>NZ_FNOG01000023.1 GCF_900106525.1 Lysobacter enzymogenes
CTCCTGGGCTTGCCGGTGGACCTCCCGCCGCAGGGCCAACTCCAGCTCCCGCAGCCTCTCCCGGGAAATGTCTCCCGCATAAGTGCCTGCATACTCCAGTCCCAACCGCCACAGCGACAGCACGTGCCGGTCCTTGACGCTGTTGCTCTGAAAGCGCCGCTCGTGCCCTGCCTCTCGCGCCTGCAGGCCCAGCAGGCACAGCGCATAGCTGGCCAGCACGGCAATCAGCAGCAGGATCTCGATGCGCCGCGGACAGCGGCTTCGATGCAGCCCCAGGCCAAACCCCAGCCGATGGCTCTTCAGGTCGCGGAAGCCTTCCTCGACCTGCATGCGCCGCTTGTAGATCGCTGCGACCTGCGCGGCATTCCACTGCGCCTCGGGCAGGTTGCTGGCCAGCAGCCAGGGCTCGCTTTCGCGCTGCGCGTTTTGCCGGCTGCGCTTGTCCCGGGCTACGGTTCCGGTGACACGCCGGTGCTTGCGCCCCCGTGGCGCATGCTTTACCGCGTAGAGTTGGGTGGACCAGGGCGCCGAGCGCGTCATTTCGAGGCAGCCGAGCCGTTTCGGCGATGCCGAGGCCAGGGCGTACAGGCTTTTCACCGGCTGCCAGGGCTGCTCGCCGAATCGGCACAGATCGCGATTGCGCACACGGCCGACGTAATGCCAGCCCATGGCTTCGACGGCTTGGAACCAGGGCCGCCGGAAACCGGCATCGGTGACCAGGATGGGCGTGCAGCCGGCCGGCAGCATCGCCGCGAGAGCCTCGAGCAGGCGTTTCTGGCAACGCGGGCAGCCCTCGCGCGGATGGACGACCTCACAGACCGGCAGCGAACGTCCGGCCAGCGGGATCGCGGCGCGCAGCAGGAACAGCTTGCCGGCGGCATCGATCGGCGACCAGTCCACCAGGATCGACGGATGCTTGAGCGACCCCAGCAAGGCGCGGAGCATGGCCCAGTAGAACAACCCTCGCTCGGCCTGCAGCTGCCGATTGCCGAGCAGGCGGTCGACCCGCTTGATCGCATGCTTGGGATAGGCAGAGCCGGGCAGGAAGCGCCCCAGCGCGGTCAGGCTCAGGCAGCGGCCTTGCAGCAGGGCGGCCACCGCGGCCATCAGGGCTTCGAGACGGCGGGCATGGATCGTGAGGAGTGCCTTGGCGAAGGCATCGTGCAAGAATTGGACGGTCTGCATGGGTAGGGGGACATCGGTCAGTTTGGCGACAACCAACGTGCCCGCCCATGCAGGCCTCTTCAAGCCCTACCCAATTGATTTTC
>NZ_FNOG01000010.1:0-41073 GCF_900106525.1 Lysobacter enzymogenes
GGCCGGCGACAACGCGGGTCTGCTGCTGCGCGGCACCAAGCGCGACGACGTCGAGCGCGGCCAGGTGCTGGCCAAGCCGGGTTCGATCACCCCGCACACCGAGTTCGAGGGCGAGGTGTACGTGCTGTCGAAGGACGAAGGCGGCCGCCACACCCCGTTCTTCAAGGGCTACCGTCCGCAGTTCTACTTCCGCACCACCGACATCACTGGCGCGTGCCAGCTGCCGGAAGGCGTGGAGATGGTGATGCCGGGCGACAACGTGAAGATGGTGGTCACGCTGATCAACCCGGTGGCGATGGACGAAGGCCTGCGCTTCGCGATCCGCGAAGGCGGCCGCACCGTCGGCGCCGGCGTGGTGTCGAAGATCCTGAAGTGACGATCTGACCCGCGCGCGCTTTGCGCGCGCGGCTTGGTCAGATCGTCATCCCCGCGAAAGCGGGGATCCAGAGACGAGGACTAACCCCCGAAATCTCAGGCGAACCGATCCCGCGGCGGCCTCCCGGCCGCCGCGGCTTTTCAAGGCCAGCCAGCTCCCTGAACGGAGCTGCCGGCCGGTCCGCAATCCCGCAGGGCAGGGGAGTTGCATCGCCCCCGTCAATACCGCTAGAATGCGCGACCACCGTGCCAGCCTGGCTTCCAGGCCGGCACAACCAGCGAAATGAGGAACAGGACGTCCCTCGTATTCGCCAGACAGGGATATGTCGCACGGCAGCTCCGTACGTTCCGGGCCCACAAGGCATCCAGGGAACAGTAACGGGGCCCTTCGTGCGTTCTGCTCAGTCTGGGGCGGGCCGGGAAACCGGGCCGCCTTAGCTTTTCCAGGCAAGGAAGCTCCGGGGCGAGGGTGTTGCCCTGGAGTGTTTGCGTTTTCGTGGGGTCGGCGCACCCAGAAGCCGTCCCGTCGCTCTTTCAACCAAGGAATTCCGTTCATGGCGGACCAAAAGATCCGGATCCGGCTCAAGGCGTACGATCATCGTCTGATCGACCGCTCGGCCAGCGAGATCGTCGAAACGGCCAAGCGGACCGGCGCGCAAGTGCGCGGCCCGATCCCCCTGCCGACCAAGATCGAGCGCTACACCGTTCTCGTCTCCCCGCACGTCGACAAGGACGCGCGCGACCAGTACGAGACCCGCACGCACAAGCGCGTGCTCGACATCGTCGACCCCAACGACAAGACCGTGGACGCGCTGATGAAGCTCGAACTCGCGGCTGGCGTTGATGTCCAGATCAAGCTGACCTGAGGCAACCACTATGACCGCGAAGAAATATTCGTTGGGCATCGTCGGTCGCAAGGCCGGCATGAGCCGCTTCTTCACCGAAGACGGCAAGTCGGTTCCGGTGACCCTCATCGAGGCGACCCCGAACCGCATCACCCAGATCAAGACCGAAGACACCGACGGCTACAGCGCCGTGCAGGTGACGGTCGGCGTGCGCCGCGCCGCGCTCGTCAACAAGCCCGAAGCCGGTCACCTCGCCAAGGCGAAGGTCGAAGCCGGTCGCGGCCTGTGGGAGCTGCGCGTGGAAGCCGACCAGATCGGCGCGTTCGAAGTGGGCGGCGAGATCAAGGCCGACATCTTCAGCGCCGGCCAGCTGGTCGACGTCCAGGGCGTCACCAAGGGCAAGGGCTTCCAGGGCACGATCAAGCGCTGGAACTTCCGCATGGGCGACGCGACGCACGGTAACTCGCTGTCGCACCGTTCGCCGGGCTCCATCGGCCAGCGCCAGACGCCGGGCCGCGTGTTTCCGGGCAAGAAGATGTCGGGCCACATGGGCGCCGTCCAGCAGAGCACCCAGCGTCTTGAAGTGGTCAAGGTCGACGCCGAGCGCGGCCTGATCGCGATCAAGGGCGCCGTGCCGGGCGCGCCGGGTGGCGACGTGATCGTCCGTCCCTCGAGCAAGGCATAAGGAGAGATGACGATGGAACTCGCCATCAATAACAGCACCAAGACTCTGTCGGTCTCCGACGAGATCTTCGGCCGCGAATTCAGCGAAGATCTGGTCCATCAGGTCGTCGTCGCCTATCGCAACGCCGGTCGCGCCGGCACCAAGGCGCAGAAGACCCGTTCGGAAGTCAACGGCACCACCAAGAAGTCGAAGAAGCAGAAGGGCGGCGGTGCTCGTCACGGCGCTCTGACCGCTCCGATCTTCGTCGGCGGCGGCGTGACCTTCGCGGCCAAGCCGCGCAGCTTCGCGCAGAAGGTCAACCGCAAGATGTACCGCGCCGCGATCGCCGCGATCCTGTCCGAGCTGAACCGCCAGGGCCGTATCAAGGTCGTCGAGAGCTTCGACATCGATGCGCCGAAGACCAAGGGCCTGATCGAAAAGCTCAAGAGCCTGGAAGTCGGTCGCCGTCCGCTGATCGTCACCGAAGAGGCCACCGAGAACCTGTATCTCTCGGCCCGCAACCTGCCGTACGTCGAAGTGCGTGATGTCCAGGGCCTGGATCCGGTCGCCCTCGTTGGCGCCGACTCGGTCGTGCTCACCAGCGATGCGGTCAAGAAGATCGAGGAGTGGCTGGCATGAACGACGCCAAGCTCTACAGCATCATCCGCGCGCCGCGCGTGTCCGAAAAGACCGCACGTCTGCAGGAAGTTTCCAACCAATACGTCTTCGAAGTTTCGAACGAAGCTACCAAGGCCGACATCAAGGTCGCCGTGGAAAAGCTGTTCGACGTCAAGGTCGAGGCTGTCAATGTGGTCAACGTGAAGGGCAAGAACAAAGCCTTCCGCAACCGCATGGGCCGTCGCGGCGACTGGCGCAAGGCGTACGTGAAGCTGGCCGAAGGCCAGTCGATCGACGTGATGGCCAAGGCCTGAGGAAAGACCCATGGCATTGATGACTTTCAAGCCCACCTCCGCAGGCCGCCGCAACGCGGTCCGCGTCGTGACCCCGGGCCTGCACAAGGGCGCGCCGCACGCGGCCCTGATCGAAAAGCAGGGCAAGACCGGCGGCCGTAACCACCACGGCCGAATCACCACCCGCCACATCGGCGGCGGTCACAAGCAGCACTACCGCATCATCGACTTCAAGCGCGATAAGGAAGGCATCCCGGCGCGCGTGGAGCGGATCGAATACGATCCCAACCGCACCGCGCACATCGCGCTGCTGTGCTACGTCGATGGCGAACGCCGTTACATCATCGCCCCGAAGGGCCTGAAGGATGGCGATCAGGTCATCGCCGGCCGCGACGCCCCCATCAAGGTGGGCAACACGCTGCCGCTGACCAACATCCCGGTCGGCTCCACCGTGTGCTGCGTCGAGATGAAGCCGGGCAAGGGCGCCCAGCTGGCCCGCGCGGCCGGCGCCAGCGCCTACCTGGTGGCTCGCGAGCAGGGCTACGCCACGCTGCGTCTTCGCTCCGGCGAAATGCGCAAGGTGCCGGTCGAGTGCCGCGCCACCATCGGCGAAGTCGGCAACGACGAGCACAGCCTCGAGAAGCTCGGCAAGGCCGGCGCCAAGCGTTGGCGCGGCATCAAGCCGACCGTCCGCGGCGCGGCCATGAACCCCGTCGACCATCCGCACGGTGGTGGTGAGGCGAAGGCTGGCCAGGGCAACCCGCATCCGGTCACCCCGTGGGGTGTTCCGACCAAGGGTTACAAGACGCGCAAGAACAAGCGCACCACGCAATTCATCGTGCGCGATCGCAGGGGTTAATCGGCCATGGCACGTTCACTGAAGAAGGGTCCGTTCGTCGACCACCATCTGATCAAGAAGGTGGAGACCGCGGGCAACAACAAGAAGCCGATCAAGACTTGGTCGCGCCGTTCGATGGTGCTGCCGGAGATGGTGGGTTTCACGATCGCCGTCCACAACGGCAAGAACCACATCCCGGTGCTGGTCAACGAAAACATGGTTGGCCACAAGCTTGGCGAGTTCGCTCTGACCCGTACGTTCAAGGGTCACGGCGGCGACAAGAAGTCGGGCAAGTAAGGAGATGACCATGGAAGCGAAAGCCATCCTGCGCACCGCGCGCATCTCCCCGCAGAAGGCCCGCCTGGTCGCCGACCAGGTGCGCGGTCTGTCCGCCGAGCGCGCCGTCAACCTGCTGAAGTTCTCGGACAAGAAGGCTGCTGCACTGATCCGCAAGGTCGTGGAGTCCGCCATCGCCAACGCCGAGAACAACCAGGGCGCCGACGTCGACGATCTCAAGGTCAAGACCATCATGGTTGACGAGGGTCCCGCACTTAAGCGCTTCATGGCGCGTGCGAAGGGCCGCGGCACCCGCATCCTCAAGCGCACCAGCCACATCACTGTGGTTGTGGGCGCCGGCAAGTAAGGCGGAGTAGACAATGGGTCATAAAGTTCATCCGACCGGAATCCGCCTGGGCATCGCCAAGGATTGGAATTCCAAGTGGTTCGCCAACAAGAAGCAGTACGCCGAGTACCTGGCGGCTGACCTGAAGGTTCGCGAGATGCTTCGCAAGAAGCTGGCTCAGGCCGGCATCTCGAAGATCTTCATCGAACGTCCGGCGAACAACGCCCGCGTGACGATCCACACCGCCCGTCCGGGCGTGGTGATCGGCAAGCGCGGCGAGGACATCGAGAAGCTGCGTAAGGAAGTCAGCAACCTGATGGGCGTTCCGGCGCACATCAACGTGACCGAGGTCCGCAAGCCGGAGCTCGACGCGCAGCTGGTCGCCGAATCGATCGCGCAGCAGCTCGAGCGCCGCATCATGTTCCGCCGCGCGATGAAGCGTGCGGTGGGCAATGCGATGCGCCTGGGCGCCCTGGGCATCAAGGTCAACGTCGCCGGCCGCCTCAACGGCGCCGAGATCGCGCGTTCGGAGTGGTATCGCGAAGGCCGCGTGCCGCTGCATACCCTGCGCGCCGACATCGACTACGGCTTTGCCGAAGCCAAGACGACCTACGGCATCATCGGCATCAAGACCTGGATCTATAAGGGCGAAGTGTTCGATTTCGCTCAGATCGGCCAGGAGAAGCAGGACGACTCGCCGCGCAACGAGCGTGGTGACCGTGGCGACCGCGGAGATCGCGGCGACCGCGGCGATCGTAACGACCGCTCGGGCCGTCCTGCCCGCGAACAGAGGTAATCCGCCATGCTGCAACCCAAGCGAACCAAGTACCGCAAGGTACACAAGGGCCGTAACGAGGGCCTGAGCTGGAACGGCAACGCCGTCAGCTTCGGCGAGTACGGCCTCAAGGCGACCGCGCACGGCCAGCTGACCGCTCGTCAGATCGAAGCGGCCCGCCGCTCGATCAGCCGCTACGTCAAGCGCGGCGGCAAGATGTGGATCCGCGTGTTCCCGGACAAGCCGATCACCAAGAAGCCGATCGAAGTCCGAATGGGCTCCGGTAAGGGCAACGTCGAGTACTGGGTCGCCCAGATCCAGCCCGGTCGCATGATTTACGAGATCGAAGGTGTGGCCGAAGACGTGGCGCGCGAAGCGTTCCGCCTGGCCGCCGCCAAGCTCTCGGTGACCACCACTTTCGTTACCCGGACGGTGCGCTAATGGAACTCAAGCAACTGCGCGAGAAGTCTGCCGATGAGCTGAAGGCTCATCTGGTCGAACTGCACAAGGAGGGCTTCGCCCTTCGCATGCAGAAGGCCACCGGCCAGCTCGCCAAGACCCATGAGGCCCGCCGCGTGCGCCGCGAGATCGCTCGCGTCAACATGCTGCTGGGCGAGAAGAAGTAAGGACCCTGCCATGACCGACAACAAGACAGAGAAGGCTGTGCGCACGGTTGAAGGCCGGGTCGTCAGCAACAAGATGGACAAGACCGTCACCGTGCTCGTCGAGCGCCAGGTCAAGCACGCGCTGTACGGCAAGTACATCCGTCGCTCGACCAAGCTCCACGCCCACGACGCCGAAAACGCCTGCAAAGAAGGCGATATCGTGCGCGTGAAGGAGATCGCTCCGCTGTCCAAGACCAAGAACTGGAGCGTGGTTGAGATCGTCAGCCGCGTGGCCGAATAAGAGGAGGCTGAACCATGATCCAGATGCAAAGCTACCTCGGCGTGGCCGACAACTCCGGGGCTAAGGAAGTGATGTGCATCAAGGTGCTCGGCGGCTCCAAGCGCCGTTACGCGCACATTGGCGACATCATCAAGGTCACCGTGAAGGACGCGATCCCGCGCGGCAAGGTCAAGAAGGGCGACGTCTACGACGCCGTCGTGGTTCGCACCCGCAAGGGTGTGCGCCGTCCGGACGGCTCGCTGATCCGCTTCGACGGCAACGCTGCGGTGTTGCTCAACAACAAGCATGAGCCGATCGGCACCCGTATCTTCGGGCCCGTGACTCGCGAGCTGCGCTCGGAGAAGTTCATGAAGATCGTTTCGCTCGCGCCTGAAGTGCTCTGAGCGGAGGAACTAGACCATGAACCGTATCAAGAAGGGCGATCAAGTGATCGTCACCGCCGGCAAGGACAAGGGCAAGAAGGGCGATGTGGTGCGCGTGCTCGGCGACAAGGTCGTCGTGTCGAACATCAACATCGTCAAGCGCCACACCAAGCCGAATCCGCAGGCCAACCAGCCGGGCGGCGTGGTGGAGCGCGAAGCGCCGATCCACATTTCCAACGTCATGCTGTTCAACCCGGCCACCGGCAAGGGCGAACGCATCGGTTTCAAGGTGCTGGAGGATGGACGCAAACTGCGTGTGTTCCGCTCCAGCGGTGAGGCGGTTGACGCCTGAGGAATGCTGAGATGACCACCCGGCTCGAAGAGTTTTACAAGAAAGAAGTGGTTCCCGCGCTGACCGAAAAGTTCGGCTACAAGAACCCGATGGAAGTGCCGCGCCTCGTCAAGATCACGCTGAACATGGGCGTGGGCGAAGCCGCCACCAACAAGAAGATCCTGGAAAATGCCGTCGCCGACATGACCAAGATCGCCGGCCAGAAGCCGATCGTGACCAAGTCCCGCGTGTCGGTGGCTTCGTTCAAGATCCGCGACGGCTGGCCGATCGGCGCCAAGGTCACCCTGCGCCGCGCCAAGATGTTCGAGTTCCTGGACCGCCTGATCAACATCTCGCTGCCGCGCGTCCGCGACTTCCGCGGCGTGTCGGGCCGTTCGTTCGACGGCCGCGGCAACTACAACATGGGCGTCAAGGAACAGATCATCTTCCCGGAAATCGACTTCGACCAGGTCGACGCCCTGCGCGGCATGGACATCGCGATCACCACGACCGCGAAGACCGACGCCGAGGCCAAGGCCCTGCTCGAAGCCTTCCGCTTCCCGTTCCGTAACTGAGGCTAGGATTGAACAATGGCTAAGACCTCCATGGTCAACCGCGACCTCAAGCGGACCAAGCTGGCGAAGAAGTTCGCGGCCAAGCGCGACGCGCTGAAGAAGATCATCTCCAGCGACGCGTCCTCCTACGAGGACAAGATGGACGCGGTGGTCAAGCTGCAGAAGCTGCCGCGCGACTCCTCGCCGAGCCGTCAGCGCAACCGTTGCGCCCTGACCGGCCGTTCGCGCGGCGTCTACCAGAAGTTCGGCCTGGGCCGCAACAAGCTGCGCGAAGCCACCATGCGCGGCGACGTGCCGGGTCTGCGCAAGGCCAGCTGGTAAGCGATCCACGCCGGCAACCGAGCAGATCTTAAAAGTCTGTTATAGTTGCCGGCTCCCCGGGCTTCGGCCCGGGTTCCCAGCGCGGCCTTCGGGCCGCGCTGGCGTTGTTGTAAGACGCTGTATACAACTGAAATTCGCAATCCCGCGGATATCGGTGCTACTCATAGGTGACTTTTAATGAGCATGACTGATCCCATCGCCGACATGCTGGTCCGCATCAAGAATGCGGCCGCAGTGCGCAAGCAGACGGTGAAGATGCCTTCGTCCAAGGTGAAGGTGGCCATCGCCGCCGTGCTGAAGGAAGAGGGTTACATCCTGGACTCCCGCGTGACCGAGGTCGCCCCGGGCAAGTCCGAACTCGAAATTTCGCTGAAGTACTACGAAGGCAAGCCGGTGATCGAGCGCCTGCAGCGCTACTCCCGCTCGGGCCTGCGCCAGTACCGCGGCAAGGCCGATCTGCCCAAGGTCCTCGGTGGCCTGGGCGTCGCCATCATCTCCACCTCCAAGGGCATCATGACCGATGCGCAGGCGCGCCAGCAGGGCGTCGGCGGTGAAGTCCTGTGCTTCGTGGCCTAAGGGAGTAAACGAACCATGTCCCGAGTTGCCAAGAAGCCGATCGCCCTGCCGAAGGGCGTCGAAGTCAACGTGCAGGCCGATTCGATCGTCGCCAAGGGCCCGAAGGGCTCGCTGACCATCGCCAAGCCCGCCGCGATCAACCTCAAGATCGAAAACAACGAAGCGGTCTTCGCCACCGAAGACGCCGCGCTGATCCCGCTGACCGGTACCCTGCGCGCGATCCTGGCCAACATGGTCAAGGGCGTGTCGGAAGGCTTCGAGCGCAAGCTCGAGCTGGTCGGCGTCGGTTACCGCGCCGCGATGCAGGGCAAGGACCTCAGCCTGTCGCTGGGTTTCTCGCACCCGGTCGTGTTCCAGGCCCCGGAAGGCATCACCCTCGCCGCTCCGACCCAGACCGAAATCCTGGTCCAGGGCGCGGACAAGCAGCGCGTGGGCGAAGTCGCCGCCAAGATTCGCGGTTTCCGTCCGCCGGAGCCCTATAAGGGCAAGGGTGTGAAGTACGCCGGCGAAGTCATCATCCGCAAGGAAGCCAAGAAGGCTTAACGGGTAGGGCGCCGGTCCCCGGGCCGGCCTCGATAGACCAAGTCTTCAGCTTTCGGAGATCAGAACATGAACAAGAACACCGCTCGCCTGCGTCGCGCCAAGTCGACCCGCTCGCACATCCGCAACCTCGGCGTCGCCCGTCTGACCGTGCTGCGCACCGGTCAGCACCTGTACGCCCAGGTCTTCACCGCCGACGGCTCCAAGGTCCTGGCCACCGCCTCGACCGTGCAGGCCGACGTCAAGGAAGGCCTGAAGAACGGCAAGAACGCCGAAGCCGCCGTCAAGGTCGGCAAGCTGATCGCCGAGCGCGCCAAGGCCGCCGGCATCGAGAAGGTCGCGTTCGACCGCTCGGGCTACCGCTACCACGGCCGCATCAAGGCTCTCGCCGACGCCGCGCGCGAAGGCGGCCTGCAGTTCTGATCCGGCGCGCGCCTCTCAGGGGCGCGCCCGCATCCGGACTTGAAAGCGTGGAGATCCGTCTCCACGCCTTGGGCACCGAATCGTTTTGCCTGCCGACGCGGGTCGCGTCGGGCGCCATCGCGGATTCCTGCGATGGTGCTGCACCCGAAGTACTTCACAACCATAAGCGGCTACGCCGCAAATTCCTTCAATCAACGAGATTATCGAAATGGCAGACGACAGAGCGCCGCGGGGCCGCGATCGCGATCGCAACCGCGAAGAGATCGACGACGGCATGATCGAAAAGCTGATCGCGGTCAACCGCGTCAGCAAGACCGTCAAGGGCGGTCGCCAGTTCACCTTCACCGCGCTGACGGTGGTGGGCGACGGCAACGGCAAGGTCGGCTTCGGCTACGGCAAGGCGCGCGAAGTGCCGGTCGCGATCCAGAAGTCGATGGAATACGCCCGCAAGGCGATGAACAACGTCGAGCTCAACAACGGCACCTTGTGGCACGCCGTCAAGTCGGGCCACGGCGCGGCGCATGTGTACATGCAGCCGGCGTCGGAAGGTACCGGCGTGATCGCCGGCGGCGCGATGCGCGCCGTGCTCGAAGCGGTCGGCGTCAAGAACGTGCTGGCCAAGGCCACCGGTTCGCGCAACCCGATCAACCTGGTTCGCGCTACCCTGCGAGGCCTGACCGAAATGCACTCGCCGGCCAAGATCGCGGCCAAGCGCGGCAAGAAGGTGGAGGATCTCCTCAATGGCTAAGAACGAAGCCGGTACCGGCACCGTCAAGGTGCGTCTGGTCAAGGGTCTGCGTGGCACCCAGTCGCGTCACCGCCTGTCGGTGCGCGCGCTGGGCCTGAACAAGCTCAACGATGTGCGTGAACTCAAGGACAGCCCGCAGGTTCGCGGTCTGATCAACAAGGTTCACTACCTCGTCCAGGTCGAGGAGTAATCCATCATGCGTCTCAACACTCTCAAGCCCGCCGACGGCGCCCGTCAGGAACGTACCCGCGTCGGTCGCGGCATCGGTTCCGGCCTGGGCAAGACCGCCGGTCGCGGCCACAAGGGCTCGTTCGCGCGCTCGGGCAAGGGCAAGATCAAGGCCGGCTTCGAAGGCGGTCAGATGCCCATGCAGCGTCGCCTGCCCAAGATCGGCTTCCGCTCGAAGCTGGCCAAAGACACCGCCGAAGTGCTGCTGTACCAGCTGGACAAGCTGGAAGCCGGCGAGATCGATTTCGCCGCGCTGAAGGCCGCCAAGCTCGTTCCGAGCACGGCCAAGCAGGCCAAGATCGTGAAGAAGGGCGAGCTGACCAAGAAGTTCGTGCTCAAGGGCGTGCTCGCTACCGCTGGCGCCAAGGCCGCCATCGAAGCGGCCGGCGGCAAGATCGAGGAGTAACTGACGAATGGCGCGCAGCGGCAACGCAATGGCTGGTATCGGCGGCGGGCTCGGCAAGTTCACCGAGTTGCGTCAGCGTCTGCTGTTCGTCATCGGCGCGTTGATCGTCTATCGCATCGGCAGCTACATCCCGGTGCCGGGTATCAACCCGGAGGCGATGGTCAAGTTCATGGAGACCAAGCAGGGCACCATCGTGGACATGTTCAACATGTTCTCGGGCGGCGCCCTGCATCGCTTCAGCCTGTTCGCCCTCAATGTGATGCCGTACATCTCGGCGTCGATCATCGTGCAGTTGCTGGTGCAGATCGTGCCCAGCCTGAAAGCCATCCAGAAGGAAGGCGAGTCGGGCCGGCGCAAGATCAACCAGTGGTCGCGCATGGGCGCCATTCCGCTGGCGGTGTTCCAGGCCTGGGGCATCGCCGCCGGTCTGCAGTCCAGCGTGGCGCCCGACGGCGTGCCGGTGGTGTACGCGCCGGGCATGGGCTTCATCCTGACCGCGGTGATCGCGTTGACCGCGGGCACCATGTTCCTGATGTGGCTGGGCGAGCAGATCACCGAACGCGGCGTCGGCAACGGCGTTTCGCTCATCATCTTCGCCGGCATCGTCGCCGGCTTGCCGGCCGCGGTCCTGCACATGTTCGAGCAGATCCGCAACGGCGATATGAGCGCGATCGCGGCGATCGTGGTGATCCTGCTGGTGTTCGGCTTCACCTATCTGGTGGTCTTCGTCGAACGCGGCCAGCGCCGGATCACGGTCAACTACGCGCGCCGTCAGGGCGGTCGCAACGCCTATATGAACCAGGCGTCGTTCCTGCCCCTGAAGCTCAACATGTCGGGCGTGATCCCGGCGATCTTCGCTTCGAGCATCGTGATGTTCCCCGCCACCGCCGCGACCTGGTTCGCCCAGAGCAACAGCGGTTCGGGTTTCTCCGGTTTCCTCCAGCGGCTCAGCCAATGGCTGGCCCCGGGTGAACCGGTGCACATGATCCTGTATGCTGGTTTGATCATCGGCTTCGCGTTCTTCTACACGGCGCTGGTGTTCAACTCGCAGGAAACCGCCGACAACCTCAAGAAGTCGGGTGCATTGATTCCGGGCATTCGTCCGGGCAAGGCGACGGCGGACTATGTGGACGGCGTGCTGACCCGCCTGACGGCGGCCGGCGCGATTTACCTGGTGATCGTCTGCCTCCTTCCGGAGGTCATGCGGACCCAACTGGGCACCTCGTTCTACTTCGGCGGCACGTCGCTGCTGATCGTTGTGGTCGTGGTGATGGATTTCATCGCTCAAATCCAGGCGCATCTGATGTCGCATCAGTACGAAAGCCTGTTGAAGAAAGCGAACCTGAAGGGCGGCTCGCGCGGCGGTCTCGCGCGCGGGTGAGTCAGAACCGGTTCGCGCGCCAGAGTAGCGCGCGGGGCTGAGGGGCAGGGCATCGCCGTTCAGCCAGTTCCGACTCGTCGCCGGAGCATGGGCACACTCCCCATGCCGGAGCACCGTGGCACCTTCGGGTGCCGCGGGGCTTCCTATTAACCCGAGACCTAGATACAATTTCCAGTTCACTCCGCCGGGATTAATCCGTCTCGGCCGCCAAACCAGTTGGAGATCGCGTTATGGCGCGTATTGCGGGCGTCAATCTGCCTGCCCAGAAGCATGTCTGGGTTGGGCTCCAGAGCATCTACGGCATCGGCCGTACCCGTTCGAAGCAGATCTGCGATACCGCAGGTGTGACTTCGACTACCAAGATCCGTGACCTGTCCGAACCGGAAGTCGAGCGCCTGCGCGCCGAGGTCGGCAAGTTCGTGGTCGAAGGCGATCTGCGCCGCGAAATCGGCATCGCCATCAAGCGTCTGATGGACCTGGGCTGCTACCGCGGCCTGCGTCACCGTCGCGGCCTGCCGCTGCGTGGTCAGCGTACCCGGACCAATGCTCGTACCCGTAAGGGTCCGCGCAAGGCCATCAAGAAGTAAGGGGACCTAGACCATGGCCAAGCCGGCAGCAGTCAAGACCAAGAAGAAGATCAAGCGCGTCGTCACCGACGGCATCGCCCACGTCCACGCTTCTTTCAACAACACCATCATCACGATCACCGACCGCCAGGGCAATGCGCTGTCGTGGGCGACTTCGGGCGGCGCCGGTTTCCGCGGCTCGCGCAAGTCGACCCCGTTCGCCGCCCAGGTCGCCGCCGAAAAGGCCGGCCGTGCTGCGCTCGACTACGGCGTCAAGTCGTTGGAAGTGCGCATCAAGGGTCCGGGTCCGGGCCGTGAATCCGCCGTGCGTTCGCTGAACAACGTCGGTTACAAGATCATCAACATCATCGACGTGACGCCGATCCCGCACAACGGGTGCCGTCCGCCGAAGAAGCGTCGCGTCTGAGGAGCTGAAAGAACATGGCTCGTTATATCGGTCCCACCTGTAAGCTCGCCCGTCGCGAAGGCGCCGACCTCGGCCTGAAGTCGTCGGCTCGCGCCCTCGACTCCAAGTGCAAGCTGGAGCAGAAGCCCGGCCAGCACGGTCCCACCGCCCGCAAGGGCAAGCTGTCGGATTACGCCACCCAGCTGCGCGAGAAGCAGAAGGTCAAGCGCATCTACGGTCTGCTGGAGCGTCAGTTCCGCAACTACTACAAGAAGGCCTCGACCAAGAAGGGCAACACCGGTGAAAACCTGTTGCAGTTCCTGGAAACCCGCCTGGACAACGTCGTCTACCGCATGGGCTTCGCCGTGACTCGTCCGGCCGCCCGCCAGCTGGTCTCGCACCGCGGCGTCACCGTCAACGGCAAGTCGGTCAACCTGCCGTCGTACCAGGTCAAGGCCGGCGACATCATCGCTCTGTCCGAACGCGCCCAGAAGCAGCTGCGCGTGCAGGAGTCGCTGACCGTCTCGTCGCAGATGGACCTGTCGCCGTCGTGGGTCGAAGTCGACAGCAAGAAGTTCAGCGGCGTGTTCAAGGCGGTTCCGGATCGCGCGGATCTGCCGGCCGACATCAACGAAGCGCTGATCGTCGAGTTGTACAGCAAGTAATAGTGCAAGCCCTGCGCCGGATTCTCGCGAATCCGGCGCGCTGTGCACCCCAGGCCGCCGTGGCTCCAGCCGCGGCGGCCGCTCCCTCGATCCGAGGGGGCTCCAAGAGCTAAAGCCTTCCGTCGCCCCCCGGCGAAGGTCATTGGAGACACCGAAACATGACGGTTACCGCCAACCAGGTACTGCGCCCGCGTGGCCCGCAGATCGAACGCCTCAACGGCAATCGCGCCAAAGTCGTGATCGAGCCGTTGGAGCGCGGTTACGGCCACACGCTGGGCAACGCGTTGCGCCGCGTGCTGCTGTCGTCGATCCCGGGTTTCGCCATCACCGAGGTCGAAATCGACGGCGTGCTGCACGAGTACACCACGGTCGAAGGTCTGGAAGAGGACGTGCTGGAAGTCCTGCTGAACCTGAAGGACGTGGCCATCCGCATGCACACCGGCGAGTCCTCGACGCTGTCGCTGGCCAAGCAGGGCCCCGGCATCGTCACCGCCGGCGACATCAAGACCGACCACAACGTCGAAATCCTCAACACCGACCATGTGATCTGCCACCTGACCAAGGACACGGCGATCAACATGCGTCTGAAGATCGAGCGCGGCTTCGGCTACCAGCCGGCGGCCTCGCGCCGTCGTCCGGACGAAGAAACCCGCGCCATCGGCCGCCTGATGCTGGACGCCAGCTTCTCGCCGGTGCGCCGCGTCGCCTACGCCGTGGAAGCCGCGCGCGTCGAGCAGCGCACCGACCTGGACAAGCTGGTCCTGGACATCGAGACCAACGGCACGATCGACGCCGAGGAAGCCGTGCGCACCGCCGCCGACATCCTCACCGATCAGCTGTCGGTGTTCGGCGACTTCACCCACCGCGACCGCGGCGCGCAGAAGCCGGCCACCAGCGGCATCGATCCGATCCTGCTGCGCCCGATCGACGATCTGGAGCTGACGGTGCGTTCGGCCAACTGCCTCAAGGCCGAGAGCATCTACTATGTCGGCGACCTGATCCAGAAGACCGAGGTCGAGCTGCTCAAGACCCCGAACCTGGGCAAGAAGTCGCTCACCGAGATCAAGGAAGTGCTGGCTCAGCGCGGCCTGTCCCTCGGCATGAAGCTGGAAAACTGGCCGCCGGCGGGCATCGCCTCGCACGGTATGATGGGCTGATAACGCCATCGACCGGGCCGCGCCGCGAGGCGCGGCCCGCGTTTGTCCAGGTAGTACGTACTACCCGCAACGCCGCAACACCCGCCGACGGACCTCCAAGTCCGCGGCCAGCCGGTCAGGGAAGGCCGGTTCGGACCATCCGCAGTCCAATGCTCCAACGCCTGGATGGCGACAGCGAAGTCCAACCGTCTCAACATTCACAGGAATCACCGTCATGCGCCACCAGAAAGCCGGTCGTAAGTTCAGCCGTACCAGCGCCCACCGCGATGCCATGTTCACCAACATGGCCGCCTCGCTGATCAAGCACGGCCTCATCCGCACCACCCTGCCCAAGGCCAAGGAACTGCGCCGCGTCGCCGAGCCGCTGATCACCCTGGCCAAGGTCGACGGCGTCGCCAACCGCCGCCTGGCGTTCTCGCGCCTGCGCGACAAGGAAGCCGTCGGCACCCTGTTCACCACCCTGGGCCCGCGCTACGCGACCCGTCCGGGCGGCTACCTGCGCATCCTCAAGTGCGGTTTCCGCGCCGGCGACAATGCGCCGATGGCCTATGTCGAGCTGGTGGATCGTCCGGAAGCGGCGACCGAGTAATCGCGTTCGCGCCGCCTCGGGCGACGCGACGCAACAGCCAGCACACTGGGTCTCGGCCGCGAAGCGGTCGGGGTCCAAGCGAGCGAAACCCCGGCCGAGAGGTCGGGGTTTTTGCTTTCCGGCGACGGTTACTGCGGCAACGGTTACCCCGGTAAATGTTGCAGTGCGGTAGGCTCGTCGAGCGCACTTGGGAGGATTCGGGCAGGCAGGAATCGGACGGCCATCGAGGTGTGGACGAATCGTCGCAGCGCGGCAACTTTAGCGCCGCCGATGAGGTCCATCTGGAGCTGCGCAGCCGCGCAGCGCCGCCTCATTACATGGCGATTGGACATTGGCACGACCCGACCCCGACCCGTATGGTGTGTACATGAACCCCTTTAAAGCCTCCTTTCGGATCCAATTCCTGCTCGGTTTCCTGGCCTGCGCGGGCTTGCTCGCGTATGCCGTGTATCTGCAGTTCTACCAGCACCTCGAACCGTGCCCGTTGTGCATCTTCCAGCGCGTGGCGTTCGCCGCGCTCGGGCTGATGTTCCTGCTCGGCGCCATCCACGGCCCGGGCAAGCCGCTGGGTCGGCGGATCTGGGGCGTGCTCGCCCTGATCGCGGCCGGCGCCGGCATCGCCGTGGCCGGCAACCACGTGCGCCTGCAGCACCTGCCGCCGGACCAGGTTCCGGCCTGCGGCCCCGGTCTCGATTACATGATGGGCGCGATGCCGATCGGCGGCGTGATCCGCAAGGTCATGACCGGCTCGGGCGAATGCGCCAACGTCGACTGGACCTTCCTCGGCCTGGCGATGCCGGCCTGGAGCCTGATCTGCTTCGTCGTGCTGGCGGCGTGGGCGGCCTATGCCGCGTTCCGCGCGCGTTCGAGCAAGTAAACCGCTGCATCCCGCTGTCTTCGCCACCCATCCCTTCCACCCCAACCTCCCACACACCGCGACACCCAACGGAATCAAGCAAATGAGCGCCTCCGACCGCAGCAACCTCCGTGCCGTCAACCTTCCCGCCGACTGGAGCCCGACCTCCTGGCGCGAGCGCACCGCACTGCAGCTGCCGACTTATCCGGACCAGGCCGAACTCGAGAGCGCATTGGCCGAACTGCGCCATCTGCCGCCGTTGGTGACCTCGTGGGAGATCCTCTCGCTCAAGCAACAACTGGCCGAAGCGCAGGAAGGCAAGCGATTTTTGCTGCAAGGCGGCGACTGCGCGGAGAGCTTCGACTCGTGCACCTCCGACGTCATCTCCAACCGGCTCAAAGTGCTGCTGCAGATGAGCCTGGTGCTGGTGCACGGCATGCGCAAGCCGGTGGTGCGGGTGGGCCGTTTCGCCGGCCAGTACGCCAAGCCGCGCTCGGCCGACAGCGAGACCATCGACGGGGTGACCCTGCCGAGCTACCGCGGCGACATGGTCAACGGCCCGGCCTTCACCGAGGCCGCGCGCAAGCCCGACCCGCGCCGCATGATCAAGGCGCACGCGCGTTCGTCGATGACGATGAACTTCGTGCGCGCGCTGATCGACGGCGGTTTCGCCGACCTGCACCATCCCGAGTACTGGAACCTCAGCTGGGTCGGCCACTCGCCGCTGGCCGACGAGTACCGGCGCATGGTCAACGCCATCGGCGATGCGGTGCGCTTCATGGAGACGCTGTCGGGCTCGGAAGTGCACAACCTCAACCGGGTCGACTTCTACACTTCGCACGAAGCGCTGCTGCTGCCGTACGAGGAGTCGCTGACCCGGCAGGTGCCGCGCCACTGGGGCCATTTCAACCTCAGCACCCACTACCCGTGGATCGGCATGCGCACCGCGGCGGTCGACGGCGCCCACGCCGAGTACTTCCGCGGCATCCGCAACCCGATCGCGCTCAAGGTCGGCCCGTCGGTGACGGCGGACCAACTGCTGCGCACGATCGACCTGCTCAATCCCGAGGACGAGCCGGGCCGCTTGACCTTCATCCACCGCATGGGCGCGACCGCGATCGCCGACAAGCTGCCGCCGCTGCTGGAGGCGATGCGCCGCGACGGCCGCCGCGTGCTGTGGGTGTGCGATCCGATGCACGGCAACACTGAGAGCACCAGCAACGGCTACAAGACCCGCCGCTTCCGCAACATCCGCGCCGAGATCGAGCAGAGCTTCGAACTGCACGCCGCGGCCGGCACCCGCCTGGGCGGCGTGCATCTGGAGCTGACCGGCGAGGACGTGACCGAGTGCCTGGGCGGCGCGCGCGAGCTCACCGAGAGCGATCTGGAACGCGCGTACCGTTCGACCGTCGATCCGCGCCTGAACTACGAGCAGGCGCTGGAAGTGGCGATGCTGATCGTGCGCAAGCAGGCGCAGATCGCGGCGCCGGCCTGATCGGTTGAAGTCGGACCGAACGAAAAAGCCCGCCGTCAGGCGGGCTTTTTCGTTGCGGGAGGGAATTCTGGTTGAACCGGCTTCGGCTTTTGTGGGAGGGACTTCAGTCCCGATGCTTTCCATTCGGGTCGCGGCGATCTGAGACAAAAGCTTCGGGACTGAAGTCCCTCCCACAAAAGCCGAAGCCGCAACCGCGACCGCGACCGCGGCAGGCTCAAGGACTCAACGTCACCCGATACTTCGGCGCCGTGCGCGCCTGGGTGATCTGTTCGTAGGCATAGCCCAGCGACAGCAGCTTGGCGTCGTCCCAGCGCCGGCCCATGAACACCAGGCCGACCGGCAGGCCTTGGGCTTCGCCCATCGGCACGGTCAGGCTCGGGTAGCCGGCCACCGCGGCCGCGCCCCAGCTGGCGCCGCCGAAGGCGTCGCCGTTGACCGGGTCGACCATGAACGCCGGCGTCGTCGCCGGTGCGATCAGCGCGTCGAGCCGGTGCTTCTTCATCAGCGCATCGATGCCTTGTGCGCCGGCCAGCGCGCGCGCCTGCGCGGCGGCCTTGCGGTAGGCGGCGTCGGTCAGCGGGCCTTTCTTCGCCGCCTGCTCGAACAGCTCCTGGCCGAAGAACGGCATCTCGCGTGCGGCGTTGGCGCGGTTGAACGCGATCAGCTCGTCCAGCGTCTTGACCGGCGCGTCGCTGCTTTGCAGATAGCGCTGCAGGCCGTCCTTGAATTCGTACAGCATGGCTTCAAACTCGGCGGCGCCCCACTTGCCGGCGTTGGGCATGCGCACGTCGACCACGGTCGCGCCGGCGTCGCGCAAGGCCTTGAGGGTGCGCTGCAGCGCCGCGTCTTGTTCGGGGTGGAGCTTGATGCCGGTGTCGCGCAGCAGGCCCAGGCGCGCGCCGTGCAGGGCATCGGCGTCGAGCGCGGCGAGGAAGTCCTGAGCGCGCTTGCCGGCCGCGGCCTGGGCGGCGCTGTCGCCGCCGGCGTCGGCCGCGGCGAGCGCGTTGAGCAACTGCGCCGCGTCGGCGACGCTGCGCGCCATCGGGCCGGCGGTGTCCTGGCTGTGCGAAATCGGAATGATGCCGGTGCGGCTGACCAGGCCGACGCTGGGCTTGAATCCGACCAGGCCGTTCATCGCCGCCGGGCACAGGATGCTGCCGTCGGTTTCGGTGCCCACGCCGACCGCGGCCAGGCTGGCGGCGACCGCGGCGCCGGTGCCGCTGCTGGAGCCGCAGGCGCTGCGGTCGAGCGCATAGGGATTGCGGGTGAGGCCGCCGCGGCCGCTCCAGCCGGAGATCGAGCGGTCAGAGCGGAAGTTGGCCCATTCGCTGAGGTTGGTCTTACCCAGGATCACCGCGCCGGCCTGGCGCAGCGCCGCGACCAGCGGCGCGTCCTGCTTGGGCCGGTGCGCGGCCAGGGCCAGCGAGCCGGCCGAATTGACCATCGGCACCGCGTCGATGTTGTCCTTGATCAACACCGGAATGCCGTGCAGCGGGCCGCGCGTACGGCCGGCCTTGCGTTCCTCGTCGAGCGCGCGCGCCTCATTCAGCGCGTTGGGATTGAGCTCGATCACCGCGTTGAGCTGCGGGCCGGCGTCGTCGAGCGCGGCGATGCGGTCGAGGTAGGCCTGGGTCAGGCGCGCGCTGCTGAGTTCGCCGCCGGCCATGCGCGCGGCCAGCGAGGCGAGGTCGGCCTCGGCGATGCGCAGCGGGTCGCCGGGAACGAAGTCGCGCGGCGCCTGCGCGGCGGAGGCGGCGATGGGCTGCGGCGGCCGCGGCGCAGGGCTGCCGGCGCAACCGGCGAGGGCGGCGGCGAGAGCGGCGAAGCAGGCCAGCGCGATCGAGCGCGGCGCGGGAGACAGGGCGGGCATGGCCGGTTCCGGAACGAGGCGAGGGCGAGGCGAGTATGCCTGCGGCGCCCGCGCGCGGAAGCCGGGCGCGGCGCGGACGGAGGATTGCGCGGCGTCGGCGGTCGCGGCCTGCGCAAAGCGCACGCAGGGAGCGTGCTTGGCGGCACGGTGGGTGAGGCGGGGTGATTTTGGGGCTGTAGAGCAGTGTGAGCCGCGGGGGCGGGCGATGCGTTCCTGCGCGACTGCGTTTCCCAAGCGACGCGGTGAGGCGGGCAACGACGGTATCGGTGGTTCGGCGTTTGCGTGGTTTAGCAGGCGCTGTGGTCGGTTGGACATCCGACTGTAGGAGCGGCGCGAGCCGCGACCGCGAATGCGCAACTACGACGAAACTGGCGCCGTGGTCGGGGTTTCGCGGTCGCGGCTTGCGCCGCTCCTACAGGGAGCCCATGCGGTAGCGGCGTTGTCAGCGCCCCGGGCGGCGGTAGACGAACTCGGGCGCCGGCGCCTGCGATTCGCGTTCGGTCAGCGCGCGCAGACCGGCGTGATCCGGGGATTTTTCGCACACCGGGTCGAGCGTGTCGGCGCGGCCGCTCAACGCCAGCGCCTGGCAACGGCAGCCGCCCCAGTCGCGTTCGCGGTGTTCGCAGCCGCGGCAGGGTTCGGGCATCCAGTCGGTGCCGCGATAGCGGTTGAAGGCGTCCGAGTCGCGCCAGATTTCGTCCAGGCCGCGTTCCAGCACGCTGTCGAAGCGCAGCCCTTCGATGGTCTCGGCCGCGTGGCAGGGCAGCACCTTGCCTTCGGGCGTGATGTTGAGGAAGCGCCGCGCCCAGCCGCCCATGCACGGCTTGGGCCGGCGCGCGTAGTAGTCGGGGGTGACGTAGTCGATGGTCAGTCGCCCGCGCAGGCGTTCGCGCGCGTCGGCGACCACGGCGCTGACCGCCTCAAACTGAGCCCGGGTCGGCAACAGCGCGGCGCGGTTCTTCAGGCCCCAGCCGTAGTACTGGGTGTGGGCGACTTCGAGCCGGCCGGCGCCGAGTTCCAGCGCCAGTTCGATCATCTCGCCGACGCGCTCGGCGTTGTGGCGATGGATCACCGCGTTGAGCGTCAGCGGCAGATCCAGCTCGCCGCACCAGCGCGCCAGCGCCAGCTTGCGCGCGTGCGCGCCCTGGTAGCCGGCGACGCGGTCGGCGCCGTCGGCGCGGCTGTCCTGCAGGCTCAGCTGCAGATGGTCGAGGCCGGCGCTTTGCAGTTCGATCAAGCGTTCGCGGCTCAGGCCGACGCCGGAGGTGATCAGGTTGCAGTACAGGCCGTGGGCGCGGGCGTGCGCCAGCAGTTCGGCCAGGTCCTTGCGCAGGGTCGGTTCGCCGCCGGAGAAATGCGCTTGCAGCACGCCCAGTTCGGCGGCCTGTTCGAGCACGCGCTGCCACTGCGCGGTGTCCAGTTCCTGGCGCAGGCCAACCAATTGCAGCGGATTGGAGCAGTACGGGCAGGCCAGCGGGCAGCGATGGGTGAGTTCCAGCAGCACCGCCAGCGGCGGCGCGGGCGAGGCGGACAGGTCGGCCGGCCGGGCGTTCATCGCCGCGCGCTCAGGTCAGCTGCGGCGCGAACGCCAGCATGCGTTTCTCCAACAGCGTGGAGAACAGGTCGATCACGTCGCCGTAGATCTCGCCGGGGTCGGCGCCGTAGTCGCGCGCCAGCGCGGCGACGATGGCTTCCACGTCCGAGCGTCCGTCGACGTGGGTCAGCACCGCGTGGGCGATGTCGTCCAGTTCGATCACCCGTTCCGGCGCCAGCAGCACCCAACGCTCGCGCGTGCGGTCGTGCTGCAGGCGCACGCCGACCGGAAAGCGCATCACGCTGCCCGAATCGATGGCGGCGCTCATGGTCGCGGCTCCTGCGGGACGAACTCCTGCGGACGGAACGCGCCCGGCGGAACCAGGCGCGGCTCGACATAGGCCAGATGCAGCGCATCGAGCATCGACCACAGCACATCGCACTTGAAGCGCAGCGCGGCCAGCACCGATTCCTGCTGCTCGCGGCTGAGCGCGTGGCGTTTGACGTAGTCCAGGGCGAAGTCGGCGTCCTGCGGCGCCTGGTGCAGGCGCGAATCGAAATAGGCCAGCGCGTCCTTGGACACGAAGTCGTAGTTGGCCAGCATGCCGGCGACGCGCTGGCCGATGATCTTCGGCGCGAACAGCTCGGTCAGCGAGGAGGCGATGGCTTCCAGCAGGCTGCGCTCGCGCACGAAGTGGATATAGGCCTGGACCGCAAAGCGCGTGGCCGGCAGCAGCGCGCGGCCGGATTCGACCAGCTCGCGCGGCAGCTCCAGCGCGTCGGTCAGGCGCAGCCAGCGGGCGATGCCGCCGTCGCCGTCGCGCTCGCCGTCGTGGTCGACGATGCGCTGGCGCCAGACCCGGCGCAGCTGCGGATCCTCGATGCGGGCGAGCAGGGCGGCGTCCTTGAGCGGGATGCAGCGCTGGTACTCGAAGCGGTTCAGCGCCCAGGCCTGGACCTGGCCGCGGTCGAGCCGGCCGCTGTGCAGCAGCACGTGGAAAGGATGTTTGTCGTGATAGCGCTCAGCGCCGATCGCGCGCAGGCGCGCTTCGAGCTCGTCGGGCGCAAGCGCGGCGTCGCGCGCGCTCGGCGCGGGCGCCGCCGCGGGGGCGGCTGCGGCGTTCATAGCGTGAGTTCCATGCCGTCCTCGGCGACCTCCCAGCCCTGCGCGCGCACGTGCGCGCGCTCGGGCGAGGTCTCGTCGAGGACCGGGTTGGTGGTGTTGAGATGGATGAACAGCTTGCGCCGCACCGCTAGGTCGGCGAACGCGGCGAGGGTGCCGGCGTCGTCCTCGCCGTTGCCGCCGGCGATGCTCATATGGCCCATGCGCGCGCCGGTCTTGCTGCCGACGCCGGCGCGCTGCATTTCGTCGTCGCGCCACAAGGTGCCGTCGAAGAACACCAGCGCCGCGCCGCGCAGGCGTTCGCGCAGCGGCGCGGTCAGCGCGGCGCAGCCGGGGATGTAGTAGAAGCGTTCGCGGCCGTCGGAAATCTCCAGGCCGACCGTGTCGTCGTCGTTGCCTTGCAGAGTTTCGCTGCGCGATTCCATGAACAGCGGCACCTTGCCGGGCACGGCGAACGCGGTGACGCGCAAGCCCAGCGGCACGTCGACGCCGTCGATGTCGACCGGGGTCTCCAGCGCCAGCGGCTTGCGTGCGACGTAATCGGGATGCAGCGCATCGAAGATCGGATTGAGCGCGAGCAGCTCGTGCACGCGCGCGCTGGCCCACAGGTCGAAGCGCTGGCGTTCGCGCATCGACAGCAGGCCGGCGATGTGGTCGATCTCGCCGCTGCTGAGCAGCACCGCCTCGATCGGCGAATGGCGCAGGCCGCGTTGCGGCCACAGCGGCGGCAGCGCCAGCACTTGCTGGCGGAAATCGGGCGAGGCGTTGATCAGCAGCCAGCGTTCGCCGTCGGCGCTGACCGCGATGCTGGCCTGGCTGCGGCGCTTGGCGCCGTCGTGTTCGTGCCACGCCCGGCGGCTGCCGGGCGTGTTGCAGTTCCACTGCGGAAAGCCGCCTCCGGCCGCCGCTCCGAGCACGAGGATGCGCATCACCGACGCTCCGTCGGCAGGCTGCGCGGCCGCGCGCGAAGGGCGACGGCGGAAGCGGGCATGCTCAGAACAGGTCGCCGGAGGAGTACGAGTTGATTTCGCAGCCGCACGGGACTTCAAGGATCTGAGGCTTGGACCAGGTCTTCATGAGCGTTCCTCTTGCAGGGGTGGAGCCGCTGGGCGGGGCGCGAACGCGCCGTCGCGGCTTGCTACCGCGACCGATCCACGATACACCCGCGCGCGCCGCGATGCCTGTGATTGGAGGCCGCTACCGACGCGAAGCGCGCCACGAATGCGCGCGCGTTCGGAGAAGTTTTCGTTAATGCGCCGGCGTGCGCGTGCGCGGCCGCATCGCGCGCGGCGAACGCGCGCGCGCCGCTCAACGGCGGCGCTTGAGAATGTCGCGGGCGAGAACCCAAACCACGATCACGTTGATTATGAGAACCGCGCTGGCGAGCCAGCCCGGGTGCCGGACCATCGCGAAAATGTCGAACGGCAGGTACAGCGCGGCGCCGACGCAGCCCAGCCACGAGGCCCAGGCCTTGGCCTTCCACAGGCCCCAGGCTTCGAACAGATGCAAGGCGGCGTAGGCGAACACGATGCCGGCGGCCAGGTGCACCGAGCCGGGGCTGATGCTGTGCGCGAGCCAGGCCATCGAGCCGTGCTCGGGGTCCAGGTGGAAGCGGCGGATCAGCAGTTCGATCCAGCGTTGCAGCGGGGTCGGGCCGAGCAGCTCCAGGCCGCTGGCGGCCGACAGCGCGAGCAGGCCCTTGACCGCCTCGACCATGGCGATGGCGTGCAGGCCCGGATGGGCCTTGGGGTCGGCGTTGTAGTGCGGGTCGGCCGGATTCATCGCGCAGCGGCGCCGGGCGCGGACGGTGCGCCGCGCAGGCGGGACGGTGCGGCAGCGGGCAGGCGGAGCGGGGGAAGCGGACGCATGCGGCTTGGATCCTCATCGGGCGCCGGGGAGTCCGGCCATGCCTTGCGGGAGCGGCGGGCCTGCGCCGGACGCGATGCGCCGGAGCGAGCCTGGCCTATGATCGCGCACCGCGGCGCAAGCGCGGCAGCGGAATCGCAAGACTTGGGGCGGCGACGGCGCGGTTCAAGCTGCCGCGACGCACGCGCGGCCGAATGAAGCGGGCAGGGGGGGGCGGTTGCCGGGGCGGGCGCATGGGGCAGTTCGCCGGCTGCCGGCGAGCGTCGCCGCAACCGGGCCGCGCGCCGGGCGCGGCCCGGTTGCAGGCGCCACAAACAAACAGGGCGCCTCGCGGCGCCCTGTTCGGCTTACGCAGCGCGCGAGGCGCGCTTGCGGTCGCTTTCGGTGAGGAACTTCTTGCGCAAGCGGATTTCCTTCGGCGTGACTTCGACCAGCTCGTCGTCTTCGATGAAGTCCAGCGCCTGCTCCAGCGTGTACTTGATCGCCGGGCTCAGCTGGATCGCATCGTCCTTGCCCGAAGCGCGCATGTTGGTCAGCGGCTTGGTCTTGATCGCGTTGACGGTGAGGTCGTTGTCCTTCGAGTGGATGCCGACCAGCTGGCCTTCATACACGTTGTCGCCTTCGGCGGCGAACAGCCTGCCGCGATCCTGCAGCGGCCCAAGCGAATAGGCCGGGGTGGTGCCCGGCGCATTGGCGATCATCACGCCGTTGATGCGCTTGGCGATCGCGCCCTGTTCCTTCGGACCGTAGTGGTCGAACACATGGAACAGCAGGCCAGAGCCCTGGGTCAGGGTGCGGAATTCGTTCTGGAAGCCGATCAGGCCGCGCGCCGGGATCATGTAGTCCAGGCGCACGCGGCCCTTGCCGTCGGACACCATGTCCTTCAACTGGGCCTTGCGCGTGCCGAGCTTCTCCATGACGCCGCCCTGGTGCTGCTCTTCGATGTCGACCACCAACTGCTCGACCGGCTCCATCAGCTTGCCGTCGATTTCCTTGATGATGACTTCCGGGCGCGACACGGCCAGCTCGAAACCTTCGCGGCGCATGTTCTCGATCAGCACCGACAGGTGCAGCTCGCCGCGGCCGGAGACCAGGAACTTGTCCGGATCGGAGCCTTCCTCGACCTTCAGCGCCACGTTGTGCAGGGTCTCGCGCACCAGGCGCTCGCGCAGCTGGCGGCTGGTGAGGAACTTGCCGCCGCTGAGATCCTTGTTGCCGGCGAACGGCGAGTTGTTCACCTGGAAGGTCATGCTGATGGTCGGCTCGTCCACGGTCAGCGCGGGCAGCGCTTCCGGGGCGTCCAGCGCGCACACGGTGTCGGAGATCGACAGATCGGCGACGCCGGAGATGGCGACGATGTCGCCGGCCTCGGCTTCCTCGGTCTCCAGGCGCTCCAGGCCCATGAAGCCGAGCACCTGCAGCACCTTGCCCTGGCGCTTCTTGCCGTGACGGTCGACCACGCTGACCGGCATGTTGCGGCGGACCTTGCCGCGCTGGATGCGGCCGATGCCGATCAGGCCGACGAAGTTGCTGTAGTCCAGCTGGCTGATGCGCATCTGGAACGGGCCGTCGAGATCGACTTCCGGCGGCGGGACGTGCTTCATGATCGCTTCGTACAGCGGGGTCATGTCGCCCGAGCGCGCGGCGTCGTCGAGGCTGGCGTAGCCGTGCAGCGCCGAGGCGTAGACGATCGGGAAGTCGAGCTGCTCGTTGGTGGCGCCGAGCTTGTCGAACAGGTCGAACACCTGGTCGATGACCCAGTCCGGACGCGCGCCCGGACGGTCGATCTTGTTGACCACCACGATCGGCTTGAAGCCCATCGCGAAGGCCTTTTGCGTGACGAAGCGGGTCTGCGGCATCGGGCCGTCCATCGCATCGACCAGGATCAGCACCGAGTCGACCATCGACAGCACGCGCTCGACCTCGCCGCCGAAGTCGGCGTGGCCCGGGGTGTCGACGATGTTGATGCGGTTGCCCTGCCAGGTGATGGCGGTGTTCTTGGCCAGGATGGTGATGCCGCGTTCTTTTTCCTGGTCGTTGCTGTCCATCGCGCGCTCTGCCAGCACCGTGCGCTCGGACAGGGTGCCCGACTGCTTCAAAAGACAGTCGACGAGGGTGGTCTTGCCATGGTCGACGTGGGCGACGATGGCGATATTGCGCAGGCGTTCGATGGACATGCGGGAGGACGCCGGAAGGCGCCTGGGTCTGGAAGGAAGCCCGCCATTATACGGGGCAAATGCGGCAAACGCTTGTGCTGGCGGGGATTTTTGTTCAGACGGCTGGATCGGCTGAATGGGGCGGGGTGGTTTTAGAGTCATCGCGCCGGGCGGGCGTGGGGTGCGGTGGCTCGAAGACTGCGTAAAACGTGGCTTTTTCTGAGTGGTGAGGCGGGGCTGGCTTTGAATCTCGCCGCTGGATGCGATGAATCGGAGGCGGCCGGCCGGGTTTCCGGGGCTCGGGATGGTGGGGCGGTCGTTCTGGCCGGACTTCGGGGAGGGGGCGCGGCTCGCGCCGCTCCTGCAGGGGCTCCGGGGCGGGGCGAGTGGATCGTCGCTTCGGTACCCTTGTGGATCGGCCGCGCCGCCGCCATGTCGGCGGGCGACCCGTTACACCCATCCCCATCGCACCAGTTGGAGCACGTTGCATGAGCCTGATCGCCACCTTCGACACCTCGCGCGGCCCGATCCGCGTCGAACTCGCCGCCGAGAAGGCGCCGCTGACCGTCGCCAACTTCGTCAACCTGGCCCAGCGCGGCTTCTACGACGGCCTGAGCTTCCACCGGGTGATCCCGAACTTCATGATCCAGGGCGGCTGCCCCAAGGGTACCGGCACCGGCGGCCCGGGCTACCGCTTCGAGGACGAGACCCGCAACGGCCTGGGCCACGAGCGCGGCGTGCTGTCGATGGCCAATGCCGGCCCGGGCACCAACGGCAGCCAGTTCTTCATCACCCACATCGTCTGCGACTGGCTCGACGGCAAGCACACCGTGTTCGGCAAGGTGCTGGAAGGCCAGCAGATCGTCGACACCGTGCAGCAGGGCGACAAGATCAACTCGGTGAAGATCGAGGGCGACACCGCCGCGGTGCTGGCCGCCAAGGCCGAGCGCGTGGCCGAGTGGAACAAGGTGCTCGACGCCGAAGCGCGTCCGTAAGCGCGCGGCGGCCGCCAGGCGCGGCCATCGCCCGATGCGACACCCGACAGGGGCGGCCGTTCGGTCGCCCCTGTTTTTTGCGGCGGGTTTTTTGTGCCGGCGGCTGCGTAGTGGCCGTCGCGATGGCGGGGCGGACGCCGGTCGCCGACCGCGCCGCCGCGGGCCCCCTGCCGGCGGTTTCGCCGCCGCCCGCCGTCCGTCCGGCGAGGCCGCCGATCGGGCAAGCCCGGCCGCCGGATCGCGCATGCCGGCGGCCCGGCGCCGGCGCCGCCCGGGCACTGCCGGCGGCGCGGCCGGCCGATGCCGCTGTGCTACCATTTTGCGGCTCGAACCAGCGGTAATCGCGGCGCTTTACGCAAGCCGCCGCCCGGCGCGCCCGCGCGCCGCGCCGCTGCTTCCGGCGCCGTCCATCCTCGCTCCGTCGTACACCACCCCACGAGGTTTACACGATGCCCCAGCTCGCCCGGCGCATCGGTCGCGCCAAGCCCAGCGCGATCATGCAGGTTGCCGAAAAGGCCAAGCGGCTCAAGGCCGAAGGTCGCGACATCATCAGCTTCTCCATCGGCGTCCCCAACTTTCTGCCCGGCGACCATGTCTACGCCGCCGTGCGCGAAGCGTTGGCCAAAGACAGCGGCCAGTACGGCAGCAACCGCGGCGCCGACGCGCTGCTGGACGCGTTCATCGAGCACATGGGCAAGATCGGCCTGACCGGCTACGGCCGCGTCAACGTCGCCACCGGCATCGGCGCCAAGCACGTGATCTACAACATCGCCGAGGCGCTGTTGGACGAAGGCGACACCATCGCCTTCCCGACCCCGTACTGGACCAGCTATCTCGACATCGCCGAGATCGTCAACGCCAAGATCGACCTGCTGCCGTGCCCGGCCTCGCAGGACTACAAGCTCACTCCCGCGCAGCTCGACGCCGCGCTGGCGAAGAAGCCCAAGGTGTTCTTGTTCAACAATCCCTCGAACCCGACCGGCATGGTCTATTCGAAGGACGAGATCGACGCGCTGGCCGCGGTCGTCGCCAAGTATCCGGACACCTGGATCATCACCGACGACATCTACAACCGCATGGTGTTCGACGGCCTGGGCTACCACAACTTCGTGCACGCCCGTCCCGAGTTGCGCGACCGGGTGATCTTCATCGACTCGCTGTCCAAGACCTACGGCATGCCGGGTTGGCGCGTGGGCTTCATGGCCGGGCCGGAAGTCATCGCCCAGGCGGTGACCACGATGAACTCGAACCACATCACCAACGTGCCGGAGATCGTCACCGCCGCCGCCGTGGCCGCGCTGTCGGGCCCGCAGGACGTGCCGACCGCCAAGTGCGCCGAGTTCCAGGCCAAGCGCGACCAGGTCATGGCGGTGATGAACGCGATCCCGGGCGTGATTTGCCCGCGTCCGCAGGGCGCGTTCTACGTGTTCCCCGACATCAGCGTCGCCTTCGGCAAGACCCACCAGCCCAGCGGCATCAAGATCGGCAACGACATGGATTTCTGCAGCGCGCTGCTGGAAACCAAGGGCGTGGCCTGCGTGCCGGGCTCGGCGTTCGGCGAACCCAACGCGCTGCGCATCAGCTACACCTGCCCGACCCCGCAGCTGGCCCCGGGCCTGCAGCGGTTCCAGGAGTTCTTCGCCGAGCTCGCCTGAGCCCGGCGAAGCCGCCCGCCCGCGACGAGAAGGACGAGCTCATGCGTGTCACCAGCGTGTTGTGCATCGTGGCCGCGCTCGCCGTGGGCGCGGTCGGCGCCAAGTTCGTCCTCAACGGCGGCCTGCCGCAGCAGTGGTTCGGCTCGCAACCGGCGCAGCTCGCGCCGGACGATCCGCGCCACAGCACCGGCGACAAGCGCATCGTCATGCTCGCCGCGGAGTGGTGCGGCTATTGCGAGAAACTGCGCAAGGACTTCGAGCTGGCCGACGTGCGCTACACCCTGATCGACGTCGACACCGAGCAGGGCCAGCGCGCGATGGCCGCGGTCGGCGCGCGCGGCGTGCCGGTCACCATCGTCGGCCAGGACATCGTCTACGGCTACAACCCCGACCAGATCAAGGACAAGCTCGCCCCGCTCGGCTACCGGCTGTGACGGCGCGCGCGTCCTGCATCCACTTCGCGGGCCCGCGCCCGCACCAACGTTCACTAGCGAAGGAAACACCTCGATGAAGACTCCCGTCCGCGTTGCCGTCACCGGCGCTGCCGGCCAGATCGGCTACTCGCTGCTGTTCCGCATCGCCTCCGGCGAAATGCTCGGCAAGGACCAGCCGGTGATCCTGCAGCTGCTGGAACTGCCGCTGGAGAAGGCCCAGGCCGCGCTCAAGGGCGTGATCATGGAGCTGGAAGACTGCGCGTTCCCGCTGCTGGCCGGCATCGTCGGCACCGACGATGCGGAAGTGGCGTTCAAGGACGCCGACATCGCCCTGCTGGTCGGCGCGCGTCCGCGCGGCCCGGGCATGGAGCGCAAGGACCTGCTGCTGGAAAACGCCAAGATCTTCACCGCCCAGGGCGCCGCGCTGAACAAGGTCGCCTCGCGCAACGTCAAGGTGCTGGTGGTCGGCAACCCGGCCAACACCAACGCCTACATCGCGATGAAGTCGGCGCCGGACCTGCCGGCCAAGAACTTCACCGCGATGCTGCGCCTGGACCACAACCGCGCGCTGAGCCAGCTCGCCGCCAAGGCCGGCGTGGCCGTGGGCGACATCGAAAACCTGATCGTGTGGGGCAACCACAGCCCGACCATGTATCCGGACTACCGCTTCGCCAAGGCCGGCGGCGCCTCGCTGAAGGACAAGATCAACGACGCCGCCTGGAACGCCGACACCTTCATCCCGCAGGTCGGCAAGCGCGGCGCGGCGATCATCGAAGCGCGCGGCCTGTCTTCGGCCGCCTCGGCCGCCAATGCCGCGATCGACCACATCCGCGACTGGGTGCTGGGCAGCGACGGCAAGTGGGTGACCATGGGCGTGCCGTCGGACGGCAGCTACGGCATCCCCGAGGGCGTGATGTACGGCGTGCCGGTGATCACCGCCAACGGCGAGTACACCCGCGTGGAAGGCCTGGAGATCGACGAGTTCAGCCGCAAGGCCATGGACAAGACCCTGGCCGAGCTGGAAGAAGAGCGCGCCGGCGTCGCCCACCTGCTGGGTTGATCGGTTCGCCATCGCGATGCATGAACGGGGCGGCTTCGGCCGCCCCGTTTGTTTTTGCGCGATGGCGGCCCCGCTGCTGCTTTTGTGGGAGGGGCTTCAGCCCCGAGGCTTTTGTTCCAGATCGCGGCGACCCGAGCGCACAGCCTCGGGACTGAAGTCCCTCCCACAAGAGCAGCCGCGCGGGACGACGGCCCGGCCGCAGCCACCGCGCGGCCCCCGGTCGAAGGCGGAGCGTGTAGGATCGGACCCGCTTTCCACTGGGACCCCTCATGGCCGACCCCGCGCTGCGCATCCTCATCGCCGACGACCACCCGATGTTCCGGGCGGCGTTGCGTTATGCGCTGGGCGAGATCGCGCCGAACGCGCACATCGTCGAAGTCGCCAGCCAGAGCGCGCTGGAAGCCACGATCGGCAGCGGCGAGGCCTTCGATCTGGCCATGCTCGACCTGATGATGCCCGGCGCGATGGGGTTCTCCTCGCTGGTGTACGCGCGCGGGGAGCGGCCGGAGTTGCCGGTGGTGATCATCTCCTCCAACGAACACCCGCGCACGATCCGCCGCGCGCAGCAGTTCGGCGCATCCGGCTTCGTGCCCAAGTCGGCGCCGGCGGCAGTGCTGGCCGAAGCGGTCGGCGCGGTGTTGGCCGGCAAGGTGTGGTTCCCGCCGCAGCAGGCCGAGCGCGACGAAGGCGACGCGCAACTGGCCGACCGGCTGGCGCAGCTGACGCCGCAGCAGATGCGGGTGTTGTTGCGCCTGGCCGACGGCTTGCTCAACAAGCAGATCGCCTATGAGCTTTCGTTGGCGGAGAACACGGTGAAGATCCACGTCACCGCGATCTTGCGCAAGCTGGGTTGCCATTCGCGCACGCAGGCGGCGGTGTTGGTGAAGGGGTTGGCGCTGGAGGACGAGGGCGGGGAGTTGCACGACGGGGCGGGTGGGTTGGCTTAGCGGCGTTGGCGCGTTCGTCGTAGTTGTACTGTCGCGGTCGCGGCTTGCGCCGCTCCTACAGGGGCTTCGATGGCGCAACGCAGCGACTGTAGGAGCGGCGCAAGCCGCGACCGCGGAGTTTCAGTTCGCGCCGCAAGCGCGCCCCGATCGCAACCTCATTCGCCGCGCGCCGGCAGCAACCGCGAAGCCAACGCGCGCAGCGCCGCCGGCTTGAGCGGCTTGGGCAGGAAATGCCAATCGCGTTCGGCTGCGCGCGGCCGCAAGGTCGGATCGGCATCGGCCGACATCAACACCACCGGCGGCAACCGCTTCCACTTGGCTTCCAACTGCGTGCCCAGCTCGAAGCCGGTGCTCTCGCCCAAACGGTAATCGAGCAACAGCAGATCCGGCGGCGGCTGCGCATCGGCGCGGGTCAGCGCTTCGGCGGCGCTGGCGGCGCCGTCGGCGAGGCAGCCCCAGTCGCCGAGCAGATGCAGCGCGGCCTGGCGCGAATGCAGGTCGTCGTCGATCACCCACACCTTGCGGCCGCGCAGCGGCGAATCGGGATCGGCCGTAGCTGCGGCGCGTTCGGCGCTGTGCGCGACGGCTGGCGCCGCCTCGGCCTCGATCGCGCGCGCATACGGCGCCTCGACCGAAAACACGCTGCCGCGCCCCGGCCAGGACCGCACCGCGACGCGATGGCCGAGCAGCCGCGCCACCCGCCGCACGATCGCCAGGCCCAGGCCCGCGCCGCGCTGCGGCGCTTCCACGCCGGTGTCCAGGCGCTGGAATTCTTCGAAGATCAACTCGCGCTTGTTTTCGGGAATGCCCGGCCCGCTGTCCCACACCTCGATCCGCACGCCCTCGCGCAGGCGCCGCGCGCCGAGCACGATGCGGCCCTCGCGCGGCGCGAACTGCATCGCGTTGGAAACGAAGTTCTGCAAGATCCGCCGCAGCAGCACCTCGTCGCTGTCGACCGTCGCACGCGTCGGCAGCACGTGCAGGCGCAGCCCGCGCGCCTGGGCGAGGATGCGGAACTGGCTGTCGATGGCGGCGAACACCCGCGCCAGCGGCAGCGCGCCGCGCCGCACTTCCAGCGCGCCCGATTCCAGCCGCGAGATGTCGAGCAGGCTGGAGAGGATGTCGTCCTGCGCCGCCAGCGCCGCTTCGATGTGATCGGCCAGCTCGCGGCCTTCGCCGTCGTCGACGCGCCGGCGTAGCGACGACAGATACATGCGCGCGGCGTTGAGCGGCTGCAGCAGGTCGTGCACGGCGGCGGCGACGAAGCGGGTTTTGGAGCGGTTGGCGCGCTCGGCCTCGCCCTTGGCCGCCTGCAGGTCGCTGGTGCGCTGCTCGATGCCGCGCTCCAGGCTGTCGGCCAGCGTGCGCAGATCGCGCGCGGCCTGCTTGTAGGCGGTGATGTCGGCGTAGCTGGTGACGAAGCCGCCGTCGGGCATCGGGTTGCCGCGGATTTCGATCACCGTGCCGTCGGGCCGCTCGCGCTCGTGCAGATACGGCTGGCCGCGCTGTAGATGATCGAGGCGGCGCCGGATCGCGTCTTCCGGATCGACGCCGAGCAGGCCGCGCTTGGCGTTGAAGCGGATCAAATCCTCGATCGGCCGGCCGACCTGGAGCAGTTCGGGCGGATAGCGGAACAGCTCGGCGTAGCGCTGGTTCCAGGCGACCAGGCGCAGCTGCGAATCGACCACGCTGACGCCTTGCGGCAAATGCTCCAGGCTCTGGCCTTCGCCCATGCTCGCCTGCCGCGCCGCATGCACCAATCCGTCCTGCGCGTTGCGCAGCGCTTCGGCGTGGTGCTCGACCATCTTCTCCAGTTCCTGCCGGCTGCGCAGGCGCAGCGAGGCGATGCGGCCGCGCTGGATCAGTAGCAATGCCACCGCCACCGCCAGCAGCCAGGCGCCGGCAGCGACCGCGCGCGCGATCCAGGCGGCGCGGATGCTCGGGGTGACGTCGCGCAGCAGGTGCAAGGTCCAGTCTTCGCGCGACAGGTGCATCGACTGCCACAGCATCGGCTCGCGCAGGCGCGGCTCGCGCCAACGCACCACGCGCGCGCCGCCGTCGATCTCGCGCTGCACGTCGAACGCGACCGGGCGCAGGCGCTGGCTCTGGTATTGGCGGGTGTCGCGCAGTTCGCGCTGCCACGCCGGCGGTAGCGGATGCAGCATGCGGTAGCGCCATTGCGGCTGCGCCGACAGGAACACCACGCCGTGGTTGTCGCTGAGCAGGACCACGTCGCCGCGTTCGCTCCAGTCCGAGCGGATGTCTTCGAGTTCGACCTTGACCGCGACCGCGCCGACCGCGCCGCCGCGCTCGTCGCGCACCGCGCGGGCGATGAAATGGCCGGGCACGCCGGTGGTGACGCCGATGGCGTAGAACTCGCCGGCGCCGTGGGCCATCGCCAGTTGGAAGTAGGGACGGAACGCGTAGGAATAGCCGACGTTGCTGTTGGGCTGGTCCCAGTTGCTGGCGGCGATGCCGGTGCCGCTGCGGTCGATCAGGGTCAGGGTGCTGGTGCGGTTGGCGAAATTGAGCTGGACCAGACGCTCGTTGGCGCGCTGGCGCTGGGCGGTGTCGCCGGGATTGGCCAGGGTGGCGCGCAGTTGCGGGTCCAGCGATAGCACCGCCGGCATGATCCGGTAGCGGTCGATGTGTTGCTCGATCACTTGCGCGCGCTGCGCCAGCAACACGCTGGCCTCGCCGGCCTGGCGCTGCAGCGCCTGCGAGTAGGCGATGCGCCCGGCGACCAGCGCCGACAGCAGCATGCCGGCCAGGATCAGGACGATCCAGGCGGCGGTCTGGAGCTGGCGGCGGCGGGTATGCAGCACGGGAGTGAGGAGTCGGGATCGGTTCGGGGCGCTTGCGCGGGCTCTGGCAGCCTAGCGGGGATGGGGTGAGATGGCGGTCAAGCGGCGGTCGCGAGCGCGCGGCGAACGTGACGATCGCCGCGCTTCGGCTCCACCGATCCCGACGCCCGGTCGCTCAGAACTGCACCTGCGCCCGCACCTCCACCACATCCGGATCCGCCGCCAGCAAGCCCTTGTCCGCCTTCACGTGCACGTAGTTGGCCTGGAACTTGAAGTGGCTGGTGAGATACCAGTTGGCGCCGAGGGTCCAGTCGCGCTGCTTGCCGCCGGCGATGCCGCCGTCGTCCAGGTCGAGCTCGCCGTAGCGCGCCAGCAGTTCGACCGCGCCATAGCCGTGCGCGGGTTTGACGTTGGCGACGTTGTTGCCGGTGTAGGGCCGGGTTTCGCCGGTGACGACCCAACTGCCGGTGACGTAGTAGCCGTTCGCAGTGAAGTCGCGCTGGCCGTTGTCGCGCTGCGCGGTGGCGCGCAGGTATTCGGCCTGGACCGACCACGGGCCGTCGATCCACAGCGCTTCCAGGCCGTTGCGCACGATCTTGTCGGTCTCGCGCAGGCTGCCCGAATCGACCAGGCGCACCGCGGTCAGGCCGTTGAGCGGGCGCGCGCGGAAACGCGCGGCCGGGCCGAAGTACGCGCCGCGCCCGTCGCTGAAGCCGTGCGGGTTTTCGACCGAGCCGGTCAGGCCCAGATGCACGACGTGGTCCTTGTCCTTGACCGGCGTCCACACCGCGCGCCCGGCGGCGGTGGTGCCGGGGTTGTCGCCCTGCAGGTCGTGGCCGAAGAAATAGCCGGCGCTGAGCGCGTAGCGCGGCCGTTCCAGCGACCATTCCACGCCGGTGCGGCGGCCTTCGAAGATCGCCTGCGAGGCCGCGGACAGCTCCATCATGCTGCCGCTGCGCGAGGCGGCGACACTCTCCATGCTCACCGGCGTCTTGAAGTAACCCACGCGCAGCTTGCCGTAGTCGGCGCCGAACAGCGCCTTGGTTTCCAGGCGCAAAGCGACGTCGAGCCAGAGCTTGGATTCGAAGTCGAACACCGCGGTGAAGTCGTAGACGTCCTTCTTCTTCAGGTTCATGCCGAACTCGCGCCGGCGGTAGTGGCCGTCGTCCTTGAGCCGGGTGGCGGCGGTGCCGTAACCGTCGCCGTCGAAATCGGCCACGTCGTAGGCCCAGTTGGCGGTGGCCGAGATTTCGGTGCCGTCGGCGAAGCTGTACTTGGTCGGCCAGTCGTCGAAGCTGCCGGCGGCGGCCGCGGGCGACAGCGCGCACAGGGCCAGGGCGAGCGGAGAGGCGGCGAAGGCGAAGCGGGCGGTGCGCATGGGTGGGGCTCCAGGTTCGTCGGCGCCGTCCTGGCAACAGGGCTCCGCGCCGGACGCGCAGGGCGTCCGGCCGGATGGGAAAGTCGGGATGCAGCCCGCGCGCGGGCCGCGTGGTCGCTGCGGCTTAGGCCGGGGTCTTGTCCGGCAGCGGCGCGTGGTGGTCGGACGGCAGGTCGGCGTCCAGGTCGGTCGCGCTCGGCGGATTGAGCAGTTCGTAATTGAGCTTGTCGCGGTCGAGCTCGTTTTCCCAGCGCGCCACCACCACCGTGGCCACGCCGTTGCCGATGATGTTGGTCAGCGCGCGCGCCTCGCTCATGAAGCGGTCGATGCCCAGGATCAGCGCCAGGCCCGCGACCGGCACCGCCGGCACCACGTGCAGGGTCGCCGCCAGGGTGATGAAGCCGGCGCCGGTGACGCCGGAGGCGCCCTTGGAGGTCAGCATCGCCACCGCCAGCAGAGTGATCTCCTGGGTCAGCGTGAGCTCCACGCCCAGCGCCTGGGCGACGAAGATCGCCGCCATGGTCAGGTAGATGTTGGTGCCGTCGAGATTGAACGAATAGCCGCTGGGCACGACCAGGCCGACCACCGGCTTGGAGCAGCCCAGCCGCTCGAGCTTGCGCATCAGCGGCACCAGCGCCGATTCCGACGACGAGGTGCCCAGCACCAGCAGCAGTTCGTCGCGGATGTAGCGGATGAAGCGCAGGATGCTGAAGCCGGTGAAGCGCGCAATCAGGCCCAGCACGATCAGCACGAACAACGCGCAGGTCAGGTAGAAGCTGCCCATCAGCTTCATCAGCGGGCCGAGCGCGCCGACGCCGAACTCGCCGATGGTGAAGGCCATCGCCGCGCCGGCGCCGATCGGCGCGAGCTTCATGATCATGCTCATGATCCCGAAGAACACCTTCGACAGCGGCTCCAGCAGGTCCATGACCTTCTCGCCGGTCTTGCCCATGTGCAGCAGCGAGAAGCCGAACAGCACCGCCAGCAACAGCACCTGCAGCAGGCTGCCGTCGCCGGTGAAGGCGTCGGTGAAGGTCTTGGGGATGATGTGCAGCAGGAAGTCGACCGTGCTTTGTTGCTCGGCCTTGTGCGCGTAGTCGGTGGCCTTGGCCACCAGCGCCGGGTCGAGCTTGGCCGGGTCGGCGTTGAAGCCGGCGCCGGGCTTGAGCGTGTTGACCACCACCAGGCCGATCACCAGGGCGATGGTGGAGACCACCTCGAAGTAGAGGATGGCCTTGACGCCCACGCGCCCGACCTTCTTGACGTCGGCGACGCCGGCGATGCCGAGCACCACGGTCAGGAAGATGATCGGGCCGATCAGCATCTTGATCAGGGCGATGAAGCCGTCGCCCAGCGGCTTGAGCTTGACGCCGAACTCGGGGAAGAAATGCCCGATCAGGCCGCCGAGCACGATGGCGCCGACCACCCACAGGTAGAAATGCGAGCCTGATTTTTTCATGGAGGGCACCGGAGGCTAGGAGTGAGCGAAAAGGAATGAGGGGCGAGCGCAGCGCGCTCAGTCGCGGTCGATGGCCGAGTGCTTGCGGGTGTCGGGCATCAGCGCGTAGACCAGCAGCGAGCACAAAATGCAGGCGCTGACGTACCAGAAGAATCCGGTTTCCATGCCGATCTTCTTGAACCACAGCGCGACCGGCTCGGCGGTGCCGCCGAACAAGGCGACGGTGAGCGCGTAGGGCAGGCCGACGCCGAGCGCGCGGATCTCCACCGGGAACAATTCGGCCTTCACCACCGCGTTGATCGCGGTGTAGCCGCTGACCGCGCTGAGCAGGATCATGATCAGCCAGAACGCTTCCATCGGCGTCTGCGCGCCGCGGATCCAGTGCATCACCGGCACCGTCAGCACCGTGCCGAGCACGCCGAACGCGATCAGGATCGGGCGCCGGCCGATGCGGTCGGACAGCGCGCCCACCAGCGGCTGCATCAGCATGTAGACGAACAAGGTGCCGGCGTTGATCAGCGACGCGGTCTCCTTGTCGAAGCCGGTGCTGATGGTGAGGAACTTCAGCATGTAGTTGGTGTAGGTGTAGAACGCCAGCGTGCCGCCCATGGTCAGGCCGACCACGGTCAGCACCGCGCGCGGGTGCTGCATCAGCGTCTTCAGCGAACCCTCGCGCCGGGCCGGCGCGTCGCTGCTCTTGAGCTTGGTGAACGACTCGGTTTCCTGCATGTTGCGGCGCAGGTACAGCGCGGTGATCGCGGCGATCGCGCCGATCGCGAACGGGATGCGCCAGCCCCAGGCCTTGAGCTGTTCTTCATCGAGCACGAACTGCTGCAGCACGATCAGCACCAGCAGCGCCAGCAACTGGCCCAGGATCAGGGTCACGTAGAGGAAGCTCGACCAGAAGCCGCGGTTCTGGCGCGAGGACATCTCGCTGAGGTAGGTGGCCGAGCTGCCGTATTCGCCGCCGACGCTCAGGCCCTGCATCAGCCGCGCGGCCACCAGCAGGATCGGCGCGAACACGCCGATGGTGTCGTAGCCGGGAGTGAAGGTGATGATGAGCGAGCCGGCGCACATCAGCAGCACCGAGCGCATCAGCGCGGCGCGGCGGCCGTGGCGGTCGGCGTAGCGGCCAAACACCCAGCCGCCGAGCGGGCGCATCAGGAAGCCCACGGCGAAGATCGCGCCGGCGTTGAGCGCCTGCGAGATGCGGTCGCCGGAGGGGAAGAACACGTGGGCGAAGTAGAGCGAGAACGCGCTGTAGACGTACCAGTCGTAGTACTCGACCAGGTTGCCGACCGAGCCGGAGAAGATCGATTTAAGGCGCTGGCCTGGGGTCATGCCCGCGGCCGCGGCCGGCGCTTGGGTGGAAGTGGTCGCGCTCACATCGGCTCCTGTTGCGAAGATCGAGGGTGGGAAGCGCCAGTGCCGGCGCGGTGTCGCGCGGTCGGCGCGCAAGGGCGTCCCCACACCCGGCGCCGATGGTGGGCGGCAGGAAGGGGAGGGCCAATAGCACCTTAGGGTTAGGGCCGGCGGCGCACACGCCGCGGCGCCGCGAAATCGCCGGTTCATGCCGCAAAACCGGGCATTGCGCGCGCTGCGCGCGGCTTAGCCAATTGGTCTTAGATCGCCGCGCGGCGGCCGCGGGCGCGGCGGCGCCGCCATCAGCGCGTCATCTGCATTGCCCATGCTTGCGCGGATTTTGCCCTGCTCCCCCGGAGATCCTCGATGACGCACCCCCATTCCCACGCCGCGCTCGCGCTGGCGATCGCCACCGCCTTGGCCGCCGCACTGGCCGCCGCGCCCGCTCATGCCGCCGATGCCGATGCCGCCGCCGCGAGCGCCGATGCCGCCGCGGCCGGCGAATCCCGCGACGCCACCACGCTCGACGCGGTCTCGGTCATCGGCCTGGGCGAAACCCGCCAGGTGCAGCGGGTCAAGCTGGCCGACATCGAGAAGACCGTGGCCGGCACCAGCCCGCAGAAGATCCTCAACAAGCTGCCGGGCATCTCGGTGCAGTCCAACGACGCGTACGGCGCCAACGAGGAATCGCAGACCATCAGCCTGCGCGGCTTCAACCAGCGTCTGCTCGGCTACACCCTCGACGGCATCCCGCTGGGCGACAACAGCTACGGCAACTACAACGGCCTGGGCATCAGCCGCGCGCTGATCGGCGAGAACCTCGCCGGCGCCGAACTGGCCGCGGGCATCGGTTCGCTCGGCACCGCGTCCACCAGCAATCTCGGCGGCACCTTGCAGTATTTCTCGTCCGATCCGGAGGCCGAATTCGGTCTGCGCGTGGCGCAAACCTTCGGCAGCGACAGCACCCGCCGCACCTATGCGCGCCTGGACACCGGCGAGCACGGCGGCTTCTCGATGTATCTGTCCGGCTCGCTGCTCAGCGCCGACATGTGGTCGCGCCCCAACGACAACCAGGACCAGAGCCAGGTCAACATCAAGGCGGTGTACAACTTCGGCGACGGCAACCGCATCAGCGCCTTCGTCTCCAGCGCCGAAACCAGCCAGGCCAACTACGCGTATCTGTCCAAGGCGCTGCTGGCGCGCGGCGCGGACTGGGACTGGAACCTGTACAAGCCCGACTGGCAGCGCGCGCTCAATGCCGCCTACTGCGCGCCCAAGCCGTGGCCGGCGAACAAGGCCGGCGACCGCCGCTGCAAGTTCGAATCGCCGGCGGCGACCATCGACGATGCCTACTACGCCAGCCGCGCGCTGCGCACCGACCACCTGGCCGCGCTGGCCGGCGAGTTCAACCTCGGCGAAGGCCTGCGCCTGAACGCGCAGACCTACTACCACGACGACCGCGGCCAGGGCCATTGGTGGTCGCCGGGCAACTGGTCGTTCCCGGGCACCGCCAAGGAGATCCCGATCTCGATCCGCAGCACCAACTACGGCATCAACCGCTACGGCGCGATGGCCTCGCTGAGCTGGGACGTGGGCATCCACAAGATCCAGGGCGGGTTCTGGTACGAGAGCAATCACCACGACGTGCAGCGCAATTTCTATTTCATCGACGGGCCGGTCAACGACGACCGTTTCCTCAACGATCCCGACCGCCGCCTGTTCTTCCAGAAGTACCGCATCAACACCCGCCAGGCGTATCTGCAGGACACCATGAGCCTGCTCGACGGCCGCCTGACCGTGGACGTGGGCGCCAAGAGCACCCAGGTCGACATGCGCGCGACCCAGGTGCCGTCGAAGATGATGGAAGTGCCCAACGCCACCGGCCGCCTGGAAACCAAGGACAGCTTCCTGCCGCAGCTGGGCGTGGGCTACAAGCTCGGCGAGGGCCGCGAAGTGTTCGCCGCCTACACCGAGAACGTCGCTGCTTTCGTCGGCGGCGGCGCCGGCGGCCCGCTGGCGATCGGCCAGGCTGCGTTCGACGCGCAAAGGCGCGATCTCAAGCCGGAAGAGTCCAAGACCCTGGAAGCGGGTTACCGCCAGGTCGGCGAGACCTACCAGGCGTCGCTGAGCTTCTACAAAGTGCGCTTCGACAACCGCCTGCTCTCGCTCAACCCGTGCTCGAGCATCGAGGCCGGCACCCGGCCGGAGTGCATCACCAAGTTCTTCAACGTCGGCTCGGTCGACAGCTACGGCAGCGAGCTGGTCTTCATCTGGAAGCCGATCGACGGCCTGCAGTGGTACAACGCGCTGTCGTGGAACAAGTCGACGTACGAGGACAACTACATCGACGGCGGCAAGGTCGTGCCGACCAGCGGCAAGCGCGTGGTCGACGTGCCGGACACCATGTTCTCCAGCGAGGTGAGCTACAGCCACGGCCCGTGGCTGGCCAGCGTCAGCGGCAAGTACACCGGCAAGCGCTACTACACCTACCTCAACGACAACGGCTTCGGCGGCTACACCACCTTCGACGCCGCGCTGCGCTACACCTTCGATGCGATGGGCCCGCTGCGGCAGTGGTCGGTTTCGCTCAACGCCAGCAACCTGACCGACAAGCGCACGGCCAGCAACCTGACCGCGTTCAGCGCGTCCGATCCGCAGGGCAAGACCTATGCGTTCCACGCCAACGCGCCGCGGCAGTTGTTCCTGACCCTGGATGCGCGGTTCTGAAGCTCGCGCGGCCGCCGGCGCGAGCCGGCGGCCGTTGCACGCACTGGCGGTGCGCGAGGTCCGACTGTAGGAGCGGCGCGAGCCGCGACCGCGACACCGCGCTTACGGCGCGACCTGCTGCAACGCGGTCGCGGCTTGCGCCG
>NZ_FNOG01000010.1:41423-147917 GCF_900106525.1 Lysobacter enzymogenes
CGCTTACGGCGCGACCTGCTGCAACGCGGTCGCGGCTTGCGCCGCTCCTACAGGGAGCGGGCGTTGCATGCGTTGGTGGCGTGGGGCTTCAATCCGCCGCGCCTTGCGACCAACGCGCCACGGCGCGTTCCAGCGCGCCGCTGTCGCGGATCGCTACGTGGCGGTAGCGCAGGGCGATCCAGCCGCGTTGTTCCCAGGCTTTGAGCTGTTTGCTCACGCTCTGGCGGGTCGCGCCGAGCATGTTGGCCAGGTCGTCCTGCGGCAGCGGCAGGTCGATCAGGCGGCCTTCGTCGCGCTCCACGCCGTACACCTGCGCCAGTTCCAGCAGGCGCTTGCCCAGGCGCGCGGCCAGCGGCAGGCTCAGCGCGTCTTCGACGTATTCCAGCGCGGTGCGCAGCTTGCGGCACAGCAGCCGGGTGAAGCCGCGGTATAGCTCAGGATGCTGCTCCAGCAGCGCCAGGAAGCGCGTTCGCGGCAGCAGCAGGATCTCGCTGTCGCCGGCGGCGCGCGCGTCCTGCGGGCGCGGCTCGCCGTCGAACATCGACACTTCGCCGAACCAACTGCCGGGTTCGAACTGCACGATCAACATCTCGCGCCCGCCCGCGGTCGGCACGCTCAGGCGGATGCGGCCGCTGACGACGCTGTACAGGCCTTCGGCGGCGTCGCCGCGCGCGTACAGCAGCTCGCCGTCGCGCAGGCGCCGGCGCACCGACATCGCTTGCAGATGCGCGACCACCTGCGGCGATAGATCGCGCAGCCAGGGGTCGGCGGGCAGGGCGGCGGGTTCGGTCATGCGCGGCGGACGGCGGGGCTCGCAGGCGGAGGGCGGCCGGCCGATTGTGGCCCAGCGCGGCGCCGGTGTCCGCTCGTGCGCGCGCGGCCGTCGCGGGACGGCTAGGATCGGGTATCGGGGCCGGCGTTCGGATCGGGCTTTCGCAGCGGGCCGGCCGCCGCAGTGCGTCGGTCGAGCGCGGGTGGCCAGCGAAGGCGCGCCGGCGCCGAATCGCGGCCTCGCAGCGGCTTACCCGCATCGCAGCGATGCGGAGAACGCGGCATCGATCCGGGCTCCACCGCCCGCAATTGCAGACACCCACCACAAGGAGGCGTTCGTGCAGGACAGCATACTGCTCAAGATCGGTCTGCCGCTGGCCATCGCCATCATCATGTGTGGCATCGGCCTGACCCTGCGCGGCGAAGACTTCCGCCAGATCGCGCAGCGGCCGCGGCCGGTCGCGGTCGGCCTGCTCGGCCATTACCTGCTGCTGCCGCTGCTGGGCTTCGCGACCGCGTGGCTGGTCGTGCGCTCCGGCGGCCCGGGCGCGGTCGAATTCGCGATCGGCTTCGTCCTGGTCGCGGCCTGCCCCAGCGGCAGCAGCTCCAATGCGCTGACCTATCTGGCGCGCGGCAACGTCGCCCTGGCGGTCACCCTGACCGTGATCAGCGCCTTGGTCACCTTCCTCAGCGTGCCCTTGCTGGTCGAACTGGCCCTGCGCTGGTTCGGCGGCGAGGCGCGCAGCATCCGCCTGCCGTTCGGCCAGACCGTGCTGCACCTGGCCGCGCTGGTGCTGGCGCCGGTGTTGGCCGGCATGGCCTTGCGCCGGTTCGCGCCGGCGTTCGCGCTGAAAGTGGAACCGTGGGTCAGCCGGTTCGCGCTGGGCCTGTTGCTGCTGCTGATCGTGGCGATCTGCATCACCCAGCGCGCGGTGCTGGCGCGCAGCCTGGGCGAACTCGGCCCGGCGGCGCTGGCGATGGGCGCGGCGGCGATCGGCGGCGGCTTCGCGCTCGGCCGCATCGCCCGGCTCGGCCTGCGCGATGCGATCACCGTGGGCATGGAGGTGGGGGTGCAGAACAGCACCCTGGCGATCGTGATCGCGCTGACCTTGCTGAACTCGCCGGCGGTGGCAGTGCCGGCGGCGATCTACGGCCTGCTGATGTACCTGCCGGCGTTCGCCGCGGTGTGGCTGGGCCGGCGCGCGGTGGCGCGCTCGCAAGCGTAATGAGCGCGGCAGGAAGCCGCACGCGAAGGACGACAGCGGGACGGCGGCGATGCGCGCCGCCCCGCGCGCGCTCAGCGCCAGTCGATGTGGCCGCGCACCACGTTGCTGACCCGGCCGCCCGACCAGACTTCGCCGTCGGCGTCCACGCGCAGTTGCAGGCGCGCGTCGAAGCCGACTTCGCGGCCCTGGCTGACGGTGTAGCGGCCCTCGCGCCCCGGCAGCGCGTCGTTGTGCTTGAGCCACGCGGCGAGCGTGGCGTTGGCCGCGCCGGAGGCGGCGTCCTCGAACTGCGCCGGCGCGCCGACGAAGGCGCGCACCACCAGGTCGTAGTCCTGGCCGGCGTCGGCGCGCGCGAACGCGCACAGGCCCATGCTCTCGGTGCTTTCGGCCAGCCGGCCGATCGCCGCCCAATCGGGCTGGGCGCTGCGCAGCGCGGCTTCGTCGCGCAATTCGGCCAGCCACCAGCGGCGGCCGCCGTCCATCAGCGCCGGCGCCAGCGCGCCCAAGGGCAGATCGCGCAAAGCCGCGCTCAGGCGCGGATCGGCCGCGTCGGCGGTTTCGACCACGCGCGCGCGCGGCGTGCGCACCGCGATCATGCGCGCCTCGCCTTCGCCCGACACCGCCAAGGGCAGCAGCCCGGCCACGCCTTCCTGCACCAGCACGCCGTCCACCGGCGCGGCCAGGCCGGCTTCCAGCACCACGCAGGCAGTGCCGACACTGGGATGGCCGGCGAAGGGCACTTCGCGGCGCGGGCTGAACATACGGATGCGATAGCTGGCGCCGGGCTGGGTCGGCGCGAACACGAAAGTGGTTTCCGGCAGCCGGGTCCAGCGGGCGATGGCCTGCATGGCGGCATCGTCGAGGCCTTCGGCATCGAGGACCACGGCCAGCGGGTTGCCGGCGCCGGGGCGGTCGGCGAAGACGTCCAGTTGCAGATAGCGGCGTTGCGTCATTTCCAGGGGCGTTCCGTGAGGCCCGTGCAGGTGGCGTACAAGGGCGGGGCCAGGGAGGGAGATAGGCGGGAAAGAGGGGATTTCGACAGGTTGGCGAAAGACTTGCGGGCCGAGCGTTCGGCGGCGGTCGGGTTGGACTAGAATCGCAGCTTCGTGCCCGGCCGCCGGTTCCCACAGGCGGCCCGATTCGCAAGGACGCCGGTTGGAAGCGCGTAATTCTAGGCACGCACGACTCGCAAGTGTGGAATCCCGCCGCGTCCGTTCATCGGCCGCTGCGGGCGGATCGACCTGCCCCGGCGCGCGCCGGGCCCTACTCAAGTGGAATCGGCAACCGAGGAAATCGTGGAGACGCAACAGACAGGCTGGGTGGTGCTCAAGTTCGGCGGTACTTCGGTATCACGCCGCAACCGTTGGGACACGATCGGACGTCTGGCTGGAAAACGTCTGCGCGAAGACGGCCGCCGCGTGCTGGTGGTGGTCTCCGCGCTGTCGGGCGTCACCAACGAGCTGCAGGCCATCGCCTACGCGCCGGCCGGCGCGGACGGCGGCCTCGCCGCGCGCTTCGCCGGTTTGGTCGAGCGCCACCGCAGCTTCTGCGCCGAGCTCGGCCTGGATCCCGACCGCGTGCTCGGCGAACGCCTGGCGAAACTGGTTGCGCTGGAAACCGATCCGCGCGCGGCCGGCCGCGCGCTGGACTGGCAGGCCGAGGTGCTGGGGCAGGGCGAGTTGCTGTCGTCCACCTTGGGCGCCGCCTATCTGCGCTCGCAGGGGCTGGACTTCGGTTGGTGCGATGCGCGCGAATGGCTCGACGCGGTTTCGCTGCCCAACGCCAGCGAGTGGGCGCAGCGGCTGTCGGTGAACTGCCGCCACCACGCCGAACCCGGCTTCGTCGAGCGCTTCAGCGCGCAGCCCACGCAGATGCTGATCACCCAGGGCTTCATCGCCCGCCACGGCGACGGCGGCACCGCGATTCTCGGCCGCGGTGGCTCGGACACCTCGGCCGCGTACTTCGGCGCGCTGCTCAAGGCCCAGCGCGTGGAGATCTGGACCGACGTGCCGGGCATGTTCAGCGCCAACCCGCGCGAAGTGCCCGAGGCGCGCCTGCTGGCGCGGCTGGATTACGCCGAAGCCCAGGAAATCGCCACCACCGGCGCGAAAGTGCTGCACCCGCGCTCGATCGCGCCGTGCCGCGACGCCGGCGTGCCGATGGCGATCCTCGACACCGAGCGCTTCGACCTGCCCGGCACCCGCATCGACGCCAGCGCCGCCACGGTGCCGGGCGTGAAAGCGATCAGCCGCCGCAACGGCATCGTGCTGGTGTCGATGGAAAGCATCGGCATGTGGCAGCAGGTCGGCTTCCTCGCCGACGTGTTCGAGCGGTTCAAGCGGCATGGGCTGTCGATCGACCTGATCGGTTCGTCTGAAACGAACGTGACGGTCTCGCTGGATCCGAGCGAGAATTTGGTCAACAGCAACGTGCTCGAAGCGCTGTCGGCCGACCTGGCCGAGGTGTGCCGGGTCAAGGTGATCGCGCCGTGCGCGGCGATCACCCTGGTCGGCCGCGGCATGCGCTCGCTGCTGCACCGGCTCTCCGACATCTGGGCCGCGTTCGGGCGCGAGCGCGTGCACCTGATCTCGCAGTCGTCCAACGATTTGAACCTGACCTTCGTCATCGACGAAGCCGACGCCGACGGCCTGCTGCCGCATCTGCACCACGAGTTGATCCGCGGCGGCGCCATGCCGGTGCGCGACGACAGCGTGTTCGGCCCGAGCTGGCGCGAGATTTCCGAAGGCAAGCCGCAGCGCGCCGCGCCGTGGTGGCAGGCGCAGCGTTCGCGCCTGCTGGCGATGGCCGCCGCCGGCACCCCGCGTTATGTCTACGACCTGGCCACGGTGCGCGAACGCGCCCGCGCGCTGATCGGCACCGCCGCGGTCGATCGCTGCTTCTACGCGATGAAGGCCAACTCGCACCCGGCGGTGCTGCGCGCCATCGTCGGCGAAGGCTTCGGCCTGGAATGCGTGTCGCTGGCCGAGATCGAGCGGGTGTTCCAGGCGATCCCGCACATGGCGCCCGAGCGGGTGCTGTTCACCCCCAGCTTCGCCCCGCGCCACGAGTACGAGGCCGCGCTCGCGCGCGGCGCCATCGTCACCCTCGACAACGTCGAGGCGCTCAAGCGCTGGCCCGAGACCTTCCGCGGCCGCACCCTGTGGCTGCGCCTGGACCTGGGCCACGGCGAAGGCCATCACGAGAAAGTGCGCACCGGCGGCGCGGCGGCCAAGTTCGGCCTGCCGCTGGCGCGCTTCGATGCGTTCGTCGAAGAGGCGCGCAAGCTCGGCGTGCGCATCAGCGGCCTGCACGCGCACCTGGGCAGCGGCATCGACGATCCGCAGCACTGGCGCGGCGTCTACGCCAGCCTGGCCGGGCTGGCCGACAGCGTCGGCACCATCGAGACCATCGACATCGGCGGCGGCCTGCCGGTGGCCTACACGCCGGAAGCGCGCGAGTTCGACCTCAACCTGTGGCGCGCCGGGCTGGACGAGATCAAGGCCGCGTATCCGCGTTATGGCCTGATCATCGAGCCGGGCCGTTACCTGGTGGCCGAAAGCGGCGTGCTGCTGCTGTCGGTCACCCAGGTGGTGGAGAAGGACGGCGTGCGCCGGATCGGCTGCGACGCGGGCATGAACGCGCTGATGCGTCCGGCCATGTACGAGGCCTACCACGGCATCCACAACCTCGGCCGCATCGACGACACCGACACCGCCGCGTTCGATGTGGTCGGCCCGGTGTGCGAGAGCAGCGACGTGATCGGCCGCGCGCGGCTGCTGCCGAAGGCGACCGAAGAAGGCGACGTGATTTTGGTCGCCGACGCCGGCGCCTACGGCATGGCCATGGCCAATACCTACAACCTGCGCGCGCTGCCGGTCGAGGAGGCGCTCGGATGAGCGCCGCCCCGACCCACGACCCCGCGATGGCGCGGCGCGCGACCGTTTCGATTTCGAGAGTGAACCTGTGAGCGATCAATTCCAACGCGACGCCGTGCGCGCCTTCCGTTTCGTGCGCTGCGGCCTGGATGCCCGCACCGGCGCGGCCGAACTGGTCTACGCCTTCGACGACGGCCCGGAGCTGATCGAAACCGTCACTGTGCCCGGTGCGCCGTTCGCGCTGGATGCGGCGCGCAGCGCGGCGGTCGAACGCATGCTGCGGCTGCTGCATCTGATCGCCGGCGTGAGCTATTACAAGGCCGCGGTGCCGGAAGAGATCCGCATCGATACGTATGCCATCGATGCCGATACTGCGGCGCTGCTGGAGCTGATCTATGTCAACGGGCTGGGCGAGTTCGCTTATCGCAATGGGCTGAACCTGCACGGCAAGATCAAGTTTCCGGTGGGGCCCTCACCCCAGCCCTCTCCCGCGAGCGGGAGAGAGAGCAGTGGCGCAGCCCTTTCCGAAGAACACCCTCTCCCGCTTGCGGGAGAGGGCCGGGGTGAGGGCCTCGCGCCGTCGCTCGGCCTGCGCGAACACGCCCTGGTCGCCATCGGCGGCGGCAAGGATTCGCTGGTCAGCATCGAAGCGCTGCGCGCGCTCGGCGTCGAACAGACCGTGACCTGGATCGGCGGCTCGCAACTGATCAAAGCCTGCGCCGAGCGCACCGGCCTGGCCACGCTCAACCTCGGCCGCGCGCTGGCGCCGCAGTTGTTCGAGTACAACCGTCAGGGCGCGTACAACGGCCACATCCCGGTGACGGTGGTGAACTCGGCGATCATGGCCCTGGCCGCGCTGCTGCGCGGCGTCGACCAGGTGGTGTTCTCCAACGAGCGCTCGGCCAGCTACGGCAGCGTGATCGAAGGCACCGGCGAGGTGAACCACCAGTGGTCGAAGGGCTGGGCCTGCGAGCAGGCGTTCGGCGAATACCTGCAAAAGCACGTGGCCGCGGACCTGCGCTATTACTCGCTGCTGCGGCCGCTGAGCGAGCTGGCGGTGGCGCGGCAGTTCGCGCGCGGCGATCGCTACGACGCGCATTTCAGCAGCTGCAATCGCAATTTCCATATTCTCGGCGAGCGGCCGGCGAGCCGTTGGTGCGGGGTGTGCCCGAAATGCCACTTCGTGTTCCTGGCGTTGGCGCCTTTCATGACCAAGCCTCGGTTGGTGTCGATCTTCGGCCGCAACCTGCTCGACGATCCTGCCCAGACCGACGGCTTCGACGCGCTGCTGGAATACCGCAACCACAAGCCGTTCGAATGCGTCGGCGAAGGCCGCGAATCGCGCGCGGCGATGGCGGCGCTGGCCGAGCGCGCGGAGTGGCGCGAGGATGCGCTGGTCGAGCGCTTCGCGCGCGAGATCCGTCCGCAGCTGGTGGGCGAGGAGCTGCGCATCGAGCCGCTGCTGGCGCTGGAAGGCGAGCACCGCGTGCCGCCGGCGCTGTGGGAGCGCCTGCGTGCGTATCTCGCAGCTTGACGGCCAGCGCGTCGCGCTGTGGGGCTGGGGCCGCGAAGGCCGCGCCGCCTACCGCGCGATCCGTGCGCGCCTGCCGCAGCTCGAACTGACCCTGTTCTGCTCGGTCGATGAGGCCGCCGACGCGCGCGGCCTGCACGATCCGCGACTGATAGTGGAAACCGCCGCCAGCGCCGAGCGCCTGGGCGGGTTCGAATGGGTCGTCAAATCGCCGGGCATCAGCCCGTATCGCGCCGAAGCGCTGGCCGCGGCGGAGCAAGGCGCGCGCCTGATCGGCGGCACCGCGCTGTGGTTCGGCGAACACGCCGCGCAGCGCGGCGGCGGACGCACCGTCTGCGTCACCGGCACCAAGGGCAAGAGCACCACGACTTCGCTGCTGGCGCATCTGCTGCGCGCCGACGGCCACCGCACCGCGCTGGCCGGCAACATCGGCCTGCCGCTGCTGGAAACCCTGGACGCGCTGGATTCGCCGCAGCCGCCGCAGTTCTGGGCGATCGAACTGTCGAGCTACCAGACCGGCGACGTCGGCCTGGGCGGGGCGCGGCCGGACGTGGCAGTGGCGCTCAACATCTATCCCGAACATCTCGACTGGCACGGCTCGCAGGCGCGCTACGTCGAAGACAAGCTGCGCCTGCTGACCCAGGGCCGACCGCGCATCGCCGTGCTCAATGCCGCCGATCCGGTGCTGTCGGCGCTGGAACTGCCCGACAGCGAAATCCACTGGTTCGGCAACGAAGCCGGCTGGCATCTGCGCGGCGATGCGCTGTGGCGCGGCGACCGCGAAATCATGGACACCGCATCGCTGCCGCTGCCGGGCCGCCACAACCGCGGCAACTTGTGCGCGGTGCTGACCGCGATCGAAGCGCTCGGCCTCGACGCCGCGCCGCTGGCGCCGGCCGCGGCGAGCTTCAAGCCGCTGCCGAACCGGTTGCAGCCGATCGGCGAACGCGACGGCGTCGCCTACGTCAACGATTCGATCAGCACCACGCCGCACGCGACGCTGGCGGCGCTGGACTGTTACGCGGGCAAGCGCATCGCGCTGTTGGTCGGCGGCCACGACCGCGGCATCGACTGGCACGGCTTCGCCGAGGCGATGCGCACGCGCGCGCCGCTGGCCATCGTCACGATGGGCGAGAACGGGCCGCGCATCCACGCGCTGCTGGAAGCGGTGGCGGGCGAGGGCGGCTTCGCCCTGAGTGCGGCGCGCGACCTCGCCGACGCGATGGCCCAGGCCCGCGCCGCGCTCGGCGCGCAGGGCGGCGTGGTGCTGCTGTCGCCGGGCGCGCCGAGCTACGGCCCGTATCGCGATTACGTCGCGCGCGGCAGGCATTTCGCTGAACTGTCCGGGTTCGATCCCGATACGATCAGCGCGATCGCGGGCATCGGCATCGCCTGAGCATCCAGCCCGCGACATCGCGGCGTAGCATTCCTGTAGGAGCGGCGCGAGCCGCGACTGCGACAACGCAACCACGTCGAAACCTGCGCGGAAGTTGCGTTGTCGCGGTCGCGGCTCGCGCCGCTCCTACAGTCGGACTTCGCACACCATCGCCGCCTGCAACGGCCGCTGCCTGTAGGAGCGGCGCAAGCCGCGACCGCGTTGCAGCAGGTCGCGCCGTAAGCGTGGTGACGCGGTCGCGGCTCGCGCCGCTCCTACAAGGAGCGGCCGCTGCATCGTCGCGGCGGGCCGTCACACCGGATTGCCCTGGCCGCGCTACTCTGCGCCGACGCCTACCCAGGAGCCTCGCCATGCGCCGTCCCGCTGCCGTTCTGCTGCTCGCTCTGTGCGCTTCGCCCACCTTCGCCGCGATCAAATCCAAGCCGGTGGAGTGGAAAGTCGGCGACGAAACTTTCAGCGGCGTGCTGGTCTACGACGACGTCAACGCGATCAAGCGTCCGGGCCTGGTGATGGTGCCCAACTGGATGGGCGTGACCGACAACGCGATCAAGCGCGCGGGCGAGATCGCCGGCGACGATTACGTGGTGCTGGTCGCCGACATGTACGGCCGCGACGTGCGGCCGAAGAACAAGGACGAGGCCAAGGCCGCGGTCGGCAAGGTCTACGCCGACGGCGGGCTGACCCTGCGCAAGCGCGCCAGCGCCGCGGTCGCGGCGTTGAAGGCGCAGGACAAGACCGCGCCGCTGGACGCTTCGCGCATCGGCGCGCTGGGGTTCTGCTTCGGCGGTTCCAGCGTGCTCGAGCTGGCGCGCACCGGCGCCAACCTCGCTGGCGTGGTCAGCTTCCACGGCGGGCTCAAGGCGCGCCTGCCGGACAGCGGCGTCAAGGTCAACGCGCCGGTGCTGGTGCTCAACGGCGCCGCCGACAAATCGGTGCCGAACGAGGACGTGGTCGCGTTCGAGAAGGAAATGGACGAGGCCGGCGCCGATTGGCAGCTGGTGAACTACAGCGGCGCGCGCCATTGCTTCGCCGAGTCGGAGAACGCGGGCAATGCGCCGGAAGACAACTGCCGCTTTGATGCGCGCGCGGCCAAGCGTTCGTTCACTGCGATGCGCGCGTTCTTCGTCGAGCGTTTCGGCGCGCGTTCCGCGGATTGACGTAGCCGCGCGATTTAGTAGCTACGCGATCTACCTGTAGGAGCGGCGCGAGCCGCGACTGCGACAACGCAACTACGCCGTAACTATCGCAACCCGCGTAGCGGCGCAAGCGCCCCCGACACCAACGCAGCTTGGCGATCTACCTGTAGGAGCGGCGCGAGCCGCGACCGCGACAACGCAACTACGCCGAACCTTTCGCGATAACCGAGTTGTCGCAGTCGCGGCTCGCGCCGCTCCTACAGGTAGCGGCCGCGACGACGCAGCGATAGAACGAATCGGGGCCGGAACGCCCCGCCGCTCAGCGGCAAACGTTCCGGCCCCGATGTCTGCGCAGAAACACCCGCGCGCAATCCTCAGTGATCGCGGCTCACCGCGTAGCGCGCCAAGCCGCGCAGCGCGGCGACGTAATCGTTGTCTTCCAACCCGTCCAGCGCCGCTTCGGCCGCGTCGGCGTAGTCCTGCGCGCGCTGGCGGCTGTAGGCCAGGCCGCCGGTGGCGTGGATCGCGGCCAGCACGTCCGGCATGGCGTCGCTGTCGCCGTGCTCGACCGCTGCGCGCAGGCGCGCGCGCACGGCGTCGTCGCTGTGGGCGATGGCGTGGATCAGCGGCAGCGTGGCCTTGCCTTCGGCCAGGTCGTCGCCGAGGTTCTTGCCCAGGGTCTGCGCGTCGGAGGCGTAGTCGAGCACGTCGTCGGCGATCTGGAAGGCGTAGCCCAGGGCCATGCCGTAGTCGTCCAGGCGCTGCTGCACCTGCGCGTCGGCGCCCGACAGCAGCGCGCCCAGGCGGGTCGCGGCGGCGAACAGCACCGCGGTCTTGCGCTCGATCACCCGCAGGTAGGCCGGCTCGTCGGTGTCGGGGTTGCGCACGTGCAACAGCTGCAGCACTTCGCCTTCGGCGATGCGGTTGGTGGTGTCGGCGAGGATCTTCATCACCTCCAACTGCTCCAGCTCGACCATCAACTGGAAGCTGCGCGAGTACAGGAAGTCGCCGACCAGCACGCTGGCGGCGTTGCCCCACACCGCGTTGGCGGTCTTGCGGCCGCGGCGCAGGTCGGACTCGTCGACCACGTCGTCGTGCAGCAGGGTGGCGGTGTGGATGAACTCGATCACCGCGGCCAACTGGTGCGCCTGCGGGCCGACGCCTTTCTCGCCGCGCCCGCCGAGCGCGCCGGCCGCCAGCAGCAACAGCATCGGCCGCAGGCGCTTGCCGCCGGCGCCGACGATGTACTCGGCCACCTGGTTGATCAGCACCACGTCCGAGGCCAGCCGGCGGCGGATCAGGGCGTCGACCGCCGCCATGTCGTCGCGGGCCAGGGATTGGATGTTCGCCAGGTCGGGGACGGACAGGGTCGTAGCGCTGGAAGGCATGGGCGGTCGGATCGGTAAAACGGAAATTATAGGGCTTGGGCGCTGGACAACTGAGCCCGCGGCAAGCGGCGGATGGGGCGGGGCATTCGACGGCGGAGGGGCTGCGGACGGGGCCCGCCAGGGGGCGTTTGCGGGCGACTTAGCTGAATGGGCTGAATCGACTGCCACCAAATGCAGCTTTTTACGCATTTTTTGAAGGTTTATGCGATCAAGGTCGCACCGCGATTTCACGCGCCTTCTGCGCGAAGGCCGCTAATTTCGACCTGAAAAACCACTTTTAGTTCGTTCTTTCGACTTGCTTAGCGTGTGGTCCAGGCGATTCGGCATGGCCGCGGGGCCAAGGGCAAAAACTGTCGGACTGCGTCAGTTTTTGGTCCAAAAAGGCTCAATTTGTGCTTCCTCCATCTCACATGCGATGTGATTTACGTTGAAATAACAATGTGACGGATGGCACAATATTTGTAGTCCTGTCCTGTATGGCAGTACGAATCACGTATTGGCGGTAGGGGTTCCACTCAAGGTGAGCAAAAGGCGTGACCTCAGGGCACGCGCCGGATGCGAGCGGAGAGGGGAAGCAAGGGGGGCACGTATGACGTGTCAGAGGTCAAACATCGGTATCCGGGTGGATATCGCTGGTCCTGCCGTCCAGTGGACGGCTTCCTTCCGAGCGTCGCGCAGTGGCCCGTACGGGGCGCGCGTCGAGCGGTTCCTGCTGTAACGAAATCGACAGGCCGAGCGGTACCGGCCGGGGCGTCGACGCATGCGTCGAGGTGCCGGCAGGCAACGCACGACCGACTTCGACGCACGCGCGGCCTGCCGCCGCGGCGCCGGGGGCAGGACCGCCAAGGCTCGAGCGTTCGCGTTCGCTGCGGCAACCGCATTCGTCGTAAGGCACGACCCGCACCACCAAGGCAAACCCGCAGTAAGCACGTCGACCAGCCGGAAGACGCACGCAGACTCCCGCCGCGAGGCGGGGTCGGCGCGTCACGGCGCTTACCGATCTCCTGTTTGGGCTACCGCATGAAAATCGCCAACCTCTTCGTTCCGTCCAGCCAGCCGCCGCGTACGCGCGATCCCGATGCTGGCCCGCGCAAGACTCGCACCGGAATGAGGATGTGGTTCGCCGCGGCGTTGGCGCTGGCGGCGCTGCCGGCCTTCGCCCAGAACTTCCCGGCGACGCTGAGCAACACCGCGAGCATTTCGCCGCCGGCGAATGTGACCAACGTCGACACCGCGTGCACCAGCAACGGCGGCGTGTTCAGCGGCGGCGTGTGCTCCTCGACCGATACCAACACCCTGGCGGCGGTGTCGGACCTGGCGGTGACCAAGACGGTGTCGAACGCGACCCCGACCGTGGGCACCAACGTCACCTTCACCGTGACCGTGACCAACAACGGCCCGTCGGCCGCGGTCAGCACCGTCGTCAACGACGCGCTGCCGGCCGGCTACACCTTCGTCTCGGCCACGCCGAGCGTGGGCACCTACAACGCCGGCACCGGCGCCTGGGCGGTCGGCACCCTGGCCACCGGCGCCAACGCCACGCTGCAGATCGTGGCCACGGTGCGTCCGGCCGGCCCCTACGCCAACACCGCGACCGCCAGCTCGTCTTCCACCGATTCCAACCCGGCCAACAACAGCGCGACCAGCACCCCGGTGCCGGTGGCCTCGGCCGACCTGGCGGTGACCAAGACGGTGTCGAACGCGACGCCGACCGTGGGCAGCAACGTCACCTTCACCGTGACGGTGAACAACAACGGCCCGTCGGCGGCCGCGGGCGTCAACGTCAACGACCAGTTGCCGGCCGGCTACACCTTCGTTTCGGCGACGCCGAGCGTGGGCACCTATAACGCCGGCACCGGCGTGTGGGCGGTCGGCGCGCTGGCCTCGGGCGCCAACGCGACCTTGCAGATCGTCGCCACCGTGCGCGCCACCGGCCCGTACGCCAACACCGCGACCGCGACCTCGACCACCAGCGACCCGACCCCGGGCAACAACACCGCGACCAGCACGCCGACCCCGGTGGCCTCGGCCGACCTCGCCGTGGTCAAGACCGCGTCGAGCGCGACGCCGGCGATCGGCACCAATGTCACCTTTACCATCACGCTGACCAACAACGGCCCGTCCGCGGCGGCTGGCGTGAACGTCAACGACCAACTGCCGGCCGGCTACCTGTTCGTCTCGGCCACGCCGAGCGTGGGCACCTACAACGCCGGCACCGGCGTGTGGGCCGTGGGCGCGCTGGCCAACGGCGGCAGCGAGACCCTGCAGATCGTCGCGACCGTGCTGCCGACCGGCCCGTACGCGAACACCGCGACGGCGACCTCGACCACCGGCGACCCGACCCCGGGCAACAACACCTCGACCAGCACGCCGACGCCGGTGGCTTCGGCCGATCTGGCCGTCACCAAGACCGCCTCGAACGCGACGCCGACCGTCGGCACCAATGTCACCTTCACCGTGACGGTGAACAACAACGGTCCGTCGGCCGCCGCAGGCGTCAACGTCACCGACCAGCTGCCGGCCGGTTACACCTTCGTCTCGGCCACGCCGAGCGTGGGCACCTACAACGCCGGCACCGGCGTGTGGGCGGTTGGCGCGCTGGCCTCGGGCGCCAACGCGACCTTGCAGATCGTCGCGACCGTGCGTCCGACCGGCCCCTACGCGAACACCGCGACGGCGACCTCGACCACGACCGACCCGACCCCGGGCAACAACACCGCGACCAATACCCCGGTGCCGGTGGCCTCGGCCGATCTGGCTGTGGTCAAGACGGCGTCGAGCGCGACGCCGGTGGTCGGCACCAACGTCACCTTCACCATCACCCTGACCAACAACGGTCCGTCGGCGGCCGCGGGCGTCAACGTCAACGACCAGCTGCCGGCCGGCTACACCTTCGTTTCGGCGACCCCGAGCGTGGGCACCTACAACGCCGGCACCGGCGTGTGGGCGGTCGGCGCGCTGGCGGCCAGCGCCAACGCGACCTTGCAGATCGTCGCCACCGTGCTGCCGACCGGCCCGTACGCGAACACCGCAACGGCGACCTCGACCACGAGCGATCCGACCCCGGGCAACAACACCTCGACGACCACGCCGACGCCGGTGGCTTCGGCTGATCTCGCGGTTACCAAGACCGCGTCGAGCGCAACCCCGACGGTGGGCACGAACGTCACCTTCACCGTGACCGTGACCAACAACGGTCCGTCCGCGGCGGCCGGCGTGAACGTCAACGACCAACTGCCGACTGGCTACACCTTCGTCTCGGCCAACCCGAGCACGGGCACCTATAACGCCGGCACCGGTGTGTGGGCGGTCGGCAACCTGACCAACGGCGCCAGCGCGACGCTGACGATCACCGCGACCGTGCTGGCGACGGGCAACTACGCCAACACCGCCACGGCCACGTCGAGCACCAGCGACCCGACCCCGGGCAACAACACCGCGACCAACACCCCGACGCCGGTGGCTTCGGCCGATCTGGCCGTGGTCAAGACCGCGTCGAGCGCGACGCCGGTGGTGGGCACCAATGTCACCTTCACCATCACCCTGACCAACAACGGCCCGTCCGCGGCGGCCGGCGTGAACGTCAACGACCAGTTGCCGGCGGGTTACACCTTCGTCTCGGCGACGCCGAGCGTGGGCACCTACAACGCCGGCACCGGCGTGTGGGCGGTGGGCGCGCTGGCCAACGGCGGCAGCGAAACCCTGCAGATCGTCGCGACCGTGCTGCCGACCGGCCCGTACGCGAACACCGCGACGGCGACCTCGACCACCAGCGACCCGACTCCGGGCAACAACACCTCGACCAGCACGCCGACGCCGGTGGCTTCGGCCGACCTGGCGGTGACCAAGACCGCGTCGAACGCGACCCCGACCGTGGGCACCAACGTCACCTTCACCGTGACCGTGACCAACAACGGTCCGTCTGGTGCGGCGGGCGTCAACGTCAACGATCAGCTGCCGAGCGGCTACACCTTCGTCTCGGCGAACCCGAGCACCGGCACCTACACCGCCGGCACCGGCGTGTGGGCGATCGGCACCCTGGCCAACGGCGCCAGCGCCACGCTGCAGATCGTCGCCACCGTGCGCGCGACCGGCAGCTACGCCAACACCGCGACCGCGACCTCGACCACCAGCGATCCGACCCCGGGCAACAACACCGCGACCAACACCCCGACGCCGGTGGCTTCGGCCGATCTGGCCGTGGTCAAGACCGCGTCGAGCGCGACGCCGACGGTGGGCACCAACGTCACCTTCACCATCACGCTGACCAACAACGGCCCGTCCGCGGCGGCCGGCGTGAACGTCAACGACCAACTGCCGGCCGGCTACACCTTCGTCTCGGCGACGCCGAGCGTGGGCACCTATAACGCCGGCACCGGTGTCTGGGCGGTGGGCGCGCTGGCCAACGGCGGCAGCGAGACCCTGCAGATCGTCGCGACCGTGCTGCCGACCGGCCCGTACGCGAACACCGCGACGGCGACCTCGACCACGAGCGACCCGACCCCGGGCAACAACACCTCGACCAGCACGCCGACGCCGGTGGCTTCGGCCGACCTCGCGGTGACCAAGACCGCGTCGAACGCGACCCCGACCGTGGGCACCAACGTCACCTTCACCGTGACCGTGACCAACAACGGTCCGTCTGGTGCGGCGGGCGTCAACGTCAACGATCAGCTGCCGAGCGGCTACACCTTCGTCTCGGCGAACCCGAGCACCGGCACCTACACCGCCGGCACCGGCGTGTGGGCGATCGGCACCCTGGCCAACGGCGCCAGCGCCACGCTGCAGATCGTCGCCACCGTGCGCGCGACCGGCAGCTACGCCAACACCGCCACGGCGACCTCGACCACGAGCGATCCGACCCCGGGCAACAACACCGCGACCAACACCCCGACGCCGGTGGCTTCGGCGGATCTGGCCGTGGTCAAGACCGCGTCGAGCGCGACGCCGACGGTCGGCACCAACGTCACCTTCACCATCACGCTGACCAACAACGGCCCGTCCGCCGCTGCGGGCGTGAACGTCAACGACCAGTTGCCGGCCGGCTACACCTTCGTCTCGGCGACGCCGAGCGTGGGCACCTACAACGCCGGCACCGGCGTGTGGGCGGTGGGCGCGCTGGCCAACGGCGGCAGCGAAACCCTGCAGATCGTCGCGACCGTGCTGCCGACCGGCCCGTACGCGAACACTGCGACGGCGACCTCGACCACGAGCGATCCGACCCCGGGCAACAACACCTCGACCAGCACGCCGACGCCGGTGGCTTCGGCCGACCTCGCGGTGACCAAGACCGCTTCGACCGCGACGCCGACCGTGGGCACCAACGTCACCTTCACCGTGACCGTGACCAACAACGGTCCGTCTGGTGCGGCGGGCGTCAACGTCAACGATCAGCTGCCGAGCGGCTACACCTTCGTCTCGGCGAATCCGAGCACCGGCACCTACACCGCCGGCACCGGCGTGTGGGCGATCGGCACTCTGACCAACGGCGCCAGCGCCACGCTGCAAATCGTCGCCACCGTGCGCGCGACGGGCAGCTACGCCAACACCGCGACCGCGACCTCGACCACCAGCGACCCGACCCCGGGCAACAACACCGCGACCAGCACGCCGTCGCCGACCGCCTCGGCCGATCTGGCCGTGGTCAAGACCGCCTCGAGCGCGACCCCGACGGTGGGCACCAACGTCACCTTCACCATCGCGTTGAGCAACAACGGCCCGTCCGATGCGGCCGCGGTGGTGGTCAACGATCCGCTGCCCAGCGGCTACACCTTCGTCTCGGCGAACCCGAGCGTGGGCACCTACGACAACGGCACCGGCGCCTGGACCGTCGGCGCGCTGGCCAACGGCGCCAACGCCACGCTCGACATCGTCGCCACCGTGCGCGCGACCGGCAGCTACGCCAACACCGCCACCGCGACCTCGACCACGGGCGATCCGGACAGCGCCAACAACAGCTCGACCAATACGCCGACGCCGGTGGCTTCGGCCGACCTGGCCGTGGTCAAGACCGCGTCCAACCCGACCCCGGTGGTCGGCACCAACGTGACCTTCACCATCGCGGTCAGCAACAACGGCCCGTCCGACGCCGCCGCGGTGGTGGTCAACGATCCGTTGCCGAGCGGCTACGCCTTCGTCTCGGCCACGCCGAGCGTGGGCGCCTACAACAACGGCACCGGCGCCTGGACCGTCGGCACCCTGGCCAACGGCGCCAGCGCCACGCTCGACATCACCGCGACCGTGCTGGCGACGGGCAACTACGCCAACACCGCCACGGCGACCTCGACCACGGGCGACCCGACTCCGGGCAACAACACCGCGACCAACACCCCGACCCCGGTGGCTTCGGCCGACCTGGCCGTGGTCAAGACCGCGTCCAACCCGAACCCGACGGTCGGCACCAACGTCACCTTCACCATCGTGGTCAGCAACAACGGCCCGTCCGCAGCCGACGCGGTGGTGGTCAACGACGCGCTGCCCAGCGGCTACACCTTCGTCTCGGCCAACCCCAGCACCGGTACCTACAACGGCACCGCCTGGACTGTGGGCACCCTGGCCAACGGCGCCAGCGCCACGCTGACCGTCACCGCGACGGTTCTGGCGACGGGCAACTACGCCAACACCGCGACCGCGACCTCGACCACGGGCGACCCGACCCCGGGCAACAACAGCTCCACCAGCACGCCGTCGCCGGTGGCCTCGGCCGACCTGGCGGTCACCAAGACCGTCGACAACGCCGCGCCGCCGGTCGGCAGCAACGTGACCTTCACCATCGAAGTCAGCAACGCCGGCCCGTCCGCGGCCGACGCGGTGGTGGTCAACGATCCGCTGCCCAACGGCTACGCGCTGGTGTCGTCGACGCCGAGCGTGGGCACCTACAACGGCACCGCCTGGAACGTGGGCAACCTGGCCGCGGGCGCCAACGCGACCCTGACCGTGGTGGCGCGCGTGCTGGAGACCGGCAGCTACGCCAACACCGCCACCGCGACCTCGCCGACCTCCGACCCGAACAGCGGCAACAACACCGCCACTTCGACGCCGGTGCCGACGCGCAACCCGCAGATGACCCTGGCCAAGGCCCAGACCAGCTACGCCGACAACGATTCCAGCGGCACCATCACCATCGGCGACGTGCTGACCTACACCTTGACCGCCACCAACACCGGCAACGTCACCTTGCACAACGTGGTCATCACCGACAGCAAGACCACGCCGTCGAGCTGGAACTGCCCGGACATGGCGCCGACCGGCCCGAGCGCGGTGTGCACCGTCACCGGCACCTACACCGTGGTCCAGGCCGACGCCGCCAGCGGCAACATCGTCAACAACGCCGGCGTGACCTCGGCCGAGATCACCACGCCGGTGACCGCGACCACCAACACCCCGGTGCAGCGCCGTCCGATCGTGGCCAACAACGACGCCGGCACCGTCGCCAACGGCGCCGCCGGCGGCACCGCGGTGGCCAACGTGCTGAGCAACGACACCCTCAACGGCCAGCCGGCGACCACCGCCACGGTGACCATCAGCCAGGTCTCCACCTCCGATCCGAAGGTGACCCTGGATCCGGCCACCGGCGCGGTGCATGTCGCCCCGGGCACGCCGAAGGGCAGCTACACGGTCGAGTACCGGATCTGCGAAATCGCCGACCCGGCCAACTGCACCACCGCGACCGTCGCGGTGACCGTCGACGCTGCGCCGATCGACGCGGTCGACGACATCGTCGCCAGGCCGGTCAACGGCGCCACCGGCGGCACCAACGTGGTCAACGTGCTCGGCAACGACACCCTGGGCGGCAGCGCGGTCAATCCGGCCGACGTCACCGTCAAGCCGAACAGCAACGGCCCGCTGACGGTCAAGGCCGACGGCAATGTCGATGTCGCGCCGAACACCCCGGCCGGCACCTACACCGTCACCTACCAGCTGTGCGAAGTGCTGAACCCGGCCAACTGCGACACCGCGACGGTCACCATCACCGTGTCGGCGCCGGCGATCACCGCCACCGACGACCCGGCCGGCGGCACCGGCGTCACCCCGCAGAACACGCCGGTGACCACCAACGTGATCGCCAACGACACGCTCAACGGCGCGCCGATCGATCCGAACCTGGTGACCATCACCGTCAGCACCGGCCCGGCCAACGGCACCACCGTGGTCAACAGCGACGGCACCATCACCTACACGCCGCGCAACAACTTCAGCGGCGACGACGTCTACACCTACACGATCTGCGAGAAGCTCAACCCGACCAACTGCGCCACCGCGCAGGTGCACGTGACCGTGCAGCCGAACAAGGTCACCGCCAACCCCGACACCGCCCAGACCAACCAGCAGACCCCGGTGACCATCAACGTGATCGGCAACGACACGGTGACCGGCGCGCCGCTGGATCCGGCCTCGGTGAGCGTGGTCGGCCAGCCGGCCAACGGCACGGTGACCTGCACGGCGGGTTCGTGCACCTACACGCCCAAGCAGTTCTTCGCCGGCACCGACAGCTTCACCTACCGCGTCTGCGACACCTCCTCGCCGACGCCGGTGTGCGCCAACGCCACGGTGACCATCACCGTGATCGCCAACGCGCCGGTGCTGCGCCTGGTCAAGACCTCGGCGGTGCGCGAGGTCAAGATCGGCGACCTGGTCCGCTACAGCGTGCTGATCGAGAACGTCGGCGACTCGCCGGCGGTGAACGCCACCCTGGTCGATATCCCGCCGGCCGGCTTCACCTTCGTCGACAACTCGCTGACCGTGGACGACGACAACAAGAACGGCGTGGTCATCAGCGCCAACCCGCTGCGCATCGGCGGCATCGACGTGGCGATCGGCGGCAAGGCCACCGTGAGCTACTTCCTGCGCGTCGGCGCCGGCGTGGGCAAGGGCACGCACAAGAACCAGGTCACCGGTTACGACGACAAGGGCACCAAGATCTCCAACGACGCCACCGCCGAAGTGACCATGGCCGGCGACCCGCTGCTGGAAGACAGCCTGCTGGTCGGCAGCGTGTTCGACGACCGCGACGGCGACGGCTGGCAGGATCCGGCCAAGGCCACCGGCGTGCGCGTGCAGGGCGGCTTCGCGCCGAACGCCTACGTCGCCGGTTCCACCACCGTCGACCGCGGCGAAGGCCCGGTCGCCGAGCCCGACGCGAGCGCGCCGATGCTGCACGGCATCGCCCTGGGCCGCATCGACGGCCGTGGTTCGGCGGCGATGCCGACGCGCGAAGTGGTGGTGCGCCAGACGCTGAGCGAACTGGCCTTCACCGACGACTTCGTGCTGACCACCGACGAAGGCACCACCGTGCGCATGGGCGCCGACGGCCGCAGCACGGTCGAACGCACCCGAGGCGACGCTGCCAAGGGTTTGACCGCGCAAGACCTGCAGGTCACCCGTCAGGTCAGCCAGGGCGCGGCCGGTTACGTCGTCTCCTACACGATCCGCAACAACGGCATCGAGGAGCGCGGCATTCCGGGCGTGCGCATCGCATCGGTGGAAGGTCTGATCATGGAAACCGACGCGTACGGCCGTTACCACCTGGAAGGCATCGAGGGCGGCAACGCCGCGCGCGGCCGCAACTTCATCCTCAAGGTCGATCCGGCCACGCTGCCGCCGGGCTCGGTGTTCACCACCGAAAACCCGCGCGTGCGCCGCATCACCCAGGGCATCCCGACCCGCTTCGACTTCGGCGTCAAACTGCCGCCGGGCGAAGTGTCCGGGACCAAGTCGGAGACCGACGTGGAACTGGGCGAGGTGATGTTCGACGCCGGCAGCGCCAAGGTGAAGGAGAGCTACGCGCCGATGTTCGGCCAGATCGCCGCCCGCCTGCGCGATGCCGGCGGCGGCAGCGTCACCGTCGCCGCGCAGGCCGATGAGGAGGCCCTGGCCTTCGCCCGCGCCCGCGCAGTGCAGGCCGAGCTGCTCAAGCAGATCGAGGGCGACCCGGCGCTGGCGAGCAAGGTCAAGGTGGACGTGGTCGCCGGCACCGACGCGACCCTGGTCAGCCTGGACCCGGCGATCCGCCTGGGCGAGGTGCTGTTCGACACCGACCAGGCCACGATCAAGCCGCAGTACCGCGCGCTCATCAGCGAAATCGCCAAGACGCTCAACCAGCAGGGCAGCGGTGCGATCGGCATCGTCGGCCGCGCCGACAAGCGCGGCGCGAGCGCCTACAACGTCCAGCTGGGACTGCGTCGCGCCAAGGCCGTGTTCGAAGCGATCGCGGCCGAACTCAAGCCCGAGGTAAGGCAGAAAGTGCGAGTGGATATCACCGACGACACCCAGGCGCCGGTCGGCGTGGGCAACCGCTGAGGACATGGCCATGAAGATCAAGATGAAGCTTCTGGACATGACCCTGATCGGCCTGCTGTCCGGCGGCGTGTTCGCCGCCGGCGCCGCCGCCCCGGCTTACGCGCAAAAAACCGGCCAGCCCAGCCTGCCGCAGTCCAAAGGCGACGGCGGCCGCGGCACCGCACCGGTCGACCTGCGCTCGCTCGACAAGCCGGCGCCGGCGCGCGAAGCGCTGGTGCCCGAGGTGCCGACGCAGTGCGTCGGCGACGAGTGCCGCAGCGACGAAGGCCTGCTGTTCCGCGTGCGCACGCGCGGCGAGGACAAGCCGGTGGCGCAAGGCGACGACGCAGCCGCGTTGCAGGCCAACCGCCGCGTCGACGTGGTGCGCGAGAACGTCGCGCCGGGCTCGGCCAAGATCGCCGGCAAGTTCCAGATCGACCTGCCCAACGGCGGCGTGATCTGGGCCACCGAAGATCCCACCCTCGGCCCGCCGGTGCTCAACGTGCAGACCGGCTCGACCGCGCCGTTCGAGAACGGCCGCATCACCAAGCCGGTGCGCTTCCACGGCTACACCAACTACGCCTCGTTCATCGACAAGCTGCAGGTCACCGTGTACCGCGGCAGCGACACCGACCTGGTAACGCCGCTGGCGACCATCGACCTGCCGGTGGAGAGCGTCTCCGAACAGGAATGGGACGGCACCCTGCCGGCCGGGCTGAACCTGCTCGCCGGCGACGAGCTGATCTACATCGCGCGCGCTTACGGCAAGAGCGGCGCGACGACCACCACGTTCGACGAGATCCAGCCGCAGCGCATCCAGCTGCTCAAGCCCGAAGAGTACGAGCGCGGCATCCAGATCCAGCGCGAGCAGGTGCAAAAGACCCTGGGCCAGCCGATCGACGAGCGCAACGCCCAGGACCTGGCCGTCACCAGCTCGATCTACGGCACCAACGCGATCCGGTTGCAGAACATCCCGGTGTACGGCTCGCGCGTGCGCATCTACGGCCGCGACATCCCGCGCGACAGCCAGATCACCATCAACGATCAGAGCTTCCCGATCGACCTGGAGCGCAAGTTCGCCGCCGAGTTCCTGGAACCGATCGGCCCGCACAACTACGCGGTCAAGATCAAGAGCCAGGGCGGGGCGACGCTTACGAGGAGCCTCGACGTCAACGTCACCGGCAAGTACAGCTTCCTGGTCGCGCTGGCCGACGTCACCCTGTCCAAGAACAGCGTCAGCGGCAACATCGAGCCGCTCGCCGCCGGCGACCGCGGCCGCTACGACGACAGCTTCATCAGCGAAGGCCGCCTGGCGTTCTATTTGAAGGGCAAGGTGCAGGGCAAGTACCTGATCACCGCCCAGGCCGACACGCGCGAGAACGAGATCAAGCGCCTGTTCAACGGCTTCTTCGACGCCGACGCGCAGGACATCTTCCGCCGCCTCGATCCGAACCTGTACTACCCGGTCTACGGCGACGACTCCAACACCTACCGCGACGTCGACACGCAAGGCAAGCTGTACCTGCGCGTGGACTGGGACCAGAACCAGGCGGTGTGGGGCAACTTCAACACCGGCATCACCGGCACCGAATACGCCCAGTACAACCGCTCGCTGTACGGCGCGGCGCTGGCCTGGCGCAGCCGCAACACCACCGTGCTCGGCGATCCGCGCAGCGAGCTGCGGGTGTTCGGTTCCGAAGCGCAGAGCGCGCTGGGCCACACCGAATTCCTCGGCACCGGCAACAGCCTGTACATGCTGCGCCACACCGACCTGCTGCCGGGTTCGGAAAAGGTGACCGTCGAAATCCGCGACGTCAGCACCGGCCGGGTCGAGTCGCGCGTCGACCTCGCCCGCGGCGCCGATTACGAAATCAACAACATGCAGGGCCGCATCCTGCTGACCCGTCCGCTGTCGCAGATCACCCGCGAGAACGTGCGCACGCTGACCCGCGACACCCCGCTGGACGGTTACACCCAGCGCTTGCTGGTGGATTACGAATACGTCCCGGCCGGTTTCCAGACCGACGACGTCAGCGCCGGCTTCCGCGGCAAGCAGTGGCTCGGCGATCACTTCGCCGTCGGCGGCACCTACGTCGACGAGAACCGCAGCGGCGACGACTACACCCTCAAGGGCGTGGACCTGACCCTGCAGGCCGGCCGCGGCACCTACCTGAAGCTGGAGAAGACCCGCACCGAGTCGACCTCGGCGCCGCTGTGGTACTCCACCAACGGCGGTATCGACTTCACCCGCATCAACCCGATCGACGGCCCGCGCAAGGGCGACGCCGACAAGATCGAAGCGCGCGCCAACTTCAAGGAACTGGGCTGGACCCAGCTCGACTGGAGCGCCGGCGCGTGGTGGCGCGACATCGATCCGGGCTTCTCGATCTCGCGTTACGACCAAGGCCAGGCGGTGCGCGAATACGGCGCCGAGTTCCTGGGCTACTTCACCGAGACCTTCAGCCTGTTCGGCCGCCACACCCGGCGCGAGAGCGGCGACCAGGCGCTCGAGCAGAGCCAGCTGACGATGGACTGGCGCATCACCAACGACGACCAGCTCGGCGCCGAACTGCGCCGCATCCGCGAAGAGCGCGGCGTGGGCTCGACCACGCCGGACCTGGACGCGATGCTGTTCGCGATGCGCTACACCCACCGCATCGGCTCCAGCCTGGAGCTGTACGTCGCCGGCCAGTACACCGTCGACGACGACGGCGGCAAGTACAAGCGCAACGACCTGGGCACCATCGGCGCGCGTTACCTGTTCGGCGACCGCTCCAGCATCAACGCCGAATACAGCAACGGCAGCCGCGGCGACGCCGGCAAGGTCGACGCCGAATACCGCCTGACCCCGGACCACACGATCTACGGCGGCTACACCTTCAGCACCGACCGCACCGAGCGCGACCCGCTGTTCGACAACGTGCTGCAGACCGGCTGGACCATCGGCCAACGCTGGCGCCTCAACAACCAGACCAACCTCTACAACGAAAGCCAGTTCCTCAAGGACCCGCGCGACGCCAGCCAAGGCATCGCCCACACCTTCGGCATGGATTTCTATCCCGGCGAAGGCTGGAACCTGGGCTTCAGCGTGATGGACGGCGACCTCGACGCGGCCAGCGGCCACATCGACCGCCGCGCCTACAGCCTCAGCGGCGGCCGCACCGACCAACGCACCGACTGGTCGAGCAAGCTCGAATACCGCAAGGACAGCGGTGCCGAACGCCGCGAAGCCTGGACCACCGCGAACCGGCTGTTCTACAAGATCAACGACGACTGGCGCATCGCCGCACGCTTCCTGTACTCCGACATCAAGGACCAGATCGACGCCTCGCGCGGCGCCAAGACCGTGGAAGGCAACCTCGGCTTCGCCTACCGCCCGCATGACAGCTCGCGCTGGGCCGCGTTCGGCAAGTACATCTATTTGTACGACCTGGCCACCATCGGCCAGGAAGGCGGCAACCAATACGACCAGCGCTCGCAAGTGCTGTCGTTCGAAGGCATCTACCGCCTAGACGACAAGTGGGAACTGGCCGCCAAAGCCGCCAGCCGCTGGGGCGACTACCGCATGGGCCGCGGCGAAGGCCTGTGGCTGGACAGCCGCGCCGACTTGCTGGCCGGGCAGGTGCGCTATCACCTGATCGCCAAGTGGGACGCGATGGCGGAGTACCGCTGGTTGTCGGTGAAGGACGGCGGCGATCGGCGCGGTTGGCTGGTCGGGGTGGATCGGCAGTTGAGTCAGAACTTCAAGGTGGGGATTGGGTATAACTTCACCGACTTTAGCGATGATTTGACGGATCTGGAGTACGACAATAAGGGGTGGTTCCTCAACTTGGCCGGTTACTACTGACGGCAGGGTAGGGCGGCACCATCGCCGAAACAAAAAGGGCGTCCGCGAGGGCGCCCTTTTCTTTGTCGTAAAGACAAATGTCGCGCAAGCCAGAGCCACCCCTGTAGGAGCGGCGCGAGCCGCGACCGCGCCAATTCAACTGGATCGGCACCTCATTCGGGTGCACTGTCTGGCGAAGTACCTTCAGCTACGCTGCAGAAACACAGAGCCGCGAGAGAAACCGCGCGGATTGTCGTCTGCAGCTAATCTTTGAAGTAGAGGAGGGAATGCCTATGCCGCGCCAGCGTTTCTTCGTACGCCTCAAGACAGCCGCGTAGGGTATCGACGACGATTTCGAGCCGGCCTTACTCGCATTGCTGGGCAACGAGTTCCAGGGCGGCCAACGCAGTATTCGTGCGTCGATACATGCTGTGCAGCGTGTCGCCTTGCAGCAGCAATCCATGGAGCTGCCGGGTGGACCGCTTGACGATGGCGCTGTTCGTAGTCGGATCGAGGCTGTCGGCGGTCGTGTTCATGGTGATTTTGCCGAGAGCGAGGACGGTCTAGTCGGAGCCATGGCTTTCAACCGTCGCACTGGTAATCGGCGCTTACGGGATTGAAGCGGATATCGGTGAGATGAGTCTTCCATTTCTCGTTGGTCTCGAACTCTTTGCCGGTAGTCCGTTTCAATCCAAGCTACAAGCGCAACCCCTCCCGTTTGCACTGGACGCTTCTGTTGTCGCCCGTGCCTGGGTTTTCGAGCGCGCCGGCGCAAGTGGCTATCCGATCAACGCGTCCAGATACTCCGAACAACTGTCGTGCAGTGGTATCGGCGCGCTGCCGACGATGCAGGCGTAAACCGCCGGATCGTCCGCGCCGTCGCACAGGCAGTACAGGAGCTGGTGACCCTGGTAGGTCGCCATCACGAAGGCGTTGGCCGGAAGGTGGAAATCGTGGAAATCCGTGTAGTCCTGCGTTTCCTGCCGGGCTTCTTCGAGCATTTCCAGGGCATCTTGTTTGAGCCCCTTCAGCGATGGGTAAAAGAAATGGCAGTCGCCGCACAAGCGCCCGGCCGCGCGCCCGCATTCGGCCAGGAACGCTGCGTAGGCGCGCGGCAGGGCCACGCCCTGTTGGTGTTCGATCGCGGCGATCTGGCTCGGCGTCAGCCCGCAGATGCTCAGGCCGTCGGCGACGCCGGCGGCGAGCAGCTTTCTGCGATAGCGGTAGTCGTCGCCGGGCGGACAGTTGTCCAGCGTCAGCGGTGTGCGGATCGGGTGGATCACATACAGGCATTGGCCGTGATAGTCGCCGGCGGGTACCGCTACCTGTGCGCCCGGGAAATACAGGTCTGCGGCTTCGACCGCTGCGGCGAAACCGGCGCGCACGCTCGCGGCGCAAGCCGATCCGCGCGTGGGCCACAGCACCACCGCGCGGCCTTTCAGCAACGCGCGGTAGACGGTGTTGCGCAGGCGGTCGGGCGGCAAGGCCTGCTGAAGCAGCAGGGCGCCGGCTTCGATTTCGCGCTCGGCGATCGCGATCGGATCGAGAGGGGGCATGGTGCGTCCGCAGTCTGGGGTGTTCGGGCAGCGCCGATCATGGCGCACCAGCCGGGCCCGGTGGTCGGGGTCGGCCGGGACGGACCTTGTCCTCGCGAGGTTTCGGCAGGCCGATGGTCGCTCGCCCTGAGTTCAACGGGACGAACCCAACGGGCTGGGCCGGGCCCGTCCCGGTGCCGGCCCCGGTCAGGGGAAAGCTTGTCTCACAAGGGTTCCAGGCATTTCCTGGCGCCGCCGCGGGCGGGCGTCCGACCTGCCTTCGGCCCCCGGGCCGATACCGGGGGGAGGGGCTATAATCCACGCTTAGGCCGTCCAAGAACGGCAGTCAGCAAGGAATCCCATGGCACGCGGCATCAATAAAGTCATCCTGGTCGGCAACCTCGGCAACGATCCGGAGACCAAGTACACCCAGGGCGGCATGGCCGTGACCACGATCAGCCTGGCCACCACCAGCGTCCGCAAGGACAAGGACGGCAACAACCAGGAACGCACCGAATGGCACCGGGTCAAGCTGTTCGGCAAGCTCGGCGAGATCGCCGGCGAGTACCTGAAGAAGGGCCGCCAGGTCTATATCGAAGGCTCGATCCGCTACGACAAGTTCACCGGCCAGGACGGCGTCGAGAAGTACTTCACCGACATCATCGCCGACGAGATGCAGATGCTCGGCGGCGGTGAGGGCGGCGGCGGTGGTGGCGGTCGCTCGGAAGGCGGCGGTCGCAGCGAGTACCGTGGCGGTGGCGGTGGCGGTGGCGGTGGTGGCGGTGGTGGCGGTGAGCGCCCGGCCCGCGCTGCGGGTGGCGGCGGCGGTTACGGCGGTGGCCGCGACTCCGGCCAGCGCCGCGAGGCCCCGCCGGCCAAGTCCAACGACTTCGGCGACGACTTCGCGGACGATGATATCCCGTTCTGATCCACGCGTTCGGAACCACGTGTTCCGCACCAGCGCCCTATAAAAAGCCCTCCGCAAGGAGGGCTTTTTTTGTCCACAGACCAGGCTGCGACCGCGCCGCGTTCGAACGAGGCGATCGTGCGGATTCGTGCGCCTCGCGATAAGGCGCACAGGCAGGTGCGTCCGATAACGGATCGAAATGTATTGCGGTCGTCGGCCCGTGACGCCGGTCTGACACCCATGCTTCCTTGCCGGCGACGATGTGGTTTCACAGGAATATCCCACAGCAAGGAGGTTGAAAGATGTCCCACACTTCCGTTCGTGCCTCGATGTTTTCGGTCGCATGCCTGACCGCCCTGGCCGCACCCGTTGCGAATGCAGCCTATGTCGACGCAGGGGCCGATCCGGCGCTCATCGATCCGGCGCTGACGCAGGCCCTGTCGCGCGACCTCGACGTTTCGCCAGACCAGCTGCCGCAATTGCTGCGCGTGCAGCGCCATGCGAGCGCCGAGGAAGCTCTCATCCGGCGCGAACTCGGCAAGGATTTCGCCGGCAGTTGGATCGAGCGCGCGCCAGACGGCGCTTCCCGGCTGATCGTGGCCACGTCGGGACGTCAGCGCGCGAGCGACTTATGTTCGAACCTGTGCGGCAGCGTCGAAGTGCGCCAGGTCCGGCATAGCTGGAGTCGGCTGCAGGCTTCAAAGCAACGTTTGGACGAGATGCTGCGATCGCTTCGGATCGGCATCCACAAGCCGCTGCGCGGCATCCGCACCTGGCACGTCGATCCGATCAGCAACCGAGTCGTCGTCCGCGTCGCCCGCAACGCCGGACCGGACGTGGCCGACTTCATAGCTGCGAGCGGCGCTGACACGGACGCGATACGTTTCGAATACATGGACGGCGCGCCGCAGCCGACCAATTGGATCTTCGGTGGGATTTCATACATCACCGCCTCCGGCGGCGGCTGCACCTCGGGCTTCGCTGCCTACAAGGGCACGGCTCCCGGCGTGGTGACCGCCGGCCACTGCGGAACCGCGCCGGATCGGATCGACGTGGATTGGTCGGGCATCGGCAGGACCTACTTCGGCGTGTTCGAGAACTCCAGGTTCCCCGGCGCGGACCGTGGATGGATCCGCTCGTCGGCCTCGTTCGCCGTTTCGGCGCAGATTTACGACTGGAGCGGCGGCTACATCACCGTCAAAGGCTCCGCCGAAGCGCCGATCGGGGCGACGGTATGCCGCTCCGGGCCGAAGACGGCTTATCGCTGCGGGCAGATCACCGCCAAGCAAGTCACGGTCAACTATCAGCTCGGCGCGCTCTACAACATGAGCGAGGGCAACAACTGCTCCGGCCTGGGCGATTCCGGTGGGCCGTGGATCGATTTGCTCGGGCAGGCGCAGGGAATCCAGTCCGGCAACAGCGGCGTATCCAGCGCCGGCCACAACTGCGACATGCCGGCGTCGCAGCGCAGATCCTGGTTCGATCCGATCAATCCGATCCTGAGCGAGTTCGGCCTGGTTCTGGCCGTGGGCTGATCCACGCCTGGCCGCGCTGCGGGCGGCGCGGCCGCACGCGCGGCCGTTCCGCGTCGCGTCGCGGTTCGCACGCCGATCCTGTTCGGCCGTCGGCGCGCGTTCGCCGATCGCGCGCGCTGTGCATCCCGCGACCGGCGCTGCATGCGCCCGGCAGTAGCCTTCCGGCGACGCCTCGAAACAACGCGAACCGGAAAGAACGCTAATCCGTATACGCCAATCCCGCACCGGTTCCGCGCTGCGATTCACGCGGCCCATGCTGCGCCGCCGCAAGGAATACGGCCGAGAAAACGCTTTCTCCTTGATGCCGGTAGCACTTTTGTCCAGATAATTGACAGCGCTGTCATGCGCGCGTCAAATCGCCCCGCAGCAACCAAGGGGGCGGGACGGGATCGGCCCGCCCGTGCATCGTGGAATCCTGGGGAGGAGTTTCGATGAAGCAAACGCGCGGCGCCGCCAAGCGCACTGTGTTGACGTCCGCATTGCTGTTGGCCCTGGGCCAGCCGGCGTATGCGCAAAGCACCGCACCGGCGGCCGAGGCCGGCGCCGACGCTCAGGCCGACGCTCCGGCGCAGGCGGGACAGCAGAGCCGGCCCGGCGCCGGCGACGATGCCAGGACGCTCGACGCCGTCGTCGTCACCGGCATCAAGGGCAGTCTGACTTCGTCGATGAACCTCAAGCGCGACGCCGAGGGCATCGTCGACGGCATCGTCGCCGAGGACATCGGCAAGTTCCCCGACACCAATCTGGCCGAGGCGCTGCAGCGCATCAGCGGCGTGTCGATCGACCGCAACGCCGGCGAAGGCTCGCGCGTGACCGTGCGCGGCGTCGGCCCCGATTTCAATCTGGTGCTGCTCAACGGCCGGCAGATGCCGACCGCCACCGGCAGCCGCGCGTTCGAGTTCAGCGATCTGGCCGCCGAATCGATTTCCGCGGTCGAGGTGTACAAGAGCAGCCGCGCCAGCACGCCTACCGGCGGCATCGGCGCCACCATCAACATCAAGACCGCGCGTCCGCTGGACAATCCCGGCGTGCACGCCAACGTCGGCGTCAAAGGCATCTGGGATACCTCCGACGACGATCTGCCGCGCGATCTGAAGGGCGATTCGGTCACCCCCGACGCCTCGGGCATCTTCAGCGCGACCTCGGCCGACGGCCGCTTCGGCATCGGCCTGAGCGCGAACTACCTCAAGCGCGAATCCGGCTCGGCTTCGGCGTTCGTGGCCTCCGGCAACGGGTGGCGGCCTTTCATCGACACGCCGCTGGCCAGCGGCGAAGGCGGCGGTTCGGCGCTGCCGCTGCCGGGCCAGCCGGGCTCGGAGCACATCACCAACCGTCCGGGCCCGAACGATGTCTACTCGATGCCGCAGAGCCTGGGCTACAGCGTCAACTCGGTGAAGCGCGAGCGCATCAACGGCCAGCTGACCCTGCAGTGGGCGCCGACCGACAACCTCACCACCACGCTCGACTACACCTATTCGCAGAACAAGATCGAGCAGATGCGCCACGACATGTCGGTGTGGCTCAACTTCACCCCGGGCGTGAGCTCGTGGACGAAGGGCTCGGGCTCCTCGCCGCTGATCTACGACGAGCGCTACAACGGCCTGTCCGACTTCGCCAACGGCGCCGGCAAGAGCGCGGTCAAGCGCGAGAACAAGTCGCTCGGCCTCAACGTCGACTGGAAGCTCAGCGACGATTTCAGCCTGAACTTCGACTACCACCGCTCCACCGCCGATTCCTCGCCCGACAGCCCCTACGGCTCGAACAACACCCTGGCCAGCGCCGGCTTCTTCCGCGCCGGCAACATCATCGACTTCAGCCGCGATTTCCCGGTGCTGACCCTGCTGTTGCCCAACGGCATGAACGCGATCGACCCGGCGCAAATGCTGGTGACCGGCTCGGTGTTCCGCAACGAGCGCGAGCGCGCCGAAATCGAGCAGTTCCAGGCCAGCGGCGAGTACAAGTTCGGCGACTACAACAAGCTGAGCTTCGGCCTAGCTTCCACCGACTACAAGAACCGCTCGGCCTTCACCCACGTCCAGCTCGACACCTGGGGCGGCGCCACCAGCCCGAACGACTACCCCGATTCGGTCTGGCAGCTCGCCCACATGGGCGACTACTTCCGCGGCGTCAGCGGCGCCAACGATCCGCGCTTCACCGACGCGTTCTTCATCTTCGACTTCGACCGCGTGCGCAAGCTCGCCGAAGACGCCTGGGTCGCAAGCGGCAAGGGCGTACGCGACGACTACCGCGCCTCGTTCGACTACACCGGCGCGGCGGTGCCCGGCAGCGCCGCCAACCGCACCGTCGGCGACAGCCGCGTGCGCGAGGAGTCGCGCAGCTTCTACCTGCAGTGGAGCAGCACCTTCGACTGGAAGCTGCCGGTCAACGTCGCCGCCGGCGTGCGCTACGAGCGCACCAAGGTCAAGGCGTCGGCGCTGCAGCCGGCGCCGGTGGGCATCGACTGGGTCGCGGCCAACGAGTTCGTCATCCGCTACTCCGGCTCGCAGTTCCGCGAACTCGACGGCGACTACAAGTACTGGCTGCCCAGCCTCGACGTCTCGGTGGACTTGAACGACAGCATGAAGCTGCGCGCCAGCTACGGCGAATCGATCGGCCGGCCGAACTGGGGCAGCCTCAACCCGGCGCTGAGCGTCGGCGGCCAGGCGCGCTTCGACGGCGGCGGCGGCAGCGCGGGCAATCCCAACCTCAAGCCGCTGGAATCGCGCAACTTCGACCTGTCCTACGAGTGGTACTACGGCGAATCGAGCTATCTGTCGGTCGGCTATTTCCGCAAGAAGATCGACAACTTCATCGCCGACCAAGTGAGCAAGCAGACGCCTTACCCGGATCTGCACACGCCGTCGGGCGGCAATTACTGGAACGCGGCCATCTCCGCCGGCGGCTGCGCCAACACCGACCGTCCGTGCATCCGCAACTACATCCTCAACACCTACAACGGCCAGCCCGGCGTGGTGAAGACCGGTGTGGATTCCAACGGCATGGCCACCGGCACGGTCAGCGGCCTGAGCGGCGATCCGGTGCTGTCGTTCAACATCACCCAGCCGGTCAACAACCGCTCCGATACGCTCGACGGCTGGGAGTTCAACGTCCAGCACGTGTTCGGCCAGTCCGGCTTCGGCCTGTCGGCGAACTACACCATCGTCGACTCGGGCCTGACCTACAAGAACGGCAGCCTGGGCACTCAGTTCGCGATGACCGGCCTGAGCGATTCGGCCAATGTGGTCGCGTTCTACGAAAAGGGCCCGTGGCAGGCGCGCGCGGCGTACAACTGGCGCGACCAGTTCCTGACCAACCTGGGCGACGGCAAGGGCGCCAATCCGATCTATGTCGAGGCCTACGGCCAGCTCGACATGAACGTCAGCTACGCGGTGTCCGACAATCTGGTGTTCACGCTGGAAGGCATCAACGTGACCGACGAGACCATGCGCACGCGCGGCCGCAACAAGCGCCAGCTGTATTCGTTCGACCAGTACGGGCCGCGCTACATGTTCGGGGTGCGCTACAAGTTCTGATCGCGGCGGTCGCGCGGGGCCGCGCCGGCGCATCGCCGGCGGCGGCTGCGCGGAATCGACAGGGCCGCGTCCGGCGATGCGCCGGACGGGACGCTTCCGACCGGCCATCCGGCCGCGCGATATCCTCGCGCGGCCGGTCACGACCCTGGAAATCGCGATGTCGCAAACCGTTCTGCTCAACAACGTCGACCACCACGACCTGCGCGTGATCGTCGCGCGCGGTGCGCGCTACGGCGACGACGAAATGCTGGCGCCGACCTTCTTCGGCGAGTTCCGCGAGTTGCAGGCGCACTATCCCATCGTGTTCCAGCAGACCGCCGACGGCGGCTTCCGCTCGCTGGCGTTGCTGGGGCTGCGGCCACGCGAGAATCTGTTTCTTGAGGGCGATGCGCTCGCCGGCGCCGGCGAGCGCTGGGACGCGCACTACCTGCCGATGGCGATCGAGCGCCTGCCGTTCCTGATCGGCATCGCCGAGGACGAACCGATGGTGCACATCGACCTGGAGCATCCGCGCGTGGTACGCGGCGACGGCCGCGGCGGCGAGCCGCTGTTCCTCGAACACGGCGGCAGCAGCGAGTTCCTGCAGCGCGCCGCCTCGCTGCTGCGCGCATTGCACGATGGTCTGCGCGAGGATGCCGGCTTCATCGCCGCGCTGCGGCGCCTGCATCTGCTCGAACCGTTCGCACTCGATATCCGCCTGGACGAACACACCCAGCACCGCTTGTCCGGGTTCCACACCATCGACGAGCGTGCGCTGCGCGCGCTCGGCGCGGCGGACCTGCACGCGCTGGCGCAAGCCGGTTATCTGGAAGCGATCTACATGGCGCTGGCGTCGCTGTCGCGCCTGCGCGATCTGATCGAACGCTTGAGCCGCCGCCATGCTGCCGGCCGCTGAGCCCATCGAGGAGCTGCACGGCGTCGATGCGGCGGCGCTGCCCGAGCACTTACTGCGTGCGACCCGGCCCTACGTGCTGCGCGGCCTGGTGGCGCACTGGCCGCTGGCCCGCGCCGGGGCCGCGTCGATGCACGAGGCGGCGGCTTATCTCACCGGCTTCGCCAGCGACGCGCCGGCGACGGTCAGTGTCGCGCCGCCGGAAGCCGACGGCCATATCGGTTATCGGCCGGACCTGCTCGGTTTCGGCTTCGCCCAGCAGAAGGCCTCGTTGCCGGCGGTGTTGGACGCGCTGCTGCGCTATGCCGACGATCCGGCGGCGCCGACCCTCTACCTCGGCTCGACCACGATCGACACCTGGCTGCCCGGCCTGCGCGAACACAACGATCTCGGCTTCGGCGCGCTGCAGCCGCTGGCCAGCATCTGGATCGGCAACCGCACCCGCATCCCCGCGCACCAAGACGTGCCCGACAACATCGCCTGCGTGGTCGCCGGCCGCCGCCGCGCGACGCTGTTTCCGCCGGAGCAGTTGCAGAACCTGTACATCGGGCCGCTCGACCGCACGCCGGCCGGGCAGGCGATCAGCCTGGTCGATTTCGACGCGCCGGACCTGCAGCGCTTTCCGCGCTTCGCCGAGGCGATGCGCCACGCCGTCAGCGCGGAACTCGGCCCGGGCGATGCCTTGCTGATCCCGAGCATGTGGTGGCATCGCATGCGGGCGCTGGATGCGTTCAACGTGTTGGTCAATTATTGGTGGCGGCAGTCGCCGCGCTGGATGGACACGCCGATGAACGCGTTGTTGCACGCGATCATGAGCGTGCGCGACCTGCCGCCGGCGCAACGCGAGGTCTGGCGCGAGGCGTTCCGCCATTACGTGTTCGACGCCGATGCGCAGACCGCCGCGCATATTCCCGAGGCCGTACGCGGCGTGCTGGCGCCGATGGACGAGGCGCGTTCGCGCGAACTGCGCGCGCGGCTGTTGCAAGGTCTGAACCGTTGAGGAGCGCCATGCACGACACGAACGAATCCGCGGCTGGCCGGCTCGCGAAAAGCCGGCTGCGCTGCGGCGTACGCGCGGCCGCCGGCTTCGCCGTGCTGGCGGCCGCGCTGGCGCTGGCGCCGCTGCCCGGCCGCGCCGAAGGCTTCCTGCGCGCGCAAGACCAGCGCATCGTCGACGAACAAGGCCGGCCGGTGATCCTGCGCGGCGTCGGCCTCGGTGGCTGGATGCTTCAGGAGGGCTACATGCTCGGCCTCGCCGGCCCCGGCATGCAGCACGCGATCCGCGCGCGCATCGCCGATTTGATCGGCGAGCAGGACACGCAGGCGTTCTATCGCGCGTGGCTCGACAACTACGTAACCAAGGACGATATCGACGCGCTCGCGGCCTGGGGCTTCAATTCGGTGCGCCTGCCGATGCACTACGAGCTCTACACCTTGCCGACGTCGCAGGAGCCGGTGGCGGGGCGGCAGACCTGGCGTGAAGACGGCTTCCGCCGCACCGACGAACTGATCGCGTGGGCCAAGGCCAACGGCATGTACGTGATCCTCGACCTGCACGCGGCGCCGGGCGGGCAGGGCAACGATCTCAACATCTCCGACCGCGACCCCGCGCAACCGTCGCTGTGGGACGACGCGGCCCATCGCGACAAGACCGTGGCGCTGTGGCGGGAACTGGCCCAACGCTACCGCGACGAGCCCGCGGTCGCCGGTTACGACCTCATCAACGAGCCCAACTGGGGCTTCGCCGATGCCGGCGACAAGCACGGCTGCAAGGAAACCGGCAACGCGCCGCTGCGCGAGCTGCTGGTGCGCATCAGCGCGGCGATCCGCGAAGTCGACCGGCGCCACATGCTGATCGTCGAAGGCAACTGCTGGGGCAACAACTACCGCGGCGTGCTCGACGCCGGGCTGTGGGACGACAACCTGGCGCTGAGCTTCCACAAATACTGGAACGACACCGACCGCGACAGCATCGCCGAGCATCTGGCCATGCGCGCACGCTGGAACGTACCGCTGTGGCTGGGCGAGACCGGCGAGAACTCCAACGACTGGTTCGCCCGCACCGTGGCGACGGTGGAAGGCGAGGGCATCGGCTGGGCCAACTGGCCGGTGAAGAAGCTGCGCTACAACAATCCGCTGCAAGTGATCGCCAATCCCGGTTACGAGCAGGTGCTTGCGTACTGGGAAGGCAAAGGGCCGCGGCCGCAGCGCGCGCAGGCGCGCGAGGCGTTGCTGACGCTCGCCGGGCGCGACGTGCGCTTCGAGCACAACCGCCCGCATCCCGACGTCGCCGACGCCTGGCTGCGCTCGCCGCACGACGACCGCAGTCTGCCATTCAAGCCGCACCGCATCGGTCGCGACGGCGGCGAACTGGCAGCGGCGGATTTCGACATGGGCCGCAACGGCGTGGCCTATTTCGACCACAGCGCGGCCAACGAGAGCGGCAAGCCCAACGCCGATTGGAACCCGTCGCAGCTGTACCGCAACGACGGTGTCGACCTGCTGCGCGACGGCGCAGGCGAGCGCGTGCGCGTGGCGATGCAGCCGGGCGAATGGCTGAAGTACACGATCCAGGCCGAGGCCGCGGGCGACTTTGCGTTGAGCTGGCGCGGCAACGGCGCGGGCGCGCTGCGGGTCCGGCTCAACGGCGATGCGCTGGCGCCGTTCGAGGCGAACCAGACGCAGCGGGCGGCGCTACAGCGCGGGCGCAACACGCTGGTGCTCGAAGCGGTGTCGGGCGCGCCGGAGCCGGCGACGCTGCGGTTCGAACCCGCCGCCGCGCAGGTGCGCTGATGCGCGTGCTGGTCAGCGACATCGGCGGCACCAACGCGCGCTTCGCCATCGCCGAACTGGCGCGCGGCGAGCGGCTGCTGCACGAGAGCGTGCGCGAATACGCGGCCGCCGACTTCGCCAGCGCGGCCGAGGCCGCGCGGCATTTCCTCGACGAACTGGGCGAACGCGCCGACGCCGCGGTGTTCGCCGTGGCCGGGCGGGTGCGTTTCGAGGAAGCGCGCATCACCAACCATCCCTGGCAGATCCGCGCGCCGGAGATCGGCTCGGCGCTGGGCACGCCGCGCATCGCGCTGATCAACGATTTCGCCGCGCAGGCGATGGCGATCTCGCGCCTGAGCGCGGACGACGTGGTCGCGGTCGGCGCGGTCGGCTGGTCCGGCTTCGACATGGGCGCGGCGCAGACCTATGCGGTGATCGGCCCGGGCACCGGCCTGGGCGTGGGCGGCCTGCTGGTGCGCAACGGCCGGTGTTTCGCGCTGGAGACCGAAGGCGGCCACGCCGGTTTCGCGCCGTCGCGGCCGCGCGACCTGCAGGTGCTGGAATGCCTGATGCGCCGCTACGGGCGGGTGTCGTGCGAGCGCTTGGTGTCGGGGCCGGGGCTGGCGAATCTTTACGCCGCGGTGTGCGAGCTGGACGGCGTCGTTGCGCAGCCGTGGTCGCCGGCGCAGATCAACGCCCAGGCCGCGGCCGGCGACGCGCGCTGCCGGCATGCGGTGGAACTGTTCTGCGCCGCGTTCGGCTCGATGGCCGGCGACCTGGTGCTGACCCTGGGCGCGTGGGACGGCGTATTCCTCGCCGGCGGCGTGGTGCCGAAACTGCTCGACGCGCTGCAGACCGACAGCTTCCGCGCCGCATTCGAAGCCAAGGGCCGGTTCGCGTCGGCGATGGCCGAAGTGCCGTCGCTGGCGGTGGTGCATGCGTGTTCGGGCCTGCTCGGCGCGGCGGCGCATGCGGCGGAGACTTACGACGTGGCGGCGCTATAGGCCTGCTGCGCAAGCGCAGGTGCGAATGCCGCAAATAGTTTGGTCTCGGCGTTACGGCGATCGTTCCCGCGCGCAGGCAGTCGAAATCGATGCGGCCGGTCTACCCGCAGGTTCGTCAGCGAGCGCAGCTCAGCGCTGTGATCAGTTCAATCGGCCGCTCTCGCGCAGGGAAACGCCAGGCTTCGACGATGCGCCTCCCGCGTTGGTCGCATTTCGGGTCCGAGGATGACTGCTTGAATCTCGCGTTCGCGACGGTGCCGTTCGGCAGGACGGAAAACTGGACCTTGACCTTGCGGCCGTACGAGCGCTCGACGTTGGCGCCGCTGCGATTTATCGGCCTTGGCGCGCTTTCTTTCGAGCCGACAAGATCGGGCAGATTCAACGTTGGTCCCTTGCCCCAGGAAATCCTCCCGGTATGTTTCCCGACGAGGATGGCGTTCTTGTCGGCGACGCCGGCCGGATCGGTCAACGGCACGACGGCCCAGTCGCTGTGTCGGTCCGTCGCGGGCGCTACCGTTCCGCAACCGCCGATGTAGCGCCGGCAGTAGTGTTCGGCAATCGTGCCGGCCTGGGCTCGGGTGATGCCCGAGCGCAGATCGACGGCGCCGACTTCATGCGCCAGGTCCTGTTCCAGCGTGTTGATGTCTTGCGCGTTCGCCGTTGTGCAAAGACCGAGCGATACGGCCATGAAGAGGTTCTTCATCGCCCGCGCGCGCAGATGGCCGTTGCGGGCTTGTTGCGGACGATACGCAGATGAAAAATCCATTTCTCGAGTGCTCGGCAGTCGACTGCGGTGGCGCTGGGCTGGCTGGTTTGCGTGCGGGTTCGCGAGACGTTCAGCTGCGAACTCGCACTACGCAGCCCGCGCGCGTCGGGGCGAGGAAAAGCATGAGCGCATCCCCGCTTTGTTCCTCATCGATCCCCGGTAAGCCTGAAAATCGGGATCTTCCACGACGATAGCGCACCGGCGGCCGCGCGTGTATGCGGAAACGTCGGTGCGGATGCCGCAAAGGGCAGCGCACCGACGTTGCGGCTATCCGCTCAACGCGGACGCCGCGAATGCATCAGCCGCCGATCGGCACGAAGTGGCAGTACTCCACCACGACGGTGTTGCCGCTGGAATACCACGATTGCAGCTGCGAATCGCAGTATTCCTGGGTCGAGGCGACGATGTCGGCGTACTTCCAGGTCAGGCGGCGGCCGTCGGGCGCGGTGTGCGGCGAGAGGTACTTCACCTTGGCCTGCCAGGTGCCGGCGGGCTGCGGCGGTTGCGGCTGGGTGCCGATGCCGCCGGGCGGCGCGGCGACGGCGGCGCCGGCCAGGGCCAGGCCGAGCAAAACAGCGGAGAGATGAGCGGGCAACAAGGTCGTCAATGACTGCTTCATGGATGCTCCTTAGTCCGAGTGGCGATCGAACGGGCAGCGCGGTCGCTGCTCCGGCGGGCGCAGCCGGCGAGGCGCCGGTTTCGCCGCGCATCCAAGGTGAACGCAGTCGGGGCGGGCAGCGGGCAGGAAGGCGCCGGCTTTCGGATGGACGCGCGCGCGCGGCGTACCAGCGGAGCATGGACGGCCGCACGCCGGCGCCGGATGTTGCGCTTGCGATACACGCTCGCGATGGAGCCTGCCCGCGGGGAACGATCTGGCAGCGGCCCGGGCTGGGCGCGGACGGCTCAGCTCAGCTCGACGCGGCGCCCGCCCACATACACCTCGGCCACGCGCAGTTGCGCGTCCAGCACCACCAGGTCGGCGCGCGCGCCTGGTTCGAGCCGGCCGCGATCGCTCAATCCGAGGTAGTCGGCCGGGAAGGTCGACACGCGCTGCGCGGCATCGGCCAGGTCCAGCCCCACTTCGACCAGATTGCGCAGCGCCTGATCCATGGTCAGCGCGCTGCCGGCCAGCGAACCGCTGGCCAGGCGCACGCAGCCCAGGCACTTGTGCACGCGCTGCGAGCCCAGCGCGTATTCGCCGTCGGGCATGCCGGTGGCGGCGGTGGCGTCGGTGACCGCGTACAGGCGCGGGATCGCGCGCAGGGCCAGGCGGATCGCGCCGGGATGCACGTGCTGCAGGTCGGGAATCAGTTCGGCGTACTCGGCGTGGGCCAGCGCGGCCGCGGCGATGCCGGGCTTGTAGTGGTCGACGCCGGTCATGCCGTTGAACAGATGGGTGAAGCCGGACGCGCCGGCGCGCAGCGCGGCCAGGCCTTCTTCGTAAGTGCCGGCGCTGTGGCCGAGCTGCACGCGGATGCCGAGCGCGCACAGCGCCGGGATCAGCTCGGTGTGGCGGCCGATTTCCGGCGCCAGGGTCAGCACCCGGATCGGCGCCAGCGCGTGCAGGCGCTGCACCGATTCCAGCGTGGCCTCGACCGTCAGCGGCGGTTGCGCGCCGAGCCGGTGCGGGCTGATGAAGGGGCCTTCCAGATGCACGCCGAGGATCTGCGCCGCATCCGGATCCGGCGCGGCGATGACTGCCGCCAGGCCGCGCAGCGCTGCGGCGATGTCGTCTTCCGCCGCGGTCATGGTGGTGCCGAGCAAGGCGGTGGTGCCGTAGCGGACGTGGGCGCGGGTGATGGTGCGCGCGACATCAAAGCCCTGCATCAGGTCGACGCCGGCGGCGCCGTGCACGTGCAGGTCGATGAAGCCGGGCAGGACGATGCGCTCGTCGGCACCGCCGCCCGCGCCGTCGTCTTCGATGGATTCGATTCGCGCGCCGAAGCCGATGCGGCCGCGGCGCCAGCCGGCAGGGGTGAGGATGCGGCCTTGCAGGGCGCTGGATTCGGTCACGGCAACGGCTCGGCGATGATGACTTCGATGCCCAGCCGCAGCAGCCCCTCGCGGTAGCGCTCGTCGATGCCGGGGTCGGTGATGATGGCGTGGATCTGGTCGAGCCGGGCGATGCGGTGCAGGCTGACCCGGCCGAACTTGGACGCGTCGGTCAGCACCACGATCCGGCGCGCGCGCTCGACCATGCGGTGGTTGAGGCGGGCTTCGGCTTCGTCGTGGGTGGTCAGGCCGAACTGCAGGTCCAGGCCGTCCACGCCGAGGAACAAGGTGTCGAAGCTGTAGGCGTTGAGGCTGGCCTCGGCCTGGCTGCCCTGCAGCGACAGCGACTGCTTGCGCAGCAGGCCGCCGCTGAGCAGCACTTCCACGCCGGGCGCATTGGCCAGTTCCCAGGCGATGTTGAGGCCGTTGGTCATCACCGTGACGTCGCGGTGGCCGCGCAGGTGGCGGGCCAGGGTCATGGTGGTGGAGCCCGAGTCGATGATGATGTTCTCGCCGGCCTGCACCAGTTGCGCGGCGCGCGCGCCGATGCGCTCCTTCAGCGGCAGGTTCAGCGCATCCTTCTCATGGATGTCCTGCTCCTGCGGCGGCGTGCGCACCAGGGTGGCGCCGCCGTGGGTGCGGGTGGCCAGGCCCTGCGATTCGATGTGGCTGAGGTCGGCGCGGATGGTCACCGCCGACACCTCGAAGCGTTCGACCAGCTCGGCCACCTGCACCGAGCCCTGTTCGATCAGGCACTGCAGGATCTGCTGCCGGCGGGATCGGGTATTGCGCATGGCCATCGGCGGGTCCGCGGTGAAAGCCCAAGATTATCCGTATTAGCCGTTCGCTGCCGCTGGGCGCGCGCCGGCGGCGTTGGCCGCGCAGGCGCGCGCGTACTCGTCCAGGCACAGGCCGATGCGGTGGCGCACCAAGGCTTCCGGCGTATTGGCCAGGGCGCCGGCGCGCACCGCGCGGTATTGCTCGGGCAGGTATTGGCTGAGCAGGAACAGCGGCGCCGGGTGCGCGCGCAGGTTGTCGAACAGGCGCTGCACCGCGGCGACCAGCGCCGGCTCGCCCCAGTAATAGCGGCAGCGGTCGCTGAGCGCGTAGGCGCGCAACAGGCGCAGCTCGTTGTCGTCGCCGTGGTAGTGCTGCTGCCAATGCTTGGGTTGCTCGAGCATGCAGCGCTCCAGCACCTGCGGCAGGTCCGAGCGTTGCGTAGGCGGCAGCAGTTCGGCTTCGATCGCGGCCAGCGCGAACAACGCTTCGCGATAGGCGAAGGTCGCCGCCGGGCCGACCTTGAGGATGGCGAAGTGATCGCGCACCAGCGCGTGCAGTCCGTCTTCGCGCTGGTAATCGGTGGAGTGCGCTTCGAACACGATGCGCGGCTGGCGTTCGAGGAAATCGGCCAGGGCGCGCGCTGCGGCCGGGTCGTAGTCGTGCACGCTGCTGTGGTCGAAGTCCACGCCCGGCTGCACCACCATCGCGATCACCCGTTCCCAGGCCGCGGCCAGATCCGGCGCGGCGAAGGCTTCGCGGTGGATCGCCAGGGTCTGCTCGGCCGCCTGCGGCGTGGTCACCTGCAGGCCGCCGGCCAGCGAGGCTTCGCCGCCGGGCACCGGCACTTCAGTGCCGATCACATACACCGGCGCCGGCAAGCCATGCGCGGCGGCGGTGCGTTCGGCGATGCGCGCCAGATCGGCCGAGCGCGCGGCGACGGTCGCGTCGGGCAGCGGAGTCGGATCGTCGGCGCAGGACATGCTGCAGTCGAGATGGATCTTGTGGAAACCGGCGGCGACATAGGCCTCGATCAACACCCGCGCATGCGCCATCGCTTCTTCGGCCGGACGCTTCTGCCACGCGTTGGGGCCGAGGTGATCGCCGCCGAGCACCAGGCGTTCGCTCGGGAAACCTTCTTCGCGCGCCAGGCGCAGCACGTAGTCGCGGTATTGCGGCGGGGTCATGCCGGTGTAGCCGCCGAATTGATCGACCTGGTTGGAGGTCGCCTCGATCAGCAGCAAGGTGTCGTGGCGGCGCGCCACGTCCATCGCCGCGCGCAGCACCAGCTCGTTGCTGCAGCACACGCTGTACAGGCCGACGCTGCGGCCTTGGCGGTGGGAAGCGATCAGCGATTGCACGGGCGACATGGGCGGAACTCCAGCGAAGACGGATTAAAAAACAGGTGGATTCAAGACAGCGCCAGCAGGGCGGCGCCGCGCGCGCCGCCGGCATCGCCGAAACGCGGCGGCACGATCGGCGGCACCTGCACGCCGGCGAACAGATGCGTGGAGATCGCGTTGGGTAACGCGTCGTACAACGGCGCGTGTTGCGACAAGCCGCCGCCGAGCACGATCACATGCGGGTCCAGCGCGAGAATCAGCGCGGCCAGACTGTGGCCGAGCAGATCCAGATGGATCGCCCGCACCTGCTGCGCGCGCGCATCGCCCGCGTCGGCCTGCGCGAGCACCGCGCCGGCCTCGACCGCGTCGCCGCCGAAATGGCGGTACAGCGCGACCAGCCCGCTGCCGGACACGTAACGCTCGACGCAGCCGCGCAGGCCGCAGGCGCAATCCAGCACCGGCAGGCCGTGGCGTTGCAGCAGATGCGCCGGCACGCTCCAGTGGCCCCATTCGCCGGCGATGCCGTTGAAGCCGGCGATCAGGCGGCCGCCCAGGCAATAGCCGCCGCCCGCACCGGTGCCGAGGATCGCGCCGAACATGCTCGGATAGCCGTGCGCGGCGCCGCCGTGCGCTTCCGACAGGGCGAAGCATTGCAGGTCGTTGCCGAAGAACAGCGGCCGGCGCAGCCGCGCTTGCAGGTCTGCGGCCACGCTGCGGCCCGTCAACGCGGGCACGTTGGCGCTGAGCTGGCGGCCGCTGCGGCGGTCGCGCACGCCGGGCAGAGCGATGCCGACCGCGGCGCCGGCCTGGGCGAGCTGCGCATCGGCGTCGGCGAGCACAGCCTCCAGCGCGGCGAGGAAACCGTCGTAGTCGCCCTGCGGCGTGGCGATGCGGCGGCGGTGCAGCACCTCCAGCGTCGTCGCATCGCAGGCGACCAGTTCGATCTTGGTGCCGCCGATGTCGATGCCGTAACCGACGGCGGCGCGCGCAGGTTCAGCCATAATGATCAGCCCTGATGGATGGTGACGCCCTTGACCACGCGGTTGACGGTGCCGTCGGGGAACGGATTGTCCGGAGTCAGCCCGAGCGCGGCGGAGCGCTGCAACGCATAGATCTGCGCGAAGGTCAGCCACACCGGCGCCAGCCAGCTGTCGTTGAGCATGCCGTCGTTGCGCGCACTGTCGCCCAGCGGCGGTACGCGCAGCGTGTGTTCGTCGTCGCTGCCGATGTCCGAATGCGGGCCGATCGCCAGCACCTGCCCGGCCACGCCGTCGCGGCGCAGTTCGTCGAGCAGGTCTTGTTCGTAGCGGCGCGCCAGCGCGTGAGCGCTGCGGATCACCACCACCAGGGTGTCGCCGTCGAGGGTCGACTTGGGGCCGTGGCGGAAACCGAGCGGCGTGTTGGCCAGCGCCAGCACTTGTCCGGCGGTGAGTTCGAGCACCTTCAGCGCGGCCTCGCGCGCCAGCGCTTCCAGCGGGCCGCTGGCCAGATAGATCACCCGGTCGAACGGGCGCTGCGCCAGCGCGCCGGCGGCCGCGTCCCATTGCGCCAGGCCCTCGCGCGCGAGCGCGGCGACTTGGCGCAGCGGCTCCAGGCGCTGCGGCCACGGCGCGGCGTCGAACACGCACAGCGCCGCCAGCAGCATGCAGCTCAGGCTGCTGGTCATGGCGAAAGCGCGGTCGCAGCTCGCCGCCGGCATCAGCAGGGTGCAGGTGTCCTCGCGCCCTTTGCCGCGGCGGGCGAGCTCGCCTTCGGGATTGCAGGTGATGTCGAGGAAGCGCGCGTCGTCGACCTGCGCGCGCAGCAGTTCGACCGCGGCCACGCTCTCCGGGCTGGAGCCGCTGCGCGCGAACGACACCAGCAGGGTCGGGCGGTCGCGCTGCAGGTACAGCGCCGGATGGGTCAGCAGGCTGGTGGTGTGCACGGCGCGCACGTCGGCCGGCCATTGCGCGTTGATGCGGTCGGCGACCATGTCGGCGATGAAGCCCGAGCTGCCGGCGCCGGTGAACAGCACGCGCTGGTTCGGGTCGTTGAGGCGGTCGCCGAGAAAGGCCTGCACGCGTTCGCGCGCCTGCGAAAGGTCGTGCGCCAGGTGTTCCCACAACGCCGGCTGCTGGGCGATCTCGGCGGCGGTGTCGGCTCCGCCCAGGCGCTGCCAGGCGGACGAATCGGAAAGCGGAGTGGCGTCCATGAAAGATTCCTGTTGAGCGACGGCACGATCTTAGTTTTCTTTCGGAAAGTCAATTATCGAAAGTAAAACAAAAGAAATTGACCGAATGGGCTTCGGGTGCGGGCACGCCGCGATAAAGCGAAAGGTGCAGCGAAGACGGCTTTCGTTACGCGCTTAACGGGGATTTTGGCGTGGTTTAGAAAGTATTGCATTGCACAAACTTTCGTTTCATCGAAGAAATTCTTCCTTTTTCCTTTCAATTTATTGACAGGTTTCGAAACCCTGGCCTAGAGTCGGCCGCACTCGTTGTTCGTTGTTCGGTTTTCGAAAGCCCGCCGCGCGGGCCTTGGGGGCAAGGTGGAATTCCGTGTGCGTCGTCCGCGACTGTCGATCGCGATCCTCTCGGGGGCGATCTTCGCCGCGCTGTGCGCGTCGTCGCTGCCGGCCGCAGCCGAGCCGGTCGGCAACCTGCGGGCGGTGCGTGCCGGCGCCGGCGCGACGCCGAGCTGGGAGCTGAGCACCGACACCGGCAGCGCGCTGCGCATCGAGGTGTTGGCCGACGATATCGTGCGGGTGCAGGCCGGCCGCGGCGGCAAGCTCAGCGGCGCCGGCGACAAGGCCGCGCCGATCGTGCTGCCGCAGGCGGCGGGCAAGGTCGAGGCGGTATTGGAAGAGGACGCCGCCGAGGTGCGCGTGCGCACCGCCGCGCTGGTGCTGCACGTGCAACGCCAGCCGTTGAAGCTGCGTCTGGAACGCATCGACGGCGAACGCCGTACCCATCTGTGGCAGGAACTGCAGCCGCTCGACCTGGACCAGGCGCAGAGCGTGCAGGTGCTGTCCTCGCAAGCCGACGAAGCCTTCTACGGCGGCGGCCAGCAGAACGGCCGCTACCAATTCAAAGGCCGCGAACTCGAAGTCTCGTACTCCGGCGGCTGGGAAGAGGGCGACCGCCCGAGCCCGGCGCCGATGCTGCTGAGCTCGCGCGGCTGGGGCATGTTGCGCAACACCTGGAGCGACGGCAGCTACGACCTGCGCCAGAACGACCAGGCCACCTTGCTGCACCGCGAGGACCGCTTCGACGCGTATTACTTCGTCGGCGAGCTGCCGCGCCTGCTCGAACGCTACACCCGCCTGACCGGCCGCCCGGTGCTGCTGCCGCGCTGGGCGCTGTCGTACGGCGACGCCGATTGCTACAACGACGGCGACAACGTCAAAAAGCCCGGCACCGTGCCCGAGGGCTGGCACGACGGCCCGACCGGCACCACGCCCGACGTGGTCGAGAGCGTGGCGCGGCAATACCGCGAACACGACATGCCCGGCGGCTGGATCCTGCCCAACGACGGCTACGGCTGCGGCTACAAGCAATTGCCTGAAACGGTGAAGGGGCTGGCCAAGTACGGCTTCCGCACCGGCCTGTGGACCGAGAACGGCGTCGACAAGATCGCCTGGGAAGTCGGCACCGCCGGCAGCCGGGTGCAGAAGCTCGACGTGGCCTGGACCGGCAAGGGCTATCAGTTCGCGATGGACGCGAATCAATCCGCGTTCAACGGCATCCTCAACAACTCCGACTCGCGTCCGTTCCTGTGGACGGTGATGGGCTGGGCCGGCATCCAGCGTTATGCGGTGGCCTGGACCGGCGACCAGAGCGCGAGCTGGGACTACATCCGCTGGCACGTGCCGACCTTGGTCGGCTCGGGCCTGTCGGGCATGGCCTACGCCACCGGCGACGTCGATGCGATCTTCGGCGGCAGCGCCGAGACCTACACCCGCGACCTGCAGTGGAAGGCGTTCACGCCGGTGCTGATGGGCATGTCGGGCTGGTCGTCGAACGCGCGCAAGCATCCGTGGTGGTTCGACGAGCCTTACCGCAGCATCAACCGCGATTATCTGAAGCTGAAGATGCGGCTGACGCCGTACATGTACGGCCTGGTGCACGAGGCCGCGCAGACCGGCGCGCCGCCGGTGCGCGGGCTGATGTGGGATTACCCGGACGACCCGCACGCGCGCGACGAAGCCTACAAATATCAGTTCCTGCTCGGCCGCGACCTGCTGGTGGCGCCGGTGTACCGCAGCCAGGCCGCCAGCCGCGGCTGGCGCCGCGGCATCCATCTGCCGGCCGGGCGCTGGATCGATTACTGGGACGGCCGCAGCGTGCAGGCCGGCGCGGCCGGGCGCGAGCTCGACCGCCCGGTCGAACTGGCGACGCTGCCGGTGTTCGTGCGCGCCGGCGCGATCGTGCCGATGCATCCGGCGATGCTCTACGACGGCGAGAAGCCGCTCGACGAGATCAGCTTCGATCTGTATCCGCAGGGCGAATCGCAATACAGCTTGTACGAGGACGACGGCAACACCCGTCGCTTTGAGCAGGGCGAGTCGAGCACCCAGCAACTGCGCATGAGCGCGCCGGCGACGGGCAGCGGCCCGACGACGGTGTCGATCGGCGCGGTGCAGGGCCAGTACCAAGGCCAGCTGCCGCAGCGCCGCTACACGCTGCGCGTGCTGAGCCGGCAGGCGCCGCGCGCGGTGTCGCTGGACGGCCGCGCGCTGCCGAAGCTGGCCGACGCCGCTGCGTTGCAGGCCGCGACGGAAGGCTGGTACTTCGATCCGGCCGAACGCAAGGGCACGCTGCACGTGCGCACCGCGGCCGCCGACATCCGCAAGCCGCTGCAGTTCGCGCTCGATATCCCGGTCGCCGCGGCCGCCGCCGACGATGCTTATCCGGCTGCGCCGGCGCTGGGCCGCGCATTGCCGGCCGACAGCCTGCTGGTAGTCAACCGTCCCGCCGAAGAGCCCGGGCATGCGTTGGAAAACGCGTTCGACGACGATCCCAACACCTGGTTCCGCAGCGTGCGCAACCAAGCCGTGCGCACCGGCGCCCACGAGTGGACGGTCGGCTTCGGCGAACGCAAGCTGATCGACGGCATCGAACTGGCGCCGCGCAACGACAAGAATTGGAAACACGGCCAGGTCCGCGATTACGAGGTCTACCTGGGCGACAGCAACGGCGAGTGGGGCGAACCGGTCGCGCGCGGCCGCCTGCAGCTCAAGCAGGAGATGCAGCGCATCGACTTCCCGGCGCACGCCGGCCGGCTGCTGCGCTTCCGCGTGCTGAGCGTGCAGAACCCCGATGGCGACGGCGCCTCGGCGAGCGATCCGATGGTGACCGCGGCCCAGGCCGGCGCGGCGCGCGCGGTCGATGCGCTGCAGCCGCGCGATGTCGGCCCGATCGCGCTGTCGAGTTTCCACATCCTCGAACACCAGCAAGCCGAGCGGCCGGCGCAGCAGCGCTATCTCTCCGAGCTGCCGTTGCCTGCCGCCGCGGCCGCGCAAGTGCGCGCCGACCGCGCGTTCCGCGGCGACCAGCCGCTGCGCATGAACGGCCTGCTGTTCCGCCGCGGCCTCGGCGTCGGCGCCAACAGCCGCATCGATCTGCGCCTGCAAGGGCTGTGGCGTCTGCTGCGCGCGGACCTGGGCATCGACGATGCCTGCCGCGCCGCTGGCGGCCTGCAGTTCCAGGTCTGGGGCGACGGCCGTTTGCTCTACGACAGCGGACTGGTCAAGGCGCCCGGCGTGGTCAAGCCGGAACTCGACATCCGCGGCCTGTCGTCGCTGAGCCTGCGCACGCTCGGCGCGCAGGGCAGCCAACCCGCCCAGGTCTGCGCCAACTGGGCCAATGCCGCGCTGATCGGCCAGGAGGGCGATACCGCCAGCATCCTCGCGCCATGACGCTCCCCGCCACGTAACGACGCTCCTCCCCCGCCCACTTCCGACTGCGGCCGACCGGCCGCGGCCCGGGATCGCTGTTGCCCTTCGTCCGCCATCCGCGCCGCAGATCCTGCCAGGAGAGTTCCGAAATGTCGCCCGCAAGCCGCCGCCCGCGCTGTCAACCCGCCCATCGCCAACCCCGCTTCCCCGTCGCTCCGCTGTCGATGGCGCTCGCCGCCGCGCTGCTGGGTCATGCGTCTTTCGCCGCCGCGCAGGACGCGCCGGACGAGAAGGCCAAGGACAAGACCACCGAGCTGTCGCGGATCCAGGTCACCGGCTCCAACATCCGCCGCCTCGACGTGGAAACCGCCTCGCCGGTGCAGGTGATCAGCAAGCAGGACATCGAGAACATGGGCGCGCGCACCTTGCTGCAGGTGCTCGACAACCTGCCGGCGGCGCGCCCGGCGCAGCAGGATTCGCGCTCGCTGTTCACCGGCTCCGACGGCGCCTCGCAGGCCAACCTGCGCGGCCTCGGCGCGCAGGCCACCTTGGTCCTGCTCAACGGCCGACGCCTGTCGTACTACGGCGCGCCGGCGGGTTTCCAGACCCAGTTCGTCAACATCGACTCGATCCCCGCCGCGGCGATCGAGCGCATGGAAGTGCTGACCGACGGCGCCTCGGCGGTGTACGGCACCGACGCGATGGCCGGTGTGATCAACGTCATCACCAAGCGCAACTACCAGGGCGTCGAAGTCACCGCGACCACCGACAGCTCCTCGCGCATCGATTCCTACGGCGAGCACCAGGCCAGCATCACCGCCGGCTTCGGCGATCTCGACCGCGACCGCTACAACGTCTACGGCTCGTTCAACTTCTATCGCCGCGACGCGATCCCGCTGAGCGATTTCTACGACAAGCGGCCGAACCAGTACTACATCAACAATCCCAACTATCTGAAGAATCTGCGCCTGGGCACCGGCAGCAAGCCGGGCGAGTTCAACCCCGGCACCTACTTCGCCTTCGATCCGCGCACCGGCGCGCGCCGGCAGGAAGCCGCGCCGGGCTGCAACAACGTGCTGACCGGCGAGGCCGCCGGCCCGCGTTGCATCTGGCAGACCTGGATGAACAACGAGATCGACGCCGGCGCGCAGACCGAGCGCATGACCGGCTACGTCAACGCCCACTTCCTGATCGGCGAGAGCACCGAAGCCTTCGCCGAACTGACCTATACCGACATCGACCTGCGCGCCAACGGCGGCACCCCGCGCGCGTTCAGCACCACCACCGGCAACCCGACCAGCTGGTTCTCGCGCGACACCGGCGCCACGGTCAACCAGTTCCTGTATCCGTTCCTCGGCCCGAACAACGAGTACAACCGCGCCAGCCCCGAGCTCAAGGCGATGATGGGCGGCGTGGTCGGCCTGCAATACCTGCTGCAGGACGCGGGCAAGAACTACTTCGGCCAGCGCAACACCGACCAGAGCTATCGCGCCGTCGGCGGCCTGCGCGGCAACTTCGGCGACTGGAACTGGGAAACCGCGTTCGCCACCGCCGGCAGCCACTCGATCACCTACCAGACGATCAACGTCAACCTCGACGGCTTCCGCAAGGCGTTCGGCCCGTTCACCGTCGATCCGGGCACCGGCCGGGTCATCATCTCCGACCATCCGGCGTACAAGTTCGGCGAGATCAGCGAGGCCAACGCGGCGCTGCTGCGCGAGGCGTATCCGACCTTCGACATCCAGTCCTGGACCCGCCTGCACACCCTCGACGGCAAGATCGAAGGCCCGCTGGCGCAGCTGCCGGCCGGCGAGATGCGCGCCGCGTTCGGCTTCAACATCAGCCGCGAGACCTTCTACACCCCGGGCAACGAGGACGCTGCGCGCGGCCTGATCACCCAGCAGGGCGGCTCGTGGTTCGACGGCAAGCGCAACACCTACGCGCTGTTCGCCGAAACCGTCGCGCCGATCACCGAAAAGCTCGAGCTCGACGCCGCGCTGCGCGTGGACAAGTACCCGAACTTCAGCGCCAACGTCGCGCCGAAGATCGGCCTGAAGTACCAGGTGCTGCCGAACCTGCTGCTGCGCGGCACCTACTCGGAAGGCTTCCGCGCGCCGAGCCTGGCCGAGGCCGGTACCGGCGGCGTGTTCGCCCAGCTCGGCGGCTTCCGCGACGAACAGCGCTGCAGCGAGACCAACGCCATCGCCAACCTGCTGCGCCAGTCGCGCCGCGCCGGCGACGTCGACCTGGGCAATTCGTTGCTCAACGTCGACTGCAGCCGCACCGTCGCGCGCATGACCCAGCCCAACCAGGATCTGAAGCCGGAGAAGGCCAAGATCGCCACGCTCGGCTTCGTGTTCGAGCCGCTGGACTGGCTGTCGGTGTCGGCCGACTACTGGTTCGTCTACCGCCGTAACGAAATCGCCGCGCCGGATTTCAGCAAGATCCAGGACATCTCCGAGCTGGTTCGCTCGCCGATCACCGACTCCGACCGCGCCGCGGTCGCGGCGCTGGCGGCGATGTGCGCCGATCCGGCCAGCGGCGTGGTCTGCCCGGGCACGCTGCCGGGCTACACCGTCGGCAACGTCGCCAGCGTGGTCGGCCAGTACAAGAACCGCGGCCGCACCCTGATCGACGGCTTCGACATCGACGCGCGCAGCCGCTTCTCGCTGGGCGAGTGGGGCAGCCTCAACGTCGGCCTGGCCGCGACCATCGCCGGCCGCAACCGCTCCTACCTCGACGACGAAAGCGGCTGGTTCTACGGCGACACCGTCGGCTACTACAACAACCCGCGCCTGCGCGCGACGATCAACGCCGACTGGAACTACCAGAAGTTCACCACCAGCGTCTTCGTCAACTACGTCGGCGGCACCAAGTGGGCGCGCGAACGCATCGACGAGGTCGACAACAACGAGCAGACCTGCACCGCCGGCTACCTGCCGGTGCCCAAGCCGCAATGCGACGGCGCACCGTCGTGGTGGACCGCCAACCTCAGCCTGAACTGGCGCCCGACCGACAAGCTCAACGTCGGGGTGACGGTCAAGAACCTGTTCGATCGTTTGCCGTTCTACGATCCGAACAGCTTCCTCGGCGACTCTCCGGATTACGCGAGCATTTTTGGGCGTAGCTATAGCTTTACGGTCGGGTACAAGTTCTGATCCAGGCGGCCGCGCCGGCGTTGCCGGCGCGGGGTCGTGTACAGGCCCCGCAGCCGACGGGTTCGGATGCCCGCATCCGCCGACCGTGCAGCGCTTAGGTTCGAAGGAACTCCATTTCCAGGAATTCGCTCATGCGGCGGGCGAACATCGCCGCGCTGTAGCGACTGCCCGTTTGGCCTTTACCGCTGCCCATCGCATGGATGCAGATCCCGTCGCCGTTTGCGTCGGTCCAGAGCATTCCGCTGTCGCCGCGAAACGTGCCGGCGCCATCGACGGCGATCAACGCATCCACGTAGCATCCGTAGGCCTCGACCGCGACCAAATCGATGGTCCCGCGGATCGTCCCGTGCGCCGACACGCCTGTCACCCGCATTCCGACGCTAGGAGCGCGAAGCTTCATCGGTCGCGCGCCGTCCACCAGCTTGAACGCGTGTTTGTCCTGGATCTGAAAGACCCCGATGTCGGAAAATCCGTAGTCTTCGATCGAGCCGGAGCCAGGGCTGACGAAGCGAAAGCCGCTTTGGCCGACCACCGCATAGGCGTTCTTGGCGTAGTCGTAGACCGAGATGGGGATTTCCCCCAGATCCGACGACTCGCCCTCCAGGCAGTGGGCGCAGGTGATCCCGTACGCGGTGCCGTCGATGTTCGCGAACGCCGAAACGATCCCTTGATGGTAGCCGTCGCTGCAGAAAGCGGCCTGCTTGTGCAGCCGCGACATCTGTAGGACATCGGTGCGGATCGTGCGGCCGTCGAGCTTCACGAACGAGGGGATGCGTTCTTGTCGTGTCAGTTTCGAGATCGGTTTTTTCGCATCGACGATGACGACCAATGCCGGTTCGCGCGTCAGCGCGCCATCGGTGCGCTTCAAGCCAAGTCCGGTTCCCTTGACGTGCGGTTTCCGCTGCAGTGTCGTCCGGCGCGCATCGCGCGCCGTGCCCAGGCGGCGGATCACGGTGCCGTGTGCCTTCATTTCGCGGCCTTCGGGAAATCCACTTCCCGCAGGACGGTTATGCCGTCGACCGTCGCGATCTCATAGAGGCTGAAGGTCTGCGGCGGCGTTTCGGCCGGCTTGAGCTTTTTGGCCGCGCCGGCGACTTCCGCCGAGACCGAGGCGACCTGTCCCCAGAATTTCTTGCCGGGCTCGCTGGCGTTTTGGGTATCGCTGGGTTTGACGCCGGAAAGCGACTTCTGGGTCGATTCTACGCCTTTGGCGATGTCGGCTACTTTTGCGCCAGCGCCGGGCTGCTGCAAGGATGTCGCGTGTTTGTCCAGGGCTTTGGCGATCTGGCCCAACGTGGCTTTCTGGTTCTTAGTGACCACCGATGCGTATGCGTCGTCGTCGAGAAGACCGCTCAAAGTAGTCGATGCCGCCGCCAGCGTATCGGCCGCCTCCTTGAGCTCCGCATCGGTCGCTTCCTTGCGCAGCATTACCGACGCCTCCGCGCGGGTCTTGGCGGCGGTGGCGAGACTCCCCGGGACACCGGCGAGTGAGGTGATCAGTTCGGTGATCTTGGGATCGGTCTGCTGACCGACCGTGGTGAGGATGCCGTTGGAGAATGCGAGATCGAGCTTCGACGAACCCAGCCCGGCCACGGTGCGCGCGTAGTACGGCTGGCTCAGATCCGGCAGATACACGACCTCGACACTGACCGGAGCTGCCTGAGCCCCAGTGCGCGCCACCAGAATGTAGGGCTTGGGCGCATAGAATTTGATGCCGACTTCGTTTCTCGATGCTCCAGTACCGTCGTAGACGGAAATATGCCCGCACGCTGCGACCAGCAAGAGCGCGGCAAGGGCCGATGCGTGCGCAAACATCCTTTGTATTTTCATGGCTGTTTCCCCCGTTGGTACTTGCTCACTACGCCGTACACAAGAGGAAGCGGCCAGATTGAAGGGGCCGGATTGTGTATCTCACCGACAGACGCGCCGTGCTCCGCCAATCTGCATGTTTCGGCATTTTTAGTATGTATAAACTGCGGCTTTGGCTTGGCAGTTCGTTATGAACGATGCCGGTGGCGCGCCGGCATCGTCGCTTGCCGGCGCGTCATCTCGCGTCGCGTGTCGCGGAGCGCTCGGCCCAGCGCCCGATGCCGAATGCGCTCAGCCATCTTTTCGCTTGGTCGTGCTCTTTGCGGCTTTGGTGACTGAGGTGTTGGTTTCCTGAGCCTTGGCCACCGCCGCCACCGCCGCCGGCGCCGCCGTATCGGCCACTGGCTTGACCGGCGCACGCACCGCGTCCTCGCGCACCCGCCCCTGCAGCAGCCCGCAGGTGCTGGTCGGATGCACCAAACAGCGGCACGGCGTTTCCGCGCTCGGGTTGCCGTCGGAGTTGGGGCCGACGAAGCCCAGCGGGGCGTATTGCGCATCGGCGGCGCGCGGCGGTTGGTAGACGGGCTGGCCGGCGGCGTCTTGCGGCCAGTCGATGCGGCCGGTGGTGCGCGCCGGGATCAGCCAGTAATCGCCGCTGCGGTAATCGCCGTCGGCGGCGAAGCGCACTTGCACGCCGTCTTCCAGGTCGATCCATTCGTAGTCGCCGTTGTTGTCGGTCACCGGCACCGCGCCGTCGCGCAGGCGGATGTCGCCGTTGGCGCTCTGGTCCCAGCGCCGCACCTTGGTGCCGGGGCCGGCGAGGCGGTCTTGTTCGGCGGTCAGGATCAGCACATTGCCCTCGACGCTGGCGATGCGGCACAGCGAGCCGGATTGGCCGAGCAGGTCGTCGTCTTCGTCGCTGAGCTCGATCCACTGCGCGTCGCGGAAATCGCGCGGGTTGGCCACTTCCAGGCGGCTGCCGCCGCCGCCGATCCAGCGGGTGAGCACGCTGCCGTTGTCGCGCGACCATTTGAACGTGGCGACGGCGCCGTCTTCGTTGCCGCGGTGGATCTCGACCCGATACAGCTGGTTCTCGGCGCCGCGGTATTCCGCATCGGGGCTGACGATGCACGGGTCGTCCAGGCGTTCGGGCGGTTGCAGCCGCGCGGCCAGGCTCGGCGCGTCGCGCTCGAACAGCGCCAGCGGCGCCGCGCAGCCCTGGCGGTAGTCTTCGCTCAACTGGGAGATGCGCTCGTGCAGATCGTCCAGGCGCTGCTGCAGGCGCGCTTGTTCGGCGGCGTCCTGAGTCGTGCCGAGGCGCTGCTTGGTCGCCTCATAACGCTCCTTCAGCGCGCTTTCGATTTCCTCCAGCGCCAGCGCGCGCACCTGCCACACCACTTGCGCGCGGCTGCAGGTGTCCGGCCCGCCCAGCGCGACCTCGCGCAGCGACGGCCATTCCACGCTGGTGATATGGCGCTCCCACACTTTCAGGTAGACCCAGAAGCGGGCGTCGTCGTCGCGGCTGGAGGATTCCAGCCAGCGCCGCAGCGGATCGCCGGAGCCGGTGTCTTTACCTTGCGGCTGCGGGCGGAAGTGCGGCTGGTCGATGTAGTCGCAGCCTTCGCTTTCGCACAGGATGCCCTGCACGTAATAGCGGCCGGCGCCGATGGCCAGGCTCAGCGCGCCGTCCTCGCCTTGCAGTTGCAGGTCGAACCCGGCGTTGTCGACCGGCGCGGCGTAGGGGCCGAACAGATCGCGCGCGAGCGTGCGCAGGTAGTGCAGCAAGATCGCGCTCTGCTCGTTGGGATCCGCGTCCAGGGTGACCCGGCCCTGTTGCAGCAGCACCTGGCTGAAATGGTTGCGGGGGTCGAAGCTCACCCGCGAGAAGTCGCCTTTCATGTCTGTGTCCTTTCAGGTCAGTCGGCAAGGAGAAGTCCGACCGTCATGCCGGCCGGGGTGTGCTGGTCCAGGCGCGCGCGCAGGTTGGCTTGGCGCTGGGGTTCGTAGAGGTTGTGGTAGACGCCGGGCTCGGACTGGTCGTCGGCGCCGCGCAGCAACTCGGGCGCGCATTCGGCGGCGAGGCGGGCGTAGCCGGGGCGGCCGTAGCGCCGCGATTGGTAGCGCGGGCGCAGGCGCAGCCGTTCGGCCGCGATCAGTTCCTGTTCCACCGCCGCCGGCAGTTTTTTCGCCCGCACCGCGGCGATGGCCTCGTCGGGTTGGCAACGGTAGCGGCGCGGCGTGCGGCAACGGCAGGGCACATAGCAAAAGCGCATGCAGCCCAACTGGCGGCGGGCGACGTTGAGGCAGTCGTTGAACAGGCTGTTCTCGGCCAGCTCCACCGCGTGCACCTCGACCGTGCCGAACACGGTGCAGCGGCGCATGCTCAGGCAGACGTGGGCGACCGCGGCGGCCGGCGCGCCGATCGCCTGTTCGCGCGGGCCGGCGGCGTCGACGATGCTGTCTTCGATCGACAGCGCGATCGGATCGGTGCCGACTTCGTCTTCCTGCACCTGGATCGAACCCAGGATGCTGTGGCTCACCTTGACCTGGGCGCGCACGCCGTGCAGTTCCAGGCTCGGCTCGGCCGGACGCTCGGGGTCGCAGCCGCAGTCGATGGCCCATCCGGGCACCAGGGTGCAATGGCGGATCGACACTTCGGCGCCGCAGTCGGGCAGGCCTTGCGCGAGCTCGGCGTAGGTGCCCGGTTCGCGCGGCGCGCACACGTGCAGCGGGCGGCCGGTCAGCAGGATGCCGTCGAGATGGAAGCGGCTGCCGGCGTCGAGTTCGACCGTCAACGCGTCGGGCAGGTCGGTCTGCCAGTCGATCAGACGGATCACCGGGCGCACGCCGTCGGCCGCGCGCAGGGTCAGCGACTGGCCGGGGCGCAGGCGGATGTGCAGCGGCTCCACCCACACCCCGCTGTGCAGCAGCTCGATCACCGCGTGCTGCGGCGCCTGTTCGTTCCACTGGCGCAGCGCGTCGCCGATGCGCGGCACCACCGGCGGCAGCTCGCCGTCGTCGCCGGCCGCCGCAGCGGCTTCGCTGTCGCCGACGCGGTACAGCGCGAACGCCTGCGCCGGGTCGCGCAGGCCGCGCAGATATTCGCCGCCGCCCAGGTCGGCGGCGAAGCCGTAGCGATAGCTCACCCGCACGCCTTTCTTCGGCACCTGCGACGGCGGGAACATCAGCCGGCCCAGCACCGGGTCGATCGCGACCTTGCCGCGCGGCGTGCGGTAGCGCCAGCCGCTGAGGTCGGCGACCACCACCGCGCTGGCCGGCACCGGTTCGCCGTCGCCGCCGCCGCCGGCCCATTGCTCGGCCCACACCGCCAGGCTGGCGTCGCTGCCGTATTCGGCGGCCAGGCCGTCGCGCAGCGCGCGCCGGCTCAGCGGCAAGGGCAGGTTGGTTTCGTCGGCGAGATGGCTGGGGTCGGTCTCCGGCCGCGGCTTGCGGTACAGCGGCGCGTCCTGGCCGAGCACGCTGAAGGTGTAGCAGTGCGGGCCGGCGTCTTCCACGCAATACGCCGGCGTGCGCGTGACCGGATAGCTGCGCATGCGCCAGGCGAACACGCCGACGCTGGGAATGTCGTAGCGGCCCACGCGCCGGTGCGAGGCGATGCGGCGCACATCCACGCTGTGGGCGAGCGAATCGAACGGGCCGTCGCAGCGTTCCAGCGCCGCGCCGTCACGCAGGCTGGCGGTGCCCAAGCGGTCGCTATGCAGATGATTGATGTCCTGAGCGCGATCGAGCAATTTGAAGAACTCGACCGCGCGCGTCGGCCAGCCGGCGACGTCGTAGGCCAGGTCTTCCAGCAGCGCGACCGTACCCTTGCGCCGGCGCTGCGCGATCAGATGCGCGACCTCGCGCCGCGGCACCAGCGCGCGGTTGAGCGCCTGTCCGGCCGCGCCGAGTTCGCGCGAGAGCGCGCCGGCGGCCAGCACCGGGCGATAGCCGAGCAGGTCGGCCAGGTACGGCACCGCCCAGTCGTCGGCGGTTTCCACGAACCAGTTGTCGTAGAGCCGGGCGATATCGTCCTCGACCAGATTCATCTGCTCGGCGATGGTGCGCAGCAGCGCCTGCAGGGGATAGCCCTGCTCGGCGTCGCGGATGCGGTGGATCGCCGGCAGCAGCCGGTACAGGCGGTCGATGCGCGGCGGGGCGTGCAGCGAAGGAATGTCCATGTCGTCGCTCACTGGACCGGGTTGAGGATCAAGGTGTCGGGCACGGCGGTGGCGAAGAACGCCAGCTGGCCCGGACGGATGCGTTCGCCCTCGGCCTGGGCGCGCTGCGCGTCCACCCGCGCCGGCGGCTGCAAGGGTTCGTAGTCGTCTTCGCCGTTGGCGGTGTTCTCGTCGGAATCGCCGTCGAGGATCCAGCGCACGGTGTCGGTGATTTCGTCCTGGGTGATCAGGCGGCGCTGCTGGGTGTGCCAGTCCAGCGTGGTCTCGGGGATCGCGCCGAAGCTGTCGACGTCGACCCAGTCGATGCCGCGCACCGACTGCATCGCCGCGACCAGTTCGCACAGCAGCGCCGGCTGGGCGATGGCGCGGGCGTGGAAGCCGAAGCGGTCGAGCAGGCGCTCGCGCACGGCCTGCGACACCGGTTCCCATTGATAGCCGGGCAGCAGCTTGAGCTTGGCCTGCAGCACCAGCGCCAGGCGCTCGCGCATCGCCACCTGTACGGTCAGCGCGGGGTCGCCGAGTTCGCGCAGCGCGGTCAGCAGGTTGCGGTAGAGGTCGGAGTCCTCGTCGATGGGCATGTCGTCGACGCCGGCGACGGTGAGGTGGACCAGCTCGCGCGTACCGTCGCCCAAGCGCACCGCGTCGGCCTTGGCGATGCCGGCGAACATGCGGGTGAAGTCGGCGTAGTCCGACAGCGACACCAGCCGGTCCAGCGCCATCAGCGAACGCGGCGCGTTCTCGCGGATCAGCTCCAGGCTTTCGCGGTCGGCGCCGCCGGAGGCGCGCAGCGGGTTGACCACGTCCTTGATCCCGAGCGGGCGGCTGACCAGCAGCGAGATCTGCCCGGCGCGCACGTTGCCGCCGGCGCCGATGCCGTTGCGGTACTGCGCGCGCAGGTTCTCGAAGCCGCTGGGCGGGCGCAGCCCGTGTTCGCCGTCGCCGAAGATCACCTGGGTGACGCCGTCGTCGCCGGTGAGGGTGACGAAAGCGCGCGCGTCCGCGTTCAGTGCGGCCAGGTTGGCGGCTTCTTGCCATTGCACGCCGTCGACCAACACCTTGAGCGTGCTCGCCGCGCCGGCCGCGGTCGGCGCGGGGCGCCAGGTCAGCGGCGGCTGACGCAAGGCGAAGCGCTGCATCGGCTGGCGCGCATCGCTGCTGCCGAGCACTTCGCTGCGGCTCTCGCCGTGGCTGGCCGGGACCACGTTGGCGTGGATGCGCAGGCCGTCGCGGTAGTAGGTGTTGGCCAGCGAAGTCGCCAGATGCAGGGTGGTGTGCGGTCGGTCGCCGGGCAGGTAGGGGTCGTAGCCGTGCTCGAGGCCGGCGACCATCATCAGCTCGCTGGCGCGCACGCCGCGCACGCCCGCGATGTCGCTGCGCTCGCCTTCGACCACGACCCAGCGGCCCGATTGCAGTTGCTGGTGCAGCGGGCCCAGTTCCAGGACGGCGCCGGACACGTCGTTAAGGATCGGCTCGGCCGAGGGCTGCAACTGTTTGCGCTGCGGATGCAGCCAGGTGCGGCGCAGCTCGGCGATGTCGGCGGTGCCGTCCTTGCCGGCTTCGACCTTGCGCCAGCTGGTGGCGACGCCGTCGATGCCGAACTCCAGCGCGGTGCTCTCGCTGGAGATGCCGTACGCGTTGCGCGGGCCGGTGCGCGCGCTGGCGACGGTGAGGATGCGGTAATCCGGCAGGCCGCTGTCGCCGGGCCGCGCGACCAGGACCAGATCGCCCTGCGCCAGCAGCGGCAGCGACTTGCCGAGGAAGGCGTTGCTGTTGTTTTCATCGCCCGCGTACAGCCAGTCGCCCCAGTTCTGCACCGCCGGCACCTTGTTGTTGACGATCTCCGGCATCGGCCGCCCGCTGGCGGCGCCGAACAGCGCTTCGCCGGCGCCGAGCGAATACAGCGCGGTGAGGTGCTGGTACGGAATCTGGGTGTCCACCTGGGCGCCGCGCCAGGCTTGGTAATAGCTGTCCTTCAGGCGCGGAGCGAACTCGGTGATGAGCTGCGGCTGCAGGTCGGCGCCGTAATCGAAAGCGCTGCGCAGGTCGCGGCGCAGCCGCTGCGGGCTGGCGGCCTGGACCACCGGCTTGCGCAGCAGGCCGTCGACGAAGCGGTCGGGCGAGGAGGTGGCCACGGCCGATGCGGACGGCTGCAGCTTGCGGATCGACTCGCCGAATTCCTGGATCAGCTGGATCGATTCTTCTTCCTCGGCGCCGCTGCCGAGCAGGCCGTCCCAGTCCTGCAACGGCGCGACCTGCACGCCTTGCTCGATCTGGCCCAGCAGGGTTTCGGCGTTTTCGACCGCGCGCGCATCGCCTTCGCCCTGGCCGATCCGCCACTTCAGCCGCACGATCAGCAGCTTGAGCAGCGACAGCGCCTGGGTCAGCACCGCGGCCAACGGCAGCTGCACGCGCTTGATCGCGTCGTCGAATTCGTCCAGCGGCGTCAGCGCCGCGCCGGACACGCCCTCGGCGATGCGCTGATGCCATTGCGCCAGCGGCCAGTGCGGCGCGCCCAGGCGCACCGCCGATTGCAGCGCGCGCGCCCGCGCCAGCGCGGTCGAGCTGCCGTTGCCCTGGCTTTGCAATTGTTCGAGCTTGCCGATCAGCACCGCCAGCGGCGGCAGCGCCTGCGCCAGCAGCGGTTGCAGCGGCTGCAGCGAGATCGCGCTGCGCTTGGCGATGAAGTCGGCCTCCACCGCGGTGACGCGGCGGACCTGATACACCGCGTTGGCGCCGGCGCCGAACTGGAACAGCAGCAGTTCGCCGCTCTGCACGCCGCTGTCGGCGCCATCGACATAGACCGTGCCGAGCGACAGCACGCTGCCGCTGTCGATGGCCTGCGGGCGTTCGCGCCGGATCTGCAAGTCGTTCCATTCGCGCCGCGCCTGCAGCGGCGCGTCGGTCTCGAACGATTGCGGGGTCTCGTCGGGGCCGGGCAGGCTCTGCGCGCGCGTGCCGACCGGCAGGTCGACCGGCTCGGCCTGGTTGTCGTCGACGGTGTAGGACAGGAACACGCTGGCCGACACGCCCGGACGCGGCGCGTAGCCGACCAGACGCGCCATCTCCACCAGCGAGCGGCGCTCGGTCGCGGTGCGCACATAGCCTTCGTTGGCGATGCGTTCCTGGTAGAACGTCAGTACGTCGGCGACCGTGGCCCAGGCGTCGAGCAAGGCGATGGCCGGGTCGGCCGGGTCGCGCGTGGTCAGCGCCTGCAGCGGCCGCAGCGTGCGCGGCGGCTGGCCGTCGTCGCCGGCGGTCTCCACTTCCATGCTCGGCAGACGCGCGGTCATGCTGGCCATGAAGCGGCCGTGGGTGCCGACGCGATAGTTCAGCGCGGGCAGGCCCGGCCGGTTGGCGACATCGACCGGGGTGGCCGCGGCGACGCCGTCGCAGCAACCGCAAGCGCCGTCGCCGCAGGCGCCGCCGCAACCGCAGGACAGGGAATTCATCGGCCACCTCCGACGCTGATGGCGAGCTTGCCGTGTTCGGGATAGTTGGGATCGCGGTCCAGCCGCGGGATCTCGTGCGCGCCCAGGCGCAGCACGCCGTCTTCGAGTTCGCGGTTGGGCGCGGCGAACAGGCGCTGCAGGCGGGTCACCCGCGCGCATTCCACGCCCGCCACCGCCATCGCCTCGGCGACCAGCGCGCTGACCCGCAGGTTCTGGCCGAAGCCGAGCCGGTCGGGATGGAAATAGCCCGGCGCGCCGTCGCGGCGGCGGCCGGCGCTGAAGCGGTCGAGCAGCGCCGCCTCGACTTCGCCGCGCTCATAGCCGGGCAGGGCGCAGACCTCCAGCGCCAGGTCCAGCGCCACGTAGACCGCGGTCTCCACGTGCAGGTCGTGGCCCATGCGCCGCACCCGTTCCAGCGCGGCCTGGCTCTGCGCGATCAGCGCAGCGTCGGCCGGCACTTCGCCGTAAGGGTCGAGCGCGACATCGGCCTCGTACCAGCTGCCGGTCCACACCAGTTCGGCGTTGGCGCGCTGCACGCGCGCATCGCGTTCGGCGATGCGCGCGTAGTCGTCGGCGGTGATCGCGCGCAGCAGCTGGCTGCGGAACGCGCCGGGCGCGAGCAGGCGCGCCTGCGCCAGCGATTCGGGCTCGCTGCCGCCGGCGGCGGCGAGCGGGTTGTCGATGCTCAGGCGCAGGCCGTTCCATTCGCCGTCGCCGAGCGCGATGCGGTTGATGCTGTGCGCGCCGACGTTGCCGGCGCGGCCGTTGCCGATGCGGTAGCGCGCGGCGAACTCCAGGCCCGGGTCGGGGCGGCGGCCGAGTTCGCCGTTGCCCAGGCGCAGGCGCGCGCGGCCGTCGTTGTCGATTTCGGCGACCACGTGGCGGTCGTCGGGCCGGCTGGCGAGCAGGTCGAACACCGCCGTCCACGCGTGGCCGGCGCTGTCGTGCAGGCGCAGCGCCGGACGCGCGGCGCGCGGATCCTGGTCGAGGCTGGCGCTGGCCGCGCGGCTCGGCGGCGGCGCCGCTTCGGCGTGGGTCAGCGGCGCGTCGGGCAGGCGCCAGTCGAAGCGGCCGGGCGTGCGCTGGACCTCACCGGGCTGGTGCTCGCACAGGCATTCGGCTTCGCTCTCGCCCTGCGGCACGCGGCCCAGATCGACCGCGCCGACGCTGCGGCCGTGATCGACCAACACCACATTGGCGAACGCCATCGACAGATCGCGCAGACGCGCGCACACCGGCGCCGGGCCCAGCGCCGACAGGCACAGCGGGAACGGCAGCGCGTCGTCGGCATGCCAATGCACGCGCAGCAGCGGCGTCGGCCGGGCCGGGCCGCTGGTGTCGTCGTCGGACTCGCCGACGACGACGGGAAACACCGGATCTTCATCGCGTTCCACCCGCACCAGCCGCACCGGCCACACCCGCGCCGGGTCGGCGTCGACTTCCAGGCCGCTGCGGGCGCCGCGCACTTCGCGCAGCAGCAGCACGTCGCCCGGATGCAGGTCGAGCGCGCGCGCATCGCCTTCGCCATCGAGCCAGGCGTCGCGCAGCACGGCGTGGGTGGCGCCGCGCGGCAGACAGCAGTCTTCGCGGCCCCAGTCGTAGAACGCGATGCGGTTGTGGGCGACGCGCACCGCCAGCGCGTCGCAGTCCGCCGGCAGGATCGGTTCGAACCGCTCGCAGGCCAGCGTGGGGTGTTCGCTCAGCAACGTAGGCCCGAGCACCGTCGGCAGCCCCAGCGCGGGATCCACGCCGCTGAGGAAAGCCATCGCCGCGGTCGGCAGGAACACGTCCTGATCGGTTTCGATCGCGACCCAGGCGCGCGCGTTGCAGCCTTCGTGCAGGAAGTAATCGACCAGGCGCGCGTGCCGGCGCACCGAGATGCGCTGGCGCGCGGTGCCCAGGTAGGCCTCGGTCGCCACCGCATCCTGGAAGTAGCTCAGGTAATCGCCGGCGTACGCCAACAGCTCGGTCAAAGTAACGCCGATGTCGGGCACGTGGCTCAGCGGCCAGTCCGGCGCGATCAACGCCAGGCGGTCCTGGATCAGGCGGCGGAAGCTGGCGTAGTCCTTGGCCAGGTACGAGATCGGCGGCTCCGGCGGCGGCGCGTCGATGCAGGCCGGCGCCTGCTTGCAGTCCAGGTCCGACGGACAGCCGACCTTGAACGAGAACTCGGCGCTGGCGTACATCGGGTCGAGCCCGGCGATGTCGAGCAAACGCAGGCGATAGCGCGAATGGTCGCCGTAGCGGTCCAGGCGCAGCACCAGCCAGTCGTCCAGATCGGGCTCGCCGCTGAGATGCGGGTCGGCGTCGAGGATGCGGATGTCGCGGATGCGCGCGCCGCCTTCGATGCGCAGATGCCGCTCCAGGCCTTCGCCGTCGCGCGCCAGTTCCGGCGGCAGCTTGCCGAGGAAGCACACGCGCAAGGTCAGTTGATCGGCGGAGACTTCGACGAAGTCCAGGCCGACCCGGCCCTGGAAGGCGCGGACCGCGTCGCGGCGCGGGTCGTTGCGGCAGGAGAGATTCATGGCGGTGTCCTGGCGTATGCGGAGGCGCTCATGCGGCGGCGTTCAGATGGGACGCACGAAGCTGGCGCTGGCCGGTTCGCCGGTGCGCAGCAAGGCGTAACTGAGGTTGACGGTGAGGGTGGCGTCGTTGGCTTCCACACGCAGCTCGCGCACTTCGATCAGATCCGACAGCCAGCGCTGCAGCGCCGCGTGCAGGGTGAACTGCACGGTCGCCGCCAGCTCCGGGCTGTTGCCGGCGAACACCAACTGCATCAGGCCGCTGCCGAAATCCGGGCGGTTGACGCGTTCGCCGGGTTGGGTGAAGACCAACTGCTCGATCAGGTCGCGCACGTAGCCGGCATGGTCGGTCTGCGCGCTGCGGCCGCGGCCGTCGATGCGGAAGGGGAAGTCGAGATGCATGGCGGGCTCCTTGGCTCGGCTCAGGTCGCCAACACGCGGGTCTGCACGGCGCCGACGATGGGCGCGCCCTGCGGGATCTGTTCGACGCTCTGGCAGATGCCCGGGCCGGTGCCGGGGCCGGGCGGCGGCGTCACCATCGCCGGAAGGCCCATGATCGTCACCCGCGCCGAAGGCATCGCCCATTTGATCGTCACGCACGGCTGCGGCTTGCCGTTGGGCAGAGTGAACGGACAACCCATCACCGCGATGGTCGGCGCGCCGGGCGGAATCGTCGCCACCGGTTGCGCCGACACCAGCACGCGCGTCTGCACCGGCGCGATCTTGGCCTGGCCGGCGGCGTGCTGGCAGGTCATCGCGGCGTTGGCGTGGAGCAGGAATCCAGGCATCGCGGCGTCCTCAGGTGATGGCCATTGCGGTCTTGTTGAACGTGATCGTCGGCCCGACCAGCCAGATCGACGCGCCCTTGGCGTTGTCGATGTAGATGCCGCTGTCGTTGACCACCAACATCGCGCCGGTGGTGCTCTGCAGCACGATGCCGCCGGTGATCGGCGTCGGCGGCAGGTCGCTGATGACCAATTGGTTCTGCAGCATGGTCGAGACGATGATGCTGGGATCGACCGGATTGCTGAGCTTGGACATCGCCGGCGGATCGGCCTGGGTGTCGAAGCGGCAGCCGATCCACACCGGCTTGTCGGGGTCGCCCTGTTCGAACATCACCCACACGCCGGCGCCCGGCGGCGGCACCATGTACACGCCCATGCCGGGGCCGGTCGGGCCGGACAGCGGCGTGCACGGTTCGACCCAGGTGCTCGGCACGAACGCCAGCACATCGGGAATGTTCAGCATCAGCCGGCCGCGGAATTCCGGGTCGGGCATCGGCAGCACGGTGCCGCGATACAGGCCGGGATAGGTTTGGGTGCCGCGGGATCCGTCGCTCATGTCGGTGTCCTCATGTCGGTCTCATGCGTGCTCGTGCGTGCTCATGTGGGCACACGGGGCGTCAGCGAAATCAAACCGTCGCGGCTGAGCTGGAAGCTCTGCTTGAACTCGCCGCGCTTGATCTTGTGGGTGACGCTGTCGACGTAATACAGCCCGTCGTAGGCCAGTCCCGCGCCGCGCACGCCGACCATCGCCTTGGAGCGCAGCACGTGGCCGTAGCGCAGCACGTCGAGCGAGCCGGACACGGTGATCGCGTTGGCCGCGCCCTTGAGCATGCGGCCGAGCATCTTCTTGACCGTGAAAGCGGCCGAGTCGTCGCCGCCGGCGTCGCGCGAATACACCATCTTCAGCGGCGGCGTCGGCCGCGCGCCCAGCGGCGGCTGGAAGATGTTGACCGACGGGATCGGGATCGGAATCGGAATGCGCCCGGTGACCGGATCGCCGATGGTCACCAGCATGGTTTCCTTGGCCAGCCCGTCGAGCGAGAAGCTCAGCGACTCGACGTTGGTATGCGCGTCCATATTGATGTTCAGCGCCGGCTGCGGCACCGGCACGCGGATGTTCGGGCCCATGTAGGCGATGCTCTGCCCGGGCAGCGGGCCGGGTTCGACGTAGAACACGAAGCCGTTGTTGCTGGCGATCTTCTTGAGGAAATCCAGGTCCGTGCCGGTCTGCGACTTGATCTTCTTGGTCAGGATCGGCAGTTCCGGAATGAAGCCGGGAATCACCAGCGGCACCACGCCGAAGGCCATGTACGGCGCCAACACCGCGTAGCCCTGCAAGGTGTCGGTCATGTTCGGGAACGGGCGCTTGATCTCGATCAGGTCCATCAGCGCGCTCAGATCCTCGCCGGTGATGGTCAGCGTCGACTGCCCCGGCTCGCTGCTCGGCGCCAGTTCCTGGCGGGTCACCACGCCGTCCATCAGCACGTGCGGAAAACCGCCGAGGGTCACGGCGAGGATCACCCGGGTGGTGATCGGATCCAGGTAGCCGGCAGGCAGCAGCACGTCGAGCAGGGTCGAGCCCTTGTCGGCGGCGAACACCAACTGGAAGCCGGCCTTGTCCTTGGCGCTGGTGATGGTCGCGCTCTGCAGCGCGTCCAGCACCGCGCGCGGCGCCGGTATCGGCACCGCGGGGCCGATCATCAAGGTCAGATGGATGCCCTTGAGCATGCCTCACTCCCGTCCCGGGCCGGGCATGCCCAGCGGCAGGGTGATGCGCACACTGCGGCCGACTTCGGCGGTGAGCTCGTCCGGGTGCATCGCCGCGTTGGCGTCGCACAGCCGCCAGAACGCTTCCGGGTCGCCGAGTTCGGCCGCAGCGATGTGGTCGGGCCGCTCGCCTTCGACCACGCGGTGCTCGTGCAGCAGCACGAACCCGTCCAGCGCCGGCAGGAAGCGCCGGCGCAGGTAAGGAACGACAGTGCCGTCGGCCTCGGTGCGCGCTGTGGTTTCTACGTCGTAGTAGCGGCTGGTTGGCGGGAAATCGTAATTGGCCATGATCGTGCGCTCGCGCAGTGTGCAGCGGTGGAGTCTTCAGGGAACGACGGGAACGCCGGCGATGCCCAGCGCCTGGAAATCGCCGGCCGCGGCCAGCCCGGCCAACTTCTCCTTGGCCAGCAGATAGCTCATGAACAAACCGCCGCCCTTGCCGTCGAAACCCAGGTCGTCGACGCTGAGCACGCGCAGGCCCAGGCTGAGCTTGGCGCGGATCGGATTGAGCTCGGTGTCGAAGGCTTCCTCGACGATGCCCAGTTCGGTCAGGCGCACCGGCACGATCCGGTTCGGCCCGAACACGAACAAACACAGCGGCGCGGCGGCCGGCGCGATTTCGAGCATGCCGGCGCCGGCGGCGGCGTTGGCCGCGTACAGCTCGCCGCTGGCCGGATGCGCCAACGCTTCGATCGACGCCAGTTGCGGATGCAGCCCGAGGCTGCCGGCGGTGCCCTGGCCGCTGTCGAGGCCGTCGGTGGCGTCGATCTCAGCGTCGAGCTTGATCGTCTCCACCGCCGGTCCCTTCAGTCGCAGCGCTTCGCTGTGGCCGCCGCTGTCGGCGCCGGTGGCCTTGACCTGCAGGCTGCGGGTCATGGTTTCGGGGTTGTACTGCAGGGCGATGATGCGCAGCACGTTGCCGCTGTCCGGGTCCAGCAGGACCAGGCCGCCGCGCAGGATCTTGGGAGAACGCGGATATCCACTCATGTCGGCGTCACTTCTTGTTTCCCTTGCGGAACCAGTCCAGATCGAAGATCGGGATCATCGGCGTGCGGAATTCGTCCGGGTATGCGTTCTTCCATTCGCGATCGGCGCGGTCCATCGCGTTGGGGTGGTCGCGCGCGTTGATCTGGTCGAGCTGCATCGAGATGCCCAGGTTCAGCAGCCAGGGTTTGTCGATGAACCAGAACTTGAAGTTGTCGTCCATTCCGAGCGTGTCGAGCAGGCGCGAACCGCGCTGCCATTCGGCCAGGATCGAGGCGCCGTCGCGGTCGTTCATCGACAGGCCGCGCGAGTCGAAGGTCGAGCGCATCTTCAGCCAGTCCAGTTGCGGCGGCTGCAGTTGCATCGGCGGCACCAGCGGCGGCAGGCGGAACGGCGGCAGCGGCTGCGGGCCTTCGGGCGTGGGCGGCTTGGCTTGTTCGTCGGGATCGCAGTGCAGGCCGCCGGGCTCGGCGCCGCCGAGCGAGGCCGCCGGCGCCGCGCCGCCGGCGGCGACGCGGTTCGCGGCCGCGCCGGCGCGCGCCTCGCTGGCATCGGCCGAACCGCCCTGGCGTTGTTGCACCACATGCGCCAGCTCGTGCGCGAGCAAGGTGCGGCCCGGCAGCGAACCGGGCGCATAGCGGCCGGGCGCGAAGGCGATGTCCTCGCGGCTGGTCACCGCCTTGGCGCCGAGCGCTTGGGTATAGGCGCCGGCGTTGGGATCGGTGTGCAGGCGCACGTTGGAGAAGTCCTGGCCGAACGCGCGCTCGAAGAACGCGCGCTGCGGCGGCGGCAACACCGCGCCGGGGCCGGCGCTGCGCTGTGCGCGCGCGCCGCGTGCGGGCGGAACGGACAGGCGTCGGCTCATGGTGCAGCTCCCAGCGGCGTGGCGTCGCGATCGACTTCCTTGGCGTCGGGCGCGGCCACCGTCGACAGCCCGGCGGCATCGCTGAAGGTCGGGTCGCCGATGCGGATGTCGGTGATGGTTCCGCTTTGGATCTTCAGCGTCACCGTCATGGTCATCGCGGCCAGGCCGCCGATCTTGATCGTGAGGGTGTTGAGGGTGATGCCGGCGGTGCGGCCCAGGCGGGTCTGGCTTTCGACGGTCTTGCCGTCCTTGGTGCGGAAGGCGCGGGTCTTGCCGGCGGTGAAGCCGGCGCCGGCGAAATGCAGCTGCGGCATCTCCACGTCGACCAGAGTGCCGATGTCGGACTTGTGCAGCTTGACGGTGTTCTGGCTGTCGTTGTCGCGGTGCATGTCGACCCAGGTGTCGCCGTCGCCGAGCTTGCCGTCGCCGTTCTTGTCGCGGCCGATGCGGCCGTTGCCCAGCGCCAGCTCGCCGGTGAAGCCGATGAAGTCGTTGAGCGGCGTGGAGGCCTCGAACGTGCGTTCGGGCTTGGCGGCCGGTTCGTTGGCCAGGCCTTCGATGGTCTCGCGCAGATTGATCTGGCCGTAGTTGTCCGGTCCGGTGTCGCCGTAGAAGCCCGGCATCTTGCGTTTGAAGTCCTTGAGCACCTTCAGGTCGATGTCGTTGCCCAGGGTGATGATGTCCTCGGGCCCGGTGACGCCGCCGCGGGTCACGTTGCGGGTGTGCAGGCGCACGGCGTAATTGGTCATGCCGCTGAAATTGATGATGCCGCCGTTGATGCTGACGTCGATGTCCGGGTCTAACCAGCCGTCGAATTTGTATTCGCCGTTGATCGTTCCGCTCAGCCCCGACAGCGGCTCGACGATGAGCTTGCCGGAGGGTTCCTTCTTCTCCGCCGCCTGTTCCTCGTTGAAATCGTCGGTGGCCTGCTTGAACTCGGCGTCGGTGAGTTCCTTCTTGTGTTCCTTGACGATGCTGACTTCCACGCCCTCGACGTGGATCTCGCCGATCTTGGCGGCGAGGAAGTCGATGCCTTCCTGGGTGCCCATGCCGCGCATGCCGGCGGCGATGTTGCTGATCCGCAGCAGCGGCAGGCGGATGGTGTTGCTGTCCTTGTTGTTGCTGATCCTGAGCCCGGTCGCGAGCACCTGGTCGATCGGCAGCGACACGGTGCCGTTGGGCTGGAAGCGCGGCTTGATGCCCTTGGCTTCCAGCGCGGTGCCGTAGCCCTTGATGTAGGTTTCCTTGCCCTTGGCGTCGGTGAGGGTCAGGTTCGGATTGATCAGGCCCAGCCGGTTCAGCACGAAGCTGCCGTCAATGCCGGTGTGGACGATGTCGACGGTCTTGCCGTCGGGCAGGGTCTTGGTGCCGAGCTTGACCGTGCTGAACTTGATGCTGTCGGCGGTCAGCGGGCCGCCGTCGACGTTGGCGACGAGCTTCTTAATCGTGGTCGCGCTGCCGAGCGTGTCGACCAGCTTGGCGCTGAGCCCCTGGATCGCGAACGGGTCTTTGCCGGGCCGGCTGGGCTGCGCCTCGACCTTGACGCCGGTGAGAGAGGAGGTGCCGTCGAGCTCGTTGCTGTCGAAGCGGCCCACGCGCAGGTGGCCGAGCTCGGCCTTGGTCGCGGACACGTCCTGGGTCGAGGTCTCCTTGACGCCGTCGCCGTTGAGCCCTTCCGATTCGCCGTGGTAGTGGAAGCCGTTGGCGACCACGCCGTACAGGTCGAGATCGCTAACCGCGAGCGTGGTCGGCGTCTTGACGGTCTGGCCGGGATGGGCGGGGTCGGGGTCCAGGCGATAGTTCTGGCGCGCCTTGCCGAGCACGATCTTCTCGACCTTGACCGCATCCAGGTCGATCTTCTTCGGCGCGTCGGTGTAGTGCATTTCCACGAGCGTCGCGGCGGACACCTCGACGCCGCTGGCCTCGGTGTAGTCGGGGCCGATGGCGACCTTGCCGATGATGCCCTTGCTGCCGAAGCGGGTATTGAGCTTGTCCTTGCGCAGATAGCCGCCGGTGCTCTCGATCTTGCCGACGTCGACCGCGTACTCGCCGGGACCGATCACTTCCACGCTCATGCCGCGGCCCTTGAGGCCGATGCCGGCCTTGAGCGCGGAACCGATCGCGCTGTAGTTCGCCGAGCCGGCGTATTCCTGGGCTTCGATCTTGCCGGCGCTGAGCTTCTTTTCCGGCGTCCACTCCAGGCCGGTGACGTCCAGGTTCTGCAAGTACAGCGGCTGGAACGGCATCATCTCGACCGCGTCGCTGTAGGCCGCGCGGCGCAGTTCGACGCGGTTCTCGGCGTCCTGGTAGGTCAGCTCTTCCGACTCGACCTTGCCCACGTGCAGGCTGTCGATGCGCAGCTTGCCGATCTCGCGCTCGGTCTTGGCGGTCTGGCCGGGCTTGGCCTTGGCCGGCACTTCGCGGGTTTCGATCCGGCCCTTGAGTTTGAAGTCGGTCAGCGTGGTCGGCTTGCCCGACTCGACGAAGCCGGACTCGCCGACCTTCCAGTGCACGCCGAACACCGTGAGGCTGCCGAAGTGGATGTCGTCGATGTCCAGCGCGCCGTCCTTGTAGCGCACACCGGCGCCGAAGTCCTTGAGCGTGAGGTGGACCCAGCCGTTGGGGCCGCGCACGTAGGTGTCGGTGAGGTCGAGGTCGCCGATCTTGGCGGCGATGGCGCCGTCCTGCAGCAGGTCGACCCGGATCGCGCGCGCGTCGAGCCGGCCGTGGCCGGCCCAGGTGTCGACCAGGGCCTTGCTGACCACAAGGTTGTCGATCGAGTCGATGCCCAGCGACACCGGCTTGCCCTTGCGGGTCGAGGTCAGCTTGACCTTGGCGTCCTTGTCCGCCGGCAGGTCGATGTCGATGCCGTCGGCATGCACGCCGTTGATCGAACCCGAAGCGATCGCGATGTCTACCTTGCGCTCGGACAGCTTCAGCCCGAGGCCGTTGCCGTACAGCTTGTCCAGCGAGAACGAATCGATATGCGCCTTGGACAAACGGTAGTCGGCCAGTTCGCGGCTGCCCTCTACGCGCGACACCAGCTCGACCGAGCCGGAGAACTTCAACCCTTCGATGCCGCTGGCGCCATCGGACCACATCTGGGTGACCGATTCGCCTTCGCTCGAGGTCAGCAGGAACTGCTGCAGGCTCAGCGAGTCGACTTCGAACTTCGGCACCTGGACGGTGACCTTGTCTTTTTCCTTCTTGGCGCTGATGTCGAGCCGGGTCTCGCCGATCTCGAATGAGCCCGCGTCGCCTTCCAGCCCGCTGTTGGGCTGGTGCCCGGCAGTCTGGATCTGCTGCAGAGCGAAGCGCTTGAACAGGCGCTGGTTGTTGCCGCCGGTGCCGGTCACGGTGACGCCGCCGCGTTCGAGCACGTCGAGCGGATGGATGCCGCCGCCGAGCGCGTCCGACAGCAGATCGCCGGCGCCGCTGACCTTGACCCCGAACTCGTCGAGTTCGGTGTTGGCCACGCCGTACTGGGCCAGGTCGTAGGCGATCACGCCGTCGACTTCGGCCACCGCGTCCTTGGCCGTCTTGATCTCCTCGGGCGTTTTGGCGCGTTGCAGGCGCAGGTAGGCGTCCTGGCGCTGGTCGGCCAGCGCCTGCAATTCGGCGACCAGGGTCGCGAGCTTGGCGACTTCCTTTTCCAGCGCCGGCTTTTCCGCTTCCTCGGCGGTGCGCGCTTTCTCGCGCAAGCCGTGCAGGCGCTGGTTCAGCAGGCCCAGCCGCGGCACCACGCCGAGACCGACGATGTTGAGCTGCTTCAATCCGGCCTCGACCAGGTTGCCGCGTTGCTTGACGCTGGCATAGGCGCCGGTGAGCGTGGCCTTCTCGAACAGCAGGCCGTGGTATTTGCTGCGCGCCTTGTCGATGCGCAGCGAATCGACGCCGACGTCGGCGTCGCGCAGATGCTTCTTCCACTCGCTCCAGTCGAGCAGGCCGTTGGCCGGAATCGCGCCGGCGTGCAGGCCGTCGGCGACGATGCGCTCGACTTCGATGCCTTGCTGCGGCAGTTGCAGCCCGGCGATGTCGGCGTGCTGGGCGGCCAGGCCGACGCGGCCGCTGGCCAGGTCGACTTCCAGGCGGGCGCGGGTGAGATCGATGGACTCCACGATCAGCGCCGCATCGGCGGTCAGCAGCTTGCGCAGCGCGCGGAACTCGGTCAGCTCGGTCGCGCTCAGCGAGGACAGGCCCATCGCCACCATCGCCTGGTAGCGCCGCGCCTTGGGCTTGAGCGCGGTCAGGCTGTCGGCCAGCGCCTGCAGCTCCGGCCGCTTGGACACATCGCCCAGTTCCTTGAGCTTGGCGTCGAGGTCGCGCTCGCTGAGCACGCCGCCGGCGATGCTGAGCCGGCCGGTGTGCACGTCGCCGAGTTCGAGCACGAAATCGCCGGGGCGGTCGGGCGAGATCAGCGACGGCTCGCTGAGCCCGAACTGCGCGCGCTGGGCGGTGCGCTGCGGCGTTTCGGTCGGGCTCGACAGCAGCCCCAGCATCGCCGAGCTGCTGCCCTGGCCGTGGATGTGGTTGAGCACGATCGGTTCGGCGCTGGTCACCGTGCCTTCCACGCCCGACACCGAGGCCTTGCCGATGTCGAGGAAGGCGCCGCCCTTGTCTTCGAAGTCGAGCCGGTCCAGGTCGGTCTGCAACTGCGATTGCTGCGCCGGGGTCAAGCCGCCGGCGCGGATCTTGGCCTGGATGGCGAGGTATTCCTGCTCTTGTTTTTCGACCTGCGCGCGCTGGCCTTCCAGCTCGGCCGCGCGCGCATCGAGTTCGGCCAGCGCCTGCGCGGCGTCGCCGCGGCCTTGCAGCGCGGCCTTGCGCTGGGCGATGGAGGCCAGTTCGGCGCGCAGGCGGGTGGCCTTGTTGAGGCCTACGCGCATGGCGAAGTCCTGCACTTCGGCCTTGGCCACGCGCTGGCCGCCGCTGCTGGCGAAGCCTTCGGCGCTCAGGCTGCCGAAGCTCATGTCGATCGCGCGGATGCGGCTGGTCAGGTCGCTGCCGAAGCGGTTGTCCGGCTCCAGGCCCTGGTCGCCGAGGCCGCGCACGCGGTTGATGCCGGCCGCCATCAGCCCCACCGCCGCCAGCTGCGCCAGCCACGGCAGCACCATCAGCACCAGCAGCGGGAACGGGATGTAGCGGCCCTTGCGCTGCGCCGGCGGCGCGCCGCGGGTGGAGTCGACGCTGCCGGCGGCCAGGCGCAGCGCGGTCACGCTGAGCTTGGCGATGGTGTACATCGCCCGGCTCTTGGCGTAGAGCACGTCGTTGGCGACCAGCGACTCCAGACTGACCTGCGCCTGCGCGGCCTGGCCCTGGTTCTGCGAGTCGTAGGCGGCGCGGATGTGCAGCTGGCGCAGATCGACTTGCCCGGTCTGGATCGTGCTGCCGTCGCGCTGGATGTTGGTCGATTCGATCAGCAACTGCGGCAGGATCAGCTCGGCCGACTTGCCTTCGCCCTCCAGCCAGCCCGGGTCGAGCAGCAGGGTCAGCTTGTTGGTCTGCGCGCCGATCGGCTCTTGCTTGCTGCCGCGCTTGGCCGGCTTGGCCAGCTGCGCGCCCATCAGGTCGCCGCCCATGAACTTCTGCACGTCGTTGAGATCGAGCTGGGCGCCGATCTTGCCGTCGACGAACAGCACGTCCATGTTCCACAACGTCACCAATCCGCCCCACAGGCTGCGCAGCGAGGCGAACACGCCTTCCTCGTACCAGCGCGTGCCCTTGAGCATTTCCGGCTCGTACTGGTCGCGCTTGGCCGCCGGGTTCCACAGCCGGAACTCGTCGATCAGCGTCGCCAGCTGCGGTTGCTTGCCGATCACATCGAACGTCTGCGAGCGCTCGAACGCGTAGCGGTGCTCGGACATCGCCATCGCCATGCGCAGCGTGCCGCGCAGGGCGACTTCGTTGGCCTTGGTCCAGAATTCGGGATCGTTGAGCTGGGCCAGCACGCCGGCGCGGTCGGTGCCTTCGCGGTCGCCGACGTAGGCGTTGATGTCGCGCGCCTGGCGCATCGCCGGGCCCATCTCGGACTGGATCCGCGCCCAGGTGTCGGGATTGTCGCGAATGAAGGCCTGGCGTTCGTCGTCGGGCAGTGCCTTGACGCACTGGAACGCCAAGTAGGCCTCCCAGTCCTTGACCATCCAGTCGCTGAAAAGGCCGCGGCTGACCAGCTCGCGCGCCTGCTCGCGCACCCGCAGCGGGTCGCGGGCGAGGATGATCTTCAAGGTCGCGACGCGGTTGCCCTGGTCGAACAGGAACGATTCGGGCAGCTCGCCGAACAGTTCGTCGATGTAGCCCAGGCTGTCGAGTTCGCGCAAGTAGGCTTGCAGCAGGATTTCGTCGCCCGCGCTTTCGTGCCCCGGCTCGAGCGAGCCGGCGCCGAGCTTGACCAGATCGCCGTACAGCTCGATCGCCTCGGCGTCGCGGTAGATGCCGCGGCGCCGGTCCTTGAACTTGGCCACCAGCGCCTGCAGTTGCTTGCGCGCGTCGCCCTGGTCCAGGCGCTGGCGCTGGGCGCCGGAGGCGTCGTAGTAGTAGGTGTCGGTATCGCTGCGCCAGCCGCCGGGCTCGCTGGCGCCTTGCGCGCCGAGCTTGAGCATGCGCTCGTACTCGTCCTTGTCGGCGGCCTTGCGCACCTCCAGCACCGGCAGTTTCAGCCCGGTCGTCGCGTCGCGCGGCAGGTTGTCGATCAGGCGCAGGTAGTATTTTCCGCCTTCGCGCTGGCGGAAGCGGTACTGCGCCGGCATCGGCAGGGTCTGCAGCAGGCGGTAGGCGAACAGCGCTTCGTGGTCGCGGATGGCCCAGTCGAGCAGGTGATAGGACAGCAGGTCTTCGAGCAGTTGCTCGTTGCGGTAGGGCAGGCGGGTCTGCACCAGCGCGGTCAGGGTCTGGGTCTGCCACGGCGCGGACTGGCCGATGAAAGCGTTCGGCGGCAGCAGGTCGATGATGAGGTCGACCAGTCCGTCGCGTTCGAGCTGTTCGCCGATGTAGCCGAAGCGGGCGTCGTCGGCGAGCTGCGGGTAGAGCATCTGCAACGCGGCGATCGCGTCGGTGGCGTTGGGATGGCGCGGCTCGCCGTCGCCGTCGCGCGGGGCCTGCAGGCGCTCGCGGATCTGCGCGATCAGGTCGTTGGCGCCTTCGTCCTTGGCGTGGGCGAGCAGGCGCTTGCGCTTTTGCGCCAGCGCGGCCTCGTCGTCGACCGCCTGCTTGCGCGCCTTGGCGAGCTTTTCCAGGACCTCCGGCGTCGGCGCGGGCGCGTGCACCAGGCGCGCGATGGCTTCGCCTTTTTCCGATGCGCGCAGCTCTTCCCAGACCGGCGCGGGCAGGTTGCCGACGATGTAGACCAGGGCCTGGGTTTCCTCCAGGTCCAGCCCGCCGTCGGGCAGCGCGCGCAGGGCCTTGAGGTCGATCGCCTCATAACGCTCCGGCTCCAGCGCCTTGTAGCAGGCCAGCACCGAGCGGCGGTGCTGGTACATATGCGGCGGGTTGATGTTGTCGGCCAGCCAGTAACGGTATTTGGCGTCCAGCGCGCCGACCATGGCCACGGCGACGTCGAACGGCGCGGTGTCGAGGATGCGCATGACCTTGAACACGTCGCCGTCGGACACCCACCAGCCGTCGAGCGCCTCGCGGATCGACTCGAGCTCGCGCGAGCGGCTGGTCTTGACCGAGTCGGCCAGCGGCGGCGATTCGACCGCCTCAGCGGTTTCGCTTTTGCCGGTGTCGGCCGCGGCGCGCGCGCTGCGCAAGGCGACGCGCGGGCGCGGCAGGCTCTCGCGGCGGGCGAACGCGGCGCCGATGGCGTCGGCCTCGGCTTCGGCGGCGGCTACGCTGTCGCTGGGCGCGGCGCTGGCCAGCGCGCGCTGGGCCGCGTGCGCGGTTTCGTGGGCGAGCAGATAACGGCCCTGCGCTTCGTGCGGGCGGTAGCGGCCCGGATGCAGCAGCACCCGCGCGTCTTCCTGCAGCGCGTTGGCGCCGCGCGCCTGGATGCGGATGGCGGCGTCGGCGTCGACTTGCACTTCCAGCCGCGACAGATCCAGGCCGAAGGCGCGGCCGAGTTCTTGCAGCAGTTGCGCGGTGAGCCGGGCGCGGGCGAGGTCGGCGTCGTGGATGCGCGCGCCGCCGCAGCCGATGCGGGCGAAGTCGGGCGCGGCGTCGTCGCTGCGCAGCAGCGGCGGCGGCGCCAGCGGCGCGGCGGTGCGGGCGCTGGCACGGTCGGGCTCGATGCGACCGGATTCCTGAGCGCTGCGCTTGCGTTCGGGCGCGCGCTGCGCGTTCGCGTCGGCGCGCGCCGGCGCCGCTGCGGCGGCCGGTGCGGCGGGGCGGACGGCGGCGACGCGCTCGCTCATGGGCCGCGCGCCAGTGCGCGGTGCAGCCCGCGCGCGAGCTCGACGCCCAGGCGCACCGGGTCGCCGCTGGCGGCGACGAGTGGCGGCGCCTGCAGGCTGGCCAGCGCGCCGCCGCGCGGCGCCAGCGGCTCGATCCGGTGCAGGCGGGTGAGTTCGGCGGCGAACGCGCGCTGCAACTGCTGCGTCTGCAGCGGCGACAAGGCCGGGCCGTCCAGGCGCAGGCGCTCGATGCTGAGCGTCAACGGCGCGGCGGCGGGGGCGGGCGCGCGGCTCATCGGAACTCGGCCTCGTTGACCGGCCGCTCGAGCTTGCGCAATTCGGTGCGCACCGCGTCGAGCAGGCGCGGCATGCCGACCGCGCCGCCGTCGCCGGCCGCGGCGAAGGCGGCGTTGAGGGCGATGGAATGGATGTTGCCGCCGGACAGGTTGAAGCGCGCCAGACGGTCGTAATCCAGGGTTTCGCACGGCACCCCGGACGGCAGCGCGCCGCGCCACAGGCGCTTGCGCTCGCCGGGGCCGGGGAACTGGAAATTGACCACGAAGCGCAGCCGGCGCATGAACGCGGTATCGAGCGATCCCTTCATGTTGGTGGCCAGGATCGCCAGCCCGGAGAACGCTTCCATGCGTTGCAGCAGGTAGTTGATTTCGATGTTGGCGTAGCGGTCGTGGCTGTCCTTGACCTCGCTGCGCTTGCCGAACAAGGCATCGGCTTCGTCGAAGAACAAGATCGCGCCGCCTTGTTCGGCGGCGTCGAACAGCTTGCGCAGGTTCTTCTCGGTCTCGCCGATGTACTTGCTGACCACGCCCGACAGATCGATGCGGAACAGGTCCAGGCGCAGCTCGTTGGCGATGACCTCGGCGGCCATGGTCTTGCCGGTGCCGCTCTCGCCGGCGAACAGCGCGCTGATGCCCATGCCGCGGTTCATCCGCTCGGCGTAGCCCCATTGCTGGTAGACGCGGTGGCGTTCGCGCACTTGCGCGGCGATCTGGCGCAGCAGGCCGGTGGATTCCTCGTTGAGCACCAAGTCCGGCCAGCGCGCCTTCGGCGTCAGGCGCTGGGCCAGCGCGTCCAGGCGCGCGGTGGACAGCTCGCGGCAGGCGTCCCAGGCCGAGTCGCCGTCGCGCGCGGCCGCGGCGGCGGCCGCGGCGCGGATCTGGCCGAGGTTGAGCTGGAAGTGGCCGGACAATTCGGCGGCTTCGCGTTCGCGCGCCGGCTCGGGCGCGTCCGGCTGGGTTTCGTCGCCCGCGCCTTGCGGCAGATGCTGCAACCACGCCGCGTGCTGTTCGGCCGCGCTCGGCAGCGGCGCCGGTGCGCTGCAATGCGCGGTCTCCAGCGCCAGCGGCGTTTCGCGCAGGCCCAGGAAGCTCAGGCCGAGCGGATGGGCGAGGAACTGGCGCAGCGCCGCGGTGGCTTCGCCGCCGCCGTCGAGCGCGTCGGCGTCGATGTACAGCGCCACCGGCAGCAACAGGCTTTCGCGCTGCCACAGCCGCGCCAGCAGATCGACGTCGGCGCGTTGCGCCGGCAGCGATTCCATCGGCAGGCGATACAGGTGGCGGCCCAGCGCCTGCGCCGCTTCGCAGGCGATGGCCTGGCGGCTGCCCGGATCGGTGCCGAGCAGCTGCGCCACCGGCAGCGACGCGCCCGGCGCGGCCGCGCGCAGAGCGGCGAGGATGCGTTGCGCGCTGTCGCGCTGGCTCGGCGACAACGGCGCCGGTTCGCACGGGCTCAGCACTGCCGATAGACGTTCGTCGAGCAGGTTCAAGCCCTTGATGCAGGCGACCACGCGCTCGTCGGCGCGCAGCGCGGCGGCGGTCAGCGCCGGTGCGCCGGCCTGATCGACCTGCAGCAGGTGCAGATAGCGCAGCGGCCGCTGCGGCGCCAGCGCGTCCCAGCTGGGGTCGTCGAACAATTGCAGCGCCAGCGCGAAGGTCGGCACGCCGGCGCCGCCGCCTTGCGCGGTGGCGATCAGTGCCGGTAGCGACGGATCGAGTTCCATCGCCGCGCACAGCAGCAGGATGTCGGTTTCGAACGGGCTCAATCCGAGCCGTTCGGCCAGCGCCGGCAAGGCCGGCGGCGAATCGGCGTGCGCGGCGCGCTGACGCTGTTCGTGCGCGTCGGCGATGCGTTCGGCCAGCGCTTGCGGCGCCGGCAGCGCGGGCGCGGGCGGCGGCGCCGCGCGGCCCAGCCATTGCGGCCGGCCGGGCGCCGGCGCGCGCTGCGCGGGCGCGGCATCGGTCGGCGGCGCGGCCAGCTGTTGCAGGCGCAGGCGCAGCCAATGCAGGGACGCGGCGAGGTAATCGTTGTTGTCCTCGATCCAGCGTTCGCGCTCGTGGTGGGCGGTGTCGGGCATGGGCGCGGCGCTCCTCACGCGATCACCACGGTCTGCTGCGGATCGAAGCCGAACACGCCCTGGTCGTCGGCGACCGCGGCGATGCTTTCCACGCCGTCCACGCGCACGATCACCGGATAGCGTCCGGCCACGGCGAGGGCGGCGGGCACGGTGACCTCGATGATGGTGGGTTGTTCGGGATCGGCTGGGGTCTGGATGCTGTCGGCCAGCAGTTCGTCGCCGCCGAAGCGCACGCGCACGCCGGCGTGTTGTTCGGGCAGCAGGCGCGGGCTGCAGCGCAGAGTCAGCGCCAATGCGCCGGGCGCGGCGTTGAGCGGGCTGACCTCCACGCGCGGCGCCAGCATCATCGCGATCGGCGCGCTGGCGATGGTCGGTTGGTCCGCCGGCGCCAGGCGCAGACGCACTGCGTAGAAGCCGGCGATCCAGTCGGCCATCGCGCCGGCGTCGACGCCGGCGGCAGGCAGCTGCGCTTCCAGCGCCAGCGCGCTGGCGGTGGCGGCGACCGGCAGCGTGCGCGCGGCGGTCGCGCGCGGATGCTCGAACACCAGTTCGGCGTCGGCGGCCTGCAGGTTGCGGCCTTCGATGCGCAAGGCATCGCCCAGGCGCGCGGCGCGCAGCAGTTCCGAGGCGGCCGGGCGGATCGATTCCAGGCGCGGCGCGCCGGCGGCGCGCGCGGCCGGGCCGCGGTCGTCGGCGCCGCGCTTGAGCACCGGCGGCGCGGCGCGCGCGGCGGCTTCGGTTTCCATCAGCACCACCGACACCTGATAGGCCATCGACGGGCGATAGCGCGCCTGCATCGCGGTCCACAGCTTGGACAGCTCTTCGCCGCCGAGGTATTGCGGGGTGATCTTCAGCGATTCGATCTGGTCGGCGAGGTTGAGCGCGGAGAAATCGCCGAACGGCGGATTCGGCGGGCCCAGCGCGTTGCGCAGGCGCGCGCGGTCCAGGCCCGGAGTGTCGTGCAGCGCGAGCATGGCCAGGCCGAGCAGGGCTTCGGCGTTGAGGTCCTGGGCGCCGTAGGCGGTGAGCAGGTAGTGCAGGTCCAGCGCCAGCGGCGCGTTGCGCAGGCGCTGGCCGCTGCCGTCGCGGGTCGGCAGGGTCTGGTTGCGCCAGCCGCTGTTGGGCGTGACCTGGTACAGGAACAGATTGAGCTGGTTGGGCTCGGTCTGCCCGGTGGTGATCCGGTCCGGCGGCGTGGCGGTGACGGTGATGCTGCCGATCGACGACAGGTCCAGGCCCAGCAGGCTGTCGCTGATCAGGTCCTTGAGCGTGGCGGTCACCGCGGCGATGGCCAGTGCGTTACTCATCGACGGTCTCCGTGACGTTGCCGCAGGTAGTCGTCCAGGCCGAGCGCGGGCGCGCCGTTGCGGCGCGGCGTGGCGGCCGGCGTTGCGGCCGGCGCGCCGGCGCGGATTTCGACCCGGCCGATGCTGACCTGCACCGGCGCGGGCGCGGCCGGTGCCGGCGCGGCGGGCGCATTGCGCCGCGCGGGGTGCGCGACTGCGGCCGGCGCGGCGTCGCGAGCGGCCAGGCGCGCGGGTGCGGGCAGCGGCGGCGGCGGCGCGGGTGCGCGTGCGGGAGCGCTCGCGGCCGCGGGCGCCGGCGCGGGCGTTTGCGCTTGCGCGGGTCGCGGGTCGGCTGCGCTCGCGCGCGTCGCGACGGACGGCGGGCTGCGCAGCGCGGCGGGCGATGGCGTCGCGTCGCGCTGCGGGCGGATGGTTGGCGCGTCGATCGTCGCGGCGGGCGCGGTGTCGCGGCGCGGCGGCTGCGGCGTTTGGTTCGGCGCTGTCGCGTTTGCGGGCACGGCGACGACGGTTTCGCGCAGGGTCTGGATCGACTCGATCAGGGTAGCGGGCGCCGGGGTGGGTGCGGGCGTCGTCGTTGCGCGCGGCAACGCAGGCGGCGGGGTGGCGATGTTGTGCGGGGCGGCCTTGTCGGCTGCAGGTTCGGATACGGGGATCGGCGCGCGCGGCGTCGTGCGCGCCGATTCCGGTTCGAATGCGCGCCGGGTTTCGATGGCTGCGGCTGCGGTCTGCGTTCCGATCGCTTCGTTCGCTTCGGCCGCCGGTTCCTGCCGCGATTCGTACAACGACGGCCGCCGCCGCTCCAGGACCGGCACCTGGCCTTGCGCGCGGCGCACGATGTGGCGCAGGAAGCCGTTCATGCCTGCACCAGATCGAGATAGAAACGCCGCCGCACCGGCGACAGGTCGAGGATGTCGCGCTCGCTCCAGGCGTAGTGCCGCGCCAGCGCGTGGACTTGCGACAACAGATCCTGCACCCAGTCGTCGAGTTCTTCCCACAGATACGCGCCGATGTCGAACGCCGCCGACCATTGGTGCGCGCAGGCCGGGCACTGCACCGCCAGTTGCAGATCGGCGAGCGGGTCGTCCTGGGCCATGCGTTCGCACAGCCGCTCGACCAGCGCCGGCGGCAGCGGCGCATCGGCGTCGAGTTCACGCCCGCGCCGCTGCGCGCTGAGCACGCAGCGGCGCAGCAGCGCGGCGACCGCGGCGTCGAGCGCGTCCTCGCCGCCGCGCGCCGGCGGCAGGTGGCGCAGGTCGTCGCTGTCGGGAAGGCGGTATTCGATGCGGTAGTCGCGATACTCCAGCCGCTGCGGCGCCGGCGGTTGCGGCAGCTCGCGCGGCGGCTCGCCGCACAGCTCGGCGACGCGCAACTGCGACTCCAGCCGTTCGCCGCAGGCAGGGCAGGCCGCGGTGGTCTGCAGGCGCCCGCCGAACAAGGCCTCGTGCAGCGCGAACAGGCAGGCATCGCGTTGGCCGAGGCTGGCGCGGCTCCACTGCGCCGGATCGGGCTGCGGCCACACCGCCTGCAACAACCCCAGCGCGCGTTCGTTCGCGCCGAAGCGATGCAGGCGTTCCCAGGCCCCGATCAGGACGTGGTTCCAGTGGCGGGCGTCGGCGGTCATGCGCGCGCGCTCAGGCCGGCTCGGTGAAGCTCGGCTCGGCCGGCTCGACCACGTCCGGATCGCGCTCCCAGCCCTCGTTCTCGAGCTTGAGGTGCTGGATCGCCACCGCGTTGGCGTTGGCGTCCAGGTCCGGCAGCGCCTGGAACTCGGACACCCAGCAGCGGTACACGCGGTAGGCGATGGCGAGCTGGCCGGCCTCGTTGTAGACCTCGATGATGAGGTCCTTGCGGAAGTCCTTCAGCGAGGTCTCCGAACCCAGCCCGGAACCGTAGTTCCAGACCTTGTTCGCCCACTGCTCGAACTCCTTGTCGTGGGTGACGCCGCGCTCGAGCGTGATCGCCTCGAACTCGCTGCGTCCCGGGCTCTTGCGGCTGCTGCTGGGGTCGCCGCCCTCGCGGTGCTTGACCACTTCGGTGGTGCGCTTGAGCGCGCTGACCTTGCTGATGCCGGCCACGTACTTGTTGTCCCATTTGACCCGGAACTTGAAGTTCTTGTACGGATCGAAGCGCTGCGCGTTTACGGTGAACTGGGCCATCTCGGTGCTCCCTGGATCGAAGTGGAAGGGCTCAGACGTCGATCTGGCCGGCGATCTGCTGCAGGCGCAGGACCACGAACTCGGCCGGTTTCAGCGGCGCGAAGCCGACCACGACGTTGACCACGCCCAGGTCGATGTCGTTCTGGGTGGTGGTGTCCTTGTCGCAGCGCACGAAGTAGGCGTCGCGCGGCGAGCTGCCCTGGAACGCGCCCTGGCGGAACAGGTTGTGCATGAACGCGCCGACGTTGAGGCGGATCTGCGCCCACAGCGGTTCGTCGTTGGGTTCGAACACCACCCACTTGAGCCCGCGGAACAGGCTTTCCTCGATGAACAACGCGGTGCGGCGCACCGGGATGTACTTGTACTCGTCGGCCAGCTGGTCGGCGCCGCGCAGGGTGCGCGAGCCCCACACCACGCGGCCGCTGACCGGCATCGCGCGCAGGCAGTTGATGCCGAGCTGGTTGAGCTCGCCGTTCTCCGCATCGGTCAGCGGCACCGACAGCTGCGGCACGCCGACCAGGCTGGCGTCGAGCCCGGCCGGAGCCTTCCACACGCCGCGGTTGGTGTCGGTGCGGGCGAACACGCCGGCCACCGCGCCGCCGGGCGCGAAGTTCTCCGGCGCGTTGTTGCGCAGCAGGTTGGGCTGGCGCAGGCGCGGGAAGAACAGCGCGGCGTTGCGGCTCTTGGGATCGGCGAATTCGTCGAATTTGGCCTTGGCGGTGTCCTTGTCCTTCCAGCCGCTGGGCGGGTCGATCAGGTGGAAGGCGCGGCGCCGTTCGCAGTAGGCGGTGGCCGCCGACAGCACGATCGGCTCGGCGTCGAAATTGGCGCCGTCGTCGGTCTTGTACGGCGGAATGCACAGCAGGTTGAACAGGTCGGCCTGCTCCAGCGCGTACAGGCCGAGCTTGAGCGAGAGGCCGTTGTCGGGCAGGAAGCTCTGCGCGTTGAGATGGCCGCCGTCGCTGGCCGCGGCGTCGGCGTTGGCTGCGGCGGTGGCCGCGGCGGCGAGCTTGGCGTCGCGCGCCTCGCGCAGCGGCTGCAGTTCCGACTCCGGCGCGCCGGCCTTGACCTTCTGGTCGAGCGCGTCCTGCGCGGCGCTGGTGGCGCGTTCGGCGACGGTGACCGCGTCGGCGGCGGCCGCGATCGAGTTCGGCGGCGCGCCCTTGACCCGCACCAGCGCCGAGTCCGCGGCGAGGATGCGGTCGATCCGGCGCGCGCTCTCGACCACGGTGAGGTTGAGGTAGGTTTCGCTGGCGCCGCCGGGCGCGGCGTCGCGCACGGTCAGGTTGAACAGGTCGGTCTTGTTCACGCCCAGCGCCAGGGCGATGTCTGCATTGGGCGAGGCGGTGGTTTCGCCGCGCAGCTTGCCGCCCCATTTGCCTTCCGAGGCCGCTTCGAGCTTGAGATCGCCCAGCGTCAGCGGCGCGCGCGTCGGCGCGATCGCCGCGGTGGCGGCCGCGGCCACGCTCTGCGCGGTCGCGCCCTGCAGCTTGGAGGCGTCGTCGGCGGCCTTGGCGATCGCGGCGGCGGCGCTCTTGGCCGGCTCGTCGGTGTAGGTCGCGGCTTTAGCTTTGGCCGCTGCGGCGGCGGCTGCCGCGTCGTTGCCGTCGGTGGCCGCGGCGACCGCGGCGGCGGCGATGCCGTCCGCGCCGGTCGCGTACAGGCGCACGATGATCGCCTGGCTGCCGCCGTTGAGGAAGAAATCGCGCACCGCGTAGCCGAGCTGGCTTTGCAGCCACAGGCCGCCGTAGCGGCGCTCGAAATCGCCGAAGCTGTTGATGACGACGGCCTGGTTCACCGGCCCGCGCACGGCGCGGCCGATGAAGGCGGTGATCGAGGTGGCGACGCCGGTGATGGTGCGCACGCCGCTGGGAATTTCCTCGACGTACACGCCCGGGTAGGTGAGCGCAGCTGGCATAGCCTTTCTCCTTGCTGGATGCGGTTGGGCGATCGCGGGACGATCGGTTGCGAAAAGCGGTCGGTCATGCGGGCGGCGCGGCGCGGCGCGCCGGGTCGAGGGCGTACAGCGCGGTGCCGTCGGCAAGCCGTCGCCGTTGCAGCACGCCATCCGCGACCAGGCGCGCGAGCACGCCTTCGATGCGGTGGCGCGCGGTCACGTAGCGCTGGCGCGGCAGCCACCACTCGGCAATGCCGTCGAGCGTGTCCGACGCGCCGGGATGCCGGTCGAGATAGGCGAGCACCGCGCTTTCCACTTCGCGGTCGTCGCCGACGCTTGCGGTTGTCGTCATGGCCAGCTTCCCCTTGCGTTGGCGCGGGTTCCGTTCCGGTACATTCCGTTCCCATCACGTTGCAATCGCCGTGCCAACTGCAGCGATGCGCGCCAGGGCGGCGAATCAAGGGGTTGCGCGCGGGGGACGCGGCGCGCGCTGGGTCGTGTTGCACCCGGTATGCGGCGTGGGTGGGTGCGGGGGGACGCAGGGGCGGGTGCGGGGAGACGCGTATGCGATGAGGTGCGCGTGCGCGAGTGTTGAAGCGGTGCGTGCGCAGCGTTCGTTCAGCGCGTTGCTTTGGCGGTGGTGCGATGGATTGGTCTGCTTCGGAGCTGGAATGTGTGGTGGGGTTTAGCGGGGCAGGGCGCTGAAGTCTTTGGATCCCCGCGTTCGCGGGGATGACGGTGGTGGGAGGTCGGCGGGGCGTGGACGTTGCATGCGGGCGCATGCGTAGCGGCGAAGCGGAAGCGTCGTCGCCAGGACGAACCGCGGGCGCCCGGTCGAAGCGCAAGCGTCAGGGCTGAGCGAAGACGCCAGATCGAAGCGTGCACGCCAGATCGAAGCGCAGGCGTTGCGGCTAGGATCAGGCGCCTGCTCTGTGCACACCCGGCGGCGTCGCGCCCTGCGGCGCGTGGCCCGCGGCGCGAGCTCAACCGCCGTCGGGGCAGTGGCGCTCGATGCCGTAGCGCTTGAGCATCTTGCCGAGCTGGCGGCGTTCGGTGCCCGACAGCAAGGCGGCGCGGCTGACGTTGCCGCCGGCGCGGCGCATCAGTTCGGTCAGGTAGCCGTATTCGAACAGTTCGATCGCGCGGCGCTTGGCCGCCGCGAAGCCGCTTTCGCCGCGTTCGTCGTCTTGGCCATACGCGCGCGCGGCCAGCGGTTGCGCGGCGGGGGTCGGCGCGGCGCCGCCCCAGATCGCCGGCACGGCCTGGGCCAGTTGGGCGAGGTCGAGCACGCGCTCGTCGCAGTGCATGCACAGGCGCAGCACCAGATTTTCCAGCTCGCGCACGTTGCCGGGCCAGTCGTGGCGACCCAGCGCCTGCAGCGCGTCGTCGCTCCAGCCGCGCGGCGCGCCATCGAGGCGGCGCACGGCGTCGTCGAGCAGGTGCTGGGCGAGCAGGCGCAGGTCGCCGCCGCGTTCGCGCAGCGGCGGCAGCACCAGATACAGCGGGCTGAGCCGGTAGTACAGATCGCGGCGGAACCGGCCGGCCTCGACGGTGGCGGCGAGCGAGGCGTTGGTCGCGGCGATGATGCGCACATCGGCGGTGCGCAGCGGGCGCTCGCCGACCGCGCGGAACTCGCCGTTCTGCAGCAGCCGCAGCAGCGCGGTCTGCGCGTGCGGCGACAACGAATCGATTTCGTCCAGGAACAGGCTGCCGCCGCGCGCGTATTCGACCAGCCCCGGCTCGCTGCTGCGCGCGTCGGTGAACGCGCCGCGGCGATGGCCGAACAGTTCCGATTCCAGCAACGCGTCCGGCAGCGCGCCGCAGTTCAGCGGCACGAACGGGCCCAGATTGCGCGCGCTGGCGTAATGGATCTCGCGCGCGGCCAATTCCTTGCCGGTGCCGGTCTCGCCTTCGATCAGCACCGGCGCGTTGCAGCCGGCGTAGCGCCGCAACTGATCGCGCACCCGGCGCAACGGCTCGGATTCGCCGATCATCGCGGCGCTGCGGTCGAGCGCAGGCGGCGCATTCCTTGCGGTGAATTCGCTCATGAGCAGACGGCTTCTCCAAAGTGCCATCGAAGACCGCGCGCTATCCGCGATCCGGCCGGCCGCGTCGAGTCGGTCCATGACATCAGCCCCTGCTTAGTTCCTAACGCAGCGGACGGGGCGGGGGCGGCCACCGCCCGTTCGCCGGCCGCGTCCCGTTGCGGGTACGCAGCGCGGCGCAGCATACGCCGCTGGCTGTGCGACTACGGATAACGGCGTCACGGTCCCGAAGGGGACACGCTTTGCACCGATCCGCGGTAACACAAGCGTCATCGCGCGTCGTTGCGCGGTCGGCGCAGGCCTGCGGATGCGGTATGGCGGCCGCAATCGAATCGCTTCGGCTGCATGGCGCGCACTGCTAATGAAAGCGCCGGTCGGCGCTTGGCGAGTGCGTATACGAATCTGCGCCGGCGTCGGCGGTGGCTTCACTCACCTTCGCTCATTCGCTGCGCCGGCGAAGCGAGCTCCTGCAGATCGTGCCGCGTATCGAAGCGGAAGCCCGTGCGAGGACGGACCAGAGTTTGTGGGAGGGGCTTCAGCCCGGACGCCCTTGTGTCCGATCGCCGCGGCCTGAGCCGAAAGCGTCGGGACTGAAATCCCTCCCACACGAGCAAGATCACCGCCTCGTCCCGTACATCGAGAAGCCAGCCTTCGCGCCGCGGGTCGTCGCTTGTGGTAGGGGCTTCAGCCCCGAGGCCTTTGTGTCCGATCACCGCGACCTGAGCCGAGGGCATCGGGACTGAAGTCCCTCCCACATCGGCAACATCGCCGCCCGACATGAACGGTTCCGGACGGCCTCGATGACGGTCCCGCCCGTCCAGCGCCCGCCCATTGGGGCGCAGGGCAGCGCCGGCCTCCAGCGCAGCGGCGGCCGCGTTCACAGTCTGGGGCACATTTGCGGTGGAACCGCTGGCGCGGAGCATAAGTGCCGGGGCACACAAGCTGTCGCCCGGCCGTCTGTACGGCGGTCGCGGGCTCGGACGCGAGCCTGGAAGGGCTTACAATCGGCGCTTCGTCGCAGCGGCGACGCGCGATCGGGCGGCGGCGCCGTGCCGGTCGCGCCGCGCGCCGCCGCATGGTTGTTCCAAGGCGCCCTTCCAAAAGGGCGCCATTCCCAAGGAGTGTCCTGCGTGCCCACCTGGCTCGTGACCGGCGGCGCCGGTTTCATCGGCGGCAATTTCGTTCTCGACGCGGTGCGTCGCGGAGTCAAGGTCGTCAATCTCGACCTGCTCACCTACGCCGGCAACCGCGACACCCTCGCGCCGCTGGAAGGCGCGGACGGCCATGTCTTCGTCCACGGCGACATCGGCGACGCCGCGCTGGTCAAGCGCCTGCTCGCCGAGCACCGCCCCGACGCCATCGTCAACTTCGCCGCCGAAAGCCACGTCGACCGCTCCATCGACGGCCCCTCGGCGTTCGTGCAGACCAACGTGGTCGGCACCCTGAGCCTGCTGGAGCAGGCGCGCGATTACTGGAAGTCGCTCGATCCCGCCGGCCGCGACGGCTTCCGCTTCCTGCACGTGTCGACCGACGAGGTCTACGGCTCGCTCGGCGAGAACGGCAAGTTCAGCGAGACCACGCCGTACGCGCCGAATTCGCCGTACTCGGCCTCCAAAGCCGCCTCGGACCATCTGGTGCGCGCCTTCCACCACACCTACGGCCTGCCGACGCTGACCACCAACTGCTCCAACAACTACGGGCCGTTCCAGTTCCCGGAGAAGCTGATCCCGCTGGTGATCGCCAAGGCCCTGGCCGGCGAGAGCCTGCCGGTGTACGGCGACGGCATGAACGTGCGCGACTGGCTGTACGTGGGCGACCACTGCGCGGCGATCGCGCGCGTGCTCGAGGCCGGGCGCGTGGGCGAGACCTACAACGTCGGCGGCGACGCCGAGCGCCCCAACCTGACCGTGGTCAAGACCATCTGCGCGCTGCTCGACGCGCGCCGCCCGCTTGCCGACGGCCGCGCGCGCGAGTCGCTGATCGCCTTCGTCGCCGACCGCCCGGGCCACGACCGCCGCTACGCCATCGACGCCTCCAAGCTCAAGAACGAACTGGGCTGGGCGCCGACGCTGACGTTCGAGCAAGGCATCGAGCGCACCGTCGAGTGGTATCTGCAGAATCAGGCGTGGGTGCAGCGCGTGCTCGACGGCAGCTACCGGCTCGAGCGGATCGGACAGGCCTGAGCGGCCCCCAACCAGGAACCAGCGAATGAACCGCAAGGGCATCATCCTGGCCGGCGGCTCCGGCACCCGGCTGTATCCGATCACCCAGGCGATCAGCAAGCAGCTGTTGCCGGTGTACGACAAGCCGATGATCTATTACCCGCTCAGCGTGCTGATGCTGGCCGGCATCCGCGAGGTGCTGGTGATCAACACCCCGCACGAGCAGCCGCTGTTCCAGCATTTGCTCGGCGACGGCTCGCAGTGGGGCATGCGCATCGAATACGCGGTGCAGCCCAGCCCCGACGGGCTGGCCCAGGCCTATCTGATCGGCCGCGACTTCGTCGCCGGCGAGCCCAGCTGCCTGGTGCTGGGCGACAACATCTTCCACGGCCCGGGCCTGACCTCGATCCTCAAGCGCGCTGACGAGCGGCGCGAGGGCGCGACGGTGTTCGGCTACTGGGTCAGCGATCCCGAGCGTTACGGCGTGGCCGAGTTCGACGCCGACGGGCGGGTGATCGGGCTGGAGGAAAAACCGCTCAAGCCGCGCTCGCGTTATGCGGTGACCGGCCTGTACTTCTACGACGGCCGCGCCAGCGATTTCGCCGCCCAGCTCAAGCCTTCGGCGCGCGGCGAGCTGGAGATCACCGACCTTAACCGCAAGTACCTGGACGAGGGCTCGCTGCACCTGGAGCAACTCGGTCGCGGCTACGCCTGGCTCGACACCGGCACCCACCAGTCGCTGCTGGAAGCGTCCAACTTCATCGAGACCATCGAGACCCGCCAGGGCCTGCGCATCTGCTGCCCGGAGGAGATCGCCTACGGCAACGGCTGGATTGACGCCGGCCAGCTCACCGATCTGGCCCGTCCGCTGGCCAAGAACGGCTACGGCCAATACCTGCTGAGCTTGATCGAACGCGGCCCAGTGCCTTGACCGTCTGCATCGCATCGTCCGCAGCGCCCCTCCGCATCGCCAATAATTTCCCATGAAGATCATCGAAACCGAATTGCCTGGCTGCCTGATCCTGGAGCCGCGCGTGTTCGGCGACGCCCGCGGCTATTTCTACGAATCCTTCAATCGGGACAAGCTGGCCGAGGCCGGCCTGCACCCGCAGTACGTCCAGGGCAACGTGTCCTCGTCCGCGCGCGGGGTGCTGCGCGGCCTGCACTACCAGTGGCCCAAGCCGCAAGGCAAGCTGGTGTCGGTGCTCGAAGGCGAGGTCTTCGACGTGGCGGTCGACATCCGCCGCGGCTCGCCGCACTTCGGTCGCTGGACTGCGACGGTGCTCAGCGGCGAGAACAAGCGCCATTTCCTGATCCCCGAGGGCTTCGCTCACGGGTTCGCCGTACTCAGCGAGCGTGCGGTATTCACCTATCTGTGCACTGAGACCTACGATGCCCAGGCCGACGCCGGCATCCGCTGGGACGATCCTGAACTGGCCGTCGACTGGCCACTCAGCGAGCCGCTGCTCTCGGCCAAGGACCAGGCCGCGCCGCTGCTGCGCGAGGTGGCCGAGGACCGCTTGCCGGTCTACGCGCCGTGAGCCTGGCGGCGAACCTGGGCCGGGTGCTGGTGGTCGGCGGCGACGGCCAGGTCGGCACTGACCTGCGCCGGCGTCTGGCGGCCTGCGCGCAGGTGCTGGCGACCACGCGCAGCGGGCGGCTCGCCGACGGCGGCGAATGCGAAACGCTGGACCTGAGCGATGCCGAGGCGATCGCGCCGCTGCTGCGGCGGTTGCGGCCGGATCACGTGGTCAACGCCGCGGCCTACACCGCGGTGGACCGCGCCGAATCGGAGCCGGAACCGGCGCAGGCGATCAACGCGATCGCGCCGGGGCGCTTGGCGCAAGCCTGCGCCGAGGCCGGCATCGGCCTGATCCACTTCTCCACCGACTACGTGTTCGACGGCCGCGGCGCGCGGCCGTATCGCGAAGACGACGCGACCGCGCCGCTGAACGTCTACGGCCGCAGCAAGCTCGACGGCGAGCGCGCGATCGCGGCCAGCGGCGCGCGCCATCTGATCCTGCGCACCGCCTGGGTGTACGCGGCGACGCACGGCCAGAACTTCCTGCGCACCATGCTGCGCGTCGGCGCGCAACGCGACGAGTTGCGCGTGGTCGCCGACCAGCGCGGCTCGCCGACCCCGACCTGGCTGCTGGCCGACGCGGTGGCGCGGATCCTCGAACGCGGCATCGTCGATTCCGGCGTGCGCCATCTGGCCGCCGCAGGCGAGACCACCTGGCACGGTTTCGCCGAGGCGATCTTCGCCGAAGCCGTCGCGCGCGGCCTGCTCGCGCGTGCGCCGCGGGTGACCGCGATCGCCACCGCCGACTATCCGACGCCGGCGCAGCGGCCGGCATACTCGGTGCTCGATACGCAATGCTTGCGCAACGAGTACGCGTTGGATGTACCTGGCTGGCAAGAGGGCTTGCGGCGAGCGTTCGATCAGGGCGATTCTGCGTAAGTCGCTCCCATTCGCGGGCGGCGGCAGGGAGGTCGGATGAGGCCGTATTTTGCGAGAGTGGTGGTGGCGCTTTGTTTCTCGATGGCGCTGGCGGCTTGCGCGGCCAATCGCAGTGTCGATGCGTCAGCCGGGAGTCCCTCTGCCAGGGCATCGCAACTCAGCGCCGCATCGATATTGCGCTGGCCGCTGGAGGGGCAACCGGGACGCGACCGGCTGGTCGCCGAGTTGCATCGAAGTTTCGCCATGCGGATGTTCGCCGACCAGCAATACAGCGGCGACGGGCCGCTGCGTTTGGCCGATGGCACGGTGCTGAGCTTCGCCATGATCAGAGGAAAATCCGGTGCCGTCGACATCGGATTCGAGTTGTCGTCGTGTTTTACCGCGATCGAGGCTGCCGAACTGGCGGGGGCGACCGAGCAGCCCGGTACCCAGGATGCTCACGGCTCCGACGTCGGCAAATGGTATCGGGCGACAGCCAATGGCATGGTCGTGCGATTCGATACTGAGCCGGCGACCTACCGCTGCGTCAAGACCGTGCATATCCGTCCCGCCCGAGTTGCCAGGCCATGAGCGCGACTTCGCTCGAGCGGGACGCACAGGAGGTCAAGAACAACGACGACTTCCAGAAGCTCCCGCTGACGCTCAGGTCGTGGATCCTGGCCTCGCCGAACGCGGTGAGCGACTTCGCCGGATTTTTCCGCAACGGCGGAGAGTTCGACATGAGCCAGGAGGTCGGCTTGCCGGCGTATTTCCCGCGAGATCCGCCGTTCATCGCATTCGATCGTAATGAGTGGGAAAACATCCAGAAACACGGCCCCACCGAATACGGCCTGCTGCGCATGTTCGGCACGCTCGCCCACGAAATCGGCCACGACCGCTTCAACACCGGGGTCACGCCGTTCGCCGGCGGGTCGAAGGACGACTACGTCGCCTATCGTTCGCGCCTGGAGGCCGAGGCGATCTTCAACGCCTTCCCGATCTTCCGCGACCTGCGCGAGGAGCCGGCGTTCAAGAGCGCGATGCCGTTCAACTCCATCGGCTATCTGCAGGGGATCGAGCTGGCCCAGTTGTATCGGCAATGGGATCGCGGCGAACTGGATCGCGAACAGGTCGTGGCGCGTATCGCCGCGCGCGTGGCCGATACGCCCTACACCCGGCCGCATCCGCCGCCGGACGAGAACGGCGACGGGCGCAGCACCCATCGCGACGCTTATCTGCACGACTATCGCCGCTACATCGACAAGACGCCGCAACCTGCCGCGCCGAGCGGATCGAACTCATCGGCCGCGCCGACATCGCCAGCGACGCTGAACGACCCCGCCGACCGCGCCGCGTTCGAGCGCATCCGCGACGCCGCGGCGGCGACCGGCCGCTGGCCTTCGCAGCAGTGCGAGAACATCGCCGCCGCCGGCTTGCTGGCATTCAAGCGCGACCCGGCCTGCCAGCGCCTGGACCAGATCGCGTTCGGCGCGCCCGGCTCGGCGGGAGAAAATCAGGCGTTCCTGATGTATTCGCCGTTCGGCGACCGCGAGCCGCGTTTCCACGTGCGCGTGGACGCCGAGACGGCCGCGCGCCAGCCGGCCGCTGCCGCGCTGGCGCAGTTGCCGCCGTCTGCGCCGACGCAAACGCCGGAGCTCAAGGAGCCGAACCTCCAGGAGCCGAACGCCCCGGAGCAGGGCCCGCGCCTGAGCCTGCGCGCCGGCTGACCGCCGCGGCCGGGTTTTGCGACCGCCTTGGCATTGCGTAAGATCGCCCGACGGGCGCGGAAGCCCGAGTGCGCGGGGCGGCAGGCCCCGCCGCAATCACTCAGCACTCTGGAGCAGGGGGACAGATCATGCAGTTGTGGTCACGATCGGCCGGCCGCGATGCGGCGGCCCGGGTCGCGCGCATCGGCGCGCGCGCAGCATATTCCGGTTCGCGGCTGTGGCCGGCGCTGGCCGCCGCGCTGGCGCTGTCGGCCGCGCCGGCCTACGCCCAGGCGCCCGCCGCGGGCACCTTCGACATCGAGGGCTTCGTCAAGCCCGACACCATCGGCGACATCAAGCTCTCGCCGACCGGCGAGTTCTACGCGGCATCGGTGCCGCTGGAAAACGAGACCGCGCTGGTGATCTTCAGCCGCGACGGGCTCAAGCGCACCGGCACCTTCCGCCTGGGCAAACACAACCACGTCGACGATTTTCAGTGGGTCAGCCCCACGCGCGTGCTGATGGGCATGGCGCAGAAGCTCGGCTCGCGCGACGAGCCGATCCCGACCGGCGAGATCTACGCGATCAACGCCAACGGCAGCGGCGCCGATGTGCTGGTCGGCTACCGCGTCGCCAGCCGCGGCGCCGGTACCCGCATCCAGCCCAAGAAGGTCGAGGACGTGGCCGCGTTCCTGGTCGACGAACTGCCGGGCGAGGAGCGCTCGGTGGTGATCTCGGTGCAGCCGTTCACCGCCGACGCGTATTCGCGCGCGGAGCGGTTGGACGTGTTCACCGGCCAGCGCAACCTGATCGCGCTGTCGCCGGTGCGCAACACCCGCTTCGCCACCGACAACGCCGGCGTGGTCCGCTTCGCCTACGGTTTCGGCAGCGACCGCCTGCGCAAGCTGTTCTATCGCGCCAACGCCGATGCGCCGTGGAAGCAGATCGCCGGCGACGACGACGGCGTCGAGGGCATGGACCTGCCGATCGGCTTCTCCGCCGACGACAAGACCGCCTACTTCCGCACCGAGCACGCCAAGGGGCCCGACGCCATCGTCGCCTACGACGTCGCCAGCGGTAAGCGCAGCGAACTGCTGCGCGACCCGGTCGCCGATCCGGACCGGATCATCTACCGCAACGACAGCCGCGTCCCGGTCGGCGCGTTCTTCGCCAACGGCAAGCCGCGCACGGTGTTCTTCGACAAGAACTCGCCCGAGGCGCGCCAGTACAAGAGCCTGGAAGCGGCGTTCCCGGGCGATGCGGTGCGCATCACCTCCTCCAGCGCCGACGGCGAACTGTCGCTGGTGGAAGTGTGGAACGACCGCAACCCCGGCGACATCTTCCTGTTCGACAACAAGAACAAGAACGCCACGCATGTGATCAGCCGGCGCACCTGGTTCGATCCGGCCAATATGGCGACGGTCAAGCCGGTGGAACTGCGCGCGCGCGACGGGCTGGCGTTGCACGGTTATCTGACCCTGCCCAAGGGCAGCGAAGGCAAGTCGCTGCCGATGGTGGTGATGCCGCACGGCGGGCCGTACAACATCCAGGACCGCTGGCAGTTCGATGACGACGCGCAGTTGCTGGCCGCGGCCGGCTATGTGGTGCTGCAGGTGAATTTCCGCGGCTCCAGCGGCTATGGCGACGACTTCGTCGAAGCCGGCCGACGCCAGTGGGGCGGCACGATGCAGGACGACGTCACCGACGCCACCCGCTGGGCGATCGCGCAGGGCATCGCCGACGCTGGGCGCGTGTGCATCTACGGCGCCAGCTACGGCGGTTATGCGGCGCTGATGGGCGCGGCGCGCGAGCCGTCGCTGTACAAGTGCGCGGCCGGCTACGTCGGCGTGTACGACTTGCCGCTGATGCACACCCGCGGCGACACCCAGGACACGCGTTCGGGCGCGACTTACCTGCGCGAATGGATCGGCGCGCCTGAGGCGGTGGACAAGGTCTCGCCGACGCGGCTGGCCGCGCAGATCAAGGTGCCGGTGTTCCTCGCCGCCGGCGGCGAAGACCAGCGCGCGCCGCAGCTGCACAGCGAGCGCATGGAGAAGGCGCTGCGCGAGGCGGGCGTGCCGGTGGAGTCGCTGTACTACAAGACCGAGGGCCACGGCTTCTACGAGCCGGCGCACAAGCGCGAGTTCTATTCGCGCTTGCTGGCGTTCCTGTCGAAGTCGCTGGGCGGGAAGACGGCGGCGCCTGCGCCGGCGGCTGCGACTGCGGCGGAGAAGAAGTAAGCCGGGGTAGGGCGGTTGCGGCGTAAGCGTGGTGTCGCGGTCGCGGCTCGCGCCGCTCCTACAGGGAGCCCATGTAGGAGCGGCGCGAGCCGCGACCGCGCAGATTCAGATCGCGCCGGAACCCCGATTCCCACCAACCCGATCCGCACGAACAAAAAAGGGCGCCCAGCGGCGCCCTTTTTCGTGGCCGCACCAGACGCGGTCACTTCACCCCGTGCATCCACCGCTTCAACCACGGCGACAGCAGCAGGAACACCACGCCCGAGCCGATCCCCAGCCACGTCAGCATCGAGAACAACTCGCCGTACTTGGCCGCCGCCGAGACCATGTCGATCGTGCCGCCTTCGGGAATCTCGACCGAGGCGATCTTCGCCAACTGCGCGGCCAACACTTCCGAGAACGCGGTCGACAGCCAGAACGCGCCCATCATCAGCCCGACCACGCGCGCCACCGACAACTGGGTCACCGCCGACATGCCGAGCGGCGACAGGCACATCTCGCCGATTTCGAGCACCAGATAGGCCAGCACCAGATACCACACGCTCGACATCTCGCCGCCGCCGGCGATCTTGGCCGCGGCCACCAGCGGCAGGAACGACAGGCCGGCGAAGATCAGGCCGAGCGACATCGTCACCGGCTTGCTCGGGTTGCGCCCGCGCCGCGCCAGCCACGGCCACAGCCACGAGAACAGCGGCGCCAGTACCACCAGGAAGAACGGGCCCAGGTAGGTCAGCGAGCCGGCGGTCTGCGGCACCAGCACCACGTCGTGAGCGGTGGCCAGGCCCAGGCCGAGCACCAGCAGCGCGACCAAGGTTTTGGCCAGGCCGTGGCGGCCGCGGTCGCTGGCCACCAGCGCGGCGACCATCAGAATCGGGCTGGCGGCCATCGAGAACAACGACCACGGCAGCGGCGGCTTGTAGCCGGCCGCCGCGACCACGCCGAACATGTCCTTGGTCATCAGCCGGTCGTTGAAGGTCACCCACGAGCCGTAGGTCTGCTCGTACAGGGTGAAGAAGATCAGCACCGCCAGGATCAGCACCACCAGCGCCAGCATCTGCTCGCGCTCGACCTTGCTGCACTGGCGGGCGATGAAGCCGAAGAACCAGATCAGGAACACCAGCAAGGTGGCGAGCATGATCCCCAGCGCCGCGGTGAAACTGATGTCGCCGAGCTTGAGCGTGACCTGCGACGCGAACTGGATCGTGCCCCACAACATCAGCACGCCGCCGGCGCTGCCCAGATAGATCCAGGTCTCGCGCGACAGGCCTTCGACTTTCTCGCGCAGCCGCGCCGGATCCGGCGGCTCGGCGTGGCCGCGCAGATAGCGCTGGCCCCACAGGAAGGTCGCCAGCCCGGCGACCATGCCGATGCCGGCGGCGCCGAAGCCGTACTTCCAACCGTAGGTTTCGCCCAGGAACGCGCAGATCAGCGAGGAGAACAGCGCGCCGACGTTGATGCCGGCGTAGAACAAGGTGAAGCCCGAATCGCGGCGCGGATCGTCGGCGGCGTAGAGCTTGCCGACGATGGTGGAGATGTTGGGCTTGAGGAAGCCGACGCCGGCGATGATCAGCGCCAGCGACAGATAGAACACCTGCATCGCCACTTCGTCGCGCACGACCTTGCCGTCGATCATCTTCGCTGCGTGGCCTTCGTAGGCCATGCCCATGTGGCCCAGCACCAGCAGCACGCCGCCGAGCACCACCGCCTTGCGCATGCCCAGGTAACGGTCGGCGAGCAGGCCGCCGATCACCGGCACCGCATAGACCAGGCCGCCGTAAGCGCCGATCAGGTCGTAGCCGGCGTTGTCGCCGAACAAGTGGTACTTGAGCAGATACAGCAGCAACAGCGCCTTCATGCCGTAGAAGGAGAAGCGTTCCCACATCTCGGTGAAGAAGCACACGTACAGGCCTTTGGGATGGCCGAGGAAATCGTCGTCGCGCGCGGCGAGCGGCGCGGAAGCGGAGGGGCTTGCTGCGGGCACTAGCGGATTCCGGTACGAGCCAGGCGGGGAGGGCGGAGTATAGGCCGCGCCGGCCGGGGCCCGCATGGGCGGGTTTTGTGGGAGGGACTTCAGTGCCGACGCTGTCCGATCAGGCGCCGGCAAGCCCGATTTTGCGGAAGGGACTTCAGTCCCGAAGCTTTCCGATCCGGCGCCCGCAAGTCCGGTTCTGGCTGAAACAAGAGCCTCGCGACTGAAGTCCCTCCTGCAAATGCGGGCCCCGGCACCGGGCCGCGGCGCCGGATTTCCCGAAAACCCCGGGGAATAGGCCTATTCATGCAAACGCGCAGGCTTTTTGCCCAATCCCGCGGTTTGCCGCAGTGCACTTTTACAGGCGGGCGCAGCGGATGCGATCATCGGCGGATTGCTTCGCCCCCGGCCTCGCCGGACGAGCGTTCGCATACGCCGCCGCACCGCCCGACCACCCGCGATGGAGACGCCGATGGCCTCACCCGCCAAGCAGCCCCAATTGACCTTCCGCGCCGTCCTGCTCTCCGTGTTCCTCGCGGTGATCCTGGCCGCCGCCAACGCTTACCTGGGCCTGTTCGCCGGCCTGACCATCGCCACCGCGATCCCGGCCGCGGTGATCTCCATGGCCGTGCTGCGCCTGCTCGGCGGCGGCACCATCCTGGAGAACAACATCGTCCAGACCGGCGCCTCGGCCGGTTCCTCGATCGCCGCCGGCGTCATCTTCACCATTCCGGCGCTGGTGATCCTGGGCTACTGGCAGGACTTCCGTTACTCGTGGGTGCTCGCCATCGCCGGCCTCGGCGGCTTGCTCGGCGTGCTGTTCTCGGTGCCGCTGCGCCGCTCGATGATCGTCGAAGACCCGCTGCCCTTCCCCGAAGGCAAGGCCGCGGCCGAAGTGCTCAAGGCCGGCGAGAACCCGGGCCCGGGCATGAAGATCCTCGGCCTGGCCGGCGGCATCGGCGCGCTGCTCAAGCTCGCCGCCGAAAGCGGCATGAAGCTGATCCCCGACAACGCGGTGATCTCCGGCTTCATGGGCAAGTACCTGGGCTACATGGGCACCAACCTGTCGCCGGCGCTGATCGGCGTGGGCTACATCGTCGGCCTCAACGTCGGCATCGTGGTGGTGTCCGGTTCGATCCTGTCGTGGCAGTTCGCCATTCCGATCTACCACATGTTCTTCCTCGACTCCGATCCGGTGCTGGCGGCGAAGATCGCCGGCGCCAGCGCGGCCGATGTCGGCGGCGCGATCTGGTCGGCGAAGGTGCGCTACCTCGGCGTCGGCACCATGCTGATCGGCGGCGTGTGGACCTTGTTCTCGCTGCGCAAGTCGTTGCTGTCGGGCGTCAAGAGCGGCCTGGCCGCGGCGCGCAAGAGCGCCGCCGTCGGCGAAGTCGCCGAGACCGACCGCGACCTGCCGATGAAGTGGATGCTGGTCGCGCTGGTCGGCTTCGTCCTGCCGCTGCTGCTGCTGTACCAGGCCATCGTCGGCAACTGGTTCGTCAGCGTGCCGATGACCATCATCATGATCGTCGCCGGCTTCCTGTTCGTATCGGTGTCGGCGTATCTCGCCGGCCTGATCGGTTCGTCCAACAACCCGGTCTCGGGCATCACCATCTCCACCATCCTGTTCGCTTCGGCGGTGCTGGTGTTGATGCTGGGCCGCGACTCGCCCATCGGCGCGGTCGCCGCGATCATGATCGGCGCGGTGGTGTGCTGCGCGGCTGCGGTCGGCGGCGACAACCTGCAGGATCTCAAGGCCGGCTACATCGTCGGCGCCACGCCGTGGAAGCAGCAGCTGATGCTCGGCATCGGCGCGTTCTCCTGCGCGCTGATCATGGCGCCGGTGCTGAACCTGCTCGCCGCCGCCTACGGCATCGGCGCGCCGACGCCGGAGCATCCCAACTCCCTGGCCGCGCCGCAGGCCACGCTGATGGCCTCGGTCGCCAAGGGCCTGTTCGGCGGCGAGCTGCCGTGGACGATGATCGGCATCGGCGCCGGCATCGGCGCGGTCATCATCGCCTTCGACGAATGGCTGAAGTCGCGCAAGGCCAAGTTCCGCGTGCCGGTGCTGGCCGCGGCGATCGGCATCTACCTGCCGCTGGAGCTGATGGTGCCGATCTTCCTCGGCGGCCTGCTCTCGCACATCGTCGGCCGCCGCCGCGGCCTGACCGCGAACAGCACCGAGGAAGAGCACGATCGCGTGCATCGCCCGGGCACCCTGTTCGCCGCCGGCCTGATCACCGGCGAGGCGCTGATGGGCATCGCGATTGCGTTCCCGATCGTGCTCACCAGCAACCGCAACGTGCTGGCGCTGCCCGAAGCGCTGCACTTCGGCCCGCTGGTCGGTCTGGCGGTGCTGGCGGCGGTGGTGTGGCTGTTCTACCGCAGCAGCAAGAACGCGGCGATTTCTCCCGCCAATCCGCAAGAATGAGTTCGGCGCGACGGCCCGGCAGCGATGCCGGGCCGTCGCGTTTGCGCACTGCCCATCGCACGCCGGCCGCGCGCTGCGCCGCCGTTTTCCGTATCGATCACCGTTCAACGTTCAGAGGTTCGCCATGACGCCACGCCACGCCCTCCTGCCGCTGGCCCTGTCGCTGGCCTGCGCATCCGCGCCGGCTCTCTCGCTCACGCCGCCCGCGCCGCAAGGCCTGCAGATCCGCGACATGGCGAGCATGGACCGCTATTCCGCGCCGACCCTGTCGGCCGACGGCCGCCAGTTGGTGTTCGCCAAGCGCACGGTCGACTACGCCGCCAACAAGTCGGCCACTTCGCTGTGGATCGAAGACCTGTTCGCGCGCGACGCAGCGCCGCCCAAGCGCCTCACGCCGGAAGGCTGGAACGTCAATTCGCCGGCGTTTTCGCCCGACGGCAAGACCGTCTACTTCCTCAGCAGCAAGGGCGGCAGCTCGCAGCTGTACTCGCTGCCGCTCGCCGGCGGCGCGCCGAAGCAGCTGACCGCGTTCGACGGCGACGTCGGCGGCTTCCAGATTTCGCCCGACGGCAAGCGCGTGGCGTTCAACGCCGAGGCCTATGTCGATTGCGCGGCCGACCTGGCCTGCAGCAAGAAGAAGCTCGACGCGGCCGAGAAGAGCAAGGCCACGGGCAAGGTGTTCGATCGCATGTTCATCCGCCACTGGGATGCGTGGAACGACGGCCGCCTGAACCGCCTGTTCGTGACCGACCTGCCGGCCGCGGGCAAGACCGCTTCGTCCGCCAAGCTGATCAGCGGCGAAGTCATCGGCGATGTCCCGTCGCGTCCGTTCGGCGACAGCAGCGAATACACCTGGTCGCCCGACGGCCGCTCGCTGGTGTTCAGCGCGCGCAAGGCCGACGCCAAGGAACCGTGGTCGACCAACTTCGATCTGTACCTGGTCGGCGCCGACGGCGGCGCGGCCAAGAACCTGACCGCGTCGAACCCGGCCTGGGACACCGGCGCGGTGTTCAGCGCCGACGGCAAGACCCTGTACTACCGCGCGATGAAGCGCCCGGGCTTCGAGGCCGACCGCTTTGGTCTGATGGAGCTCGACCTGGCCAGCGGCAAGGCGCGCGAGATCGCGCCGCAGTGGGATCGCTCGGCTTCCAACATCGTGCTGTCGGCCGACGGCAAGACCATCTACACCACCACCGAAGACCTCGGCCAGCAGCCGCTGTTCGGCGTCGACATCGCCAGCGGCAAGGCCACCCGCCTGATCGCCGACGGCACGGTGAATTCGCCGACGCTGGCCGGCAAGACCTTCGCCTTCACCCGCAACACGCTCAAGAGCGGCGACCAGATCTTCGTCGGCGGCCTCGACGGCGAGCCGGAGCGCGCGATCACCCCGAGCGCGTCGGAGATCCTGCCGGGCGTGAAGTTCGGCGACTTCGAGCAGTTCGAGTTCAAGGGCTGGAACGGCGACAGCGTCTACGGCTACGTGGTCAAGCCGTGGAATTACCAGGAAGGCAAGAAGTATCCGGTCGCGTTCCTGATCCACGGCGGCCCGCAGGGCAGCTTCGGCAACGGCTGGAGCTATCGCTGGAATCCGCAGACCTACGCCGGCCAAGGCTATGCGGTGGTGATGATCGATTTCCACGGCTCCACCGGTTACGGCCAGGCCTTCACCGACGCGATCAGCCAGCACTGGGGCGACCGTCCGCTGGAAGACCTGCAAAAGGGCTGGGCCGCGGCGCAGAAGAAGTATTCCTTCCTCGACGGCGACAAGGCCTGCGCGCTGGGCGCGTCCTACGGCGGCTTCATGGTCAACTGGATCGCCGGCAACTGGAACCAGCCGTGGAAGTGCCTGGTCAGCCACGACGGCGTGTTCGACCAGCGCATGATGGGCTACGCCACCGAAGAGCTGTGGTTCACCGAGTGGGAGCAGGGCGGCACGCCGTTCGACAAGCCGGCGGCGTACGAGAAGTTCAACCCGGTCAACCACGTCAAGGACTGGAAGGTGCCGATGCTGGTCATCCACGGCCAGCAGGATTTCCGCATCCCGGTCGAGCAGGGCATCGGCGTGTTCACCGCGCTGCAGCGCCAGGGCATCGAGTCCAAGTTCCTGTACTTCCCGGACGAGAACCACTGGGTGCTCAAGCCGCAGAACAGCGTGCTGTGGCACGACACGGTCAACGGCTGGCTGAAGCAGCACATCGGTCAGTAAGCGCACAGTGCCGTGCATGCACGAAGGCCGCCTCCGGGCGGCCTTCGTGTTTTTGTTTGTATCCGATCTCAGCGTAGATTCGTATCCGACTGTAGGAGCTGCGCGAGCTGCGACCGCGGCATCGCACTTGCGACGTATGCGTGGTTTCGCGGTCGCGGCTTGCGCCGCTCCTACAGGGGCTTCGGGCGACAGCTACGCGACAGCCGCCACCTGAACTCGCGCCCCAACACCACCGGCCCTTGCCCGCCGGCGCCGTTCCGAAGTAAAAGCGAGGTCGCCTACGCCCAGGGGGAACCCCGAATGCCCGACACCGCCCGCACGGCGCTCATCAGCAACGACATCGTCGTCCTCGGCCTGATCGCCGCCACCCTGGGCCTGGTGTTCTGGACTTCCGCGCAGCAGACCGGTTTTTGGAAGAAGTTCTACACCTTCGTCCCCGCGCTGCTGCTGTGCTACTTCATTCCCGGCATCTACAACACCATCGGCCTGGTCGACGGCAACAACACCAAGCTCTACAACCCGGTCGCCAGCCGCGTGCTGCTGCCGGCGGCGCTGGTGCTGCTGACCCTGACCATCGATCTCAAGGGCGTGCTCAAGCTCGGCCCCAAGCTGCTGCTGATGTATGCGGTGTCCTCGCTCAGCGTGATGCTCGGCGCGGTGGTCGCCTTCGTGGTCATGCGCGAGGTGCACCCGGAAACCGTGGCCGGCGATACCTGGGGCGGCATGGCTGCGCTGGCCGGCAGCTGGATCGGCGGCGGCGCCAACATGCTGGCGATGAAGGAGATCTTCCAGGTCGACGCGACCACCTTCGGCCAGTTCGCCGTGGTCGACGTCGGCGTGGGCTATGTGTGGATGGCGGCGCTGATCTTTATGGCCAGCCGCGCCCAGGCCATCGACGCGCGCAGCGGCGCCGACGTCAGCGGCATCGAGGAACTCAAACGCCGGATCGAGGATTTCCGCGCCCAGCACGAACGCGTGGCCAGCCTGACCGATCTGGCGATGATCATCGGCATCGCCTTCGGCGTGGTCGGCCTGGCGCATGCGGTGGCCGGGCCGCTCTCGGCCTGGTTCGGCGCCAACGTGTCGTGGGCGCGCACGGTGAGCCTGCACGAGCCGTTCTTCTGGGTGGTGGCGGTGTCGACCTTCGCAGGTTTGGCCTTGAGCTTCACCCGCGCGCGCGAACTCGAAGGTGCCGGCGCGTCGAAGATCGGCAGCCTGCTGCTGTACTTCCTGATCGCCTGCATCGGCCTGCAGATGGACATCCTGGCGCTGCTCGACAAGCCCTGGCTGTTCGCGCTGGGCATCATCTGGATCGCCGTGCACATCGCGATCCTGTGGGGCGTGGGCCGTTTGCTGAAAGTGCCGCTGTTCTATTTCGCCATCGGCTCGCAAAGCAACATCGGCGGGCCAGCCTCGGCGCCGGTGGTGGCCTCGGCCTTCCATCCCTCGCTGGCGCCGGTCGGCGCCTTGCTCGGCACGCTGGGCTATGCGACCGGCACCGGCCTGGCCTATCTCGTCGGCATCACCCTGCGCTCGCTCGCCGGCGCGTCGCCGGCTTGAAGTCCCTCCTGTAGGAGCGGCGCAAGCCGCGACCGCGACACCGCACCTACGACGCAAGCGCGGTGTCGCGGTCGCGGCTCGCGCCGCTCCAACAGGGGGCGCGCGAGACAGCGTCGCGGCTGGGCGCATACTGTTCGCCGATAGGGGAGCACATGCATGACGCCTACCTTCGAAACCTTGGCCGCGCACTGCGGCATCGCCCTGCCGCCGATGCTGGCGCGGTTGCTGGCCGACGGATGCACGCGCTACGGCGCGAGCCGCGAGGACTGGCAGGCGAACTGGCGCGAGTACACGTTGCGCGCGCAGCCGCTGCTGTCCAGCGTCTACGACTTCGAATGGATCGACGCGGCGCAGGCGGCGCGGATCGCCGAGGAATGGCTGCATCCGCGCTTCCAGGACGGCCGCGCGTTCCTGCCGTTCGCGATCTCCGGCGCCGGCGATGCTTATTGCCTGATGCGCACCGCCGCGGGCGAGGCGGCCGGGGCCGGCATGATCTGGCACGACCGCGGCGACAGCGCGATGGAGGCGGCGTCCTTCGAGCAGTTCGTATTCGCCCGGCTGGTGGAAAGCGCGCTCGACTTCGAGCATCTGCTGGACGATTTTTCTCCGGCGCAGGCGCGCGACTGCGTGCTGGCCGACTTTGCGGCCGCCGCCGGTTACCTGCCGGAAGCGGCGGCGAATGCGTTGCGCGCGCTGGCGGCGGCTGCCGAGCCGGTGGAGGACGATTCCACGGGGATGATCGATGAGGATGTCGCCGAGCGGGCGTTGTCGGTCTATCCGGCGTTCGAGTCCGCGCGCTTCGCCGTGGTTCCGCGTTGGGAATGCGAATAGGCGCGGTGCGCTCGCTGGATGTCCGACTGTAGGAGCGGCGCGAGCCGCGACCGCGACACTACGCTTACGACGCCACTGCGGTTTCGCGGTCGCGGCTCGCGCCGCTCCTACAGGGAGATCGCGAGGCAGCGTCGTTTTCTGGGGCTAACGCAAACCTCTCCTACCGTCATTCCCGCGAAGGCGGGAATCCAGAGACTTCAGAGTTGTGCTGCAGTGAAGTCCTGGATGTTCGGCTCCGCCGAAGTAAAGCAGAGCCCGCGTTCGCGGGAATGACGGTAGGAGAGAGGCATGCCGCTCTAAAAAAGCGTGCACCCCTCAAAGACAAGGGCCGCCCGAAGGCGGCCCTTGTCGTTTCCTAAGTACCGCGCCGCAACGACCTCAACAGCACCCAATCCGCCCCCCGCCATACCGCGCTTCCTGCCGCTGGCGAAAAAACGTCGCGTAATCCGGAATCGGCCGCTCCGGATGCTTCTCCATCAGGTGGCGCACGTAGTTGTCGTAGTCCGGCACCCCGCAGCACAGCCGCGCGGTCTGCACGATGCGCCGCCAGGCGCGCTTGAACGATTGGTATTGGCCGACCGGAACCAGTGCGGTGCCCATCACACGCCCTCCATTTCGTGCGGCTTGAGCGCCACGTACGGCGATTCGCGGTCGCTGCGCTGCGGGTTGGCGCGGGCCTTCATGATCGCGCCGAGCGAGTACACCAGCACGCTGAACACCACGAACAGGAACAGCGCGGTCAAACCGGTGTTGACGTAGCTGTTGACCATGATCTGGTGCATCTGCTCGATGCTCTTGGCCGGCGCGGTCACTTCGCCGCGGGCGATGGCGTCGCTGTACTTGCGGGCCTGGGCGAGGAAGCCCACCGCCGGGTTGGAGTCGAAGATCTTGATCAGGCCGGCGAAGGTGGTGCAGATCAGCAGCCACACCGTCGGCACGATGGTGACCCAGGCGTAGCGGTCGCGCTTCATCTTGAACAAGGCCACCGTGCACAGCATCAGCGCGATGCCGGCGAGCATCTGGTTGGCGATGCCGAACAGCGGCCACAAGGTGTTGATGCCGCCGAGCGGGTCGACCACGCCCTGGTAGAGGAAATAACCCCACATCGCGACGCAGCCGCCGGTGGCGAGCAGGTTCGGGCCCCAGGCCTCGGTGCGGCGCAGCGCCGGCACGAAGCTGCCGAGCAGATCCTGCAGCATGAAGCGCCCGGCGCGGGTGCCGGCATCGACCGCGGTGAGGATGAACAGCGCTTCGAACAGGATCGCGAAGTGATACCAGAACGCCATCGTGTTCTCGCCCGGCAGCACGTTGTGCAGGATCTGGGCGATGCCGACCGCGAGCGTCGGCGCGCCGCCGGCGCGGGCGAGGATGGTGTGTTCGCCGATGTCCTCGGCGGTGGCGTTGAGCACTTCCGGCGTTACGTTGAAACCCCAACTGGTGATGGTCTGCGCGACCGTGTGCACGTCGCTGCCGACCAGCGCGGCCGGGCTGTTCATGGCGAAGTACACGCCCGGGTCGATCACCGAGGCGGCGACCAGGGCCATGATCGCGACGAAGGATTCCATCAGCATGCCGCCGTAGCCGATGTAGCGCATGTGCGATTCATTGGCCAGCAGCTTGGGCGTGGTGCCCGAGGAGATCAGCGCGTGGAAGCCGGAGACCGCGCCGCAGGCGATGGTGATGAACAAGAACGGGAACAGCCCGCCTTTCCACACCGGGCCGTTGCCGTCGGTGAACTGGGTCAGCGCCGGCATGCGCAGGTCGGGCATGACGATCAGGATGCCGATGGCCAGGCCGACGATGGTGCCGATCTTGAGGAAGGTCGACAGGTAGTCGCGCGGCGCCAGCACCAGCCACACCGGCAGCACCGCGGCGACGAAGCCGTAGCCGATCAGCATCCAGGTGATCTGGGTCGCGGTGAAGGTGAAGGCCGGGCCCAGCACCGGATCGGCGGCGACCTTGCCGCCGTACCAGATCGCCAGCAACAGCAGCACCAGGCCGACCACGGAGATCTCGCCGATCTTGCCCGGCCGGATGTAGCGCATGTACACGCCCATCAGCACCGCGATCGGCAAGGTCGCGATCACCGTGAACATGCCCCAGGGGCTTTCCGCCAGCGCCTTGACCACGATCATCGCCAGCACCGCGAGAATGATGATCATGATCAAGAACGCGCCGAATAGGGCGATGGTGCCGGGGATGCGGCCCATCTCCTCGCGCACCAGATCGCCGAGCGAGCGGCCGTTGCGGCGGCTGGACACGAACAGGACCATGAAGTCCTGCACCGCGCCGGCCAGCACCACGCCGACGATCAGCCACAGCAGTCCGGGCAGGTAGCCCATCTGCGCGGCCAGCACCGGGCCGACCAGCGGGCCGGCGCCGGCGATGGCGGCGAAGTGGTGGCCGAACAAGACGTGCTTGTTGGTCGGCACGTAGTCCAGGCCGTCGTTGTTGATGACCGCGGGCGTGGCCCGGGTCGGGTCGAGCTGCATCACCTTGTCGGCGATGAACAGCGAGTAGTAGCGATAGGCGACGAGATAGATCGACACCGCGGCGGTGACGATCCACAAGGCGTTGATGTGTTCGCCGCGCCGCAGCGCGACCACGCCGAGGCAGAACGCCCCGAGCACGGCCAGGGCCGCCCAGCCCAGTTTACCCAGCCCATTTTTCATGACGACCCTCCCGGACAAGACCCCCGGAAGCGTCGCCCCTGGACCGGGGCGGGTCAATGCGCAGCGCGGCAAAGGCGCGCGAAAGCGGCTGATACTTTGGTCTTAGGCGCCCGATGCGGGCCGTTGGCGGTGCGATCCCGGGCGGCTGGGCGGGTGGGGCGGGCCGCCGCAGCGTTGGCTGGATGCCCGACTGTAGGAGCTGCGCAAGCTGCGACCGCGAAACGGCGCTTGCGACGCAACTGCGAGGTCGCGGTCGCGGCTCGCGCCGCTCCTACAGGGGCTTCGGGCCAGTGCGC
>NZ_FNOG01000010.1:148132-231163 GCF_900106525.1 Lysobacter enzymogenes
CTGCGAGGTCGCGGTCGCGGCTCGCGCCGCTCCTACAGGGGCCTTCGGGCCAGTGCGCTGCGTCTGCTGGACGTCCGACTGTAGGAGCTGCGCAAGCTGCGACCGCGAAACCGCGTCTACCGCGCAGCCGTGAAGTCGCGCCCGCAGCGCAAGCCGCTCCCGCGCGCCCGCCGCGACCCTACAACCACTTCGCCCGCTTGAACCCGATGTAGAGCACCAGGCACGTCACCACCACCACGCTGATCAGGATGCCGTAGCTGAATTGCCCGCCGAGCTCCGGCATGTGGGTGAAGTTCATGCCGTACCAACTGGCGATCAGGGTCGGCGCCGCCAGCAGCGCCGCCCAGGCGCCCAGGCGCTTGACGATCTCGCCCTGCCGCACGGTGACCAGCGACAGGTTCACGCTCACCGCCGCGGTCAGCATCTCGCGCAGGGTGTCGGTGGTTTCGTTGATGCGCACGGCGTGGTCGAGCACGTCGCGGAAATACAGCTGGATCTCTTCGTCGATCAGCCCGCCGCGCGAGCGCGCGAGCTGGCCGAGGATGTCCTGCAAGGGCGACACCGCCATGCGCAGCCGGGTCAGTTCGCGCTTGAGGTCGTACAGCTCGCGCACCGTCTCGTTGCGGAAGTCCTCGGCGAAGATGTCCTTCTCCAGCTCGTTGAGCTCCTGGGTGAAGCCCTCGACGATCGGCATGAAGTTGTCGACCACGCTGTCGAGCACCGCGTACAGCGCCGCGCCGGGGCCGTGACCGAGCAGGTCCGGCTCGCGCTCCATGCGCATGCGCGCGGACTTGTAGCTGATCGAGGCGCCGTGGCGCACGGTCACCAGATAGCGCGGGCCGACGAACAAATGGGTTTCGCCGAAGCGGATGCGGTTGTCGATCTTCTGCGCGGTGTGGATGGCGATGAACAGCGAGTTGCCGTAGGCCTCGATCTTCGGCCGCTGGTGCGCGTTGTGCGCGTCCTCGACGGCCAGGTCGTGCAGGCAGAATTCCTCCTGCAGCTTGTCCAGGATGGTTTCGTCCGGCTCGTACAGGCCGACCCAGACGAAGCTGCCGTCGTCGACGGCGAGCACGTCGCTGATCTGGTCCAGCGTGATGTCGCGACGGCCGCCGTCGCGGTCGTAGGCGGCGCAGTTGATGACGCAGTGGGGCAGGGTGGGATCGCTCATGCGCGCATCCTGCCCCCGCGCCCGCGCAGGGGCAAGCGCCTAGCCTTGGCGGGTTGTGGCGGTCGCGCGGAAGCCCGCCCACAGGCCCAGGTGGACCGGCAGCCACAGCGCGATCCAATGCGCGTTGCGTTGCGGGTACACCGGCAGCCAGTACGCGAACAGCGCGGCGACCGCGGCCAGCAGCACGGCCAGGCTCAGCCAGCCGAACAGCGGGCCGGGATCGCGTCCGCGCAGCGCGCGCACGCCGCCGTAGAGCAGCAGCAGGCACAGCGGATCGAACAGCAGCAGGTTGCGGTTGGCGTAGATGTAGGTATGGCCGGTGCCGAGCCAGGCGTACAGCAGCAGCGCGCCGATCAGGCCGAGCGCGGCCCACAGCGGCAGCGCCACGGCCGCCAGCGCGCGCCGGCTGCGCCGGCCGAGCCAGGCCAGCGCCGCGCCGAGGACCACGCCGGCCAGCGCCCACGGCCACCACGGCAGCGGCGCGGCCTCGGGTTCGGCGGCGATGCGCGACGGCAGCAGCACCCGCTCGGACTCGACCAGCGGCCGGCCCTCGCCGTTCTTGACCTCGGCCAGCGCCGCGGCCAGGCGCCCGGGAACGTAGGACTCGGCCCACACCGGCACCGGCTTGTCGGCGTCCGGCCCCATCAGCACGTCGAGCACGAACCACATCCACGGCTCCGGCCGCGACAGCCGCAGCGCTTCGCTGCGCAGGGTGTTGCCGTGCGAGCGGCCTTCGGTCTGCCGGCGCAGGTCGCCGCCCAGGGTGCGGTCGATCGCGTCGCGCACGCGGATCGCGCAGTTGTCGTCGAAATACTGGTAGCGGTAGAACGCGTTTTCCGGCAGCGCGTTGACCCGCAGCGACTCGGCCAGCGCGCGCGCCTGCGCGTCGCTCAGGTCGAGCCACTGCAGGCTGACCTTGCGGCCTTCGTAGTTGTACTGGGCCATGTCCTGGTCGAACGGCAGCGCGACCAGGCGATAGCGCATGTCGTTGCGCACGAAGCGCTGGACGAAGTCGGGCTCGCTCGGGTCGAAGTAGCCGAAGTTGTAGGACACCGCCTGATCGGCGGCGCGGTCGTAGACCACCAGGGCGTCGTGGCCGAAGCGCGACCAGAACTCCTCGCCGGGCTGCATGGTGACCACGCCGATGCGCGGCGCCTGGGCGGCGGTCGCGGCGGTGGCCGGCGTCGTAGCCGGGCCGGCCGGCGTGCCGGCGGCGTCCGTGGCGGTGGCGGTCGCCGCGTTCGCCGCGGCGGGCGCGGCGGGCGCGGGCGTCGCTGCGGACGGCGGCGCGGCCTGGGCCAGCGGCAGGATCAACAAGACGGCGAGCAGGGCGTACAGCCGGACGAAGCGGGGAAGAACGGTCACGGGTGGCCTGATCCGGCGAGGCGGTTGGCGGCCATTGTAAACGCAGGCGTGCGCCGGCCCGTGCGGCGGATCGGCTGCGGCAGAAACGAAACCGGCCCCGATCGGGGCCGGAACTCGCGGGTCGGGCGACTCGACCGCGCGACCGCGCGCGCGGTCGGCGCCGGGTCAGTCGGCGCCGAGCACGCCGACATGGAACGCGTGCACCCGGCGCGCGTCGGCGCTGGCGACGCGGAACACGAACCGGCCCAGGGTCAGTTCCTCGCCGGCCTCGGGCAGGTGCCCGATCGCCGCGGTGACCAGCCCGCCGATGGTGTCGTACTCGTCGTCGTCGAAGTCGGCGCCGAAGCGCTCGTTGAAATCGTCGATCGGGGTGAGCGCGTCGACCACGTACTGGCCGTCGGCCTGGGCCGCGATCAGCGCGTCGGGGTTTTCGGCTTCGTCGTGTTCGTCGTCGATGTCGCCGACGATCTGTTCGAGCACGTCCTCGATGGTCAGCAGGCCGGCGACGCCGCCGTGCTCGTCGATGACGATGGCCATGTGGTTGCGCGACTGGCGGAATTCGCGCAGCAGCACGTCCAGGCGCTTGGACTCGGGGATCAGCACCGCCGGACGCAGCAGTTCGTGGATCGTGCCCGGCCCGTTGTCGGCGACCACGCCGCGCAGCAGGTCCTTGGCCAACAGGATGCCGAGGATCTCGTCCTTGTCCTCGCCGTGCACCGGGAAGCGCGAATGGCCGGATTCGACCACCAGCTTCATCAGGTCGAGGAACTTGGCGTTGGCCGGCAACGCGACCATCTGCGAGCGCGGGATCATCACATCGCCGACGGTGAGGTCGGAGACCGCGATCGCGCCTTCCATCATGCGCAGGGTATCGGCGGCGATCAGGCCGTCGGACTGGGCGTCGCGCAGCAGCTCGACCAGGTCTTCGCGGGAACTGGGTTCGCCCGACAGCGCGGAGCTGATGCGGTCGAGCCAGGAACGCCGTTTCTCGTGGGATTCCGGCGAGTGGGTACTACTGTCGTCCTCGGACATTCGTTTCTTGGCAGGCGCCCATGGGGGTGCGGGCGAGGCCGGCAGTCTAACCCGGAAGCCGGGACAAGCACCCGCGGGCCCGCGGCCGCAGTAAATGGGTCGATATAAGTATTTGAATATTCATTATATTTCGCAGGGTTCGCGGCTCCCGGAAGCGCGCCCCCGCCAGCGGAACTGGCCGGCGTTGGACAGTACCAAGGTTCCCAGCCGCTGCCGCGATCCGGCGCACACGGCGAAGCTGGCGTTGCTGCCGGCGCTGCCGCCGTGGGGCTGGAACACGATCCGGGTGCGCTGGGACGAAGCGAGCAGGCGCAGGCCGCCGTCCAATGCGGGCGAGCGCCGCAGCAAGGTGTCGCCGGCGCCGTAGCGGCGGTCGCCGTCGAGGTCGGCGAACGCCAGCCAGCCGCCGCTCCAGTCGTTCGCGTCGCCGCAACCGGCGCCGCCCGCGGCGCTGGGACACAGCACCGCCGGCGCGCCCGCCGCGACCGCGTGGCGCGCGCACTGCAGGAAGGACTCGGCCAGTTCGCCTTGCACGCGCGCCACGCGCACCCGCTCCAGCGCCGATGCCGCCGCGGGCAGGACCACGCAGGTCGCCAGCAGCATCAGGGCGAGCGCGATCAGGACTTCGGTCAGGGACAGGCCGCGTTGGCGGCCGGGAACGGCGATCATCGGAAGGAACTCCTGCATCCATGCTGGGAGCGACAGTCTGTGCGGCCGAGCGAGCGGGGCGTATCGGATTCGTTCGCTGCGTCGTGTCGGGAATCGCCGGGGCGCGTTGACGGGTCGGGGCCGCAAGGTTTCGTGAAGCCGATGCGGCACGTCGCGCAGCGCCGCATCGAGTGGCACAAATTGCTTGCTTGCGCGGCACATGGCATCCGATGTGCCAATACGTCGAGTCCGATCTGCATTCGCAGTGGAGCGCGCGCCGCTCGCCCCAACATTCCAACCGCTCGTCTCGGTCTACCTCGTCGTCGCCGCGAATGCCGGCCTAGAGTCCGCCCACTTCCGCGGGGCGAGATGCGATGAGATCCAGGCGCGGCACGCAATCGGGATTCACGCTGTTGGAGCTGATGGTCACCGTCGCGGTGGCGGCGGTCGTGGTCGGACTGGCCGTTCCCAGTTTCATCGCCACGATCAACCGCAGCCGTCTGACCGGCGCAGCAAACGAACTGGTGGCGTCGCTGCAGATGGCGCGGATGGAGGCGATGCGGCGCAACGTCTCGGTGACGGTGTGCCGCAGCGCCAATCAGAGCAGTTGTGCGGGCAGCGGGTCGTGGACGGGCTGGATCGTGGTCGTGCCGGACGCCGATCGCGACGGCAACGCCAACGATCCCGCCGTGCTGCAGGCGGTGCAATTGACCTCGGCGGTGCGCCTGAGCAGTTCCGTCGCAGGCGGCAGCGTGTCCTATCGTCCCGACGGTTTCGCTCGCACCGGTGCCAGCGCGCGCGGCGCCTTCCTCAGTGCCACCTTCGATCTGTGCATCCCGACCACCCAGCCGGCGCAGAACGTGCATCGGGTGAGCCTGACCTCCGGTGGCCGCCTGGCCACCGATCCGATCGACGCCAAGGGAGTCTGTGCGCAATGACGCCAGCAACCACATACATGCCGCCGACGCGGGCTGCGCACCGCCGCGCCGCGCCGCGCGCACGGCACGCGCAGACCGGAGTGGGGCTGGTCGAGATCCTGATCGCCGTGCTGGTGCTGGGCCTGGGTTTGCTCGGCGTCGCCGCGATGCAGAGCCTCGCGCTGCGCAACAGCCAGAGCGCCCTGGAGCGCAGCCAGGCGGTGGTGCAGGCCTATGCGATGGCCGACGCGATGCGCGCGAACTCAGCGGCGGCGAAGGCGGGCAGCTACAACACCGCGACGCCGCTGTGCTACAGCGCGTCGGCCGGCTCGGCCGCCGCGGATGCGGACCTGGCCGCCGCCGACCGCGCCGCCTGGGTGCGGTCGTTGGGCGCGAGCCTGGGCGCAACGGCCAGCACCTGCGGCCGCATCGCCTGCGCGGCGGAGTTGTGCACGATCGAGGTGATCTGGGACGACACGCGCGGCGGCAACGCCGGCGGCGAGAGCGGCGCGGACAAGCGGACCTTCCGCTTGCAGGTGCGGCTGTGAGGCGGGCGCGGATGTCGCCCGCGGCCGGTGCGCAGCGCGGCCTGAGCATGATCGAACTGATGGTCGCGCTGGTGCTGGGACTGCTGCTGACCATGGGCGCGCTGTCGATCTTCCTGGCTTCGCGCTCGGCCTACCGGACCACCGAAGACCTTTCGCGCGTGCAGGAAGCCGCGCGGATCGCGTTCGAACTGATGGCGCGCGACGTGCGCGAGGCCGGCGGCAACCAGTGCGCCGAAAGCGTGCGCACCGGCAACGTCGTCAGCGAGCGCGACGACGCTTACTGGCAGAACTGGAAGCACTCGCTGCGCGGCGTCGGCGCGACCGCGGACTTCGTCGCGCCGGCGCTGGGATTCGGCACCGCCGCCGGCACCCGGGTGAGCGGAACCGACGGCCTGGAGCTGCATTCCAGCGAGGATCTGGGCATCTACCTGACCCAGGCCATGACGGCCAAGGATTCGGCGCTGACCGTCAACGCCATCCCCGCCGACGTGCGCGCCAACGACGTGCTGGTGGTCTGCGATTTCCGCCTGGTCAGTTACTTCCGCGCCACCGCCGTGTCGGGCGGCGCGATCGAGCATGGAACCGGCGGCAATTGCAGCGCCGGCTTCACCCGCTTTACCGACCTGACCTGCAATGACGACAAGATTCCGCTCGAAGCCTGGCACCTGTACGGCGCCAACGCGGTCGTCGGCCGTCCGCGCGCGGTGCGCTGGTTCGTCGGCAACAACGCCCGCAACGGCAAGTCGCTGTACCGCGCGGTGCTGTATTCCGGCGGCGCCGCGCCGGCGGCGGACGAGGTCGCCGAGGGGATATCGCAGATGCAGATCCAGTACCTGAGCGATGGCGACAATGCCTACCGCGCCGCATCCGAGGTCGCCGACTGGTCGAAGGTCAAGGCGGCCCGGGCGGTGTTGACCTTGGAAAGCGAACGCAAGAGCGGCACCGGCGGCGAGGCCATCGGCCGCACCGTCACCGCGACCTTAAGCCTGCGCAACCGGAACAGCTGAGGAGGCTGGCGATGCGGACGAAACCGAACACTACTCGCGGCCCGGCCGGTCAGCGCGGCGCGGCCCTGGCGGTCATCATGATCATGTTGCTGGTGATGATGCTGTTGGGCCTGGCGATCCTGCGCAGCACCATGCTCGAAGAGCGCATGAGCGCCGGCATGTACGACCGCAGCCTGGCGTTCGAATTCGCCGAGCGTGCCCTGCGCGAAGGCGAGGCCGCGGTCAATCTGGCGGTGAAGAGCAGCCAGTCGATCGGCCGCGACTGCTCGGCCAGCAATGCGGTTTGCCCCGCAGTGCCGGCCGATGCTTACGGCGCCGCGGTCGCCACCTGCGGCGGCGCCAAATGCTGGACCAACGCCAGCGCCGGCGACGCCGCCCTGCCGCAAGCGGGCACGCCGCAGTACTACGTCGAATTCATGGGGCGGCGCACCACGGCGGACGATCTGGGCGTAGGCGGCGCCAATCCCTACGAGCCCGGCAGCGCGGCGCAGACCAGCACGGCCTACTACCGGGTGACCGCGCGCAGCCACGACCCCAGCCAGGCCCAGGACCGGGCCGTGGTCGTCCTGCAATCGACGATGGCGAGCTTCTGATGCGCATCGCGTTTCCACGTACTTCGCGCGCGCCGGCCAAGCAGCCGGCGACGACGGATTTTCGCAGGAGCAGTCCCATGCACAGCCCGACGCCTCAGCCTTCCCGCAGCCTCCTGCGCCGCCTTCCGGCCTTGCTGGTGGGCCTGGTCGCGGTGTTGAGTTCGGCGCCGTCCGTGTCGGTGGAGATGCCGACGCGGCCTCTGGCGCTGGGCAACGACGTCTCCAACAACCTGGTGCTGATTCCGTCGGTGGAGTTTCCGACGCTGATCTCGCAGGCTAATTTTGACATGGTCAACGGCGTGGACACGTATCGGCCGGCGCGCGCGTATGTCGGCTACTTCGACTCGGACAAATGCTACGAGTACATCTACGATGCGCAAGAAAGGAATCGCCATTTCAATCCTGTCGGCGTAGCGAGCAGCCACGCCTGCGTCGGCGCGAGCAAGCAATGGAGCGGCAATTTCCTCAACTGGGCGACCACCCAGACCATCGACCCCTTTCGCAAGGCCCTGACCGGCGGCTATCGGGTCAAGGACGACGAAACCAGTACCTGGGTCGAAAAGGCAGTCAACGACGCCCACGGCAATATCGCCTATTTCTCGAACAAGTTGCTGGCGAGCGGGCAGAGTCAGCAGGCCGCCCCCATTCAAAGCAGCTTTCCCATGCGCATGCGGGTTTACAGCTTGCGTGCGCAGATGTACTTCACCAACGATACCGGTGGCGGAGACGCTCGAGTTACGAACGCTACGAGCGTTGTTGCCTACAATCCAGCGGTCCACGGGGCTTTGACCGGAAAAAACGACGACCCCAGCGGCAGCACCGATACCAGGGTGTTCGCCATCAGCATCCGCGTTGCGGTATGCGTCAATGCGGGGGTGGTGAAGCCCGAATCGAACTGCGTCAAGTACGGCAACAGCTGGAAGCCGGAAGGGCTCATCCAGAAGTATCAAGACAAGCTGCGGTACAGCATTTTCGGTTACTTGAACGATTCGGCGGAGAGTCGGGACGGCGGGGTGCTGCGCGCCAGGCAGAAGTACGTCGGGCCCTACAGCTACGATCCGATCGATGGAAAAGTCACGAACCCGCTGGCGGAGTGGAGTGCGACCACAGGCATCCAGGCCGTGAATCCCGATTCGACGGATGCCTCGGCGACTAACACTCGCGTCGGTTCAAGCGTCGTGACCAACAGCGGCGTCATCAATTACCTGAACAAGTTCGGCCAGACTACCAGCGCGGCATCCAAGGGGCTGGATAACGTCAGCGAGCTCTATTACGCAGCGGTTCGCTACTTCAAGAATCAGGACAACGTTCTCGCGTACAGCAACATCACGGGCAATGCGGAAACGCAGACCGACAAATTCCCGGTCATCACCGATTGGGTCAATCCGGTGCAGTACTCGTGTCAGCGCAACGTCGCTGTCGGGATCGGCGATACCTATACCCATCGGGATCGAAATCTTCCCGGATCGACGTTGCGTGGCGGCGAGCCCGATATGCCAGCGAGGGTCTCGGCCGACACCACGATCAACGTCGAGACGGCGCTGGGCAAGGTGCTCGCACTGGAGGGCATCACCAGTCCGACCGCCAATCAGTACTTCAACAATTCGGATCAGTTTAATTCAGGATTCATCGCGGGCCTCGCCTACGATTCGCATACCAAGGATATGCAGCCCAACATGGCCGGAATGCAGACGCTGTCGACCTACTGGGTCGACGTGCTTCCTTTCCGCGTCGTGCGCCCGCCGAACCAGAACCAGTATTATCTCGCGGCCAAGTACGGCGGATTCGACGTTCCCGCGGGCTTCGAACCGTACCAGCGCACGGCGGCGCTGCCCGATGCATGGTGGACCGACGGCGACCTGATCGGACTGGCCGACGCCGCAAACAGCAAGCGGCCGCGCAACTTCTTCGTCGCGTATCAGGCTGAGCAAATGGTGCAGGGCCTGACCCGCGCGTTCGAAAGCGCCGTGGCCGACCGCCGCGGCGCGTCTTCGGCCGTCGGCGTCAACGGCGCTTCGGTGCAGGAAGGCGCGGCGATCTACGCGCCGACTTACTTCACCGACTGGCGCGGCGAACTCACGGCCTACCGGTTGGACCCGATCACGCGCGTGTTCCTGCCCCTGTGGACCGCGAGCGACAAGATACCTGCTCCGGCGCAGCGCAAGATCTACGCCAACAGCGGCAGCTATCGCGAATTCAAGTGGAGCGGTTTGGACGCCGGCGACCAGTCGAATCTGACCAGCGTGAGCTTCACCAACGCCGGCGGCGAAGACGTGGTCAACTACCTGCGCGGAGAGCGCAGCAAGGAGTCGTCCAACGGCGGCCCGTTCCGCAACCGCAAGAACACGCTCGGCGACCTGATCAACTCCACGCCGATGTTCGTCGGCCGTCCCAGCGCGACGTTCTACGCCAACGCGACCTTCGCCGGCGGCGGCGAGACCTATCGCGATTTCGCCAACGCCAACGCGGCGCGCAAGAACGTCGTGTACGTCGGCGCCAACGACGGCATGCTGCACGGATTCGACGCCGCAACCGGCGTGGAAACGTATGCCTTCGTGCCGCAGGCCGTGCTTAAGCGCAGCGGCATGGACGGCCTTGCAGGTTACGCCTCGCCGAATTACCAGCATCGCTTCTTCGTCGACGGCGAACTCACCGTCGCCGACGTCTATACCCAGGGCGCGTGGAAAACGGTGCTGATCGGCACGCTGGGGCGCGGCGGCAAGGGCGTGTTCGCGCTCGATATCACCGACCCGGACAACGTGAAGTTCCTGTGGGAACTTAGCGATTCGCAGATCCCCGAGCTCGGCAACAACCTGGGCAAGCCGTGGGTGGCGCAGACCGCCAGCGGCGTGTGGAAGGTCTTCCTCGGCAATGGCCCGAACAGCAGCGGCGCCCGCGCGCAGTTGCTGGTGCTCGACGTCGCCACCGGCGCGGCCACCAGCGTGGATACGGGCGAGGGCAGCGACAACGGTTTGTCGGCAGCGCGGGTCTGGGACGCCGACAACAACGGCTTCGTCGATACGGCCTATGCCGGCGACTTGAAGGGCAATCTGTGGAAGTTCTCCGGTTTCGGCGCGGGCGGGACGCCCAATGCGACGCGCCTGTTCCAGGCCGAAGCCGACGGCAGGGGCCAGCCGATCACCGCCATGCCCTTGGTCGGCCGCAAGCCCGATTCGCTCGAGACCTGGGTGTTCTTCGGCACCGGTTCGTTCTTGAGCAATACCGATCCGGGCAACAAGGCCGTGCAGTCCTGGTACGGCATCGTCGATACCGGCAGTGCGGTCGCGAGCAGCGACCTGAAGACGCGCAGCATCGAGTTCGAAGGCAAGCTGACCCGGGCCGACGGCAAGAGCGTCGATGTACGGGTGGTCTCGGCGGCTGAGGACGGCGATATGCAGGGCAAGAACGGGTGGCGCTTGGATCTGGTCTCGCCGGGGCCGATCGCGCGCGGCGAGCGCATGGTGGTGCCGAACCTGTTCGACGGTAATCGTCTGCTGGGCATCACCCGTATTCCCAACGTAAGCGATCCCTGCAACCCGGGAGGCGACGGTTTCATCATGGAAATCGACCCGTTCACCGGCGCGCGCACGGCGGGCGACGTGTTCGACGCGGACGGCAACGGGCGCATCGACGGCGGCGATCGGATCGCGCCCGGCACGGGAGGGGGGGGCAAGCCGCCTGTGTCCGGCGTCGGCACCGACGGCAACTCGCCGAACGGGGGCGTGGTGATTCCGGGCAACAACGGCAACGTCCTGCCGATCCAGAACGATTCGGGCGGTTTGGAGAAGCCGGAGAGCGCGGCGTTCGGGTTGGGCGCCAAGCGCATCTCCTGGCGCGAGGTGCGGCGCGATGGCTGAGGCAGGCCGATCGCGACGCGGGCAGTGGTCATTCTTGAGGGGGCGGAGCGTGTCCAGACGCAGCAACGGGGGATTCACCCTGATCGAACTGATGATCGTGGTGGCGATCGTGGCCATCCTGGCCTCCATCGCCTACGCGGCCTACACCAGCCAGATAGTGAAGACGCGGCGCGCGGCCGCCACTGCCTGTCTGATGGGGCACGTGCAGTACATGGAGCGCTACTACACGACCCGCTTCACCTACGTCGGGGCCGCGGTGCCGGCGACGGGATGCGTGACCGAGTTGAGCGACTTCTACACCTTCGCGGGCGATTCGTTCACGGCGCAGTCGTATCGGTTGACGGCCGCACCGAAGGGCGCCCAGGCCACGGCGGACGGCAAGTGCATGACGCTCTCGATCAACGAGAAAGGCGTCAAGGGTCGCAGCGGCAGCGCGAACGTGCTGGATTGCTGGTGAGGCTCGCGCCGCCGGTGTTCTGCGACTGGAGTGCCGCGGCTGTCGCGCGGCGCACCCGTTCCTAGGAAAAGCCCGACGACGCAGCGGGATTGAGGCCGATAGCCTGCGGCATTGCCCGGGCGGATCATCGCAACTGCCGCAGCGCCGGCATCCGTCGATACCTCAATTCAAGGAAGAGGAAGCGTCATCATGAAAGGATTCGCAACCGCACTGTGTTTTGTCCTGGCTTCGCTGAGCCTTCCGTTGTCCGCCGCCTCCGCGGCCGTAGCCGCGACGCCGGCGGCGACGGCGAGTTATGTCGAGCTAGGCGATTATCTGCGCGGCGAGGCCGAAATCGAGGCCTGGTACGAAGCGTTGTATCGCTTGCGCGACAATTTCGACCAGATTTGCGGGGACACGTTCTGCGAAGGCGACTACAGCAACATCCAGGCGCTGAGGCTGCGTTGCTCGGTCGACAGCGCCAGCGGCCTGGTCGGTCGCTGCCTGTGGTCGTTCGCAGCGAGCAACGAGGAGATCGATCCCGCCACCGGTGCGATCCGGGTCGATGCGAAAGTCTGGAAATGCCGGCTGCCGCTGGTGCGCGGCACCTCGGCGCAGGCGTTGCTGGCGGCGTGGGCCGGGGAACGGCCGTTGTATGCCGCGCTGCCCGGTACGACCAAGTCGGCTTACGAGGGCTTGAGCGACTGCCTCTGAGGGCGCGGCCGCGAGATTGGTCGTTTGCGGCGTCGACGCGATAGACAGAGGCTGCGGCCTGCAGAAGGCCGCGCCTTCTTCGGTCTTCGATCGGCGTACCAACAAGCGGCGATCGAACGCCTTCGCGCTCAGTCTTCGAGGTAGGGATCGTCCACGCCCAGCGTCGCCAGGATCTCGCGCTCCAACTGCTCCATGCACTCGGCCTCGCGCTCGTCCTCGTGATCCCAGCCGAGCAGGTGCAGCACGCCGTGCACGGTGAGGTGGGCGTAGTGGTCGTTCAGCGCCTTCTTCTGCTCGCGCGCCTCGCGCGCGACCACCGGGGCGCAGATGACCAGGTCGCCGAGCAGCGGCAGCTTGACGCCTTTGGGCAGGCCCTCGGGCATCTCGGCCGGGAAGCTCAGCACGTTGGTGGCGTAGTCGCGGCCGCGGTAGTGGCGGTTGAGCGAACGCCCTTCCTTGCTGTCGACGATGCGGATGGCGAGGTCGGCTTCGCGGATGCGGCCCTTGAGCGCGGCGGCGACCCACTTGCGGAAGCTGGTCGCGGCCGGCAGGCCTTTGCGCGGCAGGGCGTAGTTGATGGCGACATCGAGTCGGACGGGGCCTTGGGTCATCGCGGCGCTCACTGGCAGTTCGGGCGGTTCGCTGTTCGGTGATGCGGGTGGTGCGTCGGCGGTTCGGCGGCCGCGATCGCGGTCGCGGGCCGCTGGTCGCGTCGCGGCGGACATCGTCGCCGCGGTGCGGGCCGGCGCGGCCGCGGTGGCTGTCGCGCCGATGTCGTTGCCTGCGTCGTCGCCGGTGCGAAGCCGGCGGCGCGCGGGCATCCGGACCGTCGCCTCAGGCGGCCGGTCCGGTCTGCGAGTCCTTCGCGTCGCGTGCGTCGTAGGCGGTGACGATGCGCGCGACCAGGGGATGGCGGACCACGTCCTTGGCTTCGAAGAAGGTGAAGCTGATGCCGTCGACGTTGCGCAGCACGTCCAGCGCGTCCTTCAGCCCCGACTTGACGTGCTTGGGCAGGTCGACCTGGGTCAGGTCGCCAGTCACCACCGCGGTGCTGCCGTAGCCGATGCGGGTCAGGAACATCTTCATCTGTTCGATGGTGGTGTTCTGCGCTTCGTCCAGGATCACGTAGGCGTCGTTGAGGGTGCGGCCGCGCATGTAGGCCAGCGGCGCGATCTCGATGACGTTCTTTTCCAGCAGCTTGACCACCTTCTCCACGCCGAACATCTCGTACAGCGCGTCGTAGAGCGGGCGCAGGTAAGGGTCGACCTTTTGGGTGAGGTCGCCGGGCAGGAAGCCGAGCTTCTCGCCGGCTTCCACCGCCGGGCGCACCAGGATCAGCCGCTGCACGCGCGATTCGTTCAGCGCCTCGACCGCGCTGGCCACGGCCAGGAAGGTCTTGCCGGTGCCGGCCGGGCCGATGCCGAAGTTGATGTCGTGGGTGGCGATGGCGTGCAGGTACTTGGCCTGATTGGCGCCGCGGCCGCGGATGGTGCCGCGCTTGACCCGGATCGCCACTTCCTGCGGTTCGAAGTCGCGCTGCGCGACCTGCTCGGCGCCGGTTTCGGTCAGGGCCAGGTGAATGGCGTTGTCGTCGAGGGTTTCCTCGCCGGCGTCCTTCCACAGCCGGCGCAGCAGCTTTTCGGCCTGGCCGACCGCGCCGTCGGGGCCGTCAATGCGGAAGATGTTGCCGCGATTGGCGATTTCCACGCCCAGGCGCAGTTCGATCATGCGCAGGTGGCCGTCGAACGGGCCGCTGAGGTTGGCCAGACGCTCGCTGTCGGCGGGGTCCAGGGTGAATTCGGAGACGGTGCGTGCGGGCATGGCGAAAGCGTAGGCGGATCGTGCACGCGATGCGTGCTGGGGTGTCACAGCTTGCGCCTGTCGGCCGGTTTTCGCAAAGCCGCGCGGCCGCGACGGGCGGGGTATTGCGCGGCGGTGAGAGCGTCGGCGATGCCGGCGGGCGAGCCGGTTCAGCGCCGTGCGATGCGCAATGCGCGCCAGATCCGCACCGCGCCGACCAGCACCAGCAGCGCCGAACCGGCCAGCCACAGCAGGCCGACGGTCTCGGTGTCGAACCCGCCGTGACGGGTCGCACGCATCCAGCCGCGCACCAGGCCGAGCGCGCCGAGGCCGAGGAACCAGAACCCCAGGGCTTCGCGCGAAATCAGCCGGGACGGCGGGCCGGCCTGCGGCGAGGAGGGCGGGGGCGGTGGAGCGGGGGACGGCGGCATGGCGATGCTCCTTCGGCCTCGGGGCGGGACGGCGGCCTGGGCGGCAGCGCCAGGATCGCGAGCCCGCGCGGCGCGGGCAAGGGGCGGATCGTCGCGGTGGATGCGGGCGGCGGCCTCGGCGCCTGCGCAGGCGACGGTTCCCTGGCCGAACCGTTGCAGCGGGCTCACCAAGTTTCGCCTCACGCAGCGCCGCACCACGCAGCGTCGAGCCGCCAAGGCCACGCCCGCTTCCGCGTGCATCCCCGTCCCCCGATCCGCGCCGCTTCGACATTCACACCCGTCTCCGCACCCGCCCCAAAGCCCCATAACTATCGGCAAACCCGCCACACTCCCGCATACTTCCCGTGCACATGGACATCAGAACGATGCAGCACAGCCTGCCGCCCGGATCGGCGGCCCACGCCGCCGGCGAACGCCGCGGCGCCGGCGCCGCGCCCGACCTGGATTGGCGCGTACGCATCGCCGGGCTCGGCCGCTACCTGCCGCGGCGCTGCGTCGACAGCGCGCAGATCGAAGACCGGGTCGGCCTGCCGCGCGGATGGGCGCTGGAAAACAGCGGCGTCGAATTCCGCCATTGGGCCGAACCCGAAACCGAGCGCGCCAGCTGGATGGGCGCGCAGGCCGCGTTGCAGGCCTGCGAGCGCGCCGGCATCGAGCCGGGCGCGGTCGATCTGATCGTCAACGCCTCCGGTTCGGCCGAGCGCGCCATTCCCGACGGCGGGCCGTTGCTGCAGCGCGAGCTCGGGCTGGGCCGTTCCGGCATCCCCGCGCTGTCGGTGCACGCGACCTGCCTGAGCTTCGTCGCCGCGCTGGAACTGGCGGCCGAACGCATCCACCACGGCCGCATCGAGCGTGCGCTGGTGGTCAGCAGCGAAATCGCCTCGGTCGGCCTGGATTTCGCCAACCCCGAGGTCTGCACGCTGTTCGGCGACGGCGCCGCCGCGGCGGTGCTGGAGCGCGCGCCGCACGACAGCCCCAGCCGCATCCACCGCATCGCCTGGCGCACCGTGGGCGAGGGCGTGGAGATCACCACCCTGCGCGGCGGCGGCAGTTGGCGGCCGCCGCTGGGGCCGAGCACGGTGCCGGCCGACGCGCTGTTCTCGATGCAGGGCCAGGCCGCGCTGCGCAGCGGCATCCGCCTGGTGCCGCACGTGATGCGCCGGCTCGGCCTGGACGACATGGCCGCGCGCGCTGCGCTGCGCTGGGTCGCGCCGCACCAGGCTAGCCGCGCCGCGCTGGAGGTGATCGACCAGATCGGTTTCAGCGGCGCGGCGATGGTGCGCACCTTGCAACACACCGGCAACTGCATCGCCGCCTCGATCCCGCTGGCGCTGGAGCAAGGCGTGCGCGAGGGCCTGATCCGGCGCGGCGAAACCGGCGTCCTGCTCGGCACCGGCGCCGGTTTGTCCGGCGTCGGTTTGACGCTGACTTACTGAACGTCTGCGCGATGCTGCGAACTTCGTCGGACATCGCAGGATCGGGGGTTACGACAGAGCCGCGCATCTCGTGCATCGCGGCGATCCGGTCGAAGAGCGTCGGGGCTGAAGCCCCTCCCACAGCAGCAGCGAAGATCGCCACAAAGGCTCCTGTGGGAGGGCCTTCAGGCCCGACGCTTTCCGGCCAGTTTGCGGCGATCGGGCCGAAAAGCATCGAGGTTGAAACTCCTTCCACAGCAGCGGTGAAGACCGTCACGGAGGCTTCTGTGGGAGGGCCTTCAGGCCCGACGCTTTCCGGCCAGTTTGCGGCGATCGGGCCGAAAAGCATCGGGCCTGAAGCCCCTCCCACAAGAGCCTGCGTCGCCGGCCTTATGGGACATCGCAGTCGCACGGAACATCGCCCATGACCGCCGAGCGCCGCATCGTCGTCACCGGCGCGACCGGCTTTCTCGGCGGCGCGCTGGTCCGCCATCTCGCCGCGACGCGGCCGTGGCAGCAGACCGTCGCGCTCGGCCGCGACGCCGGCCGCGGCCGCGCGTTGCAGGCGCAGGGCATCGAGTTCCACGCGCTCGATCTCACCGACGAAGCCGCCGTGCACCGCGTCCTGCGCGGCGCCGACACCGTCGTGCACTGCGCCGCGCTGTCCAGCCCGTGGGGCCGGCGCGAAGCCTTCGTCGCCGCCAACCTCACCGCCACCGAGCACGTGGTCGCCGCCTGCATCGCGCGCCAGGTGCGGCGGCTGGTGCACATCTCCACGCCGGGCATCTATCACGACGGCGCGCCGCATCGCGGCATCCGCGAAGACCAACCGCTGCCGGCCAGGCCGGTCAACGACTACGCCGCGACCAAGCTCGCCGCCGAGCGTGTGGTGTTCGAGCGTTGCGCGGCCGGCGGCGTGTCGGCGCTGGCGCTGCGGCCGCGCGCGATCTTCGGCCCCGGCGACAGCGCGATCCTGCCGCGGCTGGCGCAGACGCTGCGCGCGGGGCGCCTGCGCCGGATCGGCGAGGAAGGCTGCCTGGTCGATCTGAGCTACATCGACAACGTCGTCGATGCCTGCGTGCTGGCGATGGACGCGTCGTGGCGCCTCGGCGGCCGGGTCTACAACATCAGCAACGGCGAACCGGTGGCGATCTGGAGCGTGATCGACCGCCTCGCCGACGCGCTGTCGCTGCCGCGCCCGCGCAAGCGCGTGCCCAAGCCGCTGGCGCTGGCGCTGGCCAGCGCGGTGGAGGCGTTCCATCGCCGTTTCCGTCCCGATGTCGAGCCGGCGCTGCTGCGTTATGGCGTCGAATTGCTCAGCGTCGACATGACCCTGGACATTTCGCGCGCGCGCGATGAACTGGGGTATCGTCCGCGAGTGAACATGGACGATGCGCTGAACAAGACCTTGCAGGAGCTGGCGCGCGCGGAGGCGCGGCGGTGAGCGGCGAGGTCGCGCTGACCCTGGCCGCGTCCGGCCACAGCTGCGCCGACCCGCGCCATCTCGGCCTCGCTGCCGGCGCGCCGATGCGTTTTCCCGCGGGCTGGGCGCTGATCGAGCACCCGGTGCAGGGCGCGATCCTGTTCGACTGCGGCTACGGCCCCGACGCGCGCGCGGCGATGCGTGCCGGTCTGCGCTGGGTCTACCAACGCGTCATCCACGCCTGCTGCCCACCGCACGCCGACGCCGCGCACCTGCTGCGCCAGCGCGGCCTCGACGCCGACGACGTGCGTCTGCTGGTGGTCAGCCATTTCCATCCCGACCACATCGGCGGGCTCGGCGAATTCCGCAACGCGCGCTTCGTCGCCCACGCCCAGGCGTGGCGACGGATCCAGCAGGCCGGCTGGTTCGAACTGCTGCACGCGCAGATCTGGAAGGAACTGCTGCCGGCCGACTTCGCCGAACGCCTGCAATTGCTCGACGACGAAGGCCGACGCCCGCTCGAGGGCGACCTGGCCGGTCTCGGCGAAGGCTGGGACTTGTTCGGCGACGGCAGCCTGCACGCGCTGTCGTTGCCGGGCCACGCCCGCGGCCAGCTCGGCCTGGCCCTGCGCACGCAGCGCGGCGAACGCGCCGTGCTCGCCGCCGACGCGTTCTGGCGGCGCGAGCAGCTCGACCGTCCGCAGCCGCTGCCGTGGCTGACACAGCAAGTGGCGATGGACGACCCGCGCGCCTACCTCGACACCCTGCGCCGGCTGGCGCGGTTCCGCGACACCCACCACGGCGCCTGGGTGATCCCCTCGCACTGCGCCGACACCCTGGCGCAATGGCGCCAGCGCTACCCGCACGCGGTGCTCGACGCGAGCGAGTAGATCGCCGCGGCCGACGGCGATCCCCCTGTAGGAGCGGCGCAAGCCGCGACCGCCATGTATCGGCTCGCCGCGCGCAAACGGTCGGGCGTTTTCTCCTCCGCGCGCTACGGCGCCTACGGATGCCGGGCGCCAGCGACGATTGCGTCGTGCCGCGTCGGCTTTGGGACGTGGCGGCTGGGCTGTGTCGCAGTCATCGGTTGCTTTCGTCGTTGGTTCGTTTTCGCGGTCGCGGCTTGCGCCGCTCCTACAGGGAGGCGGGCAGGATCGCCGACCGCTCGTCGGGACCGGCTTGCGAACTAATTAATCATTGAATTAAATATGGCGCATGGACACCCCCAAGCCCGCCAAGCGCGGCCGTCCGCGCAAGACCGCGGCGCCCAAGCGCGCCCCCGGCCGCCCCGCCGCCGCCGACAATCCGGACCTGCGCGAGCGCCTGCTCGATGCCGCCATCGCCTGTTACGCCCGCCAGGGCATCGCCGCGACCTCGCTGCGCGCCATCGCCGCCGAGGCCGGGGTCAACCCAGCGCTGCTGCATTACTACTTCGGCGATAAAGAGCAGTTGCAGCAGGCGGTCAGCAACGAGCGGCTGATGCCGCTGGTGCTGGGGCTGCGCGACGGGCTCGGCGGCGAAGACGCCGACGTGTTCGACCTGATCGGCCGCTTCGTCGCCAACATCGGCCGGATCATCGAAACCCATCCGTGGCTGCCGTCGCTGTGGGTGCGCGAGGTGCTGTGCGAGGGCGGGGCGCTGCGCCAGACCCTGCTCTACGACAAGATCGGCCCGCTGTTGCCGCGCATGCTCGCCGCGCGCTTCGCCCAGGCGCAGGCGCAGGGCCGGATCAACGCCGACCTCGACCCGCGCCTGCTGATGGTCAGCCTGATCGGCCTGACCCTGTTCCCGGCGGCGAGCGCGCCGATCTGGCGCCATCTGTTCGGCGCCGAAGACCTCGACCCGGCGGCGCAGCGCCGCCACGCACTGGCTCTGCTCGATCGGGGATTGACGCCATGAACGCGCAACGCGATATCGCGAACGCCGCTTTCTCCCGCACCTCGGCCGCGTTGCGGGTCGCCGCGGGCGCACGCACAGCGCAAGCGCGCCGCGCGAACGCCGCCGCATCGCAGCCGGTCGCGCAGGCATCGCAGCCCACCTTCATCGGCCGCCACGCCGATGCGAACCCGCGCAACACGCTGCGCCGAGTCGCCGCGTGCGCACTCGCCGCGCTCGCGCTGGCCGGCTGCGCGAAGGAACCGCCGCAAGCGCTGGGCACGCTGGAATGGGACCGCATCACCTTGCCCGCGCCGGCCGCCGAAAAAGTCGTGCGCATCGACGTGCGCGAAGGCCAGCGGGTCAAGGCCGGCGCCCGCGTGCTGCAGCTCGAACTCGACCGCACCCGTTCGCAGCTGCAGGCCGCGCAGGCGCAGGCGCAGCAATCGGCGCAGGCCCTGGCCGAACTCGAAGCCGGGCCGCGCAGCGAGGCGATCGATCAGGCCCGCGCCAATCTCGCCGCCGCGCAGGCCCAGCAGCGCGACGCCAGCGCCTATTACGAGCGCGTGCGTCCGCTCGGCCAGCGCCAACTGATCGCCGCCGCCGACGTCGACCGCGCCCGCGCCGCCGCCGGCAACGCCGTGGCCCAGGTGCGCGCGGCCGAAGCGGCCTTGCTCGAGCTCGAACGCGGCAACCGCCGCGAAGACATCGCCCAGGGCCGCGCCGCGCTCGCCGCCGCCCAGGCCCAGGCCGCGGTGCAGCAGGTGACGTTCGGTAAGCTCGACGTGCTGGCGCCGCGCGACGGCGTGGTCGACAGCCTGCCGTACAAGCTCGGCGACCAGGCGCCGGTGGGATCGCCGCTGGCGGTGATGCTGGTCGGCCCGCGCCCGTTCGCGCGCGTGTACGTGCCCGAGACCCTGCGCCAGGACGTGCGCGTCGGCCGCGCCGCGAAGGTCTACGTCGAAGGCCGCGCGCGCGCCTGGAACGGCCGCGTGCGCATGATCCGCAGCGAATCCAGCTTCACCCCGTACTACGCGCTGATCGGCGAGGACGCCGCGCGCCTGAGCTATCTGTGCGAGGTGGAACTGAGCGACGCCGACGCCGTCGATCTGCCGGCCGGTCTGCCGGTGCGGGCCGAGTTCGCGCCGTGAGCGCCGTCGCCGGCGAAGCGCAGGCCGCAGCGCCGGCGACGGCGCCCGCGATCCGCGCGCGTGGCATGAGCAAGCGCTTCGGCGCACTGCAGGCGGTGGACCGGGTCGACCTGACCGTGCCGCGCGCCTGCGTCTACGGCTTCCTCGGCCCGAACGGCTCGGGCAAGTCGACCACCATCCGCATGCTGTGCGGGTTGCTGACGCCCAGCGCCGGCGAGATCGAAGTGCTGGGGCTGAAGATCCCCGCGCAGGCCGAAGCGCTGCGCCGCCGCATCGGCTACATGACCCAGAAGTTCTCGCTGTTCGAAGACTTGAGCGTGCGCGAGAACCTGGAATTCCTCGCCGCGGTGCAGGACATCCCCAAGGCCGCCGCGCGCAAGCGCATCGACGAACTGATCGGGCAATACCGCTTCGGCGACCGCCAGAACCAGCTCGCCGGCACCATGAGCGGCGGCCAGAAGCAGCGCCTGGCGCTGGCCGGCGCGGTCATCCACGAGCCCGAACTGCTGTTCCTCGACGAACCCACCAGCGCGGTCGATCCCGAATCGCGCCGCGACTTCTGGGAAAAACTGTTCGAGCTGGCCGACGCCGGCACCACGCTGCTGGTGTCTACCCATTACATGGACGAAGCCGAGCGCTGCCATCGCCTGGCGATCCTCGACCGCGGCGCGTTGGTCGCCGACGGCACCCCGGCCGAACTCACCGGCGCCTTGCAGGGCCGCGCGGTGGAAGTGCGCGCCGCGCAGCCGCGCAAGGCCCAGCGCGCGCTGGTCGATCTGCCCGGCGTGCTCAGCGTGGCCCAGATCGGCAACGACCTGCGCGTGCTGCTGGCCGACGCCGACACCGCCGAACAAGGCCTCACCGACGCGCTGCGCGCGGCCGGGCTGGAGGCCGAGGTGGCCAAGGCCAAGCCCAACCTGGAAGACGTGTTCGTCGCCGCGACCCGTGGCCAAGCGCCGCGCGCCGCGACGGCGCGCGAGGAGGGCGCATGAAACTGCGGCGGCTGTGGGCCATCGTGCTCAAGGAAGTGCGGCAACTGCGGCGCGACCGCATCACCCTGGCGATGATCGTGATGATCCCGGTCGGCCAGCTGGTGCTGTTCGGCTACGCCATCAACCTGAACCCGCGCGGCCTCACCGCTGCCGTCGCCGACCAGGCCGGAACCGCCGCCTCGCGCGCGCTGGTGATGGACATGGTCGCCACCGGCGTGATCCGCACCGTGGCCGAAGCCGACACCCCGCAGCAACTCGTCGGCATGCTCCGGCGCGGCGAGATCAGCGTCGGCATCGCCGTGCCGCCGGACTTCGAACGCCGCCGCGTCGACGGCCGCGAGGTGGCGCAGGTGATGGTCGACGGCAGCGACACCGTGGTGCAGAGCGCAGCCGCGCAACTGGCGCAGACGCCGGTCGACAGTTCGGTCGTCGCGCCGCGCAAGACCGCGCCGATCGGCGTGGTCGCGTTCTACAACCCGCAGCGGCGTTCGCCGGTCAACATCGTGCCCGGCCTGATCGGGGTGATCCTGACCATGACCATGGTGATGTTCACCTCGGTGGCGATCGTGCGCGAGCGCGAGCGCGGCAACATGGAGCTGCTGATCACCACGCCGGTGAGCCGCACCGAGCTGATGATCGGCAAGGTGCTGCCGTACGCGCTGATCGGCCTGATCCAGACCAGCGTGGTTCTGCTGCTGGGGCTGTGGCTGTTCGACGTGCCGATCAAGGGCAGCGTGCTCGAGGTCTACATCGCCGCGGTGCTGCTGATCCTGGCCAACCTGGCGCTGGGGCTGATGATCTCGACCAAGGCCGCCTCGCAGTTCCAGGCCATGCAGATGACCGTCTTCATCCTGCTGCCGTCGATCCTGCTGTCGGGCTTCATGTTCCCCTACGCCGGCATGCCGGTGCCGGCGCAGTGGCTGGCCGAAGTGTTGCCGATGACCCACTTCCTGCGCCTGATCCGCGGGGTGATGCTGCGCGGCGCGGGGCTGCTGGAGCTGTGGCACGACGTGGCCTACCTGCTGGGTTTCATCGCGGTGATGATGAGCCTGGCGGTGGCGCGGTTCCGCAAGCGGCTGGATTGAGCCGCGCGGCCCGCACTTGCGCCCGCACCCGCCGACCGCGCACATTCGCCACTTTCGGACATCGCAGTCCGGCCACGGGAGAACGGGATGCGCGCAGCAGGTCGATGGGTCTTGGCTTCGGCGCTGGCGTGCGGCCTCGCCGCATCGGCGCAGGCGGCCACCGTGGTCACCGCCGCGCGCGTGCACACGCTCGATCCGGCGCAGCCGCGCGCGCAGGGCCTGGTCTTCGACGACGACGGCAAGATCCTCGCCGTCGGCGGTCGCGCCGATCTGTTGCATCTGTATCCCAAGGCCAAACATGTCGATCTGGGCGCCGCGACCATCGTCCCCGGCCTGATCGATGCTCACGCGCATGTGTTCGAACTCGGCATCAACCAGCTCCAGGCCGACCTCACCGGCGCGCGCAGCAAGGCCGAAGCGGTGCAACGCCTGCGCGACTACGCGCGCACGCTGCCCGACGGGCAGTGGCTGATCGGCCACGGCTGGGACCAGAACGACTGGGCCGATGCGCGCTTTCCCGAGGCCGCCGACCTGGATGCGGCGTTTCCCGACCGCCCGGTGTGGCTGCAGCGCGTCGACGGCCACGCCGGCTGGGCCAACAGCGCGGCGATGCGTGCGGCCGGGCGCGAGCTCAGCGGCGACTGGCAACCCGACGGCGGCCGCATCGTGCGTGGCGGCGACGGCCGCGCCACCGGCGTGTTCATCGACGATGCGATGTTCCTGGTCGAACGCGCGCGCCCGCCGCTGCAGGCGGCCGCGGTCGAACAGGCGCTGAGCCTGGGCATGCAGGCCGCCGCCCGCCACGGCCTGACCGGCGTGCACGATGCCGGCGTCGATCTGAACACCTTGCGCGCGTACCAGCGCCTGGCCGATCGCAAGCAATTGCCGCTACGCATCACCGCCTTCGCCGCCGGCGACGGCGATGCGCTGGAATCGCTGTGTCGCGACGGTTTGTATCAGCATGCGTCCGGGCGGCTGAAGATGCGCACGGTCAAGCTCTACGCCGACGGCGCGCTCGGCAGCCGCGGCGCCGCGCTGTTGCAGGACTACAGCGACGACCACGGCAACCGCGGCCTGCTGCGGATGTCGCCCGAAGCGATGGCCAAAGCGATCGCCAAGGCCAAGCGCTGCGGCGTGCAGGTCGCCACCCACGCCATCGGCGACCGCGGCAACCGCGAAGTGCTGGACCTGTACGCCAACGCGCTCGGCGCGGACGCGGCCAAGAGCGATCATCGCTGGCGCATCGAGCACGCGCAGATCCTCGCCCCGCAAGACCTGCCGCGGCTGGCCGCGCTGCACGTCATCGCCTCGATGCAGCCGACCCACGCCACCAGCGACATGCCCTGGGCCGAACAGCGGCTCGGGCCGCGGCGCATCGACGGCGCCTATGCCTGGCGGCAGTTGCGCGACAGCGGCGCACGTCTGGCGCTGGGCTCGGATTTCCCGGTCGAATCGGTCGATCCGCGCCTGGGCCTGTTCGCCGCGGCGACGCGCACCGATGCCGAAGACAAGCCGCAAGGCGGCTGGCATCCGGAAGAAAAACTCACCGCCTACGAGGCTTTGCGAGGCTTCACCCTGGACGCGGCCTACGCAGGCTTCGCCGAGAACGAAGTCGGCAGCCTGACGGTGGGCAAGCGCGCGGATTTCGTGGTGCTGGCGCAGGACCCGCTGGCGGTGGAGCCGCGCGCCTTGCGCGAGTTGACCGTGCTGGGCACGTATGTGGACGGTGCGGCGGTGTGGCAGCGCTCGGGCGAGGGTCGTTGAGAACGCGATTCGACGAGGCAGGGAGGCATGAGCGCTGCAACGAAAGAACCCTACAACCTGTGGCCGCCATTGCGCCGGATGAAGCTGCGCTGGCATTTCGCCGCGTTGATCGCGTTGGCGCTGAGCGTTCTTTGGCCGAGCTTTCCGCGCACCCTGAGCGGCGATGAGTTCGCCGAGGTGTTGAAGGAGTCGGACGGCAACTCGTACGGTCACTGGTACTTGTATCGCAGCGATGCGCGATGGCATTGCGTCGCGACGCCCTACTATCCCTACTTCCCCGACCGCCACAGTTGCGTGTCGACGCGCGAAGTGGAGATCCTGCCCGACCGGCGCGGCGAAGGCGTGCCGCGCTATCTCGGCGCGTACGACGTCGTGCTCAAGGCCGGACGCTATCGCGGCGCGAAGCGCGAGGCGCTGTATCCGCCGCCCGTCGCCGGCGCCGACTGACCTCTGTCGCACCAAGGTCATGACGCGATCATCCGGCCGCGCTGACGCTTGTCATCGGCGCTGCGAATCGTGGCGGCCATCAAGCTTGTAATCCTGCCGCGCGCCTAGCATCGCGCCCCGGATCGACCTCGTCGGTCGTCAGCCTTTCGGGGGCCTGTGATGGCTACTTCGCTTCTGCGCGCGGCGTGGTGGGGCGCTTCGCCGCGCTTGTTGCTCGCGCTTGCGGTCGTGCTCGCGCTGCGCGGGGTCGCGCCGCTGCCGGACTATCTGGGGCCGTATCCCGGCTCGGACCGGCGCGCGCCGGCGCGCGACAGCGCGGCCATCGGCGCGGCGCCGAAGACGTTGGCGGTGTCCGACCTGCCGGCCAACGACGCCGAGGCTGCGCGCTTCCTGACCCAGGCCACGTTCGGCCCGACCCTGGAAGACATCGCGCATCTGCGTCAGGTCGGCTACTCGGCCTGGATCGACGAACAATTCGGCTATCCGATGTCGTCGCAGCTGACCTTCCTGAAGAACGCCGCCGCGCGCGCCGGCACCGGCAACGACGTGCAGCGCGACTGGCGCGTGGACGCGTGGTTCGTCAACGCGCTCGGCGGCAAGGATCCGATCAAGACCACGGTGGTCCACCGCGATCAGCTGCGCCAGCGCGTGGCGTTCGCGTTGAGCGAGATCTTCGTGATCTCGGATGCGTCCTCCGACCTGCTCGGCGGCCAGCCGCAGGGCATGAGCCATTACTACGACACCTTGGCGCGCGATGCCTTCGGCAACTACCGAACGCTGCTGGAGGACGTGACCCTGCACCCGACGATGGGCCTGTACCTGTCGATGCTGCAGAACCAGAAGCCCGACCCGGTGCGCAACGTCCGGCCCGACGAAAACTACGCGCGCGAAGTGCTGCAGTTGTTCAGCGTCGGCCTGGTGCGGCTCAACCGCGACGGCACGCCCTTGCTCGGCCTGGACGGCAAGCCGGTGCCGACCTACAGCCAAGAGACGGTCAAGGGCTTCGCCCACGTCTTCACCGGCTGGACCTTCAAGGGCTGCGCGGCGTTGGGCGATTTCGAGTGCTATTTCTACGAGCCGAGTTCGCCGGCGTGGGTGTCGCCGATGGAGAATCAGGCCGCATACCACGCCTCGGCGCAGTCCAAGCAGTTGCTCGACTACCCGGGCGCGGCGCTGCCGGGCGGCTTGCTCGCCGGCGGCGGCAGCGGCCGCAGCGATCTGACCGCAGCGCTGGACAATATCCATCGCCATCCCAACGTCGGGCCGTTCATCGGACGACAGTTGATCCAGCGCCTGATCACCAGCAACCCGAGCCCGGGGTACGTCGACCGCGTCGCCAGCGTATTCGACGACAACGGCCAGGGCGTGCGCGGCGATCTGCGCGCGGTGGTGCGGGCGATCCTGCTCGATCCCGAGGCGCGCGATCCGGCCGCGCAGCCGGCGAATTTCGGCAAGGTGCGCGAGCCGTTGCTGCGCCTGACCCACCTGTGGCGCGCGCTCGGCGGCCGCTCCAAGACCGGGTTCGTCGACGAGTTCTGGACCTTGGACAGCAATCTCGGCCAGCAGCCGATGTTCGCGCCCTCGGTGTTCAACTTCTTCAGCCCGAACTATCGCCCGATGGGCGAGCCCTCGCAGAACGGCATGGCCGCGCCGGAGCTGCAGCTGGCGACCGACTACATGCTGCCGGCGACCGAAAGCTATCTGATGCGCAAGATCTACGATTCCTACGTCGGCAATCCCAACGGCATCGAGGACGACGAGGTCGCGATCAGTCTCACCCGCGACGTCGCGCTGGCGACGCAGCCGGCGCAGTTGATCGAGCGCTACAACACCTTGTTCCTGTCCGGGCAGATGTCGGCGCCGATGAAGCAAGTCCTGCTGGAGCGCTTGAACGGCATGCCCGCCAACACCGCGGCGGCCAAGCGCGAACGGGTGCAGGAAGCGCTGTACCTGATCATCAACTCGCCCGAATACCTCGTGCAGCAGTGAGGCGGAGACCGCAGCCATGAAACGTCGCGACTTCCTGCGCAATTCCATCGTCACCGCGCTCGGCGGGGCCGGGCTGTACTCGGCGCTGGGCAATCTGCGGCTGGTCGAAGCCGCCGCGCGCGCCTACGGGCCGGCCAGCTTCGGCGACTACAAGGCCTTGGTGTGCGTGTTCCTGTTCGGCGGCAACGATTCGCTGAACATGCTGGTGCCGCGCGACGACGCGCATTACCGGCAATACGCTCAGGCGCGCGCCACCCTGGCGGTGCCGCAGGCGTCGTTGCTGCCGCTCAACGCGCTGCCCGGCGGCGGCGCGTCCGACGGCGCCGACTACGGCTTGCAGATGTCCACCAGCGAGGGCGACGCGATCGGCATGGCCGGGCTGCAAGGGCTGTTCAACGGCGGCCATGCGGCGTTGCTGGGCAATGTCGGCACCCTGGTGCGGCCGGTCAGCAAGGCCGATTACGGCAATCACGCGGTGGAACTGCCGCCGCAGCTGTTCTCGCACAACGATCAGCAGCAGTACTGGCAGGTCTCGCGCAGCGACGACGGCCGCAACCTGGGCTGGGCGGGGCGGATTTGCGACTTGCTCCACGACGCCAATCCCGATGCGTTCATTCCGATGTCGGTGTCGTTGAATTTCGAGAGCATCCTGCAGCGCGCGGCGAGCGGCGGGCAGTACGTGATCGGCAACGACGGGCCGCGCCATTTCAGCCGCTTCGAATGGGACGAAGACAGCCGCCGCGCCTTCCTCGCGCTGATGGCGCCGAACCAGCAAGCGCATATGTTCGGACGCAGCTACGCCAACGCGTTCCGGCGCGCGCGCGAGAACGCCGACGCGGTCGGCACGGCGCTGGATTCGTCCAGCGATCTGCAGACCGTGTTTCCCGACAGCGACCTCGCCGCGCAGTTGCGCATGGTCGCGCGCATGATCAAGGTGCGGCAGGTGCTGGGGCTCAAACGCCAGGTGTTCTTCGTCTCGATGGGCGGGTTCGATCATCACGACCGCTTGCTCAGCGAGCAGCCGGCGCTGCTGGCGCGCTTATCGCAGGCACTGACCGCGTTCCACGCCGCGACCGTGGAGCTGGGCGTGGCGGACCAGGTGACTGCGTTCACCGCCTCGGACTTCGGCCGCACGCTGTCGTCCAACGGCGACGGCTCCGACCACGGCTGGGGCGGCCACCATTTCATCGTCGGCGACGCGGTGCGCGGCGGACGCTTGTTCGGGCGCATGCCGGCGCTGGTCAACGGCGGCGACGACGATGCCGGTTGGGGGCAGATCATTCCGACTACGGCGGTGGATCAGTACGCGGCGACGCTGGCGCGCTGGTTCGGCGTCGCCGATGCGGACCTGGATCTGATCTTCCCGAACCTGCGCAATTTCGCGGCGCGGGATCTGGGGTTCATGGCGTAAGGGGGACGGGGCGTTGTGGTTGCGGCGATGCGTCCGCTGCGCGGCGCCGCGTCGCACATCCGTCTTCTCCTTCGCTTTGTTTTTTGCCTCGGCCCGGTTTCTCCGTCAGTCCGATTTCCGCGTCATCCCCGATTTCCCGTCATTCCGGCGAAAGCCGGAACCCATTTCGACTTTGCTTTTGCCGCCGTTATCGCCGGCGCTCGCAACAGCGAAAATCAAAATGGGTTCCGGCTTTCGCCGGAATGACGGGTAGGTGGATGGCGTCGTTGTTGCGTTGGCGCGGTCGCGGCTTGCGCCGCTCCTACAGGGGGCGTTCGTGGCGAAGCGGCGATCGGATCGGGCGCGGCTTTCAGTGCGATTCGGATCGAGCGCGCTTGCCGCGCACTCACAACATCCGATGCATCACGTAGATATCCACCAAACCCAGCGTCGGATGCCGGAACGCCTCCGGCACGCGGCCGACGATGGCGAAGCCGTGCTTGTTCCACAGGTGCACCGCGGCGGTGTTGGTGCTGACCACGTAGTTGAACTGCATCGCCAGGAACCCGGCCTTGCGCGCCTGCCCCAGCGAGTGTTCGCACAGCGCCGTGCCCACGCCCTGGCCCCAGGCGCTCTCGGCGACCATGTAGCTGGCGTTGGCGACGTGGTCGCCGCGGCCGCGCTGGTTGGGGCCGAGCTTGTAGCAGCCCAGGACTTCGCCGCCGTCGGCTTCGGCCAGGAACATGCGGTAGGGCGGGCTGGTCCACATCGCGCGCGCGCCGTCCAGGCTCAGGTCGGCGGCGTAGTTGTAGCTTTCCCCGCGCGCGAGCACTTCGCGGAAGATCGGCCAGGCCCGTTCGAACTCTTCGGGTCCGATTTCGCGGATGCTGAAGTCGCGGTCCATGCGGGGTGCGGGCTCCGGCCGCTCAGGCGGCGGCTTGGTCGTCGTCGCCCAACTGTACCCGCCCGCGCAGCGAATTGGACAGCGCTTCGGTGATGACCACATCGACGAAGCGGCCGACCAGCCGCGCCGGCGCCGGGAAGTTCACCGAGCGCATGTTCTCGGTCTTGCCGGTGAGCTCGTTGGGGTTCTTGCGCGAGGGGCCTTCCACCAGCACCCGCTGCACGCTGCCGACCATGCTCTGCGAGATCTTCGCCGCATTGGCGTTGATCAAAGCCTGCAGGCGCGACAGGCGCGCGTGCTTTTCCTCGCTGGTGACGGTGTCTTCCAGGTCGGCGGCGGGCGTGCCGGGGCGGCGCGAATAGATGAAGGAGAACGACTGGTCGAAGCCGACGTCCTCGATCAGCTTCATGGTCTTGTCGAAATCGGCCTCGGTCTCGCCGGGGAAGCCGACGATGAAGTCCGAGGAGATCGAGATGTCCGGACGCACCGCGCGCAGCTTGCGGATCTTCTGCTTGAACTCCAGCGCGGTGTAGCCGCGCTTCATCGCCGAGAGGATGCGGTCGCTGCCGGCCTGCACCGGCAGGTGCAGGTAGTTGGCCAACTGCGGGACATCGCGATAGGCCTCGACCAGCGAGTCGCTGAATTCGAGCGGATGCGAGGTGGTGAAGCGGATGCGGTCGACGCCGTCGATTTCGGCGATGGTGCGGATCAACAGGCCCAGATCGGCGACTTCGCCCGCGGCGGCGCCGTCTTCGCTGGCCATCGGGCCGCGATAGGCGTTGACGTTCTGGCCGAGCAGATTGATCTCGCGCACGCCCTGTCCGGCCAGTTGCGCGACTTCCACCAGCACGTCCTCGAACGGCCGGCTGACTTCCTCGCCGCGGGTGTAGGGCACCACGCAGAACGAGCAGTACTTCGAGCAGCCTTCCATGATCGAGACGAACGCGCTCGGGCCTTCTGCGCGCGGCTCGGGCAGGCGGTCGAACTTCTCGATCTCGGGGAAGCTGATGTCGACCTGCGGCAGCCCGGTCTCGCGCTTGGCGCGGATCAGCTCGGGCAGGCGGTGCAGGGTCTGCGGGCCGAACACCAGGTCCACGTACGGGGCGCGCTTGACGATCGCGGCGCCTTCCTGCGAGGCGACGCAGCCGCCGACGCCGATGATGACCTGGCGCTCGCCCTGCTTGTGCTGCTTCCAGCGGCCGAGCTGGCTGAACACCTTTTCCTGTGCTTTCTCGCGGATCGAGCAGGTGTTGATCAGGATGACGTCGGCCTCGGCGGCGTCGTGGGTCAGTTCGAGGCCGTCGCTGGCGGCGAGCACGTCGGCCATCTTGGCCGAGTCGTACTCGTTCATCTGGCAACCGTGGGTCTCGATGAAGAGCTTCTTGGCGCCCGGCTTGGACGGCGGGGCGACGCCCGGCAAGGCGGGCAGGGGGTGCAGGTCGGTCATGTGCGGGTCCGGGGAGGGCGGCGGTTATTCCGCGCCGGAGGAGTGGAACCGCGCATTATCCCCGGAACCGGCGGGGGAAACGAGCGCGGCCGCGGGCCGGGCGGGGAGCCGCGTCGCTGGCAGCCCCGCCGACCGCCCGATGCAGGGGGGGCGGGGCAGGCCTTGGCCCGAGCCGCGGCCTCGGTCACGTTTTGCGATCAACCACTTGGCAGTCCCGCCGCGGCAGGGGACACTGCCGCCGATGAGGGGGAGCTCGCTGCTGCTGGGGATAGTGGGGTTGCTGGCGTTCGCGCCGGCGGCGGCCGGCACGCTTTGGCGCTGCGACGGCCCCAACGGCGAGCGCAGCTACGTCAGCAAGAAGGTCAAGGGCGCGACCTGCACGGTCGTCAGCCAGTACACCAATAAGTCCAGCCGCGCGCGCGACCCGGTCCCGGTGTCCTACGCCCCGCCCAAGCCGGCGATGGGCGCGGTCAGCGCCGGCGGCGACGCCTCGATCCCGGCCTCGGCCCACAGCAACCCGCCGGCCACCTACAGCGGCGCCGCCGCGGCGCTGGCCGCCGGCGGGCTCAATGCCGCGGCCGCGGCTCCGGCGGCTGCGGCCGCCCCGGTCCCGGCGCCCGCGCCGGTGGTCCCGGTGGCGCCGGCCCGGCCGCCGACCCGGCTGGTCCAGGGCGAGATCTATTCCTATGTCCAGGACGGGGTCCGGCACTACGTCAGCAAGCGGCCCAAGGGGCTGGCCAGCGCCACCCAGGTGCGCACCATCCGCTACAGCTTCATCGAGACCTGCTTCGCCTGCGCCGCCCAGCCGGGCGTCAACTTCGGCACCCTGCGGCTCAACACCGTGGCCTACGCCAGCGAGATCGCCGCGGCCGCGCGCCAGCACGGGGTCGAAGAGGCGATCGTGCGCGCGATCATCCACGCCGAATCGGCCTACAACCCCACCGCGCTGTCGCGGGTGGGCGCGCAGGGGCTGATGCAGCTGATGCCGGCGACCGCGCGCCGGTTCGGGGTCGGCAACGCCTTCGACGCCAGCCAGAACATCCAGGGTGGGGTGCAATACCTGGCCTGGCTGCTCAAGCGCTTCAACGGCGACCTGACCCTGGCCGCGGCCGGCTACAACGCCGGCGAGGGCGCTGTCGACAAGTACAAAGGCGTGCCGCCTTACGCCGAGACCCAGCGTTACGTGCAGCGCGTGGCGGTGCTGGCCCAGCGTTACCGCGCCGCGACCGTGGTGCAGCGCTGAGCCCGTCGCCGGCGCGCGCCCGCGTGGGCCTGGCGCGCCGATCCGCCTGAACGCCCTTGTGCGAACCGACGCGAGCGGCAAGGCCGGCGCGCCGATCCGATCAGCCGCGGCGGCACCGCGCGCAAAGCCGCCGCCGCGCAACTGCGCCGCGAACGCCGCCGTCGGGCCCGCTCCGGCGCCGCGCCGCGCATCGGCGCGCGCGGCCAATGCCTTGCGAATCCGGGGCTTGTGCGCGCCGTCGCGTCCGGGCGAGACTCGTCGCGGTTTTGCAAGAGCGCGGATTGTCGCGCCCTTAACGGTTCCGCTACACTTCCCCGTCTTTTGAGCCGCCAGCCTTTCGCCAGTGGTTGAGTTTGGTTTCTAGCCATCGGTTTCAGGTTGTGCGGCGTTACCCTCGAATTGAAGCTTTCGCGGAGTGCCGGATGGCCAACCAAGGGGTCCACGATCCTATCAACACGGGCCGACGTCGGTTCCTCACCGCCACCACCGCGGTGGTCGGGGCGGTCGGAGCCGGTTTTGCGGCAGTGCCTTTCATCAAGTCCTGGAACCCCAGCGCCCGCGCCAAGCTCGCCGGCGCGCCGGTGACGGCGGACATCACCGGGCTGGCCGAAGGCCAACGCCTGATTCTGGAGTGGCGCGGCCAGCCGATCTGGATCGTCAAGCGGTCCAAGGCCATCCTCGATGCGCTGCCGACCCTCGACGGCCATCTGCGCGATCCCAAGTCCGACAACAAGGACCAGCAGCCGGCCTACATCACCGGCGAGCTGCGCTCGATCAAGCCGGACATCTCGGTCCTGGTCGGCCTGTGCACGCACCTGGGCTGCTCGCCGGAAATGAAGGCCGAGATCCGCCCCGAACCGTTCGATCCGGAATGGAAGGGCGGCTATTTCTGCCCCTGCCACAAGTCGCGCTTCGACATGGCCGGCCGCGTGTTCCAGGGCGTGCCCGCGCCGATCAACCTGCTGGTGCCTCCGCACCACTACGAGAACGACAACACGATCGTGATCGGCGTCGATCCGGCGAAGGGGGCATAAGCCATGGCCAATATCCTGACGCGTACCGCCAACAACGTGTTCGACTGGGTCACCGCGCGCGCTCCCGGCATGATGCCGGCGTACCGCAAGCACATGACCGAGTACTACGCGCCGAAGAACTTCAACATCTGGTACTACTTCGGCTCGCTCGCGCTGCTGGTGCTGGTCAACCAGATCGTCACCGGCATCTTCCTGACGATGCACTTCAAGCCGTCCGCGGCCGAAGCGTTCTCGTCGGTCGAATACATCATGCGCGACGTGGAGTGGGGCTGGCTGATCCGCTACATGCACAGCACCGGCGCCTCGCTGTTCTTCATCGTGGTGTACCTGCACATGTTCCGCGGCCTGCTCTACGGCTCGTACCAGAAGCCGCGCGAGCTGGTGTGGATCCTGGGCATGCTGATCTACCTGGTGCTGATGGCCGAAGCCTTCATGGGCTACGTGCTGCCGTGGGGCCAGATGTCGTTCTGGGGCGCCAAGGTCATCATCTCGCTGTTCGGCGCCATCCCGGTGATCGGCAACGGCCTGACCGAGTGGATCATGGGCGACTACCTGCCCGGCGACGCCACTCTCAACCGCTTCTTCGCCCTGCACGTGATCGCGCTGCCGCTGGTGCTGCTGCTGCTGGTCGTGCTGCACCTGGGCGCGCTGCACGAGGTCGGTTCCAACAACCCCGACGGCGTCGACACCAAGCACGGCCCGAAGGGCAACCGCTGGGACGCGAACAAGCCGGTCGACACCATCCCGTTCCATCCGTACTACACGGTCAAGGATCTGGTCGGCGTCGGTTTCTTCCTGATCCTGGCCGCCTTCATCATCTTCTTCGCTCCGGCGATGGGCGGCTGGTTCCTGGAGCACGACAACTTCACCGAGGCCAACCGCCTGGTGACGCCCGAGCACATCAAGCCGGTGTGGTACTACACCCCGTACTACGCGATGTTGCGCGTGATCCCGGACAAGCTCGGCGGCGTGATCGTGATGTTCGCGGCGATCGCGATCCTGTTCCTGGTGCCGTGGCTGGACCGCTGCAAGGTCAAGTCGGTGCGCTACCGCGGCTGGATCAGCAAGCTGATGCTGGCGGTGCTGGCGGTGTGCTTCGTCTGGCTGGGCAAGATCGGCGCCGGCCCCGGCACCGATCCGGTCGAGACCATCATCGGCCGGGTGCTGACCTTCCTGTACTTCGTTTTCTTCATCACCATGCCGCTGTGGACCAAGCTCGACAAGACCAAGCCGGTGCCGGACAGGGTGACGATGCATGACTAATACGGTTACGCAGGTCCATCTGCAAAAGCCCGCACATCCATGTGCGGACTTTCCAAAAAGCCAGCCTCTCCGGAAGACCCGCATCGTGAAGAAGCTCGCCACCTTCGTCGCCGGCCTGCTCATCTCGGCCACCGCCTACGCCTCCGGCGGCGGCGCGCTGTTGCAGTCGGGCACCGACCTGAACGATCGCGCCTCGCTGCAGCGCGGCGCCCAGCTGTACATGAACTACTGCTCGGGCTGCCACTCGCTCAAGTACCTGCGCTATTCGCGCATGGCCGAAGACCTGGGCCTGACCGAAGACGAGGTGATGAACAACCTCAACTTCACCGGCGCCAAGTACGGCGAGCAGATCCTGGTCAACCTGACCCCGGAACACGCCAACCAGTGGTTCGGCAAGATGCCGCCGGACCTGAGCCTGATCACCCGCGTGCGCGGCAGCGACTGGGTCTACACCTACCTCAACCAGTTCTATCTGGACGAGTCGCGGCCGCTGGGCTGGAACAACAAGCTGTTCCCGAACGCGTCCATGCCCAACCCGCTGTGGGAGCTGCAGGGCCTGCAGCACGCCGAGTACGGCGAGCCGGACAAGGCCACCGGCGATCGCCCGGTGCACGGCCTGAAGATCGAGCAGCGCGGCAAGCTCGACGAAGCCGGCTTCCGCACCGCCACCCGCGACATCACCGCTTTCCTCGAGTACGCCGGCGAACCGGCGGCGCTCAAGCGCCAGAGCCTCGGCGTTTGGGTGATCCTGTTCCTCGCCTTGTTCACCTTCCTCGCGTATTTGTTGAAGACCGAGTACTGGCGCGACGTGGAACATTGACGGAGTTCGCCTGGAAAACCCGCGCCATAAGCGCGGGTTTTCCGTTAGGGTTGACGGTCTGGCGAGCCGACAACCTGCGCAAAGCCGGTAACGGACTCGAGGCCGTGACGACCTTCCACGCAGGGTGGGGGGCGTCTTGCGACTGGCGGATTCCGGTCGCTGGAGAGGTCGATGATGGCGGCTAGCCCCCGTATGCGTAATGCGTTGACTCTGTTCTCGTCCACCGACTGCGTGCTGTGCCATCGCGTGCGTCTGGTCCTGGCGGCCAAGGGCGTTACCTACGACTTGATCCCGGTCGATCCGCAGAACCCGCCGGAAGATCTGGTCGACCTCAACCCCTACCATTCGGTGCCGACCCTGGTCGAGCGCGACTTGGTCCTGTATGCGGCCAGCGTGGTCAGCGAGTACCTCGACGAGCGCTACCCGCATCCGCCGCTGATGCCGGTCGACCCGCTCTCCCGCGCGCGCCTGCGCCTGGCGATGCTGCGCCTGGAGCACGACTGGGTGCCGCAGGTGCAGGCCATCCAGATGGGCAACAAGGTCCAGGCCGAGGCCGCGCGCAAGCGGCTCAAGGAACTGCTGACCGCCTCGGTGCCGCTGTTCAAGGCCAGCAAGTTCTTCCTGAACCCGGAAATGAGCCTGGCCGATTGCGCGATGGCGCCGATCATCTGGCGCCTGCCGTCGCTGGACGTGCCGCTGCCGAAGGACGCCAAGGCGATCGAGGACTACGGCAACCGGATCTTCCGCAACCCCGGCTTCACCCGCAGCCTGACCGACCAGGAGCGCAAGCTGCGCGACCTGCCGATGTGAGGCGCCGCCGCGGCGCGCGAACGCGCCGCGCGCGGGGTCAGGCCGGCCGCCGGGGCGCCGCGCGGGCCGGCGCGGCCGTGCCGCATGCGGCGCCTTCGCCGCTACCGCCCAACCGATGCGCCGCCGGCCCTTGGCCGGGCCGCGTCAGGCGTTAAACTGCGCGCATGAGCGAAAGCAGCATCACGATGACCAGCCACCGCCCCTACCTGTTGCGGGCGCTGTACGAATGGATCGCCGACAACGGCATGACCCCGCACCTGCTGGTGGACGCCACGCGTCCGGCGGTGCAGGTGCCCGCGCACGCGGTCAAGGACGGCAAGATCGTGCTCAACGTCGCCGCGCGCGCCGTGTCGCACCTGGAGATGGGCAACGACTTCATCCGCTTCAGCGCGCGCTTCGGCGGCGTCAGCCATCCGGTCTCGGTGCCGGTGGGTGCGGTGTTGGCGATCTACGCGCGCGAAACCGGCCAGGGCATGGCCCTGCCGGAGGACGCGAACCTGGAGGACGCCGCGCTCGACGACGACGCCGAGACGCCGGAGGCGGCCTCGCCGCCGCAGCTCAGCGCGGTGCCCAGCGACCCCTCGCCGGAAGGCGACGACGATGGCGGTCCGCCCAGCCCGACCCCGACTCCGCGTCGCGGCGGGCACCTGCGCATCGTCAAATAAGCCGCGCGGGCGCCGGCTCGCCGGCGCCTGTCGCGTCGCCCCAAGCGCACAACGTCGCCGCGCCCGCTCCCTGTAGGAGCGGCGCAAGCCGCGACCGCGCCACCGCGAATGCGGCGAACGCTTCGCATCCCGTAGTCCCATCACCCGTCATTCCGGCGAAAGCCGGAACCCATTTCGATTTCGCCGTCGCAGGCCGCTCGCGTAGCTCAACGCACAACGTAGCCACGCCCGCTCCCTGTAGGAGCGGCGCAAGCCGCGACCGCGCCACCACGAGCGCGGCGAACGCCTCGCATCCCGTAATCCCATCACCCGTCATTCCAGCGAAAGCCGGAACCCATTTCGATTTTGCCGTTGCAGGCCGCGTACGTCGCGCAAGCTCAATGGCGAAATGGATTCCGGCTTTCGCCGGAACAACGGCAGTTGGGATGACGGAGATGCCGACGTGGCGGGCGGCGCATGTCGAATGCGCGCGTCGAGTTGGGCGCGCCGTAGTTGCGATGTCGCGGTCGCGGCTTGCGCCGCTCCTACAGGGGGCTATCGCGGCAGCGCGGTGCCGCTCAGTGCAGTTGCGCCGGCGCGCGCGTCACCGGGCCGCTGAAGGCCACCAGTTTGTCGCCGCGCAGGACCAGCCGGCCGACGTGGCGGTCTTCGCCGTCGATGGAGTAGTCGAAGCGGAAGGTGCGCTCGAAACCGAGCCAGCCGCTCTCGCGGCGGATCACCCGCAGGCCGATCGCGTGCACGCTCTGGTCGAGCCATTGCACCCCGGCCGCGCGGCAGGCGTCGCGGCCGACCACTTCGGCGCGTTCGGCGGCGGCGCGGCCGGCGCTCCAGAACGAGAACGCGGCGGCGCCGAAGATCATCAGCAGGATCAAGGTAGGCATGACGGTTTCTTGGCGGCGAAGGCGGCGCTACGCAAGGGGACGGCCCGCCGGATCAGGCCGGCGGCGGGCCGAGTTTCAGCGAAAGATCGATGGCGCGCACATGTTTGGTGAGCCCGCCGATGGAGATGCAGTCCACCCCGTCTTCGGCGATCGCGCGCAGGCCGTCGAAGTCGACGCCGCCGGAGACTTCCAGCGGGATGCGCCCGTCGAACGGCGTCGCGCGCGCGATCCGCACCGCCTCGCGCCGGTCGGCGGCGTCGAAGTCGTCGATGAGGATGCGGTCGCAGCCTTCAGTCAGCGCCTCGCGCAATTGCGCCAGCGTCTCGACCTCGACGATCAGCGGCAGGCCGGGATGGCGCTCGCGCGCGTGGCGGATCGCCGCGACCAGCGAGCCGGCGGCGCGGATGTGGTTTTCCTTGAGCATCACCGCGTCATACAAGCCGATGCGGTGGTTGACCCCGCCGCCGCAACGCACCGCGTACTTCTGCGCCAGGCGCAGGCCGGGCAGGGTCTTGCGGGTGTCGAGGATCTTGGTGCCGGTGCCGGCCACCGCGGCCACGTACTGGGCGGTGACGGTGGCGGTGCCCGACAGGGTCTGCAGGAAATTCAGCGAGGCGCGCTCGGCGCTGACCAAGGCGCGGGATCGTCCCCGCAAGATGGCTAACACCGTGCCCGCAGCGACGCGGTCACCTTCGGCCACCTTCCAGTCGATCTCGACCTGCGGGTCGAGCGCGCGGTGGCAGGCGTCGAACCACGGCCGGCCGCAGACCACCGCGTCTTGCTTGCACAGCAGGTAGGCGATGTCGGCGCTGTCGGGCAGCAGGTCGGCGGTGACGTCGCCGCTGCCGAGGTCTTCGGCCAGGGCGTCGGCGACATCGGCTTCGATCTCGGCCGCCGGCGGCGGGGTCAGGTCGCGGGCGGCGGCGTTCATGCGGCGGGGAAACCCTCGACCTGGGCGGTGGCCAGGGCGTTTTCGGCGTCGAGCAGCGGGATGCCGTCGTCGACGATGTAGACGGTCTTGCGGTCGCGGGTGACCAGCGCCTCGCGCAGCGCCTGGGTCTGGGCGTCGCCGCTGCCGCGGACCACGCCGCCGCGGGCGATGGCGGCGTTCAGCGCCTGCAGCCCGCGGCCGTCGAGCGGGAACAGCGGTTGCCGGGTGGTGGGGCAGACGAGCAGGTCGAGCAGTTTGCGATCCATACGGTTTGGTGCCGGTACGACGGGACAGGGCGTTAGAATACGTCTTTGCGCCAAGGCACGTCCCATGTCCCCAGCCCAGAGTTCCGCCTCCGCATCTCCCGCCCCGCTCGTGGGCATCGTCATGGGCTCGCGCTCGGACTGGGAGACCATGCAGCACGCCGCCGCCAAGCTCGAAGCGCTGGGCGTGCCGCACGAGGTGCGGGTGGTGTCCGCGCACCGCACCCCGGACGTGCTGTTCCAGTACGCCGAAAGCGCGGCCGCCCGCGGCCTGCGCGCGATCGTCGCCGGCGCCGGCGGCGCCGCCCACCTGCCGGGCATGCTGGCTTCGAAGACCGCGGTGCCGGTGCTGGGCGTGCCGGTGCAGTCCAAGGCGCTCAACGGCATGGATTCTTTGCTGTCGATCGTGCAGATGCCGGCCGGCATCCCGGTGGCGACCTTCGCCATCGGCAACGCCGGCGCCGCCAACGCCGCGCTGTTCGCCGCCGCCCTGCTGGCGCCGGAATACCCGGCCATCGGCGCGGCGCTGAGCGCGTTCCGCGCGCGCCAGACCGACGAAGTGCTGGCCAACGACGACCCGCGCCAATGACCACCGTCGGCATCCTCGGAGGCGGGCAGCTGGCCCGCATGCTGGCGCTGTCGGGCGCGCCGCTGGGCCTGCGTTTCCTGGTCCTGGACAACACCGCCGACGCCTGCGCCGGCCAGTTCGCGCCGATGGTGGTGGGCGACTACACCGATCAGGCCGCGCTCGACGAGTTCGCCTCGAAGATCGACGTGGCCACCTTCGATTTCGAGAACGTGCCGGCCGAATCGGCGCGCTGGCTGGCCGAGCGCCGGCCGGTGTTCCCGAGCCCGCGCGCGCTGGCCGTGGCGCAGGACCGGCTGGCCGAGAAGACCCTGTTCCGCGAACTCGACATCCCGGTGCCCGATTTCGCGCCGATCGATTCGCGCGCCGGCCTCGACGCCGCGCTGCAGTCCATCGGCACGCCGTGCATCCTCAAGACCCGCCGCCTGGGCTACGACGGCAAGGGCCAGTTCCGGATCAAGAGCCCGGCCGACGCCGACGCCGCCTGGGCCGCGCTCGGCGCCCAGGCCGAGACCGTCGGCCTGATCCTGGAAGGCTTCGTGCGCTTCGAGCGCGAGCTGTCGGTGGTCGCCGTGCGCGGCCGCGACGGCGAGTTCCGCGCTTGGCCGCTGACCGAGAACTGGCACGTCGACGGCGTGCTCTCGGCCAGCCTCGCGCCGGCCGATGCCGACGCCGCGCTGGCCGCGACCGCGGTCGCGCACGCGCGCAAGCTCGGCGAAGCGCTCGACTACGTCGGCGTGTTCGCGCTGGAGCTGTTCTGCCGCGACGGCGTGCTGCTGGCCAACGAGTTGGCCCCGCGCGTGCACAACTCCGGCCACTGGACCATCGAAGGCGCCGAGACCTCGCAGTTCCAGAACCATCTGCGCGCCGTGCTCGGCCTGCCGCTGGGCGACACGCGCATGCTCGGCCACGCCTGCATGCTCAACTGGATCGGCGCGATGCCCGACGCCGCGCCGGTGCTGGCCGAAGCCGGCGGGCATTGGCACGACTACGGCAAGTCGTCGCGCGACGGGCGCAAGGTCGGGCATGCGACCTTGCGCACCGACAGCGCGGCCGAACTCGCCGAGGCCTTGCGCCGGGTCGGTGCGGCCTTGGGGCGCGAGGAGCAGGTTGAGCCGGTGATCGAACGCCTGCGCTGAGCGATGCCGACCTGGTTGACGCGGCCGCATCGCGCGCCGCCGCTGGCGCGCTGGGGCGGCGTCGCTTTCATGGCGTTCATGGTCGGCGGCGTCGCCGGCATGCTGTGCGTGGACGGCGAATTCAACGACGGTTTCGCCCAGGTCGCGACCTGGCTGTGGTTGCCGTGGTTGCTGGCGGTAACGGCGTTCGTCGGCCGCTATTGGCGCTGGCTGCGCGAACGCCAGCGGCGCGCGTGGCGGGTGCTGGGCGGCGCGGTGTTGGTCTATCTGATGGGTTTGCTGATGGCCTGGCCATATCTGACGGTAGTCAACGCGATCGGCGATCGCGGGCCGGTGCATCTGGCTGGGCCGGTGCTGCGCAAGCAGGTCGTCTCCAGCCGCCGTTCGGACGCGCACGTGCTGAGCTTGCGCGACGGTGCCAGCGGCCGCGAGGTCGACATGGTGGTGAACCCGGCGCTGTTCGGCGAGGTCGCGGTCGGCGACCGCCTGGCTTGCGATCTGCGCCAGGGCTGGCTCGGCTTCACCTATCGCTGGCGCTTCGGCGGCAGCGGGCCGGCGTGTTCGTTGGCGACGCGGCGCGGCTGATCCGGGCGCGGTCGTCGCGGGCCTGCGGCAACGGCGCCGCTCAGTTCGGGTCGGTTCGATCCGGCAGCGTCGCGGCGGCGACGGTCTCAGCCACGCGTTCGCTCGCCAACCGGCGCATCTGCACCATCAGCCCGATCGTGTAGACCAGCGAATAGCCGATCAACACCGCCGCCATGCCCATCGTCAGCGCGCTCGGCGCCTGCGCCGCGGCGAAGCCTTCGTGGGTGTAGCGCCAGGCCATGCGGCTGAGCAGCAGGACGGTCAGCGCGCCGCCGATCCACGGGTTCGGCGTGTAGGTGCGCCGGCCGTCGCGCCAGGCGACGTGGGTGTGCTTGAGCGCGAGCAGGCCGAGCAGCGCGCCCAGCGCGGCGCCGACGCCCAGGCCGAGCGCGAGGTGCGGCATCGCCGCGCCGGCGACGCATAGCAACGCCGCGACCAAAGCCAGGATGCCGAGCCGGATGCCGCTGCGCACCGGTCGCCACGGCTGCACGCCGAAGTTGCGGCGGATGCGGCGGTAGACCAGCAGCATCGACAGCGCGGGAAGCCAGTAGGGTGCGGTGGCGGCGATCGGCGAGGCCATGAGGCGGGGTTCCAGTGGCCGCGGTGCGCGGCTGCATGAGCTTGCGCGCGTGGGGTGTGGCGCTGCAAGCCGAGGGCGTTGCGGGCTGGCGGTTCGTGCGGCTTGAGGGGGGCGTCGTTGGCGGGGTGTCGCGGTCGCGGCTTGCGCCGCTCCTACAGGAGGCGTGGGGGGATTCGCCGATAACGAAAAACGGCCGGGTTTCCCCGGCCGTTTTCGCTGTTGCGGCGACGCGGCGGCTTACTTGAGGTTGGACGCCACGAAGTCCCAGTTGACCAGGTTCCAGAACGCCTCGACGTACTTCGGGCGGGCGTTGCGGTAGTCGATGTAGTAGGCGTGTTCCCACACGTCGCAGGTCAGCAGCGCGGTGTCTTCGCCGGTCAGCGGGGTGGCGGCGTTGGGCGTGCTGACCAGGGCCAGCGAACCGTCCGGACGCTGCACCAGCCAGCCCCAGCCCGAACCGAAGGTGCCGACCGCGGTCTTGGTGAACTCTTCCTTGAACTTGGCGAAGTCGCCGAAGGCCTTGTTGATGAGTTCGGCCAGCTTGCCGGTCGGCTCGCCGCCGCCCTTGGGCGACAGGCAGTTCCAATAGAAGGTGTGGTTCCAGATCTGGGCGGCGTTGTTGAACATGCCGCCCTGCGACTTCTTGATGATCTCTTCCAGCGACAGCGAGGCGAACTCGGTGCCTTCGATCATCTTGTTGAGGTTGTCGACGTAGGCCTTGTGATGCTTGCCGTAGTGATAGTCGATGGTCTCGGCCGAGATGGTCGGCTCCAGCGCGGTACGGTCGTAGGGCAGGGCAGGCAATTCGATGGCCATTGGCGGGCTCCTGGAGTTCGAGGGGGGCTGGCTAGCGGAGGGCGCCGCGGCCGGCGTTCCAGCTCCGGGACCGAACGGTTCCAGGACGGGCGCGTCGGCGACGCCGCGAAGGCTTACAATTCATATTCTATCCCCACCCAAGGTTGCCGAACCGTCAAACTCGGCAACAAACCTTGTCAGGAGCAGTACCCATGTCGGTTATCGAACGGATCCAGACCGAGGTCGAGTCCCATCCGGTCGTGTTGTTCATGAAGGGCACCGCGCAGTTCCCGATGTGCGGCTTTTCCAGCCGCGCGGTGCAGGCGCTGAAGGCCGCGGGCGCCACTTCGCTGCACACGGTCAACGTGCTGGAAGATCCGGAAATCCGCGCCAACCTGCCGCGCTATTCGAATTGGCCGACCTTCCCGCAGCTCTTCATCCACGGCGAGCTGATCGGCGGTTGCGACATCACCCTGGAGCTGTACGAGTCCGGCGAGCTGGCGCGCATGATCAGCGAGACCCAGTCGCAGTGACCCAGGCCGCCGCCCGTTCCGGGGATTCCCAGGCCGGCGCGCTGGCCGGCCGGGTGGTGCTGGTCACCGGTGCCGCCGGCGGTCTCGGCTCGGCCGCCTCGCTGGCCTGCGCCGCGGCCGGCGCCACCGTGGTCCTGCTCGGGCGCAAGGTGCCGAAGTTGAACCGGGTCTACGACGCGGCGGCCCAGGCCGGGCCCGAGCCGCTGCTGTACCCGCTCGACCTGGAAGGCGCCCAGCCCGACGACTACGCCGAGATGGCGCAGCGGATCGAATCCGAACTCGGCCGCCTCGACGGCGTGCTGCACTGCGCCGCCGATTTCCCCGGCCTGACCCCGCTGATGCAGACCGACCCGGCCGCGTTCGCGCGCGCCGTGCACATCAATCTGACCGCGCCGTGGTGGCTGTCGCAGGCCTGCCTGCCGCTGCTGGCCAAGGCCGGCGACGCCGCGCTGGTGTTCGCCCTCGACGATCCCAAGCGGGTCGGCCAGGCGTACTGGGGCGGCTACGGCGCGGCCCAGCACGGGCTCGCCGCGCTGGTCGGGATCCTGCACGCCGAGTTGGGCAATTCCAGCGTGCGCGTGTCCGGCCTGCGTCCGGGGCCGATGCGCACGCCGCTGCGCGCGCGCGCCTACGTCGAAGAAAACGACCGTTCCGCGCGCGAGCCGGCGGCCTATGCCGCGGCCTGCGTTTCGCTGCTGTCGGCGGACGGCGCAGCGCATCGCGGCACGGTCTGGACGCCGGACGCCTGAGGCCGCGCCATGACCATCGCCTCGGCCGCGCTGCTGCTCTTCATCATCCTCGACCCGCTCGGCAACATCCCGGTGTTCCTGAGCCTGCTGCGCGGGCTGCCGCCCAAGCGCCAGCGCATCGTGCTCGCGCGCGAGCTGCTGATCGCGCTGGGCGTGCTGATGCTGTTCCTGTGGGGAGGCAAGTACGCGCTGGAGCTGATGCACCTGCGCCAGGAGTCGGTGTCGATCGCCGGCGGCATCGTCTTGTTCCTGATCGGCATCCGCATGATCTTCCCGCCGCCGGAAGGGCTGATGGGCGAGATCCCCGACGGCGAGCCCTTCATCGTGCCGATGGCGATCCCGCTGGTCGCCGGCCCTTCGGGCATGGCCGCGGTGATGCTGATGGGCAGCAACGACCCATCGCGCCTGGGCGACTGGAGCCTGGCGCTGATGATCGCCTGGGGCGCGACCGCGGCGATCCTGTTCTCGGCCACCATCCTCTACAAGCTGCTCGGCCGGCGCGCGCTGATCGCGATCGAGCGGCTGATGGGCATGCTGCTGGTGGCGATCTCGGTGCAGATGATTCTCGACGGCCTCGGCGCCTACCTGCCGGGTCCGCCGTGAGCGCCGGCCGGTAATCCCGGCCCCGCGCGCGGGGCGCGAGCCCGCTGCGGTGCTCGCGAGGGCTTGAAGGCGCGGCGGGGAGCCGTGCCGGTTCCGACGAACGGTTATGCCCGCACCGGCCCGGGCCGGCGAGGGCGGGGCGGCCGTTCGCGATTTCGAGTGGCGTAGTTGTGCCCGGGCGCTGTCGCCCGGCTCCCATTCGCACCCGCATGGGCAAGGGCTCCGGGCGCGGCTTATACAACTTTGCGCTGCATGGCAGTTCAGGTGTGGACGCAGTCACCGTGTGACAAGGCTTGATGCCGGTCACGTCTCTGTCACACACCCTGCCTAGCCTGTTAAACTGCTGTTAACCCCGGCGGCCACGGCGCCGCGCGGGTCTAGGGGCTAGCCAATAACGCAGGTCTGGACCGGCAGCGGCGCGAAGCCGCGCCCGCCGACCTTCTCCGCCACGCATTCCACTGTACCGAGGCCATCGTAATGACCTATCAAAACCGCGTCCGCATGTCCAAGCTCACGCTTGGCCTGCTCGCCGTCTTCGCCACCGCTCCGGTCTTCGCCCAGAGCAACGCCGCCGGTATCGCCGGCCGTGTCCTCGGCGCCGACGGCCAGCCGGTCGCCAACGCCGAAGTGACGATCACCCACACGGAATCGGGCACCGTCAGCCGCGCCACCACCGACGCCGACGGCCGCTACAACGCCCGCGGCCTGCGCGTGGGCGGCCCGTACACGGTCACCATCAACAAGGAAGGCGCCGGCGCCGGCAGCCAGGACGGGGTCTACCTCAACCTGGACAAGGTCAACAACGTCGATGTCGCGCTGAACAACTCGGTCACCACCCTGGGCGCCGTCCAGGCGGTCGCCGCGGCGACCTCGGAAGTGTTCTCGGCCAACAAGATGGGCGCCGGCTCGGTGGTCACCCGCCAGCAGCTCGAGCAGATGCCGACCATCAACCGCAACCTGCAGGACTTCGTCCGCCTCGACCCGCGCGTGGTCCAGACCGACAAGTCGCGCAACGAGATCTCGGTCGGCGGCCAGAACCCGCGCTACAACGTGATCCGCGTCGACGGCGTCAGCACCAACGACTCCTTCGGCCTCGGCGGCAACGGCCTGCCGACCCCGAAGCAGCCGTTCTCGATGGACGTCATCGACGAAGTCTCCATCGACGTGGCCAACTACGACGTGACCATCGCCGGCGGCACGGGCGGCGTGATCAACGCCGTCACCAAGTCGGGCACCAACGAATTCCACGGCTCGGTCTACGGCGTGTACCGCGACAACGACTGGTCGGGCAAGAACTCCGCCGGCGTGCGTCCGCAGCTGTTCGACAGCGAGAGCACCTACGGCGGCACCTTCGGCGGCCCGCTGATCAAGGACAAGCTGTTCTTCTTCGCCAACTACGAGAAGTACACCGGCAAGGAACTGTTCACCGGCAACTCCAGCTTCGGTCCTCCGGGCTCGGGCGCCAACAACATCGTCAACATCACCCCGGCCCAGATCGCCGAGATCATCGACATCTCCAAGAACGTCTGGGGCTTCGATCCGGGTAGCCTGTCGCTGCCGTCGCTCGACACCAAGAGCGAGGAATACGGCCTGAAGATCGACTGGAACATCAGCGATAAGCACCGCGCCAATTTCCGCTACGCGCAGAGCAAGCAGAGCACCGCGTTCCTGCAGGGCTTCGGCAGCAACTCGCTGGCGCTGAGCACGTACCACTACGTGCAGGACTTCGAGTTCAAGACCTACACCGCGCAGTTGTTCAGCGACTGGACCGACAACTTCTCCACCGAAGCCAAGGTCTCCTACCGCGACTACTCGGCCGTTCGCAACCCGCAGTTCGACCTGCCGGCGATCGGCGTGCGCGTGGGCAGCAGCACCCTGAACTTCGGCACCGAAGAGAACACCCAGGCCAACATCCTCGAGACCAAGACCTGGAACGGCTTCTTCGCCGGCAACCTGTTCCTGGGCGAGCACACCGTCAAGTTCGGCGCCGACTACGAGTCGAACGAGGTCTACAACCTGTTCGGCCGCCGCATCAACGGCGTGTACACCTTCAATTCGATCGCCGACTACCGCGCCGGCCGTTCGGGCCGTTACCAGTTGTTCGCCCCGCGCGGCGGCGACCTGGACAACATGGCCGCCGGCTTCACCCAGAAGAACATCGGCCTGTTCGCGCAGGACACCTGGGCGCTCACCGACCGCCTGACCCTGACCTTCGGCGTGCGCTACGACAAGGCCATTGTCGACGACAAGCCGGTCTACAACGCGGCCGCGTCGAACCTGTTCGGCGTGCGCAACGACAACACCATCGACGGCAGCGACCTGTGGCAGCCGCGCTTCGGCTTCAACTACACCTTCGACAGCGAGCGTCCGACCCAGCTGCGCGGCGGCATCGGTCTGTTCAAGGGCGGTTCGCCGACGGTGTGGCTGGCCAACCCGTACTCCAATAACGGCATTTCGTACACCGACTACCTGTTCACCAACGGCATCACCCGCTTCAGCCCGGATCCGAACGCCCAGCTGGGCCTGTTCAACCCGGGCACCGGCGGCCAGCAGTCGGTCGACTTCATCGAGAAGGACCTGAGCCTGCCGTCGGTGTGGAAGGCCAACCTGGCGTTCGATACCGAACTGCCGTGGTACGGCATCGTCGCCGCCGTGGAAGGCGTGGTCACCCAGGTCAACGACGCCCTGTACTACCAGCAGCTCAACCTCGGCGCGGTGCAGCGCGTGGGTCAGGACGGCCGCAACATCTACTGGAACAACGCAGGCCTGAGCCCGCTGAGCTGGAACCAGGATGGCAGCGCGTGCTTGCGCGAAACCGGCTTGGCCGGCGGTCCGTCCTGCGCCAGCAGCGGTACCAACGCGCGCGCCGGTCGCTCCACGGCCTACAACGACGCCATCATCGCCCGCAACACCTCCAAGGGTGAGAGCCAGCAGTTCACCGTTTCGTTGAACAAGCCGTTCAACAACAGCGACTGGGCCTGGGGCGTCGCCTACACCTTCACCCACGCCACCGAAGTCAGCCCGCTGACCAGCTCGACCTCGAGCTCGCAGCTCGGCAACGTCGGCGTGTTCCAGTCCAACGAGGAAGTCGCCGCGCGCTCGGCCTACGAGATCCGCGACCGCTTCACCGCCAACGTCAACTGGAAGCACGCGTTCTTCGGCGACTACAACACCATCGTCTCGCTGGTGTACGAAGGCCGCTCGGGCCGTCCGTACAGCTACGCGTTCGACAACGACGCCAACGGCGACGGCCGTCTGAACGACCTGCTGTACATCCCCAAGAGCATGGGCGACGTGCTGTTCCGCAACCCGGCCGAAGAGCAGGCGTTCTGGAACTTCGTCAACGGCAACGAGTACCTGCGCAGCCATCTGGGCCAGGTCGCCAAGCGCAACGACGTGCGCGGCAAGTGGGTCAACCAGTTCGACCTGCACATCGCGCAGGAACTGCCGGGCTTCATGACCGGCCACAAGGCCGAGCTGGCCATCGACATCATGAACGTCGGCAACATGCTCAATAAGAAGTGGGGCCGCGTCGAAGAAGTGGCGTTCCCGGGCATGCGCGGCGTGGTCGAGTACGGCGGCGTCGATCCGGCGACCGGCAAGTACGTCTACCGCTTCAACACCCCGGATCCCGAGCAGATCTACGACGAGAAGGGCATCTCGCGTTGGGCGGCTCAGGTGAGCTTCCGCTACCGCTTCTGATAGCGGCGCGATAGGATCCAGGACGACGGCCGGGGCTTCCCCGGCCGTTTTCTTTTTATAGGGCCGCAGCGCGCCGCCGCAGGGGTGCGCCGCGGGTCGGTTGTGCCGATCCGGCCGGCCCCGGATGGCCCCCGCGGACCCCGCCGCAGCGTCGCGGCAAGCTGCTAGAGTCGTTCCCCACTAGACGATGAAAACGACAGAGAAACCCGCAATGACCGCAACCCCCACCGCGACCGTCCTGCCGACGGTCAACGCACGCATCTACCCCAAGGGCGGGCTCGACGTCCTGTCCCGCGACGAGGTCGCGCGCCTGCGCGACGCCTCCACCGGCATGCACGACCTGCTGCGCCGCTGCGCCCTGGCGGTGCTGACCAGCGGCAGCGCCTCCGACGACCCGCGCGCCGCGCGCGAGCTGTATCCGGATTTCGATATCGAAGTGCATCAGCAAGACCGCGGCATGCGCATCGACCTGACCCGCGCGCCGGCGATGGCCTTCGTCGACGGCGAGATCATCCGCGGCGTGGCCGAGCTGCTGTTCGCCGTGGTCCGCGACCTGGCCTATACCGCGATCGAGCTGGGCAAGGGCGGCGGCCGCAACCTGGACTCCAGCGACGGCCTCACCGATTCGGTGTTCGGCCTGCTGCGCAACGCCCGCATCCTGCACCCGGCCGATCCGAACCTGGTGGTGTGCTGGGGCGGCCACTCGATCTCGCGCGACGAGTACATCTACACCAAGCAGGTCGGCTACGAGCTGGGCCTGCGCGGCCTGGACATCTGCACCGGCTGCGGCCCGGGCGCGATGAAGGGTCCGATGAAGGGCGCGACCATCGCCCACGCCAAGCAGCGCCGCCGCGCGATGCGCTACATCGGCATCACCGAGCCGGGCATCATCGCGGCCGAGTCGCCGAACCCGATCGTCAACCACCTGGTGATCATGCCGGACATCGAGAAGCGCCTGGAGGCCTTCGTCCGCATGGGCCACGGCATCATCGTGTTCCCTGGCGGCGTCGGCACGGCCGAGGAGATCCTGTACCTGCTCGGCATCCTGCTGCGCGAGGAGAACGCCGGCCTGCCGTTCCCGCTGATCCTGACCGGCCCGACCGCGTCGGCGCCGTATTTCGAGCAGATCGACAAGTTCCTGCGCCTGACCCTGGGCGAGGTCGCGACCCAGCGCTACGAGATCATCGTCGGCGATCCCGAGCGCGTGGCCCGCGCCATGTCGCACGGCATCCGCAAGGTGCGCGAGTACCGCATCGAGCACAAGGATTCGTTCTTCTTCAACTGGTCGATCGACATCCCGCTGGCGTTCCAGAAGCCGTTCGTGCCGACCCACGAGGCGATGGCTGCGCTGGACCTGCACCACGGCCGCAAGCCGCACGAGCTGGCCGCGGACCTGCGCCGGGCGTTCTCGGGCATCGTCGCCGGCAACGTCAAGGAAGACGGCATGCGCCGGATCGAGCAGTTCGGACCGTTCGAGATCCACGGCGACCCGGACATGATGCAGTCGCTGGACGAATTGCTGCGCGCCTTCGTCGAGCAACGGCGGATGAAGATCGCCGGCGAGTACCGCCCCTGCTACCGCGTTGTGACCTGAACGGGTATGATGTCGGGCTCCGGCGGCGACGTGCTTTCTTGACCCGAAAGTGTTGACGCCGGGGTGCTGAATAAGCATCATATGCAGCCCCGCCCGAATAGCTCAGCCGGTTAGAGCACTTGACTGTTAATCAGGGGGTCGTTGGTTCGAGTCCAACTTCGGGCGCCAAATTCGAGAAGGCCGCGAGCAATCGCGGCCTTCTTTTTTGTTCGCCGTTTTCCTCTTCCGCGGAATCCGGTCGTGTCGCTCCCGGGTTTTCGCTGCGTGCCGCCGACGGGCGTTCGAGTCGCGCGTTCCGTATGGCCGCTATGCCCCGACGCGCTGGAGTCGAGCTCGTCGTGGAATGCAGGGCGCCCGCGTCCGGTGCGCCGATTGCGCGGGCGGATCGAGAATGGAGCGGGGCGACGACGCGATCGCAAAGGACCGGTTCGGCATGAGCACGATCGACAAAGTGGCGTGGGTCCATCTGCGCGACGGCAAGATTTTGAGCACGCGATCGCGCGGGAAAGACCGCTTCTACCTCCCCGGCGGCAAGCGCGAGGCCGGCGAGTCCGATGTCGATTGCCTGCGGCGCGAAGTCCGCGAGGAATTGGCGGTGGAGCTGCGAGTCGATTCGATCGGTTATCTCGCGACCTTCCAGGCCCAGGCGCACGGGCATCCGGACGGCGTCTTGATCAAGATGATCTGCTATGCGGCCGAACCGGTGGGTGAGCCGACTGCATCGGCCGAGATCGAGGAGTGGCAATGGCTGGGTTATGCCGACCGGGAGCGCGCTTCCGCGGTCGATGTCCTGGTCTTCGACTGGCTGCACGAGCGCGGCGTCTTGGTTTAGTGCGCGCGGCGCCGCTGCCGGCGGCTTTGCGGCCTTACTCGTCGGCGCGGCATCGAGCGAGTTCCGCCGCCTCCGCATCGCGCGTCGCGAATCCATGGCCGTTGCGATAGCGCAGCACCCAGCCGCGCAGCGGCCCGCGCAGGTCGCACAACAGCAGCGGCGCGTCGTGGCCGACCCGCCCGGTGCCGGGTTGGAAGCGGATCGGCCGCGCTTGGCCGAGCGAGCGCAGGCGCAGGTAGGTGGGCAGGGGGAGCTGGCGCCGCAGCAGTTCGTCACCCTCGTTGAGGTGGCGGCTGCGGTCGTTGTCGGCGAAGCCCATCAGGCCGCGGCTCCAGTCGGTGCCGGGGTCGCATTCGAAGTAGATCCAGCGCACCGGGCACAGCAGCACCGGCACCGCGCGGCGTTCGGCGTGGCGGGCGGCCTGGGCGTACAGGCCGTCGAGGCCCTGGGCGAACGCCCGCGCCGGCGAATCGCCGAAGCTGGCGCCCGATCCCGGGCTCACCAGCAGGCTCAGCAGATTGGCCAACACAAATGCGGCGAAGAACTCGTAAGCGTCCAACTTCTTGATTCGCATGGGCCATTCCCTTGGCGGATGCGCGGCGTGCTCGGGAGACACAGCTTCGCCGGCGACCGTCCGGGACGACCAGCGGCGCAGGGCGCGACCGTCGGTAAGGCTAAGGCGTGACGCCTGTCGGACTATTCTTAGGCTCAAAAACCACTGACCGACTCCGCCTGACCGCTCGTCGGTGTGGCACCTTTTTGAGGTAATTCCGACTGTTAGCATCCTTCCCGTCTTGTATGGGGAAGAGATCGCTCATGAGCCGTCGTCGGCGAGCTGGTTTCACTTTGATCGAATTGCTGGTGACCGTCGCGGTCGCCGCGATCCTCCTGGCCCTGGCCTTGCCGTCGTTCACCGCGGCGTTGCGGTCCAACCGGGTCAGCTCGGCCACCAATCTCACTCTGGCCTCGTTGAACCTGGCGCGCGCCGAGGCGCTGCGCAGCAAGACCAGCGCGCGGGTCTGCCCGGCGCCGTCCTCCGGCGTGGGCAAGGCCTGCGGCAGCGACTGGAGCAAGGGCTTGCTGATCTGGACCGACGAGAACAACGACAAGACCCGGCAGGACGCCGAGGTCAAGCGCATCGTCGATACGCCGCGCGACATCCAGATTTCGATGGATCCGGCCAGCACCAGCGAGATCGTCTTCGACGACCGCGGCCGCACTCTCAATCGCACCAGCTACACGGTCATCGTCAAGCCGTCGGTGTGCAAGAGCAACGAAGAGACCAAGCGCTCGATTTCCGTCAGCGGCGTTGGCCGGGTCCAGGTCAAGCGGGAGAAATGCGTATGAAGCGCGTGGCTATGCGAGGCGGTCCGTCCGCGCCGACGCGGATGCGCGGCCTGAGCCTGATCGAGGTGTTGATGAGCGTGCTGGTGCTCGGCCTGGGCCTGCTCGGCTTGGCGATGCTGCAGACGACCAATCTGCGCTTGGCCCAGAGCAGCAACCAGCGCACGATCGCGACCAACCTGTCGAACGATCTGCTCGACGACATCCGCACCAACCGTCTGGTGGCGACCAAGTACACGGGCACTTACAAGGCCGCCGACGTCACCGTCACCGCCTGCACCAAGATCGGCGCGATGACGCCCAAAGACCAGACCGACGAATTCGCCTGCAAGATGAAGCAGGCGCTGGGCGCCAGCGCGGTCGCCGTGGTCCAGGTCAACACCAGCACCGGCCGCGTTTCCATCCAGTTGGACTGGGACGACGCCAAGCGTTGGAAGGCGCTGGAAGGCGCCACTTCGTTCTCGATGGAGACCGCCCTGTGAAGCCGCACGCCCGTCCGCAATCGCGGCTTTCGCAAGCCGGTCTTTCGCTGATCGAGCTGATGGTCGCGCTGCTGCTCAGCGGCTTGCTGCTGGTCGGCCTGGTGCAGATCTTCTCCGCCTCGCGCGCGTCCTATCAGATGGCCCAGGGCCTGGCCCGGGTGCAGGAAACCTCGCGCTTCGCCATCGACTACCTGCAGCGCGACGCGCGCATGGCCGGGCAGTTCGGTTGCGTCAACGATCAGGTCCACATCTACGCCGGCCACGGCATGTTCGGCGAGCTGTTCCTGTCGGACCGCACCAACTACACCACGCTGCCGAACATCGCCAACAAGGAAGCGTTGAACTTCGACTTCTCGATCCAGGGTTTCGAAGCCAAGGGCTCGTCGTCGGGCGATACGGTCGACCTGAGCGCGGCGACGCTGCCCAACGGCACGGGCTCTGACTGGACCCCGGCGCTGCCGGCCAGCATGCTCGCGCTCACGCCAGCGCCGATCAAAGGCAGCGACGTGCTGGCGCTGCGCTTCCTCTCGGCCGAAAGCGCCGACATCCTCAGCTTCAACCTGCCGGGCGAAACCGGCCCGAACGCGACCATCAACGTCAATCCGACCCAGTGGCCGGTGTTGAAGAAGGATCTCGACAAGGGCGGCCTGTTCGGCCTCGCCGATTGCCGCCAGGTCGTGGTCTTCGCCGCCAATCAGGTGAGCGAAGGCGCCACCGCGACCACGCTGACGATCGCCGCCAGCGGCGTCAACCAGAGCACCTTCGACGGTTCCGACACCTTCGCCCCGGGCCAGGCCCGCGTCTATCGCGCCGACAGCTTCGTCTATTACGTCGGCCTCAACGACCAGAAGCTGCCGTCGCTGTACCGCGCGCGCTACAACGTCGAGCCGGGCAGTGGCGCGATCACCCTGGCCGGCGGTGCGTCGGAGCAGTTGGTCGACGGTGTGGAGAACCTGCAGTTGCTCTATGGCCAGGACTCGGTCACCGATGCGACCAAGGCGCCGATCGGCCTGATCGAATCGACCCGCCGTGCCGACCAGTTGCTTCCGGCCGGCGACCAGCGCACCGCCTGGCAGCGCGTGGGCGCGATGCAGGTCGGCCTGCTGGTCAGCAGCTCCGACCCGGCAGCCTCGGGCCAGCGCGCCACCTCGCCGCAGTCGCTGGGGGTGAGTTTCAAGCTGCCCAACGACGGCCGCTTCCGCACCACCTACGAAACCAGCATCGCGCTGCGCAACCGCCTGTATGGGAACTGAGGCCGCCATGAGCATCCATCGCCACCGCCGCACCGGCCGCAGCATCGCCGGCCCGCGCAGCCAACGCGGCGCCGTGCTGTACGTCGCGCTCATGATGCTGGTGCTGCTGGCGCTGATCGGCGTCACCGCGATGCAGGTCACCGGCCTGCAGGAACGCATGACCGCCAGCTACCGCTCGGCCAACCTGGCCTTCCAGGGCGCCGAAGGCCGCGCGCGCGAACGCGAGATCGCGATCGCCCGCCAGGTCAAGAGCAGCGGCGTGGAAGCGCTACAGATCGACGCGCCGATCTGCAGCGCCGAGGGCTTCGATCCCAGCGGCTGGGCGGAGAGCCTCAAGTACGCCAATCCGCTGCCGGCCGACACCAAGCTCAGCTATGTGCGCCGCATCGACGAATGCGTCAGCGCCGGCGGCAGCATCAGCTCCGGCAAGGAGCCGGTCAGCGAGAACACCAACCTGATCTTCCAGGTCACGGCCTACGCGGTCGACCGCGGCACGAATCCCGGCTCGGATTCGGTCATCGACACCATTTTCGTTCCTTGAGGAACTCGTCATGACTTCCTACCGTTCTTTGATCACCGCTTCGCTGCTGCTCGCCGGCGCGGGCGCTGCCTACTGGTGGTACACCGCCAACGCGCTGCAGGCCGAGGGCGATCTGGCCCAGTCGCCGCTGAACTCGGTGGTGACCGTACCGCCGTCGTTCATCATGGCGGTCGACGACTCGGGTTCGATGACCTTCCAGACCTTGTTCCCGGGTTCGGACGGCTCCGCCTTCTGGAGCGTCGCAGCCGAGGACGGCACCGGCCCCAACGGCCGCGGCAACGGCTACTTCACCGGTACCGGCGCCACCGCGCGCGTGCGCACCCAGAACGATCAGTACGACACGGGCGTGTTCCATTACCTGATCCCGCAGCGCAACGCCCTGATCGGCGGCCGAAACGCCATTCCGCCGTTCGACAAATTCGGCTTCGCCCGTTCTTCGGATTTCAATCCGGCGTACTTCAATCCGGACGTGACTTACGCGCGCTGGAAGCAGCCCAACGCCGCGCAGGAAATCGTCGATTTCCCCAACGCCGATCCTGCCGCCGCCAGCTCCGATCCGACCGACGTCAATGCCGCCAAGTACGACCTCAGAGGCGTGCTGATGGCCTACGATCCGGTGAACAACTACTCCGAGTACTTCACCGCGCCGCAAGGAATGACGATCCCGGCCGGGACCGAGTACTACATGGCGCGCAACGCCAACAACGTCGCCAACTGCGGCGGCCTGACGTCGCGCAACGCCCTGCCGAACACCCTGGACAAGGTCGCTACGGGCGGGCTGCGCATGAGCCGCGACTGCAAGGTCGCGTTCAAATACCGTCCGGCGGTGTACTTCTCGCTGTCCGACAAGGCCGGCGCCGGCTCCGGCTATACCGCCACGCCGGTCAAGATCGACGACGCTTGCGGCAAGGGCTGTGCGCTGTACAAGTACGAAATCGTCTCGGGCAACTATTCCGCGGCCGATTATCAGAAGGCGATCACCAACTTCGCCAACTGGTTCAGCTATTACGGCAACCGCAATCGCGCGATGAAAGCCGCGCTGACGTTGTCGCTGGAATCGGTGACGAAGATGAACGTCGGTATGTTCACCATCAACAGCGGCGGAGGCAGCTATAACTACACCGACGTCGCCATGCGCGACATGAACTCCGGCGCGGACAAGAAAGCGCTGTACAACGAGTCACTGCTCACGCTGGGCGCCAGCGGCGGCACCCCGAACCGCTGGGCGGTTCGCCATCTGGGCCGCCAGTTCAAGCGCACCGACGACGCGGCGCCGGTCAAGTCCGCCTGCCAGATCAACGCCGGCATGCTGTTCACCGACGGCTACAGCAACAGCGGCGGCCCCGGCCTGGATACCGGCCTGCTCGGCGACGGCAACATGCCGGCGCCGCTGAAGGACTCGTTCAACAACACCCTGGCCGACACCGCCGCAGCGTACTACCAGACCAACCTGCGCCCCGACCTGGCCCAGGGCAAGGTGCCGGTGCCGGACGCGTGCAAGACCACGCCGGACGACCCGCGCCTGGATTGCAACAAGAATCCGCACATGAACTTCTACGGCGTCACCCTCGGCGCCAAGGGCAACATCTACGGCAACACCTACGATCCCAAGACCAATACGCCCGATCCGTATGTGACCTTCCCGGCCTGGGAAGTGCGCCAGAACGACAATCCGAGCACGGTCGACGAGATCTGGCACGCGACGATGAACGCGCGCGGCAAGTTCATCAACGCCACCACCCCGGCCGACATCACCAACGCGATGCGCGAGATCCTGGCCTCGGTCGGCGGCGGCGCCACGCCGTCGGGCAGCCTCGGCCTGACCGGCGCGCGCGTCGGCGCCAACACCTTCTCGGTGACCCCGAGCTACGAGATCGCCAACAACGGCACCGACTGGTTCAGTAAGCTCAACGCCGACAAGGCCAACTTCGACCAGGTCTCCGGCAAAGTCACCTTCACCGCGATGTGGGAAGCCTCGGCGCTGCTCGAGGGCGCCAGCCGCAACATCCGCTACGGCGCGCTCGCCGCCGGCACGGTCAAGCCCACGCTCAAGGACTTCCAGGCCACCAACCTCGGCGCCACCGATGCGGCCGCGCTGGCGACGCTGTGCAGCGACTCACTGCAGACCTGCTCGGGCAAGTTCAACCGCATCGACAACGGCAACGGCATTCCGGCCGCGGCGGCGGTGGCCTACCTGCGCGGCTCGCGCACCGACGACGGCAAGCGCCTGCGCAAGCGCACCACCTTGCTCGGCGACATCGTCAACTCCACGCCGGTGCTATCGGCCAAAGGCGACGACTACGGCTATCGCGGCCTGCGCACCGCCGCCGGCGGGCTGGACCGCTTCAACTACGCCGCCTACCTGAAGTCGAAGGTCGACGCCAACCGCAAGCCCTTCGTCTACGTCGGCGCCAACGACGGCATGCTGCACGCCTTCGACGGCACCGACGGCCGCGAGGCCTTCGGCTACATCCCGTCGACCGCGCTCGGCCACATGGGCAACCTGCTGTTCCCGTACAACGCCGCCGACCGCAACAACCAGATCTTCACCCACCGCTATTTCGTCGACGGCAAGATCACCGTGTCCGACGCCTACGACGGCGGCAGCTGGAAGACCGTGCTGGTCGGCAGCGTCGGCGCCGGCGGCCGCGGCGTGTTCGGCATGGACGTGTCGGCCCAGACCACGTTGAACGTGCTGTGGGAAGTCACCGACCAGTCCGGCGCCGCCAACGGCGGCAACGACATCGGCAGCGTGCTCGGCAAGGCCGCGATCGTGCCGGTGATCGACGCCGGCGGCACCGTGAAGTGGAAGGCGATCTTCGGCAACGGCTACAACAGCGTCAACGGCAAGGCCGTGCTGTTCGTGGTCGACATGATCGACGGCAGCGTCAAGACCATCACCGCCGAGGAGACCGGCGCCAACAAGCCCGCGCGCAAGAAGAACGGCCTGGGCAACGTGGTGGTGATCGACCGCTACCAGGGCACCACCGGCGCCACCGTGCGCGACGGCTATGCCGACACCGTCTACGCCGGCGACCTCAACGGTGCGGTGTGGAAGTTCGATCTGCGCAACAACTCCGTCGCCTTCAACGGCGCGCCGCTGTTCATCGCCCGCTCGCAGGACGACTACAACAAGCGCCAGCCGATCATCGGCGGCTTCGAAGCCACCACCGTGCGCAACAACGTGATGATCTACTTCGGCACGGGCAGCTTCGCCTTCACCAACGATCCGACCAACAAGGATATGCAGAGCATCTACGGCATCATCGACAACGGCACCGTCGTCGATGGCCGCAGCAAGCTGCGTCAGCAGTTCATCAGCGCCGAAGCGAACGGCTCGCGCATGATCAGCAACAGCCGCCTGGCGGCGGCGCAGCGCGGTTGGTTCATCGACCTGGGGGTGGATACGTCCGGCGGCGGCAACCCGGTGGCCACCGGCGAGCGCATGATCGGCTACCCGCGCCTGCAGAGCGGCATTCTGTTCGTGCCGACCTACGACCCGAGCAGCACCGACGCCTGCGCCACCGACGGCAACAATTGGCTGTACGGCCTGGGCGCGGTCGACGGCAGCGCCGGCCTGGACTACGCCACCATCGACGGCCCGAACGGGACCAAGCTGGCGGCCGGCACCGGTGCGGAGAAGCTCAAGTCCTCGACCAGCACGCCGATCACCGCACCGGTGACCGAAGTGGGGGTGATGGCGATGGACAAGATCAGCTACGTGTCCGACACCGCCACCGGCAAGGACATCGAGGACGCCAAGAATTCGCGGTGTTCGTTCATGGCGCAGGCGTCCGGCTCGCGGCCGTACTACCTGCCGCGCCCCTGCGGTCGCCAGTCCTGGCGCCAGATCCGATAACGAGGAACCCAGATGAAGCTGCAGCGGGATAAGCAAACCTCGGCGCGGGCCGAGCGGGGTTTCACCATCATCGAAATCATGATCGCGCTGGCGATCGTGGCGGTCCTGGTGGGGGTGGCGGTGCCCACCTACCAGGACAGCGTGCGCAAGAGCCGGCGCGGCCAGGCCAAGGCCGACCTGGCCGAGGCCGCGCAGGCGATGGAGCGCTTCTACACCCTCAACAACTCGTATGTAGGCAGCGGCAAGACCACCGTGGCCGACTACGCCGGCTTCGGCCAGTCGCCGCAGAAGGGCACCAAGTTCTACGATCTGTCTTTCAGCGGCGCGGTCGCGGCGGGTACGTTCAAGATCGTGGCCAAGCCGGTCAGCGGCACCGGCCAGGAAAAGGACGTCTGCGGCAGCCTGTCGATCGACAACACCGGCAAGAAAGAGCCGACGACGCCAGAGAAGTGCTGGAACTAAGGCCGGCGCCCGCCGTCGGCCGCGCACGGCCCGCTCGCCGGTTCGGCGGGCGGGCCGTGCCGTTTGTGACTGCAGGGTTTCTGATCGCAGGGTTCTGACCGCAGGTACCTGACTGCAGGTTCCCGCGCCGCCCAGACCGTCTCACCCGCTGAGACGGCATTCGTTAAACTGCCCGATTCGCACAAGCGCGGGCCGCAGCAATGGACGACACCCCCCAGTCCTCCGAATTCCGCCTGGTAGCGCCGTATGAGCCGGCGGGCGACCAGCCGCAGGCGATCGAGCGGCTCAGCGCCGGTTTCGAGAACGGCCTGGCCCATCAGACCCTGCTCGGCGTCACCGGCTCGGGCAAGACCTACACCATCGCTAACGTGGTCCAGCGGGTGCAGAAGCCGACCCTGGTGATGGCGCCGAACAAGACCCTGGCGGCGCAGCTGTACGGCGAGTTCAAGGCGTTCTTCCCGCACAACGCGGTCGAGTACTTCGTCAGCTACTACGACTACTACCAGCCCGAAGCCTACGTTCCGTCCAGCGACACCTTCATCGAGAAGGACAGCTCGGTCAACGAGCACATCGAGCAGATGCGGCTGTCGGCGACCAAAGCCTTGCTCGAACGCCGCGACGCTCTGATCGTATGCACCGTCTCGGCGATCTACGGCCTGGGCGATCCGAACGAATACTTCCGCATGGTCCTGCACATGGTCCGCGGCGAGCGTATCGACCAGCGCGAGCTGATCCGCCGCCTGACCGAGATGCAGTACACCCGCAACGACACCGAGCTGCGCCGCGCCACCTACCGCGTGCGCGGCGAGGTCATCGACGTGCATCCGGCCGAAAGCGACGCCCAGGCGCTGCGGATCGAGCTGTTCGACGGCGAGATCGAGAACCTCTCGCTGTTCGATCCGCTGACCGGCGAGACGCTGGAAAAGGTCCCGCGCTACACCATCTACCCGGGCTCGCATTACGTCACCACGCGCCGCACCGTGCTCGACGCGATCGAGACGATCAAGGAAGAGCTGCGCGAGCGCCTGGAATACCTGTACGCCAACAACAAGCTGGTCGAGGCGCAGCGCCTGGCCCAGCGCACCCAGTTCGACCTGGAGATGCTGGCCGAGGTCGGCTACTGCAACGGCATCGAAAACTATTCGCGCCACTTGAGCGGGCACATGCCCGGCGAGCCGCCGCCGTGCCTGTTCGACTACCTGCCGCCGGACGCGCTGCTGGTGGTCGACGAATCGCACGTGACCATCCCGCAGATCGGCGCGATGTACAAAGGCGATCGTTCGCGCAAGGAGACCCTGGTCGAATTCGGTTTCCGCATGCCCTCGGCGCTGGACAACCGGCCGCTGCGTTTCGAGGAGTGGGAAGGCCGCTCGCCGCGCGCGATCTTCGTCTCGGCCACGCCCGGCCCGTACGAGCTGCGCAACTCCGAGGGCGAGATCACCGAGCTGGTGGTGCGCCCGACCGGCCTGGTCGATCCGCAGGTGGAGATCCGCCCGGTCGCGACCCAGGTCGACGACGTGCTCGGCGAGATCCGCGAGCGCGTGGCGATCGGCGACCGGGTGCTGATCACCACGCTGACCAAGCGCATGTCCGAGAACCTCACCGAGTACCTGAGCGAGCACGGGGTCAAGGTGCGCTATCTGCACTCGGACGTAGACACGGTCGAGCGCGTGGAAATCATCCGCGACCTGCGCCTGGGCAAGTTCGACGTGCTGGTCGGCATCAACCTGCTGCGCGAGGGCCTGGACATGCCCGAGGTGTCGCTGGTGGCGATCCTCGACGCCGACAAGGAAGGCTTCCTGCGTTCGACCGGCTCGCTGATCCAGACCATCGGCCGCGCCGCGCGCAACCTGCGCGGCAAGGCCATCCTCTACGCCGACCGCATCACCAACTCGATGCAACGGGCGATCGAGGAAACCGACCGGCGCCGGCAGCGCCAGGTCGAATACAACGAGCAGCACGGCATCGTGCCCAAGTCGGTGGCCAAGGCCGTGGTCGACATCATGGAAGGCGCGCGGGTCGATCCCGAGGCGCTCAAGGCGCGCGGCAGGGCGCGCCGGGCGGCCGAGGAGCAGGCCGAATACGCGGCGCTGTCGCCGTCCCAGTTCGCGGCCCGGATCAAGCAGCTGGAACAGCAGATGTACCAGCACGCGCGCGACCTGGAATTCGAGCAGGCCGCGGCGGTGCGCGACCAGTTGCGGCAGCTCAAGGACGCCGGTTTTGGCGCCTGAGACTTCCATGGCCGCGGGTTCGCCGCCGCTGCGGGCCCGCGCCGCGATGACGGCTGCGGCGGCGCAAAAAAACGCTTGTCCCGCGTCTTGCTCTGGGCTAGACTGCGCTCCCTTCGCCGGGGGAGCTTCACGAAAAATTCGGCGACGGGCGATTAGCTCAGCGGTAGAGCACTACCTTGACATGGTAGGGGTCACAGGTTCGAACCCTGTATCGCCCACCAATTTAAGCGATTGAACGGCGGGGCCTTTCGGGGCCCCGCCGTTTTCGTATGCGGGGCCTGCTGTCCTCGAGCTGGTATCGCGCCCGCCGTGGTCGTGGCCTCCGGCCGGGCGCAGCTCACGCCCCTTGAGCCAACTTCGGCAGCGAGGCTCGGGCAGTACCAAGGCGCAGCGGTGCGCCGGCCTGCGAGCCACGGGTTTTCCCATATCGGACAGGGTTTTCGCCCCGCTGCAGCGGCTTGCGCAGGCCCGCAACCGCCGTCACTTTTTCTTCACGCCATTCAAGCTCGGAAGTAGGCTGCTTTGCCGAATTTGGCGTGTCGACCGGTATCTTTTTCGGGCGCTAACTGCTTGCCGGAAGGCGCTTTTTTTCCGCTTCGGAGGCGGCACTGGAACAATTGACAGGGCCGCCCGTCTTGCCGCGTGCGAACCCGGCTTCCTATCTTCGGATCGCGGCGATCCGCCGCCTTGCTAACGGAGTAGTAGGTTATGAGCGAACAGACCCGCCTGATCGGCCGCATGGTCGCGATCGAAGCCGAAGCCACCGACGCCGCCGCCCAGGATGCCGCCTTCGTCACCGCCTCGACCCTGCGCCGCACCGGCCCGTTCGGTGAGATCGACTCCGCCGACAACGGCGACCATATTCCGTAATCCGGGATTCCCGGATCGCATATGGGGAAAACGACGGGCCGGGAGGCGACGCCTCCCGGCCCGTTCGCTTTTATCTGGTTCGTCTGTCCCGCTTGCGCTGCGCTCATTCGCGCATCTGGTACACCCGCGGCAGCGGCAGATGGCGCTGTTCGTCCGGCTCGGCCTCGCCGCGCTCGCCGCGCGATTCCCAATAGTCGCGATAGCGGTACGCCGGTTCGCGCCAGTCGTAGACGAAGGCCGGATCGCGGCTGCGGATGAAGTGGACGAAGCCGTCGAGCAACTGCAGGCCGGGATTGATCGCCTCCAGCCACAGGAACTGGCCCATCTCGTTGACTTCCAGGAACACGTAGCGGCCGTCGCGGGTGACCACGATGTCGATGCAGCCGAACACCAGCCCCAGCCGCGCCATCAGCTGCAGGCAGCGCGCTTGGACCGCTTCCGGCAGCGGGTAGCGCTCGCAGCCCATGGCCTCGTCGAAGTCGTTGGCGCGCCAGTCGGTGAGGTAGTGGCCTTCGCGCTGGGAGTGCAGGCGCGCCGGGATCACGGTGTGGCCCATGACCGTCACCCGCAACTCGTAGGCCTTGTCCAGCAGCGGCTGGTAGATGCCCGGCGCGTTCGACAACGAAGCGTCTTCGCGCAGCAGGTCTTCGCTCAGCGCGGTGGTATAGGTGGCCCAGGCCTTTTCTTCCGACACCCACGACGCCGCGGTGATCGGCTTGTAGATCGCCTGGCCGCCGTGTTCGTGGAAGAACGCGCGGATCGCGGCGGGGTCGTTGGAGATCAGCGTCGGCGGCGTGTCCAGGCCCACCGCGGCGGCGTGGTGCAACTGCACCGCCTTGCGGTCGGCGCGCGATTTGGCCCGCACCGGATTGATCCAGAAGCGCTCGCGCTGCTCGTCGAGCAGGTTGATGGTCGCGCGCACGAATTCGGTCGATTCGATCTGGGCGAAGCGGGTGTCGGCCGGATGCAGTTGCGACGAGGATTCGGGCTGATACCAGCGGCGCAGCCACACCGCGTCGATGTCGGCGGTGTCGAAATCGCGCTCGTGGCGCAGGCAGTGCAGCACGGTCGCGGCGGCGCCGCCGCCGGTGCGCAGACTGACGTGATGTTTCTGCGGATAGTCGTGCGTGTACCAGATATGCACCCGCTCGCCCTCGTTCTCCAGCGCCCAGGCCACCGAGCGGGCGTGGACGTCCCAGGGGTCGGAGACAATCAATGTCGTCATGCGCGTTTCCTTCAGTCGGTGAGGGCGGGAGCCGGAGGCGGAACGGATTCGGGCGCGGCGTCGGCGTCGGCGCGCACGGGCGAGGCGGGAGTGTCGGCGTTGCGCGCGGCCGCGGCGTCCGCGCGGCGCTGCTGCATCGCCCACAGCGCGGCGTAGCGGCCGCCGGCGGCGAGCAGTTCGGCGTGGCTGCCGCGCTCGGCGATGCGGCCGCCTTCCAGCACCACGATCTGGTCGGCGTCGACCACGGTCGACAGGCGATGGGCGATCACCAGCGCGGTGCGGCCGCGCGCGGCCTGGCCCAGTTCGCGCTGGATCTGGTCCTCGGTGTGCGCGTCCAGCGCCGAGGTCGCCTCATCGAAGATCAGGATAGCCGGGCGCTTGAGCAGGGTGCGGGCGATGGCGATGCGCTGCTTCTCGCCGCCGGAGAGCTTGAGCCCGCGCTCGCCCACACCGGTGTCGTAGCCCTGCGGCAGCGATTGGATGAAATCGTGGATGCGCGCGGCGCGCGCGGCCTCCAGCACTTCTTCGCGGCTGGCGTCGGGGCGGCCGTAGGCGATGTTGTAGTACAGCGATTCGTTGAACAGCACCGTGTCCTGCGGCACCACGCCGATGCGCCGGCGCAGCGAATCGGCGGTCACCTCGCGCAGGTCCTGGCCGTCGACCAGCACGCGCCCGCCGTCGGGGTCGTAATGGCGGTACAGCAGCCGCGCCAGGGTCGACTTGCCGGCGCCGGTGCTGCCCACCACCGCCACGGTGCGGCCGCTGGGGATGGTCAGGTCGATGCCGGACAGGATCTCGCGCTCGCCGTAGCGGAACGACACGTTCTCGAACCGCACCTCGCCGGCGCCGACCCGCAGCGCCGGCGCGCCGGGGCGGTCGCGCACCTCCACCGGCTCGTCGAGCAGGGCGAACATGCGCTCCAGGTTGGCCAGCATCTGCTTGCCTTCGCGATACACCACGCCCAGGTAGCTCAGCGGCGCGGCCATCTGCAGCAGGTAGGCGTTGACCAGGACCAGGTCGCCCAGGCTCATGCGCCCGGCGACCACGCCGTCGGTGGCCCGCCACAGCAGTGCGGTCAGGCCCGCGGCGATCAGCGCCGACTGGCCGATGCCCAGCAGCGAGGCCGCCTTCAGGCTGCGCACCGCGCTGTCTTCCAGGTTGCGCAGGCGGCGGTCGAAGCGCTCGGTCTCGAAGGCTTCGTTGTTGAAGTACTTGACCGTCTCGTAGTTGAGCAGCGAATCCACCGAGCCGGCGCTGGCCTCGGTGTTGGCCTCGTTCATTTCCCGGTACCAGCGCAGCCGCCACTCGGTCATGCGGTAGGTGAAGGCCATGTACAGCGCCAAGGTGACCAGGGTGATCGCGGCGAACGAGAGGTCGTAGCCGGCGACCAGGATCGCGACGATCAGCGCCAGCTCGACCAGGGTCGGCACCACCATGTACAGCACGGTGTCGAGCAGCTCGGAGATCGAGCCCATGCCGCGCTCCAGGTCGCGGCCGACCGCGCCGGTGCGGCGGTCCAGGTGGAAGCGCAGGCTCAGCGCATGCAGGTGCTCGAACACCCGCAGCGCGACTTCGCGCGAGCTGCGCGCCATCACCCGCGCGAACACGACGTTGCGCAACTCCTGCAACACCGAGGAGGCCAGCCGCAGCGCGCCATAAGTCATCAGCAGCGCGACCGGTACGGTCAGCGGGGTCGGCTTGAGATCGAGCGCGTCGATCAGTTCCTTGAGCACCAGCGGCAGCCCGACCAGGGCCAGCTTGGTGCCCACCACCAGAGCCAGGCCCAGCAGAACCCGGCCGCGGTAATGCCAGACCGTCGGCAGCAGGCGCCGCAGCACGGTCAGGGCGGAGCCGCTGGCGGTCGCCGCGGCGGGAGCAGGGGATTCGTCGTTCATCGGCCGCCGCGGCGTGGACGCAAGAGCGCAGGCGCGCGACCTGCGGCGAGGAAGGCGCGGGAATTGCCGAGGCGTCGCGAGACGAGGGCAGGGCGATAGTGGGCGACCGCGTCGGCGGGCCGGGGCGCCGCTCGGCGCCGGCATCTAGCTGCGCGGCCTTGGAAAATCCTTGTCGACGACGGCGTCCCGCAGCCGCAAGCGAGGCGGCCGGCTTCCCTGATTCCCATCACGTCCCCACGCAGATGGCGTCCTTGAAGCCTCCACAGTAACGCAGCGCGGCGCGCTTTCCGTGTGCGTCGCGTCGCGGTACGTCCGTGTCGGCGTCAGCGTTGGGGGCGGTGGCGGTCGGGGGCGTCGCGGCCGGGGCCGGCGCTTGCGCGCATCGCGCGGTAGCGGTCCGCGCGCGTCGGCGAGCCGGGGTTGCATGGAAGCAGGTGGCGCCGCGCATGCCCGCAATGGGCCGCGGCGCCGTTCGTCACTGCCTTTGCGCGTCCGCCGGTCGCAGCACCGACGATGCCGCCGGGCGCCTTACAGCGTGGTCAGCCGATCCAGCCGCATCGCAGGCGCTGCGCCTGCGATGCGGGTTCGCAACGCGCGCCGTGGCGCCGGCGCGTTGGGTTGCGCTCAGCGCTGCAAGGTCCAGCCGGCCGGATAGCCCGGCATCGGCTTGTCGGCGAACCCTTGGCCCTGCGCGGCCTGCATCCGCATGCCGGTGCCGTCGGTCCAGACCAGGTCGGCACGGCCGTCGCCGGTGTAGTCGGCGACGTCGAGCACCCGCCAGGCCGCATCCTGGCGATAGCCGATGCCGGTGGTGCGGCGGCTGCCGTCCATGAACCAGCGCGCGAGGTGTTCGCTGCCCGGCAGGCGCCAGAACACTTCGGCGCGGCCGTCGCCGTTGGCGTCGCCGGTGCCGGCCAGGACCCAGCCGCTGGGGTAGGCGCCGATCGCCGCGTCGGCGAAGCCGCCGACGGCGCGGCCGGACCACAGGCGCAGCGTGGCCTGGTTTTCGATCAGCAGGTCGGTGCGGCCGTCGCCGTTGAGGTCGCCGCTGCCGGCGATGCGTCCGCCGGGCGCCAGCGCGGTGGCATGGCCGCGCAGCGTGCGCGCGCCGTCCATGTACCACAGCGACACTTGGGTGTCGGCCGCGTCGCGCCAGGCCAGGTCGGCCTTGCCGTCGCCGTCGAAGTCGCCGTGGGCGACGACCCGGTAGCCGCGCGGATAGGCCTGCATCTCCGCGCCCAGATAGCCGCCGGCGCCGTCGCTGCGCCACATCTGCATCGCATTGCCGTCGCTCCACACCAGCTCGGCGCGGCCGTCGCCGTCGAAATCGTCGATGGCCAGCACGCGCCAGCCGGCGCCGACGGTGAACGAGCGTCCAGCCAGGCGTTGGCCGTCGTGCAGGGTCCAGGTCGCCAGATAGCCCAGTTCGTGCAGCCAGGCCATGTCGCTGCCGCCGTCGCCGTCGAGATCGCGCGGCGGCACCGACAGGCGCCGCGGCGTGCAGTTCTGGCCGTAGTTGACGACGGTGCCGTTGCTGCTGGCATACGCCACGTCGGTGCAGCCGTCGCCGTTGAGATCGCCGGCGGCCACGCCGTGCGGGATCGAGATCTCATCGCTGCTGCCGACCGCGCGCGAGAACAGCCGCGGCGGCAGGAAGCCGTGGTCGCCCTGCAGGAACACGCCGATGCCGCCGAACGTCTCCGGGCCGCCGCCCGGGCCGTATTCGAGGCCGACCAGGTCGGTCTTGCCGTCGCGGTCCAGGTCGGCGGCGAGCAGCATTTCCATCATCCGGGTGTTGCGCCAGGCCAGCGCCGCGGGCGGGTCGAACCGGCCTTCGCCGTTCTGGCGGTAGATCGCCAGCGTGCCGACCTTGGCGTCGTATTCCAGCGTGCCGGCGAAGGCGACGTCGTTGCGGCCGTCCTGGTCGAAATCGCCGACCGCCAGGCCGAACGCGCGCTTGCCGTTGTCGGGCGCGGCGTACGCGCGCAGCGGCGCCAGCCCGCCGCCCGGCAGTTGCGCCTGGACCAGCAGGGTGGCGTTGTAGTCGGTCGCGTAGACCAGGTCGGGCAGGCCGTCGCCGGTGACATCGGCCACGCTGGGAATGCAGTCGCCGATGATCGTCCCGGCCAGGCTCGGCGGCGCGACGGGCAGGAAGCCGCCGTTGCCGTCGCCGAGAAAGGCCCTGACGCTGCCGCCGAAGCCTACAGCCAGTATGTCCAGGCGGCCGTCCTGGTTGTAGTCGAGCACCGCGATCGAACCCTCTGCGGTGGTGCTGTCCATCAGGAACGCGGGCGAGGGCGGGCGGAATCCACCGGCGCCGTCGTTGAGGAAGATCGCCGCACCGGCAGGGAAGACGATGGCGATGTCGAGCACGCCGTCGCCGTTCATGTCGGCCAGCTGCAGGCCGCGGGCGGCGCCGCCGGGGCCGTTCGGCGGCCGGTAGTCCAGCAGGATCGGCGCGGCGGGCAGCGTGCCGTCGGCGCGCTGCACGTACACCATGACCTTGTCGACGTTGGGTTGCAGGTACTCCGGCTCGTTGCGCGCCGACTTGCTGGTCACCACCAAGTCGTCGCGACCGTCGCCGGTGACATCGCCGACGGCGACCGCGAGCGGGTACATGCGGTCGTCGGGGCGGGCGCTGGCGATCGGGTACAGCGCCGGTGGCAGGAACGAAAATTCCGCAGCGGCGGCCGCGGCCGACGCCTTCGGCGCGGCGGCCGGAGCGGCGCGGAAGCCAGCCGTCGCGGCCTGGGCGGCGCCGACCGCGGTGCCGTCAGCGCCCGCCGGCGCGGGCTCGGCCTGCCAATACATGTATGTAGCCGACGCGGCCAGTGCGCAGCCCAGGGCCGCAGCCCCGATCCAGATTCTGTTCATGCATCCTCCTTGATTTGTGACGCCATCCTAATATCGGCGCGCAGCGCGGCCCAGAGCCGCGCATCGCCGCGCCAGCGGTCGCGCCCGCCGCGGCGCGCCGAGCGTACCGGGCCCGGCAGTTGACTTGCGCCCGCCGCGTCCCCAACTATTAGGGGCTGCGATGCGGCATCCGGCCGCGTCTTACCGAGATTCCAGGTGGCCCGCGCCAACGCGCCGGCCGAGCGTGCGACATGGACACTACCCGCGCCCACCGCTGACCTCCGCACCGGCCCCGCTCACGCAGGCGCCCACGCGGCGCTTTTTTCTTGTCCGAACGTTTGCCGCGGACTTTCCACTCCCTCTCTAGGAGCGGCGTCCCGAAGGGATTTCCTTCGGTCACCCGCCGCGACCCCGCCGCCGCCCGCCGCGCCGCAACCCGGCCGCCCGTAGCCGCACCGACCTCACGCTCTGCGAACCAAGAAGCCATGATCGCCATTACCCTTCCCGACGGCAGCCGCCGCGAATTCGACCACCCTGTCTCCGTCATGGACGTCGCCGCCTCGATCGGCGCCGGCCTGGCCAAGGCCACCGTCGCCGGCGAAGTCGACGGCAAGCTGGTCGACGCCAGCGACCGCATCGACCACGACGCGCGCCTGCGCATCATCACGCCCAAGGATCCCGAAGGCGTCGAAATCATCCGCCACTCCTGCGCCCACCTGGTCGGCCACGCGGTCAAGCAGCTGTACCCGACCGCCAAGATGGTGATCGGCCCGGTCATCGAGGAAGGCTTCTACTACGACATCTGGTACGAGCGCCCGTTCACCCCGGACGACATGGCCGCGATCGAAGCGCGCATGATCGAGCTGATCGACAAAGACTACGACGTGGTCAAGAAGGTCACCCCGCGCGATGAAGTGATCGCGGTGTTCGCCTCGCGCGGCGAGGACTACAAGCTGCGCCTGGTCGAGGACATGCCCGACGAGAAGGCGATGGGCCTGTACTACCACGAGGAATACGTGGACATGTGCCGCGGCCCGCACGTGCCCAACACGCGCTTCCTCAAGGCGTTCAAGCTGACCCGCATCTCCGGCGCGTACTGGCGCGGCGATTCCAAGAACGAACAGCTGCAGCGCATCTACGGCACCGCCTGGGCCGACAAGAAGCAGCTCGCCGCCTACATCCAGCGCATGGAAGAGGCCGAGAAGCGCGACCACCGCAAGATCGGCAAGCAGCAGGACTTGTTCCACCTGCAGGAAGAAGCGCCGGGCCTGGTGTTCTGGCATCCGAAGGGCTGGTCGATCTGGCAGGTGGTCGAGCAATACATGCGCCGCGTGTATCGCGACAGCGGCTACGGCGAAGTGCGTTGCCCGCAGATCCTCGACGTGTCGCTGTGGCAGAAGTCCGGCCACTGGGACAACTACAAGGAGAACATGTTCTTCACCGAGTCGGAGAAGCGCACCTACGCGGTCAAGCCGATGAACTGCCCGGGCCACGTGCAGGTGTTCAACCAGGGCCTGCACAGCTACCGCGACCTGCCGATCCGCTACGGCGAGTTCGGCTCCTGCCATCGCAACGAGCCCTCCGGCGCGCTGCACGGCATCTTGCGCGTGCGCGGCTTCACCCAGGACGACGGCCACATCTTCTGCCTGGAAGACCAGATCGAAGCCGAAGTGACCGCGTTCCATCAGCAAGCGCTGGCGGTGTACGGCGATTTCGGTTTCGACGACATCCAGATCAAGATCGCGCTGCGCCCCGAATCGCGTCTGGGCGACGATGCCACCTGGGACAAGGCCGAAGCCGCGCTGCGCAGCGCGCTGTCGGCGTGCAACGTGGAGTGGCAGGAGTTGCCGGGCGAAGGCGCGTTCTACGGCCCGAAGATCGAATATCACTTGAAGGACGCGATCGGCCGCACCTGGCAGCTCGGCACGATGCAGGTCGACTTCATGATGCCGGGCCGTCTGGGCGCGGAGTACGTCGACGAAAACAGCCAGCGCCGCACGCCGGTGATGCTGCATCGCGCGATCGTCGGTTCGATGGAGCGTTTCATCGGCATCCTGATCGAACACCACGCCGGTCAATTCCCGGCTTGGCTGGCGCCGGTCCAGGCGGCGGTGCTCAACATCACCGACGCCCAGGGCGATTATGTGGAAGAGGTCAGGAAACTCCTTGCAAATCAAGGGTTCCGGGTCGAGGCGGATTTGCGAAACGAAAAAATCGGCCGTAAGATTCGCGAGCACACGCTGCAGCGCGTGCCGTACCTGCTCGTCGCCGGCGACCGCGAGAAGGAAACCGGCACGATCGCGGTGCGCACGCGGGGTGGGGAGGACCTGGGGACGATGACCGTCGCCGAGTTCGCTTCGCGTCTTACCAGCGAGCGGGCCTGACCCGGCCGGCCGCCACCCGCGCGCAGCGCCACAACCTCCGTCCCGGCTAGGCCGGGACGGCCCTAGACGCGTAAGTTCGCGTTTTCATTGGAGATTGCAACAATCAGTACCCCTGAGAAGCCGAATCGAAAGAACCAGGAAATCCGCGTCCCGCGCGTGCGCGTGATCGGCAGCGACGGCGAGATGATCGGCGTGCTCACGCGCGACGAAGCCCTGCGCATGGCCGAAGAGGAAGCCCTGGATCTGGTCGAAATCCAGCCCAACGCCGATCCGCCGGTCTGCAAGATCATGGATTTCGGCAAGTTCCGCTTCGAGCAGCAGAAGAAGGCCAACGAGGCCAAGAAGAAGCAGAAGCAGGTCGAGATCAAGGAACTCAAGTTCCGTCCGGTCACCGACGAGGGCGACTACCAGATCAAGCTGCGCAACATGCGCCGTTTCCTGGAAGAGGGCGACAAGGTCAAGGTCAACATCCGCTTCCGCGGCCGCGAAATGAGCCATCAGGAGCTCGGTCGCGAAATGGCGGCGCGGATCGAGGCCGACCTGGGCGAGGACATCGTGGTCGAGTCGCGTCCGCGCCTGGAAGGGCGGCAGATGGTCATGATGATCGCGCCCAAGAAGAAGACCTGAGCCGGGTCCTTCCCCGCCCGCGGGGAGGCCCCAGGCGCGGTCGGGGCAGGGAGCTTGGCTCCCAATCCCCTGATTTGCCTGAAGATATTTGCAAGCCCGGCGCCGAGCCCGCATACTATGCGGCCCGGTTCGCCGGGTTTGTTGTATGCAGATGCACGGACCTGTCGTAGATTCTTTAGTTATCAACGACTTACAAGCCGGCAAGGGCAGGACGGAAAGAGTGGCCGCACGCATGCCGTGCCCAGCCACCGCCCAGGCCAGTGACATAAAACCATCCGAAAGGACATCGCAATGCCCAAGATCAAGACCAATCGGGCGGCGGCCAAGCGCTTCCGGAAGACCGCTTCCGGCAAGTACAAGTGCGGCCACGCCAACAAGAGCCACATCCTCACCAAGAAGGCGACCAAGCGGAAGCGCAACCTGCGGCAGACGAACCATGTTCGTGCCGAGGACGCGGGCCGTCTGGACCGCATGCTTCCGTATTTGTGAGGAGACTGAAAAATGGCACGAGTTAAGCGTGGTGTTACGGCGCGTCGCCGTCACAAGAAAATCCTGAAGCAGGCCAAGGGCTACTACAACGCCCGCCGCAAGGTCTTCCGCGTCGCCAAGCAGGCGGTGACGAAGGCTCTGCAGTACGCCTACATCGGTCGCAAGCAGAAGAAGCGCAATTTCCGTTCGCTGTGGATCACCCGCATCAATGCGGCGGCCCGCATCAACGGCATGAGCTACAGCCGATTTATCAACGGCCTGCTGAAGGCCGGCATCACCCTCGACCGTAAGGTGCTGGCGGACATCGCCGTGCACGACGCGAAGGGTTTTGCGGCTCTGGCGGAAAAGGCGAAGAGCGCGCTCGCGGCTTGATGCGGGTCCCTCCGCAAGAGCCCGCACATCCATGTGCGGACTTTTGAAAGAGGACCACAACGGCATGGGGAAGGGCGCGAGTCCTTCCCCATTGTCGTTTCTGGGCCCGCAGAAGCGGGCCGTCGAACCCCGTGAGGAGGATGCGATGAAGGGAATCTCCAGGTTCGGCCGCAGCGCGTGGTGCGCGCTGGCGTTGCTGGCAGGCATGGCGGGAACGGCGGCGCAGGCTTCGCAGGCGCGCGAGCAAAGCGACGCCGACGCGCTCAAGCGTTTCGGCGAGGTGATGCTGGCCAAGGGCCGCAACGAGCAGTGCAAGGTGCTGGACGAATCGCGCACGAAGCAGTTCGACGACGACGTCGCGGCGATCCTCAAGAAGCTGGAGAAGCGCGTTCCGGCCCAGCAACTGCTCGGCGTGGCGCTCAATGCGGCGGTCGCGACCGGCGCGCCGGAATCGGCGGCGAACTGCGACGAGGCGACCCGGCAAGCGGTCGAAGCGGGCAGCGAACAGGCGCGGGGCTGGGCGGAGGAACTCCGCGGCCGGCGATCGCGAGGCAATTCAACGCAAGGCAAGTGAGAGGACACCCGAGCACATGGCGCAGATCGAGCAACTGATCCAGCAGGCGCTGGCCGAGATCGCGGCGGCGGATTCCCCCGACGCCATCGAAGCGCTGCGCGTATCGCTGCTCGGCAAGTCCGGCAGCGTCACCGCCCAGCTCAAGCAGCTCGGCGCGTTGCCGCCGGACGAGCGCAAGGCCGCGGGCGAAGCGATCAACCTGGCGCGCGACCGCCTGACCATCGCCCTGGCCGGGCGCAAGAACGTGCTCGACGCCGCCGCGCTCGACGCGCGCCTGGCCGCCGAGACCATCGATGTGACCCTGCCCGGCATCGACGCCGCGCGCGGCGGCCTGCATCCGGTCAGCCGGACCATGGAGCGCATGGCCGACATCTTCGGCCGGCTCGGCTTCGAACTGGCCGACGGCCCGGAAATCGAAGACGACTGGCACAACTTCGAAGCGCTCAACTTCCCGCCGCACCATCCGGCGCGGGCGATGCACGACACCTTCTATTTCCCCCACGACAGCGCCGGCGTCGCGCGTCTGCTGCGCACCCACACTTCGGGGATGCAGGTGCGCTACATGCTGCAGGCCGTTGCCGATAAGAGCGGGCCGCCGCTGCGCATGATCGCACTGGGCAAGGTCTACCGCAGCGACAGCGACCAGACCCACACGCCGATGTTCCACCAGTGCGAAGGCCTGCTGATCGACGAGCATTCCAGCTTCGCCGACCTCAAGGGCACCCTGGCCGAATTCGTGCGCGCGTTCTTCGAGCGCGATTTCGAAATGCGCTTCCGCCCGAGCTATTTCCCCTTCACCGAGCCCTCGGCCGAAGTCGACATCGCCTGGCAGCAGGCCGACGGCAGCACCCGCTGGCTGGAAGTGCTGGGCTGCGGCATGGTCCACCCGAACGTGCTGCGCAACGTCGGCATCGACCCGGAGCGCTACACCGGCTACGCCTTCGGCATGGGCGTGGAGCGGCTGACCATGCTGCGCTACGGCGTCGACGATCTGCGCAGCTTCTTCGAGAACGACGTGCGCTTCCTGCGGCAGTTCGCCTGAGGCGGGAGCGAGCGGCGGCGAATCGCAAGTGCCGTTCCAGCGCCTCCGCCCGATCCTGCATCGCGTGTTCCGATTCTCGCTTCCCCCTTTCCGATTCCCGGCCCCATCCCCATGAAATTCAGCGAAAACTGGCTCCGCCAGCACGTCCCGACCGCCGCCTCGCGCGATGAGCTCGCCGCGACCCTGACCGCGATCGGGCTGGAAGTGGAAGAGGTGACCGCGCTGGGCGCCGCGCTCGACGGCGTCGTCGTCGCCCGCATCGTCAGCGCCGAAAAGCATCCCGAGGCCGACCGCCTGCAGGTGTGCTCGGTCGATACCGGCAGCGGCACCGTGCAGATCGTGTGCGGCGCGCCGAACGCGCGCGCGGGCCTGCTCGCGCCGCTGGCCACGGTCGGCGCGACCCTGCCCGGCGGCCTGTCGATCAAGGCCGCCAAGCTGCGCGGCGTGGAATCGTTCGGCATGCTGTGCTCGGCCAAGGAACTGGGCATCGACGCCGACGCCTCCGGCCTGCTGGAACTGCCGGCCGACGCGCCGGTCGGCCAGCCGCTGGCGCAGTACCTGGGCCTGCCCGACGCCAGCATCGAAATCAAACTGACCCCGAACCGCGCCGACTGCTTCAGCGTGCGCGGCATCGCCTACGACGTCGCCGCCGCCACCGGCAGCGCGGTCGCGCCGCTGGCGATCGAACCAGTGCCGGCCGCGATCGACGCAGCGTTGACGGTCGAGCTCGACGCCGGCGCCGACGTGCCGCGTTACTGCGGCCGGGTCGTCGAAGGCGTCGACGCGACCGCGCCGACGCCGGTGTGGATGGCCGAGCGCCTGCGCCGCAGTGGCGTGCGCCCGGTGTCGTTCCTGGTCGACGTGACCCAGTACGTGATGCTGGAAATCGGCCAGCCGATGCACGCCTTCGACCGCGACACCCTGGTCGGCCCGGTCGGCGCGCGGCGCGCGCGCCAGGGCGAGGCGACGCAACTGCTCAACGCGCAGGAAGTGACGCTCGACGAGCAGTTCATCGTCATCACCGACGGCGCCGGCGCAGCCCAGCGCATCGTCGCGCTCGGCGGGGTGATGGGCGGCTACGACAGCCGCGTCACCGACGCCACCCGCAACGTGTTCCTGGAGGCCGCGCACTTCGCTCCGGCCGCGATCATCGGCCGCGGCCGCAAGCTCGGCCTGCATACCGACGCCGGCCACCGCTTCGAACGCGGCGTCGATCCGGAACTGCCGCGCACCGCGATCGAATACGCGACCCGGCTGATCCTCGACATCGCCGGCGGCGCGCCCGGCCCGCTCACCGAATCGGCGTTGCCCGAACACCTGCCGCAGCCGCGGCCGGTGACGCTGCGGCGCGCGCGGCTGGCGCGGGTGCTCGGCCTGAGCGTGGCCGACGCCGAGGTCGAACGCATCCTGCAGGCCCTGGGCCTGGCGGTGGAGCGCGGCGACGACGGCTGGCGGGTGACCCCGCCGAGCCGCCGCTTCGACCTCGCCATCGAAGAAGACCTGATCGAAGAGATCGCGCGCATCCACGGCTACGACCGCATCCCGACCACGCTGCCCGGCGGCGCCGCGCGCCTGATCGCGCCGACCGAGACCCGCGTCGATGCGCTGACCGTGCGCCGGCAGATGGCCGCGCGCGACTACCTGGAAGCGGTCAACTACGCCTTCGTCGACGCCGCCTGGCTGGAGCTGTGGCAGGCGGGCGAGGGCGCGGTGGCGCTGGCCAACCCGCTCAGCGCCGAGCTCGGGGTGATGCGCACGATGCTGCTGCCGGGGCTGGTCGCCGCGCTGGCGCGCAACGCCGCGCGCCAGCAGGAGCGGGTGCGCCTGTTCGAACTCGGCAACGTGTTCCATGCCGTGCCCGCCGAGGCGCCGCGCGAGACCCAGCGCATCGCCGCCGCGGTCTGCGGCAGCGCCGGCGCCGAGCAGTGGGGGCGGGCGGCGCAGCCGGTCGGCTTCCACGACCTGCGCGGCGACCTCGACAGCCTCGCCGCTGCGGCCGGCGCGCGCCTGGAGTACCGCCCGAGCGCGCCGTCGTGGGCGCATCCGGGCCGCAGCGCCGATGTCTGGCGCGTGGACGGCGGGCGCGCGCTGCGCCTGGGCTGGATCGGCCAGTTGCATCCGCGCCTGCTGCGCGCGCTCGACCTCGATAACGACGTCATCGCCTTCGAACTGGATCTGGTCGCGCTGACCGAGCGCGCCATCGCCAAGGCCGGGGCACAGTCCAAGTACCCGTCGGTGCGCCGGGATCGCGCGTTCATCGTCGCCGATACGGTGCCGTGGGCGGCCATTCAGGCCACCGTTCAGGCCGCCGCCGGCCCGAGCCTGCGCGAGTTGGTGCTGTTCGACCGCTACCAGGGCAAGGGCGTGGAAACCGGATTCAAGAGTCTCGCTATGGGCTTGATTCTGCAGGATGAATCGCGCACCCTGACCGACCGGGACGTGGATGCCGTGGTGGCCGAAGTGACCGCCGCGGTGGAACGCGAACACGGCGCCAGGCTGCGTAGCTGACGCCTCGCGCCGCCGTCACGGTCCGGACGTTATTCAGAGGTCACCATGGCACTTACCAAAGCGGAAATGGCGGAGCGGCTGTTCGACGAAGTCGGGTTGAACAAGCGCGAGGCCAAGGAATTCGTCGACGCGTTCTTCGATGCGTTGCGCGAAGCGTTGGAGCAGGGGCGCCAGGTCAAGCTGTCGGGTTTCGGCAACTTCGATCTGCGTCGCAAGAACCAGCGCCCCGGCCGCAACCCGAAGACCGGCGAGGAGATTCCGATTTCCGCGCGCACGGTGGTGACCTTCCGCCCGGGCCAGAAGCTCAAGGAGCGGGTCGAGGCGTACAGCGGAGGCGAACATGCTGGATCCGGGCAGTAACCGCGAACTTCCGCCGATTCCGGCCAAGCGCTACTTCACCATCGGTGAGGTCAGCGAGCTGTGCGAGGTCAAGCCGCACGTGCTGCGGTATTGGGAGACCGAGTTTCCCACCCTCAACCCGGTCAAGCGCCGCGGCAACCGCCGCTACTACCAGCGCCACGAAGTGCTGATGGTGCGGCAGATCCGCGGCCTGCTGTACGAACAGGGCTACACCATCGGCGGCGCGCGCCTGCGGTTGGAGGGCGAGGCGGCCAAGGACGAATCGGCGCTGTCCTCGCAGATCGTCAAGCAGGTGCGGATGGAGTTGGAGGAAGTGCTGCAGTTGTTGCGGCGCTGAACCCGGCGGCGGCCGATCCGCGCTCGTTCGCGATCGCGGCGGTGCGCAGTTCCCCGATCCCTATTCCCCATTCCCTGCTTCTAGCGGCTATACTTGCCGCCCGCTCCTTGCGAGCGGACATCGCAATACACGTCGGGGCGTAGCGCAGCCTGGTAGCGCATCTGCCTGGGGGGCAGAGGGTCGTCGGTTCAAATCCGGCCGTCCCGACCAATTCTGATTGCGATTCAGCGGGTTAGGTGGTGAGGAAAATCTCACCACCCTATGTACACCCAACCACCACCCTATCGCGACAGCACGAGGCCGACATCGACCTCGGTCCACGGCTGCTCGTGGTCTTCCAGATAGACCCGCGTCATGTCCACATCCGAGTGGGCAAGCAGCGCCTGCACCTGCTCCTCGGTCCATCCGCGTTGCACGCGCAACAGCGCGGCGCCGAGGCTGCGGATCTCGTGGAAGCTCGGCGGGTTGTCGCCGCCGACTTCGGCCAGGTCGCGGTACTCAGCAAAGGCGCGCGTCAGGTAGTCGGCCATCACCTGGGTGTGGTGTTCGCGATCCTTCGCGCGCTGGTGCTGCGGCTTCACCCGCTCCGGCAGCATGTGGACGATGAAGGGCGACAGCACGTCGTCGCGCGCCCGCGCGATCAGCGCGTCGCCGGACTCGCCCATGCGAATTTTGAGCCGCACCCCCGTGGTGCCCTCGGTCTTGCCCGGCACGACCCAGAGATAGCCCTCGCGCCAGTCGGCGAACTTGGCGGTGACCACGTCCTCGCGCCGCAGCAGCGTGAGCAGCGACAAGTCCATCGCGACGCGAAGCCAATGCGGCGCCTTCGCCCATATCCGGTTGTAGTCGTCGATGGTCAGGCGCTCGCGCTTGCGCCGGTGGTCATGCCGGCGGGTGACCAGCGCCGGGTTGTTTTCGAGCCACCCCTCCTCGACTCCGCAGGTCAGCACCCAGCCGAGCACCAGGCGGAACTGCTGGCGCGAGCGCGGCGACTCGGTCACGTCGCGGATGAAGCTGGCGCAGTCCTGGACCGACAGGGTCGCGAGGTCGCGATCGCCGAAGCCCTTCGCGATGCGGTTCAGCACGCTGCCGTAGTTCTCGGCCGTCTTGGGCGCCCAGTTCCGGCCCGGCATGTCGTCTTTCTTGAACACGTCGATCGCGTCGGCCACCGTCTTGCCGGGGTCGAGCACGCGCGCGACGAGGTCGTTCGACGGCGTCAGCAGGGCGTTGAGCTTGCGCGCGGCCGCGAAGGCCTTCGCCTTGTCCTTGCCCATCCACGCCTCTTTGCCGCTCACCGGGTGTCGGTACTTGAACCCGTCCCGGTTCGGGTAGAGGTTGTCCGGCCAGCCGGCCCGGGCCTTGGATCGCTTGCGGCTCATCATGTCAGCCTACCCCCATCGACAGCAGCGCATGCTCGACCAGCGGGTCGCCGCCGGCCTGCCATGCGTGTTCATCCACGTACCAGGAGCCGCCGACCTTGCGGCCGACGACCTGCCCGCTGCTCAGCCAGCGCCGCACCGTCGCCTCGGACGGACGACTGCCCTCCGCGAAATACTTCTCCGCCCACGCCGCGGGCGTCATGAGCTGCATGTCTCTGCCTCCTGGACGGGACCGAGCGCCGGCAGCACCCCGAGGTGCCGCAGGTCCAGGTCGTCCACGTAGTCGCGCAGGCCGTTGCGGGCTTCGCGCAGCAGCACCGCAATCTGCGCCCGGGTCAGATGGTGGCCGGCACTGACCTGGGTTCCGTGCAGGCGCCGGGTCTCGCTGCGGCGGAACAGGTGCCAGGTCGTGAAGCGCTCGAACTCGCCGTCGCCGGCGGCGGGGATGCGGCCCCAAGCGAACCGCCTGCCCTTTGCCGGCTCGCGGCGCTCGGTCAGGTGGCGGGCGCTCATGGGCTTGCCTTGACGGATAGAGCGTGCGCGACGTGGCGCGCATAGGTGGCCACGGCGCGCCAGTAGGCCGCCATCGGGCCTTTGCGCTTTTTCCATGCCTTTTCGGCCTCTTGATTCGCCTGGTCGCGAAGCTCGCGCATAACCGCCTCGATCCGCGCGCGATCTTCTGCAGGCAGCGACAGAAGCGCTTGCGCTGCTGGTAGGGACAGCAGGGGGTTGATGTATCCCATCACCCACCCCCACCCGCGCCCCGAGCAGCGTCGATTGCGGCGTCGAAGCTATCGCCGCTGAGCCACAGAATTTCGTCGTCTACTGACGGGTCGAACTCGTCCCGCAGCCACCGATACCTCTCCGCATCCTCGCGGTCCCGCGCCGTGTCCTGGGGCGCAAGATGGAGACGGTCTCCGACTTTCGGCTCGTAACCGCCGTACAACTGGATTTCGGCTGCAGCGAAGTGCGGCAGGTTCCGGTTAGTGACGAGACACACCGACGCCATCGGCTGCGCGCCCGCCGGCGCTGAGGCGTCGATCTCGCGCAGCAACGCGGTTCGGTACTGGCCGAGCGACTGGAACGTCGCAGCATGAGAGTCGTTCGCGACAAGTGCCCTCAGGTCACGCATAGCTCAGGTCCTCGATCACCGCGTCGTGCGGATGCGTTTCCGAGTCGTAGTAGTCGGTCCAAGCCTCGCCGCCGCTGGCTACCCAAGCTTTGCGCAGGTCCAATCGGCCGTAGTAGTTGTAGCGGATGAGGTAGCGGACCAGTCGGGCGCGCCACCAGAAGTGATGCAACTTAGAGCGGTCGTTCATGACGGTTCTCCTTCTCCACGTGGCGCAAGATGATTGCCCTGCCGCGGAGCGATGCAGCGATTTGGTTTGAGTGCAGGCCAGGATCTCGCTGCACCAGCTCAGCAGCGATCCGGTCGAGAAATTCGGGCGTGCCTTCCTGCACAGTTGCGCGATCCGAGGGGCGCTCAGTCATGGCTAGATATCCTTTCCGAGTACATAGGGCTTGGGAACGACTCCTTCGTCTTGAAACGGCTTGAGCGCGTCGCGCAGCACCGCTGCGCGCTGTGGGCCGAACGAAAGCCCAGGCGTCACGGCGTAGTCGCCGGTCGCTTCCGCGCCGGCGGCTGCCGCATCGGCCAGCTTCTCGACCCGCAGCCGTGCGACGTGCAGGCGATCTGCGAGGTTGCGATGGCCGAGGCACAGCAGCATCGAGATGGCTCGCTGCATCGCGTCCAGCGGGTGATCGTTGTCGTAGAGGTCAGCCATTCCCGCCGCCCTCCCGGCCCAGGGCTGCGGTGAGGGCTGCGCGCATCATTGCCTCAGCATCGTCCGAGTAGACTGGCTGAAACGTGGTGAATGCATGCAGCGCCTTCTGAACCATCTCTTCAGTGACAAACACGCTCGTTCTCCTCGGTCTCGGGCGGCCTCGCTGGGTCGATGGCCTTGACGATGTCCGCCAAGTCGATCACCAGCAGCGCCATTCGGTTCTTCTCGTCTTCGTCGCCACGCACTGCCGCAGCCATCAGGTAGGACTCCAGACGGTCGAACATCTGCTTGACTGCTTCAGTCGGCGACATGCTTCGTTTCTCGATAGGGTGGCGGCCGGCGCCAAGGCGGGGGAGGGGGTTCCTCGGCGCCGCCGCCGTGCCTGTGGTTACGCCGCTTGCGCGGCGCCGTCCTCGATGTGGGCCTGGTGCGGCGCTGCTGCGGGCGGGACGAGCGTCAGTAGCACGTTCTGCCGGCTGAAGAAGTGCAGCGCACCGGAGTCCTCGGGCGACAGGTCGACGATGCGCGCGTGGAACGTCAGCTCGACGGATCCACCGTCCAGCGGTTTGAACACGAAGCCCGACAACGTGACGTCGCTGAACTCCAGCGGGTCGCACAGCTCCAACTCCGCGGCCATGCCGAGGCGGTAGCCGGTGTACTTCTCGCGCAGCTTCAGCGGTTCGAGCAGCGGATGCGCGAGCGCGGTCAGGCCGTCTTCCGGCGCGGCCGGCATGAGCTCGGTTTGCTCCGGTTCGTCGCGATCGCGCTTCACGGGCTTCGCGTTCGCCTTGCTGTAGAGGAACGCGCGGTAGTCGGGGCCGAACTCGTCGAGCACGGTATTCGAAACCACCATCTTCAGCTTGACGTCGCCGGCCGGAACGAAATCGTCCTTGCCGCGTTTCTCGGCGGTGGCGTTGTAGTGCGCGCAGGTAGCGGGTTGCTTGTCGGTCTGGAACATGGGGACGGATCCTCGGTGGGTACTGCGGAAGGTTCGGCACCTGTTGTCGGATGCAGGCAGATTTGTGGCTAGTCGCGCGTGTCCGTGGTTTCCACGACTCCGTGCGCGAGGTACAGATCGAGGTCACTCCGTCGATAGAAGATTCGGCCGCCGATCTTGAGATAGCGTGGGCCGCGTCCCTCATGTCGCATTTTGTTGAGGGACGAGACAGACAGGCCGATGTAAGCCGACGCGGCGTGTACCTTCATTCGATCCGCTATGAAAGTAGTTTTCGTATCGGCTGATGCTCGATCCGGCGCGATCACGGCTGTCGTTTTGAAACTAGCCTGCAGTCGCCAGATGAGTTCTGCATTCATGGATCTGCCACTAGCAGTTGCGGCCAATCGGAGGCGGTCATGCAGATTCGACGGCACGCGAGTGGTGAGATTTACGCCTCGCTCAGCTTCTGTTTTCTTGGGTCGTCCAGTACCCCTCCTTTGTCCATCATCTTTCGGGCTCACAATTCACCTCCACGTAGTTGCGATTCGGCCGACTCTGTTCTGACGAACAGTTCGACTATGTGAACTATCTGAGCGCTCATTGATCGGTTGTCGCGAGCGGCCATCTCCGCAATCACGGCGTGCAACTCTTTTGAGAGTCGCAGTTTGAAATGCACTAGGTCGTCCGCTTCCGCCATACTCGATTGCTCCATCCCGAGAGATTCGATGAGTCGCTGAATTACCTCAGCGCTGAATGATCGGCGGTTCTTCTCGGCTTCGATCATCAATCGATTGCGAACCTCCTCCGGAAGACGCAGGTTCGTCTGTACGCCATTGCGGCCGACACGCGCATGACTGATGTCCGTTTTTGCTCTCATGACGACAACTCAGCGCGCCGGTCTTCGTAGGCCTGGACGAGCGCCGGGTGCTCGTGGTCCGGCAGCTCGCGGACGAGGTCGAAGGCGTCGTCCAGCGCATCCAGGGTTTCGGCCGCCGCGATCTGATTGCGCACCGACGTGGCGGTGATAGGCGGATCGTTGGCGAGCGCGTCGCCTTCGTCGCCTGCGCGCTCGCCGTTGGTCGCGGTCTTGGCGTCGGCGTCGGTGGCGATCTTCTTCAGTTCGTCGGGGCAGCCCTTCGAACCGCCAATAGACCGCTGGTGATCCTTCGGGATCGCCGACCAGGCGGCGCGAAGATTGCTCATGCCGCCGCGCGCCGCCGCTTCGAGTCGCGCCCGGGAACCGCTGATCGTGTCGGCCTCGTCCAGCTTCCTGATGCGCGTCTGCTCCTTGCGTCCGCGCGTCGACGTCAGCGAGATCACGATGTCGGACTTGATGTGCGACAGATGGCTGATGCGGATCCCGCCCACTTCCTCGCCGCCGAACTTGACGTCCGGACGATTGAAAATCGTCATGCTGCGGCCGGTCCATTCCCGGCCATCGGGTCCCCACGCGAAGACGAGCACCTTGCGCATCGACTTGCACGGCTTGAACGGCCGGCCGCCTTCGCCTTCGTAGTGGATGACGAGCGGCTGATCTTCGCCGCCACCGCGCCGCACGTCGGTCACGGTGATCGTGATCGGCCCGCCGAGCAGCTGCTCGGAATTCAGCTGATCGGACTTCGGGACGATGGTGTCCCGCAGGTCGGAAACGTTACTCGACATAGCTGATCTCCATTGCGTCGCCGTACGCCCATGCCGGCAGCGTCAGTTCCTGAGTTTCCGGCCCGTAACCGGGCCATTCGTCTGCGGACAGGCACGCGGCCATCGTCTGCATCGCTTCCTGCCGCAGCTCAAAGCCGCGCGATTCGCTGGCCGCGTCGAGCGCGTACACCGCGGCCAAGTACGGCGCGGCTTTCTCCTGCGCGACGATCAGGTAACGGCGGAACGCCTCGTCGATCGCGGCAGCGCCAGCGCAGTAGTGCGCCTGCTGGATGTGGTAGCCGTACTTGGCCACGGCCTTCGCGAACCCCAAGGGGCTCGCGTCGTCGGTGGACTTCAGGTCGATGCCGATGCGGGCCGTGCGCTTCCAGCGATCGACCCGCGCCTTGCAGGCGACGCCGGTGTCCGGGTCGATCCAGCGCAGCGAGACCTCGTTCGCGCCGTCCTCATCGAACAGCAGCTCCCGTACGACGGGGTTCGCCATCAGGGCCGCATGCATCGCCTCGATGCGGTCCGCGTCGAATCGCGAAAGCACCGTCTTGCCGGCGTTCTCGGCGTCCCAGCGGTCCCAGAACGCCACGCGCGCGACGCTGGATTCGCTGGGATTCTGCGCGTTGCGCATCGCGTCGGTCGGCCGCGCTGGCGCTCCCTCCGGCTCCACGGCGAACTCCAACGCGTAGCGCTCCGGCTCGAACACGCGGCAGTGGTAGGCCCTGCCGAACAGCAGCGCGGGCGTTTCGTTGTCGTGCGCCGAATCGACCCACAGGCGATAGTGCGCGGGCGTCTTCTCGTGCAGCAGCTTGAGCACCGTCGACGAGGCGACGCCGAGTTCTCGCTGGTGGTACTCATCTGCCGGCAAATCCAGCAGGATCTGGCCGCGCTCGGTCACAGGTGCGCTCCCGGCCCGCGAATCTTGCTCAGGACGAACGCGACGAGCAGCACCAGCGATCCGAACAGGACCAGGCCGAAGACCACGTACGGATGCGGCAAGAACAGCGCCAGCGCGCAGCCCGCCATCAGCAGCCAGGAACAGGCGTAAGCGACGTAGTCGCGCCACGTCATCGGCATCGACAACTCGCGGCCCGCGCGCGGGTTCGGTTCGATTTGGGCGGTCATGGCCGTCAGACCCCGACCTGATCCAGCGCGGCGAACAGAGCATCGCGCTCGGCGATCCACGCCGCCGACCGCGCCGCCGACCGCGCCGCCGACCACGCCGCCGACGCCGCCGACCACGCCGCCGACTCCGCCGACCACGCCGCCGACTCCGCCGACCACGCCGCCGACCGCGCCGCCGACCGCGCCGCCGACCACGCCGCCGACGCCGCCGACTCCGCCGACTCCGCCGACTCCGCCGACCACGCCGCCGACTCCGCCGACCACGCCGCCGACCGCGCCGCCGACTCCGCCGCCGACCGCGCCGACCACAGGTCGCAGGATTGACCGCCCGCAGCGGCCTCGTGTGCGCGTCGGCCGACCTCCAGAGCGGCGATGGTCTGTTCGACGGCCTCATGCACGCCGTGCGGATGTTTGGCCTCCAGGGCGACGCGCTGGGTTG
>NZ_FNOG01000008.1:0-257179 GCF_900106525.1 Lysobacter enzymogenes
TTTCGTTTCGTCAACCACCCGTCGAAACCGCCTGCCGTACCGCGCTCCGTCCGACCTCACCATCCGTCGTCCGGGCCGCGCATCTTACAGCTTCGTTTCAGTTCGTCAACACTCACCGAAACCGCCGTTTTCCGCGCTCCCTACAAGCGCTGTTCCGCTTGCCGGGCCGCGCATCTTACAGCCTGCTTTCGATTCGTCAACACTCGTCGAAAACCGCTGTTTTTGCGCGTTCCCGCATGCGCTGATCTGCTTGCGGGCCGCGCATCGTACAGCATGTTTTCGATCCGTCAACACGTTTCGAAACCGCCGCCTTCCGCGCGTCCCGCCGACCGAACAAAGCGTCGTTGGGAGCCGCACATTATGCGCAGATGAATGGGGCTTGGGAAGGGGGTCTGCGGGGTTTGGGGCGGATTTTTTCGAGACGCCGCTCAAGGGGCTGAAACGGCAAAGTCTTGCGGGGGCTTGGGCGCTTGCGGCCCTCACCCCAACCCCTCTCCCGCAGACGGGAGAGGGGCTTAAAGCGGGATCAGGAAATCAGGCGGACGCGGGCGAAGGTGCGCTTGCCCACGGTCAGCACGCCTTCGAAACCGGGGGCGAAGGTCAGTTGGGCGTCTTCCACCACTTGCCCATCGACCTTTACCGCGCGCTCCTTGAGCTTGCGGTTGGCCTCCGAGTTGCTCGGCGTCAGCCCGGCCGCCGTCAGCAGGGCGGCGATGCGCAGGCCCTCGGCCGGCACCGTTACGTCGGTCAGCGGCAACGAGGACAGGTCGCCCTCGCCGCGTACGGCCGCATTCCAGCCCTCCACCGCGGTTTCCGCCGCTGCCGCGCCGTGGAACCGCGCCGCCAGCTCGCGCGCCAGGCGCAGCTTGAGGTCGCGCGGGTTGAGCTGGCCGGCGTCGATCTCCTGTTTCAGGCGCGCGGCCTCGGCGATCGAGATCTCGAAGCTGAGCAGATCGATCCACCGCCACATCAGCGTGTCGTCGATCTTCATCGCCTTGGTGACGATGTCGATCGCCGGCTCGTTGATGCCGATGTAGTTGCCCAGCGACTTGGACATCTTGGCCACGCCGTCCAGGCCCTCCAGCAGCGGCATGGTCAGCACGATCTGCGGCGGCTGGCCGTGGTGCTCCTGCAGGCCGCGGCCCATCAGCAGGTTGAACTTCTGGTCGGTGCCGCCGAGTTCGACGTCGCACTTGAGCGCGACCGAGTCGTAGCCCTGCACCAGCGGATACAGAAATTCGTGGATCGCGATCGGCTGCTGGCCGGCGTAGCGCTTGGCGAAGTCGTCGCGCTCGAGCATGCGCGCGACCGTGTGCTGGGCCGCCAGGCGGATCATGTCCGCCGCGCCCATCTGGCCGAACCATTCGGAATTGAAGCGGACCTCGGTGCGCGACTTGTCGAGCACCTTGAACACCTGCTCGGCGTAGGTCTCGGCGTTGGCCAGCACGTCTTCGCGGGTCAGCGCCTTGCGGGTGGCGTTCTTGCCGCTGGGGTCGCCGATCATCCCGGTGAAGTCGCCGATCAGGAAGATCACCTGGTGCCCCAGGTCCTGGAACTGCCGCATCTTGTTGAGCAGCACGGTGTGGCCCAGGTGCAGGTCGGGCGCGGTCGGGTCGAAGCCGGCCTTGATCCGCAGCGGGCGGCCGAGCTTGAGCCGCGCTTCGAGCTCTTCGAGCTTGATGATTTCGTCGGCGCCGCGGGCGATCAGATCCAGGGCTTCTTGTACGGAGGTGGACACAGGCGGACTCGCAGGACGGTCGCGAGCGATTTTGTTAACCGCGTCACGAATTCAGGTTAATTGGGGGTTAAACGAAACTGTACCAGTTGATGGCGAAAAACCCTATTCAGGACAAGGGTTTGACGCGTACTGCTCGCGTGTCTATGGTAACGCCGCTACGTGGCCTTCACACCTCGTCCGAGGACTCCTTCCATGACAGTACCCGAGCAGGCTTCCAGTGTGGGCGCCGAACGACGCGAACGCCTGAAAGCCCTGCGGGAAAAGGCACTGAAACGGAAGGTGCTGGCGCGCCATCTGTCCGATGGCTTCAATGGTCGCTGGAGCGGCCGCCAGTGGGTCCAGGTCGGCCTGTTCGCGACCTTGGGCATGATGGTCGCCGCGGTCATTCCCGGTTTCAGTCAGTCCACCGCCTCGGTGCGCGCACACGAGCCGCGCCAGTCGCTGGCCCTGGCGCTGCCGCCGCTGACCCTGGCCCGGCTCAAGGGCGAGACCGGCGACAGCTGGCAACTGGTGCGGGTCAACCGCGGCCAGACCTTGGGTTCGGTGTTCAAGGACATGGACATTCCGAAGTCCACCATGAGCCAGATCCTCGAGCAGCCCGGCGCGCGCGAAGCGCTGATGCGGATGAAGCCGGGCGCCGAGTTGGGCTTCGACATTCCGGTCAACGGCTCGCTGCGCACCTTCCGCTACGACCAGGACGAGGGCCACCGGGTCGAGCTGAGCATCGCCGGCGACAAGGTCACCGACAAGAAAGTCATCGCCCGCCCGAGCCAGGTCCGCACCGTGGTGCTCAGCGGCAAGGTCGGCAAGTCGCTGTTCCGTTCGGCGCGCAAGGTCGGGCTGACGCCGGCCAACATCAATACGCTGACCGACGACATCTTCAAGTACGACATCGACTTCAACGAGGACGTCGGCGGCGACGACCGCTTCAGCGTGGTGGTCGAGCAGACCTGGCGCGAGGGCGAGCTGATCAGCACCGGCCCGATCCTGGCGGCGACCTTCACCAGCGACGGCAAGCTGCACACCGGCTTCCGCTTCGACCGCGGCGGCAAGCCCGAGTACTTCACCGGCGACGGCCGTCCGCTGAAGAAGAGCTTCATCCGCATGCCGATTCCGTATGCGCGCCTGACCTCCGGTTTCGGCAGCCGCCGCCATCCGGTGCTGGGCAGCATCCGCATGCACGCCGGCGTCGATTACGCGGCCGGCACCGGCACCCCGATCATGGCCGCCGGCGATGCGCGCGTGCAGTTCATCGGCTGGAAGGGCGGCTACGGCCGCGCGGTGATCCTCGATCACGGCCGCGGCTACACCACGCTGTACGGGCACATGTCGAACTTCAGCAAGATCAAGCCGGGCCAGCGCATTCCGCAGGGCACGGTGATCGGCTACGTCGGCGCGTCGGGCCTGGCGACCGGTCCGCACCTGCATTACGAATTCCGGGTCAACGGCGTGCACCGCAACCCGCTGTCGATCACCATGCCGCCGCCGGAGCCGCTCAGCGGCATGGCGCTGGCGCAGTTCCGCCAGCAGACCGCGGTCGCGCTGGGACGGATCCGCCAGGTCGAGAACATCATCTACGCCGATGCCGGCCCGGCGCCGGGCGCGGCCCCGGCGGTCGCGGCGGCGGCCACTGCCAAGACGGTCGCGGTGGCGAAGACCAAGAAGAAGAAGACCTCGCGCGGCTGAGCGGCGCGATCGTCCCGGCGACCTGGTCGCGACAACAGGGGCCCTGCGGGGCCCTTTGTTTTTTGTGCGAATGTCGGGATGCTGCGACGCTGAGTCGGTATCGCGGATGCACGATTCGCAGCAGATCGCGGGGCGCGGTTTACGACCACCACCTATCGGGCGCCGTTGAGCGCCGCTCAAAGGCTTTCGTCATGGCTGAAAACTCTTCGATCCCGGCAGACAGCCACGTCGCTACGCCCACCGCAGGCCTGCGAGGCTTTCGTCATGGTTGATAGCTCTTCGATCCCGGCCGACAGCCGCGTCGCTGCGCCCACCGCAGGCCTGCGAGGCTTTCGTCATGGTTGAGAACTCTTCGATCCCGGCTGACAGCCGCGTCGCTACGCCCGGCGCAGGCCTTTATCTTGGACTTATCTCAGGCACCAGCGCCGACGGCATCGACGCCGCGCTGGTGCGCTTCCACGCCGGCGCCGCGCCGACCCGCTGCGAGCTGGTGCTCGGCCGCACTTATGCCTGGGACGCGACGCTGCGCGAGCGGCTGGTCGCGCTCGGCCAGGGCGGCGATGCGCGCTCGCTGGAGGAACTGGGCACGCTCGATATCCAGACCGCCGAGGCGTTCGCCGAGGCCGCGCGCGCCCTGCTCGAGGAGGCCGGCGTGGCCGCCGCCGAGGTCGCGGCGATCGGCTCGCACGGCCAGACCGTGCGCCATCGCCCGGCCGGCGCCGGGTTCGACGGCCGACATCCTTTCACCTGGCAGATCGGCGACGGCGCGGTGATTGCCGAGCGCAGCCGCATCGCCACGGTCGCCGATTTCCGCCGTCGCGATGTCGCCGCCGGCGGCCACGGCGCGCCGCTGATGCCGGCCTTCCACGCCGCGCTGCTGGGCTCGGCCGACGAGGACCGCGCCGCGCTCAACCTCGGCGGGATCGCCAATTTCACCCTGCTGCCGGCGCGCGGCGAGGTGCGCGGTTTCGACACCGGCCCGGCCAACTGCCTGATGGACGCCTGGGCGCTGCGCCACCTGGGCCAGGCCTTCGACGCCGACGGCGCGTTCGCCGCGCAAGGCCAGGTCGATGCGGCGCTGCTGGCGCGCCTGCTGGACGAGCCTTGGTTCGCGCTGGCGCCGCCCAAGAGCACCGGGCGCGAGCAGTTCCATCTGGATTGGGTCGACGCGCGCCTGGGCGGCGGCGAGCGGCCGCAGGACGTGCAGGCGACCTTGCTGGAACTCAGCGCGGTGACCATCGCCCAGGCGCTGCGCGCGCAGCAGCCGGCGACCCGGCGGGTGCTGGCCTGCGGCGGCGGGGTGCGCAACGGCGCGCTGCTGGCGCGGCTGGCGGCGCTGCTGCCGCAGGCGACGGTGGAGACGACCGCGGCCTACGGCCTGGACCCGGATTTCGTCGAGGCGATGGGCTTCGCCTGGCTGGCGCGGCAGACCCTGGCGGGGTTGCCGGGCAATCTGCCCAGCGTGACCGGCGCGCGCGGGTTGCGGGTGTTGGGGACGGTGCATCCGGCCGCCTGACCGAACCGGCCGAAAGCCCCTGTAGGAGCGGCGCGAGCCGCGACGCGGGCAGTGGGCGGCCGAGGAGTGCGGAGGCGCGATGGGGCTGCGGGACGACTCCGGCCCCAGTGAGTGGCGCCGTGGCTCGGGTTGGCGCGGTCGCGGCTTGCGCCGCTCCTACAGGGAGTTATCGGGGCAGCCGGAGATCTGGCGGGTTGGGCTTTGGGAGGTGGCGCCGTGGTTCGGGTTGGCGCGGTCGCGGCTTGCGCCGCTCCTACAGGGAGCCGGCGGGGCGACCAGAAGCTCAGCCTTCGCGGTTCGGGCGGAATTCTTCCAGCAGTTCCAGGCCGCTGAGGTCGGGGCCGGCCGGGCGCGGGGCCGGGGCGTCCTTGGGGTCGGCGCGGCCGATCATGGCGAAGCCGGGGTCGCTGGGAATGCCTTCCAGCGCCGCGATCGCCTCCTGCAGGGCGCGGCTGTCCTGGGCTTCGAACCGGCCGGCCATTTCGGCCTCGACCGAGAACAGGCCGGTCTCGATCAGGTGCAAGGCGGTGCGCTGCAGGCTCCAGCCGCGCAACTCCGCCACCCGGCGCAGCCGGTCGGAGAGTACGGGGTCCAGGTTGTGCAGGATGATGTCGGTCACTGCGTGCGACGTTGCCACCCAAGCCTGCGCAGCGCAACACAAAATTGGCGAAACCGCGTTCAGGAACACGGCTTGACGGGCACGTTTTCAGCGCGCTCGTTCAGTAACGAAGTCAGGTTCGCGACAGGTCCGCAGGTGCCGGCCGGCGCAGCGCCAAGGCGATGCACAACACCACCGCCGGCAGGCCGACCAAGGCGGTGCCGACGAAGAACAGCGCATAGCCTTCCAGCAGGGTGCGGCCGGCCGCCAGCTCGGTCACCGCGACCCCGGACAGGCCCTTGAGCAGCTTGCCGAGCAAGGCATAGAACGAGCTCAGCAGGGCGTACTGGGTGGCGGTGTAGCCGATGTTGGTCAGGCTCGACATGTAGCCGACCAGGGCCACGCCGGCGTAGCCGTTGCAGAAGTTGTCGATGACCATCGCCGCGGTGAACACGGTCGAATCGCTGCCGTGCAGGGCCAGGTAGGCGAAGGCCAGGTTGGAGGCCGGGCCGAGCACGGCGCCGGCGATCAGGGTCGGGATGAAGCCGAAGCGCACCGCGGTCAGGCCGGCCGCGGCGACGCCGGCGATGGTCGCGACCAGGCCGAACGAGCCGCGCACCGCGCCGACGGTTTCCTTGTCCATCTTCAGGTCGGCGTAGAACGGGTTGGCCATCGGCCCGAGCAGGAAATCCGGCAGCCGGTACAGGCTGATCGCCAGCAGGATCAGCAGGGCCATGCGCCCGTGCTGGCGGAAGAACGCGACGAACGGGCCGATCACCGCGTCGAACAGGCCGCGCGCGGTGAACAGCGCCGGGTGCGGCGCGGCCTGAGCGATCTCGCTGGCGCGCGGCTCGCGCGCCCGCAGCGTGGCGATCACGCCGACGCCGAGCAGCAGCGCCATGAGTTCGTAGGACAACCGCCAGCCGGCGTGCGCGGCCAGGATCAGGATCAGCGAGTCGGTGACGAGCAGCGCGCCGCGATAGCCCAAGGTGGAGGTCGAGGTCAGCAGCCCCTGCTGCTCGCCGTTGTCGGCGCTTTCGATGCGCCAGGCGTCGATGACGATGTCCTGGGTCGCCGAGGCGAACGCCACCACCAGCGCCAGCGCGCCGAACACGGTCAATTGATCGAGCGCGACGCCGCCGAGCAGCAACTGGCCCTGGCGCGGCTCGACCAGCGCCATGCCGACCAGCGCCGCGGCGGCGACGAACTGCGACAGCAGCATCCAGCCGCGGCGGCGGCCGAGCCAGCGGCCCAGCACCGGCGCGTCGATCTTGTCGACCAGCGGCGCCCAGACGAATTTCAGCGAATACGCCAGACCGACCCAGGACAGGAAGCCGATCATGCTCAGCTCGATGCCGTTCTCGCGCATCCAGTAGCCGAGCGTGTTGCCGACCAGATAGATCGGGATGCCCGAGCTGAAGCCGAGCAGCAGCATGGTCAGCACCTTGGGCTGGCCCAGGTTGCTCAACACCAGCCGCCAGCCCTTCTTGACCGGACGAGCCGGCGCGGCGGCCGGCTCGTTGGAGGCGCCGGCCTCAGACGTCATAGTCGACCGTGAACGGCGCGTGGTCGGAGAAGCGCGGGTCTTTCAGGATCGAGCAGCCGCGCAGCTTGGCGCGCAGGCTCGGGGTGGCGAACTGGTAGTCGATGCGCCAGCCCACGTCGTTGGCGCGCGCGGCGCCGCGGTTGCTCCACCAGGTGTAGTCCTGGCCTTCGGCGTTGAGCGCGCGGTAAGCGTCGACCCAGCCGCTGTCGTCGGCGCACATGCCGTTGAGCCAGTCGCGCTCGGGCGGCAGGCAGCCGGAGTTCTTCTGGTTGCTGGTCCAGTTCTTGATGTCCAGGCGGCTGCGCACGATGTTCCAGTCGCCGCACAGGACGTAGTCGCGGCCGCTGGCCAACCACTGGTCGAGAATGGGTTTCAGCCACTGCATGACTTCGAACTTGAAGCCCTGGCGCAGGTCGCCGGAGGAGCCGGAGGGGATGTAGAACGAGACCACGCTGAGGTTGCCGAAGCGCGCCTCGATGTAGCGGCCCTCGTCGTCGAACGGGGCCCAGCCCAGCGCGGTGCGCACTTCGTCGGGCTCGCGCTTGGCGTAGATCGCCACGCCGCTGTAGCCCTTCTTGGTGATCGCGTCGCGGAAGAACGCGCGGTAACCGTCGGGCAGGAATTCCGGGCCGCTGAGCTGGTGCTCCTGGGCCTTGGTCTCCTGTACGCACAGCACGTCGGCGTTCTGGGTCTTGAACCAGTCGAAGAAGCCTTTGGTCGTGGCCGAACGCAGGCCGTTGGCGTTGAAACTGATGATGCGCATGCGCGTTCCGGGGCAGGAAGTGCGCACGATCATAGCAACCGGCCGGGCGCGGGTATCATGCCGCGCATGACCCTGGATCCCGATATCGCCGCCGCAGGCGAACGGCCCGCGCCGCCGGACGTGCGCGTCGGCGTGGTCTCGCCGATGCTGGCCCCGGCCGTGCGCGCGCTGCAGGTCGCGCCCGAACAACTGCAGTTCGTCGGCGACACCGCCTACAACCTGGAACAGACCCGCCTGGACCCCAACAGCGAAGCCATGGCGGTGCTGGCCGGCGAGCGCGTGGTCGGTTTCTACCGCCTGGATTTCAGCGTCGAGGCCATCGCCGGCCGCGCCCTGGGCGAGCCCAGCGTGGGCCTGCGCGCCTATGCGATCGACCGGCGCGAACAGGGCCGCGGCTACGGCACCGCGGCCATGCGCGCCTGCATCGAGGACCTGCGCCGGCGCCACCCGCAGCGGCGCCTGCTGGCGCTGACGGTCAACCTGCGCAACCAGGCGGCCATCGCCGCCTACCTCAAGGCCGGCTTCTACGACACCGGCGAGCTGTACCACGGCGGCTCGGCCGGGCCGCAGCACCTGATGCTGTACCGCCTGGCCGCCGCGCCCTCCCCTTCCCCCACTGCGACCGCGCCATGACCGACCACCGCACCCGCTTCCTGCAACTGGCCCTCAAGGCCGACGCCCTGCGCTTCGGCGAATTCACCCTCAAGTCCGGGCGGGTCAGTCCGTACTTCTTCAATGCCGGGCGCTTCGATTCCGGCGCGGCGCTGGCCGAGCTGGCGCAGTGCTACGCCGATGCGGTGCAGTCGCACGGCCTGGACTTCGACCTGCTGTTCGGCCCGGCCTACAAAGGCATCCCGCTGGCCACCGCGCTGGGCTGCGAATACGCCCGCCGCGGCCGCGACCTGCCGCTGGCGTTCAACCGCAAGGAAGCCAAGAGCCACGGCGAAGGCGGGATGCTGATCGGCGCGCCGCTGGCCGGGCGGCGGGTGCTGATCGTCGACGACGTGATCACCGCCGGCACCGCGATCCGCGAAGCGCTCGGCCTGATCGCCGACGCCGGCGGCACGGTCGCCGGCATCGTCATCGCCCTGGACCGGCAGGAAGCCGTGGACCCTGCACAATCCCGACGCTCGGCGGCAGAAACTGTCGCAATCGAACACGGCCTGCCGGTCGTGGCGATCGCCGGCCTCGACGATCTGCTCGCCTTCACCGGCGCCAGCGCCGAGTTCGCGGCCCAGCGCGAGCGCCTGCTGGCCTACCGCGCCGCTTACGGCCGCCAGGCCTGAGCCGCACGCGCTCCGGCCCGGGTGCGGGCCGGATGCGCGGGCCAAAACTGAGAACTTGGTCACAGGTAATTTTTCAGCCGTGGCCCGACTCTTGCGTCACGCCTTGCCGACAGACAGCCCCGAAGGCGGGAACGCGACATGAAAGCCATCCACACCCTGATCGCCGGCGCCGTCGTGCTGGCGCTGGCCGCGCCGCTCGCCTCCGCCCAGGACGCGTCGAAGAAGAAGCTGTATTGCTGGGACGAAGGCGGCCGCAAGGTCTGCGGCGACGCGCTGCCGGCGCACGCGGTCGACAGCGCCCGCACCGAGATCAGCGCCAAGAGCGGCCTAGCCACCGCCCAGGTCGACCGCGCGCTGAGCGCGGAGGAACGCGCCGCCGCCGAGCAGGCCGCGCGCGCGGCGCGCAGCGCGGCGACGGCGGCCGAGGCGCAAAAGCGCCGCGACCGCGCCATGGCCGAGTCCTACGCCACCGAGGAAGACCTGCGCAAATCCTTCCAGGAGCGGATCGTGCTGCTGGACGAGACGGTCAAAGCCTCGCAGCTGGGCATCGAAGGCCGCCGCCAGACCGTGCTGAGCCTGCTGCGCAAGGCCGGCGAGGCCGAGCTCAACGGCAAGCCGGTCGGTTCGGGCCTGGCCGAGAACATCCGCGGCCAGCACGACGAACTGCTGCACCAGCAGGACGTGCTCAAGCAGCAGGTGCTCGAGCGCAGCCTCGCCGACCAGGACCTGGCCACCGCGCTGGAACGCTACAACGCGCTCAAGGCCAAGAACGCCGCCGGCGGCTGAGCGCGGCGCCAGAGCCGGGACCGGCGCCGAAGCCGAGGCCCGCAAACGAAAAAACGCCGCGGCTGCCCGCGGCGTTTTTCGTTGTCGCCTCACGCAGCGCCGGCCGCAGCCGGCGCGCGCCGGTCAGAACGGCAGCGCCAGATCCGGCTTGATCGCGTGCAACTGGGCGCGGAACAGCCCCTGGATGCGCTCCATCGCCGCCTGGGTGTCGGCGTCGAAACGCATCACCAGGATCGGCGTGGTGTTGGACGCGCGCACCAGGCCCCAGCCGTCGGGGAAGTCCACGCGCAGGCCGTCGATGGTCGACAGGCGCGCGCCCTCGAACGAGGCCTCGTTGCGGAAGCGCTCGACGAAGCTGTGCGGGTCGCCCTCGGGCGCGTCGACCTTGATCTCCGGGGTGGCCACGCCGTTGGGCAGCTCGTTGAGGGTGCGGGTCGGCGGGTCGGCCTGCGCAGCCAGGATCTCGAGCAGACGCGCGGCCGAGTAGATGCCGTCGTCGAAGCCGTACCAGCGCTCCTTGAAGAAGAAGTGGCCGCTCATCTCGCCGGCCAGCTCGGCGTCGGTCTCGCGCATCTTGGCCTTGATCAGCGAGTGGCCGGTCTTCCACATCAGCGGGCTGCCGCCGTGGCGCAGGATGTGGCCCGGCAGGCGGCCGGTGCACTTGACGTCGTAGATGATCATCGCGCCCGGGTTGCGCTCGAGCACGTCGGCGGCGAACAGCATCAGCAGGCGGTCGGGGAAGATGTTCTGGCCGTCGCGGGTGACCACGCCGAGGCGGTCGCCGTCGCCGTCGAAGGCGATGCCCAGGTCCGCGTCCAGGCGCTGCACCATCTTGATCAGGTCGACCAGGTTGTGCGGCTCGCTCGGATCCGGGTGGTGGTTGGGGAATTCGCCGTCGATCTCGCAGTACAGCGGGGTGACCTCGGCGCCGATCGCGGCCAGCACGCGCGGGCCGATGTCGCCGGCCACGCCGTTGCCGGCGTCGACCACGACCTTGAGCGGGCGGTCGATCTGGATGTCGGAGGCGATGCGCTGGACGTAGTCTTCGGAGATGTCGCGCTCGGCCAGCGTGCCCGGCTCGGCCGCGGTGTGCAGGCGGCCGCCGACGATGCGGCGGTAGAGATCGGTGATGGCGTCGCCCGACAGGGTTTCGCCGCCGACCACGATCTTGAAGCCGTTGTAGTCCGGCGGGTTGTGGCTGCCGGTCAGCGACACGCAGGAACCGGCGCGCAGGTGGTAGGCGCCGAAGTAGGTGACCGGGGTCGGCGCCAGGCCGATGTCGACGACGTTGCGGCCGGCCTTGCGCAGGCCGGCGATCAGGCCGGCCATCAGGCTCGGACCGGACAGGCGGCCGTCGCGGCCGACCACGATTTCGGTCAGGCCCTGGTCGTGCATGACCGAACCGATGGCATGGCCGATCAGCTCGGCGATGCCCGGATCCAGGCTCTGGCCGACCACGCCGCGGATGTCGTAGGCGCGGAAGATGCCGTTGTCCACGGCCAGCGGCCGCGGCGCGGCTTCAAGGGTGTTATCGCTCACGTTTATTGCATTCGCATCGGCAATAGGAGCGCTCATGGTCTCAGCCAGCGTCTGAACCGGACCTTCCTCCTCGACCGGGCCGCTGCTGCGGCCCAGCCGCTGGCGCAGCCGCGCCAGCACGAAGGCCAGCAGCGTCAGCACCACCGCGGCGATGAAGCACGGCAGCGCGCCCATGCCGAGCGGGCCGCCGGCGATGTCGGGCACCGCCGCGGCCACGCGCAGGTCGCTGCCGGGGATCGCCGCGGCCATCGCCTCGGCGCCGTTGTTGAGCGCGGCGTCGCCGCGTTCGATCGCGCTGAAGCCGCCCTGGCGCAGCGCCAGATAGCTGCTGTCGCCGATGTCGGCCTGTTCCACGCCCTGGCTGACCCGCTGCAGCGGCAGCTGCACGTAGGCCACGCCGACCAGTTGCTCGCCGGCGCGCGCGGGCGCGGCCAGCGCCAGCACCGGCTTGCCGCCGTCGCGCACGATCGCCGCCATCGGCTTGTCGGCGACGATCGCCGCTTCCATCGCGCCGAGCCGGCCGTAGCCGCTCTTGGGCAGGGCCGCGTATTCGGCGGCCAGATCGGCCGGCAGCACCTCGCCGTGGCTGGCGCCGGGCCAGTCCTTGCCGAGTTCGGCGCTGGCGGCCTTGAAATCGCCGGCCTGCAGCGCGGCCTGCATCGGCGCGGCCGCCAGGCGGTCGCGCAGGCGCTTGTGCTCGACGCCGAGCGCGTTGTGGGCGTTGCTCACCGCCGCATCGCGCACCTGGATCAGGTCGGCGCGGCGCGAGGAGTCCAGGTGCTGCTGCACCCCGGCCCAGGCCATCCACAGCGCCAGCACGCCGCACAGCGCCGCGACCGGCAACAGCACGGGCCTGAGTTGCGCCGCGGAGATCTGCGGCTTTTCCAGCTTCACATCGACCATAACCGGCAACATCCCCTCAAAGTGTTCTGTCCCGCGCGCCGGGCGCGGGCCCCCGCAGTCTGCCCGCTTCGCCCGGCCGCGTCCGTCGACTGCGCCTCGCCGCGCCGGATGCGCGGCGCAACCGCGATCGCGGTCCGCCGCATCCGCCCGCGAACCTGCGCGCCCCGCAAACTACAAGCACGATACGTGCCAGCGCGCCCTCCCCCGGGGACGCGCGGCCGCGCTCAGCGTACGCCGGTGTGGCCGAAGCCGCCCTCGCCGCGTTCGCTGGCCTGGAACTGTTCGACCACTTGCAGGCTGGCGCGCACGATCGGCAACACCACCAACTGCGCGACCCGGTCGCCCGGCTGGATCGTATAAGCCTCGCGGCCGCGGTTCCACACGCTGATCAGCAGCGGGCCCTGGTAATCGGCGTCGATCAGGCCGGTGCCATTGCCGAGCACGATGCCGTGCTTGTGGCCCAGGCCGGAGCGCGGCAGCACCACCGCGCACATCGCCGGATCGCCGACGTGCACCGCCAGGCCCGAGGGCAGCAGCGCGGCGTCGCCGGGCTGCAGCACCAGCTCCTGCTCCAGCGCCGCGCGCAGGTCCAGGCCGGCGCTGGCCGGGGTGGCGTAGGCCGGCAGCGGCCATTCGTTGCCGAAACGCGGGTCGAGGATCTTCAGTTCCAGGGTGTGGTGCATGCGCTCTTCCAAAACGAAAGGCCGGCAGCGCCAGGCGCCGCCGGCCGGGACGGCGCGCCGCGGCTCAGGCCGGCCAGCGCGCCAGGATCAGATCCAGCAATTGGTCGGCCAACGCGGTCTTCGGCGCCGGCCCGAGCGCGCGCTCGCCATCGAGCCAGTACACGGTCAGCGCGTTGTCGTCGCTCTCGAAGCCGCTGCCGGACACGCCGACGCGGTTGGCCGCGATCATGTCGACCTTCTTCTTCTCGAGCTTGCCGCGCGCGTAGAACTCCACGTCGTGGGTCTCGGCGGCGAAGCCGACCACCACGGTCGGGCGGCGTGCGTGCACGGCGACCTCGGCCAGGATGTCGGGCGTGCGCACCAGCGCCAGGGTCAGTTGCTCGTCTTTCTTCTTGATCTTGCCCGGGGCGACTTCGGCCGGGGCGTAGTCGGCGACCGCGGCGGCGCCGATATAGACGTCGGCCGGCAGCTGGGCGATCACCGCCTCGCGCATCTGCCGGGCCGAGCGCACATCCACGCGCTGCTGCAGGCCGGGCGGGGTCGGCAGCGACACCGGGCCGGCCACCAGCACCACCTGGGCGCCGCGGCGCGCGGCGGCTTCGGCGATGGCGAAGCCCATCTTGCCGCTGCTGCGGTTGCCGATGAAGCGGACCGGGTCGATGTCTTCGAAGGTCGGGCCGGCGCTGACCACGATGCGGCGGCCGGACAGGTCGGCGGCGCTCATGCGCGGGGCTCCTGGGCCAGGGCGGCCACGATCTCGTGCGGCTCCAACAGCCGGCCGGGGCCGGATTCGGGCTCGGCCATGCGGCCCTCGCCGGGGCCGAGGAAGCCCACGCCCCGGCCGCGCAGGGTGGCGACGTTGGCCTGGGTCGCCGGATGGCCCCACATACGGTGGTTCATCGCCGGGGCGATCGTCACCGGCGCCTCGGAGGCCAGGCACAGGGTGCTGATGAGGTCGTCGGCGAAGCCGTGGGCGAGCTTGGCGATCATGTCGGCGGTGGCCGGCGCGATCAGGATCCGCTGCGCCCAGCGCGCCAGTTCGATGTGGCCCATCGCCAGCTCGGCGGCCTCGTCCCACAGCGACGTCCGCACCGGCTGGCCGGACAGCGCCTGGAAGGTCGCCGGGCCGACGAAGCGGGTGGCGTTTTCGGTCATCGCCACGCGCACCTGGGCGCCGGCGTCCTGCAGTCGGCGCACCAGGTCGGCGGCCTTGTAAGCGGCGATGCCGCCGCAGACGCACAGCAAGATGCGTTGGGCGTGCAGCGGCAAAGAGGGGTCTTGCGCCATGTTCGGCGGGGCTCGCTGGGGGTCTTCGTCATGCATGCGGGGCAGCTCGGTCCGGCCGCCGCGGCGGCCCGGCGATTTCCTACCTCCGCCCGGGCCGATAGCTTACCCGATGGGCCGCAACGCCCCGATCACGCGCGGCGCGCGCCGGCGCGCAAGCTGCGGGCATGCGAATCCAAGAATGGCCCAGCGCGGAGCGGCCGCGCGAAAAACTCCTCGCCGGCGGCGCCGGCGCCCTATCCGACGCCGAACTGCTGGCGCTGATCCTCGGCTCCGGCGTGCGCGGGCACGACGCGGTCGGCACCGCGCGCCGCCTGCTGGCCGAACACGGCCCGCTGGCGAGCTTGCTGGAACAACCGCCGGCACGGTTGTTGCGCATGCGCGGCATCGGCACGGCGCGCGCCTGCGCGCTCAAGGCCGCGCTGGAGCTGGCCGCGCGCAGCCAGATGGCCGACCTGGAGCGCGGCGGCGCGGTCACCGATCCGCCCTCGGCCGGGCGCTACCTGGCCCAGCGCCTGCGCGGCCGTCCGCACGAGGTGTTCGCGGCGATGTTCCTCAACAGCCGGCATGCGGTGATCGGCTTCGAGGAACTGTTCCAGGGCACCGTCGACGGCGCCGAGGTGCATCCGCGCGTGCTGGTCCGGCGGGCGATGCACCACAACGCGGCGGCGGTGATCGTCGGCCACAACCACCCCAGCGGCCACGCCGAGCCCAGCGCGTCCGATCGCGCCGTCACCCAGCGGCTCAAGCAGGCGCTGGCCCTGATCGACGTGCGCTTGATCGATCATTTCGTGATCGGCGACGGCAAGCCGGTGTCGATGGCGATACGCGGCTGGGTGTGAAGGCGGCGGCGCGGGCCGGAACGCGCTAACCGCGCCGGCGGCAAGCGGCGGCCGTTCACTCTTTCGTCACCGCATCGCGCCGGTTCGCCGCCCCAAAGCCGGTGCGGAAGCGAGTAAAATGCGCGGTTCCGCAACGCCCCGCGAAAGCGCATCTCCCGTGAAAACCACCCTCCACGCTCTGGTCGCACAGGCCATCGACGCTCTGCGCGCCGCCGGCACCGTGCCGGCCGACCTGTCCACGCCCGACTTCGTGATCGAACGTCCGAAGAACCGCGGCCAGGGCGATTTCTCGACCAACGCCGCGATGCTGCTGGCCAAGCCGGCGCGCGCCAATCCGCGCGAGCTGGCGCAGAAGCTGGTCGAGGCGCTGCCGGCCAACGCAGACATCGGCAAGGTCGAGATCGCCGGCCCGGGCTTCATCAACTTCCATGTCGACGAAGCCGCCTGGCGCCGCCAGATCGGCGAGGTGTTCGCGCAGGGCGCGAACTACGGCCGCAACGACACCGGCGGCGGCCGCCGCGCCGGCGTCGAGTTCGTCTCGGCCAACCCGACCGGCCCGCTGCACGTCGGCCACGGCCGCGCCGGCGTGATCGGCGACTGCATCGCGCGCGTGCTCGACGCCAACGGCTGGGACGTGGCGCGCGAGTTCTACTACAACGACGCCGGCGTGCAGATCAACAACCTGGCGCTGTCGGTGCAGGCGCGCGCGCGCGGCCTCAAGCCCGGCGACGAAGGCTGGCCGGAGAGCGCCTACAACGGCGACTACATCGCCGACGTGGCGCGCGCCTACCTCGACGGCGCCACAGTCGAATTCGAAAACCACAGCGTCACCGGCAAGGGCGACATCGACGACCTCGACGCGATCCGCCAGTTCGCCGTGGCCAGCCTGCGCCGCGAGCAGAACGAGGACCTGGCCGCGTTCGGCGTCGGCTTCGACGTCTACTTCCTGGAAAGCTCGCTGTACGAAACCGACAAGGTCGAGGAGACCGTGCGCGAGCTGATCGCCCACGGCCACACCTACGAAGAAGGCGGCGCGCTGTGGCTGCGCTCGACCGACTTCGGCGACGACAAAGACCGGGTGATGCGCAAGTCCGACGGCAGCTACACCTACTTCGTGCCGGACGTGGCCTATCACCTGAGCAAGTGGCAGCGAGGCTATCTGCGCGCGATCACCGAACTGGGCTCGGACCATCACGGCTCGCTGGCGCGCGTGCGCGCCGGCCTGCAGGCGCTCGATGCCGGCATCCCGCAGGGCTGGCCGGAATACGTGCTGCACCAGATGGTCACGGTGATGCGCGGCGGCGAGGAAGTGAAGCTGTCCAAGCGCGCCGGCAGCTACCTGACCCTGCGCGACCTCATCGACGAAGCCGGCCGCGACGCGGTGCGCTGGTTCCTGATCGCGCGCAAGCCCGATTCGCAGCTGACCTTCGACATCGACCTGGCGCGCTCGCAGTCGATGGACAATCCGGTCTACTACGTGCAGGTCTCGCACGCGCGCATGCACGGCCTGATGCGCCAGCTGAGCGAACGCGGCCTGTCCTACGACCAGGCCGACGGCCTGGCCCAGCCGCTGGACCTGAACGACGTCGCCGCGCACGAGCTGATCGTGACGATCCTGCGCTACCCCGACGTGGTCGCCGCCGCCGGCCGCGACCTGGAACCGCATCAGACCGCCGCGTATCTGCTGGAGTTGGCGCAGGCCTTCCAGACGTATTACAACGATCATCAGTTCCTGGTCGACGACGCCGCCCAGCGCCACGCGCGCCTGGTGCTGGCGATGGCGACCCGCCAAGTCCTGGCGAACGGTATGGAACTGTTGGGGATCCACGCCCCGGAGGTGATGTAAGTGGCAGCACGACGCGGCAAATCGCAGGCCAAGCGCAACCACCAGAGCAACGACGGCCTGCCCGGCTGGGTCTGGGGCGTGCTCGGGCTGCTGCTCGGGGTCGTGCTGATCCTGGTCGTCCCCAAATACCTCAAGTCCGACGGCAAGGGCGACGGCTTCTTCCGCCCGCAGCCCAATCCCGACGCGCAGCCCGCCGCGGTCAGCGCCGAGGAGGAATCGGTGGCGCCGGAAGGCAACGCCAAGCCGGCGCGCACCGAGGCCGCCCAGGCCAAGGCCGGCAAGCCGGACAAGGGCGGCAAGCCCAAGGACGGCCCGGAGTACGACTTCTACACCCTGCTGCCCGGCCGCGAAGTGGAAATGAGCGACGCCGAGCTGGCCGCGACCGAAGCCGCCGAGGAACAGCGCCGCGCCGCCCAGCAGCGCCGCGCCGGCCAGACCGCCGCAGCCCATCCCAACCCGGACGCGGCCCAGCCGCGCACCGCCGCGCAGACCCAGGCGCCGGCCACCGCCAACCTGCCCAAGCCGGTCGACACGATCGCGCCGGCGCCGTCCAGGCCGCCGACCCAGGTCGCCACCGCCACGCCGCCGCCGTCGACGGTGACGCCCAAGCCGCCGACGGTGTCCGCCACCCAGGGCGGCGCCGGCACGCCGGCCGCCACGGCGACGACCGCCAGCGCCGCGGCCGCCGCGGTCAGCGACAACACCCGCTACCTGCTGCAGGCCGGCGCCTTCCAGGCCTCCGGCCAGGCCGAGGAGATGAAGGCCAAGATCGCCATGCTCGGCCTCGGCGCGCGGGTGGAATCGGCGCAGATCGGCGACAAGACCGTCTACCGCGTGCGCATGGGGCCCTACGGCACCGCCGGCGACCTCGCCGACGCCAAGCGCAAGCTCGCCGACGGCGGGCTGCCGGGGATGGCGATCAAGGTCCAGTAAGTAAGCCGCGCGGCTGTTTCGCGCCGCTCCGCACGCATCCCGCAACGCCCGGCATCGCCGGGCGTTGCGCGTTTTGCCGGAGCGGTTGCGCGATGAGCGTTGCGGAGCGTGCGTTTCGCGGGGTGCGGCCCGGAGGGAGCCGGTCGTGCCCGCCTAGCCATGCCCTCGCCTCTCCCCCCGAGCCCCGCGCACCTGCGCCTTTGCGCCTTTGCGCCTTTGCGCCTTTGCGCCTTTGCGCCTTTGCGCCTTTGCGCCTTTGCGGCTTGCGGCTTGCGGCTTGCGGCTTGCGGCTTGCGTGAGAGCTTGGCCGAAGGCACGGCCGCAGTCCGTCGCAGGCGCGCCTTCCCTGCGAATCCACTACGCCGGCACCGTCGCCGGCGCAGGCCATCGGGCGGTCGAGCGCGCGCACGACCCAACGCCAGCCCGCCTGCCGCACACCCCCGGTTTTCACCCGCGCCATCGCGCCTGGACGCAACCCAGAATGCCGATTGCCCGCAACCGTGCGTCGGCGCGCGGACGCCTTCCGGCAGCGCGCCCGGCCGCAGCGCGACGGCGGTCACCCTGACCCGCGCATCCCGCGAATAGACTTCGCTGGCTGATGCACGTCGTTGGGGATGGGATGGACAAGCGCATTCTTCTGGGCTGCCTGGGCGGGGCAGGCATGCTGTTGCTGTTCGCGTTGCTGACCAAGCTGTTCGGCCTGGACGCGCGCCAGGCGATCAATACCGGCCTCGGCCCGCTGCCTCTGATCGACGTGCTCGCCGCCTTCGTCGCGATGTTCCTCGGCGGCGCCCTGGCCCGTCACCCTCTGTTCCGCTGGATCGCCCTGCTGCTGATGGCAGCGATGTGGGCGCTGACCCTGTTCACCGTGGTCTCGATGGCGCTGCCCGACAGCCCGCCGCCGATGCGCTCGATGGGCGCCGCGCTGAAATTCAACGCGCTGGCGATCGCGCTGACCCTGGCCGCCGCCTTCGCCGGCGCCCTGCTCGGCGAGCGTTTCGGCCAAAAGCGCGCCGGCGCGCTGGGCCGCGACGGTTTGATGCGCCGCTGAACCCAGCGCCTCCCCGCAGAGACCCCGGCCGCTTCGATTCCGACTGTAGGAGCGACGCGAGTCGCGACCGCGGGGCCGCAACTGCGACGGAGCTTTCGGCGTAGCCGCAATCGCGCGGTCGCGGCTTGCGCCGCTCCTACAGGGAGCTGCGGCCGCTTCGATTCCGGCTGTAGGAGCGACGCGAGTCGCGACCGCGAAGCCGCAACTGCGACGAAGCCTTCGACGTAAGCGCGATGGCGCAGTCGCGGCTTGCGCCGCTCCTACAGGGAGCTGCGGCCGCTTCGATTCAGACTGTAGGAGCGACGCGAGTCGCGACCGCGTAGCCGCAACTGCGACGGAGCTTTCGGCGTAGCCGCGATGACGCGGTCGCGGCTTGCGCCGCTCCTACAGGGAGCTGCGGCCGCTTCGATTCCGGCTGTAGGAGCGACGCGAGTCGCGACCGCGTAGCCGCAACTGCGACGGAGCTTTCGACGTAGCCGCGATGGCGCGGTCGCGGCTTGCGCCGCTCCTACAGGGAGCGGCCGCGACTCAACGCGGATCGGATCGCCCACGCAGCCCGGCTTCGCGCCGGGCCGCCCGCGGCGCGGCGCTCAGGCCGCGTCGCTCTCCGCCTGCGCCCGCGCGCGCTTGAGCGCGATCAACGCCGAGGTGTCGGCTTCGCCGTAGCCGCGTTCGATCAGTTCGGCGTAATCGGCCGCGGCCTGGTCCAGGGTCGCGGTGCGCACGCCGGTGTCGCGGGCGATGCCCTGGACGATGCGCAGGTCCTTGAGCATGTGCTGGCACTTGAAGCCGGGCGCGAACTCGTCGCGCAGCATGGTCGCGCCGCGCTTGTCCAGGAACCAGTTGCTGGCGGCGCCGGCCATCAGCGTCGGCAGCAGCTTGTCCGCGGCCAGGCCGAGCTTCTCGGCCAGCGCCAGGCCTTCGCACACCGCTTCGTTGATGCCGGCCACCAGCACCTGGTTGATCGCCTTGGTCGCCTGGCCGGCGCCGGTGGCGCCCATGTGGGTGATGCGCGCGGCGTAGCTGGCGACGATCTCGTGCACCCGCTCCAGCTGCGCTTCGTCGCCGCCGACCATGATCGACAGCTTGCCGTTGCGCGCGCCCTCCACGCCGCCGGACACCGGCGCGTCGAGGAAGCCGATGTCGTGCGTGCCCAGCAGCGCCGCGGCGCGGCGCGCGGTTTCCACCGACACGGTCGAGTGGTCGACCACGATCGCGCCGGGCTTGAGCACCTCGGCCAGCGCGGCCACGTTCTCCAGCACGTCCGCATCGAGCGAGACGCACAGGATCACCACGTCGCAATCGGCGAAGTTCGCCGCCGAACGCGCGGCGCGTACGCTCAGTTCCGACGCCAACGCGTCGGCCTTGGCCTGGGTCCGGTTGCCGACCGCGGTCAGACATCCCTTGGCGTGCACGTAACGCGCCATCGGCGCGCCCATCGCTCCCAGACCGATCACCCCTGCTTTCATTTCGAACCTTCTGCCCGTCGGGGCGTTGATTGTTGCCAAACCATGATGCGGCATCGCCGCCTTGCGCGCTCGTTTCGCGGCCCGGGCCGCGGCCGGCCAGGCCCGGAGCCGGCCGCAGCGGCCGCCGGTTCGCCCCGGCCCGGAGCCCGCAAAGCGCCCACCGTGCGCCGCCGCGCCCTCGATCCCGTTCGTTGCGCCCGCCCATGAACGGGCGGGCCGCCGCCCGGCCGGGCGGCCTCGTCGCGGCCGCTAGCCACCGCGACGGCTCAAGCGGCGCTCAGGCCGCCTTCCACTCGTACACGTCGACCCGGGAGGAGCCGGTCAGGTGCAGCGGGTCGCCGAACGCCAGCACCCGCGCCTCCTCCAGGTCGGCCGCGCGCAGCACGTAGGCGCCGCCGCTCTTGTCGGCGAAGCCGCCGGCCAATTCCAGCCGGGATTGCGCGCGCAGGCCGTCGAGGAACTCGCGGTGCGGGCCGATCTGATCGGTATCGAACTGCGGCAGGCGCATGACCATGACCAAATAGCGGTTCATCGCGCCTCCTCAGGCCAGCGGGGTGTCGTCGAGATAGGTGTAGCCGGTGAGGCCGGTTTCCAGCGCCGCTTCCAGGCGCGCGGCCTCCTCGGCCGGCAACCCGGCGGCGGCGACCTTGGCGCGGTAGGTCGCGCGCAGTTCGGCCAGCTGGTAGCCGACGTAGTCGAGCATGACGTCGGTGGTGTCGCCGCGGCGCTGCTGGGCGAAGCGGTAGCCGTCGCCGTCGGCGCGCACTTCGACCGCGTCGGTGTCGCCGAACAGGTTGTGGATGTCGCCGAGGATTTCCTGGTACGCGCCGACCAGGAAGAAGCCCAGGCGATAGCTTTCGCCCGACTTCAACGCGTGCAGCGGCAGCGAGGTGTCGAGGCCTTCGGTTTCCACGTAGGTGTCGATCTTGCCGTCCGAGTCGCAGGTCAGGTCGGCGATCACGCCGCGCCGCTGCGGCCGCTCGTTCAAGCGCTCGATCGGCGCGATCGGGAACACCTGGTCGATCGCCCACACGTCGGGCATCGACTCGAACACGCTGAAATTGACGAAATACTTGTCGACCAGGCGCTCGTTGAGTTCGTCGAGCAAGTCGCGATGGCTGCGCTCGCTCACGTCCAGGCGCGCGCGCACCGCGTGGGCGATGGCGTAGAACAGGTCGTCGATGCGCGCACGGTGGGTCAGGTCGATCTGGCCCAGCGCGTACAGCGACAGGCCTTCGCCGTGGTGGTGCTGGGCCTCGTGGAACAGCTCCACCGCCGGACGCAGGTCGAGTTCGTCGTGGATCTCGCGCAGGTGGCGGATCACCGCCGGTTCGTCCTCGTGCGCGGGCGGCACCCGGCCTTCGGGCGCCTCCTCGATCTCCGACACGTTGGCCACCAGCACCGCGTGGTGCGCGGTCATCGCGCGGCCGCATTCGGTGACCACGCGCGGCGGGGTCAGGCCATATTCCTGGCAGGCTTCGGCCAGCGGCTGGACGATGTTCGAGGCGTATTGGTTGACGCCGTAGTTGATCGAGCAATAGCTGCGCGACCGGGTGCCTTCGTAGTCGATGCCCAGGCCGCCGCCGACGTCCATGTAGCGCACGTTGGCGCCGAGCTTGGACAGTTCGACGAAATAGCGGGTCGCCTCGCGCATGCCGTTGGCGATGTCGCGCACGTTGGAGATCTGCGAGCCCATGTGGAAGTGCAGCAGGCCCAGGCAATCCTGCAGGCCGTTGTCGCGCAGCTGCTTCCACAGGTCCAGCACCTGGCGCGGGCTGAGCCCGAACTTGGCCTTGTCGCCGCCGCTGTTCTGCCATTTGCCGGCGCCCAGCGAGGCCAGGCGCATGCGCACGCCCAGGCCGGGCTTGACCCCCAGGGCCTTGGCTTCCTCGAACACCAGCGCCAGCTCGGACGGCTTTTCGACCACGATGAAGGTCTCCATGCCGAGCTTGCGGCCGATCAGGGCCAGGCGGATGTACTCGCGGTCCTTGTAGCCGTTGCACACGATCAGCCCGCCGGGCCGGCTCAGCGCCAGCACGGCCATCAGCTCGGGCTTGCTGCCCGCTTCCAGGCCGAAGCCTTCGCCGGCGTGCGAGGCCAAGGTGCCGGCCACGCCCTGGTGCTGGTTGACCTTGATCGGGTAGACCGCGGTGTAGCCGCCGGCGTAGTCCCAGTCCTGCATCGCCTGGGCGAAGGCGCTCTGCAGCTTGCCCAGGCGGTCGCCGAGGATGTCGGGGAAGCGCACCAGCAGCGGCAGCTTGGCGCCGGCTTCGCGCGCGGCGTCGACCACCTCGGGCAGCGGCACGGTCGGGCCGCGCTCGCCGCGCGGCTTGACCACGATCCGGCCGGCGCCGTCGATGTCGAAATAGCCTTCGGACCAATGCGGGATCGAATAGGTCTTGCGGGCCTGATCGAGCGACCAGTCGGACATCGGCGCGTTACCGTCAAAACTGTGGGGAAGGCGCATTCTACAGGCCGCGTCCGCCCGGGGGACCGTTCCGGCGCGGCGCGGAACGGCCGGATCGGCAAAAAACCGCCGCCGCGGCGGCGCCGGGCCGCGGCGGGGCGAGGTTCGACGCCTCCCGCGGCCGGCCGCGCGACGTGCGTTCATACCGGTCCGCTACAATCCGCGCCCCAAGCCCGGCGCGTCCGGGCGCCGCCGGCCGGGCCCGCCCGCGCCTTTCGATCCAGCCAGGCTGGCCGCACCAGCACATCGTCCGACCCAGGAGCACGCGCATGACCAACGAAGCCCAGTGGCATTACGAGAACTTCGAGCCGACCGGCTCGTCCATCGGCTATCGCATCACCCGCAAGCTCGACGAGGTGCAGTCGCCGTTCCAGAAGATCGAGATCTTCGAGACCACCGACTGGGGCAACCTGATGCTGATCGACGGCGCGGTCATGCTGACCACGCGCGACAACTTCCTCTACCACGAGATGATGTCGCACCCGGCGCTGTTCACCCACGCCGCGCCGAAGAACGTCGTCATCATCGGCGGCGGCGACTGCGGCACCCTGCGCGAGGTGCTCAAGCACCCGGGCGTGGAGGAAGCCGTGCAGTGCGACATCGACGAGCAGGTCACGCGCATGGCCGAGAAGTGGTTCCCGGAACTGTGCGACAGCAACGCCGACAAGCGCGCGCAGCTGCTGTTCGACGACGGCATCGCCTACATGGCCAACCGTCCGGCCGGCAGCGTCGATCTCATCATCGTCGACTCCACCGACCCGGTCGGCCCGGCCGAGGGCCTGTTCAACAAGGCCTTCTACGACAGCTGCTTCAGCGCCCTGCGCGAGGACGGCATCCTGGTGCAGCAGTCCGAATCGCCGCTGATGCTGCTCAAGCTGATCCAGGAAATGCGCACCGAGATGGGCAAGGCCGGGTTCCAGACCTTCAAGACCCTGCCGTTCCCGCAGCCGTGCTACCCGACCGGCTGGTGGAGCTGCACGCTCGCGCGCAAGGCCGGCGGCTTCGAGTTCCGCCAGGACGATGCGCAGGCCAAGGGTTTCGCGACCAAGTACTACAACGCCGGCATCCACCACGGCGCGCTGTCGACCCCGGCGTTCGTGGCGCAGGCGCTGGGCGAGTAAAGCGTCTGCGAGCTTCGCCGAAAAAAGCCCCGCACTCGCGGGGCTTTTTCGTAGTGCGGCGGTAGGAGCTGCGAGTCTGCATGCCGTCATCCCCGCAAACGTGGGGATCCGAAGACTTTAGAGCCCAGTCGCGATGAAGCCCTGGATGCCCGCTTTCGCGGGAATGACGGTAGGTGAGTCTCGCCGCGCCTCTCCCAGATCGTCATCCCCGCGAAGGCGGGGATCCAGAGACTTCAGCGCCATGTCGCGATAAAGCCCTGCACGCCCACCTGTACAGGCAAGACGACAGCAGCGCTTCGCACGAATCGACAACAGCGGCCTCGGGGCGATGCCCTCCGGCCGCCGCCTTACCCCGGCAACTCAGCGGAACGCCGCGATCGCCGCCGCGCGTTCGCGCATGACCCGCTCGTTGTCGCGCGTGCTGGTGCCCAGCGGCCGGCTCACGCCGCCCGACACATAGCTCTGGTCGATGGTCGAGAAGTAGCCGATGCGCGGCTGCGGATTCGAGTTCACCGCCATGATCGTGCGGAAGTTCCCCGCCGTGTTGACGTAGCCGTGGCCGTAGGAGAACGGCGTGGTGGTCGGGTCGTTGTCGTGGCGGGCGCCGAACAGGTGCGCGGCTTCGTGCACGAAGGTGAAGGTGCTGCAGGTGTGGTTCTGCACGAAGAAGCCGTTGGCGGCGTTGGCGCCGATCGCCGCGGCCTGGCCGCACAGCAGCGCGCCGCCGCTGGTCTGCAGGCCGTCGCGCACGACCAGGGTCACCAGGTCGGCGGCGGTGCTGTTGCGCTCGGTGGTCGAATACGCGTCGTACCAGCCGTCGTTGGTGACCCGGATGCGCGAGAGCAGCGTATCGGAGACGTTGGTCGCCTGCCCCTGGCTGGCGAAGCGCACCCCGGCGCTTTCGAAGCGCACCGGCAGGACATTGTTGGCGAACGCGGTATTGGACTGGGCGATGAAGAACGCGGCGCGGTCGTTGGCCGAGTTCTGTCCGCCCAGTTCGGTCACCGCTTCCGGGGTATAGACCTGCAGCACGCGGATGACCGTGTCGGCCAGCAGCGCGTTCGCCGCCGGGCGCGCGGCGAGGGCGCGATCGGGCTGCGCCGGCAGATCGGAGTGCGCGGGCGTGTCGTCGGCGCCTTCCAGGCTGGCCGGATCGCGCTTGACCAGGTACTGCTGCGCGCCGTTCTCGGAGGTCAGCAGTTCGTAGACCTCGCCGCTGGCGGCGACGATCTGTCCGGTGACGCGCTCGCCGCGCACCACGAACAAAGCGGTCGACGGCGGCTGCGCGCCGAGCTGGAGCTGGCCGTTGGCCTGCAGCCGGTCGGCGCCCGACCAGACCGTATCGCCGGCGGGCGTGCGGTACGACTTGGCCAAGCGCATGTGCATGCGCGCGCCCTCGGGCAGGCTCAGCGTCAGCTCGCGCTGCGCGCCGGACAGCAGCTTGCGGTCCACCGACACCGCCGCGGCCCATTGCGCGGTCTTGCCGCGCAACATGCCGTTGACGCTGGCCGGTACGTTGGCGGTCGCCGCCGCGGCCAGGCGCGGGGATTGCGCCTGGAACAACTCCGGCGTCGCGCTCGACTGCGCGCCGGCCAGGCTCGCCGACGCCGCGATGGCGACGGTAATGGACGCTACCAGGATGGTCTTGTGCATATGCGTGTCTAACCCCGAAAAGTGCCGCAACGATGAAGGAATCGAAAGCGGCCGCAGCCGCCGGATCGGTTCGCGCCGGCCTCGCCGCACAGCATCGGCGACGACGCGGTAGCGCGAACGCAACTGAGCTTAGGCACGGGGAATGGGGCGCGATCCGAGCGCGCAAGGGCGGCGTGCGCGGCGAAACACGCGGCGCATCACACATTCACAGATTTGCACGACTATCGATGCGGCGCGGATGCGCGGTGCGCGCGGCCGATCCGCACGACGCGCACTCATATGGACTGCATTCGCTGTGGACGCGAACCGGCGCGGACGGCGCCAAAGAAAAACCCCGCAGTTCGCGGGATTAATTCACAGTACCGCTGTAGGAGCTGCGCAAACTGCGACCGCGACACCGCGGTTACGACGCAAGCGTGGTGTCGCGGTCGCAGCTCGCGCAGCTCCTACAAACGCATCACCCGAACAACTTCGCCGCGCCGACGTTGAGCGCATAGCCGCCCACCGTCAGCGTCGCGAACAAGATCGCCGCCAGCAGCATCGGCTTGGCGCCGGCCTGCTTGATCGCGCCGATGTGGGTGCGCAGGCCCAGCGCGGCCATCGCCATCGCCAGCAGCACGGTGTCGATCTGGATCACCGCCGCCTTCCACGCCGCCGGCAACAGGTGCAGCGAATTGATGCCGCTGACCGCGACGAACAGCAGCGCGAACCACGGGATCACGATCTTCGAGCGCTGCGCGCCGGCCTCGCCGCCCGCGCCCAGGCGCGAGGACAGGATCAGCAGGAACGGCGCCAGCAGCATCACCCGCAGCATCTTCTCGATCACCGCCGCCGACGCCGCCTGCTCGCTCACTGCGCGCCCGGCGACCACCACCTGCGCCACCTCGTGGATGGTCGAGCCGGCGAACACGCCGTAGGCATGCTCGCTCAGGCCCAGATACGGATACGCCCACGGGTACACGAACATGCCGACGGTGCCGAACACCACCACCGTGGCCACCGCCACCGACACCTTGTGCGCCTGGCCCTTGACCACCGGCTCGGTCGCCATCACCGCCGCCGCGCCGCAGATCGCGCTGCCGGCGCCGATCAGCATCGAGGTCTCGCGGTCGAGCTTCAGCCAGCGCGTGCCCAGCCAGGTGGCCAGGCAGAACACCCCGGCGACCACGACGATGTCCACCGCCAGCCCGGCCGCGCCGACCCCGGCGATTTCCTGGAAGGTGACCCGGAACCCGTACAGCACGATGCCCGCGCGCAGCAGCATGGCCTTGCTGAAGTCCACGCCGCTGCCGACCTTGCCGGCGATGGCCGGGAACGCGGTGTTGCCGACCACGATGCCCAGCACGATGGCCAGGGTCAGCGCGCTGAGCCCGGCGGCCTGCAGCGCCGGCACCGCGGCCAGGCCCGTGGCCGCGGCCGCGATCGCCGCCGCCAGCGCCAGCCCGGGCCAGAACCCCGGCTGCCGGTGCGCGCCTTGGGGGGCGACGGGGGCGGACGAGGTCGAATGCAGGGCGGCGGACACGGCGGCGTACTCGGCTGGGAAAGACCGCGCCACGGTAGGCCCGCCCCCTGGTGGAGTCCAATACATATAATTCAAGGATCCATGAGTTGAGCTCATAGCCATGAACCTGCACCTGTTGCGCGTGTTCCTGACCGTGGTCGAGCAGCAAGGCTTCTCGCGCGCGGCCGACACCTTGTTCGTAAGCCAGTCGGCGGTGTCCAAGGCGGTGCGCGAGCTGGAGAGCCAGCTCGACCTGCCGCTGCTGGAGCGCACCGGCAGCGACGGCAAGGCGGTGCGCGGCGGCGTCCACGGCATCGCCCTGACCGACCACGGCCGCGCCCTGTTCGAGCACGCCCGCGCGATCTTCGCCCTGGAGCGCATCGCCATCGAGGACATCCGCGACCGGGTCGAGCTGCGCCACGGCCGCCTGCGCATCGGCGCCAGCACCACGGTGGCGGCGTATTGGCTGCCGCAGCAGCTCGGGCCGTTCATGCGCCGGCATCCGCAGCTGGCGACCGAGCTGATCGTCGGCAATACCGAGCAGATCAGCCGCGCGGTGGTCGATTGCGCGGTCGATATCGGCTATGTCGAAGGCGCGGTCGAGGATCCGCGCATCGCCGTGCGCCATTGGCGCGACGAGCCGCTGCGCCTGATCGCCGCGGCCGACAGCGCGCTGGGCGCGCGCCGGCGGCCGTCGATCGCCGAGCTCTCGCGCCAGGCCTGGCTGCTGCGCGAACCCGGCTCGGGCACGCGCCAGGCCGCGCAGTCGCTGTTCGCCGCGCGCGGCATCGTGCCGGAGCGCACGGTCGAGATCGGCAGCAACGAAGCCATCGCCCGCGCGGTCGCCGCCGGCGCCGGCATCGCCCTGCTGCCGGCGACCGTGGTCGCCGACCTGATCCTGATGCAGCGGGTGCGGCCGATCGCCCTGGGCGAGGACGACGCGCTGAGCCGGCCGCTGTACCGGCTGGAACTGGCCAACCGGCCGCGCGCGCCGGCGTTGCAGGCGTTTCTTGCGCAGGAGAGCGAGTGGTGAGCGGCGGCGCGCGGAGCGGAACGGGCTTCGACATCGGTTCGTAGTGTCGAAGAGACTTCGGCGCGGTTTCGAAACGACGCGCCCGCGCACGCAGCCACCTCGGCAAGCGGAATCGTGCTCACTCCGCCCGTCGCGGCTGAACGACAGACATCGCAGCCGGACCCGCCATCGCACCGGCGCCACCTAGTTGTCGCGCGTTCACCCCGCCGCGCAGGCCTGCGCACGCGCGCTGCGCGGCCGCCGCAACGGCCGTTCGGCCTAGGCGCGAAGGCGCGCAAAGTCGCAGTCGCTAGATCGGACGCCCCATGCCGGCGCCCGCGCGCGCCGCCTAGCGTGGCTTCGCCGCACTGCCGCGGCGCCGACTCTTCCACGCCATGACCCTCGCCTCCCCCGCTCCCCGCCGGCTGCGCCGGTGCCTGCTCGCCGCCGCGGCGCTCGTCGCCGTCGCGCCCGCCCTCGCCGGCCCGGCCACGCTGCCGCCGCTGCCCGAATCCGCGCTGCGGCCGGTCGTCGCCGACGGCGCGATCGTCGCCGACGCGCGCGGCCTGTGGGCCGTGCCCGGCTACGGCGACCTGTACGCGTTGTCCGCCGACGGCGCCTCGATGTACCACTACGCCGGCGGCCTGTGCTGGCCGGTCGGCGCCGCCAGCGGCACGATCCTGGACAAGGTGACGGCGTACTACGGCCGCTCGGCGCGGCCGCGCGACTTCGTCATCGCCAGCTCGCGCCAGGGCACCCAGTTGCACGCGGTCGGCCTGAACCGCCTGCCCGCAGCCTGCGCCGCGCCGATCGACCGCAGCCGGCCGCTGTACACCTTCGACGCGGTCGCGCTGACGCTCAAATCGCTGTACGCCTACAACCGCGAGCGCAACCTCGACTGGAACGCGCGCATCGCCCGTCTGCGCCCGACCGCCGCGCGCGCGCGCAACGACGCCGAGCTGCGTCCGGTCATGGCCGAACTGCTGCGCGGCCTCGACGATCTGCACACCGCCTTGTACGGCGAGACCGACGGCCGCAGCTTCGAAATCCAGGGCCAGCGCGGCGCCCACTTCAATCGCCTGCGCCAACGCTTCGACCAGCAGCCGCACGAACTGGCGTTCCTGGACTGGCTGCAGACCTGGATCGCGCAGGAACGCGTGCAGGCCGACGCGCAACTGCTGCCCGGCACGCGCCGCAGCGCGCTCGACGGCCAGGTGGTGTGGGGCCGGCTGCCCGGCGGCGTGGGCTATCTGGCGGTCACCGCGATGGCCGGCGCCGGCGGCAACGAAGACGAGCAACGCGTCGCCGCGGGCCGCGCGCTCGACGCGGCGCTGGCCGACCTCAAGGACACCCGCGCGCTGGTGTTCGACATCGCCCACAACCTCGGCGGGCTGGACATGGTCTCGGCCGAAATCGCCGCGCGCTTCGCCGATCGCGAACGCCTGGCCTACACCAAGCATCCCTACGCCGACACGCGCGTGCAGCCGCAGCCGTTGCGGATCGCGCCGGCCGCAACCGCGCGCTATCTCAAGCCGGTGTATCTGCTGACCAGCGAATTCACCTGCAGCGCCGGCGAGACCTTCACCATGATGATGCGGACCTTCCCGCACGTGGTGCAGGTCGGCCAGCCGACCCAGGGCATCTTCTCCGACGGCCTGGCCAAGTTCCTGCCCAACGGCTGGACCTTCAGCCTGTCCAACGAGATCTACCGCGACGCCCGCGGCGAATCCTTCGAAGCCCGCGGCCTGCCGCCGGACCGATACGCCTCGGTGTACCCGGCGCAGGAAAGCGCCAACAGCTACGGCCGCGCGCTGCGGCGCGTGGCGCAGTGGGCGGCGCAGCGGTGAACCGACGGCGCGCCTGTGGCGTTCGACGCCGCAGGCACGTCGCATTGGAACGCCCGCGCCGGCTTCGTTTGCGACTGTAGGAGCTGCGCAAGCTGCGACCGCGACAGCACGGCTACGGCGAAAGGTCCGTCGCAAGCGTGGTTGCGCGGTCGCGGCTCGCGCCGCTCCTACAGGGGCTTCGGGCAGTTTCGTTTGCGACTGTAGGAGCTGCGCAAGCTGCGACCGCGACAACGCGGCTACGGCGAAAGGTTCGTCGCAAGCGCAGTTGCGCGGTCGCGGCTCGCGCCGCTCCTACAGGGGGCTTCGGGCGGTTTCGTTTGCAGCTGTAGGAGCTGCGCAAGCTGCGACCGCGACTACACGGCTACGGCGAAAGGTCCATCGCAAGCGCGGTGTCGCGGTCGCGGCTCGCGCCGCTCCTACAGGGGCTTCGGGCGGTTTCGTTTGCGACTGTAGGAGCTGCGCAAGCTGCGACCGCGACAACGCGGCTACGGCGAAAGGTTCGTCGCAAGCGCGGTTGCGCGGTCGCGGCTCGCGCCGCTCCTACAGGGGCTCCGGGTAGTTGCGTTTGCGACTGTAGGAGCTGCGCGAGCTGCGACCGCGACAGCAAAGCTACGGCGAAAGGTTCGTCGCAAGCGCGGTTTCGCGGTGGCGGCTTGCGCAGCTCCTACAGCGGCTTCGGGCGGCTTGCGTCGCGGGCGGTCAGTCTTTGCCGCGCATCAGGCCTTCGCGCCAGGCGAACGCCACCGCCTGGGTCCGGTCGGTCACCCGCAGCTTCGACATCAGATTGCTCAGGTGCGCTTTCACCGTTTTCTCGCTGATCGACAGGCTGGCCGCGATCCGCGCGTTGCTGCCGCCTTCGGCCAGCCGCCGCAGCACGTCCAGCTCGCGCTCGGTCAGTTCCGCGAACGGGTCGGCGGCCGGGCGCCGCGGGCGCTGCATGCTGTTGAGGATGCGCCGGGCGATGCTCGGATGCAGGGTCGATTCGCCCACCGCGGCATGGCGGATCGCCTGCAGCAACGCTTCGCCGCGGGTCGACTTGGGCAGGAACGACTGCGCGCCGGCCTCGATCGCGGCGAACGCCAGTTCCTCGTCGTCGGAGGAAGTCAGCACCATGATGTGGCTGCGCGGGCTGGCCGCGCGGATGCCGCGGGTGGCGGCGACGCCGCCGATGCCGGGCATCATCAGGTCCAGCAGCACCACGTCGGGCGCGTGCAGGCGCGCCATCGCCACCGCGTCCTCGCCGTCGTCGGCCTCGGCCACCACCGCGAAGCCCGGCGCCAGCCGCAGCAGGCTGCGGATGCCCTCGCGCACCACCGCGTGATCGTCGGCCACCAGCAATGTCGTCGTCGTTTCCATCCCTGCCTCGTCCTGTGGGGTCGTCCTGTCGAGCGCGCTCACGCCGGCGCATCGGCATCGAATTCGGCGCGCACCTGCGTGCCGGCGTCGGAGGAGACGATCTTGAGCTGCCCGTGCGGCAACTGATCGGCGCGCCAGCGCAGATTCGCCAGGCCCATGCCCAGCGGCGCGCTGGCCGGGTCGAAACCGCCGCCATCGTCCTGCACGCTCCACCACCAGCGCCCGTCGTAGCGCTCGCCGGCCACGCGCACGCGCCGGCAACCGCTGTGGCGGCGCGCATTGGCGACCGCTTCGTGGGCGATCATCAACAGCTCCTGCGCTAACGCCGGCCGCTCGCGCAGCCAGTCCTCCAACGCGCGCGGCAACGCCAGTTCCCAGGCGATGCCCGAGCCGCCGAGCAAATCGTCGATGTTGCGGGTCAAGGCCTCGCGCAAACCCAGTTCGGCGATCGCCGGCGCGCTGAAACCCGACACCGCGTCGACCAGATCCTGCTGCAGGCGGTCGGCCAGCGCGCGCGCCTGCGCGACCGTGCGCGCCAGCCGCTCGTCGCCGCCGGCATCGTGCTCGAGTTCGGCCAGCTTCAGGCCGAGCACGAAGCTGCGCTGCTTGGCGGTGTCGTGCAGGTCGCGGGCGATGCGATTGCGCTCCAGCGAGCCGCCCAGCGCCTTCTCCAGATGCAGCGTGCGCGACAGCGCATCGGCCATGCGGTTGAAGCGCTCGGCCAGCGCGCTGAACTCGTCGCGCGAACGGTCGGCGATGCGCACCGAGAAATCGCCCTCGGCCCAACGGTCGGCGGCCTGGGTGGCGCGGCGCACCCGCCGCAACAGCAACCACATCCACAGCGCGACGAAGGTGGTGCCGATGCCCAGGGCGTAGAAGAACGTACGGGCCAGATCGTAGGGCACGACGTAATCGGTATCGGTCGCCCAGCCGGGCCAGTAGCTGACGCCGACCAGCGCTTCGCGGCCGCCGCCGAGCGCTACGCGCCGGGTCATCGCCCACTGGTCCGGGCCGTGCAGCAGCGCGTTGCCGCGCGCGGCGCCGGCGCGCAGTTCGGCGTCCAGCGCCCGACGCAGCAGCGGCACCGGCGCCGGCGCGGTGGCGCAGGCGATGCGGGCGCCGTCGAGCACGCGGACGTTCAAACGCCCGTCCTTGAAGTACGCGACCAGATCGACGAAGTCGGACACCTCGCGCACACCCTGGTCGGCCAGGCCCCACAGCACGGTGTCGGCCAGATGCCGGCACGCGACCGGATCGGTCACGTCGATGCGGCCGGCCGGGGCCGCCAGCGCGGCAAAATCGGCGCGTTCGAGCAGGCCGCCGGCGTCGCGCTGGAAGCGCGCGTTCGACAGCCAGACATCGATCATGCCGGCGACGAGCCACACCGCGATGAAGGCGAGGAAGAAACTCGCCACTTGTTTCACGAACAAGCCGCGGGGGCGAAGGAAACGCAACCAGGACAAGGGGGGACTCGCGCTGGCGAAGGAGCGCGAGTGTCGCGGCCGGCCAACGGCGGCCGCATCGGTCGAAAGTCCTACCGCGGTGCGCTGGCGACGCACGAACGCAGGCGGGATTCAGCCAGCGCCGCCAACCGACGGGTCTTCATTGCCGAATTCGCTCGATCGCGGCCTGCAACGACACCGACCGGTCGCCGCGCGCTATTGCAGCCAATGCGGCAGCCAAGCGCGCAAGCCCGCGCGCCGGACGCTTACAACGCGTCGCCGTCCATCTCGCCGGTGCGGATGCGCACCGCGCGTTCCAGATCCCATACGAAGATTTTGCCGTCGCCGATCTTGCCGGTACCGGCGGCCTTCATGATCGCCTCGACCACGGTATCGACCTGATCGTCGGTCACCGCCACTTCCAGCTTGATCTTGGGCAGGAAGTCGACCACGTACTCGGCGCCGCGGTAGAGCTCGGTGTGGCCCTTCTGGCGGCCGAAGCCCTTGACCTCGGTGGCGGTGATGCCGGCCACGCCGGCCTCGGCCAGCGCCTCGCGCACATCGTCGAGCTTGAACGGCTTGATCACCGCCATGACCATTTTCATTCGCCTGCCTCCCGCCTGTAGCGCGGCGCCGGCGGGTACCGGCGCGTTCGGATTGGCGCGCAGGATAGCGCGCCGGCGCGCCGCGACCTAGCCGCGCCGCCGGTCGGGCGGCGTTCACATCGCCTGCGCGGCACGCGTCGGAGGATGGCAACGGCGCGTGAAAGCGGCGGCGAACCGACTCCCCGGAGGCTTGCCGCATGCGCCAGCGCCGTGATGTAGTGACCGCGTCATCCACTTCGGACTTTTCCGACAGCCCGCCCCGGCCCCGGCCGACGGCGTCGCCCCGGTCCGGCGGTCAAGCTGACCCCAATACCGGAGGAGTTTCATCTACATGATCGACTTGAACTACATCGACGACCTCGCCCGCCGCCTCAGCACCCTGGTTCCGCCGGGCGTGCGCGAAGGCCGCGAAGAAATGCAGCAGAACTTCAAATCCGTGCTGCAGACCGGCCTGTCCAAGCTCGACCTGGTCACCCGCGAGGAATTCGAGGTACAGCGCGCGGTGCTGCTGCGCACCCGCGAGAAGCTCGAAGAACTGCAGCGCACCGTGGCCGAGCTCGAATCCCGGCTCGACGACGCGTCCGAACCCCAGCACTGAGTCGTCCGCCATGAACCTGGCGCTCGTGCACAGCCGTGCGCGAACGGGGGTGCGTGCGCCGGCGGTACGGGTCGAGGTGCATCTGGGCGGCGGCCTGCCGTGCATGAACATCGTCGGCCTGCCCGAAGCCGCAGTGCGCGAAGCCAAGGACCGGGTGCGCGCGGCGATCGCCTCGGCGCAGTACGAATTCCCGCAGCGGCGCATCACCGTCAATCTCGCTCCGGCCGATCTGCCCAAGGACGGCGGCCGCTACGATCTGGCCATCGCCCTGGGCATCCTCGCCGCGAGCGGGCAACTGCCGTTGCCGGCGCTGACCGATTGCGAATTCCTCGGCGAACTCGGCCTCACCGGCGAACTGCGCGCGATCGACGGCGTGCTGCCGGCGGCGCTGGCCGCAGCCGACGCCGGGCGCCGGCTGGTGGTGCCGGCCGGCAACGGCGCCGAAGCGGCGCTGGCCAGCCGGGTCGAGGCGCGCACCGCGCGCACGCTGTCGGAAGTCTGCGCGATGCTGTGCGAACGCGCGTCGCTGCCGCGCGCGGTCGCCCCGCCGCTGGCGCGCGCGCCCGAGCTGGACATGCGCGACGTGCGCGGCCAGGCGCAGGCGCGGCGCGCGCTGGAGATCGCCGCGGCCGGCGGCCACCATCTGCTGCTGATCGGCCCGCCCGGCTGCGGCAAGACCTTGCTGGCCTCGCGCCTGCCCGGCCTGCTGCCCGAAGCCGGTGAGGACGAAGCGCTGGAAACCGCCGCGATCGCCTCGGTCGGCGGCGGCGGCCACGGCCGCGCGCTGGATCCGGCGCGCTGGCGCCAGCGTCCGTTCCGCGCGCCGCACCACACCGCCAGCGCGGTGGCGCTGGTCGGCGGCGGCGCCGATCCGCGGCCGGGCGAAATCTCGCTGGCGCACCACGGCGTGCTGTTCCTCGACGAGTTGCCCGAGTGGGAACGGCGCGCGCTGGAAGTGCTGCGCGAGCCCTTGGAATCGGGTGTGGTCACGGTGTCGCGCGCGGCGCGCAGCGCGGAGTTTCCGGCGCGGTTCCAGTTGGTCGCGGCGATGAATCCCTGCCCGTGCGGCTGGGCCGGCGACAGCAGCGCGCGCTGCCGTTGCACCGAAGACGTCATCCGCCGTTACCGCGCGCGCATCTCCGGCCCGTTGCTGGATCGCATCGATCTGCATATCGAAGTGCCGCGGCTGCCGCCGTCGGCGCTGCGGCCGGATCAGCCCGAAGGCGAAGCCAGCGCCGCGATCCGCGAGCGCGTGAGCGCCGCCCGATGCAGGCAGGCCGAGCGCAGCGGCAAGATCAACGCGCGCCTGGATCAGGCCGAAACCGGCCGGCACTGCCGCCTGAGCGAAGCCGATCAAGCCTTGCTGGAACGCGCGGTCGACGGCCTGCAATTGTCGGCGCGCTCGATGCACCGGATCCTGCGGGTGGCGCGCACCATCGCCGACCTCGCCGGGGCCGAGCGCATCGGCACCGCGCACCTCAGCGAAGCCATCGGTTACCGGCGCGCCGACCGCGACAGCGCGACCCGGGCCGCGTGAGCGCGCGCTGCCGGCCATGACAAGCATCACTGGCGGCCGCGCCGCGCCTGAGGCCTTGTAGCGCCTGGCCTGGAACGGCAAGCCGCGGCCGCTATTCATCGCCGCGATCGCGCTCCCGGCTGGGCTATAGTCGCCGCGCGGACCGGGCAGGCGGCGGCCCGCCGGCCGCGGGCGCGCGGCACCAGCGAGGCCTCCGGCATGTCCGAGTTCACCGTCCATACCCTGCTCAAGACGCCGACCGTGACGGTCCGCGACGTCTATTGCCGCGGCGAGTGCAAGCACCGCAGCGCCGAGGAATGCGCGGCCGCGACCCATCTGGTGTTTCCGTACCGCGGCGTCTACGTGCGCCATGTCGGCGAACAGGCCAGCGTGGCCGAGGCCAGCCAGGTGCTGTTCTTCAATGCCGGCGAGGGCTATCGGGTCAGCCATCCGATCGAGGGCGGCGACGCCAGCCTGTCGGTGTCGGTGGCCGAACCGATGCTGCGCGAGATGGCGCCCAAGACGCTGCTGCGCGAGGGCGAGGCGCTGTCGTTCCGCCAGCCGCGCCTGCGCATCGACCCGCGCGCGCAGTCGCTGGCGATGCTGCTGCGCCACAGCCTGCGCCAGGGCATCGCCGAACCGCTGGAAGCCGAGAGCCTGGCCCTGACCCTGGTGCAGCGCGCGCTGGGCCCGCGCACCGCGCACGCGGCCGGCGCCAGCGCCGGCCAGCAGCGGCTGGTCGAGCGGGCCAAGCTGGTGCTGGTCAGCGACCTGTCGCGGCGCTGGACCCTGGCCGAGATCGCCGCCGAGGTCGGGGTGTCGCCGGTCTACCTGACCCAGGTGTTCCAGCGCGTGGAAGGGCTGCCTCTGTATCGCTACCAACTGCGTTTGCGGTTGGCGCGGGCCTTGGATCTGCTCGGCGAGTACGAGGACCTCAGCGCGCTGAGTCTGGACCTGGGCTTCTCCAGCCACAGCCATTTCAGCGCGGCGTTCCAGCAGACCTACGGCCGCTCGCCGTCGGAGTTCCGCCAGTCGGCGCTGCGCCGCTGAAGCCACGCATGATGCTCCCTGTAGGAGCGGCGCAAGCCGCGACCGCGACACCGCAAAAACGACGAGACCCACCACGACCGCGCCCCGGCCGGTGCCACGCGGGACCCGGACCGGCGCCGTATTCGCGGTGGCGCGGTCGCGGCTTGCGCCGCTCCTACAGGGACTCCATGCGGCCGCGCGACGATCGCTAAATTTTCTGACAGCGCCGTCCCCACCCGTGGTGGCCTACTGTGCCTGCCCGATCCCGGGCGCCTTTGGAGAATCCCCATGAGCGAGAAGACCTGTGCGGCCTGCGATTGCCCGCTCGACGAGAACGCGTTCCAGGTCAAGGTCGGCGGCAAGACCGTCGAGGTGTGCTGCGAGGAATGCGCGCAGAAGCTCGACGCGGCCTATGTCTCGGCGCAGTCGCCGGGACGCAACTGATCGTTCCGCCGGACGCATGCCCCGCGCGCTGGAAAACGCGCTGAGCCGGGCCTAAGTCGCCGGTGTGGGAAGACCGGCCGCGCGCCGCCCGAACGGGCGCACGCCGCAGCCGGCGAACGAAGACGACACCGCGGCGTTCGCGCCGCTCACCGATACGCAACGCCTCAGGCGGCGCATCCGCGCCGTCGCGGGCTTCTGCACGCCCGCGACGGCGCTGCGCAACTCAAGGAATGTGCTCATGAACCGCAGAAGTTTCCTGTTGGGCGGCGCCGGCCTGATCGCCGCCGGCAGCCTCGGCGCCATCGTTCATGCCGCCGCGCGCGGCGCGGGTGCGGACGGCGCGGGCGGCGCCGGTGCGAACCTGGATATCGGCGCGGCCGAGTTCCACGCCAGCCGCAAGTTCGTCCGCACCGCGTTCGGCAACATCGCCTACGTCGAGCGCGGCGAAGGCCCGGCGGCGCTGTTCCTGCACGGTTTCCCGCTCAATAGTTATCAATGGCGCGGCGCGCTGCCGCGGCTGGCGCCGTACCGGCGCTGCATCGCGCCGGATTGGCTGGGCCTGGGCTACACCCAGGTCGCCGAAGGTCAGGCAGTGGACCCGGACGCGCAGGTGGGCATGATCCTGGCGCTGATGGACCAGCTCGGCATCGACAGCGCCGATCTGGTCGCCAACGACAGCGGCGGGGCGATCGCGCAGTTGCTGCTGACCCGCCATCCCGAGCGCGTGCGCACCGTGCTGCTGACCAACTGCGATACCGAATTCGACAACCCGCCGCCGAAGCTGGTGCCGGTGATCGAGCTGTCCAAGCAGGGTCGCTTCGTCGACGAATGGCTGCTGCCGTGGTGGCAGGACAAGTCGCTGGCGCGATCGCCGCAGGGCTTCGGCGGCATGTGCTACGCCGATCCCGCGCATCCGGACGACGATGCCATCGACATGTATTTCGGCCCGCTGCTGTCCACCGACAAGCGCAAGGCGCTGACCCACGCCTATGCGATGGGCCTGGAGCGCAACGTGCTCGAGGGCATCGGCCCCAAGCTCGCCGCCAGCCGCGCGCCGGCGCGGGTGTTGTGGGGCATGGCCGACGACATCTTCGACACCAGGCAGGCGCAACCGCTGGCCGACGCCTTCGGCCAGTCGCGCGGGCTGCGCAAGCTCGACGGGCTCAAGCTGTTCTGGCCGGAAGAGCGCCCCGACGTGATCGCCGAGGAAGCGCAGCGGTTGTGGGCGGCGTGGGCGCCGCAGCGGGTGCGTTGATCGGCGCGGGCGGCGCGCGCGGTTTCAGTCGCGCTCAAGGTCGCGTTCGCCGGCGCGGTCGATCAAGTCCAGCGCTTGTCGCGCCAGTTCGCGGGTCAGCTCGAACGCGCCCAGCGCATGCGCGCGCCGCGCCTGGCCCGACCACAGCGACATGAAACCGTCGTCGCCGGCCGCTTCGGCCTGGCCGCGCAACGGCGCCAGCGCGGCGCCGGCGCCGGGAAACGCCGGCGCCAGCGGCGACAGCGGCCCGACTTCGCGCATCGCCCGGTTGACGATGCCGCGCGCGGGCCGGCCGCTGAACACATTGGTCAGCGCGGTGTCGTCGCCCTCGCCCGCCGCCAGCGCGCGCCGGTGCAGCGGCGCGATCGTCGCTTCGGCGCAGAACAGATACGCGGTGCCGACCTGCACCGCCGCCGCGCCGAGCGCGAACGCCGCGGCGATGCCGCGTCCGTCGAAAACGCCGCCGGCGGCGATCACCGGCACCTTCACCGCATCGGCCACGCGCGGCAGCAGCGCGAACAGGCCGGCTTGCCGGCTCACGTCCTCGCCGTCGAAAAATTCGTCGCCGAGAAACACGCCGCGATGGCCGCCGGCCTCGTTGCCCTGGGCGATCACCGCATCGCAGCCGTTGCGCTCCAGCCACACCGCTTCGGCGACGGTGGTGGCCGAGCCGATCGCGCGCGCGCCGGCCGCGCGCACGCGCGCGAGCAGGGCCGGCTCGGGCAGGCCGAAGTGGAAGCTCACCACCTGCGGCCGCAGTTCTTCGACCAGCGCGCACCAGGTGTCGTCGAACGGCGCGCGCGCGGCCGCGGCGCTGGCGGCGTCGGGGTCCAGGCCGAACTCGAGGTAGTACGGACGTAGCCGCGCGCGCCATGCCGCTTCGCGCGCCGGATCGGGCGCGGCGGAGCGATGGCAGAAGAAATTGAGGTTGACCGGCGCGCCGACCGCGGCGCGAAACTGCGCGACCTGTTCGCGCGCCTGTTGCGGCGACAGCATCGCGCACGGCAGCGAGCCCAATGCGCCGGCGCGCGCGGCGGCGATGGCCAGTTCGGCCTTGTGCGCGCCGGCCATCGGCGCCTGCACGATCGGCAAGGCGATGCCGAACAAGTCCTGGATACGGCGATCGGGCCACATGCGTGCGCGCTCCGCGGAGGATGCGCGCAGCATGCCACCGGCCGCGCGCGTCGTGTTGCCCCGCTGTGGCGGCGCGCCGCGGCGAACGTGCGCGCGCGCTCAGTCCCGCGGCCAGACCCCGCCGGCGGGATCGAACTCGGAGGTGCGCATGCGTTCGCCGCGCCAACCGAAGCCGCACACCGCGAGCGGGCCGTCGGCGAGCGGGTCGAGGCCGAACGCGCGCTCGATGTCGACTTCGTTGATCGCCGAGGTCACGAACGCGCCGAGGCCGAGTTCGGTCGCGCTCAGATACGCGGTCTGCGACAAGTGGCCCACGTCGAGCACCAGCGCGCGATAGGCCTTGGCGTGTTGGCGGTACTTCCAGAAGCTGCGCGCATAGCGCGGCGCCAGCACCACGAGCGCGTGCGCGTCGGCGAACCAATGCTGCCCCGCCACGGCCTGCGCGGCGAACTCGGCCAGCGGCGCCGCCGGCGCCGGCAGCGGCTCCAGCGCGTGTTCGACCGGGTGGTAGTGGTACAGGCCCGGCGCCACGCCTTCGACGTTCTGCACGATCAGATAGGCCTCGGTCGCGTGCAGGCCGCCGCCGGAGGGCGTGTGCTTCTTCAGGAACACGGTGTCGTCGCTGATGCGCACCTGCGCCTGCGCCGCGAACACGCGCTGCAGCATGCGCGCGAAGAGTTCGTAAGGCAGGGCGCGGGCGGCGTCGAAGTTGCGGCAGGTCGCGCGCCGCGCCAGCAGGCGTTCGAACTCGCCATCGTCCAGGCGCGGCAGCGGCAGGCGCGCGTCGGCCGGCGCGCGCTCGATCGCGTGCGGCGGCGGCGCGCCGAGCTGGCGGCGCAGGTCGGCGGCGGTGGACATCTCGGCCGCGTCCATCGCCGCCGCACTGTCCAGGCCCTGCCAGCGTCCGAGCCGATGCGCCAGCGCGGCCGGCGGCCACCAGTGGCCGCTGCGCAGCGCCTCGTCGCCCACGCGATGGGCCGCGCGGACCTCGTCGCTGTCGTCCTCGCTCAGCAACAATCCGCAGTCGAGCAGGCCGGCGAGGGTGTCGGCCTGCTCGGCCAGCCACGGCGCCGCGTCGGTCCACGCGCCCGGCCCGATCCGGCCGAGCAGCTCGCGCTGGGCCGGATCGACTTCGATCTCGGCGGCCAGGTGCGGCGCCAGCGCCAGCCAGCGCAGTCGGCGGCGGATGCCGGCCCCGCCGTTGAGCAGCGAGTCCAGGTCGAAGGCAGCGTCTTCGCGCGGCTCCAAGTAGACGATGGCGCAACGGCGGATTCGCATCGTGAGCTCTGCGCAGGGGGCGGCGCCGCTGATGGCGACGCGACGGACGGCTGGGACGGTTCCGGCGTCAGCGACGCATCGGCCGGGCGGCATTGTCGGCCGCGTCGGACCGCTGCGGCAATCTCCGCAGCCTGGCCGCAGCGACGGCAGCGATCGCTCGCCACGATCCGTCGTCCGTCCTGCGCGCGCGTCGCGATCCGCCGCCCCGATTCGTTCAGTCGCTTCAGCTTCGCAAGCCAAAGGTGTGCCGCAAGCTGCCATCAAACCCTATGGAAACCGCCATTTGTCCGGCGCATTCGGGTTGTACCGTTAGAGAGAGAAGGTTAGATTTCACGCTGTTTTCACGCCTGAACGGCACGTCAATCACAAGGGGAATGAGGACATGGCAAACAACGAATCCGGCGAAGGTCATCCGCCGTTGAGCGCGCAGGTCGCCGACAAGCTGCTCGACCTGCTGAGCAAGGACGACGGGTTCCGCGAGCTGTTCGCGAAGGACCCCATCGCCGCGCTGGCCAAGGCCGGGCATCCGCCGGCGCAGGCGCTGGTCGACGGCGGCGCGTACTCGCCGGCCGCGTTCACCTGCATGGTGACCCGCGCCATCGCGCCGAAGGCCGAGATCGAGGCGGCGCGCCTGGAGATCCGCAGCGTGCTGACCTCGGCGTCCTCGCACACCAATCCGCACTGCTTCGAAGCCGGGCGCATCGGCGAAGCCACCAGCGGTTTCGGCGACGGCGGCACCCCCTCCTCCGACTCCTGAGACCCGGCGCCGGCCTCTCGCCAGCGCAGCCGCAACGGCGCCGTTGGCCGCCGGCACGAACCTCGACCCCGCACGGAAGCGACCCAGCGCGCGCAGCGGCAGGCGGCTCAGGCCTACCGCTGCGTTCGCGCAACCGCGCGCGCGACGGTCTCGGCCTTCGCGCGTTCGCCCAGGCCGGTATCGGCGACGTTGACCACCTGCAGCGCCTGGCTGCCGGCGGTTTCGATATAGGCGCGGCCGCGGTTCTGCGCCAGCCAACGCTCTTCCACTTGCGCATCCTGGTCCTGGCCGGCTGCGGCGTAGGCCGCGCGCAGGGCGCTGTGGACCTGGAACAATTCGTCGCCGCGCACCAGCGGCCGCAGCAAGGCGATCGCGTCCTGCGGCTTGCCGTCCAGACGCAGCTGCCCGGCCTGGACGATGATCAGCAGTTGGGTCACCAGCGGGTCGCCGATCCGCTTGGCCAGCGGCTCCAGCACTGGCAGCAACTGCCGCGCGACCTCGGCCTGTCCATGACGCTGACCCAGATAGGCCGCGCTCAGGGCGACGTAAGCCTGCTCGTTGCGCAGCGGATCGGCTTCGTCGCCGGCCTGGGCCGCGGCCTTGCGGCCGATCGCCAGCACCGCCGCCGTCTGCAGCGGACGCCCGCTGAGGCTCTCCACCGTCAGCCGGATCAGCGCGAACTGGTTGGCCAGCACCGGAGTGCCGTGCACGGCCTCGCGCTCGGCGCGCGCGGCGATCTTCTGCGCCTCGTCCCAGCGGCCCTGGTCGACCGCCACCGAGATGCGCTCCAGGTTGTTGGTCAGGCCGCTGGTGCTGGTGTCGTCGGACAGTTGCGCCAGCACCGCCCGGGCTTCGTCGAAGCGGCGCAGCGTCGCCAGCGCGGCGGCGCGGCGGCGGTTGGGGCCGTAGCGGCCGATCTTCTCGCCCTGCTCGAAACTGGCCAGCGCGGCCTTGGCGTCGCCCTGGGCGAGCTGGGCGCGGCCGACCAGTTCGATCGCGCTGCTGCGCAGCGGGTTCTGCGGCGCGGCAGCGGCCTTGGCGAAGCTCAGGGACTCGCTGTAGCGGTTGTTGGCGAACGCGGCCCACGCGTAGTTGTAGTGGCCCGCGTAGTAGTCCGGGTACAAGCCGGCCAGCAGCTTCCACTGCGCCGGCGCGCGCGTCGCCGGTTGCGGGCCGTATTCGGCCGACCAGGCGTCCAGGTACAGCGCGTCGCGCGGCGCCAGATGCGAGCGCAGCGCGACGGCCTTTTCCAGATACGGCTTGGCGCTGCGGTTGTCGGCGTCGCCGACGTGCACGCGCAGCGCAGCCAGGTAGGCCAGGGCGAATTCCGGGTCCAGGGCGATGGCCTGGTCGAAATACCGCTGCGCCTCGGGATGACGGCGCTCGCCGTAGGCTTTCAGGCCCAGCGCATAGGCGCGCAGCGCGTCGAGGTTCTTGGTCGCGACCTTGGGCAGCGGCTCGGAATCGCGCTCGATCGATTTCATCGCTTCGCCGAGCTTCTCGCGCAACGCGGCGGTGACCGTATCGATCGAGCCCAGCGTCGATTCCTTGCCGTGGCCGTCGGCCGACTCGGCATAGACGGTGGTCTGGGTATGCGGATCGATGACCTCGGCGCTCACCCGCACCCGACCGCCGACTTCGGCCACGGTCGGCAGGATCACCGCGCGCGCACCGTCGCGCAGGGCGATCTCCGAGGCGATGGCGCGGTCGAGCACCGTGTCGTTCTTGCGCTGCATGCGCTCGAGCGTGTCGCGCGTCTTCAGATCGGACAGCACGTTGACGTAGCGCGACTGCTCCAGGCTGATGCGGAAGGCCTGTTCCAGCGAATCGTCGAGCACGCTCTGGCCGGTCAGGTTGCGCAGGTCGCCGACCACCACCCAGTCGCGCTGATTGAACGCGATCGCCGGCTGCGGCCGGGTCGCGAACCAGGCGCCGCCGCCGATCATCGCCAGCAGCGCGACCTCGGCCACCAGCGCCGCCGGCCGCCGCCACAGCGGAACGTCGCGCCAGGCCTTGGGCCCGTTCGGCGGCGCGCGCAGCGGGGCGATGCCGGGCTCGCCGACTTCGTAGATTTCCTGCGGCTCCGGCACGCCCTTGAAGCGCCAGCGCCCGTGCGATTTCCATAGCAACTGCTGGCCGCGCTCGCCGAGCTCGCGCGCGGCGCGATGCGCCAGCGGCTCGGCCACCGCCGACAGCAGAATCTGCCCCGGCCGCGCGGTCGCCATCAGCCGGCCGGCCATCGGCTTGGCCAGGCCTTCGACTTCGACCGGCTTGGCGCCGACGCGCACCGCTTCGTCGCTGTTGCGCCAGGTCAGCACCTCGCCGACGTGCAGGCCGGCGCGGGCCTTGAGTTCGAACTTGCGCGCCGCGCCGATCTCGCGCAGGCCGCGGGCGTAATCCAACGCGAAGCCCAGGCCGTCGATGGGCCGCTCGAACAGCAGCAGCAGGCCGTCGGAGCGGTCGATCAGGCGCCCGCGCCAGCGCTGCTGCAGCGACAGCACCAGGCGGTCGTGTTCGCGGAACAGCTCCGCCGCCGGGCCGTCGCCGATGCGCTCGACCAGGGTGGTCGAATCGCACAGGTCGGTCAGCAGCAGGGTGCGAAGCTGCGGGCCGTCGGCGTCGGGGCGGTGGGCGTCGTTCATCGCGGCATCCTTGTCCACGCCGCTCAGACGGCGCTCAGTTCGGCGTCCTGCCAATGCACGCGATTGCCGCCCAGGCGCTTGGCCTGATAAAGCGCGGCGTCGGCTTGCGCGTACCAATCGTTCCAGTCGCGCTTGGCGCTGACCAGGCAGGCGCCGACGCTGACCGGGCAGATCGTCGGCGGCGATTGCGGGATCAGCAACAGCCCGTGCACGGTGTGGACGATGAAGTCGGCGAAGCGCATCACGTCCTGGCGCGTGTGCGCGGCCACCAGCAGGCAGAACTCGTCGCCGCCCAGGCGGCAGGCGATGTCCTCGGTGCCGGCGACCGAGCGCAGGATGTTGGCCACGCTCTGCAGCACGCGATCGCCGGCCAGGTGGCCGTGTTCGTCGTTGACCTGCTTGAAGCGGTCGCAGTCCACCAGCACCAGGCCGATCGTGTCGGCCATGCCGGCCGCGCGCGTTTCCTGCAGATGCAGGGTCAGTCCGCGCCGGTTGTACAGGCCGGTGAGGTCGTCGGTGCGCACCAGTTCTTCGGTCTGGTTGAGCTGGTGGGTGGTGGCGTAGAGGCTGTCGAGCGCGGCTTCCAGATCCTGGTTGCGCCGGCGCAGGCGACGGATGAGGCTTTGTTCGTTGAGCACCACGCGCATGATCGCGCGGCGCAGGAAGTAGGACACCAGCGACGGGTCGCGATCGACCAGGCGCTGGAATTCCTCGTGGCGCAGCTCCACCAGCAGGCCGTCGGTGGCGGCGATGGCGTCGGCGCTGCGGGCGTGGTCGCCGATCAGCAGGCCGAGTTCGCCAAAGAATTCGCGCACGCCCAGGCGCTTGGTGACCAGGTCGTCGCCGAAGTCGAGCACGATCGCGCCGCGCGCGATCACGAACATGGTGGTGCCCAGTTCGCCGCGGCGGAACAGCACCTGGCCGGCCTCGACCCGGCGCGGTCGCCCGATCTCGGCGAACAGTTCGAATTCGCCGGGAGTCAGCACCGCCATCGCCACGTCCGTCGGCGCCGCGGTCGCTGTCGAATTGTCGGTTTCGCGGCCCAACGAAGGCGCCGCCATATCGCGATTCATCCCGATCTCCCCGCGCCCACTTCCCCTGTGGAGCTTTGACGGCAGGATAGCACCTGAGTCTGAGCAGCTAACGCCGCCAGGGGGGAGGAACGGCCACGCCGCACGGCGCCGTTCTCGCCTCTCCCCTGTCCGGCCGCGAGTGTAATCCCGCCGTCCGCGCCGGCGCGGCCGGTCCGCGTTGCAGGCCTGCAACAAACGCACGCCGCGACCCCGGCCGCATTCATGCGCGCGCCGGCATGGCCTTCGGCACTGCATGGCCGGGGCCGAATGCTGTTCATACTCGGACCCGACCTGTCACGGAAACGGAGAACCGCCATGCCCGCTCGTCCGCACCGCCGTCCCTCGCCTGCCGGTCTCGCCCTGGCCCTGCTCGCCGCCCTGGCCGCCGCACCGGCGTTCGCCGCCGCGCCGGCTACGAGCGAGGTCGAACTGATTCCGCGCTCGGCCCTGTTCGGCAACCCCGAGCGCAGCAACGCCCAGCTCAGCCCGGACGGACGCTACCTGAGCTGGCTGGCGCCGCTGCGCGGGGTCATGAACGTGTGGGTGGCGCCGGTGGACGATCCGGCCCAGGCGCGCGCGGTCACCGACGACGCCGCGCGCGGCATCCGCAATTACGTCTGGAGCTATCGCAGCGGCACCTTGCTGTATTTGCGCGACAGCGGCGGCGACGAGAACTTCCATCTCTACGCGGTCGACGTCGCCCAGCCCGGCGCGGCGCGCGACCTCACCGCCTATCCCAAGACCCGCGCCAACCTGGTCCGCCTCGCCCATCGCCATCCCGAACGCATCCTGGTCGGCATGAACGACCGCGACGCGAAGTGGCACGACCTGTACGAAGTCGACCTCGCCAGCGGCGCGCGCAAGCTCGTGCTGGAGAACAAGGACCGGCTGTCGGGCTACCTCGCCGACGGCGACCTCAAGATCGGCCGCGCCACCCGCACGCGCGAGGACGGCAACGGCGAATTGCTCGCCGCCGACGGCCGCGGCGGCTGGAAGGTGGTCGACACGATTCCCTTCGAAGACAGCCAGACCACCGAGTACGAAGGCTACAGCGACGACGGCCGCACCTTGTACCTGACCGACGCGCGCGGCCGCGACACCGCCGCGCTGTACGCCATCGACGCCGACGGCAAGAAATCGCTGCTGCTGGAAGACGCGCGCGCCGATGTCGGCGCGCGCTTGAGCGATCCGGTCAGCGACAAGGTCCAGGCCGCCTCGGTCTATTACCTGCGCCAGCAGTGGAAAGCGCTGGATCCGGCGATCGGCCAGGACCTGCAGTGGCTGCAGAAGAAGCTCGGCGACGGCGAAGTGTCGGTGGCCTCGCGCAGCCTCGACGACCGCGCCTGGGTGGTGAACTACAGCGCCGCGGAAAAGCCCGGCGCGACCTATCTGTTCCGCCGCGGCGAAAACGAGCGCGCGTTGACCCGGCTGTTCTCCAGCCGACCGGCGCTGGACGGCAAGCCGCTGGTGCCGATGTGGCCGGTCGAGATTCCCGCGCGCGACGGCAAGACCCTGGTCAGCTACCTCACCCTGCCCAAGAGCGCCGACCCCAACGGCGACGGCAAGCCCGACAAGCCGGTGCCGCTGGTGCTGTTCGTGCACGGCGGGCCGTGGGCGCGCGACTACTACGGCTACCACCCGTATGCGCAGTGGCTGGCCAACCGCGGCTACGCCTCGCTGCGGGTCAACTACCGCGGCTCCACCGGCTTCGGCAAGGCCTTCGTCAACGCCGGCGACGGCGAATGGGCCGGCAAGATGCACGACGACCTGATCGACGCGGCCGGCTGGGCGGTGCAGCGTGGCGTCAGCAAGAAAGAAGACGTCGCGATCATGGGCGGCAGCTACGGCGGCTACGCCACCCTGGTCGGCCTGACCTTCACCCCGGACGCGTTCAAGTGCGGCGTCGACATCGTCGGCCCGTCCAACCTGGAAACCCTGCTCAAGACCATTCCGCCGTACTGGGCCAGCCTGTTCGAACAGTTCGCCCGGCGCATGGGCGACCCGCGCACCGAAGCCGGGCGCAAGCAACTGGCCGCGCGTTCGCCGATCACCCGCGTCGACCAGATCGACAAGCCGCTGCTGATCGGCCAGGGCGCCAACGACCCGCGCGTCAACCAGGCCGAGAGCGACCAGATCGTCGAGGCGATGCGCAAGAAGAACATCCCGGTCACCTACGTGCTGTTCCCCGACGAAGGCCACGGCTTCGCCCGGCCGGAGAACTCGATGGCGTTCAACGCGGTGGCCGAGGGCTTCCTCGCCCAATGCCTGGGCGGGCGCGCGCAGCCGATCGGCGAGGACTTCAAGGGTTCGAGCATCTCGGTGCCGGCCGGCGCGGACGGGGTGAAGGGGTTGAGCGAGGCGCTGAAGACGCACACGCAGGAAGTGAAGAAGTAAGCCGCCCGCTGGCGCGATGGCGATGGCGATGACGAACGCAGCGGCGCCGGATGCGGCGCCGGTCCGTTCGCATCGGCCAGGCCGGTCGGCCGACCGGCAAATGCGAACTGGCGCGCAGAACCGGACGCACGAGCGTGCGCTTGTGCGTGCGCGCAGCGTATCGGCGCGGCTCTTTCTCTACTGTCGACCGGGCCGGACAGTCGGTCCGGCGACCAACCGGAGAAGGATTTCGCCATGAAGCTATCTATTTTTTGCGCCGCTCTGGCGCTGGGCCTGGGCCTGTCGGGCGCCGCCGCGGCCCGCGACAACTCGCCTCAGGCGCAAGACACGCAAGCGTCCGCAGCGCTTTACTGGCACTGCATCTACCAGTCCGAATTCGGCGGGATCTACGAATTCACCCAGCGCGGCCGTTGCCTGCTGGTGGTCGACAGCGAGATCTACGGCCAGCTGACCTTGATCGACGCCTACCAGGCGTAACCGCGCCGTTCCGGCGCGTTGCCGCCACAGCCTCAACGACGAAGGGCTCCTCGCGGAGCCCTTCGCCTTATCCGCCGATCGGCGCATGCCGCGCCGACCCGCATACGCCGATCAAGCCGCGGCCTTCTTCGACTCGTGGAACTGCTCCTCCTCGGTCGAGCCCTTCAGCGCCACGGTCGAGGACTGCCCGCCCTGGATGGTCTGGGTCACCGCATCGAAGTAGCCGGTGCCGACCTCGCGCTGGTGCTTGACCGCGGTGAAGCCCTTCTCGGCCGCGGCGAACTCGGCTTCCTGCAGCTCGACGAACGCGCTCATCTGCCGACGCGCGTAGCCGTGGGCGAGGTTGAACATGCCGTAGTTGAGGCTGTGGAAACCGGCCAGGGTGATGAACTGGAACTTGTAGCCGTAGCTGGCGATTTCCTTCTGGAACTTGGCGATGGTCGCGTCGTCGAGGTTCTTCTTCCAGTTGAAGCTCGGCGAACAGTTGTAGGCCAGCAGCTTGCCCGGGAACTGGGCGTGGATGGCTTCGGCGAACTTGCGCGCGAACTCCAGGTCCGGCTTGCCGGTCTCGCACCACACCAGATCGGCGTAGGGCGCGTAGGCCAGGCCGCGGCTGATGGCTTGATCGAGGCCGTTGCGGGTCTTGTAGAAGCCTTCGACGGTGCGCTCGCCGGTGGTGAAGGGCTGATCGTTCGGATCGATGTCGGCGGTCAGCAGGTCGGCGGCTTCGGCGTCGGTGCGCGCGACGATCAGGGTCGGCACGCCCATCACGTCGCTGGCCAGACGCGCGGCGACGAGCTTTTCCACCGCCTCGCGGGTCGGCACCAACACCTTGCCGCCCATGTGGCCGCACTTCTTCACCGAGGCCAGCTGGTCTTCGAAGTGCACGCCCGAGGCGCCGGCCTCGATCATGCCCTTCATCAGTTCGAAGGCGTTGAGCACGCCGCCGAAACCGGCCTCGGCGTCGGCGACGATGGGCTGCAGGAAGTCGATGTCGCCGGTGCCTTCGGCGCACTGGATCTGATCGGCGCGCAGCAAGGTGTTGTTGATCCGGCGCACGACCTGCGGCACCGAGTTGGCCGGGTACAGCGACTGGTCGGGGTACATCTCGCCGGCGATGTTGGCATCCGCCGCCACCTGCCAGCCCGACAGATAGATCGCCTTAAGCCCGGCCTTGACCTGCTGCATGGCCTGATTGCCGGTCAGCGCGCCGAGCGCGTTGACGAAGTCCTCGGTCTGCAGCGACTTCCACAGCTTGTTGGCGCCGAGCTTGGCGATGGAATGCTCGACCGGCACGGTGCCGCGCAGGCGCACCACGTCTTCGGCCGAATACGGGCGGGTGATGCCGTTCCAACGCGGGTCGGTGGCCCATTCGTGGCGCAGTTGCTCGGCGGTCGGCAGCGTGTGGCTCATGACATCGATTCCTTGCGTGTGGGTCGTAGCGACGTGGGTATGGAGTAAGACGAGTGTTTGAAGTCCGACTGTAGGAGCGACGCGAGTCGCGACTGCGGGGTTTCGGGCTTGCGTCGCAAGCGTTGTTTCGCGGTCGCGGCTTGTGCCGCTCCTACAGGGAGTCAGTCGAGGCGTTCGTAGGCGGGCAGGGTCAGGAACTCGGCCAACGTCGGCGCGTGGGTGAGTCCGTCGAGCAGCGCGATGGCCTCGCCGAGCTTGCCGGCACCCGGCAGCTTCGCATCGCCCGCCAGCTTGCTCGGCAGGCCGATCAGCGCGCGCTCGAGCAGGGCGAAGTCGACCGGGGTGCCGTCGTCGAGGAACAGCGACGGCGCGTGCAGCCACTGCCACAACTGGGTGCGGGCGATCTCGGCGGTGGCGGCGTCTTCCATCAGCCAGTGGATCGGCACGCAGCCGTTGCCGTCGAGCCACGCGGCGAGGTAACGCACGCAGACTTCGACGTTGCCCTCGAACCCGGCGCGGGTGATGGTGCCGAAGGACGGCTTGATCAGGTCTTCGGCGATGATCAGCACGTCCTCGCGCAGCACGTGCTGCTGGTGCGGGGTCGGCATGCGCTCGTCGAAGATGCGCATCGCCAGCGGGATCAGCGCCGGATGCGCGACCCAGGTGCCGTCGTGGCCGGCGGTGACTTCGCGCAGCTTGTCCGCGCGCACCTTGGCCAGCGCGGCTTCGTTGGCGGCTTCGTCGCCATTGATCGGGATCTGCGCAGCCATGCCGCCCATCGCGTGGGCGCCGCGCTTGTGGCAAGTCTGGATCAGCAGTTCGGAATAGGCGCGCAGGAACGGCTGGGTCATCGTCACCTGGCCGCGCTCGGGCAGGATCTTGTCGCGGTGCGCGCGGAAGGTCTTGATGTAGGAGAACACGTAGTCCCAGCGGCCGCAGTTGAGCCCGGCGATGCGCGTGCGCAGCGCATGCAGGATCTCGTCCATCTCGAACACCGCCGGCAAGGTCTCGATCAGCACGGTGACCTTGATCGAACCCGGCTCCAGCTCCAGCTCGCGCTCGATGTGTTCCAGCGCGTCGTTCCACAGCTGCGCCTCTTCCATCGACTGCAGCTTGGGCAGGTAGAAGTACGGGCCGCGGTCCTTGGCGGCGAGCGCGGCGGCGTTGTGGAAGGCGAACAGGCCCAGGTCGAACAGGCCGCCGGAGACCGGCGCGCCGTCGATGCGCAGGTGCTTCTCGTCCAGATGCCAGCCGCGCGGGCGCACCATCAACACCGCCTGTTCTTCGAACGGCTTGAGCGCGTAGCGCTTGCCGGTGTCGGGCGCGGCGAACTCCAGGGTGCCGGCGACCGCGGCGGCGAGCGAGCGCTGGCCGGCGATGAGGTTGGCCCAGGTCGGCGCGGTGCTGTCCTCGAAGTCGGCCATGTAGACCTTGGCCCCGGAGTTCAGCGCGTTGATGACCATCTTCGGGTCGACCGGGCCGGTGATCTCGACCCGGCGGTCGAGCAGCGCTGTCGGCAGCGGGGCGACGCGCCAGCGGCCGGCGCGGATGGCGGCGGTGTCGGCGCGGAAATCGGGCAGGCCGCCGGCGTCGAAGAAGGCCTGGCGCTCGCGGCGCGCGGCCAGCCGGGCCTGGCGGGCGGGTTCGAAACGGCGGTGCAGGTCGGCCAGGAACTCGAGGGCGGCCGGGGTCAGCACCTGCTCCTGGCCGGCGGCGCGGCCGCTGAGCTCGATGCCCTCGCCCGGCCCGCGTTGCCCGGGACGGGGGTCCTGCCACTGCGTCATGACTGCCGACATGTTGCGACTCCTGTGGGGAAGGACCGCTCCCAGCGAGCGTGTCCCTGGACCCAGACCATGCGGCGGCGTGTTGTATTTGACAATCAAGTTTTTTCAATGCATATCATTTGCTTAGCTTATATATGGAATTCACGTGACTTCGACGCGTTCGCTAAGTCCGCGATTTGCCTACAAAAGCGACAAGCTCAAGCCGCTGCGCGCGTTCTGCCAGACCGCCCGTCTGGGCTCGGTCTCACGCGCGGCTGAGGCTCTGTACCTGAGCCAGCCGGCCGTGACCCTGCAGTTGCAGGCGCTGGAACGGGAAATGGGCGTGCGCCTGCTCGAGCGCAGCGGCCGCCGGCTGAGCCTGACCCGCGAGGGCGAGGCGCTGTACGAACTGGCGCGGCCGCTGGTCGAGGGCCTGGACGGGCTGGAGGGCGTGTTCCGCGAGCGCATCCGCGGGCTGGATGCGGGCGAGCTCAACGTCGCCGCCGGCAGCTCGACCATCCTCTACCTGCTGCCGAAGATCGTCGAAGCCTTCCGCGCCGCCCACCCCGAGGTGCGGCTGACCCTGCACAACGTCACCGGCGCCGGCGGCCTGGACCTGCTGCGCTCCGACGGCGTCGACCTGGCCGTGGGCTCGATGCTCGACGTGCCCGGTGACCTCAGCTACGCGCCGGTGTACCGCTTCGAGCCGATGCTGATCGCGCCGCGCGACCATCCGCTGGCCAAGCTTGAGACTTTGACCCTGCAGGACCTGAGCCCGTACGGCCTGATCCTGCCGCCGCAGCGCCTGACCACCTACCGCATGGTCGACCTGGTCTTCCAGCAGAACCGCGTGCCCTACACCGTGGCGCTGGAAGTCGGCGGCTGGGAAGTGATCAAGCAGTACGTGGCGATGGGCCTGGGCATCAGCATCGTCACCGCGATCTGCCTGACCGAAGCCGACCGCGCGCGGCTGTCGGCGCGTTCGCTGGCCGAGTACTTTCCTTCGCGCAGTTATGGCGTGGTGGTGCGCAAGGGCAAGTATCTGTCGCCGCAGGCGCGGGCGTTCACTGAGCTGATCCAGCCGGCGCTGTTCGAGCGTGGGGATTATTACGCGACGGGGCAGTCGGATCGTTGAGTGCGGCCCTCATCCGCCCCTTCGGGGCACCTTCTCCCGCAAGCGGGAGAAGGAACAACAAAAAGCCCCTCTCCCGCTTGCGGGAGAGGGGTTGGGGTGAGGGCAAACCGCCCGCGAACGAACCTCAGTAACGCGCGCTCACCTTGACGCCCGAGAACGCGCTCGCCGCATGCACGGCCACGTACACATAGCCCGCCGGCGGATTGGCGATCGTCACCGACTCCGCATTGCCGGCCTTGGCCGAGCGGTATTGATACGAATCGCGCGACGGCCAGTTGCCGGCGCTCACGTACAGGTCCGCGTTGCCGCTGCCGCCAGCGGTGTCGATGCGCAGCTGGCTCACGCCCCCCGGCAAGTACAGATAGAAATATGCGTAGTTGCCGGCGCTGGCCGCGGCGTTGCTGCGCGAACAATTGCGCCCCAGCGTGCGCGCGTCGCCGCCGCTGCACTCGGGCAGGCCGGGTTCGCTGACGCTGATCGAGCGCGTCGCCGTCGCGGTCGCGCCGCGGTCGTCGGTGACGGTCAGGGTGACGGTGTAGCTGCCGCCGGCCGCGTAGGTCTTGCTCGGGTTCGCCGCGGTCGAGCTGCTGCCGTCGCCGAAGCTCCAGCTGCGCGCGACGATGCGGCCGTCGCTGTCGCTGGAAGTGTCGGTGAAGCTCACGCTCAAGCCGCTCGCCGCGACGCTGAAGTTCGCCGTCGGCGGCTGGTTGGGCGTGCCGGTACAGCCGCTGCCGGCCGGATCGGCCACGCACGGCAGCCAGGCCTTGAACGCGGCGTCGTTGCTCTGGCCGATGCCAGCCATGTAGGTCGCATAGCCGCTGTAGTCGCCCGGACGGAACTTGGCCAGGATCGCGTTCACCTGCGCGCGGCGCTGTTCGAACATGAAGCGCACAGCCAGGTAGCCCCAGCGATAGACCCGGTTGGTGCCGCTGTCGTAATCATTGGCGTAGACCGTGCTGAGCGCGTAGGTGCCGCGCGCGGCCTCGGCGATGGCGCCGTCGTTGGCGACGTTGCGGTACTGGTAGGACAGGTACTCGGCGAAACCTTCCACCCACCACACGGTCTTTTGCTGCATCGCCGCCTGGAAGTCGCCCCACATGTCGAAGCGGCCGTCGAGGTAGTGCACGTACTCGTGGGTCAGGTTCCAGATCTCGAAGCTCGGCCGCAGCCACTCGGCTTCATAGGCGATGAAGCGCGCCTGGTTGCCCGGCGCCGACGGATCGCCTTCCAGGTACATGCCGCCGTTGTTGGTGTCGATGCCGAAGATCGCGCCGGCGTAGATGCCGTAATCGTCGCTGCTGTCGAACACCGCCATTTCCAGACTGGCGTTGTTGTCGCCGGCGACCGGCACGCCGCCGGTGGCGAGTTCGCGGTGGAAATAGGCTTCCTGCCCGGCCACGGTGGCGCAGGCGCTGGCCAGCTCGCTCGCGCTCATCTGCTGCGCGCGCAAGGTCAGCGTGGCGCTGCAGGTGTGGCGGATCGGCAACGCCGCCGCTTGCAGGCGCGCAACGAAATCGCACTGGCCGTAGTACGCGCAATTGCCGGCGTCGTAGTACTGCGCCATTTCGCCGACGCCGACCCACAGCCGCGCGGTCGTGCCGGTGATCGCGCTGCGGTCGATCAAGGTCTTGGCGCGCGCACGCGCCAGGGTCTTGAGCGCACCGTCGTATTGCAGGAAGCGCGCCATTTCGCGGCCGGCATTCGACACCAGATAGGCGCGGTCGGTGCCGAGCAGGGCGAAGTTGCGGTTGGCGAAGTTGTACAAGGTATCGACGATCGAGTTGTCCGACTGCACCAGGTTGCGGAACGCGGTGTCCTGATGCCCGCGGAAGGTCACCATGTAGGCGTTGTTGACCGCGACCTTCATCCAGTAATACGCGTCGAAGCGGCTGTCGTAGCTGTCGAGCAGGCGCTTGACCACGTACAGATAGCGCGCGTTCTCGGCCGAGCTGTCGATCAGGGTCACGTACTCGGCCAGGATCTCGCCGTGCACGTCGTCGATGCGGCCGAAGTTGGCGTTGGCGGCGAACGCGTCCAGCGCCGGCCGCACCGCGTTGCGCAGCGCCGCGCCGTAGCTGCCGACCGCGCTGTCGTAGTACTGCACGTAGTAACCCGCGCGCAGGAACAGCACCAGTTGCAAGGTGCCGCCGGCGTTGCTGCCGTCGTAGGCGCGCGCCGAGGCGGCCAGCGCATCGGCGACGCTGACCATCTGCGCCTCGCGGAACGTGGCGTAGGCCTGGCTTCCGCTCAGGCCGAACAGTTCGTTGACGCAGTCCGGCGCGGCGGCGCGCACCGCCGCGGCCAGCGCGGTTCCGCTGAGCGCGCCGAAGGCGTTGGGATCGCAGGTCGCGGCCGCCTTTGCCGTGCGCGCGAACGACAAGCGCGAGGGACGCTTGAGCGGATCGCGGCGCAGGCTGGCGCCGTCGTAGGCGCTGTCGGCGCGGTCGGGCAGCGACGGTTGTTGCGGCGCGCGCTGGGTCGGCGCCAACGCGCGCGGCTGGCGGTGTTCGCCGAACAGCTGGCGTTCGGTGGCCGGTTGTTTGCGCGCGGCGCCGACGGCGCTGCGCGAAGCGGCGAACGGTGCGGCGGCGGCGCGGTGGCCGGGTGTCGGTGCGGACGCGGCGGTGCTGCCAACGGTAGCGGTCGAAGCCGCAGACGAAACCGCGGTCGCGGCCGGCTCGAACGCGGACGGCATGGCGAAACCGGCGAACACGGCCAACGCGGCGGCGCCGCTCAATAAGGCCCGCAACGGGCCCGGACGGAAAACGAAGAACATCGCGAATCTCCTTGATGGAAGGACGGCCGCGGCGGCCGCGCGGCGCGCGGCGGCGCCTGCACGAACGGCAGCGGCCGGGACGAATCGGACGACGGTGGTGCGGTGCGGCCCGCCGCGCGGTGTGCGGCGCGGCGAGCGATTGCAACTGCGGTACGGCGATGCGCTGGGCGGCATGGGTCTGCGACGGGCGCGGCGGCCGCCGCGCGGGACGCGCAGTCCCGTGCGGCCGCATCGCTGCGTCCGTCGCGTTCTGCGCTCTCTTGGCTGCGCGCCGCCCGGCCGCGCCGCGCGCGCGCATGCCGGCACGGCCGGCCCAGGGCCGAACCCGGCATGCGCTGCGATGGCGACGGCCGCCCCTGACGGCCGCGGGCTACCGATCGGCCGCGGCCCGACGCACTGACATACGCGCGTCACTTCGGGCTGCTAATCGGTATACCGTATACGATATGTGCGGAATCTGTGGCGATTCCGTGACTCAGGTAGTGGCTCGGGGTGACATCGCTGCCGCTCATCGGCGCATCCGCAGGCCGCTTCTTCGTGCCGCGCCGCGCTTTTGCGAAACCCATCCCACTAAAGTACTAAGCCGCTCACGCTCGCTCCCCGCGCAGACGCGATGGCCGCCACATTTCCGGCGCCGGCCTTGGATAGACTGGCCGCATGAGCATCCTGCCGCGTTCGCTGTCCGACCAAGCCTTCGAAGTGGTGCGCGAGCGCATTCTGTCGACCCAGATCCCACCGCTTGCGCCGATCCGGCAGGAACTGCTGGCCGAGGAACTGGGCATCAGCAAGATCCCGCTGCGCGAGGCGCTGAGCCGGCTGGAAGAACAAGGCCTGCTGTCTTCGCACCCGAACCGTGGCTTTTTCGTGCCCCCGCTGACCTCGACCGAAGCCGAGGAAGTGTTCGCGTTGCGCCTCAAGATCGAACCTGAAGCCGCCGCCCAGGCCTGCCTGATCGCCTGCGAGACCGGCCAGGAACTGGCCCGCGCCGCGTTCCTGGCCTGGGAGCAGGCCGACCACGGCGACCCCAACGCCAGCGTGCGCTGCAACCGCGCCTTCCACCTGGCTCTGGTGACGCCGGGCGGGCGCCAGATCACCGCGCAACTGGTCGAGCGCCTGCAAGTGCTGGCCGAACGCTACGTGCGTAAGCACCTGGAACCGGTCGGGCGCGAAGCGCGCGCGGCCAACGAACACCTCGGCATCCTGCAAGCCTGGCTGCAGCGCGACGCAGCGCTGGTCGACCAACTGCTGTCGACCCACATCCTCAGCACCCTGCACGACCTGCGCGCGCAACTCGAACACATCCCCTCGACCGCACCGATGCTGCCGGACTTCCGCCGCGCCCCGCGGCGGCGGCGGGAACCCACCGAAGCGACGTAGCCCCGCCGCACCGTCCGAAGCCGCGCAACGTCCCGCCCATCATTGCGGCGAAAGCCAAAGCACACCCGAAGCCCGCCGCTCCGCAATCGCGCCGCGAAGCCACGCCTCTACCTAACATTCCGGCGAAAGCCGGAATGCACATAGCCATTGCTATGGCTGTTGCTCTTTGCTCCCCCCGCCGCCCCGAACTCGCCACAGGCAATGAGAGACCCGAAGGGCGGCGCGCACGATGCGCGCCGTGCGCCACCCAGGCCATGGATGGCCTGTGTGGCGCATCCCCGCGTCAGTTCCGAACCTTAGTGGCTCTTGATCCGAAAACAAGGAAAGCGCCTTTCTTTGGTTACTTTCTTTGGCAAGACAAAGAAAGTGACCCGGCCGCTTGCGGACGGAAGCTGTTGATCTTGAGCTTGTCGTCAAACGCAACCAACGGGCTTAGGCGAAGTTCGTCGCAGGTGCGTTGTCGCGGTCGCGGCTTGCGCCGCTCCTACAGTCGGATACGAAACCAACCGAAGCGACATCGATTCCGGCTTACGCCGGAATGACGGCGTGGGGATTGCGGGCTTCGGGAGATCACGGCGGAGCCACGCCGCTCCGGTTGCTCAAACCGTCCCGCGATTCTTCCCAATGAACGGCCGGCAATACTCGCGAATCCGCTGCATATCCGCGTCCATATCCTCACCCAGATGGAACGCCGGCCCAATGCCGATCACCTTGTCGGGATAGTGGAAATACGCCAACACCACCGGCACATCCGCGTTCTTGGCGATCTTCCAAAAACCCGCCTTCCACTTCTCCACCCGCTTGCGCGTACCTTCCGGCGCGATCCCGAGCCAGAACTTCTCCGCGCCCTTGATCATCGCCACCGCCTGGTCGATCACCCCGTGCGCCGCGCTGCGGTTGATCGGGATCACCCCGAAGCGGCGCAGCATGAAGCCCACCACCGGCACCTTGAACAGCGATTCCTTGGCGATGATGTTGACGTTCAAGCCCATCGCCGCCTTGGCCGCGAACGCCCACACCCCGTCCCAGTTGGACGAGTGCGGGATGCCGATCAACACCGCGCGCGGCACGTCGGGGAACTGGCCGACCATGCGCCAACCGCCCAGGCGCAGGATCGTGCGGCCGGTCCAGCGCGCCAGCCGGCTCGGCTTGACCCGCGGCACGTTGGGCGGCAGCGGCAACGCCACCGAACCGTCGGGCGCACCGGGCGGATGCTGAAATTTGGCGTTGGCGGCGCCGTCCATGGGGGTCTCGGGTTCGGCTGACATGCAGTCTCCGTGGGCTCGCGGTTCAATCCCACTCGCGCTGCGAGCGAGCGCGCTTGGTCTGGCCGCGATCGCGCTTGGCGCCGAGGCGGCGCTCCTTGGCGGCGCGGCTGGGCTTGGTGGCCACGCGCGGCTTGGGCGCGCGCAGGCCGCTGTCGACGAACGCGGCCAGACGCTCGCGCGCGTCCTCGCGGTTGCGTTCCTGGGTGCGGAAGCGCTGGGCGCTGATCACCAGCACGCCGTCGTTGGTCACGCGCCGGTCGCGCTTGGCCAGCAACCGCTCGCGCACGGCCTCGGGCAACGACGGCGACTGGGCGACGTCGAAGCGCAATTCCACCGCAGTGGCGACCTTGTTGACGTTCTGCCCGCCCGGACCGGTCGACCGCACGAAGCGTTCGACCAGTTCCGCCTCGGGAATGGTGATGGCCATGCTCTCCTCCGCCGGCGATTGTAGTCGGCGGCGGCCGTTCGTCCATGACGGGCTTTTGACGGCGCTCACAGCGGCGCGCGGCTTGGGCGCGGTTTGAGCGACGATGCCGGCGCGATCGCCCCAAGTCACGGGGGCGTCGTTGACGCGGCCGGCACACGGAGGGACCATGGCGGTCCACGCTCGATCCGTGCGCTCCAAGGAGGAACCCGCATGCAGCGCCCGCTCCGTCCGTTCGCCACGTTGTGGCCGGCCGTCCTGGCCCTCGCAGTCCTGTCCGCCGCGGCGCCCGCCGCCAGCGCCCAGGCCATTCCGCAGCGCTACGACCCGGCCAACGTCAACAGCCAGCTCAACGATCCGGCGTTCCAGCGGCGCATGGCCCGCGCCGCGCGCTCCACCGCCGAGACCCTGGTCGGCCGCCCGGCCAACGCCACCGACAACCGCATCCTCGGCCAGTTCGACCAGGTCCAGAGCCAGGCCCTGCAGCAGATGCAGAACGCCTTCAGCCGCATGCCGCAGGACCAGCAGGTCGACGCGCGCGCGCTGCAGACCCTGTCGCAAACGCCGGAAGGCCGCCTGGTGCTGGAACAGCTCGCCGCCGAACAGCGCCGCGCGCCGTCTTCCTACGGCGCGCAGAACCGCGGCCCGCAAAGCGAATACGACCAGTTGTTCCAGCAGGCCTATCCCGACGGGATGCAGGGCCCGGCGCCGTCGGTGTCCTCGCGCAACGGCTACGCGCCGCGCTCCTCGGTCGGCGGCGCGCTCGGCGGCGCGCTGCTGCAGGACATCACCAACGCCGCGATCCAGCGCTCGATCGGGCCGCGCGTACAGGTGCAGGGCAATACCTACTACTACGAAGACCGGCCGCGGCGCCGACCCTGATCACCGGCGCTTGCGGCACACCGGGCCCGAACACGCTCCAGCGCGAGCGTATTCGGGCCCGGCGTCGTTTTAGCGCCGCGTTTTCGCGTTTGTCCACACCGGTCCGGCGCGCCTGCGCCGGCTCAGTCGGCGCGTTCGAACAAGGCCAGCGCCTTGGCGAACTCCGCATCCGCCGGCGCGGTCGCCTCGATCCGCTGCCCGCTGTGCGGATGCACGAACGCCAGGCGCTGCGCGTGCAGCAGCATGCGATGGATGCCGAGCATGCGGAAACTGCGGTTGTGGCGGCCGTCGCCGTGGCTGGTGTCGCCGATCAGGTGATGCGACAGGTGCTTGAGGTGGCGGCGGATCTGGCGGAAGCGCCCGGTCAGCGGCTGCGCGCGCAACAGCGCGTAGCGCGAGGTGGCGAAACCCGCCGACGGCAGCGCCAGCTCGGTCTGCGCCAGCACCGCGAAGCGGGTCTGCGCCGGCTTCTTGAGCGGCTTGCCGGGCCCGCCGTCGAGATCGTGGTCGACCTCGAACGCGTCCTGCGCCGGCCAGCCGCGGCACACCGCCAGGTAATCCTTCTCGACCTCGCGCGACATCAGCACCTTGCCCAGGGCCGAGGCGGTGTCGCGGTCGAACGCCAGCAGCAGGCAGCCGCTGGTGGCGCGGTCGAGCCGGTGGACCAGGAAGATCGGCCGGCCGAACTGCTCGCGCAGGCGGTCGGCGGCGAAGTCGGTCTCGCCGCGCGCCAGCGCGCTGTCGTGAACCATCAGCCCCGCCGGCTTGTCGATGATCGCCAGGGCCTGGTCGGCGTACAGCACCGGCAGGCCGGCGGCGGCGGTCTCGCTAGTGTGCGTTGCGTCTGAATTCGACATCGGATGCGTGCGCGCCGGCAGCCGGCGTGGGGGGTAATCGGGTTCCATTGTCGTCTATGCCTCAGGGCGGCGCAGCCCCGCCGCCGCATCACGTCGTCATGCCTGCCGTCGCACTCGCCGCCGCACCGCCCGCCTACACAAAGGAGTGTCCATGTCCGCACCGCAACGCCTCGCCGTTCCGCTCGCCCTGGCCCTGAGCCTGGCCCTCGCCGGCGCCCGCGCCGAGCCCGCGCGCCCGCCGCAGGGCGTCGCCGCCGGGCCCTGCGCGCAAGGCATCTGCGAATACCGCCTGGGCAACGGCCTGCGCGTGCTGCTGTTCCCCGACGCCAGCCAGCCGACGGTGACGGTGAACCTGGTCTACCGGGTCGGCTCGGCGCAGGAGAACTACGGCGAAACCGGCATGGCCCACCTGCTCGAGCACATGATGTTCAAGGGCACGCCGGAGCACCGCGACATTCCCGCGGAAATGAAGAAGCGCGGCATCAACTTCAACGCCAACACCGCCCAGGACTACACCAACTATTACGGCTCCTTCCCGGCCGACGAGGGCACGCTGGACTGGCTGCTGACCCTGGAAGCCGACCGCATGCTCCATTCCGACGTCGCCAAGGCCGATCTCGACAGCGAGATGACCGTGGTCCGCAACGAGATGGAAAGCGGCGAAAACAACGCCTTCAACGTTCTGGACGAGCGCACGCGCTCGACCGCCTATCTGTGGCACCACTACGGCCAGAGCACCATCGGCGCGCGCAGCGACGTCGAGCACGTGCCGATCGAGCGCCTGCGCGCCTACTACCGCACCTGGTACCGGCCCGATAACGCGACCCTGGTGGTCGCCGGACGCATCGATCCGCAGCGCACGCTCGACACGGTAGCGCGCCGCTTCGGCGGCCTGGCCAAGCCGGCGCAGCCGATCCCGGTGTTCTACACCCGCGAACCGGCCCAGGACGGCGAACGCGAAGTGGTGATCCGCCGGGTCGGCGACCTGCGCCTGCTGATGGCGGCCTATCACACCCCCGCCATCACCCACGCCGATGCCGCGCCACTGGCGGTGCTGCGCGAACTGCTCGGCCGCACTCCCGGCGGGCGCCTGCACAAGGCTCTGGTCGAAACCGGGCTGGCCGAGAGCGTCGGCGCCGGCGCCGATACCTTCCGCGACCCGGGCCTGTTCAATGCCCAGATCGCGCTGGCCAAGGGCGGCGACGCGGCCAAGGCGCAGCAGGTGCTGCTGGCGCAGTTGGAAGGCATCGCCCAGCGGCCGATCGACGCGGCCGAGGTCGAGGCCGCCCGCCAGCGCATCCTCAACGCCTACGAACAGGCCGACGCCAACGTCTCGGGCATCGCGATGAGCCTGACCGACTCGATCGCCGTCGGCGACTGGCGCCTGTACTTCCAGTTCCGCGACGCGGTCGAAAAAGTCGACGCCGACGCGGTCAACCGGGTCGCGCGCGCCTACCTGCGCGCGAGCAACCGCACCCTGGGCCGGTTCGAACCCGAAGAAAAGCCCGACCGGGTCGAGGTGCCGCAGGCGCCGGACGCGGCCGACGCGCTGAAAAGCTATGTCGCCAAGCGCGGGGTCGACGCCGGCGAGCAATTCGATCCCAGCCCGGCGAACATCCAGGCGCGCACCCGCACGCTGACCATCGACACCGGCGTCGGCGCCGGCCTCAAGCTGGCCCTGCTGCCGAAGAAGACCCGCGGCAACACGGTGACGTTCTCGGCCAACTTCCGCTTCGGCGACGCCGATTCGCTGCGCGGGCGCGATGTCGCCGCCAGCCTGGCCGGCGCGCAGTTGATGCGCGGCGGCGGCGGCCTCAGCCGCGAACAAATCGACGCGCGCTTCCAGGCGCTCAAGACCAGCGCGCGCGTCGGCGGCGACCTGCAATCGGCCTCGATCGGCCTGCAGACGCGCCGCGACCAACTCGCCGATGCCGTCGCACTGGCGGCCAAGCTGCTGCGCGAACCGGCCTTCCCCGAGGCCGAGTTCGAACAGTACCGGCGCCAGGCCATCACCGGCCTGGAAGCGCAGCGCCAGGAACCCGACACGCTGGCCGGGCAGGCGCTGGCCCGCCACTTCGACCCGTGGCCGGCCGGGCACCCGCTGCACGCGCGCAGCCTGGACGAATCGCTGGCGGCGATCCGCGCGCTCAAGCTCGAGGAACTGCGCGCGTTCCACCGCGAGTTCTACGGCAGCGCCGAGGGCGAGATCGCCGTGGTCGGCGATTTCGATCCCGACGCGCTGGAACGCCAGCTGCGCACGCTGTTCGCGGCCTGGAAGGCCGGCCACGCGTTCGCGCCCATCGCCACGCGTTACACCGCGGTGGCGCCGGAGCAGCGCCGTCTGGACGCGCCGGACAAGGCCAACGGCGTGCTGCTGGCGCGCGCCAACCTGTCGCTGAAGGAAACCGACCCCGATTACCCGGCGCTGGTGGCGGCCAACTACATCCTCGGCGGCGGCATGAAATCGCGCCTGATCGACCGTCTGCGCCAAAAGGACGGCCTCAGCTACAGCGCGGGCAGCCGCCTGGACGCCGACGACAGCCGCGACGGCCGCGACGACGACGGCAACTGGAGCATGCAGGCCATCGCCGCGCCGCAGAACCTGGACAAGGTCGAACGCGCCACGCGCGAAGAACTGACCCGCCTGGTCGAAAGCGGCGTAGCCGCCGACGAACTGCGCGACGCAGTCTCGGGCCTGCTGACCCGACGCGAGCAAGCGCGCGCCTCCGACAGCAACGTCGCCGGCCTGCTCAGCCGCAACCTGTTCTTCGGCCGAACCATGCAATCCACTGCGGACCTGGACGCCAAGCTCAAGGCCTTGACGGTGGAGTCGGTGAACGCAGCGATCAAGCGGCACCTGAAGCCACAAGACTTCAGCGTGTATCTGGCCGGGGATTTCGACGCTGCGAAGAAGGCCAGCGGAAAGTAAATCCGCGCAGGAAGCGAAGTTGTGGCCGTCGCCATTGCTCTTCGCTCCCCCCGCCACCGCGAACTCGCCACAGGCAATCAGAGACCCGAAGGGCGGCGCACAGGATGTGCGCCGTGCGCCACCCAGGCCATGGATGGCCTGTGTGGCGCATCCCTGCGAACGCACCGAACCTTAGTGGCTCTTGATTCGAAAACAAGGAAAGCGCCTTTCTTTGGTTACTTTCTTTGGCAAGACAAAGAAAGTGACCCGGCCGCTTGCGGACGGAAGCTGTTGATCTTGGCTGGTCGTCACTCGTTGCTACGAGAGAAGCAGAAGCAACATCAAAATGGATTCCGGCTTTCGCCGGAATGACGGGCTGGAGGTTGCGGGGCTTCGGTAAGTTGCGGCGGAGCTGCGTCGCTGCGGTTGGTCGCGACTTGCGTCGCTCCTACAGGAACTCCGGCCAGTTTCGTATCCAACTGTAGGAGCGGCGCAAGCCGCGACCGCGAAAACGAAACAACGACGACTACCGCGCCTCATCGCAAAAAAACGTCGCAACGCGCAAACGCCGCAACGCCCGACCGCTACTTGAACCACCGCCGCCGCGGCCAAGCCGCCAACAACGCCCACACCCCGCCCAACCCCGCGATCCACGACGACGCCGGCACCGACCAGAACCGCGGCCCGCCGGACTCCAGCCCGTACAACACCGCCGAAACGATCAGCAAGCCCGTCCCCAGGATCGCCGACACCGTCCGCCGCACCGCATCCTTGATCGTGCGGTTGAGCTCGACGATATCGCCCGAACGCATCTTCAACTCATGCTGCCCGGCCACCTGCTGGCTCAACCAGGCATGCAGCAACCGCGGCATCTCCGGCGCGCGCGTCACCAACTCCGGCAAGCGCTTGCGGAACTCCCCGGCCAGCCGCTGCGGGCTGTAGCGATCGAGCAAGATGCGCTGCAGCACCGGCCGCGCCACCGCCCAGATATCGAGCTTGGGATCGAGCAGCCGGCCGACGCCTTCGATGTTGAGCAAGGTCTTCTGCAACAGGATCAGCTGCGGCTGCAAGGTCAGCTCGTAGCGCTGCGCGGTGCGGAACAGCTTGAGCAGCACCTCGGCCAGCGAAATCTCGCTGAGCGGACGGGTGAAGTACGGCTCGCACACCGCGCGCGTGGCCGCTTCGAGTTCGTCGATGCGGATGTGCGCCGGCATCCAGCCGGCCTGCACGTGCAGCTCGGCGATGCGGCGGTAGTCGCGGTTGAAGATCGCCATGAAGTTCTCGGCGAGGTAGTACTGATCCTCGTCCGACAACTGGCCCATGATGCCGAAATCCAGGGCGATGAAGCGCGGGTTGTTGCGCCGCGCCGGGTCGCTGTCGACCCAGATGTTGCCGGCGTGGGCGTCGGCGTGGAAGAAGTTGTCGCGGAACACCTGGGTGTAGAACACCCGCACGCCCTTGGCGGCGAGCGCGCGGCGGTCGATGCCGGCGGCGTCGAGCGCGGCGATGTCGTCCGACGGTATGCCGTAGACGCGCTCCAACGTCAGCGCGCGCTCGGAGGTGTGGGTCCAGATCACCTCGGGCACGTACATGTCGTCGCTGTCGGCCCAGAACCGGCGCAGCACGCTGGCGTTGGCGCCTTCGCGCTGCAGGTCGAGCTCGGCGGCGAGCGTGCTTTCGATCTCGGCCACGATCGCGCGCGGACGGATCTTGTCGGCGCTGGGATGGGTGCGGTCGACCAGCGCGGCCATCGCCTTGAGCAGGGCGATGTCGCCGGCGATCTTGCCCTCGATGTCGGGGCGCAACACTTTGACGACGACTTCGCGCGCCGGCCGCTCGCCCTGCGCCGGCAGGCGCGCGGCGTGGACCTGGGCGATCGAGGCCGAGGCCAGCGGCTCGATGTCGAAACGATCGAAGGCCTCGTCGATGCGCCGCTCCAGCGCGCCTTCGACGATGCGCCGCGCGGTCTCGCCGTCGAACGGCTTGACCCGGTCCTGCAGCAAGGTCAGCTCGGCGGCGATGTCCGGCGGCACCAGGTCGCGGCGGGTGGAGAGGATCTGGCCGAACTTGACGAAGATCGGGCCCAGCTCCTGCAGCGCCAGGCGCAGGCGCGCGCCGCGCGACATCGCCTCGACCTCGGCCGAGGCGCGCGGCACGAACGGACGCGCGAGCTTGAGCCAGCGTTCGACCGGGGTGTCGTCGAGTAAGGCGTCGAGACGGTAGCGCAGCAGCACGCGGCCGATGCGCCAGGCGCGGGCGGCGGATTTCATGCGCGGACCTTTTGCGGGAGGGCCTGCCTTTGTGGGAGGGCCCGCTTTTGTGGGAGGGCCTTCAGGCCCGATGCTCTTGTTTCAGATGTGGAAGAAACCTCGCCGCTGACCGAACAGCGTCGGGCCTGAAGGCCCTCCCACAAGAGCCTGCGGCGCCGCGGCGGCATGCTCATGCGCGCTCGCCCGCGCGCGCGCTCAGGCGCACCACCCGCGCGGCCGCGCGTTCGACGTCGTCGCGCAGCGCATCGACGTCGTCGTGGAAGGCGTCGAGCTCGGCGCGCGGCACCAGGTCGCGGCTTTCTTCGGTCAGGTATTCGGCGGCGTTGCTGGCGAACGCGCCGGCGGCGTCGCGCGCATGGCGCAGCGCGCCGGCCACGGCGTTGGCGATCTGCACGCCGACCAGGTCGCCGAACACTGCGGTGAAGGGCTGCTGCCAGTCCGGATCGAACCGCTCGGCCAGACGCTGCAGGCGCCGGGCCAGATCGGCGTCGCCCTCGATGCGCAGTTTCCCGACCGGCGCGGCCTGTTCGTTGCGCGCGGCGCCGAGCAGGCTCGGCAGTTGCGCGAAGATCGCGCCGAGGGTGCTGCGCACCGACAGGTCCGGTTCGTCGCTGCTGCGCACCGGGCCGACTTCCAGGCGTTCGCCGGCGACCAGGATGCGCGCGGCCAGCGGCGGCTCGGCCAGATGCAGGGCGATGCTGCGGCCGTCGAGCGCGGACAGGCCGGCGCGGGTGTCGGGATCGAGCGCGAGCGCGCGGTTGAGCGCGGCTTCCAGGGCGCGGCCGGCGAGCGGCTTGAGCGCATCCAGGGGCGAGGCGGAATCGTTCATGCGTCCATTCTATCCGGCCCCGCCCAGGCGGCTGTTAGCGCTTTGTGCAAGCGCGGTGCGGTTTAGCGACGCGGCGTGGCGGCGCGGCACGAATGCGGCCCGCAGCCCCTGTAGGAGCGGCGCGAGCCGCGACCGCGAAACCCGGCGTCCGGCGCGAGATCGAAGCCCCGCGGTCGCGGCTCGCGCCGCTCCTACAGGAACTCCGGCCACTTTCCTACTGCGCCGCCTTCACCCGCGCCAGCCCTTCGTCGAAGCTCACCTGCGGCACGTAGCCGAAGTCGCGCTTGGCCGGGCCCATGTCGTACCAGTGCGTGGTCGACAGCTGCTCGGCCAGGAACCGGGTCATCGGCGGCTCGCCCTTGAGCGGCAGCAGCGTCCACAGGCCTTCGCAGATCGCGCCGACGACATAGGCGGCGCGGAACGGCAGGGTCTTGTCCACGGTCGGCGCGCCGACCGCGCCGAGCAGGCCGTTGAGGGTCTCGCGCACGGTGCGCGGGTCGCCGTTGCTGATGAAGTAGGCCTTGCCGGCGCAGGCCGCGCCCGGCGCCAGATGCTCGAAGGCGTCGAAGTGGGCCTGGGCGGCGTTGTCGATGTAGGTGGTGTCGATGCGGTTCTCGCCGGTGCCGACGAAGCGCAGGCGGCCGCTGTTGGCGCGCTGGACCAGGCGCGGCAGCAACTGGTTGTCGCCGACGCCCCAGATCAGGCGCGGGCGCAGCGCCACGGTCGCCAGCTGCGGCGAGTTCGCCGCGAGCACGGCCTTTTCGGCGATGGTCTTGGTGGTGGCGTAGGCGGCCTTGAAGCCGTCGCCGTAGGGCACGGTCTCGGCGCTGCCGCCTTCGACCGGGTTCGTCGCGCGGTGGGTCACGCTGGGCGTGGAGGTGTAGACCAGCTTGCCGATGCCGTGCGCGCGGCAGGCCGCCAGTACGTTTTCGGTACCGACGACGTTGGCCTGGTGGTAGCTCTCGTAACTGCCCCAGGCGCCGGCCTTGGCGGCGTTGTGGAAGATCGCCTCGCAGCCTTGCGCAGCGGCGACCACCGCGTCGCGGTCGGCCAGGTCGCCCTGGATCTGGGTCACGCCGAGCGGGTCCAGCGCCGGGTAATGGCCGCGATTGAAGCTGACCACCTCATGGCCGCGCGCGACCAGGCCGCGGCACAGCGCCTGGCCGAGGAAACCGCCGCCGCCGGTCACCAGGATCTTCATCGCGTTCGGTTCCAAGAATGGGGAGGCAAATGATAGGCCCTGCGGCGCGGGCGGAGTGTCGCCTGGGCGACAGCCGCGGGCTCTTGTGGGAGGGCCTTCAGGCCCGATGCTTTTCTCTCAGGTCGCCGTGATCTGGAACAAAAGCATCGGGCCTGAAGGCCCTCCTACAACAAGGGCCTCCCACAACCGCAGGCCCGACGCGGCGCTCAGTCGCCGATCGCGCGCGCCTGCAGCGCCAGCTTCTCGCGCCCGATCTTGGCGTTGTGGCGGATGTCGACCGGGAAGCCCGGATGGAAGCGGAAGCGCTCGATCCCGGCGGTGTGGGCGTGGCCGGCGCCGATCTCGCGCAATTCGGCGAGGATGCGTTCGCGCTCGCGGTTGCCCACGCGCGGCTGGTGCAGTTCCACCCATAGCAGCGGCCGCTGCTGGCCCTGCGCGCCAGTGCCGACCAGCGCGGTGCGGCGCACCTTGGGATGGGTGTTGAACACCGGTTCGACCTGCTCGGTGTACAGCGGCCCGTTCGCGGTTTCCACGCGGTGGCCCTTGCGCCCGCAGAACCACAGCCGGCCTTGCTCGTCGAGATAGCCCACATCGCCCATGCGATGGACGATGCGCTCGCCCTGCGCGGTGCGTTCGCGGATCTTGGCCAGCCGGGTCATGCCGTCGCGGTTGAAATACGCATCGGTCGCGGTCGGCCCGGCCACGGTGATTTCGCCGACCGTACCGGCCGGCACCAGCAGTTCGTCCGACCACTGTTCGATGGCCTCGTCGCTGATCCGCACGATGCGCACCTGATTGCGCGCCACCGCGCGGCCGACGCAGGTGCCGGCGCCGGCCTCGGTGGCCGCGCGCGTGGATTGCAGTTCGCGGCCCTCGATCACCGCCACCGGCAGGCATTCGGTGGCGCCGTAGGGGGTCCAGAACTGGGCGTCCTCGTGCATCAGCTCGCGCAGCTTGGCGACCGTGTCCGGCGGCACCGGCGCGCCGGCCGAAGTGACCCGGCGCAGCGTCGGCAGCGGCTGGCCGTAATCGGCCAGCACCTTCATCAGCGCCGGCGAGCCGAACAACTGGTCGCAGCCGAACCGGCGCAGCGCATCGTGCAGCTTGGCCGGATCGGCCTGCGCCGGCCGGGTCGGGTCCATGTCGGGGATCACCGAGGTCAGGCCCAGCGCCGGGTCGAACAGCGCGAACGGCGGGAACGTCGGCAAGTCCACCCCGCCCGGCGCGATGCCGAAGGCCTCGCCCATCATCTCGATCTGGGCGACGAAGTGGCGATGGCGGAACACCACGCCCTTGGGCACGCCGGTCGAGCCGCTGGTGAACACGATCGCCGCGACTTCCTCGGCCTTGGTGTCGGCCAACTGCGAACCGGCGCCTTCGCCGGCGCGTTCGACGCGTGCGAGCGTGTCGTCGGCAAGGAATGCGCGCGCGCCGGTGGTGATGCGGATGCGCGCCGACTTCGCCCAGCCCAGCACCACCCGGGCGATGTGCGCCAGCGGAATGCCGATGAAGGCCTCCGGCGCGGCTTCGTCCAGGCATTGACGCAGCGCGCGCTTGTCGATGCCCGGATCGATCAGCACCGGCACCGCGCCGGCCTTGAACAGGGCGAACATCAGCAGGAAGAACTCGGGCGAGGGCCGCACCATCACCGCGGTGCGGGTGCCGCGGACGATGCCGCGCTTGGCCAGGCCGGCGGCGATGGCGTCGCTGCGGCGGTCGAGCTCGGCGTAGGTCAGCTCGACGTCGTAGCGCGCCAGCCCGTCGGGCCCGCGCGTGCCGGGGCAGCGCATGGCCACGCGTTGCGGCGATTGCGCGGCCAGCCGCGGCAGCGAGGCGGCGATGTTGCAGACGGCGTCGGAAGCGTCCATGCGTCGGTCTCAGCCCAGCGGATTGCGGTCGAGGAAGGCGCGGATCGCCGGCACCAGCTCGGCGGCCTTGTCTTCCAGCACGTAGTGGCCGGCGTCCTGGAACGCATGCACTTCGGCCTGCGGCAGCGCGTCGGTGAAGCCCTTGAGGAAGTGGTGGTCGAACACGAAATCGCCCAGGCCCCAGCCGATGAAGGCCGGGCGGTCGGCGTACTCGGGCAGTTTGCGGCCCATCGCCTGCACCAGCGGCCAGGCCTTGTCGCCCTCGCCCAGCGGGATGTCCTGGACGAAGCGCGAAGTGGCGATGCGGTTGGCCCAGGAGTCGTACGGCGCGACGTAAGCGCGGCGCACCTCGGCCGGCATCGCCTTGGACACGCCCAGGCGCGCGGCGCCGCCGGCGAAGGCGTTGAGGCCGCGGATCAGGCCGGTGCCGATGGCCGAATCGCGGCCCAGGCGCAGGCGCTTGGGCAGCGGCTTGGCCGCCGGCAGCGGGAACGCGCCGGTGTTGGTGATCACCAGGCGCTTGATCTGGTCGGAATGCTTCAGGCCCCAGCCGAAGCCGATGCCGCCGCCCCAGTCGTGCACGGCCAGCGTCATCGGGCCGCTGATGCCCAGGTGCTGCAACAGCTTCTCGACGTCGTCGACGCGCGATTGCAGGGTGTATTCGTAGCGCTCGTCGCCGGGCTTGTCGGACAGGCCCATGCCGACGTGGTCGGGGACGATGCAGCGGTAGCGGTCGTGCAGGCCCAGCACCAGCTTGCGCCAGTAATAGCTCCACGACGGGTTGCCGTGCAGCATCACCACGACTTCGCCGTCGCGCGGGCCCTGGTCGAGATAGCTCAGGCCGATGCCCGGACGGACCTCGAAACGTTGCGGCTGGAACGGGTAGTCGGGGAAGCGGGGGCTGGACGTCATCGGGGGCTCGTTGGCGGCGCGCCGTCGGGGCGGGCCAGGGCGGACAGGCGGCCATTATCCGGTGCCGGGGCCGGATGGGGAATTTTTGCGGTCTGGGCGTGGCCCGGCGCCCCGCGGATCCCCCGAAGCCCCTGGTAGGAGCTGCGCAAGCTGCGACCGCGAATTCCGGCGGCCGGCGCGAGCTGGAAACCCCGCGGTCGCGGCTTGCGCCGCTCCTACAGGTAGCCCATGCGAGTCCGCCGGCGCCCGCGAATCGCCCCGCAGCCCCTGTAGGAGCTGCGCGAGCTGCGACCGCGAATTCCGGCCTCCGGCGCGAGCTCGAAACCCCCGCGGCCGCGGCTTGCGCCGCTCCTACACGCAGCCCATGCGATCGGCCCAGCGGTCGCAACAAAACCTATCGTTTGAACATGCCGCCCCTGTGCCGATGGCCGCGGGCGCTTGCCGCACACTCGCCCCATGATGACTGCCGCCGCCCCGCCCCGCCATGCGTAGCAAGCTGTTCGTCCCGGGCGCGCGGCCGGAGTTGTTCGACAAGGCCCTGGCCGGCGCCGCCGATGCGCTGTCCTTCGATCTGGAGGACGCGGTCGCGCCCGAGCGCAAGGCCGCCGCGCGCGTGGCGGTGGCTGCGTTCCTGGCGTCCAGCGCCGCCGCGGCCTCGTCCAAGCTGATGATCGTGCGGGTCAACGCGCCCGGCAGCGAGCACTTCGCCGCCGATCTGGCCGCGGTCGCGCGCGAGGGCACCGACCTGATCAACCTGCCCAAGATCGAATCGGCCGCGGCCCTGCACGAGGCCGTGGCCGCGCTGGAACGGGCCGAGACACGCAACGGCGTGGCCCGCCCGATCGGCCTGCTGGTCAACATCGAAACCCCGCGCGCGCTGCTCGCCGCGGCGGCCATCGCCGGCGCGCACCCGCGCGTGGCCGGGCTGCAGCTCGGGCTGGCCGACCTGTTCGAAGCCCAGGGCATCGCCCGCGACGACCGCGCCAACGTCCACGCCGCGCTGTTCGCGGTGCGCATGGCCGCGGCCCAGGCCGGGGTGTTCGCGCTCGACGGCGCCTACGCCGACCTGCACGACGAAGCCGGCTATTTCGACGAAGCGCTGGTCGCCAAGCGCCTGGGCTTTCTCGGCAAGACCTGTCTGCATCCGCGCCAGGTCGGGCTGGCCAACCGCGCCTTCGCCGCCAGCGCCGACGAACTCGCGCGGGCTCGGCGCATCGTGAGCGCGGCCGAAACCGCCGCCGACGGCGGCCGCGGCGTGTTCGTGGTCGATGGGCGCATGATCGACCGGCCGTTCCTCAAGCGCGCGCAGGCCTTGCTCGCCACCGCGGAACGCACGTGAACGGCCGCGGCGTGCGCGCCGCGGCATCCACGCGCGGCGCACAGGGCGCCGCGCAGGTTTAGGGGAACGGGAACGGATGTCGCAGCAGTCGCAGTCGCTGAAACCGGGTCGTCGCGCGCCAGCGGCGCGTTCAAGTCTGGCCGGCGCACGCCGCGCCCTGTGGCCGCCGATATCGGCGGCGCGCGCGCTGTCGCTGTGGATGCTGTTGCTGTTGGCGGCGCTGGCCGCGCCGCTGCAGGCCGAACCGCTGACCCCGCTGCGCAGCGGCGAATTGCCCGCGCTGCAAACCGCCGCGCCGCCGCTCGGGCTGGCGCAGCTGGACGGCGCCACCGTCGCCGTCGGCAGCGAAAGCGCGTGGCGCCTGGATCCCGGCGCCGCGCAATGGCGCGCGCTGCAATGGACGCCGCCGCCGCGGCTGCGCGCGATCCTCGGCGACGGCGCGCGCGCGTTCGCGCTGTCCGCCGACGGCGCGTTGGCGCGGCTTCAAGCCGACCCCGCGCGGCTGCAGGCGCTGCCGCTGCCGGCCGCGCCGGAACCGCTGCGCGACGCCGCCGCGGCGTGGTCGGCCGACACGCTCTATCTCGCCGGCCTCGGCGCCGACGGCGCGCCGCGCCTGTACCAGCGCCCGCTCGGCGACGAACGCGCGGCCTGGGCCGCGGCGCCCGCCTGGACCGCGCCGGGCGCGCCGCGTACCGCGCTGTTCCAGACCAAATCGCTGTTCCTGGTGCTCGCCGACCCCGCCGGCGGCGCCGACCGGCTGCTGCGCTGGACGCCCGGCCAGGGCGGCTGGAGCGAGGCCAGCCGCGTGCCCGGCCAGATCGCCGGCGCCGGCCGCGCCACCGGCCAGGCCCACCTGCTGATCCCGGTGAGCGCCAGCGCGCATGCGCCGGCGCAGCTCAAGACCTTCCAGACCATCACCGGCGCCTGGGCCGAACTGCCCGGCGCGCAGGTGCCGGCCGACGCGCTCGCCACCGCGGCCTGGCCCGACGGCCTGATGTGGGCGCGCGCCGACGGCGCCCAGACCCGCTTCGCCACCGCTCAGATCCAGTCCAACAAGCTGCGCCTGCACTGGCTCGACTGGGCGGTCATCGTCGTCTACCTCGCCGGCATGATCGGCATCGGCCTGTATTTCTATCTGCGCGAAAAACGCGGCAGCACCGACAGCTTCTTCGTCGGCGGCCGCAGCATCCCGTTCTGGGCCGCCGGCATCAGCCTGTACGCGGCCAACACCAGTTCGATCAGCTTCATCGCGATTCCGGCCAAGGCCTTCGAAACCAACTGGCAGTACATGGCCAACAACATCATCGCCGTCGGCGGGCTGGTGTTCGTGGCGATCTGGATCGTGCCGCTGCTGCGCCGGCTCGACCTGATGTCGGTGTTCTCGTACCTGGAAACCCGCTTCCATCCGTCCATCCGCATGCTCGCCAGCGCGCTGTGCGTGTTCGTGCAGATCGGCAGCCGCATGAGCGTGATTCTGTTCCTGCCGGCGCTGGCGATCGCCACCATCACCGGCATCAGCGTGTTCTGGAGCGTGCTGCTGATGGGCGGCTTCACCATCGTCTACACCGCGATGGGCGGGATGAAGGCGGTGATCTGGACCGACTTCGTCCAGGTCATCGTCAAGATGGGCGGCGCGATCTTCGCCATCGGCTTCATGATCTGGGGCCTGCGCGGCGGCTTCGGCCAGTTCTGGTCGACCGCGATGGCCGAAGGCAAGATGCACACCTTCGATTTCAGCTTCGACCTGACCAAGGCCACCGTGTGGGGCTTCTTGTTCCTGGTGCTGTTCGAGGTGGTGCTGACCTTCCCCAAGGACCAGGTGCTGATGCAGCGCACCTTGTCGACCAGCTCGGCCAGGGAAGCCGGCCGCTCGATCTGGGCGTTCGCGGCGATCATGATTCCCGGCGGCATCGTGTTCTACACCATCGGCACGGCGATGTTCGTGTACTACCGCGAGCATCCCGAGCGCATGAATCCGTTGCTGCCGATCGATGCGACCTTCCCGATGTTCATCGCCGCCGAACTGCCGGTGGGCGTGACCGGGCTCATCATCGCGGGCATCTTCGCCGCGGCGATGGCGACGCTGTCGGGGATCATGAACTCGGTGGCGACGCTGATCTCGGTGGACTTCTACGAGAAGCTGCACAAAGGCCACAGCGCGCAGCAGAGCGTGCGCTTCGCCGAACTCATGACCGTGGTGGTCGGTCTGGTCGGCATCGGCGCGGCGCTGCTGCTGTCGAAGTTCGACATCCATTCGCTGTTCGACGTGTCGATCGAACTGGCCGGTTTGCTCGGCGGCGGTTTCGCCGGCGCCTACACCCTGGGCATGTTCACGCGTCGCGCCAACTGGCAGGGCGTGGCGATCGGGATCGGCGCCAGCGTGGTGCTGACCTTGGGCATCTGGACGCTGCGCGCGGTGCATCCGTACTACTACCTGGCGATCTCGATCGCGCTGTGCATCGTGATCGGTTACATCGCCAGCCTGTTCTTTCCGGCGCCGACGCAGTCGCTGGATGGGTTGACGATTTATCGCGACAGGCCTTCATCCGCCCCTGCGGGGCACCTTCTCCCGCAAGCGGGAGAAGGAACAGCCAAGTCCGATTAGGCTCTAGAAAGCCCCTCTCCCGTGTACGGGAGAGGGGTTGGGGTGAGGGCCGCCCCCCACACAAAGATGACTAATGGAAGTAGCCCACCCCACCCACCTGAGGTAGCGTTGCCCGACAACGAACGCGAGCCGCCGTGGAAACCCAGTTCCTCAACACCTTCGTCACCATCGTCGACCAAGGCTCGATGGCCGCCGCCGCGCGCGTGCTCGGCATCACTCCGGCCGCGGTGGCGCAGCAGATCCGCACGCTGGAACGCGAGATCGGCGCACCGCTGATCGCGCGCGTCGGCCGCACCGTCAGCGTCACCGAGGAAGGCGCGCGGATCCTGCCGCGCACGCGCGAGCTGTTGCGCAACATCGCCGACCTGCGCAGCGTCGCCACCGAAAGCGAAATCGCCGGCGAACTGCGCCTGGGCGCCTGCCCGACCGCATTGGCCGGGATCCTGCCCGATGTGCTCGCGCGCATGGTCGAGACCTTTCCGCAGATCAACGTCTTCATCAAGCCGGGCTATTCGGCCGACCTCTATCACGCGGTCGAACAGGGCGACCTGGATGCGGCGATCGTGCTGCAGGCGCCGTTCCCGCTGCCCAAGACCTGCGAGTGGCAGCTGCTGCGCGAGGAACCGCTGATCGTGCTGGCGCCGGCGCACCTGGCCGACCGCGACCCGCATGAACTGCTCGCCACCCAGCCGCTGATCCGCTACGACCGCCATCAATGGGGCGGCCGCCAGGCCGAGGAATACCTGCGCGCGCAGCGCATCGTCCCGCGCGAACGCTTCGAATTGAACGCGCTCAACGCCATCGCGGTCATGGTCGACCGCGGCCTGGGCGTGTCGCTGGTGCCCGACTGGGCGCAGCCGTGGCCCGAAGGCCTGAAACTCGCGCGCATCCCGCTGCCCGACGCCTCGGCCAAGCGCTGCATCGGCATCGTCTGGTCGCGCTCGAGCGTGCGCGTGCGCCTGGTCACCGTGCTGTTGCAGGAAAGCAAGAAAGCCATGCAGCAGCGCAGCGCCCCGAACCCCCTGTAGGAGCGGCGCAAGCCGCGACCGCGAAACCACGCATACGACGCGAGCGTGAACGCCCGCGGTCGCAGCTCGCGCAGCTCCTACAGCCTGAAACGAAACCCCACCGCTGTTTCCCGACTCCTAACCGCTATCTCCTAGCGTTTACGTTGCAGCGCAGCAAGAATTTGTAACGCCTCACCCAACAAAACCTAGCCTCTGAACATAGCGCGCAACGGTTCTATGCCCGCAGGCGAACGCATAGTCTCGCCAGCATCCGGGGATCGCGCGATGTCGGGGACGTCGCCACAAGGACGCGGCCACGCTGCCGTCGGGCCAACGCCGGAACGATGCGCGACGCCGCTCGCGGCGCGCGCCGGCCTTCGCACCACCACGACGGAACCGAACATGCTCAAGCCACTTTCCGCCGCGATCGGCAGCGCCTTGCTGCTCTCCTTCGCCGCCGGCACCGCCACCGCCCAGGACGCCGCTGCGGCCGCCGCGCCGGCCGCGCCCGAGAGCGAAACCGCCGCCGCCAACCGCGCCGCGGTCAACCTCGACAACGTCGTGGTCACCGGCACGCGCAGCCCCAAGGCGGTCGACAAGATTCCCGGCGCCATCACCCTGGTGTCGAAGGCCGAACTCGCGCGCAGCCTGGTGCTGACCGAAGACGCCACCGCAGTGCTGGCGCGCACCGTGCCCGGCTACGCCGAATCCTCGCAGGCGATGAGCAACACCGGCGAGAACCTGCGCGGCCGCGTCGCCCTGCGCCTGTTCGACGGCGTGCCGCAAGGCTCGCCGCTGCGCGAGGGCACCCGCAACGGCACCTTCACCGACATGGGCATCGTCGGCCGGATCGAGGTCATCAACGGTCCGTCCGCGTCCGAAGGCATCGGCGCGGCCGGCGGCATCATCAACTACCTCTCCGCCGCGCCGACCAAGGAAGGCAACGAGTTCACCGTCGTCAGCCGCTACACCACCCAGTTCAAGGACGACAGCGCCGGCTGGAAGCTCGGCTTCAACTTCGCCCGCAAGGCCGGCAACTTCGACATGCTCGCCAGCGCCTCGTTCCTGGACCGCGGCATCACCTACGACGGCAGCGGCCGCCGCATCGGCATGAACACCAGCGGCTCGCTCGCGGACACCGAATCGCGCAACCTGTTCCTCAAGGCCGGCTACGACTTCGGCGAAGACGGCACCCAGCGCATCGAAGGCTCGGTCAGCCACTTCAACATCGAAGGCAAGGCCAATTACATCCAGGTGCTGGGCTGCCGCCCCGACGAGCGCGCGCTGTGCGGCGAGACCCGCACCAACACCTCCGAGCGCGGCAAGATCTTCGGCTCCAAGGCCGCGATCAACGACTTCAAGCAATACCAGCTCACCTACACCCACAGCGATTTCTTCGGCGGCACCCTGACCGTGAACGGCTACAAGGCCGACCAGGAAATGCGCTACCTGCCGGAAAACACCATCGACCGCCAGGATCCGCTGCTGGGGCCGATCGGCCAGGTCTGGGACCAATCGGAAATCGTCACCAACAAGAAGGGCCTGCGCACCTCGTGGGCGCGGCCGTCGCTGTTCGCGGTCGAAGGCCTGGAACTGCGCGTCGGCGTCGACCTGGTCGAAGACACCGCCGAGCAGCGCCTGGCGCTGACCGACCGGCTGTGGGTGCCGCCGATGGAGTACAAGAGCCGCGCGCCGTGGATGCAGCTGTCCTGGGACATCGGCCCGGTGACCCTGTCCGGCGGCCTGCGCCGCGAAGACGGCGAGCTGCACGTGAACGACTACACCACCACCTGGTATCGCGACCGCCGCCACGTCGGCGGCGGCACGCTCGATTACCAAGAGAACCTGACCAACTTCGGCGCGGTGTGGCGGGTCAACGAGCAGTGGTCGGTGTTCGGCTCCTACGGCGAAGGCTTCACCCTGGCCAACGTCGGCATCCCGCTGCGCAACGTGCAGTGCTCCGGCGACGGCGGCAGCATCCAGACCGACGGCTGCCCGAACGACCCGCCGATCAGCGTCGGCGACCTGCTCGACCTCAACGCCATCGTGGTCAAGAACACCGAGTTCGGCTTCAACTGGCGCGGCGAGCGCGGCTCGCTGAGCGCCTCGCACTACGATTCCAAGTCCGACTACGGCCAGTCGCTGGCGATCGACCCGGTCACCAACGACCTGGTGCTGCTGCGCGCGCCGGTGCGGATCAAGGGCGTCGAGCTGTCCGCCGACTGGCGCTTCAACGACGCCTGGCGGGTCAGCGCGGTGTATTCGCGCACCCGCGGCAAGACCGCGTTCTGGACCGCCGACGCCGCCGGCCGCTTCGGCGCCGGCGGGCTCAACAAGCCGATGGGCGTGCTCGACATCAATCCCGACAAGTTCGCCTGGACCCTGACCTGGAACTTCCGCCCCAACGCCGACGTGAGCCTGGGCGCGACCACGCTGTTCTCGCGCGACCTGTCCGGCAGCGACGTGCGCGGGTTCGACAACCGCGCCTTCAGCTTCAGCGAAAGCACCAAGGGCTACACCTTGTTCGACCTGGGCTTCAACTACGAGACCGAGCGCTACGGCAAGCTCTCGCTCGGCATCGAGAACCTGCTGGACAAGCAATACATCCTGAGCTGGTCGCAGCCGCCGGGCGGGTTCCAGAACTACTGGGCCGGGCGCGGGCGCACGATCTCGCTTTCCCACACCTTCAAGTTCTGAGTTCCTAAGTTCTGAGATCTGCGGCGCAGGCCGGACCGGAACGCCCTCATCCGCCGCGGCAAGGACAGCCGCGGCGGCCTTTTCTTCGTTGCAGGAATCGACTTGCCCACTCGCGCTTTCCGCTGTCGCCGCTGGTCCGTCCTGGTCGTGGGACTGATGGCGATGGGTGCGGCTTGCGCCGAGGCCGGGCACGACAGCGTCGGGCCTGAAGGCCCTCCCACAGCAGGTGCCGCGCCGATGCAGGCATCGACGGATATTGTGGGAGGGCCTTCAGGCCCGACGCTTTCCGCTCAGCCTTCAACGAACCCCTCGCCCTACGCGGCACTGCACGCTTTCCTGGACCGCTCCACCCGACCGGGCGGCTACCTCGGCGCAGTCAGCCTGATCGTGCACAACGGAAAAATCGTCGATTTTCAAGCCTACGGCCAACGCGACCTCGCCCGCCGCGCGCCGATGCGGCGCGACGCGATCTTCCGCATCTATTCGATGAGCAAGACCATCACCTCCGCCGCGGTGATGCAATTGGCCGAGCGCGGCCTGATCGATGTGGAAGCGCCGATCCAACGCTACCTGCCCGAACTGGCGGACCGCCAAGTCGTCGCTGGCGGCACCGCGGCCGCGCCGCGGCTACGCCCGGCGCAACGGCCGATCACCGTGCGCCACCTGCTGACCCACACCGCCGGCTTCGCCGCCGGCCTGCCCGGCGACGAAACCGCCGCGGCGCTGACCCAAGGCCACGACCCGCACGCCGCGCGCGACCTCGCCGGCTTCGTCGCCCGCCTCGCCCAGGCGCCGCTGGCGGCCGATCCCGGCACGCGCTTCGGCTACGACGGCGCCGCCACCGAAACCCTGGCGCGGCTGGTCGAAGTCGTCTCCGGACAAACCTTCGATGCCTACCTGCGCGAGCATCTGTTCGCGCCGCTGCAGATGCGCGACACCGGCTTCGCGGTTCCCGCCAGCGAGCGCAAGCGCATCGCCGACCTCACCACCACCGGCGACGACGGCCGCCTGCGCCTGGACGACGGCCCATCGCAGCGCGAACCCGGCGCGCCGCTCAACGCCTATCCCAGCGGCGCAGGCGGCTTGTATTCCACCGCCTGCGATTACGCCCGTTTCGCCCAGATGCTGCTCGACGGCGGCCGCATCGCCGAACGCTCCGGCTTCGCCCAGTGCGACGGCAAGCGCGCGCGCGGCCCCGGCCCGCGCGTGCTGCGCGCCGATACCGTCGCCGCGATGCTGCGCAACCAACTGAGCATGCTCGATCCGCCGGTGCATCAGTTCGATCCCGGCGAAGGCTTCGGCTTCGGCGGCGCGGTGGTCATCGACCCGGCCAAGCGCAGCGCGCCGGCGTCGCTGGGGCAGTTCGGCTGGCCTGGCGCGGCCTCGACCACCTACGCCATCGATCCGCTGCGCAAGACCGTGGCGATCGCGCTGTTGCAGCACCTGCCGCGCACCGGCGCCGCCGGCGATCCGCCGCGCCTGAGCCGCGATTTCTACCGCCTCGCGTTCGCCGCCGCGGACGCCGCACCGAGCCCGCCATGACCGCGCCATCGCCCCGCACCGTTCTCGTCGCCGGCTCGGCCAATCTCGACTTCGTCGTGCGTGCTGCACACGCGCCCGCGCCCGGCGAAACCGTGCTTGGCCGCGAACTGGCGACCTATCCCGGCGGCAAGGGCGCCAATCAGGCGCTGGCCTGCGCGCGCGCCGGCGGCGCGCCGACCCGCATGCTGCTGGCCTTGGGCGCGGACGCGCACGCCGAGCCGATCGAACGCTCGCTGCGCGACGGCGGGGTGGAACTCGTCGTGCGCCGCTGCAATGAGCGCGCCACCGGTACCGCCTTCGTCTGCGTGGCCGACGACGGCGAGAACGCAATCGTGGTCGCGCCCGGCGCCAATGCCGCGCTGCGCGGCGACGACCTGCCCGCGCTCGACGGCGTCGGCTGGTTGTTGTTGCAGCTCGAATCGCCGCTGGACGCGGTCGCAGCGTGGGCGCGGCAGGCGCGCGCGGCGGGCGTCGCGGTCGCGTTGAACGCCGCCCCGGCGCAGGCCTTGCCGATGGCGCTGCTGGACGACATCGACCTGTTGATCGTCAACGAAGGCGAGCTGAGCGCGCTGACCGGCATCGCCGACCTCGACGCCGCGCTCGCCGCCGTGCGCGTGCCGCACGTGGTGGTGACCCTGGGCGCGCGCGGCTGCCTCGCCCGCGTCGATGGCGTGCGCTTTCGCCAGAACGCGTTCGCCATCGAAGCCGTCGATACCACCGCCGCCGGCGACACCTTCTGCGGCGCGTTGATCGCCGCGCTGGCTCGCGGCGACGACGATTTTCCGACCGCGCTGCGCCGCGCCTGCGCGGCCTCGGCGCTGGCCTGCACCCGGCCCGGCGCGCAGACCAGCGTGCCCAGTCATGCCGAGGTCGAAGCGCTGTTGCACACTGCGGTGGACCCGGTTTTTGTGGGAGGGACTTCAGTCCCGACGCCTTCCGGGCAGGTCGCCTCGGTTTGAAAAGAAAGCATCGGGACTGAAGTCCCTCCCACAGTCGCTACGCCTCTCATCCTCGCTAATCCGAAATCCGCCATGTCCAACTACGATTCCGCCGCCGACGACGCCCCCGAAGCCGAACGTCCGCGCGTGCGCAGCGAATACAAGTTCTCCCACGTCACCACCCAGCGCTATCTGCCGCTTCCGGGCAAGGCGCCGGGCTGGCCGTTCGCCGAGATCGGCCATTGGAAGATCGATGTCGACGCCAGCCTCGACGACTGGATCGAAGAACTCAAGGACTGGCGCCGCGAACACCTGGTGCGCATCGGCTACGACGACGCGCATTACCGCCGGCCCGAGCTGCAATGGGCGCAGCGCAATTTCGTCCACGCCCAGATGATGGTCGAGGACCGCTATTTCTACGATCCGGTCGCGGGCCGCTACACCGTCGACCGTTATCTCGACGATCTGGAACGCCGCTACGGCGGCATCGACAGCGTGCTGATCTGGCCGGTCTATCCCAACATCGGCGTCGACGACCGCAACCAGTTCGATCTGGCCCGCGACCTGCCCGGCGGCCTCGACGGCCTGCGCGGCGCGGTCGCCGATTTCCATCGCCGCGGCGTGCGCGTGTTTCTGCCGACCATGCCCTGGGACCACGGCACCCGCGACAGCGGCCGCCGCGACTGGGACTGCGTCGCCGAACTGGTCAAGGCCGTCGGCGCCGACGGCGTCAACGGCGACACCTACAACGGCGTGCCGCGCGCGTTCTTCGACGCCTGCGACGCCGTCGGCCATCCGGTGGTGCTGCAGCCCGAATCGACCATCAGCGCCGAGGAAGCGCTGATCTGGAACGTGCAGAGCTGGGGCAAGAAGGCGCCCAACGAACCGGTGCCGCCGGTGGCCAAGTTCAAGTGGCTGGAACCGCGGCACATGATCAACTACGAGAACCGCTGGGGCCGCGACCGCAACCACGATCTGCAATACATCTTCTTCAACGGCATCGGCTACAACGCCTGGGAGAACATCTGGGGCCTGTGGAACCAGCTCACCGAGCGCGATGCGGAAACCTTGCGCCGCATCGCCGCGGTCGAACGCGAGTTCGCGCCGCACTTCGTCAGCGCCGATTGGCGGCCGTATGCGCGCACCTTGCAGCACGGCGTGTTCGCCAGCCGCTTTCCGCACGAGGGCGCGACGGTGTGGAGCGTGGTCAACCGCAACGAATCCGATCTCGACGGCGAACTGATCGCGGTGGCGCACGCGCACGGCCAGCGTTACTTCGACCTGTGGAACGGCGCCGAGCTGACGCCGCGCGTGGACGGCGAACGCGCGGTGCTGGCGTTCGCGCTGGAACGCCGCGGCTTCGGCGCGCTGCTGGCGTTGCCGGCCGGCGCCGCGCGCGACGGGCTCGATGCATTCCTGGCGCGGATGCAGGCGATGTCGGCCAGGCCGCTGCGCGAGTACAGCGCGCAATGGACCTCGCTGCCGCAGACCCTGGTGGCGATCGCGCCGACCGCGCCGGCCGCGGCCGCGCCGGCAGGAATGGTCGAAATTCCCGCCGCCGACTTCGACTTCGTCGTCGGCGGCGTGCAGATCGAAGGCCAAACCTGGGACGGCGCGGACGTGCAGTACCCGTGGGAGAACAGCGCGCGCCGCAACCATCGCCGGCGTTTGAACCTGTCGCGCTTCTTCATCGACCGCACCCCGGTGACCAACGCGCAATACCTCGAATTCGTCCGCGCCAGCGGCTATGTCCCGCGCGATGCGCACAACTACCTGCGCGACTGGATCGACGGCGCACCGCGCGCCGGCTGGGAACACCGCCCGGTCACCTGGGTCGCGCTCGAAGACGCCCGCGCCTACGCGCACTGGGCCGGCAAGCGCCTGCCGCGCGAGTGGGAATGGCAGTACGCCGCGCAAGGCGGCGACGGCCGCCGTTACCCGTGGGGCGACGATTGGCGCGACGACGCGGTGCCCGCGCCGAACCGCGGCCGCCGCGTGCGCGCGCCGGATCCGGTCGACGCGCATCCGGCCGGCGCCAGCGTGTTCGGCGTGCTCGACCTGGTCGGCAACGTCTGGCAGTGGACCGACGAATACTTTGATGAACACACCCGCGCGGCGATCCTGCGCGGCGGCAGTTCCTACCAGCCGCAGACCTCGCATTGGTACTTCCCGCAGGCCTACCGCCTCGACCAGCACGGCAAGCTGCTGCTGATGGCGCCGGGCAAGGACCGCTCGGCCTGCATCGGCTTCCGCTGCGCGATGGACGCGGAGTAAGCGCATGCACCGCTACGCCCCCGCACTCGACCCGGCCGGCATCGTCCTGCGCGGCCCGCTCGGCGAAGCGCTCGACGCCAACCTCGGCGGCCGCCTGTCGCATTTCATCGTCGACGAAACCAGCCCGGCGATCGCGCTGTTCGCGCCCGAGCGCCGCCGCCACAACAGCGAAGGCGACTGGTACGGCGAACACGCCGGCAAGTGGCTCAGCGCCGCGGCCAAGGCCGCCGCGCGCAGCGGCGATGCGCACCTGCTCGGCAACGTGCGCCGGGTCGCCGACTTCCTGGTGTCGGTGCAGGAACCCGACGGGTATCTGGGCACCTACGCGCCCGAACGCCGCTTCATGCGCAAGCAGCCGCCGAAGCCGGTGAGCTGGGACGGCGCGCCGAGCGTGCGCACCTGGGACATCTGGACCCACGCCTATCTGATCCTCGGCCTGCTCGAAGTGCACAAGCACTTTCCCGAGCCGCGCTACCTCGACGCCGCGCGCCGCATCGGCCGGCTGTGCCTGCGCACGCTGAGCGACGGCGGCATCGACATCACCGAGCTGGGCAACCACTTCGGCCTGTCGGCGACGGTGTTGCTGGATCCGGCCGTGGAGCTGTACTTCGCCACCGGCGAGCGCGATTTTCTCGACCTGGCCCTGACCGTGCTCGGCCAGGCCGATGCGCATCCGCCGCTGGCGTTGCTGACCCGCGCGCTGGCCGGCTTCGATGCGGCCGAGATCGCCACCGGCAAGGCCTATCAGCTGGCCTGGAACCTGGTCGGGCTGGCCAAGCTGCATCGCGCCAGCGGCCACGCCGATTACCTGCGCGCGGCCGAGTCGTTGTGGCGCAGCATCCGCGAGCGCCATCTGACCCTCGGCGGCGGGCCCTGGGGCGGCGTCGCCCATCGCTCGCGCGAAGTGTTCAACGCGCCCGGCGCGTTCAGCCCGCAGGCTTATGTCGAAACCTGTTCGACCCTGGCCTGGATCCAGCTCAACCGCGAACTGCTGGCGATCACCGGGCAAGCGCGCTACGCCGAGGAGATCGAGCGCTCGGCCTACAACGACCTGCTCGCCGCGCAGGCGCCCGACGGCGAGGACTGGTGCTATTACGTGTTCCCGAACGGGCGACGCGTGCACACGACGTACTGGCGCTGCTGCAAGTCCAGCGGCGCGATGGCGGTCGAGGAACTGCCGGGCGTGGCCTACGCGCTGGGCGAGGACGGATCGACGACGCTGAACCTGTACGCCGCGGGTTCGGCGCGCATCGCTCATCCGCTCGCCGGCGAGTTGCTGTTGCAACAGACCACCGACTACCCGTTCGACGGCGCCATCCGCATCCAGGTGACGCCGCAACGCGCGGCGCAGTTCGCGCTGCGGCTGCGGATTCCGTCGTGGGCGCAGGGCGCGCGCATCGAGGTCAACGGCGCCGCCGTCGCCGGCGAGCCGGTCGCGGGCGACTATTTCGCCATCGAACGCGAATGGCGCGAAGGCGACACGGTCACGCTGCAGCTGCCGATGCGGCCGGTCGCGCACCGCGCGCGCAACCGCAACGTGCAGGAATCGCGCGCGCCCGACGGCAGCGCGGTCGCGCAGGAAGTGCTGCATCACGAATACGTGGGCTTCACCTGCGGCCCGCTGGTCTACGCCACCGGCCTGATCGACGGCTTCAAGAGCGAGGAAACCGTGCGCCTGCCCGCCGCGCCCGAATCGGACTGGCTGCAGTGGACGCCGCCCGCCGGCGACGCGCCGCCGCAACTGCAACTGCGCCTGGGCTATCGCGCGCCGCTGTTGTTCGAGCCGTATTACCGCGCCGGCGGCCGCAGCGACGGCGCCTGGCGCCTGACCTGGCTGTCGCTGGCGCCGGCCGGTGCGGCCGATCCGGGCCCGCAACGTGACTTCGCGCACGATGCACACGCCCCAAGCAAGAATTCGTAACGCCAGAACATATGCCGCCTGCCTGTTCGCGCGACGCGCGCGGGCGCACAGTTGAATCGCCCGCACCGTCGAACCGTCCAGGCTCCGCCATCCCACGCATGCATTCCCGTTCCCCGCTTCCGTCCGATCCGAACCGCGCCGGCGCCGGCCCGCTGGCCGGCGTGCGCGTGCTCGACCTCAGCGCCTACATCGCCGGCCCCTACGGTTGCGCCCTGCTCGCCGACCAGGGCGCGGACGTGATCAAGGTCGAGCCGCCCGACGGCGACAACCTGCGCCAGTACCCGTCCACGCTGGCCAGCGAGAGCCGCGCCTTCCTCGGCGTCAACCGCAGCAAGCGCGGCATCGTGCTCGACCTCAAGCGCGCCGAAGACCACGCCGCGCTGCTGCGGCTGGTGCGCGAGGCCGACGTGCTGGTGCACAACTTCCGGCCCGCCGTGCCCAAGCGCCTGGGCATCGACTTCGAACGCCTGCAGTTGATCAACCCGCGCCTGATCTATTGCGCGGTCAGCGGCTACGGCGAAACCGGGCCGATGAAGGACAAGGCCGGTTACGACCAGGTGCTGCAGACCATGACCGGCATGTGCGCGCTGCAAGGCAAGCGCGGCGGCCCGCCGGAAATCATCTACGGCTCGGTGGTGGACTACTACGCCGCCGCCCTGCTCGCCGGCGGCGTGGCCTCGGCGCTGTTCGAGCGCGAGCGCAGCGGCCTGGGCCAGTTCGTCGGCGTGTCGCTGCTGCGCAGCGCGCTGACCATGCAATCGGCGCGGCTGATCTGGGCCGAGGGCGAGGGCCTGGACATCGGCCGCGACATGCGCTCGGGCGGCGTCACCGGCATCCACCCGACCCGCGAGGGCCATCTGTACATCTCGGCCAACACGCCGCGCTTTTGGCAGGCGCTGTGCGAAAAGACCGGGCTGGCCGCGCTGGCCGCCGATCCGCGCTACGACAGCGTGCGCAAGCGCGCCCAGGCCGCCGCCGAGATCGTGCCGCAACTGCACGCGGCGCTGGCCGCGCGTACCGCGCTGGAATGGGAAGCCGCATTCGGCGACGAAGTTCCGTGCGCAGCGGCGCGGCGCATCGAGGACATGTTCGAACACCCGCAGGTGCTGGCCGAAGGCATCGTCGCACCGATCGAGCACCCGGGCGTAGGCCGCTATCGCGGCGTGGCGCAGTCGATCAAGTTCGGCCGCACGCCCGGGCCGGCGCCGTTCGCAGCGCCGGTGTTGGGGCAGGACACCGAAGCGGTGAAGCGCGAGTTGGGCGAGTCCGGGGATGTGGCGGCGCGCAAGCGCGGGTGAGCGGGTTTCGTGGCGGCGATGGCGCTTTCGTCGTCGTCGCAATGGCGCGGTCGCGGCTCGCGCCGCTCCTACAGGGGCTTCGGCCGCTTCGTATCCGACTGTAGGAGCGGCGCGAGCCGCGACCGCGACAACCCAACCACCGCGCCGCTCAATTCCCGAACTTGTCCCACAGCGCCTCGAAATGCCCCGAGAAGCTGCGCACCAGATTGGCATCGTCGGTCACCACCAGATTCTCTTCGTTGCTGGTGGTCGCGCTGCGGGTCCAGTTGAAACTGCCGTTGGCCAGCAACCGCCCGTCGAACAGGGCGAACTTGTGGTGCATGTGAAACGGGCTGTCGTCGATGCGCAGCGGCACGCCCGACTCCAGCAGGCGCGGCACGTCGCTGCCGTCGTCGTAGCGTTTGTCGTTGTCGCTGATCACCCGCACCGCGATGCCGCGCTGGTGGCAGGCCAGAATCTCCTCGGCCAGGCGGTCGTCGGAAATCGTATAGACGCAAACGTCCATGCTGCGCTTGGCCGAGCGGCACAGCTCGCGCAGCTTGCGCAGGCAGGCATCGCCGGGGGCGAAGAACGCGCTGGACACCCTCGCCGGCGCTTCGGCGACCGCGTCCAACGTCTTGACCACCTGCTCCAGCCAACGCAGCGAATCCAGCGTGCGCGGCGGCTGCGCCAGCATCAGCTCGCGGGCCATGTCGAAGGCGCGGTTGCGCAGGTAGCGCACGCGATCGGCCGGCAGCCGCGCGCCGAGTTCGCGCAGTTCGAACTTCTCCTCGACGTCCAGGGCCAGGTCGGCGACGCTGTCGCGCAGGGTACGGTCGAGTTCGGCGAAATCCATCGGAACCTCAGCGCTGGGTGCGGCCGTTGAGCCGGTCGGCGAATTCGTTGAGCGCGCGCTGCAGCTCGCGCTGCTGTTCGGTCATTTCGGCGCGGGTCGGCGCGTCCTGGACCTCGCGTTCGCCGAGCTGCTGGAACAGCTCCACCATCGCCGCGTTGACCCGGCTCTGGCGCTCGTCGTTGTCCTGCAGGCGCTCGACCAGCGGCACGAACGCCTGCTGCAGCTGCGGGCCGAGCCCGCTCAGCGCCGCGCTCAGGGCCGCGCCGGCATCCGCCGGCGGCGCCGCATCGGGCTCGGCCTGCGTCGCGGCGATGCGCTCCAGCGCCGCCAGCAGCTGCGGCCACGGCGCCGGGTCGGCCGGCTTGGCCTGCACCGCCTTGGCCTGTACCGCGCCGGCGCGGTCGGCGGCCGCGTCCAGCGCGCGCACGCTCTCGACCAGATCGTTGAGCTGTGCCACCACGCGCCCGCCGACATCGGCCTCGCCCGCGCCCATCGCCTTGTTGCGCAGGAAATCGCGCTTGATCTGGGCCCAGCGCGCCGCCTGTTCCTCGCTGTGCACGCCGCGCAGCTCGCCGAGCTTGAGCAAGTTCTCCTCGGCGCCGGAGGTCAGCAACTGCGCCTCGCCGAGGTAGTGATCGCCGATCAACTGCTGCAGCTCGGCCGCGTTCATCACCGGCGAAATCTTCTCCGCCAGCTTGTTCATGTTGCGATAGCTGCCTTGCAGCTTGAACGGCGGCTCGGTGCGGTAGGTCTCGGCCTGGGCGGCGCTGGCGATGTACTGCTGGTTGACCCGGTAGACCACGTCGCGCACCTGCACCAGCCGCTCCAGGGTGGCGACGATTTCGTTGATCTCCGCGCCGCTGTAGGCGTGGCGCAGCTCGTTGGCTGAAAACGCCTTGCCCTGGGCCTTGTCGATCAGCTTGTACAGATCGCTCATCTCGCGCGTGGCCAGCGGCGCCAGCACCGGATTGGAGGTCAGGCTGTTCTCGATGTAGCTCAGCAGGAAGGCGTGTTCCATGCCGCCGAGCACATCGCCGAGGTTGTAGATGTCGGCGCGGTTGGCGAGCATGTCCGGAATCTTGAACACCTCGCCGGACTCGGTGTACGGATTGCCGGCCATGACCACGCAGAACTTCTTGCCGCGCATGTCGTAGGTGCGGGTGCGGCCCTTCCACACGCCTTCGATGCGGCGGGTGCCGTCGCACAGCGAGATGAACTTCTGCAGGAACTCGGGATGGGTGTGCTGGATGTCGTCGACGTACAGCATCACGTTGTTGCCCATCTCCAGCGCCAGATTGAGCTTCTCCAGCTCCTGGCGCGAGGTCGCGTCCGGCGCCTGGGCCGGGTCGAGCGAGCGCACCTCGTGGCCGAGCGCGGGGCCGTTGATCTTCATGAAGATCAGGCCCAGCCGGTGCGCCACGTATTCCATCAGCGTGGTTTTGCCGTAGCCCGGCGGCGAAATCATCATCAGCAGGCCCATCAGGTCCGAGCGCTTGCTCTCGCCGACGGTGCCCATCTGCTTGGCCAGGTTGTCGCCGATCACGCCCAGGTAGACGTCGTTGATCAGCTTGTTGCGCACGAACGAACTCAACGGCCGCGGCTTGAACTCCTCCAGGCGCAGCGCCGCGCGCTCGCGCGCGACGATCTGCTGGCGCAGCGCCTGATAGGTCTGGAAGCCGGGCACGAACTGTTCGCGATGGTGGCGCAGCCGCGCCGACCAGTCGTCCACGGCCAGGCGCATGCGGCCCTCGCGGATGCGCGGGTGCTCGCCGAGCAGGCCTTGCAGGTCGGCGCCCAGCTCGGTCTCGCTGGTGGTCTTGGCGAAGTCGTCGTCGAGCAGCAGCAGCGCCGCGGCCTCCGCCGCGTAGGCCGCTTGCGCGGCCAGTTCCGGCGTGCGCGCCAGCGCGTCGATCCAGTTCGTCGCCAGCGCCCAGCGCGCGGCCGGACGCTCGCGCAGCGATTCCAGCGCGGCGGCGAAACCGTCCCACATCCGCGCCGCTTCGAGCTTCTCGCGCAAAGCCTTGAGCAGTTGCGCGGCGTAGCGGCTGAACACGAACCGCGGCTGCGGCGCCGACAGTTCCAGCACCAGGTATTCGGCTGCGCGCGGGGTCAGCGCCGGGTCCACCGGCATCGCCTGCGCCTGCGCCCACGCCGCCATCGCCGCGGCGACTTCGCCGCGCAACGCGGCCAGGCCGTCGGCGCTGGCGAACAGGCGCTGGATGTCGGCCGCGGTGCGCGCGCGTTCCGGCCACAGCGCCGGCTCACCCTGCCCGCCCTGCAGCGACCAGAAGTACGCCGCCCACGCGCGCGCGGCCGGCTCGAAGCTGAGGCTGCCGGCGCTGTCGCGCAGCGGCAGCAACACCTGCAGGATCAGCGCGGCGTCGTGGTCGTGGATGCCCTTCTCATAGCCTTCGCGATAGCGCGGCGCGGCGAAGTCGCGGATCGTGCGCGCCAGCGCGTCCGGCTGCGCCAGCTGTTCGCGCAGCAGGTCCATGCTGAGGTTTTCGCGCCCGGCCTGCGCCGCTTCGATCGCCAGCCCGGCCAGATACTCGCCGCGGTACAGCTGCGGCGATTCGGAATCCATCGACACGCCCCAGTAGTCGCGCGCCGCGTCCAGGCCGGCATCATTGATCGGCTCGAAGAAATCGGTGCCGGTCAGATGCAGGTTGAGCGCGTCGCCGCGCGGCATCAGGGTCAGGTCGAGTTCCTGAGTGTTGACGCTGAAACGATGACGCGGGCCGAGCTTGATGACCCCGCCGCCGTCCTCGAACAGTTCGCTGCGGTCGCGCAGCGCGCGCACCGCCTGGTCGCGCGCGCCCTTGAGCCGCGCCTCGACATCGTCGGCCTTGACGTTGTCCTTGAGCGCGCGCAGGCGCTCGGCCAACTCGCGCAGCTTGAGGATCAGCGCGTCGCCGGCGAAGAACGCGTTGAGCTCGTCGCTGTTGGCGAAGCGCGCGGTGCGCCGGCCCAGGCCTTCGAGGATGCGCGCGGCCGCGTCCATCACCGCCTGCGCCTTGCGCTGGCGCTCGTCCAGCAAGGTCTGCTTGTGCGCTTCGAAGGTTTCCAGCAACTCCTCGCGCTTGGCCAGGATGTCGCCGAGGAAGGCCTCGTGTTCGCCGAACTGGCTTTCCAGTTCTTCCAGTTGCACCAGCAGGCGCGAGAGCTGTTCGTCGGCCTTTTCCGGATCCTGCGCCAGCGCCAGCGCGCTGGCGATGCTCTGGCCGAACAGGGTGAACTGGGCGCCGAACTGGGCCACCGATTCGGCCGAGCCCAATTGCTTGCGGCGCTGGTCCGCGCGCGCCTTGGCCTGGTTGAGCTTGGCGTAGATTTCCGAGATCGCCTCGACCACGCGCGTGCGTTGGGTCGCGTCGTCGACTTTCAGCGTCGCCATCAGCCCCGATAGCATGTCCAGATCGCCCGACATCGCCTGCAGCTGGGTCAGCGGTTCGGTCAGTTGCGTCACCGTGGTCGCGGCCTGGGCCTGGGCATCGAGCTGCGCGAGCTTTTCGCCCAGCGGCGCCAGCGCCTTGTCGCCGGCCAGGAACGCGCCGGTGGCCGCGCCGATGCGCTCGTGCGCGGCGATCAGCGCCTGCTCCATCTCGTCGATCTTCGCCACATCGATGTAGCGGTACTCGCGGATGGTCAGCAGGTGCCCGCGCTGCGCGGTCAGGCCGTTGAGCGCATCGACGAAGGGCTGCACTTGTTCCCAGTTGTCCGGCTGCAGACTGTCGAACAAGGCCTTCTGCTTGCTCTGCGCCTCGCGCATGGCGCGCTCGGACTGGCTGCGGATGCCTTCGACTTTCTCGTACTCGTCCAGCACCGACTCGGCGGTGGCGGCGATCTCGCGCAGCAGCGGCGCCACATCGCCGCAATTGGGGTCGCTGAGCCAATGGTGGGCGTCGAACAGGCGCCGGGTGTTCTGCGCGAGCAAGCCGTAGCGCTGCGCCGAGACCTCGGTGGCCTCGATCTCGCGGCTCAGGCTGATCAGCTCGGACATGCCGCGCACCAGCTCGGCGTTGCCGATCTTGCCCATGAAGGTGTTGCCGGCCGGTTGCTTTGCTGCGTATTCCTCGCTGGCGTAGGGCGTCTGCCACACCTGCATCGGGTGCACGCGGGTCGGCTCGTCGCTTTCGGTGGCGAAGATCACCATGCGCCCGTCTTCCAGGCGCGCGTAACCGTGGCCGAAGATCGGCGTCTGCAGGCGCCGCTCGATCAGGTTGTAGGTGAACATCGCCGTGCGGCCCTGCTCGGGCTCGTAGAACAGGTACATCACGTCTTCGCCGTTGGGCGAGCGGATGTTGCGCTTGTAGCGCATACCGTCCATCGACTGATCGAAGCGCTTGTGCTCGCCGTTCTGCAGGTAATAGCCGCCGGGGAAGATGATGCCGTGGTCTTCCGGCAGCTGGATGCAGGCCAGGCCGATCTCGTCCAGCCGCACCACCTTGCGGGTGAGCGTGTTGAACACCAGGTAGCGCCACTGCTCTTCGCGATACGGCAGGATCTTGAGCAGGATCAGGCTGCCGACCCGGGCGTAGTCGACCTGGGCGTCGTCGAGCGACTGGGTCTTGTCCTGGACCGGCTCGCGGTAGATGCCCTGACCGTCCTCGGTGTTGTTCTCGACCTTGATCGTGAGATCGCCGCCGACGGTTTCGACGAACACGCTGTCGAGAATATTGAGATGCGGATGGCGGCCGTTGACCACCATGTCGCGGCCGGCGCGGATCCACTCGAAGTCGTACGGCGCCGGCAGCGCGATGTCGCGCTCGCCGCGGTTGTCGATATAGCGCACCTCACCGTCGGGCGAGACCGACCAGCGGAACACGCGCAGGTCGGTGATGCGCTCGCCGATCTGGAACGCGGCCAGCAGCTTGCCGTCGCGCACGATCAGCTGGATCAGCCGGGTGTGCTTGTAGTACGCGTACAGCTCGCGGAAATCGTGGGCGAAGCTGTCGATGCCGAGGAAACTGCCCTTGAGCTCGACCGGGGTGACATCAAAGCCCTCCGGCCCCTGCACCAGCTTGTACAGCGAGAACACGTCGGCGACCGCGGTCTCTTTCTTGAGCCCCATGAACACGTTGTAGCCGAACACCAGGAACTCGCCGACCTGGACGATGTCGCGGGCGACGCAGTTGTTCTCGGTGCGGATGCGGAAGCGCCCGACCACCTCCATCTGGCTGCTGCCGAATTCGGCCAGCCGCTGCTTGTTCAAGCCGTCGGCCAACGCGCGCAACTTCTGGCCTTGTTCGGCCAGGCGCTTGCTCAGCACCTCGTAGGCGCCGCCCTGGGCGACGGCCTGATCGACTGCGCTGCTGTCGCCGGCCGTTGCCGAGCCAGCAGTGGAAGCGCCCGCGGCCGCTGCCGCGGCGGGCTTGGTATCCGCCATGTTTCGTCCTACCGATAGTACCGTCGGCGCGCACGCGCGCCGACGGCGTCACATCGATGCGCCGCCGTCAGCGGCGGCGCATTCCCTGGCTGAGCGCCGCGCTCAGGAATCCAGCGCGGCGGCGCCGTCGGCCGCCTTGTCGCCGGCGGGCTTGGTCTCGGCCTTGGCCAGGATGCGCTGCAGCACGTCCTGCACGATCGGGCTCTTGCCGGCCACGCCCTCGATCGCCTTGCCGACCGACAGCGCCTTGGCGAAGGAATCGAAGAACGCGCCTTCGCCGCCGACGATGTCGATGTTGGCCTTGCTGAGCGCGGCCGACAGCACCTCGGACTGCTCCTTGGCGATTTCCTTGTTGGCCTCGATCCCGGCGATCGCCTGCTCGAAGCTCTTTTCCAGCTGCATGCGGAACTCTTCGTGCGCGCGCGCCTGGTCGCTGAGCGAATCCAGCGCGCCGAACTTCTGCGCCAGGCCCTCGGCCTCGGACTTGAACTTCTGCAGCAGCACCTCGGCTTCCGACAGGCCCAGGGCCTGGGTCGCCTTGGCCTTGGCCGCACCCAACTGCTCCTCGCCGCGCGCCTGCGCGAACAGGTTCTCTTCCAGCACCTTGGCGTCGGACAGGCCCTGCTTCTGCTTGGCCTCGGCCTGCGCCTCGATCACGCGCGCCTGCGCCAGACCCTTTTCCTGCTCGCCCTTGGCTTCCGCGCCCATGGTTTCGGCGATCACGCGCGCCTTGGCCAGGCCTTCCTTCTCGGCCGCGGCCGCGGTGACTTCGCGCACCCGCGCATCGGCCAGGCCCGGCGCGGCGCGCTCGGCCTCGATGCCTTCGGCCAGCTTCTTCTTGGCCTCGGCGGTCTTGCCGGCGGCCTCGAACTCGGCCTGAGCCAGCGTGGTCATCTCCACCGCCTTGTGCTTGGACGCGGTCTCGTCGGCCTCGGCCTGCTTGACCTGGCGCACCAGCTCTTCCTCGGCCGACGCCTGCGCGGCGAGCACGGCGACCTGCTTGGCGCGGTCGGCCTCGGACACCTGGCGCACTTCCTTGATCCGCTCTTCTTCCTGCGCCACGGTCTTCTCGACCGCAATGCGCTCGCGGATGACGTTGGCGATTTCCTTGCGCTGCTCTTCCAGCGCGCGTTCCTTCTCGATCCGGTTCAGCTCGACCTCGCGCTCGCGCGAGACCACTTCCAGATCCTTGGCGCGGGTGACCTTCTCGACCTCGATCACCACCGCGCGCTGGCGGTTCTGCTGCGCCACTTCGACTTCGCGCTGGCGGTTCTGCTCGCGGATGTCGATCTGTTCCTGCGCGGCGATGCGCGCCTGCTCGGCCTTCAGGCGCTCTTCTTCCTGGACCTTGGCGGTCTCGGCCTGCTCGCGCGCCTGGATGGTCTGGATCTCGCGCTTCTGCCGCGCCTCGGCGTCGGCCTGCTGGCGTTCCAGCGCCAGCATCGCCTCGCGGGTCTCGACGTTCTTCTTGGTGATCGCCAGCTGCTCGTTGCGCTCGAGCTCGTTGGTGATGACGTTCTGCGCCGCGGTCAGCTCGGTGATCTTGCGGATGCCTTCGGCGTCGAGGATGTTGGTCGGATCCAGCGAAGCCTTCGGCGTCTGCTCCAGGTAATCGATCGCCACGTCTTCGAGCACGTAGCCGTTGAGGTCGTTGCCGATCACCTCGATGATGCGGTCGCGGAACTCCTGGCGGTTCTCGAACAGCTTGACGAACTCGATCTGCTTGCCGACGGTCTTGAGCGCCTCGGAGAACTTGGCGTTGAACAGCTCGTTGACCGCGGTGCGGTCGGACGCGCGGTCCACGCCGATGGCCTTGGCGACCTTGAGCACGTCCTGCTGGGTCTCGTTGACGCGCAGGTAGAAGGCGACGGTGATGTCGGCGCGCATGTTGTCGCGGCAGATCAACCCGTCCTTGGCCCGACGGTCCACTTCCAGGGTGATCAAGGAGATCTTCATGAACTCCTTCTTGTAGATCACCGGATAGACCAGCGCACCGGTGAAGTGCACCTTCGGCGTGGCGGACATGTCGTTGACGATCAAGGCCGTGCCCTGCGGCACCTTGATGTAGAAGGCCTTGAACATCAACAGCATGACGAAAATCATCAGTACGACGACGACGATGGCGGCGCCGACGATCATCAAGTTGCCCATTTGCATCTCCCTATGACACGACTGCATGTCGCGGCCGACAAGGCGGCGACGGTTCGTTGGCGGGCGGCTGCGTTCAGCCGCCGCGGAATTCGTCCTCGCTGACCGCGCGGTAGGCGTTCTGGTCCTCGAGGTATTCGATCAGCACGACCCGGTCGCCGCGCTTGAAGCGCTGCGGGTCTTCGTCGCGGATCTGCAGGATCAGGCCCGCGCCGCCGTCTTCGACGCTGGCGGTGCCGGTGCCGCGGTTGACCGGGCTGCGGATGGTCGCGACCTGGCCGAGGATCGGCCGCGCCGGCCCGGGCTGCATCTTGCGCAACAGCTTGCGCAGCGGCCGCAGCGCCAGCGCGGCGACCGGCAGCGACAGGCAGAAGTTGACGAAGATGATCAAAGCGCCCGCGGCGATGCGCAGCGGCGTGCCCGGCACCAGGCTCAGCAGGTAGATGTCGGCGTAGTAGGTCAGGATCCAGCCGACCAGCACGATCACGCTGACCACCACGGTGATCGGGATGCCGCCCAGGCCCAGGCGCATCAGCGGATCGAAGATGCCGTGCTGCGGATGATGCGCGCCGTCGACCAGGGTGTGGTCGCCCAGGCCGTGCGCGCCGTGGCCGTGGCCGTCGCCGCCGATCCATCCATCGATCATTTCGCCGCCGGCCAGCCCCACCGCCGACAGCAGCCAATAGCCCACGACCACGCCGAGCAGGACGGTGTAGAACGCCGTCGGCAACGTCAGGATCGTGCTGAAGAAATCGCCCATTTCGTTTCCCTCCCCCGCTTGCCGCATCGCCCGCGGCGCCTCCATGAAACCGGCCGACCCCATGTCGACCGGCCGTATCGATCCGGGCGCTCAGCCCGGCAGCTTCTGCCGCAACCGCGCCAGCACCGCTTCGGCGCCGGCCTCGTCGGCGATGATGCCGGCGTCGCGCAGTTTGCGTTCCAACGCATCGCCGTTGTCGTGGCGCGCCAGTTCCGCCGCCGCCTCCATGCGCGCGCCGCGTTCGGCCTGCTTGAGCTTGATCCGGGCCAGCGAATCCACCGCGGTCTGCAGGCGGTTGTGCGGCCCGGCGTAGCGCTGCGCGACCGCGGCCTGCGCGCGCTGCATGCTTTCGGTGGCCTTGACCGTGTCGAGCTGCTGCTTGAGCCGGCGGATGTTGCCTTCGGCCATCGCCACCGCGCGGCGCAGTTCGGCGACGCTGGCGGCGAGCTGGCCCAGATGCGCTTCGTCGTCGCCGCGCGCGGTTTCCAGCGCGGCGATCTTGTCGGCGACCTCGCGCGCCAGCGCGTCCTCGCCCGACTCCAGCGCCTTGATCGCATAGCCTTCGTACTCGGCGATCTTGTCCGCGCGCTGCGCCAACGCGCGCTCGGCCAGGGTGTGGCGCGCGATCAGATGCGCCAGCGATTCGCGCGACTGGCGCAGGTCGATGTCGCAGTCGCGGATTTCCTGGTCGAGGATGCGCAGCGCCTGGCTATCGGCCCAGGCCTCGCCGAGTTCCTGCGCGCCGGCGCGCACCGAAGTCAGCAGCTTGCTCCAGATGCCGTCGTGCTTGGCCATCACGCCGCCTCCAGCAGTTGCGTCTCGTAGGCCTCGGTGGCCTTGATGACGTTGTCGGCCAGGGTTTCGATCTCATAAAGCACGTTCGACAGCGACGACGACGCGCTGAGCGCGCCGAACATCATGTACACCGCTTCGCCGTCGGCGAGGGTCTCGATGCCGATGGTCGACAGCGGGAACACCTTGTGGGTGCGCAGCACTTCTTCGTTGAACGCGTTGGCGTCGCGCACGTGCGCGACCGGCCACAGCAGCGCCTCGACCACGATCTGCTCGCCGACCACGGCCACGAACAGCGGCAGGTCGCCATAGTCGGCCATGACCAGGTGCAGGCTCGGCTCGGCGCCGTCGATCAGTTCGATCTGCGAGTCGCCGTAGACGAATTCCTCGAGCTGGCACAGCGCGTCGTACAGCCCCGTCGCGGTCCAGACCTTGCCGTCGTTCATGTCCCTCTCCACCTGTCCGCGCCCGGCCGCCGCACCGCGCGGCTGCCGCATCCGCTTCTCCACCGCCAGCAGTTCGTCGGCGAACTCGGGCAGCACCCACAGCTCTTTCTTGACCAGGCCTTTCTCGCGCAGTCGTTCGCGGTGGCGGCGCTGGTAGTAGGCGGAGGATCGGCGTTCCATGCGGTCCAAGGTAAGTCATTACATGTGACACAGGCAAGATGTCACATGTGAGAGCCGACGAACGGCGGGGCGAGGCGGTTGAGTCGCCTTCGGTGCTTTCGGATCAAGGGCTTGGGAGCGGCCAGGAGGGCCGCGTCGGTGCGGGTGGATGCGCGGTCGCGGTTTGCGCCGCTCCTATAGGGGCTGCGGGCAGGAGCGGCGCGGCCGGGAAGTCAGGCGGGGATGCCGTGCTGCTGGCGCGCTTCGGCGATGCGGCGCTGGACTTCGGGATCCAGCGAGCCGAATTCGGCCTGCTTGAAGATGTTGCCGAGCACGCGCTTCTCGTCCTCGTCGATGGTCTGATCGCGCAGGGCGAGGTCGAGCAGGTTCTGCAGCTCGGCGACGTCGAGGGTGCCGTCGTTGGTGAAGACCTGGATCGAGGCGAGCGCGATCACGAGGTGGCTCTTGGGCTGGGCCATGGTTGCAACTCCGTTGCGGATGATGAAGTCCCGGTGCGGCGGCCATCGCGGCCGGCGCGTGATGGGATCGACTATAGCAAGGTCGGTGCGGGCGTCGTGGTGCACAGCGGGGCAGCGGCGCGGGAATGGGTTCGCCGTAATCGTGTTGTCGCGGTCGCGGCTTGCGCCGCTCCTACAGGGGCTTCGGTCGGCTTCGTATCCGACTGTAGGAGCGGCGCGAGCCGCGACCGCGACAACGCAACCGCGACGAAACCCAATGCAACGCACGCATCGACCGCGCAAAACAAAACGGGCCCGATGCTCGCGCATCGGACCCGCTCGTTTGCAGCCGGCGCCGCGAGGCGCCCGGCTCAATCGGCGATCACCACACCACTTCGGCCATCGAGCAGTTCAGGCCCGAGCCGATGCCCAGCAGCGCGACCCGGTTGCCCTTCTTCAGCCGGCCCATCTCGCGCAGCTTGCTCAGCACGATCGGCACCGAGGCCGGGCCGATGTTGCCGTGTTCGCCGAAGATGGTCATGACCTTGTTCGGGTCGATGCCGAAGGCCTTGAGGAAGGCCTGGGTGTGCGCGCGGCTGACCTGGTGGATGACGAATTCGTCGAGCTCTTCCACCGCCCAGCCCAGCGCGGCGCGCGCGGCGGTGAAGGTCTTCTGGCCGAGCTTGAGGCCTTCGATCATCAGCATGCGGCCGTCGGCGACCATGCGGTCGTGGTGCAGGTCGCCCACGCACAGGTGGTTCCACTCGGTGGCCGAACGGGTCACGCCGCCGCGGTAGCGCGGCGCGCCCGGCGCCAGTTCGGCGCGGGCCAGCACCATCGCGGCGGCGCCCGAACCCAGAGTCAGCGTCGCCATTTCGTCGCGCAGCTGCGATTCGGTGACGTCGGCGCGCGAGAGACGGTCGAGGGTCTTCTCGTAGGCCTTGTTCGCGGTTTCGCCGTCGACGACCAGGGCGTAGTCGATCTCGCCGCGCTCGATCATGCGGCCGGCGATGTCCATGCCGTTTATGAAGGCCAGACAGGCGTTGGCGACGTCGAAGTTCTGGCAGTTCTCGCCCAGGCGCAGGTTGCCGGCGACGATCGAAGCGGTCGACGGCTCCAGGTAGTCGCGGCTGACCGAGGTGTTGACCAGCAGGCCGATGCGGTCGGCGTCGACGCCGGCATCGGCCAGCGCCTTGACTCCGGCCAGGGTGGCCGCTTCCGAAGGCTTGACCTCGCCGTCCCACAGACGGCGCTCGCGTACGCCGGCGATGTTCTGCAGCACGTCCACCTTGATGCCGAGGCGATCGAGCGTCGGCTTGAGCCGGGCGTTGATTTCCTCAGTGGTCAGCTTTCGCGGCGCGTCGACATGGGCGAGGCCGGCGATGGCTACGTGTTGGAACAGCATGGGCGCGAACCCTTGGCAGGCGAAAAGTGCGACAGGTTAGCGCCTTCGTGCCCCCTATGCACCAGCAAAGGTCATGCCTGGGCCTGGACCTGAACCAAGCCGAAAGGGTTATTTCTGTTTTTATTCAGTGACTTACAGCGGTTTTTGCACCGCAAAAAAGCCGTACGCCGGCGTTTGGATTTGCGCTCAACCGCCGATCGGGAAGGTCTGGGCGCTGCCCGAAGCCGGGTTTTGCGCGGCCGGGGCGGTCGTGCGCGGGGCATTGGCGCCGCAGCGGAAGGCGGCGAAGCGCTGCGCGCCCTCGGCCGGCGGGGCCAGCGCCTGGATGGTGTCGGCCTGCAACGCGGGCGCTTCGTTGCGCGCCAGGGTTTCCAGTTCCTCGCGCACGCGCAGCTCGTTGCGCTCGTAGAAGGCGATGTTGTGCTTGACCGCGACCTGCACCTCGCCGCGCTTCTCGCAGCCGGGCGCCGCGCCCGGGGACAGCACGCGTACCGCCTGCGCGCCGGGGGCCATGTTGACCCAGGTGCAGGCCGAGACGCTCAGAGCCAGGAACACGATTGCCGGTGCGCGCATGCGGAACCTCGATGAGTGCGGTTGGAACCGGGCGGCATTGTCGCCGGAAACGGCTGAGCGCGATAGGAACGCGACGGCCGCGAAAACAAAACGGGCCGCCCCTGCGGGCGGCCCGTCGATGTCACGCTCTCATTGCAAGGCGCCGCCGCGACGCCGGCGCCGCGGCCGGGCTCAGCGCACCGGCTTGCCGTCGCTGTCGATGACCTTGACCTCGCCCAGGCCGAGCGCGCGCACCGGCTGCTCGATCTTGGACAGGTCGCCGACCACCACCCAGGTCAACGCGGCCGGATCGAGCGTCTTGGCCGCGGCCTGCGCCAGCGCCGGCGTCATCGCCTCGTTGCGCGCCTTGTATTGCAGGATGTAATCGGCCGGGCGCCCGTAGCGCAGGTCGGCGCCGACCTGGCCGAGCAACGCGTCGCCGGTTTCGTAAGCGCCCGGCAGGCTCAGCGTGTTGGCGGCGCGGACCTTGGCCACTTCGGCCTCGCTGATCGGCTTGCTGCCGCTGCTGAAGGCTTCGATTTCGCGCTTGAGCTCGGCCAGCGATTCGACCGTCTTGTCCGACTGCACCGCCGCCTGGGCGATCCACGGGCGCTGGCCGAGCGCGTTGCCCGAGCCGCTGTAGGAACCGTAGGCCCAGTGCTTGTCCTCGCGCAGGTTCATGTTGAGGCGCGAGCTGAACTCGCCGCCGAGCACGCCGTTGGCGAAGTCGAAATCCACCGTGCTCTTGTCGCCGGTCGGCGCGATCAGCTCGCCGACGTAGAGGTTGGACTGGATCGCGCCGGGCTGGTCGACCAGGAACACCCGCGGCGCCTTCGGCCGCGCCACCGCGGCCAACGCCGGCAGCGCCGGCGCGTCGGCCGCTCCCTTCCAGTCGCCGAAGCGCTTTTCCAGCAGCGGCACGATCTGCGCCAGGGTGGTGTCGCCGACCACGATCGCGCGGGCGCGCTGCGGCTGCAGCCAGTCGCGGTGGAAGGCGACCAGGTCGTCGCGCTGGATCGAGCCGATCGAGGCCTCGGTGCCGGTGCCGGTGAACGGAATCGCATACGCGTGGCCGCCGCCGTACAGCAGCGGCGGCAGCACCCGCAGCGCCGCGGTCTGCGGGCGCGCCTTCTCCTGCTTGATCCCGGCCAGCCACTGCGCGCGCACGCGGGCGATTTCGCCCTCTTCGAAGCGCGGGCGGCGCACGGTGTCGGCGAACAGGTCCAGCGAGGGTTCGAGCTTGTCGCTCAGCGCCGACAGGGCGACGCTGGCGCCGTCGAGGCTGGCGCCGCTGCTGAGTTCGGCGCCCAGCGATTCCTTGCGCGCCGACAGCTGCAGCGCGCCGTAGTCGCCGGCGCCCTCGTCGAGCATGGCCATGGCGAAGCTGGCGGTGCCGATCTTGCGGCCCAGGTCGGCGCTGAAGCCGCCGGGGAATTCCATCTGCAACTGCACCACCGGGGTTTCGTGGCGCTCGATCAGCACCACCTGCATGCCGTTGCTGAGCGTCGCGGTCTGCCGCTGCGGGAACTTCAGCGCCGGGAAGCTCGCGGTTTTCGGCACGCCGAGGCTGCGGTCGACCTCGGACTTGACCGTCTTGAAGCGCGGATCCGGCGCCGGCAGCGCCGCGGGCGCGGCGGCCGGCGCGGCGCGCGCGGTTTCCGGCAGCGCCGAGGCCGGCTTGTCGCCAGGCACCACCACGATGGTGTGCGAGCCCTTGCCCAGCCACTTGCGCCCGGCCGCCTGCACGCTGGCGATGCTGGCCTTGTCGAGATCGGCCAGCTCGTTGCGGTAGCAATCGGGCTTGCCCAGGAACACCGCGCAGCGGGCCAGCACGTCGGACTTGCCGCCGAAGCCGCCGATGCGCTCGATCCCGCGCACGAACTCGGCGCGGCTGGCGGTCTTGGCCCGGTCCAGTTCTTCCGCGCTCGGGCCCTGCGCGATCAGGCGCGCGATTTCCTCGTCGATGGCCGCGCGCACTTTCGCCGGGTCCACGCCCTGCTTGACGTTGGCGACCACGACCAGGGTGCCGCTGATTTCGGCGTCGTTGATCGAGACGCTGGCGCTGTCGGCGATGCGGTCGCGGTGGACCAGGCGCTCGTCCAGGCGCGAGGCGGCGCTGCCGCCGAGCACCTGCGCGAACAGGCCCAGGTCGGTGCCGTCGGCGGCGCCGAACTGGGCGACCGGCCAGGCGCGGTACACGCGCGCCTGCGGCACGCGGTCGCCGATGGTTTCCTCGGTGTCGCGCTCGCGCTGGGGGATGCGCGTGGCCATGTCCTTGAGCGTGGCGGTGGCGGGGATGTCGCCGAAGTAGCGCAGCGCCTTTTGCTTGGCGGTGGCCGCGTCGATGTCGCCGGCCAGCACCAGCACTGCGTTGTTGGGGCCGTACCAGCTGCGGAACCAGGTCTTCACGTCCTCCAGCGAGGCCGCGTCGAGGTCGGCCATCGAGCCGATGGTCGACCAGCTGTACGGATGGTCGGCCGGGTACAGCGCTTCGTAGAGCTTGCCGCTGATGCGGCGGCCGTAGGGCTGGTTCTCGCCCTGGCGCTTCTCGTTCTGGACCACGCCGCGCTGTTCGTCCAGGGTCTTTTGGTCGATCGCGCCGAGCAGGTGGCCCATGCGGTCGGATTCCATCCACAGCGCCATGTCCAGCGCGGTGGTCGGGACGTTCTGGAAGTAGTTGGTGCGGTCGACGTTGGTGGTGCCGTTCTGGTCGGTGGCGCCGACCAGTTCGAACGGGCCGAAGAATTCGTCGCGATGGTTTTCCGAGCCCTGGAACATCAGGTGCTCGAACAGATGGGCGAAGCCGGTGCGGCCGGGCTGCTCGTTCTTGCTGCCGACGTGGTACCAGACGTTGACCGCGACGATCGGCGCCTTGCGGTCGGTGTGCACGATCACCCGCAGGCCGTTGGGCAGGGTGAACTCCTCGTAGGCGATGCCGACCGCGGCGGCGGGCCGGGCGGCGGCGGCCGGCGCGGCCAGGACCGCGGCGGGCGCGGCCAGCGCGGCGGCGAGCGCCAGGGCGAGCGCGGCGGCGCGCGGAAGACGGGACGAGGAAAGCTGGGGCATGACGGCTCCGGTCGAGATGGCGTCCATGGGCGGACCACCGGCCATCTTAGGCGGCCGCGGCCGCGCCGGGCATGGGCCGGCGGTCACGTGGGGTGGCGGCCCGCTGCGGCGTTGCGCTTCCGGGGTGCGGGTGCGGGTGCGGGTGCGGGTGCGGGTCGGGTGCGGACGTGGGCGCCGGTGCGCGACCCGGGCGCGGCCGTCGACGCCGGGCCGCATAATGGCGCGATGTTCAACGTCATCCTGTTCCAGCCGGAGATTCCGCCCAACACCGGCAACGTCATCCGCCTGTGCGCCAACACCGGCGCGGCCCTGCACCTGATCGCGCCGCTGGGCTTCACCCTGGAAGACAAACAGCTCAAACGCGCCGGCCTGGACTACCACGAGTACGCCAGCCTCAAAGTGCACGACAGCCTAGACGCCGCGCTGTCCGCGATCGCCGCGGCGCAGGGCGCGGCCCCGCGCCTGTTCGCGCTGAGCACGCGCGGCCGCGAACGCTTCGACGCCCCGCGCTACGCCGCCGGCGACGCCTTCCTGTTCGGCCCGGAAACCCGCGGCCTACCGCAAGCGGTGCTGGACGCGCTGCCGCCGGAGCAACGCTTGCGGCTGCCGATGCGGCCGGGCAACCGCAGTTTGAATCTGTCGAACACGGTGGCGGTGGTGGTGTTCGAGGCTTGGCGGCAGTTTGGATACGCGGGTGGACAGTGAGGTAGTTCTAGGCGACCGCGTCGATCGAGCGCCGGTTGCAGAGACCTGCCGACTCAACTGCCGAGTGTCGATCTCGGAGCGAATCCAGGCGTTTTTCGACAAAATCACGTACGACCGGGTTCACGAACGATGACGGTCCCGCCGGTGCACTTCGGCGCACAACCGCTTCCGCCCGGATTGGGCGCGCCGCCGCCACCGGATCCACCACCACCCCCTTCTCCGCCCGGTCCGCCGGAACCGCCCATGCGGGGCTTGGACTGCGTTCTCGGCTCTTTCGGCTTGAAGGAATAAAACAAGTAATCGCTGGTTACCGTGTAATGCGCGCACTCTTTCGTATTGCACACGATAAAAACATCGCCCACGTCCCAGCGCATGAGACCGATCAGGGGAAGGTTGTCGTCGATGGCCTTCTTGGTAGTCGCATCCGGGACCGGATGATCCAAGCGGCATGAATCGCAAATAATTGGCCCATTGTAGCTGGTGCCCGCGATCAGGATCGACGACACCCCTAATGCCGCCACCGCGGCAAGCGCAATGACGATACGACGTCTCTTAGTCGCCGCAGCACGCTCTATAGATTTCCTCACCTTGTTGCCTCCCCCGTTTCAGTTGATCGCCGTCGAGCGCCGCAGCGTATCGCTGCAAAACGCCCGTCGGACTCGGCTGCGCCTTTTCGGCGGCATACATGTAGGCATAAGCCTTGACAGCGTCCTTATCTCCAAGCCCCCCACGCCCGTACAATCCGGCGAGATCCACCATCGCATCGACGCTTCCCATCGACGCTGAATCGGTCAGATACTGGAACACCCTGCGTTTGTACTGAGACATTCGCTCGATGTTTCTCAGTCCATCGCTCGGCGAGCCGATGAACGGCTCAGGATGAGCCGCATAGATCAGCCGAGCCTCGACCATGCCTGCGGCTGCCGCGTCTTCTATCCACTTGGGCGCCGAATCCAGTTGTTCTTTTGAAAGGTTTTCGCATTCGCTCCAGGCGCTAGATGGGTCAACAGAAGCGCGCTGCCCTTTCTCGACGATCGAATCCCGAGTTGTAGCCAGCTGCCGACAACCATCGAGCTTCAGAAAGAGCGCGACGGCCGCGCGCCGATCGCCGGCCTCGGCAAGAGGTTTCAGTCTGGCGTAAGCGTTTGCTGCATCCCCCACCGGAACATCGAAGTTCATGTCCGCAGCGAACGGACCTTTTTGGCGCGCAACGGCTCTGTGTGCAGGAGCGTTGGATGCGGACTTTCCGGCCGAAAGCTGCGCCTGCGCGCTCTGCGCGCCGGAGAGATCGGGTCCGCGGCTCGGCACGACCGCTTCCGGAGCGGAGCGGAGCCAGAACAAGAGCAGTGCCGCCCCAACCAACACGGCCAAGCCGATGAATACCTTTTTCATCGCACGTGATCTACCGCCAACGAATAGGAAATCGACTCTAACAAAAGCAATCATGCCTCCCTTTCACGCGCGGCCGATCCGCAGCGAAAGGAAAAATCGCTCCATGTGTTGAACGTGTTCTGTCCGGACCGGATAGATCCGGCCATATCGGCCGCGTCCGCCACAACGTCCAATCCGCGTGAAACCCGAACCCTTCAAGAAGGCTCGCAAGATATAAACGAAGAACGAAGCTGCTCCCCTATTCGCATAGTGCGGCACACTCGAATTTTCAGACGCGTCAGAAAGCACTAACGCCCGGCTACCAAACGTGGGCCACGAAACTATCCACGACGGAATCGAATGGACCGAATTCGATTCAAACGACCGCCCAGACGCGAAGCGTCAAGAGCCGCAGGCGACTTGCATCGGTGCGCGAAACGGCACACCTACGTTCCACCTGAAGCCATCAGGCCACCGCGCACTCGTTACAACAACCGATCGCGCTTCACCGCCAAATACTTCTCCACCAACGACGCCGCCAGTTGGTCGCAGGCCACGTCCAGCACCATCACCCCCTGGCTGCGCAGCGCTTCGTGCGCCTGGGCGCGGTGTTCCAGGTATTGCGCGGCGGCGCCGGCGCGGATGGCGCCGGACAGGTCGTCGACTTCTTCGTTCAGCGCTTCGTCCAGCGAGCCTTCGCGCAGGCTGGCCACGCACACCAGGTGGCGGGCGCGCAGCATGCGCACGGCGGCGAGCAGGTCGTCCATGTCTTCGTCGCGCAGGTTGGTCACCAGCATCACCAGCGAGCGGCGGCGCTGGCGCAACGACAGCTCGGTGGCGGCGGCGAGGAAGTCGGTGGCGACCGGTTGCGGCTGCAGCGCGTAGCTGGCGCGCAGCAGGTTGTCGATCGCGCCGACGCCGCGCTGCGGCGGCACCCAGCGGCTCTGGCCGCCGCTGGCGAGCAGGCCGACGCCGTCGCCCTGGCGCAGCGCCAGGTAGGACACCACCAGCGCCGCGTCGAGCACGTGGTCGAAGTGCGACAGCTCGCCGTCGCGCGCCATCAGCCGGCGGCCGGTGTCGAGCATCAGCACCAGTTGTTGGTTGCGCTCGTCCTGGTATTCGCGCGAGATCAGGCGCCGCGCGCGCGCGGTGGCCTTCCAGTCGATCTGGCGCAGGCTGTCGCCGACGCGGTATTCGCGCATCTGATGGAAGTCGGTGCCTTCGCCGCGGCGGCGCTTGACGTGCGCGCCGACCAGACGCGAGGCCTGTTCGGCGCTGAACATCGCGAACTTGGCCAGCGGCGCGAAATTGGGGAACACCCGCACCCGCTGCGGCGCGCCGGTCGCCCGCGACTGCCACCACAGGCCCCACGGCGAGTGCAGCCGCAGTTGGGTGCCGTCGAACTGGAAATCGCCGCGGCTGTTGGCGCGCAGGTGGTAGTCGAAGCCGGCCGATTCGCCGGGCTTGAGGTCGAGCCGGCGCGGCAGGTCGCGCATCGCCCAGCCGCCGGGATGCAGGTCGAACACGTCGAGGCGTTGGCGCCGTTCGCTGTCGATCTGCAGGCTCACCGGCCGCTCCACGCCGATCGCCCAGGTGTCGTGCATGCGCCGCTGCACGCGCGGGGTCGGCGCGCGCCACACCCGCCACAGGTCCAGCGCCAGCAGCGCCACTGCGATCAACACCGCCAGCTGCCACCACTGCGGGCTGAGCCGGCCCGCGCTCGCCGCCAGCCCCAGCACCGCGCACGGCAGCGCCAACCAGCCCAGCCGCAACGACGGCCGCGGCCAGGTCCGGCGCGCCGACGCGCGCTCGCCCGGCGCCGCGGGCGCGGCGCCGGCGAGGGCCGGCAGCGGCGGCGGCGCCGAACTCATTGCCGCGGCGCTTCCACCGTGGCCAGCAGCGCGTGCAGCACGTCGTCGGACGATTGGCCTTCGATCTGCAGCTCCGGCGCCAGCGCGATGCGATGGCGCAGCACCGGCTTGGCGATTTCGCGCACGTCGTCGGGGGTGACGAAATCGCGGCCCGACAGCACCGCCTGCGCGCGCGCCGCGCGCACCAGACCGAGGCTTCCGCGCGGGCCGGCGCCGAGCGCGATGCCGGCCCAGTCGCGGGTCTTGGCGACGATCCGCACGGCGTAGTCGATCACCGCCTCGTCCACCCGCACCAACGCGGTGCCCTGCTGCATGGCCACGATTTCCTCCGGGCCGAGCACGCGCCGCACCTGCGACAGATCGAAGTCCGACGCGCTGCGGCCCAGGCTCACCGCGGTGACCATGCGCTTCTCGTCGGCCAGGGTCGGGTAGTCGATCAGGATCTTGAGCAGGAAGCGGTCGAGCTGCGCTTCCGGCAACGGATAAGTGCCTTCCTGTTCGACCGGGTTCTGCGTGGCCAGGGTCAGGAACGGCGGCGGCAGTTCGAAGCTGTGGCCTTCGATGGTGACCTGCAGCTCCTGCATCGCCTCCAGCAGCGCCGACTGGGTCTTGGCCGGGGCGCGGTTGATTTCGTCGGCCAACAGCAAGTTGGTGAAAACCGGGCCCCTGCGGATATTGAAGCTCTCCGTTTTAGGGTCGTACACCGCATGGCCGCTGATGTCGCTGGGCATCAGGTCGGGGGTGAACTGGACGCGCGCGTAGCCGCAGTCCAGCGCCTTGGACAGCGCGCGCACCACCAGGGTCTTGCCCAGACCGGGCACGCCTTCGAGCAGCGCGTGGCCGCCGGCGAGCAGCGCGATCAGGATCTGGTCGAGCACTTCGGCCTGGCCGATGAAGGCCTTGCCGACTTCATCGCGCACGGCGGCGGCGCGTTCGGCCAGCGCGGCGCCGGTGATCGGGACGAGCGGAGCGGCTTCGAGGCTCATAGACGGTTTCTCATGCGGATCAAAGTGGCGATGCGGGTGCGGAAGGCGGCGTGGTCGCGCGCCACCGGATGGGCCAGGGCCTCGCGGATCTGCGCCGGCCCGAGCCCGGGTTCGTTCTTGTAACGTTTGGCCAACAGTTCCACCTGCGCCTCGCCTTCGATCGAGGCGGCGTAGGGGTCGCGCCGGCGCAGCCGCTGCAGGAACGCGGCCCGCGCCGAGGCGTACAGGCTGGGGCCGTAGCCGTAGCGGTAGATATGCTCGCCGCTGGCGACGATGTGCTCGAGCAGCGAGCGCCGCTCCATCGCCGGCGCCGGCTTGAGCGGGCCGAAGCGCTGCATGCGCTGCCACAGCCAGGCCAGCAGCCACAGCAGCAGCGGCAGCCAGGCCATCCAGCTGTTGACGATCAGCGTGCGCCACAGCGACGGCACTTCGGCCGCGTAGATCAGGTGCACGGTGCCGGCCTTGTAGTTCGGCGCCAGCACCTGGCGCGCGAGCGCGGCGTTGGAGGCCTGCGCGATCTCGTCGTCGCCGGCGCGCGGGCCGGCGAACATCGACAGGCCCGAGCCGCCGCGGTTGGACAGGAAATCCAGATCGGCCAGCACGTCGACCTTGCCTTCGCCGTACGGCAGGCGGGCGTAGACGTAGGCGCTGTCCTCGTCGCCCCACGCCGCTTCGGGCTCGGTTTCGGCGTTGTAGAAATAGAACCGGCGCGCGCCGCAGAACACCCCGCGCGGCTCGCGGCCGCGCTCGAACAACTGCACGCAGCTAGTGCGCTCGCTCTGGCTGCCGCCGTCGGAGGCGTCCAGCAGGGTCACGCCGACTTCGTCGAGCACCGGCACCCGCGCCTCGCCGACGCGTTCGCGCCACGGCGGGGTGCGCACGATCAGATGGCCGCCGCGCGCCACCCATTCCAGCAGGGTCTCGGCATCGCTCGCGGCGAGGGTGCGCGGGTCGCGGTAGATCAGCACCGTGTCGCGCGCGCCCAAGCTGTGGGTGGACAGCAGCAGGCGCTGGCGCGCGTCGACCTTGACCCCGTCCTTGAGCAGCGCCAGCTTGAGCACGTACAGCGGATTGCTGGCCGCCTCGCCGGTGCGCGGCATGTCGACGACTTCTTCGCTGCGCACGAAATCCTGGCGCCACAGCGAGTAGCCGGCAAAACCGAGCAGGCCGACCACCAGCACGATGACGATCGCGTAGATGCCCTGCCGGTTCATGCGGCCCACCCGAAGCGCCGGCTCAGCACGCCGACCAGGTCGTCGAACTCGTCGCTGGCCGGCAAGGTCTCGGCGTAGGCGGCGTATTGCCACACCCGCACCGCGCGCGCGAACGCGTCGCGGTCTTCGGCCAGCGGCAGCTTGCGCGAAGCGCGCAGGCACTGCGCTTCGGTCGCGCCCGGCACCAGGGTCACCTGGGCGCGCTGCGCCATCGATTCGACCGCGGCGCGGTACATCAGCGCCAGCGCGTCGCGATGGCGGCCACCCTGCCACAGGCGGCGGATCGCGGTGGGAATGTCGTCGGGCAGCGGTTCGGGCTCCAGCAGCGCGGCGCTGCGCACCTCGCCCGGCACCGGCGCGTCTTCGCCGGCGCCGCCGCGGAACCAGCCCAGCCAGCGGCCGAGGCTGAAGATCAGCAGGCCGACGATCAGCGCGACCACGCCCCACAGCACCACCTCCAGGCCGGTCGCCAGGCTGCTGCTGATGCCGTTGAAACTGCCGCGATCACGTGAGCGCCGCGGCTCGTCGGGCTTGGCTTCGTCGGCCTTGGCGCGCGGCTTCCAGGTGGACTGCTTCTGTTTGGGCGAGACCGTGGGATCTTTCAGCGACTGCTCGACCGCGCGCCGCAGCGAGGCGTCGTCGCTGCGCGAGGCGCCGTAGAGCGCGTCCAGGGTCGAGGACTGGGGGTCGGCCTTGTCGCCGTATTCGCGGATCGGCACGGTCGGGTAGGCGGGTGCTTCTTCGGCGTCTTCGGTTTCTTCGTCGTCGTAGGACGCTTCGGCGGCCGGGGCTTCATCGCTCGCAGTGGCGTCCGCATCGGCCTGCGCTGCGGGCGCGGACGCCGCGGCGTCGTCGCTAACGAACTGCGTCGAATTCCCGGCAGCGGCATCCTGCGCCGCCGCCGGCGGCAGCCACGCGCCCAGGCCCACCGCCAGGCACAGCGCCAGCAGCGACGGCGCCGCCGCCGCGCTCAGGCGCGCGCGCAGGCGGCGGAACACGATCTCGATGTCCCAGCCTTCGATCTCGGTGCGGCGGTTGAGATACAACCCGAACCCGGCGCCGACGTAGAACGGCTCGATCACGCTCATCGCCACCCACGCCAGCGCGTTGAGCAGCGCCACCATCCAGCCGGGTTGTTCCAGGAAGGACTCCCACAGCGACTTGAACGTGTCGGGCAGGTAGTCGAAGGGAATGAACATCGCCCCGGCGAACACCAGCCCGAGCATCAGCACCAGTTCGAAGTTGAGGCAGATCAAGGTCAGCAGCGCGCTGACGCCGTACACCGGCGCGCCGAGCGCGGCGCGGCGCTGGCGCGCTTCGCCGCCGTCGCCGCCTTCGAGCAGGTCGACCGGCAGGTACAGCGGGCGCGCCGGGCCGAGCCGGCGCCAGGTCAGGTACGGCAGCCACCAGCGCCCGCCCCAGCTCAGCGCGGCGCGCACGGTCTGGCGTGGGGTCGGGGTTTCGCCGAACACCGCGCGCGAGATCACGAACAGCGGGATGCGGTCGAACCAGGGCTTGAGCCACCACATCAGCAGGCCCGACAGCCACAAAAGGTCCAGCGCCCAGCCGGCGGCGTTGAGCGCGATCAGCAGCGGCAGGGTGACCAGCAGCCACGGCTTCCAGATCGCGCCGGCGTAGCGGCGGACCAGGGCCATGCCCAGTTCGCAGGCTTCCCAGGCGGTGCGCGGGCGCAGGGCGACGGTGAGCGCTTCGAGCTTCATGCGGCGTCTTCGTCGTCCTGATAGGCCGCGTTGCGGCCGCCGCGCAGCAGCCACAGCGCGGTCAGCGACCACAGCAGCGCGCCCACGGCGTACTTGATCGAGGCCGGCATCCAGCCGATCGACGACCAGAACGCTTCGACGAAGGCGGCGAACACCAGCATCGCGAACACGCCGATGCAGATCTTGGCGCCGCGGCGGCCGCCGTGGATCAGCGAATCCACGCGCCGGCGCTGGCCCGGCGCGATCAGGCTCAGGCCCATGCGCAGGCCGGCGCCGCCGGCGATCACGATCGCGGTCAGCTCCGGCGCCGAATGCCCGGCGACGAAGCGCCAGAACGGATCGCCGTGGCCGACCGCCTGCAGGTGCCCGGCCACGCCGCCGATCATGATGCCGTTGAAGATCAGCACGAACACCGTGCCCAGCCCGGCGACCAGGCCGGTGGCGAAGGTCTGGAAGCCGATGCCGACGTTGTTGCCGATGTAGTGGGCGAACATCTGCAGGTCGTCTTCGTTGGTGCGGCCCAGGTCGCGCTTGCCGGTCGGGTCGTACATTTCCTCGAACTGGGCCAGCATCTGCGGCGCGAACAGGCCTGAGGCCAGATCCGGCTTGACCTGGATGGCGACGAAGATCGTCACCAGCGGAATCACGAACAGCAGCGCCGCGGCCAGCATGCAGCGCCACTCAGCGCGGACCAGGCGCGGGAACCCGGCCAGCAGGAATTCGACCGCGTGCCGCGGGTGCGCCGGCTTGGTCCGGTACAGCACGCTGTGGCCGCGCTGCATGAGCTGCTGCAGGCGGTCGGTGACCACCGCGCTGTAGCCGCGCCGGCGCGCCAGCGCCAGTTGCTGGCACAGGCGGCGGTGGCGCGCGGGCAGCTCGTCGTCGCGGATGCCGCGCCACTCGCGCCGGTTCGAACGGGCGGTGCGCGCGTTGTCGCCGCGGCGTTCCAGCCACTGCTCGAACTCGCCCCACTCGGCCTGATGGCGTTCGACGAAACGCTCTTGCTTCATCGTGGCGCGCCCTGCGTCATCGCCGCCCCAGCAGCCAGTTGGCGATGCCGTACAGGCGCGCTACCGCGGCCTGGCCGCGCGCGTGCACCAGCGGTTCGGCCAGGTCGGCCAGTTCGGCCTGGCGCGCCGCGGTCAGGCCGGGGCCGCGTTCGGCGAAGGCGACCACGGCGGATTGTTCGTGCGGCAGCAACAGATGATCGGGCGCCACCGCCGGCGCCACCGCGGCCGCGTGCAGCACCGCCTGGCGCGGCGCGTGCACCACCAGGGTGCGCGCGACCATGTCGCCCAGGCGCCGGCCCCACGGGTCGATCAGGCAGGCGGTCAGGCCGACCGCATAGAACAGCGGCAGCGCGTCCACCACCCGCAACAGATTGCGGGCGAAGGTCGCCATCCAGCCCACCGGCGCGCCGTCGGCGGCGACCACGCGCAGCCCCAGCGCCCACTTGCCGGGCGTGCGGCCCTGCATCAGCGCTTCGAACAGCACCGGGTAGAACCAGGTCAGGGCGAAGCTGACCAGCATCAGCATCGCGGTGCCGGCCTTGCCGAACGGAATCGCCAGCAACTGCACCAGGGCGATGTAGATCGCCGCGCGCGCGATCAGGTCCACCAGGTAGGCCAGCGCGCGCGGCACCGGGCCGGCGGCGCGCAAATGCAAGGCCACGCCTTCGGGCGTCACCACCTGGCGGTACGTGTCGAGCATCAGGCCTTGACGACCTTGGTGTCGCAGATCAGGTCGTGCAGGCAGCGGCTTTCCTCGCCGAAGATCCACAGCGCGTTGACCAGGGCGAACAGCGCGCCCAGGCACGGCACCTGCTCGATCAGCGCGATCACGAACATGCGCAGGCCGACGATGCGGCCGAACGAGCACGGCGAGCCGTCGTTGCGCACGATCTTCATGCCCAGCCAGCGCTTGCCCAGGGTCTGCGAGCTCTGGTACAGCAGCACCAGCTGATAGGCGAACAGGCCCAGCGCGAACAGGCCGCCGAGCGCGATCATGCCCAGCTGCAGCGGCGAGGGTTCGTCGTTGTTGGGCGCGATCGCCACCGACAGGAACGCCGGCAGCATGCACACCAGCATCAGGCCGCCGTCGATCAGCCGCGCCACCAGGCGCAGGCCGCGGTCGGCCTTGATCGAGTCGTCGGCGAGTTCGCCGGGCAGCGGCGGCGGCGCGGTCGGTGCCGCGTACGGATTCTGCGTATCTTCCATGTAGCGATGACTCCCTGGTCCTGCTTTTTATTTCCCCTGCCGCGACTGTAAACGCGGCGAACGGGCCTGACTAGACGGGCGCGGCCGCGGGCGGCTCAGGCCGAGCGCATGCCCAGGTAACGGTCCTTGAGCCGCACATAGTGCTGCGCGCTGTATTGCAGTTGCTCGATCTCGCGCTCGCTCAGGCGCCGCGCCAGCCGCGCCGGGTTGCCCAGCCACAGCTCGCCCTCGCCGACCACCTTGCCCGGCGCGATCACCGCGCCGGCGCCGACGAAGCCGAAGCGGCTGACCCGGGCGCCGTCGAGGATCTTGGCGCCCATGCCGATCAGGGCGAACTCGTCGATGGTGCAGGCGTGGACGATGGCGCCGTGGCCGATGGTCACGTCGTTGGCGATCAGCGTCGGCAGCCCGCCGGGGCGGGTGAACGGCCCTTCGTGGGTGACGTGGACGATGGTGCCGTCCTGGACGTTGGTGCGCGCGCCGATGGCGATGGAATTGACGTCGCCGCGGACCACGCAGCCGGGCCAGATCGAAACGTCGTCGCCGAGGGTCACCGCGCCGATCACGGTCGCGGCCGGGTCGACGTAGACGCGCTCGCCGAGGGTGGGAAAGGTGTCGAGATAGGGTCGAAGGCTCATGCGCGCATTGTAGGCGCTGGCGGCGGCGCAGCCGCGGCGCGGGCGCGGACCGCCCGATCCGGGCAGGGCGATGAGGCGCGGGCTTGCGCGCCCTCCTTTCACCGTCATCCCCGCTTTCCACCGTCATCCCCGCGAAGGCGGGGATCCAGGGCTTCACCGAGGCAGGGCTGCGAAGTCTCCGGATCCCCACCTTCGCGGGGATGACGGCCTGGGAGGACACCGGCGCTCATGACGGCGGCAGCCAGGGGCGATGCCGGCGACAGACGTAGTCGCCCTCGGCGATGGCCGAGACTCGCGGCCTTCCGCCGTCGTCGCAACGGCAGCCACCGCTCCCCAACTCGACCGCCGCGCCCCCCGCACCTGTCCTCTGCCGCCCCACGCCGTTCCCGTTTTCGGCCGCCCCGGCGTACTAGACTGCGGCGTATGGACATTCTCGCCGACACGCCCATCGCCGACCTCGCCGCCACCCGCGAACGCCTGCGCGCCGCCTGGCAGGCGCGCAAGCCCGACTACGCCCAGCGCCGCGCCGACCTGATCCGCCTGCGCGACGCCTTCCGCGCACAAATTCCGCAGATGGATGCGGCGATCCGCGCCGACTTCGGCCACCGCTCCAGCCACGAGAACCTGCTCTCGGAGGCGATGATCACCCTGGCCGAGATCGACCACGCGCTCTCGCACCTGCGCGCCTGGACGCGCCCGCGCCGCGCCGCGGTCGGTTGGCGGTTCTGGCCGGCGCGCGCGCAGATCCGGCCCGAGCCGGTCGGCGTGGTCGGCATCCTGTCGCCGTGGAACTACCCGGTGAACCTGGCCCTGGTGCCGCTGGTCTCGGCCATCGCCGCCGGCAACCACGTCTATCTCAAGCCGTCCGAACACACCCCGCGCACCTCGCAGTTCCTGCGCGAGCTGTTGGCCGAGGTGTTCCCCGAAGACCGCGTCGCCGTCGCCCTGGGCGGGCCGGAACTCGGCGCCGCGTTCTCGGCGCTGCCGTTCGACCACCTGCTGTTCACCGGCTCCACCGCGGTCGGGCGCAAGGTCATGGCCGCCGCCGCGCCGAACCTGACCCCGGTGACCCTGGAACTCGGCGGCAAGGCGCCGGCGCTGGTGTGCGCGGACTACCCGCTGGAGCAGGCCGCCGCGCGCATCGCCACCGGCAAGTGGTTCAACGCCGGCCAGACCTGCATCGGCGTGGACTACGTGCTGGTCGACGAAGCGCGCCGCGACGCCCTGGTCGAGGCCCTGCTGGCGCAGTTGAAAGCGCGCTACGGCGAGATGGCCGCGCCGCAGGACTACACCCGCATCATCAACGCCAGCCAGTACGCGCGGCTGGCGTCCTACCTCGACGACGCGCGCGAGCGCGGCGTGCGGGTGGTCGAGCCGTTCGCAGACCCCAGCGCGCGCGAGACGCGCGCGGCGCAGCGGCTGTTCCCGCCGGCGCTGGTGATCGAACCCGGCGACGACGCCCAGGTGATGCAGCACGAAATCTTCGGCCCGATCCTGCCGGTGCTGTCCTACCGCACGCTCGACGAGGCCATCGCCCGCATCAATAAGCTCGACCGGCCGCTGGCGCTGTATCCCTTCAGCCGCGACTCGGCCCAGATCGAGAAGATCCTCGCCCAGACCCTGGCCGGCGGCGTCACCGTCAACGACACCTTGCTGCACTTCGGCGCCCACGACCTGCCGTTCGGCGGCATCGGCCCCAGCGGCATCGGCGCGATCCACGGCCGCAACGGCTTCGACGCCTTCAGCAAGCTGCTGCCGGTGTTCTACCAGCGGCCGTGGGCGGGCAGCGATCTGCTCAAGCCGCCGTACAAGGGCAAGATCGACGCGATGATCCGCTTCCTGGCCAAATAGCGCGTTCGCAACCACCGCCCACGGGAACGACAACCGCGCGCGGCGGCAGAGCCGCCGCCGCGAATGCGATGATGACGGCGCGGCGCGAGGCCGCGCCCGAGGACCGCATCGCGCATGGAAGCCCAACCGCCCCACCCCGCTGCGCCGCCCAAGCCGCCGCGCTCCAACGCACCGACCTGGGTCGCCTTCGCGCTGCCGCCGCTGGCCTGCGCGCTGTGGCTGGCCTGGGCCGCGCTGACGCTGGGCCACGCCGAGGCCGAAGGCGGACGCGCCTACGACATGGTGCTGTACGGCGTCGGCGGCGCCGGCCTGACCGCGGTGCTGGCGATCGCGGTGCTGATCTGGGCCGGCCTGCGCGGCTTCATCGGCCACGCCCTGCTCGCGCTGCTGACCGGCCTGCTGCTGTCGCCGCCGCTGCTGTGGTTCGGCGCCGGCGCGGTGCTGTCGGCGCGGCGCACGGACTTCGAACAACGCCAGGCGCAGGTGACCGCACTGGCCGAAACCATCGCCCGCGGCGACGCCGCGCGCATCCGCGCCGCCATCGACGCCCTGCCCGACGCGCCCGGCCCGGCGCAAGCGCTGTGCATGCTGCAAGGCCGCCGCACCTACAAGCTGGTGCATTGGGTCTGGTTCGACGAATACGCCAACGGCCCGAACCTGCCCAGCGAGCAGCTGCTGACCGCGGCCGCGGCGGTGGTCGACGGGCCGGCGACGGCGCAGGTCAAGCAAGCCACCCTGCGCACCGCCCTGCGCGCCTTGGGCGAACGCAACCAGCCTGAGCGCTTCGGCGCCTGGGCCGCGCTGTGGCGGCGCACCCTGCCGCAGCCGCCGCCGCGTCCGTTGCTGCTGTCCGCCGAGCCCGACGCGGCCGGCGATTGCGCTTACGGCGAGCCGGTCGATTTCGTCCTGCGCCACTGGCGCGACGCCGGCGTGCGCGCCTGGCTGGACGCCGGTTTCGGCTTCGCCGCGGACCGCGACCAACCGGTCTCGGCGCTGCGCGCATTGCGCCGCGCCGACAGCCTGCGCGCGCTGCTCGCCGCCGATGCGCAGTTCGCCGCGCTGCTGCGCGAGGACGAGTACGTCGGCGAGCAGGCGCTGTCGGCCCAGGCCGATTCGCTCAGCGACACCCTGGACGCGAGCGAGCATCCGCAAGACGCGGCCGAACTGGTCGAAGCGCTGCGCGCGGCCGGCGCGCGCCCGCGCACGATCGGGCCGACGACCACGTGCGAGTTGTTCGACGGCAACGAACGCCGGCGCACGCAGCCGCACGACATCCCGCAGCGGCAGGCCGCGGTGCAGCGGATCCGCGCGGTGCTGTGTCCGGCTGCAACCAAGCCGCAGGCGGCCAAGCGCCGCCGCCGCGGCAAAAGCGAACCGATGAGCCGCCGCCGCGCGCTGGCGCCCGGCACGGCCGCAAGGTAAAACCGAGCCTTCCCCGGATTCGAGCCATCGCCTTGGACGGCATCCCCGATCAGACCCAGCGCCGCCGCCGCGCATTCCGCCGCTGGCTGTTCGCCTATCCCGTGGCCACGCTGGCGTTCTCGCTCTACTTCGTCGCCACCTCGGCCCGCACCGACATGGGCGAGTTCCTGCTGCTGATCGTCGTCGCCTTCGGCGCGGCGGTGGCGATCCTGGTGTTGTCGGCGATCGACGGCTCCCGTTCGCGCGCCGCCGGTTCGGCCGTGGGCGGCTGCCTGCTCGGCCTGGCGCCGGCGGTGCTGGTGTTCGCCGGCGTGTTCGAGGTCGATCGCGCGCACCGCCAACACAACCTGGACAGCGAGCGCCGACGCGCGGCCGCGCTGGCCGACGCCGCCGCGAGCGGCGACGCCGAGGCGGTGCGCGCGGCGATGGCGCAACTGTCCGCCGACTACGGCCCGGGCCGCGCGCTGTGCTTCGTCGGCGGCCACGGCCGGCCGCAATCCGCCGGCCGCAGCGACAGCGACGACTGGCTGTTGTCCGACCCCGACGGCGGCGAACGGCTCGTATCCACCGCACGCCTGTTCGACGCGGCCGAGGCCTTGATGCAAGATCGCCCGCCCGCGCAGCGGCAAGCCGTGCTCGCCGCGCTGCTGGTGCGGTTGAGCGAGCGCAACGAATCGCTGGAGTATCTGCCCGGCTGGCTGCGGCTGTGGCGCGGCACCGATCCGGACGCGCGCACCGTGACCTTCGCGCAACCGCGCGAGGACGACGGCGCGGGCGCTTGCTATCTGCCCAACGGCAACGCCGATCTGGCCCGCATCGTCGCCGACACCTGGCACGACGACGGCCTGCGCGCCTGGATCGCCGCCGGTTACGGTTTCGCCCCGGAGCAGGGCCCGGCCGCGCTCGAAGGCCTGCGCAGCAAGGCCGGGCTGGACGCGCTCGTCGCCGCCGGCTTCGACCTGGCCGCCGCGTTGCGCCGCGGCGGCGACGACGGCGAGCTGATGACGCATCTGGTCTCGACCTTGCCGCGGCTGCTCGACGAAAGCGCCGACCCGGCCGCGCTGGCCGACCTGACCGAGGCCTACCTGCGCTCGGGCGCGGAACTGGGCCGCACCACTTACGGCGAGACCTTGTGCGAAGCCTTCACCGGCGGCGATAGTTCGCAGGCCGCCAGCCGCAGCAGCGTGCCGGGCGCCGCGCGCGCGGCCGCGGCGCAGCGGATCCGCCTGGCGCTGTGCCCGCAAGGCCAGCCGCCGACGCCGACGTCTTCGTCCACCACGGCCTACGAAAACAGCCTCGCGGCGGCGGCCGAAGCCGCCGCGGAAGCGGGGCGGCGCGAGGCGATCGACGCGGCCGAGCCGGTCGAACCGGCGCAGCCCACGGCCCCCGCGCCGGCCCGCTGAGGCCGCATCGCCGCACCGGCAAACGCGGCTACACTTCGCCCATGAAAATCGTCAGCTGGAACGTCAACTCCCTCAACGTGCGCCTGCCGCACCTGCAACAGTGGCTGGCCGCGTTCGCGCCGGACATCGTCGCGCTGCAGGAAACCAAGCTCGAAGACAACCGCTTCCCCGACACCGCGCTGGCCGAAGCCGGCTACCGCAGCGTGTTCGCCGGGCAGAAGACCTACAACGGCGTAGCCATCCTCTCGCGCGATGCCGCCCAGGACGTGCAGGTCGGCATTCCCGGTTTCGAGGACGAACAAAAGCGCGTCATCGCCGCCACCGTCGGCGGGCTGCGCATCATCGACCTGTACGTGGTCAACGGCCAGGACGTGGGCACCGACAAATACGCCTACAAGCTGCGCTGGCTCGAAGCCGCGCACGCCTGGATCCAGGACGAACTGGCGCGCCATCCCGACCTGATCGTGCTCGGCGATTTCAACATCGCCCCGGAAGCGCGCGACACCCACGACCCGGCGGTGTGGAACGACAGCCACATCCTCACCTCCACCGCCGAGCGCGACGCGCTGCAAGGGCTGCTCGCGCTGGGCCTGCACGACGCGTTCCGGCTGTTCCCGCAGGAAGAGAACGCATTCTCGTGGTGGGACTACCGCCAGGCCGGCTTCCGCCGCAACCTCGGCCTGCGCATCGACCTGACCCTGATCTCCGACTCGTTGCGCGCGCGCTGCGTAGCGGCCGGCATCGACCGCGAACCGCGCACCTGGGACCGGCCCAGCGACCACGCGCCGGCCTGGGTCGAGCTGGCCTGAGCGATCGGCACTGCCTTCACGAAAAAGCCCGGCCGATGCCGGGCTTTTTCGTTGCCGCAACCGGCGCGCCTCAGCGCACGCGGCCGCGCCGGAACAGATTGACGATGCCCAACAGCACGATCGCGCCGACCAGCGACAAGGCCAACCCGGCGATGTTGAACGCGCCGCTGTTGATGGTGCCCGCGCCGATGCCGAGCACGCCGCCGAGCCAACCGCCGAGGAAGGCGCCGACGATGCCGACGATGATGTTGAGGAAAATGCCTTGCTGGCCATCGGTGCGCATGATCATGCTGGCGATCCAACCGATGATGCCGCCTACCACCAACCAAACGATGATGCCGAACATTGCGTCTTCTCCTGAGGTTGCACAGGTGATGCGAGCGGCGCGGCGAACGGCCTGATGCGTTTCGCCGGCGCCGTTGCCTGAACGGGCTTGCGGCCAGTCTGGTACCCGCGGCGTGACGGCAACGTCGAATTGCGCATCGTCGCTACGTGAAGAAGCGTGCGACGCGCGAGGCTGTGAACGCGGATGCGTGGTTTCGCGCGAAATTCCGCATCCGCGCAAGCCGCATGCACTACCTGTAGGAGCGGCGCAAGCCGCGACCGCGCCAACACAACCACGACGAAACTCCGCCCACCGTCGCCACGGCAATAACGAACGGCAGCGAATGGAAGCCGCTCGATCGCGCTCAGCGAGCGTTCGCGGAAGTTTGGTTGGCGCGGTCGCGGCTCGCGCCGCTCCTACAGGGGGCTCACCGGCTTACGCGTCAGTCTTGCGCACGCAACAAGGCTTCCAACGCATCGCGCGGCAGCTTGCCGGTGTCGTTGCGCGGCAGCGCCGCCACGCGCTTGAGCGGGCGCGGCAGGAACACCGAATCCACGCTGCGGCGCAGTTCGGCCAATATCTGCGCCGCGCTCAGCGTCGGCGCCACCGCCAGCGCGGCGACGCGGCGCACGCCGAAAGCGTCGGCTTCGTCGAGCTGGAACACTGCGCCGTCCTCGACGCCTTCGATCGCCAGCAGCTTGCGGGTCAGATCGCCGAGCGAGGCGCGCTTGCCGGCGATCTCCAGAAGGTCGGCGGCGCGGCCGCGCACGTGGAAGCGGCCGTCGGGCTCGACTTCCATCAGGTCGGCGAGCACCACCGCCTCGGGCAGGTGCGGGGCGTGGATCGCGGTGCCGTCGGGCTGCGGACACACGCGCACGCCCGGCAGCGGCGTCCACGCCTGCTCGCGCGCGGTGCGGCGGCGCGCGAACACGCAGGTTTCGGTCGAGCCGAACACTTCGCGCACTTCGCAGCCGTAGCGATCTTCCGCCGCGCGCGCCAGCTCCACGCTCAGCGGCGCGGTGGCCGAGACGATGCCGGCCAGCGCCGGCAGTTCGACCTGCGATTCGATCAGCGCGCGCAGGTGCACCGGCGTGGTCACCAGCAGCGGCGGGGTCGCCGCGTCGGCGGTCGCGCGCGCCACGTCGGCGGGAAAGAACGGCCGCTGCGCGTGCACCGCGATCGGGCCGAGCAGCGGCAGCAGCACCGACATCTCCATGCCGTACATATGCTGCGGCGGCACCGTGGCCACCACTTCGGTCGCGCCGTCCTCGCGCAGCAGCCCGTCGAGCGCGGCCAGGTTCTGCGCGGTGCTGATGCGGAACCCGCCCCAGGTCTTGAGGTTGGGCTTGGGCTGGCCGGTGCTGCCGGACGTGAAGCCGATCGCCAGCAGGGCCGCGTCGTCGACCCGCAGCGGCTCGCCGTCGAGCGGCGCCAGGGCCTCGTCCAGGCGCAGGTAGCGCGGCGGCGGCGGATCGAGTTCGAGATCGCCGATGCAGTAGCTGTCGGGATAGCGGCCGAGCACGTCGTCGACGATGGCCGGCGCGCGCGAGGGCGGCAACAGGTTGATCTGGCCGCGCACCGCGACCGCGCACAGCGCGACCAGGAAGCGGTAGCGGTCCTCGCACAGGTTCACCGCGTGGCGCGCCTGCGGCAGGGTCGCGGCGAGCGCGCGCACGTCGGCTTCGAAACCGGCGCGGTCGACGCGGCCGTCCGGGCCGAAGGCGAGGATGCGCCGCGGCGCGCCGGCCAGCAGCTCGCGCTGCTCGGATTCGCAAATAGGCTGGGGCGCCGGGGCGCTCTGGCTCGGATCGATGACCGCTGACATTCGCTGTGGTTTTCCGCGTTATTGCCTGGAACTTGCCGGGTGCCGCCTGATCGCAGGCTGACGAGCCTGCGCACGCGGCCGCCTATTGCGACCCCACGCGCCGCCGCCGCGCCCCCGCGCGGCCGCCCTGGCCGGAACCCGATCCCCTGGGTTTAGCTTACGCTGACCGGCCCGACGCACCGCAAGCCCAAGCCTGTTCATGTCCCTGTCCGCCCGCTCAACCCCGCCTGTCGTCGTGCCGCGCTGGACCTGGCTGCCGCACCCGCACGGCCAGCCGGCGCAGCCGCCGGCGCGCGCGTGGCTTGCGGCCGAGTTGGGCGATCCGGACCTGCAGGTGCGCCGCGACGGCCGCCAGCGCCCGCACCTGCAGCCGCCGCACCAGGCCTGGGACTGCAACTGGAGCCACAGCGGCGAACGCCTGCTGGTGGCGCTGGCGCACGGCGCCCGGGTCGGGGTCGACCTGGAGCGGCTGCAGCGGCGGCCGCGCGCGCTGGAAGTGGCCAAGCGCTATTTCACCGAGCGCGAAGCGCAGTGGCTGGCGGCGCAGGACGACCGCGACCTGGCCTTCCTGCGCCTGTGGTGCGCCAAGGAAGCGGTGCTCAAGGCGCACGGGCACGGGCTGTCGTTCGGGCTGCACCGGCTGCGCTTCGAAGCCGACGCGCAGGGGCTGCACCTGGTCGAGTGCGACGCCGAGCTGGGGACGCCGGAGCAGTGGCGGCTGGACGAGATCGCGCCCGGGCCGGGCTATCTCGGCGCGATCGCGTGGCGGCCGAAGCCGCTGTAGCAGCGGCGCGAGCCGCGACTGCGGGAACACAACGACGACGAAACCTTGCGCCGCGAGCGGGAAAGCCAGCGGTCGCGGCTTGCGCCGCTCCTACAGGGGCTGCGGCCAGTTCCGCTGGTGTTGGGCGATAATCGCCGCGATGAACGCCCCCATTTCCCTACCGCCCGGCCTGCGCGGCGAGCTCGAGGCCGGCCTATCCGCGCTCGCGCTCGACCCGGCGCTGGCCGCGCCGCTGCTGGACTACCTGGCCCTGCTGGCGCGCTGGAACCGTACCTACAACCTCACCGCCGTGCGCGACCCGCACGAGATGGTCGGCAAGCACCTGCTCGATTCGCTGGCCATGCACCGCTATGTCGATGCCGTGGCGGCGCGCGGCGGCGCCCTGGCGGATCTGGGCACCGGCCCGGGCCTGCCCGGGATTCCGCTGTCGATCGTCAAGCCCGGCCTGCGCGTGACCCTGGTCGAGAGCAACGGCAAGAAGGCCCGCTTCATGCGCGAGGCGCTGCGCCAGCTCGGGCTCAAGGACGCGCGCGTGGCCGAGTCGCGGATCGAGGCCTTCGCCGAGCCCGGCGCCTACGACGCCATCACCGCGCGCGCCCTGGCGACCTTGCCGCTGATCCTCGAACTCGGCGGCCACCTGCTCAAGCCCGGCGGGGTGCTGCTGGCGATGAAGGGGGTGCGGCCGGACGAGGAGATCGCCGCGCTACCCGAAGGCTGGGAAGTGCGCGCGGTCGAGCCGATGGCGGTGCCGGGGCTGGCCGCGGAGCGGCATATGGTGGTGATCGGGCGGCGCGGCGAGGGCTGAGCGGGCGCTCGCGGCGGCGCGGGGCGGCCTTGGGCGGGTACGCGCCTGGGCCGCATTGACGCCGCGATGGGCTACGGCGCGGTCGCGGCTTGCGCCGCTCCTACAGGGGCTTCGGGCGATTACCGTACGGCGGCTGGCCCAGGCGTCTGTTGGGCCCGGCACGCCGGGCCGGTCCAGGCCACTTCAAGCGCGCGGCGGCCCGGGCGGGCATAATCCCCTGTCCGGTCGGCGCCTGGCGCTGCCCGCATCGCTCAACTTTCTTTCTTTTCTCACTCCGCAACCGCAGGGGACGAGCCGCATGGCCCGCATCATCGCCGTCGCCAATCAGAAGGGCGGGGTCGGCAAGACCACCACCGCGGTCAACCTGGCCGCCGCGCTCGCCGGCACGCCCAAGCGCGTGCTGCTGGTCGATCTGGACCCGCAGGGCAACGCCACGATGGGCAGCGGCATCGACAAGCGCCAGCTCGAGGACTCGATCTGCGACGTGCTGCTGGGCGAGGCCGACGCCGCCGCCACGATCGTGCAGGCGCCGGAGAGCTTCGACCTGTTGCCGGGCAATATCGACCTCACCGCGGCCGAAATCCGCCTGATGAGCGAAGATGCGCGCGAACAGCGGCTCAAGCGCGCGCTCGAACCGCTGCGCGGCAACTACGATTTCATCATCATCGACTGCCCGCCGGCGCTGTCGCTGCTGACCTTGAACGCGCTGACCGCGGCCGATTCGGTGATCGTGCCGATGCAGTGCGAGTACTACGCCCTGGAAGGCCTCAGCGCGCTGATGGAGACCATCGACGCGCTCAAGGCCCAGCTGAATCCTTCACTCGAAATCGAAGGCGTGTTGCGCACCATGTTCGACGTGCGCAACAACCTCGCCAACGCCGTCTCCGCCGACCTTACGACCCACTTCGGCGACCGGGTCTTCCGCACCATCGTGCCGCGCAACGTGCGCCTGGCCGAGGCGCCGAGCTTCGGCCAGAGCATCGTCGGCTACGACAAGGCCAGCCGCGGCGGCATCGCCTACCTGGGCCTGGCCGGCGAAGTGCTGCGCCGCCAGCGCGAGCGCGACCAGGCGGCGGCCAAGACCGCGCGCGCGGCCACCGCGGAGACCCCGGCATGAGCAATCCCGCCAAGAAGCGCGGCCTCGGCCGCGGCCTGGAAGCCTTGCTCGGCCCCAAGGCCGCCGCCGAAGCCCCGACCCTGGTCGAGGCCCAGCCCGGCGACCTGCTGCGGCACCTGCCGGTGGATTCGCTGAGCGCCGGCAAGTACCAGCCGCGCAAGCACTGGGACGAGGAAAAGCTCGCCGAGCTGGCCGAGTCGATCAAGGCCCAGGGCGTGATCCAGCCGATCGTGGTGCGCGAGATCGGCGAGCGCGGCGGCAAGACCTACGAAATCATCGCCGGCGAGCGCCGCTGGCGCGCCTCGCGCCTGGCCGGGTTGGCCGAGATCCCGGTGGTCATCCGCGAAGTCGACGACCGCACCGTGGTCGCGATGGCGCTGATCGAGAACATCCAGCGCGAAGACCTCAACCCGCTGGAAGAAGCGCAGGCACTGACCCGCCTGATCGACGAATTCGACCTCACCCACGCCCAGGCCGCCGAGGCCGTGGGCCGCTCGCGCGCGGCGGTGTCCAACCTGCTGCGCCTGCTCGAGCTGCCGGGCGAGATCCGGGTGCTGGTGGAGACCCGTTCGCTGGAAATGGGCCACGCCCGCGCCCTGCTGACGCTGGCGCCGCAGGCCGCGATCGCGCTGGCCCGGCAGGCCGCCGAGCTGGGCTGGTCGGTGCGCGACGTCGAACACCGCGTGCAGCAGCTCGCCGCCGGCAAGGTGCCGGTGGCCGGCAAGCCCAAGCCGGTCAAGGCCAAGCCGCAGGCCGACATCGTCACGCTCGAGCGCGAGCTGTCGGAATCACTCCAGACCAAGGTCAACGTGCTGCACGGCCGCGGCGGCAAGGGCCGGCTGGTGATCCACTACACCGACCTGGATTCGCTGGAAGGCGTGCTGGAAAAGCTGCGCGGCAAGGTCGAGGCTTGAGCCTCGCTCAGGGGCTTGCTTGTGCGAGGGCCTTCAGGCCCGATGCTTTTTTGTTCCACAACGCCGCGAACTGACTGGAAAGCCTCGGGCCTGAAGGCCCTCCCACAAGAGCCGACCGGGTCGAAGCTGTACAAGCTGAACCGAGTACCGGCTCGGTCGGTTCCCCTTAGCCTGCTCGCGCCGCCCTCAGCGGCCGCATCCGCGTTTTTTGTTGTGACCACAACGCCGGATCGCGAGGGGTAATCCACTAAACTTATGCCTCCGTCCCCCGCCGCCTGCCTTGCCGGATTCCGTCCGGCCGGGCGCCGGGCGTCGCCGGTACGGCATGAATACGCAGCAAAATCCACCGAGCAAGGAGACGCAACGATGAAATGGATGGCCGCCGCCGCGCTGATGCTGGCCCCGGTTCTGGCCTGGGCGCAGACCGGCACCTGCCCCGGGCTGAAGAATCCGGACCTGAAGTGGAACCAGCGCCAGGGCGACAACTACACCCTGTGCTACATCGAACTGCCCGGCAGCGTCAGCACCGGTTTCGGCGTCTACGTCGGCCACCGCACGTTCAAGCCGGACAAGAAGGCCAAGGCCGAGAAGGGCACGGTCGGCACCCAGCAGGTGCAGTGGTACACCAAGGCCACCCCCGGCAACGCGCGTCCCTACTCGCGCGAGGCGATGATCGTGATCCCCGGCGACAAGCCCAAGAGCAAGCTCAAGGTCTACGCCTGGATCGACGCGGCCACCGCCGAGCAGCTCAACCAGGCCTATGCCATCGCCAAGCAGGTGGCGCTGAACTGAGCCGCGGCCGGTCCGCCCGGCGACCGCGGCGCGCGCGCAATGCGCGCGTCGCGGGCAGGCGGCGATAATGGGCGTCCGTTCCGACCGTCGGCCCTTCGCATGACCATCCTCGTCACCGGCGCCGCCGGCTTCATCGGCGCCAACGTCTGCCGCGCGCTGCGCGCCCAGGGCCGCGCCGTCGTCGGCCTGGACAACTACAACGACTACTACGACCCGCAGATCAAGCGCGACCGCGTCGCCGCGCTGTGCCCGGACGTGGACCTGCGAGCGCTCGACCTGAGCGACCGCGACGGCCTGGCCGCGCTGTTCGACGAGTTCGCCTTCGACCGCGTCGTCCACCTGGCCGCGCAGGCCGGCGTGCGCTATTCGCTGAGCAATCCGCACGCCTACGTCGACAGCAACCTGGTCGGCTTCGTCAATCTGCTGGAACTGTGCCGCCACCGCGGCGTGCAGCACCTGGCCTATGCCTCGTCCTCGTCGGTGTACGGCGATTCGGCGACGCCGCCGTTTTCCGAAGACCAGCGCATCGACAAGCCGCGCTCGCTGTACGCGGCGACCAAGGCCGCCAACGAGCTGATGGCCTACACCTACGCCCAACTGTACGGCCTGCGCGCCACCGGCCTGCGCTTTTTCACCGTCTACGGCCCCTGGGGCCGGCCGGACATGGCGCCGCTGCTGTTCTCGCGCGCGGTCCTGGCCGGGCGGCCGATCGAGGTGTTCAACCACGGCAAGATGCGCCGCGACTTCACCTACATCGACGACATCGTCGCCGGGGTGATCGGCGCGCTCGACCACCCGCCGCAGGACACCCCGCCGCACCGGGTGTTCAACCTCGGCAACCACACCCCGGTCGAGCTGGAGCGCTTCATCCAGGTCCTCGAGGACGCCGCCGGCCGCCCGGCGCAGAAGGTCTATAAGCCGATGCAGCCCGGCGACATGGTCGAGACCATGGCCGATACCAGCCGCGCCCATGCCGCGTTCGGCTTCGAGCCGGCGACCTCGATCGAGACCGGCCTGCCCGGCGTGGTCGCGTGGTGCCGCGACTATTTCGGCGACAATGCCTGACATTCGCCCGCGTTCGGCGCTTTTGTTGAATAGTTGACCGAAGTAACGCAGCCCGCGACGGTTCCGACCGAATCTGAACATTCGCGCGGGTAAGCTCCGCGGTTTGCGCCGGCGGCCGGGCCGCGGACAATGAATCGTTAAAACCGGCGCGGCATCTTTGCTGCATCCCAGGCAGGTGGAAGGCGCATCCCGACCACACGCCGGACTTGCTCCCGCCGGACATCCCCCGACTCCTCGAGCTCCATCCATGACCCAAACCCCACAGCTGTCGGTCGTCGTCCCGGTGTTCAACGAACAGGACAACGTCGCGCCCCTGGTCCAGGAGATCACCGCCGCGCTGCGCGGGGTGACCGACTTCGAAATCGTCTATGTCGACGATCATTCGCGCGACGGCACCCTGGCCGCGCTGGAAGCGCTCAAGGCCGGCGTGCCCGAGCTGCGCGTGCTGCAGCACGTGACCCAGAGCGGGCAGAGCACCGCGGTGCGCAACGGGGTCAAGGCCGCGCGCGGCGCCTGGATCGCCACCCTCGACGGCGACGGCCAGAACGACCCGGCCGACATCCCCAAGCTGCTGGCCAAGCGCGCCGAATCCGGCGCCCAGTTCAAGCTGTTCGCCGGCTGGCGGGTCAACCGCCAGGACTCGGGCAGCAAGCGCTGGGCCTCGAAGTGGGCCAACGCGATCCGCAGCCGCATGCTGCGCGACGACACCCCCGACACCGGCTGCGGGATCAAGCTGTTCGAGCGCGCCGCGTTCCTGGAGCTGCCGTACTTCGACCACATGCACCGCTACCTGCCGGCGCTGATGCAGCGCGCCGGCTACCAGACCGTGAGCGTGCCGGTGAACCACCGCGCGCGCGGCGCCGGCGTGTCCAAGTACAACAATCTCAACCGCGCCCTGGTCGGCATCAGCGACCTGCGCGGCGTCGCCTGGCTGATCCGCCGCGGCAAGCTGACCCAGATCGTCGAACGCTGAAGGACCGCGCTGCATGGACTTCATGAATTCCCCGATCGAATGGCTGACCTGGACCGGCCTGCACATGTCGCCGTGGAAGCTGATCGGCCTGATCGGCGCGCTGATGTTCGGCGGCCGCTGGCTGGTCCAGTTCGTCGCCAGCAAACGCCAGGGCAAGCCGGTGATCCCGCGGCTGTTCTGGTACATGAGCCTGGTCGGCAGCGCCATGACCCTGAGCTACTTCGTGTTCTCGCAGAAGCAGGACTCGGTGGGCGTGATCCAGAACCTGTTCCCGGCGTTCACCGCGGCCTACAGCCTGTATCTGGACATCAAGCACCGGGGTTGGCATCGGGATAAGGCCAGTCACTGAGGGCTAGATGCGTCGCGGTGGAGCCCTGGATATTCGGCTCCGCCGAAGTGAAGCGGAGCCCGCGTTCGCGGGAATGACGGTAGGTAGGTTCCGCGACGCCAGTCTCGGGCCGTCATCCCCGCGGAGGCGGGGATCCAGAGACTTCAGCGTCATGCCTGGATAAAGCCCTGGATTCCCGCGTTCGCGGGAATGACGTCAGGTGGGTTTCGCGGCGCCCCTCCCACGCCGCCATCCCCGCGAAGGCGGGGATCAATAGACTTCAGCGTCATGCCTGGATAAGGCCCTGGATTCCCGCCTTCGCGGGAATGACGGTAGGTGGGTTTCGCGGCGCCCCTCTCACGCCGTCATCCCCGCGAAGGCGGGGATCCAGAGCCTTCAGCGCCCTGCCTCGGCGACCCTTGAACCCGGTGGTCTCACCAGCCTCGGCGAATCTTCGGACCACCTTCCCGGTCACCCACCCGCGCTTGCCAGGGCTGTGGATAACCCGCATAATGCGCGGCTCGCTGTGTCCGGCCCGTTCTCAGGAACGGTCCGGGCGGTCCCGGAAGCGCGATTCCGGCCGCCAAGGTGCAGCGGGGGTTTCCACCTGTATCGCGCGGTGCCTCACGGCATCGGGGCCGCCGCCTCCCTGGCCAAGGGAAGCATCCAACCTTTTGAGGTGCGCAATGTCCCGCGTATGCCAAGTAACGGGCAAGCGAACGACGACCGGCAACAACGTCTCGCATGCCATGAACAAGACCCGCCGCCGTTTCCTCCCCAACCTGCACGAGCGCCGCTTCTGGGTCGCCAGTGAGAACCGTTGGGTGAAGCTGCGCGTTTCCGCCCACGCCCTGCGCACCATCGACAAGAACGGTATCGATTCCGTCCTCGCCGAACTGCGCGCCCGCGGCGAAAAGATCTAAGGAGGATCGACCATGGCTTCCAAGCGCGACAAGATCCGCCTGATCTCGACGGCGAACACCGGTCACTTCTACACGACCGACAAGAACAAGAAGAACACCCCGGGCAAGATGGAGATCAAGAAGTTCGATCCCGTCGTCCGCAAGCACGTGATTTATAAGGAAGGCAAGATCAAGTGACGCAATGGCGCGTTCGCGCCTAGCGCGAACGCCTTGGCCATTGCGTCATCCCCGCGAAAGCGGGGATCCAGAGCCTTCAGAAGAGAACCCGCCTACACGGCGGGTTTTCTTTTGCCCGCGATTCGCGCGGACGGTCCACACCAGCGACCAGCGCCGCGACCTGCCGCCCCGCAGTCGCGGCTCGCGCCGCTCCTACAGGGAGCACCCGATTTCCGCGCGAGTCCGATCGCTACCTGTAGGAGCGGCGCAAGCCGCGACCGCGCCACCGCACCGACGACGCAAGCAAACCCGCAAGAGGGACTCCAACCCCCGCCCGCCCCATCGCCACGCCCCCACGGCGCCGCGATCCGAGCCGACAGCATCAGGACTGAAGCCCCTCCCACCTACCGCTCAGCCTGCGCTCGCACGCATCACGGAATCACGCCGCCGAAGTAGGTCGACACCTGCGGCCAGATCAGCGAAATCTTCGCGCCCGAATTGAAGCAGCCGCCGAAGTGGTGCAGCGCCAGCACCTTGCCGCTGGAGCGCGCGATCACCGGCGAACCCGAGCTGCCGCCTTCGGTGTCGCAGTAATAGCCCACGTCGCTGTTGGCGGCGTTGCCGGTGACGCTGGGCGCGTCGACGCGGCACTTGCCGGTGCTGTTCTGGGTGTCGGCGACGCTGAGCTCCTTCATCCGCCCGCCCGGATGGCCGGCGATGAAGATGCCTTCGTTGGCGGTCGCCGCACGCGGATCCAGGCCGAGGAAGCCGAAGCTGGAGATATTGGCGAAGTTCTTCACCGTGAACAGCGTGTAGTCGAGCGTGACGTCGGTCTTGAGCAACTGGTCGCCGGTCACCTTGGTCACCGTCGCCTGCGCGCCGGTGCAGGTGCTGCGCTGGTAGTTGAACCACAGCTCGGTGCTGGCCACCGCGGCGGCGGTGCTGAAGCAGTGGTTGTTGGTGAACATGCGGTTGCTCGAGCTCACCCGCCACGCGGTGCACAGGCTGCCGCTGCTCATCAGCGCGCGCGCCACCGGCTTGGAACCGTTGAAGGCCTGGGTGTCGCTGCTGGAATAGCAGGCCGCGGCCTGCTTGTTGTCGGTGCCGCAGATCGACTTGCCGCCGACGTCGGTGTTCAGCAGGCCGGCCTTGCCCAGTTCCGGCAGCATGTCTTCCGGATAGCCTTCCAGATAACGCGAGACCTTGACGCCGTGATCCTTGCGCCACGGCTCGCGCGCCTGGCCGACCAGGCGCAGCACCGCGACCGGCCCGGAGATCGACATCGCCGAGAAGCGGCTCTTGCCGTCTTCGCCGAGGTCGGCGGCGACGGTGAAGCCGTCGCGATGCTCGGCGCTGTAGCGATAGACCTCGCGGCCGTCGGCGCTGGCCACTTCCAGGGTCACGCCGGCCGGCAGCGAGAACTGTTCGAAGTGGACCTTGATGAAGGAGGCGTCGGGCGTGCGGATTTCCACCGCCTTGGCGCCGGCATCGACGCCGGCGCGGCCGACGCGGCCGGGCTGCGCGCCCAGTTGCAGATCGGCGGCGCGCACGTCGGCGACCTTGATCGGCGCCGGTGCGCCGGGCGCGGTTTGCGCCGCGACGGGCAGCGACAGGCACAGCGCGCTGGCAAGCAGCGCGGGCACGAGCAGTTTCGGCATTGCGTGGTTCATACGCTGGTCCCTCCTGGGATAAAGCGGCGCGAACGCGACACGAAGCGATGCGGCGTACAGGCGCGCGCCGACGCGCCGCGCGAGCGGCGGACGGGCGTGGCGAGTGCTGCGCCGGAGACGGTTGAGGTGGCGCACGGCGAGGCCCGGCCGTGCGCGGGCGACCTTGGCAAATGCCATCGGGGCAAACCGTGATCGCGGTGGAGTCCGCGGCGCGCGCGGACCGGTGCGTGGCGGAACCTTGATAGGCCGCTCAGCGCGACTGTGGCGCGGGTGGAGCGCGTTCAGTGCGTTGCGGATGAAGGGGTGCGCGTTGCGGCAGGACAGCAATGCGCGGGGCGGTGGGATTGGGGTTTGGGATTCGCGTGCGACGTGTGGAGGGCCATCGATAACGGTCAGGCAACCACCGCGCCCGCTCTGTGCCGTCATCCCCGCGAAGGCGGGGATCCAGGGCTTTACCGAGGCAGGGCTCTGAAGTCTCTGGATCCCCGCCTTCGCGGGGATGACGTACTGGCAAGAACGGCGGCTCCTGTGGGAGGGCCTTCAGGCTCGACGCTTTTCGCTCGGCCGCCGAAATTCCACCCCATACCCGTAGCCCCCGATCGTCGCGTCCCGCCACACCGCAGCTGAGCACCCCGCCCAAAGTCGCACCCCACCCGCAACCCGCCCCCGCCACCGACCCCGTACACTCGACCGACCCCAACCACCCCGTACCCGCGCCCTTGATCCCCGGCTGGATCCTGCTGCTGGTCTCGGCCGGCTACGTCGGCCTGCTGTTCGCGGTCGCCTACTACGGCGACCAGCGCGAGCGTTCGCCGCGCGCGCGCTGGCTGCGCACGGCCGTGTATTCGCTGGCGCTGGCGGTGTACTGCTCGTCGTGGACCTTCTACGGCGCGGTCGGCACCGCCGCGCGCACCGGGCTGGGCTTCCTGCCGATCTATCTAGGCCCGCTGCTGATGCTGGCCTTCGGCTGGCGCATTCTCGAGCGCCTGGTGCTGATCTCCGGCGAGCACCGCATCGTCTCCATCGCCGACTTCCTGTCCTCGCGCTACGGCCGCGCGCCGGGGCTGGCCGCGCTGGTCGCGGCGGTCGCGCTGACCGCCGCGGTGCCCTACGTCGCGCTGCAGTTCAAGGCGGTGGCGATGAGCGTGGAAGTGCTGGCCGGCGTGCCCGCCGACGCCGGTCTGCTCGCCGACCCGGCGTTCTACGTGGCGATGATGCTGGCGGTGTTCGCTATCCTGTTCGGCACCCGCCGCGTCGACGCCACCGAGCACCACCACGGCATGGTCCTGGCGGTGGCGCTGGAATCGCTGGTCAAGCTGATCGCCTTCGTCGCCATCGGCGTGTTCGCGCTGATCCACCTGCCGGGCCTGGGCAGTTACGGCGAACGCATGGAACAGGCCGCGCGCGTGGTGCTGCGGCCCGGCCTGCCCGACGGCTTCATCACCCAGACCCTGCTGGCGTTCACCGCCATCGTCTGCCTGCCGCGCCAGTTCCACGTCGCCGTGGTCGAATGCCAGGACCCCAACGACCTGCGTTCGGCGCGCTGGCTGTTCGGCGGCTATCTGGCGCTGATCAGCCTGCTGGTGGTGCCGATCACCCTCACCGGCCAGGCCGTGCTCGGCGGCACCGGCGTGTCGCCGGACACCTACGTGCTGGCGCTGCCGCTGCAACTGGATCGGCAGGCGCTGGCGCTGATGGTCTACATCGGCGGTTTCTCCGCCGCCACCGGCATGGTCATCGTGTCGTCGGTGGCGCTGTCGACCATGGTCAGCAACGACCTGGTGATGCCGCTGCTGCTGCGCAGCGGCGTGCTGCACGAAGGCGCGCCGCACCAGAGCCCCGGCATCGACCGGCAGGTGCTGTGGGTGCGCCGGGTCACCATCGTGATGCTGGCGCTGATGGCCTACGGTTACCACCGCGCCTCGCTCGGCGCCAACGGGCTGGCCCAGCACGGCCTGCTCGCGTTCGCGGCGGTCGCGCAGTTCGCACCGGCGCTGATCGGCGGCCTGTACTGGCGCGGCGCCAGCCGCGCCGGCGCGCTCGCGGGCCTGTTCGCCGGCACCGTGGTGTGGAGCTACACCCTGCTGCTGCCGGCGCTGAGCCGGATCGGCTGGATCGACCAGCGCTGGCTCGCCACCGGCCCGCTCGACATCGCCTGGCTGCGCCCGGAGCAGTTGTTCGGCCTGGTCGGCTGGGACCCGCTGACCCACGGCACGTTCTGGTCGCTGCTGTTCAACGTCGGCGCGTTCTTGTTCGTGTCCGCGCGCCAGCGCCCGCGCCTGCAGGAGCAGTTGCTGGCCGCGCCGTTCCTCGACCCCTACGTGCGCCGCCCGGCGCTCGGCCCCGGCGGCTGGGCCGGCAGCGTGCGCGGCGGCGAGCTGCTGGCGCTGGCCGAACGCATCGTCGGCGAACGCCACGCGCGCCGCGCGTTCGAGGAGTACGCACGCCAGCAAGGCCGCGACTGGCAGCCCGAACTGCCCGCCGACCGCGCCCTGGCCCAGTTCACCGAACGCCTGCTGGCCGCGGCGATCGGCGCGGCCTCGGCGCGCCTGACTCTGACCAGCGCGCTGCGCGGCTCGGGCATGGAACTGGGCGAAGTGGTCGCGCTGCTCGACGAGGCCAACCAGGAGCTGCGCTTCAACCGGCAGGTGCTGTCGACCACGATGGAAAACATCAGCCAGGGCGTCAGCGTGGTCGATCCGCAGATGCGGCTGGTGGCGTGGAACCGTCGCTATCAGGAACTGTTCGACTACCCCGACGGCATGCTCTACGTCGGCCGCCCGGTCGCCGACCTGCTGCGCTGGAACGCCGAGCGCGGCGAGATGGGCCCGGGCCGGCTCGACGAGGCCAGCATCGACGAACTGGTGCGCCGGCGCCTGGCGCATCTGCGCGCCGGCGCGCCGCACGTGTTCGAACGCGTGCGCCCGAACGGACAGGTGATCGAAATGGTCGGCCGGCCGCTGATCGGCGGCGGCTACGTCACCAGCTACAGCGACGTCACCGACTACAAGCGGGTCGAACAGGCGCTGCGCGAGGCCAACGAAAACCTCGAACAGCGCGTCGAGCAGCGCACCCAGGAAGCCGAATCGGCGCAGCAGTCCAAGACCCGCTTCCTGGCCGCGGTGAGCCACGACGTGCTGCAGCCGCTCAACGCCGCGCGCCTGTTCACCGCGGCCTTGCGCGAGAGCGACAGCCCCGACGAACAACGGCGCCTGGCCGAGCGCGTCGACGCCTCGCTGCGCGCGGCCGAGGATCTGCTCGACGGCCTGCTCGACATCTCGCGCCTGGACGCCGGCGCGCTGCGGCCGGAGCCCAGCGATTTCGACGCCGGCGAACTGCTGCGCGAACTGGCCGCGCAGTACGCGCCCAGCGCCGCCGGCCGTGGCCTGTCGCTGCGCGTGCGCGCGCCGCTGGGCGCGATGCCGGTGCGCAGCGACCGCCGCCTGCTGCGCCGCGCGTTGCAGAACTTCCTCGCCAACGCGCTGCGCTACACCCGCGAAGGCGGCGTGCTGATGGCCGCGCGCCTGCGTCCCGGGCTCGGCCCGACGCAGCCGGACCGGGTCGAGCTGCAGGTGTGGGACACCGGCCCCGGCATTCCCGAGCATCATCTCGAACAGATCTTCGACGAGTTCCGCCGCTTCGACCAACCCGGCAGCGGCGGCGAACGCGGCCTCGGCCTGGGCCTGTCGATCTGCCAGCGCATCGCCCGCACCCTCGACCACCCGCTGCGGGTGCGCTCGCACATCGGCCGCGGCAGCGTGTTCTCGATCAGCGTGCCGTGCGGGCGGGTGCCGCGCGAAGCGGCGGCGGCCGAGACCGTGCAACCCGGGCTGGCCGACTCGCTGGCCGGCTTGCGCGTGCTGTGCATCGACAACGACCGCGAAATCCTCGACGGCATGCGCGCCCTGCTCGACCGCTGGGGCGCCAATGCGCTGCTGGCGGCCACCGTCGACGACGCGCTGGCGCTGCTCGGCGAAGCGCCCGACGTGGCCCTGGTCGACTACCACCTGCACGACCGCCTCGACGGCCTGGCCACCATCGACGCGGTGCGCGAACGCCTCGGCCGCGAACTGCCGGCGGCGCTGCTGACCGGCGACGGCAGCGACGCGCTCAAGCACGCCGCGCGCGACCGCGGCTGCCGGGTGCTGACCAAGCCGATCAAGCCCGCGTCGCTGCGCGCGTTCCTGGCGGCGCAGCGGCCGGCGGCCTGAGCCGTCCCGCGCCGTTGTCCGGCCTGAGCCGCGCGCACTATCCTGATCCGACGCGGCAAGCGACGCCGATCCGGCGCCGAGGCCGCGCCGCACAGGGGAAACCGATGCACGCGCACCGACGCTTCGTCCTTCCGATCGCTCTCGCGCTGGCGTCCGCGCTGGCAGGCGCCGCCGGGCTCGCCGCCGCCGCACCCGCGAGCGCGCCGGCCAAACTGCGTTTCGACGGCATCTACCAGGCCGACTCGGGGCGCGGCCACTTCTTCTATCTGCGCTTCTACGCCGACGGCGTCGTGGTCTCGGTGTCTTCGCCCGAGCCGGCGCAGTCGGTCAACGATTGGTTCAACCGCAACTGCGCGGTGCTGCCGCGCGGCGCGTACAGCGGACGCGACGGCCGCGTCGCGTTCACCACCCAGGCGCGGGTGGGCTCGGTCGAATACGCCGCGACGGTCGGGCCCGACCGGCTCGACGCGCATATCCGTTCGCTGATCAACGGCCACGAATCGGACCAGGCCTTCCGCTTCGTGCCGATCGCACGGCTTAGCGAGCAACCGTCGGCGGATGCGCCGGCCGCCTGTCGCGGCTAGGCGCTTGCGGGCAGCGGCGGCGCAAGCCGTCGGCGCGCGAAGCCCGGTGTTGCGGTGCGCCACTTGGTCGTCGCGATCCTGCAAGGCGACGGGCCGCTGCGGCGAATCGAAGCTCGCAAAAACATGAACGAGGCCGCCGCCTGCGCAGCCTCGCCGCCGCGCGCGCGCCGCTCAAACGCCGGTTCCCGCTCGCGAGCCTGAATCGTTAACTTTTTCCGCTGAACGAGGCGCGATCCGATGCGTTTTGCGGCTTGAGATCGGCCGCCATCGCCGACACCATAACGCTCGGATGCCTGGCCACTTCGCGTTGCGACGGATCGCGACGAATCGACCGCAGGGACCTCAAGCGCCGGCGTCCACTCCCCCCGCTGCGACAGTCGCGCAGCCCATCGCACGGCCAGCGCTCGCCGGTGCGATCTACGCCGATCAGGCGTGGATCGGCCGGCGGCCTCGCGGCGTCTTCCGATCCGTTGCCGCCGCGCTCAGTCGGCCTCTTCCGGCGGCGGCACGATCGCCCCCGGATCCAGCGCCAACCGCCCGGCGATCAGCACCGCCTGGGTGCGGTTGTTGGCGCCGAGCTTGCGCAGGATCGCGGTCACGTGCGCTTTGACCGTCGCTTCCGACACGCCCAGCTCATAACCGATCTGTTTGTTGAGCAGGCCCGCGCCGAGCATCTGCAACACCCGGAACTGTTGCGGGGTGAGATCGCGCAGGCGCTGCGCGGCCTCGTGCTCGTCGGCGTTGGCCGCGGGCGCGGCGATCGCGGCCGGCGGCGCCCAGCGGTCGCCATCGAGCACGGTGGTGATGGCCTCGCCCAGGGTCGCGGCGTCGGCGGATTTGGGAATGAAGCCGACCGCGCCGTGGTCGAGCGCGCGGCGCATGGTCGATGGCTCTTCGCGCGCGGACACCACCACGATCGGCAGCTGCGGATGCAGCGCGCGCAGGTGCACCAGCGCGCTGAAACCCTGCGCGCCGGGCATGTTGAGATCCAGCAGCAGCAAGTCGGCGTCGGATTCGGCCTCGACCAGGGCGTACAGCGCGTCGACGCTGTCGGCCTCGCGCAGGGCCGCCTCGGGCAGCACCCGCGCGACCGCGCCGCGCAGGGCTTCGCGGAACAGCGGATGGTCGTCGGCGATCAGCAAGGTGGGCATGGGGGCGGCCTGTAGGCAGTGCAGAGCGGGGCGCCGCGGACGACGGGACGAGGACGAGCTGGGAACGATCTTACGTCCGCACCCCGCATCGCCGGCTATTGGACGATGGGTGAAGGTGAGTGAAGCGCGGGTGGGCGGCGGCATGAACCGCGTCGCAGAAATCGCCGCCGGCGCCGCTGCGGACAAGAAAAGGCCCGTCCCGCGGGGCGGGACAGGCCGGAAACAGCCCTGAGGCTGGAGAGCGGCTTACTGGAGGGTGGGCCGGATAGGGACGACGCGGTCCCGGCCGGGCCGGGACCGCGCGGCGGAGATCGCCTTACTGGAAGTCGTACTTGACCCCCACGGTGAAGTAGCGGCCGATCGCGCCGCTGGAATGCATCGGGTTGTAGTTGATCGCGCCGTAGGTCAGCGGATCGAGCGGAGCGATCTTGTCGGTGACGTTCTGGATCGAGCCGAACACCTCGATGCCGTCGACCGCGCGCCAGCGACCGGACAGGTCGAAGGTGGTGAACGACGGAATCCGGCAACCGCCGCCCGGCGCCGGCGAACCGTCGGCGTAGCGGCTGGCGCAGGGATTGCCTTCGGCGGTGACGTTCTTGAAGCGCGAGATGTAGTTCACCACGCCGCTGAGCGAGAGGTTGCCGTATTCCCAGGTCGCGCCGAGGTTGATCTTGTCCTTGGGCGTGCCGATGCAGTTGGTGACGTCGCAATTGCCGTGGGTGCCGGCGTATTCGAAGACGGTGCCATCCTCTTCCTCGCGCTCGAACTTGCTGAGGTGGCTCCACTGCAGGTCGAGGTTGAGCCTGCCGGCGCTGCCCAGGTCGAAGCGCTGGCGCGCGTCCAGGTCGATGCCGCGCACCGTGGTCGAGGCCGAATTGACGTAAGCGGCCTGCGCGGCCAGCAGAGTGCCGGAGTTGGCCACGCCCGGCAGGTTGTTGTCGCTGCGGATGGTGCGCCCGGCGGCGACCGCGGCGGAGGTGGACTCCACGTTGATCTCGTTGGTGCGCTTGATCTCCCAGCCGTCGAGGGTGACCGTGGTGTTGGCGGTCGGCTCGAACACCAGGCCCAGGGTGTAGCTCTTGGATTCCTCGGGCTTGAGGTCGGGGTTGGGGCTGGTGATCACCGCGATCTGGATGTCGCAGTCGCGCACGCTCGCACCCGGCGCCGGATTGCCGCCGGGGCAGCGCACCGGATCGGCAGCGGCGGTGAACGCGGCCAGCCCGCCCTTGCCCGACTCGGCCGGGTTCGGCGCGCGGAAGCCTTCGGCGTAGGTCGCGCGCAACGCCAGCTGCTCGATCGGCTTCCACTTGATGCCGACCTTCGGCGTGGTCGCGTCGTCGCCGCCCTTGTACTTGTCGTAGCGCACCGCGCCGGACAGCTCCAGGCTTTCCAGCACCGGCGCCACCAGTTCGGCGTAGGCCGCGGCCACTTCCTGGGTGCCGCTGTAGGCCGAATAGCCCAGACCGATGATGTCGCCGACGTCGGTGTAGGTCTGCGGATCCAGCTCAGCCTTCTGCCGGCGCCACTCCGCGCCGAAGGCGATGCCGAGCGAACCGCCCTTGAGATCGGCCAGCGAGCGCGAGGCCTTGGCGTCGAACAGATCCAGCGTGGTCTTGCCGTCGGCGTGGATGGTCGGCGAGATGTAGTCGTACAGCGCCTTGGAATTGAGGTTGGCGTTCTGGCCGATGCGCCAGTAACCGCCGGGGCCGGTGCCGTTGGTCAGCGCGTCGCGCACCGCGCTGTAGCGCAGGAAGTTGTCGCGGGTGTTGGTCAGGTCGTTCTGCGAATGCAGATAGGCCGCGTCCACGTCCCAGCCGCCGAGGTTGCCTTTGACGCCGGCGAGGATGCGGCTGAATTCGCTGTCGGTGCGGATGGTGCGCGGGCCGACGTCGAACGCGGCGTAGCGCAGGTTCACCGACTGGCCCGGGAACGGATTGTCGGGATGGTTCGGGCCCAGCACCACCGCGCTGTCGCCGGAATCGCCGTTGATCGGCCCGCCCGGATAGCCCCAGGCGCCGGACACGCCCGAGGGCGTGTTGTGGAAGGTGCTCTTCTTGCGCGAATAGCCGGCCTCGACATAGGCCTCGAAGTTGTCCGACAGCGCGAAGGTGCCGCGGCCGAACAGGTTCACGTACTTCTCTTCCGGCGCCAGGCTGTTGAACTGGCCGGACTGCCACAGGCAGCCGCCGTTCGGGTCCTGCGGCGTCAGCGGCGACAGCTGCGCGCAACCGGGCAGCGACATGTACTGGCCGGTGGTCGGGTTCTTGACGTTGCCGGCCGGCGAACTGGTCGCGTCGGTGCCGAGGATGTAGCCGGACATGAAGCGCTTGGTCTGGCTGTAGCCCCACGGGCGCGCGTCGCCGGTGCCGATCCACTTGCGGTCGCGGCGATCGGCGACGCGGATCTCGTCGGTCTGTCCGCCTTCGAGGTTGAAGTAGACGTTGTAGCGATCCTGCTGGATGTCGCCGAAGCCGAAGGTCACCGAGGCCTTGCCCTGCTGGCCGTCGCCATAGCCGGACACGCCGTAGCTGCTGCGCACCGACACGCCCTTGAACTCCTTGCGCAGGATGATGTTGACCACGCCGGCGATGGCGTCGGAGCCGTAGATCGCCGAGGCGCCGTCTTTCAGCACCTCCACTCGTTCGACCGCGTCCATCGGGATGACGCTGAGGTCGGCGAACACTTTCTGGCCGTCGTCGGCCAAGCCATAAGGCGCCATGCGCCGGCCGTTGAGCAGCACCAACGTGGAGCCGGCGCCGAGGCCGCGCAGCGACACGCCGGTGCCGCCGGAGGCGAAGCCGGTGCCGTAGGTGCGCGGCACCGAGCCGGCGCCGTCGACGGTCAAGGTCTGCAGGTATTCGGCCAGCGTGGCCTTGCCGCTGCGGTCGATCTCCTGGCGCGTCACTACCTGCACCGGGGACGCGGTTTCCATGTCGCCGCGGCTGATGTTCGAGCCGGTGACTTCGATCCGGTCGAGCGTGGTGGTCGGCGCGGCGGTGCTGTCCTGCGCCTGCGCCTGTGCGGCGACCGGCGCGAGGCCGACGACGGCGGCGGCGAGCAGCGCGCGGCGGATCGCATGGCTGAGAGGGGCGTGCGGCATGATCGGCTGGCTCCTGATGACGGTGGATTCCCTGGAATCGCGACGGGGCGACGGCAGTGTCGGCAACCTCAGCGTTCGCGGTTGTGCGCATCGCGCGCGCACGCTGCGCGCGGACATCGCGATCGATGTCCGGCGCTTGCGCGATCGAGCGATCGCGCAGCGTGGCGCAGCGCGGCGGCGCTGACTGCGGCGGTGAGCCCCCTGATGCTTGGCTGCATTGCCGTCGTCGCGTGGTGCGGCGGCGACAGCGCGCGTTCGCGATACGGCGAACGCGCATGAATCGACGTTAACGCGGCGTGTGCGCGCGGTACTTCGACGCAGTTCCGTTTAACGCGCGCGGAACTTTGCGGAGTGTGTCGAATGCGTTGAACCTTCGCGCGCGGGGCCGTGCGAGGTGGCGACGGTCGTAAACAACGGTCGTTGGTTGGCGCGACGTCGATGGCCGCGGGTGCGTGCGTTGCGATTGTGCGGGTGCGTCATCGGGCGTTACCGAATCGGCAAAGCGGTGGTGTGCGCGGGTGCGCGAGTCGGTCGTGCGGACGAAGAGTTCGTGCAGACAGGCGATGCGTCGCGCTGAAGTCTCTGGATCCCCGCTTTCGCGGGGATGACGGTTTGGGGAGGCGCGGTGGAATTCTCGATCCGTCGTTCCCGCGAAGGCGGGAACCCAGGGCTTCATCGAGGTATGGCTGCGAAGTCTGCGTATCGCTCTTCATCGATCACGAATCAGACGCGACGCCACAGCGACGCAACGATCGCCACGTTCGCGATCCCATGCGTTCTCCCACATGACGCTGAAGTCTCTGGATCCCCGCTTTCGCGGGGATGACGATCTGGGGGAAGCGTGGCGAAACCATCAAACCGTCGTTCCCGCGAAAGCGGGAACCCAGGGCTTTATCGAAGTGCGGCTGCGAAGTCCGCGCATCGCTCTTTATCGGCATGCACCGAATGCGCGGCCACGGCGACCCGCGCGGCTAAACCACCACGCCCTCATCCTCGCCGCGCAGCGGCGGCGGCATCGGCGGCGCGACCGATTCGCCGGTGCGCGCCGGCGGCGACAAGGCGACGGTGGTGCGGATCGCGCCGGCCAGTGGGCTGGGCAGGCAACAGCACGGCGGGCGCGGCGCAGCCGAAGCCGCTACGGCAGCAGATGCCGGCGCCGAGCTGGAGGCCGACGCAGCCGGCCTGCGGCGACGCGTGGAGCGGCCGGCGTCAGCCATGCGCGCGCTCCGCGCGCGTCGCGGCTGGGGGCCGGATCGCAGCGATGTCAGTCGGGGGTGTCGTCATGCGCGGCCTCGGGGGCGGCCTGCAGTTGGGTCAGGTAATCGTCCAGGCGCTGCAGGCGTTCGTCCCACAGCTGGCGGTATTCGTCGAGCCAGCCGGACACCTCGCGCAGGCGCGCGGTCTCCAGCCGGCACGGCCGCCATTGCGCGGCGCGGCCGCGCGCGACCAGGCCGGCGCGCTCGAGCACCTTGATGTGCTTGGAGATCGCCGGAAGGCTCATCTGGAACGGCTCGGCCAGTTCGGTCACGCCGGCTTCGCCGCTGGCCAGGCGGGCGAGGATCGCGCGCCGGGTGGGATCGGCGAGGGCGGCGAAGGTGGTGCTGAGCGAATCGGCGGGCATAGCAACTGAACCAGAAGGTTAAATAACGCGGATAGTGGGCGCCCGGCGCGCGCAGGGTGTCAAGCCGGCCGTGACGGCCCCGTCGCCGGCGGCCGCTTGCGGCGCCCGATTTCGTTCAGGTCGTTCATGAATAGCTGCGCCTGGCGCTCGCTCACGGAACCTCACTTGGTCACATAATATTTGTGACGCTGTTCGCACTAATGGAGAGGCGCTGACTCGGCAGCAGGTTCTCGTTAGTCATCCGGCCAGGACCCCGCGCCACCGATGAAGCCTCTCCACTCCAACGCGATCTTCGCAGCCGCGCGGCCCCCGCGCGCGGCCGCCCGTGCGCCGGCGGACGCCGCATGCGCATAGGCCTGGACTACCGCGCCGCGACCGCGGCGCCCGGCAGCGGCCCGGCGCGGCAGGTGCTGGCGCTGGAGCGCGCCCTGAGCCGCCGGCCCGACACCGAAACGGTGTTGTTCACCGAAGCCCCGCTCGACCACCCGCACCGCGCCATCGCGGTCGCCTCCGACCTGCCCGCCGGCGGCGCACCTGTTTCCCCGCAGGCCAGTCGCGATTTGCGCCGGCGCTGGCGCTTCGAGGCCGGGTTCCTGCCCTCGGCGCTGCGCGCGCAGAACATCGACGTCTACATCGCCACCGCCGAAGGCGGCCTGCCGGTGTGGCGCAAGCCGGCGGCGGTGCGTCAGGTGTTGCTGCTGCACGACCTGTTCCGGCTGACCCTGCGCCGTCCGCGTTCCTCGCCGTGGCGCGCGCTGGCCTCGCGCTTGGTCGACGAGGCCGCGATCGGCCATTCCATCGCCAGCGCCGATGCGATCTGGACGCCGTCGCGCTACACCACCGCCGAGTGCGGCCGGCTCTACCCGGCGCACGCGCACAAGCTCTACGTGTTGCCCGATGCGGTCGCGCCGGCGCCGGCGCCGGCCGAACGCAGCCGCCTGAGCCGGCCGCTGCCGCCGCGCTACTGGCTGCTGGTGGGCACGCGCGAGCCGCGCAAGAACGCCGACCTGTTCCTGCGCGCCTGGCTCGACGCACGCCGCCAGCACTACGACACCCCCGACCTGGTCGTGGTCGGCGCGCCGGCCGACGTGCCGGCCGAGCTGCAGCGGCTCAACGGCGTGCATTGGTTCGAGCATCCCGCCGAAGACGAACTGGCGCGGCTGTACCTGGACGCCGAGCGCCTGTGGCAGCCGTCCTACGCCGAAGGCTTCGGCCTGCCGGTGCTGGAAGCGCTGGCCGCCGGCACGCCGGTGGCGGTGGCCGAGGGCGGCGCGCTGGAGGAAGTGGCGCCGGGCGACATGCCGCGCTTCGACCCGCACGACCGCCCGCAACTGGCCGAGCTGATGATCCGGCTCAGCCGCGAATCGGTGGTCGGCAACGCCGAGCAGCGCCGCGCCTTCGCCCAGCGTTTCGCGCCCAACGCCTATGCCGCGCGCGTCGGCGCCCTGCTCGACGAACTGCTCAAGCCGAAGAAGAAGTGACCCATCCGCCGCGCTGGCGGCGCGCGCACGGCTATTCGTAAGGCGCGTGCTGCAGGCCCTGGGCTGCGATGATGCGGTTGATGTGCGCGACCACATGGCAGCGCTCGGTGCGCGGCGTGACGGTGAGCAGGCGCTCGATCAGGCTGTCCACGCGCGGCCAGAACACTTCGTCGTCGCGCCAATGGCGGCGCCACAGCGGCAAGGCCGCGCTGAGCTGGCACAGATCGCCGTCGAGTTCGGCGCGGGTTCGGTGCATCGGTTGACTCCCCTGACAACGGCGGGACCGGCCCGCCCTCGTTGAACGCCTGCGCGGCCGTAGCCGCCGTGCTGGATTCACCGTCGCCACCGGGGGATGCGGGACGGCCTCTTAGATACGAACGCAGGGTGGGACCCCAGCCCCACCTTAGATCACCAAAAATATATTCAAAAAGTGACTTAGGTCACGTTGCATGTGCAGCAACGGGGCGCTTCCGGGGTGGGCGGCGGCAGCGCGGCGGCGTTGGACAGGCGCGCCTGCGCGGTTCCGGCCGGTGCTTGGCTGCGGCGGTTGCTCGGCCCCGGCTACGGCATGGCGGCTGCAACTGCACGCCGCAGGCCGGCACCGCCGCGTCTAGCCCATCCCATACGCAGCGTTCCACCCGCTCCGCATTGACCTCAAGCATGCCTGAGGTCGCAAGGTGGCGACCATCGCCCGACCCGGTGCACTGCTGTGAAGCCCATGTCCCTGTCCTCCCCCACCGCCCTGCCCCAGGCCGAACGCACCGACTGGCAGGCCGTGGCCGCCGTGTTCGGCGCGGGCCTGATCGCCGCCCTGCAGGTCGGCAAGACCGCCATCGCCCTGCCCGCGCTGCGCGCCGACCTGGGCCTGGACCTGCGCGCCGGCGGCTGGCTGATGGCGGTGTTCGGCCTGCTCGGCCTGTTCGCCAGCGTGCCGGCCGGCGCGCTGGTGGCGCGCCTGGGCGACCGCCGCCTGCAAGTGGCCGGGCTGGCGGCGATGGCGCTGGGCAGCGCGCTCGGCAGCCAGACCCACAGCCTGGCCGCGCTGATGGCCACGCGAGTGCTCGAAGGCGCCGGCTTCCTGTTGTTCGCGGTGGCCGGCGCCAGCGTGCTGCAGCGCCTGTCGCTGGCGCGCGACCGCGCCGTGGTATTCGCGATCTGGAGTTGCTACATGCCCGCCGGCATGGCCCTGGCGCTGGCCACCGGCGCCGCGCTCGACGGCACCGCCCTGGCCGGCTGGCGCGGCTACTGGGAACTCAATGCGCTGCTGTGCGCGGTCGCGGCGCTGGCGCTGTGGCTGGCCGTGCGCGCACCGTCGGCGCAGGCCGCGCGCGCCGCCGCGCAGCGGCCGTGGCGACACATCGCCGCCGAGGCCTGGGCGGTGGCCAGCGCGCGCGGCCCGTTGCTGCTGGCGCTGGCGTTCGCGCTGTATGCGCTGCAGTTCTATGCGCTGCTGAGTTTCCTGCCGACCTTGCTGATGCAGCGCCTGCAGGTCGATGCGGCCAGCGCCGGCGCGCTCAGCGGCCTGGCGATCGGCGCCAACGTGATCGGCAACCTCGCCGCCGGCGCGCTGCTGCGCCGCGGCGCGCCGCGCTGGCGGCTGATCGCCATTGCCAGCGCAGTGATGGGCGCGGCCGCCGCGGGCGCGTTCGCGTTGCCGCTGCCGGCGCTGGCGACGTATGCCTTGTGCGTGCTGTTCGCCCTGGCCGGCGGCCTGCTGCCGGCCTCGGCCATCGGCGGCGCCGCCGAGCTGGAGCGCGACCCGGGGCGGATCGCGATCGCGGTCGGCCTGCTGATGCAGGGCAGCTACCTGGGCCAAGTGCTCGGCCCGCCGTTGTTCGGCAGCGTGGTCCAGGCCGCCGGCTGGCCGGCCGCGGCGTGGCCGGTGGCGCTGGCCGGGCTAGGCTCGGTGATCGCGGCAGTGGCGCTGCGGCGCAGCTTCGCCGGCGAGCAAGCGCGCGGCTGAGGCTCAGGCGGCCGCAGCGTCGGCGCCCGCGGGCGCCGGCGCGCGCCGCTGGATCAGACGCTCGCGCCAGCGCAGGAACGGCCGCTCGACCGCGTAATGCAGGATCGCCCCGGCCGCCAGCGCGGCGCCGGCATAGGCGAAGAACGCCAGCAGCGGCCGCGTTTCCAAAGACTCGCCCCACGCGCCCGCCATCAGCGCGAACGCGCCCTTGTGCGACAGGTACAGACTGAAGGACGCCGCCGCCAACCAGCCGGCGCCGGGCACGCGCAGGCGCCCGGTCCAGCGTCGCTCGGACGCGCCGGCGGCGACCAACAACGCCATGCCCAGCGACACCACCGGAAAACCGAACACCGAGGCGACGAAGCCCAGCCGCTGCTGCGACAGCGCGATCGCCGCGGCCACCGCCAGCACGCCGGCCAACGCCAGCCAGCCCGAGCGCCGCATCATCGCCTCCCACCACTGCGGCCGGTACGCGCGCACCGCCGCCAGCGTCACCCCGAACAGCAAGCCGTCCAGGCGCATCCAGGTCGGGTAGTAGATGCGTTCGACCCAATGGTTGGCGTTGTCGTCCAATCCGTTCCAGACCCAGGCGCGCAGAGCGATACCGGCCAACACCAGCGCCGCCACCGCGGCCGCGCCTTTCCACAGTGCCGGCCGCCGCGTCAGCGCGATCGCCAGCAACGGGAACAGCAGATAGAAATGTTCTTCCACGCACAGCGACCAGGCGTGCGAGAACGCCTTGTTGTGTTCGTAGTCGATCAGCAGGTTCAAGGTGAAGGTGAAGAACTGCCAGCCCGACTCCAGCCCCGGCCGTTCGCGGAACGCCGGCCACAGCAGATACAGCGCCAGCACCGTCCAGAACGCCGGCAACACGCGCAGCGCGCGGCGCAGGTAGAAATCGCGGAAATCCAGGCGCCGGCCCTGGCTCAGCGGGCGCAACACCTGCCAGCCGATCAGGTAACCGCTCAAGGCGAAGAACAAGTCCACGCCCATCCAGCCGAACTGCGACAACGGCGACCACGGCGCGCCCAGGCCGGCGCCTTGGGCATGGAAGAACATCACCCAAACGATCGCGATCGCGCGCAGCAGATCGAGGCCGGGCAGTCGGCTCATCTTGATTCCAGGAGTTGGGGGCGTTGCGGAAGTCGGTGCCGCGTTCGTCGCCCGACATTGCATCGTGCGTGGCGAACGCAGGCACAGTGTGCGCTCGCGTTGCATGCGCAACAAGACGATGTGCGCGCGCGACGCGCTCGCCTTGCCACGTTTGCGCAGCGAAGTGCGCGCATGCGTTGCGCGCTGCAAACGCGGCTTTCGTCGCCTGCAAAAAAATCTTTTGCGAGCGCGTGCGAGGACGGCCGTTCGTGCGCGAACGCGATGCCGCGCTGCGTGCGCGCGACGCCGTCGTGCGTATTCATCGCCCACCTAGGGCCAGCCCGAGGATGCCGCGCCGCGCCGCGCGCATTACCGTCGAACCCAGCGCCGGCGAACGGCAGGCGATGGGTTGGGCGGTGCGGCCATGTCGGGCATCAACTTCAGCAATCCCCTGAGCGGTCTGCTGCCGGGCCTGGGCGGCTCCAAGCCCGGCCTGCCCGGCGGCCCGCTGCCGCCCGGCCTGAACCTGCCCGGCGGCGTCGACGCGCCGCCCGGCCACGGCGGCCTGCCGCCGGGCCACGACGGCCTGCCCAACCCGGGCGGCAACAACGGCCTGCCCGGCGACGACCCCTACGCGCCACCCGGCGCCAGCGGCCCCGGCCTGCCCGCCACGCCCGACGCCGTCGCCCAGCCCAACGCGCCCCTGCTCAATCCCGACAACCCGGCCAGCCGCCTGCTGCAGGGCCAGTCGCCGGGCGCGAACGCCGGCAACAACGCCTACAACAACCCCTTCAACGCCAACGCTCCGACCCAGTACCCGCCGCCGACCCTGTCCGAACGCGCGCTCGCCAACGCGCCGCAGTTCGCGCTCGCCGACCGGTCGGCGGTGAATTACGGGGTGATGCCGGCGTCCGGCAACGCCCAGGGCGCCGTGGTGCAAGGCCAGGGCCTGCCGCAGACCGCTTCGGGTGCGTTGCCGGCGAGCGTCGGCAACAGCGCCGCCGCCGCGGCTCCGAACGCCGCCAACGCGGCCGCGCCGACGCTGAGCCTGGTCGGCGCCGCCACGCCCAATGCGGTGCCGGCCGCGCCGATGGCCGCGGCGATGTCGCAGGACGCGCTGGTCGCGCAACAGAACCTGCTCGCGCGCATGGCCGGCCAGCACGCGCCGGCCGGCAACACCGCCGCCAACGCCGCGCCGCCGCCGTCGGAAACTTCGGCCACCTTGCCGGCGGTGGGCAGCAACGCCGCCAACGCCGATCCGCGCTCGCTGCCGCTGGCCGGCCACGAGCGCGCCGCGCAGCAACGCGGCGACGCGCCGGGCAATCTGGTCTACACCGGCGACGGCGCGCCGCGCCGCGCCTTGCGCCGCGGCGGCAAGGTCGACAACGCCACCCTGACCCACTGGCTGTGGCGCTTCGGCCGCGGCGGCATCCACCGCCCCAGCCGCGAGGCCGAGCCGGAACTCGAAGCGCTGCGCGCGCTGCAGTGGCTGTTCTGGGTGCTGACCGTGGTCGCCTACGCCTGCCTGGCGATGGCGATCGTGCTGATGCTGCCCAGCGGCAGCCTGATCAGCGAACGCGCCAGCCCGGGCGGCAGCGGCGTGGCGCTGTTCCTGGCCGTGGTGGTCGCGGCGGGGGCGTGGTGGCTGGGGCGCAGGATCGGGCGTTCGCGCTGAAGGGTCTGTCGCGTCGGAGCCGAAGGCATCGGGCCTGAAGGCCCTCCCGAGTTGTTGTGGGAGGGCCTTCAGGCCCGACGCTTTTGTTTCAGCTCGCCGCGCGCTTCAACGCGTCAAACCGCCCGCGCTGAAGCGGAAATCCCGCAAATCCAGCCCCAAGGTCCGCCGGATGTCCTCGCGCGCCGCACGCGCGAACGCGGCCTGGGTCTGCGGATCCGGCGCGCGCGCGAACTGCGCCAGCTTCTCGTCCAGGTTCAACGAGCGGAACAGGAAATCGTCGGCCACCCATTGCCGCTGCGCCGGCGCCAGTTGCGCCAGCACGCCGTTGTCGGCGAAGGAGCCGCGCATCTGCTCGCGCAGCGCGCGCAACGCCGGCGCCGACGGCAGCGGCGCCTGATGCACCAGCGCCCAGTTGACCGCGACGTGATAAGCGGCGACGTCGGCGAGGTTGTCGTTGGACAAGCCGCGCGCCGGCAGCGTGGCGGCGAAGCGGCGGCGGTAATCGGCGCCGCCGGAGCGGCGGGCGAAATCGTCGGCGACGCCGCGGCTCTGCTTGGCCATCGCCGCGATCAAGGCCGCGCGCACGCGCTCGGTGGTGGCTGCGTCGCGCCGGAACGACAGGTCCGCCGCAGCCGGTTTCGTTGCCGGCTTGGAGGCCGGCCTGGACGTCGTCGCCGCGTCGCGGCCGCGCTGGCTCAGCGAGCGGTTGATCGCCGCGTTGACCGCGGCGGTGCCGGCGGTGTTCTGCATCGAGGTCATGCTCGAATTGAACGAATCCATGTACGGCTGGTAGTCCTGCGCCCAGGCCGGCGCGCACGCGCCGAGCAGCGCCACGGCCGCGATGCGGCGCGCGTGCGCCGTTGCGGCAGCCGAAAGGATCGTCACCGGACGCGTCGCCACGCAAAGCGTCGTGGAAGTCGTAGCAGAAATCGCCGTGCGAATCGCCAACCGCAGAAACGCGAAAGGAGCGAAGCCTCGCGGCTTCGCTCCCTCTCGCTCGCGCCGCGGGCGCGAAGCCGCCATCAACCCTTGCGGGCGGTGTTGGCGTTGGTGTCGCCGATGGTCTTCACCACGTTGGTGAAGGTGTTCATCATCAGCTGGAATTCCGACACCAGGGCCTGGGTCTTGAGCATGTCGCTGGGCTTGGCGTCGGCCGGCAGGTCGTTGATCGCCTTGGTCATCTGGTCGGCCTTCTGGTCGGCGAGCTTGCCGCACAGGGTGGCGATCGCGTGCAACCAGCCCTTGCCGGCCACCTTGGCTTCTTCGGTCTTGTTCTGCACTTCCTGATTGGCCAGGGAGTTGACGAACAGGGCATTCACGTCGTTGCTCATGATCTTCTCCAATGCGATGCGTTGTGCGAGATAGAGCGGTTCAGCCTGGTCGTCGAGACCCGCCCCTGTTTGGTTGATGCCATCTTCCGCAGCGCCGCGGGAGCCAACAAGCTATGGCGTACCCTAGGGGGAGTCGGGAAGAACCCCGGCGCAGCGGCGAAGAGTGAGAACCGCGCCGCGCTTTCGCGCGCTGTCCCCGCTCGCCTGCGCCCGATTCAGCCGCCCCACGGATTGCGCGGCGTGGCCTTGCGCGCAGCCGGCTGCGCCGGTGCGGTCGCGGCGGCGGCGGCCTGCGCGGTCTTGCGCGCGGCGTTGCGCTCGTTCAGCCATTGCGCCGCGGCTTCTTCGCCCTGCTCGCGGCGGCGGCGCGAATACTCGTAGGCGTCCTGGATGGTGTCGCGGCGCAACGGCTCCAGGGTGTCGTCGAAACGGCGCAGGTGTGATTCGCGCTCGCTGGCGCTGGCGTCGGGCACCAGCGCGTCGACCGCGGCGGCCCAGTCGCGGCGCAGCCCTTCGGGGTCGAAGTCGGCCGGCGCCGAGAGATCCTGCTGCTGCAACGCTTCGTCGAAATGCTGCAGTAGCAGGCCGCGGTCGTCGGCGCTGAGCTCGGCCTGTTCCTGCAACAGGTTCTCGAACGAGGCCCGCAGCTGGCGGCGCTGGTCGTCGGCGGCGTTCTGGGTGGTCATCGGTGGCGTTCCATCGGTTGGGTGTGAGGAGCCCGCGCCGCGTCCGGCGCGGCGGGCCGGCGGCGGTCAGTCGTGGAAATGCGGATCGATGCTAAGCGGGCCGAGGTTGCGCGCGGCGAAGCGGCGCATCAGCTCGGGGCCGGCTTCGCGGATCGCGTCGTAGCTGGAGCGCGAGCGCGAATCGGCGCGCAGCTGCCAGCCTTCGGCGGTCTTGCTCAGCAGCAGGTCGGTGCCGGGCAGGGTCTGGTCGGACAGGCGCAGCAGCACCTGGCCCTGCTCGCCGTCGGCGCCGCCGCTGCTGACCGCGAGCTGGCGCACGTGGCGCTCGATCAGGTCGGCGAAGGCGGCCGCGTTGGAGGTCGGCGGCGGCGGCTGCATCGGCGCGGCCTGCTCCGAGCGCATCGCTTGCTGCGCCAGCCACAGGCCCGATTGCTCGGACGAAGGCTCGCCGCCGCCGCGCTCGAAGCCGACCGTGTAGCGCTGCTCGTCGCGCGACTTGCTCTCGATCGACTGCTGCCGCGCCTGGCCTTGGGCGGCGTGATTCTGCGCGCTCTGGTCCTGGGCGTACTGGTTGCGGCCGCGTTCGAGCGCGTTTTGCTGGCGGCTGCGCAGCGCCTGCGCGGCGGTGTCGGCGGCGGCGTACTGGCCGTCCTCGGGCTGCTGCGCGCCGGGCGGTTGCTCGCCCTTGTGGCCGAGCGCCTGGCGTTGCTGCATCAGGTTGCGGAACTGGTCGACCGATTCGGCCGGCGCCGGTTCGTGCGCGGCCAAGCGGCGTTCGGACACCTGCGCTTCCTGCGCGGCCTGCTGGGCGCGCTTGGCGTCTTCGTTGGCGGAGTTGCGGATCGTACTCATGGCGACCTCAGAAGGGACTGTTGTCGTGAGCGGAGCGCTGGCGCGCGGCCAGCAACAGATCGGCGGAATGCGCTTCCTCGCGGCGTTGGGCGATCGCGTTTTGTTCCTTGCGCCACACGTCGCGGCGTTTCTCCAGCGCCTCCAGCCGCGCCTTGGCGCGAAAGAAGGCCTTGCGCGCTTCGTCCAACGCGGCCTCGGCCTCGCGCAGCTTGCCCTGCGCGTCGGCCAGGCGCTGGCGCGCGGCGGTGGCCAGTTCGGCCAGATGCTCGATATGCGCTTCGCGCTGCGACATCGCCATCGGCCAGGGCACGCCCGCCGGCGGCGGGTCGAGCAGGCGCAGGCGCTGGCCGGCGCGCTCGTTCTGCAGCGACTGGATCTCGCCCTCGATCGCCACGCAGGCCTCGCGCCGCGCCTGCACCTGGCGCTGGCGCTCCATCACCGCCGCGCGCGCGGTCTCCACGCGGTGCTCGCGCAGCTGCAGCAAGGTGGCCAGGGGAAAGCGCTGCTTCATCCGAACAACCTGCGCAGCGCGTCGAGCGATTGTTTGTAGTCGGCCAGATCGTTGGCCGACTGCTTGAGCAGCTTGCGGATCGGTTCGATCTTCTCGATCGCGACATCGGCGTCGGCGTCGCTGCCGCGCTTGTATTCGCCCAGCTGCAGCAGCAGCTCGATGTCCTGGTGCTTGGCCAGGTATTTGCGCAGCTGCCCGGCGGCGCGCTGGTGCGCCTCGTCGGTCACCCGCGGCATGGTCCGGCTCAGGCTCACCAGCACGTCGATGGCCGGATAGTGATAGGCGGCGGCGAGCTTGCGCGACAGCACGATGTGGCCGTCGAGGATCGAGCGCACTTCCTCGGCGACCGGGTCGTCGCCGTCCTCGCCTTCCATCAGCACGGTGTAGAACGCGGTGATCGAACCCTTGTCGTTGTTGCCGGCGCGCTCGAACAAGCGCGGCATCTGGCTGAACACCGACGGCGGAAAACCGCGCCGCGCCGGCGGCTCGCCGATGGCCAGGCCGACGTCGCGCAGGGCGCGGGCGAAACGGGTGACCGAATCGACCAGCAGCATCACCCGCTGGCCGCGGTCGCGGAAATACTCGGCGATCGCGGTGGCGACCCAGGCCGCGCGGCTGCGCTCCAGCGCCGGCCGGTCGGAAGTGGCGACCACGATGATCGACTTCTTCAACCCGGCTTCGCCGAGGTTGTCGTGGATGAATTCGTTGACCTCGCGGCCGCGCTCGCCGACCAGGGCGATCACGTTGACGTCGGCGTCGCCGCCGCGCGCGAGCATGCCGAGCAAGGTGCTCTTGCCGCCGCCGGCGACGGCGAAGATGCCCAGGCGCTGGCCGACGCCGGCGGTGATGACGGTATCGATGGCGCGCACGCCGGTGGCGAAGGGCGTGTCGATCAACTGCCGCGCCAGCGGATTGGGCGAGGCGGCGTAGATCGGCACCTGCACGGTCGGGCCGAAGCCGCCGCGGCCGTCGATGGCCTCGCCGTTGGCGTCGAGGATGCGGCCGAGCAGGCCGTCGCCGCAGCGCACCGAGGCCTGGCGGCCGGTGGCGATCACTTCGGTGTCGTGGGCGACGCCGTCGAGCGGGCCCAGCGGCGTCAGCAAGGTGTACTGGCGCGAGACGCCGACCACTTCGGCGGCGAGGCGGAACTTGCGGTCGCGCGGGCTGCGCAGTTCGCACAGCTCGCCGATCATCGCCTTCAGGCCGGTGGCGCGGATCATGGTGCCGTAGGCCTCGGCGACCTTGCCCACGCGCACCACGTTGGGCACGCGCGCGAGCGCGGCGATCAGCGGATCGATCTGCACCGGCGCGGGCGCCGGCTGCAGCACGGTGCGCGGCAGGCTGCTCATCGCGCGACTCCGCGCGCAGCGGTCGGCGACGCGAACACGCTCATCCGTCCTGCTCCGCGCTGTGTTCGGCGCCGTATTCCGCGCCCGACAGCGCGATCCGGATCGCCTCGATCTGCTGGGCCACGCCGGCGCGCACTTCGCCGACCTCCGACACCACCACGCAGCTGAGCCGGTCCAGGCTTTCGTCGTCGACCAGTTCGATCACGCCCACCACCGGATGCGCCTGGCGCACCAGGCCCAGGCCCTTGGCGACTTCCTCGCGCACGCTGGGGTGCACGCGGATCAGCAGGAACTGCTCGGCCTGCGCGGCTTCCACCGCGTGCATGACCAGCGGCGGCACCACTGCGCGCGCGTCGAAATCCGGCGAGATCCGCGCCACGATCGCGCAGGCCAGCTCGGTCACGCGGCTGCCGGCGTCGGCCAGCACGCGCGCGCGGCGCTCGTTGAGGTCGGCCAGCTGCTGCGCCATCTGCTGCTGCGCGCGCGCCAGGCCTTCGGCGAAACCGGCGGCGTAGCCGGCTTCGCGCGCTTGCTTGATTTCCTCGCCGGCCAGCTCGTACAGGGTGTTGACCCGGGCCAGCAGCTGGTCGATCTCGGCGACCTGGTTCCACTGCTGCGCCGGCACGATCGTGCCGGCCAGCGCGCGTTCGAACTGCTTGCGCTCGAATACCGCCACCGCACCGCCGCCGCGGCCGGGGTCGCGCCGCGCCGAGAGGTCGGCGACGTTGCTCGCACCGGCGGCGGACGGGACATCGTGGCGGAGCGGGTCGGCGGGCATGGCGGTTCCGTGGCTGCAGCGAAGAAAGGGCGCGCGCTCAGGCGCTCAGCGGGCGCGCGCCGTGATGGGTGTGCAGGCGCTCGACCACGTCCGGCGGCAAATGCGCGACCAGCGCCGGCGCTTCGTCGTGCAGCTCGCGCGGCAGCAGCAGGCGCACCCAGTCGGCCAGGCCGGGGTCGCGGCGCTCGGCCCACAGCCGCAGTTCGGCGCGGCCGCGCAGGTCGAGCAGGAAATACAGCGGCGCGTCCTCGTCCATGCGCAGCGCGCGGTCGAGGTTGTCGGCCAGTTGCAGGGCGAGTTGGTTCTGCACCTTGCCGTCCCATACCTGGCTGTCGAGCGCGAGCAGATACGCGTTGTCGAGCGCCTGCTTGAGCCGGCGCACCGGTTCGCGCCGCACTTCGGCGCGGATCGCCGGGGCGTAGGCGAGCGCGCCGAGATCGCGCACCAGCCGTTCCACCCGCGCGCGCGGCCAGCGCAGCGCGGCGGCGGCGAAACCCGCGCCCGGCTGCGGCGCCAGCAGCGCCGGCGCGGCTTCGGCGGCGAGCCAGCCGCCGAGCAGGCGGCGGCCGATCGCGCTGTCGCGCGCGGCCACCAGCAATTCCGGGGCGATGCGCTCGTCGCCGCGGCCGTGCCAGCTGGCATCGGTCTCGGTCAGCACTGCGCGCAGCGCCGCGGCGCTCATCCGTTCCACACTCCGCCGCGGGCGTTGCTCGGCGGCGGCGGCGCGGCCGGCGGGAACAGGCGCGAGCGCAGGCGGCCGAAGAAGAACGCCACGATCGCCAGCAGCACCAGCACGCCGGCGCCGATGATGACCGCGCTCAGGTCGATCGAGCCCAGCACCGCGTTGAGCGGGCCGCCGGTCTGGCTGACCTTGGGCGGCGACTGCACGGTGAAGAACTTCACCGTGACCTTGTTGACGTCGTCCAGGCCTTCGACGCTGTCCTTGACGAACACTTTGATGTCGGTCTCGCGGTCGCGCAGGCTCTGGCCCGGGCGTTCGAAGATCAGCACCGAGGCCGAGGAATCCTGGACGTTGCCGCCGAGCGGGTCGCGGTCGGGCAGGGCGATGTGCACGCGCGCCTCGACCACGCCGTCGATGCGGGTCAGCGTGCGCGAGAGTTCCTGCGACAGGCCGTAGAGGTAGCGCGCCTTCTCTTCCAGCGCCGAGGAGGCGAAGCCTTCCTTCTTGAACACGTCGCCGAGCGAACGGTACTGCGCGCGCGGCAGGCCGCGCGAGGTCAACACCTGCATCGCGTAGGGGATGTCGCCGCGGTTGACCATGACCTCCCAGCCGGTCTTGCTCGGCGAGGGGTCTTTCTCGGCGGGGATGCCCGCGTCGAGCAACGCCGCCATCAGTTCGTTGGCCTGCTGCTCGTCGAGTTGGCTGTACAGCGGCGTGCGCGTACACCCCACGATCAGCAAGCAGGCCAGCAGGGCCGCCAGAATCCTTAAAGCTTTGAAGCCCGACGCCCTACCCATGCATCCCCCGTGTGGTGTGTGCCTTGCGCGTTACGACTGCTGGCGGAACAGCTGCTGGATGCCGTCGGACGTGCGGTTGGCGACGTTCGAGGTCAGCTGCGAGGTGAACATGAACTGGTGGCACTTCATGGTCATCTGGATCATCTCGCCCGGGGTCAGTTCGGCCGCGTTGGCCGACATGTTCTGGCTGACCTGGCCGATGCTCTCGGCGCCGCCGTTGAGGTTGTCCAGCGCCGCCAGCACCGCGCGGGTGCCCTGCGAGGGCTCGGCGGCGCCGGCGTGGGCGACCTGTTCGGCGCCGCCGGCCTGGACCCCGCCCGCACCGCCCGGCGCGGCGCCGCGGTCGAACGCGGCCGCGAACTCGCGGATGTCGTAGGCCGAGGCCTGCGGCGACTGCGCCGGCGAGGCGGCGGCCGGTTGCGCGGCTTCGGCCGCGGCTTGGATGGCTTCGATCATGAACCTGTCTCCTGCAACGGTAGGTTCGACAACGGGTGGTCCGAACGAAGGTTACGACGCAGCGGCGAGGCGCAGACCGAACGCTTCGCCGCGCAGCCCCGCCGCGACGGCCGCGGGCGCCCGGACGCGTGGGTCCGGACGCCGCGACGGCAGGCGGCAGACGTCGGGCCGCGCCGTTACTGCTTCGACGCCAGCTTCTCGATGCCCTGGGCGATCGAGTTGATCGAGGTCGAGGCGCTGTTGGAGATGAACTGCATGCGCAGGCTCTGCGAGGTCAGCGCGATCATCGACGAGGGCTGGTCGTCGCCGCCGCCGATCGTGCCCGACAGCTCGGTGATGCGCGACGCCTGCGCGTCCATGGTCTGGCCCCAGGCGCGCGCCATCGACTCGTACCAGCTCGCGCTGCTGCCGCCGCCGCCGCCGGCCGAGACGCCGCCGCCGCTGCTGTTGCCGGCGCCGCGCGAACCCTTGCCGTTGCCGACGGCGTCGTTCTTGTTGACGTCGGCGATGAAGGTGTTGACCAGGCCGGCGGTACCGCCGGCGCCGTTGACTGCATTACTCATGACGTCTCTCCTGCTCGTTGCGGCAAGGCCGCGCAATGGCGTGGAACAACGAATGGCACCGAAAGCTTGACGCGTTTTGCGATTCTGGACGCTTCCGCGGACGACGGGTGCATGGTGCCGAGGTTGGATTAGATCGGCGCCGCGCGGGTGAAACCAGCTAGTGCTGACCCTGGGTCGTCCCTGTTCATTGTCGGTTTCCGGGCCGCGCGGGCGCTTCGGCCACGGCCGGGCGCGCGTTGGCGGCGGCGGACGCGGGCGGGGTCGTCGGTGCGGGCGCCGTCGTCGCCGGTTTCGCGGCGGCGGCCGGCGTCTTGGCGGCGCTGGCCGCAGCGGCGTCGGCGGCGGGCGGACTGGCCGCGGTCGCCGCATCGGCGGCCGGCGCGGCGCCGCTGGCGATCGCCAGTTCCTGCGCGGTCAGCGGCTGCACCTTGATCTCTTCCATCATGCCGTTGAGCTTGTTGAACGCCCATACCTTCTTGGAGCCGATTCCGGTAACGGTGCGGCCATCGGGCAGGGCATCGCCGTCCAGATACTCGTTGCCGTCGACGTCGACCAGCCGCGGTTTTTCGTCGCGCAAGATCTTGACGATCCGGGTCGGCTCGGTCGGCAGCGCCTTCTTCGGTTCCTCCGGCGCGGCCACGGCGGGGCCGGCGGCGACCGGGCTCGCGTCGAGGTCGCGCTTGATCACCCGACGCACCCCGGCGACGTCCTGCATCGCGCGCGAGGCGATCGCGCGCGAGAACAGCGACGGGTCGGCGAAGTGGCCGCTGACTTCGACATCGCCGTCGCCCAGGTAACGCGTCTGCGTGGCCAGGCCCTGGCTGCGCAGCACTTCGCGCACGTCGCCGGCGATGTCGTCGCCGGTGCGCAGTTCCAGCCGCGCCTCGACCTCATCGGTGATCAGGCGCTTGCGGATCATCTCGCGCGTGGCCGCGTCCTTGACCGTGCCCGACAGCACCAGGCCGCCGTCCTCGTTCTCGACCAGGCGTCCGCCGGCGATCGAGAACTCCTTGATCAGCGGCTGCACCAGTTGGGTCGGCGTGGGTTTTTTCTCGAAGCCCGGCATCACCGCCGCGGCGATCGCCACCGACACCAGCGACAGCGCCGCCAGGCCCGCGATCAGCGGCAGGTGGCGCATCGGCGCCTTGGCCGGACGCGCGGCGTCGGCGAGGTTGGGCAGCATCGTCGCCCAGCCCGGATCCTCGGCCGCGCCGACCGCGAACGAGGCGCCGCCGATGTCGACGCGCTGCATCGCCGCGAGCTCGGCCGGATCGCCCGGGCTCAAGGTCTGGCCGTCGATGAACAAGGGCGCGTCGAGCGCGCGCAGCGACACGGTGCCGCCCATACGGGTCAGGAACGCGTGGCGCGGGGCGACGTTGGGATCGGACAGGACGATGTCGCAATCGCCGCTGCTGCCGATCAGCACGGTTTCCTGCGCCGACAGCGGCCGGCTGCCGCCGGTGTGCAGGCCCGAGACGATGCGCAGCACGCTGATCGCCGGCGAGGCGACGCGGATTTCAGCGTTGCGTTGTTCGGCCGCGGCCGGCGCCGATTCGACAGCGCGCGGCTCGGCGGCGTCGGCCGCCTGCGCAGGCGCATCGCCGGTCGGGCCGTCGGGCGTAGCGTGTGGGTCGGGGGACATCATCGCGGTAACTCCTGTTCAGGCGCCGCCGCCGAAGGCGGGGCGCGCGGCCGGGACGCGCGATACGCGCGGGCCGTTCGGCCGATGAATGGGGAAATAAGCGCTCGCAGCGAGGGTCATGGCGAATGGTCTCCTCAGGCGTTCACCTGACCGGCCTGCACGATGCGCAGGTCGGGCGCGAGTTCCTGGTAGGACAGCACCGGCAACTCGAAGAAGTCGATCTCCAGCAGCTTGCGCAGATGACGGCGAACATCCAGTGAACACAGCAACACCGGTTTTATGCCTTCGCCCTGTCGCGAAAGATGCGAACGCACCTCCGCGCCCAGGCGTCCGGCCAGCTCCGGCGAGATCGCCAGCTGGGTCGCGCCGCCGGCCACGCGCACCGACTGGCGCAGGCGGTCTTCCAGTTCCGGATGGATCAGCAGCACCTGCATGGTGCGTTCGCCGTCGGCGTAGCGGTCGGCGATTTCGCGCTTGAGCGCCACCCGCACGTATTCGGTCAGCAGCACCACGTCTTTTTCGCGGCCGCCGACGTCGGTGATGGCTTCGAAGGCGTCGCGCAGATTGCGGATCGGCACGCCTTCCTCGACCAGCCGGCGCAGCACGTCGGCCACGCGCTGCGGCGCGACCACGCGCAGCATTTCCTTGACCAGGTCCGGATAGTCGCGCTGCATGCGCCCGAACAGGTTGGAGGCTTCCTGGATGCCGATGAAGCTGCCCAGGCGCCGCTCCAGCGCATGGCGGCAATGCTCCATCACCGTGTCCAGCGCGTCGCGGATGCCGTGGCCGGCCTGCCCGGTCCATTCGCCCGCCAGCGGCGGGAAGAAGCCCGGCAGCTTGGGCGCGTTGGCGTCGCCGGCGCGCGCGGCGCGGAACTGCGCGTTCGGCGACAGCCGGCCGAACGCCAGGCGCGCGCCGAACGCGGTCAGGCGGTAGCCGCCGAGGCCGTCGTCGCCTTCCAGGTCGGCGGCGATCTTCACCACCGGCACCGGCAGCGGCACGCCGTATTCGTCGCGCAGGCGGCGCGCGACCTCGACCATGCGCGTACGCGCGGCCTGCTCGCCGAACGCGGCCGCCAGCGACGGCGCGATCTCCAGCTGCAACGGCGCGGGCGGCGCGACTTCGTCCTCGTTGAGCGGCCTGTCCTCGGCCGCGCGCTCGCCCTCGGGCACGCTGAAAGCGCGGCGCAGCAACGGATGGTGGTGGCGATAGCGCCAGGCGGCGATGCCCAGCAGCACCATCGACAGCGCGAAGAACACCGGCTTGGGGAAGCCCGGCACGAAGACCATCAGGAACGCCAGGCAGCCGGTGATCAGCACCACGCGCGGCTGGCCGGAGACCTGGCGGGTGATCGACTCGCCCAGGTGGCGGTCGTCCTCGTCGCCGGCGGTGCGGGTCACCACCAGGCCGGCGGCGATGGTCGCCAGAATGGCCGGGATCTGCGAGACCAGGCCGTCGCCGATGGTCAGGATCGAATAGGTGTGGGTGGCGTCGCTGAGCGGCATGCCCTTCTGCAGCACGCCGATGGCCAGGCCGCCGAGCAGGTTGATGATGATGATGACGATGCCGGCGATGGCGTCGCCCTTCACGAACTTCATCGCGCCGTCGAGGCTGCCGTGCAGCTGGCTTTCCACCTCCAGCAGGCGGCGCTTGCGCTTGGCCTCGTCCTTGTCGATCAGGCCGGCGCGCAGGTCCGAGTCGATCGACAGCTGCTTGCCCGGCATCGCGTCCAGGGTGAAGCGCGCGGCCACTTCGGCCACGCGCTCGGCGCCCTTGGCGATGACGATGAACTGGACCACGGTGATGATCAGGAACACCACGAAGCCGACCACCAGGTTGCCGCCGGCGACCAGACTGCCGAATGTTTCGACGATATGACCGCCGTTGGCCTCGAGCAGGATCGAGCGGGTGATCGCGATCGACAGCGACAGCCGGAACAGCGTGGTCAGCAGCAGCACGCTGGGGAAACTGGAGAACGCCACGGGCGTGGGGATGTACAGCGCGATCAGCAGCAGGCCGAAGCCGATCGCGATGTTGATCGCGACCAGCGTGTCGATGATCGCCAGCGGCAGCGGCAGGATCATCACGCCGATGATGGTCACCGCCGCGAACGCCAGGACCACGTCGCTGTAGCCCGCGCGCCGACGGCCCTGCGCGCCGGACGCGGTAGCGATCCAGGAAGTCAGCAGTCCACGCATTCGTTAGTCCCGAAAATCCTTAGGAAATCCCGCTCCCCGCGGGGGCTGCCGGCAACGCGCCGCGCGTTGGCGCCGCGGCGACCGCCTCGCCCCGCGCAACGGATCCGCGGGCCGCGATCGTGTGATGAGTCGCACAGTCTGAAACGTTGCGGGCGATCACGACGCTGCCACGTACCCCTGAGCCATCACGCATGGCTGTCCTCGACACGATGCCGGTCCGGACGGCCGATACTAAGTGCAATTTGTCACCCGTTGTGTGAACGAGCCGGGTTCGCGCAATGCATGCACAAACTCACGGGCTCTTCATTGCGTGCGGCTAAATTCAAGCGCATTCGTCGCTGTTTTTGTGAACTCGTGCGCAATTGATTCGTCGCATTCGTCTAACGTACGCGCGAAACGCTCACGATTCGCGCTCCGCGGTGGGGGCGGCAGCGACGGACGCGGAAACGGTTGCCGATGCAACCGTTGCCGGCGCGATGTCGTCGGGGTCGAGCTCGGCGATGAGCGACAACGATTGTCCACCGACGCCGACCGCGAGCGCGCGGCCGCTGCGGGTGCGCAGCACCACGATCCGCTCGCGCGGGCCGATCGGCAGGATCTGCAGCACCGACAGCGGCGCGTCGCGCGCGGTCAGACCGTGGCGCTTGCGCAGCACGTACAACACCGCGACCAGGCCGCCGAGCACCACCGCCACCGGCAGCACGATCGCGGCGAATTCGAACAACAGCGACGGCGGCTGCGCAGCGGCGGCCTGCGCGGCGGGAGCGGCGGAGACAGGGGCCGCCGGCGCCGCGGCGAACGCGGCCCACGGCGCGCAGCACGCGAAGGCGAGGCAGGCGCGGGCGAGGCCGGAACGGACGGCGGAACGCAGCAAGGGCAGTGTCGGCATGGCGATTGAGTGCGCAACCAGAGTCGGGAACGGAAGGAGCGCGGACGGCGAGAACGGCGGCCGGCGCGCGGCGACATACCGTAGCAGCCCGTCGCGGCTTCACGCCGCAGGCCGCGTGGCCGCGCCGGCGCGCGCGGGGGATTGAGGCATGGCCCGCACCCGCTCCGCCAATGCCGGCACCAGCGCGCAGGCCGCGCGCGACGACGCCGGCCTGCTCGCCGCGGTGCCGTTCGCCTGCGCGGTGTTCGCCGGCGACGGCGCGCTGCGCGCGGCCAACGCGCGCTACCGCGACGAATTCGGCGAACTGCCCGAACACGCCCGGCGCGAGGCCCTGCTTGAACGACTGCAGGCGCCGGCCGGCGAAGGCGCGCGCCCGCGCGAGGTGCGCGCCCCGCACAGCGGCCGCTGGTACGCGCTGCACTGGGGCCGGGCCGAGCACGCCGGCGAGGCCGCCGACGTGCTCACCGCGGTCGACATCAGCGAGCGCATCGAAACCCTGGCCTCGCACAAGAGCCGGCAGGAAAAACTGCTGTTCACCTCGCGCATGATGTCGGTCGGCGAAATGGCCGCGACCCTGGCGCACGAGCTCAACCAGCCGCTCGCGGCGATCATGAATTACGTAAACGGCAGCCTGCGCCTGGTCGAACAGGCCGGCGGCCCGGTCCAGGTCGAACGCGCGCTGCAGGCCGCGCGGACCCAGGCCGAGCACGCCAGCGCGGTGATTTCGCGGGTGCGCGAGTTCGTCCGCGCGCGCGAGCCGCGGCGCGAGCCGCATGCGCTGGCGCGCATCGCCGAAACCGTGCTGGAGCTGCTGCGGCTGGAGGCCGAGCGGCTGGACCTGCGCATCGACCTGGCCCTGCCCGAGCCGCTGCCGCCGGTGTTCGCCGACCGGGTGATGGTCGAGCAGGTGCTGCTGAACCTGGTCAAGAACGCGATCGAAGCGATGCGCGAGATCGCCCCGGAGCGGCGCGAGCTGCGCATCGACGCGCGCCTGAACCTGGACGAGCAAGTCGAGGTGCGGGTGTCCGACCGCGGCGCCGGCCTCAGCCCGGCCGAGCAAGACCAACTGTTCTCGCCGTTCTTCACCACCAAGACCGACGGCCTGGGGATCGGCCTGGCGATCTGCCGCTCGATCATCGAATACCACGAGGGCCGGCTGTTCTTCGAACCGCGCGCCGGCGGCGGCAGCGTGTTCGGCTTCACCCTGCCGCGCTACGAGGCGCGCGCTTGAGCGGCGCACAGGTGACAAACATCAGCATCGCCGCCCCGCCGCTCCGGGTTATACCGTCGCGCTGGCGCGCAGCCGGGCCGGGCCGCGCCGCACCGATGCGCCGGCCGGCCCCGCGCGGCGCCGGCGCGCGAACCGATGGAGGGACATCCGCATGAGCGAAGGCCGCAGCCAGGATGTGCGCACGGGCGAAGTACGCATCTATCTGGTCGACGACAACGACGGTTTCCGCGACTCCACCGCGTGGCTGCTGGAGACCGCCGGCTTCCAGGTCCAGGCCTACGCCTCGGCGCCGGCGTTCCTGGAGGCCTACGCCCAGGAACGCCACGGCGGCGGCGCCCAGTGCCTGGTCTCGGACATCCGCATGCCGCTGATGAGCGGCCTGCAATTGCAGGAAGAACTGCGCCGGCGCGGGATCGGCCTGCCGCTGGTGTTCGTCACCGCCCACGGCGACGTGCCGCTGGCGGTCGAGGCCATGCGCAAGGGCGCGGCCAACTTCCTGGAAAAACCGTTCAGCGACGAAGGCCTGATCGAAGCGATCCGCGCCGCCGTCGCCAACGCGCGCAACCACGCCGGCAGCGGCGAAGCCGGCGACGACCGCCTGGCCAAGCTCAGCCCGCGCGAACGCCAGGTCATGGACCTGGTGGTGGCGAGCAAGCCCAACAAGATCATCGCCGACGTGCTCGGCATCAGCGTCAAGACCGTGGAACTGCATCGATCGAACATGATGAACAAACTCGGGGTACGCTCGCTGCCCGAACTGATGAAGGTGGCGCTGGGCCATGGTTGACGCCGATCCGATCGACGCGGCGCCCGCAGCGTCCGCCGCCGACCGCGCGCAACCCTTGCGCGGGCGCGTGCCGGCGCTGCCGCTGTGGCAGGCGCAGGCGCTGTGCGGCGTGTTCGGCGCGGCCCAGCGCTGGCCGCTGCGCGAAGGCGGCGGCTGGCTGGAGTTCTTCGCCGCCGGCCCGGTCGACGGCGAAGTGGTGACGCTGGAAGGCGACGGCGCGCGGGTGCGGCTGCAGCTCGACAGCGGCCTGACGCTGGACACCGACACCGGCCTGCACTGGAGCGGCTACCGCGGCCGCTCGCGCGTGCTGGCCTGGAGCCTGGCGCACGAATCGCAGCTGATGAAGCTGAGCCAGGCGCTCGACGTGGCGCTGATTCCGGTGGTCGACGACGGCGCCGCCTCGCTGCAGAGCCTGCAGACGCGTAGCGGCGACGACGACGGCCTGTGGCTGGGCTTTCGCATTCTCGACGCCGCCGCGCAGCCGCGCGCGCGCGGCCATCTGCGCATTCCGCCGGGCTGGGTCGAGCGCCTGCTGCAACGCTCGGAGTTGTTCGAACGCGCGCCGCGCGGCGACGACGACGGCGCGCAGTACCGCGACTGGTCGCAGCTGCCGGTGCCGCTGGCGCTGAGCTGGGACGGCCCGAGCCTGCGCTACGCGCAATGGCGCCAGCTGCGCGTCGGCGACGTGCTGGTGATCGGCAATTTCCAGCGCCTGCCGCAGATGCGCGCGCGCGCCCCGGGCTGCGCCTGGCCGCTGGCGCCCAGCGCCGAGGGCTGGCGCATCGACGGCCCGCCGCAGTTCCTATCCACGCACCAGGAGACATCTTCGATGAGCGATCCCGAATCCGACGCGCAAGCGCCCGAAGCGACCGGGCCGGACGTTCCCGTCCGCCTGGAATTCGACCTGGGGCGGCTGGAATGCCGTTACGAGGATCTCAAGGGATTCCAGCCCGGCTACGTGTTCGCCCTGCCCTCGCGGCTGGAAGGCGCCAACGTGGTGATCCGCGCCAACGGGCGCGATGCGGGCCGCGGCGAGATCGTCGCGGTCGGCGATACCTTGGGCGTGCGCCTGCTCTCCTGGAGCTGAGTCATGGATTTCAGTTCGTTCTCGCCGGCGCTGGTGCTGCTGACCGTGGTCAGCCTGGCGCTGGCGCCGTTCGTGGCGGTGATGGTGACCTCCTTCACCAAGATCGTCGTGGTGCTGAGCCTGTTGCGCAACGCGCTGGGCCTGCAGCAGGTGCCGCCGAACGTGGTCATCAACGGCCTGGCGATCGTGCTGTCGATCTATGTGATGTACCCGGTGATCCTGGAGACCCACGACGCGGTCAACGCCAGCGCCGGCGGCGGCGCCGCGGTGGCGGCGACGCAGGGGCAGCCGCCGGGGACCGGTCCGGCGGCGGCGAATACTGCGGCGAACGCGACGACTGCGCCGGCGGGCACTGCGCCGGCGGCGGCCGGTGTGGCCGCTGCGCCGGTTGCGGCGACGGCCGCAGCGGCCGCGCCGGCTCCCGCTGCTGCTGCGGCTGCCGCGCCCGCCGCGGCCAACGCTGCGACGCCTGCGCCGGCCGCGACGACGCCCGCCGCCAAACGCCCGACGCCGACGCCCTCGGCCGTGCTCGGCGGCAAGATGGACGCCGCGCGCCTGCTGCAACTGATGGACGCCGGCAAGGAGCCGCTGCGCAAGTTCCTGATCAAGCACTCCAGCGACGCCGAGCGCGCCTTCTTCCTGCGCAGCGCCCAGCGCCTGCTGCCGCCGAACGCGCGCGCCGACATCAGCGTCAACGACTTCATCGTGGTGATCCCGGCCTTCACCGTCAGCGAACTCACCGCCGCGTTCCAGATCGGCTTTTTGATCTTCCTGCCGTTCCTGATCATCGACCTGGTGGTGTCGAACATCCTGCTCTCGCTGGGCATGATGATGCTCTCGCCCACCACCGTGTCGCTGCCGTTCAAGCTGCTGCTGTTCGTGCTGATCGGCGGCTGGGCCAAGCTGGTGCACGGCCTGGTGCTGACGTATGGCGGATGACACGGGGCCATGAAGGCCGCGCGCAAGGTCGACGACCTCGCGTCCCGATCGCCGATGCGGCCCGCGTTGCCCTGATTCCCCTCATTCCCCAGCCCGCAGACCTCCCCGCCGCAACGGATCCGACCCATGGGCGACATGCTCGAGATGACCAAACAGGCCCTGTGGCTGACCCTGCTGCTGTCGGGTCCGCCGGTGGTGGCCGCGGCCGTGGTCGGGCTGGTGGTGGCCTTCATCCAGGCCGCCACCCAGTTGCAGGAGCAGACCTTCGCCTACGCGATCAAGTTCACCGTGATCGTGGTGACCTTGTTCGTCACCGCGTCGATGATCGGCGGCACCTTGTACACCTTCGCCGACCGCATCTTCCTCGACTTCCCCGGCATGATCCGGCACTGATGCGCGCGGCGACGACGCGATGATCCTGGACGTCGAAAACGGCGGCAATCTGCTGCTCGCGCTGGGGCTGGTGCTGCCGCGCGTGCTCGGCGCGTTCATGATGCTGCCGCTGCTGACCGCCGAAAACATGCCGCCGCTGGTGCGCAACAGCTTCATGGTCTCGCTGGCGATCATCGCCATCCCGGTGGCGATGAACGGCGTGCCGCTGAGCCAGCTCAACGCGCTGCAGTTCGCGCCGATCATCCTCAAGGAGCTGTTCATCGGCGTGTCGATCGGCTTCGTGTTCGGCATGGTGTTCTGGGCGATCAGCGCCGCCGGCAACGTCATCGACACCCAGGTCGGCATGACCCTGGCGCAGGTGTTCGACCCGATCCAGGGCCACCAGGCCTCGCTGCACGGCAGTTTCCTGTCGCAGTTCGCGACCTGGCTGTTCATGGCCAGCGGCGCGTTCCTGGTGTTCCTCGACCTGCTGATGGCCAGCTACGCGATGTGGCCGGTGGTGTCGTTCTTCCCGACCTTGCACGCGGCCGGCATGGAGCTGTTCGTCGGCCAGTTCAGTTACCTGATGAGCGCGCTGCTGGTACTGGCGGCGCCGGCGATGGTGGTGCTGCTGCTGATCGATCTGTCGTTCGGCCTGGTCAACCGCTTCGCCCCGCAGCTCAACGTGTTCACCATCACCATGCCGATCAAGGCCTGGCTGGCCACCTGGATCGTGCTGTTGATGCTGGGGGTGTATGTGGAGATCGTGCTGGAGCGCATCTCCGGCAATCGCGGTTTGATCGAGGCCTTGAACAAGGCTTTCGGCGGGGCGTAATCGCGTTCGCGCTTTTTGCAGGAGCGGCGCGAGCCGCGACTGCGACAACGCAACTACGCCGAAAGGTTCGCAGCAGGTGCGTTGTCGCGGTCGCGGCTCGCGCCGCTCCTACAGGGGGATACGTGCGGGATCGGGGACGCGCGGAAAGCTGCGCAACTCGCGTCAGCGCGGGTCGTCCAGCCGCGGCGGCAGTTCCGGCGCGCTGTCGTCGCCGTCGCGCAGGCGGCGCATGGTCTCGGCCCAGTGCAGCACTTCGGCCACGGCCTCGAAGAATTCGTTGCCGATGTACTCGTCCAGCTCGGCCCGCTCGTGCAGGCCGCGCGCGAGTTCGATGTTCTGCAGGATCGGCACGCCGGCCTCGACCGCGGCGCGCTTGATCGCCTCGGCCATGTAGCCCTCGCCCTTGGCCACCACCACCGGCAGGTCGGTGATGCCGTGCTCGTACTGCAGGGCGATGGCGATGTGGGTGGGGTTGGTCACGACGACGTTGGATTGGCGGACGGCGTTGAGCATGTTCTGCTGCGACCATTCCTGATGCAACTGCCGGCGCCGGCTCTTCACGTGCGGGTCGCCCTCGTTCTCCTTGACCTCCTGCTGGATGTCGCGCCGGCTCATGCGCAACTGCTTGAGGTAGGAGAACTTCTGGTACCACACGTCGATGGCGGAGACGAAGAAGAACACGAAGATCGTCCACACCACGATCCGCACCAGGCCGTACCAGATGCCCGAGCCCATCGCCTCCGGCGGCGCGTAAGGCAGCAGCATCAGCTGGCCCAGCATCTTGTAGATCACGAACACGCCGATGCCGATCAGCGCCGCGCTCTTGATCACCGACTTGACCAGCTCGACCACATTGTCGAGCGAGAACATCTTCTTGACGCCCTCGGCCGGGTTCATCTTGTCCATCGCCGGCTTGAGCTTGCCCAGCGCCAGGATCGGGCCGACCTGCAGGAATTCGACGATCGCGCCGAGGAACACCGCCATCGCCAGCAGCGGCAGGGTCAGCCACAGCAGGGTTTCGAAGGCCGAACCGCCGACCTCGCGCAAGGCGTCGCCGAAGGGCTGGTTGACCGCCTTGAGGCTGGTTTCGAACAGGCGGATCAGCTTGAGCCGCATGAAGTCCATCATCAGCCAGCCGCACACCACCCAGCCCAGCACCAGCACGGTACTGGTGAGCTCCTTGCTCTTGGCGACATTGCCTTCCTTGCGCGCGTCGCGGATCTTTTTCTGGGTCGGCGGCTCGGTCTTGTCGGCGCCCTGGTCCTTCGCCATGCGCGGCCCTGCTGCGGGAAGGGCATCGAGGCTAGCACGCAGGCCACAGTGCGAAAGTGGCGGGTGTCAGCAATCGCCGCCGGGCCTGCGACAGGCAGCGGCGAGCGGCGCCTGAACGCGCGATGGGCACGCCCACCGCACCTAGGGTCGCCCCGAGTTGGCCGTTTCCGCGCCTCGGGGCTACATTGCGTCCATCCCCCAAACCGCGACCGCTCCCACTGCCCGCATGAGCACCATCGGCCCCGATTCGCGCATCGACCGCACTGGCCTGGACAGCCAGACGCTGGAAGCGTTGCGCGTTCGCGAGCCGGCGGCGCAGGCGCCGGGCGCGCTCGCCGAGGCCGTCCCCGCCTATGCCCCGCCCGCGGTCGACCCCGGCGAGGAGACCCTCAACGCCGACGCCTGGCACGGCGTGCCCGCCGGCGAGCGCCAGCTGCCCGGCGACACCCGCCTGGAGCACGAGCTGGGCCAGCTCGACCTGTCCGCCGCCGCCGACCGCGGCGCCGAGGCGGTGCTGGATTCGCTGACCGCCTGAGCCGCGGCCGCCTCGGCTCCGAATCGATCCGCAGACGGCCCGGCCCCGCATCGCCGGCCCGCTCGGCTAGGCTACTAGCGCCCTTCGCCCTGCAGCGCCCGCCGTGACCGACTCCGCCCCCTCGCCCGAAGCCCTGCGCGCCGCCGCCGACCGGCTGGTGTCCGCGCTGGCCGCGCACAGCGACCCGGAATACCGGCTCAGCGTGCTCAAGCGCGTGGTCCGGCGCCTGGGCGAGGAACGCTATCCCTTGTTCATCCGCCTGCTCGGGGTGGTCGCCGAGAGCGACGACGCGCGCGCCCAGCACCTGCTCGCCGACACCTTCGGCACCGCGCTGCGGCGCATGGACCTGCCCGGCGGCGCGCTCAGCTCCTGGGGCGCGACCCGGCTGCCGGATTCGACCGGGCCGGTCGCGGTCAGCGCGTTGTCCAGCCATTTCTTCGGCGCCACGCCGCGGCGCCTGCTGGGGCCGGTGGAATATCTGACGGTGTGGCATCTGCAGCGCACCCAGCGCACCGCGCTGGGCGCGCAGACCTTCCGCACCGCGCTGGCGCGGCTGATCGCCCTGCTCAACCGCAGCGAGGACGCGCGCACGCTGTATCCGCAGAAGCTCGCCGCGGACGCGCAGAACGAGATGGAAGGCGCTTACACCCGCGCCACTCGCGAGCGTCTGCGTGCGTTGGCCGATGCATGGCGCGCGGGGCGTTCGCCGGAGGAGGTCGCACAAGCGGTGCTGGATGTGGCGGAGGCGCCGTTGCCTAGCGGGTGGGTGGTTCGCGATCTTTGATCGGCCCTCACCCCAACCCCACCCCGGCCCGACCGCAGAGCGTTCGGGCGTTCGGTGCTGCGCGAGCCGATGGCTCGCAAGCGCAGCCCCTCACCCCGCCCGCGGGAGAGGGGTTGGGGTGAGGGCCCACGCAAAAACGCCGCTGCGACACTGAGCCACATCCTTGCGCGCAGCGCCGATGCTGCAATGCAGGCTTCCCCGCACCGAAGCCGCCCGCATGCGCGACCTGTCCGCTCCGCCTTCGCCCACGCGCCGCCGCCTGCTCGCCGCGGCCGGCGCCGCCGCGCTGCTGAGCGCCTGCGGCCGCGCCGAACCCAAGCTGCAACTGCACGGCATCGACCTGAGCCTGCGCCCCGGTTTCGGCGGCGACTTCCGCCTGCTCGACCCGCAAGGCCGCGAACGCACGCTCGCCGATTTCTACGGCAAGCCGGTGCTGCTGTTCTTCGGCTTCACCCTGTGCCCCGACGTGTGCCCGACCGCGCTGACCCGCGCAGTGCAGATCCGCAAGCTGCTCGGCGCCGACGGCGCGCGCTTGCAGGTGCTGTTCGTCACCCTCGACCCCGCGCGCGACACGCCGCCGGTGCTGCAGGCCTACACCCAGGCGTTCGACCCCAGCTTCATCGGCCTGAGCGGCAGCGAGCAGCGCATCGCCGAAACCGCCAAGGCCTTCCGCGTGGTCTACGCGAAAGTGCCGACCGGCGCGACCTACACCATCGACCACTCCGCGCTCAGCTACGTCTACGACGCCCACGGCCGCCTGCGCATGGCGTTGCGCCACGAGCAGAGCGCGGCCGAGTGCGTCGACGACATCCGCCAGATCCTGTGAGGCTCAACATGCGTAGCGATCGTTTGGGTTGCCTGCTGTTCGCCGCCGCGCTGTCGTGCGCGGCGCCCGCCGCCTGGGCGCAAGTGGCCGTGGACGCGCCGTGGGTGCGCGCGACGGTCGCGCAACAACCGGCCACCGGCGCCTTCATGCGCCTGACCGCGCAGCGCGACCTGCGTTTGATCGGCGCGCGCTCGGCCATCGCCGAACACACGGAAGTGCACGAAATGGCGATGCAGGGCCAGACCATGCGCATGCGCCAGATCGCCGCGCTGGAGCTGCCGAAAGGCCGCGCGGTCGCGCTGGCGCCCGGCGGCTATCACCTGATGCTGATCGGCCTGAAGCAGCCGCTGCGCGCGGGCCAGAAGGTCGCGCTGACCCTGATCTTCGAAGACCCCGCCGGCAAGCGCAGCGAACAAGAGGTGCAAGCCGAAGTCCGCCCGCTGACGGCGCCGGCTTCGTGATCTACCTGTAGGAGCGGCGCAAGCCGCGACCGCGACAACGCGACAATCGCGAAAGTTTCGGCGCAGTTGGATTGTCGCAGTCGCGGCTCGCGCCGCTCCTACAACGGTCTTGCGCTACAACCCGACGACGCTGCGCTCCGGCCCCGGCCGCTTGCCGAGCTTGCGCTGCAGCGAGCGGCGATGCATGCCGAGCAAGCGTGCGGTCGCCGAGATGTTGCCGCCGGTGTCGTTGAGCGCCTGCTGGATGTGCTCCCACTCCAGCCGCCGCAGCGGCATCATCGTGTCCGGCGCTGGCGCCAGCGGCACTGCGGCGTCGGGCACGTCGATGCCGAGCGCGGCCAAGATCGCGCCGACGCTGGCCGGCTTGGGCAGGTAGTCGTCGGCGCCGCGCTTGATCGCGTCCACCGCGGTGGCGACGCTGGCGTAGCCGGTGACCAAGACGATGCGCATATCCGTGCGCAGCTCGCGCAACGGCCGGATCAGTTGCAGGCCCGATTCGGCGCCGAGCTTGAGATCGACCAGGGCGAACGCCGGCGGTTGTTGCAGCGCCAGGTCCAGCGCCTGGCGCACGCTGCCGGCGGTGCGCGCCTCGATGCCGCGACGGGCGAGGCTGCGTTGCAGGGTGGCGGCGTAGGTGTCGTCGTCGTCGACGATCAGGCCCGCGCCGAGGGGGCCGTTCACAACGGCACGAGGGGGCGTGGTTGCGTTCATGCGCGGCATCCTACGCCCGGGCCTGCGCGGCGGGAGTGCGGCAAACTGCCACAGGACAAAGTGTCCAAGGGTGTGGTTGGGGTTCGGATTGCGGGGGAAAATCGGAATTCGCGGAGGCGATGGGCCGCTACGCCACCCACCTAACGTCATCCCCGCGTAGGCGGGGATCCAGAGACTTCAGAGTCATGCCTCGATAAAGCCCTGGATGCCCGCCTTCGCGGGCATGACGAAAGGTAAGTTTCGCGGTATGACGTCGATGGGTTTCGCCTCTTCCAGATCGTCATCCCCCCGAACGCCCAACCCTCACTGCCGCTTGCACTCCACCACCTTGTCCGCATCGGTGCCGTAAGCCACTTCGTGCAGCACCAGCACCGTTCCCTTCGGCGCCTGCAGGCCGAACGGGGATTCCAGCTTGCCCATGTCGCCGCCGGCGGTGCGCACGCACTTGAGCGGTACGCCGATGCGCTGCCATTGGCCGCGCGGCAAGCCGCGCAGGATGTCGCCGAACGGCAGCTTCGCCTCGCACTTGGGCCCGCATTGCGCGGTCAGATACGTCTCGCCCGCGCCGACGGCGTCGGCCTTGAGCGAGATCAGCAACTGCACGTCGCCGTTGGTCTCGCGCACCAGTTCTACCGGCGCGTCGGCGACCAGGTCCAGCCGCGCTTCGCCCTTCCATTCCGCGCGCCACGCGTCTTCCTGCGCCTTGTAGTCCACCGCGGTCACCGCCAGCGCGCCGTCGGCGCTGGCCAGCGGCGGCTTGGCCGCGTCGCTACGCTTGCCCTGCGATTCCACCCGCAACAGCCAGCCGCGCGGCAGCGCGCCGCGGGCGAGGAAGCTCATCGAACGCTGGTCGAGATCCGGCGTGCCGGGATCTTCCGACAGCGCGCCGACCTTGCCGCCCTTGGCGTAGCTCAACCCATAACCGAACGCGAACTGCGGCGAATAATCGGCGTCGCCGACGTTCGCCACCTGCACCGCGGTGCGCGGCCACGAGTACGACAGCTTGCCCTTGAAGTCGCGCTGGACCTTGCCGTCGGCCTTGCGCAGCAACACATCGGCGATGCCGCCGCCTTCCGAGCCCGGCAGCCACGCGGCCACGAACGCATCGGAGGCGTTGATCTCGCGGTTGGTCCACAGCGGCCGGCCCGACAGGAACACGCTGACCACCGGCACGCCCTCGGCCTTGAGCCGCTTGATCGTTTCCAGCTCGGGATTGCGCGTGCCGCGGAAGGTGGCGATGCGCAGGTCGCCCTGGAACTCGGCGTAGGGATCTTCGCCGTAGACGAAGATCGCGACGTCGGGCTTGCCCGCGTACTTGCCGTCCTTCGACAGCTCGGCGCTGCCGCCGGCAGCTTCGATCTGTTCGCGCAAGCCGGCCCAGATCGATTGCGCATGCGGGAAGTCGGACGGCTTGAGCCCGGTGCCCTGCCAGTTCAAGGTCCAGCCGCCGGACTGCTTGGCGACGTTGTCGGCGCCGTCGCCGATCACCAGCACCCGCGACTTGGGCGCGATCGGCAGCACGCCGGCGTCGTTCTTGAGCAGCACCAGCGACTCGCGCACCGCCTGCCGCGCGATCGCGCGATGCTCGGCGCTGCCGAGCACGTCGAACTTACCGCCGAGCGGCCGTTGCGACGGCGCTCCGGCTTCGAACAGGCCCAGCCGCAGCTTGACCCGCAGGATCCGGGTCACCGCATCGTCGAGCCGGGCCATGCTGATCTCGCCGCTTTTCACCTGCTTGAGCGCGTTGTCGTAATAGCCGCGCCAGCTGTCGGGCGCCATCAGCATGTCCACGCCGGCGTTGAACGCGGCCGCGCAGTTCTCGTTGCTGCAACCGGTGAGCTGGCCGTGCGCGTTCCAGTCGCCGACCACGAAGCCGTCGAAGCCCATGCGGCCTTTCAGCACGTCGGTCAGCAGCGCGTGGTTGCCGTGCATCTTGGCGCCGTTCCAGCTCGAGAACGAGGCCATCACGGTCTGCGCGCCGGCTTTGAGCGCCGGCGGATAGCCGGCGCCGTGGATCTCGCGCAGCTCCTTCTCGCTGATCTTCGCATCGCCCTGGTCGCGGCCCTCGAAGGTGCCGCCGTCGGCGAGGAAGTGCTTGGCCGAGGCGATCACGTGCGCGCCGTCGAGGAACTGCTTGCTGCCGAGCTTGCCCTGCAGGCCCTCGATCGCCGCGGCGGCGTAGCTGGCGACCAGCCGCGGGTCTTCCGAGTAACCCTCGTACGTGCGGCCCCAGCGGTCGTCGCGCGGCACGGTCAGGGTCGGGGCGAAGGTCCATTCCATGCCGGTGCTGCGCACTTCGGCCGCGGTGGCCTCGCCGATGCGGCGGATCAGCGCCGGATTGCGCATCGCGCCCAGGCCGACGTTGTGCGGGAACAAGGTCGCGCCGATCAGATTGTTGTGCCCGTGCACGGCGTCGATGCCGAAGAGGATCGGGATCGCGACCTTGCCGTCGCTGTCGTCCATCGAGGCTTTGTAGAACTTGTCGGCGATGTCCAGCCATTCCTGCGGCGGCGCGGCGTAGTTGCCGCCCGGCTCGGAGATGCCGCCGGGCTCGGAATTGCCGCCGGCCAATACCGAACCGATGTGGTATTTGCGCACGTCCTCGGGCGTGGCGCTGTTGATGTCGGCCTGGACGATCTGGCCGACCTTCTCCTCCACGCTCATCTTCGCCAGCAGCACCTGGATCCGCGCCTCGAGCCGGGCGTCGCGCGGGATCGGCGGCTTCAGCGCCGGCCATTGCGCCGGATGCACGCTCGCCGGCGGCTCCTGCGCCGCGCCCGGCAGCGCCGGCGCCAGCGCCAGCAACAGCGCCCAGGCCAGCCGCCGCGGTCGCGGCGCGGCGGTTTGGATCGAGACAGCGGCGGCGCGCCGGGGCGCGGGTGCGGTGGCGTTCATGGGTGGCTCCTGAAAGCGAGGAAAAGGACGGCGCCGGATCGGCCGGATCGGCCGAAACGCCGCGAAAACAGATGAGTTCCGCCCGTGCGATCTGGCAGAATGCGGCCTACACGCGACAAGGAAACAGACCGGTCATGCGGGTGCGCATCGAAGATGTGGCGGAGGTCGCGGGCGTGTCGATGAAGACCGTCTCGCGCGTGCTCAACCAGGAACCCAACGTCAGCGAGGAAACCCGCAAGCGCGTGGAAGCCGCCGCGCGCAAGCTGCAATACCGGCCGAACCCGTCGGCGCGCAGCCTGGCCGGGCAGCGTTCGTTCCTGGTGGCGCTGCTGTACGACAACCCGTCCAGCAATTATCTGATGGAAGTGCAGGCCGGCATGCTCGACGCCTGCAACAGCCAGCACTACAACCTGATGCTGGCGCCGGTGACCTACACCGACAAGAAGCTGGTGGCGCACGTGGACGAGATCGTGCAGCGCTCGCGCGCCGACGGCCTGGTGCTGACGCCGCCGCTGACCGACCACCCGGGCCTGATGAAGCGGCTCGGCCAGCTGCGCATTCCCTACGCCAACATCTCGCCCAAGCTGCGCGGCGAGCGCATCGGCGTGGTGCTCGACGAGGAACGCGCGGTGCGCGAGCTGATGGCGCACCTGGTCTCGCTCGGCCATCGCCGCATCGCCCACATCAAGGGCCATCCCGAGCACGGCGCCAGCCAGTGGCGCTTGAACGGCTATCGCGACGGCCTGGCCGCGGCCGGCATCGAGTTCGATCCGCAGCTGGTGGCCGAAGGCGATTTCCACTACGACACCGGCGCGATCTGCGCCCAGCGCCTGCTGCTGATGGACGATCCGCCGACCGCGATCTTCGCCGCCAACGACGACATGGCCGCCGGCACCATCCGCACCGCCAGCGAAATGGGCTTGTCGATTCCCGGCGACGTGTCGGTGTGCGGCTTCGACGACACGCCGCTGTCGCGGCAGATCTATCCGCCGCTGACCACGGTGCGCCAGCCCACCCGCGAGATGGGCCGCCTGGCCACCCACGAGCTGTTCAAGCGGATCAAGGCGCCCGACGCCGGCCAGCTGATCCTGGCGCCGTACGAACTGCAGTTGCGCAAGTCGACCGGCGCGGTCGGCAAGCCGCGCGCGCGCAAGCGCTGAGCCGCGCGCGGCGGCGCGGGCGGCGCGCTGCGCTCGCACCGCCGCCGTCACCAGAACGCGGCGTACAGCGCGATCAGGATCGCCAGCACCGCCAGCGCCGCCATGTTCCAGGCCGGCGCGGTGGCGTAGCTGACGCCGTCGTGGCGGATGCGGTCGCGCGCCGCGGGCGGGGCGGTGGCGAGCGAGACCGCCGCCATCAACACCGCCGACAACAGGAACGCCAGGCCAATACGGTTCACGAACGACATGTCGGTCAGCACCACGTACTTGAACAACAGCGAGAACCCGATCGATCCACCCGCCGCTGCCAGTGCGCCGGCTTCGTTGGCGCGCTTCCAGAACAGGCCAAACAGGAAGATCACCACGATGCCCGGGGTGAAGAAGCCGGTGTATTCCTGGATGTACTGGAAGCCTTGGTCGAAACCACCCAGCAGCGGGCGCGCGGTGGCGATAGCGATGAGGATCGACACCGCCGCAGCGATACGGCCGACCCGCACCAGTTGTCGCTCGCTCGCATCCACGCGCCGCTTGGCATAAAAGTCCAGGGTGAAGATAGTCGCCACCGAATTGATCTTCGACGCCAGCGAGGCCACGATCGCTGCGACCAACGCCGCAAACACCAGGCCGAGCACGCCCGGCGGCAGCAGCGCCATCATCGCCGGATAGGCATCGTCGGAACGCTTCAGATCTGGCGCCAGCATCACCGCGGCGATGCCCGGCAACACCACGATCACCGGCAACACGATCTTCAGCGCGGCGGCGAACACGATGCCCTTCTGCGCCTCCTTCAAGTCCTTGGCGGCCAAAGCTCGCTGGATGATGTACTGGTTGAAGCCCCAGTAGCTCAGGTGCGCCACCCACAGGCCACCCAGCAGCACGCCGATGCCCGGCAGATCCTTGTAGTGCGGATTATCAGGCGAGAGGATCATATGGAAGTGATCCGGGTGCGCAGTCACGAGCTTGTTCCAGCCAGCCAGGATGCCCGCGCCGTCGCCGATCTTGCTCAAGGTCAGCCCGGCCACCAGCAGCCCACCGAGCACCAGCAAGGTCACCTGCACGATATCGGTCAGCGCCACCGCCTTGAGCCCGCCGTACAGCTGATACGCCAGCGCGAACAGGCCGAGCAAGGTCAGCGCCAGCATCTGGTCCATGCCGGTGACTTGCGCCACCGCGATCGAACCCAGCCACACGATCGAGGTCAGGTTGACGAACACGTACAGCCCGAGCCAGAACACGGCCATCAGGGTGCGGATGCGGTTGCCGTACCGCTCTTCCAGGAACTGCGGCATGGTGTAGATGCCGTTGCGCAGGAACACCGGCAGGAAGAACTTGCCGACCACCAGCAGCGTCGCCGCCGCCATCCACTCATACGAAGCGATGGCCAGCCCCAACGCGTAGCCGGAGCCGGACATGCCGATGATCTGTTCGGCCGAGATGTTGGCCGCGATCAGCGAAGCGCCGATCGCCCACCACGGCAGCGCCTTGCTGGCGAGGAAGTAATCTTTGGCGGTCTTCTCGTGGCCGCCCTTTTCGCGCGAGACCCACTGGGCGAGGACGAACACGCCGGCCAGGTAGGCCAGGACGATGGCGGTGTCGAGCAGGGAGAGTTTCATGCGGCTCCGTGGCGGGATGGCGCGGGTGCGTCCGTTCTACCCGCCGCCGCCGAAGCTGGCCATGGCTGGGCGGCGGTTTGGGGCAAGAATTCGATTGCAGTGGCGTCGCCGGCGGGGTGCCGAGGCGGTGGCCGGGTGGTTCGTGGCGCCACCCACCTACCGTCATTCCCGCGAGCGCGGGAATCCAGGGCTTCACCGAAGCATGACGCTGAAGTCTCTGGATTCCCGCCTTCGCGGGAATGACGGATGTGAGATGACTCTGAAGTCTCTGGATTCCCGCGTTCGCGGGAATGACGAGTGCGGGATGACGCTGAAGTCTCCGGATTCCCGCCTACGCGGAAATGACGAGCAGGAAACACCGCAGCGACGACACCCCGCCGTTCCGCCCGCACGCCGAGGGGACGCGCGCGGGACGGAGCGGCGAGGCAGGGACGCCGGGTTGTCGCGGCCTTCGGCTGCGACATCAGAAGTTCCAACGCACGCGCACGCCGTAGCTGCGCGCATCGTTGAGGAATCGCGTGTTCACGCCCGAACCCACCAGGGCCTTCTGCGAGACGTCCTTGTTGGTCAGATTCGCGCCCCACAGCTCGAAGCGCCAGGCGCCATCGAGCGTGCCGTAGCCGATGCCGGCGTTGATCTGGGTGAAGCCGCCCTGACGGTCGGGGAAGCCCGCCGTAGCCGCGTCTTCGATGCGGTCCACCGTGCCGGCGGTGTCGCGCAGGAAGGTCACCGGGCGGTTGTTGTACTGGGTCAGGAAGAACGACGAACGGTACGCGGCCAAAATCTGCCAGTCGAACGTGCCGCCGAGCAGGTCGAACGCCTGCTGCAGGCGCGCGTTGAAGGTGAACTTGGACGACAGCGGCAACTCGTTGCCGGCCAGATCGATCTGCGAGGTGATGCCGCCGTTGCCGAAGTCCTGGCTGCGCACGTCGGCGACCACGCCGCGCTTGATCTTGGTCTGCAGGTAAAGCGCGTTGAGATCGAGGGTGAAGCCGGCACCGAAGCGCAACCGGCCCTCGGCCTCCACGCCGTACAACTCGGACTTGCCGACGTTGCGGTTGACCAGGGCGAAGCCGCTGGCCTCGCCGTCGGGATTGAACGCAATCACGCTCAGGTCCTGGAACACCTGATCGGCGTAGTCGTAGTAGAAGCCGCTGATGTTGAAGGTCGAGGTACGGCCGAGGAACTCGAACGAATTCTTCGAGCCGATCTCCAGCGCGGTCAGCTTCTCCGGCTTGTAGGTCTCCGGAATCACGTTGACGTCGAAGCTGTCGTTGAAGCCGCCGGCCTTGTGGCCGGTGGAGACGGTCGCGTAGAGCAGGTTGCGCGGGGTCAGGTCGTATTCGAAACCCAGCCGCCAGTCGGTGAACTCGAATGCGCTGGAGCCGTGCTGCGGCGACGGCACGCCCAGCACGATGAAGCTGTGCTGGCCGTTGGCCGGGCAGTTCACCGTGTTGCCGCCGATGTCGGGACGGTCGATACAGGTGCCGTTCGGGCGGCTGCCGTCGACGATTCCGGCCAGTTGTTGCTGCATCGTGTCGCGCGCGCCGGCGCGCAGGATGCCCTGCAGCAGGAAGCGGGCGAGGTCGGCGTTGCTGGTGAGGCCGGTGACGTCGAAGCTGGGCCGATCGAGCAGCGCAGGCATGAAGCCATCGGTGCCCAGGCGGGTCTGGAACACGCCGCCGTCGCCGCCCAGGCCGAGCGTCCAGTTGCCGCCGATGCCGTCGCGCGACTTGCGCTCCTCGGTGTAGCGCAAACCGCCCTTGACCCGGAACCGTTCGTTGACGTCGTAGGTGCCGTCGCCGTACACGGCCCACGAGCGCCCGTCCACGTCGGGCATGGTGAACTCGGTGCCCGAATAGAACGCGCCCTTGTCGGTCAGCGACAGGAAGCCGACCTGCTGCTTCTCGTGGAAATAGAAGCCGCCGGTGGTCCAGCGGAAACGTGCGTCGTCGTCCGACGACAGCCGCAGCTCGTGGGTCTGCGACTGCGAGCGCGCCTGCAGGTAGTTGGTGCCGAAGTTGTCGTAGTCCACGCCGCCCCAGCTCGCCGGCTCGCCCGCGGGACGCGCGCGCAGGTCGCGGCCCGGCCAGCTGTTGCCGTCGGAGGCGGAGTTGATCTGGAAATAATCGACGTCGCGATAGCTGCCGCTGTACTCCAGATTGACGGCGCCGAAGTCGTAGCGCACCTGGCCCTGGAAGCCCCACAGCTTGTTGTCGGCCTTGCCCTGCACGCCGCGATAGACCACCGCGCGCATGTCGATGTCGTCGGGCTTGAAGCCGGCCTCCGCGGCGCGGAACACGCCGGCGCCGGGATAACCGGTGCCCAGTTCGCGGCCGACATCGAGCATCGCGAACACTTGCAGTTTCTCGTCGGGCTCGTACAGGAACGACAGGCGGCCGGCGCTGTCGTCCTGGATGCCGGCGGGTTGGATGTGGTTCCACAAGCCGACGTTCTTGAAGCCGGCTTCCTTCTCGACGTGATAGCCCGACAGGCGCAGCGCGGCGTACGCGCCGAGCGGAAAGTTCAGTGCGGTTTCGTAACCCTTTTGGTCGCGGTTGCCGACCTCGCCCTGCACGTAGCCGCTGAACTCACCGCCGAGTTCGGGCTTCTTGGTGACGATGTTGAGCGTGCCGGCCAGCGCGTTGCGGCCGCGCAGCGTGCCTTGCGGGCCTTTGTTGATCTCCACCCGCTCCAGGTCGAAGAACATCCCGCCCAGGCCGCGCGGACGCGGGATGTAGGCGCCGTTGATGTGCGGCGCCGCGCCGGGATCGCCGAGCTCGGTGTTGTTGGACGAGCCCACGCCGCGGATGAAGATCTCGGTCGCGCCTTCCTGGTTGGCGATGCTCAGCCCGGGCACGGCCACCTGGATCTGGCGCAGCTCGTTGTTGATGCCCAGGCCGCGCAGATCGTCCTGCGACAGCGCCTGCGCGGTGCCGGCGTACTTCTGCAAACTCTGCGCGCGGCGCTCGACGGTGACGATGACCGAATCCAGATCGGTGGCGCGCTGCTCGGCCTCGCGCGGCGGCGACGGCGCGGCCGTCGGTGCGTCCTGCGCAGCGGCGTGGCCGGCCAGCAGCGCGGCGACGACGGCCAGGCCCAGACGCGAACAACGATGGCGCACGATCATCGGAAACCTCCCCTCCCCGGGGCCGGCGGCGAAGCCGGTCGTGGTGTTGTGGCGGGCGCGGCGCGGGCGCCCCCTGAGCGGAGCCGGCCGAAACGGTGCGGGGAGCTTGTAGCCCGCCTATGACAGCGCTGTCAACAAAGCGGACACGATGCGGCGATGCAGCATGATTTGCCCGCGATCGGATCGGCCGCGCGGGACAGGACAGGTGTGCGCCGCTTGCGTGATGCGGATCACGCGAATCGCGCGCGGACGCGGGCGAAAGCGTTTTCATCGCGGCGTGCGCGCCGCTGTTGCGGGCCGCCGGCAGACGCGCGCGCAGCGCGGCCGCGCACCTGCGCGGCGAACGTATACGGCAATCGATTGCGCAGCGCATCACGCCCGCTGCGCGGCGTTCGCGACGGTGGCGACGACCTCAGCCGCGACGGCGCGTACGTTCTCCCGCGCCGGGCGCGCAAACGAAAGCGGACCCCGGCCGAAGCCGGAGTCCGCGGGTCACGACTCGCGATCGTGTCTTGCGATGCTGCGCTTGCTGCCGGTTACGGCGTGGCGTCGGTGGCCGCGTCGGCGTTGACGATGCCGGTGCCCAGGCTCGGGCTCTGCGGCGAGGCGAACGGCGAGGCGGTGTTCTTGATCGTCGCCTCCACCTGCGCCGGGGTCAGGTCGGCGCCCGGCTTGGACTGCATCAGCGCGACCACGCCGGCCACGAACGGCGCCGCCATCGAGGTGCCGTTGTAGTTGACGTAGTTGAACGCGCCCGGCGAGGTGGTGCCGGCGTTGAGCGTGGACAGGATGGTCTGGCCCGGCGCGGCCACGTCCACCAGCGAACCGTAGTTGGAGAAGCTGGCGCGCACGCCGGCCGAGGTGGTGGCGCCGACGTTGATGACGTTGGCGCAGCTGGCCGGCTGGAAGCCCGAAGCATCGGCGTTGCTGTTGCCGGCCGCCACCACCACGGTCACGCCGCGCGAAACCGCGCCGGTGATCGCCACCTGCATCGCCGAGCTGGCCGAGCACGCGCCGCCGCCGCCCAGGCTCATGTTGATCACCGTGGCCTTGTTGGCGCCGACCGCGGGCACGCCCGAGACGGTGCCGCCCGAGGCCCAGGTGATCGCATCGGCGATGTCGGCCAGGGTGCCGCCGCAGCGGCCGAGCACGCGCGCGCTGAGGATCTTGGCCTGGAACGCAGTGCCGGCGATGCCGGTGGAGTTGTTGGTCACGCCGGCGGCGATGCCGCTGACGTGGGTGCCGTGCCAGCTCGAGTTGCGCGCCGGCTGGCCCAGGCCGCACTGGCCGGCGGTGGTCCAGTCGCCCGGATCGTGCGGATCCGAGTCGCGGCCGTTGCCGTCGTTGGCGGTGGTGGCGTTGCTGATGAAGTCGTAGCCCAGCGGCGAGGTGCGGTTGGCGAGCAGGTCGGGATGGTCGGTGATGCCGGTATCGACCACCGCGATGATCTTGCCCTGGCCTTGATAGCCGTTGTCCCAGGCGGTGTTGGCGCGGATGCCGTAGGTGCCGCTGAGGCCCCACTGCTGCGAGTACAGCGGGTCGTTCGGGGTCAGCAGCGCCTGGAAGCGCGCGTTGGGCTCGACGAAGCGCACGCGCGGATCGGCGGCGATGCTCTTCATCAGCGTCGCCGCTTCCACCACGTCCAGCGCGCGGTTGACTTCGATCAGTTCCGCGCCGGTGGAGATGGTGCGGGTGTGCTGGATCTTCAGATCCTTGCGGCCGAGCGAGCGCAGCGCGATGTCGAGATCGCGCTGGAACGCGGCGGCCTTGGGCGCGTCCCCGGCGTAGCTGACCAGGAAGCCGTCGACCGGCGCGTCGGCCTTCAGGCCGCTGAGGTCGACGCGCTCGTCGGCGAAGGCCGGCGCAGCGATGAGGCAAAGAACGGCGGCCGCCAGCGCGTGCCGACGGAGGCGAAGCATGGAAGGCGAAGACATGAGCGAAACTCCCGTGAGGTTTCGATGAGCCGCGGTATGCGGCGGAACCGTCCTGGTCCCTCTCGCGTGTCCAGCAGTGGGGGCGTGCGACGTTGCCTTACGCGAGCGCGTCCGGACGTGGTCTGCGGGCAGCGCTATGCCCGCGCAACGCAGCCTAGGGAGGAATATTTATTCGACAACCGCTAAACCTCTTGCGGTCACATCGTCTTCGACGACGACATCATGGATTGCGCATCGCTATCGCTGGCGCTTGCATTACTCGGCATTGCGCTTTCGGCAACGCGATGAACGAGTGCGATGCGCGTTGTGAAAGCGCGAGCGCGCGATGCGATTGCGGAAAGCGATTACCCAACTGCGAGTGGCGCAGCATGCGGGGACGCGCGAACGTACGTGCGGGAATTCGGATGAAAACAGGCGATGCGGATGTCGTCGCAGTTCTATTGTCGCGGTCGCAGCTCGCGCAGCTCCTACAGGTAGCCCATGTAGGAGCTGCGCGAGCTGCGACCGCGAACCATCGGATCGCGCCGCAACCACGAGCACGATCCGCGCCTCTCTCCCGCACGCAGGAGAGAGGCGCCCCGCTCAACTCTCGTAAGCCGACTCGCCGTGCGTGGTGATGTCCAGGCCTTCGCGTTCGGCCTCTTCGGCCACGCGCAAGCCGACCACCGCCTTGACGATGACGAACGCGATCACCGACACCACGCCCGACCACACCACGGTGATCGCCACGCCCAGCGCCTGCACGCCGACCTGCGCGGCGATGGTGTCGTTGCCCGCGCCCAAACCGAAGCCGCCCAACGCCGGCGCGCTGAACACACCGGTGAGGATCGCGCCGATGATGCCGCCCAGGCCGTGCACGCCGAACACGTCGAGCGCGTCGTCGGCGCGCAGCAGGCGCTTGAGCCCGTGCACGCCCCACACGCAGGCCGCGCCGGCGATCGCGCCGATGGCGATGGCGCCGAACGGGCCGACCGTGCCGCAGGCCGGGGTGATCGCCACCAATCCGGCGACCACGCCCGAAGCGCCGCCGAGCATCGACGACTTGCCCTTGACGATCTTCTCCACCAGGCTCCACGCCAGCGCCGCCGCCGCGGTGGCGAGCAAGGTGTTGAGGAAGGCCAGCGCCGCACCGGCGGTGGCTTCCAGGTTGGAGCCGGCGTTGAAGCCGAACCAGCCCACCCACAGCAGCGACGCGCCGATCATGGTGAAGGTGACGTTGTGCGGCTTGAGCGCCTCGCGTCCGTAGCCCACGCGCTTGCCGACGAAGTAGGCGCCGACCAAACCGGCGATGCCGGCGTTGATATGCACCACCGTGCCGCCGGCGAAGTCGATCGCGCCCTTGGCGAACAGATAGCCGTCCGGCCCGTACCAGACCATGTGCGCGATCGGCAGGTAGGCGAAGGTGAACCAGATCGCCGCGAACAGCAGCACCGCAGCGAACTTGATGCGCTCGGCGAAGGCGCCGACGATCAACGCACCGGTGATGCCGGCGAAGGTCGACTGGAACGCCACGAACACGTACTCGGGCAGCGACACGCCGGCGGTGAAGGTCGCCGCCAGCGAGTCCTTGTCCACGCCCTTGAGGAACAGCTTGTCGAAGCTGCCGATGAAGGCGTTGCCGCCGGCGAAGGCCAGCGAGTAGCCGTAGGTCACCCACAACAGCACGATCAGCGAAAACACCGCCAGCACCTGCATCAGCACCGACAGCACGTTCTTGGAGCGCACCAGGCCGCCGTAGAACAAGGCCAGGCCGGGCACGGTCATCAACAGCACCAGCAGGGTCGAGGTCAGCATCCAGGCCACATCGCCCTTGTCGACCAAGGGTTTGGCGGCTTGCGCCGCGGCCGCCGCGTCCTGCGCGTGCGCCGGCGCGAACGCCAGCAACAGCGCCGCCGGCAACGCGGTCCACAGCAGGGTCTTGCACATCCGCTCGCGCGAGCGGGCATCGAAAGTCGTCGCGTACTTCATGTCGTCTTCTCGCAGGCGGGAGTCAGAGGGCGTCGTCGTCGAGTTCGCCGGTGCGGATGCGCACCGTGTTCTCCACCGGCAGGACGATGATCTTGCCGTCGCCGACCTTGCCGGTGCGCGCGGCGTTCTGGATCGCTTCCAGCGCCGCGTCCAGCAGGCCGTCGGGCACGGCGCATTCGATCTTGAGCTTGGGCAGGAAATCCACGACGTACTCGGCGCCGCGGTACAGCTCGGTGTGGCCCTTCTGCCGGCCGAAGCCTTTGACTTCGGTGACGGTGATGCCCGACACGCCGACTTCGGTCAGCGCTTCGCGCACTTCGTCGAGCTTGAACGGGCGGATGATCGCGATGATCAGTTTCATCTCGCAGCTCCAGGGGTGCGGGGTGGGCGCGGCGTCAGAACGCCTTGCTCACCGTGAGGGTGAAGGCGCTGTCGGCCAGGAAGTTGTTGTGGGCGTTGGTGTAGAGCGGCGTCGAAGCGTCGGTGTCGCTGTAGGCAGCCGCGACCGAGAAGCCGTTGTCGAAGCTCTTGGTCACGCCGAGCTTCCAGTCGGTGTATTCGAAAGCCTTGTTGCTTTCGATCCACTGCTTGCCGCCGTGCAGGTTCAAGGTCCAGCTCGGCTGGAAGGTCCAGTTGAGGTTGGCGTCCAGATACCCGGAGCCGTCGGAATCGGCGTAGCCGAACAGGTCGGTGACGGCGTAGGAGTACTTGAGCCCGATCGACACCGTCTCGCTCGGCGCCAGCGTGCCGCCCAGATACACCTCGGTGGTGTTAGGGCTGTTGAAGCCCGAGGGATAGCTGCCCGGGTAGTAATAGGTCAGCACGCCGACGTCGTAGGAGAAGATCTCCCCGGCCTTGCCGCGATAGCCCAGGTAAGCGTCGAGTTCGAGACTGTTGGAAATGTCGTCGCCGACGACGACCGTGTCCGACAGCCAACTGACGTTGCTGCCCCAGGCGCCGACATAGAAACCGCTGTCGTGCGCATACTCGATGCCGGCCTGCACAGCCGGTTTCTGATTGGTCTGCGAGACGCCGCGGAACAGATAGTCCGTGGTCAGCGCGACCGAGCCCGACGTGGCGGCGGCGGCCGGCAGCGCCGCACAGGCGAGCGCGGCCGCGAGCACGGCGCGCTGCAGCGCCTGCGGACGGATCGGAGCGTGTGCGAGCGTCGTCCTGACGCGGGACGCCGTGGTGGCGACGGCATCGGTGGTTTTTTCGCTGGTGTGAGACGACATGACGCAGGCTCCTCATAAGCGGTGGCCCCTCCCCGGTCATCGGTTCGTACTCGGTTGCTGCGCGGGACGCTTCGTCGTCGCCCCTGCGTTTTTTCGGAAACAAGCCGCCCCGCGGCGGGCCTGGCCCGTCGTGCGCGTCCTCCGTGTTGTGGGTGGAAACGAAAACGGCCCGAAGCGTTCGCTTCGGGCCGTGGTGCTTACAACGCCTTGCTCATGAACACGCTGTTGGGGTCGTCGCGATAATCGGCGAAGGGCCCGCAGTAGTCGAAGCCGTAACGCGCGTACAACCTGCGCGCCGGCTCGAATCCATCCATCGAGCCGGTTTCCAGGCTCAGCCGCCGGTACTGCCTGCGCGCGGCTTCTTCCAGTAGATGTTCGAGCATCGTCGCGGCCACGCCGCGGCGGCGGTGCGCCTGCGCGGTGCGCATCGATTTGATTTCGCCGTGGCCGGCGTCGAGCTGCTTGAGCGCGCCGCAGCCGAGCAGGTCATCGCCGTCCCAGGCGCTCCAGAAGCTGATTTCCGGGCGCTGGAGCCCATCGAGATCGAGCGCGTGGATGCTTTCCGGCGGCGACAGCTCGGCCATGCCTTGCAGGTGTTCGCGCAGCAGAGCGATCACCTCGGGACGGTCGAGTTGGCCGGCGCGGATCTGCATCGGTCGCTGCGCTCCTGGGTCGAAAAACGCAAAGCAAGGCCCGAAGGCGCCGGCGCGAGGCCGCCGCCCTGGGGATACGATCGTCGTTGGTCGTGCGTGTCGCATCGCGATGCGGCCGCGAACGGCCGCACCGCGCGCACCGTCGCTTAGACGGCGTAGTACATCTGGTATTCCAGCGGATGCGTCGCCGCGCGGAACTTGGTCACTTCCTGCATCTTCAGCGCGATGTAGCCGTCGATGAAGTCGTCGGTGAACACGCCGCCGGCCTTGAGGAAGTCGCGGTCCTTGTCCAGCGCTTCCAGGGCCTGGTCGAGCGAGTGGCACACGGTCGGGATGCCCTTCTCCTCTTCCGGCGGCAGGTCGTACAGATCCTTGTCGCTCGGCGCGCCCGGGTCGATCTGGTTCTTGATGCCGTCCAGGCCGGCCATCATCAGCGCGGCGAAGGTCAGGTAGCCCGACTGGATCGGGTCGGGGAAGCGCATCTCGATGCGGCGCGCCTTCGGGTTGGCCACGTACGGAATGCGGCAGCTCGCCGAACGGTTGCGCGCCGAGTAGGCCAGCATCACCGGCGCTTCGAAGCCCGGCACCAGGCGCTTGTAGCTGTTGGTGCCCGAGTTGGTGAAGGCGTTGATCGCGCGCGCGTGCTTGAACACGCCGCCGATGTACCACAGCGCCATCTGCGACAGGCCGCCGTAGCCGTCGCCGGAGAACAGGTTGACGCCGCCCTTGGCGAAGGACTGGTGCACGTGCATGCCGCTGCCGTTGTCGCCGACGATCGGCTTGGGCATGAAGGTCGCGGTCTTGCCGTTGCGGTGGGCGACGTTCTTGATGATGTACTTCATCGTCAGCAGCTCGTCGGCCTTGGCGACCAGCGAGTTGAACTTGGTGCCGATCTCGCACTGGCCGGCGTTGGCCACTTCATGGTGGTGCACTTCCACTTCGATGCCGACCTGCTCCAGCGTCTTGCACATCTCGGCGCGGATATCGTGCAGCGAATCCAGCGGAGCGACGGGGAAGTAACCGCCCTTCACGCCCGGACGGTAGCCGCTGTTGCCGCCTTCGTATTCCTTGCCCGAGTTCCACGCGGCTTCTTCCGAATCGATGTGGAAGAAGGTGTGGCCCATGTCATTGGCGTAGCGCACCGAGTCGAAGATGAAGAACTCGGGCTCCGGGCCGAAGAAGGCCTGGTCGGCGACGCCGCTGGCCTTGAGGTAGGCCTCGGCGCGCTTGGCCACGCCGCGCGGATCGCGCGAGTAGGCCTGCATGGTGGCCGGGTCGAGGATGTCGCAGGTCAGCACCAGGGTCGGATCGGCGGTGAACGGATCCAGGAAGGCGGTGGTCGAATCGGGCAGCAGGATCATGTCCGACTCGTTGATGCCCTTCCAGCCGCTGATCGAGGAGCCGTCGAACATCTTGCCGTCTTCGAACAACGCCGGCTCGACGATCGACTTGGGGAAGGTCACGTGGTGCTGCACGCCACGCATGTCGGTGAAGCGCAGATCGACGAATTCGACCTTGTGGTCCTTGATGAGCTTTTCGACGTGTTCGAGAGACATGGCTGGATCCGGGAAGAGGTGGGGAATGGAGAATCGGCAACGCGGGGGCGTGGTGCGCCTGCCAGGGATTAAAGCAAGTCGTGTGCCAAGTTTTATGGTGTTCCAAGCGATTGATTCGAAAGGATGATCGGCTAAGCACTCCCGGCCTTTGCACCAACAACGTGCAAAATGAACCGGCTTCGCACCAATTTGGGAAAAGCCCTTTCCGCTATCCTGACCCGCCGGCCGCGCCTCCCCCGACCGCGACCCGGCGCTTGTTCCGATTCCCCCTTCCCGATTCCCGGCCCCAATGACCGACCTCTTAGCCGCCCTGCTCCTCGGCATCATCGAAGGCATCACCGAATTCCTCCCGATCTCCAGCACCGGCCACCTGCTGATCGCCCAGCACTGGCTCGGCGCGCGCTCGGACCTGTTCAATATCTCGATCCAGGCCGGCGCGATCCTGGCGGTGGTGGCGATCTACTGGAAGCGCTTGTGGGGCCTGGCCGTCGGCTTCACCCAGCGCGACAACCTCGACTACCTGCTCAAGCTCGGCGTGGCCTTCGGCATCACCGCGGTGCTGGGCATCATCGTCAAGAAGGCCGGCTTCACCCTGCCCGACCACGTCACCCCGATCGCCTGGGCGCTGGTGCTGGGCGGCGTGTGGATGGTCGCGGCCGAGCATTTCGCCGCCAAGCGCGCGGCCGCGCTGGGCGAGCGCAGCGACATCACCTGGACGGTGGCGGCGCTGGTCGGCATCGCCCAGGTCGTGGCCGGCGTGTTCCCGGGCACCTCGCGCTCGGCGGCGACGATCTTCGTCGCCCTGCTGGCCGGCACCACTTCGCGCGCGGCGGCGACCGAGTTCGCGTTCCTGGTCGGCATCCCGACCATGTTCGCCGCCAGCGGCTACGAGCTGCTCGGCGTGATCGGCACCCCGGCCGCGGCGCAGGAGGACTGGAGCGCGCTGGGCGTGGCCTTCATCGCCTCGGCGGTGACCGCCTTCATCGCGGTGAAATGGCTGCTGCGCTACATCCAGAGCCACCGCTTCACCGCGTTCGCGATCTACCGCGTCGTGCTCGGCATCGCGCTGTTGCTGCTGATGCCGGCCGGCAGCTGAGGAAACCGCCATGTCCGATCCGCACACCGATCCCGCCCAACTCGAGCAGGAACTGCTCGACGACCAGGGGCTGTCCGCCGCCGAGCGCTACGCGGCCTTCCTCGCCGCGGTCGCCGACAGCGGCCGCTTCTGGGTGGCCGAGTCGGGCGAGTACCTGCTGACCTTGTTCGACGGCGAAGAACAGGAACTGCTGCCGGCATGGCCCTCGGCCGCGACCGCGCGCGCCGCGCTGACGCAGGCGCCGACGCTGGCCGGCTACGCGCCGGCGCCGCGCGAACTGGCGGTGTGGCGCGAACGCGCCGCCGCGGCGATGGGCGAGGCCGGCGTCGGCGTCGGCGTGTTCCCGGACACGGCGATGCAATGCGCGGTGGTCGCGCCGGCGCAGTTGCTCGAACATCTCGACGCGCTGATCGCCGATGCCGGCGCGGCGCCGGGCGAATCCGAAGGCGCCTCCACCGGGCTCGACCTCGCCCAGGCGCAGCGCGCGCTGGCGCAGAAGTTCGCCAAGCCCAAAGAAGGCTGAGCGCCGGATTGCGGCGGCCCGCGTGCGCGCAAGCGCCGCACGCGGGCTGCGAATTTCGATAGCGTGATCGGCCTCGCACATCGCTGCCGACGCCGCACGCGCGTCTGTTTCACGCTGTGCGCCCCGATACGCAGATCGCCATGGGTCCGAGCATGAAGTTCCCGCGCATCACCGCGATCGTCGCCGCAGTCGCCGTATGCGCCGGCCTGGCGCTGGCCTACGCCGCCCGACCGGACGGCTACGGTGCCGATGCGGCCTCCGACCCGACCGTCACCTCGCTGCCGCGGCGCCAGGCCGGCGTCGCCGACCTGACCGAGTACCCGTGGCAGGTGCAACTGGCCACCCGCGCCGACGGCAACGCCCTAGCCTTGCTGCAGGCCGATGCGATCGGCCAAGTCCGGCTGGACTTCAGCGACCGCAGCATGCGCTTCAGCGGCGGCGCCAACACTTTGTCGATGGACTACCGCATCGACGGCGCGCGCATCGTCTCCGCCCACGGCGACGCCGGTTTCGCGATGACGCTCGCCGGCACCTCGCAGGAGCGCCCGCTCGCGATGGACGACCTGCTGTCGGCGCACCTGCGGCCGCCGTTCGACTACTGGCTGGAAGGCAGCGGCGCCGGCCAGCGCCTGTACCTGACCGGCGCCGACGGCACCCGCTTCGTCCTGCAGACCCGCGATGCCGCGTACGGCGCCAAGGGCGAGGACGTGAGCCTGGAAGCCGAAGCCGGGCTGCGCGCGTGCACGACCGGCTGCTCGCCGAACCTGCCGCGGCCCGATTGCCTGTCGGTACGCAAGCTGCGCTGGGTGAAGTACATGCCGCAACCGGCGTCGGACTGGTTCCTGCTGCCGCGGCATGCCTTCGACGGCCGCCGTCCCGAGGGACAGCGGCGGCAGCTGTTGTCGACCCGGCACTATCCGAGCCTGACTGGGAAGTCGTGTTCGCTCGGCATCTACGTGATCGCGACGGCGACCGACTTCGATCAGCTGCCGCGCGTGGAAGCGCAGGGAAACACGATCAGCGCCACCGCGCCGCAGCCGGCGCAGCGGTAAGCCCGACCCGCGGCTGAACGCGCAAAACCCCACGCGGCGCGGCGCCGCGTTCATCTGTTTTTCGCGACTCACCCCGGATCATTGCGCCCCATGAAAATCCAACGCCACCTCGTTCTCGCCGCCGCGCTGTCCAGCGTCCTGCTCGCCGCCTGCGCCGCGCCTTCCACTTCGCCCGGCACCGATGCCGCCAAGCCGGCCGGCGACAAGCCCGACGCCGCCCAGCCCGCCGACGGCGCTGCGCCGGCCGCGGTCAAGAGCGATCCGGCGCCGGCCTCCAGCATCGATCTGCGCGGCTACACCTGGAACCTCGACAGCGCGGTCGACGCCGCCGGCAAGCCGATCGCGCTGCTGCAGCGCGAAGGCAAGTACGGCCTCAAGCTGAGCTTCAACGGCGACAACCTCGGCGTGTCCGGCGGCTGCAACCACGTCGGCGCCGGCTTCAAGCTCGCCGGCGACCGCATCGAGATCGGCGGCTTCCGCAGCACCCTGATGGCCTGCCAGGACCAGCGCCTGATGCAGATGGACAGCGCCATCGGCGAACAGCTCAAGGGCAGCACGCGCTTCGTCATCGAAGGCGAAGCGCCGCAGCCGCGCCTGCTGCTGACCACCGCCGGCGGCGCCAAGCTCACGCTCAGCGGCGAGCCGACCGCGGAAACCCGCTACGGCGGCCCCGGCGCCACCGTGTTCCTGGAAGTGGATTCGCAGCTGCGCAAGTGCTCGCATCCGCTGATCCCGAACTACCAGTGCCTGTGGGTGCGCGAGCGCAAGTACGCCGACAACGGCGTCGCGCTCAAGCCCAGCGACGAGTGGCATTTCCTCTACCAGAGCATCGAGGGCTACACCCACGAAGCCGGCATCCGCAACGTGGTGCGGGTGAAGAAGTTCGACATCAAGAACCCGCCGGCCGACGCGTCGTCGGTGGCCTACGTGCTCGACATGGTGGTCGAGAGCGAATCGGTGCCGGCGCCTAAGTCGAAGTAAGCGCGGCTCGCGCACAGGCGCGATTCCGGACCCGAACGAAAAGCCCGGCCGCTCGCGCGGCCGGGCTTTTTTTGCTTCGCCTCCTCCCGCTTGAGTTTTCGCCCCCGACGCCTGGGCCGGCGGGCCCTGCCGAGCTTCCTTGGTACTGCTGTGATGGGTGAACGTCCGGGCGGCGCGCTACCGCGCCCTGGGCCAGTTCCCGCGGCTGTTCGGCTAGGTCGGACAGGGTGGTCATCAAGCGGCCCGGATCGGGTCTTGACCGCTCGTGTTGGTTCGCGAGATACCCGGCACACCTTGTGTGCCTGACGGACACATACATCTTCAGCGGGCCTTCCGATCTGCGCTCGACGTCTCGTTGTCCGCTCGATCGCGTTGACACCAGCAGCCTTGATGGGCCAATGAGGGCTGCGCACCGTTGGCATCGCTGGGCGTCCAGGCAATGGACGCAGCGGAGCAAGGAACCCACATGACACGCAACGCCACCGCCAAGCCCCTGAGAGGTCCCGCTCGCCTTCGGATGACCCAATGGCCACTGCTGACGCTGGCCTTGGGTGCGCTGACGGCGTGCGCGCAGCCCCCGGGCGAGCCAGCGCCGACAGGCCCCGCTCCCGCCATCGCGGCCGTTGACGCTGCAGCTAAGGGCCAACAACCGGTCGGCTACGACGTTCAGGAGCTCCAGCGCCGGCTGGTGCGCTTACTGGTGGAGTTGGACAACTTCGACGATGTCCAGCCGCGTTCGGTGGCGAAGGCGTTCGATCTGAAGCTACAGCCGAGGTCGGCGCAACCGCGGAGCCTGGAAGCCGTCGGCAGGCTGAGCAACGGCTGGGTGTTCAATGTGTGGGCGTGGCAAAGCGAGCCCAACGAAGCGCCTTGGGCGCCTTTGCAGTTCTATTTTTACCCGGGTGGCGATGTCGACGTAAGCCTGTGGAGACGCAGCTTGTGTTTCCTGGACGCCGCTGCGTTGCTCGCCGAGCTCCAAGCCACCGGCTACACGGTGATTGGCGAAAGGTCCAACGTCCCCCTCCACTCTATTCAACTCGTAAAAACCACCTCAAAGGCAGAGTTCACCGTCAGCGTGGGCGACTACCGGCCGCAGCATGCCCCAGCGGAAGCCACGCGGTGCCTGCGCAATGTCACCATCACCACGGGACCTGCGCCTTCGCCGTAGTGACGGCTTGGAAGCACTTGGTTAAGGAAAACGACGATGCGCGACCTTCCCCCCGAACTCGTTCCGCTGTTGAATGGACTGCCGCCCGCCGCCAGAGCCGACGTGCAAGTCGCGATCGAAAGCTCTACCTACCTGTCGTCGACCTTGGTGGATGCAGCTCGGCAGGACCGTGTGGGCCACATCGCGGTCACGACCACGCCTCACCAAAGCGGGCACTACGACTTCATTGAAAAAACCATCTTCATCAGCGCAGAGCAGTTCACGGAAAAGAACGCTGGCGCGCGTGTCGACAACATCACTGCGACGCTGGGGCACGAAGCTAGCCACGCCTATTTCAGCGGCCATCTTTACGATGCGCTCGAAAGGCTTGATGTGGAGACCAACGAGGCTATCGTCAAAGCAGGGCCTGGTGGCCGTGCCGATCTGACCGATCCGTTCGAGCGATACTTGCTGGCCGCGCGCGAAGGCGAGGCGTTGGCCGAGATCGGCGGCATGAACGCGCTCGCCAGCCGGGTGCGCGAACAAAACGGCGGCACGTTCGACCGCAAGGATTTTCTTGCGCGCGCAGACGCCACCACCCACTGCATCAGCCCCGGCAAAGGCGGCGCCCCAGCCTTCGCTCGCGACATTCGCATGAGCGACGACGGGCTCATCTACGCGGGTAGCGTCCCGCTCGTAGCGGACAAGCACAACCCAAACCCCAACCGCGAAGCTGTGGCCTTGTGCCACTTCGACCTGCCTCCCAAAGAAGCTAATCTGGGACAGGCGGGCGCTTCGGACTACCAGAATTACTACGGTACCCGTGCGATCACCGCCGCATCGAGCGTGCTCAAAGGCTGGCACAACCCGCCGGAGGTGGCGCTCGACCTAGAGCGTTTAAAGCTCGACCCCACCCTGATCGAGCGCAGCGGCCTGGACCTGGGCGGACCCGGAAAGGTCTTCAGCTTCATTGACACTAGCCAGGGCGGGATGAACTGGACGACCCTGCACAACACGAAGACCGAGCCCTCGAACGCCGCCCCCGACGTAGCGCCTGAGCCCCGCGCCTTGCGCGCGGACAGCCCTGGCCACCCCGACCACGCCGCTTTCGAGATGTTCCACCGTGCAGCCCAGGCCGACGGCCGCTGGAGCCAGGCCGAGGCCCGCAACCTCGCCGCAGCCGGCTTGGCGGCCGTGAAGGCCGATCCGACCGTGGGGACGAACCTCACCGGGGTCGTGATCGGCAGGGCGGCGGACGGGGGCACGAACCTGATCGGCTATGCCTCCCCGCACGGGCCGGCCGGCCCGCACCACCACCTGGCAATCGACGCCGGCAACGCCGCGCAAGCGCCCGCGGAGAAGAACCTGGACCGGGTGGAGCAACTCAACCGGCAACAAGCCCAGCAGCAAGCCCCACCACCAACGCAGGGCCCGGATGGGCCGCCCCAGGCTGGCCCGAAGATGACCCTCTAAGACGCGGCAGAGGGGCCCAAGGCACCGCCCAACCCCGCACCAACACAGCAGCGGGATGCGAGGCTCTTTGCGCAGCCTCAGCGCGACGCGGCCATCGCCTGCGCGCGCACCACCAGGGTCTTGGGAAAACGGTCGTGCCACGCGGTCGCGCGCGCGGGGTCGCCGAACAGGATGGTGATCGGTTCGAACGGCACCTGACGCACCAAGGTGCGTCCCAGCACCTGGCCCCAGCTCGGCGGGCGGCCTTGTTCGTCGACCACGCGGGTGCTGGTGACCAGCTTGCCCAGGGTGACGCCGAAGATGCCTTCCATCGGCACGTAGTAGGCGAACTGCACGCACAGCATGATCAGCGACATGGTCGGGTTCCACGCCGCGTCGGGCGCGGCGGGCTGCAGCAGCTTGAGCACGTCGGGGTCGAACGTGGACCACACGCTGAGGCCGCCGAGCGCGGCGGCGGCGCAGATCGCGCTGTCGATCAGCAGGTTGACCAGACGCTGGGCGCGGCTGGCCGGCACCAGCGCGGCGATGCGCTCGGCGCGGTGCTGCGACGGGGAAAACGCGGGGGATTCGTTCGGATCGTTCATGGCGCTGTTCGGTGGATGCGTCGCGGCCGGCGCGAGACGCGCGCCGGCCGCGCTGCTCACCCCTTCACCGCCGGGTTGAGCGAATAGGTGCCGTAGATCGAGGCCTGCGCCAGCACATGCCCGTGCATGGCGTTGAGCGCGTCGGCGGCGGTGAAGCGCGCGTCCAGCGGCAGGCGTTCGACATCCAGCGCGAACACGCGGAAGAAATAACGGTGCAGGCGCAGGTCGTTCGGCGGCGGGAACGGGCCGTCGTAGCCGTACCAATCGCCGGCCATGTCCGGGTCGCCGGCGAACCAGCCGGTGTAGTCGTTCAGGCCCTGGCGCGCGCCGTGCGGGCCGGCCGGGTCGCGCTTGCCGTGGGCGACGACGCCGTCGCTGCAGCTGCCGGCGGCGATCTCGCGCACGTCGGCGGGGATGTCGGCCATGACCCAGTGGATGAAGTCGCCGCGCACCTGGTGCTCGGGAATCTGCACGTCGTCGCGGCCGACCATCTCGGCTACGGTCGGAATGTCCGGGTCGATGCAGATCAGCACGAACGAACGCGTGCCTTCGGGAACCTCGTCCCAGGCCAGGTGCGGATTGCGGTTGGCGGCGAAGCCGTAGCCGCCGTCGACGGCCTGGCCGGCGGCGAACTCGGCCGCCAGGCGTTGGCGGTGCTGGAAGCTGTTGCTGCGGATCTGCATGGCGAACTCCTGGTGCGAGTCGGGCTGACGAGTCGGGTCTCGGGCGCCGCCGCGCGCGGGCGCGGCGGCGCAAGCGCCCATGATCGCATCGGCGCATGACGGCGACCGCGACCGCCGCCGCATCGGCGGCGGCAGCGCGGCGCGCGCGGCTCAGCGCTCGGGATAGCCGAGCCGGCGCGCGACCGGGCCGAGCACGGCGAAGGCCTCGCCCAGAGTGCCGGCGTAATCGCGCCAGCGGCCGTTGGGCAGGCGGTCGCTGACGTCGATCTCCTTGGGCAGCTGGATGTTGATGCGCAGCGTGTCGGCCAGCACCTGGGCGATCGCGGCCGGGTGTTCGCCGACTTCGTCTAGCTTCACCAGGCGGTGCGGGAACAGGTTGCCTTCGTGCAGGTCGGCGACCTGCTCCAGGCTGCGCGCCAGCCAGCGCGCGCCTTCTTCCGGCGAGCTCAGGCGGTACGGGGTCGGGCTGCCGAAGGCGAGCCAGTCCAGCAGCATGTCGCGCGGGTCGCGGATCGACAGCAGCAGGAAGGCTTCCGGCAGGTACGGACGCAGCGCGCGCAGCAGCGCGTTGTCCCACCACAGCAGCCAGTCGTACACCGGCGCGTCGGCGACGCCGCGCGCGGTCAGCGCGGCGCGGTAGAGCTTGACCAGGAACGCGGGGTCGAGGCTGCCGTTGAGCAGCTCGTCGACCGTGCCGTAACGCTGCATCGGGTCGGTCGGCGGCTGCGGGCCGAAGCGGTCGAACAGCAGCGGCGCGCCGGCCAGGCCCAGCACCTGGCCGATGCGTTCGATCTGCGAACCCGGCGCGCCCCACAGCAGCAGGATGCCGCGGCTGCCTTCCGGCGCCTGCGCCAGCGGCGGCCAGTCCTCGCCGGTGCGCGGGCTGATCGGGTTCAGCGGCAGGCGCTGCTCGATCACCTCGGCGTGCAGCTCGGCCCAGGTCGCGGCCGCGGCCTCGGGCTGGCCGGCGACGTCGAGGGTGCGGCCGAGCATCTGCCGCAGCTCGCGCTTCACGCCGGGATCGGGCGCCATCTCGATCAGGCGCTCCAGGCGCTCGGCGGCGGCGTCGGGATCGCGTTCGATCAGGCTCTGGACGATGCGCATCTCGGCTTGGGCGTCGCCGGGGCTGAGCTCGGCGATGCGCTCGGCCAACGCCACGGCCTGGTCGGTTTCGCCCAGGTGGTCGTGCACGGCGGCGCGCGCTTCCAGCGCGCCGAGATTTTCCGGCATCGCCTCGCGCCAGCGTTCGATCACCGCCAGCGCCGATTCGGACGCGAACGGCTCCAGCGCCACTCGCGCGCGCCACAGCTGCGGCAGCTGCGGGTGCGCGGCCAGCGCGGTTTCCAGCGACTGCACGGCTTCGTCGAAGGCGTCGTTGCGGCGCCAGGCTTCCATGCTCGCGTCGAGCGTGCGCAGGTCGGCCGGCTGTTCGGCGAAGGCGCTGCGCAGGAAGCGCAGTGCGCGCTCGTTGCGGCCGGCGTCGAGTTCCAGCTCGCCGGCCCAGCGGCGCACGCCGAAGTCGGCGCCGTCGCGCTCGGCCAGCGGCGCCAGGCGGTCGGCAGCGTCGATGAAGCGCGACTGGCGGCGCAGCAGTTCGGCCAGCAGCATCTGCAGCGTGGGTTGTTCGGGATTGAGTTCGGACAGGCGCTGGAAGCACTGCTCGGCGAAGGCCAGGTGGTCCTTGGCCAGGTAGGCGAAGCCCAGCGCGTGCAGCACCTGCGGGTCGTCCGGGGCGACCGAGCCGGCCTGGCTCAGCACCGCCAGGGCGCGGTCGGGATCGCCGCGACGCAGCGCCAGCATGCCCACCACCGCGGCCACGCGCGGGTGGTCGGGGGCGATGCGCGCGGCGGTGCGGGCCAGCCGCTCGGCTTCGTCGAGGTCGCCGTGCAGCAGCGCCAGCTGGGCCTTGATGATGTAGGCGGGGAAGGTGTTGGGATCCAGGCCGATGGCCTGGGCCAGCGAGGCCTGCGCGGCGTCGAGCTGGCGCCCGTCGAGCAACGCGCCGGCGCGCTCCAGGTGCAGCTGCGCGTCCTCGGGGGCCAGGCCGATGGCGCGGTCGAGCGCGGCCACGGCGGCGTCGCGCTGGCCGTCCAGGCGCAGCGCGGCGGCGTGCAGGCGGTGGGCGCTGGCGTCGTTGGGCTGCTCGCCGACGAGCTGCTCGGCGCTGGCAAGCGCCTGGGCCGTGTCGCCGCGGCGCAGGGCGTCGAGGGTGGGTTCGTACATGTGACGTGCTTCGCGCTGGATAAGAGGGGGGATTGTAGGGGCGCGCGCGGTTTTGCGCTGTTTCGCCCTGTGCCGGCGCGGCGCGGGCGGCGTGCGGGCCGCCGCGGCGGCGCGCTCAGCCGGCGGCCAGCGCGGCCAGCCGGTCGGCGATCCAGCGTTCGGCGAAGCCGTCGAGCTGGGCGTTCTCCAGAAACCCGCAGTGGCCGCCCCAGGGCGCCACTTCCAGGCGCGAATGCGGCGGCAGGCGCAGCTCGCGGAAGCCCGCCAGCGGGATCACCGGGTCGTCGGCGGCCATCAGGATGCTGGCCGGCACCTGCAGCCGCGACAGCCGCTCGCCGGCGATCGAATAGCCTTCGAAATAGCGGTCCAGGGTGCCGAAGTCGGTGTGGCGCTCGACCATCCACTGGGTCAGCGGGCGCATGCGCAGGCCCAGGGTGCGGTCGTCGAAATCGTGCACGCCCGGGAACAGCTCGCGCTTGCGCGCCAGCGAGCCGCGCCACTTGCGCTCGAAGTACCACAGGTACATCGGCAACCCGACTTCCATCTGTTCCATGGTCCGCGCCGGATCCAGCACCGGGCACACCGCCGCCGCGTGCGCCAGCGGCAGGCCGATTTCGGATGCGCGCAGCGCCAGGCGCAGGGCGAAATTGCCGCCGAGCGAATAGCCGGCCACCGACAGCGGCCGCAGCGGGAAGCGCGCGGCCACTTGCTGCGCGGCCTGCACCACTTCCTCCAGGCGGTTGGAGTGGAACAGGCCTTCGTTGAGGTGGTGGGTGTCGCCGTGGTCGCGGAAGTTGAGCCGGAACACTTCGAAGCCGCGGCCGAGCAGGCGCGCCGCGGTCAGGCGCATGTAGTTGGATTCGGCGCTGCCTTCCCAGCCGTGCAGCAGCAGCACCAGCCCGCGCGGGGTCGTGCCGGGCACCGCGCTGTGCAGGCCGAGCAGGCGCACGCCGTCGGCGGTTTCCAGCAGATGCCGTTCGGTGCGCGCGCCGGCCGCGGCCAGGCGCCGCTCGGCGTTGCGCCGGCGCAGCGGGCTGGAGCCGAGCACCGACTGGATGTGGGCGTTGCGCAGCCAGCGCGGCGGTGCGTAGTCGGATGCGGTCAGCATCGGCGCCTCAGCCCGCCATCGCCTCGACGATGCGCTGCCGCGCCAGTTCGGCGATGCGGCGGCGGCCGTCGGCTTCGCCGGGGCCGATCGGCGTCAGGAAGTGCACTTCGGCCAGTCGCCCGGGCTCGCCGAGCAGGCGCAGGAAGTTGGCGAAGAAGCTTTCGCGGCCCTGGAACGCGACCACCGCCTGGGCGTCGCCGCGCTCGCCGTAGCGCAGCGCCACCGGCTGCACCGGCACGCCGGCCTCGACCGCGGCCATGAAGATGCGCGCGTGGAACGGGCCGATCTCGCGGCCACCGCGGGTGCCGCCTTCGGGGAACACGCCGACCGAGCGGCCCGCGCGCAGGCGCGAGAGCATTTCGTGCAGCACGCCGCCGAGCGATTCGGTGCTGCCGCGCGAATGGAAGATGGTGTGGCCGCGCGCGGCCAGCCAGCCGACCACCGGCCAGCCGGCGATTTCGCGCTTGGCGACGAAGCCCATCATGCGTTGGCTGTGCAGGATCTCGATGTCGACCCAGCTGACGTGGTTGGCGACGAACAAGGTCGCACCCGCCAGCGGCGTACCGATCCGGCGCAGGCGGAAGCCGAAGATCCGCATCAATCCGGCCGACCAGGCGCGGATCGTGCGGTGTTCCAGGGTTTCCTCGCCCCAAGGGATGCGGGCGGTGGGCAGGGTGATCAGCAGCAGGACCAGCGGCAGGTGGACGAACACGTGCCACAGCAGCAAGGGCGTACGGATCAGGTAACGCAGCGCGCGCGCGGCCGACGCGCCGGTGGGCGCGACCGCGCCGGCGTGGGGAGGCGGCGCATTCATTGCGTGCACGATACCGAAGCGCCGCCGCAGCGGCCAGCGGCTTTTGGCGGAACGCCGCATCCGGCGAGGCCACGGGCGGCGACGGTCGCGGCGGCGGTGAAATATCGACCGGATCGGCGGGCGGCGTTTGAAACGCCGGCGCCGTGCGGGAGGATGAACCGTGGCAGAGCCTTCACTGTAGGAGGGCCTTCAGGCCCGATGCTTTCGGCTCAGGTCGCTGCATCTGGAACAAGAGCCTCGGGCCTGAAGGCCCTCCCACAACAAGCCCTGCCACAACAGGCCCTGCCTGGGCGGCAGGGCCTGCCGGGCGGTCTTCAGTTGGCCTCGACCGCCGGCGCCGCGCCGGCGCCGCTGCGCTCGCGCAGGCCGACCTTATGCCCGACCTTGGCGAAGAACAGGATGTACAGGTAGCACGGCACCATCAGCGCCAGGAACACCGCCTGGAAGTCGAAGTGCTGCTTGAGCACCGCGTACAGCTGCGGCACCACCGCGCCGCCGGCGATGCCCATGACCATGATCGCCGAGCCGGTTTCGGTGTGGCGGCCCAGGCCGCGGATGCCGAGCGGGAAGATCGCCGGCCACATCATCGCGTTGGCGAAGCCCAGCGCGGCGACGAACAACACCGAGACCAGGCCGTGGGTGGCGAACGCGCCGATGCTGAGCAGCACGCCCAGCACCGCCGACCACGACAGGTAGCGCTCCTGCGAGATGAAGCGCGGGATCACGATCAGGCCGACGATGTAGCCCAGCAGCATGCCGCCCAGGGTGAAGGAGGTGAAGAACTTGGTCTTGTCCAGCGGCAGGCCGAAGCTGTGGCCGTAGGTGCCGATGGCGTCGCCCGCCATCACCTCCACGCCGACGTAGACGAAGATGCACAGCGCGCCGAGCCACAGGTGCGGATAGCCGAACAGGTTGCGGCGGCCGCCGCCTTGCTCGGCGCCGCCCTTGTTGACCTCGGCGCCGCGCAGTTCCGGCAGCGGCGAGAACAGCACGCCGACGGCCAGCAGCGCGAGCAGGCCGGCCATCAGCAGGTACGGGCCGTGGATGTTGGCGGCGAATTCGTTGAGCAGTTGCTGCTTGGCCGCCGGGTCGGCGCCCTTGACCTGCTCGGCCAGGTCGCCCATGCCGTGCAGCACCAGGGTGCCGAGCACGATCGGCGCGAGGATGCCGGCGATCTTGTTGCAGATGCCCATCACCGCGATGCGCTGGGCCGCGCCGTCGATCGGGCCGAGGATGCTGATGTAGGGATTGACCGCGGTCTGCAGCACCGCCAGGCCGGCGCCGATCACGAACAGGCCGCCGAGCGCGCCGGGGTACCAGCGCTGGGTGGTGAACTCGCCGAACACCGCCGCGCCGATCGCCATCACCAGCAGGCCCAGGGCCATGCCGCGCTTCATCCCGGTGAAGCGCAGGATCGAGGAGGCCGGCAGGGCCAGGAAGAAATACGACAGATAGAACGCCATCGGCACCAGGAAGGCGCCGACTTCGTCGAGCTCGAAGGCGAGCTGGGCGAAGGCAATCAGCGGGCCGTTGAGCCAGGTGACGAAGCCGAAGACGAAGAACAGCGCGCCGATGATCGCGATCGACATGAGATAGCGCGGCGGCGCGCTGGCGTTTGCAACCGACATGAGACATCCCCTCCCAGGGCAGGCGGGAGACGCCCGCCGCGTGCGCCTTGCTCCGGTTGACCGGCACGACAAGCGTTGGCCCAACGTTGTCACAACTGCCTGCGTCCTGCCAACCGGGACCGCCCGAAATGGCTGAAACCCGCGCCAGAACGTGATCTCCGGCGCGCGTCGCGATGTTGCGCCGCATCAATAAAAGCGCGTCAGAGGACACGGTTTGGGTCCGTCGATGACGGTTTTGCGGAGTCTTGTTGACAACGTTGTCAAAGCGGGTGCAGTCTCGGCGCCGCCAAGGGGAACGCTCAAAGGCAGCCGTGGAGGGCGCATGCAGTGGGACGGGCTGTGGGAAACCGGACAATCGCAGCAGCGGCGGCCGCAATGCGGGCGCTCGCGCCGCATGAACGCTCGCTCCGCCGGCCCGACGCGGGGGCGCGCATGAGCGCGGCGCCGCGGCTGAATCCGGCCGCGCCGGCCGACACCGGTACCTTCATCGCCGCCGACGTCGGCGGCACCCACACCCGGGTCGGGCTGGTGCGCCCGGGCCAGGGCGGCGACAGCGTCGCCGTGCTCGCCCACCGCAAGTACGTGTGCGCCGACTACCCGAGCCTGGCGCCGATCCTGAGCGCGTTCCTCGACGAGTTCACCGCCGGCCACGGCGGCGGCGTGGAGCGCGTGGTGATCGCCTGCGCCGGCGTCGTGCTCGACGACCGCGTAGTCAATTCCAACCTGCCCTGGCCGATCTCGCTGTCGGAACTGCGCCGCGAGCTGGGCCTGCGCGAAGTGCTGTTCATCAACGATTTCCAGGCCAACGCCAACGCCGCACAGTGCATGGCGCCGGACGACTCGACCCTACTGACCCCGGGCGTGCGCGACGCCGCGCCGGGCCCGGTGCTGGTGATCGGTCCGGGCACCGGGCTGGGCGCGGCGGTGCGCATCCCGCACGGCCGCAGCACCGTGGTGCTGCCGACCGAAGCCGGCCACACCGCGTTCGCGCCGGGCAACGCGCGCGAAGCGGACATGCTGCGCTGGGCCCGGCAACGCGGCCAGACCCATGTGCCGACCGAACATTTCGTCTCCGGCCCGGGCCTGGTGAATCTGTACAACGCGCTGTGCGCGCTGGACGGCGCCGAGCCCGCGCTGCGCGCGCCGGCGCAGATCACCGAGGCCGCGCGCCGCGGCGACACCCTCGCCCGCGAAGCGGTGCTGACCTTCTGCGCCCTGCTCGGCAGCGTGATCGGCGACCTGGTCGTGGTCAGCGGCGCCCGCTCGGTGTTCATCGCCGGCGGCATCCTGCCCCAGCTCAAGGACTTCGTGCCCGACAGCGCGTTCCACCCGCGCATGCTCGACAAGGGCGTGATGCGGCCGGTGCTGGAAGGCGTGCCGGTGCGATTGATCGAAAACGAGCGCCTGGGCGTGATCGGCGCCGCCAGCTGGTACCTGGAACACCTTCGCGACGAAGCCGCGACCCGCTCCACCGCTTGACCCGAATCGACGTCGCGCGGCGCGCAGGCGCCGCACGACGCTGGCAGCACACGCTCCAGGCGCAAGGCCGAAGCAGGCACGCGGCCTCGCAACGAAGGCGGCAATACCGCAGCACGCGCACCGCACGCACTACCGCACGCACAAAGACAACCGGACTCGACGACGAACCGGCTACCGGACGATCGCCGAGCCATCACCGCCCGAGGGAGGAACAGTAATGAAAGCGCGCAAGACCCTATTGTCCGCCAGCATCGTCGCGGCCCTGAGCTTGGCCTCGGGCGTCGCGATGGCGCAGGACGCACCGGCCGCGGCCGCGCAGGCCAAGGACCTCGACGCCGTCGTGGTCACCGGCATCCGCGCCAGCCTGGAGAAGTCGCTCGACACCAAGCGGGCCAACGTAACCGTGTCGGAGGCGATCACCGCCGAAGACATCGGCAAGTTCGCCAACACCAACGTCGCCGAAGCCATGTCGCAGATTCCCGGCGTCGTGCTCGACCGCCGCTTCGGCCAGGGCGAGCGCGTCAGCATCGACGGCACCGACCCCAGCCTCAACCTCAGCTTCCTCGACGGCCACCCGGTGGCGCAGTCGATCTGGCTGTACGGCGAGCAGCCCAACCGCGGCTTCGACTACACCCTGCTGGCGCCGGAAATCCTCGGCCGGCTGGAAGTCATCAAGTCCTCCGAAGCGCGCCTGACCGAAGGCAGCCTCGGCGGCACGGTGCTGATGCACACGCGCAAGCCGCTGGACATGGAGGCCAACTCCATCGCCGGCTCGCTGAGCTTCAACTACAACGACCAGGGCGGCGACACCCGTCCCAGCGGCTCGTTCATGTACAGCTGGAAGAACGCCGAGGAAAACTTCGGCTTCAACTTCGCCGCGCAGCACTACGAAGAAACCGTGGACCGCCAGGGCGTGGAAGTGTTCGGCTATCAGAAGGCCAGCGCCTTCCCGAACCAGACCGGCGCGGCGGCGAACATCGACGTGCCCAACTTCGTCAACGCCGCCTGGTTCCAGCAGACCCGCGAGCGCAACAGCGCCAACCTCAACCTGCAGTTCAAGCCGAGCAACGAGCTGGAGTTCAACCTGAGCGGCTTGTTCATCCGCGAGAGCTTCGACAACTACAACCAGTCGTTCTACAACTTCCTGACCCAGCGTCCGGGCGCGGTGGATCGTCTGGGCACCAGCGGCGGCGTCGCCACCAGCGGCCACAGCAACGCCAACCCGGTGTTCTACGACAACAACGTGCGCGTGTCCGAGCCCGAAACCAAGGGCATCGACCTGACCGGCAAGTACCAGACCGACGCCTGGGGCGTGTCCGGCCAGATCGGCCACAGCAAGTCGGAGAACTCGCTGGAGCAGTGGTTCATCGAACCGGTCTACACCGGCGGCTACAGCTTCGACCTCAAGCGCGGCCTGACCTTCGACAACCCGGCGGCGGCCAGCAACCCGGCCAACTGGGCCGGCGACGGCTTCATGGGCAACTACGGCGTCATCGACACCGAGACCAAGGACACCTACGGCCAGCTGGACTTCAACGTCCGCTTCGACAGCGTGTTCAACAACCTCAGCTTCGGCGCGCGTCGCGGCAAGCACGAGGAAGACTACCGCCAGAACGTCTACGTCGGCCTGCCGGTCGCCGACCTCAACACCGTCGGCACGATCAACCCGGTCAGCCTGCGCGACCTCAACGCCGGCTCCGGCCGCCATGTGCAGGTCGGCCGCCAGAACGTGATCGACTACGTCAACCGCTATCGCGGCGGGCTGACGCCGGATCCGGCCAGCTTCCTCAACAACACCTTCAGCATCGAGCAGACCAACACCGCCGCCTACGTCCAGGCCGATTTCTCCGCGGGCGGTTTCCGCGGCAACGTCGGCGTGCGCTACGTGGAGTCCAAGACCGATGGCCAGGGCTACGCTTACGGCGGCACCCCGACCCTGACCGACCTGGCCTCCAAGCTGGTGCGCAGCTCGAAGAAGGAAGACTTCGTGCTGCCGTCGTTGAACGTGGTCTACGACACCGGCAACGACGTGCTGCTGCGCTTCGGCGCGGCCAAGGTCGTGGCCTGGGCGCCGTACAACCAGCTGGTCGGCAACACCTTCCTCAACGACAGCACCTTCACCGGCAGCGGCGGCAGCTCCAACCTCGACGCCTACGAGTCGACCAACTACAGCCTGTCGGCCGAGTGGTACTTCGCCGAGCAGTCGGTGCTGGCGGCGTCGGTGTTCTACAAGGACATCGACAACTACATCACCAGCGAAGCGGCGGTCGAGCGTCAGTTCAACTCCAACGCGACCACCGCGCCGGCGTTCTACCAGTCGCGCATCGTCGGCACCAACGGCTGCACCACCGACGGTTTCTGCAACTACAGCATCTTGCGCCCGGTCAACGCCGGCAAGGGCAAGGTCAAGGGCTTCACCGTCAGCTACCAGCAGCCGTTCGGCGACACCGGCTTCGGCCTGACCGCGAACTACACCTACGCCGACGGCGAAGGCGCCAACGGCACCGACCTGCCGTACCAGTCGCGCGATGCGGTGGCGATCAGCCCGTACTACGAGCGCGGCCCGCTGTCGGCCCGCGTCAGCTACAACTGGCGCAGCGACTACCTGGCCGGCGGCTACGTGGCCGGCGCGCCGCCGGCGAGCGTGGACGACTACGCCGAGCTCGGCGCGAGCGTGAGCTGGACCTTCGACGACCGCCTGACGGTGGCCCTGGAAGGCATGAACCTGCTCGACTCCGAGTACAAGCAGTACCTGGGCCGCGAAGAGCTGGTCGCCCAGCGCTTCCACACCGGGCGCCGCTTCATGGCCTCGTTCCGCTTCAAGTTCTGATCCTTCGGTAAGGCGATCGACCGCTAGACCCGACAAGCCCGGCATGCGCATGCCGGGCTTGTTTTTTGGGCGCGGGAAAAGTCCGCCGCGCCGCGCTACGCAAACGCACAAACAAACAAGACTCGGCCGCCGCGCCTGCGCCATGGTGTGCGGCCGAACGCCTTGCCTGGAGTCCGTCCACGATGAAGACGCGCCACGCTTTCGCCCCGCCCGTTCGCACCGCTTTCGTCCACGCCGGCCTGGCCTGCGCGCTGACCCTGGCCCTGACCGCGTGCGAACGCGGCGCGCCGGCGCCGTCGGCGCAAGCGCCCGCGCCGGCCGCAGCGAAGCCCGCCGCGCAGCCGCGCGTCTCCCATCCCAGCGCGATCCTGCCGCGCCCGGCCAAGTTCGTGCCCGGCCAGGGTGCGTTCGTGTTCGGGCCGGACACCGCGGTGGTGGTCGCCGCCGACCAGCCCGGCGCGCGCCGGGTCGGCGAATTCTTCGCCCAGCGCGTGCAGGCGCTGCGCGGCTTCGCGCCGAAGCTGCAAGAAGGCAGCGGCGCGCTCAAAGGCGCGGTGGCGCTGAGCCTGGACCCCAAGCTGCCGATCGGCGAGGAAGCCTACGTGCTCGACATCGGCCAGGACGGCGCCAAGATCAGCGCGCGCAGCGAGGCCGGCCTGTTCTACGGCGCGGTGAGCCTGTGGCAGCTGGCCACCGCCGACGGCGCCCAGGGCGAGACCCGGATCGCCGCGCAGCGCATCGAGGACGCGCCGGCGTATCGCTGGCGCGGGCTGATGCTCGATGTCGCGCGCCATTTCCGCAGCGTCGATGAGGTCAAGGCGGTGCTCGACCAGATGGCGCTGCTCAAGCTCAACAGCTTCCACTGGCATCTCACCGACGACCAAGGCTGGCGCATCGAGATCAAGAAATTCCCGCGCCTGACCGAAGTCGGCGGCTGCCGCATCCGCGCCGGCGCCAACGGCCGCGATGCGCAGGGCAAGCCGGTCCAGTACTGCGGCTACTACACCCAGGAACAGATCCGCGACGTGGTCGCCTACGCCGCCGCGCGCCACATCAACGTGGTGCCGGAGATCGAGATGCCCGGCCATGCGCAGGCCGCGATCGCCTCGTATCCCGCGCTCGGCGTCGGCGACGTGCTCAAGCAGGTGCCGCCGGTGTCGCCGGACTGGGGCGTGCACACCTATCTGTTCAATCCGCAGGACGAGACCTTCGTCTTCCTCACCGGCGTCCTCGACGAAGTGGTCGGGCTGTTCCCGTCCAAGTACATCCACATCGGCGGCGACGAAGCGGCCAAGGACCAGTGGAAGGCCTCGCCGATGGTGCAGAACAAGATCAAGTCGCTCGGCCTGAAGGACGAGGCGGCGCTGCAGAGCTGGTTCGTCGGCCGCATCGGCGCGCACCTGCAGCAGCGCGGCCGGGTGCTGGTGGGCTGGGACGAAATCCTCGAAGGCGGCAAGCTGCCGGCCGACGCCACGGTGATGTCCTGGCGCGGCGACGCCGGCGCGCTGCAGGCCGCGCGCGACGGCCACGACGTGATCCTCGCGCCCGACCGCAAGCTGTACCTGGACTACGCGCAGAGCGAGCGCGACGACGAACCCAGCGGCCGCTACCCGGTCGCCACCTTGCGCGCGTTCTACGAATTCCCGATGACCCCGCCGGGCATGGACGCCGAGCAGGCCAAGCGCGTGATCGGCGCGCAAGGCAACCTGTGGACCGAGCACAAGCGCAGCTTCGATCAGGTGCAGCTGGCGCTGCACCCGCGCCTGGACGCGCTGGCCGAGGTGGTGTGGTCGCCGGCGCAGGGCCGCGACTGGAACGACTTCCAGCGCCGGCTGGTGCCGCAGTTCGATCGCTACCGCGCGCTCAAGGTCGGCTTCAGCGACGCCGCCTACGCGGTGGAAACCAAGGCCGAGCCCGACGCCGGCGGCGCCCGGGTGACCCTGTCCAGCCAGACCGGCTTCGGCGAGATCCGCTACCGCACCGACGGCGGCGCGCCGGACGCGTCCTCGCCGGTGTACGCGCAGCCGTTGCAGGCGACGCTGCCGCTGGACGTGGTCGCCACCACCTTCTTCGACGGCCACCCGGTGTCGGCGCCGCGCCGGTTCCAGGCCCAGACCGCCGCCGACCTCAGCGAGCGCGGCAGCGCCCAGCTCAAGGCCTGCCGCGAGGGCTACAACCTGCGCCTGGAAGACGACGCCGCGCGCGACGGCGGCCGCGAGGGCGCGCGCGCCGCGCTGACGGCCAACCTGATCGACCCGTGCTGGATCTACCCCGGCGCGCGCCTGGACGGCGTCGCCGCGCTGCGCGCCACGGTCGCGCAGGTGCCGTACAACTTCCAGCTCTGGCACGACACCGAGCAGATCGTGACCCGCAAGGCCCAGCCCGACGCGGCACTGGAAGTGCGCCTGAACGACTGCAAGAGCGCACCGATCGCGCGCCTGCCGCTGCAGCCGGCGCTCGGCCGCGACGGCCTGACCGTGCTGGAGGCGCCGCTGCCGAAGCTGTCGGGCACGCACGATCTGTGTTTCGTGTTCGCCAGCGGCGCCCACGACCCGCTGTGGGCGCTCGACCGGGTCAGCCTGCGACCCGCGCCCTGAGCGGCTGGGAGCGGCCCGTCGCCGGCGCGGCCGCTGCCGGCCCAGCGGTCTGTGTCAGCCACGTGTCGGGCGTGCCGTTACTGCATTTACAACCTGCACAGTTATGCACTCGGCCGCATTTTGCGAACAAAAATATGTGCCGATGTTCATGAATCCGTGCTGCGGGCGGTAGCATGTGCGGCCCAAAGGGGGGATACACGTACATGCTCATCCGCAATCTGCTGTTGGCCGCGGCGCTCGCCACGGCCCTGGCGTCCGGTTCGGCCGCTGCGCAAAGCCTGCCCAAGCCGAACGAGTTCTACTTCGACGCCGACGCCCAGACCGCCAAGCCCGTCGTCGCCGTGCGCGAAACCGGCGAGGCGGCGATGCAACGCCTGGCCAAGACCCTGGAACGCAAGGCGCACGCGCCGACCGAAGCCGCGCAGTTGGCGCATCTGGCGATGGAAGCCGGCCGCAACGACCTGGGCCGCCAGCTCTACGCCCGCGCCCTGCGCGAGATCGACAGCAGCAGCAGCTTCTGGCGCTCGATCAACTGGAACTACGGCTGGGACCTCTACCACGCCGGCGCGCCGGAAGACGCGCTGAAGGTGTTCGCCACCCTGCACAGCGCGCGCAACATCAACGCCGGCTGGATGCCGCCGACCTACGCCGTGCTGCTGTGGTCGCTGGGCCGCAAGGACGAAGCGCTGCAGTGGTACGCCGCCGCGGTGCGCACCGAACCCGACCACTGGCGCGACGCCTCGCGCTACGCCGAGCTGCTGCCGACCTGGCGCGACGCCGACCGCGCCACCCTGGCCGAAGTGCAAAAGGCCTGGGCGGCCAATCCGCCGGCCTGGCCGTAACCTTGCGCCGGCGCCCGCACGCGGGCGCCGGGTGGGCGCGGCCGTGTTCCGCGCGCTGATCCCCGCCGCAGCCAGCCGGCTCCGGCGGCCGCCACTCAGGGCCGCTCGACGATCACCGACACCGACGGGTCGGTCGAAAACACCACACGGTAGCCTGCGGGCGCACCGGGCGCCGACGGCTCGACGAGCTTGATGCTGGACGAACCGATCTTCGCGCCGCCGTCGCAGTTGCCGCTCATCAACGCCTCCAGCAAGCGCGTGGCGGCGATCTTCTCGCCCGTCAGGCTCGCCGCGCAGATCCGCTGGCCGCAGGCCAACCGCTCCAGCGCCACCCCGGTTCCGGACTTGGCCAGCGCGCCGGTAAAGCGCGTGCCGAACAAACGGGCGATCTCGGCGGCGTCCGGATCGTTGCGGAATCCTTCGTCCAATGCGGTCAGCAGGCGATCGAAACGCTCCTGCGTCTGCGCGGCGCGTTCGGCCGCCTGCGCGGAAAAGGCGCCGCCGGAAACGAAGCCGGCTTCCAGCCGATGCGGATCGCCGCGCACCGGCGCGGCCCCCGGCGGCAGCGGCGCATCGTGCCCGGCGAGCTCGCCGGCCGCCGCCGCCGCCGGCGAAGCCGGTTGCGCCAGCGGCGCCTGCGTCGGTTGCGCCGCGCCTGCGCGCTCGCGATCGCCGCAGCCGGCAAGGCCGGCGATCATCGCCAGCACCGGCAGCCCGAGCGCCGGGCGCATGAACCGGTTCGGCTTGCGCGCCGCTTCGGGAGGGGCGGGGGATCGCTGCTGCGGCTCGCGGCGGACGTCGCCCGGCGGCATCAGGTCTTTCCCTCTTCGTCGACGATCACCCCGCCGTCGACCTCGATTCGGGCCGCCCAGCCGCCGAGCGCATCGCGGATGTGGGCCGAGCCGTCCTTGAACGTCGTGATCGAACATCGGTGTTCGCAGGCATAGAGCTTGCCGTTGTATTCGACCCGTTCATACGCCTCGCCCGCGAAAGGCGCGACGAGCAAGGCGGCGATCCAAGGCGCACCCAGCCCCAGCGCGCGCCGCCTGGCCCGATGCTCCGTTGCACGCTGCGACGCTGGAGCGGCGGACGCAGCGCCGCCATCGGCCGCGCCATCGATACTCGGGTTGTGCATGTTCATGGTCCCCTGTCGTTGGCCCGATCCGCTTCGGAGGTGGCCGCGTGCAGCGTCGAGGATCGCGGGCCTCGCCTCGGACGACCGCGCGTGCGGCGGTGCCACGCAGGAGTCTTGCGGCGCTCGCAGATCGAAAACAGGGTCGATAGCGCAATCGCTGCCGATCGGACCGCTTTTCGTACTCGTCTTATCCGTTCAGGCCGACAGTGCAGACCGATAGTGCCTTTGCCCGCAGTCGCCGCCCCGACTAGCGCGCGTGTGGGACGGCCACGACCGTCACCCTCCTCCCGCGACCTGGATCGCAGCCGCTCGCGACCGTTCGTCGCCACGCTTCCCGTTGACTCCCCTACACGGCTACAGTCGGCCGTTCGCGGCCGAGTCTGCTGCCCCCGGGGCCGGCCTGTTGTTGCGCACGCAACCGGGGATCGGATGTCGAAGTCGGCACTCAGCGTCCTGGTGGTCGAAGACCACGGCTTCCAGCGCCGCATGGCGCTGCGGCTGCTGGCCGAACTGGGCGTCGCCTCGCTGCACGAAGCCGCCGATGGCGCCAGCGCTCTGAATCTGCTGAACCGCCTGGCGCAAGCGCGGGCGACAAGCCGCGGCGATGCGCGCGGCGACGATCCGGCCGACATCGATCCCGCTCAAGTCGACCTGGTCCTGGTCGACCTCGACATGCCCGGCATGGACGGCATCGAATTCATCGACCGCCTCGCCCAGCAGCGCCTCGCGCGTGCGGTGCTGGTGGTCAGCGCGCTCGATCCGGCCCTGCTGCACACCGTGCAGACCATGGCCCGCGCCTGCGGCCTGCGCGTGCTCGAAGCCCTGGCCAAGCCTTTGACCAAAGCCAAACTGGCCGAAGCCTTGATGTCCCTGCGCCAAGCCAAGGCCGACGAAGACCCCCAAGCCGCCCCCGACATCACCGCCGAAGACGCGCGCATCGCCCTGGAAACCGGCCGCATCGAGCCGTGGTTCCAGTTGCAGGTGGAACTCAGCAACGGCCGCGCGATCGGCGTGGAAGCGCTGGCCCGCTGGCGCCACGACGACGGCCGGGTGATCCTGCCGCAGCATTTCGTGCCGCTGCTGGAAGCCCAGGACCTGCTCGACGAACTGACCGAACGCATGCTCGCCCAGGCCTGCCGCTACAAGCGCGGCTGGGACCGCGAGGGCCTGCGCCTGAAGCTGTCGGTCAACGTCTCCGCCTCCACCCTCGACGACGCCGGCGCCGCCGACCGCTACCAGAAGATCGTGCGCGAAGCCGGCGTGGCCGCCAGCGAGGTGGTGCTGGAGCTCACCGAAAGCTCGCTGATGGCCGACGCCGCGCGCGGCCTGGCGGTGCTGGCGCGGCTGCGGCTGAAGGGTTTCGGCCTGTCGATCGACGACTTCGGCACCGGCTGGTCGTCGCTGTCGCAACTCTCGCAGGTGCCGTTCACCGAACTGAAGATCGACCAGGAATTCGTCGCCGGCGCCAGCCACAAGCCGCGCAAGCGCGCGGTGGTCGAGGCCAGCCTGGACCTGGCGCGCAAGCTCGGCCTGGACGCGGTGGCCGAAGGCGTGGAGACGGTCGAGGACTGGCAGATGCTGGCCGAGCTGGGCTGCGCGGTGGCGCAGGGCCGGCTGATCGGCGAGGCCGTGCCCGGCGCCGAGCTGCGCGCCGCGCTCGGCCGCTGGCGCCGCCCTGAGCACTGAGCCGATGTTCGCCTGGCTCGACCGCTTCAGCGTGCGCCGCCAGCTGTGGGGGCTGTTCGCGCTGTTCCTGGCCGCCGGTTCCAGCGTGCTGCTGATCGACGAGATCGAACAGCACCGCGCGCGCGGCGCGCTGCAGAGCCTGCAGGACGATTCGCTGCGCGGGCTGCGCCTGATCAAGACCATTTCCGACGCCTACGGCCTGGACGTGGTCGACACCACCTTCCGGGTGCGCAACGACCTGGTCGGCTGGGACGAAGGCGTGGACCGGGTCGACCGCGCCCGCGCCCGCATCGACGCGGCCTGGCGCGAACTCGATGCGTTGCCGCATTCGCCGCGCGAACAGCAGCAGCTCAACGCCGCCGGCCTGGCCCGGCGCACCGCCGACGCCGCCGCGCAGGAGCTGCGCGCGATCCTGCGGCGGCGCGACCTGCCGGCGCTGGGCCGCTTCGCCGACACCCGGCTGTACCCGGCGATCGATCCGCTGACCCTGCGCATGCAGCAGCTGTCCGACCTTGAACTGGTCCAGGCCGACGCGGTGGTGCGCGCCGACATCGTCCGCAGCGAACGGGTCAGCGCGCTGCGCATCGCGGTGTCGCTGCTGGCGCTGGCGCTGGCCGCGCTGGTCGGCCGGCGGGTGCTGCGCAACGCCTCGCGCGGAGTCGACCAGCTGACCTGGCTGGCGCGGCGCATGCGCGACCACGACTACACCGCCGACCCCGGCGAGCTGCCGCCGGGCGAACTCGGCGCGGTCATGCAGACCTTCCTGGACATGCGCCGCGACGTGCTCGGCTTCGAGACCGAACTGACCGGCCAACTGATCCGCAACGAGCGCACCCGCGCCGAACTGGAGCGGCGCCAGCGTTTCCAGGCCTCGCTGCTGGATTCGGCCCAGACCGCGATCATGTCGGTCGACGCCGAAGGCCGCTTCACCCTGGTCAACCCGTTCGCCGAACGCTTGCTCGGCCTGCGCGAGGCCGAGGCGGTCGGGCGCGAACGCCTGCACGCGGTGTTCGAAACCCGCGCCCTGCAGGCGTTGGCGACCGAACTGAGCGCGCGCCTGGGCCGGCCGGTGGCGGCCGACTGGACCGCGCTGCGCGAACTCGCGCGCGGCCAGGCCGCGCCGCGCGAAACCCGCCTGCGCCACCGCAACGGCACCTGGGTGCCGGCGTTGGTGGCGGTGTCGGCCACCGGCGGCGACGACGACGAGCCGCCGGGGCTGCTGGTGATCGCCGCCGACCTCAGCGCGCTCAAGCGGCTGGAACGCGAGCTGCGCGCCAGCGAAGCGCGCGCGCAGGACGCCAGCCGGGCCAAGTCCTCGTTCCTGGCGGCGATGAGCCACGAGATCCGCACGCCGATGATCGGCGTGACCGGCATGATCGAAGTGCTGGCGCACTCGCGCCTGGACGGCGAGCAGCGGCAGGCGCTGGAGGTGATCCAGCAGTCCTCGCAATCGCTGCTGCAGATCATCGGCGACATCCTGGATTTTTCGAAGATCGAGGCCGGCCGGCTGGAACTGGCGCCGGCGCCGGTCGATCTGGCCGCGCTGGTGCGCACCACCACCGCGGGTTTCCTCGGGGCCGCGCGCACGCGCGGGGTGGCACTGCGCTGCGAGGTCGATGCGCGCGTGGCCGCGGCGTATCGCGCCGATGCGCTGCGGCTGCGGCAGATTCTCGGCAACTTCCTGTCCAACGCGGTCAAGTTCACCGAGCATGGTTCGATCGACGTGGCGCTGGAGTTCGAAGCCACGCAGCCGCCCGCCGCCGGCGACGACGCGCCGCGCGACCGCCTGTGCCTGCGCGTCAGCGACACCGGCATCGGCATCGACGCGCAGCGCCAGCGCCTGCTGTTCCAACCGTTCCAGCAGGCCGACGCCGACACTGCGCAGCGCTACGGCGGCACCGGCCTGGGCCTGGCGATCTGCCGGCGCCTGGCCGAATTGATGGGCGGTGAGATCGCGATGGACAGCGAGCCCGGCGTCGGCACCACCCTGCGCCTGCGCCTGAACCTGGCGCGCGCGCCGGCGCCCGAACGCGACGACGCGGCCGACGAGGCGATGACGTTGAACGCGGCGACGCCGCCGGATCCCGAGCGCGCCGCGCGCGCAGGCCGGCTGGTGCTGCTGGTCGACGACCATCCCACCAACCGTCTGGTGATCGCGCGGCAACTGGCCCTGGCCGGCTACGCCTGCGAAACCGCCGACGGCGGCGAAGCCGGCCTGCAGCGCTGGCGCAGCGGCCGCTACGCGCTGGTGCTGACCGACCTGCGCATGCCCGGCATGGACGGCTACGCGCTGACCCGGGCGATCCGCGCCGAACAAGCGCAGGCCGGCATCGGCGACGGCGATGCGCGGCGCACGCCGATCCTGGCGCTGACCGCGTCGGCGCTGAAAGACGAAGCCGACGCCTGTTTCGCCGCGGGCATGGACGACTGCCTGGTCAAACCCATCGCCGCGGCCAAGCTCGCGGCCGCGCTGCGGCGCTGGCTGCCGGCGCAGGACGGCGATGCGGCAACGGCAACCGCCGCGGCCGCCTCGATGCTGGCGCCGCACCGAGATCTGGGCCGCGTGCTCGACTTGGACGTGCTGCACACGCTGCTCGCCGACAGCGGCGGCAGCGAAGCGCAAATCCTGCTGGCCGATTTCCTGCTCGCCGCCGACGAAGACTTGGCCGGCCTGCACAGCGCGCACGCGGCCGGCGACGCCGGTGCGCTGCACCGCCACGCGCACCGGCTCAAGGGCGCTGCGCAACTGATCGGCGCGCAAGAACTCGCCGAAGCGGCGCAAGCGCTGGAGCAGGCGGCGCGCGCGCAAGACCTCAGCTGGATGGATGCGTTGATCGGCGATGCGCGCACGGCGTTGCGGCATCTGCACGAATTGAACTGAGCGCCCAACGAACGCAAGCCGCGCTTGCGCGCACACGCGCATACGCGTGCGAGAGCGCGAACGCAACGATATCGATCGCATTCGCCGTTCGCGCCGGATCGATCCGCGGCGCGGCCGATCGCGGTGATTTCCTGCGGAATTGCACGATTACCCGCAGCGTTCATCTACATATTCAGCGTGCCGTTTCGCATGCTATCGCCAGAACGTCATGCATTGATGCAGCTTTTGTTTGTAGCGATTACGCATGTTCATATCGACTCGCGACGAATCGACCAACGCGTCACATCGGCGAACACGACGGTGTTGATAACGTTCCGCCGCCGCACCGCTCGCCAAGCCATCGCTGCGGTCACAGCTGAACCGAGCAATGAGCTGCACATTGCGCGCGTGCTGCGCCAACGCAAGAAAACTGACATCAACCGCGCCCACTATCCGCGTCGACAGCGCACCGCGCCGTCCGCTGCGGGAGCGCTCCATCCTCACGCCAGAGAAAGGAAGCAAGCCATGGCCTCAGGACTCATCGACACCGCCCGCGCCGACGACGCGCTCGACGCCCGGCGCCACTGCGTGCATCGCCTGTTCGAACGCCAGGCCGCGGCCACGCCCGATGCGATCGCGGTGGAAACGCATTCGTCGGCATCGCGTTCGCTGGCGTCGGGCACGTCGCAGGCCGGCAGCGTGCGCCTGAGCTACGGCGAACTCGAGCGTCGCGCCAATCGCCTGGCCCATCGCCTGATCGCCGCCGGCGTGCGCCGCGGCGACCGCGTCGCATTGAGCCTGGAGCGCTCGCCGTGGCTGCCGGTGGCGCTGCTGGGCGTGCTCAAGGCCGGCGCCGCCTATCTGCCGATCGACACCCGCGCGCCGGCGGCGCGCCGCGCGTTCGTGCTGCGCCAGGCGCAGGCGCGCGCATGGCTGTGCGATGCCGGTTATCCAGATGGCGAACACGACCGCGCCGACGGTGGCGGCGATTTCGACGACGCGCATGGCGCGCCGGTGCGCATCGACCTGGACGAGCGCGACGACAGCTGGACCCGCTTCGCCGAACAGCCGCCGGCGCTGGACGCCGACGGGCGCGACCTGATGTACGTGCTGTACACCTCCGGCACCACCGGCGAACCCAAGGGCGTGATGCTCGAACACGCCGGCGTCGCCGCGCTGCTGCAGTGGATGATCCGCGCCTACGCGTTCGACGGCGCCGACCGCGTCCTGCAGAAAACGCCGTACACCTTCGACGCTTCGGTGTGGGAACTGTTCCTGCCGCTGCTTAGCGGCGGCACCGTGGTGCTGGCGGAGCCCGATGCGCACCGCGATCCGGCCTACCTGTCGGCCACCGTCGCCGCCGCCGGCATCACCACATTGCAACTGGTGCCGTCGATGCTGCGGCATGTGCTCGACCAACCCGAGTGGTCGCGTTGCGGCGGGCTGCGCCACCTGTTCTGCGGCGGCGAAGCGCTGACCGGCGATCTGGTCGCGGCGGTGCACGCGCAATTCGACATTCCGGTGCACAACCTCTACGGCCCTACCGAAGCCTCGGTGCAAGTGCTGACCTGGACCTGCCGGCGCGGCCAGGCGCATGCGCACGTGCCGATCGGCCGCGCAATTCCCGGCGTGGTCACGCACGTGTTCGACGCCGACGGCCGTCCGGTCGCACCCGGCGAAACCGGCGAACTGCACCTGGGCGGCATCGCTCTGGCGCGCGGCTATCTCGAGCGGCCCGAGCTGACCGCGCAACGCTTCCTGCAACGCCCCGGCGAGCCCGCCCCGCATCACCGGCTGTACCGCACCGGAGATCTGGTGCGCGAGGACGCCGACGGTTGCTTCCATTACGCCGGCCGCATCGACGATCAGGTCAAGGTGCAGGGCAATCGGGTCGAACTGGGCGAGATCGAAGCCTGCCTGGCCCGGGCGGCCGGCGTGTCCGCCGCCGCGGTGCTGGCCGAAACCTCGGCCGAGACCGGCGCGGTGCGGCTGGTCGCGTTCGTGCGCGCCGGCGCCGAGGTCGCGCCGCGCCTGGCCGAATTGCGCGCGCACCTGGCCGCGCATCTGCCCGACTACATGATTCCGGCGCAGTTCCGCCGCGTCGACCGCTTCCCGCTGACCGCGCACGGCAAACTCGACAAGGCCGCGCTGCGCGCCGGCCCGAGCGCGCCGTTGGCCGGCGAGAGCGCCGGCGCCGCCGCGGCCAACGAACTCGAACGCGCGCTGTCGGCGCTGTGGTCGGATGCGCTGGGCGTGGACGAAGTCGGCGTCGACCAGGACTTCTTCGAACTCGGCGGCGATTCGGTCAGCGGCTTGCTGATGATCGCCAAGGCGCGCCGCCAGCGCATCGTGCTGACGCCGCAGGAACTGTTCCGGCTGCGCCGCATCGACGCCATCGCCTCGGCCATCGGCCAGCGCCAGGCGGCCGCTTCGGCCTGAGCCGCCGCGTCGATCCGTTTCGTCGATCCGCCCCCGGTCGCCATCCGCCGCCGCCCCGCAGCGCGGCGACTTCCCCCTGCATCGGATGCCCTCATGAACATGCTCGACCCGCACAGCGAACCCGCCGTCGCCGGCAGCCCCGTCGCGTCCGTGCGCGACGACGATACGCACGCGCTGTCCTACACCCAGGAAAGCCTGTGGCTGCTGCAGCAGATCGCCGGCGACGACGCCCCCGCCTACAACGAATCGCTGGCGTTCCGCATCGACGGCGACGTCGACGCCGATACGCTGGAACGCGCCCTGGGCGAAGTCGTGCGGCGCCACGACAGCCTGCGCACGCGTTATGCCGAATCCGCCGGCGGATTGCGCGCCCGAGTCTATGACGACGCGCAGGTCGCGTTGGCACGGCTGGACGCGCGCGGCCATAGCGACGGCGCGCGAGCCGCCGCCGAATTCGCCGACCACGCCGCCAACGCGCGCTTCGACCTGGAACGCGGCCCGCCGCTGCGCGCGGCGCTGGCGCGCACGGGCGAACGCGAGTGGATCCTGGTGTTGGCCGCTCACCACATCGCCGTCGACGGATGGAGCCTGGGCATCGTCCTGGCCGAACTGGGCGAACACTACCGCGCCCTGCGCGAATCCGGCGCGCCGGCCGAACTGCCGTCGCTGCAGGCGCGCTACGCCGACTTCGCCGCCAGCCAGCGGCATACGTTCGAGCGCGGCGGCTACGACGCCGGGATCGAGGCGGCCAAGCGCAACCTCGCCGGCGGCGCCGACCTGTTGCGCTTGCCTGGCGACCGGCCGCGGCCGGCGCGCCAAGGTTATCGCGGCGACGCGGTCGCCCTGCGCATCGCGCGCGCGCCGCTGGCCGCCTTGCTGGAGCGCTGCAAGCGCGAATGCGCCAGCACCCAGTTCGGCGTGCTGCTGTCGGCCTACGCGGTGCTGCTGCACCGGTATTGCGCGCAGGAGCGCCTGTGCATCGGCACCACCGTGCTCAACCGCGCCGACGCCGATCATCTCGACGTGGTCGGCTGCTACGTCAATACCGCCGCGCTGGCGTTCGAGCTGCCGGCGGACGCGCGCTTCCGCGACGTGCTGCTGCAGGCCAACGAAGCGGCGATCGGGCTGTTCGAACACCAGGACGTGCCCTACCCGAAACTGCTCGAACGCCTCGGCGCGCAGCACGATCCCAGCCATAACCCGGTGTTCCAGGCGATGCTGACCGCGCTCGGCCCGCGCCGCAGCCTCGATCTCGGCGACGGCGTCGCGTGCCGGCCGTACCGCACCGCCCGCACCGGCGCCAAGTTCGATCTGCTGCTGTACCTCACCGAGGACCGCGACGCGATCGAACTGGAAGCCGAGTTCAATACCGACCTGTTCGACCGCGCCACCGTCGAGCGCCTGCTTAGCCACTACGCCTTCTTGCTGGAGCAACTGGCCGCGCACGCCGGGGCCGGCATCGACGCGCAGATCGGCCGGATCGGCCTGCTGCCGCCGCAGGAGCGCGCGCTGCTGCAAGGGTTCAACGACACCGCGGTCGAGTATCCGCCCGGCGACGTGGTGTCGCTGTTCGAGCGCCAGGCGGCGCAGACGCCCGACGCGGTCGCCGTGGAGTTCGGCGCGCAGCGCTTGAGCTACGCCGAGCTCGACCGGCGTGCCAATCGCGTCGCGCGCCGGCTGCAGGCGCAGGCCCAAACCGGCGACGGCTTCGTCGGCGTCTACATGGACCGCTCGGCGGAGATGGTGATCGCGCTGGTCGCGGTGCTCAAGGCCGGGCTGGCCTATGTGCCGATCGATCCGGACTATCCGGGCGAGCGGGTCGCCTACATGATCGAGAATTCGCAGGTGCCGCTGGTGCTGACCCAGCCCCACCACCTCGCCGCGCTGCAGGCCCTGGGCGCGCGCGCGCAAGTGCTCGAGCGCTGGCTCGACGGCGCTGCCGACGGCGACGACGCGCAACCGCCGCCGCGCGCGCTCAATGCCGATTCGCGCTGCTACATGATCTACACCTCAGGCTCCACCGGCCGTCCCAAGGGCGTGGTCAACCGCCACGGCGCGCTGTACAACCGCCTGTACTGGATGCAACGCGAGTACGGCCTGGACGCCGGCGACCGCGTCTTGCAGAAGACCCCTTTCAGCTTCGACGTTTCGGTGTGGGAGTTCTTCTGGCCGCTGATGTTCGGCGCGCGCATCGTGGTGGCCGCGCCGGGCGGCCATCGCGACACCGACTACCTCAAGCGGGCCATCGCCGAGCACGGCGTCACCACCTGTCACTTCGTGCCGTCGATGCTCAGCGCCTTCCTCGAAGAGGACGCGCTGGCCGCGCATTGCGCCAGCCTGCGCCGGGTGTTCTGCAGCGGCGAAGCGCTGCCCTACGACACGGTGGCGCGCTTCGCCGCCGCGCTGCCGTGCACGCTGCACAACCTGTACGGCCCGACCGAGGCGGCCATCGACGTGTCGTACTGGCCGTGCACGCTGGACTATCCGGGCCGGATCGTGCCGATCGGCCGACCGGTGGCCAACACCTCGCTGTACGTGGTCGACGCGCATCGCGAACTGCAGCCGATCGGCGTGCCGGGCGAGCTGTGCATCGGCGGCGTGCAGCTGGCCGAGGGCTACCACCGCCGCGACGAACTGACCGAGGCGGCGTTCGTCGCCGATCCGCACGCCGGCCGCGACGGTGCGCGCATGTACCGCACCGGCGACCTGGCGCGCTGGCGCGCCGACGGCCAGATCGAATACCTCGGCCGGATCGACAACCAGGTCAAGCTGCGCGGCTTCCGCATCGAACTGGGCGAGATCGAGGCGGTCGCGCGCGCGCTGCCGCAACTGCGCGAGGCGGTGGTGCTGGTGCACGAACGCGGCGCCCAGCGCCTGCTGGTGGCTTATGTGGTCGCCGACGATGCGGCCGCGTTCGATCCGGTAGAAGCCGCCGCGCAGATGAAGCGGCACCTGCCGGACTTCATGGTCCCTCAGCTGTTCGTGCCGATCGACGCGATCCCCCTGAGCGTCAACGGCAAGCTCGACCGCAAGGCCTTGCCCGATCCGCTCCTGGCCGATGCGTCGCCGGCCGCGCCCGCCGCGGCGCTGGCGGCGCACGCGCAGCCGGCCACGCCGGCCGAGCGCGCGCTGGCCCAGGCCTGGGCCGAAGCGCTGGACCGGCCCGCGATCGGCGTGGACGACAACTTTTTCCGCCTCGGCGGCGATTCGATCCTGAGCCTGCGCATCGTCGCGCGCATGCGCGAGCTGGGCTACGCCCTGCAGGTGCGCGACCTGTTCGCCCATCCCAGCGTGCGCGAACTGGCCCGGCACCTGCGCGCCGGCGGGGCTGCGGCCACGAACACGACCGAAGCGCCCGCGCCGCGGGCTCTGCTGAGCGCGGCAGACCGCGCCGCGCTGCCGGCCGAGGTCGAAGACGCCTGGCCGTTGAGCGCGCTGCAATCGGGAATGATCTTCCACTCCACCCTGCACCCGCGTTCGCCGGTCTACCACGACATCTTCTCCTACCATTTGCATGGCCGCGCCGACGTCGCGATGCTCGCCGAGGCGGTGCGCGAGGTCGTCGCGCAGCGTCCGCAGCTGCGCTCGCGCTTCGACCTGGGCGGCTTCGACGAACCGCTGCAGCTGGTGTTCGCCCAGGCCGAGCCGGAGATCGAGACGCAAGACCTCGACGGCCTCGACGACGCCGCCCAGGACGCCGCGCTGCGCGCATGGACCGAGCAGGAAAAGCGCCGTCCCTTCGATGTCGAGGCGCGCACGCCGCTGCGCTTCCACTTGCAGCGCCGCGGCCCGCAGCGGCTGGTACTCAGCCTGGCCTTCCACCACGCCATCCTCGATGGCTGGAGCGTGGCCCTGGTGGTCGAGCAGATTCGCCGCGCGTACGCCGCGCGCCTGCAAGCGCGCGCACCGGCGCCGCAGCCCGAGCGCCTGCGCTACAGCGCCTTCATCGCCGCCGAGCGCGCCGCGCTGGCCGATCCGGAACAGGCCCGCTACTGGCGCGAACAGCTCGCCACGCTGCCGCCGCTCGCAGCCGCGGCGAGCGCGCCGGGCGAAAGCCGCTCGCTCGCGCGCGAGGTTGCTCCGGCGCTCGCCGCCGACCTGCAAGCGCTGGCCGAACGCGCCGGCGTGCCGCTGCGCAGCGCGCTGCTGGCCGCGCACCTGCGTGCGCTCGACGCGGTGCCGACGCTGGCGGGCGGCGCCGGCGCCGCCACCGGCGTGGTCGTCAACGGTCGCCCGGAACTGGCCGGGGCCGAGGATGCCGTCGGCCTGTTCCTCAACACCTTGCCGCTGGCGCCGCCGCCTCGCCGTGCCGATCCGTTGGCGGCGCTGCGCGAATTGTTCGAACGCGAGCAGGCGCTGCTGCCGTACCGGCACTATCCGCTGCCCGAGATCCTGCGCGCCGGCGGCCGCGCCGCCGCCTTCGCCGTGGTGTTCAACTACACCGACTTCCACGTCTACCGCGACAGCGGCGACGGTGCGGACGTGCGCATCGCCGGCGCGGATTACTTCGAGCAAACCAACTTCCCGCTGGTGGTGCACGCGCATCGCGATCCCTTCGCCGGCGGCCTGGGGCTGACCGCGAACTTCGACCCGGCGCAGGCGCCCGCGGAGGCGGTCGAAGCCTACCTCGACGCGTGGCTGCGTGCGGCGCAGGCCCTGGCGGCGCCTGCCGCGGACGCCGCGCCGGCGGACCACGGCGACGCATCGCCGCTGCAACTGCGCCTGTGCGAGACCATCGCCGCCGCGCTCGGCGGCGTGCCGGTCGGCATAGACGAGTCTTACCTGCAGCGCGGAGTGGACTCGATCAGCGCCTTGCGCATCGTCGCCCGGCTCAAGCGCCAGGGCCTGCGGATCGAACTGCAACAATTGCTCGCCCATGCCAGCGTGCGCGCACTCGCCGCCGCGCTGGACGCCGATGCCGGAGCCGACGACGGCGAAGCGGCCGCGGCGCCGCAACGCCGGCGCGAGCGCGTCGGCGAGTTCGTCCTCGCCGGGCAGCCGCGCGAGCGCTTCGCCGCCGACATCGTCGCCGCCTACCCGACCACCGCGATCCAGGCGCTGATGATCCGCGAGCACGACGCCGAACCGGCCCAGGCGCGCTACCACGACGTGTTCGTCTATCACCTGCGCCTGCCGCTGGACGCCGGCCGCCTGCGCGCGAGCCTGCAGCGCGCGGTCGACGCGCACGAACTGCTGCGCACCAGCTTCGACACGCAAGCCTGGCCCGAGCCGCTGCAACGCGTGCATGCGCGGGTCGACGTCGCGTTCGACGTCAGCGACCTGGGCGCTCTCGACCCAGCGGCGCAGCGCGCGGCGGTGGCGCACTGGATGGACGAAGAAAAGGGCCGCGGCTTCGACTGGTCGCAGCCGCGGCTGATGCGCTTGCACGTCTTCGACCGCGGCGACGACGGCTTCGGCCTGGGCCTGAGCTTCCACCACGCGATCATCGACGGCTGGAGCCTGTCGCGGCTGATCGCCGAGTTGGTCGCCGACTATCGCGCCGACGGCCCGACCGCCGCCGATGCGCCCGCGTCCGATCTGCGCTACCGCGACTACGTCGCGCTGGAACGCGACAGCCGCGGCGACCGCGACCTGGCCGAGCTGTGGCGCGAGGAACTGCGCGGCGCCGCGTTCGCGCCGCTGCCGCGTTGGAACGCGACCGCGTCGACAACCGACTCCGACGCCGATGCGCGCTGGAGCGAGACCAAGCGCGAACTCGATCCGGCCCTGCACGCCGCGCTCGAAGCCGCCGCGCAGCGCCAGGGCGCCACGCTCAAGCAGGTCTTGCTGGCCGGGCACTTGATCGCGCTGGCGCAGGTGCAAGGCGGCGACGAAGCGATCACCTGCGCCTTCGCCGGCGGCCGCCCCGAGGAGGAACACGGCGAGCGCGTGCTCGGCATGTTCCTCAACTTCGTGCCGGCGCGGCAGCGCGTGGCCGGCGCCAGCGGCGCGCAATTGATCGCCGCCTGCCGCGACGCCGAACGGCGCACCCTGCGCGCGCGCCGCTATCCGCTGGCCGACATCCAGCGCGACCAACAGCGCGAGTGGATCGCCCAGAGCGCGTTCAACTACACCCGCTTCGAGGCCTACGCGGACCTGGCCCAAGGCGCGCTGGAACGCGTCGACTGGTTCGAACACACCCACTTCGCCCTGCTCGCCAACCTCGGCCACGACCTGCGCCAACACCGCATCGTCCTGACCCTCAACGCCGATGCGCGTAGCATCGGCCGCGACGCGGTGGAGGCCATCGCCGACGTCCACCTCGCGGCGTTCGCCGCGCTCGCGGACGACGACGGCGCCAGCGCCGCGCGTGTCACGCCGGCCATGGCCGCGGCCCTGTCCGCGCTGGCGGCGTGCGCCTGATCCCCTCGCCCAGGAGCCCCGAATGCGCATCCGCAATCCCGCCGCCGTGCACGCGCCCGTCGCCGCCTATTCCCATCAGATCGAAGTCGCCGGGCCGGCGCGCTGGCTGGTGCTGTCCGGCCAGATCGGCCGCCGCGCCGACGACAGCGTGCCGGACGATCCGGTCGAACAGATCCAGGTGGCGCTGGACAACATCGCCGCCAACCTGCACGAGGCCGGCATGGACGTCGGCGATGTGGTCAAGCTGACCGTGTACCTGGTCGGCGACGTCGACGCGGCGCGCCGCCGCGCGGCGTTCGATGCATGGCTCGGCGCGCATCGCCCGTGCATGACCTTGCTCTACGTCGCCGGCCTGGCCGCGCCGGTCTATCGCGTCGAGATCGACGCGATGGCCGCCGCGCCCACGTCCGGCGCGCCCGACTGATTCCCCCTCCGCCCAGAAGGAACGCCCCATGTCCGCCCAGCCCGCCGACCGCGCCTACGATTCCGGCCGCATCCATACCCACACCCAGTCCGACGGCTACGTCTCGCACTATCGCCAGTGGGGCGAGCAGGACGCACAGGACCTGATCGCGATCCTGCACGGCGGGATCAGCCATTCGGCCTGGCAGGCGCCGCTGGCGCAGGCCGCGGTGGCGCACGCGGGCGTGGGTTTCGTCGCGCTGGACCGGCGCGGCTCCGGCCTCAACCAGCCCGGCCGCGGCCATCTGCCGTCGGCCGAGCGCGAACTCGACGACGTGGCTTCGCTGCTGCGCGCACTGGCCCGTCCGGGCCGGCGCCTGCACCTGGCCGGCTGGTGCTTCGGCGGCCAGATCGCGACCCTGGCCGCCGAGCGCGTGGCCGCCGACCGCTTGCTGTCGAGTCTGGTGCTGATCGCGCCGGGCTTCGTCTTCACCGAGCGCTATGCCGACGTGCTGCGGTTGTCGATGCAGGCGGTGGCCGAGGTGGTGGAAGAACTCGGCGCGCCGCCGCAGGACCGCGCGTTCGTGCCGGTACCGTTGCAGATCGCCGACTTCACCGCCGATCCGGACTGGCAGCGTTACGTCGCCGACGACGAGCTGCGCCTGCGCCGGGTGTCGCAGAGCACGGTCAAGGTGTGGAGCGAGCTGGCGGAGCGTTCGCGCAGCGGCGCGCTGGCGCAGATCGGCGAACTGCCGGTGCTGGCAGTGTTCGGCCGCCAGGACCGGCTGGTCGACAACGACGGCGTGGCGGCGATGCTGCGCGCGCAGTTGCGCGGCCCGCGTCCGGACATCGTCTACCTGGATGCGCCGCACGCGATCCAGTTCGAATCGCCGCGGCGGTTGGCCGAACTGGTGGTCGGCTTCCTGCCGCGCGGGCGCGTCGCGCTCGCCGCCAGCGCTTGACCGCTGCGCCCGCCATGAACCTCGCCGCGCGTCTGCGCGATCTGAGCCTGCTGTCGGCCAGCACCATCACCATCATCGGCACCACGGTCATCGCCGCGTCGCTGCCGCAGATGGCCGAGGCCTTCGCCGGGCAGGCGCATGCCGCGTTCCTGGTCAAGATCGCGCTGACCCTGCCGGCGCTGGCGGCCGGGATCGCGGCGCTGTCGACCGGCTGGGCGATCGAGCGGGTCGGGCGCAAGCGGCTGTTCGTCGCCGCGCTGGCGCTGTACGCGCTGGCCGGCGCCGCCGGCTACGCGCTGCAATCGCTGCCCGCGCTGCTGCTGAGCCGCTTCGCGCTGGGCCTGTCGATCGCCGCGATCATGACCTGCGCGACCACCCTGATCGCCGACTACGCGCAGCGCGACGGACTCGGCGGGGCGCTGGGGCGGCAGTCGCTGTTCATGGCGCTGGGCAACATCGTGTTCGTGTTCCTCGGCGGCGTGCTCGCCGGCGTGCACTGGCGGCTGCCGTTCCTGATCTACCTGGTGGCGCTGGCGATCCTGCCCGGCGTGGCCTGGCTGGTGCGCGACCTGCCGGCCGCGCCGGCCGCCGGCGCGAGCCAACGCCCGTCGCTGCGCACCGCCGCACCGATCTGCGCGCTGGGACTGGCCAACATGCTCGCCTACTTCATGGTGCCGGTGTATCTGCCGTTCCATCTGCGCGGCTTTCCCGACGCCAGCAGCGTGCGGGTGGGCTCGCTGCTGGCGCTGGTCGGGCTGGCCTGGGGCGCGGCCTCGCTGGCCTACCCGCGCGCGGCCGCGCGCCTGCGCCACGGCCAGGTGCTGGCGCTGGGCTTCGGCCTCAGCGGCGCCGGCCTGCTGCTGCTCGGCGGCGCCGGCGACTATCCGCAGGCCTGCCTGGGTCTGGTCGCGATCGGCTTCGGCCTGGGCATGAACGTGCCCAACTTCAACGCCTGGATGCTGTCGCGCACCCCGGCGCCGGCGCGCGCGCGCGCGATCGGCTGGCTGGTGTGCTGCGTGTTCCTGGGCCAGTTTTTTTCGCCGGTGCTGACCCAGCCGCTGGTCGCCGCGCTCGGCATCGGCCACGCCTATCTCGCCGCCGGTGCCGCCGCGCTGGCGGTCGCCGCCGGGGCGCTGGCGCTGTCGGCGCGCACGCGACAATCTGCCGCGACCCAATCCCCCGTGCCCAGGAGCGCTCCATGACGATCCGCATCGCCCTAGCCTGCGCTTTCGCCGCTTGCGCGGCCGCGCCGGCCGCCCACGCGAGCGACGACCACGCTGCGCGCTATCTCAATCCCGCGACCTTGCCCAAACCCAACGGCTACAGCCACGCGGTGTCGGTGGCGGCCGGCCGCACCGTTTACGTGTCCGGGCAGATCGGCACCGATGCGCGCGGCGAATTGGCCGGCGACGGCTTCCAGGCGCAGGCCGAGCAGGCATTCGCCAATCTCGACGCCGCGCTCAAGGCCGCCGGCGCCTCGTTCGCCGACGTGGTCAAGCTCACCTTCTACGTCACCGACATGCGCCAGATCGCGGCGGTGCGCACCGCCCGCGACAAGTACCTGGTTCCAGGCCAGGCGCCGGCCAGCACCGCGGTGGAGGTGACTGGCTTCGTCAAACCCGGCGCGCTGGTGGAAGTGGACGCGATCGCGGTGGTGCGCTGAGCGCACCCAGGCTCACTGCGCTGCGGCGTTCTCCAACGCCACACCGCGTTCGCGCAGCCAAGCCGCCACCGCATCGCGCTCGCCGCGAGTGCGCGCATTGAGCAAGCGATCCGGGCTCATGAACATGTACCGCTGAAACGTCGCCCCCTGCGCATTGCGCGCATTCGGGTCGGCGCCCGCGCGCAACAACGTCAAGGCATGGCCGAACTCGTTGATCTTCGCCGCCACATGCAACGGCGTATTGCCGAGCCGGTCGGCGCGGCCGGGATCGGCGCCGGCGGCGAGCAAGGCGGCGAAATGTTCGTGGCGCTCGGCCATCAGCGCCGCGGTCAGCGCAGTAGCGCCGGTCACGGTGTTGGGCAGGTTGAGATCGACCCGCGCCTCGAGCAGCGCGCGCAGGTAGCGCGGGTCGTCGGCCATCGCCGCCAGCTGCAGCACGGTGGCGCCGTCGTCGGCGCCCTGGGCCGGGTCGGCGCCAGCGGCGAGCAGCGCGCGCATGCCCTCGACGCTGCGCTGGTACAGCGCCCACTGCAGCACGCTGATCCCGCGCTCGCCGCGCGCGTTCGCATCGGCGCCGGCGGCGACCAGCGCGCGCACCTGCGCCGCGTCGCCGTCGGCCGCGGCCTGGGCGAGTTCGGCCGCGGCCGGTGAAGAAAACGCCTGGCTGGCGCGCATGGCCCTGACTCCGGGTTGGGCGAAAACGACCGCGGCGCACAGACACAGCCCCAAGGCCGCGGCGAACGCGCGACGGGGCGCGGCGCGATCGTGCCGGTTCGGGTCCATGGGCGCCTGCGCCTCGCAGCGATGGGAAGGCCCGATGCTAACCCGCGACGCCGACGTCCGGCCGGAACCGGCCGCGGGGTTCCGCCATCGCATGCGCGCAACGTCGGCCCCATCCGCACGCCGCCTTGCCGCTTCGGGCGATCCGACGATGCGCCGCAGCAAGCGCGTCGCCGCGAATCGAAACCACGCATTCAGCTTGCCGCGCTCGACTTTCGGCCTACTCAGTTCCGCGCGCGTCTGCGCTATCGTCGAAGGCTGTCCTGGGGAGTTCCGTCATGCCTTCTTCGATCACCGCCCTGCGTTCGCGCCGCGCGGCGGCGCTGCTTGCGCCGCTGGCCCTGGCCTGCGCCGCCTTCCTCGCGCCGAGCCTGCTGGCGCCCGCGCACGCCGCCGACCGCATCAGCGGCAAGACCTTCGCCACCCGCAGCGAGGTCTACGCGCCGCATGCGATGGCCGCGACCTCGCATCCGCTGACCACGCAGATCGCGCTGGACGTGATGAAGGCCGGCGGCAGCGCGGTCGACGCGGCCATCGCCGCCAACGCCGCGCTCGGGCTGATGGAGCCGACCGGCAACGGCGTCGGCGGCGACCTGTTCGCGATCGTGTGGGATCCCAAGACCAAGAAGCTCTACGGCTACAACGGCTCCGGCCGCTCGCCCAAGTCGCTGAGCCTGGCCGAGTTCCAAAAGCGCGGGCTCAAGGAAATCCCGCCGCACGGCCCGCTGCCGGTGACCGTGCCCGGCGCGGTCGACGGCTGGTTCGCTCTGCACGAGCGTTTCGGCCGCAAGCCGATGGCCGACAACCTCGCCCCCGCGATCCGCTACGCGCGCGAAGGCCATCCGGTGCACGAGGTGATCGCGTACTACTGGAACGCCTCGGTGCCGCGCCTGTCGAAGTGGCCGGGCTTCAAGGAGCAGTTCACCATCGACGGCCGCGCCCCGCGCACCGGCGAGATGTGGAAGAACCCGAACCTCGCCCACACCCTGGAGCAGATCGCCCAGGGCGGGCGCGATGCGTTCTACAAGGGCGACATCGCCCGCACCGTCGGCGCGTACTTCAAGGCCAACGGCGGATTCCTGAGCTACGAGGACATGGCCGCGCACCACGGCGAGTGGGTCGATCCGGTCAGCAGCAACTACCGCGGCTACGACGTGTGGGAACTGCCGCCGAACGGGCAGGGCATCGCCGCGCTGCAGATCCTCAATATTCTCGAAGGCTACGACCTCAAGTCGTACGGCTTCGGCAGCGTCGAGCATCTGCACCTGTTCGCCGAAGCCAAGAAGCTCGCCTTCGCCGACCGCGCGCGCTGGTACGCCGATCCGGCGTTCGAGAAGTCCTCGCCGGTGGCCAAGCTCATTTCCAAGGACTACGCCGCGCAGCGGCGCAAGCTGATCGCGCTGGACAAGGTGCTCAAGGAAGCGCAGCCGGCGACGCCGGCGCAGCTCGACCAGGGCGACACCATCTACATGACCGTGGCCGATGCCGACGGCATGATGGTGTCGCTGATCCAGTCCAACTATCGCGGCATGGGCAGCGGCATGGCGCCGCCGGGGCTGGGCTTCATCTTCCAGGACCGCGGCGAGCAGTTCGTGCTCAAGGAAGGCCATCCCAATTCGTTCGCGCCGGGCAAGCGGCCGTTCCACACCATCATTCCCGCGTTCGTGACCAAGGACGGCAAGCCGTGGCTGTCGTTCGGGGTCATGGGCGGAGCGATGCAGCCGCAGGGCCACGCGCAGATCGTGATGAACCTGATCGACTTCGGCATGAACCTGCAGGAAGCCGGCGACGCGCCGCGCATCCAGCACGACGGCTCGACCGAGCCGGCCGGGCAGATGGTGGCGATGAGCGACGGCGGCGAACTCGACCTGGAAACCGGGTTCTCCTACGAGACCGTGCGCGAGCTGGTGCGGCGCGGCCACAGCGTGCGCTTCGCGCTCGGGCCCTACGGCGGCTATCAGGCGATCATGGTCAATCCGAACGGCGGCTACATCGGGGCGAGCGAGTCGCGCAAGGATGGGCAAGCCGCCGGGTATTGAGGCGGTTTGTGTCGCGGCTGCGATGACGGGTTCGTCGTAGCCGCATTGTCGCGGTCGCAGCTCGCGCAGCTCCTACAGGCAGCGACTGTAGGAGCTGCGCGAGCTGCGACCGCGAAAACCAATCGACGACAAACCCAACCTATCGAGTACAAAACGCGAAAAATTTTCGCGCCGCCACAACCGCACCCGCGAAGGTTTCGCTATTTCGCCGCCGCCGCGCCTTTCGCGTTGACAGCCCGCCGCCCGCCGTCCAACACTGCGCCGGCATCGCGCTGCGATGCCATCCACTTGCGCGACGCCATCGCGGCGCCGCGCGATCCGGACCCGAGGGGTGCTGCGACGGAGTCCATGCTCCGCCACGCTCGGGCCGCGATGCCGAGCAAGGGCGCCCTCCCGATTTCCTGGAGGCGTCATGTCCCGTTCCGATTCCATTCTTCCCCCGCCCGCGACCGATCCGCGCGCGCCGCAGTTCGTCCGTTTCGATCCGCCGCTGTCGCTGGCCCTGGTCGTCTCCGACGTCCAGCCCGAACCGCACGAAGACGACGCCGGCCTGATCGCCGCGCTGCGCGAGCACGGCATCCACGTCCACGCCCGCATCTGGAGCGACCCGGCGGTGGACTGGGCCGCGCACGATGCGCTGCTGGTGCGCAGCACCTGGGATTACTTCGAACGCTACACCGAGTTCCTGCAGTGGTATCAGCGCATCGATGCGCTGCGCTGCCCGATCGCCAACCCGCTGCCGCTGCTGGTGTGGAACAGCGACAAGCGCTATCTGCTGGAACTGGCCGCGCAAGGCGTGGCGATCATCCCGACCGTGCACGCGCGCGGCGCCGAACTCGACGCGGCGCTGGCGCCGTTGCAGGGCGAGGTGGTGGTCAAGCCCAGCGTCAGCGGCGGCGCCTGGAACACGGTGCGCGGGCGCATCGGCGAGGCGGCGTTCGCGCAGGCGCTGGCCGGCCTGCCGCGCACGCTGGATTACCTGATCCAGCCGTTCGTGCCGCAGGTGGTCGACGACGGCGAGTGGTCGCTGCTGTTCTTCGGCGGCGTCTACAGCCACGCCGTGCTGAAGAAGCCGGCGCGCGACGACTACCGCGTGCAGACCTATTTCGGCGGCAGCGCCGTGCCGACCGAACCGCCCGCGCACGTCGCCGCGGCGGCGCAGCGCGCGCTCGACACGGTGGCGGCGCTGGGCCATCGCGACCACGCCTACGTGCGCGTGGACGGCGTGGTGGTCGACGGCGAGTTCCGGCTCATGGAGCTGGAGTTCATCGAACCCTTCCTGCATTTGGCCGCGCATCCGCCGGCGGCGCGCTTGTTCGCCGCGCAGTTGGCGCAGCGCTGGTCGGCGCTGCGCGAGCCGCAAGCGTCCGAGGCCGCGCCGGCCTGAGCCTGCGGCGACGGCGCGCGGCGGTTGCGCGCGCCGTCGCCGCCGCTTAGCGTCGGCAGTCGTCTTGCCATTACCGGTAACCACGCCGACATGAGCGTCTCCTACGACCAGCGATTGTTTTCCTACGGCACCTTGCAGCTGCCGGCGGTGCAGCAGGCCACCTTCGGCCGGCTGCTGCACGGCGACGCCGACGCCTTGGTCGGCTTCCGCCGCACTTTGGTGAAGATCGACGACGCGCAAGTCGTCGCCACCAGCGGCCAGACCCATCACCCCATCGTCGAACCCAGCGGCGACGACGCCGACCGCGTCGACGGCACGGTGTTCGCGATCAGCGCCGACGAGCTGGCGCGCGCGGACGCGTACGAAGTCGACGATTACGTCCGGGTCGAGGCGGTGCTGGCCTCGGGCGGACGCGCCTGGGTGTACGTGAAGGCCTGATCCTCGCTGGCCGCGGCGGCGCCGGGTTGCGCCGGCGCAGCGCGCGGGCCGCGCAACAACGCGCGCAACGCCGGCAGGCACGGCAGGTACAGCGCCGCACCGGCGACCCAGACCCAGCCGTCCCAATGCCCGGCGCTGGCGACGTAGATCGCGCCGAACAGCAACGGGCCGATCACCGCCGCCAGGCTGGCGAGGCTGGCCAACACGCCTTGCAGCGCGCCCTGGCGCGCTTCGTCGGTGCGCTCGCTCGACATCGCCAACAGCGCCGGCCCGCCGATGCCGCCGCCGGCGGCCAGCAGCAGGCCGGGGGCGAGGGTCGCGGCGCTGCGGGCGAAGGCGAAGGTCAGGTAGCCCAGCACGTCGGAGATCACCCCGCCGATCAGGGTCTTGGCCGGGCCGAAGCGGTCGCTGATGCGGCCGGTCGCGAACGCCTGGAACAGCGAATGGATCACCCCGAACGCGGCCAGCGACAGCCCGATCGCGGTCGGGTTCCAGCCGAAGCGGTCGTGGCCGTAGATCGCCCACAAGGTGCCGGGCACCTGCCCGGCGAGTTGCATCGCCAGGTACAGCCACAGCAGCGGCGCCAGGTCCGGCAGCCGGCCCAGTTCGCGCAGCGCGTGCCACGGCGCCAGTTCGCGCAGCGCCGGCGCGGGCCGCGGTTCGCGCTCGCGTTTGCGCGCCGGCTCGGGCAGGGCCAGCCAGGCCAGGGCGAAGTTGACCAGGGCCAGCGCGGCCGCGGCCAGGAACGGCGCGCGCAGCCACACCGCGCCGAGCAGGCCGCCGATCACCGGCCCGGCCACCAGGCCCAGGCCGAAGCTGGCGCCGAGCCAGCCGTAGCGGCGCGCGCGCTGGGATTCGTCGGAAATGTCGGCGATGTAGGCGCCGGCGACCGAGCCGCTGGCGCCGCTGACCCCGGCGATGGCGCGGCCCAGGTACAGCAGCGACAGCCACGGCGCGCAGGCCATCAGCAGGTAGTCCAGGGCGCTGCCGAACAGCGAGCACAGCAGCACCGGGCGGCGGCCGTAGCGGTCGCTGAGCGCGCCCAGCGCCGGGGCGCAGACGAACTGCATCAATGCGTACAGCGCAGTCAGGGCGCCGGCGTGCAGGGCCAGGTTGGCGTGCACGCCGAACGCGTCGAGCAGTTGCGGCAGCACCGGCGCGATCAGGCCGATGCCGATGGCGTCGAGCGCGACCGTGGCCAGGATCAAGGCCAGGGCGAGGTTGAAGCCGGCGGGGCCGACAGCGGGTGGTTGAGCGGGACCGGCGGCGGCCGGCCCGGACGGTTGAGCCGCGGCGTCCGCGGACTCGGCCGGCGCGGCGGCCGGCGAAGAGGTCGGGGTGTGCAAGACACGCTCCCTATCGGTGATAGATTCGCAGCGGATGCTAATCTATCACCGATAGGGAGACAAGGCCGCTCGTCGCCTGGAAACTGAACGCATGAAACTGCAACGCGAGACGGTGGTCGCCGCCGCCCTGAAGCTGCTCGACGAGGTCGGCATGGACGGCCTGAGCACGCGCCGCCTGGCCCAGGAGCTGGGCGTGCAGCAGCCCAGCCTGTACTGGCACTTCAAGAACAAGCGCGAGCTGCTCGACGCCCTGGCCGAGGCGATGCTGGGCGAGCACCAGCCGGTGGACCGGGCCGCCTGCGCCGACTGGCGCGAATGGATGACGCGGCAGTCGCGCGAGTTCCGCCGCTGCCTGCTCTCGCACCGCGACGGCGCCCGGGTCCACGTCGGCACCCGTCCGCAGCCGCACGATTTCGGCGAGGTCGAGGCCGAGCTGGCCTATCTGACCGCGGCCGGGTTCACCGCCTCCGACGCGATCCGCGCGCTGATCTCGCTGAGCTACTACACGGTCGGCTGGGTGCTGGAAGAACAGGCCGCGACCGAAGCCGGCCGCGGCCCCGGCCAGGCCCCGCTCACCCCGGACCCGCAGCGCTACCCGCTGCTGGCCCAGGCGCAGCCGGTGATGAGCCAGAGCGATATCGAAGCGGACTACGAATACGGGCTGCAGGCCTTGATTGCGGGGTTCGAGGCACTGATTGCGCGGCGAAGCGGTTGATCCGGCGAGCTGATGGCTACGTCGCGGCGATGGCCTGCATGCCCGCCTTCGCGGGCATGACGATAGTTGGTCGCACAGGCATGACGGCGGGTGGGTTTCGCGGGGACGACGGTAGATAGGTTGCGCGGCACCGCGCCGGCTGGGTTTCGCCGCGCCTATCCCAGATCGTCATCCCCGCGCAGGCGGGGATCCAGAGACTTCAGAGCCATGCCGCGATAAAGCCCTGGATGCCCGCCTTCGCGGGCATGACGATAGGTGGTCGCGCGGGCATGACGGCGGGTGGGTTTCGCGGGGACGACGGTAGATAGGTTGCGCGGCACCGCGCCGGCTGGGTTTCGCCGCGCCTATCCCAGATCGTCATCCCCGCGAAGGCGGGGATCCAGAGACTTCAGAGCCATGTCGCGATAAAGCCCTGGATGCCCGCCTTCGCGGGCATGACGACGGTTTGGTTTCGCGGGGGATGACGGCAGGTGGATTTCGCGAGCACGACGGACGACGGCCGGCTGCGCCGCGCGCCCTCAATCCGCCGCCACCGTCCGCCCGCGCGCCCACTCGCGCAGCTGCGTCACCTGTTCGCCCATCAGCACCGACAGCGGCCGGGTCTGCTTGAGTTCGGCGCGCACCTGAAAGTCCGACAGCGCGGTGCCGGCGGCGTGCGCGGCGTACATCGCCGCGACGATGGCCTGTTCGATCTCGGCGCCGGAAAAGCCGTCGCTGGCCGCGGCCAGCGCGGGCAGGTCGAAGCCGGCCGGATCCAGCGAGCGCCGGCGCAGGTGGATCGCGAACAGTTCCTCGCGCACGTCGGCCGCGGGCAGGTCGACGAAGAAGATCTCGTCGAAGCGGCCCTTGCGCAGCAGTTCCGGCGGCAGCGCGTCGATCTGGTTGGCGGTGGCGACCAGGAACAGCTTGGACTTGCGCTCGGCCATCCAGGTCAGCAGATAACCCAGCACCCGGCGCGACACCCCGCCGTCGCTGTCGCCGCTGTCGGCCAGGCCTTTCTCGATCTCGTCGATCCACAGCACCGCCGGCGCCAGTTGCTCGGCCGAGGCCAGCGCGGCGCGCAGGTTCTTCTCGGTCTCGCCGTGGAACTTGTCGTACAGCGTGCCGAAGTCCAGCCGCACCAGCGGCACGCCGAAGCCGGCGGCCACCGCCTTGGCGATCATCGACTTGCCGCAGCCCTGCACGCCCAGCAACAGCAGGCCCTTGGGCGGATCAAGCCCGGGCGGCGGCTGGGCGCCGGCGAACACCGCGCGGCGCTGTTCGACCCAGCGCTTGAGCCTGCGCGCGCCGGCCACTTCGGCCATGCGCGCGCTGTCGTATTCGTAATGCAGGTGGCCGGAGCGGTTGAGCAGCTCGAACTTGAGCTTGGCCAGCTCGGGCAGGTCGTCGGCGTTGAGCGCGCCGTCGCGGAAGATCAGGTGGCGGGCGATGCGGCGCGCGTCGACCGCGTCGATGCCCTGCAGGTTGCGCACGATCTGCTTGACCGCCTCGCCGTCGGCCTCGACCCGGCGGCCGCCGTTCTCGCGCGTGTAGTTCTCCGCTTCCTCGCGCACCAGCTTGAGCAGGGCGTTGGCGTCGGGCAGGCGCGGGGTGAAGCGCACGGCCAGCGCGTCCAGGTCCGGCGGCAGTTCCAGCTTGTGGCCGATCAGCACCAGCACGTGCGGCTCGCACTCGCGGCGCTGGGCGATCTCGCGCAGCTGGCGCTGGGTGCCGGCGTAGACCAGATACGGATGGGCGTCGAACAGCAGATAGATGCCGCGCTGGTCGGCGTGGCGGATCGCCTGCAAGGTGTTGGAGATGTCCGGGGCGGTGTCGGAATCGTCCTCGCGGTCCAGGTCGATGCGGCGCAGGCCTTCGGTGATCGACCAGCGGTACAGCGCGCGCCAGACGTTCATCAGCGCCTGGCGGAACAGCTCGACTACGCGGGTTTCGTCGCGGGTCTCGATCACGATCAACGGGGTGTTGGCGCGGATCAGCGCGGTCAGGTCTTGCAGGTCGCTCATGGGCCGGGGTCGTCCGTGGAACGGGCATGATACGGCCCGCATCGCGGGCGTGTCGGCGGGAGGCACGTTTTCGGCGACATGTTTCCTCCACGGGCGCGCGGCAGCGGCCCGCCTCCAGCAACGCGCAGAACGCGCCGCCGCCGGCTCACGGCCATCGCGCGCGCCTAAGCCGAAAGCCGTCTTGAGCCGACGGCCGCCAGCCGCGACCATGGCCGTCACCGCCATCACGCCGCGACCCATGGCTTTCGACGCCTTCGCCCTGGTCCTGGCGATGCTGGCGCTGGGCTACCTGTTCCAGCGCCTGCGCGCCCTGCCCGACAACGCCGCCCAGGTGCTCAACCTGGTCGTGCTCTACGTCTGCCTGCCGGCGGCGGTGCTGCGTTACGCCCCGCGCCTGCACCTGGAGCCGGCCCTGCTCGGCGTGGCCGCGGTGCCGTGGCTGCTGCTGGGCGCGACCGTGCTGCTGGTCGGCCTGCTGGCGCGCGCGCTGAAGCTGCGTCGCGACGAACACGCGGTGCTGCTGCTGACCGTGGCCCTGGGCAACACCAGCTTCCTCGGCTACCCGCTGACCCGCGCGCTGATCGGCGAACACGCGCTGCCGTATGCGGTGGTCTACGACCAGTTCGGCGCGTTCCTGATCCTGTCGACCTTCGGCCTGTGGGTGCTGGCGCGTTACGGCGGCGACGCCCGCCCGAGCGCGGCCGACATGCTGCGGCGGGTGCTGCGCTTCCCGCCGCTGTGGGCGCTGGTGGTCGGTTTCAGCATCATGCCCGCCGAGCCGCCGAGCTGGATCGCCGGCGGCCTGCAGCGCCTGTCGGATGCGCTGCTGCCGCTGGCGATGCTGACCATCGGCCTGTCGGTGAAGCTGGCGCTGCCGCGCGAGGAGCTCAAGCCGCTGGCCGCCGGCCTGGCGCTCAAGCTGGCGCTGATGCCGGCGCTGGCCTGGGCGCTGGTGCCGCTGCTGGGCCTGCACGGCGAAATGGCCCGGACCACGGTGCTGGAATCGGCGATGCCGCCGATGGTCACCGCCGGCGCGCTGGCCATCGCCCACGGGCTGGCGCCGCGGCTGGCGGCGGCGATGGTCGGCTACGGATTGCTGCTGTCGCTGGCGACCTTGCCGCTGTGGGCGCGGCTGGCGGTAGGCTGAGCGGCCTCGCCCAACGCCCGCCGCTTTCGATGCCCGTCGCCGCGCACCGCATCCGTTTCATCGCGTTCGGCCTGCTGGCCTTGGCCGCCGCCGGCTGCGTGCGCGACGCGCCCGAGGCCCAGGCCGAAACCGAGGCGCCGCAGGAAGCCTCCGCCGAGTGGCAGGCCGCTTTCCAACGCTCGCTGGGCGCGCATCTGCGCACGCTCGCCGCGCGCGAGGACGCGCAAAGCCGCCTCGACCTGCTGCGATTGCAGTTGTTGTTGCAAGACTTCTCCACCAAACCATCGCCGCGGCGGGCGCGCGAGCGCCTGGCTGCGATCGCCGGCCTGCGCGAGACGGCGCCCGCGCAAACCGAAGCCGACTGGTACCACGCCGAGCTGTGCGTGCGTCCGCACCCGCCGGCCTCGCAAGGCTGCGACCCGGCCCCGGCCCTGCGCCGGCTGCAAGCGGCCGAGCCGGACAACGCCGCGGTCTGGCTGCTGGCCGCCGACGCCGCCGACGCGCGCCAGGACCCCGCGGGTTTCGACAGCGCCTTGCGCCGCGCGGCCGCCGCGACCGCGTTCGAACTGCACTACGGCCGCCACTGGAGCGGCGCCATCGAATCGCTGGAACGCCTGCCGCTGCCGCCCCTGGACGCGCAGACCCGGCGCTACCTGCGCAGCGACGCACCCGAAGCGGCCACCGCCGCGGAGATGCGCGCGACCCTGGCGACGCTCGCCTCGCCGCTGCCGCTGCCCACCGCCGTCGTCCTGGGTTGCCGCAACCCCGCGCCGGACCGACGCGAAGCCTGCGTCCAGGTCGCGAGCTTGATGGCGGACTCGAACACGCTGATCGGCCAGACCCTGGGCCTGTCGCTGATGGCGCGGCTCAGCGCCGACGCGGCCGACGGCCCGGCCTGGCGCGAACGCCTGCGGCAGGCGTACTGGCGCAACGCGCAGGCGCGCGAACGGGCCATTTCGCCGCAGTTCGCCGCACTGCTGCGCAGCCAGGGCGAAGTGGCCGCGTACGACACGCTGCTGCGCGCCGCCGGCCGCGACCGGGCGCCGCCGGACTGGCTGCCCGAATCGCCGCTGGCGCGCGACCTGGTGCGCACCGGCCGCGCCGGCGACGAAGACGCTGCGCAACCCGGGCCGGCCGCGGCTCCGGCGCCGGCTGCGCACTGATCGGTGCCGCACCGTGGGCAACGTGGGACCTGATCGTTCGGCTCGGTCTTCGACTCGATCAGCCAGTCCGCACCCCGCCCCCCAACTTCTCCGCGCCGGCGCCGGCCGCACCGCCCGGGCGCCCGCCGCCCCGCCGGGTTGCGCGCTCGGTCGCGCCCCGCTGCCGTCGTGATGGCCCGCTCCACGGGCGCGGTGTAGGCTGGGGTTCCATCCGGAGGGGAGCTCGCATGAAGACCGTGCTGGTGGCCAGTTCCAAGGGCGGTGTCGGCAAGACCACGATCGCGACCCACCTCGCCGCACAGGCGGCCTTGGATGGGTTGCGCACGGCCTTGATCGACGCCGACCCGCAGGGTTCCTCGACCCGCTGGGCGCAGCGCCGCTCGGTCCTGGAAAGCGCGGTGCTGCCGCTGGACGGCACGCGCAAGAAGGCCTGGCGCAAGCACCTGCCCGAAGACGCCCAGCGCACCGTCATCGACGCCCCGGCCGGGGCCATGGCCGACGACCTGGAATCCTTCCTCGACGTGGCCGACGCGGTCATCGTCCCGATCCAGCCCTCGACCCTGGACATCGAAGCCACCGTGCCCTTCCTCGACACCCTGGCCCAGCACCCGCGGGTGCGCCGCGGCCAGCTGCGCGTGGGCCTGGTCGGCAACAAGCTCAAGCCCTGGACCAACGCCTCGCAGCAGGCGCTGGACCTGCTCAGCGAATGGCCCTATCCGGTGGTCGGGCAGATCCGCGACAGCCAGGCCTACGTGGTCATGACCGCGCTGGGCAAGAGCCTGTTCGACTATCACTCCCAGCAGATCCGCGAGCATCAGGCCGATTGGGCGCCGCTGTTGAAGTGGCTGAAGAAGTGACGCAGGAGATAGCGGATAAGCGATAGGAGATAGAGAAAGCGGCTTGCGCCAGCTCCTGCCTCCTATCCGCTGTCTCCCCTACCCATTCACCCACGCCCGCCGCCGCACCCGCTACCCTGACCCGCCCTGCGTTCGCGCAAGCATTTCCCCTCCACTCGATCCGTCCAAGGCCTCATGCGCGAACTGATCCTGCTCCGCCACGCCCACGCCGAACCTGCCGCCAACGGCCAGGCCGACCTCGACCGCCCGCTGTCCGCCGAAGGCCTGGCCGAAGCCGAAGCCGCCGGCCGCTGGCTGGCGCAAAACAAACTGGTCCCCGACTGCGTGCTGTGCTCGCCCTCGCGGCGCACGCGCGAAACCCTGGAAGCCGTGCTCGGCGCGATCGGCTACGTCGAGCAACGCATCGAACCGTCGGTGTACGAGGCCACCCCGGGCACGCTGATCGCCCTGGCCGACACCCACGCCGAAGCCGAGCGGCTGATGCTGGTCGGCCACAACCCCGGCCTGGAACGGCTGGCCGCGCTGCTGCACAGCGGCCAGTCCGGCGACTATCGCGGCATGCCGCCGGCGGGCATCGCCGTGCTCAGCCTGCCGGCCGGCGTGGCTCTGGAACCGGGCTCGGCCCAGCTCAGCGCGTTCTGGTGGCCGTGAGCCCGCCGCGGCTGCGCAGCCGCGGCGCGACTTCGCTGTCCTTCGCCCTGGCCCTGCTGGCCGGCGCCGCCGGCGCCCAGCCGGCCCTGGCGCCGCCGCCGGCCGCCGCGCCACCGGCGGCGCCGACGCCGGGCGCGCGGGTGCTGAGCCAGACCGGCTTCGACCCGCAGCACACCCGTTTCAGCTTCGAACTGCGCACCCGCTGGGGGCAGAAGGTCGAAGGCCAGTTCCCGCGCTACGACGGCGAGGTCAGCGTGCTCGCCGACGGCCGCCATCAGGTGCGCATCCGCCTGGCCACCGGCGCGGTCGTGGTCGGCGACTCCGAGCGCTACACCCGCATGGCCCGCGGCGACCGCTTCTTCGCCGCCGAGCGCTATCCCTACATCGAATTCCTGTCCGAGCCGCATCCGGCCGACCTGGCCCGCACCGGCGGCGCCCTGCGCGGCCGCCTGACCCTGCACGGGATCAGCCGCATGGAAACCTTCGTCCTGGCTCCGGGCGTCTGCGCGCACCCGGGCGAGGACTGCGACGCGATCGCCCACGGCAGCGTCAGCCGCGACGACTACGCCTTGGACGGATGGCAGTTCGCGTTGGGCGACCGGGTGCGTTTCACCATGCAAGTGCGCCTGATATCAACGCAAAATAAGCCCTCCCCGCCGCGGACCCCGCCGCCGCGGCCCCTCGAGACGGTTCCGGCGCGCCCGGAGCGTTGACCCATCGCTGCGGCCGGGCGGCCGCAACGCCAAGGAGCTGTACCGTTGAACCCCGTCTTGCGCGGCCTTGCGGCCTTGCTCGCCCTGTCCCTGTCGGCCTGCGCCTCGTTGAGCCCGGCCCAGCGCGACCGCGCCAGCGCGATCGCCGCGGCCGCGCGCTCGGCGCAGATCGACTGCCAGGGCGAGAACGCCTGCGCCCGGCCCTCGCCGCTGTACGACCTGGGGCCCAAGGCGATGGCCGAGTCGGCGCCGGAGCGGCCGCGCCACTACACCGTGATCCTCGACCGCGGCCCCGACGCGCTGCTGGCGCGGGTCAACCTGATCCGCAGCGCGCGCCACACCCTGGACCTGCAGACCTACATCTTCGAAGAAGACGACGCCGCGCGCCTGGTCCTGGACGAGCTGCTCGCCGCCGCACGCCGTGGCGTGCGCGTGCGCCTGCTGATCGACCAGCTCGCGGCGATGCGCCACGTCGACACCCTGGCCGCGCTGGCCGGCGCCCACGTCAACTTCGAGATCAAGCTGTACAACCCGGTGCTGCACCGCGCCCGCATCACCTACCCGCAGTACGCCCTGGCCGCGGCCTGCTGCTGGCGCCGGCTCAACCAGCGCATGCACACCAAGCTGCTGCTGGCCGACGGCCAGGTCGGCATCTCCGGCGGGCGCAATTACCAGGACGACTATTACGACTGGGACGACCAGTACAACTTCCGCGACCGCGACGTGATCGTCGCAGGACCCGTCGCCCAGGTCATGGGCACCGACTTCCAGGTGTTCTGGAGCGACCGCCGCAGCGTGCCGGTCGAGCGCCTGGCCGACGTCGGCCAGCGCATCATCGACGACGGCGTGCCGACGCTGCCGCCGAGCCGGTTCGAGCGCCCGCAGCGCGCCCAGGCGATGCGCGAAGCCGCCGACGACGAAGCCCAGGTGCGCGAGCGGCTGGTCGACCCGGCCATCGCGGTCGGCGCGGTGCGCTACATCTCCGACACCCCCGACAAGCACCGCGAGGACGCCGAGGCCAACGCCCTGGCCTCGGACTCGCTGCGCAACCTGATCGCCAACGCGCGCGACGAGGTGCTGCTGCAGACGCCGTACCTGGTGCTGTCCAAATCGGCGCAGCAGCTGTTCCGCACCCTGCACGAGCGCCCGGACCGGCCGCGGGTGATCGTCTCCACCAACAGCCTCGCCTCGACCGACGCCTTCATCGCCTACGCGCTGTCGTACAAGTACAAGCGCCGCTACCTGCGCGAGTTCGGCTTCAACATCTACGAATTCAAACCCTTCCCCGCCGACGCGCCGATCGACATCGCCGCCACCGGCGCCGAGCTGCCGGCGCTGGGCCTGCCCGGATTGGACGAGCCCGAAGGCCGCGCGGAACCCGGCGAGATCAGCGGCGCCGGCCTGGCCGAATCGCGCCCGCGCCGCAACGACCCGGACCGCAGCAGCGTGCTGTACCGCCAGCGCTATCGCCAGCCGCTGACCCAGGAATACGCGGCGATGCGCTACGCGCGCCGGCGCACCAACGAACCGGTGCCGCTCAAGCGCGCCGGCGTGCGCATCGGCATGCACGCCAAGTCGATGGTGATCGACGAGCGCATCGGCGTGATCGGCACCCACAACTTCGACCCGCGCGGCGACCACTACAACACCGAGAGCGCGGTGGTGATCGACGACCCTGCCTTCGCCCAGGCGCTGGCGGCGAGCATCCGCCGCGACATCGCGCCGGAGAACTCGTGGGTGATCGCGCGCCGCGACAAACCGCCGATCTTCTCCGGGCTGGAATACTCGATCGCCAAGATCTCCGAGCACCTGCCGATCTTCGACCTGTGGCCGGTGCGCTACGCCACCAGCTACGAATTCGTACCCGGCCCGGACTGCCCCAACCCGCTGTACCGCAACGACCCGGGCTTTCGCGCCTGCTACAAACCCGTGGGCGATTTCCCCGAGGTCAATCTAGGCGTGAAGAGCCTGACCACCCGCATGTTCACTGCATTCGGAGCGGGACTGGCGCCGATTCTGTAGGCCCGGCCCGGTTGCTGTTGCCGTTGCCCTTGCTCCCCCCGCCGCCCCGGACTCGCCACAGGCAAATAGAGACCCGTAGGGCGGCGCGCAGGACGTGCGCCGTGCGCCACCCAGGCCATCCATGGCCTGTGTGGCGCATCCCGGCGAAAGCACCGAACCACAGTGGCTCTTGATCCGAAAACAAGGAAAGCGCCTTTCTTTGGTTACTTTCTTTGGCAAGACAAAGAAAGTGACCCGGCCGCTTGCGGACGGAAGCTGTTGATGTTGGCGGGTCTTCACTCGTTGCTACGAGAGAAGCAGAAGCAACATCAAAATGGATTCCGGCTTTCGCCGGAATGACGGCGTGGAAGCTTCGGGTCTTCGGTTAGTTCGGCGGAGCTACGTCGCTGCGGTTGGATTCCGGCTTTCGCCGGAATGACGGGTTGGTGGGGTGGCGCCGTAATTGCGTTGTCGCGGTCGCGACTTGCGTCGCTCCTACAGGGGCTCCGGCGAGTTTCGTATCCGACTGTAGGAGCGGCGCGAGCCGCGACCACGCCACCGCACACCCCAGCGAAAACACCATCGCCCCCGCATCGGCACAATTACGGCCGCACCACCCAACACCCCGCCCCCATGCTCATCGCCCTGAACAAACCCTACGGCGTGCTCTCCCAGTTCACCGACCGCACCCAACCGCCCAAGCCCACGCTGGCCGGATTCGGCCTGCCCACCGAGGTCTACGCCGCCGGCCGCCTGGACCACGACAGCGAAGGCCTGCTGCTGCTCACCGACGACGGCACGCTCGCCCACCGCCTCACCGACCCGCGCCACAAACAGGCCAAGACCTACCTGGTCCAGGTCGAAGGCGAACCGTCCGCAGAGCAGTTGCGGCAACTCAGCGAAGGGGTGAACTTGAACGACGGCCCGACCCTGCCGGCGCAGGCGCGCGCCGTCGAAGCGCCGCAGTGGCTGTGGCCGCGCGACCCGCCGGTGCGCTTCCGCAAGACCGTGCCCGACGCCTGGCTGGAACTGAGCCTGCGCGAAGGCCGCAACCGGCAAGTGCGGCGGATGACCGCCGCGGTGGGCCTGCCGACGCTGCGCCTGATCCGCGTCGCGATCGGCCCGCACCGGCTCGACGGGCTGGCGCCGGGGCAGTGGCGCGCTTTAGCCGAGCAGCGGCACTCTGGCAGCGCGTTTTAGTCACGCTGGGGCACGCGAACAGCAGGTTTTAGCGCTGGCCGCGCGCCACCCGCATCAGCACGCGCTCACGGCGCGCAATAGCGCAACGCGTCCTCGAGCGTGCGCACTTCCACCCCGCCGCACGCCGGCGCCGGCACCACGCAATCCAGGTAGGGCCGCGCCCAGCGCCGCGATTCGGCCTTGCCGGCGATCATCGCCGGCGCCCCGGCGCGGGCCGCGCAGCGCGCATGCGCCCGGTCCACGTAGGCGCGGCAGTCGGCCGGCGCCAGCCGCCCGCTGCCGGCCGCGCCGCGCTCGCACAGGCCGTAGGCGGTGTCGCGCCACAGGGCGAAGAACTCCTCGCGCGGGATCGGCTGGCGCTCGATCTCGGCCAGCCGATAGCGCGGCGCTGGCGCGGCGAACCAGTGCAGGTAGGCGAAGGCGGCGACCGCGACCAGCGCGATCAGCAGCAAAAGGCGTTGCATGCGCGGAACCTCGGCGCAGTTCAGGGGCGCGGCATTCTCGCGGATCGGCGCGGCGCTGACGAGGCTCGACGCCGCCGCCTCGCTATACCGACACGACGCGCGAAGCGGCGCGGACCGGCCGCCGCCGCGGACGACGGCGCCGCGGCGGCCGCCCCCGGCTCACCGTCGCTCACCCTTTCCTGCTATCGCCGGCGCACTGCCACCGCGACCGCGGTCGCAGCTCGCCGGCAACGCTGAGAAACCGTCCCGGTTTGGTCCCACGCAGCGCTGGCGCGGCCCGCGCGCGCGGCCGTAGCGTCGGCGCTAGCTACGCGCCTGGCGCTACGCCACTCGCGGTCTGCTCACCGGAGGAGCCCGACCCATGTCCACCCTGCGTTCCCTGTCCCTCGGCGTCGGCTTCGCGCTGGCCGCCGGGGCCGCCAGCCTGCTGCACGCGCCGGCCGCATTCGCCGCCGAAGAACCCTTGCCGTTCGAATTGGCCCCACCGGTGGTCGAGGACATGCTGATCACCCCGACCCCGCAGTCGGGCCAGGGCGACGCCCTGCTGCAGCTGATCTACGCCAAGGAGCAGCAACTGCCGGCCGAGATCAACTTCAACGTCGGCGACAAGCCCGTAGTCCTGCGCCGCGACGACAAGGACCCGCAGCTCTACAGCGCCGCGATCCCGTTCGACTTCGACGGCTTCGTCAAGGAGCAGTCCGAGCGCCAGCAACTGGCCGGACAGAAGCTGACCGTACCGACCTTCGTCGACCGCGAATTCCGCGGCGAAGCGCCGATGGCCTTCCTCGACCCGGAAACCCTGCGCAAGCAGATCGAGCTGGCATTGCCGATCCGGATCCCGTTCCCGGTGGTGTTCGGCCCGCCGGCGATCGTCCGGCCCGAGCGCTCGCTGCTGGTCGTCTCGCCCAGCGTGATCGAAGACCCGACCCGCACCTTCGACCTGTGCACCGGCGCCGGCAATCCGAACGGCGCGTGGACCTTCAACACGCTGATGACCAACATGGCCAACCAGCCGGTCAGCGGCGTGCATCCGGGCGACTTCGTCGAGAACTGGCTGCGCCAGTGGAGCACCACCCAGACCATCAACACCTTCCCCGCCGCGCCGCGCTCGCAGGTCATCAACCAGGTGCTCAACGCCTGGGCGCGCGACGGCGCCGGCAAGCTCGACCTGAAGAAGTCGCCGATGCGATTGCTGGCGATCGCCAACCGCATGGACCTGCGCACCAACTCGGCCTACGGCGGCGGCACCGCCGGCGAGGGCCGGTTCGTGTTCGGGGTGATCCGGCGCAACGCCAGCGGCAGCTGCACGGTGTTCCCGTTCACGGTGATCCTGGAATACGGCATCCCGATCACCGGCTGCACCAACATCCGCAGCTACGCCCGCCAGTGGGGCGCGCTGGGCACGCTGACCCTGGGCTCGCCGGTCTACAACTCGCAGTTGCAGGTCATCACCGACCGCTTCACCGCGGCCAACGCCGCCCCGGCCAAGCCCAACCGCAGCGCGATCAATCAGGTGCGCACCAACGAGTTCCTGCAGAGTCCGTGGGAACTGCGCGAATTCGCCATCGCCCGCGGCGCCAGCCAGCTGACCATGACCACGGCCAAGCAGACGCCTCACCACAGCCTCAACAACTCGATCCTGGTCGGCGACTACATCTTCGACTTCGGGCCGCAAATCCTGGCCAACACCTACCAGGTGCCGCTGCTGTACCAAGGCCAGCGCATGCTGACCGGCGCGGTGCCGAACGGGCCGCCGCAGCTGATCTGGAACGGCCCCGGCGCCGGCAACGACGAGCGCCACAAGTTCTCGCTGAACACCTGCAACTCCTGCCACGGCAAGGAAACCCAGACCACCAACTTCCTGCACATCACCACCCGCGCCTCGGGTGGGATCTCGGGGTTGTCGCTGTTCCTGGTCGGCAACAACCCGGCCGGCAGCAGCCTCGCCAATCCGGGTACCTTCACCATGAACGATCCCTTCAGCGGCACCCCGCGCACCTACGGCGACCTGAAGGACCGGGCGACCAAGCTGTCGGCGCTGCAGACCAACGCCTGCCTGTCCGGCGCCGTGTTCCACGAAGCGCTGAGCGTGCCGCTGCTGGCCACGCACTGATCGCAACGCTGCATCGACCGCGACAGGCGCCTTCGGGCGCCTGTTCGCGTTTGCGCGGGGCAGTAGGGCTCAGCCCGGCGTCTTGTCCGCCGCCGCCGGCAGCGGCACCGAGTTCGCCCCCGGCCGGCTCAACAGCCACACACCGCCCAGCACCACCGCAGTGCCGACCAACTGGATCGCGGTGATCTTCTCGCCGAGCACCCAGGCGCCGAGGAACACCAGCGACACCGGCCCGATCACCGAGAACTGCGCCGCGGTGCCCGCGCCCAGGCGCCCGACCGCGGCCATGGTGAAGGTCACCGGCAGGAAGGTGCAGAACACCGCATTGGCCGCGGCCAGCGCGTACACCTGCCACGGCAGGCCGAACAACGCCGACGGCGGACGCGCGATCAGGTAATGGATCAGCACCGCGGCGGTCGACACGATCATCGCCCAGGCCACCAACTGCAACGACCCCAGGCGTTTGATCAGTTCGCCCGACATCGCCAGATACAGCGCATAGCTGACCGCCGCGCCCAGCACCAGCGCGCTGCCGAACAGCACGTGATCGCCTTCCACGCGCAGGTTCTCGACCATCACCAGGACCACGCCGGCATAGCTCACCGCCAGCGCCGTCCACTCGCGCGCGGCGACCCGGCGCTTGAACGCGAACAGGCCGATCAACAGCACGATGGTCGGGTTGAGGAACAGGATCAGCCGCTCCAGCGAGACCGGCACGTATTCCAGGCCCCAGAAGTCGAGCAGGCTGGACAGGTAATAGCCGAGCACGCCGAGCACCACGATCAGGCCCCAGTCGCGCCGCGTCGGCAGCGCGCCGCGGGCGCGCGCGCGGCCGTGCTCGCGCACGCCCAACGCGGCGAACAGCGGCAGCGAGAACGCCATGCGCAGCGCCAGCACCTGCAGCGAATCCACGCCGTAGCGGTATTGCAGCTTGGCCAGGATCGCCTTGGCCGAAAACAGGATCGCGCCGCTGGCGGCGAGAGCGACGCCGGTGCGGCGGGCGGCAGAACTAGAAGCGGGGGACACGGGCGGTTCGTCTCGGCTGGGCGCGGGCGCCGCCGCGGCGTTCGCGAACGGCGGCGGAACAGAAAGGTAGGCGATGGCGAACGTCGGGGCGTCCGCGGCACAGGGTAAGGCCAGCGCCGGGTCGGCGACGCGGCGATGCGCCCGCTGCGCTTTGCCGCGGCGGGCCGTCGGCCGGACGGCGCCGCGGCGATCGGCGTCGAACCGGCCAGCGTCGGCCCGGCCGCCGGCGCGGTCGCGATCAGCCGCCGGCGCTGGCCGCATCCAGCGCCGCGATCTCGTCGGCGCGCAGGTTCAACCGCGTCGCCGCCAGCAACTCGTGCAACTGCGCCACGCTGGTCGCGCTGGCGATCGGCGCGGTCACCGACGGCCGCGCGATCAGCCAGGCCAGCGCCACCTGCGCCGGGGTCGCGCCGTGGCCGGCGGCGACCTCGTCGAGCGCGGCCAGGATGCGCAGCCCGCGTGCGTCCAGATACTTCTGCACCGCGCCGCCGCGCGCCCGGCTCTTGCCCAGGTCGTCGCGGCTGCGGTATTTGCCGGTCAGGAAACCGCTGGCCAGCGAGTAGTAACCGATCACGCCGACGCCGCGCGCGCGCACCAACGGCTCCAGTTCGGCTTCGAAGCCGGCGCGATCGCAGAGGTTGTATTCCGGTTGCAGAGTTTCATAACGCGGCAACCCGTGCCGTTCCGACACGTCCAGGGCCTGGGCCAGGCGCGCGGCCGAGTAATTGGACGCGCCGATCGCGCGCACTTTCCCGGCCTCGATCAGGCGGGCGAATGCGCCCAGGGTGTCTTCCAGCGGCACCGTCGGGTCTTCCTCGTGGGCTTGATAGAGGTCGATGACCTCGGTGCCGAGCCGGCGCAGCGAATCGTCCACCGCCGCCTGGATAGTGGCCGGCGCCAGCCCGCGCCGCGGCGCCCACTTGGCGACCTTGGTGGCGACGACGATGCGCTCGCGGCGCCCGCCGCCCTGGGCCAGCCAGCGGCCGATAATGCGTTCGGACTCGCCGCCCTGATTACCCGGCACCCACGCCGAATACACATCGGCGGTGTCGACCAGGCTGAAACCGGCCTCGGTGAATGCGTCCAGTAGGGCGAAACTCGTCGCCTCGTCGGCACTCCAGCCGAATACATTGCCGCCGAACGCCAACGGCGCCACGGACAGGGAAGAACGGCCGAGCGGACGCAGGTTCATTGCAGTTTCCTTAATGCGGGAATGTTCATGATGCGCCGCCACAAATGCGGCCGTCATCGCGGATTTCGTATGCCTGGATTGGCGGCTGCGGTGGGTCGTCGCAGGGCCGTGAACCATTCATCATTCCCGGCGGCGGTTCCGCCTTTATGTGAAGGTTTCTGTTAACTTGCCACACGATTTCCACGCGATTCACATATGCGAATTTCATGTGAATTCGGTGGCAATCCAGCGCCTCCAGGAGATTTACAGGACGTGAGCACTCCCGCGACATCCACCGGTCGCATCTTGGTCGTCGACGACCAGGCCGCGAATCTGCGCGTGGTGACCGCCCTGTTGTCCCGCCAGGGTTACGAGGTGGTGGCCGCCTCGACCGGCGACGAGGCCTTGCAGCTGTATGCGCAGTCCCCGCCCGACCTGATCCTGCTCGACGTGATGATGCCGGGCATGGACGGTTTCGAAGTCATGGACGCGCTGCGCGCCGACTCGCCGCTGCGCGTGCCGGTGGTGTTCGTCACCGCCGCCCACGACCGCGACCTGCTGCTGCGCGCGTTCGACGCCGGCGTGGTCGATTACGTCACCAAACCGTTCCTGCCCGAAGAGCTGCTGGCGCGGGTCAACGCCCACGTCGGCCTCAAGCTCACCCGCGACCGCCTGGAGCGGGTCGCGCGCGAGCGCGAGGAACTGGTCAACCTGGTCGCGCACGATCTCAAGAATCCGCTGACCAGCGTGCTGTTCGCCAGCGACCTGCTGATCAACAACGGCTGCAAGCCCGAGCGCGTGCCGCGCTATCTGCAGATGATCCACGAAAGCGCCGACGACGCGCTGGGCTATATCCGCCATTACCTGGAAAGCCAGGCCGGCCATCGCGAACGCGCCGAACACGGCGCCTGCGCGGACCTGGCCGAAACCCTGGACTGGCTGGTGCGCCGCTACGAAATGCAGCTCGACGCGCGCGGCATCCGCGTGCAGGTGCAACCGCCGGCGAACGGCTCGGCGCAGGTGGCGATGGACTCGCGCGTGCTGCGCCAGGTCAGCGAAAACCTGGTGACCAACGCGATGAAATACGCGCCCGGCGGCGACCTGACCCTGGCCGCGCGCAACAGCGCGCCCGGCTTCTGGCAGCTGATCGTCGCCGACCGCGGCCCCGGGATTCCGGTGGCGCGCCAGCGCGAGTTGTTCAAACCGTTCGTGCGCCTGCACGACAACGACATCGACGATGGTTTATCCAGCGGCCTGGGTTTGTCGCTGGCCAAGCAGATCGTGGTCAATGCCGGCGGACAGCTTTGGTATGAGGAACGCAAGCACGGCGGCTCGCGTTTCATCATCGAGTTGCCGGAAGCCTGAAAGACGCGGCGCGGCGCGATGGGTTCGCCGTAGCTTTGTTTTCGCGGTCGCAGCTTGCGCAGCTCCTACAGTCGGATACGAAACTTGCCGAAGCCCCTGTAGGAGCTGCGCAAGCTGCGACCGCGAAAACCAAACCACGACGCAAGCCCAACAAAAAAGCCGACGCATGAGCGTCGGCTTTTTCGTTATCGCGAGCGTCCGCAGAATCGTCGGCGCCGCACTCACGCGGACGACGTCGGTTTATTCCGCCGCCGTCTCATCCGAGCCGTTGCGGGTGCGGCGGCGCGAACCGCCCGGCGCCGCACGGCGCGCATCGATGCGCCGGGCCGAACCTTCGATCGGTTCGCCTTCGGCCTGCTTGCGCGCCTTGCGCCGCGCGGCGGCGTACCACAGCAGGCCGGCGCCGGCGACGGCGGCCACCGCGACCACCGGGTTGCGGCGGATGAAACCACCGGCAGTGCGCGCACCGGCCTTGACCACACCGAGCTTGGCGCCCGTCTCGAGCCACTGGCCGGCCTTGGGCGCGGCATCCTTGAGGTTAGCGCTGATCGCGTGCACCAGTTCCAGCGCGCGGTCGGGCAGAGAATCGAACTTGCTCATCGTGTCGGTCCTGGACGAAGAGAAACGGATTCCAGTGTCGGCGCGCTACCGTTGAAATTCTGTGAGCGGGGCCGTGCTGGGGTGGCTGTGGGCTGAATGTGGGCAGAGCATACGACGGGTGGGTGGGTGACGTCGTGGTTGGGTTGGCGCGGTCGCGGCTTGCGCCGCTCCTACAGGGGGCAGGTGGGCATGCGTTATGTGCCGCGCGGTTTCGCGCGATGCGTCGCGGTGGCGGTCCACGGATCGTCGGGCCACGGGTGCTTGGGGTAACGGCCCTTCATTTCCTTCTTCACTTCCGGATAGGTGCGCTCCCAGAAACCGCGCAAGTCCTGGGTGACCTGCAGCGGGCGGCCGGCCGGCGACAGCAGGTGCAAGGTCAAGGGCACGCGGCCGTCGGCGATGCGCGGGGTGTCGGCCAGGCCGAACAGTTCCTGCAGCTTCACCGCCAGCACCGGCGCCTGCGCCGCGCCGCGGCCGTCGAGGGCGTGGTCGTCGTAGCCGTACTCGATCGCGCGTTCCATGCCCGAGGGCACGACGATGCGGGTCGGCGCCAGCGCGTCGAGCTTCTGCCGCCACGACCAGTCGCACAGCGAACGCAGCGCTTCGCCGAAGCCGGCTTCGTCGAGCGCATCGAGCCGGGTCTTGCCGCTGAGCGCGGGCTTGAGCCATTGGTCGAGGCGTTCGAGCAGCGCGCTGTCGGACAGATCCGGCAACGGCGTGTCGCCCTGGGTCAGTTCCGGCATCCACTCGCGCAGGCCGCGCACGCGCGCGCGCCACTGGCGCAGGCCGGGCGTCCACGGCAGCGCGTCCAGGCCGAGCTGGCGCACCGCGTCGATCAGCGCGTCGGCATAGCGCGAAGGATCGGGCCGCGCCAACGGACGGCTGTCGATCACGATGCGGTCGAAGCGGCGTTCGCGCACCGCCGCGATGCCGCGCGCAGCGGCGTCCCACACCACTCTGTCTTCGCTGACGAAACGCTGCGGGAACTCGCGCTCCAGCCGCGCCTCGTCGAGCGGCGCGGCGCGCAGGATGCGCGCATCGCGCGGGTCGTCGCGCAGTTCGCTGATCACCAGCCACGGCTCGCCGTACACCGCGCTGTCGTCGAACAGCTTGGCGCTGCGGCCGTTGGCGAGCTGATAGCGATACGGATCGCTCGGATGCTGGCGCGCGATGCGGTCTGGAAACGCATGCAGCAACAGATCGCCGAGCGCGTGCGCGGGCGCCGACGACGGCGGCGGATTGTCCACGCGCAGGCGCCGGCGCCATTGCTTGCTGGCTTGATCGAGCGCGGCCAGCGCCGAGCGCGAGGCGTCCGCCGGCGCGCGCCCGGCGCGGAACGCGGCCAGCGCCTGCCAGCGCGCGTGCAGCGCGTCGCCGCCGCTGCGCAGCGGGTCGCGCGCTTCCAGCAGCGCGGCCAGGTCGCAGGCCAGCGCGCGTTCGCCGGCCTCACGCGGCGCCAGCAGCATCGCCGCCAAGCGCGGGTGCGTGCCCAGCGCGAGCATGCGCCGGCCGAACGCGGTGATCGCCAACTGCGCGCCGGCACCGGGTTCCAACGCGCCCAGCCGCAGCAGCAACTCGCGCGCCGCGGCCAGCGCGCCGGGCGGCGGCGCATCGAGGAAGCGCAGGCCGGCGTCGCCCCACGCCGCCAGTTCCAGCGCGAGGCCGGCCAGTTCGACCTGGGCCATTTCCGGCCGCCGCTGCGGCTCCAGACGCTGCGATTCGGGCCACAGGCGGTAGGCCCAGCCGTCGGCGACGCGGCCGGCGCGGCCGGCGCGCTGGTCGGCCGAGGCCTGGGCGATGGCGACCACATCGAGGCGGGCGAAGCCGCTGTTGGGGTCGTAGCGCGGTTCGCGCGCCAGGCCCGAGTCGATCACCACGCGCACGCCCGGCAAGGTGACGCTGGATTCGGCGACGTTGGTCGCCAGCACCACCCGGCGGCGGCCGTCGGGGTCGGGCTGGAGCACGCGGCTTTGCTGCTCCACCGGCAATTCGCCGTGCAGGGCCAGCACGTCGACGCCGCGCGCGGCCTCGCTGCCGGCCAGCGCGGCGTCGGCGCGGGCGATCTCGCGCTGGCCGGGCAGGAACGCGAGCACGTCGCCCGGGTGCGCCGCCAGCGCGTGTTCGATCGCGCGCTTGAGCTGGTGTTCGAGCTTCTCTTCGCGCCGCGCCGGGTAATGGCCGATCTGCACCGGATGGCTGCGCCCGGCGCTGCTCAGCCGCGGCGCGTCGAGGAACTGCGCCAGCCGCTCGCCGTCGAGCGTGGCCGACATCACCACGATGCGCAGGTCTTCGCGCAACGAGGCCTGCACGTCCAGCGCCAGGGCCAGGCCGAGGTCGGCGGCGAGGTGGCGTTCGTGGAATTCGTCGAACAGCAGCGCGCCGACGCCGTCGAGGGTCGGGTCGTCCTGGATCATCCGGGTCAGGATGCCTTCGGTGACCACCTCGATGCGGGTGCGCGCGGACACCTTGTTCTCGAAGCGGATGCGGTAGCCGACCGTGTCGCCGGCGGCTTCGCCGCGTTGGCGCGCCATGAAGTTCGCCGCCGCGCGCGCGGCGACGCGGCGCGGTTCCAGCATCAGGATCCGGCGCCCGTCCAGCCACGGCGCGTCCAGCAGCGCCGGCGGCACCTGGGTGGTCTTGCCGGCGCCGGGCGGCGCTTCCAGCACCAGGCGCGGATGGGCGGCGAGGCTGGCGCGGATCTGCGGCAGCAGCGGATCGATGGGAAAGGCGGGGCTGTTCACCCGCGCAAGGATACGGACCGGCGGCGGCGGCCGGAATGGCGCGGCCGCCGCCGGCGCGCGCGGGTCAGGGTTTGCGGTATTCGCCGCAGCCGTAATAGAGCTTGTCCGGATCGCTGGCGTCGCCGATGGCGATGAACACCGCCTGGGCGTACTTTTTCCCGCGCACGTCCTGGCACGGGGCGCCCGCCCGGCTCGGCCCGACCAGCACCTGCATCGGCCGCGAGCGCTGCTGGATCGTGGCCGTGCCGGCCAGGCCGTACTCGCCCTTGAGCTCGCCGAACACCGGCAGCTTCAGCACCGGCGCCACCGATTTCAGCGTGCCCGCGGCGAGCAATACGCCGCGCGGACTCGACAGCGAATACCGGACCAGACCGACGTCCTCGCGCTTGAGCTCGATGCTCCAGACCGGGTCGGTGTTGCCGCCGTTGAACGCGTTCTCGGGAAAATCCAGCTTCGCCGGCGTGGCGGCGTGGACGGCGCCGGCCAACGTCAGCAGGACGGCCAGACAGAACGTAGCGATGCGCATTGCAGTCTCCTGTGGCGGCCCGATGCCGCCTTGTGTGCAAGCAACGCGCCTGGGACGCAGGGTGTGAACGCTCGTCGCGGCCGGCGGCACGGCGCCGCCTGTCGCCGGATTCGAACGCGCGGACACGGGGTTTGCGGCCGGCGCCGGCGCGCGCGGGTTGGGCCGGACGCAACCAGCCTCTACACTGCGCGCTGCCCTCGCTTCCGCTGTGCCCCATGCAACTGATCGACATCGGCGCCAACCTCACCCACGACAGCTTCGACCACGACCGCGACGCGGTGCTGCAGCGCGCGCGCGCAGCCGGGGTGACGCGCATGGTGATCACCGGCGCCAGCCGCGAGCATTCGCCCAAGGCGCTGGAACTGGCGCGGCAGCACCCGGGCGAGCTGTTCGCCACCGCCGGCGTGCACCCGCACCATGCCAGCGAATACACCGCCGAATGCGACGCGGAAATGCGCGCGCTGCTGGCGCACGACGAGGTGGTCGCGGTCGGCGAATGCGGCCTGGACTACTTCCGCGATTTCTCGCCGCGCCCGGCGCAGCGGCGCGCGTTCGAAATGCAGCTGCAAAGCGCGGTCGACACCGGCAAGCCGCTGTTCCTGCACCAGCGCGACGCCCACGACGACTTCGTGGCGATGATGAAGAACTTCGACGGCAAGCTCGGCCCGGCGGTGGTGCATTGCTTCACCGGCACGCGCGAGGAACTGTTCGCCTACCTCGATCGCGACTGGTACATCGGCATCACCGGCTGGCTGTGCGACGAGCGCCGCGGCCTGCACCTGCGCGAGCTGGTCAAGCACATTCCGGCGCAGCGGCTGATGATCGAGACCGACGCGCCCTATCTGCTGCCGCGCACGGTCAAGCCGGCGCCGTCGCACCGGCGCAACGAGCCGATGTACCTGGCCCACATCGTCGAAGAGCTCGCGCGCGACCGCGGCGAAGACGTCGCCGCCTCCGCCGCGCACAGCACCGCCACGGCGACGCAGTTTTTCCGCCTGCCGCCGCGGTGAGCGCGCAAGCGCTCAGTCGAGGGTGAAGTTGCCGCAGCCGGACCACTTCGCCGGCCACGGCTTGTGGTCGGACCCGGTCGAGATCGGCTTGGACGGCTGCGGAATCACTTCGATCGAGTAGGTGAAGCGGCCGTAGGCGTCGCCCATCAGACCGTTGTCGAGCTTGCACGGCTTGCCCAGCGGCACCGCCGTGATCTTTACCGTCAGCGCGGACTTTTCCATGCCGATCACGCCGGCCATGCGGTATTCGCCGTACGCGGCGTTGCGCTGGCCCAGGCTCCCCTCTTGCGCCTTGTCGGCCTCCGGCACGCTGAGGCGGTAGCTCACCGACAGATCGCTCTGGGTGGTGGTCAGCACCACCTGCCAATCGGTGTTGCCGCCGCGGAAGGCCGGCGCGGGGAAGGTGGGCATTTGCGCGTGCGCGGCGCAGGCGCAGGCGGCCAGGGCCAGCGCGGCGGCCGCGGCGAAATGGGTACGCATGGACGACTCCTTGGTGGCCGGCGGCAACGCGCCGCCGTCCTCATCCCCAACGACCGTAAAGCGAGCACGTGAACCGCCAGGCCGCGCCGACCGGTGCGGGCCGCGAGCGTTTCGCGCCGTCGCCGCCCACCGCACCGCTACGGCGACCGGGTTCTTCCGCATGCCGGCCTGAGCATCGTCGCTGGCAAAAAAAGGGCCGACCCGTCGGAGAGCGGGCCGGCCATTGCAGCTACAGCTTCCACTTCGCGCGTGCGCGGGCCGCGTCGGGTTCGCGGCCCGCTAGGCCCTTAGAACTTCCACTCGAACGCCAGGTTGTAGCGGCGGCCGAGTACGTCGTAGGTGGAGAACGAATCGGCCGAGGTCTGGGCCGGGAACGGCGGAGCCTTGTCGAACAGGTTGCTCACCGCCAGACGCAGCATGGCGTGGTCGTTGATGCGATAGCGCACGCCGCCGTTGAACAGCCAGTAGTCGCCGACCTTGAGGATGTCGCGGGTTTCCGGAGTGTTGAGCACGTTGAACTCGGCGCTGCTGAGGTAGTTGCCGGTCAGGTTCAGGCCCCACTTGCCCATCTCCCAGGCGCCGCTGATCTGGTACTGGCGCTTGGACGTGCCGATCTCGCCGGCGGCCGGGTTCGGCGCGACGCCGGTGACGTCGACGGTCAGCTCCTTGGGGAAATAGCCGGTCAGGCCGAAGGCGAAACGGCCGAAGCGGTCGGTATCGAAGCGATAGGCGATCTCGGTCGAATAGGCCTCCATCGTCAGCGACTTGCCGTTGACGAAACCGCTGATGAAGGTGGTCGCCTGGCCCGCGCCGGCGGCGCTGCCCGGCGCGTTGCGGACGATGCGGCTGCAGAACGAGTTGGCGTTGGGCACGTCGCCGGCGTTGAAGTCGGACGCATCGAAGCAGGCCGTGGCGATGTCGGTCGCGGTCAGGCTGCTGATGACGTCCTTGATCTTGATGTTGTAGTAGTCCGCGGTGACCGTCAGCCCTTCGGCGAACGAGGGCGCCCAAGTGAAGCCGTAGGTGTAGGAGTCGGCCGACTCGTTGCGCAGGTTCGGGTTGCCGCCGGAGATGCCCTGGATCGAGGCGCCGTTGGCGTTGGAGGTGAAGTTGCTCAGGCCGTAATAGTTCAGGAAGGCCTGGCAATTGCGCTGGCGGTTGGCGACGTTGGCGCCGCTGTTGATGAAGCGCGAGTCGCAGGGATCGCCGGTGACGAACTGGAACGAGGTCGCCTGCGGCAGGAACGCCTCGGTGATCGACGGCGAGCGCAGCGAGCGGGTGAAGTTGCCGCGGATCTCCAGATCCTCGAACGGCTTCCACTGCAGACCGTAGGTGTAGGTGTCGAACTTGCCGTTGATCGAGTTGTCGACCTGGCGATACTTGCCGATCACGTCCAGCTTGCGCAGGCCGATGAAGTTGCGCTCGGGATTGACCAGCGGCAGCACGAATTCGCCGAACCACTCGTTGGTGGTGTAGTGGCCCTGCAACGGGGTGATCGGTACCGAACGGCCCAGGCCCTGTTCGAGGAACGCGCCCGGATCGAACAGGCCGCTTTCCTTGCGGTGTTCGAAACCGATGTTGTACTGCAGCGGCCCGCTCCACAGATCGAACAGGGTGCTGGAGACGTTGACGTTGTAGACCTCCTGCTCCTGCAGCGCCTGCGAGGCGGTGCGGGTGGTGACGTACTGGCGCGCGGCCGCGCTGGGGCGGCCTTCGCCGAGCAGGTCGAGCGGAACGCAGTTGGGGTCGGGCCGGGCGGTCAGGCCGCCGGGCACGACCACGCCGGCGACCGGCGCGCCGGCGCAGACCACCTGGCCTTGGCCGTTGCGCACCACATTGAGCGCGTTGACGAAGTTCTGCTGGTTGATCGAGTTGCCGTAGGCGCGCGAGTCGCTGCGGCCGTAGTTGGCCGACGCCTCCCAGTAGAACGTGCGCTGGCCGATGTCGAAATCGCCTTCCAGGCCGAGCACGATCCGGCCCAGTTCGGTGGTGCCACTGCCGTTGTTGGTGACCAGGTCGCGCGAGGCGCGCGAGAGGTTGAACTGGGTGACGCCCAGGCCCTGCAAGGTGGCGCGGGCCTGGTCGGACAGCAGCGCGTAGCTGGTCGGGAAGCGGATCATGCCGCTGGCGCCGGCGAACAGCGGCGAGTTGAACGCCCATTGGTCGGCCAGCTCGGTGCTTTCGGCCGAGTAGAACGAGCCTTCCATGAACACATCGACGCGGTCGTTGAGCGCCCAGCGCGCGGTGGTGTTCACCGACATGCGCTTGAGGTCGGAGATCACCTGGCCCGCATCGACCAGGCTGATGCCGTCGCCGCCGCTGGCGTCGGTGGCCGAGAACGCAACGCCCTGGTTGTACGGCACCAGATTGCCGCTGCGGTCGAACCCCAGCACGGTGTTGCCGCCGGGGCCGAAGCCGTTGGCGATCATGTTGTCGGTGCCCGGCTTGAACGCGCCGGCGACCGGCGAGATCAGGCCGCCGAACGGCGTCGACCAGATGCGGCGGTCCTTGATCAGCACGCCGTTGGGAATGCCGTCGTTGTTGCCGGTGTTGAACGGGATGTTCGGGTTGTAGCGGCCGTCGTTGCCCGGCGTGCGGCCCGGGAACAGCGCGGCCATGCGCGCGGCCAGCGGGTTGGCGGCGTTGAAGTAGCCGGCGCGGAAGAAGTCGCGATCCTTCTGCAGCACGCCCTTGCTGTCGTCGTAGGTGAAGGAGAAGGTGACGTTGCCGCGGCCGTCGTCGAAGTTGGCGCCGACCAGCGCCCAGGCGTTGTAGCGCTCGTTGTCGCCTTGTTCGGTGACGCCGTAGCTGGCGCCGGCCTCCACGCCTTCGTAGTTCTTGCGCAGGATCACGTTGACCACGCCGGCGATGGCGTCGGAACCGTAGGTCGGCGCGCCGCCGATGGCGATGTTCTCCACGCGTTCGACCAGCGCGGTCGGAATCGCGTTGAGGTCGACCTGCAGGCCCGGCGCGGCCGGTCCGAACAGCGTGGTCGGCGCGCTGGTGACGAAGCGGCGGCCGTTGACCAGGGTCAGGGTGCGCGCGCTGCCGATGCCGAAGCGGTTGACGAAGTTGACGCCGGTGCCGAAGGTCGCCTGCCCGCCTTCGGGCGTGATGCCGACGCCGAAGCCGGGAATTTCGTTGAGCGCGTCGGCGACATTGGTGATGCCGCGCGAGGCGATGTAGTCCTTGCTCACCACCGTCGCCGGTTCGAGCGTGTCGAAGCCGGCGCGGCGGATGCGCGAACCGGTGACGACCAGGCGGTCCAGATCGGTCGGCGCGCTGGCGGGTTTGGATTCCGCGGCGGCCGGCTTGGCGGCGGGTGCGGCCTGCTGGGCCAGGGCGGCCGGAACGGCCAACGCCAGGCAAATTCCGAGCATGAGCGGCGAACGGCGCGGCGGAGTGCCGCGACGGTGAGTCGTTTGCATGATTTTTCCCCCGAAAAGTCACCCTAGGCCTTGCGCCTGGGCTTCCATACCTAAGTCGGGCGGGTTCGCGCTGGCAAGAAAAAAACGTAACAAAATGTTTCTTGTGCCTAAGCTATTGATTATAAAAATTCATCTTTGTCGTTTCGAACGACCGTTTAAGCCGATTTAGTTAAGTCTTGCGCCAGACTCGGCAAATACTGGGCGCGCTCCACGGTCCAACCCGAGGGCCCCGGCCAGAGCCCTGGACACTGCCGTGCGCGCCGCCGCCACGGCCGCACGCAAGGGCGCGCCGAGACCCGGCCGCCGGACGAACCGGCTACCCTGTCGCGCTCCCTCCTCGCGCCCGCGCCCATGCCGACCGCCCTCGCCGAAAACCGCTCGCCCGCGTTCGTCCCACTGGCCTTGTCGACGCTGGTGTTCGTGCTGTCCGGCGCGTTCGTGCTGGTCGCGGCGCTGTCGTCGCCGGCGGCGCAGGGCGCGGGTTTGAACGTGGCGCAGTGGCTGTGTTCGATCGGCTCGCTGATCGGCTTCGTCGCCGCGCTGGCCTGCGTGCTGACCGATCGCCGCGGCGTGCCCGTGCGGCCGTGGGCCTGCATCCTCGCCGCGCTGGTGCTGATCTTCGGCCTCGGCGTGGCCTGGTCGCTGCTGCAGATGCCGCTGATGCAGTCGCTGGCGCAGCGTTCCGGCGCGCAGACCCTGGGCGCCTGGGCGGCCGGGCTCGGCGCGCTCAAGGTGGTGGCGGTGAATCTGGTCGCGCTGCCGCTGGCCTGGTGGCTGGGCGGACGCGGCGCGCTGCCGGTGGTGTGGACCTCGCGGCAACGCCGCGCGATCGGCGCGCTGGTCGCGCTGAGCCTGGGCGCGGGCGTGGCCTTGCTGGTGCAGACCGCGGCCGCCGCGTTCACCGCGCTCGGCGAGGGCGAACAGCGCGCCGGCATGAGCGTGGTCGGCCTCGCGGTCGGCGCGGTGCACGGGCTGACGGCATTGATCGCGCCGGTGCGGCGCGGCTCGGGTGCGCTGCCGGCGCTGTGGTCGTCGCTGCTGACGCCGGCGTTGATCGTGCTCGCTTCGCTGCCGGCGATGCTCGGCGGCGAACAGTGGGAGCTGGCGGCGCGGGTGATCGCGGTGGCGCTGGCGCTGCTGCTGGCGCCGGTCGCCTCGTGGCTGCTGGTGCGCTGGCTGCACGGGCGCTCGACCCGCGCCTGACGACGCGACGCGCCCGGCGGCGCCAACGCAAACGGCCCGCAGTGCGGGCCGTTTGTTTTGTCCGGTGGCGCGGCGCGATCAGTACACGGCCAGGTCGCCGCAACCGCCGGTGAGCTTGTCCATGCCCTCGACGCTCACATCGACCGAGTGCATGTGCTTGTTGTCGCCGTCGTCGATGCATTCCTTCTTGCTGATCTCGATCGTCATCGGCTTGGCGCCGCTCTTGGTCTGCAGCTCGCCGCTGAGCACGATCAGCGTGTTCGGCGCGTCGGCCGGCTGGCCGTTGTAGCGCGCGGTGCCGCTGGCCTTCTCGCTGCCGCTGCCCCAGGTCAGATCGATCTTATGATTCATCTCGCCGGTGGCCTGGATGTCGATGCTCCAGTGTTCGCCGAAGCCCTTGAACGCGGGCACCGGGCTGACCTTGCCGACCTGGTCGGCGCCGATCTTGGCCGAGGCCGGGCCCGGTCCGTCGGCAGCGACCGCGGGCTGCGGCGCAGTCGCGGCCGCGCTGTCGGCCGCCGGCGTCGCCGTGGCGTCCTTGGGCTTGTCGGGCGCCGTGCAGGCGGCGAGCAGGGCCAGCGAAGCGATCGCGGCAAGAGGCGTCAGGCGCATGGGAACTCCTTGGGTGTGGCGGTTACGCCCGGGGGCGGGCGGCATGGTTGTAACGCGGGGCGGGTGCAGGAAGGGTCAATGGAGCGAATTTCCGCTCCGCCCATACGCGGCCGAGATATGCGGGGCTTTGGACCGCAACAGCGATGGCCGTTATCGACCGCAGCGACGCGGCACGTCGTAACTTCCGAACCCCGCCGCCTCAACTCGTCATTCCGGCGAAAGCCGGAATCCATGTTGATCTTGCTGTTGCCCTTGCTCCCCGCTCCCCCCGCCGCCTCGAACTCGCCACAGGCAACCGTAGACCCGAAGGGCGGCGCGCAGGACGCGCGCCGTGCGCCACCCAGGCCATGGATGGCCTGTGTGGCGCATCCC
>NZ_FNOG01000008.1:257329-350126 GCF_900106525.1 Lysobacter enzymogenes
ATCAAAATGGATTCCGGCTTTCGCCGGAATGACGGGTTGGGGGTTGCGAGGTTTCTGGAAGCTACGGCGGAGCTACGCCGCTGCGGTTGGATTCCGGCTTTCGCCGGAATGACTGGATTGGGAGCTTCGGGTCTTCGGGGGAGTTCGGCGGGGCTACGTCGCTGCGGTTGGTCGCGACTCGCGTCGCTCCTACAGGGGCTCCGGCCGGCTACGTATCCGACTGTAGGAGCGGCGCGAGCCGCGACCACGACAACCCAGCCATGACGTAGTTGCGCACTTGCAGCCGCGACTCGCACCGCTCCTGCAGCAAGACATCAAACCTGCCGCAGATTTCGCAGGGCGCCGCCCGCCTCAGCTGCGCAACCCCACACCGCGCTTGAGCAACCACAAGCCCAGCGACGACAGCGCCACCACGAAGGCCAGCATCAGCGCATACGCCACCCACAACGGCACGTCGCTGCTGCCGAGCAGGCCGTAGCGGAATGCGTTGACCATGTAGAAGATCGGATTGGCGTGAGTCGCCGCTTCCGCCCACGCCGGCAGCAGCTTGACCGAATAGAACACGCCGCCAAGATACGTCAGCGGGGTCAGGATGAAGGTCGGCACGATCGCCACGTCGTCGAACTTCTTCGCGTACACGGCGTTGATGAAGCCCGCCAGCGAGAAGATCGTCGCGCCCAGCAGCACGGTGGTGAAGGTCACCAGCGGGTGCGGGATGCGCACCTTGGTGAAGCACATCGCGATCAGCAGCACGATCGCGCCGACCATCAGCCCGCGCAGCACCGCGCCGGCGACGTAGCCCCACAGGATCACCCAGTTCGGCATCGGGCTGACCAGCAGTTCCTCGACGTGGCGGCCGAACTTGGCGCCGAAGAAACTCGAGGAGATGTTGCCGTAGCTGTTCTGGATCACGCTCATCATCACCAGGCCCGGGACGATGAACTCCATGTAGCTGTAGCCGCCCATGTCGCCGATGCGCGAGCCGATCAGGCCGCCGAAGATCAGGAAGTACAAGGTCATGGTGATCGCCGGCGGCACCAGGGTCTGGCCCCAGATGCGCAGGATCCGCGTCACTTCGCGGCGCACGATGGTGCCCAGCGCCGTCAGGTTGCGGCGCGCGGGCGAAATCGCGGCGCTGTCGGCCGTTTGGATCTCGCTGCTCATGCGGCGCTCCCGGTGGCGGCGGCGGAAGGCGGAGCGATCATGCGCACGAACAGCTCCTCCAGGCGGTTGGACTTGGTCCGCATCGAACGCACCCGGATGCCGGCTTCGCCGAGCGCGGCGAACACGCGGTTGAGGTCCATCGCGCGCGGCATTTCCAGGTCCAGGGTGTGGTCGTCGGCGGCGGCCAGGGTCGCGCCTTCGATCTGCGGCAGCGCGGCCGGCAGCACGCCGTCGATGTCGAGCAGGAAGCCTTCCACGTCGAGCATCGCCAGCAGCGCCTTCATCGGGCCCTGCTGGACGATGCGGCCCTGGTCGATGATCGCCAGGTTGCGGCACAGGTTCTCGGCTTCTTCCAGGTAGTGGGTGGTGAGGATGATGGTGGTGCCGGCGGCGTTGATCTCGCGCAGGGTCTTCCACATGCCGCGGCGGATCTCGATGTCGACGCCGGCGGTGGGCTCGTCGAGGATCAGCAGACGCGGCCGGGTCATCATCGCGCGGGCGATCATCAGCCGGCGCTTCATGCCGCCCGACAGCGTGCGGCTCATCTTGTCGGCCTTGTCCCACAGCTGCGCGCGCTTGAGTTCTTCTTCGGCGCGCACCAGCGCCTGTTCGCGCGGCACGCCGTAGAAGCCGGCGTAGTTGACCAGGATGTCGAGCGGCTTTTCGAACATGTTGAAGTTGATTTCCTGCGGCACCAGGCCGATCAGGCGCATCGCTTCGTCGCGGCGGCGCTGCAGGTCGGTGCCGAAGATTTCCACCGCGCCGTCGCTGAGATTGACCAGCGAGCTGACGATGCCGATCAGGGTCGACTTGCCGGCGCCGTTGGGGCCGAGCAGGGCGAAGAAGTCGCCTTCGGCGACGTCCAGGGACACGCCCTTGAGCGCCTGGACCTTGTTGTCGTACGTCTTGCGCAGGTCGCGCACGCGCAGGGCGGGAACGGCGGCGCCGGCCGCGACGGCGGCGGCGGAAACCTGACGGGGGCCCGTGGCGAGGGCCGTTGGCTGGGTCATTGCGGGAGGGTCTCGGTCGCTGGCCGCGGGCCTCGCGGCGAATGGCTTAGTATAGGCCGCCCCGTGGCGCCACCCCGGCCACAGACTGTTGCGGACCGCGCCATTTCGACGGCCGCGCGCAGCCCGGACCGGCCGGAGTTTGCGCCGCCGGTCGCTTCGCCCGCCTCGCGGCGCGGCGTCCCTGCCCCCTTTCGCACCCGGCCGCGGCCGGACGCCCATCGAGAACTCCGTCGCATGAAGCAATTCCCGCTCAAGCTCGTCTCGCGCCGCATGCTCGCGCCGACCGTGGGCCACTACGTGTTCCAGCGCGGCGATGGCGAGCCGCTGGACTACATCCCCGGACAATTCATCCAGGTCCACTTCCAGTACGCCGACGGCACCGCGACCAAGCGCAGCTATTCGCTGGCCACCATCCACGACCACGCGCTGGGCCCGGGCGAGGCGGTGGAGATCGCGGTCAGCTACGTGCCCGGCGGCGCCGCCACCGCGCTGTTCGAAGGCTTGGGCGAGGGCGACGCGGTCCAGGCCAGCGGCCCGTTCGGGCGCTTCTGCCTGATGCCGGCCGACGCCAACCGCCGCTACCTGCTGATCGCCACCGGCACCGGCGTCACCCCGTACCGGGCGATGCTGCCGCAGCTGGAACGGCAGATCCGCGAACGCGGCATCGAGGTGGTGCTGCTGTTCGGCGCGCGCACCCCGGCCGAGCTGCTGTACGGCGACGAGTTCCGCGCCTTCGCCGATCGCGTGCCGGGCTTCCGCTTCGTGCCGTGCTTCTCGCGCGAACTGCCGGCCGAGCCGCATGCGGACGTGCGCCACGGCTATGTGCAGCAGTTCCTGGCCGAGTTCGCGCCGGACGCGGCCGGCGACATCGCCTATCTGTGCGGCAACCCGAACATGGTCGATGCCTGTTTCGAGGCGTTGAAGGAATACGGGCTGGCGGTGCCGCAGATCCGGCGGGAGAAGTACGTTTCGTCGAAGTGATCGGTAGGGCGCGGCGGCGGGTACTAGAGCGTCGGGCCTGAAGGCCCTCCCACAACAGCCGATGCTGCGCGGCATCGCGGCGGTTGTGGGAGGGCCTTCAGGCCCGATGCTTTTGGCTCAGCCGCTGCGCGGGCGGAAGAGCCGGCGGAAAGATCTTCGCGCCGGGTGGTCACATTCTTCCCGCCACCGTGGTCTGTCATTCTTGCAGGCGCAACCGCCCTGGCGACGAGATCACGGAACATGCCCATCGATTGGAAGCACCCCCGGCCGCGCTGCGCGGCCATCGCGCTGGCCGCCGCGCTCGCGGCCCTGACCCTGGCCGGCTGCGGCCGCGGCGCGGACGTCGCTGGTGCCGATGGCGGCGCGGTCAAGCGCCGCTACGGCGCGATCGCGTTCGAGCCGTGCACCCTGGCCTCGCCGTTCGCCACCGGCACCATCCCGGCCCAGTGCGCGCGCTTCAAGGTGCCGGAAAACCACGCCGAGCCGAACGGCCGCAAGATCGAACTCAACCTCGCCTGGCTGCCGGCCACCGACAGCAGCGCGGCCGAGGACGACCCGGTGTTCTTCCTCGCCGGCGGCCCGGGCCAGGCCGCGACCTCGTCGTGGCCGCTGGTCGACGCGGCGTTCCGCGACGTGCGCAAGCGCCGCAACATCGTGTTGGTCGACCAGCGCGGCACCGGCAAGTCGGCGCCGCTGACCTGCACCGAGGCCGTGCCGCAGGACGACGACGGCGGCGACGAAGCCGCGCAGTTGGCCGCTTCGGTCGACGCCGTGCGCCGCTGCGCGCAGGGGCTGAAGGTCGACGCGCGCTACTTCACCACCACCGACGCCATCGCCGACCTCGACGCGGTGCGCGCGGCGATCGGCGCGGCCAAGGTCGATCTGGTCGGCGTGTCCTACGGCACCCGCGTGGCCCAGCAATACGCCGGGCGTTATCCACAGCGCACCCGCGCCGTGGTGCTCGACGGCGTCGCCCCGAACGAACTGGTGCTCGGCAGCGAACACGCGCGCAACCTCGATGCCGCGCTGGCCCAGCAGTTCAAGCTGTGCCAGCAGACGCCGGCGTGCCGCGCGCGCTTCGGCGCCGACCCGCGCGAGCAGCTGCGCCAGCTGATGGCGCGGCTGCAGGCGCAGCCGGTCGAAGTCGACTACCGCGACCCGTCCACCGGCGAGCCGCGCCGCGAGCGCGTCACCGCCGGCCACGTGGCGATGCTCACGCGCATGTTCTCCTACCAGCCCGAGGCCGCTTCGCTGCTGCCGCTGGTGCTGTCGGAGGCCGACCAGGGCCGCTACGCGCCGCTGCTGGCGCTGTCGAAGATGATCGGCGGCCAGCTCAGCGAAGAGCTCAACTACGGCATGCAGCTGTCGGTGACCTGCGCCGAGGATGCCGACCTCTTCGTTGCCGATCCGGCCGACAAGGACACCGTGCTCGGCAACGCCATGACCGACGCGCTCAAGGCGCAATGCGCGGTCTGGCCGACCGGGACGCGGCCGAAGGATTTCCACCAGCCGCTGCGTTCGAACCTGCCGGTGCTGCTGCTGTCGGGCGAGCTCGATCCGGTGACCCCGCCGCGCTATGGCGAACAAGTGCTGAAGAACCTGCCCAACGGCCGCCACCTGGTGCTGCGCGGCCAGGGCCACGGCGCGCTGCGCGTGGGCTGCACGCCCAAGCTGCTGGGCCAGTTCCTGGAGAGCGGCGACGCCAAGGCGCTCGATGCGCGCTGCCTGGATGCGTTGGGCTACGTGCCGCCGTTCGTTTCGTTCACGGGGTGGGAGCCGTAGGCGACGGAACCGGGCCACGGGGAACAGGGAGCCGATAGCCGCGCGAGTCTCGCGCCCGCTGTCGATCCCCTCGCCGCGCGATGCGCGCCCCCGTCGCCCTTTCCGATCCTCGACGTCCCATTCCCCATTGCCGAGCCACGACCATGATCACCGCTCACGACCTGCATAAATCCTTCAAGACCAAGTCCGGCATCGTCGCCGCCGTGCAAGGCGTCGACTTCCAAGCGCGCGACGGCGAAATCACCGGCTTGCTCGGCCCCAACGGCGCCGGCAAGACCACCACCTTGCGCATGCTCTATACGCTGATGCGTCCCGACCGCGGCGAAGTGCGCGTGGACGGCGTCGATGCGGCCAAGGACCCGGCCGCGGTGCGGCGCTCGCTCGGCGTGCTGCCCGACGCGCGCGGCGTGTACAAGCGCCTGACCGCGCGCGAGAACATCGCCTACTTCGGCGAGCTGCACGGCCTGAGCCGCGCCCAGATCGAACGGCGCACCGCCGAGCTGTCGCGCGCGCTGGACATGGGCGACATCCTCGACCGCCAGACCGAAGGCTTCTCGCAAGGCCAGCGCACCAAGACCGCGATCGCCCGCGCGCTGGTGCACGACCCGCGCAACGTGATTCTGGACGAGCCGACCAACGGCCTGGACGTGATGACCACCCGCGCGATGCGCGGCTTCCTGCGCGGGCTGCGCGAGGAAGGGCGCTGCGTGATCTTCTCCAGCCACATCATGCAAGAGGTCGCCGCGCTGTGCGACCGCATCGTGATCGTCGCCAAGGGCCAGGTCGTCGCCGCCGGCACCGCCGACGAACTGCGCTCGCACACCGGCGAAGACAATCTGGAAGACGCCTTCGTCAAGGCGATCGGCAGCGACGAGGGCCTGCACGCATGAAAGTCAATCCGTTCGCCGCATTCTGGTCGGTCGTGCGCAAGGAACTGCGCGACATCTCGCGCGACCGCCGTACTCTCGCCATCACCTTGCTGATGGGCCCGCTGCTGTATCCGCTGCTGATGCTGGGCATGGGCTCGCTGGCCGAGAACCGCGCCCGCACCCAGCTCGACAGCGTGCTCAAGGTGCCGGTGGTCGGCGCCGAGCGCGCGCCCAACCTGGTCAAGTTCCTCGCCACCCAGAACATCGTCGCGGTGCCCGCGCCGAAGGACCTGGACGCAGCGGTGCAGAACCAGGAGCACGACGTCGGCCTGATCGTCTCGGCCGACTTCGGCAAGGACTGGAAGGCCGGGCAGCCGGCGCTGGTGGAGATCGTGCAGGACAGCACCCGCCGCGACGCCGACATCCCGGCGCGGCGCCTGCACGCGGCGCTGGAGGGCTACAGCCGCCAGGTCGGCGCGCTGCGGCTGCTGGCGCGCGGGATCGCCGCCAGCGTGATCCAGCCGGTCAACGTCGCCGACCGCGACGTCGCCACCGCCGAGGCCAAGCGCGGCCTGATCCTGTCGGCGCTGCTGCCGTACCTGCTGATCATGACCTCGTTCGCCGGCGGCGCGTTCCTGATCATCGACGCCACCGCCGGCGAGCGCGAACGGCAATCGCTGGAACCGCTGCTGGCCACGCCGGCGCCGCGCGCGGCCATCGTCAGCGGCAAGATCGCCGCGGCCTGCGTACTCGGCTTGTTCTCGCTGCTGCTGACTCTGCTCGCGTTCAAGCTCAGCGCGCAGATGAGCAGCGGAGTGGGGCGCATGCTCGATGTCAGCCTGTACGCGATCGGCAAGATGCTGCTGATCCTGCTGCCGATGTCGTTCATCGGCACCGCGCTGCTGACGTATCTCTCGGCCGCGGCCAAGAGCCTGAAGGAAGCGCAGAGCCACGTGACCTGGCTGATGCTGCTGCCGCTGCTGCCGACCTTCGTGCTGATGGTCAACCCGCTCAAGACCCAGCTGTGGCAGTTCGCGGTGCCGTTCCTGGCGCAGAACCAGCTGCTGCTGAAAGTGATCCGCGGCGAAGCGATCAGCGGCCAGACCTGGGCGATGTACCTGGCCTGCGGCTTCGGCCTGGCGGCATTGCTGTGGGTCGCCGCGGTGCGGCGCTACAACAACGAACGGCTGGCGATTTCGGGCTGATCCGAACCGGCTGCCCCTGTGTAGGAGCGGCGCGAGCCGCGACTGCGGGGTAGCCGGTTGCGTCGCAGCTGCGGTTTCGCGGTCGCAGCTTGCGCAGCTCCTACAGTCGGCTGTCGGCACTATGCGCAGGTCGGGGAGCTCCCTGTAGGAGCGGCGCGAGCCGCGACCGCGACACCCCGCTTACGACGCAACTGAGATGTCGCAGCCGCACACACGACATCTGCGATATCCACAAAGAAAAAGCCCGGCTCGCGCCGGGCTTTTTCGTTCAACCGGATCTTCGTTCCGCGACGATCAACCGCCCGGATTGAACCCGATCGTGCGGCGCGTGGTGACCGGCGCGGGCACCGGCTGGAAGCGCCACTTGCGCACCGCGTTGACCGCTTCGCGGTCGAACACGCGCGGCGGGTTGGCGCGGACCACGCGCGCGGCGGTGACCGAGCCGTCGGTGCCGACGGTGAACTCGACCTGGACCTCGCCGGACGTGCCGGCGCGCAGCGCGTCGGGCGGGTAGCGCGGGGCCGGCGTGGACACCGCGCGCAGGTCGCTGGCGGCGGCGGCCGGTGCGCTCGGCGCGGTCGGCGTCGGGGCCGGACGTTCCGGTGCGGCGGCGGTCGGCGCCGGACGCTGCTCGGCGGCGCGCTGTTCGGCGGCGCGTTGCTCGGCCGCGCGCGTCGCGGCCTGGCGTTCGGCCGCCTGCTGCGCGGCCAGTTGCTGCGCGGCCTGCTGCTGCTGTTGCTGCTGCTGAGCCAGGCGCTGCTTTTCCAGCTCGGCCTGCTTGCGCACCTGGTCCTCGGCGGTGAGCTTTTCCTGTTCGGCGCGCTTGGTCACCGCCTGCTGGGCGCTGGCGATGGCGGCCTTGAGCCGGGCCATGGCCGGGTGCTGCGGGTCGGCGCGTTCGATCAACGCCGACAGGCGCTGGGCTTCGCTGAAATCCTCGCGGCCGATGCTCTGCTCGGTGGCGATCACCGTCATCGGCAGCAGGTCGGTCAACGCGCTGGAGGCGACCGCATCGGCCGGCGCCTTCTCGCGCAGGGCCAGGTAGTACTCCACGGCGTTGTCTTCGGCCGGCGCGTACAGGCGGTTTTCCGCATACGCCTTGCGCGCGGCCTCGCGCAGTTGCTCCACGCTCAGGGCCGAGACCTTGGCCGAGACCGCGTTGCCGGCGTTCGCCGCCGGCGCGCTCGCGCTGGGCGCGGCCTGCTCCGGCGCGGCCGGCGCGGCTTCTTCTTTCTTACCGCAGGCCGCCAGCGCGCATCCGAGCGCGAACACGGCGGAAACCTGCTTGACAGCGGACAGCCGGCTGCAATGCCGGTCGTTATTGGCGATCATCGATAAAAGCTCCCCTGAAGTACGCGAGTCCCCGTCCGATACGGGGCCGGGCGCACGCCGGATAGAACGCGCTAGCGAGCCGCGTTTGTCAAGCGTTCAGGTTGCGACGGGCCCCCGCGATGGGCGTCAGACCCCGAGTGTGCCATCCATCGCGGGCCGCACCGATACCGGGTGTGTCGGTTCGCAGCGGCGCCCGCGACCGCCGCCACAGTTTGCGTGCGCCGGACGCGACCGCCGGCGGCCCCCGTGCGCCGGCGAACGCACGCGCCGACGAGCCCGCGCCGGGTCGCACCGAACCGGTGCCGAACGCGTGCCAACCCGAGGCCGGGCCCGCACCGGGCTGGCCGAACCCGCGCCGCCCTGCACTAGAATCGCCGCACCACGGGCAGGAAGCAGGAGCGGGAACATGAGCATTCTGGGTTTCATCAAGGGCGAGCTGCTGGAAGTCATCGAGTGGACCGACGACTCGCGCGACACCCTCTCCTATCGCTTTCCCGACGACGACAAGGAGATCAAGAACGGCGCGCAGCTGATCGTGCGCGAGTCGCAGCAGGTCCAGTTCGTCGCCGCCGGCCAATACGCCGACCTGTTCGGCCCGGGCAAGCACACGCTCAAGACCGAGAACATCCCGGTCCTGTCGACCATCCTGGGCTGGAAGTACGGCTTCCAGTCGCCGTTCAAGTGCGACGTCTACTTCCTCAACACCCGGCTGTTCACCGGCAACAAGTGGGGCACGGCCAACCCGGTGATGATGCGCGACGCCGACTTCGGCGTGGTTCGCCTGCGCGCGTTCGGCACCTACGATTTCCGCATCGTCGACCCGCCCAAGTTCCTCAAGGAAGTGGCCGGCACCGACCAGAATTTCCGCCTCGACGAGTTCGCCGACACCATGCGTTCGCGCATCGTCAGCGTGTTCACCGAAGCGCTCGCCAGCGCCAAGGTGCCGGCGCTGGACGTGGCCTCGCGCTACACCGAGCTGGGCGAGGCGCTGCTGCCGCTGATCAACCCGGCGATGACTTCCAAGTACGGCATCGAGATCGCCTCGTTCGTGCTGGAGAACGTGTCGGTGCCACCGGAAGTGGAGAAGGCCATCGACGCGCGTTCGAGCATGAGCGCGGTCGGCAACCTCAACGACTACGTCAAGTTCCAGATGGGCAGCGCGATGGGCCAGGGCGGCGACGCCTCGGCCGCGGTGCCGGCGCAGATGGCGATGGGCTTCGGCATCGCCCAGGAAATGATGCGCGGCATGCAGGGCGCGCCGCAGGGCAACGCCGCGGCCGCGCCGGCGGCGGACGCCGCGCCCGCCGGCGGGCTCGAAGTGCTCACCCCCGAACAGGCCGCGACCGCGCTCGGCGTGTCGGTCGAGGACGTGATGGCGGCGATCGCCGCCGGCGACCTCAAGGCGCGCAAGATCGGCAACGCCACCCGCATCGCCAAGAGCGCACTCGAAGAATTCCTGCGCGGCTGATGGATAACGCTACCGTCGGAAAGCATCCCTGCCCGGAGTGCGGCGGGGATCTGCAATGGAATGCGGGCAAGCAGGCGCTGGCCTGCCCGTACTGCGGCACCGTGGTGCCGTTGGCGTCGGCGCCCGCGGGCGCGGGCGACGGCAGCGCGCAGATCGTCGAGCACGATCTGGAGGAAGCGCTGGCGCGGATACCGCCCGAGCTGCCCGAGCCACGCGCGCAGGGCGCCGCCGCGAACGGCGCGCAAGACCCTGAGCTGGCCGCGGTCCACGCCACCATCGAGCGGCTGGCGCGCTCGCCCGGCGGCGCGCCGGGCACCGCCACCAGTTGGAGCGTGTCGGCGCGCGGCCAGGACGGCGAGTTCGAGCTCAAGGGCTCGCAGAACGGCCACGCGCTCGAATTGCTGCGCAGCATGGCCGCGACCCCGGCGGAGCAACGCGGCTACGGCGCGCAGCGGCGCGAGGTGCAATGCCAGAGCTGCCACGCGATCTCGGTGTTCGTCGACGGCAAAGTCGCCGACCGCTGCGAGTTCTGCGGCTCGCCGTCGATCATCGATCACGAATCGCTGGGCGATGCGATCACCCCGGAAAGCCTGCTGCCGTTCAAGATCAGCGACGGCCAGGTGCGCGACGCGATCCGCAAGTGGTACGGCAGCCGCTGGTTCGCGCCGAACCGGCTCAAGACCGCGGCGCTGACCGACACCCTCAAGGGCGTGTACCTGCCGTACTGGACTTTCGACGCCGACGTGTCCGCGCGCTGGAGCGCCGAGGCCGGCCACTACTACTACGTCACCGAGAGCTACACCGAGAACGGCCAGCGCAAGACCCGCGAAGTGCAGAAGATCCGCTGGGAACCGGCCTCCGGCTCGCTGCAGCTGTTCTTCAACGACGAGCTGGTGCCCGGCACGGTCGGCGTGCATGCCGACCTGCTGCAGAAGATCGGCGAGTTCCCCACCACCACCGACCTCAAGCCGTACTCGCCCGAGTTCGTGCGCGGCTGGACCGTGGAGCGTTACCAGGTGGACCTGCGCCAGGCCGCCCAGCGCGGCGAGGCGCAGATGCGCGAACGCACCCGCGCGGCCTGCTCGGCGGAAGTGCCCGGCGACACCCAGCGCAACCTGCAGGTCGACGCCACGCTCAGCCGCCGCACCTTCAAGCACGTACTGGTGCCGGTGTGGCTGGTCAGCTACACCTACGGCTCGCGCAGCTACCAGGTGCTGGCCAACGGCTACACCGGCGCGCTGGCCGGCGAGCGGCCCTACAGCTGGGTCAAGATCTTCTTCGCCGCGCTGGCGGCGGCGCTCGCGTTGCTGGTGCTGCTGGCGGTGTTCGGCGCGCTGCGCTGAACTTATCCACAGACGCGGTTTATCCACAGCCTCGGCCGCAGGGCGGTCGAGGCGGCGGAGCGCCCGGCTTGTCTTGTGGATAACACCGTTGTGGATAAGCCGGATGGCCGCTATCGCCTTGTGCAGCCTGGCTTTCCGGTTTTTTATCCGGCGCTTGTACCGTGCTTATCCACAGCATGCGGCCCGCTCTATATTTGACTTTGAGTCAAATGTAATTCGATAGAAACCCTGTTTTTCCGCAAAGGCCGCCGGCCGACACTGCGCATCCCGAATCGCTCGATTCCCCGGATGCCCGCCATGCCTCTCGCTCTGTTGGCCCTGACCCTCGGCGCCTTCGCCATCGGCACCACCGAGTTCGTCATCGTCGGCCTGATCCCCACCCTCGCCGCCGACCTCGGCGTCGACCTGCCCTCGGCCGGCCTGCTGGTCAGCCTGTACGCGCTCGCCGTCGCCATCGGCGCACCGCTGCTGACCGCGCTGACCGGGCGGGTGCCGCGCAAGCCGCTGCTGATCGGCCTGATGGCCTTGTTCACCGCCGGCAACGTGGTCGCCTGGCTGGCGCCGGGCTACGCCACCTTGATCGTCGCGCGCGTGCTCACCGGCCTGGCCCACGGCGTGTTCTTCTCGGTCGGCTCGATCATCGCCACCAGCCTGGTGCCGAAGGAAAAAGCCGCCAGCGCGATCGCCACGATGTTCAGCGGCATGACCGTCGCCTTCGTCACCGGCATCCCGCTGGGCACCTTCCTCGGCCAGCACTTCGGCTGGCGCGCGACCTTCCTCGCGGTCGCCGGGTTCGGTTTGATCGCGCTGATCGGCAGCGCGCTGTTCGTGCCCCGACGCATCGCCCACAGCGCGCCGGCGCCGCTGCGCCAACAGGCCGCGCTGCTGCTGCAGCCGCGCCTGCTGCTGGTCTACGCGATGACCGCGGTCGGCTACGGCGGCTCGCTGATCGCTTTCACCTTCCTCGCCCCGATCCTGCAGGACATCGCCGGCTTCGGCCCGAACATGGTCGGCGCGGTGTTGCTGGCCTACGGCGTGTCGGTCGCGATCGGCAACGTCTGGGGCGGCCGCCTCGCCGACCGCCACGGCCCGGTGAAAGCGCTCAAGACCATCTTCGCCCTGCTCGCCGCGGTGCTGCTGGCGCTGAGTTTCACCATGCACAGCCAATGGCTGGTGGTGTTGACCGCACTGGCCTGGGGCGCGGTCGCGTTCGGCAACGTGCCCGGTCTGCAGGTGTACGTGGTCAAGCAGGCGCAGCGTTACGCGCCGCAGGCGGTCGATACCGCCGCCGGCTTCAACATCGCCGCGTTCAATCTCGGCGTCGCCGGCGGCGCCTGGGCCGGCGGCCAGGTCGTCGCTCACCTGGGCCTGGCGCATACGCCGTGGATCGCCGCGCTGGTGGTGTTCGCCGCGTTCGGTCTGACCGCGTTGAGCGGCCGTCTGGATCGCCGCGACGGCGTCGCCGAACGCGCCGAAGGCATCGCGGTCGCCGCGCATTGATCCGCCTCCTTCCTACTTTCCGGAGATATCCACAATGAACGTCCCCGCCTTCGGCCTCGGCACTTTCCGCCTCAAGGGCCAGACCGTCATCGACTCGGTACGCACCGGCCTCGAGCTCGGCTACCGCGCCGTCGACACCGCGCAGATCTACGGCAACGAAGCCGAAGTCGGCACGGCCATCGCCGACAGCGGCGTGGCCCGCGATGAGGTTTTTCTCACCACCAAGATCTGGACCGAGAATCTCTCGCGCGAACGCCTGATCCCGAGCCTGCGCGAGAGCTTGGCCAAGCTGCGCACCGACTACGTCGACCTGACCTTGATCCACTGGCCGTCGCCGAACGATGCGGTGCCGGTGGACGAATTCATGCACGCGCTGCTGCAAGCCAAGCGCGAAGGCCTGACCCGCGCGATCGGCGTGTCCAACTTCAACATCGATCTGATGCAGCGCGCGATCGCCGCCGTCGGCGCCGAGCAGATCGCGACCAACCAGGTCGAGCTGCATCCCTACCTGCAGAACCGCAAGCTCGCGCAGTTCGCGCGCGAAGCAGGAATCGGGCTGACCTCGTACATGACCCTGGCCTACGGCAAGGTGCTCGGCGATGCGGCGCTTGTGGATATCGCCGCGAAGCATCGCGCGACGCCGGCGCAGGTGGCGCTGGCCTGGGCGATGCAGTCGGGGTATGCGGTGATTCCGTCGTCGACCAAGCGCGAGAACCTGGCCGGCAATCTGTTGGCGGTTTCGCTGCGGTTGGACGACGAGGACATGCGGCGCATCGCCGGGTTGGACCGTGGCGAGCGGTTGACCGATCCGGATGGTTTGGCGCCGGCTTGGGATTGATGCGCTTGCGTCGTCGCTGAGTTGTCGCGGTCGCGACTCGCGTCGCTCCTACAAGAGCTTCGGCCGCCACGGGATCTACCTGTAGGAGCGGCGCAAGCCGCGACCGCCATCGCACACCCTCGCGCCGCAACCTTGTCCACATCCGCGCAACACAGCATCGGCGCCGCGACGCATACCGCCGCGCGCGCCGCGCCCCACCTCGTTCCCAACTGCCACGAGAACTCCCCATGCTGTTCACCCCACACCGCATCGGCGCCCTCGACCTGCCCAACCGCATCGTCATGCCGCCGATGACCCGCTCGCGCGCCGGCCGCGGCGAAGTCGCCACCGAACTGATGGCGCAGTACTACGCCCAGCGCGCCGGCGCCGGCCTGATCGTCAGCGAAGGCACCCAGATCAGCCGCCAGGGCCAGGGCTACGCCTGGACGCCCGGCATCCACACGCCCGAACAGATCGCCGGCTGGCGCCGCGTCACCGACGCCGTACACGCCGCAGGCGGTCGCATCTTCGCCCAGCTGTGGCATGTCGGCCGCGTCTCCCACGTCGCCTTGCAGGACGGCGGCGCCGCGCCGGTGTCCTCGTCGGCGCTGGTGGCCGAAGGCGTGAAAGTGTTCGTCGACGTCGAAGGCCGCGGCCCCGAGGCCGGCGTCGGCGAAATGGTCCAGCACTCCACACCGCGCGCGCTGCGCGCCGACGAGATTCCCGCCATCGTCGCCGACTACGCCCAGGCCGCGCGCAACGCGCTCGCCGCCGGCTTCGACGGCATCGAACTGCACGGCGCCAACGGCTACCTGATCAACCAGTTCATCGACTCGCAGGCCAATGCGCGCGACGACGAGTACGGCGGCTCGCTGCCCAACCGTTTGCGATTCCTGCGCGAAGTCGCGCAAGCCGTCGGCGACGCCATCGGCGCCGACCGCGTCGGCGTACGCCTGGCGCCGCTGACCACGCTGCAAGGCGCGGTCGACGACACGCCGCAAGCGACCTACCTGGCCGCGGCGAAGATCCTCGACGAGATCGGCGTCGCCTACCTGCACATCGCCGAAGCCGACTGGGACGACGCCCCCGGCATGCCCGACGCATTCCGCGAAGCATTGCGCCTGATCTACCGCGGCACGCTGATCTACTCGGGCAAGTACACCAAAGCCCGCGCCGAAGACGCGCTGGCCCGCGGCTGGGCCGACCTGATCGGCTTCGGCCGCCCGTTCATCGCCAACCCCGACCTGCCGCATCGCTTGCAACACGACCTGCCGCTCAACGAAGGCGACCGCACACGTTACTTCGGTGGCGGTTCCGAGGGTTATACCGACTACCCGCGCGCAGCATGATTGCGACGGATGGCGGCGGTGCGGCATGCACAACGATATCCACATGCCCTTGCACCGCCGCGACCGCGACATCGCGCTTGCGACGCAACTGAACTAGCGTGGTCGCGGCTCGCGCCGCTCCTACAGGGAGATCGCGCAGCGCGTCGCGATCGGTTCACTGCACAAAGATATCCACACCATCGTTCGCAGCCACAACGAAGCGACTGTAGGAGCGGCGCAAGCCGCGACCGCGACACCGCGCTTGCGACGCAACTGAACTAGCACGGTCGCGGCTCGCGCCGCTCCTACAGGGAGATCGCGCAGCATGTCGCGATCGGCTCACTGCACAGAGATATCCACACCATCGTGCGCAGCTACAACGCAGCGACTGTAGGAGCAGCGCAAGCCGCGACCACGACACCACGCTTGCGACGCAACTGAATCATCGCGGTCGCAGCTCACGCTGCCCCTGCAGGATCACCGCCACGACGCCCGCTCCCGCACGCATCACTTGCCGATGCAGAAACTCGAAAAGATATGCCCCAGCAGATCGTCGGCGCGCACGCGCCCGGTGATCTCGCCCAAGGCATCGTGCGCATGGCGCAACGACTCGGCGGCCAGGTCCAGCATCTCGTGGTCGAGTTGCGCGCGCGCTTCGATCAGCTCCTCGCGCGCGCGGCGCAGGGCCTCGACATGCCGCGCGCGCGCGGTGAACGCGCCTTCGGTCGCATCGCTGCCGTCGCCCTGCGCCAACGCGCGCAAACGCGCGTGCAGCGCGTCGAGCCCGGCGCCGCTGTGGGCGGAAACGAATACCCGATTCTCGCCGCCGACATCCGCCGGCCCCGGCGACTCGTAGTCCGATTCGAGCAGGTCGATCTTGTTGTAGACGAATAGGCGCGAAGGCACCGGTTCGATCGCATCGGCGACCGCAGCCAACCCGCCATGCGGATCGCGCGCGTCGAGCACAACGATCGCCAGGTCCGCGCGGTCGAGCTCGCCGCGCGCGCGGCGCATGCCTTCGCGCTCGATCGCGTCGCCGCCGTCGCGCAGGCCGGCGGTATCGACCAAGGTCAGTTCGACGCCGTCGAGTTTGATCGTCTCGTGCAGCAAGTCGCGGGTGGTGCCGGCGATATCGGTGACGATGGCGCGTTCGCTGCCGGCTAGCGCGTTCAACAGCGAACTCTTGCCGGCGTTGGGCGGGCCGACGATCACCGCGTGCAAACCGTCGCGCAGGCGCCGGCCGCGTTCGGCCGCGGCGAGCAATGCTTCCAGCGATTCGGCGGCGCCGCGCAGGCGTTCGCGCAATGCGCCGCCGCCGAGCGTGTCGATGGGTTCGTCGGCGAAATCGATCGCCGCTTCCACGTGCACGCGCACCGCCAGCAGATCGCCGGCGAGCGCTTCGACGCGGCGCGAGAATTCGCCGTCGAGCGCGCGCCGCGCCGCACGCGCGGCGCGCGCGTCGGCCGCGGCGATCAAGTCGGCGACGGCTTCGGCCTGGGCCAGGTCGAGCCGGCCTTCAAGAAACGCGCGTTCGCTGAACTCGCCCGGGCGCGCTCGGCGCGCGCCGAGCGCGCAGGCGCGCGCGAGCAGTTCCTCCAGCAGCGCCGGGCCGCCGTGCGCCTGCAACTCGGCCACGTCTTCGCCGGTGTAGCTGGCCGGCGCGGCGAAATACAGGGCGATGCCGTCGTCGAGCGTTTCGCCGTCGGCGTCGCGAAAACGCACGTAGTGGGCGTAGCGCGGCTGCAGCGTGCGGCCGGCCATCGCCTGCGCGATCGCGCGCGCCTGGGTTCCCGACAGACGCACGATGCCGACGCCGCCGGCGCCGGGCGCGGTGGCGATGGCGGCGATGGTGTCGCGGGCGGGGGCGGCGGAGGTCATGGGCGGATGATAGTGGGTGCTGGGACTGTGGATAAGGTCGGGATCGAAGCCTGGCGCTGAAGTCTCTGGATGCCCGCCTTCGCGGGCATGACGCCAGGTAGGTTTCGTGGCGTCTGTTCAAAGCCGTCATCCCTGCGAAAGCGGGGATCCAGGGCTTCACCGAAGCATGACGCTGAAGTCTCTGGATCCCCGCCTTCGCGGGGATGACGACCGTGGTTGTTGTGGGAGGGGCTTCAGCCCCGACGCTCTTGGCTCAGATCGCGGCGTCTGGCACGACAGCGTCGGGGCTGAAGCCCCTCCCACAACAACTACAGCCGCGTCGTGACCCGGCTAACCCGATCCCAATTCGGCGCAGCTATCCACACAAACGCAAAAGCCCGCCTTGCGGCGGGCTTCGCGAGTACCGATGCGGCCTGCACCGATCAGCTCTTGTCCTTGTCCTTGCCGCCACCGCCGCTCGCATTCTCTTCCGCGTAGCGCTTGGTGGTGATCCACTGCTGCAGCAGGCCCAGGCCGCCGTTGGCGACTTGGTACAACACCAGACCCGCCGGCAGGAACGCCAGGATCGCGCCGAACACCAGCGGCATGAACTGCATCATCTTCTGCTGGGTCGGGTCCATGCCGGTCATCGGGGTCAGCTTCTGCGTCGCCCACATGATCGCGATGTTGCACAGCGGCAGCACGAAGAACGGATCGCGCGAGGTCAGGTCGTGGATCCACAGCGTCCACGGCGCGTGGCGCAGTTCCACCGACTCGGCCAGCATCCAGTAGAGCGTCATGAAGATGATGATGCTCGGCAGCAGCGGCAGACAGCCGCCGACCGGGTTGATCTTCTCCTTCTTGTACAGCTCCATCAGCGCCATCTGGAACTTCTGCTTGTCGTCGCCGTAGCGCTCCTTGAGCTGGGCCACGCGCGGCTGGAACTTGCGCATCTTGGCCTGCGACTTGTACTGCGCCGCCGACAGCGGATACAGCGCCAGCTTCAGCAGCACCACCAGGCCGATGATCGCCCAGCCCCAGTTGCCGAACAGGCCGTGCAGCTTGTCGAGCAGCCAGAACAGGCCGTTGGCCAGGGTGGCGAAGATCGAGTAGCTGCTGAAGTCGACCGCGCGGTCCAGGCCCTGCACCTTCTGCGCTTCGATCGCCTTGACCAGCTTCGGGCCGACCCACAGGCGCGCTTCGGTGCTGGCCTTCTGGCCCGGCGCGACGTTGACGCCGGGGCCGAGGTCGCGGATCAGGTACTGCGGCGCGCCGCCGGCGTTGAGCTGCTCGAGCGAGAACTGGCCCTGGTCCTTCTCGCCCGGAATCCAGGCGGCGAAGAAGTGGTGCTGCAGCATCGCGATCCAGCCGCCGGTGACCTGCTTGTTGAGGTTGCCGTCGGCGGCGAACTTGTCGAACTTGCGCTTCTCGTACTTGTCGGTCGGGCTGTACCACGCCGCGCCCTGGAAGCTGTACTGCTCGGGGCTGAAGGGCCCCTTGCGCGCCAGTTCGCGCGGCACGCGGCTGAGCTGGCGGTAGACATAGCCCTGCCACGCCGCAGCGCCGGCGTTGCTGACTTCGTCGCGGACCTTGATGACGTAGTCGCTGCGGCCGAAGGTGTAGGTGCGGGTGATGGTGACGCCGTTGGCGCCGGTCCACACGAACGGCACCGAGATGTCCTTGGCGCCGTCGCCGAGCTTGAGCTCGCGCGCGTCGCCGGCGTAGCGAAAGCCGCTTTCGTGGGTCGGCGCGCTGCCGCCCTGGCTGACCCAGCCGCTCTGGGCGACGAAGTACAAGGTGGAGTCGTGCGCGAGCAGGCGCATCGGCGGGCTGCCCGGCTCGGTGCCGACCGGATAGCGCAGCAGGTCGGCCTCGCTGACTTCGCCGCCGCGCAGGATCACCTTGAGCACGTCGGTGTTGACCACGACCGGCGCGTCGGTGGCCGGGGCGGCGCTGGCGACCGCAGCCACACCGGCGACGGCCGGCGCGGTGGGCGCGCCCGGCACGCCGGGCTGCGCGGCCAGGCCGGCGGCGCTGGGCACGGTGCTCGCCGGCGCGACCGCGCTCGGCGGCAGAGCCGGCGGCGCCGACGTCTCCTTGCCCCATTCCATCCACAGCAGGGTCGCCACCATCAGCCAGGCGAGGATCAGGAAAGCACGGGTCTGGTTCATGGGCAGCAGGCAGGCTCAGCCGGGACCGGGGTCCGGCAGGGGGTGAGAAGGGGAAGCGGCCGGCATTGTGCCGGGGGCCGCAGTCTCGGGCAATGCGAGCGCGCTTCGCGCGCCGGCGCGCTTGAGCAGACTCTCGAACGCGGCGCGGAGTTCCGGGCCGGAAAGCTTCGACGCGCCGGGGCGCGCGACCAATACATAATCGCCCGGCGCGAGCTCGGCGCGCAGGTGGCGGAAGGCATCGCGGAAGATGCGCTTGATGCGGTTGCGGCCGACCGCGTTCGGATCGACCTTGCGCGAGACCGCCAGCCCCAGCCGCGCCGGAATCGCCGGGTCGGCCTGGAAATGCAGCGCGAGCACGGGCAGCGCCACGCGCCGTCCATGCTTGAAGATGCGGTCGAAATCGGAACGCGCGCGTACCCGCGCGGTGCGCGGGAAGCGGGACGAAATCATTGCAGGCGGTCGGCCGCGCGGCGCCGGATCGTTCCGAAGGGGCCGCAAACGGCCGGGAACGACGGCAGCGCCGACAAGGCGGCCGGCAACGCTTAGGCGGTCAGGCGCTTGCGGCCCTTGGCACGACGACGGGCGAGGATCTTGCGGCCGTCGGCGGTCGCCATGCGGGCACGGAAACCGTGGTCGCGCTTGCGCTTGAGGTTGCTGGGCTGGTAGGTGCGCTTGGTGGCCATGACAGGCTCGCAAAGGTAACGACGAAAGTGGACCGCCGATTCTAGCGGCGCACCCAAGGCAGGGTCAAGCCCTTGTCCCGATTGGGATTGCAGATGCGCGACGCACGCCACCAAAGCGCCTGGGGGCAGCCTGTGTACGAGCTGTGCATGAACCTGTGGATTAGTCCTGTTCCGAACCCGACCGCGGTGGTAGTCTGACCGACCCCCCGGCTTCCTGCGTCGCGATGTCCGCATCGTGCGTTGGGCCGCTTTCGTCCGTCGCCGGCGCCGCCGTCGCGATCGACCGCACCACGCATAAAGAAGACACGCTACAGATGGAAGCCTGGCCCCGCTGCCTCGAACGCCTCGAAGCCGAATTTCCGGTCGAGGACGTGCATACCTGGTTGAAGCCGCTGCAGGCCGCGCAGCGCGACAGCAAGACCGTGCTCTACGCGCCCAATGCGTTCGTGGTCGAGCATGTGCGCGAGCGCTATCTGGCGCGCATCCGCGAGCTGTTGTCGTATTTCGCCGGCAGCGAGGACGTCAGCCTGGAAGTGGGTTCGCTGCCGCGTTCGCCGGCCAGCACCCAGCCGTTGCCGCTGGAGCCCACCACCAGCGCGGTGCGCCAGACCCCGGCCGCGGTGGTCGCGCCGGTCGAGCCGTTCCAGGGCAATCTCGATACGCATTACACCTTCGACAACTTCGTCGAAGGCCGCAGCAACCAGCTCGGCCGCGCCGCCGCCTGGCAGGCCGCGCAAAAACCCGGCGAGCGCGCGCACAACCCGCTGCTGTTGTACGGGGGCACCGGCCTGGGCAAGACCCATCTGATGTTCGCCGCCGGCAACGCCATGCGCGACGCCAATCCGGCGATGCGGGTGATGTACCTGCGTTCGGAGCAGTTTTTCAGCGCGATGATGAAAGCGCTGCAGGACAAGACCATGGATGCGTTCAAGCGTCAGTTCCAGCGCGTCGACGCGCTGCTGATCGACGACATCCAGTTCTTCGCCGGCAAGGACCGCACCCAGGAAGAGTTCTTCCACACCTTCAATGCGCTGTTCGACGGCAAGCAGCAGATCATCCTGACTTGCGACCGCTATCCGCGCGAAGTCGAAGGCCTGGAGCCGCGGCTGAAGTCGCGCCTGGCCTGGGGCTTGTCGGTGGCGATCGAGCCGCCGGACTTCGAGACCCGCGCCCAGATCGTGATCTCCAAGGCCAAGGAGCGCGGCGCCGCGATCCCGGAGGAAGTCGCCTTCCTGCTGGCCAAGAAGATGCGCTCGAACGTGCGCGACCTGGAAGGCGCGCTCAACACCCTGACCGCGCGCGCCAACTTCACCGGCCGCGCCATCACCGCCGAGTTCGCCCAGGAAACCCTGCGCGACCTGCTGCGCGCCCAGCAGCAGGCGATCGGCATCCCCAACATCCAAAAGACCGTGGCAGACTACTACGGCCTCCAGATCAAGGACTTGTTGTCCAAGCGGCGCACGCGTTCGCTCGCCCGTCCGCGCCAGGTGGCCATGGCGCTGACCAAGGAACTGACCGAACACTCGCTGCCTGAGATCGGCGATGCCTTCGCCGGTCGCGACCACACGACCGTCCTGCATGCCTGCCGTCAGATCCGCACCCTGATGGAAACCGACGGCAAGCTGCGGGAAGACTGGGACAAGCTGATCCGCAAGCTCAGCGAGTGATCCGCAGCGCCCGTTCCGCGGGCGCCGGCCTCGGCCTGGGATGCGCGGCAGCGCCGACGGCGCGATCCCGACATCGCGCTGGCGGCTGCGTCGCGCGGCCCGCGCCCAGCTGGCGCCGCCTTCCGGCTCCGAGCCGGCGAACCGGCCGCGAATTCTCGCCAGGCGAACGGGCCAGCGGCTCGTTTGCGTAGGGCGGCTCCTGCCGGCATCCACGACGACGAGCGCAACGCAGGGCACGGCCGTCCGGTCGCCGCGCTGCCGTCCGCGCTCATCCGTAGAGATCGCAGGACCGCGGCTGCAGGGCCGAGCGGTGTTTCGTCGTTGGCGGTATCGCGCGGTCCGGGCAGAACCGGCTTATCCACAGCATGCGCAGTGCGCAGCGGCGGGTTCGAAGGGTTCGGTCCAGGTTCGGTGTCGCTGCCGGCGGTTTGGGGTCCGCAAGGGACGCCGCGCTGCCGGTGGACACAAGGTAGTCGCTAAGTTGCTGATACGAAAGGCATAAGTTCGGGGACTAGACTCGTACAAGCTGTGGATAAAGTTGCGGCCGCGACCACGCGCTGAGGTTATCCACAGGATCTACCGGTCCTCCAGGGCCAGTTCTACCCGCTTTTGAAGTACCGAAAAACGCTTGTAGATCAAAAGCTTAAGCCTGTTTTCAACCGTTTTTCGCCGCTCCACCGCCACTAAGATTTTGATTTATACATCTCTTTTGTAATTGGGCTTGCGCCCACCGACCGGCCAAGGGGTCCGCATGCGTTTCAGCCTGCAACGCGAAGTTTTTCTCAAGCCGTTGGCCCAAGTGGTCAATGTCGTCGAACGCCGGCAGACGTTGCCGGTCCTCGCTAACCTGCTGGTACAGGTGAAAGACGGCCAGTTGTCGCTGACCGGCACCGACCTGGAAGTCGAAATGATTTCCCGCGTCAACGTCGACGACGCGAAGGACGGCGAAACCACGATCCCGGCGCGCAAGCTGTTCGAAATCGTGCGCGCCCTGCCCGACGGCAGTAAGGTCACCGTGAGCCAGGCGGCCGAGAAGATCACCGTGCAGGCCGGGCGTTCGCGCTTCACCCTGTCGAGCCTGCCGGCCAACGACTTCCCGTCGATCGACGAGGTCGAAGCGACCGAGCGCGTACGCGTGCCGGAAGCCGCGCTCAAGGAGCTGATCGAACGCACCGCGTTCGCGATGGCCCAGCAGGACGTGCGCTATTACCTCAACGGCTTGTTGTTCGACCTGCGCGAAAACAGCCTGCGCTGCGTCGCCACCGACGGCCACCGCCTGGCGCTGTGCGAAGCGCCGTTCGAAGGCGGCGCGCAGACCAAGCGCCAGATCATCGTGCCGCGCAAGGGCGTGCAGGAACTGCAGCGCCTGCTCGAAGGCGGCGATCGCGAAGTCGAGCTGGAAATGGGCCGCGGCCACATCCGCATCAAGCGCGACGATGTGACTTTCACCAGCAAGCTCATCGACGGCCGTTTCCCCGACTACGAGGCGGTGATTCCGATCGGCGCCGACAAGGAAGTGCGGATCGAGCGCGAAATCCTGCGCGCGTCGCTGCAGCGCGCGGCGATCCTGTCGAACGAGAAGTACCGCGGCGTGCGCATCGAAGTCTCGCCGGGCCAGCTCAAGATCAGCGCGCACAACCCGGAGCAGGAAGAGGCGCAGGAAGAAGTCGAAGCCGACACCAAGGTCGACGACCTGGCGGTGGGCTTCAACGTCAACTACCTGCTCGACGCCCTGACCGCGCTGCGCGACGAGCACGTGGTGCTGGCGCTGCGCGACGCCAACTCGTCGGCGCTGGTGCGCGAGGCCTCGAACGAGCGTTGCCGTCATGTGGTGATGCCGCTGCGGCTCTGATCCACGCCGCAACGCTCGCGTTCCACGTGGAACAAAACACACGCCCGGCTGATGCCGGGCGTGTTCGTTTTGGGGTTTCGAAGCGTTTTCGACCGCCGCGGAAGGTTCCTGAGCGCCCTGTAGGAGCGGCGCGAGCCGCGACAAACCGAAGAAATTCACTTCCGCGTCGGTGCCGAAGTGGTTGATCTGAAAGCGAAAGCTTTAGATCTGGTGGTTTTGTAGCTTCGGTTGCCCCGCTGACGCACGCCGCTTCGGTTTGTCGCGGCTCGCGCCGCTCCTACAGGTAGCCCATGCGGCTCCATCCAGGTCTCGGCCCATCCCGCCGCCCCGCCCCCGAACCAATCTGCGATCATTTCCCCCATGCACGTAACCCGCCTGGACGCCCGCGGCCTGCGCCGCTTCGCCGACGTGAGCCTGTTGCCGGCGCCCGGGATCAACCTGATCACGGGCGAGAACGGAGCGGGCAAGACCAGCCTGCTCGAAGCCCTGCACCTGATGGCCTACGGCCGGAGCTTCCGCGGCCGGGTCCGCGATGGGCTGATCCGCGCCGGCGATCCGGCGCTGGACGTCTTCGTCGAATGGCAGGAAGCTCGCCGCGACCAGCGGCGCAAGGCCGGGTTGCGCCATAGCGGGCACGAGTGGGCCGGGCGCCTGGACGGCGCCTCGGTTTCCCAGCTCGGCGAGCTTTGCGCCGCATTGGCGGTGGTCAGTTTCGAGCCAGGCAGCCATGCCCTGATCACCGGGCCCGGCGAAATTCGCCGTCGCTACCTCGATTGGGGTTTGTTCCACGTGGAACCAGACTTCACTCCGCTGTGGCGGCGCTATACCCGGGCGCTCAAGCAGCGCAACGCCCTGCTCAAGGCGCGGGCCCGCGATGGGCAGCTCGATGCCTGGGATCGTGAGCTGTCCGACGCCGGCGAGCCGCTGAGCCGGCGCCGCCAGCAGTACCTGGACGAACTCCAGCCCCGTTTCGCCGCCTTCGCCGCCGAATTGGCCCCGGGCCTGGGCGCGATCCGGCTCGATTACGTCCCCGGCTGGCGCCGCGACGAGTTTCCGCTGGCCGATGCCCTGCTCCTGGCCCGCGAACGCGACCAGCAGCAAGGCTTTACCTCGGTCGGGCCGCATCGGGCCGATTGGCGCATCGGCTACGGGTCGATTCCCGGGCGCGAGGCATTGTCGCGCGGGCAGGCCAAGCTGGTCGCCCTGGTCGCGCTGCTGGCCCAGGCCGAGCAGCACGCCCAGGTGCAGGGCGAATGGCCGGTGATCGCGCTGGACGATCTGGCCTCCGAGCTGGACCGGCGCCATCAGCGACGGGTTCTGGAGCGGCTGATCGCCAGCCGGGCCCAGGTTTTCATCACGGGCACCGAACCGCCCGTGGCGCTGGCCGATATGCAGGTCGAAGTCACCAGGTTCCACGTGGAACATGGAACATTGCAGGCGGGGTGATTCACGCTCGGCATGGAACCTGGCACGGGCCACGTGAAACACCTCGCGGCCGGCTCCACGACATGTTCCACGTGGAACACGCTGCAGAACCGGCCTCTAAACCCCAAGAAGCCGCCGCGCATCCCTTCGAAGCGAACCACTCCAGGGATGACCGCTTGAAACCCATGCTTTCCGCGCTATTCGGCCTGTGCCTCGCCGCCCAGGCCTACTCGAAGCCGGCCGCTAGCAACCAGGTAGATCTAGCCGCCGTCGGCCAAGGCTTCGCCGGCCCCCGCACCCAGGTCGCCGTGCTCGGCAGCACCCATCTGAGCGGCCTGCCCAAGGACTACGACTTCAAGGCCCTGGAACCGCTGCTGGAGCGCCTGGCCGCGTTCAAGCCTGAGCTGATCGCGATCGAAGCCGTGTCCGGCGAAGGTTGCGACCATCTGAGCCGCTACCACGAGCTGTTCGACGGCGCCGCCGAGAGCTACTGCGCCGACACCGACGCCGCGCGCCAGGCCACCGGCCTGGATGTCCGCGCCGCCGTCGTCGCCGTGCGCCAGCGCTACGCCGACTGGCCGGCGCAGCCGACCCCGGCCCAACGCCGTTCGCTCGCCAGCCTGCTGCTGGCCGCCAACGAGCGCGCCTCGGCCCTGGCCCAGTGGCTGCAGCTGGCGCCGGCCGAGCGCCGCGCCGGCGACGGGCTGGACCCGGCCCTGGTCGCCCAGCTCGACAAGCTCGCCACCAGCGCCCGCAACGAGAACTACCGCATCGGCGCGGTCCTGGCCGCGCGCCTGGGCCTGCAGCGTGTGTACGCGGTGGACGATCACAGCGCCGACCGGGTCACCGCCGACGCCGGCGGCAAGCCTTACGAAGCCGCGGTGAAAGCGGTCTGGGCCGCCGCGCCGTACCCGTTAGCCGAACGCGAGCAGGCCTATCTCGACCGCGGCGACCTGCTCGGCCTGTACCGCTCGCTCAACGCGCCCGAAACCCAGCGCGCTGCGATCGCCGCGGACTTCGGCGGCAACCTGCGCGAGCCCTCGCCCGAGCGCTACGGCCGCCAGTACGTGGCCTGGTGGGAAGCGCGCAACCTGCGCATGGCCGCGAACCTGCGCGAGGCCTTCGGCAACCGACCCGGGATCCGCGTGCTCGACATCGTCGGCTCTTCGCACAAGCCCTATCTGGACGCCTACCTGGGCCAGATGCACGACGTCGAGGTGCTCGACGTGCAGGCGCTGCTGGCGCCTGGGACGCGCTGAGAGGCCATCGCCGGGCGCAGGGCTGGGGACCCAGGGGGCGGGGGTCGCGAGGTGCTATAATTTCGTCTGGATCCCAATAGCTAATGTCTGGCCGGGCCTTGCACCTCCGACCCGGCCCAGCCAGCCTTTGCAGCCGACCCGAAGCGAATGACCGACGAAACCGTTCCGACTCCGCCCTCGACCACGTACGACTCCAGCAAGATCACCGTGCTGCGCGGCCTGGAAGCCGTGCGCAAGCGGCCCGGCATGTACATCGGCGACGTGCACGACGGCACCGGTCTGCATCACATGGTGTTCGAAGTCGTCGACAACGCGATCGACGAAGCGCTCGCCGGCCACGCCGACGATGTCGTCGTCACCTTGCACACCGACGGCTCGGTGTCGGTCTACGACAACGGCCGCGGCATTCCGGTGGACATCCACAAGGAAGAAGGCGTCTCCGCGGCCGAGGTGATCCTCACCGTGCTGCACGCCGGCGGCAAGTTCGACGACAACAGCTACAAAGTCTCCGGCGGTCTGCACGGCGTCGGCGTGTCGGTGGTCAACGCGCTGTCCTCGCACCTGTGGCTGGACATCTGGCGCGACGGCTTCCACTACCAGCAGGAATACGCGCTGGGCGAGCCGGTGTATCCGCTCAAGCAGCTGGAAGCCTCGGACAAGCGCGGCACCACGCTGCGGTTCCTGCCGGCGGCGGAAATCTTCACCGACATCGAGTTCCACTACGACATCCTCGCGCGCCGTTTGCGCGAACTGTCGTTCCTCAACTCGGGCGTCAAGATCACCCTCACCGACGAGCGCGGCGAAGGCCGGCGCGACGTGTTCCAGTACGAAGGCGGCATCCGCTCCTTCGTCGAGCATCTGGCGCAGGTCAAGACGCCGCTGCATCCGCACGTGATTTCGGTGTCGGGCGAGCAGAACGGCATCACCGTGGAAGTGGCGTTGCAGTGGACCGACGCCTACCAGGAAACGATGTTCTGCTTCACCAACAACATTCCGCAGAAAGACGGCGGCACCCACCTGATCGGTTTCCGCGCCGCGCTCACGCGCACGCTGACCAACTACATCGAGCACAGCGGCATCGCCAAGCAGGCGAAAGTCGCGCTGTCGGGCGACGACATGCGCGAAGGCATGATCGCGGTGCTGTCGGTGAAGGTGCCGGACCCGAGCTTCTCCTCGCAGACCAAGGAAAAGCTGGTCAGCTCGGAAGTGCGTCCGGTGGTGGAAAGCACCTTCGGCGCGCGGCTTGAGGAGTTCCTGCAGGAACACCCGAACGAAGCGCGCGCGATCACCGGCAAGATCATCGACGCTGCGCGCGCGCGCGAAGCCGCGCGCAAGGCGCGCGACCTGACCCGCCGCAAGGGCGCGCTCGACATCGCCGGCCTGCCCGGCAAGCTCGCCGACTGCCAGGAAAAAGATCCGGCGCTGAGCGAACTGTTCATCGTCGAGGGCGACTCCGCAGGCGGCTCGGCCAAGCAGGGCCGCAACCGCAAGACCCAGGCGATCCTGCCGCTCAAGGGCAAGATCCTCAACGTCGAGCGCGCGCGTTTCGACCGCATGCTCGGCAGCGCCGAAGTCGGCACGCTGATCACCGCGCTGGGCACCGGCATCGGCAAGGACGAGTACAACCCGGACAAGCTGCGCTACCACCGCATCATCCTGATGACCGACGCCGACGTCGACGGCTCGCACATCCGCACCCTGCTGCTGACGTTCTTCTACCGGCAGATGCCGGAGCTGATCGAGCGCGGCCACATCTACATCGGCTTGCCGCCGCTGTACAAGATCAAGCAGGGCAAGAACGAGATTTATCTCAAGGACGATGCGGCGCTCGACGCGTATCTGGCCGGCAACGCGGTCGAAGGCGCGGGCCTGATCCCGGCCGACGGCGAGCCGCCGATCGAAGGCGCTTCGCTGGAGAAGCTGCTGCTGGCCTACGCCGCGGCCAAGGAAACCATCGCCCGCAGCGCGCACCGTTTCGATCCGAACGTGCTCACCGCGTTGATCGATTTCACCCCGCTCGACAGCGAGCACCTGCTCAACCGGCCGGTGGATTTCGCCGCGCTGGAAAAGCGCCTCAACGAATCCGGCCTGGGCCGTCCGCGCTATGCGCTGTCGCTGCATCCGGCCAACGAATCGCGCCAGGCCGCGCTGCTGGTCAAGCGCACCCACATGGGCCAAGAGCTGACCCAGGTGCTGCCGCTGGCCGCGTTCGAAGGCGGCGAGCTGCGCGCGCTGCGCGAAGCGGCGGCGATGCTGCACGGGCTGGTGCGCGAAGGCGCGCAGATCGTGCGCGGCAACCGCGCCCAGATCGTCTCGAGCTTCGCCCAGGCTCAGGCCTGGCTGATGGAAGAAGCCAAGAAGGGCCGCCAGATCCAGCGCTTCAAGGGCCTGGGCGAGATGAATCCCGAGCAGCTGTGGGACACCACGGTCAATCCGGAAACCCGCCGCCTGCTGCAGGTGCGCATCGAGGACGCGGTCGCTGCCGACCAGATCTTCAGCACGCTGATGGGCGATGTGGTCGAACCGCGGCGCGAGTTCATCGAGGACAACGCGCTCAAGGTGGCCAATCTCGACGTCTGAGCCCACGCCGGACGATCCGCGCGCCGGCGTCGCACCGGCCGCTTCCTCGCTCGCGGGCGCCGCGGCCGCCGCAACCGCGGCCGGCAGCGCGCCCCGCCCCGCCGCCGACGTTGCCACCAATCCGGCGGCTGCTCGCGCTGCCGCATCGCCACCGGCGCCGCTGCTGCCGACGCTGGCCGGTTTCTTCCTCGACCTGTCGCTCTGGCTATGCCTCATGGCCGGCGGCAGCGTGCTCGGCACCGTCGTCTGGGGCTTCCTGCAGGGCCTACAAGGCGCTCCGGCCGCGCACGCCGGCCCGCCGCTGCCGGTTTCGCTCGCCATCGGGCTCGCGGCGACCGCTTTCGCGGCGCTGATCGTCTACTACTTTCGTCGAAATGCGAATTCGGTCGAGCGCAACGCGTCCTGGCGGGCGCTGTTGCAGCCATCGACCTGGATCTGGATGGCAACCGCTGTCATCGCGCTTCTAACGTTCAGCGCCCTGGCCGACAAGCTGAGCCTGAGCCTGGGCATCGATGCGACCCCGACCAACCAGGTCCTCGGCGACCCGCTGCGCGCCCAGCCGTGGTTGTGGATGGGCTTCGCGGTGCTGATCGCGCCGGCCTACGAAGAGCTGCTGTTCCGCCGGGTGCTGTTCGGCCGGCTGTGGGCCGCGGGCCGGCCGTGGCTCGGGCTGGTGTTGAGTTCGATCGCCTTCGCCCTGGTCCACGAACCGCCCGGGCTCGGCGCCGGCCGCGGTTGGGGCGTGCTGGTGCTGTGGAGCGTGTACGCCACCATGGGCGCGATATTCGCCTGGATCTACCGCCGCACCGGCAGCCTGTGGACGCCCTACCTGGCCCACGCCGGCAACAACCTCGTCGCCTGCCTGGCGCTGATGGCCGGGGTCTGAGCCCACAGCCCGCGCCCACTGCGCGCAGCCCGCACCGCTATTGACGATCCGTTAATCCGGCCGGCGCTACAAAGCCGTTATCGCTTTGGGGACAACCGGCAATGAAACGCATCCTGCTTGGGCTCACGATCGCAGCCTTGGCCGCCGCCTGCGCCACCACCACGTCGCCGACCGGGCGCACCCAGCACGTCGGCGGGGTCTCCAAGGCCCAGCTCGACGAAATGGGCGCGCAGGCCTTCGCCGAGGCCAAGAAGAAAGAGCGCATCAGCACCGACCAGCGCCAGAACGCCTACGTGCGCTGCGTGGTGAACTCGATCACGCGCGAACTGCCGCCGGGTTGGCAGGCCAATTGGGAAGTGGCCGTGTTCGTCGATAGTTCCCCCAACGCCTTTGCCCTTCCTGGCGGAAAGGTTGGCGTAAACACGGGGATTTTTACCGTCGCCAAGAACCAGGACCAACTTGCGGCGGTGATTTCGCACGAAATCGGCCACGTAGTTTCGCGTCACCACGACGAGCGCATCACCCGCCAGATGGGCAGCCAGGTCGCGCTCAACGTGCTCGGCAGCCTGGTCGGCGCGCGCTACGGCGACGGCGCTGCCGGCGCCACCAGCCAGCTCGGCGGCGCGGCCCTGCAGACCGCCTTCCTGCTGCCCGGTTCGCGCACTCAGGAGAGCGAGGCGGACGTGGTGGGTCAACGACTTATGGCACAGGCGGGCTACGACCCGAGGCAGGCGGTGGACCTGTGGCAGAACATGATCGCGGCCAGCAGCACGCGCCCGCCGCAGTGGCTGTCGACCCACCCGGACCCGCAGGCCCGCATCCACGAACTGGGCGCCCGGGCCGGTGCGCTGATCCCGGTCTACGAACAAGCGCGGGCGGCCGGCCGTACGCCCAAGTGTGGATGATGGTTGCGTGAAAAAGGCGGCCCGAACCCGTATCGCGCAGCCCCAAGTTTCTGTTAGGTTGGCGGCCCCTTGGCCTTGCGCCGGTCCCGCCGCGAGGCCCCGGTCTGCGGCCGCTGAGCCCTTTGAAAGGTGAGTCCATGAACAAGCAACCCACCCGTCGCAGCACCTTGCTCGCCGCCGCCATCGGTGCGGTGCTGGTGTTCGGTGCCGTGACCCAGGTCAACGCCCAGACCGCCTCCGAGCGCAGCGCCCAGCGCCGCGCCGCGAAGGACAGCAAGCCGGCCAAGCAGGAAAACCAGTACCCGAACGCGACCCGCACCGCGCCGGAAGCCAAGGCCTCGTCCAAGGGCGGCGCCAAGCTGCAGAAGATGATGGACGCGTTCGACAAGGAGAAGTTCCCGGAGGCCCGCGCCCAGGCCGACGCGATCATCGCCGACGCCGGTCTCAATCCGTACGAACGCTCCTTCGCCGCGCAGATCGGCTTCCAGGTCGCTTACGACGCCGACGACAACAAGGCGGCGATCGAGTACCTGAAGAAGGCCATCGAGATCAACGGCCTCGACAACAACGCCCACTTCGACCGCATGTTCGTCCTGGCCCAGCTGCAGCTGCAGGAAGAGCAGTACACCGAGTCGCTGGCGACCATGGACCGCTTCCTCAGCGAGTCCAAGAGCACCAAGCCCGAGCACCTGATCGTCAAGGGCAACGCGCTGTACCGCCTGGAGCGCTACCCGGACGCGGCCAAGATCATCAAGCAGGCCGTCGACGCCTCGCCCGATCCGAAGCAGGAATGGCTGCAGCTGCTGATGGCGTCGTACGTCGAGAACAACCAGGGCGCCGACGCGGCCAAGGTCGCCGAGTCGATCGCCGCCAAGAATCCGAACGACAAGCGCGCGCAGATGAACGTCGCCGCGGTCTACTCGCAGTCGGACATGCTCGACAAGGCCGCCGCGGTGCTGGAAAAGATGCGCGCCGCCGGCCAGTTCACCGAAGACAAGGATTATCGTCAGCTTTACGCCACCTACCTTAATCTCGACAAGAAAGAGAAGGAGGCGATCGGGGTCATCAACGAGGGTCTGCAGAAGGGCATCCTCAAGCCCGACTACCAGGCCTACGTGGCGCTGGCCCAGGCCTACTATTACTCCGATCAGATCGGCCCTGCGGTCGATGCGTACAAGAAGGCGGCTCCGCTCGCGCCGGACGGTGAGACGTACCTCAATCTCGCCCGTGTGCTGTGGCAGGAAGACCGCATTCCCGAGGCCAAGGAAGCCGCCAAGCAGGCGATCGCAAAGGGCGTGAAGAAGCCCGAGGACGCCAACAAGATTCTCGCGCTGAAAGGCAAGTAATTTCAGCGTGTAGGGCCGGCCGCGCTTGTAAACCTGTGACGCGGTTTGGTATATGCTAGGAGGTTCCCGCAACTGGAAACGGTTGCAGGAACCGAACGATGGCCCGAGGCGCCCAGGCGTCCGGTAACACCTCCCGAGCTGACGGCATGACGCAAGACCTCGAACTCCAAGTTAGGAAAGATGACGACCGCGAAGGCTTGAACTGGGCACGTATTGCCGGTATCACCTGCGCGATCGCCGTGCATGCTGCGGCGCTGCTGTTGTTGCTGGCCCCGATGACTCCGCCCGCCCAGCAGCAGGACAAGGAGGAGGTGACGATGGTCAACATCATCAAGCCGCCGCCGCCGCCCCCGCCGCCGCCGCCGCCGCCGCCGGAGCCGCCGAAGGAAATCAAGCAGCCGCCGAAGGAGCTGTCGCCGCCGCGTCCGACTCCGACGCCGCCGCCGCCGGACCAGCCGCCGATCGAGAACGTCGATCCGAGCCCGATCGATCCGCCCGCTCCGCCGCCGGCTCCGCCCGCGCCGCCGCAGGTGGCCAGCGATATCGGCTCGAGCGTGGATCCGTCCTCGCGTCGCCTGAACCCGCCGAAGTACCCGCCGACCGAAGCCCGTCAGGGCGTGGGCGGTACCGTAGTCCTCGTGATCAGCATCGACGGCCAGGGCAACGTGCTGGACGTGCAGGTCGAGAAGTCCAGCCGCAACCGCAACCTGGACCGAGCGGCCATGGATGCCGCGCGCAAGTGGCGCTTCAACCCCGAAATGAAAAACGGTCAACCGGTCGCCAGCCGCGTCCGCGTCCCCGTCGATTTCGTCCCGCCGACCTGATCGGGGTCGGTTGGACACGCTAGTTGTGTCGTTCGTTCCGCGTAAAACATTTCTTCCTTTCCACGACATTCAAAGGTAAGCGTCATGCTGCAGCAAACCACCACCGCCGCCGCCGGAGGCTCCAACGCTGAAGCGCTCCAGCAGATGAGCTTTTCGCATCTGTTGCAGAACTTCGACCTCGTCGGCTGGATCGTGTTCATCACGCTCACGCTGATGTCGGTTCTGTCGGTCTACTGGATCGTCATCAATTTCGTTAAGAACCTGCGCCTGCGCGGTTCCTCGGACCGCGTCGTCAGCACGTTCTGGGAAACCCCGAACGCGCAGGACGCGATCCGCTACATGGAAGAGCAGCCGCGCAGCGAGCCGTTCTCCAAGATCGCCCTGGACGCCGCTCAGGCCGCCGCTCACCACCAGCGCCATGAAGGTTCGCGCCTGGTCGAGTCGCTGAACCGTTCGGAGTTCGTCGATCGCGCCCTGCGTCAGGCCGTGACCCGCGAGAGCTCGCGTCTGGAAGCCGGTCTGACCGTGCTCGCCACCGTCGGTTCGACCGCGCCGTTCGTCGGCCTGCTCGGCACCGTGTGGGGCATCTACCACGCCCTGCTGCGCCTGGGCGCCTCGGGCGAGTCCTCGATCCAGGCCGTCGCCGGCCCGGTGGGCGAAGCGCTGATCATGACCGCGATCGGTCTGTTCGTCGCGATCCCGGCGGTGCTCGCGTACAACTTCTTCGTGCGCCTGAACCGCGTCACGAACAACAAGTTCGACACCTTCGCGCACGACCTGCACGACTTCTTCGCCACCGGCTCGCGCGTCGGCGAAGTGTCGAACAAGCGCTAAGCGCAACACGTCTCCCATTTAGCGTAGCTCCTGGAGTTCGGACATGGCCTTTAGTTCAGGCGACACCGGCGGCCCGATGGCCACAATCAACGTCACGCCCCTCGTGGACGTGATGCTGGTGCTGCTGATCATTTTCATGATCACGGCGCCGTTGATGACGCATAAGGTCGAAATCAAGCTGCCCGAGGCCACGCTGAAGAAGATCGACGAAGCGCCGAAGATCACGCCGATCACCTTGGCGATCCAAGAAGACGGTCACATCTACTGGAACGACGAGCCGATCACCGCCGACCAGCTCGAGAGCCGTCTTTCGGTCGAAGCGCAGAAAACCCCGCAGCCGCCGATCAACGTCCGCGGGGACCGCACGACCAAGTACCGCACGATCAACAACGTGGTGACCATCGCGCAGAAGCAAGGCATGCGTAAGGTCGGCTTCGTCGCGATCAAAGAACGCTAATCGGAGATCGGGAACATGGCTTTCAGCAACAACTCCTCCGATAGCGGCGCGATTTCGGACATCAACGTCACCCCGCTGGTTGACGTGCTCCTGGTGCTGTTGATCATCTTCATGGTCACGGCGCCGACGGTGTCCTATCCGATCGACGTCAATCTTCCGCAGCCGACGCTCAACCCGCCGCCGCAGACCTCCGAGCCGCCGCCGCCGATCGCCTTGCGCATCGACGCCACCGGCCAGGTGTTCTGGAACAACAACCCCACGCCGCTCGCGGCGATCCCGGGGATGATGAACGAAACGGTGCAGCGCGATCCCACCAACCAACCTCTGCTAGAAATCGACACCAACGAAGACGCCGAATACGGCGTGCTCGCCAAGGTGCTGGCTTACGCCAAAAACGCAGACATGAAAAAGATCGGTTTCGTCCAGAAGTAATTTCGTTCGGAACCGACGCTTACCGTCGTGAAACGCCGCCCAACCGGGCGGCGTTTTTTTTGGCTGTCCCGCCGCGGCGTGGGGGCCGGCGGGCATGGACAGTCGCAGCCTGGGGCGCCCCGCGGCGGGCGTCCGGACGCGCCTGCTTGCGCACCCGGGGGCGGCGGGATTAACGTCGAAGCGGGTATCCCGCCCCAAGGATGGAGGTAGCTCATGGCCGTTTCCGCGTATTCCGCTGCTGGCCGTTTCCGCGACGAGACCGTCGCCGAGATCAATGTGACCCCGCTGGTCGACGTGATGCTGGTCCTGCTGATCATCTTCATGGTGACCGCGCCGGCGCTGACCGGGCAGCTCAAGGTCAGCCTGCCCATCACCACCCCGATCGATGTCGTGGACCCGCCGAAAGCCGAGTTGAGCGTGCAGCAGGACGGCAGCTTCGTGCTCGATGGCCGGGCGATGACGCGCGCGCAACTGTCGGCCGCGCTGTCAGCGCTCGCCGCCGAGCATCCCGACCTGGCGTTGAGCGTCGACACCAATGCCGATGCGGACTACCAGGCCTTCGCGCAGGCGTTGGCCACGGCGGACGCGGCCGGGATCCGTAATCTGTCGACGAGGTAAGGCCGCTGCGGGCGTTGCGCCTGCTGCTAAGCTGCGCCGAAAACGGCCGCCGGATGGGCGGCCGTTTTCTTTGGGGGCGAAGGCGTGGGTTGTCCACAGCGTTGCGATGGGCGATGTCGGCTTCGCATGTCGTGGCAGGTCCGGCGCGGCAGCGACGACATGGGCGCGACTGGCGGGACTTGTCCACAGCATCGTCGCTGTGGATCCACGCGAGAAGCGCGGAATGCCCGATCTACCCTTCCGACGCGATCGCGATTTGTCCACAAGCGGAGCTCCGCTGAAGTGGACGAGCGGGATATCCACAGTCGTTCGGAGTGTGGACAGGTCTAGAGTCTGGACCTGCCCCGCTCAATTCGGCTGCGCTGTGCATAAGTGCGGCGTGCTCGCATGGAGGCAGTAGCTGGGCGCTCATGGCCGGAGAACTTTGTTGTCCACAGGCGCGATGTCGTAGCCCGATGCTGCAGCGAACAAACGGCATCGCGCCCAGGTGCGGCACCTGCCTTTGAAATGAAACGGCAAGGCAGCCGGCAACTGCGAGGTGTTGATAAGTCGTCGCGTTCCTGCTGCCGCAAACGCTCACACGCACCGCGCGCGCAAGAACGCATCGATGCGCGTTGTCCACAGAGGGCTACGCCGCCGTCGTTCGCGTCCGGCCTCGGGATACGCCACCGGACGGCCGCAACACAGCGTGTGCCTCGAACAGTTGTCCACACCGATGCCGGCCTCCTAGAAAAAGCGAGAAAAACGCCTGAATTTGGTGGGTTTTGTGATGCCCGCGCGAAGACTTATGACAAGACTTGTCCACAAGGCAGTACAGCGGCCGCAGCCGCGACGGGCCGGCGGATGCGGCACGTCGATGAGCAGTGCATCGCAGGATGTAGCGGACACTTGTCCGAATCTGTCGTGACGGCGATGGCGGCGGTTCTCGCGGCGCCGCGCGGTGGCTGGGGATTGTCCACAGCGTGGACGCGACCGCTGCGCACGCGCGCTGCCTTGTCAGTGGGCGCCGGCTGCGCGGCTGGCCTGGCTCGTTGGTCTATTTGTCCACAGAGGTATTGCATCGCCCCTGGTCGCTCGCTCGCGGGTCGGGCGTTGTCCACAGGTGCAACTACGAACGGGGCTGTGTCTTAGCGACGCTATCTTTCGGGCCGGCGATACCGCGCGGCAATCAGCGGATCTGCCGAAGCGCGCTTTATCCACATGTCGCACAGAGCGGCGATGCCGCTGGCCTAGGCGACCGTACAAGTGGAGATTCGCGCGAGATCGCTTTGTGCAGCTACGCCTTTGCATCGTCAGCCGCGCTTATCCACAAATGCTGGTGGAAGCGTCGGCGCTGCGTGGCTGCTCAATGCTTCTGCATCATGTTCGAAACGGCGCGACACGATGATGCGAGCGAGTTCGTCGTTGTCCACAGGGATGATTCGAGCGCCGTCGAAATCCTATCCGACGTGGGTTGTCCACAAGTGCGTCTTCGGTGTTCGCAGGGTGCGGGTACGACTCGCAACGATGTTGCTGTAGAGACTTGTCCACAAGCGAATCGGTGCGACGCCCGCGCGAGCGAATCTTCTCGTCGCGGGCGCGATCGCCGAATCGAACGTGCGAGCGACGCGCGCAGTTTGTCCACAGATACCGCCTTACGCGCGTATCGCGTCCAAACGCTTGGTGCGCGCTGGTTGGCGAATTCGGCACACGTACTTGTCCACAAGACATTCGCATGGTCGCCACCGCGTTGTTTGCGAATCTGTGTGCAATGCGGTTGTCCACAAGTCGTATCGCGGCACCTGTTTGTCCACAGCACTCGCGGAGCGTGTCGCGGGAGCGTTGCGGCATGTGCGCAGCGCCGATGGCGAGCAATCGTTTATCCACAGAACGTCGGCGATGCTACGGCCGCATGCGTAGTAGTGATGCGTGCGTCGTCGGCGGTGGACATCGCACCGAAGCGAGCTACCGATCACGCGCGACTGGCTTATCCACACGTGTCGAATCGAATCGCCCGTGACGGGCGCGGATACGCGAGAGGCAGCGTTGTCGAAAACCCGCTTGTCCACAGGCGCGCCGAGTCGAATACGTCGACACGCACGATTCCGCGCAGCGGCGAGTCGTCGCGCATACCAGTTGTCCACAAGCACCGCCGCCGTCGAAGCAAACATCGCGGCATCTCATCGGCGCGCACCACCATCGCCAGAGCGGCAGTGGATAACTCAGCGTCCATCGCCCCGCCGACGCGAGGCCTGCATGCTTCGAACGCCGCCGCCTTGCCTCAGCGACTGGCCGCCATCACCGCCAGATAGCCGCGCACCGTCGCATCGAGGCCGTCATACAGCGCCTCGCCGATCAGCGCATGGCCGATCGACACCTCCAGCACGTTCGGCACGGCGCGCAGGAACGCGCCGAGGTTGGCCTGGCTCAGGTCGTGCCCGGCGTTGACGCCGAGACCGACGGCCTGGGCGCGGCGGGCGGCGGCAGCGAATTCGGCCAGCGCGGTGCTGGCGTCGCCGGCGGCGAAGGCCTCGGCGAACGGGCCTGTGTACAACTCGACCCGCTGCGCGCCGAGCTCGGCCGCGCGCTCGATGCCGTCGCGGTCGGCGTCGGCGAACACGCTGACGCGGCAGCCGAGTTCGCGCAGTTCGGCGATGCGCGGCCGCAGCGCGGCGGCGTCGCGTTCGAAGTCGAAGCCGTGGTCGGAGGTGAGCTGGTCGTCGCCATCGGGCACCAGCGTCGCCTGCGCCGGGCGAGCGCGTCGGCACAACTCGAGCAGGCCGGGGTAGCCGGCGCGCGGCGGCGCGAACGGGTTGCCTTCGATGTTGAACTCGACGCCGCGTGCGTGGGCGAGTTCGGCCAGCGCGTAGACGTCGTATTCGCGGATGTGGCGCGCGTCGGGGCGCGGGTGCACGGTGATGCCGTGGGCGCCGGCGTCGAGGCAGGCGCGCGCGGCGCGGACCACATCGGGTTCGGACCCACCGCGCGAATTGCGCAGCACCGCGATCTTGTTGACGTTGACGCTGAGGACGGTCATGGCCAAAGCCTAGCGCGCACTGCGCGTAGCTGCGAGTGCGCAATCTGGCCGCCGTGGTCGCGGCCTGTGGACAAACGACGTGTGGCCGCGGGCGCGATGGCGCGCCGCGCTCAGCGCTGCGGCGGTTCGGACTGGCTGGCGGCGGCGAGCTTGCGCGCTTCGGCCTGCTCGCGCAGGCGGCGCAGTTCGGCCGGGTCGATCATCGACGACACGTCGCGGCTGTGGTTGTCCAGGCGCCGCGCCAGCAGGCCCATGACCCCGGCGATCAGCAGGCCGAGCGCGGCCAGCAGGCCGACGGCCATCAGCGCGGGCGAGGTGGTCTTCAGCGCCAGCCCGAAGGCGGCGAAGGCCAGCAGCAGGTAAACCCAAGGCATTGCGGCGTGCTCCCTGACGAAAACGGCGTATCCCCTGTCCGGGCCGGTCGCGACGGGCCGGCCGGGGGCCTCGGACGGGCCCGGGTCGAGTGTAGCGCGGGCCGGCGCAGGCTACAGCCGGGGCGGTGCGCGGCTGCGACCGCCGGCACATCGGGGCGGAGTGGCGGCTGGGGGAACGGGCTGAATGCGCGGGTGGTTGCGCGGACCGGTTGGAGCGATGCGCGGCGTGGCTGCGAGGTCTGGCTGTGTAGGAGCGGCGCGAGCCGCGACCGCGACTTCCGGCCTGCGGCGCGAGCTTGAAACCCCGCGGTCGCGGCTCGCGCCGCTCCTACAGGGGGCGATCGTGGCTTCGCGGTGATCGGGCACGCTCGCTGCGGCTTGGGCGGATGCGGATGCGAGGTGGCTGCGAGGTCCGACTGTAGGAGCGGCGCGAGCCGCGACCGCGACTTCCGGCCTGCGGCGCGAGCTTGGAACCCCGCGGTCGCGGCTTGCGCCGCTCCTACAGGGGGCGGCCGCGGCAGCGCGGGCGGTGGCGGTTACAGCAGCGGCGAGACCAGCCGCGCCAGGGCTTCGGGCAGGCGCACGCGCCACAGCGAGCGGTTGCGGTCGTTGCGTACGCGCGGGGCGCGCGAGCATTCCTGTTCGATCAGTGCGGCCAAGCGGCCGCCGAGGTCGGCGTTGTAGAACATCACCGAGATCTCGAAGTTGAGCCGGAAGCTGCGGTGGTCGAAGTTGGCCGAGCCGATGATGACGCTCTCGTCGTCGCACAGCAGCGCCTTGGTGTGGAGCATGCGCGGGCCGTATTCGTGGATTTTGACCCCGGCTTCGAGCAGTTCGTCGAAGTAGGAGCGCGCGGCATAGGTGACCAGGCGGCTGTCGCTGAGCTTGGGCACCAGCAGGCGCACGTCCAGGCCGCCGAGCGCGGCCGAGGTCAGGGCCATGCGCGCGGCTTCGCCCGGGACGAAGTACGGCGTCACCAGCCACACCCGGTGGCGGGCGGCGTGGATCGCGCCGACATGGACGCGATGGATCGCTTCCCAGTTCGAATCCGGGCCCGAGCTGACCACTTGCGCGGCGATCGTGCCCGGCTGCGGCGCCAGGTGCAGTTGCTTGAGCGGCGGTTGGCCGGTGGCATAGCACCAGTCCTCGATGAAGACCAGTTCCAGCTCGCGCACCACGTCGCCTTCCAGGCGCAGGTGCAGGTCGCGGTAAGCGTCCTTGCGCGCGCGCTCGTCCTCTTCGTCGGTGATGTTGATGCCGCCGGTGTAGCCGACGCGGCCGTCGATGACCACGATCTTGCGGTGGGTGCGCAGGTTGAGCCACGGCCGGTGCCAGAACCAGCGCAGCTTCATCGGATGGAACCAGGCCGCTTCGCCGCCGGCGTCGATCAACGGCTTCAGGAAGCGCTGCGAAGTGCTGCCCGAACCGACCGCATCGAGCAGCAGCCGCACCTTGACCCCGGCGCGGGCGCGCTCGACCAGCGCATCGCGCAGCGCGGTGCCGATGCCGTCGGGCTGGTAGATGTAGTACTCCAGGTGGATGTGCTCGCGCGCCTGGGCGATGTCGGCCAGCAGCGAGGCGTACTTGGCGCCGCCGTCGATCAGCAGGCGCGCCTCGGTGGCGGTGGTCGGCGGCAGGCCGGTGGTGGCCTGGCCCAGCCGCGACAGCTCGATCGCTTCCGGCGACGGCGTCAGCCCCGGCGGCGGCGCCGGCAGCGCGGCGCGCGCGCGCACCCGACGCAGGCGCTGGCGGTGGATGCGCTGCGGGCCGAAGAAGAAATAGATCAGAAAGCCGATGTAAGGCAGCAGGGCGAGGCTGAAGAGCCAGCTCAGGGTCGCCACCGGTTCGCGCTTCTGCAGCACGATCCAGGTGCTCAGCCAGACCAGATAGATCGCCCAGCCGGCGGTGAGGTAGAAACCGATGTGGGGAATGGCGACGAGGTCCTGCCACAGAGCGGTCAGCGAGTCGGGCACGGGAAGCTCCATCGGAGGGTGGCGCGGCCGTGGCCGGCGCCGGGCTAGGCTAGCCCGTGCGGGGGCGAGCGCAAAGCGCGCGGTCGGTCGTTTCGCATCGATCGCCTCGACCCCGCCGCCGCCCGCCGCGCGTTAGCCCTGCTCGTGCCGTCCCGGCCCGACTGGAGCAAACCTCATGCCGCGTTTCGCCTGCTGGTGGTTGTTGTCCGCGCTGCTCGCCGCCGCGCCCTCCTCCGCCGCGCCGCGCTATCTGGCGCCCGGACCGGAGCCGCGCGCGATCAGCGTGTCCGGTTCGGCCGAGATCAAGGTGCCGCCGGACGAAGTGCTGCTGAGCGTCGGCGTGGAATCGCGCGCGATCGCGCTGGCCGACGCCAAGCGCGCCAACGACGCCGACGTGGCCAAGGCGCTGGCCTTCCTGCGCGCCAGCGGCGTGGCCGACAAGGACGTGCAGACCGATTACGTCAACATCGAGCCGCATTACTCCTACGACACCGATACCGCCACCACGCGCTTGCGCCCGGAGTTCTACGTCGTGCGCAAGAGCATCGGCGTGCGCCTGACCCGGATCGGCGCCTACGAATCGGTGCTGGCCGGGCTGCTGAGCAACGGCGTGCAGCACGTGCACGGGATCGAGTTCCGCACCTCGCAGCTGCGCAAGCACCGCGACGCCGCGCGCGCGCTGGCGATCCGCGCCGCGCGGGAGAAGGCCGACGCCTTGGCCGGCGAACTGGGCGTGCGCCGCGGCGAGGTCCAGACGGTGTCGGAGTCCTACTCCGGCGGCTGGTGGCGCGGCAGCGGCTGGTGGGGCAACACCGGCGGCGGGCAGGCGATGCAGAACGTGGTCCAGCAGGCCGGCGGCGGTGGGGGCGGCGCCGGCGAGGACGGCGCGACCCTGGCGGTGGGGCAGATCAGCGTCAATGCGACGGTGAATGCGAGTTTCGCGATCGAGTAACGGGTGCGGCGGTGGCGGCGATTGGTGCGGTCGCGGGGGCGAGCCGGCGTCGTTGTTGTGGGGTCGCGGTCGCGGCTTGCGCCGCTCCTACAGGGGCTTCGGCTGCGACCGCGGAGCCTCGATCTCGCGCCGCCGCCTCCGGTCTGATCCTGCCCGATCCGGCAAATCGCCTCACAAACAGAACGCCGACCGAGCTTGGGGATAAGTCGTGGGCAGCGCTGTGAACAAACCCGCGCAAACCGACCGCTGGCGCGGGTTTTCCTGAACGGGGACGGCTGGGGATAAGTGCTGTCGATAAGCGCCGGCTCGTTCATCTGCCTGACCGGTTGTCCACAGCCCCGCCGGCCGGGGTTATCCACCGTCCGAGCGCTGCGGCGGCTCGACCCGGCCGCGGCGTCGCATCCGCTGCGACGGCGCCGGCCTACCCTGGGGCGCATGGATTCGGCGCGCAAAACCCAGATCTCCATGCAGCCGGCGGCGATCAAAGGCCGCGGCGCGGCCAGCTTCGTCGACGGCCGCTTCGCCGTGCGCACCGCCCACGGCGAGGACGACGGTTGGGGCTCGGTCTACGAGGACGCCGAACTCGCCGCGCGTCCGGACACGGTGGTGACCGAGGAGACCGCGCGCAGCATCATCAGCCGCAACGACTCGCCCGACATCGCCTTCGGCCAGTCGGTGAACCCCTACCGCGGTTGCGAGCACGGCTGCGTCTACTGCTTCGCCCGGCCCTCGCACGCCTACCTCGAACTGTCGCCGGGCCTGGACTTCGAAACCCGGCTGTTCGCCAAGACCAACGCCGCCGAGCGCCTGCAGAACGAACTCGCCCGCCCGGGCTACCAGTGCGCGCCGATCGCGCTGGGCATCAACACCGATTCCTACCAGCCGATCGAGCGCCGTTTCCGCATCACCCGCGGTGTGATCGAGGTGCTCGACGCCTGCTCGCACCCTTTCAGCCTGATCACCAAGAACGCCTCGATCGTGCGCGATGTCGAGGTGCTGGCGTCGATGGCGCAGCGCGGGTTGGTGTCGGTGTATTTCTCGGTGACCACGCTCGACAACCAGCTCTCGGCGCGGATGGAGCCGCGCGCCTCGGCGCCGCACTCGCGGCTCAAGGCGATGCGCACCTTGGCCGAAGCCGGGGTGCCGGTGGGCGTGATGGTCGCGCCGGTGATTCCGATGATCAACGACGGCGAGATCGAACGCATTCTCGAGGCCGCGCACGAGGCCGGCGCGCGCGCCGCGGGCTATGTGCTGCTGCGGCTGCCGCACGAGCTCAAGCAGGTCTGGCGCGACTGGCTGCAGCTGCACTACCCCGACCGCGCCGCGCACGTGATGAGCCTGGTCCAGCAGATGAGCGGCGGCAAGGATTACGACGCGCGCTTCGGCCACCGCATGCGCGGGCACGGGCCGTTCGCGCAACTGATCGGGCAGCGTTTCCAGAAGGCCTGGAAGCGGCACGGCTTCGGCCGCTTGCCGGCGCTGGATACGAGCCGGTTCGTCGCGCCGCGCAAGCCGACGCCGCAGCTGGAGTTGTTTTGAGGGCGGCGGATAAGTCCGCGGATTCGGCCGTGTCGGTGGCGAGCGGTGTGGTTGTCCACAGATGCGGGCGGCGATGCGGATTCGTTGTCGATACCTGCGGCTTCGGGATGGCGATGTAGACCGGTTTTCGCGGTCGCGGCTCGCGCCGCTCCTACAGTCGCTGCGTCGCGGCCGAAGCCCCTGTAGGAGTGGCGCAGGCCGCGACCGCGCCACCGCAAACACGGCGACACTCTCTTCGCGCGGCGCCAGACGCCCGCACAGCCGCCTTCACCCCGCTGCGTCCTCGCACAACGCTTCGACCGCCAGCGGCGCCTGCCCCGCCACCTCCGCCGCCGGCCCCAGCAACGCATACACCACCCACGCCACCGCCGCCGTCGCCGCGGCCAGCGCATACATCAGCCACGCGAACGCGCTGTCGTAGGCCGCGCGCAAGGCCGCCGGCGCGAACTGCGGCAGCAGCGCCTGCGCGCGCGCCGCGTCGCCGGTGGCCAGTCGCTGCGCGGCCTGGTTCAAGGCCTCGCCCGCGGCCGCGCCGGCGTGGCCGAGCCGCCACTGCAACAGCCCGGCCAGCGCCGCGGCCACCACCGCCAGGGCGATGCCCTCGCCCGACACGCGGCTGGCGCCGAACACGCCGGCGGCCATGCCGGCGCGTTCCTTCGGCACCACGCTGATCGCCAGGCCGTCCATCAGCCCCCACGGAATCGCCGAGCCGGTGCCGATCAACAGCATCGGCGCGATCAGGCCGTAGACCTCGCCGCGCCCGGCGGCCCAGCCCAGCCAGGCCAGGCCGGCCGCGGCCAGCAGCAGGCCGGCCGCGCACAAGGTCGAGGCGGCCACGCGATGGTTGAGCACCGCGGCGAGCATCGGCACCACCAGCATCGGCGCCGACAGCGCGATCATCATCAAGCCGGCGTCGAGCGTGCCCAGGCCGTGGATGCCGATCAGCCGCACCGGCAGCAGCACGATCAGCGCGAGGTAACACAGCCCGGTGCCGATCGGCAGCAACTGCGCGCCGACGAAGCGCGGATAGCGCAGCAGGCTCAGATCCAGCATCGGCCGCGTCGCGCCGGCGTTGGCGAGCGCGGTTTCGATCCGCACGAACCACCACAGCAACAACGCCGAACCGATCAGCGCCGCCAGCACCCACGGGTCGCCCCAGCCGCGCTCGGGCGCTTGCAGCACGCCGATGGTCAGCAGCGCCAGCATCGCGGTCGAACTCAGGCTGCCGCGCCAGTCCAGGCCGCCGGCGTCGGGATCGCGCGACTCGCGCATGCGCGGCACGCCGAACACCGTCGCCAGCACCGCGATGGCCAGACTCGACAGGAACACCGAACGCCAGCCCTGCACCTGCAGCAGCCAGCCGGCCAGGCTCGGCCCGAACGCCAGCCCCAGGCCGAACGCGGTGCCGAGCAGGCTGAAGGCGCGGATCCGCGCCGGGCCGTGGAATTCCTGCGACAGCGCGGCGTTGCCGCCGGCCAGCGCCAGCGCCGCGGCGATGCCTTGCAGCACCCGCAACGCATTGAGCGCGGCCAGACTCGGCGCCAGCGCCAGCAGCAGTGAGACCGCGGCGTAGGCCACGATGCCGATAGTGAACACGCGCTTGCGCCCGTAGGTGTCGGCGAGGGTGCCGGCGGCCATCAGGCAGCTGCCGAAGGCGAGCATGAAGGCGTTGGTCATCCAGTTCAGCGCCACTGGGCTGCCGCCGAGTTCGGCGGCGATGGCCGGGATCGCCACCGGCGGCGCGGTGAAGCTCAGCGGCAGCACCAGCCCGGCCAGGCACACGGCGCCGAGGATCCAGAAACGGTCGTGGCGGCCGGGCGCGGGCCCGGCGGGAGAGGGGGAAGCGGACATGCGGTCGGCCGTGGGGGGACGGTGCGCCAGCTTAGGAGTGCCGCAATCGGCGAAAAACACCGTGCCGGTTCATGCTTTATGGAGCAAATGGCCATAATGGCCGCCTCGCCCCCGAGGATCGCCGCATGGACAAGCTCGGCAGCCTGCTCGCCTTCGTGCGCACCGCCCACGCCCGCAGCTTCGTCGCCGCCGCGCGCCAGCTCGGGGTCTCGTCCTCGGCGGTGGGCAAGAGCGTGGCGCGGCTGGAGCAGCAACTCGGCGTGCGCCTGCTCCAGCGCAACACCCGCAACGTCCAGCTGACCGAGGAAGGCCGCCAGTTCTACGAGCGCTGCAAGCCGCTGCTGGACGAACTGGAAGACGCCGAAGCCGCGCTGACCCAGGCCATGCAGGCGCCGCGCGGGCGCCTGCGCATCAGCCTGCCGACCGTGGGCTACCGCTTCCTGGTGCCGGTGCTGGGCGAGTTCCGCCAGTGTTATCCACAGGTCGAGCTGGAGCTGGACTTCAACGACCAGATCGTCGACGTCATCGACGGCGGTTTCGACGCCGCCATCCGCAGCGGCGACATGCCCGACTCGCGCCTGCGCGCGCGCCGGCTCGGGCCGTTCTGCTTCATGTTGTGCGCCGCGCCCGAGTACCTGGCGCGGCGCGGCGAGCCGCGCGCGCCGGCCGATCTGGCCGGGCACGACTGCATCCACTTCCGCTTCGCCAACAGCGGCAAGCTGCAGGAATGGTCGCTGCGGCTGGAGCCCGGCGAAGTCGCGCCGCACCTGCCGGCGGCATTGGTGTGCAACAACAGCGAAGCGGCGGTGGAGGCGGCGGTGCACGGCCTCGGCATCGTCTACTCAGTCGACTTCCTGGTGCGCGACCACCTCGCCGCCGGACGCCTGCAGCGCGTGCTGCCGGGATTCGAGACCCAGCGCGGCCAGTTCTGGGCGTTGTGGCCGGCGCACCGGCACGTGTCGCCGAAGCTGCGGGTGTTCCTGGATTTCATCGGCGAGCGTTTGTTCCGGCACAAGCCGATCACTTGAGCGCCGCGCCGCATCGATCTGGCCGACTGTGGCCGCAGCGAGGCCGCGCTGGCACCGGCGCGCGGCGTGGCCGACAATGCGGCCAGCGCGCCGCGCTACCGGGCGCGCGGCTGTTTCGTTCGAATCGCCGGCGCCGCGTCGCCGGATCTTCCAGGACGCCGCCGCACGGATGCTCACGCCCCCGCTGTCCCCCGCACGCTTGTCTTCGGCTTCGCGCCGCTGCGCGCGCTCTGCCGTGCGCGTCTCCCCCTTTCCGCAAGGACTCCGCATGTTCCGATCCGTCCCGTTCCGCGCCTGCGCGGCGCTGGCCCTGCTCGCCGTCGCCGCGCTGAGCCAGGCCGCCGGCTTCGATTGCCGCCGCGCGCGCACCCAGGTCGAGAAAACCATCTGCGCCGACGCCGAGCTGTCGCGTCTGGACAGCGAAATGAACGCGCTCTACAAACAGATCCGCGCCGAAACCCGCGGCGTCGACGGCGAGACCGGCTGGCAGGTCGATCCGGTCGCCGCCGAGAACGCGCGCTGGCTGGCCGGCCGCAACGAATGCCGCGACGCGGCCTGCATCCGCAGCGCCTACCAGCAGCGCATCGCGCAGCTGCGCCGCGACTGGGGCGAGGCGCTGACGCCGGCGCAGGCCGCGGCCGCTACGCCGGCCCAGGACAAGCTCGACTACCGTTACGACCGCCACGGCGACTTCAAGGTCTTCATCGCCGACTTGCGCAAGGCGGTGGCCGCCGACGACCGCGTGGCGGTGGCGAAGATGACCGCGCGCCCGTTCGCCGATTTCAGCCACGGCAGCAGCTGCCTGCCCGGCAACGACCCCTGCGACGCGCAGCAGCGCAAGCAATCGGCCAGCGCGCGCGACCAGGCCGAGGTGGTCGCCAAGTACGACCGCATCGTCACCGCGGCGGTGCGCGCCGCGCTCAAGGCCAACCGGGTGCGCGCGTACTCGCGCAAGCTCGATTCGGGCGAGGACGAAAACGGCGAGGTGCAGGCGCCGGGCGCGATCGAGCCCGGCGAGTACTTGCTGGAAAACGACGATATCCACACCCAGCGCGTGTTCAAGCGCGTCGACGGCGTGTACAAGCTGCAGCGCATTCCGTTCTATTCCTGAGCCAGGACGCTTTCATGACGAACTCACTACGCCTCCTCGCCGCCGCGCTGCTGCTTGCTGCGCCCGCGTTCGCGCCGGCCTTCGCCCAGGCCGCGCCTGCGGCCTCTTTCGACGGCACCTGGCAGGCCTGCAAGCGCTACCAAGGCGAACTGTGGTGCCAGGGCCTGCAGCTGGAGCAGCGCGGTACGCAGATCCGCGGCGCGTGGAACTGGCGCGCCAGCAACACCGGCGGCATCAACCTGTTCAAGGGCCGGCTGGTCGGCGCGCGGGTCGAGTTCGATCCGGAAGGCTGCGTGATCGGCGCCGAGCGCTGCGAGCCGCGCACGCCGTCGCAGGCGCCGAACTATCTGCTGCGTTGCGGTGCGGAGCTGCACTGGGTCGGCGCCGACGTCACCAGCTGCCAGGGCAAGATCGACGAGGGCTCGCGCTACCGCCGGGTCGCGCGCGACAAGATCGACGTGGTGGATTTTTCGGCGTATCCGTTCTTCGACGACGGCAAGGCGCACCCTTCGTTCGATTGCGCCAAGGCCAAGACGCCGGTGGAACGCGGCATCTGCGCCGATCCCGTCGCCGCGCGCACCGATTCGGCGATCGCCCACCGCTACGCCGAACTGCTGCAGCGCTTCGCCGGCGAGCCCGCGCAGGGCCTGCGCGAGGACCAGCGCTACTTCATGACCATCCGCGACGCCGCCTATGAGAACGCCGCGCGCGGCGACCGCGCCAAGGTGCTGCGCGAGCAGCTCGACGGGCGGTTCAAGGAGCTCGATCGCATGCGCGAATACCCGAGCAAGGGCTTGGTCGGCGACTGGAACAACTTCGCCGGCGGCCTGGAGATCCGCCGCAACACCAAGGGCGAGTACGCGGTGCGCGGCAACGCCGCCCATCCGCTCGACGGGCGCTGGGTGTGCGACGCCGAAGTGTCCGGCCGCGGCAGCGACGAGCGCGTGGTCGCGCGCGTCGAAGGCGACTACGAAGGCAGTGCGCTGGAGCTGACCCGCATCGGCCTCGCCGTGCGCGTGCGCGAACTCGACGCCAAGGGCGCGCCCAAGCCGATGTCGGAGTTCTGCGGCGTCAACGGCACGCTCGACGGCTGGTATTTCCAGTCGCCGCCGCCGAAGCCTTGAGCGTGGGTCGCTGCGACCGACCAGATTTCAGGTTCGCGTCGTAAGCCGACTTTCGCGGTCGCGGCTTGCGCCGCTCCTGCAGTCGCTGCGCCGCGCCTCGCGCTGCAGCCGAAAGCCCCTGTAGGAGCGGCGCAAGCCGCGACCGCGGGGCATCGGACTCGCGTCGCAATCCACGATCCGCAGTCGCCGCTCGCGCCGTTCCTACAGTCGCTATGCCGCACTAACGAAAAAAGCGCCGGGACCGAAGTCCCGGCGCTTTGCATTACGTATCGACAATGCCGAACGCGAAGCGCCGCAGCCGCAAGGCCCCGGCGCCGCCGCGATCACTTCTTGCAGCGCGCCGCGTCCGAGCCTTCCGGCAAGCCCACGTTCACCGCTTCCCACGCGCAGGCCACGGTCTTGACCGCGCTGGCCTTGAGCAGGCCGCGGTCGACCAGGTCCTGGGCCGCGGTCTGGGTCGCCACGCGCGCGTCCGGGTAGCTCGCCTGCGAGGTCAGGTACAGGGTGTTGGCGCGGTACCAGATCTGCCCGGCGACCACTGGCGTCAGGCCCTTCAGGCCGGTCGCGCCGTTGCACACCAGATCGGACGGCAACAGGCTCTTGCGGTGCGACTTGGGCACCTTCTGGCCTTCGGCGAGCAGGTAGAAGAAGTGGTTGCCGATGCCGGAGGTGTAGTGCGGATCCTCATCGACGAAGCCGGCCGCCGGATAGCAGTCGAACGAGCCGTTGCCGTCGGCGTCCTTGTCCAGGCTCGGCTTGAACATGTAGCGCAGCGGCGTGCCGTCGAGGTTGACGTTCTCGCCGATCAGATAATCCGGCGGATCCTTCGGGCTGTTGTCGAAGAACTCGACCAAGGTGCCGTGGATGTCGGAAGTGGCTTCGTTGAGGCCGCCGGCGTCGCCGGAATACAGCAGGCCCGAAGTCGCCTGGGTCACGCCGTGCGACATCTCGTGGCCGGCCACGTCGATGGCCACCACCGGGTTGGACACGCCGTAGTCGCCGTTGCCGTAGACCATGCGCTTGGCGTCGCCGTCCCAGAACGCGTTGGTGCCGCCGATGTCGAAGAAGAAGTAGCTAAAGGTGACGTTGACGAAGCTCTGCACGCCGACGCCGTCGCCGAAGATGCCCAGGCGGTCGTAGAACTTCTTGTAGTAGTCCCAGGTGCGGGCCACGCCGTAGTGGGCTTCCACGCCGGTGCGCGCGACGTTGCTCATCTGCTCGTCGCCCCAGACGTTGTCGGCGTCGAACATCGCCGGGGCGCTGAAGTCGCCGCCGCCGAAGATCAGGTCGACCACGGTGCCGCCGGTGTTGTGGGTGGTGCCGCCGCCGCGCTTGTCGTCGCGCAGCAGGTAGCCCGGGCCGCGGCCGTCGCTTTCCTCGGCGCCGACCTTGGCGGTGGTGATGTTCACCTTGCCGCGGGTGATGGTGTAGCCGCTGGTTTCGGTGCTTTCGGCGCTGTAGATGCGGCTGTCGCGGCCGAGCAGGCCGCCGTTGTCGGCGTCGACGTAGATCAGGTCGTGGACCGGGCGCTGCGCCTTGTTGAGGCCGCGGAAGGTGACTTCATAGGCCAGCTTGGGCTGGTTGTCCTTGGCGAAGTAGACCATGCGCGACTTGGGCTGCTCGAGGAAGCGCCCGGCGAAGTGCACGCCGGCGTCGGCGATGGCCTGCGCGGAGGAAAGCTTGGCGTTCGGCGCGGCGCCGTTGTTGCCGAGCGCGAGGTCGAGGGTCTTGCTGATCGAGCTCAGCAGGCCGTTCTTCGCATGGGTGACCAGGTCGCCGCCGATCACCGGCAGGCCCTGGTAATCGCGCTGGAAGCGCACGTGCTCGCTGCCGTCGGCTTCGACGATCACGTCGCGCGGCTGATAGCTTTCCGCGGCCAGCGCGGCGTCGGCGTTCGCGCCGGACAGGCCGTGCGCGGCGGCGCTGCGGGCCTTGTCGGCCTGCAGCAGTTCGCGCGCGCGCTGCACCGCCGGGTGGTTATCCAGCTGCGCCTGCGGCGTCGCGCCCGAGCGCGCCGAGGCATCGGCGAAGGGTTGCTGCAGCGTGGCGTGCGCGGCCGGCGCGTGCGCGTTGCGCTGCGCGGCGGCGTTCGCGGTTTGCGCGCCGGCGCTGCGCGCGGCGTTGCCCGCGTCGGCGCCGGTATCGCGCTGCGCGATGATCAGCGTAGTGGCAGTGGTGCCGGTGATGGCCAGCAGGATCGATGCGGTGAGCACCTTGTGCTTGATCGACATAATCTTGGGTCTCCGAGTCATGCAAAGCGAAAAGAGAAAAGAACGCAAAATCGCCGCCGCGCTTTGATGCGCGGTTACGGCGGTACTGCACAACGGCAGGGAGTCGGTGCAACCGCAGCGATGCGTCTTACGACGAGTGAAGGCGCAGGCGCTGCAGCGTTTCCCCATAGCTGCGAACGCGGCGCCATGCGCATCCCCCCACCTTGTCGATGCGAAAGGCGCGCGCGGAATGGAAGAAGTGAGATGCGCGTCTAAGAGCGCGCCGCTTGATTGGCGACGCAAGTTTCGCGCTCGCCCTGTAGGAGCGGCGCGAGCCGCGACTGCGGCATCGCAGCTACTGCGAAGGTTTCGTCGCGAACGGAAACTTCGCTGTCGCGGCTCGCGCCGCTCCTACAGCGGCTTCGGACGCAACGCTCAGCGCGTCGGCGCGGGCATGATGTGCGACAGATAGATGCGGCTGTCTTCGAAGATGCGGATCGCCACCGCCACGCGCAGCTGCATCGACAGATCGAAGGCTTCGGCCTTGGCCGCGGCCGATGCCGAGGCGGCATCGTCGAAGCGCGTGTCGGCCACGTCGCAGGACAAGGTGCGGCCGTGATAAGTGGATTCGTTGAGTTGCACCGTGAAGACCATGACGCCCCGCGTGGATGGCGAACGATGAGGCCCCGATCCGACTCGCCGTTGGCGCGAAACGGCGGCCCGTTCTGGGTTCCCTGGCCGGTCGGCCTGCGGTGCCGGTGGTTCGGGCGCGCGTCCGGGGCGCGGCTAAGTTGACCCAAGTCGCAGTCTTTCGCCCTCGGAAGACTCGCGGCTGCGCTGTAGGAAATGTCTGATCGGGCCGTCGGCCATCGCCCCGCGGCGCCGTCGCCAACGACTGAACGCCGCCTGTAACCGCCGGCGGCTCCGAGACTTTCGGCGGATCAACCGTGACCGCGGCCGTCTTACCTTGACCGCTCCCGCGTCGCCGCGGCCGTTAAGGACCGACCATGCCCGCCCTCGCCAGGACCACGGCCAAGCAGCACGCACGCCCTCGCCCGCGCTGGCGTTCGCGCCGCCGCGCATGGCTGGGCTTTGCGCTGCTGCTGGCGTGGGCGGTCGCGCCGGCGGCGCCTGGCGCAGGTACGGTCAGCCTGGTCGCCGGCGAACTCGAGGCGCAGGCGCTGCCTCAGCCGCCCGGCCAGAACGGGCCGCCGAGCCAGAGCCAGCGCGCCATCCAGGCGCTGACCAAGGCGATGAGCACGGTCAAGGGCAAGCCGATGCGCAGGAAGTCGCTGAAGCGGTATTGGCCCGGGCCGAGGATGAGAAGGTTGCCGTGGTGACCGATCGGGGTCAGGAACGCGACCACCGCGCCGAGCGCGGTGCACACCACGAACGGCGTCGCCGGCTGGCCCAGCGACTGCGCCAGCGAAATCGCGATCGGCCCCAGCAACACCGTCGTCGCCGCGTCCGACAGGATCTGGGTCAGCAGCGCCGCCACCGTGAACATCACCAGCAAGATCGCCAGCGGCGGCCAGCCGGCGATCACGTGCAACATGCCCTGGGCCAGCAATTGCGCCGTGCCGGTCTGCTCCATCGCCACGCCCAGCGGGATCACGCCGGCGATCATCACGAAGATGCGCACGTCGATCTCGCGATACGCCTGTTCGACATCGACGCAGCGCGTGGCCACCATCGCCACCGCGCCGAGCAGGAACGCCAGCGGCGCCGGCAACCATTCGGTCGCCGCCGCGAGCACGGTCGCGGCCAGGATCGCCAGCGCGATCGGCGCGCGCACGCGCCGCCGCGCTTCGCCGGCGAACGGCACCAGCATCAGGAAGCCGTGGTGCGCGGCCAGTTCGGCGAAGCGCGCCGGCCGGCCCCACAGCACCAGCAGGTCGCCTTCGCGCAGGCGCGCGTCGGCCAGGCGCGGCGCGACCGCGCCCTGGCGCCGCCACAAGCCGGCGATGACCGCGTTGAACTGGCGCGCGAAGTCGAGCTCGCGCACGCTGCGGCCGATGAACTCCGAACCCGGCGCGACCAGGGCCTGCACCAGTTGCGCTTCGCCGTCGCCCTGCGCGTGCTCGCCGAAGCGCGCGACTGCATTGAGATCGAGGCCAGGATCGTCGTGCAGCGAGGCCAGCGCGTCGGCCGAGGCTTCCACCAGCAGGATGTCGCCGCTGATCAGCGGGCTGCTCGGGCCGAGGTCTTGCCGGCGCACGCCGTCGCGCAGCCAGCCGGTCAGCACGAAGCGGTCGCCCAGCGCTTTTTGCAGTTCCGCCAGCGGCCGCGTGCTCCAGCGCGAGCCTTCCACCACCAGCAGTTCGGTGCGGTAGCGGTCCAGGCGCAGATAGCCGTCGTCGCCGTGCTCGCCGCTGCGCTTGGGCAGGATCCAGCGCGCGGCCAGCATGTACAGCACGCCGACCACGACCAGCGCCAAACCGATCGGGGTGATCGAGAAGATGCCCAGGCCCGGCGCGCCGGTGCGTTCGATCAGGTTGTCGGCGAGCAGGAAGGCCGGCGCGCTGACCAGCGTGAGCGTGGTGCCCAGCGAGGCGGCGAACGACATCGGCATCAGCAGGCGCGAGGCCGACAGGCCGCGCGACTTCGCGAACCGGGTCAGGATCGGCAGCATCATCGCCGTGACCATGACGTGGTGGGTGAACGAGGACAGCGCCGCCACCGCCGGCATGGTCACCGCGATCGCGCGGCCCTCGCTGCGGCCGGCGGCGCGGCCGATCCACTGGCCCAGGCGCTCGGTGATGCCGGTCGCGGCCAGGCCGCCGGAAATCACGAACACCGCCGCGACGATGATCGCCGGTTCGCTGGCGAAGCCCGACAGCGCCTGCTTGGCGTCGAGCACCCCGGTCAGCACCAGCGCCAGCAGGGTCAGCATGGCGGTGACATCGACCCGCAGCCGTTCGCTGACGAACAGGTACAAAGCGCCGGCCAGGATCAGGAGGAACGCGATCTGGGAAAAGTCCATGCGCACGATTGTGCGGGACTTGGCCGTGTCCATGCCGTGTGCGCCGTCCACCCTGCCGTCACGGATGCATTGGCTACACTTTCCGGCCAATTCGCCGCCGATGGCCGACGCTGCGCTCCGATCCGACCCTAATCCGATGACCTTGCCGCACCCCCTGCCGACCGCTGCGCAGGCCGGAAACGACCCGGCGCAGGATGATCGTTTCCGTCTGGCGATGACGGCGTCGAACATCGGCATGGCCATCGTGTCGCTCGACGGGGTCTGGCTGGAGGTCAATCCGGCGCTGTGCGCGATGCTGGGCTACCGCGAGGAGCAGTTGCGCGGGCACCACTACAGCGAAGTCACCCACCGCGACGATCTGGCGATCAGCCAGAACCTGGTCGCGGCCCTGGTCAGCGGCGAGCTGGCCTCGGTCGACGAGCACAAGCGCTACGTCCACGCCGACGGTTCGGACGTGTGGGTGCAGCTCAACGTGGCGGTGATGCGCGCCGACGACGGCGCGCCGCAGTATTTCATCTCGCACATGCGCGACATCCGCGGCGAGCGCGAGGCCGGCATCGCGCTGAGCGCGCGCGTGGCCGAGCACGGCGCCGCGCTGGACGCCTCGCACCGGCAATTGCAGCTGTTCGCCGACGCGGTCGCGCACGACCTGCGCGCGCCGCTGCGTTCGATCGAAAGCTTTTCCGCGCTGCTGGCCGACCGCGCCGGCGAGCGCCTGAACGAAACCGACCGCGACTATCTGACCCGGATCCGCGCCGCCGCCACCCGCATGACCGGGCTGCTGGCGATGCTGACCGAGCTGTCGCACGTGACCCGCGCGGAGATGCGGATCGGGCCGGTGGACCTGAGCCTGCTCGCCGACTGGGTCGGCGCCGAGCTGCAGGACGCCGATCCGTCGCGCCGCGGCGAGGTCCGGGTGCAGCCGGGGTTGCAGGTCGAAGGCGACGAGCGCCTGCTCAAGCTGATGCTGACCCAGCTCATGCACAACGCCTGGAAGTTCTCGGCGCTGGCGGCCGAGGCGGACGCGCCGGTGCGGATCGAGGTCGGCGGCGAAACCCGCGACGGGGCGCTGGCGCTGAGCGTGCGCGACCACGGGAGCGGTTTCGACATGCGCTATGCTCACAAGCTGTTCGAGCCCTTCCAGCGCCTGCACGGGCCGGACCAGGGCGGCGGCCACGGCCTGGGGCTGGCGATCGCGCGGCGGGTGGCCGAGCGCCATCGCGGCCGTCTGCGCGCCCACGCCGGGCCTGGCGCGGGCAGCACGTTCACAGTCGAGTTGCCGCTCGTATCGAGGGGCGAGGAAAACGTTGATGCATAAGGAAATCCTGCTGGTCGAGGACAATCCCGACGACGTCGAGCTGACCCGGCTCGCCTTCGACGAGGCCAAGATCGCCAACAGGCTGGTGGTGATGGGCGACGGCGCCGAGGCGCTGGATTACCTGTTCGCCCGTGGCCGCTATTCGGACCGCGACCCCAACGACCTGCCGTCGATCGTGCTGCTGGACCTGAACCTGCCCAAGGTCGACGGCCGCGAGGTGTTGCAGGCGATCCGCGCCCACGAACCCACCCGCACCCTGCCGGTGGTGGTGCTGACCACCAGCACCGAGCCGTTCGACGTCGAAGCCAGCTATGCGCTCGGGGTCAACAGCTACATCCAGAAGCCGGTGGATTTCGAGCAGTTCGTCTGGGCGGTCAAGCAGGTCGGGCTGTACTGGCTGGTGCTGAACCACCCGCGCAATCCCTGATCGGGGCGCCGCGTTCGCGGCGTGGCCGCGGCTGGTGGACCGAAGCCTTCGCGCCGGCGTCGCCGAATAGGGTCTCGTCGCGGTTTTCGCGGGTCGCGCTTTTGCCGCGCGGCTGGCCGTAGTCCCGGCGGTTTTCGCCCGGCCTAGTGCCAATCACTCATCCAAGAACCGCCTCGGGGCTGCCCGCCAGGCGGTTTTTTCGTGCCTTGGGCATGGCAATAGCACGCCGTCGAGCACAGCTCCTGCAGCCAGCATGTCCGCGCGGGCACATCCACGTTCGATAGGCGTATTGCGTCCACATCGGTGCTGCGGCCGGTGACGGCCTGCCCGCCGCGCGGCGGCGCGGCCGGACGCCTCCAGCCCGCCGGTGCGCGGCGGGCCCGCCACGAAGGGATGCCCGCATTGATGCGTGATACTCCGGAGCAACGCTTGAAAGCCGGTTCGGTCGGTTGGCTGCAGATCCTGGCCTTGGTGCTCGCCACCACCGGGCCGTTGATCGGCCTGGTCGGCGCGGTGCCGGTGGCGCTGACCCAGGGCAACGGCATCGGCATGGCCGGCTGTTTCCTGCTTGCCGGTCTGATCTATCTGGTTTTCGGCGCCGGCTTCGCGGCCTTGACCCGGCAGGTGGTGGACGCCGGCGCGTTCTATGCCTGCGTCGCGCGCGGCCTGTCGCGCCCGGCCGGATTGATCGCGGCCGGGCTGGCGACTACGGCGTACATGGCCTTGCAACTGTGCTGCTACGGCTTGATCGGCTTCTTCATGACCCAGCTCAGCCAGGGCGTGTGGGGCGAAGGCCTGCCGTGGTGGTTCAACGCCTTGCTGGTCAACGCCGTGGTGCCGTTTTGCGCGCAGCGCAATCTGACCTTCGCCGCGCGCCTGCTCGGCGTCCTGGTTCTGGCCGAATTCGCGGTGTTGGCCGCGTTCGCTGCGTCGGTGCTGTGGCACGGCGGCGGGCCGGAAGGCCTGAGCGCGCAGCCGTTCGCGCCGGCGCAGGTGTTCTCGGCCGGTTTCGGCGCGGCGATGGTGTTCGCCGTGGCCGCCTTCGCCGGCTTCGAGACCGCGGCGGTCTACGGCGAGGAAGCGCGCGCGCCGCAGCGCACCGTGTCGCGCGTGTTGTTGGTGGCGATCCTCGCCGTCACCGCGACCTTGGCCGGATCGGCCTGGGCGCTGATCGCGGCCTACGGCCCCGGCGAAGTCGTCGACGCGGCCGCGCGCGATCCCGGCGCGTTGTGGTTCTCGGCGGTGTCGCGGTTCTTGTCGCCGGACTTGAGCACGGCGATGGCGGTGCTGCTGATGACCAGCCTGTTCGCCGCCATCATCGGCCTGCAGAACGCGGTCTCGCGCTATCTCTATGCGCTGGGCCGCGATGGCGCGATCTGGCCGGTGCTGGCGCAGATGCATCCGCAGCACGAGACGCCCTACATCGCCAATCTGGCCCAGGCGTCGGTGTCGATCCTGGCGTTGGCCGGGTTGGGACTGGTCGAAAGCGATCCGCTGCGCATCGCCTTGGGTTCGGCGTCGGCGCTGGCGGTGATCGCGCTGCTGAGCGCGCAGATTCTGGTCAGCGCCGCGGTGATCGGTTTCTTCCGCGGCCGCGACGGCGGCGTGTGGAGCACCCGGATCGCGCCGGCGGCGAGCGCGCTGGCGTTGGCGGCGCTGCTGTGCACGGTCTTGCTCAACCTGCGTTCGCTGACCGGCGGCAGCGCGGCCGCGGCCTGGACGATCGCGATCGCGCTGCTGGCGCTGGCGGGCGCCTGCGCGTTGCGCGCCTGGGCGATGAAGCGGCGCGATCCGGCCGCCTACGCGCGGCTCGGCGGCGCGCGCTGACGCCCGCGGCGAGCCGCGTCAGCCGGCCGCGAACAAGCGCTCGGCGCGCTGGAACAGGATCCAGCTGGTGGCGATGTACTTGTCGCCGCCCTTGGGCCGGTTGCCGCGGTGGGTGTGGGTGAACGCCGCCGGCGCGATCAACAGGTCGCCGGCGCGCGGAACGATCTTGCGGCGTTGATAGAGGAACTCGGTTTCGCCTTCGCCGAAGCCGTCGTTGAGATAGATCGTCCACAGCACGTGGCGGTGCAGGGTGTCGGCATGGGCGTCGCGCGGGTACAGCTCGCAATGCCAATACGGATAGCCGCCGCGGCCGTCGGTGTAGCGCTGCAGGTTGATCGCGCCGGGGCGGAACACGGTCTGCGCGACCGGCGCGAGCTGGGCGTCGTCCATCTGCGCCATGCGCTCGGCGGTGAGGCGGTGGCGCTTGCCGTCGGCGTCGGGCGCTTCCAGCATCAGCGGCGCGATCATCATGTGCGGATAGCGGCGCAGGTATTGCAGCAGGCCGCGGAACACCGCCAGGTTCAGCGCGACTTCGATGTCCTTCCAGCCCTCGCGCCCGGTGATGGTGAGGTCGCGGCTGTCCTTGAGGTCGGGCATCACCCCGCCGCCGACGCGGCCGGGTTCGCTCTCGCGGCTGGCGTCGAAGCGCCGGACCAGGTCGGCGCATTGCTCGCGGCTCAGCACCTGCGGATAGACCTCGATGAAATCGTCGCCGCCGGTGGCGGCAGCGGGCAGGGCGTCGCGAGCGGCGTCGGGTGCGTGCGAAGACATGGAACCAACCTGAAGGGACGGGACGGATAAGACACAAACGCGCGACGGCGGCGTCGCCCCATCCTCGCATGCGCGATGCAGTTGCGAAAACGCAACGCGGCGGCGGCGCGTCTGCGCGGCCGCGCGCGATCGACTGCAAAGGCAGGCGCAGCGCACATGCGCGTCGGCGCCGGCGCCAAGCTGAGTGGGGACGCGGCGTCGCCGACATCGCCACGGTGCGTTGCGGGCGAGCAACGTTTTCTCGCGCCGGCACCGGCCAGGCGCCGGCGTCGGCGGCGAAACCGCTTTGGGATCAATGGCTTGAAAAGTTGGCACGGGACTAGCGTGGGAACTCCCACCGGCCGCTCGCCCCGCCCTCGGCGCGTCGAGCTTCCCCCGCCCCGGAGTCCGCCATGTCCCCCGCCACCGTCCGTGTCGTCCCGCTCTCCCGCCGCTGCGCATCGACGTTCGCCGCGCTGACGCTCGCCGTCGCCGTCGTGCCTGCGGTGCAGGCGGCCGAGCCCGGCACCAACACCCATACCGACCCGAGCGTGATCGTCGCCCGCACCGTCTACCCGCGCATCGCTTATCGCGCGCTGCCGGCGCAGGACAATCCGGTGCGCACCGCGGCCACTACCTTTCCCGCCCAGGTCTTCCACACCACTCTAGATCGTTCGCTGGCGCCGCTGCTCGACGATGCCGCGCTCGGCCAGCACGGTTCCGGCGGCGTCGGCATCGGCGCCGCGACCGGCGCGTTGACCGGCCTGCTGGTGCCGGGCGCCGGCCCCGGCGCGGGCAATGCGTTCGGCGGGCCGGCGACAACGGCACCGCTGGGCGCCAGCGCCAGCGTCGGCGGCGCGGTGATCGGCGCCACTGCCGGCCTGGGCGACACCATCACCGGCGCGGTGATGCAAGCGGTGATGCCGGCCGCCGCAGCGCCCGGGAGCGGGCGGTGAACGCCCGCGCCCGCCCGCTGCGGCATGCGCCGCTGTGGCTGATCGCTTGCCTGCTGGCGACCGCGGTGGTCGCCGACGGCCGCGCCCAGACGCCGCTCGACAGCGCCCGCATCGGCGCCGCCGGGCGCGGCCTCGACGGCCGCGCCGCGATCAACCAGGCCGCCGGGCAGGGCAACGCCCAGGCCAACCAGGCCGCGCTGTCGCTGTCGTCCGACGGCATCGCGTCGGCCGCCGCCAACGCGCGTCAGCAGCTCGATCCTGTCGCCGCCGCCGCCCTCGCCCGCCGCGCCCAGGCGCGCATCGACGCCGGCGCCTTCGCCGACGCGCGCGGCCTGCTGCAACTCAACCAAAGCGCCGGCGCGGGCAATGCCCAGCTCAACCAGTTCGCGCTCGCGCGCGGTGGCGACGGCAGCAGCGCGCTCGACGACGCCGCGCTGGCGCAAGTCGCCGGCCCCGCGGCCGCGCCGCTGGAAACCCGCCACGCGCCGGGCCTGCGCGAAGCCGCCATCGCCGACGACGCCTTCCGCGGCGGCCAGGGCGTGCTGCAACTCAATCAGACGGCGGGGACCGGCAACGCGTCGGTCAACGCCATCGTGCTCCGACTGCCGGGGAGTGCTCCATAAAAACCACAACGGCGGAATGCAGTCGCGACACCCATCATCCTTCAGGAGAGAGACCATGAAAGCGCAACTGACCCTGCTCGCCCTCGCTTTGGCCATCGCCGCACCCGCTTACGCCGAAGGCGACGACGCGCGCATCCACAGCGACACCTCGGTGAGCAACCGCATCCACGTCGGCGGCCATGTCAGCGTCAAGGGCAAGATCCGCGTGGCTTCCGAATCCGCCGCGACCGTCGACCAGGACCAGAACACCCTGGCCAACAGCTCGCTCGGCGACGGCGACCACGATGCGCATCTGGGCGGCAGCGCCCTGTCCAACGCTCAGGGCAACATGGGCGTCAACGTCGCCGCCGGCGTCGGCAACGCGCAGAGCAACGACACCGCGCTGTCGGCGGTGGACGGCGAGAAGGTGTTCGCCTCGGCGATGACCTTCAACGACCAGAAGACCGGCTTCAACTACGCCTATTCCAGCCAGCAGGACACCTACTACAGCGCCACGCTCGACGGCAGCGCGCTGTCCAACGCCAAAGGCAACATCGGCGTGAACGTCGGCGCCGGCGTCGGCAACGCGCAGAGCAACGGCATGGCCGCCTCGGTCAACAGCTCCGGCACCATCGCCAAGGCCGCGTCCGACAGCGAGCAGCACGGCTGGCTCAACGAACTGGCCGCAGCCTGCGACCTGGACACCTTCGCCACCCTCGGCGGCAGCGCGCTGTCGGGCGCGCAGGGCAACATCGGCGCCAACGTCGCCGCCGGCGTGGGCAACCTGCAACACAACGGCCTGTCGATCGCCACCGCCTCGTGCGGCAGCTGCCAATGACGCGCGCGCGGCCGCGGCGCACCGCCGCGGCCGCTCCCGCCTGACGGAGAACCACGATGAAACTTCTTCCGCACTCCCTGCTGGCGATCGCGCTGGCGGCGCTGGCCCTGCCGGCCTTCGCCGAAGGCGACGACGCGCGCATCCGCAGCGACACGTCGGTGAGCAATCGCATCCACGTCGGCGGCCACGTCAACGTGAAAGGCAAGATCCGCGTCGCTTCCGAATCGGCCGCCACGGTCGACCAGGACCAGGCCACCGACAGCAACGCCTCGCTCGGCGACGGCGACCACAGCGCGCATCTGGGCGACAACGCCCTGTCGAACGCGCAAGGCAACATCGGCGCCAACGTCGCCGCCGGCGTCGGCAACGCGCAGAGCAACGACACCGCGCTGTCGGCGGTGGACGGCGAGAAAGTATTCGCCTCGGCGATGGTGTTCGGCCGTCAGTCCGCGCTGGCCAATTTCGCCACCACCAACACCGACCAGACCTTCTACCGCGCTACCCTCGACGGCAACGCGCTGTCGAACGCGAAGGGCAACATCGGCGTCAACGTCGCCGCGGGCGTCGGCAACGTCCAGGGCAACGGCATGGCCGCTTCGGTCAACAGTTCCGGCACCGTGGCGCTGGCGACCTCCGACAGCGAGCAGTGGGCCTCGTCGAACCTGCTCGACAGCGACGGCCGCCGCATCAGCCTGGACCTGTACGCATCGCTCGGCGGCAACGCGCTGTCCGGTGCGCAGGGCAACATCGGCGTCAACGTAGCGTCCGGCGTGGGCAACCTGCAGCACAACGGTTTGGCCATCGCCACCGCCTCGTGCGGCGCCTGCGCACCGCCGCCTCCGCCTCCCACCTGCAGTCAATGCGGCGACTGACCTCCCCCCGTCGTCGCACCGCGATGGCCGCGCGTCGGCCATCGCGGCCTTGCCCCCCGCTGAGGCCGCCGTCATGTCCGCGCATCGCTGCTGTCTGTGTTTCCTCGCGCTCGCCCTCGCCGCCTGCGGCGCTGCGCACGCGCAAAGCGCGGGCGCGCCCGGCGAGCGCTACAGCGCGGTCGACCTGACCCGCCTCACCGGCGCGACCTCTACGCCCGTGGTCAAGCCGATGCGGACCCTGCGCGACCTGCGTTATCGCGAACTGCTGCGCCAGCGCTACGACTTCAGCTGCGGCTCGGCCGCCTTGGCCAGCCTGCTGCACTACGGCTACGGCCTGGACGTCGACGAACCGGCGCTGATCGAAAAGATGATGGTCGGCGTGGACCCGCGCGAAGTCGTGCGCAACGGTTTCTCGATGCTGGACATGAAACGTTACGTCGAAAGCATCGGCCTGCGCGCGCACGGCTTCCGCATCGACGCCGACGCGCTGTACCGCTTGCAGATGCCGGTGATCGCGCTGCTCGATCTGCGCGGCTATCGCCACTTCGTCGTGGTCAAGGGCGCCGCCGGCGGACGCGTGTTCGTCGCCGATCCGGCGCTGGGCCACCGGGTGATGCCGGAAGCCGAGTTCGTGCGCGGCTGGAACGGCATCGTCCTGGCCGTGGTCGGCGACCGGCCGATGCGCGCGGATTCCTATCTGGTCGGCGACCGCAGCTCGCCGGCGCTGCAACGCCGCGGCGATGCGCTCGAACGCGCCACCGCGGCGCCGCGCGCGGTCGAGTACACGCTGTCGCTGTCCGATCTGTTCTAGCGCCGATCCGTTCCAACGCCGCTCCATTCCGATCCTGGCGACCGATTTGAGATCGCCGACGAGGTGCCCGATGAACCGCCGATCCCTCATGTGCGTTCTGCTTGCGGCCACCGCCGTTACAGCGCAACCCGCTGCCGCGCTGCCGCCGCTTCGCGCGCAGCTCGTCGACGACGCCACCCTGGCCACGCTCAGCGGCCGCTATTACGACGCGCAGATGCTGGTCGGCCTGCGCGTGGACCTGATTTCCAGCGTGGCCACGCCGCAGCAGGGCGCGGCCGCGGCCAGCGGCTCGCTGCTGGTCCTGCGCGACGGCAACGGCTTCAGCGTGCGCAGCGATGCGCGCAGCAGCGCGTCCGGCGGCGGCGATGCATCCGCGTCCGCACTGACGTCCGGCGCCGAATCGGTCCGCATGCAGGGCATCGGCCAGATCGCGCAGATCGCCGGCGACGGCAATCGTTTGTCGAACCTGGCCGCGATCGAGTTCGTCGACCCGGCCCGCGCCAACCGCGACGCCGCCGGCTTCAACGGCCAGACCCGCAGCGACAGCGCCGCCGGCGCGATGCATGCGCAGGTGACCTTCCTCGACGGCGGCGTCCAGGTCGGCGTGCAGGCGCCGGGCGTGTCGCTGCAACAGCGCGTCGACGCCGGCGGGCTCGGCGGCATCGCCCAGAGCGGCCGCATCGCCGGCGACGGCGTGGTCGCCGGCAACCGCCTGCAGTTGCAGATCGTCAGCGCGGCGATGACGCCGCAGATGAGCCGCGAGCTCGGCCTGCAGCAGGCGCTCGAAGGCCTGCGCGCGCTGCCGCGCTGATGTCCACCGTTCCCAGGCAAACAGGCACGATCATGCGCGTCGCTCCCACTGCGTTGTCCCTCGCTCTGGCGCTGGCGTTGAGCGCGCCGGCCTACGCCGCCGATGCGGACGCGCCGGCGCAGGAAGTCCGCTCGCTGCACCAGCGCATGCTCGACATGAGCCGCGAACTCGATGCGCAGCGCGCGCAGATCGAACGCCTGCGCGACGAAGTCGACCGGCTCGAACTGGCCCAGCGCGGCCGCGGCCTGAGCGCACCGCCCACCGACACGGCCGCCGCCGCGCCCGACGGCGCCCAGCAAGGCGTGCCGCGCGACGCGCGCGAACTGGCCGAAGACGCGCGGCGCAAGGCCGGCACCGAGACCGACGGCGAGCGCAGCGCGAACACGCCGCCGCAGGTCGGCCAGGCCCAGCGCGAAGAGGACGCGCAGCGGCGCGAGCAGGAAAAAGCCCTGGTGGTGCGCGAGCACGCGCCGCTGTTCGAGCGCAAGTTCACCCTCGACGCCGGTTTCAGCTACAGCTATTACGACCGCCGCCAGCTCGCGCTCAGCGGCTTCCTGGCGCTGGACGCGATCTTCCTGGGCAGCATCAACCTCGACCAGACCAAGGCCAGCGTCGGCACCTTCGAACTCAGCGGCCGCTACGGCCTCAGCGACCGCCTCAGCGTCGAAGCCTCGCTGCCCTACGTCTACCGCGACTCGCGCTTCGTCAGCGGCGGCGCCGGCGGCGCGTCCAGCGTGGTCAGCGAAGTGCGCATGCGCTCGCAAGGCGTGGGCGATGCGAGCGTGGCGGCGTACTACCAGTGGGTGAAGGAATCGCAGCGCTGGCCCGACATCGTCACCAGCCTGCGCGTGCGCGCGCCGACCGGGCGCGACCCGTTCGGGCTCAAGCTGATCCAGCCCGACGGCGACAACAACAACCTCAACATCCCCGAAGCCCTGCCGACCGGCTCGGGCGTGTGGGCGGCGACCTTCAACGTCTCGGCGCTGCGCACCTACGACCCGGTCATCCTGTTCGGCAACATCGGCTACACCTACAACCGGCCGGAGAACTTCGGCGACATCTCGCCGGTGGCCGAACAGGTCTCGCCGGCGCGAGTGGCGCTGGGCAACACCGTGCAGCTCAGCGGCGGCCTGGCGATCGCGCTCAACGACCGTTCGGCGGTGAGCTTCAGCGTCGCCACCGCCGCCACCGGCGCCACCCACACCACAGCGCCGGGCGCGCCGAAGCGGCGCGTGGCCGGCAGCTCCAGCAATTCCACCACGCTCAACATCGGCGCCAGCTACGTGCTGCCCTCGGGCTGGACCTTCAACGGCCAACTCGCCGCGGGGCTGACCCCGGACGCGCCGAACTTCGTGTTTTCGCTGCGCGGCTCGCGTTCGTTCTGAGCGCGGGGCGCGGCACCGCTTGCGGGCGATAGCGTCGCGCTGTGCCCGGGGACGGGGTGGACGCATTGTCCACCCCGGTTTTCTGCGCTCACAGCTTTTCCCAGCGATCCTTGATCTCTTCGCAAGCGGCGGCCAGATCGCCCAGCCGGCGCTTTCTGGCCCTGGGCGCGGTGTGGATCCTGCGGGTCGCGATATCCACCACATAACAGCGCGAAGAAAGCACCAGGCCGGGCGCGGACAGGTTGCGTTCCAGATGGGTCTGCATCGCGGTGGCGACGTAATTCCCGCCTTTCTCGTCCAGCGGCTGGCTCTTGGAAAAATGCAGCTTGACGCAGCCGACCACGGCGAGCGAGCGCGGATCCAGCAGCAGCGCATCCGGACGCGCGACCACGCGCACGCCGGCCATCTCGACCGCGTCGGAACACCGCGCATCGGCCGAGACCGCGATCAGATCGTCGATCTTCATCGCGCCGCGGATTTCGACGAAGGTGTCGATGGCCGCGGCGGAGTGGGCCCGGTCCTGCATCGCGAAATCCGACCCGCCCGGGTCTCGCCGCAAGCCCTCGGCGAAGTCGCGCGCCCGCGCTTCGCCGGCCGTGCCAGACGCGATGAGGGACGAAATGGCGTCGCGCGCGTCCCGATAGCGGGCGGCCTTGAACACGGGTCTGTTCTTCTGGTCCTTGACGATCTGCCGCCGCCGGGCCGGCGTGGCCGTCATGTACTCGCCGAGCTTGTTGACCGAAATGCGAGGATCCATCCTGTCTTGTCTCCCTGTATCGGTGACTGCACCGTGTCAGGTTACTCGTTAGGCGTCTCTGCGCTTGCGACTGGCTCTTGGCCGCGAGGCCGTCCCAGGCGCGCCTTCAGGGCGCAACGCAATTACCGATAAGATGAGGCTCTTCGGCTCAAGGACGACGAGATGGCTACTCACTTCGATGCGGAAACGGCTCGGTTCGCTTTCGAATTCGAATGCATGCGGATGCGCAGCTTTGCGTCGAAAACCGGCGATTTCGAATCGTGGTTCGGGCATGCGTTGGAATCGGCCGACTTGCCGATGGTCGCGGAATTCAGGACGCGTCTCCTGGAAGCGTTGCTGTCCGGATTGGACGTCGCCAGACCCGAATGGTACGAGTGCCGGAGAGTGGAAAGATTCTCTCCGACCCCGCGCGATTTTCCGATAATGGAACTGATCGTAATGCGCGATCGCGATCCATTGGGCGCGATTCATCGGGTAACGCCATCGAAGGCGACGTTCAACCCTCTCGGCGTGGCCGCCATAGGGATGGGCATCATCGACAGGATCCAGAACATCCCCCATCCGACCTTGACCATGGCGGTGCTGGCGGCCGGCGCGCTGTCGTTTTTCTACGAGCGGCTCGACCCGGTCCTCGACGACGCGTGCAAGCTGGCGTTGATCGCGATGATCAAACTCGGAATCGAGCACGGGCGCGACTATTTCAGCGACGAAGAAGTGCACACGGCGGCGAGCGCGATCGCGGCGACCGATTCCAGATATGTGCCGCAGTCGCGGGAGAAGATCGCCGAGTCGTTACGCAAGTTGGCGGCGCGCACTATCGTCGCTGAGCGTCGTCCGCGGGAAGTCGGGGGCGGCGATCGCGCCTGGCGCATGCGCGATCGGGTAAAGCTGTTCTGACCGGAAAGCTCAATCGCCGGCGGTCGCCGTATTGCTTTCCTCGACGTCCTCGCTGCCCCGCATCCCCAACCGCTGCATCAACCGATACAACGTCACCCGCGACACATCCAGTTCGCGCGCCGATTCCCCGAGCCGGCCGCGATTGCGCTGCAGCGCGCGTTCGATCGCTTCGCGGGTGGCGGTGTCGCGGGCTTCTTCCAGGGTGGTCGGTGCGGCGATGACGGTGTCGTCGATGTGCAGGTCGGCGGCGGTGAGATAGCGGCCTTCGGCCATGACCACGGCCTGGCGCACGCGGTTGATCAGTTCGCGCACGTTGCCCGGCCAGGCGTGGCGGTGCAGGGCCAGGCGCGCGCACGGCGAGAAACCCTTGATGCCGCGCGAGGTTTCGCGGGCGTAGCGGTGCAGGGCGTGTTCGGCGAGCAGGTCGATGTCGGCGCCGCGTTCGCGCAGCGGCGGTTGGCGCAGGCGCAGCACGCACAGGCGGTGGTAGAGGTCGGCGCGGAATTTTCCGTCGGCGACGGCCTGGTCGAGATCGTGGTGGGTGGCCGAGACGATGCGCACGTCGACCGACACTTGCTCGTGGCCGCCGAGGCGTTCGATCGTGCCTTGCTGCAGGAAGCGCAGCAGCGAGGCCTGGCTGTCCAGCGGCAGGTCGCCGATCTCGTCGAGGAACAAGGTGCCGCCGTGGGCCATCTCGATCCGGCCGAGCTTGCGCTGCTGCGCGCCGGTGAAGGCGCCGCGTTCGTAGCCGAACAGTTCCGACTGCACCAGGTTGTGCGGGATCGCGCCGCAGTTGATCGCCACGAACGGCTGGCGCGCGCGGTGCGAGTGGCGGTGCACCGCCATCGCCGCCAGTTCCTTGCCGGTGCCGGTCTCGCCGGCGATGAACACCGGCGCGTCGGTGCTGGCGGCCTTGTGCAGGCCGCGGCACAGCGCGCGGATCGGTTCGCTGTCGCCGATCATGCCGTCCAGGCCGATCTCGCCGTGGTTGCCGTGGCCGTCGGCGCCGCAGGCCAGCGCGGCCATGCCGTAGGCGTGGCCGATCACCGTGTGCAGCACCGCTTCGGGGCACGGCAGGGTCACGTAGTCGTAGCAGTAGTCGCGGATCAGCCGGCGGGTCGGCTCGTGTTCGAGCTGGGCGGCGGTGATGCCGGCGATCCAGCCGGCGTTGTGCGCGGCCAGGGCCGGGCCGAGTTCGTCGAGGTCGCGCGCCTGGAAGCCTTCGCGCAGGTCGATCAGCACCGCGTGCGGCAGGCGCGGGCTGGATTGCAGCTGGCGCAGCGCGGCGCGGGCGTCGTGGGCGCGGCGCAGGGTCCAGCCGAGGTTCTGCAACGGCGCCAGCGCGTGCATGCGGCCGGCGCCGCCGGGGCTGAGATAGAGCAGTTCGCGCGCGCCGTCGGCGCGCAATGCGGAAGCTCTGACGCTGCCCGGCATGGGGGCGGCGTAGCGCGTCGCCCGATCGCTATGGATCCCGTTGGCCATGATTTTTTATCCCCGCGCGCGCAGAAAAGAATGCGCAAATGCTCCCTGTTATTACTCCAACGCAGTGCCCGGCGGAAGCCGGCCACCGACGGCCGGTCGTGCCATCCGAATGCGTTTTTAGTGACTCTTTGGTAGTCGATGCGCGCAGGGGCCACATCTTGTGGCCGGCGCGCGGCGCGGGCGCATTGGATCGTGCCAACCGGCGTCGGCCGGCGCCGATCCGCGCCGGGTCGCCGCCGCCGGCGCGCGCGGGCGCGCCGGCCGGGAGCGCGGCAGCGAAGGTAGGCTGCCGCGCGTTTGCGCGGGTTACGGCTGCTCGGCGTCGAACTCGTGGTGGTAGCGCACCGCGGTTTCGACCTCGTGCTTGCTGCCCAGGAACACCGGCACGCGCTGGTGCAGGCCGGTGGGCTGCACTTCCAGCATGCGCTGGCGGCCGGTGCTGGCGGCGCCGCCGGCCTGCTCGACCAGCATCGCCATCGGATTGGCTTCGTACATCAGGCGCAGCTTGCCGCCCTTGTCGGCGCATTTGGCGTCGAGCGGATAGCTGAAGATGCCGCCGCGGGTCAGGATGCGGTGTACGTCGGCGACCATCGAGGCCACCCAGCGCATGTTGAAGTCCTTGCCGCGCGGGCCTTCCTGGCCGGCCAGCAGGTCGGCGACGTAGCGCTGCATCGGCGGCTGCCAATGGCGCTGGTTGGACATGTTGACCGCGAATTCCTTGGTGTCGTCGGGAATGCGCATGTCGCGCGTGGTCAGCACGAAGCTGCCGACTTCGCGGTCCAGGGTGAAGGCGTGGGTGCCGTGGCCGATGGTCAGCACCAGCATGGTGCTGGGGCCGTAGGTGGTGTAGCCGGCGCAGACCTGTTCGGTGCCCGCCTGCAGGAAGTCCTTGTCCTCGGCGCGGCTCACTCCGTCGGGCGCGCGCAGCACCGAGAAGATGGTGCCGACCGAGATGTTGACGTCGATGTTGGACGAGCCGTCGAGGGGATCGAACAGCAGCAGGTAGTTGCCGCGCGGGTAGACGTCGGGGATCGGGTGCGAGGTGTCCATTTCCTCCGAGGCCAGGCCGGCGAGGTGGCCGCCCCAGGCGTTGGCTTCGAGCAGGATCTCGTTGCTGAGCACATCGAGCTTCTTCTGCGCTTCGCCCTGGATGTTGCCGGTGCCGGCATCGCCGAGCACGCCGCCGAGGGCGCCCTTGCCCACCGCGATGGAGATCGACTTGCAGGCGCGCGCGACCACTTCGATCAGCAGGCGCAGGTCGGCGTTGATGCGGCCGGCGCGCTGTTCTTCGATCAGGTAGCGGGTCAGGGAGATGGCGGAGCTGGGCGTGGGCGTGAGAACGGCGGACATGGGCTCGGGCGCTGGCGCAGAGGGGGCGCCATTGTCGCCGATGTCGGCGCCGCGCCGGCGTGCGCGGGCGCCGGCGCGTTCAGTTTGGGTCGGGCGCGGCGGGGGCGTCGAGGCGGCGCACGTCGACGAAATAAAAGCAGGCGTTGTACCAATCCTGGAAGCGGCCCAGGTACGCGCCGGCCTGCGGATGCGGCCCGGCCACGCCGATCCAGTACCACAGCCCCGGGCGGGGAAATTTACCGAAGCCGTCGACGAAGACCGTGGCCCGGCCGCGGTCTTGCTCGAAGTCGAAGTCGGCGGCCAGCAGCAGCGCCCGCGGGCCGTCCGGGCCGCCCAGGCGTACCGTCACCGGCCGCGGGGGCAGGTCCGGTCCGGCTGCGGCGCTGGCCGGCGCCGCCATCATTGCCGCGATTCGGGCGTCGCCGCATCGCCGCCACGCACCTGCAGCGAATCGACTTCGCGGCGCAGATGGCGTTCGGTCACGCCGAAGGCATGGGCGATCTCGCGTTGGTCGCAGCCGGCGCGCAGCGCGGCGCGGATCGCGACCCGGCGCAGGGCCACGAACACGCCCCAGGCCGAGGGCACCTCGATGGTGCCGGCGGCGCTGGCGCGGTCGAGCAGGCGCCGGTGCGCGGCGGCGTCCAGCTCCAGGCCCAGCCGCGCGGCGCAGGCGTTGCGGCCGCGCGGCAGGTAGACGCGGCGGCCGCCGTGGCGGTGCGCCAGCCGCAGCATCGCGGCGAAGCCGCAGGACTGGGCGACCTCCGCCGCGACCCACGGCAATGCCGCCAGGGCCTCGATGCGGTGCGTCTCGCAGAACGCGCTCAAGGTCTCGAAGTCGTCGCTGTCCGGCGCCGGCAGGCCGGCGAAACAGGGCGGGGCCGCCGCAGCGGCAGAGGGAACGGGCGAGGCATGCAGGTTCATGTCCGCGATGAACGCGCCGGCGGCCAGGACGTGAAGCGGACCGGCGCGGCCGGCGCGCGCGCCGCGGCGGCCCTGCGGACCGGCTCCGCCATGGCGCCGCGCGCCGCCGCGCACTAGGTTCGCTGCGCGGCAATCCGCCGCGGATTTCCGGAGCGCAGCCATGCCGTACACCATCGAGTTCAGCAACTCTCCGCTGGCGATCCCCGAGCGCACCTGGGCTCAGGCCGAGAACGTGCCGCCGGTGGACGGCGACACCCAGCCGAGCGTGCAGTTCACCGCGTTCACCTCCTGCATCGGCATCTGCGCGCGCAACGACGCCGGCTCGCGGGTGATCGGCATCCACCTCAGCGTCGCCGACGACCAGGGCAACGTGTTCGCGGTCAACAACGTGCCGCAGGTCAGCGAGATCCTGCAAAGCTGGGGCTACGACCCGGCCACCGTGTTCGTGATCGGCCAGGTCGCGGTGTGGCAGGAGAGCGTCCCGCAGGCCTACGAGGCGTTGCTGATCACGCTCGGCAATCCGCCGGTGTACAGCTACGGCGACGGCCAATACGGCGGTGGGCTCAACCTCGCCGGCGCACTGGTGCCGACCTACGTGGATTGACTACGGCGGCGGTGCGAGCGGACGGGCTGCCTTGCGCGCATCGCTCGCGCCCCGCCGCTCCCGCCGCCGCCCGTGTCCGCGGCTGCGCGCAAAGTCCCGCAGGTCGCATGCGGCGTTCCCTGTGCCGCTGCCGCCGCGCGCCGACCTGCGTTCGCCCGGGCCGCCTCGACGCGGTGCGAACGCCACCCCACGCCGCGCCGCGGGCGAAGACGGCCGCTGCGCGGTGCGTCATGCGTTCATCCAGCGAGCGAGGCAGCGGCGTGGACCCGTCCGCCGCCCCTGCACGCGGCGGCGCAACGGATGCAGGGTTGCACCGCTCCCGAACCGCCGAACGCCGCAACCACGCGAGGTACTCGTGCCTGCTCTCTTTACCCCGACCGCCCATCCCTTGGCCATCGCACCGAACCAGTACGCCTCGGCCAACAAGGTGCCCCGACGCGACGACCGGATCCCGCCCACGGTCCGGTTCACTCCTTCCCACTCCTCCATCTGTATCGTCGCTCCAGACGTCCATTACGAGAGGGCGATCGGTATCCATATTCCGATGATGGTCGACGACTACAATTTTTTCAGTATCGCCGACGTGCCGACAGTGAAAGCGCTGTTGAACGGTATGAGCGAGGAGCGCTTCATCCTCGGTGCGGTCAAGCTGTGGAAAGCCAATCTCCCTGAAGCTTATGCAGCGCTGGCAAGTGCGCTGGACTATCCGCAGACCTACGACCACGGCCCGGGCGTCTACGCCGCCGGTTACGGCTCCGCCGGGCTGGAAGTGCTTTACTCCCACTGACACGACGAGGACGCGGACGGCCCACCCTGGCGCTGAGGGCCCAGGTTCCGCGGCATGTTTTGCCGCATGCGGCCGCGGCGCGCGCAGGCCGGCGTTACCATGCGCGCACCTTCCCCGCATTCGCCGTTGCGTGCCCGAGTCCGCATCCCGCCGCAAGATCCTGCACGTCGACATGGACGCGTTCTACGCGTCGGTCGAACAGCGCGACGATCCTTCCCTGCGCGGCCGCCCGGTGGTGGTGGCCTGGCGCGGCGCGCGTTCGGTGGTGTGCGCGGCCAGCTACGAGGCGCGGGTGTTCGGCGTGCGCTCGGCGATGCCGGCGGTGCGCGCCGAGCGGCTGTGCCCGCAGGCGGTGTTCGTGCCGCCGGACTTCGTGCGCTACAAGGCGGTCTCGCGCCAGGTGCGCGAGATCTTCGCCCGTCACACCGACCTGATCGAACCCTTGTCGCTGGACGAGGCCTACCTCGACGTCACCCAGACCAAGACCGGCCTGCCCTCGGCCACCGCCACCGCGCAGGCGATCCGTGAGCAGATCCGCGAAGAGACCCAACTGACCGCCTCGGCCGGCGTGGCGCCGAACAAGTTCCTGGCCAAGATCGCTTCGGACTGGAACAAGCCCGACGGCCTGTTCGTGATCAAGCCGCATCAGGTCGAGGCCTTCCTCGCGCCGCTGCCGGTCGGGCGCCTGCCGGGCGTGGGCAAGGTGATGGAGGGCAAGCTGTCCGAACTGGGCGTGGCCACCGTCGCCGACCTGCGCGGGTTGGGCGCGCAGGCGCTGGAGCAGCGCTTCGGCCGCTGGGGCCGGCGCCTGCACGAACTGGCCTACGGCATCGATGCGCATCCGGTCGAACCCGAGCGGCCGACGCTGCAGATTTCTTCGGAAGACACTTTCGCGCGCGACGTGCCGCTGGAGCGCACCGAGGATGAGATCCGCGCTTTGGCCGGCAAGACCTGGGCGGGCTATCGGCGCGAGTTGCAGCGCCATCCCGGGCGCATCGCCCGCACCGTGGTGCTCAAGCTCAAGACCTCCGACTTCCGCATCCTCACCCGCAGCCTGACCCCGCCGCAGCCGCCGGGCAGCGAGCGCGAGCTGGCCGACATCGCCTGCGCCCTGCGCGCGCGGGTGGAGTTGCCGGCGCAGACCTTGTATCGCCTGGTCGGGGTCGGGTTGTCGGGATTCGCTGAGGAGGGCGAGGTGTTGGCGCAGTCGGATCTGTTCGCTGCGTCGTTCGAACTCGATGTGCAGGGGGAGTGGGACGGCGACGCTGAGGTTGGGGCGGAGGATTGAGGTTGTTGCGTCGGTTGGCAGTCAGGCCGATGGCGAACCGAAGCGGTGCAGTTCCGACGAAGTCGCTCGGAGTTCCGCAACCTCCCGTCCGTCATTCCGGCGAGAGCCGGAACCCATTTTGATCTTGCCGTTGGCCGTTGGCCGTTGCCGTAGCTATTGCCGTTGCTCTTCGCTCCCCCCGCCGCTCCGAACTCGCCACAGGCAAATAGAGACCCGAAGGGCGGCGCGCAGGACGCGCGCCGTGCGCCACCCAGGCCATGGATGGCCTGTGTGGCGCATCCCCGCGCGCGCACCGAACCCTAGTGGCTCTTGATTCGAAAACAGGAAAAAGCACTTTCTTTGTCTTGCCAAAGAAAGTAACCAAAGAAAGGCGCTTTCCTTGTTTTCGAATCAAGAGCCACTATGGGGCGGTGCTTGCGCGGGGATGCGCCACACAGGCCATCCATGGCCTGGGTGGCGCACGGCGCGCGTCCTGCGCGCCGCCCTTCGGGTCTACGGTTGCCTGTGGCGAGTTCGGGGCGGCGGGGGGAGCGAAGAGCAGCGGCAACAGCAACGGCAAGATCAAAATGGATTCCGGCTTTCGCCGGAATGACGGAGTCGTGGTGCGTTGTTGTGTTGGCGCAGTCAGTCGGATCCGAAACCCGCCGAAGCCCCTGTAGGAGCGGCGCAAGCCGCGACCGCGACACCACAGACACGACGAAACTTCGGCCACCAGCGCCCGCACCGATCACTACGACAACCCACAGCCGCAACACCGCAGCCAGGCAGCCAGGCCCGCACCGGGGGAGGAGGTGCGAACCCGGCCGCGCAGCGCTTACGCCGGCGCCACCTCGTCCTCCATCCGCACCACATACCGCACCGCCTCCACCCGCACCGCGCGCAGCGGCGCTTCCAGCTCGCGCGCGGCCTGGCTCCATTGCGGCGACTGGCATTGCAGGTTGAGGCAGCCGAAGCGGCGCGCCGCGTCCAGCGCGTGGCGCAGCAACTCGATCTCCACGCCGCGCTCCTGCCACGGCTCGCGCACGTAGGGATCGTCGAGCTGCAGGCAATAGGCGCGCTCGAGCATGGAGAAGCCCGCGGTCGCGCTGGCGTAGCCGACCACCTCGCCGTCGGCTTCGGCCAGCCAGGCCCAGGCGCCGAACGGCGGTTCGAACAGCACTTCCATCAGCTCCAGCGCGTCCGCGCGCGGCGGGCCGTAAGGACGGCGCTCCAGAGCGCGGCGGTCGCTGTGCTCCTGGCACAGCGCGATCAGGGTCGGGGCGTCGGCGCGGGTCACCGCGCGCACGTTCAGGCCGGCGGTGGCGACGGGGGCGGGATCGGAACGGGTCACGGCGAGCTGGGGGTTCATCGCGGGTTTCCGGTGGACGGCAGGTAGGGGACGCGGCGACGCGGTAGCATCGGCGCCGGAGACCGCGGACGCGGCGGGCTCCGGCGAAGGCGGGGCCATCGTGCGCGCCGGCCTTTAAGAACTTTTTAATCGTGCCCGCGCACAGTGGGTGCGGACGATGCGGCCAAACGCCGCAAGACGAAGACGCGACCGGGCAATGAACATCCTGCTGGTGGAAGACGACGCGATGCTGGCCGAGGCCGTGCGCACCGGCCTGGTCCACGACGGCTGGCGGGTGGACTGGGCGGCCGATGCGCCGCTGGCCAAGACCGCGTTGGTCGATCACGACTTCGACGCGGTGGTGCTCGACCTCGGCCTGCCCGGCGGCTCCGGCCTGGGCGTGCTCAGCGCGCTGCGCAACCGCTACGACGCCACCCCGGTGCTGATCGTGACCGCGCGCGACAAGCTCAGCGAGCGCATCGCCGGGCTCGACGCCGGCGCCGACGACTACATCGTCAAACCCTTCCAGCTCGACGAACTGTGCGCGCGCCTGCGCGCGGTGATGCGGCGCAGCCAGGGCCGGGTTTCGCCGGTGCTCAGCTGCGGCAACGTCGTGCTCGACCCGGCGCGGCGCCTGGTCACCCGCGACGGCGAGCCGGTCACGCTCAGCGGCCACGAGTTCCGCACCCTGACGCTGCTGCTCGAACGCCAGGGCCGCGTGGTCACGCGCGAGCAGTTGGAGGAATCGGTGTACGGCAGCTCCGGCACCATCGAAAGCAACACCATCGCGGTGTACGTGCACCAGTTGCGGCGCAAGCTCGGCGAGCAGTTGATCGTGACCGTGCACGGCTACGGTTACCGCATCGGCGGCGGGCCCAATTGAACGCGCGCGGCTCGAACGCGGGCGTGCGGCGATGAGCGCGATCGGCGACGAGGCCGGCGAGCGGCCCGCCGCGCGCGACACCGAGCGCGTGGGCTGGCGCGAACGCTGCCGGCGCTCGCGCGAGTTCCCGGCCGGCCGCTCGCTGCGCTGGAAACTCACCTGGGTGCTGTTCAAGACCGTGCTGCTGGCCTGGTTCGTGTGGCTGAGCTGCCAGATCTGGCAACTCGGCCGCGAACACACCGGCATGCTCGACCACTCCCTGCGCGAGATCGCCGAACAAGTGCTCGCCTCGATGCCCGAAGGCCTGGAGCGGCTGCCCTCGCGCGATCCCGGCCGGGCCGTCGCGCCGGTGCGGGCCGACCGCAAGATGAGCTTCCAGGTGTGGGCGCGCGGGCGCAATGTGGTGTATTCGGCGGCCGCGCCGATGCAGCCGCTGAATCCCGACTTCAAGGACGGCTTCGCCCGCCGCGTCATCGCCGGCGAGCGCTGGCAGGTCTACAGCCTCAGCGATCCCAAGCGCGGGCTGGTGGTGCAGGTGGGCCGGACCAAGCGCATGGCGATCGAGGAACTGCAGGGCTGGATCGTCGGCAGCCTGCTCGCCGCGGCGCTGATCCTGGTGGTGTTCGCGCTCGCCACCTGGCTGGTGATCGGGCGCTCGCTGCGGCCGATCACCGCGCTGCGCCGCACCTTGCAGCAGCGCCAGCCGCTGGACCTGACCCCGCTGCCGACCCATCCGCTGCCGTCGGAATTCCATCCGCTGGTGGAGGCCTTCAACGGCCAGCTCGAACGCGTCGACGCCGCCGTGCAGCACGAGCGCCGCTTCATTTCCGACGCCGCGCACGAGCTGCGCACGCCGCTGGCGGTGCTCAGCACCCACGCCGAACTGGCGCTGCGCGCGAGCACGCTGGAAGAGAAGAACGAAGCGCTGCGCAAGCTCAGCGCCGGCGTGCGCCGCAGCGCGCGCTTGTCGGAGCAGTTGCTCGACCTGGCCCGGCTCGATGCCGGCGAGGAGAGCGTGCGGCTGGCGCCGCTGGACCTGTCGGACCTGGTGGTGCTGGTGATCCGCGATTTCGAAACCCTGGCGCGCGAACGCCGCCAGCGCATCAGCCTGCGCGCCGAACCGACCCGGCTGCTCGGCGATGTCGACCAGCTCGGCATCCTGCTGCGCAATTTGATCGACAACGCCGTGCGCCATGCCGGCGCCGACGGCCAGGTCGCGGTGAGCTGTTCGGCCGAAGCCGGCGGCGCGGTGCTGCGCGTGGCCGACAACGGCCCGGGCGTGGCGCAGCAGGATTGCGAGCGCATCTTCGACCGCTTCTACCGCGCGCCCGGCAGCCCCGACGGCGGCAGCGGCATCGGCCTGTCGCTGGTGGCGCGCATCGCCCAGACCCACGGCGCCAAGATCGAATGCGGCCCGGGCCTGGAGCGCGGCGCCGACGACCCGCGCGGCCCCGGCCGCGGCTTCGAAGTCTGCGTCTGGTTCCCGCCCGTCGCGCCGTAAACCGCCTGAGCTCCCTGTACGAGCGACGCAAGTCGCGACCGCGAATCCGCAACTACGACGCCGATCGCCCGCGGGCGAGTGACGCCGGCCGTCGAGGGGCGCGGTCGCGACTTGCGTCGCTCCTACAGGGAGCCCAGGTCGCTTATGCCGTAGTTGCGGATTCGCCTCCGGACTGTCCCTGCTGACAACGCGCTGGCAGCAGCCCCCGCCGATCCTGTGCCCCTGCCACCGGACGCGAGGGGAACGCGATGGACGACACCGCAGATACCGCTGCAATCGACGCGCTGCGACGACGCATGCTGCAACTCGGCGCCAGCGCGCCGCTGGCCGCGCTGGCCGGCCTCGGCCCCGCCGCTGCGGCCGCGCCGGCGCTCGATGCGCGCGACGGCCGCCACGACTTCGACTTCTACTTCGGCCGCTGGAAAGTCGAGAACCGCCGCCTGGCCAAGCGCCTGGCCGGCAGCGACGACTGGATCGAGTTCGAGGCCACCGACGAATGCCGGCCGATCCTCGCCGGCCTGGGCAGCGTCGACCGCTACCGCACCGACTGGAACGGCGGCATCGAAGGCTTCGCCTTGCGCCTGTACCGCCCGCACAACCGGCAATGGCACGTGTATTGGGCCAGCGACCGCGACGGCGCGCTGGAGCCGGCGCTGATCGGCGGCTTCCGCGACGGCATCGGCGTGTTCGAAGGCCAGGAGGCGCACGAAGGCCGGATGCTGCCCTCGCGCGCGATCTGGTCGGACATCCGCGCCGACAGCGTGCGCTGGGAACAGGCGCTGTCGCCCGACGGCGGCCGCAGCTGGGAGACCAACTGGGTCATGCGCATGACCCGACTGGCTTGAACGAGCCGGCTCGAACGAGAGATTTCGACGATGAGCGACAAGCATGAGGCCGCCGACGGCCGCCACGATTTCGACTTCCTGCACGGCCGCTGGCAGGTGCGCAACGAGCGCCTGCGCCAGCGCCTGGCCGGCAGCGAGGACTGGGAAATCTTCCACGCCACCCAGACCTGCGAGCCGGTGCTCGGTGGGCTCGGCAACGTCGATGCCTTCCTCAGCGATTGGCGGCGGCCCGGCCAGGACGAGGACTTCCAGGGCATGACCCTGCGCCTGTTCGACCTGCCGCGGCGGCGCTGGAACATCTGGTGGGCCGGCAGCCACGACGGCGTGCTGGAGCCGCCGGTCGGCGGCGGCTTCGCCGATGGCGTGGGCGTGTTCGAAGGCGAACTCGAACACGAGGGCCGGCCGGTGCGCGCGCGCTTCGTCTGGAGCGGAATCGGCGCGAACACCGCGCACTGGCATCAGCAATTCTCGGTCGACGGCGGCGCCACTTGGGAAACCAACTGGCATATGTGGCTGCGCCGGCGCGACGAGGACGGCCGCTTGCCGCACGAGGACGCGGTGATCGAGTTGCGCCGCTACACGCTAAAACCCGGGCGCCGCGACGAACTCATCGAGCTGTTTGAGCGCGAATTCGTCGAATCGCAGGAAGCCGTGGGCATGCACCTGATCGGCCAGTTCCGCGAGCTCGACGATCCCGACCGCTACACCTGGGTGCGCGGCTTCCCCAGCCACGCGCTGCGCGCCGAATCCTTGCAGGGCTTCTACGGCGGCCCGACCTGGAAGCGCCACCGCGACGCCGCCAACGCGACCATGATCGACAGCGACGACGTGCGCCTGCTCAAGCCGGCGCGGGCGCACACCGCGCTGCCCGCGGCCGCGCGCGAACGCACGCCGCTCGGCGGCGGCGGCGAGGACGGCGGCACGATCTGCATCGGCGTGTGCGAATTGCACGCGCCGGCGCAGGACGGTTTCCTCGAACGCTTCGAGCGCGAATTCGCGCCGCTGCTATCCGCGGCCGGCCTGGAACTGCTCGGCGTGTACGTCAGCGACGACACGCCGAACCGATTCCCGCGCCTGCCGGTGCGCGAAGGCGAGCCGGCGCTGGTGTGGTTCGCGCGCTGCGCCGATGCCGGAGCGTCGCCGCGGCTGGCCGCGCAGCCGCAGTGGCGCGCGGCGGTCGCCGACGCCCTGCTGGCCGAGCTCAAGGCCGCGCCGCAGCTGCTGCGGCTGGCGCCGACCGCGCGCTCGGAGCTGCGCGGGTGAGCCCGCGTGTGAGCCCGCCCGCGCGCCGCCGCATCGCCGCGCCCGCGCTTGAGCGCGCCGGCGTGGCGCGGGATCATGCGGCATGCGCCGCGCCGACCGCCTGTTCCTGTTGATCCATGCCCTGCGCGGCCGCCGCCGGGCCATCACCGCGCAGCAGCTGGCGCAGACGCTGGAGGTGTCGCTGCGCACGGTCTATCGCGACGTCGCCGACCTGCAGCGCTCGGGCGTGCCGATCGAAGGCGAGGCCGGGGTCGGCTACGTGTTGCGCAAGGGCGCGGACATTCCGCCGCTGATGTTCGGTCCCGACGAGCTCGAAGCCCTGGTGGTCGGCAGCCGCTTCGTGCGCGCCTTCGGCGGCGAGCGCCTGGGCCGCGGCGCCACCGCGGCGCTGTTGAAGATCGAAGCGGTGCTGCCGCCGGAGCTGCGCGAGCGCGCCGCGCGCACCCGCATCTTCGCGCCCGCGCTGGACAACCGGCTCGAGGCCAGCGGCGTCATCGACGCGCTCTACGCCGCGGTCCAGCAGCGCCGGGTGCTGCGGCTGACCTATCGCGACGGCGAGGCGCGCGCCAGCGAGCGCGAGGTCGAGCCGCTGTGCCTGTCGTTCTGGGGCGGCAGCTGGACCTTGGGCGCGTGGTGCCGGCTGCGCGCGGACTTCCGCAGCTTCCGCCCGGACCGGATCGCGGCCCAGGCCGCGACCGGCGAGACCTTCGCCGCGGACGAGCAGCGCGGGCTCGATGCCTATCTGCGTTCGGTCGGCTCGTCCTTGTCCGATCATCTGTAGATCGCCGGGCGGCCGGGCGGCCGCCGCCCGATCACTGGATCCGCACCGCCTGCAACCGCGCCAGCTTGTCGGGATTGCGCATGATGTAGATGTCGCGCAGCGCGCCGTCCTCTTCGTAGCCGAAGCTGATCGCCGCTTCGATCCGGCCTTCGCGCTCCAGGATCACGCCGCGCGAGCCGTTGAGGTCGACGAAGGTCCAACGGTCTTCGCGGCAAGCCGGGTGCAGCACCGATGCGATGAAGTCCAGCACCGCTTGCGCGCCCTCGATCGCCTGCGCCGCCGCAGTGGCCTTGCCGCCGCCGTCGGCGCGCAGGGCGATCTGCTGCGACAGCAGCGCCGCCAGCGGCGCGGTATGGCCCTGCACGATCGCGGTCTCGAACGCGGCCAGTAGCCGGTCCTGCTGCTCGGCCGGGGTGACGTGGCGGACCCGCGCCAGCTCGATGTTGCCGCGCGCGCGCTGCACCAGCTTGCGGCAGGCGGCTTCCTCGATCTCCAGGATCTTCGCCACCTCGGCATGCGGCTGATCGAAGATCTCGTGCAGCAGATAGGCCGCGCGCTCCTTCGGCGTCAGCCGCTCCAGCAGCAGCAAGAACGCGGTCGACAGCGACGAGGCCAGGCTCCACTGCGCTTCCGGCTCGCTGCCGGCGTCGGCCAGTTCGGCCTGGATCGGCTCGGGCAGCCACGAGCCGACGTAGTCCACGCGGGTGCGATGGGCGGCGCGCAGCAGGTCGATGCAGCGGCGGGTGCAGGCGGTGGTCAGCCACGCGGCCGGGTTGTCGATGCCGCCGCGCTGCGCATCGAGCCACTTGAGGTAGGTGTCCTGGACCGCGTCTTCGGCGTCGGCGCGCGAGCCGAGGATGCGGTAGGCCAGGCCGGTCAGCATCGGCGCGTGCTGGGCGAACAGGAGGTCGTCGGGGGAGGCGGTCATGGGCGGATCAGGCGGGAAGACGAAGGGTTCCGGGTTCGACGATCCGGGGCGCGCGAGCGTGACATGGACCGCGCGGGAAGTGGCGGGTGAGTTCGCAACCGGATACGCAACCGGCCGCAGCCCCTGCAGGAGCGGCGCAAGCCGCGACCGCGACCCCGCAACGCCCGGCGCGACTCAAATCACCCGCAACGTAATCGCCTTCAACACCGCCCGGGTGCGATCGCGGGTATCGAGCTTCTCCAGAATCACCGACACATAGTTCTTGACCGTGCCCTCGGCCAGGAACATCGCCTTGGCGATCTCGCGGTTCGAATAGCCGCCGGCCATCAGCCGCAGCACCCCGACCTCGCGCTCGGTGAACAGGGCGCGCGGCGCGTCGTCGGCGTGGTAGCGGTAGCGCGCGCGCACCGGCTCGGTGCTGACCGGCTGCAGCAGGGTTTCGCCGGCCGCTACGCGCGCGATCGCCTCGCGCAGGTCGTCCGGCGCGGCGTCCTTGAGCAGGAAGCCCTGCGCGCCGGCTTCGGCGGCGCGCAGCAGCAGCTCGCTGTCGTCGAAGGTGGTCAGCAGCAGCACCGGGGTGCGGTCGCCGCGTTCGCGCAGCGCTTGCAGCGCGTCGATGCCGTCCAGGCCGGGCATGCGGATGTCGCTGAGCACCACGTCGACCGGCGTGCCGGCGAGCTGGTCGAGCAAGGCCTGGCCGTCGTCGGCCTCGAACGCGATGACCAGGCCCAGGCGTTCGAGCAAGGCGCGTAGGCCGGCGCGGACCAGGGCCTGGTCGTCGGCCAGGGCGATGCGGATCGGCGCGGCGCTCATGCCGGCCTCGCGGCGGCGGACGACGGGTGCAGCGGAAAACGGGCGTGGATGCGCATGGAGCCTTCGGGACTGAGGGAGAAATCGACTTCGCCGCCGGCCGCGGCGACGCGTTCGCGCATGCCCGACAGGCCGTTGCCTTCGCGCAGCGGCGCGTGCGCGCGGCCGTCGTCGTCGATGCGCAGGTCCAGCGCGCCGGCGTCGCGGCGCAGCGTCACCCGCAACTGCGCGGCGTCGGCGTGGCGCGCGGCGTTGGTCAGCGCTTCCTGGACCACGCGCAGCAAGGTTTCGGCCAGGGCCGGGTCGGTCAGGTGCAGGCGTTCGTCCAGCGCCAGGGTCAGCGCCGGCCGCGGCAGCGGCGCGGCCAGCGCGCGCAGCGCGGTCGCCAGGTCCAGCCCGCGCGCGTCGCGCAGCGCCTGGACCACGGCGCGGATGTCGCCGAGCAATTCGCCGGCCAGCTGCTGCGCCACTTGCACTTCGTGGCGTTGCGCCAGGTCGGGTTCGGCCGCCAGCGCGCGCAGGTTGAGCATCATCGCGGTGAGCTTGTGCCCGGCCACGTCGTGCAGCTCGCGCGCCATGCGCAGGCGCTCGGCGTCGCGCGCGCTGTCGGCGAGCAGGGCGCGGGTGGCGAGCAGGTCGGCGTTGACCAGAGCCAGGCGGTCGCGCGCCTGCTCGGCGCTGCGCGCGTAGTGCGCGACCAGCATGGCGAAGCCCTGGAAGCCGACGAAACACAGGGTGATGATCAGCGCGCCGCGGTGGCCGCTGTCGAGCAGGATCAGGTACAGGGCCAGATCCAGCAGCGCGGTCAGCGCGATCGTCAGGCGCAGCGGGTAATGCATCGCCAGCTGCGCGACCAGGATCACCAGCAGCGCCGGCGCGGCGCCGCCGCGCGAGGCCAGGTAGCAGATGCCCAGCGCCGCCACCGCCTGCAGCCAGAACCACGCGCCGCGCCGCGCGCGCTGCACGCCGAACAGCTCGTCGCCGAGAAAGCCGATCAGGAACGCGCCCATCACCGCCCACACCAGCGGCTGCGGGGTGCCGCTGTCGTAAGGCAGCGACAGGCCCACGCCCAGCCAGCTCAGCACGGCCGGCAGGTTGAGCGGTTGCAGCATGGCGCGCAGCGGCGAGGACGGACTCATGCGGCCATGCTGCGCGGCGCCCGCGGCGCTGGCAACGGGGCGGCGGCAGAAAATGACTTCCGGCAGGCCGTATCGATGCGCGCGGGCGCCCGCGGCGGAAAAGAAAATGAATCGGCGCCGCGGCGCGAACCACATCGCCGCGCAAAAAGAAAGTGCACAGCGTTGAGGCCGCGATCGCGCTGCGCGACGCAACCGCGCCGGCGCAGCGCGCATCACAAGCAACGACCTCCCTCCTTCACGGCCATCCGATGAACCTGTTCCTGCCCCGCATCGCCGCACTGACCGCCGCGCTGTTCGCCGCCGCCGCCGTCCATGCCGCCGACACCCGCAGCGCGCCCAAAGCCGCGGCCGGCAAAGGCGCGGACCTGTCCTGCCACGTCGGCGCTTACCGCCTGGACGACGGCCGCGCGCTCGCGCTGGGCCGCATCGACGATCCCGCGGCGCTGCGCTGGCGCCTGCTCGACGGCCGCACCGGCAAGCTCGCCAACAAGGACGGAGCGCTGGTCAGCACCCTGGGCTGGAGCGACCGCGCCGACGGGGTCAAGGTCCAGCTGGGCCAGTGCGGCGAAGGCATCGTGTTCGACGGCCATCGCGGCGAGCGGCTCAAGTTCGACATCGTCGACACCACCTTCGAAGGCGCCGGGGTCAAACTGCGCGGCCGCCTGGTGCTGCCGGCCGGCCAGGACAAGGTGCCGGTGGTGGTGATGGTGCACGGTTCGGAGAACTACTCCGGCGTCGACCTGTATTACCAGCAGCATCTGTTCCCGACCGAAGGCGTGGGCGTGTTCGTCTACGACAAGCGCGGCACCGGCGGCTCCAGCGGCAAGTACACGCAGAACTTCCACGAGCTCTCCGACGACGCCGGCGCGGCGCTGCGCGAGGCGCTGCGCGTGGGCGGCGCGCGGGTCGGCAGGATCGGCTACCTCGGCGGCAGCCAGGGCGGCTGGGTCGCGCCGCTGGCGGCGAGCAAGACGCCGCAGGCGCAGTTCGTCGAAGTCGGTTTCGGCCTGGCCGACGGCGTGCTGGCCGAAGACCGCGATCAGGTCGTGCTGGATCTGCGCGCGGCCGGCTTCGGCGATGCGCCGACGCTGCGCAAGGCGCGCGAGCTCACCGACGCCACCGGGCTGATCGCCTCGACCAACGGCAAGCGCGGCTGGAAGGAACTCGACGCGGCGCGCGCGAAGTATTCCAAGCAGCCGTGGTGGAAGGCGGTCAAGGGCGAGTACAGCGGCATGATCGCCAACCACACCCCGGCCGAGATCGCGGCCGAGTTCGCCAAGTACGATTTCGAAGTCAGCTGGGACTACGACCCGATGCCGGTGCTGCGCACGCTCAAGACCCCGCAGCTGTGGATGCTCGGCGGCGACGACATCGAAGCGCCGTCGGAAGAAACCCAAAAGCGCCTGACCGCGCTCGGCCGCGCCGGCCGTCCGATCACCAGCGTGGTGTTCCCGCAGGCCGACCACGGCATCCTGGAGTTCGAGAAGGACGCCAAGGGCGAGCGCCAGCACACCCGCACCGCCGAAGGGTATGTGCGCATGCAGCTGGACTGGATCAAGCGCGGCACGCTGGACGGCTGGCCGTACGGCACGGCCAAGCAGCTGGCCGGGCCGAAGTGACCGGGGCGCGCCGGACGCCGCGTTCTGAGCGATGATCGGGCCGGCGCGAACGCGCGACGCGCGAGCGACATCCGCGCGGCCCGTAACGCACGCCGCGCCCGGATCGAAAATCACCGCGTTCGGGCCGAAGGCCCTCCCCCGCGACGGCTACGGTGGCCGGCGCGGCGGGAGGGCCTTCGTGCACGAGGTTTTTCCGCGCGATCGCGGGAATTGCGCGGCGACGAAATCCAAACGGCGGCCCATCGCGCCGTTTTTCAGTTCTGCGACAAGCGTGATGGCGAATCGTCATGACGACCTTCCGCATCGTGCGCGCCGCTTTACGAAGCGGTAACCGCCGCTTTACATCCCGCTGCGCGCAATCCACTAGAACGACTGCTCCCATCCTCGGCAGGAGCAGCCCCATGCGCATCACCCTCATCGGCGCGGGTTTCAGCGGCAGCGCAGCGGCAGGCGAACTGGCGCGCCGCGCCGGCCCCGGCGTGGAGCTGTGCCTGGTCGGCCAGCCCGAGAGCTACGGCCGCGGCGTGGCCTACGGCGAGGCGCGGCCGGAGCATCTGCTCAACGTGCGCGCCAGCGATCTGGGCGCCACGCCCGAGGCGCCGGGCGGCTTCGCCGACTGGCTCAACCTGACCGACCGCGCGCGCGGCAGCTACCTGCCGCGGCTGTTGTTCGGCGAATACCTGCACGCGCAGTTGCAGGCCGCGGTGGCCGGCAGCACCGCGGCCTTCAGCCAGATCCGCCACGAAGCCATCGCGGTCGAGCGCGCCTCGGCCGGCTTTCGCGTGCATCTGGCCGACGGCAGCGATTTCCTCACCGACAAGGTCGTGCTCGCGGTCGGCGCGCTGCCGCCGCAGCCGCTGGCCGGGGTCGGGCCGCGGCTGGCGGTGCATCCCAGCTACATCGGCTGGCCGTGGCAGGACGGCGCCATCGACGCGATCGCGCCGGACGCGCGTTTGTTGATCGTCGGCACCGGCCTGACCATGGCCGACACGGTGGCGACCTTGCACAAGCGCGGCCATCGCGGCCCGATCGTGGCGCTGTCGCGGCACGGCCTGCTGCCGCGCGCGCACGGCGAAAGCGCGCCGGTGCCGGTGGCGCTGCCGCCGGCGGTGCTGCACGCGCTCGACAGCCACGCCCCGCGCGAACTGCTGCGCGCGCTGCGCAACCTGGCGCCGGTGGTGGACGACTGGCGCAGCCTGGTCGACGCGCTGCGGCCTTACCTGCAAGCGTTCTGGGCCGGCATGCCGGCGCCGCAGCGCGGCGCGTTCGTGCGCCATCTGCGTTCGTACTGGGAAGCGCTGCGCCATCGCATCGCGCCGCAGCTGGCCGAGGAGCTGCAGGCCTTGCAGGAATCCGGGCAGTTGCAGGTCCGCGCCGGCCGCCTGTTGCGCGCGCGCCGCGGCGACGACGCGGTGGAAGCGCTGATCCGCGAGCGCGGCGGCCAGCGCCTGCACACCGAACGCTTCGACGTGCTGATCCGCGCGACCGGCCTGGACACCGACGTGGAGCGCACCACCCACCCGTTGATCGCGCACCTGCGCGAATCGGGCCTGGTGACCGCCGATCCGCTCGGCCTGGGCCTGCGCACGTCGCCGCAGTTCGAAGCGCTCGACCGCAAGGGCGCGGCGGTGCGCGGCCTGTACGCGATCGGACCGTTGCTGCGCGCGCAGTGGTGGGAGATCACCGCGGTGCCGGAGCTGCGCGTAGCGGCGCGCGATCTGGCCGAGCGATTGCTGGCGACGGCCGCGGCGCCGCGCAAGCCCGCAGCGGTCGCGCTCGCCTGAGCGAATCCGGCCGAAGCTACCTGTAGGAGCGGCGCAAGCCGCGACCGCGGGCTTTCACGCTCGCGCCGAAGCTTGCGCCGCACGCCGTGTTTCGCGGTCGCGGCTTGCGCCGCTCCTACAGGGGCTGCGGCCGGTTTGTAGGGGCGGGTACGGCCGCATCAACGCGGCCGGGTCGCGCCGATTTCGATGCGGGTGGTTTCGCGCACCGACACGCGCACCGTCGTCGGCGCGTCGCTCAGCGACCACGGCAGTGGCAGGTTGTCGGCGACGGTTTGCAGGCGGTGCTCGCCGACGCCGACGCGGGCGAAGGCGAAGGCGCCGTTGCTGTCGGTGCGCGCGATCCAGCGGCCGTCCAGCACCACGGTGACGTTGGCGGCCGGGCGCTCGGAGGCGGCGCGCACGCCGTCGCCGTTCTCGTCCAGGTACAGCGTGCCGGCGATGTCGCCGCTGGCCGCGTTCGGCGCGGCGCCGAGCACCGCCTGCGGGCGGCCGGCCTGCCAGTCGTAGCGCAGGGTCAGCAGGGCCGAGCGTTCGCGCGGCAGGCGCTGGAACGGCGAATCCAGGGCCAAGGGATCGAGCAGGAACGGCGAGCGCTGCGAGCCGCGGCTTTGGTACAGCGCCGCGCTCAGCGTCCAGCCGCGCGCCAGCGCGCCGCTGAGGCCGAGGTTGATGTCGCTGCCGCGGGTCGCCGACGGGCCGTCGCCGCGGGTCCAGCGCGCGTTGCCGTCGAGGTTCCAGCGCTGGCCCAGGCGCAGGCCGCCGTACAGCGACACGCTGGCGCTGCGGGTCGCCTCAAGCCCGCGCTGGCCGAGTTCGGCATAGGCCAGCGACAGCGACAGGTGCTGGCCTTCCGGCAGCGGCAGCGCCTGATCGACGCTGGCCTGCCAGCTGCGCTCGCCGCCGCCGGCGTCGGCGCGGTCGAGCTGCAGGCGGGTCTGGCCCCAGTCGCTGCGGTAGTCGGCGAAGCCTTGCACCGAATACGCGTCGCCGCCGCCGTCGGCGTGGCGCAGGCTGGCGCTGGCGCCGTAACCCAGGCGGGTGCTGGCCTGATAGCGCGCGAACGCGGTGGCGTAGCGGCCGTCGAAGCCGCGGCCGCTGATGGAGCGGATTTCATCGAGGCCGGCGTTCCACAGCCAGCGCCCGTATTGATAGCCCAGGCGGTAATAGCCGCCGCGCGCGTCCTGGTTGACCGGCAACGCGCCCCAGGCCATGCCCGGGTCGAGCGAGAACACGCCGGCGTCGTGGCGGAAGCGGCCGCGGCGCGCGCTGGCGTCGATCCAGCCGCCGCTGGCGTTGCCGTCGCGGCTGTGGCTGTTGAGCAGGTTGAACTGGACCGAGTCGGCGCCCGAGCTCCAGCGCGCGGCCCAATGCCCGGCCTGGGTCGCGCCCGGCGTCAGCGCGACCCCGCGCGAATCCGCGGCGATGCGGCCGTCGTTGCTCAGCAGCGCCGCCGAGGCGGTCCAGTTCGGCGCCGGCCGCCACTGCGCGCCGAGCGCGGCGACTTCGCCGTCGCCGAGTTCGAAGCCGACCGTGCGGGTGCCGTCGAACACGCCGGCGCGGCCGAACGCGGCGTACACCGTGCGGCCGTCGGCGTCGCGGCTCCACTGGCTGCTGGCGCCGGCCATCGCCACGGTCGGCAGGAAGAAGCGGTATTGATTGCGCTGCAGCTCCGGCGCCGGCGTGGCCAGCACGCCCAGGCCGTTGTCGCCGCGCCAGCCGCCGTCGACGTACACGCCGCGCTGCCACAGCGTGGCCGCGCCGCTCCATTCGCGCGCGCCGTCGCGGCGGTCGCCGCCGCGGCGCAGCGCGGTGGCGTCGAGCGAGACGCTGCCCCAGTTCGCGGTTTCCCAATAGCCGCCGAGGCTGAGCCCGCGTTCGTCGTAGCGCTCGTCGCCGCGTTCGTTGCGGGCGTAGTCCAGGCCGATGCGCAGCGAGCGCGGCAGGCCGCTGTCGTCGCGGTCGTCTTCCGGGTCCGGCGGCAGCGGCGCCAGCGCCTGCGGCGCGATGATGCGGTCGCGGTATTCGTCGTCGGATGCGGGCGCGTCCTGCGCCGCCGCCGTGCCGGCGCACGCGGCCAGGATCAGCGTCAGCGCTGCGGCGAGGCGGTGGCGCAGCGGCGGACGGGCGAGAGCGGTCACCGCGCGCGGCTCACGGCGCCAGGCGCTGGTCGAGCGGCAACGTCTGCCGGTCCCATTCCAGCGCGCCCTTGAGCTGCAGCGGATAGGCCAGGGTCGGCGCTGCGGCGTCGGCGCTGTCGCCTTGCGGCGTCAGCGTCACGGTGCGGGTTTCGCCGGCCAGGATCGGCAGGCTCGACGGCTGCAGGCCGTAGCGGCGGCCGCCGGCGTCGACCGCATCGACCAACCCTTCCAGCCGGGTGTGGGCATTGCCTTCGTTGCGCACGCGCAGCACCGGCACGCGCTTGCCGTCGACCTGTGCGGTGCCGGTGTCGAGCAGCCGCAGCTTCGCCGCCGCGTCGCCGACGGCGAGGTAGACGATGATGCCGATGCGCCCGGCCACCGGCAGCGCGAGCGCGCCGCCGACCGATTCGGGCTCGCCTTCCAGCAGGATCGCGAAGCGGCATTCGCCGGCCGGCGCGTCCTTCGGCACCGCCACTTCGAAGCGGTAGCGGCGCTTGCCGTTGCCGGCGACGTCGATCTGCGCGGCCTCCAGCCCCACCCACGGCCGGCAGCTGCCCGGCGCCAGCGCGGTGTCGAAGGCGACCGCGCCGTTGCCGTCGATGCTCCAGTCGGCGGTCTTGAGCGTGTAGCGCGCCGCGCGCGCGGAGACGTTGGTGATCTCCACCACGTTGCGGTAGACCTCGCCCGGGCGGGTGCGGTCTTCGAAGCGCGGCGGCGAGACCAGCGCGGAAAAACCTTGCGCGGCGGCCGCCGCGGGCAGCAGGCCGGCGAGCAGGCACAGCGCGGCGAGAGGGCGCGTGGGAAGGCGCATCAGGGTTCGTCCAGGTCGATTTCGAAGGAGAAATTCACGGTTTCGGCGCGTTCCATGCGTTGCGCGTCGGCCTGCACGGTCAGGCGCAGGCGGTCGCGCAGGACGTCCTGGGCGATCGGGCCGGCGTAGATCAGCGCGCGCTCGCCGGCGACCAAACGCCCGGGCAGCAGCGCGCCCTGGGTGGTCCAGCTGACCTGCAACGGGCCGGACGGCGAGGCCGGCAGAGTCATGTAGAGACGGCCGCTGCGGCCGCGCCAGGCGGCCACGTCCAGGCGCAGGGCGACGTCGAGCGCGCCGCTGAGGCCGCGGCCCGGCGCGCCGGGGGCGCTCGCGTCCCAGCGCATCTGCACGTTCGGGTTCATCACCTGGGTGCCGCTGTCTTCGACGCGATGGGTCGCAGCGCCAGCGGCGCCGGCGACGCAGATCAGGAGCGACGCGGCCGCGCCGCGCAGGCCGCGGCTCACGGCGCGCTCAGGGTGTAGGTCACCCTGCCGGTGTAGGTGCCGGCGCCGACCACGGCGTCGTTGGCGTAGCGGAAGGTGTGGCAGCTCTCGCGCCAGGTGTTGATCGGGAAACTGGCCAGCACCTGATTGCCGGGCTGGAAGGTGCCGGCCGGGATCGGCTGCGCGCCGGTGTCGCCGTTGCCGCTGCTGGTCCAGGCAATCTGCGAGAAGGCGATGGTTTCGCCCTGGGCATTGGTGAGCCCCGCGGGCACGGTCGCGGTCAGCGTGGCGGCGCCGCCGCTGCCGGTGCGGCGGTAGAACCCGCCGACGTAGATCTGCGCCGGCACGTTGCAGAACGCGTAGCTGTCGTAATTGCTCACGCCCGAAGAAGCGGTGGTGGTCATGACCTGATCGACGCCGTTGCCGACCGCCGCGGCCGGCACCGTCACCGACACCACGTCGATGCCGCCGCCGTTGCCGGGCGTGCCGTTGCCGGTGTAGCTGCCGGTGTAGACGCCGTCGCCGACGCGCAGGTAGATCGCGCGCGTGCCGGGATTCAAGTTGGCGGTGAACGCATCGGCGGCCGGCGCGAACGCGGCCAGCGCCAGGCACGCACACAGGGACAGGCCGCGCAAAGCTGCGGTCATGACGAGTCTCCGGGGAAGGCGCCGCCGCGGTGGCGGCGGCGCCGGGATCCCGCGCTGGGCGCGGGCTGCGTCGCGACGCGTCGGTTACGGCATCGACGCGGTGTAGGTGACGCGGCTGTTGTTGGCGTTGACGCCGCCGTAGGTGCCCGGCGCGACCACCGCGCCGTTGAGGTAGGCGTAGGTCCACTTGGCGTCGAGGTTGACGACCTTGCTGCCGGCGCCCGGGGCGACGGTGGTGCTGGTCACCGCGCCGTCGGCCAGCGCCGGCGCGTTGAGCGCGGTGGCGGTGGTGTTGGTGGCGGTGGTGGTCTGGATCTGGCTGTAGGAAATGCTGTCGCCCGAACCGTTGCCGAGCGCGCCGACCGTCGAGGACGACAGGGTGATGGTGCCGTTGTTGCCGACCAGCTTGGCGGTGACCGCGCCGTTGCCCAGGTCGCCGGAGGCGGCGGTGGCCGCGACGGCGGCGCCGTTGCCGACGTTGGCGGCGGGCACGGCGAACGAGATCTGGTTGATCGTGGCGGTGTTGGTGTAGTCCGCGCCGGCGCCTACGCGCAGGAACAGGATCTTCGGCACGGTGATCTGGAAATCGAGGCGGGCGGTGGCGGTGATCGGCGACGCGGTACCGGTGGTGTACTGCGACTCGGCCTGGGCGAGCAGCGGCAGGCCGGCCAGCAACGCGGCGGCCAGGAGAGCGGTCGGAAGCTTGCGCATGGAAGGTGTCCGAAGGGAGTCGGCGCCGGGGAATCCGGCGCTCCGGCCAGATCACGCACAATCCGTGCCACAACGTGATTTAAGTCGCATATTGAATTGTTAGCGCGACGTGATTTGAAGTTAAGAAATGTGAACAAGATCATAAAAAATTCCGCTCCGCCCGGCTGGGCGGGAAGCGCCCAGCCGCGTCATCCGGGGCACGGGGAAAGTGACGCAATACGTCAAATCGAACGTCTAAAAAAAGCAAAAACTTCTTCCCGCGCGTCGATCCCGTCCTCGCCGGCCAAGTAGAGCCCTCGCGCAGGCCGCGCCTGGCGGCGGCGTCCGCCCTGCCCGACCCACGCGATGACTTCCGGCAGGCCGCATCGATGACCGCCGGGACTGCGGCCGGCGCCGGCCGCGGCGGAGCATGAGCGCCACGCCGGAACGATTCCGCGCCGCCGCCCCGCCCTCTTCCCGACTCCGAGGCCACCGCCATGCCGATCTCCCACCTGCTCCAGGGCACCCCCGTCTGGGTCTACGCGATCTTCGCCGTGCTGCTCTACCTGGGCCTGCGCCGCCTGCGCACCGGCGTGCAGTCGCTGGCGCGGGTGTGGGCGGTGCCGGCGGTGTTCATCGTCTGGGGCCTGATCGGGCTGGCCGGGCACGCCGGCGCGCCGCTGGAAACGCTCGGCCGCTGGTTCCTCGGCGCGGCGATCGGCGGCCTGCTCGGCGTGTGGTCGCTGAACCCGGCGACGCTGGCCTTCGACCACCAGCGTCGCCTGGTGCGCCAGCCCGGCAGCGCGCTGCCGCTGCTGCGCAACCTGGGCATCTTCGGCGCCCACTACGCGCTGCAGGTCGCGGCCGCGGTCTCGCCGCAGCTGCACGACAGCGCGCTGGGCTGGGATCTGGTGGTGTCGGGCTTCAGCGCCGGCTACTTCGCCGGTTGGGCGGCGCGGTTCCTGGCCGGGCAGCGGCGCGCGCCGCAGGTCGATCTGGCGATGGCTTGATCTGGCGCTGCTTTGAGCGCCGGCGGCTGGGCCTGCAGGCCCAGCCGTCGTTTCAAGCCGCCGCTGCGGGTGTTGTGGGAGGGCCTTTAGGCCCGACGCTTTCGGCTCAGGTCGCTGTGCCCGGACCGAAAAGCGTCGGACCTGAAGGCCCTCCCGCATCGAGGTTCCAGCAAGCCAGCGATCAGACTTCGGTCTGCGGCAGATACGGTCGCTCGATCGGCAACAGCGCCGCCGCCTCGTCCAGCCGCTCCGCCTGCACCAAGCCGTGCACGCGATGCGCCAGCGGCGTCACCTCTTCGATCCGCTGCGTCCATTCGTCGATGTAGCGCGGCACCGCTTCGCCGCCCAAGCCGATCTGGATCGAGCGATGGTCGAGCGGCCCCAGCCGCAGGCTGCGCTCGGGATCCCACTGGATCCGCACCGGCGTGGCGTCGCGATGCCGCTGCCACTGCTGCGGCGTCATCGCCGGATCTGGATGCGAGGGACAGCTGTTTGCCAGCGCCCATTCGAAGCCGTCGCGGCGGATATCGATGGCGAGGATGCGGCGCTGGTTGTCGTCTTTGTAGCCCCAGCCGGCGCGATACATCATCCAGCGGAACGAAGGCTTGATCCAGGTCATGCGCGAGCGCGAGAACGGCGCGACGAAGCGGCCGGCGGCGAGCGCGGCGTCGGCGATCTGGTCGTTGAAGGCCTGGTAGACGCGGATCGTGGCGTCGTCGTAGACGGCGCGGATCTGGCGGTAAGGAAGGCCGCTGGCGGTCTGCGCCGCGGCGGCGTGGCCCGCACCCATGTGCGGGGTATTGCTCTGGTTTTCGTCGTTCATCGGCTGCGAGTGTAGCGCGGCGAAGCGCTGACGCCGCGGCGCGCCGTTCGTGGTGGACGAACGGCGCGGGCCGGTGGAGTTGCGTCGTGGGCGCGGTGGCGTTGTCGCGGCTCGCGCCGCTCCTACAGGCAGATACGCGGCAACGCGATCAGACGTCGCCGTCGGTCAGCCAACCTTCGCCGGTGCCGCGGGTGAACACCGCATCATCCGCGAGCACATCGCCGGCCGGGACCGAATCCTGCTGCGCCAGGCGCTGGTAGATCGGGGTGAAATCCGGCTCGGTCGCGCGCATCAACTGCTCGAAGCTGTCGATGACGAAGTAGGTCTTCTGGAAGGTGTCGATGCGGTAGCGCGTGCGCATCACCCGCTCCAGGTCGAAGCCGATGCGGTTGGGCGCGGCGGACTCCAGGCTGTAGATCGACTCGCTCTTGGACGAGACGATGCCGCTGCCGTAGATGCGCAGGCCGTCGGCCTGCTTGATCAGGCCGAATTCCACCGTGTACCAGTACAGCCGGGTCAGGTGCACCAGCGCGTCGGGGTCGATGCCGTGCGCCTTCACCCCGCCCTTGCCGTAGGCCTGCATGTAGTCGGCGAACACCGGGTTCATCAGCAACGGCACGTGGCCGAACAGGTCGTGGAACAGGTCCGGCTCGGACAGGTAGTCGATCTGCTCGGGCTTGCGGATCCACCAGGTCACCGGGAAGCGACGGTTGGCCAGGTGATCGAAGAAGGTCAGCTCCGGCAGCAGCCCTTCCACCCCGATCAGCTCCCAGCCGGTGTGCGCGCGCAGGGTGCGGTTGAGCTCGTCGAACTTGGGGATGCGGTCGGGCGTCATGTGCATGGCGCGCTGGGCGAGCAGGAACTCGTCGCTGGCGCGGCCCACCAGCACTTTTTGCTGGCGTTCGAACAACTGCGCCCACACCGCGTGGTCGTCGGCCGAATACGCGCTCCACGGCTGCTCGACCACGGCGGTGGTGTACACCGGCACGTAGCCCTTGTCGGTGAGCTGATGTTCGACGCGCTGCGGGGTGGTGTTCATACCGTCTCGCTCCTGGCCGGCCCCGGATCGGGCCGGCTCGCTCTTGGCTGGCCCGGAACGGGCCGACAAGACGACTTTAGCCGCGCTACGGCGCAATAGGCTTGCGTTGTTGCGCCAGAAACCCGGTTTGGCGCAACATCCTTGCGTGAATTGCCCCGGAGCCGCCGAAAATGGCCACCATCGAATTGGACCGCACCGACATCGTCCTGCTCGCCGAACTGCAGCGCGACGGCCGTCTGACCAACGCCGAGCTGGCCGAGCGCGTGCACCTGTCGGCCTCGGCCTGCCTGCGCCGGGTGCAGCGGCTGGAGCGCGAGGGGGTGATCCGCGGCTACCGCGCCGAAGTCGACGCGGCGCGGCTGGGCCTGGGCCTGCAGGCCTTCGTGCGGGTGCGCCTGGGCCGCCACGACAGCGAGGCGGTGGCGGCGTTCGCCGAGTTCGTCGGGGCCTGGGACGAGGTGGTGGCCTGTTATGCGCTGACCGGCGATATGGACTATCTGCTGCAGATCGTGGTGCGCGATCTGGAGCATCTCTCGCGCTTTTTGCTCGATCGTCTGCTCAATCAGGCGGGCGGTGCGGACATCAATTCCAGTTTGGTGTTGCGCACGGTGAAGGAGTTCAAGGCGTTGCCGTTGCCGGGGAAGTGATGGGGCGAGAGACGTTGTTTCGGTGATGCTGCGAAGCTCCGACGCCGCTTAAGTCCCAAGGCCGTCATTCCGGCGAACGCCGGAATCCATTTTGATCTTGTTGTTGCCGTTGCCGTTGCCGTTGCTATTGCTGTTGCTCTTCGCTCCCCCCGCCGCCCCGAACTCGCCACAGGCAAATAGAGACCCGAAGGGCGGCGCGCAGGACGCGCGCCGTGCGCCACCCAGGCCAT
>NZ_FNOG01000007.1:0-40908 GCF_900106525.1 Lysobacter enzymogenes
CGCGGGGATGCGCCACACAGGCCATCCATGGCCTGGGTGGCGCACGGCGCACATCCTGTGCGCCGCCCTTCGGGTCTCTGATTGCCTGTGGCGAGTTCGGGGCGGCGGGGGGAGCGAAGAGCAATAGCAATAGCAACAACGGCAACAGCAAACTCGTTTGTCCCGCCCAAACGAAAAAAGCCGCGGCTTTCGCCGCGGCCTTTTCGTACTCATCTCGCAAGAACGCTTACTGCCCCTTGCGCTTGGGCACATACTCCTCCTGCACCGCCTTGGCCAACAACGCCGGCGGCAGCAGCCCCTGGTCGAGCAGGAAGTTGTTGAAACCCTGGCGGTCGAACTTGTCGCCCAGCGCCAGCTCGGTGCCCATGCGCAATTCCAGGATCCGGCTATAACCGTAGAAGTAGCTGCCGGCCTGCCCGGGCATGTTGAACATGTAACGGTCCAGCTCCTGCTTGGTCATCGCCTCGGAGAAACCGACCTGCTCGCGCAGCACCTTGCCGGCGCTGGCGCGGTCGGTCAGGCCCAGGTTGAGCATGGGGTCGAGGATCGCGCGCGCCGCGCGCAACAGGCGGAACTGCAGCGCGATCAGCTGACCGTCCAGCGGCTCGTAAGGCACCATCTCGGCCTCGGCGTACAGCGCCCAGCCTTCGACGTTGACCGAGTTGAACGCGAACAGCGAGCGCGCCAGCGATACGCCGCGTTCGACCATCGCGGTGAACTGCAGCTCGTGGCCGGGCCGGCCCTCGTGCGCCGACAGCGTCCACGCCGCCGATTCGTAGTTGAAATCGTCGTACTTCAGCGCCTTGCCATCGGGGCTGGGCACCGCCACCGGCAGCACGAACTGGCCCTGCTGACCGGTGTTGCCGACCAACTGCGCCGGCAGGAAGTGCGGCGCCGGCTGCGCCGCCGATTCGGCCTCGCTGCCCAGGCGCATCACCATCGGCCGCTGCGGCACGTCGACGATCTTTTCCTTGCGGATGATCGGATCGATCGCGTCGATGATCTTGCGATAGCGGCCTTCGAGCTGATCGTTGGGAATGGTGTCGCGCTTGAGCGCCTCGATCACCGCCACGTAGTCGTGCGGATCGGCGACCTTCAGGCCCTTGGCCTGCACCACCAGCGGCGCCAGCTGGCGCATCGCCGCGCGGGTTTCCATGAACTCGACCTGGGCGCGGCGGATCAGCATCTGCGGTTCGACGTCGATGCCGAACTGCTTGAGCCCGAACGCGTACAGCTCCTCGGGCAGGCGCGCATCGGTGCGCGCCTTCGGCAGCACCTGCTCGCGCGTCCACTTGCCGTAGTCGCGCAGCTGCGTCTCCATCGCCTTGAGCGCGGGCTCGGCGCCGGCGATCTTGTACTTGACGAACAGCTTGCGGATGCCGGCGACGTAGGTGTCGACGTTGGCCAGCGCCTGCTCGACCTCGAGCTTGCTCGGCGGCAGCAGCGCGGTGTTGCTCAGCCGCTCCTCGTAACGCGCGCGCGCCAGCGCGGTCAGCGGCTGGCTGCCCGGCGCCTGGCCGACGTACGCCTGCAGGCGCGCCAGCGCCTTGGCCCGGCGCGCCGGGTCGATCTGGTCGGTCAGCAGCGCGTTGAGGCCCGAGAACACCGTCTGCGGCGCGTCGAACCACGGCAGCATCAGCTTCTCGTTGAGCTCGCTGCCCTGCACGCTCTGGTCGATCGCGCCGAGCAGGATCTCCAGGTCCTGGCGCACGTTGGCGTCGCGCTCGAGTTCGAGCTTCTCCTGCAACTGCGCGCGCGCCTTGGCCAGCGCTGCGCGGTAGCGCTCGTTCACGCCGGGACGCAGGTCGGTGACCTTGTCGTCGTAGCCGGGAATGCCGAAGAACGAGAAGCCTTCCGGGGCGAAATCGGCCTGGGCCTTGATCAGGATCTTGGTGTATTCGTTGCTTTGGGCGACCCAGGCCGGCGCCGGCTTGGCCGCGCTCTTGGCCGCGGCGGCCGGTGCGGCGGCGGCGAGGGCGGGGGCGCACAGCGCCAGGGCGATTGCGAGGACGAGCGGTTTCATGGCGGCGACCCTTGTCGTGAGAACGCGAAGGAAGAACGGCGGCGCGCAGCGCGCGGCGCCCGCCAGCATCGGCCCCGCGCCGGCGCCGGCCAAGCGCCGAAGGTCATGCGGCGGCTCAATGGTCGACGTCGCGGCGCAAGTCGACGCGATCGCGCGGCGGCCCGTCGGTCTCGCCCTGCAGGCGCTGGTAACGCCACAGGCCGTCGGTGAACACGCCCTGCACGTCGACCGTGCCGGTGCCGCGCGGCCCCTGCAGGAACACCAGGAACGCGGCGCGGCCCTGCTCGCGCTGCTCGACCATGCCCAGCGGAATCCAGCGCGTGCCGATCGGCTCGCCCAGCGCGCGGGTCATGCGCTCGTCGCCGCGCACCCGCTCCATCGCCTCGCGATAGGGCGCGGTGTTCTTGACCGAAGACATCACCACGTACATGACGCCGACGCCGATGGCCATCGACAGCGCCATCATCACCACGAAACTCAGCACCAGCATCAACAGCCAGTGGCGTTGCACCCAGGGCTTGCGGTATTGCGCGTTCATCGCGTCGAAGTCCTTGTCGTCGGTTCGATGTAGTCGGGCGGTCTTGCCGGCGCGGCCGCGCCGCACGCGCTCAGCGCTTGAGGCAGCGGTCGAAGAAGTCCTCGGTCAGGCGCAGCCGGTGCAGGTTGTCGCGCCCGCGCAGGCCGTGCTTGGCGCCGGGATAGGTCATCAGCTCGAACGGGCGGCCGCGCTGCTGCAGCGCGCTCATCAGCACGGTGGAGTTGGTGAACAGCACGTTGTCGTCGGCCATGCCGTGGATCAGCAGCAGGCGCGAAGTCAGCCCGTCCAGGTGCTGCAGCACGCGGCCTTCGCGATAGCCGTCGGGGTTGTCCTTGGGCAGGCCCATGTAGCGCTCGGTGTAGTGGCTGTCGTACAGGCCCCAGTCGGTCACCGGCGCGCCGGCGGCGCCGCAGGCGTACTGGTCGCTGGCCTTGGCCAGCATCATCAAGGTCATGTAGCCGCCGTTGGACCAGCCGTACACGCCGATCTTCGAGCCCTCGACCCACGGCTGCGACTTCAGCCACTTCACCCCTTCGAGCTGGTCGGCCACTTCCACCGTGCCCTGCTTGCCGTACAGCGCGCCGCCGAACGCCGCGCCGCGGCGCGGGGTGCCGCGGTTGTCGAGCGAGAACACCACATAGCCGTGCTGGGCCAGGTACTGGTTGAAGTCCGGCGCCCAGTTGCGCTTGACCGACTGCGCGGCCGGGCCGCCGTAGACGTAGACCACCACCGGATAGCGCTTGGCCGGGTCGAAGCCGGCCGGCTTGATCAGGCTGTAGTGCAGCTCGGTCTTGCCGTCGGCGGCCTTGAGCGTGCCGAACTCCAGCGGCCGCTGCGCCTTCAGGTACGGCGCGTAGGGATGCTTGGGATCGGCCAGATCGTTGGCGATCAGCGCGGCGATGCGGCTGCCGTCGTTGCGGTACAGCTCCAGCTGCGGCGGCGTGGTCGGGTTCGACCAGCTGTCGACGTAGACGCTGGCGTTGTTGGCGAAGCTGGCGCTGTGCAGGCCGTCGCTCTTGGACAGGCGCTCGATCGCACCGCCGGCCAGCGCCACGCGGTAGATCTGCGCGTCGGTGGGGCTGTCCTTGCCGGCGGCGAAATAGACCTGGCCGGCGGCTTCGTCGACCGCGAGCACGCCGTCGACCGGCCAGTCGCCGGAGGTCAGCGCGGTGGCCTTGGCGCCGTCTTCCGACAGCAGGTAGAGATGCTCGAAACCGCTGCGCTCGCTGCTCCACAGGATTCGGCCGTCGGCGAGGAAGCGCAGGTCGTTGTGCAGCGGCACCCAGGTCTTGCTGGTCTCGGTCTGCAGCGTGCGCTGCTTGCCGCTGGCCAGGTCGGCTTCGATCAGTTCGAGCTTGTGCTGATCGCGCGACTGGCGCTGGAACGTCAGGCGATCGGCGCCGCGCCAGTCGACGCGGGCGAGGTAGATGTCTTGCTGCTTGCCCAGGTCGATCTCGCGCGTCGCGCCGGAGCGCCCCACCGGCGCCACCAGCAGCCGCACCAGCACGTTGCGGTCGCCCGCGGCCGGATAGCGCTGCTCGACCACGGCGGTGCGGTCGGGATAGACCTCGTAGCGCTTTTGCACCGGCACCGGCGATTCATCGATGCGGGCGAAGGCGATGGCCGAATCGTCCGGCGCCCACCAATAGCCGGTGTGGCGGTCCATTTCCTCGTCGGCGACGAACTCGGCGACGCCGTTGCCGATGGTGTCGCTGCCGTCCTGGGTCAGCTGCACGGCCTTGCCGTCGGCCAGATCGATCACCCACAGGTTGCGGTCGCGCACGAAGCTGACGTAGCCGCCGAGCGGCGACAGCTTGGGATCGGTGGCGAAGCCTTCGCCGTGGGTGAGCTGGCGCACCGCGGCCTTGCCGGTCTTGCCCAGGTCGTAGAGGTACAGCTCGCCACCGAGCGGGAACAGCAGGCGCTTGCCGTCGGGCGACCATTGGTAATCGACGATGCCCGACAGCGCGGCGATGCGCTGGCGCTCGCGCCGCGCCTTCTCCGCGTCGCTGAGCACTTCCGCGCCCGGCAGCACGTCGTCGGAATCGACCAGCAGCGCGGTCTTGCCGCTGGCGATGTCGTAGGCCCACAGGTCCAGGCGGTTGCGGTCGCGCTGCTTGCCGCGCAGGAAGCTCACCCGGCTGCCGTCCGGCGCCACCTTGGGCTTGAGCAGGCTCGGGCCCGACAGCGGCGCATCGCCGGTCAGCGCTTCCAGGGTCAGGCGGCCGTCGGCCGGTGCGGCGGCGGGCGGAGCGGCGAGGGCGGGCGTGGCGGCGGTCAGCGACATGGCGATCAGGCAGGCGACGAGGCGGCGGGCGTTGTTCATTTCGGGCGGATGGTCCGTGACGGGCGCCGCCGGCGCGGGCCGGCGGCGGAACGGCTGGGGTGGAACGCGGGTTGCTGCGGCCGACTGCGGCGGCCGCGCGCCGCTTACTGCGGCTGCGCGGCCGGCGTACCGAACAGGTGCTTGCGCATCTCCTCGGTCATGGCCTTGTCGGCCCGGTATACCTTGCCCATTTCGTAGGCCCGCTGGAAGGCCGGGCGTGCGGCCAGGGCCTCGTACCAGCGCTGCACCTGGGGGTAGCGGGCCAGGTCGACGTGGTGCCAGTCGTGCTCGCGCGCCCACGGGTGGCTGGCGAAATCGGCGATGCTCAGCGCGTCGCCGGCGATGAATTCGCGCCCGGCCAGGCGCTTGTCGAGCACGCCGTACAGTCGTTCGGTTTCGCGCTGGTAGCGGTCGATGGCGTAGGGCACCTTCTCCGGCGCGTAGCGGTTGAAATGGTGGTTCTGGCCCAGCATCGGCCCAAAGCCGCCGACCTGCCAGAACAGCCATTCGTTCGTCTCGGCCCGGCCGCGCAGGTCGGCGGGGGCGAACAGGCCGGTTTTTTCCGCCAGATACTGCAAGATCGCGCCGGATTCGAACACGCTCAGCGCGTCGCCGCCGTCCGCCGGCGCATGGTCGACGATCGCCGGCATCCGGTTGTTCGGCGAAATGGCCAGGAATTCGGGCTTGAACTGGTCGCCGGCGCCGATGTTCACCGGCTTGATCGCATACGCCAGGGCCTGCCCGGCCTGCGCGGCTTCTTCCAGGAACAAGGTGATCTTGTGGCCGTTGGGCGTGGGCCAATAGTGCAGGTCGATCATGGGGAGACGGACTCCGCTGAGAGAGCCGGCAGTGTACGCGCGGCCCTGCGCGCGGGGCCGTTGCGGCGGTGGAAAGGCGCGTGCCGCGGAGCATCGCGGCTGAATGCGACGGCGGTCGCGATGGCGATGACGCCGCAGCCCGGCTACTCTGTGCCCCCGCACTGCGGCGGACGTTCGGTTTCATTCCGACTCTCGGCGCGCGGTTTCTTCTTCTTTCCAAAACGTTGCCGACCCGCATGACCGACTCCAGGATCAACCGACTCAATCCCCTGCCGGCCCTGATCTTCAGCTCGCGCTGGCTGCAGCTGCCGTTGTATCTGGGCCTGATCGTGGCTCAGGGCGTCTACGTGTTCCAGTTCGTGCGCGAACTGATCCACCTGGTCAGCGACGCGGCCAATCTGACCGAGCAGAGCATCATGCTCATCGTGCTCGGCCTGATCGACGTGGTGATGATCTCCAACCTGCTGGTGATGGTGATCGTCGGCGGCTACGAGACCTTCGTCTCGCGCCTGCGCCTGGAAGGCCATCCGGACCAGCCGGAATGGCTGAGCCACGTCAACGCCAGCGTGCTCAAGGTCAAGCTGGCGATGGCGATCATCGGCATCTCTTCGATCCACCTGCTCAAGACCTTCATCGGCGCGGGCAACCTCGGCCTGCCGCTGTGCGGCACGCCGCAGGCCTTCGCCGCCGCGCAGGCCGCGGCCGCGGCCACCGCCAACGGCGTGGCCAACGCGACCGCCAAGTGCAGCGAGCTGACCGAGCAGGGCGTGATGTGGCAGGCGCTGATCCACTTCCTGTTCATCGTTTCGGCCGTGGGCATCGCCTGGACCGACAAGCTGATGAGCGCGCACAAGCCGGCGAAGCCCGGGCACTGATTCGTTCGGATTGCGTGCGGGTTGCGCCGTAGTTGGATCGGCGCGGTCGCAGCTTGCGCAGCTCCTACAGGGGCTGCGGCAGGTTTCGTATCCGACTGTAGGAGCGGCGCAAGCCGCGACCGCGACAACACAACTGCGACGAACCTCGCCTAGTCGTCGCCATCCACCGCCGACGACCGCACCGCCACCGCCGCGCGCGGCCCCATGATCGCCGCGCGCAGCCGCGCCTTGGCCGGATCCGGCGAAAACGTCAGCTGTTCGCCCTCGGCGTCGATCCCCAGCGCGGCGTAATCGGCTTGCAGCGATGGAAATCCGGTCATCGCCGCGTGCCGCGCATATGCCCGCGCGATCGTGCCGCCGCCGCCGGCGCGGTCGAGTGCGGCGACGAATTCTTCCGGCGTGGCCCGGCTGTCTTCGCGCAGGCAGCATTGCGAATACGCCGCCAGCACTTGGTCCAGGCTGCGGCCGCGTTCGCGCCGCAGGGCCAGGTCCGCGTCCAGCCAGAACGCCGCGCCGGCCCAGTAGATGCGCATGGTGGCGCCGCGGCGCCAGCCGATTTCGTCCATGCGCGGGCCTGCGCCCGCGTCGCGGCCGCGGCGGAAACCGCCGTCCAGCCGCCGCCAGGCTTCCTCGCCGTCGAGCAGCCCGATGCGCGCGCGCAGCACGTTCTGGTAATAGCTGGCCAGGCCTTCGGCCAGCCAGCGGCCGGCGTCGCCGAGATAGGGATGGAACAGGTGCGAGAGCTCGTGCACCGCGGTCCAGTCGGCGCGCAGTTCTTCGCTGCCGGCGTCGTCGCGCACGAACAGCAGCACCGACACGCCGTCCTCGCGCACGGTCTGGCCCCACGGCACCGGGCTCGGGTCGCGGCCGCGTCGCGGCACCAGCCGCACGCGCACCGTCGCCTCGCGCAGCGGGAAGCGCCCGAACGCACTGAGCTGGGCGCGCACGCACTCGGCCAGCCAGGCGTGCAATTGATCGGCGCGGGCTGGGTCGGGCGGGTTTTCGACGATCACCCGCAGGCGGCCGTCGCCGACGCGCAGCACCCGTTCGTTGGCCGCGCTCGCCGCCACCGCGGCGGCGGGGGCTTGCGCGGCGACCGGTATCGCCCAGGCCAGCGCGAGCGCGGCCAGACAGGCGCAGGCTTGCCGGATCGGCCCACAACGCGGATGCATCCGGGTCATCGCCACCTCGCCGCGCGGCCGGGTTCCCGCGCCTGGACCGCTACAATAGCCGCATGGACGTATCGCATTTGCTCGACGCTCTCAATCCGGCCCAGCGCGAAGCCGTTTCGGCGCCGCCGGGGCATTATCTGGTCCTCGCCGGCGCCGGCAGCGGCAAGACCCGGGTGCTGACCCACCGCATCGCCTGGCTCAACGAAGTGCTCGGCGTGCCGACCCACGGCATCCTCGCGGTGACCTTTACGAACAAAGCCGCCGGCGAGATGCGCGCGCGCGTCGACGCGCAGCTCGCGCGCGGCGCCCGCGGCATGTGGATCGGCACTTTCCACGGCCTGGCCCACCGCCTGCTGCGCCTGCACTGGCAGGAGGCCAAGCTGCCGGAAGGCTTCCAGGTGCTCGACAGCGACGACCAACTGCGCCTGGTCAAGCGCGTGGTGCAGGCGCTGGAACTGGACGAAACCCGCTTCCCGCCGCGCCAGATCGCGTGGTGGATCAACGCGCAGAAGGACGAGGGCCGGCGCCCGCGCAACATCCAGCCCGGCGGCGACGACTGGCAGGATGTGATGCTGCGCTGCTACGAGGCCTACCAGGAGCGCTGCGAGCGCGCCGGCCTGGTCGACTTCGCCGAACTGCTGCTGCGCGCGCATGAGCTACTGCGCGATAACGCCGCGCTGCTGGCGCATTACCGGACGCGCTTCCGCGAGATTTTGGTCGACGAGTTCCAGGACACCAACGCGATCCAGTACGCGTTCGTGCGCGTGCTCGCCGGCGACAGCGGCCACGTGTTCGTGGTCGGCGACGACGATCAGGCCATCTACGGCTGGCGCGGCGCCAAGGTCGAGAACGTGCAGCGCTTCCTGCGCGATTTCCCCGACGCCCAGACCATCCGCCTGGAGCAGAACTACCGCTCCAGCGGCAACATCCTCGAGGCCGCCAACGCGGTCATCGCCCACAACCCCGACCGCCTGGGCAAGAAGCTGTGGACCGACACCGGCCACGGCGAATCGATCGACCTGTATGCGGCCTACAACGAGATGGATGAGGCGCGCTTCGTGGTCGAGCGCCTGCGCCAGTGGGTGCGCGACGGCGGCAGCTACGGCGATGTCGCCGTGCTCTACCGCAGCAACGCCCAGTCGCGCGCGTTCGAAGAGGCGCTGCTGTCCGAGCAGGTGCCTTACCGCGTCTACGGCGGCCAGCGCTTCTTCGAGCGCGCCGAAATCAAGGACACCCTGGCCTATCTGCGCCTGATCGCCAACCGCGCCGACGATGCCGCGTTCGAACGCGCGGTCAACACGCCCACCCGCGGCATCGGCGAGCGCACGCTGGACGAGGTGCGCAAGCGCGCCCGCACCGATGCGGTGCCGCTGTGGGAAGGCGCGCGCCGGGTCGCCGGCGAGACCGTGCTGGCCGCGCGCGCGCGCAACGCCCTGGCCGGCTTCGCGCTGATGATCGACACCATGCAGGCCGACGTGGCCGAAATGCCGCTGCAGGAAAAGATCGACCACGTGCTGCAGCGCTCGGGCCTGCGCGACCACTACGCCAACGAGTCGCGCGGCCAGCTCGACTCGCGCACCGACAACCTCGACGAACTGGTCTCGGTGGCTTCGCGCTTCAGCCGCAGCGACGAGGACGAGGCCGCGCAGATGCCCGAACTGATCGCGTTCCTGAGCTACGCCGCGCTCGAAGCCGGCGAAGGCCAGGCCCAGGCCGACGAGGACGGCGTGCAGCTGATGACCCTGCACAGCGCCAAGGGCCTGGAATTCCCGCTGGTGTTCCTCGGCGGGCTGGAAGAGGGATTGTTCCCGAGCGGGCGTTCGACCGAGGAATCCGGGCGTCTGGAAGAGGAGCGCCGCCTCGCCTACGTGGGCATCACCCGCGCGCGCGAGAAGCTGGTGCTGAGCTACGCCGAGACCCGCCGCATCCACGGCATGGACATGTACGGGGTGCCCTCGCGCTTCCTGCGCGAGATCCCGTCGCCGCTGCTCAACGAAGTGCGGCCGAAGGTGCAGGTGTCGCGGCCGATGTACCGCGCCGCGCCGCGCCGCGACATGGGCCACGCGCGCATCGACGAGTCGCCGATCAAGCTCGGCGCGCAGGTGCGCCACGGCACCTTCGGCGTCGGCACGGTGACCGACTACGAAGGCGACGGCGCGCATGCGCGGGTGCAGGTCAACTTCGACGATGTCGGCAGCAAGTGGCTGGTGCTGGCGTATGCGAATCTGCAGCCGGCGTGAGCGCGGGTGGCTGACGCGGTAGCCGTGGTTTCGCGGTCGCGGCTTGCGCCGCTCCTACAGGGGCTTCGGATCGGTCCGGGCTACCTGTAGGAGCGGCGCAAGCCGCGACCGCCATCCTTCAACTACCGCGAAACCGATCGCGCGCGAACGCCCACACGCCGGTCCGCCTCAGAACGCGTACCGCACCGTCAACTGATACACCGGCCCCGCCGTCTCGGTCTCGCGCTCGTACTCGTCGTAATCGCGACCGACCTGGTCGCCGAAGGTGTCGAACTTGTGGAACGCCTCGTCCTTCGAGGCGTCGAGCAGGTTCGACCCGGTCAGCCGCACCGCGATCTGCGAGCCGAAGCGCTTCTCCACGAACGCTTCCAGGTCCGCGCCGTAGTCGGTGCTGACTTCCTCGCCGAGCACGCGTGAGTACGCGCCGCCCTGGCGCCGGTAGCTCGCGCCGAACGACACGCCCCACTCGGGCAGGTCCTGGATGAAACCGACGTTGAGCACGAAGCGCGGCTGGTTGTTGAAGCGGCGCTTGCCGAATTCGTCCTCGACTTCGCTGTCCAGCCACGAGTAGTTGAGGAACACGCCGGTGTGCTCCAGCCCTAGCGCGGTCAGCGGCGTGGACAGGTCGAACTCGGCGCCCCAGGCCGCGCCGTCGCCGACGTTGGCGGCGGTGAACAGGAAGCTGTCCGGATCGAACGCCGGATAGCCCGGCGTGGCCGGGCCGGCGCCGGGGTGCTCGTCGAGGAATTCCTCGACTGCTTCTTCGTGGTCTTCGAGAGACTTCGCGCTCGGCCGGCCGGTGCCGGCGATCTCGATCAGGTCGCGCACCTTGCGGTAGAACAGGTTCAGCCCGACCACGCCGCGGCGGCCGAGCCGGCGCTCGTAGCCCAGGTCCAGGCCCCACGCGGTTTCCGGGCGCAGCAGCGGGTTGCCGACGAAATCGTTGTCGCCGTACTCGCCTTCCAGGGTCAGCGGCAGCAGCTTGTCGAAGTCCGGCCGGCGCACGGTGCGCGCCAGCGAGGCGCTGAAGCGGTCGTGCTCGGTCGTGTTGAAGCGCAGATGCGCCGAGGGCAGCAGCAGGTTGTAGTCCTTGTCCTGGCGCAGCGCCGGCGCGTTCTCTTCGCTGCGCAGATCGATCTTGGCGCGGGTGGTTTCGTAGCGCAGGCCGGTTTCCCAATCCACGCGTCCGTTCTTGCCCGACAGCATCGCGTAGGGATCGGCGCGGCGCTCCTGGATGCGGCTGCGCTGATGGTCGAACTGCGCGTACGGCGGCAGCGGCTGGCCTTCCTTCTTGGCCTCGACTTCGCTGGTGCGCAGCGAGCTATCGCGGCGCTTGTCCACGCCGTCGACGCCGAATTCGAAGCCGGTCGCGCCGAACTCGCGCTTGTGCGCGAGCTTGAGGCTGAACTCGCGGTCGCGCGCATCGGTGAGGATGCGGGTGCCTTCGAGGCCATCGAACGACGGCGGCGAATCCTCGTTGTCGTAGCCGGTTTCCTGTTCGGTGTCGAAGCGGTCGTCGTCGAAGCGGGCGTAGCCCAGGTCGATCTCGCTGCGGCCGCCGGCCATCGCGAACTCGTAGGACGCGCCCAGCACGAGGTTCTTCTGGTCGATGTCGACTTTCTGGTCGTTGACCGACAGCAGGCGCTCGCGCGCGCGGCTGGAGGCGTGGTCGTACTCGCGCGAATGCTCGGTCTCGGTGCGGTCGGTGCGCACGTAGAACCCGTCCAGGCGCAGCCGGCCGGCGCCGATATCGCGGGTGTAGGAGAGGTTGCCGGAGGTGTCGGTGCCGTCGCGCACGTCGCTCTGGTCTTCGCGGTCGACGAAGTCGCCGCCCGGCGCTTCGAAGCGGTCGCTGCGCTTGCGCTTGGGATTGTGCCGGCCCTGCACGTTGACCCCGCCGAGCAGGCGCCCGCCGGCGAATTCGCCGCTGCCGACCGCGCCGAGCACAGGCTTGGTCTTGCCGTCGTCGAAATGCATCGCGCCGGCGCGCAGGTAGCCGCCGTCGAATTCGTAGGCATCGCGCAGGACGATGTTGAGCGCGCCGGCGACCGCATCGCCGGAGCGGTTGGCGCTGGGGCTGCGCACGATCTCGATGCGTTCGACCAGTTCGGCCGGAATGCGGTCGACATAGAATGAACGATCGCCGCCGGCGCCGGGCACCTTCTTGCCGTTGATCAGGATCTGGGTGTAGCCCGGATCCAGGCCGCGCAGGCGCGCGCCGTCGTATTCGAGCACGTCGGAGACGAAGCCGACGCTGGGCACGCGCTTGAGCATGTCGCCGACGGTCAGCGGTTCGAAGCGCTGGAAGTAGTCCAGGCCGTAGCTCAGCGTCGGCGCGGTGGCGTCGCTGCGGTCGCGATAGGCGATTTCGCCGGTCACGGTGACGCGGTCGAGCTCGGTGGCGCGGCGCTCGTTCTCGAGTTCGGCTTCGGCAGCCAGCGCGGGCGAACCGCAGGCGGCGAGCAGTGCGGCGCACAGCGCGTGATGGCGGCGGAACGGGGTGGACTGCAGGCTGCGCATCGAAAACTCGCCGGGCGGAAGTTGGCGAGCGTTGTAAGTGCGGGCGATGGCAGCACGATGACCGCGGGCAGGCGCAAGCGACGAACGGCGCGCCTGTCATCAAAGCGGCACGCGCGGGTTTTATAACGACTCCGGGGGAAGGCCTTCGTCGTCTACGCAATCCGGGTATCGCGCATGCCGAAATTTTCCGTTCTCGCCGCCGGCCTCGCGGCGGCCGCGACCGTGGCCGCCTTGGTCAGTTGCGCCACGCCGCAGGCCGTGCGCAATGATGCGGGCGCACCGGCGCCGGCCATCGCAGCCGATGCCGGGCAGCGCGAACCCGACCAACGCCCGGCGCAGGCCGGCGATCCGCTGCTGGCCCAGGCCGGCATCGCCCACGAGACCGTCGCCGAAGCGTTCCTGACCCCGGCCACGCCGCAGGACAACATCGACTCGCCGGCGATCTGGCGCGCGCCCAACGGCCGCCTGTGGCTGCTGGCCACGGCCAAGCAGGGCGACGCGCTGGCGATCTACGACGGCGACAACGGCGAGCGCGTCGGCCGCTACGGCCGCAGCGGATCCGCGCTGGGCCAGTTCCGCCGTCCCAACGGCATCGCCGTGTTCGGCGATCTGGCCTTCGTGGTCGAACGCGACAACCGCCGCGTGCAGGTGCTGCAGCTGTCGCTGCCGCCGGCGCGCAGCGCGCAACCCGGCGTGGCCGACCGGCGTACGCCGCAACTGCGCCCGCTGGCCGCGTTCGGCCAGGCCGAACTGCAGCAGCCCTACGGCCTGTGGGTGCGCCAGAGCGCGCCGGGCACGCTCGAGGCCATCGTCACCGACGCCTACATGGCCGGCGAAGATGCCGCCGGCGAGGCGATCGTGCCGCCGCTGGAGCGACTGGGCCGGCGCCTGCAGCGCTACGAACTGCGCGTCGGCGCCGGCGCGCCGCAAGTGCGCAACCTCGGCGCGTTCGGCGACACCAGCGCCGACGGCGCGATCCGCGTGCCCGAGTCGGTGTGGGGCGATCCCGCCCACGACCGCCTGCTGATCGCCGAGGAAGACCTCGCCACCGGCACCGCCTTGCGCGAATACGGCCTGGATGGGCGCTACCGCGGCCGCACCATCGGCCGCGAGCTGTTCAAGGCCCAGGCCGAAGGCATCGCGCTGTGGCAGTGCGCCGACGGCAGCGGCTATTGGATCGCCACCGACCAGTACAAGGACCGCAGCCTGTTCCACGTGTTCGACCGCGCCACGTTGCAGCACCTGGGCGCGTTCGCCGGCCGCAGCGTCGGCAACACCGACGGCGTGTGGCTGCAGCAGGTCGGCTCGGTGCGCTTCCCCGACGGCGTGTTCTACGCCGTGCACGACGATCAGGCGGTGGGCGCGTTCGATTGGCGCGATGTCGCGCGCGCGTTGGGGCTGCGCAGCCGCTGCGAAGCCTGATCGTAGGAGATAGCGGACAGGCGTTGGGAGGTAGAAAACGCTCCGGTGCGTCTTCGCTATCTCCTAACTGCTATCCGCTATCTCCCAGCCTTCAGCCGCCCGCGGCTTCGTTGAACTTGAACGACTTCAGCATCAGGTCGAAGCCCGGCTTGGCCTGGGCCTGATCTTCGTCGGCGCTTTGGGTGATCAGGAACGCGGTGCGGCGCGCGCCGGTGATCTTGTGGTACTCGCGCAGGTGCGGCACCTTCACCCCGCCGAGGCTGACGGTGTAGTGCTCGCGGATGGTGCCCTGGTCGAACGCCGACAGATCGAAGCGGCCTTGGTGTTCCAACGCGTTGGGCAACTGCTTGTCGGCTTCGGCGGAGAAGCTGCGGGCGAATTCTTCCAGCTCGCGGTTGCGGTCGGACTGGACCATGGCGATGAACACCGCCGTGCCCGGGCTTTCCACGGTGAGGTAGTGCACGCCGCCCAGGCGCTGGTCGTCGGCGAGCTTCCAGTTGCCGGGAATCTGCACCTGCACGCCGAGGCGGTCGTAGGCCTTGGGCTCGGCGACATTGGCCGCCGGTTCGCCGCAGGCGGCGAGCAGCGCGGCGAGCGCCAGAGCCAAACCGCCAACGCAGACAGCGCGCAAACCGGGCATGCGTGTCATCGACTCCATCCCTGCAGTAGTCGCCCCCTGTGGGCACGGGCCACCCTAGCAGGCCCGCCGCCAGAACGCGCGTGCCGGGCGGACTGGGTCGGCAAAGCAGTGGTGGGCGATCGAAGGTCGTGCGCGCGAAGTCCCTTCGTTGCCTGACGCGGCGATCTGCTTTCGCGACGTCTCTTCTTAACCGTCATCCTCGCGTAGGCGGGGAAGGGGAACCAGAGACTTCAAAGTCATGCCTCGGTGAAGCCCTGGATTCCCGCGTTCGCGGGAATGACGATGGGTGGGTTTCGCGGCAAGCCGGTTTCGCTTCGCCGCTCCATGCCGTCATCCCCGCGCAGGCGGGGGTGCAGAGACTTCGGAGTCATGCCTCGATGAAGCCCTGGATTCCCGCGTTCGCGGGAATGACGGTAGGTGGGTTTCTCAGCAAGCCGGTTTCGCTGCGCCGCTCCATGCCGTCATCCCCGCGCAGGCGGGGATCCAGAGACTTCAGAGTCATGCTTCGGTGAAGCCCTGGATGTTCGGCTCCGCCGAAGTAAAGCAGAGCCCACGTTCGCGGAAATGACGGTAGGTGGGTTTCGCAGCAAGTCGGTTTCGCTGCGCCGCTCCAAGCCGTCATCCCCGCGAAGGCGGGGATCCAGAGACTTCAGCGCAATGCGCCGTTGAGCTCCTGCTCAGTCCAACCGCACCCCGAAGTGAAACGCCTCGATCCGCAGCCGTTCGCGCAGATAGAACGCATGCGCGTCCTGCCGCTGCGTGCCCGAATCCAACTGCAATCGCGCGCAGCCCAAGCGCTTGGCCTCGGCCTTGAGCCAGTCGAGCATCGCCTTACCGTAGCCGCGGCTGCGCACGGTCTGGTCGACGATCAAATCGTCCACGTACACGTGCAGGCCCACCGCCAGCATCTCCATCACCCGCCAGCAGGCGAACGCGCGCGGCGCGCCGTCCTCGTCGAAGGCGACCGTGGCGCGGCAGCCCTGGGCGATCTGGCGGTGCATCTGGGCGACGAAGCGGTCTTCGTCGAATTCCGGGCGCAGTTGCGAAACCAGCGGCCAGACGGCGCGCAGGTCGGCGTCGCCGCTGAGGGTACGGATGGTCGTCATGGGGCTGGAAGTTAGCGGATAGGAGATAGGAGATAGCAAAGAGCGGTTTGCGCTGCTTTCGCTATCTCCTATCTCCCATCCGCCATCTCCTGCTGCAACCGCTTCACCAACTGAACAACTTGAAATACACCGGCGACACCGTGCCTTCGCCCTTGCTGGTATCCAGCCGGCCGTCGCCGTTCTCGTCGACCAGGTAATAGATCGGGCCGCGCGCCGGCACCACCTTGACCACGCGCAGCTGGCCGGCGACGCGGTATTCCTCGATGGTGTCGCCGTTCTCGACCGTGTGCGTGCGCACTTCGGCGTTGCTGAGCCCGGCGGTGGGATCGGCGGCCTTGGCGGCGCCGCCGGTGGAGGCGCAGCCGGCCAGCGCCAGCAGCGCGGCGACGGCCAGGGCGGCATGAGGGGCGAGGGGGGCGCGCATGGCGGTTCTCCGTGGTCCAGGGCCACAGGATACGCCGCGCGGCCGTTAAGCGTGCGCATCGGCGCCGCCCCGACCCAGCCGCGTCGCCGCGTCCGCGCCGTTGAGACGCCAAGGCGTAGAATCCCCGCCATGAAACGACTCGTCCTCATCGATGGTTCCAGCTACCTCTACCGCGCCTTCCATGCGCTGCCGCCGCTGAGCAACGACGCCGGCGAGCCCACCGGCGCGCTGTTCGGCGTGGTCAACATGCTGCGCGCGACCTTGAACGAACGGCCGGACTATGTGGCCTTCGTGGTCGACGCGCCCGGCAAGACCTTCCGCGACGATCTCGACCCGAACTACAAGGCCAACCGCCCGCCGATGCCCGACGACCTGCGCGCGCAGGTGCTGCCGATGTGCGAGATCGTCGAGGCGTTGGGGATTCCGATTCTGCGCATCGACGGGGTCGAGGCCGACGACGTGATCGGCACCCTGGCCCTGCGCGCGAACCAGGACGGGATCGACGTCACCATCTCCACCGGCGACAAGGACTTCGCCCAGCTGGTGCGCCCGGGCGTGGTCCTGGTCAACACCATGAGCGGCAGCCGCATGGATTCGGACGCGGCGGTGATCGACAAGTTCGGGGTGCGTCCGGACCAGATCATCGACCTGCTGTCGCTGATGGGCGACAGCGTCGACAACATCCCCGGCGTGGAGAAGTGCGGGCCCAAGACCGCGGCCAAGTGGCTCGGCGAGTACGACAGCCTTGACGGGGTGATCGAACACGCCGGCCAGATCAAGGGCAAGATCGGCGACAACCTGCGCGCCGCGTTGCCGCGGCTGCCGCTGAACCGCCAGCTGGCGACGATCAAGACCGACGTCGAACTCGAACGCGGCCCGGACCAACTGGCCCTGCGCGAGCGCGACGCCGACGCGCTGCGCGGCCTGTACGCGCGCTACGGCTTCAAGCAGGCGCTGCGCGAGCTGGAAGGCGCGAGCACCGCCAACGACCTGGCCAGCGACCGCGCCGGCCTGCGCGCCACCGCCGCCGGCCACGCCCGCAGCGGCGGGGCGGGCGAGACGCCGGATGCGGCCCTGGCGGTCAAAGGCGAGTACGAGGCGGTGACCGAACAGGCGCAGCTCGACGCGCTGGTCGCCTCGTTGCAGGCGGTCGAGGAGTTCGCCTTCGACAGCGAAACCGATTCGCTCGATCCGATGCAGGCCAACCTGGTCGGCCTGAGCTTCGCCAGCGAAACCGGCCGCGCGGTGTATATCCCGCTCGGCCACGATTATCCCGGCGCGCCGGCCCAGCTCGACCGCGAGGCGGTGCTGGCGGCGCTGCGCCCGGTGTTCGCCGACCCGGCCCGGCGCAAGCTCGGCCAGCACGGCAAGTACGACCTGCACGTGCTGCGCCGCCACGGCGTCGAGGTGGCCGGCTACGCCGACGACACCATGCTCGAGAGCTTCGTCTACAACGCCACCGCCAGCCGCCACGACATGGATTCGCTGGCCAAGCGCTATCTGGGCTACGACACGATCAAATACAGCGACGTGGCCGGCAAGGGCGCCAAGCAGATTCTGTTCTCGCAGGTCGCCATCGACGATGCGACCAAGTACGCCGCCGAAGACGCCGACGTGACCCTGCGCCTGCACCGCGTGCTCGGCGCGCGGCTGGCGGCCGAGCCGGCGCTGGAGAAGGTCTACCGCGAGATCGAAATGCCGCTGGTGCCGGTGCTGGCGCGGGTCGAGGCCAACGGCGTGATGATCGACGGCGACGAATTGCGCCGGCAATCGCAGAACCTGGGCAAGCGCATGCTCGAGGCGCAGATGAAGGCGACCGAGCTGGCCGGGCGCACCTTCAACCTGGATTCGCCCAAGCAATTGCAGGCGCTGCTGTTCGACGAACTCAAGCTGCCGGTGCTGGTGAAGACCCCGACCGGCCAGCCCAGCACCAACGAAGAGGCGCTGGAGGCGATCGCCGACCAGCACGAACTGCCGCGGGTCATTCTGGAGTACCGCGGCCTGGCCAAGCTGCGCAGCACCTACACCGACAAGCTGCCGGAGATGGTCAACCCGCATACCGGCCGCGTGCACACCAGCTATCACCAGGCCGGTGCGGCGACCGGGCGGCTGGCGTCGAGCGACCCGAACCTGCAGAACATCCCGATCCGCACCGAGGACGGCCGCCGCATCCGCCGCGCCTTCGTCGCGCCCGCGGGCCGCAAGCTGGTGGCCTGCGACTACTCGCAGATCGAACTGCGCATCATGGCCCACCTGTCGCAGGACGAAGGCCTGGTGCGCGCGTTCGAATCCGGCGCCGATGTGCACCGCGCCACCGCCGCGGAAGTGTTCGGCAAGAAATCGCTGGAAGAGGTCAGCAGCAACGAGCGCCGCGCCGCCAAGGCGATCAACTTCGGCCTGATGTACGGCATGAGCGCGTTCGGGCTGGCGCGCCAGCTCGGCATCGGCCGCGGCGAGGCGCAGGACTACATCGCGCTGTACTTCAGCCGTTACCCCGGCGTGCGCGACTTCATGGAGCGCACCCGCCAGGACGCGCGCGAGAACGGCTACGTCGAGACCGTGTTCGGCCGCCGCCTGTACCTGGAGAACATCAAGGCCTCCAACCAGGGCCTGCGCGCCGGCGCCGAGCGCGCGGCGATCAACGCGCCGATGCAGGGCACCGCGGCCGACATCATCAAGCGCGCGATGATCGACATCGACGGCTGGCTGGCCGACCACCGCGAGCGCGCGCTGATGATCCTGCAGGTGCACGACGAACTGGTGTTCGAGGCCGACGAGAGCTTCGTGCCGGAGCTGCTGGAGCAGGCCTCACGCCGGATGTCGGCGGCCGCCACCCTGCGCGTGCCGCTGGTCGTCGACAGCGGCATCGGTATTAATTGGGACGAAGCGCATTGATTATCTGGAAGCCCTTGATTTTGCTGGGCTTGGTTTAATGAATCGGTCCTGAATCCAACAATTTATTAACTCGGATCTTCACGAACTATCCATGTGCCGGATGGTCATATAGGTCGCGACAGATGCAACGTCTGTCGCCGATCTCTCCCTCCCCTGGAGTGATCCCCCGGAGCGAACGACCCCTCCCCAGGTCTCGCTCCACCAGCCCCGCCGGCCCCCCCTGCCCGCGGGGCTTTTTATTTTCCGGCCAAAAGCCGCTGCGTTCGCGCAGCGGCTTTTGTTTTGCCCGGCGAGCGGCTTTGGCCGCGCCGCGCTGTGAATAATCGCAGTCGCAGATAACAACGCGATTAAACGAAAGCGCTCACAACGCAAATGCGATGGATTTTGCGCGAGGCTTGGAAAAATTTAGAAATTCCAATCCGGCGCGGTGGGGCGGGATAGGCTGCGACGGCGACGGCGACGGCGACGGCGACGGCGACGGCGTCGGCGCGCTTGCGGCGCAAGCTCGATACCCCGCGGTCGCGACTCGCGTCGCTCCTACAGCCGGAATCGAAGCCACGGCCGCCCCCTGTAGGAGCGGCGCAAGCCGCGACCGCGACATCGCATATACGACGCGACCACGAGGCCCCGAGTCGCCGCTCCCGCAGGAAGCCGCCGCCCCGAATCAGCCCGCGTCTTCCCCCAGCCAATCGCGCGGCACCAGGAACTGCGCCAGCTTCGCCTCGTCGCTGTCCGCCTCCGGCTGGAACCCGTACTCCCAGCGCACCAGCGGCGGCAGGCTCATCAGGATCGATTCGGTGCGCCCGCCCGATTGCAGGCCGAACAAGGTGCCGCGGTCGAACACCAGGTTGAATTCGACGTAGCGCCCGCGCCGGTACAGCTGGAACTGGCGCTCGCGCTCGCCAAAGGGCGTGTCGCGGCGCTTGTCCACCAGCGGCAGGTAGGCGTCGAGGAAACCGTCGCCAACCGCGCGCATGTAGCCGAAGTCGCGCTTGAAATCGCCGTGCAGGTCGTCGAAGAACAGGCCGCCGACGCCGCGGGTCTCGTTGCGGTGCTTGAGGAAGAAGTATTCGTCGCACCAGCGCTTGTGCGCCTGGTAGCGCTCCTCGCCGCCGTAGGGCCCGCACAGCTCGCGCGCGGTGCGGTGCCAGTGGCGCACGTCTTCGGCGAAGGGATAGAACGGGGTCAGGTCGAAGCCGCCGCCGAACCACCAGGCCACCGTCTCGCCGTCGCGCATGGCGCGGAAGTGGCGCACGTTGGCGTGGGTGGTGGGCAGGTAGGGGTTGTGCGGGTGGAACACCAGCGACACCCCGACCGCGCGCCAGGACGCGCCGGCCAGCTCCGGCCGCGCCGCGCTCGCCGACGGCGGCAGCTTGCTGCCGGACACGTCGGAGAAGCCGATGCCGGCCTGCTCGAACACCCGGCCGCCGCGCAGGATGCGGGTGCGGCCGCCGCCGCCCTCGGCGCGCTGCCACTGATCTTCGTTGAAGCCGGCGCCGCCGTCGGCGGTTTCGATGGCGGCGCAGATGCGGTCCTGCAGGCCGGAGAGGTAGTCGCGGACGCGGTCGAAGTCGTTCATGCCGCGCATTCTAGCGATGCGTGGCGCGCGGTGGATTGACCTGGGTCAAGCGGGATCGGGGTGGTGCGGCGGACGGGATGAGGTTGCGTCGCAAGCGCGGTGTCGTGGTCGCGGCTTGCGCCGCTCCTACAGGGAGCGGCCGTGGGTTCGGTTCCGGCTGTAGGAGCGACGCGAGTCGCGACCGCGGGGTTGCCAGCTTGCGTCGCAAGCGCGGTGTCGCGGTCGCGGCTTGCGCCGCTCCTACAGGGAGCGGCCGTGGGTTCGGTTCCGACTGTAGGAGCGACGCGAGTCGCGACCGCGGGGTTGCCAGGTTGCGTCGCAAGCGCGGTGTCGCGGTCGCGGCTTGCGCCGCTCCTACAGGGGGCGGCCGTGGGTTCGGTTCCGGCTGTAGGAGCGACGCGAGTCGCGACTGCGGGGTTGCCAGGTTGCGTCGCAAGCGCGGTGTCGCGGTCGCGGCTTGCGCCGCTCAGGGGGCGGCTGTGGGTTCGGTTCCGGCTGTAGGAGCGACGCGAGTCGCGACTGCGGGATTGCCAGCTTGTGTCGCAAGCGCGGTGTCGCAGTCGCGGCTTGCGCCGCTCCTGCAGGGGCTTGCGGGTTACTTCTTCAAGGTGCGCTCGAACAGCTCGTAGATGCGCCGGTACTCGTCGTACCACGCGTCCGGGTGGACGAAGCCGTGGCGCTCCAGCGGGTACGGGGCGATCTCCCACTTGTCCTTGCGCAGTTCGATGAGCTTCTGGGTCATCATCACCGAGTCCTTGAAGAACACGTTGTCGTCGATCATGCCGTGGGCGATCAGCAGGTTGTCCTGCAGGCCGGCGGCGTATTCGATCGGCGAGGACTTCTTGTAGGCCTCGGGGTCGAGTTCGGGCGTGTTGAGGATGTTGGACGTGTATTCGTGGTTGTACTGCGACCAGTCCGAGACCGGGCGCAGCGCGGCGCCGGCCTTGAACTTGCCCGGCGCGCGGTACAGCGCCATGAAGGTCATGAAGCCGCCGTAGGAGCCGCCGTAGATGCCGGCGCGGCCGGCGTCGCCCTGCTTGTTGGCGACCAGCCAGTCCAGGCCGTCCAGGTAATCCTCGAGTTCGGGATGGCCCATCTGCCGGTAGATCGCGGTGCGCCAGTCGCGGCCGTAGCCTTGGGAGGCGCGGTAGTCGAGGTCGAGCACGACGTAGCCCTGCTGCACCAGCAGGTTGTGGAACATCTGCTCGCGGAAGTAGTTCGGGTAGCGCTCGCTGACGTTCTGCAGGAAGCCGGCGCCGTGCACGAACATCACGATCGGGTACTTCTTGCCCGGATCAAAGTTCTTTGGCCCGTAGAACTTGCCCCAGACCGTGCCGGCGCCGTGCTTGGACGGCACCTGCACGTATTCGGGCTGGATCCACTCGCGCTGCTTGAAGCCGTCCTTGCGGGTGTCGGTGAGCTTGACGGTGTTCTCGCCGCTCGCATCGACCACCGCCAGCTGCGGCGGCACGTAGCTTTCGGAATAGCGCACCAGCACCTTGCGGCCGTCGGGCGAGAGCGCGAAGTTCTCCACGCCGTCGAGCGCGGTGACCTCGCGCACGGCGCCGCCGTTGCGGTCGACCGCGCAGACTTCGTAGTCGCCCGGCCACTTGCGGTTGCACAGGAAGAAGAAGGTCTTGCCGTCGGCGCCGAGCTGCGGGTCGGAGACTTCCCACTTGCCCGAAGTGATCGGCTTGGCCGCGCCGCCGTCGCTGACGTACAGGTGCGAGTAGCCGGTTTGTTCCGACAGCAGCCACAGGCCGCCGTCCGGCAGCCAACCGAAGTCGTTGTAGTCCCAGCCGATCCAGGCCTTGTCGTTGAGACGGTGGCGCGCCTGCAGCGCGGCGCCGGCCAGGTCGACCGAGGCGATCCAGCGGTCCTTGTTGTCGGTGGCGCGGATCAGCACGCCGGCGTGGCGGCCGTCGTCGCTCCAGCGCACCGCGGCGTTGCGGCCGTCGCCGTCGGTCTCGATGCGCACCGGGCGGTCGCCCTTGAGCGCGTCCTTCTTCGCCGCCTTGCGCATCGCCGCCAGCGGGTCTTCGGAAATGCCGGGCAGCTTGTCGAACTTGAGTTCGCTGGACTTGCCCGTGGCCACGTCGACCAGCCACAGCTTTTGCGGCAGCGGCTCGTTGCGGCCGACGCGGGTGCGCACTTCCTCGAATTCTTCGTAACCCGATTCGGTCACGTACTTGGGCATCTTGCCGCCGGCGCCGGCCTCGCCCTTCTTGTCCTGGGTGACCGCGAGCAGATAGCGGCCGTCGGGCGACAGCGCGGTGTCGACGATTTCGACGTCGCTGCCGAGGTAGACCGCGCGCGGCGCCCGGCTCGGGTCGCTCTTGCGCCAGGCTTCGTCCTGCTCGCGCGAGGCTTCGCGCTGGGCGCGGTCGCGGCGCAAGGTGTCGATGGTGGCGAGCTGGTAGTCGCGCAGCGCGTCGGCCTTGGGCGCCTTGGCCGGGTCGTTCTGCGCCAGCACTTGCGCGGCCTGACTGACGCCTTGGCCGGCGCGCCACTGGAACCATTGGTTGTCGACCCGGAACACCAAGTTGCCGTCGCGCGAGAACTGCGGGCGCGATTCGGTCTCGTTGCTGCGGGTGACCTGGGTCAGCGCGCCGCTGCGCAGGTCGCGCACGAACACGTCGCCGTTGCGGATGAAGGCCATGCGCGAACGCGCGGCGTCGTAGACCGGATTGACCGCGTCGACGTCGTTGCGAGCGGCGCCGTCCAGGCGCTGCGGCGCGCCGCCGGCGGCGTTGGTTTGCCACGTGTCGCGAATGATCGCGCCGTCGCGCTTGAGCTGGTACTGCACGCGCTGGCCGTCCCACGACCACCAGGCGCGTTCGACCGGCGGGCCGATCCAGTCCGGGTCGGCCATGGTGTCGGCGAGGGTCAGCGGCGCGGTCGGGGCCGCGGCGCTTTGGGCGAAGGCGGCGCTGGCGAGCAGGGCCAGCGGCAGGGCGGCGAGTCGGGCGTAGGCGGGGCGCATCGAGCGGGCTCTTGGGACAAAGACGGGGCAGGGTAGCAGCCCGCGGCAGGCCGGCGGGCCGGTCGTTGGTCATGGCCGCGGTGCGGATTTGGGCGGGTTCGTGGGAGGGGGCGGGGTGTGGGGGTGGGATGCGTCGGTGCGGGGGCGGTGGGGTGAAACGGGTTTGCGGGATCGGTGGTTTCGTGGTTTTGGCGGAGTGGGTTGGGGGCGTGGGGTGGGAGGGAGGAACCGGCCACGAGCAACGGCGAGCGCAAAAACGCGGAACGAAAAACGAAGAAGCGAGAAAGAAGGGCGAGACATGCCGCCAGCCGCCGCGCTCTTCCCAGTACGTCATCCCCGCGAAGGCGGGGATCCAGAGACTTCAGAGCCATGCTTCGGTGAAGCCCTGGATCCCCGCTATCGCGGGGATGACGTTCTGGTGAGGGTGCGGGTTGGTGGGAGTGCCGAGTCGAGACATAGCTCTGAAGTCTCTGGATCCCCGCCTTCGCGGGGATGGCGGCTTGGAGCCGCGGGGATGACGGCTTGGAGCGGTGCGGCGAAACCTATTCGCCGCGAAACCTACCTACCGTCATGCCCGCGAAGGCGGGCATCCAGGGCTCTACCGAAGCATGGCTCTGAAGTCTCTGGATCCCCGCCTTCGCGGGGATGACGTTCTGGTGAGGGTGCGGGTTGGTGGGAGTGCCGAGTCGAGACATAGCTCTGAAGTCTTTGGATCCCCGCTTTCGCGGGAATGACGGTCTGAAAGATGCGTCGGTATGGACGGGCTTCGCGCAAACGCGCCGCAACCCGTGTCGATCCACCGTTTCCCGCTACCAAGCCGCATGCCGCCGTTTGTCGCAGCACTGTGCGCTCGCTGCGCGTCGCCACCGACGCCAAGCCCGCCCGCGGCACCCGCCGACAGCCCACCGAACCCTTGACCGGCCGCGCCACCGCGCCGGCGCCAGTCGCCGAATGTCGCAGTTTCAGGCGCCGACCACGCCGCGCTCACCGCCTTTGCGGTTTAAGTGCTCCCACGAGCCCGGCGCGCGCGGCGCATGCTGCGGCGCAAAAATGAACCCGACGGCGTACACCGCGCCGTGGAGGCAAAAACGCGTGGACGCCCTGCTGCTGTCGCGGATCCAGTTCGGCTTCGTCATCTCTTTCCACATCCTGTTCCCGGCCTTCACCATCGGCCTGGCCAGTTGGCTGGCCTTCGTCGAATGGCGCTGGCTGCGCACCCGCGACACGCTCTGGCGCGATCTGTTCTTCTTCTGGACCAAGGTCTTCGCCGTGTCCTTCGGCATGGGCGTGGTCTCCGGCATCGTCATGAGCTTCCAGTTCGGCACCAACTGGGCGGTGCTCAGCGAGCAGGCCGGCAACATCCTCGGGCCGCTGCTGTCTTACGAGGTGCTGACCGCGTTCTTCCTGGAAGCCACCTTCCTCGGCGTGATGCTGTTCGGCTGGAACCGGGTCAGCGAGCGCATGCATTTCCTGGCGACGTGCATGGTCGCGCTGGGCACGCTGATCTCGACGTTCTGGATCATCTCGGCCAACAGCTGGATGCAGACGCCGACCGGCCACCGCATCGTCGACGGCGTGTTCGTGCCGGACGATTGGTGGGCGATCGTGTTCAACCCTTCGTTCCCGTACCGCCTCGCGCACATGGTGCTGGCGGCGTTCATCACCACCTGCTTCGTGATCGGCGGCACCGGCGCGTCGTATCTGCTGCGCGGCATCCATGTCGAAGCCGGCAAGCGCATGCTCAAGGCGGCGGTATTGTTCGCCGCGATCACGGTGCCGGCGCAGGTGTTCGTCGGCGATCTGCACGGGCTCAACGCGCGCGAGCATCAGCCGATCAAGGTCGCGGCGATGGAAGCGCACTGGGAATCCAATCCGCCCGGCGAAGGCGTGCCGCTGATCCTGTTCGCGGTGCCCAACGAAAAGGCCGAGCGCAACGACCTGGAAGTGGCGATCCCCAAGCTCGGCAGCCTGATCCTCACCCACACCCTGGACGGCGACATCCAGCCGCTCAAGTCGGTGCCGGCCAGCGAGCGGCCGCCGGTGAAGCCGGTGTTCTACGCGTTCCGGGTCATGGTCGGCCTGGGCATGGCGATGCTGGCGCTGGTGGCGTGTTCGCTGTGGCTGCTGTGGCGCAAGCGCCTGTACCAATCGCGCGCGGTGCTGTGGGGCTGGCGGGTGATGATCATGAGCGGCTTCGTCGCGATCCTGGCCGGCTGGTACGTGGTCGAGATCGGCCGCCAGCCGTACGTGATCTACGGCCTGCTGCGCACCGCCGATGCGGTCAGCCCGGTCGAGGCGGCCAGCGTGATGACTTCGCTGATCGTGTTCGCGGTCGTCTACTTCACCGTGTTCGGCGCCGGCTTCCGCTATCTGGTCAAGCTGATCCGCAAGGGCCCGCACCCGCACGAACCGCCGCCGCGCAGCGCGCATGGCGACAAGACCCCGGCGCGGCCGTTGTCGGTGCCGGACGAATCCACCGAGGCCGGCGCGTGAGCGCCGCGGACCCGCGAGGCGGAGAGCGATGATGGAATACTGGCTGCCGGTGATCTGGTTCGGCGTGATCGGCTTCGGCGTGTTGATGTACGTGCTGCTGGACGGCTTCGTGCTCGGCCTGGGCATCCTGGCGCCGTTCGCCGAGGACGAAAAACAGCTCGACCACATGATGAATACCGCCGCGCCCATCTGGGACGGCAACGAAACCTGGCTGGTGCTCGGCGGCGTCGGCCTGCTGACCGCGTTTCCGAAAGCGTATTCGCTGGTGCTGTCGGCGCTGTACCTGCCGGTGTTGCTGATGCTGATCGCGCTGGTGTTCCGCGGCGTGGCCTTCGAGTTCCGCTTCAAGGCCCGGCGCGCCAAGGCCGCGTGGGGCGCGGCGTTCTCGCTGGGTTCGCTGTTCTGCGCGTTCGCCCAGGGCGTGATCCTCGGCGCGATCGTCGAGGGCATGCCGATGCAGGAAGGCAAGTACGTCGGCGGCGTGTTCGACTGGTTCAGTCCGTTCTCGATGCTGACCGGCGCGGCGGTGGTGTTCGGCTACGCGCTGCTCGGCTCGACCTGGCTGGTGCTCAAGACCGAAGGGCGCTTGCAGTACATCGCGCGGACGCTGGCGCGGCCGCTGGTGTTGGTGGTGGCGGTGTTCATCGGTTTGGTGAGCGCGTGGCTGCCGTTCCTGGACTCGCGGATCATGGCGCGCTGGTTCGAGGGCGGGAATTTCTACTGGCTGTTCCCGGTGCCGTTGCTGGTGATCGCCAACGCCTGGGCGCTGTGGCGCGCGGTCCGGCGCGAGGACCGCGACGGCGCGCCGTTCCTGTATTCGCTGGGCTTCTTCGTGCTCGGCTTCGTCGGGCTGGTGCTGGGCATCTGGCCGAACATCGTGCCCGGGCTGACCCTGTGGGACGCGGCCGCGGCGCCGTCCTCGCAGATGTTCGTGCTCGGCGGCATGGTGATCCTGCTGCCGGCGATCCTGGGCTACACGTACTGGTCCTATCGCGTGTTCCGCGGCAAGGTCGCGGCCGACGCGGGGTACCACTAAGCGTCGCTGCGCTCGCTGGGTCGCGCATGCGCCGCGTCGTAGTCGCAGCGCTGCGCATCCAGTGCATGCGAGATGCGCACTACGTTTTTTTGTGTAAACGCCGGGGCCGTATCGACGGCCCCGCGCTTTTTCGCGCACGTCCGTTCGGACGCAGCGCCCAACGCATCGAACTGTGATTCGCATCGCCCGCATCGGCGTCGATGTGGAGGTTTTCGTCTTGTCCGCCGTTTTCCGGCGTCGTTAGCTGGAGTGGCCCCGCTGCGTTGCGCTTGCGCGCGGGGCGTCGCGACGCATCGGTCATCGGCGCGCGGCCGCACTCCACCTCTTCGACAAGGAATCGACGCAATGGCAGTTTCCACCGTGTTCACGCCCCACTCGCTCGCCGCCGCACTGGCCGCCGCGCTTTCGCTCGGTTGCGCCGGCGCGGCCATCGCCGCCGAGCCGGTGGAGCCGTCGTTTTCCGCGCCGTCGCAGGGCGATCCCAATCGCGTCTGGATCCGCTACGCAGCCGGCCAGAAAGCCGGCATCAGCGCCTTGATCCAGCAACAGGTCGGTGCGCTGCACGCATCCGTCGCAGCGGGCCAGGGCGCGCGCGCGGCGCGCGCGATCGGCGCCACCACGCATTACCAGTTCGACGATCTCAATGCCGTGGTCATGACCTTGCCCAGCGAAGTCCTGGCCCAGTTGCGCAAGAACAAGAATCTGATCGTCGAGCAGGACGTGCCGCGCTATCCGATGGCCGAGTTCGTGCCCTACGGCGTACCGCAGGTGCAGGCGCCCGACACGGTCGCCGCCGGCGCCGACGGCAGCGGAGTGAAGGTCTGCGTGATCGACTCGGGCCTGCGCGCGACCCATGAGGATTTCGCCGGCATCGGCCTGAGCGGCAACGCCGCCAGCGGCCGGACCTGGAACACCGACACCTGCGGCCACGGCACTCACGTCGCCGGCACCATCGCCGCGGTGGGCGGCAACGGCAAGGGCGTGATCGGAGTCAGCCCGGGCAAAGTCTCGCTGCACATCGTCAAGTACTTCGACGGCGCCAGCTGCGGCGTCGCCTACAGCTCGGGTCTGGTCGACGCGGCCCGGCGCTGCCAGCAGGCCGGCGCCAAGGTCATCAACATGAGCCTCGGCGGCGCGCTGTCGAGCACGTCCGAGAACACCGCGTTCACCCAGTTGTTCAATCAAGGCGTGCTGTCGGTGGCGGCGGCCGGCAATTCCGGCAACAGCAGCAAGAGCTATCCGGCGTCCTACGCCAACGTGCTGTCGGTGGCGGCGGTCGACAGCAACCGCGCGCGCGCTTCGTTCTCGCAGTTCAACGACGCGGTCGATATCGCCGCGCCGGGCGTGGACGTGTCCAGCACCTATCCGAAGACCGGCACGGCGTTGCAGGTCGGCACGGCGCGCTTCGAGAACCTGCCGATGGTCGGTACGGCGACGACCACGGTGAGCGGCGCGCTGGCCGACGGCGGCCGCTGCCTCGCCGGCGGCGGCTGGAGCGGCAGGGTTGTGCTGTGCGAGCGCGGCGAGAACACCACCCAGCAGAAGATCGATGCGGTCAAGGCCGGCGGCGGCGTCGGCATCGTGCTGTACAACAACGTCGCCGATCCGTTCCCCTACAGCACCGGCGTCGCCGGATCGGCCGGGATCAGCGGCGTGGCGGTCAGCCAGGGCAGCGGCGCGGCCTTGCGCGGCCTGGCCGGGCAGGTCGCGACGCTCAATCCGACCACGGTCTTCGACACCCACAGCTACGCGGTGCTGAGCGGCACCTCGATGGCCTCGCCGCACGTGGCCGGCGTGGCCGCGTTGCTGTTCGCCGCCAAGCCCTCGGCGACCGCGGCGCAGGTGCGCGATGCGCTGACCGCCACCGCGCTGGATCTGGGCGCGCCGGGCCGCGACAACGAGTACGGCTTCGGCATGGTCCGCGCGTTCGAAGCCCTCGACCGGCTGACCGCTACCGGCACCTCGGCGAACTGATCGAGCCGGCTTGGCGCCCGGCGGCGCGCATCGCCGCCGGGCCCGCCATCGCCACCGCCGCCCCGGCTTCGGCCGGGACGGCGCAGGCCGGGTCGTTCAGCTGGCGAGCGGGGAGGCGCGGGCGGCCTGCGGACCTACCACCCCAGCCAGCGCCCCGCGCTGAACGCGGAAGTACGCGCGGCCCGAACGGGCGGGTATGCTGTGCATCGCATCTGCAGATGCATAAAAACAGTCTCCCCCGGCTGTACCGCCCGCCCCATGCAAGCCTACGTGTACAAAAGTCTCCGCAAGGCAGACACCTACGTATTCCTGAGCGCGCGCGACGATTTCGCGCGCGTGCCCGAGCCTGTTCTCCAGCAGCTGGGTTCGCTGCAGTTCGTGCTCGAAGTCGAGCTGGGCCCGGAGCGCAAACTGGCCCGCGCCGACGCCGCGACGGTGCGCGAGAATCTCGCCGCGCGCGGTTTCCACCTGCAGTTCCCGCCGCTGCCCGGCATGCCCGTCGCGGAGGCCGCGCAACCCGATGCCTGACGCCCCCACCTCGCGCGCCCTGTCCAAGGGCTTCGCCATCGCCCTGGCCGCCGGCCTGGCGCTGGCCCTGGCGACCGGCTTCGGCGGTACGCCGGCGGGGGCGGTCGTCGCACTGCTCGGCGGCGCGTTGGCGCAGCCGGCCTTCGCCCTGGCCGCGCGCTTGTGGCGCCGGCGCGATGAGCGGCCGGACTGGAAACCCGAACTGCTGAACCTGTCGGCGCTGTGGGGCGGCGCCACCGCCGCGACCGCGGCGCTGGCGGCGTGGCCGCTGAGCGCGCTGCTGCAATCGGGCTCGCTGCTGGCGGCGCTGGGGCTGAGCGTGGTCGCCGGCCTGCTGTTGCTGGGCCTGTGGCGGCTGTGGCCGCTGTGGACCGGCACCGAGCGCGACGGCGCGGCGCTGCCGCCGCAATGGGCGCGGCTGGCCGATCTGGACCTGGGCGCCTGGCGCGGCCTGGGCGTGGCCGGCATCGTCGCCGGCCTGGTCGCGGTCGGCCTGTTGCTGGCCTGGCCGGGCCTGCTGTCCACCGGCGCGCGCTGGACCCTGGCGGTCGCCTTCGCCCTGGCCTCGCCGGCGCTGCACCTGTTGCTGCAGTCGATCCGCCCGGCCGATCCGCTGCCGGGGCTGGAATTCGATCCCGAACTCGACACTGTTCACGCCAGCGACGAACTGCTCGACGGCGATACCGGCGAGCTCAGCGACGCCGAACTGGCCCAGGCGCTGTACGCCGCCGCGCGCGCCGGCAAGGTCGAACGCGCGCTGGAACTGATCGAGCTGGGCGCCGACGTCAACGCCGCGCCGCCGGCCGACGACGAGCGCGACCGCCGCAGCCTGTCGGTGCTGGCCGCGGTGCTGCCGGACCTGCGCCTGCTGCGTGGGCTGATCGCCCGCGGCGCCGACCTCAACGCCACCCATGCCGGCATGACCCCGCTGCTGGCCGCCACCCGCGACAGCTGGCACGGCCGCCCCGACGCGGTCATGACCCTGCTCGCCAACGGCGCCGACCCGCGCCTGGCCGACCACGAAGGCAACACCCCGCTGCACCACGCCGCGCGCAGCTCCGACCCCGGCGTGGCCGCGCTGCTGCGCGACGCCCAGGCCGAACTGGAAACGCTTAACCACGACGGCCTGAGCCCGCTCGGCGTGGCCTGCGCCAGCGGCAACTGGCGGCTGGCCAAGTTCCTGCTCGAACGCGGCGCCAAGACCGAGCACGCCGGCGGCTCGCCGGCGCTGCTGGCCGCGGCCGGCGGCGACGAGGACGACCCGGCCGGCGTGCAGCTGCTGCTCAAGCACAAGGCGCGCATCGACGCGCGCGACGGCCAGCGCCGCAGCGCGCTGCATACCGCCGCTTTCGCCGGGCATCTGGACATCGTCACCACCCTGCTCGCCGCCGGCGCCGACGCCGCGGCGATCGACAGCCTCAAGCGCACGCCGGTGCTGGAAGCCGCGCGCGGCGGCCGCTCCGGAGTGCTCGAACGCTTGCTCGAACACCTGCCGCACGGCGGCGTCGAACAGGCCAAGGCGCTCGACGCCGACGGCGCCAGCGCACTGATCCTGGCCTGCCAGGCCGAAACCGCCTCGCCGCCGCTGGTGCTGCGTCTGCTGGAGCTGGGCCTGGACCCGGAACTGCGCGACCGCCAGGGCAAGCGCGCCGTGGACCGCGCCGCCGAAGCCGGCCGTTGGTCGCTGGTGGCCGCGCTCGACCGCGCCTATCCGCTGCCGGCCGCGGTCAGCGGCGAGGGCGACGCCGACGCGCCGGAAGGCGAACGGGTCATCGTCGACCGCATGCCCGCCGCGCTGCTGCGCGACGGCCTGCGCGAAGGGCGTTCCAGCGAACTAACCGGGCTGGCCAAGCTGCTGAGCCCGGCCGAACTGGGCGCGCAACTGCACGAAGAGGACGGCCAGGCGCCGAGCGCCGAGCGCATCGACTGGCTGCTGGGGCAGGGCGCCGATGCCAACGTGCGCAACCCCGCCGGCGACACCGTCCTGTTCGCCTTGCTCGACCGCGCGCCCGGCTCGCTGCCGGCGCTGCATGCGCTGCTGCGCCACGGCGTGTCGCCGGCCGGCCGCGGCGGCCTGGGCCGGTTCCTGGCGACCTGCTCGGCCGGCGAACAGGCCGCGCGCGGGCTGGAACAGTTCGCGCTGGACCTGATCGAACGCGGCGCCGACGTATTCGCTCGCACCCCGGCCGGCGACCCGCCGCTGGCGATCGCGGTGCGGATGGGCTGGGCGCGCTTGCTCGAGCGCCTGCTCGCGTCCGGCGTCGACCTCAACGCCCGCGACAGCCACGGCATGAGCGCGCTGCATCTGGCCGCCGCGCTGGGCCGCGAGAACATGCTCAAGCGCCTGGTCGCCCACGGCGCCGCCCCGGATCTGCTCGCCGCCGACGGCCAGACCCCGCTCGGCGTGGCCCTGGCCTCGGGCCGGCGCGACCTCGCCGACTGGTTGGACTGGCGCGGCTGGCCGCTGCCCAAGCGCCCGCTGCTGGCCGCCGACGTGCCGGCCGCGGCCATCGTCGGCGACGCCGACGCGGTGCGCCGCCTGCTCGACCTGGGCCTGTCGGTCGACGCGCTCGACAGCCAGGGCTGCACCGCGCTGCTGCGCGCCGCCGGCGGCGGCCATCGCGCCGTGGTCGACCTGCTGCTGGCGCGCGGCGCCGATCCGCAGCGCGCGGCCAACTCCGGCGCCACCCCGCTGTCGGCCGCGGTGAGCATGCGCCACGGCGAGATCGTCGACCGCCTGGTCGCCGCCGGCGCCTCGCTGGAACAGCGCCTGCCGGGCGAGCTGACCGTGCTGATGGTGGCCTGCGCGCTCGGCCTGACCGATCTGGCCGCGCGCCTGCTCGCGGCCGGCGCCGACGTCCAGGCGCGCGACGCGCAAGGCCGCATGGCCCTGCACTGCGCGGCGATGTACGGCTTCACCGCACGCGAGCGCAGCCGCTTGGTGGCGCTGTTCGACACCTTGCTGCTGGCCGGCGTCGACGCCGACCAGTCCGCCGCCGGCGCCACGCCGCTGCTGTTGTTGCTGGGCGCGCGCGCCGAACCGGGCACCGCCGCCGACGAAGACGTGCTGATCGCCGGCCTGGAATTGCTGCTCGACCACGAGGCCTCGCTCGACGTGCAAGACCCGCGCGGCTTCGGCCCGCTGCACCTGGCCTCGCTGCACGGCCTGCTGCGGGTGGTCCAGCGCCTGCTGCGCCACGGCGCCAACCCCGACCAGCGCGACGCGCTCAACCGCACCCCGCGCGAGATCGCGGTGATGCGCGGCTTCGTCGACATCGCCGCCGAGTTCGCGCCGGCGACGCCGGCCGGCGGCAACCACGGCGGCGTATCGATGGCGCGGTTCCTGCGCGGCGGGCCGGGCAACTGAGCGGCCGCTCCCTGTAGGAGCGGCGCAAGCCGCGACCGCGACATCGCAGTTGCGTCGCGAGCTGGAAACCACGCGGTCGCGACTCGCGTCGCTCCTACAATCGGAATCGAAACTACGGCCGCTCCCTGTAGGAGCGGCGCAAGCCGCGACCGCGCCACCGCAGTTACGTCGCGAGCTGGAAGCCACGCGGTCGCGACTCGCGTCGCTCCTACAGTCGGAATCGAAACTGCGGCCATTGCCTGTAGGAGCGGGGCAAGCCGCGACCGCGAACGTCCGGCCACGACGCCGCCGCGAAGCCGTGCGTCAGTGCCGCGTAGTGTTCTCCGACGACACCGTCGTCGCCTGCTTGTCCACCATTCCGCCCAGCACGCCTTCGCCGCGGTCGGCTTCGAACAGTTCTTCCAGTTCCTTGCGCGCGTCGCGCGCGCTTTGCATCAGCGCGTCTTCGTCGTCGTGCACCAGGTACTGGGCGTTGAGCATGCGTTCGTCGAGTTCGCGGAACCGCTCGACGTGGTCGCGCGCGGTCGCCGGCTGCACGCCCAGTTCGACCAGCACGTCCTCGCCGAGCTTGAGGCTGGAGTGGAAGGTCTCGCGCATCGGTTCGGCGCCCAGGTCCATCAATTCCCAGGAATGGCGGCGGTCGCGCGCGCGGGCGAACACCTTGGCCTTCGGGTACAGCCGGCGCACCGTGCGCACCGTGCGGATGCAGGCGTCGCGGTCGTCGATGGCGATCACGAACACCTTCACCTGCGCCGCGCCGGCCGAGCGCAGCAGCTCCGGCCGGGCCGGGTCGCCGTAATAGACCATGTTGCCGAAGCGGCGCATGAAGTCGACCTGCTCGGCGCTGTTCTCGATCGCGATGAACGGGGTGCGGTGCGCGACCAGCAGGCGCGCGACGATCTGGCCGAACCGGCCCATGCCGGCCAGCAGCACCTGCGGATGGTGGTCGTCGGTGATTTCGTCGTACGGCCGCTTGGGCTTGGCCGCCGGCGCCGAATCGAGCAGGCGCTGCGCGGCGATCATCAGCAGCGGCGTCAGCGCCATCGACACGCCGACCGCGGCGATCAGACGGTCGCGGGTCGGGTCGTCGAGCAACTTCGCCTTGAACGCTTCGTTGAACACCACGAAGGCGAACTCGCCGCCCAGCGCCATCACCGTGGACAGCTGGAACGCGCCGCGCTTGTCCAGCCCGCCGGCGCTGATGCCGACCGCGAACAGCAATGCGAACTTCACCGTCAGCAGGGTCAGCACGATCGCGCCGATGGTCAGCGGCTCGTTCATCACCCGCTGCAGGTCGATGCTCATGCCCACGGCCATGAAGAACAGGCCCAGCAGCAGACCCTTGAACGGCTCGATCTGCGATTCCAGCTCGTGGCGGAATTCCGAATCGGCCAGCAGCACGCCGGCCAGGAACGCGCCCAGGCCGGCCGACAGACCCGCGGTCTGCAGGATCCAGGCCGAGCCGAGCACGGTCAGCAGCGCCGCGCCGGTGAACACCTCGGGCATCTGCGTGCGCGCCACCACCCGGAACACCTGGCGCAGCATCACCCGGCCGCCGAACACCACCGCGGCGATCGCGCCGACCGCCTTGGCCACCGAGATCCAGTTCAGGCCGTCCACGCCCGCGGCCTTGCCCAGCAGCGGGATCGCCGCCAGCAGTGGGATCGCGGCCAGGTCCTGGAACAGCAGAATCGCGAACGCCAGCTTGCCGTAGTCGGCGGACAGGCCCTTGCGCTCGGACAACAGCTGCAGGCACACCGCGGTCGAGGACAGGGCCAGGCCGAGGCCGACCACGGTCGCGGCCTTCCAGCCCAGGCCGCCGCCGAACATCGCCAGCGCGCCCAGGGCGATGCCGCTGAGGATCACCTGCAGGCCGCCGGCGCCGAACACCGGCTTGCGCATCACCCGCAGGCGCGCGGGCGACAGCTCCAGGCCGATCACGAACAGCATCATCACCACGCCGATTTCCGACGCGGCCAGCACCGGCTCGGCATCGGCGATCACCTTGACCCCGTACGGCCCCAGCACCACGCCCGCAGCCAGATAGCCCAGCACTGCGCCCAGCCCGAACTTGCGGAACACCGGCACCGCGATCACCGCGGCCAGCAGGAACAACAACGCAAGCTCTAGACCGCCACCGTGCATGGGCACCTCCGGCTGGGATTATGGCGCGCGCCGGCGCCGGTTGGGGGTTCTCGGATGAGACGATGAATCGCTGGCAACGCGTTGGGCCAGCGCCGGATGACCGAGACGATTTAGCTATGGTCATCTGGCAGCCGGTTTTCAATCGCCGCCGCCTGCTTGCGCGGCGGCCGCGCCCGCCGGCCGTGGTCGGGCCTGCCGTGTAGCATCCTCGCGTCGTATTGCGGTTTTTCGTCCCGCCGGTCCGTCGGCGCCGTCATGGAGCATCGCTGCAATGAAAGGAATGAGTCGGATCGCAGGAACGCTGTTGCTGGCCGTGCTGGCGCTGCCGGCGACGGTCGCGGCGCAGGGCGTGGCGGCCGTGCGCAAGCAGGTCGAGATGAGCATGGTCGTCGTCGGTCAGGTGCGCATCGCCGCAGACGGACGGGTCGAGGGGCTGCAGCTCGATCGCGAAAGCGAGCTGCCGGCGCCGGTGGTGCAACTGGTGCGCGAGTCGGTGCCGCGCTGGCGTTTCGATCCGTTGCCCGCCGACGTGCCGGCGCAGACCGCGCAGACGCCGATGACCCTGCGCGTGGTGCTGCGTCCGGCGCCGGAGTCTGCCGAGCCGGCCGTGGCCCAGCCGCAGCCGGCTTCGTTCGTCCTGCGCATCGTCAGCGCCCGCTTCGGCGACACCCCGGTCGACGCGATGCCGCGCATGCTGTCGGCGCCGCCGCCGCGCTTCCCCAAGGATGCGCTCGGCGCGCGCATGCCGGCGACGGTGTATCTGGTGGTGCGGGTCGGCCGCGATGGCCGCGTCGTCGAGTCCTTCGCCGAGCAGGTCAACCTGTTCGCGCTCGGCAGCGAACAGCAGATGGCGCGCTTTCGCCAGCAGTTCGCCGATACCAGCCTGGCCGCGGTCAAGCGCTGGCGGTTCGCGCCGCCGACCCGCGGCGACGAAGTCGGTGCCGACAGCTGGCAGCTGCGCGTGCCCGTGGACTTCCTGTTCGACGTCCGGCGGCCGAAACCCGGCACGTGGCGGGTCTACGTGCCCGGCCCGCGCCAGCGCGCGCCGTGGGCGCGCGAGACGGCCGACAGCGGTGTGGACGCTTTCGCCGACAGCGGCCCGCAACCGCTCGGCGGCGGGCGGTATCTATTGAGCAAGCTCGGCGACGGCTGAGCTTCGCGTCCGTCCGATCCGCGGACTCGGCGTCGCTTCCGCGCAGGCGCTGGTGACGCCTTGCGATGGCTCGCCGGGGCTGTGTTGTCGAAGGCGTCGATAAGAACGCAGGTGGCCGCAGGCCGCAGGCTCTGCGCTGCGAGGACGATCCGTCTGGGCCGGCGACTGCGACGGCGCTGGCGGGTTGCCATCGCGTCCCCGCTGGCTCCCGCAGTCGGTCGTTCCCCGGGCGCCACGCGCGCCGCGACGATCCGCACGTCCATGAACATTTCCGCGCGCCGCAAGCCCGGGCGGCGCGCGCGGTCGATGTACGGGCAACCCAAGGACCTGGCCGCATACGGCCCTATCACTCATCGAGGAGTTCTTCCATGCAGCGTCTCATCGCAAGCATCGCGCTCGGCTTGTCCGCTTTCGCGGCCCACGCCGGCGGCGTTACCCAGTCCGGCAGGCTGCACAACGTTCAAGTCTGGCCCGCCCACAACGGCGTGCTGATCCAGCACGAGTACATGGTCAATCCCGATGGCTGCGGCCGTTCCGACCATCTGCTGCTGCGTCCCAGCGACCCGTTCTTCAAGGAGATGTACGCGATGCTGCTGGCGGCGCATACCGCCGGCAAGCCGGTGCGCATCCATGTCGAGGGCTGCGACCAGAACTTCCCCGTGATCACGGTGACGGCGGTGCTGAACTGAGGCGGCGCGCGATCGCACCGTATGCCGTCGAGGAGAGCGGACACATGCAGACCTGTTCCCCCATCGCGATCGCCGCGCTCGGCCTGTGCCTGGCGTGTGCGCCGTCGCAGCGCGCCTTCGCGGCCATCGTCAAGCTGGATTTCTACGGCTATGGCGAAGGCCCCACCTATCCGCAAGCAGTGGAGAACGCCAGAAACGACGCGAAGTTCGAAGCGGCCAAGGCCGGCTATTACAACTGCCAGGACGTGACCTACACCTACCGGTCCAGTCCGTTGTTCCCGGGCTATCTCGCCCAGATCACGGTGATGTGCGAGAAGGACACCAATCCGCCGCCACCACCGCCTCCGCCGCCACAACCGCCGCCGACGATCTACCCGCCGTTGCGCAACGGCGCCGATCACATCGTGCGATGGTCGTTGCCTGCTGCGGCGCAGGCACGCTACGTGCTGGAGCAACGCATCAACGGCGGCGGTTGGCGGGAGCTCTACAAGGGCGAAGCGACCAGTTGGACCCAGCGCGCGGCCGCCGTGGCCACGTACGACTATCGCGTGAGCCGGATCATGAACGACGCCACGCCCTGGTCGCAGATCGTGTCCATCGTCGTCTCCAGCCCGCCTGCGGTTCCGGCGGCGCCGGTCGCGCCCACGGTCGTCGCGCCGACGCATGTGGTGACTTGGGGCGCATCGCTGGGTGCGGACACGTACCAGCTCGATCGGGTCGGCGCGGACGGCGTGTGGAACACGGTCTATCTGGGGCCGGCCACTCGGTGGACCGCGGTCGATACTCCGCCTGGCGCCTATCTGTACCGAGTCACCGCCTGCCTCAACACGGCGTGCAGCGCGCCCTCGGCGGACAGCCTGTTCCAGGTCGCGTTCGACATCAGTCCCGTCGTGAACTATCTGCTCAATCCTTAGCCCGTCGCGGGCTCTTCGCGCCTGCCGCCGACGGCGGTTCGGCCTTCGCATCGCACGACTCGGCGCCTCCCGTGTGGAGGCGCTTTTCGTATGCGGTCGTGGTATCGAAAACGCGCTTTTTCAGTCGCGATCTATGCGAACGCACTTAGCGAAAATTACGGGCGGCAGCCGCACGAAAAGTGCCTGTTCCGCGCAGGACGCCGGGGCCGGAAACGGCCGACCCACTCAAGGAGATTCGCCATGAAGACGCTGATGATTCTGTTCGCCGCGCTGTGTCTGAGCGCTTGCGATCCGGCCTTCGACCAGCCGCCGTTGCTGAAGGCCGATACGGCGGCGGCCAAGGCCGCGGCGACGGGCGTGGTGCCGCGGCTGTCGTCGCCGGCGCCGCGGATCGGTGGATGACGGCGCAGCGGTCGGGCGCGCCCTAGCGCGGCGCCCGCCGTCCGCCGCCGGGCGAGCGCCCGGCGGCGAAACCGACGAGCGGTAACGCTGAACGGGCATTCTTTCGGCCAAATCCGCTGCTTCCCGTACGCTGACGAATTGCCGTCGTTCAGCTTCGCGGGCATGATGCGGGTTCGCCCGCCATCCCGGAGCTCCTCATCCCTAGTCGGGCTCGGCGACTCGTGAAGCAAATAGCACCGACATGGAGCCAGTGCCTATGAATGCCGCAGTCGATTCACTTCCCCCCGCCGGCGTCGCCCCGGCCGGGGATCCCGCCGCCGCCTTGCGCCGCTACGCCGGCCAGGGCATCCCGCCAGGCCTGCCGACCGCCTACACCGCCCTGCTGCCCGCCGACGGCCAGTGGGGGCGCGAGACGGTCATGCGCGCCTTCGTCGCCGACGCCCTGCAACGCAACGGCATGGTGGTGGACGAGGACACCCTCGACGCCACCGTCGCCGCCGCGACCGTGCCCACCGGCGCGTTCGCCGGCGTCGAGTTCGAATGGAAGCTGCAGCCCGGCGAAAGCCGCGCCGACGGCCGCCCGAGCCCGCCGTTCCAGGGCTACTCGTTGCAAGTGCCGGCCGCGGCCCAGGAAGAACTGGCCGCCTTCGCCAAGGAATGGGCGGCCCAGCACAACCCGCACGCGCCCGGCAGCGAGGACGCCCCGCTCAGGAAGCTCAAGGGCCTGGCCGGCGCCGCCGGCAAGTCCGACGTCCTGGAAACCCTGGAAGCGCTGGATGCGGCGATCAAGGCCGGCACCACCGCGCAACAGGCCGGCAAGCCGCTCGACGCGGTCGCGCTGAGCGCGGTGCTGGAGTTCGCCACCCGCAGCGGCCACGAGCGCGAGGCGGCCAAGCTGCTGGAGCGCTACACCGCGGTCAAGGGCATCACCACCGACGCGCGCGAGCTCAGCCAGCACGCCGGCCGCGTGTTCAACGGCCGCGACCCGGTCACCGGCAAGGCGCTGACCGCCGACGACCGCGTGAACTCCGCGTTCGACCTGCTCAGCGGCGGCTTCAAGCTCGCCGGCAACATCGGCAGCACCGCCTTGCTGATGGGCGCGGGCAACTCCGGCCTGGTCGCCGGCCTGATCGGCGTCGCCCCGGTCGGTATCGCCGTGGTCGCGTTCGCGGCCGGCGCCTACCAGCTGATCAAGCACATCCGCGAAGCCATCCTCAAGCCGCAGTGGGACGAATTCCGCGAGCGCTTCCCGTTCGCCGAAGGCATGGAGCCCAAGCAGGCCATCACCGGGGTGATGCGGCAGATCGCCGGCATGCCCACCGACGGCCGCAACGCGCTGGCCACCGCCACCCGCATCATGGAAGGCATGGGCGAGAATCCGGAGACGCGCGAGCGTTTCCTGAGCTTCCTCAAGCAGAAGGTGCAGCCCGAATCGCTGGTGGACGCGCTCGCCAGCGGCCGCGGCGGCCTGCTCACCGAGCAACAGGCGATGCTGCTGGCGCAGGCGGCCAAGAGTTCGTCCAAGGAGTTCCTCGACCTGGAGCTCAAGGACGTCAAGCGCTACGTCAAGGACCGCGACGGCGAGCGCGAGCGCGGCACCTACCTGTTGCCGGCCGCGCAGCAGGAAGCGGCCAACCGCAACGGCAACAAGCTCGGCGGCGCGCTCGAGGAGGGCCTGCGCGTGGCCGGCATCCTCACCAGCGGCGGCAACGCGCTCAACGGCCAGTACCGCGACCTGCTCGACAAGCTCAAGGGCGTGGACCTGCCGAACAAGCTCGGCGAGCAGCAGCAGAAGAACCTCGCCGCGGCGCTGGTGCCGGCGGTGCGCGAAGGCGGCCTGAGCCAGGTCGACCACCTGATCGCGAGCAAGGACGGCAGCCGTCTGTTCGCGGTGCAGGGCGACCCGAACTCGCCGGACCGGCGCATGGTCGCGCTGGACGTGGAAAAGGGCACGCAGCAGAGCATCGAAACCAGCAGCAAGCTCGCCGCACACCACGCCGCCAACGGCGGCGGCGGGCAGGATCCGCAGCAAAACCAGAACCAGGGCGGTCGCGGGTTCTGAGTGCGGATGGCCGATGCCGGAGCCTGTCGGGCTTCGGCTTCGGCTTCGGCTTCGGAGCGGGTGCGGGTGCGGTCGCCGACGCGGGCGCGTGCCCATCGCGCGATGGCGATCGCAGAGCGAGTTCGTTCGTCGAGTTCGCTCGCCGAGTTGCAGGATCGGATCCACGGCGCCGATCACAAGGCGCCGGCTGCGCATCGAACGGGCCCGCCGGCCCGATGCTTTTCGCTCCGGCCGCGATGCCTGCGGCCGGGTCCGATCGAAAAGCATCGGGCCGGCGGGCTCGTGCGTTTTCGCCGCGTCGCTAGTTCAGTCGGCACGCGGCGTCCATCGCGCATAGCGCATCGGTCGGGCAGCGTTACCTGCGCAACGCCGCTTGCGCTCTCAAGCCGTGTTCCTCTGCCAGAACGTCACGCCCTGCCAGAACGTCATCCCCGCGCAGGCGGGGATCCAGGGCGTCATCGCGGCATGACTCTGAAGTCTCTGGATTTCCGCTTTCTCGGGGATGGCGGGGTGAGAGTGGTGCCGCGAACTCGAAAGAAACGCCGCGGAAGAAGCGCGGCGGAACCCACCTATCGTCATGCCCG
>NZ_FNOG01000007.1:41533-146148 GCF_900106525.1 Lysobacter enzymogenes
GGGGTGAGAGTGGTGCCGCGAACTCGAAAGAAACGCCGCGGAAGAAGCGCGGCGGAACCCACCTATCGTCATGCCCGCGAACGCAGGCATCCAGGGCTTCACCGCGAGATGACTCTGAAGTCTCTGGATCCCCGCCTTCGCGAGGATGACGGCTTCGAGCATGCGCAGCGCACGCTCTTACCGTGTCGCCGTGTCGCCGTGTCGCTGTATTGGCGCTAGGCCCAGGCCGGTTTGCCATCCTCGAACGAATGCGAGACCGGCTCCAGCTCCGGTGCATCGTGCCGGTCGAGGCTGCCGAGCAGCAGCGCGATCGTCGGCGCGTCGTCGATCGCGCCCAGCGCGCTGCCGCAGTGCGGGCAGAACGCGCGGCTGGAGTGCGGCGAGGAGCGATAGACGGCGGGGCGGCCTTGCGGCCCGGTCCAGCGGACGCGTTCGCTGGGGAACTCGATCCACGGCGCGGCCAAGGATCCGGTGTGCTTGCGGCACTGGCCGCAGGAGCAATAGTGCGGATTGCCGGCTGGGCCGGTAGCTTCGAACCGGATGCGGCCGCACAGGCAGCCGCCGGTGTAGAGAACGGGATCCACGCGTCACCTGCAAGTCGATGCGATGGCGACGAGTATGCCCGTCGCATGCCCACGTCATCGAACTCGCACCTACGAACGGATGTCGCCTGACGTCTCCAGCGCGCGACGTCGCAGCGCCTTATGCAGCCCTCGCCATCGCCGATCGCAGAAACGACAAGGGCCTGAGGTCGCCCCCAGGCCCTTCGATGACTGCCGATTCCGCGCTTAGCGCTTCATCGAACTGAAGAACTCGTCGTTCGACTTGGTCGTCTTCATCTTGTCCAGCAGGAACTCCATCGCGCCGATCTCGTCCATGCCGTGCAGCAGCTTGCGCAGGATCCAGATCTTCTGCAGCAGCTCCGGCTCGATCAACAGGTCTTCGCGACGCGTGCCCGAACGGTTGATGTCGATCGCCGGGTAGACGCGCTTCTCGGCGATGCGGCGGTTCAAGTGGACTTCCGAGTTGCCGGTGCCCTTGAACTCTTCGTAGATCACCTCGTCCATCTTGCTGCCGGTGTCGATCAAGGCGGTGGCGATGATCGTCAGCGAGCCGCCTTCTTCGACGTTGCGCGCGGCGCCGAAGAAGCGCTTGGGACGGTGCAGGGCGTTGGCGTCGACGCCGCCCGACAGCACCTTGCCCGAGCTCGGCACGACGTTGTTGTAGGCGCGGGCCAGGCGGGTGATCGAGTCGAGCAGGATCACCACGTCCTTCTTGTGTTCGACCAGGCGCTTGGCGCGCTCGATCACCATCTCGGCGACCTGCACGTGGCGCGCGGCCGGTTCGTCGAAGGTCGAGGAGACCACTTCGCCGCGCACGGTGCGCTGCATTTCGGTCACTTCTTCCGGACGCTCGTCGACCAGCAGCACGATCAGGTGCACGTCGGGATGGTTGTGCGTGATCGCCGTGGCGACCTGCTGCATCATCATCGTCTTGCCGGCCTTGGGCGGCGAGACGATCAGCGCGCGCTGGCCTTTGCCCTGCGGCGCCATCAGGTCGAGGATGCGGCCGGTGATGTCCTCGGTGGACCCGTCGCCGCGCTCCAGACGGAAGCGCTTGCGCGGGAACAGCGGGGTCAGGTTCTCGAACAGGACCTTGTTCTTCGACGCTTCCAGCGGCTCGCCGTTGATGCCGGCGACCACCGACAGGGCGAAGTAGCGTTCGCCGTCCTTGGGGAAGCGGATGCGGCCGGAGAGGTGGTCGCCGGTGCGCAGGTTGAAACGGCGGATCTGGCTGGGTGAGATGTAGGTGTCGTCCGGGCCGGCCAGGTAGCTGGCCTCGGCCGCGCGCAGGAAGCCGAAGCCGTCGGGCAGGATTTCCAGCACGCCGTCGGCGGCGACGCCTTCGCCGTGGCGGGTCAGGACTTTCAGCAGGGCGAAGATCACGTCCTGCTTGCGCGCGCGGGCGACGCCTTCCTGGATGCTCAGCTGATCGGCCAGGTCCAGCAGCTTCGGCGCCGGCATGCGCTTGAGGTCGCCCAGCGAGTACTGCGGGAAGCCCTCGGGCACCTGCGGGTGCGGACGCGGAACGAAGTTTTCGCCGTTGTCGCCGAAATCCTCGCCGCCGCTGCCGCCGCGCTGCTGCTGGCGGTTGTTGCGGTCGCGCTCGCGGCGGTTGCGGAAGCGGTCGCGGCGGTTGTTGCCGCCGCGGTTGTTGTCGTAACCGCCGTCGCGCTGCTGGCCGGCCTGGTTCTGCTGGCCTTGCTGCTGCGCGTTGTTGGACTGGCCGCCGCCGTCGTTGGCGTGGCCGTTGTTGGAGGGGCCGTTGTTCTGCGGCGCGGCGGTCTCGGCGGCGCCGGAGGCGGCCGGAGCGGACTCGCCGGCGCTGGCGGCCGGGGCGGACGCGGCGGCCTTGGACGGGCGCGGCGCGGGCGCGGCTGCCGCAGCGGGTTCGCTGGCGGGCATCGGCGCGGGAATCAGGGGGCTGGCATCGGCGACGATGGCCGGAGCGGCCTCGGCGGCTTTGCTGGCGCGCGGCTTGCGCACGCGCTTCTCGGCGGTGTCGCCAGCGTCGGGGGTCTTATCGGACAAGCGGAGGTTCCTCGCTAAGCGGCGAGCGCTCGCATCGGGCGAGCGGGACGTCAGGGACGTGGGTTGATGTGATGAGTTGCTAGACGGGGTGCGGCGCGGGGACGCGGAGTCCGACGCCGGGTACTGCGAAACTAGCACTGCTGCGGGGCTGCGGCAAGATTCTCCCTTCCTGCCGTTCACCTGGCCGGGCCGGCGTCGGCCGGTCCGGGCTCAGGACCGCCCGCGCCCGTGGCGGGCGCGAACGTCGTGTCGCTGTGGATCTCGCTGTGGGCCGCGCCGCGCGGCGCGGATCGCGTCGATCCGGCTGGAGCTTGCTTGCTGGAGCCGCCCGGGCCGCCGCGGTCGCGCCGGCCCGGTTGCGGCGCCGGGCTCAGATGGCCTTGTCGATCATCTGGGTCAGCAGGGTCTTGATGTTCGGCGGCGCGCCCAACTGGGTGGAGTGGATCTGGCCGTCCTTGAACATCATCAGCATCGGAATGCTGCGGATGTTGAAACGCACGCCGAGCGCGGGATGTTCCTGCACGTCGACCTTGACCACCTTGGCGCGGCCGTCGTATTGCTCGGCCAACTGCTCGACGATCGGGCCGATGGCCTTGCACGGGCCGCACCACGGCGCCCAGAAATCGACCAGGACGGGTTCGGACGACTGCAGCACGGTGGCGTCGAAATCGGTAGCGCCAGCATGCAGAACTTTTTCGCTCACGGGGGTCTCCTGCGGGTGCCAAACCATACGGTTTAGACTAATTTGGAACGGAACGCCCGGGCGGGCCATGCCGGGCGGGGGCTTACGCTAAACTGGGGCGTTTCGTGGCGCCTTCAAGGCCCCTTCAAGGGCTGGGACACAGCGTATCGCGTCGCGCCACGGCCTCCTCGAACCGGTCTTCCCGCTACATAAAACGGGTGCCGGCTCGGCCCCGGCAGTCTGCTTCGCCGACGCCACCCACGCAAGCGACACCCTACGGCGCCGAACCGGCGCGGATTCCGGAAACGCATGAGCGACAAGCCTTTAACCGATATAACGTTCTCCTCCTTCGACCTGCATCCGAGCTTGCTCGCGGGTCTGGAAGCGGCCGGGTTCTCCCGCTGCACCCCGATCCAGGCGCTGACCCTGCCGATCGCCCTGACCGGCCGCGACGTCGCCGGCCAAGCCCAGACCGGCACCGGCAAGACCCTGGCCTTCCTGGTTGCGGTCATCAACCGCCTGCTGACCCGCCCGGCCCTGGCCGAGCGCAAGCCCGAAGACCCGCGCGCGCTGATCCTGGCGCCGACCCGCGAGTTGGCGATCCAGATCCACAAGGACGCGGTCAAGTTCGGCTCCGACCTGGGCCTGAAGTTCGCCCTGGTCTACGGCGGCGTCGACTACGACAAGCAGCGCGAGCTGCTGCAGAAGGGCGCCGACGTCATCATCGCCACCCCGGGCCGGCTGATCGACTACGTCAAGCAGCACAAGGTGGTCTCGCTGCACGCCTGTGAAGTGTGCGTGCTCGACGAAGCCGACCGCATGTTCGACCTGGGCTTCATCAAGGACATCCGCTTCCTGCTGCGGCGCATGCCGATCCGCACCGAGCGCCAGACCTTGCTGTTCTCTGCGACGCTGAGCCACCGCGTGCTCGAGCTCGCCTACGAGCACATGAACGAGCCCGAGAAGGTCGTGGTCGAGACCGAGTTCATCACCGCGGCCAAGGTCCGGCAGAAGGTCTATTTCCCGGCCGACGACGAGAAGATCCCGCTGCTGCTGGGCCTGCTGTCGCGCAGCGAAGGCGCGCGCACGATGGTGTTCGTCAACACCAAGGCCTTCGTCGAGCGCGTCGCGCGCGCGCTGGAGCGCGGCGGCTACCGGGTCGGCGTGCTGTCGGGCGACGTGCCGCAGAAGAAGCGCGAGTCGCTGCTCAACAAGTTCCAGAAGGGCCAGCTCGAGATCCTGGTCGCCACCGACGTGGCCGCGCGCGGCCTGCACATCGACGGCGTCAGCCACGTCTACAACTACGACCTGCCGTTCGATGCGGAAGACTACGTCCACCGCATCGGCCGCACCGCGCGCCTGGGCGCCGAGGGCGACGCGATCAGCTTCGCCTGCGAGCGCTATGCGATGAGCCTGCCGGACATCGAGGCCTACATCGAACAGAAGCTGCCGACCTCGCCGGTCGACGCCGAGCTGCTGGTGGCGCTGCCGCGTCCGCAGCGCGAGGCGCCGCCGCTGGAAGAGGGCGACGAGGAAAGCGAGAGCATCGGCGCGATCTTCAAGGAAGCGCGCGAGCAGCGCGCCGCCGACGAACAGCGTCGTGGCGGTGGCGGCAGCGGCCGTGGCCGCGGCGGCCCCGGCGGGCGCAGCGGCGGTCGCGAAGGCGGCCGCAGCGAAGGCCGTCGCGACGGCGCGCCGCGCCGTCCGCGCAGCGAAGAAGGCGCACCGGCCGTGGCCGGCGCCGAAGCCGGCGCGCCGCGTCCGCCGCGCAAGCCGCGCGCCGAAGGCGCCGTGGCCGCGACGGCGCAGGACGCCGCTCCGCAGGCGCCGCACACCGGCACGAGCCCGGCGGCCGAGGGCGAGCGCGCGCCGCGCAAGCGCCGTCGCCGTCGCGGCGGCCGCCGCATCGACGGTGGCGCCGAGGGCGCCGCGCCGAACCAGGCTGCGCAGACCGGTCAGCCGGCCGCTTCGGCGCCGGTGGTGCCCAAGGCGGTGCCGGCCAAGCCGGCCGCCGCCGCGCAACCGCAGCAGCCGGGCCAGCCCTCGTCGCTGCTGAGCCGCATCGGCCGCAAGCTCAAGTCGCTGGTCGCGCGTCCGCCGCGTACCCAGCACTGAGAACATCGCGGCGAAGCGGCGCGAGCCGCTTCGCTGCGAGATCCGGGCCGAAGCGAACGGCCGCGGGCCCGAAGGCCCGGCCGCGAAACTTCGATCTTTTCGATCCGTCCCCATCGTGTCGATCCCCACCCCGTCATCCCTGCGAAGGCGGGGATCCAGGGCGGCATCGCGACACCGCTGCGAAGTCTCTGGATATTCGGCTCCGCCGAAGAAAAGCGAAGCCCGCCTTCGCGGAAATGACGGTCCTGTGGGCTCGAATCGAGCCCAAGGGCGTCCAGGCCCGATGCCCCCGCCGCGCGCCGGGCCGAGCGCGGATCGGAAACATCGGGCCGTGGGCCCCGCCAGCGCAGGCCGGCCTTACTGCGTGCGGCTATAGAACACCGACCAGGTGTTGGCCGCGGTCTCCGACAACTGGAACACGTCCAGGTCGCCGTCGCCGTCGATGTCCAGCAGCTGGTACTGGTTGCCGTAACCCGGCGACGCCGGCCAACCGACCCCGAAGGCGCCGCCCGCGTACGGCCAGGTGCTGCCCACGCCGCCGCTGCCGGGTTCGAAGTGGCCGCGGCGGCCGCTTCCGCCGGCGTTGCACCAGATGGTCAGGCGCCAGTTTGCCGGGGTGCCGCCGAAGAACGGGAAAATCACGAAGCGCGCGTTGTTGAAGCCGGTGGAACCGGCCGGGCAGGCCAGGGTGGCGATGTTGATCGGCGCGTCGTACGACTCGGCGCGAGCGGCATCGGTGTAGAGCCCGCTGGCGGCGAGGGCGGCGCAGACGAGCGAGAGCTTGAGCGTGTGCATGATCCGACTCCTTGGAAGCGTCGAAGGGCATCCCGCCCGGAATGGGTCGGGACGTTCGCTGCGGATGTCGGACTGGAAAAGCCGAGCCGGCGCGTGACGCCGGCGGCCGCGCATGCGCCGGCCTGCGAGGTCCGCGCGTGCGGACGGCCGGTCTTGAAAGGTGCGGCGCGGGCCGCAGCGCGAACATAGGCCAAACCCGCGCGCCGAAACGTGATGTTTTCCGGCGATTCGCTCTGCGATACTTCCGCCATGACCGTCCTGCGCTTCGACAACGTCAGCAAACGCTACAGCAGCGGCCACGAGGCCCTCAGCGAAGTCAGCTTCGAGGTGGCCCAAGGCGAGATGCTGTTCGTCACCGGCCATTCCGGCGCCGGCAAGAGCACCCTGCTCAAACTCATCCATCTCAGCGAACGTCCCAGCCGCGGCGCGGTGGTGTTCGGCGAGAAGAACCTGCTCAAGGTCGGCGGCCGCCGCATCGCCCTGCACCGGCGCGAGGTCGGCGTGGTGTTCCAGGACCATCGCCTGCTCGCCGACCGCAGCGTCGCCGACAACGTCGCCTTGCCGCTGCTGTTGCGCGGCCTGCGCCGCAACGACATCGGCCGGCGCGTGCGCGCGGCGCTGGAGAAGGTCGGCCTGGGCGCGCGCGCCAGCGCATTGCCGGGCGAATTGTCAGCCGGCGAACAACAGCGCGTAGGCATCGCCCGCGCGATCATCGGCGAGCCGCGCCTGCTGGTGGCGGACGAACCCACCGGCAACCTCGACCCGACCCTGTCCGCCGAAATCATGGCCCTGTTCCAATCATTGCCCGAGCGCGGCACCAGCGTGCTGGTGGCCAGCCACGACCTGGCCCTGGTCAAGCGCATGAAGAAGCGCGTGCTGGTGCTCAACCACGGCCGCCTGGTCGACGACATCGCTCCGGAGGATCTGGCCGAATGAGCGCGCACGACCTTCGCGACGACGACGTCCTTCCCACCGATCCGTCCCAATCCGGCGTGCGCCCGTCCGAGCTGCGCGCCGAACGCGCCGAGCCCGCGGTCGAGGCGTCCTCGCAATCGCGCCTGGGCATGTGGCTCGATCACCACCTCTACAGCCTGGTCGCCAGCGTCGGCCGCCTGCTGCGCAAGCCGTGGGCGGCGCTGCTGACCATCGGCGTGATGGCGGTGGCGCTGGCGCTGCCGCTGGGGCTGTGGGCGGCGCTGAACAACATCGAGCGTTTCGCCGGCGACGTGCAGCGCTCGCGCCAGATCAGCGTGTTCCTCAAGCCGCAGATCAAGGTCGAGCGCGCCCGCGCCCTGGCCGAAGAGCTGCGCGCGCGGCCGGACGTGGGCGGGGTGGAACTGCGCACGCCCGAGCAAGGCCTGGCCGAATTGCGCGAAAAGAGCGGGCTGGCCGAGGCGCTGGCCGCGGTGGAATCCAATCCGCTGCCGAGCCTGCTGGTGGTGACGCCCAAGAGCGACGAACTGGCGCTGGCGCAATCGCTGGAACAACTGGGCGAGGCCGACGTGGTCCAGCACGACGCCGGCTGGCGCCAGCGCCTGGACGGCTGGCTGCGCTTCGGCACCCGCCTGGCCTGGGTGCTGGCGGCGATGCTCGGCCTGGGCGCGCTGCTGGTGGTCGGCAACACCGTGCGCCTGGACATCCAGTCGCGGCGCGACGAAATCGCCGTGCTGCAACAGCTCGGCGCCACCGACGGCTTCATCCGCCGGCCGTTCCTGTACCTGGGCGCCAGCTACGGCCTGGCCGCCGGCGCGGTCGCGCTGGCGCTGCTGACCGCGGCCGACCACAGCCTGCGCGAATCGCTGAGCGCGCTGGCGCAAAGCTACGGCAGCCGCTTCGCCCTGCAGGGCTTCGATCTGCTGCACGCGCTGGGCATCCTGGCCGGCGCGGCCGCGCTGGGCTGGCTCGGCGCCGGCCTGGTCACCGGCCACTACCTGCGCCAGACCCGCGGCGGCCAAGGCTGAATCGAGCCTCGCAGGCTCCCTGTAGGAGCGGCGCGAGCCGCGACCAACCGAAGCGACGTACGAAAGCGCCCCTCTGAAGCCTCGATCCCGATGCTCGGGGTTTCTTCCGGGGCTGGGTCTCGGCTCCGGCAAGTACAGGCTGTTCGACCTCTTCGGTTGGTCGCGGCTTGCGCCGCTCCTACAGGGAGCCATCGCGGCATCGAAAACCGCCGTCAATCCGCAATCGTGCCGCGCAAGACTCGGAATCCGCCCCCGCTTGCGCCTAGAATCGGGGTTCCCCCGCACGACCCGCGTCGCGTACCGCCGCCGCCGTCCCGGCTGCCGCCGGTGCGTGCGCAGACGCCAAGGCCCCGAATGCAAAGCCAGACCCTGCGACATTTCGACAACACCGCGCCGCGGGTGATGGTGGTGGACGGCTCCAGGCTGGTCCGCAAGCTCATCGCCGACGTGCTCGCGCGCGAGCTGCCGAACGCGCGCATCGTCCAGTGCGGCAACATCATCGAGGCCAAGCTCGCGCTCGATCACGGCGAAGTCGATCTGGTCACCACCTCGCTGGTGCTGCCCGACGGCGACGGCATCGCCCTGGCGCGCGCGGTGCGCGAGGCCGCGGGCCAGGCCTACGTGCCGGTGATCGTGGTCTCCGGCGACGCCCAGGCGCACCTGGAAGCGCGCCGCTTCACCGAAGACGTCACCGACTACTTCGACAAATCGCTGGGCCAAACGGCGCTGGCCGAATTCATCCGCGGCTACGTGCAGCCGCAGCCGATTCCCGGCGCGCGCGTGCTCTACGTCGAAGACAGCCGGGTGGTGGCGGTGGCGACCAAGCGCATGCTCGAACGCCACGCGCTGCAGGTGCTGCACTTCATCGGCGTGGAAGAAGCGCTGGAACACCTGGAAGCGCACCGCGCCAGCGGCCGCGACGGCGGCGACGCCGGCGCCGACCTGGTGCTGACCGATGTGTATCTGAAGGGCGAACTGGCCGGCAAAGACCTGCTCGCCAGACTCCGCAACGACTTCGCTTACGGCAAGCGCCGTCTGCCGGTGCTCGTGATGACCGGCGACGCCAATCGCGACAACCAGAGCGAACTGCTGCGCGCCGGCGCCAACGACCTGGTGCTCAAGCCGATCGAGGAGCGGCTGCTGGTGACCAAGACCCTGTTCCAGTTGCGCCTGTCGCGCATCGGCGAAACCGCGGCGGCCACGGCATGAGCGACGGCGACCGCGACATCAAGCTCGATCCGTCCTGGAAGTCGCGCATCGGCGACTGGTTCGGACGCGAGGACATGCAGGCGCTGTCGCGCTTCCTGCGCGAGCGCAAGGCCGCCGGGGCGCGGATCTTCCCGCCCGGCCCGCAGATCTTCTCCGCCTTCGACGCCACGCCGTTCGACCAGGTGAAGGTGGTGATCCTCGGCCAGGATCCGTATCACGGCTACGGCCAGGCCCACGGCCTGTGCTTCTCGGTGCAGCCCGGGGTGGCGGTGCCGCCGTCGCTGGACAACATCTTCAAGGAAATCCAGCGCGACCTCGGCATCGCCCGGCCCGACCACGGCTGCCTGCTGCCGTGGGCGAACCGCGGCGTGCTGCTGCTCAACGCGGTGCTCACCGTCGAGGAAGGCCGCGCCGGCGCGCATCAGGGCAAGGGCTGGGAAGGCTTCACCGACCACGCCGTCGACGTGCTCAACCGCGAGCGCGAGGGCTTGGTGTTCCTGCTGTGGGGCAGCTACGCCCAGGCCAAGGGCAAGGTCATCGACCCGCGCCGCCACCGCGTGCTCAAGGCGCCGCATCCCTCGCCCTTGTCCGCGCACCGCGGCTTCATCGGCTGCGGCCATTTCTCCGCCGCCAACGAGTACCTCGCGCGCCAGGGGCAGGCGCCGATCGACTGGACCTTGCCGCCGCGCAGCGCGCTGTAGCGGTTCGGCGGGCCGCTCGGCCCTTAGCTCTAGTGATGTCGTCCTGGCCGCCGGCTTTGCGGCCGGGCGGCTGTGCGTGTGTTTCGGATTGCGGTTGTCCGGCTGGCCGGAGCGGTGTCGGCCGGTCGCTGCGCTGTATCGCGCGCCGCGCTGCGGATCGTGGCGGCGGACCGGCCCAGGCCGCGAAGGCCAAACGTCTCTGAGCCGAGCCGGGCGCGGCATCGCGCCATCCGGGGCCGAATGTGTTCGCAGGGCACCGCAGAGGCCTTGTGAATGAAGAAAAACGGCTCAGACAAGTCTGAAATTTTGCGTGGTAATGGGGCCGCGATTCAGGATATTTAGCGATGTCAGTCACATTTATTTGGACCTAAAGCGTCGCTATTTGCCCTCATATCGCCTGGAAATGGAGTGTTTTCACGCTATTACGGGTGTTTCCCCGCTTTTCCGACCCGGAAAACCCCCGGCACAGTAAATCTGCCGATGTCCTTGCGTCCGGGGTTTCTCCGATGGGGACAGGTGTCAGGAGTTGGAGGTGCCGAGCGGTCGTTACCAGGCGCTCGGGGCCGCTACAGGGGGCAGACGAAGTGATCAGGCAGTCCACGCAATGCATCTGTTCGAGCGCATTCAAAGCGCACGAGGTGTGGCGTCGAATCACGTTTGCCGTGCCGCACGTGCAGGTCGGGTCCCGATCTCGCCGTCGTCCCCGGTGGCCGCGCCGTATCGGCGCGCCGGTTCCTCAAGCATTCGCGGCGGTGGCCGCGGATGCGGGCGGCGTCTTCGCTGCCTGCCTTTCGCGCCGGCCAGCCGGCGCGGCTTCCATCGCGTCCGTCGCACCGCCCTTGCGCCATCTGCGGGCGCAAGGCCGGGCGGTCGCGATTCCCATTGGACTACTTGAGGTGACCCCATGAAAGAAACCCGGCGCCGTATGACCCTCAACCTGGCCGGCAGCGAAATGCAGTTCCTCGAAGAGCTGTGCGTCCGCAAGGGCGTCAGCAAGACCGCGGCGATCCGTCAGGCGCTGCGCCTGTATCAGGTGGTCGAGGATCGTGCCGACAAGGGCAAGAAGATGTTCTTCGTCGACAACAGTACCAAGGAGCGCTCCGAGCTGATGCTGCTCTGACCCCGCGGATCAGACCGCACGGATCAGATCGCGCGGCCGCAAGTCCGCCGCACGTCCGGGCTGCGGCGGGCGGACAGCGCGGTTCGCGCGCGGTCGCGCCGGATCGGCCGGCGCGGCAACGCGTCGGCGCCTCGCCTCGCCGGCGCGCTTCAGGCGAAGAACGTGCGCACGATCAAGGCGGCCTCGTGCAAGGCCGCGGGCGCTTCTTCCGGCGGCGTCAGCAGGCCGAAACCGCAATCGGGCAGCGGCGGCAGCCGCGGCGAGCGGGCGATCGCCAGCCCCGGCCCGATCGCCGACGCGTTGAGGCAGCCCACGCCCAGGCCCGCGCGCAGCGCCGCCTGCAGCCCGGCCACGCCGCTGGCCAGATGGGCGATGCGATGCGCGCTGCGATGCCGCTGCAGGCGTTGCACCGCCAATCCGTGCAGGCCGCAGCCCGGCGGCAGCAACACCAGCGGCAGCTCGGCTTCCTCGCGCAGGTCCAGGCCGGGCGCGGCGACCCAGTGCAAGGCTTCGCGCCGCAGCGGCAGACCGGGCACGCGCGTGCGCGCGGCGCCGGCGTGCAGGATCACCGCCAGGTCGTACTGACCTTCGGCATGGCCCTGCGCCAGCGTCGCGCTCTGGCCGATGCTGACCTGCAGGCGCAATTGCGGGCAGCGCCGGCCCAGGTGGCCGAGCAGACCGGCGATCTCGTCGTTGCGGAAGTAATCGCTGATCGCCAGCCGTGCATCGGTGCGGCGCACTTCGTTGCGGACTTCGTGCAGGGCCAGCTCGCCCAGGGCCAGCATCTGCCGCGCGTGGCCGATCAGGCGCCGCCCGGCCGGCGTCAGGTCCACGCCTTGGCGCGAGCGCGACAACAAGGCCGCGCCGGCAGCGGCTTCGAGCTTCTGCAACTGCTCGCTGACCGCCGATTGCGAGCGGAACACCCGGCCGGCGCCGGCGGAGATGCTGCCGGCTTCGGCGACGGCGACGAAGGCGCGGAGCTGGTCCAGGTCGAGGCTGCGCATGGCGGCACCGTTATCGGAATAGCCGATGGATGAGCGGCAATCTTCCCGCTATTCCGATGGACGCCGCAAGCCTAGCCTGTACCTGCATTCCGGGGCCGAGTGATGCCGGCCCGCCACGAGACCGCCGCCATGCCGCACCTGAACCTGCAGATTTCCGGCCCCGCCGACTCCGAACTGGCGCGCCGCGCCAGCGCCGCGATCGCCGACCTCACCGTCGAGGTGCTCGGCAAGCGCCGCGAGCTGATCGCGATCGAGGTGCGCTTCGTCGAGCGCGCGCACTGGTTCGTCGGCGGCCGCAGCCTGGACGAGCTGGGGCGCAATTCGTTCTTCCTCGACATCAGCATCACCGACGAGACCAACACCAAGGACGAGAAGGCGCGCTTCATCGAGCAGGCCTACGCGCGCCTGTCGGCCTTGATCGGCGAGGTGCACGAGGTGTCCTACATCCACGTCGTCGATGCGCGCGCGGCCGCGTACGGATACGGCGGCGCGACCCAGGAACATCGCTACCAGGCCGCCCGCATCGCTGCGCCGGGTTGATCGATCGTCTTCAGATCGCGTCGGCCGGACCGACTGCGGCCTGCGCGCGCAGCCAGTCGCGCAGCGCCGCCAGCCCGGCGGGCTCCACGCCCGGCGCCCGCACGAACCAGTGCGGGTAGCCGTCGAGCGCGGGCCCGAACGGCTGCACCAGCGCGCCGCTGGCCAGATCGTCGGCGACCAGCGCCAGGCTCAGCAGCGCCACCCCGTGGCCGGCGATCGCGGCCTGGATGGCGTGGCTTTCGTCGGTGAAGCGCAGGCCGGCGTCGACATCCAGGCCGGCCAGCTCGGCCAGACCGGCGCGCTCGCGCCACAGCCGCCAGGTTGGCGTGTCGGCGGTGGGGTGGCGCCATTCCGAATGCAGCAGCATGTTCTCGTGCAGATCGCGCGGTTGCCGCAGCGACAGGCGCGGGCTGCACACCGGGGCGAAGCGGTTTTCGATCAGCGGCTCGGCCTCGAGGCCGGGAAACGGCCCACGGCCGTAGCGGATCGCCGCGTCGGCGAGGCCGGCGTGCAGGTCGACCGGGTCGTCGGAGGCGTGCAGACGCAGGTCTAGGTCGGGACAGGCCTGGCGGAACGAGGCCATGCGCGGTACCAGCCATTTGGCGGTGAACGACAGCGTCGCCGACAAGGTCAGCGCACGCCGCTGCGGCGGCGCGCGCAACGCCTCGACCGCTTCGGCGAAGGCGTCGAAACCGTCGCGCAGCACCGGGAACAGCCGCTCGGCTGCGGCGGTGAGGGCGACGCGGCGGGTCTGGCGTTCGAACAGGCGCAGACCGATGTGCTCTTCCAGCGCGCGCACCTGATGGCTGATCGCGGTCGGGGTGACGGAGAGCTCCTGCCCGGCGCGCTTGAAGCTGCGCAGCCGCGCAGCGGCCTCGAACGCGCGCAGGGCGCTCAGCGGGGGCAGGCGGCGGCCGGGCATGGATGAGGTGAGTTCATTCGTCGCTTGAGAAATCGGAGTTTGTCGCCTGCGGCACGTGGTTTCAACATGGCCTGCATCGCGGCAAGGCCTCGAACAGACCAAGCCGAACTCATCCATCACCTTGCGAGCCCCGTCATGACCCGACTGCTCCACATCGACTCCAGCGCCCGCTCCGGCGGCTCCGACACCCAGGCCCACGGCTCACACAGCCGCCGCCTCAGCGCCCGTTTCGTGCGCCGCTGGCGCGAACTGCGCCCCGACGACGAGGTGACCGTGCGCGACGTCGGCCTGCACCCGCCGGCCCCGGTCACCGGCGGCTGGATCCATGCCGCCTTTACCCCGCCCGAGAGGCGCGAAGCCTGGATGCGCGACGCGCTGGCCGAGAGCGACGCGCTGGTCGACGAACTGCTCGCCGCCGACGTGATCGTCGCCGGCGTGCCGATGTACAACTTCGGCATGCCGGCGCAGTTCAAGGCCTGGATCGACAACATCGTGCGGGTCGGCCGCACCTTCGGCTTCGACCGCACCCGCGAAGGCGAACCCTACTGGCCGATGCTGGCCGACAGCGGCAAGCGCCTGGTGCTGCTGAGCTCGCGCGGCGACTACGGCTACGGCAAGGGCGAACGGCTGGAAGCGATCAACCACGTCGAACCCGGCGTGCTGACCCCGCTGCGCTACATCGGCATCACCCAGGCCCATAGCGTGGCCGCGGAGTACGACGAATTCGGCGGCGAACGCCTGCGCGCCTCGCTGGAACGCGCCGAGGGCGAGATCGACGCGCTGGTGGAGCGTCTGGTCGCGGAGCATTCGTTGCGCGCTGCGGCGTGAGCCGGCGACAGTTGCGCAATACCCCTGTAGGAGCGGCGCGAGCCGCGACCGCGCCAACGCAACTAAGACGAATCTTTCACCGAGGCGTACAGGTTCGAGCTATCGCCGCATTCGCGTCATAACAAATGTTTACGGCGATCACCCTGTGTCGCCGCAGTTGCATTGGCGCGGTCGCGGCTTGCGCCGCTCCTACAGGGGGCGGCCGCCGCGGCGCTGAACGGTGGTGGGGCGCGGACTTGTAGCCGCCCCCCGCCACCCCTACCTTCGCCAAGTCGCGGAGCGATTTCGCGACCGGCCGCCGGCCATGGATTCCGGCGATGCGAGGCGAGGGGCGATGACCGAAGACGCGCAGTTGCTGAACCATCCGGCCGATGCGGCCGATCTCAAGCGCGCGGTGGCGTTGCTGGAGACGCCGTCGATCACCGCGCGCATGGCGGCGCTGGCCGGGGCGCCGATCGAGTTCGGCATGTCCAAGTTGCCGCGCTTCGCCCATGAGCGCATCCACAAGATCGTGCACGCGGCGATGCACAAGGCCGCGTCGGCGGCGCTGAGCACGGTCAAGGAGGCGCCGAGCAAGCGCGCTTCGACCAAGACCCACAAGCTGGCCGCGGCGGTGTCCGGCGCGGCCGGCGGTTTGTTCGGCGTGGCCGGATTGGCGATCGAACTGCCGGTGACCACGGTCATCATGATGCGTTCGGTCGCCGACATCGCGCGCAGCGAAGGGTTCTCGCTGTCCGAGCCTTGGGTGCAGGCGGCCTGCGTGGAGGTGTTCGCGTTCGGCGGCAACAGCAAGCGCGACGATGCCGCCGAATCGGGTTATTACGCCTCGCGCGGCGTGCTGTCGGAGCTGACCAAGAACGCGACCCGCGAGCTGGTGCACCTGGCCGGGCACCGCGGCGCGCACGAGGTCACCCAGGCCTACGCCAAGAAGCAGGCGGCGACGTGGATGGCCAAGCTGATCGATACGGTGGCCACGCGCTTCGGCATCGTCATCACCGAGAAGACTGCGGCGCAGATCGTGCCGGTGATCGGCGCGGCCACCGCGGCGACGATGAATGTGTTGTTCACCAACCACTACCAGGACATGGCGCGCGGGCACTTCATCGTCAAGCGGCTGGAGCTGAAGTACGGCGCGCAGGCGGTGGAGCAGGCGTACCGGCAGGTGAGGGCGGGCGAGGCGCCGGCGCCGCAAGCGCGGCTCGAAGGCTAGGCGCGGCCCCGAGGTCGGGCGCGGGGTTGCAGCGCCGCGAACTGGAACAAAGGCGTCGGGCCTGAAGGCCCTCCTACAGTCGCCTGCGTGGGAGGGCGTTCAGGCCCGATGCTTTTGTCTCAGATCAGGCCGAGGCCTTCAGCGCCAGCGTCGTGCGCGTCCCGCGTTCGGCCTTGTCGAAGCGCAGGCTCCAGCCCAGGTGTTCGCACAGCCGCGAGATCAGGTCCAGGCCGATGCCGCCGCCTTCGCGGCCGCCGCGGGCGACGCGGGCGTAGATCGCGCTGATTTCCTCCGGGGTCATGCCGTGCCCCGGGTCTTCGATCACCACGGTGGCGTCGCCCAGCAGGCGGATCGCGATTTCGCCGCGGTCGCTGTTCTCGATGGCGTTGCGCAGCAGGTTGCCGATCGCCGCCTGCACGATCGGCAGCGGCGCCAGGATTTCGCACGGCGGCAACGGCGCGATCGCCAGGGTCAGGTCCTTGTCGCGGGTCAGGTGGCGGTGGTCTTCGACGATTTCCGGCAACAGATGATCGAGCGCGACCCGGTCGCTGTTCGCGCTCAGGCGCTTGGGATCCTTGGCCAGCACCAGCAGCAGCGAGATCAGTTGTTCGACATCGCGCGAAGTGCGGCGGATGCGGTTGAGCTGGTGGCGGGTGCCGGCCGGCAATTCGTTGTGGTCCAGCGCGATTTCGGCCGCGCCGGCGATCACCGAGATCGGCGTGCGCAGCTCGTGGCTGGCGCTGTCGATGAAGGCGCGTTCGCGCTCGACGTAACGGTCGTTGCGCTGCAGGTAGTCGTTGACCGCGTCGGCGATCACCACCAGTTCCGAGCTGGCCGAGTCGGGCACGTCCACGCGCTGGCCGGAGCGGTCCGGGCGCAGGCCGCCGATGCGCTGGGCCATGTTGGTCAGCGGCCGCACCAGCCGGTGCACGCCCCAGCCGATGACCGCGCACAGCAGCAACAAGGTGGTGATGGCCGAAGCGGCGATGGTCAGCGCGAGGTCGAACTCGCGGTGTTCCATGTCGTCGATGTCCAGCGCCAGGATCAGGCGGCGGCCGTCGACGTCGCGCACCAAGGTCACGTACTCCACGCCGGCGACGACGACTTCGTCGTGCACACCGGGCGGAAGCGTGGCCAGCTCGCGCGGCGGCGGCCGGGTGGCGCTGTCGTACAGCGACAGCGCCTGGGTGTCGCTCCAGCGGTAGTCCGGGTCGCCGCGGCTGCGCTCGATGAAGTAGTCCATCTCGGTGTTCATCAGCGAGGTCCACACCAGGTGTTCGGCGTGCTCGTTGACGAAGAACCCTTGCACCACCACCGCGATCGACAGCAGCGCGGTGTAGCCGAACAGGCCCAGCAGGATGCGCTGGCGCAGGCTGGAGCGCGCGCGCAGCGGCGCGGCGGCCGGCGCCGGGGCGCGGTCAGACGGCGCTGCCATCGGCCTCGTGGTCGCCCGACTCCGCCGGCACCGCCAAGCGATAGCCCACCCGCGGAAGCGTCTGGATCAGCTTGACCGGGTACGGCCCGTCGACCGCGCGGCGCAGTTCGTAGATATGCGAACGCAGCATGTCGCCGTCGGGCGGGCTGTCGCCCCACAGCGCGTGCTCCAGGCGTTCGCGGGTGACCGCGCCGGGGCTGGACTGCATCAGCACTTCCAGCAACTTGCGGCAGGCCGGATACAGATGCAGCGAGCGGCCGCCGCGGCTGACTTCCAGTGTGGTCAGGTCGAGCTTGAGGTCGGCGACCTGCAGCACCTTGCTGCGGCCGCGGCCGGCGGCGCGCGCGGCCAGCGCTTCCAGCCGCACTTCCAGTTCGGGCAGGGCGAAGGGCTTGGTCAGGTAGTCGTCGGCGCCGGCGCGGAAGCCGGCGATCTTGTCGGGCAACTCGTCGCGCGCGGTCAGCATCAGCACCGGCACGTCGGAACCGGCTTCCTCGCGCAGGCTGCGCAGCACTTCGCGGCCGTCCAGGCGCGGCAGCATCCAGTCCAGCACGATCGCGTCGTAGCGCTGGGTCACCGCCAGGTGCAGGCCGGTGGGGCCGTCGGGCGCGGCGTCGAGGGTGTAGCCGCGCGCTTCGAAGTAATCGAAGAGGTTGGCCACCAGGTTGCGATTGTCTTCCACCACCAACAGGCGCATGCGCCGGTTCTCCTGCCGCGGGCGCGGCCTGAACTGAGTGTGCCCCAAGCCGGGGCGCGAGGTCTTGCCGGGAACTGACGCGCGGGGTGCGCGAAGCCCCCCAGCTCCCCGGCACAGGCCGCCAGTGTGGTTACGGTGGCGTCGGAACCCCGTCGGAACAAGGGGCCGCGGCTGCGCCGAATCTGAACGCAGCGCCGCGCGCACGCCCGGATTTTCCCTGTTTAACGAGCCCACAACCCGGTTCCGACCGCTCTCCGACAGCGCCGTTTCGATCATCGCCGCACAGCCCGCTTCGCCGACGTTGTCGCCGCCGCCCGGGTTTCTCACGCCCGCTCACGAGCTCGTTGCCGTCGATGAATCGTTCCGTATCCAGGCCGCTCGCACCGGCCGTCCCCGCCACGGCCGCCGTGCCCGCCGCATTGCCCCTCGTGTTGCCCGGCGTTCCCGCCGGCGTGTCGGCGCGCGGTTTCCTGCTGCGCCACGCGCTGTGGCCGCTGCTGGCGCTGGCGGCGCTGTCGGCGTTGAGCATGGGTCTGGGCGCCGACTTCTGGCTGGCGGACCGGCTCTACGCGCTGCAAGGCGGGCACTGGGCGCTGCAGAACGCCTACCTGACCGAGCACGTGATCCACCGCTTCGGCCGCGACGTCAGCACCGCGGCGTGGCTGGGCGTGTTCGCGTTCTGGCTGTTCGCGCGCTCGCGCCCGGCGCTGGCCGAATGGCGCCGGCCGCTGGCCTACCTGTTGCTGGCGACGTTGCTGGCGGTGTCGCTGGTGTCGGGCCTGAAGTCGCTGACCAACATGGACTGCCCCTGGGATCTGAGCCGTTACGGCGGCGACGTCGCGTTCTACGGCTTGTTCGACGCGCGTCCGCCCGGACTCGACCGTGGCGTGTGCTTCCCGGCCGGCCATGCCAGCGGCGGTTACGCCTGGGTGGCGTTGTATTTCTTCTTCCTGCAACTGCGGCCGCGGCTGCGTTGGCGCGGGCTCGCGGTCGGCCTGGGCGTGGGTCTGCTGTTCGGGATTTCGCAGCAGCTGCGCGGCGCGCATTTCTTCTCGCACGATGTGTGGACGCTGGCGATCAGCTGGTTCGTAGCGCTAGCGCTTTACTTGGCGATGGCGCGGCGCGAGGCGCCGAAAGCCGCGTCCGCAGCGCAAGCCGCGCTGCAGGGAGCCGGCCGATGAGCGTCGTCGCCCGTTCGCAACTGCGTTGGCCGGCCTGGCTGTCGTATCGCCCCGAGCTCAGCGTCGAGACCATCGTCCTGCTGGCCAGCGTGTTCTTCGCTGCGTTCGCCAACAACGCGTTCTGGCGCGCGGCCTCGGCCGCCGGCGCGTTCGCGGCCGGCCACGGCATATGGGTGGCGGCGTGCGTGTTCGTCGCCGTGGTCGCGATCACCTCGCTGTTGCTGGGCCTGTTGCTCAATCGCTGGACGGTGAAGCCGCTGCTGACGGTGCTGCTGCTGGTCACCGCGGGCGCCGCGCACTTCATGAGCCAGTACGGGATCTACCTGGACACCGGCATGATCCGCAACGTGCTGCAGTCCGACGGCAAGGAGTCGGCGGAGCTGTTCACCGCCGGGCTGATCCTGCCGCTGCTGCTGTACGGCGTGCTGCCGGCCGCGTTGCTGTGGCGGGTGCGGGTGAAGCCGCGGCCGCTGGGGCGCGCGCTGCTGGTGCGGCTGGGCCTGCTGGTCGCGTCGCTGGCGCTGGCGGGGCTGGCGCTGATGGGCTCGTTCCAGGACATCTCGGCGCTGCTGCGCAACCACAAGGAAATGCGTCACCTGGTGACGCCGGCCAATTACCTGGTGTCGCTGACGCGGGTGGCGCTGGACGACTCGGCCTCGCGCGTGCGCGGCCGCGCGCCCATCGGCACCGACGCGCGCGTCGCTGCGGCACGCACTGCCAGCCCGAAGCCGCGCCTGCTGGTGCTGGTGGTGGGCGAAACGGTGCGCGCGCAGAACTGGGGCCTCAACGGCTACGCGCGCCAGACCACGCCGGAACTGGCGCGGATCGCGCCGGTCAATTTCCCCGACGTGACCGCCTGCGGCAGCAGCACCGAGGTCTCGGTGCCGTGCATGTTCTCGCCGTATGGCCGCGCCAACTACGACAAGGACCGCATCCAGGGTTCGGAATCGCTGCTCAACGTGCTCGAGTACGCCGGCATCCAGACCTTGTGGCGCGACAACCAGACCGGCTGCAAGAACGTGTGCAAGGGCCTGGCGTTCGAATCGTTCGAGCATGCCAGCGATCCCAAGTTCTGCGGGCCCGACGGCTGCTTCGACGAGGTGATGCTGAGCGGCCTGCGCGAGCGCGTCGGCGCCAAGCCGGGCGACGCGGTGGTGGTGCTGCACCAGTTGGGCAACCACGGCCCCGCCTATTTCCGCCGCTACCCCGACCGCCTGCGCCGCTACACCCCGACCTGCGACACCAACGAACTGGGCAAGTGCGACCGCGAGCAGATCGTCAACGCCTACGACAACGCGGTGATGGCGACCGACGAGTTCCTCGCCCGCACCATCCGCTATCTGGCGCAGGACAATACGCGCGACACCGCGTTGATCTATGTGTCCGACCACGGCGAGTCGCTCGGCGAGAACGGGCTGTACCTGCACGGCGTGCCGTACGCGATCGCGCCCAAGACCCAGACCAAGGTGCCGATGGTGATGTGGTTCTCGCCGGGCTTCGCCGCCTCGCGCGGGCTGGATCTGCAGTGCCTGCGCACCGAATCGGCCAAGCCGGCGAGCCACGACAACCTGTTCCACTCGGTGCTGGGGCTGATGCAGGTGGAGACGAGCGTGTATCAGAAGCCGATGGACCTGTTCGCGTCTTGCGTGCACGCGAAGGGTTGAGGCGGTATTGCGCGGCGGTTCGGTCGGGAAGTTTTCGCGGGTGAGGCAGCGGGCGGCGTAGGTGCGGTTTCGCGGTCGCGGCTTGCGCCGCTCCTACAGTCGGAAACGAAACCGGCCGCAGCCCCTGTAGGAGCGGCGCAAGCCGCGACCGCGAAACCACGGCTACGACGATAGCGACCGTTCGCGGCGCTAACTCGCCCCCCACCAACGCCGATGCAGCACCCGCGCATGGCTGCGCCGCAGCCAACGCCGCACGCGGCTCTCGTCGGCGCGCTCCGGATACGGCCAGACCGCGGGCGCGGCGTCGGACACCCAGCCGTTCTGCCGCCACAGCGCATCGTGCGCGGCGAAGTAGCCGTGGTTGACCAATACTTCGAATTCGACGTCGAGGAACCGGTCCAGGTCGGTGCGCAGGCGGCCGAGCACGTCGCGCACCAGCGCGGGGCTGTAGCCGTCGGCGCCTTCGTCGCGGTAGCCGGTCAGGCTCCAATAGACGCCGCTGAAGGCGCCGCTTTCGGCCTGGCTGAAGAACAGCCGCTTGCGCAGCGCTTCGGCCTGATTGCTCATGACCTGGGTGTAGCGCAGCAGCCGCGACAGCCACCAGCGTTTGCTCTGGAATACGAACGGGCCGCCGGCGTCGGAGACCAGCACTTCGCGATAACGCCGCAGGCTCGGCTCGGTAGCGAGGTTGTCGTAGACGCCGCCGTCGCTGAGCTCGATGCGCGCGCGCAGCGCGTCGCCGTCGTCGCCGCGGTAATCGCCGCGCTGGTAGTCGCCGGGATCGGCCTCGAAACGCACCGGCCCGAACACCGGCGGAAAGCTCGAGGACGCAGCCACCGCGCAGCTCAGCCGCACCCGCCGCGCGCCGTCGCGCAGGTAGCCGGCGAGGTAGTCGCCGACGCGGCGGCGCGAGAATTCCCAGTTCACCCCGAAGGTCAGGTCGGTGGCGCAGAACACGAACGACGGCGACTGCGGCAGTTCGTCGAGATGGCGCTCGCCGAAGGCGCGCTGATAGCCGCGTTCGAGCAGGCCGATCCGCCACGACGGCTTGAGCCAGTTGAACGGCAGCGTCGCCAGCACCGGCAGCGTGCGCAGGTCGCGCGCGGCCACCGTGCGGAACGGCTCGACCACCGTGGCGAGGAGGTCGATGCGGTCGCTCCAGGCGGCGAAGCTTTCCTCGGCGTCGCGGCGGGTGTCGAGGTAGCGGCAGGCCAGCCAGGCCGACACGATGCTGCCGCCGGAGACCGAGCTGATCAGGCTCAGGCCGGCGAGCAAGCCGGCTTCGTGCAGGCGCAGCAGCCCGCCCAGATGAAATAGTGCGGCGCGGTAACCGCCGCCGGACAGGCACAGGGCGCGGCCTTCGCGCTGGTTGATGCCGCTGTGCGCGGCCAGCTCGGCGCGGCGCGCCTCGCGGCGCACGCGCAGGCGCTCGAGTTCGACTTCGGTGCTTTGCATGCGGGACGCCTCGCTCGCGGGCGGCGCGCACGGGCGCCGCGGGGCAGTCCGCCATTGTGTGCGGACGGCGTCTCCCAGGCTGTGACTGCGGCGCATGGCCTCACGCTCCGGCCTCGCCACAGGGGCGGGGAGGCCGGAGCGCCCGCGTGTGCGTAGGCCGCTGCGAGGAAAGGGCTGAGAGCGAAAGTCAAAATGGGTTCCGGCTTTCGCCGGAACGACGGTGTCGCGGCGGCGCGGTTCGCGCGAACGCCCGCTGGTTCGCGGCTCAGGCCGCGAACTGCGCGCGGCTCAGGCCACGCGCTCCAGCGGCAGCGCCGGCGCGTCCTGGCCCAGCCGCGGCGGCGGCAGCAGGCCCCATTGATTGAGCGCGCGGATCGCCGCGACGCCGCCGTTCTCGGCGCGGATCTTCTCGCCCAGTTCCTGCGCCGCGCGCACGCGCTCGGGCCGCAGCGCGTCCTCGACCGCCTGCGCCATCTGCTGCGCGGTGACCGTGCGCCGGTCCAGCGCCGGCGGCGCGGTGCCCAGCGCATTCATGCGTCGCGCCCAGAACGGCTGGTCGCCGAAGAACGGCACGAACACCGACGGCACGCCGGCGCGCGCCGCCGCCACCGTGGTGCCGGCGCCGCCGTGCTGCACGGTCGCGGCCATGCGCGGGAACAGCCAGTCGTGCGGCGCGGCTTCGATCACATAGACCTTGTCGTTCAAGCGTCCCGGCTCGCAGCGCAGGCCGCCCCAGCCGGTCGCCAGCACCGCGCGCCGGCCACCCAGGCGCACCGCGTCGAGCACCACCTGGGTCAGCGCCTCGGCGTTGTTGGCCAGCATGCTGCCGAAGCCGAAATACACCGGTTTTTCGCCTTCGGCGAGAAAATCGGCCAGGCCCTGCGGCGGCTGCCACACGTCGGCCTGATCGAGGAACCAGCTGCCGGTGACCTTGACCTCCTCGGGCCAGTCATCCGGCGGCGGCAGGATGTGGCGGCTGTAGCCGTACAGCACCCGCATGCGTTCGGGATTGGTGTCGAAGAACGGCCCATACCACGGGAACAGCGGCAGCTTGAGCTGCGGCCGGATCGCGCCGTTGACCGCCGGCTTGAGCGTGTACCAGGCCAGCAGCTTCATCACCGAGAACAGCGCCATGTTGACCGCGCCGGGAAACTCGCGCTCGGACCAGAACGACAGCGGCGAGAGTTTGCGCGAGGGCGTGAACGGTTGCAGATGGGCCTGGATGAAGGGAATGCCGTCGGCCTCGCCGATCGCCTTGGCCAGCTGGGTGACGATGCCGGTGCCGACCAGCAGCGCCGCGCCCTTGCACGCCGGCCGCGCTTCCTGCGCCCAGGTCGCCGCCCACTGCGCGAACTTGGCGCGGGTGTGCTGGACCAGGTACCAGGGGTTGAGCGCCTTGTCGACGGTTTCGGGATTGTTGGTCAACAGGTCGCTGAAGTCGGCGCTGATCGCCGAGAACTCCAGCCCGGCCTCGCGCACCAGCGGGGCGAAGTTGTCGCTGGTGACGATGCGCACCGGATAGCCGGCGCGCTTGAGCGCCTGGCCCAGGCCGATGCACGGGCGCGCGTCGCCCTGGGTGCCGACGGTGAAGATCACCACCGCGCCGGGGGTGACGGGGGCGGCGGCTTCGGCGGCGATGGGAAGTGCGGATGCGGACACGGACGTCTCCTTACGAATAAGCGGCGACCAGCGGCAGCGCGGCCGGCGGCGGCGGATCCAGGCGCGCGGGTTGCGCCGGTTCGCCGAGCAGGCGTTCGCGCAGCACCCGGCCGATGTGCGCGGCCGCGCGCGGCTCGAGCATGGTCTGGTGGTGGCAATCGATTTCGTGCACGTCGAAACGGCCGGCCACGTGCGCCTGCCAGGCGTTGGCGCGGTAGTGCAGCAGGCCGTCGAGGTCGACGCGCTCCTTGCGCTTGGCATCGAAGAACAGCACGTCGGCGTCGATGCGCTGCGGCACGTAGCGGCGCGCCAGGGTCAGGTTGTTGCGGGTGACCGCGGCGACGTGTTCGATCAGCTTGGCGTCGTCCTTGAGCACTTGCTGCACCAGCGGGTTGGAGAACACCTCGTATTCCTGGCACAGCAGCTCGGTCAGCGCGCGCATGTCCTGCGGTGCTTCGCGCAGGCGGTGGTGGAAGCCGAGGAACTTGAGCACGGCCTGGGCCTGCTGGGCTTCGTCGGGCAGCGCCGGTTCGGCGGCGAAGGGATAGGAATCCATCATCGCCAGCAACTCGACCGTGTCGCCGTCGCGCTGCAACTGCGCCGCCACCGCGTGGCCGATCAGCCCGCCCAGCGACCAGCCGAGCAGGCGGTACGGGCCCTGCGGCTGGACCTTGCGCATCTGCGCGATGTAATCGGCGGCGATCTCCTCGATGCTGCCCGGCAGCGCGCCGCCGCGCAGGCCGCGCGACTGCAGCGCGTACAGCGGCAGCTCGACCTGGCGCAACATACCGGCGAAGGCCCAGCCTACGCCGGTGACTGGGTGGATGCAGAACAGCGGCCGCTGCTGGTGTTCGGCCGCGCGCTCGCGCCCGCCGCCGCGCAGCGCCAGCAGCGCGCCGAGCGGATCGTTGTCGCCGCCGCTGCGTTCCAGCGCCGCGGCCAAACCGGCGATGGTCGAGCCTTCGAACAGCGCGCCCATCGACAATTCCGAACCGAAGTGGCGCGGCAGCGCGGCGACCAGTTCGGCCGCCGACAGCGAGTCGCCGCCGAGTTCGAAGAAGTTGTCGTGGATGCCGACCCGGTCGAGCTTGAAGATCTGCTGCCAGATCGAAGCCAGCTTGCGCTCGGCCTCGGTGCGCGGCGCCACATAGGCGCTGCGGCGGTCGCGCTCGGGCGGGCGCAGCGCCTTGCGGTCGAGCTTGCCGCTCGCGGTCATCGGCAGCGCCGCCAGTTCGATCCACGCCGACGGCACCATGTAGTCGGGCAGGCGCGCGGCCAGCGCGCGGCGCAGCGCGTCGGCCTCTGCGGTCGCGCCGGCGGACGGCACCACGTAGGCGGTCAGCAGCGCGTTGCCGGCGGCGTCGCGGTGCAGCGCGACCGCGGCCTCGGCGACGTCGGCGAAACCGCGCAGTTGCGCTTCGATCTCGCCCAGCTCGACGCGGTGGCCGCGGATCTTGACCTGCTGGTCGGCGCGGCCGAGGTATTCGAGCACGCCGTCGTCGCGCCAGCGCGCCAGGTCGGTACAGGCGTTCGCCGGGCCGGAACGGATCGGCGAGGAAGCGCTCGGCGTTGAGTTCGGCGCGGTTGCGATAGCCGTGGGCGACGCCGTGGCCGCCGATGTACAGCTCGCCGGCGCTGCCGGTCGGCATCGGCTGGCCGGCGGCGTCGAGCACGTAGACGCGGGTGTTGAGCAGCGGCCGGCCGATCGGCGGCGAAGCGCCGTTGCCGGCGGCCAGGGTGTCGGCGGTGATCTCCATCGCGGTCGACCACACCGTGGTTTCGGTCGGCCCGTACAGATTGGTCAGCCGCGCGGCCTTGCGCACCAGCTGCTGGGCCAGTTCCGGCTGCAAGGCTTCGCCGCCGATCAGCGCGTGCACGCGTTCCAGGCGCGCGTCCGAGTTGGCCAGCAGCATGCGCCACAGCGACGGGGTGGCCTGCATCGCATCGATGCGCTGTTCGTCGATCAGCCGCGCCAGCGCCAGCGGATTGCGCGCGACTTCGGCGGTGGTCAGCACCGCTGCGGCGCCGACGGTAAGCGGCAGGAACAGCTCCAGGCCGGCGATGTCGAAGGTGATCGTGGTCTGGGCGAGATAGCGCTGGCCCGGCTCGGGCCGCAGCTCGCGCTGCATCGCCTGGAGGAAATTCCAGAAGCCGCGCTGGCCGACTTCTACGCCCTTGGGCACGCCGGTGGAACCGGAGGTGTAGATCACGTAGGCCAGCTGCGCGCCGCCGACTTGCGGCAGCGGCGGCGCGGCTTCGGCGTCGTAGCGCTCGTCCTGGGCGTGGGCGAACAGCAGCGGCACGCCGCGGCCGGCGAACGCATCGGCGAAGGCCGGCGCGGTCAGCAGCAGGCTCGGCGCGGCGTCGTCCAGGGTCAGGGCGATGCGCTGCATCGGCGCTTCCGGATCCAGCGGCAGATAGGCCGCGCCGGCCTTCCACACCGCCAGCAGCGCGGCCGGCAGCACTTCGTCGCGCGGCAGCGCGATCGCGACCGTGTCGCCGGGGCGCACGCCGCGCGCGATCAGCCGGTGGGCCAGGCGGGTGCTGGATTCGTCGAGCTCGCGATAGCTCAATCGGGTGTCGCCGGCGATCACCGCCACCGCATCGGGCGTGCGCGCGGCCTGACGCTGGAACTGCGCCAGCGCGGTGCTGTCCTCCAGCGCTTCGTCGGTGGCGTTCCACTGGTTCAACAGGCGCTCGCGTTCTTCCTCGCCGAGCACGTCGATCGCGCCCAGGGCGATGTCGGGGCGTTCGAGCACCTGCTCGATCAGGCGCATCAGCCGGCGCTTGTGCTCGTCGAGTTCGGCGGCCGGGTACAAGGTGGGATTGGCGTCGAAGTCGAAGCTCAGGCCCTGGCCGTCGAGGCGGTCGAACACGAACACGGTCAGGTCTTCGGCGGTGCCGTTGTGCAGGTTGCGCGCGCTGCCGCGGTGGCCGAGGAAGTTGTTGTAGTCGTAAGGCTCGATGTTGATGCCGAGCCAGGCCATGTGCTGGTCCGGATTGACCAGGCCCAGGTCGCGGCGCAGTTCCTCGAAGCGGTACTGCTGATGGCGCAGCGCCGACTTGACCGTACGCGAGGTCTGCTGGAACAGCTCGCTCATGCTCATGTCCGCGCGCATCTGCAGGCGGATCGCAACCACGTTGGCGACCATGCCCGGGGTGCTGCGCAGCGCATGGCTGGAGCGGCCGGTGACCGGCATGCCGAACACCAGGTCGTGGGCGCCGCTGGCGCGGTGGTAATAGGCCGCGATCAGCGCGATCAGCACCTGCGGCAGGCTCACGCCGTTGTCGCGGGCGATTTCCACCAGACGCTCGCGCCCGGCCTCGGACACGCGGCCGCTGGCGCGGCGCAGGCCGCCGTTGTTGCGCACGCGACGGCGCGCCAGGGTCACCGCTTCGGGCAGGTCGGCGAGCTGCTCCAGCCAGTACTCGCGGTCGCGGCGGTAGCGGTCGGAATCGCGATAGGACGCTTCGGCCTCGATCAGCGAGGCCAGCGTGCCGTAGCCGCTCGGTTCGGGCTCGACGCCGTCGCGGTAGGCGCAATACAGCTCGTTGAGGCGCTTGGCCGCCATGCCGCCGCTGTAGCCGTCGTAGACGGTGTGGTGGGCGCGCTGGTACCAGCAGTACAGATCGTCGGCGTACTTGAAGATCGCGCCGACCCACAGCGGGTCGTGGGCCAGATCGACCGGACGGTTGATCTCGGCCTGCATCCAGCGTTCGGCGGCGGCGCGCGGATCGGGCTCGCCGCTGAAATCGATGTAGGGCGTCTCGAACTCGTAGCGCTCGCGCACGATCTGATAAGGCAGGCCGTTGTGCTCGACGATGCGCGCGCGCACGGCTTGCGCTTCGTCGGCGAATTGGCGCAGCGCGCGCTGGAACAGCGCCGGCTCGACCGGCCCGTGGATCTCCACCGCCTCGGCGATGTTCAAAGTCGCTTCGGCCGAGGCGAGCTTCTGTCCGACCCACAAGCCGCGCTGGGCGGTGGTGAGCGGCAGGCCGGATGCATGGAGTTCGTTCATGGCGCTTCCTTTGAACCGGCGCCGGGACGCGCGACGCCGCCGGCTGCCGGCGGACGCGCTGTCCGTCGGCGCGCCGTGACGAATGCGCGCGAGCCTGCGGCCGACTCGTTCTTACGAGTGGCCCCCTCTCCGTGTGTATAGCGAATTCGAAGTACAAACATGGCCGCAGCGCAGCGCGCCTGGGCGGGGCCTCTGTCCGTAGCCATCCGGCGCGAACGGCGGACGGTGGGCCTTAGTTCTTATCGGTACAGCAAAGGGGGGAAGGTCCGGGCGATGCCCGCGTTTCGGGCGCGGCGCGATCGCATCGGAAGGCGACGCTGCGCGGATGCGTTGTGCGCCGCCTTCGGAATCAATATCCCCGAGCGCTCAAGTCATGTCCATCAAGTGCGATGAGAGGCATATCACAAGTCGAGGATTTACGAACACGACGGTGAGAGGCTTATCACAAGACGGATATGTGAAGGTTTTCGGACAACGCACAAGCCATCGCCGATGCGTTCGACGGTTCGCGCGAAGTACGAAATTTCCCTGGAAAAATGCCGATTTCGCGCGCTATCGCAGACTCGCGTTCAATCACGCGAAAGTTGTGATCGTGTCCGATTCGTTTCCGCTCAACGCGAACGTGTTTTCATCGCGGGCAATAGATTGGTTCGCATGCGAATGTCGATCGCGGTCGCAAGCGGCGGTGAGGGTTGGTGAAAATTTATCCAATGCGGAAAACCGCAGCGGGGCCGATCGACGCGCTCGGCTCGGTGGCCGGACGCGGCGCAGATGACAGCTGGGCGACAGGCGCCTCCGGCCGCGCGCCGGGGCCGCGGATGGGTTACGATGAGAATCGTTCTCATTTGGAGCTGTCGCCATGACCCTCCTGTCGCCCACGGCCGTGGACGACGCCGGCGCGCGCGAAGCGGCCGCGGCGTCGGCGTTCCTGGCCCTGCCGCCGGATCCGGCGCTGGACGCCGCCGCGCGCCTGGTCGCGGTGTACGGCACCGGTGCGCTGCGGCTGGAGCGCATCGCCGCGGCCGCGGCGATCGACGAGGCCGGCCTGCGCGCGCGCTTCGGCTCGGATCGCCACCTGCGCACGGCGCTGGAGCAGCGCTTCGCCGACAGCTTCGTCGCGCGCGTGCGCGCGGCGATGGACCAGTGCCGCGACGGCGACTGGAGCGGCCGCCTGCGCGCCTGGGTGCGCACCGCGGTGACCGCCTACCTGGAGCAGGTGGCGCTGCACGACGCGCTGTTCCACGACGCCCACGGCAACGGCTACGACCGCCAGGCCTGGCAGGACAATCCGGTGATCGACCAGTTGGTCGAGCTGCTGGAAGGCGGCATCGCCGCGCGGGTGTGGGCAGCGCCGGATCCGCGCATGACCGCGGTGATCTTCTTCAGCGCCATGCACGGCGCGGTCGACCGCGCCATCGCCTGCGGCGACGCGCAGGCGCAGCCGGACGAGACCCGGCACCGCCTGGTCCAGACCCTGATCGGCCATTTCGAGCGCAACGTGCAGTGGTGGACGCGGTTCTGAGCCCGCGTCGCGACCGCCCGGCGCGCGCTCAGGCGGCGTCGGAGCGCAGCAGGCGCGCCACCGCCGCGCGCAAGTCGAGATCGATCGCGTCCCAGACCGCGTCGCCGCCGATCTCGCGCGCCTCGCGCAAGGCCTCCAGCGCCGCGTCGCGCCCGCCCAGGCGCAGTTGCGCCTGGCCGAGCAGCAACGCCGGCAATGCCGCGTGGCGTTGTTGGCCCCACTCGCGCGCCGCGCGCGCGGCGAGGGTGCAGCCGGGGTAATCGCCGAGCCGGTACAGCGCTTCGGCGGCGCCGGCGCTGAGCCAGTGGCGGATTTCGTCGTCGCCCAGGCCGATGTCGGCCAATGCGATCGCGCGGGCCCAATGCTTGGCCGCCTGGCGGTGTTCGCCGGCGGTCTGGTGGGCGATGGCCTGGTTGGCCAGATCGAGCACCCGCGACTCGAAGTCGTCGGGCGGGGCGTTCATATCCGTATGCATCGATGGGTTCCTATCCTGGAGCCGGTCTCAATGTGAACGAGCGTGCTTGCACATCCATGCGAAAAAGCGCTGCCCGCGCTGTTGCCAACGCGGTGCGGGACAAAAAGGGGTCACTGCAGGTGGAAGGGGCGTTCCTTCGGATCGACGTCGTGCGGACCGGCCTCGCGTTCGGGCCACAGCCGCGGCTGCCGCGGCAGCCGCGCGACGAAGCGCGCGCCGCCGAGCGAGGAGGGCTCGACGTGGATCGAGCCGCCGTGGCGGTCGACCACCTGGCGCACGATGCTCAGGCCCAGGCCGTAGCCGCCGGTGGCGCGGTCGCGGCTGCGGTCGAGGCGGTAGAAGGGTTCGAACACGCGCCGGCGGTCCTCGGCCGGGATGCCGACGCCGTCGTCCTCGACGATCAGCAGCCAGTCTTCGCCGGCTGGCTCGGCGGCGACGCGGATGGCGCTGTCGGCGTAGCGCACCGCGTTGCGCATCAGGTTGGAGAACGCGCGGCGCAGGCTGCGCGGCTCCACCGCCACCTCGTCGAGCTCGGGCGAGATCGCCCAGTCGATGCGGGTGGCGCGGCTGCGCAGCTCTTCGGCCGACACGCCGGTGGAAGAACGCAGGAAGCCTTCCAACTGCACCGGCTCCAGGCTCGGGCGCGGGCCGTTGCGTTCCAGCATGCCCAGGGTCAGCAGTTCGCCGACCAGCAGGTCGAGCTCTTCCACGTCGCAGCGCAGCGCGTGCACGCGGGCGCGCGCGACCCGGTCGTCGAGGGTGTCGGCGAGATTGGCCAGGCCGAACTCCAGCCGCGTGATCGGCGTGCGCAGCTCGTGCGAGGCGGCGTTGACCATGTCGCGCTGGGACTGGATCAGGCGGCCGATCTGGTCGGCCATGTTGTTGAAGTAGGCGGCCAACTGGCGGATCGAGGAGCCGCCGCGCAGGCGCGCGCGCGCGCCCAGGTCGCCGTCGCCGAACTGGGCGGCGGTCATCCGCAGCCGTTCCAGGTCGCGCCAGTGCGGCTGCAGCCACATCAGCAGGCCCAGCAGCACCATCGCGAACACGGTGAGGTAGGCGACGTAGCGGATCGGAAAATCGTTCTCGGTGTAGACGATCTGCACCGTCTCGCCGCCGGGCAGGCGCAGGAACAGGTGGTGGTGCTCGTTGCCGACGTGGTCGCTGGCGCTGCCCAGGCGGTCGAGTTCGCTGCGGGTGCGCTTGGGCAGCGCGGCCAGTTCCTGGGCGTTGATCCGGCTGTAGCGCTCGGGCGCGCGCTGGTTGAGTTCGCCCAGGCGCCGTTCCAGTTCGGCGCCGGCGGCCTCGCCCAGGCGTTCGCGCAGCAGGGTCAGCTCGCCGACGAACTCGTGCCGCACCGAGGCGGAGTACTGGTCCGGGAACAGGTAGGGGAACACCTGCTGCACCACCAGGATCGAGCACAGCAGCAGCCCGGCCACGGTGAGATACAGCCGGACCAGCATCGAGAGCATTCAGTCCTCCCAGGCGATCGGGCTGAACAGATAGCCCCGTCCCCACACGGTCTTGATCTTGCGCGGCTCGTGCGCGTCGTCGGCGAAGTGCCGGCGCAGGCGCGAGATGCTGACATCGACGGTGCGGTCGACGCCGTCGAAGCCGATGCCGCGCCAGCGCCGCAGCAGTTCGTCGCGGCTGAGCACGCGGCCGGCGGCCTGGGCCAGGATCACGAACAGGTTGTAGTCGGCGGTCTTCAGGTCGATCTCGTCGCCCTTCCAGCGCACTTGGCGCGCGGTGAGGTCGATCTGCAGGCCGCCGTAGCTCAGCACCGACGGCCCGGCCGCCTGCGGCTGGGCCTGGCTGCGGCGCAGCACCGCGCGCAGCCGCGCCAGCAGCAGGCGCGGCTCGACCGGCTTGAGCACGTAGTCGTCGGCGCCGACCTCCAGGCCGGTGACCTGGTCGAACAGGTCCGCGCGCGCGGTCAGCATCACGATCGGCAAGCTGGATTGCTTGCGGATCTGCCGGCACACGTCGAAACCGTCCATGCCGGGCAGCATCAAGTCGAGCACGATCACGTCGGGCGGATCGTTCTCGATCGCGGCCATTGCAAGGTCGCCGCGCAGCACCACCGAGGTTTGGAAGTCGTAGCGTTGCAAGTACTCGGAGATCAGCCCGGCCAGACGGGCGTCGTCCTCGATCAGCAGGACTTTATTCATGGCCACCTCATGCGAGCCGGCATGGTAGCGCCGGGGGGCGTGGGCCGTGGAGACGACACAAATAAACACATCTGCCGTTGAGGCTAGCGTCAGCCGGGTTTTCGTGTGTGAACATGGGTCTCCGAAGGAGGGACGCGATGCGCAGCGGGGCGAAGGATTCGATACCGCCGGAGCGCGGACGGTTGCAAGCCGGCCGGCGCGCGGCCGCTGAGCCGATGCTGCGCGCGGCCGTGGGCCGCGCGGCATGCGGGCGTCGGCGATGAGCGCGCCGGCCCGCCGCGACGGCATCGCGCGCGGCGTGGGCATCGCCGTCGCTGCCGCCTGGGTCGCCGGTTCGGCCTATGTCGCCTGGAGCCTGCACATGCCCGGCATCTGGGGCATTCCGCTGGCGGTCGCGCTGGCCTGCGCCGGCTGCCTGGTCCTGGCGCGGTGGCCGCGGGCGCTGGCGGCGCGCTGGTTGCGGGCGTGGCTGTGGACCGCGCTGTTCTGCTTCGCGCTGGTGCCGCCGGTGTACACGCTGATCGCCGACGCGGCCAACGCCTGGTGGCCCAACCGCTTCATGTGCGGCGACGGCGATCGGCTGGTGCGTTGCGGGATGATCGGGATGGAAGCCTTCGTCGTGCCCCTGGCGGTGTTCGCGACGGCCGTGGTGTACCGGCTCAGATGGCGCGACGAAGCGGTGGAGACCGCGGCGACCGCGCTTGCGCTGCTGATCGCGCTGATCTGGCTGGCGCTGGTGTCGTTCTGAGCGCGGCGGCGGATGAACAGGCAACTTGACGGTTGCATTTATCCGGCGCAGGCTGAAATGCACCCAGGAGGTTGCCTATGAACGCATCGACCGACCGCATCCAACGCCGCATCCTGCTCGAAGCCCCGCGCGCCAAGGTCTGGCGCGCGCTCGCCGACGCCGAGTCGTTCGGCGAATGGTTCGGGGTCCGGCTGCAGGGCCAGCGCTTCGCCCCGGGCGAGTCCGCGCAGGGCTACATCACCTATCCCGGCTACGAGCACCTGCTGATGACGGTGGTGGTGCAGGCGATGGAACCCGAGCGCCGGTTCTCGTTCCACTGGCATCCCTACGCGGTCGATCCGGACCGCGACTACTCGCACGAGCCGCCGACCTTGGTCGAGTTCCTGCTCGAAGACGGCGAGGGCGGCACTTGGCTCACCGTGACCGAGTCGGGCTTCGACCGGATCCCGGCCGAGCGCCGCGAGGAAGCGTTCCGGATGAACTCCGGCGGCTGGGACGAGCAGGTCAAAAACATCGCCGCCTATGTCGGCACCCGTTAAGCCGGCCAAGCCCGCCGCCGCGCTCAAGGCGCCGGCGCTGCGGCGCTCGGCGCGGGTGTTCGAGGCGCTGGGCGACGAAACCCGTTTGCGCCTGGTGGTGGCGCTGTGCGCCGGCGGCGCGCTGTCGATCGCCCAGCTCACCGCCGGCACCGACATCAGCCGTCAGGCGGTGACCAAGCACCTGCAGGTGCTGGCCGGCGTGGGGCTGGTGCGCGATCTCAAGGTCGGGCGCGAACGGTTGTGGCAGTTCGAACCGGCCGAGCTGGAGCAGGCCCGGCAATCGCTGCAGCGCATCGGCGAGCATTGGGATCAGGCGCTGCTGCGGCTGAAGGCGTTCGTCGAGACCTGAGCCGCGCCGCGCTCAACGGTCGGTAAGGTCCAGCGCCGGCCGCCGCTGCTCGCGGCAATAGCGCTCGTAAGCGGCGCGCTGGCTCTGCGCGGTCGCGCGCAGCCGCACCGTGCCGCCAGGGCCGAGGAATTCGACCGCGCCCATCACCACCACCAGCGCGATCATCGGTTCGGCGCCAACGATCTTCCACCAATCGACGTTGCCCGGCGGCTCATAGACGTAGTCGCCCGGGCCGATCAGCTCGCCGGTGCACAGCTGGCGGGTGCCGCTGAGGTTGTAGGCGTGGATCTCGCCGGTGTGGCGGTGCAGCGGCATGACCAGGCCCGGGTCCATGCGCAGCAGTTCGACGAAGCCGCGGTCGTCGGCGAAGAAGCGCAGCGGCTTGGAGTACTTGCCGGGCGTGTCGGCGGGAATCCACGGCAGGTCGGCGCTGGCGCCGATGCGCGCGGGCAGGTAGTCGTGCAGGGTGTCGAAACCGGAAGGCATGGCGGTCGCTCGCAGGATGGGCGCGCCGGCTCAGCCGGCGATCGCGTCGAAATAGCGCTGGAACGAGGCGTCGACCGCGGCGCGGCCGCCGCCGAGGATGTTGCGGCCCAGGCTGTAGCCGTAGACGTCCTCGAAGTCGTAGCCGGCAAGGCGCTCGCGCATCGCGCGCACGTCGGCCGGTTTCATCGGGATGTAGTTCGGATAGCTGTACATGAAGGTGGTGTGGCGGCGGTCGGACACCACTTGCAGCGCATCGCCGGGGAACAGCGCGTCGCCGCGCCCGCCGCCGCGGCGCCAGTGCAACGCGGTGCTGCCGGGGAAATGGCCGCCGCAGCGGATCAGGACCGCATCGTCGGACAGCCGCAGTTCGTCGCCGCTCCACCAGCGGATCGCCGGCGACGGCCGTTGCACCCAGTCGCGGTCGGCTTCGTGCAGATAGATCGGGACATCGCCGAGCGCGCGGCTCCACTCGACCATCGAGGCGTAGAAGTGCGGATGCGAGATCGCGATCAGGTCGACGCCGCCGAGTTCGCGCAGGGCTTGCACGGCCTCATCGGTAACCAGCGCCAGGGTTTCCCACAGCAGGTTGCCGGCGCCGGTGGGCAGGAACATCGCGCGCTGGTCGATGGCGAAGGCCGGGCTCATGCTCAGGCTGAGCACGCCGGCGTCGTCGTCGATGCGCAGGCGATGGCGCTGGGCCAGCGACTCCAGCGTGGTCCAGCGCTGGCCGTTCCAGCCGACGTACTGGCGCTCGTCCTCGCAGATCGGGCAATGCGGCGGCGGCGCGGCGGATTCGGCGAACTGGGTGCCGCAGGTTTCGCAGATCGGGAAGGGCATGGCGGGCCTCGCAGGGGAAGTCGGGTGCGGCCGTTGCTGTGGAAGGGACTTCGGTTGTTGTGGGAGGGGCTTCGGTTGTTGTGGGAGGGACTTCAGTCCCGGCGCTTTCCGGCCAGGTCTGCGGCGATCTGGCACAAGAGCGTCGGGCCTGAAGGCCCTCCCACAAGAGCGGGTTGCTCAGGGCTTAGCGCCGTGGCCGAACAACGCTTGTCGCTAGGCTTCGGTAAATCAGGGAAAAGTCGGGCGCCGCTGTTCGGTGTGAAGGACTTCGGTTGTTGTGGGAGGGACTTCAGTCCCGACGCTTTCCGGTCAGGTCTGCGGCGATCTGGCACAAGGGCGTCGGGCCTGAAGGCCCTCCCACAAAAGCGGGTTGCTTAGGCCTTCGCGCCCTGGCCGAACAAGGCCTGTCGCTCGGCTTCGGTGAAATTGGCCGGCTTCGCGTAGGGGTCTTCGACGCCGGCATACGCGCGCTGGGTCGCCGGCCGTTCGCGCATCCGCTCGAACCAGCGCTGCAGGTCGGGCGTGGCGGCCAGGTCGTGGCCGAGTCCCGCGTGCGGCAGCACCCACGGGTAGCAGGCGATGTCGACGATGGACAGCGCGTCGCCGACGATGAACTCGCGGCCGCCCAGGCGCCGGTCGAGCACGCCGTACAGGCGCGCGGCTTCGCGGGTGTAGCGCTCGATCGCGTACGGCACCGGCTCGGGCGCGTGGGCGCGGAAGTGCCCGGCCTGGCCGGCCATCGGGCCGAGCCCGGCCATCTGCCAGAACAGCCATTGCTCGGCCTCCAGTTGGTCGCGCTGCGCGCGCGGCCACAGCAGGCCGGTCTTGCGCGCCAGGTACAGCAAGATCGCGCCGGATTCGAACACCGGCAGCGGCGCGCCGCCGTCGGCGGGGGCGTGGTCGACGATCGCCGGGATCTTGTTGTTCGGCGAAATCGCCAGGAACGGCGCGGCGAACTGCTCGCCGGCCGACAGCCGCACCGGCACGATCCGGTGGGCGAGCCCGGTCTCTTCCAGGAACAGGCGCAGCTTCAGCCCGTTGGGGGTGGCGGCGTAGTGCAGGTCGATCATCTCGGCGGGTTCCGCAGCGGCAAAGGCCGCGCTCAGGAGCCCAGCTTAGGAGTAGGCTGGCGCCCCGATTGAGCCAAAACGGGTGGAATCGATGGAGCCAGTTTCCGGGCGCGACGTGTTCGAGTTCCCGCTGAGCCTGCCGGCGCGCGGCCACGGCCATCTGACCCACGAACTGCACCAGCAGCTGCGCGCGGCCATCCTCGACGGGCGCCTGGCGGCCGGCGCGACCCTGCCGGCCACGCGCCAGGCCGCGGCCGGGCTCGGCATCGCCCGCAACACCGTGGTCGCCGCCTACGACCTGCTGATCGCCGAGGGCTACGTCAGCCCGCGCCAGGGCGCCAAGGCGGTGGTCGCCGACGTCGCCGCGCGCCGCGACCGGCGCGCGCCGCAGCGGCTGCGCGCCGGGGTCGAGGACGAGCGCCTGAACCCGATGTGGCGCACCCCGTTCCTGCGCCCCGACCCGCCGCGCGAGCTGCCCGAGCGCTGCTTCCGCCTCGGCATTCCCGACCATCGCCATTTCCCCCACGCGCTGTGGCGGCGGCTGTCGGCGCAGTCGCTGCGGGCCTGGTCGCGCACCGGTTTCAGCTATCCGCCGTCGGAAGGCATCGCCGAGCTGCGCCACGCCATCGCCCAGCACGTCGCCTTCGCCCGCGCGGTGGCCTGCACCGGCGACGACGTGGTGGTGACCTCCGGCGCGCAGCAGGCCTTCGACCTGCTCGCGCGCTTGCTGGTGACGCCCGGCCAGACCCGGGTGGCGGTGGAAGAGCCCGGCTACCCGCCGGTGCGCGCGGCCTTCGCCGCCGCCGGCGCGCGGCTGGTGCCGATGGCGGTGGACGAGGAAGGCCTGTGCGTGGAACAGCTGCCCGACGACGTGCGCGTAATCAGCGTCACCCCGTCGCACCAATCGCCGACCGGCGTGGCGCTGTCGCTGCGCCGGCGCCGGGCCCTGCTCGATTTCGCCCGCCGCCGCGGCGCGTTGGTGATCGAAGACGACTACGACGGCGAGTTCCGCTTCGGCGGCCGCCCGCTCGACGCCTTGCAGACGCTCGACCGCGACGGCCTGGTGTTCTACATCGGCACCTTTTCCAAGAGCCTGTTCCCGTCGCTGCGCAAGGGCTTCATCGTCGCCCCGCGCTGGGCCCGCGACGCGCTGGTGACGGTCAAGCACTGCGCCGATTCGCACAGCGACACGGTCACCCAGTCGGTGCTGGCCGCCTTCATCCGCGACGGCCACCTGGCCCGGCACGTGCGGCGCATGCGCGCGGTCTACGCGCCGCGGCGCGCGGCGCTGCTGGCCGCGCTCGACGCCGAACTGGCGCCGTGGCTGCAGCCGATCCCGTGCGAAGCCGGCATGCATCTGGCCGCCAGCATCCGCGATCCGGAACTGGCGCCGGCGATCCTCGCGCGCCTGCCGCGGCATATGCCGGGCGCGCAGTCGATCGGCGAGTACGCGATGGCCGCGCCGGCGCAGCCTGCGATCACCTTCGGCTACGGCGTCATCGACGCCGAAGCGATCCGGCCGGCGACGCGCGCGTTCGCGCGCGCGTTGGCGCGCATGGGCTGAGCCGCGCCGATATCGCGACGGCCCCCTGTCGGAGCGGCGCGAGCCGCGACCGCGGGGTATCCGCTCGCGTCGAAAGTCGCGTCGTAGTTGTGTTGTCGCGGTCGCGGCTCGCGCCGCTCCTACAGGGGGCGATCGGGCCTGCGCCGCGAGCGCGGCGCAGGCCCGCAGCCAGCGACCTCAGTCGAACCGATAGGTCACGCTGAGGCTGTAGCGCCGGCCGAGGATGTCGTAGGTGCCGATGCCCAGCTCGGCCGGCGTGGTGCCCAGCGGCGGATCCTTGTCGAGCAGGTTCTGCACCGCCAGGTTGACCCGCACGTTGTCGCCGAAGCGGTAGTTGGCGCCGGCGCCGAGCAGCCAGTACGACGGCGCGCGCAGCACGTCGGCGGTCTCCACGGTGTTTTCGTTGTCGAACACCGCCGAGCTCAGGTAGCGCGCGTTGAGGTTCAGCCCGAGCTTGTCCTTCTGGTAGTCCACGCCGAACTGGTACTGGCGCTTGGCCATGCCGACTTCGCCGGCGTCGTCGTCCACGCTGACGCCGGTGGTCGAGCTTTCGAAGCGCTTGACCCACAGCGCGTTGGCGCTGAAGTCGAAGCGGCCCCAGTCGCCGGCGTCCCAGCGGTAGGCCAGCTCGCCGGTGATGCCCTGGAAGTGGATGAAATCGCCGTTGCGGTAGCGCACCGCGACGATGTCGAACTGGCCGTCGGCGTTGCGCTTGATCTGCTGGCAGTAGTAGTTGGCGTTGTTGACGTTGGCCGGGTTGAACTCGGCGTTGTCGTAGCAGGCCGACAGCACGTCGTTGATGCTCTGGGCGAAGATCTGGTCCTTGAGCTTGACCTCGTTGTAGTCCACCGCCAGGCGCAGGCCGCGCACGAACTCGGGCTGCCAGACGAAGCCGGCGGTCCACGAATCGGCCGCTTCGTTGCGCAGGTTCGGTTCGCCCTGGCGCGCACCGCGCGCGGTCGCGCTGTTCTGCTGGAAGTCGACCGGGTTCAGGCCGTACTGCTGGTAGAACGCGGCGCAGTTGCGCGCGCGCGCGGCCGGGTCCGGGCCGCCGGTGACGTTGCGGCGGTCGCAGGGGTCGGAAGTGGTCTGGAACAGCTCCACCTGCGGCAGGAACAGCTCGGTGATCACCGGCGCGCGCAGCGAGCGGGTCTTGTTGCCGCGGATCTGCAGACCCGGCAGCGGCTCCCACTGCAGGCCGTAGGTGTAAGCGTTGAAGCCGCCGTTGACGCTGTTGTCGACGCGGCGGAACTTGCCGGTGATGTCGAGCCGGTGCAGGCCCGGGATGTTGGCGTCGGGCGACACCAGCGGCAGCATCGCTTCGGCGTAGTACTCGTTGGTGTGGTACTTGCCGTTGAGTCCGGGGATCGCGACCGAGCGCCCCAGCCCGCGGCGGGTGAAATCGTTCGGGGTGAAGCCGCCTTCCTCGACCCGGTACTCGTAGCCCAGCGCCACGTTGAGCGGGCCGCTCCACAACTCGGCCACCGGGCCGCTGATGAAGGCGCTGAAGACCTTTTGCTTCTGTTCGAAGTCGGTGCGCTGGATGCCGGTGATGTAGCGGATCGCTTCGGCCGAGGGCCGGCCCTGGCCGAACAGGTCCAGCGGCACGCAGTTGGGATCGGCGACGGGATTGGAGTTGGCCCCGGCGGTGGCGGCGTAGACCGCGTTGCGCGCGTTCGGATCGCACACCAGGCGCCCGCCGACGTTGCTGACGTTGATGGCGTTGATGAAGTTCTGCTGGTTCAGCGACACCGACGAGGTGTGGGCCTTCATGCGGCCGTAGTTGGCCGAGATTTCCCAGTCGAACGGCCGCGACCACAGTTCGAAGTCGCCGCGCGCGCCGACCACGATGCGGTCGATGGTGCTCTGGGTGCGGTCCGGGGTCAGGCCGAGGTCGGCCGAGGTGCGGGCCAAGCGGAAGCTGCCGATGCCCAGCGCCTGCAGCTGCTGGCGCGCCTGCGCGTTGAGCAGCGGATGGGTGGATTGCACGATCAGCGCGCTGTTGAGGCGGGTGCCGGCGGTGGTGTTGCCGGTGCTGGCGATGTCGACCGGCGGATCGGCGTCGGCCCGGTAGTGCAGGCCTTCGGCGAACAGACGCACGTTGTCGGCCACGTCGTAGTAGCCGAGCACGTTGACGGTCTGGCGCTTGAGGCTGGTCAGCAGCGCGGTGATGTCGGCGGTGTTCAGCCCCTGGCCGCCGGATGCGGTGCTGGTGCCGAAGTTCACGCCCGGGTCGTAGGGCACCAGGTTGCCGTTCGGCGCGAATTGCAGATACGTGCGCTGGTTCGGGCCGAAGCCGCGCAGCGCGCCGCCGGGCAGGGTGACCGCGCCGCTGACCGGCAGCACCAGGCCGCCGAAGGTGGTGGTGAAGGTGCGCGCATCGCGGATCAGCACGGTGCCGGGGATGCCGTCGTCCGGGCCGGTGTCGAACGGCACGTTGCCGTGCACGCGGCCGTCGGTCGCGGGGTTGCGGCCGGGCTGGTTGGTGCGCATTTGCGCGGCGTTGGGATTGGCCGGGAAGGCGTAGGCGCGGGCGAAGTCGGTGCGGTCCGAGCGCACCAGGCCCTGGCTGTCGTCGTAGGACGCGCCGACCATGAGGTTGCCGCGGCCGTCGGCGAAATCGGCGCCGGCCAGCACGCTGTAGCCCATGCGTTCGTTGTCGCCGTGGTCGCTGATGCCGTAGTTGAAGTTGGCCTCCACGCCCTGGAAGCGGTCCTTGAGGATCACGTTGACCACGCCGGCGATGGCGTCGGAGCCGTAGGTCGGCGCGCCGCCGATGGCGACGTTCTCGACCCGGTCGATCATCTGCACCGGGATCGCGTTGAGGTCGACCTGGGAACCGGCGGAGGCGCCGAAGTTGGTCAGCGCGCGCGAGGTCACCATGCGCCGGCCGTTGAGCAAAGTCAGGGTGCGGTTGCTGCCCAGACCGAAGCGGTTCACGAAATTGACGCCGCCGGCGAAGTTGGCCTGGCCGCCCTCCGGGGTCTGGCCGACGCCGAAGCCGACGGTCTGGTTCAGCGCGTCGGCGACGTTGGTCATGCCGCGCTCGCGCACCGACTCGCCGGAGACCACGCCGGCCGGTTCGAGGGTGTCGAAACCGCTGCGCGGGATGCGCGAGGCGGTGACCTTGATGCCCTCCAGCTCGGTCGCGCTGCGCTCGGCCGGCGCGGGCGCGGGCGCGGGCGCCGGCGCGGCGGCCTGCTGGGCCGCGGCGGCGAAGGGAGCGAAGGCCGGCGCGGCGAGGGCGACGGCGAGAGCGGTCAACAGCGGGCGACGCCGCAGGCTGCGGCGGTGGGACGGACTGGTCATGGCGGTTCCCCGGATCGGACCGGCGAGGAAGCGCCGGCGCGCTATCACTAGGCCCAATCCGGAAAAGCCGCCGCAAGATCCAATTCCACCCAAATCATCCGGAAAATGGGATGGCCATTGCGTTGTGCGGGACTGTTTCAGAGCAACGGTGTCAACCGCGGCGCGCCTGCGGTTTCCAGCATCGCGCAACGTCGGCGTCGCCGCACCCGCGCGCTGCGGCGGGCGCGGACTTCGCTCGGGCGACCCTCTAGTGCGGCGTCGCTTGCGCGAAGCGGATGCTCGCGCAGGTGCCGCCCTGCGGCGCGGCGGACAGTTGCAGCCTCCAGCCGTAGTGGTCGCAGATGCGCGCGATCAGGCCCAGGCCCAGGCCGCCGGTGCTCGCGTATTCGCTCATCGCCAGTCGCGCGTGCAGCGCGGCGATTTCCGCCGCCGACATGCCGTGGCCGCTGTCCTGCACGACCAGGCTGTCGCGGTCCGGTGCATGGATGCGGATCGAACCGCGGTCGCTGTTTTCTATGGCATTGCGGATCAGGTTGCCGATCACCGCGCGCAACACCTGGGCCGGCGCGCCGACCTGCGGCAGCGGCCCGGCGTCGATCGAGATCGTCAGCTCCTTGTCGCGGGCGACGTAGGCGAAGTCGTCCACGATCCGCGGCAGTTCGGCGGCCAGATCCACCGGCGCCAGCCCGCGCAAGGCGCGCTCGGGATCGCGGGCCAGCGCCAGCAGCATCGAGGCCAGTTCTTCCATCGCCGCGGCGGTGCGTTGCGTGCGCAGCACGTGCGGGCGCAGCCCCTCGCTCATCTGCGGATGCGCCAGCGCGACCTCGGCCGAGCCGGCGATCACCGCGATCGGCGTGCGCAGCTCGTGGCTGGCGAGGTTGATGAAGGTGCGCTCGCGCTCCATGTGTTCGCGGATCCGGCCCATGTAGCGGTTGACCGAATCGGTGACCACGGCGATCTCGGCCGGCGCGGTGTCGCTCACTTCCAGCGCCGGGCCGCGGCCGTCGGGCGGCAGGCGCGCGATGAGGGCGGCGAGCCGCGACAGCGGCGCGACCAGGCGGCCGACGCCCCAATACGCCAGCGCCGCCATCAGCGCCGCCACCAGCACCACCGACAACGCCAGCGACGCGCCCAGGGTGCGTTCGCCCTGTTCCTGGTCGGTGATGTCCAGCGCCAGCGCGCGCCGTCCGCCGGCGACGTCCTCGACCAGCACCACGTACTCGCGCGAACCGGCGCGCACTTCGTCGTGCACGCCGGCGGCGAGCGCGGCGAACGGGCTGGCGGCGAATCCGGCGCCGTCGTAATAGCGCAGCGCGTCGGTGTCGGGGCCCGTGTATTCGGCCTCGTGTACGCGCCGGCCGACGACGTGCTGCATCTCGGCGTGCAGCATGGATTCCCACACCGCCTGCTCGGCGCGCTCGTTGACCCAGTAGCCGTGCGAGGCGACCACCGCCGAGAGGATGCCGGTGTAGAGCGCGATCGCGATCAACAGGCTGCGACGCAGGCTGGGGCGTTTGCTCATGGGTGCGCTCAGGTGTCCGCCAGCCGGTAGCCGACGTTCTTGACCGTGTGCAGCAGCTTGGGTTCGGCGTGCGCGTCCAGGCGCCGGCGCAGTTCGTAGATGTGGGTGCGCAGCAAGTCGCGGTCGGGGCGACGGTCGCCCCAGATGGCCGCTTCCAGACGCTCTTTGGCCACGATGTTGGGACTTTCGCGCATCAGCACCTCCAGGATCGCGCGGCAGCCGGTGTGCAGCTGCAACGCGCGTTCGCCGCGGACGATTTCCTGCGTCGCCAGGTCGTAGCGCAGCGGGCCCACGCGCAGCACGCGGGTGCGCCCGCGCCGACGCAAGGCCAAGGCGCGGATGCGCGCTTCCAGTTCGGCGATGGCGAAGGGTTTGGACAGGTAATCGTCGGCGCCGCTGCGGAAGCCTTCCAGCTTGCTGTCGAGTTCGTCGCGCGCGGTCAGCATCAGCACCGGCACATCGGTATGCGAAGCGCGCAGCCGGCGCAGCACTTCCACGCCTTCCATGCGCGGCAGCATCCAGTCCAGGACGACGACGTCGTAATCGTTGTCCTGCGCCAGCTGCAGACCCGACACGCCGTCCGGCGCCGCGTCCAGGCTCAGCCCGGCGCCTTCCAGATACGCGAACACGTTGGCCACCAGGCTCTGGTTGTCCTCGACCAACAGCACGCGCACGAGCTCGCCGCTGTCCAGCGGACGGTCCAGCGAATCGGGTGCCCGAGCGCTCATCTGACAATGGCCTGACGTTGGGGTTTCTATATTAACGCGAATCATTCTCGTTCTTACTGGCCGCCAGCGCCATCACCCGTGAGCTTTCCCGACATGCCCGCCGCAATCACCTCTCCGACCCTCTCCGCCATCTCGCTGTCGATCCGCACCGCCCTGTTCGGCTTGCCGCTGGGCCTGGCGATGTACGCGCCGCACGCCGCCGCCGAGCAACCGGCCGGCCACGCCCCCAGCGCGACCACGCTCGACCGCATCGAAGTGCTGGGCGAACGCGGCGCCTATCAGGTTCCGCGCACCGGCACCGCGATGAAGACCGACACCGCCCTGCTGGATACGCCGCAGTCGGTCACCATCGTCACCGACAAGCTGATCCGCGATCAGGCGATGCAGTCGATGGCCGATGTGGTGCGTTACGTCCCGGGCGTGCAGATGGCGCAGGGCGAGGGCCACCGCGACGCGCCGATCCTGCGCGGCAACACCAGTACCGCCGACTTCTTCGTCAACGGCGTGCGCGACGACGTCCAGTACTACCGCGACCTGTACAACATCGAGCGGGTCGAAGTGCTCAAGGGCCCGAGCGGCATGATCTTCGGCCGCGGCGGCTCCGGCGGCCTGATCAACCGCGTCACCAAGCAGGCCAACTGGACCGACCAGGCCGAAATCGCCGCGACGATCGGCTCGTGGGACCAGCGCCGCGTCGTCGGCGATTTCAACCGCGCGCTCAGCGACACCGCGGCGTTCCGCGTCACCGGCATGTACGAGGATTCGGAAAGCTATCGCGACGAAGTCGAACTCAAGCGCTGGGCGATCAACCCGACCCTGAGCTTCCGCGCCAACGACGCCACCACCTTCGCCTTCGGCTACGAGCACTTCGAGGACGACCGCGTCACCGATCGCGGCGTGCCCTCGCTGCTGCCGGTGCGCGGCGCGCCGCTGCGCACCGACGCCTCGACCTTCTTCGGCAACGCCGCCCTGAGCCCGACCTGGGCGCGGGTCGACGCGCTCACCGCGACCATCGCCCACGACTTCGGCAACGGCGCGCGCATCGTCAATCAGACCCGTTACGCCGACTACGACAAGTTCTATCAAAACGTGTTTCCCGGCGCCTACACCGCCGGCAACGGCCGGGTGGCGATTTCGGCGTACAACAATCTGACCACACGCAAGAACCTGCTCAACCAGACCGACCTGACCTTCAAGCTGGAGGCCGGCGCGGTCAAGCACGAGCTGCTGATCGGCGCGGAATTCGCCCGCCAGACGACCGACAATTTCCGCGAAACCGGCTATTTCCCGGCGGTCGGCGCCAACGCCACCGCGGCGTTCGTGACCTTGCCCAACACGATCTACACCGGGCCGGTCGCGTTCCGCCAATCGGTGTCCGACGCCGACAACCACAGCGTCGCCAAGAGCGCGGCGATCTACGTCCAGGACCAGATCGAGTTCTCGCCGCAATGGCAGGCCGTACTCGGCGTGCGCTTCGACCGCTTCGACGCCGACCTGCGCAACAACCGCAACGGCACCTCGCTGTCGAGCTCGGACGATCTGGTTTCGCCGCGCGCCGGCTTGATCTACAAGCCGCGCGAGAATATCTCGATCTACGCCAGCCACAGCCTGGCTTACGTGCCGCGCGCCGGCGAGCAGTTGGCTTCGCTGACGCCGAGCAACCGCAACCTGGATCCGGAGAAGTTCACCAACGACGAGATCGGCGTGAAGTGGGATCTCGCCTCCGGCGTCGCCGCCAGCCTCGCGGTCTATCAGCTCGACCGCACCAACGTGGCGATCGTGGACCCGAACAACCCCGCGCAGTCGCTGCTGGTCGACGGCCAGCGCGTGCGCGGCGTGGAGCTGGAAGCTTCCGGCCGGATCACCGAGGCCTGGCAGATCATGGGCGGCTACGCCTACCAGGACAGCGAAGTGCAGACGCCGGGCGCGCAGGACGGCAATCGCCTGGGCCAGGTGCCGAAGAGCTCGTTCTCGCTGTGGAACCGCTACGACTTCAACCCGAACTGGGGCGTCGGGCTCGGCGTGATTCATCAAAGCGAGGTCTACGTGGCCACCGACAACGCGGTCAAGCTGCCCAGCTTCACCCGCGTGGACGCGGCGGCGTTCTACAACGTCAACGACAAGCTGCGCATGCAGCTCAACGTCGAGAACCTGTTCGACGAGGACTACTACGCCTCTGCGCACAGCAACAACAACCTGCTGCCGGGCTCGCCGCGGGCGGTACGGTTGGGGCTGAGCTACCGGTTCTGATCGGAGCGGGTTTTGATCGAAACGGAAGGCCGGCGCCGGATGTCGGTGCCGGCCGGCCACGCTGGGCGCCCCGGGGTTTCCGGGCGCCCGAGCGGCGACGACCCGGCGCGGCCGGCGGCCGCCGCGATCCCGGCCGGGAACTTCGGCGTCCCGATTGCGGTCTCAATGGGGCCCGCGATCCTGGCCGTCTGCCCTGATTCACGGGGCGCTACACCGCTCCCGTTTGCAGCGGTTAAGCCGGTTCCAACGCCGGCAAACCCGCTACGTAGCCTGCACGTTCGCCGCTTTTGGCTGCCGCCGCGTCTAGTGGTCGCGGTGCCGGCTTCCCGGCGTCGAATTCCTGTCGAGAGCAGGTAATAGCGTCAGCGGCCGCGGTTTCTGCCCAACCTGCTGATCAGAATCAGCTTCCTCTGGGCATCGTTGCTGTTTTTCGCGGAAGACTGATCCGCTGCTGACATGGCTAAAGGCCGGCATCCCGTGCACTGACACAGATAATGGGCAGAAGCGTCCTGCCGAAGCGGGAGCAGCGGGGGATTGGCCAAGGCCGATGCTGTCGCATCGCCTGAGAAGGCTAGGGCAGAGCATCATGGCACCCCGCCAGCCATGGAATAGCCTGCTTGCACACGACGACGCCTCCCGAGATAACACCTGCGGTCCGACGACTTGTTGAGAAGGTGAGCAGGAGCGGTCAAGGCGTGTACTTGGCGGTGAAGCCTGATCCCGAGGCCATTGTCAACGAATGCTTTCCGAATGTTGAGGCGAAGATCGCGCGTGCCGGAGGGAGCATGCTATGCGGCTGGCAACTCTGGGAATGGCCGCATGTTCTGGTCGAAGCAGAGTTTCACGCAGTCTGGCTATCTCCAGAGGGCGAGATGGTCGACATCACACCCAAACCGCACGGCGAAACTCGGATCCTCTTCGTGCCCGACGAGCGGCGCCGCTATGACGGTATGGTGGTCGACAACGTGCGCATGCCGCTGCGCGACGACCAGGTGATTCGACACTTCATCCGTGTATCGGAAGCAATCGTGCGTGTGATGAACCGAGGGGAGCGGGCTTCCCAGTACGGCCATGTCAGCGTGCCTGCACATGAGATCGAGCCGCTGCTGCAGGTTCAGAACCTTCTAGGGCAATCCTTGGGATTGGGATTACGCGATCACGACCCCTGCCTGTGTCGCAGCGGAGGCAAGTACAAACGTTGCCATGGGCGTCGTCTCGAACTCATGTTTGGCCTCTGAATGCTCGCGTATAGAGCTTCGTAAGGTTGTTAGATACTGTTGTGCACGTACTTATCTCCGATACCGGCCAGCGCTTGATTGGCCATCGATCAGCGTGCCTCATTAAGACGGCGTGGCGCACCCACCGCAGCTTTAGAATTTCGCTAAGGGGCGGTGGCCGCGGCCAAGCCCCTTAGTGCGCACTTCAGTCTCGCGATCCCATAGCGTTACTCGTAGTGGCGATGGTTGACGTTATCGCCGCAGGCATAGCAACGCCGATAGGCGCCGCCGCGACTGGCATAGCCGGCGCGTTCGTAACCTAGTGGTCCGTCGCAGCGCGGGCAGTTTGGTCCTTTGCCGCGCTGCCACTGCCACAATCTGTATATGGGGGCTAGCAAAAGCCAGAGCGACGCTACCAATGCCAGCAGTGGAATCCACCGCCCAACGACCATCAGCTCGGCAAGTAGCGGGGTCGCCTGCCAATGTGAAAGGATGGCCATCGTTAGCATGGCCACCAGCAGGGCGACGGCGGCGGGGCCGAAGGCTCGAACCATTACCCAGTTCCAACGATCCATAATCTCTCCGTGGCCCAAAAGTAGGATTTGATCATTCCCCCGGACGATCTCACAGGAAGAGATCCAGTTGCTATTGAATCGGACCCGTGACCGCCCTTACCTTGGAACTCCGTAGGGGAAGTAACAACCGATTGCCAACAAGGGGGGAGCATGGAGCTGATCAGGGCGCGGGTGCGCAATTTCCGCTCAGCCGAGGACACCGGCTGGTTCGATATCGGGCAGCTCACCTGCCTCGTCGGCAAGAATGAGGCGGGCAAGACTGCCGTGCTTTCTGCCCTCCATGGCATCAATCCAACTGCTGACTTTAGCTACGACAAAATCCGTGACTACCCGCGCCGGCACCTCGTTCGATACAAGGAGAGGCATGGAGATGGCGAGGCTCGTGTCGCTGCTACCGTGTGGAAGCTCTCTGAGGCTGAAAAGCTTGTTGTAGAGAATGTGCTTGGCGAGGGGAGTTTGACCTCCGACACTATTGAGATCGAAAGCGAATACGAAAGCACAACCAACTACTGGACGATCGGAATTAATGAGCTAGTAGTGGCGAAGCACCTGCTCGCCAAGCACGGAGTGGTGGGGGAGGAGCTAACGAAATTTGAAGAAATTTCGTTCGACAAGTTCGTTACGGAAATCGATAGTACAGAAGGGGCGTCCGAGGCTCTACTGGCGGTAAAGGAGGAAATTGCTTCCTACCGAAAAGGTCGGACCACGCTTAAGGCAATCGACCTGCTGAGCGTGAAGGTGCCGAAGTTTTTTTATACATCTCACTATGACCGTATGTCAGGCGAGATCTCCATCGTAAAGCTTCAAGACGACAAGCAGCACGGCCGGCCGATGTCGCCAGGAGACCAGATTTTTCTGGACTTCTTGGAGTACGCCGGAACATCAATCGAGGAGTTGAAAGCGAGTACACGCTTGGAGGATCTGAAAGCCAAGTGTCAAGGGGCATCGAACGATATTACCGACGAAATTTTCGAGTTCTGGAGTCAGAACGATGCGCTCGCGGTAAATATCGAGCTTGCTCAGGGATTGAGGGACGACCCACCGCCGTTCAACTCGGGGACTGTAGCCAAGATTCGCATCAACAACTCGAACCACAAAGTGGATGTTCCGCTCTCCGAGCGGAGTGCGGGTTTCGTGTGGTTCTTCTCTTTCCTTGCTCAGTTCAAGCAAATGCGAAAGAAGGCGCCGAATGCCGTCATTCTTCTCGATGAGCCAGGCCTTACTTTGCATGGTAAGGCGCAGGCTGATCTGCTCCGCTACATCATCGAGAGACTTCTCCCTCAACACCAAGTTATCTATAGCACGCATTCGCCGTTCATGGTTCCGGTTGATCGGCTTGAGGACGTGCGTGTTGTTGAAGATGTTGTAGAACGAGATGAGCGCAACCGGCCTGTCGTCAAAGGAACTAAGGTTTCCGCCGATGTGCTCACGGTCGATAAGGACACTCTGTTTCCGCTGCAGGCCCATCTTGGGTACGAAGTAACGCAGTCACTTTTCGTTGGTGCGAATACGTTATTAGTTGAAGGTCCCTCGGACATTCTGTACCTGCAAGTGGCGTCTCATGCCCTGAAGGCCCGAAAGCGTGAAGGGCTGGATTCGCGTTGGACGATGTGCCCCTCCGGTGGCATTGATAAGGTGCAGTCGTTTGCATCTCTCTTTGCTGGGAAGGGGGTCAACATTGCCGCCCTATGCGACTACGGCAATGGCGACAAGAGCAAGGTGCAGCGCCTTCGTACTTCGCAAATCTTGAAGTCCGAGGGCATCCTCGTGGCGACCGATTTCACGGGAAAGGATGAAAGCGACATTGAGGACTTCTTCAGTCCCAGGCTATTTGCAGAAATCGTCAACGGCGCGTATGGCTTGAAGGGTAAGGGTGCGATCAAAGCGGATGCGTTTACGCAGGACGGCGCATTGGTGAGGCAAGTCAAGCAGACAGAGGCTCTGTTCAATTTGATGGATGCCTCCGTTCCAGCGTTTGATCATTTCACGCCTGCATCTTGGCTGCTCAACAACCAAGACTTGCTGTCGAAAGACAGCCAGGAAGTGAACGAATCGCTTGATCGTTTCGAGCGGGCTTTCAAGGCGGTCAACGCGCTGCTACCAGCGAAATAGCCCGCAGCCGGCTGCCGACTGTCCACGGCCGCACCCACGTCATCGTAAGGGCGGAGTCGGTCTGAGCCGAGAGCGGCGGAACATGGGAAGTGCCAGCGTATGGGCCAAGCCGCTGCGAACGAAACCTCGATCACTTCATAAGCGACACAGATCGTCAGGGAAGTCGTTTCGCCAATTAGTTAGGCGGCGGCTCCGGGCAAGAGATAGCGATTACCACCGCGGCCGCCGACATCCGGCCGTGTTTGGTCTAAGAGCTTCGGGTGTCAATGGCCGATAGGTGCGGCATTGAGCGATTTCTTTGTCGAGCTGGACCGGACTTTCCATCTGAGCGTCGCGAACGGCGCGAAGAGCGACGACATCGACCTGACCCAGCCGTTTGGTCAGCGCGGCCAGATGTCTTGGAGCGACCTGCTCGCCCGGCCGCGCGTTGTCATCCTGTCCGGCGGAGGCTCCGGCAAGACCGTCGAGATTCGCCATCGAGCTAAGCTGCTGCACGCCGAGGGCCAGTCAGCCTTCTTCCTGCGAATCGAGCATGTCTGCAACGATTTTGCCGGCGCATTCGACAAGGCCGCCGGCAACCATGAGCAGTTCCTCGAGTGGGTCAAGTCCGGAGACGAAGGCTGGGTGTTCCTGGACTCGGTCGACGAGGCGCGGCTGAAGAGTCCGAAAGAGTTCGAGCAGGCGATCAGCTACATCGGCCGCATGCTCGAGCCAGTCCTGCAACGGGCACACATTCTCGTCACCGGACGGGAAGCCGCTTGGCGGGCCCGTACGGATCGCGAGCTAATTCGTACGCATCTCCCCTACGAGTCGTCGACACCAGTAGTCACCTCTGATCCTGCCGAAGAACCACCGGCGCCGAAAGATAACGATTCCGAGCTGGAGGGGGCCAGCATCGACTGGCAAGTCGATGATCTCGATGCTGAGGATGACGACGGGCCCGAAGAGCCGACAAACAAGAAGAAGGATGAACCACCGGAAGCGGAGCCGAACGCAGTGCTGCTCGTCGGTTTCGATACCTTGAATGAGAAGCAGGTCGAGACCTTCGCGCGTGCCAAGAAAGTCGCCGACGTAGCGAGCTTCCTGGAGGCCGTCACACGTAAGGAAGCGCAGTCTGAAACCGCCCGTCCGTTGGATCTGGAGGGGCTTGTCGACTACTGGAATGCGAACGGGCGCATCGGCAGCCAGTTCGAGCTCACTGAAGTCAGCATTGTTCGACGTCTATCCGAAGTCGATCCGGATCGCGCAGAAGCCACCACGCTGAGCCGCGAACAGTTACGTCAAGCGGCACGCACGCTTGCGGCAGCAAACATGTTGATGCAGACACCGGAGATCCGACTACTGGACGCCCCGGCCGAGCTGCATGGTGTTGAGCCGGGCGACCTGCTTAATTGGTCGGAAAAGGACATTCGCACGCTATTGCTGCGGCCGCTTTTCGTTGCAAGTCAGTTCGGCGCCGTTCGCATCTACGTGCAGAAGGCCCGAGAGTTTTTGACCGCCGAATGGTTGCACCGTCGTCTCGTCGACCACGCGTCCCGTAGCCGAATCGAAGCGCTCTTCTTCCAGGTTCAGTATGGTCGGGAAGTAGTGGTGCCGGCGATGCGTGGCGTTTTGCCGTGGTTGGCCTTGCTCGATCCCGACGTGCTCGCGCGGGTGCGCCGCGTGGCGCCCGAGGTCATGTTCGAAGGCGGCGATCCGAGCCGTCTTCCGCTCGAGATGCGCCGCGAGTTGCTCAGCAAGGCGTGCGGCCAGTTGGCGGGCGCTTCGGGGCACGGTTCGCTGACTGACTTCCAGGCCGTACAGCGATTCGCGGCGCCCGATCTGGCCGATCACACTAAGGCGCTTCTGGCTATCCATCACAACGACGACGAAGTCGTCTATTTCTTAATGCGAATGGTCTGGCAGGGTGAGATTGCGGGAGCGCTCGACGAAGCTAAGCAGGTCGCGAGCCGCGCCAGCGATTTCAACGTGCGCCTCATCGCGTTACGTGCAGTCGCCGCGCTGGGGACGGATGCTGATCGCAAGACGGTTCGCGTGGCCCTGTTGGACGACGCCACGCCACCGGAGCGGGGGTGGGTTGCCGAGGTCGTCAAATCACTACCCCGCGATGCCGACGGCGTCGCTTGGCTGCTGCAAGCCTGCATTGGCGCCAAGCGCGAAGAGCGCTACAGCATCGATCCTCTCGCCGACGCCGTTGAGACCTACGTCGCTGAGCTGCCCCTGGCTCTGCTGCCACTTCTCGTCACGGGACTTGAGAGACTGCTGGAGCTGGCCGCGGACCACGACAACGACGATGGGGGCCATCGTCGCCGACCGAACGACTGGTTGATGAGCACAGCAATCATAGTGCTGGATCGACTCGTCCAGGCGAAGGACACCGCCACGTTGCAGGCACCGGCGATGGCTTTGCTGCGTCGGATTCCAGTGGCCGTGCGGTTTGGCGACAACGAGGATCGTGAGGACAGCACGCGCTTGGCGGAACACGTGAGTGCGTGGGAGACGCTCAATCGCGCCCTGTTCTGGCAGGACGTGGAAGAAACGCGTGCGCATCGGCTGAAGAAGTCGGGCGAACCGCTGGTTGACATCTGGAGAGTCGGCATGTTCGGGCGCTACTGGCGCCTGACTGTCGACGATTTCGAGTACATCCTCAAGGAAATCGGTACGCGACCACTTCTCGATGATCGCTTAGTCGCGTTATCGGCCGCACATAGCTTGTATCGCGAGAACGGTCGCCCGTCGACCTGGCGTCAACGTTTGCGCCGACGTGCCAACGGAGTGCCTGAGCTCCAGGCGGCGCTCGCAGCACTGCTGGGACCGCTATCCGATCAGTTCAAGAAGTGGCGGCGGCAAGAGGCGCGAAGGAAGCAGCGCTCTGCGCGGGCCGCAGAAAAGCGTGAGGAAAATCGGGCGGGGTGGCGCAAGCATTTGATGGCGAATCTTGATTCACTTCGCACACCTTTCCCGGGCGGCGGTGTCCGCAAAAATCAGCACTATCTTTCGACACGGATGCGTGAGTTCGACAAGAATTCGTCACGGTGGGCCGATGGCAGGTGGAGGTCGCTGATCCCAGAATTCGGCCACGACGTGGCCAGGGCATTCCGTGACGGTGCCGTCGCGTTCTGGCGAACAAACACGCCGGAGCTGCTTTCGACGGGCGCAGCTCCCAACAATACGCCGTTGACGACAGTATTCGGCTTGATTGGCTTGCTGTTCGACTCACGGGAGACGTCCAATTGGGCGGACCAGCTGACGCACGAAGAGGCTGAGCTGGCCGCGCGATACGCAATGCGCGAACTCAACGGCTTCCCGCCGTGGTTGCCGCGACTGTTCGCCGCGCACCCCGAGGCGGTGTTGAAGGTCGTTCTAGGTGAGATTGACTACGAGCTGCGAACGGCGCTGGCCATCAACAGTCCCAGTCACGATGTGCTGAGCGACGTCAGCGGCGTTGGTAGCTGGATGTGGAACCGCCTTGCGCCGGAGCTCTTGAAACGCCTAAATGCCCCGCCGGCGAGCGCCGCGCACTTGCGTCAAGTTCTGACCATCCTGTCTGGTTCCGAAGTGGAGGGAGCTGGCATCGCCGCGCTTGCGAGCACGCACGTGGGGAAGAGTGCTGATGAATTTGCTGCCGCGTGGTTTGCAGCCTGGATCGGCGTTGATCCCGATCATGCTCTCCCGGCACTAGCAACACACCTGGAGGCTCTTCGGGACAAGACGCGACAGACTGGTGTGGCAATGCATTGCCTGATCGCTCTCACCGGAGGACGCCGTGGGCGTCGCGTGGCTCGAGAGGGCTATCGCACGGTTCCGCATCTGACGGCCCTGTTCCTATTAATGCATCAATACATTGTCGAGAGCGAAGACATCGATCGAGCTGGCAAGGGCGTTTACAGCCCGACCTTGCGTGACGACGCCCAGGAGGCACGCAACCAGTTGCTCGCGCCATTGAGGGACACGCCCGGACAGGAGGCATACTTCGCGCTGCTGCGAATCGCTGCGGAGCATCCTTCCAAGCATGGACGGGCTTGGGTTACGAGGCTTGCATACGCGCGAGCGGTCACCGATGCGGACCGGCCTGGTTGGGGAAGCAGCCAGGTGCGAGAGTTCCAAGAGAATCTAGAGCGTACGCCACGTAATCACCAGGAATTGCATGATCTGGCGATCGATCGCCTGCTCGATTTCAAGCACTCTCTTGAGCACGGTGAGACCAGTATCGCGGGAGTACTACTGACGCCAGAGGAAACTGAGGTCAGGAACGTCGTTGCCGACTGGTGCAGGGCCCGCGGTCTGAATCGTTATGTGATCGCACAGGAGGAAGAGTTCGCGGACAAGAAGCGCACTGACATCCGCTTCCTGAGCATGGCCTTCGACAACCCGGTGCCGGCGGAACTGAAGCTGGCTAACCAGTGGTCCGGGCCAGAGTTAGCCGAACGCCTCGAAAATCAGCTGTGCAATGACTATCTCCGGGATCAGCGGTCCAGTCGAGGCATCTTTCTTCTGATGCATCAGGGAGGGCGCAAATACTGGGGCCTTCCCGACGGAAGTCGGGTCACCTCGGTTGAGGAACTCACGGCAGGCCTGCAAGCGCACTGGGCGAAGGTAGCCAAGGATTTCCCGCATGTGCATGCCGTGCACGTTATCGGCATCGACCTGACCATGCGTGCCGAGCCCAAAGGTAGGGGCGCGGCTAAGTCCACTACCAAGAAGATAGCCAACACGGCTACGAGGAAACCGACAAGCGATGTCGCCAAGAAGGTGGCTAAGAAGGCCGCCAAGAACGTCACCAAGAAGGCCGCCAAGAAGGTTACTAAGAGCGTCACCAAAAAGGCCCCTGGAAAGACAAGACCCAAGTCGGTAGCCAAGTCAGCCGCGAAGAAGGTTGACGTGAGTAGGGCGAAGAGTCGGAAGTAACGCGCCCCAAAGTGATTAGTCTGCAAGGGCTTTCAGAGTAGGGTTAGCACGACTGTGAAATCTGCGGCGACTCGGTCGCGAGCGATAGCGCCTTGATCCACCGATCAGTGGAAGCAATCTACCCATGGACAAAGCAAGCAAGAATCGAAGCTACCGAGAGTTCATGCGAGCGCGGCGTCCGGAGCTGTACTCCGATACGTTGCATACCGAGGTTGGTGAATTAGACCGGCGCCAGTTCGAGTTTCATCTGCACTCGCTCACAAGCCGAAAGGAGGAGACTGCGTTCGAGAATTTCGCGCGGGTTCTGGCTGAAAAGGAGATTTGTCCGAATCTGATACCGCAGACCGGGCCGACTGGGGGCGGTGACAGCAAGGTTGATACGGAGACATATCCAGTAGCTCCATCGATTGCAACGCTTTGGTTCGAGGGTGACCCAGTGTCCGCCGGCGAGCGCTGGGGTTTTGCCGTAAGTGCCAAGGCCGAATGGAAGCCGAAGATTCGCTCAGACGTCGCCAAGATTTTGGCAACCGGCCGCCCCTACACTCTTGTTTACTTTGTCTCGAACCAGTCCATCAAGGACAAGGACCGAGCCGAGATGGAAGACGCCCTCACCAAGGAACATGGTGTGCAGGTGCGTATCCTGGACCGGAGCTGGATCGTTGAGAAGGTTGTCCGCCACCAGCGTTGGAATATCGTCGCTGAGACGCTCCAGTTCGAGCTCGCGTCCAAAGTGATCTCTAGTCCTGGCCCCCTTGACGCCGGAAGGCTGCGTGAGCTGGATGCTCTCGACAAGAAGATCGAGGCGGCAGCTATGTCTGGTGTCACCTTGGAACTGGTCGAGGAGAGCTTGCAGTCGGCACTGCTCGCACGCGGTCTCGAGCGGCCACGACACGAGGTCGATGGCAGGTTCGAGCGCGCAGAGCGCCTTGCTCGTCGCACCAATCGTTGGCAACTCCAGCGCATCTGGTACCAGAAGGCTTGGACGGCCCTGTGGTGGTTCGATGACATGGAAGAGGCGGACCGAATCTATGACCTATTGGCAGCTGAAGTACTGGCCTCCGATTGGGTTTGGGATACTGACGGCCTTGTCAATCTCTGGTTGGCCTTCCAAGCGGGTAAGCCTTCCAGAGAAGCACGTACCAGCGCTCTTCGTACTTCACTTCTGCGCCATGCCGCCGACGAGTCAAAGGAAACCAGCTCACTTTGGGCTCGGACGCAACTTCTACAGATGGACTTGGTCGCGGGCATGCATTCAAAAAGCGATTTGCGGCCTGCCATTACTGCATTGAGCCATGTTCTGGGCGAAGTGCGCGGCAAAGTCGAATTCCCAGTCGAGCCATTGGTTCGGATGGTGCAAGAACTGGCAAATGTCATCGGTGAGTTGCCCGGTTATGACGAGCTGCTAGATACCGTCATCGAAATCGAACGCGAGAGAAATGGCGACCGAGTCGCTGGAGAGCTTCAGCTGCAGCGCGGTCTTAAAAGACTCGAGCGCAAGAAGGCGTATGACGCGATTGACGACCTGGCCCGCGCGCAGCTGCTCCTTGCCCAGGAGGACTGCCGTGATGAGTTCATTGCCGCGCTCTGCGGGACGGGCCTCGCGTACGAGTCGGCGGGTCTTCTCTACGCGGCAAGGGCGAATCTAGTGACCGCGTTGGACCGATGCTTATATTCATGGTTCAAGGAAAAATCCGTCGATCGTCGAGCGTTGCCGCTGTTGAAGAAGCTGGCTTGGCTGGATCTTCAGCTCGGTCGCGTGCCTTATGTACTCGGCTGGGTGAAGTGGTTCGCGCCAATCCAGGTCGCATTGAGTCTGGACGAGGATGACACCAAGGCGCTGTACGAGGAACTGCAGGCTATCGACAGAGTTCTTGGAATCTTGGTGTTGCGCACTGCGCACGATGATTGGCCTCGCCTCGCTCGGCTTCCGGACCTGCTGTCAACATTGGGGTTGGAGATGTCACGTGCCGCGGCCCTCTTCATGCTGGGGTACGAGGACACGGTGCGAGCAGAGTATGGGACTGCGAATGACGACTTGGACCAGTTTTCCAGCGAATGGCTTGCCGCTCCAGCTTCGCAAGATCTTCCCAAGCACCCAGCTTGGCACTTCGGCACAGCCACCATGACAACGGCGATCTTGGGTTGCCAAATTGAAGTCATCGTCCGTGGTGGTGTCGCGTCGGCACTGCTGGGTGAGAGCATTGTCGCGTTTCTCGAGGCGTTCTATTCCACCGCCGTTCGCGCCACAAGCATGTTTTCACCCCGAGAGCGACTGGTTATCGAGGTTCGGCAGTCGGAGGCCGCGAAGCCGCCCTTTGTTCATCGTCATGTTGAGGATGACTGTGGCGAGACGATGCTTATCGTCGCGCACCCGATTTCTGGCGCATCGGAACTGGTCGGCGAGGGTTTCGAAAAAGCGATGATTGAGCTGTTCGCGCGCGTGACGTACGAGCTGCAGCTCAGGGTTAAGCACAAGGACTTTGAGGAGATGTTTGCTAAGCATCGTGCTCAAGACCGTGCGTACCACGTAGCGCGATCCATCATTTCCGTCACGAACATTCTTGGGGCGTCGCCGCCGGGGCGCGCAGAAGACTGGGTGCAGGACAATACTCTGGCCGAGTATCCGCTCGTTCGCGCAAAAGCCTGGGTGCCGGATTCGAGTGTCGTCGCGCTTGCTGGCGCTAATGCCGAAAAAGAATCCGACTATGCTAGGGAGCCGTTGTCAGAGAAGCTCTTCGGCGTGGATGCGGTGTTGCATCGGGACATGAGGGTCATGTCGCCCATCATCCTTCCGCTCTGGGACAAAGCCAAATGGAAGGGTACTGGCGTGCTGCTGCCAGAGGTTCCTGGCGAGGTGGCACCGCCGATGATGGCCTTGGCATTTGAGAACTTTGACGCAGGCCAAAAGATCTTTCGTGGTTGGCGCAAGAAGGTGGGTGCGGAGAACCGGGACGGATGGCTTAGCGTTACTGTCATCACCGGTATTCAGCGCGACAGTCCATTGAACTACCGGGTGGCAATAGGCATTGGCGAGTCGTACCTGAAGGCAATGTCCGCTGACAATCGCATGTTCGCCATGGTCTACCGAATGCACGATATGACGCCATCGTCTGGTCGAAACCTCGAGGTCTTGCAAGATCACTTCAGGCGCCGAGGATTTGTTTTCCTGCTGCCGGTTGCTTTCAGCGCTACCTCGCCACGAATCGAGACGACTGAAGAGAGCTTTGAGTTGGGCATCAGGCTCTCACACCTGGTGTTCATCCCGGCATGGCAGGTTGGAGAGACGTCACCGCTTATTGGGGCCATGCGCGGAATCACTGACCCGATTCTTCCTCCAGGAGTGACCGACGCGCCATTCTTGCAGGCGATTGAACGCTTCAAGGAAAGCAAAAAGGCTCACTAGTTCAAGTGCGCATTAGAGGATGCTTACTCAGCTCGCCCGCCTCCCGACGTTAGTATTTGGGTGCCTCCGAATGCGGGGAAGTCAATGGCACGGCGGATGTCGTTCTCAGCAAAAGCTCTGATTGTCAAGGCTTGTTTCTCGATTCGATCGATGTCGGTGTTGGGATTTAGTCGAACTTTTCGCCGTGCAATTGCCTTTTCTGTCCTCGACCAATACTCGCCGTGATGCGCCATCTCATCCGTGGCCAGGATCATTCCGGCTTGTCCTTTGAACACGCCGACGTGATGGATGACGCGAAGCATCGACGCCAGCTTCCTGTCTCCTGTCACGAGCCAGGGGTCGACGCCTATGCCTGCTAGTCCTCGATTTTCCGCAACAAGTGCTGCATCCAGAACCATGAGGTCATGTGACCCATTCAGGGCCGCCTTGTCCATCTGATGAAAGCTCGATGGATAGCGCTGCATTGGCTTTTCGCGCTGTGTGAAATTTATGACGATGTCCCTCCACAAACCGTAAATCTCTTCACCTTCCTGTGGGGGCGGCGCAAGCACGAATCTGGCGATCTGCACCAATCGTGACGAAACAATATTTAGGTATGCCCGGGACAAGCGCAAGAACGTGGCAAACTGTGCATAGGGCGTTGCGGTGGCGTAATCTCGAGCGACCAGAAGCAGCAACAACAGCCCGCCGTAGTACTGCGCCATAAATTTTCGCTCATCCTCGTATTGTCCTGCGTATCTATCCTCCCGCACGCGACGCCCGGTACGGGACAGGTCGGGAGTAGAGCTGTGCGCATCGTCAATCCAGCTCAGACCGAACTTCGAGGGAAAGGCGTCAATAGCGCTAGCTGCCGCCGCTACTTCGCGAGCTGGTATTTCCATCAGGGCAAAGTAGGGGCTGATGTAGTACGCGAGGCCAAGCTCGTGGCAGCCGCGCAGAAATTCAACGAACTCCAATAGCCCCTGTCGTCTCAGAGTCCGGTCATCCGCGGGCACGCCGGGATCACAGCACTTAACCATGCCGATTACGATATTCGTATCCAGCGTCAATTGCGTCTGCCGCCCCATCAGCATGTTTCGACTCACACGAGCGAAGTCGAGGCGCGGTACGTCCGTGCCGAGCCTGTAGGCTTTGCAGCACGAGACTTTTCCGAACTCAGTGATCATGTGCTCATCTATGTGGGGAAAAATGAGACCTGTGCCACCAGCCTTGCCAGGGAGGATTCGGCGCTTCCGACGCGCCGACTTCCTTTCCTGCGATCGTGATTATTTCAGGTGATCGGTTATGGGGACCATGTACGGTGAAGATGCGAGTGCACTGATCGTGCTACCGCCGGACTTTCCGCATGATGACAAAAGAACAGGCGCCTCAGAGACGCCTGTTCTTTTTGCTCTTCTGGATGGCAACTAAAGTTTTTGCATTTTTTCCATGAGTGCAAGTCGCAGTTCGACCTTCTTCGATAACAAGGTGACGCCTTCGACGGTCGCCGGCTCAGTGGCGTGTTCGGTCAACACCTCGATGAGCTCCAGTGCCTTCCTGGACGCCTCCAGGGTGTCTTCCCGGCCATCGCGTGGGCTGCGGTCATCGAAGGGCTCCTGCAGCCGCTCGATCAGTAGATCGGCGACCGTTCCCATTGCCTCATAGATGCGTTTTTGCAAGTCGCTCATCGATCAAAACCTCGGTATGTGGGCGCATATTCTCGGACAAATCTTGCAGGCCTTGATCACGCTGAGCCTGTATCCGGCAATCATCATCCTGACGTCGTGCCCCTGCCGCTGCAGCGACATGATGCCGTTGTGCTGCGTAAAGAGGTCCTCCAAAAGCTGGAAGCAACCGTCGTCGTCATCGTCATCGTCGTAGTCGTCATCGTTCGCCGCGGGCTTGTTTGCAGCCGCGACGACGACCTTCGCCAGCCACCCTGGGGTGGAAAACCACTCGAACATCGGTGTGATGACGTCGGGTAGCCGGCAAGCCGCTGAGCTGCCCGGCAGGGTCGCATCGTAAATGGGATCGCCGGTTGCTTGCCCTTGGACGGCTGAAGACATGGGGCCGACCGGTGGGCGGCTCAACGCCCAGGTCGCCCCTGACGCGGCCAACGCGCCACCCGGCGGGGGCGGCGGAGGCGGCGGCTGAAGGCCCAGGGGATCTGTGCCCGACAAAGGGCTTCCGCCCACGTACACGTAAGTGCTGATGCCCCCATCCAAGCCGATCGGGTCGCTTTGCGCATACCGTCCCGTCCCCGGCTCGTAGTCGCGGAAGTAGTTGTAGTTCAACCCGCTGGCGGCGTCGAACCGCTGGCCCGGGAACCGCATGTCGAACACGAAGGGCACGGCGTCCAGGTCGGGATCCTGGTTCGGGGTGCTGTTGCCGAAGACCTCGCTGGCCAGATCCCATGTCCAAACGGCCACGTTGCGCACCGGGTCGATCACCGACCGAGGCGTGCCCAGGTGGTCGGGCTGCACGTAATGCAAACGCCCGACCGACGCGGCCGGACCGACCTGCACACCCACGGGCTGGTCCACGAGCCAAATGGCTTGCTGGATGGCTGCGCCCGTGGCGCCGTAGTCGCCCAGCCACTGGCCGGCTTCGTCATATACCGTGTAGGTGTTCGTGCTGCCAACGTAGCGCCGCACCCGCTCGCCCGCGCCGTTGTAGGCGTAGTTCATGGTCGGCACGCCGGCTTGTTTCACCTGCGTGAGCCGCCCATGGGCGCCGTAGACGAACTCTTTGGTCACCCCGTCGATCGACGTCGTGTTGCCGGCCGCGTCGTAGCCGCGGGCGACGCCGCCGACGGCGGCGAGGCGATGGCTGCCGGCCGGGTAGCCGTAGGTCTGGGCTCCGCCGTTGTTGGTGAACAGCGTGCGGTTGCCGGTGGCGTCGTAGTCGTAAGCCTCCAGGACCGTGCTGGTGTCGCCGTCGCGGAACTTGGTGAGCCGGCTAAGCGAGTCGTAATCGAACTTGAGCTTGGCCGGTAGGGCAAAGGCCGCGTTGTGCAGGGCCGCCACCTGCAGCAATTCGTTGCGGGCGAAGCCGAGATCGAGGCCACCCACGGCGTTATCGCGCAGGGACTGAACGGCGTAGTTCAGGTCGTAGGTGCGGGCGAGCACCCGACCGTTCCCGTAAGTCCAGCCGGTCGCGGGGCCGAACGGGTTGTAGCCGCTGACCGTAAGCAACAGTTCGCGCGTGCCGCCCGGGGGCGTTACTCCGACGCTGGCGACACGGCCACGGGTGTCGCGGGTGTAATCCACCACCGAACCGTCGGGATAGGTGAGCGCGGTGAGTTGACCGGCCACGTTGTAGGCGTAGCGCACGGTCAGGCTGACCCCGTTGGTGGTCTGCACCTTGCGCGCGAGCTGGCCGAATCGGTCGTAGCAATACGCCGTGCTACCGCTGCTGTCGGTCATGGTCGACCGGCGGCCCTGGCCGAACTGCTCCCCGCTCGTGCACACGGTGGGTACGGCGTCGTAGGTGAAGGACACGTTCAACGCGCTGTCGGGGTAGGTGACCGCGGTCACCCGGTTCAAGACGTCGTAGCTGCGCGTGCCGGTGACGTTGCGCGCATCGGTGGCCGTCTTGAGGTTGCCGGCCGCGTCGAACGTGTAGGTCGCGTTGCCGGTGTCCGGGCTGGTCACCTGCTTGCGCTCGCCGAAAGCGTTGTAGACGTAGCTCGTGTTCAGACGCTTGGGGTCGGTCACCTGCGTGACTTGGTCGAACACGTTGTAGGTGTAGTCCGTTTGGGCAGCGATGCCTCCGACATCTTCCAGCGTTTGGCTCAAGCGGTTGAGCGGATCGTAAGCCTGGGTGATCTGCCGCGACAGCGCGTTGGTGACGCTCGCCACGTTGTTCTCGGCGTCGTAGCCGTAGGTCGTGGCGTGCCCGCCGGCGTTCTTGTCAGCCTGCAGCTGCCCCAGGGTGTTATAGACGCGCGACAGCGTCTGCTTGAGGGCACCTCCCGGAGCCTTGGTGTCCTCTTGCTTGCGGTTGCCTGCGTTGTCGAGCGTGTAATGGACCGTGTCGCCGCCATTGTCGGTCACGTCAGTCAAACGTTGGGCGGCGTCGTAGGTGTAGGTGCTGAACGAACCGTCCGGTAGCGTCACCTTCTTGACCAGGCCGGTGGGCCAGTAATCGAACAGCGTCACCCGGTCGTCGGTTTCGGTGGCGTTGTTCGGGCCGCGCACCTTGGTGGACAACACCCAGCCACGAAGGTGGTAACTGGTGTCGGTGGCGACGCCGTTGAGGTCGAGCCTCGACAAGGGCCGACCCAAGGCGTCGTAGCCGAGAGTCTCCACGGAGCGTCCCAGCGCGTCGGTGACCTTCCACAGGTCGCCCTTGCGATGGAGGCAGACAGTGGGGTTGGTGGCGCAGTTGGCGTCGTCGGTGCCGTAGTAACTGAAGGTCACCAAATCGTTCACGTCCGACCGCGGGCCGTCGATGCTCTTGAGCAGGCCGAGGGTGGGGCACGTGCTGTTGGCAGCTGAGACGTCCGCGGCCTCGCAGTAAGCGTAGGTCGTTGTGCGCGTTTCCGCGGTCGCCGTGTCCTTGACCGACACCGTGATCGGCTGGAAGCGCGCGTTACGGGTAACGCGCGTTTCGCGGTTACCCAACTTGCCGAAGATGAGGCGGTTGCTGGCGACGTCGCGTCGTTCCAGGGTGACCCGTTCTTGGGGCGTGCCCAGCGCTTCTTGCGTGGTGTGGGTGCGGGCCAACTGGCCGGTGACCGGGTCGTTAGCCTCGGCGTAACTGTGCTGGGTCTTGTTGCCGCGACGGTCCTCGACCAGGTTGAGTCGGCGACGGAAGTCGGTGGCTTCGTCGTTGTAGCTGTGCTTCACCGTGCCGCGGATGTCGTTGACGTCGCCGACCTTGCGGGGCGGGCCGTTCGTGACGGCGGTGGTCAAGCCGTAGGTTGTGGGGTGCCCCAACGCGTCGGTGACGGTGGCGCCGCCGGCCGCGGTGTACGACAACGTCACGCCTTCGGCGCCACCGGCGTGCTGGCTGGAGATAACGCGGCCCTTCGTGTCGTAGGCGAACGTGCTGAAGCGCACGTTGTCTTCCGCGGTGATGCCGGTGAGGTGCACGGGGTAGCGCGTGTCCTCGTAGTGGTAGACCCGTGTGCCGCTGTTCGGGTAGGTGGCCGACGCGACTTGACCCTTGGGGCCGTAGCCGTAAGTAACCAGCGCGACGCCGGCGGAGGTCAACGAGGCGATGGTCGCGTCGCTGCCGGTGCCGTTGTAAGCCACCTTGAGCGAGCGCCCGGTCGAGTGGGTGATGGTGTCCAGTCGGCCGGCGCTGTCGTAGGCGTAGGTCAGGCCGGTGCCGTCTTCGGCTTGTTGACCGACCATCCGGCCTTCGGAGTCGAAGGTCACGACACCGGACGCGCGGTAGAGCACCCATTGCGCTCCACTCTGGATCAACCGCTCACCGCTGTCGTCGGTGGCCCAGTAAGCGGCGCCGTCCTGGCGGAAGCGGACCTGATAGCCGCTACCATCGATCAAGGCCACGGTGCCGCCGGTGAGGGTCAACCGCATGCTGTGGGAGTGGGTCCAGCCAGACCCGAAACCGCCGGAGGCGCTGGCGACGCCCGAATGGTAGTAGCGCGAGAACGTCAGCCAGCCGAGGGCGAGATCCGTCTCGGTTTCATACTTCTCACCGGTTTTAACGTTGCACGGGTTGCCCACGGTGGACGACACACCCTTGTCGCATTCCGAGCCCTTACCCGTGATTTTCGCGATGAAGTCGGTGTTGACGCAGGCGTTGTGTTCGTCCTTCCACTCGGTGCCTTGGAGCGGGCACTGTATTCGGCGCGACCGGAGGATGGAGAGATCTACGTAGTCGCTGCTGACGCAAGGATCTTCTTCTGTGTTGGAGCCACTCAAAACCGTGGAGTGGAAATCCTTGCGTTCGAAGCGGCCTTCGTAGCCGGGGATATGCACCTGCCAACCAGAAGCCGGCGTCAGCGTTGCGCCTCCCGGGCACTCGGGGTTCGTGGTCTGCAGCTCCGCGAGCATCAGATCGTAAGAGGCTTGTTCGGTGAGCTGGGTTTGGGAGGTGTCGCCATTGGGGTAGTAGGACCAGTTGGGATCGGCCGGCTGTTCTTTGCCCATCCAATACGACAACGTGATGTTGCCGTTGGTGTCGATTTGGCGGTCCTTGACCTTGGTGACTTGCTCCCATATCCCTGGAAAAGGCTGGTTGTGAGCGTTGACGGCGCTCAGCGCTTCTTGCTGGGTGTTGTAGGGGGTGTTCAAGCCGGTGGGCTCGAGCACTTTCCACGCGTTGCCGCTTTCCTCTTGCGCCATCGCGTTGGTGGAGAGCGCCACGCCAACGGCCAGCGTTAGGCTGGCTAAGCGAATTGTTCTGGCGCGGTGAGTGGGTGAAGCTCCATTTCTACTCGACATCACAGTCTCCTTGTGAGAGGGCAATCAGGTGCCCATTACCGGTGCGTTGTGGGTGAGAGGTTCACAGCGCAATCCGATTCCAGCGGCGCGGTTCAGTCACGCGATGCGTGATGGCAAAAAACCTTGCAACCCCGGCTTGTGCGGAACAGCAAGCAGGGCAAGTCACCCTGCGTGCGGCCTGGAGCGTTAAGGCTAATTGAGGCACGCTTAGCGCCCAAGATGACGGGCCACCCGGTCAAGGCAGGCGCGGGGCTCGGACTGACAGCGGGGTATCGACAAGTCCATTTGCATCACTCCATGTGGGATCCGTTTTGGTGGCTCGCGGTCGTGTCCAAGGCGATAAGCCTGCCGAGCCCAACGCTTCATCGAAAGTATTTAGCGGAAGCCAGAGTGTCACATATGCCTTCTCTGGCGTTTACTTCTGGACTCCGCTCATTGGTGTCTTTGGCGGGGAAGTTGCTTGGGTATCTTGGCCAGATCAAGGGCATTGATCTGCGACGCAAGTGTTTTTCTTTGTGAAAATCCCATCCCGTTGACGCGGAGCCCAGTAGTCAGGCTAGGCCGACCTTGCGCGTCCCAGAACCCACTGAAAGTGCCTGGGAGGGATGTCTGACGCGTAGATAAAGACGACACCACCCGGCTTAACGAATTACCTAAAATCGCCAGTCTCATCGGGTCTCGGCACCGGATGGGTTCCGAACGGGCTCGTGCTTCACATTAGCACCCTGCCTTACTCTTGTGCGTTCCAGCGCCGGTGCGGCTGTCATCTCGTCGGCTGCGCTGACTCAGTCAGTCGGTCCAGCATCAAAGTCCTTCATCGAAGTCAGGTCTGATGTTTGTAACGAATCGTAGAGTTTTTCTTGAGCCTCGGTGAGGCGGAAGGGCGCGGCCAGGCTGCAACTAGTGACGGGCCTGGTGTGTTGACGTCGGGGGCGAACGTGCTTGAGGTCTTCGATGTATTTTTTTGAAGGCATAGAAATGCCACGGAGCTCCGCTTCCATGCGTGCTCTATCAATTTGATGTGCGACATCATCCCAGTACTCTGCCCGACTTCCATCGTCGAGATCGGCGATAGGGCGCTGCGTCGGGCTATCGCCAAAAGGCCACTCGAGATAATCGGCAAAGGCGGGGACTAGAACATGCTTCGCGAGACATAGGTGCGGACAGCTGCCTACTACCGCGGCAAAGCACCCCATGAGTGCGAACTCGTAGACATCGTCGAATTCGGTTTGGCCCATCAGGCGACGAAGTCGGTGGCGCCCAAGCAGAGCGAGGAACGCATCTGTTGTGCGTAGATCTGCAAGGGAATCGATGGTGTCGGTGTCGTCAGGCACTTCGCGTCGAAACGAACTTCGCGCAAGCGCTTCGGGAGACTCATCCCAGACGCGACTTCGTGCTATTCCAGCAGGTAGCATTTCCAGCAAGCGCAACACAGTATCCACACTTATGTCGCCGTCGGTGAGTAATTGCCCGATGGGATGAACTGTCCAGAAACGCAGTGCTGTATTCCCATGCTTTTTCGAGATGGCATTGATTGTCTTCTCGCTCGGAATGGCGCCTAACAAGTAGCGTGCGTACTTCCGCGTTCCCTCTCCGCTGGTGGCGCCTCGCTGAGTGCCAACCCCCTTGCCATCAAGACTGGCCTCGATGCCCGTGGTCGTCCACGTTCCGGCAAGTAGGGCTAACTCCGCATAGCAGGCTGCCCCGCGAAGCAGAGACAGGCGGTGCTGGGCCAGGGCCGGGCTGGGACGGGTCTCAGAGGCTGGTGACATCAACGGTATTCTGAGGGGCGGCAAAGTACCGAGTTCGGTATTTCAACGATAGCCGTTTCACCGTATGCAAGTCAGGACCTGCCTTGTACGGTCTCTGCATGGCCGATCAAGAACATACGAGCACAGAGGGCCCGGCTCTGGGCGAGCTGGTCTCCCATTACGAGCAACTGCTGCTGGGTCGATACGGACCATTAATCCGGGGGGCAGACCTGGTGCGGGTCGCGGGGTACCCCAACTCGGAGGCATTACGCCTCGCGGTTCGTAGACAGGTTGTGGGGTTCCCGGTCTTCAAAATTGCCGGTCGGCGGGGGCGATTCGCTCATGCGGGCGATGTGGCCCGCTGGCTGGCGCAGGTCGACGCGCATTCGCAAGTCAAAGGAGGATCCATGAGCTAAGCATGCTCGCATTACCCTGCTGAGGCCCCAGAAACGAGAAAACCCAAGCGCGCCAACGCTTGGGTCCTTTGTATCTCGTCTTTCGGTGCAGCCGTCGAACTTGCCTATCTCGACTCCTTTAGCCTCCCATGCCCGTCCCCTGGCGTCAAGGGAGGCGAGTGTGGTGTTCGGCCAGGGACTACGCTGCGCCAGGGCCTCAATCCATTCAGATCCAAGGATTGAGGTATCTCATGTGTTGCATATCTGATTTGCGCGGCCGCCTGGCCGTGCCTACCACCATTTCCTATGAGATCGAAGGGGTCGTTCCCGACTACCGACGCATTCCCTTGTCCCGGAGCACGCATATGCGTGGCTGGCATCCCGTTCGGGAGGGACATCCCGCGACCCCATTCGAGTCTTATCTAGAGTGCCGCGTCATTTCGGTGTTGGCGCGGTACCCACAACTGGTGTCGATCAAGTCTCAGCCGGTGACGATTTTTTACCGGCACGACGGCCGTGCTCATCGCTATACCCCCGATCTTCTCGTGCAACTGTCTGAGGTGCCGATTGCGTTGAAAGTGCTGGGGTTCGAGGCGCTTACCTACGTCGAGGTAAAGCCCCAGCGTCGCGCGATCGAGGTGGAGGACACGCTGCAACGCCAGTTCAATGTAGTGCGCCAGGCCACGGGTCATGCGGTGGCATTGATCACCGATTGGGACCTCCTCGCCGATGAGACGGAGGAGTGCCTCTATGGCTTCTGAACTCAGGGTCGGGCAGCAGGTTCTCTACCAGGCGATCCAAGGCTCGGTACTGGAGATGCCTGGTCACGACACCGTGCTCATCGACTTTGGTGAGCTGGGAGTCGCCACCGTCGGCCGCAACGAAGTGATTGCGATTGCCCCAGCCAAAGACATCCTCGCGGGTTCGACGCTCTCACGCATCTCCAATGAAGACTGGCAAAAGGCCGCGGGCCGAGCGGACGCAATCCGCACGCTAATAGCTAGCGGGGCGCCGACACGCGGTGATGTGAAAACGGCAGCTTCCAAGCTGGGTCTGTCTGAACGGCATCTGTGGCGCTTGATTCGCGATTTCCGACAGCACGAGACCATCAGCGGCTTGGTCTCCCTGGCCGCTGGTCGCAAAACTGGGGCCAAGGTGCTGCCCGCGGAAGTCGAGCGCGTGATCACCGAGATGATCGAAACGCATTTTCTCCAGCCCGAGCGATGGACGAGGACCGCGCTACACGAGCGCATTGTGATGGAGTGCGAGCGACGGGTGATCAAGCCCCCATCGTTTAAAACAGTTTCTTCCCGGCTCGACGATTACCGGAGTCGTGAATCGCAACGAAAGCGCATTGGTGCGAAGGCTGCTCGCTACCAGTACCAACCTATGCCGGGGCATGTCGAGGTCAGCGGGCCCCTAGAGCGCGTCGAGATCGATCACACGCCGCTGGATGTAATGGTGCGTTCAGACGATCGGTGCTGCGACTACGTTGGCCGGCCGTGGCTGTCCATCGCAATTGACGTTTACACCCGTTGCATCCTCGGCATCCAAATCGGCTTTGAAGTGCCATCGATTCTGTCGGTCGCGTTGTGCCTGACTCATGCCGTACTGCCAAAGTCGCCAGCGGCTGAGTTCGGCGTGCCGCTGGACTGGGGCATGCACGGGATTCCAAAAGAGATCGTCGTCGACAATGGCAAGGACTTCGTCTCGACGGCGTTTCGACGTGGCTGCGAACAGTACGGGATCTTGCTTACGTATCGTCCTGTTGGAAGTCCGCATTACGGAGGAACCATTGAACGCTTGATCGGGACGATGGTGGGGCAGTGTCATTTGCTACCGGGAACGACCAAGAACTCGGTCAAGGCACGGCGCGACTACGACAGCGTCAAGCACGCCGCACTAACTCTGAGCCAAGCGCGCTCATGGTTTGTGGAGCAACTGCTGGGGCGCTACCACCTATTGCCGCATCGCACGCTTCGTATCCCTCCGGAAGCTGCGTGGAAGCGCGCCATGGAGGGCGAGGGTGGGGTTTGATCCGTTGGAATTCCTGGCAGCCTTCCTCCCAGGCGACTATCGGGTGCTCACGCGAACCGGCGTGGAGATAAACAACCTGCAGTACTGGTCGGACGCTCTGTCGCCTTGGGTGGGTCAACGCAAGAAGGTGCTGGTCACCTACGACCCCAGGGACATCACCTTCGTCTACGTCCGCACACCGGGTGGCGTGCTCGTTCGCTGCTCGGTGACGACACTAGGCGTGCCGGCGATTTCACTGGCCGAGTGGCAGTCCCGACGCCGCTACGAAGACAGTCTCGGAAAAGACCCGGAGCGAGTCGCCAGAAGGCACGCCAGCATGCGCCGAAATGACGAGCGCGTTGCGGAGCTCAAGGCCTCAAGGCGCGTCCGCCGCAGGCGAGCCACAGAGGCCGCGGGGGATCGATTCCGTAGCGTGTCGACCCCTACGGCGGAACGCTCGCTGCCCGTGGACACCGCAGTTCACATCGTCACCGAACCCGAACTCGAACCGGTGGGTGACATCACCTCTATTCGCATTTACGAGATCGATACCTATGAATAACTTCGACGCAAGAACCTTTCGCGATGACGATTCGCAACCGAATGGCAATCGCAGCCCGAGCGTGTCGGCTTCAGGCCGTTTGGAGCCGACAACTCAGGCCCTCTTGGAGGCGCCCTTGGAGGCGCGTATCCAGCACGTGCTGCAGGACCGACTCGTTCGGTACCCCGCGTTCGATTCGGTGAAGGGCCAGGCCGAGTGGCTGATCTACGAGCCCAGGCAAACCCGAGCGCGTGGGATCGTTGTGAGCTCCGAACGCGGCAACGGTAAGACAACGCTCGCCCACATCATCAATCGTCAGTACAACCACCGCTGCAATCTTGATCGCCCGTTCGTGGTGGAGATCAGTATGTCGGGCGCTCGAGATGCACGTACCGTCTATGGCCGCATCCTGGAAAGCCTGGGAAGCCCGGCACGGATCTCCCACAGGGTGAGCGACCGGGAAACGTTGGTCAGCCGGCTGCTGCGCAGTGTGGGGTGCCGCCTTCTGGTGCTAGACGAAGTGCAGGACATCATGCTCGGTAACGAGCGCGAGCAGCAGCGGGCGTTGGAGGGCATCAAATTCCTGATGAACGAGCTCCAGATGCATGTGCTGGGCTTTGGCACCGACAAGGCTTTTCAGGGCTTGGCAAGTGACCCGCATCTAGAGGCCCGCTTCACTGAATACGTCTTGCCCCGCTGGAAAGCCGACAGCACCCTTGCCAACTTTCTGGCGACCTACGAGCGCTTTCTTCCGTTTTCTGAGCCCTCTCACTTGGGTCGAGAAGAGGTCGTCAAGCATATGGCCAAGGTAGGCGGTGGGACGTTGGGTAGGACCGTCACCCGCCTCCAGAACGCAGCGCTGGAGGCCTTGTGTGCGGGGGAGCAATCCGTAACGATGTCGCGGCTGGAGACCGCGCACATGCGCCCGGCGCGTTGTGCGATTCGTCCGCAGGGGAAGCCGTGATGGGCGGGCTCACGTTACGGGTGGATCCGCCTTACGAGGGCGAAAGTTTATCCTCGGTTATAGGGCGGGCGGCGCAGTTCTATGGTACGCCGCTGATGGCGTTGTTGGCGGACCTTGGTCGACCCGCTGGATCTTCGGATCGGACTTACGATTTAGACCTTCGCCCCCATCCGCTCATCCAATCGTGCATAGGCGACGCTGTGCCGAATTGGCGCTCACCTGTGGATGGCCACCGTGGCTTTCATCACTGGGTCCTCGGGTCGTCTCATCGCACCTCCTATTGTGTTCGCTGCTTCGAGGAAGATCTGGCGCAGGGGAGGACGCCTTACTTTCGCCTTGATTGGGTGCCCGTGCTGGTGACGAGCTGTTGGAAGCATCGAGTCCCCTTGTTTAACTGGCTGGACGTCAGTTCTGGGGGGATGCGTCGGTTGCCGCGAGCATGGATCCAGAAATCGGGCGAGGCGAGCTCAGCGCCTTCGTTCTTCCAGGAGCATCAGCGAAAGCTCAATGAGCTTATGGATGTTCGCGCCGCGGACGCCCACTCTCGGGTTTCAGCCGCATTGGATTGCTTGGACGCGTTCCAGCGCCTCATGGAGAAGCAATCAGAAGACGAATTGCTCATCCTGCCCGATGACAACCCATCCGTAAGACTGCGGGGGTTGGGGCACGAGATGATCATCTCGACGATGAAGTTCTGGCGGCAACAGATGGTCAGCCGTGCCCGTCCGGTCACGATCGACGGAGCTTACAGTGCTTGGTTCGACCCATATGTCGAGTACCCGGAGCGCGTCCGAGGCTCGTGCCTCAACAGCGCACTGCGTCGCGCATGGGACTTGGGATGGCGCCGAAGCTACTTCGTGTTCACCGCTCAGGCTTTGACGCCGCAGGGCGATCATGGCGCAGGCGGTCTCTGGTGGGGGCAGGTGCCAAAGCTGGGCTATAGCCTTGATGGCGCGGGCAACGTCGACCGGAGAGCTCACGGTGGAAAATAGTCGCCTGGATCGGCAGTGCGATGCGGCAGCACCGAAAGCTTGTTGTTTCATCAGCATGCCTAAGTGCAGCGTCGCTTACGTTGCCAAGGAATTTGTCAGTCCATGTGCCTGCGCGCCTCGAAGTCCCATGATGAGGCCGGACGCATGAGGACAAAGTCCGTTTCCGCTAGGACGCTGAATGTCTCAGTGAACGGCGCATAGAGAAGGACGCGCCAGCCCTCGTTGGTGAGTTCCACGGCGTAGGGATGGTAGATTTCGCCGGCGTCGTCGACGCGATCGATACGGAGCAGTCGAGGCTGCGGATAGCGGCGTGTATCGTCGGAGCACCGCGCCTTCATCATCGTGTGGGCTACCGCATGGGGGTAGCCTGGATGGGGGGCGTGCTCGGCTTCTGCCTGCGCCTCTTGGACGGCGTCTTCGTGGCTATGGAACGCAGCGGCGATGTCCAGCTCGTCGAAGGTCACTTCCGGTACTGGATAGGGCGGACCCCAGAACCATGCCGGATGCAGTTCTGGTCGCAGCTCGATCGCCGCAATCGAACGCTGACCGACGTCTGTGCAGCGCCAACGCTGGCCCGTGCAGGTTTCAAACTCGGTCCCGATGGCAAAGTCGGCGTGCTTCATCGCAGTTCCCTGGGCTTTCACTAAGCGGTGTAGTGGCTTCACGATCAAGAGATGGCCCCACGTGCTTTGCCGACGAGATCGAACGGGTGCAACGAACTCGGGGTTCGGGGGGCCTCGCGGAGTGGCTCGATCGCGCTGCCCATCCATGGCGTTACGGCGGGACGTGCTCGCCGCGGGCGTAACGCCAGCCGGTGTGGGCCGCAGACGATGGTGCCCCTGGTCGGAATCGAACAGACGTGGACGCGCTTATCTGGCGCGTGCTCTCACATGGGTATAAGGCCGGCGCTCTGACCAACATGAGCCACAGGGGTGTGATCGATCGTTGCGATCACGCCGGCATTCGAGGATCGAGGCAGTAGTGGTGGTTCATGGGCGCGTACAGTAGCGACGCGTGGATGATCGAGCAAGCGCCACCGTTCTGAGATCCCATTCGGGCAGCCCAGACGGCTCTGAATCGCGCAGGTTCTTGTGGGCAATCGTCAGCCGTTCTGCGGAACGAGGTTCGCACATCCTGTTCGCAAGGAGCGGGGAAAGCGAAAGCTGAGTGCCGTGATATCTTTCTTTATGCACGCTGCATAAAACATGCCGCCGGACCGCGCGGACATTGAGCGGCGCCGCGTGTAGACGAGTCAACATGACTCACGTTGGCGCGCGTCGAGTTCGGGAGGTCACAATCATCCTCGTGGTTAGTAGATCCTGCAGCTGATTGAGACAGATCAAGAAAAGATAGCGACGGCGCCCCAAGTGGGCCGAAGCCGTTATAGTGGACTTATGTCAGAGCCTCGCCGCCCGCTTGATCAGCAGGTCGCCCTGGATGCAATCAGTGCGGCATACGATCGCTACTTCGCTGATGTATTTGGCAGCGCCGATGCCGGGGCCCGCCTGCGGTCCGTGGCTCGAAGGCCGATTTCGCTAAACGGAGCAGTGGTTGTTGGGCAGCCCGATCGCACCGACCCGCGACTTCAGGACCTCATCGACGAAGAGCTGGCATCGCGGACTGCCGGCTAAACGCGCGCAATGCCGCAGCAGCTTTCTTTTATGCGCGCTGCATAGAACACGCCATGGAATGGCGCGACGATCGAGCTAAGCCGCATGTTGACAAGGCAATTAGGCCGTCACCATCGGTGCCGAGACGTAAGGATTTTTTGTAGAGAGTTGACCGCAGCTTGGTGATTCGTACTTTGCATATCTTGGTCGAATTATGCACGGCGCATAGAATATGCCGCCGGGGCGAGTGAGGCCGAATCACCCCGAAGCTCCGTCGTCGGGCCGCAGCGTCCACGATGACTGTGGTGCTCTGTCGGCTTGCTGTCGGGCTCTTGTCGTGTTGCCCATGCTTAAGGCTCCCCATACTTCGCCACAGTGAAGACAACGGAGAACGAAATGGACGCCTCTACGAACGCTCAGCAAGTGCGTGTGCTGACGCCTGCCGAGCTGGCCGTGTGTATCAAGTTATTTCGCGAGACGCGGCAATGGTCACAGGAGCAGTTGGCCGCGATCTCCGGCCTCAACGTGCGAACGATCCAGCGGGTCGAGCAAGGATTGTCAGCCAGCTTTGACACCCGCAGAGCGCTTGCCGGCGCATTTGGATTTGAGGACATCGACGCGCTCAACAAGCCATTCACCATTCCGACGGAAGAAGGGATCAAGGCGGAAAAAGATCAGTTCGACCGGGAGCACGTCACCTTAACGGCGCTCCCCCTTGCCACGGGCAAGCAGTTAGCTAAGCTGGCAGAAAGCTGCGCGATGGATTTGTCGGTGCCAGCTTTCGTGCTGACCCGCGAGGCAGACGAAGTTTTCGCGGCGATGGTGGATTTCTTTCGGGAATATCGAGATTGCGCTGACGTGTACAGCGAAACTCAGAAATTTGAAATTTACGACGAGATGCAAATCCATATCGAAGCGCTGAAAGCGCTTGGCGTGTCATTGCGTTACGCAGAACGGAAGATGCAAGTGAAATGGGGTGGTGTTCCGGGCGAAAATCCGGCGCCTGTCAACCTGTTGTACATTGTTGGCTTTCCGCTCGGCAAAGAGCCTGAGCAATTCGCAACGCCAAGATCCGGCGGGATTCGGTTCTAAAGCAGAAAGCGCGGCGCTCCCGTAGATAGATGTTATCGGTTGTGATGCCATCTGTAGCTTCAGCTCAGGTGCATTTCGGTCACGCAGGTCTGATGCCTACTGGCGGCGCGATGCGCTCGCTAATTTCTTGATACACGCGAATCCCAGAATCGACTGCGACCTCTAAGGATACGCACAAGGCAAAGCGTACTTTCCCCTCCAAGATGCCGGCATCCGCGGCACAGTTCACCTTGCAAACAAAGCGATCGCCATCGACATAGGCGACGGCATCTTCGCCCTCAAGAATTTCGTGCTGTACCGTTCCGCGCCGAGCGGCTTTGTCATCGACGCTATTTGTACGCTTCACGCGCAGCTCCGCGCCGGGCTCGGAAATCCAGAGTTTGGCGCGCCGGTACGCATGGTGCTTGGGATTGACGGGGGACATCCAAGCCAGCGTGATGGTGACGCGACGCCACGCGCGCGTACCTGCTAAACCAGGTGGCAGGGGCGCCGAAAACAAGAGCGCCTCTTCTGCCGCCAGCTCGCCAAATCCCAATAACGTTGCTCGCTGCTCCGTACAGGTAATCGCCCGCTCGACATCAAGCGGGCCGTGGCCCAGCCATCGCGTAACAAAATCCTTTTGAGCGATGCGCCGACGATTGGTGTCGGTAATCGCATGAAGGTCGGGACGACTGTCGAGCAACCGCGTCGATAGGTCGCCCCAGGACGCGCCGTGAACCAGCAAGGCTTTCAGCAGTACAGCGTCATATTCAAGGCCGGGGCCGTTCTGAAGCTGAGCACGTAAGGCCTCGAGCATGTCGTAGGTTTGGGCGGCCGCTCGGCTGGTTAAGGCGGCAGCGTTGCTGGTGCCTCGACAATAGGTTGTCTCAGACATGCCGCCTGCCTCAGGCAGCGCAGGAGTTGCCGTTCGGTGCCCCGGTTTGGCACTCAACATGGCGAGCTCCACAACGGTCTCTTGCGGGACTCCTATGAATTGCTCCATATGCAGGACTCGCCCGCCTGGCATGAGGACGTCGGGCTTGATGGCGCGCCGATAGCCATGGCCGACACGCGACAGCGGACTAAGCCCTCTCTGGGCAAACAAGTCGAAACGATTGGGAATCGCGATATTGGGAGAATCGTCCGCGTGCAGCGCTCCTACCGTAAGCGCATTGATGGACTCGGCGGGTGCCATCAGGCGGCGGTCGGCATTTGCGCGAATCAGCGCAGCGAACGCCAGGGTCTCGCGAGCCATCGGCGTCATGTCGGCAAGTGAGCCTCTCGGCGTTTCCAACTTTAAAGGCGATGGATCGTTGCCGGCGCTTACGATGAATAGCACGGAGTAACGATGAGAAAGCCAGTCAAGCAATCGCGCCCATGGGGACATTTCGCGACCGAAGATACGATGGCTGTCGCCCAACGATAGGTTGATGACTCTGACGGTGGGAGCAGTGGGCGGCTGACCTGCATCGCCCTCGAAAATTCGTTTGACCGCACGATGGATGAGATCGATCAGTAGTACGTCATTTGGTGTCTGCTCCCGGCGCCGCTGATGAAAGCCATCGTTTGGATCTGGACGCATGATGGGACGGACATAGAGCTTTCTTTCCAGCGAGGCGTGGCCGCCGTCTAATTCCCCGTGCAGAATCAGAGACGCCATCGCAGTGCCATGCATGCGATCTTTGGCCTCGTACCCAGCTTCCCACCCATCCGGGTCGTCTATGATGAGGCGATCTGCCAGAAGTGCGTGATTGCTTAGTGGGAGGCCGTCGAACAATGCAATGACTGGCGGGCGCTCCGATGCGGGGCGGTCATCCTCGATAGCGGATGTCTCTTGTTCCATAAGGCCGTCCGTCATGGACTGACCTTTGGGGCGGAAGAACATGATGCGGTCCGAGAGAAGAAGCGCTGGCACTTCCCCTGCTAGAACCCTCTCGATCGCCTCAGTTGGCAGTTCGACAAGCAAACCGTGGTAAGCGATGTCGCTGATCAGCGCGCTGCTGAGTACTCGTCCTCCAAGTTGACGGACCAATGCCTCAATTTCAGCGCGAGCAGACGTGTTCTTGGTTGCCGCGGTGAAATGCCAAGCCTCGATTTCAAAGCGAGAAACATCTTGGCCGCTTCCGACTTGATCCTGCCAGTAGATGCGAACATCGGTTCCAACGCGGTCGTTTACATCCCATGGGCGAATAGTTCGCAGATGTGCAAAGACGCGCTTGAACGGAGCGAGGCCGCGATCAAACTTACCGGCGGGATCCTGCTGGTAGCGATTCCATAGGCCAATCAACTGGGCCAATGCTTCTTGATTGCTCCCGAGCAAATAGAGGCGGCCGGAAAGCAACTCCGCTCGCTTGTTCTCTTCCTCGGAGTAGAAATCTTCATCCTGCGCGATCTGATCTTCCGCCAACTCGAACAACCATTCGAGTCCTGGCACGAGTCTGACCGCTCTAGCGAAATCGGCTACAGAGCCGACCACCTCCAACACAAGGACCAACTCTGGGTTTTCCAGAGGGGCGGTTTGCTGGAGCTGGATGCGTTTGGCCTCAAAGGCCTGTTGCAGGGTGGCGAGTTGCGGAGCGATGCGAGCGCGCTGCCGGTCAATGCCCGGCACATTCACCCCTCCGGCGCCCCCTCCCAACTTGCTTCGTTCTGCTTTCGCCCGGCTCGGAAAGAGCAAGAGGGGGTAGTGTCCGTTCGGCATCCTTGTCCGTACCCCTGAAGGTTACGTGGATTGATCAACCGTGAACCGGGAGCGCCATTGTTTCAAACGCTCAGAGACGATCTGTTTTAGGTTGGCGTTAGGTAGTGCTAGTACATAGCGCCTCTGGATATCCTCGCAGAATTGCTCGAGGTCCGAGAAATTGACGGCGGGGAGCTTGGCCGCCAGGGTCTTGGGGGCCATTCCCAATGGGGTGCCCAGCTTTTCCTGCAGGCGGACAAACCACTTTTCCTTTTGCGCTTCGGTCGGCGCGGACATCTCCAGTCGCAACTGGAATCGCCGCCAGACCGCGCGATCCAGCAACTCGGCATGGTTGGTTGCTGTGACCACGACTACATGGCTGGGAAGCGCATCGATCTGCAGCAGAAGCGAGCTGACTACACGCTTGATTTCACCCGTTTCATGCGTATCGCCTCGTTCCTTGCCGAGAGTGTCGAACTCGTCAAAGAAGAGGACGCATTGATGGGTACGCACAAAGTCGAATAGCCTTTTCAGGCGGCCGCTTGTTTCGCCCAAGAAACTTCCAATCACCGCTTCGTAGCGCACTACGAAGAGAGGGGTCATGAGTTCATGCGCTAGCGCTTCGGCTAACGACGTTTTGCCATTGCCAGGGGCTCCGGACAGGAGCAGGCGATGCCGCGGCTCCAAACTATATGAACGCAGCAAATCACGCCGATGCTGCTCTTCGATCAGTTCTCCGCACGCTGCCCGGACGGCGTCGGCCAAGAACAATGAGTCGAGCGTCCTGCGAGGCTCGATCTCATAGAGGAGCCCACCATGGCCTCCATCGTAGGAACGCACGACCTCTGGCGATCGTGGACGCGCTTTCCCTTCGCCAAGGTTCTGGACGAGTCGATCAGCTAATTGGTGGTGTTGTTTGGCGCGTTCTTCCGCGGCCATCGCTTCCACGGTCGTGCGCAGAAGCTGCTGGTCGCCTTCGCTTCCAGCTTTCACCAAACTGACGATGAGATCTGCTCGCGACATGGCGCCTCACTTGGGACCGGGCAATGTTCGTCTAGGTCCGCAATCCTGTCTATGAATCGTGTCTATGAGCTGTTCGGAGGAAGGCATTCCAGCAGCTTGGCCTCCCACAGTTTGCGACTATTATGATCATATCATAAAAATGATAATATTGAAAAATGCAAACCCTACCGAAGCTCAGCTTTTGCCTTACAGAGGAGGAGGCCCGGACGGTTGATGAGGCCAGGAAGAGGCTTGGGAAGCATGGGGTTCTCCGAAATCGGAGCGAGGTCATCCGAGTCGCTATCGCATGCCTGCAGCAGCTGGACGATGAGGCGCTTCAGGTCGCCGCCGAAAGGACCCCGCAGTTGAGGCCGGGGCGCAAGCGCAAGGGCTCCGAAGGCTAGCCGGGCGGCCTGGCCGCTCGCGCCCAATCGATCATTTCTAAATATTTGATATTTATAGTGTTTCTTTGGCGGTCAGGAGCGTGCTGACATAGTTAGTAGCCGCTGACACCGTTATTGCAGTTGCTGCCACCGTTAACGCAACTCGACAATTCCGTAGCTAAGTAATTGATCTAAAACGGATTGCGTATCGCCAGCGAGGACGCCGCGACATTGCGCCCACAGCCGCCCGGGTACATTCCCGCGGCCTGAACGCGCGCTATCCGCAGGCCTTCTTCGCCGTTCTACTGCCGCAACACTGCGGAACTTCCCCCACCTTTAGCAGTCCGATAGGCCGACTGCTAAGATCGCTGCCATGACCTCTATCGCCCAATCCCAAGCTCTTGTCGCCAACAACCTGCCTGTGCCCAGCGCGCTCGGTTCGCTGGACGCATACATCGGCGCAGTGCACCAGATCCCGGTGCTCACCGTCGAAGACGAGCAGGCGTTGGCCCGCCGCTTCCGCGACGAGGAAGACCTCGACGCGGCTCGCGAACTCATCCACTCCCATCTGCGCTTCGTGGTCCACGTGGCCCGCGGCTACAACGGCTATGGCCTGCAGATCGGCGACCTCATCCAGGAAGGCAACATCGGCCTGATGAAGGCGGTCAAGCGCTTCGACCCCGAACAGGGCGTGCGCCTGGTCTCCTTCGCGGTGCACTGGATCCGCGCCGAGATGCACGAGTTCATCCTTAAGAACTGGCGCATCGTCAAGGTCGCCACGACCAAGGCCCAGCGCAAGCTGTTCTTCAACCTGCGCAAGAGCAAGAAGCGTCTGGGTTGGATGAACGCCGAGGAAGTGAGCCAGGTCGCCAAGGACCTCAACGTCTCCGAGCGCGAAGTGCTGGAGATGGAGTCGCGCCTGTCCGGTCGCGATATCGGCTTCGACGCGCCCAGCGACGAGGACGACGATCACGCGCCGCCGTCGCCGGCCGCCTACCTGCGCGCCGACGCCGAAGACCCCTCGCAGAGCTACGAGCGCGAGGACGAGGAAGACAACCAGCTCGGACTGCTGCGCGAAGGCATGGCCGGCCTGGATGCGCGTTCGCGCGACATCATCAAGCGCCGCTGGCTCGACGCCGACAGCAAGGTCACGCTGCAGGAACTGGCCGACGAGTACGGCGTCAGCGCCGAGCGCATCCGCCAGATCGAGGCCAACGCGCTGAAGAAGATGCGCGGTCTGTTCGCGGCATAAGCGCAGCGGATCGGAAACGACGAACGGCCCGGGGCGACCCGGGCCGTTTTGTTTTTGCGGCGTGCGATTGCGCTTCTCGATGGCGCCGCGCATTCCGGCGCCGGCCCGCATCGCGGCCGGCCCCGTGCGCCGGACTCAGCTGCCGACGCCGTTCTTTTCCAACGCCTTCTCCAGCCGTCGATACAGCGCCTTGAGTTGCGAATGCGAGCGCAGGTCGCCGTAGCGCACGCTCAGGTCCAGGCTGCGGGTTTCGGCTTGCAGCACGCGCGCGACGTCGGCCGCCGGCGGATCGCCGGCGCCGGCGCGATAGACCGCTTCCAGCATCGGGTACAGCGGCGCGTGCGGAAAATCCTGCGCGGCCTGGACCAGCATCGCCCGGTATGCCGGATCCGGGGCGACGCCGGACGCCGGCTCGGCGTGCTGGACCCGGCTCAGCGCGAAGCGTTCGTCGCGGTAGCGCTTCCAGCCCAGTTCGTCGCTCTGCGCGAGGCCGGCGGCGTCGCCGGCGCCTTGTTGCAGGTAAGCCAACACGCGCAGCGCTTGCAGATCGTCGTGACGGCCGCCGGCGCGTTCGCGCAGCACGCCGGCGTGGCGGGCGAGCAGGGCGGCGAAGTCCGGCGGCTGGTCGGCGCGCGCGACCCAGCGGCCCAGCGCGACCAGGCCCAGCGCCGAGCTGGCCGGATACGGATGGCCGCCGACCAGCACGCCGCAGCGGTCGAGGTCTGCATAGCCGAAGGGCTGCGCCTTGTCGCGCAGCTTCGGCCACAGGCAGTCCCACTGCTCGCGTTCGGGCGATCGCTCGCGCCATTGCGCGCGCGCCAGTGCGATCGCCGCATCCTGCGCCGAGGGCTGCGGCGCGTGGTTCCACCAATCGGTGCGCCAGTCGAACGAGCGCGCGAGCAGGCGTTCAAGCGCGTCGCGGTCGCCGCCGGCGGCGCGGCGATACTCCTGGTCGAAGCGGGTCAGCTCGGCCGGGCCGCCGAACACTTCGAACGACATTTTCTCGGCGCCGACATGATGGTTGTCGATATCGGCGGCGCGCACGATGTCGACCGCGCCGCGCAGATCGCCGCTGGCCAGATGGCAGTAGGCGGCGATGTAGGCGGCTTGGTCGGGAATGCCGATGCGGCTGGCGCGCAGGCGTTTCCACAGCGGCAGCGCGGCGGCGCATTCGTCCTTGCGGGTGTAGTGCAGGGCCAGTTCGTAGAGGATTTCCGGCTGCTCGGGCTGCTGCGCGTCGGCGCTGCGGTGCAGGCTCAGCGACGCGTCCGGTGCGAGCGACCAGAGCATGTTGCCGATGGCGAAGCGGCGCGGGGCGCCGCCTTGTTCGGCGTAGGCGACCAGTTCGGCCACGGCCTGGTCGAGCCGGCCGGAGAACTGCAGCGGACGATGGCGTTCGTTGAACCGGTCGGCGGCCTCGCTTTCGGCCTCGACCTGGGCCATGAAGTCCTCGGCGCTCGCAGCGCGCGGTGCGGCCGCGGAGCTCGCAGCGGGCGTGGCCTCGAACTCGCGCTTCACCGCGGGTTTGGCCGGTTCCTGTCCCGAGCACGCGGTCGCGGCCAGGATCAGCGCAAACAAGACGACGCGGCGGCGAAACGGCAGTGCGGAGCGATGGCGGTGGTGCGGATTCATGCGGTCCTCCCCTGACCCGGCGCGGCAGCGCGCCACGAGCGCGCCAGACTAAACCAACCCGCGCGCCGCGCAAGACGCGGATATCGGCGCCGCGGCGGCGGCTCTAAGGTGGCGTCGTACCCACTAACGGACTTCCCGCCATGCACGCTTACCGAATCGACGGCCTCATCCCCGAACCCTTCGCTCCGCTGTTCGCGCTCGACGACCAAGCGCTGCGCGCCCACGGCATGCGCCGGGTCACGGCCGACTCGCCCACCGGCTATCCGTGCCGGGTGTCGCTGGACGAAGCCGCGCCGGGCGAGCGCCTGTTGCTGCTGACCTTCGAACACCACGCCTGCGACGGTCCGTACCGCGCCAGCGGCCCGATCTTCGTGCGCGAAGGCGTGGCGCGCGCGCCGACCCTGCACAACCGCCTGCCGGCGATCCTCGCCACGCGCCATCTGTCGCTGCGCGCCTACGACGCCGACGGCTGGATGCTGCACGCGCGCGCGCTCGAAGGCCGCGAGGCCGAGGCGGCGGTGCAGGAACTGTTCGACGATCCGCGCGTGGCCCAGATCCATGCCCACAACGCGCGCTACGGCTGTTTCCTGTGCCGGATCGAACGCGACTGATCGAACTGGTTTGATCGAATGAGTTCGATCGAATGGGTCTGGCCGAACGCGCCGGATCTGCGATGCCGCTTGCCGCTGCGCCCGCGTGAGCCGTTCCGCCTGCGTTTTGCGAGTACCCCCAACGAGCGTTCGATGCCGCCGCTTCCCCACAAGGCGGCTCAAGCGTTCGTGCCCGCTGCCGGCGTCCACGGACTGCCGGCGCGGCCATTCGCGGTTGCGTCCGCTTGCAACTTCGTCGCCGTCGCGCCGCGCCGGCGGATGAGAACTGCAAGCCGCGTCGCATCGCCGTCGCTCCGCGGTTGCCGGCGCCCGCGCGCCGGCCCAAGACTGCAGCGCCGGTTGCGCGACGCGCCGGCGGACAAAACCAAAGGGAGGGGGTCATGGATGTGAGCAAGATGCTGATCGCGGCGGGCTTCGCCGCCGCGTTGTCGCTGTCGCCCGCCGCGCCCGCGCGCGCCGGCGATCTGAGCGGCGCGCAACTGACGTGTTATGTCGATACCTACGCCTTCGACGTGCCGCAGGCGCAGTGGTGCCACAGCACCTGGACGCCGGGCACCGCCAACAATCCGTCGGTGGCGTTCTTCGAAGTGGCCGGGCTGCCGGCGGGCAGTTACAGCTATGCCTGGACCGACCTGGAAACCGGGCAGACGCCGTCGGGCTGCGGCAATGTGCAGTATTGCCTCGTTCCGATCGCCACCGAAACCCGCGGCGACGGCGAAGCGCGCTTGCGCGTGGTGGTGACCGACCTGGCCACCGGCGCGCAGCGCACGCTCGACGCGACCGCGTACTACTGGGATGGCTACACCTGATCGCCCGGAGCGGGCCGGCGTGCGCGCCGGTCCGCTTCGCCGCGCTGGCCGGGCGCGCGCCGCAGCGCGCCGTACGTTCATCGGACAAGGAGAGTTTCATGCGCATCAACGCAGCAATCGGCCTGAGCGCGGTCGCGCTCGCGCTGGCCATGGGCCACGCCGAACCGGCCCACGCCGGCAATGTCGGCAACGCCGGCATGGAGTGTTATGTCGACACCTTCCGTTTCGACATCGCGACCGCGGATCAGTGCACCTCGCTGTGGGTGCCCAACGGCGCCCACGACCCGTCGGTGGCGGTGTTCTCGGTGACCGGCCTGCCGGCCGGCAACTACAGCTACGTCTGGCGCAACCTGGAGAACAACGCCATCGTCGCCAGTTGCGCCAACCAGTCGGCGTGCGCGGTGCAGATCGCCACCGACCGCATGGGCGACGGCATCGCGATCCTGCAGGCCACGGTGACCGACCTGGACACCGGCGCGAGCCGGCAGGTGCAGGCGACGGCGTACTACTTCGACGGCTACACCTGAGCCGCGGCGGCGCGTAGCGGCGAATGCACAGGGCGCCCGCGGGCGCCCTGTTTTCTGCGGCCGGTGCGCGCGACCGCGGCCGGCGCGCGCCTGCGCATCATCGCTCGTTCGAATCCTTCAACAGCCGGCGCAAGGTCTCGACCGCATCCAGGCAGTCGCGCGGTTCGCCGCCGACGTGCCGCTTCCACAGCGCGGCTGCTGCTGAGCGATGGCCCGCCTGCAACTGGGTGCGGATCTCTTCGCGTACGGGTGACGGCAGCCCGCGCCATTGGCGCAGCGGCAGCGGGCAGGGTTCGCCGAAGCGCCCGCTGGGATCGCGTTCGAGCAGTTCCGGATGCAGCGGATGCAGGCGCCGGGCGTCGCCTGCGTCGGCTTCGCTCGCGCAGGCCAGCACGGGCGTGACTGCCTCGGGCAGATCCCAGCCCAGGGCCAGCGCGGGATAGTCGAGCAACTGCGCCAGGTTGTAGATCGCCAGTATCTGCGCGGAACGCACGACGCCGCTGAGATCGTGCGGATCGGCGCCGGCAGCGAGCAGGCGTTCGAGCGCGGCGGCGTCGATGATCGGAAAGCCGTCGGCCGCCTGCGTGCGCCAGCGCTCGATCCACTGCGGCGCGGGTTGGGCTTCGTCGACGACTTCGCTCCACAGCCCGTGCGACAGCAGTTCGTGGACGAGATCACGCAGGTCGCCGGCGCGTGCGGCCTGCGCTGCGCGCTCGGCGCGTTCGGCCGGAATGCCGAGTGCGCGCAGGTGTTCGGGATCGATCATGGGACGGCCCTGTGCGGGGTGTGCGGATGCGCGTCGAAGGCCGGACTGGCGGCGCGGCGTTGGCTTCGCCGCGCCGCCGTAGCTCAGTCCTCGCCGTCCTTGTCGGCCTTGGCCTGCGCATCGCCCGCGCCGCCGAGGATGATGCGTGCGTGGCGTTGGTAGGTGTAATACGCCCACGACCAGTTGAGCATCACGATCAGGCGGTTGCGGAAGCCGATCAAAAAGAACACGTGCGCGGCCAGCCAGAACGCCCAGGCCAGGAAGCCGGAGAAGCGCAGCCCGCGCAGGTCCACCACCGCGGCGCGGCGGCCGATGGTGGCGAGGTTGCCGAAGTCGGCGTAGCGGAACGGCGCCGGCGCCGGTTTTCCCAGCACCTGCGCGCGGATGCTCTGGGCGACATGGCCGCCCATCTGCTTGGCCGCCGGCGCCACGCCGGGCACCGGCTTGCCGTCGGTCTGCTGCAGGCTGGCCAGGTCGCCGGCGATGAAGATCTCCGGATGGCCGGGCACGCTGAGGTCGGGCAGCACCTGCACGCGGCCGGCGCGGTCGCGCGGGGCGTCGAGCAGCGCACCCAGCGGCGAGGCGGCGACGCCGGCGGCCCACAGCACCGTGCGCGCCGGAACGAATTCGGCGCCCAGGGTGTAGCCGTTGCCGTCGATCGCGCCCACCGGCGTGCCGGTGGAGACTTCCACGCCGAGCCGCTGCAACTGCGTGCGGGCCTTTTCCGACAGCGATTCGGGAAAGCTCGCCAGCACCCGCGGCCCGGCTTCGATCAGGCGCACCCGCGCCTTGGACGGGTCGATGCGGCGGAACTCGCGGCGCAGGGTCTTGTGCGCGATTTCGGCCAGGGTGCCGGCCATCTCCACGCCGGTCGGGCCGCCGCCGACCACGGCGAAATGCAGCCAGGCCTCGCGCTCGGCTTCGGTCTGCGCCGCTTCGGCGCGTTCGAACGCGAGCAGCACGCGGCGGCGGATGTGCAGGGCGTCGTCGAGCGTTTTCAGGCCCGGCGCGTGCGCGGACCATTCGTCGTGGCCGAAGTAGGCGTGGGTGGCGCCGCTGGCCAGCAGCAGGAAGTCGTAGCCGATGCGTTCGCCGTCGGCGAGCGCGACGTTGCGCGCGTCCGCGTCGATGCCGACCACTTCGCCCAGGCGCACCTCGACGTTGGCCTGCTTGCGCAGGATGTGGCGCAGCGGCGCGGCGATGTCCGGCGAGGACAGGCCGGCGGTGGCGACTTGATACAGCAGCGGTTGGAACAGGTGGTGGTTGCGGCGGTCGATCAGGGTGATGCGCACCGGCGCGGAGGCCAGTGCGCGGGTCGCCCACAGTCCGCCGAAGCCGCCGCCGACGATGACGACATGCTTGCGGGTGTCGGACATGGCGCGCTCCTCATCCGTTCAAGCGTTGGGCAAGCAGGTCTTCGAGCTTGCGCTGGTCGGCGGCGAAGCGGCGGATGCCGTCGGCGAGCTTGTCGGTGGCCATCGCGTCCTCGTTGTGCTGCCAGCGGAACGCGGCCTCTTCCAGGCGCGGGCCCGGCGCGGCGCGCTCGCCCGCATCGATGAGCGCGCGCGGCACTTCGCCGTCGCTGCCTTCCAGCTCGCCCAGCAGTTCCGGCGAGATGGTCAGGCGGTCGCAGCCGGCCAGCGCCAGCACCTGGCCGACGTTGCGGAAACTCGCGCCCATGACCACGGTCTGGTAGCCGTGGCGCTTGTAGTAGTTCCAGATCTGCGCGACCGATTGCACGCCCGGGTCGTCCTGCGGGGTGGCCGGCTTGGCCGCGCCGTTGGCCAGGTGCCAGTCGAGGATGCGGCCGACGAAGGGCGAGATCAGGTACACGCCGGCCTCGGCGCAGGCCACCGCCTGGGCGAACGAGAACAGCAGGGTCAGGTTGCAGTGGATGCCTTCCTTTTCGAGCTGCTCGGCGGCGCGGATGCCTTCCCAGGTGGAGGCGATCTTGATCAGCAGACGCTCGCGGCCGATGCCGGCCTCGGCGTACAGCGCGACGATGCGCCGGGCCTGGGCCAGGGTGGCCTGCGTATCGAAGCTCAGGCGCGCGTCGACTTCGGTGGAGACGCGGCCGGGGATCAGCTTGAGGATCTCGCCGCCGATCGCCACGGCCAGGCGCAGGCCGGCGTCGGCGATGCGCGCCTGGCGGTCTTCGCCCGTGGCCTGGGCGACGGCCGCGTCGATCAGTGGCGCGTAGGCCGGAAGGCCCGCGGCCTTGAGCAGCAGCGAGGGATTGGTGGTGGCGTCGAGCGGGCGGAAGCGGGCGATGGCGTCGATGTCGCCGGTGTCGGCGACCACGGCGGAGAGTTGGCGCAGTTGTTCCAGACGGTTGCTCATGGGGGGGCTGGGTTCTGTCGTTTGGTATCCCGGGCATTTTCGCCCATCGCGGTTAGCCCGTCATGAAGCCGGCGCTATCTTCTGACTGCCGGCTTTCGAAAGCGGGCCGCGCCGCGGCTGATCTTGGCGTGCGCCATGCGCTAGGCTGGCGGCGACGGGCCGCGCCGCGGCCTGGGAGCACGCCGCATGGCCGTAGCCACCGACGAAAAGCGCATCGCCCTGCTGATCGACGCCGACAACGCGCCGGCGGCCAAGATCGAGGTGATCCTGGCCGAGGTCGCCCGCTACGGCGCGGCCAACGTGCGCCGCGCGTACGGCAACTGGAAAAGCCCGAACCTGAAAAGCTGGGAGGCGGTGCTGCACGAGTACGCGATCCGCCCGATCCAGCAATTCGCCTACTCCAAGGGCAAGAACGCCTCGGACATGGCGATGGTGATCGACGCGATGGACCTGCTGTACGCACGCAACCTCGACGCCTTCGCCATCGTCTCCAGCGACGCGGATTTCACTCCGCTGGTGATGCGGCTGTTGACCGACGGGGTCAAGGTCTACGGCTTCGGCGAAAAGAAGACGCCCGAGCCGTTCGTCAACGCCTGCTCCAAGTTCACCTACGTCGAAGGCCTGGGCCAGCCGGCGGCCGAGGTGCAGGCCGACGAGACCGTGGCCACGGTCGCGCCGCGCAGCGCCCAGGATTTGCGCAGCGACGACCGCCTGGTGCGGATGCTGCGGCGCGCGGTGGAGACGGCCAGCGGCGACGACGGCTGGTCGCACCTGGGCGCGGTCGGCCATCAGATCGCCAATCAGGCCTCATTCGATTCGCGCAATTACGGCTACCGCAAGCTCAGCGATCTGATCGAGGCGGCCGGCTTGTTCGAAACCCGGCGCGACAATCAGATCGTGTGGGTGCGCGACAAGCCCAAGGGCAAGACCAAGGAAGCGGCCAAGGAGCCCGACAAGGCCGAGGCCGGCAAGCCCAAGGGCAAGAGCAAGGCCGGCAAGGGCTGAGCGCCGGCGTCATCGACGCCGGCGTCGCTTATCCGCGCGGGCTTACTCGCTCTTGATGCTGTCCAGTTGCAGCGTCATCAGCGGCTCCTTGCCCATGTAGCGCACGAACTTGACCCGGCCGAAACCCGGCGCGTACCAGAACTCGGCCGAATTCTCGGCATCGCCGGCCTTCAGGTGGCAGGTGCCGGGGAACTTGCGCGGCTCGAAATCCACCGGCAGTTCCAGGTCTTCGAAACCGACGAACACGTAATCGTCGAAGCCGTCGTACTGGATGTCCTGGCTGGCGCCGTCGTTGTGGGTGATGCGCTGGCCGGCGCCGCTGAGGCGGAACTTGGCGCCGGGCTTGGCGCTGGCCGGGAACTGCGGGGTTTGCGCGTAGCGCTCGGTGATCGCCGGTTTGCTGGCGTCGCCGCCCCAGTCGGCGATGCCGTATTGCACGCTGCCGAGCAGGGCGCGGCCGCTGGGATCGTAATAGGTCGCGGTCTTGACGCCGTCGCCGCTGGACACGACCGCGATCGCGTCGCGATCGCCGAAGCGCTCGCGCACGATGCGCACGCTGTCGCGGCCGGCATCGTAGGCGACGCCCGGCTTGAGGCTGAAGCAGGCGGCGAAATCGCCGGCCTGCGCGGCGGGCGCCGCGGCGGCGAGGGCGAGGCTCAGGGCGAGGGTGAGGCGTGGGAGGTTCATGCGGGTCCTTGTATGAACTCGGGGGCAGGGGCATGCGCAGGGTGTCCGCGCGTTCTGCCTATTTTCGTCTGAAGGGCGGCGGGCAGGTAGAAGAATTAGATGCATTGTCTGGCCGGATTCATCCCGGACTCGCGGGCGCGAGCCGATTGCGGCGGCTGCCGTCGCGCAATCCACGCAAGCTGCGGCCGTGGCGATGCGGCTGCGTTGAAAGTTTCGGCGTAGTCGTGAGTTCGCGGTCGCAGCTCGCGCAGCTCCTACAGTCTGAAACGAAACTGGCCGGACCCCGGTAGGAGCGGCGCGAGCCGCGACCGCGACAACGCGGCTGCGATGATAGTTTCGGCGTAGTTGCGGATTCGCGGTCGCAGCTCGCGCAGCTCCTACAGCCTGAAACGAAACCGGCCGGAGCCCCTGTAGGAGCGGCGCGAGCCGCGACCGCGACAACGCGGCTGCGACGAAAGTTGCGGCGTAGTTGCGGATTTGCGGTCGCAGCTTGCGCAGCTCCTACAGCCTGAAACGAAACTGGCCGGAGCCCCTGTAGGAGCGGCGCGAGCCGCGACCGCGACAACGCGGCTGCGATGATAGTTTCGGCGTAGTTGCGGATTCGCGGTCGCAGCTTGCGCAGCTCCTACAGTCTGGGACGAAACCGGCCGGAGCCCCTGTAGGAGCGGCGCGAGCCGCGACCGCGACAACGCGGCTGCGACGAAGGTTTCGGCGTAGTTGCGAATTTGCGGTCGCAGCTTGCGCAGCTCCTACAGTCTGAAACGAAACCGGCCGGAGCCCCTGTAGGAGCGGCGCGAGCCGCGACCGCGTCAATGCGATTGCGATGAAGGTTTCGGCGTAGTTGCGGATTCGCGGTCGCAGCTTGCGCAGCTCCTACCGTCTGGAACGAAGCATCTGCAACGCCGGAGCGTGGCGAATCAGTACAAATCCGCCGGATCCACATCCAGCGACCAGCGCACCTTGCGCGCTTCGGGCGCGGCGTAGATCGCCGGCAAGGCGGCGTCGAGCGCGGCGTGCAGGTCGCGCCGCTGCGGCGCGGACAGGATCAGTTGCGCGCGCAGGTAGCCGGCGCGGCGCGGCATCGGCGCGGGCACCGGGCCATTGATTTCCAGCGCGCTGCGCTCGGTGCCGCGCTGCGCGGCGGCCTGCTGCAGTTCGCGCCGCGCCATCGCCAGGAACGCGTTGGCGGCCTCGACCTGCTGCGCTTCGGCGCGGATCAGCGCCATGTGCGCGTACGGCGGGAAACCCGCGGCTTCGCGCTGGGCCAGTTCGACCTCGGCGAAGGCATGGTAGCCGCCGGACAGCAGGGTGATCAGCAGTTCGTGTTCGGGATGATGGGTCTGCAGCAGCACCTCGCCGGGCTTGAGCGCGCGGCCGGCGCGGCCGGCGACCTGGATCAGCAACTGCGCGAGCTTTTCGCGCGCGCGAAAGTCGGCGCTGAACAAGCCTTCGTCGATGCCGACCACGGCAACCAGGGTCAGGTTGGCCAGGTCGTGGCCCTTGGCCAGCATCTGGGTGCCGACCAGCACGCCCGGCGCGGTGCCGAACTGCGCCAGCAGATTTTCCAGCGCATCGCGTTTTTGCGTGCTGCCGCGGTCGATGCGCAGCACCGGGAACTCGTCGAAGCGCGCGGCCAGCGATTCCTCGATGCGCTCGGTGCCGGCGCCCTGCGATTGCAGGGCCAGGCCGCCGCAGTCGGGGCAGGCGTCGGGCGCGGGCCGGCGGGTGCCGCAGTGGTGGCATTGCAGGCGCCGGCCGCCGCCGTGCACGGTCATCGGCGTGGGCTTGAGCGGGGTGCTGCAGCGCGGGCAGTGCGCGGTCCAGCCGCAGTCGTGGCACAGCAGCACCGGGGCGTAGCCGCGCCGGTTCTTGAACACCAGCGCCTGGCCGCCGGCGCGCAGTTCGCCGTGCAGGCGTTCGAGCAGTTCCGGCGACAAGCCGGCTTGCAGCGGCCGCTTGCGCACGTCGAGCACGCGCACCCGCGGCGGCTGCGCGGTGCCTGCGCGGCGAAGCAGGCGCAGGTGGCCGTAGCGGCCGGCCTGGGCGTTGCGCAGCGATTCCAGCGACGGCGTGGCGCTGCCCAGCAGCACCGGCACGTCCAGCGCCTTGGCCCGGACCAGGGCGAAATCGCGGGCGTGGTAGCGGATGCCGTCGAGCTGCTTGAAGCTGCCGTCGTGTTCTTCGTCGATCACGATCAGGCCCGGCTCGCGCAGCGGCAGGAACACCGCCGAACGCGTGCCCACGGCGATGCGCGCCTCGCCGCGCGCGAACGCGGCCCAGGTGCGCGCGCGCTCGCCGTCGCTCAGGCCCGAGTGCAGCGCGTGCACCGGCACGCCCAGGCGGGCGCGAAAGCGCGCCAGGGTCTGCGGGGTCAGGCCGATCTCCGGCACCAGCACCAGCGCCTGCTTGCCGCGCGCCAGGCAGTCGGCGATCGCGCGCAGGTAGACCTCGGTCTTGCCGCTGCCGGTGACGCCGTCGAGCAGGAACGGGGTGAAGCCGGGCGTGGCCAGGATCGCGTCGACCGCGGCCTGCTGTTCGTCGTTGAGCGGCGGCCCGGGCTGCGGCGCCGGCGCGTGCGCCGTCGCCGGCACCGCCAGGCGCTCGGCGTGGCCGCGCTTGGCCAGGGCGCGCGCGGCCGTGCGCCAGTCTTCGAGCAGGTCGTCGAGGCGGTCCTCGTCGAGTTCGCCGTGTTCGTCCAGCAGGTCCGACAGCCGGCGCGGCTTGCCGGCGCGCAGGCCGGGCCGGGCGGTGGCGCCGGCTTCGGTCAGGCGCCAGGCCCAGGCGTGGGTGTCGGGCAGCGGCTCGCCGTGGCGCAGCGGGCCGGGCAGGGCGGTGGCCAGTACCTCGCCGAGCGGGGCGTGGGTGTAGCGGGCCAGCCAGCGCAGCGACTCCAGCAGCTCGCCGTGCAGCAGCGGTTCCGGGTCGAGCCGGGCCAGCACCTGCTTGAGCGCGGCCGGGTCGGTGCCGGGCTCGGGCGCGCCGACCTCGGCCACCCAGCCGACCAGCTCGCGCCGGCCGAACGGCACCCGCACCCGCGCGCCGACCGGGTCGCCGGCCTCGCCGGCCCCGGCCGGGGGCAGGTAATCGAACAGGCGCGGCAGCGGCACCGGCAGGGCGATGCGCCAGACGCTGGCCGGCGGGAAAAACGAAGCCTCGGACATCGCATCAGTCTAGCGAGCGCGGCGGCGGCCGGGCAGTTGCGGGCCATAGCTGCCCCCGGTCCGACAAAGCCGACGCAAGTGACCGCCAGTTAAGGAAAAACCCCCTTATCCACACGGGTTGTGGATAAATCTGTGCATGGTGTGTCGGCAGGGCTGCGCGAGGGCGTTGAATCAAGCCCTCGGGTTAGGTTGGTGAAAAAATCGCCAATTGCTCTATTTTCTTTGGAATCATGCGCTTAGCCGTGAAACATAGCTGTAACGCGGTGTTTTGGTTCCGTGAAAGAGCGACACATGACGGTTCGATTACTGCTGTGCACAACCGGATTTTCGCCCAAGCCGCATTGCGCCTCGCGCAAACGCGGTTTGGCGGTTTGTCAAGCGGTTTTGCGCCGGCCCGGCGGCCTGCCGGCATCGCTATGATGCGCCGTATGGTGAAGTCGTCCCGATGAGTTCCACATCCCCCGCCCCGGGTTCGTCCGCCCCCCGTTCCGCCGCTCCCGCCGCCCTGTCGGCGTTCCTGCGCGGCGTCGAACGGCGTGGCGCGGTGTTGGCTGAATTGCAGGCCGGCGACGCCGCCGCCGGCGACGCCGCGCTGGTCGCGGCCATGGCCGGGTTCCGCGCGATCGCCGCGCAGACCGCGCTCAACGATTGGCCGGCGCGGTTCTGGCAGCTGCTGCTGACCCAGCCCGGCCTGCGCCAGCGCACCCCGGTGGCGATCCCGCTGGACGCCACCGACCGGCTCGGCGAGCTCGGCAGCGGCCCGCGCGCGGCGCTGCTGCTGCGGCTGGCCGCCGGCCTGGACGAGGCCGAGGCCTCGGCGGTGCTGCACGTGGCCCCGGCGACCTACCGGCTGGCCCTGCAGCGGGCGCTGCCGCGCCACCCCGACGGCCGCGCCGATCCGCAGGCCTGGCAGCAGTTGCGCGAACAGGTCCACCGCCGGATCAAGACCCTGCCGGCCGAGCGCCTGCAGCGCCTGGCCCAGGCGCGCGAGCGGGCGCTGCAGGGCGCCGCGCCCGCGCCGGCCGCCGCCGGCGCGCGTGCCGGCGCTGCGGCGCGGCCGCGGCCGCGCTGGCTGATGCCGCTGCTGTGGAGCCTGCTGGCGCTGTGCGCGCTGGCCTTCGCCGCGACCTTCTGGTGGCCGTCCGGGTTCGCGCTCGGCGACGGCCCCGAGGGCGTGACGGTGGCGCCGCTGGCCGAAGGCAGCGGCCCGGCCGAGCGCTACAGCCGCGAGGCCGGGCTGATCGCCGACGGCGATTTCGACCTGCTTGCCGACCCGCAGGGCGAGGCCGCCGCGGCCGACCTGGAATTCCACAACTGGCTGGCCGCGCGCGACGCCGGGACGATCCCGGCCACCGCCGCGCCGCCGGCCGAACCGGCGCCCGCCGCGCCGCCGTCGCCGGGCAGCGAGAGCCCGGGTCTGGAAACCGACGCGCAGGAGGGCGAATGAACCGGATCGTCGTATTCGCCGCCGCCCTGGCCGTGGCCGCCGCGGCGTGGCTGCCGGCGCGCGCGCTGCCGCCGGAGCTCGAGCGCAGCCTGACCAAACTGCCGCCGCCGGTGCGCGCGCGGATCCAGGCCAACGGCCAGCGCTGGGACGGCTGGGACGAAGCGCAGCGGCGCGAGTTCGCCCAGCGCGCCGCGCAATGGAATCAACTCGGTGCAGGCGAACGCGGCGTGCGCCGCGAGCGCTACCTCGCCTGGCAGGCGCTGAGCGCCGACGAGCGCGCGCAGTCGCAAGCCGCCGCCGCGCGTCTGGCGGCGCTGCCGCCGGAACAGCAGCAGGCGCTGCGCGCCCAGTTCGACGCGCTCGACCGCAGCGAGCGCCGCGGCTGGCTGCTCGGCCCGGCGCTGGGCGCCGACTATCCGGCCTTGCAGCCGCTGCTGGCGCAACTGCCGCCGGAGCAACACGCGGCGATGCTGACCGCGCTGCGCGGCCTGACCGCCGCGCAGCGCAAGGATCTGGCGGTGCTGGCCCAGCGCACGCCGCCGCAGGAGCGCGAGCGTTTGCGCGCAGGCCTGCTGGCGGCGCTGGCGGCGCAGCGCGGGGCGTGGTTGCAGGACGCGCTGGCGCGTTGATTGGTTTGGAGAGTGGGCGCTTGCGCAGGTACTGCGCGGGATGACGGCAATCCGCGTTTCGGCTTGCGCCTGAGCGAAGATCGCAGCGGTCTGTCGTTGTGGTGGTTTCGCGGTCGCGGCTTGCGCCGCTCCTACAGGGACCCATGTCGCAGCCGCAGCCCCTGTAGGAGCGGCGCAAGCCGCGACCGCGCCAACGAAACGACGACGAATGCTTGCGCAGGCGAAAAAACGACGACCGCTGCGGCCATCGCTTCCCTAACCGACGCTCAGCGCGGCAACACCCGCATCACCCGCCGGCTCGCGCCGAACCGGCCTTCGAACCGCGCCAGACCTTCCGCGCGCATCCGCGGCGCGTGATCGCGCAAGTAGGTTTCCAGCGCCGCCGCATCGCGCAGGCGATAGCGCACGCACAGCGCCAGCCGCCCCGGCGCGGGCGCCGGCTCGTCGACTTCGTGCAGGTCCGCGCCGAGGAAGCCCGGCAACGCGCAGATCTCGCCGATGTGCGCGCGCAGCCAGACCAGGAACTGCGCGGCGACCGCCGCGTCCACGTCCAGCGATACCTCGTAGATCGTCTCGTCGGTCATCGCAGCCTCGCGTTCGCTCTTCGAATCCCGGCCGTTGGCGCGGCCGCAGCGGCGCCTGCGCGCCGGGGGGTTACATCCGCACGATCGCCGCGGTCATCAGCGCCACCGTGGCCAGGCTCAGCAGGAAGAAGTACGCGCTGCCGATCAGCAGATAGCGCAGCAGGGTCAGCGGCCAGCCGTTGGCGTAGACGCGCTTTTCCATGATCAGCAGATAGATCGGCATCCACGTCCACAACAGGCCGATGGCCAGGCCCTTGAGCCAGACCACGCCGGCCCAGTGCGGCGCGATCGCGTCGCCGAGCAGCATCAGCACGAACATCGCCAGCAGCGCCAGGCACAGGTAGATGTGGCTGTACAACGCCACCACCAGATGCTCGAGATAACCGCGGCCCGAGCCGACGTAGGCGATCTTCAGCAGCAGCGCGAAGATCGGCACCATCAGGAACAGCGCCGAGGGGATCGCGCCGATCAGCGCGTGGATGTACAGCGCCGGATCCTTGGTCGCGCGCTGGAAATTGACCTCGCCCTTGCCGACCTGACGGTTGAGCCAGTCGTTGGCGAACTGCGGCCACCACTCGACCTTGAGCGGATTGGTCTTGGGATCCCACGGCCGGCCGTTGAACGACAGCGGTCCTTCGCTGTTGTCGCACTCCACCTCGCCGTAGCGCTGGCGGTCGGGCGCGCGCAGCCCCGCGCCCTCGCTGCGGCCGGCGTGGGCGACCTGCAACTGCGCGATGCGGCAACCGGCTTCGAGGTTGGCCTGGCGGATCAGCCCGGCGTAATCGGACGACTCGCGCGACTGCGGCGTCGCCTGCGCGCGTTGCGCCTGCAATGCGGCGATGCGTTCGTCGCGCAGGCGCTCGACTTCGGCCAGGTTCTTGGCCGCGTCGATCGAGCCCGGACGCGGCGCGCCGGCCAGGCGCTCGCCCTCGGCGCGCTGCGTGGCGACTTGTTCGGCGTCCAGGCCCTGCTCGGCCTTCAGCAGTTCGATGCGCTTGTCGGCCTGGCGGTGCACCGAGACGATCGAGGCTTCGATGGCGTTGCGCGCGACCGGCGCGGCGGCCGCGGCGGTGCGCAGCTCGCCGACCATGCGCGCGCGCAGCTCCTCGACCTCGGCGACGCTGTCGGCGTCGCGCATCTGCTTCTTGACGTTGCCCAGCCGCACCGTGGTGCTCTGCGCGGTGTCGATGTCGAAGTGGGTGTTGCTTTCGACGTGGATCGCGAACTGGGCGACGAAGAAGGTCATCACCGAGACGATCACGAACAAGCGCAGCGGCGGGATGTAGCGCACGCGCCGGCCGGCCAGGTATTCGCGGGCGACTTTGCCCGGAGACAGCAGATCGCGCAAAGTGCGGAACACCCGGCCGTCCAGGTGCCAGAACGACTCGAACACCTCTTCCAGCGCATGGCCGAGGTTGCGCACCGGGTTGTGCACGGATTGGCCGCAGGCGTGGCAATAGTGGCCTTGCAGCTCGGCCTTGCAGTTCTCGCAGTGGCTGGGGTGATCGTCGTGGCCGTGGCCGGCCGACGAGGCCTTGGCTTCGTTAGGTGCGCTCATGCGTATCGAGAAACGAGGCTCCCCGGCCTTCACTTTCGAGCGGGTAAGATAGCCGTCCGCCGCGACCCGGCGCCAGCGCCCCGACCGGATGCGCGGCCGCAGTCGCCGTTGGTTCCCCCATGTCTGCGTCGTCCCCCTCCGTTTCCCGTCCCGGCCTGCTCCGGGAAATCCGCACTTCTTTGGTCCTGGCCGCGCCGCTGGTCGCCGGCCACGTGTCCACCGGCCTGATCGGTTTCGTCGACAACACCCTGGCCGGCCACCACAGCACCACCACCCTGGCGTCGGTGACCATCGGCACCGCGTTGTGGTGGCTGCCGATGATGGTGCCGATCGGAACCCTGCTGTCGGTGCCGCCGTCGGTGTCGCAGCTCGAGGGCGCCGGCCGCCGCGGCGAGATCGGCGCGCTGTTCCGCCAGGCGCTGTGGATGGCGCTGCTGCTGAGCGTGTTCCTGTTCGCGTTCCTGACCCTGATCCCGCACGCGCTGCCGGCGATGGGCATCGCCCCGGGCATCGTGCCGGGCGCGCGCGAATTCCTGCACGGCATCCGCTGGGGCGTGCCGGCGCTGACCTTGTTCTTCTGCATGCGCTATCTCAGCGAGGGCCTGCACTGGACCTTGCCGACCATGCTGCTCAGCGCCGGCGGCCTGCTGATCCTGCTGCCGCTGGGCTATGTGCTGACCTTCGGCAAGTTCGGCCTGCCCGAGATGGGCGCCGGCGGCCTGGGCATCGCCTCGGCGGCGATGCTGTGGGTGCAGGCGATCGGTTTCTTCTTCGTCCTGCGCAACGCCAAGCGTTTCGCCGACCTGCGCCTGTTCGAGCGCTTCGACAAGCCGCACTGGCCGACCATCCGCGGCCTGCTCGCCACCGGCCTGCCGATCGGCGTGACCGTGTTGATGGAAGGCAGCTTGTTCATCGTCACCGCGCTGCTGATCGGGCGGCTGGGCGAGGTGCCGGCGTCGGCGCACCAGATCGCGATCAATCTGTCGGCGCTGTGCTTCATGGTGCCGATGGGTCTGGCTGAGGCGACCACGGTGCGGGTCGGCCACGCCCTGGGCCGGCGCGACTACGCCGGCGTGCGCCGCGCCGGTTTCGCCGGCTACGCCATCGTGCTGTGCACCCAGTTGCTGTCCGGCATCTTGCTGCTGAGCGCCAACGACGTGCTGGTGGGCTTCTACACCACCGACATGGCGGTGGCCTCGCTGGCCGCCTCGCTGCTGCTGTACTCGGCGATGTTCCAGTTCCCCGACGGCATCCAGGTGCTGTCGGCCGGCGCGCTGCGCGGGCTCAAGGACACCCGGGTGCCGATGATCCTGGCCGCGCTGGCCTATTGGGGCGTGGGCATGCCGATCGGCGCCGGCCTCGGCCTGGGCCTGGGCTGGGGCCCCAAGGGCATGTGGATCGGCCTGATCGCCGGCCTGACCGTGGCCGCGGTGCTGCTGTGCGCCCGTTTCCTGCGCTCCAGCCAGCCCGAGCGGCTGGCCGAGCGGATGGCGCGGGAAGCGCCGCACGAGGTCGACCCGCACGAGACCGGCTGCACCTGAGCCGGCCGCGCCCCGGGCCGCCGCCCACCCGGGGCGCCCAGCGTTGCGTAAATGAACGGATTGCGGCCGGATCGCAAGTTTGCAAACACCCTACGTTACGAATGGCGGGTGAAACCCCGCCCCGCGCCGGGTTAGTCTGAGCGCGTACCCACGGAGCCTGTGCAATGAACGAGACCCTCCCACGTCGCGGGCCGCTGGCCCGTTTCTTCGTTGGCGCCTGGGATGCGATGAACTTCACCCGGCGGTTGGTCTTCAACCTGGTGTTCTTCGGCTTCCTCCTGATCTTGCTGATCGCGATGCTGTTCGGCGGCAACACCAAGCCGTTCCAGGACCGCACCACCCTGGTGATCGCGCCGGAAGGCGCGCTGGTCGAGCAATACAGCTCCGACCCGGCCTCGCGCGCGCTCAACCGCGCGCTGGGCGACAAGAATCCGGAAGTGCAGCTGCGCGACATCGTGCGCGCGCTGGACGCGGCCAAGGACGACAAGCGCATCGAGCGCGTGGTGCTGCGCCTGGACAAGCTGCAGTCGGCCGGCATGGCCAGCCTGCGCGAAGTCGCCGCCGCGGTGACGCGGGTGCGCGCGGCCAAGAAGGAAGTGATCGCCTTCGCCGAGAGCATGGATCAGAAGCAGTACCTGATCGCCGCGCAGGCCAACGAGGTCTACCTCGACCCGATGGGCGGCATGATGCTCGAGGGCCTGGGCCGCTATCGCCTGTACTACCGCCAGCTGTTGCAGGACAAGCTCGGCGTGGACGTGCACCTGTTCCGGGTCGGCGAGTTCAAGTCGGCGGCCGAGCCCTACATCCTCGACGCGGCTTCGGAAGAGTCCAAGACCGCCGACCTGTTCTGGATGAACGACCTGTGGCAGCGCTACCTCGGCGACGTGGCCAAGGCGCGCAAGCTCGATCCGGCCGCGCTCAACGCGGCGATCGACGAACTGCCGGCGCGCCTGGACGCGGTCAAGGGCGACCTGGGCAAGTACGCGCTGGGCCTGAAGCTGGTCGATGGCCTGAAGACCCGCGAGGAAGTCGATCAGATCCTGACCAAGCGCGGCGTCGCCGACGAGGACGCCGACGGCGGCTTCCGCCAGATCGCGATGGACGCCTACCTGTTCAACCTCGACCGCCTGACCAATCCGGCCGACAGCCGTCCGCAGGTCGCCATCGTCGTGGCCGAGGGCGAAATCAGCGGCGGCGAGCAGCCGCCGGGCACCGTCGGCGGCGTGTCGACCGCGGCGCTGCTGCGCCAGGCGCGCGACGACGAGAACGTCAAGGCGCTGGTGCTGCGGGTCAACTCGCCGGGCGGCGAGGTGTTCGCCTCCGAGCAGATCCGCCGCGAGATCGTCGGCCTGAAGGCCGCCGGCAAGCCGGTGGTGGTGTCGATGGGCAATCTGGCGGCGTCGGGCGGCTACTGGATCTCGATGAACGCCGACCGCATCTTCGCCGATCCCTCGACCATCACCGGTTCGATCGGCATCTTCGGCCTGATCCCGACCGTGCCGCGCGCGCTGGAGAAGATCGGCGTGCATTCCGACGGCGTCGGCACCACCCGCTTCGCCGGTTCCTACGACATCACCCGGCCGCTGACGCCGGAAGTCGGTCAGGTCATCCAGACCATCATCAACAAGGGCTATGCCGACTTCACCGGCCGCGTCGCCGAGGCGCGCAAGAAGCCGGTGGCCGACGTCGATGCGGTCGCGCGCGGCCGGGTGTGGAGCGGCGCGCAGGCCAAGGAACGCGGCCTGGTCGACGAGATGGGCGGGCTGCAGGCGGCCGTCGACGACGTCGCCCAGCGCGCCAAGCTGGGCAAGGCCGGCGAGTTCCGCGTGCGCTATGTGGAGAAGATCGCCAGCCCGTTCGAGCGCTTCTTCGCCAGCCTCGCCGGCAGCGGCGCCGGCGCGATGGTGCTGGGCCATTCCGATCTCGCCCGCGGCCTGCTGATCAAGGCCGTGCCGCAGGCGGCGGCGGACCTGCGCTTCGTCGAAAGCGCGACCAAGCCCAGCAACGGCGCGCCGGTGAAGGCGCTGGCCTACTGCTTCTGCACGTTGTAAGCGCAGGTTCGCGGCCGGCGCGCTGCGCCGGTCGCGCAAAAACGAAACGCCGCATCGTTCGCGATGCGGCGTTTTTCGTTTGCGGTTCGGCGTGTGCGGCTGTTCGTCGTGGAGAGGTTTCGCGGCGGAGCCAAAGGCATCGGGCCTGAAGGCCCTCCCACAACAGCGGACCCGGGCGGCCCAGGCTTCGGCTCTTGTGGGAGGGCCTTCAGGCCCGACGCTTTGCGCTCAGGCGAGGTTGACCCTCAACCGCCCGCCGCCTCGACCGCATCGCGCGTGTGCTGCGCGCCCTGATCGACGCTGTCTTCCACGCCCTTGGCCTGCTCGATCGGCTTCTGGATCGCATCGCGCATCTGCGTGGCCTGCGGGTCCACCGGGCGTTCCTTCTCCGGCGGTTGCGGCTTGGAGCAGGCCGCGGCCGCGGCGCAGATCAGGACAAGGACGACAAGGCTCGGCTTCATCGCGGCATCCTCTCGACGGTCTGGCCGGTATGCTACGCCGGTCGCGCGCCGCGCGCGCGGCGCGACCTGCAACGACCGTAACGGAGGCACCCATGGACCCCAAGCGTTGGCGATTGGACGGACAGCTCGCGCTGGTCACCGGCGGCAGCGCCGGCATCGGCCGGGCGATCGCGCGCGAGCTGCTGGGCTTCGGCGCCGACGTGCTGCTGGCCGCGCGCGACGCGGCCGCGCTGGAGTCGGCGCGCGCCGAACTGGTCGAGGACTTTCCCGAGCGCGAAGTGCAAGGCTTCGTCGCCGACGTCGCCGACGACGAGCAGCGCCGCGAACTGCTGGACTGGGTCGAGGACTTCGGCGAAGGCCTGCACATCCTGGTCAACAACGCCGGCGGCAACCTCAGCAAGCCGACCAACGACTACACCGAGGACGAATGGCGGCAGGTGTTCGAGATCAACCTGTTCTCCGCGTTCGAACTCTCGCGCTACGCGCATGCGCTGCTGACCCGCCACGCCGCCTCGAGCATCGTCAACGTCGGCAGCGTCTCGGGCAACACCGCTGTGCGCACCGGTTCGCCCTACGGCATGAGCAAGGCGGCGATGCACCAGATGACCCGCAACCTGGCGGTGGAATGGGCCGAGGACGGCATCCGGGTCAACGCGGTGGCGCCGTGGTACATCCGCACCCGCCGCACCTCCGATAAGCTGGCCGATCCGGACTATCTCGACGAAGTGCTGCTGCGCACCCCGGCCGGCCGCATCGGCGAGCCGGAGGAAGTGGCCGCCGCGGTCGCGTTCCTGTGCCTGCCGGCGGCGGGCTACATCACCGGCGAATGCATCGCGGTGGACGGCGGGTTCTTGCGTTACGGGTTCTGAGCCGTATTGGCGGGCGCCGTGTCCGGCACCGGGCCGTAGTGCTCCACCGCCGTGCCGTAGCGCGAGCGGGTGCCGGTGATTTCGACCTCGCCCTTGCTCGCCAAGCGAGTGTAGAGCTCGGGATTGAAGTCGATGCACAGGCGCGCGCCATTGAGGTCCGAACCGCTGCGGATCCAGGCGCGGCGTTTGCATTCGCCGTCGCCGCCGAGGCTTTCCATGCGCACCGATTCGACCCAGGTCGCGCGCGGCGGATCGCTCCAGCGGTGCAGCAGCTGCAGCGGCAGGTTCGACGCCATCCACAGCGTCAGCCCCGCCAGCAAGGCCAGCAACTGGTTGAAGCCGAGCGCGCGGTAGTGCGGTTCCTCGCTCGGCGGGTAGCGGCGCTGGCGCCGTTGCAGCAACACGAAGACCATCGCCGCCGCGGCCACGCTGCACGCCACCGCCAGCGTGCCCACCCAGCCCAGCGACGGCGCCGGTAGGAACGGGCCTGGCCAGGACCACAGGTGCACGGCCAAGGCGCTGCCGCACAGCGCGAGGACCGCGCCGGTCAGTTCGATCAGGACGGGGCGGCGCGGACGGTCTTTGCTGCGCCGGCTGCCGGTGTCGTTAGGGCGGGCGGTCATGGACGGCGTCCTGCGGCGATGGGCCTGGGGTCCGGAACCGCATCGCGCTCCGGTTCAACGCTCACTCGGCGGCCGCGTCGGGAACGGCTCATCCACCACGACTTACCCGCCACAGCTCACTTGCCGCAGGTGCTCTCCACCACGATGCGCTGGATCCGCGCGTACTCGGCGGCCGAGGCGTCGCGGTTGTCGGCGCGGCCGAAGCGCAGCGCCGATTCGGCTTCGCGCAGGCGCTGTTTCCAGCTCTCGCACAGGCGCTCGTCGGGGATGCGCTGGCATTGGTCGTCGACCATCTGGCAGGCCACGCCGGCGCCGCTGCCGACGTTGCCCAGGCCGGTGGTCTGCAGCGGCGCGCAGCGCTGCGGCGGCTTGCCGTCGTCGTTGAGGTAACGGCCGTTGTCGTAGGTGCGGCATTCGAACAGCGCCGGCGGCGGCAGCCGGTCGGCGTCGGCGATGGTCGCCTTGGGCAGCGGCGCGGCCTGCGCGGATTGCGGCGGCAGCGTTTGCGGCGGGCGCGCCACCTGCGGCAGCTGCGAGGACACCGGCGGGTGCATCGGCGGCGCGGGATTGGAATATTGGCCGGGCCCGGTGATCACCGTCGGCGGCGCCGACGACACCGGCGCGTCCTCGATGATGCGTTTTTCCTGGGTGCTGCCCTTCGGGCACGGCGTGTTGTTCTGCACGGTGAGCTGGCCGATCGCGTCGGTGCAGCGATAGATCACCACCTTGCCTTGAGCCTGCGCGCCGGACGCGGCCAGCAACAACACCCACAACCCCCACACGCGCATCAGTAAGCTCCGCAATCGGCGTTCAGGCGCGCGTCGATGACGCGCTGTTCCTCGGTGATCTTCGTGCGCTCGCTCTGCAGCGCGCTGTTGTAGCGGCGGTCGCCGGCCCAGCGCTGGTCGCGCAGCCGCGAACACACTTCCTGTTGCGGCAGCGGATGGCATTCGTCGCGCACCAGCTGGCTGCCGTAATAGACCCCGTAGCCGTAATTGTAGCCGCCGGGAATGACGTAGCCGCTGTTGCTGGAGTACGACACATGGCCGTGGCGGCCGCCGACGGCGATGCGGGTGGACGAATCGGCCACGCGCACGCGCGGCTCGATGCGCGAATCCGGATCGCCCGGCCGCGGCGTCGGCGCGCCGATGCGGCGGCCGAGCGAGGTGCCTTCGTAATAGGGAACGCCGTAGCCCAGATCGACCAGCGGCATCATGCGCGGATTGCCGTCGCCGTTGTCGCTGACGTAGCGGCTGCCGTCGGGGCGCACGCAGTCGTACATCGGCTGCGCGGTGCGCACCACCAGGTACTGCGGTGCGGCGTTGCGCGCGGGCGTCGCGTTCGGCGTCGCCGGCGCGGCTTCGGCCGGACGCGGCGGCGGATCGACCGGACGCATCATGCTCACGGTCTGCTGGCGCTGGCCGGCGGCGCAGGGCGTGTCGCGCAGGCTCAGCCGGCCTTGATCGTCGGTGCAGCGGTAGATCAGCACTTCGCCAGCGGGCTTGGCCGGCGCATCGGCGGCGGTTGCGGCGAGCGCGGTCGCGGCCAACGCGGCCGCGGCGGCAGCGACGATACAGCGGCGGTGGCGGATCGAGGCGGAGCGCATGTGCGCATCTTGCGCCACCGGCGCGTCGGGGAGAAGCCGCGGCGGGCGCCGTCCGGCGGCGGTTCAGCGCCGCCAGACCAGCACCACGACCCCGGCGCCGACCAGCCCCAGCCCCAGCCATTCGCGCAGCGACGGCCGCTCGCCGAGGAAGGCCACCGCGAACAGCGCCGCCAGCACCACGCTGAGCTTGTCCACCGGCGCCACCTGGGCGACCTCGCCGAGCTGCAGGGCGCGGTAGTAGCACAGCCACGAGGCGCCGGTGGCCAGCCCCGACAGCGCCAGGAACAGCAGCGAGCGCGCCGGCAGGCTGCGCGGATCCACCCATTGCCCGCTCAGCGGCACCAGCAGGGCCAGCACCGCCAGGATCACCACGGTGCGCACCAGCGTCGCATAGTCGGCCGAGATGCCGGCGACGCCGACCTTGGCCAACACCGCGGTCAGCGCGGCGAACACCGCCGAGAGCAGGGCCCAGACCGACCAGGCGGGCAGAGAACTCATGGCGAGGCTCCGTATCGAGTTGGCCCGAGCCTAACGCCGCACGGGTAACGGCGGTGTCGGAGCCGCGTCGTGGCCGCCTGTCGCGGCGACGCGATCATGGGCGCTCGATCTGCGCGAACGCCAAGCGCATCGGCAGTGCTCGATCTGCGCGAATCCCCCAACCCGTCATCCCCGCGAGCGCGGGGGTCCAGAGCCTTCAGCGCGCCGCAACGCGCACCCCGCGCTCACCCGCGCAACACTTCCCCAGTCGACGCCACCCGGATCGGCGTCGGCGCGGCCAGCCCGCCGGTCTCGCCCTCGCACACGCCGTCGGCCAACGCCAGCAACGCGCGGTCCAACTCCTCGCGCCGGAACGCCGGCGGCTGGCCGGCGAGGTTGGCGCTGGTCGACACCAGCGGCCCGCCGTGGGCGCGGCACAGCGCGCTGGCCTGCGGATGCGCGCTGACCCGCAGCGCGACGCTGCGGTGCGCGCCGCTGATCCACGCCGGGACCAACGCGGTCGCCGGCAGCGCCCAGGTATGCGGGCCCGGCCAGCTCGCGCGCACCGCCTGCGCGCGCTCGGGCGGCAGCGCCGCCCAATCGACCAATGCATCGAGCTGATCGAGCGAGGCGGCGATCAGGATCACGCCCTTGTCCACCGGCCGTTGCTTGATCGCCAGCAGCCGCAACACCGCGGCCTGATCGAACGGATCGCAGCCGATGCCCCACACCGCTTCGGTCGGATACACCAGCACGCCGCCGCGGGCGAGCGCCGCGGCGGACTGTTCCAGGCTCAAGGACGGGGCGGACATGCGTGGATCCTGCGACGAAAAAAACAGTGTCGCATGCGTCGCGGCGGCGCGCAGGGTACCGCCGCGACGGTTCGCGCGGCCGCCGTCAGTGGCCGTGATGGGCGTGATCGACCGCGGGCTGCGCCGATGCCGGCAGGCGCACGTCGAAGGCGTAGGAGCGATTGCCGCTGAGATAGACGCGATTGTCGGTGCCGGCCTGCGCCTGCACCTGGCCGCCGCGCTGCTGGCCGATGCGGGCGAACTTGGCGCGCGCGTTGACCTGTTCGGCGACGCGCTGCGGCCACTGCGCCGTGGAAGTCTCGCCGGTGCGCAGCACGGTCTCGATCTTCTCCGCGTCGCTGCCGTCGGCGTTGAACACGCGCAAGGTCACCGCGGTGCCGGCCGGATAGTCGTTGACCACGTTGAGCGGGCCGGCCTCGCGCCACGGCGAGCGCGCGTCGGCGAGCGAGGTGGTGAAGTTGACGTCCATGCAGGTGTAGAACGCTTCGGTCGAATCCGAGCGCTGCCAGGTGTTGTAGATCACGTGGCGGCCGCTGCGCGCGGGCAGGGTGCAGGTGATGTGGTAGTTGTTGCCGGCCGACAGCGGGATCGGCCCGGTCTTGCAGAACTGCTGCAGGTCGCCCCAGCGCAGGGACGAGTTCGGGTTCCAGCCTTGCGGGGTTACGTAGAACGTCCAGTCCTTGGTCGCGTGCGGCGCGGTGGCGTAGAAGGTGAAGGTGTAGCTGCTGCCCGAGCGCACGTTGGTGGTCTGCCAATCGCTGCGCACGATGTCCAGGCCGCGGAAGGTCGGGTTGTTGCCGCTGCACAGCTTGCCGTCGGGCACCACTGCGCGGTGGTTGCTGTTGGCGTTGGCCTGGTTGATGCCGTTCCAGTCGTAGAACAGCTGCGAGCCGGCCACGGCCCAGGCGGCGCGGCAGGCCGGATCGGAGGGATTTTCCTTGTTGCCCAGATAGCACTTGTAGATGCGGCTCTGCGGGTTGACGAACGAGCCGTGGGCGAAGGCGGTGGACGCGGGCAGGGCGGCCGCGCACAGGGCGACGGCGGCGGACAGCAGGGTGCAACGCTGGATGCGGGTCATGGCGGTACCTGTCGATGGGCAATGGTGACGGGCCCCCCAACAGCTTCGCGATGGCGAACGGCCTAGCGCGACTGCGGTCGCGTCTCGAAACGGGTACGGCCGCGCGGCGGCGTCCCGGTATTTGTGCGGCCGATCCTAGTGGGCGGGGGCGGGCGATTCTGTGCGGGCGGTCGCCTGGGGGGACATGCGCTGGGGTGCGGTGGTGGGTGCGATGTGGGAAACGCGGGGTGCGTCACGGATGGGGGCGGTGGGTGCGACGTTGTGTCGCTGGCGTGGCCGGATTTTCGGTTTTGGGGTGGCGGGGTTCGATGCGGCTTGCGCCGTTCCTACAGGGGTTGCGGCCGGGTTCGTATCCGACTGTAGGAGCGGCGCGAGCCGCGAACGCGACACCGCAACTACGACGAAACCTCCGCAATGGCTGCGCTTTCGCGGTCGCGACTTGCGTCGCTCCTACAGGGAGATACGAAACTCGCCGGAGACCCTGTAGGAGCGACGCAAGTCGCGACCAACCGCAGCTCCGCAGCTCCGCCGAACTCGTCCGAAGACCCGAAGCTTCCCCGCCCGTCATTCCGGCGAAAGCCGGAACCCATTTTGATGTTGCTTGCGCTTGTCTCGTAGCAACGAGTGAAGACCAGCCAAGATCAACAGCTTCCGTCCGCAAGCGGCCGGGTCACTTTCTTTGTCTTGCCAAAGAAAGTAACCAAAGAAAGGCGCTTTCC
>NZ_FNOG01000007.1:146158-296287 GCF_900106525.1 Lysobacter enzymogenes
GTGAAGACCAGCCAAGATCAACAGCTTCCGTCCGCAAGCGGCCGGGTCACTTTCTTTGTCTTGCCAAAGAAAGTAACCAAAGAAAGGCGCTTTCCTTGTTTTCGAATCAAGAGCCACTAACGGGCAGAGCGGGCGCAGGGATGCGCCACACAGGCCATCCATGGCCTGGGTGGCGCACGGCGCGCGTCCTGCGCGCCGCCCTTCGGGTCTACGGTTGTCTGTGGCGAGTTCGGGGCGGCGGGGGGAGCGAAGAGCAATGGCAACGGCTTCAACAACGCAGCGGATGCGCGCTGCAAACAAAAAACGGGCGCCCTGAGGCGCCCGTTTTTGTGTTTGCCTGCGTCGCGGCTGGAGGCCGCGGGTCAGGTCGCGATTACTTCGCCGCGGCCTTCTTCGCTACCTTTTTGACGGCTTTCTTCGCCACCGTCTTGGTCGCGGCCTTGGTCGCCGTGGTCTTCGCGGCGGCCTTCTTGACGACCTTCTTCGCCGCCTTCTTGGCCGGCGTCTTCTTCGCTACGGCCTTCTTCGCCGGTGCTGCGCCGTCGGCGCTCTTGGCGGCTTTCTTGGTCGCGGCTTTCTTCGCCGGTTCCTTTTTCGCCGCGGTCTTCTTGCCGAAGCGGCCGCGCACCGGTTTGCCGGTTTCTTCCAGCAGCTTGGTCACTTCCTCGAAGGTCAGCGAGGCCGGCTCGCGGTCCTTGGGGATGCGGCCGTTGAGCTTGCCGTCGCTGATGTACGGGCCGAAGCGGCCGTTGAGCACCTGGATGTCGCTGCCGTCGAACTGCTTGATGATGCGGTTGCGCGCGATCTCTTCCTTCTCTTCGATCAGGAACACCGCGCGCGCCAGGTCGATGGTGTACGGGTCGTCTTCTTTCTTCAGCGATGCGTAGGTGCTGCCGAGCTTGGCGAACGGGCCGAAGCGGCCGATGCCGACGCTGACTTCCTCGCCGTTGTGCTGGCCGAGCTTGCGCGGCAGCTTGAACAGCTCCAGCGCCTCGTCGAGCGCGATGGTGTGCATGCTCTGGCCCGGACGCAGCGAGGCGAAGGTCGGCTTCTCCTCGTCCTCGGCAGTGCCGATCTGCGCGTACGGCCCGTAGCGGCCCAGGCGCACGCTCACCGGCTTGCCGCTCTTGGGATCGGTGCCCAGCTCGCGCGCGCCGGTGGCTTCGCTGCGGTCCACCGATTCCTTCTTTTCTTCCACCAGCTTCTTGAACGGTTCCCAGAACCGTTCCATAAGCGGCACCCAATCCTCTTCGCCGCGCGAGACCGCGTCGAGCTCGTCTTCGAGCTTGGCGGTGAAGTCGTAATCGACGTACTGGGTGAAGTGGCCGGACAGGAACTTGGACACCGCGCGGCCGACGTCGGTCGGACGGAAGCGGCGGCTGTCGAGTTCGACGTACTTGCGGAACAGCAGGGTCTGGATGATCGAGGCGTAGGTGGAGGGACGGCCGATGCCGTATTCCTCCAGCGCCTTGACCAGGGAGGCTTCCGAGTAGCGCGGCGGCGGCTCGGTGAAGTGCTGGTCGGCGTGGATCTGATCGAGCGGGATGCGATCGCCGGTCTTCATCGCCGGCAGCTTGCGGCCCTCGTCCTCGTCCTCGGCGGCCTTGGCGTCCTTGCCTTCCTCGTACACGGCGAGGAAGCCCGGATCGACCACGGTGGTGCCCGAGGCGCGGAAGCTGTGTTCGGAACCGGCGGCCAGGTCGACGCTGACGGTGTTGAGCGTGGCCGGCACCATCTGACAGGCGACCGCGCGCTTCCAGATCAACTCGTACAGGCGGCGGGCGTCGTCGTCGAGATAGCGCGCCATCTGCGCCGGCGTGCGCAGCGCGGCGGTCGGGCGGATCGCTTCGTGCGCTTCCTGCGCGTTCTTGGACTTGGTCTGGTAGGTGTTGGGCTTGTCCGGCAGCGCCTTGGTGCCGAAGTCGCGCGCGATCACGTCGCGGATTTCGGCCACGGCGTCCTGCGACAGGTTGACCGAGTCGGTACGCATGTAGCTGATGAGGCCGACCGTGCCCTCGTCGCCCAGCGCCACGCCTTCGTACAGCTTCTGCGCCACGCGCATGGTGCGCGAGGTGGTGAAGCCGAGCTTGCGCGAGGCTTCCTGCTGCAGGGTCGAGGTGGTGAACGGCGGCGCCGGGCGGCGCTTGCGCTCCTTGCTGGTCACGTCGGTGACGTGCAGGGCGCCGTTGGCGGCCTTGACCAGGCGCTTGCGCGCGTCCTCGGCGGTCTCGCCGTCGGTGATGGTGAACTGCTCGAACTTCTTGCCGTCGAGCTTGTACAGACGCGCGGTGAAGGCTTGCTGCGGATGCGCGCACTCGGCCTCGACGGTCCAGTACTCGCGGGCGACGAAGGCTTCGATCTCTTCCTCGCGCTCGACGATCATGCGCAGCGCCGGCGACTGCACGCGGCCGGCGGACAGGCCGCGCTGGACCTTGCGCCACAGCACCGGCGACAGATTGAAGCCGACCAGGTAGTCGAGCGCGCGGCGCGCCTGCTGCGCGTCCACCAGCGGCACCGCGATCTCGCGCGGCTGGTTCATCGCTTCCTTGATCGCGCGCGGGGTGATCTCGGTGAACACCACCCGCTGCAGCGGCTTGCCTTCGAGCAGGCCGCGCTCGCGCAGGATCTCGCCGATGTGCCAGCTGATCGCCTCGCCTTCGCGGTCCGGGTCGGTCGCCAGGAACAGGTTGTCGGCGCCGCGCGCGGCCTTGGCGATGGCGTCGACGTGTTTCTCGTTCTTCTCGATGACCGCGTATTCCATCGCGAAGTGGTTGTCCGGGTCGACAGCGCCCTCCTTCGGCACCAGGTCGCGGACGTGGCCATAGGAAGCCAGGACGGTGAAGTCCTTGCCGAGGTACTTGTTGATCGTCTTGGCCTTGGCAGGCGACTCGACGATGAGGAGGTTCTTGGCCATTGGGACTCCGCAGGGCCCCGGGGCGGGACGCTGCTCGACTGCTCGATCTCGTTTTTGGGGGGCGGCGACGCGGGCCGGGGCCGGCGCGGCGGGACGGGGGTTAAGAAGGCGACGCCCGCGACGTTCGGCCGCGGGCGTTCAGGTTTCCTTTTTCTAGTGGAATCACGAGGCGGCCGCGGCTGTCAAGCTGGACGCTCCGGATGGCACCGGGGCGGGCGCCATAAAGTGGCATCGAAATGCCTCAAGGGCACGTGACGAAGTGTGCCCCGTTCAGCTCCGCCGGGCTGTGACCGCGACCCGGCCACGCTCAGCGCAGGCCCAGCGCCAGCGCGGCGCCGACGAAGCCGATCACGCCCAGCCAGACCACGCCGCCGAGGATCAGCACCACCCAGGTCACCGGACCCAGCTCGTGGCGCTGCAGCTCGGCGCGGGCGGTGTAGGCCCAGCGATCGACCACCTGGGTGCCGGCGATCAGGTCGTGCAGGCCGCGCTTGCGGTCGGTGAAGGCGACCATCAGATAGCCGACGCCCAGGGTCGCGTAGCTGGCGAAGGACGAGGCCCAGCGGCCCAGCGCGCGGCCCCGGCTCAGGCGCGCGCCGTCGGCGCCGACGACCTTGATCCCGACCGCGAGCTTGCCCAGGGTGGCCTGCATCGAGGACGACTCCATGCCCGCGTAGTAGCCGACGCTGATCAGGCCGTACAGGCCGTAGCCGAACACCATCATCAGCACCGACATCGCGTTGCCGTTTTCCAGCCAGCGCGTGCCGTCGCCGACCAGGCCGACCAGGAACACCAGCAGGAGCAGGGCGGTGAACAGGCTGTAGTAGGCGACGCCGACCAGGGTCGAGTCGATCAGGTAGGCGGCGGCGCGGCGCCAGAAGCCGGCCGCGACCACTTCCTGGCCCTGCACCACCTGGCTGCCTTCGGCGACCGCGGCGCGCGGGGCGCTGTAGGGCGAATGCGGGTCGGATGCAGCGGCCGCCGTCGCGGAAGCCGTAGCGACGGCGCTGTCGGGCGCGCTGGAGGCGGCGCCCGTGGCCGGCGCGGCCTCGGTGTCGGCCTGGGCCAGCGCGGCGGCCACCGCCGCGGCGGTGCGCTCGGCGCTGGCGCGCTCGGCCGCGGCCGGATCGGCGGCGGGCGCGAAGCCCGGCGCGGCGATCAGCTCGCCGGCCAGCTCGCGCCACGGGCGCCACTGGCTCAGGCCGTCGCGCCAGACCAAGGCGTCGGGGCCGAGTTCGCCGCGCTCGTGCAAGGCGATCATCTGCGCCGGCTCCAATGGCCCGTGCCGGTTGCGCTCTTCGTCGCTGTAGTACCACTGGGCCATCGCGGCGTCCGTTTCCTCGTCTCGATCGGCGGCCATGATGCCATCGCGGCGCCGGCCGATCATGGCGATTGGCGCATCGCGCCGCGGCCGGCGCACGATGCGCCGGCGCATTGCGGCGCGCGAGTCGCCGCATGCGCGAGGTGGCGATGCGCCCGCCGCGGCCGCGGCGGGCGCCGGCGCGGGCTTAGTTGCGGCAGCTTTGCGGCAGCAGCGCGGCGCGTTCTACGTCGGAGCTGCAGGTCCACTGCGCGCGGCCCGGATCGAACGCCAGCCAGACCTTGTGGCCGTCCAGCTGCGGGCGGTTGAAGCCGCGCAGTTCCAGCTGGACCGCGCACTCGCCGCTGTCCTTGAGCCGGCCGAACTGGACCGAAGCGATCTGCGTCGAGGCGTATTCGGCCGCCGGACGGAAGCCTTCGCTGGCGTTGGTCGGGCAGTTCTGGTGCGCGGCGTAGTACTGCGCGACCAGTTGCTTGTAGTCGTCGCTGGCGAGCAAGGCCTGGGCGAGCTTGGCGCGGTGGGTGTAGTCCTGGTACGCAGGCAGCGCGATCGCGGCGAGGATGCCGAACACCGGCAGCGCCAGCACCACCACCACGATCAGCGCGATCGCGCAGCCCGACAGACCGCGCTTGGGCGGCGGCGCGGCCTGGCGGCGGGCGACGTGGGCCGGGGCGTAGTCGGCCGGGCTGACGCTGCGCTGGGGCTGGGCGGGGCCGGGTGAGGCCGAACCCGGCGGGGTCGCGGAGGTTTGCGCGGCGGTCGGCGCTGCGGCCGTCGCCTGCGCCGCGGCCGGCTGCGCGCGCAGCGTGTCGGCGGCGTCGAGCGCGGCGGTGAAGTCGGCGCGGCCGTGCGCGGTCGGCGTCGCTGCGGCGGGCGCTGCGTCCGTGGCGGCGGTGTTCGCCACGCCCGGCGGCAGCGGCGGCGGTGTCGCGCCGAGGCCGAATTCGTGTTCCAGACGCTGCAGCGGCTGCCATTCGCGCAGCCCTTCGCGCCACACCAAGGTGTCGCGCTGGATCCGGCCGGCGCGGAAATGCTCGCGCACGGTGTCCGCATCGATCGGGCCGACCCGGCCCTGCGACGGATCGTGGTAGTACCAGTTCGTCATTGCCTTCCCCCCGAAATCCGCGGCCGGCATGAGGGCGGCCGCGGGCGTCCTTGTCATGGAAAGCGCCGCTGCGTCGAGACCGCGTCAGCGTTGCGCAATAAGGCTGCGCACGGCCACCCCGGCACGCGCGAGCCGCATGAAACTACCACGCAGCGCACAAAACGCTAGCCGTCGCCCGGCCGTGCGGCGGCGTCGGCGACGGATGGATGCGCGAGCGGCGACCAGCGGCGGCGCGCGATTGCGTCGCGCCTGCGGACGATACGGTTCGGGGCGGTGCGAGCGGGGGCGATGGCGCTCGAATCGATGCGGTTCGAGTCGATGCGATTCGAGCCGATGCGGTGCCCGCGCACGGCGCGGCCGTGGCACGAGGCCGCTGACGATCGGGAAGTGCGAAGCCAGACACGGCGCTGCGGCCGTGCCGGCGGGAGGGACGCGACGGCGCCGCACGCGGCGGCGCCGGGCCGGTTCAGTGCACCGGCTCGGGCTCGTCCTCGAACATCTGGGTTTCCATCCAGGCGTAAGCCGCCTCGGAACCGGGCTGGTTGAACAGCACCATCAGCACGACCCACTTGAGGTCGTCCAGGTCCAGTTCGTCCTGGTCCAGCGCCATCGCGCGGTCGAGCACCAGCTCGCGCTGGCCCGCGTCGAGGATGCCGTGCTGTTCCAGGAACAGCAGGAAGCCGCGGCACTCGACATCGAGCTTGTCGAGTTCCGGCCCGAAGTAGACCCGGGTCGGTCCGCCCGCGCGCGGGCTGCTGACGCTGGGCCGTTGCTGGGCCAGCGCGTCGAGCCATTCGATGGCTTTGTTGATTTCGGCGGGGCTGAAACCGGCCTGGCCCAGTTCTTCGAACAGGGGGCCGCTGCGGAGCGAATCGCGGTCGCGGACGAGGTCCGCATCGTCGGTGAAGTAATGCTCGAACAGGTACAGCAGGACGTCCAGGATGCTCTCTTTCATTTCCCTCGGCCTGCGCCGCATGCGGCGCGGTGGGTCAGAACTTGCTGATTGGCCGGGTGAACCGCCGGTGTGCGGCACCGATACGAGTTCAGCGGTTGCGGAAGTAACGGCCGTGCTGCGCCGAAACGCGACCCTCAAGCTCCATGACCAGCAGCATGGAGGACAGTTCCGCGGTCGTCAATCCAGTACGGTGGACCAGTTCATCCATACCGGTAGGGTCGAAGCCCAGCGCGTTCCACAAGGACTGGTAGTCGGGATCGGCGAAATCGGGCGAGGTCCGGGGCGGATCGGCGTCTCCTGAGACGGGACCGGGACCATCCTGACCGGCCTGTATGACCGCCGCGTGGCCACCGTCAATGGGGGCGCCCAGGCGCCGGCGCAAGCCTTCGGCCAGTTCGGCCGCGACCGGGGCCAGCGCGGCGGCGACCTCGGAGGCGCGTTCCACCAGCCCGGCGCCCTCGCGGATCAGCCGGTGGCAGCCGCGCGCCAACGGGTTGTGGATCGAGCCGGGCACGGCGAACACCTCGCGCCCGCACTCGGCCGCCAGGCGCGCGGTGATCAGCGCGCCGGAGCGCTCGGCCGCCTCCACCACCAGGACGCCCAGGCTGAGCCCGGCGACGATGCGGTTGCGCGCCGGGAAGTGCCCGGGCCGGGCATCGGTGCCGGGCGGGTACTCGCTGACCACGACGCCTTCAGCGGCGATGCGCGCGAGCAGGTCGGCGTGGCGGCGCGGGTAGGCCAGGTCCGGGCCGGTGCCGAGCACGGCCACGGTCGGCCCGCCGGCTTCGAGCGCGGCGCGGTGGGCGGCGGCGTCGATGCCGGCGGCCAGGCCGCTGGTCACCGCCAGGCCGGTGCGGGCCAGGGCGCGGGCGAAATCGGTGGCGTTGCCGAGCCCGGTCGGCGTCGGCGAGCGGCTGCCGACCACCGCCACCGCCGGATGCCACAGCAAGCCGCTTTCGCCGGCCACGAACAGCGCCAGCGGCGGGCTCGGCGCGCGCCGCAGCAGGGCGGGGTAGTCGGGATCGGTCCAGGCGATCAGCCGGTGGCCGGGTTGCGCCAGCCAGTCCAGCGTGCGCGGCCCGGCGTCGCCGGCCCAGCCGGCTTCGCGCCAGAACGCCTCGTCGGCCGTCGCGCGCAGCCGCGCGATCTGTTGCGGCGTCAAACCCGCTTGCGCCCACGCCGATGCCCCCGCGGCCAGCGCCGCGGCGGCGCTGCCGCAGGCCTCGAGCAAGGCCCGCCGCGCCGCGCTGGCGCCGCCGGCGGCGAGCAGGCGCAGCAACGCCAGCGCGTCGGATTCGGCGGCGATCGTGCCAGCGGCCGCGGGCGGGCCGTCGCGGCGGCCTTCGGAGACGCGGGGATCGGCGGAGCGGGGGCCGGCTGAGCGAGAGTCGGCTAAGCGAGAGCCGGTGTGCGGAGCGGAAGCGTCGGTGTCGGGCATGCCCCAGCCTAGCCCGCAAACGACGACGGCGCCCGCAGGCGCCGTCGTTGCCGACCGTAGGAGAAGCCCGCGCTGCGGACTCAGTACGGCGAGTCGGGGTGCTTGAGCTCGTAACCGACCTTGGTCGGGCGCACGCCGTCCATGATCAGCGCGTAGCTGACCTTGTCGAAGGTGCGGAACACCATCGCGTGGCCGGCGAATTCGTCCGGCAGGCGCACGCGCGAGTTCTTGCCGACCAGGGTCTCGTCGCGGTTCGGACCGACCTTGACCCGATCCACCGCGCGGCTGCCCACGCGCCAGGTCGAGAACACGGTGCCGTTGTCGACGCCGTCGCGGCTGCCGACCGACAGCGCGATCACGTCGCGCGGGCCGCCGTTCTTGACCAGGTCGGCCACCGACAGCACCTGCGCGCGGCCGTAGTCGAACTGGGCCTTGGGCGGATGCGGGAAGAACTGCAGGTCGTAGGGCTGGGCTTCGACCGGGATCAGGCGGTCGCCGACGCGGATTTCGCGGCCGGTGTCGTCGATCAGCAGGGTCGAGGCCTGCATGCCGCCGACGGCGCCGCGGCTCAGGGTGCCGGTGCCGACCTGCAGCAGCTCGTAGCCGAGCAGCTCGCGGCCCTTGTCCGGCACCACCACGTCGGTCCAGATCGCTTCGAAGTCGACCGTGCGCTTGCCGCGGAAGTCGAGGTCGGCGGCGCGCATGATGTCGCAGCAGGCCACGCGGTCCAGGCGGGTGTAGCGCTGGGTCGGGCGGACCACCGCGTAGCGGGTGCCCGCGCTGGTTTCCGGCAGGCCCTTGATGTAGGCGACCTCGCCCTGGGTCACGCGCAGGCGGTCTTCTTCCAGGCCGACTACGTAGGGCAGGTCCTCGAACTTGTCGACCACGCGCAGGTTCTTCAGGAACGGTTCGATCTCGGCCAGCGGCACGCCGGTGATCGGCGCTTCCTGGCGCGGGCCCGGCTGGACCTGGGCCTGGGCCACGCGGTCCAGGTAGGCCAGCGAGATCACGTCGCCGGGATAGATCAGGTGCGGGTTCTTGATCTGCGGGTTGGCCTGCCAGATTTCCGGCCACAGCCACGGCTTCTTGAGGAAGCGCGCGGAGATGTCCCACAGGGTGTCGCCCCGCTTGACCACGTAGGTCGAGGGGTGGTCGCCGCGCAATTCCGCCGCGATGGCGTAAGTGGCGACAGTCAGCAACGCGGCGGCGAAAACCGCGCGGATCGGTTTAAACATGGCGGCCATCTACCTGATTCCCCTTCCAGGTTTGCCCTTTGCGGGCACCCGGACTATAGCCCAGAAGTCGCGCAACACTATCAGGCATTGACCGCCTATGGACGGCCTGGAATGGGGGTACAATGCAACGAAAACTTGCGTATGTGACCCACGCCCCCATTTTAGGTGCCCTATGGCCCTGTTACCGATCCTTGAGTTCCCCGATCCCCGACTGCGCACCAAAGCGGCGACGGTCGATCCCGCGCGCGTGACCGAACCGGCGTTCCAGCAGTTGCTCGACGACATGTTCCAGACCATGTACGAGTGCCCGGGCATCGGCCTGGCCGCGAGCCAGGTCGACGTGCACCAGCGCTTCATGGTGATCGACGTGTCGGAAGAGAAGAACCAGCCGCTGGTCTTCATCAATCCCGAAATCGTCGAGCGCGCCGGCGAGCAGGTGTATCAGGAAGGCTGCCTGTCGGTGCCCGGCATCTTCGCCGACGTCACCCGCGCCAACCAGATCACCGTGCGCGCCATCGGCCGCGACGGCCAGCCGTTCGAGCTGACCACCGAGGGCCTGCTGGCGGTGTGCGTGCAGCACGAGATGGACCACCTGGAAGGCAAGCTGTTCGTCGACTACCTCTCGCCGCTCAAGCGCGAGATGGTGCGCAAGAAGCTGGCCAAGCAGAAGCGGCTGTCGGCGTAAGCGCCGGGAGCCTGGATTTGCGATTCGGGATCGGGGGCGCGCACCTTGCGGTGCGTGCCCTCGCTCGTTTCATGTCCGGCCCGTCCCGCTGTTCCCGCTCGCCGCGCCGCCGCTGCGCCCCTGTCTGATACCCAATTGCGAATCCCATGCGCCTCGTCTTCGCCGGAACCCCCGAATTCGCCGTCCCCGCGCTGCGCGCCGCCGCGCAGTACAACGAGGTCGTGGCCGTCTACACCCAGCCCGACCGGCCGGCCGGGCGCGGCCGCGAAGTGGCGCTGTCGCCGGTCAAGCGCGAGGCGCTGCTGCGCGGCATCCCGGTGCTGCAGCCGGAGAACTTCAAGCAGAAGGTCTCGCGCGAGGCGCTGCGCGCGCTGCAGCCGGATCTGATGATCGTGGTCGCTTACGGCCTGATCCTGCCGCAGTCGGTGCTCGATATCCCGGTCTACGGCTGCTGGAACCTGCACGCCTCGCTGCTGCCGCGCTGGCGCGGCGCGGCGCCGATCCAGCGCGCGATCGAGGCCGGCGACGACGAGACCGGCGTGTGCCTGATGCGCATGGAGAAGGGCCTGGACACCGGGCCGGTGCTGCTGGCCAACGACACCGAGATCGGTGCGAACGAGACTGGCGGCCAGTTGCACGATCGCCTCGCCGACATCGGCGCGCAGGTGCTGCGCGACGCCCTCGGCCTGCTGCGGGTGGGCCTGACCCTGCCGCCGCATCCGCAGTCGGAGCAGGGCGTGACCTACGCGCACAAGCTCGACAAGGCCGAAGCGCGGCTGGACTGGAGCCAGCCGGCGACCGCGCTGGCCAACAAGGTGCGCGCGTTCAATCCCTGGCCGATGGCCGATGCGCTGCTGGCCGGCGAGCGCGTGCGCGTGCACGGCGCGGTGGCGCTGCCGCTGGAGCATCGCGCCGAACCGGGCACGGTGCTGCTGGCCGGGCGCGACGGCATCGATGTGGCTTGCGGCGAAGGCGCGCTGCGCATTCGCGTGCTGCAGCGCGAAGGCGGCAAGGCGATCACCGCCGCCGATTATTTGAACGGACGCCGCGATCTGGCGATGGTGCGCTGAGATGAGCGAACGCCGCGAACCGCCCAAGCCCGACGCGCCGCGCGACGGCGATGCGCGCCCCGCGGCCGGGCGGCTGCGCAAGCTGGATTCGCTCGACGCCGCGCGCTACGCGCCGGCCGCGTCCGAGCGACCCGCTGCGCAAGGCGAGCGCGCGGCCGCGCCGCGGCGTAGCGGCGAGCAGGACCCGGAGCGCACGTCGGCGGCCCGGCGCGAGCGTCGCGAGCGCGCAGCGGCGCGCGCTGGCGCCGGCGCCGGTCGCGAGCGCAATCCGCGCAGCGATGGTCCGCGTGGCGATGGCCCACGCGGCAATGACGCGCGTGGCGCCGGCGCACGCAGCGACAACCGCCACAGCCCAGGCGCACGCGGCAAGGGTCCGCGCAGCGCAGCGCATGCGCCGCGCCAGCGCGACGACGCGCCCCGCGCCGCCGGCGAAGGCCGCGCCGCCGCTGAGCGTCGGCGCGAGGGCGCCGCAGGCCCGGGCGCCGCGCGCGCCGGCGCCAAGCCGCGTCCGCCCGGCGCACGCGGCCCGGGCCGCGAACCCGGCGCCGAACCGTACGCGCGTTTCCGCAACGAACACCCGGCCGCGCCGGCGCTGCCCGCCGACGACGCCCACCCCGGCGCGCGCGTGCGCGCCATCGCCGCGCGCACGCTCGACGCGGTGCTGCACCGCGGCCGCTCGCTCAAGGCCGAACTGGCCGCGGCGCTGCCGGCATTGGCCGACCCGCGCGACCGCGCCCTGGTCGAGGCGATCTGCTTCGCCGTGCTGCGCCAGCCGCTGCGCCTGGAAGCGGCCTTGAACGAATGGATGCCGCGGCCGTTGCCGCCGCGCGACAGCGAACTGCGCGCGCTGCTGTTGGCCGGCCTGGCCCAGCTCGACCCGCTGCGCCTGCCCGCGCACGCCGCGCTCGACGCCAGCGTCGAGGCCGCGCGCCTGCTCGGCCGCGCGCACCAGGCCGGACTGGTCAACGCGCTGCTGCGCCGCGCCCAGCGCGATGGCCTGCCGGCGGTGGACCCGCGGGTGTCGCATTGGCCGAGCTGGCTGCGCGGAATGCTGCGCAAGGACTGGCCCGCGCATTACGAAACGATCCTCGCCGAAAGCGCGCTGGCGCCGCCGATGTGGCTGCGGGTCAACCGCACCCGCGCCGCGCGCGGGGATTACCTGCAACGTTTGGCCGACGCCGGCCTGGCCGCGGCCGCGCCGGCCGACCTCGCCGACGCGCTGCGCCTGGACCAAGCGCAGCCGGTCGCTGCGCTGCCCGGCTTCGCCGACGGCGCGGCCTCGGTGCAGGACGCCAGCGCCCAGCGCGTGGCCGACGCGCTGGCGCCCGCGCCCGGCGCGCGCGTGCTCGACGCCTGCGCCGCGCCCGGCGGCAAGAGCGCGCACCTGCTCGAACGCGATCCGTCCTTGCGCCTGACTGCCCTGGACGTGGACGCCGCGCGCCTGCAGCGCGTGCGCACGACGCTGGCGCGCGCCGGCTTCGACGCCGACGGCGAACGCGTGCGCCTGCACGCGGCCGACGCCGCCGAACTCGACGCCTGGTGGGACGGCGCGGCCTTCGACGCGGTGCTGCTGGACGCGCCGTGCTCCGCCACCGGCATCGTCCGCCGCCAGCCCGACGTGGTCCTGCACCGACGCGAGTCCGACATCGCCGCGCTTACCGTCGTGCAGGCGCGACTGCTGGACGCGCTGTGGCGCACGCTCGCGCCCGGCGGCGTCCTGGTCTACGCCACCTGCTCGATCCTCAAGGCCGAGAACGAAGACCAGGTGCGCGCCTTCCTCGCGCGCACCGCCGACGCCCGCGTCGACGCGCTGGGCCCGGACTTCGGCCACGACTGCGAGGTCGGCCGCCAACGCCTGCCCGGCGAGGACGGCGGCGACGGTTTCTTCTACGCCCGGCTGCGCCGGGCCGGATGAGCCGCGCCGGCCGGCGCGGGGCGAGCGGGGCCGGAATCGGGTCGCTCTGAGTCGGGTCGTTCTGAGTTGGGCCATCCCGAGTCGGGCTGCTCTGAGTCAGGCGGCTTGAATCGGGCCGCTTGAATCAGGCCGCTCCGAATCGGACTGCGCCGAACCCGACAGCCCTCACTTCGGGCGGCGCTGGATCGGACCAGTCTGAATCTGTCGGGCGCGTTGCCGCCGGGATCGTTTCCGACCGGGTCGACCGCGCCGCCCGCGGCCCTTGTCCTGCAAGCCGGGCGCCGGCATCGCCTGGCCCGGACGATGGATGAGCCGAAGGTGAGCGGCGGCGCAGTTGCGCAATGCGCCCTCTCCACCCGTCACTTTCGCCTGCGTATCATTCCCCGCATGTTCAAGAACCCCTTGTCCCGCCACGCGTGGCTGTTCTGGGTCACGGCCTGGCTGGTGCTCGGAGCCGGCCTCGGCCTGCGCGATCCCTGGCCCGCCGACGAGCCGCGTTTCGCCCTGGTCGCCAAGCAGATGGTCGAGTCCAGCCAGTGGCTGTTCCCGCACCGCGGGGTCGAGCTGTATTCGGACAAACCGCCGTTGTTCATGTGGACCGAGGCGGTCTCCTACCTCATCACCGGCCACTGGCGCATCGCCTTCCTGCTGCCGTCGCTGCTGGCGGCGCTGGGCACGCTGTGGTGCGTGGTCGACCTCGGCCGCCGCCTGTGGACCCCGCGCGTGGGCTACTACGCCGGCTGGGCGCTGCTGACCACGCTGCACTTCGCCTACCAGGCCAAGAAGGCGCAGATCGATCCGTCGGTGGTGTTCTGGATCACCTTCGCCAACTACGGCCTGCTGCGCCATCTGCTGACCGGCCCGGCGTGGCGCTGGTGGGCGCTGGGCTGGTTCGCCGCCGGCATCGGCGTGATCACCAAGGGCGTCGGCGCGATCGCGCTGCTGATGCTGCTGCCGCTGGCGCTGGCGGCGCTGCTGCGGCCGCTGCACGCACGGCTGGCGCCGCAGGGCTTCGGCGCGCGCGCGCTGGCCTGGGTGCGCATGCCGGTGCGCGCGGGCGCCGGCGACGCCAGGTTCTGGCTCGGGCCGTTGGCGTTCCTGCTGGCGATCGCGCTGTGGGTGGTGCCGATGGTGCTGGTCGCCACCCACGCCGGCGATCCGAGCTATCAGGCTTATCTCAACGACATCCTGTTCCGCCAGACCGCGGGCCGCTACGCCAAATCCTGGGATCACCACCAGCCGGTCTGGTACCACCTCGGGGTGATGTTCTCGATGTGGCTGCCGCTGATGCTGGCGCTGCCGTGGGCGCTGCGCGCCTGGGGCCGGCGCCTCGGCCGGCTGGACCCGCGCTACATCCTGCCGCTGGCGTGGTGGCTGCTGGTGATCGTGTTCTTCTCGATCCCGCACGGTAAGCGCGACGTCTACATCCTGCCGGCGCTGCCGATGGCCTGCCTGATGTTCGCGCCGCTGCTGCCGGGCCTGCTGCGCAAGGCGTGGCCGCGGCGGGTCGCGCTCGGCTTCACCGTGGCGCTGACCCTGGCCCTGCTCGGGGTCGGCCTGTCGATGTGGTTCGGCGATCCCAAGTTCGAAACCAAGCTGATCGCCGACCGCGGCTTCACCGATCACGGCCGCGCGCTCGCCGCCGGGGTGATCGCGATCGGCGCCTGGGGCGCGGCCTGCCTGCTGTGGTCCGGCCGGCGCCGGCCGGAGCGGGCGATGGCGGCGACGCTGTGCGGGGTGTGGGTGCTGTACGGCCTGCTGATCACGCCGGTGCTCAACGATTCGTCCTCCGCGCGCGGGGTCATGACCCGCACCGCGCAGCGCATCGGCGCCGACGCCGAGCTCGGCCTGGTCGCGTGGAAGGAACAGAACTTGCTGATGTCGCAGTCCAGGACCACCACCTTCGGCTTCATCATGGGCTGGCAGAAGCAGCTCGAGCTGGGCCTGGCCTGGCAGGCCCAGGCGCCGGACACGCGCTGGCTGTTCGTACAGGAGCCGGCGGTGCCGGTGTGCGTGGATCGGACCAAGGCCGAGATGATCGGCCGCTCCAACCGCCGCGAATGGTGGCTGGTGCCGTATGCCGCGCGCGCCGGTTGCCCGGCCTCGCCGCCGCTGCCGTTCAACGACGACGATCACGAGTACGACGACGGATCGGATTGAGCGTGCCCGCATTGCCCTTCTCTGCTTCCGATCCGGGCGCCGCGCCGCGCCAGCGGCTGGCGCTGCGGCTGCTGCAGGCCGCGTTGTTCCTGCTGCCGGCGTTGCTGTTGTCCACGCCGTGGGCGCTGACCCCGTTCGCCGCGCTGGCGCTGCTGGCGTTCGCGCTGGCGCCGTCGGTGTTCGCGCGCGGCTGGCGCGAGGTCGGGCGCGAGACCCGCTGGCTGCTGGCGATGGCGATGCTGGCCGCGGTGGTGGTGCTGTTCTCCAAATTCCATTTCGAGGTGCGCTGGCGCGAGGCCGACAACCGCCTGCGGCTGTTGACGGCGCCGTTCTTCGCGGTGCTGATCTACGCCTGGCGGCCGTCGCGGCGCTGGCTGTGGCGCGGCGCGCTGTTCGGCCTGGCCGCCGCGTTCGTGCTGGCGCTGTATCAAGTGGCCACCGGCACCGAGCGCGCGTTGGGCTGGACCGCCAATGCGATCGTGTTCGCCGATGCGCTGATCGCGCTGATCGTGCTGGCGGTGTTTACCCGCCCCTCGGGCGAGCTGGTATGGACCGCGCTGGCCTGCGCGCTGGGCGTGGCCGCGGTGGCGCTCAGCGGCAGCCGCGGGGTGTGGCCGGCGCTGGCGATCGTGCTGCTGGTGGCGCTGATCGTCAGCGGCGGGCGCGCGCGCAAGCTGTCCTGGGCGGTGCTGGCGGCGTTGGCGCTGACGGTGGTGGCGAGCCACTGGATCGCGCCGCTGGCGCAGCAGATCCGCCTGACCGAGCTGGTCTCGGACATGGACCGGGTCAAGCGCGGCGACCACGAGTCCTCGCTGGGCGCGCGCATGACCTTGCTGGAACTGGCCGGCGACACCTTCACCGAGCATCCGCTGACCGGCGTCGGCGTGGGCCGGTTCGAAAAGGTGGTGATGGCCACGCCGCAATGCGCGCCGCCGGCGCCGCGGATTGGCTTTTGCAAGCTCGGCCACGCCCACAGCGACGCGTTCGAATGGGCGGCGACGATGGGCCTGCCGGGGTTGTTGGCGATCCTGGCGATCTATCTGGTGCCGCTGGCGCTGTTCGCGCGGCTGTTGCGCGCCCAGGCCGCCGGGCGCGCGCGCAGCAGCGCGCTGGCCGGGCTGGTGCTGGTGCTGGTGTACATCGCCTGCGGCCTGACCCAGTCGATGTTCGCCCACCAACTGGTCGCCTCGTTCTACGCGGTCGCCGTCGGCGTGCTGTACGGCTTCGCGCTGATCGAGCGCGAGCGCGGGCCGCAGTAAGCGCGTTGGCTTGAGCGTGTGGCGATGGACCGGCCGCGGTGAGCGCGGTGCGGCGCGCGCTCAGGCTGCGCCGTCGTCCTTGCGTTCGGGCGTGACCACCGGCTGGCCGTTGCCGAGCATCCACAGCATGATCGTCTTCTGCCGCACGTAGTTGGCGCGCACGTAGGCGTAGACCAGGCCGTGCCAGCCGTCGCGGAAGCCGCCGCGCAGCAGATAGCCGCGCCAGAACCGCCACGCCGGCGCCAGCACCAGCTTGGCCAGGGTCGCGCGTTTGCCGCGCGCGTGCTCGTGCTCGGCCATCATCCGCGCGTAGCGCTCGGTCTTGGCCAGTTGTTGCTGCAGCGAGCGGTAGGGGTAGTGGATCAGGTCGCCGCGCAGCGTGGCGAACGCGCCGTCGACGCTGGCGGCCTCGTGCACTTCGCGGGTTCCGCGCCAGCCGCCGCGGCGGCGGTCGAACAGGCGCAGCACGCGGTCGGGATAGGCGTTGCCGTGGCGCAGGAAGCGGCCGAAGTATTCGGACAAGCGCGCGAAGCGGTAACCGGCGGCATCAACGAAGCCGCGTTCGCGCGCGGCCAGGATCGACGCGCGCAGCTCGTCGCCGACACGCTCGTCGGCGTCCAGGCACAGCACCCAATCGTGCGCGGCCTGCTCGATCGCGAACTGCTTCTGGCTGCGGAAGCCGTCGAAGCGGCGCTGCAGCACGCGCGCGCCGGCGGCCTGGGCGAGCGCGGCGGTGGCGTCGGTGGAGTGCGAATCCACCACCACGATCTCGTCGCAGAACGCCAGCGAGGCCAGGCAGTCTTCGATCCGGTCGGCTTCGTTGAAGGCGATGATGCAGGCCGACAGCTTGGGGCGGGCGGCGTCGCTGGGCGCGGGCGTGTCGATGGCGGCGGTCCGGGGCGGGGGCTGCGCTCAGGATACTCGGCCGTAAAGCGATGAGTGAGCGGGCAGGAGCGAGCGAAAGCCGGTCCGCGCCCCGCTCACTCCTGCCTCCTCTAAACTCGCGTATCGCTCCAAACGGCCGCCGCCATGTCCGACTACCTGCTCTTCGCCACCGAACGCTACGCGCTGCCGATCCTGCAGCCGCTGGCGCAGGCGCTGCACGAGGCCGGCCACGTCGCCCACGCCTGGTTCGCCGACGGCGCCGCCGGCTCGGCCCTGCCGGCGCCGGTGCGCATGCTCGAGCCCGGCCGCGCCGGCCTGCGCGCGGCGGTGGCGCTGAAGCCGCGCGCGGTGTTCAGCGCGGCCAACTGGGTGCCGCCGTTCGTGGCCGGGGCCAAGGTGCAGCTGTTCCACGGCTTCAACGTGGAAAAGCGCGCCGACGCGCGCGGTCACTTCCGCGTGCGCGGCCTGTTCGATCTGTATTGCACGCAGGGGCCGGCCACCACCGCGCCGTTTCGCGAGCTGGCCGCGCAGGCCGGCCACTTCGCCGTGGTCGAGACCGGCTGGCCCAAGCTCGATCCGCTGTTCCGCGACGACGACGGCGCCGCCGCGGCCTTGCGCGCGCCGGCCGGCGCGCGGCCGGTGGCGATGTTCGCCTCCACCTTCACCGAGCGCCTGAGCGCGGCGCCGCATCTGTTCGAGGCGATCGCCGCGCAGGTGGCCGAAGGCCGGCGCTATTGGCTGCTGACCTTGCATCCCAAGTGCGCGCCCGAGCTGTTCGAACGCTATCGCTCGCTCGCCGGCGCCAATGCGGCCTTCGTCGAAACCGAAGCGCTGATCGCCGCGCAGCGCGCCGCCGACGTGCTGGTGGCCGACACGACCTCGGTGGTGTCCGAGTTCGTGGTCCAGCGCAAACCGGTGGTGACCTTCCGCAACCGCGCGCCGAAACCGCACATGATCGATTTCGACGACCCGGCCGAACTGGAGCAGCGCCTGGCGCAAGCGTTCGCGCCGACGCCGCAGTTGCAGGCGGCGATCGACGCGTATGCCGAGGCGATCCATCCGTACCGCGACGGGCGTTCGTCGCAGCGGGTGATGGCGGCGACCGAGGATCTGCTGGGCGGGCGCTTGGGGACGCTTCGTGGCAAGCCGCTATCCGCGTGGATTCGCGGGCTGCAGATTCGTCGCGAGTTGGGGTATTGGGGGCGTGGGAGCTGAGCGGGGCGGCCGCGTCGTCGCGAAGGTTCGTCTCCGACTGTAGGAGCGGCGCGAGCCGCGACCGCGAATACGCAGCCACGTCGTTGGTTTCGTCGTAGTTGGTTATTCGCGGTCGCGGCTCGCGCCGCTCCTACAGCGGGCGTGCCGCGGCGGGTTCTGCGTCCGTCGCCGCGACGAGCGAAACGCAGGCCCGCATCACCACCGCAACGGCCGCTTCGCCAGCGACGCCGCCAAGCGTTCGTACAGCCGCTGCGCCTCGTCCAGCGGCAGGAAGCGGATGCGCAGCGGCGGGCCCAGCGCGCCGGCGCCGGCGGTGTCCAGCCACAGCGTCGCGGTGCCGCAGCGGCGGTCCAGCGGCGAGCGGGTGATCTGCAGGACTTGCAGCTTGTCGAGTTCGGCGAAACGCCAGTAGCGCCGCCACCAGCCTTCGCGCACCGCGATCAGTTCGGCGTCCATCGCATAGCCCATGCGCCGCGCGCGCCGCTGCGCCTTGAACGCCGACCACGGCAGCCACAGCAGCGCCAGCAGGCTCCATTCGCCGACCTGCCAATAGGCGATGAACACCGCCAGCGCGGTCCACGGCAGGTCGGGCAGGAACAGCCGCCACCACACCGCCTTCGGCAGCGCCTGCCACGGCAGCGCGTCCCAACGCGCGTGCGGCAGCAGGTGCGCGATCAGGCCGTCGCAGACCGCCGGCGCGGCGATCGGCGCCAGTTCCTTGAGCGCGCGGCCGTCCTCGTGCTCGTCGCCGCCGACCGTGTCCACCGCCAGGCGGCGCCGGCGCAGCAGCCGGTGCAGCACGCCTTCCTCCAGGGTCCAGGCCTGGATGCGCCGGCGCGGCACGGTGGTGCGCCAGCGCGCCAGCAAGCCGCGCTCGGCGGTCAGCCGGCGGCCTTGTTCGCTCAGTTCGAAACCGTAATAGCGCAGCAGCGCCAGGGTCATCGACAGGCCCTTGAGCGCGGCGGCGACGAAGACGATGCCGGCGACCGCCAGCAGCGCGTAGCCGGCGGCGTCCAGGTGATAGCCCTCGACCCGGCCGAACAGCCAGCGCACGCCCACGCGCAGCATCCGCTCGGGCACGCGGCCGTTGAAGTCGGGCACGCTCTGCATGATCGCGGCCAGGCCGGCGCCGACCAGGATCAGGCCGCCGTTGGACACCAGCCCCAGCCGCAGCACTTCCGCCGGCGACAGCCGCAGCAGGCTGTCGGCGCGCTCTTCGGCGGCCTGCGCCGGGTCGCCGCCGCGGCGCCGCACCAGGGTTTCCAGCGCCAGCGCGTCGGCCAGCTTGAGCACGCGCATCTGCGCTTCGGGTTCCTTGCCGCCGGCCGATTCCAGGCGCACCTCGGCCACGCCGAACAGGCGGTGCAGCACGGTCTGGTGTACGCCCACGTTCTGGATGCGCACGAACGGGATCACCCGCAGGCTGCGGTTGAGCAAACCACTGCGCACCACCAGCCCGTTGGCGCCGACGCCGTAGCGATAGGTGAAGTAGCGCCACAGCGAGAACAGCACCAGCACGCCGACGCCGATCAGCGAGTACAGCTCGTTGCGATCGCCGCGGCCGAGGAAGATCAGGATCAGCAGCGGCACGATGTACTGGCGCAGGTGCTGCACCAGCACGAACAGCCACGACATCGGATGCAGGCGGCGGTCGGCGACCGGTTCGGCGGCCGCGCCCGCGCCGGCGCGGGCGTCGTCGTGGGCGGGCGCGCTCATCGGGCCTCGTCGTCTTCGAGGTCGAGCTGGCGGCCCAGGCGTTCGCGCAGGCGCTGGGCGTCGTCGGCGTCGAGGTGATCGATCGCGACCGAGCTGTGGCGGGTGCCGGCGGTGTGCACCACCAGCGTCGCCAGCCGGCGCATGCGCTGCAGCGGGCCGTGCTTGAGGTCCAGATGCTGGACCCGGGTCAGCGGCACGATGGTCTCGCGCTGCCAGGCCACGCCGCGGCGCACCGCGAAACCGTGCGCGTCCAGCTTCCACAGGGTGTTGCGGTAGCGGCGGAAGCCGATCCACATGCCGATGCCGGCGCCGAACAAAGCGCCGGCCAGGCCGCTGGGCAGCGCGCCGTGGCGGCCGAAGTTGAGCACGCCGACGATCAGCGCGGCGATCGCGAACACCACCGCCAGCGACAGGCTGATGTCGATCGTGCACAGCGGAATCGCGCGCGCGGGCAGGCGTTGCCAGCCGTCCTGCGGCGGCGGCAGCGCGTGGTCGTCGCCGGGCGCGGCCGGGGCGGGCGATTCGCGCTGCGTCGGCGCGGCGGCGGGGGCTGGATCGGACTCGGGCGCGACGTCCGCGGTTGCGGACGGCAGCGGCTCGCCCGCTTGCGCGATGGGCTCGGCGGGCGAGGGGAGAGTGGAATCGGAGCCGGGCGGTGTGGGCGTCATCGTGCGGGCGGGGCGAGGTTGTTCCCGAGTGTAGCGAGGTGAGTGGCGTGTGGCCGGTTTGCGTAGAACTGCCGGGTTCGCTGCGCGCGATCAGCGCGCGCGGATGCCGATGGGTGCGCTGAGCCGCGTCGCCAGCGACTCAGCGACGGTCGGTTTCGATCGAGCGATACGGGTTGTCGCGCCCGTCGCCGGACGGCCGCAGCGTGTAGCGCTTGTACGTCCACTGGTACTGCGCCGGATCGCGCCGGGCGATGCGTTCCACCGCCTGATTGAGCGCGGCGCAGGCGCGCAGCGGGTCGGGATCGGCGATGCCCTCGGGCGCGGCCTCGATGTGCAGGGCGAAGCCGGGCCCGTCGGGGTGCTGGTCGATGCGCTCGCAATAGCAGAACAGCACCGCCGCGCCGGTGCGCTCGGCGAGCCGGCCGAGCAGGGTCATGGTCAGCGCCTGGACCCCGAAGAACGGGGCGAATTCGCCGTCGCCGGCCTTGGGCTGCTGGTCGGGCAGGATCCCGACCACGCCGCCGGCGCTGAGCCGCTTCCACAACTGGCGCACCGCGGCGCCTTCCGCGCGGATCTGGGTCACCCGCTCGGCGTCGGTATCGGCGCGCACCAGGTTCAGGAAGGCCTCGCCGACCGCCGACTCCGGCGGCTTGTACAGGATCGCCAGCGGCGTGCGCTGGGCCAGCCACTGGTTCAGCAATTCCCAGTTGCCGTAGTGCGGGGCGGCCACGATCAGGCCCTTGCCGGCGGCCAGGGCGGCATCGAACAGCTCGGTGCCGTGGCGCTCGCGCAGCAGGCCCAGGTTTTCGGCGTGCGGGCGGGTCCACAGGCGCAGGGTCTCCACCGCCTGGCGCGCGGTGGTGCGCACGATCGCCTGCTGCCACTGCTCGCGCTGCGCCGGCAGCAGCTCCGGGTAGGCCAGGGCGAGGTTGACCCGGGCCACCCGGGCCTCGCGCGCGTCGCGGCGCTGCCACACCGAGGCCACCGCTTCGCCCAGGCGCCGCTGCCAGGGCCAGGGCAGGCGGCCGATCAGGCTGGCGAAGAAGTACAGCAGGCGGGCGGCGAACTGGGTCATGCCGGCGAGTGTAGCCGCGCGCGCCGCGCCGGCACCGGCGCGCGGCGGTGGCGAACGCGGGCGAACGCCGCCATTGCCGGCGCGTTGCCCGCAGTACACTGGCGATCCCTGAAATTGACGGTGCGACGGCATGCTGAGCTTGATCCAGCGGGTGACCCAGGCCAGCGTGACGGTCGACGGCGAAACGGTCGGGGCGATCGGCCCCGGCCTGCTGGCCCTGGTCGGGATCGAGCCCGACGACGGCGAGGCCCAGATCGCGCGGATGGCCGATCGCCTGCTCGGATACCGTGTATTCGCCGATGAGGCCGGTCGTATGAACCGCGGTCTGGCCGACACCGGCGGCGGGTTGCTGCTGGTCAGCCAATTCACGTTGGCGGCCGACACCCGCAGCGGCATGCGTCCGGGCTTCAGCACCGCGGCCGCGCCGGCGCTGGCTGAACCGCTATTCAACCGATTGCTCGAAACTTGCCGTCAACGTCATTCCGCGGGGGTGGAAACCGGCCGCTTCGGCGCCCATATGGTCGTCAGCCTGGTCAACGACGGCCCGGTCACCTTCCTCCTCCGGTCCTGACCCGACGCTCCTCCCCGCGGCCCTGCCCCGGCCGGGGGCGCCGGACCTGATATACTGGAGCGTTCCCTATCCTCATTAGCGCGGTGGCGCAGCCCATGGCCAACGAACGTCAGCCCCCTCCGTCCGATATCAAGCTCCTGATCTCCAAGGGCTTGGAGCAGGGCTATCTGACCTATGCCGAGGTCAACGATCACCTGCCCGACGATTTGGTCGACGCCGAACAGATCGAAGACATCATCGGCATGATCAACGGCATGGGCATCGAAGTGCACGAAGTTGCGCCCGATGCCGAAACGCTGTTGCTCGCCGACGGCAACACCGGTAACCGCGAAGTCGACGACACCGCGGCCGAAGAAGCCGCCGCAGCGCTGACCGCGCTCGACGGCGAAGGCGGCCGCACCACCGATCCCGTGCGTATGTACATGCGCGAGATGGGTACCGTCGAACTGTTGACCCGCGAAGGCGAAATCGCCATCGCCAAGCGCATCGAGGAGGGTCTGAACCAGGTCCAGGCCTCGCTCGCGCTGTATCCGGGCACGATCCAGCTGATCCTGGAAGACTACGAGCAGCACAAGGCCGGCAAGAAGCGCCTGGCCGAGATCGTGGTCGGCTTCAACGATCACCTCGACGAAGAACCCGAACCCGCCGCGCCGCCGGCGCCGGCGGCCGACGATGCCGACGCCGAGTCCGACGAGGACGAGGAGGAAGCCGCCGGCGGCGACGAAGAGACCGAAGAGACCGTGTCCGGTCCCGACCCGGTCGAAGTCGCCTCGCGCATGGAAACCATCGCCGACCTGCACGGCAAGTTCCTCAAGGCTCACGCCAAGTACGGCTCGGCGCACAAGAACGCGACCAAGCTGCGCGAGGACATCGCCGCGGTGTTCGTCACCCTGAAGCTGCCGCTGGCCCTGACCGACACGCTGATGCGCAACCTGCGCGAAGTGGTCGGCTCGATCAAGGACCACGAGCGCAAGATCCTCGACCTGGCCACCCGCGTGGCGAAGATGCCGCGCAAGGACTTCATCCGCGCCTGGGAAGGCAACCAGACCAATCTGGAATGGGTGGACGAACTGCTCAAGCGCAAGCAGAAGTGGTCGTCGGGCCTGCGCGACGTCAAGGACCAGATCGTGGCCGAACAGCAGGCCACCATCGAAGTCGAGACGCGCTCGCTGCTGACCCTGGAAGAGCTCAAGGAAATCAGCCGCGCCGTCGCCTACGGCGAGGCCAAGGCGCGCAAGGCCAAGAAGGAGATGGTCGAGGCCAACCTGCGCCTGGTGATCTCCATCGCCAAGAAGTACACCAACCGCGGTCTGCAGTTCCTCGACCTGATCCAGGAAGGCAACATCGGCCTGATGAAGGCGGTGGACAAGTTCGAATTCCGCCGCGGCTTCAAGTTCTCGACCTACGCCACCTGGTGGATCCGCCAGGCCATCACCCGCTCGATCGCCGATCAGGCCCGCACCATCCGCATCCCGGTGCACATGATCGAAACGATCAACAAGCTCAACCGCATCAGCCGCCAGATGCTGCAGCAGTACGGCCGCGAAGCGACTCCGGAAGAGCTGGCGAAGGAAATGGACATGCCGGAGGACAAGATCCGGAAGGTCATGAAGATCGCCAAGGAGCCCATCTCGATGGAGACTCCGATCGGCGACGACGAGGACTCGCATCTGGGCGACTTCATCGAGGACACCAACGTGGAGTCCCCGGTGGAAGCGACCACCAACATCAACCTCTCCGAGACGGTCCGCGACGTGCTCGCCGGCCTGACCCCGCGCGAGGCCAAGGTGTTGCGCATGCGCTTCGGCATCGACATGAACACCGACCACACCCTTGAGGAAGTCGGCAAGCAGTTCGACGTGACCCGCGAGCGCATCCGCCAGATCGAAGCCAAGGCGCTGCGCAAGCTGCGCCATCCGAGCCGGTCGGAACAGCTGCGTAGCTTCCTCGACATCGATTGATTCGTCGCCAGGACGCAACCCGAACAGGCCCCGCATTGCGGGGCCTGTTTCGTTTTGAGCGCTGGGGTTCTTCGACGGTGCTATCGTCGCGAGACCAGCGGCGGGACCGCGGAGGCGCGTATGGAAGACAACGTCTACGTTAGGGCGGTTACTGCGGCGCCTGTGGTGCGGAATCCGGCGACGCAGTCGTCGTCGCCTTGGTTCTCGCTTCGGGCTATGTTCCTCGCCAGTTTGCTGGCGACGCCGCTGGCCGGAAGCTTGATGATCGCGTGGAACTGTCGGGTGCGCGGCGATCGCGCCTTAAGCTGGGTCTTGGCCGCCGCCGCCGTCGCGCTGATCGCTCCGGCGACGATGCTCGTCGATCTCGCGGTGATGGCGATCGGCTATAACCACGATCCGCGGGAAATGCCGTTTGCGATGGGCTTGTTGTTGTCGTTGCAGGCCGCCGTCGTTGCGGCCGTCGGCCGCGTCCTGCAAGGCGATGAGTTGCGGGCGCGACGCCAACTCGGACTGCCGATGCAGTCCTGGTGGGTGGCTTGCGCGGTTGCCGCCTTCGCGTTGGCGTGGTCGCTGATCTGCCTGCCGCTGTATTCGTTCGCGGCCCGACTTGCGGCCTAGCCTCGCCGCCATGAGCGACCCGGGGCGAACCCGAGTCGCCAGTGGATCCTCGCGCTAGCTGGGACTGCGCCGCGACGTAGCGGGATCGTCGCTTCAACCGTAGAAAAACTGCTCGTGCACGATCTTGCAGTCGCGCACCTTGTACACCGCCACTTCCGCCATCGATACGCGGCCCATGCTTTTGTAGGTGGCTTCGATGCCCATCGCGAGGGTGAACCAATCGCCGCCGACGACAGGATCGCTGCACCAACTGCTATGCAGTTCGACCACGTCTTCCATGAACTTGCGGCCTTTCTCGCGAATGGCTTCCAGCCCTTCGACGTTTCCGAGCGGGCCGGATTGATTGCCGGGCGCTTCGATGCTGACCGCGTCGTCGGCGTAGAGCTCGTCCTGGATCTGCTCGTGCTTGCCGGCGCGGCAGAGTTCGACGTAGCGGTCGGCGATCTGTTGGATGTCCATGGGGCGCTCCGCGAATGAGGGGAGCGGCCAGGATAGGTGCGGGAACGTTGCGCGGCTGCGTACGGATGTCGGCGCGGACGCATGACGTGGCCGCGCTCCCGACGGACGGCGCATGAATACGCGATGTTGCGAGCGCTACCTGTAGGAGCGGCGCAAGCCGCGACCGCGAATCCTCACCTACGACGCAAGCGAGGTGTCGCGGTCGCGGCTTGCGCCGCTCCTACAGGGACTTCGGAACGATTACGGATTGCGCAACCAGCGGATCACTTCGTAGCACGCGCCCATGGTGTGGTAATCGGTCTTGCCGGCCGGGCTCTTCTCGTCGCTGTACTTGCCGTTGCGGCGGTCGAGGATGCGGTACCACGCGCCATAACGGTGATCGACCAGGTGCTGCCACGCATACGCCCACAGCTTGTCGTACCACTGCCAGTACAGATCCTCGCCGGTGCGTACGGCCAGCAGCGCCGCGGTCGCCAGCGATTCGGCCTGGACCCAGAAATATTTGTCGTCGTCGCAGATCGAGCCGTCCGGCGCGAAGCCGTAGGCGAGGCCGCCGAATTCGTCGTCCCACGAGCGCGCCACCGCAGTGTCGAACAGATGGCGAGCGGTCGGCACCAGCCATGCAGGCGCGTCGCCGCGCACGGACAGGTGGCGGTCGAGGATCAGCAACAGCTTGGCCCACTCGGTCTGGTGGCCCGGCTGGAAGCCCCATGGGCGGAACAGGTGCTTGGGGTCGTCGCGGTGATAATCCCAGTCGATGTTCCAGTCGCGGTCGTAGTGCTCCCACACCAGGCCGTCGGCCTGGGCCGCCTGACGCTGGGTCATGTTCTGCGCGAGCGTCAATGCGCGTTCGAGATAGCGCGCGTCGTTCGAGGCCTCAAACGCCGCCAGCATCGCCTCGCACATATGCATGTTGGCGTTCTGGCCGCGGTAGCCGGTGAAGTTCCAGTCGGCGTCGGCTTCGTCGCGGTACAGGCCGAACTCGGGCTCCCAGAAGCGCGCTTCCAGCAGGTTCCAGGTTTCGTCCATCCACGCCGCGGCTTCGGCGATGCCGGCCTTCACGCCGCACGAGTAAGCGAGCAACACGAAGGCCACGCCGTAGCAGTGGTTCATGCGGTCTTCGGGCTGGCCGTCGCGGATGGTCCAGGCGTAGCCGCCGGTGCGCGGGTCGCGGTGCGCCTCGCGCAGATAGCGCAGGCCGTGGCGCGCGCGTTCGCGGTAGTCGTCGCGGCCGAATTCCACCGCCGCCATCGCGTAGTTGAAGACGAAGCGGGTCGAGCTGACCAAATGCCGGTGCGATGCGTCGTACACCGCGCCGTCGTCGCGGAAGTAATGGAAGAATCCGCCGTGCGGATCCAGCGCGATCGGGTCGTAGAACGCCATCGTGTCGCGGATATGCGCCAGCAGCGTGTCGGCGTCGCGGAAGTTCGGCAGCGGGTTGGCGGGAAGGTTCATGCTTGTTCCTGCATCAGTCGTTCGACCTCGGCGGCGCTGGGCATGGCCGCGAACGCGCCGTGGCGGGTGGTGGCCAGCGCGCCGGCGGCGGCGGCGTAGCGCAGCGCGTCGGTCAGTTCGTCTTCGCGCTGAAGGAAATCGTTGAAGTTGGCCGCGTCGACGCCAAGCGCGATCAGCCGCCGCAGCAGCCCGCCGACGAAGGCGTCGCCGGCGCCGGTGGTGTCGCTGGGCGAGACCTTGAACGTGGCCACCGTGCCGCTGCGGGTGCGCGTATGCCAGCGGATCGGAGTGGCGCCGTCGGTGATCAGCACGCAGGTCGCGTAGCCGTGCCACAGCCGCTGCAGCGCGGCTTCTTCGCCGCCGAGGTGGCGGGCGAGGAACTCGAACTCGCTGCCGCACAGCTTGATCAGGTCCGCTTCCAGCAGCGCCGCCAGCAGCCGCGGCGCCGGGTCGACGCCGGCCGGCCACAGCGACGGGCGCAGGTTCATGTCCATGCTCACCAGCGCGCCGGCCAGGCGCGCGCGGCGCATGCCGGCGAGCGTGGTCGCGGCGATGGCTTCCTCGGTGAGGCTGTTGGAGCAGACGTGGAACACGCCGGCGTCTTCGAAACCGTCGACGCGGAAGTCGCCGTCGCGGAACAGCAGGTCGGCCGCCGGCGGGCGGTAGAAGCTGAAGCTGCGTTCGCCTTCGCCGTCGAGCGACACGAAGGCGAGCGCGGTCTTGGCCTGGTCGGTGCGGCGCACGTCGCGGGTGTCCACGCCGTAGCCGCTGAGCTGTTCGGCGATGAAGTCGCCGAACATGTCGCGGCCGAGCATGCCGACGAAACGCGTGTTCGCGCCCAGCCGCGCGGCGGCGACGGCGACGTTGGCCGGCGCGCCGCCGGCGTATTCGACGAAATGGCGCGGCTGGCCGGGCGCGCCGCCCGGGCGGGCGAGGAAGTCGATCAGGGCTTCGCCGAAGCAGACGATGGCGCCGTCGGCGGGCGAAGGGGATACGGCGGACATCAATGCATCACTCCCGAAGCTTGGGCGCTGGCGTGCTGGCCCTGGCCTTCGCGGATGCGCGAACCCGACAGGCCGTACCAGACGATGAAGGCGTAGCAGACCGCCGGAATCACGAACGAATGCTGGATGCCGATGCTGTCCGACAGCAGGCCCTGCAGCAGCGGCACCACCGCGCCGCCGACGATGGCCATGATCAGCAGGCTCGAGGCCTTGCTGGTCATCGGCCCGAGCCGTTCGATGGCGATGGTGAAGATGGTCGGGAACATCACCGAGTTGAACAGGCCGATCGACAGCACCGCCCACATCGCCACCGAACCGCGCGTGGCCATGGTCAGCGCCAGCAGCGCGATCGCCACCACCGCAGCCAGCGCCAGCAGCTTGCGCGCATCGACGAAGCGCAGCAGCACCGCGCCGACGAAGCGGCCGACCATCGCGCCGCCCCAGTACAGGCCCAGGTATTTGCTGGCGGTGGCGTGATCGAAGCCGGCGATCTGCGGCTCGGACAGATAGTTCACCAGGAAGCTGCCGATCGAGACCTCGGCGCCGACGTAGACGAAGATCGCGATCACGCCGAACAGCAGATGACGCTGGCCGAGCACTTCGCCGAAGCTGTGGTGGGCCGGGTCGGCGCTTTCGGTGGCCTCGGTCAGCGGCGGGATGCGCATCGTGTAGACGAACACCGCCAGCAGCACCAGGCAGCCGGCGATGACCATGTACGGCACTTGCACCGCCGCGGCTTCGTGCGCGCGGTAAGCGGCCTGCTCGGCGACGCTCATCGCCTTGAGCTCTGCGGCGCTGAGCACCGCGGAGGACAGGATCAGCGGGCCGATGAAGGTCGGAAACACCGTGGTGCCCAGCGAGTTCAGCGCCTGCGCCAGGTTGAGCCGGCTCGGCGCGCCGGCCGGGTCGCCGAGCAGGCTGATGTAGGGATTGGCCGACACCTGCAACACGGTGATGCCGCTGGCGAGCACGAACAGCGCGCCCAGGAACAGCGGGTAAGAGGGAATGCGCGCGGCCGGGAAGAACATCGCCGCGCCGATCGCCGCGACGATCAGGCCGATGACGATGCTGTGCTTGTAGCCGAACTTCGCCACCACCCGGCTGGCCGGCAGCGACATCAGGAAATACGCGCCGAAGAAGGTCGACTGGATCAGCATCGACTGGGCGTAGTTCATGTTGAACACGGCCTTGAGATGCGGGATCAGCACGTCGTTGAGGCTGGTCAGGCCGCCCCAGGTGAAGAAGATCGTGGTCACCACCGCCAGCGCGGCGGCGTAGGACATGACGCGACGGCTCATGCGGAGTCTCCGGACAAGTGCACCTCGCTGCTGCTGCGGGCCTGCAGGCGCACCGGGGCGATGGTATGGGCGCGCGGCATGGCCGGTTCGCGCAGACGCTTGAGGATCAGCTCGGCGGCCTGGCGGCCGCGCGCGCGCGGATCCACCGCGATGGTGGTCAGCGGCGGCGAGGCCACCGCGGCTTCGGGAATGTCGTCGAAGCCGACCACGGCGAAATCGGCGCCGGCGCGGCGGCCGCGTGCGACCAGGCCGGCCATCAGGCCGAGCGCGACCGCGTCGTTGTAGCAGACCGCCGCGGTCGGCGCGGGATCGCGCACGAACAGCGCGCCGGTCTGCTGCGCCGCTTCCAGCCGCGTGGGCGCGCACTCGACCAGCCACTGCGGTTCCGGCTCGATCCCGGCCTCGGCCAGCGCCTCGCGATAGCCCTGGCGGCGCTGCCGGCACGAGGACGAATCGCGATGGCCGCCGAAGAAGGCGATGCGGCGATGGCCGCGGTCGAGCAGGTGGCGGGTGGCCAGGCGCGCGCCGTGGGTGTTGTCCAGGGCGAGGAAATCCCAGGTGGTGCCGTCGAGCTCGCGGTTGAACACCAGCACCGGCGTGCGCTCGCCGACTTGCGCGCGCACCCGCGCGCCGTCGCTGCCTTCGGCCGGCGAGAGGATGATCCCGGCCGGGTCGTGCTCCATCAGCGAGTTGAGCACCGCCTGCTGGCGTTCCACCGATTCGTTGGTGCTGCCCAGCAAGGTGACGAAGCCGGCGGTGGCCAGCCATTCGTCCACGCCCGCGGCGAACTCGGCGAAGAACGGGTTGGACAGGTCGTTGATGACCAGGGCCACGCCGGTGGACACCTTGCGGCGCAGATTGGCCGCGCCGCGGTGATAGACGTAGCCTTGGCGCTTGAGCTCGGCTTCGACCCGGGCGCGGGTGTCGGCGTGCACCAGCGGGCTGCCGCGCAGCACCAGCGAGACGGTCGCGCGCGACAGGCCGCAGGCGCGCGCGATATCGGCCAGGGTGACCCGGCCTCGGGGGGCGGGCGCGTCGTTCATCTTGGGCACCTCGCGGTGGATGGTCGGGCGGGACTCATAGGCCGGGTTCGGGCGAAAGGAAGGCTTTTGGATCGTTCTAAATGCCGCCATCCTGCGGCCTGGGCCCCGTCGCTGCATTCTGCAATGCAGCATGAACGGGTTCCGGGCGCGTGCTAGCTTGCCGATATTTAGAACGATCTAAAAGTGGCGGCCCGTCCCTTGGCCGGCCGCCGTTGCGAACCTGTTCCTAATCCCGATCACGAATCAGACGGAGTACTCCGGATGGCCCGGCCGATCCAGTCCCGAACGACCCAGCTCTCAGCGACCCAGCCCCACCCCGATCCGTCCGGCCGCTGGCCCGGCGCCGCCATCCTGGCCTTGCTGGCCGCGGTGTTCGCTGTCCCGACCGCCCTGGCCGCGCCCGCCGGCGGCGCCGACGCCGGCCGCCGCGCCTTCGAAGCGGTCGACCCGTTCATCGGCACCGGCGGCGAGGGCCACACCTTCCCGGGCGCCACGGTCCCGTTCGGCATGATCCAGCTCAGCCCGGACACCGAGATCAAGCCGCGCAAGGAAGCCTACGGCTGGGCCGCCGGCTACCGCCACGGCGATCCGACCATCGTCGGCTTCTCCCACACCCACTTCTCCGGCACCGGCCACTCGGACCTCGGCGACGTGCTGGTGATGCCGATCGCCGGCGAGGTCAAGCTCGAGCGCGGCGATTCGAAAACCCCGCGCAGCGGTTACCGCTCGGCGTTCCGCCACGACGACGAAGTCGCCCAGCCGGGCTATTACGCCGTCACCCTGGACGACTACAAGATCCGCGCCGAACTCACCGCCAGCGAGCGCGTCGGCGTGCATCGCTACCGTTACCCAAGCGGGCAGGCGGCACACGTGCTGATCGACCTGCGCACCAGCCTGTACGACTATCCCGGCAAGGTGCTGTGGTCGCGGGTAAGGCTGCGCGCCGACGGCACCGTGACCGGTTTCCGCGAAACCCGCGGCTGGGCCCCGGGCCGGCAGCTGTACTTCGCCATGCGCTTCTCGCGCCCGGTGACCGGGCACGCCTTCCACGACACCGAAGCCGACGTGCCCTACAAGGGCTTCGCGCCGCCCGGCGAAAAAGACCCGAGCCAGCGCGCGCAGATCGAAGGCCGCCAGCTCGTCGCCAGCCTCGACTTCAAGGACGCGCCGGGCCAGGAGTTGATCGTCAAGGTCGCGATCTCGCCGGTCAGCGAAGACAGCGCCATCGCCAACCTCGACGCCGAAGTCCCCGGCTTCGATTTCGACGGCGTGCGCGCGCAGGCGCGAGAACGCTGGAGCGATGCATTGTCGGCGATCGACGCCGAAGGCGACGAGGCTTCGCGCAAAAGCTTCTACACCGCGCTCTACCACACGCTGATGGGCCCGAGCCTGTTCATGGACAGCGACGGCCGTTATCGCGGCCCGGACAACGCGGTGCACGAGGCCAAGGGCTTTCGCTACCACTCCACCTTCTCGCTGTGGGACACCTATCGCGCGCTGCATCCGCTGTTGACCCTGGTGCAGCCGGAGCAGCGCAACAACGATTTCGTCAATTCGCTGCTCGCTTCGCGCAAGCACAGCCCCTACGGGATCCTGCCGGTGTGGGCGTTCCACGGCCAGGAGACGTGGTGCATGATCGGCTACCACGCCGTGCCGGTGATCGCCGACGCCTACATGAAAGGCATCCGCGGCTACGACGCGAACGAAGCGCTGGAGGCGATGGTCGCCAGCGCCGACTACGGCCCTTACGACGGCATCGCCCAGTACAAGGAACTGGGCTATGTGCCGATCGACGAGGAAGGCGAGGCCGCGTCGAAGACGCTGGAGTACGCGTTCGACGACTGGACCATTGCGCGCATGGCCGGGGCGATGGGACGCAAGGATGTTGCGGCGAGATTCGAGAAGCGAGCCGGCAACTGGAAGCACGCCTTCGATGCGAAGAGCGGATTCATGCGCGCGCGCAAACGCGACGGCAGCTTCCGCGAACCCTTCGACCCCAGCGCCAGCGGCTACGGCACCGACTACACCGAAGGCAACGCCTGGCAGTACTCGTGGTACGTGCCGCAGGACGTCGCCGGCCTCGCCGCCGCGCACGGCGGCGCCGACAAGCTGATCGCGCGGCTCGACCAGGTGTTCGAGGCCAAGGTCGATCCGAAGATCTTCGCCCACATGGAAGACATCACCGGCTTGATCGGCTGGTACGCGCACGGCAACGAACCCAGCCACCACGTCGCGTATCTGTACGGCTATGCCGGCCAGCCCTGGCGCACCCAGGAGCGGCTCAAGCAGATCATGGCCAGCCAGTACGCGCCGCGCCCCGATGGTTTGGCCGGCAACGACGACCTCGGCCAGATGTCGGCTTGGTACGTGTTCACCGCGCTGGGCTTCTATCCGGTGGCGCCGGCCAGCAACGAATACATCATCGGCCGCCCGTTCCTGCCGAAGGCCACGCTCAACCTGCCCAACGGCAAGCGCTTCACGGTGATCGCCGACGGCCTGGATGAGGCGCACACCTACATCGGCAGCGCCACGCTCAACGGCCAGCCGCTGGACCGCGCGTTCCTGCGCCACGAGGAAATCGTCGCCGGCGGCGAGCTGCGCTTCGTCATGCAGGCGCAGCCCAATCGCGAATGGGCCAGCCATCCGAAGCAGTTGCCTTACTCGATGAGCAAGGCGCGATGAAACCCGCGCGCAGGCCGCATCGTTGCGGCCTGCGCGCGCTGCGCCGTCTTAGAAATCGTCGCGGCCGTGCGTGGCCGCCGACCAGCCGATGAACTCCGCGGCATTGCCGTCCGGCCGCCCGCGCTTGGTCGCGTTCTGGAAGTTCGCAATCGGCGTACCGCGATTCATGTAGCCGTTGACCGCGATCTCGCTGTAGCCCGGATACAGCCCGTTCGAACGGCAATCGCGCACGCCCTCGCCGTACAGGATCGACTTGGCCATGTACTCCAGCCCGCGCGCGAACCGCGGCTGCGCCTCGTTGCCGACCTTGAACAGCCACACGCTGGTGTCGCCCTGGATCGTCGCCATCTCCGCCGCCTGGGCGATGCCGGCCAGCGAATACTGCGGATGGTGGCAATCGCGCGCGGCCAACTCCTGCACCTCGCCGCTGCTGTAGACGATCAGCGGAATCAGCTGCTTCATCCGGTTGAGCCCGGCGTTGTAGCGATTGGCGTCGTCCTGATAGACGCCGGTGGCCATCGTCGCCAGCGCGCCGGACACGCCCCAGTTGTTGGTGCGCGCGGAGGCCTGGTTGGCGTAACCGTAGAGCCTGTTGAGATAGCCGTTGAAGCGATCCTGCGACGCCTGCGGCCAGCCTGCCGCGCCGCCATCGTGATGGCGCAGGATCTCCGCCGCGCTGGCCCACACCGGCAACCCCCACGCCGCCTCCAGCCACGCCTGCGGCGCATCGGTGCCCGGCGCCAGAGTGAAACCGGTGAACTTCGCCGACCACGCATCGATGATCAGGATCGCCTTGTCGCGATTGCGCGTATCCCCGCTCACCGCCCAACGCAGCGCGTTCAAATACGCCGCGAACCCATCGTTCTTCCAGCGCCCCTCCTGCGGACCACCCGCTGCGCGCACCACCTCCACCGTCGCCAACGCCTGATGCGCGTAAGTGTGCGAACCGCGGTTGTCCTGCAGCACGCGGTTGTAGCCGGTCTTCATCGCGCTGCTGTTGCCCGATTGCACCGCGGCGCGGATCGAGGCGAGTCGGTTCTGCGTCATCAACAAGCCGGGATGCTTGAACGGCGGCACGGCAGCGGGCGCGACGGCGGTTGCTGCGTCGTAACTCGCGGCGGATGCGGTGTCGGAAGGTTCGGCGGCGTAGCTGGAACCCGCGGCGGCGACCAACAGCGCCAGCGACATCGTGCGGAAACGGAACTGGGCAATGCGCGACATGGAAACCTCGTTCGATGGGTGAGGCGATACCGGCTGCCCGCCGACAATGGCAGCGCGTCCGGATCGTGGCCCCCCTCGAATGCGCCGAACGCAGCGGCGTCGCCGTCGCGCCCGGCAGCGCCGCTCGATGGCGGCGCCGGTGCGCATCTGTTGTGCGCATCGAAGCCATGCTGCCCGAGTCGGTCGCGCGAAAGTGCGACTGGGGCTGGGCAAGTGGGCGGGCGGGAATCGTATAAAGGCGAGGGGATTCGCAGTTCCGCGAACCGTGGCGGAGCGCCGCGACCGGTATTGGGGCGGATGCGGACCCGCAGCGGGCCGGCCGCCCCGGGCTGACGACGCCGGGCCGGTGCTTTAGAATCCAGCCCTCTTGCGGGCCTATAGCTCAATGGTTAGAGCAGAGGACTCATAATCCTTTGGTTCCAGGTTCGAGTCCTGGTGGGCCCACCATTTTTTTTTGGGTTTCGTGAGCACCGCTGGGCGGCCTCTGGAATTGCCTCTGGAAATGGCCGCTACTTCGCCGAAGGTTTCACGGTCGGCACGCTCTTGTCGTAGGTCTTCATCATCGCCTCGGAAAGGCCGGCCGCGTTCTTCTTCTCGGCGCCCGTGCCCTGCGTGTCGGTGATCCCCTTGCGCTTGAGGTCGTGCGGGCTGAACCGATCTTCTGGCCGGATCACCTTCTCCTTGATCGCGTCCTTGATGAAGCGCTGCCACAGCGTGTCGAGCCCGTCCTTATCGAGCGGCTGGCCGTCGCGGTCGAGGAACAGCGCCGCGCTGTCCGGCACGACCTTGCCCTGCCGCGCTTTGCGCGCCAGCACGCCCTCGCGACAGGCGATCGCGCCGTTCCCGGCCCGGCGCAGCCGCGGCGTCCACTTCACCAGGTTGTCCTTGCGCCGGTTCGTGGTGATGCCGGCCTTCGTCTTGTGGTGCAGGATCAGCGTGAGCGTTTCGACGCCGCGCAGGCGGCACAGATAGGTCAGCTCCAGGAACCACGGCAGGTAGGGTGCAATCGACCCCTTCGTGTTGGCGGTGATCGCCGCGCGCTTGAGCGCGTAGGCCAGGATCGCGTTGTAGGGGCCGGCAGCCACTGGCGCTGGCGCTCGCGCACCTTCTCGACGCCGAACGCCGGATTGTGGCTGAGCCCGACGTGGTTTTCCGCCCACGTAAACAGCCGGCCCAAGTAGCGCTGGATCTTGTTCGCCTTCATGTGACCGGGCTGGGGCCAGCCTGCGCCATCGGCGAACTCTCTCATGCGTATCGAGATTGATTCGATGCACTGCTCCAGAGCCAACAACTCGCTGCCGAATCCAGGCAAGCCGCGCGTCATCTCCCTAGGGTGCAGCCCACGCATAGATGGCGGCACTGGACACATATTCGTCGAACAGGGTCGGGTTCTGCGGCGTCGGACCATAGCTGCGCAGGAACCTTAGGGCAGCAAGACGCACCAGGCGTGGCTTCGCGGGTGCCGTGGGCGACTAAGTTGGTCTTGAGAGCGGCGATGCGGCGCCTACTAGCGTCCACGTCCCGCATGCGGTGAAGATCGTGCACTTAGGTATATAAAGTGCATATTTTATGCGCACGATCGGTGGAGTGCTGCCCGAGATTTCGATTGTCGTACACGACACGAAGGGCGAGGCCTCGTACGTGCCGCGCCCCCGCGCGCAGAGCGACAAAACGCATTGGCTTGAGCTGGCGCTAGCCTTACCATGTGGCCTTAGCCGCGCATCCGCGATCTTGCAGCGTCGTCGTACATTTCGCCGCAGGGCCAATCGTTCTGTTCCGGCGCAGCGTCGTGTGCAGGGGGCGTGCGTGCCGCAGCCCGGTCCTCGCCTCTCCAACTCGATCCATCAAGGTGCCTATGAAGACTTCCCGGCAGTCGGCCGCTTTCGGCGCGCTTTCGCTCATCGCTTGCCTGCCGGCCGTCGCCGGCGTTCCGTTCTTCAATGCGAGCTGCCCCGGCGGCGTGTCTGTGCATGCCGACAACGGCGGGCCGGTGTTCGTCAACGGACGCGAGACCGAGCTAAAGCGATTCAACGACGACTATTTCGAGGCGCGCGACGCGACCAGCGGCGTGACCCTGTCGATCAGCCGCAATCCCTCTGGCGAGGTGCAGTTGTCCTACACCGGCCGTGGCGGCGCCAACGGCGTGTGCACCGTCGGGGCGGCGGGGCCGCGTGCGTCGTCGTCGGGTTCGGGTCGCGCGACGGACGAAGTGACCTGCGAGTCGCAGGGCCGCGAGCAGACCGAATGCGAAATGGACACGCGCGGCGAAGTGCGACTGGTCCGCCAACTGAGCCGAACCCGTTGCGAGCAGGGAGAGAACTGGGGCTTGAACCGGCATTCGGTGTGGGTGAAGGATGGCTGTCGCGCGGTGTTCGCCAAAGTCTCCGACGACCGGCGCGGGTCGCGCGATTCGTATCGCGGTGCGGCGGCGGGCGCCGATTCGACTCTGCTGGGTGCGTGCAACGTCCGTGCCGACGCGCAGGGCGCGCTGGTGACACGGGTGGCGGTCAACGCCGAGGTGACCGAACTGATCGTCGATTATCCGGACGGGCGTTTCCTGTGCATGGTGCGCAACGACGGCCAAGTGCAGTCGCTGTCGCCGATCCGCAGGAAGTAAGCCAGCGCTGGGGTGCGCTCAGCGCCGCAGCGGTTCGACGCACCGCCGCGCGCGGCGGCGCACCGGCGCCAGCCCGCGCCGAAGTGTATGAACTGCAGTGCCGTTTGATCGCGTGTGGACTGTGCTACACCTCTCCGTAGAGGCGGGGCCTATCTACTAGCGCTTTGGAAGTGGCGGGTCACCTCGCTCGATATCCCGCGGACGACTAGCCGGTCGTTATCTCGGTGAGCGAGACGAGCCGGCCTCACTGGCATTGGCGTCCTGCCAAGCTGGGGTCGGCCTCGCGCCTTCGCTACCAGCCTGACCTCGCAGCCAGAAGCGGTTGGGCAGTTAGCCCGCCGCCGACTTGGTCTGCCCGTCCGGCGGGGAGGGCTGCACCCGGCAGGTCATCATGATTCAAGATATCTCTGGATAACCGTGGGTAGCTCTGGGTAATCAAGAGAGTTGGGTCCCGGTTGCCGACGCTCCACCACGCCGTAACGTCAAACGGATTTCTCCGCCTCTCCGCGCCTCACGAAGACGCCTTATTTTCGGCCTTTTCGTTGCACGCCTGTGGTTTTGGAGAAAACCGCACACGCTGTTTTTGGCGAAATTTTCGCCACTTTTCCTCCGTTTTCTCCGCGGCTGTGGACCGAAAACCACAGGCTCGAATTTTCGGGGTATTACGAATCAATGGGTTAGCTGTGGACTTGTCAAGCGAGTTTTTTCGCGATCAACATGTCCACGGGGACTCTAGCCCGGGACCACGGTCTTGTGCAGTGGAGTCCACGGTTGGCTATCTGTACGAGGAGGAAGATATGTCGCTGCTCAAGGACAGCGCATTGAGGTCCGTGCTTGGTATCGGACCGGAGGAATTGAAGGGTGCCTGCATGTTCCTTCAGGGGGCCGTCTATTGCTGGTGCAAGAACAGGCCGCAAGAGTGGTTCGCTTTACGCGATCTCATGGGGGGCGAGAATACATACTGGCTCAACACTCCTCTCGCGCCTGTTTACCGGAAACACAGCGGTTTGCCTGACGGTGATGCATTTATTGCCGCAGGAAAAGATGCAGGATGGATATTGAAGAGAGTAATCGCGGAAGATGCGCGCGAGTTCGATACGCGAAAGGCCGAACTCGTGAGGCAATACAGATGGCTCAGTCCACATGCTGGTCAGTCGTGATTGAACTCCAGCGGCGGGTTCTTTATAGAGTTGCCAGGATTTCGTCGGCGCTGCTACTAATTCAGGCTGATAGCTGGACTGACATCCGTTTTCGCGCACATTACCCAAGCCCAAGCCCAGCAGGCCCGCAAGCGACTTGAAGTCCATTGGCTTGAGCGAGTGGTCAGGTTAGAGCTTGGAATTTACGGCATTGCTCCCGTTAACTTTCGAAGCGGTCAGTCGTGCTTGCAGATCAGATATATACGCAATCCTGGAAATTCCTAGCAGCGGCTTGCATGGCGATGCATGATTGTCCTGAAACCTTACGTGGCGGAGCAAGATGCGAAAGCCAGACATCTCTTTGACCGATGAGGAGCTTTTGCTCTTTTCTGAAATAAACTTCGACCCAAAGAGTGTCGATGACATGCGGGGATCCATTGAATCAATGAAGCGTCTGGCTTCCAGCCTTCTGAGTAGAGAGGCGGTGCCAGAGGTTCGACTTGCGTACTTCATTGATCCAGATTTCAACCCTGGCGGTAGGGGGCGGTCGCGAAAGGATGTCTTTGAGAAAAACCGAACAGTCGACGCGGAGATCCTGAGTCACCCGAACTTCCTGAAGTACTTGGAGTACTTCATATGCGGTCCAAATCTGCCTTGCGAAGCGATAGCGCGATTCAAGGAGGAAGCCGTCTTCTCTGGATATCTCACTGGTGGGGATATCAACGATCTCACGTCTTACGCAAGATCATGCGTAAGATCCTATGGCCTGAATCCCTACGAGGCTTCGGAGGAATTCTTCAAGCTCGCTATTGACTGCGGTGCCATGCCCTCATCTGCCGAAATGGTTAGGAGTTCGGTTCGAGCGATGAAGTCTTGATGGCCCACGCGGCGTAAACCAGGTGGTTAGTTGGAGCTTGCCTGCATTGAGGAAAGGCTGTCTGGCAAAATCTTTGCAGCGACCAGGGCTGCTGTCCCGCCGGACGAGCGCGAAGGACCTACAGCCGACGCCATCAGCGGCTGACTCAGAGGCCATGACTTCTATGACAACCATGCAATCGATTTTGCACACCCTCAAAGAGTCAGCTCCGGACTATCACGAGGCGATGCTGATCAATGCGCCGCGCATTGACGCCGCCGACTCTGATGTCGAATCGCTGCTTCGGGGCTGGGCTTGCCTGTTCGGACATACGCTGAGGGAGCGGGGAAATCCATTTCGATGGATTTCCCATGACGAAGCAGTCGAATGGATCAAAGTCCATCTCACTCACGATCTTGTATTCGCAACGCCTGGAATGGATGAGCAGCAGGCGCTGGACCTGACAATGCAGCTTCTCGGTCCGATGGGGCAGGTCAAGGCAGTGGCGTCCGATTTCACGATTTCAGACTGGACATTTTGCGACCTTCTGATCGTGTCGAACGAGTCGACCACCCTGCTACTCGCATTCCTGGGTGAGGACTAGCGCTCTGTGCTTGAGTGGCTAACGCCTGCGCTCAACGATCAGCGGCGATCAGTTCTCGGAACGCGGCGCGAAATCCCAAATTGGGGTGGTACTGCGGTCTAGCATTACGGCGTAACCGACAAGAATGTTGCTTCATGCTTCGATGGTTCCGGCCGCTGGTCGGCGACATGAAAAACATACAAGGATGCCCGCTTGAGACCGGCCACAACGCGCTCATCGATGGCTTGCGTCCATAAGCGACGGAGACACGACGTGGACAAGAATGAGATGGTCAAGGGATTTTCTCAGAATGATGCCGTGGTGATCCTGCAGACGAACGGGGAGACGCTCCAAGGGTATCTGTCGAAGATCGATCTGGCGCAAGACTGCTTCGTCGTTCAAGTGGCTGTCTACATCGGACTTGACGGAAAAGTCGAGCGAAAGGACCTTGTCGAGTGCAAGTTCGACGACGTCGACACCATCAGCAAGTTCGGTAGCAAGCCAAACAATCCGCCCAATTTCGACGCTGATCTCAAGCGATATCCGATCGGCAAGTACCTGATGATCTGGGGCAAGCACGACAGCTCCATCAACCCGACGATCGAGCAAGGAGCGTTGAAGAGCATCGACTGGGACAAGCGCACGCTCGTGTTGCACAGCAGCACCTACGATAAGGACCGAACGGTGAACATCGATCGGATCAGCTTCATCGACGATACCCGCAGCGGCCCCGGTGCCTTACGGCCCGTGCAAACACCGGATTGGCATCTCAGGCCCGACGGAGCTTGGTATCGGGGCGAGCGGAAATACGCAGGCTCGTAACTCCTCGGCAACCGCTTCTGCAATAGCCGGTCGCAGGCTTCGCGTTCGCGGCGGTCGCAGTCGACATCAGCACGCCGGGAACTTCAGGCCACACGAGCGGATATCCCGCCAATGGGATAGTTCGCTCCGCATGAGCCGCCGTGTCCTTCGCCTTTCATGAATCCCCGCGCCGCCCCCACGGTTACAATCCCCGCCGTGACCACCCAGGCGACACCCCCGTAAATGCAGATCTTCAGCCTCGCTATCGCCGGCTTCTCGATCGTGGTCGCGGCGCTGCTCTGGCTGACATACCTGGCCTTCCTCAAGATCCCCGGCAAGTCGGCGTACTCGATCCTGTCGTGCACCGTCCTGTTGGGCGCGCTGGTCGCGCTGCAGCTGGGTCACTTGCTGCATTTCGCCGGCGGGCCGGAACCGCTGGCGACCATCGGGTACCGGATCGCGCTGTTCGTGGCGCCGCCGTCCTTCTTTTTGTTCGGGCGCTGGGCGCTGCTGCCGGACGAGCCGTTCCGGCCGGCGATGTTGCTGGCCTTGCTGCCGATCGCGCTGCTGCTGATCCCGCGCCTGGACGTATCGCTGCCGATGCTCTTCGCGATCGGCGCGGGCTTCGCGCTGTGGCTGGGCCGCCTGGTCTACGGCCTGCGCGCCCAGCGCAAGCAGTTCCGCTTCGAGTTCTTCTGGTTCGGCGTCATGTCCGTCCTCGCGGTCGGAGTGCTCCTGCTCGGCTTCGCACTCCCGTACATCGATCACGCTTGGTTCTATCGCTTCTATTGCAGCGCGATCGGCGCGGCGTTCGCGATCCTGGTCGTCGCGCTGATTGCCCATCCCGACCTCATCGCCGACCTCACCGAGGCGGCGCAGCTGCGCTACGGCAAGTCCACGCTGCGGGACATGGACGTCGACGGCCTGCTCGCCCGGCTGGCCGTGCTGATGGCCGATCCGAAGGTCTACCAGAACGAGACCCTCACGCTGAGCACGCTGGCCGCGGATCTCGGCGTCACCGGGCACCAGCTGTCCGAGCTGGTCAACACGCGGCTGGGCATGGGGTTCCCGCGCTACGTGCGCGAGCGCCGGGTGGCTGCGGCCAAGTTGATGCTCGTGGCCGAGCCGAACGCCTCGATCCTCGCCATCGGCATGGGCACCGGCTTCAAGTCGCAGTCGACGTTCTATGCCGCCTTCAAGGAAGTGACCGGACAGTCGCCCGGCGACTACCGCAAGGCGAACGCGAAGACCTCCTGACCGCGACCTGCTTCCCTGCCGCAGTGCAAGCGCGCGCAGGGAAGGGGCTCCGGGCTCCCGGATGATCTTCCAGGAGTCCGGCAAGTCGTTGACGACAAAGGACATCGGAACAATGTGATCCGGACTGATCAGTCCGGAAGCCGGCCCTCGCCGGGGTCGGTCAACCTCGCTCCATCGCCCCGTCGATGGAGCTCCCGGTGTCCTTTCCTACTCCCTACGCCGCCCGCGACGGCATCAAGGCCTACACCAAACTGGGCCTGCGCCTGTATGACCCGCTGATCGTCGGCCTGTTGGCCCGCCATGTCTGGCAGTGTCCGGCCGAGACCTTCATCGCCGCCTACCGCACGCACCTGCGGGCCAATCACGCCGATGTGGGCGTCGGCACCGGCTACTGCCTGGACCGGTGCGGCTTCGATGTGCCGAACCCCCGGCTGGCGCTGATCGACCTGCAGCCCAACTGTCTGGGGTTCACCGCCCGGCGGCTGTCCCGCTACCGCCCCGAAACTTACCTGCGCGATGTCCGCCAGCCCCTGCTTGGAATCCCCGCATTCGACTCGGTGGCCCTGGGCGGCCTGCTGCATTGCCTGCCCGGCGACATGCGCGAGAAAGCTGCGGTGTTCGATGCGTTGCGGCCGATCTGCAACCCGGGCGCGACGATTTTCGGCTTCACGCTGGTCAACGACGCAGTCGCCGCCACGCAGCGTCGCCGACTCGCCTGGCGCGCCCTGAACGAGCTGCGCGTCGTCAATTGCCGCGACGACACGGCCGATGGCCTGCACCACGAACTCGCTGCGCGCTTCCGCGACTGCACCGTCGAGATGACCGGATGCTTCGCCTTCTTCAGCGCCCGCGTCCACTGATTCCCTCCGCCTGCCCCAGAGACCAGCCGATGACCGCTTCGCACAGCGTTGCCGAAACCACCCTGCGGATCGCCTGCCGCGCCGAAGACGCGTGGAATACGGTGTGCTTCTACGAGCACATCCGCCGCAAACCGTCGCTGTTCCTGCGCAGCGTGCTGCCGGTGCCGATGTACACGACCGGCTGCGCCGGCAATGTCGGCGACACGTCGCGGTGCCTCTACAGCGACGGCGGCTACCTTGCCAAGCGGATAACCGGCGTGATCCCGGGAGAACGCATCGAATTCGAGGTTATCGAGCACAGCATCCGTTACTGCCGCAGCATCGCCCTCAAGGGTGGCAGCATCAGCGTCATCGCCGACCAGGACGGCGCTTGCTCGGTACACATGCTGACCCGCTGCGAACTGCAGTCGCGCTGGCTGCGGCCGTTGCGACCCTTCATCGAATTCACGATCTCGGCGATGCATCGGATCGTGATGCGCGACATGCAGGAGCGGCTCGAGGCGCGGGACGCGAACCGGCTCTGCGCGAGCGGCTCATCGGCCTAGGACTACGAAATGGACGACATCAGCGCAACCCGCCGGTCCGCGGCATCTTGTTCAACTCGTCGATCACGGCTTTAGGCGCGCGCAGGCGAATCTGCACGGGAAAGGATTCCTGCACGACCACATCCTTGACCACGCCGCTCTTCTCCAGCTCCATGACCTTCGCCAGCACCGGATCCGGAGACTCGGCGCTGCCGACGATCGTCGCGCTCTCCAGCGGGGCTTGCGCCTGCGCCGTTTGCTTGCTGTCTAGCCCGCAGCCGGTCAACAGCGTCAGCGCAGCGATCAGGGCGATGGATTTCATGTTTGCCTCGTAGTCTTGTTGGCGACCGAAAGTCGTGGCGCACCGTAGAGGTGCGCCACAGTGATGCGAGGTGAGCGCCGGATCGGTCTGCTCCGAACCGGCGCCGCACGCTCAGGGATTGCTCGAAATCCATCCCTGCAAGGTGTTGTACACCGTGCTGGTCAGGCGCGTGCCGCAATTCTGGCTCGACGACCCGGTGGTGTGGATGCCGCGCACGTAGTCGCCGGCGGCGATGCCGCTGCCGCTGTTGCCGCCCGAAGTATCGATGGTGTAGCACAGTCGATACGAACCGCTGGTCGACACCGGCCCGGAATGCGTCCACATCGTGCCCAAGGGCTTTTCGCCGGGATAGCCGGTAATCACGTAGTTGCCGTTGGAATAGGTGCCCCAGCCCGAGTGGCCGCCGTGAGGCGCCGAGGCGAGCACGATCATGCCGTAGTCGAAATTGCTGTCGGCGCCGTTATGCCAGGCGGTCGTGGTCAGCGCGCGCGCCCACGTGGTCGTGCCCCAGGGCTGATAGCTGCCGTTCTGGGCGGTGGTGAAATCCAGCGCGGAGTACCAGGTGCCGGAGCCGTTGGACACGCAATGGCCCGCTGTCAGCACGTGCTTCGGCCCGATCAAGGTGCCGGTGCAGCCGATGCCGATGCGGCCGATATGCCAGTACGGGTTCACGGTGGTGTTGGTGATCTGTACCCGGTCGTCGCCGCCGATGACGACTTTGGGCGTGTACAGGGCATTGCGATACGCCGCTGGCAGGATCGGCGGGGTGCTGAACGATGCCGGTGTGCGGCCTACCTTTTCCAGGTCGGCGATGGCCTTTTCGAAGATCGCCACGTCCTCGGGATTCATGGTCGATGCGTACTGCGCGCCGTCGGGCGTGACCATGACCGTGCTCAACCCGGCCGCCTTTTGCCGGGGCGAGAGCAGGCGTGTGTCGATGGATGCGCCCGTTTCCGGCAAGGCGCGGGTCACCAGGTTTTCGCCATGGATGAAGCGGGCTTTCTCGTTCAATTTCTTGAATGCCGTTTGTTGCGCTTCCGCGGTGTTCACCAGCGGAGCCGAGACCAACAACACCAAGCCAAACGCGGCCAGATTTTTCATAACACGCTCCATTGTCAGTTGGATAGTCCATTGGCAAGCGATCGGGCGAGCGCGTCCTGCGCTCTCGCGATGCGTCCGTCCCGGCATCGGCCTGGGTCGGTGTCGCGGCAACGAATGCATCCGTTGTCGCGTCGCGGCCATCCGTGGCCGCGGAGCAGGGCGGCGGTGCGCCCCGTGGTCAGTTCGCGCTACACGGCGGTTTTCATCGCGTCCGCGTGGACGTTCAAGTGCCGCGAACATTCGCGTGCTCTTGCGCATGCGTCATGCGACGAAGCGTCGTTGCAGGCAGTGCGCGCATGTAAGTTCCAGGCCGGGCTGCCGCAATCTCATGACGAGGGCCTGCGTAGATAGATCCGAAAACCTCCATGTTCATGCACAGAATGTGCGGAACTCATCGGCGCGCTTCGTTCGATCCGAAATCCGCAGACGCTGAATCTTGTTACTCCCTAATTTTGCGGGTCGTCGTGATAGCTCTCACAGTTGCTTGTCGGTGATTTCGCGCATATCGGTAATAGTGTTGTGTGTGTCGCAATCGAAATTCAGCAGCGGCCCGATTGGTCGACAACATCGAGCCAGGTGATCGGGCGATGCGTTTTTTTGTGTTTTTTTGTCGCTTGCGAGCGTCGTGGTCGATTCGAGAGACCGGCGACATCGGTATCGCCAGAGTGATTTTGTCGCTCGGCGGTCGCATGTTGCAGATTCGTAACGACGGTCTTCAGTGCGCCGGGCGCAGGTCGAGGAGCGGCTCCTCGACGCCAAGAGCCTGATTGCGTTTGCTCGTCCGCCATTGCAGTCGGTCCATTCGCCTTCACTGAAGCGATGACGCAGTCCCAGGCCGATTCGCTCGAACAGAGTTTCGTTGGCACCGATCGCTTGGCCATTCGAGGCCTGGAGGTCGGACATCGACTCGCCGCTGCTCGAGTCCTTACGCTCGCGGCGTTCACCGAACGCAGAGCACCGATTCGATGCCGTCCTCTGTGCGCTGCCTTTTGCGTTGTAGAGCTTGCTAGTGAGAACGGTGCCGTGGTCGCCCGCCTTCAGGGCGAATCGACTTTTCTCCGAAGCATCAGCATCGGTCTGGCTGCTGCGCGCATGGAGCGTCTCGCTCGTTGGTAGCGGATGCTTTTGCGGGCGAAGTCGCATCGGCGCGAAACAGGGGGCGATTTTTGTGAGATCAATCAAGCATCGATCAAAAAAGTTGGCCGCAGCTTGCGCTTAACAGCGTAGTAGCTGGCGATGGGCTAAGACGCAGATGCTTGGACCTTGAGGCGGCGCTTCCGGTGAATCGAGAAAAAGGCTCTCCATGAGCCTTGAGGCTGCTTTTTTGCTTATCGCAAAGTGCCGTTGATAGAAAAGAAAATCGTTGCGCGAAGCACGCGGCGCTAGCTCAGGCCCACGTGTCTTGACGGGGGCGATCTGGAGCGGAACAGGAATGAGCAACGATCTTCCTCTGAACTGTGGAGCTGTCGCCACAGTCGTGGCGCCCATTCGCAATGCGCTTGCAATAGCTTCGCACCGCCATGCACGACGCTGTCGACGTGAGCCGGTGGAATAAATTTCACGATCCAAAAACTGCTCGACGGCGCTGTTCCGATAAGCATCCGCCATGCGGCGCCCGTTCCACGGAGCCAGCGTCACCACAAGCGGTGCAGGCCACCGCTGCGCCTCACCCAGTCATGCAAGTCAATCGATAAAAGGAGATTCCATCGTGGCAGGCATCCAATGGTCGGCCCCTCAGTCGCTGGCCTACATCCCCGACGGCAAGCTGGTGACGTTCACGGCGATGCATCAGGCCGCGTACACGCAGTACGTCCAAGTCATCGACGGCAATGGCAACCCCATTAGCTTCTATTGCCTGGACGCCAGTCAGGCGAGCTTTCCGATCTCCGGAAGCGGTGTCGAGGTCGGCTTCCTCCAGAACGGAGCCGGCAGGTTCACCATGGCGTCCGGTATGCAGGTCCAGTTTGGCAGCAGCGGCCCCTACGTTCCGAAGGTCTCGGCGGGCAATCCAGTCCAGTTTTTCATCAGCGGCGTCGTACGCGGCGGGGGAACCTTATACGTGACGGAAGACGGTACCGATAATGATTACAACGACACCAGCTTCGTGATCCAGTGGTACCAGACCGTGGGCTGACCCGCCCCACGCCCCGTTCCCGATCGAATCGGGGCGGCACGACCACTCATGAATTCCCATGGCTGCCGCGACGGATCGCGTGGATCCATCGCGGAGCGCGACAATGACGGAGTGCGGCAATGAAGACCAGCATCATCATGTTCGGCGCGCTCGCCAGCGCGCTGGCGATGGCCACAGCGTGTACGAAAACCGAACCCACCGTCGCCGCTTCATCGGTCTCCAAGGATCAAGCAACGCCGTTTCCGGGCGGCGCACCGATCACGGCGGCTGACCTGACCGCGACCCCGGCGGTTCTGCCCGCCGCTCCGCCGGCGTACAACTACGACCCCTACAACCCCAACATCACCCACGCGCAATACGCCCGCTTCGCGTGGCGACAGTTCATCCACTTCAATTCGCCCGCGCAGAAGAATGGCGTCGACGTCGCCGGCAAGTCTCCGGTCGTGCGCGGGAGCATCGATCCGGGCCGCAACTTCGCCGCATCGGGCGCCAGCGACTTCTATCGCAGCGGCACCACCGCCGCGTCCAACTTCAGCAGCAATCAGTTGGTCTGGGAGACCTTCGCTCACCGGTCCGAGCTGTTCCCCGCGGGATCGGCCCCCAAAGGGAATCTGGCCGCTTTGGATCCCGAGTACGTTTTCCAGGGCAATCTAAAGGTCGCCTCGACCGACGCCCGATTCAACAATCTCGACGAAAACAGCCAGATCGGCCAGAACCAGATCTTCTTCCCGAAAAACGGCAACACGCCGTCGACCAATCCGCAGGACGATCACATCATCTTGTTCCAGGCCAAGGTGAATCCGGTCGAATACGACTACATAAAATCCATCTACAACGCCGGAAATCCCCCGGCTTCGCTGGAATTGCCGCCCAACGGGACGAACCAGAGCGAATCGGTGGAGGTCAAGTCGGCGTGGCGGGAAATGACGCCCGAGTTGATCGCGTCCGGCCGCTATCACACGGCCGAGGCCTTGTACTACTACAACGAAAATGGCGTCACCCAGGCTCGGGTGGCCACTTTCGGTCTGGTCGGCCTGCACATCCTGCGCAAGATGGAAAACTACCCGACCTTCGTCTACACCACCTTCGAACAGGTGGACAGCCTGACCACGCCGGACAATAAAGACACCGGGTTGTATCTCATCAACCTGTACAACGAAATGCAGTACGACGCATCGGTGCCGCCGGGGACGCGACCGACGGCGATCCTCAACTCGGGTTCCAACCGGACAGCAGTTACGCTGCCCCTGGCGGGGCCGATAGACAGCGCCCACGGCTACGATGTCATCCCCGGCAAATTCAACGTGCCTGCCGGATTTTCGGGCCCGATCAAGGTCCAGAATCCGCCGGTAGCGACGAGCGCCGTCTATGACGTCAACGCCGAAGTCCAGAAAGCCATGGCCAGCACGCCCGCGTTCAAGGACTCGGTGTGGCGGTATTACCGTCTGGTGGGGCTGCAGGTGTTGCCCACGAACGAGGACAGCTCCGTCACGCCGGCCAAGCCTGATCCGCTGACCCAGGATTTTTACCTGGCGAATATCGTGATCGAGAGCAGCCAGCCTGGCATCCAGTTGTTCAAGGGCGGCGTCAAGGATCCCGACCCGGACCAGAAGCAATTCACTCTGCTTGCCAAGCGCGGGTTGCCGAGCATCCTGGGCGTGAAGAAGCTGCCTCCGAATTCCGACCAGTTGGTGATGGGCGGCTGCATGGGCTGCCACGGCAACGCGCAATACCCCAGGGGCAAGGACGGCAAGGGCCCGAGTATCTTCAGCTTCCTGATCAGCCAGGGCACCCTGACGGGGGGAGGCTTCAGTGCCGACGTGCGCAATGAATCGTCTGCGTCGTTGAGCGCGAAGCGTCTGGAGTATTTGGTTTATTAGTCAGTGCGAAGGCCCGGAAGCGTTCTCGCTTCCGGGCCATGCGTAGTGGTCGCGCGATGCGCTCGAGACTGGGGCCGAACTGCGGCCCGTCAAAGTTTCCTCATTGGCCCCGAATGCCTTCAACGACTCCGTTAGAGAACTGGAGCCAGGATTTGGCGGCGCTACCAACCCTGTGCGATCAAACTCGCGTCTTCCAGGCGCCCGCAAGTTTGCGCGGGCCGGTCAAGTGATGCTGGAAGATTATGTGCGGGCCCGTTCCGTCAGTCCGATCCTTCATTCGGCTCGGACCGGCCTAGGCCTGACCTTCATGCGGCGAATTTACTTGCCGGTGCCTTCGCGCATTTCTTTCGGCGCCTGTTCTGGTTTGAGCTCAGGCGCCAGGTTTCTGACCCCGCTGCCGGCTTCTTTCGCAGGCAACAACGGGTTTACGGCTTTGACCTTGGCAGGGCAGTAGCCCAGCCCCGTCGTGCCGGTTTCGCATTGCGAGAAATTAGTGCAGACGCCGCTGGAGTTGTAACTGATGCATGCGGAACAGCAATATTTCACCGGTCCGGGCGAATCGACCTTGTGATATTCCCTTGCGGCCTGGGCGGAAAAGACACTCAGGAAACCTACGCACAGCACGAGCGCTTGTATGGACTTGGTGCACATTGTCGGAAGTTCCTTCTAGTGAGCAGTGTGATTACTGGGTCGGCGCTGCATTGATCTGGTTTGGCGTCCCTCCTCAGACCGGCGATGGCGTGGGGTGGACGTGTTGTATCACCAGGAATCGCCGCAGCAAGAAGTCGCCGACTATATGGTTAATTTATAGTTAATTGGCTGGACAGCGTCGATTCACAGAATCTGGAAGACCGCGATTGGGCGATTAAAAACGCATCTCGCTGGCCAAAGCGGACAGGGCGGATATCGCGTTGAGTGGGGCTTCGCAGGATGTGTTGTCGAACGGCCGGGCGCTCGGGCGATATCCACTCGGTCGCGTGGCCGCATCGCTTCGGCCACGCTGTTGGCAGAAAATGATAGGCGTCGGGCCGATAGCGATCCCGGTTGCAACTGCCGAAAGCGGCGCAAACAGAAAGACGCGTCTACGATCCTTGGGCTCGAAGCCACCGAGTGCTGCGGAGGCGCCTCTCGATTTCGGCAGGGCACGACGTGCGACTGTGCGAAGTCGCAGCCCCGATCAAATTTTTCGCGATCGTCTCACCGACTGATCAACGCAGCTTCCCGTGCCGCGACTCTCTCCACGACCGTATCGATCGCCGCTTCCATCGCGCTCGCGGTGTGGTCGCCGCTTTGGTTGGTGATGACGAATATGCCCAGATCGTACTTCGGCACGATGTAGATGTAGCACTGCGACCGTGGCACGCCGCCGTGATGCGCGTAGTAGATGCCCTTCAAGCGATCGCCGCCGACGATGTTCCAGAAATAGCCGATGCTGAACTCGGAATCGAATTCGACCAGCGTCCGATGCGACTGCGTCACGACAGGGCCGCCGGCCAACTGGAACTTCAAGTACTTCATCATTTCCGGGACGGTCGTCTTCACGTTCCCGGACGCGCCCCACGGCAACTGCGGCATGGGTGTGGTCGGCGCCGCGTTGTCGCTGTGGTAGCCGACCGCGAGCCTGCTGGCTTCGGCGTCGCTCAGCCTGATCCCGACGTCCGTCATCCCCGCCGAGTCGCGCAGAAAATCGCGCAGCAGCGACTCGTAGTCGGTCTTGTATACGGTCTCGAGAATATGCGCGGTCAGTTCCGTTCCGGAACTGGAATAGGCATATTTCTTTCCGGGTGCCCGTGGGATCTCGACCTCGTGCAGATCTTTTAAAAAATCCGCCTTGCCGTAGTTCGCGTAAATGGCGTTGAGTCTTGCGGGCGTACGGTGATCGGTGAAGTCCGCCAGCACCGTGTTCGCGCGCTCCGGCAGCATGTTGGGCAGGCCGCTGGTGTGCGACAGCAGGTGACGGATGCGGACGGGCTCGCCCTCGTACTGCAGATTCGGGTAGGACTCGCTCAGATATTTGCGAACGTCGTCGTCAAGACTCAGCTTGCGCTCCAGGACGGCCTTGGCCATCAGGCTGCCCGCCAACGTCTTGCTCAACGATCCGATTTCGTAGAGGGTCGCGTCGGTCGGAGGGCCCGGCTTGCCGGTTTCCATATCGCCGCGATGGACGATGATCTCTTCGCCCCGATACACGACACCGATCGATGCCGAATGGAGCAAGGGTTGCGCGATCAACGTGGCCGCGGCCTCGTCGATCTCCGCCTTCAAGTCTTTCGTCGGGGCGTTCGTTCGCGTGCAGCCTGCGATCAATAACGCCGCGGACAACACGAGCAAGACCAGCCGCCGCTCGTTTGGAGCAATCAACGAAGTTTCTTGCATGCGTCGGCGCCTGAAGGGGGGCATGGAAAGGGACCATAAGGTAGCCGAATGCCGACGCGCGCGCCTGCGACGGTCGATCGCCGTACGGCCGCATATTCCGCAGCGTGACGACCGCCGGATCAATCGAAAACGGACAACTTGACAGGCGGGGCGCCGCCCACCAAAGTCGGCAGCGCCCAATAGCGCTGCACACGCATGCAGCGCACTGCGCGGATCAGCAACTGACCGCACACCGGTAGTCATTAGTTCTCTGGGGGGAACGGCCGCGCCGCAACAGGTTTGCCGCGCGTGGCTCGAAAAGGCTGGCGCGTCCGCGCCGGCCTCCTTCCCTATTCACCAGGCACCTGGAGAACACATCTAATGAGCATCAGATTGACAGGATTCTTGCTGTCCGGCGTTTTGCTGGCGGCCGGGCTGTCGCCCGCGCATGCGCAGAGCGTCAGTTGCGCGGGGATCGCCGATTGGAACGCGTCCACCATCTATAACGCGGGCAACAAGCTCGTGTATCAGGGACGGCTGTACCAGGCGACCACCTCGATCTGGAATACGCCGCCCACGCATTGTCCCAGCTGCGGCTATTACCAGGACCTGGGCGCCTGCAGCGCCGGCGGCAACACGCCGCCGACGGTTACGCTGACCGCACCGGCGAACGGCGCGACTTTCACCGCCGGCGCCACCATCACCGCGACGGCGAACGCGGCCGACGCCAACGGCACGGTCGCTCAGGTGCAGTTCTTCCGCGGCAGCACCTCGCTGGGTATCGATACCACGGCCCCGTACAGCGCGACCTGGACCAACGCAGCCGCAGGCAGCTACGCGATCACCGCGGTCGCCACCGACAACGACGGCGCCACCACCACTTCGGCCGCGGCCAACATCACCGTCAATGCCGGAACGCCCGACACCACCCCGCCCAGCGTGCCGGCCGGGCTGGCCGCGACGTCGGTGACCTCGTCCAGCGTCAACCTGAGCTGGAGCGCCTCCACCGACAACGCGGGCGGCAGCGGCGTCGCCGGCTACGACGTCTACCGCAACGGCACGCTGATCGGCTCGCCTGCCGGTACGTCGTTCGGCGACACCGGCTTGGCGGCGTCCACGGCGTATACCTATCGAGTGCGCGCGCGCGACAACGCCGGCAACGCCTCGGCGCAGGGCACGCAGATCAGCGCGACCACCGGCGCCGGCGGCGGCGACAACACCCTGCCGCGGCATGCGCTGGTCGGGTACTGGCACAACTTCACCAATCCGTCCGGCCCGACCTACCCGATCAGCCAGGTCTCCAACGACTTCGACGTCATCGTGGTCGCGTTCGGCGACGATGCGGGCAACGGCGCCGTGAGCTTCACGGTCGATCCGGGCGCCGGCACCGAAGCGCAGTTCAAGGCCGACGTGGCCGCGGTGCGCGCGCGCGGCAAGAAGGTGGTGCTGTCGCTGGGCGGCCAGAACGGCACGGTGACCTTGAACAATGCGACGCAGGTGGCCAACTTCGTCAACAGCATGGAAGACCTGATCCGCTACTACGGTTTCGACGGTGTGGACATCGACCTGGAAAGCGGCGCGGGCGTCTACCACGGCGCGGCCGTGCAGACCAACCTGGTCACGGCCGTCAAGCAGCTCAGCACGCGCATCGGCCCGTCGTTCTATCTGTCGATGGCGCCCGAGCATCCGTATGTGCAGGGCGGCTTTACCGCGTACAGCGGGATCTGGGGCGCCTATCTGCCGATCATCGACGGGCTGCGCCAGGAGCTGGACCTGATCCACGTGCAGTACTACAACAACGGCGCGCTGTACACGCCGTACAGCCAGAACGGCCTGGCCGAGGGGTCGGTCGACATGTTGGTCGGCGCCAGCCTGATGTTGATCGAAGGGTTCCGCACCAACAACAATACCGGCGTCGTCTTCAACGGCCTGCGGCCGGATCAGGTCGCGCTCGGGCTGCCTTCGGGCCCGTCCTCGGCCAACAGCGGACAGGCCTCGTCGGCGACGATCGCCAACGCCCTTAACTGCCTGACGCGGCTGCAGAACTGCGGAACTATCCGGCCCCAACAGGCCTATCCCACGTTCCGCGGCGTCATGACCTGGTCGGTCAATTGGGACCGGCGCGATGGCTTCAACTTCTCCAAGCCGGTGCGGGCGACGTTGAACACCTTGCCCTGAGCGGCAGCGAAAAAACGGAGGCAGGCGACGCTTCGCCTGCCTCCAGCTTCTTACTGGTCGGCGCCCTTGGTGGGCGCCGATTTTTTCGTTTCATCGTAAACGCACTTCAGCCGTAACCAGAGCTATCCCGGCCAACCAATCGAGAACCGCCCGTAGCAATACGCCGCAAGCCGCGTCCCTGCGGCTTGGGCGAGCGCGGCCGCCGACCGGTCCTGCCGATACGGCGCCGCGCCGCGGGGGAGCGTCAATTCATCTGGTCTTCGCCCTGGATGATCTCCGGGCTGACTTCCTTCACTCCGGCCAACGCCTGGATCTTGGGGATCGCGGCCATCGCAGCGGCCACCGAATCGAACTCGATCCGGCCGTTGCCGCCGGCCTTGGACGAGTAGACCAGGGTGCCGCCGCTGACGCGCGCGGCGTCCTGCAGCACGGCGACGTTGCTGTGGTAGACCTCGAGCGTGGACGTCACCACCACCGGCCGGCCGTCGTCGCTCATCGCGGCCGCCAGCTTGGTCTTCGGCGCTGCGGTCTTGACCACGGTGCCGTTCTTGGCCGCCTTGGACTGGACGGCATAGGCGCCGACGCGCACTTCCTTGGCGTCGGCGGTCTTCTTGGCCTGCGTGCGGCTCACCACCGAGTCCGGCACCAGGCGGAATTCGCTGTAGCCGATGCGGAAGGTCGGGCCGGTCGCGGCCTGTTGCAGTTGCTTGCGCGCCGCGTCATCCGATTGCGCATGCGCGCTCGCGGTCATGGCCAGCAGGAGCGGGTAAACGAACATCGCGATTTTCATGATCAGTGCCCCAGGACGCGGATTTTGAAGGACGCCAGCTTGCCCTTGGAGGCGGCGCCGGCGGCGAGCGGCACGTCGGCCAGTTCCAGGGTCCAGGTGCCCTGGCCGGACTCGTCGAGGAAGGCGTTGCTGGCGAAGAAGTCCGCCCGGAACGCGCTGGTGCTCAGCCGGGTCATGGCCGGGAACACGGTGCTGCGGGTTCCGCTCGGCGAGATCAGCGTGACCTGCACCGGGAACGGCGTGGCGGCGTCGTTGCGATAGTCGGTCGACCAGCCCAACTGCACGGACTCGACCTTGCGGATGCCGTTGCCGATCGCGATCTGCAGCCGCGCCGGCGCGGCCGGGTTGCCGATCGCCACCGCGGCGTCGGGTTGCACCCGCTGCCAGCCCGAATCCACCAGCGCCGGCAGGTTCTTGAACTTGCCGGCGCTCTCCACCGCGAGCGTGGCGTCGACCAGGCCGTAGCCGAACCAATTGCTGAAGCTGTGGCCGGCGGCGTTGCGGGTCCAGCCCGGAACCAGCACGGTCCCGTTCGCGTGCACCGCCGCCGGCTGGTTCGGATCGACCTTGCGCGCGGTCGTGGCCAGGATGTACTTGACGTCGCGATAGGTCAGCTTGGGATTGGCCTGCAGCACCAGCGCCACCACGCCCGAGACCGTCGGCGCCGCGGCCGAGGTGCCGTTCATGATGCCGGTGTAGTTGCAGCTGTTGTCGATGGTGGAAGCGTTCGAATCCAGGTCGTTGACCTGGTTGAGGTTGAAGCTGGATTTGATGACGAAGTTGTTGTAGCCGCGGTCGCAGCCGACCAAATCGGTGGTGGCGATCGCCGGCTCATAGCGGTTCGCCGCCAGCCCCGGCTGATGTTTCACCTGACGGCCGTATTCGCCGCCGAGCCCGGACACCCACAGGCCGGATCCGGGGCTCGAGTAGCTCGAGCGCTTTCCGCTGGCGTTGACCGCGGCGATGGTCATGACGTTGAACAGATTGTTGCGGTAATCCAAGCCGGTCTGCTTGCAGCCGACATTGGCGTCGACGATCGCCTTCGGGCAGTCCGAGATGAAATCGTTGCCGGCGGATTTGACGTAGCTGATGCCGCGGCCTTCGCGGGTCTGCGACATCGGGCCCTCGTAGGAGGCGACGCTGTTCTCGGAGAACGTCTGCATCGTCGTCCCGCTGTAGCCCCAGCTGTTGTTGGACACGTCCTGCCGCTTGGCCTGCGCGCCGTCCCACCAGGCGTAGAAGATCTCGCCGGTGGACAGGCCGCAGAACAAGAAGCAATCGCCGAATCCGTTGAAGCTCTTGAGCTTGGCGGACGGAGCGACGCCGCGCACGCCGATGCCGTTCCAGCCGACCGCCGCGATGATGCCGGCCACTGCGTTGCCGTGCGCGTTGCTGGCGTTGGTCGGGCTGGTGTCGTGGGTTTGCGTGTCGAAGTTCCACGACCCATCGGGCACCATGTTCGCGGCGAGATCGGGATGGGCGATGTCCACGCCGGAGTCGAGCACGCCGACGACCACGCCCTTGCCGCGTACGTTGTAGTCGTGCAGGTCGTCGATGCCCAGATCGACGGCGAACGCCGGCTTCGTATCGGCCAGGACGCTCTGGCCGTAACTCATCAGATGCCATTGATAGCGGTACAACGGATCGCCTTGTTGCGCCTGTGCGGCGCCGGCGGGCAAGGCCAGCAGCGTCGCCAGACTCAGGATCGTCCGGTTGCGGTTGGATGGGTGCATTTACCTACTCCTAGGGGTGGCGGGTGCGCCGAGCCGTCGCGGCGCAGCGTTCGCTCGCGCCGACACGGCTTGCGGATGAAACGGTGGAGTTGCCGGTGGAAAACCGTTTAGCCGCCGCGGCGGTCCGTCGCGCCGGCTTCGGCCGGGCCGCGGGATCGCAGAAGCGATTGCGTAGTGGGCGGTCGCATCGGCTGCGGGCCGATGCGACGCGTTGCGCGGTGCGCGACCGGGCCGCGCACCGGCGCGGTTACGGCGAGAAATAGGTCTTGATGCTCGACCACACGCCATCGAGCTGCGAGTAGTAGTCCGGATCGCTCGGCGCGCTGCAGTACGAGGTGCCTCCGTACAGGCCGCCGCGCAACTGGTAGCCGCTGGTCGAGGAAATGGTGAACAGGCCCGAGCCCGACGAACCGCCTTCGGTGACGCCGGTGGTCCAGGCGACCTTGGTCAGCGGCTTCTTGCCGTCGATCGTGCTGGACAGCGCGGTCACCGAGCCGAGCGAGTACTTCTTCAAGTCGCCGGACGGGTGGTGGATGCCTTCGATCGCGGTGCCCTTGGTCGCAATCGCCGAGCTGTTCCAGCCCGCGTAGTAAGCGCCGCTGGGCGGAGCGGACTTGAGCTCGAGCAACAGCGTGTCGCGGGTCGCGTGGCTGTGCAGCAAGGTGGCGCCGCCGGTCAGGGTGACGGCCTTGTCGCTCAAGGTGTCGTTGTCGCAGCCGGTGGCGTCGTACAGCCAGTAGGTCTGCAGCGTGTTCGCGACCTTCTGGGTCGAAATGCAGTGCGCGGCCGACCAGAACAGCTGGCGTTTGGGCGAGTTCGAATTGTTGAGCAAGGTGCCCGAGCAATAACCGGTATAGCCGGTCTTCGGGGTGAACACCATGCGCGCCACGGACTTGCTGGCCGACAGGAACTCCGCGCTGGGCTTGACCCGGCAAACGATGTCCTTTTCGCAGTAATCGCTGCTGCCGATGTCGCCGACGCCCTTGGCGAAGGACGGCTGCGAGGCGGAAGGGTCGACCTGCAGGTGCGAGAACATCGGTGCGCTGAGCGTGTAGTCGCTGGGACGCGCCGATTTGGGCAGAACGATTTCGACGGTGATGGTGTCGCCCGAGATCACCGGCGACCAGCCCATGTCGTCGCCGGCGAAGGCGCTGCCGTTGTCGGCGAAGATGCGGCCGTCGGCGCCGGCGAAGCGCAGCGTCACCTTCGACGGGTCGGCATGCGCGCCCTTCGCCGAACCCAGGCGCAGGCCGGCGCGCAGCGCAGCGGCGGCGCTGGACGTCAGGGTGAAGCGCGCGCCCTGGGCGCCGCCGGGCAAGGGTTCCCAATCCAGTCCGCCCAGATCGATGCGCGCACGCGCCACCTTGCGCGGAAAGCCGATTTCCAACGGCTGGCCGCGCTTGAAGCGGTCGTTCCTGCGCTTTTGCGCATCGGCCAGCGTGGCCGAGTCGGGCGACGCCAGATCGACCGCGCGCAGCGCGCGGCGCTTGGCGCCGGTGACGAAGCTGTCGCCGCCGAACGTCTTGGCGACCGGCTTGCCGGTCACCGGCGCGCCGCCCATTTCATCGGCTGCGGCGTTGCCGCCGAGCATCGAGATACCGCTGACCACCGCGATCAACAACACGTTCTTGACGGACATTTCCGAACTCCTCGGATGGGGCCGGACACCGCGCCGGCCGATGTTTTCCCCGACATCGCGCGGGGGCGGTTCGCGCCTGCGAGGGCCTCATGCCGAGGGCCGCAACGACGACGACAACGGCAGTGTTGTCGAGCCGATCAGAGTCCGAGGCGTCGTGGAGTTAACATTTCGCGCGAAAAATGAGAGTGCTGCCACGGATCAAAAATGTGATAGTTGGATAGGTGCAACAACGAATTCGCGTGAAAACTCCCTACCTTTTCGCTGATTTCGCGTTGAGGTCGGGGCGCGGTCGAAGCGCAGGTCGGGCATGGGAGCAAGGCATGGGCAGTGAAGCGGCGGGCGATAATCCGCGTCCGGCTTGGTTGATAGCGGGTTTCCTGGCGGCGCCGCTCGCGCCCGCTTTCGTGCTGGCGGCGCGCAGCCCCGGCCTCGGCGTCGAGCCCGGGGACATGGCGTCTTTGCTTCCGATCGCCGCGCTGTTGTACCTGCCGAGTTTGTTTTCGGTCGCCCTGATCGGCGGCTTGGCGCTGACGGTTCTGCATCGCCTGAAACGCGTGCGATGGTGGTCCGGGCTGCTTGCCGGGTTCGTCGGCGCGGCGCTGCTGAGCTACCTGTTCACCGGGTTCCGAGGGCTTGAAGCGCAGTGGTTCATGGCCGATTTGACCGGCGCGCTCGTATGGGCCGCTTGCGGTGCTGCGGCCGGATTGATCGTCTGGCTGGGGTGGCGGTTGAGCGGCATCGAAAAGAGCTGAGTGCGGGGGCTCGAACCGCTCGTGTCTCGCGAACAGCCGCTTTCATGAGGTGTGCGGCGGCGCCGTCTTGAGGCCGCATGAACGTCGATGCAACCGTCCAGACGGGCCGAACTCGCTTCGCGGTTCGACTCGTTTCGGACTTCCGCCGATGTCCGTTTGCGCTTGTGGGCGATCAGCCCTGCCTGACGATCTTCTTTTGCCCAATCGCACCGCTCTTGCTGGCGGTGGGTCTTGCCAGGCCGGGAATCAGGAAGTCGGTGACGCTGCGGCCATGCTTGGTCTTCTGGGCCAGCCATCGCGGCATCCGCCCGCGGCCCGACCAGGTGTTGCGCTTGTTGTCCGGATCTCGGTACTTCGGGGCGACCTTGCCCAGCTTGCGTCGCGAGCTGCGCTTCTTGCCGGAAACCTCGACTGCCGCCTGATCGCCATAAAGCTCCTCGATCGTGTAGCCGTGCTGAGCGGCGAGCGCGATGACCGCTTTGCGCACCACGGCGGCGGGGCGGCGGCTGGATATCAGCTGTTTTCGCTGCTCCGCGGCGGTCAGAAGGGAGGTGAGTTCGCGCAGGTTGAGCTTTTCGACATCGATATTCATGCCGCCAAGGGTCCGGTCCTGCCTAGCGGCCTGTCAAGCAAAGCCGCCGCTGGCCCGTGCGGCCGGGATTCGGACGCCGACGGTCGCCACTGTCCGGATGGGGCGAAAACCGGCCGGGTTCCGGCCGTGTGCGAGGGTTTCCAGGGGCGCCGCGCCGCCGGCGTGGCTCGATGCAGTCGCCCGGACCTAGGGGCGCTATCGGCGCTCGAGGCCCTCGTACTCCCAGAAGAATTTCGCGCGCAGGCAATCCAGCGATTCGGCCCAGGTCGCTCGCTCGCAGCTGGCCACCCGCTGCGACAGCAAGTCGCGCAGCGACGGCCAATGGTAGCGATCCAGCACCAGCATCGCGTCGATGCCGAGGCCGTTCCTGCGCTCGCTCATCGAGTCGTAGGCCCGCAGCGCACGGCCCCGATGATGGGCGGCCACTCCCTCCGGCGTCGCCACCAACAACTGGAAGACGTGCGCGCCGGACACGCCCGCTTCGCCGATCTCCAGCTCGAACACCAGATAGACCTCTTCGGGCGCAGCGGAGCGCCACGAACCCGGGTCGTCGATATCGAGAGATCTGAGATCGACGATTTCCAGTCGTATGCTCATCGCGATCAATCCCCAAGACGCAAGCGCCGCGCATCCTGCGCCGGCGGCAAGCCGAAGATGCGCGAGTAGTCGCGGCTGAATTGCGAAGGGCTGTCGTAGCCGACGTTGTAGCCGGCGGTGGCGGCGTCGAGCCCGTCGCTGACCATCAGGCGGCGCGATTCCTGCATTCTCAGTTGCGTGCGGAACTCCAGCGGGCTCATCGCGGTGACGGCTTTGAAGTGTTCGTGGAAGCTCGAGCGGCTCATGCCGGCGATGCGGGCGACTTCGTCGATGCGGCAGACCTGGGTGAAGTTCGAGCGGATCCAGAGGATCGCGCGCGCGATCTGGCCTTGGCGGCTGTCGGCCTGGGTCATCGCGCGGATCACCGCGCCGCAGGGGCCGGCCAGCAGGCGATAGAGGATTTCGCGCATCGCCAGCGGGGCCAGGGCCGCGGCGTCGTCCGGCGTATCGAGCAGCGACACCAGCCGGGTCGCGGCGTCGAGCAGCGGCGGCGTCATCTGCGCCAGGGTGAGGCCGGGCGCGGCGATGTTGCCGGTGTCGGGTTGGGGGAATTTCAGCGCCAGTTCCGCGAGCGTGGACGGGTCGAGGTCGAGCTGCAGGCTCAGGTACGGATGCGCGCGCGAGGCTTCGATCACCGAGCCCATGACCGGCAGGCCGACCGAAGCGACCAGATAATGCGCGGGGTCGTAATGGAACACGCTTTCGCCCAAGGTCGCGCGTTTGCGCCCCTGCGCGACGAAGCACACGGTCGGCTCGTAGATGACCGGCATCGGCAGGGTCGGGGTGGAGCATCGGATCAGCTTCACCCCGGCGATGGCGCTGGCGAAGCTGCCGTCGTGCGGGGCATGCCGCGCCAGCGCGTCGCGGAACGGCCCGATGTCGGCGATGTCGGAACGGGCCATGCGCGCGGCTCCAGGGGCGGGCCGCCATCATCCGGCACTGCCGGACGATCGTGCAAGGATCGCGGAAAAGCCGGCTACCGACGCCGCGACCGCCCTGCGAACAATGCACGCAGGCAAAGGACGACCTTCGCCGCTGCCGGCAACCGCGCAGGCCACGCCCACGGCGCGCACGGCACCCCCATCACTTCGGAAGGCGATCATGACCATTCCCGCTTCGCTCGATCATTACCGCTTGCTCGGCCGCTCCGGCCTGCGCGTTTCGCCGCTGTCGCTGGGCACCATGACCTTCGGCTCCGAGTGGGGCTGGGGCGCGGATGCCGCCGAGGCGAAGCGGATCTTCGACGCGTACCTCGACCGCGGCGGCAACTTCGTCGACACCTCGGTCAACTACACCGACGGCGCGTCCGAGCGGATTCTCGGCGAGTTGATCAAGGACAAGCGCGAGCGCATCGTGCTGGCGACCAAGTTCACCATGGCGCGCGATCCGGCGAACATCAATTCCGGCGGCAACCACCGCTACAACCTGGTGCGCTCGGTGGAAACCAGTCTGCGCCAGCTCGATACCGACCGCATCGACCTGATGTACGTGCACGCCTGGGACTTCACCACGCGCCCGGACGAGGTGATGCGCGCGCTCGACGATCTGGTCCGCGCCGGCAAGATCTCTTACCTGGGCATCTGCAACACGCCGGCCTGGCGCGTGGCCGAACTGCAGACGCTCGCCGACCTGCGCGGCTGGTCGCCGCTGATCGCGCTGCAGATCGAATACAGCCTGGTCGAACGCAGCGTCGAGCACGAACTGCTGCCGATGGCGCAGGCGCTGGGCCTGGGCGTGCTGCCGTGGTCGCCGCTGGGCGGCGGCATCCTGACCGGCAAGTACCGGCGCTCCGATCTTTCCGACGACAACGCGGCCGATATCGCCAGCGACCGCAAAGGCGTGATCGCGTCGATCGGCCATCTCAACCAGCGCTCGCTCGACATCGCCGATGTCGTGGGTTCGGTCGCCGACGAACTCGGCGTGTCGCGTTCGCAGGTCGCCATCGCCTGGACGCTCGCGCACCCGGCCGTGGTCTCGCCGATCATCGGCGCGCGCACGCTGAGCCAGGCCGAAGACAACCTCGGCGCGCTCGGCGTGCGCTTGAGCGCGCAGCAGATCGAGCGCTTGAACCAGGCCAGCGTGCCGCAGCCGATCTTTCCGGAACGCTTCATCGGCCGGCCGATGGCGCAGCAGTTGATTTTCGGCAAGTCGGTGCTGGCGCCGCGCGGATGAGGCGAGGGCGCCGCTTGCGGTAATCGCTGCAGTGGCGGCCTGCGCGATGAGCGGGCGGATCGCTTTCGCTGCCTGCACTTGGTCGGCGGACACGAGCCCTTCGTGATCGTCTCCGCGGTTTCGCATCGCGCGCCGCGATGTGTTGCGGCGCAGCTTGTCCGGGCGTCGTCGCGCGCGACAGGCTGTCGTCGCCAGGAAGGCTGGTGCCACGAAAAGGAGGCCAGGAGTTCGACGGCGTCGCCTCGCCGTCTTCGCTGTTCCCTTGCCGTCGCCATCGCTGCAGTTTCCAGAGCGTGGCGGCGGTCGGCCTATCCAAAAGGAGCTTGGCATCATGAAGATTCAACATCGATCGAACCGCTTGAGCCTGATCGCGGTCGCCGCTTTCGGCTTCGCCGCATCGCTGTCGGCGTTCGCCACCGAACCCAGTTGCGAGAACTGCCGGCTCGCCTACGTCGACTGCCTGAACTTCGCACCGCCTCTGGGTTACGAGCGGTGCAACTACGAGTACGTGCAGTGCTCGGTGCATCTGGATTGCCCGATCTCGAATCTCTGAATCGCGTCGGACCTCGCGGCGGCGGACGATTCCGCCGCCGCGAAACGCGAGCACGCTGCGCCGTTTCTTTTCGCAGGCGCCTGTGTTCGAACGAACGGGCGGCGCCCATGCGCGCCGAGTCGCAATTTGCTTCCTTAGCCTCCCCGAAAGTGCGGGCGACGCTGTTAAGCGCCACTAGGATTGCCCGGCAGCAGCACGTCCCCGGCGATCCGCGCAACAGTGCGCAGCCGCCCCATCCGTTCGAACTCTCGGGAGAATTCCAATGTCGAAAGCCAACTCCGCGATCGCGCTCGCCACGCTCGGCCTGGCCTTGTTCGCCTGCTCCACCGCGGCCAACGCGACGCTGGTGCAGACCATCCGCACCGTCGCCTTCAACTACCCCGGCGGCAGCCAGCAGCAGTACAGCGCGATGTGCGATCCCGGCGAGAAGGTGAGCGGCGGCGGTTATCAGATCAATTCGGGCTACAGCATCTTCATCTTCGCCAACGCGCCGGTGGTGGCGCCGAACGGCACCCACGGCTGGACCCTGCGCTTCACCGGCATTCCTTCGGGCTCGCCGACCATCGGCGGCACGGTTTACGCGATCTGCCTCAAGGAGCAGTGATCGAAGCCCTCGCCGGCGAACTTCGCCGACAAGGCATCGCTGGTGGAGGGCCGAGGCAAGGGCGCGTCCGCGCGCCCTTGCCGGTACGACGGAAACCGCCCGCGCGATTTTCCAGCGACTGTCCTCTTCGAAGGACGGACCGGCAATATCGAGCTGGAGTGCTTACTGCGGACTTGCGGCGGCCGTCGCATCGTCGGATGCGTGCCCAGCCTCGGGTGCGACCGTCTCGCCGCTGACCGGCGTCGGCCGCAGCCCCGGCGAAGCGACGAAATCGAGTTCGATCGCCAGCCCGTAGCGGTCGAGCACGGCCGCGGGGATATCGACGACGCCGGTGCCGTACCAGCGGAAGTGCACCAGCAATTCGCCGTGCGCGCATTGCAGCGTCTGCAGCGACTCGATGTGGGGAATCGAACCCAGCGCGGCGAGCGCCAGTTCGTTGAGCGGGATCGGTTCCAGCGCCGTGCTCGGCGAGCGGCGGATCTTGGCGAGGATGTAGGTGGTCGAGGACAGCGGCGGCATGGAGCCATCGCAGCAGTTCGCTGCCGGCGTGACCACCGGCGCGACGCGATTGTGCTTACGGCCTCAAGCATCCGCACGTCCGGGCCGACGGCGCGCACGGGTGGCGCGTGCGCCGCGGCCGGATTCGGTGTAGACGAACGCCGACGCTGCGCGGCCCGCGGCCGCGCCGCACCCGAGGTATTCTGCGCCGCAACGATTCTCCGCCGTGTCCCGTCTCGCCACCATGATCGCTCCCTACCTGCTGTTCTTCTTCGCTGGCATAGGCGCGTTCAACGGCTGGGTTCTGGCCGCCTGGCTGTTGTTGCGGCGGCCGGGCACGCCGGCGCAGCGCTGGTTGGCGGCGCTGGTGCTGGTGGTCAGCCTGCGCACCGGGAAATCGGTGCTGTTTTATTTCTACCCGCAGATCTCCAAGTCGATCCTGCAGGTGGGCCTGACCGCTTGCTTCCTGATCGGCCCCTGCCTGCTGGGCTTCGTGCGCGCCTGGGCCGACCCCGCGGGCGAGCGCACGCGCAAGGACTGGATCTACGCCGCGGCGTTGCTGGCCGCGGCGACGGTGTTCGGCTTGGCCTATCCCTACGCGAGCTATCCGCAGTGGTGGAGCGCGGCGCCGGCCTGGCGGGTGGTGACCTATAGCTGGCTGGCCTGTCTGCTGGCGGCCGGCGCGGTGGGTCTGGGCGCGTTCCGCCGCGCGCAGCCGCCCGCCGCCGACGGGTTGACCCGCGGCCATGCTGCCGCGGTCGTGATCGGCACCGCGGTTGTCTGGCTGGCCTATTTCACCGCGGGGTTCACCTCGTACATCGTCGGGGCGCTGTCGTTCTCGCTGGTGCTGTACCTGAGCGTGGTCGTGGCGCTGGCGCGGCGCAAGGCCGGCGTCGCCGCGGCGGCGGCCGAGCCTTACCAAGACCGCAAGATCACTCCCGACGAAGCGCAAGCGGCATTGCAGTCGCTGCACCGGCTGATGGCGGCCGAGGCGCTGTACACCGATGCGCGCCTGAGCCTGGGCAAAGTCGCGCGCCGGCTCAACATGCCGCCGGCGCGGTTGTCGCAGTTGTTGAACGACAACCACAAGACCGCGTTCAAGCCCTACCTGATGCAACTGCGGGTCGACGCCGCCAAGCAGCGGCTGCGCGCGCCAGGCCAGGTGATGATGGAGCAGGTGGCCGAGGCGTCGGGCTTCCTGTCGATGTCGAGCTTCTACAGCAGCTTCAAGAAGCTGGAAGGCACCACGCCCGCGGCCTGGCGGCAGGCCCAGCTGCGCACCGCAGCGGACTCCTGAAACGGGTTCCGGGACTCCGCGAACGCGTGGCAAGACGCTGATCCTGAAGCGGTTTGCGCACAGTGGGCGGATCCAACCCACGGAGCCTTCGATGCCGCCATTCTCGCCCCAGCGCGCAGCGCGTTTCCCCTTCGCCCCCTGGTTCCAGCGCTGCGCGTTCGGCGTCGCGCTGGCCTGCGTTCCCGGCGTCTCCGCCTGGGCGCAGGCGGCCGCCGATACGGCGACCGCGGCGGAACCGGCCAAGGAGGTCGCGGGCCGGACGCCGTCCGGACACGGCTTCGTACGGCCGAAGGACTGGACCCAGTCGCGCCGCGGCAGCGCGGTGGTGCTGCAGGCGCCCGAAGGCGGTTCGTGGATCGCCCTGGTCGAGGTCGATGCCGGCGACGCGGCCGGCGCGGTGGCCCAGGCCTGGCAGCGCTATGCCGGCCGCGCGGCGCCGGCGCTATCGATGACCCTGCCGGTGGCCAACCGCAACGGTTGGGTCGACGGCCGCAGCTACGTGTACCGCGCCGCAGCCGGCGAACCGCGCCAGCTCAGCGCGCGGGCGATGCGCAACGGCGCGCAGTGGGTGGTGCGCATCGACGATCTGGCCAGCGCCGTCGCTGGCAAACGCCAGGCCGATTTGAACCTGATTCGCGACGAGTTCGTCCCGGCCGGCCATGTGCGGGAAAGCTTCGCCGGGCGCAAGGCGCGGCGGTTGGACGCGGCCAGGATCGAGCAGTTGAAGGCGTTCGTGCGCCGCTCGCAGCGCCTGCTCGGCGTGCCCGGCCTGTCGCTCGGCATCGTGCAGGGCGGCAAGGTGGTCTACGCCGGCGGCTTCGGCGTGCGCGAAGCCGGCAAGCCGGAGCCGGTGGATGCCGACACGCTGTATCTGGTCGCGTCCAATACCAAGTCGCTGACCACCTTGATGCTGGCCACGCTGGTGGACGAAGGGCGCTTGCGCTGGGACACGCCGGTGGTGGAGGTGTGGCCCGACTTCAAGCTCGCCGATGCGCAAGCGACGGCGCAGATGCAGATCAAGCATCTGTCCTGCGCCTGCGCCGGGCTGCCGTACCGCAATCTGGATTGGGAATTCGCGCGTCCGGACGCGCCGGCTTCGATCGTGTTCGACATCCTCGCGCGCATGCGCCCCACCAGCGCGTTCGGCGCCAGTTACCAGTACACCAATCCGCCGGCCGCGGCCGCGGGCTATGTCGGCGCGCATGTCGCCTATCCGGACCTGGAGCTGGGCCAGGCCTACGACCGTGCGATGGCGGAACGGGTGTTCGCGCCGCTGGGCATGACCCGCACCACCTTCGATTTCGACCGCGCCATGCGCGGCAACTTCGCCCGCTCCCACGGCGTGGGAATCGACGGCGGCCTGGAGCTGATCGACCCGCGCCGCGACCGGCAGATGCACGCGGTGCGTCCGACCGGCGGCGCGTGGAGCAACGTCCACGATCTGCTCGCCTACGTGAAGCTGGAACTCAACGGCGGCCAGCTCGACGACGGCCAGCGCTTGATTTCCGAGGCGGCGCTGCGCGAGCGCTGGAAACCGCAGATCGCCACCGGCCGCGACGCCTGGTACGGATTGGGCCTGGACACCGATGTTTCCAGCGGCACGCCGATGCTCTTTCACGGCGGCCGCCTGTACGGCCAGCGCAGCAACATGGTGTGGTGGCCCGAACACGACCTGGGCCTGGTGATCCTGACCAATTCCAGCACCGGCAACGTGCTGATGGATGCGTTGCCGCGCAAGCTGATGGAGCTGGCGTTCGACGCGCAGCCCGAGGCCGACAGCATGGTCGCCGCCGCCGCGGCCGGCGAGCGCGAGCAGCGCCAGGCGCGGCGGCGCGAGTGGACGTTTCCGGCCGACAAGGAACAAGCCGCGACGCTGGCATCGCGCTATCGCAACGACCTGCTCGGCGAACTGCGGGTGCAGCGCAGCGACGGCGCGCTGCGCTTCGCGTTCGACGCCTGGGACATGCCGGTCGCCTCGCGCCTGCGTGCCGACGGCGCGGTGGAATTCGCCGGCGCGATCGCCAGCCCGCCGTTTCCGTTCTTGGCCGGGCGTTCGGCGGCCGGACGCACGCTTACGTTGCGCGATGCGCAGAACGAGTATGTGTTCGTTGAAGTGAACGGACCGGATCGGGGTCCGGTCGGGCCCGTCGCCGGAAGCCACGGCCAGCTGAGGGAGACGGCCGGGTATGCCGGCGTAGCGCGTTTGAGCGAGATGGTGAGCACAATCGCCCGGTGATTCGAGTATTGGCCTTGGTCTGCCCGGGACGCTAATCTCACCACTGGACAGACATTCCGTGCGGCAAGCACGGTCGTCGGACATCGGATCGATCAACAGGGGGCGTCATGGCAGTGCAAGTTCTTCCCATCATCAAAGCGGTGGCACCGTATGTGGCCCAGATCGCCACCGTGGCGATTCCCGCGTTCACCTCCAAGCCCCCGGAAGCCGCCAAGAGCGATCCGGTCATCAGCAAGCAGATCGAGGAACTGCAGACTGCCGCGACGCAGAACGCGCAATCCATCCATGTATTGGCCGAGAAGCTCCAGCAGGCCATGCAAGGCGTAGAAGTCGCGGCTCAGGATGCGAAGAAGCAAGTGACAGCCTACAAAACGATGCTGTTCGCCGCGCTCGGCCTTTCTGCCATTTCCATGCTGCTGAGCGCCTATCTGCTCATCAAGTGACAGCCGAAATTTCATTCGTCACGATGCCGTTCAACGGCGCGGTGCGATGGAGTATTCAGAGGGCGTAATGCCGTTTTTCCGTCGTCGTTTCATCTACATCCAGGTCCACCCCGACCACTTCATCGCCCGGGTCGCGGGCGAAGGACGCAGCATCCGCCGCGACTGCCTCGCGCTAGACAACCATCGCGGCGAGCTCAAGGATTTCTCGCGCATCCGCGCTACCTTGCGTTCGATCGTCAAGGAACTGGCCCCGGGCTTTTCGCTGCGGCGGCCGATCGGGCTCATGCACTTCGTTCCGCAGCACTACGTTCCCATCGATAGCGAGCTGGTGACCTTCAAGCAAGCCGCCGAGCGGGCCGGGGTGTCCTTCTGCTGGCTGTCGACCTGGGAAACCCCGCACACCGATAGCGAACTGCAAGCGCTGCGGCGCGAGCTCTAGCGGTTCGTTGCGGCCGATGGTGGGTGGCGGCGCCGCAAGCCGCCGGCGCCCGCGTTTAATCGGCCCGCGCCGATTGCGCCGCAGCGGCGTGCGGACGCAACTGGTCGATCCACGGAGCGGCCAGGAACCCCGCATGCGCCGAGAAGCAAACCTGCGGCGCGTCGGTGACGAGCTGCAACTGCGCCGTCGCGCCCGGCGCGGGCCATTCCTGGACCGTGGTCAGGTCCGCGCAGTAGCGGCTGTTGCCGCGCTTCGAGCTCACGCTCGCGCAGCCGAGCCGGCGGCTGTGTTCGACCGGCAGGCACAGGGTGCGCGCGGGGCTGTCGTCCATCCGCACGTTGATCGCCTGCAGCAGGTTCATGCCGGTGTGGCCGAGCCACAGCGCCAGCGGCAGGCCGAACCAGCAGGCGAGGGTGATCGCCATCGAGCGGGAGATCGCCGGCACCGCTGAGGCGAGCAGGATCCAGACCAGCGTGGGCACCTGCAGCGCCGCCAGCTTGATCCGCGCATCCAAGCCGGAGTAGCCCCAGACGCCGCCTTGCACGCCGTCCAGATCGCGCGCCAGCACCGCGCTGGCCATCGCCGCCGCGACCAGCAGCAGCGCCAGTGGAAGGCCGATCCAGGCCACCGGATTGCGCCCTTTCTTGACGAAGAACGCACGATAGCCTTGGTCCAGCCGTCGCCGCAGCCGTCGCGAAACGCTGGATCGCTGGTCGCTCACGCTGGGGTCGGCCTCGGCGCTGTTGAGGGAGTGTCGCGCGGCATTGTGGTGGGTCGGCGCCGCCAGGGGAATGGCGAAGGCCGGGGCGCGCGGCCCGGCGCGCTTTGTGCGCGCGCACCGGGTTTGCGCCGAAACCCGCGCCGCGATGATCCGAACTTGCCGCGTCCTGCGAGTACTGGCAGGCCCGCCGCATAGACGGCGGGGCCTTCGGCGCGCCGCCCGCACCGCGGTCGAGCACCGCGAGCGCAGCCGCGCGCCGTCCATTGCAGGATGTCCACACAGGAGCAAGCCCCATGAAATGGTTTTCGGCAACCCGTATGGTTTTGTTGGCCGCGATCGGATGTATCCAGCTTTCCGGGGCGAGCGCGGCGGCGGCGACGCCCGCCTTCAGCCTGAATCCGGCGTTCTGCACGCCGGTGTGCGGCGCATCGCAGCTGGCCGAGCGGTCGTGGATCAAGCCGGCGCGCGCGACCTATGAAGAGCAGACGGTGGAAGTCGACGTCGCCGCGTCGAGCCTGTTGCAGGCCGGCGTGGAGAGCGTCTTCGTCAGCAACCTGTCCGGCGACCAGGCCTTCACGTCTTCCGGCCAGTTCACCGCCAACGCGACCGGCGGCGGCATCGGCATCGTGCTGGGCTCGGCCCAGCCGCCGTATCACCCGACCTGCGTCGGCGCGAACTCGGGCAACCGCCAGTTCGGCATCTTCGCCTACAGCTGGGGCGATCCCTCGGGCCCGACCACGGGCATGGTGGCGTGCAAGAACATCGACAAGGCGCTGCTGGCCAGCGGCACGGTGCGCATCTCGGTGACCACCAGCTGCGGCCCCGGCCTGCGGCCGCTGTGCCTGGTCAGCGCGACGCTCACCAGCGTGAGCACCGGCGCGGTGTTGGCCACCGCCAGCGCCAACAGCGTGCGGCTCAAGAACCCGCTCAACGCGCGCAAGGTCTGGTACGGCGTCAGCAACTACGACGCGGCGTCGCCGAACTATCCGGTGACGTTCACGCCGCGGGTGGAGAGCTATTACGCGGAAGTCGAGCCGGCCTGCAATCCGATTTGCCCGTGAGGCCGGGGTCGCGCGATCGCTGAGGCGATGTGGCGGACTTCGCGTCCGGTCGCGACGATCCAAGCGCCGGGCCCCGGGATCGTCCCGGGGCCCGGTTCGCTCGGTGTTGCCGGCGGCGGCGCGCAATGCGCCGCATCGCGCTGCGGCTCGGCTCGAAGAGCTAAGGCGCCGATTCCGCAGCCGCCTGCGCCTGCAAAAACACCTCGCGCTGCGCCGCGAACGCGCGTTGATAGGCCGGCCGCGCCGTGGCGCGGGCGATATACGCGGCGAGGTTGGCGAACTCGTCGACGATGCCGGCGCTCTGCAGCCGCAGCAGCACCGTGGTCATCAACAGATCGCCGGCGCTGAAATCGCCGTCGAGCCAGTCGGCGTCGCCGAGATGGCGCGACAGTTCGCCCAGCCGCCGGCGCACGCGTTCGTCCAGCATCGTCAGGCGTTGCGCGTACCAGCTCTGCTCGCGCTCGAACAGCCAGGCCATCGAGCGTTCGACGATGGGCGGCTCGACCGTGCTGAGCGCGGCGAACATCCAGGCGATGGCGCGGCTGCGTGCGCCGCTGTCGGCCGGCAACAGGCCGGCGTGGCGTTCGGCCAGGTGCAGGATGATCGCGCCGGATTCGAACAGCGCCAGGCCGTCTTCCTGGTAAGTGGGAATCTGCCCGAACGGATGCAGCGCCAGGTGCGCGGGCTGCTTCATCTCGGCGAACGACAGCAGGCGCACCTGGTAGGGCTGGCCGAGTTCTTCCAGCGTCCAGCGCACGCGCATGTCGCGCGCCAGCCCGGCGCCGCGGTCGGGCGAGCGTTCGAAGGCGGTGATGGTCGGGGTCATGGCGTCGGCTCCGGTCGATGGATGGCCGCGCTCGCGCGCGGCGCGGTTCTGGGATGCGGGCGGCGGGCCGACCGAGGCGGCGAGCGCCTGGCGTCGATGATCCGCCTTTCCTGGTTCGACGAACGGCCGGCGGCGAAATCGACATGCCGCCGTGCGGCCCGGCGCGGGCGGCGTGCCTGCGCGGCGTCATATCGGCCCGCTACCATGCGGCCATGTCGAAATCTTCCGCGCTCGATTACGCCGATGGCCGCGTCGTCCACCTGGTGGCGCGGCTGGATCCGCCTGCGGTGGCGCGGCCGCCCGAGGCGCTGGCCTTGCCGAGCCGGCTGGGCGCGGCCGGGCGGACGTGGTTCGCCGTCGCCAACACATTCGCGTCGGTCGTCGCGGCCTGGGGCATCTTCATCTTGTGGACGCACGCCACGCCCGGCTGGTGGTTCGATCTGCTGTTCACGCTGATGCTCGCCGGCCTGGCGGCGGCGCTGTGGGCGCTGCGCGCCGCGTCGATCCGGCAGGCGCAGTTCGAACGCGGCCTGCAGGCGCGCTGGCGCGAACTCGCGCCGGCCGCGGTCGCCGCGACCGGCCGCATCGTCGGCCGCGATTGGGTGCTGGCCGAGGACGGTTCGGTGTCCTCGTTCGTGCTGACGGTGCAGTCGAGCGAAGGCGACACCTTGAGCGCTCTGTGGCAGCCGGCGAATGCGCGCCAGTCGCTGCTGCAGGCGCAGGTGCCCGGCATCGGCGCGGCGGTGCGGGTGTGGCGGGCGCCGGGCGCGCCGGCCGATGCGCCGCTGGCGATCGAAGTCGCCGACCCGTCGGTGGTGGAGTGATCGGCGTGCGTGCGCAGTCGGATGATGAGGCCGGCTTGGCTCGCGCCGATCGCGCCGATCGCGCCGTTTGCATCCGACGCAGCCGCCGCGCCTAACGAGTCCAGTGTGCGCCGCTGGGCGGCGCACAAAGACCGCAGGTCCGCGCGCACTGATCGCGCATCAGGGTGTAGTAGTTGCTGTTGCTGCACAGGGTTTCGCGGCCGCGGCAACTCGGGGCTTTGTCTTCGCACGAAAGCGGCGCGCCGGACGGCAGCGACGCGGCGCCGCCGGGCGGGTATTGCGGGCAGCGACCGCAAGTCCTTGGGCACTGGGCCGTCATTACGGCGTAGTAGACGGCGTTGTTGCACAGGTGCGCCTGTTGCGGGCAGTCCGTGCCCAGGTCTTGGCACGAGGACGCGGTCGCGGGTTCCAGCAGCGCGGCCGCGCGATAGCGACCGGTGGCGAACGCCGCACCCGGTTGCGCGCGCGCGGCCGCCGCTGCCCGCTGCCCTGGCCCGATCCGATACGCCTGCCGCTGTCCCGCCTCGTTCGCGCTGGTGCCGACGATCCACAGGCCGTTGCGGCTGATCGCCGCGGGCGCGTTGGTGCGGCCGCCGAGCGTGCCGAGCTCGGCGATGGCCGCCGCCGGGCCCCAGGCGAAACCGACTTCCGCGCCTTGCGCGTTTTCGGCCGAGCCGACGACGCGGCCGTCGTCGGCGATCTGACGCGCGTACACGGTGGCGCCGCCGAGCGTGCCCAGGTCGAGCGCATCTTCGCTGGCCGGGTCCTGGGTCGGCGCCCAGAAGAAGCTGCGCGAACGCCCATTGCTGTCGATGTAATGGCCGGCGACGATGCCGGCCTGGTTGAGGCCGACCGCGGACAATTGCTGCCCCATCGCCGCCTCGCGCGGCAGACCGTGCAGCACCGCTGGCGCGGCCTGTGCGCCGTTCCAGCGCACCGCGGCGAGATCGCCGGCCGCGTCCTCGCAGGTGCCGGCGATCTGGCCGGCGGCGTTGACCGCGACGGCCGTGCAATCGGCGCCGGCGACCAGGCCCGGCAGCACGCTCACGCTGTAGCCGCCGAGCGCGTTCGGCGTCCATTGCACCGCCGCGATGCCGCCGCGGCGCAGTTCGCACTGGCCCACCGCGACCGGCGTCGGTGCGGGGCCCAGGGCGACGACGCTGCAGTCGGTCGCCGGCGACAGCAGCGGCGGCAGCAGGCCGGGCACCGGCAGCGCGGTAGCGGCGCGCTGTCCGCTCTTCCACACCACCGGTTGGTCCTTGCCGCCTGGCGTGGTGCTGATGCCGGCGACGGCGCCGGCGGCGTTGACGACCCAGGCTTCGGCGCGATCGTCGCCGGTGCGCGCGTTGAGGATGTCCGGCCGCAGCGACGGCAGCGACGGCGTCGGCCAGCGCACCGGCGCTTGTTCGCCGCCGTCGCCCCAATCGCAATTGCCGCCGATCGCGCCGTCCGCGGCGATGCCGACCGCGCTGCACGCGCCGTCGCCCTGCAACGCCGACAGCACCAGCGCGCCGCTGCCGGCGGCGGGCCAATACACCGGCACGAAGTCGCCGCTGCCGGTGCGGCAACTGCCGATCGCCGCGCCGCCGTCGTTGACGTCGATCGCGCGGCAGGTGCCGCCGCCGAGCGCGCCCAGCGCGGTGGGCGCGGCGAGGACGGGCGCAGCGCATAGCGACAGCGCAAACGGTACGGCGGCGAGCATTGCGCGCATGGCGGACTCCGGTTCGGATGCAAGCGCTCGCCGCCATCGGCGAGGCGTTTCGGCCAGGGTACGCAGCGGCGCGCGCGGCTCCGGCGGCGCGCGTCACAGCATGAGGCTCGGTGAGCGTGCGCGGCCGTCGGCGCGTCGGGCGATGCGCGCCGGCACCCTCTCTTTCGGCACGGTGCGGCCCGGTTCGCGAGCGCTAAGCTGCGCGCAGCCGTTCCTGTCGGAGTTCGCCGTGATGAAGCCGCAGTGGTGGGTGTTGTCCGTCGCGATCGCCGCGGCCGTTGCCGCGCCCGCGCAGGCGCGCATGCAGTACGCGCCGTTCACGATGGTGGAACATTTCGGCGACCGTCCCGTTGTGGAGGCGCGCATCGATACGATCCCGATCGCGTTGCAAGTGCATTCCGGCGCGTCGGGCACGATCGAGATCACGCCGGAAGCGGCCGATGCCTTGGGCTATCGCGAGCGCACCTCGTCGGGGCGCTACGGCATCGACCGCAGCGGCCACCTCGCCGCCGCCGGCGCCTCGCGCACGAGCTTGCGCCGCTTGAGCGTCGGGCCGAGCGTCGTCACTGAGGTTCCCGCGTTCGTGCATGCGTTGCCCGGCGCGAAGGTCGAACTGCCCGGCGCCGGCGAAGCGGGGATGCTCGGGGTCGGCTGGCTGCGCAAGACCCGCGCGATCGTCGACTTCGACGGCAAGCGCATCGGTTTTCCCGACGTGGCCGGCGACAGTGCCGCCGAGCGCGCGCGCCTGGTCGCGGCCGGCTACGCCGCGCTGCGCATGGTCTGGGACGAGAAGGAAGCGTGCTACCTGATCGATGCGAGCCTGGACGGCCATCCGGCGCGGTTGATCGTCAACACCGTGTCCAAGGGCTATCTGGATCTGCCGTCCGCGCGCGCGGCGAAGCTGAGGTTCGGCGGCCGCACCGGCACCGCCGGCGGCCCCGGCGGCGCCAGCGTGCCGGTGCACAAGCCGCTCAAGCCGGTCGGCGTGCGTATCGGCGGCGTCGACTACGGCCGCATCCAGCCGCCGGCTTGGGACACCGGGGCGTATCTGTCGGCGGCGTCGGCCAAGGGCGGCGGGCCGATCCAGGGCGCGCTGGGCGCCACGTTCTGGATCGCGCAGAAGGCGTCGATCGACTTCGGCGACGGCTGGCTGCTGCTGGCTCCGCCCGCGCCAAGCGGCCGATAAGGCCGGCGGGCGCGCCGCGTCCGCAGGGGCCGCCGGGCGGCCCGATAACCCCAGATTGCGAGCGATTCGTCGCCGGGCTTGCCCTGAAGGGCAGGCCGGCGAGGCCGTGGGCGCGGTCCGCTCCGTCCGACGAGCGGTCGCCCGGGAGTGTTGATTTCATATCTTAAGATATATATCGTAAAACACATCTTACGACATAGAAGGATGCTCCCCATGCGCCGTTTCTTCGTGTTCGGCCCCCACCGCGACTGCGACCGCGACGAGGCTTCGCGCTTCGAACGCTTGGCCGGCCACCCCTTCGCCCACTTCGGCGGCCACCACCCGCGCGGCGGCGGCCGCGGCGGACGCCGCGGCGGTTTTCCCGGCGGCCCGGGCGGTCCCGGCTTCCCCGGCGGTTTCGACGACGGCGAAGGCTTCTCGCGCGGCCGCAAGTTCTCTTCCGACGATCTGCAGCTGCTGCTGCTGGCCCTGCTGGAAGACAAGCCCAGCCATGGCTACGAATTGATCAAGGCGCTGGAAACGCGCTCGAACGGTTTCTACAGCCCGAGCCCGGGCATGGTCTATCCGGCGCTGACCTACCTGGAAGAACTGGGCTACGTGACCGTCGAGCTGGAAGGCAACCGCAAGCGCTACGCGCTGGACGAGCCGGGCCGCGCGCATCTGCTCGCCCATCGCGAGCGCGTCGATACGATGTTGGCCAAGCTCAACCACATCGCGCGCAAGATGGATTCGGTGCGGCGCGCGTTGGCCGGCGAAGATCCGGCCGATCCGAGCGAAGGCGGCTGGGTGCCGGAGCTGATCCAGGCGCGGCGCGCGCTCAAGACCGCGCTGTTCCGCCGCGACGACGTGCCGGCCGACGAGCAGCGCCGGATCGCCGCGATCCTGCAGCGCGCCACCCGCGAGATCGAGGACGGCGCCTGATCGCCGCGGCCGCGATCGCTGCAACCGTCGCGGCGACTGTCGCCGCGATGCAGCGCGGCGAAGACGGCCCAGACGCGCGGCCGCACCCGCCGCAGCGCACCCACGCCCCGCGCGAGCGCCCTCGCGCGAACCACAGGACTTCCCCCATGCAAGCCCCCACCGACCTGGCGGTCGCGCGCGTCCGCCATCCGCTGAAGCTGCGCCAGTTGCGCGTGACCGCCGTGGAATCGGCGACGCCGCATCTGCGCCGCATCACCCTCGCCGACGAATCGCTGGCCGATTTCGTATCGGCCTCGTTCGACGACCACGTCAAAGTGTTTTTCCCCGCGCCCGGGCAGGACCGTCCGGCCTTGCCGACGCTGGGCCCGGACGGCCTGGTGTTCGCCGACGGCGCCGCGCGCCCGGTGGTGCGCGATTTCACCCCGCGCCGGTTCGACCGCGACGCGCGCGAGCTCGTGCTCGAATTCGCCCTGCACCAGGCCGGCCCGGCCAGCGACTGGGCGCGCCAGGCGCAGGTCGGCCATTACCTCGGCATCGGTGGCCCGCGCGGGTCGCGCGTGGTGCCGACCGGTTTCGCCTGGCATCTGTTGATCGGCGACGACACCGCCTTGCCGGCGATCGCGCGCCGCTTGCAGGAGCTGCCGGCGGGCGTGCGCGCCATCGCGGTGCTTGAAGTGCAAGACGCCAGCGCGCAGCTCGAGTTCGAGTGCGCGGCCGCGCTGGAAACGCATTGGCGCTATCGCATCGGCAACGACGCGGACGCCGAGTCGCCGCTGCTGCGCGCGCTGCGCGACCTGCGCCTGCCGCAGGAGGACCGCGACGGCCCGGGCTACGTCTGGGCCGCCGGCGAGTCCGCCGCGATCCGTGCGGTGCGCCAGCACCTGCTGAACGAGCGCGGCATCGACAAGGCGCGCCTGCACGCGGCCGGCTACTGGAAGCGCGGCGCGCAGGGCGTGCACGAAACCCTGGACGACTGACGCGCCCCCTCCCTCGTCGCGGCCGCAACGGCCGCAAGGACTCCCATGTACTCGATCTCGCCCTTGCGCGAGCGGCGCCTGCTGTGGCTGCTCATGCTGACCCAGTTCACCTTGATCATGGACTTCATGGTGATGATGCCGCTGGGCCCGCAGATCATGCGCGCCCTGCACATCTCGCCGGCGCAGTTCGCCGCGGCCGTTTCGGCTTATTCGCTGTGCGGCGGCCTGTCCGGCCTGCTCGCGGCCACCTATATCGACCGCTTCGACCGGCGCAAGCTGCTGCTGGCGATGTACGCGTTGTTCGCGCTGTCGAACCTGGCCTGCGCCTTGGCCGACAGCTATGCGCTGCTGCTGGCCTCGCGCGCGTTCGCCGGCATCAGCGGCGGCGTGCTCGGCTCGATCATCATGGCGATCATCGCCGACGTGATCCCCGCGCAACGCCGCGGCGCCGCCACCGGCACGGTGATGACCTCGTTCTCGGTCGCCTCGGTGATCGGCGTGCCGGTCGGCGTGCTGCTCGGCGCGCACTTCCATTGGTCGGCGCCGTTCTGGCTGCTGGTGGCGCTGTCGTTGCTGATCTGGATCGGCGGCGCGCGGGCGGTGCCGCCGCTGGACCGGCATTTGTCGCAACAGCCGCACAGCCTGGCCCAGGCGCTGCCGAACCTGCTGCGGCTGTTCGCCAACCCGCGCCACCTCAACGCCTTCGCCCTGACCTTGATGCTGACCACCTCGCAGATGCTGGTGATTCCGTTCATCTCGCCGATGCTGGTGGCCAACCACGGCATCGACCCCTCGCAGTTGTCGTGGATGTACATGGCCGGCGGCGTCGCCGCGTTCTTCACCTCGCGCCTGATCGGGCGGCTGGCCGACCGCCACGGCAAGCAGCGGGTGTATCGCATCGCGGTGCTGGTGTCGTTGCTGCCGGTGTTGTTCGTCACCCATCTGCCGGCGGTCGGCTTCATCGCGATGCTGCTGTTCTTCCCCGTGTTCATGGTCTCGATGAACGGGCGCATGGTGCCGCTGCAGGCCTTGCAGACCACGGTGCCGCAGCCGGAGCAGCGCGGCGCCTATCTCAGCGCGAACAGCGCGGTGATGTCGCTGGGCACCGGCATCGGTGCGTGGCTGGGCGGCTTGATGCTGAGCGCCGATGCGAGCGGGCATATCGCCGGCTACGGTGCGGTCGGCTGGATCGCCGCGGGCCTGGCGCTGTGTTCGGCGCTGTGGGTGGGACGGGTGAGCGCGGCGGATACAGCGCCGGCCCCCGTGCCGGCCGGCGAGCGCCGCGACGAAACGGCCTGACGTCGGCGGCCTGAACGCGGGCGGCGCTCGCCAAGCGCGGCCGCGCGGATGGACTCGCCGGCCGATGCGTGCACAATCGCCCGGGCGAGCGGGGTAGGGGTTGCGGACTGGGCGCGCGTTCTAGGTTAGGAGCGGGTGTCGGCCGGTCCGGCCGCGCGCTCGGCCGCCGATGCGCGCACGGCTGCGCCGTTCGCTCGCATCGCGCCGCGCCGATCGAAGCGGCTGCGGCCGCGATCGAACCGCCGCGCATGCGCGCCGTCCACGAGCCAGGAGTGCGATCAGGTATGACCAAGCTGTGCCGGAAAAAACGCTGGGCCGCGCTGGCGTTGGCTGTCGTGAGTTGCGGCCTGTTCGCGCCGGCGCAGGCCGAGGTCACCATCGCCGGCACGCGTGTGGTCTATCCGGCGCAACAGCGCGAGGTCGCGGTCAAGCTCAACAACGTCGGCGCGCGGCCGGCGCTGGTGCAGGTGTGGGTCGACGACGGCGATCCGAAGCAATCGCCCGACACCAGCAAGGCGCCGTTCCTGGTCTCGCCGCCGGTGGTGCGGATCGAGCCGGGCAAGGGCCAGGCGTTGCGCCTGGTGTACGGCCCGACCGCGGCGGGCGCGCAGGCGCCGGACGGGCGCGAGTCGGTGTATTGGCTCAACGTGCTGGAGATCCCGCCCAGCATGGATTCGGCCGAGGCCGACCAGAATCATCTGCAGGTCGCGTTCCGCACCCGCATCAAGGTGTTCCTGCGTCCGCAGGGGCTGGCCGGCGATCCCGAGGCGGCCGCGCGCGGATTGCGCTGGCGAGTGGTGCGCAGCGATGCCGGCGGCTGGGCGCTGGAGTGCGCCAACCCCGGCGCGTTCCACGTGTCCTTCGGCCGCGTCGCGCTCAGCGCGGGCGGCCGCGAATACCGCTTCGACAACGCCGGCATGCTCGCGCCCGGCGCAAGCCTGCGCCTGGATCTGGCCGAGTTGTCGGCGGCGCCGGCCGCCGGCGCGGCGGTCGCCTATTCGATCATCAACGACTACGGCGGGCGCACCGAGCTGCAAGGGCAGACCGCGGAGTAGACGCGCGATGGCGCGCAGCCACCGTTCGCCGCGCGCCGCGCGGCCCGCCGCGTCGAAGCAAGCGCCGGCCGCGCGCGCACTGCGCGGCGGCTTGTGCCTGGGCATCGCCTTCGCCGGCGCCGTGCAGGCGGCAGGGCCGCAGTCGTCGTCGCCGCTGCAATCGTCGGCGCAGCCGCCGCAACAACCGCAACAACCGGCGCCGCCAGCGCCGCCGCCCGCTGCCTCGCCGGCCTCCGCATCGCCCGCAGCGGCCGAACCGCAATTCGACCTGCGCTATCTGTCCGGCAGCGCGCGCCAGGCCGATCTGTCGCGCTTCGCTCGCGCCGGCGAAGTCGCGCCGGGGCGCTATCGCCTGGACGTGCGCGTCAACGGCGCGTTCGCGCTGCGCGAGGAAATCGAGTTCCGCAGCGAGCAAGCCGGAGCCCCCGCGCGCCCGTGCCTGAGCGGGCCGCTGCTGCGCCGGCTCGGCGTCGATCTGCCGGCGACGGCGGACGAACCCGAGTGCGTCGATCTGGCCGCGCGCGTCGCCCAGGCCGCGGTGCAGGTGGACTTCGCCGAGTTGTCGCTCGACCTCAGCGTGCCGCAGGCGGCGCTGCGCCGCAGCGCGCGCGGCGCGGTCGCGCCGGAGCTGTGGCAGCGGGGCGAGAACGCGCTGGTGCTGGGCTACAGCTACAGCGAAAGCGAACTGCGCGGCGACGACGGCGATTACCGCAGCCGCTACCTCGGCGTGGAGTTCGGCGCCAACCTCGGCGCCTGGCAATACCGCCAGCGCGGCGCGCTGAGCTGGGCCGACGGCGAACCCTCGCGCTGGGACACCCAGGCCGCGTATCTGGAACGCGCATTGCCTGCGTGGTCGGGGCGGCTGCAACTGGGCCGCGCCACCGCCGGCGATCCGACCCTGGGCGTGTACGGCTTCCGCGGTGCGCGCCTGATCAAGGACGAGCGCATGGTGCCCGATTCGCTGCGCGGCTACGCGCCGGTGGTGCGCGGCACCGCCTACAGCAACGCGGTGGTGGAAATCCGCCAGCGCGGCAGCCTGTTGTATCGCAGCAACGTCGCGCCGGGGCCGTTCGAGATCGACGACCTGTACGCGGCCAGCAACGGCGGCGACCTCGACGTGGCGGTGATCGAAGCCGACGGCCGCGTCGCCAGCTTCCGCGTCGCCAACGCCTCCAATCCGCAGCTGCGCCGCGCCGGCAGCCTGGGCTACGAATTCGTGCTCGGCCGGGTCGAGGAAACCGCGTTGTCGCAGCGGCCCGGCGTGGCCCAGGCCAGCGCGCAGTACGGGTTCTCCAACGCCTTCACCGGCTATGCCGGCGCGCTGCTCAGCGACGGCTATCGCTCGGCGGTGCTCGGCGCGGCCTGGAACACCGACTGGGGCGCGTTCTCGCTCGACGCCAATCCGGTGCGCGCCGAAGGCGTCGGCACCGCAGTGCGCTGGCGCAGCGGCTACAACCGCCGCTTCGACAACGGCCTGGTGGCGACGACGACCGTGGCGGCCTACACCGGCGATGCGCACCTGGACCTGTACGCCGCGCTGCGCCGGCGCGAACAGCCGCTGCCCGGCGCCGACGCGCGCGGCCTGCGCGACAGCGCGCAGCTGTCGCTGAGCTGGCCGCTGAGCGCGCGCACCTCGCTGTACCTGAGCGGCTCGCGCCTGGGCTATCGCGACCGCTCCAGCAGCGGCAACTACCAGGCCGGCGTGCGCGGGCAGTGGCGCAACCTCGGCATCGTGTTCACCGCCGCGCGCGTCGACGACGCGGCTGGGCGCAGCGACGATCAGTACTTCCTCGGTCTGACCTTGCCGCTGGGACGCGCGGCCACCGTCGCCGCTTCGCTGGAGCGCCGCGCGCGCGGCAGCGATACTCGGCTCGGCGTGAGCGGCAGCCTCGGCGAAGAGGACGTGCTCGGCTACGGCGTCAGCGTCGCCGACGGCGCCGGCGGCAACCGCACCGGCGCGGCCAACGCGCTGTACCGCGCGCCGTTCGCGACGGTCAACGCGTCCTACGGCTGGGGCCGCGGCTATCGCCAATACGGCTGGGGCGTGGACGGCGTGGCCGTGCTGCACGCGCACGGCCTGACCCTGGGCCCGCAATACGGCGAAACCATGGCTCTGGTCGCGGCCGACGGCGCCGGCGGCGCGCGCCTGCTCAACCAGGGCGGCGCGCGCGTGGACCGGCGCGGCTACGCGTTGGCGCCGTATCTGATTCCGTATGCGCGCAACACCGTCGAGATCGATCCGCTCAGCGCGCGCGCCCAGGTCGACATCGCCGGCACCGCGCAAACCGTGGTGCCGTTCGCCGGCGCGGTGGTGCGCATGGAATACCCGACCCGCGGCGGCCGCGGCGCGATCCTGAGCGTGCGCGACGACGCCGGCGCAGCGCTGCCGTTCGCCGCCGACGTGCTCGATGAAAGCGGCCGCAGCGTCGGCGCGGTGGCGCAGGCCAGCCGCATCTATGCCACCGGGCTGGCCGAACGCGGCCGCCTGCACGTACGCTGGGGCGCGCAAGGCGGGCGCCGCTGCACGATCGACTACGTCCTTCCTCCGCCTTCCCGCCAGAGCGAGAACGCTTATGCGCTCGTCGAAGCCGTCTGCCATCGCGATGATCCGCCCTGAACGCGGCGAGCGTTGTCTCGCGCGCGCCTGCGCCGCCGTCGTGTTCAGCGCCGCAGCGCTCGCCGCCGGCGCCGCGCATGCGCAGTGCGCCGCGCCGAGCGAGCGCGCCATCGCCATCGACGCGGCCATCGCGGTGCCGCGCGACCGCGCCGCCGGCAGCGTGTTGTACGCTGCCGACTATCCCTTGCCGGCGCCGCCGCCGGGTTGCGCCGATGCCGCCGGCGACGGCGGCTGGCGCTACGCGCAGACGCCGCATCCCGGCCAGTCCGAAGACATCTACCGCACCAGTGTGGCGGCGATCGGCGTGCGCCTGTCGATCGACGGCCGCGCGCTGCCCACCGCTGAATACGCTGCGGTCGCGGCCGGGCCTTCCGGCCGCGGCAGCCTGCGCGTGGAACTGATCAAGCTCGACGCCGCGGGCGGCGGCGGCGCGATCCGCGGCGCCGATCTGCCGACGCTGGTCTATCGCGGCGGCCCGAGCGCCAACGGCGGCGACGCGGTCGCCGCGCGGGTCAGCTTCACCGGCGCGATCTCGGTGCGTGCGACCACCTGCAACACGCCGAGCTTGCGCGTGGCGTTGGCGCCGATCGCACCGCAGGCGCTGGCCCAGCCCGGCGCCAGCGCCGGCGCCAAGGATTTCGAACTGCGCCTGGACGATTGCCCCGCGGGGCTGACCCGGATCAGCTATCGGCTCGATCCGCTCGGCGGCGCCGATGCCGCGACCTCGGCGCTCGCGCTCGATGCCAGCGCCAGCGCGCGCGGTGTGGCCGTTCAGATCCGCGACCGCGACGGCCGCCCGGTCGCGTTCGGCGTCAACCACGAAGTGCGCGCCACCGGTCTCGGCGACGGCGGCAGTTTCCGCGTTCCCTTGCAAGCCGCGTACTACCGCAGCGATGCGCAGCCGGCGCAACCGGGCACGGTATCGGCGTCGCTGACGTTCACGCTCAGCTACGAGTGATGCGCCGCGTCGATACGCCGCAGCATCGACGTTGCTGACGAGCGCAAAGCTCCGCTGAATTCGACCCACCTCTCAAATGCACAATTTGTGTGGGGGGGTGATGCGACGGCACTGCGTTACATCGAGTAGCGAGCGAATCCGCGAAGCCCGGGTCGAGTTCCTCCGATCCCCGCGCCGCACCGAGGATTCCTTGCCACATCGGCCGGCCCGGATTCGACGACGACGCATCCGGACCCGGGGTCGGGCCGCCTTGCCATGCGACTTTCAGATTCAAGGGACGATATGAAGACCGCTTCCATCGCCGTACTCGCCATTGCGCTCGCCCTGCCCGCGTCCGCGTTCGCCGCCGACGGCACCATCCGCATCGAAGGTTCGGTGATCGCGCCGACCTGTGTACTCACCAACGGTCCGACTCCGGCCGACATCCGGGTCAAGCTGCCCGCGGTCGCGGTGTCGGCGCTTTCGGCTTCCGGCCAGACCGCCGGACGCACGCCGTTCTTCATCCGCGTCGCCGATTGCGACGCCAGCACCGCCCAGGTCCAGACCTATTTCGAACCGGGCCCGACCATCAACACCAGCAGCAACAACCTGACCTTGCAGGGCGGCACCGGCATCGCCGGCAACGTCGAACTGCAATTGCTCAATGCCGACCACTCGCAGGTGCTGCTCGGCAATCCGCTGGGCCTGCAGAACACCCAGTCGGTCGCGGTGGAAGGCGGCGGCGCGGCGCTGCGCTATTACGCGCAGTACGTGGCCACCGGCGCGGCGACGGCCGGTGCGGCCAACAGCAGCGTCACCTTCACCATGATCTACCAGTAAGGCCCATCCCCCACGCGCAGGCTTACCGCGACGGCCGGAGCGAACGCTCCGGCCGCAACGGGGAAGGCATGCCCGAAGAATTCAAGGAGTTGGCGGTATGCGACAGCATCTGAGCAAAAGGACGGCGCTGAGCCTGGCCATCGCGGCCCTGGCCTGGGCCGGCGCCGCGCAGGCGCAGCAGGGCGATCCCTTGTATCGCTATCAGTGGCATCTGATGAACTACGGCCAGAGCGTGCTCGGCGACACCAAGCCCGCGTTCGGCATCGATGTAGGCATCGACGACCTGCACGACTACAACATCCGCGGCCGCGACGTCGTGGTCGGCGTGGTCGACGAAGGCCTGCAGATCGCCCATCCCGATCTGGCCGCGAACGTCGTGCCCGACGGCTCGCGCAACTTCAACACCGGCGGCCCGATCCACGACCCCAGCCCGACCCAGGCCGGCGAAGGCCACGGCACCGCGGTCGGCGGCATCATCGCCGCGGTCGGCTGGAACGGCATCGGCGTGCGCGGCGTGGCGCCGGCGGCCAAGCTCAAGGGCTTCAACTTCCTGTCGCCGCGCGCCGGCGGCAACCAGAACGACAACATCGTCTATTCGTGGTGGGACGGCGCCGAATCCAAGGACGTCGCAGTCTCCAACAACAGCTGGGGCGCCGCGCCGCTGCTGCCGCCGGCGTTCTCCGAGAACGAGGTCGGCGCGTTCGAAAAGCCGATGGCGGCCACCCGCAACGGCCTCGGCGCGATCTACGTCAAGGCCGCGGGCAACCACTACAATCAGCATCCGGTGTTCTTCGGCCTGTTCAACGCCTGCACCGCGGAAACCCGCGCGGCCAACGTCGGCTGCACCCAGGCCGGCTTCGATCCGCGCAACAACTTGTTCAGCGTGATGACCATCGCCGCGGTCAACGCCGCCGGCGTGCGTTCGAACTACTCCAGCCCCGGCTCGGCGCTGTGGGTGTCGGGTCTGGGCGGCGAATACGGCCATCAGAAGCCGTACTCGACCCAGACCAATCCGCTCAACTTCGACCCGGCCATCGTCACCACCGACGTCAGCGGCTGCGTCAACGGCTACAACAGCGACGCCGCCGGCGCGCGCCTCAACGCGCTCGATTCCAGCCAGTCGACCATCGACAGCACGTGCAACTACACCGGCCGCATGAACGGCACCTCGGCGGCGACGCCGACCGTGGCCGGCGTCAGCGCGCTGGTGCTGCAGGCCAATCCGAAGCTGGGCTATCGCGACGTGCGCTACATCCTGGCCGCGACCGCACGCCAGATCGATCCGAACCAGCCGACGGTCAAGCACGCCAACGGCACGGTGATCGCGCCGGGCTGGAGCGCCAACGCCGCCGGCCATCGCTTCAGCAACTGGTACGGCTACGGCCTGGTCGACGCCACCGCCGCGGTGCAGCGGGCGATGGCGTTCAAGCCGCTGCCGGCGCTGATCGACAGCGGCTGGAGCCGCGCCGAAGTGGCCGCGCCAGTGGCGATCGGCGGCGCGGGCGCGCCGGCCAAGCTGCAGGTGCGCATCGACCGCCGCATCGGCAAGGTCGAAGGAGTGCAGTTGGGTTTGGAGACGACCTATCCGATCACCGCCGGCTTCTTCTCCACCGCACCTTCGCCGCTGCTGGTCACCCTGACCTCGCCCAGCGGCACCAAGAGCTATGTGGTGCCGGCGATGACCGGCGTCGGCTCGACCACCGCCTTCACCATCCCCTTCATCGCCAGCAACGCGTTCCTGGACGAAAACGGCGATGGCCTGTGGACCCTGGAAGTCGCCGACGTGCCGCTGGCCGCGGGCGCGGCGTCGAAGGGCAATCTCACTGGATTCAAGATCCGCGTGCTGGGGCACTGACTATGAAGACCCTTCCTGTGTTGTGCGTTTCCCTGCTCGGCATGGTGTTGGCGAGCGGCGCGCAGGCCCAAACCGGCGCGCCCGAATCGCTGCGCCAGGCCGCTACCGGCGCCAGCTTCAAGATCGGCGATACCCAGTTCCGGCTGGCGCCGTCGGCGACGGTGACCGCCGCCGACGCCTCGGCCGATCCGGGCCAGGCCGTGGTCGCGGGCAAGTACGCGCTCGCGCTCGGCGCCGCGCCGGCTGCGGCCAAGCGCGGCCTCGCCGCGGCGCCGTCGCCGAAGCTGGCCGCGGCGGTGTCGCAGACCGGCGAGCCGGTGGTGGTGACCTCCTCGGTCAACGTCTACTTCGATCAAGCCAGCGTGCTCGACGAAGCGGTGCGCCGCACCGGCGGCCGGCTGACCTACGCCTCGGCGATCGGCGGCAAGGGCACGATCGAGTTCGATTCGGTGCAGCAAGCGCTGGACGCGGTGGCCAAGTTGCAGGGCCAGGCCGGCATCAAGGAGGCCAGCCCGAAGATCGAGCAGTTGGAAAACATGGTGCTGTAAGCGCCCCGCGCCGCGTCCGCGCAACCGCGCGGGCGCGCCGCGGCGGCATTCGCGCAGCGCTACGACCCGCGGCGCCGGCAGGCGCCGCGCGGCCTTTCCTTATTCCGGTGGAGTGGCAGTCATGCGGCAAACGATCTTGAGAACGAGCGCGCTCGCGGCGGCGCTGTTGGGCGCGTCCGCCGCCCACGCGCAGAACGACCCGCTGTATCGCTATCAGTGGCATCTGATGAACTACGGCCAGGCGGTGCTGGCCGACACGCGCCCCACCTTCGGCATCGATATGGGCATCGACGACCTGCACGACTACAACATCCGCGGCCGCGGCGTGGTGGTGTCGGTGGTCGACCAGGGCGTGGAAATCGCCCATCCGGACCTGGCCGCGAATGTGGTGCCGGACGGTTCGTGGAACTTCAACGACAACTCGCACGATCCCACTCCGGTCAGCGGCGGCTCCTCGCACGGCACCATGGTCGCCGGGATCATGGCGGCGGTGGGCTGGAACGGCATCGGCGTGCGCGGCGTGGCGCCGTCGGCGCGGTTGAAGAGCTTCAACTACCTCGACGCCGCCAGCACCACCGCGCAGTTGCAGTACGCATGGTGGGACGGCGCCGAGGCGCGCGACGTGGCCGTGGTCAACAACAGCTTCGGTTCCACCGCCACCACCATTCCGGCGTTCTCGGAAAACGAAGTGCAGGCCTATGAGGGGCCGATGTCGGCCACGCGCAACGGCCTGGGCGCGATCTATGTGAAATCCGCCGGCAACGACTTCATCTCCGATTGCCCGAAGGCGGTGGTCGACGCCAACGTCGGCTGCAAGCAGACCGGCCTGGACCGCCGCAACAACATGTTCAACGTGATGACCATCGCCGCGGTCAACGCCGAGGGCAAGCGTTCGAGCTATTCCTCGGCCGGTTCGTCGCTGTGGGTGTCGGGCCTGGGCGGCGAGTACGGGCGTCAGGTCGCTTATTCGCCCGGCTATGCCGCGGTGTCGTACAAGCCCGCCATCGTCACCACCGACCTGGCCGGCTGCGTGCGCGGCAGCAACGCCAACGGCAACGTGCGCAACGCGCTGTCCACCGACGCTTCGACCATCGACAACACCTGCAACTACGTCGGCACGATGAACGGCACCTCCGCGGCCGCGCCGACCGTGTCCGGCGTCGCCGCGCTGATGCTGCAGGCCAATCCGAAGCTGAGCTTCCGCGATGTGCGCTACATCCTGGCCACCACCGCGCGCCAGCTCGATCCGGGCCAGCCGGCGGCGGTGCACGCCAACGGCACGGTGCTGGTTCCGGGCTGGACCCGCAACGCGGCCGGGCGCTCCTTCAGCAACTGGTTCGGCTACGGCCTGGTCGATGCGTCGCTCGCGGTCGAGGTGGCCGGCACGTTCAAGCCGCTGCCGCGCTTGATCGACAGCGGCTGGCAACGCATCGCGCCCACCGACGCGGTCGCCATCGGCGGCGCCGGCGCGCCGGCCAAGCTGCGCATCGCCATCGGCAACGACATCCGCAAGATCGAGATCGTGCAACTGGGCTGGGCGAGCAACTACGCCCACACCAGCAGCACCGTGCCGTTCCCGGTGCAGGTGACCCTGGTCTCGCCCAGCGGCACGCGCAGCACCGTGTTCCCGGCGATGACGCGCCTGAACACCAGCGCGTTCAAGGCCGACTTCTTCGCCAGCAACGCCTTCCTCGACGAACCGGGGCAGGGCACCTGGACCCTGGAAGTGGCCGACGTGCCGCTGGCCGACGGCAGCGCCTCCAAGGGCGGCCTGGCCTCTTTCAAAATCCGCGTTCTGGGGCATTGAGCATGAAAACCGCGATCTTGATTTGCCCGTTGCTGTTGGCCGCGGCCTCGGTCCACGCGCAGTCGGCCGACAGCGCGCGCGACGCGTTGCGCCAGGCCGCCACCGGCGATGCGTTCCGCATCGGCTACACCCAGTTCCGCCTCGCGCCGCAGGGCGTGGTCAGCGCGGCGGCGAAAACCGCCGACGGCCAGTCCGTGCGCGTGGGCGAGTACGCCGTGCGCGTGCAGGCGGCCGGCGCGCGCAGCGCCCGCGCCGTCACCGCCAAGCCGCGCCTGGCCGCGGCCGTCGGCGACGACGGCAAGGCGGTGGTGGTGACCTCCACCCTCAACGTCTACCACCGCGATCCGGCCGCGCTGCAGGCCGCGGTGCGCGCCAGCGGCGGCAAGCTGACGTACTCCTCCGTCGCCGGCGGCAACGGCCGGATCGAATTCGATTCGGTCGACGCGGCGATCCGGGCGATGCCCACGATCCAGGCCATCGCCGGGATCAAGGAAGTCGCGCCGGAAATCATCGAGGGCGAGGACGCGCCGAACTGAGTTCGGCGAACCCGAGCCACCCAAAACCGACGCACCCAACCGATCGAGTTGCAGCGCGCCGCGGACGCGGCGCAGCGGCTTGTCCCACGGACGCGAGTCCGACCAAACCCAAGGAGTTGGCGGTATGCGACAGCTTTTCGCAAAAAGGACGATCCTCAGCATAGCGACCCTGGCCGCGTTGTCGGCCGGCGCCGCACAGGCGCAGACCGATCCGCTGTATCGCTATCAGTGGCATCTGATGAACTACGGCCAGGCGGTGATCGGCGATACCCGGCCGACCTCCGGCGTCGATCTGGGCATCGACGACCTGCACGACTACAACATCCGCGGCACCGGCGTGGTCGTCGGCGTGCTCGACCAGGGCGCTGAGATCGCTCACCCGGATCTGGCCGCGAACGTCGTGCCCAACGGTTCGTGGAACTTCAACAACAACAGCCACGACCCGACCCCGAGCGCCGCGCAGGGCGGCAACGCCCACGGCACCGCGGTCACCGGCATCATCGGCGCGGTCGGCTGGAACGGCATCGGCGTGCGCGGCGTGGCGCCGAACGCGCGGCTGAAGAGCTTCAACTTCCTCGACGCCGGCGGCAGCTTCGCCCAGGTCCAGTACGCGTGGTGGAACGGCCCCGAGTCCAAGGACGTGGCCGTGTCCAACAACAGCTGGGGCGACACCACGCCGTTGTTCCTGACCACGGTCTCGGAAAACGAAGTAGCGGCCTGGGAAAACCCGATGTCGGCCACCCGCGGCGGCTTGGGCACGGTCTACGTCAAGGCCGCCGGCAACGGCTTCAACAGCGTCGCCAGCTACTGCCCGGCTTCCAGCGCGCAGGTCGGCTGTAGCCAGTCGGTGTTCGTGCGCGAATCGAACTTCTTCAACATCGTCACCGTCGCCGCGGTCAACGCCGCCGGCAAGCGCTCCAGCTACTCCACGCCCGGCGCGTCGCTGTGGGTGTCGGGCCTGGGCGGCGAATACGGCTGGGAACGCGCGACTCTGTCGACCCAGGCTACGCCGGCGCAGCTGGCGACGCAGCCGGCGGTGCGCTTCGATCCGGCGATCATGACCACCGACCTGTCGGGCTGCGTGCGCGGCTACAACACCAACCGCGTGCAGCCGGTGCAGTTCTGGTCGGACTTCGACCTCAACCGCCTGGAATCGAACCAGTCCACCATCGACAGCACCTGCAACTACGCCGCCACCATGAACGGCACCTCGGCGGCGTCGCCGACCGTGTCGGGCGTGGTCGCGCTGATGCTGCAGGTCAATCCGAAGCTGAGCTTCCGCGACGTCAAGTACATCCTGGCCACCACCGCGCGTCAGGTCGATCCGACGCAGGCGGCGGTGACCAACGCCGACGGCACGGTGCTGGCGGCGGGCTGGACCACCAACGCCGCCGGCCGCGCCTTCAGCAACTGGTACGGCTACGGTTTGGTCGATGCGACCTTGGCGGTGAACCGCGCGATCGGCTTCAAGTCGCTGGGCGCGCTGGTCGACAGCGGCTGGCAGCGGGTGCAGCTGGAAACGCCGCAGGCGATCGGCAACGCCGCGGCGCCGGCGCGCGCGACGGTGCGCATCGGCAACGGCGCCCGCCGCGTGGAGGCGGTGCAGATCGGCCTGGCGTCGAACTATCCGGTGGGCAACACCACGCCGCTGAAGTCCACGCCGCTGGTGGTGACCCTGGTCTCGCCGAGCGGCACCCGCGCGATCGTGGTGCCGGCCGGTTCGGTGCCGGTCGGCGCGACGATGACCTTCGATCTGGCCGCGGTCAACGCCTACCTGGACGAATCCGCCAGCGGCGACTGGACCGTCGAAGTCGCCGACACCAGCCTGGCTGCGGGCACCGCCGCCAAGGGCAACCTCTCTTCGTTCAAGATCCGCGTCCTGGGGCACTGAGCATGAAAATCCAAACCCTTTCGTTGTACGCGGGCGTGTTGGCGGCGGCGATGGCGCCGGCGGCGCTGGCCCAGGTCTACACCAACAAGGCCCAGCTCGATCTCGCCGCGACCGGCGAGCGCTTCACCATCGGCCAGACCGAGTTCCGCCTGGCGCCGTCGGCCGTGGTCAAGCAGGTCGAGGCCAGCGCCGAAGTCGGGCGCGATGTAGTCGTCGGCGACTACGCGGTGGAAGTGCCGGCGGCCGCGCCGGCCGGCGCGCGCAGCCAGCGCTCGCTGGCCGCGCCGGTGAGCGGCGGCGAGAACCTCGCCGCGGCGGTGTCCGAAGACGGCAACACGGTGATCGTCGCGCCCGAGCTCAACGTCTACTTCGCCGAGCCGAGCGTGGTGCAGACGCTGGTCGCGGAGACCGGCGGCAAGCTGCTGTATTCCTCGGCGGCGGGCGGCAAGGCCACGATCGGTTACGCCTCGGTCGGCGAGGCGATGCAGGCGCGTCAGCGCATCCTCGGCCGCGCCGGGGTCAAGGAAGTCAGCCCGCGTCTGGTCGATCAGCGCCAGATTCCCTGGTGATGGCGTCCGCAGCGCCGGGCGCAGGCCCGGCGCTGCGGCGATGAGCTTCGTTCGAACGACGGGAGCCCCGCATGCGGGGCTCCCGTTTGTACATGCGGCGATGCCGCCGCGCTTGCAGCGGATCAGTTCACGTCGATCGCGCGCGGCGACTGCCCCAGCGGCCCGTAGCCGCTCAAGCCGAAGTCGCTGACCGTGCGGCGCGCGCCGGTCGCCGGATCGACCTGCAACAAGGTGCCGCGCGCATCGGTGCCGCCCTTGGCATCGACCACGTAGATCGTCTGCTGATCCTTCGACCAGCGGATCGCGACCGGCAACGAACCCGTCGGCCCCTGGCTGTCGACGCCCAGATCGCTGACCAGATTGCGATAGCCCGAGGACGGATCCACCTTGATCAGCGCGCCGCGACTGTCGGTGCCGCCGCCGACGACCAGCACGTAGATGCTGCCGTCGTTGCCGGCGATCACCGAATTGGGGGCGCTTTCGCGGCGGGCGTCGACCCAGCCCTGCAACACATCGCCGAAGTCGCTCAACACCGTGCGGTTCTTGTTGATCGGATCGACCGTCAGCAGCGCGCCGTGGCCGTTGGTGCCGGTGGTCATGTCGGTGACCAGCAGCTTGCCGCCGAGGCCGAGCGCGCCCGGCCGCCAGGTGAAGGCGACCGCCTGCGCGGCGCGCGCGCCGCGGCCGTCGCCGAGGTCGGAGAACACGCTGCGGCGGCCGTTGGATTCGAGCTTGAAGATCGCCGCGCGGCCGTCGGTGCCGGCGCGCCGGTCGAGCACGAAGAAACCGCTGAGCGGGCCCAGCAGCACCGGCGGTACGTAGATCACGCCTTCGGGCTGGCGTCCGAGCGGGCCGCGCGAGGCGTCGCCGAAATCGGCCACGGTGGTGCGCGCGCCGTTGGACAGATCGACTTCGTACACCGCGCCGCGGTTGTCGGTGCCGCCGTTGGCGTCGGTGACGATCCAGCGGTCGTCGCCGCCCCACAGGCCGGTGGACACACGGGCGAGCCCGCTGGGTTTGGCGGCGACGGGCCCTTGGATGCCGTTGCCGAAATCGGTCAGCACGCGCCGGTAGCCGCTGACCGGCTCGATCGCGTACAGCGCGCCGCGGCTGTTGGGGCCGCCTTCTTCGTCGAGCACCACCAGCGCGCCGGGCGCGGGGTAGGACGCGTGCGCGCCGCCGGCCGCGGCCGCGCCGAGCGCCAGGGCCAAAAGCAATTGTCTTGCGAGCATGGAACATCTCCGTGGGGTGTAGTGCGGCAGCGCCGGATCCGCCGACGGCGGAAGTGGGAGCGGCGTGCCGCTTGGAAAATCACCACGGTCTCGGCGCCGATGTCGTGATCCAACACCGGCGGTGAGCGAGCGATAGGAACGGTGAGCGTCGATGCGCGGGCGGCCGCAAGCGCGCGTCGTGAACTGCGTCGCGGCGGTTCATCCGGCGCGCGCGATGTCGCCTCCGCATCGGCCGCGTTCGCGTGCGCGGCGCGCAAAAAAACAAAGGCGGAGCCCATGCACGGGCCCCGCCTTTGCGATTGCGATGCAGTGCGTCGGGTAACGATTCGTTACATCGGCACGATCGGTTACATCTCCACGATCGGACCGGTCGGATCCGGCGGCGTGGGGCAGCCCGTGTTCGGATTGCAGATGCCGATCAGGCGCCAGGCGCCGCTGCGGCATTGATAGAACGAGCCCGGGTCGATCGGGTGGTCGTACGCGACCTGGAACAAATGCCCTTCCGATTGCGCGTTGCACTCGTAAGTCGGTTCCGCCGCCACCGGCGCGGCAGCGCCGATCGCCAGCGCGAACACGGCGAGCGCGCCCGCCTTGGTGATCCATCCCTTCATGCGGTCTTCCTCCATTGAATGCCGCCACGATGCGAATCCCGCAGATCGCCCATGCAGATCGCCCCGCGGATCGCAACGGCGCACGGCTGCGTATTCGTCAAGCGCGCGCCGGCCGGAAGCGGCGGCGGCTTCCGGAATGGTCGGGAAGCGCGACGCTAGCACATGATGCGACGCATCATGACGGGCGCCGTTCGCGCCTGCGTGGGCTGCGACGCGCGCGACAAACGCACGAGCGTGCGCCGCCGCCTGCGCGCTCGATGCGCAGCGCTGCGCAGCGCTATTGGCCGCGAAACGCGATGCGGCGGCTTGTATCGCACGTCACATATCCGCGGCCCGATCGCGCCGGATCGAATTGACTTGGCTACGGCCCGGTGCAAGTCTGGCCCGGTGTCTGGGACGGCACGGGCGGAACGAGCCGGCTCGCAACGAGCGCGCTCGCAGCGAAGCGGCTGCAACGCCTATCGGGGTCTTTAGGCACGCACTGAAGTGTCCTTCGTCACCTACCCGAATCAAAAGGAGAGCGTGTAATGAGCGATAACGACGTAGTGGCCGCGTGGCGCAACGAAGCCGGCAGCGATAATCCGGCCGGTCCGCTGTTCATCGGCGGCGAATTCGCCGAAGCCGACATCGCCGGCGACAGCGAAGCCGTTTCGATGATCACCTCCGTGTGTACGGGCTGCGGCACGATCCACTGCTGCTGAGCGCAAGGCTTCGTTACCGCCATCGAATCGGGGAACGTTTCATGACGAGCATCGCGCGACACGCGCATCGCGCGGGCGAGCCTATCGCCCGCGCCGGCGAACGGCCGCGCGCCGCCCTCGGCCGCGTTCTGCCTTGACATGGCGTCTGTCGAAGACGCGCGCGGTTTCGAAGCATCGCTGGGCTGCCTGATCTCGTCCGAACTGGACGCTCTGGCAGCCCAGCTTCGCGCCATCCCCGAGTTGGGCGACGGCGAGCGCGAGGCGATAGCCGCCGCGACCCGCGAATCGCTGATCGCGACGCTGCACGCCAAGCTCGGCCGCCTGCTGCTGCTGGAACTCAACGGCGCGCGCGTGACCGGCCGCCTGGGCGAGGACGCCAGCGCCGAGCAAGGCTGGCAGCGCTTCATCGAACTGGCCTCGCAGCGCGAATTCTGGGACGGCCTGGACCCGCATTACCCGACGCTGTCGCGGCGCGTGCAGCGCATCGTCGCCTACCGCTGCGCGGCCTCGCTGTCGTTCGCGCAGCGTTGGAGCCAGGACCGCCCGCATCTGCGCGAGCTGTGCGCCGGCGAGCCCGGCGAACTGCGCTCGCTGCGCTTCGGCGCGGGCGACAGCCATTGCCAGGGGCTGTCGGTAGCGATGCTCGAGTGCGAAGGCGGCGCGCTGCTGTACAAGCCGCGCTCGCTCGCGGTCGACACCGCCTTGCGCGGATTCCTGCAGACCGTGGCGCACGAGCACGGCGCGCCGATGCCGATCCGGGTGCCGCGGGCGCTAGATCGCGGCGCGCACGGCTGGAGCGAATTCGTCGCCCATCGCCACGCCCGCGACGAAGACGAATTGCGCAGCTTCTACCTGGGCATCGGCCATTGGCTGGCGGTGATGCGCCTGCTCGGCGGCACCGACCTGCACGCCGAGAATTTGATCGCGCACGGCGGCCATCCGGTGGTGATCGATTGCGAAACCCTGTTCACGCCCAAGCTGCCGGCGGCGCCGTCGGGATTGGGCGACGCGCACGACCGCGCGGTCGACCTGGTCTCGGGCACGGTGCTCAACATCGGCCTGTTGCCGACCCGCGGCGGCAGCCTGGGCTGGCGCGGCGTCGACAATTCCGCCGCGGGCATGCTGCCCGGGCAGCAGCCGATGCTGAGCCTGCCGGGCATCGTCGATGCCGGATCCGACCGCGCCCGCGTCGGCAAGCAGTCGGTGCCCGCGCCGGTCGCGCAGAACCATCCCAGCCGCGAACCGGTGCTGCATCGCTACTGGCCGCAGGTGCTGCGCGGTTTCGACGAGGCCACCGCGACCCTGCAACGCATGGACGCGGACGGCCGCCTGCAAGCCAGCCTTGCGCCGTTCGCGCAGTGCACGGTGCGGGTGGTGCCGCGCGCCAGCGAAGCCTATGCCGAGATCGGCCGCATGCTCTGGCATCCGGTGTCCCTGCACGACGAGGCCAAGGCACGGCGCCGCGCGCACGAGCTGCTGGCGAAGATGGCCGCGAACCTGTCGATCGCGCCGAGCGATCCGCAGGTGATCGATGCGGAAATCGAGGATCTGCTGGAAGGCGATATTCCGCTGTTCGCAACCCAGGTCAGCGACGGCCGCCTGCGCGGGCCGCGCGGCACCGCGTGGTTGGCGCCGTGCGATCTGGCGGGCGACGCGCTGCGCCGCTGGCGCCAGGCCGACTTCGAACGCGAGCGGCGCTTCATCGACGCCTCGCTGATCAGCGCCTACGCCAACGACGGCTGGATGCCCGACACGCCGCAACTGCACGCGCCCGCGCGCAGCGACGATCTCGACCGGCGCCGGCGCGGCCAGGCCGCGCGCATCCTGCAGCGGCTGATCGAACACGGAATCTTCGGCGACGACGGCACCGTCGCCTGGGTCGCGCCGGGCTTCAGCCCGGCCGGCTGGGCGGTGCAGCCGCTGAGTTCGGACATCTACAACGGCGTCTCCGGCATTGCCTTGCTCACCGGCGCTTATGTGCGTGAAGCGCAGGCCGGCCGCGCCGATCCGGTCGAACGCATGCACGAGCTGTTCGCCGCCAGCGTGCGCAGCCTGCGCTTGGCCGAAGACCGCCGCGCCGAGCTGCGCCGCGCGCAGGCCAAGCTGCGGCCGCGCCCGCCCGGCGCCTATGTCGGCCTCGGCGCGCAGATCTGGACCTGGCTGTCGCTGGCGCAATGGGGACTCGACGAGGGCGAAGGACTGGCGCGCGCCCGCGCGCTGGCCGAAGACGTTCCCGAAGCGGTCGCCGCCGACGACGTCAACGACGTGTTGATGGGCACCGCGGGCGCGATCGTGCCCTTGCTGATGCTGGCCCGCGCCGGCGCCGATTCGGCCTACGCCGATTTGGCCAGCGAACTGGGCGTGCGCATCGTCGAACGCGCGAGCCGCGAAGACGGGCGCCTGTTCTGGGCGCACGAGCGCTGGCCGCAAGGACTCGGCGGGTTTTCCCACGGCGCCAGCGGCATGGGCTGGGCGCTGGAGCGACTGGCGCGCGCGACCGGACAGGCGCGCCATCACGATGCGGCGCAGGCGGCGTTCGCGTTCGAGGACAGCCTGTTCGATCCGCAGCAAGGCCACTGGCGCGACCTGCGCATGTTGCCCGGAGTGATCGCCTCGACCGCGTGGTGCCACGGCGCGGTGGGGATCGGACTGGCCCGCGCCGACCTGGACCGCGACTGCGCGCAGCCGCAAACGCGCGAGGCCTTGCGCGCCGCCGCCGCCGCGACCTGGCGCGTCGGCCTGGGCTGGAACCATTGCGCCTGCCACGGCGACGCCGGCAACGGCGAACTGCTGGCGCTGGCGATCGACGCCGGCGTCGGCCCCGAAGGCGTGTCCAAGACCGATCTGCTGGCGACCCTGGTGACCGGGCTGGAACAGCACGGCCCCTATTCGGGCGGCCCGCGCGAAGTGTTCTCGCCGGCCTTGCTGCCCGGCATCGGCGGCATCGCCTATCAACTGCTGCGCGCGCATCCGCGCAGCGATCTGGCTTCGATCCTGGTGCCGGGGATGGCGTGAGCGTGCGGCGGCGAATCGGCGCGGCGACGCTTGCCGCCGCCATCTACGCGATTGGCAGCGAACGCGAGCGACGCAGCGCTCGCGTCGCCGTCCGCGCCCGCCGGCGCAATGCCGTCGGGCGCGGGCGCTCGGCGTGCGCCGTTACCAGATCTTGATCCGCTGCTCCGGCGTCAGATACAGCTTCTCGCCCGGCTTGGCGCCCCAGGCCTCGTACCACGCATCGATGTTGCGCACGGTCTGCGCGCGCTGCGCCGCCGGCGCGTGGCCGTCGGTGAGGATGCGCTGGCGCAGGGCGGCGTCGCGGATCTTGCTGCGCCAGGTCTGGCCGTAGGCGAGGAAGAAGCGCTGGTCGCCGGTCAGCCCGTCGATCGTCGGCGCGTCCTTGCCGCCGAGCGATTTGCGGTAGGCCATGTAGGCGATGGTCAGGCCCGAGACGTCGGCGATGTTCTCGCCCGAGGTCTGCTTGCCGTTGACGTGCAGGCCCGGCAGCGGCTCGTAGGCGCTGTACTGGTCGGCGAGCTTCTTGGTCGCTTCGTCGAAGTGCTTGGTGTCTTCCGGCGTCCACCAGTTGGCCAGCTTGCCCTGGCCGTCGAACTCGGCGCCGGTGTCGTCGAAGCCGTGGCTGATCTCGTGGCCGATCACCGCGCCGATCGCGCCGTAGTTCGCGGCCGGGTCGGCGCCCGGATCGAAGAACGGCTTGTCCAGGATCGCCGCCGGGAAGTTCATCGCGTTCTGCAGCGGCAGCTGCACCGCGTTGACGGTCTGCGGAGTCATCCACCATTCGCCGTTGTCGACCGGCTGGCCGAGCTTGCCGATCTGGTGGCGGTATTCCTGCAGTTCCGCGCGCAGGCGGTTGCCGAGCGCGTCGTCGGGACGGATCTCCAGCTTGGCGTAATCGCGCCAGCGCTCGGGATAGCCGACGCCGACCTTCATCGACTTGGCCTTCTCGCGCGCCTTGGCCTTGGTCTGCGCGGTCATCCAGGTCAGCGAGTCCACGCGCTCGTCGAACGCGGCGAGGATGTTGTGCACCATCTCCTCGACCTTCTGCTTGGACGAGGCCGGGAAATACTTCTCGGCGTAGAGCTTGCCGACCGCGTCGCCGAGCGCGGCGCTGGTGGCGTCGAGCGCGCGCTTTTCGCGCGCGCGCGCCTGCGGCGTGCCGGCCAGGGTGGTGCCGTGGAAGCCGAAGGCCAGGTCGTTATAGGCCTTGGGCAGCTCGCCGGGGCCGCGCACGGCTTCGTTCCAGGCGGCGTGGTCGAGCGCGTGGAAGGTCAGGTAATCCTTCCACGCCGGCAGCGGTTCGCTGCCGACCAGGCGGGCGATGCCGCTGATCGCGCCCGGCTGCCAGGCGACGATGGTCTTCTGCGCGGACAAGCCGGCGGCGTCGAAGAACGCAGCCCAATCGATGCCCGGCGCGCGCTGCGCGAACGCGGCGGTGTCCCAGGGATTGTTGGACTTGTGCACGTTCTGCGAATCGACCACCGGCGCGTGCGCCCGGGCGATCTTGGTTTCCAGGGCCAGGATCGACTTGGCCTTGGCTTCGGGCTCGGCGATGCCGGCCTGCTTCAACAGCGCGACGATGTACGCCTCGTACGCTTGACGAGTGGCCGCCATCTCCTTGTCGGCGGACAGGTAGTACTCGCGGTCGGGCATGCCCAGGCCGCCCTGCATCAGGGTGGCGACATAGGCCGGCTGTTCCAGGCCCTTGGCCACGAACACGCCGAACAGGTTGTCGGTGTGGAAGTTGGTCGCGTTGAGCGGATCGGTGTCGGCGCGCACGCTGCCGCCGAGCGCGCGCGACAGGCCGGCGCGGTCGGCGATCGCGCCGATCGCATCGAGCTGCGGCTGCAGCGATTGCAGGCCGCGCTTCTCGATCCCGGCCTCGTCCATGTAGGCGGTGTGGAAATCGGCGATGCGGCGCGCGTCGCTGCCGGCCGCGGGCTTGCTCGCGGCCAGTTGCGCGATCAGCTCGGCGTTGCGCTTCTCGGCGGTCTCCAGCAGCACGGTGAACGCGCCGTAGTTGGAGCGGTCCGCGGGGATCTCGAAGGTCTTGCGCCAGGCGCCGTTGGCGAAGGCGTCGAAGTCGTCGCCCGGCTGCACCGACTTGTCCACGCCGGTCAGGTCGATGCCGGACACCGGCGCGGCGGCGGCAGCGGGCGCAGCCGGCGCGGGTGCGGGCGCCGGAGCGGTTTCGTTGGCGGCGGGCTTGCACGCGCCGAGGCCGCCGGCCAGCGCCAACGCCAGGCCGAGGGTGAGAAGGTTGGGGCGAAGGGACATGGTCGTGGTTCCGTGGCGGACACTGGGAGGACTGCGGACGCTGCCTGGCGGCGCATTCGAAGCGGCGCGGCCGTGCGACAGCGATCGCATTGTGCGTCAGCCCGTGTTGGACGCGGAAGTGCATGACATTCGTCATCCCGGTCGTGGCTTTGCGCGCTCGGGCGGCCCGACGCGCGTGTGCGTCGCCGCTGCCGGCGCGACGCGGCGGCCATGTTCGGCAAACGCCGGGCCGCCGCGCTGCGGCCGCGGATCAGGGCACGATGCGCAGCGCGGGGTCGGCGACCAGCGCAAACGTAGCGCGGGTCTGAAAGCCGCAGGGCCCCAGCGCGCTGCGGAAGGCGAAGCGGTTTGCCGTCGGTGCGGCGGGCGGCGCGCCGGCTTGGTCGGCGACGTCGAGCACGCCGTTGATCGTGCTCGAACCGGTCGTGCTGGGGCAGGAGAAGGTCGGCGGGCCGGCGTAGTTGAGGCGGACGCCGGCGATGGCGATGCTCCACAGCGTCGGCGTCAACGTCGGCGCGCCCGGGAACGGCGGATTGGCGCCGGTGTAAGCCGTGGCCGCGGGCGTGGCCGACCAGGGCAGCAACGAAGGCGTAATGCCGTTGCAGGCGCTGCTGCCGGAGAACGACACGGCGGTGACCTGGGCGACGCCGGCGGTGACGGTCACGGTCAAATCGGCGTTGCACGGCCATTGATTGCCGAGGTAGTTCAGGACGGTCGGGCCGGTGAGGTGGGCGACGCCGTTGTTGGACCAGTTGGAGGTCGCAGCGTCCCAGACCTGGACGGAACTGGCGGCCGCAGGCGCGGCGGCGAGGGCGAGTGCAACCGGGACGAGCGCGGACAGCGCGAAGCGATGGCGCAACATGGTGCGGCTCCTGTGCGTTGGCGGGAGATCCCTCTGTTGATACAGACGCAGGCCTGCGCCGATCCCGAACCCCGCGTTCGCCCGGCCCGCCGGTAGGCGTTGCCAGCGATCCGCAGGCGCATCCGTCGCCCGCCGTCGCCCAGTTCGTGGCCTCGGCGGAAAGTCGTAAGAAAAACCGCGGGAGCGCCCACTACAATGCCGCGTCGAGTCCCAGGAACGCCGCAATGGATCCCCACGTCGAACCCGCCGCAGCGCCCGGCCCCGGCGCCGCTTCCACGCTCGCGGCGGCGTCGCTGAAAGCGCCGCCGGCGCGCATCGCGGCCTGGCTGTTCGCCGCCGGGGCGCTGTTCCTGGTGCTCAAGTTCGGCCTGCTCAGCGCATTGCTGTCGGGGCTGCTGGTGTTCCAGCTCGTGCACACGCTCGCGCGCCTGGTCGACCGGCGGGTGAAAGGGCAGTGGGCGCGCCTGATCGCGGTGGTGCTGATCGCCGCGCTGGTGGTCGGCGGCCTGACCCTGGCGACCTTGGGCCTGATCGCGTTCTTCCGCGCCGACACCGGCGGCGAGCAGGCGCTGCTGGCGCGACTGATGGAGATCATCGACGCCTCGCGCACCCAGGTGCCGGCGTGGGCGCGGCCGTATCTGCCGGAGGATCTGAGCGACCTGCAACGCGCGTTGAGCGCATGGCTCGACGAGCATCGCGGCGATCTGAGCCTGGTCGGCGCCGAGGCGGTGCAACTGGGCGCGCGATTGGTGATCGGCATGGTGCTCGGCGCGATGATCGCGCTGCAGGAGGAACTGCAGCCGCTCAAGCTGGGGCCGCTGGGTTCGGAACTGCTGGCGCGCGCCTCGCGCCTGTCCGACGCGTTCCGCCGGGTGGTGTTCGCGCAGATCAAGATCTCGGCGCTCAACACCGTGTTCACCGCAGCCTTCCTGCTGATCGTGCTGCCGCTGTTCGGCGTGCACCTGCCGATGGCCAAGACCCTGGTGGTGCTGACCTTCGTGGTCGGGCTGCTGCCGGTGGTCGGCAACCTGATCTCGAACACGCTGATCACCGTGGCCGGGCTGTCGGTGTCGATCTACGTCGCTGCCGCGGCGCTGCTGTACCTGGTGCTGATCCACAAGCTCGAATACTTCCTCAACGCGCGCATCGTCGGCGGCGAGATCCAGGCGCGCGCGTGGGAACTGCTGCTGGCGATGCTGTCGATGGAAGCCTTGTTCGGCATGCCCGGGCTGGTGGCCGCGCCGATCTACTACGCCTACCTCAAGCGCGAGCTGGTCGAGCAGGGCTGGGTCTGAGGCCTGGCCGGCGCGCCGCGATTGCGGCTTATCCGCGCCCGGACCCGCGCCCCGCCGGCGCGCTCTCGCGCAGACTATCGACCAGCGAAAACACCCACGGCCGGCTGGCCACCAGCAGGCCGACGCTGCGCCGGCGCTCCGGCGGCAGGCTGACGTCCAGGTCGGCGGCTTCCTTGAATTCGGCCACCAGTTTCTCGAGCTTGCGCTGCAAGGTCGCCAGCGAGGCTTCGCCGAGTTCGCGGATTTCCAGCGCCAGGAAGGCTTCGCCGGCGCCGAAGTCGTCGTTGATGAATTCGCGGCTGGCCATCTGGAAGTAGCGCGCGCGCACCGGGCCGTCGTCGCGCCAGGAGAAATCGCGCGGCACGCGCAGGCGCGCGCGGTCGCCGGGCAGCAGTTCGATCAGGCGCAACCGGTCCAGTTGCGCGAGCAGCCGCACCAGTTCGGTCTTGCGCAGCCCGTAGCCTTCGCCGATGGCGGCGGTGCGCCAGCCCTGGCACAGCAGGTGGAACACGGTCATCAGCCGCGGCTCGGCGGCCAGCGCAGTTTCCTGCGCCAGGCTCAGGTGGCGGCGCGATTCGCGGGTGCCGCGGGCGCTGCGCGCGAGTTCGAAGAAGTCGATGTCCAGCGCGTCGCAGATCTGCTCCAGCCGCTCCAGGCTCATGCGGCCGCTGGAGAGCATGCGCTTGATCGTGGGCTCGGACACGCCCAGCGCGGTGGCGAGGTCGGCGTAGCGCCAGCCGCGTTCCTTGAGCAGGCGCTTGAGCGCGGCGAGCAGGCGTTCGCGTTCGATCATGGGGTGCGGGTTCCGGGCGGCGGGACATCGGGGATCATATTCCGATACCTAGGCGATGCGAATGGCGGTTGGCGATACCGGCCGCTACGGTGCGGGCCATCCCGTCCCGTCCAGCGATTCCGCCCATGCCTGCTGTCGCACCCAGCACCGCCGCACCCAGCGCCGCCGACGCGCTCGCCGCGGCCCGCTACGAATCGCTCAACGATGTGCACGCGCGGCTCAACCCGACCCGCGCGCGCGTGCTGCGCCCCGCATCGGTGGAGGAGGCCTGCGCCGCCGTGCACGCCTGCGCCGCGGCCGGGCAGGCGCTGATCCCCGCCGGCGCGCGCCATGCGATGGGCGGGCAGCAGTTCCTCGCCGACGGCGTGGTGCTCGACACCGCAGCGCTGTGCCGCGTGCTCGCCTTCGACGATGCGCGCGGCCTGCTGACGGTGGAAGCCGGCATCCGCTGGCCGGCGCTGCTGCAGTGGTTGGCCGCCAGCCCGGACAACACCGGCGGCTGGACGATCCGGCAGAAGCAGACCGGCGCCGACGATTTCAGCCTCGGCGGCGCGGTGGCGTCGAACGTGCACGGTCGCGGATTGGCCTATGCGCCGTTCGTCGAGGACGTGGAAGCGCTGATCCTGATCGACGCGCAAGGGCGCCTGGTGGAAACCAGTCGCGAACAGCGCCCGGAACTGTTCGCGCTCGCGGCCGGCGGCTACGGCCTGTTCGGCGTCGTCGCGGCGCTGACCTTGCGCCTGACTCCGCGCCAGGTGCTGTGCCGCGAAGTATCGCTGGCCCGCGTCGGCGATCTGCACGCCGCGTTCGCGCGCGCCATCGCCGCGGGTTGCACCTATGGCGATTTCCAGTTCGCGATCGATCCGCGCAGCGCGGATTTCCTCGATCTGGGCGTGCTCTCGTGCTACCGGCCCGAGCCCGGCGCCGCGGCCTGCGCGTCGCGCCATCTGCAGGCCGAGGATTTCGCCCGCCTGCTGTTGCTGGCCCATCACGCCCCGTCGCGCGCGTTCGCCGAATACGCCGATTTCTATCTCGCCACCGACGGCCAGCGCTACGCCAGCGATGCCCAGCAAAGCGGCGTGTATTTGGACGGCTACCACGCCGCGGTCGACCGCTCGCTCGGCCACTGCGGTTCGGAAATGATCACCGAGCTGTATGTGCCGCGCCCCGCGCTGGCCGCGTTCATGGCGCGCGCCGCCGACAGTTTGCGCCGCCACCGCGCCCAGCCGATCTACGGCACCGTGCGCCTGATCGAGCGCGATCCCACCAGCGTGCTGGCCTGGGCGCGCGAAAGCTGGGCCTGCGTGATCTTCAACCTGCACGTGCACCACGACGCCGCCGGCATCGAGGCGGCGGCGCGGGCGTTTCGCGCCTTGATCGACGACGCGCTGCGGTTCGGCGGCAGTTATTACCTCACCTACCACCGCTGGGCCACGCGCGCGCAGTTGGAGGCGGCGCATCCGCGCATCGGCGAATTCCTGCGCGCCAAGCGCGAGTTCGACCCGGCCGGATTGTGGCAAAGCGATTGGTATCGCCACCATCTCGCGCTGATGCAGGCCTGAGATGGAACGTACCTCCACCTCGATGCTGCTCGCCGCCGCCGCGGTGCGCCAGGCGCGGCGCGACGGCGATGCCGCGGTGCAGGCCAACGCGCGGCTGGCGCGCGCGTGTCTGCGCGGCTGCGGTGCGGCCGGCCGGCGCTTGCTGTTCGCGCTCGACCACGCGCCGGGCCGCTGGTTGCTGGCCGCGCTGGAGGCCGCGTACCTGCCCGGGATCGGCGCGCATTACGCCTGGCGCAAGCGGCATATCCGCCGCTGGGCCTTGCAGGCCTGCGCCGACGGCGCGCGCCAAGTGGTGGTGCTCGGCGCCGGCTTCGACGGCTTGGCGCTGGCGTTGCTGGCGCAGGGGCCGCAGTTGCGCGCGTTCGAGATCGAGCGCGAGAGCGCTGTGGCGATCAAGCGCGCGGCGCTGCGCGAGATCGGCGCGCAGGATCCGCGTCTGAGCCTGATCGCCGCCGATCTGGCGCGCACGCCAGCGGCGATGGCGCTGCGCGCCGCGCCGGGGTTCGACCCCGCGGCCAAGACCGTGGTCATCGCCGAGGGCGTGCTGATGTATCTGAGTCCCGAGGAACTGGAGCGGCTGCTGCGCGGCCTGGCCGCGACCCTGGACGACGCGCGATTGATCGCCACGGCGATGGCGCTGCGCACGGATGCGACGCCGGGCTTCGCCCGCCAGCGTCCGTGGGTGCAGCGCTGGCTGCGCCGCGCCGGCGAACCGTTCCGCTGGGGCGCGAGCCGCGCCTGTCTGCCGGCGTTGTTGCACGCGGCCGGCGTGCGCCTGGAGCGCGTGGCCGATCCGGACGCGGCCGCCGATCCCGATCCTTCGCCCGGCGAATGGGTGTTCGCCGGTTCGCTGCTGCGCGCGCCGGCGCCGTAGCCGCGGCGCCAGCACAAAAAAAGGGAGGCGCCCGCTCGCGCCTCCCTCCCGTCGCGCCGCTGGCGATCACTTCCGGTTGAACGCCGCGTTCACCGACTGGATCGCCGCATTGATATAGCCGCACAGCTTGATGCCGCCGCAAGCCACCGTGCCGGTGACGTAACCGACCGCATCGGCGACGATCACATGCAGCCACGGGAACGCACGGCCGCTGGTGGTCGGCTCCAGCGGATAGTCCTTGGTCCACAGCTCCAGCGAGTGGCGCGCGGTGCTGATCGCGCCGAGCACGGCCAGATCGTTTTCCTTGCGGCCCAGATCTTTGACGGCCTGCGCTTCGAGCTTTTTCAGGCCTTCGTCGGCCTCGTCGGCGCTGCGCGCTTCGGCGAGGATGCGGTCCATGTCCTCGAAGTAGGAGAACTGCTCTTCGCCGAAGGAGGCGCGGTGCCCGCGCAGGTTCTCGGCCATCGTCAGGCGCGGATCGGACTGGGTCTTCTTGGCCAGTTCGTCGTAGGTGCGCACGAACTCTTCCGGCTTGCCGTCGGTGGGCGCGCCGCAGCGGTAGGCCAGCAACTGCGCGTACGAGCCGCCGGCGTCGCGGTTGGCGGCGATGCAGCCGGCGTAGGCGTTGTGGGCGACGCCGACGCCGTGCATCGGGTTGTCGCTGTACGGTTCGGACGACACCAGGCCTTGGCCGAAGCCCGGCAGCGAGACCAGGGAAAGACCGAGGGCGAGCAAGGCGATACGGTGGTTCATGGCAGGTCCTTTTGGATGGATTGCGAGGAAGCCGTCCCCGACAGGCGGTGGCTGCGCCGTCGGCCGCAAGCGGCGTCAGGCGGCGCCGGACCGACGCTAGGCAGGCGGCCGGCCGCGCTCCAGGCCGAAGCCGGGCCGGTGGCGGGAACAAGCCGGGCGCCGCGGCGCGGCGCGCCCGCACCTGTATGGGCCGTGGTGCCCGAAGTTCTCGCAATCCAGTCAGAGGCTTGCAGCGGATTTCTTCCCGGTGCGTGCCGGGCCGCCGCGCTGCGGCGCGCGGCCGCGCGGGCGATGTTGCGCGTTGTGAGCGGCATCGCAGGAATGCGCCGGGCAGTTCGGCGCCGATGCGGTCGCTGGCGGCCTTTCAGCGCACGGCGCGCCGCTGGGCGCGCCGTGCGCGCGGCTCAGTCCAGGTAAGCCGGCGCCTTGGGCAGCGCGTCGATGTCGCGGCGGTCGTGCTGGATCACCAGCCGGCCGCGGGTGTTGTCGAGGATCCGCCGCACCCGGTCGATCGCGCCCAGGGTTTCGCCGCGCGAGTAGTTGAACGCCGGCATGCGGCCGTGCTGGAAGTTCTCGCGGGTGTGGAACAGGTCGCCGGACAGGATCACCGTGCCGGCCTTGGCCAGCCGCAGCATCAGCACCTGATGGCCGGCGGTATGGCCGTTGGCGCGCAGGATCCGCACGCTGCCGTCGCCGAACACGTCGCGGTCGAGGTCGATCAGTTCGACCTTGGCCAGGGCGCGCGCGGCCAGGTTGTCGACGGTCACGCTGGTCGGCGCGGGCTGGCCGTCCAGCGCCTGCACCTCGCGCCGGCTCAGCAGCCAGGTCGCGCCGGGGAACGCGCCGGCGTTGCCGGTGTGGTCCCAATGGAAGTGCGAGAACGCGAGGTAGTCGACCTCGTCCGCGCGCAGGCCGACTGCAGTGAGCTGCGACTGCAGGGTATGGGCGACGAAGGCGCGCACGCCGGGGCGGACCTCGACGCCGCCGGGCGTGGCCGCGATGCGGTCGCCGAGGCCGGCGTCCCACAACAGGTCGCCCTTGGGATGGCGGATCAGGAAGCACGGCGCGGACAGCTCGCCCGGCGTGCCGTCGTACTCGCCGGTGTCGGCGAACGGGCCGAGGTCGTCGAAGACCACGCGGCCGCAGTCGAAGACGTACAGGCGCAGCGCATCGACCGGCGGTTCGGCGCGGGCGGGCAGGGCGATGAGGGCGGCGAGCAACAGCAGGGCGGTGCGCAGCGCGGACATGACGCGTTCTCGTACGAAGGGAGCGCCATGTTCGGCGTTGCGCGGCATTTGCGGAAGTGGCCCGAACGACAATGATCGATGGAATCGGGCCACGACAGTGCGGAGCCGTGCAGCGTGCCGGCGCCCGCGCCGCAGCGGCGCGTGAGGCGTCTGTCGGTGTGCCAACGATTCAGCCTGGGTGAGGATTTTTCGCGCCGCGCTAACGCCGGCCCCGCCAGCTTGTACGGGCATTGTCCGGGCACGCTTGCAGCGGCGCCTCTTCGTTTCAGACGGTCCATCAAGGAGAACCACCATGAACATGCGCATCGCAGGCATCGCGGCCCTGGCGTTCGCGCTGGCCGGCGCCAACGCCGTCCAGCCGGCCAGCGCCGCCGGCGCGGAAACCAAGTGCCATATGACCTTCAACACCTCCGGCTGGGCCGTCATCTACAAGCACATCAACGGCAAGGGCCGGATCACCTGCGACAACGGGCAAAGCGCCAATGTCGCCATCCACATCCGCGGCGCCGGCCTGACCGCGGGCAAGTACAGCATCGAGAACGGCAAGGGCGAGTTCACCAAGCTCAAGAACGTCGGCGAGGTTTACGGTACCTATGTCACCGCCGGCGCCAACGCGGGCGTGGTCAAGAGCGGCGAGGCCCTGGCGATGACCAAGGGCGAGGTGTCGTTGGCGGTCAGCGGCACCGGCCGCGGCTTCAACCTCGGCGTGGACGTGAGCGGGTTCGAGATCGTGAAAGCCAAGTAAGGCCGCAAGCAAGGCCGCGCTCGACGCGGCATTCGGAAAGGGCGCCCTCGGGCGCCCTTTTCGTTGCGCGCGCCGCTGCGGCCGCGGCGGCGAATACTGTATCCATCGCCCCGCGCCGCGGCCTGTGCGATCGCATCCATGAACGCCGCCACCGCGTCGCAGCATCGCCGCGGACGCCGGCGCGTATTGCCGGGCAGCAATCGCGCCGGCGCAGCCCGATCGCCCTCACGCGCCGAGCGTGCGCGCGTCACGCATCCGCGCAAAAGCCGGCGAAGTGTCGTGCGGTTCCGCGCGCGGCGGCGCCGGCTCGCCTAGGATCGGGCTCCTCCAGCGCGCCCGGGACAGCGTCGCTGGAGAAGGCGGGATCCGCCATCGCGAAATCCTTCCGATCTGTTCGCGCGCCGCGATGCGGCGCGCGGCGGCGTCGTGTCCCGCCTGCGTGCGGCGTTCATATCCCCACGAGGAGAAGAGCATGAAACAGCTGATGCGTATCGCGGCGTTCCTGGCCGTGTCCCTGTTCGCCGGCGGCGCGTATGCGCAAAACTGGCAGTTGGTGTGGAGCGACGAGTTCAACGGATCGATCGGCCCGAGCTGGGTGTTCGAGACCGGCAACGGCTCCGGCGGCTGGGGCAACAACGAGCTGCAGTACTACCGGCGCGAAAACGCCGCCATCGAGAACAACGCCCTGGTCATCAACGCCCGCCGCGAAGACTTCGGCGGCTTCCGCTACACCTCGGCGCGGATGAAGACCCAGGGCGTGCGCACCTTCCGCTACGGCAAGATCGAGGCGCGGATGAAGCTGCCCTCGTTCATGGGCGCGTGGCCGGCGTTCTGGATGCTCGGCGCGAACCTGCCGCAGGTCGGCTGGCCCGATTCGGGCGAGATCGACATCATGGAGCACGTCAACAACGAAGACCGCACCTACGGCACCATCCACTGGCGCGACCACAACGGCAACTACGCCCAGTACGGCGGCAACACCGCGCTGAACGTGGCCGATTGGCACGTCTACGCGGTGGAGTGGGACGCCAACGCGATCCGCTGGTACGTCGACGGCAACAAGTTCCACGAAGCCAGCATCCAGAACAGCGTCAACGGCACCGAAGAGTTCCATCGCGACTTCTTCGTGCTGCTGAACTTCGCCATCGGCGGCAACTGGCCGGGCTTCAACGTCGACGAAAGCAAGCTGCCGGCGAAGATGCACGTGGACTATGTGCGCGTGTACAGCGGCGGCGGCAGCAATCCGGGGCCGAGCACCACGATCGAAGCGGAGAACTTCAGCGCGCAGAACGGCGTGCAGGTCGAGGCCTGTTCGGAAGGCGGCTACAACGTCGGCTGGATCGAGACCGGCGACTGGATGGCCTACAACAACGTCAACTTCCCCAGCAGCGGCAACTACCGCATCGAGTACCGCGTGGCCAGCCCGAGCGGCGGCTCGCTGTCGGCCGATCTCAACGCCGGCGGCACCGTGCTGGGCCAGGTGAACGTGCCCGCCACCGGCGGATGGCAGAACTGGACCACGGTGTCGCACACCGTCAACGTCAACGCCGGCACCTACAATTTCGGCGTGTTCGCCCAGGCCGGCGGCTGGAACATCAACTGGATCCGCATCACCAAGATCTGACCGCGACCCGCGCAACGCACGCCGCGCGCAGCGGCGTGCGTTGCGTTCTCGCAACACGGGCGTCGCATCCGGCGCAGCCGCGCGTGCGGCGCATTTGCAAGACCGTCGTTTTGTGCCGCAGTCCGCACATCGCGGCTCCCGGTTCGACGGGTTGAGGGCTAAGCTCAAGCCACTCCCCGCCCTATCGGACAGCCAAGACTCCGCCGCCGCGGCCGCTTCCGCCGCGCGCAACGGGGCCGCAGTGCGATTCATGACGAACAAGGACGTGTCGATGCCGCCGCCGTGGCGCGGCGCAGGCTTGCGCGAGGTCCGCGCCGCGATGGCGCGGCCTGCGGCGCCGCTTTCCGCGTTGCGCGCGCGCAGGGCGACGGCGTGCGCGATGGCGCTGTGGGCGGTGTTGTCGTTCGTCGCTCCCGCGCGCGCCGCCGATTGCGCCGCGCCGACCCGCGCGCTGCCGGATCCCGCCCAATGCCAATCGCGCCTGCTCGCCGGTGCGCCCTCGGCCGATCGTCGCGTCGGCGTAGAGGCGTTGTTCGAACTGGCCAAGAGCCGCGCCGACGCCGGCGGCTTCGACCAGGCCGAGCGCGCGCTCGACTGCGCCGATGCGCTGGCCCAACGCGCCGCCGATCCGGCGCTGCGCTACGAAGCGGTGCGCCGGCGCGGCATCCTGGAATTCCGCCGCGAACGCATCGCCCAGGCGCTGGACCGCTTCGAGTGCGCGGTCGCGCTGGCGCAGCGCGCCGGCGACCGCGCCGGCACCGCGCGCGACCTCAGCAACGTCGGCGCCGCGCAGCGCCGGCTCGGCGATTTTCGCGGCGCGCTGCGCAGCCTCACCGCCAGCCTGGCGGTCCAGCGCGAGCGCGGCGACGTGTCCGGTGCGGTGCTCAACAATCTTGCCGACGTCTATCGCGAACTGTCCGACGAAACGCAGGCGATGCGTTTCTACCGCGAGGCGTTGGCGCTTTACCGCAAGCGCGGCGAGGCGGTGGAAACCGCGCACGTGCTGGAGACCATGGCCGAGGTCGCGCTCGATCAGGGCGATGCGCGCCAGGCTTCGGCGTGGTTGCAGGAAGCATTGGCCGAGTACCGCCGCGCCGGCAACCGCGTGTATGAGCTGCGCGCGCACGACGGCCTGACCCGCGCTGCGTTGGCGTCCGGCGATGTCGCCCAGGCGCAGCGCTGGAGCGCGGCGGCGCTGGCCCTGGCCGATGCCTGGAAGCTGCCGCTGCCGGCGGCGCTGCAATTGCAGCTGGCGCGCACCGCGCGGCTGTCGGGGCACCCGGCGCAGGCCGCCACGCGCCTGCGCGAAGCGCTGGCCGAAGCGGCGGACACCGACCCGATGCGGGTGGCGTTGCTGGAAGAACTGGCCGCCGCGCAGGAAAGCGGCGGCGACGCGGTCGCCGCCAACGCCACCTTGCGCGACGCCCACGCCAAGGCGCTGGCGCTGGCGCGCGCGCAACACGACCGCCAGCTCGACTGGCTGCGCGCGCGCTTCGACGCGGCCGAGCAGCAGCGCACCATCGCCGCCTTGGAAACCGAGAACGACCTGCAGCGCGCGCGTTTCCAGCAACGCACCTTGCTGTTGTGGCTGCTGGCGGCGCTGGCCGCGGCCGTGGGCCTGGGCGTGTGGCTGGCGCTTAAGCAGCGCCGCCATCGCGAGCGTCTGCGCGAACAAGCGCAGCGGGTGCGGCACGAACAGGAGCTCGAACGCTACCGGCGCGAAGCCGACGCGCTGGCCGAAGACCGCAGCCTGCTGCAAGCGCTGCTCGACAGCCGCGAGGAACCGCTGTGCCTGCTCGACGCCGACGGCCAGGTGCTGGCGGTCAACCGCGCCGGCCGCTTGTGGCTGGACCCGGCCGACGGCGCGGTGAGCGCGGGCCAGCCGATCGCCGCGGCGCTGGACGAGGCCGGCTGGGCGACGCTGTCCAGCGCGCTGGAGCACATGGAAGACAGCGCCGGCCACAGCCTGCGCATCGCCTCGCAGCGCGGCGCCAGCCTGCCGGCGCGGCTGACGCCGTGGGCCGGCGGCAACGGCCTGGTGCTGCTGGCGCCGCGCGACGACAGCAACGAGGGCGACAGCGAGCCGCGCACCGACGCGGCGCTGCCCGCCGCGCTGGCCGTCGCCGCGCCCACGGTTCCCGCCGCCGACGCCGAAGCGCCGGTGCGCGAAGGCTTCCGCCGCGCCCTGGTCGAGCTGATGCTCGGCGCGATCGAAGCCTGGGAGCGCGGCACCGGCACCAGCCGCCTGGAACTGGCGGAGAAAAGCCGGATCTGGCGGGTCAACATCGACGACGGCCGCCTGCGCGCCCGCGCGCTGGAACGTTACCTGGCGGTGTCGCGCCTGCCGCGCAATCCGCGCTGGCGCGACGTGCTGCGTTCGGCCTATTTCGTGTTGGGCAAATGCGACGGGCTGTCGGCCGACGCGCGCGCGGAACTGCAGGCGCGCATCGACACGGTGCTGGCCTATACCCGCCGCGACGCGCTGGTCTGAGCCGCGCCGCTGCGAGCCGGGTGGCATCGCTCAACGACCCGACGTCGCTGCCTTGCTGCCGCGCTGGGTGCGCGGCACGCACACTGCGCAGGCGCCGTTGATGCCGTCGTCCAGCTCGTAGACGGTGTGATGATGGTCGGACAGATAGCTGTCGGGCCCGAGCACGAACGGCACCGCGTTGTCTTTGGGCGCGGCGAGCTTGCAGTACTCGATCGCCCCCTTGGTGGCGCCGCGCCACTTGTCCTTCTCGACGATGCCGCACTTGGCCAGGAATCCCTTCAGTTCTTTGCCGTCCATGTCGAAGCGGGCCACGATCTTCGGCTCGTGCTGGTCCTGCAGGCACCAGTCGGGCGGGATCACGTCGTGCGCCGCGCACAGCGGCGACAGCGCCATCGAGACGGTGAAACAACACAGGGCGAAGCGGATACGCGACGGCGACATAACGACTCCTGTCGTTGGGGGTGCACGGTCCACGGTACGTCCGCCGCGGCGCCGGCCTCCAGCGCGGTCGCGGGTATAAAACGGGAATCTTTGCGCGCAAGTCGTTGTTTCGCTTCCGAACCGGACTTGCGCGGCAGCGACGGCGCGGTGTCGGCGTTGCGACCGCTGTCGCGTTCGCTCGGTGCGGCGGCGCGCGCTGGGCGGCCGCGGGCTGGCGCGCTGCGGCGCGATTGCGCAGCGCCCCGGCATTCGCCGCGCTCGCGCGCGCCCCGCCGCGGCCTCGCCCGGCGGCGTCTTGACAAGGCCGCTCACATGAAACATTAATTGTTACGTGATATTTCGCCTCCCGACCCCGGGCCGCGCCCCCGACCCCTTGCCCGCGATGAACCCCGCCGACGCCTTTGCCGACCCCCAAGCCGTCTCGCGCTATGCCGAGCGCACCGCGCGCATCGTCCCCGGCCTGCGCGACCTGCACGCCATGGCCGGCCTGCTGCTGGCCGAGCGCGCGCCGGCCGACGCGCGGGTGCTGGTGCTCGGCGCCGGCGGCGGGCTGGAACTGGCCGCGTTCGCCCGCGCCCGGCCGGGCTGGCGTTTCGACGGCGTCGACCCCTCGGCGGAAATGCTGCGCCTGGCCGCGGCCACGCTCGGCCCGCTGGCGCCGCGCGCGCGCCTGCATCAGGGCTACATCGACAGCGCGCCGGACGGCCCGTTCGACGCCGCGGCCTGCCTGCTGACCCTGCACTTCCTGCCCGAACCCGAACGCCGCGCGACCCTGGCCGAGGTCCGCCGCCGGCTCAAGCCCGGCGCCGCGTTCGTGGTCGCCCACCACAGCTTCGGCGCCGACGAAGCCGACCGCTGGCTCGCGCGCAACGCCGCGTTCGCGGTCGCCTCCGGGGTGCCGGCGGAACAGGCCGAAGGCTCCATCGCCGCGATCCGCGAACGCCTGCCCGTGCTCGCGCCCGAGCGCGACGCGGCGCTGCTGCGCGAAGCGGGCTTCGCCGGGGTCGTGCTGTTCTATGCGGCGTTCACCTTCAAGGGCTGGGTGGCTTACGCCGCGTGAGGCTCGGTTCGCCGCGTGCTGAGCGCGCGCATGTCGCCCCGCGCTGATCCAGCGTCGCCCCGCGCGGTAACGACGCCCCGCACGAAGCACGACTTATGGGAGAGGAAGCCGCCCGCGCCGGCCGATACAGTCCGCGCTCGAACGGCGCACGGCGCGCTGCGGGCAGGGGCAGCACGATGGCGGGATCGCGCGCGCGCGGCGGCATGTTCATGGCGGCCTTCGGCACGATGTGGCTGGTGGGCGGCGTGCTCGGCGAGTTTCCGTCGATGCCGTGGCTGGCCGCGATCGCGGTCGCCTTTGGTGCGGCGTTGTTCCTGGCGAACTGGCGCGCGTTGCGCGCGCAGCCGGCGGCGCTGGAGGTCGAAACTTCGGCGGAAGCGCAGCGCATTGCGCGCCGTTTCCGCCTGGTCAACCTCGGCCAGTGGGCGGCGGTCGCCGCCGCGGCGATCGGTTTGAACGCGATCCACCGGCCCCAGTGGATCGTGCCCGCCGGCGTCGCCATCGTCGGCCTGCATTTCCTGCCGCTGGCCGCGCTGTTCCGCAATCGCGCGCACTACCTCACCGGCGCGGCGATGGTGGCGCTGGCGGTGGTGTTGCCGTGGCAGGTTCCGATCGCCGCGGCGATTCCGCTGCTGTGCCTGGGCGCAGGCGCGGTGTTGTGGCTCAGCGCCTTGAGCGCGGCGCGGACTTAAGCGCGTTGTCGTCCGCAGCTACTTGTAGGAGCGGCGCGAGCCGCGACCGCGCCAGGACGACGATTGCGCAAGTTGCGTCGTAGCCGCGATGTCGCGGTCGCGGCTTGCGCCGCTCCTACAGGGGGCTGCGGCTGGTTGCGGTAGCGACACCGATACGGCGATCAGGCCGCGTTCGCGGCGCCGTCGCGCAGCCGGACGACGACCTTGATCTCGAAGTCGAACCCGGCCAGCCAGTTGACCCCGATCGCGGTCCAGTTCGGATACGGCGCGTCGCCCATGACTTCCAGGCGCACTTGCTGGATGGTGTCGAACTGCTGCTGCGGATCGGTGTGGAAGGTGGTGACGTCGACGATGTCGTCGAACGTGCAGCCGGCTGCGGCGAGCACCGCGGCGAGGTTGTCGAAGGCCAGCCGCACTTGCGCTGCGAACTCGGGCTCCGGCGAGCCGTCCTCGCGGCTGCCGACCTGGCCGGAAACGAACAGGAAGCCGCCGCTGCGGATCGCCGGCGAGTAGCGGTGCTGGCGGTAGAGATCGTGGCGGGCGGCGGGGAATACGGCATCGCGCTGGGACATGGGGGCGTTTTCCAGTGGGGAGGAGGCGCCGCGGCGGGCGCAACGGGGTCACTGTAATTCCTGCGCCCAAGGGCGATAATCGGCACTCAATCCAAATCACTCGTGCATCCCATGCAGGAACGAGGCGGCGCAGAGCTGCAACAGATCGAGGCCTTCGCCGCGGTGGCCGAGCACGGCGGTTTCGCCGCGGCGGCGCGCGCGCTCGGGCGCGACGCGTCGGTGGTGTCGCGGCGCATCGACGCGCTGGAGGCGCGATTGGGCGTGCGCCTGCTGTCGCGCACCACCCGGCGGGTGGCGTTGACCGAAGTCGGCGCGACTTACTTGCGCCGGGTGCAGACGATCCTCGCCGAGCTGGCCGCGGCCGATGTCGAAGCCGCCGAAGCCGCGGCCGCGCCGCAGGGACTGTTGCGCCTGGCGCTGCCGGCCGAATTCGCCCAGCGCTGGATCGCGCCGTGGCTGGCCGACTTCCTTGCCGAATATCCCAAGCTGCGCCTGGAGCTGTCGCACAGCGACCGCTTCGTCGATCTGGTCGCTGAGGGCTTCGATGCGGCGGTGCGAATCGGCGAGCTCGCCGACAGCAGTCTGGTCGCGCGGCGCCTGGCCGGGTTCGAAACCCTGCTGTGCGCCGCGCCGTCCTATCTGCAGCGCCACGGCCATCCGCATCATCCCGACGATCTGCAGCGCCATGCCTGCCTGGGCATGCCGAAGGCGCGGTTCTGGCCGGACTGGAAGCTCGTCAGCGGCCGTCGGCGCAGCGTGCAGCGCATCCCCGCCGCGATCGTGTCCGACGATGGCGAAGGCCTGCTGGCCGCATGCATCGCCGGCGCCGGGATTATGCCCGCGCCGGAATGGCTGATCGGCCGCGAACTCGCGCAAGGGCAGTTGCTGCGGGTGTTGCCGCAATGGCGCGTGGATTACGACGGCGCCGTGCATGCGGTGCTGCCGCCGGGACGGCTGGTGCCGGCGAAGACGCGCGCGTTCGTGGACCGGCTGGTGCGCGAGTTCGAACCGCAGCCACCGTGGCTGCGTGCGGTGCCGGCGCGTTCGCGACGGCGATGACGTCGGCTTTCCCGCGCGCCGCAGCGCGCGGGAAAGCCGCGATGCTTCAACCCAAGCGGCTCAGCGCTTGGACACGCCGCTGCCGGCGCCGGTCACCGAGCTCGCCGGACGGCCGGTCTTGGTCGGCGCCGACTTGTAATACACGTGCGATTCGGCGCCGACGATCTCGACTCGCTTGACCGAGTCCACCTGCACGGTGTTGCCGGCGCCGTTGACCGAGATCAGCGACAGCGGGCCGGACACGGTGATGCGGTTGTTGGCGCCGACCAGGTGCAGCTCGCCGCCGGTGCCGACGAAGTTGCGTTGCAGGTTGGTGCCTTCGATCGAGATCCTGCCGTCTTCCTCGACGACCTCGCCGGTCTCGCCGGCGCCCAGGGGCGCGGCGTGCAGCAGGCCGGAAAAGCCCAGGGACAGCAGCAGGGTCAGCGACGCGATCTGATTCTTCATGCGTGAACTTCCTTCCTTGAGAGGGGGCGCTATGCCGCGCGGCCGTGGCGGCCGGCGCAAGCCCGGCGATTCTAGCCAGCCGATGCGGGTCGGTTTGCGACAGGCCTTGCGGAAGAGGCGCAGCCACCGCGGCGAAGCGGAGGCGCCGACAGGCTTCGAGCAGAGCGTAAACCGCCGCAAACCCTTGCGGGTGCGCGGTTGCGCAAGAGGCGGCTTGGGCGATATCGCGATATGAACGAAGGCTAAGCCGGGCGTGCGGCGCGCGCCGCGCAACGCGGGCGAACGCGACACCGCGCACTGCCGGGGCGCGCCACAGCGCCCCGGCGCGGCTACGCGTCAGTGCGCCGGCGGCGGCCCGTCGCCGCGGCGGTGGCGCAGCCCGGTGAGTTTCTGCGCCGTGCGCCGCACCAGCAGATAGAACAGCGGGATGTAGAACACCGCCAGCACCGTCGCAGTGAGGGTGCCGCCGACCACCGCGGTGCCGATCTCGATGCGGCTGTTGGCGCCGCCGCCGGTCGACAGCGCCAGCGGCAGCGCGCCGAAGATGAAGGCGAAGCTGGTCATCAGGATCGGCCGCAGGCGCAGGCGCGCGGCTTCCAGCGCCGCCTCGACCGTGGCGACGCCGCGGCGTTCGGCCTGTTCGGCGAACTCGACGATCAAGATCGCGTTCTTCGCCGCCAGGCCCATCGTGGTGATCAGGCCGATCTGGAAATACACGTCGTTCTCCAGCCCGCGCAGGGTCACCGCCACCACTGCGCCGATCAGGCCCAGCGGCACCACCAACAGCACAGCGACCGGGATCGACCAGCTCTCGTACAACGCGGCCAGACACAGGAACACCAGCAGCAATGCCAGCGCATACAGCAGCGGCGCCTGGCCGGTCGACAGGCGTTCCTGATACGACAGGCCCGACCAGGCAACGCTTACGCCAGGAATCGCGCGCGCGAGTTCTTCCATCCGCGCCATCGCCGTGCCGCTGCTGACGCCGGGCGCGGGCGTGCCCTGCAACTCGGTAGCGGGCACGCCGTTGAAGCGCAGCAGCGCGGTCGGCGATTGCGCCCAGCCGAGCGTGGCGAAAGCCGAGAACGGCGTCATCTGCCCGTTGGCGCCGCGCACATGCCACTGGTACAGGCTCTGCGGCTCGTTGCGGAACGGCGCATCGCCCTGCACGTAGACGCGCTTGACCCGGCCGCGGTCGATGAAGTCGTTGACGTAGCTGCCGCCCCAGGCGGTGGACAGCGTGGCGTTCACCGAATCCTGGGTGAGACCGAGGCTGGAGAGCATCTGCGCATCGCTATTGACCCGCAGCGTCGGCGTGTCCGGCAGCAGAGTCGGGCGCACCGAACCCAGCAGCGGGTCGCGCTGGGCGGCGGAGATCAGCTTGTCGCTGGCGGCGGCGAAGTCGGCGCGCGACATGCCGCTGGTGTTCTGCAGCTCCAGGGTGAAGCCGGTGGTCTGGCCGAAGCCGCGGATCGGCGGCGGCGCCAGCACGAACACGCTGGCGTCGCGCAGGCCCGACAGCGCTTTGGACACGCGGCCGATCATCGCATCGGCGCTGCCGTCCTCGGTCTCGCGCTGCGACCAGTCGACCAGGCTGACGAAGCCCTGGCCGGAGTTCTGCGACGCGGTCGGGCCGCCGCCGCCGGCGACGATGAAGGCGGCGCTGATCAGGCCGGATTCGTTCTTGCTCAGATAGTCGTTGACCTGATCGCGCACTTCGCTGGTGCGGCCCAGGGTGGCGCCGCCGGGCAGGCGGAACTGCACGTTGACCCGGCCCTGGTCTTCCGACGGCAGGAAGCCGGTGGGCAGGCGCAGGAACAGCACGCCCAGCGCGGCGGCGATCAGGACATAGCTCAGCAGCGCGATCCAGCGATGGCGGAAGATCGACTGCACGCTGCTCAGGTAGCGGCCGGTGGCGCCGTCCAGGGTGCGGTTGAAGCCGCCGCCCAGGCGCGCCGGCAGCGCCGCCAGCTTCGGCGCGCGCCGCGCCAGCCAGCCCGGCCCTTCGGCGGCCTGTGCGTGCGGCGACTTGAGCAAGGTCGCGGTCAGCGCCGGGCTCAGCACCAGCGCGACCAGCACCGACAGCGCCATCGACGAGACGATGGTCAGCGAGAACTGACGATAGATCACGCCGGTGGAGCCGCCGAACATCACCATCGGCAGGAACACCGCCGACAGCACCAGGGCGATGGCGATCAGGGCGACGTTGATTTCGCGCATCGAGGCGATAGTGGCCTGGCGCGGGGTCATGCCCGGGTTCTCGTGCATCAGCCGCTCGACGTTCTCGACCACGACGATGGCGTCGTCGACGAGCAGGCCGATCGCCAGCACCAGGCCGAACAAGGTCAGCGTGTTGATCGAGAAGCCGGCGGCATAAATGATGCCGAACGTGCCCAGCAGCACCACCGGCACCGCGATCGCCGGGATCAGCGTCGCGCGCCAGCTCTGCAGGAACACGAACATCACGATCACCACCAGCACGATTGCTTCGATCAGGGTCTTGACCACTTCGCTGATCGACAGCTTGATGAAGTCGGTAGCGTCGTTGAGGTAGGCGACCTTCCAGCCCTGCGGCAGGTTGGCCGACAGGCGCGTGACTTCGGCGCGGACCAGTTCGGCCGATTCCAGCGCGTTCGCGCCGGGCGCGAGTTGCAGCGCCATGCCGGCGGCGGGGTGGCCGTTGAGCAGGCTGGAGGAGTTGTAGTTCTCCGAACCGATCTCGACCCGCGACACGTCGCCGAGCCGCACCGAGGCGCCGTTGGCCTGGGTCTTGAGCACGATCTGGCGGAACTGCTCGGCGGTCTGCAGGCGGGTCTGCGCGGTCACCAGCGCGTTGAGCATCTGCGTGGCCGGCTGCGGCTGATCGCCGATCTGGCCGGCGGCGACTTCGGCGTTCTGGCTGCGGATCGCCGCGAGCACGTCGCTGGGCATGAGCTGGAACGAGGCCAGCTTGGCCGGATCCAGCCACACCCGCATCGCGTACGGGCTGCCGAACACGTTGGCGTCGCCGATGCCGGCGATGCGTGAGATCGGATCCTGGAAGTTGGTGGTGAGGTAGTCGGCGATGTCGCGGTTGGTGACGATGTTGTTCTCGTCGTAGATCGCCACCAGCATCAGGTCGTCGGGATTGGCCTTGCGTACCACGATGCCCTGTTGCTGCACCTGCTGCGGCAGGCGCGGGATCGCCTGCTGGACCTGGTTTTGCACCTGCACCTGGGCGATGTCGGGATCGACGTTGGTGTCGAAGGTGACCGAGATGGTGACCTGGCCGCGCGAGGTCGAGGTCGAGCTGAAGTACAGCATCCCGTCGATGCCGGTGAGCGTCTGCTCGATCACCTGGGTGACGCTGTTCTCGATGGTCTCGGCCGAGGCGCCGGGGTAGTTGGCGCGGATGCTGACGTTGGGCGGGGCGACGTTGGGATACTGCGAGATCGGCAGATTGCGGATCGCGAACGCGCCGGCCAGCATCACCACGATGGCCAGCACCCAGGCGAAGATCGGGCGCTCGATGAAAACGCGGGAGATCATGCGCGCGCCTCAGCCTTGCTTCGCAGGCTGGGCGCCCGGCGCTTGCAGCTTCTGCGGAGTCGATGCAGGCACCGCGCGCACGGTGGCGTCGCGGCGCAGCGAGCCGATGCCTTGGGTCACGACCTTGTCGCCGGGGTTGAGGCCGGTGCTGACGATCCAGTCGGCGCCGTCGACGCGGTCGGCGCCGATCGGCCGCTGCACCGCCTTGTTGTCGGCGCCGACCACCCACACGAACGCATCGCCGGTGGGGCCGCGTACCAGCGCCTGCTGCGGCAGGCGGTAGGCCTGCGCCTGGGTCGCCTGGGCCAGCCGCGCACGCACGAACATGCCCGGCAGCAGCAGGCCGTCGGGGTTGGGCACGCGGATGCGCAGGGTGACCGTGCCGGTGGCTTCGTCGACCAACACTTCGGAGAACTGCAGCGTGCCCGGCTGCGGATAGTCGCTGCCGTTGGGCAGGACGATGCGCGCGCTGGTCTGGCTGGCCTGCACGTTGCCGGCCGACAGTTGCTCGCGCAGCGCCAGCAACTGCTGCGCCGATTGCTGCACGTCGACGTAGATCGGATCCAGGCGCTGGATCGTCGCCAGCGGCGCGGCCTGGTCGGGCGTGACCAAGGCGCCGACGGTGACCAGCGAACGGCCGATGCGGCCGTCGATCGGCGCCGGCACGGTGGTGAAGCGCTGGTTGATGCGCGCGGTCGACAGCGCCGCTTCGCGCTGGGCCACGGCCGCGCGCGCTTGATCCGCGGCGGCGACGGCGTTGTCGTAGTCCTGGCGGCTGATCATCTGCGTGGCCACCAGCGACTTATTGCGCTGGGCCAGCAGATCGGCGGCCTTGAGCGCGGCGCGCGCGTTGCTGAGGTCGGCTTCGGCCTGCTCGGCCGAGGCGCGGTACAGGCTGGGATCGATCTGGTACAGCGGCTGGCCGGCGCGCACCAGGCTGCCTTCCTCGAACATCTGCTTCTGCACCAGCCCGCCCACCTGCGGGCGCACCTCCGAACTCTGGAACGCCACTGCGCGGCCGTTGAATTCGTTGGTCAGCGCCACCGTGGTCGGCTGCATGACGACATAGCCGACCTCGATCGCGCGGTTCTGGCCGTCGCCGGCTTGCTTGTCCTTGCCGCCGCCGCAGGCCGTCAGGGCCAGGCAGGTCAGGGCCAGGGAGGCGGCAGCGAGTGTGGGCAGGCGATGCGGGAATCCGGCGCGGCGGGCGGGACGATGGGCGAGGGATGCGTCGAGCAAGCGGGTGTCCATGGGTCCGTGGGGCGCCGTGCGGCTAAACCGTCGCAGACAGTAGCACTGAGACCCGGTCACGACGCTGACATGAACATGACAACGCACGGTCGGCGGACCGGTGCACACAGCGCGGGCTCGCCGACCTTGCCGACCTTGTCGGATGGGCGCGCGGGGCGCCACCCTGGGGGGGGAGTGGAGCCGGGCCGAATGGGTTGCGGATCGGGCGGGCCGCGGATCGGTGCGGGCGGGCACCCGCATGCAGCGAGTACAGCCGCCGCACTTTCGCGCCACACGTGATGCGCAGAGGGTGCGCATTGCATGTTGCGAGCCGCTGCAACACAACCGGAGCATCGCTCGCGCGAGCGACTGTGTCCCTATACTCGATCCGGCGCCGGCACGAAGACGGCGCCGGATCGAATCGGATTTTTTATCTAAGGAGAGATGGAATGAAGCGAAACGCTATCGGCTGGACCGCATTGGCGATGCTGATGTTCGGCATGGGTTTCGGCGCGTCGGCGACGGTGCCCGACCCGCAGGAGTGCCAGGATTCGTGCAATTTCTGGTTCGACCAGTGCGTGTTGGAAGGTCAGCCGACCAGGACCTGCGCCAAGGAGCAAGTTCGCTGCATCCGTACCTGCCTGCTGTTGGGCGGTCAGGGCGGCTGAACCGGGCGAGCGCTCGCAGCGCTCGCGTAGCTTGTCGCATTCCGGCCGCGGCGACCCCGCGGCCGTTTTCGTCGCACGGCACGCACGGCCGAGTCACCACGCAGATGGACCGCTACCGCAACTGCATCAACGGCGCCAAGGGCGGTCGATTCGGCGGCGATCCGGCATCGGGCCGACCGCCCGCCCCACGCAGCGCAGGCCGTCGCGCTAGAGCCGCAGCGCTTCGGCCGCGGCCTCGCGCAGCGCCGCGCCGATGCGCTGCAGCACCGCCGAGCGCACCGCCGCGTGCTGCCAGTACAGCGGCACGTCGAGCGAGCGGCCGGGATCGATCAGCACGATGCGCCCGGCGCGCAGAGCCGCGCCGGTCAGCGATTCCGGCGCTAGGCACCAGCCCAGCCCGAGCGCGGAGGCCTCGACGAAGCCGGTCGAGGTCGGCACGTAGTGCACCGGCGGCGCCAGCCTGGCGCGGGTGACCCTGCGCACGTAGCGCCATTGCAGTTCGTCCTTGCGGTTGAACACGATCATCGGCGCGCGCGCCAGCGCGGCGGCGTTCATGCCGTCGGCGAAATGGCGCGCGGCGAACTGCGGCGAGGCGATCGCGCGGTAGCGCATGGTGCCCAGCGGATGCACGTTGCAACCCTGCAGCGCGGCGGCCTCGGCGGTGATCGCTGCGAGCGCGGTGCCGTTGCGCAGCAGGTCGAGGGTGTGGTCCTGATCGTCGACGCGGATGTCGAACAGGTAGCCGTGGCGCTGGTGCAGGCGCGCCATCGCCGCCAGGAACCAAGTGTCGAGCGAGTCGTCGTTGACCGCGATCACGATCGGCCGGGTCGGTGCGGCCTCACGGTCCTCGGGCAAGAAGTCGGCCAGCGCCTCGGCTTCCAGCGCCTGCATCGGCCGCACCCGGCGCAGCAGCCGCTCGCCGGCGCGGGTCGGCCGGCACGGCGCCTGGCGCACCACCAGCACCTGGCCGAGCCGGTCCTCCAGCGCCTTGATCCGCTGCGACACCGCCGAGGAGGTGACCGACAGCCGGCGCGCCGCGCCCTCGAAGCTGCCTTCCTCCAGCACCGCGGCGAACGCGGCCAATTGCGGGTGGAGAAGGTCCATGGCGCGCTCCCGGCCGGCGGCCGACATTAGAAATTCTTGACACTGTAAAGGAAAATTAGCTGGCCTTAATGCGGCCCGGGCGGCAGGATGCGCCATCCCCGCAATCGCAACCGTTCTGGAGTCCGCCATGTTGTCCGCCGCCGCCCTTGCCGGCTTTCTCGCCAGCGCCGGCCTGATCATCGCCATCGGCGCACAGAACGCCTTCGTCCTGCGCCAGGGCCTGGCCCAGCGCCACGTCGGCCCGGTGGTGGCGATCTGCGCGCTGAGCGACATCGCCCTGATCCTGGCCGGCGTGGCCGGCATCGGCGCGCTGGTGCAGGCCTGGCCGGCGCTGCTGCAGGCGCTGCGCTTCGGCGGCGCCGCGTTCCTGGGCATCTACGGTTTCCTGGCCGCGCGTCGCGCCTGGCAGGGCAGCGGCGGGCTCGATGCCAGCAATGCCCAGCAGCAGACCCTGCGCACCGCGGTGCTGACCTGCCTGGCCTTCACCTTCCTCAACCCGCACGTCTATCTGGACACGATGATCCTGCTCGGCAGCCTGTCCACGCGTTATGCCGGCGAACTGCGCTGGGCCTTCGCGATCGGCGCCTGCGCGGCCAGCATCGTCTGGTTCGTCTCGCTGGGCTTCGGCGCGCGCCTGCTGCAGCCGGTGTTCCGCAACCCGCGCGCGTGGCGGGTGCTCGACGGCGGCATCGCGGCGTTCATGTGGGCGCTGTGCGCGATGTTGCTGTGGCAGCCGTTGGGCTGAGCGCGGCCGCAACCGGCGCGAATGAGCGAACGCCCGCGTAAATGCGGGCGTTCGCATTTCACGGCGCGCGTTCGCGCAGCGGTCACTTCTTGCCCTGGGCCGCCTGCTCGATCAGCTGGGCCACCGCGTCGGGCTGCGACACGTAGATCGCGTGGCTGCCCTTGGCCTCGACCACACTGGCGCCGGCGCGCTTGGCCATCTGGCGCTGCGCCGCGGGCGGGATCATGCGGTCGTAGCCGGCGACCAGATACCAGCTCGGCTTGGACTTCCACGCCGGCACCGTGACCTTGCCGGCCAGCGCCTCCACGCCCCACGGCACCTGCGAGTCGGCCATGAAGCGCGCTTCCCCGGCCGATACGTCGGCGGCGAAGGAGGCGGCGAACTTGGCCGGATCCAGGAACAAAAAGCCCTCGCGCGGCGGCAGGATCGGCGGCACCGGCGCGCCCGGCGCGGGGTTGGCGATCAGGGTCTGCACCGATTCGCCCGCATCCGGCGCGAACGCGGCGATGTACACCAGGCGCTCGACCTTGGCATCGGTGCCGGCTTCGGAAATCACCACGCCGCCGTAGGAGTGGCCGACCAGCACCACCGGGCCGTCTTGCTGGGCGATGGCGCGCTTGACCACGGCCACGTCGTCGGCGAGCGAGGTGGTCGGGTTCTGCACCACGGTGACCCGGTAACCGTCCTTGGCCAGGCGGTCGTAGACCCGCTTCCAGCCCGAGCCGTCGACGAAGCCGCCGTGCACCAGCACGACGTTCTTGGCTTCGGTCGGGGCGGCGGTCTTCGGTGCGGCAGCGGCGGTGCCGGCGAGGGTCAGGGCGGCGGCGGTGGCGAGAGCGAGCACAGTGGCGTTCATGAGAAGTCTCCAGGGCGTAGGGAACTGCGGGATTCGAGGGGCGGAAGGGGCTTGCCTTCCGTGGGATGCAGGTTGCGCCCGCGCTGCCTGCGCCACCATCGGTTGAATGACCGAGGCAGGCGCGGGCGCGCCGCCGCTAGACTGCGCTGCGGCCTCGCCGCGCTCGCTCACTCAATCTCTCTTCGTCTATAGAGCCGCCCGCATGGACCCCGCCTGCGTACCCTTGCTCGACGCGATCCGCTCGCTGGCTTTCGTCGGCGACCTGTCGATGGGCCAGCCGATCGATCATTCGCCGCGCGCGGCCTGGATGGCCGTGCAACTGGCCCGCGCCGCCGGCGGCGACGAGGCGGCCTGCGCGCAGGCCGCGGCCGTGTCCCTGCTGCGCTGGTCGGGCTGTACCGCCAACGCGCCGGACTTCGCGCAACTGTTCGGCGACGATGTCGGCGGCCGCAAGGCCTTGCTGGCCGCGCGCTCGGCCGGCAGCGGCTTTCGCGCCGCCTCGCGCGGCAAGCCGTCGGCGTTTCGTTCGTTGTCGCGGATCCATTGCGAAGTCTCGGCCATGATCGCCGCGCAACTGGGCCTGGACGAGACGACCCGCTTCGCGCTCGGCCATCTGTTCGAAAGCTACGACGGCAGCGGCGCGCCGGACGGATTGGCCGGCGATGCGGTGCCGGCGTCGGTGTACTTCGCGACGATCGCCGGCGACCTGGACATCTTCGGCCGGCTCTACGGCGTCGAGCAGGCCCGCGCCCTGATCGGCCAGCGCGCCGGCGCGCTGTATCCGCGCGCGCTGGCCGCGCCGGCCATCGCTCACGCAGCCGATTGGCTGGCCGCGCTCGACGCCGATCCCGGCCTGTCCGGCCGCTGCTCGCTCGGCGCCGCGTTCGCCGGGCGCGAAACGCCGCTGGAACTGCTGGCCCATGTCATCGACCTCAAGCTGCCGTGGATGACCGGCCACTCGCTGTGGGTCGCGCAACTGGCGCGCGATGCGGCGCAGACGCTCGGGCTGGATGCGGCCAGCCAACAGCGCCTGTACCGCGCCGGGTTGATCCACGGCATGGGGCGCGCCTCGGTCCCCAATGCGGTCTGGGACACGCCCGGCCCGCTGCCGCAATGGGCCTGGGAACGGGTGCGGCTGGCGCCGTACTGGACCGGGCGCGCAGCGCGCCAGATCGGCTCGTTGGCGGGCGAGGCGCAACTGGCCTCGTGCGCTTACGAACGGCTCGACGGCTCGGGCTATTTCCGCGAGGCCGACGCGGGATCGTCGACGCCGCAGGCGCGCATCCTCGCCGCGGCTGCCGCGTGGGCGGCGTTGCGCAGCGCGCGGCCGTGGCGCGAGGCGTTTTCCGAGGAACAGGCCGCGGCGATCCTGCAGGCCGATGTCGCGGCCGGGCGCCTGGATGCGCAGGCGGTGCGCGCGCTGCTGCGTCCGCACGCGGCCGCGACGCGACGCGCGCCGACGCCGTCGGCACCGCTGCTGAGCGAGCGCGAACGCGATGTGCTGCGCTGGATCAGCCTGGGCGCCAGCAACAAGGTGGTGGCGCAGAAGCTCGCGATCAGCCCCAGCACCGTGCGCACCCATGTGGAGAACGCGTTCCGCAAGCTGGAAAGTTCGACCCGTGCGGCGGCGACGCTGAAGGCGACGCAGTTGGGGTTGTTGTAGCGCAGTGTCGCTGCAGCGGCCTACAGCACCTGATAGTCGACGCTGACCACGCCCTGGTCGGGATGGGCGATCTGCAGGAACGCGCCGTAGGTCAGGTCGATGCAGATCGGCCAGCCGAAGCCGCCGCGGTCGTTGATGCGCACCACCACCGAGCGGCCCTGGTAGCTCACCCGCACCTGGGTGCCGAACGGCAGCGAGTTGTGCGCGGCGGCCAGGGCGAAGCGGTGGAAGGGTTCGCCGCTGGCGGTCGGCCAGCCTTCGGGGATTTCGCCTTCGGCGCCGTACCAGGTGGCGCTGCAGACCGCGAGCGTGCCGGCGGCGAGCGGCGGTTGCGGCTGCAGCGGCGAGGATTGGGCGAACGCGGCGGCGGATGCGGCCAGCGCACCGGCGGCGAGCGCGGCGCGGACGAAGCGGGTCCAGGCGGTGGAGGTCATCGCGGTTTCCTCGAAGGGCGAACGACGCGCGCGCGATGCCGCCGGATGCGGCACCGCGCGCGGCCGCACGGCTGCGCGTGCTTGCCGCATGGGGGAGGTCGGGCATGGGCCGACGCGCGGGGCCATTGGACGCAAGCCGGGTTCAAGGCCGCGCGAAGCCGCGCTGGTACGCGCTCGCAGTTTTTAGCCGCCGCGCGTCACGCCGGCACCAGTGCGCGCGGGCTTATGCGCAGACGCTCGCAATGTGGCGCGGCCGCGCGTCACAGGCGTTCGCCAACGGGCTGAACCGACCGGCGCAGCGAGCTTCCGCGATCCGCACGCGCTTGGGCTTCACGGCGCCCGCGCACCGGCGTTGTAGCCGGGTGCAGGCGTTCGGATCGCGTCGCGGCCGACCGGCCGACAGGAGGCGGGCATGAGTGCATGGGCTTGGGTAGGCGCGGGCTGCTACGTAGGGGCCTTCGCGATCGTGCTGGCGTTCGCGCTGGCGTATCTCACCCGCCGGCGCTTCATGCCGTATCACCGCGCCGCGGCCGATCAATCGTGGGACAGCCTGTCGCCGCGTCTGCGCTTGTTGCTGCTGGCGCTGATGCGCGCGCTCGGCGCGGCGTGGCTGGCCTGCGTCGCCGGCGGCGCGCTGCTGTTGAACGAATGGGTGCTGACCCGGCCGGGCTTCGCCGCGCTGGCGTTGTTCCAGGCGTATTGCCTGCTCGCGTTCGGCCCGCAAGTCGCGATCGCCGCCGGCTTGGGACGGGCGACCGGCGCGCGCACGCCCGTGGCCGCCGCCGCTGCCGCGCTGGTCTTGTCGCTGCTGGGATTCGCGCTGTGTGCGTTGGCGTTGCACGCGGCGGAGTGAGCGGCAATCAGCGGCCCATCGAAGGAGAGCGCGAATGCGCCGCGACAACACATTCTGGGCGATGGTCGATGGCCGCTTGCCGCTGCCGGCGGCGGCGACGCTGCTGGGCTGGCGCTTCCAGGCCCATAACGAGACCGACCGCAGCGTCAGCGTGAGTTTCGACGCGAGCGATGCGCTGACCAATCCGCTCGGCCAGATCCACGGCGGCTTGCTGGCGGCGATGCTCGACGATTGCATGGGCCCGGCGATCTACGTCGAGCTGCCGCCCGACCGCATCGCGGTGACGGTGGAATCGAAGACCGTCTTCATCCAGGCCGCGCGGCCGGGCCGTCTGTTCGGCTATGGCCGGATCGAGCACTGGCGCGGCCAGCTGTGCTTCGTGTCCGGGCGGCTCAGCGACGGGCAGGGGCGGGTGCTGGCGACGGCAACGGCGACGTTCCGCATCGGCCATCTGCGTTGGCGCGGGTGGCGGGTGCCGGGGCCGTTGGTGCGGCATTTGTTGCGGCGGCAGTTGCGTAAGCGGGCTGCGGTGAAGGCGGTGACGCAGGGGGAGGGATGAGTTCGATCTAGATGAGCGCACGGGTGCGCTTCGGTTTCGGCGTTGGACGTCGGAGTTCAACGCCGGCACTGAGAGGTCGAGCACCCAGTCAGCTACTGCCACACGGTTGGACGCCGAAATTCAACGCCGGGGCTCAGAGATCCAGCACCCAGTCGTTATAACCGGGGAAGTAGGTCGGGTGCTTGTCCATATACTCCTTGACCTCGTCCATGCTGTCCTTCTCGCGCTTGAAGTCGTCCTTGCGCTTGCCCGGGTCGAGGAACTCGACATAGGTGTCGGCGCCGCGGTCCTTCTCCCACTTGCTCTTGAAGTCGGCGAATTCCTCGCGGTGGAAATCGAAGATGCTGCGGTCGCCCGGCGCCTGCCGGCCGCCCCAGTCGGCGCCGCGCAGCTCGCGCAGGTTGTTGATGTAGTCGCGCGCGTTGCCGAAGCTGTTGAGCGTGGTCACCGCGTAGTCGTACTTGAGGTTCCAGTCGCCCTGGGTGACGCCGTCGTCGCCGAGCTTCTTGAACCAGTCGTACTGCTCGCCGGCTTCCTTCTTGTCCTTGGCGTTGTTGACGAACACCGAGACCAGTTCGGAGGCCACGCTCAACAGCATGCCCACCGGCCCCAGGCCGCGGGTGATCGCGCCGACCACGCGCTCGGCCACCGCGCCGGCGGCCTGGCCGCCGACCGCGGAGACGAACTTGCTGCCGGCCTTGAGCAGGTCCGGCGCCAGATCCAGCGTGCCGGACACCACGTTGAGCACCGCGTCGGCCTTCTCCGCCGCCGAGCTGTCGCCTTTGAAGGCTTCGGCCGCGCCCATGCCGCCGGTGACCACGCCGAGCACGCCGCCGGCCTTGCCGGAGTAATCGGACAGAACCTTCAACGTGGACTGGGAAATGCGCGAGAGATTGCCCTTGGCCGCATCGCCCGCGGTCTGCTCCAGGCCCTTGACGATCTGATCGCGATTGGCCACGTCGACCGGCGGAATATCCGCGGCGCGGACGTTGTCGCCGACCGCCGACACCGCCTGGTTGCCGTAGCGCGTTTCCACGCCGATGTTTTCCTTGACCTGCTTGTCCACATCGAGCAGGTCCAGGGCCGAACCGTCGATGCCCTTGCCGAGGTTGCCCAGCAGCTTCTTGGCGTCGGGCAGCGAGCCGACCATGCCGATGATGCCGCCGGCGACCGCGAGCTTTTCCTCCGGCGTCTCGCCGAAGCCGTCCTTGACCAAGCCGCGCACGGTCGAGGCGATGCCGATGGCGCCGCTCACCGACGGCAGCAGGCCGCTGGAGTCGAGATTGCTGATCAGGCCGCGGATGGTGTCCTTCTTGTCGCTGCGGAAATCGACGTTGGCGAAGGCCTTGTCGATGTCCTCCGGCGCGTAACCGTTCTCGCGCAGCTCCTTGGCGACCTGGGCGAAATCGCGCTTGGCGTCGTCGCCGCCCTTGCCGAGGAATTCCTTGATGCCCTCGGTCAGGTCGACCGGCAGCTTGGCCTTCTCCATGGCGTTGGTGATCGCGCCGAGCCCCGCTTCGACGCCGTCCACTTCGGCCTCTGGGGTGAACTCGCCGTCGGCCAGACCGGCGTCGATGTCGCGCGCCAAGGCGTTGATCGCGAACTTCTGCCCCGAGGCCTTGGCGCGGTCGGGATCGAGCAGCGACAACTGCGAGATCGCATCCTCGACATCGGCCTGTGCGCGCGGCTGATCCCACTTGGGCAGCTTGCCGATCTCCTGTACGTAGTCCGGGCTCTCGACCACCTTGGCCAGGTTGTCGGCCATCGACTTGCGCTGTTCTTCGGGCACCTTGCCGATCGCTTCCTTGAGGCTCTTCTGGTACAGCGACGACACCTGCTCGTCGCGCATCAGCGCGTCCAGGCGCTGGTTGATCTTGCCCTCGTCGAGCATCTCCTTCATGTCCGCCGGCTCGAGCTTGAGCAGGTTCTCGGTCTCGGTCTTGGTGCGGCCGCCGACGTTGATGTGGCGGTTCTCGTAGACCGGATGGACGAACTTGCCGTTGGTGACCGCGCTGCGCGCCTCGATCATGCGCAGGAACTCGCCCTGCGGGCTGCCGTCGTAGAGGTCTTTCTTGCCCTTGAGCTCGTCGATCATCAGCTTCATCGCCGCGTCGCCGACCTTGAGCTTGTGGCCGTCGACCTCTTCACTGGTTTCCAGCGAGAACACGTCGGTCTTGGCGGTCGGATCGAGCTTGGCGCGCTCGCGCGCGTTGTCGATGGTCTGCTGGCCGACGTCGAGGTAGCTACGCTCGGCCAGTGCGTACACGTCCGGCGATTTGGCCGGATCGACCGCGAACTTGCCGCCGTCCTTGGTTTCGAAGCGCAGCCAGCCGTTTTCGTACTCGCCCGGATAGGACACGTTCTTGATATCGCCGTAGAGAACGCGGTCGTCCTTGCCCAGCTCGCGGAAGCCGTCGTTGAGGATGTCCTTGGGCGGCTCGGAGGGCTTGTCGTCCTTCGGCGGCGCCGGCTCGGGCTGCGGCTCGGGCTTGCGCGCGGTGTCGATGAACTCGCTGGCCTTGTCCTTGGGAATGTGGTCGTCGCCGAAACCGCGGCTGACGCCGTCGAGCACGCGCTTACGGTCGCTGTCGTCGATGCGGCCGTTGTCGACCAGCTTGTCGAGCCGGTCCTTCTGCAGCCACGAACCCAGCGCGCCTTTGTCCTTCTCCATCACCGTGCCGATGAAACGACCGCGGTCCTCGGGGCTCAGCGTCGGCAGGAACTCGCTGGCCAGCGCTTCCAGGCGACGGTCGTAGTCGTCCTTCTTGGCCTTCTTCTCGCCGACGTCGTGCAGCTTGTCGGCCAGATCCTCCAGTTCGGCCTTGCTCGGCGATTTGTAGTCGCTGCTGCCGGGGACGTAAGCGGCGGCTTTGTTCTGCAGATTGAGGGCTTGGACGGACATGGGGGCGCTCGCAGGGTCGTCGGTACGAGGGGAAGGCCGGATCGGCGGCGCGCATCGCAGCCGAAGGCGATGCGGGCGGCGGCGCGAACGGCGCGCCGCGAAGGTGCGCGACCAACTTGGCGCCGCGGCGCGCGGCGGTGAACTGGGGCAAACCCGAGGTCGGGCGCGGCGAACTGCAAACCCGCCGCGCAGATTCAGGATCATGCACGCGTATACGCAAACGCGATGCCGCGCGTGGCGCGCGGCATCGCGACGGATGCGTTCAATCTTTCAACGCGCGCCGACGAGCGCGCGTTCGCGGAGTCGCGCGATCAGGCCGCGCTGGCCTGGATCCGGATCATGTTGCCGGACGGATCGCGCACTGCGCAGTCGCGCACGCCGTAGGGCTGGTCGACCGGCTCCTGCACGATCTCGACATCGCCGGCCTGCAGCTTGGCGAACACGCCGTCGAGGTCGGGCGTGGCCAGGTTGAGCATGGCGTAGCTGCCCTTGGCCATCATCTCGGCGATGGCGCGCTTTTCCGCATCGGTAAGGCCGGGCGTGGCCTGCGGCGGGTACAGCACGATCGCGGTGTCGGGCTGGCCGGCCGGGCCGACGGTGATCCAGCGCAGGCCCTGGTAGCCGACGTCCTTGCGCACTTCGAAGCCGAGCGCGTCGCGGTAGAAGGCCAGCGAGGCTTCCGGATCGGTGTGCGGGAGGAAGCTGGAATGGATGCTGAGGTTCATGGCGGTCCTGCGTGGGTGGTGGCGGGAGACGTCATGCTACGTCCGGCCCCTCGGCCGGCGCTTCTCGATTCCTGATCGGTCGCGTCACCTGCTTGGCCACGCAGGCCGGCATGCCTTCGGTGGCGGCCGCGGACTGGCGCTGGTAGACGCTGGGCGGCATGCCGACCAGTTCGGCGAAGCGGGTGCTGAAGGTGCCCAGCGACGAGCAGCCGACCGCGAAGCAGACCTCGGTGACGCTGAGCCCGCCCGCGCGCAGCAGCGCCATCGCCCGTTCGATCCGCCGGGTCATCAGATAGGAATAGGGCGATTCGCCATAGGCCGCGCGGAACTGCCGGCTCAGGTGCCCGGCCGACATGTGCGCGCCGCGCGCCAGCGCTTCCACGTCCAGCGGCTGCGCGTACTCGCGGTCGATGCGGTCGCGGACCCGGCGCAGGCGCGCCAGGTCGCGCAGGTGGACGGGATCGGACGGCGAGTCGTTCATCACCGCGATGCTGCCATCGCGCCGGGGCGGCGCTCAAGTGAGATCCGTCATGGCGCGCATCACGCACGGACGTTCGCGGCGCGGCCTACGCGACCGATGGCACGGGCCCGCGTCCGCGCGAGCGCGCACCATCGGCGCGGCGACCCCGGCGCGCGTTGCCGCGCGGCCCGCGCGACTCATTGCGATTCCATCGACAGGAACCCGGCATGCACCTCATCCGCACCGCTGTATCCGCGACCGCATTGGCGGCCGCGCTGTCCATCGCCGCGCCGGCCAGCGCGGCCGAGGCCGCCGATTTGGTCGGCACCTGGCGCGTCGAGCGCATCGTCGATACCGACGCCGACGGCAAGGCCCACTATCCCTACGGCGAGACACCCAAGGGTTACATCGTCTACGACGCCACCGGCCATCTGCACGTGCAGGTCATGCGCACCCCGCCGATGCCGCCGTTCGCCTCCGGCGACGACCTGCGCGGCACCGATGCGGAACTGCGCGCGGCCTACCGGGGGTATATCGCCTACTTCGGCCGCTACCGGGTCGATGCCAAGAAGGGCATGGTGACGCACCAGGTCGAAGGCAGCCTGATGCCCAGCTACACCGGCACCGACCAGCCGCGTCCGTTCCGCATCGAAGGCGACGTGCTGACCATCGAAGGCGAGAGTGGAGGCGGGCGCTTCCTGCGCCAGTTGCGGCGGGTGCGCTGAGCGGTCGCCGGCCACGATACCCCGCCTTGCGCGTGAATCCAGGCGAAACCGCTGCGCGGCGGCGCGCGTTCGCCCGGCCGGATCGGACGCGGTTCCGACAAATCGCCTCGCACACTGGCCACGCGTTGCGAGCTCCGCGCCGCGCCGTCCCCGCCGCATTCCCATTTCCCGTCCGCCGCCCGCGCCATGACGACCGCTGACTCCCCGCCATCCTCCGCCTTGAGCAAAGTGCCCCAGGTCACCGCCGCGTTCTGGGCGCTCAAGGTCCTTGCCACCACCCTCGGCGAGACCGGCGGCGACGCGGTGTCGATGTCGATGGACCTGGGCTATCTGGCCGGTACCGGGATCTTCGCCGTGTTGTTCGCGCTGGCGGTGTCGGCGCAGATCCGCGCGCGCCGTTTCCACCCGCTGCTGTACTGGACGACCATCGTCGCCAGCACCACGGTCGGCACCACTCTGGCCGATTTCGCCACCCGCTCGCTCGGCATCGGCTACACCGGCGGCACCGCGCTGCTGTCGGCCTTGCTGTTGACCTCGCTGTGGGCCTGGCACCGCAGCCAGGGCTCGATCGCGGTGGAGAGCGTGGCCGGGCCGCGCGGGGAGGCCTACTACTGGCTGACCATCATGTTCTCGCAGACGCTGGGCACCACGCTGGGCGATTGGGCCGCCGACACCGCCGGCCTGGGCTATCTCGGCGGCATCGGCGCGTTCGCGCTGGCGCTGGGCGCGGTCGCCGTCCTGTACTGGTGGACGCAGCTGTCGCGCACGCTGTTGTTCTGGGCCGCGTTCGTGCTGACCCGCCCGTTCGGCGCGGTGGTCGGCGATTTCCTCGACAAACCGCTGGCCAGCGGCGGCCTGGAGCTGAGCCGCTACGCGGCCTCGGCGGTGCTGGCGGCGCTGATCCTGGCCGGCGTGCTGCTGTTGCCGCAGCGCGCGGCGCAACGCGCGCACTGAGCGCGGCGGCCGGTTTCGTCGCCTCCGGCCGGGTTCCGTCGCGCGCGCGGTGGGTTTCGTCGCCGCGCGCTTGCGGCGCCGGCGCGGGCACCGCAGGGTGAGCCTGTGCCCGCCCCGCGGCGCCGCCGTCCCCGCCGAGGAACCCGAAGTGAAAACGCTGCTCGCCCTGCTCGCCTGGTGCCTGTTGTTCGTGCTGTGCTGGCCGTTGGCCCTGCTCGCGCTGGTGCTGTGGCCGCTGGTGTGGTTGCTGGCGTTGCCGCTGCGATTGCTCGGGATCACCCTGGGCGCGGTGCTCGCGTTCCTGCAGTCCTTGCTGTATTTGCCGGCGCGCGCGCTCGGCTGGCGCCCGGCGCGGGCGCAGTGCGCGCCGTGAGCCGCGCCGCACAACCCTGTGTAACCAGCCGCCCCTGAAGAGCGGAGCCTTATGTGCAGCGGCTGAGCCGCAGCGGCGACGCGCGCCCCCGCGCGGGCGCCGCTGCGGCCGAAAATCGTGGCGCGGCAAGCACGTCGGCCGGGTCGAGTCAATGCATTGGCGGCGATTAATTCAATTCAGCCGCGATGACCGCCGGCCCAACCGCCTCGCCGGGGCCGACGCCGGGCGGACGCGCACGGCGTGTAAAATGACGAACTTTTAGCCAGACCAGTTTGTTGATAGTGGAATCTCCCCGACGGGCGGCGGTCCGTGGTCCCACCTTAATCCGCCTGCTCGCCCGGTTCGCCGACGCGGACGTTGCGCCCAGTGCGCCGCCGCTGTCGGACCGGCTCAGCCAATGGATCGAATGGACGCAGTCCCTGGCCCTGTCTTCGGTCCTGGACGGCGCCGCGCCCGTGCCCGGCTTCGGCGCGCCCACGCCGGTGGGCGCGGAGGAGCGCGAATGCGCGCGCGTGCGCCAGGCGCTGGCTGCGGCGATCGCCGGCGACCGCGCCTTCGCCGCCGCTGCGCCGTCGCGCGCGCCCACGCGCTCGGCCGCCGCGAGCGAGGACGCCAGCGATTTCCCGTTCTTCCGCCAACGCTATCTGGTCCTGCAGCAGACCCTGGACGCCGGCGCCGCGCGCCTGCGCGAACGCCTGCGCGACCGGCTGACCTCGGCCTCGCCCGAACTGTCCAAGCTCGCCGCGATCGACGCGGTGATGGAACGCGCGCTGGCGCGGCGCGAACGCAGCCTGCTGGCGGCCGCGCCAGCGCTGCTGGGCCGGCGCTTCGAGCGCCTGCGCCAGGACGCGCACGCCGCGGCCGGCGACGGCGCGCCCGCGCCCGAGGCCTGGCTGCAACCCTTCCGCCGCGACATGCACGACGCATTGCTCGCCGAACTCGACGTTCGCCTTCAACCCGCACACGGCCTGCTCGCGGCCCTGCGCGCGCACGCACACGACTGACATGCCCAACAAAATCGCATTCCCCGCCGTCTTCATCGCCGGCCTGGCCGCCATCGTCTGGGTCGCCGCCGGCTATCTGGGCGCGCACCCGCTGGCCCTGGCGGTGGTCGCGCTGATCGGCGCCGGCTACCTCATCGGCGGGGTGGAGTTGCTGCGCTACCGCCGCGCCACTGCGACCCTGGACCAGGCCGTCGCCGCCGCCACGTCGGCGCCGCCGGCGCAGCTGGGCGAATGGCTCGGCCGCCTGCATCCGTCGCTGCGCAACGCCGCGCGGCTGCGCATCGAAGGCGAGCGCGCGGCGCTGCCGGCGCCGGCGCTGGCGCCGTATCTGGTCGGCCTGCTGGTGCTGCTGGGTATGCTCGGCACCCTGTTGGGCATGACCGTCACCTTGCGCGGCACCGGGCTGGCTCTGGAAAGCGCGAGCGATCTGCATTCGATCCGCGAAGCCATCGCCGCGCCGGTCGCCGGCCTGGGCTTCGCCTTCGGCACCTCGATCGCCGGCGTCGCCGCCTCGGCCATGCTCGGCCTGCTCGCCGCGCTGTGCCGGCGCGAGCGCGCGCAGGCGGTGCAGAGCCTGGACGCCGCCATCGCCGGCGCGTTGCGCCCGCATTCGCGTACGCGCCAGCGCGAGCGCTCGTTCGAACTGCTGCAGAGCCAGACCGAAGCGATGCCGGCGCTGGTCGAGCAGTTGCAGGCGGCGATGGCCGCGCTGGAACGCCACAGCCAGGCCGCGCACGAGCGCCAGATCCAGCAGCAGAACGCGTTCCATGAGCGCACCGAGGCCGCGTATGCGCGCCTGGCCGAATCGGTGGAGCGTTCGCTCAAGGACAGCATCGGCGAAGGCGCGCGCGCCGCGGGCGCGGCGCTGCAACCGGCGGTGGACGCGACCATGGCGGCAGTCGCGCGCGACAGCGCGGCGCTGCATGCGCGGGTCGGCGAAGCGGTGCAGCAGCAGCTCGACGGTTTGTCCGCCGGCTTCGCCGCGGCCGCGACCGCCGCCGCCGGCAGCTGGACCGCCGCCCTGGCCGATCACCGCAGCGGCAACGAAACGCTGCTGCGCGATCTGCGCGGCGCGCTCGACGGCTTCGCCGGCACTTTCGAACGCGGCGCCGCCGGCCTGCTCGAACAAGTGTCCGCGCGCATGGACGGCAGCGCCGAGCGCAGCGCGCAGGCCTGGGATCAGGCGCTGTCGCAGCAGAGCCAGGCGCACGAGGCTTCGGCCGAGCGCAACCGCGCCGCGCTCGACACCGCCGCGTCGGCGTTCGAACGCCACGCCGCGGCGCTGGTGAAAGTGGTCGAAGGCTCGCATGCGGACCTGCAATCGGCGCTGGAATCGCGCGACCGCGAACGCTTGTCGGCCTGGACCGACGCGTTCGGCGCGATGACCGCGGCGCTCGGCGAGCGCTGGGAACAGTCCGAAGCGCGCAGCGCCGGGCGCCAGCAGGAGATCTGCGAAACCTTGGCGCGCACCTCGCAGGATCTGTCCGGCCACGCGCAGGCGCAGGCGCGCGAGACCATCGCCGAAATCTCGCGCCTGGTCGATGCCGCCTCCGAAGCGCCCAAGGCCGCCGCCGGCGTGGTCGCCGGCTTCGAGGCGCACGCCGCCGAACTGGTGCGGATCGTGCAGGAATCGCAGGCGCAGCTGCAGTCGGCGCTGGACTCGCGCGAACGCGAGCGCCTGGACGCCTGGACCGAATCGTTCGGTGCGATGACCGCCGAACTGAGCCAGCGCTGGCAGCACGCCGGCGACACCGCGGCCAGCCGCCAGCAAGAGGTGTGCGACACCCTCGCGCGCACCGCCCAGGACGTGTCCGAGCGCACCCAGGCGCAGGCGCGCGACACCATCGCCGAGATTTCGCGCCTGGTCGACGCCGCATCCGAGGCGCCCAAGGCCGCGGCCGAAGTCGTCGCCGAGCTGCGCCAGAAATTGTCCGACAGCATGGTCCGCGACACTGCGATGCTGGAAGAGCGCAACCGCCTGCTCGCGACCCTGGAAACCCTGCTCGACGCGGTCAACCACGCCTCCGGCGAGCAGCGCGCCGCGGTCGACGCCCTGGTCGCGTCTTCGGCCGAATTGCTCGAACGCGCCGGCGCGCGCCTGAGCGAGCGCATCGAAACCGACACCGGCAAGCTCGACAGCGCCGCCGCCCAGCTAAGCGCGGGCGCGGTGGAAGTGGCCGGCCTGGGCGACGCCTTCGCCGCGGTGGTGCAGCAGTTCGGCGAGACCCACGAACGCCTGGCCGAGCGTCTGCATAGCGTGGAGACCGCGCTGGACAAGTCGCTGGCGCGCAGCGACGAGCAACTGGCTTACTACGTGGCGCAAGCGCGCGAAGTGGTCGATCTGAGCGTGCTCAGCCAGAAGCAGATCATCGAGGAATTGCAGCGCGTGTCCGACGGCCGCGCCGATGATCGCGCCGAAGCCGGAGCGCAGGCGGCATGAGCGCGGAAGTCGAGGTCGACGACGCCGGCCACGGCGTCGACGGCGGCGCCCCGGTGTGGGCCGCGTTCGGCGACCTGATGTCGGTGCTGCTGGGCGTGTTCGTGCTGATCCTGGTCGGCGTGATCGGCGCGCAGATGCAGCTCAGCAGCCGGCTCGACGAGGAAGTGAAGCAGCGCCGGATCGAAGCGCAGCGGCGCCAGACCCTGGAACGCGCGCTGGCCGCGCCGCTGGCCAGCGGCCGGGTGACCCTGGTCGACGGCCGCATCGGCATCAGCGGTAGCGTGCTGTTCGCGCTGAACTCCGATCAGTTGCAGCCCGAAGGCCGCGAACTGCTCAAGACCCTGGCCGGGCCGCTGCGCGAGTACCTGCGCTCGCGCGACGAAATCCTGATGGTCAGCGGCTTCACCGACGACCGTCAGGTGCTCGGCAGCAATCGCCAGTTCGCCGACAACTGGGAACTGTCGGCGCAGCGCGCGCTGACCGTGACCCGCGCGTTGATCGCCTCGGGCGTGCCCGAGAGCGCGGTGTTCGCCGCCGCGTTCGGCGCGCAGCAGCCGGTCGGTTCGAACGCCGACGAGGCCGGGCGCAGCAAGAACCGGCGCGTGGAAATCGCGCCGATGCCGCGGCCCGCTCAGCCCGCCGCACCCGCGCATGCGCGCTGACGGCCTGGACCCGCGCGCGACCGTCGAGGCCTGGCGCGCGCAAGGCGCCGACCGCCTCGATCGCGCGCGCTTCCACCGCATCGACGCGATGGCGCGGCGCGCCGCCGGCGCCGAAGGCGAGTTGCGGCGGGTGCTGGAAGGGCGGGTGTATTCGCTGATCGGCGCCTATGCCGACGACCTCAAGCGCGCAGCGAACATCGAGGCCGCAGCGCCGAGGCCGGATGCGGCGACCTTGGCGCCCTTGGTCGAACGGCTCGAACGCGAAGCGGCGCAGCGCGCGCAAGCCTGGGCCGGCGCCGACACCGAACCGGCCACGTACCCGCGCCTGGCCGCGCTCGACGAATTCCGCGCACGCTGGTCGCGGCTGAGCCTGGACCGGCAGGTGCGGCAATCGCTGGAACGCGCGCCGGGCGACGCCGGGCCGCTGAATTCCGGCCGGCTGGTGCATCGCGCACTGAACCTGATGCAGTCGCTGTCGCCGGAGTACCTGCAGCAGTTCCTCGGCTACGTCGATGCATTGGCGTGGATGGAACGCCTGGGCGAAGGCCTGCCCGAGCCGGAAGACGCCGCGCCGGCCACCGGCAAGCGCGGGCGCAAGCGCCGCGAGTGAGGCCCGGCTAACGCGGCAGGAACGCCGCCCGCCCGCGCCGCGCGATCAGCGCCGCGCCAACGAGCGCAGATAAGCGCAGAACATGTCCGACATCGCCTCGGCGAAGACCTCGATCTCCTGCGCCGTGCGCGGGCTTTCGGAAAACGCCTTGCCGCCCTGCGACAAGGTGGTGACGATCAGTTCGCCGGCGGTGGCGCGCAGCGCATCGTCGGCCTTGGGCAAGGCCTCGCGGATGAAATCGGCGAAGGCCGCGCGGCTGTCCGCGCGCACCTCGTCCGCTTCCGGCGCGTCGCGATAGAGCGGTGCGGCGTCGGCCAGCGCGATGCGCATCGCCGCTTCTTCGCATTCCGAGCGCACGAAGGCGTGGGTGAGCCGGCGCAGGCGCCGCAGCGGCGGCGTGCGCGTGTCGCGCAGGATCGCGCTGAGCAGCGCAGCGGTCTGGCGCCATTCCTCGCTTTGCAGGCGGAACAAGATCGCGGCCTTGTTGGGGAAATACTGATACAGCGAACCCACGCTGACGCCGGCGCGCTCGGCCACGCGTGCGGTGGTGAAGCGCTGTGCGCCTTCCTGGGCCAAAACCTGAGCAGCGGCTTGCAGCACCGCGGTCAGCAGGTCGTTCGAGCGCGTCTGTTGCGGGCTTTTTCGCTGGGAAATCTGCGGTTTTTGTCGGTCGGCCACGGGCGGGATTCCAATGCGAATAGCGAATCTGACGAATCAATCGCATTCTGATTCTACCCCCGCAACGCCCCCCGATGGGCCGGAGATTCGCCATGAACACCCTGACCGCCGCACCGCTGGCCGCGCTGATCGAGCGCCTGTTCGTCGAAGACGAAGCGGCCTCGCCGATGAGCGTGCCGGCGCTGGCCGCGCTGCCGCGCGAAGAGCACGAGCGGCTGATGCGCAGCAAGACCGAATACACGCAGTTGTACGGCCGCCTCAAGGACCTGCCGCTGGCGGTGTCGCGCGAGACCGGCGCCCTGCTGTACCTGCTCGCCCGCGCCACCGGCGCGCGCCGGATCGTCGAGTTCGGCACCTCGTTCGGCCTGTCGACCCTGCATCTGGCCGCGGCGGTGCGCGACAACGGCGGCGGCCGGGTGATCGGCAGCGAGTTCGAGCCGTCGAAAGCGGACAAAGCGCGCGCCCACCTGGTCGAAGCCGGCCTCGACGATCTGGTCGAGATCCGCGCCGGCGACGCGCTGCGCTCGCTGGCCACCGACCTGCCCGAACGCATCGACCTGGTCCTGCTCGACGGCGCCAAGGCGCTGTACTCGCAGGTGCTGGACCTGCTCGAACCGCATCTGCGCCCCGGCGCGCTGATCGTCGCCGACAACGCCGATTACTGCGCCGAATACCTGCAGCGCGTGCGCGCGCCGCAGGGCGGCTACCTGTCGCTGCCGTTCGGCGAAGACGTGGAACTGTCGATGCGGCTGGGCTGAGCGGCGCGTCGCATCAGCCGCGGCCGTGGCCGTGGCCGATGCGCGCGTCGTGGAACACCCCGTCGGGATCGTAGCGGCGGCGCAGCTCGCACAGCCGCGCCCACTGCGCCGGCGCGAAGCAGCGTTCGATCTGGTCCGAGCGTTCTTCCAGGTCGAACTCATTGATGTAGGCGCCGCTGGCGATGCCGGCCAGCTCGTCGTACAGCGCCTTGAGCCAGCGCCGGTTGGCGTCGTCGTCGCATTCGGCGTCCCACTGCGCATAGGTGGAAACGAACCAGCGGCCGCGCGCGCAGAAGGCCGCGTCGGGCAGGCGCGGCTCGCCGCGCCAGATCAGCAGGGGCATCGTCGCTGGCGACGGTCGCTTCGGCAGATGCGCGATGAGAATGCGCGCGGCGTCCGCGCCGCGATCGGTCAGGACGTTGTCGGTGCGGTAGCGGCGCGAGACCAGCATCGTTTCAGTCTGGGCGTAGATCGTCTCGAAGTCGGTGGGCTGATCCTGGTCCAGCGGTTCGGCCAGGCCCGGGGGCAGGCGCGACGCCAGCGCGCGGTGCAGCGCCTGTGCGCGCGCGGGCGAATCGGCGAAGGCGGTGGTGCTGAGGATCGCTTGCAGGCCATCGCCGTCGGCCGCCACCGCGATCATCACCTGAAGCGAGGGATCGGGATCGGCGCGCTCGACCGCCTCCAGCAGTTCGCCCAGACGCTCGGGTCGCGTCCGCCAAGTGCCGCCGGTGATGCAGGCCGGCAACGGCCGGCAATCCAGATAGAACTTCACCACCGCGAAAAACAGGCCCGGCCCGCCGCCGCGTGCGGCCCAGAACAGGTCGGCGTTGCGTTCGGTGTCGGCGTGCAGCAGGCGGCCATCGGCGCCGATCAGATCGATCGCGCGCAGGTTGAACGCGCTCATGCCGCCCCACGCGCGCGCGTTGATGCCGAGCCCGCCGCCTAGCAGGAAGCCGCCGAGACCGACATCGCCGCCGTGCCCGGTCGGAAACGCCAGGCCGTGCGGCGCGAGCGCCTGGCTGAGGCGGCGTGCGCTGGCGCCGGGCTCCACGGCGACCGCGTTGGCGCTGGCGTCGACCTCGATCCGGTCCAGTGCGGACAGATCCAGCAGCAGTCCGGTGTCGCGCAGGAAGCAGCCGGCGTAGCTGTGGCCGCGGCCGCGCACGCTCACCGACAGGCCGTGACGGCGGGCGAAGTCGATGCTGTGGGCGACATCGGCCAGCGACTGCGCGCGCACGATGTATTCGGGGAAACGGTCGAAGCGGCGTCCGTTCCAACAGGCGCTGCGATGCCAGCCGGCGTACTCGGCGTGATGGCGCGATCGCGCCTTGCCGTCGAGGCCGCGCGGAAACACGCGGAAGTCGTCGGCGTCGATGGGATGCGGGTACGGTTCCACGGAACGGCTCCTGTCAGTCGAGGGCGGCAGATGCCGGTTCGCGCGCGTCGCGCCAGGGCGGCGCGCGCGGCGGCGAGAGGGGCGCGAGCGCGCAGTGCAGCGGGTTCGGCGTCAGGCCGAGACGGCGCTTGATCTTCTCGTTGAGGCGGCCACCGTGGAAATGGCGCAAGCCGCGCGCGAAGGCATGGCGATAGGCGGCGGCGAAGGCGATCGTGTACGGGCTGAAGTCGCTGCGGTCGTAGACCACGCCGGCCGACCAGGCATAGAAGGTTTCGCGTTGCTCATAGCAGATCATGCCGCTGATGAGGCGGTCGCCCGCCTGGATCACCACCAGTCGTGCGAGTTCGCCGCACAGGCGCACGAAGCCGGCCAGCGGTCCCGCCGGGAAGTAGTGCGGCGTGCCGCGACGCGCGGTGGTGCGCATGCACAGCTCGCACAACGGCTCGAGCACGTCGCCGAACGGCGGCGCCAGCACGCGCGCGCTGGCGCCGCTGGCTTCGAACTTGCGCAGTTGGCGGCGCATCTCGGTGCGTCCGTCGCGGGGCAGCTCGCCGACGAAATGCTCGAAATCGTCGTATTGCCCGAGATCCGCGTCGAAGCGCTCCACCAGCGGATGCACTTGCAGCGGCCCGCCGCGCAGGTGCGCCAGCAGCGCCGGGTCGGCGAGGTTGAGCATGCCGGCGTGCGTCGCGCCTTCGCGCTCGGCCACGCGCAGCAGCGCGTCGAGCAGGGTGGCACGCGCGTCGCCGGCGGCGTCCAGGCAGGGCACGGTGCTGTCCCAGCAATGCATCGTATGGCTGAACAAACCCAACTCTGCGCCGCCGTCGGGCACTCCGGCGGCGCGTGCGAGCGTACCCAGCGGATCCACCGTGGCCAGCCGTTGCAGATAGGCCGGCAGCAAGCCGATCAATCGGTCGCCGTCGTAGGCGCACAGATACAGGTTCTTCAGCGCAGGCAGCAGCGCAGAGCGCTCGACGGCGAGCAGAAAGCGCCAGTCGTAGAACACCGACGCGCGGCTGGCGGCATGCAAGGCCTCGTAGCTGCGCCGGTCGATCCGTTCCAGCGCGTCGAAGACTTCCACCCTGGGATTCACGGCGATCTCCTGAGAACGCGTCGTGGCCGGCTCAGCCGCGCCGGCACTCGACGATGGCGGCGTGCGGCCTGCGCGCGTAAGACTCCAGTTCCAGCGGCGCGTCGGGCGATGCGCTCAGTCGCGGCTGGTGCCAGCGCACCGAGGCTGCGCCGGCTCGGCGCAACGCCGATTCGATCGTCTCGCGGCTCCAGTACCAGGCATGCACGCTGGCGTCGTAGCGCTGCTGGTAGAACAGGTCCAGGCGCAGGCGCGCGCCGTCGCGATGCGGCTCGCGCGCGTCGTCCGGGGTCATGCGGAAGCCGAAGGGCTCGTAATAGGCCGGCGCGGGTTCGTAATCGGGATGGATCGGCAAAGTGATCAGGCGCCCGCCCGGACGCAGTGGCGCTAGCATCTGCGCGCACATGCGCTGCAGATCCGGCAGCGCCTGCGCGTAAGGCAGCACGTACACCGCCAGGGTCAGGTCGAAACGCCCGGCATGTTCGGGCCCCAGCGCGGAAACGAAGTCGATGTCCGCCCCTTCCGCGGCGGCGCGGCGGCGCGCGCTGGCGAGCATGCCCTCGGCGAGGTCGTAGCCGACCACGCGACGCGCGCCGGCGCGCTTGAACATGCGCGCGTAGGTGCCGGCGCCGCAGCCGAAGTCGAGCACGTCGGCGCCGGCCGGGTCGCCGACGTGCGCGAGCACGCTCGGCGTCTCGATGTAGCGACGGAACGGCCAATCGCTCATGTCCTCGTACAGATCGGCCAGTTCTTCGAACTGGGCGGCGTTGTGCTGGGTCATCGGACGCTCCTGGGCGAGGGCGAGCGCGCTGCATCGCGGGGCGCAACGTCCCGCAGCGATGCGCGATCGCGCCCGCTCTCCGGTTTCGGTTTGGGTTGATGCCGCGAGCGCTGCCGTGTCCTGCGGCGCCTGGTGCGGTGGCACTAGTTACCGCCGAAGCCGGGGACGGGTACGTGATCTGCGGAGCACAAATGCGGCCGATAACGCTGGCTCACGCGATCGGACCGTCGGCGTCATGCCGCGCGCGGGCGCCCCTGATCGCGTCGCGACTACCGGCCGGACAGGCGCGGCCGGCTCCTTCGCGATTCGAGGCGGCTCGGGCCGGCCGACCCGCCCCGGCGCGCCGCACCCGCGGCCATTCGCGCGCGTATGGCGGTGGGTTTCGGCAACGGCCCCGCAGCGCCTAAAATGCGTGGCTCCAGCCGACGAGATTCGACATTGATCATCCATCCCAAGGTCCGCGGTTTCATCTGCATCACCACCCATCCCGTGGGCTGCGAGCTCAACGTGCGCGACCAGATCGCCGCCACCCGCAAGCTCGGCGAGCGCAAGGACGGCCCCAAGAAGGTGTTGGTGATCGGCGCGTCCAGCGGCTACGGCCTGGCCGCGCGCATCGCCGCGGCGTTCGGTTTCGGCGCCGACACCCTGGGCGTGTTCTTCGAAAAGCCCGGCAGCGAGAAGAAGCCGGGCACCGCCGGCTGGTACAACGCCGCCGCGTTCGACAAGTTCGCCAAGGCCGAAGGCCTGTACGCGCGCTCGATCAACGGCGATGCGTTCTCCGATGAGGTCCGCGCCCAGGCCATCGAGCTGATCAAGAACGAGATGGGCGGCCAGGTCGACCTGGTGATCTATTCGCTGGCCTCGCCGGTGCGCAAGCTGCCGTCCACCGGCGAAGTGAAGCGCTCTGCGCTTAAGCCGATCGGCGCGCCGTACACCTCCTCGGCCATCGACACCAACAAGGACCAGATCGTGCAGGCCACGATCGAGCCGGCGACCGAGCAGGAAATCGAAGATACCGTGACGGTGATGGGCGGCCAGGACTGGGAGCTGTGGATCGACGCGCTGGAACGCGCCGATGCGCTGGCCCCGGGCGCGCGCACGGTCGCCTTCAGCTACATCGGCACCCAAATCACCTGGCCGATCTACTGGCACGGCGCGCTCGGCCGGGCCAAGGCCGACCTCGACGCCACCGCGCAGCGCCTGGACGCGCGCCTGCGCGCGAAGGACGGCGGCAGCGCCAATGTCGCCGTGCTCAAGTCGGTGGTCACCCAGGCCAGTTCGGCGATCCCGGTGTTGCCGCTGTACATCTCGCTGGTGTTCAAGGTGATGAAGGAAAAAGGCCTGCACGAGGGCCCGATCGAGCAACTCGACCGCCTGTACCGCGAGCGCATGTACCGCGCCGACGGCGCGCCGGCGCAACTGGACGAGCAGGGCCGCCTGCGCCTGGACGACTGGGAACTGCGCGAGGACGTGCAGGCGCAGTGCACCGAGCTGTGGCCGCAGGTGACCAGCGAGAACCTGTTCGCGCTCAGCGACTACGCCGGCTACAAGCACGAGTTCCTCAAGCTGTTCGGCTTCGACCGCGACGATGTCGACTACGACGTGGACGTCGATCCGGACGTGAAGTTCGACTGCATCGAGATGTAAGACGAAGGGCCGGCGCAAGCCGGCCCTTTCGTTTGCGCCCCCGCCGATGTTCGGTTGCTCCCTGTAGGAGCGGCGCAAGCCGCGACCAACCGAAGCGATGTACGCTAGCGACGCAACCGACGCCAAGAACCCTCACGGCTTCGTATCTCCGGCTCCAGCGCTTGCGAGCGCAGCTTCGGTTGGTCGCGGCTCGCGCCGCTCCTACAGGAAGCTCATGCCGCCGCGTCGCTCGCCGGCGTCGCCAGCGGCGCCGCGCCGGCGCGGCGCGCGCGCAGCCGGTCGGTGAGGCGTTTGCCGGCGCGGATGCCGGGCTCTTCGATATAGCGATAGGTCAGCAGCGAGGCCGCGCACAGCGCCAGCGCGCAAGCGATGTTGACGATCCAGAACGGCACCGTGCCGCTGAGCGCGTAGTCCTTGACCCCGGGAATCGCGAACACCGCCACCATCGACAGGCCCTGCGACAGATAGATGCTGTAGCTCATGTTGCTGAGCCGGCGCGAGGCCGGCCACGCCAGGACGCCGAACAGGTTGTTGCCCGAGCACAGCACGAACAGGAACAGGCCGGTCAGCGGGCACAGCACCAGCAATTGCAGCATGCCGATGTTGCGCGTGCTCAGCATCGCCGCGAACACCAGCGCCAGCGCCAGCAGCGCCAGCGCGCCCCACTTGGCGCGCTGCAGTTGCAGGCGCTCGCCGATGCGCTCGTGCAGCAAGGACGCGACCAGCATGCCGGTGGCGATCATGCCGATCAGCTCGGCCAGCACCGCCAACAGCAACACCGGGCGCGGCTTGGTGCCGGGCACGAAGCCGCCGTTCCAGGTCGCCGCAAGGATCACCAGCAGGCAGGCGGCGACCGCGCCGGCGGAGAATGCCAGATGGCGACCGCGGCGCACGAAGAACGCCCACAGCGGCAGCGAGAAGTAGAACACCCATTCGAAGAACAAGGTCCAGGTGACACCGGCGAGGATGGTGCCGGTGTCGGCGTAGCCGTTGATCGCCGGCGGCGGCGGGACGATGCCCAGCGCCAGCCATGCCAGCGCCTGCGCGATCACCTGCAACGGCGGCTGGCGCCATTCGAAACCGGTGCGGTAGGCGACGATGACGATCATCGTCGCCACCGCCGCCACGTACATCGGCCCGAGCCGGAACACGCGGCCGATATACAGCTCCTTCCAGCCCGGGCGGCCGCCGGCCTTCAACAGTTTGTTCCAGAACAAGAAGCCGGTGAGCATGAAGAACAGCGCCACCGAGACCACGCCGGCGACGTTGTAGAACTGCGCGGACGAGGGCTTCCACACGCCGGTGCGCAGGAAGTCGTAATGCACGATGGCGTGCACGGCGAACACGCTCAGGGCGAGGAAGCCGCGCAGGCCGTCGAGGGTGTCGGTGCGGCGGCCGCTGCCTCGCCCGGCCGGGTCGGCGGCGCGGAACCACGGCAGCGAGGCCAGCGCGAACGCGGCCAGCATCAAGGCGAAATACGGCCAGACCGAGTGGGTGTCGACCATACGGCGTCCGCGCGGAGGGTGGGGGTGAGGGCAGGCTATCGGGCCGGCTGCGCGGCTTCTGCCGTCGGGATCACGCTTCCCGGGCGGGGCGCGCGGGCAAACGTGTGCTGGGTTGGCTTTCCGCGGTTTCGCTGCGTGCGTCGCTACCGTCCGAACGGTCGGCGGCGGCGCGCGCGCCTGTTACGATCGCGGCGGAACGCGGCCCGGTCGGCCGTGGAGCGGAGCGGGACTTGCGTTCACTGAAGGAAGTTTTGGGTCTTGCGGCGCTGCGTCGCGTGCGTCGCGCGACGGCGTGGACATTGGCCGCCGCGCTGGCCTGCGCGCCCGTCGCCGCGTTCGCGGCTGCGCCGGCTCCCGCGCCCGCGGCGCAAGCGCCGTCCGAACGCTACGAATCCTTCCTGATCAAATCCAAGATTCTCGGCGAAACCCGCCGGATCAACGTCTACACCCCGCCGGGCTACGCCGCGCGCGGCCGCGACCGCCACCCGGTGCTGTACATGCCGGACGGCGGCCTGCAGGAAGATTTTCCCCACGTCGCCGAAACCGTCGACCGCGCCATCGCCGACGGCGCGATCGCGCCGATGTTCGTGGTCGGAATCGAAAACACCCAGCGCAAGCGCGACATGACCGGCCCCACCGACGTCGCGCAGGAGCGCGCGCTGGCGCCGCGCCTGGGCGGCTCGGCGCAGTTCCGCGCCTTCATCCGCGACGAGCTGATGCCGCAGGTGCGCCGCCGCCTGCGCAGCGACGGCCGCACCGGCATCGTCGGCGAATCGCTGGCCGGACTGTTCGTGGCCGAGACTTTCCTGCGCGAGCCGCGTTTGTTCGACGTCTACATCGCGATCAGCCCAAGCCTGTGGTGGAACCGCGACGCGTTGCTGGAACAGGCGCCGCAGCTGCTGCGCGCCGATGCGGCCGCGTTGCATGGCCGCATCCTGCGGCTGTACTCGGCCGACGAAGACAACATCGCCCCGCAAGCCCAGCGCCTGGCCGACCTGCTGCGCGCGCAGGCGCCGGCGGCGCTGACCTGGAACTACCAGCCGCGGCCGGACCTGACTCACGGCACGATCTATCGTGCGGTCGAGAACGAGGCGATCCGCGCCGCGTTCGCGCGGCCGCCGCGCGAGTAAGCCGCGCGCGCGTCGGTCACCCGGCGTCGCGTAAGCGGCCGTCGGCCAGCACCAGCCGCCGCGTCGGCGCCAGCGCTTCGACGAAGGCCTCGTCGTGGCTGACCACCACCAGCGCCCCTTGGTAAGCGCGCAGCGCGCGTTCCAGTTCGGCCACCGCGTCCAGGTCGAGATGGTTGCTGGGTTCGTCCAGCAACAGCAGCTGCGGCGCCGGCTGGGCGTGCAGGGCGCAGGCCAGCGCGGCGCGCAGGCGCTCGCCGCCGGATAGCGCGGCGCTCGGCAGTTGCGCACGTGCGCCGCGGAACAGCCAGCGCGCGAGCAGGCCGGCGCGTTCGCTCGCGGACAGAGCGGGCGCGGCGCGCTGCAACTGCTCGGCGACGCCGAGCGCGGGGTCGAGCGCATCCAGGCCCTGCGACAGCACCGCGATGCGGCCTTCGCCGCGCTGCACCTCGCCGGCTTGCGGGCTCAGTTCGCCGCTGAGCAGGCGCAGCAGGGTCGACTTGCCGGCGCCGTTGTCGCCGCTCAGGGCGATGCGCTCGGGGCCGCGGATATCCAGGTCCAGCCCCGGCGCGGCGAACAGTTCGCGCCCGGCCAGCGCGTGGCGCAGGCCGCGCGCGCGCAGCAGCGTGCGGCCTGCGGGCACGCGCGTGGCCGGCAGGTCGAGGTTCAGGTCGGGCGTTTCGCGCAGCGCTTGCGCGGCCTCGCTGACGCGTGCGCGCGCCGCGTCCGCGCGCGCGGCGTGTACGGCTTCGCTCTTCGCCGCCGACACCTGCGCGGCGCGCTGGCGGTTGCCGGCGACGATGCGCGGCAGGCCGGCGTCCGGCGCTGCGCGACGGACGTTGCCGGCGCGGCGCTGGGCGCGCTCGCGCGCCTGCTGGCGTTCGCGCTGCTCGCGCCGGTCGTGTTGGCGCAATTGCCGCAACTCGTCTTCGGCGGCGTCGCGTTCGCGCTCGGCGGCGTCGCGATAGAACGAATAACCGCCGCCGTACAGGCGCAGCGCATCGGGCGCGAGTTCGCCGATCTGGTCCATGCGTTCGAGCAGCGCGCGGTCGTGGCTGGCGACCAGCAGGCAGCCTTCCCAGCCTTCGATCAGCGCGTACAGCCGCTGGCGCGCGGCGCGGTCGAGATGATTGGACGGTTCGTCGAGCAACAGCACGTCGGGCCGCTGCAGCAGGCAGCCGGCCAGGTTCAGCGCGGCGCGTTGGCCGCCGCTCAGTCGTTCGAGCCGGCCGTGCAGCGGCAACGCGTCCAGGCCCAGGCGCGCCAGCAGCGCGCGGCTGCGTTCGGCCAGATCCCAGTCGTCGCCGATCCGTTCGAACAGCGCCGGATCGGCCGAGCCCGCGGCGACGGCATCCAGCGCGCGCAGGCGCGCGGCGATGCCGAGCGCGTCGGCGACGCGCGCAGCGCCGGGCAGGGCGGCTTGTTGCGGCAGATAGGCCAGGCGGCCGCCGATGTCGATCTGGCCCGCGCTGGGCGGCAGATGTCCGGCCAGCAGCCGCAGCAGCGTGCTCTTGCCGGCGCCGTTGGCCGCGACCAGGCCGGTGCGCAGCGGCCCCAGCCGCAGCGACAGATCGGCGAAGACCGGACTGCCGTCCGGCCAGGAAAAATGCAGATGCGAAACGCGAACGTAACCGACGGCCATGACCGGCGCTCTCCACTCGGTGCCGCGGCGATGCGCGGCAGACGGGCCCGGGCGCGCGCCGCGATGCGGCGGGCCTGCGGGGGCTAGAGGGGAAGCGCTTCGATCACACTGCGGCGGGGTCTGCGTTGGCTGCGGCGCATGATAGCGCAGGCACGCCGCGGGGCTCGCCGTGGCCGCTCCCGGTCCAGTGCCGGTTCATGCCGTCGCGCAGCATGCGGTTACCCTGGCGCGATTCCGTCCGGATGCCCGCGCATGGCCGTCTACGCGATCAAGACCGAAGTCACGGACATCGCCGCGCGCGAGTTCGTCTTCGACGCGCTCAAGAGCATGTACGGCGGCAAGCGCATCGCCGTGGGCGACACGGTGTATCTGTTCGCCAGCGAGAATTCCGGCGGGCGCGGGTTGTTCGCGCGCGGCACGGTGGTCGCGGCCGCGGCGGTGCCGCTGCGGCCGGAGCTGGAGCGGCAGACGCCGCGGGTCAGCGTGCGCATCCGCCGCGATGCGAACGCGCGCCGGCTGCTGGGTCGCGCCGAGCTCAAGCCGTATGCGGACTGGGACGACGACAAGCCGCAGACCGAGCTCAACTTCAAGTTCTATCGGCAGGCCACCGACAAGGTCGTCGGCTTGTCCGAGCGCGCGGCGGCGTTTCTCGATACGTGTTTTTGAGCCGGTGCGCCGCTGGAGCGGCGCGTGGTCGAACGCTTCGCGCATCGGGCGATGCGTGCCGCTGAGTGCTCGTCGAGCGCGGCCCGCCCGCGCCGCGCGAACCGCCGCCGCCACGCATCGCGGACCGCGGGCCGCCGCGTCGCGCGTTCACAGCGCGCGCGCCGCCGCGTCTGAGCAAGCATCGGTCGGCCCGTCGCGTCGGCCGCCATGGAGACGGACGATGTTGATACGAGTGGGCCTGGACCAATGGATGGCCGTGGCCGGCAGCAACCCCCAGTCGCAGGCTCCCGGGCATCTGGTCGGCCTCAACACCTCTGGCTTGGCGGGCTGCGTGGCCGTCGGACTGGGCTGGGGCGATGTGATCTCGCTGGCGCACGTGTACTCCGACTGCACCGCGGCGACCTGGGTGGCCAACGGCGCTGGGCCGGGCTATATGCAAACGCTGACCGCCGCGTACGACGCTACCCAGCTTCTGCGGCCTCACGTCCGGCCTACTGGCGTGATCGTGTATTCCGACGGCACGCCGGCGTGGCTACCGCGGCAACTGATGCAATGGCTGGAAGAACGCGCCGTCGATATCGAGATCGAAGAGGGCGAAGGCGCCAGCTGCCGGGTGTGGATCTCCCAGGGACGTTTCGGCTGGTCGTACAACCTCGCGGAAAACCCGGCCGACAACAACAACTACACCACCTCGATCAACGCGGCCGCGCCGATCTTGGCCTATCAGGCGCTTTCGCCGGCCGCCGCGCCGGCTGCGCCGCCGCAGGGCGACTGAGGCGCGCCCGCTGGCCGGCGACCGCGCCGCCGCCATACCGCAGCCGCCCGCGCCGAATGGTGCCGCGCGGGCGGCCCGGGTCCGCAAGGCGGCCGGCGGGGTGGGCGCTGCCGGCAGGGCGCGCCGGCTTGCTATGGTGGCGGCCTGTCGTGGCCGCCACACTCCGGAGCGCGCATCGCCCATGGATTCCACCCCTACCTGGTTCGCCAGCTATCCGCCGTCGATTCCCGAGCAGATCGATCCCGACGCGCTGGGCACCATCAACGACGTGCTGCGCAAGACCGTCGCCGAGTTCGGCGCGCGGCCGGCGTATTCGAACTTCGGCAAGACCCTGAGCTTCGCCGAGCTCGACGCGCTCAGCCGCCGCTTCGCCGCCTATCTGTCGTTCGACCTGCAGCTGAAGAAGGGCGACCGGGTCGCGATCATGCTGCCCAACTGCCTGCAGTACCCGGTGGCGCTGTTCGCCGCGCTGCGCGCGGGGCTGGTGGTGGTCAACGTCAATCCGCTCTACACCGCGCGCGAGCTGGCCCACCAGATCCACGACAGCGGCGCCAAGGCGCTGATCGTGGTCGACAACTTCGGCGCGACGGTGGAAGCCTCCGGCGTGGCCGCGCAGCTCGCCGGCGTGATCACCACCGGCCTGGCCGACCTGCTCGACCAGCCCAAGCGCGCGCTGATGAATTTCGCGGTCAAGTACGTCAAGCGCATGGTGCCGGACTACCGCATCGAGGGCGCGGTGCGCCTGCGCGATGCGCTCGCGGCCGGCGGCAAGCGCGAATGGGCCGACGTGCACGTCGAGTCGCAGGACCTGGCGTTCCTGCAATACACCGGCGGCACCACCGGCGTTTCCAAGGGCGCGATGCTGACCCATCGCAACATGGTCGCCAATCTGCAGCAGGTCTCGGCCTGGTTCGGCGACAAGATCCGCCCGGGCCAGGAAACCATCGTCACCGCGCTGCCGCTGTACCACGTGTTCGCGCTGACCTGTAACTGCCTGGTGTTCCTCAAGGCCGGCGGCCACAGCGTGCTGATCACCAATCCGCGCGACATGCCCGGTTTCGTCGCGGAACTGCGCAAGACGCCGTTCACCGCGATCACCGGCGTCAACACCTTGTTCAGCGGTTTGCTCAACACGCCGGGCTTCGAGCGCGTGGACTTCTCGCAGCTGCGCATGTGCTTCGGCGGCGGCACCGCGGTGCAGCGCGCGGTGGCCGAGCGCTGGCAGCAGGTGACCGGCAAGGCGTTGGTGGAAGGCTACGGCCTGACCGAGAGCTCGCCGGTGGCGGTGGTCAATCCGATCGTCGAGGGCATGCAGTTCAACGGCGCGATCGGCGTGCCGATTCCCTCGACCCTGGCCTGCGTGATGAACGAGCAGGGCGAGCGCCTGCCGGTGGGCGAACCCGGCGAGCTGTGCCTGCAGGGCCCGCAGGTGATGAAGGGCTATTGGCGCCAGCCCGAGGAAACCGCGCGCACCATCGACCGCGACGGCTGGCTGCACACCGGCGACATCGCCCGCATCGACGAGAAAGGCTTCATCTTCCTGGTCGACCGCAAGAAGGACATGATCCTGGTGTCGGGCTTCAACGTGTATCCCAACGAAGTCGAGGATGTGATGGCGGCGATGCCGGGCATCCGCGAAGTGGCGGCGGTGGGCGTGCCGAGCGAGAAGTCGGGCGAGGCGGTCAAGCTGGTGGTGGTGCGCTCGGATCCGGCGCTGACGGTGGAGCAGATCAAGGCGTATGCGAAGGCCAATCTGACCGGCTACAAGCGGCCGCACGTGATCGAGTTCCGCAACGAGCTGCCCAAGAGCAACGTCGGCAAGATTTTGCGGCGGGAGTTGCGTGGGGGGTGATGCTGCGTCGCGGTGTGGCTGGGGGCCTGTGGTGGTGCGCGCTGTTTGAAAGTTTGCGCGCAATGCCGGCTGTAGGAGCGACTCAAGTCGCGGCCAACCGCAGCGACTTAGCTCCGCCGAACTCACCCGAAGACCCCAAACTCCCAACCCGTCATTCCGGCGAAAGCCGGAATCCATTTTGATCTTGCCGTTGCCGTTGCTCTTCGCTCCCCCCGCCGCCCCGAACTCGCCACAGGCAATCAGAGACCCGAAGGGCGGCGCGCAGGACGCGCGCCGTGCGCCACCCAGGCCATGGATGGCCTG
>NZ_FNOG01000007.1:296687-315354 GCF_900106525.1 Lysobacter enzymogenes
GCGCAGGGATGCGCCACACAGGCCATCCATGGCCTGGGTGGCGCACGGCGCGCGTCCTGCGCGCGGCCCTCCGGGTCTACGGTTGCCTGTGGCGAGTTCGGGGCGGCGGGGGGAGCGAAGAACGACGGCAACAGCAACTGCAACTTGGATTCCGGCTTTCGCCGGAACGACGGGATGCTGGGGCGTCGTTGTATCAGCGCGGTCGCGGCTTGCGCTCAGCGCGCCGGATCGGCCAGCGCGCGCTGCGCGTCGACGATGTCCACGTTCTGCATCTGCCCGAGCAGCGAATCCAGCCACGGCTTGTGCATCGCTCCGACCACGGTCAGTACGCGTGCGGCGGGGCGCTGGCGGAAGCTTTCGCGCAGGTTGGCGGCCATGCGCAGGTTGCGGGTTTCCCAGCCGGCGACGTATTGCTGGCCGTAGTGCGGTTCGGAGCGGTCGCGCAAGGCCGCGCCGGCGTCGCCGCGGATCGCGATGCGCAGGCGCTGCGGGTCGTTGAGGTAGCGGTACAGCGCGAGCATGTCGTCGCCGTGGCGCAAGGCGTCGAGCCGCTCGCGCGCCGGCCGCGCCGGCGCGGCGGCGTCGTCCCACAAGCCTTGTATCGCAGTGCCGTAGGCGCGCGGATCGGCGATGTCGAGATTGTCGCCGGTGTGGTCGTCGATGGCGTAGAGCCGCTGCAGGCCGAGCCGTGCGGCCAGCCGGGCGCCGATCTGCAGGCTCTCGTCGGGCAGGGTTTCGGCCCGTTGCAGGCGCGCGGCCAGGGCCGCGTCCAGGCCGTCGCCGGCGCGGCGCTCGGCCGGCGCCAGTTGCAGCCATTGCACCATCGCCGAGCCGGGTTCGCCGGCAGCCAGAAACAGCGATGCCAGCCGGCGGCGTTGTGCGGGCGTCGGTGTGGCCGGCCAGGCGCGCAGGGCGTCGGCGGCCTGGGCCAGCGCCTCGGGCCGGTCCAGGCCGGTCGCCTTGCGCGCGTCGGCGGTTTCGGGGCAGTAGTGGTCGGTTTCATCGGCGGCGTAGGCGCGAGGGTGCCGCGCCATGAAATCGCAGCCTTCGCCGGAGATCGATTCCACCGCGATGGTGTCGGGCGCGAACGCGGCCAGCCGGTCCAGCAGCGGTTGCAGCGAGGCCGGATCGAACGGCTTGTTCTTATTGAGGTCCTGGCCCAAATGCACGCTGCCTAGCACCAGCACCTGGGCGCGCGGCCCGGGCGAGCCGCGGTCGAGCGTCGACAGATCGACCGTGTCGGCGCGCGCCAGCGCGAACGAGCCCATCGCCAAGGCCATCAAGACGGCCGCTGGAATCCATCGAGTGCGCATGCATCGCTCCTGGTCGGGCCGCGGTTCGCGCGAAGTCCGCGCGAACCGCGGCGATGCAGCGGACTGTAGCCTGCGCCTTCGCCGTCGTCATGTGACGCAAATCATGCGCGGCGCGGCGGCCGCGTCGGTGCGATGATGCGGGCAATCCCGCGACCGAGGACACCCGCATGAACCGGATCGACGATGCGCCCGCCGTTGCCGCCCACGACCGCTCCGCGGCCTGGCGCGACGATCGCCGCCATGTGCTGCATTCGTGGTCGGCGCAGGCGCAGATCGATCCGGTCGTGGTCGCCGGCGCGCAGGGCGCGTGGTTCTGGGACGAGCACGGGACGCGCTGGCTGGATTTCTCCAGCCAATTGGTCAACGTCAATCTCGGCCATCAGCATCCGGCCTTGGTCGAAGCGATCCGCGAACAGGCGGCCACGCTGTGCACGATCGCGCCGTATCACGCCAACGCCGCTACCGCGCAGGCCGCGCGGATGATCGCCGAGGTCGCGCCGGGCGACCTGGACCGGGTGTTCTTCACCAACGGCGGCGCCGAGGCGGTGGAGAACGCGGTGCGCATCGCCCGCCAGCACACCGGCCGGAACAAGCTGCTGGCGATGTACCGCAGTTATCACGGCGCCACCGCCGGCGCGATCACTTTGACCGGCGATCCGCGTCGCTGGAACGCCGAACCCGGCCTGCCGGGCGTGGTGCGGTTCTGGGGGCCGTATGCGTATCGCTCGGCGTTCTATGCGCAAACGCCCGAGCAGGAATGCGAACGCGCGCTGGCCCATCTGCAGCAGACCCTGGAGCTGGAAGGCGCGCACACGGTGGCGGCGATCCTGTTGGAGTCGGTGGTCGGCGGCAACGGCATCCTGGTGCCGCCGGACGGCTATCTGCGCGGCGTGCGCGAGTTGTGCGACCGTCACGGCATCGTGCTGATTGCCGACGAGGTCATGGCCGGTTTCGGCCGCTGCGGCGAATGGTTCGCGATCGACCATTGGGGCGTGGTGCCGGATCTGATCACTTTCGCCAAGGGCGTCAATTGCGGTTACGTGCCACTGGGCGGGGTGATCGTCAGCGAGCGCATCGCCCAGGCCTACCAGCAGCGGCCGTTTCCGGGCGGGCTGACTTATTCGGGACATCCCTTGGCCTGCGCCGCGGCGGTGGCCTGCATCGGCGTGTATCGCAGCGAAGGCTTGATCGAGCGCGCGCGCCGCATCGGCGCCGACATCGTCGGCCCGGCCTTGGCGACGATGGCCGAACGCCACGCCAGCGTCGGCGAGGTGCGCGGGCTCGGCGCGTTCTGGGCGATCGAACTGGTGCGCGACCGCGCCAGCCGCGAACCGCTGGTGCCGTTCAACGCGGGCGGCGCGACCAACGCGCCGATGGCCGAGTTGGTGGCGGCGTGCAAGCGCGGCGGCGTGTGGCCGTTCGCCGCCGGCAACCGTCTGCACATCGTGCCGCCGTTGAACATCGGCGAAGACGAGTTGCGTCACGGTCTGGCGGTGATCGACGAGGCGCTGGCCGTCGCCGACCGCTACGTCGCCGACTGACGCGACGCCCGCGGCCGGCGCAACGCGCGCCGGCCGCGGGCGCGGTTCACGCCGCCGCGGCTTTCTCCACCAATCCGTCCAGTCCTTCCATCTCGCGCGTGTGGCTGGCGAAGATCGTCGCGAACACCTCGTCGTGGTTGCGGAAGGCCTTGAATTCCAGGGCGTTGCCGCTGGGGTCGTTGAGGAACATGGTGGCGTGCTCGCCGGGCAGGTCGCGCATGCGCACATGCGGCGGGTCGACGAACTCGTAACCGTGGCGCTTGATTCGCTCGGCCAGCGCGCTCCAGTCGCGCCAGTTCAGATTGATGCCGAAGTGCGGCACCTTGACCGTTTCGCCGTAGAACGCCGAGCCGAATGCGGCGTCGCCGACGGCCTCCTGCGGCGCCTGGTGGATGACCAGGTGGTGGCCGTAGAAATCCAGGTCGATCAGGTTTTTGGTCGAACGGCCCTGGCCGGCGCCGAGCACGTCGCAATAGAACGCGCGCGCCGTTTGCAGGTCGTGCACGCCGATGGCGAGGTGGAACTGGGCGATGGCCGCTTCGCCGGCCGGCGCGCCGCGCGCGGCCGCGGCCGGGTCGGCGGCGGTGGCCGCGGCGTGGATATGGCCCCAGAACGCCTGCCACGCGGCCATGCTGTCGCGGTAGCCGCGTTCCAGCGCGGCTACGCTGCCGGCGTCCATGCCGCCGATCTCCTCGCCGATCAGCGCGCGCAGCTTCTCGCGGTGGGCGATGTCGTGCTCGCCGACGTGCAGCTCCCAGAACGTCCAGTCGATGCGTTCGCGATGTTCGCGCACGTAGGGATTGCGGATCAGGTGTTCGTAGAGCTTGGCCAGATAGACCTGGCAGACGCATTCGCCGCCCATGCCGCGCAGGCCGACGCCGTAGGCCGCGGTGGCGCCGGGCGCGGTCAGCGCGGCGCGGGCCGCGTCGAGCAGGGCGAGGTTGGCGGTCAGCGCCTGCCGCTCGTGATCGCCGTGTTCGATGCCCAGGCTGGCGAGGAAATCGTCGTAGAGCTGCGGATGCGCCTGCGCGGCGTCGCCGCTGCCGAGCTCGTCGAACAGGATGTCGGCGAGGAAGCTGCGCATGCGCCCGGGCGGCAGCCGCGCGATCAGCAGGGCGATGTCGGCGATGTAGTAGTCGGTGAAGCAGCGGTACTGCGCCAGCAGCGAGAACAATCGCGGCGGACTGGCGGTTTCCACGAACGCGAACAGCGCGCTGGCGTGGTCGACGGTCTGGCGTTGCAGATCGTCGGCGAGCGTCCAGAACGCGCGCAGGTCGAGGGGCGAGAGCGCCGCAGGCGCAAGGTCGGTCTTCATGGCGATGGTCCGTCCTATCGTCGAGGTGGACTGAAGGACGTCGGCGGCGGGCGCCGACGGCGGTGCCGCGATGGCGCTCGGTTTCTCGAGCGAGGGATGGAAAGCGTGCTCGCGGCGGCGCACGCAGTGTCGCCCGCTCAATCCATCACAAGGGCATGCGGCCCCGGGTTGCCACGGTCACGAAAGAAAGAATTTCGACAATTTCATGCGAAACGCATGTTGCGGCAGTAGCCGTAGCGAACCTCGCATCCCTTGCGAAGCGGGCGATCCGAGCGGCCTCGTCGGAGTCGAGAAATTCGGCTCAGGCCTTGGGGTCCTGTTTCGTAAGGTAGGTGTACAGGTCGCCGCGCAGAGCGGCGATCAGCGCTTGCGCCGCCTGGGCTTTGACGAAGTAGTGCACGACGCGCCCGCGCACTTCGCCGTGGACCAACCCGACGGCGGCTAGGCGCTTCATGCGATGGACCAGCTCGCGCGAATCCATTCTCGAGCCCGGCGACAGCAGGTCCGGGCCCGCGCAACCTTCGCTGCCGGCCTTGGCGAGGTGCGAGAAAATCCACAGCTGATAAGAATCTCCCAGTTCGGCGAAGGCGGCTGCTTCGTCGAACCGGTTGGCGCGCGAGGTCGATCGCGGCAAGTCGTTTTTCATTGCGCGGGCCTGCCGAGCGTGCGCTCGAACAGCTTCAGCGCCTGCGCGATGGCGGTGCGGTGCGCCAGTTCCTGCGGGCCGGTGTTCGCGCAGATCTGCAGTTTCTCGCGTCCGGCGTCGGTGCAGGTCGACAGGAACGCGTAATGGCCGACCTTCGGCAGCGCGGTCAGGCGCGCGCCGGGGATCGCGTCGGCGGCCGCGCGCGCGTTGCTGGCCAATGCGGCCACGGTGTCGGCTTCGCCGGAGACGATCCGCACCGGCACGCCGATGCCGCGCAGGCTGTCGGGAGTGAACGCCTGCACCAGCGCCGGCGCCATTGCGAACACCGCCTTGAGCGCGGGAAGCGAGTGGTCGGCGCCGGCGGTCGCTTCCAGCGCGGCCACGTCGGGGCGCTGCAGCGCTTTGCGCATGTCGTCTTCGGTGATCGCGAATTCGATCTGCGGGCGGCACACGCCGTCGTCGGGGTGGGCGTGGCAGAAGTCGAGCAGGCGCTGGCGGTCGAAGCGCGCGCCGGCCAGGGCCAGCGCGGTGAAGCCGCCGGCGGAGAAGCCCGAAGCGGCGACGCGCGTGGGGTCGATGTGCGGGCCGAATTGCGGATCGGCGGCGACCGCGGCGAGCGCGCGCTTGAGGTCTTCGGCGCGTTCCCACCACAGGATCGCGCCGGGCGCGGTCATGCGGTCGACGCCGTTGTTGCCGGGATGGTCGACGCCGATCACCACGTAGCCCGCCTGTGCCAAGGGCGCCGCGAACCAGCCCATCATCCGCGCGCTGCCGCCGAAGCCGTGCGAGAGCAGCACCACCGGCCGCTTGCGGCCGGGCGCATCGTCGGCGAGCGGGGCATCGTCGGCGAGCGTGGCGACGCGGAACAGCGGCGCGTCCGGCGGGCCGAGCGCGACCTCGCGCGCGGCGCTGCCGACGCGGGCCGGATACCACACGGTCACGCGCAACTGGTCGCGCCCTTCGGCGTCGCGGGCGGCGGCGCTGGGCTGGGTCACGACGCGGTGCGTTTCACTGGCGACATAACCCGCTTTGGCCGCGCTCGCGGCCGGCGCCGACGCGAACAGGGACGAGGCCAAGGCCAGCGCGGCGAGGGGCTTGAGCTTCATGCGGTCTCCGAAGGCGGGCGGGCGCGATGGCGCAGCGCAGGGCGCGGGCGCGACCTGGGATCGCCGCGATGCGGCACGCTAGCACGCGGCTTCGGCGAGCGTCGTAGGCCGGAAGTGTTGGCGGGCGGCCGCGTGGCCGCGGTTGCCCCTTGTAGGAGCGGCGCGAGCCGCGACCGCGAAACCACGCTTGCGTCGCAGGCGCGATGTCGCGGTCGCGGCTCGCGCCGCTCCTACAGGGGTGCTTTGCAGCGGCGGCCTCTCCCGTGGTGGGAGAGGCCCAGCGCGATCAGGACTTGAGGAAGTCCAGCAGGTCCTGGTTGAGCTTGTCCTTGTGCGTATCGGTCAGGCCGTGCGGCGCGCCCGGATACACGATCAGCTTGCTGTTCTTCACCAGTTGCGCCGAGGCGCGGCCGGCCGCGTCGATCGGCACGATCTGGTCGTCGTCGCCGTGCACGATCAGGGTCGGCACGTCGAACTTCTTCAGGTCTTCGCGGAAGTCGGTGGCCGAGAACGCGGCGATGGAGTCGTAGGTGTTCTTGTGGCCGCCCCACATGCCCTGCACCCAGAACGAATCGATCATGCCCTGCGACGGCGTCGCGCCTTCGCGGTTGAAGCCGAAGAACGGGCCGCTGGCGATGTCCTTGTACAGCTGCGAGCGGTCCTTGATCGAACCCGCGCGCAGGCCGTCGAACACTTCGATCGGCAGGCCGCCGGGGTTGTCGGCGGTCTTGAGCATCAGCGGCGGCACCGCCGAGATCAGGCCGGCCTTCTTGACCCGCGCGGTGCCGTGGCGGCCGATGTAGCGCGCCACTTCGCCGCCGCCGGTGGAGAAGCCGAACAGCGCGGCGCCCTGGATGTCGAGGTGTTCGAGCAACTGCGCCAGGTCGTCGGCGTAGTGGTCCATGTCGTTGCCGTCCCAGGGCTGGCTGGAACGGCCGTGGCCGCGGCGGTCGTGGGCGATGACGCGATAGCCGTGCGAGGCCAGGAAGAACATCTGCGATTCCCAGCTGTCCGCGCTCAGCGGCCAGCCGTGGCTGAAGACGACGGGTTGGCCGTCGCGCGGGCCCCAGTCCTTGAAGTAGATCTGCACGTCGTCGCGGGTGGTGAAGGTGGCCATGACTTGGGGCTCCGGGGTAGCGGCGGGAGAGGGGCGAGAGAGGAGAAAGAACAGGCAGCGAAGGTCTGCGCCGCCACGGACGGCGGCGCGGATGGAACAGGGCGCTTGAGGCTGCGATGCGGCGGTTGGTTACGGCGCAGTGTCGACCAGCACCACTTCGGCGTCTTCCGACGCGGTCACGCGAATGCGCGCTTCGCCGCGGATCGCCGCGCCGTCGCGGGCGTTGACCGCCACGCCGTTGACCTCGATCGCGCCCTTGGCCGGCACCAGGTAGCCGTAGCGCTCGCCGTCGAAGGCGTATTCGGCCGATTCGCCCTTGGCCAAGGTCAGGCCGAGCACGCGGGCGTTGGCGCGGATCGGCAGGGCGTCTTCGTCGCCGTCGATGCCGCTGGCCAGGACCACGAAGCGGCCGCCGCGGTCGTCCTTGGGGAACGGCTTGGCGCCCCAGGTCGGCGCGCCGCCGCGGGCGTCGGGGATGATCCAGATCTGGAAGATCCGGGTCGTCTCCGGCTCCAGGTTGTATTCGGCGTGCTGGATGCCGCTGCCCGCGCTCATCACCTGCACGTCGCCGGCTTCGGTGCGGCCGCGGTTGCCCAGGTTGTCCTGGTGGCTGATCGCGCCGTCGCGGACGTAGGTGATGATCTCCATGTCGGCGTGCGAGTGCGGCGGGAAGCCGGTGTTGGCGGCGATGGTGTCGTCGTTCCAGACCCGCAGCGCGCCCCAGCCCATGCGCCCGGCGTCGCGGTAGCCGGCGAAGGAGAAGTGGTGCTTGGCGTCGAGCCAGCCGTGGTTTTCGCCGCCGAGGCCGGCGTAGGGGCGCAGTTCGATCATGTCGGCGTTTCCTTGTGTGTGAGGCGATGGGGAAACGATAGGCCCGCGGGATTGGGTTTAGAATAGAAACGATAGAAAACCATCGTTTCCAAAAATGGTGTAATCGCGCCATGATCCGACTGCCCGACCTGGAAGCCTGGGCGATCTTCGCCAAGGTCGCCGAACTGGGCTCCTTCGCCCGCGCGGCGGAGGAGCTGAGCCTGTCGCAGGCGACCGTGTCCAAGGCGGTCTCGCGCCTGGAAAGCCGGCTCAAGACCAGCTTGCTGCACCGCACCTCGCGGCGGATCTCGCTGACCGAGAGCGGCCGCGCCGCGCTCGAACGCGCCGCGCGGATCCTGGCCGAGGGCGAGGCGGTGGAGGCCGAGGTCACCGCCCAGGCACGCAGCCCGCGCGGGCGGGTGCGGCTGGCCGCGCCGATGTCGTTCGGCGTCGCCCACCTGGCGCCGCTGCTGCCGCAGTTCATGGCCGACTATCCCGAGATCGCGCTGGACATCGACTTCGACGACGGCGTCACCGACTTGGTCGGCGGCGGCTACGACCTGGCCCTGCGCATCTCCGCGCTGGCCGATTCGAGCCTACTGGCGCGGCGCCTGTGCGGCGTGCGCATCGTGCTGGTGGCCGCGCCGGCGTATCTGGACGCGCGCGGCCGGCCCAGCCATCCGCGCGAGCTGGCCGGGCACAGCGCGCTGGCCTACGCCTACTCGCGCTTCGGCAACGCCTGGCGCTTCCGCCACGCGCGCCACGGCGATTTCTCGCTGAGCGTGCCGGCGCCGCTGCGGGTCAACAACGCCGAAGCGCTCAACCCCGCGCTGCTGGCCGGGCTGGGGCTGGCGCTGCAGCCGGAGTTCCTGGTCTGGCGCGAGTTGCGCAGCGGCGCGCTGGAGCAGGTGATGCCCGACTGGGCGCCGCCGCCGATCGCCCTGCACGTGGTCACCCCGCCGGGGCGGGCGCGGCCGGCGCGGGTGCAGGCGCTGATCGAATACCTGGCGCGCGCGTTCGAACGAGCGCCCTGGGCCGATCCGCACGGCTGATTCAGCATTTGGCGTCGCGGCCGAGCAGGCCGTGATCGAACGCCAGCCGCACCAGCGCGCCTTCGCCGCGCACGTCCAGCTTGCCCAGGGCGCGCGCGCGCAGGGTGCGCACGGTGGACTCGGACACGCGCAGGGCCGCCGCGATTTCGCGGTTGCGCCGGCCCTCCAGCAGCATCCGCGCTACTTCCAGCTCGCGCGGGCTGAGCCGGTCGAACGGCGAAGACTCGAACAGCAAGCGGCCGCCGAGCGAATCGTCGATGAAGCGGCGGCCCGCGGCGACTTCGCGCAGCGCGCGCACCACCACCGCGCCGTCGCGCGATTTCGACACATAGCCCAGCGCGCCGGCGGCCAGCAGCCGCCGCGGCAGCGGCCCGTCGCCGACCGCCGAGACGATCAGGATCCGAAGCTTCGGATCGCGCTGCAGCAGGCCCTGCACCAGGTTCAGGCCCTCGCCGTCGGGACGGTTGAAGCCGCACAACGCTACGTCGGCCCGCGACTGCGTCATCCGCAGCACCGCCTCGTGCGGATCGCCGGCTTCGCCGACCACATCGATGTCGCTGTGCGCGCCGAGGATCCAGCGCAGTCCGAGACGGATCAACGGCTGGTCGTCGACGATGAACACCCGGATCATTTCCCTATCGCTCCGTAGATGATGCAAGCGAATGTCCAGGCCGTTTCCGAGGTCCGCAACTCGCCCGCGGGCAAAGTGCGGTGCGCCGACACCAATGTCGGCGGCTGACTACGTTACGTAAATGGATGTCTACGTCAGCGTAGACGCGCGCCGACGCCGAATCGGGGTTTTCCTACAGCCGTCACGTTTGGCCTTTGTTAGCGTGGCCGCACCTCGCATCGACGAACCGACCTGGAGTGCCGATGTCCACGCTGACGACGATCTACGAAGTCGTGCCCCACGCCTCGCGCTGCTGGCGGCTGCGCATCAACGGCGCGCACGAGATCGCCTTCCCCAACCGTGACATCGCCCGGGCCGCGGCGCGGGTGCGCGCGCGCCGGCAGAACCAGGACACCGGCGGGCATACCGAGGTCTGGGTCGAGCGCCTGGACGGGCGCATGGACCGCGAAGCGGTGTTCGTCGGCCGGCCGGGCTACGGCTGGGCGGCGGAGTGGCGCAGGCAATGACGGCCGGCGGCGCGTTGGTTGTTCGCGCCGGGCCGTTCGCAACGGGAAGTTCAGGAAAGCAGCGGCCGCGCGGACGCGGCCGCCGCCGGCGCGCGCTGCGCCGGCGCGCCGATCGGCCTGCGGATCAGGGCGAAACGGTGAACGACTTGCTGTAGGTCGTGCCGTTGTAGGCGACCTCGAAGCGCCAGGTGCCCGCCGGGCCGGTCGGCGCGAAGCTGCTCCAGGTCCAGTTCCACCACGACGAGGAGTAGTGCGCGGCCGGGCCGTTATGGACCCAGGAGGCGAACACCGTGCCGTTCGGCCGCAGGATCCGGTACTGGCTCTGCTGGCTGTTGAGCTGGTCGCGATAGAACGCGCTGAACGAGGCCTGCTGGCCGTAGCGCAAGGCGGTGTTCTCGTTCGGGTTGCCCGGGTTGGGGCAGGACGCGAACGCGGGCTGGGCGTTGCCGACGATCAGCTTGTTGATCGCCGAGTCGTAGTACGGACGCTGCGCCGCCCAGGCCGAAGCCAGGTTCAGGCCGTTGCAGGAACCGGCGTACGGGTCGATGAGGTTGGAATTGGCGTCGTAGACCTCGAAATGCAGATGCGGCTCGGTGGAACTGCCGGAGCTGCCGACCAAACCGAGATACTCGCCTTGCGCCACGCTCGCGCCGATGCCCTTGGCGGTGACCGAGCCGTTCTTCATGTGCCCGTACCACGCGACCGAGCCGTCGGCGTGCTGGACGTACACCGCGTTCCAGTTGTTGTTGTTGACCGAGCAACTGCGATCGAAGTTGCCGTCGGAGCGGCCGACGATGGTGCCCGGCGCCGCGGCGATCACCTTCACCTGACTGTTGTCCATCTTGTGCCAGGAGAACGGCCACAGGTAGTAATCGGTGCCGCGATGGCCGTCGTAGCTGCGCGCGCCGCAGCTGTAGTCGAGAATCTGGCCGCTGCCGGCCTGGTCGACGTAGTTGGAGATCGCGTGATAGCCCGGATCGGCCAGGCCGTTGTTGCCGGCCATCGGCCAGGCGAACCCGCCCAGCGAACGCGCGCCATCGCGTTGCGGCGCGGCGGCGAGTTTGAGCTTGCGCGCGTTGCTGCGGATTTCGGCCCAGGCGCGTTGGCGGAACTGCGGCGAAAGATGCTCGCCGTGCTCGGGCGGCGCATACGCGCCGCCGGCGCTGCTGTCGGGCGCAGCGCCGCGCGCATCGCGCGGTGCGGCGTCGTTGGCGGCCGCCGGCAGCGACGCCGCCGCGGCGGCGGCCAGGACCAGACACAGCGCCGGTAAGCGACGCGACGAGCGTGCGTTCGAATCGTTCGACATGGCGTTCTCCTTGAGTGAGCCGCAACGCGGCTGGGTTCGTGCTGTGTTCGCGCTGTATTCGAGCAGCGCGCAGACGAGCGCGGACGTCCCTGTTTCCTTGTCGACGATGGCCGCCTCAGACTCTTATACGCGGCTTTTTCTCGGCGCCGGACGCGGTGTCGGTCCCGTCCGTCGGCGATGGCGCCGCAATCGCGTGATGCATGATTCAGCTGAGTGAAAAAGCGCAGGCCGAAGCTGCGCTTGATCGCAGCGCGAACGCGCGTTAGCGCCATCGCCGCACGCGTCGCGCGGCGTGCCGCTCGCGCGCGCCGACGCGCGCGATGAATGCGGCCGCCGCCGTCCATACCGCGGCGCAGCTTGTCGCTGTCGCCGCCGAACCACTACACTGCGCCCGCCACAGGTGTCCTGCCGTCCGCGCATGCGGGCGGGCAGGGTGAAACGGGAAGCCGGTGCGGACGCGAGTCCCATCCCGGCACTGCCCCCGCAACGGTAGGCGAGAAAAACCGGCATCGGCCACTGCGCGAACGCGCGGGAAGGCGCCGGCGGGACGCGACAGCGTCGCTCGCGAGTCCGGAGACCGGCCTGTGGCGGACATCGCCGAACCGCCGCCCATGCGGCGCGACGCGCTGTTCTCCTCGGGCGTTGCGGCGGGCGACCTGACGAGCGGATGCGGTGCGGCGCGCATGCGCCCGCGTTTCGCCTTGTCTTCGTGTCTCCGCGGCGTCCGCACTTCGCGGGTGTGCGATACGGAGACCAACATGAACGAAATGCACCGCGTCGCGACCGATGTCGCGACCGTCAAGCTGCTCATCGACGGCGAGTTCGTCGAATCGCGCACTGCGCACTGGCGCGAGGTGATCAATCCCGCCACCCAGGCCGTGCTGGCGCGCGTGCCGATGGCCACGCCCGCGGAAATCGACGCCGCCGTCGCCGCCGCGGCGCGCGCGTTCAAGACCTGGCGCAAGACCCCGATCGGCGCGCGCGCGCGGATCTTCCTCAAGTACCAGCAGCTCATCCGCGAACACATGGGCGAACTGGCGGCGATCCTCAGCGCCGAACAGGGCAAGACCCTGCCCGACGCCGAAGGCGATGTGTTCCGCGGCCTGGAAGTGGTCGAGCACGCCGCCGCGATCGGCAACCTGCAGCTCGGCGAATTCGCCAACAACGTCGCCGGCGGCGTCGACACCTACACCCTGCTGCAACCGCTGGGCGTGTGCGTGGGCATCACCCCGTTCAATTTCCCGGCGATGATCCCGTTGTGGATGTTCCCGATGGCCATCGCTACCGGCAACACCTTCGTGCTCAAGCCGTCCGAGCAGGATCCGCTGGTGACCATGCGCCTGTGCGAACTGGCGCTGCAGGCCGGCATTCCCAAGGGCGTGCTCAACGTCGTGCACGGCGGCGAGGACGCGGTCAACGCGCTGTGCGACCACGCCGACATCAAGGCGGTGTCGTTCGTCGGCTCGAGCAAGGTCGGTACCCACGTCTACCGCCGCGCCTCGCTGGCCGGCAAGCGCGTGCAATGCATGATGGGCGCGAAGAACCACGCCGTGGTGCTGCCCGACGCGAACAAGGAGCAGACCCTCAACGCGCTCGCCGGCGCCGCGTTCGGCGCCGCCGGGCAGCGCTGCATGGCCGCATCCACCGCGGTGCTGGTCGGCGCCGCGAACGACTGGATTCCCGAGCTGGTGGCCAAGGCCAAGACGCTCAAGGTCAACGCCGGCAGCGAGCCGGGCACCGACGTCGGCCCGGTGATTTCCTGCGCCGCGCGCGAACGCGTGGAAGGCCTGATCGCCGCGGGCGTGGAGCAGGGCGCAACCCTGGAACTCGACGGCCGCGCGCCGGCGGTGCCGGGCTTTGAGCGCGGCAACTTCGTCGGCCCGACGATCTTCTCCGGCGTCGCGCCGGGCATGCGCATCTACGATGAGGAAATCTTCGGCCCGGTGCTGGTGATCCTGCGCGCGCAGACGCTCGACGAGGCGATCGAACTGGTCAACGCCAATCCCAACGGCAACGGCACCGCGATCTTCACCCAGTCCGGCGCGGCCGCGCGGCGCTTCCAGGACGACATCGACGTCGGCCAGGTCGGCATCAACGTGCCGATCCCGGTGCCGGTGCCGCTGTTCTCCTTCAGCAGCTCGCGCGCGTCCAAGCTCGGCGACCTCGGCCCCTACGGCAAGCAGGCGGTGACCTTCTACACCCAGACCAAGACCGTCACCGCGCGCTGGTTCGACGACGACACCCTGGGCCACGGCGTCAACACCACGATCAGTCTCAAGTGATGGCCGCGGTCATGGACTGGCGGCTCAGTGCGGCCGCGCCGACCGGGCTCAGCGAAGAACAATCGGCCTACCGCGACGCCGCGCGCGACTTCGCCCGCGCCGAACTGGCGCCGCACGCGGCGCAGTGGGACGCGCACAGCACGTTCCCGCGCGAGGCCATCGCCCACGCCGGCGAACTGGGCTTCTGCGGGCTGTACGTGGACGAAGCCGCCGGCGGCTCGGGCCTGAGCCGGCTGGATGCGGCGATCGTGTTCGAGGAACTGGCCGCGGCCGATCCGTCCACCGCGGCCTTCATCAGCATCCACAACATGGCGACCTGGATGTTCGCCGCGCATGCCGGCGAGGCGGTGCGCGCGCAGTGGAGCGCGGACTTGGCCGGCGGCCGCAAGCTGGCCTCGTACTGCCTGACCGAGCCCGGCGCCGGTTCCGACGCGGCCTCGCTGCGCACGCGCGCGGTGCGCGACGGCGGCGACTACGTGATCGACGGCACCAAGGCTTTCATTTCCGGCGCGGGTTCCACCGACCTGTTGGTGGTGATGGCGCGCACCGGCGGCGACGGCGCGCGCGGCATCAGCGCGTTCGCGGTGCCAGCCGATGCGGCCGGGATCGTGTACGGACGCAAGGAAGAGAAGATGGGCTGGAACAGCCAGCCCACCCGCGGCATCGCCTTCGAAGGCGTGCGCGTGCCGGCCTCGCATCGGCTCGGTCAGGAGGGCGACGGCTTCAAGATCGCGATGAAGGGGCTGGACGGCGGCCGCCTCAACATCGCCAGTTGTTCGCTCGGCGCGGCCCAGGGCGCGCTCGATGCGGCGCGCCGCTACATGGGCGAGCGGCGCCAGTTCGGCAAGAAGCTCGCCGAGTTCCAGGCCTTGCAGTTCAAGCTCGCGGACATGGCCACGCAACTGGTGGCCGCGCGGCAGATGGTCCACACCGCCGCGCGCAAGGTCGATGCCGCTACCAGCGACGCCACGGTGTGGTGCGCGATGGCCAAGCGCTTCGCCACCGACGCGGGCTTTTCGATCTGCAACGAGGCGCTGCAGATCCACGGCGGCTACGGCTACATCCGCGAATACCCGATCGAACGGCTGCTGCGCGACTGCCGCGTGCACCAGATCCTGGAAGGCACCAACGAAATCATGCGCGTGATCATCGCGCGCCACCTGCTCAACAGCGAAGAGGAATTGCGATGAGTTCGAGCGCCAAGACCTATGCGGGGCTGAAGCTGCGCATCGACGGCCACACTGCGGTGGTCGAGCTGAGCAACCCGCCGGCCAATACCTGGACCCGCGACAGCCTGGCCGCCTTGCGCGATCTGGTCCGCGACCTCGACGCCGACCGCGCGGTCTACGCCCTGGTGATCGTCGGCGAGGGCGAGAAGTTCTTCAGCGCCGGCGCCGACCTCAAGCAGTTCGCCGACGGCGACAAGGCCCTTGCGCGCGAAGCCGCGCGCCGTTTCGGCGAGGCCTTCGAGACGCTCAGCGCGTTCCGCGGCGTGTCAATCGCTGCGATCAACGGCTACGCCATGGGCGGCGGCCTGGAATGCGCGATGGCCTGCGACCTGCGCATCGTCGAGGAACAGGCGCAGCTGGCGCTGCCGGAGGCCACCGTCGGTCTGCTGCCCTGCGCCGGCGGCACCCAGAACCTGCCGCGGCTGGTCGGCGAAGGCTGGGCCAAGCGCATGATCCTGCTTGGCGAGCGCATCGACGCGGCGACCGCGCTGCGCATCGGCCTGGTCGAAGAAGTGGTGCCCAAAGGCCAGGCGCTGGCGCGCGCGCTGGAGTGGGCGAAGCAGGCCGAAAAGCAGAGCCCGACCAGCGTGGCCGCGTGCAAGGCGCTGGTCCAGGCCACCCGCAGCCAGCCGCACGCGACCGCGCTGGTGCGCGAGCGCGAGGCCTTCGTCGACCTGTTCGACAGCGCCGATCAGGTCGAAGGCGTGGCCGCATTCCTGGGCAAGCGCGCGCCGCAGTGGAAGAACGCATGAACGCGCATCTGCAGGAGGCGCCGCAGCCGCCGGTGTTGTTCGAACAGCGCGAAGGCGCGCACGGCCGCGTCGGCATCGCCACTCTCAATGCGTCGGCCACGCTCAACGGCTTGTCGCTGGAAATGGCGCAATTGCTCGACGCGCAGTTGCGCCGATGGGCGGACGACCCGGCGGTGGCGATGGTGTGGCTGCAAGGCGCGGGCGAGAAAGCCTTCTGCGCCGGCGGCGACCTGCACGGGCTGTACCGCGGCATGCGCGAGCATCAGGCGCGCGCGCGCTGGAGCGGCGACGAGTTCGCCGACCCGCGCGGCAACGTTCATGCCGAGGCGTTCTTCGCAACCGAATACCGCCTCGATTACCGCATCCATACCTATCCCAAGCCGCTGTTGTGCTGGGGCCACGGCATCGTCATGGGCGGCGGCATCGGCCTGATGGCCGGGGCCAGCCATCGCGTGGTCAGCGAGCGCTCGCGGCTGGCGTTCCCGGAAATCACCGTCGGCCTGTATCCCGATGTCGGCGGCAGCTGGCTGCTGGCGCGGGTGCCCGAGCGCGCCGGCCTGTTTCTGGCGTTGACCGGCGCACCGCTCAACGCCGGCGATGCGGTCCACGCGGGCCTGGCCGATCACCATCTGCCCGAGGCACGGCGCGGCGAAGCGCTGGACGCCGCCGTGGTCGCGGCATGGAGCGGCGACGCCGCGCGCGACCGCGCGACGCTGACGGCGTTGCTGCAAGGCTTGGCAGAGCCGGCGCCGGCGGGGCCGCTGCAACTGCACGCAGCCACGGTCGCGGCGATCTGCGCGGGCGATTCGCTGGAGGACATCGTCGCGCGCATCGAAGCGATCGACACCGACGATGCGTGGCTGCAGACCGCGCGCAAGACCCTCGCCGCCGGCGCGCCCGGTTCGGCGCGACTCGGCTTCGAGCTGCAGCGTCGTGCCGCGTCGCTGTCGCTGGCCGATACCTTTCGCCTCGAATATTGGGCCTCGCTGCATTGCGCCGCGCACGGCGACTTCGCCGAGGGCATCCGCGCGCTGCTGATCGACAAGGACCGCACCCCCCGCTGGAACCCGGCGACGCTGGCGCAGGCCACCGCGCACTGGGCCCGATCCTTCTTCCACGACCCCGACCCGGCGCGGCCGCATCCGCTCGCCGACCTGGGCGCCGCCACGGAGCCGCGCGCATGAGCCGCATCGCCTTCATCGGACTGGGCCACATGGGCGGCCCGATGGCCGCCAACCTGCTCAAGGCCGGCCACGAACTGTGCGTGTTCGACCTGGTGCCGGCCGCGGTCGAGGCTGCGGTCGCGCTCGGTGCGCGCGCGGCGGCGGACGCGGCCGAGGCGGTGCGCGGCGCCGAGGTAGTGATCTCGATGCTGCCGGCCAGCCGTCACGTCGAAGGGCTGTATCTCGACGACGGCGGATTGCTGGCGCAACTCGCGCCGGATGCGCTGGCGATCGACTGCAGCACCATCGCGCCGGCGTCGGCACAGAAAGTCGCGGCGGCCGCGGCCGCACGCGGCATCGCGATGATCGACGCACCGGTGTCCGGCGGCACCGCTGGCGCCGCCGCCGGCACGCTGACCTTCATCGTCGGCGGCGAGGCCGCGGCGCTGGAGCGCGCGCGGCCGTTGCTGGAAGCGATGGGCCGCAACGTCTTCCACATGGGCGCCAGCGGCGCCGGCCAGGTCGCCAAGCTGTGCAACAACATGGCGCTGGGCGTGATCATGGCCGCCACCGGCGAAGCGCTCGCGCTCGGCGCCGCGCACGGCCTGGACCCGGCCGCACTGTCGAAGATGATGGCGGTCAGCACCGGCCGCAGTTGGGCCACCGAGGTGTGCAACCCGTGGCCGGGCGTGCTGGAGAACGCGCCAGCCTCTCGCGGCTACCAAGGCGGTTTTGGCAGCGACCTGATGCTCAAGGACTTGGGCCTGGCGGCGGAAGCCGCGATGGGCGTGGGCGCGCCGATCCCGCTGGGCGAACTGGCGCGCAATCTCTACGCGCTCAACGGCCGCGCCGGCCGCGGCGGGCTGGATTTCTCCAGCGTGATCCGACTGCTCGCCCGCGACGGCGCGCAGGCATGAGCCTCGTGCGCGAAGCGCTGGCCCTGCCCGGCGGCGCGCAGCGGCTGCTGCTGCACTCGTGCTGCGCACCGTGTTCGGGCGAGGTCATGGAGGCGCTGCGCGCGGCCGGCATCGACTACACGATCTTCTTCTACAACCCCAACATCCACCCGGTGAAGGAATACGAGCTGCGCAAGCAGGAGAACATTCGCTTCGCCGACCAACACGGCGTGCCCTTCGTCGACGCCGACTACGACACCGACCATTGGTTCGCCCGCGCCCGCGGCATGGAGAACGAACCCGAGCGCGGCATCCGCTGCACCATGTGTTTCGACATGCGTTTCGAGCGCACCGCGCTGTACGCGCACGAGCACGGCTTCGCCGCGATCAGCAGTTCGCTGGGAATCTCGCGCTGGAAGAACATGGAGCAGATCAACGACTGCGGCCACCGCGCAGCGGCGCGGTATCCGGGTTTGGCGTACTGGGACTACAACTGGCGCAAGGGCGGCGGGGCGCAGCGCATGATCGAGATCAGCAAGCGCGAGCGTTTCTATCAGCAGGAGTATTGCGGCTGCGTGTATTCGTTGCGCGATACCAATCGCCATCGACGGGCGCAGGGGCGCGATCGGATTCGGATCGGCACGGTTTTTTATGGGGATGAGGGCGAGCGGGTGGATGCGCCGGGTGAGGGTGGTGCTGGCGAGGGGTGAGAGTGGTGTTGTGTCGAATGGGAGTGTCGTGGCCGCAGTTTGCTGTTTCTGCGGGAGCTGGCAGCCAATCGAATCGACTCAGTTCCGCTGCAGCACCCGACACCCCGCAAACTCCCACTCGTCATTCCGGCGAAAGCCGGAATCCATTTTGATTTTGCCGTTGCTGTTGCCGTTGCTCTTCGCTCCCCCCGCCGCCTCGAACTCGCCACAGGCAAGTAGAGACCCGAAGGGCGGCGCGCAGGACGCGCGCCGTGCGCCACCCAGGCCATGGATGGCCTGTGTGGCGCATCCC
>NZ_FNOG01000007.1:315734-365825 GCF_900106525.1 Lysobacter enzymogenes
GGGATGCGCCACACAGGCCATCCATGGCCTGGGTGGCGCACGGCGCGCGTCCTGCGCGCCGCCCTCCGGGTCTCTATTTTCCTGTGGCGAGTTCGGGGCGGCGGGGGGAGCGAGGAGCAAGGGCAACAGCAACAGCGGTGCTAGAACGCTATGCGCCTGCCATGCGAGCTGTCGTTGTTGCGTTGTCGTCGCAGGGCGTGCAGGAAACGAACGCCCGAGCGCCTTACTTCAGAGGCGCCAGATCCAACGAAGCGTAGAGCTCGTTCTGCGCCTTCTTCGCCATCGAACGCGGCACCTTGACCAGGAAACCGGCGCCGGACAGGCCGACGTCACCCTGCACCACCACGCCGTTGACGCGCACGTAGCTCTTGAACGACCAGCGGCCGTCGGGGCGGTCGATCTCCAGGAACATCGGCGCGGTCAGGAAACCGTTGCCCTTCTGGTAGACGCGCAGGTCGCCTTCGCTGCGCTTGAGCGCGTAGCCGTTGCGGCCGGCCCAGGCCTGGGCGAGGGCGTAGACGTCCTGGTCGGATGCGAACTCGACGCGGTCGAACGGGTGTTTTCCGTTCTTGGCGATAAGGGCCATGACGGCGAGAACGCCGAGGCCGCACAGGCCGCCGAAAACGGCCATTACGATGATGGAAACCATGTCTGTCCTTAGAGCTGAGGCGAACGCCGGGCGACGGCGTCCATTGCCGTGATGCGCCGGAAACCGGCGTCGGGGGATCGGCGCGCAAGGGGCGGCCGGGCGCGCGATGCTAACAAGGCGTCGACTGCGTCGCAATCTCCGCGTTCGCGGCGACGCTGTCGCGTGCGGCGGAAACCACGCCGCCGATGCGCGCATGCGATCGCCATTGTTGCGCTCGCGATCGGCTTCGTCGCGCGCAACGAATGCGCGGCGAAAGCGCGCGCGACTCGCATCAATAAGTCTTCAACGCATCCGAACTCGCACCGCGGCCACAAGCCATTGTGGAAAAACCTGAAAAATCCGCCGATTCGGTTTTCTCACCTTCTCTCACCCACGCTTGCATCGGCGTAACGATGCGATCCTCAGTTCAGATGAGTTGCGCTTTGCAGTAAGCGAATTCCCTGTGTTTTCGCGGCCGCTTTGCCGTCCCGTGTCACGTTATCCAGGGTTAGGAAACGATACAAAGCGAGAAAATCGCGCGGCCGAGTTCTGCGATGATGACCTCGGCCTCGCGGCTGCGAAGCACGCAGCGAACATCGTCCAGCAGACCTCGTCGCGCAAACACCGTCCCGGAAAAACGTCCCGGAAACATCGTCCGTTAAGCAGGGGGAATCATGGCCGCGTCTTCGCGCCTTCCCGTGGCGCTGCTCGGCAGCGCCGTCTTGATCCTGGCTGTGCTGATCTGGAAACCGTGGAGTTCGCCGCGTCCTTCCGCGCCGGCGGACGCCGCGGGCGAAGCCGCGCTCGGTGCGGCGCCGCAGGCGCAGGGCGCGGAGGCGGCGCAGGTCGGCCAGGCGCCGCAGCTCACCGCGCAACAACAGCAGGCCGCGGTCGCCGAGACCGTGCGCAGCGCCGCGCCCGGCGCGCAGCCGCCGCAAAGCTATAAGGGCCCCGACGGAAAACAGCACGAGATCGTCTACAACCAGGGCCTGGCGCTGTCGCCGGGCGCGCGCGAGGAACTCAAACGCCAGCGCCTGCAGCAGATGCGCGACCAGCCCGAGGCGATATCCAAGATCTACGGCATCGGCAGGGACGAAATCGCCGCCGTCCTCGCCGGCAAACGACCTTTCCCCGACCGGCTGATCGACCAGTAACGCCGGCCGCCCCCGCAGCACCGCAACGCATCCGCGTTGTCCCGGTTCCGGACCCCAGCGAACGCGGGCCGGAGCGTACGCCCATGGGCGCTCGCCCATGGCCTTGATATGGACGAGAGAGGACTCTGCTATGAAAGCCCGTCGTATGTATTGCCTGTTGGCCGCGGCGTTGCTGAGCGGCAATGCGTTGGCGCAAACCGCCGACGGCTACGGCACCATTCTGCGCCTCCCGCTGGTGGTGAACAGCTCCAGCTATTCCTCGACGATCTTCGTGCGCAACGCCGGCACCGCGACCGCGAGCGTCAAGATGACCTACTACGGCGCGCCCGGCACGCCGTTCGCCGGCGAGCGGCCGTGCACCACGCTCAGCATCGCGCCCAACGCAGTGGTGTCGGGCAACCTCGTCGACTTCTGCGCGGTCCCGGTCAGCGCCACCAGCAACTACGGCCAGATCGCCCTGGTCGAACAGAGCGCGGCGAACATCCCGATCTCCGGTTACAGCCGCATCCAGGCCTTCAGCGGCGCCGGCTTCTCGGTGGAGGCGTTCAAGATCGGCTCGTTCGCCAGCGGCGCCAACGAGTCGGTGGTCACCGGCCTGCGCCGGCAGGCGGCAGCGCCGGGCTACCAGAGCAACTGCTTCGTCGCCTCGATCAACGAGCCGGTGCAGGTGACCTGGCAACTGCGCGACACCTCAGGCTCGCAGCTGGGCAACCAGCAGGTCACCAACCTCAGCGCTAACGAGACCGTGCGCATCCTCGATGTGTTCACCGCGGTCGGCGCGCCGGCCGGGGATTACAGCAATGTGCAGGCGACCTTCCGCGGCACCACGCCGACCGCCAACCCGGCGTTCGCGGCCTACTGCACCACGCAGGAGAACGTGACCCTCGGCGGCGACTTCCGCATCGCCAAGACCGCCGATCCGCAGGACGACCGTTCCAAGAAGATCGGCTCCTCCAGCTCGAGCGCGTTGGGCACCTTGCTCGGCCTGCTCAGCGGCCAGGACCGCTTCGGCCTGTACCTGCAGGCGCCCGACTACGTCAGCTGCCGCATCGACGGCACCGGCGCGCCGCAGTTGGAGATGCGCCTGGAAGACCCGCAGGGCAACGTCATCGCCGGCGGCAACAACATCAACTCGTTCCAGAAGGTCTACCTGGGCGAGCGCAGCACCCACAACAACGGGGTGAACGGCTTGTACGTGCTCAAGGTCGAGTCGCGCAACCTGTTGTCGCTGATGATCAACTACGGCGTGACCTGCGAGACCGGCAACGGCGCCAATCCGCCGCTGTTCATCGGCCACGCGATCGCCGAGGAGTTCTGATCGGCGCTGCGAGTCGTTGATTGCGATCCAACCGAAGCCGCGTCCGCATCAGCGGGCGCGGTTTCTTCGTTTCGCATCGCTATCGCCGCAGCGCGCCCAGGACAAAACTCAGCAGCGCGAACGTAGCCTCGCCGGCGGTGATCGCCAGCCGCCACGCCAGCGCCAGCATCGCCGCGTTGCCGGGGCCGACCAGCGGCGCCAGGCACCAGAACAAGCCGGCTTCGCGCACGCCCAGGCCGGCCGGCACCAGGATCGCCACCACCCCGGCCAGGCCGGCCAGGCACAGCGCCGACGCGGCCTGCGCCAACCCGATGCGCAGGCCGAAGCCGGCGAGCAGCGCGGCGAACGCGGCGACCATCGCCGCGTAGGCGAGCCATTGCAGCAGCCACACCCGCGCCAGCACTGCGCGCGACGGCAGGCCTTGGTTCCAGCCGGCCAGCGATGCGGGCAGGCGCGCGGCCAGCGCGGCCGGCAGGCGGCGCCAGATCGCGGCCACGCTGACTGCGACGGCTAGGGCGAGCAGGGCGAGTTGCAACACCGCTCCGAGTCGCGGCGGCAACGCTGCCGGCGCGGCCGCGGCGGCGATCGCCGCGCAGATGCCGAGCGACAGCAGTTGCTCGCGCACGAACAGGACGAAGGTCAGCGTCGGCCGGCGCTCGTCGGCGTACAGCGCGCTGCGCGCCACGCCTTGCCAGATCTTGCCGGGCAGGTACTTGGCCGGCAGGCTCTGGCCCCAGCGCAGCAGGTCGGGATAGAGCTGTTGCGGCGTCCAGCGGCCGCGCGCGAACAAATGCCAGGCCAGGCCGAAGGCGAGCTGCATCGCCAGGCAGGCGGCCAAGGTCAGGGCGAGATCGCCGGCGTCGAGCCGCTGCCACAGCGGCCACCACTGCGCGCGCCGCGTCCACGCCTGCTGCGCCACCAGCGCCAGCGCGGCCAGGCCGAGCAGCCAGCCGGCGGCGCGGCCGCCGCGGCGCAGCGCCTCAGCCCAGCGCATCGAGCCGCTCGGCGTAGCGTTGCGCCATGCCCGGCCAGGAGCAGCGTTCGGCGGCGTAGGCGTGCGCGCCGCGGCCGCGCTCGCGCAGTGCGGCGCGGTCGCTGAGTTCGGCGCCGATCGCCTCGCTCCAGGCGCGCGCATCGGCTTCGGGCAGCAACCGGCCCAGGGCCGGATCGGCGAGCGCGTCGCGCAGGCCTTCCAGGTCGGCGGCCAGGACGTAGCGCCCGCTCATCGCCGCTTCCAGCGCGACCAGGCCGAAGCCTTCGGGATCGCCGTCGACGCGCCGGTTGGGCATCAGCGCCAGATCGCAGGCGGCGAGCCGGCGCGCCTTTTCGGCGTCGTCGACCTCGCCCCACAGCCGCACCCGTGCCTGCAGGCCGGCATCGACGATCGCGCGTTCGAGCGCGGCGCGTTCGGGGCCGTCGCCGACGATGTCCAACATCACCGCGTCGGACAGCATCGGCATCACCGCTTCGACGAACCACAGCGCGCCCTTGCGCCGCACCAGCCGGCCCAGGATCAGCAGCCGCGGCGCATCCGCCAGCGATGGCTCGCAGCACGCCGCCGCGTCCACGCCGGGATGCGCCAGCACGCAGCGCGCCGGGTCGATGCCGCTGCGCACGAGTTCGTCGCGGACGAAGCGGCTGATGCAGAAGTACGTGTCGAAGCGGCCGTGGAAGCACCAGCGCAGATACGCCTGATAGCCGAAGCGGCGATAGCCGATGTCCAGCCCGTGCACGACCACCGCCACCGGCACCCCGGCCCAGCGCGCCGGCAGCGCCAGCACCGACAGCACCGGGTCGCCGAGCAGCAGCACGCGCACGCGGCCGCGCAGCAGGCCTACGCACAGGCGCAGCAGCGCCCAGGCCAGGAACAGCGGCAGGCCCCATTGGCCGCGGCGCCAGCGCACCAGGGTCAGCGGCCGCAGCGCGCCCAGCGCGCCGGCGATGCGCGCGCTGAGCAGCTGCATGCCGCCGCGCGAGGGCGGGAACTTGCGGGTGATGTACCAGATCGACTTCAAGAGCGTGGGCTTCGCACGGCGCGGGTTCGGGCGGTGTCGGTTTGCACGTGCCGGCTTTGCAGGCAGCGGCTTCGGGAGTACCGGCCCCGACGGTACGGCTTCAGGCCGGCGGCCGCCACTCCGCGCGGCGCCGGCTCTGCTGCTGCTCTTCCAGCAGGCGCCGGTTGACCACCAACTGGTTGGCCAGCAACCCCACCGCCGCGCCGACCGTGCCGACCACGATCAGCAGCGCCGACAGGATCAGCGATTGCACGTGGCCGTCGCCGGCGCCGTGGGCGAAGTGGTAGAGAAAGCGCGCGCCGATCAGTGCGCCGGCGGCCATGCACAGCGCCGACGGCACCAGGAAGAACTCCAGCGGCCGGTAGGTGAGGAAAGAGCGCACGATGGTCAGCACCGAGCGGGTCACGTACTGCGGCACGCTGCGGCACGCTGCGGATCAGGCGCGAGGGCCGGGTCGGCGGATTGACCTCCACCGGCAGCGCCTCCACGCGCAGGCCCGACTGGCCGGCCTGGATCAGCGTTTCCAGGGTGTAGGTGTAGTTCGAATACACGTTCAAGCGCATCGCCGCGTCGCGGCTGTAGGCGCGAAAACCGCTGGTAGCGTCGTCCACGCTGACGTGCGCGGCGGCGCGCACGACCGCGCTGCCGAGCCGCTGCAGGCGTTTTTTCCACCACGGAAAATGGGCGATGCGCTCGATCGGGCGGCAGCCGACCACGATGTCGGCGCGGCCGGCGAGCACCCGCGCGACCAGTTCGGGAATGGCGCTGGCGTCGTACTGGTTGTCGCCGTCGACGTTGACGATGACGTCGGCGCCGCGCCGGCAGGCGGCCTCCAGCCCGGCGCAGAACGCGCGCGCCAGGCCGCGGTTGTGCGGCAGGCGCAGTACCGCATGGGCGCCGTGGGCGAGGGCGACGCGCGCGGTGTCGTCGCTGGAACCGTCGTCGACCACCAGCCATTCCACCTCGTCCACGCCGGGCAGGCGCCGCGGCAGCGCGGCCAGGGTCGCCGGCAGCTGTTCGGCTTCGTCGCGGCACGGCAACTGGATCACCACCTTGACCGGCTTGCGCGCGTAGTGGGCGTCCTGCGCGGTCGCGGCGCCGGCGCGCGGCGGCCCGGCGAGGAACAAGGGGCCTTCGGCCCGGGGCGACCTGCGTGCGTTCATCGGGCGATCTCCTGTCGGTCGCGGCGGGGCAGCGCCGCGGGCTGTCGATCGTTCGTTGCGGTGCGGACGGCGTGGAGCGGGGCGGTCATGGCTGTGTTGCGGCGGGTCAGTGCGCGAGCCGGACTACGCGCCACTCGCCGGCATCGACGTAAGTGCCGTGAGCGAGCGGTTGGTAGGCGGTAGAGCGGCGCAGGCGGTGCAGCGGCAAAATCGTTTGCGCCGCGGTGCCGGGAATCGGATCGCCGTTGGGCAGCACGATCCAGCAATCGCCGCGGGCTGGGCAGAAACGTCCGGTATTGCCCCAGTCCGACGGCGGCGGCACCGCTGGCACGCCGAAGCCGCCGAGCAGCGCCGTGGCCAACGGCGTCGAGGCGACCACGTAAACGGGACGGTCGCGCGGCAGTTGCGCGGCGATGGCGCCGACCTGGGCGACGAGGCCCGCGTCTTCGCGCAGCCGCAGCGTGTCGCGTTGCTGCCACAGCAGGTTCGCGCCCAGCGCCAGCGCCACCACCGCGGCCTGCGCCGGCAGCTTGTCGCGCGACAAGCCGCGGCCCAGCCGCGCGGCGGCGTATGCGGCCAGGGCGATACAGGCTGGAAACACCACCGGCAGCCAGCGCCTTGAGGCCCAGATGTGATCGGGCGATACCATCGGCCGCCACAGGTAGGCCACGGTCGGGATCAGCAAGAACACCCAGATCCACGCCCGCGACGGCGACAGGCGACGAGCGAGCAAGGCCTGCGCGGCGAGCGCCGCGCCCACGCCGGCGGCCAGCACGATCGGCCACGACAGATACGCGGCGACGCTGACCAGGCTGGTTTCGCGGTAATCGCGCTGGCCGTTCAACTGCGGCACCAGCTTGGATTCGATCAATGCATACGGCTGCACCTGCGGGCGGATCCACAAGGCATAGACGAACAGCGCCGCCACCGCGACCGCCGCCGGCCACGCCAGCCGGCTCGCCGCCGCCGCACGCAGGCGCAGCGACGGTGCGGTCGCGGCCGCGTGGGCGAGGAACGCGCACGCCGCGGTCGCTACCGCCGCGGCTACCACGACATCGGTCAGGCCGAGCAGATAAGGCTGCACGCAGGCCAGGTAGTAACCCATCGCCAGTGCGGTCACTGCAAAACAGCCGATCGCGGTTTCGCCGAGCACCGCGGTGGCGCGCGCGTTGCGGCCGAGCGCGGCGGCGGCGAGCGCGGCGCCGGCCGCGCCCAGGGCGAACACGATGGCGTCGATGCGCACGAAACAACCCATGCCGATTAAGCCGCCGGCGATCAGGCCCAGCCGGCGCGAACGCCGCCCGACCGCGACGCTGGCGGCGAACAGGCCGACCGCGAGAAACCACGCGCACAAGGGTTCGCTGAGGGTATTGCGCGACACCCACACCTGCGCCGGCTGCAGCGCGAACACCGCCAGCGCCGGCACCGCCCAGGCCCGCGTGCGCGCCGGCAACAGCCGCCGCAGCAAGGCGTAGAAGGCGATGCAGTTGAGCGCGCCGAGCAAGGCGTTGAAGCGGAAGATGCCCTGCGGCCCGAGCGGCGCGGCGAGCATCGCCATCCACGCCGGGGTGGCGGCGGAAAACTGGAAGGTCCAGCGTTCGCCGGTGGGATAGATGCCGGGCAGTTCCGCCGCCTTGCCTGCCGCGATCGCGCGCAGCGACGGCTCTTCGGCGATGCCCAACGCGCGCAGGTCGATGCGCGAGTCGCCGCCGCGCAGCAGATGCAGCGCGTGCTGCGCATAGGTGCCTTCGTCGCGCTCGCCGAGCAGGCTTTCCTTGGGATACATCGCGTAGAAGAACGTGGCCACGGCAATGATCGCCGCCGTCGCGAACGCGGCGAAGCCTTGCCGGCGCAGCAATGCGCGCAGCGCGGCGAACGCATCGCGCCGCCGCGTCCACACCCGTTCGCGCCAGCACCACAGCGCCAGCAACAGCCACGCGGCCGCGCCGATCCAGACCGGCCGCAATGCGCCGATCCACGCCAGCGCCATCAGCAGCAAGGTCGCGACGGCACTGCCGACGCCGAGCGCGAGCAGCGGATGGAAACGAAGGCGATGCGCGGGTTCGCCGCCGCAAGCCAGCACGAAGGCGCCCAGGGGATAGATCGCAGGCCAGATGCCGAGCGCCGCCAGCGCCTTCAAATAATCCATCGACTACCCCTCGCTAGGGTTTCGAGTCTACTGAGTGCACTTTCTATGTACTGCGCAGTGGATCAGTTTTACACCCGATCCGTGTGCGACTGGCGCGTGATTTTCGGTGATTGTCCTGCGCGGAAAATTTTGTTTCGCGCGTTCGAACGCGTGGCGCAAAAACGCGGACGAACGCACACGGCGGCCACGATCCGCCGCGCGCGTGTTCGATCTTGCGACGCAGTTCGCGTCTTGAGCTGCGTCAGTCGCGCGCGAGCGGCAATTCGACCGAGGCCCGCAGGCCGCTGGCGTGCGCCGAGGATTCCAGGGTCAGCGCGCCGCCGTGCAGCGCCGCGATCTCGCGCGCGATCGCCAGCCCCAGGCCGCTGCCTTCGGAGTCGGCCTTGCTGCCGCGGCGGAAGCGTTCGACCACGCGCTCGCGCTCGGCCTCGGGGATGCCGGGGCCGTCGTCGCTGACCGCCAGCCGCAGCGCGTCGCCGCGTCGCTGCGCTTCGACCTCGATGCGGCCGCCGGGCGGGGTGTAGCGGATCGCGTTGTCGATCAGGTTGGCGAGCAATTCGTGCAGCAGTTGGCGGTCGGCGTGCAGGCGCGGCAGGTCGGCGGCGATGGCGACGCGCAGCTCGATGCGCTTGGCCAGCGCCGCCGGCACCAGCGCGGCGACGCAGTCTTCGACCAGTTCGGCCACGTCCAGGTCGGCCAGGCTCAGCGCTTCGGCGCGGCCGAGCTCGGCCCGGCTCAGGCTCAGCAACTGGGTGGCCAGGCGCGACAGGCGCAGGGTCGCCGCGTCCATCTGCGCCAGCAGCGCGCGCAGCGCTTCGCCGTCGTGGGCGCGCTGGGCCAGCTCGGCCTGGGTGCGCAGCACCGCGATCGGCGTGCGCAGTTGATGGGTGGCGTCGGCGACGAAGTTGCGCTGCATCGACAAGGTGTGGGCCAGCCGCGCCATCAATTCGTTGATGACGTGCACCTGCTGTTGCACCTCCGAGGGCAGGCCGCGCTCGTCGAGCGGGCTGAGATCCTCATGGGTGCGGCGGGCGATGGCGTCGCGCACGCGATTGAGCGGGGCGATGCCGCGGCCGACGCCGTACCAGACCAGGAACACGATGCCGGCCAGGAACAGCAGCTGCGAACCGAGCATGTACACCATCATCTCGCGCGCCAGGTTCTTGCGCTTGTGCAGGGTCTCGGCGACGCGCACATAGATCGCCACGCTGCCGTCGCCGCGCATGCGGTACTGGACCAGGCGCAACGGCGTGCCGTCGACGGTGTCGAGATAGAAGCGCACCCGCGGGCCGTCGTCGCCGCGCCCGGGCGGCGAGGGCAGCGATTGGTTGCCGGCGAGCTGGCGGCCTTGCGGGTCGGTGACGCTGAAATAGATCTGGTCGAACTCGTCGAACTCGAGCATGCGCAGCGCCGGCGCCGGCAGGTTGACCGTGGCCGTGCCGCGTTCGACCCGCACCTGCCCGGCCAGGGTGCGCGCAGTGTCTTCCAGCGCCCAGTCGTAGACCCGGCCGACGAAGTGCTGGGCCACGGCGTAGGTGCCGACGATCCAGGCCAGGGTCAGCGCCGCGGTCGAGGGCAGCAGCCACAGCAGCAGGCGCTGGCGCAGCGACAGGCGCTCAAGCATCGGCGTCGGGCTCGCTGCCGGCGGCGTCGGCCGGTTCGAGCAGATAGCCCAGGCCGTGGATGGTGCGGATGTGCACGCCGTGCGGCTGCAGCTTCTTGCGCAGCCGGTGCACGTAGACCTCGATCGCGTTGGGGCTGACTTCCTCGTCCCAGTCGCTGATGCGCTGGGCCAGGCGGTTCTTGATCGCGACCTGGCCGGCGCGCTGCATCAGCGCCTCCAGCAGAGCCAGCTCGCGCACCGACAGGTTCAGGCGCTGGCCGTGGGCGCGCGCGCTGCGGCCGCCCGGGTCCAGGGTCAGCGGGCCGACCGTCAGCTCGGTCAGGCCGCCGGCGGCGCGCCGCATCATCGCCGCGACCCGCGCTTCCAGCTCGCGCAGCGCGAAGGGTTTGACCAGATAGTCGTCGGCGCCGGCGGTGAGGCCGACCACGCGCTCGTCGATGCTGTCGCGCGCGGTCAGCACCAGCACCGGCGTGCGGTCCTGGCGCTGGCGCGCGCGGCGCAGCACGTCCAGGCCGTCCAGTTCGGGCAGGCCCAGGTCGAGCACGACCAGCTCGTAGTCGCCGGCGGCGAGCGCGGCGTCGGCGGCGGCGCCGTCGGCGACCGCGTCGACGCCGTAGCCGGCCTGGCGCAGCGCTTCGAGCAAGGTCGCGCGCAGCGCGTCGTCGTCTTCGACGAGCAGGATCCTCATCGGCGTATCCGTCAGTGGCGCGGTGGCCGCAGTGTACTGCGGCCGCTGGTGGAAACCGTTGCGAAGTGCGGCCGCAACGGCGCCGGCGCCGGCATCGCGGGCGGCGTAAGGACTTCGTAAGCCGCCCGTTCCTACCCTGCGCATCGCGAACTGCCTGCGTGGGCGTTGGAGTGTCGATGCGTTTGCTGAAGAAGCCGAAAGGGCGCGAAAGCGCGCGATGGAGCCTGTCCGCCGCATGCGCGGCGCTGGCGATGGGCGCGGCCTTGTCCGGCTGCGGCGGCGGCCAGGCGCATGCGGACGGCCGCGACAGCGCGGCGCCGGCGCTTGCGGGCAGCGAGTATCTGAAGGTCGAGACCGTCGGCGCCGGCTCCGCCGCCGCGGGCGCGCCGCTGCCCGGGCGGGTGGCGTTCCGGCCGCAGGCGATGACCGCGGTCGGCAGCCCGGTGACCGCGCGCGTGGTCTCGGTGGATGTGCGGCCGGGCGAGAAAGTGGCCGCCGGCGCGGCGCTGCTGACCTTGCAAAGCGCCGATGCCGGCTCGGCCAAGGCCTCGTTGGCGCAGGCGCGCGCGCAGACCGCGTTGGCCGAAGACGCGCTGCGCCGCCAGGACCAGATGGTGGCCAAGGGCGTGGGCCTGGAGGTGGAGCGCTTTCAAGCCCAGGTCGCAGTGCGCGAAGCCCGCGCCGAACTCGAGCGCGCCGAGCGCGCCGCCGATCTGCTCGGCCGCGGCGCCGGCGACCGCTTCGTGCTGCGCGCTCCCGCCGCCGGCGTGGTGCTGTCGCTGCACGCCAACCTCGGCGCGGTGGTCGCCGCCGACGGCGCGGCGCTGGTGGAAATCGGCGATCCCGCGCGCGTGTGGGTGGTGGCGGATGTTCCGGAAAGCGAAGCCGCAGCGATCCGCGCCGGCAGCGGCGCGCGCATCCACGTTCCCGGCGCCGGCGCCGACTACGCCGCCAAGGTCGACGGCCTGGGCCCCTTGGTCGACGGCGACCTGCGCCGCTTGCCGCTGTACCTGACCTTCGCCGACGCGCCCGCGCCCGCGCTGACGCCCGGCGCGATGGTCGAGGTGCGCCTGGACGCGGTCGCCGACGCCGCGCCCAGCGTTCCGGTCGCCGCGGTGCTGATCAAGGGCGGCAGCCAGCGCCTGGTCTACGTGCAGCGCGGCGACGGCCGCTTCGAAGCGCGCGCGGTGCGCACCGGCGCCTCGCGCGGCGGCCGGGTGACCCTGCTCGACGGCGTGCGCGCCGGCGAGAAGGTGGTGGTGGAAGGCGCCTTGCTGCTCGACAGCCAGGCCGAACAGTTGCTCTGAGGGCGCCATGCTCAATCGCATCATCGAAGCGTGCGTGCACCGGCGCGTCGCCATCCTGGTCATGACCGCGATCGTCGCCTTGTTCGGCGTGCGCGCGTACCTGCAAACCCCGATCGAGGCCTATCCCGACGTCACCAACGTCCAGGTCCAGGTCATCACTCAGATGCCGGGCTACGCCGCCGAGGAAATCGAGCGGCAGGTCACGGTGCCGCTGGAGCGCGCGCTCAACGGCACGCCGGGCATGACCCTGTTGCGCAGCGAAAGTCTGTTCGGGCTGTCGCTGGTGACCTTGATCTTCGACGACGACGTGGATGCGTTTTCGACCCGGATGCTGGTGGGGCAGCGCATGGCGCAGGCGGATCTGCCGCAGGGCGTCGTGCCGGACCTGGCGCCGGAAGCGACGCCGCTGGGCAAGATTTACCGCTTTCGCTTGACCAGCGACCGCGCCGATCTCTACCAGCTGCGTTCGGAAATGCAGTGGAACGTCACCCGCGTGCTGCGCCAGGTGCAGGGCGTGGCCGATGTGGTGCCGTTCGGCGGCTATCTGAAGGAGCTGCAGGTCGAGGCCGACCCGGCCAAGCTCTACGGCGCCGGCCTGAGCCTGGGCGACCTGGAAGAGGCGATCAAGAAGGCCAACCTCAACGTCGGCGGCGGCTTCCTGCGCCACGGCGATCAGGAACTGACCATCCGCGGCGTCGGCTTCATCGATTCGGTCGAGGACATCAAGGCCATTCCGCTGAAGAACCGCGCCGGCACCGCGCTTACGGTGGGCGATGTGGCCAGCATCAAGCTCGCCGCGACCCCGCGCCGCGGCTCGGTCGCCTACAACGACCAGGGCGAAGTGGTCGAAGGCCTGGTGCTGATGCGGCGCGGCGAGAATCCCTCGCGCGTGCTCGACGGCATCCACCAGAAGGTCGCCGAGCTCAACGGCAAGATCCTGCCGGCGGGCATGAAGATCGTCGCCTCGCACGACCGCAGCGTGCTGGTCGGCCACACCCTCTCGACCGTGCACGACAACCTGCTGCACGGCTTCATCCTGGTGGTGGCCATCGTCTGGCTGTTCATGCGCTCGATCACCGGCTCGGCCGTGGTTGCGGTGGTGATTCCGCTGTCGCTGCTGGTGGCTTTCATCGGCCTGCATTTCCTTGGCCTGCCGGCCAATCTGATCTCGATGGGCGCGATCGACTTCGGCATCCTGGTCGATGGCGCGGTGGTGTTGGTGGAGAACGTCATCCACGCGATACGCCACGAACGACCGCCCAACCGCAAGGCGCTGATCGCGCTGGTGATCCGCTCGGCCACCGCGGTCGGCCGCCCGACCTTCTTCGCGATGCTGATCATCATCGCCGCGCTGCTGCCGGTGTTCACCCTGCAATCGGTGGAAGGCCGGATCTTCCGCCCGCTGGCGCTCACCTATGCCTTCGCCCTGGTCGGCGCGCTGGTGTTCTCGCTGACCGTGGTGCCGGCGCTGTGCGCGCTGCTGTTCAAGCCCGAGCACGCCAAGCTGGTCGAGCCGGCGTGGATCGCCAAATTGCGCGATGGCTACAAGCGCCTGCTCGGCGCGCTGATGCAGCGCCGCGCGCTGGCGTTGGGGCTCGCGGCGGTGCTGCTGGTGGCCGGCGGCGTCGCCACCGCGCGGCTGGGCTCGGAGTTCCTGCCCGAGCTCGACGAGGGCGACATCTTCGTGTTCGCCGAAATGCCGGCCAGCGTGTCGATGGAGAAAGGCCAGCAACTGCTGATGGACGTGCACAAGCGGGTGCTGGCCTTCCCCGAAGTCTCCGCCGTGCACACCGAGCACGGCCGGCCCGAGGACGGCACCGACAACGAAGGCGTCAACATGCTCAAGACCTTCGTCAGCCTCAAGCCGGACAAACAATGGCGTGCGGGCTGGGACAAGCCGCGACTGATCCAGGCCATGCGCGAATCGCTGGAACATATCCCCGGCGTGCGCTTCAACTTCTCCCAGCCGATCAAGGACAGCGTCGAGGAAGCGGTCAGCGGCGTGCGCGGCAAGGTGGTGTTGAAGGTCTTCGGCCCGGACCTGGAGCGCATGCGCGAAACGCTCAAGCAGGCCAAGACCGTGCTGCAGGACGTGCCCGGCGTGACCGAGCTGGACTTGTACCGCGACGTGTCCAGCCCGCAGCTGCGCATCCGCCTGGAACGGGCCGCGCTGGCGCGCGCCGGCATCCCCATCGAGACCGCCGCAGCCACCATCGAAACCGCGCTGGCCGGCCGCGTGGTCACCGACTACTGGGAAGGCGAGCGGCCGGTGCCGGTGCGCCTGCTGCTGCCCAAGCCCAGCCGCGACGACGAGGACAAGATCGCCGACCTGACCGTGCCGGCGCCCGGCGGCGCGCAGATTCCGCTGCGCCAGCTGGCCAAGATCGAAGTCGGCAATGGCGTGGCCTCGATCGTGCGCGAGGGCAACATCCGTTTCCTGGCGCTGAAGTTCAACGTCGAGGGCCGCGACATGGGCTCCACGGTCAAGGACGCCATCGCCGCGGTCGAGGCCAAGGTCAAGGCGCCGGACGGGCACTACTTCGTCTGGGGCGGCGAGTTCGAGAATCAGGAGCGCGCGGCGCAGCGGCTCAAGCTGGTGGTGCCGGTGGCGATCGTGCTGGTGCTGGTGCTGTTGTACGCGGCGATGAACTCCGGCCGCAGCGCGCTGGCGATCATGGCGACGATGCCGTTCGCGCTGACCGGCGGCGCGTTCGCGTTGCTGCTGGCCGGCATTCCGCTGTCGGTGAGCGCGGCGATCGGCTTCATCGCGCTGCTCGGCCAGGTGTCGCTGATGGGCGTGCTGGTGCTGTCGGCGGCCGAAGACCGGCGCCGCGCCGGCGAAGAACTGCTGCCCGCGCTGCTGGAAGGCGCGGCGGAGCGCCTGCGGCCGGTGCTGATGGCCTCGCTGCTGGCCTTGTTCGGCCTGTTGCCGATGGCGCTGTCCAGCGGCATGGGCAGCGAAACCCAGCGCCCGTTCGCGCTGGTGGTGGTCGGCGGGATGATCACGACCTTGCTGGTGGCGCTGTTCGTGCTGCCGGCGCTGTACAGCCTGATCGCGGCCAAACGCCTGCAAACGCCGGAGGAGGCCGACGCATGAAGTGGGTAGTCGTTCTGAGTGGGATGCTGGCCGCGGCGACGCTGCCGGCGATGGCGGCCGAGCTGCCGCCCGCAGTGCCGCCCGAATCGGTGGACCTGGCGACGGTGCTGACCCTGGCGCGCGGCGCCAGCCCGCGGCTGGAGTTGGAGCGCAAGCAGATCGCGCTGGCGCAGGCCCAGCGCACCACCGCCGGCGCCTATCCCAATCCCAGCGTGAGCTTCGAGCGCGCGCGCCAGCCCGGCGAGCAGAGCAACTTCGGCAGCGCGCTGGCCAAGCAGTGGTCGGTGCAACAGCCGATTCTGTTGCCGGGCCAGCGCTCCTCGCGCGTGCGCGCCGCCGATCTCGGCGTCGACGCCGCACGCAGCCGGTTGAGCGCGACCGCCAACGATCTCACCGCCGATGCCGGCGCGGCCTATGTCGAACTGTTGCAAGCCCAGCACAAGCGCGTGGCGCTGGAGCAGGGCATGGCCGATCTGGACCGTCTGCGCGGCATCGTTGCCGGCCGCCAGTCCGCCGGCATGGCCAGCCGCTACGACCTGCTGCGCGTGGACATCGAACTGGCCGACTGGCGCACTCAGTTGGCCGAGGCCGAAGCCGATCTCACCGATTGCCAGGGCCAGCTCGCCGGGTTGCTGGGTTTCCCCGGCTGGCACCCGCGCGGCGCCGGCGAGTTGCGTGCGTTGCAGATCGCCGAGCCGCCGCCATCGGCCGGCGGCGACAGCCCGGCGGTGATCGCTTCGCGCAAGGAAGAAGCCGCGGCGTTGGCGCGGGTGACCGCCGCGCGCCGCGACCGCTTGCCGAATTTCTCGCTCAGCGGCGGCCAGTTCTGGACCGTGCAGCCTTACGGCAAGACCTATTCGCTCGGCTTCGAGATCGAGGTGCCGTTGTTCGACACCCGCCGCGGCGCGTACCAGCAGGCGCGCGCGGAAGCAGAATCGGCAAGCCTGCAGCGCACCCTGGCCGAAGCGCAGTCCAACGCCGATGTCGAACGCTACCGCGCCCAGGTCCAGCAACGCAGCGCCGCGCTGGCGCAGTTCGAACAACAACTGACCCCGCGCCTGCCGCAGCTGCAGCAGATGGCCGACGACGCCTACCGGCTCGGCCGCAGCACGGTGCTGGAACTGCTCGACGCGACCCGGGTGCGTTACCAGACCTCGCTGAGCCGGGCCGAACTGACCGCGAACCTGATGGAGGCGCAACTGCGCTTGCAGGCCGCGCTGGGCGAATTCGCGCCGGTGCGGCCGTGAGCGGGCGCCGCCGCGCGCGCTCGGCGCAGGCGCAGGCGCTGCGCGACCGCGTCTGCGACGCACTGGCGCTGATGCTGTTCGCGGCGGTGCTGGCCGGCTGCGTATCGGCGCCGCGCGACGGCGCGTTCTCGTCGTGGTGGCGCAAGCCGGTGCTGGCGGTGGCGGCGGCGAACGAACTCGACCCGGGCGTGGACCGGCGCTGCCTGTCCGGCCACGAGCCGGCCGCCGCCGTGGTCGCGTTCCGGGTCGGCCGCGTGCCGGCGTACAAGCAGGCGTTCGCGCTGCCGGCCGATGCGAATCTGCGACCCGGCGACGAGGTATGGGTGCGCCCGCGCAGTTGCGAGCTGGAGCCGGCGAAGGCGGATCGCGCGACACAATGAGTCTCGGCCCGGGCCGGGCTCACGTTCCTGACGCGAGACGCATCGCGCTCGCGAATACTCGGTGCGATCGCCGATGCGCCGAATGCGCCGCACGCAGATGACAGTCTTGCGCGGTCGCAGCGCGCGCCCGGACTCGCGGCTGCGCACTGTGACCGCGCGCATGCGCGCGCCGTCATCGACGCTGCGCGTCGGGCCGCGACCGACACAAATCTTTCGCATGCCGCGGCCCGCGGCGCACGCGTGCCTTGCCGCACAAGGCACGCATCGATGTCATCGCGACAACGCATAGCGGTCGCGCCGTTGGCATCTGCCGCGGTCAGGGTGAAACGGCCGGCGCCGCGCGCCGCGCATCGCATCGACGCACTGATTCGATCGGATCGACCCGCTCATCACAAGGAGACGTCCCGTGCCTCGCATTTCTCTCGCCCTGTGCCTTCTCGCTTTGGCCGCCGTCAGCGGCCGCGCCGTTGCCGTCGACCTGTACGGCGGCGGCGCCGACTCGCCGGCCGCGGCTTATGTCGGCGACCGCTATCTGGCCACGCAGCCGGTCGCGCGCTTGTCGCGCGACCGCAGCATCGTGGTGCCCTACGAGTTTTTCTCCATCGCCGAGTTGGGCAACGTGCAACCCGGCCGCACGCCGGTGTTCGCCGATTTCCGCAACCGCTATCCCGCCGATGCGGTGTCCTATTGCCGCACAGGCAGCGGATTCGGCAAGCACGTATTCAACGGCCAGGGCCCGTACGCCGCCGACGGCGATTGCGCGCCCAACGCGGCGACCGGTTTCAGCGCGTTGTCGGCGCGACCGGATTTCATCGGCAACGACGCGCCTTACTCGCTCGCCGACTACGATGCTTTCCTGCTCAACCTGCAGGCCGAACGCGGCGCCGTGGTGCAGATTCCGGTGCTGGCCCAGGCCGTCGCGATCGTCTACCGCGACGGCAACGGCCTGCCGCCCGGGCTGAACTTCACCACCGAGACCGTTTGCCAGGTGTTCGGCGGGAACATCCGCGACTGGAGCGATCCGCGCCTGGGCCTGAACCTGTCGCCGCCGCGGCCGATCACGGTGGTGTATCCCAGCGCCGGCAGCGGCGCCGGCTTCGCCTTGTCCGGGTTCCTGCAGAACAACTGCAACGGCCGCTTCGACCTGCCTGCTGCGCAATTCCGCCAGAGCGCCGACTTCGTCGTGGCCGTCGGCGATGCGCTGCAGCGCTACTCAGCGGCTTCGCCGCAGCCGGGCGAAGCCGCCGCGGTGGCGACGGTGCGCCAGACCGCGGGCGCATTGAGTTATGCCGGCATCGGCGAAGCCCTGAATCAGGGGGCGATGTACGCGCGAGTGAACTCCTTCGACCCGGCCACGCTGGCTACGCCGAACATCGCCCCGGCCAACGTGCTGGTGGGCAAGGTGCTGAACAACGGTACGATCGGCGACGCGCCCGGGACGCTCAGCAACGCGCAGCGCAACTGCATGCGCCTGATTGCGCCGACCGCGCCGATCAGTTCGGCGTATCCCATCGTCGGGGTGAGCTATCTCAACGCTTACTACGCCGGCAACGCGGACAAGGCGCCGGCGCTGCGCAATCTGCTGCGCCAGTTCCTGCGTCCCATCCAATCGAATCCGGTCGATCCGCGAGTGGCGCTGCCGTCGGGGTATGCCTACCTGGACGGCAATGCGTTGTATCGCGGGATGTTGAACGCGGCGATCAACAGCTGCATCAACTGAGCGCCGCCGGCAGTGGCCGGCCGCCCCGGCGCCGCAGCGCGGCGCCGGGGCGGATCGACGGCCGTCAGCCCTGCAACGCTGGCCGCAAGCCGCCGCCACCCGCGCGCGGCGCGCGCGGAAACGCCAGCGCGATCGCCGCCGCCGCCAATCCCGCCATCATCGAGCCGACATACAGCCAGGTGTAGCTGCCGTAGCGGTCGTACAGCCAGCCGCCGATCACCGGGCCCAGCGCCATGCCCAGGCTCGACAGCAGGCTGGCCGCGCCGAGCACGCCGCCGAGGATGCGCGGGTCGAACGCATCGCGCGCGAGCGAGGCGTACAGCGGCATGGTTCCGCCGTAGGCCATGCCGAACACGATCGCCACCGCGTAGAAACCGTCGAGCTGGTTGACCGCCAGATAGCTCACCGCCGCCAGCGCCTGCACGAACAAGCCGGCGACCAACACGGGTTTGGCGCCGAAGCGGTCGGCCAGCGTGCCGAACAACAGGCGTCCGCCGAGCCCGGCCGCGCCTTCCATGCTGTAGATGGTGACCGCCGCGGTCACCGGCAGGCCGCAGCCGATGGCATAGCTCACCGTGTGGAAGATCGGCCCGGAATGCGCGGCGCAGCAGGCGAAGAACGCTAACCCCAGCACGATGAACGCGCGCGAGCGCAGCGCCTGGGCCATCCTTGCCGGCGCCGTGTCGGCGACGGTTGCCGGTGCGGGCGTCGAAGCGGCCGCGGCTGGTGCGGCGCGCACGAACCACACCGCCGGCAGCGTCAGCGCCCAGGCCAGCGCGCCGACGATCAACAAGGTGGTGCGCCAGTCGTAATGGCTGATGAGCCAGGCCACCAACGGCGACAGCGTCATCGGCGCGACCCCGACCCCGGCGGAGACCAGCGAGATCGCCAGATTGCGGCGGCGTTCGAACGCCGCGGCCGTGGCCGCGATGATCGGCGCGAAGAACGCCGCCGCGGCCGCGCCGAGCAGCACCCCGTATGCGAGCTGGAACTGCAGCAGGCTGCCCGCGCGGCTGGCCAGCACGCAGGCCAGCCCGAGCAGCAGCGCGCCGGCCAGGGCCACCGCGCGCGGGCCGATCCGGTCGCTGAGCAGGCCCCAGCCGAAGCCGGCCACGCCCATGCTGAGGAAGGCCAGCGTCATCGCCGCCGACAGCCCCGCGCGCGACCAGCCGGTGGCCGCGCCCATCGGCCCCAGCAACACCGCCAGCGAGAACACCGCGCCGATGGCGACGCAGCCGAGCACGGCGCCGGCGGCGACCAGGGACCAGTTGCGGTCGAGAGCGGGGGCGGCCGCAGGGCTGTTCATGGGCGCGATTCGGTGGGGGCTTGCTTAGGCGACGAACCGGGAGCGGCGGAATCGACACAGCATCCGCACGGGCCGATAGGCGGCCGGGCGGTCGGATTCGCCCGATTTTGGCGTCGGAAAAACCCTGCGCAATCGGTACGGCACGTTTTCGGCGCGACCCGCCGTTTTTCGCCGCATGCGGAAAATCGCCGTGATCGTGCGCAATGGAACGGGCGTGCGTGAATGAGAGTTTCGCATTGCGCTGTCGGAGCGCGCGGCGCGGATGGAAATTTTCCGCATCGACAGGTGCGCGTCGATGGCGCGACACTGGCGTCCGGCTCGCATCGCTTCGATGGCGGGACATCCGGATGGTGCGATATGGAACTGCTGCGATGAAAACCAGAAACCTGCTTGGCGGCGTAATCGTCGCTGCGGCGATGGCGTTGGGTCTGATCGCGTGTTCCAACGCGGTGAAGGATCCGAAGTACGAGCGCAATCCGAACCCGCGGCAGAAGTATGTGGTGACGGCGAAGGTCGATGGCGCGCCGGGGCCGTTTCGGGTGGCGACGGCGAGCGTGCAGTACAAGATCGGTCCCACGCAGCAATGCATGCCGCCGGCAGAGCCGATTTCGGGGACGTTTCCCACGCCCGATCGCGCGAGCGTGTCGTTGCAGGTCAGGAAGTTGTCGGAGTCGGAGTTTCAGTTCGATTTCTATCTCGATGCGATGGCGGCCAAGGACTACTTCGGCAGGGGTGTCTGCAATTGGCGAGTCGAAGGAGTGAACTTGACGCTGAGGCCGACGGGGGTGCCGGAGGAGCGGAAGTTCAGCGCTTACATGAGCGGCACGGATTTTCCCTGGATCGATCCTCTCGTTCTGTATGCCCGCCGCGAAGCGTATGGGGCGCCCCGAGAGCGCGCTTACGACATCGCCGAGGACGCGCTGAAGAAAGAGTGGGCGGTGACGCGCTATGGAAGCGACGTCACGAAGTTTTTGACGATAACGATGGAAGCCAGGGAGTCGGGCAGTGGCCATTAGCAGCATGCACTACGCAGAGCTCAGCGAATTCGCGTACAACCCTCCATCCAAGAACGAAAATGGCGACTGGAACGCCGAAATCGGCGGCATCAAGTACAACGTCGTCGAAGTCGTGGACAACAAATCGTCCGGTTACCAGGGGGTGCTGTTTCAAAGCACGAAGACGGGCGAATTCGTCGTCGCCCATCGTGGAACCGAGTTCAAGGAAGAGTTCATCGACGACGTCCTGCGCGCCGACGGCGGCATGGTCGCCACGCGAACAAACCAACAGGCCAGGGACGCCCTGGCATTGACTGAGCGGGCGATGGAACTCGCCCGACCTAAAAATGCACCGGTCACGGTAACCGGACACTCCCTCGGCGGCTGCCTCGCCCAGATCGCCGCGGCCAAGTACGGATTGCACGGCGAGACCTTCAACGCCTACGGCGCGGCGAGCCTCGACCAACGCATCCCCGAAGGCGGCCGCGACGTCGTCAACCACGTCATGGCGGCCGATTTCGTCAGCTCCGCCAGCCATCACTACGGCGAGGTCAAGGTGTACGCCAGCCGGCACGACATCGCGACGCTGTCGGGCGCCGGCTACGCCAACAACGAACGCGCGATCGACCGCGGCAATCTGCCGGTCGCCATCGCGCGCGGCGCGACCTCGCACAGCCTGCACAACTTCCGCGACACCGACGGCGTCAATCCGGACCTATCGGTGCTGCGCGATCCCGAAACCAGCGTCAACGCCCACCGCTTCGGCTCGATGATCGAAAAGTTCCGCGACGATGTGTGGGCCATGCGCGAAGGCGCCTCCCTCGGCGGGGCGATCCTGCGCGGCCCGATGGGCATCGCCGAGGAGATCGGCCGCCGGCTCCCGGAAAAACCGCCGGAGAGCCCGTTCAAGGACGCCCACGGCGCGTTGCCGGCGGGCGAGCCGCGGCCGTTCGATCCGCGCCATTCCGATCACCCCGGCCATTCGATGCATGGCGCCGTGCAGGCGGGCGTCGAGCGGGTCTACGCGCAACAGGGGCGGCCCTTCGGCGAAGGCGGCGAACGCACCGCGGCGGCGTTGTTCGTCGATGCCCGGCTGAAAGGGATCGATCAGGTCGATCACGTCGTCGCCGGCCGCAGCGACGGCGCCGGCATCGACGTGTTCGCCGTGCAGGGCGCGCTGGCCGATCCGGCGCACAAGCGCGCCCAGGTCAACAGCGAGGCGGCGGAACGGGTTCCGGTCGAGGCTTCGTTCCGGCAGCTCGCGCAGGCCGAGCAGAAGGCGGCCGCGCTGGAGCTTCCGAGCCAGCAGCAGGTCCACTCCCAGGCCGCGCGCACCGCGTAGCGCCGCCGGCGTCGCCAGCGCTCACGCGATCCGGTTGAGATCCACCCTGCGTTCGAAGCCCGTCCAAAGTCATCCGCGGCGAGTCCGAAACCAGCTCGCAGCCCTTCGCAAACCCGTCCGCACGTACGTGCCACGGCGAACCGCGACGCCCGTCGCCGCAGCGCCTGCTCCACAACGCCGACGCGACATCGCCGCCGCCCGCCACATGAACGCGCTGTAAGTTCTGTGAGCGCGCCGTCGCGAGCGCGCGTGCCAGAATCGGCCTTCCTTTCGCTGCGGCGCACGTATCTCTTATGGAATGGCTTTCCGACCCGACCATCTGGATGGGTCTGGCGACCCTGGTGGTGCTGGAGATCGTCCTCGGCATCGACAACCTGGTCTTCATCGCCATCCTCGCCGACAAGCTGCCGCCGCATCAGCGCGATCGGGCGCGCCTGATCGGCCTGAGCCTGGCCCTGCTGATGCGCCTGGCGCTGCTGGCGACGCTGTCATGGATCATGCGCCTGACCGCGCCGCTGTTCTCGCTGTTCGGCCACGAATTCTCCGGCCGCGACCTGATCCTGCTCGGCGGCGGCCTGTTCCTGCTGTTCAAGGCGACGATGGAGCTGCACGAGCGCCTGGAGCCGCCGGCGGAGACCGGCAGCGGCAAAGTCCACGCCGCGTTCGGGCTGGTGGTGCTGCAGATCGTCGTGCTCGATGCGGTGTTCTCGCTCGACTCGGTGATCACCGCGGTCGGCATGGTCGACGAGCTGGGGGTGATGTTCGCCGCGGTCATCATCGCCATGGCGGTGATGCTGGTGGCGAGCAAGCCGCTGACCGGCTTCGTCGGCCGCCACCCGACCGTGGTGGTGCTGTGCCTGGGCTTCTTGCTGATGATCGGCTTCAGCCTGGTCGCCGAGGGCCTGGGCTTCAAGATTCCCAAGGGCTATCTGTACGCGGCGATCGCGTTCTCGATCCTGATCGAGAGCTTCAACCAATGGTCGCGGGCCAACCGCGAGCGGCACGCGCAGCGCCTGCCGCTGCGCCAGCGCACCGCCGAGGCGGTGACCCGGCTGCTCGGCGCGCGGCCGCTCGGCGAGGACGAGCGCGCCGGCGCCGGTGCGGCCGCGGCCGAGCCGGGGCTGGAAGCGGCCGAGCACGACATGATCCGCAGCGTGCTGACCCTGGCCGAGCGCTCGGTCGCCAGCGTGATGACGGTGCGCGCCGACATCCAATGGATCGACGCGCGGCGCGGGCCGCAGCACGCCGCGCAGCGGCTGATCGCCACGCCGCATACGCGCCTGCTGGTGGGCGACGGCGAACTCGACGACCTGCAGGGTGTGGTCGCCAGCCGCGATCTGCTCGCTGCGGTGTTGTCGGGCCAGCCGCTGGCGCTGGCCGAGCATCTGCGCGAACCGCTGGTCTTGCCCGAATCGAGCACCGCGCTGCACGCGCTGGAGCGCATCCGCGAGCACCCGATCGCGCTGGCGGTGGTGGTGAACGAATACGGCGGCGTGGAAGGCCTGGTCACCGCCAACGACCTGCTCGCGGCCATCGCCGGCGACCTGGTCGACACCCGCGACGCCGACTTCGGCATCGAGCGCGGCGAGGACGGCGCCTGGATCGTCGACGCCTCGATCTCGCTGGAAGACCTGTTCCGCGCCACCGGCATCGCGCTGGAGCGGCAGGCGTCCTACGTCAGCGTGGCCGGGCTGTTCCTGCACCTGCTCGAACGCCTGCCGGCGGCCGGCGACCGGGTGCGCAGCGGCGGCTGGCAGCTGGAGGCGCTGAGCCTGGAGCGGCGCCGGGTCGGACGGGCGCGGCTGACGCCGGTGTAAGCGCAGCGCGGCCGTAGACCAGCGCCCTCGATCGGCGTCCCGATCCGCGCGCTGCGACGCAAATCGCGCCGCGAATCGAAACCGGAACTGCGTCACGCCGGCGCGGCGAACCGCAGCAAACTCCGCTCCGGCCGTCCAGGCGCCCGTTTCGGCACAGGCGTTCGCGGCGGCGCGAATCCGCCGCCGAATCAATCCCTTATCGTCCGCGGCGCGGGCCGGGGCGGTGCCGCCCGTGGATTCATCCGGCACGCATATTGCGCTGCAGCGTGCAGTCGCCGAAATTGCCTGCTTAGTCTAACGGCCGTTTCAATTCCGCTATTCAATCCGCGAGTTGGAGCAAACCCTCGGGTCGCCAGGCGGAGCCGTGCAAGGACACCGGCCGTGAACAGTCCCCGCGCCAATTCGAGCGATACCCGCCGGCGCCTGCTCGAGGCAGCCGAGGCGCTGTTCATCCGCCACGGCTACGAGGGCATGCTGCTGCGCCAGATCACCAGCGAGGCCAAGGTCAACCTGGCCGCGGTGAACTACCACTTCGGCAGCAAGGAAGCGCTGGTGCAGGAGCTGCTGTCCTCGCGCCTGGACCGGCTCAACGAAGAGCGCCTGCAACTGCTGTCGCTGTGCGAGCAGCGCATCGGCGCCCAGCAGCTCGACGCGCCGACGGTGCTGAGCATCCTGTTCGTGCCGGCGGTGCGGCTCAGCCGCGACAGCGCCGGCGGCATCTCCTTCATGCGCCTGCTCGGCCGCGTCTACAGCGACCCGTCGCCGTTCGTGCGCGGCTTCCTGTACGAGCACTACCAGCCGATCTACGAGCGCTTCTTCGAAGCCTTCGCCCGCGCGCTGCCCCACCAGTCGCGCAACGAGCTGGGCACCCGCCTGCATTTCGCGCTCAAGGCGCTGTCGGGCGTGCTGGCCGGCGAAAACATGGACCAATTGATCGCGGCGATCTGCGTCGGCGAGGCGGTCAGCGACTCGCTGATGCTGGGCCGGCTGGTCGCCTTCGTCTCACCGCTGTTGACCACCCCGTTCGACAATCTGGCCCAGGTGCGCCACGTCGAGCAGGTGATGGGCCTGGCGCCGGCCGCGGCGCTGGGCGCCGACGCGGCCTTGCGCGGCGAGCTGGAGGCCGGGCGCAAGCCGCGCGGGATCCTGCCGCTGTGGGCGGAAAAGGTGGTGGGCGCATGAACGGCCGGGCGACGACGATGCGCGCGGCCGAGCAAGCAAGGGCAGGGGGCGTCCCGACGCCGCAGCCCTAGGGCGGCGGCCGCGAGGCGAAGCAAGTGCGCTACCGGAACCGCCGTGCGCGGCTGCGGCCCGGACCCCCGCCAGGGGCGTCCGCCGCGGCCGTCGGCGTCGGCGCCGCCGAAGCGGCCCCCGCGTGGGGCGGGGCCGCGGCATTGGGTGCATTCCATTGGTTAGGAAGGAAAGAGCAATGACCGATCCGGCGTCATGGCCGCATGAGTCCGCATCGCTCGCCGAGTACGGGGAGGACGGCGCCGCCCAGTGGAACAACGTGTCCCTGCGCTACCGCCTGCCCCTGCGCGGCTTCTTTTCCAAGCGGGTCAAGGACGCGGCAGAAGTCGAGGACCTGACCCAGGAGGTGTTCTTGCACCTGATCCGGCGCGCCCGCGGCGGGCCGATCGAGCACGTCGAGCAGTACGTGTTCCAGGTCGCCGCCAACACCCTGCGCGACTGGGGCCGGCGCCGCAAGGCGCGCAACCAGGACGCGCACGAATCTTTCGACGCCCAGGTGCACGATCCGGCTACGGATATTTCGCCCGAGCGCGTCTTACTGGGTAAGGAGCAGGTCGAACTGGTCGCCGCGGTCCTGCGCGGGCTGCCGGAACGCACCCGCGACGTGTTCGTGCTGCGGGTGATGGAGAAGAAGAAATATGCGGAAATCGCGGCGATGATGGCCATCTCCGTGCGTTCGGCCGAGAAGCACATGGCCAAGGCCCTGGCGCAGTTGGGAGGCATCGTCGATGGATTGGGAACGCAGGACTGAGCGGCGCGCCGGCCCCCTCGGGGCGGGCGCAGCCTGTGCGTTCGGACGCGGTCGGCCTGAGCGGGCCGTCACGGATCGGAACATCGGCCGCACGGCGCGTTCCACGCGCATCGGCCGGAGTTGCTGGAGAGGTCACACCCGATGAAATGCAAAATCGCGCTGGTGCGGGACGGGTCGGCGGAACCCGGATCGCGGAGCATCGACGAGGACGCGGCGCGCTGGAGCGAGATCCTGCGCGAGCGCGACGACGCGACGATGCGGGAGGCGTTCCAGGCCTGGCAGGCGCAATCGCCGCAGCACGCGCAGGCGTACGCGCGCGCCGACGCCGCGCGCCGGCTGGCCGAGCTGTTGGCCGGCGAGCCGCAGATGCAGGACCTGCGCCGCGAAACCCTGGGGCGGGTCGCGCGCGACGCCGCCCTGCGCCGCGGCCGCCAACGCAACTGGGCGGTCGCCGCCTCGGTGATGGTGTTCGGCCTGCTCGGCGCGATCGGGCTCAACCTCGGCAATTCCTGGAAGGTGGTCGGCGACGCCCGCGATGCGCTCGCCGGCAACGTCTACCAGACCGGCGTCGGCCAGCGCGAAAGCTTCGTCCTCGCCGACGGCTCCAGCATCACCCTCAACACCGACAGCCGGGTCAGCACCCATTACCGCGACGGTCTGCGCGCGGTCACGCTGGAACGCGGGCAGGCGCTGTTCAAGGTGGCCAAGGACCGCAGCCGGCCGTTCGTGGTCAGCGCCGGCGGCCGCCAGGTCACCGCGCTGGGCACCGAGTTCGATGTGTATCTGTCGTCGCGCGCGTTCGAAGTCACCTTGCTCGAAGGCCGGGTGACGGTGACCCGCGCCGTCAAGGCCGCGGCCGCCGCGGCCAGCGCCAAGCCCGCCGCGGGCGCGGCGGCGTCGCTGGCCGAGCTGCGCCCGGGCGAGCAGTTCGTCGCTCTGGCCAAGGCCGCGCCGCAGGTGCGCGCGGCCGATGTGCGCCGGGTGGTGAGCTGGCGCAACGGCCAGATCGTGTTCGAGAACGAACGCCTGGGCGACGCGGTGGCCGAGATCAACCGCTATTCGCAGCGCAAGATCGTGCTGGCCGACGCGCACCTGGCCTCGCTCAAGATCAGCGGCGCGTTCAACACCGGCGACACCGGCACCTTCGTCGAAGCCTTGACCGATTACTTCCCGATCGAGCGCGACACGCTGGACAACGACGACATCGTGCTCAAGCCGCGCGCGGCCGACACCGCCGACGCGCCGGCCGCACCGATCCGCGGCTGACCTGCGCGGCCGCCGCGCGCGCCGCGCGCAACACCGGCGGCTGCGCATCCGGCGCGGCCGCTTCCCTGCCGATCGTGCTGCGCGCGCCGCTGTGCGCGCGCGGCGCGTTCGCGCGCGCGACGAGCGCGCACGCCGCGACTGCTGCAGCGCAAAACAAAACTCGTCAGTACAACAAGTTGCGCGGCGAAATTAATCGCGATGCGAGGTTCGGGTTTCGTGCGCAGGCGCGTCTGTATCTAGGTAACCAGGCCGCGGGCACACGCGGCCGGCCATCCGAAAGAGGGGAGAACGAATGCAATTGCGAGTTCAGAAACAGTCGTTGCTGAGCGCATCGCGACGGGCCGTGTTGTTCCTCGCGCTGTTGCCGTGCATGGCCGCCTACGCCGGCGAGCGCTCGTCGGCGAACGCGCGCTTCGATATTCCGCAGCAGCGGCTCGACACCGCCCTGTCCGAGTACGCGCGCCAGAGCGGGACGCAATTGCTGTACGCGCCGGAACTGGCCGCCGGCAAGACCGCGCGCGCGGTGCGCGGCGAGAAGAGCAACCGCCAGGCGCTGGAAGAACTGCTCGACGGCACCGGCCTGAGCTACGCCACCAACGCCTCCGGCGCGATCTTGATCAGCAACACCGGCGCCGCCGCTGCGGCCGCCGGCTCCAGCGGCGCCGCGCCCGCCGCGCAGGAGAATCAGGGAAACGTACAAGAGGTCGCCGAGACGCAGCCGGCGGCGGCCTCCCCGCAAGCGCAAGACGACCAACAGGCGCCGGTAGCGACCGCAAACCCCGCTAAGAATCCCAACGCGACCACCCTCGACACCATCGTGGTGACCGCGCAGAAGAAGGTCGAGAACATCCAGAAGGTGCCGATCGCGATCAGCGCCTTCGGCGGCAAGGACCTGGGCGACCGCAAGATCGAAACCGGCGGCGACCTGGTCACCGCCACGCCCAACGTCACCTTCTCCAAGACCAACTTCGCCAGCTACAACTTCCAGATCCGCGGCATCGGCACCCAGGCGCTGTCGGTGACCACCGACCCGGCGGTGGCGGTGAGCTTCAACAGTTCGCCGCTGATCCGCAACCGCCTGTTCGAGCAGGAATACCTCGACGTGGAGCGGGTGGAAGTGCTGCGCGGCCCGCAGGGCACGCTGTACGGACGCAACGCGACCGCCGGCGTGGTCAACATGATTCCCAACCTGGCCAATCCGGACGGTTACGAGGCCAACGTCAAGGGCGAGATCGGCAATTACGATACTCGCCGCGTCACCGGCGTGGTCAACGTGCCGCTGACCGATACCTTCGCCTTTCGCCTGGCCAGCCAGTACACCAAGCGCGACGGTTTCGATCACAACGAAGTGACCGGCCGCGACGTCAACAACCGCGATCTGCTGTCCACACGTCTGTCGTTCGCGTTCAAGCCCAGCGAGCGCTTCAACGCCAACCTGGTGTGGGAGCATTTCCAGGAGGACGACCGCCGCGCGCGCACCGGCAAGCAGCTGTGCCACAACGATCCGGGCCCGTCGCTGCTCGGTTCGACCGCAGTGTCCTCGATCGACCGAAACTACATGAGCCAGGGCTGCAGCAATGGCTCGTTGTACGACAACGGCGCGTTCGGCGTTCCCAACGGCGCCAGCATCCCGTTCGTGCTCGGCGCGCAGAGCAGCCCGGCCGGCCTGATCGCCGACGCCGACGGCAACATCATCGACGTGGCGAGCATCATCAAGCGCGGGCTGGACCCCTATGCGGGGCTGTCGCAGTCGCACGACATGCGCAAGATCGCGACCACTTACGATCCGCGGTTCGAGGCCAAGAACGACGTCTTCCAGTTCAACCTGGAAGCCGACGTCGGCGACCACCTGCGCCTGGTCTCGCAGACCCTGTACACCACCGACAAGTACTACTCGACCCAGGACTACGGCCGCTTCCAGTCCAACCCGATCTTCACCGACACCAACAAGCTGTACCAGTTCGGGCCCAACGGCGTGGAGCCGGCCTATGCCGCGTTCCCCAACGGCGTCTATTGCGATCCCCAGTTGGGCTGCTCGGACCGCCTGCTGATCGTCGACGCGGTCGATTCCAAAAGCCGCCAGTGGTCTCAGGAATTCCGCCTGCAATCCAGCTTCGACGGTCCGTTCAACTTCAGCGTCGGCGCCAATTACCTGGAATATAAGGTCGACGAGAGCTACTACGTCTTCAGCAACGCCTTCACCGCGCTGGCCGACCTGTTCTTCAACGGCGTCGGCCCGGGCAACGCGCCGGGCAAGTGCCCCGCCGGCAGCGCCACCCGCGTGGATCCCAGCAGCGGGCAGGTCCTGCCGTGCGTCTATATCGATCCGAACCCGATCGGCTCGATCGACGGCCAGGGCCACAACTACTTCCGCAGCCGCAATCTGGCCGAGACCAAGTCGGCGGCGATCTTCGGCGAAGGTTACTGGAAGCTCAGCGACACGGTGCGCCTGACCGCGGGCGTGCGCTTCACCCACGACCGTAAGATCACCACGCCGTACCCGACCCAGACCCTGCTCGGCGACTCCACGGGAACCGCCGGCGTGCCGTACTTCTGGGGTGGCTACGTCGGCTATGGTTATCCGGCATTGCCCAAGATCAGCCAGACCTGGAAGGAGCCGACCGGACGCCTGGTGCTGGACTGGTCGCCGGACCTGTCGTGGACCGACAGCACCATGTTCTACGCCTCGGCTTCGCGCGGCTATAAGGCCGGCGGCACCAACTCGCCGGGAATCGGTGCCAATCCCGCCGCGCTGAGCTTCGAACAGCGCGATCCCGAGTTCAAGCCCGAGTACGTCAACGCGTTCGAAGTCGGTATGAAGAACGTCATGGCCGGCGGCAAGTTCATCCTCAACGGCACGCTGTTCTACAACGACTACAAGGACTACCAGGTCTCGCAGATCCAGGACCGCGCCACCCTCAACGAGAACTTCGACGCCAAGACCTGGGGCGCCGAACTCGAAGCGGTATGGCGGCCGACCGATGCGTTCCAGCTCAGCGGCAACGTCGGCCTGCTGCGCACCCGCATCGGCTCCAACCAGTATTCCATCGATGCGATGGACCGCACCGCCGGCAATCCGGACTGGGTAGTGATCAAGCCGTGGTTGCAGCTGGCGTCCAACTGCATCGCGCCGCGCGAATACGTCGAGGCGGTGCTCAAGCAGACCTACCAGTACGATCCCAGCGGCTCGGCCGGCAACATCCTCAACAGCTTCTGCTCGACCAACCTGCCGTTGAACCAGGGCGGCTTCGCCGCGGGCGGTCCCTACGCAGGCGTGTATGGCTTCACCTACGATCCGGCCAAGGACGGCCCCAACGGCGGCGCCGGTTTCGCCAAGAACATCGGCGGCAACGAACTGCCCAACGCGCCGCACATCACCGTCAGCCTCAGCCCGCAGTACACCTTCATGACCGGCCGCGGCGACTTCACCCTGCGCGCGGACCTGTACTACCAGGGTGCGAGCTGGGCGCGGGTCTATCAGGACAAGATCGACCGCCTGCACGATTGGGGCAACGTCAACGTCTCGCTGACCTGGCGCGACATCGAGAGCGATCTGGCGGTGCAGCTGTACGTCAAGAACGCTCTGGGCGGCAAGGCCATCACCGGCACCTTCCTCAACAGCGACGACACCGGCCTGACCAGCAATGTATTCCTGCAAGACCCGCGAATCATCGGCTTGACGGTGAGCAAGGGCTTTTTCTGATCCAAGGCCGCCGCCCTCGCGGGCGGCGGCACGCAGTCGCCTGAACGCTGCAACAGGCATTCGCAGCTCCCAGGCAGCGCAGCCACGGCGCCGCTTCATCCGTGACAGTCCGCGCGGGCCCGCACGCCCGCACACCTCGACGCCTCACAGGAGACAACGCAATGTCCAAGCTCAAGTACTCGCTTCTCGCCCTGGTTTCGGCCGCCGCGATCTGCGGCGCCAGTTCCGCCTCCGCACAGTCGTTCGAGCTGTACGACAGCGCGGCCGGCGTCTGGGTGAAGACTGGCTACGTCAGCTTCACCGGCCCGACCTCGGCCAGCTACCTCAGCATCGCGGTGCCGTGCACGGCCACCTTCGACCTGTACGTCAACAACGGCGCCGCGACGGTGATCAACGCCAAATTCACCGGTTCGGCCGCCTGCAACGGCATCGTCGCGCAGGCGCTGCCCTGGTCGATGACTCCGGGCGCCCCGGGCGGCTACACCGGTCCCAACCCGCCGTTCTCCGGTGCGCCGACCCTGCTCGCGCCGCTGACGAGCGTGGCCATCAGCGGCATCCGCATCTACATTCCGTCGCCGCTCAACGTGACCTGCCCGAGCACCACCACCACCGGCACCATCAACGGCGTGCTCGATTCGAACACCGCGAACAAGTTCGTGTTCAAGGGACCGCTGGGCCCGTGCTCGGTGCAGACGCAGAACACCTTCGCGCTGACCGCTACTTCGCCGGTGCGCGTGGTTCCCTGATCGAGACAATCGACACGTTCGCCTGCGGCGTCGGCCGCCGGCCCGCCGCGCTTCATGCGTGGCGCGTGCTGGCCGCGGCCTAATCGACAACGCCGCAGGCGGCGCTGGCCGAGATGGACTTCGGCGAAGGGGAGGAGGCTTTCCTCCCCTTTTTGTCCGCGGCTCTTGCGGCAAACCGCGGCGCCCCGCGAGGACCGCACCCCAAATTTCAGGAGGATTCCACAATGCGCAAGACCTCGCTCCGCACCGTCGCGCTGACGGCGGCGCTGACGCTCGCCAGCGCGTCGGCCGCCCATGCCGGCACGCCGTCGGGCCCGTATGCGATGTTCAAGTTCTGTCCGTATACCAACCCCTCGGTCGGCAGCTGCGTGGTCAACACCACCACGTCCGGCACGCTCAAGATCGGCAGCACCACGATGCCGATCGACAAGCCCATCGTCATGCAGGGCGGCATCGAGAACATCGGTCCGTCGCCGTTCTACGCCGCGGTCGGCGCGCCGACCCTGCAGGCGCCTCCGGCCAAGGTGCCCGGCGGGCTGCTGGGCATCGTCAATCCGGCGCCGAACTGGCCCGGCCCGCTGTGGACCGCGTTCTGGGCCATCGTCGGCGCGGTCAACGACGTCAGCGCGACGATCGAACCGGTACAGGCGGTGCAGACCAACTTCGGCAACGCGCTGTTCCCGCCCACCGACGGCAGCGACCCGACCGTGGCCCGTCTGGCGGTGCGCGTGCACCTGCAGAATCCGTTCCTGGGCGGCAGCTGCTACATCGGTTCGGCGCAGGATCCGATCGTGCTCAAGCTGCAGACCGGCACCACCGCACCGCCGCCGCCGAACCTGCCGATCTCCGGCAGCACGGGCACGGTGTACACGGTCTGGACCGACGAGCCGAACTTCATCGGCTACCTGCAAGTGGACGGCAACACCCTGGTCGACAACTCCTTCGCCGTGCCCAAGGCCGCCGGCTGCGGCAATATCGCGCTGGGGCTGCCGATCCTGACCCCGTTGCTCGACGCGCTGGTCTCCGGCGCGGTCAACCTCAAGGTCGGCCTGCCGGCGGCCGCCGGCACCAACACCGCGATCATGAGCGGCAAGTCCTCGATCGCGGCCGCGCAATACGTACTGGACAGCGAGCAGTAAGGACCATTGGCGACGACTCAGCGAACCGTGCGCGTTGCGGATGAGGGGCCGGACGCATGACCGGCGCCGAATCCGTCCCGCTCAAACGCGTCCGGACCGCGGCGGCCATTGCCCTCGCTTTGGCCGCGCTCGTCGCCGTGTACCTCATGGGCCGCCATCAGGGACGAACGGCAGCCCATGAGGATGCGCAGGGTCCGGTCGCCGCCGAAGGACAGGCGGCGGCCGCCACCCTTGCGCCGGCCGCGCTCGCCGCAGCCGGCGCCGCGCCGCCGGCGGGCACGCCGCTGCGGCGTGCGTTCCCGACCCTGCAGGCGCGCGCCGACGCCGGCGACCTCGCCGCCGCGACCCGGCTCTATCGCGACCTCAACCAATGCCGCGGCTTCGCCCGCCGCGAGCGCGATGTGCGCCGCTATTCCGACGAACTGCTGGCCGCGCGCGCCAACGCCACCGACCCGCGCCAGCGCGAAACCCTGCGCGCCGGGCTGGAAGCGGCCGAGGCCAACGAACGCACGCTCGATGCGCTGCGCGCGCAATGCCAAGGCGTCGATGACGCCATGCTCGGTTCGCTCGCCGCGAACCTGCAAAAAGCTGCGCTGCTGGGCGAACCGTATGCGCGCGCCTGCTATCTGGCGCGCGGCCCCGGCTTCGACGCGGCCGCGCTGCTCGACCATCCCGAACGCATCAGCGCTTACCGCGGCACCGCGCGCGCGCTGGTCGAACGCGGCATCGCCGACGGCGACTGGCGCGTGCTTGAGCAACTGCGCGGCGCGCTCGAACCCGGCGCCGACACGCTGCTGGCCGCCGCCGTTGGCAGGGATGCCGCGCAACGCTACCGTTACCTCAAGCTGTTCCGGCTCGGCGCGCCGCCGCAGCCGGGCGTTACCGACGAGGACCTGGCGATGGCCGCGGCCAAACTCAGCCCGACCCAGCTCGCCGACGCCGAGGCGTGGGCGACGCGGACCTTCAACCAGAACTTCCACGGCCGCGCCATCGACGCCGACGGCCCGCTGTGGGATCCGTGCGTGTTCCCGTACGAATGAACACATCCGAATGAACGCATCCGCTCCCGCGCGCGGCCCGCGCCGCCTGCTGCTGACGGCGGCCGCGGTTGCGGCGCTGGCGGCGATCGTCGGCGCCTACTTCGCCGGCCGCGCCGGCGCCGTGCGTCCGGATTCGCACGTGCGCGTCGCCGCCGAAGCCGCCGCGGCCGCCGAGCCCGCCGCCGAGACCTGGCCGACGCCGATCAAGGGCGGCATCCTGCCCGCGCCGAACGCGCCGCTGAAGGACCACTTCGCCCAGTTGCAGGCGCGAGCCAACGCCGGCGATGCCGCCGCCGCGACCCGGCTGGTGCGCGACCTGGACCGGTGCAACCGCCTGCGCGGCGCGCAATGGCGCAACGCCGGCGCCACCGAGGCGCTGACCAGCCGCTCCACCGAAGGCATGACCGCGGCGCAGCTGCGCACCTATCAAACCCTGCTGGAGGCGATGGAACTGCGCCAGCAGCGCGAGCGCGAAGAACGCGCCGCCTGCGCCGGCGTCGACGAGCGCATGCTCGCCAGCCTGACCGCCAACATCGCCCAGGCCGCCCGGCTCGGCGACGAACAGGCGCGCGCCTGCTACCTCGAACGCGGCCCGCTGTACGACCCGCGCAGCCTGATCCGCCAGCCCGAGGCGCTGCGCAGCTACCGCGCGAGCGCGGCGCGGCTGGTCGAGACCGGGCTCGCCGCCGGCGACTGGCGCGTGGTCGATCTGCTGCAGCGCGCCTACGAGCCGGGTTCGACCAGCCTGCTGGGCGGATTGCTCGGCGCCGACCCACTGCAGCACTACCGCTATCTCAAGCTTTACCGGCTCGGCGCCGAAGCGCACCGCGCCGCGGAGCTGGACCGGCAACTGGCCGCGGTCGCCGCCGGCCTGGCCCCGGCCCAGCGCGCGCAGGCCGACGCCTGGGCGCAGAACACCCTCGATGCCGGCTTCCGCGGCCGCTCCACCGACGGCACCGCGCCGGGCTGGGAGGCCTGCGACTTCTAGCGCGGCCGCTGCTGCGCGCCCTCGTTGCGGCCTTGCGCCCGGCGTCCCGCGCCGGCCGGCGCGGCCTTGCCTGATCGCATCCATGCCCCGTGCGGCCACCGCGCGCGGCGTCCGCGTGGCCATCCGTGGAAACCAGAACTGTAAAAACTGCAACAAACATCACACAAAAAAACGGATATAGTGTGACTAAGTTCAAATATTTGACCGGGTCCGCCGCCTAACGACGTTTAGGGCCGCCGGCCGGGCACAGGAGCGGAACTCGCATGCAGCGAACGACGATCGACATGTTGTTGGGGCGACTGGAGCCGGCCCCGCACGGCGAAGGCGCCGCGACGGCGCTGTTGGACGCGGAACTGCAGCGTTGCTGGCAACGGGTCCCCGGCCTGCGCGCCCTGTGCGTCTCCACCGCCGACGGCCGCGCCCTGGCCGAACGCATCGACGGCGGCATCGACGCCCGCCGGATCGCGGCGATGGCCAATTCCTTCCTAACCCTCGGCGAAACCCTGGCCGGCGAAATGGAACTCAGCCAGGCCGACTACGCCACCGTCTGCACTGCGCGCGGCAACCTGGTGCTGTTCCGCGTCCACGCCGGCAAACCGCTGACCCTGCTGGCGATGGCCGGCCCCGACACCTTGCTGGCCGCATTGCTGGTGGGCGCGCGCGAATGCGCCGCGCGCCTGGGCGCCGCGCTCGCCGCGCCGGCGCCGCCTGCGACCGTCCAACCCTGACCCGTCTTGCGCCCGCGCGCCGCCTGCGCGGCGACGGGCCGCGCGCGGCTGCGGCCTTGCCGCTTGCCCGCGCTGAGCCTTACCGCTGTCGCCTTACCGCAGATGCACCCACTCACGCAAAGGAGCTCGAGATGTCGAAGTTGCAACTGGACGAACTGAACAACCTGGCCGGCTTCGTCGGCGCCGCGCTGGTCGACAGCGACAGCGGCATGTCGCTGGCCACCATCGGCGGCGGCGGACTCGACCTGGAAACGGCCGCGGCCGGCAACTCCGAAGTGATCCGGGCCAAGCGCCGCGTCGCCCAGCAGCTCGGCCTCAACGACACCATCGAAGACATCCTGATCAGCCTGGGCAAGCAGTACCACCTGATCCGCCCGCTCGACAGCAACCCGACGCTGTTCCTGTACGTGGCCCTGGACCGTTCGCGCGCGAATCTGGCGATGGCCCGCCACGAGCTCAAGTCGTTCGAGAAGACCCTGGACTTCAAGTAAGGCAGCGCAGCGATGACCGCATCGCGCGCGCACCGCCGCCGCGGCGGTCGTCGATGAGCCGGCAATGCGCGGCCGCAAGGCCGCGCCCTGGCCAGGAGGCATGGGTGGCATCCAAGCAGCGCTACGTGGTCGCCAGCGTCGACCTCGACAAATCCCGCGACGCGCGGCTGCACGCCGCGCGCGAGCTGCTCGCCGGCGAACGCATCGACGTGGAACTGCGTCGCTGGGACGGGCGTCCGGCGCAGGTGCTGGTGGTCGGCACCGAGACCAGCGCCAGCCGCATGGCGGTGGACACCGCCTTGCGCAGCGGCATCCCGGTGGTGCGCATCGGCCGGCTGCCGTGGGATCCCGACAGCGTGCGCTCGCTCGACCTCTACGCCGAACCCGGCGAGTTGTCGGCCTGCCTGCGCGAACGCCTGGACGCGCACGAACCCGCGCCCGCCGCCGACCTGCTCGAACCCGCCGCGGCGCCGTTCCTGCGCCAACTGCTGGCGGCGTCCGAAAGCGGCGCCTGCCTGCTCGAACGCGGCCTGTTCCGGCTGGTGATCGACCTGAGCGATGCGCGCGTGCACATGCTGCGGCGCATGCCGTATCCGGCGCTGATCGGCGAGGCGTTGGCGCCGAACTGGTTCGTCACGCCGTTGTCGCCGCGCCGCTACGCCGAAGAATTCGCCCAGGACGTGACCGCGAGCTATCCGCTGGAATCGGTGCTGTGGGACATCGCGCTGGCGCACGAGGCGCCGATCGCCGACGTCGCGCCCGAACGCGCACTGCGCCTGCGCGCCTGGCCGCTGCTGTCGGCCAACCAGTTGCCGGTGCACTGGCTGCTGCCGCTGAGCTGCCTGCTCGAACGCGCCTGGGCGCTGCCGCAGCTGGCCCAGGCGACGGCGACGCCGTCGCTGGAACTCGAACGCATGTACGCCGCGGTGCTGGCCAGCGGCCTGGCCGACGGCGAAGCCGCGGCCGCGCCGTCGCCGCCGCGGCGCGCGCCCGACGCGCGCGCGCCCGGCCTGCTGAGCCGGCTGGCGCGCCGTTTCGGCCTGAACCTGGGACGCGGGCAATGAGCGAATTGATCAAGCTGGCCTTCGTCGGCGACATGGGCGCCGGCAAGACCACCGCCATCCGCGCGATTTCCGACCGCGAGCCGATCAGCACCGAAATGCCGATCAGCCACGCCACGCTGGGCGAGAAGACCCACACCACGGTGGCGATGGACTACAGCACCATCGAACTCGACGACGGCGAACTGCTGCACGTCTACGGCGTGCCCGGCCAGCGCTATCTGGACTTCATGTGGCCGCTGGTGTGCGAAGGCGCGGTCGGCATCGTGGTGCTGGTCGCCGCCGACGGCCCCGACATGGTCAACCAGGCCGACGCGATGCTGCGCGAGTTCGCCCGCATCGCCCCGGACGCAGCGTTCGCGGTCGGCGTCACCCGCGCCGACCTCAGCGACGATTTCGCCCTGCTGGAATTCCGCGACGCGCTCGGCCGCCGCGGCCACCGCCTGCCGATGGCGCGGCTGGACGCGCGCGACGCGGCCCAGGTGGAGACGCTGATCCGCATGCTGCTGTCGTATCGCTACGCGGAGGCGAAGGTCAACGCGGTGGCGTGAGGTCCGCGCGCCATCGCGTGCTACGCCGGCTCAGCGCGTAGCCGCGTCGTCGGCATAGAAGCCCGAGCGCTGCACGAACGCCTCCACCGCGGCCTGATCGGTGCAATCCAGTTCGACGATCTCGCGCAGCGCGCGTTTGTGGTCGCGGGCTCGGGCGTAGTAGTCGCGCACGATCGCATAGCCCATGTAATAGCCCAGGTCGCGCACGCCGTAGCGTGGGTCGGGTGCGTTGTAGAGCCATTTGGCGTAGGAGGTCTCGTGCATTTCGGCGCGGAAGTCGCGCTTGAGCCGGGCTTCGTTCTGCCGGCCGTAACGCACGTAGTCCAGCGGCGGCAGCTTGCCGGTGGCGCGTTCGGCGACGAAGTCGGCGGCGCCTTCGTAGATCGCCTGCGCCAGCAGGGTCGGGCCGGGGCCCTTCTGCTGGGTGTGCACGTACTCGTGCACCAGCAGCAGCGGCAGCCCGTCGGCGGGGCGGGTGGCGAAGTAGTTGCGCAGGTTGCGCTGGCGCGATTCCGGCATCTCCGACACGTCGGTGTCCGGGCCGCCGCCGGCCAGTTCCGCGCCGATCAGCACCTTGTCGCCCAGGGTTGTGCCGCTGGAGTTGAGGCAGCCGATGGCGAAATACACCGTCGCCGGCCGCAGCGGCGGATACAGCTTGCGCAAGGCGGCGATGCGCTGCGGCGCGTCGGCGGTCTTGTCCGCCAGCGCCAGGGTGCCGGCGCGCACCGAGGCCCAGAACTTGGGATAGCGTTCGATCGCGTCGAGATAGCACTCCGGCGTATAGCCCCTGGCCTGCATGAACGCCTGCAGGCCCGGGGTGCCGGGCTCGATGTATTCGCGCAGCAGCGCGCGGCGTTTTTCGGCCGGGTCGGCGCTGGCGCGGATCGCGTCGAAGGCGGTCCAAAAGCGCGTCACGTCCGCCGATTCGAGCGAGTGCGCCTGCGCGGCCGCGGGCAACGCCGCGACTGCCAGCGACGCCGCGCAACACCACGCCGCAACGGCGATCCTGAAGTTCATAAGCGGTCTCGCACAGCCGGAAGACCGAGATGATGACCGCGCTGCGCCGAACCGCGCAGGCCCGGAAGTCACGCGCCGCGCTCAGCGCGCGACGCTCAAAGCGCGATGTAGAACTCCATCGGCACGATCACCTGCGCCGGCTCGCCCAGCTCCGGCGGCGGCGCCGGCACCGGGCTGGCGCGCTCGGCCACGGCCAGCGCTTCGGCGTCGAGCAGCGGGTGGCCGCTGGAGGTTTCGATTCGCGCCGCGAGCACGCGGCCGTCGCCGGCGACGCTGAGCCGCACTTGCGCGACGCCTTCCTGATGCTGGCGCCGGGCCTGGCGCGGATAGCGCTTGAAGCGTTCCAGATGGCCGAGCAGCAATTGCTGCCATTGCCGCGGAATCTCGCGGCCGGCGCCGGCCGCATCGCGCGCGGCGGCGTAACGCGGCGCGGGTGCGGCGGCTACGTCGGGCGGTGCGGCGGCGCTGGCGGCGCTGCGGTCTTGCGCCGGCGCGGCCGGTTCGCGCGGCGCGCTGTCGCGCACGGGCGCCGGCGTGGGAGCGGAATGCGGCGCGGCTGCGGGCGCGCTGGCGATCTCGCCCTGCGGCCGCGGCGGCAGCGAAGTGGGCTGCGCGGCGGGGCGCGCGTCGCGCGCGCGGCTGGCCTCGCGTTCGGCCTGCGGCGGGCCCGGCGGCAGATCGCGCGCCGGCGTCGGCGGCGCCTTCGGCAACAGCGACAGTTCCAGCACCACCGCCGCGGCCGGCGGCGTCGGCGCTGCTGGCGGCGCCGGCGTGCGCAGGCCGAGCAACCACGCCAGCAGCGCCGCATGCACGGCCGCGGTGACGGCCATGCCGATCCAACCGGCCTCGCGCTCGCGCGTCGCGCGCATCGGCCGCGCCGGCTCGCGCGCGCTACGCAGGCGGCGCGAGCAGGCGCGCGCCGAACGCGGCGTCGCCTCCAGCGTGAGCGCGTTCGCGCTCAAAACGCGCGCTCCAGCTTGAGGCTGACGATGTCGCGATCGTAGGAATACAGCCAGTCGATCGAGCTGGCGATGCGGTTGTGCTTGAAGGTCAGGCTGGGCACGAAGCCGGCGACGGCCCAGCGCGGCGCGCGCACGATCGCGGTGGCGTTGAACTCGTCGTCGCGGCGGCGCGCCTGGAAGGTCTCGTTCCACTCGTCGTGGCCGCGCTTGCGCAACGACGCGAACAACAGCAGCGACACGCCGGCGTCGAACTGCTTGGACAGGCCCAGGCGCACGCCGCGCTGCAGATAGGCTTCGGTGGCGCGGCGGGTGTCGCGGCGGGCGAGGTCGATGCCGCCGAACAGCATCCATTGCTGCGGCAGCGCGCGCCACAGCGTGGCGTAGACCGCGCCGGTCGGGCCGTCGTAGCCGGCCAGGTCGGCGCGGCGGTAACGCATGCGCTTGTAGTCGCCTTCCAGCTTGAACAGCCAGCGCGGCGAGATCGTCCAGGTCCAGTCGGCGCGCGCGCCCCAGGCGCCATACAGGCTGCGGTTGCCGAACGCGGCGTACTCGAACTGCGGCGCCGCGGTGAAGGCGTGGCGCGCGGCGGCGTAGGAATAGCCGGCGCTGCCGGTCCAGGTGGTTTCGTTGTACTGGCGGTTGCCGCGATACGAATAGCCGTACAACAGCGAGCGCAGGTACAGGCCGTGGTGGCCGCGCAGCGGCTGGCGCTTGCTCAGGCTGGCGTCGTAGTCCAGCCCCGCGCCGGCGATCGCTGGGGGCAGGCTGCGCTCGATCGCGCACTGGCCGTCCGGCGCCGCCAGCAGGCAGGTACGGCTAGCCGAGGACTGGTTGATGTTGTCGTTCCAGCTCGGCCCCAGCGCGAAGCTGCCGTGCCAGCCGCGACGGTTGCGCAGCGCGCGCAGGAAAGTGTCGACGGTGCGGCGCACGCCGGCGGTCTTGGCGTCGCCGGCGTCGAGCGAATCGGCGATGGCCTGGAAACGCTGCTCGGCTTCGCGGTCGAGCTGGTTCTCGAACAGCACCCGCGCCAGCTCCAGCCGCGCGGGCAGGAAGTCGGCCTGCAATTCCAGCAGCGCGCGGTAGTCGCGCTCGGCGCCGGCGAGGTCGCCGTCGGCGCGGGCCAGCGCGCCTTGCGCATACAGTTCGAGCATGCGGTCGCGTTGCGGCAGCGCGCGATAGCCCTGCTGCAGGCGCCGCGCGCGCGGCCACTGGCGCGCGCCGACGGCCTGGTAGAGCGCCGCGGCCAGCGCATCGGGGTCGCGCGGATCGGCATCGGCGGAGCGCTCGGCGCCGTCGCCCGCAGCGCCTTCGGATTCCAGCAAGGTGCGCTCGCGCTCGCTCTGGCGCTGCTCCAAGCCGTGGTCCAGGCGCAGGCGGGTGTCGTCGCGGTCCTGTGCGGACGCGGCGAAGGAATACAGGCACAGCGCCAGCCCGGCAGCGAAGCCGGTGGCGCCGAAGAGAATTCGATAGCGCTTCATCGTTGCGCGCCGGAACCGGGCGCCGCCTCCCTGCGGCGCCGCGGCGGCTCGCGGCCAGGGCGGCCGCGAGCCTTCACCGGCGAATCCCTCAGGGATTCTTGGTGCCGCCGAAGGCGGTGTCGTACAGACGGTCGTCGAAGCGGGTCACGCCGGCCAGGGCCGCGGCGTTGGCGCCGAAGAACTGGCCGCTGACGCCGCCGGTGGCGACGGTGGCGCCGCCGACCGAGGCGCTGGCGCCGCTGCCGGAGAAGCCGGTGCCGCTGATCGCGGCGGTGCCGATGTTCACCGTCACCGAACCGTTGCTCAGGCTGCCGCTGAGCTGGCCGGCGCCGAAGTTCGCGCTCAGCGTACCGTTGAGCTTGTTGCTGCCGTTGTACTGGTTCAGGCCGGCCACGGTGTAGGTGGCGGTGCCCGACGCCGGCACGGTGGTGCCGGCGTTGTCGCCAGCGTAGTAGACGGTGTGGGTGCCGTCAGTCGGCGCGCTCTGCGACCACTCGCCGAAGTAGACGTTGTGGCCGGCGATCTTGGCGAAGTGGAACACGCCCATGCCGCTGTGGCTCGGCGGGGTGATCGGCGAGACCAGGCTGGACACGCCGTTGACGTCGGCCGGAGCGAAGGTCTGCAGGGCCTGGAAGTCGACCTTGCGGTCGGTGCCCATGGTGTACACGCCGATGCCCGGACGGCCGGCCACGTGCGGGCCCGCGTTGACGGTCGACACGCCGGCTTCGACGTAGGTGTTGTCGCTCTGGTCGCCGACCACGGCGGCCTGGGCGGCGCCGGCGAGCATCGCTACGGCCACGGCGGAGAGAGTGAGGCTCATGCGCTTCATATGGAACTCCTTGAATGGTTTGGAACGATGGGATGAACTTTGGCTAGAGCGCGATGCGCGCCCGGTCGCTCATCCATTGCTTCGTGCGCAACAGATTCGGTGTGCGCCGTCCGTGGCGCTGCGTCGCCGCGAGGGCGCCGCGTCAGAACTTCGCGGTCAGGCTCAACTTCAACGTGCGCCCGGGCGCGGCCATCGCCGAGCGCGTCAGCGGATCGACGTAGTACAGATCGCCCAGGTTGGTGCCCACCAGCTCCAGCGCCAGCGCGTCGCTGAGTCGGTAATTGACGTAGGCGTCGTAAGTGGTGATGCGGTCCCAGGCCAGCGGCACGTTGAAATAGGCGCCCAGGCGCTGCTCTTGATAGAGGTCGTAGTCGCCGTTCTCGTACTTGCTGTGGTGGACCACGCGCGCGCCGACTTCCAGCTTGCGCTCGAGGAAGCGCGCGCCGAGCGTCCAGTTGGCCGATAGCTTGGGCACGGCCTGGGTGATCAGATAACCGCCGACGAAACCGGCCTGCACGCAGTTCGGCACGCCGATGCGGCCGGTGGGGTCGTTGGTCGCCGCCACGCTTTCGTCGCAGACCTCGTTCTCCAGGTTGCGCGCCACGCTCAGGTCGGTGAAGAAGCGGCCGTTGTCGTAGCGGCCCTGGAACTCCAGGCCGCGCAGGGTCTGCTTGTCGATGTTGGAGAACTGCAGCTGGCCGCTGCGTTCGATCACATCGCGGGTGGTGTGGTGGTAATAGGTCAGCTTGATGTCGGCATAGTCGGTGCGCAGGCGGCGGCTGAAGTCGTGCACATAGGCCAGCTCGTAGCTGTAGGCGCGCTCGGGCTTGAGCGGCGCCACCGGCAGGCTGGCGGAGAAGCCCAGCGTGCTTTCGAACATGCTCGGATAGCGCCGCGCCTGGCTGTGGCGGAAGTACAGCCGCGCCTCGTCGCTGAGGTTGAAGGTCGCCGCCAAGGTCGGGGTCCAGCCGCTGCCTTCGTGGTGCTGCGCCTGCTGCTGCAGGAACAGCGGCTGCAGCGAGGCGCTGGCGCGGCCGTAGTCGACGCCGTCCAGGCTGCCGTTGAGGAACACGTTGTCGGCGCGGCGGAAGCGGCCGTCGGCGTCGGGGCGCCAGTCGGCGGCGAGGTTGCGCACGGTGTAGGTCGCCTGCTCGATCTGCGTGGCCAGCACCTGCGGGGTCCAGCCGAAGCGTTCGGCGTTGCGGCGGATGGTGGCGATGCGCGCGTCCAGCGCGGCCTGGCTCATGCGCGGGTCGCGGGTGTAATAGCTCATCGCGTAGCGCTGCGGGAACAGCACCTGGCCCAGGCGGGTATCGCCCTTGGCCAGCTGCGCGGCGAGGAAATCGTCGAACGCCCAGTACGCCTGGTAACGCACGCCGGCGCTCAGGCTCAGCCGCTCGCTCGCGCGCCAGTCCAGCTTGAGGCTGAAATCGCGCTGCTCGCGCCGGCCGGCACGCGGGAACATGCGCCAGCCGTCGGCGACGCCGTTGTATTCGTCGTCCGAGCGCAGCTTTTCGTGCTGGTAGTCGAAGCCGACGGTGAGGTCCAGGTCCGACCGCAGCGCGCTCTTGTTGCTGAAAGTCAGGCCGCTGCGGTCGTGGTGGGCGTTGGCCAGCGCGGTGTTGCGCAGGATCGGATCGTCGAACGTCGCCCAGTTCGGAAAGCCGCCGGCGCTGTAGGTGTCGCTGACGGTGCGCGTGGTCCACAGGTTGGCGTAAACGTCGAACCAGCGTCCGCCGGGTTTCCAGGTGTATTCCAGGTTGTAGGCCTTGGCCTCGACCTTGCTCAACGGCCACTGCGGCGCGCCGGTGTCTGCGGTGTCGCGCCACGACACGCGCGTGGGCAGGATTTCGCCGTAATCCGAGCGGGTGTCGCGCAGGCCGAACTTCAGCGTCTGGTGTTCGCTCGGGCGCAACGTGGCCTTGAGCAGCCACGATTCCATTTCGCTGGAGGTGTTCGGCACTTCGTCGCCGGGCCGGTAGAACCGCGCCAGGCTGGTGATGTAGTTCAGGCTCTTGGCCGGGTCGTAAGGCCGGCTGTAGAAACCGCCGCCTTCGTCGCCGGAGAAGTGATTGCCCTTCTTGCGGTACGCATAGGCGGCGAGCAGGTCGAAACGTTCTTCGCGCAGGCCCAGCGCCAGCCGCATCGCATGGTCGTCGCCGGCGATGAGGTCGTTGCCGCCGCTGGCGCGCACCGGCTTGTACAGGGTGGGGTCGTAATAGGTCGCGGTCGGATTGCTGGGAAAGCCGGGGATGCTGCGATAGTCCTGCCCGGTCGACAGCTTGGGCAGGCGCGGGTCGACCGCGTTGTCGCTGCTTTCGAGCTTGAACTCGCCGCCGAAGCGTTCGCCCGGCGTGAGGATGTCGGCCACGTCCAAGGTGTTGACCACCACCGCGCCGCCGATCGAACTGTTGACGTTGCGCGCCAGGTTCGGCCCCTTGATCACCTGGATGCCGCCGATCAGGTTCGGATCGATGTAGTTACGGTTGTTGGCGCCGTTGTAGCCGCGCCACACCGTCAGCGCCTGCTCGGTACCGTCGATGGTCAGCGGCACCCGGCCCGGGCCCTGGATGCCGCGGATGTTCGGGTCCAGCGCGCCGCTGTTGCGCGCATCGCCGCTGTAGACGTTGAGCATGCCCTTGAACACATCGGCCGGCGCCGCGCCCTTGTAGCGTTCGATCTGCTGCTTGCCGGCGTAGACCGTCGACAGATCGAGGTCGTAGACCTCGTCGTAGCCGCGCTCGTCGCGTTGCGCGGCGTCGTCGTAAGCCGCGGCGCCGACGGCGAGGGTGTCGGTGATCAGCGGTGTGCCATCGGCGGCGGCGCGCGGCGCGTTCTTGCGCAACACCACGGTGGCGGCGCCGCGGCGCTGCGCGCTCAGGCCGGTGCCGGCGAGCAGGCGCTGCAGCGCCTCGTCGTTGCGGTAATCGCCGTGCAGCGCGGCCGAGCGCAAGCCCGCGCCGTCGTCGCTGTCGAACACCACCTGCACGCCGCTGATCCGGCTGTAGGCGCGCAAGGCCGCGGCCAGTGGCTGCGCGTCGATGTCGTAGCGGCGCGCGGCGTGGCCTTCCTGCGTCGCTGCGGTTTGCGCGCCGGCGCTGGGAACGAGCAGGCCGGACAGGCCCAGATGGATGCAGGCCGCCAGCGCCACGCGCGCGAACGGCCGCCGGCGGCGGGCCGGAGCGAAAGACATGCAACGAACTCCTCAAGTCGGATCGGAGCCCACCGCCGCGCGTAGATATCGGTGTGGATATCGGCACGGATGTGAGCGGCGTTTGGCTTGAGAAGCGATGCGCGTCTCGCGGCTACGAACTACAGGACGACCGCCGCGAGCGTTTACCCAACCCCGCGCGGCGAAATTCTTCGCGCCGCCTTCAATCGGCCGGCGGCCGCACCAGCAGTGCGCCGCCCGGCAGGCGTTGCACGCGCAGGTGCGCGCGTTCGGCGACCGCGGCGATGGCTTCGTCGCTGCGGTCGGTGCGCAGGCTGGCGCTGATCTTCGGCGCGCCTGCGAACGAGCCCAGCGTCCACACCGGCGCGTCGCGATATCGCGCGATGCGGCGCAGCGCTTCGTCGGCCGGCACCGCGTCCAGCGACAATTCGCTGCGGCGCCAGCCGGCGATGTCGGCCGTAGCCACGGTTCGCGGCGCCGACACCGGCGCGTCTTCGCCGTAACTCACCCACTGGCCGGCGGCCACGCGCACCGGCGCGCGCGCGCCGGACGCGACCTCGATCAGGCCCTCGCTGACCGCGGCCTGCACGCTCGCCTCGAGCCGGCGCACTTCGAACGCGGTGCCGATGTCGCGCACCGCGCCGCCGAGCGCTTCGACCCGGAACGCACGCGCGTCGCCGTGCGCGACCTGGAACCAGGCGTTGCCGCGCAACAACGCGATGCGGCGTTGCTGGCGGTCGTAATGCACCGCGACGGCCGAATCGGCGTCGAGCGCAAGGATCGAGCCGTCGTCCAGCGCGTAGCGTTGCGGCGCCGCGCCGGTGCGGTAGTCCGAACGCAGGCTCAAGGCCAGCGTCGGCGCGGCGGCGATCGCGGCGGTGAGGCAGGCGGCGGTCGCAACGCTCCAGGCGGCGACGCGACGACGGCGCGCGCGTGGGGCGGCGGCGGCGAAGGTCCGCGCTGCGATCGCGGGCGATACCGCGGCAGGTATTGCGGTGGCCGTTGTTGCGGCGTCGGACGGCTCCGGCGCGAACTCGAACGCCTCGCGCATCGGCGCCAGCGCGCGCCACAACGCACGCTGGCGCGCGAACGCCTCGCGGTGCGCCGGCGCCTCGCGCCAGGCGGCGAACGCGCTGAGTTCGGATTCGTCGATTTCGCCCGAGGCCAACCGCGCCACCCAGGCGCGCGCCTGCCCGGCGAGGTCGTCGTCGGCGGGGTAGGGCGGTTCGCTGCAAGCGGGGGGAGCGGATCGGGTCATGCGGTGGCGGAGGCTGCCTGGACTTGGATAAGGACGAGCGCCGGGCGGCTTTACCCAACCCCTCGGCGCGGCGCGGGGCTCAGCCGCCGCTGCGGGCCTGGTCGAGCAGGCGTAGCACCCGCTGGATGTGCTTTTCCACGGTGGTGGTGGAGACGCCCAGCAACTGCGCGATCTCGCGCTGGGTCAGGCCCTCGAAGCGGTTGAGCAGGAAGATCCGCTTCGATGGCTCCGGCAGTTCGCGCGCCGCGCGCGCGACCCGCTCGAGTTCGTCGCGCGCCAGCGCCACGCGCGCGCTGTCGGGCGGTTCGTCTTCTTCCAGCCACATCGCCGCGGCTTCGCGCAGTTTGCGCCGGCGCGCCTCGCTGCGGCCCTGGTCGACGGCGTGGTGGTGGGCGAGGCGATAAAGATAGTTGCGCGCATCGGCGATGGGGGGCTCGCCGGCCACCGCGATGACTTTGAAGTACATCGACTGCAGCGCGTCCTCGGCGGTGGCACGGTCGAGGTAGCGGCTGAGGTAGCGCAACAGCCGCTCGCGCTCGGTGACCAGCAGCGAGGTGAGGACAGCGGCGTTGGAGGGCATCGTCTCGGCGCGCGGCCGACGGCGCGGCGCATGGGCGGGAAAGTCGGAGTCGCCGCGACTCTATCTCAAATGATAACGATTGTCATTTGCGGCTTTGGCCGCGACGAGCGCATGCGGGCCGGATCCGCGGTGCTTCAAGCCGCGTGTTTCAGGCCGCGCGCCGCGGCGTCGCCGTCCAATCCGCGCCCAGCTCGGCGCGCACCGTCTCGCCCTGGCCGCTGAGCCAGCGCGCGACCCAGCCTGCCGCCGCCGCATCGGTGCGGAACGGCCGGCTGACGTGATCCTTGATGCCCAGATGGCGGCGGATCGTGGCGATCGCGCCGAGCCCGTCGCGCGCCGGCGCGACCGTGGCCAGCCAGGCCTCGCAGTCGTCGTCGGGCACCGCGACCAGATGCGCGGGGAAGATCGAACCGGCGAAGGGCGCTTCCCAATGGAAACCGGGCGGCAGTTCGTGCAGCGGCGATTGAGTGTCCATGGCGCGGACGCTAGAACGGCGGCGTCTCGCGAACTAAGACGCTGCTGCGCGCGCCGACGGCCGGAATCCCGCCGTCGGACTCGTTCTGGCGACGTTGCGCCGCCGATTTCACGCCGCCAGCGGCTGGAACACCAAGGCCTGATGCGCCGACGCGCCCGCGGTGACGCCGTCGGCCGCGGCCCAGGTCGCGTTGTGCATGGCCCGGGCGATGTCGCCGGCGGCGTACACGCCGGGCACCGTGGTCTGGCGGCTGTCGTCGGTGCGGATGAACGGTCCCATCGGACCTTCGTCGATCGCGCAACCGAGCTGTTCGGCCAGCGCGCTGTTGAAGCGCACCCGGCTGGCGACGAACAGCGCGTCGACCGAGGCCTCGCGGCCGTCGGCCAGGCGCAGCGCCGACAGCGCTTGCTCCTCGCCCGACAGCGCAACGATCGGCGCCGGTTCGATCGCCACGCCGCGCCGCGCGAGTTGCGCGGCGGTGTCCGCGTCCGGCGCCGGTGCGCCGTTGAGGTACAGCGTGGTCGGTCCCCAGTCGGCGACCAGCAACGCTTGATGCGCGGAGAAACTCGCCGAATGCAGCACGCCCAGGCGGCGCCCGGCGAACTCGTAGCCGTGGCAGTACGGACAATGCAGCACGCTCTTGCCCCAACGCTCGCGCAGGCCCGGCAGCGGCGGCAGCGTGTCGTTCACGCCGAACGCCAGCACCAGCTTGCGCGCGGCCAGGACGCTGCCGTCCTGGGCGACGACTTCGAAACCGCCGTCGACGGCGCGCGCGCTGGCGGCTTCGGCGGCGATCAGCCGCGCCGACGGATAGCGCCGCAACTGCGCCTGCGCGGCCGCGACCAAGGTGCGCGGATCGCTGCCGTCGCGGCTGAAGAAGCCGTGCGCGGCGTCGGCGAACCGGTTGCGCGGGCGGCCGGCGTCGAGGATGCGCACTGAGCGGCGCGCGCGGGCCAACTGCAACGCCGCCGACAAGCCGGCGAAGCTGCCGCCGATCACCACGGCGTCGAGCAGAAGATCGTCATTCATGGGCATGCTCCAGATCGATGCTGTGTCCGGCCGCGACCATGCCGGCGTGGAAGTCGGCGCTCAGCGAGGCCAGGGTGACGCCGGCGAAGCGCTCCAGCAGCAGCGCCTGGGCCGCGTCGAAGGCGCCGTCGAGCGCGCGGTTGACCGCTTTCTCGACCAGGCAATGCGGTTGGTCGCTGCGATGGCCGAGCGCGAACAGGCCCGGCGCGCCGATGCCGCGGTAGATGTCGAGCAGGGTGATGGCCTCGAGCGGGCGCGCGATGCTCCAACCGCCGCCGTGGCCTTTTTCCGAACGCACCAGCCCGGCCTGGCGCAGGCCGGCCATGGTCCGCCGCACCACCACTGGGTTGGTGCGCATCGCCCGGGCCAGGACTTCGGAGGTGACCGGATGCGGCGACTCGGCCATGTGCAGCAGCACGTGGAGGACGCCGGAGAGGGAGCTGTTGGCTTTCATGAAACAAATAATGTTACGTGATGGCTGAAGTGTCAAACGGCCCCGCCGGAGGGCGCGATGGTGCCGTTTTTGCGTCGACCGGGCGCCTCTCTCCATCCGCAACAGGCGGACACCAAGGGCCGAGGACCTGTCTCCGGGGCGCGTCGAAAGGCCCCGGGCCCCTGTGCGAACCGCCGGGCCGACTACGGCCGTATCTCGTTGATTGCCAAGGCCGGCCTCCCGCTCAAGGCGCCGGTCCGGATTCGGCCGCTCTCGGTCTTGCGCTCGCTCCTCCGTCTTCTTGCTCGGGTTTTGTGATCGTTCTCTCTTTTTAGTGTCCGCTTCAGATATCGGGCAGCGATGGAACGGGGGTGAGCGAACCAGGGGATGCTTTCGTGGCGGGATTTCTCTTCAAGCGTGCGGGTGCGGTCGGCGGCTGTCTGCGCCGGATCGTTCTTTTGGTCTCGTTGCTGGCAGGTGCGGGCAACGCCCTGGCACAAAACGCCACCAACAACGCCAGCGTCGCGCCGCCTGGAGGCGTCGCCAACACCGGCACCGCGTGCACCGCGGCCGGCGGCACGTTCGACAACGCCACCGGCACCTGCACCGCGACGGACAGCGACCCGATCTTCCGCCTCAACCTGCGCAAATCGGCCGGGGCCTTCACCGGCCCGACCGCCGCCGGCGTGTACGCGGTGACCTACACCGTGGAGGTGATCAACAACACCGCCGCGGCCGGCACCTACGGCCCGATCAGCGACGCCCCGTCGTTCCCGGCCAACCTGCAGGTCACCGGCGCCGCCTGGACCTGCACCGGCGGCTGCACCGCAGGCACCGCCAGCGGCGCCGGCCCGTACCAGCTCGCGGCCGCCAACACCGCGATCGCCGCGAACACCACGCATACCTATGCGCTGACGATCAACTTCCAGTACACCAACGCCGTCCCGGCGGTCGCGTGCGCGGCCACGCCGACGCCGGGCCAGGGCTTGTACAACCGCGCCAACCTGCCGGACGGCGTCGAAGCCGATGTCACCGACAACGCCGCCTGCGTGAATCCCCCGCAGCCGCCGACTCCGTCGTTGGCGCTGACCAAGACGGCGGGCGCGATCACCGACACCGACACCCCCGCCAACGGCGCGGGCGACATCGGCGACACGATCACCTACACCTTCGCGGTCGAAAACACCGGCAAC
>NZ_FNOG01000022.1 GCF_900106525.1 Lysobacter enzymogenes
AGTGTGGTCGGCCTGCACGTGGGGCGCTCGCTGGAGCAGGTGGTGGGTGTGCTGGCGATCCTGAAGGCCGGTGGCGCGTATCTGCCGCTGGAGCCGGAGCATCCCAACGCGCGTCTGGCCTACATGTGTAGCGACAGCGGCGTACGCACGATCCTGAGCGTCGGCGAACTTGCCGAGCGCTGCGCTACGTGGGGTGAGTGGACGCTGAGTCTGGACGATGAAGCCACGCTGGCGAACTACCCGTCGAACACGCCAGAAGTAGCGGGCCTGACGCCGCAACACTTGGCTTACGTGATCTACACCTCAGGCTCGACCGGCCAACCCAAGGGCGTACTGGTCCCGCACGGCGGCGTCGTGAACTACCTCGATCACGCCCAGACCTACCTGCAACCGCACCACCGCGGCGCCGTCATGGGCACCCCGCTGAGCTTCGACGCCACCGTCACCACGCTGTTCGCCCCGCTGCTGGCGGGCAAGCGTCTGATCGTGCTGCCGTCCGAAGCCGGCGCATTGTTCGCCGGCCTGAGCCACTACCTGTTCGACGACGGACACGACTGGCTGTTCAAGCTGACCCCGGCGCATCTCGATGGCTTGTATGCGAACTACCCGGCGCACAGCGGTCCGAGCGCACGCCGCCACTGCCTGGTGATCGGCGGCGAACAGCTGACCACGGCGACCGTCGCCAAGTGGCAGCGCGACCGCTTGCCCAACGCCGAGTACGTCAACGAATACGGCCCGACCGAAACGGTCGTCGGCTGCTCGATCTACACCGTCCGCACACCCGCCGATCTGGCGCGCTGCGGCCATGCAGTCGCCATCGGCCGCCCGATCCAGAACACCCGCCTGTATGTGCTCAACGAACTGGACGAACCCGTGCCCGCGGGTGCCGTCGGCGAGCTGTGCATCGGCGGCGACGGCGTCACCCGTGGCTATCAGAACTTGGACGCGCTGACCGCAAGCCGTTTCCGCGAACACCGCTTCGGCCAGGGCGCAGTCGAGCGCCTGTACCACAGCGGCGACCTGGTGCGCTGCGGCCACGACGGCGAGCTGGAGTACCTAGGCCGTCGCGACGAACAGGTCAAGCTGCGTGGCTACCGCATCGAACTGGGCGAGATCGAATCCCAGCTCAAGCGCGATGCGCGGGTCAGCGACGCGGCAGCGGCGATCCAGGGCGAGGGCAACGACCGCCGACTGGTCGCGTTCGTCGCCAGCAACGAAGAAGAAACTGCCCACGCCGCGCTGGTCGACGAACTGCAACAAGCGCTGCGCCAGAGCCTGGCCGAGTTCATGCGCCCAAGTGCGATCGCCGTGTTGGCGAGCCTGCCGTTGACCGCAAATGGAAAAGTCGACCGCGCAGCGCTGCCGTCGCTGGGCGGCGCAGTCGCCGCGGCCTACCGAGCGCCGGAGACCGAAACCGAACGCGTGCTGGCGACGTTGTGGCAGGAACTGCTGGAACGCAGCGAACCGGTCGGCGCCGAAGACAACTTCTTCCGTCTCGGCGGCCACTCGCTGCTGGCCACGCGCATGATCGTGCAGATCAATCAGCGCTACGGCCTGGATCTGAGCGTCAAGGATGCGTTCGAGCGTCAGTCCCTGGCTGCGTTGGCCGAGTGGGTCGGCCAGCGCCGCAGCGATGCGCGGCCTGTGGCTGGGGCGATCGTCGCACGTACCGAAGCGGGGCCGGCGCCGCTGTCTTACGCGCAGCAGCGCCTGTGGTTCATCGACCGGCTCTCGGGCAATAGCCGGCAGTACAACATCGCCATGCCCATCGCGATCCAGGGCCGCCTGGACGCGGATGCGCTGACCGCGGCGCTGCGCACCATCGTGCAGCGCCACGAAGTGTTGCGCACGGTCTATCGCGAGGACACCACCGGAACCGTGCTGCAGCATGCGCTGCCGCTGGAACACCTGGCCCTGAGCGGCTATCTGGATTTGCGCGCCTGCGAAGACAGCGAGCGGCCGACTCGGCTCGCCGAGCAGGTGCGGGCCGCGGCGGATCACGCCTTCGACCTGAGTCGCGATCCGATGCTGCGCGCGACGCTGATCGCGCTGGGCGACGAAGAGCACGTGCTGATCCTGACCCTGCACCACATCGCCGCCGATGGCTGGTCGATGGACGTGCTGGTCGAAGAGTTCGGTGCGCTGTACTCGGCTCACAGCCAGGGTCAGCCCGCATCGCTGCCGGCGTTGCCGGTGCAGTACGCCGACTACGCGCTGTGGCAACAGGCGCAGGTCAAGACGCTGGCCGATGGCCTCGACTATTGGTCGCAACAACTGGCCGCGGCGCCGGAACT
>NZ_FNOG01000006.1:0-129177 GCF_900106525.1 Lysobacter enzymogenes
CGGCCCCGGCGCTCACAGAGCCACCCGCGCACGGCCGCGCTGGAACAGGTCGCCGATGGCCTCGGCGGTGCGGACCTTCCGGTAGCCGGTCTCGTCGCCCACGTCGCGCTTGGCGAAGCGGAGGAGGACAGCGGTCACCAGCGCGTTCTCGCGAGTCTCCAGCGCATGACGATCAGCCGGACGCCCCGTCATGAACGCCTTGACCCGCAGCGCCATCAGCTCGTCAGTGTGGTCGCAGTCGACCTCGTTGATGGCCCGCTCGATCGCGTCCGGGCACTTCTCCAGCTCCGAGACCCGAGCCGAGACGGCCTCGCTGTAGCGGTCCCAGCGCTCGCCCTCGGCGTCGTGCTGGCTGTCGTACTGACGTTGCGCTTGGTGGTAGGAAGCCATGGCTCAGACCTCCACGATGCCGAACCGCAGCGCCAACAGCTGGCGACGGTCGTCGTTGGTCATGCGGTTGCCGTAGTAGTTGCCGCGGATCGCGCTCTGCGCGCGGATTGCGGTCTCTCGGTCGATCTGGCCAGCGCTCAGCGCCAGGCCGATCAGAGCGGAAGCGGCGGAGACGGTCATGGCTCAGGCCTCCGAACCGTCGGAGTTGATCGCGACCGGGAAGGTGCCCCAGTCCTGCTCTTCCATGCGGAAGCACGGGCCGGAGATGGCCTCGACGACCGCCTGCAATTGAGGGGTCACGTATTCGCCGCGATGCACTTCCCGGCGGCAGAACTCGATCAGAACCGCCAGCTGTTCCGGAGTCGCTTCGAAAGTCTGGGTTGCCATGTCCTTGCCCCGTGGTTGCCGGCTCAAGTAGCCGTTTATGGCTAGTACGATACGGCAAAAAACGGCCCTGTCAAGCCGTTTATGGCTAGTCCAATGAACATTTTTATGAATAGGGCTATTCGCCCCGGCGAGGTCTTCCAGGGGGTACGCCTGATTTCCGCAGTTGGTGCGCGGCAGCGCGTGGACGGAAGGGGATGACGTTGCCGCCAGGCCCGAGGATTAGTTCGCGTTGTACTGGTGCTTGAGGGGTGTCAGCCAACCCCTCGATCCTCGCCGCCAAGCGGACTGCTAGTGCCCAAAGTTTGCCATCAGACCACTCGTCCATCGTCGTCATCCCTCGATCTCAGCCACTCGGCTAGCTGCTCTGATGCATCCTCCAGATCGAAATCGGAGGGCCGCAGCGACACGATGTCGTAGGCCTGAGCGAGGGCGGTTCCGTCAGCTGAAACGTCGACCCGTCCACGCAGAATCCGTGACACAAACGACAGTAAGCGCATCGCGTGGCTGAGGGTTACAGGGTCTGGTCGCCCAAGTTGCGACGCTGGATGAGACTGCAACAGCTGTGCTGATGGGAGGCCAAGTGCTTCGGCCATTCGCTGATCAGCAGCTGTCAGAACACGGCCCTTGACGAGGTAGTCCACAGAAACGGTATAGGCATCTGCGATCCGCTCGACGTTGTCGACGCTGGGGTTAACCTCGCCGCGGATGATTCGGCCGATCGTCGCCTGAGGGACGCCTGATTTTTGCTCGAGCGCCGTCTGCGTTCCCAGGTCGGCCGAGACTTTCATAAGGGCATCAATTCGGCGCCCGATATCGGGCCTGGGGGACTTGGGTTTAGCCATGGGCGAATGGTTGCATTCGCGGATAGCCATAAGAGGCTTGCACTAATAGCCATAAACGGCTAATGTCGGTCGGGACACTCAAGGAGGCTGGCCAATGCCATCCCGTAAGCCCGAGCCGATGCTCGATTACATTCGCCGCCGCCTGACTGAGCTTAAGGGGCAGTGGCCAGAGATCAGTCGTCGTGCCGAAGTCCCCTATTTCACGTTGTCCAAGCTGCATTCCGGTGCGGTGAAGAACCCCCGGGTCGAAACCTGTCAGGCGCTGCACGACGCCTTGCGTGCCATGGAGAAACAGCCCCCCAAGGGCGAGGCGGCGTGAGGTGGACGCCTTTGGCCAGGGCCCTTGGGGCGAAGAACACGAGCGAATGCTCGCCGATGCCGCCGAGCGGGCAAAGAAACTCGACCAAATCAGCCCGCTGTTGGCGTACCTGCTCCTGAAGCGGGCTTCGGGAAAAATGCCAGCCATCTTGCTGCCGCCTCGGCCATCGCCGTTTGCATCTGGCGAGTCGTTGCTGGCGGCAATCCAATTGCAAACGCGTCGTTGCTCAGTGCTGCTTCTGACTCCGGTAGCAGCACTTGGAAGGCTGCTTTCACGGATTCTGGGCTGGGGTGCGTCGCGATGAGCGCCCTGATCATCAAGTCCCTGACGTGCCCGACTGTCGTCATGTCCATGACGATGGCTTCCAGTGCCGCTACGCGCTTCTCCAGTTCCATGACGGTCTCCGGTGTAGGTGAGGGTGGGTCGCACCCCCAAGCCTACGCCGGAGCCCGTCGCCATTTCTCGGCTGGCGCGCACTCAGCGGCCTCGCCGACTGGCCCACGGGAATACCACGACCTGCGCAACGCGTCCTTTGGGCGCCGGCGCGGGGCAGGGCAGGCGTCGAATCCGCACGCCGTCCTCGCGTCGCGTCACAGCGAACGCATTGCCGCACACGCGCTTCAACTCCGTCACCGGCTCGACCTTTCCTGACTTCTTCACGGGGCTCGTTCCTTCGGGGTGAGCCCTTTTTATGGCCCACACAACAAAGTTGACGAAAGTTGACGAAGGTAGATCGGCGATGACGTTCCTCCCGAACCGCATTGAAGCGGTCCCGTCTGCAAAGCCCGCAAGCGACGACGTGCTGCGCCTATGCCGCGATGAGCGGGACGCGTTCCTGGTGTCGGTGCAGCTGTCTGGCCTGACCTATCAGGAGATCGGCGCACGCATCGGCGTGTCGAAGCAGGGCGTTCACAAGTGGCGCGAACAGGGTGTCCCGCATCGCCGCACCCGCGCCTTCTGCAACGCCACAGGGACGCTTCTGGTGATCCAGTTCCGGGAGCTGCAGAAGGCCCTGCGCGTCGCCCAAAACCGAGTTCGCGAAGCCGATCGCATCGGCTACATCGCCTCAATGCAAGGGGCCGCGGCATGAGCGCGCTCAACACCCAGATCGGCGGCGACCACTACCGCGGCCGAGCCATCCAGCCAGTCCAGTACATCGAGGCAAACGCCTTGGGGTTTCTAGAGGGCTGCGTAATCAAGCGCCTGACCCGCCACGCCCGCCCGACGGGCAAGGGGCGTCAGGACATCGAGAAGGCTATCCACGAGCTGCAGCTTTTGCTGGAGCTGAGGTATCCGGCATGACCCGCAACCTGACCGACGAAGAGATCCGTCTGATCCCGGACAACGTCCAGGAGGCGCGTATCCGCTTGCTCAAAGCGACGATCCCCGCAGACCAGCGTGAGTTGTCCAGGCACCTCCGCGAGCGTCGACGTCGGGAGCGGGCGCACAAGCGTCGGCTAGCTCGTGAGGCTATTGCCCTCCTGGCTGCAGAAGCTCAGGGGGCCACATGCGCCTGATTTTGGCCCTTGTCCCGTCGCTAGGACGGATGGCGTGACCTCGTTACAAGCCCCCTCACGTGCCGGTAGCTCCGGCGCGGACAGCCCGAACCTGGCGGGTTGGGGGTTCTTTCTTCCAGGGCACCAGGAGACGGATATGGCAATGAAGATTCAGGATTGGGTGATTCGTCGCTTCCCGCTGGAGAAGGCCGAGAGCCCAATTGAGGCACTGTTCTACGCCTCCTTCGTCTTGTTGCGACCTCATCTGAGGCTGCCCGACTCGCCGGTGGTGATCCTCGAGCCTCAGGCAGCGCTCGGCGCTTACCGGGCCGACTTCTTGTTCAAGATCAAGTCGCAAGCCGGCGACGTCAAGCGCTTAGTCGTAGAGCTTGATGGCCACAACTTCCACGAAAAGACGAAAGAGCAGGCCAGCACGGACAAAGCCCGTGATCGATGGATGACGGGCCAGGGAATCGTCGTTCTGCGGTTCAGCGGGTCGGACGTTTGGAACAACCCCTTCGCATGCTGCCAGGAGGTGGCTGATCGCATCTACATGCTGCTCTACGGGGTCAGCAGGAAAGAGGCGGCCGCTCGCGCAGGATTTGAGGCCATCCGGCGAATTCTGGAAGAGTGATGAACTACTACGAGCGCCACCTTGGAGACTACGCGCGCGACACCGGGCACCTGTCGATGCTCGAGCACGGCGCCTACGGCCAGCTGATGGATCGCTACTACGCGACCGAGCAGGGCATCCCGGATGACCAGCGCTATCGCATCACGCGCGCCGCCTCCAAGGCCGAGCGCGCTGCAGTGGACTCGGTGCTCAAGGAGTTCTTCCGACTCGCAGAAGGCGTGTGGGTTCATGGTCGGATCGAGGCTGAGCTGACCAAGGCGACGGATCGCATCAATGCAGCTCGAGAGAATGGCAGGAAGGGCGGGAGGCCCAAGAAAGAAAACCCAGTGGGTTCTTCTCAGAAACCCGATGGGTTTTCGCTGGGTTATGAAAACGAAACCCAGAAAAAAGCTCACCAAGCACCAGACACCAGTATCTATCCAGTAGCTAACGCTACTGGCGCTGACGCGCCGCCGAACGGGCCTCCGTCTGACCCGATCTGGGGATCAGGCCTCGCCTTCCTGATCCGCAAGGGCATCCCCGAGAAACCTGCTCGAGGGCTGCTCGGCCAACTGCGCAAGGCTGCTGGTGACGTCGAGTGCGGGGCAATCCTCGCCGACGCCGAAGCGAAAGACATTTCGGACCCCGCGGCATGGCTGATGAAGGCCGCCGCCAACGCGCGAACCAACCGCGGCCCACCCGGATCACCGGGAGGTAACCGTGCGCCCCAAAGCAAGACAGGACAGGCAATCCAAGCACTCGAGGAGATGAAACGTGGACTGGCTGGGAACGGAAATTCTGACGGGTTTTCAGAAGCTGCTCTGCCTGGGCCTCGATCGGCAGCCGGCTGGTGAGGTCATCCCGGGAACTGTGCGGGCTTGGCTCGAGGCGCTGACGACCGGCCGCGTCTGGGACCAGGAGCGCGATACGGCGCGGATCCGGCAGGCATTCGTGCTGCTGGCTCAGACCCAGCGCACCTGGCCGGCGCCGCGGGACTTCCTAGACGCACTGCCTCCCTCGCCGATGCCGGTGCTCAGGCTGGCTCGCCCGGCCTCCAACCCCGAGGTGGCCAAGAAGGCCTTGGCCGAGATCGGGCGGATGGTTGGGTCGAGTGGCCCGGCTGAGCCTAAGGCGCCTCGGCAACGTCAGCCCGAGGCCATCCCGCTCTCCCAGGTCCAAGCCGAGCTCGAGCGCCACTACCGAGGCGACAAGTCATGACCGCGGGCTGGAACGCGATCCCGCTGCCGAGCCCCTGGCGAGTCCGCCAGCTCCCACTGGGCGAGCGCCGATCCCGCCAGATCAGAGCCCTGTATGCGGAGCGCTGCAGCCCCGCCGAAATCGCTGCGCACTTGCAGATCGGGGTCGACGAGGTCCGTCGAACTCTGCATCGGCCAGGGCGTGAGCACTAACCAATCCGCCGGCATCGCGCGCGCGCGAACGGCACCGACCGGAGCAACAACCGATGAGCGATCCGACTGACTTCCGTACCCGTATCGCGAACCTGATGGGCGAACTGGAGATCGAGCTAGCCTCGGTCGATCCCAGTGAAATGGTGGCACGCAAGAAGCTGCTCGATGAGGTCGTCAGCCGTCTCGCCAATGTTTGGTGGGGCTCTGAGCGTCCGCAGCCGTCAGGAAACGCCGCTACGCCGGCCGCGAGCCGGTCCTGGCGCGACGCCTACGAGGGCGCGCGCGAGGACTTGCTCGACTGGAAAGACCGAGCGCTACGCGCTGAGGCTGCGTTGCAGGCGCGCGGGACCGTTCTGGGGCGGGACATTTAAACGAGCGGCACGAGGAGAGATCGATGGCTGAGCGCGAACAACGACAGCTGCCGCCGAATTGGCCATTCGCGACGGCTGAGGAGCTTGCGGCACACCGCGACCTGCAGCAACGCGGCTATGCGCTCCTGCGTCAGGCTCACGAGCGGTTCTCGGATGCCCATGAGCGGCGACGCGAGGCGGCCAAGCAGTGATGCGGCCCAAGGCCCGCAAGGACGCCAACCACGCGAGGATCGCGCGGCACTTCGAAGCGCTGGGCTGCAGCGTTGTCGAGCTGCCGCACGCCGGCGTCGCCGGCTTCCCTGACCTGGTCGTGGGCTGCATCGGGCTCAATCGCCTGGTCGAGATCAAGAACCCCGAGACCGCCTACGGCCGCGCCGGCCTCAACCCCAACCAGCAGGCCTTCAACCGCGACTGGCGAGGCGAGCCCATGTTCGCCGTGTGCAGCGAGGACGAGGCTACGGCGCTGGTGCAGAACTGGAGAAGGCCATGAGTGAATCAAAGGCTGTGCTTATCGCCGTCCTGCTGTCGCCAGTTAGCGTGGCGTCGCTGCTATTCGGATTCTGGCTTGGCGGCCTTCGACTTGGCAGATTTCTTGACAAGCGGAGAGGCGGCAAGAAGTGAAGCGAGGCCGATCAACCGGCGCACCGACCAAGGCTCAGGTCGAGCGCTTCGAGATGATTCGGGAGTGCGGCTGCGTGGCCTGCCTGATCTACGGCCTAGAGACCTACCCAGAGATTCACCACCTCACCGTCGGCGGTCGCCACGGCCAGAAGCGGCGTGGGCACGACTTCACCATCGGGCTCTGTTCCTGGCACCACCGCGGCGATCCGGGCTTCAGCACCCGCGACCTGTGCGAGCTCGCCTACGGCCCCAGCTACGCCCTACAACCCAAGCGATTCCGCGAAACCTTCGGCCAAGACGACGAACTCCTGGCCTACCAAAACAGGCTCATCGGCCAAAGCGAGGCAGCATGATCGACCGAACCGCACTCGAATCCCGCCTTCGCAACTGGGCCGAGGAATACGGCGGCAGCAAGTACGCCAACGTTGGCTGGCCGGGCCAGAACATGATCCAGACGCTGGTGGAGCACAAGGGCTTCGTGCCGGACTCCCGCGGCTTCATCCCGGTGCCGATCCGCTCCCAGGCCGACGAGGTCGAAACCGTAGTCCGCGAGATGGAGCAGGGAGACTACATGCGCCAGGCCAAGGTGCTGCGGTGCGACTACTTCCACCCGGGCATGGCGATCGATGCCCGGCTCTACGCGATGCGTCGGATCGGCCTCGGCATCAGTCGGACGGCCTACTACGACCTCCTGGCTCAGGCGAAAGCGATGGTGGCCGGAGCCTTGTCAACGGCGAAGGCTGCCTAGGGCTTGCGTCCGGACGAAATGTCCGAATAATCAGGCAACATCGAGCACTGACCCTCAAGCCCTGGCGCGCAAGCGCTGGGGTTTTTCCGTTTCTGGAGCCCAAAATGACTGACCAGCAGATCGAGAACGAGATCCAGTCCAAGGGCTTGACCGCGCCGCGCGTTACGCCTGCCGATGTCGAAGCCGCCATCGTGGGCGAGACATACACCGTGTTGCCGAACGGCCGCACCACGGTATGCCAGCTCACCCTCGCCAATGGGTTCACCGTCGAGGGGCTTTCGGCAGCCGTCAGCCTCGCGAACTTCGACGCCGAGATCGGCCAAAAGATCGCGCGACAGAACGCCGTGAGCCAGGTGTGGCCGCTGCTGGGCTTCCGTCTGGCTGACAAGCTCGCCGAGCACGGCTGATACGGCGATGTCCGCCCTGGCCCAAGCTGTCGCCCTCATCAAGCGCTGGGAGGGCTGCAAGCTCGTGGCGTATCCGGATCCGGCGACGGGCGGTGATCCGTGGACCATCGGTTTCGGCGCCACTGGGCCGGGCATCAGCCGCGGTGTCCGCTGGACGCAGGCACAGGCTGACGACCGCCTCGCGCGCGACGTCGACCGGTTCCAGAAGGGCGTGGCTTCGGTGCTGAAGCGTCAGGCCACCGAGCAGCAGCTCGGCGCCATGACCAGCTTGGCCTACAACATCGGCGTCAAGGCCTTCACGAGCTCGACGCTGCTCCGCAAGTTCAACGCTGGCGACGTAGCCGGCGCCGCGGCTGAGTTCCTGCGCTGGAACAAGGCTGACGGCAGGGTCATGCGTGGCCTGACGAATCGTCGCCAAGACGAGCGAGAGGTGTTTCTGTCGTGAACGACTCGATGGACGTGATCGTCCGCCTACTCGCCATCGTGGTGCCGGTCCTGACGATGGTCATGGCCGGCCTGATCGGCTGGGTGTGGCTGCTCTGGCAGGACCACAACAAGCACAAGCTGTACTGCGCCGAGAACCTGCTGAAGTCCGGTGCGATGCAGGAGGTCAAGGACGAGATCCACGGCCTGCGAAACATCGTCTACCAGATCGCGCTGAAGATGGACGTGCCGGTCTTTACGGAGCCCTACCGCCGATGAGCGAGGAGCTGGAACTGGCCCGGGAGTTCCGCGTGGGCATGGAGCGTCTGGAGGTGGCCTTGAGCCGCCTGGACCGGGGCAACGGCAGCAACGCGACGATCAACGTCAACGCCGGCGGCATCGGCGTCTGGCTCGCGGCTACGTGCTGCCTGGCGATGCTAGCGGCAGGGTTCGTCGGCGGCCTGTGGATGGTCAGCGATCGCGCCGAGATCCGATCCCAGTTGCGCGAGCGCCGCGACGGCGAGAACGCCATCCGCGCCTACATCAACACTGGCGTCCTGAAGCCCAGGGCCGAGCCGGAGAAGAAGTGATGTCCGAGGAAGAGATCATCATCATCGGTGGTGGCCCCAAGAAGCCGCCGCAGCCGCTGACCAGCCTGAAGCCGCAGGGCGTCGAAGGCGCGAAAGTCATGGCCAAGAAGTACACGACCTACGTCTGGGGCTTCGTGGCTGCGCTGCCGACGCTCTACACGAGCCTGCTGGCGCTGGGCCCGGTCCCGGCGAGCATGGAGCGGATTCTCTGGGGCACCGCGGCCTTCGGGCTGTTCTGCTCCTGGGTCCGCCAGCGCGTGGACCATCCGGGCGAGTGACGTGACGATCCTGGCGCGCGTTCTGCTGGCGGCACTCGTGGCCATGGCAGTCCTGGCGCTGTGGCAGCGCGGGTCGCTGGCGAAGGCTGAGCGCGCCCAGGACATCGCCCAGGCTGCCCAGCGCCTCGCCGAGGCCGAGCGCGACAACGCCAACCACCTCATCGCCGTCGAGCGCCAGCGCGCCGACAAGGCCAGCGCCATCGCGGCCAGGTTCGAACAGGAGAAGCGAGATGCTGAATCGAAAGGTGCGGCTGTCGCTGCTGACCTGCGCGCTGGCAACCTCCGGCTGCAGCAGCGTTGGGCCGGCTGTGAAGCCCGAGTGCCCGCGGCTGGCGCCGGTAGCCCCGAGCCTGATGCAGCCGCCGCAGACCGAGCAGAAGGTGCGGCAGATCTTGTTCGAGTCGCCGCCGAGTGCGACGCCACCGTCCGCGGGCTCCAAGCCCAGGTGACGGCGGATCGAGGCCAATAACCATGCGCGCGACCAAGTACACCGCCGAGCTAGCCGCAGAGATCATCAAGCGGATCAGCAACGGCGAGACCCTGGCCGAGATCTGCCGCAGCGACCACATGCCAGCCGTTCGGACGATCAGCGACTGGAAGGCGGCGAACCGGGCCTTTGACAAGGACATGCGCGAGGCCCGAATCCTTGGCTTCGACGCCATCGCCGAGCGCACCCGCCTCACTGCTCGTGGCAAGACCACTGTGGATGGGGGCGACTCCTCCGGCGACGTGCAGCGCGACAAGCTCATCATCGAAACCGACATCAAGCTCCTCGCCAAATGGTTCCCGCAGCGGTATGGCGACAAGGTCCAGCTCGAGCACAGCGGTGAGATCGGCGCCAAGACCGACAACGAGATCGATGCTCGCATCGCTGAACTGCTGGCGAAGTTCGGAGCCGACGAGAAGCCAAAGAGGAAGCCGCGATGACGACTTTTCGGCCCATCGCCGACGCCGGCGTAGCGTTCTCGTTCCAGCAGTTGGGTGGCAGCCCGCAGTTACAGGGTTCGAATGTCGTAGCCACTGAGGACGAAGGACCTTCCTGGACGATCCTGTTCGATGACGAGCAACCGCGCCCTGTCCGCATCACGATTCAGTCCTACAACAGCGTGCGACGGCAGTTGAGTGAGGCCCCCAGCTTCTTCGAGCTCTACGCAGGGTCTGACCCAGCAGTCATCGTCACCAACCAAATTCCAGACGACGCGACAGAGTTCGTCCCGAACCCGGTTTCAGGGTCATACGGTCAGGTGGTTTACACCGCTGGCTTTGGTAGCGAGTTGTCCCGCATCGAGACCTTCTCGATGCTGGTCGAAGTAGACGCAGCGCCCGCTGAAACCTGCGAGGAGCTTGGACGCGTCTCGCGCTGCTACGTCTCGGCACACGACCGATCCCGCATCCACGACACGCGTCTCTACCCGACCGAGAAGCGGTGCCTGGTCGCCAATTTCAACGGCGCCGTCGCCAAGGGTCGCACGATCGTGAAGGCCGAATGGCGCATGCAGCCGGTGCTGGCGGTGTCGATGGCCAACCCGGCCATCGATGGTCGCGAGGCGAGGGTCATGATCCAGGCCGCCTACCGCGGCGAAACCTCGATCAAGTGCACGGTGACATTCGACAGCGGCGAGATTTACACCCAGTTGTTCCGGGTGCTCACGCTGCCGGGGCCGTTCTTCGGCGACGAGTTCACGACGGGCGGCCCAGCCTTCTTGCAGGTGACCGCGTGATGTTCGACGCCGCGACCGACGACGAGCGCCGCGAATTGCACGCTCTGCTTGAGGAGAAGGAGCGGCGCGTCCTCCGCGTCGAGCCGGACCTGGCCAATTTCGCAAAGGAATGCCTGCGAATCCGCGCCAAGTCGGGCAAGACCCAGGCGTTCCGGTTCAACCGCGCCCAGGCCTTCATCCACGAGCGTCTGGAAGAGCAGCGCGCGAGAATCGGTCGCGTTCGCGCGCTGATCCTCAAAGGGCGCCAGCAGGGCTGTTCGACCTATGTCGGCGCCCGGTTCTACCGCAAAACAACCCTCGCGACGGGCATCCGCACCTTCATCCTCACCCACGAGGATGCGGCCACGCAGAACCTGTTCGAGATGGTGAATCGCTACCACGAGAACTGCCCGGACGGCGTGCGCCCAAGTACAGGCGCGGCGAACGCCAAGGAGCTGTTCTTCGATCAGCTCGACAGCGGCTACAAGGTCGGCACTGCCGGGACCAAGGGTGTCGGCCGGTCGAGCACCATCCAGTTGTTCCACGGCTCCGAGGTTGCGTTCTGGCCACACGCTGACACGCACGCCGCCGGCGTGCTTCAGGCGGTGCCGGACGAGCCAGATACAGAGGTGATCCTGGAGTCGACGGCGAACGGCATCGGCAACCTGTTCCATCAGAAGTGGACTGACGCCGAGCGCGGCATCGGCGATTTCATCGCTATCTTCGTGCCCTGGTTCTGGCAGGACGAGTATCGCAAGCCGGTGCCGGATGCCTTCGTCAAGTCCGACGAGGAAACGCAGTACGCCGCCAACTATGGCCTGGACGACGAGCAAATCGCCTGGCGGCGCAACAAGATCGCAGAGCTGAAAGACGCGACGCTGTTCAAGCAGGAGTACCCGGCGACCGCGGCCGAGGCCTTCCAGATGTCGGGCCACGACAGCTTCATCAAGCCGGACAAGGCGGCCACAGCGCGCGCGGCGAACCTGGAGCCCTCGGGCCCACTGGTGATCGGCTTCGACCCGGCGCGGTTCGGCGAGGACGGTTCCGCGATGGCGCGCCGACGTGGCCGGAAGGTCATCAAGGTCGATCGCCGGGAAAAGCTCTCCACGATGGAGGGCGCCGGCTGGGTCAAGCAGGTGATTGACACCGAGAAGCCGGCCCGCGTCTTCATCGACGTGGGCGGGCTCGGCGCCGGCGTATACGACCGGCTGGTCGAGATGGGTTACGGCGACATCGTGCGCGCAGTTAACTTCGGGAGCGCGCCGCTGGAGCCGCCCAAGTTCGACGAGCACGGCCGAGAGATCGGCGGCGGCCCGGCCAATCGCCGCGCGGAGATGTGGATGGCGTCACGCGACTGGCTCGACCAGGAAGGCGGAGCTGACATCCCCGACGACGACGCGCTGCAGGGAGATGCCTGCGGGCCTGGCTACAAGTACGACAGCAACTCGCGCGTCCTGATCGAACGAAAGGAAGACATGCGCCGCCGTGGCGTGAAGAGCCCGGACGGCTGGGACGCCGTCGCGCTCACCTTCGCCGAACCCGTGGCTGTGGCCACTCGCGTCGCGATCCCCGACATCGCTGACTGCCCGGTGGACTATTACTGATGAACGACACCGCGAAGGCCACACGCCGAAAGGACACGGACGGCATCGACGAGATGCGCGACCGGTTCAAGAAGGCGAAGGAGTACTGGCAGCCGAAGTTCGATGAATGCCTGGCCGATATCAAGTTTGTGGTCGTGCCTGGCCACCAGTGGGACGACAAGCTCAAGAAGCGCCGCGGCAACCGGCCGACCTACGAGTTCCCCAAGCTGCGGATGCACACGCAGCAGGTGATCAACGAGATGCGACAGACGCGGCCGCAGGGCAAGGTGCGCGGTGTCGAGGAATCGGACCGCGGCCTGGCCGAGTTAATGCAGGGCATTTGCCGCAACATCGAGGCGACCAGCGACGCCGACACCGCGCATGACATCGCTTTCGAACCGGCGGTTCAGGGTGGTTTCGGCGCTTGGCGCATCTGCACCGACTACGCCAACGACGACGACTTCGACCTCGACATCATCATCGAGCCGATCTGCAACCCGTTTTCTGTGTTCTTCCAGCCGGCGGCAAACAAGATCGATCGCCGCGACGCCGAATGGTGCTTCGTGCTTGACCGGATCGCCAAGGCGCAGTTCGAGCGCGAACACCCAGGCGCCAGCGTGTCGGACTTCGACCAGGACGCGGCCTGCGCCGATTGGCGCGACCGCGACCTCATCCAGCGCGCCGAGTACTGGTACAAGAAGCCGATGAAGCGCGAGCTGTTGGCGATCAAGGGCCCGACCGGCCAGTTGGAGGTCGTGTTTTCCGATGACGCCAAGCTCGACGACGCCACCGCGGGGCGCCTGGGCATCCAGATCATGCGCCGCCGCGTGGTGAATTCGCACAAGGTCTACATGCGGCTGACCAATGGCCACGAATGGCTGTCGGAGCCCTACGAGTTCCCATCGAAGTTCATCCCGATCATCGTGTGCTGGGGCAACATCCAGAACATCGATGGGGACGACTACTTCAGCGGCATGGTCCGCTATGCGAAGGACGGTCAGCGCCTGCACAACGTGCACCGGACCGCGGCCGTCGAAGCAGTCGCCAAGGCCCCGAAGGCTCCCTTCATCGCCACGCCTGAGCAGATCGCTGGCCTGGAGTCGATGTGGAATGCCGCCAACGCTGAGGACCGACCCTATCTGCTCTACAAGAACGTCGATGGGCTGCCTGCGCCCCAGCGCACGCGTCAGGCCGAGGTGCCTGCCGCGTTGATCCAACTGGCCGGCATGGACAACGACGACATGAAGGCGGCGACGGGGCAGTACGATGCCAGCCTCGGTGCGCGATCCAACGAGACCAGCGGCATTGCGATAAACTCGCGCAAGCAGCAGGGTGCGACCGCTACCTTCAACTACATCGACAACCTCGTGCGCTCGATCCGCTACGAGTACCAGATCTTGGTCGACATGATCCCGCGGGTCTACGACACCCCGCGCGTGGTGCGCGTGCTCGGCGACGACGGCGGCGAGAAGTGGCGGCAGCTGTATCAGACCGTCGAAGACCCTGAGTCCGGCCAGCAGATCACGCTGAACGACATCAGCAAGGGCAAGTACGACGTCGCGGTGACGGTCGGCCCGAGCTACGCCACGCAGCGCATGGAGGCCGTCGAGGCCTTCACCCAGCTCGCTGGCCAGCTCGGCAGCAGCTTCCCCGCGATCGCGCCACTGGTCGCTTACCAGGTCATCAAGAACCTGGACCTGCCGGGCAGCGATGAGGTCGAGAACGCACTGCGCAAGACGCTGGTGGAGCAGGGCATCATGCCGCCGCGTGAGGGCGAGGAGCCGCCCCCGGCGCCACCGCCGGATCCGCGACTGCAGGCCACTGTCGACAAGATGATCGCCGACGCCGACAAGGCGCGCGCCGCCGCGCGGCAGTCGAACGCCAACGCCGCCAAAACCGAGGCCGAGACCCCGACCGTGCAGCCGCTGGCCGAGGCCGACTACGCGAAGACCATGTCTGAGGTCGCAGCCAGCCAGATCGTGGGGCTGACCCGCGCCGGCCGGATCGGCCAGGCCATGGGCCTACCACCCGACCAAGCATTCACCCTGGACGAACCGGAGCCCGCGCAAGCGGGCTTCGCCGCATCTGGGGCCCCCGAATTCACGGGCTGAGCCCGTCCGCTACGGCCCGGTTCGGCCGATCCCCCGAGGACGCAATGAGCGACAACACCAGCACCGCGCAGAGCGGTGGCGGCGAAGCATTGGCCGCGCAGCCCCAGCAGCCCACCCAGCAGCCAGCCGCGCCGGCACGCGCGCCGCGCAACGACGCGGAGGCAGCCCAGCAGGCCGCGGCCGCGACCGAGGCGCAGCAGCAGGCCACCGAAGCGGAAGCCGCAAAGAGCGAGGCAGCCGCGAAGGAACACAAGAACCGCACGCGCAGCTACATCGAGCGCCTGCAGCAGGAAAACGCCGAGTACCGCCGCCAGCTCGCCGGTGGCGGCCAGCAGCAGCCGACCCAGCGCCCTGCGCAGGGATCCCAGCAGCAGCCGGCCAAGGCGCCGCCGACGCTGGAGGAATGCGACTTCGACCACGAGCGGTGGCTGAAGGAGCAGGTGCAGCACGGCGTCCGTGAAGCGCTCGCGTCGAGCCAGAGCGAGCAGCAGCAGCGCCAGGCCAACGAATCGGCCGTCAAGACCGAATCCGCCTATCAGGCGCGGGCGAACGAGTTCGCCGAGCAGCATCCCGACTACGACGAGGTCGTCTACAGCATCCCCTACGAGCTGTCGGAGCAGTTGCAGCTCGCGATCAAGACCCACGAGAAGGGTCCGGAGATCGCCTATTTCCTCGGCAAGAACGATGACGAGGCCTGGTCCATCGCCAGCCTACCGCCGCACCTCGCGGCCGCCGCTGTCGACCGCCTCGCCAAGCGCCTGACCGGCGCCAACGCTGCCGCGCCGCAGCAGCCCCAGAACGCCGCCGCGGCGGCCGCGCCCGCGCAGCCCAGCGCGCCCCAGACGCCGCCGGTCGCTGCCGCGGCGCCCGCCAAGCAACTCACCAACGCCCCGCCCCCGGCGCCCACGCTCGGCGGCCGCTCTCCGACGGATACCCCTTCGGAAAAGCTGACCGACGACCAGTGGGCGAAGCGCGAACTCGAGCGCCGCCGGAAGCGCTAAGGGCTCCCGACTACCGAATCAGAGGAAACCCACCATGGGACAGGCTCTCACCCACCAGATGATCGCGCGCGAAGCTGCGCTCATGCTGGTCCAAGAAAACCCCGTCGTGAAGAACGTCAACACCGACCGCAAGGTCGAGTTCGGCGAAGAGGTCAACGGCTACAAGAAGGGCGATACGGTCCGTATCAAGGTCCCCCCGGTTCCGGTCGTGTTCGACGGCTCCGTGTTCGCCAACGGCGGCAGCGCGCCGCTCGCCCAGGAAACCGAGGTCGCGCTGACCCTGGACACCCAGAAGCATGTCGCGCTGACCTTCGGCGCGAAGGAAAAGACCCTGGATCTCTCGGACTTCCGCGAGCGCTTCCTGCGGCCGGCGATGAACTCGCTGGGCGCCGTGGTCAACGCGGACCTGCTCACCCGGATGAAGAACCAGACCCCGAACGTCGTCGGAACCTGGGGCACCATCCCGGCCACGCGCACGACCTATCGCAACGCCAGCTCCACCCTCGACCGCTTCCTGGCGCCGACCGACAACCGCAGCATCCACTTCACCTCCGATGCCAACGACGCGCTGGCCGAGGCCAACGCGACGTTGTTCCACAGCAAGCAGGAGCTGGAGGCCGAGTTCGACAAGAACGCGGTCGGCATGTTCGCGAACCTGCAGTTCTACACGCAGCAGTCGATCCCGGTTCACACCAACGGCGCCGGCACGGGCTACGTCACCAACGGTGCCGCCCAGACTGGTGCGCTGCTGGCGGTCGACACCGGTACCGGCGCGGTCACCAAGGGCTCGGTGATCACCATCGCCGGCGTGAACGCGGTGAACCCGCTCACCGGCGAGGACATCGGCCGGCCGCGAGCGTTCGTCGTCACGGCCGACTTCGCCGGCGGCGCGGGCAACATCGCCATCTCGCCGGCGATCGTGCAGAACACCACCAGCCAGCGCGGCAACGTGACGGCTCTCCCCGCAGACGGCGCCGCGGTGACCATCTTCGGCACCGCCAGCCAGTCGAAGGCCCAGAACCTCGCGTTCCACAAGGATGCGTTCGCGGTCGCCTTCGCGCCGCTGCCGGTTCTGGCGTCGTGCGAGGGCTACACCGCCACGATCAACGGCATCAGCGTCCGCGTGATGACCTTCGGCGACGGCTACCAGGACAAGGAGCACACCCGTATCGATGTGCTCTACGGCGAAAGCGGCGTGCGCACCGATCACGCCGCGCGCGTCACCCAGTAAAGCCGCCGCGTCAGTGGCGATTCGAGGCGCCTTCGGGCGCCTCGTTCTTTTGGGGCCCAGGAGTCCAGACCATGAAGCAGAGCTACCCCCGCATGCTGTATCCGGCCGGCGACGCCGCGGCCGATCCGGTGATCGTGAACGACGAGGCCGAGGAGGCTGCGCGCCGGAAGGACGGCTATCAGCGCCTGGGCGATCAGCCGAAGGCGAAAGAATCGAAGCCGGCGGCGCCGCCGACGCCGCCGGCCGATTCGCCGAAGTCCGGCGAGACGGCCAAGGGCGATACCCCGCTCGACGCGCCGGCCGACGCCGCTACGGCGCCGGTGACCGCCAGTAAGCCCGAGGCGCCCAAGCGCGGCCGTCCGCCGAAGGCCGCCAAGACCAAGGCCAAGTAAATGACCGCCGTCGCCGACATCATCCGCGACGCGCTGTCGCACCTGCGCGTGCAGGATCCGCGGCAGCCGGTAAAGCCCGAGAACGCGCGCGACGCGATTCGCGCGCTGAACCTGATGATGGCGGCGTGGGAAGTCGAGGGCGTCTCGGTCGGCTGGTCCGCGGTCGTAGAGCCCACCGACGAACTGCCAGCGCCGCCGGAGGCTGAGGGCGCCATCGGCTACAACCTCGCACTTCGGCTGCGCCAGCGCTTCGGCGTCCCGCTGCAGCCCGACCTGGTGGGGCTGGCGCGCGACACGCTCGCCACGCTGCACGCGCAGGTGCTGGCCAACGTGTTCGTTCGCGTCAGCTACGAAGACCTGCCGTCCGGCGAAGGCCAGCGCTACGGCCGCGGCGACTGGCGCGAGGGCTTCACCGGATGAAGTGGCGACCGCTCCAGATCGTCGGCGGCGCCTATTCCGACGACACCAAGCCGTGGACCTGCCAGGACGCGGTCAACTGGCTGCCGCTGCAGGCCGAGCGGCCCGGCGCGCGCTCCGACGCGATCATGCGCAGCGCGCCTGGCTTCCGGCAGTTCGCCACCACGCAGAACAAGCCGGTGCGCGGCTCTCATGACGCCGAGGGCCTGTTCCTGGTCGTCGCCGGTACGACTCTTTACCGCATCAACCCGGACGGCACCTCGACTTCGCTGGGCAGCATTCCGGGCGTCAACCGCGTCTCGATCGCGCACAACCAGATCGAGAACGGCAACGAAATCGTGCTCGTCAACGGTCAATCCGGCTACGTCTTCAACACCACGACCAGCACGCTGGTCCAGATCACCGACGAGGCTTTCCCGGGCTCCTACATCGTCGACTTCATCGACGGTTACATCCTCGGCGTCGACCCGTTCGGCCGGTTCTGGTTCACAAGCGACCTGACCCAGGCGACTCAGTACAACAGCCTGGACCGCGCGGACGCCGAGGCCGCGCCGGACAAGATCGTCTCGCTGATGGCGCTGGGCGACCTGGTTGCCGTGTGGGGCGAGCGCACGCTGGAGTTCTTCCAGAACACCGGCGCGACCACCGGCACGTTCCAGCGCGTTTCGAACCTTTCGCAGAACATCGGATGCGCATCGCCGTATGCGCGCGCGCAGCTCGATAACTCGGCGTACTGGCTTGGCGACGACGGCAACGTCTACCGGCTCCAGGGCACGTCGCCGGTGCGCATCAGCACCGCGGCGATCGAACAGGCCATCTCCGGGCTGAACTGGAACAACGCCTTCGCGACCACGTTCGAAGACCGCGGCCACAAGGTCTTCTACCTGACCTTCCCGGACGGCAACACCTGGGGCTACGACGTGCTGTCGCAGGAGTGGCACCGGCGCGAGTCGCACGGCATGTCGCGTTGGCGCCTGAGCACGCTGACGCGTTGGCGCCGGCGCTGGTACGGCGGCGACATGCAGAACGGCAAGGTTTACCTGCTCGACTGGGACGAGATGACCGAGGATGGGCAGCCGCTGACCTCGATCCGGCGCACGCCGGTGGCGCACGCGGACGGCAATCCGATCATCGTCGACGGCTTCAAGGTCGTGTTCGACGTCGGCCGTATCCCTGTGGGCCTGTCCGACCATTCCTGTGCGATCAGCTACAGCGACGACGGCGGCCACAACTGGTCGTATCCGGCCATCGAGTCGATCGGCGCGGCTGGCCAGTACCGGCAGACCGTCGAGGTGACGCAACTCGGTATGGCCGAGACTCGAGTCTGGGAAATCCGCGTGAGCAGCCCCGGCAAGCGCGACGTGATCGCAGCCTCCTGGCAGGCCGGGGTGGCCGACTCGTGAGGATCGCGACCGGCCCTGAGTTCCTGGAGTCGATCGCCAACCATCCGCGCGTCTTCCCGTCCGTTTCGCGCGCCGGCGACGGGCCGATCTCGCTTGCGGCGGCGTGGCCGGAATGCATCGGGATCGAGTTCGACACCGGTGGCTGGCTCGCGCATCGGCTCGCCCCGGGCCTGTACGAGCTGCACACCCTGTTCCTGCCGAAGTCGCGCGGCGTGCGGGTGGCGGCGGCGCAGATGCTGCGCTACCTGTTTTGCGCGCGCGACGCCATCGAGCTCGTGACGCGCGTCCCTGCGGATCTTCCGCACGCGCGGCGCCTGGCCGAGTGGGGCGGCTTCCAGCATCAGTTCACGCGGCCGGCGTCCTGGCCGCGCGCCGCCGGCGCGGTCGACGTCGACCACCTCCGGCTGCCGCTCGACACCTGGATCACGCACGGGGCGGCCGACGCCGTCGCGGCTTATCGCGCCTACCTCGACACCTGCAACCAACTGGGTCAGCCGGCGAAAGGCCGCTGGGCCTGGGACCGCTTCGCGATCTTCGCGGGGCTCGAAGAATCGGAGAACTGAACATGCCCGCAGCAGCAGTGGGACTGGCCGGTGCGGCCATCAGCGCCTACTCGCAGAACCGCGCCAGTAAGAAGGCCGCGGGCGCGCAGACGGCCGCGAACGATGCCGCCATCGCCGAATCGCGACGGCAGTACGATCAGAATCGCCAGGATCAGATGCCGTGGCTGGAAACTGGCCGCAACGCGCTCGCGCGACAGAACGCATTTCTCAACGGCGATACCAGCGGCTTCGATAACTCGGCCGACTACAAGTTCGCCGTCGACCAGGGGTTCAAGGGCCTCAACCGCGGCCTGGCGCGCAACGGCGCGCTTTGGTCCGGCGGCGGCGACGCCGACCGTATCGCGCTGGGCCAGGGCCTGGCCACCCAGTACGCGAACAACTACTGGAACAAGCTCGCCGGGCAGGCCGGCCAGGGCCAGCAGTCCGCGCAGAGCCTGGGCGCGTTCGGTCAGAACGCGGCCAACAACGTCGGGAATCTGCTGGTGAACAGCGGCAACGCGCGCGGGTCGGCCTACCAGCAGCAGGGCGACACCATGTCGCAGCTCGTCGGTGTCGCCGGCAACGCGGTCGGCAACTGGCTCGGCCGCCGCAACAGCACCGGCTTCAACCTGGGGGGCTACTGATGGCCACGAATCTGCTCGGCCTCAACGACTACATCCGCAAGGGCTACGAGGAGGGGCGCGCGCAGGGCGATCAGCAGCGCCTGCGCGGCCTCGCGCCGCAGGTGCTCAGCGGCGACGCCGGCGCGACTGCCCAGGCCTACGCCATCGACCCGCAGGCCGCCCAGGCCTACGAAAAGGGCGCCGACCGCATCGGCACCCAGGTCTACAACGTCGCCAGCAGCATCAAGCGGCTCATGGGCGCCGGCCAGGAAGCCTCGGCCGCGAATCTCTATCGCCAGTTCGCGAACTCGTCCGGCGTGCGCATGCGCTTCCCCGACATCCCGCGGGACTGGGACAAATCGTCGATCATGCCGGTGGTCGATCAGATCATGGCGCAGACGATGGGCGCGAGCGGCGCCCCGACCAACGAGATGCGAACCTTCAACGCGATGACCGAGGGCTTCACCCCCGAGGACCGGCTGAAGGCGCAGCGCGTCAACGCCGGGCTCGACCCGCGCGCGGTCACCGGCGCGGTCAAGTTCGGGACTATCGTTGGCGCTGACGGCCGCACGCGCGCGACAAGGCAGAACCCCGCGACAATGGTGATGGAGGTCTACGACGACGCGGCCGGCGACTTCGTGCCGCTTGGAAGCGGCGCTGGAGCCGCTTCCGTGCCGCCTACCAGCGGCTCTGGCATTGCTCTGGCGCCGGCGCGTGCTGGCGGGAATACCAGCGTCGCCCTCGACGGTGTTCCGCAGGAACTGCAGCAGCGCATGGCCAACATGGCCGCGCTCATGCAGCAGGCCGGCTACCCCGCCGAGCAAATCGATGCCTGGATGGGCTCGCAGTTGGACGGCCAGACCCGAAACGTGAGCCCGCAGCAATTCGCCGCGCCGGCGCCTCGGCCTGCCGCCAGTCCCGCGCTGGGCGTCAGCCGCTCGCCCGAGGAGCAGGCCGCGCTCACCACCACCGCCCAGGAGCAGGCCAAGATAAACGCCGAAATGGGCGCATACACCCGTATGACCGGTTTGGAGGCCGATCGGGCGGCCGCGGTCGAGGGCGCCAAGGCCGGCGCCAAGACGCAGGCCGAGGTCTCCGCGCAGCGGGGCACCCGCGCGCGCGACGCACAACAGGTGCTGATGTTGCTCGATGAGGCCGAGCGCCTGATCCCACAGGCTACCGGTGGATCCGCCGGGGCGCTGATCGATCAAATTGCCGGCGCCGCAGGCCACGCGACTGAGGGAGCAAAGGCGACGGCTGCGTTGCGCACGATCGCTGGCCAGCTCACCTCAAAGCAGCCGCGCATGGAGGGTCCGCAGTCCAACGCTGATGTCGAGATGTACAAGCAGATGGCCGGCGACCTGGCCAACCCAAACCTGCCGCGAGAACAGCGCCTAGCAGCAGCGAAGCAGATCCGGCGCCTTAACCTGAAATACGCGTCGCAGAACTCATCTGGCGGTACCAGCGGCCAGGGACCGGCTGTTGGCGCAGTGGAGGGTGGCTACCGCTTCAAGGGCGGCAATCCTGCCGACCCTAATGCCTGGGAGCGCATCTGATGGCAGGCCCGTGGGAGAAGTACCAGCAGGCGGCCGCTGCCGCAGCAGTATCAGCGCCGACTGACACGCCGGCAGAAGGCCCTTGGACGCGCTACCAGCAGCCTGCTGCCGACTTCAGCGACGTTCACGCTGGCGTGTCGTCCACCGACCATGCCAGCCCCAGCGTCGATCGCTATGCTGCAGCCGGTATCAATCCGAACATCAATCCCGCGGACGGCGAATCGTTTCTCGACAACGTCGCTGCGGGGTTCGGTTCCAGCTACGTCGATCTCAAGAACTCAGCGCGCCAGCTGCTCGTCAACAACGCGGCGCGGCACACCGGTGCCCTGCGCGAACTCCAAGAACAGGTCGGCGCTATCGAACCGGCCAAACGTCTAATCCAGGGTGCGGACAACGCCGCACAGTCCTATCGTAAGGGCGTTCAGGCCGAGATCGACGAGAAGAAGCGCAACGACGAGAGCCTGCGAGGAACCGGCGGAGGCTTCACTGGCAATGCGCTGGGCCTGCTAAGCCAGGTGCTTCTCCCCGCAAGCGGACTGCGCGTGGCTGCGGCTGGCCCCGGCGCCGCGTCAAGCGGCGTCAATGGCTTGCTATTGGGGGCTGCGCGCGCGCTGATGCCCGCGACCATTAAAGGGTCTGCTGCCCAGGGCCTCGTGCTTGGCGCCCTGCAGCCTGTCGCCAGCGACGACAGCCGCGGCGTCGACACACTGATTGGCGGCTTGGCCGGCGGCGCTGGCGCGACACTTGGCAAGGGCATCGGCGCTGCGGCGTCTGCGGCCTACCAAGGGACGCGAAATCTCCTCGCACCGACCGTCGCCAATATCGAGCAGCGTGTCGCTCAAGTTCTACGTCAGGAGGCGGCTAATCCCGGGCTGCTCCTGTCTGGGCAGCCGTCGCCGATCCCCGGCGTGCAGCGGACGCTAGCCGAGGAAACCCTAGATCCTGGTATAGCGCGTCTTGAGCGACTCTTGCGGAGTAAGGGGGGAACTTGGGGCGACCTGGATCGGGCGAACAACGACGCGCGCGTGTCCGTGATCCAGCAGTTTGCTGGAGATCGTGCAGCCATCGAATCGGCGAAAAGGCAACGGAGCGCCGCGGCGAAGCCGCTGCTTGACCAAGCCCTGCAAGTCACCGGCGTCGACATCAATGCAGCGGTGAAGACCCTAAAAGACGCAGCCCGTGGCGCGGAAGGTCGCCCAGCGGTGCAGGAAGGATTGGCTCGCGTAGCTTCTTTGCTCAAGCGGGCTGCACCCGGCGGCCAGGGCACTGTTGCCGAAGATCGTCTGAGCGTTCTGTACAACGTGCGCAAAACTATAGACGACATGCTCGCCGGCAAATACGGCGGAGAATCGGCAGCGGCGCTGGCTGGTTCGCGTGAATTGATGGGCGTGAAGGAGTCACTCGACGACGTCATGATCGCGGCTTCGCCGGAGTTTGGTCAGTATCTCGACGCCTTCCGCAAGGGGTCGATACCGATTGGTCGAATGCAGATCGGGCGTGAATTGCTGGAAAAAGGCGGGGCGGTCCCCGATGCCGTCTCTGGAAACATCGTTCTTACGCCTGCGCAGTTTTCGAAGGCGACGCGAGATATGGATCGCGTTGCGGCGAAGGCGACAGGGTTCAAGAAGGCAGAAGCGGATCGATACCTTCAGCCTGCGGATGAAGCCTCAATCGCGGGCATTCAAGATGATCTGCAGCGCCGCGCTTTCGCAGCCAGCGCCGGCAGCGGCGGGAACTCGCAGACCGCTGAGCGATTGCTGGGTAATGAGCGACTCACGAAGGGAGTAACGGGTCGCGTTGCATCGCGCATCCCGCTGTTCGGCGCTGCCTCCGAGTATCTGCGCGAAGCGGGCCAGCAGCGCCTGGAGAGCAAGCTCGCCGAGGTTCTGATGAATCCGAAGCAGGCGAAGTCAATCCTTACGAGGCTCCCACCCAATGATCGGCGCGCTCTCCAGGCTGCGCTGACCCGGGCGGGCAACTACGTGGGCGCCGTCAGCGCGAACGCGAACGAATAGCCGGTTTTTGATGCGGCCGGCCGGAAGCGCGTACCAAAGAACGATCGCCAAAACGCGCGCGCTTCCCCAGAAGAACAGCAACAGCAAGATTCCGAGCACCGGTTTCAGCATCAGTCCTGCAATCCACGGATGTTCGGTTACGAATTGGTCCATAGCTCATTCCCCCCAGCTGTACCCATTGGCTCCGCAATTCCTTTCGAGCGAGTTCATCACCTCGTCGGCGGAAAACTCCTTTTTTCGATATGAGTCGACGTTGGCTTGCACTATTGCGCGACAGTTTTTGGGCAGACCGGTCTCGCCGTAGGTCGGCTTCGCATTTGGGTCGAGCCTGTCGCATCCACTGACAGCCGCGGCGATAGCAATTCCTGAAAAAAACTTTCCCCAACCATCCATGACCCGCACCCGCTAGGGCGCCCCACGGCGCCGGCGCGCCAATCCTACCCCAGCCCCCCAGAGCCCCGCCAAGTGCGGGGCTTTCGCTTTTGGAGCCCCCGCAATGGCCAGCTTCCGCATCCTCGACCGGCTGCGCGTCTTCTACAACCTGAACGGCACCGCGCCGGCGTCTGGCGGCCGGGTCGACTTCTTCGAAGCCGGCACGACCGCCCCGAAGGCGGTTTACGCCAACCCGGAGCTGAGCGTTTCGAACGGCAGCACGATCCAGCTCGACGCGGCCGGCCGGCTGCTGCTCGACTGCTGGGGGGAGGGCGCCTACAAGGTCCGCCAGTACGACGAGGATGGCACGTTCGTCGCCGAGATGGACGATGTCGAGATCCCCGGCGGCGCCGACCTGCAGATCCCGACACCGCTGGAGTCCGGCGCGGTGCTGTCGAACAACGGCTCCATCCTTCTCTGGCTGGCGACCCTGCTGATCCCCGATCCGACCGGGCAGGCCAATAAGGTCCTTTCGAATAACGGCGCTGGCCTGCTGTGGAAGGAGATCAACATCCCGACGCCGCCGGCGCCGGACATCGTGCTGAGCGGTGACGGTGCGTCAGGTCTCTTCCGGTTCGGCACCAGCGCGGTAGCGAAGAAGGCGGTGATCCTGTTCGGCAGCGATAGCATGCCAGCGAGCGGCCAGATCCAGGCGGCGGGCAGCTTCAGTTTCAAGCTGGGCACCGACCCGTTCTCGTTTGATGAGCCGCCGCGGGTGTTCGTGATCCCGACCACCTCCGCAGCGACATCCCAAGGCGACATCCCTGGCTGCGCGGTCGTGGGGTCGACAACGACCGGTTACGCGGTGGCGATGTCGACGACCTTCGGGCAGACCAGCGCGCGCATCCAGTCGCCTGTGCCATTCAACTTCGTCGCCATCGGCTTCAAGACGGTGCCTTGATGGCTGACCTAGGCATTCCGCGGCCAGGACATCGGCTATTTGAGGTCGACCGGTTCGGCACACCACTGCCGACGAAGGACTGGTATCGCTTCTGGCAGCAGATCGCGGAGCGCGCTCTCGCGGCGGGCGTGCCGCTATCCGACTTCACCAGCCTGCTGCTGTACCTGGGCTCGGACGATGGCACGCTTGCCGGGCTTCCGCCCTACAACCCGGGCGGCGGCGGCCTGCCGGCGAACGCCAACGTCCTCGGAACCCTGTCCGTGGAGACCAGCGGCGCGCTGTCGCAGGGCGTCGTGCTGGTCAACCTGATCAACGACGTCGACATCCCGGCGCCGACGACCTACTACGGCGCCGACGGCACCGGCGCCAAGGGCTGGTTCCCGATCGCGGATGCCTTCGCCGCGCAGCCCGAGATCACGCTGACGGTTGGCTCCGACGGCGTCACTACCATTTCGATCACGCCGGTTCCCGACAGCGGCGCCGGCACGCTGCAGGCGATCACCCGCAACAGCCTCGGCCAGGTGACCGGCACGCGCGACGCGACAATCACCGGCACGGCAGACCGCATCAACGTGGCCAACGGCGACGCCGCGGCCGGGCTGCCCACGATCGACCTGGCCACGGTGCCCAACACCGCCGGTGGCGTCTTCCGCGTCTTCGACGTGGACAACTGGGGGCGCGTCACCGCGCGCACGGCGCGCACGATCAGCGGCACGGCGGGACAGGTCGCGGTCACCAACGGCACCGGCGCCGCCGGCGACCCCACGGTAGCGCTGGCCCCAGTGGCGAACGCTGGTGGCGGCACGCTGCAAAAGACCACCTTCGATAGCTTCGGCCGCGCCTCGGGCTACAGCGCCGCCACTACCGATGACCTGACCGAAGGTGCCGGGAATCTCTGGTTCACCGCGGAGCGCGCGCAGGACGCCGTTGGCGCGGCCATTGCGGCCGGCACCGGGGACGGAGTGACGCTGTCCTACAACGACGCCGGCAACGCGATCAACGCCACCAACACCGATAAGGGCAGCGTGGCCGTCGCCGCGCACGTAGCCGCGGCCGACCCACACCCGCAGTACACCACCACCGCCGAGGCCCTGTACCTCGTCTCGCTGAGGTTCTGATGATCCTTCTGAACAACCTCCAGTCGCTTCAGGTCGTGCTGGCCGCCGCCGTGGCGACGGCGCAGCCGCAGTTCTATGCCGGCTATGTCGACCTCGCGGCGGGCGCCCTGAGTACGCCGGCGCCGGTGACCGGCACGACCAACAGCACGACCGCGGTGACTTGGGTTACGGCGCCAGCGGCGAGCACCACGCGCCAAGTCAAGGCGCTCAGCCTCTACAACGCCGACACCACTTCGGTCACGGCGACCGTGCGGGTCAACGACAACGGGACGATCCGCATCCTACTGGTGGCCACGCTGTTGCCTGGTCAGACGCTGCAGTTCGTCGACGGGGTGGGCTGGACAACGCTGCCAGCGGCGGCGGCGCTGGTCATCGGCAACGGCTTCAAGAACTACCTCGTGAACGGCGACTTCGCGCTCAACCAGCGCGCTTTCGCTGGCGGCGCGCTGGCGGCGGGAATCTACGGCTTCGACCGCTGGAAGGCCGGCACCGGCGGCTGCAACGTCAGCCTGAGCGGCGGAGTGCTCACCCACACGTCGGGCCCGCTGGCCCAGGTAATCGAAGCGCCGCGGCTCAATAGCGAGGTCATCACCGTTTCGGTCGAGGATCCCAGTGGCAGCATCACCGTCAACGTCGACGGCCAAACCGGAACGATCACCGCCGGCAGCGGCCGCCGCGGCGTGCAGATCGTCGTCCCAGCCGGCAGCACCGGAAATGTCACCCTGACGCTGACCGCGACAGGCGTTACCTACAAGCGCGTCCAGCTTGAGCGCGGCGGCGCCGCGACCGGCTTTGAATGGCGGCCAGCATCAATCGAGGTCCTTCTCGCCACGCGCTACTACCAGTCGAGCAAGTCGTTCGCCTCCGGCGCTTACTGGACCGGACAGGTCACCAGCGGCAGCGCATACGCGGCTGCGCGCGCCTTCGCGACCCAGATGCGGGCCAACCCATCAGTGGCGCTCAACAGCAAGGCCGGTGTCAATTTCGACACGACGACCATGTCCATCATCGACGCTGACGTTGCAGGCTTCCGATTCCAGGCCACGGCCAACGGCACGGGCGCTGGCACGATGCTGGCTCAGTGGACTGCAGACGCGGAGCTATGACCATGTACCGACTTACAGACGATCCGGACACCGTGCTGCGGCTCGATACCGACACCCTGATCCCGCGCGGACACCGCTGGTGGGCCGAGTATGAGGCGTGGCTGGCTGCCAGCAATGAACCGGCGCCAGCGCCGGACACGCGGGCAACCGAGGCTCGCGCGCGGCGCGATGCGCTTCTGCGGGCAAGCGACTGGACCCAGCTCGCGGATTCGCCACTCTCCATCGCCGATCGGCAGGCATGGCTAGCCTACCGGGTTGCTCTGCGAGACCTGCCGCGCCTGCCGGGATTCCCAGACATACCATGGCCGCAGCCGCCGGCTATGGGCGAGGGGACCGCCGATGCTGGGGATGCGCTGGGGATGCGCGCTGCCTGACCGCCGGTCTCAGCCTGGGCGACGGGCGCGCCTACGATGCCCGGCATGGACCCCGCGCTGCGTCAGCCCTACATCTTGCCGGACCGCTTCGAATGGGCGAACTCGGCGCACACCGATTTCCGCGAGGCCCACATCATCGTGTATCGGCGCGAGCGCTGGGTCGCGGCCGCGCTGCCGCGCAAGCGGGGCGGGGGCTGGGAGGCGTTCACCGGCATGTACCGGCGGATGATTAAGGTCGCGTCCTGGCACAACTTCGAGCGCGAGGCCGAGGCCGTCCGCTGGATCGCTGTGTGGGTGACCAAGTACGAGCGCCAGATCGTGCGCGAGATGCCGACCGGCGATCGCCACCCTCCGGTGGCGCCGCGGTATGTGCTGGAGCGCATGAAGCACGGCCGGTGATCCCCCTCAACCAGCGCAGTGTGCGGCCCAGGCCTCCATCAACTCCCGGCGCTTGTCCAGCAGCGCCCCCCGGCGGTAGGCCGCTTCTGCCTTTTCCTTGATCGTGTGCGCCAGCGCCATTTCGATGACATGCCGAGGGAACGACGTTGTCTCGTATGCCCAATCGCTGAAAGTTGAGCGCATCCCATGCACTGTGTAGGGCTGGCCGAGCCCGCGCGGCGGCGTCCGCTGCAGCAAGAAGAGCATGGTGTTTTCGGACAGGGGGAAGGGCGGCTTGGTTCGCGGCAGAGCGGCCAGTATGGCGATCGCAGCATCCGAGAGTGGGATCGAATGGGCTCTCCCCGCTTTCATGTGCTGCGCTGGCCGGTTCCAGACCTTGGATGCCAGATCGAATTCTGCCCATGTGGCAGATGTCACCTCGGCCGTCCGTGCCGCGGTGAGGATGGTGAACTCCAGTGCTCGCCGGCCAGCCCCGGCCTCCGCGCGCAACAGGCGCATGAAGGCGGGCAGGTCAGGGTAGGGCATCGCAGGGAAGTTGCGCTTCTTCGCCACCTTGCTGGGCTTGGCCAACAGCTTGTCCAAATGGCCCTTCCAACGAAACGGATTGTCCCCGGCGACCAGGCCCGAGACGCGCGCAAAGTCCCAGACGCGCTCGCAGCGGCCACGCAGGCGCGTCGCCGTCTCCGTCTTGTTTGACCACAAGGGGCGAAGGCAGGCGAGAGCCGCGGCCGTATCGATCGATTTGATGGGGGTCTCGCTACCCGGGCCGTAATCGGCCAGTGACTGCTCCCATTGCTGAGCCTGCGCTGGCGTCTTCCAACTGGGTTTCAGGCTGGCAATCAAGGCCTCGCAGGACTGCCCCCAGGTCGCACCGGTGGACGCACGAGCTTGGATACGAAGCTCGATGGGGTCTTTCCCATCCGCCACGAGCCGGCGCGCTTCGTACGCCCGCTGGCGCGCATCCTGAAGGCTAACCGCCGCCACAGGGCCGATGCCCATCTCCCGCCGTCGGCGCGAACGCTGGAAGCGGAAGATCCACGACCGCGCTCCTGTTGGGGTAACCTGCAGATACAGGCCGCCGCCATCAGCGTGATACCCGGGGCCCAGGGTCTGAACCTGCCGAGCCGAAAGCCGCTTTTCTCCGCGCATTCCTACCCACCACTCTACCCACCACTTGCTACCGGACCATATTGGAACGCAGTCGCATGGGTTGGGATTCGAATCCCTTCGCTATCAGCGTCTTGCGGAACTAATCGGAACCGGGCGGAGTTCCATTAGCGGCCACTCTCTCCGCCAGATTTCACAAACCCCTGATCTTTCAGGGGATCAGCTCGCAAACGCCAGGCCTAGAGCGATAGGCTTGGACCGCCCTGACGCGGATTGTCCTGCTGAACCTGTTGCTCCTGTTGCTGCTCGATCGCTTGCTTCTGCTTGATACGCTCAGCCTGCTCTAAGTTGTGCTGAGCGGGTTGCTGGCAGGCCTGCCGACCGTCCACTTGAGCATGGAAGAACGGCCCCTTGTCGCCGTATGGCGCATAGACCGCGAAGACATTTTCCGCGCCGTCCTGCCCCATGCCGCCACAGACCATGTCTACACGTTGGAGCATGGGATCCGAGGTCTTTTCTTTGAACAGTGCGCCGGCAACATTGCGGCTCTTTTCGTCGTCCCACTGGCCAGTGCCACGCACCCACTCGTGGATACGATTGAAGGTTTCGAAATCTGAATGTGCAGGATTGTCAGCCAGCAGTGGCTTCTTTTCTTGCGTAATCGCGATATCTGGTTGCTGGCTAGAACCATCTCCAAGCTGCTGAATTCCAATCGATCGGCGCTGGCCGTTGGAAAGGTCTATGAAGTCGAAGGCGTTCCCTTTTCCGCCCAGATCGACACCTGCGTCTTCCACCCTTTGCTTGGCGGTCTTTAGGGAAGACAAGTTGACTTCGATCTGCGGCATCGCTTGTGTGGTTCCGCGGCCGTAGTCCTTCCATGCATCTGATGCGGCGCCGAGAGCGTAAGCCGCATAGTTGTCGTCGTAGTTAGATGTGCCTTTCAGGCCCAGGGTCTTGGCGCCTTTGTCGAAATGACACACGGCAACGCGTTCGACCGCAGGGCTATCGATCTTGCCGCCGGTCAGTTGAAATCCATTGGCATTTAATTGAATGCCGGCGTCAAGCTTTCCCTTGTCAATGCACTCGGTTCCCGAATCGGCGCGCTTCAGGAAGGCGTTCATATCGAAGTTGCCGTTGTTGGACTTGGCTACTCGACTTGCAACCGAATTCATTGATACGAGTTCGGCAAGTGCCTCGTTATGCCGGAAATCTTCAATGGCGCGCTTGGCGGAAGGAGTGATATCAATGCTGCTCTCACCATCCCGAGTTGCGGTCTTGACCATCTGGTCAATTTCATAGGCGTAGCGGTATTCAGTGATCTCAGCAGACCTTGCCATCAGTGCATGACCGGTTTCATGTCCGATGACGCTGGTCAGGGCATCAAACCGCGCTTCTTTTCGCTCGATCGCGAAATACTCCGGATTGATGCTGATCGTGCCTTTTCCCTGCTGTAGTGACCACCCTCATGTGGGTCTTGGGACAGCGAAAAACCTCTGAGCCGTTGATCTTCGATCGCCTTGAGCATGACGCTCTGTAAATAGGGGGAGCTGTCGACCGCAGCCCGCACATCGGCAAGAGCCGATGTTGGAAGATCGGATTGCCCGATAACCCTCTCAATCCTCGGGTCGGCCATCTTGCTTGGCTTCCAAATCAAAGTTGATCTGCCAGATGCATGCCGAGGTGTATCTATCGAGGTCCAACTGCACGAACCCTTTTAAGGGGCCCAAGTCCCTTGAGAAACTCATGCTCGGATCCAGCCCCTGGGGGGCTCGTTTGCCCTTGTAGCCCGCTGCTTCCAAATGCTGGGCGAGGCGATCGAAGTTCAGTGCGCAGGGCTGGCTTTCGGATTGATCGATACGAATGGATACATGTTGCCCCGGAGCGGTCGGATACAGGGTCTCTATCTCAACGGTATAGGTGCCCGAACCGAGCGCGCCGCGGGCGCCGGCTCGCTTGCCATCATCATAAGAGGCAAGTGCAATGCCCAAGGTTTGACCAACGAACAGAGGCTGCGTTTGCTTCACTTCCCGAAGCTCGCCAGCCAGGCGCACGATACCGGCCTCTAGTGTTGCGGGAGTAAGGTCAGGTGCTTGAGGCGGTGCCGGTTGTTCTGTAGACGGCGCTTGGCCTTGTTTATCAGTTGAAGCAGCCCTAGCGGCTTCGTCGACTGCAGCGGCGGCCCTATCCTGTTCGGCCCGGGCATCCTGAGGTGAGGGGGATCCTTGCATGGGGTTCTCCAGTGCGGTTCGATCATCGGATGGCGCTTGTGCGCATGCCAACAGCCCTGTGGTCATGGCTAGAAGCGCGACATTCGTAACGCAGAGGAGAAAACGAGAGCTCCCGTTGCTATTGATACCCATAGCCAATGCCTGGAAATGGTTGCTGGAACTAAGCATAACGCCATTCCCTTAAGGCAGAGAACACGCCGTGGGTTGCGTAGTCTCAGCTTTGAAGAGCGAGGTGCGGTCGTGTGCCCATGTGCAAGGGAAAATCACAAACGCAGTGGAAGATGCGAGGCTAAGATTGAATTGAATCAGCCAAACGCTTTTCGTCGACGCAATGCGGTTCTTCATAAACAACGCCCCCGACATGCGGAGGCGTTTGATAGATCCGGCGGCGGCCTTACTATCTCTGAAGCGGCAGCGCGTTGTATCTAGCAACGGCTGCGAGCGGCAGTAGCAGCTACAGACCCAGGCATCGACCCCAAGCAACAATCTAAAGCTGATCCTGAAGTCTGCAACCCCTCGCACCGAGCCTAGGACACCGGCAGCCGAACGGTGGCCCGATTAGCTCGCGCCCGGTGACAATCCGGGGCTGACCGCGGGGAAGCGGAAGGCTGCCTTAAACGGCCGGAGAGAATGTTCGTAACCCACGGTTCGCGCTCGCTTCCGTAATCTACCGCCAGTTCGCCGCAAGACGGCTATCGCCTACACGGTTGAGCCCGCGAGCTGGGCGGACAGCTCGGCTTGTATAGCGTCTCTCTTCAAACCGTAATGGGCTTGGCGGTGATGGTCCGGGCAAAGGGCAGCCACATTGCTGGGGGCGTCGATACCGCCTTCGCACAACGCGATCACGTGATGGGTCTCGAGATAGATGCTGCCCGCCATCGTTTCGAACCCTGGCGCGCCGCAGTATTCGCAGCGCCCCGAGGCTCGGTCGAGCACCTGTCTTCGCACTGCGGAGCTGCGGTCGTAGACCTTCGACAGGCGCAACTCGCGCTGAAGCGATGCGGAAACGGCGTCGAACTGGTCGATGTACTTGGGTGCGGCGAGTCCGCGTTGCAGCACGCAATCCCCGTTCGTCCAATCGTAGGACACCACGTGCCAAGGCTCGGGATCGAGGAGGCGACGTTCCACCTTGGACGATTGGTCGTTGCGGGCGGCGAGGTCGGCCTGCTGGCCATCTACGATGATGGCGCGTACGGACAATTTCTCGCGAAACGCCTTTTGAAGGCCTTCGTCCAGCGATCGGGCGCGCCGGGCGATCACCGAGCGCGTGTTCGGATACTCGTGATTCTTCGCAATCTGCCACAGGTTTAGCTTCTGGATCCAACGCGCTTGCGCATCGATCTCGATGTTCGCGAACCACAAGCACACGACGATTCTGTCGGGAGCGACAAAGACCCATTCATAGCAGTATTTGGGGTTAGCGGCGGGATGCCGTCCGTCGTAGTTGGCCCAATCGCTGACGTCCACTCCCGCGTCGCGTACCAGGTCCATCACCAAGCGCAGTTCCGTCGGGCGCAATATGTCTAGTGGGTTGGTTGTCATGGAGGATCGTTGCCTGGAGCGGTTGGTGATGGCCGGACCTCATCGGCTCTGTGAGCCGTCTAGGGTTGCGGGATTGGTTGCGGCCGATATTCTCGCTCGCCTAGCGAGCAAGGTGCAGTCATGGCGCTTGCGCAGTGGCGACACGAAGTAGTCGGCAGAACTCGGGCTGCCCGCGCCACTGCTCACGCAAGCCGCAAACCACGGCATCGGCCAGATTTGCGTGGTACTCCGCGGTGGGATGGAAGCTGCCGCGGACCATCGCGTTCCAGCCGGTCAACCCGAAACGGTTGCGATTGAGGATCAGGGCCGTGTCGTTGGAAGAGCGGAACCAACGATTGCGGACCGCGTAAGGCTGAAAATCCGCAGGATCGACGCCGTCCCAGCCGCCTTCTGGGCGCGGTAGCGGCCACTGCAGTTCCTGTTCGGAATGGGCGCTGTTCTCGGGTTGGACCGCACAGATGCCGTGGCGCTGGCCGAGGCGTTCGGGTGCATCGATGAGCCTCATCTCCGGACCTCCGGCGGTCGACCAAGTCCGCCCGACTTCTTCGGCCGATTCACGTACCCGCCGTTGGATCGGACGAATGATGTCGTTGCGCGCCTGCTCCTGCTCGGCCGGGACAATGCCAGGCTGGGCCATGAAGTTGAACGGTCCGTCGAGCAGCTTAAGCACCTGAAACGCCGAGTTCCGGCAATAGCCATCTTTGCCGGACGCATACTCTGGCGCGCATTGTGCCTGAACGCCTTGCGCGCAGGCGCTACCGTCTTCGCGCTCGAGCGGGTCGGCGTAGCTCGTCCACAGCACTTGGGTTTGCGGTCCCAGCGCAAGGCGTTCGGACAACCTGGAAAAGCTCTGGGCGAAATTGCGCTGAAGATTTGTTTGGATCACCGCGCTGCCTCTGGCGCTGCCTTGAGAGATGCCGAGCATCCCACGCAGCCGCCATTGGCCGAGGGAGCCCAGCCACGACCGCCCTTTAGCTGGCATAAGCATCTGCATGATCGCCTTGCTGAAAAGCGCATCGTTTCCGCCTAGTGACACCATCACGATTTCCGGAGCGCGATAGCCGCCGTCGTTGGAGAGCGCCGCGCGTGCGGCTTCGATCTGCGAGGACTTGAGCCGCTTGGCGCGTTGGCCGGAGCGGGTTTCAGCCAGTTCGCGTTGCCCGCTCAGATAGAAATCGCCGGTCACGGCGCCACTGCATGCCAGAGGCACGAAGCGCACGACCCGATGGTTGCTTTGCGCAGCCAACCACAGCGCGGAGACATTTTGATAGCTATACAGAGAGCGGTGGCAGCGGTAATCGAGCCATTGCGCCGGCGAAGCCAACGCCCGTCCAGTTTGTATCCAACGGGCCTTGGCATCGGTAAGCCGGCGCCAGTCGTCGCCTTCGGGCCTGAGGTAGCGCGCCGGTTGGTCTGGATTGCCTTCGCCGGAGGCATACGAATCGCCCAGGCCCAGCACGAGCAGGTCCTCAACGCGCGCGGGCGAACCGGAGCGCAAGAGGGATCCATCGGGCAACGCGACTTCGATCACGGCGCCGTCGGGATAGGGAATCTCCAACGCCGCCTCGTCGGAGCACGGCGCGTCGGCTCGGGAGTCTCCGGCGGTCCAATGGCACTGTCCCTCGATGCCGGGTGCGATCAGCCGTGCGAGGACGCGGTGGCTCTTGGGACGAGATGCGAAGCCGGGTCGAAACTGTTCTCGCGCTTCGTCCCACTGAGTGCCCGTTTCGCCGGGCCAGGGAAACGGGCCGTTTCGAGCCAGGCGCGAGTACCAATTGCTCGGCGATTCGGCCGGCCCGGGCAGCAGACTGGTGACCAGGGCGGGATCATCGATCAGCGGATAAGGATTCTCCACCCACCAGACGATCGCAGCGGGTTGCGCGGCCGCGTGTGTAGCGCCCAACAAGGCGATAAATCCTAGTGTCCATCGAAGCATTTGCCTTCCCCCTCGGTCTTGGCGAACGACATGCGGACGTGCGGCCAGAGCGGGACCGCGCCTTCGGACAGTCGGACGAGCGGACGAAGCGAGGGCGACGAGCCTGTATGTGGTCGCTGATCGGGAGGCGGCTGCCGGTGCGGATAAGCCGGTAGGGCGTCCATGTCCATGTCCCCTGCATGAAAAGATACTGCGCTTGCGTCGAGTAGCCGACAACCCTCCAACCGACGTACGGTCGCGCAAAACATCGCGGCGATCTGAGGACAACGAACGATTGCATTCAGACCGGCCAGGCACCGTCAGTGCGGGGCGGGCGTTCGGTCTCGTTCCTGCACTTGCATCGCACGCAACGACGAAACTCGGTGGGCGCGCGCGAAGTTCCACAAGCCCTGTCCGAGGCAGCGTGATACCCAGCAATGGAGACTAAAGATTCTGACAGCGCGGATGCGGTGGATCGCTTTCAATGCGCTTCAACCCACTGCTAGCGAAGAGAGCCTTTATGGCCGCAACCATGCTCAGTACCATCGCCGTCTTCGGCGCCTACGGCCACACCGGCCGCTTCGTCGTCGCGCGCTTGCGCGAGCGCGGCTGGCGGCCGCGCCTGTGCGGGCGCGATCCCGTCAAGCTGACGCAGGCGGCGGCCGCGTGGCCGGACAGCGAAACCTGCGTGGCCCGGATCGACGATCCGGCCTCGCTCGATGCCGCCCTGGCCGGTTGCGCCGCGGTGCTGAACTGCGCCGGGCCGTTTTCCGACACCGCCGCGCCGTTGATCGAAGCGGCCTTGCGCGCTCGTATCCCTTATCTCGACACCGCCGCTGAGCAGCAGCCGGTGTTGGCGGCGTTCGAGCGCTACGACGCTGCGGCGCGCGCGGCCGGCATCGCGGTGGTTCCGGCGATGGCGTTCTACGGCGGCCTCGGCGATCTGCTCGCGACCGCGGCGATGGGCGATTGGGATCGCGCCGATGCGGTCGAAGTCGCGGTGGCGCTGGACGGGTGGCATCCGACCGCGGGCACGCGCATCACCGGCGAGCGCAACACGGCCAAGCGGCTGGTGATCGAGCGCGGCGCGTTGGCGGAACTGCCGAGCCCGCCGCCGCAGCGCGATTGGACGTTCCCGCCGCCGTTCGGCGCGCAGGCGGTGGCCGCCGTGCCGATGAGCGAAATCGCGCTGTTGTCGCGCCATCTGAACATCGGCAGCGCGATGGCTTATCTGGATCGGGGCTCGCTGCGCGATGTGCGCGATCCGCAGACGCCGGCGCCGGTCGCCGCCGATGCCAGCGGGCGGTCGGCGCAGGTGTTCGCGATCGAGGCTTCGGTGCGGCGCGGCGGGCAGGTGCGGCGGTTGGGCGCGGCCGGCCGCGACATCTATGCGGTGACCGCGCCGCTGCTGGTGGAGGCGATGGAGCGGGTGCTCGACGGCCGTTGCCGCGGCGTCGGCGTGCGCGCCGCGGGCGATGTGTTCGATGCGGCGGATTTTCTCGCCGCGCTGGCGCCGGAGCCGTTGCGCCTGTATCTGGGCGGCGACCCGGGCGTCGAGTGAGCGTGGCTCAGTCGCGTCCCTGCGCCGGCAACCACAGCGACGCGCGCAGGCCGCCGCCTTCGCGCTGCGACAGGCTCAGCCGTCCGCCCAGCGACGACGCCAGTTGCTGGGCGATGGCCAGGCCCAGCCCGGTGCCGCCGGTGTCGCGGTTGCGCGAGGCTTCCAGGCGGTAGAACGGCTGCATCACCGCGTCGAGTTCCTCGGCCGGAATGCCGGGGCCGCGGTCGAGCACGTCGATGCGGAAACCGTCGTCGTCGCAGCGCGCGACTTCGACCTCGGCCGCGTCGGCGTACTTCACCGCGTTGTCGATCAGATTGCAGGCCACCCGCCGCAGCGCGTGCACGCGCGCGACCAGCGGCGCGCCGGCGCGACCGGACAGGGTCACCGCCTTGCCGGTGTCCTGGTAATCGCAGACCACGCTGTCGAGGAAGGCATCGAGGTCGAGCCGGATCGCAGGTTCCGCGGTGCCGTGGGCGCTGCGGGCGTAGTCCACGCCTTCGCGCACCAGGTGCTGGATCTGCTCCAGATCGTCGAGCAGGCGCGTGCGTTCGGGCGATTCGTCCATCGCCTCGGTGCGCAGGCGCATGCGCGTGATCGGGGTCTGCAGGTCGTGCGAAATCGAGGCGAGGATCTGCAGGCGCTCGCGCAGATAAGCGGCGATGCGGTCCTGCATGGCGTTGAACGCGGCCGCGGCCTGGGCGACTTCGGTCGGCCCGGTTTCGCCCAGGCGCTTGCCGCCGCTGGCCGGGCTCAGCGCCTGCGCGGCCTGCGCCAGTTGCTCCAGCGGCCGCGTCGCCAGCCGCACCGCCAGCCACGCGCACAGCACCAGCAGCGCCAGCTGCGCGGCCAGCACATAAGGCAGCCATTGCGCGATCGGCATGGTCGAGGGCATCACCTCGATGGTCAGCGGCCGGCCGTCGCTGAGGGTGAGATGGATCTGGAAGCGCTCCGGGCGCCGCTCGACGGTTTCGGTGCGGATCGGGTAGCGCGAACCCAGCACGCCGCCGACCATCTGGGAAATATCCTGCGCGCGTTCGCTGAGCTGCGGCGTTCCGGGCTCGCCGGCGCTGAGCAGGTAGTGGTAGGTGCGGCGCTTGAACTGCGGCAGCCACTGCGCGCGCTCGTCCGCGGGCAAGCGGTCGAGCATCGCCACCGTGGTGCGCACGTCCAGCTCGAGGTTGCCGAGCATCATCGAGGTCGCGGTGACGTAGCGCTCGTAGAACAGCAGCGAAAACGACAGCGTGTGCGCCAGCGCCAGGCCGGCGAACAGGATCAGGTACAGCCGCGAGGCCATGCTGCGCGGCAGCCAGCCGCGCGCGCGCCGCGGCGCGGCGTCGCCGGGATCGGCGCCGGCGGCGCTCATGAGCCTTCGCCGACCAGGGTGACCGCTTGCGAGAACACATAGCCCTCGCTGCGCACGGTCTTGATGTAGGACTGATCGCGCGCGTCGTCCTGCAGGCGCTGGCGCAGGCGGCTGACCAGCAGGTCGATGGAGCGGTCGAAATGCTCGGCGTCGCGGCCCTGGGTGAGGTTGAGCAACTGGTCGCGGCTGAGCACGCGCTGGGGATGGTCGAGAAACACCCGCAGCAGGCGGAACTCGCCGCCGCTGAGCGCGATCGCGGTGCCTTCGGCATCGAGCAGGTGGCGCGCGGTGGTGTCCAGGCGCCAGCGGCCGAACGCGATCAAGCGCACGGCTTCGCTGACCCGCAGGTTCGGCGGCAGCATGCGCGTGCGCCGGATCACCGCGTTGATGCGCGCCAGCAGTTCGCGCGGCGAGAACGGTTTGGCCAGATAGTCGTCGGCGCCCATCTCCAGGCCGACGATGCGGTCGGTGGCGTCGTCGCGCGCGGTCAGCATCAGTACCGGGATCGCCTTGTGCGGGCCGGCGCGCAGGTTGCGGCACAGCACCAGGCCGTCGTCGCCGGGCAGCATCAGGTCGAGCACGATCAGGTCGATGTCCTGCGCCTCCAGCGCCGCGCGCATCTCGCGTCCGTCGGCGGCGGTGCTGGCGCGCAGGCCGTTCTTGCGCAGGTAGTCGGCGACCATCTCGCGGATGTCGCGGTCGTCGTCGACGATCAGGATGTGGTCGCTGGGTTTCATGGCCGGTCCAATGGAGCATTGCGGGCGATTATGCACTCGGGCAGGGCGCAGCGATGGCGGACGACGACGCACTGTAGGACGAGGACGCAGTCGTGCAATGCGGCATCCCCCCATTTCCCGTCATTCCGGCGAAAGCCGGAACCCATTTTGATCTTGAGTTGGATGTTTCCCGACACGCGTAACGTGGGCGCAAAGTCAAAATGGATTCCGGCTTTCGCCCGAATGACGGGGTTTTGGAGCTTTTGGAGCTTTTGGAGCTTTTGGAGCTTTTGGGGTTTTGGGGCTTTGGGAGCGCCGGGGCGGCTCAGCGCTGCGCCAGCAACTCGCGGATCATCGCCTCGGTCTGCTCGTAATCGCCCTCGCCGTAATGCCGGTAGACGATGCGCCCGTCGCGGTCGATCAGGTACAGCGCCGGCCAGAAGCGGTTGCCGTAGGCGTTCCAGGTGGCGTAGTCGTTGTCCTGGGCGACCGGATACTCGATCCCCAGGCGCTTCACCGCAGCCTGGACGTTGCCGCTGAGATGCTCGTAATCGTATTCGGGCGTGTGCACGCCGACCACGGCCAGGCCTTGCCCGGCGTAGCGCCGATGCCACTGGTTGACGTGCGGCTGCACGTGCAGGCAGTTGATGCAGGCGTAGGTCCAGAACTCGACCAGCACCACCTTGCCGCGCAGTTGGCTCATGCGCAGCGGTGCGCTGTTGATCCAGCGGTGGATGCCCTGGAAATCGGGTGCCGGCGGCGCCGGCTGGCGCGCGCTCGGCTGTACCGGTTCGGCCTGCGCGCCGGGCGTGCAGGCCACGGCGCCCAGGCACAGGCTCAGCGCCAGCAGCAGCGGTTTGATCGCGATGGGGGTCTTGGGCATGGCGGGGCTCCTGGGACGGGACGATTCAGTACAGGCGCGGCGCGACCGCCGCGGTGGTCGCCGCGCGGCGGCGTTTCTGGCTCAACGCGAGCTTGCCGACCAGCCGCACCGCCACCGCCGCGATCAGCAGCGCGAACGGCAAGGCGTAGGTCGGGTTCATAGGTATGCGCTTGAAGTAGGACAGCGCGAACACCACGGCCAGCACCCACATGCCGCTGGTGTGCAGGCGCTTCCAGGCGCTAGCGCTCATGCGCCGCGCGACCGGCTTGAACGAAGTGATCGTCATCGCCAGCAAGAACAGGTAGCCGATGCTGCCGGGCAGGTTGGCCAGGCCGGTACGGCCGGGCCAGAACTCCGGCGCGAGCCGGCCGTAGGCGTAGATCACGACGGCGTGGACCAGGTGCGAGAACGCGAAGCCCAGACCGATGTAGCGCCGCTCGCGCAGCAATGCGGAACTGGTCGGGCCCGGCAGCAACGTGGCCAGGGCAGAAGCGGTGAAGGCCAGCAGGAACAGGGCGAAGGAACTGCGCGCGGTCGCGCGCACGGCGCTGTGCACGCCTTCGACCAGATCGGCTTGCGAGGCGATGCTCAGGCCGGTCATGGCCAGCACGGCGACGGCGATCAGGCTCCACAGCGGCCAGCCGCTGAAGTACGGGCGGGGAGGGTTCATTGGCAGCTCCTGGCGGCGCAGGGTGGGGAGAGGTCGGAATCGTCGGCAGCGATGCCGAGCACGACGCCCTGCGCGCGCCACGCCTCCAGCGCGGCGCGGCCTTCGGCGAACAAGGCCTCGGCGGGCGCGCCGGCTTCGGCGGCGAGCGCGCGCAGGTGGTCGGCGCCGCTGCGGTGGTGCGTGCGCAGCGAATCGAGCAGGCGATACGACAGCGGCGCCAGTTGCGCGAAGCGCACATCGCCGTCGCGGTCGCGGTGCACCAGCAGCAGGGTCGGGGGCTCCGGCGCGCTGAGAGGCCGGACCTCGGGGCCGATCTCGTGCACCGGCCAGCGATAGGCCAGCGGCCACGCCCACGGCGCCAGCAGCGGCACGCCTTCGAGCAGATCGCCGTCGGCGTGGTGCGCGGGCGCGGCGTCGTCGCAGGCCAGCAGCGCGGCCTCGGCCCACTCGTAATGCGCCAGCTCGGCCAGCCACGGCGCGCCGGGCACCGCGCTGGCGTCAGCATGCAGGAACTCGACGAACTCGCCGCCGACCTGCGGGAACAGCGGTGTGGCGCAGCGGTGCGCGGCGAAGAAGCGCCGCACCAAAGCGCGCCACGCCTCGTCGCCCAGCGTCGCGCGCAGCACCGGGAAACCGCCGGCGAGCAGGCCGTCGATCGAGCCGATCAACAGCTCGCGATAGATCCGCAGACGCCGCTCCTCGATGCCCGGCGGCGGCGCGTGGCGCTCCGGATCGCGCAGGTGCCGGGTCAAGGCGAACTGCTGGTGGCGCAGGCGCTCAGACATGGGCTGCCTCCGCACGCTCTGGCGCGCTTTCGGCGGCGGCTTGCAGCGCGCGGATACGTTCGACCTCGGCCAGCAGTTCGCTCAGCGGTGGAAAGCCGAAGTCGCGTTCCAGCAAGGTCGGGCGCACGCCGAACCGCGCGTAAGCCTCGGCCAGCAGCTGCCACGCTTCGTCGCGCACCGGCGCGCCGTGGGTGTCGATCTTCAATCCGCTGGCGTCGTCGTAATGGCCGGCGACATGCAGCGAGGCGATGCGCGCGGCCGGCAGTCGCGCCAGGAAGGCGCGCGCGTCGTAGCCGTGGTTGTGGGCGTTGACCTGCAAGTTGTTGACGTCCAGCAGCAGGTCGCAATCGGCTTCGGCCAGCACCGCCAGGATGAAATCGATCTCGGCCAGCGCCTGGTGCGGCGCGGCGTAGTAGGACACGTTCTCCACCGCGATGCGCCGGCCCAGCGCGTCCTGGGCCTGGCGGATGCGCGCGGCGACGTGGCCCACGGCTTCGTCGGTGAACGGAATCGGCAGCAGGTCGTAGAGATGGCCGTCGTCGCTGCAATAGCTCAGGTGTTCGCTATACAGCGCGATGTTGTGGCGATCGAGGAAGTCGCGGGTGCGGCGCAGCAGGTCGACGTCCAGCGGCGCGCTGCCGCCCAGCGACAGCGACAGGCCATGGCAAGTCAGCGGAAAGCGCGCGGCCAGCTGCGCCAACGCCGCGCCGGCGCGGCCGCCGACGCCGATCCAGTTGTCGGGCGCGCATTCGAGGAAGTCGACGGCGCCGTCGTCCATCGCCGCGAGCTGCGGGAGCAGCGCGCGGCGCAGGCCGAGGCCGGCGCGGATCGGGACGGGGGTTGCGGTCATGGGAACTCTCGCGTGCGTGGCAGTGGCGGGCAAGAAGCCCCTTCCCGTGGGGGAGGGAAGGGGCTGTGGATCAGGCGGTGCGCTGTGGTCGGTCGCGGCTCAGCGCTTGCCGCCGCACTTGCCCTCGCCGCACTTGCCTTCGCCGACGGACTTGCCGGCGGCCTTGCGCGCGGCCTTCACCGACTCCAGCGCTTCGGGCAGCGAGATGGAGCCGTCGCGGTTCTTGTCGATGGTGTCGAACTCGGCGGCGCGATCCGGTGCACGGGCGACGAACTCCTCGCGCGAGACCTTGCCGTCGTGGTTGGCATCGGTCTTGGCGAAGCTCTCTTCGCCGCACTTGCCCTCGCCGCATTTGCCTTCGGCGGCCTTGGCGGCATGGCCGGCGGAGACGAGATAGCCCTGGGCCAGCGGCTGCGAAGCGAAGGCCTGGCCGGCCAGCAGCAGGCCGCCGCCGAGGGCGACGCCGAGCAGGCCGAGGGTGCGGGCGGCGTTGTTGCGACGAGCGTGGGTGTTGTGCGACATGGTGGTTCTCCAGAAGGTGCGGACGAGCCGCGGGAAAGCGCGCCGCGATGGCGGCGCGGAAACGAACGGGGACGGAGCAGGGGAGGGAAACGGGACGAGCGCTTTGGCGCGCGTCGGCCTCAGCCGCGAACCGCGGCGGTGTTGCGCAGCGGCAGGGCGCGGCGCCATTGCGCCGTCAGCGCCAACGCGGCGGCCAGTGCGATCAACGCGGCGCCGAACCACGGCAACAGCAGCGCGGTGGGCAGGCCGAAGCCGAGCGCGATCAAGGCCCAGGTGCGGCGGTCGGCGGCGGCGTCAGCGACGGCGCCGCTGCGCGAGCCGAACGAACGCGCGATCAGGTGATCCAGGCTCAATCGCCCACCGCCGCCAAGCGCGAGCGGCAACAGCATCGCCAGATAGATCAGCGGCAGCTTGTAGTTGCCGTGGCCTTGGTCGCTGATCGCATAGCCCTGCCACAGTTCGGACAGACTCGACCATTGATCCGGCCAGTGCACCGCGTGGATTGCGACCACGGTCAGCACCCAGAGCGCGAATGCGGCGTAGCGCGTGCCCAGGCCGATCAGCAGGGCCAGTCCGCCGATCAGCTCCAGCCAGGTCGCGGCGAACCACGAGGCGTCGGCGCCGAGCAGCGAGAACGGCCAGGGGAACTTGTCGCCGAGTTCGGCGAACCAGTTCTCGCCGTTGAACTTCTCCAGGCCCGATTCGACGAATTCCCAAGCCAGCAGCGCGCGCAGCGCAGCCGGCGCGATCCAGGCGCCGGCCGAGTCGACGCGCGAGAACAGCGGGGTGGAGATGGCGGGAGAAACGCTGGAAGGCCGCATGATTCGCTCCTGGAGATGGCGCCCGGTGGGTGTGGCGCTATTTCGCAGTGGCGGGGTATCGGCAACGTGTCGGCGCGGCGGCGGTTTTGTCGCCTAATGTCGCGGTGCGGCGGGCGGATACATTGGGATACAAAGCGGGGCGGCGCGGCCGTCCGCGCTAGGCGCGTAGGCTCAGCGGCGGCCGGCCTCAGGCGGCCGCGTCGTCGGCGTCGTTGCCCGCACGCGCGGCCTGGCGCTGGCGCGACCAGACGAAGATCGCCTCGAACACCGGCCGCAGCCGCAGCGTGTCGTCGGTGATTTCGTACTCCACCCGCGGCGGAATTTCGGGATAGACCGTTCTGCGCACCATGCCGTCGCTTTCCAGCTCGCGCAGTTGCTGGGTCAGCATGTGCTGGGTGACGCCGGGAATCGCGCGTTTGAGCTCGTTAAAGCGGTGCATGCGCTGGCTCAGCAACCACAGGATTTCCAGCTTCCATTTGCCCGCGAACGCGCCGAACGCAGCGCGGATCTCCGCGTGGCTTTCCTCGACGCGGTCGGCGTGGGGGGCGCAGCTGTCGACAGTATGGTCGGGCATACCTAGTCCGGAAAATCATCCTTCTTGTGAGGATCACTATACGCCAATAGATTCCACGGCAAGCGAGAAACGCCTGGGTTTGCAGGGGTTTTCGCGGCCCTTTCCCTATCAGGCGACCCGTCCATGAATATTCTGCACATCGATTCGAGCATCCTCGAGGACCAGTCGGTCAGCCGCAAGCTGTCGGCGGCGATCGTGTCCCGGCTGCGCGCGCTGAGCCCCGGCGCAGGCGTGGTGTACCGCGATCTCAACCTCGATCCGCTTCCGCAATTGAACACCGCCAACGCCGCGGCGCTGAATCCGGCCGTGCCGGCCGACAGCATCGAGGTGCGCGCGCTCAACGTCGCGCTGGAACAGGTGTTGGCCGCCGACGCCATCGTCATCGGCGCACCGATGTACAACTTCAGCGTGCCCGCGCCGCTCAAGGCCTGGCTCGACGCGCTGGCGGTGCCGGGCAAGACCTTCAGCTACGGCGACGGCGGCGTGCGCGGATTGCTCGGCGAAAAGCGGGTGATCGTCGCTTCCAGCCGCGGCGGCGTGTACGCGCCGGAGTCGCCGATGGCGGCGCTGGATCACCACGAAAGCTATCTGCGCGCGTTCTTCGGTTTCCTCGGCGTGACCCGGCTGGAGTTCGTGCGCGCCGAGGGCGTGCGCCTGGGCGAGGACGAGGCCCAGCGCGCGGTGGCCGGCGCGCTGGAGCAGGTCGAACGGCTGCGCGCGGCCTGAGTGCGGGCGGCGGGCTCAGCGCCGCAGCGCCGAGCCCGCCAGCAGCGCGCCGAAGCCGATCAGCAGCGTGCCGAAGGCGCGGTCGATGCCGCGCCGCCAGCGCAGCAGCCGCGCGCGCACCGCGCCCTGCGAGAGCAGCAGCGCGACCAGGGCGAACCACAGCAAGTGCGCGCCGGAGACGAAGGCGCCGTAGCCGAGCTTGGTTTGCAACGGCGTGTCCGGGCCCACGACCTGCAGGAACAGGCTGACCACGAACACCGTGCACTTGGGATTGAGCGCATTGGTCAGAAAGCCGGTGCGCAGGGCGGCGAGGTCGCCGTTGCCGGCCGGGGGCGGCGCGGCCGGCAACGGCTCGTCGTCGTGGCGCGCGCGCAGCAGCTTGATTCCCAGCCACAGCAGGTACAGCGCGCCGAGCAGCTTGAGCGCGGCGTACAGCTGCAGCGATTCGCGGATCACCAGCCCGACCCCGAGCAAGGTGTAGCCCACATGCACCCACACGCCCAGGGCGATGCCCAGCGCGGTCAGCACGCCGGCGCGGCGCGATTGCAGCAGGCTGTTGCGCGAGACCATGGCGAAATCGGGCCCCGGGCTGATCACCGCCAGGCTGGTGATGGTGACTACGGCTAACAGTTCCTGCATGGTCGGTTCGGGCGTCGGCTCGGGTTTGCGGCTAAATTAGGCCCAGGCCAGCGGAGCGGCAAACGATGAATTCTCACGACGATGGTGAGCTGGGCTCACTACCGGCCTGGCGCGAACGCGCCGCGCTGCCGCCGCTGGGCGCGCTGCGCTGCTTCGAGGCGGCCGCGCGTCTGGGCAGCTTCACCCGCGCCGCGCGGGAGTTGCACCTCACCCACGGTGCGGTCAGCCGCGCGGTGCGCTCGATCGAGGACGCGCTCGGCGTGGCCTTGTTCGAACGCCGCAACCAGCGCGTCCACCTCACCGCCGCCGGCGCGCGCCTGCGCGATGCCGCCGCCGGCGCGTTCGAACTGCTGGCCGCGACCGTGCGCGAGTTGCGCGAGCCGCCGCGCAAGCCGGCGCTGGTGGTCTCGTGCGAGCCGACGCTGCTGATGCGCTGGCTGATTCCGCGCTTGCCGGCGTTCCAGGCCGCGCATCCGGGCATCGCGCTGCAATGGTCGGCCGGCGGCGGGCCGGTCGGATTCGGCGAGGTGGATCTGGCGATCCGCCGCAACGATTTCGCCTGGGGCCGCGACGTGCACGCGCAGCATCTGTTCGACGAGCGCGTCGGCCCGGTGTGCAGCCCGGCCTATCGCGCCGGCCATGTCGCCGGGGCTGGACGCAGCGCGCGCTTCGGCGCGGGCGTGTGCCTGTTGCACAGCGCGACCCGCGCCGGCGCCTGGAGCGAGTGGGCGCGCGCGGCGCGACGCAAGCGGCCCGCTGCGGCGATGGAGCAGACCTTCGAACACTTCTACTTCAGCCTGCAGGCCGCCGCGGCCGGCGTCGGCGTGGCGATCGGGCCGTGGCAGCTGGTGCGCGACGAGATCGAGTCCGGCGTGCTGGCCGCGCCGCTCGGGTTCGTCGCCGACGGCAGCGCGTACTACTTGTTGTCGCCGACGCCGGCGCGCGCCGGCTCGCCGGCGGCGCTGCTGGCGCAGTGGCTGCGCGCGCAGGCCTGAGCGCGCAGCCGTGGCCTGACGCGGTCAGCGCGCTCCGATCAGCGCGCGCCGGCGATGTTCGACATACGCACGCAGCAACGCGTCGTCCAGCGGCGGACAACGCTGCATGCCGATCAGCTCGGTCACCGCATTGCCGATACGCTCGTCCTCGAACACGCTGATCGTGTCGTTCCTGCCGCCGCTGTCGGCGAGCTCGGCGGCGAGGATCGCGGCGACGTCGGCCGTGGCCGGGTCGCGCGCGCACCGCGCCAGCCAGTCGCGATACTCCAGCCGCCGCACCGGCGCGCCGTCGCTGGCGGCGATGGCGTCGAGCAGCCGCTGCAAGGGGAACGAGTGCGGATGCAGCAGATTGAGGCTGCGCCCGTCCAGGCCGTCGCGCAGCGACAGTTCGACCAGGAACGCGCTCATCCAGTCCACCGGCAGCCAGTTCAGGGTGTCCTCGATGTCCGGCACGCAGCGGTGGCGCAGGCAGGCGTCGACGAACAGGCTCCAGGTGTCGCGGTCGTTGCCGGCGGCGGTGGCGCTGTCGCCGCTGATGTGGGTGGGGCGATACACCGCGAACGGCAGGCCGCGCGCGCCGCCGACGCGCAGCAGGCGTTCGGACACCCATTTGCTTTGCGCATAGCCGCTGCGCAGGTCTTGCCAGCGCTCGAACAGAGCTTCTTCGTCCAGGCCGGCGGCGGCGCGCGGATCGCGCGGCGGCAGCGCGGCGATGGTGGACACGTAATGCAGGCGGGTCGGCGCGCCGCGCGCGGCCAGCCGCAGCAGCTCGACGGTGCCGAGCACGTTGGCGGGCTTGAGCGTGCGGTAGGGATGCAGCGAGTGGACCCAGGCGCCGTTGTGGTAGATCGCGTCCAGGCGTTCGCCGAGCGCGTCGAACCGCGCCGGCGTCAGGCCCAGCGACGGCGCGGCGAGGTCGCCGGGTTCGATCTCGATGCGCTCGAAGTCGATCTGGTCGAAGCCGCAATCTTCGAGCAGGCCGAACCCGGCCAACGCATTGCGCAGGCGCAGGCGGCCCTGGCCGGCGTCGTCGCAGCGCAGCAGGCAGTGCACGCGCGCCGGCGTGCGCCGCAGCAGTTCGCGCAGCAGGTAGGCGCCGAGGAAACCGTTGGCGCCGGTCAGCAGCACGCGCTGCGGCGCGTTGTGCGGGCGCGCCGCACCGTGGCCGCGCACCTCGTCCGGCAGCCTCGCTTCGGCGGGCAGGTCGGGGCGTTCGCGCATCGTTGCGGGCGCGGCCGGCGTCAGCAGGCCGGCCATCTCGTGCAGCAGCGGATGCAGGAACACCTCGCTGACCGGCACCGGCGCGCCGGCGTGCCGGCCCAGTCGCGCGGCCAATCGCGCGGCCAGCAGCGAGTGGCCGCCGAGTTCGAAGAAGTGGTCCTGGCGGCCGATGCGCTCGTGCCCGAGCAGTTCGCGCCAGATCCGCGCCAGCTCGGTTTCCGCGCCGGGCCGCGGCGGCTCGTCGTCGCGCCGGGCCAGATCGCTGCCGTCCGGCGCCGGCAGCGCGGCGCGGTCGAGCTTGCCGTTCGGCGTCAGCGGCAGCTTGTTCACGGCGACGAAGGCCGAGGGCCGCATGTACTCGGGCAGCGCCGCGGCCGCCGCCGCACGCAGTTGCGCGGCGAGCCCGGCGTGCGGCTGCGAGGGATCGGCGGCGACGACGTAGGCGACCAGGCGCGTATCGCCGGGACGGTCTTCGCGCGCGATCACCGCGACTTCGGCCACGCCCGCCTGTTCGGCCAGGCGCGCTTCGATTTCGCCGGGCTCGACCCGGAACCCGCGGATCTTGACCTGGCGGTCGTTGCGGCCGAGGAACAGCAGGCTGCCGTCGTTGCGGTAGCGCGCCAGGTCGCCGGTGCGGTACATGCGCGGCGCGTGGTCGTCTGCGGCGCGCGTGTTGGCGAACGGGTCGGCATCGGCGAAAGGATCGGTCAGGAAGCGCTCGGCGCTGAGCCGCGGCTGCCCGCGGTAACCGTGCGCGACCGCGGCGCCGCCGACGTAGAGCTCGCCGGCCGCGCCCAGCGGCGCCGGCCGCAGGCGCGAATCGAGCAGATAGACGCGGGCGCCGTCGATCGGGCGACCGATCGGCGCCAGTTCCTCCCAGGTTTCCGGCGCGCCGGTCAGGGTGTGCGCGGTGGCGACGTGGGTTTCGGTCGGCCCGTAATGGTTGTGCAGGCGGCAATGCGGCAGGCGCGCGAACATGCGGCGGATCTGCGGGGTGATGCGCAGCGCCTCGCCGGCCACGGCGATGTCGCGCAGGTGCCGGTCGAGTTCGCGCGCCTGCGCCGGTTCGCAGTGGACGACGGCTTCGGCCAAGCCTTGCAGGGCGATGTAGGGCAGATGCAGGCGCTGCACGCGCTGTTCGCACAGATGCGCGAGCAGGGCGGGAAAGTCCAGGCGCAGCGGTGCGTCGGCCAGGACCAGCGCGCCGCCCTGGCCGAGGCAGCCGAAGATTTCCTGGAACGCCACGTCGAACCCGAGCGCGGCGTATTGCAGCGTGATCTGCCCCGGCGGCAGCGCGCGCGCCTGCCAGTGCAGCAGGTTGCGCAGGGGGCGGTGCGGCATCAGCACGCCCTTGGGCGTGCCGGTGGAGCCGGAGGTGTAGATCAGATAGGCCGGCGCGTCGGGGTCGTCGTCGTCGGGCGCGGGCGCGGCGTCGTCGCTTGGCGGCGCGCAGTCGGCGTGCGGATCGAGCGTCGGCGGCAGCGTCGCGCCGCAGCCGGCCAGCGCGTCGAGCCCGGTGGCGTCGGCCAGCAACAGCGTCGGCGCCGCGTCGGCGAGGATCTGGCCGAGGCGTTCGCGCGGGTAGTCCGGATCCAGCGGCAAATACGCGCCGCCGGCCTTGAGCGTGGCCAGCATTGCCGTCACCGGCGCGATGCCGCGCGCCAGGCATAGCGCGACGATGCCGCCGCGGTGCAATCCCGCCGCGCGCAGACGCGCCGCCAGCGCGTCTGCGCGGCGGTCGAGTTCGGCGTAGTCGAGCCGGTGTTCGCCGTGGATCAGCGCGATCGCCTCGGGTTTGGCGCGGGCCTGGCGTTCGAACGCGCGGTGCACGGCTTCGTGCGGCGAGGGTTGTGTCGGGTGCGGATCGCGAGCGTGTGGTTCTGTCTCGGGCGAGATCGGGCCCGGCGCGTCCTCGTCTCCGCCGCTGCGGTTGAACCCGCGCAACTGCAGCTCGCGTTCCGCCGCATCGGTCAGTTCGACCGCGTCCGGCGCGCAGCCGGCGTCGGCGATCATCGCCCGCAACATCGCGATCAGATAGCCGACATGGCGCTGCATGGTGTCGGCGTCGAACAGCGCGCGGCTGTAGTACAGCTCGCCGCCGATGCCGTCGCCGTCTTCGCGCAGGTGCAGCTCCAGGTCGAACTTGAGCGTGTCGCCGAGCAGTTGCGGCGGATCGGCGCGCACGCCGTCGAAAGCGAACGCCGGCGGCGCGTTGCTCTGCCAGGCCAGCAGCGCCTGGAACAGCGGCGTGGCGTCGAGCGTGCGCTGCGGCTGCAGGCGTTCGACCACGCGCTCGAACGGCAGCTCTTGACGGTCCTGCGCTTCCAGTGCGGCGTCGCGCGCGCTCTCCAGCAACGCGCCCAGGCTCGTCGCGCCGGCCACATCGATGCGCAGGGCCAGGGTGTTGACGAAGAAGCCGATCAGCGGTTGCAGCAGGGCGTGGCTACGGTTGGCGGCGGGGGTGCCGATCACTACTTCGTCCTGGCCGGACAGGCGCGTCAGCACCGCGGCCCAGGCCGCTAGCGTGGTCATGAACGCGCTGGCGCCGTGGGCGCGGCCGACGAGCTTGAGCGCGGCGGTCTCGTCCGCGCCGAACCGCACCGGCAGGCTCGCGGCGGCGAAGGACTGTTGCGGCGGCCGCGGCCGGTCGGTTGGCAGCTCCAGGCGCGGCGGCGCGCCGCTCAGGCGCCGGTGCCAATAATCGCTTTGCGCGTTCAGGCGCGCGCCGTCGCAAACGCGGCGCTGCCATGCCGCGTAATCGGGGTAGTGCAGTGCCAGCGGCGCCAGCGGGTCGGCGCGGCCGGCGGCGAAGGCGTTGTAGAGCGCGCTGAGCTCGCGCGCCAGCACATCCAGCGACCAGCCGTCGCAGGCGATGTGGTGCTGGGTCAGCAGCAGTTCGTGTTCGTCCTCGCCCAGGCGCAGCAGGCGCGCGCGCACCAGCGGACCGGCGGCGAGATCGAACGGTGCGTGCAGTTCCTCGGCGGCGATCCGCGCGCGCGCGGCCTGCGCATCGGCGCGGCCGCGCAGGTCGTGCTCGCGCAGCGGCAGGCCGTGTGCGGCCGGCAACAGCCGCGCCACCGGCTCGCCGTCGTGCGCGGGGAACACGCTGCGCAGGGCCTGATGGCGGGCGAACAGGCGATCGAGCGCGCGTGCGAGCGCGGCGCGGTCGAGCGCGCCGCGCAGGCGCACGGCCAGCGGCACGTGGTAGGTGGCGCTGACGCCTTCCAGCTGGGCCAGGAACCACAGCCGCTGCTGCGCCGAGGACAACGGCAGTTCGCCGTCGTCGGCGTGCGCGCGCGGCAGCAGCGGCGGTTCGGCGGCGGTCGCCGCGTCCTGGTCGAGATCGAGATCGCGGCGCAGATCGCGCAGGCGCTCGGTCTGGGCCGGGTCGAGTTTGCCGAGGATGGCTTTGATCGAGGTCACAGCGAATCTCCCGTGTCGTGTTCGCGCAGCGCGACCGCCAGCACCGCTTCGGCGAATCCGGCCAGGCGCGGGCGCCGGAACAGCAGCGACGGCGCCACTGCGACGTCGAGTTCGTCGCGCAGCCGCGCCAGCAGGCGCATCGCCAGCAGCGAGTGGCCGCCGAGTTCGAAGAAATCGTCGTCGCGGCCGACGGCGTCGGTCTGCAACAGTTCCTGCCACCACTGCGCGAGCACGAGTTCCAGTTCGCCGCGCGGCGGCGCGTAGGCGCGGCGGGCGAAATCGGCGTGGTCGGGTGGCGGCAGGGCGCGGCGGTCGAGCTTGCCGTTGGCGTTGAGCGGCAGCGCGTCCAGGCGCACGCAGGCGGCCGGCAGCATGTAGTCGGGCAGGCGCGAGGCCAGGTGCGCGCGCAGCGCGCCGGCCACCCCGTCGCTGTCGGCGTCGGTCACGACATAGGCGATCAGCCGTTTGCGGCCCGGCTCGTCTTCGCGCAGTGTCGCCACCGCTTCGCGCACGTCGGGGTGTTCGCGCAGGCGCGCTTCGATTTCGCCCAGTTCGATGCGGTAGCCGCGCAGCTTGACCTGGCCGTCGTCGCGGCCGAGAAACATCAGCTCGCCATCTTCGCGATAGCGCACCCGGTCGCCGCTGAGGTACATGCGCGCGCCCGGCGTCGGGTCGAACGGATCGGCGAAGAAGCGTTCGGCGCTGAGTTCGTCGCGGCCGAGATAGCCGCGAGCGACGCCGGCGCCGCCGAGGTAGAGCTCGCCCGGCGCGCCCAGCGGCAACGGCCGGCGCTGCGCGTCGAGCACGTAGGCGCGGGTGTTGGCCAACGGCCGGCCGATCGGCGCGGGCGCATCGCCGGGCCAATGCGGCGGTGGTTCCCAGGCGGTCGCCAGCACCGTGGTTTCGGTCGGCCCGTACACATGTACCGGCCGCGCGCCGCCGCGTTGCAATGCGCTCAACACGCCCGGGGGCACCGCTTCGCCGCCGACCAAGAACAGCGGCTTGGTCGCGAATTGGGGCAAGGCTTCGCGCCCTTGCAGGAACGCCGGCGGCATGTAGCTCAGGCCGATGCGCTCGCGCGCGATCCAGTCCAGGTAAGCGCCGGCGTCGGCGCGCTCCTCGGCGCCGGGAATGCACAGCGCGGCGCCGCGGCTCAGGCTCAGGCCGATTTCGATCAGGCTGGCGTCGAAGCTCAGCGACGCGAACTGGGCGATGCGGCTGTGCGCGTCGATGCCGAAGCGTTCGGCCTGGCTGTGGGCGAACTGGACCAGGTTGCGGTGTTCGATCATCGCGCCCTTGGGCTCGCCGGTGGAGCCGGAGGTGTAGACGATGTAGGCCAGATGCTGCGGGCCGACCTCGGCGCGCGCCGTCGACGCGGCGTCGCGCTCGTCGTTCGCGCGCTCCAGCGCCGCGCCGTCGAGCGCCAGGGCCGGCCAGTCCGAATCGAGGCCGGCCGCGGCCAGCGCGCGGCGTCCTTCGGCGTCGGCGAGCAGGCACACCGGCGCGGCGTCGGCGAGCACGCGCGCGCTGCGTTCGCGCACGTGGGCCGGATCCAGCGGCACGTAGGCGCCGCCGGCCTTCAACACCGCCAGGATCGCGACGATGGCGTCGAAACCGCGCTGCGCGCACAGCGCCACGCGCCGGTCGGGGCCGACGCCGGCGGCGATCAGGCGGGCGGCGAGGCGGTCGGCGGCGGCGTCGAGCGCGGCGTAGCTGAGCGTCGCGCCGGCGCATTCCAGCGCGGTGGCTTGCGGCGTGCGCCGCGCTTGTTGTTCGAACAGATGATGGAAGCAGGCGTCGCGCGGATAGTCGGCCTCGGTGCGGTTCCAGTCGTGCAATTGCAGCCGGCGTTCGTCGGCGTCGAGCAGGTCGATGCCGGCGACCGGGCCGGCGGCATCGGCGGCGAACGCGCGCAGCGCGGCGAGCAGGTAGCCGCGATGGCGTTGCATCGCCGCGGCATCGAACAGCGCGGTGGCGTAGCGCAAGCCGCCGACCAGGGCGTCGTCGCGTTCGCCCAGCTGCAATTCCAGATCGAATTGGGCGCCCGGCAAGTCCAGTTCCAGGATCTGCGCGTCCAGCCCGGGCAGAGGCGGCGCCGCGGCCGGTTCGCCCTGCCAGGCGAGCATGGCCTGGAACAGCGGCGTGCGGTCGGCGCGGCGCGGCGGACGCACGGCTTCGACCACGCGCTCGAACGGCAGCGCGTGGTCCTGGGCGTCGAGGGCGCAGCGGCGCGCGCGTTCGATCAGCGCGTCGGAGTCGGGATCGCCGGACAGGTCGATGCGCAGCGCCAGGGTGTCGACGAAAAAGCCGACGGCGCTTTCGCTGTCGGCCAGCCCGCGCTGCGCGTTAGGCGCGCCGATCACCAGATCGTCCTGGCCGGACAGGCGCGACAGCACCGTCGCCCACGCCGCCAGCACCAGCGCGAACACGCTGGTGCCGGCGCGGCGCGCGCGCCGGCGCAGCGCCTGACTGAGTTCGGCGTCGACGTGCAGCGGCAGCATCGCGCCGGCGAAGTCCTGCTGCGGCGGTCGCGGCGCGTGCGTCGGCAGCTCGAGCAGCGTGGGTGCGCCGCTCAGGGTGCGGCGCCAGTAGTCCAGCGCTTCGGAGTCCTCGTCATGGCGGCGTTGCTGCCAGGCGGCGTAATCGGGGAACTGCCAGGGCAGCGGCGATAGCGGATCGGGCGCACCGGCGGCGAAGGCGGCGTAGAGCGCGCCGAGGTCGCGCAGCAGCGGCGGCAGCGATTCGCCGTCGGCGACCAAATGATGCAGCGTCAGCAGCAGATGGAATTCGTCGGCACCGGTGCGCGCCAGCCACGCGCGCGCCGGCGCTTCGCGTTCCAGGTCGAAGGCACGACACGCCTGTTCTTGCAGCGCGTCGCGCAGGGCCGCGTCCGGATCGGCGGACGCGCCGAGGTCGAGCGCGCTTTCGCTCCACGCGAACGGCGTACCGGCGGGCAGCGGTTGCAAGCGCGGTTCGCCGTCGAGGGCGACGAAGCGCGTGCGCAGGCCGACATGGCGCGCGCTCAAGGCGTCGAGCGCGCGCCGCAGTGTGGCGATGTCGAGCGCGCCACGCAGGCGCAGCAGAACGGGGATGTGGTATGCGGCGCCGAGGTCTTCGAACTGGCTCAGGAACCACAGTCGGCGTTGGGTCGAAGACAAGGCGCCGGCGGCGTCGCCTTCGCCGGCGCGCGGTGGCTCGCTCGCGGCAGAGGCGTCGGCGCGCAGGGCGTCGAGCGCGGCGGCCTGCGCGGCCAGGGTCGGATGGTTCCAGATCGCGCTGACCGGCAGCTCCACCCGCCATTGCCGCCGCAGCGCGCCGAGCAGGCGTGCCGCGCTCAGCGAATGCCCGCCGAGGGCGAAGAAATCGTCGTCGCGGCCGATGCGTTGGCGGCCGAGCAGCGCCTGCCACTGCTGCGCGAGTTCGGTTTCGGTGCCGGGTAGGGGCGAGCGGTAATCGCGCTGGGCGTAGGCGGCCGCGTCGGGCGTCGGCAACGCAGCGCGGTCGAGCTTGCCGTGGGTGCTGCGCGGCAGCGCGGCGAGCGCGACGATCGCCGCCGGGCGCAGCGGTTCGGGCAGGCGCTGGCGCAAGTGTTCGCGCAAGGCGGCGGCGAAATCCGCCGCGTCGCCGCCGTCGCCGGCCACCGGCGCAGCGTAGGCGATCAGTTCCAGCGCGCCGTCCGCGCCGGTGCGGGCGACGACGGCGGCCTCGCGTACGCGCGGATGTTCGGCGAGTTGCGCGGCGACTTCGTCGGGTTCGACCCGATGGCCGCGGATCTTGACCTGATCGTCGTCGCGGCCGAGGAACTCCAGTTCGCCGCCGGGCAGGCGCCGGGCGCGGTCGCCGCTGCGGTACATACGCGCACCGGCGGCGAAGGGATCGGTCTGGAAGCGTTGCGCGCTGAGTTCGGCCCGATGCAGGTAGCCGCGCGCCGGCGCGGCGCCGCCGATCCACAGTTCGCCGGCGTCGCCGTCGGCGACCGGCTCGCCTTGCGCGTCGAGCAGATACAGGCGCGCGCCGTCGATGGCGCGGCCGATCGGCACATGCGCCGGCGCCGCGGCCACGTCGCGCGCGGCCAGCACGTGCGCGGCGACCACGTGGGTTTCGGTCGGGCCGTAGTGGTTGTGCAGGCGGCAGTCGGGCAGGCGGGCGAACATCGCCCGGATCGGCTCGGTCAGGCGCAGTTGCTCGCCGGCCACGACGACGTCGGCCAGCTGCGCGCGCAAGGCCGAAAACGTCGTTTCGTCGGCCCCGGCCAGTGCGTCGGCGAGCGCGCTCAGCGCCAGGCACGGCAGGTGCAGGCGCTGGATGCGCCGCTGCGCCAGCGCGCGCGCGAGCGCGGCGAAGTCGCGGCGCAGCTCCGGTTCGGCGACGACCAGGGTCGAGCCGCCGCACAGCGCGCCGAAGATTTCCTGGAACGCCACATCGAAGCCGAGCGCGGCGAACTGCAGCACGCGCTGGCCGGCGCGGAACTGGCCGCGTTGCCAGCGCAGCAGGTTGAGCAGCGGCGCGTGCGGCATCGCCACGCCCTTGGGGCGGCCGGTCGAGCCGGAGGTGTAGATCACATAGGCCAGCCGCTGCGGATCGTCGCTGGGGTCGCAGGCCGCGGCGGGCGCGGGGCCGGGCCGGTGGCAGTCGTCGAGGTCGATGTCGCGGCCGTCGCCAGTGTCCGCCGCCAGTCCCAGCGCAAGGCGGCCGGCAGCGTCGCATAGCCGCGCCGCGGGCGCGGCGTCGTCCAGCAGCAGCTCCAGGCGCGCGCGCGGGTAGTCCGGATCCAGCGGCAGATACGCGGCGCCGGCCTTGAGCGCGGCGAGCATCGCCACCACCGGGGCGATGCCGCGCTCGGCGCAGACGGCGACGCGGTCGTCGGCGCCGACGCCCAGGCGCCGCAGCCGCTGCGCCAGCCGGTCGGCGCAGGCGTCGAGTTCGGCGTAGCTCCAGCGGCGTTCGCCGTGTTCGAGCGCGATCGCCTGCGGCGTGCGCTGCGCTTGCAGACGGAACAGCGCATCGACGCCGGCAGCGCCGTCGTCGTCGCGGTCGTCGTTGCCGGCGTGCGTCGCGCTTGCCGGCGTATTCGTACGGATATCGTCCATGGCCTCGTTACGATCGATGTGGGGAAGGGCGGCGGCTCAATCGCGATGGCGGTACAGCCACTGCGCGCAGCGGCGCAGGTGTTCGCGGTCGAGGGTGGGGAAACGCGTCGGATCCAGCTGTTCGGCGATGGCGTTGGAGATAACGACGTCCTCGTCGTCGTGGCTGCCGTCGTCGGGCGTCAGTTCGGGCGGCAGGATCGAAGCGATCGCCGCGGTCGCCGGATCGGCCGCGCATTCGCGCAGCCACTGCGGGTAAGGGCGCTTGGCCGCGGCCATGCCGGGCTGCTGCAGTGCGCAGTCGATCCAGTCGGCCAGGCGATAGCCGCGCGGGTCGGCGAGGTTGAAGCTGCGGCCGTTGCAATCGTCGCGCAGCGACAGCTCGACGATCGCCGCGGCCATGCGGTCCACCGCCAGCGAGTTCATGCGCAGGTCGATGTCGGGCGCGCTGCCCAGGCGATAGCAGGCCTGCACGAACAGGCTCCAGGCGTCGCTGGCGTTGCAGGCGCCGTCGCGGCCGGCGCCGGCGATGTGGGTGGGGCGGTAGACGGTGAACGGCAGCGCGCGTTCGCCGCCGGCGCGCAGCAGGCGTTCGGCCACCCACTTGCTGCGCGCGTAGCCGCTGCCGAGCGCGCGCCAGCAGCGCGCCAGCGCTTCTTCGTCCGCGGCCGGCGCGCCGAGCGCGCGCGCCTGCGACGGCGCGGGCAGGGTGCTGAGGGTCGAGACGTAGTGCACGTGCTTGCGCCGGGTGTGCGCGGCCAGACGCATCACTTCCACGGTGCCTTCGACGTTCGCCGGCTTGAGCGCGGCGTAGCCGTGCAGCGAGTTGACCCAGGCGCCGTTGTGGTAGATCGCGTCGATGCGTTCGGCCAAGGCGGCGAACGCGGCTTCGCTCAAGCCCAGGCGCGGCTGGGCCAGATCGCCGGGCACGATGATCACGCGCGCCGGATCGGCGATGCCGGCCAGGCCGAGCGCAGCCAGTGCGGCTTCGAGCCGGCGCCGGCCGTCGGCCTCGTCGGCGCAGCGGACCAGACAGTGCACGCGCGCGTCGGTGCCTTGCAGCAGCGCCTGCAGCAGGAACGCGCCGAGAAAACCGGTGGCGCCGGTCAACAGCAGTTCGCGGCAGTGAGCAGGCGCCGTGGCGGGCGGTAAACCGGCGCCGTCGATGGATGCGTCGAGCTCGGCTTCGGCGCCCAGGTTGGGGCCGTCGTTTTGCGCGGACGGGGCACGTTGCAGCAGCGCAGCCATGCGGTCCAGACGCGAATGCGCGAACAGTTCGCGCACCTGCACCGGCGCGTCGAATTCGTCGCGCAGCCGTGCGGCCAACTGCACTGCACGCAGCGAGTGGCCGCCGAGTTCGAAGAAATCGTCGTGGCGGCCGACCCGGTCCACGCCCAGCAGTTCTTGCCACAGCGCGGCCAGGCGCCGTTCGGCGCCGGGATGCGGCGGCTGGTAAGCGGCATGGGCGAAATCGCCGCCGCCGGGCGCGGGCAGCGCGCGCCGGTCGAGCTTGCCGTGCGCGGTCAGCGGCAGCGCGTCCATGCGCACGAACGCGGCCGGGCGCATGTAATCGGGCAGGCGTTCGGCCAGGAACGCGCGCAGCGTGGCGGCGAGCGCGTCTTCGTCGCCGGCGTCGGCGACCACATAGGCGGCGAGGTACGGCTCGCCGGCGCGGTCCTCGCGCGCGATCACCGCGCAGTCGCGCACCGTCGGATGCTCGCCCAGGCGCGCCTGGATCTCGCCCGGTTCGATGCGGAAGCCGCGCAGCTTGATCTGCTCGTCGTTGCGGCCGACGAACAGCAGTTCGCCGTCGGGCAGGTAACGCACCAGATCGCCGCTGCGGTACATGCGCGCGCCCGGCTTCGGGTCGAAGGGATCGTCGAGGAAGCGTTCGGCGGTGAGGTCGGGGCGGCCGAAATAGCCGCGGGCGACGCCGTCGCCGCCGATGTACAGCTCGCCGACCGCGCCGGTCGGCACCGGCTGGCGCTGCGCGTCGAGCAGGTACAGGCGCACGTTGGCCAGCGGCCGGCCGATCGGCAGCGGCGCTTCGGGATGGCGCGCGAAGTCGCGCGGTGCGGTCCAGGCGCTGGCGCAGACGGTGGCTTCGGTCGGGCCGTAGGCGTTGACCACGCGCGCGTGCGCCGACAGTGCGCGCATCAGCGCCGGGTTCGGCGCTTCGCCGCCGAACAGCAAGGTCGGGCGGTGCTCGAAGCGCGGCACGGCCTGGCCTTGCAGCAGCGCCGGTGGCAGGGTCGCGTGAGTGATGCGGTGGCGCTCGATGAAGTCCATCGCCGTCGCGGCCGAGGCGCGATCGGCCGGTTCCGGCAGGTACAGCGCGCCGCCGCGCACGAACGCCATCAACAGGTCGAACACGCTGGCATCGAAGCCGATCGAACCGAATTGCAGCACCCGGCTGCGCCGGCTCACGCCGAAGCGGCGCACCTGCGCGGCGGCCAGATGCATCGCGTTGCGGTGTTCGACCATTACGCCCTTAGGGGCGCCGGTGGAGCCGGAGGTGTAGATCAGATAGGCCAGGTCCGCGGCCTCGCGGCCGGGCACCTGCGGCGTGTGCGCGGGTTGTTGCTGCCACAGCGTCGCGTCGTCGAGATCCAGGCGCGGCGGCGCGGCCGAGTCTTCGGCTGCGTCGAGCGCATCGAGCGCGGCGCGGCCGGAGGCGTCGCACAGCGCCAGCGCCGGCGCGGCGTCGGCGAGGATGCGGCCGAGCCGCGCCGAAGGATAGGCCGGATCGAACGGCAGATAGACCGCGCCGGCCTTGAGGATGGCGAGCACGCCGGCGATGAAGCCGAAGCCGCGCTGCGCGCCGAGCGCGACCCGGTCGCCGCGGCCGATGCCGCGCGCGATCAGCGCGTGGGCGAGGCGATTGGCGCGGGCATCGAGTTCGGCATAGCTCAGGCTCGACTCGCCGTGGACCACCGCGTCGGCGTGCGGCGTGCGCGCGGCCTGGCGGGCGAAGGCGACATCGAGCAGGCCGTCGCGGTCGTAATCGGTTTGGTCGCGGTTGCGCTGGTGCAGCAGTTCCTCGCGCTCGCGCGGTGGCAGCAGCGGCCACTGCGCCAGCGGGCGGGCGTCTTCGGCCGCGAACGCGCGCAGCGCCGCCAGCAGATAATCGCGATGGCGCTCGATGGTGGCGGCGTCGAACAGCGCCGATGCGTAGTTGAGCCCGCCTTCGATCAGGCCGTCGCGTTCGCCCAGCACCAGTTCCAGGTCGAACTTGGCCCAGCGCAGGCGCAGCGGTTCGCCGCGTACCTCCAGGCCGGGCAGGCGCGGCAGCGCATCCTCATCGCTCTGCCAGGCGAACATGGCCTGGAACAGCGGCGCGCGATCGAGCCGCGGCGGCAGGCGCAGCGCTTCGACCACCTGTTCGAACGGCAAGTCCTGGTGCGCCTGCGCGTCGAGCGTGGCCGCGCGCACGCGCGCCAGCAGCGCGGCCGCGTCGGGCGCGCCGGACAGGTCGATGCGCAGCGCCAGAGTGTTGACGAAGAAACCGATCAGCGCCTGGGTCTCGTGGCGGTTGCGGCCGGCGGTGGCGGCGCCGACGACGATGTCGTCCTGCCCCGACACCCGTGCCAGCACCGCGCTCCACGCCGCCAGCACGGTCATGAACAAGGTCGCGCCGAAGCGCTGGCCGCAGCGCTTGAGCGCGGCGCTGAGCGCGGCGTCCAGGTGCAGCGGCACGAAACCGGCGTCGAAGGATTGCTGCGGCGGGCGCGGCCGGTCGGCCGGCAGTTCCAGCAGCGCCGGCGCATCGGCCAAGGTCGCGCGCCAGTAGTCGGCCTGGGCGCGCAGGCGCGCGTCGTCGGGGTGGCGGCGCTGCCAGACCGCGTAGTCGGGGTATTGCAGCGGCAGCGGCGGCAGCGGATCGGCGTGGCCTGCGGCGAACGCGGCGTACAGCGCGCTGAGCTCGTCCATCAGCACGCCCAGCGACCAGCCGTCGGCGACGATGTGGTGCAGCACCAGCAACAGCACGTGCTCGTCGCCACCGAGGCGGAACAGGCGCGCGCGCAGCAGCGGCCCGCGTTCCAGGTCGAACGGCGCGTCCACCTCGCGGTCCATGCGCGCGCGCAGGTGCGCCTGCGCGTCGTCGCCGCGCAGATCGCATTCGGCCCAGTCGATGCCGCTGGCGGGATCGAGCAGGCGCGCCCGGGCGTTGCCGGCGCGTTCGTAGAATACGCTGCGCAGCGCTTCGTGGCGGGCGACGATGCGCTCCAGCGCGCGCCGCAGCGCGGCCGGGTCGAGCGCGCCGCGCAGGCGCAGCGCCAGCGGAATGTGGTAGTTGGCGCTGACGCTGTAGAACTGCGAGAGAAACCACAGGCGTTGCTGCGACAGCGACAGCGGCAGCGCGCTGTCGTCGATGGCATTTGGGTCGCGCGGCCCGATTGCGGCGAAGGCGGCGCGGTTGGTGTCGCGTGCGGCGAGCGCGTCGATGGCCGCGGCGAGGTCGGCCAGGCGCGGCCGCGCGAACAGCTCGGCCAGCGGCAGCTCGACCGCGAACGCGCGCGCGATCCGGCTCAGCAGCCGAACCGCGATCAGCGAATGGCCGCCGAGTTCGAAGAAGTGGTCGCCGCGGCCGACCCGGGCCACCGCCAGCAGTTCCTGCCACAGCTGCGCCAGCGCGGTTTCGGTGGCGCCGCGCGGCGCTTCGAACCGGGCGTGGGCGAATGCGTGCGCGTCCGGCGCGGGCAGGGCGCGGGTGTCGAGTTTGCCGTTGGGCGTGACCGGCAGCGCGGCGACGGCGACGAAGGCCGCGGGCAGCATGTAGTCGGGCAGGCGCGCGGCCAGATGCGCGCGCAGCGCGCCGGCCCATTCGCTGTGGGCGTCGGCATCGGCGTCGATAGGGGCGTCGTCGCCGTGCGCCGGCACCGCGTAGGCGACCAGTGCGGTCGCGCCATCGGGGCGTTCGCGCGCGATCACCGCGCATTCGCGCACCTGCGGATGTTCGGCCAGGCGCGCTTCGATCTCGCCCGGCTCGATGCGGAAGCCGCGGATCTTGATCTGCTGGTCGTTGCGGCCGAGGAACTCCAGCCGACCGTCGGCGCGGAAACGGGCGAGGTCGCCGGTGCGGTACATGCGCGCAGCGCCGCCGGCGAAGGGATCGGCGAGGAAACGCTCGGCTTCCAGCGCGGGCCGGCCCAGGTAGCCGCGAGCGACGCAGGCGCCGGCCAGATACAGCTCACCGGCCGCGCCGCGCGGCACCGGCTGGCCGTGGCGGTCGAGCAGATAGACGCGGCTGCCCGAGATCGGCCGGCCGATCGGTGCGTGATCGGGCTCGGCGTCGAGATCGGGGCCGAGCGCGCAGGCGACCGCGACGTGGGTTTCGGTCGGGCCGTAGTGGTTGTGCAGGCGGCAATCGGGCAGGCGCCGCAGCATCCGCCGCAGCGGCGCGGTCAGGCGCAGTTGTTCGCCGGCGACGACGATCTCGCGCAGGTGCGCGCGCAGCCCGGCCAGCGCCGCGTCGTCGCAGTCCTGCACCGCTTCGGCCAGGCTTTGCGCGGCGATGTACGGCAAGTGCAGGCGGTCGACCGCGTGCGCGGCCAGCAACGCCGGCAGCGCGGCGATGTCCAGGCGCTGGCGCGCATCGATCATGACCAGGGCCGCGCCGCTGCACAGCGCGCCGAAGATTTCCTGGAACGCCACGTCGAAGCCGATCGCGGCGAACTGCAGCACCCGCTGCGCCGGCGCCAGCGCCTGGCGCTGCCAGTGCAGCAGCTGCGCCAGCGGCGCGTGCGGCATCGCCACGCCCTTGGGCGCGCCGGTGGAGCCGGAGGTGTAGATGACGTAGGCGAGGTGATCGGGGTGCGGCTCGGCGGGCGACGCGTGTTGCGTGTCGTCGCCATCGCCATCGTCGTCCGGATCCAGCACCGCTACGCCATCGGGCAGCGCCGCGGCCAGCGCATCGCGTCCGGCCGCGTCGGCCAGCACCGCGACCGGCGCCGCGTCGGCGAGGATCTGGACCAGACGCTCGCGCGGATGGTCCAGGTCCAACGGCACATAGGCGGCGCCGGCCTTGAGCGCGGCCAGCGCGCCGACCGCCACGCCGAAACCGCGCTGCGCGCACAGGCCGATGCGCGCGTCGGCGCTGGCGCCGCAAGCGCGCAGGCGCCGCGCCAGGCGGTCGGCGCGGGCGTCGAGTTCGGCGTAGTCCATGCGCCGGTCGCCGTGGATCAGCGCGGTCGCGTGCGGCGTCGCGCGGGCCTGGCGTTCGAACAGGCGATGCACGCAGTGCGGCGCGGCCGGCTGCGCTTCGGGTTCGCCGCGGCCGAGTTCGTCGAGCAGATGCGCCCGCTGCGCGGCATCGACCAGGGCGATGCGCGTGGCCGCGTGCTGCGGCTGCGCGCACATCGCGTCCAGCGCTGCGTGCAGGCAGCCGAGTTGGCGTTCGATGGTGGCGGCCTCGAACAGTTCGCTGGCGTAGCCCAGCTCGCCGACCAGTTCGCCGTCCTGCTCGCGCACATGCAGCTCCAGCTCGAAGCGCACCGCCGCGAACGGCTGGCTGGCGCGCACCTCCAGGCCGGGCAGGTCGAAGCGGCCGGTTTCGTTGCTCTGCCAGGCCAGCAGCGCCTGGAACAGCGGCGTGCGGTCGGCGCGGCGTTCGGGCTGGGCGAGTTCGACCACTTGTTCGAACGGCAGGTCCTGGTGCGCCTGCGCGCCGAGCGCGGCGGCGCGCACGCGCTGCAGCAGCTGCGCGGTGTCGGGCTCGTCGGCGAGGTTCACGCGCAGGGCCAGGGTGTTGACGAAGAAGCCGAGCAGGGGCTCGATCTCGGCGCGCTCGCGATTGGCCGAGGGCGTGCCGATCACCACTTCGTCCTGTCCGGACAGGCGCGCCAACACCACCGCCCAGGCCGCGGCCACGGCCATGAACAGGCTGCAGCCGTGGGCGCGGCACAGCTGCTGCAAGCGCTGCACGCGCGCGGCGTCCACGCGCAGCGGCAGCGCGCCGGCCGCGTGCGACGGCCGCGGCGGGCGCGGACGGTCGCTCGGCAAGGTCAACAAGCCGGATGCGCCGGCCAGCGTTTCGCGCCAGTACGCGGCCTGCGGCGCCAGCCGCTCGCCGTGCAGCCAGCGCCGCTCCCAGGCGGCGTAATCGGGGTATTGCACGCGCAGCGGCGGCAGCGGATCGGGCGCGCCGGCGCGTTGCGCGGCGTACAGCGCGCCGAGCTCGCGGCCGAGCAGATGCAGCGACCAGCCGTCGCAGACGATGTGGTGCTGGACCAGCATCAACACGTGGCGGCGCTCGCCGGTGCGGATCAGGCGCGCGCGGATCAACGGCCCGGCGGCCAGATCGAACGGCGTGCGCGCGTCGATCTCGCACAGCTCGCGCAAGCGCGCCGCGGCGTCGCCGGCGCCGCGCAGATCGTGCTCGGCCAGCGCCAGGCCGGCCGCGGCCGGCAATAGCCGCGCCTGCACGTCGCCGTCGACCGAGTCGAACACCGTGCGCAGCGCCTCGTGGCGCGCGAACACCGCGTCCAGGGCGCGGCCCAGCGCGGCGCGGTCGAGCTCGCCGTCCAGCTCCAGGCGCAGCGGCATGTTGTAGCTCACCGCGTCCGGGTCGAGCCGGTGCAGGAACCACAAGCGCTGCTGCGCGTGCGAGACCGCGAGCGCGCCGTCGCGTGGCGCCGGTTCGACCGGCGGCAGCGGCGGCTGCGCGTCTTCGGCGCGCGCGCTTTGCCGCGCGATCTCCTGCGCCAATGCGGCGAGGGTGGGGTGATCGAACAAAGCCTGCATCGGCAGGTCCACGCCGCTGCGTTCGCGCAGGCGCACGCGCAACCGCGCGCCGGTCAGCGAATGGCCGCCGAGGGCGAAGAAATCGTCGTCGCGGCCGATGCGTTCGATGCCGAGCAGTTCGCGCCACAGCTGCGCCAGCGTGGTTTCGTCCTCGCCCTGCGGCGGCCGGTAGTCGGCGTGGGCGCGGTCGGCGTCGCTGGGCGCCGGCAGCGCGGCGCGGTCGAGCTTGCCGTTGCCGGTCAGCGGCAGCGTCGGCACGGCCACGAACGCGGCCGGCAGCATGTAGCCGGGCAGGCGTTGCGCGAGGAAGGCGCGCAGCGTCACCGGTCCGGCTGCGCCGGCGTAGTAGGCGACCAGGCTCGGTTCGCCAGAGGCGTCTGCGCGCGCCACCACCGCGCATTCGCGCAACTGCGGATGCTCGCTCAGGCGCGCCTGGATCTCGCCCAGCTCGATGCGGTAGCCGCGCAGCTTGATCTGATCGTCGTTGCGGCCGAGGAACAGCAGCGAGCCGTCGATGAGTTCGCGCGCCAGATCGCCGGTGCGGTACATGCGCGCGCCGGCTTCGCCGGCGAACGGATCGGCAAGAAAGCGTTCCGCACTCAGTTCCGGCCGGCCCAAGTAACCGCGCGCCACGCCGTCGCCGCCGACGTGGATCTCGCCGGTTTCGCCGCGCGGCACCGGTCGGCCGTCGGCGTCGAGCAGGTACACGCGCACGCCGGCGAGCGCGCGGCCGATCGGTACCGGCGCGTCGGCGAGTGCGTCCGCTTCGGTTTCGATATCGGGCGCGATCCATTGGGTCGCGCACACGGTGATTTCGGTCGGGCCGTAAGCGTTGACCACGGTCGCCTGCGCGCTCAGTTCGCGCACCAGCGCGGGGCTGGGCGCTTCGCCGCCGAGGATCAGCACCGGGCGGCGGGCGAAGCGCAGCGCGCGGCCCTGTACGAACGCCGGCGGCAGCAAGGCATGGGTGAGGCGTTCGCGTTCGAACCATTGGTTGAACGCCTCGGCGCTGGCGCGCTGCGCGGAGGTGGCCAGATGCAGTTGCGCGCCGTGAGCCAATGCCATCGCCAGTTCCAGCACGCTGGCGTCGAAGCCCGGCGATGCGAACTGGGCGATGCGGCTGTCGGCGTCGATGCGCAGCCGCGTCAGTTCGGTCGCGCACAGATGCGCCAGGTTGCGGCGTTCGATCATCACGCCCTTGGGCGCGCCGGTGGAGCCGGAGGTGTAAATCACGTAGGCCAGGTGCTGCGGGCGCGACGCGTTCGCTTGCGGATCGCGCGCGGTCCAGGCGCGCTCATCGTCGCACACCGAATCGGCGAGCGGATCGAATACGCGCAGCGGCGCCAGCGCCTGCGCGCCGAGCGCGGCGCGGCCGGCGGCGTCGCACAGCGCGATCGTCGGTGCGGCATCGGCCAGCATCGCGGCCAGCCGCGTCGAAGCATGCTCGGGATCGAACGGCACGTAGGCCGCGCCGGCCTTGAGCGTGGCCAACACTGCGACCGGCAGGGCGAAGCCGCGTTGCGCGCACAGCGCGACCAGCCGGTCGGGGCCGGCGCCGGCTTCGATGAGCGTCTGCGCGAGCCGGTTGGCACGCGCGTTGAGTTCGCCGTAGCGCATGCGTTGGCCGTCGTGGACCAGCGCGATCGCATCGGGCCGCCGCTGCGCATGGCGTTCGAATCGCTGCTGCAGATCGTTCGCGGCGTCGTCGCGCGCGTCGCTAAGTTGCGGCGCGAGCGACGGTGCAGGGTTCAACGGGGAAGCGGATTCGAGTCGGGACATGGGCGCAGCGGGCTCCGGAGACGTCGACAGGCGAGGCCGCCCGACGGCGACCGGGTCGCGGTGCGACAGTCCGGTGGCAACGTCGCGACGGGCGACTCGTGAACGGGGATCGAGACGGGCGCGAAGACGATCGGTTCGCGACCGGGCTGGGGCGGCGCGACTGCCGCGGAAACATCGGGCATCCGTTCGCGTTGAAATGAACGTGATCGAATTCCGTTTCCGCGGTCGCCGGCGCCGTTCATCGCGTGCCTGTGGGCGGCCGCGCCGGCGCAGTCTGGCAACGAATGCAAGGCTTCCGAAGTGAGGGTTGTCATGGCCAGTCAGCTTGGCGCGGGCGCATCCCACGGGCTGAGAACGCAGATGCGCTCGCGACGATTGCGTGCGCGGTCACGCTTTGCGCATCGGCGTCGCAGCGGCGCTATTGGGTAAGCGCTGTCGCGGCGGCTGCGTGTGCGCATGCGGCATGATGCGCGCGCTCGATGACGCAGCCGATTGCGCAGCCGTTCGCCATCCGGCGTTTTCGTTCGCGGCGTTTGCCGTTTCGCCGTATACGCTTCGCGCTTGCCGCGTGCGTCGGCTACCGCGCGTCGGCGACGAAACGCGCGCTCCTGCGCGCAGCGCGTGCGAGACTGTGACGCCGCTTCCTTGGGTTCATCGATATGAACAACGTCGCCGACGCATCGGCACCCAATCCGGATTTCACCGTGCTCTCGTTCGGGGCCGAGCGCGTGCTGGTGTGCGCGGAAGCAGGCGCGCCGATCGCCGACGCGCGCGCGGCGACCGACTTGATCGGCGAAGCCTCGTTCGCCGGCGCGACGGTGTTGGCGTTGCCGGTGTCGCGGCTGGACGCGGCGTTCTTCCGCCTCGCCAGCGGGCTGGCCGGCGAGATCGCGCAGAAGGCGGTGAACTATCGCTTGCGACTGGCCGTGGTCGGCGATATCCAGGCGTACCTGCAGCGCAGCCAGCCGTTGCGCGACTGGGTGCGCGAGTGCGGCGAGGGCCGCGCGCTGATGTTCGTCGCCGATCTGGACGAACTGGCGCGCGCGCTCGAACGCGGCTGAGCGGCGCGCCCGCTCGGCGCGCTAACGATCAGCGCGCGGTCAGTCAACGCACGAAGAGTCAGCGCGGTTCGAACAAGGCGTTGAGTTCGCCGTAGCCCATCGCCGCGGCGGCCAGCGGCTTGCTGTCGCCGTCGTGCAGGAAACCGGCGGCGAGCCGTTGGGTCAGCGCGTGCACGGATTGGGCGAGGTCGGAACCGGCGCTGAGCCGGCGCACACCCCAGTCGCGCAGTTGCGCCGCCGGCGGCAGCGCGGCGCGGGCGAGCAGGTTCAGCGGCAGGCCGCAATCGGCGGCGATCGCGCGCACCTGGGTTTCGTCGGTCAGCCCGGGCACGAACAAGCCATCGGCGCCGGCCTCGCGGTAACGCGCGGCGCGCGCCAGGGTTTCCTCGACGCGGCGCGCGTCCGGCGCCAACCCGCGCAGATAGACGTCGGTGCGCGCGTTGACGAACAACGCCACGCCCAGCCGCGCGGCCGCGCGCTTGATCCGTTCGATCTTGGCGCACAGCGCGTCGGGCGCGCCGCCACCGTCTTCGAGGTTGATGCCGACCGCGCCGACCTCGATCACTCCGGCGACGTGGTCGGCGACGGTGTCGGGATCGTCGGAATAGCCGCCTTCCATGTCCACGCTCAGCGGCACCCGCACCGCGCGGGCGATGTCGGCGACGGTGGCGATCAGGCGCGGCACCGGCAGGTGGTCGCCGTCGGCGAAGCCGTGCGCCCAGGCCACGCCGGCGCTGGTGGTGGCCACGGCGGCGGCGCCCAGGCTCTCGATCAGGCGCGCGCTGCCGGCGTCCCAGGCGTTGGCGAGCAGCAACAGGCCGTCGGCGTGCAGATGGCGGAATCGTTCGGCGCGTTGGTCTTGCGCGGTCATGGGGCGGCTCGCGGCGGAGGGGAGGCCCAGCATCGCATGCGCGCCGGGGCGCGACCGGCCGCTTTCGGACGGATACACCCTCGGGCCGCGATCCCCTAGGGAGGCGGCGTCCAGCGCGCGCGCCGCCGCGGTTTTTTCCCGGTTTGCGCGGGCGATTGCGTTCAATCGCGCGGCGCTGAGATACCATTGCCGCGCGCTCGCACTAGCAACTCAGCCTAGGGATTGCCAAGTTGTGACCCAGTTCATCGGTTGCGGGCGGCATGGCAGCCGGCGTGCGCCTTTTCGGCGCGGCCAGATGCAGGACTCGGTGCGGACGCGGTGCGGCTCAGGGCGTCGGCGGTGAGCCAATAAATATCAATGCCTTGCGCGGCCCCCTGGGCGCCGCGTAGCCTCGTTGGCGTGGGCTTCAAGGCAGTTCTGGGGACGGTATGACCATCCGTGTATTCATCGTGGACGACCATGCGCTGGTGCGTACGGGCATGCGCATGATCCTCTCGGCGGAGACGGATATCGAAGTGCTGGCCGATGTGGAGAGCGGCGAGGAAGCCTTGCCGCTGATCCGCAAGCTCAAGCCCGACGTGGTGCTGTGCGACCTGCACCTGCCCGGCGTGAGCGGGCTGGAAGTCACCGAGCGCATCGTCAAGGGCGACCACGGCACCCGCGTGATCATCGTCTCCGTGCTCGAAGACGGGCCGATGCCCAAGCGCCTGCTCGAAGCCGGCGCCTCGGGTTATGTCGGCAAGGGCGGCGACGCCAGCGAACTGCTGCGCGCGATCCGCGACGTGGCGCGCGGCAAGCGCTATCTGGCCAGCAACATCGCCCAGCACCTGGCCTTGTCCACGCTCGACGGCGGCGCCTCGCCGTTCGACGAGCTCTCGCCGCGCGAGCTGGAGATCGCCTTGCTGCTGGTGCAGGGCTTCCGCCAGGAAGAGATCGCCTTGCTGCTGGTGCAGGGCTTCCGCCAGGAAGAGATCGCCAAGCGTTTGAGCCTGAGCGCGAAGACCGTCAACACCCACAAGACCCGGTTGTTCGAGAAGCTGACGATCACCGACACCATCGCCCTGGCGCGGTTGGCGGCGCAGTACGGGTTGGCCGATCCGGCGCATTCGTTGTAAGGCGGGCGGGTAGGCGATCCGACGTATTCGTCTGGAGCCGGGCGCGCAGAGCGCCGGCGGGTAGTGAAGCCGGCGCTCGGTGGCGGGCTCGCACGGGCGGATATGCGCAGCCGCGGCCATCGCAGGTCAAGCGGGTAAATCAAAATGGATTCCGGCTTTCGCCGGAATGACGGAATGGGGAAGCGCACGAGCGACCTTCCTGCCGTCATTCCGGCGAAAGCCGGAATCCATTTTGCTGTCGCGCGTGCTCGTACTCGCGCCTGCATGCTCGCGCACTGTTGCAGGCGCTACCGCACGGACTTTCGCGCGCGGCGCTTTCGCTGCGGGCTCATCTACACCGCCAGGCATAAAAAAACCGGCCGCGTGAGCGGCCGGTTTTCGTTTTCGCGGCGAGGGCAGGGCGGCCGCGTCGCAGCCGCCCCGCGATCAGGCGCGGTGCTCGTGCGAGCCGTCGCCGTTGTCGCCGTCGGCGGGCTTGCTCTCGCCGTCGGCCGCCGCTTCGGCGTTGTCGGCCACCGGCGCCGGCGCGACCGGATGCGGCAGGCCGTCGAACAGGCCGGCGGTGCTCGGCAGCAAGGGCGAGGCGGGCTCATCGGCGGCGGGCTCGGCGTCGACGGCCGCTTCGGCGACCGGCGCGGCCGGCGCTTCGGGCGGCGCGGCGAAGCTGAAGCCCGGCACGGCCTGGGCGGCTTCGCGCGCCGGCGAGGCCGCGGCCTGCGCCGCGGCTTCGGCCTGGGCCAGTTCGGCTTCGCTCGGCTGCACGGTTTCGGCGACCGCCACGACCGGCTCGACGACCGGCTCCGGCGTTGCCACGACCGCGGTTTCGACCGGGGTCGCTTCGACGGTCACGGCCGGCTCGACCGGCGCGGCAGCGACGACCGCAGGTGCGGCTTCGGCCTGCGGCTGAGCCTGGATCGCACTCTCAGCGGCGACCTGGGCCGGAGCGGCCTCGGCGGCCGGTTCGGCCTGGGCCGGGGCCTCGGCGCGGCTGTCGGTGTAGCTCGACGGCTCGACCGGGGCCGGGGCGACCGCGACCGGCTCGGCGGCGGCAGCGACTTCGACCGCAGCGGCCGCAGGCGCTTCGGCCTCGACCGCAGCGACGGTTTCGGCCTTCGGGGCCTCGGCCTTCGGCGCGAACGCGCTTTCGCCGGAATCGGCCGGAGCGTCGGTCTTGGCGACAGCGTGGCGGTCCGCTTCGGCCTGGACCGGCGCGACGGCAGCGTAGGACGCGCGTTCGCTGACGACCGGCGCGGCCGCATCGCGGTTTGCGGCTTCGGCCTGGGCCGAATCGGCCGGAGCGTCGGCCTGGACGTTGGCGGCGTCCTCACGACGGACCGGCGCAGCGGCTACCGCGGCAGCCGCGACGGCGGCCGGTGCGGCAGCAGCGGCGGCGCTGCGCGCCGGTGCAGGCGCGGCGACGTCGTCGAAGTCGAACTCCGGCTGCGAACGGTGCGCGGCGGCCGGGGCCTGGCCCGGTTCGGCGCCGGCATCGTCCTCGTCGTCGAAACCGCCGTCGGCGTCGAGCGCGCCGTCGGCGCCGCCCTCGGCACCGGCGTTCTCGCCGTTGCCGCGACGGCGGCGACGGCCACCGCGACGGCCGCGGCGGCGGCGGCCGCCGCTTTCGCCGGCATCGCCGGCGGCATCGGTCGGGGCGTCGTTGTTCGCGATCTCGCCAGCGGTGGTGCCGGCAGCGGTGGCGTCGGCGACGACAGCCGCTTCGACGGCTTCGTTCTTCAGCGGGGTCTCGGCAGCCGGCGCGGTGCCGGTGGCGACGACCGCAGCGACCGGCGCGACGACCGCGGCGGCGGCGACGGCCTCAGCGGCGGCGTCCTGGCGCGGCGGACGCGGCTCGCGCGGCGGACGCGGCGCATTGCCGTTCTGGGCCGGGTTGCCGTTGTGCGCATTGGCGTTGCCGGCCTGCGGCGCGGCCGCGTCCTGCTGCGGCTTGGCCGGCGGGTTCTGCGCCTGCTTGGGCTGCTGCGGCTGCTGTTGCTTGGGCGCCTGCGGGTTCTGCGGCTGGCCCTGCTTAGGCTGCTTCTGCTGGCCCGGCTGCTGCGCCTGGGCGCCGCCGGCCTGGGCCTGGCCCTGTTGCTGCGGCTGCTTTTCGCGACGCGGCTGCGCGTCCTGCTGGCGCGGCTCGTCGCGGCGGCCGTCGCGGCCGCCCTTGCCGTTGTTGCGGTTCTCGTTGCGACGCTGGCCGTTGCCGCGCTCGCCGCGCGACTCGTTGCGGCCGCCGTTGCCGCGGCTGCCGTCCTGGTTGCGCGAAGCCGGTTCCGGCGCGGCCGTAGCCGGCTGCGGAGTGCCGCGGAAGATGCGCAGGATGCGCTCGACCAGGCCGACCGAGTGGGTCGGCGCGGCCACCGGCGCGGGCGCCGGAGCCGGGACGGGCGCCGGCGCGGCGGCGGCCGGCGCTTCGCGCGGCTCGCGCAGCGGCGCGGGCTGGGCCGGGCGCACGTTGGTGACGGCCGGCGCTTCGGGAATGTTGAGGTGGGCCTTGGTCAGCGCGTGGACCGGCAGCTTGCGCTGGGTGCCGCGCTGGTAGCTGGGCTTGGCGGTTTCCTCGCCGACTTCGTTCTCGCGCACGCGCGTGACTTCGTAGTGCGGGGTTTCCAGGTGCTCGTCGGCGACGATGACGATCGGCGCGTCGTGGCGCGCTTCGATCTCCATCAGCGCGCGGCGCTTCTCGTTGAGCAGGAAGTTGGCGATCTCGGTCGGCGCCTGCACCAGCACCTGGCCGGTGTTTTCCTTCATCGCGTGCTCTTCGGCCACGCGCAGGATCGACAGCGACAGCGACTCGACGCTGCGCATGCGGCCGTGGCCCTCGCAGCGCGGGCAGACCAGCTGGCTGGACTCGCCCAGCGACGGACGCAGGCGCTGGCGGCTCAACTCGAGCAGGCCGAAGCGCGAGATGCGGCCGATCTGCACGCGCGCGCGGTCCTGCTTGAGCGCGTGCGACAGGCGGTTCTCGACCTCGCGCTGGTGGCGGTTGGACGACATGTCGATGAAGTCGATCACCACCAGGCCGCCGAGGTCGCGCAGGCGCATCTGGCGGGCGACTTCTTCGGCCGCTTCCAGGTTGGTGTTGAACGCGGTCTCCTCGATGTCGCCGCCCTTGGTGGCGCGCGCCGAGTTGACGTCGATCGCGGTCAGCGCCTCGGTCTGGTCGATCACCAGCGCGCCGCCGGAGGGCAGGCGCACGGTGCGCTCGTAGGCGTTCTCGATCTGCGATTCGATCTGGAAGCGGTTGAACAGCGGGGTGTCGTCGGCGTACTTCTTGAGCTTGCGCAGGTTGTGCGGCATCACCTGCTCGACGAACTGGCGCGCCTCGGCGTACATCTCGTCGGTGTCGACCAGGATCTCGCCGATGTCCGGGCGCATGTAGTCGCGCAGGGCGCGGATGATCAGGCGCGACTCCTGGTAGACCAGGAACGGGGCGGGCTTCTTCAGCGCCTCGTCGGTGATCGCCTTCCACACGCTGACCAGGTAGTCCAGGTCCCACTGCAGTTCTTCGGCGTCGCGGCCGACGCCGGCGGTGCGGATGATCACGCCCATGTCGTCGGGGATGGTCAGCTTGTCCATCGCCTCCTTGAGCGCGGCGCGGTCGTCGCCCTCGATCCGGCGCGAGACGCCGCCGGCGCTGGGCGAGTTCGGCATCAGCACCATGTAGCGGCCGGCCAGGGAGATGAAGCTGGTCAGGGCGGCGCCCTTGTTGCCGCGCTCTTCCTTGTCGACCTGGACCACGATCTCCTGGCCTTCGCGCAGCAGCTCGCGCAGGCCGGCCTTGTGGTGGTCCACGCCGGGCTGGAAGTAGTCGCGGGAGATTTCCTTCAGCGGCAGGAAGCCGTGGCGGTCGGCGCCGTAATCGATGAAGGCGGCTTCGAGCGAGGGTTCGAGCCGAGTGATGCGGCCCTTGTAGATGTTGGACTTCTTCTGTTCCTTCGACGGCTGTTCGATGTCGATGTCGTACAGGTTCTGGCCGTCGACGATGGCCACGCGCAGTTCTTCCGCCTGCGTCGCGTTGATCAGCATGCGCTTCATTGTTGCGTTCCTCGCGCGCTCTACCGCGCGGAACGCCATGGCGTTTCGCTATCTGGGAACTGAGTCCGCGCCGTCGCGTTCGGCGCCCGCGGGGTGCGGGCCGCCCGCCGCGCCGGCGAGGCCTCCACTACCAGCGCTACATCACCACGGCACGCCGCGGGAGCGCTTAATACCTTTCACGTACTTTCGGGCCGGCGGCGCGAACGCCGCACGGGACGGGCGGCGGCTGCTTCGAGTGTCTGCTCGTTCGTGTTCGAGGACGGACTCTGGCGCCGCACGGGTGTTCATCGCGACGGTGTCATCCGTCGGGCGAGGGCGGGTTCCGCCGGTCCGTCGCTGCTAACATGGCTGCCCCGTGGGCAGTGGTTAGACGCGGACCGGAATCGCGGGAGGGGCTTTCGGCCCCGTACCGGGTTGCCCGCCGCGAGGCGGACGACCGGGTGCAACTCCCAGCGAAATCAAAACCTTATCTCGCGTCGCGAGTGTAACAGATAACGCTTCGGGATGACCCAATCAGCAAACTCCGGCAATGCCGGCGCCCGTACCGTGCGCGTGCCCGACGATCGCGACGGCCAGCGCCTGGACAACTTCCTGCTCGGCCAACTCAAAGGTGCGCCCAGGTCCTTGATCTACAAGCTGGTCCGCTCCGGTCAGGTGCGCGTGAACGGGGGCCGGGCCAAGGCCGAGCGCAAGCTCGAGGCCGGCGACGAGGTACGCATCCCGCCGGTTCGTCTCACTGAGCCCGGCGACAAGCCGACGCCGCCGAAGGGCTTTCTCGACGCGATGGAGCGCTCCATCGTGTTCGAGGACGCGCGCCTGCTGGCCCTGAACAAGCCCTCCGGCGTGGCCAGCCACGGCGGCAGCGGGATCAGCTTCGGCGCGATCGAGACCCTGCGCGCGCTGCGCCCGAACCAGACCCTGGAGCTGGTCCACCGGCTCGACCGCGACACCTCCGGGCTGCTGATCGTGGCCAAGAAGCGCTCGGCCCTGACCGAGATGCAGGCCCTGATGCGCGAGGAGGGCGGCATCGCCAAGCGTTATCTGGCGCTGCTGACCGGGCGCATGCCCGACGGGACCATGAGCGTCGACGCGCCGCTGCACATCGGTCTGCGCCAGGGCGGCGAGCGCCACGTCCAGGTGCACCGCGACGGCAAGGCGTCGCTGAGCCACTTCAAGGTGCTGGAGCGCCGCGGCGGGCAGTCGTATTGCGAGGTGCGGATCGAAACCGGCCGCACCCACCAGATCCGCGTGCATTCCCAGCACATCGGCCACCCGGTCGCCGGCGACGACAAATACGGCGAGCCGGAAGCGAACAAGCGCCTGCGCGACCAAGCCGGCCTGCGCCGGCTGTTCCTGCACGCCTCGACCCTGGAGTTCGCGCTCGACGGCGGGCGCGAGCCGTATTTGCTCAACGCGCCGCTGGCGCCGGAGTTGGTCGAGGTGTTGGACCGGTTAGCAGGCTGAGCGGCGCGGCGAGCGCGCCGCCGGGCCCCGGGCGGGCCTGGCGGTCAGGGTGTCGTGGCGAACGAACCGATCTCGACGCTGGCTGCGACAAAGTTCCCGCTCAGAATCACCTGGCGACGCTTGTGCGCGTAGCGGTCTTCGTTTTCGAACCAGTTCAAGAGGGTGGCGCTGTCGTCGAAGTCCACGATGCGGCCGTTCTTGATGATCACGCAGATCCGGTTTCCCGAGACAGTGTCCGTCTCCAGGCAGACGAAGCGGGAGACGCTATCGTCGTGGATGTAGACCTGCAACAGCTGCGCTTTGCGCAGCGCGTCGCGCGGGCCGGCCAGTTCGAACGCGCGCAGATGCGCATCCACCCGGGTTTCCTCGGGCCGCACGTCGATGCCGTAATCGCCGGTCTCGAAGGCGAACCGGCATTCTTCCCACAGCAATGCCTCGATCTTCAGCAGATCGTCGTGGCCGAGCGCTAGCGTTTCGCGCAGCGTCTGCGTCATCCGCTCGGTCACGGCGGGTGCGCCGCGGTCGGCGGGGATCGCGGTGAATGCGACGGTTTGGCCGACCATCGGCAGCAACAGCTCGAAATGGCCGCAGCCCTCGTCGCACCACCGGATCAGCGTGGCGAGTTCGTCTTGGTGCATCTGGATATCCCCGGCGCCGGGCGGTTCGGCGTCAGCCGGCGGCCTGCCCGCAATGCTCCGGCCGCTCGGCCGGCGCGTGGAAGGTCACCGGCACCTGGATGTCGGTCGACACCGGCTTGCCGTTGCGGGTCGCCGCCTCGAAGCGCCAGCGCTGCACGCCCTTGGTCGCGGCCGCATCGAGCGCGGGCACGCCGCTGCTGGTCAGCACGTTGGCCCGGGTCGGCTTGCCTTCGGCGCCGACGGTGAGCTGCAGCACGACCTTGCCGCCGACCTGGTCGCAGCCGATTTCCAGCGGATAGTCCGGCGGCGGCGTGTCGACCGCGCGCAGCGGCGTGGACGGGATGATCGGCTCTTCGGCGGCGCGCTGGCCGCAGCCGCTGGCGGCGGCGATCAGGGCCAGGGCGAAGGGCGCGGCGAACAGGCGGCGATGCAGGGTCATGAGGTGATCAACCAATCAGGGCTTCGGCCTTGGCCGCGCAGATGAAGTCGTTCTCGCTGAGCCCGCCGACATCGTGGGTGGAATAGCGCACCACGCAGCGGTCGTAGTGCACGCCGAGGTCGGGGTGATGATCCTCGCGATGGGCCATGAACGCCAGTGCGTTCACGAACGCCATGGTCCGATAGTAGTCGTCGAAGCGGAAAGTCTTGGTGAGGGCGTGGCCGTCCTCGGCCAGCTCCCAGCCAGGCACCTGCAGCAGCAGTTCGCGCACGCGCGCTTCGCTGAGACGGTGCTCGCTGCCGCGCAGCGCGACGCAATGGGCCTGGTCGAGCGGAATGAGGTCGTTCATGGGGGGCTCCTGGCGGCCCGGCGCTGGCGCCGCGGCGTTGCGTCTGCGCCGCGGCGGCCCCATGTGAATGGACCCGTATCCGCGGCGGTCGTAGGCTTGCTGCGCGACATCCGGCCGCGCCGTCCCCGTTAGAATAGCCCGATGATCAATATTTCCGAATCCGCCCAGGCGCACTTCCGCAAGCTGATCGAACGCGAGGCCCTGCCGGGCCTGGGCGTGCGTCTGTCGGCGGTCCATCCCGGCACGCCGCGCGCCGACGTGCGCCTGGAGTTCGCCGAACCGGCCGACCTGGCCGGCGACGAGTGGGCGGTGGATTGCGACGGCTTCACCTTGTGGCTGCGCGCCGACAGCGTGAAGTACCTCGACGGCGCCGAGATCGATTACGAAACCCGCGCCACCGGCGGCCAGCTGCAGATCCGCGCGCCCAAGATCAAGGGCGAGGCGCCGGCCGATTCGGCCTCGCTGGTCGAGCGCGTGCACTGGATCGTCGAGCACGAGATCAACCCGCAGCTGGCCCAGCACCGCGGCCACGTGTCGGTGCAGGAAGTCACCGCCGAAGGCGTGGTGCTGCTGCGCTTCGGCGGCGGTTGCCACGGCTGCGGCATGGCCGACGTCACCCTCAAGCAGGGCATCGAAACCACCTTGATGAGCAAGGTGCCGGGCGTGACCGCGGTGCGCGACGCGACCGACCACGACACCGGCCAGGCGCCGTACATCCCGCGCGACAGCGCGGCCTGACCCCGCTGCGGCGCCGCCTGTGCCCACCGCCGCATCGATCATCGAAGCCCTGCAGCGACGGTTGCGGCTGACCCTGCGCCGCGATTCGCCCGAGCCCGGCGAGTACCCGTCGGCCTGGCAAGGCTGGCTGGACGCGCAGAGCGCGCGTCCCGGCGCGGTCACCGGCGCGACCGCCGACGCCTGGCTCGCGGTGTTCGCGCAGCGCCCGTTGAGCGCGCCGCCGCGGCGCGCGCCGGCGCTCAACCGCTGGCAGGCCTTCGCCACCTTGTGGCGGCAGCAGTGGCTGCCGCCGGAACCCGAAGACCGCCGCCTGCGCTGGGGCGCGGGCGCGATCTCGCTGCTGTGGCATCTGCTGTTCGGCGGGCTGCTGGTGTGGCTGATGTACCTGCAGTACTTCGCCACCCGTCCGCCGCCGCCGGGCGAGACCACGGTGACGATGATCGAATACGTCGGCCAGGGCACGCCGCAGGAGCCCGGCGGCGGTTCCCAGCAACCCAGCGATCAACCGCAACCGGCGCCGCCGGCCGAACCGGCGCCGTCGCAGCCCGCGCCGGCCGAGCCTTCGCCGCCAGCGCAGGTCGCGGTGGCCGCGCCGCCGCCGCCGCAGTTGCAGGCGCAGTTGCCGGATGTGCCGGTGCGCGACGTGCCCGAACCGCAGCTGCCGCCGCCGACGGTCGAGCAGCCGGTGATGGTCAGCAAGGAAACTCCCGACGCGCCGCAAGTGTTCGTGCTGCCGCCGACGCGCAAGCGCGTCGACGACAGCGTGCGCGCGCCGCAGATCCAGGCCGCGCAGCAGCCGCTGCGCAGCGTCGACGTGCCCGCGCCGGTGCAGCCGCCGGCGTTGCGCGCGCCGCAGCAGGAGATCGCGCTGCCGAGCGTGCAGGCGCGGCCGCGCGAGGTTGCGGTGCGCGATGTGCCCGCGCCGGCGCAACTGCCACAGTTGCAGGTGCGCGAAGCGGCGCCGCGGCCGGTCGAGGCGCCGCAATTGAATTCGAACCTGCCGCAGGTGCGCGTCGCCGCGATTCCGAGCCCGCCGACGCCCGCGCCGAGCCCGGCCCCGGCCGCCGCGACGCCGGCGCCCGCAGCGCCCGCCACCGCGACTTCGACCGCGCCCAGCGCCACCGCGGCGACGCCGTCGCCGTCCAGCGCCCGCCCGGCCGCGCCGAGCGCGCCCGCGGCCGGCCCGAGCGCGACCGCCGCGGCGCCGCCGGCGGCGAGCGCCGGCGCCGGCCCCAAGCCGAACCCCGCGCCCGGCAGCCTGCCGACGGCGCGGCGCGGCGACGATTGGGGCGATTCCACCCGCAACCGCCCGGGCGGCAAGCCCGGCGACGCGCCGGGCCTGTTCAATCCCGACGGCAGCGTGCGCATCGCCGACGCGCCGGGCTCGGCCTCGCCGGGGTTCCCGCCGGGCACGGTCACCGAGGAGATCAAGAACCTCGACCGCGCCGGCACCTGGCTGCGGCGCAAGCCCACCGACTACGAAGCGACCACGCTCGACAAGTACTGGCGGCCGAACGAAACCCTGCTGGCCGAGTGGGTGCGGCGCAGCGTCAAGAGCGTGATGATCCCGATCCCGGGCACCAGCAAGCGCATCAACTGCTCGGTCGCGCTGCTGATGCTGGGCGGCGGCTGCGGCATCAGCGACCCGAACCTCAACGACCAGCCGGCCGAAGCGCGGCCGCCGCCGGAGGTGCCGTTCAAGCCGCACCTGCAGGAAGACAACGGCAGCGTGCGGCCGCCGCCGGGTGGTTGAGGGGATGGGCGCGTAGGGCGGAAGGGCGGCGTGCGGAAGGGCAGCGTGCGGAAGGGCGGCCAAGCCCGTTTGCCGCGTAACCCGCCTATCGTCATGCCCGCGAAGGCGGGCATCCAGGGCTTCATCGGGGCATGACTTTGAAGTCTCTGGATCCCCGCCTTCGCGGGGATGACGGCTTGAGGCGACGCGGTACGACGCAGCATTGCGAACGCCGGTCGCCGCGGAATCCGCCTTTCGCCGCGGAACCTGCCTCTCGCCGCGAAACCTACCTATCGTCATGCCCGCGAAGGCGGGCATCCAGGGCTTTATCGAGGCATGACTCTGAAGTCTCTGGACCCCCGCGCTCGCGGGGATGACGGCTTGGGGTGGCGCGGTACGACGCAGCATTGCGAACGCCGGTCGCCGCGGAATCCACCTTTCGCCGCGAAGCCTACCTCTTGCCGCGAAGCCTACTTCTCGCCGCGAAAGCTACCTGTCGTCATGCCCGCGAAGGCGGGCATCCAGGGCTTTATCGCGGCATGACTCTGAAGTCTCTGGATCCCCGCTTTCGCGGGGATGACGGCTTGGAGCGGCGCGGCGAAACCTGCGCGCGGCGAAGCCTGGCGGCAAGCACCTGCTTGCCGTCATGCGGGCCAAGGGAGGCCCCTGAACTCACCACGCCGCTGCGCCATCGAAGCCCAAAACGCGAACGGCCCGCGATTGCGGGCCGTTCGTGCGGGCGCTCGCCGCGAGCGGCGCGGGCTCAGTGGATGCCGTGCAGGTCGCGCAGCTTGCCGTTGTCGATCGAGTTGAAATAGGCCGCCACATCGGCGATCTGCTGGTCGGTCAAGTCCTTGGCCTGATTCGACATCAGCGAATGCTCGCGGTCGCCGTCGCGGTACATCTGCAGCGAGTGGGCGATGTAGTCGTGGTACTGCCCGGCCAGACGCGGGGTGAGCGAGTCGTTCGGCTCGCGATTTTTCGGGCCGCCGTGGCATTCCACGCAGGCCTGGTTGGTCGGCGGGCGCTTGGTCTCGGCGAACTTCTCGCCCGCGGCGGCGTTGCCGGCCGGCAGGCCCGAGGACGAGGCGGTGTGGCCGTCGTTGCGGTCGGCCGAGGAATGGCCGGCCGGGGCGTCGCCGGAGTTGGAGCAGGCGGCCAGGGCGAGGGCGAGCGAGGCGATGGCGAGGCCGCGCAGGAAGCTGGGATTCGTCATGGGTCGGCGGCTCACTTGGCGCTGGAAAGGAAGGCGGCGATGTCGGCGATGTCCTGGTCCGAGAAGCTCTGCGCCTGGGCCTGCATCGTCGGGTGCTTGCGCGCGCCCTTCTTGTATTCGCTCAGCGCGTTGACCAGGTACTCCGGCGATTGGCCGACGATCTTGGGAACGTGGTAGTTCGGATACGCGTTCTTGTAGCCGGTGACGCCGTGGCAGCCCTGGCAGGTGTAAGTGAGCTGACGGCCCGTCTGCGCGTTGCCGACGGCAGCGGCCGGCGCGGCGGCGGGCGCCGCCGCCGCAGTGGCGGCGGGCGCGGCGGCGGCCGGAGTCTTGGCGGGGTCCTGCGCGGCCGCGGTCGCGGCGGCGAGGGTCAGGGCGAAGCAGCAGGCGATCGTCAGCGGTCGCATCATGTCGTAATCCGCAATCTCGAGTGGCTAGCGAAAGGTGGTGGCTGGCTCCGCGCGGCCAAGACCGCGCACAAGTCGGCGAGTATAGCCGGCACGGCGATTGCAACGAAGCGGTCCGTGGATGCATCCATACTGACGCCGGTCGCGGATTCGCGCCGGCGTCCGCCCGGGACAGGGGCCGGAGCACGACGGCGAACGCGGCCAAACGCGCGGCTTGCACAGCAGGCTTGCGCGTACCTTGCCTCAGAACCGATCCGTGGCTCCAGTCATCATGACCTTCGGCGGATGTTGCCTCGCCGGGTCGGTGATATACCTATATACAACACCGGCATACGACCGGTAACCGACGAATTTTCTAGTACTTTTTCTTGGGGTCGTCTCGAATGCGTCAACTCACCAACAACCGCGAGGGCGGTCCGGCGGTGCGCGTCACGGCAGCGGTCGCCGCACTGGCGCTGGCCTGCGCGCTGGGCTTGTCGGCCTGCAAGGGCGGCGCTGGCGCCGCCGAGGCGCAGGCTAAGGAAAGCAAGGACAAGGCATCGGACGCCGTGCCGGTGGAAGTGGCGGTGGCGGGGCGGCGCGCGATCGCGGCCAGCTACACCGGCACCGCGCCGCTGGAGGCGCGCGCCGAATCTCAGGTGGTGGCCAAGACCTCCGGCGTGGCGCTGGAGGTGATGGTCGTGGAAGGCCAGCCGGTCAAGGCCGGGCAGGTGCTGGTGCGGCTGGACTCGGCCCGCGCCGAGCAGCAGGCCGCGCAGACCGGCGCGACCTTGCGCAAGCTCGAGGCCAACTACGCCCGCTCGCGCCAGTTGGCCGAGCAGCGCCTGCTCAGCGCCAACGACAACGACCAACTGCGCTACGACATGGAAAATGCGCGCGCGGCCAACCGCCTGGCGATGCTGGAACTGTCCTACGCCAAGGTCGAAGCGCCGATCTCCGGCGTCATCGCCTCGCGCTCGATCAAGCCCGGCAACTTCGTCCAGATCAACTCGCCGATCATCCGCATCGTCGACACCTCGCACCTGGAAGCCGTACTCAACGTGCCCGAACGCGAACTGGCCACGCTCAAGGCCGGCCAGCCGGTGCAGATGAGCGTCGACGCGATGCCCGGCAAGAGCTTCGCCGGCAAGGTCGACCGCATCGCCCCGGTGGTGGACTCGGGCAGCGGCACCTTCCGGGTGATCTGCTCGTTCGAAGGCGGCGGCGTGCTGCAGCCGGGCATGTTCGGCCGCCTGCGCATCGATTACGACAGCCGCGCCGACGCGCTGGTGGTGCCGCGCGCGGCGCTGCTGGACGACGAGGGCGACCCGGCGGTGTTCGTGGTGCGCGGCAATAAGGTCGCGCGCACGCCGGTCAAGCTGGGCTACCTGGACGGCTCCTGGGCCGAGGTGCGCGCCGGGGTGAAGCCGGGCGAGCAGGTGGTGGTGGCCGGCAAGACCGCGCTGCGCGAAGGCAGCGAGGTGCTGGCGATCAACGCCAAGCAGGTCGCCAGCGCCGCCGCGCCGGCTGCGGCCGCGTCGCCGAACAAGCAATAAGCCGCGCCGGGCGCTGAGCCCGCGCAGCGGCGCCGCACGCCGGCGCCGCGCACGGGGCGAACGGCGGCGCGCGCCGCCGCGTCGCGCTGCGGCCTAGGCCGCGCCGCGCCCGATCCATATCGACATTTGCCGTATCGAACACTGGGGACCGGCTGTGGCTCAGCTTCCGGACGCGACGTCCTTCAATCTGGTGGAGTTTTCCACCCGCCGCCGCGTCACCGTGGCGATGGTCACCATCACCTTCCTGTTGTTCGGCCTGATCGCGCTGAACAGTCTGAAGGTCAATCTGCTGCCCGACCTCAGCTATCCCACGCTGACCGTGCGCACCGAATACACCGGCGCTGCGCCGACCGAGATCGAGACCCTGATCAGCGAGCCGCTGGAAGAAGCGGTCGGCGTGGTCAAGGGCCTGCGCAAGCTCAAGTCGGTCTCGCGCACCGGCCAGAGCGACGTGGTGCTGGAGTTCGCCTGGGGCACCGACATGGACCAGGCCAGCCTGGAGGTGCGCGACAAGATGGAAGTCGTGCAACTGCCGCTGGAGGCCAAGAAGCCGGTGCTGCTGCGCTTCAATCCCTCGACCGAGCCGATCCTGCGCATCGCCCTGTCGACCAAGGGCGGCGAGAAGGCCAGCGACAGCGAGGCGATCCGCCAGCTGACCGCGCTGCGCCGCTACGCCGACGACGATCTGAAGAAGAAGCTCGAGCCGGTCGACGGCGTCGCCGCGGTCAAGGTCGGCGGCGGCCTGGAGGACGAGATCCAGGTCGACATCGACCAGCAGAAGATCTCCCAGCTCAACCTGCCGATCGATACCGTCATCCAGCGGCTCAAGGCCGAGAACGTCAACGTCTCCGGCGGCCGCCTGGAAGAAGGGCAGCAGCGCTATCTGGTGCGCACGGTCAACGAGTTCGCGACCGTGCCGGAAATCCGCGAGATGCTGGTGACCACGCAGAAGGCCGGCGGCAACGCCGCGGCCGAGGCCGCCGCGCAGATGGCGCGGGTGGCCGCGGCCTCCGGCTCGGCCGACGCGATGGCCGCGGCGGCGTCGGTGGAAAGCGCCAACTCCGGCGACCAGGCGGTCGCCGCCGGCGGCAAGCCGGTGCGGCTGAAGGACATCGCTGAGGTGCGCCAGGGCTACAAGGAGCGCGAGTCGATCATCCGCCTGGGCGGCAAGGAGGCGGTGGAGCTGGCGATCTATAAGGAAGGCGACGCCAATACCGTAGCCACCGCCGACGCGGTGCAGGCGCGGCTGACCCAGATCAAGTCGCAGATCCCGCCGGACGTCGAGCTGACCACCATCGACGACCAGTCGCAGTTCATCCGCCACGCCATCGCCGACGTCAAGAAGGATGCGGTGATCGGCGGCCTGCTGGCGATCCTGATCATCTTCCTGTTCCTGCGCGACGGCTGGAGCACGTTCGTGATCGGCCTGTCGCTGCCGGTGTCGATCATCGCCACGTTCTTCTTCATGGACCGGCTCGGCCTGAGCCTCAACGTGATGTCGCTGGGCGGCCTGGCGCTGGCCACCGGCCTGGTCGTGGACGATTCCATCGTGGTGCTGGAATCCATCGCCAAGGCGCGCGAGCGCGGCCTGGGGATTCTGGAAGCGGCCGTGGTCGGCACCCGCGAGGTCAGCATGGCGGTGGTGGCCTCGACCCTGACCACCATCGCGGTGTTCCTGCCGCTGGTGTTCGTCGAAGGCATCGCCGGGCAGTTGTTCCGCGACCAGGCGCTGACCGTGGCGCTGGCCATCGGCATCTCGCTGATCGTGTCGATGACTCTGATCCCGATGCTCAGCGCGCTGCGCGGGCGGCCGGCGCTGAGCTTCCAGGAAGAACCGCCGCAGCCGCGCTGGGAGCCGAAGAATCCGGCGCTGCGCGCGCTGGCGTGGATTCCGCGCGGCATCGGCATCGCCGTGCGCTCGCTGTTCTTCGGCATCGCCTGGGCGATCGTGCGCGGCTGGCGCCTGCTCGGCGCGGTGGTCGGCCCGATCATGGGCAAGGCCAGCGACATCGCCATGTCGCCGTACGGCCGCGCCGAACGCGGTTATCTCAAGCTGTTGCCGGCGGCGATGGCGCACCGCGCGCTGGTGCTGACCCTGGCCGGCGCGGCCTTCCTCGCCACCCTGGCGGCAGTGCCGCTGCTGGGCGCGGACTTGATCCCGCAGCTGGCCCAGGACCGCTTCGACATGACCGTCAAGCTGCCGCCGGGCACGCCGTTGCGCGAGACCGATGCCTTGGTGCGCGAGATCCAGACCAAGCACGAGAAGGATCCCGGCATCCGCGCCTGGTTCGGCGTCAGCGGCAGCGGCACGCGGCTGGACGCGAACCCGACCGAGAGCGGCGAGAACATCGGCAAGGTCACCGTGGTGATGGCCGACGGCGGCAGCAAGCAGGTCGAGGCGCAGGAAACCGAACGCCTGCGCCAGACCATGCGCGCGCATCCGGGTGCCCAGGTCGACTTCGCCCGCCCGCAGCTTTTCAGCTTCTCCACGCCGCTGGAAATCGAGTTGCGCGGGCAGGACCTGGAAACCATTCAGCGCGCCGGCCAGCACATGGCCAAGCTGCTGCGCGGCAACCCGCACTTCGCCGACGTCAAATCCACGGTGGAGCAGGGCTTCCCCGAGATCCAGATCCGCTTCGACCAGGACCGCGCCGGCGCGCTCGGCCTGGCCACGCGCGACATCGCCGATGTGGTGGTGAAGAAGGTGCGCGGCGACGTCGCCACCCGCTACAGCTTCCGCGACCGCAAGATCGACGTGCTGGTGCGCGCGCGCCAGGCCGATCGCGCTTCGATCGAGAGCATCCGCCGGCTGATCGTCAACCCCGGCAGCAACCGCCCGGTGACGCTGGAATCGGTGGCCGAAGTCGTCGCCACCACCGGCCCGAGCGAGATCCACCGCGCCGATCAGGTGCGCGTGGCCATCGTCTCTTCGAACCTGCGCGACATCGACCTGGGCGGCGCCATCGCCGAGGTCGGCAAGATGGTGCGCGAGCAGCCGCTGAGCCCGGAGGTGCGCATGCACATCGGCGGGCAGGGCGAGGAGCTGCAGCAGTCGATCAATTCGCTGCTGTTCGCGTTCGGCTTGGCGATCTTCCTGGTCTACCTGGTGATGGCCTCGCAGTTCGAATCCTTGCTGCATCCGTTCGTGATCTTGTTCACCATCCCGCTGGCCCTGGTCGGCGCGGTGCTGGCGCTGCTGCTGACCAATTCGACGATCTCGGTGGTGGTGTTCATCGGCCTGATCCTGCTGGTCGGCCTGGTGGTCAAGAACGCGATCATCCTGATCGACAAGGTCAACCAGTTGCGCGAGCACGGCGTGGCCAAGCGCGAGGCGTTGATCGAAGGCGCGCGCTCGCGCCTGCGCCCGATCATCATGACCACGCTGTGCACCTTGTTCGGCTTCCTGCCGCTGGCCATCGCCACCGGCGAAGGCGCCGAGGTGCGCTCGCCGATGGCAATCACGGTGATCGGCGGCCTGCTGGTGTCGACCCTGCTGACCCTGGTGGTGATCCCGGTGGTGTACGACCTGCTCGACCGCCGCGGCGACGCCTATTACCGCGAACGGGTGCGCAAGGCCCGCCGCCGTGATGCGGCCGTGGCGCAAACGCTGGGCCACGACAACGATCCGCTGACCGGGGCGCACTGACATGAGCGGCGTCGCCGAGATCAGCATCAAGCGGCCGATCACGACCATCATGTTGTTCGTGTCGATGTTCGTGATCGGCCTGATCGCGGCCGTGCGGCTGCCGTTGGAGTCGCTGCCGGACATCACCGCGCCGTTCCTGCTGGTGCAGCTGCCTTACGACGGCTCCACCCCGGAGGAAGTCGAACGCACCATCCTGCGCCCGGCCGAAGAGGCGCTGGCGACGATGACCGGGATCAAGCGCCTGCACGGCACCGCCAGTTCCGACGCGGCCACGATCCAGATGGAGTTCAAGGACTGGGACCGCGACATCGCCATCGCCGCGTCCGAGGCGCGCGAGCGCATCGACGCGATCGTCGACGACCTGCCCGACGGCTTCCAGCGCTACTTCGTGTTCAAGTGGTCCAGCGCCGACCAGGCCATCTTGCAGGTGCGTCTGGCCGGCGACATGGACCTGAGCCATTCCTACGATTTGATCGACCGCGAGTTCAAGCGCCGGCTCGAACGCATCCCGGGCGTGGCCAAGGTCGAGATCGGCGGCGCCGCGCCCAACGAGGTCGAGATCGCAATCCTGCCCGACCGCATGGTCGCCCACGACGTCGATCTCAATACCCTGACCAAGCGCCTGCAGGCGCTGAACTTCTCCATTTCCGCCGGCGAGATCGAGGACGGCGGCCGCCGCCTGCGGGTGCAGCCGATCGGCCAGGTGGTCGACCTGGAGCAGTTCCGCAACGTCAGCATCAACAACACCGGCCTGAAGCTGCGCGACATCGCCGATGTGCGGCTGAAGGCGGCGCGGCTGGAAACCGGGCGGCGCCTGGACGGGCGCCCGGCGATCGGCCTGGACATCTTCAAGGAGCGCAGCGCCAACCTGGTCGAGGTCTCGCGCCTGGCCCTGGCCGAGGTCGAGGCGATCCGCGCCCAGCCGGAGCTGCGCAACATCGAGATCAAGGTGGTGCGCAACCAGGGCGAGGACGTGACCAGCTCGCTGCTGGAACTGGCCGAGGCCGGCGCGATCGGCCTGCTGCTGTCGATCGCGGTGCTGTACTTCTTCCTGCGCCATTGGCCTTCGACGCTGATGGTGACCCTGGCCATTCCGATCTGCTTCGTGATGACCCTGGGCTTCATGCACTTCGTCGGCGTGACCCTCAACGTGCTGTCGCTGATGGGCTTGCTGCTGGCGGTGGGCATGCTGGTGGACAACGCGGTGGTGGTGGTGGAGAGCATCTACCAGGAACGCGAGAAGATGCCCGATCAGCCGGAGCTGGCCTCGATCGTCGGCACCCGCCACGTCGCCATCGCGCTGTCGGCCGGCACCTTGTGCCACTGCATCGTGTTCCTGCCCAACCTGCTCGGCGAGACCAACGACATCAGCATCTTCATGTCGCAGATCGCCATCACCATCTCGGTGTCGCTGCTGGCCTCGTGGCTGGTCGCGGTGAGCCTGATCCCGATGATCTCCGCGCGGCTCAAGACCCCGCCGGCGGTGGCCAGCGACCGCGGCCTGATCGCGCGCCTGCAGCGCTCCTACGCGCGCTTCCTGCGCTGGACTTTGGAACACCGCGGCGCCAGCGTCATCGGCATCATCCTGGTGGTGCTGGTCAGCGTGTTCCCGGCGACCCAGACCAAGTTCGACATGTTCGGCAACGAGGGCGGCAAGGAGGCCTTCATCCAGTACCACTGGAAGGGCAGCTACACCCGCGAGCAGATGTCGGAGGAAATCCTCAAGGTCGAGAAGTTCCTGGAAGCGCGCCGCAAGCAGTACCACCTCAAGCAGATCTATTCGTTCTTCAGCACGCAGGGCGGCGGCGACGCCGGCACCCGCTTGCAGTTCCACGAGAACGAGGTGGAGAACACCAAGCCGCTGGTCGATGCGATCTCCAAGGCGCTGCCGAAGTCGGCCAAGGCCGAGATCAGCATGGGCCAGGACGAGGGCGGCGGCCAGAACGGCGGCAAGAGCGTGCAGGTGCAGTTGGTCGGCGACTCGACCGAGACCCTGAGCGAGCTGGCCGGCGACATCGTGCCGATCCTGGCCCGGCGCAAGGAACTGCGCGATGTGCGCGTGGACATCGGCGACCGCAACACCGAGCTCAACGTGCGCGTGGACCGCGAGCGCGCCGCCTCGTTCGGCTTCAGCGTCGAGGAAGTCTCGCGCTTCGTCGGCCTGGCCCTGCGCGGCGCGCAGTTGCGCGACTTCCAGCGCGGCGAGACCGAAGTGCCGGTGTGGGCGCGCTTCGCCGGCGCGGAGAACTACGGCATCGAGAACCTGTCGGAGTTCACCGTGCGCGCCGCCGACGGCCGCAGCGTGCCGCTGCTGGCGATGGTCGACGTGGCGGTGCGGCCGACCGCGAGCCAGATCAACCGCAACAACCGCCAGACCACGCTGACCATCCAGGCCAGCCTCAACGGCAAGGCGACCACGCCCGAGGCGCGCAAGGCGATGGAGGAAACGCTCAAGACCGTGGCGTTCCCGGCCGGCTACAACTACAGCTTCGACGGCAGCTCGTTCGAGCGCGACGACGATGCCGGCAAGCAGATGATGTTCAACCTCATCATCGCCCTGGTGATGATCTACGTGGTGATGGCGGCGGTGTTCGAGTCGCTGCTGTTCCCGGCGGCGATCATGAGCTGCGTGGTGTTCTCGATCTTCGGCGTGTTCTGGCTGTTCTGGATCACCGGCAGCTCGTTCACGGTGATGGCCTTCATCGGCATCCTGGTGCTGATGGGGGTGGTGGTGAACAACGGCATCGTCATGGTCGAGCACATCAACAACCTGCGCCGGCGCGGCCTGAGCCGCAACGAGGCGCTGGTGGAAGGCAGCCGCGAGCGCTTGCGGCCGATCATGATGACCATGGGCACGGCGATCCTGGCGATGATCCCGATCTCGCTCAGCGACACCGTGGTGCTCGGCGGCCTGGCCTATTCGCCGATGGCGCGCGCGGTGGCCGGCGGCCTGGCGTTCTCGACCGTGGTCAGCCTGCTGTTCCTGCCGACCATCTACGCCATCCTCGACGACATGCGCGACGGCAGCGCCGCGCTGGTGCGGCGCGCGCGCGGCGTGGCGGCGAAGGGTGAGGCGGCGGCGTAGGCCTGAGAGACGGGGGCGAACCGCCCCCTGTAGGAGCGGCGCAAGCCGCGACCGCGACACTTCGCTTACGACGCAACCTGCCGTCCCGCGGTCGCGGCTCGCGCCGCTCCTACAGGAAGCAAACCGTTTTTGCGAAGGTGCGTGTGGCGGCTGCGGCACCGCGCTTGCGGCGCGACCTGCCGCTCCGCGGTCGCGGCTTGCGCCGCTCCTACAGGGAGCAATCTGTTTTTGCGAAGGTGCGTGTGGCGGCTGCGGCATCGCGCTTGCGGCGCGATCTGTTGCCCCGCGGTCGCGGCTTGCGCCGCTCCTACAGGGAGCAAACCGTTTTTGCGAAGGTTCGGGCGCCGACTGTAGGAGCGGCGCAAGCCGCGACCGCGACACGGCGCTTACGGCGCAACTCGATCGAGGCGGGCAGGCCACGCGAACGGGCGCGAGAACAAGACGATGCCGCAACCGGCACGGCTTCCCGCACGGCTTCGCCCCGGCGCAAACGAAAACGGCGCCGCAAACGCGGCGCCGTTGTCCGAAACCTGCGCCGCCAGCGCCCCGCGTCCCGCGTCAGCCCACCAGCTTGCTGGCGATGCGGAACCCCGCCAGCCACACGCCGATGCCGGTGCCGATGTTGGTCAGCATGAAATTGAGCACCACGCGCGCGACCCGGTTGCGGTACCAGCCGCGCACGGTCTGCGCATCGTCGCGCAGGGCCATGAAGTCGCCGTAGGCCGGCTTGCGCCGGTGCACTTCCACCAGCGCGCTGACCGCGCCGGCCGGCACGCCGGGACGGAACGGCTTGAGCGGCGCCACCAGCGCCGCGGTGATGATGCTCAGCGGATGCCCGCCGGCGAGCAGGCAGCCCAGCGCGGCCAGGCCGCCGGTGTACATGACCCACTGCAGCAGCAGGTCCGCGCCCATCGCCGCGCCGCCTTTCCAAAAGCCCCAGGCGATGCCGGCCAGGATCAGCCCGGTGATCGCGATCATCACCCACGGCACCTTGCTCTTGGTCTTGATCTGTTCCAGCTCGGTGCGCTGCGCGACCGGGTCGCCCTGGTCCTCGCGCAGGTGCTTGGCCAGGCCTTGCAGATGGCCGGCGCCGACCACCGCCAGCACCTCGCGCGATTCGCCCACGGTTTCGCGCAGGCGCGCGGCCATGTAGCGGTCGCGCTCGGCGATCACGGTCTCGTACAACTGCGGGCTTTCCTTGGCGAACTCGCCGAAGCTCGATTCGAGCATGTCGCCCTGCTTGAGCTTCTCGATCTCTTCCTCGCCGACCTCGTCGGCGGCGAACAGGCTGGTGACCAGGCCGACGCCGAGCTTGGTCCGGCCCCAGAAGCCCAGTTGCTGCGAGGCGCGTCTGAAGGTCAGGCCGACCTCGCGGTCGATCAGGTGCACCGGCAGCTCGCGTTCGCGCGCCTCGACCACCGCGCGCTTGAGCTCGGCGCCGGGCTCGATGCCGAGCTGTTCGGCGAGCCGGCGCTGGTACGCGGCCAGGGCCAGGTTGGCGGCGAACAGCGCGGTCTTGCCCGAGCGGATCACCTGGATCAGATCCAGCCGCGCCAGCGCGTCCGGATCGGTCAGCGCCTGCAGGCGCTGCGCGTCCAGTTCGACCGCGACCGCATCGAAGCGGCCGCTGCCGACCGCGTCGCGCACCGCCTCGACGCTGGCCTGGGACACGTGTGCGGTGCCCAGCAGGGTGTAGCGGACGCCGTCGCGTTCGACGATGGCGTGCGGTTGGCCTTGCAGGCCGTCGGGGACGATCGAAGGTGAGTTCATGCGCTGGGTGGCGGGCTCGCGGCGGCTGTGCCGGAGCACAGAAAGTCCCGCAGCATAGAGGCTGCGGCAGGGGGCGGCAAACCGGCGCCGGCGCCGGTGCGGCTAGCTGCGCGCCCGGCGCGTCCGCGCCCGCGGCGGGGCCGGCGCGGGCGTCGCGATGGCGTCGGTCAGGGCCAGCACCTGGTCGAGCGCGGTGCGGCGGATCTCTTTGCCCAATTCGGCGTCGTCGATGGCGCGCGCGAGCATGGTGCCGCCGACGCACAGCGTCGCCATCGCCACCGCGCGCTCGCGCGCCTCGCGGCCGGGGCCGAGCGAGCGCTGCATCATCGCGATCAGGCTGTCGAGCACCTGGGTGTAGGCGCGCTTGACGCAGTCGTCGCCGCGCCCGACCTCGGAGGAGAACGCGACCAACGGGCAGGGATAGTCGAAATCGGCGACGTGGCGATCGGACAGGTACTCGCGCGCCAGCCGCGCGGCCGCCGGCGGATCGGTCTCGCAGCCGCCGTCGGGCATCGCGGTCAGGATGTGCTCGACCGCCTCGGCGTACAGGTCCTGCTTGCGCTTGAAGTGGTTGTAGAAGCCGCCGCGGGTCAGGCCGGCCTCGGCCATGATCTCGTCGATCGACACCTCGGCGAAGCCGCGGCGGGTGAACAGCCTGCGCGCGGTGGAGACGATGCGCGCGCGGGTCTGGGCTTTGTGTTCGCTGGTGTAGGGCATGGCGGCGGCCGCGGGGCGGGTGAGGGCGGGCTGAGATGGGTTTAGCACGATTTTAAATATGTTCTTGAACATATTTACCCGGCTCGCAGAATCGGCGGCGCGACATCCCCCGCCACCTGGAAACCGCCATGAAGCCCATGCAGCTGTATTACTTCGAATCCCCCAACGCGCGCACCGCCTGCGCCGCCGCGCGCCACCTCGGCGCACCGGTCGAGTTCGTGCGCATCGACCTCAAGCTCGGCGAGCACCGCCGCCCCGACTATCTGGCGCTCAACCCCAACGGCAAGGTGCCGACCCTGGTCGACGGCGGCACCGTGCTGTGGGAATCGCCGGCGATCATGGCCTACCTGGCGCAACAGTCGGGCTCGGACCTGTGGCCGTCGACGCCGTCGGCGCAGGTCGAACTGCTGCGCTGGGTGCATTGGAGCGCGGCGCACTTCAACCACCACGGCGGTGCGCTGTTCTTCGAACGCATCGTCAAGGCCGCGTTCGGGTTCGGCGCGCCGGATCCGGCCGCGATCGAGGCGGCGGACAAGCACTTCCGCCGTTTCGCCCAGGTGCTGGATGCGCACTTGGAGGGCCGGCGTTACCTGCTCGGCGACACGCTCAGCGTCGCCGACTTCGCCGCCGCGACGATGCTGCCGTGGAAGGACGCCGCGCAGTTGCCGCTCGACGGCTGCCCGCGCCTGACCGAGTGGTATGCGCGGATCGAGGCGCTGCCGGCCTGGCGCCAGCCGTATCCCGACGCCGAGGCGGCGGATATGGCGGCCTGAAGCCGCAGCGAGTCTGCGCCAGGGCCGCCCTGGCGCACGGCGGGCCGCAACGTCGGCCAAGACGGCGGCCCGCATCGCCCGAGAGGCGAACGGTCCGGCCGAAGCGGGAGGGGTGAGCTCCGGCCGGACCGGTTCGCGCTTGCTCGGATTCAGCGATCTTCCTGAGTCGGAACGCAGCCGCCACGGAGTACAGGCCGTGCGCACCGGCCCACGACGCGCACGCCGCCGCGGGCCGCAATCACCCGCGTCAGGCCCGCGCCGCGCTCAGGCCATCCCGTAAGGCAGGTTCGCGCTCGACACGATCTTGTCGCCGACCGCTTCGCCGCGCAGGAAGCGCAGCGTCGCCGCGATCACCGTCTGATCGTCGGCGATGCGGTTGTGGCCCAGCCCCTGGGTGGTCAGCAGGCGCGAATCCGGCCAGTAGCGCGCATAGCGCTCGCCTTCGGCCCAGGGCACTTCGCGATCGCCCAGGTCGTGCACGATCAACGCCGGCTGGGCGATGCTCGGCGCGTTGCGGTGCGCCTGCTGCGAATCGAAACTGATGCCGATGCGCGCTTCGAAGTAGGCGAACATGCGCCGGCACAGGTCTTCGCCGACCCACAGGAAGCGGGCGAAACGCTTGACCGCGGCGACCGGATCGGCCGCCGGCGCGATCAGCACCGCGCGCTCGGCGCGCAGCCCGCGCGCCATCGCCAGCAAGGTCGCCGCGCCGCCGAGCGAATGCCCGATCGCCGCCGCCGCCGGCCCGTAATGCGTGCCGACCGCGTGCAGGTGGCGGGTGAAGTCGGGCAGGGTGGCCAGCCGGCCTTCGCTGCGCCCATGCGCGAGCTGATCGAACGCGACCACCGCATAACCGGCCGCGCGCAGCGCCGGCAGCCACTTGGCCACGCGGGTGCCGTGGCTGGACCAGCCGTGGGCGAACAGCACATACGGCTGGCGGCGCGGATCGCCCCACACGTAGCAGGCGATGGCATGGCCGTCGACGTGCAGGGTTTCCTCGCGCGCGTCCGCGGTCGGCGCGGCCAGCGCGCGACGGCGGCTGGAAGCGAACGGGGTGCAGAACAGGTCGGCGGCGCGGCGCATGGTCGCCTCCGGCGCGAACCAGGCGCCGACGGCGAAGCCCAGGCGCAGGCCGTATAAACGAAAGACGTTACGAACGGTCGTGCTAATTCTGGCGGCAGGAACGGACATGACGGGCCTCGTGGGGTAGGCGATCAGGCTAGGGAAGGAACCGCGACGACGGCGGGCGCACGCGGGGCGGCATACGAGCGCAACAGGCGCTCGAGCGCGCGGCGGCCGCGCGCGACGGCGGCGTCGAAACCGAACAGGCCGGCGTCGTGATGCACGATCAGCGCGGTGCCGTAGATTTCGAACGCCAGTTGCTCGGTATCGGTCTCGGCGCCGAGCTCGCCGGTGTCCACGCACAACTGCACGGCCTGGGCCAGCACCTGGCGCCAGCGCTTTTGCTGCTCGACCACCCAATCGCGCAGCGCGCCGGGGCGGTCGTCGTATTCGCTGACCGCACCGAGCAGCACGCAGCCGCCGTCGGTGTGGCGCGACCAGTCGAACCAAGCATCGACGATGGCGCGCAGCCGCACCAGCCCGCGCGGCTGCTGCAACGCCGGCAGCAGGACGTAGGCGACGAAGCGCTCGCCGGCCTTGTCCAGCACCGCCAGCTGCAAGTCTTCGCGCGAGCCGAAGTGGGCGAACACGCCGCTCTTGGACATGCCCACCGCGGCCGCCAGCGGCCCGATCGACAGCCCTTCCAGGCCGGCCGAGCAGGCGATGCCGTAGGCCTGGTCGAGGATGGCTTCGCGGGTGGCGGCGCCTTTGTTGGTGGCGGTCAGGGTGGACATAGGGCGCAAAATAGCACGTCCGTTCGTTTTAATGGAGCCGTCCGTCGGCCGCTCCCTGCACCGGCCGGCACCGCGACAGCGCGCGCCGGCATCCCGCACTGTTGACTCAAATTGCGGAATTCGGGGTTTCAAATTGTGTTTTTCGCGCCCGCGCCGCGCCCAACGCAAAAACGCCCCTCCTACGCCGCCCCGATCGCCCCCTGTAGGAGCGGCGCAAGCCGCGACCGCGCCAACCATGCGCCGGCGCAGACCGCGTTGCAGGCCGTCGTGCCCGATCCGGGCAACGGCAGCCCGCGCCGCACGGTGGCGGCTTGCGTCGTAGTCGGGGTGTCGCGGTCGCGGCTTGCGCCGCTCCTACACGAGGAAGCGAGGCCTATTTGAGGCCGGGGACGTCCGGGTCCGGCTCGCCGAGATTGCCGTCGCCCAGCGGCAGCACCATCTGCACCGTGTCCAGCCAGCGCCCGTGCTTGCGCCCCAGGCCCGGGAACACGCCGGCGAGCTTGAAACCGAGCCGCTCGTGCAGCGCCACCGAAGCGGCGTTGCTGCCGTCGCCGATCACCGCGACCATCTGGCGGAAGCCGAGCGCCGCGCAGTCCTCGATCAACCGCCGCATCAGCGCGCCGCCGATGCCGCGGCCGTGGCAGTCGGGTTCGACGTAGACCGAGTTCTCCACCGTCCAGCGATAGCCGATGCGGGTGCGGTACGCGCTGGCGTAGGCGTAGCCGGCGAAACGCGCGGCGCCGTCCTCGATCAGTTCGGCGATCAGGTACGGATAACCGGCGTCGGCGATCGCGTGCCAGCGCCGGCGCATCTCGGCCCGGTCGGGCACGTCGTATTCGTAAGTCGCCACGCCCTCGCGCACCTCGCGCGCGTACAGCGCGGCGATCGCGTCCAGGTCGGACTCGACCGCCGCGCGCAGGCGCAGCGCGGGCGCGGGCGCCGGCATCAGTCGCGGTAGCGCTTGAGCAGGTCGGCGTAGGCGTCGATGCGGCGGTCGCGCAGGAACGGCCAGATCCGCCGCACGTGTTCGCTGCGGCCCAGGTCGACCTCGGCCATCACGATTTCCGGCTCGGCGGTCTTGGCCTCGGCCAGGTACTCGCCCTGCGGGCCGAGCACGTGGCTGGAACCCCAGAACTGGATGCCCGAGGCGCCGAGCGGCGAGGCCTCGAACCCGACGCGATTGACGCTCAGCACCGGCAAGCCGTTGGCGACCGCGTGGCCGCGGTGGCTCAGGATCCAGGCGTTGCGCTGGCGGTCCTTCTCGTCCTGGGCGTCGTCGGGATCCCAGCCGATCGCGGTCGGGTACAGCAGCAGCTCCGCGCCGGCCAGCGCCATCAACCGCGCGCCTTCGGGATACCACTGGTCCCAGCACACCAGCACGCCCAGGCGCCCGACCGAGGTCTGGATCGGCTCGAAACCGATGTCGCCCGGGGTGAAGTAGAACTTCTCGTAGAACCCCGGATCGTCCGGGATGTGCATCTTGCGGTACTTGCCGGCGATGGAACCGTCGGTCTCATAGACCACCGCGGTGTTGTGGTACAGCCCGGCCGCGCGGCGCTCGAACAGCGAGCTGACCAGGACTATGCCGTGCTGCTTGGCCAGCGCGCCGAGGCGCTCGGTACTCGGGCCGGGAATGGTTTCGGCCAGGTCGAACTCGCTGACCGATTCGTGCTGGCAGAAGTACGGGCCGTTGTGCAGTTCCTGCAGCAGCACCAGCTTGGCGCCCTGCTGGGCGGCCTCGCCGACGCGCTGCTCGATGTTGGCCAGATTGGCCTCGCGCGAGCCGTGGTCGCGGTCCTGGATCAGGGCGACGGGGAGGGTGGTCTTTTTCATCGGGTGCACGGGTCCGGCTGTGGGGCGTGGGCCTATTGTAGGACCGCGCCATGACGATGGGCGCTGGGAGCGTTGGCGGCGGAAGCACGGGAAAGAAGGCGGGAGCCGGGTTCGCGCGGCTTCGAATGCCCCCACACCGTCATTCCGGCGCAAGCCGGAATCCATTTTGATGTTGCTGTTGCCTTGCCGCTGCGGGCACGGCGGAGCGAAATCAAAATGGATTCCGGCTTTCGCCGGAATGACGGAGTGAGAATGTGCAACGACCTGCGAGGTCACGCAGATCGGCTTCGCGGCTCGCTGGGGCCGGGAGCGCGAGCCGTGAGCGTGAGACGAAGTGCGCCGCGCGACTTGCGCGACGCACCCTGCGGCTTACGCCACCACGCCCCGAGGCAACTGCATGGTCACGCAATGCAGGCTGCCGTTCTGCCAGATCAGCGACCGGCACGGCACCGCGACGATTTCGCGGTCCGGGAAGGCCTGCGCCAGCACCGCCTGCGCGGCCGGATCGGCGGCGTCGCCGTAGGCCGGCATCAGCACCGCGCCGTCGACGATCAGGAAGTTGGCGTAGCTGGCCGCCAGGCGACGGTCTTCGTCGATGATCGGCTTGGCCCACGGCAGCGCGAACAAGCGGTACGGCTGGCCGTCGCGGGTGCGCAGCGCGGCCAGTTCGGCGCCCATCGCCTGCAGCTCCGGGTAATGCGAGTCGCTCGGGTCGTCGCAGCCCTGGTAGACGATGGCGTCTTGCGCGGCGAAGCGGGCGAGGGTGTCGATGTGGGCGTCGGTGTCGTCGCCTTCCAGGTAGCCGTGGTCGAGCCACAGCACCCGGTCCTGGCGCAGCCACGCCGACAGCTTGGCGGTGATTTCTTCGCGGCTGAGCGTGGGATGGCGCTCGTGCAGGCAGCGCCAGGTGGTCAGCAGGGTGCCGGCGCCGTCGGTCTCGATGCCGCCGCCTTCCAGGGCGAAGTCGATGCTCTCGCGCTCGCTGTCGGCGAACACGCCCTGCTCATGCAGGCGTTCGACCAGCAGGTCGTCCTGGCTGGCGTCGAACTTGCCGCCCCAGCCGGTGAAGCGGAAGTCGAGCAAGCGAAAGCCGCCGTCCTCGCGCATGAGCGTGATCGGGCCGGAATCGCGCAGCCAGGTGTCGTCGTAAGGCGCGTCGATGAAACGCACCTGCGACATGTCGATCCGGGCCGAGGACAGGCGCGCGCGGGCGTAGGCCTGGACGTCGTCGTCGGCCACGCAGATCAGCGCCGGCTGGAAGCGGGTGATGGCCGCGACCAGGGCGATGTAGGTCTCTTCGACCTCGCCCAGGCGGTCGGCCCAGTCGGTGTCGGCGTTCGGCCACGCGATCAGGACCGCGGACTGGGGTTCCCACTCCGCGGGGAAGCGCAATGCGTTGTTGGTCATAACCTCAAAGGATAGGCGGTTTGGGCCCGATTTCGCCGGCACCGGCCTTGTTCGCCACCACGTCGATCACCCGGCTCTTCTCGAAGTACACGGTGAAGGCCGGATACACCCAGCGGTTGATCTGCGGCCACGCTTTCTTCTGGCCACCGCGCGAATCCAGGCGCTGGGCCGGCTCGCCGTAGCGCGCCTTGACCTGGTCCATGCTCTGGCCGCGCGCCGGCAGGGCCGCCTTGCCTTGTTCCTGCACGCGCTGGATCAGCAGGGTATCGGCCGAGGCCGCGCCGGACAGGGCCAGCAGGGCGAGCAGGGGTGCAACGGCAACGCGCAGCTTCATGGCGAATTCACCTGGCAAAGGACGCGGGATTCTAGGCACAAGGTGACGCGTAGCGGCAGGGTGCGGCCGTCACGGTTTGGCGAAACAGGGCCGGCCCGGACGTAAAGACGGGCCGGTGGAGGGGGGCTGGAACGAAGAAAGCCGCCTTGCGGCGGCTTTCGACTTGAACCTCAAGCGGCGGACTCAACGTCCGCGGCTGCGGATCAGCGCTGACGCGCCTTGAAACGCGGGTTCGACTTGCAGATCACGAAGACCTTGCCGCGGCGGCGAACGACTTTGCAGTCGCGGTGGCGGGCCTTCGCCGACTTCAGAGAGGACAGGACCTTCATGACAGATCTCGGCTGGTTGAGTGGATGGGATGGGTTGGGAAAAGCTAGCCCGCGATTGTAGCGGACAAAATGTCGGCCGATCAAGTGGTTGCGCACTCGGACGCAAAATCCGTTCGCCGGCCGGGCCGGCGAGGGCGGTCCGCCGGGGCCGCGTCGGCCGCATAATGCGGCATATGAACAGCGCATCTTCCCCGAACCCCACCGTTCCCGTCCTGACCATCGATGGCCCCTCCGGCTCCGGCAAGGGCACCATCAGCCGCCTGATCGCCCAGCGCCTGGGCTGGCATTACCTGGATTCCGGCGCCCTGTACCGCGCGGTCGGCGTCGCCGCCGGCTGGGCCGACCTGGACCTGGCCGACCCGGCCGCCCTGGTCCGCTGCGCCTTCGACACCCACATCGGCTTCCGCGACGACGCCTCCGGCGAGCTGCGGGTGCTGGTCAACGAGGTCGACGCCACCGACGAGCTGCGCACCGAGACCGCCGGCGCGGCCGCCTCGGCCATCGCCGCCATTCCCGAGGTCCGAGCGGCGCTCAAGGACCGCCAACGCGCATTCAGGCAGGCGCCGGGCCTGGTCGCCGACGGCCGCGACATGGGCACGGTCATCTTCCCGGACGCCCAATACAAGGTGTTCCTGACCGCCAGCGCCGATGAACGCGCGGAAAGGCGCTATAAGCAGTTGAAGGACAAGGGGGTTTCGGTTACTTTAGACGGTCTGCTGCGGGAGATTCTCGCCCGCGACGCCCGTGACGCCCAGCGCGCGGTGGCTCCCTTGCGCCCGGCCATTGATGCCGTCCGCATCGACACCACCGGTCTTGGAATCGACACGGTAGTCGAACAGGTGCTGGCTTTGCTGCCTGCGCGCTGAACGGCGCGGCGCGACGAAACCTTCGCAGCAGAAGCAGTTGTACCAAAGCCCCGGCGCACCCGCGTCGGATCAACCACAACACATGATGCGGCTGCATCGCATCACATAACGGGTGGGTCGACCACGTTCTGCTTGCGTTGCCACGACGGCAACGATGTCAAACGGTGCGATCCGTGTGTTCAACCGAGTAATCAAATCCAATGACCGAATCATTTGCCGAACTGTTCGAACAGAGCCAGCAATACCTGGCCAAGCTGAAGCCGGGCGCCATCGTCACCGGCGTCGTCGTGGAAGTCCGCGGCGACGTGGTGGTGATCAACGCCGGCCTGAAGTCCGAAGGCATCGTGCCGATCGAACAGTTCCGTAACGACGCCGGCGAAATCGACGTCGCCGAGGGCGACGAAGTCAAGGTCGCCCTCGACTCCATCGAGAACGGCTTCGGCGAAACCGTGCTTTCGCGCGAGAAGGCCAAGCGCGCGATGGTGTGGGACGAACTCGAGCAGGCGCTCGAGAAGAACGAGACCATCACCGGCCGCATCAGCGGCAAGGTGAAGGGCGGCTTCACCGTCGACATCAAGGACGTCCGCGGCTTCCTGCCCGGTTCGCTGGTCGACGTGCGTCCGGTGCGCGACTCGGCGTACCTGGAAGGCAAGGAGCTCGAGTTCAAGCTCATCAAGCTCGACCGCAAGCGCAACAACATCGTCGTCTCCCGCCGTGCGGTGGTCGAGAGCGAGTACAGCGTCGAGCGCGAGCAGCTGATGGAGAAGCTGCAGGAAGGCGCGATCCTCAAGGGCGTGGTCAAGAACCTCACCGACTACGGCGCGTTCGTGGACCTGGGCGGCATCGACGGCCTGCTGCACATCACCGATATGGCGTGGAAGCGCGTGCGCCATCCGTCGGAAGTGGTGGAAGTCGGTCAGGAACTCGACGTGCGCGTGCTCAAGTACGACCGCGAGCGCAACCGCGTCAGCCTCGGCCTCAAGCAGCTGGGCGAGGATCCGTGGGACAACATCGCCCGCCGCTACCCGGCCAACACCCGCGTGTTCGGCAAGGTCAGCAACGTCACCGATTACGGCGCGTTCGTCGAGATCGAGCCGGGCGTCGAAGGCCTGGTCCACGTCTCCGAAATGGATTGGACCAACAAGAACGTCAACCCGTCCAAGATCGTGCAGGTCGGCGATGAAGTTCAGGTCATGGTGCTCGACGTCGATGAAGAGCGTCGCCGTATCTCGCTGGGCATGAAGCAGGTCACCTCGAACCCGTGGGAGACCTTCGCGGCCATCCACAAGAAGGGCGACAAGGTCGAAGGCCAGATCAAGTCGATCACCGACTTCGGTATCTTCATCGGCCTGGACGGCGGCATCGACGGCCTGGTCCACCTGTCCGACATCAGCTGGAACACCACCGGCGAAGACGTGGTCCGCAACTACAAGAAGGGCGACACGCTGGAAGCCGTCGTCCTGGCCGTGGATCCGGAGCGCGAGCGCATCAGCCTGGGCGTCAAGCAGTTGGAGCAGGACCCGATGGGTCAGTACGTCGCTTCCAACGCCAAGGGCTCGATCGTCAAGGGCGTGGTGAAGGAAGTCGACGCCAAGGGCGCGGTGATCGAACTGGCCGACGGCATCGAAGGCTACGTCGCCGCGCGCGACATCGCCAAGGAGCGCGTCGAGGACGCGTCGCAGTACCTGAAGGTCGGCCAGGACGTCGAGGCCAAGATCATCGGTACCGACCGCAAGGGCCGCAGCATGCAGCTGTCGATCAAGGCGAAGGACGAGGCCGACCAGCAGGAAGCCATGGCGGACTACAACCGTCACGCCGGCGACGCTGCCAGCGGCACCACCAGCCTGGGCGCGCTGCTGCGCGAGCGCCTGAGCGGCAAGTCCGAGTAATCGCTGTACCGCCGCCGTCCCGGTTCGCCGGGGCGGCGGCCATCCTCCGCGGCGCCGCTCGCCGGCGCCGTCGGACGATGGGCGACACCGGTTTCATGCTTCAGATGTCTACGATGTTCGCGGTGCCGCGTTCCCCATCCTGGGCGGGGCATCGGGCCCGGCGGGCCGGCTCGGCCGGAACGCGCGCGGGCCAGCGGCAGGGGATCGCGCGCGGCGCGAGGCCGCATCTTCACCAAAGACCTTTTCATAAGGCCAGGCAACACTGCGCATGACCAAGTCCGAGCTCATCGAGATCCTTTCCCAGCGTCAGGCCCACCTCAAGGGCGACGACGTGGATCTGGCGGTGAAAGCCTTGTTGGAAATGATGGGCGGCGCCTTGTCGGCCGGCGAGCGGATCGAGATCCGCGGCTTCGGCAGCTTTTCGCTGCACTATCGTCCGCCGCGCCTGGGCCGCAACCCGAAGACCGGCGAATCGGTCGCGCTGCCCGGCAAACACGTGCCGCACTTCAAGCCCGGCAAGGAATTGCGCGAGCGCGTCAGCGGCGTGACCCCGCTGGACGAGGAAGGCTGAGGCCGCTGCAACCGTCCGCCACCGCGGCGGGCCATGGCCGCCGGGCATCGTCCCGATCCGGCCGCAGGCGAGGGCGCGTTCGCCGCTCGCCATCGTGCGGTCCTTCGTGCCGCGCATCGCCATATCGCGTTCCCCTACACCGCGCTGCTTCGCGTCGGCTACTCTTTGCCTGCCGTACGCTGCGCCTGCCGCTGGCAGGGCGCGCACACGAACACCGGGAGTCCTCATGCGCCTGATCCGCGTACTCATCGCCGTGCTGTGTCTGGCCGCCGGCGCCCTGCTCGGCGCGCTCAACCGCCAGAGCGTCAGCATCGACCTGGGCTTCGGCTTCGTCCCGGCGACCTCGCTGGGCATCGTCCTGATCGTGGCGCTGCTGGCCGGCGCGCTGATCGGCGGGCTGGCGATCAGCGCCAGCGTGGTGCTGCCGCTGCGCCGCCGCCTGGCGCGCGCCGAACGCACCGCCTCGACCGGCGCCCAGCTGCCGGCCGTCACCGCCGCCGAGAATTGAGCGCATGGAATTCATCAGTCAGTGGTTCTGGTTCTTCCTGTTGCTGCCGATCGCCGCGCTCAGCGGTTGGGTGATCGGCCGCCGCGGCGGCGAGCGGCATAGCGACAATCAGGTCAGCCACCTGTCCACCACCTATTTCCGCGGCCTCAACTACCTGCTCAACGAGCAGCCGGACAAGGCCATCGAGCTGTTCCTGCACATCGCCGAGCTCGACAAGGACACCTTCGAGACCCAGGTCGCGCTCGGCCATCTGTTCCGCCGCCGCGGCGAAGTCGACCGCGCCATCCGCCTGCACCAGGCGCTGGTGCAGCGGCCGGGGCTGAGCGATCAGCAGAAGGTCCAGGCGCTGCTGGCGCTGGGCGAGGACTACATGCGTTCGGGCCTGCTCGACCGCGCCGAGACCGTCTTCAGCGACCTGGTCGCGCTGGACATGCGCGCGCCGCTGGCCTTGCGCCATCTGATCGGCATCTACCAGGCCGAGCGCGACTGGGGCAAGGCGATCGAGAACGCGCAGCGCTTTGAAGCCGCGACCGGCGAGCCGATGGGCAAGCTGATCGCCCAGTTCGAATGCGAGCTGGCCGACCGCCACCGCGCCGCCGGCGACGCCCAGGCCGCGCGCGATGCGGTCAAGCGCGCCTACGAGGCCGACGCCAACTCGGTGCGCGCGGGCATGCTGGAAGGCCGGATCGAAGTCGAGGCCGGCAACGACGCCGCCGCGATCCGCGCGTTCGAACGCGTCGCCCGCGCCGATCCGGACTACCTGCCCGAAGTGCTGCCGGCGCTGCTGAGCTGCTACGAACGCAATGGCGACCCGACCGGCGCGCGCGCGTTCCTGGCTGAGATGTGCGAGCACTACCGCGGCATTTCGCCGGTGCTGGCGCTGACCCGCATGGTCGAAGCCGAGGACGGCGTGCCGGCGGCGCGCGCGTATCTGGCGCGCCAACTCAAGGACCGCCCGTCGGTGCGCGGTGAGGCGGCGCTGATCGACCTGACCCTGGCCGAGGGCGCCGACCCGCTGGCGACCCTGCACGACCTCAAGCACATCACCGACCAATTGCTGGTGCGCAACCCGAGCTACCGCTGCAACCGCTGCGGCTTCGGCGCGCGCAGCCACCACTGGCAATGCCCGAGCTGCAAGGAGTGGGGCACGGTCAAGCCGCTGCTCAACTACGCGGTGGTCTGAGCGATGTGGGCGTGGATCGGCATGCACGCCGTGCTGGCCGCGGCCGGCACCTGGCTGGCGCGCGCCTACGCGCTGCGCAGCCGCCTGATCGACCAGCCCGGCGAGCGCCGCAGCCATAGCGTGGCGACCCCGCGCGGCGGCGGCATCGCCATCGTGGTCGCGCTGCTGGTGGCGACGCTGTCGCTGGCGCTGAAGTTTCCCGCCTACGCCGGGCTGGCCCTGGCGTTCGGCGTCGGCCTGCTGATGGTCGCGGCGATCGGCTGGGTCGACGACCACCGTCCGCTGTCGCCGTGGCTGCGCCTGGCCGTGCACGTACTGGCGGCGGCGTTGCTGGCGGCGGCGATCTGGCTGTTGCGCGGCGACCCCTGGCTGGCCCTGGCCGCGTTCGTGTTCGCGGTCGGGCTGACCAACGTGTGGAACTTCATGGACGGCATCAACGGCCTGGCCGCCTCGCAGGCGGCGCTGGTCGCGCTGGCCCTGGCCGGGTTCGGCGGGGCGGTGTGGAGCTGGTTGGCGCTGGCGCTGCTGGCGGCCTGCGCCGGGTTCCTGCCGTTCAACTTCCCGCGCGCGCGGATCTTCATGGGCGACGTCGGCAGCGGGGCGATCGGCTACGCCATCGCCGGCATCGGCGCACTGGCCGCGACCGGCCTGGACGCCTGGCACGCGCCGCTGCTGCTGATCCCGCTGGCCGCATTCATGGTCGATTCCAGCCTGACCTTGCTGCGCCGGGTGCGCCGCGGCGAGCGCTGGTGGACCCCGCACACCCAGCATGCGTACCAGGTGTGGGCGCGCCGCGCCGGACATGTCCGGGTCACGCTCGCTTATGCGATTTTCACGCTACTGTCCTTAGTCTCGCTGCACCTTGTGACCGAAGTCCGTATCGGTTTCATGCTGTGTATGGGGGCCGGGTGGTATATATCCGCCGCTTTTTTGTGGTGGCTGATCCAGCGGACCGAACGGGCCGCGTCCTGACCTCAGGGCCGGGTCGGCGAGCGTACCGACCGAACTCAAAGATTTACAGGCGAGGCAGGAATGAGCTCATTGCGTGATCGACTCAAGAGCGGGCTGCCTCGTCTGGCGGTGGTCGCGCACGATCTCGCGATGGTCTGGCTGGTCTGGCAAGCGCTGCACAAGCTGCGCTTCGGGGTGATCGCGCAGCCGCCGCCGCTGCCGCTGTGGTCGACCGAGATCGCCCTGGTCCTGGCCGCCCAGGGCCTGGTGTTCTGGCAGGTCGGCCTGTACCGCGGGCTGTGGCGCTTCGCCGGCGTGCCCGACCTTTGGAACATCTTCAAGGCCTGCATGCTCGGCCTGTTCGCGATCGTGCTCGGGCTGTTCCTCTACAACCGCGTCGACCAGGTGCCGCGCACCGTGCTGGTGCTGTACCCGCTGGTGCTGATGGGCATGCTCGGCGCGCCGCGCCTGCTGTACCGGGCGTGGAAGGACAGCCGCATCGACAGCGCCAACGCGGTGTCGGTGCGGATCCTCATCCTCGGCGCCGGCCGCGCCGGCGAGGCGCTGGTGCGCGATCTGCGCCGCTTCGGCACCTACCACCCCATCGGCTTCCTCGACGACGCCGCGCGCCTGCGCGGCAGCAAGGTCCAGGGCGTGCCGGTGCTGGGCAAGGTCGACGACGTCGCCGACATCGCCCGCGAGACCGCGGCCAAGCTGCTGGTCATCGCAATGCCCTCGGCCGACGCCAACGCGATGCAGCGCATCGTCATTGCCTGCGAGCGCACCGGCCTGCCGTTCCGCATGGTCCCGCGCCTGCAGGACGTGCTGGAAGGGCGCTCGCTGCCGGGCGAACTGAAGGAAGTCGCGATCGAGGACCTGCTCGGCCGCAAGCCGGTGTTGCCGGACTGGAAGGCGATCCGCGGCTGGCTGGGCGGACGCTCGGTGCTGGTCACCGGCGCCGGCGGCTCGATCGGTTCGGAGCTGGTGCGCCAGTGCGCGCGCCACGGCGCATCGCGCATCGCCCTGATCGAGATCGACGAGCTCGCTCTGGTCACCTCCGAGACCGCGCTGCGCCGCGATTTCCCCGACGTCGAATTCATCCCGGTCCTGGGCGACTGCGGCGACCGCGCGGTGATCGAATACGCGCTCAAGCTGGCCGAACCCGACGCCGCCTTCCACGCCGCCGCCTACAAGCAGGTGCCGCTGCTGGAAGCGCAGTTGCGCGAAGCGGTGCGCAACAACGTGCTGGCCACCGAAACCGTCGCCCGCGCCTGCCGCGCGGCCGGGGTCGGCACCTTCGTGCTGATCTCCACCGACAAGGCGGTCGACCCGGTCAACGTGCTCGGCGCGACCAAGCGCCTGGCCGAGATGACCTGCCAGGCCCTGGCCGACCAGCGCAAGACCCGCTTCGTCACCGTGCGCTTCGGCAACGTGCTCGACTCGGCCGGCAGCGTGGTGCCGCTGTTCCGCGAGCAGATCCGCGCCGGCGGCCCGGTCACCGTGACCGACCCGGAAGTGACCCGCTTCTTCATGACCATCCCCGAAGCCTGCCAGCTGATCCTGCAGGCCTCGGCGATCGGCACCCATGAGGCGATCTACACCCTGGACATGGGCGAGCCGGTGCCGATCCGCCTGCTGGCCGAGCAGATGATCCGCCTGGCCGGCAAGCAGCCGGGGCGCGACGTGGCCATCGTCTACACCGGCCTGCGCCCGGGCGAAAAGCTGCACGAGACCTTGTTCCACGCCGACGAGCGCTACCGCCCGACGGTGCATCCCAAGATCCTGCAGGCCGAGCCGCGCGAGGTGACGATGAGCGCGCTGGAGCACTCGCTGGTGCAGCTGCGCGAGGCGTCGATCCGCTACGACCGCGACGCCCTGGGCGCCTTGCTGCGCGTCGCGGTTCCGGAGTTCCAGCCCATCGGCGAACACCCGGATTACAAGGAATCGGCTACCGTGGTGGCCTTTCCCGCCCGCAACGCCAGGAAGATTTGATGGCTGCACGCATCCGCAAGGCCGTATTTCCCGTCGCCGGCCTCGGCACCCGGTTCCTTCCCGCGACCAAGACCGTTCCCAAGGAAATGCTGCCGATCATCGACCGGCCGCTGATCCAGTACGCGGTCGACGAGGCCGTGGAGGCCGGTTGCGACACCCTGGTGTTCATCACCAACCGCTACAAGCACGCGGTCGCGGACTATTTCGACAAGGCCTACGAGCTGGAACACAAGCTCGAGCGTTCGGGCAAGACCGAGCAGCTGGAGCTGATCCGCAACGTGCTGCCGCCGGGCGTGCGCGCGGTGTTCGTGACCCAGGCCGAAGCGCTGGGCCTGGGCCATGCGGTGCTGTGCGCCAAGGACGTGATCGGCAACGAGCCCTTCGCCGTGCTGCTGCCGGACGATCTGATCTGGAACCGCGGCGGCGCGGGCGCGCTCAAGCAGATGGCCGACGCCGCCGAAGCCAGCGGCGCCAGCACCATCGCCGTGCAGGACGTGCCGCGCGAGCAGACCGGCAGCTACGGCATCGTCGCCACCTCCAACTTCGACGCGCGCCAGGGCCGCATCACCGCGATCGTCGAGAAGCCCAAGCCCGAGGTCGCGCCGAGCAACCTGGCCGTGGTCGGCCGCTACGTGCTCAACCCGCGCATCTTCGAGCTGCTGGAGAGCACCACGCCGGGCGCCGGCGGCGAAATCCAGCTGACCGACGCGATCGCGACCCTGCTGCAGCAAGAAGCGGTCAACGCCTATCGCTTCCAGGGCACGCGCTTCGACTGCGGCACCCACATCGGCCTGATCGAGGCGACGATCCGCTACGCGCTCGATCACGAGAAGCTCAGCGACTCGGCGCGGCAGATGATGCAGAACGCGCTCAACGAACTCGGCGTCGAAGACCTCGCCTGAGCCGTCCGTGCCGCTGTACCGCGAAGGCCGCCGTCCGCGAGGATCGGCGGCCTTTTCGTTCGTGGTGCGCATCGGCGCGGGGCGAGGTTGACGGAAGTTGCGGCGCAGTTGCCTTGTCGCGGTCGCGGCTTGCGCCGCTCCTACAGGGGCTTCGGCTGGCTTGGTTTGACTGCAGGAGCGGCGCAAGCCGCGACTGCCAGAGCGGTGCGAGACCGCCAACCCGCGCGATCGGGCAGGGCGCTTACGCCAGCCACCAACCCACCGCCAGCGCCGCTGCGACGCAAGCGAGCGCTGCGCGCTGGGCGAGCCGGCCGAGCCGCTCGCTGCGGCGCGCCCAGGCCTCGGCGGCGGCGGCGCGCAGTACGCGCACGTCGCGATACGTCTTCCAGTCGCGCGGTGGGAACCGCCCCTGCGCGGCGGCGGCGCGGCCGAGCCGGCGCAGGCCGGCGCCCCACAGCCACAGCGGCGCCACCGGCGCCAGCGCCAGGCCAGTGAGGGCGCGTCGCAGCCAGCGCTGCGCCTCGATCGGATCGGCGCCGGCGATGTGCGCCTGCAGGTTCTGCAGCCAGCCGTGCAACTGCCACAGCGCCAGCGCGCAGCCCGCGGCGATGGCCAGCAGCAGCCACAGGCTGCGTCTGCGATAGGCTGGGTCGGCGCGGTGGATTTCCATCGTCGGTATCGTATTTATTACGATCGCCTTTATACGAGCATCACTCCTCCGTCGGCAGATCGGCGGCGCGCCGGACGCAGCGCGCGCCGTATCGGCCCGTCCGCCGCCACCCTGCGCCGTCGCCCGTCCATGTCCTCACTCGCCGACCACTACTACCGCGCCAGCCTCGATTCCGACCGCCAATGGCCGGCGCTGGAGGAACCGACGCGGGCGCGGGTGTGCGTGATCGGCGGCGGCTTCGCCGGCCTCAACACCGCGCTCGGGCTGGCCGAGCGCGGCGTCGGCGAGGTGGTGCTGCTGGAGGCGCAGCGGGTCGGCTACGGCGCGTCCGGGCGCAACGGCGGCTTCGTGTTCGGCGGCTTCTCGCGCGGCGAGGATGCCTTGCTGCGCGAGCTCGGGCCGGCGCGGGCGCGCGATCTGTATCAGGGCACGCTCGACGCGGTCGAACTGATCCGCACGCGCATCCGCCGCTACGGCATCGACTGCGAAGCGACCGAGGCCGGCGTCATCTGGGCCAACTGGTTCCGCGACCCGGAGGTGCTGCGCGCGCGCCAGCGCCTGCTGGCCGAGCACTTCGGCGTGGAGTGGCAGTGGTGGCCGCGCGAGCGCCTGCGCGAACGCGTGCGCAGCCCGCGCTATCACGACGCGCTGTTCGAACCGCAGGCCTTCCACTTCCATCCGCTCAAATACGCCCAGGGCATCGCCGCGCAGGCGCAGGCGCTGGGCGTACGCGTGCACGAGGGCTCGCCGGCGCTGGCGCTGGAGCGCGACGGCGAGGGCTGGCGGGTGCGCAGCGAGCGCGGCGAGGTGCGCGCCGAGCAGGTGGTGCTGGCCTGCGGCGGGTATCTGGCCGGGTTGCGGCGCGAGGTCGACGCGGCGGTGATGCCGATCGCGACCTATGTGATGGTGACCCAGCCGCTGGGCGAGCTGCTCGACGCCGCGCTGCAGACCCGCGCGGCGATCTACGACAGCCGTTTCGCCTTCGACTACTATCGGCCGCTGCGCGACGGCCGGCTGCTGTGGGGCGGGCGCATCTCGGTGCGCGACCGCTCGCCGCAGCAGGTGCAGGCCTTGCTGTATCGCGATGTGTTGCGGGTGTTCCCGCAGTTGTCCGGGGTGCGCATCGACTATGCATGGTCGGGCCTGATGAGCTACGCGCGCCACCAGATGCCGCAGATCGGTCATCTCGGCGACGGGCTGTGGCTGGCCCAGGCCTTCGGCGGCCACGGCGTGGCGCCGACCACGTTCGCCGGCGAGCTGCTGGCCGCCGCGATCGCCCACGGCGACGAACGCTGGCGCGAGCTGTCGGGCTACGGCCTGGGCTCGGCGTTCAAGCCCGCCGGGCTGGCGGCCGCGCAACTGAGCTACGCCTGGGCGCAGTTCAAGGATTGGTTCAAGGACAACAGCGAGAGACGCGATCGATGAGCGAGAACGAACACGGCGCCGCCCCGGCGCACGAGCCGATCACCTGGGGCGATTTCGAGAAAGTGGTGATCTGCGCCGGGACCGTGACCCAGGTCGAGGAGTTCCCGCAGGCGCGCAAGCCGGCGTGGAAGCTGTGGGTCGACTTCGGCCCGTACGGGGTGCGCAAGACCAGCGCGCAGATCCGCCACTTGTACTCGGCCGAGGAATTGGTCGGGCGGCAGATCGTCGGGGTGATCAATTTCCCGCCCAAGCAGATCGGGCCGTTCGTGTCGGAGTTCCTGCTGACCGGGTTTCCGACCGAAGAGGGCGTGGTGGTGACGGCGGTGGAGCGGCCGGTGCCGAACGGGACGCGGCTGGCCTGAGGCGGGTGGGGCGGGTGCGGGGCGCGCGGGGCGTTGGTGGTTGCGTCGTAGGTGTGGTTTCGCGGTCGCGGCTTGCGCCGCTCCTACAGGGGGCGGCCGTAGCCACGATTCCGACTGTAGGAGCGGCGCAAGCCGCGACCGCGAAACCGCACCTACGACGCCCGCACCGCGCACCTTCATTAAGTAAATTTAATCCGCCCAACACATCCCCTCGCACACGACAGCGCTAGCATCCCCCTGCGATCCACATTCGGGTCGTCTTTCAGGGAGACTCGCCATGCGCCGCACGCTCGCCGTTTCGCTCGCTTCCGTTCTGCTGTCCCTGAGCCTGGGCGCGTTCGCCGCGCCGCAACCCGCGCCCGCGGCGCAGCCGACGCCGGCCGCCAAACCCGCAGCGACCATGCCCGCCGCCAAGCCGGCTGCGACCCCCGCACCCGCCGCCACGGCGGCCCCCGCCAAGACCGCGCCGGCGAAGGCCGCGACCGAGCGCTGCCGCGACGCCAAGGGCAAGTTCATCGCTTGCGCGACCAAGAAGGCCGAGACCAAGCATTGCCGCGACGCCAAGGGCAAGTTCACCGCCTGCCCGAAGTAAGCCTCGCCCGCGCGGCCGCCGCGAGCCGGCGGCCGCGTCGTCCCCGTTATCGTCCGCGCGCGCCAAGTTGTGGGCGGCGTCGCGCGCACCCGGTGCCTGGTCCAGCCAGGCACCGGGTTTTTTGTTTCTCGAATCTACGGTCGCCCCCCCCCCCTGTAGGAGCGGCGCGAGCCGCGACCGCGCCAACGCAACTACGGCGAAAACCTTGGCGTAGCGGTACAAGCTGCAATCGCTGCCGCAGCGCGGGTGCGAGAAGCGTTCGTCGTGGTTGCGTTGGCGCAGTCGCGGCTCGCGCCGCTCCTACAAAGAGCGATCGCGGCGCCAATAAAAAACCCCGGGAAATCCCGGGGTTTTTCGTAACGCGAACGGCTTGGCTTACAGCGCTTCGAAAATGCCCGCCGCGCCCATGCCGGTGCCGATGCACATCGTCACCAGGCCGTACTTCTGCTTGCGCCGCTGCAGGCCGTGGACGATGGTCGCGGTGCGGATCGCGCCGGTGGCGCCGAGCGGGTGGCCGAGCGCGATCGCGCCGCCGAGCGGGTTGACCTTGGACGGGTCGAGTTCGCTGTCGCGGATCACCGCCAGCGCCTGCGCAGCGAAGGCTTCGTTGAGCTCGATCCAGTCCAGCTGGTCCTTGCTCAGGCCGGCCTGCTTGAGCGCCTTCGGGATCGCCGCGATCGGGCCGATGCCCATCACTTCCGGACGCACGCCGGCGACCGAGAAGCTGACGAAGCGCGCCAGCGGGGTCAGGCCGTAGTCCTTCACCGCCTGGCCCGAGGCCAGCAGGATCGCGGCCGCGCCGTCGCTCATCTGCGAGCTGTTGCCGGCGGTGACGGTGCCGCCGAACTGGCCGTTGCGGAACACCGGCCGCAGCTTGGCCAGGCCTTCCACCGAAGTATCGGCGCGCGGGCCTTCGTCGTTCTCGACCAGCAGCTGGCGCAGCTTGATCGCATTGCTCGACAGGTCCGGCACGTGCGAAATCACGTCGTACGGGGTGATCTCGCGCTTGAACTCGCCGGCCGCCTGCGCCGCCAGCGCCTTGAGGTGCGAAGCCGCGGCGAACGCGTCCTGCTCCTCGCGCGAGACCTTCCATTCCTCGGCGACCTTCTCGGCGGTGATGCCCATGCCGTAGGCGATGGCGACATGGTCGTCCTTGAACACCGACGGCGACAGCGCGACCTTGTTGCCCATCATCGGCACCATCGACATCGACTCGGTGCCGCCGGCCAGGACCAGGTCGGCGTTGCCTAGGCGGATCTCGTTGGCCGCCAGCGCCACGGCCTGCAGGCCGGAGGAGCAGAAGCGGTTGACGGTCTGCGCGGCGACGGTGTCGGGCAGGCCGGCCAGCAGCACGCCGATGCGCGCCACGTTCATGCCTTGCTCGCCCTCGGGCATGGCGCAGCCGATGATGGCGTCGTCGATGCGGCTCAGATCGATGCCCGGCGCCTGCGCGACCACGGCCTTGAGCACGTGCGCGAGCATGTCGTCGGGACGGGTGTTGCGGAACACGCCGCGCGGCGCCTTGCCGACCGGGGTACGGGTGGCGGCGACGATGTAGGCGTCTTGGATTTGCTTGGTCATCTCGATGGGTCCTATGTCGTCGTCGGCTTAGTTGCGCAGCGGCTTGCCGGTCTTGAGCATGTGCGCGATGCGCTCCTGGGTCTTGGGCATCTGCGCCAAGGCCACGAAGTGCTCGCGTTCGAGCTTGAGCAGCCATTCCTCGTCGACCAGCGCGCCGCGGTCGACTTCGCCGCCGCAGATCACCGTGGCGATGCGGGTGGCGATCTCGTAGTCGTGCGGCGAGATGAAGCGGCCTTCGAGCATGTTTACCAGCAGCATCTTGAAGGTGGCGATGCCGACGTCGCCGGCGGCCTGGATGCGGCGCGCCGGCAGCGGCGGACGGTAGCCGGCCTCGGCCAGCCCGCGCGCCTGCGCCTTGGCCGCGTGCAGCAGCTCGAAGCCGTTGAACACGACGATGTCGTCGGCGCGGGCGAGCTTGAGCTCGCGCGCTTCGAACGCGGACGTGGAGACCTTGCCCATCGCCACGCTCTCGAACGCGGTCTTCAGGTGCGCGAACACGTCGCCGCCCGGGCCGGCCGCGTCGGAGGCGCGCACCGCCAGTTCCTTGAGGCCGCCGCCGGCCGGCAGCAGGCCCACGCCGGCCTCGACCAGGCCGATGTAGCTTTCCAGCGAGAACACCGCGCGCGCCGAATGCATCTGGAACTCGCAGCCGCCGCCCAGGGCCAGGCCGCGCACCGCCGCGACCACCGGCACCAGCGAATACTTGATGCGCTGGCTGGTGGCCTGGAAGTTGGCGACCATCGCCTCGAAGCCCTTGATGTCGCCGGCCTGCAGCAGGCCGAGCGCGCCGGACAGGTCGGCGCCGGCCGAGAACGGCTCCTTCGGCTGCCAGATCACCACGCCCTTGAACTTCTTCTCGGCGATGCCGATCGCTTCCTGGATGCCGTTCAACACATGGTCGTTGACCGTGTGCATCTTGGTCTTGAAGCTGATCACCGCGATGTCGTCGCCTTCATCGGCCCACAGGCGGATGCCGTCGTTCTCGAACACGGTCTGGCCCTGCGAGAACTTCTCGCCGAGCAGCGCGTCGGGGAAGCGCTGGCGCGCGTAGACCGGATTGGACGAGCGCGGCACCTGGGCGCCGCGGCCCGGGCTGTAGCTGCCCTTGTGGTCGTGCACGCCGTCGCGGCCGTCGAACACCCAGTTCGGCAGCGGCGCGCTGGCCATGGCCTTGCCGGCGACGATGTCTTCGGCGATCCAGTCGGCGACCTGCTTCCAGCCCGCGGCCTGCCAGGTCTCGAACGGGCCCAGCGACCAGCCGTAGCCCCAGCGCATGGCGAAGTCGACGTCGCGCGCGGTGTCGGCGATGGATTCCAGGTGGAAGGCGCTGTAGTGGAAGGTGTCGCGGAACGCCGCCCACAGGAACTGCGCCTGCGGGTTCTGGCTGGCGCGCAGCGCGGCGAACTTCCTGGCCGGATCCTTTTCCTTCAGCATCGCCGCGACCTCGGCATCGGGCTCGCCGGCGGAGACGCGGTAGTCCTGGGCCTTGAGGTCCAGCACCAGGATGTCCTTGCCCTTCTTGGTGTAGAAGCCGGCGCCGGCCTTCTGCCCCAGCGCGCCCTTCTCGACCAGGGCGCTGAGCCACTTGGGCGCCTTGAAGTACGAGTGCCACGGGTCGTCGGGCAGGGTGTCGGCCATGGTCTTGATGACGTGGGCCATGGTGTCCAGGCCGACCACGTCCGCGGTGCGGTAGGTCGCCGACTTCGGCCGGCCGATCGCCGGGCCGGTCAGCGCGTCGACGGTGTCGAAGCCCAGGCCGAACTGCTCGGTGTGGTGCATCGCGGCCAGCATCGAGAACACGCCGATGCGGTTGCCGATGAAGTTCGGGGTGTCCTTGGCGATCACCACGCCCTTGCCCAGGGTGGTGGTGAGGAAGGTTTCCAGGCCTTCCAGCACCGCCGCGTCGGTGGTCTTGGCCGGGATCAGCTCGGCCAGGTGCATGTAGCGCGGCGGGTTGAAGAAGTGCACGCCGAGGAAGCGGTGGCGCAGCTCTTCCGGCAGCACTTCGGCGAGCTTGTTGATGCCCAGGCCCGAGGTGTTGGAGGCCAGCACCGCGTGCTCGGGCACGTAGGCGGCGATCTTCTTGTACAGGTCCTGCTTCCAGTCCATGCGTTCGGCGATGGCTTCGATCACCAGGTCGCAGCTGCGCAGCTGTTCCAGGCCGGTGTCGTAGTTGGCCGCGGTCAGGCGCTCGGCCAGGGCCTTGCTGGCCAGCGGCGCCGGGCTGAGCTTGGCCAGGTTGGCGATGGCCTTGTCGACGATGCCGTTCGGCGCGCCCTCTTTGGCGGCCAGGTCGAACAGGACCGTGTCGACGCCGGCATTGGTCAGGTGCGCGGCGATCTGGGCGCCCATGACGCCGGCCCCGAGGACCGCGGCGCGACGGACTAGCAATTGGTTGGACATCGTCTACAACTCCTTGGAAGGAATAGAGTTTTTATCGAAGCGGGCGGGCAGGCAGCGGGCCCGGGAAAAGCGCGATGGAGCGAAGCGAAGACTTTCGTGGCGGAGGTGTTCGGCGGCGGGAGGTACGGGACCGGGCGCGACGCGCTCCGGCGGCGCGGCCCCCGCCGGGGCCGGCGCCTGCGCCGCTCAGCTCTTGAAGCCGGCGGCGGCGAAGCGGATCAGTTCGCGCGCGGCGCGTTCACGGTGCGCCTGTTCGGTGACACCGGCGGGACGCTTGATCAGGCCGAAGTCGGCCATCGCATAGGTCAGCGAGCCGGCCAGGAAGTCCAGGCGCCAGTACAGCTCTTCCTTGCTCAGCCCCGGCACCGCGGTGGCGATGGCCTTGGCGAACTCGCGCAGCACGTGGCCGTAGTGGTCGGACAGGAACTTGCGCAGACTGTCGTTCTTCTCGGCGTAGGCGCGGGCGATGACCCGGACGAAGGCGCCGCCGCCGTTGCGGTCCTGGGCCAGGGCCAGGGCCGGCTCGACGAAGGCGGCCAGGATCGGCTCCAGCTCGCCCGGATGCTCGGCCAGCGCCGCCTTCAGCGCGCTCATGCGCTGGGTGGTCATCTCGTCCATGCGCCGGCGGAACACCTCGTTGACCAGGTTTTCCTTGCTGCCGAAGTGGTAGTTGACCGCGGCGATGTTGACGTCGGCGCGGCTGGTGACCTGGCGCAGCGAAGTGCCGGTGAAGCCGAACTGGGCGAACAGTTCTTCGGCGGCGCCGAGGATGCGGTCCTTGGTCGAGAAATGGGCGGTGCTGGACATGCGGTCGGGCGACTCCGGGACGCGGCCTGGGCCGGGTGGCAAGGCGGACGTGAATCAAACGCTTGTTTGATGCTAGTCCGGGCGCGGGCCTGCGGTCAATCCGGTGGCGTATGTCGGGCTGCCGACGGCGGCGAACGGCAAAGCCGGGCAGGGCGGGAGTCGCTCGCGTGCGCGTCGCGCCCACTCCCGAATCGCCGCGCATGCATGTAGAATTACCGCAGCCATATCGGCTAAACCCGCGTCCCGTCGCGGGTTTTCTGTTATTCTCAGGGCCGACCGCAAGCGGCCCGCCTACCCGGAGAGATTCCATGGCGCTGGAGCGCACCCTGTCCATCATCAAGCCCGACGCCGTCGCCAAGAACGTGATCGGCGAGATCTACACCCGCTTCGAAAAGGCCGGCCTCAAGGTCGTCGCCTCGAAGATGAAGCACCTGTCGAAGCAGGAAGCCGAAGGTTTCTACGCCGTGCACCGCGAGCGTCCGTTCTTCGCCGCGCTGGTCGAGTTCATGATCAGCGGCCCGGTGGTGATCCAGACGCTGCAGGGCGAGAACGCGGTGCTCAAGCATCGCGATCTGATGGGCGCCACCAACCCGAAGGACGCCGCGCCGGGCACGATCCGCGCCGACTTCGCCGACAGCATCGACGCCAACGCCGTGCACGGTTCGGACAGCCTGGAGAACGCCGCGATCGAAATCGCGTACTTCTTCCCGGCCACCGACGTCTACGCGCGCTGATCCGCTTCGCGCTGCTGCGTTCCGCGCCGGTCCGCCGGCGCTGAACCCAGCGACCAACACGAGACCGCAGTGAACGAAATTCGCGACAACGCCAACGCCAGTCCCGCCGCCGCCGACGCGCAGGCCGCGGACGATGCAGCGCGCGTCGACGCGAACGCCGCTGCGGTTGCGGTCGCGGCGCCGGCGCGACCCGCCGCCGCCGTGCCCGACAACGGCAAGACCAACCTGTTCGACCTCGACCGCACCCAACTCGAGGATTTCTTCGAGCAGAGCCTGGGCGAGAAGCGCTACCGCGCGCACCAGGTGATGAAGTGGATCCACCACCGCTACGTCACCGATTTCGACGGCATGACCGACCTGGGCAAGGCGCTGCGCGCCAAGCTCGAAGCCAACGCGCAGGTGCGCGCGCCGATGGTCGTGTTCGACAAGCCCTCCACCGACGGCACCCACAAGTGGCTGCTCGGCATGGACCCGAAGAACGCGATCGAGACGGTCTACATCCCCGACAAGGGCCGCGGCACCCTGTGCGTGTCCTCGCAGGTCGGCTGCGCGCTCAACTGCCAGTTCTGCTCGACCGCCACGCAAGGCTTCAACCGCAACCTGTCCACCGCCGAGATCATCGGCCAGGTGTGGGTCGCGGCGCGCCATCTCGGCAACGTCCCGCACCAGCAGCGCCGCCTCACCAACGTGGTGATGATGGGCATGGGCGAGCCGCTGGCGAACTTCGACAACGTGGTGCGCGCGATGAGCATCATGCGCGACGACCTCGGCTACGGCCTTGCCAACAAGCGGGTGACGCTGTCGACCGCCGGCATGGTGCCGATGATCGACAAGCTCGGCGAAGTCAGCGACGTGTCGCTGGCGGTGTCGCTGCACGCGCCCAACGACGAGCTGCGCAGCGAACTGGTGCCGCTCAACAAGAAATACCCGATCGCCGAGCTGATGGAAGCCTGCGTGCGCTACGCGCTGCGCAAGCGCGGCACCTCGGTGACCTTCGAATACACCCTGATGAAGGGCGTCAACGACCAGCCCGCGCAGGCGCGGCAACTGGTCCGCCTGCTGCGCCAGTTCGACAACGCGGTGCAGATGAAGGACGCGGCCAAGGTCAACCTGATCCCGTTCAACCCGTTCCCCGGCACCCGTTTCGAGCGCCCCGACGACGCGGCCATCCGCGCCTTCCAGAAGCTGCTCAACGAGGCCGGCATGATCGCGCCGGTGCGGCGCACCCGCGGCGACGACATCGACGCCGCCTGCGGCCAGCTCAAGGGCCAGGTGATGGACCGCACCCGGCGCCAGGCCGAGTTCCGCAAGCGCCTGCAGGCGCAGGGGCTGGACGAGGGCGCCGGCCGCGGCCGCGGCGGGGAGATCGGCGATGCCGCTTGACCGGCCGCTGGGTTCGGCCTGCGGTCGCCTGCTGGGCGGCCTGATCCTGTCCGCGCTGGTGCTGGCCGGCACCGCCGCCTGCAACCGCCTGTCCTTCATCAAGCCGAACATGCAGCGCAAGGGCTACGACCAGACCGGCCCGAGCTACGACTTCAAGAACGACCGGCACGCGCCGAGCGGCGCGGCCGCGGCCAGCGGCCGGGTCCTGTCGGCGCAGCGCTACCTGCAGGCCGGCGACGAGGCCAAGGCGCGCGACGAGCTGCGTCAGGCGCTGAAGTTCGATTCCAAGTCGGTCGAGGCCTACAGCCTGATGGCGCTGATGGCCGAGCGCGACGGCAAGAACGCCGAGGCCGGCGGCTACTACCGCAAGGCCGCCACGCTGGCGCCGGAGCGCGGCGCGGTGCTCAACAACTACGCGGTCTGGCTGTGCGCGAACCAGCAACCGGGCCAAGCCCTGGGCTATTTCGATCGCGCCCGGGTCGACCCGACCTACGCCGATCTGGCCGTGCTGCTCGCCAACAGCGGCGCCTGCGCCGACCGCGCCGGCGAGGGCGAACGCGCCGACCGCGACCTGCGCCAGGCGCTCGCGCTGGAGCCGGCCAACGCCACCGCGCTGAGCGCGATGGCCAAGCGTCAGCTGCGCCTGGGCAAGGCCTTCGAGGCGCGTGCTTTTTCTGAACGCCGTCTGGCCGTGGAACCTATTTCAGCTGAAGCGCTGATGACTGCGTCACAAATCGAAGAAAAACTCGGCGACAGGGCTGCCGCCGCGAGATACGTTCAGCGAATGAGGGCGGAGTTCCCTGACGCGCAGGGCTCCGAATCGGGGGATGGCGGTAAGTGATGATGCAGTCGAACGAATTCGCGCCTGAAGTCGGCGGAAGCTGCGGCGCGCGTCTGAAACAGGCCCGCGAGGCGGCGGGGCTGTCGATCGAGGACGTGGCCGCGAAGCTCAAAATGCCCGCGCGCGCGATCCAATCGCTGGAACAAGACGACTTCGCCCGCATCGGCGCGCCGGTGTTCGTGCGCGGACAGTTGCGCAGCTATGCGCGCCTGCTCGGCGTCGACCTGGAAGAGCAACTGGTCGCCAGCCCGATCGCCTCGACCGCGCCGTCGGAGCTGATCAGCCACACCCACACCCCGCGCTACCGCCGGGTGTTCGAACAGACCACCCGCCGCGCCGTCTACATCGTCATGACCGCGGCGATCGCGGTGCCGATCTGGATCGCCACCCGTCACCCCGCCGGCAACTCGGCGGTGCAGTCGCTGGACATGGCCGCGCTGCCGGCCGGCGACGCCGCCCAGCTCGCGCGTCCGGCGGCCGAGCCGGCGCAGCGCACCCCGGTCATCGCCTCCATCGGTCCCAGCCTGCCGCCGGCCGCCGCGCCGGCGCCGGGGGCGAAGTCGCTGACCTTCAAGTTCAGCGGCGACAGCTGGGTGCAGATCGTCGGCAACGACGGCCGCAAGCTCGAGGAAGGCATCCTCGGCGCCGGCCAGGAGCGCAGCTACGCGCCGGGCGAAGTCGCCAACGTCCGCCTCGGCAACACCGCCGCGGTGGAAGTCCTCAACGCCGGCCAAGCGGTCGATCTGACGCCGTTCAGCCGCGCGAACGTCGCGCGCTTTACGCTATCCTCTGACGGTTCCCTCGCGCCGGTCTCCGACTGACCCGCGCCGCGGGTCCGCGAACGTTCCGTACCGGTTGCTGCGCGACCGGTTTCCCGGCCTGTTTCCTTCACGGCCCGTTCGGCCCGTTTGCCGCGCTGCGCGCGGCGTCGGCCCGTTCAGGCAGCACAACCACGGCGCATCATGGCGATAGACGACCTGCTCGACGAACACGAACAAAGCGAACGCGTGCTGTCCTGGCTGCGCGCCAACGGCGCCGGCCTGATCGGCGGCATCGCCCTCGGCCTGGCCGCGATCGGCGGCTGGAAGTGGTGGGGCAATCGCCAACTCGAGCAGAGCGTGCAGGCCGCCGGCCAGTACCAGGCCGCGGTCGACGCGATCGACGCCAAGGACAAGGCCGCCGCGGCCAAGGTCCAGGCGCTGCCGGAGAGCATGTACCGCACCCTGGCCGCGCTCGACCTGGCCAAGATGCAGGTCCAGGGCGACCAGCGCGACGCCGCCATCGCCACCCTGCGCGGAATCAAGACCGACGACGCGGCCATCGCCGAGATCGTCACCCAGCGCCTGGCGCGCCTGCTGATCGACGCCAAGCAGCCGGCCGAAGCGATCAAGGTGCTGGCCCAGTCGACCCAGCCGCTGGCGCTGGAAGTGCGCGGCGACGCGCAGTTCGCGCTCGGCAAGCAGGATCTGGCGCGCAAGGACTACACCGACGCGCTGGCCAAGCTCGACGAAGCCTCGCCGCGCCGCCGCCTGCTCGAACTCAAGCTCACCGAAGCCGGCGGCACGCCGGCCAAGCCCGAGGCCAAGTCTTAATGATCCAAGCCCAGAAAACCTCTTCCGGCGGCGCCTTCGTGCGCGTCGCCGCCGCCGCCGCGTTGTGCGCGTTCGCCCTGAGCGGATGCTCGACGGTCAAGGGCTGGTTCGGCGGCAGCAAGAAGAAGGACGACGCCAAGCCCAACGAGCCGACCGAGCTCGTCGATTTCGCCCCGAGCGTCAAGGTCGACAAGATCTGGTCGGTCAACGCCGGCAAGGGCGAGGACCGCATCGGCGTGCGCCAGGGCCCGACGGTCGCCGACGGCCGCGTGTATGCGGCGGCGATCCGCGGCGGCGTGCATGCCTACGACCTGCAAACCGGCAAGGAAATCTGGCACTTCGTGCCGACCCGCAAGGACAAGAAGGACCGCGAGAAGAAGGATAAGGAGATCCGCCTGTCCGGCGGTCCCGGCGCCGGCGACGGCCTGGTCGTGATCGGCGGCCTGGAGGGCGAGGTGATCGCGCTCGACGCTGCCACCGGCGAACAGAAGTGGACCGCCAAGGTGCCCAACGAAGTCATCGCCGCGCCGAGCATCGGCCTGGGCATGGTGTTCGTGCGCTCCAACGACGGCCGGGTGACCGCGTTCGACGCCGCCAGCGGCGAGCGCCGCTGGTTCTGGACCCGCGACGTGCCGATCCTGACCGTGCGCGGCAACAGCTCGCCGACGCTGGGCCCGGGCTATGTGTTCGTCGGCAACGACGACGGCACCGTGCAGGCGCTGGCCGCCGGCGACGGCCGCCCGACCTGGGACCTGCCGGTGGCGCAGCCCGAGGGCCGCAGCGAGCTCGACCGCATGGCCGACATCGACGGCGCCCCGGTGCTGGAAGGCTCGGTGCTGTACGCGAGCAGCTTCAAGAAGCAGACCGTGGCGATCGACGCGCCGACCGGCCGGCCGATGTGGGCCAGCGAGCACGGCGGCGTCGGCCGCATGGGCGTGGCCAGCGACAAGCTGATCGTCGCCGACCCGGCCGGCGTCGTGTACGGCCTGGACAAGAACAGCGGCAGCGCGCTGTGGTCGCAGCCGTCGCTGGGCCGTCGCGACCTCAGCGGCGCGGCGGTGCAGGGCGACTACGCCGTGGTCGGCGACTTCGACGGCTACGTGCACTGGATGAAGCTGTCCACCGGCGAGTTCGCCGCGCGCGCGCGCGCCGGCCGCAAGCCGCTGAAGGCGGCGCCGGTGGTGGCCGACGGCATCTTGATCGTGCAGAACGTCAAGGGCGGGCTGACCGCGTTCAAGTTGCAATAAGGCCGGGAGCCGGGAATCGGCACCGGGCGATCGTGCGGCGCGGCGGCTTCGAGCCGCGCCGGCCCGCCTAGCCCGAGTCCGGTTTTCAGGTTCCAAGCGCAAGTCGGCCCGGGCGGCGTGTAGCCGTTCCGGGCCGTTCGTTTTCTCGGCCGGGCCTGCTTTCGCCCGGTCCGCCCGGCCGGTGCGAAGGCGTCTTCGCGCCCGCTCTGGCACTATGTCGGCGCTTTCCGGCCGCCTTCGCGGCGCCGTGGCGCGATTTCCAATTCCTATTCTCCCATTCGGTTTCAACACCATGCTCCCGCTAGTCGCCCTCGTTGGCCGCCCCAACGTCGGAAAATCCACCCTGTTCAACGCGCTCACGCGCAGCCGCGACGCGCTCGTCCACGACGAGCCGGGCGTTACCCGCGACCGCCATTACGGCGTGTGCCGGCCCGAGGGCCAGCGCGCGTTCGCGGTGGTCGACACCGGCGGCATCGCCGGCGAGGAGCAGGGCCTGGCCGGCGCGACCGCGCGCCAGGCGCGCGCGGCGGCCGAAGAGGCCGACCTGGTGCTGTTCGTGGTCGACGGCCGCGAAGGCGCCTCGGCGCTGGACGACGAGATCCTGGCCTGGCTGCGCAAGACCGCGCGGCCGACCCTGCTGGTGGTCAACAAGACCGACGGCCTCGACGCGGCCGCGGCGATCAACGACTTCGCCCGCTACGGCATCCGCGACGCCATCGCGATTTCGTCCGCGCACCGCCAGGGCCTGGACGAGCTGCTGGCCGAAGTGCTGTCGCGCGTGCCCGAAGAGGGCGCGACCGCCGAGCTGGACAACGACCCCAACCGCATCCGCGTGGCCTTCATCGGCCGCCCCAACGTGGGCAAGTCGACCCTGGTCAACCGCCTGCTCGGCGAGGAGCGCATGATCGCCTCCGAAGTGCCGGGCACCACCCGCGACTCGGTCGCGGTCGACATGGAGCGCGACGGCCGTCTGTACCGGCTGGTCGACACCGCCGGCGTGCGGCGCAAGTCCAAGGTCGAGGAAGCGGTCGAGAAGTTCTCGATCATCAAGACCCTGCAGGCGATCGAGCAGTGCCAGGTCGCGGTGGTCATGCTCGACTGCACCGAAGGCGTGACCGATCAGGACGCCAGCGTGCTCGGCTACGCGCTCGACGCCGGCCGCGCGCTGGTGGTCGCGGTCAACAAGTGGGACGGGCAGACCGAATACCAGCGCCAGCAGACCGAGAACCTGCTCAAGCGCAAGCTCGCCTTCGTCGAGTGGGCCGAGCCGGTGCGCATCAGCGCCAAGCACGGTTCGGGCCTGAAGGAACTGTTCGCGGCGATCCATCGCGCGCACGCCTCGGCGACCACCGAGATCGGCACCAGCGAGGTCACCAAGGCGATGGAGATCGCCTACGAGACCAACCCGCCGCCGGTGGTGCGCGGGCACGTGGCCAAGCTGCGCTTCGCCCATCCGGCCGGCACCAACCCGCCGACCTTCGTCGTTCACGGCACCCGCCTGCGCACGCTCAGCGACAGCTACAAGCGCTACCTGGAGAACTTCTTCCGCAAGCGCTTCAAGCTGGTCGGCACGCCGGTGCGGTTCGTGTTCAAGGAAGGCAGCAATCCGTACGAGGGCAAGAAGAACGTGCTGACCGAGCGGCAGGTGGCGAAGAAGAAGCGGCTTATCCGGCACGTCAAGCGCGGCAAGTGAGGTCGGGCGGGGGCGCTGGTCGGGCCCGCGGCGGTCTGAGCGAGCTCGCGACGGACTAAGCCGAAGCGAAGATCAAAATGGGTTCTGGCTTTCGCCGGAATGACGGACTTGGGGCGCGTAGCCGCTTCCGATACCGTCATTGCGACAGGTGGTGAAGAAGAAGCGGTTGATCCGGCACGTCAAGCGCGGCAAGTGTGGTCGGGCTGGATCGCTGGTCGGGCCCATGGCGGTCTGAGCTAGCCTGCGGCTGTCTAAGCCGAAGCGAAGATCAAAATGGATTCCGGCTTTCGCCGGAATGACGGAATGGGAAGCGCGTCGCCGCTCCCGACACCGTCATTCCGGCGAAAGCCGGAATCCATTTTGACTTTGCCCCGCACGCTCGTGCCGCAACCCGCGGCACATCGACAGCGCGAGCGCCAGCGAGCGCGCACAATGCGGTTTTCCAGCCCGCCACGCCGCGCATGCCCATCGCTCCCGCCGATCTCACCCTGGGCCTGCTCGCCGGCGGCCGCGCCACCCGCCTGGGCGGGCGCGACAAGGCCTGGCTGCGGCGCAAAGGCGAGTTCCAGGTGCTGCGTCTGGTGCGCGCGTTCGCGCCGCATGTCGCGCAGGTGCTGGTCAGCGCCAACCGCGACCTGCCGCGTTACGCCGCGAACGGCCTGCGCGCCGTCGCCGACCGCGCGCCCGACCTCGGCCCGCTCGGCGGCCTCGACGCGCTCGCCGCGGTCGCGGACACGCCGTGGCTGCTGAGCGTTCCGGTCGACGCCTTGCGCGCCGATGCCTCGCTGCTGAGCGCACTGGAAGCCGCGCAAGCCGGGCAGGGCGCCTTCGCCGTCGACGACGACGGCGTGCAGCCCTTGTTCGCGCTGTGGCCGCTGGCGCCGCTGCGCGCCGCGCTGGCGCCGGCCCTGGCGCAGCGGCGGCTGGCGGTGCGCGAGTTGCAGGCCGCGCTCGGCATGGCGGCGCTGCGCCTGCCCGGACTACGCTTGGGCAACCTCAACACGCCGGCGGATCTCGCCGCGGCCGGCGTCGACGCCGATCCGATCGATTGAGTGCGCGATGGCGACCGATACCTTCCTGCCGATTGCGCAAGTTCGTTTCTGCAAGCCGATCTTGTAAGCCCGTTTCGCAAACCCGCCCCAACAAGCTCGGCCCCGCGAACCCGATCCCGAGCCCCCAGCAAGAGCCCGCCATGACCGATTTCCCCACCGGCCTGCTATTCGACGACGCGATGCGTCTGACCGCCGAGGTCGCCGCCGCGCACCGCCTGGAGACCGAATACCCGGCGCTGCCGCGCTGCCACGGCCGCGTGCTCGCCGCCGACGTGGTCGCGCCGCTGGCGCTGCCGCCGTTCGACAACAGCGCGATGGACGGCTTCGCCTTGCGCCACGCCGACCTGGCCGACAACGAAAGCGAAACCGAACTGCGCCTGATCGGCGAACAGTTCGCCGGCCTCGCCCTGGACCTGACGCTGGGCGCGGGCGAATGCGCGCGCATCACCACCGGCGCGCCGCTGCCGGCCGGCGCCGACACCATCGCGATCAAGGAGAACGTACGCGTCGACGGCGCGCGCGTGTTGGTGCCGCCAACCCGGCGCGGCCAGCACGTGCGCTACGCCGGCGAAGACGTGGGCGAGGGCGAGACGGTGCTGCGCGAAGGCCAGACGCTGACGCCGGCGCGGGTGTCGCTGGCGGCGTCGCTGGGCCTGTCGTCGCTGCCGGTGCGGCGCAAGCCGACGGTGGCGGTGTTCACCAGCGGCGACGAACTGGTCGAGCCGGGCATGCCGCTGCAGCCGGGGCAGATCTACGACAGCAACCGCGACCTGCTGATGGGCCTGCTGCGCGCCGACGGCCTGGAGCCGACCGCGTGGCCGCGTCTGCCGGACGATCCCAGGCAGGTCGAGATCGCCCTGCGCGACGCCGCCTGCGCGTTCGATCTGGTGTTCACCTGCGGCGCGGTGTCGGCCGGCGAGAAGGACCACATCCCGGCGGTGCTGGCGCAGTTCGGGCAAATCCATTTTTGGAAAGTGAAGATGCGGCCGGGCATGCCGCTGCTGCTGGCGAGCATGGACCAGGCGCGTTTCCTCGGCCTGCCGGGCAATCCGGTGTCGGTGCTGGCGACGTACTTGAGTTTCGGGCGCGCGCTGATCGACGGCTTGCAGGGCCGCGTCGAGCCCCGGCCGAAGCTGCGCGCCCGGTTGGTCGGCGGGATCGAGAAGAGCCACCCGCGCCGCGAGTTCGTGCGCGCGCGGCTGCGCAGCGACGAGGACGGGGTGTTGTGGGTCGATCCGAATCCGGCCACGGGCTCGCATCGATTGCGCGCGGCGGCGGATTCGGATGCGCTGATGGTGGTGACGGAGGGGGCGCAAACGTTGGGCGAGGGGGCGGTGGTGGAGGTGTGGCCTTACGCGTTGGGGTAGGCCCTCACCCCAACCCCTCTCCCGCGAGCGGGAGAGGGGCTTGTAACGCAGCTTCCGGGGTCGAGCCAACAAGACAGAGCGAATTCGAGCCCCTCTCCCGCCTGCGGGAGAGGGGTTGGGGTGAGGGACCACCCGCCAACCCACGCAACGCTCCATCCCCGCGTTCCCCCGCCGCCTCGCCCGCGAAAGCGGATAATCCCCGCATGAGCATCGAACAGATTTCCCCCGCGCAGGCGCGCGCCCGCCAGCAGGCCGGCGCGATCCTGATCGACGTGCGCGAGGCGCACGAGCGCGCCAGCGGCCAGGCCGAGCACGCGCTAGGCGTAGCCAAGGACGCGCTCCAAGCCGATCCCGCCGCCACCGTCGCCGATCGCGACGCCGCCATCGTGCTGATCTGCCAGACCGGCGCGCGCTCGCTGCGCGCCGCGCAGGCGCTGCTCGACGCCGGCTACGCACGCGTGGCCTCGGTCGACGGCGGCACCGCGCGCTGGATCGCCGAAGGCCTGCCGCTGGCGCCCTCGCACCAGTCGGCCGACGAGATCGATTTCTACGACCGCTACTCGCGCCACCTGCGCCTGCCCGAAGTCGGCGAGGCCGGCCAGCGCAAGCTGCAGGCCGCGCGCGTGGCGATGGTCGGCGCCGGCGGGCTGGGCTCGCCGGCCGCGTTCTATCTGGCTGCGGCCGGCGTCGGCACCTTGGTGTTGGCCGACGACGACGTGGTCGACCGCAGCAACCTGCAGCGGCAGATCCTGCACACCGAGGACCGCATCGGCTTGCCCAAGGTCGAGTCGGCGAAGATCGCGCTGCACGCGCTCAACCCGCGTCTGCGCGTGGAGACCTTCGCCGAGCGCATCACCTCCGACAACGTCGAAGCGCTGATCGGCGCCGCCGACGTGGTCTTCGACGGCGCCGACAACTTCCCGGTGCGCTATCTGCTCAACGACGCCTGCGTGAAGCTGGCCAAGCCGCTGGTGTACGGGGCGATCCATCGTTTCGAAGGGCAGGTGAGCCTGTTCGACGCCGGCCGCCATCGCGGCCAATGCCCGTGCTACCGCTGCCTGTTTCCGGAACCGCCGCCGCCGGAAGCGGCGCCCAACTGCGCCGAAGCCGGCGTGCTCGGCGTGCTGCCGGGCGTGATCGGCCTGGTGCAGGCGACCGAAGTGGTCAAGCTGATCCTCGGCCTGGGCGAATCGCTGGCCGGGCGCTTGCTGCATTTCGACGCGCTCGGCATGCGCTTTCGCGAGACCCGGCTGCGGCCGGACCCGGAGTGTCCGGTGTGCGCGTCCGGCCGCGCGTTTCCGGGCTATATCGACTATCAGGCGTTCTGCGCCGCGCCGTGAGCGGCGCGCGCGCGTTCGCGAGGCGGATCGGATGACACTTCATCGCGGCTCGATTTCGGCGCTGGCTCTTGCCGCCGGTCTGTTCGCAGCGGCGGCGCCGGCCGCGCCACAGTTCGTCCCTTCGCCGGGTTTCGGCCGGGTCGCCGAACTCAGTGCCCAGCGGCTGCTGCTGGCCGACCAGGTCGCCGCGAGCAAGCGCGCCACCGGCAAGCCGGTCGAGGACGCGCAGCGCGAGCGCGAGCAACTGGCCAAGGTGCGCGAACAGGCCGCGGCGCGTTCGCTGCCGCCGGAGCGTGCGGCGACGTTCTTCCAGGCGCAGATGGAAGCCAACAAGCTGGTGCAATACCGCTTGCTGGCCGAGCCGGCGCGCGCCGGCAAGCCGGTCGATCTGGCCCCGGTGCGGGAGAAGTTGGATGCGATCAACGCCGAACTGCTGGAGGCCTTGCCCGGCGCCTTGACCGAAGCGCGCGGCGAACACTGCGAGCGGCGCGCGTTCGACGCGCAAAAGCGCGCGGCCAGACGCTATCGGCTGGACGAACTGCACCGCACCGCGCTGGCGCGCGCGTTCGGCGATCTGTGCCGCATACCTTGAGTAGAGCCGACGCACAGCGAAGAGGAGCCAGGAGACAGCGAAAACCGCTTTCGCTATCTCCGAACTCCTCTGAGCTATCTCCTGCTTCTCAGTCCGCCGCGATCGCCTCGATCTCGACCATCCAGCCTTCCTCGTACAAGTCGGCGATGATCACCGTCAGCGCCGGCGTGTACTCGCCGAGCACTTCGCGGCGGATCTCGTAATTGCGCTGGCGCAGGCGCCGCTCGCTGAGATAGGTGGTGACCTTGACCAGGTTGCTGAAGTCCATCCCCGCCTGCTTGAGCTGCTGCTCGACGTTGGCCCAGGCGCGCCGGCACTGGCCTTCGAAATCCTTGGGCAGGATGCACTGCTCGCACTGCGGCAACTGGCCGCTGATGAACAACAAACGCTTGAAGCCGCTGATCTCGTGCGCCTGCGCGTACGACACGTCGTTGGGTTGGATCGCCCTGCGTTGCATCTGCATTTGCATCTTGCGTCCTCCAAGTGAGGCGCGAGCGGCTGCGGGCGCACATCGCGGGCCAGACCTCGCCCGCGCCCGTCGGATCCCGCGCTAGTCGATGAACTCCCTCAAGGCCTGGCCGTACTGCGGATAGCTACCGATGTTGTGATGGTCCGCGCCCTTGAGCTGGACCACTTCCACGCCCTGCGGGCGGGTTTGCAGCGAATGCACCAGACGGCTGGTGTTGGCCGGCGGGATCACGTCGTCGTCGCTGGCGCGCACCACCAGGATCGGGCCGAAGTAGCTGCGCAGGTTGCCGATGGAGTCGTAGCGGTCGCGCACCAGCCAGCGCGTGGGCAGCCAGCGGTAGTGCGCCTGCGCGGTGTCGCTGAGGCTGTCGAACGGGGTCACCAGCGCCAGCCGTTCGACCGGACGCTTGCCGGCGACGTAGCTGGCCACGCCGCTGCCGAGGCTGCGGCCGATCACCGAGATCGGCTGGTGCGGATGTTCGCGCGCGACCTGGTCGAAGATCGCCAGCGCGTCGGCGAACAGCTCCGGCTCGGCCGGCGCGCCGTCGCTGGCGCCGAAGCCGCGATACGACAGCAGGTAGATGGTGCGGTCGGGGAACCACTGCGCCAGGGTCTCGCGCATGTTCTCCACGCGCTCGGCGTTGCCGCCGAAATAGATCAGCGCCTTCTCGCGCCCGGCGTTGAGGCGCCAGCCGCGCAGCACCGCGTCGCCGCGCTCGACCGTGTAGTCGGTCATGTCGGCGCCCAGGCGGGTGTTCTGCGGGAAGTACATCAGTTCGCGTTGCTTGAAATACATCCAGCCGCAGATGCTGAGGTAACCGGCGGCGGCGACGCCGGCGACTGCGGCCAGGGACTGGAACATACGAGGGTTGCGTGCCATCGATTTCGCGGGCCTTGGTGTGCGGGGCGGGGGATGCGCCGGCCGGGCCGCGAACGGCCGCGGGGCGCGAAGTGCGTGTTGCGACGATACCCCGCGCGCGCGCGCGCCGCCAGCGTCGCGCGGCGGAAGCGTTCGCGCTCACGCGCTTTGCACGGAAGATCGCTAGGCTGGCGCAGGCGGGCTCGTCGCGTTCCAGTGTCGAACCTTCCTGCATGACAACCCCGGTCCGCCGCGCCCCCGCGCGCGGGCCGCGACGGTCCGGAGAACGCTCGCATGCCCCGCAGTTCGTTATCGGTTTTGCTTATCCTGGCCGCAGTGTCGGCGCTGTTCGCGCCGTGGAGCGCGGCCCGCGCCGCCGACGCCTGCCCGTCGTTGCGCGACCAGGGCGGCGCGCCCCAGGCCGCGATCCGCATCGCCGCGGCCGCGTGCAGCGAAAACCTGCTCTGGTACCGGCCCTTCATCGACCTGCAGGGACGCCTGGCCAGCGCCTCGGTGAGCGAATCGGAATCCGCGCGCCTGGCCGACGGCGCCACCGAAACCTGGCGCCGCACCGCCAGCTACTGGCGCGAGACCGGCCTGTTGCAGCGCATGAGCGGTTTCGCCGGCGCCGACCAGTGCTTCGAGCCGTACGGCAGCGCGTACACGGCCCAGGCCTGCCGCGCGTTCCTGGTCGACAACCCGTGGTCGGCCGCGTTCGTGTCTTACGTGATGATGAAGGCCGCGATCCCGGGTTTCCGTCCCTCGGCCAGCCATTACGACTATGTGCGCGAGGCCTACCGCAATCCGGACCAGAGCCCGTTCCTGTACCTGGACCCGGCCAGCGCCGCGCCGGCGCCGGGCGACCTGCTGTGCGCGGTGCGTTCGAGCACGCGCGTGTACGGCTACCAGGGGTTGATGGCCGCGCTCGACAGCGGCAACGGTTCGCTGGCGATGCATTGCGACGTGGTCGTCGCGGTCAATCCGAACAACGACGGCAAGGCCTATCTGATCGGCGGCAACGTCCAGCAGGGCGCGACGATGCGGATGATGGCGGTCAACCGCAACGGCCAGTTCTGGCCGCTGCCGCTGCGCAGCGAGACCCAGGTGGAATGCTCGCCCGACACCGCCGCGGCCTGCGACATGAACAAGCTCGACTGGGCGGCGCTGCTCAAGCTCAAGCCCGACGCCAGCCTGGCGACGCTGGCGCCGCCGCTGCCGCTGTTCGCGCCGCAGCAACCGGCGCCGCAGCAGCCGTCGGGCTGCTGCATCAACTGCGTGGTCGGTTCGGGGATTCCGCGTTGTCCGAATCCGAATGCGCCGGCGTTGCAGCCGCAGGGGCAGGCGCCGGTGCAGGATTGAGCGAAAGCTGCGTAGCACCACTGTAGGAGCGGCGCGAGCCGCGACTGCGCCAATCCTTCGCCGGCGAACGCTGGATGTCCCTTCGATGCGTCCGGCCTGTTTTCCAGCATGGCGCGACGGGCGCTTCGTGCGGGCGCGGTCGTTCGATTTTCGCGGTCGCGGCTTGCGCCGCTCCTACAGGGGGGCTATCGGCGCAGCGTTTCAGGCGTGGCGCTTTTGCGCGGCTTCGAACGCGGCCAACTGTTCGGGCGTCGCGTCTTGCTGGTACTTGGCCTTCCATTCGCCGAACGGCATGCCGTAGATCGCTTCGCGCGCCTGGTCCTTGCTCAGCGCGATCCCGCGCTCGCCGGCGGCGTCGCGGTACCAGTCGGCCAGGCAGTTGCGGCAGAAGCCGGCCAGGATCATCAGGTCGATGTTCTGCACGTCGCGGCGCTCGTGCATCAGGTGGGCGAGCAGGCGGCGGAACGCGGCGGCCTGCAGGGCGTCGGTGACGGCGTCCGGGGCGGACGCGGCGGCGGTGGGATCGGTCGGGCTCATGGCGGCGCTCGGGACGGTGGGGCGGGAGGCGCGCAACATCGGCGAAATGCGCGGCGCGGCGAAATTCGGCCGGCCGGATCGGCGATAATGCGCGGCCCGACTCTACCGCAGCCGAGCCCGCATGACGTCTCCCTCGCACCCGGCCCGCATCCTCGACGGCAAACGCATCGCCGAGGAACTGCTCGACAACCTCAAGGCCCAGGTCGACCGCCGCGTCGCCGCCGGGCTGTCGCGGCCGGGGCTGGCGGTGGTGCTGATCGGCAACGATCCGGCCTCCTCGGTGTACGTGCGCAACAAGCGCCGCGCCGCGCAGAAGGTCGGCATCCGCGCGATCGACTACGACCTGCCGGCCGACCCCGGCGACGAGGCGCTGCTGGCGCTGATCGACAAGCTCAACGCCGATCCCGAGGTGCACGGCATCCTGGTCCAGCTGCCGCTGCCCGACCGCCGCGACGCCACCGCGCTGATCCACCGCATCGACCCGCGCAAGGACGTCGACGGCTTCCACCCGGAAAACGTCGGCCACCTGGTGCTGCGCCAGTTCGGCCTGCGCCCGTGCACGCCGCGCGGCATCACCACCTTGCTGGGCTACACCGACCGCCCGGTGCGCGGGCAGAGCGCGACCATCGTCGGCGTCAGCAACCACGTCGGCCGGCCGATGGCGCTGGAGCTGATGATCGCCGGCTGCACCGTCACCAGCTGCCACAAGTTCACCCCGCAGGCGGTGCTGGAGCAATCAGTGCGCAACGCCGACATCCTGGTGGTCGCGGTCGGCCGGCCGGGGCTGATCCCGGGCGAATGGGTCAAGCCGGGCGCGGTCGTGATCGACGTGGGCATCAACCGCCTCGACGACGGCCGCCTGGTCGGCGACGTCGGCTTCGACGCCGCCGCGCAGCGCGCCAGCTGGATCACCCCGGTCCCGGGCGGGGTCGGGCCGATGACGGTGGCCACGCTGATGCAGAACACGCTGGAAGCGGCCGAGGCGGCGGACAAGGCGGCCGGGCGGGGGTGAGGCGGGCGTAGCGCTGAGGGGCGAGGCCGATCTCGGCTTTCCGGAAGCGACCGGCTGAAGTCTCTGGATCCCCGCGTTCGCGGGGATGACAGCCGGTT
>NZ_FNOG01000006.1:129389-462340 GCF_900106525.1 Lysobacter enzymogenes
CGCCGGAAGTCGAGTCTTCCCTTGGGCTTTCGGGTGTGACCGGCTGAAGTCTCTGGATCCCCGCCTTCGCGGGGATGACAACGGGGGAGGGCGCAGTTGGCTGGAGGGCCGCACCGCAGTTCAGCCGCTTCGGCAGCTGAAGCCGGATTCGGGTCTGTGGCCGCGGGCTTCCCGCCCAGGCCCGCCGCAGCCCGCAACCCCCGCCCGCCAAGCCTTAACGGCCCCCGCGCAACCCACCCGCGGAACGCCCCTTTCCGCCCGCGCGGCGAGCGGAGCGGGGCGCTTTCGGGTTAGAATGGCGCGCTTCATCCTCCCGGGCCCGCCTATGCTGCGCATCCAGGCTGAAGCGCTGACTTACGACGATGTCTCTCTCGTCCCCGCGCATTCGATCGTCCTGCCTAAGGACGTAAACCTCTCCACCCGCCTGACCCGCGACCTGTCGATCCGCCTGCCGATCCTGTCGGCGGCGATGGACACCGTCAGCGAGGCCCGCCTGGCCATCGCCCTGGCTCAGCTCGGCGGCATCAGCATCATCCACAAGAACATGAGCCTGCAGGCCCAGGCCGCCCAGGTCGCCCAGGTCAAGAAGTTCGAGGCCGGCGTGATCAAGGAGCCGTTCACCGTCGGCCCCGAGACCACCATCGGCGAAGTGCTCAAGCTGACCCGCGCGCGCAACATCTCGGGCGTGCCGGTGGTCGACGGCGGCCAGCTGGTCGGCATCGTCACCAGCCGCGACATGCGCTTCGAGAAGAAGCTCGACGATCCGGTCCGCCACATCATGACCAAGCGCGAGCGCCTGATCACGGTGCGCGAAGGCGCCGACGATGAGGAAGTGCTGCAGCTGCTGCACAAGCACCGCATCGAGAAGGTGCTGGTGGTCAACGACGGCTTCGAGCTGCGCGGCCTGATCACGGTCAAGGACATCCAGAAGAAGACCGACAATCCCAACGCCGCCAAGGACAGCGCCGAGCGCCTGCTGGTCGGCGCGGCGGTCGGCGCCGGCGGCGATACCGAAGCGCGGGTCGAAGCGCTCGCCGCGGCCGGCGTGGACGTGATCGTGGTCGACACCGCGCACGGCCATTCGCAGGGCGTGCTGGACCGGGTGAAGTGGGTCAAGACGCGCTTCCCGCAGTTGCAGGTGATCGGCGGCAACATCGTCACCGGCGATGCCGCGCTGGCGCTGATGGACCACGGCGCGGACGCGGTCAAGGTCGGCGTCGGCCCCGGTTCGATCTGCACCACCCGCGTCGTCGCCGGCGTCGGCGTGCCGCAGATCACCGCCGTGGCGATGGTCGCCGAGGCGCTGCAGGACCGCATCCCGCTGATCGCCGACGGCGGCATCCGCTACTCGGGCGACATCGGCAAGGCGCTGGTCGCCGGCGCCTCGTCGGTGATGGTCGGCGGCCTGTTCGCCGGCACCGAGGAAGCCCCGGGCGAGATCGAGCTGTTCCAGGGCCGCAGCTACAAGAGCTACCGCGGCATGGGCAGCCTGGGCGCGATGGAGCAGGGCTCCAAGGACCGCTATTTCCAGGACGCGTCCGACGCCGACAAGCTGGTGCCCGAAGGCATCGAAGGCCGCGTGCCGTATCGCGGCTCGCTCGGCGGCGTGGTCCACCAGCTCGCCGGCGGCCTGCGCGCCACCATGGGCTATGTGGGCTGCGCGACCATCGAGGACATGCGCAAGAAGCCCAGTTTCGTGCGCATCACCAACGCCGGTTCGCGCGAAAGCCACGTGCACGACGTGCAGATCACCAAGGAACCGCCGAACTACCGGGCGGGGTGAAGCCTGGGAACGAGCGAAGAGGAGCGAGGAACCAAGGTCCCGCTCCTCTTCGGCTATTCCGAGGCCGTTTTTGTGTTTCGCGTTGCTCATTCCTCCCCATTCGTTGCTGGTTCCATGACCGACATCCATAGCGACAAAATCCTGATCCTCGATTTCGGCGCGCAGTACACCCAGCTGATCGCCCGCCGCATCCGCGAGCTCGGCGTCTACTGCGAAATCTGGGCCTGGGACCACGATCCGGCCGAGATCGAAGCCTACGGCGCCAAGGGCATCATCCTGTCCGGCGGCCCCGAGTCGACCACGCTGCCGGGCGCGCCGAGCGCGCCGCAGCAAGTGTTCGACGCCGGCCTGCCGATCCTGGGCATCTGCTACGGCATGCAGACCATGGCCGCGCAGCTCGGCGGCGCCACCGAGGCGGCGGACCAGCGCGAATTCGGCCACGCCGAGGTGCAACTGGTCGCGCAGGACCGCTTGTTCGACGGCCTCAAGGACCATCCGGGCTCGCCGCCGCGGCTGGACGTGTGGATGAGCCACGGCGACCACGTGTCCAAGGCGCCGGAAGGTTTCGTCGTCACCGCCAAGACCGACCGCATCCCGGTCGCCGCCTTCGCCGACGACGCGCGCCGCTGGTACGGCGTGCAGTTCCACCCGGAAGTCACCCACACCAAGCAGGGCCAGACCCTGCTGCGCCGCTTCGTGGTCGATATCTGCGGCTGCCAGACGCTGTGGACCGCCGCGCACATCATCGACGACCAGATCGCGCGCGTGCGCGAGCTGGTCGGCAGCGACGAGGTCATCCTCGGCCTGTCCGGCGGCGTGGATTCCTCGGTCGTCGCCGCGCTGCTGCACAAGGCCATCGGCGACCAGCTGACCTGCGTGTTCGTCGACACCGGCCTGCTGCGCTACAACGAAGGCGACCAGGTGATGGCGATGTTCGCCGAGCACATGGGCGTCAAGGTCGTGCGCGTCAACGCCGCCGACCGCTACTTCGACCGGCTCGCCGGCGTCAGCGATCCGGAAGCCAAGCGCAAGATCATCGGCAACCTGTTCGTCGAGATCTTCGACGAGGAATCGCACAAGCTCGGCAATGCCAAGTGGCTGGCGCAGGGCACGATCTATCCCGACGTGATCGAGTCGGCCGGCAGCAAGACCGGCAAGGCCCACGTGATCAAGAGCCATCACAACGTCGGCGGCCTGCCCGAGAACATGAAGCTCGGCCTGGTCGAGCCGCTGCGCGAGCTGTTCAAGGACGAAGTGCGGCGCCTGGGCGTCGAGCTCGGCCTGCCGCGCGAGATGGTCTACCGCCATCCGTTCCCGGGCCCGGGCCTGGGCGTGCGCATCCTCGGCGAGGTCAAGCGCGAATACGCCGACCTGCTGGCCCGCGCCGACCACATCTTCATCGACGAACTGCGCAAGGCCGGCCTGTACGACAAGACCAGCCAGGCCTTCGCGGTGTTCCTGCCGGTCAAGTCGGTCGGCGTGGTCGGCGACGCGCGCGCCTACGAATGGGTGATCGCGCTGCGCGCGGTGGAGACCATCGACTTCATGACCGCGCACTGGGCGCACCTGCCGTACGACTTCCTCGGCACGGTGTCGAACCGGATCATCAACGAGCTGTCCGGCGTGTCGCGGGTGGTGTACGACATCAGCGGCAAGCCGCCGGCGACGATCGAGTGGGAATGAGCCCGCCGGCGTGACCGCGACCGACCGGTAATGCACCAACAGGCCCGCTTTGCGGGCCTGTTCGTTTTCGCGCCCGGCGCGGACGGTGGACGCGCGCGCGGACCTGGCCTAGCCTTGGGCCGTCTTCGCTCAACGTCCGCCATCGCCCATGTCCCTGGGAGAGCAACTCCGCCAAGCCCGGCAGAAAGCGCAGCTGTCGCTGCGCGACCTCAGCGCGCGCGCCGGGATCTCGATCGCCAAGCTGTCGAAGGTGGAGAACGGCCTGGCGACGCTGCGCCACCCCGAGCTGCTGACCCTGGCCGAAGCCCTGGCCGTGCCGGCCACGGCGCTGCTGGCGCCGCCCACGCCCGTGCCCGGCGCCGGCGCGCGGCGGACGCTGACCCGGGCCGATGGCGGGCGCAAGTTCGAGCACAGCCATCGCACCTACGAAATGCTGTGCAGCGAGCTCAGCGGCCAGTCCAACCTGTTCTGGCGGGTGACCGTGCGCGACAAGCCGCCCGGCGGCGAGGACGCGTTCGTGTCGCATCCGGGCGAGGAGTTCGTGTACGTGCTCAAGGGCAAGGTCGCGCTGCACACCGACGCTTACGAGCCGCTGGTGCTGGCCGCGGGCGACAGCGTGCTGTTCGACGCGCAGACCCGTCATGCGTATTTCGCGGTCTCGCGCGAGGCGGTGCTGCTGATGTCCAACACCGTCGGCGAAGAAGGCGCGCGGGTGCAGAACGAAGCGGCGCGCGCCGGGTTGCGGCCCAAGCGCAAGCGCTGAGCCGTCGTCGCGCCGCGTCGCGGCAGCGCGGCTTTGAGTGCGGCGGATCGGCCGTGGCGCGGGGCGTTCGCCGCTTGAATCTCTCCACTCGAATCCCGCCGCTCGACTTTAGCGGCTCGAACTCGGCCGCGTGCAGTAAGCCGTACCGAGACGTCATCCGCCGAGCAGGATCAGCTCTGCCGCCTTCTCGCCGATCATGATCGCCGCGGCGTTGGTGTTGGCGCTGACCAGGGTCGGCATGATCGAGGCGTCGGCCACGCGCAAGCGCTGCACGCCGTGCACGCGCAAGTCCGGGCCGACCACCGCGAGCGCATCCACGCCCATGCGGCAGGTGCCGGCCGGATGGCTGAAGCGCATGCAGTGCTTGCGCAGGAACGCGTCCCACTCGGCGTCGCTGTCGACCTGCGCGCCCGGGCGCAGCTCGCGCTCGACATAGCCGCGCATCGCGCCGGTCGCATACAGCTGCCGCGCCAGCTTCGCGCCTTCGCGCAGCAAGCCGCGGTCGTGCGGATCGGCGAGCATTTCCAGGCGGATTTCCGGCAGCTCCGCCGGATCGGCCGAGCGCAGCCGCAGCGTGCCGCGCGCGCGCGGACGGCAGACATTGACCGCGATCACCACCGCCGGCACCGGCAGCAGCACCGGGCCGTCGCCGGAGGTGTTGTAGCCGATCGGCGTGAACACCAGTTGCAGGTCCGGCCGCTCGACTTGCGGCGCGCTGCGGGCGAAGGCCACGGCGTGGCCGATCGGCGTGGTCCCGGGGCCGCGGCCGCGCAACAGGAAATCCAGACCGTGGCGCAGCACCGACAGCGGGCCGGTCTCGACGTTGTAGGTGCGCATATTGACCTGCGCGGTGATCAGCGCGCCGGGATGTTCCTGCAGGTTCGCGCCGACGCCCGGACTGTCGCGGACCACGTCGATGCCGTGGCGCTCGAGTTGTTCGGCCGGGCCGATGCCCGACAGCATCAGCAGCTTGGGCGAGGCCAGCGCGCCGGCGCAGACGATGACCTCGCCTCGCGCGTGCGCGACCCGGCGCTGTCCGCGATGGCGATAGGCCACGCCGTGCGCGGCGTCGTCGGCGATCAGCAACCGTTCGACCAAGGCGCCGGTGACGATGTCGAGGTTGCGCCGCCCGCGCGCCGGCCGCAGGAACGCGCGCGCGGCGCTGTGGCGCCAGCCGCGCAACTGGGTCGCCTGCAGATAGCCGGCGCCGAACGGATCGCCGCCGTTCAACTCGTCGTTGCGCGGCAGCCCTAGTTCCTCGGCCGCGTGCAGGAAGGCCGCGGCGAGCGGATGCGGACTGCGCAGGTCGGCGACGCTCAGCGGCCCGTCGCCGCCGCGGCCCGGCCCGGCGCCGCGCGAGTTGCGCTCGCTGCGCAGGAAGCACGGCAGCACCTCGTCGAAGCTCCAGCCCGGATTGCCGGCGCGCGCCCAGTCGTCGTAGTCCTCGCGCGAACCGCGCAGGTAAATCATCCCGTTCACCGAACTGCTGCCGCCGAGCACCTTGCCGGCCGGCCAGTCCTCGCTGCGCCCGTCGCGACTGGGATCGGGTTCGGTGCGGTAGGGCCAGGTCACCTTGCCGCTGGACAGCGCCATTTCCTCTCCGGCCGGCACATGGAGATAGGGATAGATGTCGGCCGGCCCGGCTTCGAGCAACAGCACCCGCACCTGCGGATCGGCCGACAGGCGATGGGCGAGCACGCTGCCGGCCGAACCGGCGCCGACCACGATGTAGTCCCACGTGGGGAAGGAAGCCTGGTTCATGCATGGACCTCGCCGGTTGGGCCGCCGTCCGTCGGCTGAGCCGGGGTGCGGCGGCGAGAGGGTTTGACACGCGGATCGCGATGAGCGAAAACTACCACGCGACGTTTCCATATAGAAACATTGTTAATAAAAGGAAACGGTTCCGAATGTCCGACCCCGCCCTCAGTTCGATCGCCACCGTCGAGGACGTCGTGCGCCTGATCCAGGCGCGCCGTCCCGACCACGTCAACGTCGGCTACGGCGACATGCCGGGCCAGCTGCGGGTCAAGTACGTGTCCACCGAGCGCTTCCTCAGCGCGCTGGACAAGGGCATCGGCTTCGCCGGCGCGGCGCTGGCGCTGGATCACGGCGATGTGCAGCGTCCGGCGCAGGGCGTCAGCAGCGGCGACGGGGTGATCTTCGGCGACCGCCTGTGCCGGATCGTGCCCGACAGCGTGCGCGAGATCCCGTGGGAGAGCCCCACGCGCAATCTGCTGTTCCTGGCCGATTTCGAGGAGCCCGAGGGCCCGCTGCAGCCGCGCAACGTCTATCGCCGGGTGCTGGCGCGAGCGCGCGCGCAGGGGCTGCGTGCGTTCCACTCCAGCGAATACGAATTCACCATGTTCGAAGAAACGCCGCGTTCGGTCCGCGAGAAGGACTACCGCGGCCTGCGCCTGGCCACGCTCGACAACTCCTATCACCTGATGCTGCGCCAGGGCGTCGGCAGCGGCTTCTACAACGCGCTGATGGACTGCTGCAAGCGCATGGACATCCCGCTGGAAGGCGTGCACGAGGAAATGGGCGCCGGCTTCATGGAAGCCGCGCTGGCCTACGGCGAGGGCGTGCGCGCCGCCGACGACGCGATGCTGTTCAAGACCGTGGCCAAGATCGTCGCCCAGCGCCACGACAAGCTGATCACCTTCATGGCGCGCTGGTCCAACCAGGCCGACGGGCAGAGCGGCCACATCCACGTTTCGCTGCGCGACGAGCAGGGCGATCCGGTGTTCCACGATCCGAGCGAGCCGCGCGGCATGAGCCGGACGATGCGCCATTTCGTCGGCGGCGTGCAGCGCCTGCTGCCGGAATTCCTGATCCTGTTCGGGCCGACGGTGAATTCGTTCCGCCGCTACCAGCCGTGGATCTTCTCGCCGGTGGCGGCGACCTGGGGTTGGGAGAACCGCACCTGCGCGCTGCGCCTGATCGGCGGTTCGCCGCATTCGCAACGCGTCGAATGCCGGGTGCCGGGCGCCGACGCCAATCCCTACCTGGCCCTGGCTTGCGTGCTCGGCGCCGGGTTGTGGGGCATCGAGCAGGCGATCGAGCCGGGCGAGGAGTCGACCTGGAACGTCTACGAGAACCTCGACAAGGTCGCGCCGCACTACCGCTTCCCGCGCAGCTTCGCCGCGGCGATCGAGCGCTTCGACGCCTCGCGCGCGGCGCGCGAGCTGTTCGGCGACCGCTTCGTCGACGCCTACGTGGAGATGAAGCGCGCCCAGGACGAAGAGTTCGCCGCGCTGGTCACCGACGTGGAACTGCGTCGCTTCTTCGAATTCGCCTGAGGCCGCCGATGGACGCTTTCGAGATCGTTTCTCCGGTCGACGGCCGGTTGCTGTCGGTGGTGCGCTATGCGCGCGAGTCCGAGTCCGAACGCGCGCGGCAACGCGCGCAGGCCGCGCTGCCGCGTTGGCGTGCGCTCGGCCTGGATGCGCGCCTGGCCGCGATCGAGGCCTTGGTCGCGGCGATGGAGGCGCGGCGCGCCGAGTTCGCCGAACAGGTGCTGTGGCAGATCGGCCGGCCGCTGCAGTTCGCCGACGAATTGGGTCGGGTGCGGGCAGGCTGGGAGCGCACGCGCGCGCTGGCGCCGCAGTTGCTCGGCGAACAGATTGTGGACGGCGGCGACGGCATCCGCCGCGCGCTGCGGCGCGAGCCCAAGGGCATCGCGCTGGGCATCTGCGCCTGGAACTACCCGGTGGCGATGGCCGCGCAGATGGCGATCGCGGCGCTGGCCGCGGGCAATGCCTTCGTGCTCAAGCATGCGCCGCAGACCGCGTTGATCGCCGAGCTGATGGCGGAATGCGCGGACGCGGCGGGCCTGCCGGACGGCGTGTTCCAGGTGTTGCACCTGCCGCATGCGATGGTCGAGCGGCTGCTGTCGCAGCGACGCTTCCAGGCGGTGCAGTTCATCGGTTCCGAGCGCGGCGGACGCGCGGTGCTGGCGGCCGCCAGCGCCGGGCTGGTCGCGGCCGGGCTCGAGCTGGGCGGCAAGGACGCGGCGTATGTGCGCGCCGACGCGGATCTGGACTGGGCCGCTGCGCAACTGGTCGAAGGCGCGTACTCCAATTCGGGCCAATCGTGCTGCTCGGTCGAGCGCATCTACGTCGACCGGCGCGTGTATCCGCGCTTCGTCGAGGCCTTCGTCGAGCGCGCACGCGCGTTGCGGCTGGATCATCCGCTGCGCGCGCCGGATCTGGGGCCGGTGGTCAGCGCCGCCGCGGCGCAGCGCATCGCCGGCGAAGTCGCCGCCGCCATCGCCGCCGGCGCGCGCGCCGCGCTGGCCGGACACCGCGCCGGCGAACTCGCCGGGCAGGGCGCCTATCTGTCGCCGGAAGTCCTGCTCGAGGTGAACGCCGACATGGCCATCGAGCGCGAGGAAACCTTCGGCCCGGTGGCGACGCTGACCGCTGTGGACGGCGACGCGCAGGCGCTGGCGGCGATCAACGCCAGCCGCTTCGGCCTGACCGCGTCGGTGTGGACGCGCGAGCCGCAGGCGGCGGCCGGCCTGATCGATGCGATCCAGGCCGGCACCGTGTTCGTCAACCGCTGCGATCACGCCGACCTGCACCTGCCCTGGGGCGGCGCCAAGTGTTCCGGGCTCGGCCGCATCGGCGCCAGCGCGAGCTTCGACGAATGGGTGGAGCTCAAGTCCGTGCACGTGCGCGAAACGGAGGCGAAATGAACACCGATCCGCTTGCGCTCGAACGCGGCGCGGCCTGGCCCGCCGGCGAGGTCTTCAACCCGGATGGGCGCGCGCCGCTGGTGCTGGTGTGCGAACACGCCTCCAACCGCATCCCGCCGGGCTACGCCGACCTGGGCTGCGACGCGCACGACTTGTCGCGCCACATCGCCGTCGATCTCGGCGCGGGCGAACTCGCCCGCGGCCTGGCGCTGCATCTGGATGCGCCGGCGGTGCTGTGCTCGACCAGCCGCCTGTTCGTGGACTGCAACCGCGCGCCGTTCGAATCCGACTGGATCGCGCCGGTGTCGGACGGCAGCGCGATCGCCGGCAACGCCGACCTCAGCGCGGCGCAGCGGCATGCGCGTGCGCAGCTAGTGTTCGAGCCGTTCCATGCGTTGGTCGGCGAGACCGTCGCGGCCAAGCGCCGCGGCGACGGCGACCCGCTGATCGTCGCCGTGCACAGCTACGCGCCGTTCCTCGACGGCCTCGCGCGGCCGCCGGTGGCGGTGATCTGGGACCAACCGACGCCGGCGACGCAAGTCGTCGCGGCCTTGCGCCGCGAAGTGGAACCGGTCGGCGACAACACGCCCTACGACGGCCGCCTCGCACGCGGCTACACCTTCGACCGCCACGCGCGCCCGTTCGGCCTGCGCCGCTTCGCCATCGAAGTGCGCCAGGACTTGCTTGGCGAGGCCGGCGGGGTGGCGACGTGGACGCGGATCGTCGGCGAGGCGATCGCGGCGGCGATGCAAGCGCGGCAGTGATGCGAACCCAATCCGCCGGCCGCGACGCGGCCGGCGCAGCAGGTCCAACCCGGGGAGGGGAGACGAACGTGGACGGCAAAGCGGAAACGGTGGAACTGCGCAAAAACGCGCTGAGCTGGCTGCAGATCGTGTTCTTCGTCATCGCGACCAACGGCCCGCTGATCGGGCTGGTCGGCGCGGTGCCGGTGGCGATCGGCATGGGCAACGGCGTCGGCACCGCCGGCGCGTTCGTGCTGGCCGGCGCGGCGTACCTGCTTTTCAGCGTCGGCTTCGTCGCCATGAGCCGGCACATCGGCAATGCCGGCGCGTTCTATTCCTATGTCACCGCCGGGCTCGGCGGCGGCGCCGGCATCGTCGCCGCGTTCCTGGCGTTGGCGGCGTACTTCGGCATCCAGCTGGCTTGCTTCGCGATGATCGGGTTCTTCCTCGAACAGGCGCAGCAGCAGTGGCTCGGCGCGGGCGCGGCGTGGTGGATCAACGCGCTGGCGGTGGCGGTGCTGGTGCGCGTGTGCGGCTACCGCAACATCGAGTTCAGCGGCCGGGTGCTGGCGGTGCTGATGCTGTGCGAGATCGGCATCGTGTTGTTGTTCGTGGCGGCGGTGCTCGCGCACGGCGGCGGCCCGGAGGGGTTCTCGGCGGCGCCGCTGTTGCCGTCGCAGGTGTTCTCGGCCGGGCTCGGGGTGTCGCTGGTGTTCGTTGCCGGTTCCTATTTCGGCTTCGAGACCACCGCGATCTACGCCGAGGAAGCGCGCGACCCGCGCCGCAGCATCGCCATCGCCACCTACGTGGCGTTGGGCGCGATCACCGTGTTCCTGTCGCTGGCGACCTGGGCGATCACCGTCGCCTACGGCCCGCAGCAAGTGGTCGCGGCGGCGCAGGCCGATCCGGGCAATTTCTGGTTCGCGATGGCGGCCACGCTGACCGCGCCGCCGGTGGCGGCGGCGATGAACGCGCTGGTGATCACCAGTCTGTTCGCGTCGTTGCTGAGCCTGCACAACTCGGTTTCGCGCTATCTGTTCGCGATGGGCCGCGAAGGTGTGCTGTGGCGCTGGCTGGCGCGGGTGCATCCGCGCCAGCGCACGCCGTCGGCGGCCGGCGCGACCCAGTTCGCCGCGTCGATCGCCTGCATCCTGGCCTTCGCCGCGATCGGCGCCGATCCGATGGCGGCGGTGCTGCCGGTGGGCTCGGCGGTGGCCTCGATCTCGATGCTGACGGTGCAGGTGCTGGCCAGCATCGCGGTGCCGTTCTTCTTCCTGTCGCGGCCGCTGCCGCGGCGGCCGTGGACGACGGTGGCCGCGCCGCTGGCCGCGGCGCTGGTGCTGGCCGGGCTGATCGCGCTGATCTGCCAGAGCCTGCCGCTGCTGGCCGGCGGCAACGCGGCGTTCGTCGCGCTGATTCCCGCCTGCGTGATCGCGGTGGCCGCGGCGGCCGTCGTCTATGCGGGGTGGCTGTGGCGCTACCGCGGCGAGTTCTACCGCAACCTCGGGCAGGCGCTCGAGCGCGTCTGAGTCTGCGTCGAACCGCGCCGACGCGTGCGCGCGGAGCCGTGCGGCCCGGGTTCGGCCGTTTGCATCGCAAGGGGAACGATCATGTCCGATCAGGAACGCCGCCGCGCCGGGCGCGGGCGGGCGGGGATGTGCGCTTTGGCGCTGGCGGCGGCATGGCCAGGCGGCGCGGCGTGGGCGATGAGCGCGCCGGATCCCGGCGACATCCAGCCCGCGCCGCCGGGCATGGACGTGCTGCTGCTGTACGGCCAGCACCTGCGCGGCGACCGCGTCTACGCCGACGGCAAGCGCGCGTTCGATGGCCTGGATTTTCGCGCCGACGTGCTCGTCGCGCGCTATGTCCATTTCTTCGCGCTCGCCGGCAAGACCACCACCTTCGAAGTGATCTCGATGGGCAACCGCCAGCGCGACGCGTTCGACCGCGATGGCCTCAGCGGCATGGGCAACCTGGTCGTGGGCACCTCGTGGTGGCCCAAGGCCGACGAGAGCCGCGGCCGCTACCTGACCTTCGCGGCCTATTTGAGCCTGCCGACCTCGCCGCGCGCGGGCGAGGGCCTGATCACCGGCGAGGACCGCTATACGCTGGAGCTGCAGGGCGGCTACATGGCCAAGCTGGCTGAGCGCTGGACCGCGGAATTCATGGGTCAGGCCGAGTTCTACACCCACGACGACAGCAGCCGCGTGCATCGCGACCCGATGTACCGCGCGGTCGCGCATCTGAGCTACAACCCGACGCCGGAGACGCGCTTCGCGCTGAGCGCGCGCCAGAGCTTCGGCGCGCGCGAGAGTTTGCACGGCGAGCGTCTGCTCGGGAGCAAGAACGACACCAACCTCACCCTGACCTGGGCGCAGCAGCTCAACGACAAGGTGCAAGTGCAGTTGCAGTACACCCGCGACCTGTCGGTGCGTGAAGGCCCGCAGATCGACGGCGTGCAAGGACGGCTGGCGCTGGCGTTCTGAGCGGCGCTGGCGGCGACGCCGGTGCGTGCGCGGCGCGCGCCCGCAGCGGCGGGCGAGGGCATTGCAGCCGTGGCAGAAGAAATGCGTGCGCTGGATGCGCGTATTCAGTGCCTGCATCGGTGCGCTTGGCGAACCGCTGCGTGCACGCTGCGGCCCGCGATGGGTTGTGTGACCCGCACCGCGTTACCGCGCCAGGGCTGGGGGTAGGGTTTCGCCTTCGGCCGTGCGCCTGGTTCGCGCGGCAGCGCTCGAACATCGGAAGGTACGCAGTGGCCCGTCACCGACCTGTTGCCTCGCCCACTCGGTCCCGCTGTCGCGGCGGATCGGTTGCGGCGTCGCGCAGCGGCGGCCTGCGCGGTTCCGCGTGCGCTGCCGCGCCGGCACGCCCCGATCGCCTCGTCGGCCGCGCCTCGGTGCGGCCCGGCAAGGCGCCGTCGCGGATGGAACCGCGACCCTGCGCCGAACGGCCGTCGCCGTCGGCGCTTTCGCCGCGCGCCGCCGGATGCGCGCGTACGGCCATCGCCACCGAAGACAGGAGTGCATGATGATGAGGATGTCCCGCGCCAAGCTGTTTTTGACTTGCTGTGCGTTCGCGTTCGGCCTGACCGTCAGTCTGTCCGCGTTCGCGCGGCCGTGCTGCAGCAACTGCGATCCGGATCAGCCGGATTCGCGTTGCTGGGCGATCTGCTCGCCGGACTGCTGAGCCCCGGTTCGCGGCGAAAAGGGAGCGGGCGACCGCTCCCTTTTCGTTTGCGCCGAGCCGGTCTGCGCCTTGGCCTGGCGATCGGCCGGGGCGCGCCGATCCGCTAGATCTGGCGACAAGCCATCGCCGCGCGTCGCTCCGCCCCGCGCCTGGATTCGGGCTCCGGTCCGTACCCGTACCCTGATCCCGATTCGCGCCGATTGCGCGAATTAGGACAATTCCGGGCCGCAATGCCCCGTAGCCTGAGCGCGCTGGAGACGGCCCCGGCGCGCCACGCGCGCCGGCCGACGACGTTGTCCGAATCCGCATGTCGAATGCGCGCGTTCCGGTTCGTCGTCTTCTGGCAAGCCGGCCGAATGCCCCGCCGCCGGCGGTTCGAGCCCGATCAGGAGAAACGCATGGACAGGTACCTGCCGTTGGCCGCGGCGCTGCTGGCGCTGCCGCATTTGTTGTCGATCGCGATCCGCAACGAGCCGGCCGCGGCGGCGGTCGCGCGCACGCCGCGCGCGGTGGCGGCGCAGGTGCAGGCGCCGGCGCTGACCGCGCATTGCGCTGCCAGCGTGCCGCTCGCAGCGCGGCCGCGCCCGGTGCGCGCGCCCGCAACGGCGCAGGCGCCGATGCGGGCCTCGCTGCTGCAAAGCGTGCGTGCGCCGGCGCGCGCCGCCGGCGTCGCGGCGATCGCGCCCGGGACGTATCTGCAGCGCTGAGCCGCGCCTAGGCCGACGGCCACACCCGCAGGGCGGTGCGCAGCACCGCGCGCAACTGCTCCGCGCTGGCGCCGTCGCGGGCCTGGATCGACAGGCCTTGCAACACCGTCGACAGGAACTTGGCCAGCGCCGCCGCGTCCGCGTCGGCGGCCACGTCGCCTTCGCGTTGGCCGCGCTCGATCCGCGCGCGAAAGCCGGCCTCGATGCCGGCGCGGTGCGCGCCCAGCACCTCGCGCAACTGCGCGGCGGCGGCGCCGAGGCCGCCGGTCTCGGCCGCCACCAGCATGCAGCCCGAGCGGTCAGGACAGGCGGCGAAATCGCCGGCGAGCGCGTCGAACAGGCGCGCGAACGCCTCGCGCGCGCTCAGGCCGGGCGCGGCCAGCGCGGCGCCGCGCTCGCTGCGGAACCGCTCCAGGTAGCGCTGCAGCGCGGCGCGGAACAGGTCGTCCTTGCTGCCGAACGCGGCGTACAGACTCGGCGCGGCGACGCCGATGGCGGCGGTCAGCTCGCTCATCGAGGTGGCTTCGAAACCGCGCTGCCAGAACATGCGCATCGCCGTTTCCAGCGCCTGCTCGCGGTCGAAGCCGCGCGGCCGGCCGCGCGGGCGGCGCGGTGCGGGTGTGTCGCTCGCGGGCGCCGCGCAAGCCGCGTCGTCGCCGCCGGCAGCGGGCGCAGGCGAGCCGCCGAAGCGCTCCGAATTCGCAACACCGAATTTCATAGCGATCGATAGTAAATTCGTTGACCCGTGCCGGGCAAGCGCTCAGACTCAGCCGGCCCGCGTAGCACGCGGGCGTTCCCAGCGTCGTTTCCCCGCCACGCTTCACGCCAGGAAAACCAGGAAACCCCATGAGCCTTTCGCTCTACGACATCTCCGTGCCCGCGTTCCAGCGCGGCCTCGACGTGCTCTCGCACCTGCTCGAGCAGGGCGTCGCCCACGCCCAGGCGCAGGGCCAGGATCCCGCGCAGTTGCTGACCGGCCGGCTGGCGCCGGACATGTACACCCTGATCGGCCAGGTCCAGTCGGCCAGCGACGCGGCCAAGTTCGGCGCCGCGCGCCTGGCCGGGATCGCGCCGCCGAGTTTCGCCGACACCGAGACCACGCTGGAAGAACTGCGCGAGCGCATCGCCAAGACCCAGGCGTTCCTGAGCACGGTGACCCCGCAGAGCATGGACGGCCAGGAAGAGCGCGAGATCGTGATCCGCCCCGGCGGCCGCGAACTCACCTTCGTCGCCCGCGACTACATCCGCGGCTTCGTGCTGCCGAACTTCTATTTCCACCTCACCACCGCCTACGGGATCCTGCGCCACCTGGGCGTGCCGCTGGGCAAGATGGATTACCTGCGCGGCGCGGCCTGAGCCCGCGTACGGCGCGCCGCAGTCGCGCCGCCTGCGGCCGCCGTCGCACCCGCGCAGGATGCGGGCGCGGCGCGGCTGCACCATAATCGCGCCCGGGCGCCGCGCTTCGGCGGCGCCGGAGCGAGAACCCGCGTGAGCGAGCAGCAAGCCGAGATCGACCGTTACTGGATGCGCCGGGCGCTGGACCTGGCCGAGCGCGCCGAGCGCGAGTTCGACGAGATCCCGGTCGGCGCGGTGCTGGTGTCGGGCGCCGGCGAAATGCTCGGCGAGGGCTGGAACCGCAACATCGGCCTGCACGATCCGAGCGCGCACGCGGAAATCGTGGCCCTGCGCGAAGGCGGCCAGCGCATCGGCAACCACCGCCTGATCGGCAGCACCTTGTACGTGACCCTGGAGCCGTGCGCGATGTGCGCGATGGCGATGGTGCACGCGCGGGTAGCGCGGGTGGTGTTCGGCGCCTTCGATCCCAAGACCGGCGCCGCCGGCAGCGTGTTCGACCTGCTCGCCGACCCGCGCCACAACCACCGCGTGGCGGTGCTCGGCGGGGTGCTGGGCGAAGAGGCGGGGGCGCGGTTGAGCGCGTACTTCCGGCGCAAGCGCGGCAAGCCGGTGTGAGCGTGGCGGGGCGGTTGCGGGGATGGGCTGGCGTCGGCGCGATCGGATAGCCCGCGGTCGCGACTCGCGTCGCTCCTACAGGGCGAGCCCGTGGCCACGTCCGCTCCCTGTAGGAGCGACGCAAGTCGCGACCGCGACACAACGCCTGCGACGAACCCCGCCATCGCGCGGCGCCGCCCGCCGCCTCAGCGCAACGCCGCCAACGCCTTGCGCGCCTCCTCGCTGAAGCGCTGCGCTTCCTGCTGCGAATACAACTGCCCGGCGAGCTGGACGATGGCGCGCTGCGGGTCGCCGCCGGCGGCGTCGAAGGCTTCCTGGCACAGCATGCCGGCGATCGGGCCGAGATAATTCAGCGCGATCTGCTCCAGTGCCTGGCGCACGTGCGGATTGACCACGACCGCTTCCACCGCAGGCGCGCCCGCCGACGCGGCGCCCGGCGCCGGCGAGGGCACCGCCGCAGGCGCGTACTGGTATTGCTGTCCGCCCAGGTCGTGTTCGAACCCGCCCAGCAGCCATTCCACCGAGCTCTCGGCCAGCGGCGCGCGCCCGGACGGCAGCGCGGCGATGCCGCTGCTTTCGAAGCGCATCTTGGCCGCGGCCACCATCGACAAACGCTGCACCGCCTCTTCGTTGCGCAGCATCCGGTACACCACTTCCTGCACCTGGCCCTGGTGCAGGCGCACGATGCAGGAATGGTTGTCCTCGGTGACGACGTAGGCGAAGCCGGACGAGCGCTTGTGCGCCAGCGACTTGAGCTCGCGCAGCACCTGCACCAATGGTCGGAACTCGTTGCTCATGCCGGGCTCCCTGGATCCCTAGGTTCGGCGTGGATGGACCGGGTCAACGCGAGAGCTTGGCCAGCCGCTCCATCGCCACGCGCACGCTGTAGGACAGGCGCGAGATGGCGCGGGCGAGCTTGCCGATCTCGTCCTTGAGTTCGGTTTCCTCGATGGTGTGGCCCCACTTGCCCACGCTCAGTTCCTCGGCCACCACGGCCAGGTGCTGGATCGGCTTGAGCACGCGGCTCCAGATCAGCGCCCACTGCAGGCCCAGGATCAGCGCGCACACCAGCAGGCCGATGCCGCCGATCCACAGCGACTGGCGCGCGATCGCCTTGTCCACGTCGCTCTTGGGATAGGCCGAGACCAGGCTGAAGCCCCAGCCCGGCACTTCCTGGCGGCTGATCACCCAATTGCCCGGATTCTCATGGGCGATGCGGGTGATTTCGACCGGATCGGCGGTGGCGCCGGTCTTGGAGTGGAAGCGCAGCTTGTCCTTGCTGTCGAACACGGCGATGAAGCCCGAGTCGAGCACCTGGCTGCCGTCGACGACTTCGGCCAGCGCGTTGAGGTCGGTCTTGTAGCCCACGTACCACACGCCGATCGCGCGCTGCGCGTCGCTGTCGGCGAAGATCGGCTCGTAGCCGGTGACGTAGGGCGTGCCGAGGATGTCGACCACGCCGTAGAAGTTCTCGCCCTTGCGCATGCGCCCGATCACCTGGCCGAGCGGATCGAGCTGGGTGCCGATGGCGCGGCTGCCGTCGTCCTTGCGCACGTTGGTGGCCACGCGCACGAAGTCTTCGCCGTCGCGCGCGAACAAGGTCGCGGTGCCTTGGGCGATGGCGGTGACGCCGTCGACCAAGGCGAAGTTGTTGGCCTGCGACACGCCGCCGAGCACGAGGTCGTTGGTGGCGCGTCCGCCGACGGTGACGCGGCCGCCGAGGCTGGCCGTGCCGAGCCGGCGGCCTTCGGTGCGCAGCAGGCGCATGGCGTCGTGGGTGCGGTCGAGCATCACCGAGCGGGTGACCGAGAACAGGCCCTGCAGCGCTTGCGTGCGCCGTTCGACGAATTGGTTGGCGTCGGCGCGGACGTGGCGCGCTTGAGTCATCGCCAGCACCACGGTCAGCACGACCACGGACACCAGCACCAGCGCGAGCACCGGCAACAGCAGGCGCACCCGCAACGAGTGAAGAAACATCGGATTTATTCCCCTGGAGCGCGTTGATGAACGAATGCGTTTGCGGCCGACGCCGCGTATGTACGCGGGCGATGCGGCGAGGCGCTCCATGCCCGATGCGCGCGCTCGCAGCCGGTCGGCGGTCGCAAGCGTGCGGCATCGTTTTTTCTTTCACAATGCGACGGCGTCGCGCACCGCGGGCGTCGCGGTGCGGCCGGAAAAGGCGGCCTGCGCAGATTCGATGCGGTGGGTGGACGGTGTTTGTGGAGGTAGTGCGCTGCGCGCGTGAGGCGGAAGAGTCGTTCGGTCACGCGGAGCTGCAAGTTCGGTGTCGTTCGTGGGCGGAGCATATCGGGCGCGGTCCGCTGCGAATCGTGCGTACAGTCGCAGAAGGCTTTGCTGTCGCCGAGCTGTCGCGCGCGAACGCGGCGAACTGTGCGGAGCGCTGGATTGGCGTGTGCTGGAGGACACGCGGTTCAGCCAGCGGGTTCGGGCGTATCGTGTATACGCTCGTGCTTCGTGCGCATCGTTAGTGCCGAAACGATCTTCGTTCGAACTCGAAACGATGTCGCTTTGGCTCAGCGGTGCGCGTCGGTTGGCGGTCGGCGAAACCGACTACGCGTCCAGGGCGCACTCGCTACCACGCGGATACTGCGTATGTGTGCAGAAGTTGCGTATGCGGCTGCAGTAGCCCGCCTCGATGCGCCCGTTCGTAAGCTGTGACGCAGTTCCGTTTTGCCGCGAGCGCCGCGGCGAGCCGCCGGATCAGTCGCGTTTCCTGCGTCCGTTGTCGCGGTCGAACTCGCGCTTCACTTCGGCGTCGAGCATGCTCACGCTCATGCGCGCTTCGCGGCCCATGTTGATGCAGGCGGCCAGCACCAGCAGCACGCCGCACATCGCGGTCGCGGTCGGCACGCCGTGCAGGCGGTAGTCGGCGAACTGGTCGATGCCGATGGCCAGGCTGGTGCCGACGAAGGCGGTCATCGCGCCGTAGAGCAGCTGCAGGCAGGTCAGGATCAGGCGCACGCGCCGGCGGTGCAGGATGATGCGCGCCTCCAGATAGTTGCGGGCGTGCTCGTCGACGGTCTCTTCCAGCGTCGCCAACTGCTGGCGCATGCGGTCGACCACGCGCGCCAGGCGGTTGTTCGACGACACCAGCAGCGAGGCGGTGGCGGTCAGGAAGAACGCCGGCGTGATCATCGCCGAGACCACGGTGTAGTGCGAACTGAGCAGCAGCGGATCGGGCATGGCGTAGGCGCGCAGGCGCGGAGCGGGGCGCCGTCGGCGCCGTGGAGGCGGGGCCTCCATGATGCCGCAAGCGCGGCCGGCCGTTGCGGAGCCAGGCCGGCTGTTGTGGGAGGGGCTTCAGCCCCGATGCGTTCGGCTCAGGTTGCGACGGGCATCGGCGGCGGATCGAAGGCGGATTGGCGGCGGATCGAACAGCGTCGGGCCTGAAGGCCCTCCCACAAGGCCGCCGGTCGTCAGCCTCGGCTCTTGGCCCAGCGCTTGACCGCGCTGGCGTGGCCGTGGTCCATCTCCTCGTTGACCGCTTCCACCGCCAGCGAGGATTCGCGCGCCAGCAGCAGGCTGGCGGCGAACATCGACAGCACGCCCAGCGCGGCCAGGACGGTCGGCACCAGGCCCAGGCGGTAGCCGAGCACGGCGTCGCCGGCCACGGTCAGGCTGGTGCCGACGAAGAAGCTGATCGCGGTGTAGAGCAACTGGCTGCCGCGCAGGATGATTCGGCTGCGCTTCTTCTGGCGCAGGATGTGGCGCTCGATCAGCTCGCGCTCCTCGGCGTCCTCGGTGTCGGCCAGTTCCTTGAGCAGCACCCGGGCGCGGTCGATGACCCGGGCCAGGCGGTTGTTGGCCGACAGCAGCAGCGAAGCGGTGGCGGTGAGGAAGAACGCCGGCGCCAGCATCGCGGTCAGGATGGCGTAGTGGACGTCGGGGGCGTTGGGGCTCATCGCAGCGCAGCCAGCGGGGGCGGGTGGGCTATCATGCCGCGACACGGATACGTACGGCGAGACCATGAGCGAACACCCCGGACACGAGCGGCACGGACACGAGCACCGGCTGATCTGGATCGACCTGGAGATGACCGGCCTGGACACCGACCGCGACTCGATCCTGGAGATCGCCACCGTGGTCACCGACGCCCAGCTCAACGTGCTCGCCGAGGGGCCGGAGCTGGCCATCGCCCATCCGCAGGAGCGGCTGGAGGCGATGGACGAGTGGAACCGCAACCAGCACGGCAAGTCCGGGCTGTGGAAGCGGGTGCTGGAGCAGGGCGTGGCGATGGGCGAGGCCGAGCGGCTGACCCTGGAGTTCCTGGCCCAGTGGGTCGCGCCGAACACCTCGCCGATCTGCGGCAACTCGATCTGCCAGGACCGCCGTTTCCTGCACCGCTGCATGCCCAAGCTGGAGAAGTACTTCCACTACCGCAACCTCGACGTCAGCACGGTCAAGGAACTGGCGCGGCGCTGGTCGCCGGAGGTATTGGCGGGCATGAACAAGGACAGCAAGCACACCGCGCTGAGCGACGTGCACGATTCGATCGCCGAGCTGCGGCATTACCGCGGCTTCATGGGCAAGCTGGGCGGGCTCGGGGCTTAAGCCTTTCTTGCGGCCTCGCACGAGGCCGCAACGCAGCGATTGTAGGAGCTGCGCAAGCTGCGACCGCGAACCTCGCGAACCGGCGCTGGCGTGAAGTCGACGCGACGCGGCTATACGCGCGATCCAGGTTTCGCCGCAGCTGCATTTGCGCGGTCGCAGCTTGCGCAGCTCCTACAGGGAGATACCCGCCTGCGCGGCGAAGGGGAGGGCAGGCGCCGCTCCCCGCGCGGGAGGCCTTATTTCTTCGCGGGGGCTGCGGGTTTCGCCACGTCCCCATCGTCTGCGACTGCTTTGGTGAGCACCTCGCCGATCGGCCGTCCATCCGCATCGTGGTGGTACACGTGCAGGTCGCGCTGCGGATACGGGATGTTGAGGCCCTTGCCGATCAGCTCGTTGCGGATGCCTTCGACCAGATCGCTCTTGGTGTGGAGCAGGTCGCCGGTCTTGGCCCAGGCGCGCAGCTCCAGGTTGACGCTGCTTTCGGCCAGCGCGGTCACCAGCACTTCCGGGGCGGGATCCTTGAGCACCTTGGGATGCGCCGCGGCCAGCGCCAGCAGCGTGTCCTTGGCGACCTTGAGGTCGTCGTCGTAGCCCACGCCGACGGTGAGGTCGATGCGGCGCTTGGGATTGGCGGTGAAATTGACGATGACCGCGGTGGTGATCAGGCTGTTGGGCAGCACGATCACGCGGTTGTCGACCGTGCGCAGGCGGGTCTGGAACACCCGGATCTGCTCGACCGTGCCCTCGATGCCGGCGGCCTGCACGTAGTCGCCGGCGCGGAACGGGCGCAGCACGATCAGCATCACGCCCGAGGCGATGTTCGACAGCGAATCCTTCAGCGCCAGGCCGATGGCCAGGCCGGCGGCGCCGAGCACCGCCAGCACCGAGGTCATCGGCACGCCGAGCTGTTGCAGCGCCGCCACCGCGACCACCACCACCATCACCGCATAGGCGATGTTGCGCAGGAAGCCGCGGAGGGTGACTTCCATGTTGGCGCGGGTCATGACCCGCTCCAGCGCCTGCGACAGCCGCTTGGCGATCCACAGGCCGATCAGCAGGATCGCCAGCGAGGCCAGCAACTTCAGGCCTTGGGTCTGGGCCCAGGCCATCAGCTTGTCGAAGTCGAAGCCGGCGCCGAGCCCCAGCAGGGACTCGGACGCCTGCGCCTTGGCGGCGGCGGCTTTCGCGGCGGTGGTCTGGGCGGCGTCGGTTGCGGCCTGGATTTTCGCCATGCCGGTACTCAGGCCTGGCCCTTGGCCTTGGCCAGGCGCAGCCAGGTGTCGACCACGGTGTCGGGATTCAGCGACACCGACTCGATGCCCTGCTGCATCAGCCATTCGGCCAGGTCGGGATGATCGCTCGGGCCCTGGCCGCAGATGCCGACGTACTTGCCCTTGGCGCGCGCGGCCGAGATCGCCATCGCCAGCAGCTTCTTCACCGCCGGATCGCGCTCGTCGAACAACTGGGCGACGATGGCCGAGTCGCGGTCCAGGCCCAGGGTCAGCTGGGTCAGGTCGTTGGAGCCGATCGAGAAGCCGTCGAAGATCTCCAGGAATTCGTCGGCGAGCAGCGCGTTCGACGGCACCTCGCACATCATGATGATCTTGAGCCCGTTCTCGCCCTGCTTGAGCCCGTTCTTCTCCAACACCTCGACCACGCGGCGGCCCTCATCGAGCGTGCGCACGAACGGGATCATGACCCAGCAATTGGTCAGCCCCATCTGCTCGCGCACCTTGAGCACAGCCTGGCATTCCAGAGCGAAAGCATCGGTGAAGGACGGATCGACGTAACGGCTGGCGCCGCGGAAGCCGATCATCGGATTCTCTTCGTGCGGCTCGTAGCGCGAGCCGCCGATCAGGTTGGCGTATTCGTTGGACTTGAAGTCCGACAGGCGCACGATCACCGGGTGCGGCGCGAACGAGGCGGTGATGGTGGCGATGCCTTCGGCCAGGCGATCGACGTAGAACTGCACCGGATCGCCGCCGTAGCCGACGATCTTCTCGTCGATCTTCTTCTTGGTCGCCGCATCCTGCTGCGCGTATTCCAGCAGCGCCTTGGGATGGATGCCGATGTGGCTGGCGATGATCATCTCCAGCCGCGCCAGGCCGACGCCGGCGTTGGGCAGCATGGCGAAGTCGAACGCGCGCTCGGGGTTGGCGACGTTCATCATCACCTTGAGCGGCGCCGGCGGCATCTTGTCGAGATCGGCGACGTGGCGCTCGAACGGCAGCGCGCCTTCGTAGATGTAGCCGGTGTCGCCTTCGGCGCAGCTGATGGTGACGGTCTGGCCTTCCTTGATCGTGTCGAGCCCGTTGCCGGTGCCCACGACCGCCGGCACGCCGAGTTCGCGCGCGATGATCGCCGCGTGGCAGGTGCGGCCGCCGCGGTTGGTGACGATCGCCGCGGCGCGCTTCATCACCGGCTCCCAATCGGGGTCGGTCATGTCGGCGACCAGCACGTCGCCGGGCTGCACCCGGCTCATGTCGTCGAGGCTGCGCACCACGCGCGCCACGCCCGAGCCGATCTTCTGGCCGATGGCGCGGCCTTCGGCGATCACCGGGCCGCGCTGGCCGAGCTGGTAGCGCTCGATCTGGGTGGCCTTGGCGCGCGACTTCACCGTTTCCGGGCGCGCCTGGACGATGAACAGCTTGCCGCTGACGCCGTCCTTCGCCCACTCCACGTCCATCGGGCGGCCGTAATGCTTTTCGATCACCAAGGCTTGCTTGGCGAGCTCGTGCACGTCTTCGTCGTTGATCGAGAACTTCGCGCGCAGCTCGGCCGGCGTGTCTTCGGTGCGCACGCGCTCGCCGGGCTGGCTGGAATAGACCATGCGCAGCTGCTTGGCGCCGACGGCGCGGCGCAGGATCGCCGGCTTGCCCTGGGCGAGCGTGGGCTTGTAGACGTAGAACTCGTCGGGATTCACCGCGCCCTGCACGACCATCTCGCCCAGGCCGTAGCTGGAGGTGATGAAAACCACGTCGCGGAAGCCCGACTCGGTGTCCAGGGTGAACAGCACGCCGGAGGCGCCGACGTCGGAGCGCACCATCAGCTGCACGCCGGCGGACAGGAACACGTCCTCGTGCTTGAAGCCGTGGTGCACGCGGTAGGCGATGGCGCGGTCGTTGTAGAGGCTGGCGAAGACTTCCTTGACCTTGCGCACGACATCGTCTTCGCCGGTCACGTTGAGGAAGGTTTCCTGCTGGCCGGCGAAGGACGCGTCGGGCAGGTCTTCGGCGGTGGCCGAGGAGCGCACCGCGACGGCGATGTCGCCGCCGCCGTTCTCTTCGCTGAGCTTGCGGTAGGCCGCGCGGATGTCCTGGTCCAGGTCGGGCTGCAGCGGCGCGTCGATCACCCAGCCGCGGATTTCGCCGCCGGCCGCGGTCAGCGCCGGCACGTCTTCCACGTCGAGCGTGGCGAGCTTGTCGTAGATGCGCTGATGCAGGTCGTTATGCGCGATGAAGGCCTTGAAGGCCTCGGCGGTGGTGGCGTAGCCGCCCGGCACCGAGACGCCGAGGTTGGCCAGGTTGCCGATCATCTCGCCAAGCGAGGAGTTCTTGCCGCCGACGCGGGCCAGGTCGTGGAGGCGCAGCGCGTGCAGCCAGAGGATGTTCTCGTTCAAGACACACAATCTCCGAGGGGGGCTAGGACGCGTCCGGGCGCGGCCAAGAGGATATGATCGCCCGTGCGTCCGGGGCATACAAGCTTGATCTGTCGGGCTTTTTGGGTTGGCACCCGGGCTTTTTGGACTGGCACCGTTTTCTTAGACGAGGTTATCGATGGCAGGCACCCGCCCGGTCTTCTACATTTCCGACGGCACCGGCATCACCGCCGAGACCATCGGCCACAGCTTGCTGACCCAGTTCACCGAGACCCGTTTCGTCACCGACCGCATCGCATTCGTGGATACGGTGGAGCGGGCGCAGGAAGTGGCGGCCAAGATCCGCGAAGCGGCGATCAGCTACGGGGTGCGCCCGGTGGTCATCAATTCGTGCATGGACGGCGAGGTCGGCGCGGCCCTGGCCGAGAGCGGGGCGCTGATGCTCGACGTTTTCGCGCCGTTCATCGAACCGCTGGAGCGCGAGCTGCACGAGACCCGCCAGCGCCGCATCAACCAAGCCCACGGCATCGTCGACTTCGACAGCTACCACCGCCGCATCAACGCCATGAACTACGCCCTGACCCACGACGACGGGCAGAGCGTGGACTACAACGAGGCCGACCTGATCCTGGTGGCGGTCTCGCGCGCCGGCAAAACCCCGACCTGCGTGTACCTGGCCCTGCACTACGGCGTGCGCGCGGCCAACTACCCGCTGACCGAGGAAGACCTCGAGCACGACCGCCTGCCGCCGAGGCTGAGGCCGTTCCGGCAGAAGCTGTTCGGGCTGACCATCGACCCGGTCCGGCTGCAGCAGATCCGCCAGGAGCGCCGGCCCAATTCGCGCTACGCCAAGTTCGAGACCTGCAAGAGCGAGGTCGCCGCGGCCGAGGCGATGTTCCGCGCCGAGCGCATTCCGACCCTGAGCACCACCCATACCTCGATCGAGGAGATCGCCAGCAAGGTCATGACCACGCTGGGGATCCATCGCGAGATGTTCTGAAACGAGGCGCGGGCAAGAGCTGCGGCGCGCTGCATGGCGCGCTTCGGCTCGTGCGCTTGCGAGCCGCGCGTTGAAGTGCATGCGTTGAACGGGTCGGACTGTTCAGGACGGCCGTTGCGGCTCGCCGCGAGCGCGGCCAAGCCGTTTCCATGGCGCCTCGGGCGCTGTCGCGGCCGGCGCGATGCGCGCAGGCGAAGCTGCCGGCGACGAGGCGGCTCAGAAGCGGGGAGATGGGAATGCGCGATGCTGAATGGAGGCGGGCGGGGCGCGCGTTTCGCGAGGCCTTCCGTCGAGCCTGCCGGCATTGCGAAAGAGCCTATAATTTAAGGGTTTTTCGTCATTCCGTCAATCCTGCCGCGAACGCTGCGCAGCGTGTAGGATCGCGTGCATGACCCAAGCCGCTTCCCGTTTCGCGCGCATCCCCAAGCTCAGCCGTTTCGGCTGGCTGATGGGCCTGTACGCCGAGAACCACGAACGCCTCACCCGCATGTTCGAGCCGGCCGGGCTCGCGCGCGGCGTGTACCTGTCGCAGGTCGGCGACGGCCTGGACCTGCGCCTGGACGTGCTGGAACAGCATCGCTACACCACCGAAATGCGCTTGACCTACGCATTGCTCGATCCGCTCACCGGCGAGCCCGATCCGTCGGCCTATGTGCGCCTGTACCACGACGCGCATCAGGTCGAGGCGACTCACTGTTACGTGGGGCGGCGCTGGCAGGACGCGATCGGCATGTATCCGCCGCCGGCGCAGGTGCTCGGCCATCGCATGCGCATGAATACTTTTTTAGGAAAGTGGCTCGAGTATCTAGCCGAACGCGGGCATGGCATGACAAGATTGCGCCCCGTCGAACTCGACCCGGCGCCGCCCGGTTCCAGCGAGGATGATCCTCACGGAACAGGGCACACCGGAGCGGCAAAAAATTCAGCGATGAATGCTTGACGACTTCGCTGAACGCCCGCTAAGATGTTCGTCTTTCCAGCCCGTGGGGCCATAGCTCAGCTGGGAGAGCGCCTGCATGGCATGCAGGAGGTCGCCGGTTCGATCCCGGCTGGCTCCACCAACTCTTCGAACGCGTGAAAGGGTTTCGAAAAGTTTCGCGGTTACTCCAAACCAGTTTTGTCCCCATCGTCTAGAGGCCTAGGACATTACCCTTTCACGGTAGCGACCGGGGTTCGAATCCCCGTGGGGACGCCACACACTAAAACCCCCTGGCCACGCGGATAGATATTGAAGCCCTGCGATTTTGGGGTTTCATCGCGACACCCAGAGTTTCCAGCGCGTGGGGCCATAGCTCAGCTGGGAGAGCGCCTGCATGGCATGCAGGAGGTCGCCGGTTCGATCCCGGCTGGCTCCACCAACTTTTCGAACGCGTGAAAGGGTTTCGAAAAGTTTCGCGGTTACTCCAAACCAGTTTTGTCCCCATCGTCTAGAGGCCTAGGACATTACCCTTTCACGGTAGCGACCGGGGTTCGAATCCCCGTGGGGACGCCAATCAGTACAAGCGCTTGGGGCCGCCGAAAGGCGGCCCCAAGTGTTTTGCGCGGGCGGAATTGCGTTGCGGCCGGGCGATGCGCTCGTCCATGGCCGCGCCATCGCGCCGTTCCGCGGGCAAGCCGGGCGATTTACGCTTGGCCTCGCGGCCTGGGACAGGTGCGACGCTCCATGCGACGTTGCGGCGGCCCGCCAGCGAACCTCGACCAAGGAACGATCGAATGCGACAAGCCGGCCGGATCTGCGAGTGGAACGACGACAAGGGCTACGGTTTCGTCGCTGCGCACGACGGCGGCGCGCGCGCGTTCGTGCACGTCAAGGCGTTCCAGGCCGGTTCGCGCCGGCCGGCGGTCGGCGATCTGGTTTCGTATCGGGTCGCCAACGACGCCAAGGGCCGCGCCAATGCGGTCGAACTGCGTTTCGCCGGGCAGCGGATCGAGCGGCGGCCGTCGTCGTCCGCGTCGCCTTCGCCGCTGCGCCGCATTCCGCGACGGGCCTTGGGCGTGTCGGCCTTGCTGGCGGTCGCGGCGCTGGGCGCGCTGGGTTGGGTGCCGGTCGCGGTGCCCTTGGTGCAGGGAGTTTTCAGCTTCGCGTCCTACATCGCCTATTGGTGGGACAAGGATGCGGCGGGCGCGGATCGGCGCCGCACGCCCGAAACCACGTTGCATCTGCTCGATGCGTTGGGCGGCTGGCCGGGCGCGTTGATCGCGCAGCAGCAGTTCCGCCACAAGACGGTGAAGGCTTCGTTCCAGGCGATGTTCTGGGTGACGGTGTTGCTCAATCTAGCCGTCGTGGCCGCCGCCGTGCATATGGGCTGGGCGCGCGCGTTGACGGGGTTGTTGCTCGACGGCCGCGTGTAGCGGCGAATCGCCGACGTTGGGCGAGGCGCATCGGTAGCCCGAGCGGCCCGCAGGATCTTCGTGCAGGCCTCAAAGCAAAACCCCCGGCATGGCCGGGGGTTTTGCTTTCCAGCGAAGTGATTGCAGCGACGGATTTACTCGGCCGCGGCCGCGTACATGCCGTTGTGCACCGTCTCGACGATATCGTCGGCGGCGCCGGTGGACCAGGGCTGGCCCTTGGCCGGGGCGTACAGGGTCAGTTTGGCCGGGATCGTGCGGCTGCCGGCCTGGCCGAGCGCGCGGTCGAACTCGGCGACGCCTTCGAGCAGCTTCTTGGTCTTGAGCTTGGCCGGCGCGCCCTTGCTCGCCAGCACCTCCTGCAGGCGCGCGTTCAGCGCGGGCACGGTGCATTCCATCGCGACTTCGGCGATGCGGCCGTTCTTGACGTACTCGTTGGCGTATTCGCGGCTCGACAGGCTGCGGCACTCGGCGCCCGAGGCGAGCAGGTTGACCCGCTTGATCGCCGCGGCGACGGCCGGCTTGGCCTTCTTCTTGTCGACCTTGGGCATGTCCTCGAGCATGGCGTCGGCGAAGCCGTCGTACTGCGCGTCCATGGCCGCCGCGTCGGTCAGGGTGATCGGGGTTTCGCCGTTGGCATACAGCGGCTTGAGGTAGTCGTTGAGCTGGGCGGTGGCTTCGGCGTCCTGGCGCAGCGAGATGCGTGCGTACAGCTCGGCGACCTGTTCGGGCTTGAGCGTGTTCTTCGGCGCGACGGCCTTGGCCGCCTTGGCGGCCTTGGACTTCGACGGCTTGGCGGCGTGGGCCGGAACGAACGCCGGCGCCAGCGCGGCCGGGATCAGCAGGGCGGCGAGAAGCGCGTTGCGCAGGGAAGGGGAGGGCATGGCTGCGGTCCTTTGCGAAAGGTGGGGGCGGGGCCGCTCGATGCGGCGGCCTGGGAGGATGAGGCGGCGGCCGGACGGTCGCCGCTACAGCTAGACGAACGAGGGCACGCGTTCCAGTACGCCGCCGGCGTAATCGCGTTGGAACGGCAGGTCCGGGCGGTGGGCGTAGCCGATGTAGCAGTCGCAGCGCGCGTTCGGGCAGGCGCGCGCGCGCAACTGCGCGGCGAAGCTGCCGTCGTAGAGGTTGCCCAGCGGCTCGGACACGAAATGGCAGCGGCGCACCTCGCCGTCGCCGTCGACCGAGACTACGTTCTCGCCGGTCAGGCAGGGCGCGCCGAAGCTCGGCGGGGGCGCGAGGTTGTAGCGGAAATGCGCGTCGATGGCCTCGATCCGGGCGATCTGGGCGGCATCGTAATAGTTCGGCGGGCGCGGGTCGAAGGCGTTGACCCACATCGGCGTCGCCGCCGGCAGCTCGCGCCGCATCGCCTCGATTTCGTCGAGGTCTTCGATCAGCCCGACCATGCCGACGCTGTGGCGCACGCCGCGCCGGCTCAGTTCGCGGCAGCGGGCGAGGAAGGCGGCGCGGGTCACCTGGGTCGGGTGGTAGGTGCACCACAGCGCGAGCTTGTCCAGGTCGGCCTGGTCGAGCCAGCGCAGGCCGACGCACAGGTTGGTCTGGATCGCGGCCCGTCGCACATGCGGCATGCGGCTCAGCGCGACCAGGGCGTCGCGGTAGTGGCGGCGCACCAGGCCCTCGCCCCAGGGGGTGAACAGCACCGACAGCTCCATGCGCTGCTGCCCGGCCCATTCGACGAAGCGGGCGAGGTCGGCGGCGTCGCGGCGCAGCGCCTCGCGGCTGTCGTAGGTCTTGGCGAACGGGCAGTAGCCGCAGTCGTAATTGCAACTGCTCAGGCGACCGCGATAGAGCAGGGACAGGTGCATGCGTCAGCCCAGGCGGTAGTCGCGCATGCGTTCGACGATGGCGGCCGAAGCCAGCCACGGGCCGATGGTGTCGGCGCGGGCGAGGCCGGCGTCGGTGAGTTCGATCAGCTCGCCGTTTTCCACCGCCAGCGCGTGTTCGAACAGTTCGCGCAGCTGCGGCAGCTGCTCCAGGCAGTCGGCGCCGAAGCGGCGGCGATAGTCGGCGCGGTCCAGGCCGGGGCGGATCAGCAGCGACTGGATCGCATGCCGGCGCCGGCGCTCTTCCTCGCCCAAGGCGATGCCGTAGTCGGCGGCGGCGAACGAGGCGGCGTCGCGTTCCAGGTAATGATCGAGGATCTCGGCGACGCTGCGCCGGGCTACCCCATACTCGCTGGAGTAATGCAGGGTCGAAGTGTACGAGCGCGCGCCGCAGCCGATACCGACCATGCCGTCGCTCTGGCAGCAGTACACCGGCGCGGCGATGTCGGGCGCGTGCGGCGCGCGGAACATGCGCATCGACACCTGCTCGTAGCCGGCGGCGAGCAGGCGGTCGCGGCCGGCTTCGTACAGCGCGAGGCGTTCGTCCATCGGCTCGGCCTGCAAAGGCAGGCGCGTGCCGGCCTTGGCTTCGATCCGGCCCAGGCCGGTCAGCGGGCGCACGTACAGCGGATACAGATACAGCTCCTGCGGGCGGTGTTCGAGCGCGCTGTCGATCGAGGCGAGGAAGCTGGCGACGGTCTGCCCGGCGATGCCGTAGATCAGGTCGAGGTTGAGCGTGGCGATGCCGGCGGCGCGGATCGTAGCGATGGCCTGCTCGACCACGGCGCGCTGCTGCGGCCGCACCAGCGCGCGCACTTCGGCCTCGCTGAAGCTCTGGATGCCCATGCTGACCCGGTCGATGCCGCGTTCGCGGCACAGCGCCATTTTTTCCGCGTCGACGGTTTCCGGCGAGACTTCGATGCCGGCCGGGATCGCGCGCAGGTCGATGCGGGCATGGCGCTCGACCATGTCGAACAAGCGCCGCAGCTGCGCCGCATCGAGATAGCTCGGGGTGCCGCCGCCGATGGCGAAGCGAACGAAGCGGTGCTCGCCGAGCGCCTCGCAGGTCGCGCGCAGCTGCTGCTCCATCTGTGCGAGGTAGCGCTCGACCTTGGCCGGTTCCGGCCGCGCCAGCGCGAACAGGTTGCAGAAGCCGCAGCGGTAGCTGCAGAACGGCACGTGCAGGTACAGGAACAGCGAATCGCGCGGCTCGCCGGCCCACAGCTCGCGCAGGCCGCGCGGCGGCTGCAAGGGGCGGTAGGCGGTCTTGTGCGGATAGGAATACGAATAGGCCTGGTACGGCGGCAGCCGCAACAGGTCGCTCAGGCTCGGTGCGGCGGTTTGGTGGACGACGGCGTTCATGGATCGATAAAGAAATGCGCGTAGGGCACGGTCATCACTGTGTCGTGGGCGAGGCGATGGCCGTGGAAGCCGTCCTCGCCGTAGGCGGTGCCGTGGTCGGAGCAGACGATGGCGAAGGCGCCGCCGCGCGCGCGCAGCGCGTCCAGCAGCGGCGCCAGCGCGGCGTCGACGTAGCGCAGCGCGGCGCGATGGCTGGCGTAGCCGTCGGCCTGCGCGCCGGGCAGGTAGTGGCGGTTGGGTTGGTGCAGGGCGGAGACGTTGATGAAGACGAAGCACGGCGTATCGCGCGCCTCGTCGCTGCCCAGGCGCTCGCAGGCCAGCGCGACCTGGCGCTGCGTCGAGTCCGCAGCGGTCACGCCCAGGCCGGGATGCCAGTGGCTTTCGTCGAACAGATCGGGAAACTGCGAGCCCAATGGGTTGCGCTTGTTGAAGAAGCCGACCCCGCCGATGCAGATCGTGCGATAGCCGGCGTCGCGCAGGCCCGAGACGATGTCGGCGCGGTCGCGGAACACGTGGGTGCCGGTGGCGGTGGTCTCGCTGCCTTCGAACTCCAGCGCGAACAGGCGCGGATGCGGCCCGGGCCGCGCCGGCGTGGGCAGGAAGCCGGCGAAGAACGCGGCGTGCGCGGCGTAGGTGAAGCTGCCGGGGGTATGGCGGCGTTCCCAACCCAGCGAGTGCAGATGCGCGGACAGCACCGGCAGTTCGCCGCGCTCGAAGCATTCCTGCGCGGCGTCGTAGCGCAGCGTGTCGAGGGTGATCAGCAGCAGGTCGCGCTGGCCGACCACGGCGCGCATGTCGGGATTGTCATAGCGGGCGCCGGGCTCAGGCATGGACGGGCTCCGGCGCGTGCGGCGCAAGCGGCGCGTCGGGCGCGGGCACCGCGCGCAGCAGGGCTTGGTCCTGGTAGGTGCTCAGGCCCTGCCAGGGCAGGTCGAGCAGCAGGTCGCCGAAGGCGTTGGCTTCCAGCACCCAACTGCGGCCCTCGCGCAGGATCAGGTCGAAACCGATCATGCGGCTGCGCGGGAACGCCATCGCCGCCTGTTGGGTCGCGGTTTCCAGCGCGTGCATGGCGGCATCGTCGAGCCAGTGCGCCAGCGCGCCGCGGCGGTTGCCCAGGTGCAGATTGGTCAGCGGGCCGCGGCCGACGCGGGCGACGCGGTGGCGCAGGAAACCGTCGAGCGCGACCGCGCGGATGTCGTAATGCGCGCCGCCGTAGCGATCGCCCTGGCTGCCGGGCGCGCGCGGCTTGGGAATCCAGCGTTCGACGTAGGCGCCCTGCGCGGCGATCGCGTCGATCAGTTGGGCGATGCGCGCGCCGTCGTCGTAGCGGCGCGGCTTGAGCGAATTGAACACCCGCGTGCGACCGCCGTCTTCGCTCAGCTCGGCCGAGCCATAGGCGGCTTCGCGCCCGCTGCGGTTGCGCCGGTACGCCAGCACGCCGGCGCCGGAGGAGCCGTATCGGGCCTTGACGAAGACTTGCCCGGCGTCGTGTTCGCGCAGCAGCGTTTGCAGCGATTCGTAGCCGTCGATTTCGCCCAGCAGCGGCGGGATCGCGATGCCCTGCGCGCGCAGGCGACGCTGGCAGGCGAGCTTGTCGCTCATGCCGGCGATGTCGTCGGGCGGGTTCAGATAGCCGGCGCGCGCGGGCAGGGCCTGCAGCAGTTCGCGAAAGCCGGCGTACCAATGGTGCTGGTGGGCCAGCTCGCCGTGTTCCAGCGGCTGCGGCGGCGCGCCGACGGCGCCGAGCGCGCGCCAGCCGCGTTCGATCAGCGCCGCGTGCAGGGCCGGCGCCTCGCCCGGCGATTCGATCTTGACCAGCGCGCGCGGCCGCGCAGCGATCTGCTCGGCCGCGCGTTGCGGCGCGGCGAGCAGGTCTTCGTAATGCAGCTCTTCGGCCGCGGCCACGCCGCGCTCGCGCAGCGCCTGTTGCAGCCCGCGCAGGCGACGGCTGCCGCGCGGGCCGATCAGCAGCCAGGCCGGCGGGGTCACGTCCTTACTCGGACACCGCCACGTAGCGGTCGCCGTCGTCCTCTTCTTCCGGATCGTCCAGCACCACCGCGCACGGCAGCGCGCGCAGCTTGGCCTGCCATTCTTCGGAGATGTAGTGATGGCTCAGATCGATGCGCTCCAGCGCGCCCAGGTGCGGGCTTTCGGCCAGCGCCTGCGCGCCGGCGTCGCCGATGGTGCCCAGCGACAGGTCCAGGCTCTGCAGCGAGCCCAGCCACGGCTGTTGCGCCAGCCACACGGCCAGTTCGTCGCTGATTTCCGAATCGCGCAGGCCCAGGTAGCGCAGGCGCTCGGGGCCGATCTTGGCGAGCAGGTTCTGATAGTCGGCCAGGCTGCCGTCGAACCCGTAGTTGTCGCTGCCCAGCCACAGCTCCAGATGCTTGAGCGCGGGCAGGGTGGAGCCGGCGACGGCGTCGACGATCTTGCTCGGCAGGCCGCCGCATTCGATCGCCAGTTCCTCCAGCGCGGCGTGCGAGAACGCCTGCAGCTCCAGGTTGGTCGAGCCGCGCACGCGCAGCGACTGCAGTTGCGGGTAGGCGGCCAGCAGCGGGTTGTAGGAGGTCTGGATGATCCAGGAGACCTCGCAGTCCTCGTAGGTCATGTCGCCGACGAACAGGGCGTTGAGCTTGGGCAGACGGGCGCGGTATTCGATCAGCGCGTCGAGGTAGCCCTGCGGGCCTTCGTCGTGGGCTTCGCTCCACGGGCCGACGATCAGCGTTTCCAGGCCGGCCGGGTCGACCTTGGCGAGGAAGTCGTCGAGCAGGTCGCGCTGGCTCTCTTCGCTGTCGTAGTCCTGAGTCAGCCGGTAGACCACGTCGCCGCCGTCGGGCGTGGCGCCCATGCGGAATTCGACGACGCGTTTGCCGCGGTAGATCTGCGAGTACTCGCCGATGGTCACGTGGGGCTCCTTGCCTGCGTTGGTAAACGAGGGCGAAGCATACCTAAGGAGCGAGGACTGTTGTAACCATCGCCGGCGGGCGGCTTTTGTGGGAGGGGCTTCAGCCCCGATGCTTTTCGCTCAGGTCGCGACGATCTGACACAAAAGCATCGGGGCTGAAGCCCCTCCCACAAAAAAGCCCCTCCCACAAACGTCAGACCAGGCCGGTGGCGTAGAACGTCGCGATCACCACGAACACCGCCGCGGTCTTGATCAGGGTGATCGCGAATACGTCCTTGTAGGCCTGGCGGTGGCTCAGGCCGGTCACCGCCAGCAGGGTGATGACCGCGCCGTTGTGCGGCAGGGTGTCCATGCCGCCGGAGGCCATCGAGGCCACGCGGTGCAGCACTTCCATCGGGATGCTGGCGGCCTGGGCGTTGGCGATGAAGGTTTCCGACATCGCCGCCAGGGCGATGCTCATGCCGCCGGAGGCCGAGCCGGTGATGCCGGCCAGGGCGGTCACCGTCACCGCTTCGTTGACCAGCGGGTTGGGAATCGCGCCGAGCGCGTTGGCGACCACCAAAAAGCCCGGCAGCGCCGCGATCACCGCGCCGAAACCGTATTCGCTGGCGGTGTTCATCGCCGCCAGCAGGGCGCCGCCGATGGCGGCCTTGCTGCCTTCGGCGAAGCTTTGGGTCACCGGCTTCCAGGCGAACGCCAGCACCGCGGCGATGCCCAGCAGCAGCGCGCCTTCCACCGCCCAGATCGCGGCGATCTTGGACACGTCCTGGACCACCGGCGCGGCGTCGCCGATCACCGCCGGGTCGAAGCTGTGCTGCTTGCCGTAGGCCTGCGGCAGCCAGGTGCTGAACAACTTGTTGGCCACGCCGACCACGACCAGCGGCGCGATCGCCACCAGCGGGTGGGCGAGCTTGCCGCCGGCGAACGGCGCCGGCTCGTTGAGCAACTGCGTGCCGTAGCCTTCGCCGGCCTTGAGCGCGGCGCGGCGGCGCCAGTTCAGATACGCAAGGCCGACGATCAGGATGAACACGCCGCCGATGGTGCCCAGGATCGGCGCGGCCCAGGTGTCGGTGCCGAAAAACGCGGTCGGGATGATGTTCTGGATCTGCGGCGTGCCCGGCAGCGCGTCCATGGTGAAGGTGAACGCGCCCAGGGCGATGGTGCCGGGGATCAGCCGCTTGGGGATGTCGCTCTGGCGGAACAACTCGGCGGCGAAGGGATACACCGCGAACACCACCACGAACAGCGACACGCCGCCGTAGGTCAGCAGCGCGCACACCGCGACGATGGCGAGCATGGCGCGTTCGCGCCCGACCAGGCGGATGGTCGCGGCGACGATGGATTTGGAAAAACCCGAAGTCTCGATCAGCTTGCCGAAGATCGCGCCGAGCAGGAACACCGGGAAATACAGCTTGAGGAAGCCGACCATCTTGTCCATGAACAGGCCGGTGAACATCGGCGCGACCAGCGACGGATCGGTCAACAGCACCGCGCCCAGCGCCGCCACCGGCGCGAACAGGATCACGCTGTGGCCGCGGTAGGCGACGTACATCAGGAAGCACAGCGCGGCCAGCACGATCAAAAACGCCATCGGTTCGGATTCCCCTCATTGCGGCGCGGGCGTCGGGCCCGGCTGCGCGCAGTGTCGGCAATGCGGGCGCGCGGCCGGCATTGTCCGAAGGTACAGCTGCCGGCCGCGGCGGCCGGCTCCTAGGCTGTGCGCCATGACGGGGGACTGCGCGGCGCGAGGGGCGCTGCGCGCGACTTCCGCACCCGCATTCGCATCTTTCGCATCGAGCTCCCGGGGGAGGGACAACCAACGTGATCCGCATCGACCGACACTCCCGCCACTACCACCGCGGCCGCCGCGCCGCGCTCGCCTCGGCCGTGGCCCTGGCGCTGCTGGCGCCGGCGGCCTGGGCGCAGGACGCCGCACCGGCCGCGGCCGAAGCCCGCGACGCCAAGACCCTGGGCGGGTTGACCGTCACCGCGCGCAAGCGCGAGGAAACCCTGCAGGAAGTGCCGGTGGCGATCACCGCGTTCACGCCCGAGGCGCTGGACCGGCTCAACATCGAGGACCTCAGCGACCTCGACGCGCAGGTGCCGAACCTGACCATCTACGCCGCGCGCGGTTCCAGCAGCACCATCACCGCCTACATCCGCGGCGTCGGCCAGTCCGATCCGCTGTGGGGCGTGGATCCGGGCGTGGGCATCTACATGGACGATGTCTACATCGCCCGCCCGCAGGGCGCGCTGCTGGACGTGTTCGACGTGGAGCGCATCGAAGTGCTGCGCGGCCCGCAGGGCACGCTGTACGGCAAGAACACCATCGGCGGCGCGATCAAGTACATCTCGCGCGGCCTGCCGACCCAGTTCGGCGGCTTCGCCTCGGTGACCGCGGGCAACTACGGCCAGCTCGACGTCAAGGCGGCGGTGGCCGGCCCGATCGGCGGCGCGACCCAGGGCGGCGACGCCACCTTGCGCGGCCGTTTGTCGGTGGCCAGCCTCAACCGCGACGGCTTCGGCAAGAACCGCTTCACCAACCAGGAGGTCAGCGACAAGGAAGTGCTGGCGCTGCGCGGCAGCCTCGGCGCCTACGTCAGCGACTCGCTCGACATCCAGTTCGCGTTCGACTGGATGGACGACCAGTCCGGCGTGCGCGGCGCCCGGATGCTCGCGCCCAACCGCTTCGCCCCGGGCCTGCTGCCGCTGGACGACCGCTACGACATCCGCAGCGGCATGCCCAACGTCAACGACACCACGATCAAGGGCGCCTCGGCCGTCGTCAACTGGCGCGCCAACGAGGACTGGACGTTCAAGTACGTGCTGGCCAAGCGCGAGTCCGACACCGAGACCAACATCGACTTCGACACCCTGCCGAACAAGATCGCCGACGTGAAGGCGTTCTACAGCGATCAGCAGGTCAGCCACGAGTTGCAGGCCAATTACGATGGCGGCGGCCGCGCGCGCGGCGTGATGGGCATCTACGCCTTCGACGGCGAAGCCGGCGGGCAGGTGCTCAACAACTTCTTCAACCTCAGCTTTGGCGACACTCAGGGCACGGTCTACACCGAGTCGTTGGCGTTCTACGCCGACTGGACGTTCGACCTGACCGACAAGCTCAAGCTCGACGTCGGCGCGCGCTACACCGACGAGGACAAGCGCGCCAAGGTGTTCAACCAGGGCTACCGCGACGCCAACTTCACCCTTCCCAGCGGCGTGATCGCGGCCAATTTCGACCGCAAGATCAACTTCAAGAACACCTCGCCGAAGGTCTCGCTGGACTACCAGTTGGCCCCGGACATCCTGGTCTACGGGCTGGCCACGCGCGGCTTCAAGTCCGGCGGCTACAACATCCGCGCCCAGGCCGCGGCGGTGCCGCGCTCGGCCGAGCCGTTCGACGACGAGGTCGTCGACAGCTACGAGCTGGGCAGCAAGATGGCCTTCTTCGACCAGCGCGTGTTCCTGAACCTGTCGTACTTCCACAACAAGTACAAGGACATCCAGCTGTCGGTGTTCACCGCCTACGACAGCAACGGCGACGGCACCAACGACGCGTTCTTCGGCGATTTCACCAACGCCGGCCAAGGCACGGTGCAGGGCCTGGAAGTCGAGTACCAGTGGCTGCCGAACCAGAACTGGCTGATCTCGGGCAACCTGGCCTGGCTGGACGCCAAGTACGACGAATTCATGTACGCCGGCGTCAACATCGCCAAGGAACAGGAATTCACCAACGCGCCCGAGTTCTCCGGTGCGCTCAACGTCGAGTACCGCACCGATCTGTCCGACGGCAGCAATCTGTCGGCGCGGGTGGGCTACAGCTACCAGAGCGAGGTGGTGGCGACCACCGAGATCGTGCGCACCGGCGCGCTGCCGATCACCCAGGACGGCTACGGCCTGGTCAACGCCGGCGTCACCTGGAAGAGCCGCGGCCCGTGGACGGTGTCGCTGCAGGGCAGCAACCTCGCCGACAAGGAATACCGCACCACCGGCTACAGCCTGAACTCGGCGCTGGGCGTGTACACCGGTTTCTACGGTCCGCCGCGCCAGTACTCGCTGACGGTCAAGTACGACTTCTGATTTCGTTCCAAGCAGGCATGGGGAGTGCGGCCGGGACGCCGCGTCGGGCCTGCGTCCGGGGGACGCAGGCCCGGGTTTTCCAAGGTGGCCGCGCACGATGCGCGGCCGCGGGGGTTTAGGGGCTGGGGCAGGGACGCCCCGCTCGCTTTTATGGCGGTCGGCGCGCAGCGAGTGTAGGAGCGGCGCGAGCCGCGACTGCGACGACGCAACTACGACGAATCTTTCGCCGCGCCTGGTGGCCCCGCGGTCGCGGCTTGCGCCGCTCCTACAGGTAGATACCGCGGCTGCGCTGTTCCGGGCTGCTTGCCGCCGCTATCCTGCGCCGATGCGCCGCACCTCATGCCCATGCTGAGCCTCACCGCCGTCGCCCTGGCCAGCTTGGCGTGGCTGGCGCTGATGTTCGGCACCGCGCTGTTCGCCGAACGCCGGCCGAACGTGCTGGCGCGCCACTGGCATCACATCTACGCGCTGTCGCTGGCGGTGCACTGCACCTCGTGGACTTTCTACGGCACCGTCACCCAGGCCGCGCGCTACGGCTGGCCGCTGCCGCCGACGTTTCTGGGCTCGATCCTGTTCTATGCGCTGGCCGTGGGCTTCATGGTCAAGCTGGTGCGGCTGGCGCGCGAGACCAACGCCACCTCGCTGGCCGACCTGATCGCGACCCGCCTGGGCAAGGACGCGTGGCTGGCGGCGCTGGTCACCCTGGTCGCCGCGCTCGGCCTGATCCCCTACATCGCGCTGCAGCTCAAAGCGGTGGCGATGAGCTTCGCCATGCTCACCACCCGCGCCACCGACGGCGCCGCATTGCCGGCCTGGCGCGACAGCGCGCTGTACGTGGCGCTGGCGATGGCGCTGTTCGCGATGCTGTTCGGCACCCGCCGCGCCAGCGCCGCCGAGCACAATCGCGGGCTGGTGCTGGCGATGGCGTTCGAGTCGGTGTTCAAGCTGGCGGCGATGCTGGCGCTGGGCGCGTTCGTCTGGTTCGGCCTGGACGCGCTGCCGCCGGCGCCGGCGATGCCCGCGCCGGCGAGCGATCCGGCCGGCGGTTTCTTCCCGCTGGTGCTGCTGGGCGCGCTGGCGATGTTCATCCTGCCGCACCAGTTCCATGTCGCCGTGGTCGAATGCCGCGACGAGCGCCACGTGCGCACTGCGCGCTGGCAGTTCCCGCTGTATCTGCTGCTGATCGCCGCGCCGGTGCTGCCGGTGGCGATGCTCGGCCAGCGCCTGCTCGGCGCGCAGGTGCCGTCGGATCTGTACGTCCTGGCGCTGCCGCTGGCGCAGGGCCAGCAGGCGCTGGCGCTGTTCGCGTTCCTCGGCGGGCTCAGCGCCGCCACCGGCATGGTCGTGGTCAGCACGCTGACCTTGAGCCTGATGATCGGCAACCACTGGTTCGCGCCGAACCTGCTGCGCGGCGCGTGGTCGCACAACCGCGACCTGCGCGGACGGGTGCTGGCGCTGCGCCGCGGCGGCATCGTCGCGATCATGCTGCTGGCCTGGGGCTATAGCCGTCTGATCGCCGGCAGCGAGGCGCTGGCCGATGTCGGCGCGGTGTCGTTCTCGGCGCTGGCGACGCTGGCGCCGGCGCTGGCGTTCGCGGTGTGGCGGCCGCAGACGCCGGCGCGCGCGGCCATCGCCGGCATCGCCGCGGGCTTTGCGGTGTGGTGCTGGACCTTGCTGCTGCCGATGCTGTTCGAAGCGCGCGGGGCGATGCCGGCCTGGGTGGTGCAGGGGCCGCTGGGGCTGGAGTGGCTGGCGCCGGAGCGTTTGTTCGGCCTGACCGGCTGGAGCCGGCTCGGCCGCGCGGTCGGCACCAGCCTGTTCGCGGGGACTCTGGTGACCGTGCTGGCGGCGCTGTGGCGGCGCGAGCCGGCGCGCGATGCGCGCCGCGGCCTCGACGCGCAGACCCTGCGCAACGCCGGCCTGCGCTTCCTGCCGCGCGAGCGCGTGGCGCAACTGCTCGACGGCGTGCCCACCGGCGCGCCGGTGGCGGCGGCGGTGGAAGCGGGGGTCGAGCGCGAACTGGCGGCGGTGCTGGGTTCGTCGTCGGCGCGGGTGTTGCTCGACGCGGCGCGGCGCGAGGCCGGGCGCGATCTCGACACGGTCGCCGCCATCGTCGGCGAGGCTTCGGCCGACCTGCGTTTCAACCAGCGCGTGCTCGAAGCGGCGCTGCAGAACATGAGCCAGGGCATCAGCGTGGTCGACGCGCAACTGCGCCTGGTGGCATGGAACCGGCGCTACGTCGAACTGTTCGATTTCCCGCCCGGACTGCTGCAAGTCGGCCGGCCGATCGCCGATCTGGCGCGCTGGGCGATGAATCGCCTGCCGTTCCAGGGCGATCTGGAGAGCGCGTTGCAGCGGCGCCTGGCGTACATGCGCGCGGGCACCGCGCACCTGTCCGAGCGCGTGCTCGCCGACGGCAGCATCCTGGAAATCCGCGGCAATCCGATGCCCGGCGGCGGCTTCGTCGCCACCTTTACCGATGTCACCGCGTTCCGCCGCGCCGAAGCCGGATTGATCCAGGCCAACGAAACCCTGGAACAGCGCGTGGCCGAGCGCACCGCCGACCTGGAAGTGGCCACCCAGGAAGCGCAGCGCGCCAACGAGGCCAAGAGCCGCTTCCTCGCCGCGGTCGGCCACGACCTGATGCAGCCGCTGCACGCCGCGCAGTTGTTCGCCGACGCGCTGAGCCAGCAAGCGCTCGACCCGGCCCAGCGCGACACCGTGGCGCGCATCGGCGGCGCGCTGGAATCCACCGGCGACCTGCTGACCGGCTTACTCGACATGTCGCGCCTGCAGGCCGGCGGGCTGGTGCCGCAGCCGCGCGAGTTTCCGCTGGCCGAAGTGCTCGATCCGCTGGCCGCGCAGTTCGCCGCGATCGCCGCCGCGCGCGGCCTGCGCTTTCGCTACGTGGCCACGCGCGCATGGACGCGCAGCGACCCGCAACTGCTGCGGCGGGTGCTGCAGAACTTCCTCGCCAACGCGGTGCGCTACACCGCGCAGGGGCGGGTGCTGCTGGGCGTGCGTCGCGCCGGCGACGGCCTGCGCATCGAAGTGCACGACACCGGCCCGGGCATCGAACCGGCCCAGCGCGAAGCGATCTTCGAGGAATTCCGCCGCGGCGAGGACGCGCCCGGGCAAGGGCTGGGCCTGGGCCTGTCGATCGCCGACCGCATCGCGCAATTGCTCGACGCACCGCTGAGCCTGCGCAGCCGGGTCGGCCGCGGCACCGCGTTCGGCGTGCGCGTGGCCGCGGTGCGCGCGGCGCAGGCGCCGCTGCCGGCCGGCGCGCGCGGCGCGCTGGCGGGGCTGCGCGTGCTCGCGGTCGACAACGACGCGCAGGCGCTGGCGGCGCTGAGCGAAGTGCTGCAGCGCTGGGGCTGCGAGGTCGCCCGCGCCGCCGACGAAGCCGGCGCGCGCGCGGCGCTGCGCGCGGCGCCGGCGCAGCTGTGGCTGTTCGACTACCACCTCGACCGCGACGACACCGGCGTGGCCCTGGCGCAACGCCTGGAGCCCGAGTTCGGCGCGACCCCGTGCCTGCTGCTCAGCGCCGACGGCGGCGCGCAGGTGCGCGCGGCGGTGCACGCGGCCGGGCGCTCGCTGCTGGCCAAGCCGGTCAAACCGCTGGCGTTGAAGTCGGTGCTCGACCGTCTGCTGGCCGCCGCCGCGGCGGCGCGCTGAACGGGTTGCGGGCGGCCCGGCGGCCAGGGCAGGGCGGTTCCAGGGGCGGTCTGAGGGCGCGAGCGGGGTTTCGCGACGACGGTCGAAAATCGGTTGGCGATTTTTTCGCCAAATCTGTTGCAACGCTTATGTAACAAAGGCTCCAGGGCCTTCCAACCCCTGCTGTCCGCAGGTTTGTCCACAGGCTGTGTGGACAACACCGCCGGTCGCGGTGAGCCCCGGAGAGCTTGACGTGAGCGTGGGTGAGCGGTTAGGCGGTCCGAATCGAGGCATCGGGATCGGCACGGCGATCGCGACGGAACCGCTCGCGCCGCTCGCCGCCGCCGGCTACTCGATCCGCCGCGCCGGATCGGCCAGTTCCAGCTCGCGCAGCACCACCCCGGCCTGGGTGCGGTTGCGCACGCCCAGGCGGTCGAAGATCGCCGACAGATGCGCCTTGACCGTGCGCTCCTGGACGTCGAGCCGGTCGGCGATCTGTTTGTTGAGCAAGCCCTGCGCGACCAGGCTCAGCACCCGGAACTGCTGCGGCGACAGGCTGGCCAGGCGCGAGGCGAGGTCGGCGTCGCCGCGCTCGCTGTGGGTGCGCGCGACCGCCGCGCGCAGCGAGGCCGGCAGCCATTGCTCGCAGGCCAACACCGCGCGGATCGCGTCGCGCAACTCGTCCAGCCCTGAGCTTTTGGGCAGGTAACCGGCGGCGCCGTGGTCGAGCGCGCGCCGGACCACGCGCGGATCGTCGTTGGCCGACACCACCGCCACCGCGGTGCCGGGAAACTGCGCGCGGATCGCGGCCAGCCCGGCCAGGCCGTGGTTGCCGGGCATGTGCAGGTCGAGCAGGACCAGGTCGATGCCGGGCTCGGCTTCCAGCGCGGCCAGCGCGTCGTCGAGGGTGCCGGCTTCGCGCACCACGGTCTCGGGCACCGCATCGGCGGCGGCCTGGCGCAGTGCGGCGCGGAACAGCGGGTGGTCGTCGGCGATCAGCAGGGTCGGCATCGGTTCAAGCCTAGCAGGCCGCGGGCGCGGCGCCGCGCGCAGAGGTGGCGGGCGCGGATTCATCGGGCACGGATGTACCAAAGTACGATGAGCGCGCGCCGGCGTAACGCTAACCTGCAACGATGAGCGCCTATTCCTTACCTGCCGCGGCCCTGGCCGCCTCCTTGCTGCTGGCCCTCGCGGCCGGCCCCGCCAGCGCCGCGCCGGCGCGCACCGCCGCCGCCAGGCCGGCCGCACAGGACTCCGCCGCGATGTACACGCAGGAACGCCAGACCGACCACCGCGAGCGCGACGACCTGCTGACCGCCGGCCTGGGCCTGGACGGCCTGCGCGCGATGGTGCCGCCGGCGTTCGCCGACGCCGCCCATCCCAGCGCCGCCGAACTGCGCCGGCGCGCGCTGTGGTCGAACTGGCGCGGCATCGCCGACCTCGCCCCGGGCGGCGGCTACGGCGAGCTCTACGGCAGCCTGGCCGCGGTGCCCGGACGCGAGTACAGCGCGTTCGCGCGCGTGCCCGGCGCGCATCAGCCGCATCGCGTGTTGGTCCAGGTGCCGGACGGTTTCGATCGCGACAAGCGCTGCATCGTGGTCAGCGCCTCGTCGGGTTCGCGCGGCATCTACGGCTCGATCGCCGTGGCCGGCGCCTGGGGCCTGCCGAAGGGCTGCGCGGTGGCCTACACCGACAAGGGCGCGGGCACCGATTACTTCGATCTCGACGCCGGCGTGGGCGTGCGCGCCGACGGCACCGTCGGCAAGCCCGGCGAGGGAGAACTGGCGTTCCTGCCCGACGCGCAGGCGCGCAAGGCCGGCGGCGTCGCGTTCAAGCACGCGCATTCGCAGGACAACCCCGAAGCCGATTGGGGCCGGCACGTGCAGCAAGCCGCGCGCTTCGCGCTGCGCGCGCTGGACCGCGCGTTTCCCGAGCAGGCGCCGTTCACCTGGGCCAATACGCGGGTGATCGCGGTCGGCATCTCCAACGGCGGCGGCGCGGTGCTGCGCGCGGCCGAACTGGACGAGGAACCGTGGCTGGACGCGGTGGTCGCCGGCGAGCCCAACGTCTATGTGCGCGGCGCGCGGCCGTTGTACGACTACACCACCCAGGCCGCGCTGCTGATGCCGTGCGCGCTGCTGCACAAGCCGCTGGGCGCGATGCCGGTGGCGCCGCTGACCGGCGACAGCGCGCAGTCGTTCTGCGATTTCGCCGCCGAGCACGGCTTGCTCGGCGAGGCCGCGCGCAGCGGCGACACCGCCGCGCGCGCGCAAGCCGCCTACGAGCGCATGCGCGGCGACGGCTGGAGCGACGACGCGCTGCGCGCCGGCGCGCTGTCGGTCAACTTCGATCTGTGGCGCGCGGTCGCGGCCACTTACGCCTCGGCCTACGGCCGCTACGCGCCGGCCGCGCGCGAGGCCGGCGCCGCGGCGAACCAGCCGTGGGTGAGTTACGTCTATTCGGCGGCGACGCCGGCCGGCCCCGACGCGCCGCCTGTGGCGCGCGCGGCCAGCGAGGCCGAGCGCGCGGCGTGGTGGGCCGACGCCAGCGGCATTCCGCCCGGCGCCGGCGTGCAGTTGTTCGGCCCGGCCGGCGCCTCGCGCCTGCAGGCGATGGCCGGCCTGCGCGAGCTGTGGACCGGCCAGCCGCTGCGCGCCGACGCCGACAGGGCGGCGCTGAAGGCCGCCGGCGAGCGCGTGCGCAAGGGCGTGGAGCAAACCCGCGCCGGCGCGCCGCGCAAGGGCTTGCCGGTGGTGGTGGTGCACGGCCTCGACGACGGCCTGATCCCGCCGGCGTTCACCAGCGCGCCGTATGTGGCGATGGCGCGCAAGGCCGGGGCGCGGGTGAGCTATTGGCAGGTCAAGAACGTCCAGCACTTCGACGCCTTCCTCGGCCTGCCGGCGCTGGGCGCGCGTTATCTGCCGCTGCTGCCTTACGTGTACGCGGCGCTGGACCGGGTCGATGCGCATCTGGCCGGCGGCGCGGCGCTGCCGGGCGATGCGGTGGTCGAGACCGTGCCGCGCGCGCAAGGGCAGGGCTTGCAGGCGCAGAACCTGGCGCTGCCGAAGTAAGCGAGCTGAACCGAACGCCTGAGCTCCGCGGGCCCGCGCGGCCCGCATCGCGCCGGGGCGCGTCGGTTTGGGCCGCATGCGACGCGATCGCCGCCTCGCAGACGCCGCGCGCGTCGCGCTTGCGACTTGCGCCCCTTGCGGCGCACGCGCCGGCTTTGGCAGGCTGAACGCCTTCGGGCGGCCGCGCGGCCGCCTCGCCACGGAGCTGCGCCGCATGCCGCGTCACTTTTCGATGCTCCGCGAGTTTCACCTCGCGGACTGGTTCACCCTCGCCAACGCCTTCTGCGGCACCGGCGCGATCTTCGCTGCGATGCGCTTCCTGCAGGACGGCGAGGTGCGCAACCTGATGATCGGCATGGCGCTGATCCCGCTGGCGTTCGTGTTCGACGCGCTCGACGGCCGGGTCGCGCGCTGGCGCAAGTCCTCGTCCACGCTCGGGCGCGAACTCGATTCGCTGGCCGATGTGATCTCCTTCGGCGTCGCCCCGGCCGCGCTGGCCTACGCCTGCGGCCTGCAGGGCGGCTGGGATTGGGTGGTGCTGAGCTATTTCGTCGGCTGCGGCGTCAGCCGGCTGGCGCGCTACAACGTCACCGCCGAAGCGCTGGCGGGCGATGAAGGCAAGGTCAAATACTTCGAAGGCACGCCGATTCCGACCAGCCTGCTGCTGGTGATCGTGCTGGCGGTGGCGGCGTGGCAGGGCGCGATCGGCGATCAGCTGTGGTTCGGCGGCGTGCGCATCGGCCCGTGGCTGTTCCATCCGATGGTGCTGATGTTCGCGCTGTCGGGATCGCTGATGATCAGCAAGACGCTGCACATCCCGAAACCCTGACCGCAGCCCTTGTAGGAGCGGCGCGAGCCGCGACCGCAGGGCTTCAATCTCGCGCCGCACGCCGCGATTCGCGGTCGCGGCTCGCGCCGCTCCTACAGGGAGCGACCGGATCTGCGCGTAAATCGCCACCCCGCGCGTTCACGCCGTTGTGTGCCTCACGACACAGGCAGCGCCCGGCAACACGCGGTTGCTATGATCGGGACAAACCCTGGAGGCGGCGATGGCGAATTTCGGTTTCGGCTCGAACAATCCCGGCGATTTCGGCGCCGGCTCAGCTTTCAACCCGCAGGACTTCGAACGCCTCGCACGTCAGTACTGGGGCGCATGGGGCGAGATGATGCGCGGCGCGCAGCCGCAGCAGCCCGCGCAGCCGTCGATGCCGGGCTGGAACGAGGCGCTGAACTGGTGGTCGCAACTGGCCCGCGGCGGCGCCCAGCCGCAGGTCGAGGATACGCTCGACCGCTTCAACAGCCAGGCGCGCGGCTGGTTCGGCGAAATTCAGAAACTGGCCGCGCAGTTCGCCGGCCGCGACGCCTCGGCCGGCGACATCGCCGGCGCCTGGAAGCAGGCGCTGGGCGGGCAGGGCGCCAATCCCTTCGCCGACGTGTTCGGCGCGATGCGCGGCCCGGGCCAGCAGGATTTCGCGCGCTGGGTCGAACAGGTCAAGCCGCTGCTGGAGCGCTTCCAGCACGGCGGCAGCAGCCTGCTCGGCCTGCCCGCATTCGGTTTCGCGCGCGAGCACCAAGAGCGCGTGCAGCAACTGGCCCAGTCCTATCTGAACTATCAGCAGCAAAGCCAGGCCTACAACGGGCTGATGGCCGAGGCCGGCCAGGACGCGTTCAAGCGCTTCGAGGACAAGCTGGCCGAACGCAGCGAGCCGGGCCGTCAGATCGGCAGCGCGCGCGCATTGTTCGACCTGTGGATCGACGCGGCCGAGGACGCCTACGCCGAGATCGCGCTGTCGCCGCGTTTCCGCGACGCCTACGCGGCGCTGGTCAATTCGCAGATGCGTTTGCGCGCCGGCGTGCAGAAGGAAATCGAGCAGGCCAGCGGCCAGTACGGCATTCCCACCCGCACCGAGATCGATGCGGCGCACCGCAAGATCGTCCAGCTCGAGCGCGAGTTGCGCCGCCTGCGCGACGAGGTGTTGCAGTTGCGCGGTAACGACAACGCGGGCGAGGCCGCCGCCAAGCCGCGGCCGGCGGCGAAGAAAAGCGCCGCCCAGCCGAAGCCGCGCGCGGCGCAGGCCGCCGCGTCCGCGCCCAGCGTTTCGGCCGCTGCGGCGGCCAAGCCCGCTGTCGGCAAGCCGGCCGCTTCCAAGCCGGCCGCTTCCAAATCCGCAAGCGCGAAACCTGCGGCCAAGAGCGCGGCCAAGAAAACCGCGATCGCCCGCCCGCAGCCGCCGGCCAAGCCCGCAGCGGTGAAGTCCACCGCGACGAAGGCCGCTGCCAAACCCGCCGCCGCCAAGGCGGCCGCGCCGTCCAAGCGCGCCGCTGCGGCCAAGCCGTCGCTGAAGCTGGGCAAGTCCGCCAAGCAGGGAGCGCGCTGAGATGACCGCACCGATCAACTTCACCGCCGAATCATTGGCCCAGGAAGCGCTCACCGCCCAGCGCAAGCTCAGCGCCGGGCTCGACACGCTGCAGGAAGTCGACAACATCGACTACGGCGCGACCGCGCGCGAGGAAGTCTGGCGCGACGGCAAGGTCGTGCTGTACCGCTTCCGCGGCGAGCACGCGCCGACCGCCAAGGCGCCGCTGCTGATCGCCTACGCCCTGGTCAACCGGCCGTACATGGTCGACCTGCAGGCCGACAAGTCGATCGTGCGCGGCCTGCTCGAGCGCGGCCAGGACGTGTACATCCTCGACTGGGGCTATCCCGACCGCTCCGACCGTTATCTGGAGCTGGAGGACTACATCCAGCGCTTCCTCGGCGGCGCCGTCGACCATCTGCGCCGCGAGTACCGCCAGGACGCGATCAACCTGCTCGGCATCTGCCAGGGCGGCGCGTTCTCGCTGTGCTACAGCGCGTTGAATCCGGCCAAGGTGCGCAACCTCATCACCATGGTCACGCCGGTGGATTTCCACACCCGCGACAACATGCTGTCCAACTGGACCCGCGGCCTGGACGTGGACCAGTTCGTCGACACCCTCGGCAACGTCCCGGCCGACGTCATGAACTGGTGCTACCTCACGCTCAAGCCGTGGCGGCTGTTCGTGCAGAAGTACGTCGGCCTGATCGACATCCTCGACGACAAGCGCGCGCTGGAAGATTTCCTGCGCATGGAAAAGTGGATCTTCGACTCGCCCGATCAGGCCGGCGAAGCCTTCCGCCAGTTCATCAAGCAGTTCTACCAGGGCAACGGCTTCGTCAACGGCGGCATCGACATCGGCGGGCGCGCGGTCGACCTGGGCTATGTCGACATGCCGGTGCTCAACATCTACGCCGAGCAGGACCATCTGGTGCCGCCGGCGGCGTCGAAGGCGCTCAAGGATCTGGTCGGCAGCGACGACTACAGCGAACTGTCGTTCAAGGGCGGCCATATCGGCATCTACGTCTCCGGTCGCGCCCAGCGCGAAGTGCCTGGCGCGATCCACGACTGGCTGACCCAGCGCTCGCGCTGAAGCCTCGCGCCCATCGGCCCGCGATGCGCTTGCATCGCGGGCCGGCTTGCGCTTTCTGACCAAGCGCAACGCTTGCGGGAGGCCCTTTCTGTGGAGGGCCTACAGGCCCGACGCCTTGCGTTCCGATCGCCGCGCCCCTGCCGCCTTAACGCACTCCCGGTTACTCTTCCCGCATCCCCAACGGAGCCCGCGAATGCGCCGTGTCCTGCTGCCGCTGCTGCTGATCCTGCTTGCCGCCTGCGCGTCCGCGCCGCCGCACAACGCCGCCCACGCCGAACTCCCCACGCCCGCCGGCACCGCGCCGCGCGACCCGGCCGAATGGGAACCCACCGTGCGCGCCTGGGAAGCCGAAGACGCGCGCGTGCGCCGCATGCCCGGCGCGGTGGTGTTCGTCGGCAGTTCCTCGATCCGGCTGTGGACCACGCTGGCCGACGATTTCCCCGGCGTGGTCCTGATCAACCGCGGCTACGGCGGCTCGCGCGCTTATGATGCGGTCTACTTCGCCGACCGCATCGTCAACGCCTACCAACCGCGCGCGGTGGTGTTCTACGCCGGCGAGAACGACTTGCACGAAGGCCGCACCCCGCGCCAGGTGCGCGACGATTTCGCCGCGTTCGTGCGCAAGGTCCAGGCGGCGACGCCGAAGGTGCGCATCGCCTTCGTCTCGATCAAGCCCAGCCCGTCGCGCGCGGCGATCCTGCCGCAGGTGCGCGAGGCCAACGCGCTGGTGCGCGATTTCGCCCGCGGCGTGCGCGGCGTCGATTACCTCGACACGTTCACGCCGATGCTCGGCGCCGACGGCGCCGCGCGCGAGGAGCTGTTCGTCGGCGACCGTTTGCACATGAACCGCACCGGCTACGAACTGTGGACCGGCGTGGTCGGTGCGTGGTTGGCCAAGCTGCCGGCGCCGCGATGAACGCGAAACTCGCCATCGCTGCCTTGTCGCTCGCGCTGCTCGGCGCGGCCACTGCGGCCCAGGCCGCGCCTTCGCCGCAGGCCGAGCGCGAAACCGAGCGCCTGATCCAGGCGCTCGGCCAGTCGGGCTGCCAGTTCGAACGCAACGGCAGTTGGTACGACGCCGCCCAGGCGCAGGAGCACCTGCGCAAGAAACTCGCCTACCTGCGCAAACGTGGCCTGGCCGACACCGCCGAGCTGTTCATCGAGCGCGGCGCCAGCCAGAGCAGCTTCAGCGGCCAGCCGTACCACGTGCGTTGCGGCAAGGCCGCGGCGACGACCTCGGCGGCGTGGCTGCAAGCCAAACTCGTTCAGCTACGCGCGGCGGCGCCGTAGACGCCGCCGTCGCTTCGACGCGCTAGACTGCCCGCGAGTCCCGCCGGAGCGCCCGCAAGCGATGAGCAGCGCCACCCGAACCCTGTGCCGGTCGCGCCACGACCGCATGATCGCCGGCGTCTGCGGCGGTCTGGCCCTGCGCCTGCGCTGGAACCCGGTGCTGGTGCGCGCGGGCTTCGTCGTGCTGGCCTTGGCCACCTTCGTGTTGCCGGTGGCGCTGGCGTATCTGGTGCTGTGGCTGTTGATGCCCGAAGAGGGCTGCTGACTGAGCGCGCCGCTGCCAAGCGCGTTGCGCGCGGCCGGCACCACGCTCGGCCTGATCTGGACCTCGCCTGTCACCGCGGCCGGCCTGCTCGCCGGCCTGCTGGCGCTGCCGTTCGGCGCACGCGCGCGGCTGCGCCGGCGCGATCTGGCCCTGGTGTTCCAGCACTGGCCGTGGGGGCCGGGCGGGGCGATCACCCTGGGCAACGTGATCCTGCACACCGGCGGCGATCTGGATTCGCCGTGCCACACCTACGCCCACGACGCCGGCCACGGCGAAGAGCCGCCGATCTGCCTGGCCGATCACGAACGCGCCCATGTCTACCAGTACATGGTGCTGGGGCCGCTGTTCCTGCCGCTGTACCTGGCGTGCGGCGGCATCAGCGTGCGCAACCGCTTCGAGCGCGCGGCCGATCGCTACGCCCGCACCGGCCGCGGCTGGTGGCCCTGGCCGGGCTGAGCGCGTGCGCCGCGGCGTGAGCCGTTTTGCGCATCGAACGCGAGTACCTCGAAGCCGGCGCCGCGATGCGCCGGCCCGGCGTCCACGACGGACGCCGCGAACCGCATCCGACGAGGACACAACCGATGACGTTCAAAGCGATCGCGCTGGCGCTGATCGGCGCCGCCGCTGTGGCGCACGCCGCCGCGGCCCAGGCCCAGACTTCCTACAGCCAGGGCCCGTTCGCCAGCGAGCAGGCGCTGGGGGCGTACTGGCAGGGCCAGAACTTCGGCCAGACCGAGATCTTCCTGGACGGCCGCAAGGTCCACGCGCGCACCACCGGCTTCGGCCCGCCGCTGACCGAGATGTACTTCACCTGCAAAAACTCCAGTCTCGACATCCGCGTGCATTGCGGCCACTACAAGGATCCGGACTACGACCTGGCCGGCCTGATCGATCTGTTCGACACCAACAACCACACCCGCCCGGCGTACCTGCGCGACGCCTATCTGGACGGCCAGTTGTTCGTGGATATCGCCAGCAGCACCAACGGCACCGGTTCGTACTGGAAGACCTGCATCGGCGATCCCAGCCGCAACTATCCCAGCGGCATTCCGTACTACCTGTTCCAGGCGGTGGTCCCGGGTTTCAGCCCGGCGCCACCGGTGCCCAAGTGCCCGCCGCGTTCGTCGCAAAAGCTGCGGTGAGCCTGAACCGGCCGCGCGCAGGCGCGATTATCGTCGCGCTCACGCGGGTTTGACCGCTGCCTAACGCGGCCGGCGCTAGGCTGCGGGCGTCGGAGAAAAACCAGCGGATTAACCTCTTTCGCTGGAGCCGCTCCGACAACGGAAGGCCCGGACACCCGAGGAACACCTCGAGGCCTGGGCCTTCTCATTTCTGCGGGATCGAGCGCGCAGCGCGACCTGCGCGAACGACTGCGCTTGCGTCCCGCTACGCGCCGATGCGCAGACGCACCGCGCTTTCGCCGCCGTGCGCGCCGCCCGGCCCGTAGCGCCGCTCGATGAAGTCGATTCCGTCCGCGTCGATCAGCACGATGGTGCTGCAGCGCGTGCCGTAGGTGTCGCCGAGCACGAACGGCGGCGACAGCAAACGCTCCAGCTCCAGACCGACGCCGGTATCGGGCAGGGCTTCGTCCGGCGCGATGGTGGTGTCGGCCATCGCCGCCAACAGCATCGCCAGGCCTGGATCGGCGCTGGACGGCGCGCCGTCGTCGCCGCGCGACGGCGGTTGCCGCGACGCCGGCGAATCCAGCCACGCCGACAGCGCGCGCGTGGCCAGGCCGCTCTTGGGCCAGGCCGCGTCGAAGGCGCCGTTGGTCATCGCGTGCACGCCGGCAGCGACGGCGAAGGTCTGGAACGGGCCGTGGCCGGCCGGCGGATGGTTGCTGCCGAAGCGCAACTGCGCGCCGTCCCACAGCAACAGATTGAAGCGGCCGAACTGCGCCGCCGGCGCGCGCAGCGTTTCCAGATACTGCTCGGCGCTCATCGACCCGCGCACGAATTCGCGCACCAACGCGCCGCGCGAACGCGGCGCGGTTTCGAGCTGGCGCCCGTCGCGCACGTTGGTCACCGCGGCCAGGCGGCCGCGCGCGGACACCATCAGCCAACTGCCGCCTTGCGACAGGTCGCGGCCGCCGAAGACCTGCGGGTCGTCGGGGTCGGCGCCGGCGGGCGCGGTCGGGCGGGCGTGCGCTTCGTCGCGGTTGGCGATCAACGCCAAGCGGTAGCGGGGATGGTGTTGCCAGGCGAGGGCGATCAGGCACATCGGCGCATTCTAGTCCCGCCATCGCCGCATAGTTGCTCACAGCCGCGCGCGCGCCACAACCGGCAAGCGACCGATCGGCACACGGACCTATGGCAGAGGCCGCCGCGGCGCGCTGGCCATATTCTGGCCACCGTCTCATCGACTGAGACCCGCCCCCGTTTTCCTAGCCGGCTTGTCGGCCAGCCGGCTCAGAGGGGAGGGCAATCGATGAATCGTGGCGCCAGGATGTCGTTGCAGTTGTTCGCGCCGGCCGCGGTGGTGGCCGCGCTCGCGCTCGCGGCCGGGATCGTGTCGGCCGACGCCGGCGCGGCCGCGCTGCCGGGCGGGTCGTATGCGCGGCTGGCGCAGTGCCTGCAGTTGGGCGGTCTCGGCACGGCCGCGACCATGCTCGTCCATTCGTTCTGGCGCCTGTGGCGCTGGGAACGCGGCAGGGAGCCGCAATGCCCGTGCGGTGGCCTGTTGTCGCGGCCGCGGCGCAGCCGCCACGGGCGCCTGCGCCGTTGCCTGGGATGCCGCCGCCCACATCCGGAGACCTGACCCATGCTCACCGCCGCCGCCATCCGTTGCACCGTCGGCCTGTGGCCGCTCGCGGCGGCCGGCGCCGCAGCGGGCGAGGCCGGCGCCACCGAAACGGCCGCGCGCAGCGACCGCGACCGCGCGGCCGCGCCGCCGGCCGCGCCCGAACCTCCAGGCGAACCGCCGCGTCCGAACTGACCGCGACGGGGGCAGACGCCGGCCTTCGAGCTGGGTATAATGCGCGGCCCGCTGCCGGAGTGGCGGAATCGGTAGACGCAGCGGACTCAAAATCCGCCGCCCTTAAAAGCGTGTGGGTTCGAGTCCCACCTCCGGCACCACAAACTGGCCGCAGCGGTTCGCTACGGTCGGCTCGATGAGAGAAGAAGCCCCTTTTCAGGGGCTTTTTTGTTGCCTGGAATCCGTCGCAGGCGGCTTGCGACCCCAGGGCCTGCGGAGGCAGGATCGGAGCATCCACAAGCATCTGAGCCCAAATAAGGCGCCCGTCGTGCGCCTATCGCTGGGCATGGGCGAGCCAAATGTCCGAAATGGTCTCTACGTTGAGCGTCACCGCGATCGCCCTGCTGCCGGTCGGCGCGACGGCTTATTTCGGGTATCGGTATGGTTATCGCCAGCAAATAAAGATCGCCGGCTTCGTTTGGCGAGCGGTGCTGCTGAGCGTCGCGTTGAGCTGGTCGCTGGTGGGCGGAACTTCGCACGATGCAGGCTGGGCGCTGATCCTGCCGAACCTTCTCGTTGCCGTGCTGCCGGGCTTCGCAGGCGCGGGCGGCGGCGTGCATGTGCTGCCGCCGCTTTGGATCGCTCCGTTGGCGCATCTGCTCGTGTTCGCGGGCGCGGTGGCTTACGGCTACCGAAGCCGGGAACGCGAGTACTCGAAATTTCCGCCGAGCTGACGCGCCCGGGAAGCGAGCGCGCCGATGCGGTTTAGGCGCGATGCTCCGCCGGCGCCGGCTAGTCCTGATCGTCCAATGCCTCCAACACCAACTGCGCCGCCAAATCGCTGCTGTATTGCTGCTGCCCGGTGATCAACCGCCCATCGCGAACGGCGAAAGGCCGGTTCGGTTCGCCGCAGACGTAACGGGTGGTCGGGATCCGCCGGGCTTCGGATTCGATCGTGTAGGCGTTGACTTTGATGCCGAACGCTTTGTCGATTTGCGCTTCTTCCGCATCCGAAAACCCGGTCCAGGTCTTGTCCTGGGCGAGCGCCTGGCCGTCGGACAGACGCGCCCACAGCAGCAGCGACGAGCCGTGGCAGACCAGCGCGACGACTTTGTCGCGTTCGTAGAAATCGGCGATCAGTTTGTGCAAGAGCAGATCGTCCTTGAAGGTGAGCAACGGCGCGCCGCCGCCGGCGACCCAGACGGCGTCGAAGTCGGCGACCTTCACGGCGTCGATCGACACGGTGTTCTGCATCAGCGCTGCGAAGCGCGGATGGCTGACGAAGCCGAGGCTGACCAGATCGTCCGCGTACGGGCCGTTCGGCGTTCTCGGATCGCTGTGGGCGTCGAACACGACCTCGCCGCCGCGCGGGGACGCCAGCTCGATCCGATGTCCCGCTTTCATGAACGCGTAGAACGCCGCGGTCAGTTCTTCGGCGAAAAAACCGACGGGCGCGCCGTGCAGCGTGGCCGGGTTGGACACGATCATGAGAATGCGGCGAGGCGCGTAGTCGCGCCCCAGCCGGGTTTCAATCTTTCGGTCGATCGCCTTCATCTGGGTGTTGTCTCCGGATTGCATGTGTCCGATGCCGCGATGGTCATCGGTTTGATCGAAGCGCGATTCGAGCAGGTCGCTCGGCGCCCATCAATCCATAAAGCGAAACGCTATCCATCGGGCGAAACGGTGAAATTCAACGCGTGCGGGGTTTTATTAAGTGCGATTCGGGCGTCCGGCTGTACACACATTTTCGATGGCGTCAATGTAGGGACAAAATAGCGCGGAGCGTTTATATCTGGAGCGAATAGCGCAAGAAAATCGTTCGATCGCAGGCGATTTCGGCGCGTATTCATGTTGCTGATTCGCGGTCTGCGGGCCGCGCGCATCGGTGCTTCAAGACGATTCCAGCAACGCTCAGGGCAGTCCCATGTTTCGAAAATTGCTTACCAACGATCCCGACCAGGTTGCCCGAGCGATATTCGATGCATTCGGGGAATACGACCTGAGCTTTCCCAGGCGGCAGCAGCGGGTCGACGCCGGGATCGTTATCGCGCCGGATGAGCCCGTGGCGATATCCGTTTCCTGGTTCGGCACGGCGACTCGCCAGGTATTTTCGGAACAGCAGCGCGAGTTGTATGGCTTCACCACCTGTCTGCGCGGGCAGGGAAGCATGACCCAGCACGGAGTGGATCTGGCTTGGAAGAAAGGCGTGACCTTGCCGCTTCAGCCGCTCGGGCCGTTGCGCCTGGAAACGGACGATGCGTTCAAATGCAGGGACGTGGTTTTCGACAAGGCCATGCTGCACGACTTCTATGAGCGATGGTCGGGCCGGCCCTTGGACAAGCAGGCGCTGGTTTTCGCTCTCGCGCCGTTCGACGGTTATCTGGCAGCGAAATGGGAGCAAGCGATGCATGTGCTCGGGCCTTCCGGCGGTGGCTGCGATCTGCCGCCGCTGGCCAAGGCCACCTTCGCCGAATACCTGATGGCGCTGCTGCTGGAATGCCACCCGCACAGCCGACGCACCTTGTTCAGTCGCCCCGCGCCCAGGCGCGCGGTGCGCGATGCGGTGCGCTATATCGAAGACAACGCGCGTCAAGCGTTAAGCATCGGCGAAGTGGCGCAGGCCAGCGGATGCAGCATCCGGTCGTTGCAGATCGGGTTTCGCTGCGACTTGGGTACGACGCCTCACGCGTATCTGGCTAAGGTGCGCATGGCGCTCGCCAAGAACGATCTGGAACGAGGCGAGGGCGCCGCCACGGTCGCGGATGTGGCGTACGAGCTGGGATTCAGGCACCTCGGGCGGTTCTCGTCGGAGTTCCGTTCCCGGTTCGGGGAATATCCCTCGGAAGTCCTGCGCAAGAATCGGGCGCGCAGCAACAAGCCGCGCGACCGCGTCTAGGCCGGCGTCGCTTCGGACGGTTCGCCCGATGCTTTACGGTGCGGGATCGGCTCGCCCGAACCAGGTCGTTCTTTGATGGCGGGGACGCCAGCAGTTGCCCGTGACTCCTGCATCGAACTGGCCGCCGAAGGTGACGCCTTGGCGCTTGCCGTCCAAGGTCGTCCAAGCACCGCCGGAGTCGGCGCTGTCCGCGCAGGCGTCTGACTGACTCAAGCCCGCGACGATGCCGCGGCCGCCGTAGCGGACGCTCACGTTCTTCGCGGTGATGGTGCCGCAGTCGTAGCCGCGTTGCGCGCGCGGACGGCAGACGATCGCCCCGATCGGCGCCTGCTCGCTCTTTGCCGAAGCGATGGATGCGCTATCGCGAATCGGGACGATGGTTTGGGGAATGCCGGGGAAGGTGGCGAATTGAGCGATGTCGGTGTCGGCGCCGCCGGCATGGATGAAGTCCTGCGCGGATTTTTCAGACCCCATGGCGAAAGAAACCACCACCATGTTCAATCGGGGATCGACGTACCACGCATTCACTCCGTCGAGCGATCCATCGGTGCCGTTCGCGCGTTGGCGCGCAACGGCTTCGAGCGCGTCGAAAGTGCGTTGCAGTTGTTCCAGGCTGTGGCGAAACCGGCGAAGTTCCACGGCTGGCTGCTCGGCGATTTTCGCGTCGGGGCTCGATGTCCCGATCACATGCCTGAACGAGCTGTCCCTGCGGTGTTCGATCCAGTCGCCGGCATAACTCGATCCGAGCGAACGTTTGGCGGCGACGCTGCGTTGCTCGGCGGAACGTTCCAGGCGCAGATACTCGGCGTAACGCGTTGGCGCTATGCCTAGATCCCGCGCGAGAGCCTCCTCGAGGAGCGGGTCGAAGCGGTCGGACGCATGGACTAGACCCGGCGATAACGCTGCGCCGGCGATGGCTATGCACGCCAGCAGGTGCGAAAAGATGCCTGGTTTGAAATCGGAGGCGATATGCATGGAGTGTCGACCTGGTTGCGGTGCAAGCGAGCGGCATGTCCGTCGGCCAACGTGGGGGAGGGCGTTTCGGATACGAGCGTCGGTGCGTTGCTCATGCCGGTTGGTTTCAGCCGGGATCATCCGGATTGCGCGCTCGTGCGCTAAGTCCGATAGGCGCAGGGCGGTCCGAAACGCGAAGCCGGTTGCGCAGCGTTCGGTCGTGGGATCGATTGGAGGGTACGACTCGTGGCTGTTGCTCGCGCTCGCAATCCAAGCGCACGCAGACGCGCAAACAGCCGGCAACGACGCCTGCGACGATTGCGGATCGGACGATTAGTGGCGAATCTGCCGATCGATCCGGCTCATGCGTTCCCACGCCGACCAGATCACCGGGATCGCGCTTTTCCACGGCAGCGCGGACACGCCGCGCACGCTCGGGTATCTGAGGCTCAGCTTGGGCAGCAGGAATTCGAACGGACTGTCCGGCAATGCGACGAAGCCGGAGATACCCAGATACAACGCGGGCGCGTAATCGCTGAAGCGCAGGCCGGGGCGATGGAACGAGGCTTCCTGATAATGCAGGGCCCAATAGGCCAAGCCGCCACGGTTGCGGCTGTGGACGGGCGGATTCATGGGCGGGAGCCGGCGCGGGTGGAGTCCGAGCGTGCGCCTGCGCGCGCTACCGGACTGTGACGAGCGCGGATGATTCGCAAGACAGCCGACGAACGGGCGCGCTAAGCGCAGCGCACACAACGCGTCCGATAATGCGGCGCACGCAACAGGTGTGTGGATGCTCGCTATCCCACCCTACGCTCATGCCCGGGTTCGCGCCAGTTATTTATTTTCTCCGCATATCGACTGAATCCAGCATGGCGGCGCGCATACTGGTGTCTCTATTGCGGAGTGTCGACGCCTGTGGAGCATCACGTTGAGTGGTTCCAGTTCACCCTCCCGACGGACCAGACGATAGGTCCAGAAGCGTTGCGCTTGATCTGGATGAAGGCGTGCGGTTCCACCAACATCTCGGTCCAGCGCAACAGCCGCACCATCCTCGGCCGCAGGACGCCGGTCTATTCGCTTCGCGCGTCTTCGCGATTATCCGGGCTTTCGTTGATCGAAGCCCGATTGCGCGGCCTGATGCAGGAAGCCCGATTGAACAGCAAGCTCACGCTTGTTTCGCGCTGAGGCCGTCATGGCGGAAAGCTTCGACATTGCGATAGGACGCTGCGAATCGGTCAGCGACGATGAAGTGGTGGTCGAGCTGGACACGGCGATGGTCAGCCGATTGGTGCCCGGGCATCCCTGGCATCGCAGCGGAACCAGCAAGCTCAAGCTCGCCATCAATCTGTGCAGCGCGCTGCGTCCGCCGCAGGCGGGACGCGAGACCTTCCTCAACCGCGACGCGATCATGAAAAATCCGTCCGGGCGTTTCGATCTGCTAGGCGACGGGCAGTACTCGGCGGTGAGGCTGAAGGCCTTGGCGGCGAATACCGATCCGCAACCGCCCATGCCGACGACGAAGTCGAGCTGGACCGAGCGCGCGCCGCGCAGGCGTTCGTCGCGCGGTTGACGCGCAGTTGATTGGCGCGCGCATCGCGCGCGTATGGCGGTCCGGTATCGGTCGCTCGGCTCAGCCTATGCAGAAGATCGCATCGGCGCGACGTCCGAGGATCTCGGCCATGCTTTTTTGATGTTGCCGAAGCGCCGTTCGACGAGCCGTCGTTCCGCCTCGTTTTGCGGGGCGTCGACTATGACGGTGACGGACATCGCGGCTGCATCCTGATCGAAACGGGGTAGGCGGCAGCGTAGTGAGCGCCGCAGTCCTGGCCCGGACCGGGAGGTGCCGGCGTCGCAGCCGGAGCCCCAAACGCAAGCCGGCGCTGCGCCCGGCCACGCGCCGCAGGTCCGGCGGCGCCCGCTCCGCTTGCGCCGCGCGCCGGCCGCAAGCGGCACGCGACGATCCGACCGACGCCTAGTTTTTCGGCCCGCGGCCTGGGTTAGGCTGGCGCGACCGACTACCTGCCACATGGGGAACGACGTGACCGAACACGCCGCGCTGCAGGAGCTCAAAGAGGGGATGCAGTACATGCAGCAACAGCTGCAGTTCATGGCCGAGGACCTGGCCCGGATGAAGGGCGAGTGCGCGGCCTATCGCGAGTTTTCGATGGAGCTGATCGTGCGCGCGGCGCCGGGCGATTCGTCCGCGGCGCTGGGCACGGTGCGCGACCCGCGCCAGCTGGCGAACGCGCCGGACCTGTTGTTCCGCGAAGGCCTGAGCCAGGCGATCGCGCATCTGGCGCATGCGGTGGGGCAGCAGACGCCGATCTGAGCGTGCGATCCGGACGCGGCGGGTCCACCGTCGGATCCGGCCCGCAGGGTGCGCAATACGAGGATGCAGCGCGTCGCGCTCGCCGGTTCGGGCGGATCGCGTTTTTCGCATGGCCGGCATGCATTCTCCGCGCTGTCCCCCGGTACGCCTCGATAGGTAGGCTGTAGCGCACACGGGGTCGCTCGCGCGATGCGGTCGACGGCACGCGCGCAGGCGACCCGTTCGCCTGTGGGCCCGGTCCGCGCGCGGCGCTTGCTGGATTCGGGCGAATGATCGCCGCCTGGTCAAAATGTGATTGATGTAAGCAGGCGCGATGATCGGGAATTAGTACGATCCGCCCGACATCGTTCCCCCACGCGCCGTCCAAAGGAGTTGCCGTGCGCCAGATCCTCGCTTCCGTGCTGCTTGCCGCGCTGTCGTTCGCGGCGTTCGCCCAGACCGTCGCTTTCGGCAACAAGGTCATCCGCGTCGGCGATCCGGTCGGGCGGGTGTTCGAGGTCGCCGGCCAGCCCAGCCGCACCGTGCCGGTGGAGAACAAGTACGGCGCGCACGAGGGCGAGCGGCTGGAGTACTTCCTCGGCAACAAGACCGTGCTGATCACCGTGCGCGACGGCAAGGTGACCCAGGTGCAGGAAGTGTTCTGAGCAAGGGCGCCGGCGCGTCGCCGGCGCGGTCAAACGTGGTTGACCGTAGCGGCGCCTGTTGCGCCGAAGAGTGCCGTGCATCGGCTTCTATCGCGGGCGCACCGCGACACACCTGAATCGCCGCCCACGCGCAGCGTGATGCAGCGCGCGAATGCGTCACCCGCGCGCGGCGCTGCGCCGCCTTCTGTGACCTGCGCAAGTGCATGAGCCGCCGCGACGCGATTAGCTGGGCGCGCATCCGCACGCGGTTCACCGGAACGACTGCCGCGATGGATGCGGCCGCGCCCCAGGCGCGGCCCGGCGTTCCCCCGCACCGCATCCAACAGAGGAGGTTCGTATGCCCGCCGTCCAATCGTGGCCGCGTCTTGCCCGCGCTCGCATCGTGGTTTCGTCCTTGTTGTTTCTCACTGCGTTCGGGACTGCGGCCTCGCCCTCGGTCAGCCCGTCCTTGCACAGCGCCGCGCAACGCGATCTGGGCCTGTCGCCGACGCAACTGGATCGATGGCTGCAGATAGAGCGCGAAGCGCCGCAGCGCGCGGCGCTGGCGCAGCGGCGCCTGGGCGCGTACTACGCCGGCAGTTGGATCGAACGCGGCGACGACGGCGCGGTGCGGTTGATCGTCGCCTCGTCCGACCCGCGCGCTGCGAAGCTCGGGCCCGGCGTGGAGCTGCGCCAGGTGCGCTACAGCCTGGCCGAGCTGGAAGCGGCCAAGGCGCGCCTGGATGCCGGCGCGCGCTTGCGCCTGCCCGGGATCACCCGGCCGATCGACGGCGTCTACGCCTGGCATGTCGATCCGGCGAGCAATTCGGTGCTGGTGCGAATGGCGCCGCAGGCGCTGGAACGTGCGGTCGATCTGGCCGCGTACAGCGGCGCCGACAGCGGCGTGTTGCGCTTCGAGCGCATGGACGTGGCGCCGCAGGCGACCGCGCAGGTGTATTCCGGAATCGCCTACCAGGACCGCAACGGCGGTTCGTGCTCGATCGGTTTCGCGGTCCGCCAGGGCGCGACCAAGGGCTTCGTCACCGCCGGCCATTGCGGCGTGGCCGGCGAGTCGATCTGGATGAACGGCGCGCCGGTCGGCTATATCGCCGGGTCGGAGTTTCCGGTCGCCGACCGCGCCTGGGTCGCGATCGGCGACCAGCACGAACTGCTGCCGCTGGTCACCAATCACGCCGGCGCTTTCTTTTTCGTGCGCGGCAGCTACGAGTCGTTCCACAGCTCGGTGGTGTGCCGCTCAGGCTACCGGACCGGCTATCAGTGCGGCTTCGTCAACGCCAAGGACGTCACCGTCAATATCGCCCCCAACAGCAGCGGCATCGGCGGGCTGGTGTACGGGCTCACCCAGACCAACGCCTGCGCCGGCTTCGGCGATTCGGGCGGCGGCTGGATCGACACCTACGAACATGCGCAGGGCGTGACCTCGGCGTCGAACATCCCGGCCGGTTCGCCGCACAACTGCGGCATGTTCGGTGCGTTCACCTGGTTCCAGCCGGTCAATCCGATCCTGGAGCGCTACGGCCTGACCTTGGTCACGCTGTAAGCGCGCGATCTGCGGCGGTCGCCGCGGCGAGGTTGCGCACGCATCGGTTGCGGCCGCTGCGCGCGTGGCTTCGCTGCGCGCGGCCGCTCAGCGCGGCAGCGCGAAGGCGCCGCTGGCGAGGGCGTCCACGACTCGCTCCAAGGCCTGCTCCGGTGTCGCCTCGCCGGTGGCCAGCGCGTGCGCGCGCAGCTCGCCCAGGTCCGCAAGCTGCGCGTGCAGCGCGGCGACGGCGGACGCATCCGCGAGGCCGTAGCCGCGTTCGCGGCAGCGCGCGATCGCGGCCTCCAGCGGCGGTTGCAGCACCAAGTAATGCACCGGCGCGGCGAGGCGGCGGAACGCCGCGAGGAACCACGGCCCGATCACGCCGTCGACGATGGTCAGCAATCCGCCCGCGGCATAGGCCTGCGCGGCGGCGGCCAGGGCCTCGATCACGACCGCGTTGCGCGCGTGCGCTTCGGGCCGGTACGGCGATATCGCGCCGTGCTTGATCGCATGGAAGAAATCGTCGGCGTGCAGATGCGCCTTGCTCGAACCGGGCAATGCGGCGAGGCGGCGCGCGAGCGTGGTCTTGCCGGCGCCGGGCGAGCCCGACAGGATCAGGATGTGGCCGGCGAAGTCGACTGCGGCGGTGGCCATGCGCGGGCGGTGGACCGGCTCAGAAGCCGCCGTAGCGCGCCATCGCCGCGGCGCAGACGAAGATGCCGGCCACGGCCACCAGCTCCAGCCGGATCAGCAGGCGCAGCGCGCCGAGCTGGTGCGCGTCGGGCAGGAAGCCCGGGTCGCGCTTGAGCGCGCGGCGCCAGCGCAGGAAGCGCACGGTCGGCAGGATCGACAGCAGCGCGACCAGCACGAACAGGCCGAACTTGGCGTGGAACCAGGGATTGTGCTGGTAGAAGTCCATGCCCTTGACGCCGTACAGCAGCCGCGACACGCCCACCGCCAGCAACAGCACCGCGCTCATGCCGTAACCGGCGTCGAGCCCGGCCAGGCGGCGCACGACGGCGGCGTCGACGGGGCCGCGCAGCAGCACCGATTCGGCCACCAGCATCGAGATCAGCGCGAAGACCAGCAGGTGATGGGCGATGGCGAGGAGCAGGTCGGTGAGCATGGGCTGGCCTGTGCGGGCGGGCGGTGGTTGGCGGCTATCGTAAACGTTGCGGCCGACGCAGCGGCGCGGGCGCCACGGCGGGATTCGGGCGCAAGCGCAAAAAGAAAACGGGCAAGCGCGCGAGGCGCTTTGCCCGTTTTGTACTCGTCTCTTGCTCGTTCCGGTTCGATCCGGCCGCCGGATCAGGCCGCCTCGTCGGTCTCCAGCGCCTTGTCCACGCGCTGGAACCACTCGCCCTCGCGCGGGACGAACATCGAGCAGCACTCCATCGGCGCCTTGTAGATGTGCAGCGACACGGCCACGGCGTCGTTGCTGGCGTTGCGGATGGTGTGGTACTCGTGCGGCGGGATCAGGCTGCCGGCACTGCCGGGGCCGGCGTGCATGCCGCCGGCGGCGCGGAAGCGGAAGTTCTCGCCGCTGCGCTCGAGCAATTCGTACTGGGTGATCTCCAGCTCGCCGTCCCACACGCCTTCCACGCACCACAGGCCGCTGTGGTCGTGCATCGGCGTGCCCTGGCCGGGGCCCCAGGTCATCGCCACCACGCTGTAGCCCAGCTCCGGGCTGCGGTAGAGCTCGCGGCGGGCGTAGTGGTCGTGGATCGGGTCGAACACGCAGTCGGGCAGGTTCACGTCGCGGTCGCGGATCATCTTGCACAGGGTGTTGCGCAAGGCCGCGGTGACCGCGTGTTCGTCGCCCGCGGCGACCGCGGCGTCGATGGCGGCGACCAGCTTGTCGTGGCCGGGGAAATCCAGGTCGGGCAGGGAATCGGTGGCGTTCATGCCACCGATTCTACGCCCGTCCGCAGTTCGCTGAGAAATCCGCCCACGGCCGGGCCGAAACGGCCGATGTCGACCAGGAAGGCATCGTGGCCCTGCGGCGATTCCAGCGGCAGGAACCGCGCGTCGGCGCCGCCGGCGCGCAGGCCTTCGGCGATCTCGCGCTGCTGCTGCAGCGGGAACAGGATGTCGGTGTGCACGCCGATGGCCAGGGCCTTTTCGACCCGGATCGAGGCCAGCCCGCGCCGCACCTGTTCATCATTGTCGAGGCCGTCGCTGGCGCCGCAGTAATCACCGATGTCGAACCAGTCCATCGAGCGGCTCAGGTACAGGTAGCAGTTGGGATCGAAGCGGCGCACGAAGCGGCGCGCGTGGCCTTCCAGGTAGCTTTCGACCTCGAACTCCAGGCCGAAGGGCTCCTCGTCGAGGCGGTCGGAATCCAGCCGTACGCGGCCGAAGCGCCCGTCCCACTCCAGCGCCGAGCGGTAGGTTATGACGCCGAGCTTGCGCGCCATGCGCATGCCCGATTCGGGGTAGTCGGTTTCGTCGTAGCGGCCCTGGTTCCACTTCGGGTCCAGGCGGATCGCCTCGCGTTGCAGCGAGCGGATCGCGATCGAGAACGGCAGCGCGCGCGCCGCGCCGGAGATGTTGATGTGGGTGCGGGCCAGGCCCGGATGGCGCACCAGCAGCGCCAGCGCGGTCATGCCGCCCATCGAGTTGCCGATCACGCAGGCCAGCCGCTCGATGCCGAGCGCGCGCACCACGTGCGCGGCGGCGTCGGCGCCGTCTTCGATCGACAGTTCGGGGAACTCCAGCCGGTAGAGATCGCCGCTGGCGGCGTCGACCGAGGCCGGGCCGGTCGAGCCTTTGCAGCTGCCCAGCGAGTTCACGCAGATCACGAACCAGTGGTCGCTGTCGATCGGCTTGCCCGGGCCGAGCATCGCTTCCCACCAGCCCGGCTCGGGATTGGCGGCGTTGGCGGCGGCGTGCGCGTCGGGCGACAGGCCGGTGACGATCAGCACTGCGTTGTCGCGCGCGGGGTTGAGTTCGCCCCAGGTCTCGTAAGCGATGCGCGCGCCGGTCAGGGCGCCGCCGCGTTTCATCGCGAACGGCGAGGGCAGGTCGATATGGCGGGTGCCGGGCGGGATGAATTCGGTCATGCCTTGCTCGTGTGGCCGGCGCGGGGCCGGCGGGCGGGCTGATGGGGCGCGGCGCTGCGGATGCGCGCGACGGTCGCGGTGCAGCCTAAACCATCGCCGCGGCAGGCGAGTGCGACGGGAACGGCGAATGCGTTATCGCGATATGGCCGGCAGGCGGGGCGATGGGTTTTTCTGCGGGATTTTCCGCCCCCGCAGGCCGCTCTCGTGGGAGGGACTTCAGTCCCGATGCTTTTCGGTCGGGTCGCGGCGATCTGGCACAAAGGCGTCGGGACCGAAGTCCCTCCCACAGGAAGGTCCCTCCCACAAGCAGGCGCCTCTCATAAGGGGGCTCTCCCACACGGGCGAGCTTCAGGGCCGAAGCCTTTCCCGCAGCGCGGACCGGCAGCGGATCACTCGACCACGCGGTCGATCACCACCACCACCGTGTCCTTGCTGTCGCTGGCCACCGTCTTCGGCGCCGAGGCCAGGTCGCCCGGCTGCGGCATCGCGTTGCCGGATGCCGAGACCCGCGCCAGCACCTGCACTTTCGGCGACTGCGAGAGCTTCATCGTCGGCATCGGGCCGTCGCCGTCGTCGAGCACGACCTCGAGCGGGAACGCCGACAGCGGGTGCTTTTCCACCGCCAGCGGCATCGGCGGGCCGCCGTCCTGGCGCGCGAGCACGAACACGCTGGCCTGGGCCGGCAGTTTGGCCTTGAGCGCCGGCGCCAGTTCGACCCGGACCTTGAGCCCGGGGCCCGCGGCGGTCGCGGCTGCGCCCGGCGCGGTCGCGGCGGCGCCGGCCGCCGGCAACGACAGCGGCTCCAGGCCGGCGTCCTTGCGCGCGCCGTTGATCTGGTCGAGCAGGCTCGTCGCGGTGCCGGCCTGGACCACGCTCAGCAGCGGCTCCCAGGTCTTGGCCGCGTCGCCGGGGCGGTCGGCCTGGCGCTGGGCGATGCCGAGGAACCAGCGCGCGCGCTGGTGCATCGGCTGCTGCTCCAGCGCGTGTTCGAGCATGCGCACGGCGTCTTCGTCGAAGCGGCGCTCGCGCGTGGCCAGGGCGCGCGCTTCGGCGGCCTCGGCGAGCAGGTCGGGATTGTCCGGGGCGAGCTTGAGCGCGCGCGCGTAGGCGTCGCGGGCCTTCACCGCCAGGCCCTGCGCGGTGTAGGCGCTGGCCAGCAGGCGCCAGCCTTCGATCTGGTTGGGATCGCGGTCGAGCTCGGTTTCCAACTGGGTCACCGCGTCGGCCAGGGTCTGCGGCGCGCGGCGTTGCTCGGGCTGCAGCGCGCGCGGCGCGCCCAGGCCCAGGTACAGCGCCAGCGTCGCCAGCGCCAGCGCGACGCCCAGGCCCGCGCCCAGCACCGGGCGCGCGCGCCACAGCGGATGCAGGGCGTAACCGAGCGCGAACAGCGCCAATGCCGTGCCCGCCGCGGCGAACGCGGCGGTGGAACCCAAAGCCATCGTCGCCGCCATCACCACTCCTGTTCCTCGTCGTTGCGCTGTCCCGCTGCGCTCGCATCGGCCGCGGCCGCGCGCGAACGCACCACCCGCGCCAGCGCGAACCCGCCGGCCAGCAGCACCAGGGCCGGACCGAACCACAGCAGCCAGGTGGTGGATTCAACACGAGGACGGTAGAGCACGAACTCGCCATAGCGCTCGACCAGGAAATCCTTGATCTGCGCGTCGCTCTTGCCCTGGTGCATCAGCTCCAGCACTTCGCGGCGCAGGTCGTGGGCGATCTGCGCGTTGGAGTCGGCCAGCGACTGGTTCTGGCACATCACGCAGCGCAGCTCGGCGACCAGGGCGTGGAAGCGGCGCTCCTCGGCCGGATCGTTGTAGCGCAGCGGTTGCGGATCGCTGGCCGGCTGGGCGGACAGCGGCGCGTACAGGCTCAGCACCAGCGCCGCCGCGGCCAGCGCGTGGCGCGACGCGGCGACGAAACGGCGGCCGCCCGCTGCGGCGGTGAGGTGGCCGGCCTGGCTCATCGCGCCTGTCCGCGCGGGGCGGGTCCGAGTCGGTCGAGTTGCGGAATCAGCTCGTCGCGGATGACTTTGTCGGTCAGCGGGCCGACGAACTTCCAGCGCACCACGCCCTGGGCGTCGACCAGGAAAGTCTCCGGCGCGCCGTAGATGCCCCAGTCGATCGCCGCCTTGCCTTCGTAATCGGCGACCACGACGAAGTAGGGATTGCCGAATTCCTCCAGCCAGCGCAGCGCGTCGGCGTGCTCGTCCTTCCAGTTGAAGCCGACCACGCGCACGCGCTTGGTCTCGGCGAAGCGGGTCAGCACCGGGTGCTCGTCGCGGCAGGCCGGGCACCAGCTGCCCCAGACGTTGAGCAGGTAGGGCGCGCCGCGCAGGTCCTGCGTCGACATCAGCCGGCCGGCCTCGTGCAGCACCGGCAGCGAGAAATGCGGCGCGGGCTTGCCGATCAGCGGCGAGGGCAGTTTCTCGCGGTCGGGGTTGCGGCTGAGCCACACGCCCGCGGCGAGCAGGACCGCCAGCGCGGCGAACACCGCCAGCGGCAGCCAGCGGGCTTTGTCGCGGCGCGCGCCGCCGTTGGGGACGGGAGTGTTCATGCCTGTTGCTCTCCTGCGAGGGGGCGCAGCGGCGCGTCGTCCGCCTGCGGCCGCGGCGCCGCGCCGGCGCGCGCGTCGGCCTTGACCCGGAACCGCCGATCCGCCGCGGCGACGAAGCCGCCGAGCATCATCAGCAGCGCGCCGAGCCAGACCCAGCGCACGAACGGCTTGATGTGCACGCGCACCGCCCAGGCGCCGTCGCCGAGCGGTTCGCCCAGGGCGACGTACAGGTCGCGGGTGAAGCCGCGCGCGATCGCCGCTTCGGTCATGACCTGGCCGCCGCTGGCGTAGGCGCGCTTCTCCGGATGCAGCACGGTCAGCTCGCGGTCGCCGTCGAACACGGTCACGGTGCCGTAGTCGGCTTCGTAGTTCGGGCCGATGCTGTGCTTGACGCTGTCGAAGCGGAACGAATAGCGGCCCAGGTCCAGACTGCTGCCCGGCGCCAGCGCGACCTCGCGCTGCACGCTCAGGCCCTCGACCAGCAACGCGCCGACCAGGAACACGGCGACGCCGAAGTGGGCCAGGGTCATGCCGAGCATTTCCGCGGTGAAGCGGGTGCCGGCGCTGGTGCTGCGCAGCCGCGTCCACACGAAGCGCGCGGTGCCGGCGCCGACCCACAGCGCGCCGCCGACGCCGGCGGCGACCTTGAGCGGGCCTTGCGGGGCGAGGAAGAACGCGGCGATCGCGCCGCCCAGCGCCAGCCCGGCCCACGGTACCAGCATCGCCGCCGGCCGCGAGACCTGCTCGCGCTGCCAGCGGAACAGCGGGCCGAACGGCAGCAGCAGCACCAGCGGCGCCATCAGCAGCACGAACATCAGCGCGAAGTAGGGCGGGCCGACCGAAATCTTGCCGAGGTTCAACGAATCGGCCAGCAGCGGGTACAAGGTGCCCAGCAGCACCATCGCGCAGGCCGTGGTCAGCAGCAGGTTGTTGGCCAGCAGCAGGGTTTCGCGCGAGGCCAGTTCGAACGGCTTGCCCGGATCGTCCTGTGCCGACGGCGCGCGCAGCGCGTACAGCAGCAGCGAGCCGCCGATGACGATGCCGAGGAAGATCAGCACGAACAGCCCGCGCGAAGGATCGGCGGCGAAGGCGTGCACGCTGGTCAGCACGCCGGAGCGGACCAGGAAGGTGCCCAGCAGCGACAGCGAGAACGCGGCGATGGCCAGCAGCAAGGTCCAGCCGCGGAAGCTGCCGCGCTTTTCGGTCGCCGCCTGCGAATGCAGCAGCGCCGCGCCGGCCAGCCACGGCATGAAGCTGGCGTTCTCGACCGGATCCCAGAACCACCAGCCGCCCCAGCCCAGTTCGTAATACGCCCACCACGAGCCCAGGGCGATGCCCAGGGTCAGGAAGGCCCAGGCGATGTTGGTCCACGGCCGGGTCCAGCGCAGCCAGCGCGCGTCGACGCGGCCGTCCAGCAGCGCGGCGATGGCGAAGGCGAACGGCACGCTGAATCCGACGTAGCCGATGTAGAGCATCGGCGGGTGGATGATCAGGCCCGGATCCTGCAGCAGCGGATTGAGGTCGCGGCCTTGCGCCGCCGCCGGCAGCAGCCGCGCGAACGGATTGCTGGTGAAGATCAGGAACGCCAGGAAACCGACGCTGACGATGCCCATCACCCCGAGCACGCGCGCGATCACCGGCGCCGGCAAGGCCTTGGAGAAGCGCGCCACCGCGCCGGTCCACAGCGCCAGCACCAGCGCCCACAGCAGCAGCGAGCCCTCGTGCGCGCCCCACACCGCCGAATAGCGATAGATCACCGGCAGCAGCGAGTTGCTGTTCTCGGCGACGTAGCGCAGCGAGAAATCCTGGGTGACGAAGGCCTCGGTGAGGATCGCGAACGCGAACGCGACCATCGCCAACTGCGAGTAAGCCGCCGGCCGCGCCAGCGCCATCCACGCATCGATGCCGCGCTGCGCGCCGATCAGCGGCAGGCTCGCCTGCAGCGCCGAAATCAGCAGGGCGAGGATGAGGGCGATCTGGCCGAGTTCAGGCAGCATGCGGCGGCGCCTTGCGGGAAAGGGGAAGCGTGCGGGCGATGGGCCGCGCGCGCGGGCGCGGCGACGCGAGTGCGAACGAAGCCGACGCAGCGGTAGCGATCAACGCGCGGCTTCCTTGCCGCCGGGCGCCGCGACATCGTGCTTCTTGTGCGCCTGGCCCATCTTGTCGGCCACTTCCTTGGGCATGTAGCTCTCGTCGTGCTTGGCCAGGATCTCTTCGGCGACGAAGGTGTCGCCCTGCATGCGGCCGGTGGCGACCACGGCCTGCTTCTCGCGGAACAGGTCGGGCAGGATGCCGGTGTACTTGACCGGCATCTGCGCATCGCCGTCGTCGACCCGGAAGTGGGCGTCGAGCGAGCCGGGCGCGCGCTGGAACGAGCCGGCGGCGACCATGCCGCCGAGGCGGAAGCGCGCGTGGCCGCCGGCTTCGCCGCGCAGCACTTCGCTGGGCGTGTAGAGATAGGCGATGTTGCGCTGCAAGGCGGTGGCGACCAGGGCGGTGGCTACGCCGGCGGCGGCGACCAGGCCCAGCACCCACAGCAGACGGCGGCGGCGGGTCGGATTCATCGGCTCAACTCGTTGGAGGCGTCGTCGCGCGACGCGGGGCGGGCAGGCGGGCGCTGCGCGCGCTGGCGGGCCAGGCGCAGCTCGCGGCGGATCTGCAGCCGGGTCGAGAGGTAGTCCCAGCCCAGCACGACCACGAACACGGCATAGGCGCCGATCAGATAGGGCACGTGGGTCATGCGCGTTCGCCTCCGGCCGGCGTGCCCTGGGCGAGCTGGGCGACCCAGGCCTTGCCCGATTCGCGGCGCAGGTTGTCGGCGCGCGCGCGGGCGAGCAGGGCGCCGACGAACCACAGCTTGGTCCCGATCAGCATCCAGATCAGCGGCGGCAGCATGCTCGGGTCCATGTGCGACGGGCCGAACATGTTGATGGTCGAGCCCTGGTGCAGCGAGTTCCACCACACCACCGAATAGCGGATCACCGGCAGCAGGGCGACGCCGACGATGGCCAGCAGGCCGGCCGCGCGCGCCGCGTTGCGGCGGTCGTCGATGGCGTGGTACAGGCCCATCACGCCCAGGTACAGGAACAGCAGGATCAGTTCGGTGGTCAGGCGCGGATCCCACTCCCACCAGGTCCCCCACATCGGCTTGCCCCAGATCGAACCGGTGGCCAGGGTGATCAGGGTGAAGCCGGCGCCGATCGGCGCGCAGGCCATGGCCAGGATCTCGCACAGCTTGATCCGCCAGACCAGGGCGATGGCGGAATAGATCGCCATCAGCGCGAACACCGCCAGGCTCATCCAGGCGCTGGGCACGTGGATGTAGAAGATGCGGAAGCCGTCGAGCTGCTCGCTGTGCGGCGGCGCCACGAACAAGGCGCCGTAGATGCCCCAGGCCATGACCAGCAAGCCCAGACCGTAACCCCAAGGCGCCCAGCGCGCGGCGAAGCGGTCGAAGACGGGCGGCGAGCCGAGTTTGTGGAACCACAGGACGAGCGGATTCATTCAGCGGTTCGTTCGCGGTCTGGCGTCTGGGTCGCGGGCGGCGGCCTGGACTGTTGGCGCGCGCCGGACGGCGCGCGGGCTAAGGACGGGGCGTTCTACCTTGCGGGGTCGGGCGTACTGCCTTGGGACTATGCCGCAACGCCGTCAGTTCAGCGCGATGCGGATCGCCGCAGCCGCCGCCAGCGGCGCCAGCAGCAGCGCGACGACCAGGATCGCGGCCAGCAACAGCAAGCCGCCGACCGGGTCCAGTCCCTGCGCCGCCCGGGCCACGCTGCCGGCGCCGAACACCAGCACCGGCACGTACAACGGCAAGGCCAGCAAGGCCACGAGGATACCAGAGCGCCGCATCCCGACCGTCAGCGCCGCGACCACCGCGCCGAGCAGGCTCAGCACCGGCGTGCCCAGCGCCAGCGACAGCAGCAGCACCGGCAATTGCTCGCGCGGCAGGTACAGCAGTTCGCCCAATACCGGCGCGGCGATCAGCAGCGGCAGCGAGGTCGTGGCCCAGTGGGTGAAGGTGCGCACCGCGACCAGCCAGCCCAGCGGCACCGGCGCCAGCATCCATTGCTCCAGCGAGCCGTCGTCGGCATCGCCGCGGAACAGGCTGTCCAGCGCCAGCAGCCCGGCCAGCAGGCAGGCCAGCCACAGCACCCCGGCGGCGACCTTGGCCAGCGCGGCGTGGTCGCCGCCCAGGGCCAAAGCGAACAGCACCACCATCAGCAGGGCGAACAGCGCCGGTTGCAGGGCGTCGCCGCGGCGGCGCCAGAGCAGGCGCAGGTCGCGCGCGATCAGGGCGCGGGCCGCGCCGATCAGGCCCGGGGCGGTGGCGGCGACGGCGGCGTGTTCGGCCGGCGCGCTCATGCGGCTTTCTCCAACTGCAGCAGGCGGGTGCGCACCGGCGGCGCGGCGTAGGCGCCGTGGGTGGTCACCAGCGCGGCGCCGCCCTCGCGCAGATGCGCCTGGACCATGCGGTTGACCAGCTCGATGCCTTCCAGGTCGAGGTTGGCGTAGGGCTCGTCGAGCAGCCACAGCGGCGCCGGCGACATCCACAGCCGCGCCAGCGACAGGCGCTTCTTCTGCCCGGCCGACAGCTGCCGGGCCAGCGCGTCCTCGTAACCGGCCAGGCCGACCGTGGCCAGCGCGCGCGCGGCGTTCTGGCTGTGGCGGCGGCCGTGCAGGCCGCACAGGAAGTCGAGGTTCTCAACCGAGGTCAGGTCGGCCTTGAGCCCGGGCAGATGGCTCAGGTAGGCCAGCGCGCGGGCGCGCCGGGCCGGGTCGGCCGCCTCGCCCTGCAGCGCGATCTCGCCGCCATCGGCGCGCAGCAGCCCGGCCAACACTCTTAATAAGGTGGTCTTGCCGGCGCCGTTGTCGCCTTGCACCAGCAGCGCCTCGCCGGCCTCGACCGCGAAGTCCAGCGGCCCGAACACGGGCTCCTCGTTGCGCGCGAAGCGCAGGCCGCGGGCTTGCAGCAGCGGTGGGGCGGCGGAGTGCAGGGCGGTCACCGGTCGGGGCGTGCGGCCGGCCGGCCGCGGATCGCGCAGTTTATGCGAGTCGCCCGGTTCGGTGAGCAGGTGGGCGGCGCATCGCGGCGGCGCCGGCTTCCCGCCTTGGCTCCGGCGAAAGCCGGTGCGCAGGTTGCGGTTGCGCTCAGTGCCGGGGAACGGGCGAGAACACATCAATAAGGTGTTCGGCTATCGCCGCAATCGCGCCGTGGGCCCGGGGCGTTCGAGCGGCGCAGGGAAGAAGGCGCGACGCCTCAGTCGCCCACCCAGTCGGTGTGATCGCTTACCGCTGCCTCGTCCGGCCGCGCGATCAGCATCCGCAGCCGCACCGGTTCGCCGCGCTGCCAGGCCAGCACCCCGGCCTGGCCGAACTCGCGCGCCAGCGCGTCGGCGGCGGCATCGTCGAGGTCGGCCAGCAACCAGCCCGGCTCGCGCCACTGGCCGGCCTGGTCCTGGGCCCAGGCGGCGTGGCGCTGCACCCCGGCCGCGTCCAGGCGCGCGACCAGACGTTCGTCGGCGGCCTGGTTGGCGCTGTCCGAATGCGGTTGCGAGGCCGGGTTCCAGGCGCTGACCAACACATAGCGCCGGGCCGGCCAGTACGCCTCCAGGTCGCGCGCGGGGCGGCCCACGCGCAAGGGCAGGGCGTCGCCGTCCAGCGCCACCGCGTACTCGGCGGCGGCGTAGGCGAGGGCGAGTCCGGCGGCGTCGACCACTTGCAGTTCGCGCATGCCGCCAGTGTCGCGGCCGGCCGGGCCGCGCGCAAATCCGCCGGTCCGGATTCGCGCGCAGACGCTTGTCCAGCCCCGCGCGGCGATAGCCACATGCCCACGGGTCATCGCCGCCGCCTCACCCTGTCTCACCGACGGCAACCGGGTTTTCGTACACTCGATGCTTTCCACGCCTTCAACGCCGCGCCCATGACGCTCGCCACCAAGCTGCCGAAAGTCGGCACCACCATCTTCACCGTGATGTCGCAGCTCGCGCTCGAGCACCAGGCGGTCAATCTCGGCCAGGGCTTTCCCGATTTCGACGTGCCCCAGCGCCTGGTCGACGCGCTGGCGCGGGCCATGGCCGAGGGCAAGAACCAATACGCGCCGATGACCGGCGTGCCGGCGCTGCGCCAGGCCATCGCCGACAAGACCGAGGCGTGCTACGGCTATCGGCCCGACCCGGACGCCGAGATCACCGTGGTCTCCGGCGCCAGCGAGGCGATCTTCGACGCGGTCCAGGCGGTGGTGCGGCCGGGCGAGGAAGTGGTGGTGCTCGACCCGTGCTACGACAGCTACGAGCCGGCGATCGACCTGGCCGGCGGCCGCGCCGTGCACGTGCCGCTGGACCCGGCCACCTTCGCCGTGGACTGGGACCGCGTGCGCGCCGCGATCGGTCCCAACACCCGCCTGCTGATGGTCAATTCGCCGCACAACCCGTCCGGCGCCATGTTCGACGCCGACGACATCGCCCGCCTGAGCGAAATCGTCGAATCCACCGGGGTGTGGCTGCTGTCGGACGAGGTCTACGAGCACATCGTCTTCGACGGCCGCCGGCACGAGTCGGTGCTGCGCTACCCGCAACTGCGCGAGCGCGCGTTCGTGGTGTCGAGCTTCGGCAAGACCTATCACTGCACCGGCTGGAAGATCGGCTACTGCATCGCGCCGCCGGCGCTGTCGGCCGAGCTGCGCAAGGTCCACCAGTACAACAGCTTCTGCAGCTTCGCCCCGGCGCAGTGGGCGTTCGCCGAGATGATCCGCGACGAGCCGGAGCACTACCGCCAGCTCGGCGCGTTCTACCAGGACAAGCGCGATGGTTTCCGCGCGCAACTATCGACCACCCGGCTCAAGCCGCTGCCGGTGCCGGGCGGCTACTTCCAACTGGTCGACTACTCGCAGGTCAGCGACCTGAACGATGCCGAGTTCTGCCGCTGGCTGACCATCGAAAAGGGCGTCGCGGCGATCCCGCTGTCGCCGTTCTACGAGTCGCCGCCGGCCGGCCAGCGCCTGGCGCGGCTGTGTTTCGCCAAGAACCAGGCCACTCTGGATGCGGCAATCAAGCGGTTGGTCTCACTTTAATTGCATTCTTGCGATGGATATCTCACCCGCTCTTGTCGTAAGCTTCAGCTTCGGTCTACTCTTTGACGACGAGCGCCGCTAAGGCGGTCGGGAGAGAGCCGTAGTTTTCTATGGGGAGTTCATGGACAGAACGATCTACGTGAGCCGCGCGTCCGGCGCGGTCATGCAGTCGCTGCCTTGCGAGAAGGGGGCAGGACTTGCACGCCTTCGTTCGCAGGGCGTGTCCTATGTCTCAGTTTGGTCGGCCCGGGTTTGGCCGCCGCAATTCCGATAACCGCAACGCGGGCGCCACGCGCGCATGGCCCAATGGCCGGCGCCGCGGCATCCACCGGACGACTGCGCGTACAAGATCAACCTATGGCAGGGGATAGCGTGAGAAATTCAATTGCAACCAGCCCGCGTCTGTGGATCGCGATCGCTTTGGCGGTCGGCCTCGCGGGTTGCGCCACTCGTCCGGCGCCGGACTTCGGCGGCCGCTGGAAGCCGGTGAACCGCTACGCGGAGGTTCCCGACGAGATTCCGCTGCACAAGTCCTACGTGTACTACCCGTCGCCGATGGACGGCACGCTCAAGAACATGCTCACCCGCTGGGCGAAGGACGCGAGTCTGAAGCTGGATTACCAGCACTATTCGGACTTCACCCTGTTCCAGGGCGTGTCCCAGATCAACACCACCAGCCTGCCCGACGCGGTGTCGCAGCTCAACAGCGCCTACGCGGGCCACGGCGTGTCGATCAGCCGCGAAGGCGAGCAGATCGTGGTGCGGTCGGTCGGCTCGGCGGCAACGGCCGCGCCGGCGCCGTAACCGCCGTCCGCGGCAACGACGGCGGGACGGGCGCGCGCCCGCCCCGCCGTACAGCGCAAACCCAGGGGATGCAGCACAGATGTTCGGAAAGAACAAGAACGTTACTCCGCAAGTGGAGAACGCGGTCGCCAAGGCGGTCAATTACGAAGTCACCGTCGCCGACATAGCGCGGCGCAGCGAGAAGCGCGCCTGGATCGTCGCGTTCACCGCGATCGTGATGGCGCTGATCCTCGCCGGCGGCTACTTCTACTTCCTGCCGCTCAAGGAAAAGGTGCCCTATCTGGTCATGGCCGACGCCTACACCGGACAGGCCACGGTCGCGCGCCTGCGCGACGACTTCAGCAAGAACAGCATCACCGCCAACGAAGCGATCAACAAGAGCAACATCTCGCACTTCGTGATGGCGCGAGAGTCCTACGATTTCTCGCAGATCGGCGACCGCGACTGGTCGACGGTGTTCGCCATGGCCAGCCCGCAGGTGACCAAGGCCTATTCGAACATCTACTCCAGCACCAACCCGCAGAATCCGATCAACTTGTTCGGCAAGGGCAAGACGATCCGCGTGCGCATCCTCAGCATCCAGCTGCACAGCGGCGACTCCGAGATCAAGAGCGCCACCGTCCGCTTCCAGCGCAGCCTCTTCAATAAAGAGAGCGGCGGCCAGGAGCCGATGGACAGCAAGATCGCGGCGATCGAATACACCTACAAGTCCAACCTGAAGATGGACGACGACAAGCGCGTCCTCAATCCGCTGGGCTTCCAGGTCAGCAACTACCGGGTCGACAACGACTACGCGCCGGCACCGCCGCCGCCGGCCGACTATCCGGTCGGCAGCGCGCCGGCCGCCGCGCCCGCCGCGGCGCCGCCCGCGCAGGCGATCGATCCGGCGACCGGCCAGCCGATCCCGGCCGCTGCGCCGGCGGCTTATCCGCCCGGCACGGTTCCGCCGCAACCCGGCGTCGCGCCGGCGCAACCCGGCGCCGCGCCGCAGCCCGGCGTCGCGCCGGCCCCGAATCCCGCTTATCCGGCCGGCGCGCCGGCGGCGGCACCTGCACCTGCACCGACCGGTACTGCGAATGGAGTCAGCACCCGATGAATTGCTTGCGTAAACAAAGCCTGACCGCCCTGTTGCTGCTGGCGGTCTCCGGTCTGGCCCTGCCTGCTTCGGCGCAGGTGGTGCAGGAATACGAATACGAAGCCAACCGCATCTATCAGGTGCGTACCGGCCTGGGCATCACCACCCAGATCGAGCTGAGCCCGAGCGAGAACATCCTCGACTACAGCACCGGCTTCAGCAGCGGCTGGGACCTCAGCCGGCGCGACAACATCTTCTATCTCAAGCCGAAGAACGTCGACGTCGACACCAACATGATGATCCGGACGACGACGCACTCGTACATCCTGGAACTGAAGGTGGTGGCGACCGACTGGCGCGTGCTGGAGCAGGCCAAGCAGGCCGGCGTGCAGTACAAGATCAAGTTCGTGTACCCCAACGGCACCGAGTTCTCCGCGGCCAAGGAAAGCAGCGAGCAGGCCTCCGCCGAGCTCAACACCACGCTCGACAAGAACCGGCTGTACAACTTCGACTACCAGTTCTCCAGTCGCAAGAAGCAGTCCTGGCTGGTGCCGACCAACGTCTACGACGACGGTCAGTTCACCTATATCAAGATCAACGCGCTGAAGGATCTGCCCACCGGCAACTTCCCCGCGGTGTTCGGCCGCGAGCGTGAAGGCAGCGAAGACTTCGTGGTCAACACCACGGTCGAGGGCAACACCATCATCGTGCACGGCACGTATCCCTACTTGATCATCCGTCACGGCAACAACGTCGTCGGTCTGCGCAGGAAGAAGCAGAAATGAGCCAGAACATGCCTCCCAATCAGCCGGGCCAGCCCGACAACGGCACTCCGCAGGATGGCGGCAGCTACGGCTACGCCGGCGCCAACCCCTATTACGGCCAGCAGCAGGGCGGCGCCGCGGCGCCGGACCTGGACGCCAACGCGCCCACGCTCAAGACCGCCGACGTCCAGCGCATGAACCGCAAGGCGCTGCTGTTCCTCGGCGGCATCGTGCTGTTGCTGCTGATCGCCGCGTTCTTCCTGCTCAAGAGCGCCACCACCAGCGAGCAGAAGCCGCCGAAGGTCGACGAAGAAGTCATCAGCGTGCCCGACGCGCCGGTCACCACCCAGCCGCCGCCGCTGCCGCCGTTGCCGCCGCAGCCGGTGCCGGTGGAGCCGATCGCCATGGCGCCGCCGCCGGCGCAGGACGATCGTCCGCGCGGCGATGAAGCGATGGGCGAACCGCGCGAGCGCGGTCCGAGCCTGCTGGAACGCCGCATGTCCGGCGAAGGCGGCAGCGCCGCCAGCGGCGGGGAAGGCGGCAGCGAGATTCCTGCCGGCGACCAGGCCTATCTGCAGTCGCTGATCGCTCAGCAGCAGGGCGGCGGCCAGGCTCCGACCAAGGTCGAGCGCGAGCAGGTCACCTCGGCCCAGCCGCTGTACAACCCCGACACGCTGCTGTTGCGCGGCACCTACATCCGCTGCGTGATGGAAACCCGCATCGTCACCGACGTGCCGGGCTTCAGCTCCTGCGTGGTGACCGAGCCGATCTATTCGGTCAACGGCCGCCGCCTGCTGCTGCCGAAGGGTTCCAAGGTGTCCGGTCGTTACCAGAACAACAACACCGACATCAAGCGCGTGGCCGTTGTGTGGGACCGCATCACCACCCCGACCGGTCTGGACGTGAACATGGCCAGCCCGGGCGTGGACAACCTCGGCGGCGCCGGCATTCCCGGCCAGTACGACGCGCACTGGGGCAGCCGCATCGCCTCGGCGCTGCTGATCAGCCTGATCAGCGACGCGTTCAAGTACGCGGCGGCGAAGAACGGCCCGGAAAGCACCACCGTCACCCAGGGCGGCACCACCATCACAGAGCCGTACGAGAGCAACACGGCCAAGGCGATGGAGCGGCTGGCCAACCAGGCGTTGGAGAAGAGCGTGAGCCGCCCGGCGACCATCACCGTCAACCAGGGCACGATCGTGAACATCTACGTCGCCAAGGACGTGGACTTCTCCTCGGTCCTGCGTTGATCCGCAGCGTCGCAACCGGCAGAACAGTCACAGGCAATGGATTCGGATAATTCACCCATCGCGCAGGTTTCCAACGACTTCCTGGACTATCAGTACCAGGTGCTCGGCATCCTGGAGTACATGAGCTCCCCGGACGTTACGGAAATCTGCATCAACCGCCCGGGCGAGCTGTACCTGGAAACCCGCAGCGGTTGGCAGCGCATCGATGTCCCGAGCCTGACGTTCGAGCGCGCGCGGCAGTTCTGCACCGCGGTGGTCAACGAGAGCAACACCGGTCAGCGCATCACCGATGCCGACCCGGTGGTCTCGTTGACCTTCCCGACCGGGCAGCGCGCGCAGTTCGTGATTCCGCCGGCCATTGACGCGGGCAAGGTGTCCATCACCATCCGCCTGCCGTCCAAGCACAGCAAGACCTTGCAGCAGTATCAGGATGACGGCTTCTTCGAGCAGATCCTGGAGTCGGGGGCGAGCATCACCGACCACGACAAGGAACTGCTGGAGATCCGCGCCCAGCGCAACTACGCCGAGTTCTTCAAGAAAGCGGTGCAGTACAAGAAGAACATCGTCGTCGCCGGCGCCACCGGCAGCGGCAAGACCACCTTCATGAAATCGCTGGTCGGTCACATTCCCGACTACGAACGCCTGGTCACCATCGAAGACGCGCGCGAGCTGTTCATCACTCAGCCCAATGTCGTGCACTTGCTCTACTCGAAAGGTGGACAAAGCACGAGCAACGTGACGGCGAAGAGTTGTATGGAAGCCTGCCTGCGCATGAAGCCCGACCGCATTATCCTGGCCGAGTTGCGCGGCGACGAATCGTTCTACTTCATCCGTAACTGCGCGTCCGGTCATCCAGGTTCCATCACCAGCTGTCATGCTGGCAGCACGGCGCAAACCTGGGATCAGCTCTCGCTGATGGTGAAGGCGTCGGCCGAGGGGTCGGGTCTGGAGTTCGCGGTGATCAAGCGCCTGTTGATGCTGACGATCGACATCGTCGTCCACATCAAGGCCCACGCAGGGCAGCGCTTCATCACCGGCATCGACTTCAGCCCGGAACGGCAGCTGGCGGCGAACTGAGACGGCCGTCGAACCGGGTGTCGTTGACAAAGCTGGCTGGAATGTGAATGATAACGTTGGCGGCCTGGGTTCGCAGCCTGGGCGCTATCCATCCTTATAATGGACGGGGAGTGACGCCAAGGTTGGCGGACGGGGGGAGCTAGGGAATGTTGCCCGGGATCGAACTTACAAATTGCACGGGCTTGGCGGTTCCGCACGAAGTGATGCATCACGTCGTGCGCGTGGAATCGTCGTTCAACCCTTACGCCATCGGCGTGGTCGGCGGACGCCTCGTGCGCCAGCCCAAGACCTTGCCCGAGGCGGTCGCGACCGTGCGCATGCTCGAGCGGCGCGGCTACAACTTCTCCATTGGCGTCGCCCAGGTCAATCGCTACAACCTCGGCAAGTACGGCCTGGATTCCTACGAAAAAGCCTTCGACGTCTGCCCGAACCTGCAGGCCGGCTCGCGCATCCTGGCCGAGTGCTACCAGCGCTCTCAGGACTGGGGCAAGTCCTTCAGCTGTTACTACTCCGGCAACTTCGTCACCGGTTTCCGCCACGGCTACGTGCAGAAGATCTACGCCTCGATGCGCAAGGGCCAGGCCGGCGCGACCGAGATGGGCGCGATCGCCGTGATCGACAATCCCAAGGCCGGCGGCGCAGCCGCCGCGGCCCCGGCCGCCTACGCGCCGGGCCGTCGCAGCACGGTCGCCCGCGCCGAACCGCTCACTGCGCGCGAACCCGATACCGCCGCCACCCAGGCAGCGCTGTCGGCCGCCGCGATCGCCGCGCCGATGCCGGCCCGCGTCCTGTCCGCCGCCCAGCCGATGCCGGCCGCGGCGAATCTGGCCGCGGCGCTGCCGCAGGCGCCGGTCAATGTTTCCATGGTGCACGCCCCGGCCGCGGCCGCCGGGCGGGCGCCGCCGGCCAAGCCGCCTTCGCAGGGCGACCAGGCCTTCGTTTTTTAGCGTCGTCGCCGGCCCTAGCCCGACCTCGCGCTTTCGCAGCACCTTTTCGCCAGAGTCTCAGCCACTTTTTCGCATCAAGCCAGTACGTTTCGCCTCAACCAGCAGTCAGCTCCACACGAACTAGAACCGCATTTCTCCACCGACCGCGTTACCTACGTTCCAAGCTCGATTTCGCCCACAACGAACAGAAGGGATATCTCATGAACTCCAACATCTACGTCAAGAACTTCGTGTCCGCGTTCCTGATGGCCGCGGTCTTCGCCGTCCTGCTGATGCTGCCGGAAGTCGGCTTCGCTCAGACCGCCGCCGAAGCCAAGAAGAGCGTCTCCGGCTTCATGAACAACCTCAACTCGCTGCTGAACATCGCGTCGATCGCCATCGTGACGATCGCGGTGATCTTCGCGGGCTACGGCATCGCGTTCGCCCACAAGCGCCTGTCCGAGGTCGCCCCGGTCCTGATCGGCGGCTTCCTGATCGGCGCCGCCGGCCAGCTGGCCAAGATGCTGATCGGCGACAAGGTCGGCGTCGACACCACCGGCATGGTGATGGCCGTTCTGCAGAACTATGCATAAGAACGTGCTGTTCCGGGGCTGTACTCGCCCGGCGATGTTCCTCGGGGTGCCGTACGTGCCCTTCACGTTCGGAGCAGGCGCTTGCCTGCTCCTTACGTTCTACGTCGACATGTTCTGCATCGTGACGCTGCCCATCGTCATCGTGATCATGCGCCAGATGGCGCGTCGCGACGAGATGATCTTCCGCCTGCTCGGACTGCGCACGCAGTTCCGGCTCAGGATGAGGAACCTGCAGCAGCACCAGGGCATGTGGGTGTTTACGCCCAATTCGTATCGCAGTCCGGGCGACAAGAAGCCTTGATGTTGAACGCAGCCGTCGTGCGCCTGGCGCACGGCGGCTGCACCCGGTCCGGGAACCCTAAGTCCCAGGCCGGTCGCGATGCCCCGATCGTTCCCACTTCACGGAAGCGCCAGCCTCTTCATGTTCACGCCCGATACTCCCATCAGCGAATTCATTCCGCTGTCCACGCACGTGGCGCCCACCGTGATCAAGACCACCGGCGGCGATTTCCTGCTGGTTTGGCGCCTGGGCGGCCTGCCGTTCGTGGGCCGCGAAGAATGGGAGCTCGAGCACCGCCACAACACCTTCAACCGGCTGCTGCAGACCCTGCGCGCGCCGGACTTCACCAACGTCGCGTTCTGGGTGCACGACGTGCGCCGCCGCGGCCGCATCAGCACCGACAGCAAGTTCCAGCAGGTCTTCAACCAGGATCTGTCGGACGGCTACTACGCCTCGCTGTCGGCGCAGAAGCTGATGCAGAACGAACTGTACGTGACCATGCTGTACCGGCCGGTGGCCGGCAGCAAACGTTTCGTGGAAAAGTCGGCCAACGCGCAGGTGCTGCAGGAACAGCAGGACCAGGCCGTGGCCAAGGTCATCGAACTGGCCGGCAACGTCGAGGCGGTGATCAAGGACTACGCGCCTTATCGCCTGGGCATGTACGAGGCCAAGAACGGCATCGTCTTTTCCGAAACCCTGGAATTCTTCGGTTACCTGCTCAACCGCCTGGAAGAGCCGGTGCCGGTGCTCAACGCGCCGGTCTACAACTACCTGCCGGTGAGCCGTCTTACCTTCTCGGCCAAGAGCGGCGACTACGTGGTGACCACGCCGACCGGGGTGAACCATTTCGGCGCGATCTTGAACGTCAAGGAATATGCCGAGGGCACTTATCCCGGCATCCTCAACGGTTTGAAGTACCTCAACTTCGAATACGTCATCACCCATTCCTTCAGCCCGATGGGACGCCAGGACGCGCTCAAGGTGCTCGACCGCACCAAGGGCATGATGGTGTCCTCCGGCGACAAGGCGGTCAGCCAGATCGTCGAGCTCGACTACGCGATGGACCAGCTCGCCTCGGGCAACTTCGTGCTCGGCGAGTACCACTTCACCTTCGCCATCTACGCCGACAGCCAGGAAAAGCTGGCCGCCCAGGTCGCCGCCGCGCGCGCCGAGCTGTCCAACGCCGGCTTCGTCTCGGCCAAGGAGGACATGGCGATCGCCGCGTCCTTCTATGCGCAGTTCCCGGGCAACTGGAAGTACCGCACGCGCATGGCCAACGTCAGCTCGCTGAACTTCCTCGGCCTGTCGCCGCTGCACAACTTCGCCACCGGCAAGCAGCACAACAACCCGTGGGGCGACAGCGTGACCACGCTGCAGACCACCAACGGCCAGCCGTACTACTTCAATTTCCACGCCACCCATCCGGCCGAAAATTCGCTGGGCGAGAAGGCGATCGCCAACACCATGGTGATCGGCAAGTCCGGTACCGGTAAGACCGCGTTGATCAACTTCCTGCTCAGCCAGGTGCAGAAGCTCAAGCCGACCCCGACGATCTTCTTCTTCGACAAGGATCGCGGCGCCGAGATCTTCGTGCGCGCCTGCGGCGGCAACTACCTGGCGCTGGACAACGGCCAGCCGACCGGCTTCAACCCGTTCCAGTGCGAGAACAACGAGACCAACGTCCAGTTCCTCGCCGACCTGATCAAGGTGCTGGCCAACAAGCCGCAGTATTCGGCGCGCGAAGACGAAGACATCTTCCGCGCGGTCGAGAACATCCTCGACACGCCGATGCACCTGCGCAGCATGACCAACTTCCAAAAGAGCCTGCCCAACATGGGCGACGACGGCCTCTATGCGCGCCTGCGCAAGTGGACCGCCGGCAACTCGCTGGGCTGGGTGTTCGACAATCCGGTGGACACGATCAACCTGGAGAAGGCGAACATCATCGGGTTCGACTACACCGATGTCATCGACAACATCGAGGTGCGCGTCCCGGTCATCAACTATTTGCTGCACCGTCTGGAGCAATTGATCGACGGCCGCCCGCTAATCTACGTCATGGACGAGTTCTGGAAGATCCTGGACGGCGGCGGGGCGCTCAAGGAATTCGCCAAGAACAAGCAAAAGACCATCCGTAAGCAGAACGGCCTGGGCATTTTCGCCACGCAGAGCCCGGAAGATGCGCTGGCCAGCGACATCTCCGCTTCGCTGATCGAACAGACCGCGACGCTGATCCTGCTGCCGAACCCGAACGCCAGCCGCGAGGACTACATCGAAGGCCTCAAGCTGACGGACGCGGAGTACGAAGTGGTCAAGAGCCTGGACGAGCGTTCGCGCTGCTTCCTGGTCAAGCAGGGCCACGCGGCGACGGTGTGCCAGCTCAACCTGCGCGGCATGGACGACGCCCTGGCGGTCATCTCGGCGTCGACCGACAACATCGAAATCATGCACCGCGTCCTGCGCGAGGCGGCCGAAAAGATCGGCAAGAGCCCGGACGACCTGACCCCGGACCAGTGGCTGGCCGATTTCTACGCCAACCGCAAGGGCTCGGGCAAGGGCAAGGCGGTCGCGGAAGGGCGCGCCTCGCGGGGGTGATCCCGGTTTGAATTGGTAACTGTTTCAAGGCAGCACGGACCAGCGAGCGTTGTAACGTCATCCGCCCCGGGGAGAAGGGGCGGAAGCCAAAGGAGAATCGACCGATGCACCTCAAATCTTCCGTCGCACCCATGCTGTTCGCGCTGCTGCTCGGCGCGGGCGCATTGTTGTTGCCGCGGCCGGCGCAGGCGCAGTTTTGTTATCTGGTCTATGGCTATCCGGTCGGCATCTGCGCCACCGAAGGCACCCAGTGGGCCAACCAGGCGACGCTGCTCAAGAACGTCACCAGCGAGATCAACAAGATCCGCCAGATGGAGCAGCAGCTGACCCAGGAGAAGAATCGCCTGGAGTCGTTGAACATCGGCAACTTCGGCCTGAATCTGACCAGCACCGAGCGGGTCAAGATCGCCGAACTCAAGGAGCGCGACCTGTCCTACGGCATGGACGGCATGTGCGTGAAGGGCAAGAGCAGCGTCGCCGAAGACCAGCTCAAGTACTGCCGCAAGGGAGTGGAGATCCGCAATCGCCGCTACAACGCGATGGTCAAGATGTTCAAGGACATGGACAAGCGCGACGGCGAGATCCGCGCCATCGAGAAGGACTCCAAGAGCATCCCGGCGGAAAACATCGGCCGGCTGGAAAAGAACACGGCCAAGATCGCGCAGATCCGCGCGCAGATGCAGACCGACATGCAGAACAACGTTGCGCTGATGAAGGCCTACGAGTCGATGCTCGAAGCGATCGACGGCGAGATGGCTTTGTTGGCGAGCAAGGCATTGGTTAACAAGAAGACCGGCAAGGACGCCATTGGTCAGATCGCACAGGGTGCGATGTTGTCCGCGGGGCTAAAGGTAGCCAGGTCGCGCGACATGTAAGTGCTTTCGGACTTTCCTGATCGTCTTCATCCAAATCTTTAAAGGACTAACGACCATGAACCACGAATCTTCTTCCCGTTTTTCCGCTTCGGTCCTGAGCCTGGCGCTGTCGGTGGCCGTCGGCATCGCCGCGATGACGCCGGTTCCGGCGCATGCCTTCCTCGCCTCGGAAATCACCCAGGTGTTGAACAAGGTCCAGCTGGAGCTGCAGAAGGCCAAGCTGATCCAGCAGCTGACCGAGCTCAAGAAGCAGGTCAGCACGCTGACCGATACCTACAACTCGATGAACGTCGGCAACTTCAATCTCAAGACGGCCGCCGGCTTTCGCGAGAGCAACATGCAAGAGCTGAAGAAGCGCGACCCGAACCAGGACATGGACACGCTGTGCCAGATGGGCAAGAGCGGCGTCGCCACCGAGCAGTACAAGATCTGCCAGCGCATCGTCCAGATCCGCAATCTGCGCTTCAACGTGATGGTCGATATGCTCAAGAAGGTCGAAGAGCGCGACAAGGAAGTGCAGAAGCTGGTCAACGACAGCTCGGGCATCAGCGCGGACAAGGGCAACGGCAAGGTGGTCAAGAACACCAACCAGGCCAACCAGCTCTCGGCGCAGATGGATGCCGACTTCCAGAACGGCAAGTACCTGCTCGACGCCTACACCGCCGTGCTCGAGACCCTGAACGACGACATGATCGCGCAGGCCGAGAAGGCGCTGAAGAACAAGAAGGACAAGGACGACATCCTGGGCAACATCGGCTCGTCGGTCGTCCAGGGCGCGCTGTTGAAGGGCGGCCTGCAAGTCGCCCGCTCGCGCGACCTGTAATAAGTCGGCCGCGCTCGCAGCGCGGCGGGCGACAGAAATAATGGACCAATAGCGGCCGGGCGGAGATGCCCGGGCCGGCGGAGACGGAAGGCGTATGGATATTCACATGGTGTCGTTTGGGGCCGGTTCCTTGCTGGACTGGATGCATATGCAGGCGGCCGATCTGCCGGCGATGGCGTTCTTCGCCCTGATCAAGGATCACCTGGACTTCATGATCCTCAAGTTCCAGAACAACCTGCTCGACCGCGTCGGCAAGATCATCGGCGCCATCGCCATGACCGTGGTCACCTTGTGGATCATCGTCCAGGGCTTCCGCATCGCCACCGGCCAGTCGCGCGAACCGATGATGGCGCTGGTGGTGAACTCGCTGAAGACGGTGCTGATCGTCGGTATCGCAGTGTCGGTGGCCGGTACAGGCGCGAAGAGCTACAAGGCGCTGACCGACGGACTGACCACCGTGGTCCGCGGGGCCGTCTCCAATCAGGAGGGCGACGGTCCGTACGAAGACATGGACAAGATCCTCGGCGTCATGTCCGTCGGCCTGGAGATGATGGACTCGATCAACGTCGGCGACAGCCTGATGACGAACGAGACCAAGGAGAAGACGATGTCGATGCTTGGCGTCGGTCTCGGTGCTCCTGTGATCATGTCCATGATCGCGATGATGTTGAACAAGATCGCTATGGCTCTGTTCATCGGCACCGGTCCATTCTTCATCCTGTGCCTGCTGTTCGACCAGACCAAGGCCTTGTTCCAAAAATGGTTGTTCTACGGCATAGCCACATTGATGACGATGTCGGTGCTGATCACGATGACGACGATCGCCATCGACATGACCTTGGCGGTCGGCACGGCGTTCTGGGTCAGCAATAAGTTCGGTTTGGGTTCGGAAAGCTTGATGAACATGGCTCTGCAGCAGGGCGGTCTGGGCATGATCCTGTCGGCCTTGATCATCACCGCGCCGCCGATGGCGGGCATGTTCTTCAACGGCGTGATGGGTTCGTACTACGGTAATAACAACTTCCAGCCTTCGAGTGGCGCTGGTGGTGGTGGTGGTGGTGGCGGTGCGGCCAATAGTTATCGCCCTGGCTCGCCTGGTTATGTGCCGCCGCCGCAGGCACCCGTGAGGGAAGCGGCGACGAGAGATGCGACGACCCGTGGTGGCCAAGCAGCTCCGCATTAGCGAGTGAGTCTTGACTGGGTTTGGTATCAAAAGCCTATGAGGGCGCAAGTATGAAAAGCTTACTTCTCCTGACGGCCAGTACTTTGTCGTTGCTGGTTCTCACGGCACTGCCTGTAGGCGCCCAAGCCGGCGAGTCCTGCCCGCAGGGCATGATTACCAACCCGATTGGTGCGGGAGGCCAGCCGCAGTGCGTGCCTGGTTCGAATTACCAGACCTGGGGTAATGGATCCTCTCCGTCTGCCCCGAGTGTTAAGTGGGCCAAGCGGTTTGGCGCCGTTGTTTATGACCCGGCGACGGGTGCCGTCGGCGTCTCAAGCGAAGAAAAGAGCAAGCGGAAAGCGTTTAATACCGCGTTGGCGCAGTGCAAATCCAAAGGTGGGACTGCATGCGTTAGCAACATCGAGTACTTCAACCAGTGTGTAGCTTCGGCAACTGGCCCGACGTCGGCCGGTGAGTACGTATTTACATCTGCCAGCGCCGCGAAAGAGGCCGAGGCTTCGACGTACGCTATGGAAGATTGCAAGAAGAATGGTGTTGCGTCCTGCAAGATTTTTTACTCTGGCTGCAGTTATCCAGAGCAGGTCAATTAGTTTGCTGATACTTCGCAATGTTCATGGTTTGGCTTTGAAGTTTGGCGCCCTAGGGGCGCCAAATTTCTTTTGGGCAAAGTAGGGCTCATTTCTTGTGCGTAAGCGCTGGGTTGTAGTCTTGGGGGGCGAATTTGCCCTGCAGTGTTATCGCGCCGCCGATGGCGGGCATGTTGATGGGTTCGTACTACGGCACCAACAACTTCCCGGGTGCTGCGGGTGCGGGTGGTGGTGGTGGCGCGAATGCCGCGGCTAATACGTATCGTCCGGGTTCGCCGGGGTATCAGCCGCCGCCGCAGGCGAATGTGGAGAATCGCGTCGCCCGAGAAAACGCCAGTACCGGTAGGCATTCTCCGTCGTAATTGATGTGGACTGAAAAGACCTGCGAGGGCGCGTTCAATGAAATCCTTGAATTTTCTATTAGCTACCCTGGCGCTCTTTGTAAGTGGCAGTGGCGTTGCAGCCGCTGATGCTTGTCCCGAAGGAACGATTACCAATCCCACAGGTGCAGGCGGCCAGCCCCAGTGCGTGCCTGGGGTAAATCACCAGAATTGGGGTGGAAGCGGGTCCTCCTCCGAGCCTCATTGGGCCCGGCGTTGGGGGGCGTTCGCTACCGACGCGGCCACGTCGAAGGTTGGCGTTGCTACTGGCTTGTCGAGTAAGCGAAAGGCTGAGAAGGAGGCGCTTGCCCACTGCCGGAGTAAAGGCGGCGCCCAATGCAAGCCGTTGATCGCGTACTACGATCAATGTGCGGCATTGGCTTGGGGGCCGAACAGCGCTGGCGTTGGAAATATGGTTTCGGCGACCGCTGCTCATGTACAGGAAGCGCAGACGCTGGCGCTCAAGGAGTGCTCGAAAGACTCCCAGGAGTGCAAGATCTATTTCGCTGAGTGCAGCTACGCTGAGCGCACTAACTAGTGTTGTTTTGCAACAGGCTGGTATCGATTCGGCGCCCATTGGGCGCCGAATTCGTTTGTAGCTCATGTGTTCTTTGCGTGGGAACGGGGCTGTTTTCTTGAAGCTTTTCGGTGCCAGCGTGTGTCGAGTTGAATGCTCGATTGGGCGGCTCTCTGAGGGGGCTGTCTTGGTTCTACACTCGGAAAGTACGCCGATGCAGGTGGCAGTGTGCTTGACATCCATTGGCTAGGGAGCTGTTGCATGAAGATCACGCTTTCGGTCAGCCTTCCATTTTTCGCCCTGCTGTTCGCCTTGTTTTCCGGCAACGTATTGGCCGACGCCTGCCCCCAGGGGATGGTCATCAATCCCATTGGCGCGGGTGGGCAGCCGCAGTGCGTTCCTGGCGAGAACCATCAAAGCTGGGGTGGCACGGGTTCCTCCGGCCCTCATTACGCCCGGCGTTGGGGTGCTTTCGCCTCCGATTCAATTGCGGGAAAGCTGGGTGTGGCGTTGGGTGAGTCGAGTAAGCGTAAGGCCGAGAAAGCAGCGTCGATGCATTGCGAGAGTAAGGGGGGCGTGGACTGCAAAGCGTTCTTTGCCTTTTATGATCAGTGCGCTGCAGTTGCTTGGGGGCCCGATCGTGGGGCGGACTCGGGCGAGGCGATAGCTGCCAGCGCGGCTGGAAAAGATGACGCCGTCAGGGATGCATTGGCGCTTTGCGGAAAGAAGTCCGATAAGTGCAAGCTGGTCTCGGCTGAATGCAGCTACGGCGAGCTGACCCATTGAGGCGCAGGCAGGTTGTTGCGCCGATCTAGTACGCTTTCGCTGCGCCGTTGCCGGGTACGTGCTTTGGCCCTGGCGTATCAGATACACCGTGTTTACGCATTGATTTGGATCGATTCGCCGATCTACGTTTCTGTGGTCGATATGGATTCATTAATATCGCCCGACCTGCAGCACCCAAGCCGGCGTCGGAGCGCGCCAATGCCCTTGACCGGATTCGCTTCACCTGCACGGAGTGCCCCATGCGCAACTCGCCCCGATTCCACGCCGCCCTGTCCGTGCTTGCCCTCGCAGGCGGTTTCTTCGCCAACTCCGCCTACGCTTGCCCGGCCGGCATGATCACCAACCCCATCGGCGCGGGCGGCCAGGCCGAGTGCATCCCCGGGTCGAACTATCAGAACTGGGGCAGCGCTGGAGGCGGCGGCTCTTCGGCGACGGTCTACGACGGCTACGGCGCGTTCGCGCTCGATGAGCAGTCGTTGAAGCTCGGGGTCAGCGATCCGAAGGATCTGTTCCGTAACGAACGCCAGGCCAAGCGCTCGGCGTTGAAGAGCTGCAAGGAAAACGGCGGCGTCGACTGCAAGGTCGTGTTGACCTTCGTCAACGAGTGCGCGGTGACCATGTTCGGTGCGACCGACAGCAGCGGCAGCAAGCTGGCGATCTACACCGGCAAGGGCGTGGACATCGAGCGCGCGGGGAACGAGGCGATGGCGAAGTGCAAGGCCACCGGCTCGCCGATGTGCGAGCCCGGTCAGTCGGATTGCGTGGAGCGCTGGCGCAACGATTGAATCGGCGGTTCCCTCGAAGACCGCTGCGTTGCGCGCATGCGCGGTTTGCGCGCGCGACGGCCGCGCCGTCGCATCGTCGGTCGCCTCGGTGTGATAAAACGGCTGCACCTCTCGCGCCGGATGCCGGCGAGGCCCGCATGAAGTTTTCGCCCCAATGCGCATTGATGCTCGCCGTGGCCCTGATGGTAGGCTGTAAGCCTGCTTCGGCCCCGTCGTCCGCCCAGACGTCGTCGGCCGCCGCGCCGGCGGCTCCGGCGGCCGCTGCGGCGGCGCATGCTGAGCAAGGAAAGCAGGAGATGAGTCCGCTGCAAGGTCTGCTGGATGTATTGGCCGCCGATGGCGGCGCGGCGTGGTCGGCGTTCGAACGCGTCGCCGGCGTGCAATGGCGCGATCCGGCGCCGCAGGACAATCCCGATTCGACATCGCCCGAAGACGCGCGCTATCGCTCCGGTACGCTGCTGTTGAGCGGCTTCGGCATGGTCGAGGTTCCCGACGGCAAGCTCGGCGCGCAGGCGGGCACCCGCCAGGCCAACGAAGGCGAGGTCGGGGCGACGCTGAACGGGGATGGCGAGCGCGTGCATTCGCTGGTGCTGCTCAAGTTCTACGCCAGCGAGAACTACCAGGACGTGCTGCAGCGCCAGTTCGGCGCGGGCGTCTCGGTCCGGCCCATCGCCGGGCAGTGCGAGCTGGACTTCGGCACCACGGCCGAGAACACCCAGGCCAATCAATTTTTCGAACTGCGTTTGACAGACACGAAAATCGTGTATGCTGAGGGCTATGTAGATGACGGCGGCAATCAAGGCCCCGGCACCACTACCTATCAGTTCACCCTCACCAAGCCGGCGCAGAAGATCGCGTCGATGCGTTGCAAGGAGCTCTGAAGCCTCCGACGGAGGCTCGCGGTACCGGTCCCGATAAGGACCACACACAACTTAATCATCCAGTCTATCCATATAGGAACAGCGTAATGGCTGATAGACGTGAGAAGGCAGCGGCCACTGCCCACGAGTACCACCAGGGTACGATCGCGAACTTGGACGACGCGATGACCCGGCGATTGGTTGCTTCAACGGTTCTGACCGAGAGCAACGGCGGTGATCTGGCCATCACCAACAAGCAAGGTTACGTCGGTCGCTACCAGGCGGGAGCCGGTTGGCTCGCCGACGCCGGCTATGTCGACAAGAACAAGCTCGACGCCGCGATGAAACGCGACGGCTTCGACCCTGCCACCGTGCGCGGCGCGGAATGGAAGTGGGCGAGCGCCGGCGGCATGACCCGCTTCCTCGAAGACAAGTCCAACTGGAACCAAGGCCTGAGCCTGGACCAGTACAAGGGCTCGGCCGAGCTGCAGGACAAAGCCTTCAAGACCAACAGCGACCAGGCGTATCGCCAGGCGCTCAAGAGCGGCGCGCTCGACGAAGACTCCAAGCCCGAATTGGTCGCCGGTTTTCTCAAGGCGCGCCATATCGCAGGCTACGGCGGCGCCGTGGCTGCGGTGACCGGCGGTCGCGCCATCCGCGACGCCAACGGCACCAGCAATTACGACTACCTGCACGACATCACCCGCAATCGCGACGGCCTGAATCAATACATGGCGCGCGATCCGAAGACCTTGTCGCGCGGCGACGAGCCGCAGCCGGCGCGTCCGGCGGCGAACGCGAACGCGATGGCCGACGGCCTGCTCAAGCACGGCGAGCGCGGCGCGGACGTGCGCACCATGCAGGAAACGCTCAACAAGCTCGGTTACCGCGACGCGCAGGGCCAGCCGCTGCGCGCCGATGGCGACTACGGCGATCGCACCGGCGAATCGCTGCGCAACTTCCAGCGCGCGCATGGGCTCAAGGAGGACGGCGTCGCCGGCCCCAAGACGCTCGACGCGCTCAAGCAGGCGGCGCAATCGCCGCTGCTGTCCAATCCCGCCCATCCCGACCACGGCCTGTACAAGGGCGCGGTGGAGGGCCTGGAAAAGCTCGGCCCGAACGCGTTCAAGAATCGCGACGAGCTCGAGCGCACGGCCGGCACGCTGGCCTATGAAGCCAAGATCAGCGGCTTCAAGCAGATCGACCATGTCGTCCCCACCGCCAACGGCGCAGGCCTGTTCGCGGTGCAGGGCGGGCTGAGCGATCTGGGCCATCAGCGCATCCACGTCGACAAGCAACACGCGGCCAACCAGTCGCTGGAGCAGTCGACCTACCAGGCCAAGCTCGACGCGCCGCAGATCGACGCGCCGAGCCAGGATCCCAAGACCCGAACCCAGAGCGTCTGAGCCGCCGCTGCGGCACGCGTGCGCGCGAACGGCCACGTTCGCCCGCCGCGTACCGCGCAGCGACGGCATCGGGCGGCTGCGCGCCGATCGTGCGCGAAACCGGATCGGCGTCGCCTTGGACCGCCCAAGCTCCCCACGATGAACCTGTCAGGAAATCCCATGAAAACTGCGAATGTGTTGGGCCTTGCGTTGACGTTGGCCCTGGCCGCCTGCACGAACCAGGCCGCGCCGGACGCCGCGAACGCCCAGCCCGCCGCCGAGCCGGCGCCGGCCAGCGCGCAGCCCGATGCGGCCGCGGCCACCGCCGCCACGCCGGCGGCCGAACCGGCGCCCGCCGCGGCGTCCGACGGCCGTTCGCTGTGCGCCGCCGGCGAAGACATCGTGATTTCGTGCAAGGTCGCCGGCAGCCAGCAACTGCTGTCGCTGTGCGCGTCCAAGGGCGTGAGCGACCAGTCCGGCTACGTCTACTTCGCCCAGGGCGAAGCCGGCAAGCCCGACTACACGTTCCCGGCCGACAAGTCCGCGCCGGCGGGCCGCTTCAAGCGCACCCAGCTCGGCTTCGCCGGCAACACCGGCGGCTATGCGTACTCGTTCGAGGACGGCGGCCGCAAGCACATCTTCTATTCGGTGTCCGGCGAGCGCGGCCTGGAAGAGCAGGGCGTGCTGACCGCCGCCGGCGCCGCCGACAAGGCCGATTCCGCGCGCAGCTGCGATCCCGCCAGCGTCGTGCGCAATGAAGACAACACGCTGTTCAAGTTCACCCGCAGCTGGGATCGCGACGAGCAGATCGACCAGCACGGCTTGCCGGCCAAGCAGTAACCGGCACGCAACCCATCATTCGAATCAAGGAGGAAACCACCATGTCTGAGTTGAACAATCGCGATTACCTGTTGCTGCGCGCCTACGAGTCCGGCATCCGCGAACCGCGCGAGCTGGCCGCGTTCATGGGCCAGATGCAGGTCGAATCCGGCAATTTCCGCAGCATGCACGAGAACCTGAACTACAGCGGCGGACGCCTGCTGGAAGTGTTCCCGGGCCGCAACGGCATGGACACCCGCGCCGAAGCCGACGCGATCGCGCGCGGCGGCCAGCAGGGCATCGCCAATGCCATCTACGGCGGCAACTGGGGCCGCGAAAACCTCGGCAACACCGAGCAGGGCGACGGCTGGCGCTTCCACGGCCGCGGCTATGTGCAACTGACCGGCCGCGACAACTACGAGCGCGCGGCGCGCGAGACCGGCATGGACGTGGTCAACAACCCCGACCTGGCCTCCAACCGCGAGAACGCGGCGAGCATCGCCGTGCAGTACTGGCAGGGGCGCGTGGTCGCGCGCGGTCATCAGGACGACGTGCGCGCGGCGACCCACGACATCAACGGCGGCTACAACCACCTGCCCGAGCGCCGCGCCGCGGTGACCCAGTGGCAGGGCATGCTGACGCCGGAAGTGATGCAGGGCCTGGCCCGCGGCGAAGTGAACCTGCCGGCGCAGGGCCGCGCCAACCGCGATCCGATGGCCGACGGCGTGCTCAAGTTGAACGAGCGCGGCGATGCGGTGCAGCGCATGCAGGAACAGCTCAAGCAACTGGGCTATCGCGACGGCCAGGGCAACGAGCTCAATCCCGACGGCCACTTCGGCCGCCGCAGCGAGGAAGCGCTGCGCCAGTTCCAGCGCGACCAGGGCATCAAGGACGACGGCGTCGCCGGCCCGACCACGCTGGGCAAGCTGCGCGAAGCGGTCGAGCAGCGTCAGACCCAGGGCCAGCAGCCCGCGCAGAGCCGCGACGAGCAGACCCGCGAGCCGTCGCGCGCGCCGTCGATGGCCGATCCGTCCGACCGCAACCACGCCATGTACAACCAGGCGATGGAAGGCCTGGGCAAGCTCGGCCCGAACGGCGGCTTCCGCAACCAGGAAGAAATGCAGCGCGCCGCCGCGGCGCTGACCTACGACGCGTCGGTGTCGGGCATGAACAAGATCGATCACGTCGTGCGCAATGCCGACGGCAGCGGTCTGTTCGCGGTGCAGGGCGGGCTCAACGATCCGGGCCACCTGCGCGTGCACGTCGGCGGGCAGGAAGCGGTGGCGCGTTCGGTCGAGCAGACCACCGCGCAGCTGGCGCAGGACGCGCCCAAGCCGCAGCCCGCGCAGGAACAGAACCAGCAGCAGGAACAAAACGCGCGCCGCGTCGCCTGACCGATCCGCGCGCGCCGGCGCGGCGCGCGCAGGCGTTGGGGAGGGCGCGTCCGTCGGCGGTATCCGGCGGGCGCACCCTCCCGATCCACCGCTGTGCGATCCGATCCATCCGCAACGCTGTCGTGGTTTTTCTACCGAAGTCTGGAACCGGCCGATGAGTCTTCACCGCAACGCTGTCCCGATTCTCGCCGCCGTGCTGGCCTCGGCGCTGGCCGCTTGCGGCGCGCAGCCGGCGAGCGCGCCATCGTCCCCCGTGGCGCGCGCCGAACGCGCGGCCGGTTCCGACCCCTCTACGCCGTCGCCGTCCTCCACTCCCGCACAGGCCGCACCGATGACCGCTGAAATCCCGCAGGGTTTTTCTTCCTATGCGTCCGAGTCGATCGGCGACAACAAGCAGTGCGTGGTCGGCGCGGCCAGCGACGAAGACGGCATGAACCAGCGTCCGGTCGCCTACCTCGCGCAGGCCTCGGGCAAGCCGATCTGGGTGCGCGCGCTGGATCTGCCCAGCGACACCTACCAAAGCCGCGTCACCCATTGCCTGCGCCAGGGCGATGCGCTGTACGTGCTGCTGCAGTCCGACACCCAGCCGGAACAGTCGCTGTCGCAGACGCTGCTGCGCGTGGTCAAGCTCGGCATCGCCGACGGCGCGGTGCAGGCCGGCGGCGACATCGCGGTGCCGGGCGCCAAGGGCGCGTATTCGGCGTGGGTGGAAGAGGGCGCGAGCCACCTGCGTTGGGACAACGGCGGCGTGGTCGTCGCCGGACAGTACGCCGCGCTCGACGCGCCCGAACAACGCAACGCGTTCACCGCCGCGCTCAAGCCCGATTTGAGCCGCTGAGTTTCATCCCACCCATCGCGCCGCGCCGAGCGCGCGCAGACAAGGAGTTAGATCATGGGCAAGAAGGAAGAATTCATCGCCGACCTGTATCCGGCGGCGGTGCGCGTGTCCAAGCAGACCGGCATGTCGGCCGAACTGATCCTGGCCCAGGCGGCGCTTGAGACCGGTTGGGGCGAGAAGGTGCTGGCCGGCACCAACAACATCTTCAACATCAAGGACAGCAAGGGCTGGGATGGCCCGAGCAAGACCTTCCACGTGTGGGAAATCGAGGGCGGCAAGAAGGTCTGGAAGGACCAGGATTTCCGCGTCTACGGCTCGATCGACGAAGCGCTGGCCGACCGGGTCAAGTTCCTCCAGCACAACGGCCGCTACGCCAAGGCGGGGCTGTTCGACGAAGGCACGCTGGGCGATCTGAAGAAGGAAGCCAACGCCTTGCAGAAGGCCGGCTACGCCACCGATCCGCATTACGCCGAGCAACTGGCCAAGGTGTTCAACGGCCCGACCATGCGTCGCGGCATCGCCCTGGCCGAAAGCCGCGGCGCGCCGGAGCTGGCCGAGCACAAGCCCGGCGAGCACAAGCCCGCCGCGCCGGCCAAGCCGGCCGATGCGATGGCCGACGGCCGGCTCAGGCAGGGCGAGGACGGCCCGGCGGTGAAGGCGCTGCAGGAGCGCTTGAACGCGCTCGGCTTCCACGACGCCAAGGGCCAGCCGCTCAAGCCCGACGGCGATTTCGGCCCGGCCACCAAGCACGCGCTGCAGCAGGCGCAGCGCGCCTACGGCCTCGACGCCGACGGCATCGCCGGCCCGAAGACGTTGGAAGCGATGAAGAAGGCGCCGCCGGAACACGCCGCCGCCGGCGCGCTGCTGTCGGATCCGGCCAACCGCGACAACGGCATGTACAAGCAGGCCGTGGCGGGGCTGGAGAAGCTCGGTCCGAACGCGTTCGGCAGCCGCCAGGAACTCGAGCGCGCCGCCGGCACGCTGACCTATGAGGCGCGCGCGAGCGGATTCACCCACATCGACAAGGTCGTGCTCAACGCCAGCGGCACCGGCTTGTTCGCGGTGCAGGGCGAGCCCGGCGATCCGGCCGCGCGCCACGTCCACGCCGACAAGGCGCAGGCCGCGAGCGTGCCGCTGGAACGCAGCAGCCAGCAGCTGCGCGAGGACGTGCCGGAGCAGGCGAACGCGCAGGCGCCCGAGCGCGCCGCCAAGACGATGACGGCCTGATGCGATGAATGGGTAAGACGCGCGCCGCGGGGAGGCGGCGCGCGCGACAGCAGGGACGACAGCGTCGCCCGGTCCGGCCCAAGGGTCCGGCCGCGACGCCGGCGCAGGATGCGCCGCCAAGGATGGCCGCAGGAAGCGGAGCCGACACAGCCAGCGCAGGGACAGGAGCGGCCGGGGAAGCGGCCGGGCAGGGCCAGCGCAGGGACAGCGCAGCGAAGGATCGCCGCCGGGCGGGGAGGCCGGGCGGCGCCAGCGGAGGCAAGGGCCAGGGACGGCCCGGCGTGGGATGGCCGATGCGGACGGTGCGGCCGTACGCAGAAGCGCAACAGGCTTGCTGCGAGAGTGGACGAACGTAGTCAGTACGAGGACGAGACAGGCATGAAATCGCAAAACACGGGTTGGGTACGCATCGGTTTGCTGGGCGCGTTGTTGGCGCTGGGCGGCTGCGACCTGGCTTCCAACAGCCAGCCGGCCGCGGCGGCGGCCGAGCAGCACGCGCCGACCAGCGCGGCGCCCGCCAGCGCTGCGGCGACGCCGGCGACGGCCACGGCGTGCCCGTCGCAGGACTTCGATGCGTTCCTGGCCGCGTTCGCCGACGACATCGAAGTGCAGCGCGCGTTCACCCAGCGCCCGCTGCGCAGCGAAACCGTCGACGCGAACGCCGACCCGGAACCCAAGCCGGTGACCGCGATGCTCGACGGCGACGCGCTCAAGTTCCCGCTGATGGCCAGCCGCGCCAAGCAGCAGGCCGAGGGACTGGTGCTGAGCCAGAGCGAACTCAACGGCGACAAGCAAGTGATGCTGGCCAAGCCGGACACCGACTACCAGCTGTCGTTCTTCTTCCGCAAAGGCGAATGCTGGACGTTGTACCGCATGCGCGACGATTCGCTGTAACCGCCCGCGCGGGCGCGAACGATTTTATTTCCAGGAGCCGACATGTCCTACCAAGACGTCATGAACACCATCCTGCCGCCGCAGCAGGGGCGTTCGCCGCACATCACCGGCCACTACGGCGAGCACCGCGGCAACGGCCCGCACGGCGGCTCGGATTTCAATTACGTCGGCGGCCAGGCCGGGGTCAACCTGACCCATCCGACCCTGCACTCGCCGGTCACCGGCACGGTGGAATTCGTCGGCGGCCGCTACGGCACCGTCACCATCGTCGATGGCGAAGGCAACCGTCACCAGCTGCTGCACACGCAGAGCCAATCGGTGGTGGTCGGCCAGCGGGTCGAGCCGGGCACGCCGATCGGCACCATGGGCGGGCGCGGCCCCAACGGCGAAGCGCAATACGCCCAGCACGTGCACTACCAAATGAAGGACGCGCAGGGCAACAACGTCAATCCGGAGACGTTCTGGAGCCAGCGCGAACACGGCGGCCGCAGCGCCGCCGCCGCGCCGGCCGCGGCCGGCGCCGACGGCGTGCTGCGTCAGGGCGAGCGCGGACAGGACGTGCGCGCGCTGCAGGAAACCCTCAACCGCCTGGGCTATCGCGACGACCAGGGCCGGGCGCTGGCCGCCGACGGCGACTTCGGCGAACGCAGCCGCCAGGCGGTGGCGCGCTTCCAGCGCGAGAACGGCCTGCACGAAGACGGCATCGCCGGACGCGACACGCTCAAGGCGCTCGGCGAAGCCGCGCCGCGCCGCGAAGGCGGCGACCGCGCGCTGATCTCCGATCCGAGCCACCCCAACAACGGCATGTACCGGCAGGCCTTGGCCGGCCTGGAACGGCTCGGCCCCGAAGCCGGTTTTCGCAATGCGCAGGACCGCGAGCGCGCCGCCGCGACCTTGACCTACGAAGCGGCGGTCGGCGGCATGAACCGCATCGACCACGTCGTGCAGAACGTCAACGGCTCCGGCGTGTTCGCGGTGCAGGGCGGCTTGAACGATCCGGCCCACCACCGCGTGTTCGCCAACACCCAGCAGGCGCTGAGCCAGAGCGTGGAGCAGTCGAGCCAGCGCCTGGCCCAGGACGCGCCGGCGCAGCAGGCCACGCAGCAGCAGAGCCAGCAGCAGAACCAGCAACAACAGCCCCCGCGCATGAGCTTGGGCTGAGGTCGGTGGCAACCGCGGCGCAGGACGCGCCGCGGGTACAGGAAGCAGGCGCCGGCCGGCAGGGAAGCCGCGGCGGCGCCGCAGTTCGATCGGCACCGGCCGCCGCGCCGTCGGTGGAGGCGGCGGACCGGCGCCGATCGAGGAACCCCGCAGGCCAGGGACGGCATCGAAGTCTCTGCGGGGTTCGCGACAGGGAAGTCCCGGCTTCGTCCGCGAGGGCGGGGCAGGCACGGCAGGCTCGATCGCTAGGGAGATCGAGCCTGCCGCTGCCGCTTGCCCGCACGGCGTTCCGGTTCGACCGGGCCGGCCGCACGGGGTAGGCTGCGGTGGTACGGCGGCCAAGGAACGCGACCGGACCCGCTCCGGCAAGGAGACGACGATGAATTCGCAATCGCAGGACCAGACTCTGCAGGTCGGCACCGAAGCCGGCTCGCAAACCCTCGACGAGGTGCGTCGGGCGCAGCAGCGCAACCTGCTCAGCAGCGCCAGCCATCCCCAGCACGAGCAATTCGCCCACGTGCGGGTGTGCCTGGACCGCAGCGAGGCCGCGCGCCAGTTCAGCCCGGGCGAGCGCGACAACCTCGCCGGGGCCTTGTTGCTGGAAGCCACCCGCGAGCGCCAGCGCGTGGACAGCGTGGCCTTCAGCCAGGACGGCAAGCGCGCGTTCGCGGTCGAAGAGGCCGATTCGCCGGCGCGGCGCATCTGCTACGTCGAGACCGAACAGGCGGCGCAGCAATCGCTGCAGCGCAGCAGCGAACAGATGGCGCAGCAGGTGCGCGAGCGCGACCTGCGCGAACAGCAACGCCAGACCGAGCGCGAGACCGAGCGTCAGCGCGAAAGCGAGCGCGACCGGAACAACCCCGAACGCAGCGACGAGCAGCGACAGCAGCCGTCGGCCGCGGCGCGCGCGCTGACCCGCGAGCGCGACTGAGCGCGCCGCCGGCGCGCAGCAGGCCCAGGAGGACCGAATGAGCGTGACCAACGAGTTCCAGCACCACATCCGCACCAAGGGCAAGTTCCAGATCGTCGCCCTGACCCACGACGCGGATTTCGACCAGCACCAGGTCTATGCCTACGCGGTGGTGTCGTCCGACGGGCTCAAGATGCGTCAGGAACTGACGCTGAGCGCCGCCCAGCGCTGGCTCGACGACGAGATCCTGCGGGAATTGTTGTCGAAAGGCAGCCTTTCGCCGGATATGATGGCGCAATCGCGCCCGGCGGAGCGTTCCGGGCTCCGGACAGGCCGGAAGCGACGCTGACCGACAGCGGGTTCGGGGATCAAGCAGGAAGTAAAACGTGAAAGGGAAGGCGATTGGCGCCATCGTGGCGCTGCTGGTGACCGCGTTCGCGGGTTTGTATCTGTCCGGCTACATGACGGTGCTGTTGCTCAAGCTCGACGTGCCGGTGGCCTGGAACACCTATCTTCAGTACATCAAGTCGATCGATCTGCCGCAGGTCAAGCCCTACGCGGGCCGGATCAAGGCCGGCGGCCTGCTCGGCTTCGGCTTCCCGACGCTGCTGTACCTGGGCCTGCTGTACCTGATCTTCAAGCCCAAGAAGCAGTCCATGCACGGCGACGCGCGTTTCGCCACCGCCGGCGACCTGGACAAGAAGGACATGTTCAAGTCGACCCCGACCTCGGTCGTGGTCGGCAAGTACAACGGCAAGCTGGTCCAGCTCAGCGGCCAGCAGTTCGTGATCCTGGCCGCGCCGACCCGCTCGGGCAAGGGCGTGGGCATCGTCATTCCGAACCTGCTCAACTATCAGGGTTCGATGGTGGTGCTGGACATCAAGCAGGAAAACTTTGACCTCACCAGCGGCTGGCGCTCGGGGCAGGGGCAGGAGATCTACCTGTTCAACCCGTTCGCCGAAGACCGCCGCACCCATCGCTGGAACCCGCTGACCTACGTGTCCAGCGACCCGGCGTTCCGCGTCTCGGACCTGATGAGCATCGCCGCGATGCTGTATCCGGACGGCTCGGACGACCAGAAGTTCTGGATCAGCCAGGCGCGCAACGCGTTCATGGCCTTCACCCTGTACCTGTTCGAGGCCTACGACGACGCGCAGAAGGTCGGCTTCCCGTTCGCCACCCAGCCGACCATCGGCGCGGTGTACCGGTTGTCCTCCGGCGACGGCAAGAGCGAGCTCAAGCCCTTCCTCAAGGGGCTGTCGGAGCGTCCGTTCCTCAGCGCCAACGCCAAGTCGGCGTTCGCCAACATGCTGTCGCAGGCCGATGAGACCTTCGCCTCGATCCTGGGCACGTTCAAGGAACCGCTGAACCCCTGGATCAATCCGGTGCTCGACGCGGCCACCGCGACCGACGACTTCATGCTGACCGACCTGCGCAAGAAGAAGATGACGATCTACGTCGGCATCCAGCCGAACAAGCTGGCCGAGAGCCGGCTGATCGTGAACCTGTTCTTCAGCCAGATCATCAACCTCAACACCCGCGAGCTGCCGCAGAACAACAAGGAGCTCAAGCATCAGTGCCTGTTGCTGATGGACGAGTTCACCTCCATCGGCAAGGTCGACATCATCGCCTCGGCGGTGTCGTACATGGCCGGCTACAACATCCGCCTGCTGCCGATCATCCAGAGCATGTCGCAGCTCGACGCCACTTACGGCAAGGACGTCTCGCGCACCATCATCACCAACCACGCGCTGCAGATCATCTACGCCCCGCGCGAGCAGCAGGACGCCAACGACTACTCCGAGATGCTCGGCTACACCACGGTGCGCAAGACCAACGTCACCCGCGGCAAGGATATCTCGCGCAGCGAATCCGAAGAGCGCCGCGCGCTGATGCTGCCGCAGGAGCTCAAGGCGATGGGCTTCGACAACGAGGTGTTCCTGTACGAGGGCATCCCGCACCCGGTGAAGTGCGACAAGATCAAGTACTACCAGGACAAGATGTTCACCCAGCGACTGCTGCCGAAGGTGACGGTGCCGATGCTCGACATCAAGGTCGGTTGATCGCGGCGCGGCATCCGCGTAGCCAGGAAAACGCCGCCGGTTCCGGCGGCGTTTTCGTTTCGCTCTTTCGTCCTGTGCGAGGAATCCGGCCATGACCCAGCAAATGAGCGACCGGCTCTTGTTCGAGGGCGTGTCCTGCGAGCTGATCTGCTGGGCCGGCGGCGAGCTGTTCGACCCATTCGCGCACGGCCTGCAGCCGGTCCGTAATTGCACCGCGCTCGACCGCGGCGTGCTCGCCCATTACCGCGTCGACGAACGCCTGTGGCTGGACGAGCTGATGCTGGATCACGCCTTGCCCGGCCCGCCTGAGAGAAAGCCAAGGCTGGGGCGCGGGCCCGCAATCAATGGCGTGTCGCCGCGGACGCATCCTGATATGGGCTTCACCAGCCACTACGCGCGCCTGGACTTGCCGCTGGCCTTCGGCGGCGGCCTGCTGATCGGCGAGGGCGACGCCTGCGAGCGACCCGGCCGCGGCTCGCCGCCGGCCTGGGCCTATGCGCGCCTGCGCGAGCTGGTGTTCACCCAGGGTGAGCTGATCGAGGCGGTCGATCATTCCGAGATCGCCGCGGCGCTGCGCGAGCGCGACCGCCGCTTCGGCGATGCGCACCGGGTCATGGCCTACCCGGCGGCCGAGGCCTGGCGCCAGGCATTCGCTTATGACTACGGGTTCTGCGAATAGCCCGGCGGCGAACGCATTTGCGCCGCCGGCCGCGTCCCGCGGCGGCGACGGCGGGTCATAATGCGCACTGCACGCATATCCGACCGACCCTCATGAACGATCTGCGCATCACCCTGATCCAAGGCGCCACCCGCTGGCACGACCCCGCCGGCAACCGCGACTACTACGGCGAACTGATCGGCCAGGCCCAGGGCATCACCGACCTGGTGCTGCTGCCGGAGACCTTCACCAGCGGCTTCAGCAACGAGGCCATCGGCAACGCCGAGACCATGGACGGGCCGACCGTGGCCTGGATCCGCGAGCAGGCCGCCCGGCTCGACGCCGCGGTCTGCGGCAGCGTGCAGCTGCGCACCGACGAGGGCGTGTTCAACCGCCTGCTATTCGCCACGCCCGACGGCGCGCTGCAGACCTACGACAAGCGCCACCTGTTCCGCTACGCCAAGGAACACGAGCGCTACGCCGCCGGGCGCGAGCGCCTGAGCGTGGAGTGGAAGGGCTGGCGGATCTGTCCGCTGGTCTGCTACGACCTGCGTTTTCCGGTGTTCTCGCGCAACCGTTTCGATGTCGAGCGCGCCGGCGCGCTGGACTACGACTTGCTGCTGTACGTGGCCAACTGGCCCTCGGCGCGGGCGTATCCGTGGAAGACCCTGCTGCGCGCGCGCGCGATCGAGAACCTGTGCTACGTCGCCGGGCTCAACCGCGTCGGCAACGACGGCAACGGCCTGCATTATTCCGGCGACAGCGCGGTGATCGATTTCCTCGGCCAGCCGGTCAGTGAATGCGCCGACGAGGAAGTGGTGGTCACTACGACTTTGCAGGCGGCCGAATTGGCTGCGCATCGTGAGCGGTTTCCGGCGATGCTGGATGGGGATCGGTTCGAGCTGGCATAGGCGCGTGCGGGCGATGCCGCGCTGGGTTTGCTTCGGCTTTCGAGGGCTTGGTCTAGCCGACGGGGCGCGGCTCGCGTCGCTCCTTCAGCCGGATACGAAACTTGCCGGAGCTTCCTGTAGGAGCGGCGCGAGCCGCGACCGCGCCAATGCACCTGCGACAAACTTCGCCTAAGCCCGTTGGTTACGCGTGACGACCAGCGAAGATCAACAGCTTCCGTCCGCAAGCGGCCGGGTCACTTTCTTTGTCTTGCCAAAGAAAGTAACCAAAGAAAGGCGCTTTCCTTGTTTTCGAATCAAGAGCCACTAAGGTTCGCAGCCTGCGCAGGGATGCGGGACAAGGGCCATCCTGGCCCGGTCCCGCACGGCGCACATCCTGTGCGCCGCCCTATCGGGTCTACGATTGTCTGTGGCGAGTTCGGGGCGGCGGGGGGAGCTAAGAGCGACGGCAACAGCAACAGCTAGGTGAAAATGGGTTCCGACTTTCGCCGACACGACGGCTTGCAAGGCAGGCGCGTATGCGCCGAACCTGCGCCGATTAGCCCGCTGGATCTCAGTAATGCTCCGACGCCCGCGAGCGTGCCGCAGCGTTCTCGATTTCGTCCTCGCCGATGCCGCGTTTGTGGAAGTACACCTGCTCGGCCGCCCAGCGCAGCGGTGTGGAGTTGAGCAGCAGGTCGAACGGCCAGTCGAACTGGAAGCGGTCGAACGCCCAGCGCAGTGCGCGTTTGCGGCGGAAACGCGGGGCTGCGTCTTCGGCGATGGATTCCGGCGCCGGGCCGATTCCGCGCGCGTGCAGGGCGATGGCCTGGCCCAGGGTTTCGCCGTGCGCCCAGGCCGAATGGATGCCGCCGGCGGTGACCGGCGAGACGATGCCGGCGGCGTCGCCGGTCAGCATCGCGCCGTTGCGCGCCAGCGGGAACACCGGGCCGCCGCAGGGAATCAGGCCGGCGCGGGTGTGCGCCGGCTGCAGCGCTTCGGGCAGGCCGACCGCGCCGCGTACGCGCGCCAGGAAGCCGTCGATGTCGGGCACGCGCGCGCGTTCGGCGTCGTGGCGCAGGGCCAGGCCGGCTTGCACGCCGGTCGGGTTCTGCGCGACCCAGCCGATGTAGCCCGGCGCGTAGCGCTTGCTGACGAAGCAGTGCAGGGCGCCGGATTCGGGCAGCGCCGCGCCGGGGAACTCGTACTCGATGCCGTACAGGAACTCCTGGGTGCGGCCCAGCCCGGTGCGTTCGGCCACGCGCGACTTGGCGCCGTCGGCGCCGACCAGGAAGCGCGCGCGGCCGACGCCTTCGACCCGCCAGCCGTCCTCCTCGCGCTCGGCTTGGGTAAACGAAGCGCCCAGGCGCAGGTCGACACCGTGGCGCTGCAGTTCCTGCGCCAGCCAGCGCATCAGCCGCGGCGTGTCGGTGGTGAGGAAGTAATAGCCCGGCGCGCTCAGCGCCATGCTGCGCAGGTTCGGCGAGTACAGCCGCACCCGTTCGACCCGGTGGGTGCAGCTCTCCGGCGCGCGGCTGAGCCAGGTGCGTTCGGCCGCTTCCTTGACCACGATGCCGGTGGTGCGCAGCTTGTCGCCCGGGTCGCGCTTGCGCTCCAGCACCACCACGCGCAGGCCGGCGCGCACCGCCGCGAGCGCGCAGGCGGCGCCGGCGAAACTGGCGCCGACCACGACCAGATCGCAATCGAAACGCTCGGAGTTCGGAAGCATGGCGCGGACCTCGGCTGGGAATGTGCGAGGCAGTGTGTCGGCGCCGGACGAAGCGCGTATGGGGCCTGTGTGAAGTGACGACCGCGGTCACGGCGCGAGCGCTTAGGCGGTCGGTTCCTGCGCTGGAAGCGCATCCGCTCCGATTCGCGTGCCGCGACCGCGCGCCCGTTCAGCGCGATTTCTTCGCCGTCAGCGCCGCCACCGTCGCGCGCAGCGCGTCGAGCGCATCGTCGGCCGCGCCGTCGCAGGCCGCGCGCACGATCGCGCCGTCCACCGCTACCGCCAGCGCGCGCGCGCTGGCCTCACGCGCGGCGCCCGCGGGCAGCAGCGCGGCGATGCGCGCCTGCATCGCGCGCTTGTGCGCGCGCGCGCGTTCGCCCGCCGCGGGCAGGGCAGGGCCGAGTTCGGCCACGGTGTTGATGAAGGCGCAGCCGCGGAACTGCGGGTGCGCGAACCATTCGTGCAAGGCCGGCGCCAGCGCTGCGGCATCGTCGCCGTGGCGGCGCAGGGCCGCGTCGAACCACGCCATCCAGCGTTCGTGGCGGTAGTCCAGGAACGCCAGGATCAGATCGTTCTTGCTCGGGTAGTGCCGGTACAGCGTCACCTTGGTCACGCCGGATTCGGCGATGACCCGATCGACGCCGGTGGCGCGCACGCCCTCCAGATAGAACAGGTCGTGCGCGGTCTGCAGGATGCGCTCGCGCGCGCTCGGGGGCGGGGCGGTCTTGCTGGTCATGGCGCGATGGTAGACCGGTTCGTCTACCCGTGCCAGCGGTGTAGACAGATCGGTCTACCCGGAGTAGCGTTGCACGTAGACAGATCTGTCTACATAGACCGGATTCCCCACCACCCAGGAGTGCCCATGGACGCCCGCCCGCCGCTGCCCCCGTTCGACCGCGACACCGCCGCACACAAGGTCCGCCTCGCCGAAGACGCCTGGAACAGCCGCGATCCCGAGCGCATCGCCCAGGCCTATACCGTCGACACGCGCTGGCGCAACCGCGCCGAGTTCGTCGACGGGCGCCAGGACGTGGTCGCGTTCCTGCAGCGCAAGTGGAGCCGCGAGCTCGAGTACCGCCTGATCAAGGAACTGTGGGCGCACGACGGCCACCGCATCGCGGTGCGCTTCGCCTACGAATGGCGCGACGACTCGGGCCAGTGGTACCGCAGCTACGGCAACGAGAACTGGGAATTCGCCGACGACGGGCGGATGGCGCGGCGCATCGCCAGCATCAACGACAAGCCGATCGCCGACGGCGAGCGCAAGTTCCATTGGCCGCAGGGGCGGCGGCCGGACGATCATCCGGGGCTGAGCGAGTTGGGCCTGTAGTTTCCCGTTCGCGCTGCGATGCCTTCGCGGTCGACTGACTGCCGCGGTCGCGACTCGCGTCGCTCCTAAAGTCGGCAAAACCGCAACCAACCCCTGTAGGAGCGGCGCAAGCCGCGACCGCGAAACCACGCATGCGTCGCAAGTCGCCTATCGCCGTCGCAGTTCGCGCAGTTCCCACAGTCGATAACGCCGCAACGCAGCCCCTGTAGGAGCGGCGCAAGCCGCGACCGCGAAACCACGCATACAGCCCAAGCCGCCTATCGCCAAGCCGCGCGCACGACTCCCGCTCGAAGGTCGAGCACGAAGGTCAAACCCCGCTCAACCGCTCAACCGCCATCCAACCCCGCATACACCGCATCGCGCAGATCGCGGACGAACTGCCCGTCCATGCCTTCCAGCGCCGTGTTGGTCAGCGCGACCACGCTCAGCCCGCGCTGCGGGTCGAGGAACCACGAATGCCCGTACACGCCGCCCCAGGCCAGGGTGCCGCGCGATTGCGGGGTGGCTGCGGCGACGGGATCGACCAGCACGGCGGCGCCGTAGCCGTAACCCCAGCCCGGATCCAGGCCTTCGACCGCCTGCAGCGGCGTATGCAACTGCAACAGCGTCGCGACAGTGGCCGGCGCGAGCGCGCCGTCGCCGCCGCGGCGCAGCGCTTCCAGCAGCCGCAACACGTCGCCGGCGCTGCCGGCCATGCCGGCGCCGCCGGAGGGGTAGGAGCCGGCTTTTTCGATCCGGCCCGGCGCGTAGCGCAGCACGCCGTCGTAGAACGGCAGCTCGCTTCCGTCGTGCATGCGCAGCGGCCGGCGTGAGCCGTCGGCGGCGACGCTGTTGCCGTAATGCGCGGCCAGACGCTTGTAGTCGGCGACCTGGAAGCCGGTGTCGGCCATCGCCAGCGGCGCCAGGATCAACTCGTCGATCAACTGCGGCAGCGGCGTATCGGTGGCGCGCGCCATCGCCTCGCCGAGCACGTCCAGGCCGAGCGAGTAGCGAAAGCCGGTACCGGGCGCGAAGCGCAGCCGGGTCTGGCCGAGGCGGCGCAGGTTTTCCTCGATCGACAGGCCCGGCTGGTCGAAGCCGTCGGAGACATCAAAGGTGTCGTAGTCGCTGCCGGCGGCCTCGCCGAAGCGGTAGCTCAGGCCGGAGGTGTGGGCGAGCAGGTGGCGCAGGCGGATCTGCGGCGCGCTGCCGTCGGCCAGGCGCGGGCGGAACTGCGGCAGCCAGCGCGTCACCGGCGCGTCGAGGTCGAGGCGGCCGCGTTCGGCCAGTTCGACCGCGGCTGCGGCGACGATGGGTTTGGTCACCGAGGCCAGCAGGAAGATCGCGTCCTCGCGCATCAGGCGGTCGGATTCGCGGTCGGCCTGGCCGGCGGCGCGGCGGTAGACCGCTTCGCCGTCGTGGGCGACCAGCACCACCGCGCCGACCAGGCGGCGTTCGGCCAGGGCGCGGTCGAGGGCGTCGTCGACGCGGTCGCGCAGGGACAGGGCCGCGGCGGGCGCGACGGAGACGGCGAGGTTCATGGCAGGCGCTCCTGCGGAAGTGACGGGTGGAACATGGCAGGAATTGTGCAATGCACAAGTGACCGTGGCGAAACACTGCGGTGTCGCTGGCCGGATTGCGCGCCGGGACGCATCGGCGCAGGCGTTGGGCGCCGTTTGCCGGATGTTGCGCGTGGTTTTGCCGATATTGCGCAACGGCTGCAGGCAAGCGCGCGAGCGCGGCATGCCGATCGCGGCGGCTGGGCGCCGCAAAGGCGCGGATCAGTCCGGTCTCACGGCCCCGGAAACGACGAAGGGCGCTTGCGCGCCCTTCGTCGGAACCTCATTGGCTAGCGCCGATCAGCCGCGCGGGCCGCGGCCGCCGCCGGGACGGCCACCGCCGCGCGGGCCGCCCGGACGCGGCGCGCCGCCGGGACGGCTGTTGCCGCCGGGACGCGGCGCACCGGCGCGGTTGCCGCCGCCGGGCTTGCCGCCGGCCGGACGGGCGTTGCCGCGCGCCGGACGATCGCCGCCGTACGGGTTGAAGCCGCCGGGCGTGGCGTGGTCGGAGGGGAAGCTCGGGGCGTTGCCCGGATGGCCGTAGGGACGCGCGGCGCGCTGACCCTGGCCCTGGCTGCGACCGCCGCCGTTACCGCCGTTACCACCGTTGCCGCCATTGCCGTACGGGCTGTTGCCGCCGCCCGCGCCGCCGCCGAAGCCGCCGGCACCGCCCTGCGCACGGCCGCGACCGGCGCCACGCGCGCCGCCGCCGCCGGGACCGCTGGCGCCCGGACGGCCGCCGGGGCCCTTCTTGCCGCGGCCATCGGGATTGCGGTGGCCGCTCGGCCCGGTTTCCACGCCCTCAGGCACGTACCAGGTGCGGAACGCGGCCGGATTGCCCTCGGGCAGCGGCTTGACGCCCTTTTCCTTGCGGGTCTTGAACGGCTTGTTGGACTGCTTGGCCGCGGCTTCGCCGCTGACCGTCAGGCCGCCGTGCTTGCGCGGACCGCCGCGGCCGCGGCCGCCGCGGTCTTCGCGCACGTGGTCGAAGCGGCGCAGTTCGCGGCCTTCGTCGGCGGTGTTGTGGCCGCCGACGTAGCCGTGCGCGCGTTCGCCGGACAGGTGCACGGTCGACTTGGCCGCCTTGCGCTGGCCGATCACCGGCTGCAGGGTCAGCGCCGAGGGCGTGCCGTCTTCCAGGCCCAGCTCCTTGCGCAGCGCCTCGACCTTGTCGCCGGCCAGTTCCTGCGAATGCCCGCGCAGCAGCTCGCGCGGCAGCGCCACGCCGCCGTAGCGGATGCGCTTGAGGCGGCTGACCTGGCAGCCCTGCGATTCCCACAGGCGGCGCACTTCGCGGTTGCGGCCTTCCTTCACCACGACCCGGAACCAGTCGTGCGAATCGGTGCCGCCGATGCGTTCGATCTCGTCGAACTTGGCCGGGCCGTCGTCCAGCGACACGCCGCGGGCGAGGCGGTCGACCAGGTTGTCCGGCACGGTGTCCTCGCCTTCGGGAGCGCGCACGCGGCAGACGTACTCGCGCTCGACTTCGAAGGAGGGATGCATCAGCGCATTGGCCAGCTCGCCGTCGGTGGTAAGCAGCAGCAGGCCGGTAGTGTTGATGTCGAGGCGGCCGATCGCGATCCAGCGCGCGCCCTTGAGCGCGGGCAGCGAATCGAAGATGGTCGGGCGGCCTTCGGGGTCTTCGCGGGTGGTGACTTCGCCTTCGGGCTTGTTGTACATCAGCACGCGCGAGGGCTCGGTCAGGGCGCTGGCGACGAAGCTGCGGCCGTCCAGTTCGATCTTGTCGCCGCCCTTGATGCTCACGCCGATCTGGGCGACTTCGCCGTTGACCTTGACCAGGCCGTCGGCGATGCGCTGCTCCAGGGCGCGGCGCGAGCCCAGGCCCGCTTGCGCGAGCACTTTGTGCAGGCGTTCTTCCAGACGCGGCGCTTCGGCCGCGGCGTCGCTGGCGCGCTTCAGGGAAAGCTTGCGACGGGTTTCTTCAGTCATTTGTCTTGCTCCGGCCGGTCGTCTTCGGACTCGGCCTCAAGTTGCGGAACGTGCTCGTTAAGAGCGTCGGTCGTCGTCTCGACGGCGGGTTCGCTTTGTTCGTGTTCGTTCGCGTCCGCCGCGCGCTCGCCCGGCGCGGCTTCGGGGTCGTCCGAGAGGACGGTGTGTTCGGTGTCTTCGTCCGTCGCCGCGGCGGGCGCGTCGGCGGACTGGGATGCTTGGGGTGGTTCGTCTTGGGTGTCGGCGCCGACGGCGGTTTCGTCCGTCGCGGCGTTGGTTTCGTCTGCCGCGGCCTCAGCGTCGGCATCGGCCGGCGCTTCGTCGTTGGCGGCGGGGGCGGCGTCGTTGGCCGCATCCGTCTCGCCTTCGCCGTCGTTGCCGGCGTCGACGCCGGCCGGGATCGGCGCGCCGTCCAGCGGCAGCTGCGGCTCCAGTTCGCCGATGTCCTTGAGCTCCGACAGCGGCGGCAGGTCGTCCAGGCGCTTGAGGCCGAAGTAGTCCAGGAAGGCCTTGGTGGTGCCGAACAGCGCCGGCTTGCCGGGCACGTCGCGGTGGCCGACCACGCGGATCCACTCGCGTTCTTCCAGCGCCTTGATGATGTTGCTGCTGACCGCCACGCCGCGCACCTGCTCGATCTCGCCGCGGGTGATCGGCTGGCGGTAGGCGATCAGCGCCAGGGTTTCCAGGGTGGCGCGGGTGTAGCGGGTCTGGCGCTCGGTCCACAGCCGCGCGACCCAGGCGTGCACGTCGGCCTGGACCTGGAAGCGGAAGCCGGAGGCGACCTCGACCAGCTCCACGCCGCGCTCGGCGCAGCCTTCGCGCAGGGTCTGCAGCGCGGTCTCCACGCTGTCCGCCGGCGGCGGCTGGTCTTCCGGGAACAGCGCGTGCAGCTGCGTCAGCGACAGCGGCTGGTTGGCCGCGAGCAGGGCGGCTTCGACGATGCGGGTGATCAGCAGTTGGTCCATTACAGCCGGGATTCGCAGTTCGGGAATGGGGATCGGCCGAGGCCGCGGGCGGGCAGGTGGTGCGGGTGGAGCGGGGGCGCCGGGACGGGCGGAGTCCGCGACGCGGACGGGCCGGCGCGCCGGCTCACGCCTGGCTTTCGTCGTTGGCGGCGTCGTCGAACTCGCTGCTGAGCTCGATGTCGTCCGGGTCCTTCATCAGCGCCAGCGACTTGACGTAGATCGGCGCCAGCGAACCGTCCTGGACGATCTCGACCAGCTGTTCCTTGGCCAGGGTCAGCACGCCGAGGAAGGTCACGACCGCGCCCAGGCGGCCTTCCTCGACCGCGAACAGCGATTCGAAGCGGTGGAACGCGCCGTCGGCCATGCGCGTGAGCAGCTCGCCCATGCGCTGGCGCACGCTCAGCGCGTCGCGCTTGATCGCGTGCTGGGTGTACAGCTCGGCGCGCTTGAACACGTCGTGCAGCGCCAGCAGCAGTTCCTTCAGCTCGACCGGCGGCGGCAGCCGGATCGAGGCGCGGTCCGGCACGTAGGCCTGCACCGGCGCGGTGTCGCGGTCCTGGCGGGGCAGGGCGTCGATGTCCTCGGCGGCCTTCTTGTAACGCTCGTACTCCTGCAGGCGGCGGACCAGCTCGGCGCGCGGATCCTCTTCCTCGCCCTCCTCGTTGGCCGCGCGCGGCAGCAGCATGCGCGACTTGATCTCGGCCAGCATCGCGGCCATGACCAGGTAGTCGGCGGCCAGCTCGAAGCGCATCTCGTGCATGGCCTGGATGTATTCGACGTACTGGCGGGTGATGTCCGCCACCGGGATGTCGAGGATGTCCAGGTTCTGCCGGCGGATCAGGTACAGGAGCAGGTCGAGCGGGCCTTCGAAAGCTTCCAGGATGACTTCCAGCGCGTCCGGCGGGATGTACAGATCCTGCGGGATCTGCAGCACCGGCTGGCCGTGCACCACCGCCAGCGGCATTTCCTGCTGCTGCGGCGCGGTCGGGCCCGGATTTTGCCCCGCGGCGGCACCGGCGGTGGAGTCCGCAGTGGATTCGTCGTCGGGCGCGGCTTGGTGGGTCATCAGGAACCGGCCCCTCCGGGCCGTCGGCAAAGCGATGTTGCGACGATGCGCGCGGCACGGGGCCGCGCCGGGCCTGCATTCGGGACGGGCGGGAAGGCTCCCGAAACGGGGCTCCCTGCGTACCGGACGAAGCGTCCCTACGGGTGCTACGGACCACTCAAAAAAGGTGTGCGCTTGGCCCGAACGGCTCCGACCGGCGCGCCAGGAAGGGCTTGGCGGCTGGGACCAGGAGGCTTGCGGGCGCGGGCCGGAGGACGACAGCGACGCACGCGTACCGGCGCACCGATGGTGTGCGTGGGAGTACGGGTACGGACGTGGCGACGGGCGTGGGGTTCCGGTCGCGACGGGTTTGCTGCATCCGGCCTGACGGCAATCGGGGGTTAGGGTAAGGGCTGGGCGCGATGGTGTCCAGCGCCGGCATGAACGGCGGGCGGGCGCGGCGCGTCCGCGCACCACGCGGGCGCCGGCTTGGCGCACAATCTAGAGCAATTGATCCACGCGTAAGCGACATCGTTATATATAGGCTCGCGGCCGCCGAACGGTCGCCGCGCAGCTGCCGTCGGGGGGCGGCATGCGGCTAAACTGGCGCTGTCGCGGTATTCACGGCATTCACGCACGTTTTGGGGAATTCAGGATGAAGCAAGCAAGGATTGCGGCCCTCGCTCTGGCCGTGGCGTTGACCGCCTGCAGCAAGCCGCCGGCCGCCGCGCCCGAGGCCGCACAGCCGGCGCCCGCCGCCCAGCCCGCCGCCACTGCGAGCGCTGCCGCGCCGGCCGCCGCACCCGCGGCCGCCCGCCCGGCCCTGCCCGAAGGCGCCTGCGCCAAGACCGAGGACGGCTTCGCCACGTTCCTGGAGGCCTACATCGCCGAACCGGACAAGCGCGCCGCCTACACCGCGCCGGAAATCGAAGTGCGCGACATCAAGGATCCCTCCAAGCTCATCGCCAAGCAAAGCGCGCAGCAGGCCGACCCGTTCCGGATCGTCCTGGTCGACTCGCAATGGTCCTACTTCGAGCCGGGCAAGCCCGACGGCGAGCTGGCCCGGATCCAGCTCGACCGCAAGCTCGAGGGCGACCGGATGCGCCTGGATTTCGTCAAGGCCGAGTTCTCGCCCGACGAAGAAGTAGTCAAAACCCTCGGCCCGCCCGAGGCGTATGTGTTCGGTTACGAACAAGGGTGCTGGCAGCTGACCCTGCAGCTGCGCTGATCGCGCGCCCGCGACCACCGACGCGGGTCCGGCCCCATCACCCAGCGCGCAAGCGCATGAAACATCGACAAGGAGAAGTACGATGCCCAACTACAAGATCGTCGAATCGGTCGGCAGCAAGGTCCAGGATGTCCACGACTTCCAGGACATCGAGCGCCACCATCCCAGCCGCGGCAACGAGAAGGGCCGCGTCTACGGCACGGTCAACGGCGAGCGCGAAGAGCTGCTCGGCAACTACAACGGCAAGGCCACCGTCACCCGCGACGGCGACCACTTCGTGTCCAAGGACTTCGTCCTGCAGGCCGGCGGCTCGGCCTCGGTCAAGGTGCCCGCGGTGGCCAACGGCTACATCGGCAAGATCGATCCGCGCGACGGCATCGTGCAGATCTACGACAAGCCGGCCAGCGACCCCTCGCGCGAGATGATCGCCCAGTACCGCCACCTGGACCTGCGCAACACCAACCTGCGCGAAGGCCAGAAGATCGAGTACGGCGAGCCGGTCGGCATCCAGAGCGGCTTCAACAAGGGCAAGTCCGACGCGTTCGGCAAGCACGTCCACATCGACATCAACACCAGCTACCTGCCGCAGATGGATCGCTACATCCGCGACATGGACCGCGGTGCGATCACCACCGACAAGCACCCGCCGCACTCGGAGAACCTGACCGGCAAGGCCCAGGTCAGCGACGTGTCGGGCAAGGGCAGCATCGTCCACAACCCGGGCGCCAGCGCCGGCAACGCGCACAAGCACGACCACAAGCCGGGCGAGAAGCACCACGACGCGCCGGCCGCGCCGATGGCCGACGGCGTGCTGCGCAAGGACGAGCGCGGCCCGGAAGTCAAGGCGATGCAGGAGCGGCTCAACGCGCTGGGCTATCGCGACGCCGAGGGCAAGGCGCTGGTCGCCGACGGCAAGTTCGGCGACCGCACCAAGCACGCGGTGGAGCAGTTCCAGAAAGAGCACCCGGGCCTGACCGTCGACGGCATCGCCGGCCCCAACACCCTGCGCGAGCTCAAGACCGCGCAGCCGCGCCACGACGCCAACGCCGGCCCGCTGCTGTCCGATCCGGCCCACCGCGACAACGCCATGTACCAGCAGGCGGTGACCGGGCTGGAGAAGCTCGGCGGCTTCAAGAACCACCAGGAGATCGAACGCGCCGCGGCCGCGCTGACCTACGACGCGCGCGCCACGGGCCTGACCCGGATCGACGCCGTGGTGTCCAACACCAACGGCAACGGTTTGTTCGCGGTGCAGGGTCAGCCGAGCGATCCCGGCAACCAGCGCGCCTACATCGACCGCGCCCAGGCGGTGGGCCAGAGCGTGGAGCAGTCGACCCAGCGCCTGCAGCAGGACGTGCCGCAGTCGGCGCAGCAGCAGGAACAGCGCCAGCAGGAACAGCAGCGCAACCAGCAGTCGAGCCAGACCAAGGTCGCCTGACCTGGGCGGCCCCGCCGCCGCGGCGACGCGGCGGTGCGCCGCACCCAAACGGCCCGCATCCTCGCGATGCGGGCTGTTTTCTATGTCCGCCCGCTTCTACGTCCGCCCGTTCCAGTAAGGAGACTGACGGTGGCGCAAGCCCGAATTTTCGCCGACTTCGCCGATGCGGCGGCCGACGGCTGCCTGCGCCTGAGCGCGCGCGCCACCGTGGACGACGTGCGCCGCCTGGGCGTGCAACTGCGCCCGGGCCTGGTGCTGGCGCTCAGCGACGGCCAGCGCATGGCCCTGGCCCAGGTGGTCGATTGCGAAGCCTGCGGCGCGCGCCACGCGCGCCTGTTGTCCGAGCCGGCGGCGGTGGAGCTGCGCTGAGCGGCGCGACAACGCGGACCGCCGGGTTGGGCAAGTTCGCGCCGCGCCGGCGCCGGTGCGGCTGCCGCTACAATGCGCGCTTCCCCACGTTGCCGGGTCGAGGTTCGCCATGTGGTATCTGATCGAGGGTTACGACGTCGCCGATGCGCTGCCCAAGCGCGCCGCGGCGCGGCCCGCGCACCTGCAACGGCTGCACGAACTGCGCGACCAGGGCCGCCTGCTGCTGGCCGGGCCGTGCCCGGCGATCGACGCCGAAGACCCGGGTCCGGCCGGCTTCAGCGGCAGCGCGATCGTGGCCGAGTTCGAATCCCTGGAGGCCGCGCGCGCCTGGGCCGACGCCGATCCGTATGTCGAGGCCGGCGTGTACGCGCGGGTCGAAGTGCGGCCGTTCCGCAAGGTGCTGCCGTGAGCCTGCCGCGCGAGCAGCGGGCCGCGGCGATCCGCGCCGCGATCGAATCGGCGCTGGCGCCGGTGGCGCTGGAGATCGAGGACGAAAGCCACCGCCACGCCGGTCACGCCGGCGCCCAGGACGGACGCGGCCATTTCCGCGTCGCCGTGGTCAGCCAGGCTTTCGCCGGGATGCTGCCGCTGGCGCGCCATCGCGCGGTCTACGCCGCGGTCGGCGAACTGATGACCACCGACATCCATGCCTTGGCGATCGTGGCCAGGACGCCGGACGAGGCGAGCAGCAAGGTAGGGAACTGACGCAGAGAAGCGGGGAACCGAGCGGCGCCGACGAAACGCTTTGGCTCGCTGCTCGTTGCTCTCGACTAGTTCGTCGTCGATTGGTTTCTCGCCGTGCTGCGTCGCAGCATGGCTTTACCAGGGATTTGGCCGCTTTCCGACCGTCTAAACGCTTTTCATAACAAGCGCTTTACACTCGTTCCTGAAAACGTTTACAGTCGTCGCACTTTCAGCCGCGAGGGGCGGTCGAGGACTGTGGTGAGCGTGACGATCAAAGATGTCGCCCGCGCGGCCCAGGTGTCGGTGGCGACAGTATCGCGGACCTTGAACGGCCATGGCAACGTCGCCGAGGACGTGCGCCGGCGCGTATTGGCCGTGGCCAACGACCTTCGCTATACGCCGCACGCGGCGGCGCGCAGCCTCAGCAGCCGCCGCACCCAGACCTTGGGCGTGGTGCTGCCGGACCTGCATGGCGAGTTCTTCTCCGAACTGGTGCGCGGCGTCGATCAGGTGGCCCGCGAGCATCGCCTGCATCTGTTGGTGTCGAGCTATCACGGCCAGCCGGAAGAGCAGGTGTCGGCGCTGCGCGCGATGCGCGGCCGGGTCGACGGCCTGCTGGTGATGTCGCCGTATGCCGCCGCGCAAGTGTCGATCGCCGAAGAACTGGCCGCGACCCTGCCGACCGTGCTGATCAACGCCCAGGACGCGTCGGCGGAAACGCCGTCGCTCAACGTCGACAACTACGGCGGCGCGCAGGCGATGGTCGAGCATCTGGTCGCGGCGGGCCATCGCCGCATCGCCTTCATCGCCGGCCCCGAGGACAACTTCGACGCCAACGAGCGCCTGCGCGGCTATCGCGAAGCGCTGGCGCGGCTGCTGCCGGGCGCGCCCGAGTGGGTGCTGCCGGGCCGCTTCGACGAAGCCTCCGGCAACGCCGCCGGCAACGCCTTGCTGGCCGCGCGCGAACGTCCCGATGCGGTGTTCGCCGCCAACGACATGATGGCGCTGGGCTGCCTGTTCGGCCTGGTCCAGGGCGGCCTGCGGGTGCCCGACGACATCGCCGTCACCGGCTTCGACGACATCCCGCTGGCGCGCTACGTCCACCCGGCGCTAACGACCATGCGGGTCAATATCGCCGAGCTGGGCGCGCGCGCGGCGCGCATGCTGCTGGCGCGGCTCAATCCCGAGCCGGCCGCGGACGCGGCGCAGGCGCCCGGCGAGCATTCCAATCCATTAGAAAAACCGCGGCAAAGCGAGCCGTTGCGGCCTGAGTTGATCGTGCGCGAGTCGGGACTACGCCGGGGGGGCGGCGCCTGATCGCGGGCGAAAAAAATTTGGTCGTGCGTGTAAGCGATTACAAAACATGCCGCTTCTCAGCGCTGCACCGCAGTACGTGCTCCTTGGAGGGAGGAACGCAGATGAACCACGACAATAAGACCCCACGCCGACATCCACGGCTCCGCTTCGCCACCGCCCCGGGCCGCAGCCTGCTGGCCTGCGCCCTGGCCAGCTGCCTGATGCTGGCCGCGCCGGCCGCGCTGGCGCAGAGCACCGCGGCGACCATCCGCGGCACGGTCAGCGGCAACGCCGGCCCGTCCGGCAACGCCAGCGTGACCGCGACCAACCTGGCCAGCGGCCTGGTGCGCAAGGTCCAGACCGGCGGCGACGGCAACTACACCCTGGCCGGCCTGCCGCCGGGCACCTACCGCATCGACGTCAACGCCGACGGCCAGAACAACACCCGCAACGTCACCGTCGCGGTGGGCCAGACCGCGACCTTGAACCTGTCCACCGGCGGCGTGGCCGAGACCGCGCCGACGGGCGAGGCCACCGATCTGGACAAGGTCACCGTGACCTCGACCGCGCTGGTCGAGAACAAGACCTCGGAAATCGCCACCTACGTCAGCAACAAGCAGATCACCGCGCTGCCGCAGGCCTCGCGCAACTTCCTCGCCTTCGCCGACATCGTCCCGGGCGTGCAGTTCAAGACCGGCACCGAAGGCTCGACCTCGCTGCGCAGCGGCGCCCAGCTCAGCAACGGCATCAACGTCTACGTCGACGGCGTGGGCCAGAAGGACTATGTGCTCAAGGGCGGCATCACCGGCCAGGATTCCAGCCGCGGCAATCCGTTCCCGCAGTTGGGCATCGCCGAATACAAGGTGATCACCTCCAATTACAAGGCCGAGTACGACCAGCTCAGCAGCGCCGCGATCACCGCAGTGACCAAGTCCGGCGGCAACGACTTCCACGGCAGCTTCTTCTGGGACTACACCTCCGACCAGTGGGCGGCGAAGACCCCGCGCGAGGAAAAGGGCGAAGTGCCCAAGGCGCAGCAGAAGGAAGAGCAGTACGGCGCGTCCTTCAGCGGTCCGCTGATCCAGGACAAGATGCACTTCTTCCTGACCTACGAGGCCAAGGAGTACAGCTCGCCGCGCGCGATCATCCCCGGCCGCAACTACCGCATCGACCAGTTGCCGGCGCAGTTCCAGGAAATGACCCGGCAGTCGCCGAGCGCGCCGTTCAAGGAAGACCTGTATTTCGGCAAGATCGACTGGACTCCCGGCGACAATCATCTGATCGAGTTCACCGCCAAGTACCGCAAGGAAGACGAACTGACCAACATCGGCGGCGCCAAGCTGCCGCAGTACGGCACGCTCAAGGCCGGCGAGGAAACCCGCCTGGACCTGCGCTACCAGTACACCGCCGAGAACTGGCTCAACGACGCGCACCTGACCTATGAGGACGTCAGCTTCGGCCCGCGTCCGGCGACGCTGCAGAACGGCTTCCAGCTGCGCGTGCCCAAGCAGGGGCAGGAGGCGCGGAACAATCCCGACATGGAAGAGGTGCTGTACTTCGGCGGCGGCGGCGATTTCCAGGACAAGGGCCAGAAGGGCTACGCGCTGCAGAACGATTTCACCTGGAGCGGCTGGACCGGGCACACGGTCAAGGCCGGCGTGAAGTACAAGGTGATCGACATCAATGCGATGGAGAAGCAGCCGTACTCGCCGCAGTTCCGCTACGACATCCGCAACTTCGCCACGCCCTACGAAGTGGTGTTCTCCGGCACCGCCGGCGACTTCCCGCCGAGCGTGAAGTCGCGCAACAAGCAGTTCGGCATCTACCTGCAGGACGACTGGGAGGTCAACGAGCACCTGACCTTGAACCTGGGCCTGCGCTGGGATTACGAGCAGACCCCGAGCTACGAAGATTTCCGCACCCCGGCGAACCTTGCCGCGGCGCTGCGCGGCTGGGCCAACATCAACAATCCCAACGTCAACTACGACTACAACGACTACATCAGCAGCGGCAACAACCGCAAGGCGTTCAAGGACGGCTGGCAGCCGCGCCTGGGCTTCTCCTACGACCTGGCCGGCGACGAGCGCCACGTGATCTTCGGCGGCGCCGGCCGCTCGTACAACCGCAACCAGTTCGATTACCTGTCCTTCGAGCGCTATCGCCTCGCGTTCCAGCAGGTCACCTACCAGTTCAACCAGCCCAACCACGCCTGCACGGTCACGCCCAACGGGAACTGCTTCAATTTCGACCCGAGCTTCTACGACCCCGAGGTGCTGGCGGCGCTGGCGCGGCAGCGGCCGAACGCCGGCAGCGAGGTGTTCCTGCTCAACAACGACCTCAAGACGCCGTATTCCGACCAGTACAGCCTGGGCATGCGCAACAGCTTCGAGATGTTCGGCCAGGAGTGGAATTCCTCGGCCACCGCGGTGTACGTGCGCAGCAAGGACGGCATCTTGTTCACCCTCGGCAACCGCCGTCCGGACGGCAGCTTCTTCCCGCCGGGAGTGAGCTTCGGCAGCGCGCCGTTCGGCGACAACCTGCCGGGCTTCGGCAAGTTCTTCCTCGGCAACAACGCGGTGGAGACCAAGACCAAGCAGTTGCTGCTGTCGCTGGACAAGCCCTTCACCGAGGAGTCGGGCTGGGGCGTGAGCTTCGCCTACACCTACACCGACGCCAAGGAGAACCGCAACAACTCCGACATCTTCTCGTTCGATTATCCGAACCTCGACGACGTCGGATTTTCGCGCGCGCTGGGCATCTCCAAGCATCGCTTCGTCGCCACCGGCATCATGGACTTCTACGGCATGACCTTGTCGGGCAAGCTGACGCTGGCGAGCCCGGAGGCGGAAGAGTCGCTGAACTGCATCAAGAACGGGCCGAACAACTGCTTCTTCGATCCGTACACGCCGGGCGATACGATCGGCTTCAAGCAGTTCGATATGGCGCTGCAGAAGGAATGGGACACCGGCGCCGGCTTCAAGCTGTGGGCGCGCGGCGACGTGCTCAACGTGTTCAACTGGCGCAACTACATCGACTTCGACACCTACCGCGGTGCGGTCGGCGCGCCGAATCCGAAGCTCGGCGAGCGGCGCGACAACATCTCGCTGCCGACCCGCATGTTCAAGCTGTCGATGGGCTTCAACTGGTAAGCCTCGCGCCGGCCGCCCGATCTCGGGCGGCCGGCCGCGGCGTTCAAGGCAACGCTTCCACGAAGACACAGGGGTCTTTGGCTTCATGCAACAGGTGAAAACGACAACGCGCGCGGTTTGCTTGGCTGTCCTGGGCACGCTGGTGCTCGCATTGTCCGCCTGCAAGAAGCCGGAAACGCAATCGCAGACGCAGCCGATCGTCAATCCGGAGCCGGTCGTGGTCGAGCCGCTCAAGCAGGAAAGGCTGGAACTGCCGCCGTTGTTCCGCGATATCGAGAAGCGGACGTTCCAGTTCTTCTGGGACACCACCAACGAGCGCAACGGCTTGACTCCCGACCGCTATCCCTCGCGCCCGTTCGCGTCGATCGCCTCGGTCGGCTTCGCGCTGACCGCGTATCCGATCGGCATCGAGCGCGGCTGGGTCAGCCGCACCCAGGCGGTGGACCGCACCCTGACCACGCTGAAGTTCCTGCGCGACCTGCCGGCCGGCCCGCAGGCCAGCGGCAAGGGCAGCTACAAGGGGTTCTACTACCACTTCCTCGACATGCAGAAGGGCGAGCGCTACGACAGCTGGGTCGAGTTGTCGAGCGTGGACACCGGACTGCTGATGATGGGCGTGTTGTTCACCCAGTCCTATTACGACCGCGACGACGCGCGCGAGAAGGAAATCCGCGAGATCGCCGACACCTTGTACAAGCGCGTGGACTGGCAGTGGCTGCAGCAGAACAAGCCGCTGATCTCGATGGGCTGGTTCCCCGAGTCGGGCTTCATCAAGCACGACTGGATGGGCTACAACGAGGCCATGCTGCTGTACGTGCTGGCGCTGGGCTCGCCGACCCATCCGGTCGAGCCGGAGGCCTGGACGGTGTGGACGCGCACCTACAACGATGTGTGGGGCGTGTACCAGGGCGAGGAATTCCTGGCCTTCGGCCCGCTGTTCGGCCATCAGTACAGTCACGTCTGGATCGATTTCCGCGGCATCCAGGACGACTACATGCGCGAGCGCGGCATCGACTACTTCGAGAACAGCCGCCGCGCCGCCTACGCCCAGCGCGCCTACGCCATCGCCAATCCGATGAAGTGGAAGGACTACGGCCCCGAGCTGTGGGGCCTGACCGCCAGCGACGGCCCGCAGCAGACCTTGCAGGAATACCGCGGCGAGCAGCGCCAGTTCCGCCATTACTCCGCGCGCGGCGCCGGCCTGCGCGAGAACTTCGACGACGGCACCATCGCCCCGACCGCGGCGATCGCCTCGCTGCCGTTCGCGCCGGAGATCGTGATCCCCACCACCGTGTCGATGCACGAGCGCTACGGCGAGTACATCTATTCCAGCTACGGCTTCCTGGATTCGTTCAACCCCAGCTTCAACTACGACATCCCGCTCAAGACCGGGCGGCTGGTGCCGAACCAGGGCTGGGTGTCGAGCGATTACATCGGCATCGACCAGGGGCCGATCCTGACCATGATCACCAACTACCGCAACGAGTTCGTCTGGAACGTGATGAAGCGCAACGCCTACATCCGCACCGGACTGGAGCGCGCGGGCTTCAAGGGCGGCTGGCTGGCGCCGGCGGACAGCGGCAAGGGCGAAAAGGGCAAGGACGGCAAGGACGCGGGCAAGGACAAGCAGGCCGCCGAGGCCAAGCCGGCGGCCAAGCCGGACGGCCCGATGGACCCGGCCACGGCGCGCGCGCTCGGCGAAGCGGAATCGCGCGCCGGGCGCACGCCGCCGAAGCCGGCGCCGAAACCCGAATGAAGGCCAGCGCGACGGCCGGAGCGACGGCATGAGCGCGCGCGCGCGAACGCCGCGGCGCTTCGCCGCCGCCCGCCGCCTGCTAGCGCTGACTGCGCTGGCGCTGCTGACGGTCCTGCTGGGCAGTTGCTCCGGCCGCGGCGACGGCCGCACGGTGGTGAAGTTCTGGGCGATGGGCTTCGAAGGCGAGATGGTCCAGCGCCTGATCCCCGAGTTCGAGCGCCGCAACCCCGGCATCCGCGTGCAGGTGCAGCAGCTGCCGATCACGTCCGCGCACGAGAAGCTGCTGACCGCGTTCGCCGGCGATTCGCTGCCGGACGTGTGCGCGATCGGCAACACCTGGGTGTCTGAGTTCGCCTTGCTCGACGCGCTGGAGCCGCTCGACGGCCGCCTGCGCGCGACGCCGTCGCTGCGCGCGCAGGATTATTTCGCCGGCGCCTGGGACACCGGCGTCATCGACGCGCAGGCCTACGCGGTGCCGTGGTATGTGGAAACGCGGCTGCCGTTCTATCGCCGCGACCTGCTGCAAAAAGTCGGCATCGCCGCGCCGCCCAAGACCTGGGACGAGTGGAAGACGGCGATGGCGGCGATCAAGCGCGAGGTCGGCCCCGACCGCTACGCCGTGCTGTTTCCGCTCAACGAACCCGAGCCGCTGTTGAATCTGGGCATCCAGGCCGACGAACCGCTGCTGCGCGACGGCGGCCGCTACGGCAATTTCCGCAGCCCCGGCTTCAAGCGCGCGCTGGCGTTCTATCGCGAAGCGTTCGAGCGCAAGTGGGCGCCGCTGGCCAGCAACACCCAGATCGCCAACGTCTGGAACGAGTTCGGCCGCGGCTATTTCAGCTTCTACGTCAACGGCCCCTGGAACATCGCCGAGTTCAAGAAGCGCCTGCCGGCCGATCTGCAGGACACCTGGATGACCATGCCGCTGCCGGGCGAACACGGGCCGGGCGCGTCGGTCGCCGGCGGCGCCAGCTTCGTGCTGTTCCGCGGGTCGCCGCGCCAGGACGCGGCGTGGAAGCTGATCGCGTATCTGTCCGAGCCGCAGACCCAGATGCAGTTCCACGGCCTGACCGGCAACCTGCCGCCGCGGCGCGAGTCGTGGAATGCGCCGGCGCTGGTCGCCGATCCTTACGCGCGCGCGTTCCGCGACCAGCTCGAACGCGTGCGGCCGGCGCCGAAGGTGCCGGAGTGGGAGCGCATCGCGATGGAGATCAAGCTGGTCGGCGAGCAACTGGCCAACGGCCGGCTCAGCGTGGATCAGGCCGCCGAGGAACTGGATCGCCGCGCCGACCGCATCCTCGAGAAGCGCCGCTGGATGCTCGACCACGCCGCCAAGCCGGCCGCCCAGCCGGCGACGGCCGGGGAGGGCGCATGAAGCCGTCCACCGCCGGCTGGGTGTTCGCCGCGCCCGCGCTCGGCGTGATCGGCGTGTTCTTCGGCCTGCCGGTGCTGGCCGCGCTGGCGCTGAGCCTGACCGACTTCGACATCTACGCGCTGGCCCACCTGGAGAACCTGCGCTTCGTCGCCTTCGACAACTACCTCAATCTGCTGCGCAATCCGCTGTTCTGGAAAGCGCTGGGCAACACCTTGTACTTCGTCGTGGTCGGCGTGCCGCTGTCGATCGCGGTGTCGCTGGGCGCGGCGTTGCTGCTGAATTCCAAGCTCGGCGTGTTCAAGCCGTTCTTCCGCACCGCCTTCTTCGCGCCGGTGGTGACCACGGTGGTGGCAGTGGCGGTGATCTGGCGCTATCTGCTGCACACCCGCTACGGCCTGATCAACTGGGGGCTGTCGGCGCTGGGCATCGACCCGGTCGATTGGCTCGGCGATCCGCATTGGGCGATGCCGAGCATCATCTTGTTCGCGGTGTGGAAGAACTTCGGCTACAACATGATCATCTTCCTGGCCGGCCTGCAGGCGATCCCGGAAGACCTCTACGAAGCCGCGCGCATCGACGGCGCCAGCGCCTCGCGCCAGTTCCGCCACATCACCTTGCCGATCCTCGGGCCGGTGCTGCTGATGGTCAGCATCCTGACCCTGGCCGGCTATTTCCAGTTGTTCGCCGAGCCCTATGTGATGACCCAGGGCGGCCCGCTGCAAAGCACGGTCAGCGTGCTGTACCTGATGTACGAGGAAGGCTTCAAGTGGTGGAACCTGGGCAACGCCTCAGCGGTGGCGTTTCTGCTGTTCGTGCTGATGACCGCGACCACCAGCGCGCTGATGTGGCTGGCGCGGCGCCGGGGGATCGAATGAACCGCGACGGCATGCCGGCGTGGCTGGCCCGCGCCATCGTCAACGGCCTGCTGATCGCGCTGGCCGTGCTGAGCCTGGCGCCGCTGCTGTGGATGCTGGCGGTGTCGCTGATGCAGCCCGGCGAGGCCGCGGCGTTCCCGCCGCCGCTGTGGCCGCAGTCGCCGACCCTGCACAACTACAGCGAGTTGTTCTCGCGCATGGGCATGGGTCGCTACCTGCTCAACAGCTTCCTGGTCTCGACCCTGGTCACCGTGATCGCGGTGTTGCTCAACACCCTGGCCGGCTACGCTTTCGCCAAGCTCGCCTTCGCCGGCCGCGAGACCGCGTTCCGGCTGCTGCTGGCGGCGCTGGTGATCCCGGCGCAGGTGTCGATGATGCCGCTGTTCCTGATGCTCAAGCAGATGGGCCTGATCAACACCTACGCCGGCGCGGTGGTGCCGGGCATGGCCGGCATCTTCGGCATTTTCCTGGTGCGCCAGTACGCGCGCTCGATCCCCGACGAACTGCTGGAGGCGCCGCGCATCGACGGCGCCGGCGAGCTGCGGATCTTCTTCCAGATCGTGCTGCCGGCGTTGCGGCCGATCCTGGTGACCCTGGCGATGTTCAGCTTCCTCGGCGCCTGGAACGATTTCATGTGGCCGCTGATCGTGCTCAGCGACGAACACCTGCAGACGTTGCCGGTGGCGCTGGCCTCGCTGTCGCGCGAGCACGTGCAGGACAACGAGATGATGATGGCCGGTTCGGTGGTGACCGTGGTGCCGGTGCTGCTGCTGTTCCTGGTGCTGCAGCGGTATTACCTGCAAGGTCTCCTGGTCGGCAGCGTCAAGGGCTGAGGCCGGCGACGGGCGCCCGCGGCTGCGGGCGCGATGGCAACGATGGACGGGCCGCGGACCGCGGCGGAAGGAGTGCGAGCGATGGCGAAGTGGTTCCTGCAGCGTGTGTGGTCTCACCCGGCAGTCGTTCCGGCGCAAGCCGGAATCCCTCCCAAGCCCGTCATTCCGGCGAAAGCCGGAATCCCTGCCAAGCCCGTCTTTCCGGCGAAAGCCGGAATCCCCCCTAAGCCCGTCATTCCGGCGAAAGCCGGAATCCATTTTGCTGTCGCTTTTCCCAACGGCGATGAACGTCGGGCAGAAGCCAAGTCAAAATGGATTCCGGCTTTCGCCGGAATGACGACGGGTGGAGCGGCGAAGGCGGGAGCGGCGGCATTGGCGGCGAGTCTGCTGGCGCTGGCGTTCTCGGCCGATGCGCTTGCGCAGGGCGCCACCGCTGCGCCGCGCACGCTCGACGACTTCGAATCCGCCTCGCCGTGGAAAGTCGTCGTCTCCGACCAGGTCACCGCGCAACTGCGCAAGACCGAAGGCGCCGACGGCGCCGCGCTGTGCCTGGACTACGATTTCAACGGCGTCTCCGGCTATGCCGGCCTGCAGCGCGAGCTGCCGCTGGAGTATCCGGACAACTACCAGTTCGCGTTCCGACTGCGCGGAGATTCGCCAGCCAACGACCTGCAATTCAAGCTGGTCGACGCCAGCGGCGACAACGTGTGGTGGGTCAACAAGCCGCGCTACGACTATCCGAAAGCCTGGACGCCGGTGGTCTACAAGAAGCGCCACATCTCGCGCGCCTGGGGCCCGGATCCGGATCCGAGCCTGCGCCGCAGCGCCAAGCTCGAATTCACCGTCTACAACAGCGCCGGCGGCAAGGGCTCGGTGTGTTTCGATTCGCTGAGCCTGCAGCCGCTGCCGGTCGATCCGGGCGGGCCGTACGACGCTCGCGCCAGTGCGAGCGCGTCGCTGCCCAACGGCGCGGCGGGCAACGCGGTCGACGGCAAGCGCGACAGCGCGTGGCGGGCGAAGCTCGATCCGGCCAAACCGCCGCAGCTGACCGTCGACCTGGGCCGTTCGCGCGAGCTCGGCGGCGTGGTGCTGCGCTGGCTCGGCGACGCTTACGCTTCGGCCTACCGACTCGCGCTGTCCGACGACGGCCAGCGCTGGCGCGATGCGCTCGCGCTCGGCGATGGCGACGGCGGTTCCGACTATCTGGCCCTGCCCGAATCGCAAGCGCGCTATCTGCGCTTGACCGCGTTGGCCGGACCTAAGGCGGATATCGCGCTGGCCGAGTTCGAGACCCAGCCGCTCGAGTTCGCCGCCACGCCCAACGATTTCGTCCGCGCCGTCGCCGCCGAGGCGCCGCGCGGCCGCTACCCGCGCGGTTTCAGCGGCGAGCAGCCGTACTGGACCCTGATCGGCGTCGACGGCGGCACCGACCAGGCGCTGATCGGCGAGGACGGCGCGATCGAAGTGGGCAAGGGCGCTTTCAGCCTGGAGCCGTTCGTGGTCAGCGACGGCAAGCTGACGAGCTGGGCCGATGCGCAGACTTCGCAGAGCCTGCAGGACGGTTATCTGCCGATTCCTTCGGCGCATTGGCGCCACCCGCAGTTCAAGCTCGACATCACCGCCTTCGCCGACGACCGCCGCGATGCCGGCGGCGGTTCGCGGCTGATGGCGCGCTACCGGCTCAGCAACGACACCGCGCAGGAGCGCAGCTATCGCTTCGTGCTGGCACTGCGGCCGCTGCAGGTCAATCCGCCGACCCAGTTCCTGAGCCAGGTCGGCGGGGTCAGCCGCATCCAGAGCCTGCGCAGCGACAAGCACGGCTTCAGCGTCGAAGGCGGCGACGGCCTGCGCGCGGCGCGGCGGATCCAGGCCAGCGCCGCCGATGCGAGCCTGGCGGCGACGTTCGATCATGGCGACGTGGTCAAGCGACTGGCGCAGGCCGATTGGAAGCGGGCCTGCGAGGACTGCACGCCCGAAGGCGATCTGCTGCTGCGTTTCGGCGGCTCGGTGCAGACCGGCGTCGAGCACGACCGCAACGCGATGGCGTCCGCCGCGCTGGTGTATCGGGTCACGCTCAAGCCGGGGCAGTCGCGCGAGTTCGTCTGGAGCACGGCGTTGATCGGCGAGGACGACGGCGGTTTCGCCGACGCCGCCGAAGTCGCGGCGCGCCAGCAGCTGGTCGCGGCGCAATGGCGCGAGAAGCTCGACCGGGTCAAGCTGCGCGTGCCCGCGGCCGGCCAGCATCTGGTCGACACGCTGCGCACCGCGCTGGCGCACATGCTGATCAGCCGCACCGGCCCGCGCCTGCAGCCGGGCACGCGTTCCTACGCGCGCGCCTGGATCCGCGACGGCGCGATGATCAACGAAGGCCTGCTGCGCCTGGGCCGCGAGGACGTGGCCGAACAGTTCCTGCGCTGGTATGCGCCGTACCAGTTCGCCAACGGCAAGGTGCCGTGTTGCGTCGACGACCGCGGCAGCGACCCGGTGCCGGAGAACGACAGCCACGGCGAACTGATCTTCGCCATCGCCGAGCAGTACCGCTACGACCGCAATCGCGAACTGCTGGCGCAGATGTGGCCGCACGTGGTCGGCGCGGTGCGCTACATGGATCAACTGCGCGCCAGCGAGCGCACCGAAGCCAATCGCGCCCGCGATCCGGCGTTCTACGGAATGATGCCGGCTTCGATCAGCCACGAAGGCTATTCGGCCAAGCCGATGCATTCGTACTGGGACAATTTCTGGGCGCTGCGCGGCTACAAGGACGCGGTCGAGATCGCGCAGTGGTTAGGCAAGGACGAGCAGGCGCGCGCGTTCGCCGCGTCGCGCGACGAGTTCCGCGCCGATCTGTACGCCTCCATCGGCCACGCCGCGCGCCGCCACGGCATCGACTACATTCCCGGCGCCGCCGAACTCGGCGATTTCGACGCCACCTCCACCACCATCGCGCTGGCGCCCGGCGGCGAGCAGGGCTGGCTGCCGCAGCCGCTGCTGGACAACACCTTCCAGCGCTACTGGAAAGAGTTCGTCGACCGCCGCGACGGCCGCCGCGAGTGGAAGGACTACACGCCTTACGAGCTGCGCACCGTCGGCAGTTTCGTGCGCCTGGGCTGGCGCGAGCGTGCGCACGAGGCGCTGGATTTCTTCTTCAAGGACCAGCAGCCGCGCGGCTGGAACCAATGGGCCGAAGTGGTTTCGCGCACGCCGCGCAAACCGTTCTTCGTCGGCGACCTGCCGCACGCCTGGGTCGAGTCGGACTACGTGCGCTCGGTGCTGGAGATCTTCGCCTACACCCGCGACCTGGACCGATCGCTGGTGCTGGCCGCGGGCGTTCCGGCGACGTGGCTGGACGGCGAGGGCGTGAGCGTCTCGGGCTTGCGCACGCCTTACGGTGCGCTGGGGTATCGCTTGCGCCGCGAAGGCTCGCAGGTGGTGTTCGAGCTGGAGCCTGGCTTGCGCGTGCCGCCGGGCGGGTTGGCGCTGAAGTGGCCGTTGGCGACGGCGCCTGGGCGGACCCGGGTCGATGGTAAAGCGGGCGAGTGGAAGGACGGCGAGTTGAGGATCGAGCGCGCGCCGGCGCGGGTGACGGTCGAGGTGAAGTGAGGTTTGTGCGTTCGATCGAAGGCGATCTCGAAGTCGCCGGGAGGTCGCGTAACTCCCGATCCGTCATCCCCGCGAAGGCGGGGATCCGGAGACTTCAGAGTCATGTCGCGATAAAGCCCTGGATGTTCGGCTTCGCCGAAGTACAGCGGAGCCCGCCTTCGTGGGAATGACGGTAGATGGGTTTCGTCGCGTCTCTCTCCAGCCGTCATCCCCGCGAAGGCGGGGATCCAGAGACTTCAGAGTCATGCCGCGATAGAGCCCTGGATGCCCGCCTTCGCGGGCATGACGGTAGGTGGGTTTCGCGGTGTTTCTTCCAGTAAGTGGGTTGCCCCGCGTCTCTTCCGGCCGTCATCCCCGCGAAGGCGGGGATCCAGAGACTTCAGAGCCATGCCTCGATAAAGCCACGGATCCCCGCTTTCGCGGAGATGATGGTCTGGCGGGTTCCGCAGCGAATTGCGCGAGTGCTCGGTGCAGCATGCAGCGAACGAACGGCGCCGGCACTCAACGCCGCACGGATCGCCAAGCGCCGCACACCACGCAACCACCGACACGCCGCGCCCTCACGGACACCAATGCACGTCCAGCGGCACCTCGCCCTGCATCGCCAGCAGCACCGGCCAGCGCTTCGCGTCGCCGTCGGCCAGCGCCTGGCGGAACACGTCGCGCTTGGCCTTGCCCTGGATCAGCAGGAACCGCGATTGCGCGAACGCCAATCCCGCCGGGGTCAGACTGATGCGTTTGCTCCATTGCCGCGCGCCCGCCGAGCCGCCGGCGTCGATGGCGACGTAGGGTTGGCGCGAGGCCAGCACCCGGTCGAGCGCGGCCATGCCGGGGAACAGCGAGGCGGTGTGGCCGTCTTCGCCCATGCCCAGCACCGCGGCGCTGGCGTGCTGGCGGGCGTGGGCGTTGGCGAAGGCCACCGCTTCCTCCATGCCGTGGCCGGGACGGGTCAGGGATTCGAAGCGCGACATCGCGGCGTTGTCGCGCAGCAGATTGCTGCGCACCAGCCAGGCGTTGCTGTCGGGATCGCTGGGTTGCAGCCAGCGTTCGTCGACCAGGGCCACATCGACGCGCGCCCAGTCCAGCGGCGCGCGCGCCAGTGCGCGGTACACCGGCGCCGGTGTGGTGCCGCCGGACAGCAGCAGGCGCGCGCGCGGGCGCCGGGCGAGGTCGCGGCGCAGTTCGGCGGCGATGGCCACCGCGCTGGCCCAGGTCCAGGCGTCGGCGTTGCGGTGTTCGTGCCAGCGATACGGCGCGGCCGCAGGCTGGGCGGGATCGTGCGGGACGGGAGTGGGGTCGTCGAGCATGCGGCGATCTTCGCATGCGCCGGTTTAAGCCGGTGTGCTGACTGAATGTGACTGATGCCTCATGTGCGGGCGGTTGGAATGCGCATCGAAGCCGTAGCGGGCGGGGTATGAGGTCGTTGCGGAGGCGAAGCGGCGGGCGCCGGGAGATAGGAGTTGCGGCTGCCCCCTCGGCCGGCACCGCATTCCCCATTCGTCATTGCGGCGAAAGCCGGAACCCATTTTGACGTTGCTCTCGATTCGCATCGGCAAACAGCAAAAATCAAAATGGGTTCCGACTTTCGCCGGAATGACGGAGGCGGGCGACTGTGCGGGTTTGCTGCTTTTGTCGCGACAAGAAAAAGGCCGCCGGGCGAGGGCGGCCTGTTCGGCGTTGCAGCGGCGGTTGCGTTGGCCGGGTCGCGGCTTGCGCCGCTCCTACAGGAGGAGCGGCGCCGCGGTTACGCGGCGGCTTTGAGCGCGCACTGCGCGGCGAGCGCGGCGGCGCCGAGCAGGCCGGGCTGCGGGTGGGTCACCGCCAGGGTCGGCACCCGCGCCATCGTCGGCGAGAACCGGCCCTTGTGTTCGAAGCGCTGGCGGAAGCCGGAGTGGGCCAGCCACGGCATCAGCTTGGGCACCAGGCCGCCGGGCAGGAACACGCCGTCCCAGGCGCCCAAGGTCAGCACCAGGTCGCCGGCGGCGGCGCCGAACACCGCGCAGAACACGTCGATCGCGCGCAGGCAGCGCACGTCGCCTTCGCGCGCCATCGCGGTGATGTCCTGCGGCTGCAAGGGGCCGGGGTCTTCGCCGGCGATCTGGCTCAGCGCGCGGTGCAGGTTGACCAGGCCGCTGCCGCTGATCAGCCGCTCGTTCGACACCCGCCCGAACTCCCCCGACAGGCGCTTGAGGATGTCGATCTCCTCGGGATTGTTCGGCGCGAAGCTGACGTGGCCGCCTTCGGTCTGCAGCGGATAGAAGCGGCCGTCGCGGCGCAGCAGCGCGCCCACGCCCAGGCCGGTGCCCGGGCCGATGATGGCGTAGGTGCGGTCGCCGCTGTCGTTCCAGCCGTTCCAGCGCACGCCGCCGACCGGCACCACGTCGCCGGTGCCGAGCAGCGACACCGCCATCGCCTGCGCGGCGAAGTCGTTGACCAGGTCGATCCGGGTCAGCCCCAAGGCGATGCGCGTGCGCTCGGCCGAGATCACCCACGGATGATTGGTGATCCGCGCCTCGTCGCCGTCCACGCGCCCGGCCACCGCGAACACGCCGTGGCTCGGCGCGGCGCCGACCTTGTCGAGGTAATGCCGCGCGGCGTCGGCCAGCGAGGGGAAATCGGCGACCGCGTAGACCTGCACGCTGTCGGGCAGCAGCGCCGGCGCGGACGGGTCGGAGGTGCCTAGGGCGAAGCGGGCGTTGGTGCCGCCGATATCGGCCAATAACGCGCCGGTCATGCCTGGGCCCCGCGGTAGCCGTTGGTGGGCGGCAGGAAGCGCTCGGCTTCGGTCGGCCCCCACGAGCCGGCCGGGTATTCCAGCGCGGGCTGCGCGGTCTGGCTCCACGCGCTTTCGATGCTGTCGATCCAGTGCCACGCCGCTTCGACTTCGTCGTCGCGCACGAACAGGGTCTGGTTGCCGCGCAGCGCATCGACGATCAGGCGCTCGTAGGCGATGCGCCGCTGCGGCGAGCCCGACATCGACAGGTCCAGCGACATCGGCTTGAGCTCCAGCGCGCCCCATTCCGGCGCGGCCAGGCTGCCCATCAGGCCGAGCTCGATGGTCTCGTCCGGCTGCAGGCGCATGCGCAGGCGGTTGGGGCGTTCGCGGCCGCGGCGCGGGCGTTCGAACAGCCAGTGCGAGGTCGGCCGGAACGACACCACCACTTCGGTGGCGCGCTCGGCCAGGCGCTTGCCAGTGACCAAGCGGAACGGCACGCCCGCCCAACGCCAGTTGTCGATGAAGGTCTCGACCGCGACGAAGGTTTCGACCGGCGACTCGTGCACGAAACCCTTGACCGCGCGGCCCTCGACCACGCCGGCGCCGTAGCGCCCGCGCACCGTGCGCTGGGCCGCATCGGCCGTGTTGACCGGGCGCAGCGCGCGCAGCACCTTGCGCTTCTCGTCGCGGATCGAATCGGCGTCCAGCGCCGACGGCGGCTCCATCGCGATCAGGGCCAACAACTGCAGCATGTGGTTCTGGACCATGTCGCGCAGCGCGCCATAGCCCGCGTAATAGCCTTCGCGGCCGTCCACGCCGGCGGTCTCGCCGACGAAGATGTCGACCGACTCGATCCAGCGGTGCTGCCACACCGCCTCCAGCAAGGTGTTGCCGAAGCGCAGCGCCAGCAGGTTCTGCACCGCGGCCTTGCCCAGGTAATGGTCGATGCGGAAGATCCGCGACTCGTCCAGGCAGGCGCGCAGCGCGGCGTTGATCTCGCGCGCCGAGGCGAGATCGCGGCCGATGGGTTTTTCCAGCACCAGCCGCGATTCGCCTTCGAGCAGGCCCGCGGCCTTCAGGCCCTTGGCGCAAGGCACGAACAGATCCGGCGGGGTCGCCAGATAGCTCACGCTCGCGCGGTCGGCATAGGACGACAGCGCCGCGGCGATGGCGGCCTCGTCGCGCAGGTCGACCGAGACGTAGGCGATGCGGGCGAGCAGTTCCTCGACGATGCCCGGATCGTCGGCGACTTCGCCGGCCATGCGCTCGCGCAGCCAGGCGCGGAATTCTTCGTCGCTGTGTTCCTGGCGGCCGACCGCGACGATGCGCAGCGACGCCGGCAGCAGCCGGTCGCGCCACAGGTGGACCAGCGACGGGAACAGATAGCGTTGGGACAGATCGCCGGTGGCGCCGAACAGCAGCAGAGTGTCGTGCATGGAGCGGACGGACCAAGAGGAAAGGGGGAAGGCCGGACGCCGCGCGGGGCGGCGCGAAGTGGCGTTCGCGGCCGGCGCCCAAGCATAGTCGCTAGCCTGGGCGGCGGGCGAACTTTGCCCGTGCAATCAGGGCGGGCGTCGCAGCGGCGAGCGCAGCGGGCGCAGGCCGCAGCGCGGTTGTGCGCAGTCGTGCCGGCGCGCGGGTGCGGGCAGGGCGCACACTCGCGTGCGGCCGCCAATGCGCATCAGGCGCGACGCGCGCATCCGCGCCGCAGCGACGCCGTCGTCGATACGCAGCGCAGCGCCGGCAGGGTGCGGCGACGCGGACGAGGCGCGAGCGGCGGGGCGGTCGATCATGGCGGGCTGGCCTGAGGGCGGTCCGGGCCCTCGAAAGGGCGTGCATGAAAACGTTTACATGGGCAGAATAGCCCAGGGCGCGGCCGAATGCACCGCCCGGTCGCTCAGTCGGGAGAATTCATGGCGAAGGTCAGTCTGCAGCATCTGCGCAAGGTCTATCCGAACGGCTACGTCGGCGTCGCCGATGCCAGCTTCGACATCGCCGACGGCGAACTGCTGGTGCTGGTCGGGCCGTCGGGCTGCGGCAAGTCGACCCTGCTGCGGATGATCGCCGGGCTGGAAACCATCAGCGGCGGCGAGCTGCGCATCGGCGAGCGCCTGGTCAACGAGGTGCCGCCGAAGGACCGCGACATCGCCATGGTGTTCCAAAGCTATGCGCTGTACCCGCACATGACCGTGGCCGAGAACCTCGGCTTCGGGCTCAAGCTGCGCGGCCTGGACAAGGCCGAGATCGCCCGCCAGGTGGGCGAGGCGGCGGCGATGCTGGAGCTGCAACCCTTGCTCGACCGCAAGCCGGCCGCGCTGTCGGGCGGCCAGCGCCAGCGCGTCGCCCTGGGCCGCGCGCTGGTGCGCAAGGCGCAGGTGTTCCTGCTCGACGAACCGCTGTCCAACCTCGACGCCAAGCTGCGCATGACCATGCGCGTGGAGATCGCGCGGCTGCACCGCCAGCTCGGCACCACCATGGTCTACGTCACCCACGACCAGGTCGAGGCGATGACCCTGGGCCACCGCATCGTGGTGATGAAGGACGGCAAGATCCAGCAGATCGACACGCCGATGGCGCTGTACAACCAGCCGGTGAACCTGTTCGTGGCGACCTTCCTGGGCAGCCCGAAGATGAACACCTTGTGGGGGCCGGTGAGCGAGCGCGACGACGGCCTGCACCTGCGCGTGGGCGAGGGCGTGGAGCTGCGCCTGCGCCCGCAGGGCGAACTGCTGGAGAAGGTGCGCGGCTACCTCGGCCGCGAGCTCGTGGTCGGCCTGCGCCCGGAAGACCTGCATCTGGCCGATGCCGGCCCGGACACCGTGCCGGCCAAGGTCGAGGTGGTCGAGCCGGTCGGCAACGAGGCCTTCCTCAACCTGGGCTGCGGCGGCTGCGATCTGGTCGTGCGCTTGCCGCCGTTCCATCTGCCGCAGGTCGGCGACACGGTGCATCTGTCGTATGCGGCCGAGCGCATGCATTTCTTCGACCGCGAGAGCGAACTGCGCCTTTGATTTTGTAGGAGGGCCTTCAGGCCCGAAGCGTTTCTTTCGGATCGCCGCGAGCTGACACAAAAGCCTCGGGCCTGAAGGCCCTCCCACAAGAGGCCCTCAGACCTCCACCGTCTCCACCGCCCACGGCGGCAACACTCCGGCCGGCTTGCCCGCACCGGCCGCCTGCGCATCGGCCGCGGCCGCCGCGGCATCGGCCAGCAGCACGACGCGCTCGACCTGGGCGATCTGCTCATCGTCGCCGAACGGCGCGGTCAGGGTCGGCGAGAGCAGGCTGATCAAACGCGCCAGCATCAGCGCGTCGCTGACCTTCTCGCCCATGCACAAGGACGCGATTAGCTCGTCCAGCTTCTCCCCGGCCAGCAAGCCCGACAGCGCCTTCAGGCACAGGTGCAGGCGCATGCCCAGCTCGTTGCGCGAGACCTGCGGCAGCGCGCGCGCGAACGCCTCGAAGAAGCGGCCGAAGATCGGCTGGTAGTGTTCGCGCAGGTAGTTGCGCACGAACGGCGAGGGATCGCTGTAGACCCGCCCCAGCAAGCGCACGAAGCCGCTGCCGTCCTCGCTGGCGCGGCTCATGCGCAGCGCCGGCACGAACAGCGCGCTGAGCACCGCCGACGCGTCCAGGCCGGCGTCGCCGTACTGGCGCTCGCAGGCCGCCAGCAGGCGCAGGCGCTCCTGGTTGAGCCGGTCCAGGCGCGCGCGCAGCAAGGCCTGCATCAGCCCTTCCTTGCCGCCGAAGTGGTAATTGACCGCGGCCAGGTTGGTGCCGGCCAGGGTGGTGATCTGGCGCAGCGACATGGCCTCGAAGCCGTGTTCGACGAACAGCGCCTCGGCGGCTTCCAGCAGCCGCGCCTTGGTGTGGCCGGCGTTGAGGATTTTCGTGCTCATTCAGCGGCTTGCGCCGGACCCTCCGGGGGAGGCCGCGCGGCGGCGGCGGGGTAGGACGCGACTGCGCGGCTCATGGTCAGCGCGCTTTCTGGCACACGTGCGACAGCGAATCACGCTGCGTCGCAATATTCCATGAGTTCGATGGCGGTCGCATTCGTAGCGTGAATGCGTTGGCGAAGCGTCGCGGCGGCGGCTTTGCCGATTGCGGGCGATTGCGAGCGATCGCGCGGCGTGGGCGAGGCCGCTGCCGTCGCCGCCGATGTGGAGCGCCGCGCCGGCGAAGGCGCAGGCAACGCTACGGGCCTGCGCGCCGATTCGGCGGGCATGGCCGCGCGTTGGCGTCCGCCGGCGTGAAAATAGCGACAGGTGTGTTGAGTCTTGCTGCCGATTGCGTGCAAACTGAAGCCGAGTGTTCCGGCGACACTCGATCGCGGCGCGCAGGGGAGTGCGCGCCGTGGCCGCATCGAACCCGGCATCGCCGGGACCGGAACCTTGGGAGGGACCCGATGGACAAACCGTCCGCGCCCGGCCGTCGCCCGGCACCGCCGCCCCGTCGGGGGCGCGCGCGCCGCGCCCGTGCCCTGGCCGCGCTGCTTGCCCTATTCGCCGCAACAGGATGTCAAACCGCCATGTCCAGTTCCGCCACCCCGGATTCCGCCGCCCCCGACACGACCGCCGAGGCCGTGACCACCGCGCAGTGGCCGCTGCGCTTCCAGCGCCATCGCTTCGGCGGGTTCTGCTTCGACACCTGGGGCTGCAGCATCGTCTACAACGGCTTCCCGCACGGCCAGGACGACCGCGAGCGCCAGGCCGCGTCGTCGGCCTCGTTCGGCGAGGCCTATCCGCGCCGGATGAAGGCCGCGCACCTGGACATCGCCAATTTCCCGGCCCCGGCCGAGGTGACCTGGCGCGCCAAGGACCAGAGCGAGCACCGCGCCAGCGTCGACCTCGGCGCGATCTTCGCCGACGGCCTGATCCGCCATGAAGTCGCGCGCGACGACGTGGCCGAGGGCGTCAGCCTCAACGATCCGGAAATCATCCTGGAAGTGAACGACCGCACCATCAACGTCTACATGCGCAGCATGATCCCGTTGAAGCGTCCGCTCGATCCGGCCAACCCGAACAGCAATTTCCGCGCCGACCTGGTGCGGGTGTACTCGCAGACGTACTGAACGCCCTGCGGGAGGGCCGCAACCCGATCCCGCACGCGGCGCCGCAACGCCGCGATCCCGCCGAAGCCGGCCGCCTCTGCGCGCCGCGCGGCGCCGCAAGCAGAATCAAGGAGAGTTCGCGATGGGCGGTGGCAAGAATCCCGATGGCGTGAAGACCTATCCCGCCACACAGCACGATATGGACAGCTACGTCGAGGCCAGCCAGGCGCTGTCGCAGTTGCGCGCGCCCAAGCTGCTCGACTCCCAGGATCCGCACACGCGCTTGTTCGTGGCCTGTTTCGACGGCACCAGCAACAGCATGTACCGCTCCGACCCGAAGAACCACACCAACGTGGCCGAGGTCGCCAAGCAGTTGCAGAACGGCCTGCGCGACGATATCGCGGTGGGCTACGTGGAAGGGCCGGGCACGCAAAAGAACGGGCTGACGCGCGGCCTGGACGCGTTGTCCGGCAAGAGCTTCGACCCGCGCCTGGAGAAGATGTACGCGCAGTTCATCGAACAGGCCAAGGAGTGGAAGGCCGAGGATCCCGACGCCAAGATCCGCGTCGCCGGCATCGGCTACAGCCGCGGCGCCGAGCAGGAGGCCGCGTTCTCGCGCCTGGTCGACGAGCGCGGCATCCAGGATCCGGCCGGCGCGGTCTACGTCAAGGACAAGGCCGGCAACATCGTCGCCCCGCCGACCTACCGCAACGCGCCGCTGCAGGATCCGAAGGTGGAGAAGGTGCCGCAGGCGGTCGGCCTGTTCGATCCGGTCGGCACCGGCGAGCCGCGCAAGCACGACCGGCGCCTGCCGCCGTCGGTGATGTCGGCGTTCCAGATCACCGCCGAGGACGAGCGCCGCGACCTGTTCAAGTCGACCAGCATCCTGCGCGAGGGCCACACCGAGGACAAGCGCTTCCTCAACGTCACCGTCGGCGGCGCGCACAGCAACATCGGCGGCAGCTACGAACTCAACGGGCTGTCGATCCGCAGCGGCAACCTGATGGTGGACTACCTCAACAGCCTCAGCGACCAGCCCTACCTGCAAAAGCGCGCCGAGCCCACCGATCCCAAGCTCAACGTGGTGCATCGCTCCGACGCGCGGATCTTCTACACCACCTTCGGTTTCCGCGACGGCGAGCGCGACCGGATCGAAACGGTCGCCAGCAAGGAACAGGTCAAGCACCACAGCGTGGCCGATCCGACCCGCAAGGAAGCCATCGACGAGAAGATGAGCGCGAAGTTCGAGCGCAACCCGGTGCGGATCGGGCCGACGCCGGGCAACGAGCCGTCGATCGTGGCGGGCGGGCGCAGCCAGAACGGCGACATCGATCAGACCTTCGCGCGCATGGTCCAGGCCGCGCGCGACGGCCGCGCGGACGACTTCAGCAACATCGCGCGCCAGCAGGCGCAGACCCCGCAGTCGCAGGAAATCTGGCAGGCCGGGCGCGATCGCTTCCAGCAGCTCAACGCGCAGCAAGCGCCGCAGGCCGCGCCGGACAGCCAGCGCCAATCGCCGCAGGCCGCGCCCGAGACGCAGCGGCCGCCGCCGCAGATCGACGGCCCGTCGCCGCGCAGCCAGGGCCTGTGATGAGCGAGCAACGATTCCACGCAGAAGCGACCCCGGCCGTGCAGGACGCGCAAGACCTCAAGCGCCTGGCCGTCGACCTGGCCGTGTTCGCGCAGCACCTGCAGGAGCAGAACGAACGCGCGGTCCAGCACGTGGACCGCAGCGCCGACGAACTGCACCGCGCCGCGCTGGGCATGGGCGCCGGCGCGCAGGAGCTGGCCCAGCAACTGATCGGCGTGGTCCAGAACCAGGCCCACGAGGCGATCGGCCGCGGCGTCGAGCAAGCCTTCGGCGGCGCCGGCGCAGCGCTGCGCGAGAGCGCCGACCTGGCCCAGCGCGCGGCCAAGGCGCTGGAAGACCAGCGCAAGGCGTTGGAGCGCTCGCAGCAGATCCTGCTGTACAAGGCGGTGCTGGCGCTGATGGTCGGCTCGATCCTGGCGGTCGGCGGCAGCTGGTACTACATCCAGAAATCGATGCGCGAGATCCAGCGCGCCGACTTCGCCCGCGACATCGTCGAAGCCACCCGCAGCGGCGCGCTGACCCGCTGCGACGGCGCCCTGTGCGCGCGCGTCGGCGGCAAGCGCGCCGGCCCGAAGGGCGAATACGTGTTGCTGGAAGATCCGAAGAAGTAAGCCTGCTTCCTGTAGGAGCGGCGCGAGCCGCGACCGCGACAATACGAGTGCGCCGCAACCATCGCCGTAGTTGCGTTGTCGCGGTCGCGGCTCGCGCCGCTCCTACAGGGAGATCGCCGGCTGGCGAGGCGGTTAGAAGGGCGAGCAGGTGTTGGTGGCAGGGCTGCAGAAACAAGCGTCGCCCGCACGCCCGACTGTAGGAGCGGCGCAAGCCGCGACCGCGACAACCCAACGACGACGACAGTTGCGGCGCAGTTGCGTAATCACGGCGGCGGCCCGCACCGCCCCCCACAAAGAAACAACCGGCTCGCGCCGACTACAGCCCCTGCGTTAGGCTGCGGCGATGAACGACGACACGCCCAACGCCGCACCCGCCACGATCCTGATCACCGGCGGCTCCGGTTTTCTCGGCAGCCGCTGCATCGTCCACGCGCTCGCAGCCGGCCATCGCGTGCGCGCCACCGTGCGCGACCTCGCGCGCGAGCCGCAACTGCGCGCGACCCTGGCGCGCGCCGGCGTCGACGCCGACGACCGGCTCAGCCTGCACGCCGCTGATCTGCGTCGCGACGAGGGTTGGGCGCAGGCCGCGGCCGGTTGCGATTACGCGCTGCACGTCGCTTCGCCGTTTCCGGCCGACATCCCGCGCGACGAGAACGAACTGATCGCGCCGGCGCGCGAAGGCACGCTGCGGGTGCTGCGCGCCGCGCGCGACGCCGGCCTGCGCCGGGTGGTGCTGACCTCTTCGTTCGCCGCGGTCGGCTACGGCCATGGGCCGCGCACGCAGCCGTTCGACGAGAGCGTGTGGAGCGACACCGCCGCACCGCTGGCCCCGTACGTGAAATCCAAGACCCTCGCCGAACGCGCGGCCTGGGATTTCGTCGCCAGCGAAGGCGGCGGGCTGGAACTGGCCGCGGTCAATCCGGTCGGCATCTTCGGGCCGGTGCTCAGCGACGACTTCGCGACCTCGATCCTGCTGGTCAAGCGCCTGCTCGACGGCGCGCTGCCGGGCGCGCCGAAGCTGTATTTCGGCGTGGTCGACGTGCGCGACGTCGCCGACCTGCACCTGCGCGCGATGACCGACCCGGCCGCGCGCGGCGAGCGCTTCCTCGCCACCGCCGGCGATTTCCTCAGCGTCAGCGACATGGCCGCGACCCTGCGCCGCGAACTCGGCGCGGCGGCGCGGCGGGTGCCGTCGCGGCAACTGCCGAACTGGCTGGTGCGGCTGGCGGCGCTGGCCGACCCGGCGGTGCGGCAGATCCTGCCGGACCTGGGCAAGTTCAAGAACGCCAGCAACGCCAAGGCGCGGCGGTTGCTGGGCTGGAACCCGCGCAGCGCCGAGCAGGCGTTGCTGGCGACCGCGGGCAGCCTGATCGAACTGGGGCTGGTGCGCGGCTGATCGGCGCAATGGGCGGTTTTCGTGCGGGCGGTTTTGGCAAGGCGCGGTTTCGACGGGGCTTTCGTCATCTCGCGGCGAGGCGAACTCCACCCACCGTCATGCCCGCGAAGGCGGGCATCCAGGGCTTTATCGCGATACGACTCTGAAGTCTCTGGATCCCCGCCTTCGCGGGGATGACGATTTGGGAAGGGCGCGACGAAACCCACCTATCGTCATGCCCGCGAAGGCGGGCATCCAGGGCTTCATCGCGACAAGACTCTGAAGTCTCCGGATCCCCGCCTGCGCGGGGATGACGACGTGGAGCGGCGCGGCGAAACCGACTTGCTGCGACACCCACCTATCGTCATGCCCGCGAAGGCGGGCATCCAGGGCTTTATCGCGACATGGCTCTGAAGTCTCTGGATCCCCGCCTTCGCGGGGATGACGACGTGGAGCGGCGCGGCGAAACCGACTTGCTGCGACACCCACCTATCGTCATGCCCGCGAAGGCGGGCATCCAGGGCTTTATCGCGACATGGCTCTGAAGTCTCTGGATCCCCGCCTTCGCGGGGATGACGGCATGGAGCAGCGCGGCGAAACCGACTTGCTGCGACGCCCACCTATCGTCATGCCCGCGAAGGCGGGCATCCAGGGCTCCATCGCGACGCGGCCTCGGCAACCCGCCCGAACCTCGCCACAAACCTCAAAGAAACTCAGCGCGAATCCGGTCGACATCGAACGGGCTGACATCGCCATCGGCGGCGAATACCGTCGCGGCTTGGGCGCGCTCGCTCACCAGTCGGCCGCGCGCCAGCGCATGCAGTTCGAACAAGGTGTACAGATCCGGCGAGGCGTCGTACTCCATCGCCCGCAGGATCAACGAAATGCCCGACAGCTGGTTGGCCGCGTTGTTCCAGCGCGGATTGCCGCCGATGCCGACGTCGCACCACACCGCCTGGCCGCGCTCCAGGTCGAGCACGAACGGCAGGCAACTGTTCTGGCGCGAGGCCAGGTCGACCCGGTCGTGCACGGTGCGCGCCTCGAACGGTTCGCCCGAGTCGATGTCGCTGCGTGCCATCCAGCCGGCGAAACACTCCGGCAGCTCGCAATAGGGCTGCTCGGTGTAGCTGTGGATGCTGACCGCGACATAGCCGATGCCGCGCTCGCGCAACAGCGGCAGCTCCAGGTCGATGAACTCGGCCGCGCCCTTGGGCGCATCGACGATGTCGCCGCTGTGATGGCCGCCGTAGCCGCGCAGGTTGTAGTAGGAAATGGTGTCGACGAAGCCGAACTCGCGGTCGAAGAACGCCGCCGACAGGTCGATGTCGGTGCGGCTGCGGCCGTTGGTCCACCACAGGAACAGGCGCACGAAGCGCGCGTCCGGCAGCGCCACGCGGCTGCCGCGGGTCAGGGTGCGCAGCGAGCGCGAGGCCGCGCGTTGCGCCAGCGGCGCGCGCAGCTCGCGCAGGGCCGGGTCGATCCAGCAATCGCCCAGCGGCGCGCGTTCGGCGAAGCGTTCGCGCAGCGCCTGCGCGCAGATCGCCATGCCGGCGTCGGCGGCGCCGTCCGGCAGCGGCGCGCGACGGTCGCGGGTGCCCCAGGCGCGCGCGGTGTCGCCCTTGGGGAAGAACACCCGCAACGGCGCGTGGCCGCGATGGCGAAAGTGGCTGTGCAGCCGCAGCAGCAGCGGCGCGGCCACGCGCGGCGCAGCGCTGCGCAAGCGCTGCAGCACTTGCTCGGTGTCGGCGCCGCTGCGCAGCAGATGGTCCAGGCGCCGGGCCAGTTCGCCGGGGCGCGCGCTCAGGCGCAGCAAGGCGTCGTCGCCGCGGCCGGCGGCGAGGTCGCGCTCGACCGCGCTGTTGAAACGTTCGAACGCGCGATCCTCGCGCAAGGTCTGGAACGCGTTCCAGGTCGCCGGCAGGCGCTCGCGGTAATCGCCCGGGTGCAGATACTCGCCCAGGCGCTTCCAGCGCTCCTGCCAGCGCAGCATGTCCTCGGTGGGATCGCCGCAGGCTTCCAGCGCCTGCAGCAGCAAGCGCCGCAGCGCGCGCGGGAAGCGGCGGAAGCGGGTCGGCTCGGCCAGCGACACATCGCCCTCGCACCAGGCCACGGCCACGCGCAGCACGTCGGTGGCGGTGGCCAGGCGTTCGCGCACGAAAGCCTCGCTGAGCGGCCCGGGCGCGCGCCGCAGCAGGGCGGCGGCGAGGTAGGCGAAGTTTTCCTTGAACGGAATCCGCTCCGGCAGCATCCGCAGCACGTGCTCGCGGTACTGGCCGACGAACCAGCCCAGGTCGTCATTGTCCTGCTGCGACAGCGAGGTCGGCGAAGCGGCCAGGCGGGTGCAGACGGCTTCGAATTCCTCGCGGCTGCCCAGGTCGATCAGCCGCAGCGCGCGGCCGCCGCGCAACGGCGGCGTGGGCTCGGGCTGTCGCTCGTGCAGTTGCAGCCGGGTGACGTAATGCAGCATCGCCCGTTGGTACAGCTCGGCTTCCTCCACCCGCAGCACGCCGGCCGGGAAATCGGGAAACAGCGGCCGCAGCGTACGGTGCGCGCCGGTCATCTTGGCCAGCGCCGGGCGCAGTTCGCGCAGGCATTGCGCCAGTTGCGAGGGCGACTGGGTGTGCAGGCGCTCCAGCGCTTGCGGGGTCAGCGCGAAGCCGAGTTGCTCCAGCTCGCGCTGCACCATCGCCACTTGCACCGCGCTGGCGCCGCCGTCGCCGGGCTTGAGCTGGAACTTGTGTCGGCGGCGCAGGAAGATTCCGTTCATCGCTGTCTCCGGCGTTGCGAATTCGAGAACGAATCCGGCAGATACGAAAAGGCCCGCCGAAGCGGGCCATGTGGGAAGCGGGCACCCTAGTTTCAGAGAGAAGGAAGGACGCCCATAGCCACGCCGCGAGCATAGCCCGGCCGTCGCGCTGCGCCTAGACCGCCGGTCAGGCGGCAGCGGCTTCGGCGCGCGCCGACTGCCGTTTCAGCAAGGCGATGGTCAGCACCAGCAGCGTCATCGGCACCAGCGACAGATAGAACGCGCCGCCGCCGATGCGCGCGAACAACTGGCCGGTGATGAACGAACCGGTGGTGCCGCCGAGCGCGGAGAACACCACGATCAGCCCGGTCATCGCCGCATGCCGCGACTTGGGCAGCGAGCTGAGCACGACCGAATTGATCGCCGGATAGATCGGCGCCATGAACAGACCGATCAGCGGGAACACGAACGCGGCCGGCGGCGCGCTCATCCAGCTCATGTCCGCTTGCGGCTGGGCGCCGCGCGCCAGCGGCAGCGCCAGCAGCACCAGCAGGCCCATCGCCAGCACGCAGCCGATCAGCAGCCAGTGCCACGGCACCCGCCGCAGCGCCAGCCCGGCGCCGAGCCGGCCCAGCGCCAGCGACACGGCGAAGATGCTCGCCGCCTGCACGCTCATCTTGGCCGGCAGGTGCAGGATTTCGCGGTTGAAGGTCGGCAGCCACGTGCCCACGCTTTGTTCGATCAACACGTACAGGAACGCCGAGGCCAGGAACGCGGCGACCAGGGGCAGGGCGATCAGGCGGAACATGTCGAGGAAGGAATCGGCGGCGGCGTGGCCGTCGCGCGCGGCGCTCTCGTCGAGCTGCGCGCCGGCGAGCAAGGCGATGATGACCGCGGCGATGCCGGCCAGCAGCCAGTAGACGTCGAGCCAGACCGGATCGCCCGGCGATTGCGGATCGATGAACCAGGCGAAGATCCAGTAGCCGGCGAGCACGCCGACCATGAACCAGCCTTCGATGATGCTGGTGAGGCTGGCATGGGCCTGCTTGGAGTCGGTGAGCAGGCCGATGGAGGAATACACCGACACCTTGACCAGGGCGAAGGCGACGCCGGTGGCGATGAACAAGGCCTTGGTCATCCAGAACGAGGCCAGCAGCGGCATCAGCGCGCAGGCGACCAGGACCAGGCCGAGGCCGAGCATCATCGCCCGCCGATAGCCCAGCCGCGGCAGCAGCGAGGCGGTGAGGAAGGAGACCACGGCGATCGGCAGATCCTTGAACGCCTCCAGGATGCTGGCCTGGGCCTTGTCGATGCCGAAGCCCTGGATCGACTGCAGGATCACCGTGCCGACGCTGTTGAGCAGGACCCCGAACATCATGTAGGTCAGGATCATCGCCGCGATCATGCGGCGGCGGTGGGCGGTGGCGACGGTCATGCGGGCTCCGGGGACTTGGGCGGCGCGGGTGGTTCAGCGGATCGTGCGGTGTCTGCGCAGATTAAGGCGAGCGCAGAGTAGGGCGAGCGCGTCCTCGCCCGAACTGCGTTCCCCGGCCCGAACGCAGAGCGTTCGGGCGTTCGGCGCCGCGCGGGCCAATGGCCCGCAAGCGCGGCGCCTCACCCCGCTAGCGGGAGAAGGTGCCCCGAAGGGGCGGATGAGGGCAGCGCTAACCCATCACCACTTATAAGCCGCCGAGAACAAATACGACCGCCCCGCGATCGGCCGCCCCATGAACACCCCGCCGGTCGCCGCGCCCGGCACGCGCACATTGCCCTCGGTCAAACCGAGCTCGTTGCTGACGTTGCTGCCGGTGAGCGCGAACTCCCAGTTATCGCCCGCGTGCAGGTTCGCGCCCACATCCAGCGTGTGGTACGAGGGCAGCTTCTGGGTGTTGGCCAGGTCCGCATAGCGATCGCCGATGCGCGAGTAGGTGGCGAACACCTTCAGGTCGCCGAACGGCAGCGTCCAGTAATAGCTCGGAGTGAAGCGGAACTGCTGCTTGGGCTGGCGCATCACCTGGTTGCCGGTGAACTCGCGGTAGTTCTCGTACTGCGCGTCCAGCCACACCCCGGTCAGCGCCAGCTCCAGCCCGCCGACCGGACGCCACGCGCCTTCGACTTCCACGCCGTAAGCGCGCGAATCGCCGACCGTGGTGAAGTTGGTGCCGTCCTCGAGGAAGGCCTGGAACGGCGAGTTGGTGAACTTGTTGTAGAACGCGGTCAGGTACAGGTCGTAGCTCTGGCTGCCGGACTTGAAGCCCAGTTCGTACTGGTCGATCTCCTGCACCTTGGTGTTGCCGTCGCGCAGGTTGTCGAACGCCGGCAGCTTGTAGCCGGAGTTGGCGCGGGCGAACACGCTGGAATTGTCGGTGAGCTTGTAGTTCGCGCCCAGGGTCCAGGAGAAATGCTTGTCGTCCTGGTCGATGCGGCGCGTGCTCGGCAGCGAGATCGAGGTGGCGTTGTCGTAGAGCGTGTTCGGATTGCCGTCCAGGTCGACCGTGGCGGTGTCGTGCACGGTGCCGTCGACCTGCTGCCACTCGTAGCGGATGCCGCCGTCCAGGCGCAGGCGCTCGTTGACCTGCCACTCGTCGGCCACGAACACCGCGGTGTTCTGCCCGTCGTAATCGCCGCGCAGCGAGAAGAACGAGGTGCCGGTGAAGCCGTCGCGGGTGACCTGGCGGCCGTCGGCCAGGGTCAGGTTGATCCGGCGCGCGTTGTTCTGCGCGGTCAGCAGCATGTTGTTGCCCAGGTACCAGGTGTCCTTGGACGAGTACTTGGCGAAGTAGATGCCGGCGGTCAGCGTGTTGCCTTCGAACAAGTCTTTGCTGAAGCGCAGGTCGTTGGTGAACGACTCGATTTCCTTGTCCACGACCCAGAAGCCGGCGGTCAGCACCTGCTGGTTGGGATCGACCGCGCCGCCGCCGTTGACGTAGGTCGCGGTGCCGGCGCTGCCGTAGCCGGCGATGAACGAGGACAGCGTCTGCGGGCTGGCGCCGGTGAACAGGCCGTTGGTCGGCGCCGAGCCGGTGACGAAGTTGACCCGGTCGCTGATGGTCCAGTCGCCGACATAGAAGTCCATCGACGCGCCGAACACGTCGAGGTTGATGCCGCGGCCGTCGGCGAGATCGCGGCTGATGCTGGTGCCGCGGCCGGTCGGGATGGTGATGTGACGGAAATCGTTGCCGAGCAGGGTGCCGGTCTGCGCGTCCAGGCCCGGGAAGCTCGACAGGCTGGAACCGTTGTTGCGCGACAGCAGCGGGATCGGAGTGAAGAACGCGTTCTTGTCGTCGGTGTGGCGGGCGTAGACGGTGATCTCGCCGCTGTCCCAGCTGTGGGTCAAGGTGGCGCTGAGCTGGCCGCCCTTGTCGGCCGGGAATTGCGTATCGCGCACGCCGTCGGTGGTCCGGTAGAAACCGCCGACGCTGTAGTACCAACCGTCGGCGAGCTTGCCGCTGTTGAACAGGTCGACCCGGCGGAAGCCGTCGCTGCCCAGACCCAGGCGCACGCTGCCGGCCGGCTCTTCGCCGCCCTTCTTCTGGATGAAGTTGACCGTGGCGCCGGGCTGGCCGTTGGAGAAGATCGGGCTGGGGCCGCCGCGCAGCACTTCCATGCGCTCGATGGTGTCGTCCATGCGGAACAGCGTGGAGTTCTCCAGGAACGACAGGGTCGGCGGCGGGAACAGCGGCGCGCCGTCCATCTGCACGGTCACGAACGGCGCGTCGCCTTCCGAGGGCATGCCGCGCACGAAGATATTGGCGCCGGTGCTGCCGCCGGCCGATTCGGCCCAGATGCCCGGCACGACCTTGAGCGCGTCGGCGGTGCTCAGCGGCACCGCTTCCTGGATCTGCTCGAGCGAGGCGGTGGTGATGGAGAAGCTGGCGTCGCGCTTGCGCACGCCCTTGAAGCGCGCGGTGCCGCTGACCACCACCGCGTCGAGCGTGGTCGCCGAGTCGGAGGCCGGCGCGGCTTGCGCGGCCGGCGCGGGCTGTGCGTCCTGCGCCAGCGCGTAGCCGGGCGCGAGGACCGCGGCGATCGCGGCCGACAGCGCATAGCGCATCAGCCGGTTTTGAGTGTGCGTGCCTTGCGTGTGTGCGGCGTGCTGCATGTTGTTCTCCCCACCCATTCGATATGGATTGTTGGTTTAGGCGGCCCCGCCGCGACGGTACGTGCCGGCGCGGTCAGGGCGAAACGAAAGCGTCTACGTCGAAAGCGGCGATCTGCGGCAGGCAGGCGTCGGCCTGGGCGAGCGTGCGCGCGTCGCCGATGCCGACTGCGGCCATGCCGGCGGACTTGATCGCGGCCACGCCGGCGGCCGCGTCCTCGATGCCGATGCACTGCGCCGGCGCCACGCCGAGCGCGGCGGCGACGTCGAGGAAGATGTCGGGCGCCGGCTTGGCGCGGGCGATCCGCGCGGCGTCGGCGATGTAGTCGAAGCGTTCGGCGATGCCGAGCCGGTCGAGCAGGGCGGCGGCGTTGCGGCTGGCCGAGGCCAGGCCGAGCTTGAGCCCGCGCGCGCGCGCGCGTTCGAGCACGCGCGCCACGCCCGGGAACAGGTCGGCCGGGGTGACTTCGGCGATGGCTTCGACGTAGTAACCGTTCTTGCGTTCGGCCAGCGCCAGTTTCTGTTCGGCGCTGAGGGTGCGGCCGGCGTGGCGCAGGATGATCTCCAGCGAGCTCATCCGGTCCACGCCCTTGAGCCGCTCGTTGACGTGTTGGTCGAACGCCAGGCCTTCTTCGTCGGCCATGCGCTTCCAGGCGCGGTAGTGGGTCTGCGCGGTGTCGGTGAGCACGCCGTCGAGATCGAAGATCAGCGCCTGCGCCGGGCGCGGGAAACGTTCGCGCGCATCGACCTCGGCCGCGGCCAGGGCGCGGCGCAGCGGCTGGCCCTGACTCAGCTCGACATAGTGGCCGGCGTGGGCGAGGGTCAGCGGCGCGCCGTCGAGCAACGAGTACTCGACGCCGTCGCGGCGCACTTCGATGCGCAGGCGCCGGCCCTGCCAGCGCAGGCCGAAACCGAAGCCGTGCCAGCGCTGCGGCAGGGTTGGGGCGAAATGCAGCACGCCGTCGATCGCGCGCAGGCCGGCGAAACCCGAGGCCAACCCCAACCACGTCCCCGCCAACGCCGCCATGTGCACGCCGTGGTCGGTATTGCCGTGCAGATCGTCGAGGTCCACGCGCAGGTTGTCGTGGAAGAAGCGCTCGGCCTGCTCGGCGTGGCCGACTTCGCTGGCGAGGATGCCGAACACCGAGGCCGACAGGGTCGAGTCGTGCGTGGTCACCGCCGCGTAGTAATCGTAGCTGCGGCGCTTGACCTCGACTGGAATCCCGTCGCCGGCCAGCACCAGGCCCATCACCACGTCGGCCTGCTTGCACACCTGATAGCGGTACAGCGTGAGCGGGTGGTAATCCAGCAGCAGCGGCCGGTGCTCGCCCTCGCGCTCCGGGAACGGCCAGCGCGGCTTGTCCAGGAAGGTGTCGTCCTGGGCGTAGATGCCCAGGGCCTGGTCGTAATGCAGGAACATCGACTCGGCGGCGCGGCGCCAGGTATCGACTTCGTGGGTTTCCAGTTGCAAGCGCTGCGCCAATTCCTGCAAGCGCTGCGGGTGCTCGCGTTCGAGCTGTTCCCAGGCCGCCACCGCGCGCTGCAGATGCCGCTGCGCCATGCGGTTGGTATAGAAGTTGTTGTCGACCAGTGCGGTGTATTCGTCCGGCCCGGTCACGTCGTGGATGCAGAACGCGCCGCCGCGGCGCGGATTGAAGTGGCCGACCTGCGGCCAGATGCGCGCGGTCTCGAACAGCATCTCGGCGCCGAACTCGGCGAGGAAATCGCTGTCGCCGCTGGCGTCGAGGTACAGGCCGATGCCGTAGGCCACCGCGGCGTTGATGTGATACGCGGCCGAGCCGGACGGGTAGTGCGCCGAACACTCGCCGCCGGTGATGGTGCGCCAGGGGAACAGCGCGCCGCGGCTGTGGTTCATCTCGCGCGCGTGTTTGCGCGCCGGCTCCAGCGCGAGGTAGCGCGCGTGCAGCATGGCCCGCGCCACTTCCGGCGCGGTGTAGGCCATCACCGGCAGCATGAAGGCTTCGGTGTCCCAGAAATAATGGCCTTCGTAGCCTTCGCCGGTGAGGCCCTTGGCGGCGGTGCCGTCGATGCCGTTGCGGCCGGCCGATTGCAGCAGGTGGAACAGATTGAAGCGCAGCGCCTGTTCGGACGCCGGGTCGCCGGCGATCGACAATTCGGCGCCGTCCCAGAACCGCGCCAGCGCCTGCGCCTGGCGCGCGGCGATGGCGTCGAAACCTTCGGCTTGCGCGCGCTGCAGCGCCTGCGCAGCGGAGGCGGGCAGGTCGGTGGCGTGCGGGTTGCGGTCGGTGACGTAGGCGACGAATTTTTCCAGCGCCACCGATTCGCCGGGGCGCAATTGCGCTTGGTAACGCTGCGCCACGCGCTCGGCGCCGAGGTCGGCGGCGACGAATTGCAAGCCATCGATGCGGTGGCCCTGGCTGCACACCACCCGCACGCCGCTGCGGCGGGTCGCCTGGACCACGTGCGCGCCGCGCTCGTCGGCCTGGCGCGCCAGCAACTGCAGGCCCTCGGCCGAGGCCACGCCGATGCGCGGGTCGTCGCCTTGCTCGGCGGCTGCGTGGCCGCATTCGATCGCCGAGCTCAGGCTCAGCGCGCCGCTGTAGTCGAGCGAGGTGGCGCGGTAGCGGATCGCCAGCAGGTCCACGCCGGGCACGCCGCTGTCGAACGGGACCACGCGCTCGGCGAGGATCTCGATGCGCGCGCCGGCATCGGTGCGCAGCACGCTGCGGCGCGACAGCCGGCCCCGGCGCAGGTCCAGCTCGCGTTCGAACGCGTCCGCCGGCGCCGGCAGCAGGCGCTGCGCACCGGCGAACACCGCGATGCGCTGGCCGTCGGCGACCGGCAGGCGGGTGTCGGTGTGGCGCGGGAAACCGGTGAAGCGCTCGTGGTAGTGGATCGGGTGCTGTTCGTACACCGCCGCCAGGAAGCTGCCGTCGCTGCCGCCGTCGGCCTCTTCCAGCCCGCCGCGCACGCCGAGCGACCCGTTGGCCAGGGCGAACAGGGTTTCGTCGCGGCGGCGGCGGGCGAGGTCGTAGCGGTCCTGGCGCAGCGCCCAGGGCTGGGCGTCGTCGCTGGAGGGGAGCGGTGCGGCGGGTCGAGACTGAGTCACGCGAACGGGCCCTGGATCGTTGACGCCGGCGCGGTGGCGGCGGCTTGGAGGCGGACCCTAGGGAATGATTGTTATCGATGTCAAGTTATCGATATCAGGAATGCCCGGGCCGGCCATGCCGCCGTCCGGGCCGGGTGGATGCCGGGGATCGATAGCAGGCGGCTAAGCGATTGCGATCAGTCGCTTAGCCGATGCTGCGGTGCGCAAAGACGGGGCCGTACCCGGCCTTGGCCGCGAACCGGTCGCGCTGCGTCGCAGCACGGCCGCGCGTACGACCGGCGTCACGGCCTGCGCGGCCGAGCTCGCGGCATCAAGTGGCACGCGTGCGGACCTGGAACCGGCTCAGGGGTGGGTGTAGGCGTACGGCGCCAGGTTCAGGCGCAGCGAATCGAAGTACTGCAGACGAAACGGCACCGTCGTCAGCACGGTGTAGTTCACGTCCGGCGGCACCCGCGCCGAGCCGTGGCGCACCGCCAGCCACATCAGGAAGGTTTCGGCGATGTCCTCGCGGGTGGGGTTGTCGCGCGCATAGGTCGAGATGAACTCGCGGTCCCACGATTGCGCCGCGAACCAGCCCATCGAGCCGGCATGGAACGGATCCAGCGAGGTGTGGGCGGCCTCGTGGACGAAGGTCTCCTCGAGGATGCCGCGGGCGATGTAGTCGCGCGCGTAGCTGCCGGTGTGGATCAGCAGATTGTTGTTGCCGCCGCCGAAGGGCTGGTCGCCGGCATGGATCCACAGCGTGCTCAATTGCGAACGCAGCGCGCGCGGGATGCGGCCGATCACCGGGGCGTAGAACTCCACCTGCGCCTGCGCCGCGGCGGGGCTGCCGAACTCGGGATTGACCTGCGCTTCCACGTACTGGGTGTAGTCGCCGCTGGCGTAGACCACGGTGAACAAGTAGGCGTTCTGGTAGACGTAGGCATTGACCCGGCGGTCGAACATTTGCCGCAGGCCCTGGCCGGCGTAGGCGACGCCAGCGTACTCGGTCGGATCGGCGGCGGTGATCAGGTTCGGAGCCAGATAGATGGTGCCGCTGTAAGGGGGCGCGGCCTGGGCCAGGCCGGCGAGCGCGAACAACGCCGCGCCGGCGGCGCTGCGGGCGAATGCGCGGCGCAGGCCGGTAAAACGCGCGAACGGGAAACCCGAAATCGTCATGGCGTGCGTCCTTCATCCTTGATCGGCGATGCGGCCGTCGCGACCGCTTGCGGCGCGCCCGCGCTGTGGTAGGCGGGCGACGATCCACGCTAGCGGCCGCGGCGATGCCGCGTCCACGACGCAACTGCGCGGGTTCAAACTCGGAGTGGTTACTGCGTCGCTGTTGGGCGAATGGGCCTGCGCGAAGTCGCCATGCCTGAGGTCGGCGCGCAAGAGGCCGGCTCGATCGAAGCCGGCCTGGGCAACGCTCAGGTCACCCGCGCGACCAGATGGGTCGGCAGAATCTCCGACGCGGCCGGTTCGCCTTCGATCAGCGCCAGCACCTTGCGCGCCAGCAGCACGCCGGCGTCGACGAAGTTCTGGTGGATCGAGGTCAGCGGCGGCAGATACGTCGCGCCCAGCGGCGTGTCGTCGTAGCCGATCACCGACACGTCCTCGGGCACGCGCCGGCCGCGTTCGATCAGGGCGCGGATCGCGCCGATCGCGAGCAGGTCGCTGGCCGCGAACAAGGCGTCGAACTGCGGATGCTGGTCGAGCAGCGCGTGCACCGCCTGGGCGCCGGCGCTGACGGTGAAATTGGCCACGCTCGGGGTCAGCGGTTCGATCCCGTGCGCGCCCAGGGCCTGGCGGAAGCCGAGCAGGCGTTCGGCGAACTCGCCGTGGGCGTCGTCGCCGAGGAACACCGGCCGGCGCCGGCCCAGGGCCAGGAAGCGCTCGGCGGCGAGCTTGCCGCCGCGCTGGTTGTCGCTGCCGACCACGATCTGCGATTCGTGACGGCTGACCGCGCCCCACACCACCATCGGCCGGCCCCAGCGGCGGACCTGGTGCATGGCGTCCTCGTGCGCGCCCTGGCCGAGCAGGATCACCCCGTCGGCGGCCTGCACGCTGGGCAGGGCGCCGCCCTGCAGCGAGGTCAGCAGCACGCTGTAGCCGGCCGAGGTCAGCTCCTGGCTGATGCCGCCGAGCAGGTCCAGCGGATACGGGCCGGACATCTGCCGCTCCACCGTCGGCTTCATCTCCACCACCACCGCCACGGTCATGCTGCGGCGCAGGCGCAGATTGCGCGCGCTGACGTTGAACTGGTAGCCCTGGCGCTCGGCCAGTTCCTTGATCCGCTGGCGGGTCTCGGGATTGACCAGCGGGCTGTCGCGCAGCGCGCGCGAGACGGTGATCGCGGAGACCCCGGCCAGTTCGGCCAGGTCGGCCATGGTCAGGTGCTCGCCGGCCTTGCGGGTCGGATTGGAGGCGCGCGGTCGGCTCATGCGGGCGGATCGTTCCAGGGGCGAGGTGAAAAGGCGGGCCGCCCTATTTAACACGTCGCGCATGGGGCGATGGTGCGGGCCATGGCGGAAGCGGCGCGCGGGGCGTCCGGCGCCGCCGCCGGCGCCTTGCGCGCGGGCTCCGGGCCGGGCCGGGGCTTTCGACGGCGGGCTCGGCCGCGGCCCGCTATACTCCCAGGCAAGCGCGGCTCACACCCGCCGCTGGCCCAGCAGATTCAATCGCTTGGCCGCACTGCCTAACCTAATTTCCACGGCTGCGTCCGCCGTCCAGAGGCCCCAACGCCGCATGCGTCTGTCCACGATCAAGCTGTCCGGTTTCAAGTCCTTCGTCGACCCGACCACGCTGCACCTGCCCACCAACATGACCGGCGTGGTCGGTCCCAACGGCTGCGGCAAGTCGAACATCATCGACGCGGTGCGCTGGGTGATGGGCGAGAGTTCGGCCAGCCGGCTGCGCGGCGACTCGTTGACCGACGTGATCTTCGCCGGCTCCTCCGCGCGCAAGCCGGTGTCGCAGGCGATGGTCGAGCTGATCTTCGACAACTCCGACCACACCATCACCGGCGAATACGGCGCGTTCGACGAAATCTCGGTCAAGCGCACGGTCAGCCGCGACAGCGTCAACCAGTACTACCTCAACGGCGCCAAGTGCCGCCGCCGCGACATCACCGACCTGTTCCTCGGCACCGGCCTGGGCCCGCGCAGCTACTCGATCATCGAGCAGGGCATGATTTCGCAGATCATCGAGGCCAAGCCCGAAGAGCTGCGCGTCTACCTGGAAGAGGCCGCCGGCATTTCCAAGTACAAGGAACGGCGCAAGGAAACCGAAACCCGCATCCGCCACACCCGCGAGAACCTCGACCGCTTGAACGACCTGCGCGAAGAGGTCGGCAAGCAGCTCGAACACCTGCGCCGGCAGGCGCGCCAGGCCGAGCAGTACCAGGCGATCCAGGCCGAGCGCAAGGTCAAGGACGTGGAGTGGAAGGCGCTGGAATACCGCGCCCTGGACCAGAAACTGCAGGCCCAGCGCGAGAAGCTCTCGCAGCAGGAAACCCGCCTGCAGCAGCTCATCGCCGAACAGCGCGAAGCCGAGCGCGAGCTGGAAACCGGGCGCGTGCGCCGCGAGGAAGCGGCCGAGGCCTTGAACAAGGCCCAGGCCGCCAGCTACGAAGTCGGCGGCGCGCTGGCCCGGATCGAACAGCAGATCCAGCACCAGCGCGACCTGTCCGGGCGCCTGCGCAAGGCGCGCGAGGAAGCGCTGGCGCAGTTGGACGAGATCGGCGAGCACATCGGCAGCGACCAGGCGCGCCTGGACGTGCTGACCGCCGCGGTGGCCGACGCCGAGCCGCGCCTGGAGACGCTGCGCGAAGACGACGAAGCGCGCCAGGACGCGCTGCGCGAGGCCGAGGCCAAGCTGCAGGACTGGCAGCAACGCTGGGACGGCCACAGCCGCGAACAATCCGAAGCCGCGCGCGCGGCCGAGGTCGAGCGCACCCGCATCGAGGGCCTGGATCGCCAGACCCTGGACGCCGACCGCCGCCGCGAAGCGCTGACCAGCGAGCGTTCGGGCCTGGACGTCGCCGCCCTGGCGGCGGCGTTCGAGCAACTGCAGAGCCAGCACGACCTGCAGAAGGAATCGCTGGACAGCCTCACCGAAGAACTGGAAATCCGCAAAACCTCGCTCAGCGATTTGCAGGAGCAGCAGCGCGGCACCCAGAACCAGTTGGCCGAGGTGCGCAAGCAGGCGCAGACCTCGCGCGGCCGGCTGTCGTCGCTGGAAACCCTGCAGCACGCCGCGCTCGGCCAGGAGCAGGGCGCGGCGGCCACCTGGCTCAAGGCGCGCGGCCTGGATTCGGCCCAGCGCGTGGGCGAAGTGCTGAGCGTGGAGGCGGGCTGGGAGAACGCGGTGGAAAGCGCGCTCGGCCAGCTCATCGAGGGCGTGCTGGTGGAAGCGCCCGAAGCTCTGGTCGATGCGATCGGCGAACTCGGCGAAGGCCGCCTGACCCTGGTCTCGCCCGAGCGCGACGGCACCGCCTATCCGGCGACCTCGCTGGCCTCGAAAGTGCAGGGCCCGGCCGCGATCCGCCGCCTGCTCGCGCGCCTGCACGGCGCCGACGACCTGGTCGCGGCGCGCGCGCTGGTGGCGCAGATCGGCGCGGACGAAACCGTCATCACCCGCAACGGCGAGCGCCTCGGCGCCGGCTGGCTGCGGGTGCTGCGCTCCGGCGCGGCCAAGCAGGGCGCGCTGCTGCGCGAACGCGAGATCCAGACCCTGCGCGCGGAAATCGAAGAACTGCAGGAACGCGAGCGCGAGCTCGAACACAACCAGATCCAGCTGCGCGACCGCGCCCTGGCCGCCGAGCAGCATCGCGAAGACGCGCAGCGCTCGCTGTACATGGCCCACCGCAGCGTGTCCGAACTGGGCGGCCAGTTGCACAGCCACCAGGGCCGGCTCGACCAGGCCCGCAACCGCATCGACAAGATCGACGCCGACCTCGAGCAGTTGCTGATCGCGCTCGACGCCGGCAACGAACAGGCGCGCGAGGCGCGCCTGCGCCAGGAAGCGGCGGTGGAGCGCATGGGCGAGCTGGAAGACCAGCGCCAGCGCCTGGAAGCCGAGCGCAGCCGCCTGTTCGAGGCGCGCGATTCGGCGCGCAACATGGCGCGCGAATCGCGCGACGCCGCCCACGCCCTGGTGCTGAGCCTGGAAACCCAGCGCGCCCAGATCGCCGGCCTGAGCCAGACCCTGCAACGCATGGGCGGCCAGCGCGGCCAGCTCGACACGCGCTTGAACGAACTCACCGCCCAGCTCAGCGACGGCGACCAGCCGGTGCAGGATCTGGAGCAGCAGCGCCAGGTCGCGCTGGAACAGCGCGTCATCGCCGAGCAAGACCTGACCGGCACCCGCACCGCGCTGGACGGCATCGACAACGATCTGCGCAAGTTCGAGCAGACCCGCCAGCAGCGCGACGAACAAGCGCTGCAGCAGCGCGAGGCGATCGGCCAGCGCCGCTTGGAGCAGCAGGCGCTGGTACTCAAGGCCGAGACCCTGACCGAGGCCATCGCCGAAGCCGGCGCGGTGCTGCAGGACGTGGTCAACGCGCTCGACGAAGAGGCCGACCCGCAGACCTGGGAACGCGCCGTCGCCGACCTCGACAACAAGCTGCGCCGGCTGGAGCCGGTCAACCTGGCGGCGATCGCCGAGCATGCCGAGGCCGCGCAGCGCAAAGATTACCTCGACGCCCAGAACACCGACCTGACCACCGCGCTGGAAACTCTGGAAGAGGCGATCCGCAAGATCGACCGCGAGACCCGCGGCCGCTTCAAGGACACCTTCGACCGGGTCAATTCCGGCGTGCAGGAACTCTATCCGCGCCTGTTCGGCGGCGGCCACGCCTACCTGGAACTCACCGGCGAGGACCTGCTCGACACCGGCGTTGCGATCATGGCGCGCCCGCCGGGCAAGCGCGTGTCCAACATCTCGCTGCTGTCCGGCGGCGAGAAGGCGATGACCGCGGTGGCGCTGGTGTTCGCGATCTTCCGCTTGAACCCGGCGCCGTTCTGCCTGCTCGACGAGGTCGACGCGCCGCTCGACGAAGCCAACGTCGGCCGCTTCACCGCGATGGTCAGCGAGATGAGCGAGCAGGTACAGTTCCTGTTCGTGAGCCACAACAAGGCGACGATGGAAGCCGCGCAGCAACTGTCGGGCGTGACCATGCGCGAGCCCGGCGTGAGCCGGCTGGTGTCGGTCGACCTGGCCGAGGCGACGCGCCTGGCCGGCGCGGCGTAGGTTCGCGGCGCTTTGCCGGGAACCGGAAACGGCGGCGACGCGCTTTAACGATTCCCTATCTCGCGATTTTCGTTTTGCCTACAAGATCAACAGGAGCCGGAACGGCGGGTAGAGAATCGAACGGCCGCGTCGCGCTGCAACGATTCCCGATTCCCCTTTCCCGATTTCCAGCAGCAAAAGGAGCAACCGAATGTCCGACGTGACCCTGATGAGGATCGGCATCCTGATCGCCGGCCTGATCCTGATCGGCGCGATCGTGTTCTTCGGCCGCCCGCGCAAGCCCGGCCAGGGCAAGCGCATCGCCCGCGAGGACGACAGCCGCGCCGGCGAACGCAAGCCGTCGTCGGCGCCGCGCCAGGAACCGACCCTGGGCGAACAGATCGAAAACGAGTTGGGCGAGGGCGGCCTGGCGCCGGGCGAGGCCACCACCCAGGCCGAGCTGGAGCTGTTCGACCGCACCCTGGAAGGCGGCGCCAACGCCGCGGCCAGCGAGTTGGGCCGGCGCGTCAGCGACGAATTCGACAAGATCGTGACCCTGTACCTGGCCGCGCGCGCCGGGCAGAAGCTGCACGGCCCGGACATCGTGGTCGCCGCCGAGAAGGCCGGCCTGGTCTACGGCCACATGGGCGTCTACCACCGCCTGGTCGAGGGCCACCCCGAGCGCGGTCCGGTGTTCAGCGTGGCCAACATCATGAAGCCCGGCAGCTTCGACATGGCCCAGATCCAGGCGCTGGAGACCCCGGCGATCGCCTTCTTCCTGACCCTGCCGGCGCCGGTGCCGGCGCTGGACGCCTGGGAAACCATGCTGCCGACCGCCCAGCGCATGGCCGAACTGCTCGACGCGGTGGTCCTGGACGAACAGCGCAACGCCCTGGGCCGCCAGCGCATCGCCCACCTGCGCGACGAACTGCGCGCCTACGACCGCCAGCGCGAAGCGCCGCCGCTGAGCAAGCCCACGCGCTGGTGAGCCCCGACGCCCCGCTTTGCGGGGCGTCTGGTTTCTGCCGCCGAAGGCCCACCTGTAGGAGCGGCGCAAGCCGCGACCGCGCCAATCCAACCACGACGAACCTGCGCGATTGGCGTCATGGTTGAACGTCGGCTTCCGGTTTTCGTCGCAATCGCATTGGCGCGGTCGCGGCTTGCGCCGCTCCTACAGGGGGAAATCGACGCCACGCCGTCACGTCGCACTCCCGGCGACTTCGGCCATCCACAATTGCGCGATTCCCGTTCAAAATGCCGCCATCGCCGCGCCAGGACGCCGACCCGTGACCCCGAAGAACACCGCGACCCTAGCCGCGCAACGCGCCGCCGAACTGCGCGCCCAGCTCGAAGACGCCAACTACCGCTATTACGTCCTCGACGACCCGACCCTGGCCGACGCCGACTACGACCGCCTGCTGCGCGAGCTCGAGGCGCTGGAGGCCGCGCACCCCGAACTGGCCTCGGCCGATTCGCCGACCCAGCGCGTGGGCAGCTCGCCCTCGGGCCAGTTCGCGCAAGTCCGCCACGCGGTGCCGATGCTCTCGCTCGGCAACGCCTTCAGCGACGAGGAAGTCGCCGACTTCGTGCGCCGGATCGAAGAGCGGCTGGATCGCGCCAGCCCCGAGTTCTCGGTCGAGCCCAAACTCGACGGCCTGGCGATCAGCCTGCGCTACGAGAACGGCGCCTTCGTCCAGGGCGCGACCCGCGGCGACGGCGCCACTGGCGAAGACGTCACCGCCAACCTGCGCACGGTCAAGGCCATTCCGATGAAGCTGCGCGGCGAGGGTTGGCCGGCGTTGCTGGAAGTGCGCGGTGAGGTCTACATGCCGCTGGCCGCGTTCAAGGCCTACAACGAAAAAGCCATCGCGCAGGGCGGCAAGGTCCTGGCCAATCCGCGCAACGGCGCGGCCGGTTCGCTGCGCCAGCTCGACCCGCGCATCACCGCGCAGCGGCCGCTGGCGTTTTACGCCTATGCGGTCGGCGTGGTCGCCGACGATTACGCGCTGCCGGCCAGCCATTCGGCCACGCTGAAGCAACTGCGCGAATGGGGCTTCCCGGTCAGCGGCGAAAGCGGCGTCGTCGCCGGCGCCGAAGGCCTGCTCGGCTACTACCGGCAGATGGGCGACAAGCGCGACGCGCTGCCGTTCGACATCGACGGTGTGGTCTACAAGCTCGACGACTACGCCGGCCAGCGCGAGATGGGCTTCGTCTCGCGCGCGCCGCGCTGGGCGATCGCGCACAAGTTCCCGGCGCAGGAGCAATCCACCGTGCTGGAGGGCATCGACATCCAGATCGGCCGCACCGGCGCGGCCACGCCGGTGGCGCGGCTCAAGCCGGTGCAGGTCGCGGGCGTAGTGGTCACCAACGCGACCTTGCACAACGCCGACCAGATCGCGCGCCTGGACGTGCGGGTCGGCGACACCGTGATCGTGCGCCGCGCCGGCGACGTGATCCCGGAAGTGGCGCGGGTGGTGCCCGAATACCGCGCGCCGGACGCGCCCGAGTGGCGCATGCCCGAACATTGCCCTGTGTGCGGCTCGGAAATCCTGCGCGAAGAGGACGGCGTGGTGTGGCGCTGCTCCGGCGGCCTCACCTGCGCCGCGCAGCGCAAGCAGGCCGTCGGCCACTTCGCCTCGCGCCGGGCGATGGACATCGAAGGCCTCGGCGAGCGCTACATCGAAGACCTGTCGGACCTGGGCTATGTGCAGTCGGTCGCCGACCTGTACAAGCTCGAACTCGACGACCTGCTGGCGATGAAGCGCCGCGCCGACGAACGCGACGGCACCACGCCGGAGACGGTGAAAGCCGGCAAGGTCGCGACCAAGTGGGCCGAGAACCTGATCGAGGCCATCGACCACAGCCGCAACACCACGCTGGAGCGCTTCTTGTTCGCGCTCGGCATCCAGCATGTCGGCGAAAGCACGGCCAAGGCGCTGGCGGTGTGGCTGGGCGACCTGGACCTGATCCGCACGCTGCCGTGGCCGGTGTTCAAGCGCCTGCCCGATGTCGGCGGCGAAGTCGCACGCGCGCTCGGCCATTTCTTCGACCAACGCGGCAACCAGCAGGTCATCGACGACCTGCTCGCGCGCGGCGTGCGCGTGGGCGACGCCCATCCGCCGTCGGCCAAGCTGCGCGAAGGCCTGAACCTGGCGACGCTGCTGGTCGATATGGAAATTCCCAAGGTCACCAAGATCCGCGCCGACCAGCTCGCCGCGGCTTTCGGCGACGCGCAGAAACTGCTCGACGCACCGGAGCACGCCTACGTTACCGCCGGCCTGCCGGCGGAAAGCGCGCAGACGTTGGCTGCGTGGCTGAGCGTGGACGAGCACGCGCAATTGCTTACGCGCGTGGGCGAGGCGCTGCAACGGCTGGATGCGTTGACGCCGGCTGCCGTCGTCGCCGCCGGCGGACCGCTCGACGGCCAGACCGCAGTGCTGACCGGCGGCCTGGACGCGATGAGCCGCGACGAGGCCAAGCTGCGGCTGGAAAAGCTCGGCGCCAAGGTCTCCGGCAGCGTGTCGAAGAAGACCAGCTTCGTCGTCGCCGGCAGCGACGCCGGTTCCAAGCTGGCCAAGGCGCAGGAGCTGGGCGTGGACGTGTGGGACGAAGCCAAGTTGCTGGCGTTCCTGGCCGAACACGAATGAGCGCGGCCGCGACCCCGGCCGACTGGCGGCCCTCGGCCGGGTTCGAGGCCCTGCGCTTGCGCGCGCGCCTGAACGCCGAAATCCGCGCGTTCTTCGCCGCGCGCGGCGTGGTCGAGGTGGAGACGCCGGTGATGTCGCGCGCCGGCAACACCGATCCGAACATCGCCTCGTTCGCGCTGGAATTCAGCGGCCGCACCGACGGCGCGCCGCGCACGCGCTGGCTGCGCACTTCGCCGGAGTTTCCGCTCAAGCGCCTGCTCGCCGCCGGCTTCGGCGATTGCTACGAACTGGGCCGGGTGTTCCGCGACGGCGAAGCCGGCGGCCGCCACAACCCCGAGTTCACCATGCTCGAGTGGTACCGCAGCGGCTGGGATCATCGCCGCCTGATCGGTGAAACCGCCGAACTGGTGCGCGCGGCGCTGGCTTTGGTCGGGCGCGCGGCGAGCCTGCGCGAAATCACGTATCGCGAGCTCTATCTCGAACGCCTCGGCCTGGACCCGTTCACCGCCAGCGACGAGGAACTGCGCGCCGCGCTCGGCGAGGTGGTCATCGATCCGCAAGGCCTGGGCCGCGACGACTGGCTCGACCTGCTGATGACCCATCGCCTGCAGCCGCGCTTCGGCCGCGACGAAATGCTGGCCGTGCGCGATTACCCGGCCTCGCAATGCGCGTTGGCGCGGGTGCGCGCCGATGCCGGCGCGCCCGCCGTCGCCGAGCGTTTCGAGCTTTATCTGGGTTCGCTGGAACTGGCCAACGGTTACCACGAACTGGCCAACGCGGCCGAGCAGGGCGCGCGTTTCGACCGCGACCGCGAACTGCGCGCGCAGCGCGGCGCCGTCGCGCCGCCGCGCGACGAGGCGCTGTTGGCCGCGCTCGCCGCCGGCTTCCCCGACTGCGCCGGCGTCGCTCTGGGCGTCGACCGCTTGCTGATGGCGCTGCTCGACACGCCGCGCATCGCCGAGGTGTTGGCGTTCGACTTCACGCGCGCTTGACCGCGGTGAACGCTGCGCCTGCCGGGATCGGCCGGCTCGGCGGTTTCCGTTGCAAGTTCACGGTTCGCGGTTAGAGTGTTGGCACCACTCGCAGGGGGCCGTGCATGGGTAGTCTGAAAGCCGCGATCCGGCTGTGCGCGTTGACCGCCGTCGCCGGCGTCGGCGCGGCCGTCGCGGAGCCGGCGTCCGCCGACCCCGCGGGCGAGCGGCTGTACGGCGGCAATCTGCTGCGCTGCGCGTCCGACGGCGAGCAAACCGTGCGTTGCCCGGCCGATACCCGCGGCGGCGTGCGCCTGGTCCGGCGCACCTCCGGCAAGCCCTGCGTGGAAGGCACCAGCTGGGGCGCCGATCGCGGCGGCGTGTGGGTGTCGCAAGGCTGCTCGGCCGACTTCGTGCTCGGCCGCGGCGGCAGCGGCGGCGACAGCACCAGCGGCGCGCGCGTGATCAAGTGTGAGTCGCTGGGCGGGCGCTGGAACCATTGCGCCGCGCGCACCGAAGACGGCGTCGCGCTGGCCCAGCAATTGTCCAAACAACCTTGCCTGCGCAACCAAACCTGGGGCGCCGACAACAGCGGCGTGTGGGTGGCCGGCGGTTGCCGCGGTGAATTCCGCCTGCTCGGCGTCCAGCCCGAAGACGAACAGGCCGCCGCAGCGGCCGCTGCGGCGCAGAGCCGCAAGCTGATCAAGTGCGAGTCGCTGGACCGCCGCGCGCGCCGTTGCGACGGCGACACCGGCTCGGGCGTGCGCATGGTCAAGCAATTGTCCAAGACCGAATGCGTGGAAGGCCGCAGCTGGGGCTACGACGCCCACGGCGTGTGGGTCGAGGGCGGTTGCCGCGCCGAATTCGAACTCGACTTCCGCAGCAACGGCGGCTGATGCTGCACTGCGCGATCGCCTGCGCCGCAGCGCCGGCCGATAGGTCATAAGTCATGCGACCAACGGCGGAGCCGGACGCATGTAATCGTTTAACAATAAGCACGCGATGAATGCGCTCTTGGCATTGTCCACCGGCTTCCTTCGCGCCCGGAAATCTTGAGCTGGCGTTAAGCGAACGACGCTAGAGTCCTCGGCAAAACCGAACACGACAAGGAGCACGAACATGTCCGCACGCATGCTTTCCACCGCCGGCCTGACCCTGGCCCTCGGCCTGGGCGCCGCGGGCGCCGCGCAGGCGCAGTACAACGACTACGGCTATGGCGACTCCGGCAGCATCCGCTGCGAATCCGACAGCGGCCGCTATCGCCGCTGCAACGCCGACACCCGCGGCGGCGTGCGCCTGTCGCGCCAGCTGTCGAGCTCTTCGTGCATCCAGGGCCGCAGCTGGGGTTACGACCGCAACGGCGTGTGGGTCTCGGAAGGCTGCCGCGCCGAGTTCGACCTGGGCCGCGGCGGCGGCAACTGGGGCGGCGGTGGCGGCGGCTGGAACGGCGGCGGCAACGGCGGCGATGTGGTGCGCTGCGAATCCGACGGCGGCCGCTCGCGCACCTGCCCGATCAACGGCAACCGCGCGCGCCTGCAGCGCCAGCTGTCGTCTTCGTCGTGCATCGAGGGCCAGAGCTGGGGTTCGCGCCCGGGCGAGGTATGGGTCAGCAACGGTTGCCGCGGCGAGTTCGTGGCCGGCCGCGGCGGCGGTGGCGGCTGGAACGGTGGCGGCGGCAACAACGGCGGCGGTTGGGGCGGCGGCGGTCGCGAGATCAGCTGCGAGTCCAACAACAACCGCCAGAACCGCTGCAACATGAGCATCCGCCGCGACGCGCGGCTGATCCGCCAAAGCTCCGGCTCGCCGTGCATCGAAGGCCAGACCTGGGGCTGGGACCGCGCCGGCGTGTGGGTGTCCAACGGCTGCCGCGGGCGCTTCCAGGTCGACTGAGCGCGGCGCATAACGGATCGATCGAGAAAGCCCCGGCCGCAAGCCGGGGCTTTCTTGTTGGGGCGTGGCATCGCAGCGCAGAGCATCGGGCCAGAAGGCCCGCCCACAAAAACCTTGTGGGAGGGTCTTCTGGAGCGCTCTTGTGGGAGGGCCTTCAGGCCCGACGCTTTCGTCGCAGACGGCGCAAACCCCCGAGGTTTCAAGACCGACACGCGCATCCGTTAAACTGGCCGGCATGAACGACGCCATCGATTTCGACCGTTACGACCGCATCCGCCCGATCCGCTGGACCGGCCAGGCCCTGGAACTGCTCGACCAGCGCAAGCTGCCGTTCGTGGTGGAGTACGTGAGTTGCGCCGACAGCGACGAAGTCGCCGCGGCGATCCACGCGCTGACCGTGCGCGGCGCGCCCGCCATCGGCATCGCCGCGGCCTGGGGCGCGGTGCTGGCCGCACGCGCGGTCGAGGCCGCCGACGGCGCGCAGGCGCTGGCGGCGATCGAGCCGGCGCTGCAACGGCTCAACGCCGCGCGCCCGACCGCGGTCAACCTGGCCTGGGCGCTGGCGCGCATGCGCCGCGCGCTGGCCGGCGTCGGCGCCGATTGGCGCGAGGTGCTGGAGCGCGAAGCCCAGGCCATCGCCGACGAAGACCTGGCCGCCAACCGGCGCATGGGCGCGCTCGGCGCGGCCCTGATCGAGCCCGGCCGCGGCGTGCTGACCCACTGCAACACCGGCTCGCTGGCCACCGCTGGCTTCGGCACCGCGCTGGGCGTGATCCGCGCCGGCGTCGCCCTGGGCCGGATCGAGCGCGTGTTCGCCGGCGAGACCCGGCCGTGGCTGCAGGGCGCGCGCCTGACCGTGTGGGAGCTGGAGCAGGACGGCATCGCCCCGACCCTGATCGCCGATTCGGCCGCCGCGCACCTGATGAAGACCGGGCAAGTCGGCTGGGTGATCGTCGGCGCCGACCGCATCTGCGCCAACGGCGACACCGCCAACAAGATCGGCACCTACCAACTGGCCATCGCCGCGCGCCACCACGGAGTCAAGTTCATGGTCGTGGCGCCGTCCTCGACCGTGGACATGGACACCGCCTCGGGCGATCTGATCGAGATCGAAGAACGCGACCCGGCCGAACTGTTCGCCGTCGGCGGCGCCCGCACCGCGGCCGAGCGGGTAGGGGCCTGGAATCCGGTGTTCGACGTGACGCCGCACGAATTGATCGACGCCATCGTGACCGAGCGCGGGGGGATCGAACGCCCGGACTCGGCGGCGATGCGCGCGGCGTTTTCCGGCCAATAGCGCGCACGCCGGCGGGTGCGCCGGCGTTTCATCCCTTCCAAGGAAACGGACCATGCCCGGCGATCCCACGTTGCTGCCCGCACTGATCGCGATCGATCACGACGACTACCACGCCGAGCACATCGGCCGGCTTGCCGACGGACGCCAGTTCTTCCTGACCACGCCCTTCGTCGGCGCGATGCAGGGGCGGGCCGGCAACGAGTTCGTCGCGCTGTACCTGTTCGACGCCGCCGGCGCGCTGCTGGAGGCGCGCATCGACGAGTTCGGGCCGCGCGCGCAACTCGACCTGGAGGCGCGCAACCGGGTGTACGAGCAGCGGCTGGCCGAACTGGGCGAGGTCGAGTTCGACCGGATCGAAATCGCGCCGTTCTCGGTCTCGCGCTTCGGCGTCGAATTCGGCCTGATCCCGAACTGGCCGCAAGACGAGGGCGAGCAGCTCTCGATCAGCCTGGAGCCGGGCGACTACATGGCCTTCTTCGAGCCCTGGGACAGCGGCGACTACGACACCTGAGCCGGGGCCGCCGGTGGCCGCGCGGCGGGCTGTGGCGCGCTCGGGCGGCGCTTTACGGCGCAGTGCGAACCGGCTTTCGCCGCGCCTGCGGCGAGCGCCGCGCAGGGCCTTCGCACAGGCCGCGCCGCGGATGTTGCAGCGCAGCTGAAAAACCCCGCCAAGTGCTTGTTTCTGCGTGGGAATCGGACCCATGCGAAGCGGGTTTTGTGCTATGATCGCCTGTCTCTTTGATGCCGCCCCCAGCGAGCTGCAGGACAGGCCCGCCGCGGCCGTGTTGCTGTCGGTTTGTTCCTGCTGGCGTTGCCGGCGTTCCTGAGGGAATGCCGGCGCCGTCCGCACGGGGGCGTCCGAATCACAGTACGCAGCAACGGAACCCTGATGGCCGAACTCGCCAAGGAAATCATCCAGGTCAATCTCGAAGACGAGATGCGCCGCAGCTACCTCGACTACGCGATGAGCGTGATCGTGGGGCGCGCGCTCCCCGACGTTCGCGACGGCCTCAAGCCTGTGCACCGCCGCGTCCTGTACGCGATGAACGAGCTCGGCACCCACGCCAACAAGCCGCACTTCAAGTCCGCGCGCATCGTCGGCGACGTCATCGGTAAGTACCACCCGCACGGCGACCAGTCGGTGTACGACACCCTGGTGCGCATGGCCCAGCCGTTCTCGCTGCGCTACCTGCTGGTCGACGGCCAAGGCAACTTCGGTTCGGTCGACGGCGACGACGCCGCAGCGATGCGTTACACCGAAGCGCGCATGACGCGCCTGACCCACGAACTGCTCGCCGACATCGACAAGGAAACCGTCGATTTCCAGCCCAACTACGACGAGAAGGAACTCGAGCCGACGGTGCTGCCGACGCGGGTGCCGAACCTGCTGGTCAACGGCTCGGCCGGCATCGCGGTGGGCATGGCCACCAACATCCCGCCGCACAACCTCACCGAAGTCATCAACGCCACCATCGCGCTGATCGACGAGCCGGAGATCGACGTCGACGGCCTGATGGCCTACATCCCGGGCCCGGATTTCCCGACCGCGGGCATCATCAACGGCACCGCCGGCATCGTCGCCGCCTACCGCACCGGCCGCGGCCGCGTGCGCATGCGCGCGCGCGCCGAGATCGAAGTCAACCAGGACACCGGCCGCGAGGCGATCGTCGTCACCGAGATCCCCTACCAGGTCAACAAGGCGCGGCTGATCGAGAAGATCGCCGAGCTGGTCAAGGAAAAGCGCCTGGAAGGCATCAGCGAGCTGCGCGACGAGTCCGACAAGGACGGCATGCGCATCTTCATCGAGGTCAAGCGCGGCGAAGCGGCCGAAGTGGTGCTCAACAACCTCTATCAGCAGACGCAGATGGAGTCGGTGTTCGGCATCAACATGGTCGCCCTGGTCGACGGCCGGCCGCAGTTGCTGACGCTCAAGCAGGTGCTGGAAGCGTTCGTGCGCCACCGCCGCGAGGTGGTGACCCGCCGCACCATCTTCGAACTGCGCAAGGCGCGCCAGCGCGCGCACATCTTGGAAGGCTTGACGGTCGCGCTGGCCAACATCGACGAGATGATCGAGCTGATCAAGACCTCGGCGAATCCGAACGAAGCGCGCGAGCGCATGCTGGCCAAGACCTGGGAACCGGGTCTGGTCGGCGCGCTGCTGCAGGCCGCCGGCGCGGAAGCCTCGCGTCCGGAAGACCTGCCGCCGGGCGTGGGCCTGCACGACGGCCGCTACCAGCTGACCGAAGTGCAGGCCAACCAGATCCTGGAGATGCGCCTGCATCGCCTCACCGGCCTGGAGCAGGAAAAGCTCACCGACGAATACAAGCTGTTGCTGGAAGCGATCCGCGGCCTGATCGAGATCCTCGAAAATCCCGACGTGCTGCTGGAAGTGATCCGCACCGAGCTGCGCAACCTCAAGGAAGAGTTCGGCGACGAGCGCCGCAGCGAGATCCGCGCCAGCGAGGAAGACCTCGACATCCTCGACCTGATCGCGCCGGAAGACGTGGTGGTGACGCTCTCGCACGCCGGCTACGCCAAGCGCCAGCCGGTCAGTTCCTATCGCGCGCAGAAACGCGGCGGCAAGGGCCGTAATGCGGCGGCGACCAAGGACGAGGACTTCATCGACAAGCTGTGGCTGGTCAACACCCACGACACGCTGCTGACCTTCACCAGCGCCGGCCGGGTGTTCTGGCTGCCGGTGCACCAGCTGCCCGAGGCCGGCCCGAACGCGCGCGGCCGCCCGATCATCAACTGGCTGGCGCTGGAAGCCGGCGAGCAGGTGCAGGCGGTGCTGCCGGTGCGCGAGTACGACGAGGACCACTTCGTGTTCTTCGCCACCCGCAACGGCCGGGTCAAGAAGACCCCGCTGACCGAGTTCGCGTTCAAGCTGGCGCGCGGCAAGATCGCGATCAACCTCGACGACGGCGACGCGCTGGTCGACGTGGCCCTGACCAACGGCGAGCGCGACGTGATGCTGTTCGCCTCCAACGGCCGCGCCGCGCGCTTCGCCGAATCGACCGTGCGGCCGATGGGCCGCACCGCCGGCGGCGTGCGCGGCATGCGCCTGCTGGCCGCTTCGGCGGCGGAGAGCGAAGGCGACGACGCGGTCGTGGCCGAGGGCGATGTCGATGCGGTTGACGCGCCCAACGACAGCGGCACGGTGGTGGTGAGCCTGGTCGTGGTCGAAGGCGACGGCGACATCCTCACCGCCAGCGAACGCGGCTACGGCAAGCGCACGCCGGTGGAGGACTACCCGCGCAAGGGCCGCGGCACCCAGGGCGTGATCGCGCTCAAGACCAACGAGCGCAACGGCACCCTGGTCGGCGCGATCCAGCTCAGCGACCACCACGAAGTGCTGATGATCTCCGACGGCGGCACCCTGGTGCGCACGCGCGCGGCGGAGATCTCGCAGGTCGGCCGCAACACCCAGGGCGTGACCCTGATGCGCTTGTCCGAGGGCGAGACCCTGCAGACCATCGAGCGCGTGGACGCCTCGCTGGACGACGAGGACGGCGAGGGCGAACTGGCCCCGGCCGCGCCGGTCGCGGACGCGGCGGGCGAAGCGCCCGAGGCTCCGGCGCCTGAGGCCTGAGGCCGGCCGGGCATCGGTTTGCGATGCCGGTCTTGAAAACGCCGCCTTCGGGCGGCGTTTTCTTTTGGCGGCCTTGTCGAAAGCGGGGCGGCTGGTTCGTCGTGATCGTAGAAGCCTGGATAACGGCGGCTCGCCGCCATCGCCGCGGCGCGGCCGTGCTGCAGCGCACGAACCGGCCGAATGCCGGTATCGGCCAAGCCGATCGGCAGTCGGCCGCGATTGCGGCTGCGCCGCGGCCGGTGCTAGCGTGCCCCCGCTGCTGCGGCCGGTCCGCTCGCAGCCGCTCGTTTTCGGTTCTTCCGCTCCGCAAACCGCTACCCGAACCGCCACCGGAGACCGCCCCATGCACACGTCCGCGCTTTGTCTGCTGACCTCGCTCGCCTTGTTCGCCGGCACTGCCGCGGCCGCGCCGGCGACCTACAAGATCGATCCCGCCCACACCTATCCCAGCTTCGAAGCCGACCACATGGGCGGCCTGTCGAAGTGGCGCGGCAAGTTCGACAAGTCCGCGGGCAGCATCGTGCTCGACAAGCAGGCCGGCACCGGCACCGTGGAGGTGAACATCGACGTCGCCAGCGTGAATTTCGGCCTGGATGCGATGAACGAAGAGGCCAAGAAGCCGATGCTGTTCGACGTCGCCAAGTTCCCGACCGCGACCTACAAAGGCAAGCTCGCCGGGTTCAAGGACGGCAAGCCGGGCAAGGTCGTAGGCGAGCTGACCCTGCACGGCGTGACCCAACCGCTGGAGCTGCGCATCGCCCAGTTCAAGTGCATGCCGCATCCGATGTACAAGCGCGAGGTCTGCGGCGCCGACGCCAGCGCGAGCTTCCAGCGCGATAAGTTCGGCATGAGCGCGGGCAAGGATTACGGCTTCGACATGACGGTGAACCTGCGCATCCAGGTCGAGGCCATCGTCGAGGAAAGCGCTGCGGCGACGTGAGCGGCGCATGCGTTGCGCGCGAACGTTGCGCCTTCGCCGATCGCGCAGGCCGGCTCTCGCGCAACGCATGACGCCTGCGCTGTCCGCACGTTCGTGCGCGAGCGCTGATGACAAACCGCACTAGGGCGCGCCGCGCGCGGCGCCCACAGTCGGGCAGGGCGGCGAACGACGCGAATCGTAGTGCGTAAAGACGCCGCGCGATTTCCCCACACAGGGCCTCAGGCCCGCAGGAGGACGCATGAGTTACGTCGACGGTTTCGTGGTCGCAGTGCCGAAGGACAACATCGCCGCCTATCGCAAGCTCGCGCGCAAGGCCGGGAAAATCTGGATGGAACACGGCGCGCTCGCCTATTGGGAAAACATCGGCGACGACGTCCCGCCGGGCAAGCTCACCTCGTTCCCGATGGCGGTGAAGCTCAAGCCGGGCGAGGTGGTGGCGTTCTCGTGGATCGTCTATAAGTCGCGCAAGCAGCGCGACAAGATCAACGAGAAAGTGATGAAAGATCCGCGCCTGCAGATGGATATGCAGAACGCGCCGTTCGACGCCAAGCGCATGATCTACGGCGGCTTCAAGTCGCTGGTGGTGCTCTAGGCCGCGATACCGCGCGAACCGCCGCGCCGGAGCGATTCGGCGCGGCGGCGATGTCGCGGATGTCGTCGATCGCGCTGCGGCTTACTTCGCCGCAACCGCCTTCTTGACGGTGTGGCTCTTGGCGCCGGTGCTGAAGGGATCGGCGATGAAGGCCGAGATTTCCTCGTTGGCCACGCGGGTGAACACGCCCGGATAGCCGGTCGCGCCGCAGCCGGCGCCGCGGCTGACCACGCCGACCTGGAGGAAGCTCTTCTCGCCCGGCAAGGTCACGAACAGCGGGCCGCCCGAGTCGCCCTGGCAAGCGTCCTTGCCGGTGCGGCCGGCGCACAGATCGAGCGCAGCGCTGGCGAGCATGTTGCTGTTGCGGTACGCATATTCGCACTCGGCATAGGACACCACCGGCAACTGCACTTCCTGCAGGCGGTTGGGCTGGCGCGTGCCGTTGCCGCCCGACGGGAACGGATTTTGCTGGATGGTGTTGCCCCAGCCGATGTTGGTCAGCTGCGTGCCCGGACGCTCGAGCGCATCGGTGCCGGCGCTGACCAGCGCGACCGGCTTGATCTTGTCGATCGGCGCTTTCAGGATCAGCACCGCGACATCGTAGCCGCCGTCGCCGGCCAGATACTTGGGATGCACATAGGCCGAAGCGACCTCAGCCTTCACGCCCTGGGCATCGTTCTTGAGCGCGGTGCGCCCGGCGACGACCGAAAAATCCGCGGCCTCGAAACCGGCGACGCAATGCGCGGCGGTCAGCACCAGCCAGCGCGAGATCAGCGAACCGCCGCACCAGTGATTGTCGTAGGCGTTCGCGCCGCCGAGCAGCTTGAGCTGCACGGTGACCATGAACGGAAACTTGCCGTTGGCGACGTCGATGCCGCCGATGATTTGCGGGCGCACGATCTCGCCGGGCGCTTTGTCCGCGGCATGCGCCGGGGCGGCCAAGGCGGACGCGGCCAGCAAGCCGGCCAGGCTGATCCATTGCAGGGCTTTCATGGGTGTTTCTCCGTTTCGAAGTGGCGATGGTTGAATCGCGGGGACGAGTCGTCCCGCTCCGCTGCGCGAACGCAGCGGATCGATGTCGGCGGGGATGCCGTGCGCGTGATCGACGGGACGGGGGGAGCGGACGCGCGGGCCGCGTAAAAGAGATAGCCCGCGAACGCAGCCGCGGCGCGCGCGCGGCCGCGCCGAATGCAGCGTGTTGTGTGTGGGCGATTCCAGAACCACAACTCGATTACAAGCTGTGCATGCGTAATGCGTGTGTTCGAATCGAAAAGATGCGTCGCATCGTGTCGTCGCAAGTATCCGGCTTCAGTTCTGCCTACACGCCGTACATGCAAGAGCGACGATGAGACGACGCGTTCATATCCGGAAGAAAAGTCGTCAAACGCCTACTTTCGCCAGTTTCGGGGTGTGCGCGGGGATCCCGCCGATGACTCATCCATCGGCGGGATTGACGCGCAGTAGCGAGCCGTCTCGAGGTTGAGTGCCGCTCAGTTGCCTGTTCGGCAATTGGCTTTGATGCTCATGCAAACGCGAGGGCCTTGTACGGATTGAGTCACGATCACCTCGCTTCCGGCGACCAGCGAGCCCCCCAACGAAGTGCACTGGGCAGCGACCCGCTCGCGGATCTTCTGCGCCACGTAGCCGACGCTGCCAATGAGGCAGCCGCTGGCTCCCACCGGTGTGTGAGGATTGACGGGGAGTGGGCCGATGTACAGCAAGCGATTAGCCGAGCCCGGCCCGGCATCGCCGACGACGTCGTGAGTCGCGTTGTTCTGCAGCGCCTCGCGCACCTCGGCCGGGCTCGCGTTGGGATGATCATGCAGATAGAGGGCCGCGGCGCCGGCGACCAGCGGCGCGGCATACGAGGAGCCGCTGTCGTAGATATAGTCGGAGTCGCTGTCGAGATTGGCCAACGTGAGCGATACCCCGGGCGCGAAAATGTCGACCTTGCCGTAGTTGCTGTAGTAGGCGCGCACATCGTAGTAATCGGTGTAGCCCACCGAAATGGCCTCCGGCGCGCGGGCGGGCGTGGAGCGGTTGGCGTTCTTGTGCTCGTTGCCTGCCGATACGACCACGGTGATTCCCGCCTGCACGGCGCGCCGCACCGCCCGGTCCTGCGGCGTGCGCCAGCCGAACCAGCGCCGCCAGAAGCCCGGCGAGAAGCCGTAGCTGATGTTGACCACCGCGGGCTTGACGTGATGCCGGGTGACCCAGTCCAGTCCGGCGACGATGGTCGAGGTGGTCAGTGAGTTCAGCGGATTGTGGGCCCAGCCGCGGCAGCCGGAGATGCGCACGGAAATCAGGTTGGCGCCCGGCGCTACGCCCAGCGTGCTTCCGCCTGCCGCGCTCGCCACTCGGGTGCCGTGGCCGTAACAATCGTCGCGCGAACCCATGAAGCGGATGAAATCGGCCTGCTGGCTGGCGCGTCCGCCGAACTGCTCGTGCGAGCGGCGAAAACCGCTGTCGAGCACGTAGATGTTGACCCCGGAACCGTCGTTCGGCGCGACATAGCGGCCATCGAGCGGGTGTTGGCGTTGATCGACGCGATCGCGATGCCAGCTCTCGGCCGCCTCGCCGTAGGTGTCTTCCTCGACCGATTCGACCAGCGCGTCGTCGCTCATGGCCTGGGCTTGCGCGGCGCTGCCGGTGAAGGAAAAGCCCTGCACGGTAGGAAAGACGTTGATGACCGTGCCGCCGTAGCGGTTCAACAAGTCCTGCGCGAGCGTTTCGACCGAACTGTCAGGCGTGTCTTCGCGCAGGCTGACCACGTATTGATCGGGAACCGGCGCCTCGGACGGCAGGAATTTGGGCACCTGCACCGCCGGCACGTCGCCGGCCGAGTTCCAGGCATTGGCCGGCTGGTCGTCGATCGCGGTCCAGAAGCGCGCGCCTGCCGGCAGTTGCCCGGCTGCCCAGAACGTCCAGCCGCCCCTGGATTGAAAATCCGCACCGAAGCGGCCGTCGTGGAATTCGGCCAGCCGCCAGCTCTGACCGAAGCGGTCGGCGCAGATCTCGTCGCCTTTTTCCCGGGATGTGAGCACGGCCCCGTGAATCGCAGGCGTGGTTTTGACTTCGCCACCGAGCCAGCCCTGATCGTAGCCGTAGGCGATCCCGCCCGGCGCGGCGCGTCCGTCGACGCTCACGCATAGCAGCGGCAGCTCCGCATCGATTCGGGTGTCGCCGAGATAGGCGTTCGAGGCGGTATCGGCGCCCACGCGGACCAGACCATCGCCTTGGTTCAGCACCGTCCAGGTCATCGCTTTGCGGTAGCCGTCGCTGGCGCTCGCGTCGCCGAATGCGGTCAACGCGACCAGCACAACGCCTGCACGGCGGACGGCCGCCGTCCTCCCCGGTGCGGCGAACATCGCCGCGCGGGGCCTGAAAATCCGATTCATGGTGTCCTCCTTGGACAGCGTGGCCCGCAAGGGGCGTGGTGAGTCGCGGATGAAACCGCGCGAACGCGGTGATGCCGGTCCGATCGAATCGACTCGATCCGGCCATCGCGATCTTGATCGGCGCGAATGCGCGATGGGGCCGGAATCGGCGCAAAGTCGGGCCCCGCACGTGACCGCCATCGCACGTCGCTCATCGCGCGAAGGCGATACCCGCTTGCTGCATACATTTTTCGTACTGCGCTGCCGTCGCGCGGACGCGGACTCGCATCACTGAGATCGCGCACGCGCGCACCGACACCGCGCACAAAGAAAAACCCCGGCCGAAGCCGGGGTTTTCCTTGGGCCGTGCGGCCCGTCGCGTCCCTGCGCAGTTCAAGCGATCAGAACGTGATGCTCCACTTGTCGATGCGGCCGGTGTCGGCGTTGGCGTTGTCGTTCACCCGCAGCTTCCAGGTGCCGTTGAGCGGTTCGCTGGAGAGGTTGAAGGTGAAGGTGCCGGTGACGTTGTCGGCGCTGCCGCCCGAACGGTTGCTGATGTTGTACAGCGAGCCGTCCGGAGCGACCAGGTCGACCTTCAGGTCGCCGCGGTAGGTGTGGATGATGTTGACCGCCACCTGCGCGTTGGTCGGGGCGTTGCCGGTACGGCCGGAGACCGTGATCGGGCTGTCGACCGTGGCGTTGTCGTTGATCGCGTAGTCGGTGTCGTTGGTGTAGGTCTGGCCGCCCGGGCCAGGGCCGCCGCCGGGGCAGTCCACGCCGACCTGCAGGAACGCATCGGACACGTCGGCCAGGGTGAAGCCCAGGTCGGTGGCCGCCTGTTCGACGCCGCAGGCGCCCTGGTTGAAGTCGGTGCTCGGGGTCCAGTAGTCCTTGTTCGCCTTGGCGAAGACCTTGAACGCCTTGACCGTGCCCCAGCCGGACTTGCTCGCCAGCAGGTAGAACGCCTTGTTGTACACGCCCGAGGAGTAGTGGACGTCCAGGCCGTCGTAGTAGTTGCTGGCGTGGCCGATCGACTGGCCGTCCTGCGGCGGGTTGGCCATGTAGCGCAGCGCGCCGGTGCCCTTGAAGATCTGCGCGCCGACCAGGAAGTCGTTGGTGCCGCGCATGTAGAACTCGGCGGCCTCGCCGGCGATGTCCGAATAGGCTTCGTTGATGCCGCCGGACTGGCCCGAGTAGACCAGGCCCGACTGCTGCTCGGTGAAGCCGTGCGAGACCTCGTGCGCGGCCACGTCGAGCGCGACCAGCGGATAGAACGTGGTGCGGCCGTCGCCGAAGGTCATGGCCGAGCCGTCCCAGAACGCGTTCTCGTAGTTGCTGCTGTAGTGCACGCGCATGCTCAGCTGGAAGGTCAGCGGCGGGGTGCCGACGTAGCTGTTGTACATGTCGAACACGACATGGCCGAAGTAGTGCGCGTCGTTCAGCGGCGAGAACGCGCCGTTGATGGCCTTGACCGTGTTGCGCGGGCAGGTGTACGAGAACGCCGTCGTGCCGCTGGTGCCTCCGTTGAGGTTCACCGTCTTCACGTTGGTGTTGTTCATCGTGCAGGTGCTGCCGCTCTGGGTCACGTCGTTGAACCCGAAGTCGGTGCCGTACTCGTACTGGCCGGTCTTCTGGTTGCCGCCGGGGCCGGTGCCGACCAGGGCGTGGTTCAGGCCGTCCCACTGCTTGAGCACCTTGCCGCTGGTGGCGTCGACGACGACGAACGGACGCATCGGCGAGCCGCCCTGCGGCGCATCGGCGAAGTAGTTGACGACATAGGCCAGGTGGGCCTTGCCGGCGTCGTCGAGGTAGATCATCTGCTGGCTGCTTTCGTTGCGCACCTGCAGCGAAGCGGCGCTCTTGCCCATGCCCGCGGCCTTGGCCACGCTCAGCGCCTGGGCGCTGTCGAACTTGGCCTTCAGGCCGGCCGGCAGTTCCGCGGCGAGGCCGGCGACCGAGCGGCCGAACAGCGCGCGCACGTTGCCCTTGGCGTCTTCGCGCACGACCACGTGCTCGCCGAACACTTTCAGGCCGCGGAAGGTCTGCTGATAGCGGTAGCTGCGCGAGCCGTCGGCGTCGACGCTGCTCTTGAGCTGCGTCAGCGAGGACTCGGCGTCGAGCGCGATCAGTTCGGCGTGGCGCACGTTGGCCTTGGCGGCGACGCCGGACTTGGCGGCCGCGGCCTGGTACTGCTGGTTGAGCTTGGCGACGTCCACGCTGTGCAGATCGACGCGTTGGGCCGCGCCGGCGGCGCCGGCGACGAGGGCGAGCGACAGAGCGAAGGACAGTGCCGATACGTTGCGATTCACTGGTATTACCCCCAAACGAGTGTGGATGGTGGCCGCGTTCGCGGCCGGCTCTCATTGCTCGTGCATCCGCTCCCCCGTAGCCCGCGGCGTGCGCTCTCGGACGATCCGTGCCCTGAGTGCGCGCGCGTTGCCGGACTTCGTGCGGATACCGCGCTGGCGCCGCGCGGCGGAGGGACGCTAGGGGCGACACAAAAAAACCGTCAACGCGGGTTGCGCAGTTCACAGTGCGAATGCGACCTGCGTATGTGCGTGCGCAGCACGGTTTCGTCTGAAAGCATTGCGCCGCCTTGGCTGTGGCGGTTTGTCGCGAAATCGGGCTTCGAAACATCGCCGTAATAATGTTTCACTGATGTTGCTGCGTTGCAGCAGGATATTGCGGGTGCGGGTAGGGGGTTCGGCCGCCTTGTGCGTTGGATTAATGTGACTGCGGTCGTCTGCAAGCGTTTTCACCGGGAAAAACGCACAGAACGCGATCGCGCGGCGTATCGGCATTATTTCTCAGTTTCCATTTCGTCGATTATGTCCATCGGCTGATGTGACCCGTGCACGCGCGTTTCTGCTCGGCCCATTGCAGTCCCGGATCATTATGTTTCTTCATGAGTCCGGGCGCGTTGCGGAAACCGGAACGGTGCCTCACATCCTTGCCGCAGCCGCCGGCGCGACGGCGGCGCGGATTTTTCCGCAGCGGAAAATACCCAGAAAAAAACCCCGGCCGGGGCCGGGGTCGCCAATACGTAAAAGTATCGAAGGCCGGCGCGGCCGCGGCCGCGCCGGCGTGGTTGCGGTTACTGCGCGGTCACGCCGACCTGGCGGAAGGCGTCGATGACGTCCGCGGTGCTGTAGCCCAGGTCCGCCGCCGCCTGGCGCACGCCCTGGCCGCCCTGGTTGAAGTTGGTGCTCGGGGTCCAGTAGTCCTTGTTGGCCTTGGCGAAGGCCTTGAACGCCTTGACGGTGCCCCAGTTCGGCTTCTTGGCCAGCAGGTAGAAGGCCTTGTTGAACACGCCCGAGGAGTAGTGCACGTCCAGGCCGTTGGTGTAGTTGCTGGCGTGGCCGATCGAACGGCCGTCGCGGGTCGGGTCGTCGAAGTAGCGCAGGGCGCGGCCGGAGGCCTTGAAGATATCGGCGCCGACCAGGAAGTCGTTGCTGCCGCGCGCGAAGAACTCGGCGGCTTCGCCGGCGATGTCGGAGTAGGACTCGTTGATGCCGCCGGACTGGCCGGAGTAGATCAGGCCCGACTGCTGCTCGGTGTAGCCGTGCGAGGCCTCGTGCGCGACCACGTCGAGCGAGACCAGCGGATAGAACGTGGTCGCGCCGTCGCCGAAGGTCAGGGTGCGGCCGTCCCAGAACGCGTTCTCGTAGTTGCGGCTGTAGTGCACGCGCAGGGCCAGTTGGAAGGTCAGCGGCGACAGGCCGGTGTAGGCCTGGTAGGTGTCGAACACCACCTTGCCGAAGTAATGCGCGTCATTCAGCGGCGAGTACGCGCCGTTGATGGTCTTCACCGTATTGCGCGGGCCGGTGTAGGAATACGCGGTGGAGCCGCTGGTGCCGTGGTTGAGGTTGACCGTCTTCACGTTGGTGGTGTTGAAGGTGTAGGTGCTCCCGCTCTGGGCGACGTCGAGGAACGGACGGCCGCCGCTGCCGTATTCGTACTGGCCGATCTTCTGGTTGCCGCCGGGGCCGGTGCCGACCTGGGCGTGGTTGAGGCCTTCCCACTGCTTGAGGATCTTGCCGCTGGCCGCATCGACGATCGCGAACGGACGGCTCGGCTCGCCGCCGCCGACCGTGTCGGAGACGAAGTCGACCGCATACGCCAGGCGCGCCTGGCCGGCGTCGTCGATGAAGATCACCTTGCGGCTGTTCTCGTTGCGGATCTGCAGCGCGGCGGCGCGCTTGCCGTGCGCGGCGGCCTTGGCCAGGCCGAGCGCCTGCGAGGCGCTGAGCTTGGCGTCGAGCTTGGGCAGGTCGGCCTTGATCCCGGCGATCGAGCGGCCGAACAGAGCGCGCACGTTGCCCTGCGCGTCCTCGCGCACCACCACGTTTTCGCCGAACACGGCGACGCCCTGGTAGGTCTGTTGATAGCGATAGTTGCGCGAGCCGTCCGCATCGACGCTGCTCTTGAGCTGAGTCAGCGAGGAGTCGGTGTCCAGCGCGATCACTTCGGCGTGGCGCGCGTCGGCCTTGGCGGCGGCGCCGGACTTGGCGGTCGCGGCCTGGTACTGGCGGTTGAGCTTGGCCACATCGACGCTGTGCAGGTCGATCACCTGCGCCGCGTCGGCGGCGCCGGCGGCGAGGACCAGCGAAAGGGCGAGGGACAATGCCGATACGTTGCGATGCATGGGAATGCTCCGGAGGTGAGGGGAGAAAGTGACGGCCGTGTCCGCGGGTTTCTCGCGGATGCCGCGGCGTTTGCGTGCGGCGGAATCGACGCTAGGCAGGCGGGCAGGGGCGGGCAACGCGGCGTGCCGCGGTCACATCCGGAACGCGACGTTTTCCGAGGCGGTTTTCCAGGCGGTTTCGGGCGAAACCGTTGCCGCGTCTGGGATGCGTAAATCCCGGATTCAAAAGGAGAAATATTGAAAACAGTAATAGTGTTTCAATAATTATGCTGCAATGCAGCATAAGATTGGGGTTGGAGCGAGGGTTGGCTGGGTCGCGCGGCGTTCGATTATGTGATCGATATTTAGTTTCGGTTTCTCCGGGGGATTTTCCCGGGAAATTATGGGGATTCGAATTGAGTGCGGACGCCGGGAGAATTCGCCGGTCAATATGCGCTTGTGACGCATTTTGCTGCGGTTTTGCGGCCTGGGCCGGCATTATCGGAAATCGGCCGCGCACATAACCTTTGCTCATGGCGGCGGGCATGAGGCGGAAACCGAAGCCAGCGCACAGATCGCCCGCAGCGTCGATGTCGTTGGCGGCGCCATGTAGGAGCGGCGCGAGCCGCGGCCATGGAGCCTCATGGTCGCGCCGCAATCCGGCGACCCCGCGGTCGCGGCTCGCGCCGCTCCTACAGTCGGATAGCGCGACGCATCGGCGAACGATCTGCGCAGCACCCACGCCGCGCCGCGCTCACATCCGCCCTCATGCGGCGATTACCGCCTGCATGCGCACGCTCTATACTCGTCGCAGTTCCCTGAGAGATACGCATGATGCGAACGCAGCCCCTGGACGGACCCGCGGATGGAACCGCCCTCTCGCCCCCGACGCCGCGCAGGCGCAACGGACGCTTCAGCGGCTCGCTGATGCGTGTCGCGGCCGCCGTGTTGATCGCGGCCACCGCCCTCGTCGCCGGCTGCAAGCGCGACGGCGGCGGCCAGCTGCCGCAGGCCAGCGGCGAGGCCATCGTGGTCAAGCGCGAGGCGGTCAAGGGCTTCGCCCTGGTCGCGGCCTATCCGGACCAGAAGCGGGGCGACGAGCTCGCCATCGCGCTCGAATTCAGCCAGCCGCTGGTCGGCACCCAGGACTTCGACCAGCTGCTGGCCGTGACCGACAAGAACGGCGCCCCGGTCGAAGGCGGCTGGGTGCTGGACGAGGGCGGCAAGATCCTGCGCTTCCCGCACGTGGAAGCGAGCAAGGACTACACCGTCACGATCAAGCCCGGCCTCACCGCCGCGGCCGGCGACCGCATCGGCCAGGCGCTGACCAAGCAGGTCTACACCGGCCCGCTCGAGCCGGTGGTCGGCTTCGCCTCGCAGGGCAGCGTGCTGCCGGCGCGCGACAGCCGCGGCCTGCCGGTGGTGTCGATCAACGTGCCTGAGGTGGACGTCGAGTTCCTGCGGGTCAAGGACAAGGAACTGCCGAAGTTCTTCGCCGAGTACCAGCGCGGCGGCCGCAAGGGCAGTTGGGAGCTGGAGCGCGACTGGGACGAGAAGAAGCCGCTGTCCAAGCTGGCCGAACCGGTCTACGTCAACCGCTTCGTGCTCGGCGGCAAGCCCAACGAGCGCGTGCTGACCTACCTGCCGCTGCAGGAGATCAAGGAACTGCAGCAGCCCGGCCTGTACTTCGCGGTGATGAAGCGCGCCGGCCAGTTCAAGGACGAGTTCGAGACCGCGTTCTTCACCGTCAGCGACCTGGGCCTGCACGCGCGCGCCTACAAGAACCAGTTGTTCGTGCACGTGGCCTCGCTGGAGAAGGGCGAGGCGGTCGGCGGAGTGGAACTGAAAGTCATCGGCGCCGACGGCGAGCCGGTGCTCAAGGGCCAGACCGACAGCAACGGCAATGCGCTGCTCAACTACAAGCTCGACGCGGCCCAGGTGCTGATCGCCGGCAAGGGCAGCGACGTGTCGATGCTGCCGTTCAACCAGCCGGCGCTGGACCTGTCCGAGTTCGCCGTGGCCGGTCGCGAGCAGGCCTGGTTCGACGTGTTCGCCTGGTCCGGGCGCGATCTGTACCGCCCCGGCGAGACCGTGCGCCTGTCGGCGCTGCTGCGCGACCAGGACGGCAAGCCGATCGACACCAAGGGCAAGGCGATGCAGCCGGTGTTCCTGCGCTACGTGCAGCCCGACGGCAAGACCTTCCTGGAAACCCGCCTGCAGCCCGATGCGCAGGGCTATGTGCGCCACGCGCAATTGATTCCCGCCGACGCCGCCACCGGCCGCTGGCGGGTCGAGTTCCGCACCGATCCGGCCAGCAAGGAAGCGGTGCAGGGCATGACCTTGCGGATCGAGGAGTTCCTGCCCGAACGGCTGAAGCTCGACCTCGACGCGCCGGCGGTGCTGCGCCCGGGCCAGCCGTTCAAGCTCGGCGTGCAGGCGGCCTATCTGTACGGCGCGCCGGCCGCGGGCAACCGCTTCACCGCCAAGATGACGGTGGCGGTGGAGCAGCATCCGCTGGAGCAGATGCCGGGCTACTTCTTCGGCGACCCGACCCTGAGCCTGCCCAAGGAAGCCAAGGACGTGATCGATACGTCGCTGGACGACGCCGGCAAGCTGTCGCAGGACATCGCGCTGCCCGACGAAGCCAAGCCGGTCAGCACCATCGCCGCCATCGTCACCGGCAGCGTCTACGAGAGCGGCGGCCGCAGCGTCAACCGCAGCGTCAAGCGGGTGCTGTGGCCGGCCGACGCGCTGGTCGGCGTGCGCCCGCTGTTCGACGACAAGGACGGCGCCGACAGCAACGCCACGGTCGGCTTCGAACTGATGCGCGTGGGCAGCGACGGCAAGCCGCGCCCGGCCACGGGCGTGCGCGCCACCCTGGTGCGCGAGCGCCGCGACTACCACTGGAACTACGGCGAGGACGGCGGCTGGAAGTACGACTTCACCCGCCGCTTCGAGGATGTGGAAACCCGCAGCGTCGACCTCGGCGCCAACGCGTCCAAGCTCAGCTTCCAGGTGGAGTGGGGCGAGTATCGCCTCGACGTGTTCGACCCGCAGACCAAGATCACCACGCGCTATCCGTTCCGCGCCGGCTGGAGCTGGGACGACCAGAACCGCGGCCTCGACGCGCGCCCCGACAAGGTCAAGCTGGCGCTGGACAAGACCGCCTACAAGGCCGGCGACACCCTGGAAGTGACGGTGACGCCGCCGCACGAAGGCCCGGGCCTGCTGATGGTCGAAACCGACCGCATGGTCTATGTGCAGGCGATCACGGCCAAGGCTGGCAGCAAGTTCAAGATCCCGGTCACCGACGCCTGGGAGCGTCACGACGTCTACGTCACCGCGCTGGTGTTCCGCGGCGGCAGCGCGCCGAGCAAGATCACCCCGGCGCGCGCGGTCGGCGTGGCCTTCGTGCCGATGGACCGGCGCGAGCGCAAGGTCGCGGTCGGCCTCAACGTGCCGAAGCTGATGAAGCCCGAGCAGGATCTGCCGGTGATCGTCAGCGCGCCGCAACTGGCCGGCAAGGACGCCTACGTGACCGTCTCGGCGGTGGACGTGGGCATCCTCAACATCACCCGTTTCGCCGTGCCCGACGCGGCCGCGCATTTCTTCGCCCAGCGCCGGCTCGGCGTGGATTCCTACGACGTCTACGGCCGGGTGATCGAGAGCTTCGACGGCGAGAGCGCCAAGATCCGCTTCGGCGGCGACATGGCCTTGCAGGCGCTGCCGCAGGCGCGGCGGCCGACCGCGCGGGTGCAGACGGTCGATCTGTTCGCCGGGCCGGTCAAGCTCGACGCCCAGGGCATCGCCCGGATCAAACTGGCGGTGCCGGATTTCAACGGCACCTTGCGGGTGTCGGCGCTGGTGTATTCCGCCGGCAGCTACGGCAACCGCGACGCCGAGACCATCGTGCGCGCGCCGGTGCTGGCCGAGGCGAGCACGCCGCGGGTGCTGGCGCCGGGCGACAAGAGCAACGTGACTCTGGACGTGCAGAACTTCACCGGCAAGCCCGGCGAGTTCAAGGTCAAGGTCGAAGGCATCGGCCCGCTGTCGCTGGACGGCGGCGAGCACAGCCTCAGCCTCGGCGTGGAAGCGAAGAAGACCCTGACCTTCCCGGTGACCGCGCGCGAGGGCTACACGGTGGCGCAGGTGCGGGTGCAGGTGGACGGCAACGGCTACAAGGTCGACCGCCGCTACGACCTGCCGGTGCGTCCGGCCTGGCCGTCGGTGCTGCGCTCGCGCACCCGCGTGCTCGACGAGATCGGCGCGATCCAGCTCGGCAGCGATTTCGCCGAAGGCCTGATGCCCGATTCGGTCAGCGCGCGCATGGTGGTCAGCGCCTTGCCGCCGATTCCGTTCGCCAGCGCGCTGCAAGGCGCGCTGGAGTACCCGTACGGCTGCGCCGAGCAGACCACGAGCAAGGGCTACGCCGCGCTCGAACTGGACGAGGCCACGGCCAAGATGCTCGGCGTCAAGGGCATCGACGCCAAGCAGCGGCGCGCGCGCATGGAAGGCGCATTCGGGCGGCTGGCGGCGATGCAGATCGCCTCGGGCCACTTCTCGATGTGGGGCGACGGCGACTACGTCAATCCGGGCCTGACCCCGTACGTGGTCGAGTTCCTGCTCGACGCCCGCGACGCCGGCTTCGCCGTGCCCGAGACGATGCTGCAGAAGGCGCTCAAGGCGCTCGGCGAAGACCTGTTGTCGGGCAACGCCTCGTTCTACGGCTACGACCGCCGCGAACATCTCAAGTTCGCCTACCAGGCCCACGCCGGCTACGTGCTGGCGCGGGTCAACCGCGCTCCGCTGGGCACCCTGCGCGCGCTGTACGACAACGACCGCAAGCAGAGCCTGACCGGTCTGCCGCTGGTGCACCTGGGCCTGGCGCTGAGCCTGCAGGGCGACAAGGCGCGCGGCGCCAAGGCGATCAAGGAAGGCTTCGGCCGCGACGCGTCGCAGCGCCCCGAGTACCTGGGCGACTACGGCAGCCGCCTGCGCGACGACGCGCTGATGATCGCGCTGGTGCACGAGCACAAGCTGTCGCAGCCCGAGTTCGACGCGCGCGCGGTGGCGATGGGCCGCGATCTCGATGCGCGCCGCAACAGCGGCTGGCTGTACTTGAGCACGCAGGAGCAGGTCGCGCTGGCGCGCCTGGGCAAGGCGCTGATGGCCGACCAGGGCAAGCAGCTGTCCGGCCGCTGGACCGTCGCCGGCGCGTCCACCGACGCCGACCCGGCCAAGCTGATCGGCCGCGCCTTCGACTTCGCCCAGTTGGCCTCCGGCGTGAGCTTCGCGCCGAACGGCCCGACCCCGCTGTACGCGAGCTTCGAAGTCGCCGGCGTGCCGCGCACGCCGCCGGCCGCGGACGGCTCGAAGATCGAGGTGACGCGCAAGTACTACACCACCGAAGGCAAGGAGTGGTCCGGCGGCAGCCTGGTCGAAGGCGAGGCGCTGATCGTGCAGGTCGCGATCAAGGCGCGCAGCGCCATGCCCGACGCGCTGCTGACCGACCTGCTGCCGGCGGGTCTGGAGATCGAGAACTTCAACCTCGGCGACGCCAAGCAGTGGGCCGGCGTGGTCGTGGACGGGATCGAGATCTCCGAGCGCTCCAGCGCCGCCGACGTCAAGCACGAGGAGTTCCGCGACGACCGCTATGTCGCTGCGCTCAAGCTCGACGACGGCCGCACCGCGCGGGTGTTCTACCTGGTGCGCGCGGTGACGCCGGGCACCTACACGGTGCCGCCGTCGCTGGTCGAGGACATGTACCGTCCGGAGCTGCGCGGCGTCGGCAAGGCGTCGCCGGCCAGCCTGACGGTGCGCCAGCCGTGAGCGCCGCTCACGGCGCGGCGGGGCGCGCGATGCGTCCCGCCGCGGTGTGCATTGGCTTGTGCGCGGCGCTGCTGCTGGCCTCGGCCGGATGCAAGAAGCAAGGCGCGCAGACCACGACCCAGGCCGCGGCGGCGTCCGCCACCGCGGCGCCTGCACCGGCCGCCGACCCTGCCGTCGACCCGGCGCTCAACTGGGGCGGCACCACGCCGCACGACCGGCCGCCGCTGCACGATCCCTTGATCGAGCAGGCCAACGCGATCCTGCGCAAGGCCGATCCGGGCTTCGATCGCTTCGAGATCCAGTACGTCACCGGCGATCTCGACCGCGACGGCCGCGACGATGTCGCGGTGGAGTACGGCATCGGCGAGGACGGCGCGATGCGCCACGTCGCCAAGCGCATCCGCGTGCTGCTGTCGCGCGCGGGCGGCCTGGAACTGCAGCCCGACCAGACCGAAAAATTCGCCGATTGCCCGGCGCTGCGCGAGATCCGCGACGGCCGCCTGTGGGCCGATGGATTGGAAGCTTGCATGCTGCCGTTCCCGCGCACCCTGGCCTATTACCAGTTCGAATGGCGCAACGGCGCCCTGGTTCGGGTGGCGCAGGAAACCGCGCAGCAGCGCGTGCTGTCGCGTTTGCAGGCGATGCGCGCGGCGGTGCTGGCGGGCGAGTGGGCGACGCTGGACCGCAATCTGCGCCCGGGTCCGCTGCCCGCAGGGGCCGACGCGGCGACCGCGGACAAGAAACCGCCCGACAAGAGCCTCGCTGCGGCCGAGCCGGTATTCGCCGATGCGCAGCGCCGCCGCGCGTTCGCCGACGCGCTCGGCCTGCTCGGCCATCTGCAACTGCAGCGCCTCAACGATCACGAAGCGCTCGCCAGCCTGACCAAACCGTCCGGCCCCGAGGCCGGCGAACGCCGCCTGCACATCGACACCGCGCCCGAGGACGGAGCGGTCGATATCGACGGCTACACTTACGTCGTCGATGCGCGCGCGAGCCTGGAATGGCCCGAGGGCGACGGCGTCGGCTATCACCTGCGCTGGCGCCTGATCGAAGGCGACCTGTACCTGGAAGAGGCCGGCGAGCACGACCTCGACGGGCTGGAAAGCTGAGCCGGCCGCGCATCCGTTTTTCGGCCCGATCCCGGGCCACGCCACACGAGCGGCCCCCGCCGTTCGCGAACGTTCGCAAGGAGCGATACATGCCTTACACCCGACTGTCCGCCGCGTTGTTGTTGAGCCTGTCGCTGGCCGCCTGCCAGTGGGGCGACAAGCCCGCCGATGCGGCCGCCGCCGGCGCCAACGCTACGCCGGCTGCGGCCCAGCCCGCCGCTAAACCGGCCGACCCCAAGCAGACCCTGGAGGCCGCGTTCGCCGCGCTGCGCAAGCGCGTGCCGGACTTCGAGCGACTGGGATCGGAACACGCGGTCGGCGACCTCGACGGCGACGGCGTCGACGATGTCGTCGTCGCTTACGGCGAAGGCACGCCCGACGCGCAGATGGCGACGCTGAAGAAGTGGGCCGCGATCATGAGCCGTCCCGGCGGCCCGCAGCTGCTGCCGCAGACCGACACGGCCGACGATTGCGTGTACCTGGACAAGATCGCCGGCGGCAAGCTGTACCTGCAGGTGCCCGACATCTGCACCGCGGCGCGGCCCAAGACCCGCGAGTACCTGACCTACGCCTGGAACGGCAAGACCCTGGCGAAGATCGACAGCCAGAGCGCCGACGCACGCCTGCGCCAGCGCCTGGGCGCGCTGGCCGATGCGTTCGCGCGCAAGGACAAGGGCGCGATCCTCAACGTATTCAAGTTCCCGCTGCCGCTGCAATCGGTGCCGGTGCAGGGCACCGCGCTGGGCAATCAGGCCGAAGCCAACAAGGACACGATCGAGCGGGCGATGGCCGAGCGCCATTTCGACGACCTGTTCCCGGCCCAGCGCCTGGCCGACTACGCGCTGCTGCTGGGCGAAGTGCGCGCGCTGCAGCCCAAGCCCGATCCGGAAGGCGGCGAGATCGCGGTCGGCCAGCGCCGCCAGGGCGAGGAAACGCAGTGGTCGGAGCTGCGCATCGACTGGGATCCCGACGAAGACCGCGACGAAGACAACCAGGAACTGATCCAGGCCCGCATCGAGATCAGCGGCGGCATCGGCAAGGACGTCAAGGCCGAAGCGAACACCCTGGGCGAAGTGCTCGACCGCGAGCAGGCCAGCCGCCGCGTGTACGAGGAAATGCGCTTGTTCCTGATCGACGGCGAACTGCGCATGCAGTTGCCCAACGGCGCGGGCTGAGCGGCGGTGCAGGGCAGGCCTGTGGGACGGGCCTGCTCTCGGCAGGCCAGCTCCCCACAGGCCAGCGCTCTACAGGCTTGCTCTCTACAGACTTGCTCTTGTGGGAGGGACTTCAGTCCCGATGCTCTTGTCTCAGCCCGCTTCGAACGGGCGGAGGTTTCGGCGACCTGAGACGAAGGCGTCGGGACTGAAGTCCCTGCCACAAGAACTCCAGGCCCGAAGTCCTCTCACAACAGCGTCGAGGCCGAAGTCCTCCTACAACACCGCCGAAGTTTTTCCATGCCGTCCTCTTCCGCCCCCGCCACGCCGTCGCGCCGCCACCGCCTGCGCCGCGCCGCGCTGTGGGCGACGCTCGTGCTGGCATCGCTGGCGAGCGTGGCGATGCTGCTGGATCTGGCCTTCCCCTTGCCGCTGCCGCGCGCGCGCGACGCCGGCGCGGTGGTGGTCGCGCGCGACGGCACGCCGCTGCGCGCCTTCGCCGACCGCGACGGGGTGTGGCGCTATCCGGTCGAGGCCTCGCAGGTGTCGCCGCTGTACCTGCAGGCGCTGCTGAACTACGAAGACCGCTGGTTCTGGCGCCACCGCGGCATCAACCCCGCGGCGATGGCGCGCGCCGCCGCGCAGTGGCTGCGCAGCGGGCGCGTGGTGTCCGGCGGTTCGACCCTGACCATGCAGGTCGCGCGCATCCTCGACGCCGAGCCCGGCGAGCGCCGCCGCAGCCTGTGGGCCAAGAGCCGGCAGATGCTGCGCGCGCTGCAGCTCGAAGCGCATTTGTCCAAGCCGCAGATCCTCGCGCTTTACCTCAACCGCGCGCCGTTCGGCGGCACCGTCGAAGGCGTGGAAGCGGCGAGTTGGGCGTACCTGGGCAAGCCGTCCTCGCGCCTGTCGCACGCCGAGGCCGCGCTGCTGACTGTGTTGCCGCAATCGCCGAGCCGCTTGCGCCCCGACCGCGAACCCGAGCGCGCGCGCATCGCCCGCGACAAGGTGCTCGCGCGCATGGCGCAACTGGGCGTGTGGACGCGCGCGCAAGTCGCCGACGCCAAGGTCGAGCCGGTGGTGGCGCGCTCGCTGCAGCCGCCGCGGTTCGCGCCGCTGCTGGCGCAGCGGCTGCGCTTCGCCGATCCGCGCGCGGCGCGGCTGGTGTCGACCATCGATCCGGGCTTGCAGCGCACCTTGGAAGACCGCGTCGCCGCGTATTTTTCGACCTTGCCCGAACGCACTTCTGCGGCGTTGCTGGTGGTCGACAACGCCAGCCTGGAAGCGCGCGCCTACGTCGGCTCGGTGACCTTCGGCGACGCGGCGCGGCTGGGCCATGTCGACATGGTCCAGGCCTGGCGTTCGCCGGGCTCCACGCTCAAGCCGTTCTTGTACGGGCTTGCGCTCGACGACGGCCTGATCCATTCGGAAAGCCTGTTCGTCGATGCGCCGCAATCCTTCGGCGGCTACCGGCCGGGCAATTTCGACACCGCTTTCAACGGGCCGGTCAGCGCGGCCAGCGCGCTGCGGCTGTCGCTCAATATTCCGGCGGTGGATCTGCTCGACCGGGTCGGCGCGCCGCGTTTCTCCGCGCGTCTGGCGCATGCCGGCATCGACCTGCACTGGCCGCGCGGCGCGCAGCCGAACCTGGCGATGATCCTCGGCGGCACCGGCGCGCGGCTGGAGGATCTGGTCGGCGCCTACGCTGCGTTCAACCGCGGCGGCATCGCCGGGCGCGTGCGTTATCAACCCGGCGCGCCTGAAACCGAACGCCGGTTGCTGTCGCCGGGCGCGGCGTGGATCGTGCGCGAAATCCTCGAAGCCAACCCGCGTCCCGGCAGCGTCGAACAGACTTTCGACGCCGGCGGCCGGCCGCGCGTGGCCTGGAAGACCGGCACCAGCTACGGCTTCCGCGACGCCTGGGCGCTGGGCAGCACGCGCCGCTACACCGTCGGCGTCTGGGTCGGCCGGCCCGACGGCACGCCGCTGCCGGGCCAGTACGGCGCGGTGACCGCGCTGCCGCTGTTGTTCGAGACCATCGACAGCCTGCCGCGCGTGCGCGGCGACGCGGTGCCGCTGCCGCCGCCGGCGAGCGTGCGCCAGATCGAGATCTGCTGGCCGCTGGGCCTGCCGCCGGATCCGGCCCAGCCGCAGCTGTGCCAGCGTCGGCGCGAGGCTTGGACGCTCGACGGCTCGGTGCCGCCGACCTTCGCCGAACGCGACGCGCGCTTGTGGAGCGCAGGCGTCGAGCGCTTCGAAGTCGATGCGCGCAGCGGCCTGCGCCTGTCGGCCGAGTGCGCGCGCGAACACGTGCGCGAGACGCGCGCGCTGGCGCGCTGGCCGGCGTTGGCCTCGCCGTGGCTGCCGGCGCAGACGCGGCAAGCCTCGCGCCTGCCGCCGCTGGCGAGCGATTGCAGCGCCGACGGCCGCGACGCCGCCGAAGAATTGCGCATCGAAGGCATCGACGACCTGGCCACGCTGGCGCGCGCGCCGGGCAGCGCGACGCCGCTGCGGCTGTCGGTGCGCGCGCTCGGCAGCGACGCGCGCGTGCGCTGGCTGCTCGACGGCCGCTGGATCGGCGAAAGCGACGGCCGCGGCCGCTTCGACTACGACTTCGGCGAACCCGGCGAGCACACCCTGACCGCGCTGGCCGATACCGGCGCGTGGTCGCGGGTGCGGTTCAAGGTGTTGCGCTGAGCGCGGCCGGTGCGGGAGGGGCTTGAGCCCCGGCGCGGTCGTTGCAGGCAACGGCGATTCGGCCGAAGAGCGTCGGGGCTGAAGCCCCTCCCACAAAGGCAGGGCGTCCCACAACTGCGGTGCCTCGCATGACGGCGACTGCTTCTACGGTTGCAGTCGCTTTCACGGATGCTGGTGGGATCAATCCAGCGAGTGCTGAGCAGGGTCGTTGTGGGAGGGGCTTCAGCCCCGACGCTGTCGTTGCAGGCAATGGCGATTCGGCCGAAGAGCCTCGGGGCTGAAGCCCCTCCCACAAAGGCAGGGCGTCCCACAACTGCGGTGCCTCGCATGACGGCGACTGCTTCTACGGTTGCAGTCGCTTTCACGGATGCTGGTGGGATCAATCCAGCGAGTGCTGAGCAGGGTCGTTGTGGGAGGGGCTTCAGCCCCGACGCTGTCGTTGCAGGCAATGGCGATTTGGCCGAAGAGCGTCGGGGCTGAAGCCCCTCCCGCAAAGGCAGGGCTTCCCGCTACTGCAGTGCATCGCATGACGGCGACTGCATGCACCGTTGCGGTCGCTTCCAAGGTTCCTGGCGGGATCAATCCAGCGAGTAAGGCGGAGGTTCGATGGCCGCCGCCAATCCGCTGCGCTCCAAGGCCTGCGCATAACGCTCGGCTTCGATCGCTGTGAGCTCCGCGAGTGCGCCGTCCTCGCGCAACGTGCGCAGCAATTCGCCGGCGGCCCGCCCGCTCTCGGCGGCGAGGCAGGCGGCCGCGCGCAGGGTGTCGGCGTCGTTGCGATGCTGCGGGGCGAGCGAGAGGCGGTGGCGCATCGCGAGGATGCGCGCCAGATCGGGCCGGGTGGTCGCCGCGCTGGTGCCGCAGCGGGTGCAGGTCACCAGCAGCGACATACCCTGGATCTCGCTGCGGACCGTGGCCTGGTCGCCGCAGGAGCAAAAGCTCAGCGGTTCGCTCATGCCGGCTCAGCCCGCCGCGTCGCGGTGCACGGCGATCACATCGCCGATGGAGTCCGCGCCCGGCGCGTAGCGCGCGCCGGCGAATCCGGCCGCGGCCGCCAGCAGCGCCAGCAGCAGGAACGGCACGGCGGTGCGGCGCAGCGCGGTCGACAGCCAATGCCGCGATTCGATCCGGCGCAGGCGCCGGTACAGGCCGCCGGCCAGGGCCACGTCGAGCAGCACTTCGGCCATCAGCGCCGGCGACAGCCACAACGCCCACAGCGCCACCAACGCCGCGGCCACGGCGGCGAGGATCGCGACGATCACCCAGCCGAAGTCGTCGGCGCCGTCGAGCAACGAGAAATCCGCGTCGCCGCGGGCGCTGCTGCTGCGCGAGGACGACCACGACGACGAGGACGAGGACGATGAGGAGGAGGGCGCTTCGTAACTGGAACTCGCGCCGCCGCCGCCGCTGCGGCCGCCGCCGCTGTGCCAGCCGGGGCCGGAGGAGCCGGAACTGGAGGAGCCGTCGGAGAGGCCGTTGAGGTCGGGCCAGTCGTTCTCGTTCTTGCGCTTGCGGCCGTGGCTGTAGGCCCAGGTCCACAGCAACAACAAGAACGCCGCGTAGGCGGCGCAGGCGGCGAGCGGATAGCGCAGCGCCATCGTGTGCATGCCGGCCTGGAGCAGGCCGAACGAGGCGAGGAAGCCCGCGGCGCCGGTCAGCAGCACGATCAGGCTCATTTGCAGGCGCGGCCAGTGGTCGCGTTCCAGGCGTTCGCGCAGCCGCGCGATTTCCATATCTCGGCTCATGGCGCGAGTGTAGACGCGGCCCGGCGCGTCGACGCAAGCCGGTGCGGCGCGCCCGGCGGGGAACGATTCAGCGCGGCGTGGTCGGGGCGTTGCGGTACGGGCGCGGCGCGGACCGCGGCCGGTTGGCTTGCGCCGGAGCGTCCGCTTGACAGCTCGTGCTACGAAAAGTAGCTTACCTTAAGTAAGTTACCTTTAGTAATTAACCCGGAGCCGCCTTGCACGCCCTCATCGTCTTCGCCCATCCCGATCCGCAATCGTTGACCCACGCCGTCGCCACGCGCGTAGGCGAGGGCGCGCGCGCGGCCGGCCACAGCGTCGAGCTGGCCGATCTCGCCGCCGAAGGCTTCGACCCGCGCTACGGCCAGGCCGATCACGACGCCTACCGCGACCTCGCGCCGCATCCGGCCGATGTGCGCGCCGAGCAGGCGCGGATCGAGCGCGCCGACGCGTTGGTGCTGGTCTATCCGGTGTACTGGTGGTCGATGCCGGCGTTGCTCAAGGGCTGGGTCGACCGGGTGTTCTCCAACAACTGGGCCTACGCGACCCGCGACGGCCGCGTGGTCGGGCAGTTGCAGCGTCTCAACGTGCACCTGCTGGCCTTGGGCGGCGCCGATCAGCCCAGCTACATCAAGCATGCCTACGACGTGGCGATGAAGACCCAGATCGATCACGGCGTGTTCGATTACTGCGCAGCGTGCGTGGCCAGTTCGACGATTCGCTTCGACACCCAGGAACCCGACGGCCAGGCGCATCTGCAGGCGGCGTTCGAGCTCGGCGGCGGTTTGTTCGGCAAAGAGGCAGGTTGTCGGGCGGCGTGATCGTGCGGCGTTGGCGGGCGGGGTGTCGTCGTAGTTGCGCTGGCGCGGTCGCGGCTTGCGCCGCTCCTACAGGGGCTTCGGCGCCATGCGATCTACCTGTAGGAGCGGCGCGAGCCGCGACCGCGACATCGCAACTACGACGCAAACCTTAACGCCCCGTCCACCCATCGAGCATGTCCGCCAGCTCGTCGGCATGCTCCTCTTCCTGCGCCAGGATGTGCTCCATCATGCGCTTGGTCGTGGTGTCCTTGTCGCCGATGAAATCGATGATCGCGCGATAGCTGTCGATGGCGATGCGCTCGGCGATCAAGTCCTCCTTGACCATGTCGCGCAGGTCGCTGCCCTCCACGTACTGCGCGTGCGCGCGGCCGCTGAGCAGGTCGGGATTGAGGTCGGGCTCGCCGCCGAGCTGGACGATGCGCTCGGCGATCAGGTCGGCGTGGGCCTGTTCTTCGTTGGCGTGTTCGAGGAATTCGGACTTGATCGCGTCGGCCATCAATCCGCTGGCCATGAAGTAGTGGCGCTTGTAGCGCAGTACGCAGACGATTTCGGTGGCCAGCGCGTCGTTGAGCAGCTCAATCACGGCTTCGCGGTCGGCGGCGTAGCTGGCGGTGATCGCGCCGTCCTCGATGTGCTTGCGGGCGCGGGCGCGGATGGCGCCGATGTCGGCGACGAACGCCGAGGTTCCCGAGGCGGCGGGCTTGGGACCGGTGGCTTTGGAGCCTGCGGATTTCGGGCCGGTGGATTTGGAGCCGGCTGGTTTCGCACCGGCGGACTTGGAAGGAGCGGATTCGCGCTGGCTGACGGGCTTGGCGGACATGACGTCTCCTGGCGGGTCGGGGGAAGGGCGGGCTACCTCGATGGGTGGAAGCGAAAGGGCGTGGCGAACGCACGACATCCGGGCCCGCGCGCGGCGGGCCCGGCGGCGTAGATCAGACTTGCTCGAGCATGTATTCGGCCGAGGACACGCGGTACTCGCCCGGTTCCTCGACGTGCACCTGCTGGACCACGCCGTTGTCGACGTACAGGGCGAAACGCTTGGCGCGCGTGCCCATGCCGTAGGCGCTGGCGTCCAGCTCCAGGCCGAGCGCGCGGGTCAGCTCGCCGTTGCCGTCGGAGAGCATCAGCATGCCGTCGGGCACGTGCTGGCTCTTGGCCCAGGCCTGCATGACGAAGGGATCGTTGACGGCCAGGCAGGCCACGTCGATGCCCTTGTCGCGGAACTGCTGGAAATGCTCGACGAAGCCGGGCAGGTGCTTTTCCGAGCAGGTCGGGGTGAACGCGCCGGGCACTGCGAACAGCACCGTCTTGCGGTCGTCGAACAGGGCGCGGGTATCGACCGTCTCGATGCCGTCGGTGATGCGCTTGAGCGCGACTTCGGGCAGGCGGTCGCCGACCTGGATGCTCATGGGATTCTCCTGATGTGAAGGTGAAGTCTAGGAAGGCGGAGCTAAACTCGGCGTCAAGGTTGCTTGACGGGAGCATTTCGGGACGCACGCGGCGCGCGCCTTGAAAACGCGCCGTCCGCCGCCATGCTGGAGACCTTAATGATGCGTCAAGGCGGGCTGTGCGCACAGCGCTGCGCTTGGCGCTTGCGCCGTGGGAGCGAGCATCGATGCAGTTCAAGGACTACTACGACACCCTGGGCGTGGAGCCCAGCGCCGGCGAGGCGGAGATCAAGACCGCCTACCGCCGCCTGGCGCGCAAGTACCACCCCGATGTCAGCAAGGAAGCCGGCGCGGAAGAACGGTTCAAGGCGGTCAACGAAGCCTACGAAGCGCTGCGCGATCCGCAAAAGCGCGCGGCCTACGATCAGTTGCGCGCGCGCGGCTATCGCCCGGGCGACGAGGTGCAGGCGCCGCCGGGCGGTTTCGGCGGCGGCCAGGGCGGCGTCGACTTCGAGGAGGTGTTCGCCGGCGGCGGCGCGGGCGGCGGTTTCAGCGATTTCTTCGAAACCCTGTTCGGCCGCGGCCGCGCCGCGCCCGGCGCGGGCGGCTTCGGCCAGCGCGGCGCGCCGCCGCGCGGCGACACCCGGGCCAAGCTGGCGATATCGCTGGAGACCGTCTACGAAGGCGGGCAGGTGCGCATTTCGGTCAACAACAAGACTCTGGACGTGCGCGTGCCCAAGGGCATCCGCCCGGGCCAGCTGATCCGCCTGGCCGGGCAAGGCGCGCACGGCGATCTGCTGCTGGAGATCGAATACGCCGCGCACCCGCAGTTCGAAGTGGACGGACGCAACGTCATCCACGTGCTGGAGCTGGCGCCGTGGGAAGCCGCGCTCGGCGCCAGCGTCAGCGTGCCGACCCTGGGCGGGCCGGTCGAGCTCAAGATCCCGGCCAGTTCCGAAGCCGGCCGCAAGCTGCGCCTGCGCGGCCGCGGCCTGCCGGGTTCGCCGGCGGGCGATCAGATCGTCGAACTGGAAGTGCTGGCGCCGCGCGCGCACAGCGATGCGCAGCGCGAGGCCTACGAGGGCCTGCGCGCGGCGTTCGGCGAGGACTGGCGGCGCGACTGAACCGTCGCCAGCGCGCGGGCGGGAAAGCCTGCAGGCCCGCTGCTTGTGGGAGGGCCTTCAGGCCCGAAGCTCTTCGATCCGCCGCGGCGATCTTTCTCAGCGACCTGAGTCGAAAGCGTCGGGGCTGAAGCCCCTTCCACATCAGCCTTGTGGGAGGGCCTTCAGGCCCGATGCTCTTCGATCCGCTACGGCGATCTTTCGAAGCGACCTGAGCCGAAAGCATCAGGGCTGAAGCTTCTCCCACATCAGCCTTGTGGGAGGGCCTTCAGGCCCGATGCTCTTCGCTCCGCTGCGGCGATGTTTCGAGCGACCTGAGCCGAAAGCGTCGGGGCTGAAGCCCCTCCCACATCAGCCTTGTGGGAGGGCCTTCAGGCCCGATGCTTTTCGTTCCGCCGCGGCGATCTTTCGAAGCGACCTGAGCCGAAAGCGTCGGGGCTGAAGCCCTCCCACAGCAAATCGGCGACACGATCGGCGGCGCGGCCCAGCCGACGGGCGGAGCGCTGCCGGACCGGTAAACAGCGGCATACGGCACGCGTCTGCGCAGCTTCGCCGCCCGATTGCGCGGCGCCCAAACGCAAGAATCCCGGCCGGAGCCGGGATTCGCGCATTCATCCAACACCGCTGCGGCCTTGGGCCGCGCCCGGTTTCAGCCGGCCGCGGGCAGCAACTGGCCGATGATCTCGGACAGGTCGGTTTCGCTGAAAGGCTTGGTGATGTAGGCCTTCGCGCCCTGGCGCATGCCCCACACCCGGTCGGTGTCCTGGTCCTTGGTGGTGACCAGTACGATCGGAATGTGCTTGGTGGTGGCTTCGCGGCAGATCGAGCGGGTGGCCTGGAACCCGTTGAGGTTCGGCATGACCACGTCCATCAGGATCAGGTCGGGCAGCTCGCGCTTGGCGGCCTCGACGCCGGCGGCGCCGTCTTCTGCGGTGAGGGCCTCGTGGCCCAACTTCTCGACGATGCGACGGATGCCCATCAGCTGGGACGGCGAATCGTCGACGATCAAAATACGCGCCATATCTTTCCCCTGGAACTTGCGGCCGATTGTAGCGACGCGCCGCGCGGCTGCAATGCCAACTAGATCACGACCAGGGTCCGGCCCAGCGAGCCTCCGGCCAGCATCGCGGGAAACGCCTGCGGCAGTTCGCTCAGCGGCACTTCGCGGGTGCAGATCCGGTCCAGGTGCGCCGGCTTCCAGTCGCTGGCCAGGCGCTGCCAGATCTCGTCGCGGATCGCGCGCGCGGTGCCGGCCGAGGCGATGCCGAGCAGCGACACGCCGCGGATGATGAACGGCATCACCGTGGTGCCCAGGTCGTGGCTGGCGGCCAGGCCGGCGCTGGCGACGTTGCCGTAGGGCGCGGTCTGCGCGAGCAGGCTGGCGAGCATCGGCCCGCCGACGTTGTCCAGGCCGCCGCCGAAGCGCGCCGATTCCATCGGCCGGGCGGTGGCCAGGGCGTCGCGGCCGAGCACCTGGCTGGCGCCGATCGACTTGAGGTAATCGGCCTGCTCGGGCTTGCCGCTGATCGCGTGCACTTCGAAGCCGGCGCGGCTGAAGATGTCGAGCGCGAGCGAACCCACGCCGCCGGTCGCGCCGGTCACCGCCAGCGGCCCCAGCTCCGGCGCCTGGCGGTTCTCCAGCAGGCGAAACAAGGCCAAGGCCGCGGTGAAGCCGGCGGTGCCCAGGATCATGCTCTCGCGCAGGCTCAGCCCGGCCGGCAGCGGGATCGTCCACTTCGCCTGCAAGCGCGCGTACTCGCTGTAGCCGCCGTCGCGGGTTTCGCTGAGGCCGCAGCCGGTCACCAGCACCGCGTCGCCTTCCTTGAACTTGGCGTCGCTGGAGGCGACCACGTGCCCGGCCGCGTCGATGCCGCCGACCAGCGGGAACGAGCGCAGGATCTTGCCTTCGCCGGTGCCGGCCAGCGCGTCCTTGAAGTTGATCGAGGAGTACGCGGTCTTGATCACCACTTCGCCCGGCGCGAGCTCGTCGATCGACACCGTTTCGATGCCGCCGCGATAACCGGCGGCGTCGTTGTGGATGCGAAAGGCGTTGAACGCGGCGGGGACGGTCATGACGGCGCAGGCTCCTGTGACGCGCCATCGCAGATCAGGGCGTGGCGCAAGCGCCGATGATAACGGAGTAGAGGTCGTGCCATTGCGGGTTGGAGGACTCGATCAATTCGAGTTTCCAGGCGCGCTTCCAGGATTTGATGCGCTTTTCGCGAGTAATGGCCGAGCGCATGTCGGGATGCAGTTCGTACCAGACCAGACTGTGTGTGCCGTAGCGTCGGCTGAACCCTTCAGTGAGGTCGTTGCGGTGCTGCCAGATGCGCTGGATCGGGTCGGAGGTGACGCCGGCATACAAGGTGCCGCGCGGCGCGCTGGCGAGCATGTAGACGCAGGGGAGTCGGGTTCGCATCCATGCGAGTCCTTCAGTCGATATGCAATGAAAGCACGTCGCGGATCGCTACGAAGCGTAGCGCGCGCGAACGCGGCGAACTCTTACCGGTTGGATGCCAAAAATCCGATCCGATCCGGCGGGTGAGCCCTCAAGCCCTCAAGCTTATTCTCCTTATCCCGTCATTCCGGCGAAAGCCGGAATCCATTTTGACTTGGCTGTTGCTTTAACCTCGGGCCGAGCAACATCAACAGCAAAATGGATTCCGGCTTTCGCCGGAATGACGGGTGTGACGCGACGGCGACGCGAAGGTGCGCGGGGATAGCTGATTTGTGTTCGCTCAGCGCAACGCGCTGCGCCGCTTCTCGTCCATCCACTTCGACGACGACGCCGGCTGGTAAGCGCGCATCCACGCCAGCATCGCTTCGATGTCGTCGCCGTGCCACAGGTCGCGGCGCTGGTCGGGGTGCAGGAAGCGCTCGTCGACCATGCGGTCGAGCATGCCCATCAGCGGCGAGTAGAAGCCGTCGATGTCGAGGAAGGCGCAGGGCTTGTTGCCGATGCCGAGCTGGCGCCAGGTCAGCATCTCGAACATTTCGTCGAGGGTGCCGAAGCCGCCGGGCAGGGCGACGAAGCCGTCGGCGATATCGAACATGCGCTGCTTGCGCTCGTGCATCGAGCCGACGATCTCCAGCCGGGTCAGGCCGCGGTGGGCGACTTCCCAGTTGACCAACTGCTCCGGGATCACGCCGATGACTTCGCCGCCGGCTTCCAGCACCGCGTCGGCGACCGCGCCCATCAGCCCGACGTTGCCGCCGCCGTAGGCCAGGGCGATGCCGTCGCGGGCCAGGCGGTAGCCCAGGGCCATCGCGCGGTCGGTGTAGATCGGCTTGGAGCCGGAGTTGGAGCCGCAGTAGACGCAGATCGTTTTCATGTTCGTCGTTGCCTGGAGATTTTGTCGTTGTGGGTGTTGCGGGCGCCGGCGCGGATCGCCGCCGCCGAAACGAAGAACGGCGCACCAAGGTGCGCCGTTCTCGTGACTGCCTGGCCGATCAGTTGGCCTTGTGGATGGCGCGCTTGTCGACCGCCATCGCCGCGTCGTGGATCGCCTCCGACAGGGTCGGGTGGGCGTGGCAGATGCGCGCCAGGTCGTCGGCGGAGCCCTTGAACTCCATGGTCAGCACGCCTTCGTGGACCAGCTCGGAGACGCCGACGCCGACCAGGTGCAGGCCGAGCACGCGGTCGGTCTCGGCATGGGCGATGACCTTGACGAAGCCGGCCGGCTCGCCCATGGCCACCGCGCGGCCGATCGCCGCGAACGGGAAGCTGCCGGTCTTGTACGGCACGCCCTCGGCCTTGAGCTGCTGCTCGGTGCGGCCGACCCAGGCGATTTCCGGCTCGGTGTAGATCACCCACGGAATGGTGTCGAAGTTGACGTGGCCCGGCAGGCCGGCGATCAGCTCGGCCACCGCGATGCCTTCCTCGAAGCCCTTGTGCGCCAGCATCGGGCCGCGCACGCAGTCGCCGATCGCCCAGACGCCGTCGACGCCGGTGTGGCAGTGCTCGTCGACTTCGATCTGGCCGCGCTCGTTGAGCTTCACGCCGGTGCCGTCGGCGAGCAGACCCTTGGACGCGGCGCGGCGGCCGACGGCCACCAGCAGCTTGTCCACGACCAGTTGCTGGTCGGCCTTGCCGTCGTTGTAGGTCAGGTGGACTTCGTCGCCCTTGATCTCGGCCTTGGAGACCTTGGCGCCGAGCTTGATGTCCAGGCCCTGCTTCTTGAATTCCTTGGCCGCGGTCTTGGCGACCTCGGCATCGGCGGCGGCGAGGAAGTCGGGCAGGGCTTCGAGGATGGTGACTTCCGAGCCCAGGCGCTTCCACACGCTGCCCAGTTCCAGGCCGATCACGCCGGCGCCGATCACGCCCAGGCGCTTGGGCACTTGCGTGAAGTCCAGCGCGCCGACGTTGTCGACGACCTTGTCGCCGTCGAACTTGGCGAACGGCAGTTCGATGGAGTCCGAACCGGCGGCGAGGATGACGTTGGTGCCCTTGAGTTCGACTTCCGAACCGTCGTGCTGCTTGACCTTGACGATGTTGCCCGGGTGCAGGGTGCCGAAGCCGTAGTACGGGGTGATCTTGTTCGCCTTGAACAGCATCGCGATGCCGCCGGTGAACTGCTTCACGATCTTGTCCTTGCGGCCGACCATGGTCGCGACGTCGATCTTGGCGTTGTCGGCGCTGATGCCGTGCTCGCCGAACAGATGCTGCAGGTTCCAGAACTGGCGCGAGCTGTCGAGCAGGGCCTTGGACGGGATGCAGCCCACGCGCAGGCAGGTGCCGCCGAGCGCCGGCTTGCCGTCCTTGCCGAGCGCCGCGTCGATGCAGGCGGTCTTCAGGCCGAGCTGGGCGGCGCGGATGGCGGCGTGGTAGCCGGCCGGGCCGGCGCCGATGACGACTACGTCGAATTGCTCAGACATTGCAAAATTCCTTTGCCTTTCCCTTCTCCCGCTTGCGGGAGAAGGTGCCCGAAGGGCGGATGAGGGGAGGCGCGGGGCGGGGGGCTGGCGTACTCGCGGCTGGCCCTCGCCCCAACCCCTCTCCCGCGTCGCGGGAGAGGGGCTCGTGGCATCACATGCCGAGCAGCATGCGGTGCGGGTTCTCGAGCTGGTTCTTGATGTCGACCAGGAACAGCACCGCGTCCTTGCCGTCGATGATGCGGTGATCGTAGGACAGCGCGATGTACATCATCGGCGCGGCCACGACCTGGCCGTTCTCAACGATGGCGCGCTCCTTGATGGCGTGCATGCCCAGGATCGCCGACTGCGGCGGGTTGACGATCGGGGTCGACATCAGCGAGCCGAAGGTGCCGCCGTTGGTGATGGTGAAGGTGCCGCCCTGCAGGTCTTCCAGCGCCAGCTTGCCGTCGCGGGCCTTCTTGGCGTAATCGCCGATGGCCTTTTCGATGTCGGCGAAGCCCAGGCGCTCGACGTTGCGCAGCACCGGGGTCACCAGGCCCTTGTCGGTGGACACGGCGATGGAGATGTCGGCGTAGCCGTGATAGATCACGTCGTTGCCGTCGACCGAGGCGTTGACGATCGGGTGGCGCTGCAGCGCGTTGGCCGCGGCCTTGGCGAAGAAGCTCATGAAGCCGAGCTTGACCCCGTTGGCCTTCTCGAAGGTCTCGCCCAGCTCCTTGCGCATGGCCATGACCTTGCCCAGGTTGACTTCGTTGAACGAGGTCAGCATGGCGATGGAGTTCTTCGACTGCATCAGGCGCTCGGCGATGCGCGCACGCATGCGGGTCATCGGCACGCGCTCTTCCGGACGCGCGCCCGCGGCCGAACCCACGCCGCCGGCCTTGGCATAGTTGACGATGTCTTCCTTGGTCACCGCGCCCTTGCGGCCGGTGCCTTCGACCTGCGAAGCGTCGACGCCCTGGGTGTTGGCGGCGAAGCGCGCGCCCGGCGGCAGTTGGTCGTTGGCCGACGGCGCGGCGGCGGGCTTGGCGGCTTCGGTCTTGGCCGGAGCGGCGGCAGCGGCGGCCGGAGCCGGGGCGGCTTCGGCCTTGGCGGCCGGGGCCGGAGCGGCCGCGGCGGCGCCGGCCTCGACGATCGCGATCAGCTGCTGGCTGGTCACGGTCGCGCCTTCTTCGAACTTGATTTCCTTGAGCACGCCGTCGACCGGCGAGGGCACTTCCAGCACGACCTTGTCGGTTTCGAGGTCGACCAGGTTCTCGTCGCGCTTGACCGCGTCGCCGGGCTTCTTGTGCCACGTGGCGATCGTGGCGTCGGAGACCGACTCAGGCAGAACGGGGACTTTGATCTCGGTGCTCATGGGGCAGGCATCCTGGAGTGCTTGGAACGTGCTTGAAAGGGAGTTTCGAATCTGGGGTGTCCGGCGAAGCGCCGGCGCCGTTCGCGGCGCCGGTGCTTCGTGCGCAGCCGGCGCCTTACTCGGCGCTCGACTCGCCGTGCAGCGAATTGACCAGCGCATCGGCGACCAGCTTGGTCTGCTCGGCGACGTGATCGGCCAGGTGACCGGCCGCCGGCGACGGCGAACGGGCGCGGCCGGTGTAGTGCAGGGCCTGCTTCGGCGCCAGGCAGGCGCTGAGGTGGTGGCGGATCTGGTACCACGCGCCCTGGTTCTGCGGCTCTTCCTGGCACCACACCACGTCCTTGGCGGCGCCGAAACGCTTGAGCTCGGCGGCCAGAGCTTCGCGCGGGAACGGGTAGAGCTGCTCGACGCGCAGGATCGCGACGTCGTCCACACCGTCCTTCTGCGCCTGTTCGAACAGGTCGTAGTAGACCTTGCCCGAGCACAGCACTACGCGCTTGATCTTCTTGGCGTTGGCGTTGGCCGCGGCGTCCGGGATCAGATGCTGGAACTCGCCGTTGGCCAGTTCGTCCAGGCTCGACACTGCCAGCTTGTGGCGCAGCAGCGACTTGGGCGTCATCACCACCAGCGGCTTGCGCGTGCTCATGCGCATCTGCCGGCGGATCATGTGGTAGGCCTGGGCCGGAGTGGTCGGCACGCACACCAGCATGTTCTCCAGCGCGCACAGCTGCAGGAAGCGCTCCAGGCGCGCCGAGCTGTGCTCGGGGCCCTGGCCTTCGTAGCCGTGCGGCAGGAACAGCGCCAACCCGCACAGGCGGCCCCACTTGGCCTCGCCCGAGGACAGGAACTGGTCGATCACCACCTGCGCGCCGTTGGCGAAGTCGCCGAACTGCGCTTCCCAGATGTCCAGGGTCATCGGATCGGCGGTGGAGTAGCCGTATTCGAACGCCATCACCGCTTCTTCCGACAGCAGCGAGTCGATGATGGTCACGTCCACCGGGTTCTTGACCAGGCGGCGCAGCGGCATGACGTATTCGTCGGTGCTCTGCTCGTGCAGGATCGCGTGGCGGTGGAAGAAGGTGCCGCGGCCGCTGTCCTGGCCGACCAGGCGCAGCTTGTAGCCTTCGCTGATCAAGGTGGCGTAGGCCAGGTTCTCGGCGAAGCCCCAGTCGCCCGGCTGCTCGCCGGCCGACATCTTGCGGCGGTCCTCATAAATCTTGGCCACGCGCGGATGCAGCTTGACGCTGTCGGGGATCGCGTTGATCTCGACGGCGAGCTGATCGAGCTTGCTGCGCTCGAAGGTGGTGTCGACCGGATCGCTGAGCTTGCCCTGCAGGTACTTGGACCAGTCGATGGTGAACTCGTCGGGCTTGACCTCGACCAGTTCGGTGGTGACTTCGCCGGCGTCGAGCTTGTTGCGGTAGCCGTCGACCAGCGCCTGCGCGTCCTCGGCCTTGATCGCGCCTTCGGCGATCAACTGGTCGGCGTAGATCTCGCGCGGGGTCTTGTGCTTGCGGATCACCTGGTACATCAGCGGCTGGGTCGCCGCCGGCTCGTCGGCCTCGTTGTGGCCGTGGCGGCGGTAGCAGACCAGGTCGATGACCACGTCGCGGCCGAAGCGCTGGCGGAAGTCCAGCGCCAGCTCGGCGCAGAACACCACCGCTTCGGGGTGGTCGGAGTTCACGTGCAGGATCGGCGCGCCGACCATCTTGGCCACGTCGGTGCAGTACAGGGTCGAACGCGCGTCCTGACGCTCGGACGTGGTGAAGCCGACCTGGTTGTTGATGACGATGTGCACGGTGCCGCCGACGGCGAAGCCGCGCGCCTGCGACATCTGGAACAGCTCCATGCCCACGCCTTGGCCTGCGAACGCGGCGTCGCCGTGCAGCAGCACCGGCAGCACCTGGGCTCGGCCGTTTTCGCCGCGGCGGGTCTGGCGCGAGCGCACGCTGCCGGCGACCACCGGGTTGACGATTTCCAGGTGCGAGGGGTTGAACGCCAGCGCCAGGTGGACCGGGCCGCCCGGGGTGGCGACATCGGCGCTGAAGCCCATGTGGTACTTCACGTCGCCGCTCTTGGCGTGCTCGTCGTGCTCGAACTTGCCTTCGAACTCGTCGAACAGCTTGCGCGGCGGCTTGCCCAGGGTGTTGACCAGGACGTTGAGGCGGCCGCGGTGGGCCATGCCGATCACCACGTCCTGCACGCCCTGCTCGCCGGCGCGACGGATGGTCACGTCCATCAGCGGGATCAGCGCGTCGCCGCCTTCCAGCGAGAAGCGCTTCTGGCCGACGTACTTGGTGCCCAGATACCGCTCCAGGCCGTCGGCCGCGGTCAACCGCTCGAGGATGCGGGCCTTGTCGGCGGCGCTGCGGCCGAACTTGCCGCCGGCCGCTTCCAGGCGCTCGTACATCCAGCGGCGCTGTTCGGCGTCGGCGATGTGCATGAACTCGGCGCCGATCGGGCCGGTGTAGGTCGCCTTGAGCAGGGCGACCAGGTCGCCGAGCTTCATGCGTTCCTTGCCGGCGACGCCGCCGGTGGAGAATTCGACCGACTGGTCGCTTTCGGACAGGCGGTGGAAGCCCAGCGCCAGGTCCGGCGCGTCGGGCTTCTGCAGCAGGCCCAGCGGGTCGATGTCGGCCGCGAGGTGGCCGCGCGAACGGTAGGCGGTGATGACCTTGCCGACCATGCGCTCGCGTTCGTCGCTGCCCGAGGACGCGCCGGCGGCGGCGACCGCGCCGCGCGCGGCGGCCTTGCCCGCCCGGGCGATGCTTTCGATCGCGGCCGAGTGCGGCACATCGCCGGCCTCGCGGCCCTTGAAGCCGTCGAAATAGGCTTTCCACTTGGGCCCGACGCTGTCGGGATCGACCAGGTACTGCTCGTACAGGTCTTCGATGAAGGCGGCGTTGGCGCCGAGTTGCGAGGACTGCGAGAACTGCTTCAGGAGACTGTCCACGATGGCTATCGGGAAACTCTAGGGGACGGGAGTGGGGTCGGCGCGCGCGCACAGGGCGCTAGGCGCAGACAAGGCTCGGAATTATAGCGGCAGTGTTAAGCGCAAAGGCATAACTACTTACGTCTATGTGGCGGTTTTGGTTCGATTTCCGGTGCCGGCCCGGGCCGGACCGGCGAGCCGACCGTTCCGGCAAGGCCGCCGGCGGGGCGGGGCGTGCGGGCGAATCCGCTCAAAAATCTTGGGACAGCGCCGGCGCTTTCAAGCCGCGGCCGCGGCCGCCGCGGTTTATCGCGCGCTCAGCCCGGCGCGCGCGATGGCTGCGGCCGTATCATCGGCGCCGGTCGATAAGGAGTTCGGCGTCATGTCCGCAGGCGTAGTGCGATGGAGTTTGCTGTTGGTGCTGGCATTGGCGGGCTGCGCGCCCAAGGACGATCCCCAGCGGCGCACGGCCGAAGCCGAGGCCAAGGCGGCTGGAACCGATTTCACCGCCGAGGCCGCGGCCGCTGCGGCCGCGAAGCCGACCCGGGCCGCGACGCCGGCCTCGTTGGGGAGCCTGCGCGAGCGCTTCCAGGCCCTGGTGCCGGCCTCGTGCCGGATCGACAACGTCCGCGCCGAGGGCGAGGTGGTGTGGCTGACCGGTTCGGCCGAGAACAACGCCGCCGTCGCCGCGGCGATGCGCGCGATCGAGCAGGCCGCGGCCGCCGCCGAGCCCGCCGGGCGCCTGCCCGGCACCGAGTTGATTTTGTTGGAGAGGCGGCCCGACGGGCGCGACCACTTCGAGATGCGGGTGCGTTCGGCTAAGTTGTCGACGCCATGAATCATCGCAACCTTCACCGCCACGCCGCTTGCCTAGGCCCGCGTGAGCAGGACAAGCCGCGGCGTCCGCGCCGCATCCTCGCGCCCGCGCTGCTGTGGCTGGCATCGCTATGGGCCGTTTCGGCGCCGGCCCTCGCCCAGGCGCCGGTCGTGGAGCCGAACGTGGACGCCGTGGTCCAGGCTGGCCGCTGGAGCGAGGCCGAGGCCGGCGAGGGCAGCTACCGGGTCGTCGTGGTCGGCCAGGGCTTCGAGCACGTCTCGACCCGGGTGCTGGCGCAATGGAAGGCCGACGGCGGCGAGGACGGCCAGGCCCGGATCGTGCACGAGGCCGAACTGGTGGCGCCCGGCAATTACTCGCTGACGGCGCCGAAACTGACGCCGACCGCCTCGGGCGTGCGGGTGGAACTGCGCGGCGTCGCCACCTACGACAGCCGTCGCCGGGTCGTGTGCCGGTTCGATCTGGCGCCGGGCGGCAAGGTAACGGTGATGTGGGCCTGCGGCCTGTGACGGCCGGTCTCGGCTTTTAGGGAAGGGCTACCAGGGGAAGGGCTACAGCTCCAACGCTTTTGCCTTTGTGGGAGGGGCTTCAGCCCCGATGCTGTTCTTTCAGATGGCCGCGACTTCCAGATGGCCGCGACCTGAGACAAAAGCATCGGGGCTCAAGCCCCTCCCACAAAAGCCGTCTGCTGGCGCTCAGATCCCCAGCGCGCGGAACTCGGTGCACGGCCGCGCGCGTTCCCACACCGGTTCGAACCGGGCGCGCAGCTGGCGCGCGCGCGGGCCGTCGTCCAGGCGGGTCTCGCCGTCGAAACGGTGGCCCAGCGGCCGGTAGTACCAACCCTCGCGGTCGTTGACGCAGTAGGCGGCCGGGTCGTTCTGGTCGACGGTTTCCTCGACCGCGCGGAATTCGAAAGCGGTCGGCAGGCGCTGGGCCAGGCCGATCAGCGGCGCCAGCGCGCGCTGCGGCACGGCCGGGTCGTGCAGCAGCACGCGCACCTGGCCGCCGTCGACGGCGAAGCGGCGCAGCGCCGCCAGCGCGTCGGCGCGGTCGAGCAGGCCGGGGTCGAGCTCGCGGCTGTAGATCCACAACGCGCGCCGGGCCTGGGCCAGCAGGCCGGTCAGCGCCGCCGCCGCGGCGTCGCGGCCGTCGACCGGATTGGCCGCGCCGAGCAAGCGGTACATCGCCAGATGCTCGATCCCGCCGGCCTCTTCGAAGCGCGGCCCGAACGGCAGGAAACCCTGGCGGGCGTAGAAACCGATCGCGCTGGCCTGGCTGTGCAGCGACACCTCGCGCCAGCCCAGCGCGCGGGCGCGCGCGACCAGCGCCTCCAGCAGCGCCTCGCCGACGCCGCGGCCGCGCCACGCGGTCAGCACCGCCATGCGGCCGATGCGCCGGTCCGGGGTCAGCCGGCCGGTGCCGATCGGCTCGCCGTCGGCGTCGAAGGCCAGCACGTGCTGGCATTGCGGGTCGCGCTCGGCGTCCAGCTCCAGTTCCAGCGGCACGTTCTGCTCGCGCACGAACACCGCCTCGCGCACCGCGCGCAGGGCCGGCCGGGCGGCGGCGTAGTCCTCGACCGCGACCACGCGAAAACCGGCGGGCGTGGCCTGGCTCATTCCTCTTCGTCTCCGAACGCGTAGCCCTCGTCGTCGGCCTCGTCGTCGCGACCGAGGCGGTAATGGCCGCCGGCGACCAGTTCCAGCACGCAGGCGCGGCCGGTGTCGGACAGAGCCGAATAGCCGGCCAGGTCGAGTTCGGCCGCCGCCGCCAGCGCCTGCGCGTCCTTGGCCGGCAGCGCGTATTCCTGGCCGCTCACGTACAGGCGCGCGGCGCGGCCGCGGGCGTGGGCGCGGCGCCAGGCCATGCGCGACCACGGGTGGCGCCACAGGGTCGCGCCGTGCTGCAGGGCGAAGTCCAGTTCGATCCGCGACGGCGCCGGCGCGCCGCCCGCGGACACTTCGCCGGCGGCGCGGTAGACGGTGATGAAGCGGCCGAACCAGTCGCCGAGGCGGTCCGGGTCGTTCATGCGCAGCGCGTTCAAGCCCTGCACCACGCGCTCCATCGCCGCCGCGTCGATCTCGTTGGGATCGCGCGGCGGGGCCAGGTCCGGGTCGTTGTAGCGCAGCGCCTCGTCGGCATCGGCGGCGAGGGTGTCGATGTAGTCGCCCATCAGCTCGGCCGCCGACGGCGCGCGCATGCCGACCGAGAAGGTCAGGCAGGCATCTTCGGCGACGCCGTGGTGCGGCACGCCCGGCGGCAGGTAGAGCATGTCGCCGGGGCCGAGCACCCAGTCGTGGCTGGGTTCGAATTCGCGCAGCAGCTTGAGTTCGGCGTCGGCGCGGAAACCCTGCGGCGGGTTGGGGCGGGCGTCGATCTGCCAGCGCCGGTGGCCCTGGGCCTGCAGCAGGAACACGTCGTACTGATCGACGTGGGCGCCGACCGAGCCGCCGGGCGCGGCGAACGACACCATGATGTCGTCGATGCGCCAGCGCGGCAGGAACGAGAACGCCGGCAGCAAGGCGGCGACATCGGCGTCCCACTTGTCCACGTCCTGCACGAGCAGGGTCCAGTCCTGCTGCGGCAGGCCCGGGAATTCGGATTCCTCGAACGGCCCGTGCCGCACCGAATAATGATCGCGCGCGCGGTCGTGCTGGATCAGCCGCGCCAGCGCGCCTTCCTCGCAGGCCAATCCGGCCAGGTCTTCGGGCTGCAGCGGCGATTGCAGGCCGGGGAAGGCGTTGCGGATCAGCAGCGGGCGTTTTTGCCAGTAGTCGGTGAGGAAGGTCTGCGCCGGCATGCCCAGCGGCGGATGCGCGGCGGCATCGACGACGAGGGCGGGGGCGGCTTTTTCGCCGGCCTTTTGGGCGGGCTTACGAGCGGGCTTGCGGGGGGACGGATCGAGCGGGCGGGTGGCCATGGCGGTTCGGCGCGGCGGCGGTGCGCGGATATGAAAGCGATATTGTCGCTCATCGCGGGCGCAGGCGACGCGGACCGGGTCGTGGCGGCGTCGCTTCGGCCGCAGCGATCCCTCAGGCGAATGCGGGGTTGAGACGTGGGTCGCACGTCGCGTCGCCCGCCCGCGCGGGCGCCCGGGCCGGGCAGCGGGCGAGGCGGTTCACTGCGCGATTTCGTCGTAGCCGCGGCCGAGGAACTGCAGCAGGCACCAGCCGTGCCCGAACGGATCGGACAACTGCACGATCCGGCCCCAACTGGCCTTGCGCGCCTCGCCTTCCTGGCGCGCGCCGGCGGCCAGCGCGCTGGCCAGGGCGGCGTCGAGGTCGTCGACCACGATGTCCAGATGCAGCGGCGTCCAGTGCCGCGCATAACCGCGCGCCTGCTGGCCGGCGCCGAGCGAGCCCTCGGGCTTGTGCAGCAGATAGAACGGCGACGGCGCGCCGAGCAGTTCCACCGCATCGCCGATGCGGCGCCCGACGTGCAGGCCGAAGGCGCGGGTGTAGAACGCCAGCGCGGCGTCGAGGTCGGGGACGTCGATATTGATCAGCAACTGCATCGCAGGCCTCCGCGGACGAGTGCGCGCAGTGTGCGGGGGCGGTTGCTAAGGCGGCGTGGTCGCGGCGGTGGAGGGTGGAATGCTTGCGGGTTCGGCTGTGCGGCGCTGCGATCGGCGACGGGGCCGGGCGTAATCGGATCGGATTGCGCATCGCGCGGGCGCAGCGCGCGTTGCGATGAAGCCCTCGTTGCAGTCGTGCGACGCAAGCGCGGCAGCGGCCACCGCCCAAAGGCGGCGACCGGCCGCGTTGCGACTCAGCGCGCCGGCGCGGGCTGAGCGCGCTCCTGCTCCAGGCGCGCATCGAGCTTGGCCGCGCCGGCGGCGGCGTAGGCGCGGCAGGCGCCGGCATCCACCAGCGGCTTGGCCGGATGCGGCCCGGTGCGTTGGAGCAGATCGCTGGCGCCCGGATGCGGGGTCAGCAGGATGTCGCAGGGCAGCGCCGCGACGGTCTCGATGCTGCGCCGGTACGCCGCCAGCGCGCCGGGATGCGCGGCGTCGTCGCTGAAGCGGTAGACCTTGTCGCTGAAGGGGGTGAGGCTGTCGGCATAGGCGATGTCGCGGCACTGGCCGGCGTCGTCGCACGAGCGCCAGGTCCAACTGGTCGCGCCGGCGGTATGGCCCGGCGTGGCGTGCGCGGTCAGCGCCAGCGCGCCGAGCCGCAGCGTGCCGCCGTCGTCGATGCGCTGCACGTTCGCCACCGGCGGAAAGCCCGGCACGCTGAGGAACTGCGGATCGCCGCGGTCGGCCTTGCCGCGTTCCAGCGCGGTCGCCGCCGGCTCGCGCGCGACCACGCGCGCGCCGGTGTCGCGCGCCAGCCGGGCGATGCCGCCGGCGTGGTCGATGTGCTCGTGCGAATTGAGGATGTAGCGCACCTGTCCGGGATCGAAGCCGAGCGCGCGGATGTTGGCTTCGATGTTGGGCGCAGCGGTGTCGGTGACGCCGTCGATGAGGATGTGGCCGGCGTCGGAGGTGATCAGGATCGCGCTGATCGCGCAGGTGCCGACGTACCAGGTATTGGCGTAGATGCGGCGCGGCGCGGTGGGTTCGTCCCAGTTCGGATCGGCCGGGCAGGCATCGGCGCCAGCGGCCTTGGCGGCGTGCGGCGGCGCGCTCGCGCAGGCGGCGAGCAGCAACGAAGCGATGGAGACGGGCAGCCACCCGGTGAACGAACGCATGCGCGCAATCCTTATCGAGAAGTGGCCAGCACTATCTCGTATTCGGATGCGGCGCGGATCAAAAAGAAATTGTGGCAACGGCAAGGCGGATTTTTGTTTCTGTCCGCGGTGCGTGCGCAGCGAGTGTAGGAGCGGCGCAAGCCGCGGCCAACCGAAGCCGCGCTCGCAAGCGTTTGAAGCCGGAGATACGAAGCCATGAGGGTTCCGGTCTTCGGCCGCGGCGCTTGCGTACGTCGCTGCGGTTGGTCGCGGCTCGCGCCGCTCCTACAGGGAGAAACGAAGCCGCGGCGCAGCGACTGTAGGAGCGGCGCAAGCCGCGACCGCGCCAATGCGATAACGGCGAAGGTTCCGCCGTAGTTGCGGATTCGCAGCCGCCGCGCCCGCGCAGCGAGCGAGGCGCGCGAACGCGCCCCGCAGCGGGATCAGATTTCCCGCGCCAGCCGCTCGGCCAGGCCGGTGTAGCTGCCCGGCGTCATCGCCAGCAGGCGCTGCTTGTCCGCGGCCGGCAGGTCCAGCGAGGCGATGAACTCGCGCATCGAGGCCTCGGTGATGCCCTGGCCGCGGGTCAGCGCCTTGAGCTGTTCGTAGGGATTGGGCAGGCCGTAGCGGCGCATCACCGTCTGCACGGCTTCGGCCAGCACTTCCCACGACGCGTCCAGATCGGCCGCCAGCCGCTCCGGGTTGGCGCTGAGCTTGCCCAGCCCGCGCAGCAGCGCGTCGAAGCCGATCAGGGCGTGGCCGAAGGCGGTGCCGAGCGCGCGCAGCACGGTCGAGTCGGTGAGGTCGCGCTGCCAGCGGCTGATCGGCAGCTTGGCGGCGAAATGCTCGAACAGCGCGTTGGCGATGCCGAAGTTGCCTTCGGCGTTTTCGAAGTCGATCGGGTTGACCTTGTGCGGCATGGTCGAACTGCCGACTTCGCCGGCCTTGACCGCCTGCTTGAAATAGCCCAGCGAGATGTAGCCCCACACGTCGCGGCACAGGTCCACGCAGATCGTGTCGATGCGGCGCTGCGCGTCGCAGACTTCGGCGATGCCGTCGTGCGGCTCGATCTGGGTGGTGTAGGGCTGCCAGTCCAGGCCCAGTGAGGCGACGAAGCGCTGCGAGAACGCGGTCCAGTCGATATCGGGGTAGGCGGCGACGTGGGCGTTGTAGTTGCCGACCGCGCCGTTGATCTTGCCCGGCATGATCGCGCCGGCGAGGGTTTCGCCCTGGCGCTGCAGGCGCGCGACCACGTTGGCCAGTTCCTTGCCCACCGTGGTCGGCGAAGCGGTCTGGCCGTGGGTGCGCGAGAGCATCGGCAGCGCCGCGTGCTCGTGGGCCATCGCGCGCAGCTTCTGGATCAGCTCGTCGAGCTTGGGCAGCAGCACGTCCTGGCGCGCCTGGTTGAGCATCAGCGCGTAGCTGAGGTTGTTGATGTCTTCGCTGGTGCAGGCGAAGTGGACGAATTCGAGCGCCGGGCCGAGTTCGGCGTCGTCCTTGAGGCGTTCCTTGATCAGGTACTCCACCGCCTTGACGTCGTGGTTGGTGGTGCGCTCGATCTCCTTGACCCGCGCCGCGTCGGCCACCGACAAACCGTCGGCCAGCGCGCGCAGGCGCGCGCTGGCGGCGTCGGAAAACGGCGCCAGCTCGGCGATGCCCGGTTCGGCGGCCAGCGCCAGCAGCCACTCCACTTCGACCTTGACCCGGGCCTTGATCAGGCCGAATTCGGAGAAAATCGGCCGCAGCGCATCGACCTTGCCGGCATAGCGGCCATCGAGCGGGGACAGGGCGAGCAGGGTGGTCTGGGAGTCGGCGGACATGGCACGCGGTGGGCAGGAAAACAGCCTTCCATTCTACCCCCTGCGGCCAGGACGTGCCGGGGCACCCCCTGTAGGAGCGGCGCGAGCCGCGACCGCGGGGTTTCGGGTTCGCGCCGCAGGCATGCAACCCCGCGGTCGCGGCTCGCGCCGCTCCTGCATGCGTTGTGCCGCACCCGGCGAAGTCGGGCGAAAACCGTGCGAACCCTCGACGCCCATCGCGGCCGCGGCGATCATGGGCGCCGCCAGCGGAATCCAGCCAGCACGGTCGCTTTGCCTCCAGGCTCCCAGCCTGCGGCGCGCGGCCGATCTCAGCGACGCGCGGCCGAGCGGCCGCGCGTTCCCCCACGACTCAACGGAGTTGGCAATGGCGAGCAAACGCAAGACCCCGGCCCGCGGCGAACGCGCCGCATCGGCCAAGACCGGCGGCGCAGCCACGGGCTTCCGCGTCGAACACGACAGCATGGGCGAGCTCAACGTCCCGGCCGAAGCGCTGTGGGGCGCGCAGACCCAGCGCGCGGTGCAGAACTTCCCGATCTCCGGCCAGCCGATGCCGCGCGAATTCATCCGCGCCCTGGCCCTGATCAAGGCCGCCGCGGCCCAGGCCAACGGCGGTTTCGGCCTGCTCGACCCGGGCGCGGCGCAGGCCATCGCCCAGGCCGCGCGCGAGGTCGCCGACGGCGGCTTCGATGCGCAGTTCCCGATCGACGTCTACCAGACCGGTTCGGGCACCTCGAGCAACATGAACGCCAACGAGGTGATCGCGACCCTGGCCACGCGCGCGGGCAAGCACAAGATCCACCCCAACGACCACGTCAACCTCGGCCAGAGCTCCAACGACACCATTCCGACCGCGATCCGGGTGTCGGCGGCGCTGGCGGTGCACGAAACCCTGCTGCCGGCGCTCAAGCACCTGCGCAAGACCATCGAGCGCCGGGCCAAGGAATTGAACAAGACGGTCAAGACCGGCCGCACCCATCTGATGGACGCGATGCCGCTGACCTTCGGCCAGGAGTTCGGCGCCTGGGCCGCGCAGCTGTATTCGGCCCAGGAGCGCATCGAAGACGCGCTCAAGCGGCTGCGCCGCCTGCCGATCGGCGGCACCGCGATCGGCACCGGCATCAACGCCGATCCGCGCTTCGGCAAGGTCGTGGCCAAGGCGCTCAGCGCGGTCGGCGGAGTGCGTTTCGAATCGGCCGCCGACAAGTTCGAAGGCCTGGCCGCGCAGGACGACGCGGTCGAGCTGTCCGGCCAGCTCAGCGCGCTGGCGGTGGCGCTGACCAAGATCGCCAACGACCTGCGCTGGATGAATTCCGGCCCGCTGGCCGGCCTGGGCGAGATCGAACTGCCGGCGCTGCAGCCTGGCAGCTCGATCATGCCGGGCAAGGTCAATCCGGTGATTCCCGAGGCGATGGCGATGGTCTGCGCCCAGGTCATCGGCCACCACACCGCGATCACCGTGGCCGGGCAGAGCGGCAATTTCCAGCTCAACGTGATGCTGCCGCTGATCGCCTACGACCTGCTCGATTCGATCCGCCTGCTGGCGCGCGCCATGCCGCTGCTGGCCGACAGCGCCATCGCCGGGCTCAAGGTGCGCGAGGCGCACGTGCGCGAGGCGCTGGACCGCAACCCGATCCTGGTCACCGCGCTCAATCCGATCATCGGCTACGAGAAAGCCGCCGCGATCGCCAAGCGCGCCTACAAGGAAGGCCGGCCGGTGCTGGAGATCGCCCTGGAGGACAGCGGCCTGAGCGAGAAACAACTGCGCAAGCTGCTCGACCCGGCCGCGCTGACCCGCGGCGGCATTCACGCCGGCGGCGGCGGGGGCGGCGGCTGAAATCGAGGCCGGGGCAAAGGCGGCCGCCGGTCGAGGCGGCCGGCGGCGCATTCGCACGGCGCGGGATTTGATGCACAATCGCCCGCGCCGTCGTGTGCGGCCGCGGCCGGGGGCGCCGCGGCTAGAATGTCCGATGATTTTGTTTCGCGACCGGCGTGGGGTTTTCCGGCGCGTGCGCCTGGATATGCTCGACGGACGGGGGGATTATCGGCGCGCCAGCGCGGATAATATCCGCCCGCCGCGGACGGGGATGCCGCGATCGGGCGCGGCCGGATTTTCCGGCCGGTTCCGGTCGAAGCGGGGGCCGTGCGAGGGCGCGGCCTGCGTGCCGGCGTTCCGCGTCCGCAACGCCCGCATCGGCGCCGTTTTCCGGCGTCGACGCGGGAAAATCGGCGGTTTCGGCCGCCGCGATGTCCGCCGCGGTCCGTGGCGGGCGCATGGTTATTGAGCGGTAACCGTGCGGTCATTACGGATCGGCCGTGGCGGGTATGAAGTAACTGTCGTGCGTGCGATACAGGAGGTAGCGCGCGCGCGAGTTTCCCCGCAGCCCCTGGCCGACCGGCCAGCCATAACTAATGGAGCCTCGCTCATGAAATCCAATCGTTTCCTTCGGTATGCCGCCATCGCTTCGCTGCTGGCCTGCGCCGCCTGCAAGCCGACGTTTTTCCCGGGTATTCCCGGCGACAACATCCACGTCGACCTGAGCGGGCGCGCCGCGCCGGCCGCGGTCGATGCGGCCAAGGCCGCCGTCGCCGGCGTCCAGGCCGCGCGCTGACCGCCGCGCCCGGGCCGGAGGGTCCGGCCCGGGACGTGCGCGCCTTCGCGGCGCGCGGCGCCCCCGCCGCAACGGCGGGCGGCCGCCTCATCGCTGGTTTTGCCCGGTGCGCGGCGGGTGGCCGCGCAGCCTTCGGCGTTCCCGCGCCGCCTCGCCCCGGCGCGTAGCCGTTTCCTGCACCTCGCGTCTTCCTTATCGATACTTGCCGCGCCGCGGATGACGGCGCCCGCCGCCGCGGCCACAGTGGCCTTGCGGGCTGGACCGGCCCGCACGGCAAGCCGCTCCGCCGCGCGCGGACGGCGGACCTCTCGGCGGTCGCCGGCCGCCGCTCATTCAAGGACGCGATATGACCCGTGCCATTTCCCGCAAGCCCTCGGCGGCGTTCGTGGGCGCTTCGTGGGGCGCGCTCGTGCTCGGCTCGCTGACCTACCTGGTCGGGCTGTGGAACGCCGGCTTGCAGCTCAACGAAAAAGGCTATTACCTGACCTTGCTGCTCTACGGCCTGTTCGCGGCGGTGTCGGTGCAAAAGTCGGTGCGCGACCGGATGGAGGGCATCCCGGTGACCAACCTCTACTACGGCCTGGCCTGGACCTCGGTGCTGGCGGCGTTGACGTTGATGTTCATCGGCCTGTGGAACGCGCAGATCGCCTTCAGCGAAAAGGGGTTCTACGCGATGGCCTATGCGATGAGCCTGTTCGCGGCGATCGCGGTGCAGAAGAACACCCGCGACAGTGCGGGCGATGAGCGCGAATTCGACTGAGGGCGCTTGGGGGAAGCCAGTCGTTGTCCGCGTAGATGCGGGGATCCGGAGACTTCAGGGTCATGCCTCGATGAAGCCCTGGATGTTCGGCTTCGCCGAATTAAAACAGAGCCCGCGTTCGCGGGAATGACGGTAGGTAGGGGGTTCGCGGCGGGTGGGTTTCGCGGTAAGTCGGATTCACCGTGGCTCTTCAAGTCGTCATCCTCCGCGAAGGCGGGGATTCAGAGACTTCAGGGTCATGCCTCGGTGAGGCTCTGGATGCCCGCGTTCGCGGGCATGACGGTAGGTGGGTTTCGCGGCAAGGCGGTTTCGCAGCGCCTCTCCAAGTCGTCATCCCCGCGAACGCGGGGATCCAAAGACTTCAGCGCAATGCCCCAGGCCGCAACCCCGAGGCGCCGTCAGCTGCGCGACCGGCATTCATCGCCGGTGGTGAGGTTCTTGTTCGCGAACGGCTGGAACTGCGGCACCTGCGCGACCAGCTTTTCCTGCGCAACGCGCAAGGCGCCCACCCGCTGGCAAATCTGCATGGCCTGATCCCGCAGTTTCGATGCCTGCGCCTCGACCTTGGCCTCGGTCTGGTCGGTGCGGCCCGAACGCAGATCCTGCGCAACTGTGCTCAACACTTGCCCGGCCATCGCCGCGCCGGCCTGGCCGATGGCGGCGCCGTCGCGGCGGATGCCGGTCGCCTCTACGTAGAACGCGCGGCCTGCGGCCTGCTGCGCCGGGTTCAACGTCAGCGCCTTGCCGTCGATGGCGATGGCGCCGTCAGGGGTAATCTGCGCGCGCTGGCCGCCGCCGCGCACCAGCAAACGGTCGCCGTCCATCGACATGTGGTCGATCACCACGACGTGGGTGTCGGAGTCTGCGTTGCGCGAACAGCCGCCGGCCAGGGCCGCGGCGAGCGCGGCGGCGAGCACCAGGGCGATGGAAGAGCGGCGAGTGGTCATGAGCGGCGTCTCTTAGCGGCGCGCAGGGAAGGAAGCGGCGCAGGCGGGCGGCGCGCGGCCCGCCTGCGCCGGCGATCAATCGTTCTTGGGCACGTCGACCTTGCCCGCCACGCCGCGGTGGCGCACATCGCCGCTGCCGACCCGCGCCACGCGCAGGTCGCCGCGCACGCCGTCGATGTCGAGGTCGCCCGAGCCGACGCGGTCCACGGTCACCGAGCCTGCGACCTGATGCAGTTCGACGTCGCCCGAGCCGACCCGGCCGATCTTGACGTCGCCGCCGACGCCGCGCGCCTTCAGGTCGCCCGAACCCAGGTCGACGATCTGCAGCGCGCCGATGTCGCGCAGGGTCACGTCGCCCGAGCCGACCGAGGCGACGGTGAGGCCGCGCACGTTGGCGATGTCGATGTCGCCGGAATTCACGTCGGCGCTGAGCGCGGCGACGTTGCGCACCGAGGCGTCGCCGGAGCCGACCTTGAGCTGCACGCGCAGATCCTGCGGCACGCTGGCGCGCAGTTGCATGTGGTACTGGCCGTTGAAGTTCAGGCCCAGGCGCTTGGCGTGCTCGGCCACGACCACCAGCTTGTCGCCTTCGCGGCGCTGGCTCACGGTCAGGCCGGACAGGTCGGCGGCGTTGTTGGCGCAGGCGCGGCCGGTCACCGCGGCGACGCCGTTGCCGCCTTCCACGATCAGGTCGTCGGAACCGATCTCGAACACCACCACTTTGACGCCCTTGAGGTCGAGGGTGAGGTTGCGCGGCTGGGCGTTGTCGCAGCGGTCGGCGGCGAGGGCGGCGCCGGGCAGCAGCGCGGCGCAGAGCAGGGCGAGCAGGGGACGCATGGGAAGCTCCTGAACAACGATGAGGTAGAGCTGTGATGCAGGCCGGGCCGGCACGGTTGCAAGGCGTTGGTCGCCGATCGCACGCCGCGCCGGCCGCGCGCCTCAGCCTTCGTCGCGCCAGCGGCGCAGGTGGATCGCGGCGAAGATCATCGCCGCGCCGATCGCCGCGCCGATCCACAGGTCGGCGGTGGCCAGCACCTGCAGGCTCGAGGCCGAATCCAGCTGGTTGAGCGCGTCGGTGCCCTTCATCGCCGCCTGCTGGGCGTCCTCGCTGAAGCTGTCGTGCAGGAACCAGGTGCCCGGCACCACGCTGAGCAGGCCGCGCAGCGCCACCGTGTACCAGATCGCGCGGTGCGGGATCTCGATGCCCGGCATCACGTCGAGGAAGCTGACGAACACGCAGGCCAGCAGCGGGATCACCACCGCCCAGACGAACGGCACGGCGCGCGCCCAGGCCGAGCAGAGCATCAGCCAGCCCACGGTCGGCAGCGCCCACAGCGAGTACACCGGCACCGACAGGGCCAACTCGCCGAGCAGGCGGAACGGATGGGCCTGGGTGAAGATCGCGCCGGCGCCGCTGAAGCCGTTGAGCACCGCCGCCAGCCACGCCAGCGTCCACATCACCAGGCCTACCGCCAGGCCGATCGCCGCGGCCAGCAGCGGCGCCAGCAGCAGCGCCCACGCCAGCTTGGACAGCACCGCCTGGGTGTCGGATATCGGCAGCGATTTCCAGAACAGGATGCTGCGGTCCTTGCGTTCGTCGTAAAGCGAGCCGAGCGCGTAGAAGAACACCACGAACACGAACACCAAGCAGACGATGCCCAGGCCGCCGGCGAGCGCGGCGTCGCCGATCTGGCCGGCGCGGGCCATGTCGCCGGTCATTTCCAGGTTGATGCCGTCGTGGTCGCGCACGGCGTACTTGTTGAACAGCACCGAGCCGCCGATCACGCCGAGCACGGTGAAGATCACCGCGACCGCGCCGGCGATCAGCGGACCCCACAGGAAGCCGCCGCGGTGTTCCCAGAACTCGCGCTTGAGCAGCATCAGGAACACCCGCGTGGCGGGGATCGTCGCGGCCGCGCGGGGGACGGCGGCGGGTGCGGAATAGTCGTCGGTGGCGGCGTTCATGCGTAGGTCCCCTTCATGGTGGCGACGAACAGGTCGGCCAGGCCCGGCGTGCGGGTTTCGCCCAGGCCGTCGAGCTGGGCGGCGGCCAGGCCGTCGAACAGCATCACGGTCTTGCCGAACGGCAGGGCGCGTTCGTCCAGCGGGCCGAGCGTGCGCGCGTGTTCGGCCTTGTCGCGGTCGACCAGCACTTCGACGAAGCGCTCGCCGAGGTTCTCCATCGGGCAGTCCAGCACGATCTTGCCGTCGCGGATGAACATCACGTCGGTGAGGATGTGCTCGATCTCTTCGACCTGGTGGGTGGTGACCACGATGGTCTTGTTCTCGTCGAAGTAGTCTTCCAGCAGGCGCTGGTAGAACTGCTTGCGGTAGAGGATGTCCAGGCCCAGGGTGGGTTCGTCGAGCACCAGCAGGCGCGCGTCGATGGCCATCACCAGCGCCAGGTGCAACTGCACGATCATGCCCTTGGACATTTCGCGCACGCGCAGGTCCGGCTTGAGCTGGGTGCCGTGCAGGAAGCGCTCGCACTTGGCCCGGTCGAAGCGCGGATGCACGCCGGCGACGAACTCGATCGCCTCGCGCACCCGCAGCCAGCGCGGCAGCACCGCCACGTCGGCGATGAAGCACACCTCGCGCATCAGCGCGTCGCGCTGGCTGCGCGGGTCCAGGCCCAGCACCGACAGTTCGCCGTCGAACTGGGTCAGGCCGAGCACGGCCTTGAGCGCGGTGGTCTTGCCGGCGCCGTTGGGGCCGATCAGGCCGACGATGCGGCCGGCGGGAATGTCGAAGTCGGCGCCGTCCAGCGCGGCCTTGTTGCGGTAGATCTTGCGCAGGCCGCGGGCGCGGACCACCTGGCCGGGATCGATGTGGGTGGCGTTGGTCATGGGGCGTCCGCCTTGTGGGTGCCTTCGCCGGCGGCATCGCCGCCGAGCAGTTCTTCCGCGCGCAGGCCGAGCCGGGCGATGCGTTCGAGCACCAGCGGCCATTCCTCGCGCAGGAACCGGTCGCGTTCGTTGAGGAGCAGTTTCTTGGCGGCTTCTTCGGTCACGTACATGCCCAGGCCTCGGCGTTTTTCGACCAGTGCCTCGTCGGCCAACTCTTGGTAGGCGCGCGAGACGGTGATGGGATTGAGTTGGTATTCGGCCGCCACCTGACGCACCGAAGGCAGGGCGTCGCCCGGCTTGAGCACGCCGTCGAGCATCATCGCCACGACGCGCTCTTTGAGTTGGCGGTAGATCGGAGCGCCGTCGCTCCATTGGATTGCGGTCATGGCTCAGCCCCGCGACAGGAAGGAGAAATAGGGCATAACGAGATTGCTGCGGCTGCGGCGCGCGGCGCGTCCGGCCTTGCGCTTGGTTTCGGCGGCGCCGGCCGACTCCGCGGCGGCGTTGGAGGAAGGGGAGAAGGAGGCCGGCGCGACCGCGTTGGCCAGCGCGGCCAGGTCGGCGACGTCGCCGGCCAGGGCGCCGGCGATCGTGGTCAGCTCGGCGGCGCGTTCGGTGTTTTCCAGTTGCTGGGCGCGCTGCTCGATCTTGCGCACGGCGCCGGCGACATCGCCGGAGCGGCTGCGGGCGCGTTCGAGGAAGTCGCGGTCGAAGCTGATCCGCGCCTTGACCGCGCCGAGGTCGACCTCGATCGGGCGGGTCGCCGGCGCGTCGGCGGCGAACTGGGTCAGCGCCGGCGCCGGCGGGCTGTCCGGAGCGGGCAGCGGCAGCGCCACCACCAGGCCCAGGACCAGGGCGCCGCCAGCGGCCATCAGGGCCGAAATGGAGTTGTGCAGCTTGCGGTTCATGGCTGGGTCCTGCTCTCTAGTGGGCCGGTGTTGTATGCAACTATAACACCTAAACACGCCGAGTCAATCGCCGCGGACCCAACTGAAGTCATACTTGGCCCCGATCCCGCGCCGCGGCCGGCCGAAACCCCGTTTCGGCGCGCCGCCCGGGCCTTTCCCCTCATCCAGAAGGCGCCCCCATGCCCGCGACCGCTTCCCCGCAACCCCGCCGTGCCGCCCGCGCCGCGCTGGCGCTCGGCCTGACCCTCGCCGTCGGCGCCGCCGCCGCGGCCGGCGGCCTGCTCGACCGCAGCTTCCGCCCGCTCGCCGGCAAGCAGCCGGTGGACCTGGCCAAGACCTACGCCGGCGATGTCGTGCTGGTGGTCAACACCGCCAGCAAGTGCGGCTTCACCCCGCAGTTCGAGGCGCTCGAAGGCCTGCACGCCAAGTACAAGGCGCGCGGCTTCGCCGTGCTCGGCTTCCCCTCGGGCGACTTCAAGGCCCAGGAGTTCGAGGACGAGAAGCAGATCCAGGAGTTCTGCACGCTCACCTACGGGGTCAAGTTCCCGATGTTCGAGAAGGTGCACGTGGTCGGCGAGCAGGCCACGCCGCTGTACAAGGACCTGGCCAAGGCCGCCGGCGAGGCGCCGAAGTGGAACTTCCACAAGTACCTGATCGGCCGCGACGGCAAGCTGATCGCCAGCTACGGCAGCAAGACCACGCCGGACGATCCGGCGGTGGTGGCGGCGATCGAGCGCGCCCTGGCCGCGCCGGCGCCCAAGCCGGTGGCCGCGCGCTGAGCGCGCGCCGGCCGACGCCGCGGCGACGCGATCTGCGCGCCCGGTCAGGTTTCCGCGGCGGGCCGCTCCCGCCGCGGCGGAACTAAAACCCCGGTCGGCCGTCACACTGGAGCGTTGCCGCCCAAGGCCGCGCCCGCGACAATGGCGGGCTCGCGCCGCGCGACGGCGCGGCCATAAGCTCCACACCTCCAGTCACTACCAGCAGCCACACCAGAATTCGGCAACCAGGAGCGGGACCCTAATGAAGCCTTTCGTGCGCGGCGCGGCCGTGTTGATGACCACCGCGGCGCTGTTCGCAGGCGCCGCCTCTGCCCAGGACAAATCCGTGCTCGCCAACGAACGCGAAAAAATCAGCTACGCCATCGGCATGGACGTGGCCTCCTCGCTCAAGCCGGTCGGCTCGGACCTGGACGCCGCGGCGTTCGAAAAAGCGGTCAAGAACGTGTTCGACGGTGGCAAGCCGCTGATCACCCAGGACGAAGCCCGCACGGTCGACGCCGCGCTGCGCGCGCGCATCGCCTCGCGCGAAGGCAAGCCGGCGCAGGGCACCCCGCCGGGCACGCCGCCGCCGGCGGTCGACAAGAGCAAGGTCGGTCTGATGATCGGCTCGTTCATGGTCGGCCCGGCGCTGCAGCAGATCAAATCCGAAATCGAGCTGCCGGTGCTGGTGCAGGCCGTGCGCACCTCGCTCGGCGGCGGCCAGACCCTGCTCAACGAAGGCGACGCGCGCACGGTGCTGACCAACTTCACCGAGCGCATGCAGTCCAAGGCCAAGGCCGAGGCGGCCGCGGCCGGCGAGAAGAACCTCAAGGAAGGCAAGGCGTTCCTGGAGGAGAACAAGAAGGTCAAGGGCGTGTTCGCGACCGGCTCGGGCCTGCAGTACATGATCCTGCGCCAGGGTTCGGGCGAGCGACCCAAGCCGACCGACAAGGTCAGCGTCAACTACAAGGGCACCCTGCTGAGCGGCAAGACCTTCGACAGCTCCTACGATCGCGGCCAGCCGGCCGAATTCCCGGTCAACGGCGTGATCCAGGGCTGGCAGGAAGGCCTGGCGATGATGCCGGTGGGCAGCAAGTTCAAGTTCTGGATCCCGTCCGAGCTGGCCTACGGCCCGAACGGCGCGCCGCCGAGCATCGGCCCGAACGCGGTGCTGACGTTTGAAGTCGAGCTGCTCGACATCCTGTAATCCCCCTGCGCGCCGCCCGCGCGGCGCGTGAAGCAACGTTCAGCCGGCGCCGGGCAGTTTGTCCGCCCGGTCACCCACCTTCCGGTCATCCAGTCTTTTCAGGAGTGCAGTTTGATGAAGCCTTTCATGCGTAACACCGCCTTGGCGATCGCCGTGGGCTCGATGGCGCTGTTCGCCGCGGGCTGCGACCAGGCCGGCAAGCCGGCCGGCGACAAGGCCGCCGCCGAGAGCAAGAGCGGCGACAAGGCGGGCGAAGCCAAGAAGGACGTCAAGGTCCTGGGCGGCATGAAGACCGAGAAGGAGCAGAACAGCTACCTGATCGGCATGGACATGGGCCGTTCGCTGGAACTGCTCAAGGACGATATCGACCTGGCCGTGCTGCAAAAGGCCATGCAGGCCAGCATGAAGGGCGAGAAGACCGCGCTGACCGACGAGGAAGCGATGCAGATCCGCCAGCGCCTGCAGGAGACCGTGCGTACCAAGCAGGTCGAGAAGATGGTGGCGATGGCCAAGAAGAACCAGGAAGACGGCGAGAAGTTCCTCGCCGCCAACGGCAAGAAGGCCGGCGTGGTGACCACCGCTTCGGGCCTGCAGTACCAGATCGTGACCGAAGGCAAGGGCGCCAAGCCCAAGGCCTCCGACACCGTGCGCGTGCACTACAAGGGCACGCTGCTGGACGGCAAGGAATTCGACAGCTCCTACGCGCGCAACGAGCCGGCGGTGTTCCCGCTCGGCGCGGTGGTGCCGGGCTGGCAGGAAGGCATCGCGCTGATGCCGGTGGGCAGCAAGTTCAAGCTGTGGATCCCGGCCAAGCTCGGCTACGGCGAGCAGGGCACCCCGGGCGGCCCGATCGGCCCGAACGCGACCTTGGTGTTCGACGTCGAGCTGCTCGACATCGTCAAGGCCGACGGTCCGGAATCGGCCGCGATGGGCACCACGCCGAAGCATTGATCCGCGACCCGGCGGCGCCGGCGCGCGACCCTGCGCCGGCGTCGCGCCGCTCCCGTCCGCGAGGGCGGGGGCGCGCACGCGGGCCGCGGCGCTTTTGCGGCGCGGCCCGTGTCCCCATACCCTGACGGCCGGCGTTGCTTTTCCAAGAGCGCGGCCGAAGGTTCGGATGCTCCGAGCGCTTCGGTTTTCGGCGAGGGCCGCTGGAAACCGATCGCCCGGGCCGCACCGCGAGTTCCGCAACACCGCTTTCGCCGCATCGATGTCGCGACACCGACCCCGCACCACCGCAAGGAACAACGAAATGCGCGTCACCATCTTCGGCACCGGCTACGTGGGCCTGGTCACCGGCACCTGCCTGGCCGATGTCGGTCACGACGTGGTCTGCGTCGATATCGACCAGGCCAAGGTCGAGGGCCTCAACCGCGGCGTGATCCCGATCTACGAGCCGGGCCTGGAGTCGATGGTCAAGGCCAATCACGCCTCCGGCCGTCTGCACTTCACCACCGACGCCGCCGGCGCGATCGCCCACGGCGACCTGATCTTCATCGCGGTCGGCACCCCGCCCGATGAAGACGGCAGCGCCGACCTCAAGTACGTGCTGGCGGTGGCGCAGACCATCGGCCGCCACATCGAGCGCCCGGTGGTGGTGGTCAACAAGTCGACCGTGCCGGTCGGCACCGCCGACAAGGTCCAGGCGACGATCGCCGCCGAACTGGCCGCGCGCGGCGCGCAAGTGGCGTTCGACATCGCCTCCAATCCCGAATTTCTCAAAGAAGGCGATGCGGTCAACGACTGCATGCGCCCGGACCGCATCGTCATCGGCGCGGCCAATCCGCTCGCGGTGGAAAAGCTCAAGCGCCTATACGCGCCGTTCAACCGCAACCACGAGCGCATCGTGGTCATGGACGTGCGCTCGGCCGAGCTGACCAAGTACGCCGCCAACGCGATGCTGGCGACCAAGATCAGTTTCATGAACGAGATCGCCAACATCGCCGAGAAAGTCGGCGCCGACATCGAGATGGTCCGCCAGGGCATCGGCTCGGACCCGCGCATCGGCTGGCACTTCATCTATCCCGGCGCCGGCTACGGCGGCTCGTGCTTTCCCAAGGACGTGCAGGCGCTGGCGCGCACCGCCCAGCAGAACGGCTACGAGGCGCGCCTGCTCGACGCGGTGGAGTCGGTCAACGACAGCCAGAAGGGCCATCTGTTCGAGCTGATCCAGCGTCACTACGGCTTTGATGTTCGCGGCAAGACCTTCGCGGTGTGGGGCTTGGCGTTCAAGCCCAACACCGACGACATGCGCGAAGCCTCCAGCCGGCGCCTGCTGGCGCAGCTGTGGGAGGCCGGCGCCAAGGTCCGCGCCTACGACCCGGAAGCCAGCGAGGAAGCGCAGCGCATCTTCGGCGAGCGCGACGACTTGGTGCTGTGCGACTCGGCGCGCGCCGCGCTGGCCGACGCCGACGCGCTGGTGGTGGTGACCGAGTGGAAGCAGTTCCGCAGCCCCGATTTCGTCCGCGTGCGCCAGGCCCTGGCCGATGCGGTGATCTTCGACGGACGCAACCTGTACCATCCCGACGAGGTCGAGGCCGCCGATCTGGCCTATTACGGCATCGGCCGCGGCCGTTCGATTCACATCGATGCCTGAGCCGACGCCTGTGAGTTCCGATCTCGGACAAAACGATCTCGAACAATCCTCGGCTGAGCGATCCGCCGTCGAACAGCGCCTGGTCGATCTGGAAACCCGTGTGGCGTTCCAGGAGCACGCGCTGACCGAACTGAGCGACGCGTTGGCCGCGGCGCGCAGCGAGGAATCGCGCAACGCGCTGCTGTTGCTGCGCGCGCTGGACGAGATCAAACACCTGCGCGCGGCCATGGCCGCGAGCCCCCTGACCGGCGACGCCGGCAACGAACCGCCGCCCCCGCACTACTGACGAATCTGCAATGAGCGATAGCTTGCGCGACCAATTGCTGGGCCTGGGCTTCAAGCCCGCGCCCAAGCCCGAACGCCCCGAACGCAAGGGCGAGGACCGCCGCGGCGGCAAGCCCGGCGGCAGGTCCGACGGCAAGCCCGAAGGCAGGCCGCACGCGCGCGCCGACGGCCCGGCGCGCGGCGACGCGCGCCCCGGCGCGGGCAAGCCCGGCGCCGGCGCCAAGCCCGGCGCGCCCGGCGCCCGTCCCGGCCAGGGCCGCCCCGGCGGCGGCAAGCCCGGCGAGCGCGGCCGCGGCCGTCCCGGCGCGGGCGGACGTGCGCCCACGCGCGAGGACATCGATCTGGCCAAGGCCTACGCCATCCGCGCCCAGCGCGAGAAGGACGAACGCATCGCCGCGGAAAAAGCCAAGCAGGAAGAAGCGCGCCTGCGCCGCGAAGCGCGGGCGAAGCTGGCCGAACTGCTCAAGGACCAGGCGCTCAACGTCGCCGACGCCGACATCGCCCGGCATTTCCCGTACGGCGGCAAGATCAAGCGCGTCTACGTGACCGCCGAGCAGCTCAAGCAGCTCAACGCCGGCGAGCTCGGCGTACTGCAGCAGGAAGGCCGCTACCTGTTGGTGAGCGCGGCGATGCTGGCCCAGGCCGAAGAGATCTTCGCCCCGGCGGTGGCGCTGAAGGTCGACCCGAACGCGCCGGCGCAGGACGATCCCTATGCCGACCCGATGTACCAGGTGCCCGACGACCTGGTCTGGTGACGGCTGCGCGGGCAGGGCGCAGACGCCGCCCGCCCGACGCTTCCACCCACGAAGGCCGTGATGCGAATCGCGGCCTTCGTCGTTTGCGGCCGCCGCTTCGTCGCTGCGATAGCGCCCTGTAGGAGCTGCGCAAGCTGCGACCGCGAATCCTCAGCTACGACGTGTCGTCGCAGTTGCATTTGCGGCCGCCGCTTCGTAGCTGCGATAGCGCCCTGTAGGAGCTGCGCAAGCTGCGACCGCGAATCCTCAGCTACGGCGTAGCTGTCGTCGTAGTTGCGTTGGCACGGTCGCAGCTCGCGCAGCTCCTACAGGGCGCTATCGAAGCGGCGCGAAGGCTCAGGTGCCGGTCGGGCGCAGCGGTTCGGCGAGGGTTTCGGCCGCGGCCGGCGCGAGGCGTTCGAGCATCGCCTCGATCGCCTGGGCGGTGTCCAGCGGCCGTTCCATCGGGAACAAATGGCTGCCTTCGACCCAGGCCCAACGATCACCGACCAGTCGCCGCGTCGCCGCGTCGCCGGCGTTGCGCAGTTCGCGCGAGCGGGTGCCGGCGAGAAAGCCGACCGGAGTGCGCAACTGCGCGGTCAGGCCGCTGAGCGACGTGGTCGGCAGGCTGCGGTAGATGCGGTATTCGATCTCGCGTTCGAACGAGAGCTCGCGCGCGCCGTCGGCGCCGGCGCGGGTGCCGTGTTCGACATAGTCCTCGAGCACGCGCGCGTCCCAGCGCGCGAACGCGGGCTTGGCCAGGAAGTGCGCGCGCACCGCGTCGCGGTCGGGCCAGTGGCGGCGGCGTTGCAGGGTCGCGCGGGTCGGCATGACCAGGTTGTCCAGGCCGGTGCGGCGGCCCAACTGCACCAGCCGCGCGCGCCAGCCGGCGATCAGCGGCGAATCCAGCATGACCACCCCGGCCACGCGCGCGGCCAGCGCGGTGCCGGCCAGCCGGTGCGAGGCCAGCAGGCTGAGGTAGCCGCCGAGGGAATGGCCGACCAGGAAGATCCGCCGCGCGTCGCCGGCCGCGGCCTGGGTGCGCTGGACCAGTTCCTCGATCAGGTGCGGCCAGTCCAGGGTCACCGGATAGCGCGGGTCGTGGCCGATGCGCTCGGGCCGCACGATCCGGTAACGCGCCGACAGCGCCTCCAGCATCAGCCGATAGACCGGGGCGGGGAAGCCGTTGGCGTGGGAGAACAGCAGCAGGTCTTGCATGGCGGCGCGGGCACGCGGGGCGGCGGTGGCCGAAACATACCATTGCGTACAGTCGGGCGATAGCCATCGGATCCGGCCGTAAGCCTCTGTAGCAGCGACGCAAGTCGCGACCGCGAATGCGCATCGGCGGCGCAGGCTTCAGCGCTGCTCGGCGCTGCGCGGCCGTTTGCGCCGCACGCCGATTGACGCGGTCGCGGCTCGCGCCGCTCCTACAAGGGGAAACCCACGGCGATCAGAGGTAACGCGGTGCCGGCTGCGACTGGCTGTAGTGCGGCAGCATCGCCTTGCGCGCCGCGTCGGCCGCCTGCCACAGGCTTTCGTCGTGCAGCGGCGGGATCGTCACCGCCTCGCGGCGATCGAAGCCGGTCAGGGCGGCGTCGACCAGGGCGTCGACTTCCATCACCCCAGGGATCTGCGCGACATCGCGTCCCGAGCGCTCCCAGATTTCGGTGCGCGTCGCCGCCGGCAGCACCGCCTGCACGTACACGCCCTTGCCGCCGATCTCTCCCTGCAGCGACTGGCTGAGGTACTGCACGAAGGCCTTGGTCGCGCCGTAGACGCTCATGCCGAATTCCGGCGCCAGCCCGACCACCGAGGCCAGGTTGACGATGGCGCCGCTGCCGGCCGCGGCCAGGCGCGGGGCGATCGCCGCGGCCAGGCGGGTGGGCGCGGTGACGTTGAGCGCGATCAACTGCGCGGTCTGTTCCGGGGTTTGTTCGAGGAAGCCGCCGGGCAGGGTGGCGCCGGCGTTGTTGACCAGCACGCCGATGCGGGCGTCGTCGCGCAGCAGGCGTTCCAGGCCGGCCAGTTGCGCCGTGTCGGCGAGGTCGGCCTGCAGCGGCTCGGCGGCGACGCCGTAGTCGGCGCGCAGGCGTTCGGCCAGCGCTTGCAGGCGGGCGAGGTCGCGCGCGACCAGGATCAGGTCGTGCCCGCGGCGGGCGAAACGGTCGGCATAGACGGCGCCGATGCCGGTGGAGGCGCCGGTGATCACGACAGTGGGGAGCGTGGACATGGGGGAGGGCTCGGATGGGAATTCGGCTGGGGCGAACCGGCAATCGCCGGCCCGGGTTTATTCATGATGATTGTCATGATTGGTTTATCATGATGGCCGTCATGTAAGCTGTCAAGCGACCCCAGGAGACCACCCCGATGAAAGTCAGCCGCGAGCAGGTCGGCGAAAACCGCCGCCGCATCCTCGACCAGGCCGGACGGCTGTTCCGCGAACGCGGCTTCGACGCGGTCAGCGTGGCCCAGGTGATGAAGGCCGCCGGGCTCACCCACGGCGCTTTCTACGGCCATTTCCAGTCCAAGGACGAACTCATCGCCCAGACCCTGGCGCACGTGCTCGCCGGCAGCGAGGTCGCGGCCGAACCCGAGGCCTTCCTGGCCGGCTATTTGTCGTCGCAGCACTGCGCGGACGCGGCCGGCGGTTGCCCGGTCGCCGGCCTGGGCGCGGAGACGTTGCGGCAGTCGTCGCAAGCGCGCGCGGCGATGACCGCGGGCCTGCGCGAGCAACTGCAGCGCATGAGCGAGACCGCGCCCGGCGCCGACGCGGCGGCGCGCCGGCGCGAGGCGATCGGGCGTTGGTCGGCGATGGTCGGCGCGTTGACGCTGGCGCGGCTCAGCGATGATGCGGCGTTGTCGGAGGAGATTCTCGAGCAAGCGCGAAGCTGGATCGGCGAACGCGACGCGCAGTAAAGCCGGCGCGCAGCCGTCCGGATTTCGATCCACGCCGATTTCGCCGGACACGGCGTCGCATGCGTTGCGACCGATGCGTCGATACAGAAAAAAACGCGCTCCGCCACACCAGCGATGGCGCCGTAGTCACCGTCTGCGCATACTCGCCGTGCCGGCGCCGGCTTGTGCGGCGGCGCTGCGCATCACCCATGGACGCAACCACCAGAGAGGGATTTCATGCGTATTTTCATGCGTACGGGCTTGGCCTTGGCCGGCCTGATCGGCGCCGGCTCGGCGCTGGCCTGCGACACCGTGCTGGATCCCCAGCAGCGATTCATCGACCAACCCGGCAAGTACTGTCTGAGCGCCGACCGCGACGAGCCCATCGCGATCCTCGCCGACGACGTCGAACTCGATTGCCGCGGCCGCACCCTGACCTGGACGCCCGGCAACGGCAACGACGGCATCGGCGTGCACCTGCGCCGCGGCGACAAGGCCATCGTGCGCAACTGCCGCCTGCAAGGCTGGAGCTACGGCATCCTGGTGAGCGAACGCGGCAACGCGCAAGTGCTCAACAACACCGTCGTCGACGGCGGCGTGGGGATCGCCGTGCAAGGCAGCGACCGGCCCGAGGACGAGAACGCGCAGCTGATCGGCAACCGGATCTTCTACTACGGCCAAGGCCAAGGCCACGGCGCCGACTCGGCGATCGCCGTCCAGCATGCGGCCAAGCCGGTGCTGACCAACAACCTGATCGCCGGATTCCGCGGCGGGAGCGCGATCTTGCTCGACCGCGCGGCGGACGCGCAGCTCACCGGCAATCAGCTGCTCGACCTCAACGAAGGCGGCTCGGCGGCGGTTCGGATGGAGCAATCGCCGCGTACGCGCCTGGTCCACAACACCGCGATGCTGCGTCGCGGCGTCAACGCCCGCGGCCTGGTCGGCGCGGTCGACGCCACCTGCATCGAGAACGTGTTCATCAACACCGTCGAAGCGGGCTTCGAGCAGTGCTCGGTGCGGCGCTACAACGTCGCGCAGATCAACAACGATTGACCCGCGGCGGTCGCACCCGCGCCCACGCGCGGCCGTCACATTGGACCCGCGCCGGCGCGGCGGCCCACGGCCGCACGCCGGCGCCATGCGAATCCATCACAAGGAAGAGAACTCCATGCGCCATCTAGCCAACACCGGCCTCGCCCTGGCCGGCCTGCTGCTCAGCGCCAACGCCCTGGCCTGCGACACGATCCTGCCGCCGACCCAGGTCGGCGTGCATCTGCCGGGCAAGTATTGCCTCAGCGCCAATCGCAGCCTGCCGATCGAGATCGATGGCGCGGACATCGAGCTGGACTGCCGCAGCCGCACCCTGGCCAGCGCGCAGCCCGGCAACAGCGAGACCGGCATTCGCGTGCGCGGCGGCAACAAGGTCGTGGTGCGCAATTGCCGCATCGAGGGCTTCGCGGTCGGCATCTTCCTGGAAGCCCGCTCCGGCGCGCAGTTGCTCAACAACACCGTTCTGCGCGCGCAGTTCACCCCGATCGTGGCGCGCGGCGAGTATTTCCAGGGCGGGCCGATCGATCCGCAGATCGAGCCGGTGCGCATCGTCGGCAACCGCGTGATCGGCTACGGCCAGGGCGGGACGACGAATCCGGGCGCGGCGCTGATCGTGCAGGGCCTGCCGCGGGCCACGATCAGCAACAACGTGGTGGCCGGGTTCAGCGGCCCGACCGGCCTGGAGCTGGTCGAATCGCCCGACGCCCAACTGACCGGCAACCAGTTCCTCGACTTCAGCCGCGGCGACCGCCTGCTGCGGCTGCAGAATTCGCCGCGTGCGCGGATCGTGCACAACACGATCATGTCGCGTCAGCCGACCGTGTTCGAAGGCCTCAGCGGCGCCACCGACGCGACCTGCGTGGAGAACGTGTTCATCAACACGGTGCGCTCGGGTTTCGCCGATTGCGCGGTGGCGCGCTACAACGTCGAGCAGCAGTCGCCGATGTAAGCGTAACCGCGCGTGCGCCGGCGGTGCGCGCTTGCAGTCGCGGCTTGGGCCGCGGCGGTCTTGCGCGGATTGCAGCGAGTTTCCGCGCCGACCGCAGTGGTGGCCGGCGCGGATTCGAGCATGCCGGCGCGTCTTGGCGAGCGCCGGCTGGCCGTGCAGCCGCCCGCGCCGCAGCGCGGGCGGGCGGCGAGAGCGAATCAGCGCTGGCGCGGGCCGCTTTGGTTCTGGCCCTGATCCTGATTCTGGGTTTCGAACATGGCCGTCAGCGCGCGCACCCGGCCTTCCTGCTGCGCGGGCGGCTGGGCTTGTTGTTGCTGTTGCTGTTGTTGCTGCGCAGGCTGCTGCTGCGCCTGAAGCGGCGCTTGGGGCTGCGCGAGCTGCGGCGGCGCGACTTGGCCCGGTGTCGCCTGCGGCGGCGCCGCGGGATTCGCAACGCCCTGCGCCGGCGCACCGCGTCCGGCCGTGTGGTCCGCGGCCACTTGGGCCTGCGCCTGCACCTGCGCCGGATCGGCGTAAGCCAAGCGCGCGGTCGGGCTGTGCAAGCCGCCGTTGACGGCGAACAGGCGGCCGTCGCGCCCTTGGGTGACGTGATCGATGCTCGGCAGCGGTGGCTTCGCGGCTTGTGCGGCATCGGCCAGGGCCGCCGCGGCCAACGTGCGTTCGCTGGCCGGAAGCAGCGGCTTCAGCCGCTGCAGGCCGTCGCGCGCCTGCTCGTACAGGTTGTGATTGGCGTGACCCGCGTCCTGGTAAGGATGGGTCTGCATCGACAGCGGTCGCGGCGGCACCGGCGGCGGGCGGCGCCCTTCGACCTCCTGGCTCGAAGACGAGGCGGCCGAGGACGTTCCCGGCACGTTGGGCGCGTGGCTGCTCGACGCCTGGTGCGAGGCCTGCTGCGGCGGCACGACGGGCGAGGGCGCAGTGGACGAGCTGGATGCAGGTGGGAAGGACGATCCCGACACCGGCGGCAGCGGCGCCGACGCGCCCGGCGCGGTCGACGAGGAAGCGATCGACGTCGGTGCGATCGGCGTCGGCGCGGTCGTGGCCGGCGCACCCTGGCCCTGCGCCGCCTGCGGCGGCATCGCCTGCCACGCGCCGCCCGGCAGGGTGCGGCTGTTGTTGATCCACTGCGACGGAATGCCGGTGAGGAAGGCGACTTCGCCATCGCCGCTGGGGCTGGAGATGGCGAACATCGTCGCCGTGCGCAAATCGTTGGTGTCGGTCAGCAGCACCGGCCGGGTCGCGGGGATGCCGAACGCGTTGTTGGCCGGATGCGCCTGGGCGAAGCTGGACACCTCGGTCGGCCTCGCGCTCAGGCCCGAGCCGCGCTCCTGCCAGGCATACAGGCTCGCTGCCGGCATATCGATCTGATACAGGTGCGCGCTGCGGATGCCGCCGGTGCCGTCGGACGGCGAGGTCGACACGTGCAGGGTCGAGGCGCTGGTCTCGCGGCGGATCTCCTGGTACAGCGAACTGAGCCCGACCAGATTCGAGTGGGTGCGCAAGTAGCCGGCCATGACCCCGCCTTGCGCGGCGGTCGGCAGGTTCAAATCGGTATTGGGATCGACCAGGCTGCGCTGGACGAACGCGCGCGCCGTGTCCGGACTCATCGGCGCGCGCGCCTGAAACCCGTCGTTGGCGATGGTGTCGGGCGGACGGTTGTCGGTGCGATACAACTGGAAAGGCATGCAAGCTCCTGTCGCGAAGCGCGGAGTAGGCGGAGGGGAAAGGGCGGCGGCGCGTCGCCGTCGCGGCGACGGCTGCAACTGCAACTGCGATCACTGTCCACTTTAAGCCGCACTCGCGCGGCGTGCAGCAGCGCGCGGATGGATGCGTGACGCACCGCGGTTTCCGTGCACCGCCGTGCGGCGGCTGCGCGTCGTGGATCAGTCCAGCGAAGACGCCAGCCGCTCGCGCAGCGAATGCCCGATCTCGCGCACCGTCGACACGCCCAGGTCGCGCAGGATGCGGTGGGTGGCGTGCGGCAGCGGCGATTCGTCGATGTCGTGCGGGGCGATGTTCTTGCCGGGCACGCCGGGCAGGAATTCGACGCCGGCGGCGAGGTAGCAGTGCTGCACCAGCGCCGAGCAGAACAGCGCGCCGTCCTTGGCCAGCAGGTTGCCGCGCTTGCGCAGGCGGCGGCTGTGCATGGCCATCATGGTGCCGAGCAGTTCGCTGATCGAATAGCTCGACAGCCCGGCCAGCAGGTCCAGGCCGGCCTTCTGCACCTGCAGCACCTGTTCCGGGCTCAGGCCGAAATCGAGCACGGCGATGTTGGGGAAGGCTTCGGCGTCGTAGTAGCGGGCGACGCGGTTCTCCTGCACGCCCAGGCGGATCTGGCGGTAGCGCAGGTCCAGGTCGGACTCGATCACCCACCACTGGCCGTCCACGCGCCGTTCGCTGAAGACGAAGGCGTGCGACCACAGGCTGCGGTGGCCGTCTTCGGTCAGCGGCGACTGCGCCTTGCGGATCAGCTTGTTGATGAAGTCGCGCCCGCCGCACAGGCCGATCCGGCCCGGCGCGGCGTGCTTCTCCAGGAAGGCTTGGTTGCCGCGCGGGTCGGACGACTCGGCGTCGGCGAGGTCTTCGGGCAGCAGGATTTCGCTCATCCGTGAAGTTCCGGCAAGGGTGGGGCGGGGGCGCGGCGCGGGCCGCGCGGGCGGCCCGTCACTCGGGATCGTAATCCAGATTCGACGCCAGCCAGCGCTCGGCCTGGACCAGGCTGACGCCCTTGCGCCGGGCGTAGTCCTCGACCTGCTCCTTGGACACCCGCCCGACCACGAAGTACTGGCTGTCGGGATGGCTGAAGTAATAGCCCGACACCGCCGCGGCCGGGTACATGGCGAAGCTCTCGGTCAGCTCCAGCCCGGAGTGGGCCGGCGCGTCGAGCAGGGCGAACAAGGTGCGCTTTTCGCTGTGCTCGGGGCAGGCCGGGTAGCCCGGCGCGGGGCGGACGCCGCGGTAGCCTTCGTCGATCAGCGCGTCGTTGTCGAGCGTTTCGTCGCCGGCGTAGCCCCAGAACTCCTTGCGCACGCGCTGGTGCAGGCGCTCGGCCAGCGCTTCGGCGAAGCGGTCGGCCAGGGCCTTGAGCATGATCGCGTTGTAGTCGTCGTGATCGGCCTCGAAGCGCGCCACGTGCGGCTCGATGCCCAGGCCCGCGGTGACCGCGAACGCGCCGATCCAGTCCTGGCGGCCGCTGTCCTTGGGCGCGATGAAGTCGGCCAGGCAGAAGTCGGGGCGGTCGGCGGGCTTGTCGACCTGCTGGCGCAGGAAGTGCAGGCGGGTCGTCTCGCGCAGGCCGCCGGCGACGCGCTGCGGCTGCACCAGACCGTTGTCGGGCAGCACGACGGCGTCGAGCGCGATGCTCGGGTCGACGTCGACATCGTCGCCGACCGCGTTCGCCGGCCACAGGCCGAACACCGCCTTGGCGCCGATCCACTTCTGCGCGACGATCTTTTTCAGCATCGCGCGCGCGTCGCGGTACAGCTCGGTGGCCTGCTTGCCGACGATCTCGTCGGTGAGGATCGCCGGATAGCGCCCGGCCAGTTCCCAGGTGTTGAAGAACGGCGTCCAGTCGATGTACTCGACCAACTCGTCCAGCGGGTAATCGTCGAACGCGTACACGCCCGGGGTTTTCGGCGTCGGCGGAACGTACTCGTCCCAGTGGCCGGCGTAGCGCTGGCCGCGCGCCTTTTCCAGCGACACCAACCGCTTGCCGTCGCCGCGCTGGCGATGGCGCTGGCGGATCTCGGCGTAGTCGGAGGCGTTGGCGGCGACGAACGGCTCGCGCAGCTCGATCGAGATCAGCGACTGGGCCACGCCGACCGCGCGCGAGGCGTCCTTGACCCAGATCGTCGGCGCGTCGTAGTGCGGATCGATCTTCAGCGCGGTGTGCGCGCGCGAGGTGGTCGCCCCGCCGATCAGCAGCGGCATGGTGAAGCCCTGGCGCTGCATTTCGCGGGCGACGTGGCTCATCTCTTCCAGCGAAGGCGTGATCAGCCCGGACAGGCCGATCAGGTCGGCGTTCTCGGCGCGCGCCCGGTCCAGGATGGTCTGCGCCGGCACCATCACGCCCAGGTCGACCACGTCGAAGTTGTTGCAGGCCAACACCACGCCGACGATGTTCTTGCCGATGTCGTGCACGTCGCCCTTGACCGTGGCCATGACGATCTTGCCGTTGGATTTGCCGACATCGCCGGTGCGCAGCTTCTCGGCTTCGATGTACGGCAGCAGGTAGGCGACGGCCTTTTTCATCACCCGCGCCGACTTGACCACCTGCGGCAGGAACATCTTGCCGGCGCCGAACAGGTCGCCGACCACGTTCATGCCCGACATCAGCGGGCCTTCGATCACATCCAGCGGACGCGTGGACTGCGCGCGCGCGACCTCGGTGTCTTCCTCGATCCATTGGTCGATGCCGTGGACCAGGGCGTGGCTGAGCCGCTCGCGCACCGGCTTGTCGCGCCAGCGCAGGTCTTCGACCTTCTTCTCGCCCTTCTTGCCCTTGAAGCGGTCGGCGATTTCCAGCAGGCGCTCGGTGGCGTCGCTGCGGCGGTTCAGCACGACGTCCTCGACCCGCTCGCGCAGGTCGGTTTCCAGATCGTCGTACAGCGGCAGCGCGCCGGCGTTGACGATGCCCATGTCCATGCCGGCCTTGATCGCGTGGTAGAGGAACACCACGTGGATCGCCTGGCGCACCGGCTCGTTGCCGCGGAACGAGAACGACACGTTCGACACGCCGCCGGAGATGTGGCTGTACGGGAAGCGCCGCTTGATCTCGCGGGTGGCCTCGATGAAGGCCACCGCGTAGTCGTTGTGCTCCTCGATGCCGGTGGCGACCGCGAACACGTTGGGGTCGAAGATGATGTCTTCGGGCGGGAAGCCGACTTGCTCGGTCAGCAGCTTGTAGGCGCGCGAGCAGATCTCGACCTTGCGCTCGATGGTGTCGGCCTGGCCGACCTCGTCGAAGGCCATCACCACCACCGCCGCGCCGTAGCGGCGCACCAGTCGCGCCTGGCGCAGGAACTCGTCCTCGCCTTCCTTCATCGAGATCGAGTTGACGATGCCCTTGCCCTGCAGGCACTTGAGCCCGGCCTCGATCACGTTCCACTTGGAGCTGTCGACCATCACCGGGACCCGGGCGATGTCCGGCTCGGCCGCGATCAGGTTGAGGAACTCGACCATCGCCTGCTGCGAGTCGAGCAGGCCCTCGTCCATGTTGACGTCGATGACCTGGGCGCCGTTCTCGACCTGCTGGCGCGCGACCACCACCGCCTCGTCGAGGCGGCCTTCCAGGATCAGCTTCTTGAACTGCGCGCTGCCGGTGACGTTGGTGCGTTCGCCGACGTTGACGAAGTTGCTTTCCGGGGTGATCTGCAGCGGTTCGAGGCCGCTGAGGCGGGTCTGGCGGAGGAGGGCTGAGGTCATACGCAGGTTCGATTGGGCAGTCGCTTTTGCTCGTCGTCCCCGCGAAGGCGGGGACCCAGGGCTTTATCGCGACACGACTTGGAAGTCTCTGGATTCCCGCCTTCGCGGGAATGACGGTAGGGAGTGACGCGGCGTGCGCTCAGCCAGGGCTTACGCCGCCGCGTCGATCAACTGCAGCGGTTGTCGCGGCGGCACGCCTTGCACCGCCGCAGCGATCGCCGCGATGTGCGCCGGCGAGGTGCCGCAGCAGCCGCCGACCAGGTTGAGCAGGCCCGCGCGGGCGAATTCGCCGAGCACCGCGGCCATGTCCTCGGGCGTTTCGTCGTAGCCGCCGAAGGCGTTGGGCAGGCCGGCGTTGGGGTGGGTGCTGACGTGCGAGTCGGCGATCTGCGCCAGCACGTCGACGTGCACGCGCAGGTCCTTGGCGCCGAGCGCGCAGTTCAGGCCGATCGCGGTCGGCTGCACGTGCCGCACCGAATACCAGAACGCTTCGGCGGTCTGGCCCGAGAGGGTGCGGCCGGAGGCGTCGGTGATGGTGCCGGAGATCATCACCGGCAGCCGCGCGCCGCGCGCGTCGAAGGCTTCCTCGACCGCGAACAGCGCCGCCTTGGCGTTGAGGGTGTCGAAGATGGTTTCCACCATCAGCACGTCCGCGCCGCCGTCGATCAGGCCGTCGGCGGCCTCGCGGTAGGCCGCGCGCAACTGGTCGAAGCTGATCGCGCGGTAGCCGGGGCGGTTGACGTCCGGGCTCAGCGAGGCGGTGCGGCTGGTCGGGCCGAGCACGCCGATGACGTAGCGCGGGCGCGTCGGGTCCAGCGCTTCGATTTCGTCGCACACGCCGCGGGCGAGTTTGGCGCCTTCGAAATTGAGCTCGCGCGCCAGATGCTCCAGGCCGTAGTCCTCCAGCGAGATCGTGGTCGAGTTGAAGGTGTTGGTCTCGACCAGGTCGGCGCCGGCCTGCAGGTACTCGCGGTGGATGCCGGCGATGATCTCGGGCCGGGTCAGGGTCAGCAGGTCGTTGTTGCCGCGCTGGTCGCGCGAGCAGCCGCAGCTTTCGCCGTGCACGTGCTCGCCGTCGTGCTCGCGCGCCGGCGGCGAGTACAGCCGGTCGAAGCCTTCGGCGAAGCGCTCGCCGCGGTAGTCGGCCTCGGTCAGCGAATGCTGCTGGATCATCGTGCCCATCGCGCCGTCGATGATCAGGATGCGCTCGGACAGGCCGCGCAGCAGCGCCTGTGCGCGTTCGGGGTGGAGCCAGGGCAGGGGCTTCATCGGCGGTTCCTCACTTCTTGGCCGGCTTGCGCGCCGCGGCCGGCTCGGGCTGCGGCTTGCGCGCCATCAGCGCGATCACTTCGAAATGCGGCGGGCGGCGCTCGCGGGTCACGGTCTCGCAGCTGACGATGTCGAAGCCGGCCTTGGCCGCGAACTTCTGCAGGTCTTTTTCGCTGAAGCCGAGGTTGACGTGGCCGAAGGCCTCGACCGCGCCGCGGTGCTCGTGCCGGGCCAGGCTGGTCAGCAGCAGGCGGCCGCCGGGGCGCAGCACGCGCGCGGCCTCGGCCACGGCCTGGGCCGGCTGTTCGGCGTAGGTCAGCGCGTGCATCAGCACCACCAGGTCGAAGGTCTCGGCCGGGAACGGCAGCGCGTGCATGTCGCCCTCGCGCACCTCGACATTGCGCAGCTTGCGCAGGCGCTCGGACGCGGCGGCGACCACCTTGGTGCTGGCGTCCAGGCAGATGTAGCGGTGCGAGTGCGGCGCCAGCAGTTCGGCCAGCACGCCGTCGCCCGACGCGATGTCGAGCACGTCGCCGGGCTGCAGCAACGGCAGCGCCGAACGCGCCAGCGCTTCCCAGGTGCGGCCGGGCGAGTAGTGGCGTTCCATGTCGCCGGCGACCGAGTCGGCCCAGTTCTGGTCGGAGGCGCGCATCGCCAGCACCGCGGCGACCCGCTCGGCGTCCTGGCGCAGCAGCGGGTCGTCGCTGCCGGTGCTCAGGGTCTGCCACAGCGCGCGCTGGGCCTGGTCGAGCGCGCCGTCGTCGAAACGGTAATAGGCCGACACGCCGGCGCGGCGGTCGCGCACCAGCCCGGCTTCCTTGAGCTTGGACAGGTGGGTGGACACGCGCGGCTGGGCCAGGCGGGTGATCGCCGACAGCTCGGCCACGGTCAGCTCCTCGCCTTCGAGCAGGGCGAGCAGCCGCACGCGGGTGGCGTCGGCGAATACTTTGAGTCGGGAAGACCAGCCTTCGAGATCCATGGGGCGAGAATGGGACCGAGGAATGAGGGAATGGGATGGGCGATGGCGCTGCGCAAGCGGACGTTCGGCCGGCGGGTCGGGGTAAACGGTTTCCGCCGGCCGAGGGCTTTCATCAACGTATCGCGATATAGAGATAAGTGTGTGCCCGACGTGCGCTCAGGTCAAGTCGTGCGGCGCTGCAGCAAGCCGCAATGGCGACTGAAGCGCGGTGCCGCGGGCAGGGATGACGCCAGATCGGGCCAGTCGCATGGGTGGGGTTCTGCGGCGCGCGCGGCTACAATTCGCATTCGCGGCCCGATGTATGGACCGCAGACCAGGACGCAGAACCAACGCGCCGGTCGTTCCGGGATGCGGACGCGCCAAAGAGCGCGCCGATAAAGGGGGAACGGCCGCAGCGCTCAACCCAGCAGAGGTGCGACGTGGATTTTGGCTTTACCGAAGAGCAGTTGATGATCCAGGACGTGGCGCGCCGTATCGCCCAGGAGAAGATTGCTCCCAGCGCCGAGCACCATGACCAGACCGGCGAGTTCCCGCTGGCCAACATCCGCACCCTCGGCGAGAACGGGCTGATGGGCATCGAGGTGCCGGCCGAGTACGGCGGCGCCGGCATGGACCCGGTGGCCTACGTGCTGGCCATGGTCGAGATCGCCGCCGGCGACGCCGCGCACTCCACCATCGTCTCGGTCAACAATTCGCTGTTCTGCAACGGCATCCTCAAGTTCGGCACCGAAGAACAAAAGCAGCTCTACGTGCGCGCGATCGCCGAGGGCCGCGAAATCGGCGCCTTCGCCCTGACCGAGCCGCAGTCGGGCTCCGACGCCACCGCGATGCGCTGCAAGGCGGTCAAGCAGGCCGACGGCAACTTCGTCATCAACGGCAAGAAGAGCTGGATCACCTCCGGCCCGGTCGCCAAGTACATCGTGCTGTTCGCGATGACCGACCCGGACAAGGGCGCGCGCGGCATCACCGCGTTCATGATCGACACCGCCAAACCCGGCTTCCACCGCGGCAAGACCGAGCCCAAGCTCGGCATCCGCGCCTCGGCCACCTGCGAGATCGAGTTCGAGGACTACGTGGCCGCGCCGGCCGACGTGCTCGGCGAGGAAGGCCACGGCTTCAAGATCGCCATGGGCGTGCTCGACGCCGGCCGCATCGGCATCGCCAGCCAGGCCATCGGCATCGCCCGCGCCGCCTACGAGCGCACCTTGGACTACGTCAAGGAACGCAAGGCCTTCGGCGCGCCGATCGGCACCTTCCAGATGACCCAGGCCAAGATCGCCGACATGAAGTGCAAGCTCGACGCGGCCCTGCTGCTGACCTTGCGCGCGGCCTGGCAGAAAGGCCAGGCCGAGAAGAACGGCGGCCGTTTCAGCAACGAGGCGGCGATCGCCAAGCTCACCGCGTCGGAAGCGGCGATGTGGATCACCCACCAGGCCGTGCAGATCCACGGCGGCATGGGCTATTCCAAGGAAATGCCGCTGGAACGCTACTTCCGCGACGCCAAGATCACCGAAATCTACGAAGGCACCAGCGAGATCCAGCGCCTGGTCATCGCCCGCAACGAAACCGGCCTGCGCTGACTTTCCACGCCATGAAACGCTTCGGCTCGTCCCGGCCTACCGCCTGTCCTGAGGACGGCGGCAACGGCCTGCGCGCTGCACGACACCTCGACTGCGCCCACGGCGCCGGCCCGCGCATCGCTGCGCGCGGCCGCGCCGCCGGCGCGCTCGACTATGGCGCCGACGCCCTTGCCGCCGTGCGAATTCCGCCGTACCGGCCCCAATAACCTTTCTCTTGGCCCGCGCGCGAGCGTGGGCCTCATTCCATCCGGACCTCAAACGTTCCCATGAGCAGCAAACCCAAAGCTTCCAAGTCCGAACCCGCCAAACCGGCCGCCAAGGCCGCCAAGGCGGCCCCGGCCAAGCAAGCCAAGGCGACCGCCCCGGTCGCCAAGTCCGCCGCCAAGCCGGCTGCAAAGCCGGCCGCCAAGCCCGCCGGGCGCGCGCCGCAGTCGGCGCCGCCGGTGGACGCGCAGGCGGTCGACCTGCGCCCGGTCCTGGAGGCCATGCGCAAGCGCGTGCCCAAGGCGCGCCATGCCGAGGCCGAGGCGTTCGCCCAGGCGTTCTACAAGCGCATGAGCGGCGACGAGATGCCGCAGCACGCGGCCGACGGCTGGGCCGCGCTGGCCGCCGACTTCCTCGACTTCGCCCGCGACCGCAAGCCCGGCAACGCGCTGGTGCGCCTGTTCAACCCGCAGCTCAAGAGCCACGGTTGGGAATCGCCGCACACCGTGCTGCAGATCGCCAACGACGACATGCCGTTCCTGGTCGACTCGGTGACCATGGCCCTGGCCGACCTCGGCGTCGGCGTGCACGTGCTCGGCCACCCGGTGGTCGCGTTCCAGCGCGACAAGGCCGGCAAGCTGGTCGCGGTGGGCGCGGGCCAGGCCGAATCGCTGATGCACCTGGAGCTGGACCGGCAGACGCCGGAAGCGATGGCGCAGATCAAGCAGGCGCTGGACACCGTGCTGGCCGACGTGCGCGCGATCGTGCGCGACTGGCCGCAGATGCGCGACAAGATGAACCAGGTCGCCGACGAACTGCCGGCGCAGTCGATGCCGATCGACGAGCAGGGCAAGCGCGAGGCGCAGGCGTTCCTGCACTGGGCCGCCGACAACCACTTCACCTTCCTGGGCTACCGCGAGTACGAGGTGGTGCAGCACGGCGGCGAAGGCGTGCTGCGCGCGATCAAGGACAGCGGCCTGGGCCTGCTCAGCGGCAAGCCCTCGGGCTCGCCGCGTCCGCTGACCTCGCTGGCGGCGCACTACATGCCGCAGTCCGGCTCGGTCGATGCGCTGATCCTGACCAAGACCAATGCGCGCTCGACCGTGCACCGTCCGGGCTACATGGACTACATCGGCGTGCTCAGCTTCGACGCCCAGGGCCGTCCGACCGCGGAGAAGCGCTTCCTCGGCCTGTACACCTCCAGCGCCTACAACCGCCGCCCGTGGGACATCCCGCTGGTGCGCCAGCGCCATAACTACGTGATGCAGCAGTCCGGCCTGGCCGCCGACAGCCACAGCGGCAAGGCCCTGCGCCACGTGCTGGAAACCCTGCCGCGTGACGAGCTGTTCCAGTCCGGCGAGGAAGAACTGCTCAAGACCACCTCGGGCATCCTCGGCCTGCAGGAGCGCGTGCGCAGCAAGCTGTTCCTGCGCCGCGACCGCTACGGCCGCTATTTCTCGGTGCTGGTCTACATCCCGCGCGAGCGCTTCAACACCGACGTGCGCCTGCGCGTGGAGGCGATGCTCAAGGACAAGCTGCACGGCGAGCACGTCGACACCACCGTGCACATCGGCGAATCGCCGCTGGCCCAGCTGCACCTGATCGTGCGGCCGACCTCGGGCGAGGCGGTGCAGGTCGACAACGCCGCGATCGAGTCCGAGCTGGCCGAGATCGTGCGCAACCGCCAGGACGACCTGCGCGAAGCGCTGGTGCGCAACAACGGCGAGCAGCAGGGCCTGCAGTTGGCCAACCGCTACGGCCGGGTGCTGCCGATCGGCTACATCGAAGAAGTCTCCGCCCCGGTCGCCGCGCAGGACATCGCCCACCTGGCCGCGCTGAGCGGCCCGGAAGACCTGCGCCTGAGCCTGTGCCGGACCCGTCCGGGCGAGGGCGGCCTGCGCTTCAAGTTCTACCGCCAGCTCGACGACATCCCGCTGTCGGACGCGCTGCCGATGATGGAGAACATGGGCCTGCGGGTGATCTCCGAGCACCCCTACCGCCTGACCGTCGACGGCCAGCCGGTCTACATCCAGGACTTCGAGGTCGAAACCTCGAACAACGACATCGACGTCGACCGCCTGGACGAGAACTTCGAGGAAGCCTTCGCCCAGATCTGGCGCGGCAACGCCGAGAACGACGGCTTCAACCGCCTGATCCTGGCCGCCAGCCTGTCCTGGCGCCAGGTCGCGATGCTGCGCGCCTACTGCAAGTACCTGCTGCAGGTCGGCGTGCCGTTCTCGCAGAGCTACGTCGAGGAAACCTTCGCCCGCTATCCGCTGCTGGCGCGCCTGTTGGTGGAACTGTTCGAAGCGCGCTTCGACCCGAGCACCGGCAGCGAGAGCAAGGCCGAGATCAAGGCCGGCCAGGACCGCCTCAAGGTCCAGTTCGAAGCCCTGCACGACGGCGACGACGCCGTGCGCGCCGCGCTGGAGCCGGTGATCGCCGCCCGCGCCGGCAAGCGCGAGGCCCAGGCCGAGGCCGCGGTGACCGCGCTCAAGTCGCTGCTCGACCGCGTCTCCAGCCTCGACGAAGACCGCATCCTGCGCAGCTTCATCGGCGTGATCCAGGCGACGTTGCGCACCAGCTACTACCAGCGCGCGGTGGATGGTTCCGACCGCGGCTACGTCAGCTACAAGTTCGATTCGGCCCAGGTGCCGGACCTGCCCAAGCCCAAGCCCTACCGCGAAATCTTCGTCTACGGCCCGCGCGTGGAAGGCGTGCACCTGCGCTTCGGCCCGGTCGCGCGCGGCGGCCTGCGCTGGTCGGACCGGCGCGAGGACTTCCGCACCGAAGTGCTGGGCCTGGTCAAGGCGCAGATGGTCAAGAACACGGTGATCGTGCCGGTCGGCTCCAAGGGCGGCTTCTTCGCCAAGCGCCCGCCGCTGGGCGGCGACCGCGACGCGGTGCTGGCCGAGGGCATCGCCTGCTACAAGATGTTCATCAACGGCCTGCTCGACATCACCGACAACATCGTCGACGGCAAGATCGTGCCGCCGGCCGATGTCGTGCGCCACGACAACGACGACCCGTACCTGGTGGTGGCCGCCGACAAGGGCACCGCGACCTTCTCCGACATCGCCAACGGCATCGCCGCCGAGCACAAGTTCTGGCTCGACGACGCCTTCGCCTCGGGCGGTTCGGTCGGTTACGACCACAAGGGCATGGGCATCACCGCCAAGGGCGCGTGGGAATCGGTCAAGCGCCACTTCCGCGCGCTCGGCCGCGACAGCCAGACCCAGGACTTCACCACGGTCGGCATCGGCGACATGTCCGGCGACGTGTTCGGCAACGGCATGCTGCTGAGCGAGCACATCCGCCTGGTCGCCGCGTTCGACCACCGCCACATCTTCATCGACCCGAACCCGGATGCGGCGCGCTCGTTCAAGGAGCGCGACCGCATGTTCAAGCTGCCGCGTTCGAGCTGGGAAGACTACGACAAGAAGCTCATCAGCAAGGGCGGCGGCGTGTACCCGCGCTCGGCCAAGTCGATCCCGCTGTCGGCCGAGGCCAAGGCCGCGCTCGGCATCGAAGGCAACGCCACCGCGCTGAGCCCGGCCGAACTGATGAGCGCGATCCTCAAGGCGCCGGTCGACCTGCTGTGGAACGGCGGCATCGGCACCTACGTCAAGTCGCGCGGCGAATCCAACAGCGACGTCGGCGACCGCGCCAACAACGCCCTGCGCGTCAACGGCGCGGACCTGCGCTGCAAGATGGTGGGCGAGGGCGGCAACCTGGGCCTGACCCAGCTCGGCCGCATCGAGGCCGCCCAGCACGGCGTGCTGCTCAACACCGACTTCATCGACAACTCCGCCGGCGTGGACACCTCCGACCACGAGGTGAACATCAAGATCCTGCTCAATGGCCAGGTGCAGGCGAAGAAGCTGACCCTGCCGGAGCGCAACAAGCTGCTGGCGTCGATGACCGACGAAGTCGCCGAGCTGGTGCTCAACGACAACTACCGCCAGAACCAGGCGATCAGCCTGATGGAGCGCATGAGCCTGTCCCGCCTGGGCAGCAAGCTGCACTTCATCCGCACTCTGGAATCGCAGGGCCTGCTCGATCGCCAGATCGAGTTCCTGCCGTCGGACGCCGAGATCGCCGAGCGCAAGGCCCGTGGCCAGGGCCTGACCCGTCCGGAACTGTCGGTGCTGCTGTCGTACTCCAAGCTGGTCGCGTTCCAGCAGCTGCTGGATTCGGACGTGCCGGAAGACCCGTACCTGTCCAAGGAACTGGTCCGCTACTTCCCCAAGCCGCTGCAGGCCAAGTACGCCAAGGCGATGGAGAACCACCGCCTGAAGCGCGAGATCATCGCCACCGCGGTGACCAACTCGACCATCAACCGGATGGGCGCGACCTTCCTGCTGCGCATGCAGGAAGACAGCGGCCGCACTCCGGGCGAGGTCGCCAAGGCCTTCACCATCACCCGCGAAACCCTCGACGCGCGCGACCTGTGGACGCAGATCGACGCGCTCGACGGCAAGGTCGCCGAGTCGACCCAGATCGACGCCCTGCAGGTGATCTGGAACCTGCAGCGTTCCTTCACCCGCTGGCTGCTGTCGCGTCCCGGCGCGATCCCCGACATCACCACGGCGGTGGAGCGCTACCACGACGGCTTCAAGAACATCCGCGCCGGCCACGGCATCCTCGGCGACGGCGAACGCCCGACCCTGGACGCCGCCTACGCCGACTGGAAGGCCAAGGGCGTGCCCGAAGCGCTGGCCGCGCAGCTCGCGGCGCTGCCGTACCTGGAGCCGAGCTGCGACATCATCGAACTGGCGCGCGAGCGCAAGCTCAAGCCGGTCGACGTGGCCAAGGTCCACTTCCGCCTCGGCGAAGCGCTGCGCCTGCCGTGGCTGCAGGAGCAGATCGACGCGCTGGCCGTGGACGGCCGCTGGCACGCGGTCGCGCGCGGCGTGCTGCGCGAGGAACTGGCGACCCAGCAGCGCATCCTGGTCGGCCAGGTGCTGAAGATGGCCGGCGCCAACGCCGAGGCCAAGGTCAAGCAGTGGCTGAGCCGCGACGACCAGTCGTTGCGCTTCACCCTGGCGATGCTGACCGAACTGGCGGCGCAGAAGACCCTGGACTACCCGACCGCCTCGGTCGCGGTGCAGCGTCTGTCGCAGTTGGCCGCGCGCGGTTGACGGCGATACGCGGGGCCGGCGCGCGCCGGCTCCGCGGTATCCGAACGAGCCCTTCGCCCTCGCGGGCGAAGGGCTTTTTTTGTGGCGGCGCGTGCTTGCCCGCGGCCTGTGGCAGGAGGCCTCTTATGGGAGAGCCTCTTGTAGGGGCTCTTGTGGGAGGGCCTTCAGGCCCGATGCTCTTGTTTCAGGTCGCAGCGATCCGACACAAATGCGTCGGGCCTGAAGGCCCTCCCACAAGAGGTCGCCGAATTTGCGCAATCGTTGCGTTGGCGCGGTCGCGGCTCGCGCCGCTTCTGCAGGCAAGCCATCGCAACATCGCCGTGATCGCAAAACCGCGACTGCGTCGCAAAGCCGCCGGCCCCGCGCCACACCGCATTGCGCCGCCGCGACACCAATCCCCCGCACCGGCCGGGTTATGCTGGCGCCGTCCTCCCGGAGCCGCCGATGACCGCGACGCCCCGCATCGCCTTTCTCGCCAGTCACACCGACGAAGCGCAGCGCGCGCTGGTCGAACTCAGCGGACGTCACGGCCAGTGCGAGCCGGCCGACGCCGATGTCCTGGTCGCGCTCGGCGGCGACGGTTTCATGCTGCAGACCCTGCACCGCCACGGCGCGCTCGGCAAACCCGTGTACGGGATGAAGCTGGGCACGGTCGGTTTTCTGATGAACCAGCACGCCGGCGGCGCCGGCGATCTGTTCGAGCGCCTGGCCCAGGCCGAACCGGCGGTGCTGCGCCCGCTGGAAATGATGGCCCAGACCGAATCCGGCGCCAGCTTCGGCTCGCTGGCCTACAACGAGGTCTCGCTGCTGCGCCAGACCCGCCAGGCCGCGCACCTGCGCATCGACCTCAACGGCCAGACCCGCCTGGACGAGCTGATCTGCGACGGCGTGCTGGTCGCGACCCCGGCCGGCAGCACCGCCTACAACTTCTCCGCCCACGGCCCGATCCTGCCGCTGGGCTCGGCGGTGATCGCGCTGACCCCGATCGCCGCGTTCCGCCCGCGCCGCTGGCGCGGCGCGCTGCTCAAGGCCGACACCGAAGTGCGCTTCCGCGTGCTCGACCCGTACAAGCGTCCGGTCAGCGCCACCGCCGATTCGCACGAAGTGCGCGACGTGGTCGAGGTCACCATCCGCGAATCGCGCGACCGCACCGTCACCTTGCTGTTCGATCCGGAGCACAACCTGGAAGAGCGGATGCTGATCGAGCAGTTCACCAGCGGCTGAGGCTCACGCCGGCGCGGGGCGTCCGGACAGGCGTTGCGCCAGGCCGGCGCGTCCGCAGGCCGCGCCGAGGAAATCCACGAACGCGCGGGTCTTGGCCGGCAGCAGGCTGCGGCCGGCGTAATACAGGTTGATCGCGCCGAGGTCGGCGTACCAGTCCGGCAACAGCCGCCGCAGCCGGCCCTCGTGCAGATACGGCAGCGCGTGCTGCACCGCGACCAGGGTCACGCCCAGGCCGAGCGCGGCGGCGCGCGCCATCGCCTCGGGGTCGTCGAAGGCCGCGCGCTCGCGCGGCATCGCCAGCGCCTCGCGGCCGGCGCCGTCGCGCAAGGTCCAGTGGTTGATCCGGCCGTGGCGGTGCGAGCGCATCACGATGCCGTCGTGCCCGGCCAGATCGTCCGGGTGGACGGGCAGGGCGCGGCCTTGCGCGGCGCACTCGTCCAGGTAGCCCGGCGCGGCCACCGCGATCACGTGCAGCGGCGCCAGCGGCCGCGCGACCAGTCCCGCGGCGAGCTCGATGCCGCCGCCAATGGCCGCGTCGAAACCTTCGGCGATCAGTTCGACCGGGCGGTTCTCGAAGCGCCAGTCCAGGCGCAGGCGCGGGTAGCGGCGCAGGAACTCGGGCATCAGCGGCAGCACGTAATCGATGCCGAAACCGGGCGAGAGGCTGAGCTTGAGCGTGCCCGCCGGCTCGGCGCGGTCGAGCGCGGCGGCGCCGAGCGCGGCGCCCAGCGCGTCGACATGGCTGCGCACCGAATCGAGGAAGCGCTCGCCGGCCTCGGTCAGGGCGAGCTTGCGGGTGCTGCGCTGGAACAGGCGTAGGCCGAGATTGCGCTCCAGCACCGCGACGTTGCGGCTGACCGCGGCGGGGCTGAGCCCGAGCTGGCGCGCCGCCGCGGAAAAGCCGCCGAGCTCGGCGCTGCGAACGAAGGATTCGAGATTGGCGAGGGATTCCACGGGCGCCGGCCTTCAAGTTCTGCTTGAAATTCATTCTAAGCATTACCGGCTTATCCGGACAGAATCGGAGGTCCATAGTGACGTCCAAGGCGCCGCTGCAACCTCGAAACCACCTGAGGTTTCCGACACCGAAACAATTACGATCAATAAGTTGAAGGAGAAACCTCATGAACATCGGCATCATCGGCGCGGGCCATATCGGCACCGCCATCGCCCGCACCCTGGCCCGTCACGGCATCGAGGCGACCTTGTCCAACCGCCGCGGCCCGGACTCGCTGGCCGCCACGGTCGCCGAACTGGGGCCGTCGATCCGCGCCGGCACGGTCGAGCAGGCCGCTCAGGCCGACCTGATCTTCGTCGCGGTCAACTGGTCCAAGCTGCCGGCGGCGCTGCAAGGCCTGGATCTGCGCGGCCGCATCGTGGTCGATGCCAACAACGCGATCGAGGCACCGGAGTTCAAGCCCTTCGACCTGGGCGGCAAGACCTCCAGCGAAGCCTTCGCCGAACAGGTGCCGGGCGCGCGCGTGGTCAAGGCGCTCAATCACTTGCTCGCGGCGGTGCTGGCCAGCGACCCGCAGGCTGATGGCGGCCAACGGGTGCTGTTCCTGTCCGGCGACGATGCCGGCGCCAAGGCCGAGGTGGCCGCGCTGCTGGAGCGGACCGGGCATTTCCCGGTCGACCTGGGCGGGCTGGCCGAGGGCGGGCGGCTGCACCAGTTCCCGGGCGGGCCGCTGGCGCTGCATCGGTTGGTCAAGGTCGGGTGAGGTGCGGCGGGCTTTGGGTCGGTGCCGCCGCGATGGGCGGCATCGAGAGCGCGAAGGCTGGCAGCGCCCCGGCACTGGCAGTAGCGGCGTAGTTGCGGGTTCGCGGTCGCGGCTTGCGCCGCTCCTACAGGTAGCCCAGCTCGATCCGAAGCCCCTGTAGGAGCGGCGCAAGCCGCGACCGCGAACCCACAGCTACGACGAACCTGTGCGTTCAGCCCCGCGCCCGCACCCGCCGCGCGATCTCGCTCACCGCGGCGATGCACAGCGTCAGCCCCACCGTCGACAGCAACTGCACGCGCGGCCCCGGGGTCATCAGCGCCAGCACGAACACCAGGGCGAGGATGCCCAGGCCGATGTAGGTGACGTAGGGGAAGGCCCACATCTTGAACGGCAGCGCGGTGCCGGCGCGGTCGGCGCGGCGGCGCAGGATCAGCTGCGAGAGCAGCGACAAGGTCCACACCAACAGGCAGGTCGAGCCGACCACGTTGAGCAGCGCCGGCAGCACCTTGTCCGGGTACAGCAGTTCCAGCGCGGTGGCGATGAAGCCGAACGCCACGCTCGCCAGCACCGCCGCCACCGGCACCTGGCTGCGGCTGAGGCGGGCAAGCATGCGCGGCGCTTCCTGGCGCTGGGCCAGCGAATAGATCATGCGCGAGGCGCCGTAGAGGTTGGCGTTGAGCGCCGACAGCAACGCCACCACCGCGACCAAGGTGATGGCCGTCGCCGCCCCCGGAATCCGCGCGACTTCCAGCACCGCCGCGAACGGCGACTTCAGATGCTCGCTGGTCCACGGCACTACCGCGATGATCACCGCCAGCGAGCCGATGTAGAACACCAGGATGCGCCAGGCCACGGTGCGGATGGCCTGGGTGATGCTGCGCTGCGGATCTTGGGTTTCGGCCGCGGCGACCGCGACGATCTCGGTGCCGCCGAAGGCGAACACCACCACCAGCAGCGCCGCGCCGACGCCGGCCCAGCCCTTGGGCGCGAAGCCGCCGTGGGCGGTGAAGTTGGACAGGCCGGGCGAGGCCACGTCCGGCAGCCAGCCCAGCAGCAGCGCGGCGCCGATGGCGATGAAGGCCAGGATCGCGGCGACCTTGAGGATCGCGAACCAGAACTCGAACTCGCCGAAGTTGCGCACGCCCAGCAGGTTGACCAGGGTGAAGGCGCTCATGAACACCAGCGAGGTCGCCGCCACCGGCAAGCCGGGCCACACCGTGGCCAACAGACCCGCGGCGCCGACCGATTCGGCCGCCACCACGATCACGATCTGCACCCACCACAGCCAGCCCAGGGTCGCGCCCGCGGTCGGGCCCATGGCGTCGGCGGCGTAAACCGAGAACGCGCCGCTGGTGGGCCGCGCGGCCGCCATTTCGCCGAGCGCGCGCATGACGATGATGATCAGGGCGCCGGCGATCAGATACGACAGCAGCACCGCCGGCCCGGCAGTCTGCACGCCGACGCCGGAGCCGAGGAACAGCCCCGCGCCGATCGCGCTGCCCAGGCCCATCATCACCAACTGGCGCGATTTGAGAGCGTGGCCGAGTTGCGGATCGGCGGCGGTGGCGGCGGGACTGGCGGGCATGGACATGGAGCGGGTCCGGGCGGGCGACGGGAAGTGCGGCACGATACCGCATCGGCGCCAGCGGCGAGCGGGCCGGCGGCGAGCCGGCAAACCGGCGACGCCCGACCGGCCGGTTCGGCACCGCAAACGACGACGCAGCCTCCGCAGCCCCCTGTAGGAGCGGCGCAAGCCGCGACCGCGCCAGGCAAACAACCGCGCCACCGCCGATCCCGAAACCCGAATCCCGTCCCTGCAGCTCAGGCACAATAGCCCCATGCCCGACCGTGATGCCGACCCGTTGATCGTCGCGATTTCCTCGCGCACCCTGTTCGACATGGAAGAGAGCCACTCGCTGTTCGAGCGCGAGGGCATCGACGCCTATGCCGCGTTCCAGCGCGCGCGCGAGGACGACATCCTGCGCCCGGGCATCGCCTTCCCGCTGGTGCGCAAGCTGCTGGCGCTCAACCGCGACGCGCCGGCCGAGGCGCCGCGGGTCGAGGTGATCCTGATCTCGCGCAACTCCGCCGACAGCGGGCTGCGCATCTTCAATTCCATCGCCCATCACGACTTGTCGATCAAGCGCGCGGCCTTCAGCAACGGCGCGCCACCGTTTCCCTACATCCGCCCGTTCGGCGCCGACCTGTTCCTGTCGGCCAACGCCCAGGACGTGAGCGCCGCGCTCGAGGCCGGCATCGCCGCGGCGACATTGCTGCCGGCGGTGCCCAATTCCAAGCTCGCCCCGCACCTGCCGCCGGACCAGTTGCGCATCGCCTTCGACGGCGACGCGGTGATCTTCGACGACGAAGGCGAGCGGGTTTCGCGCGAAGGCGGGCTGGCCGCGTTCGCCGAGCACGAGCGCAACCACGCCGGCGAGCCGCTATCCGGCGGGCCGTTCCGCGGGTTTCTCGATGCCCTGCACCGGTTGCAGGCGGCGTTCCCGGTCGGCCAGGACGCGCCGATCCGCACCGCGCTGGTGACCGCGCGCTCGGTGCCCGCGCACGAGCGGGTGATCCGCACCTTGCGCGAATGGGACATCCGCCTGGACGAAGCGCTGTTCCTCGGCGGCCGCGCCAAGGGCCCGTTCCTGGAAGCGTTCGGCGCCGACATCTTCTTCGACGATTCGGAGAACAACATCGCCTCGGCGCGCGGGCACGTAGCGGCGGGGCATGTGCCGCACGGGGTCGCGAATCGCTGAAGCCCGCGCGGTAGTGGGTATCTCCCTGTAGGAGCGGCGCAAGCCGCGACCGCGACAACACAACCACGCCGAAACCTTCGCAGCAGCTGCGTTGCCGCAGTCGCGGCCCCCGCCGCTCCTACAGGGGGCGAACGAAGTTTCGGACGGCGGAAACGACGCAAGCCACGCTTGCGGCGTGGCTTGCGCGCTGGCTGCGAAGGCGGGCGGCCGTCGCCGCCGACTCGCTCAGTCCCAGGACTTCTTGGCGATCATGTCCGGACGGCAGGTGCCGGCCTTGCACTCGCGCGCGCGGTCGCGCAGGAACTCGGTGCGCTCGCGGTTGACCCGGTAGTTGCAGTCGACGTTGATGCTGCCGCCGCTTTCGCAGGTGGCGTCGCGGTGCTTGATCCACTGCAGCTGGGTCTGCTTGAGCTCGGTCTTGGCCGGCTCCTTGGCCACGCCGCGCAGGTCGTTATAGGCGGTGTTGAGCTCCTTGTCCGACTCCAGGAACAGCTTGGCGAAGCAATAGGTCTTGTCGTAGCTGGTCCGGTACTTGTCGCATTCGCCCTGGGCGTAGGCGGCGCTGGCGCTCAGGCCGAGCGCGGCGAAGGCGAGGGCGCAGAAGATCGTTTTCATGGCGTTCCAGTCCAAGTCGTGTGGCGTTGACGATCGGAGCCGGGCATGCGTGTCCGGCCGACGCCGCGCGAGGGCGGCGTTGGCGTGCAAAGTATTGCGGCGCTTGCGCGAAAGCAAGCGCCGGGCGGCCACGGCGGCTCCCTGTAGGAGCGGCGCGAGCCGCGACCGCGGCACCGCACCCATTGCGAAACCCGCGGCGTAGTTGCGTTGTCGCGGCCGCGGCTCGCGCCGACTTACGGCAGCATCTTGTCGAGCGGCAGGCGCACGTCGGTGACGCGCCAGCTCAGCCCGTCGCGGGTCAGCACGAACACCACCGGATCGCCGTCGGCGTTGGCGACCGTGGCGGTGAAGCGTGAGGGCGATTCGAAGCGGTAGCTCAGCTGCTTGAGCGGATCGGCCGGCGCCACCGGCGCGTAGGCGTCGCGGCGCGGCTCGCGCGGGTCGAAGCGCTTGAGCATGTTGCGGCCTTCCAGCACCGCGCCGATGCCCATCGGCGTGGCGATCGCGTCGACCGCGGTGCCGGCCACGCCGCTGGCCATGCTCAGGCCGATCGCGCCGAGCAGGCTGGACTGCACCTGCGGGCCGGCGCGGCGGACCAGATAGTCGTCGACCTGGGCTTTCAGACTCAGCCGCAGCGCGGCGAAGTCGACGTGCTTGGACAACTCGCCGGTGTTGCCTTCCTTGACCGCGGTGCGGATGGCGTGGACGGTCATGAACGGCCCGGCGGCGACCCAGCCGACCAACAGGACGGCGATCAAGACCAGGGCGGCGATCCATTTCTTCATGCGCGGCGATCCTCGGGAACAGCCGCCAGAGTAGTCGCGCCGCGGCGCGATGGCATGAAGGCGGGCTTAGCTGCTTGTTCGCGGGCGCGGCCCTCACCCCAACCCCTTTCCCGCAAGCGGGAGAGGGGCTTCAAGCGGCGCGGACGCTGGCCGTTCCTTCTCCCGCTTGCGGGAGAAGGTGCCCCGTAGGGGCGGATGAGGGCTGCAGCCCCGCGTCGTCTACCGAATCAACGCCCGACCCGAGCCACCCGCTGCCGCCGCTCGATCGGCGCCAGCCGGCTCTGATCGTTGAGCTCCACATTGCGCAGCTCGAACGGCGCGCCGTAGCCCTTGGGCAACTGCTTGCGGTCGAACGCCAGTTCGATCCGCGCCGCGCCGCCGTCGACCCATTGCGCACTGTGGGCGATCGCCACCGGCCGCAACTCGCGCTTGGCGTTGCTCGCGTACAGCGTGCCGCGCACCTCGAAGCGGCCCGGCGATGCAGCGCGCAGCGGCAGGACGAAGCTCAGCGTGCGCGTGTCGAAGGCGTAGGCGCCGTCGAGCTTGGCAGTGGGCTGGGCAACGGCCAGGGCGGTGCGGGCGTCGCGCTGGATCGTGCCGTCGCCGGCGAACACCTGCACTTCCCACAGCCCGGCCGGTTCGTCGCCGGCATCGGCCGGCAGCGGCACCGCGCCGCGCAGCTTGCCGTCGCCGCCGGTCTTCAGCGCCAGCGGCCAGCTGCGTCCGGACGGCGCCACCAACAGCGCGCCGCCTTCGGCCTTGAGCGAAGCCTGGCCGCGCTGCAGATACACTTCGACCTCGCGCGAACTGCCAGCCAAGGCGTGGTCGCCGCTCAGCCGGGCGAGCAGGCGCACGTCGCTGTTGGGCTCGAACACGTGCACCACGTAGCGGCCGCGCGCCTGCGCGACCTGCACCGCGTACGCGCCCGGCGCCGCGTCGGCGGCGAGCTGGACCGCGGCGGTGCCGGCGCCGACGGCCAGGCCGGCCGCCTGCAACTGCTCGGCGCCGGTGCGCTTGAGCGCGCCGACCGGCTGGCCGGCGCGGGTGATGCGCACCGAATCGGCGGCGACCTGGGCGGCGCCGGCGACCGGGCTGACCCGGATCAACGCGCCCGGCGCGCTGGTCGACACCTGCAGCCCGCGCTGCAGCGCGGCGCCGTCGGTTTCCTGCCAGTACTCGCGGCTTTCCACCGCTTCGGGCAGCGGATCGGCGGCGAGCTCGGCGTTGGGATCCAGCGCCCAGGAAAAACGCAGCGGCGCGCGTTCGGCCGCGGCCTTGGGCGCGGCCACCACGGCCAGGCGCTGCGGGATCTGATCGTGCTGGGCCGCCGGCAGCATTGGCGCATCGGCGGCGATGGTCTGGCCCGCGGCGGCGAGCAGGGCGAGAGACAGAATCGTTCGCATGGTCGGCGTCCTCACGGGGTCATGTCGCTGCGCAGGATGGTGTTGAGGTTGAAGCAGGCGCGCCGGCTCTGGTTGTGGCTGAGCGGCTCGGCGCCGGCGGTGCGCTGCTTGTCCTGGAACCAGACCGTGCCCGCGGCCGACTGGCTGGTGCAGTTGAGGAAGCCGTCGGAGCAGCTGTTCAACCAGTTCTGGGTGGTCTCCAGGCCGACGTTCTCGGTGTAGCCGCCGCAGTAGCTGTCGCTGTCGAACGGCGAGGAGTCCACGTCGGTGCCGACCACGCTGCGGAACGGCTTGGGCAGCGCCGGGCGGCCGGCGGTGCCGTAGAGGTTGTTCGCGTTGTAGGTCGCCATCCAGCTGACCTGCTGCATCTTCACCGCATCGGACTTGTAGCCCAGCAGCCAGCCCACCGCCTGTTCGAAGGCGTTGCCGTTCATCGCCGCATCGGCCAGCGGCGTGCCGGCCGAGGACGGCGCCAGCGCGTTGACCCGCACGGTCTTGGCGATGATGTTGGGATAGCGGCTGTCGTAGGTCGGGTTCGACAGGATCCAACGCATGACGTTGCCGCCGTTGGAGTGGGTGATCACGATCAACTGGGTGATGCCGCGGGCGTTGATGAAATCGGTGAGCTGTTGCGCCAGGCAGCCGGCGGCGCGGCTGTCCCACATGTATTGCTCGAAATCGCAGTTGACCACGACGTAGTTGGCCGGATTGGCCAGGCCCTGGCGCACGCTGTCGACCATCGTCGGCTGCCAGTAGTCCTGGTAAGCGTTGGTCTGCTTGCCGGTGCCGTGGACGAAGGCGACGCCGGTGACGGCGCCGGCGGCGAACGGCGCGGCCAGCGATGCGGCGGCGAACAACGACGCGGCGACGAGCGACGCGGCGCGCGGCCGCGGCGAGGTGCGGTGCTGATGCATGACTTCTCCCCGATGGGCCGCGGACGCTATCGCGGCGCGTTCCTCGCGCCCGTACGCGGTCGATGTGGCCGCGCGTTCCTGCACGGCGATCGCAGCGAGCATACGTTCGCGAATGTTGCTGTCATGCGGCGCTGCCGCACATCGGCGTGCGGAAACGTGACCGCATCCGGCCTGCGGAGCGATGGCGCGCACAATTGCCGCGAACGCCAGCGCAAATGGGCGAACGCGGCCATCGCGCTGCGGCTGGCGCGGCTGCGTGCGGCGCGCGTCGCAGGCGGGGCGAACTCAGCCCTCGAAGCGGGACAGCGACTCGATGGTGGCGGTGGAGCCGCCGCAGACGATGGCCAGAATGTTGGCGTCGGCGCCGAGCGCGATGCGCCGGCGATAGAGCAGGGCGAGCGAAGCGCCGCAGGCCGGCTCGACCAGGGTGCGGTGATCGTCGAGAAAGCTCAGGCAGGCGTCGACGGCTTCGCGGTCGCTCACTTGCAGCGGCACGATCGGCCGCTCGCGGGCGAGTTCGAACGCGCGCGCGCAAACCTGGCGCGCACCGAGCGAGGTGGCCACGCCGGACACCGCCGGCAGTTCGACCAGATGCCCGGCCTGGATCGAGGCGTTGAACGAGGCCATGCCCTCGGTTTCGGCGGCGTAGATCGGCACGCTGTCCAACCCGTTGCGGTGCAAGCCTTCGGCGACGCCGGCGAGCAGCCCGCCGCCGCCGACGCACAGCACCACCGCATCCGGACGCAGGCCCGCCTCGACCACTTCGTCGATCATGCTGGCGTGGCCCTGCCACAGCAGCGGATCGTCGAAGGGATGCAGGAACGCGTCTTGCGGCGTCTTCAATGATTGCGCGAACGCGTTGGCCTCCGACCACGAGCGGCCGTGCACGGTGACCTGCGCGCCTTCTTCGCGCAGCAGGCGGCGCGCGCGTTCGGGCGTGGTTTCCGGCACCACCACCGCGACCGGCACGCCGAGCTTGCGGCCGGCGTAGGCGACCGCCAATCCGGCGTTGCCGCCCGAGGACGAGAGAAAGCGCTGGGCGCCGTCGGCGCGATAACGCTCGCAAGCGTGGCCGATGCCGCGGATCTTGAACGATCCCGACGGCTGCATGGCTTCCATTTTCATCCACACCCGCGCGCCGCTGGCGCGCGAGAGCGGAAGCGATTCGAGCAAGGGAGTGGCGATGCTCAACGGCATGACGGGTTCCTGGAAGCGCGGGCGGCGGTGCGCAGCCGCGGTGTTGATCTTGTTCGGGAGAGTTCGGGCGATGCGCACGAGCGCGTGCGGCGGCGTTCGCAGCCGAGCGCCGATTGTGCGAGCCGCGACGCGATCGTGGAAGGGCTCGCGGCGATCCCGCCCGAATGCGACGGGTGAGGCGGCGGGTGAATCAACGAAACTGCAGCGTTGTCGCGACAAGCCGACAGCGCGGTTTGGTTCCAGTGATCCAAAGTGCGCACCGCATCGCTCGCGGGAATCGTCGCGCCGCTATTGCGCGGCGCGACCGGCAGCGACGGATGGCCACGGCCAGGCCCGCAGGTATCGCCGCGCCTGTCTCGTTGCCGTCGAGACCGAGCTGTGGCAGCCTGGGCTGGCCGACATGGAGTCGGCGTCAAAGGAGACGCATGATGCGTAGCAAGAAGCTGATCGCCGCCCTGGCCCTGAGCCTGCTCGCGGCCGCCACCGCCGCCTGGGCGGTCCCGCCGGTGTACGTGGGCGAACTGCACGAGTACTACCAGAACGGCCAGGTGGTCGGCTGGGCCCAGCGCGACTGCAAGGGCAGGCTGACCCAGGGAGGCAGCGTGACCGAAGAGGTCTACATCACCTACCTGGTCTGCGCCAACTGATGGGCCGCGGCGGGCGCTGCGCGCGCCCGCCGCTTCCAGCGCCATCGATCGCGCCGGCCGCCCGGCTCAGAACTCCAGATCCAGCGCCGCGCACAGGTAGTCGGTGAACGGCGCGAGCCCGGCCAGGTCTTTTTGCAGCGTCGACAGCAGCCGCGGGCCGGTCATGGTCGCGTGCTCGAGATTGCGGTAAGCGACGAAGTTCTTGCGCTTGAGATCGTCGGCGAATTCGAACTCCGGCGGGAAACCGCGCGGGGCGCGGGTCAGCATTTCGCTGTCGTCCAGGTCGAAGCGCTTGCGGAACTTGGCATCGTGCGCGGCGGCCTTCCAACTGCCGGGGTTGTCGAAGACGAAGTGGCGGATCTTGCGCAAGGTTTCCGGCGCCGGGTGCCACACGCCGGAGGCGACGAAGCACTCGTCCAGGCCCAGGTGGATGTAGAACGACGGCGCCTCGACCTGGCGCCCGCGCTCGTGGAACAGGCGCGCGCCCTGCCAGCTCTTGTACGGCGCCTTGTCGTTGGCGAAGCGGGTATCGCGCTGGATCCGGAACAGCGAGCCGCCGACGTTCTTGGGCTCGCTGCGGTAATGCTCGCTGACCTCGGCCAGGGCCGGTTGCAGGTCGCCGAGCAGGCGCAGGAACGGGCCGCGCACATGCTCGTCGTAGGCGGCCTTGTGGGCGTGGAACCACTCGCGATTGTTGTTGCGCGCCAGCGAGCGCAGGAACTTGAAGCTGGCTTCGGAAAAGTAGGTAGCCATGGCCGAAGAGTAGCGCAAGCGCCGCGGCGCGGTCGGCGCCGGGACGCTCGCGGCGGACGAAAGCGCAAGTCGGGCAAACGGCGCGCGGTCGATGACTCGTTCAGATAGCCGGCCGCAAGCCGCCAGCCGCCAGCCGTTGCAGGCTGCGAGCCGTTGTAGGAGCGACGCGAGTCGCGACCGCGGGGCTTCCAGCTTGCCTCGCAAGTGAGATGACGCGGTCGCGGCTCGCGCCGCTCCTACAGGGAGCCCAGCGAGTTGCGTCGGAGCATGAGTCGACGGCCCGCGAAGCTGGCCGCAAGCCGCTGTAGGAGCGACGCGAGTCGCGACCGCGGGGTTGCAGCTTGCCTCGCAAGCGCGGTAGCGCGGTCGCGATTTGCGCCGCTCCTACAGGAAGCCCAGTGAGTTGCGCCGGAGCTTGAGTCGACGGTCCGCGAAGCTGGCCGCAAGCCGCTGTAGGAGCGACGCGAGTCGCGACCGCGGGGTAGCAGGTTGCGTCGTATGCGCCGTGTCGCGGTCGCGGCTCGCGCCGCTCCTACAGGTAGGCCAGCGAGTTGCGTCGGAGCTTGGGTCGACGGCCTGCCACGCGGGTCGTCAGCCGTGCAGAAGCGCAGCGCCGCTCAAAAGCGCGTCGTCAGCTCGGTCAGCCACTGCGGCGTCAGCCCGAGCAGCCACGCTTCGAGCACTTTGTCGAGGCTGCTGAGCACCAGCGCGCCGATCAGCAGCAGGCTCGCGCCCATCAACCTCCGGCCCCAGCGCCCGGCTTGCAGCAGCCGCTCCTGATGGCGCTGCAACAGCGCGCGCGAGGCCGCGCCGACTGCGATCAGGGGCAGCACGGCGGCTGCGCTGAACACCGCCATCACCGTCGCCGCCGGGCCCGCGCCGCCGCCTTGCGCGGCCAGGGCGATGGCCGCGCCGAGGGTGGGGCCGACGCAGGGGCTCCAGGCCGCGCCCATCAGCGCGCCGACGCCGAGCTGCGCCAGCGGGCCGTCGCCGCGGATGCGCTGCAAGGCCTGCCCGCCGGCCTGGCCGAGGCCCGCGGTCAGCCGCTCCATGCCGCGCTGCAGCGCCGGCACCAGCAGGACCAGGCCGATCGCCAGCATCAGCGCGCCGGCGAGCTGGCGCAGGCGGTATTCGTCCAGGCCCAGCCACTGGCCGCTGCTGCTGAGGGCGACGCCGATGACGGTGAACGAGGCGGCCATGCCCAGCGCCAGCGCGAACAGGCTCCAGCGGCTGCGGCCGCTGGCCGAGGCGGCGACCATCGGCAACACCGGCAGCACGCACGGCGAGAGCGTGGTGAGCAGCCCGGCCAGCGCGGCCAAGCCCAAGGTGGTGGCGTTCGGGTCCATCAGTCGGCGGCCCGGCCGAGCTGGCCGCGCAGGAACAGGCGCAGCCGCGATTCGTTGGTTTCGGCCACCGACAGGCCGACGCGCTTGCCGCCGCGGTACAACAGCAATGTGCTCTGGCGCGGTGCGCCCAGCGCGCGCGCCTGTTCGCGCTGGCCGTCCCAGTCCAGGCGCAACGCGGCGATGCCGGCGAATTCGGGTTCCTTGAGCAGCTTTTCCAGCACCGGTTCCTGCGCGCGGCAGGTCGGGCACCACGGCGCGTACACGTCGACCAGCACGGTCTTGCCCTGTGCCTGCAGCGCTTGCGACTGCTGCGGCGAATACGCGGGCAGCGCTTGCGCGGCGAACGCGGGCGCGACGCTGGCGAGGGACAACAGCAAGGCGAGTGCGGCGGACGCGGCTGTTGCGCGGCGGATATCGAACGAGCGGATCTTCATCGGGGGCGCCTCCTTCGGCGTTGTGGCGGGACGCCGCGCGCGGCCGATGGCCGCTGCGTGCGTGCACACAACCAGAGAGGGAAGGGCGGGCGATGGAGTCGCGGCGGCGCGCCGCGAGTCAGCTTTCAGTCAGCGTCGCGGCCGGGCGCGCGCGGTGCAGGCACGCGCGCGATGTGGTGCGAAGACGAGGCGAATCTCAGCCGTGCAGCTCGCGCCACAGGCCGCGGCCCCAGTCTTCCAGCCGGTCCAGCAGCGCCTGCTTGGCGCCGTCCTCGCCGGCGGCTGCGCGCACTTGCCGCAGTTCCTCGGCGAAGCGCGCGAAGCTGTATTCGGACAGGCCGGATTCGCCGTCCAGGCGCTGGCGGCGGTAGTCGTCCCAGCGCTCGCGCTCGGCCGCGCTCAGAGTCTGCGGCCAGTTGCGCGCGCGGTAGCGGAACAGCAGTTCGGGCAGGCGCGCGTCGCGGAATTCGAACGCCGCCCGCGCCAGCTCCTCCGGCGCAGTGGCGCGCACGCCGCGGAACAGGCGCTTGTCGCCGTCGCCGATGAAGGCGTCGTAGAGCGAGGCGTCCGCGTCCGACGGCGCGCGCGCGGCGTCGCCGGCGTAGACCCGGCGCACCTTCTCGACCAAGTCCGGGCCGGCTTCGCGCAGTTGCGCGGCGCGGTACTCGGCGCGCACCGGGTCGATGCTCAGGCGTTCGAAATCGTCCGGGCGCAGATGATTCCAGGCGGTCAGCGCGGGGCAACGGTTGAGGTGCACTTCCTTCAGCGCGACGCGTTCCTCGCCCTCGGGCAGGTCGGCGGTCGGCGTGTACAGACGGTCGGCGATCTCCTCCGGGTTCAGGCTCAGCAGCGCCTGCGGATCCTGTTCCAGGTCGAACACGACGATGCGGCTGTCGATGCGCGGATGCCGCGCCAGCGGAATTACCGGCGCCGCGCACAGGCGCGAGGCCGGGTAGCGCGAGGACACATGCAGCGCCGGCTGCATCGCGATCGGGTCGAGCAGGCTCGCGGCGAAGCGCTTGTCGCGCAGGCGCAAGGCGTACTCCCATAGCCGCGGCTGCGCGTGCTTGAGCTTGCGCGCGATGCCGATCAGCGCGCGCACGTCCGACAGCGCCTCGTGCGCATCGCCGACGCGCACCTCGTTGGCGGTGGCCAGGTGTTCGAGCTTGAACGAGGTGAAGCCGTCTTCGCGCTGCGGCCATTCCAGCCCGTCGGGGCGCAGCGCGCGCGCCAGGCGCAGCACGTCGAGCAGGTCCCAGCGCGAGTTGCCGTTGCGCCATTCGCGCTCGTAGGCGTCGTAGAAATTGCGGAACAGGCCGTAGCGGACGAACTCGTCGTCGAAACGCAGCGAGTTGTAACCGGCGGTGCAGGTCTCCGGCCGGGCCATTTCCTCGAAGATCAGGGCGAAGATCTCGGCCTCGTTGACGCCGTCGCGCAGCGCGTCCTGCGGGGCGATGCCGGTGATCGAGGTCGCGATCGGCGAAGGCAGCAGGTCGTCGGCGGGTTTGACGAAGACGCTGATCGGCGCCTCGACCTCGTTGAGCTCGGCGTCGGTGCGCATCGCCGCGAACTGGGCGATGCGGCTGGTGCGCGGATCGGCGCCGAAGGTCTCCAGGTCGTAGAACAGGAAGCTGGCCGGCATGTCAGGCGTCCGCCGGCAGCGGGCCCAGGCGCTCGCGCACCACGGCGTCGACCGCGTCCCAGTCCAGGCTGTCGAGCGAATCGTGGCCGCGGGTCAGCTCGACCAGCAGCTCGCGCTGGCGCTGGCCGCGCTCGAACGCGACCTCGTAGGGCATGCGGTGGAAGGTCACCATCGCGTAGCGCGGCATGAAGCGCTCGGGATGGCGCTGGGCCAGCTCGCGCTCCAGCGCGCGCTGCAGCAGGTAATCGTCGTCGTCGACGCGGTCGCGCATTTCCAGGTAGTTCTCCAGCGCCATCGCCTGGATCGCGCGCGCGCTGGGCAGGCGCTGGCGCTGGAACGCGGCGAACGCCTGCGCGCGGTCGCCGCCGGCGAGCAGGCGCTCGGCCAGGGCCACGCAGTCCTCGAACGCGCAGTTCATGCCCTGGCCGTGGAACGGCACCATCGCGTGCGCGGCGTCGCCGAGCAGCACGGCGCGGTCGTCCAGGTGCCAGCGCTCCAGGTACAGCGTCGCCAGCAAGCCGGCGGGATTGCGCTCGAAGTCGCGCTCCAGCTCGGGGATCAGCGCCAGCGCATCGGCGAAATCGCGCTGGAACAACGCGCGCGCCTCGGCGCCGTCGCGCACGGTCTCGAAGCTGGGATCGCCCTGGTTGGGCAGGAACAAGGTGACGGTGAAGGTGCGCTCGTCGTTGGGCAGGGCGATGCACATATAGCGCCCGCGCGGCCAGATGTGCAGGGCGTTGGGCTCGATGCTGAAGCCGCCGTCGGGCGCGGGCGGGATTTCCAGTTCCTTGTAGGAGTGGCCGAGGAATTCGGTGCGCTCGCCCAGGTCGGTGACCTGGCCCATCGCTGCGCGCAGCGCCGAGCCGGCGCCGTCGGCGCCGACCAGGCTGTCGAACGCGACCTCGTGCTCGCTGCCGTCGCGGTCGTCGTGGAAACGGGCGATGCGCGCGTCGAAATCCACGCCGGACAGGCCGCGATGGAAATGCAGGTGGGCGCCGGCTTCCTGCGCGATCTGCAGCAGGATCAGGTTGAGCTCGCCGCGGTGCACCGACCAGATCACCTCGCTGTCGTCGCGGCCGTAGCGTTGCAGGTCGGTGCGGCCATCGAGGAAGTGGACCATGCGCCCGCGCATCATCACCGCCTGCGCCATCACCGCCTGGTCGGCGCCGGCCAGGCGCAGCGCGTGGCGGCCGCGCTCGGCCAGGGCGAGATTGATCGAACGCCCGCCCTGGTAGCCCTTCAGGCGCGGATCGCCGCGCTTCTCGTACACGTCCACCTGCCAGCCGGCGCGGGCGAGCAGGGTGGCGAGCAGGGCGCCGGCGAGGCCGGCGCCGATGAGGGTGATGTGTTGCGGGGCGGTGGCGTTCAAATCGTATGTCCTGCGGTTTGCCGCGAAAAACCTGGAGAGCCGAAAGCCCCCAAGCCGTCATTCCCGCGAACGCGGGAATCTAGAGACTTCAGCCGGTACTGACGATGTCTTGCCATAAATCCCGCCAGTCCGGATTGGTTTGCTCGATCAAATCGATCTTCCACTCGCGTTTCCACTTCTTCAGGCGTTTCTCGTGAGCGATAGCGCTTTCCATGGTTTCGTGGAGCTCGTACCACACCAACCTGGTTACGTCGTACCGCTCGGTGAATCCTTCGTTCAGGTGTTCGCGATGTTGCCATATGCGTTGGATCAGGTTCGAGCTCACGCCGATGTACAGGGTGCCGCGTTTTGCGCTGGCAAGCAGGTACACAGCGGGAGATCGGGTCACTACGGCCTCTCTCTGGATTCCCGCCTTCGCGGGAATGACGGTAGGAGAGGATCGCGGAGGCTCATCCGCGCTCGCAAGTCTCAGCCGTCGCGCCAGGCCTCCACGGCCGCGACGAACCGCACGATATCGCCATGCGTGTTGTACAGCGGCGCCGGCGAAATCCGGATCACGTCCGGCTCGCGCCAGTCGCCGAGCACGCCGCGGCGGGCCAGGTCGTCGAACAAGTCGCGGCCGGCGGCGCGGCCGTTGAGGCCGCGGCCGCCGATCACCCGCAGCGACAACTGGCAGCCGCGCTGGGCCGGGTCGATGGGGGTGAGGATGTCCAGTGTTTCGCCCAGGCGCGCGCGGATCAGCGATTCCAGGTAACCGGTCAGGCGCAGCGATTTCTCGCGCAGCGCGCGCATGCCGACCCGGTCGAACAAGTCGAGCGAGGCGCGCAGCGGCGCCAGCCCGAGGATCGGCGGGTTGCTGAGCTGCCAGCCCTCGGCGCCCGGCGTCGGCACGAACTCGGGGCCCATGCGGAAGCGGGTCGTCGATTCGTGGCCCCACCAGCCGGCGAAGCGCGGGCGATCGCTGCGCGCGTGGCGTTCGTGGACGAAGCAGCCGGCGACCGCGCCGGGGCCGGCGTTGAGGTATTTGTAGTGGCACCACACCGCGAAGTCGGCGCCGCTATCGTGCAGATTGAGCTCCAGGTTGCCGGCGCCGTGGGCGAGGTCGAAGCCGCACAGCGCGCCCTGCGCGTGGGCGAGCGCGGCGATGCGCGCGAGGTCGAAGGCCTGGCCGGTGCGGTACTGCACGCCCGGCCACAGCACCAGCGCCAGGCGCGGGCCGTGTTCGGCGATGGCGCGTTCGATGCTTTCCATCGAGAACAGGCCGCCGGGGCCGTCGGGCTGCAGTTCGATCAGGTCCACGTCCGGATCGAAGCCGTGGAAGCCGACTTGCGAAGCCAGCGCGTAGCGATCGGACGGGAACGCGCCGGCCTCCATCAGGATCGCCGGACGCTCGCGCGTGGGCCGGTAGAAGCTGACCAGCATGAAGTGCAGGTTGGCGGTCAGCGAATTCATCGCCACCACTTCGCTAGGCAACGCGCCGACCAGACGCGCCAGCGGCTCGCGCACCAGCTCGTGGTAAGGCATCCACTGCGCCTGCCCGGTGAAATGGCCTTCCACCGCTTCCATCGCCCACTTGTCCATGACTTCGTCGACGTGCGCGCGCGCGCCGCGCGGCTGCAGGCCGAGCGAGTTGCCGACGAAATAGGCTTGCTCATGATCGCCGTGGCGCGGAATCAGGAACTCGCCGCGCAGCGTGGGCAGCGGATCGGCCGCATCGAGCGCGGCGGCGTGGGCGGGGGTATGCGGTTCGGTCATGGCGTTCCGGCGAAAGACGAGGCGATGGATGAAAGACAGGCGGGCGAGCCGGACATCGCGGATTCAATCCTGCGAGGCAGTCGATGGGTCGAGCGATTCGTCGGACGCGAACCGATAACGTCGGTGCAGCGCCTCGATCCAATCCGAACACAGGCTCAGCGCCTGATTCTCGTAGATCAATGCGGCATCGTCGGCGAGGTACGCGGCCAGTTCGGCGTGGCCGCTGGCCTGCATCGCCGCGACGAACACCGCCTGCCGCAGTTGCGCGGACTCGGCCTGCGCACGCTGGACCCGCTGCGCATCCAGGCGCTGCTTGTGGCTTTGCAGCGCGGCATCGGCGCGGATCCACTGGCCGTCGAAGGGCTCGCGGTCGCGCTGGTCGAGGTAGTCGTCGATGGCCTTGCCGCCGTCGTCGGCGATACGCTCGGCCCAGTCGCGCAGGCTGGCGAGCAGGTCCTGCGGATCCAGCGGCGGCGGCGCGTGCAGCGTGGCCGGGCTCATGCGCGCGCGCTCATGCGAAGCGCGACAGCGGCAGGCCCAGCCATTCCAGCGCGGTGCCGTGGTACAGCCGCGCCTGCTCGGCCTCGGGCAGCTCCAGCGAGGCGATGCCGGCGCCGGGCGTCTGCTCGCCGAGCGGGAACGGATAGTCGGTGCCCAGCATCACCCGCGACACGCCGCAGGTGTCGAGCAGATAGCGCAGCGCGCGCGGATCGGCGACCCACGAATCGAAATACAGGCGCGAGAGGTAATCGCGCGGATTGCGCGGGTTGTCGGTGGCGACCAGGTCCGGACGCATGTTGAAGCCGTGCTCGATCCGGCCGATGGTGTAGGGGAAGCTGCCGCCGCCGTGGGCCATGCAGATCTTCAGCTTCGGCAAGCGCTCCAGCACGCCGCCGAACACCAGGCAGCAGGCCGCGCGCGATTGCTCGGCGGGCATGCCGACCAGCCACGGCAGCCAGTACTTGGGCATGCTCGGGGTTCCCATCATGTCCCAGGGATGCACCAGGATCGCCGCGCCGAGTTCGCTGGCGGCCTGGAAGAACTCGAACAGCTCCGGCGCGTCGAGGTTCCACTCGCCGATGTGGCTGCCGATCTGCACGCCCTGCAGGCCGAGCTGGTCCATGCAGCGCTCCAGCTCCTGCACCGCCAGCCGCGGCGACTGCAGCGGCACCGTGCCGATGCCGGCGTAATGGCGCGGGTAGTCGCGGCAGGTCTGGGCCATGTGGTCGTTGAGCGCCTGATGCAGCTCCAGCGCCTGATTGGCGCGGGCCCAATAGCTGAACATCACCGGCACGGTGCTGATGACCTGCACCTGCACGCCGAAGCGCGCGTAGTCGTCGATGCGTTCCTGCGGATCCCAGGTCTTGGACCAAATCTCGCGGAAGAACTTGCCGTCCTTATAAATGCGATGGCGGCCGTCGTCGGTGTGGTGGATCACCGGAAAACGGTCGTCGCCGAACTTGCGCGCCAGGTCGGGCCAGTCGCGCGGCAGGTAATGGGCGTGGGTGTCGATCTTGAGCATCGCCGCCTCAGGTGTCGGGCATCGCGTAGCGCGCCGGGGCCGGGTTCAGATGGCCGCACTGGGTGCAGCTGCGGTGTTCGCGCGAGGCGTAGAAGCGGTCGAACACCGGCGGGAAGTCGGTTTCGATGTTGCGCAGCTTGAAGAATTCCTCGTACAGCTTGTGGTTGCAGCGCTCGCAGAACCACATCAGGCCGTCGTTCTCGTGCTCCAGGCGCTTGCGCTCGATCACCAGGCCGACCGAGTCGGGCATGCGCTGCGGCGAGTGCGGCACGCGCGCGGGCAGCAGGAAGATCTCGCCGGCGCGGATCGGGATGTCGCGCACCGCGCCGTCTTCTTGAATGCGCAGCACCATCTCGCCCTCGAGCTGGTAGAACCACTCCGGGCCTTCGTCCCAGTGGTAGTCGGTGCGCTGGTTCGGCCCGCCGACGACCATGACGATGAAATCGCCGACGTAGATGGTTTTGTTGCCGACCGGCGGCTTGAGCAGGTGGCGGTGCTCGTCGATCCAGGCGTGCAGGTTCAGCGGTGCGGGCAGCATGGCCTTACTCCGTGGCTTCGCCGCGCAGCCGCGCGACGCATTTGAGTTCGATCGCGATCGGCGTCGGCAGCGCGACGATGCCCAGGGTGGTCCGGCACGGGGCGCGCTCGATGTCGGGGAAATACTCGGCCCACAGCGCGTTGTAGGCGGGAAAGTCGCGGGCCATGTCGGTCAGGTAGACGGTGACGTCGATCAGGTCGTCCCAGCCCGCGCCGCTGGCTTGCAGCACCGCGCGCACGTTGGCGAATACCGAGCGGGTCTGCAGTTCGATGTCGTAGGCGATCAGGCGGCCGTCGGCGTCGTGGACGTTGCCGGGCACCGCGTTGCTGGCGGCGTCGCGCGGGCCGACCCCGGACAGGAACAGCAAGTCGCCGACCCGGCGCGCGTGCGGATACAGCCCGACCGGCCTGGGCGCGTTGCCGGTGCGGATCGCCTCGCTCATCGCGGCGAACCGCCGTGGGTGGCGTGCACGCGCGCGATCGCGCGCTCGTAGGCCGGCTGCAGGGTCTGCGCCGAGTGCACGTTCATGCCGGTGTCGTGGACGCGGCCGTTGCGCAGGCTGTAGACCCAGCCGTGCACGCTCAGCGGCTGATTGCGGGTCCAGGCGTCGCGCACGATCGTGGTCATGCACACGTTCTGCACCTGCTCGATCGCGTTGAGCTCGCACAGGCGGTCGTGGCGTTCGCTCTCGTCGGCGTGGGCCATGCAGGTCGCGTGCTTGTCGGCGACGTCGCTGACGTGGCGCAGCCAGTTGTCGGCCAGGCCGACGCGGGTGCCGTGCAGGGCCGCGTGCACGCCGCCGCAGCCGTAGTGGCCGACCACGATGATGTGCTTGACCTTGAGCACGTCGACCGCGTACTGGATCACCGACAGGCAGTTGAGGTCGGTATGCACCACCACGTTGGCGATGTTGCGGTGGACGAACACCTCGCCCGGGGCCATGTCGATGATCTGGTTGGCCGGCACGCGCGAGTCGGAGCAGCCGATCCACAGGTATTCGGGCGCCTGCTGCTTGGACAGGCGGGCGAAGAAGTCCGGGTCTTCGGCGTTGATGCGCTCGGACCACTCGCGATTGCGTTCGAGCAGATCGTCCAGCGGGTTCATGCGCGATCCTCCGCAGCGACGGCGAAAGCGGCGGGCGAGGGGCGGTGCGAAGTCATGCAGATCATCCGAGATGGAGGCCGACGTTCTTGGCCTCGGTGAAGAAACGCAGGGCCTCGACGCCGCCTTCGCGGCCGAGGCCCGACGCGCCGGCGCCGCCGAACGGCGTGCGCAGGTCGCGTTGCAGCCAGGTGTTGATCCAGACCATGCCGACGTTGAGGCGCGCGGCCAGGCGATGGGCGCGGGCGAGGTCGCGCGTCCACAGGCTGGCGCACAGGCCGTAGTCGCTGGCGTTGGCCAGGGCCAGGGCGTGGGTGTCGTCGTCGAACGGTTGCAAGGTGGCGACGGGGCCGAAGATTTCCTCGCGATTGCTCGCGGTTTCCGGCCCCAGGCCTTCGATCAGGGTCGGCGCGACGTACCAGCCGGGCCGTTCCAGCGCGGCGCCGCCGCACAGCACCCGGCCGCCTTCGGCGCGGGCGCCCTCCAGCGCGGCGGTGACCTTGTCGAAGTGCGCCTGCGACACCAGCGGGCCGAGCGCGGTGGTTTCCTCGCCGGGCTCGCCGACGCGCAGCGCCTGCGCGCGTTCGACCAAAGCGTCGCGCACCTCGGCGTAGATCGAGCGCTCGATCAGGATGCGCGAGCCGCACAGGCAGATCTGCCCGGAATTCTGGAACGCCGAACGCACCAGCACGTCGAGGTTCGCGCGCCAGTCGCTGTCGGCGAAGATCAGGGTCGGGTTCTTGCCGCCCAGTTCCAGCGAGACCTTGCGCAGCAGCGGCGCGCAGGCCGCGGCGATGCCGCGCCCGACTGCGGTGCTGCCGGTGAACGAGACCGCGCGGATCGCCGGGTGCGCGACCAGCGGTGCGCCGACTTCGGCCCCCAGGCCGTGGACGATATTGAGCACACCCGGCGGAAAGCCAATTTCGGCGCAGAGCTCGCCCAACATGCTCGCTGTAGCCGGAGTCACCTCCGAGGGTTTCGCCACCACGGTGTTGCCGGCCGCCAGCGCCGGCGCGATCTTCCAGGTGAACAGGTACAGCGGCAGGTTCCACGGCGAAATCGCCGCGACCGGGCCCAGCGGCTGGCGCAGGGTGTAGTTGAGCCCGGCCTGGCCGTGGTGGGATTCGCTGGCGAACTGGGTCGCGGCCTGGGCGTAGAAGCGCAGGTTCGACACCGCGCGCGGGATTTCGGCCTCGCGCGCCAGCCGGATCGGCTTGCCGCCGTCGCGCGATTCGGTGCGGGCGAACTCGTCGTTGCGCGCTTCCAGCGCCGCGGCCAGGCGCTCCAGCCACTGCGCTCGCTCGCTGTGCGCCAGCGCCGACCAGGCCGGGAACGCGGCCTGCGCCGCCGCGACCGCCGCCTCGACCTCGGCTGCGCCGCCGGCGGCCACCTGCGCATACGCTTGCGCATTGGCGGGATCGAACACCTCGAGCCAGCGGCCGTCGGCCGCATCGCGCGGCGCCCCGTCGATCCAGTGCCGGAATCTGTGCATGGCGCAAGCTTAACGTGTGGGCCCGGCGGCGCCCATAGCAAGGCCGGGCGGGGTTGGGCCGGGTTTCGCAGAACCGGTGGGGAGTCTGGGAAGTGGAGTCGGATCGGAGCGGAAAGCGTCGGGACTGAAGTCCCTCCCACAAGAGCGCTCTGCCGGCACTTAGTGCGCGAGAGACCTCTTGTGGGAGGGACTTCAGTCCCGACGCCTTCCGCTCCGCAGCGACACCGCCTCGCCCCACCGAGTTTGCCGAGTCTGCCCACGCCGTTTGCGTCTAGGTCATTAGTCATGCGCGCAGCCCAGAACCCGCGAAATCGCCTGCACGTTCGGCGAAATCCGGAGAAAACCGCGCGCCGCCGCGCGCCGGGACGGGCTTTGCGCACTTGACGCATTACTTCGACGCTGCGCACATTCCGGCGGGGTTCATTCACTCATGCCTCGGCGCACGGCGGCGCGCATGCCCGGGGCCATTCAGGGCGGGACGATCACGTGGACAGACGCAATTTCCTCAGCATGTCGGGGCTGGGCATCGCCGGGCTCATGATTCCCTTCGGCAATGTCATCGCCGCCGAAGATCTGTTGGCGCCGCTGGATGTGGCCAAGAAGAAGGCCTGGGCCGATGCGGCCCTGACCGCCGCGCGCGCCGCGGGCGCGAGCTATTGCGATGTGCGCATCGGCCGTTATCTGCGCCAGTTCGTGGTCACCCGCGAGAACAAGGTCCAGAACGTGGTCAACTCCGAATCCACCGGCATCGGCGTGCGCGTGCTGGTGGACGGGGCCTGGGGCTTCGCCGCGACCAACCAGCTCGGCACCGACGGCGCGGCCAAGGCCGCGCAGCAGGCCGCGGCGATCGCCCGCGCCAACGCCCGCATCATCACCGCCAAGGTGCAGCTGGCCAAGACGCCCGGCGTGGGCGAGGTCAGCTGGAAGACCCCGATCCGCAAGAACTCGATGGAAGTGCCGCTGAAGGACAAGGCCGAACTGCTGCTGGGCGTCAACGCCGCGGCCATCGGCGCCGGCGCCAGCTTCGTCAATTCGATGCTGTTCCTGGTCAACGAACAGAAGTATTTCGCCTCCACCGACGGCAGCTACATCGACCAGGACGTGCACCGGATCTGGGCGCCGATGACGGTCACCGCCATCGACAAGGCCAGCGGCAAGTTCCGCACCCGCCAGGGCCTGTCCTCGCCGCGCGGCCTGGGCTACGAATATCTCGACGGCGCCGCCAGCGGCAAGACCGTGCTGCCGTGCGGGGTGACCGTCTACGGCGATTCCTACGACATGCGCGAGGACGCGGTCGCCGCGGCCAAGCACGCGCAGCAAAAGCTCACCGCGACTTCGGTCAAGCCGGGCAAGTACGACCTGGTGCTCGATCCCTCGCACACCTGGCTCACCATCCACGAATCCATCGGCCACCCGCTCGAACTCGACCGCGTGCTCGGCTACGAGGCCAACTACGCCGGCACCAGCTTCGCCACCCTGGACAAGCGCGAGAACGGCTTCAAGTACGGCAGCGACCGGGTCAACGTGTTCGCCGACAAGACCCAGGTCGGCAGCCTCGGCGCGGTCGGCTACGACGACGAAGGCGTCAAGACCAAGCGCTGGGATCTGATCAAGAACGGCGTGCTGGTGGATTACCAGACCATCCGCGACCAGGCCCACATCCTCGGCAAGACCGAGTCCGACGGCTGCTGCTACGCCGATTCGTGGTCGAGCGTGCAGTTCCAGCGCATGGCCAACGTGTCGCTGGCGCCGGGCAAGGACAAGCTCAGCGTCGCCGACCTGGTCAAGGACGTGGAGAACGGCATCTACATCGTCGGCGACGGTTCGTTCTCGATCGACCAGCAGCGCTACAACGCCCAGTTCGGCGGCCAGGTGTTCTACGAGATCAAGAACGGCAAGGTCACCGGCATGCTCGAGGACGTGGCCTATCAGATCCGCACGCCGGAGTTCTGGAACTCTTGCGCGGCGATCTGCGACGACAAGGACTACCGCCTGGGCGGCTCGTTCTTCGACGGCAAGGGCCAGCCGGGGCAGGTCTCGGCGGTTTCGCACGGTTCCAGCACGGCGCGGTTCAACGGCGTCAACGTCATCAACACCGCCCGCAAGCTCGGCTGACCGGGGCAGGAGACTACTATGAGCATCTTCACCGAAGCCCAGTCCAAGGCGATTTTGGACAAGGTCGTGGCGCTGTCGAAGGCCGACGAGACCAGCGCGCGCCTGACCGGCGCGATCGAAGGCAACATCCGTTTCGCCCTCAACAACATCTCCACCAGTGGCGTGGTCAGCGACGTCAGCCTGTCGGTGCAGGTGTCGTTCGGCAAGCGCGTGGGCGTGGCCACCATCAACGAGTTCGACGACGCCGCGCTCGAGCGCGTGGTGCGCCGCGCCGAAGACCTGGCCCGGCTGGCCCCGGAAAACCCTGAGTTCATGCCGATCATCGACAAGCAGAGCTACAAGCCCAGCCCGACCTTCGCCGCCTCGACCGCGGCGATCGACCCGGAATTCCGGGCCAAGGTCGCCGCCGATTCGATCGGGCCGTGCCGCGAGGCCAAGCTGACCGCGGCCGGCTTCCTCGAAGACGGCCAGAGCTTCGTCGCCTTCGCCAACAGCAAGGGCAACTTCGGCTACCAGAGCGCGACCAGCTTCAACTACACCTGCACCGTGCGCACCGACGACGGCCGCGGTTCGGGCTGGGTCGGGCGCGACCTGACCGACGCCGACGCGTTCAAGGCCGAGTCCGACATCCGCATCGCCATGCGCAAGGCCACCGAATCGGCCGAGGCCAAGGCGCTGGAGCCGGGCAAGTACACGGTGATCCTGGAGCCGCACGCGGCCGCCGGGCTGATCTCGTTCATGATGAATTTCTTCGACGCGCGCCAGGCCGACGAAGGCCGCAGCTTCCTGTCCAAGAAGGGCGGCGGCAACAAGCTCGGCGAGCAGGTCTACGACCCGCGGGTGAACTTCGTCGCCGATCCGTGGGACCCGCGCGCGCCGGTGATGCCGTGGGACGTCGAGGGCCTGCCGCGCGAGAAGATGCCGATCGTCGAGAACGGCAAGGTGGTCGCGCTGAACTACTCGCGTTACTGGGCGCAAAAGCAGGGCAAGCGCGCGGTCGGCGCGCCGGGCAACCTGATCATGGCCGGCGGCGACAAGACCACCGCCGAGCTGGTCAAGAGCACCCAGAAGGGCATCCTGGTCACCCGCACCTGGTACATCCGCATGGTCGATCCGCAGACCGTGCTGCTGACTGGGCTGACCCGCGACGGCACCTTCTACATCGAGAACGGGCAGATCAAGCATCCGGTCAAGAACTTCCGCTTCAACGAGTCGCCGGTGATCATGCTCAACAACATCGAAGAGCTCGGCCGACCGGTGCGCGTGGCCGGCGACGAGTCGACCCTGGTGATGATGATCCCGCCGATGAAGCTGCGCGATTTCACCTTCACCTCCTTGTCCGACGCGGTCTGACCGCACCCCGGCGGCGGCGCCCGGCGACGGGCGCGCCGCCGCGACGCTTCGCTCCGAGGCATTACCCGCAAGAGGCCGCACCGCCGTGCAACGACGCGATTTCCTCAGCTCCGCCGGCCTCGGCCTGGCCGGGCTCATGCTTCCCTTCGGCCGCAGCGTCGCCGCCGAAGCCTTGCTGGAACCGGCCGACCCGGCGCTGCGCAAGCGCCTGGCCGACACCGCGCTGGGCGCCGCCCGCGACGGCGGCGCGCAGTATTGCGACGTGCGCGTGGGGCGTTACCTGCGCCAATCGGTGCTGACCCGCGAGGCGCAGGTGCGCAACATCGTCAACGCCGAGTCGGTCGGTGTCGGCGTGCGGGTGCTGCGCGACGGCGCCTGGGGCTTCGCCGCGACTTCGCAGATGACGCCCGACGCGGTCGCCGCAGCGACGAAGCAGGCCTTGGCCATCGCCAAGGCCAATGCGCGCGCGCAAACGCGCAAGGTCGAGCTGGCGCCGGTGCAGGGCGTGGGCGAAACGCGTTGGGCCACGCCGGTGCGCAAGAACGCGCTGGTGGTGCCGGTCAAGGACAAGGTCGACCTGCTGATGTCGGTCAACGCCGCCGCGCTCAAGAACGGCGCCGACTTCGTCCAGTCCAACCTGTTCGCGATCAACGAGCAGAAGTATTTCGCTTCCACCGACGGCAGCTACATCGACCAGGACATCCACCGCATCTGGCTGCCGCTGACCGCGACCGCGGTCGACAAGGCCAGCGGCAAGTTCCGCACCCGCGACGGGCTGTCGGCGCCGATGGGTATGGGCTTCGAATACCTCGACGCCGATCCGGCCGGCAAGTTCGCCCTGCCGGGCGGGCTGACCGGCTACGGCCGCAGCTACGACGTGATCGAAGACGCGATCGCCGCCGCGCGCCACGCCCGCGCCAAGCTCAAGGCGCCGTCGGTGAAGCCGGGCAAGTACGATCTGGTGATTGATCCGACCAACCTGTTCCTGACCATCCACGAAAACGTCGGCCATCCGCTCGAACTCGACCGCGTGCTCGGCTACGAAGCCAACTACGCCGGCACCAGCTTCGCCACGCTCGACAAGCGCGAGGCCGGCTTCAAGTACGGCAGCGAGCGGGTCAACTTCGTCGCCGACAAGACCCGGCCCGGCAGCCTCGGCGCGGTCGGCTTCGACGACGAGGGCGTGAAGACGCGCGAGTGGGATCTGGTCCGCGACGGCGTGCTGGTGGATTACCAGGCCACCCGCGACGAGGCGCATATCCTCGGCCATAAGGAATCGCACGGCTGCAGCTATGCCGATTCGTGGTCGAGCGTGCAGTTCCAGCGCATGCCCAACGTGTCGCTGCGGCCGGGCAAGGACAAACTCAGCGTCGCCGACATGATCAAGGGCGTGGAGCGCGGGCTGTACATCCACGGCCGCGGTTCGTATTCGATCGACCAGCAGCGCTACAACGCCCAGTTCGGCGGGCAGTTGTTCTTCGAGATCAAGAACGGGCAGGTCGCCGGCCTGATCGAGGACGCGGCCTACCAGATCCGCACGCCGGAGTTCTGGGCCTCGTGCTCGGCGATCTGCGACGAGCGCGATTTCCGCCTCGGCGGTTCGTTCTTCGACGGCAAGGGCCAGCCGAGCCAGGTCTCGGCGGTCTCGCACGGCGCGGCCACCGCGCGCTTCGACGGGGTCAACGTCATCAACACCGCGCGGGCGTTGTAGCCGGTGCGGGCGATGGCGGCCTCGGTCCGGCGAGTGGCCGCCGCGCGCAAGGACGCTGCGCGGTGAATCGTGCCCAGTTCCTGCGGCTGATGCTCGGCGCCGCGGCCGGCGCGTGGCTGGCGCGTTCGCCGCTGGCGCACGCCGCGGCCGATTACGATTTCTGGTTCACCCGGCTCAAGTACGACTCCGGCGACTGGGACGTCGACCAGCGCATGCCGGCCAACCTGATCACGTCCTTGATCGACTACACCAACCTGCGCGTGGACCCGAAGGAGCACGTGCTGGCGCTGGCCGACCCGAAGATGCTGGCGGCGCCGTTCTGCTATCTGGCCGGGCACAAGCTGGTCGAGTTCAACCCCGACGAGCGGCGCAATTTCGAGCGCTACGTGCGCAACGGCGGGTTCGTGTTCGTCGACGATTGCAACCACGACATCGACGGCTTGTTCGCCAAGTCGTTCGAGGCGCAGATGGCCAAGATCTTCGGCGCCAAGGCGCTGAAGAAGCTGCCGAAGAACCATGCGATCTACCGCAGCTTCTTCGTCTTCGACGGGCCGCCGGCGACCGGTTTCGAACTCAACGGCTGGGGCGACGATCTGGTCCACGATTACCTCAAGGGCATCGAGATCGACGGGCGCCTCGGGCTGCTGTACAGCAACAAGGACTACGGCTGCGAATGGGACTACGACTGGCGCAACAAGCGCTTCCTGGCCGAGGACAACACCAAGTTCGGGGTCAACATCGTGATGTATGCGTTGAACTCGTGATTCTTCATCGGCACAGCGGATGGTTTCGGGAGCGGTTATGAGCAGCGACGATACGAACGGCGGGGCGGAACTGCAGGCGCAACTGGCGCGGCTCGGCGAGCTGCGCGCGGCCATCGCCCAGGCCATCGTCGGCCAGGACGAGGTGGTGGAGCAGTTGCTGATCGGCCTGCTCGCCGGCGGGCATTGCCTGCTCGAAGGCGTGCCGGGGCTGGGCAAGACCTTGCTGGTGCGCTCGCTGGGGCAAGCGCTGGAACTGCAGTTCCGCCGGGTCCAGTTCACTCCCGACCTGATGCCCAGCGACATCCTCGGCACCGAGTTGCTGGAGGAGGACCACGGCACCGGCCATCGCCATTTCCGTTTCCAGCCCGGGCCGATCTTCACCAGCCTGCTGCTGGCCGACGAGCTCAACCGCACCCCGCCCAAGACCCAGGCGGCGCTGCTGGAAGCGATGCAGGAACGCACGGTGAGCTACGCCGGCACCACCCATTCGCTGCCGGCGCCGTTCTTCGTGCTGGCCACGCAAAACCCGCTGGAGCAGGCCGGCACCTATCCCTTGCCGGAGGCGCAGCTGGATCGTTTCCTGCTGCACATCCGCGTCGGTTATCCGAGCGAGCAGGAAGAGCACGACATCCTGCAGCAGACCACCGGCAGCCACAGCGCGCAGGTGCCCAAGGTGATGGACGCAGACGCCGTGCTGGCCTTGCAGGCGCGGGTGCGCGAGGTGCACCTGGGCGAGGACGTGCTGCGCTGGGTGACGCGCCTGGTGCGCTCCAGCCGCCCCGCGGCCGATTCGCTGAGCGAAGTGCGGCAGTGGGTGAAGTGGGGCGCCGGCCCGCGCGCCGGCCAGTCGCTGGTGCTGGCGGCCAAGGCGCGCGCCTTGCTGCACGGCCGCTTCGCCGCGACCCGCGAGGACGTGGCCGCGCTGGCCGCGCCGGTGATGCGCCATCGCCTGCTGCTGTCGTTCGCGGCCGAGGCCGAGGGCAAGAGCGCGGACGACGTGATCGCCGCGCTGCTGCGCGGCGTGCCGTTTCCGGGGTGATCGCGATGGCGGGCGACGGCGGCGCGGCGACGGGTGAGGGCGGATCGTGCGCGATCTGATCCCTGCCGACGTGCGCGCGCGCTTGCGCAGCCTCAGTCTCGTTTCGCGCCGCGCAGTCGGAGCGCAGGGGATCGGCGCGCACCACAGCCGCTCGCGCGGCGCCGGGCTGGAGTTCGCTCAATACCGGGCTTATGAGCCCGGCGACGAACTGCGCCAGATCGACTGGAAACTGTATGCGCGCTCGGACCGTTTCTTCGTCCGCGAAGCCGAGCGCGAAAGCCCGCTGGCGGCGTGGCTGCTGCTCGACGCCAGCGCCTCGATGGACCAGCGCGACGGCGCGCGCCCGGATTATTCGCGCCTGGACGCAGCCAAGGCCATCGCCGCCTGCACGGCGGAACTGGCGCTGCGCCAGAACGATCGCTTCGGCCTGATCGCCCTGCGCGAGGACGGCCTGCGCCTGATTCCGCCCGCGACCGGCCCGCGCCAGCGCGACCGCCTGTTGCTGGAACTGCACGGCCTGCAGGCGCGCGGCGCCTGGCCGCAGGCGGCGCTGCTGCGGCCGCTGTGGGAGCGCATCGGCGCCGGCGATCTGGTGCTGATGCTCGGCGACGGCCTCGACGAAGGCGCGCTGGCGGTGGCCGAGCGCCTGGCCGCGGCGCGGCGCGAAGTGCTCAGCGTGCGCATCCTCACCGCCGAGGAACGCGATTTCCCGTTCCGCGGCGGCCACCGTTTCCGCGATCCGGAGAGCGGCGAGGAACTGCTCGGCGACGGCGACGCATTGCGGCGCGAATTCATCCAACGCTTCGCCACCGCGCGCGCCGCGGTCGATGCGCGCATGGACTCGGCCAGCATCCGCCACGCCGAGCACGTGCTCGATGAGCCAGTCGACCTGCCGCTGCGGCGCCTGTTCGGCGACCGCGACGCCGCGGGGGACGCATGAACGCGGCGCTGCTGCTGCCGATGGCGCTGGCCGCGCTGGCGGCGCTGGCGCTGCCGTTGCTGATCCACCTGGCGCGGCGCAGCGAACAGCGCCCGACCGTATTCGCCGCGCTGCGCTGGCTGCGCGAGAAGCCGCGCCCGCGCAGCCGCCTGCGCTTCGACGAATGGCCGCTGTTGCTGCTGCGCCTGCTGCTGTTGGCGGCGCTGGCGCTGCTGCTGGCCAAGCCGGTGTTGTACGGCGCGCAGCCGCGCACCGCGTGGTTGGCGGTCGCGCCGGGCGTCGATCCGGTGCGCGCAGCGGCGGAGTTCGGCGACGCCGAACTGGAACGGCGCTGGCTGGCGCCGGGCTTCCCCGAGCTTGATCGGCCGGCGCCCACGTCGCCGGCCGACACCGCCAGCCTGCTGCGCGAACTGGACGCGAGCTTGCCGCCCGGCGTCGCCTTGACCGTGGCGGTGCCGACGCGGCTCGATGGCGCCGACGGCGCGCGTCTGCGCCTGTCGCGGCCGGTGCAGTGGCGCGTCATCGACGACTCCGCAAGCGCGGCCGCCGCGACGACGCCGCGCGAGACAGCGCTCGCGCCGCCGCCGATCCGCTACGCGCCCGAACGCGCGGCTGCGGCGGTCTATCTGCGCGCCGCGGTCGGCGCCTGGAACGAACCGGCCGTGGCGGTGGACGCCGCGCCGCTGGCGCAGGCCTACGATGCGAAGGCGCGCACGCTGATCTGGCTGGCGCCCGGCCCGGTGCCGGCTGCGGTGCGCGAGTGGGTCGGGCAGGGCGGCCGGGTGCTGCTGGACGCGCAGGCGCAGTGGCCCGAAGCGCGTTTCGACGCGCCGCTGTGGCGCGATGCGGACGGCACGGTGCGCGTGGTTGGCGCGCGCGTGGGCCGCGGCCAGGCGCTGCGCTTCGCCGGCCCGGTGCAGCCGCGCGAGTGGCCGGCGCTGTTGCAGCCCGGATTCGCCGCCGGGCTGCGCGACTTGTTCGCTGCCACGCCGCCGCAACCGGCGCGGGTAGCGGCGCGCGACTACGCGCCGGTTGCAGGCGGCCCGGCGTTCGCCGCGCCGCCGCTGGATCTGCGGGTATGGCTGGCCTTGCTGGTCGCGGCCTTGTTCCTGCTTGAGCGTTGGTTGGCCACGCGTTCCAGGCGCGGGGTTGCGCCATGACCGCGATGCAGCGAATCCAGCATTGGCACGCGCAGGTGCGCCGCAGCCGCGCGATCCACTTGGCGCTGGTTTGGGGCGTGTGGCTGGTGCCGTTGTTCGCCTTGAGCGCGAGGTGGCTCGGCGTCGGCCCGGCTTGCGCCGTCGTCGTGGTCGCCATTGCCGCGGTCGCGGTGCGGGTCTGGCGCGGTGTCCGACGCCTGGATCGCGAATGGCTGGTGCGGCGCCTCAATGCGCTGCGCTCCGACATGGACGACAGCGCCGATCTGTTGTTCGCCGAACCCGATTCGCTGCGCGGGTTGCAGCGTTTGCAGCGCGAGCGATTGCAGCGGCGGATCGAAGCCGGGCCGGACAGCGATCTGCGCGAGCCGCAGTCGTGGCGCACCTTGGCCGCTGGCGCGACGATCGCGCTGGCGCTGACTGCGGCGGTCGTGTTGTGGCCGCAAGCCAACCGTATGCCGGCCGAACCCGCATTGTCGCCCACGCCGCCGGTCGCCGCCGCGCCGGGCCAGCCGCGTCTGGTCGCCCAGGCGCTGCGGATCGAACCGCCGCGCTACACCGGTTTGCCGGCGCGCGACGAACCCAGCCTGGAAGGCCGCGCGCCCGAAGGCGCGACACTGCGCTGGCGTCTGCGCTTCCAGCCGCAACCGGCGCAGGCCGCCTTGGTCTTCCACGACGGCGAACGCCTGCCGCTGCGGCGCGAAGGCGAGGACTGGAGCGCGCAGCGCGCGTTGGCCAAGTCCAGCCTGTATCGGATCGAAGCGGCCGGCGCGCCGCAGGCGCAGAGCCGGCGGCTGTACCGCCTCGACCTGATTCCCGACCGCCCGCCGCAACTGCGCGTGCTGCAGCCCGAGCGCGGCCTCACCTTGCTAACGCGCGGCCAGAAGAGCTGGCCGCTGGCGTTCGAGGCCAGCGACGACTACGGCGTCGCCGCCGGCGCGCGCCTGCGCATCGTGCTGGCGCAAGGCAGCGGCGAGCAGATCACCTTCCGCGAACGCAGCGTCGAACTGCGCGGCAGCGGCGATGCGACCCGCAAGCGCTTCGTCCACGCGCTGGATCTGGCCGCGCTCGGCTTCGCGGTCGGCGACGACCTGATCGTCCAGCTCAGCGTGTCCGACAACCGCGCGCCGCAGCCGCAGACCGCGCTGAGCCCGAGCCTGATCCTGCGTTGGCCGGCCGATCCGGGCAGCGACGCCACCGGCATCGAGGGCATGGTCAAGACGGTGTTGCCGGCGTATTTCCGCAGCCAGCGCCAGATCATCATCGACGCCGAAGCCTTGCTCGCGCAGCGGCGCAAGCTCGACGGCGAGACGTTCGTGAAGAAATCCGATGCCATCGGCGTCGACCAGCGCCTGCTGCGCCTGCGCTACGGCCAGTTCCTCGGCGAGGAGGCCGAGGGCGAGCCCAAGCTGCCGACCAGCGACAGCGACGACGATCACGCGCACGATGGACATGAAGGCGAGCATCGCCACGGCGACCGTGCCGATGCGCCAGCGCCCGCCGACGCGCACGATCACGACCACGGCGCGCCGGCCGCGGCCAAGCCGGTGTTCGGCGAATCCGGTTCGGTGCTGCAGGAATTCGGCCACACCCACGACCACGCCGAGGCCGCGACCTTGCTCGATCCGCAGACCCGCGCGCTGTTGAAGTCCGCGCTGGACCAGATGTGGCAGTCGGAACTGCATCTGCGCCAGGGCCAGCCGCAACAGGCGCTGCCGTTCGCGTACAAGGCGTTGGGCTTCATCAAGCAGGTGCAGCAGGCCAGCCGGATCTATCTGGCGCGGGTCGGGCCGGAGCTGCCGCCGATCGACGAAAGCCGGCGCCTGGGCGGCGACCGCGCGGGGCTGGCGCGGCGCGAGGATGCGCTGGCGGCGGCGAGCGCGGCCGATCCGTTGCCGGCGCAGTTGTGGCGCGAGTTGCAGGCGCCGGCGTCGCAGCCGGTGGATTACGCGGCGCTGGAGCGTTGGCTCGGCGCGAATCAGGCGCGCGTGCCCGATCCGCTCGCGTTCGCCGCGGCGCTGGCCGCGCTGCGCGACCGGCCCGATTGCGGCGAGTGCCGCGCGCGCCTGCGCGGCCTGCTGTGGCCGCTGTTGCAGCCGCCCGCGGCGGCGGTGCGTGCGCGCGAGGCCGGCGATGCGCGCGACCGTCGTTACTTCGACGCCTTGCGGCAGGAGGCGCGATGAACGCGATGAACTGGGCAATGGCCGTCGCGGTCGTGCTCGGCGTCGCCGCTGCGTTGGCGATGGCGCGCACGGCGCTGCGCCAGTACCGCGCCGAGCCGTCGTCGCGTTCGCGCGGCTGGCGCGTCGCGCTGTTGTTGCTGGCGCAGCCGCTGGTCGCGGCATTGCTGTATTTCGCGCTGTTCCCGCCGCGCTTGCCGGAACAGGCCGGCACCTTGCTGGTCGCCACCGCCGGTGCCGACGAGGCGGCGTGGCGCGAGGCCGCGGGCGAGGTGCGCGTGGCGCTGCCGGAAGCGCCGCAGGCCATCGCCGGCGAGCGCGTGCCGGATCTGGCGACCGCGCTGCGCCGCTATCCGCACAGCCAGCGCCTGCGCATCGTCGGCGCCGGCCTGGCGCCGCGCGACCGCGAGGCGGTGCGCGGTCTCAAAGTCGATTTCTCGCCCGCGTCGTTGCCGCGCGGGATCGTCGCTGTGTGGGCGCCGGCGCGGGTCGGCGAAGGCGAGAGCTTCGGCGTGCGCGGCCGCATCGAAGGCGCGAGCGGCGGCGCGGTGGAACTGCTCGATCCGGCCGGCCAGCGCGTGGACCGCGTAGCGCTCGGCGCCGACGCGGGCTTCGCCGTGGAAGCGGTGGCGCGAGTCGCCGGCCGCGCCGGTTTCGTGCTGCGCGCGGTGGATGCGCAGCAGCGCGAGATCGAACGCGTGGCGCTGCCGGTGTCGGTAGAAGCCGAGCCGCCGGTACGGGTGCTGCTGTTGGCTGGCGCGCCGGGGCCGGAGCTCAAGTATCTGCGCCGCTGGGCCAGCGACGCCGGGCTCAAGCTGCACACCCAGATCGCGGTCGGCGCCGGCCTGCAACTCGGCGACGCGCCGCTGCGCATCGACGCGCCGACGCTGGCCGGCTTCGACGCGGTCGTGCTCGACGAGCGCGCCTGGGACGCGCTCGCGCCGGCGCAACGGGCTGCGTTGATCGGCGCGCTACGCGGCGGCCTGGGCGTGCTGCTGCGCGCGACCGGGCCCTTGTCGTCGGGTGTGCGCGCGCAACTGCGCGAGCTCGGCCTGGAGCCCGGTGCGGGCGCCGACACCAGCACGGTGCGGCTGCCGAACGAACGTTTCGACGAAGCGGCATTGCGCGCCAGGCTGGGCCCGGGCAGCGTCGACGCGCCGCGTTCGCAGGAACAGGCGCCGCCTGCGTTGCCGAGCTTGACCCGGCGCGTTTTGGCTTTGGATGCGCCGGCCTTGCAGGCCTTGGGCGTGGACGCCGACGGCAAGGCCTTCGCCGCGTGGCGCTCGGCCGGGCAGGGGCGCATCGCGTTGTGGGGTTTGAGCGACAGCTTCCGGCTGGTGCTGGCCGGGCGCGAGGACGCGCATGCGCGGCTGTGGAGCCGGGCGCTGTCGGCGCTGGCGCGGCCGCGCGCGGTCGCGCGCGCCGACATCGGCAGCGCCGCGCGCGTGGGCGAGCGCGTGCGCGTCTGCGGCGCGGGCGCGCAGGCGAAGATCGCCGCGCCCGACGGTGCGCGGGTCGATGTGTTGCTCGATCCGGCCGCGGGGCCGCAGGCGTGCGCTGGCTTCTGGCCGACCGCTGCCGGTTGGCATTCGCTCGAACAAGGCGAGCGCCGCCAGGACTTCTACGTGCGCGCCGCCGAGGAGGCGCCGGGATTGCGCGCGAGCGAGTTGCGCGATGCGACCGCCGCGCTGGCGCTGGGTTCGGCCGAATCGCCGGCGGCGGCCGTGGCGAGCGATGCGGCGCAGACCGGCGAACGCGGTTCGCCATGGCGCTGGTTCGCCGCTTGGCTGGCGCTGTGCGCGGCGCTGTGGTGGTTCGAGCGCTCGCGCCTGGGGCGCGGCGGTGTGGCCGCGCTTGCGCAGGCGGAGCCCGTCAACCCGGGGCGGTGAGGTTCGAAGCGACCGGAGCCGAAGGCGTCGGGGCTGAAGCCCCTCCCACAAAGGAGCGGCTGGCGCCGTGTGCAGTGTGAGGCCCGTGACCGAGCCCGGAAACTTGCGAGAGAGGCCGGGTCAGACCCGTGATCGAGCCCGGAAACTTGCGCAAAGAGATCGGAACCGTGTGAGAGCGCCTGGAAACGTGTGGGAGGGCCTTCAGGCCCGACGCTTTCCGCTCAGCCGCGACAAACCCCGCCCGCCAGCGCCACCGCACTCAGATCGACTGCATCCGCCCGCCGTCGACCGCCAGACTCACGCCGTTGACGTAACCCGCCGCCGGCGAACACAGGAACGCGATGCAGGCGCCGATCTCGCCGGGCTCGGCGAAGCGCGCGGCCGGCACGGTCTTGCGCATGGCCTCGATCACCGCCTCGGGCGTCTGTCCGCTGCTGCGCGCGCGATCGGCGACGATCTGCTCGATGCGCGCGGTGAGGGTGTAGCCGGGCAGCACGTTGTTGACGGTGATGCCGTCGCGGCCCAGTTCGCGCGACAAGGTCTTGGCCCAGCTCGCCACCGCGCCGCGGATGGTGTTGGACACGCCCAGGCCAACGATGGGTTCCTTGACCGAGGTCGAGATCACGTTGACCACGCGCCCCCACTGCGCCGCACGCATGCCCGGCAGCACCGCGCGCAGCAGGGCGTGGTTGGCGAGCAGGTGGCGGTTGAAGGCGTCGAGGTAGGCCGCGTCCTCGGCCGCGTGGGCCGGGCCGCCCGGCGGGCCGCCGGTGTTGTTGACCAGGATCTGCACCGGCTTGCCGGCGGCCAGGGCCTGCACCTGCGCCGACAGCGCGGCGTGTTCGGACACGTCGGCGGCGATCCAGCCGTGCGCCTGCGCGCCCTGGCGCGGCAGTTCGGCGGCGACCGCGGCCAGCGCATCGGCGCGGCGCGCCAGCACGGTGACGTCGCAGCCCAGCAGCGCCAGTTCGCGCGCGGCGGCGCGGCCGATGCCTTCGGAGGCGCCGCAGACCAGCGCGTGCTTGCCGGTGAGATTCAGGTCCATACGCTAACTCCTGTGTGCGGCGGCCCGCAGCGCGGGCCGCGGTCAGTCTTGCGCGTCGGGTGCGGCCATGCGCTCGCGCATCAGCGCGGCGACCGCGCGGCTGTGCTCGCGCGGCTGCGCCTGCAACTGCGCGGCGACGCTCTCGCGATTGCCCAGCGGATGGTTCTGGCTGAGCTTGAATTTCAGCTCGATGCGTTCGACCTGCAAGCGGAAGCCGACGATGCCGCGCAACTGCCGGCGCAAGTCGTCGCGCTCGCTGTCGAAACGCCAGTCGCCGCCGACGCGCGCTTCGTGGCGCACGCTCAGCTCGTCGACCAGCGCGGCCAGCGAGGCTTCGTCGTCGAAGGTGTCCAGGCGGCCGTGCAGGTGCGCGACCGCGTAGTTCCAGGTCGGCACGCGCGCGGCCGGTTCTTTGTCCAGGTACCAGCCGGGCGAGACGTAGGCGTGCGGGCCGTGCAGGATCGCCAGCGCCGGGCCGGCGTGGCGCGCCTGCGGATTCGGCCGCGCCCAGTGGCCGCGCAGTTCGACCCGTTCGCCGTCGCGCGAGTACAGCAGCGGCAGATGGCTGACTTCCGGCGCGCCGTCGCGCACGGTGATCAGCGTAGCGAAATCGTCGGCCGCGGCGAGGCGGTCGAGCGCGGCGAGGTCGGCTTCGTTGAACGCGCGCGGCAGGTACACGGCCGGCTCAGTGCCGCGGCGGCAGTTTCTGCAGCATCTGCGCGGCCAGCGCGGCGTCGCTGCCGGCCTGCGGCGGCGACAGCTCGGCCAGGGCGAAGCCGCGCGCGGCCGCGTCGTCCTCGTCCAGGCCGTCGTACTGGACGAACTCGGCGTCCATCAACGCCGCGCGCGCGGTGTCGTCGCTGTCGTAGGGCAGGGTGTTGCCGTCGCTGTCGAGGACTTCGGCGGTGCCGGCCTCGAGCACGCGCAGGCGCGCCCAGATCACGGTGCGGCCGAGCGTGGCCAGCCACCATTGTTCGTTTTCGAATACGTCGGTCATTACGGCACCAGCAGGGAAAGCAGCCACAGCAGCCCGGCGCAGGCCAGCGCGGCGAAGGTGATCAGCAGCGAAACCCGCGCCGGCGTCGCCAGGCCGTCGAGGTTGCGGTCGGCGGCGGCGCGGTAGCGCCGGCGCAGCAGCCAGTTCCACGCCGCCGGCGTCACGAACGCGGCTTCGCCGAGTTCGCCGCGCAGCGCCGGGTGGCGGTCGCGCAGGTGCACCAGCGCCAGCGGCCAGAAGATCGCGAACGCGCACAGGGCGGAGATCGCGATGCCTACGAAGGTCAGGGCCAGGAACAGGATCATCCGCTGCCTCTTGGTTGGGTTGCGGTGAGGCGGGCGTTGAACGGTCGCCGCGCCGCCTCGCGATCGTCATCTCCGCGCAGGCGGAGATCCAGAGACTTCAGCGCCATGCCTGGATGAAGCCCTGGGTTCCCGCTTTCGCGGGAACGACGGGAGGGGGCGGACGCGTCCGCCCGGAAACGGTCAAAACTCCGCGCTGCCCGGCGCGCGCGGATAAGCGATGGCGTCGCGGATGTTGGCCAGCCCGCACACGTACACCACCAGGCGCTCGAAGCCCAGGCCGAAGCCGGCGTGCGGCACCGTGCCGTAGCGGCGGAAGTCGCGGTACCAGCCGTAGTGCGCCGGGTCCAGGCCGAACTGGGCCATGCGCGCGTCGAGCACGTCCAGGCGCTCCTCGCGCTGGCTGCCGCCGATGATCTCGCCGATGCCCGGGGCCAGCACGTCCATCGCCGCGACGGTCTTGCCGTCGTCGTTGAGGCGCATGTAGAAGGCCTTGAAGTGCTCGGGATAGTTCAGCACCACCACCGGGCGGCCGACGTGTTCCTCGGTCAGCCAGCGCTCGTGCTCGGTCTGCAGGTCCAGGCCCCATTCGACCGGGAACTCGAACTTTTTGCCCGACTTCTGCAGCAGCGCGATCGCGTCGGTGTAGTCGATGCGCTCGAACGGCGAGTTGACGAACGCCTCCAGGCGCTTGACCGCGTCGGGCTGGACCCGCTCGGCGATGAAGGCCATGTCGTCGGCGCGCTCGTTCAGCACCGCGCGGAACAGGTATTTGAGGAAGTCCTCGGCGACCTGCGCGTTCTCCATCAGGTCGGCGAAGGCGATCTCCGGCTCGATCATCCAGAACTCGGCCAGATGGCGCGTGGTGTTGCTGTTCTCGGCGCGGAAGGTCGGGCCGAAGGTGTAGACCTTGCTCAGCGCCAGGCAATAGCCCTCGACGTTGAGCTGGCCGGACACGGTCAGGAAGGTTTCCTTGCCGAAGAAGTCGCGCGAGAAGTCGACCGCGCCGTCCTTGCCGCGCGGCAGGTTGGCCATGTCCAGCGTCGACACGCGGAACATCTGCCCGGCGCCTTCGGCGTCGGAGGTGGTGATGATCGGCGTGCTGATCCAGTAATAGCCGTTCTCGTGGAAGTAACGGTGCACCGCCTGCGACAGGCAGTGGCGGATGCGGGTGACCGCGCCGAACAGGTTGGTGCGCGGGCGCAGGTGGGCGAACTCGCGCAGGTATTCCAGCGAGTGCTGCTTGGGCTGCATCGGGTAGGTCAGCGGATCCTCGACCCAGCCGACCACTTCCAGCTTGGTCGCCTGGATCTCGAAGCTCTGGCCCTGGCCCTGCGAGGCCACCAGGGTGCCGGTGGCGATCACCGAGCAGCCGGCGCTGAGGTGCTTGACCTCGCTGTCGTAGTTGGCCAGCGCATCGGTCGCCACCACCTGGATCGGCGCGAAGCAGGAGCCGTCGCTGACATTGACGAAGCTCAGCCCGGCCTTGGAGTCGCGGCGGGTGCGCACCCAGCCGCGGACCGTGACTTCACCGCCCGCCGGGAGCTTGCCTGCGAGTGCCTGTTCGACGCTTACCACCGTCATGTCGTGCCGCCTTACGCGTTGCAATGTGAGGGACGGCGATGATAACGGATCATTCCGGCGCAGCGCGCCGCGGCGTGGGCCCGTAGACTGCGGCAAGGATCACGGCTGACGGGGGCGCGGCATGGGCGAGGGCGGGACGGGAGCATTGCGGCGCGGCGGACATTGGCGCTTAGGCGCGGCCTTGGGGCTGATGCTGGCGACGATGCAGGCCGGCGCTGCGGCGCCGGCGGCGACGCCGAAACAGGCCGAGCCGGCCGCGTTGGAGCCGGTGACGCTGGACGCGGCGCGCGCCGCGCATTTCGCCGATCTGGCGCTGGCCTGCGTGGATCGCGAGTATCCCAACAAGATCGCCCACCGCCTCGACAGCGCTGCCGATGCGGTCGCGCCGTCGCGGCTGTATCCGGCCTTCTACGGCTGCTACGACTGGCATTCGGCCGTGCACGGGCATTGGCTGCTGGCGCGGCTGGCCCAGCGTTTTCCCGCCGAGCCCTTCGCCCAGCGGGCGCGGCAGGCGCTGGACCGGCATCTGAGCGCGGCCAACCTCGCCGGCGAACTGGCATACCTGCGCCGCACCGACGACGACAGCTTCGAACGTCCCTACGGCCTGGCCTGGCTGCTGCAACTGGGCGCGCAACTGCGCGGCTGGGACGAACCGCAGGCGCAGCGCTGGGCGCAGGCGCTGGAGCCGCTGGAGCGCGAGGCCGCGGCGCGGCTGGGCCGCTGGCTGCCCAAGCTGACCCGGCCGATCCGGGTCGGCGAGCACAGCCAGACCGCGTTCGCCTTCGGCCTGGCCCTGGACTGGACCCAGGTCAGCGGCGACGGCGCGCTGCGCAAGGCGTTGCTGGCGCGCACCCGCGACTACTACCTCGGCGACCGCGACTGCCCGCTGGCCTACGAGCCCTCCGGCCAGGACTTCCTGTCGCCGTGCCTGGCCGAGGCCGACCTGATGCGGCGGGCGCTGGCGCCGGACGAATTCGCGCGCTGGCTCGGCCGCTTCCTGCCGCAGATCCCGCGCCGCGCCCGCGCCGACTGGCTGGCGCCGGGCGTGGTGCTGGACCCGGCCGACGGCAAGCTCGCCCACCTCGACGGGCTCAACCTCAGCCGCGCCTGGATGCTGGAAGCCATCGCCGCCGGCCTGCCGCCGCGCGACCGCCGGATCGGCGCGCTGCGCGCCGCCGCCGCGCTGCATCGCGAACTGGGCCTGCGCGCGGTCTCGGATGCGCATTACGCCGGGTCGCACTGGCTGGGCAGTTTCGCCACCTATCTGCTAGCGCCGCCGGGGCCGGCGGGCGAGGGCGCGGCCGCCGCCGCGGGGCGCTGAGGCCGGCCGGGCGCGGGATCGCGGGGTCGGGCAGGCGCGCCGACGGCTCGGTCGCGGCGCTGCCGCCCAAACCTGCCCGCAGCCTGCCGCAGCCCGCACCGCAGCTTGAATGCGCGCCGCCAGCCGCCATATCCGGTAGCGCAGAGGCGTCGCGGCAGGCTGGTACCATGGCCCCGACGCCCGCGGCCGCCGCGCCGCCGTCCCCGCAACTACCGCTTCGAGACCGCTATGTCCGTGACCCTCGCTCCCGCCGCCCTTGCCCGCGTTCAGAATTTCCTGGCCGAGACCCCGGCCGCGCTGGGCCTGCGTTTCGGCGTGACCCGCACCGGTTGCTCGGGCTGGCAGCACGTGGCCGACCTGGCCCGCGAGCAGCGCGAGGGCGACACCGTGTTCGAACAGGACGGCGTGCGCATCTTCGTCGACGCGATCAGCCTGCCGCTGGTCGAGGGCACCCGCATCGATTTCCTCAAGCAGGGCCTGGGCGAGATGTTCGTGTTCCAGAACCCCAACGCCACCGCCGAGTGCGGCTGCGGCGAGAGCTTCACCACCTCGGCCGACGCGGCCTGAGTCCGGCGGCGCCGCTGCGGCGCTGCTACTGCCGAATCCTCATGCGACGACGCCGGGCTTGCCCGGCGTCGTCGTTTGCGCGCGTGGGTCGTCGGCGTGGACCTGGCCGCCGCCCCAGGGCCGGCTTTGCGCCGTCGGCCCGGACGCAAGCGGCGGCGCGGCGACCAACTTTCGTCACTCGGCCTGTGCCGGCGCGGCGTCTAGTCTCGACCCCCTAGCTTGTTCTTATCGCTGCCCTCTGGGGGAATCCGCCATGCTCCGTCCGCTTCTGCTCGCCGCGGCCATCGCCGCGGGCCTGTCCTGCGCGCCGCCGGCCGCCTTCGCCGCCGCCGCAACCGCGGCCGCCGCGCCCGCCGCCGCGCGCTCGGCCCAGGCCGAGACTTTGCACCGTCTGTTCGATGAGGAATGGGAGCGCGGCCTGCGCGAGAACCCCGAGGGCGCCAGCTACAACGGCGACAAGCGCTTCAACGACCGCTGGACCGACGTCGGCCTGGCCGCGATCCAGGCCCGCGCCGACGGCGACCGGCGCGCGCTGGAGCGGCTGCGCGCGATCGACCGCGCCGCGCTGTCGGCCGAGGACCAGCTCAACTACGACACCTTCGCCTGGGGCCTGGAGCGCTCGGTGCAGCGCCAGCGTTTCCGCGAATACCTGATGCCGCTGAGCCAGCAGGGCGGGGTGCAGACCGCCGACGGCATCGTCGAGGGACTGGCGTTCGACAGCGCCAAGGACTACCGCGACTGGCTGGCGCGGCTGCGCGCGGTGCCTTCGATGATCGAGCAGAACCAGGCCTTGATGCGCGAAGGCGTAGCCGCCGGGCTGACCCCGCCGCGGGTGCTGATGGAGCGGGTGCCGGCGCAGATCGCCAAGCAGGTCGTCGACGATCCGACCCGCAGCCCGTTCTACAAGCCGTTCGCGCGCTTCCCCGACAGCGTCCCGGCGGCCGAGCGCGCGCAGTTGCAGGACGAGGCCAAGCGGGTCATCGCCCAGACCGTGGTCCCGGCCTACCGCGCATTCGGCGAGTTCTTCCAGCGCGACTACCTGCCCAAGGCCCGCGCCGGCATCGCCGTCAGCGACCTGCCCGACGGCAAGGCGTATTACGACTTCCTCGCCAGCTACTACACCACCACCGACCTGAGCGCCGAGCAGATCCACCAGACCGGGCTCAAGGAAGTCGCGCGCATCCGCGCCGAGATGGAGAAGATCCGCGCGCAGGTCGGCTTCAAGGGCTCGCTGGCCGAGTTCTTCCACTACCTGCGCAGCGATCCCAAGTTCTTCTACAAGACCCCGGCCGAACTGCTCGAGGCCTACCAGGCCATGGCCAAGCGGATCGATCCGGAGCTGGTGAAGATCTCCAAGATCATCCCGCGCCAGCCCTACGGCGTGCGCCCGATCCCGGACAACATCGCGCCCGACACCACCACCGCTTATTACCTGGCCGGCGCGGTCGACGGCAGCCGCGCGGGTTTCTACTACGTCAACCTGTACAAGCCCGAATCGCGGCCGAAGTGGGAAATGGTGCCGCTGTCGCTGCACGAGGCCGTGCCCGGCCACCACTTCCAGTTCGCCCGCGGCCTGGAGCTGCCGGACGCGCCGCTGTTCCGCCGCACCGGCTACTTCGTCGCCTACGGCGAAGGCTGGGGCCTGTACGCCGAGCGCCTGGGCTACGACATGGGCTTGTACGACGATCCCTACGACCGCATGGGCCAACTGTCCTACGACATGTGGCGCGCAGTGCGGCTGGTGGTGGACACCGGCATGCACGCCAAGGGCTGGAGCCGCGAGCGCGCGATCAAGTACTTCATGGACAACGCGCCCAAGACCGAGCAGGACGTGGTCAACGAGATCGACCGCTATATCGGCACCCCGGGCCAGGCTCTGGCCTACAAGATCGGCCAGCTCAAGATCAGCGAACTGCGCGAGCGCTCGCGCCAGGCGCTGGGCGAGAAGTTCGACTTGCGCGATTTCAACGACCAGGTGCTGGCGACCGGCTCGGTGCCGCTGAGCGTGCTGGAAGCGCGCATCGACGCCTGGATCGCGGCGGAAAAGTCTAAAAAATAATTAAAAACAATCTATTACGATATATTTCTAAGATTGCGATTGATCCGCCGACGGCTCGTCCGGCGGTCGGCGCGCCGCCGCAGGGCGGGGCGCCCGCATCCGCTGGCGTCCGGGCCCGTGCGTGGATTTGCGCTGCCCAGGCCCGGCTGCCATACTTTCCGGCTCCCACGCGGCCACCGGCCGTGCCGGGACCCTTGCTCCATCGGGCCGGACCACGGCCGCGGGGGGCTGAACGGGAACGCCGTCGGCGTTCCTTCATCCACAAGGAATCACAGCAATGCGTCATTACGAAGTCGTGTTCCTGGTCCACCCGGACCAGAGCGAGCAGGTCCCGGCCATGGTCGAGCGCTACAAGTCGCTGATCGAAGCCGGCGAAGGCAAGATCCACCGTCTCGAAGACTGGGGCCGCCGTCAGCTGGCCTACCCGATCGAGAACCTGGTCAAGGCCCACTACGTCCTGCTGAACATTGAAGTCACCCAGACCGTGCTCAACGAGCTGGTCGACGGTTTCCGTTTCAACGACGCGGTCCTGCGTCACCTGGTCATGAAGCGCGACGAAGCCGATACCGAGCAGTCGCTGATCATGAAGTTCAAGGACGAGAAGGGCGACAAGCCCGAGCGCGGTGAGCGCCGTCGTCGCGACGACGACAGCGACAGCGCCGTCGGCTCCGCCGACAGCGCCGAAGACACCACCGAAGCCGCCTGATCCCTTCTAGGAACTCATTCCCATGTCCAAGTTCTTTCGCCGCCGCAAGTTCTGCAAGTTCACCGCCGAGGGCGTCAAGGAGATCGATTACAAGGATCTCAACACCCTGCGCCAGTACCTGACCGAGACCGGCAAGATCGTGCCGAGCCGCGTCACCGGCACCAAGTCGAAGTACCAGCGCCAGCTGGCCACGGCCGTCAAGCGCGCCCGTTTCCTGGCCCTGATCCCGTACACCGACAACCACAACGCCTGAGCAAAGCGGTTCGCCCGCGACGCGGGCGAACTCCTTGTCCCCCTCTCCCGCAAGCGGGAGAGGGCAGGGGTGAGGGCCGTAGCCGCGAAGTCCTTCGCGATCCGACCCTCGCCTTCAAGCGCATCCCGATTCCAGCTCTTCGGACAGCGAATCCTGCTGCGGGCCTACAGGCCCGCTAACGAATACGGAGCAATCCCATGCAACTGATCCTGCTGCAGAAAGTCACCAACCTCGGCAACCTCGGCGACAAGGTCAACGTGAAGCCGGGCTACGGCCGCAACTACCTGGTTCCGCAGGGCAAGGCCGTGCCGGCCACCGCCGCCAACCTGGCCGAGTTCGAAACCCGCCGCGCCGATTACGAAGCCAAGGCCCTGTCGCTGCTCGACGGCGCCGAAGGCCGCAAGGCCAAGCTGGAAGGCGTGGAGGTGACCATCACCGCCAACGCCGCCACCGAAGGCAAGCTGTACGGCTCGGTGACCCCGCGCGACATCGCCGAGGCGCTGACCAAGGCCGGCTATGAGGTCGGCAAGTCGGAAGTGATCATGGGCGAAGGCCCGATCCGCCGCACCGGCGAATACGACGTGCTGCTGCACCTGCACGCCGACGTCGAAACCACGGTCAAGGTCATCGTGGTCGGCGAAGCCGCCTGATCCACGACGGCGTTTGCCATCGCCGCGATCCGCGCTAGCGCAGATCGCGGCTCAACGACAGGCGCCGTGAGGCGCCTTTCGTTTGGGCGCAGGCTGGGTGCGCTCGGCCGGCGCCAGGGCATACCGCGACATAGCGCCGATGCCGCGCGTTACGGCGGTTTTCGCCGCCGTTCGCCGACGTCGGCCCGGTTCTCAACCGCTGCGACGCCGCAGGCGCATACAACGACCCACCTGTTGTCCACAGCCTGTCCACCGTTTTGTCTGCAACGCCTCGCGGGCCGCGGCCGCTAGGATGAGCCCCCGGGCGAAGTCCCGGTCCGCGCCGCACCACGGCCGCCCGCCGGCCGCATCGACCAGGATCGCCTTCCCGATGAGCTCACGTCCCGGATTCCGCGGCGAAAAACGTTTCGAGACCCGCGCCGAACAGCGCATCGACCAATTGCGCGTACCGCCGCAGTCGGTCGAGGCCGAGCAGGCCGTGCTCGGCGGCCTGATGCTGGCGCCCGACGCCTACGACCGAATCGCCGACCAACTGGTCGAGGAAGACTTCTACCGTCGCGACCACCAGCTGATCTACCGCGCGATCCGCGAGCTGGCCGAGCGCAGCCGCCCGTTCGACGCGGTGACCCTGGGCGAGTGGTTCGACTCGCAAGGGCTCAGCGAACAGGTCGCCGGCGGCGCCTATCTGATCGAGCTGGCCACCACCACGCCCTCGGCCGCCAACATCGCCGCCTACGCCGAAATCGTTCGCGACAAGGCGGTGATGCGCAAGCTGATCGAGGTCGGCACCGAGATCGTCAACGACGGCTTCCAGCCCGACGGCCGCGACAGCGGCGAAATCCTGTCCAAGGCCGAGCAGCAGGTGTTCGCCATCGCCGAAGCCGGCGCGCGCGGGCGCACCGACTTCACCCCGGTGACCAAGGCGCTGTCGGAAGCCTTCGACGTGCTGCAGACGCGCTACGCCAACGGCGGCGCGGTCACCGGCCTGCCGACCGGCTACACCGAATTCGACGAAATGACCGCGGGCCTGCAGAACACCGACCTGCTGATCCTGGCCGCGCGTCCGGCGATGGGCAAGACCACCTTCGCCCTCAACATCGCCGAGCACGTCGCCTTCCGCACCAAGAAAGCGGTGGCGGTGTTCTCGATGGAAATGTCGGCCAGCCAGCTCGCGCTGCGCCTGATTTCCTCGGTCGGCCGGGTCAACGCGCAACGGCTGCGCTCGGGCCAGCTCGAGGACGAGGATTGGGCGCGCGTGACCGGCGCGATCCGCCAGTTGCGCGAGGTCAAGATCTTCATCGACGACACCCCGGGCCTGTCGCCGGACGTGCTGCGCGCCAAGTCGCGTCGGCTCAAGCGCGAGCACGACCTGGGCCTGATCGTGATCGACTACCTGCAGCTGATGTCGGTGCCGGGCAACCAGGAAAACCGCGCGACCGAGATCTCGGAGATCTCGCGCTCGCTCAAGCACCTGGCCAAGGAGCTCAACCTGCCGGTGATCGCGCTGTCGCAGCTCAACCGCTCGCTGGAACAGCGCGCCGACAAGCGCCCGGTGATGGCCGACCTGCGCGAATCCGGCGCTATCGAGCAGGACGCGGACATCATCATCTTCATTTACCGCGACGACTACTACAACAAGGAAACCTCGCCGGACAAAGGCCTGGCGGAGGTCATCATCGGCAAGCAGCGTTCCGGCCCGACCGGCTCGCTCAAGCTCAAGTTCTTCGGCGAGTACACCCGCTTCGACAATCTCGCCCACGACTCGATCGGCAGCTTCGAGTAAGGGCCTGTCCCGGCCGCGACGGTCGGGCAGGGCGGCGCGATGGCGCCGCCGTCTTCGGCGCCGCGACGCAGGTTTGCGTCGCCTGACGCGGCGCACGTGCCGCGCGTACGCGCCGCTTGATCGCCGCAAACGCGTGCTGCGGTGCAACGTCGTGCTCGCTCGCGCGCTGCATTCGGCAACTCGCGAACATCGGGCGCAGACCGCGAAACGCCCGCTGCGCAACGCATCGCGCGCTTTGGTTTGCCCGGTCGGCCGCGTCGCCGGCTCGGTCCGCCGCGTTCGCCGCGACGCTGTCGCGGTTCTGCGACGCGCTTTGCGATTTGTCCGTGCGCATTGCGACGTTGTGCGTTCGCGCGATGCCGCGTGGGTCGCATACAGAAAAAAACCTTGTCGCTTTGCGATGCGCATGCACAAAAGCGCATGACGCCTTCTTGCTATAAGCCTGCTTGCCGTCCGTCCGCGCACGGACGCGCGCAGCGAACCTGTCGCTGAGCTGTCGCCGCGCGCGGGACACGACAACGCAACGTTGCCACCAGCGAGGTAGGTCTTCCATGAGAGATCTGATCCAGCAAGTCGACGCGCGCCTGCAGGCCCACGACGAGTTCGGCGATTCGCAACAGATCGTCCGGCTCAACATCGAACGCTACAAATTCGCGCTGACGATGCTGGCGCGCGAAGACGCGCGATTGCGCGCGCTGCTGCCGGCGGTGGAGGCGTTGACGCAACCGGCCGCGGACAAAACGTTCGGCGACGTGCTGGTGCGCGCGGAACTGGAAGCGGCGATCGAGCGCATGGAAACCGGGATCGCGCCGATCCATCAGACCGGCCTGCTGGCCTGGGGTCTGGAACGCAGCCTGGAGACGATCGAACAACCGCTGAGCCTGTCGGCCGCGGCGATGCAGCGCAGCTTCGTCGCCGGCCCCGACCTCGACGGCCGCCGCATCTGGATCTGGGACCTGGCCGACGCGGCCGAACCCACCGCCGACGCTTTGCGCGAAGCGCTGCGCCTGGGCTTCATGCCCGGCGGGCATTGCGAGGCCGAACTGGTACGGCCGACGCCGCAGATGGTGGCCCAGCTCGAGCGCGCCTGCGCGCTGCTGCAAGCGCTGGTGCCGCAGATGGCGCGCAGCGTGTTCGGTCATCTGCATTCGGTCGCGTTCGCGAACATGCGCAACGAGCGTGGGCCGATGCTGACCGCTTCGGGCGGCGATTCGACCCCGTGCATGATCTTCATCGCGCCGGAAGAGCTGGCCAATCCCTGGGACACGGCGGTGCACATCATGCACGAGGCCGTGCACCTCAAGCTCTCCGACCTGGTCCGCACCAGCGCCGCGGTGGTGCGCGAGGACATGGTCAGGCTGCCGTGGGGCCGCGAGATCTCGGTGTCGAACTGCCTGTTCGCGTTCCACGCCTATGTCCACCTGCAACTGTTCCGCACCGCGGTCGAGCAGCTCGGCCCGCAGTTGCACGACGTGTACGGCGCGCCGGAAAGCTATCGCGCCGGCACCCGACCGCATGCGATGTCGGTGGTCAACAACGCATCGGCCGCGCCGTTCTCGCGCGGCCACGAGCGCATGGCCTATCTGGCCGCGCAGTTCCGCGGCGAGTGGTCGCATTATCTGACGCCTTACGCGCAGCGCATGGTCGAGTGGCTGTGCGAGGCGATCGCGCCGCTGATCGATCTGCCGCGCGCGGCGCCGTCCGCGCACGGCGAGGCCGCCCATGTCCGCGCCGCCGATCACGCCGATTCGCTGCGTTACGCCAAGAACCCGCAGCTGCAACTGCGCCCGGTCGGCGACCGCGGCATCCTGTTCGCCGCCGATCCAGCCCAGCCGAAAATCCGCAAGCTCAACACCGCCGCCTGGCTGATGTTCGAACTGTGCGACGGCCGCAGCGGACACGACCTGGCCCAGGCCTACGCCGACATCACCGGCGTGGCTTCCGAGCGCGCCTGGCAGCAAGTCGGGCCGGTGCTCGGCAGCCTGGTCGCCAGCGGCATGATCCTCGCCGACGGCCGCGCCGCTGCGGCGGGCCAGGGGAGGGCGGCATGAACGCGCACGCCCAACTGGTCGCCGCCGCCGACCGCGCGCTCAGCACCCAGCCCAACTTCGGCGATTCACGGCGCATCCTGGCCAAGGTCTATGCGCGCTATCGCTTCGGCGCGGAACTGTTTTCCGAACGCTTGCCCGGCGTGGCGGCGCTGCAGCCGCAACTGGAGGCCTTGCCTGACGCCGAACTGCGGCGGATCTTCTTCGACCCGCTGCTGCGCCTGGCCGCCGAGGACGCTTTTTCCGAGCTGGAAAGCGGGCAACTGGCCTCGCCGCACCGCCTGGAGCAACTGCTGCCGCAGGCCCTGGCCGCGCTGCCGGCGGGATTGTGCGAGTCGCGCATGGCGCAGCGCTGGAGCCTGCAATCCGAGGAGCCGCACTGGATGTGGTCGATCCTCGGCAGCGAAGATCCCTGCGCGCTGCAACTGCAGGCGGCGTTCGACAAGATCTTCGCCGACAACCCGGCCAACCGCGGCGCGCTGCTGAACCCGGACGCGGCCGCGCGCCAGAAGGTGCAGGACTCGATCGCGCTGCTGTCGATGCTGCTGCCCAACGCCGGGCCGGCGGCGCTGCGCCACGTCGGCGCGATCGCGTTGCTGGAAGCGCAACTGGAAGGCGGCATCGTACTGTCGGCCGCCGGTGGCGACCTGACCCCGTCGACCGTGTTCGTCTCGCTCGAGCAGCTCGGCAATCCCTGGGACATCGCCGGCTGCCTGCTGCACGAAGGCCTGCACATGAAGCTGTTCGACGCCGCGCGCTCGGTGTCGCTGGCCAAGGCGCCGGATGCGACCATCCAGGTGCCGTGGCGCAACGTGCGCTGGTCGATCGTGCGGGCGATCTTCGCCTATCACGTCTATGTGCACCTGTCGTTGTTCAAGGCCGCGGCCTTGCTCGCCGACCCGCGCTGCTTCGAACGCTTCGGCGACCCTGCGGCCTACGTGAGCCGGGCGCACGCGATGTCGGTGGTCAACAACGACACCGCGCACCGCTACGGACGCTCGATCGACCGCGCGCGCTACTTGGGCGACATGCTCGAGGGCGAGTGGTCGCAACTGCTGTCGCCGGGCGGTTTCGAGCTGGTGCATTGGCTGCGCAGCTCGCTGGCGCCGGTCGACGCGGCGATGTTCGCCGACGCGCGGGAGGCCGCATGAACGCGACGCAGAGCTTGCGCAAGGCCGACGGCCTGCGCTCGCGGCCGGTGCCGCAGGCCGAATGCCTGATGGTGTTTTCGCCGCAGTCCGGGCGGATCCATTGGCTCGGCCTGGAAAGCTGGCTGCTGTTCGAACTGTGCGACGGCCGCAGCGTGGAGGCGATCGCGCGCGGCTACGCCGAACTGGCCGGCGACAAACTCGGCGGCGGCGACGCCCGGGCGCGCGCGTTGCGCGGCCTGGATTCGTTGCTGGGCAGCCGCCTGGTCGAAGCCGCGCCGGCCTGAGCCGGCCGGCCCCAATCGATTCATCCCATCGGGCCCGCGGGAGGGCCGCGCAGAAGGAGCGGTAGCAAGCGTCGGCACGGACGCCGCGACGATCGCAGCAAAGCAGTACGTCCATTCCACAGGAGAACGTTCATGAGCAATGAAACCAACCTGGATACGTTGAAAGACCTGCTGAGCAACAAGAAAGCGCTGGAAGAGTCGGAAGTGACCACCGGTTCGGCCGACGAGCGCCGTTGGTGGCCGCCGTACAACGTCTCGCCGGCGCCGCCGAGCAACTGACGTGCCACCCGTCGCGCCCGCGAGGGCGCGGCGGGGTTTGCGCGGCTCGGCGATGGAGCGGATGCAGATTCCCGACAGCAGCGGCGCCAGCGCCGACGACGCGCCGCGCGCCGGCGAAATCTGGCGCCCGCGCGAACGGCCCGAGCACGCGGTGATGGTGCTGGCCTGCGCCGATGGCGCGGTCGATTACGCCTGGCTCGACCGCGACGCCGCCGACGACCGCGCGCCCGCGGCGCAGTGGGCGCAACGTTTCGAGGTGGTGCTGGAACAGGCCGACCACACCCATGCCACGCCGGTGCGGCGGCACTGGCTGATCGACGCGCAAGCGCAGCGCCTGCGCGGGCGCCGCGTGCTCGAACTGGGCGCGCACACCGGCGGCCTGACCCAGTCGTTGCTCGTGCACGCCGCGCAGGTGACCGCGCTGGAGCACAACCCGCGCTGCGTGCAACGCCTGCGCGAGCGCTTCGGCGACGATCTGCGCATCGTCGCCGGCGACATGCACCACGCGTTGTGGGAACTGCAGCCCGGCAGCTTCGATGCGATCGTCTGCGCCGGCGTGCTCTACCACTCCGCGCATCCGTTCCTGCTGCTGGAGGCGATGGCGCAGCTGCGGCCGCAGGCGATCCTGATCGACACCCTCGACGACGGCGTCGCCGGGTTGCGCGCGGTGGTGCCGAACCTGGTCAACAGCTGCAACTATCGCTACAACCAGCGCCCGGACTGCGGCTACTCGGTGGTGCTGGGCGCGGACTTGATCGCCGGCGCGCTGGCCCGGTTGGGCTATGCCTCGATGCAGCGCATCGACACGATGCAGGCGACCATCGCGCCCGAGCACGACAGCGTCTATTTCCAGCAGTGGCGGCGCAGCCTGTCGGCGTGGTTCCTGCGCGATTGAACGGCGCCGCGTAGGCGCCGCCGCTCAGGCCCAGGCCTGGCGCACCTGGGCGAAGTAGTCGCGGAAGAACGGCACCATGCGCTTGCGGTCGGCGGCGACGATGGCCAGCAGCTCCGGCGCCAGCACGTATTCGTCTTCGCCCAGCTCGTCGTACAGGCCGTCGAGCATCTGCTCGTAGAAGCGCGGGAACGCCTGATGCCAGCCGATCCGCGGCAGCCGGATGCTGTGCTCGGCGCCCATCGCCACATAGTGCTTGAGCGCTTCGGCGCGCGCCGATGGCGGCGTGTACAGGCGGATCGGCCGGCGTTCGGGCGCGAAGGTTTCGGCGAACAGGCCGTCGCCGCCGCAGACCCGGTCGGCGATGTGCTGGGCCAGCAGCGGCGACAGGAACAGGCCGTCGCGGTAGGTGCCGGCCAGCAGCCACAAGCCTTCGACCGAGGTCGGGCCGATCAACGGGCAGGTGTCGACCGCAACCGGACGGTTGCCGGCCTGCCACCCCACCAACTGCGCCGCGCACAGATCCTGGTCGAGCTGGTCCAGCGCGCATTCGAGCAGGAAGAACATGTCCGCCGGCGAAGTGCGCAGCATCGGCTGGGCGAACAAAGTGTTGGTGGCGCCGACGTACAGGCGCCCGCCGCCGCGCGGCACCGCGTGCAGGCCGCAGGCGAAGGCGCGGTTGGGCGTGCGCAGCACGTGCGCCTGCTCGCGCGGGCCGGTGTCCAGCAGCAGCGAGGTGCCGCCGCCGCAGAACAGGCGCGGGATGCGCCGGGCCAGCTCGGGCAGGCTGTCGAGCAGGGTCTGGGTCCACACGCCGGCGGCCAGCACCACGCGCGGCGCCGACAGGCGGCGGCCGTCGGCCAGGCGCACCCCGTCGATGCGGCCGTTGCCGAGCTCCAGGCCGGTGGCGGTGGCGTCGATCAGGGTCAGTTGCGGCGAGCGTTCGATCAAGGACGTCAGCGCCTGCAGCAACCGCGCGGCGTCGATCGAGCCTTCGTTGGGCAGGTACAGCGCGCGGCTGGGGCGGCAGTCGTCGGCCGGGTTGAGCCCGTCGATGCGGTTCGGGTCGAGGGTTTCGTAGGCCTCGTTGTTCTCGTGCAAGGCCTGCAGGATCGCCGCGTAGTTCTCGTCCTCGATGGTGCCGGACTTGCTGTTGCTGAACACCACGGTGCCGGGGCGGATCGATACGCGCTCGGCTTCGGGCAAGGCGTCGTTGATGCCGTCGAGCCAGTCCGGCCAGCAGCGCGCGGCGTGCAGGCCCTTGGCCAGCTTGGCGCGGCCGGCCTCGGTGCGCAGCAGTTGCGCGGTGACCTCGCCATAGCAGCCCATCATCGCGCCGGCGGCGGCCGAGGCCGCGCCGGTGCGCGCTTGCGGGCCGACCACCGCCACCCGCAACTGCGGGCTGCGCAGTTGCAGCGCGTGCGCCGTGGCCATGCCGAGCACGCCGTTGCCCACCACTACGACATCGAAATTCGTCATGCCCGCTCCGTCGTGTTCGCCGCGCGCCGGTCGTGCCGCGGCCGGCCCTGCATCATGCGTGCGCTCGCCGCCGCGGGCGCGCGACCTGATGCGCAGAACGCCAACTTCGATACATCCGCTTGCGGCCTGTGCGCGTTCGCGCGCATCGGCGCGGCCGCGATGGCGCGGCTCAGGTGCAAGGCGCTTCCCACGCCAGCCGGCGTTCGCCGCCGGCCGCGTCCTTGACCACGAAGCACTGCACGTAATCGGACTCGGCGAAGGTCGCCAGCGCCGGGCATTCGATCTGGCGCGCGCTGGCGTACAGCGAGGCCGACGCGGCCTGCCCGGGCAGCGCCTGCAGCGCGCCGTCGGGCGTGGTGGCGAACTCGCCGCGCTGGCCGTGGCCGTCGACGCGGAAACGCAGGCGGGTGCCGTCCAGGCCGGTTAGCTCGGCCGCCATCGGCCGGCCCCAGCGCTGGATCTCGCGGTTCTTGTCGTCGAACTCGACCACCCAGTCCGGCAGCAACCACGCGTCGCGCAGCGGGATCGATTCGACCAACGCCACCGGATACGCGCCGCAGCCGTCCTCGCCCCATTCGACTACGCGCGGATCCTCGCGGCGTTTGTCCGACGACGGGTCGCCCTTGCTGGCGAAGGCGAAGCGGTAGGGCGGCGCGGCCGGTTCGGCCGCTACGCTCGCTGCGGGCGTTGTGGGCGGGGCAGGGGGCGCGGCATCGGCCGGCGACGCAACCGGTGCGGCAGGCGCAGCGGCCGGCGCCGGCGCGCGTTCGCCGCAGGCGGCGAGCGCCAGGCACAGCGCGGCGCTCGTCAGTGCGGGGCGGATCCGAGCCGTTCGTCCCGGCCAGAGCGCAGGCAGCGGGGCGGCGTTCGACGCGGGCAGGGGCCGGGGCAGTCGGCGTTCCATGCGCAATTCTCCTCTTCGATCGGCGCGCGCCAGACGGCGTCGCGCGGGCAAAGAGCCATCATAGGCGGCGGCGAAGCGGGGCGGTACCGCGCCGGGCGCGGCGCGATTGTTGATTGCGCGCACGCTCTGCGCATTCGTCCGCGCGCGCCGGCGCTGCGCATGCGCCCGTTCAGGCTGGGCGGATTAGCCTGCACCGGCGATGCCGGGATTGACGTTGTTATGACGAGTCCGGGCGCATCGTAGCCATCGCCCTTCCAACTCCTTTGGTGAGTTTATGAACTCCACTTTCAAATCCCTGATCGCCGCTGCCCTGGTGTCGTGCGTCATGGTCACCGGCGCCGCCGGCGCGCAGACCAAGTCGAAGAAGACCCCGCATTGCTACAACGTGGAAGTGCAGCGTCCCAAGCAGATCAAGGATCAGCACAAGATCGCCGGCACCGCGATCGGTGCGGTGGCCGGCGGCCTGCTCGGCAACCAGGTCGGCGGCGGCAACGGCAAGAAGCTGGCCACCGCGGCCGGCGCGGTCGGCGGCGCGTTCGCGGGCCGCAAGATCCAGGAAAACCAGCAGAACAAGACCGAAACGGTGATCGAGCGCCGCTGCGACTGACGCAGCCGGCTGCCGCCGTAGCGACACCCAGCCGCGCGCGGGCAACCGCGTGCGGTTTTTTTTGTGGGTTTGTCGAGGTTGGCGTTGTTGTGGGAGCGAGCTTTTGCAGGAGAGGGCTTTTGTGGGAGGGCCTTCAGGCCCGATGCTTTTGTTTCAGATAGCCGCGACCTGAGACCAGAGCATCGGGCCTGAAGGCCCTCTCACCAGGGCATCTCCCACAACCGCTTCGAACCAAAGCCAAAGCCGCCGCCGCTTTCGCTTTGCCCGTTCTGCGCGCTGCAGCGACTTCACATTCGCCTCATTGGCCCTCGCAGGCGCGCCGCTAGAATGTGCGCCATGGCACGACCGACTTGCGCACACATCCACACCGACGCCCTGCGTCACAACCTCGCCCAGGCCCGGGCGCTCGCTCCCAACAGCCGGGTGATGGCGGTGGTCAAGGCCGACGGCTACGGCCACGGCCTGGAACGCGTCGCCCGCGCGCTCGAAGGCGCCGATGCGTTCGGCGTGGCCGCGCTGTCCGATGCCGACCGTCTGCGCGCGGCCGGCCTGTCGCAGCCGATCGTGCTGCTGTCGGGCTTCGACGAACCCGAAGACCTACCGCAACTGCGCCGCCTGGGCGTGGAAACCGTGGTGCACCACGTCAGCCAGATCGAAATGCTCGAACAAGCCGCGCCGGGCGAACCGGTGCGCTGCTGGCTCAAGGTCGACAGCGGCATGCACCGCCTGGGCTTCGCGCCCGAGCAGGTGCGCGAGGCGTATGCGCGCTTGCGCGCGGTGCCGGCGGTGGCCGAGGGCATCGTGCTGATGAACCACTTCGCCAGCTCCGACGAATTCGCCAACCCGCAGACCCGCCAGCAGTTGGCCGCGTTCGACGCCGCCACCGCCGGCCTGGACGGCGCACGTTCGCTGTCGAACTCGGCCGCGGTGCTCGGCTGGCCCGATGCGCATGCCGGCTGGATCCGTCCGGGTGGGCTGCTGTACGGGATCAGCGTGGTCGAAGGCCGCACCGGCGCCGATTTCGGTCTGCGTCCGGCGATGACCTTGTCGACGCGGCTGATCGCGGTCAACCGCGTGCGCCGCGGCGAACGCATCGGCTACGCCGCGACTTGGGAGTGCCCCGAGGACATGCTGGTCGGCGTGGCCGCGATCGGCTACGGCGACGGCTACCCGCGCGCAGCGCCGCCGGGCACGCCGGTGCTGGTGCGCGGGCAGGAGACCCAGTTGATCGGGCGGGTGTCGATGGACTTGATGACCATCGACCTGCGCGGCATCGATGCGCCCGCGGTCGGCGATCCGGTCGAACTGTGGGGCCCGGCGCTGCCGGTGGAGCGCATCGCCGCGGCCAGCGCCACCATCGGTTACGAGCTGACCTGCTCGATCACCCGCCGGGTGCGTTTCGTCGAGGCCTGAGCGCTGCGCCACGCTTCCGATGTGAGCTGCGTCGAAGAACCCGGCGCGCCAGCCCGCGCGCTGTTCAGCGTACTTAGAAATGGTGCCTCCGCCGGGTAGGGGGGCGTCGTTGGCGCCACGTTTGCAGAAGAATCGGGCACACGCCCGACGGCCGCTCCGACCGGAGCCGGCCGACACTGCAACCGGGGGTTCGATGAAGCAGAGCAAGTTGGTGTGCGCGCTGGGCCTGGGTCTGGCGACCCTGATCGCGTCGACGGCGGGCATGGCCCAGGACGGACCGAACCCCAATCGCGTGTGGGTCAAGTTCAAGTCCGCCGGCGGCACTGCCGCCAGCGCCAGCGCCCGCAGCGGTCTGGCCGCGGCGCCGAACCTCGGCCAGCGCATCCAGGCGCTGCGCGGCAAGCTCAGCGCGGCCAAGGCCGGCGATGCGCAGCTCAACTACCAGTTCGACCGCATCAACACCGCGGTCATGACCCTGACCTCGCCGGAGGCGATCAAGGCCTTGCGCGCCAATCCCGAAGTGGAGTCGGTCGAGATCGACCAGCCGCGCTACCTGCAGGCGCAGAGCGTGCCCTACGGCATCGACCAGGTGCAGGCGCGCAACGTGTGGGACGCCAACCGCGACGGCACGCTCGACGCCGGCGCCGCCAACGGCTCGGACATCAAGGTCTGCATCATCGACTCGGGCCTCAACAAGAACCACGAAGACTTCGCCGGCATGACCATCACCGGTTATCCGACCGGCTGGGACACCGACACCTGCGGCCACGGCACCCACGTCGCCGGCACCATCGCCGCGGTCAACAACGACAAGGGCGTGGTCGGGGTCAGCCCGGGCAAGGTCTCGCTGCACATCGTCAAGATCTTCGGCAGCAACGGCTACAACGGCAGCGGCCACGGGCAGTGCTCGTGGACCTACTCCTCGACCCTGGCCGACGCCGCGCAGCGCTGCCAGACCGCCGGCGCCAAGATCATCAACATGAGCCTGGGCGGGCCCAGCGCGTCCACCGCCGAGCGCACCGCGTTCCAGAGCGTGGCCGACGCCGGCGTGCTCAGCATCGCCGCGGCCGGCAACGACGGCAACAACGCCCAGAGCTATCCGGCCGGCTACGCCAGCGTGGTGTCGGTGGCGGCGGTGGATTCCAGCAACGCCAAGGCCAGCTTCTCCCAGTTCACTCCGAAGGTGGAACTGTCGGCGCCGGGCGTGGACGTGCTGAGCACCTTCCCGCTCAAGAACGATCCGCTGGTGGTCGGCACCGCCAGCTTCGCCGCGACCCCGGTCGGCGGTTCCAAGCAGGCCAGCGCCAGCGCCGGCTGGGTCAACGGCGGGCTGTGCCAGACCTCGTCGACCACCTGGCGCAACAAGATCGTGGTCTGCCAGCGCGGCACCAACACCTTCTACGAGAAGGTCAACAAGGCGCAGAGCGCGCGCGCGGCGGGCGTGGTGATCTACAACAACGTCGACGGTGCGTTCGCCCCGGCGCTGTACACCGGCACCGCGCCGAACCTGAGCCCGGCGACCTCGACCCTGCCGGCGGTGGCGATCAGCAAGGCCGACGGCGAGAACATCGTCGCCAACCTGGCCGGCAAGACCGTCGCCCTCGACGCCACCCCGTCGGTGGACAACGCCGGCTACGAGAAGATGAGCGGCACCTCGATGGCGACCCCGCACGTGTCCGGCTCGGCCGCAGTGGTGTGGAGCGCCAAGCCCACTGCCACCGCCCAGCAGGTGCGCGATGCGCTCGACACCACCGCGCTCGACATCGACGCGGCCGGCCGCGACGACAACACCGGCTGGGGCCTGGTGCAGATCCCGGCGGCGATCGCCGAACTGCAGTCGCAGTAAACGGCCGCCGGCACGCAGCCCAGCGCAAACGGGAGCCCCGCGGGGCTCCCGTTTTTTTTTGCGCTTGCATTTGCGCGCCTTCTTTCGCGCGCTTTCGCATCGTGCGTGTTCGCATCCTGCGATTCGGTGCCGGAAATCCGCCTTCGATGCGACTTTCTCGCGCGAACCTGCGCCCGGGACGAGTCCGAAAGTGAAACGGACGGGTGGGGCGCCCCCGCCGCCGCGCCGTTTGTGAACGACATCGGACGCAGCGTTGCGGCCGACGCGGCTCCGCCCGGGAGCCGGTTGAGATCATCGAACAGGGGACGACATGAAGCAGAGCAAGTTGATGTGCGCGTTGAGCCTGGGCCTGGCGGCGTGGGCCGCGTCGAGCGCGGTCGCGGCGCAGGATGCGGCCGCGCCGCGCGTCTGGATCAAGTTCAAGGAGGCGCCGGCTGCGGCTGCGCCCACGCTGTCGACCCGGCCGCAGGCCATCCTCGACCAGATCGCGAGCATCGTGGCCCGCTCGAACGAACGCATGAGCGCCAATGTCCGCGGCGTCAACGCGCTGCTCGGCCAGCGCAAGCTCGGCCAGGCGACCTTGCACCATCGCTTCGAGGGCCTCAGCCGTGCGGTGTTCACCCTGCCGTCGCGCGAAGCGCTGGAGAGCCTGCGCAAGGATCCGTCGGTGGAGTCGATCGAAATCGACCAGCCGCGCTACCTGCTGCAGCAGGACACTCCCGTCGGCATCGGCCAGATCCAGGCCAGCGCGGTGTGGGATGCCGACGGCGACGGCGCGCTCGACGCCGGCGCGCCTACCGGCGCGGGCATCAAGGTCTGCGTGATCGATTCGGGCCTGAAGCGGACCCACGAGGATCTGGCCGGCGTGGCCATCGCCGGCAGCGCCAACAGTTTCGGCCCTAGCTGGGACACCGACACCTGCGGCCACGGCACCCATGTCGCCGGCACCGTCGCCGCGGCCCACAACGACAAGGGTGTGGTCGGCGTGAGCCCGGGCAAGGTCTCGCTGCACATCGTCAAGGTGTTCGACGGCGCCGAATGCAAGCCGGTGCTGTTCGCCTCCGACAACGTCGCCGCGGTCAAGAAGTGCGAGGCGGCCGGGGCCAAGGTCATCAACATGAGCCTGGGCGGCCCGAACCGGTCGTCCACCGAGGAAAGCGAGTTCAAGCTGGCGGCCGACCGCGGCACGCTGGTGGTCGCCGCGGCCGGCAATTCCGCGATCACGCCGTTTCCCGGAACGAACCTGGTCAATCCGCCGCTATATCCCGCGTCCTACCCGAGCGTGGTGTCGGTGGCGGCGGTGGACTCGAGCGACAAGCGCGCGAGTTTCTCCGAGTTCAACAATCAGATCGACCTTGCCGCGCCGGGCGTCGGCGTGCGCAGCCTCGGCCTGTCCTCGAGCGAGCCGTTGAAGGTCGGCAACACGGCGTTCCCGGCCACGGTGTTGACTGGCTCCGCCGTCACCCGGGCCAGCGCGGGCTGGGTCGACGGCGGCTTGTGCAAGGCCTCGTCGGCGGCGTTCAAGGGCAAGATCGTGCTGTGCCAGCGCGGCGAGATCAGTTTCGTCGACAAGGTCGCCAACGCGAAGTCGGGCGGCGCGCTCGGCGTGGCGATCTACAACAACGTCGACGGCGACTTCGCCGGCGGCCTGTCGCCGGCCAGCACGATTCCGGCGACCGGCATCTCCAAGGCCAGCGGCGAGGCGATCCTGGCGGGACTGGCGGGGCAAACCATGGTCGTCAGCGGCGTCTTGAGCGTGAACGACACGTCCTATGCAGTGAAGGACGGCACCTCGATGGCGTCGCCGCACGTGGCCGGCGCGGCCGCGGTGGTGTGGAGCGCGCGCCCGAACGCGACCGCGCAGCAGGTGCGCGAAGCGCTGTTCACGACCGCCAGGGACATCGACGCCGCCGGCCGCGACGACAACACCGGCTGGGGTCTGGTGCAGGTCAAGGCCGCGATCGATGAGCTCAAGCGCGTGGTCCCGGCGAAGTAAGCCGCGAGCAGGGCCGCTGCGAGCGGCCGGGACGACGGCCGGTGAGCGCGTTCCGGTTGGCCCGCTCGCGAAGGGCGTAGCGCCCGCCTTCATTCAGCGCCGCCCCGACGAACCGCCGCCCGCAAGGGCGGCGGTTCTGCATCTGGCGCGGGAAGGCCGACGTGGCGGGCGAGGGCAGACGCGGTGGCAGGCGGATCTGCCTGCATACTGGGCGCCCTCCCGATACCGTGCCGGTCCAGATGCCCGACGCTGCGCCTCTCGCCCTGGTCTGGTTCCGCGACGACCTGCGCCTGGACGACAACCCGGCGCTGCGCGCGGCGCTGGACGCCGGCTACGTGCCGGTGCCGGTCTATATCCACGCGCCCGACGAGCACGGCAGCTGGAAACCCGGCGCCGCCTCCGACGCCTGGCGCCATCGCGCGCTGGCCGCGCTGGATGCGGACCTGCGCAAGCGCGGCTCGCACCTGCGCCGCTTCTTCGGCCCGAGCCTGGCCACGCTGCAGTCGCTGGCGCTGGCCACCGGCGCGCAGGCGGTGTACTGGAACCGCCGCTACGAGCCGTACATCGAAAAGCGCGATACGCGGATCAAGCAGCAGCTGCGGCGCGCGGGGCTGGAAGCGGAAAGCTTCAACAGCGCGCTGATGTTCGAGCCGTGGACGCTGCGGACCAAGCAGGGCGGGCCGTTCAAAGTGTTCACCCCGTTCTGGCGCGCGGCCCTGGCCGACTGGCGCGAGCACGCGCTGTGGTCGGCGCCGGCGTCGCTGCCGACCACCCGCGAAGGGCCGGAAGGCGTGCCGCTGGACGCGCTGAAACTGGTGCCGAAGCTGGGCTGGGACCAGGAATTCTGGGAGCACTGGACCCCCGGCGAGGCCGGCGCGCGCGCGGCCTTGTCGACCTTCGTCGACGGCGCCTTGCGCGGCTACGCCGAGCAGCGCGACCGGCCCGACCGGGTCGGCACCTCGCGGCTGTCGCCGCACCTGCACTTCGGCGAGATCGCGCCGTGGCGCGCGGTCGCGCAGCTGCAGGCCGAACGCAACGCCGGCAACGCGCGCGACGTCGATGCGGCGATCCGCGAGCTGGGTTGGCGCGAGTTCGCCCATCATCTGCTGCACCACTTTCCCGACACGCCCGAGCAGAACTTCAACCCGCGCTTCGCCGACTTCGACTGGGCGCGCGCCGCGCCGCCGAAGCTGGAGCCGTGGCAGCAGGGCCGCACCGGCGTGCCGATCGTCGATGCCGGCATGCGCGAGCTGTGGGCCACCGGCTGGATGCACAACCGCGTGCGCATGATCGTCGCCAGCTATCTGACCAAGCACCTGCGCCTGCATTGGCGCCACGGCGCGCGCTGGTTCTGGGACACCCTGGTCGACGCCGACCTGGCCAACAACACCCTGGGCTGGCAGTGGGTGGCCGGCACCGGCGCCGACGCCGCGCCGTACTTCCGCGTGTTCAATCCGGTGACCCAATCGGAGAAGTTCGATCCCGACGGCGCCTACATCGCGCGCTGGGTGCCCGAACTGGCCGGCCTGCCGGTGCCGCTGCGCTTCGCGCCGTGGCAGGACCCGGCGCGCCTGCGCCGCCACGCCCCGGACTATCCGCCGCAGCCGCTGGTGGACCTGGCGACCGGGCGCGATGCGGCGCTGGAGGCGTACCGGCGGATGCGCGGTTGAGCGGCGAACGCGGAACAGGCAATCGCAACGCCCCGGCGCAGCGCTGCGCGGCGGCCATCGCCGATTGCCGATTCCCGCGTTGACGCCGTCGACGCACGCATGATTCACTCGCCCGAAGCATCGGAGAGACGCATGGCGAAGGCAGAAACGGGGGCAGGACCGCGCCGGCGCGCGCGGCGCGAGCCGATGTCGCGGGTCGATACCGCCTGGCTGCGGATGGAACGTCCGACCAACCCGATGATGATCACCGGCGTGCTGATGTTCGACGACCCGATGTCGGTCGACGCGCTGCGCAAGGTGGTCAAGCAGCGCTTCCTCGCCTACACCCGGTTCCGCCAGAAAGCGGTGGACACCGCCGCCGGCGCGTACTGGCAGACCGACGAAGACCTGGACCTGGACTGGCACGTGCAGCACACCGCGCTGCCGGGGCGCGGCGGCAAGCGCGCGCTGGAGCGTTTCGTCAGCCAGCTCGCGTCCAGCCCGCTCGATTCGAGCCGGCCGCTGTGGCAGTTCCATCTGGTCGAGCGCTACAACGGCGGCTCGGCGCTGGTCGCGCGCATCCACCACAGCTATGCCGACGGCATCGCCCTGGTCCAGGTGCTGCTGTCGCTGACCGACACCACCGCGCAGCCGGCCAAGGGCAGCGACCTGGCCCACGCCTGGCTCAAGCAGGACGGCGTCGACGTGGCGCGCCGGGTCGGCTCGGTCGACCGCTACATGAAGCTCGGCAGCCGTGCGCTCGAGAAGGGCATGGAGATGTACCGCGACCCGACCCTGGCGGCGATGCTGGCCAAGGAGGGCGGCGAGATCGCGCGCGAACTGCTGCACGCGCTGTCGCTGGCCGACGACCCGCCGTCGATGCTGCGCGGCAAGCTCGGCGTGTCCAAGCGCGTGGCCTGGGCCGAGCCGCTGGACCTGGAAGAGGTCAAGGCGGTCGGCCGCGCCTGCGACTGCACCGTCAACGACGTGCTGATGGCGACCGCGGCCGGCGCGCTGCGCAGCTACATGATCGAGCGCGGCGACGCCATCGACGGGGTCACCATCCGCGCCACCGTGCCGGTCAACCTGCGGCCGCTGGAACACGCGCGCAAGCTCGGCAACCACTTCGGCCTGGTGTTCCTCGATCTGCCGGTCGGCGAGGACAACCCGATCCGCCGGGTCGAGCGCGTCGCCGAGTGCATGAACAACCTCAAGAATTCGCGCCAAGCTATTGTGGCGTTTGGACTTTTGGCCGCGCTCGGCATGGCGCCGGCGCAGGTCCAGGGGCTGGCGCTGGAGCTGTTCAGCCGCAAGGCGACGGCGGTGGCGACCAACGTGCCCGGGCCGCAGCAGCCGCTGTACCTGGCCGGCGCGCGTCTGGACGAGATGATGTTCTGGGTGCCGCAGACCGGCTCGATCGGCGTAGGCATCTCGATCCTGAGCTACAACGGCCGGGTCCACTTCGGCCTGATCGCCGACGGCAAGTTGATCCCGGATCCGGACGAGGTGATCGGCCGCTTCGGCGTCGAGTTCGACAAGCTGCTGTACCTGGCGCTGATGGGCAACTGGGACCGGACCCTGGATGCCGAAGGCGCCGCGGCGCTGATGGCCTGAACGCAGTGGGCTTGGTCGGCGTCGCTCGGCGAATCGAGCGACGTCGAAACCGGCTTTGGCGCGAATGCCGCAGCCGCCTTTGTAGGAGGGCCTTCAGGCCCGATGCTTTGCGTTCCGGCGTATCAAACGCCTGGGCCGGCAACGTCTCCCGCAAGCTCCGCGCAAGCATCCCCGCCCGATCCTGAACGGGCCTCCGGCGCCGTCACTCCTCGCCAACGGCGGCGTGATTAGCTTGTGGGCGCTCCGCCACACCAGACGAGGACAGCCCATGAAGACCCAACTCAAGATCGCCATCGCCTCGGCGACCCTCGCCGCCTTGCTCGCCGGCTGCGCCACCGGCGGCGGCGGTTATTACGGCGGCCAGCAGCAGCCGTATCCGGGCGATCCGAACCAGCCGCAGCAACAGCAAGGCGGCATGAGCAAGACCCAGAAGGGCGCGTTGATCGGCGCGCTGGCCGGCGTCGCCGCGGGCCTGCTGAGCGGCAACGACGCCACCGAGCGCCGCCAGCGCGCGCTGATCGGCGCCGGCGTCGGCGGCCTGGCCGGCGGCGCCATCGGCAACTACCAGGACCGCCAGGAGCGCGCGCTGCGCGAGCGCATGGCCGGCACCGGCGTGGACGTGATCCGCCAGGGCGACAACATCACCCTCAACATGCCCAGCAACATCACCTTCGCCTTCAACAGCGCCAACCTGGATCCCAAGTTCGATCCGGTGCTCGACAACGTCGCCAGCACCCTGACCGAGTACAACCAGACCATCGTCGAAGTCGCCGGCCACACCGACAGCATCGGCGGCGACGCGGTCAACCAGCGTCTGTCCGAACAGCGCGCGGCCTCGGTCGGCAACTACCTGATGTCCAAGGGCCTGGTGCGCGACCGCTTCATCCTCACCGGCGCCGGCAAGACCCGGCCGATCGCCAGCAACGACACCGAGGCCGGCCGCGCGCAGAACCGCCGCGTCGAAATCACCCTGGTGCCGGTGCGCTCCTGAGCCATCGGCGCGGCGCCGGCCTGGCCGGCGTCGCGGCAGGATAGAAGTAATAGAAGTACCGGTCGGGCCGCCATTGCGCGGCCCGATCGCGTTTTGCGGCCTGCGAAGCGGGCGCGCCGATGTCGGCGAACCTTGCGCCGCGTCCGCAGCTGCGCGCCGGATGTCGCACGAACGCATACTTTGTGCAGTTCCATTTCATGCCGCTGTTTCATGCCGCAGCGGCATAAGCGTGTCGATCTGCGGCGCCAGCGTTCGGCGCCTGGCGCAGCGCATGCCTTCGCCCGCGCTCGTCGACCGCAGCGGCAGGAAGCTTCCGGCTCCAGCGCGCCGCAAGCACGTCGATTGCCCGCACGTTTTGTCCGCCTAAATCCTCCCGCGGCGAAGGGATGGTCAGGAGGAGCCACGTGTGACCGACGATATCGAACCTTCGCTTTCGCCCGCGCGCTTGCGCATCGCCTTGTCCGACGACCATCCGGTGGTGCGCGCCGGCGTGCGCGCCTTGCTGGAATCGGCCGCCGCGCCCGACGAGGCCTGGAGCGTCGACGGCGAAGCCTCCGGCGCCGACGAGCTGTTGGGCCTGCTGGCGGCGACGCCGCTGGACCTGCTGATCACCGATTTCTCCATGCCCGGCAGCCGCGCCGGCGACGGCCTGACCCTGCTCGGGCAGATCCGCCGCCGTCATCCGCAGTTGCCGGTGATCGTGCTGACCATGATCGGCAACGCGCCGGTGCTGCGCTCCATCGCCGAGGCCGGCGTCGCCGGCCTGCTCGACAAGGCCGCCGCGGCGGCGGAGCTCGGCGAGGCGGTGCGCACGGTGGCGCAGGGCGGCCGCTACATCGGGCTGGGCTTGCGCGGCCTGGTCGACACCTGCACCGGCGCGGTCCGCGCCGGCGGCGCGTTGTCGCCGCGCGAGGCCGAGGTGCTGCGCTTGTTCGCCGCCGGCCACAGCGTTTCGCAGATCGCCGCGCACCTGCATCGCAGCAAACAGACCATCAGCCGGCAGAAGACCGATGCGATGGCCAAGCTCGGGCTCAGGAGCGACCGCGAGATCTACGAATACGCGCGCACCGAGGGCTTGCTGTCCTGAACATGGCCGGCGCCCGCGCGGTGGCCGGCCGCGGACGCCGCGGCGCGGCGCTCGCGCGATGGGCCGCGCGGGCGTTGGCGGTCGCGGCGCTGGCGGCCGGCTTGGCGTGGACGCAGGCCGCAGCGCAGAAACCGGCGGTGTCTGCGGTCGAGGCCCGACCCGAACCGGCTCGCGGCGCATCCGAAGCCGATGCAGCAAACGCGAGCGCCGCGAATACGGCGCCATCCGATACGCCGACCGCCGCCGCGCCGCCACCGTCCGGCAACGCCACCGACCCGGACAAGAACGCCGCCGCCGCGCCCAAATCCGCGCCGCTGCGCATCGGCGTCGCCACCTGGGGCAACCTGCCGTTCCAGGACTATCGCGACGGCCGCGCGCGCGGTTTCAGCATCGAACTGCTCGAACAGATCCTCGGCGAGCGCGGCCTGAGCGCGCGTTACGTCGGCATCGGCGACAGCGAAGCGATGGTGCGCGCGCTGTGCGAAGGCCGCATCGACCTGGCCATGAACCTGCGCGTGAGCGCCGCGCGCAGCCGCTGCATGGCCTACACCGATCCGATCGAGAACCTGTCGCTGTACGCGCTCAAGCGCCGCGACGACGCGCGCCTGCTCAGCGAGGACGCGCTCAAACGCATGCGCATGGCCATCCCGGCCGCGCTGCTGGAACACACCCGCGACCGCAACCGCTTCCCGCCGACCCAGGTGGTGGCGGTGGCCGACGCGCCCGCCGCGGTGCGCGCGGTCGCCCAAGGCCGCGCGGATGTCTATTTCGACGCCGCCTATGTGCTGGATTGGTATCTGCGCGAAGACCCGCATCCGGCCCTGGAACTGCTGCCGACCTCGCAACTGCCGCCGTCGATGCAGCGCAACGACCTGGGCGTGCTGTACGCCGCGCCGCTGACGCGCCTGCCGCTGCTGAAGTGGCTGGACGCGCAGATCAAGCGCGATCCGCGCCGGGTCGAGGCGTTGCGGCGCAAATGGTTGCGCGCCGACCTGCAGGCGCCGGCGGCCTCGCGCGAACTCAGCGCGGCGCAGCGCGAGTGGCTGGCGCGGCTGCCGCGGCTGCGCCTGGCCCTGGCCGACGATGCCGCGCCGCTGTCGACCCTCGACAGCGACGGCCAGCCCGCCGGCATCGCCGCCGACTACGCGCGCCTGGTCGAGGATCGGCTGGGCCTGGATTTCGGCTATGTCACCGACAGCGGCCTGCGCGGCGCGATCCTCGCGCTGACCGGGCATCGCGCCGAACTGGCGGTGGTGCCGCTGGGCAGTCTGCCGGGCGGGCATTGGGTCTACAGCCGGCCGTTCGAGCGCACGCCGCTGGTGATCGCGAGCCGGGCCCGCAGCGCCGCCGCGGTCGGCCTGGAATCGCTCGCCGGCAAGCGCGTCTCGGTGACCCTGCTGAGCGTGGCCGGCCGCGCCGTCCAGCGCGCCGCGCCGAATGCGCGCGTGGTCGCGGTGAGCGGCGACGCCGAAGGCCTGGAGCTGCTGTCCGCGGGCCAGGTGGACGCGCACGTCGGCGCCCTGGCGGTGCTCGACCGCCTGCGCCAGACCGGCTACCGACCCGACGCGCTGGCGCTGGCGCCGACCGGCCTGGAGCTGGAGCTGGCCTTCGCCGCCGACCGCCGGCTGGCGCCGCTGGTCGACATGATCGACCAGCAGCTCGACGCGCTGTCGGAAGCCGAGCGCCAGCGCATCCACGACCACTGGGTGGCCACGCGCTACAGCTACGGGCTGCCGTGGAACCGGGTGCTGGCGATCGTGGCGGTGGCGCTGCTGGCGATCAACCTGATCGCCGCGTTCTATCTGCGCCTGCGCCGCGAATCGCAGCGGCGCGAAGCGGCCGACAGCAAGCTGCGCGAGGTCGCCGGCAATCTGCCCGGGGTGGTGTTCAAGGCGCGGCGCGCGGCCAACGGGCAGATTCGCTTTCCTTATCTGACCGGCCGCGCGGAGCTGCTGTTCGGCCTCGACGCCGAGCGGGTGGTGGCCGATTCGCGCGTGCTGTTCGCGCGCGTGCACGGCCAGGACCTGCCCGGCCTGCGCAAGGCGATCGCGGCCGCAGCGCGGACCATGAGCGGGCTGCACGCCGATTTCCGCATGCGCGGCGAGGACGGCCAATGGCGCTGGGTGCGGGTCAGCGCCTTGCCGCGGCCGCAGCAGCCGGGCGAGGACCGCGCCGACGCCGGCTACACCGGCTATTTCGTCGATGTCACCGATGTGCACTTGCAGGCGCAGGCGCTGGCCCGGGCCAAGGAGCAGGCCGAGGCCGCGACCCGGGCCAAGTCGCGCTTCCTGGCGACGATGAGCCACGAGATCCGCACGCCGATGGGCGGCATGATCGGCATGCTGGAACTGCTGGAGCGCTCGCCGCTGGACCCGGACCAGCAAGCGCTGCTGGGCCACCTGCGCGACTCGTCGCAGGCCTTGCAGGGCTTGCTCGACGACATTCTCGACGTGTCGCGGATCGAGGAAGGGCGGATGCGGATCGAACTGGCGCCGCTGCAGCCGCGCCGGCTCGCCGATGCGGCCGCGCTGCACGCGCTCGCGGCCTGCCGCAACCAGGGCCTGCGCCTGGACCTGCGGGTGGACGCGGCGGTGCCCGAGGCGGTGCTCGGCGATGCGCTGCGCCTGCGTCAGGTGCTGCTGAACCTGCTCGGCAACGCGGTCAAGTTCACCCACAGCGGCCGGGTTTGGCTGGACCTGCGCGTGCGCGGCCAGCGCCTGGAGATCGAAATCGGCGACACCGGCATCGGCATGGGCCCGACCCAGTTGCGGCGCGCGTTCGAGCCGTTCCGCCAGGGCGCGGACGACACCCCGCAGCGTTTCGGCGGCACCGGGCTGGGCCTGTGGATCTGCCGCCAGTTGGTCGAGCTGATGGGCGGGCGCATGCGTCTGGACAGCCGCGAAGGGCAGGGCACGCGCGCGTGCCTGGAGCTGCCGCTGCGCGCGGCGGTGGCGGGCGCGGACGCGCCGCCGGTGGCGCCGCTGCGGGTGGCGGTGGCGTTGGCCGATGCGCGTCGCGCCGATACGCTACGGCATTACCTGCGCGCGTTGCAGCACACACTGGTCGAGCCGGGCGAGGTCGCCGACCTGAGTTTCGAAGACGGCGCGCGCGCCGGATCGATCGAGGTCCGCCGCGCCGATGCCGACCCGGCGCCGCGCTACGAACTGCAGGCCGATCCGGTGCTGTTCGCGCAGGTGCGGCGCGCCTGCGACTGGGCGCGCGATCCGGCCGCTGCCGGTTCGGGCGAACCCGCGCGCGCCGCGGCCGCGCCGGCGCCCGGACCCGCGCGGATCCTGGTGGCCGAGGACGGCCCGGTCAATCGCGAACTGATCCGCCGGCAATTGCTCGAACTCGGCCACGCCAGCCGGGTTTGCGGCGACGGGCGCGAGGCGTTGGCGGCGCTGGACGGCGGCGGCTACGGGTTGCTGCTCAGCGATTGCCGCATGCCGGAACTGGACGGCTACGCGTTGGCGCGCGCGATTCGCGCCGAGGAGGCGCGTCGCGGCGGCGCGCGTCTGGCGATCGTGGCGATCACCGCCAGCGCCTTGCCCGAGCAGATCGAGCGCTGCCGCGCCGCCGGCATGGACGATTGGCTGATCAAGCCGGTGCGGTTGCAGGACTTGCAGCGCGTGCTGCAGCGCTGGCTGGCGGACGCGGCGGCGCCCGCCGCGCCGACGCAGGCATCCGTCACCGGCGAGCTGGGCGCATTGGGCGCGGCCTTGCCGCTGCTGTTGCGCGAGCTGCCGCGCGAGCGTGAAGACATCGCCGCGGCGCTGCGGGCGCAAGATCGCGCCGCGCTGGCGCATGCGCTGCATCGCTGCGCCGGCGCGATCGCGCTGTTCGACGCGGCGCTGGCGCAGCGCGCGCAGGCCTTGGAGGCGGCCATCGCACAGCAGCCCTTGCGCGACTGCGCGGCGGCGGTGGGCGAGTTGCTCGACGAACTCGAGGGGATGCAGCGGCGCTGGCAGGCGCTGGCGCGGCGGGCTTAGCCGGCGCGGCGACCGGCTGCGGACGCGGTCAGTGGCGCGCGCCGCTGGCGTCGGCGACCAGGTGCAGCGACGGCGGCGGATCGATCGCCAGTTCCTTTTCCAGTTCCTCGCGGAACTGTTCGAAGCTCACCCCGCGCTCGGCCAGTTCGCGGTCGGCGGCGCTGCGCAGGGCGCTGGAGCAGCTCAGGCTGACCTGGGCGCCGTCGCGCCGGTGCAGGGCCGTGGCGCGCTCGAGCAGGGCCAGTACCCGCGCGGCGCTTTCGGAGCCGCCGACGATGCGGCCGCCCAGGCCCAGGGTCCATTCGCCGTCGCGGCGGACGATGCCGCCGAGCAGGCGGCCCTGCGCGTCGCGCAGTTCGGCATGCGGTTCGATATTGGCCGCGGCCGGCGCGGCGGTGCGGGCGCGCTCGAGTTTGCGCTTCTTGGCGTCGCGGCGGGCCTTGGAGTTGATCGACATGGCAGGCTCCCTGGCCGCACGGATGGCTTGGCGGACATCATAGCCTCCGCCGCCGTGAGGGCCCAGGCTGGACGCGGACTGCGACGGGGTGCGCGGTTCATGCGCGGGCCGCATCGCAGCCGAAACGGATCGCGCCAGAACCCTTTCCCGCAAGCGCGAAAGGCGTTCAGCTCGATGCGTTGGTCCTCGCGTTGTTCTGCGATGAGGCCGTGGTGCATGGGCCGGCGCCGCCGCTGCGGCGGCGCCGGCCCGAACCGCGCTCAGTGCTGGTGCGACTGCCCGTCGGCGTGCTCGTGGGCTGGCTTGCTGGAAGCCGGCTTGGCGGGCGCTGGCTCAGCGGAAGCCGGCCCGGCGGGTGCGTTCGATCGCGGCTCGCCGCGAGCCTTGGCCGGCGACGGGGGCGGCGCAGACGCGGCCTTGCCTGCAGGCTCGTGCGCGCCTGCGTGGTCTTTTGCGCCGGCTTCCTCGGCCGCATCGCCATGCCCGTGTGCGTGCCCGTCGGCCGGCTCGTGCGGCTTGGCCTCATCGGCATGCGCATGCCCGCCTGCGGCGGCTTCATCGGCATGCGCATCGGCCTCGTCGTGCCCATGACCGCCGGCATCGTCGTGCCCGGCCATGTTTTCGCCGCCGCCGTGCGAATGCCCGTCGCTGCGCGCGACCAGCGCGCGATAGCCCTGCGCGTCCAGCGACGGCAGGCGGCCGAGGAAGGCGACCAGATCCCACAGGTGGCCGTCGTCCATGCTGCCGCCCCAGGCCGGCATGCCCGAGGCCTTGATGCCGTGCTTGATCGTCCAGAACGCGGACGCGGCATCGACCTCGCGCTGCGACAGGTTCGGCGGCGCCGGATACAGCCCGCGCGAGAGCTCGCTCGGGCCGGCGCCCGGGCTCAGATGGCAGCCCGCGCACATCGCCGCGTAGTTGCCGGCGCCGCGGCGCACGCGCTCGGCGTCGTCGAGGTTCGCCGGCACCGTCAGCGTCTGCGCGCGCACCGCGATCGAGCGTTCGCGCGCGTACTCGAGCACGGCGTACACCGGTCGCGTATGCGGCGCATCGGCGCCGACGTCATAGACGCCGGACCACAGCGTCGCTGCGCCGATCGCGCCCGCGGCCACGGCCGCGCCGCCGAACCACAGCCCGGTTCTCAGGAGAGCGTTCATGGGCGCGCTCCGTCAGAACCACAGCCGCACGCCGGCGACCAGGCGGGTGTCTTCGACCCGCTCGCCGTGCGCGCGCCGGTAATCGGCGGTGTCGCCGAACGCGCGCTCCCAGCTCACGCCCACATACGGCGCGAACTTGCGGCTGATCTCGTAACGCAGGCGCAAGCCGGCTTCGGCCGTGCTCAGGCCGGCGCCGGTTTCGCGGCGCGGATCGTCCTTGCCGTAGAACTCGACCTCGACCAGCGGCTGCAGGATCAGGCGGTTGGTCAGCAGCAGTTCGTACTCGGCTTCCAGGTTCAGCGCGGTCTGCCCGCGTTCGCCCAGGTAGGCGGTGGCCGAGACTTCGAACTTGTACGGCGACAAGCCTTGCACGCCGAACGCGGCCCAGCTTTGCGCGCGCTGCGGGCGGAAGTCGTGGCGCACGCCGGCGACCACGTCCCACCACGGCGAGATCGCGCGGCCGTACAGCGCTTCCAGGTTGGCCGATTCGGTGCGGCCTTGTTCGCGCTCGCCTTCGCTGCGCAGCCACAGCCGGTTGGTGTCGCTGCCGAACCAGGCCTGGCCTTCCCAGGCCTGGGCGCTGCCGCGATCGGCGTCGACCGCTTCCAGCCGGTTGATCACCACCATGCGGTTGAACTCGGGCGCGTGCTGCATGTGCAGGCTGATCGGCGGAAACGCGGCGGTGCGGTCGGCGTCGGTGACGGCGGGGATCGGCTCGCGCGGGGTTTGCGACGCTTGCGCGCGCGGCGCGGCGGTGTGGCCCATCGCGGCGTGGTCCATCTGGGAATGGTCCATTTGCGAGTGGTCCATGTTCGAATGGTCCATCTTCGAATGGTCCATCGCGGCGCCTGCGGGCTTGGCCGGCGCGGCGTGGTCCATCTTCGAGTGATCCATCTTCGAATGATCGGGCGCGGCGTTTGCGTCGTCCTTTGCAGCGCCCGGCTCGGGCGAATGGCCCATCGCGGCGTGGTCCATCGCGGTCGCCTCGGCGGGCGCGGCGGCTTTCTTCTTCGGAGCGTTCTTGTTCGCGTCGTTCGTCTGCGCGTGATTCATCCGGGAGTGGTCCATCCCCGAATGATCCATCGCAGCCGGTGCGGTCTGCGGCGTTTGTTGCGCGAGCGCGGCGAGGGGCAGCGACAGCGCCAGGGCCAACGCGGCGCGGGGCAGGGCAGCGGTCGTGTTCATTCTTCGACCCTCACTTCGCGCATCATTCCCGCTTCCATGTGGTAGAGCAGATGGCAGTGGAAGGCCCAGCGGCCGAGCGCGTCGGCGCGCACGCGATAGCTGCGGCGGGTGCCCGGCGGCATGTCGATGGTGTGCTTGCGGACCTGGAACTCGCCTTGCTCGTTCTCCAGATCGCTCCACAGGCCGTGCAGATGGATCGGGTGGGTCATCATGGTGTCGTTGACCAGCACGATGCGCAGGCGCTCGCCGTAGGTCAGGCGGATCGGATCGGCGCCCATGAACTTCTGCCCGTCGAAGGACCAGGCGAACTTCTCCATGTGGCCGGTGAGGTGCAGCTCGATCTCGCGCCCGGGCTCGCGTCCGTCGGGATCGTCGAAGGTGCTGCGCAGGTCGGAATAGGTCAGCACCTTGCGGCCGTTGTTGCGCAGGCCGATGCCGGGGTCGTCGAGCTTGGGCGACACGCTCATCGCGCGCATGTCGATCAGGCGATCGTCGCCGCCGGGCTTGGCGGCGGCGCCGTGATCCATGCCGCCGTGGCCCATCGCGGCGTGGTCCATGCCGCCGCCGCTCGCAGCTTTCATGTTCGCGCCGCAGCCGCCCTCCATGCCCTTGGGCTTGGCGCCCATGCTGGCGCCGCAACCGCCTTCCATGCCTTTCATCGCCGACATGTCGTGCCCGCCCATGCCGCCGTGGCCCATGTCCTCCATGGTCAGCAGCGGGCGCGGGTCGGTGCGCGGCACTTCCGCTTCCAGGCCCTGGCGCACGGCCAGGGTGCCGCGCACGTAGCCGGTGCGGGCGTTGTCCTGGCAGAAGATGGTGAACGCGTCCTGGCCCGAGGGTTCGACGATGACGTCGTAGGTTTCGGCCACGGCGATACGGAATTCGTCGACGCTGACCGGATGCACCGGCATGCCGTCGGCGGCGACCACGGTCATCTTCAGGCCGGGGATGCGCACGTCGAAGTAGGTCATCGCCGAGCCGTTGACGAAGCGCAGCAGCACCTTCTCGCCGGGCTTGAACAGGCCAGTCCAGTTGCCCGCGGGCGTGACGCCGTTGAGCAGGTAGGTGTAGGTGTGGCCGTTGACGTCGGACAGGTCGGTCGGGGTCATGCGCATGCGGCCCCATTCGCCGCGGTCGCGCAGGGTCGCGGCCAGGCCTTTGTCGCCGACGTCGCGGATCGCGTCGCCGACGGTGCGCTTGTAGTAGTTGTCGTAGCTTGACATCTGCTTGAGCCGGCGGAACAGCGCGGCCGGTTCCAGGTCGGTCCAGTCCGACAGCAGCAGCACGTGCTCGCGGTCGTAGCGATACGGATGCGGCTCGCGCGGGTCGATCACGATCGCGCCGTACAGGCCGGCCTGTTCCTGGAACAGCGAATGGCTGTGATACCAGTAGGTGCCGGACTGGCCGACGCGGAAGCGGTAGACATAGCTCTCGCCCGGGCGGATGCCGTCGAAGCTCAGGCCGGGCACGCCGTCCATGTTGGCCGGCAGGATCAGGCCGTGCCAATGGATCGAGCTCATGCCTTCGCGCAGGCGGTTGGCCACGCGCAGGGTCACGGTGTCGCCTTCGCGCCAGCGCAGGATCGGCGCCGGCAGGCTGCCGTTGACGGTCACCGCCGGGCGCACCTTGCCGGTGAAGTTGACCTGGGTGGCGCCGATGTCGAGAGCGAAGTCGGTGCCGCTGAGCACGCGCGGGGCCTGCGCCATCGGCGCGGCGAAGGCGTTGCGCCACAGGCCGCTGCCGGCGATGGCGCCGCCGGCGGCGAGGCCGGCGACGAAGCGGCGGCGGCCGGGATCGGCGGGGGAGCCGAACGGGGTAATCGGTAGTTTCATGGAAGCCTTCCGTCGGGAAGCGCCGCGATCAGTCTCGCGGCGGGCTGCGCGCGCGGCAAGCGCCGAAGGCGCCGCCGCGTCGCGGACAGGCGGCCGCGCACGCCGCGCGGGCGGGGCCGCGGGGCGAACGGGCCGTGGGCCGGAGCGATCCGGCCGGGCGCGAGCTCAGGCGATGGGTGGCCGGATCAACCGGCTCGGCACGCCGCTGGGCGGGGCGTGCGGGCCCGGCAGCGCGGGCGCGACCGTGTCCAGGCGCGGCGGCAGCGGCACGATCGCGTGGGCGATGCTGGCCGCCTGCAGACAGTCGCACTGGCAGACGAACTTGCCGCAGCAGTCGCCTTCGTGCGGCGCCGCCGGGTCGGAGGGATGGCCGGCGTGCTTCGGTTCGGGCTGGGCGCCGCCGCCGTGATGGGCCATCGCTGAATCGGCCTGGGCCATCGCGGACGGAGCCATGCCTTCGTGGCAATCGGCCATGTCCGCCGCGGCCTTGGGCGCGGGAGCGGCCGAGGCCGCGACGCGTGGGCCCATCGCATGGCCGCCGCCGGCGATCATCGCCGCCGCCGCGTAGCCGTTGAGGCTCAACGCGACGATCAGCAACACACGCAGCAGCAGCGAAAGAAAGGGCATGCGGAAGACGGCGAGGGGACGGCGGAGGAGGGCGCAGCGGCCATCATTGTGCCCTCAATCGCCGACGCGGGTGCAACCTTCTGGTGTGGGAAGGTTGTTCGCGGCGTTCATCGTGCCGCGCGAATGCGGCCGCGCGCGGACCGGACAGAGCCTCGCGGAACGATGCATCGTGCGCCAGCGGCGCGTCGCCGACCGAGCGTGCGGCGCCCGCGCGAGCGCCGACGGCAGTGGCATCGCGCGACGCGCATCGCAGGCCGATACTCGCTCTTGTGATCCGCATCGCAACCTCGCCGATTGAATCGCGGTGTGCGGCCGACGTAAACGCGCGCACGACCGCACGCGCGCCTTCGTTCATCCCGCAGCGATGCCGCAAGCGCTTGCCGATGTGCGCGCAAGTGGCATAATTCGTGCAACCACGGACGACGTAGCCACGGCTCGTCCATTTCCGGCCAGCCGGCGTTCCCGCCCGCAAGCTCGCGACCCTCAGAGCCTGCAGGTGACCCTTGAACGCACTGCCACGCGCGGTTTGCGCGACCGCCCCTTTCCGTTATTCCCGTCTCTTGAGTTTGCGCTTCGCGCCGCATGCGGCGAACGGAGCGCGGCGATGATGGACGAAGCGCAACTGGCGTTGGTGTCGGCGCATGCGTCGTCCGAAGCCGAGCCGGCCGAGATCGAACTCGCAGATGCCGCGCCGCCGGCCTTGCTGTCGAGCTATCGGCCGCACGATTCGCTGTTTTCCTCCAGCCAGACCCAGTTGCACGCACGCGGCGTGCAGCAGGCGCTGGCGCGCGCCAGCGACGACGACCTGGCCGGCGCCAGCGAACGCCTGCTGGCGCAGGTGGCGGCCGAAAGCGGGCGCCTGCCGTTGCTGGGCGCGGTGCCGTTCGAAGGCGGCCAGCCCGCGCGCTTGTGGGTGCCGGCGCAGGCCGCGTTCGCGGCCGGCCGCGCGCGCCACCGCGGCGCCGCGCAGATGCTGCACGGCGACGCGCCGCTGGCCGAGCGGCGCATGCCGGCGGTCGAACCGATGCCGGCGCCGGCGCAGTTCATGCGCAACGTCGAGCGCTCGCTCGAACGCATCCACGACGGCGACCTGCGCAAGGTGGTGATGTCGCGCAGCCTGCGCATCGCCGCGCGGGTCGACGTGCCGCAACTGCTCGGGCAACTCCTGGCGCGCGCGCCGTCGGCCTACACCTTCGCGATGGATCTGGCCGGCGCCGGCGGCCCCGCCGCCTGCCTGATTGGCTCCAGCCCCGAACTGCTGCTGTCCAAGCGCGGCGCGCGCATCGTGTCCAACCCGCTGGCCGGCTCGATCCCGCGCAGCGCCGATCCGGCCGAGGACCGCCGTCGCGCCGAAGGGCTGCTGCAATCGGCCAAGGACCTGCACGAACACGCGCTGGTGATCGACGACGTGGCCGCGGCGCTGCGCCCGTTCTGCCGCGAGCTGCACGTGCCGGCCTCGCCCTCGCTGCTGGCCACGCCGACCATGTGGCACCTGTCCACGCGCGTGGACGGCATGCTGCGCGATCCTTCGACCAGCTCGCTGCGGCTGGCGCTGGCGCTGCATCCGACCCCGGCGGTGTGCGGTTATCCGACCGAGCCGGCGCGGCGCACGATCCGCGAGCTGGAAGGCTACGACCGCGGGCTGTTCACCGGCCTGGTCGGCTGGTGCGACGCCGACGGCGATGGCGAGTGGGCGGTGACCATCCGCTGTGCCTTGATTGAGGAACACTGCGCGACCGTGTTCGCCGGCGCCGGCATCGTCGCCGGCTCGCAACCGGACGCGGAACTGGCCGAAACCACGGCCAAGCTGCGCACCATGCTCGGCGCGATGGGGCTGGCGCACGTGGCCGACGCCGAGGGCCGGGCATGAACGCGGCGCTGCCAGGTTTCGTGCCTTGGCCCGAGGAATTCGCCGCACGCTATCGCGCGCTGGGCTACTGGACCGGCGAAAACCTGTATGCCGGCCTGGCCCGCGGCGCGCGCGAGCATCCCGAACGCATCGCCATCGTCTGCGGCGAGCGGCGCTGGAGCTATGCCGAGTTCGACCAGCGGGCGCGGCGCTTCGCCGCCGGCCTGCGCCGCATCGGCATCGGCCCGCGCGACCGGGTGCTGCTGCAACTGCCCAATATCGGCGAGCACTACATCGCCTGCCATGCGCTGTTCCTGCTCGGCGCGCTGCCGGTGTTCGCGCTGCCGGCGCATCGTCGCGCCGAGATCGGTTACTTCGTCGGCCATGCTCAAGCCCGTGCTTGCGTGATTGCCGATCGCGACGGTGACTTCGACTTCCGCACGATGATCCGCGAAGTGCGCGCCGAGCACGCCTGCCTGAGCGAGGTGGTGGTGGTCGGCGACGCCGAGGAGTTCCGCGGCTTCGACGACTTGCTCGATGAGCCGCTTGCGGGCGAGGGGCCGGACGCGAGCGAAGTGGCGTTCCTGCAACTGTCCGGCGGCAGCACCGGCGTGCCTAAGCTGATCGCGCGCACCCACGACGATTATCTTTACAGCGTGCGCGAAAGCGCGCGCATCTGCGGCCTGGACGGCGACACGGTCTATCTGTGCGCGCTGCCGGCCGCGCACAACTTCCCGATGAGCTCGCCCGGTGCGCTCGGCGTGTTCCATGCCGGCGGCTGCGTGGTGCTGGCGCGGCGCAACGATCCGCAATCGTGCTTCGAGCTGATCCAGCGCGAGCGCGTCACCCTGACCGCGCTGGTGCCGGCACTGGCGCTGGCGTGGCTGGAATCGAGGTTGCGCGCGCGTTACGACCTCAGCAGCGTGGCCTGCGTGCAGATCGGCGGCGCGCATCTGGCCGGCGAGGTCGCGCGGCGCGTGCCCGAGGCCTTCGGCTGCCGTTTGCAGCAGGTGTTCGGCATGGCCGAGGGCCTGGTGAACTACACCCGCGCCGAAGACGACGCGGCGCTGACGCTGACCACCCAGGGCCGGCCGATCAGCGCCGACGACGAGATCCGCATCGTCGACGACGACGATATCGACGTCGCGCCCGGCGAAGTCGGCCACCTGCTGACCCGCGGGCCGTACACCATCCGCGGCTATTACCGCGCCGAAGCCCACAACGCCCGCGCGTTCACCGCCGACGGCTTCTACCGCACCGGCGACCGCGTGCGGCGCCTGTCCGGCGGGCATCTGATCGTCGAAGGACGGGCCAAGGATCAGGTCAACCGCGGCGGCGAAAAAATCGCTGCCGAAGAAGTGGAAGGTTATCTGCTCGCGCATCCGGCGGTGTTCGACGCCGCGCTGGTGGCGATGCCCGACCGTTGGCTCGGCGAGAAATCCTGCGCTTTCGTGACCCTGCGCGAACCGGCGCAGGCGACGTCGCGCGAGCTGGCCCAGTTCCTGCGCGAACGCGGCATCGCCGCCTTCAAAGTGCCCGACCGCATCGAATTCCTCGCCGCGCTGCCGCGCACCGCGGTCGGCAAGATCGACAAAAAGGCCTTGCGTGCGCGCTTCGCCGCGCCGTCCGCCGTTCCCGCTTCCTCTTTCGTCCAGGCCTCGTCATGACCATTCCCAAGATCGCCTCCTATCCCATGCCCGAGCCGTCGCAGTGGCCGGCCAACCGGGTCGACTGGCGCCCCGAGCCGTCGCGCGCGGTGCTGTTGATCCACGATCTGCAGGAGTATTTCCTGGCCTTCTACGACCAGGCCCAGGCGCCGGTACCGCAGTTGCTGGCCAACGTGCGCGCGTTGCGCGACGCCTGCGACGATGCCGGCGTGCCGGTGGTCTACACCGCCCAGCCGCCGGTGCAGAGCGCGCAGCAGCGCGGCCTGCTGCAGCCGTGGTGGGGCCCGGGCATCACCGCGCAGCCGCAACTGGCGCCGGTGGCCGCGCCGATCGCGCCGCGCGCGCACGACACGGTGCTGACCAAGTGGCGCTACAGCGCCTTCGTCTCCAGCGACCTGCGCGAGCGCATGCGCGAGCAAGGCCGCGACCAGCTGATCGTCTGCGGCATCTACGCCCACATCGGTTGCATGATGACCGTGGCCGACGCTTTCATGCACGACATCCAGCCGTTTCTGATCGCCGATGCGGTGGCGGATTTCTCCGTCGAAGAACACCGGATGGCGCTGGACTACGTTTCGCGCCGCTGCGGCGTGGTGATCGGCCGCGCCGATTGCGCGCAGGCGCTGGCCGATGGCGCCGGCCTGCCGGTCAGCCTGGCCGCGCTGCGGACCGAACTGGCGCTGATCATGGAGCGGCCGCTGGAGGAGATCGGCGCCGACGACAATCCGTTCGACGCTGGCCTGGATTCGATCCGGCTGATGGCGCTGCTGGAGCGCTGGTCGGCGCGCGGCGAGCGCATCGGCATGGTCGAACTGGCCGAGCGCGGCAGCGTGGCGCAATGGTGGGAACTGATCCAGCAGCGGCGGGCGGCGTGATGGCGGGCGATGTAAGCCTGCCGCTGACCGGCCCGCAACTGGGCATGTGGGCGGCGCAGCGGATCGATCCGGACAGCCCGTCGCTGTGGACCGCCGAGGCGGTGGAACTGGAAGGTCCGCTCGATCTCGCCGCGCTCGATGCGGCGATCCGCGAGACCTTGATGGCCTGCGATGCGCTGCACATGCGCTACGAAGCCGAAGGCGAGGGCGTATCGCAACGATTGTGCGAACCGCGCAACGTGGCGCTCGCCCATGAGGACTACGCCGGTTGCGATGCGCCCTGGGACAGCGCCTGGCGCTGGATGCGCGAAGACCTGCTGCGCCCGGCCGACCTCGGCCGGCGCCCGCTGTTCGCCACTGCGCTGATCCGCCTGGGCGCGCGTCGCCATCTTTGGTACCTGCGCGCGCACCACATCGCGCTGGACGGCTTCGCCTATCTGCTGCTGATCCATCGCGTCGCCGAGCTGTATTCGGCCAAGGTCGGTGGCCGCGTCGCGGCGCCGGCGCGCGACTGGTCGCTGGCGCCGGTGGTGGAAGAAGAAGCGCGCTATCGCGACTCGGCCGCGTTCGCGCGCAGCTGCGAGTTCTGGCGGCAACGCTGCGCCGGCATGGGCGAGCCGGTCACGCTCGGCCCCAAGTGCGCGCCCGACGACAGCGCGCGCTCCTCGCACCTGCGCCTGCCCGCAGGCGAGCACCTGCGCTGGCAGAGCGCGGCGCGCGCGCTCGGCGTGGACTGGTCCGCGTGGTTGATCGCGGCGGTGTTCGCGTGGATGCGCGCGCGCAGCGGCGCGGACGAGATCAGCGTCGGCCTGTTGGTGATGAACCGCCTGGGCTCGGCGGCGCTGAGCGTGCCGTGCATGGCCATGAACGTGGTGCCGCTGCGGCTGCGCCTGCAGCCGCAATGGAGCTTCGCCGAACTGGCGCGCGAGGTCGCGGCCGAACTGCGCGAGCTGCGCCCGCACCAGCGCTACAACTACGAATGGCTGCGCCAGGATCTGGGCCTGGGCGACAGCTACGCCCAGTTGTACGGACCGGTGCTGAATCTGATGCCGTTCGACCGCGGCTTCGTGTTCGAAGGCCTGGACAGCCGCGCGCATCCGGTCTCGGTCGGCTCGGTGGAAGACCTGGATCTCACCGTGTCGCCGCTGGCCGACGGCGTGCGCTTCGATATCGAAGCCAATCCGCAGGCCTACGATGCGGCGACGCTGCAATCGCACCATCGCGCCTTGCTGGCGTTGATGGAGGCGGCCCTGGCCGATCCGTCGCAACGCTTGGACGAACTCGACGGCGCGTGCGCGCGCGAGGCCGCATGAGCGCGCGTCCGCGGGCGCGGCTGCTGCGGGTGATGCGCATCGACGAGCGCACGCCGCAGATGCGCAGGATCGCACTGGGCGGCGAGGACCTGGCCGGATTCCCCACTGGTTGGGAAGGCGCGCACATCAAGCTGCTGTTGCCGGCCGCGCCTGGCGAGGTCCCGGTGCTGCCGCAGTTCGGCGAACACGGGCCGGCGTGGCCCGAGGGCGCGGCGCGGCCGGTGGTGCGGACCTATTCGGTGGCGCGATTCGACGCGGACGCGGGCGAGCTGGAAATCGACATCGTCCTGCACGGCGACGACGGCCCGGCGTCGCGCTGGGCAAGCAACGCCAAAGTCGGCGATCAACTCGGCGTGGCGGGCCCCGGTGGGCCGGAGCTGTTCCGCGCCGATGCCGCGCGGCATCTGTTGATCGGCGATCCCAGCAGCTATGCGCTGATCTGCGCGGTGATCGCGCGGTTGCCGGCGCAGGCGCGCATCGATGCGTTGCTGGAAGTGCCCGACGCCAGCGAAATCCAGCCCTTGCCCGCGCACCCGCGCCTGCAGGCGCGCTGGTTCTCGCGCGAGGGCGAAGCGGCCGGCGCCAGCCGGCGCTTGCTGGACGCGGTGCGGGCGATGCCGTGGCCGCACGCGGAAACGGTCTCGGTCACGCTCGCCGGTGAGAGCGCGCAAGTGGTCGCGATCCGCGACCTGCTCGCGCGCGAGCGCGGCGTGCCGCGTTCGATGATGTACGCGGTGCCGTACTGGAAGGACCGCTGGGACGAGGAGCGCTATCACGACGAGCGCCACCGGATCATGGACGCGTTCGAGGCCGAAGCGGAGCAGGGGGCTTCGGCATGAGCGGCGCGGGCGCAGCGGCAGGCGACGGGGCAGGGGAGTTCGCCGGCCGGTTGGCGTTGGTGACCGGTGCGGCGCAGGGGATCGGCGCGGCGACCGCGGCGCGGCTGGCGGAGCAGGGCGCGCGGCTGGCGTTGTGCGATCGCGACGATGCGCGCCTGCGCGAGGTTGCGGACACGCTGCGCGGGCAGGGCGCCGAGGTCGCGCAATTGGTTTGCGACGTCTCCGACGTTAGCGCGGTCGCCGCGATGGTCGAATGCATCGAACGCGAATTCGGGCCGATCGCGCATCTGGCCCATGTCGCCGGCATCCTGCGCGTCGGCGACGCGGTCGGGCTGGATCCGGACGATTGGGACGCGTGCATGGCGGTCAATGCGCGCGGCGCGTTCGCCGTCGCCGGCACGGTGGCTCCGCGCATGCGCGAACGCGGCCGCGGCAGCATCGTCGCGGTCGGTTCCAACGCGGCCTCGGCGCCGCGCACCGGCATGGCCGCGTATGCCGCGTCCAAGGCCGCCGCAACCCAATACCTGCGCTGCCTCGCGCTGGAACTGGCGCCGTTCGGCGTGCGTTGCAACATCGTTTCGCCCGGTTCCACCGACACCGCGATGCAGCGCGCCTTCGCCCACGACGAGGCCGCGCGCGGCCGCATCCTGCGCGGCGACGGTGAGCGTTTCCGCCTCGGCATTCCGCTGGGCCGCATCGCCGATCCGTGCGACGTGGCCGATACGATCTGTTTCCTGCTGTCGGACCGAGCGCGACACGTGACCCTGCACGATCTGCGCGTGGACGGCGGCGCGACTTTGGACATGTAAGTCGGCGTGCATGCAAGCGCGATGGCAGCGCACGATCGCGTTGCATCGATGCAACACGTAAGCAGCGCTCATAGCGCACAAACGAAGACGCCGGCTGTTGAGCCGGCGTCTTGCGTATAACGCGCGACGTTATGCGAAACCGGCCATGGCCGATGCGCCGACGCCGCCGATACGGATTACGGAACCGTGACGCCGCGAGCGTCGTCCTCGCCGACCACGCCGCTGTCGGTGTTGTTCCAGATGATGTACAGGTACTTGCGTTCGCCCGGCGCCGGGTCGCCGTAATCGCCGTTGTTGGCGATGAAACGGCGCTGGCCGGCCGCGTACTGCTGACGGACCTTGCTGGTGACGTCGTTGGTGCTGTTCCACACGCCGTAACCGGCGTAATCGATGTTGGCCATGATGAAGATCCTCGATGAGCAGACGACGCTCGCCCGCATTCCGGCGGGCCGCTCGCCGGTGTCGTCCTGACCGGCGGTTGCAGGCAGCCTGCGCCGACCGCGCGCGCCGTACCTTCCGGGAACCTTACGGTTGCATCCTCGCCGCCGGCGACGCGCCGGGCAGGCCGCCAGCTTGAAATCTGAGCGGCCGGTGGCGGCCCTGGGGCTCAGATTTCAAGCAAGCGACAGTCCATGTTCGGCTCAGGACGCGGCCAGGCCGTTGCAGCGATAGTCGGCCAGGTCGACCACGATGACCTTGACCGGAAACGCGGCGGAACGTCGGCGCTGTTCGGCCTGGCGACGCGATGCGAATCCTTGGCGGCGCAGATCCATTTGCTCGCGCCAGAGCAGACCGTGCAAGCGTTAGCCACACCAGTCTTCGGTCAGATCGATGTGGGGTGGGTGCATGGGAAGGGATTCGTAAGGTCGATTGCTGGGTTGAGGATGTAGGTGGCTTGTTCGGACAGGGGCAATGCTCGTCCCTTCAATAGTTTATCTAATAACATAATACACATTATGCGAAATAAAAAGCTGGGCGGCAACTGTGGTCGCATGCCCTGCGGCGTCCGCATGCTGCTGTGTCGACCTCGGCGTGCTGCGGTCACATGCTGGCCACCTGTGGCGACAGCCTGGAAGGCCTACGTGACCGCGACCTGCTCTGCGTCGGGTTTGTCTGCCGAGGTCATTTCTGCCGTGCATCAGCGCTTTTCGTGTCGCATACGTGCGGATATCAATGCTGCATCCCGACAACCGGCACATAACCATGCATCGTACCCACCTGGCGGTCGATAAGTCTGTTGCATCCCATACAACCGTTTCTTCCTAAGGCGACTCTAGTGAGCGCCCCCGAGCGTCAACGAGACCATCCCATGGCAATGGTCCCACTGGCGTCTGGATAAATTCCGAGGCTGGTCTGGCACTGTGAGGCTGACCGATCAAGCCCGGTCCGATGTCCATGCCGCGCCAGGAAGGCGCCGGAAGGTTGGCGACCGAGCTTCGACCTCCTGCCCTATCGCCATCATCTGGGAGCACATCGATCGAGGCGCCTGCAGGGTCAGGAGACGCGACGGATAGACAGAGGCACGGCCGGGCTCCTTGAGCCGCAAGAGTCGGCTCAAGCCGCTCAGATTTCAACTCCATCGCTCGACGAGGCGCGTTGGCCCGGCCCTACTCACTGCAGCGTGTCGGGGCCGCCGTCGGGAGCAGGCCCCCGCTCGATTCTCCTTGCGGGCGACAACGCGACGCCGCATCACGCTGAAGTCAGCGTGAAGAACGTACTTAAGCATCATCGCGGCGTACTGGAGCTGGGGCCGGCGCACGTGCCAGAGATCCGACCCATCGGTGAAGCGTTCTTCCGGCGACTCGAAGAAGGGGCCCTGCGCTTCATCGCAGGCGGCTTCCAGCCGGAAACCCGGGCGGTCGGACAGAAGACTTCGACCTCGTTCTTGCGGGGCCAGGATCACCCTCTGCATTGGGAGGGGATGCTGGATCTGATGGACGTCATTCTGTCAGGCCACAACGTGACGCCCCATTCGGGGTTGCATAACCGAACGCCGGCTAGCGTTTTGAACGCGCATCTGACTTCGGGCTGGCACTGGGAGGCAACGGAACTTCATCGCGATGCGCACGAACTGACTACGGTCCGATTCAATGCAAAGATCCGCGGCGATGTCAAAACTGGTCGTCATCCGTTTGTGCAATACCAGGAAGGCTATTACCGAAGTCAGCGTTTGATGGGACGTCATGATTTGGTGGGGAAGTCGTTCGTTGCTGAAGTAGACCTGGACGACTTGCGCGATCTGGTGCTGATCAATCCGGACGATGCCACGGTCTGGTCGCGGCTGAAAGTTCTACCGCCCTGGGATCTGTCGCCGCACGACTTGCATCTGCGTCAGCAGATCATCCGCGCTAAAAACCGCGGTCTCATCGAGATCGCAGGTGCCCGTGACGCGGTCAATGCATTCCATGAGTTCGCACGCTCACAGCCCCTGCGACAGGGAGCCCCAGCGGACCTCTACGCCCGTGTCGATCAGCAGGTACAGCGCCAATCGAAACCCGCCGAGTCGACGCATCGTCCCGTTGTGCAGCCCCGCTCTGGGCGCACGAGCTTTGCTAATAGCAAGGACTGACCCATGAATATTATTGAAGCTCCTCTCATTCACCCGCTTTTGAAGTTGTTTCGTCCGAGCATCGCTACGTGTGCCATTGAACGCTTAGCCGATGGAATCCATTCCGCTTTGGATGTCAGCTATCGAGGGCTGGGGGTGTTCGGGTTTGCTCGCTTTGGAAAAACTGAAGCCATCAATTATCTGATGTCGCATCTCGACTGGTTGAAAGATCGCACCGGCGCCCTGCTTCAAGTGGATGCGCCTGACTCGCGCAAGCGTACCGACAGCACCTTTTACCAGAGTTGGTTGACGTTGCTCGGTGTCCGAATCCCACCTCGCGCTCAGCCGGATGAGCTATGCGGGTTGATCATGGGTCGATTGATCGAAGTGGCCCAGAATACCAATACGCGCCTGGTCGTTGTCTTCATCGATGAGGCTCAGCGCTTGTTGCCGCTGGACTACGAAAACCTGGTGAGCCTCGACAACCGAATGACCCGGGCGGGGTACTACTTCTTCGCCGTCTTCGTCCATCAGCGTGACATTACCGGCTACTCCAATGAGGTGATCGCCAACAATGATTATCCGCCTCACGTAGCTGGGCGGTTTCTGATTCGGAAGCTCGAGTTCACCGGCTTGCAGGACGTTGAAGAAGTCGCCTTTGCCTTGTCCCGGTACGACACTGGCACCGAATGGCCTCCCGGATCCGGCATCGGTTATACCCAGCATTTCGCGTCAGTTGCGTTTGTCAATGGCTTCCGCCTCGCGAGCTACGCGCAGGCGCTGTGGGACGCGGCCTGTCACTTGCGTAACGGTGTCCGGCTCCCACCGAACTGGACATGGGCGATGAAAAGCTTCGAGGCGACGGTGGTCTACCTTCTCACGATCATTGCCCCGCGCTCCGCGCAGTTTGAGGCGTTCACCGATGCGGATCTGAAAGAAGCCTTGGAAGCATCTGGGCTGATTGAGCTTGAGCTTTCGCGCTACACCTATCAGCCGCAGGGGGCCAAATGAACGCTGTGTCCCCGCTGGCATTTCTCCATCCCGCTCCGCTGGGCACTAACTGGTCGCTCTACTACGGCTGTTCGGCCTTCAGCGGCCTATGGCGCGCCGCTCGTTTGAACATGTGCAGTCGGGCCGGCCTCCAAGGTGCTTTTGGCGTGAGGCTCCGCCAAGACGATGATTGCTTCCGGAAAACCACCTTCTCCCCTACCCTTCAATCTGCGCTGCAGTCGGCCTATCCCGATGCATTCGACAGTGGACGGTTCTGGGATATCAGCTCCTGGTGGCCGTATGGCGGGCCGATACCTTGGGAGGCGATGCCCTGGCGTTTGCGCTGCTGTCCGGCTTGCGCCCGGCATTGCTATCACTCTCTGCTGTTCCAGATGCCAGGCGTACACCGCTGCCCTTAGCATCGGATTGAGTTGATAGATGCCTGCCCCCGTTGCGATCGAGATCTGCTGGCAGGCTTTCGGGAGGGACTTCCGCTCGGGCGATGCTGTTGCGGGTACGATTCGGTCGACTATGTCGCGACGGTTGAGGGGGATCGAGCGAGTTCCTCCCGAAAGAGGGACGCCATTGATGGATTCCGGCTATGGGCCGCCGGCAGCCAACGCGTCACTTGGTTGGTACCTCCTGAGCCTTGGGATCCGCACGCCTGGGAGGCCCTGGATGCCCTCTTCCCGCGACCGCCCGAAACGTTGCTTGAGGGGCAGAACCCACGCTCCAACGTGAGTGGGCTGACTGTAGAGAGAATCCGGTTGGAGCGCTCGCTACGTCACAGAAGTCACGCCCTGCCGTCCAACAACAGGCTGGACGCCTTTACCCCAGGTATCGCCATGCTACCGATCGGATGGCAGCCGGCTATCAAGGCCATTGGTGTTGAGCTTCTAAGCATGCTGCCTCCCGGTCTGTTGAAGGGCGCTTCGCCTGACAGCGAGCTAAGGCAATCGCTCACCCGCCTGCCTGTGTACCCATGTGGGCGCTTCACCTTTCTACATACCGAAACACTGGATCGCGGAGTGTTGAGAACACTGGGCACCCTCTCCGCAGCGCTGTCAATGGCTATGAAGCCCAAGACTCGCCGATCGCAGCTGGCCCGGCGAGTCGAGGAACATCCGCCTGGAGACGCGCTGCTGCGGAAGACGATTCAAAGAACTCTGATGCGGGGGTACGCCGATGGCGCCCGGGTTGTGTTGGGGCGACAGGTGCCAGAGCTCTATCGGGTCGCCCGTAGCCGCCCCGCGGTCAGGCTCCCCTGGGTGCTTTTGTGGCTGCCGTTCGATCGGATGCCGTCAGCTCAGATCGCCTGGACCAGGCAACGGGGCACGCACTGAGGTACATCCCCCACCGAGGCCGATCGGCCTCGGTGGGCATTCAAGACAATCAGCGTTTCTGCGGCAGTGAAAGCTTGTGAAAGCCATTTGTACTGTCGGGCAGGCATCACAGGCATCACAGGCATCAGCGACAGCTCGGGCGTCGTGAGGTTCGCATCCGTCCCGCTCCGGCGGGACGGATGCGCCGCCGCGTTGCGACGCGATCGCCGATGCCGCGCGATTTCACGAATCCATCACCTTCACGCCGCGTCGCCGACGTTAATCGCGTCGCAAAAATGCAACCGCGTTTCCGACGTTCGAGTACTGCCCGGCCGCAACCCGCGCAATCGCGCCGCACGACGCGCGCATGCGTAAAGCACAAGCGCGCCCGCGCATGAATCCGCGCAACCGCGGCCAACTCCATCACATATCCGAATTTCCGGCATTGTGCGTAAATTGCGCATTTGCGCGAACGCATGCGGATATTTGTGATGCAACGCGTGCGCCGATGCGAAGCGCATCGCTACTTCGATTTGTCGCTCTCGGATTTCGTTGACCGGGCTGACAACAGGACGTAACACTGTCTTGGCACTTTTTCGCGCAGATCGAAGTCGAAGCGACGACACGCGAACGCTGCACCCGGCGCGACCAAAACAAATCCTCACGCGCTGCGGCTCAATGCGCCGGCGACGTCGATCCAGGCATCGGCGCCGGCACCAAACTTCAAGTGACACGGAGTCGGTCGATTGAACATGTTGAACGCAGTCCGCAACGCACAGGTCCGCATCGGCGCCCCGCCGCCCCGCGCATGCGTCACGCACCGCGCGCGCAGCGCGGCCCGCGGAAGCTGTCGGGCCTGATCCGCTAGCGTCCCGCCGCATCGGCCGGGCCGCGCCCGCGCCGCCGCGGCGGCCTCACGACGTCGCCATCGCCGCACTACGCCGCCTCGACTTCGGCGTGAGCGCGCACGTCGCGCCGACCCTCCGCCGCGCTCCTCGCACGCGCGGCGCGGTCGCGTTCGCGCCGTGCCGACGCTCCGCGCGATCCGTCCCGTCCGTCGCCGCAGTCGCCTCACGCATCCACGCACGCTTTCCGGAGTCCGCATGAGCAGTCCCTCGTCCTCTCGCGATCTTTGGCGCTTGATCCGCACCGGACGGCCGTCGCCGTTCGCGCTGGCCGCGGCCGCGATGGCGGCGATGGCCTCGGTGGCCGGCACCTTGTGGTTCCCGATCCAGACCAAGCAGATGATCGACGGCTTCGGCCGCGGCGGCATCGACCTGTGGCCGATGCTGTGGCTGGTCGCGATCCTCGCCGGCGCCGCGCTGCTCAACGCGGGTTCGGCGTATCTGCTCGCGCGCGTCGGTTACCAACTGGTCGCGCGCCTGCGCCAGACCTTGGTCGACAAGCTGCTGCGCCTGCCGGTGGCCTCGTTCGACAGCGAAAGCAGCGGCGAACGCGTGAGCCGGGTGGTGCGCGACTGCGAATCGATCTCCGAACTGATCGCGCGCCAGACCGTGAACCTGCTGACCGGCGTGCTGCTGCTGATCGGCTCGATCGTGGTGCTGTTGCTGCTCGACGTGCGCCTGACCTTGACCCTGATTGGTTCGATTGGCGGCGCCTTCGCCTTGATGATTCCCATCGCCTTCCTGCTCGACGGCCTGTCGCGCCGGATCCAGGACCGCACTGCGCGCTTCAGCGGCATCCTCACCCACATCTTCCAGGAAATCCGCCTGGTCAAGGCCTTCACCGCCGAGCCGCGCGAACGCGAGCGCAGCCGCGAGGAGATCGAGGGACTCAAGCTGCTCGGCCTGCGCGTGGCGCGGGTGAACGTGCTGCTGGAACCGCTGATGAGCCTGGCGATGACGCTGGCGATCATCGTCATCCTGGTCTACGGCGCCGCCCGCGTTTCCGCCGGCGAGATCACCGTCGGCACCCTGACCGCCTTCATCCTCTACATCTTCAACGTCGCCACGCCGTTGATGCAGCTCACCCACTTCACCGCCGAGCTGCAGAAGGCCAAGGGCGCGTCGGCGCGGATCGCGGCGATCCTGCTCGAGGACGAAGAAGAAGTGCGCCCCGGCACGGTCGAGCGCCTGCCGGGCCAGACCCTGGAATTCCAGGACGTTTCCTTCGCCTACGCCGGCCGCGACGCGGCCGTGCTGCGCGGCATCGACCTGCGTTTCGAACCCGGCCAGACCGTCGCCCTGGTCGGCACCAGCGGCAGCGGCAAGACCACGCTGCTGTCGCTGATCGAGCGCTTCTACCAGCCCAGCGAAGGCCGCATCCTCTACGGCGGCCGGCCGATCGACGAGTTCGACCTGCGCCAGTGGCGCGGCAGCATCGGCTACGTCGCCCAGAGCGCGCCGGTGATGCCGGGCAGCGTGCGCGACAACATCGCCTACGGCCTGGACGCGCAGTTCAGCGACGAACAGCTGCGCTCGGCCGCGCGCCGCGCCGGCGCGCTCGACTTCATCGAAAAGATGCCGCAAGGTTTCGACACGACGCTGATCGAGCAAGGCAACAACCTCTCCGGCGGCCAGCGCCAGCGCATCGCGATCGCGCGCATGTTCCTGCGCGACCCGGACATCCTGATCCTCGACGAGGCCACCTCCGCGCTCGACAGCGAGACCGAACATCAGGTCAAGCTGGCCCTGGACGAACTGATGCAGGGCCGCACCAACATCATCGTCGCCCATCGCCTGTCCACGGTGATGCACGCCGACCGCATCTGTTTCCTCGACGCCGGACGCATCTCCGGCATGGGCAGCCATCTGGAACTGCTCGCCACCCACCCGCACTACGCGCGCCTGGTCGAACGCCAGTTCCGCCGCCCGCCGGCCGCCGAGCTCGTCGCCGTGCAGTGACGCGCGACGCCTTCCTCGCCATCGCCTTTCCGTCGCGCGGTCGCCGCACCGCCGTCGAGCCTCTATCGGAACCACGGTGAAAGCCATGAACACCGCCCTATTGTTCGCGTTGTCGGCCCCGCAGCTGGAAATGTGGTTCGCGCAGGAGGTCTCGCCGGACAACCCGTACTACGACACCCGCTGCTACGTCGATCTGCGCGGCCCGCTGGACATCGAACGCCTGCGCCGCGCCTTGCGCGCGACGGTGTCCGAAACCGACACCCTGCAGCTGCGTTTCGAGCGCGGCGCGGACGGCCCGAGCCAGCGTTTCGCGCAGGCGCCCGAGCTCGCGCTGGCGGTGGTCGATCTGTCCGCCGAGGCCGACCCGGTCGCCGCCGCGCAGGACTGGATGCGGGCGGCGACGGCGAGCGCGATCGATCTCGACGGCGAGACGCTCGGCGCGTCGGCGGTGCTGATCCTCGGGCCGCAGCGCCATTTCTGGTACCAGCGTTACCACCACGCGATCATGGACGGCTACAGCGTGTCGTTGCTGACCGCGCGCGCGGCCGAGCTGTACGACGCTTACGGGCGCGGCGAAACGCCGCCGCCGGCGCGCTTCGGCAGCGTGTTGGAGGTGATCGGGGAAGACCGCGCGTACCGCGGCTCCGAGCGCTTCGGCAAAGATGCCGAATACTGGCGCCGCGCGCTGGACGGCGCCGGCGAGCGGATCGGCCTGGACGGCCGCGCCCCGGCCGCCAGCATGGGCTTCCATCGCGCCAGCCTCCCGGTCGACGCGCAGCTGACCCAGGCGCTACTCGAAGGCGAGCGGCGCAGCGGAACCAAGTGGCCGCAATTGCTGACCGCGGCGGCCGCGGCCTATTGCCACCGCGTCGCCGGTCGCGAACGCATGCTGTTCGATTTTCCGGTCGCCAACCGCGCCAAGAGCAACCGCGACACCCCGGCGATGCTCGCCAACGTGCTGCCGCTGCCGCTGGATTTCCCCGCCGGCGCGAGCCTGACCGACGTCGCCGCCGCGGCCGGCCGCGAGATCGGCAAGACGCTGCGCCATCAGAGCTATCGCGGCAAGGACATCCTGCAATCGCTCGGCGACGGCGGCCAGCAATGGATCTTCGGCCCGCGCATCAACATCATCCCGTTCGATTTCGGCTTCAGCTTCGACGGCCATCCGGCGGTGCTGCACTCGCTGGCGAACGGACCGGTCAACGACGTCGCCATCACCCTGCAAGGGCGCCTCGGCGACCGCGGGTGCGAGCTGCATTTCGACGTCAATAGCGAGCTCTACAGCGCGGCCGATGCGCAGAACCATTTGCGCCGCCTCGTCGCGTTCGCGTTGCGCGCTGTCGCCGCGCCGGAACGCCCGATCCGCGAAATCGCGCTGCTGGAAGCCGCCGAGCGCGACCGCGTGCTCGGCGAATGGAACGGCGCGGCCCGCTTCGACGAGCGGCTGACCCTGCCCGACTGGTTCGAGCAGCAAGTCGAACGCTCGCCCGACGCCATCGCGCTGTCGTTCGAGGACCGGCACCTGAGCTATGCCGAACTCAACCGCCGCGCCAATCGTCTCGCCCACCGCCTGATCGCCGCCGGCGTCGGCCCCGAGGACATCGTCGCCCTCGCCTTGCCGCGCGAGCCCGACCTCGTCGTCGCCGTCCTCGCCACGCTCAAGGCCGGCGCGGCGTATCTGCCGCTCGACCCCGACTATCCCGCCGACCGTCTCGTCTACATGCTCGGCGACGCCAAACCGGTGGCGCTGATCGCCGATCCTTCGCTCACGCTCGACCTGCCCGCGGGCCTGCCGACCTTGCGCGTCGACGACCGCTCCGCGGCCGAGCACAACCCCAGCGACGCCGACCGCCGCCGCCCGCTGCGGCCGCAGCATCCGGCCTACGTCATCTACACCTCCGGCTCGACCGGCCAGCCCAAGGGCGTGCTGGTTCCGCACCACAACGTCGTGCGCCTGTTCGACGCGACCGGCCAGTTCGGCTTCGGCGCCGACGACGTGTGGACCTTGTTCCACTCCTATGCCTTCGACTTTTCGGTCTGGGAACTGTGGGGGCCGCTGTGCCACGGCGGACGCCTCGTCATCGTTCCCTACTTCGTCAGCCGCGCGCCGCGCGAGACCCTGCAACTGCTGGTGCGCGAGCGCGTCACCGTGCTCAACCAGACGCCGTCGGCGTTCTATCAACTGCTCCAGGCCGAGGGCGAAGACCCCGAACTGGGCCGGCAGCTGTCGCTGCGCTATGTCGTGTTCGGCGGCGAAGCGCTGGACTTCCGGCCGTTGGCCGAGTGGTACCAGCGCCATGCCGCCGATGCGCCGACCCTGGTCAATATGTACGGCATCACCGAGACCACGGTGCACGTCACTTATCAGGCGCTCGATCCGGCGTTCG
>NZ_FNOG01000003.1:0-159725 GCF_900106525.1 Lysobacter enzymogenes
ACCGCGCCACTCCAAGCCGTCATCCCCGCGAAGGCGGGGATCCAGAGACTTCAGCGCAATGCCTCGATGAAGCCTTGGATGCCCGCCTTCGCGGGCATGACGGTAGGCGCGGGATTCGCGGTGTCTCTTCCCATGGGAATGGCGGCAGGCGGGTTTTACCGCGCCACTCCAAGCCGTCATCCCCGCGAAGGCGGGGATCCAGAGACTTCAGCGCAATGCCTCGATGAAGCCCTGGATGCCCGCGTTCGCGGGCATGACGTGGGGTGAATTTCGTGGCGCCGTGTGCGGTTGCGAAAGTCCGAACACACGAACGGCCGCACGCGGCGGCCGTTCGCTTTACTGCGGCGCGTGCGCCCGAACGCGGTGCGCCGTCAGCGCTTGCCGCCGAGCAGGTTGCCGCCGATCTTGAGCAGGTCGCCGAGGCCGAGCTGGCCGTCGCCGTCCTGGTCGAGCACCGCGCCGAGCAGGCCGCCGGCGCCGCCCTGTTGCTGGATGCGCTGATGCTCCTGGCCGAGCGCGTCGCCGAGCTGCTGCGGGCTGGCCGCGGCCTGGTTGCCGCCAGAGAACATGCGCTGGGCGAGGTAGGACAGCACGATCGGTGCGAGGATCTTCAGCAGGGTGTTGGCCTGGCCGCCGCCGAGGCCGGTGCTCTGGCCCAGGCCCTGCGCCGCGGTGTCTTCGCGGCCGCCGAAGATGTGGCCGAGGATGCCGGCGCCGTCGGTCTGGCGGCTGCCGCCGCCGCCGAGCACCGCGCCGAGCACGCCGCCCAGATCGAGCCCGGCCGCGCCGCCGCCGCCCGCGTCAGCGTGATCGCGCTGCAGCGCGCCGAACAGCGCCTGCGCGCCTTCGGGCTGGCTGGCGTTGCGGCCCAGCGCGCCGAGCAGCAGCGGCAGCGCCTGGCTCACCGCGCCCTGGGTCTGCGTCTCGGACAGGCCGAGTTGGCTGCCTATTTGCGCCAGCGGCTGGCCCTGGAGCTGGTTGAGGAGATCGTCGGTCAGCGAGGCGCTCATCGTTAAGTTCCGGTGTACGGGGAGTGCAGATGCTAGCGCCGGGCCGTTAGTGCGGAGTGATGCCGGTTGCGCTTTTCGGCGGGGCTGCGAAGCGGCGGTGGCGGCGGTGTGGCGCGTGGGTGGCGAGGGGTTTTTGCGTTGGCACCGGGAGGGTGGATGGAGGGGGCGCGAGAGGAGCGATGGGCGCTTGTTTTGCGGGGGATTCGAGGTCTGCGTTGTGACGGATCGGGCGGTGCCGCAGTTGGCGTATGACGACGCTGTAGTCGGGGGCGCGGTGGCTGGGGTGTCGCGGTCGCGGCTTGCGCCGCTCCTACAGGTAGGCCATGCGGGTGCGGGGCGATTGCGATAGGGCGATTGCGAAAAAAAGCGCCTGACGGTCAGGCCGCCAGGCGCGCAGGTGTCGCACAGGGTTTCTTGCTGCGGCCGCGGCCGCGGCCGCTTATTTCTTCAGATCGAAGCGATCGGCGTTCATGACCTTGTTCCAGGCCGCGACGAAGTCGCGCGCGAACTTCTCCTTGGCGTCGCCGCTGGCGTAGACCTCGGCGATCGCGCGCAGTTGCGAGTGCGAGCCGAACACCAGGTCGACGCGGCTGCCGGTCCACTTGGCCGCGCCGGTCTTGCGGTCGCGGCCTTCGAACGTCTCTTGCGCATCGGAGGTCGGCTTCCACACCGTGCCCATGTCGAGCAGGTTGACGAAGAAGTCGTTGCTCAGCGCGCCGACCTTGTCGGTGAACACGCCGTGCTTGCTGCCGCCGGCGTTGGCGCCGAGCACGCGCAGGCCGCCGACCAATGCGGTCAACTCCGGCGCGCTGAGGTCGAGCAGTTGCGCGCGGTCGACCAGCAGCGCTTCCGCGCTCGGCTTGTACTGGCCTTGCAGGTAGTTGCGGAAGCCGTCGGCGAGCGGTTCGAGCACGGCGAAGGAGTCGATGTCGGTCTGCTCGGCGCTGGCATCCATACGGCCCGGCGCGAACGGCACCTCGACCGACACGCCGGCGTTTTTCGCCGCCTGTTCGACGCCGGCGGCGCCGCCGAGCACGATCAGGTCGGCCAGCGAGACTTTCTTGCCGCCGCCGGCGGAGGCGTTGAAGTCGTTCTGGATGCCTTCCAGCGCCGCCAGCACCTTGGCCAGCTGCGCGGGCTGGTTGACCTCCCAGTCCTTCTGCGGCGCCAGGCGGATGCGCGCGCCGTTGGCGCCGCCGCGCTTGTCCGAGCCGCGGAAGGTCGAGGCCGAGGCCCAGGCGGTGGACACCAGTTCGGACACGCTCAGGCCGGAGGCGAGGATCTTGGCCTTGAGCGCGGCGATGTCGCCGGCATCGATCAACGCGTGGTCCACAGCCGGAATCGGGTCCTGCCAGATCAGCGCTTCGGCCGGCACTTCCTTGCCCAGGTAGCGCACGTGCGGGCCCATGTCGCGGTGGGTCAGCTTGAACCAGGCGCGGGCGAAGGCGTCGGCGAACTGGTCGGGGTTTTCGAAGAAGCGGCGCGAGATCTTCTCGTAGGCCGGATCCAGGCGCAGCGACAGGTCGGTGGTGAGCATGGTCGGCGGCTGGCGCTTGTTGGGATCGTGCGCGTGCGGAATCTTGTTCGCCGCGGCGGGATCCTTGGCCACCCACTGGTGCGCGCCGGCCGGGCTCTTGCTCAGTTCCCACTCGTAGCCGAACAGGTTGGCGAAGAACTCGTTGCTCCACTGCGTCGGCGTGCTGGTCCAGGTGACTTCCAGGCCGCTGGTGATGGCGTCGCCGGCCTTGCCGCTGCCGAAGCTGCTGGCCCAGCCCAGGCCCTGGTCGGCCAGTTCCGCGCCTTCGGGCTCGCGGCCGACGTGCGATTCGGGGCCGGCGCCGTGGGTCTTGCCGAAGCTGTGGCCGCCGGCGATCAGGGCGACGGTCTCTTCGTCGTCCATCGCCATGCGCGCGAAGGTCTCGCGGATGTCGCGTGCGGCGGCGATCGGGTCGGGATTGCCGTTGGGGCCCTGCGGGTTGACGTAGATCAGCCCCATCTGCACCGCGCCGAGCGGATTTTCCAGCACGCGGTCGCCGCTGTAGCGCTTGTCGCCGAGCCACTCGGTTTCCACGCCCCAATACACGCCTTCTTCGGGCTCCCACACGTCGGCGCGGCCGCCGGCGAAGCCGAAGGTCTTGAAGCCCATCGACTCCAGGGCGACGTTGCCGGTGAGGACCAACAGGTCCGCCCAGGAAATCTTGTTGCCGTATTTCTGCTTGATCGGCCACAGCAAGCGCCGGGCCTTGTCGAGGTTGCCGTTGTCGGGCCAGCTGTTGAGCGGGGCGAAGCGCTGCTGCCCGGCGCCGGCGCCGCCGCGGCCGTCGAAGATGCGATAGGTGCCGGCGCTATGCCAGGCCATGCGGATGAACAGCGGGCCGTAATGGCCGAAGTCGGCCGGCCACCATTCCTGCGAATCGGTCATCAGCGCGTGCAGATCGCGCTTGACCGCATCGAGGTCGAGGCTATTGAAGGCTTCGGCGTAATCGAAGTCCGCGCCCATCGGATCGGTCGCGGGCGCCTGTTGGTGCAGGATCTTGAGGTTGAGCTGGTTGGGCCACCAGTCGCGGTTGGAGGTGCCGCCGCCGGCCGCGTGGTTGAAGGGGCATTTGCTGGGGTTCGACATGGGTGCGTGCCTTTGACGGTGGGATCCAACGGTCGGGTGGCGATGGCGCGCGGCGTCGGCCGCGCGCCGCGGCGCTGCGCGAATCAGGAGCAGGGGAGCGGGAGTTGCGGCCGCGGGCCGCGATGCGCGAACGCGTCGACGTCGATGCCCGGCGCGCCGCAGTCGGCGCGTGCGAGCTGAGTTGGATCGTCCGGCTGGCGCATCGCTGGCGTTCGGAGTCGTGGGGTACGAGCGACGATAGGCGGACGCGATGCCGATGTGAAATCGATCCTTTCGACGTATCCGATAGAAATCGACTATGGAGCCGCGCCTGCCGCCTTCATCTCCGCCCGATCATGCGAGCCGGACCATGGCGGCGGCGTGACCGCGCTCGGAAATCGCGACGCGCGCCGCGCAACGCCGCGCTTGTTGCTGCGCAGCACGGCGGCCCGGCCGCGGCGCTGCCTACACTGCAGCGAGCGCCGGCCGCAGTGGCCGGCGTCGTGCGATCCACGGACAAGGAGACAGGACGATGGGACGGACTCGAGCGAAAGGGATGCGGATGGTTTGGATGGCGATGGCGGCGCTGGTGTTCGGGCTGGGCTTCGGCGCGGCTGCGTCGGCGTCCGATCCGGATTGCTACAGCGCGTGCATGGAGCAGTTGAACGATTGCGTCGCCCAGGCCGGCGGCGGCAGCACGCTGCATTGCGGGCGGCAGTATCGGCAGTGCACGTTGGATTGCTCGTTGCTTTGAATGTGCGTGTGCGGTGTGGGTTGCGGCCGCGTGCTTGAGGGGGCGCGGTCGCGGCTTGCGCCGCTCCTACAGGGGGCGGATGTAGGAGCGGCGCTAGGTGGTGATTACTAGGCTTCGTCGGCGGGCAGGCCCAGTGCCTTGGCGACGCCGGCGCCGTAGGCCGGGTCGGCCTTGCTGCAGTTGCCGATGTGGCGGCGCTTGATGAACTCCGGCGCATCGCCCATGGCGCGCGCGGTGTTGTCGAACAGCACCTGTTGCTGGGCCGGCGTCATCAGCCGGAACAGGTCGCCGGGCTGGCGGTAGTAATCGTCGTCGTCCTCGCGGAAGTCCCAGAAATCGGCGTTGCCGTTGATCTTCAGCGGCGGCTCGCGGTATTCGGGCTGTTCCTGCCACTGGCCGTAGCTGTTGGGCTCGTAATGCAGTTCGCCGCCGTAGTTGCCGTCCACGCGCATGGCGCCGTCGCGATGGTTGCTGTGCACCGGGCAGCGCGCGGCGTTGACCGGGATCTGGTGATGGTTGACCCCGAGCCGGTAGCGCTGCGCGTCGGAATAGGCGAACAGCCGCGCCTGCAGCATCTTGTCCGGCGAATAGCTGATGCCCGGCACCAGGTTGTTGGGCGCGAACGCGCTTTGCTCGACGTCGGCGTAGAAATTGTCGGGATTGCGGTTGAGCTCGATCTGGCCGACCTCGATCAACGGATAGTCCTTCTTCGGCCAGACCTTGGTCAGGTCGAAGGGATGGTAGGGAACCTTGTCGGCGTCGAGTTCGGGCATGACCTGGATGTAGACCTTCCACTTGGGGAAGTCGCCGCGCTCGATGGCCTCGAACAGGTCGCGCTGGTGGCTCTCACGGTCGCGCCCGATCAGTTCGCCGGCTTCGGCATCGGTGAGGTTCTTGATGCCCTGCTGGGTCTTAAGGTGGAACTTTACCCAGAACCGCTCGTTGTCGGCGTTGATGAAGCTGTAGGTGTGCGAGCCGAAGCCGTGCATGTGGCGGTAGCTGGCCGGAATGCCGCGGTCGCTCATGACGATGGTGACCTGGTGCAGCGCTTCGGGCAGGCTGGTCCAGAAATCCCAGTTGTTGCGCGCGCTGCGCAGATTGGTGCGCGGGTCGCGCTTGACCGCCTTGTTGAGGTCGGGGAACTTGCGCGGATCGCGCACGAAGAACACCGGCGTGTTGTTGCCGACCAGATCCCAGTTGCCTTCCTCGGTGTAGAACTTCAGCGCGAAGCCGCGGATGTCGCGCTCGGCGTCGGCCGCGCCGCGCTCGCCGGCGACGGTGGTGAAGCGGGCGAACATCGGCGTCTGCTTGCCGATTCCGTCGAAGATCTTGGCGCGGGTGTAGCGGCTGATGTCGCCGCTGACGGTGAAGGTGCCGAACGCGCCGGAGCCCTTGGCGTGCATGCGCCGCTCGGGAATGATCTCGCGGTTTAGGTTGGCGAGCTTCTCGATCAGCCACAGGTCCTGCATCAGCAGCGGGCCGCGCGGGCCGGCGGTCATGCTGTTCTGGTTGTCGACCACCGGCGCGCCGAAGGCGGTGGTGAGTCGGTTGCGCTTGGGGTCGTCGCTCTGGCTCATGCGGGGGCTCGCTGGAGGGGGAGGGGTTCGCGCACCATAAGCGCTGAGCGTGCGCTTTTGAAATCGAATGTTCCGACTCGTTCGATAGCGGGAGGCTATCGGGCGTTCATGGCGTTCAAGGTTGCGTCGCGATGGAAGCAGCGCAGTCGCGGCTTGCGCCGCTCCTACAGGGGCTGCGGATCGTGCATGGGCTGCCTGTAGGAGCAGCGCAAGCCGCGACCGCGAAAACCCGATAACGACGAACCCATCGCAATCCGACCGTGCGCGATTGCGCGCCGCGGCGCGAACCTCAATCCTCGCTCATCACATCGAACTCGCCCGCCAGCACCCGGTCGATGCGCCCGCTGCGCCAGCCGCGCACGCCGTCGCGCACCAGCGGCGAGGGCGAACGGCGATAACGGCGGGCGATGCGGCGTTCGGCTTCGAACGTCGGCGCCTGCGCGGCCTGCGGCTGGCGCGTGCGGCCGGGCAGGTCGGGCGCGACCTGCACCAGCACCGACAGGCGCTGGGTGGCGTCTTCGGCCTTGTCCTCGTACACGTGCAGGCCGGCTTCGTGCTCGAGCAGGTCGAACGCGCCGAAGCCGCTCACCGCCAGCCACGCGCTGCCGCGTTCGCGGTCTTCGCGTAGGACCTGCACGCGCATGTTGCGGCGCTGCGCCCAGCCCTGGTACATCGCCAACACGCGCTGCCACCATTGGCGCAAATCTTCGCCCTGGCGCTGCGTGGAATCGCTCAGGTCGATCTCCACCAGCGCGTCCTGCGGCCGTCCGGCGCGCAGCGCGTCGACCGCCAGCCCGAGCAGGAACAGCAACTGCGCCAGCGACTGGGCGAAGCTGGCATTGCCGCCGTCGCGGCTGAGCCGCTGCTGCAGCCGCACCGCGGTGTCGAGCGCGCTCTCGATGCGGTCGCGGCGTTCGATCCGGTCGAGCGCGGCATGGCGTTCGGGCGATTCCCAGAAGCCGGCCACGGCCATGCGCGCGTAATCGGCTTCGCGTTCGCCGCGCCATTGCGCGCTGAGCACGGTGTCTTCCAGCGCCGCCAGGCGCGCGTCCAGGCGCGCGATCGCGCCGGCGTCGGCGGACGGCGCGTAGACCAGGTCGCGCAGATCGTCCTCGCCCTGCGCCGGCGCGGTATCGCCGGTTAGTGCCGACGCAGGCTGCGCCGGCGCCGGGTCGATGAATTCGACTTCGAGCTTGTCGCCGGCGCTGCGCACGAACAGGAACTGGTCGCCCTGCGGCGCGCGGTGCTCGACGATGCTGCGCGCCAGCGGCGCCAGCAGGTAGTGCTCGATCGCCCGGCGCAGCGGGCGCGCGCCCAGGTCGGGGGTGAAGCCGCGGTCGAGCAGGAACTCGATCGCCGACGGCTCCCATTCCACCGCCCAGTCGCGGTTGCGCAGGCCGCGCCGGGTCAGCACCCGGCCCAGTTCCTTGTGCAGGATCTCGCGCATCAGCGCGCGATCGAGCGGGTTGAACAGCACCACCCGGTCGAGGCGGTTGATGAACTCGCGGCGGAAGGTTTCGTACAGCGCTTTCTCCACCGCGCTGCGCGAATAGCCGCCGCGCACCGAAGTGAAGCCGGGGCCGGCGCTGCGCGAAATGGTCGAGCCGGCGTTGCTGGTGAGGATGATGATGCTGTGGCGGAAATCCACGGTGTGGCCGCTGCTGTCGCTCAGGCGCGCGTCGTCGAACACCTGCAGGAACAGATCCCAGACCTTGGGATGGGCTTTTTCGAATTCGTCCAGCAGCACCACCGAGAACGGCTGCTCGCGGATGCGCGAAGTCAGCGAGCGCACGCCGGCGGCGCCGCCCTGGTCGGCGGTCAGGCGCCAGGCCGAGTCTTCGGATTGGTACTCGCTCATGTCCAGGCGCAGCAGGCGTTCGTCGCTGCCGAACAGCAACTCGCCCAGCGCCTTGGCCAGCTCGGTCTTGCCGGTGCCGGTGGGGCCGGCGAACAGGAACACGCCGATCGGGCGGCCGTTGTCGGTCAGGCCGGCCTTGAGCATGGCGATGCGGTCGAGCAGCGCGTCCACCGCTTCGTCCTGGCCGAGCACGCGGCGCTGGAAGAACGCGCGCAGGCGCTCCAGGTCCAGGCTCTGGCGGTCGTCGATCACCTCCAGCGGCAGGCCGCTGCGCTGGGCGATGGTCGACAGCAGGCGTTCGCCGTCGATCGGCAGCGCCGGCGGCTGCTGCGCTTCGGCGCCGCGCAGCGCGTCGTCGAGCAAGCGCAGCAGGCGGCCGGGTTCGTGCTGTTCGGGGAAGTACTGCGCGGCCATGCGCGCGGCTTCGGCGAGGGTGCGAGCGTCGGCGACCTCGCGGCCGGCGCGCTCGCTTTCCAGGCGCGCCCATTCGGCCGCGAGCGGCGCCAGCGCCAACGGATCGAGCGGGGCGACGCTGAGAATGTCGAAGTGATGCTTGATCACCGGCCGCGCCACTTGCAACTGCGCCAGCTGGCGCGGGCTGATCTCGCCGATCACCCGCAGCTGGCCGCGCTCGATCGCCGGCAGCACCAGGTCGAGCACGCCGGTGGGATCTTGCTTGTAAGCGCCCTTGGACAGCAGGTCGAAGAATTCCGGCGCGCGCCACAACGCCTTGTCGCGATGCAGCACCGACAGCATTTCGCGCACGCGCTCTTCCAGCTCGCCGATGTAGGACTGGCCAGAGAGGATTTCCGCGGCGCTGGCCTCGAACACCAGCCAGCCCTGCGCCTGCAGGCGCTGGCACAGCAGGTCGATCAGCACGCTCTTGCCGACGCCGTGCTCGCCGCTGACCAACACCGAGGCCGCGTCGGCCCCGGTCAGCAGTTCTTCCAGTTGATCCAGTTGCTGGCGCAGCGCCTCGTGCACGATCCGCTGGGCTGGCTTCGGTGCCGGGTTGACTCGCCCGAACGCGCCGAGCACGCGGTTCTCGCGGCGCGCGCCGGCGGCGCGCTCGACTTCGTCCAGCAGCGGTTGCAGCAGGGGCGAGTCGAAGCGCTTGAGGGTTTCGCTGAGCTGCTTGGCGTTGTTCTCGTCGAGCTCGTCGAGCGTCGGCGCGGGCAGCGGCTGGCCGCGTTCGCTGGCCCAGCGCAGGTAATCGCGCAACATCTGCCGCACCGGCGCGAACTCCCACCACCACGGCTGGGCGTGGCGCATCAGCTGCGGCAGGGTTGCGGCGTCGGCCAGGGTTTGCAGATGCTCGATCAGGAAATGCAGCGGATAGCCGCCGTACTGGCCGGCCGGTTCGATCAGCCGCTCGGGCGCGATGTCGCCGCGGCGCGAGGCGGCTTTGACGATCATCGACTGCAGCACGTAGCCGGTGCCGCTGAGCTGGCGGGTCAGCTCGTCGTGGCCGAAGGCGTCGCTGGCGAGCAGGTCGATGCCTTGGTGGAATTCGGGCAGGGCGAGCAGGTCCTGCGGGCGCTGGATGCGTTCGTCGACCGCGTCGATGCGGCGGATCAGGGCGAACAGGCGGTCTTGCGCGGATTCTTCTGCGGCGGGCGCGGGGTCGGCGGGCGTTTCCTCGGCGGCCGCGGGCGCGCTGTCGTCGCCGATGGCGGCGCTGGGCTCGGGCTGGATCGCGACGGCCGGCGGCGCGGCCTGCGTTGCCGCGGCCGGGCGATAGAGGCGGGCGAGAATCAGGCCGGCGACGATGCCGACGAGGAATAGCAGGGCTTCCACATGCGCTCCGGTGTCCGTTCCGGCGCACAGTTTAACGGCTGGGTCGCACGCGGATCGCGACGCAGGCTGCATCGTGGGTGTGGGTGTTGCGGTCGGCGCAGCGGGTGGTGAGTTCGCAGACGGGGCGCGGTGGGAGCCTGGACTTCAGAGCGGCGACGCGATGAAGCCCTGGATGCCCGCCTTCGCGGGCATGACGGTAGGTGGATTGCGCGGCATGCGTGTGCGGTCCGCGGTATGGCGGCAGGTTGCGGCACGGCGGCAGGTTGAGTCTCCCCGCGCCGCTTCCCGGTCGTCATCCCCGCGAACGCGGGGATCCAGAGACTTCAGAGCCATGTCGCGGTGAAGCCCTGGATGCCCGCCTTCGCGGGCATGACGGTAGGTGGGTTGCGCGGCATGCGTGTGCGATTCGCTGCATGGTGGCAGGTTGCGGTACGGCGGCAGGTTGAGTCTCGCCGCGTCGCTCCCCGGTCGTCATCCCTGCGAACGCGGGGATCCAGAGACTTCAGCGCCATCGCGCAACAAACCCGCGGATTCCAACCTGCACGCCCCCAACGCAAACCGATCAGCTCAACGCCTTGATCCGATACAACGCCTCCAACGCCTGCTTCGGCGTCAGTTCGTCCGGATCGATTTCCGCCAGCGCGTCCAGCGCCGCCGAAGACGGCGCGGCGAACAGGCCGAACTGCTGCGGCGCGTCCAGCGCGGCCTTGGCGAACGAGGGCTTGGGCGTTTCGCGGCCCTGGTTCTCCAGTTCGATCAAACGCCCGCGCGCCTGCTTGACCACCGACTTGGGCAGGCCGGCCAGCGCCGCCACCTGCAGGCCGAAGCTGCGGTCGGCCGGGCCGTCCTTGACCGCGTGCATGAACACCAACTGCTCGCCGTGCTCGACCGCGTCGAGATGCACGTTGGCGATGCCGTTGCCCGGTTCGGCCAGCGCGGTCAGTTCGAAGTAATGCGTGGCGAACAAGGTGTAGGCGCGGTTGTGGTGCGCCAGATGGCGCGCGCAGGCCTCGGCCAGGGCCAGGCCGTCGTAGGTCGAGGTGCCGCGGCCGATCTCGTCCATCAGCACCAGCGAGCGGTCGCTGGCGTAGTGCAGGATGTAGCTGGTCTCGCTCATCTCGACCATGAAGGTCGACTGGCCGCGGGCGAGGTCGTCGCCGGCGCCGATGCGGGTGAGGATGCGGTCGATCGGGCCGATCGCGGCGCGCGCGGCCGGCACGAAGCTGCCGATATGCGCGAGCAGCACGATCAGCGCGTTCTGGCGCATGTAGGTCGACTTACCGCCCATGTTCGGGCCGGTGATGACCAGCATGCGGCGGCCGTTGCTGTCGTCGAGCACCAGGTCGTTGGGCTCGAACGGATCCTTGCGCACCGCCTCGACCACCGGATGGCGGCCGCGCAGGATGCACAGGCCCGGCGCTTCGGTGAGCTCAGGCTCGGACCAGTCCAGGCTGGCCGCGCGTTCGGCGAACGCGCACAGCACGTCGAGTTCCGACAGGGCCGCGGCGCAGCGCTTGAGCGGTTCCAGGCGTTCGTTGAGCGCGTCCAGCAACTGTTCGTACAGCAGCCGCTCGCGCGACAGCGCGCGCTCGCGCGCCGACAGCACCTTGTCCTCGAACTGCTTGAGCTCTTCGGTGATGTAGCGCTCGGCGTTGCTCAGGGTCTGGCGGCGGGTGTAGTGGGTCGGCGCCTTCTCGGCCTGGGCCTTGCTGATTTCCAGGTAATAGCCGTGGACGCGGTTGTAGCCGACCTTCAGCGTGGCGATGCCGCTGGCGGCGCGTTCGCGCGCTTCCAGGTCGACCAGGAACTGGTCGGCGTTGGTCGACAGCGTGCGCAGTTCGTCGAGTTCGGCGTCATAGCCGGGCGCGAACACGCCGCCGTCGCGCGCCAGCACCGGCGGCTGCGGCACGATCGCCTCGGCCAGCAGATGCGCGTGCGCGTCGTGCTCGCCGAGTTCGTCGGCCAGCGCGCTCAGGCGCGGCGCATCGAGCGGGCGCAGCAGGCCGCGCACGTCCGGCAGCAGGCCCAGGCCGTCGCGCAGCGTCGACAGGTCGCGCGGGCGTGCGCTGCGCAGGGCGATGCGCGAGAGGATGCGTTCCAGATCGCCGAGCGCGCGGAAACGCTCGCGCACGTCGTCGCCGGCGCGGCTTTCCATCAGCGTGGCCACCGCCTGGTGGCGATGGCGCAGCGCCGCGCGGTCGCGCAGCGGCCGGTGCAGCCAGCGCCGCAACAGCCGCCCGCCCATCGGCGTGACCGTGCTGTCGAGCACGCCGAGCAAGGTGGTGCGGCTGTCGCCGTCGATGCGGCTGTCCAGCTCCAGATGGCGGCGGGTGGCCGCGTTCATGGCGATGGCGCCGTCGCCGGATTCCACCGCGATCGAAGTCAGATGTGGCAAGCGCTGCTTCTGGGTTTCTTCGACATACCCCAGCAGCGCGGCCGCGGCGGCGACTGCCAGCGGCTTGTCTTCCAGGCCGAAGCCGGACAGATCGTGCAGGCCGAAGAAACGCAGCAACTGGCGGCGGCCGCTGTCGACGTCGAACAGCCACGGCGCGCGCCGGCGCATGCCGCTGCGTTCGGATACGAAGGGCGCCCAACCGTCTTCGTCGGGCATCAGCGTTTCGGCCGGCTCCAGCCGCGCCAGCTCGGCTTCCAGCGCATCTTCGCTGGCGACTTCGTTGACCAGGAAACGGCCCGCGGCCAGATCCGCCCAGGCCAGGCCCCAACCGCTCTTGCCGCGCGAGACCGCCAACAGCAAGGTGTCGCGGCGCTCGTTGAGCAGCGCCTCGTCGGTGACCGTGCCCGGGGTGATGATGCGCACCACTTTGCGTTCGACGATGCCCTTGGCCAGCGCCGGATCGCCGATCTGCTCGCAGATCGCCACCGACTCGCCCAGCGCCACCAATCGCGCCAGATACCCCTCGGCGGCGTGATGCGGCACGCCCGCCATCGGAATCGGCTGGCCGGCCGAAGCGCCGCGCTGGGTCAGGGTGATGTCGAGCAATCGCGCGGCCTTGCGCGCGTCGTCGTAGAACAGTTCGTAGAAATCGCCCATGCGGAAGAACAGCAGCACGTCGGGGTGCTCGTTCTTGGCGGCGAAGTATTGCTTCATCAGGGGGGTATGTTCTTCGGACCCCTTGCCTGGGCTGGCTTTCTGGTTTTTCTGCATTTGATTCAAGGCTTTAGTGTTCTTTAGGCTCTGCGCAATGCGGGCAAGTATGGACAACTAGGGCCGACTAAGCACCCCGCAATGTAGCCCCCGTGTAGCCCCGTGCGATAACGTCGGATCTCAGCAGAGAGGTCTGGGGCTACGTATGGAAAACAAGCGGTCTATGAAGGCGGCGCTGACCTCGACCATGGTCAAGGAGCAGTTTTCTTTCGCCCGTATTCCCATCATCGGTAGCACGGGCAAGATCGTTAATTTTGCCCCGAATACGGACCAGAAGCGCTATGTGATCTTTGACTGTCATCGGGACGCCCCGGTGGGGTTCGGCGTAGCAGTCAACCGGACCAGCATGAGCTACATCCTCAAGCGTCGGGTGGGCGCGCGGGTGATGAAGGCAACGATCGGCGATTGCCGGGACGTGCCGCTGGCCCAGGCACGGGAGATGGCCAAGGTCGCCTGGGAGGTCATGCGGACGACCCAAAAGACCCCGGCGGAGGTTCGGGATATCGCGAATGAGGATTTCCGGGTTGCGACGATGACGGTGGCGGAGTGTCTGGCGATGTATCGCAAGCACCTGGTCGAGCGTGCCAAGCCGGCTAAGGACAGCAGCCTGCGGGGGCTGGAGCAGGCGCTTAAGCGCATCGGCCGGCCGGAGATCGACCTGGACGGGCGCGCCGTGGGCGACCTGATCACCGAGAAGCGGATCTTGGAGGCCTTCGACACGCTGGCCCGCGGCAAAAGGACCCTGGCCGCTGGCACTCAGCGCGCCAATCCCGATTCCAAGGCCTATGACCGTCCCACCGTCACGACGGCCGAGATTACTTTCCGCTGGGTCAGTCGGGCCGTGGGCTACTGCATGGACCGCGAAAAGCGGATCGCTGCCAACGGTGGTCGAGCGGCATCGCTGCAGGTCAATCCGTTCCAGGTGCTGCGCGAGGAAGGGCGCTATCGCACCCGGGAGCAGCTGGAGGCTCATTACGAGGCCACCGGCGCGCGTAACCCTCTTCAATTGAGGGATGGTTCCTTGGGGCGTTTCTTGGAAGCGCTCTGGGACAAACGCAAGGTCGATAACCACCGAACGGCGTGCGACTACCTGCTGCTGACATTGCTGTGGGGCACCCGGCGGGGGGAAGCCGCGCCTTTGCGATGGCGTCATCGGATTAGCAGGGAGCAGGCGAGTGTCTGCTCTTGGGTCGACCTGAAGGCAGGGTGGGTCTCGTTCTTCGATACGAAGAATGGGGCCACCCATACTTTGCCGTTGGCGCCGGCGGCTCGGCGGATCCTTATGCTTCGAGGAGAAGCCTCACAGGAAAGCGCCGCGCCCTGGGTCTTCCCTGCCAGGAGCGGAAAGGCGGCTCAAGGGCACTATTTGGATAGCAAGGCGATCCTCCAGGGGCTTAAAGCGAGCGGTGGGATCGAAGAGCTGAGGACACACGATTTGCGACGGACCTTCGCGACAGTCGCAGAGGAAATGACATCTTATGCGGTGGTCAAGCGGCTGCTTAACCACCGGGATTTGCGAGATGTAACGGGGCGGTATCCCCGGGTGGATGATGCGCGGCTGCTGGAAGAGTTGGCGCGGGTCGAGCTGGCAATTCTCCAGTCCGTGGAGAACGTCCGAATCGCGTTGCTGCCGCCGAGATTGTCCTAGATGCGCCTGAGAAGCCGTTTTTCATGAAGTCTTAAGGCGTCCTAGAGCCGAGGCAGCTGGCAGACTTTGTGGGGCAGATGGACAGCGCGCAGTCCAAGGATACGAGTTTTGTGATGTTGGAGTATTCCAATTTCACCCTGAGGATTGGTTATGTCTTCTGATGATCTTGATCGGATCCGCGCGCGCTTGGCCTTGTTGCCGTCCGACACTGCCTTTACTTCAGCCGAAGCAGCCATCTACACCGGGCGTAGCACTCGAACCCTGAAGCGCGCGATCGATGCTGGCGTAGGGCCCAAGCGTGAAAAGAACCCTGACGTCTCGGGACGGGGTGCCACCAACCGCCATACGCGCTATCGCAAGGCTGACCTGGATGCGTGGCGAGAGAGCTTGGTCTCATTCGCCACCGACTTCCGGAGCTTTGATGACCTAACCGCCGATGCGCCGTGGATGCTTGTCGGCGAGCAGTTAACGGGGCATCTGCTCGACCTGGAGAGTGTGGAGGCCATCCTGGAGGCAATGGCTGCCAACACGGTGATCTTCCTGAGGCTGGAGGAAGCGCTGCAACAGTCGTGGGCATCGGATGATCTCCGGAGACCGTATCAAAACGCTTTCGAAGCAGTCTGCCGGGAGGCAGTGCGGGCGGCTGCGGATGCCGCGCAGCGGGATGCTCTGGAGGCCGAGACGGGGCCAGCGTTAGGTGAGGGAAGGGGGCCGTTGAGGCCATGATCCCGTGCAGCGACGCTAAAGGGGCTACCCAAGAGAGTGGGATCTGATTTGACAGCTCTATGCACCATGGAAGAGAGAAGCGTGCGCTTTCGTCAAAGTTAATGAGGATAAGAGAACAGATGCCTGTGGTGGGAAAAGAGCGGCGGGTCGCTGTGGCTGAGGATCGGCAGTATGACGAGGTGCTTGATCGGGAGACGGGACGGACCGTCTCTCTCAATGAATTTTTGAGCGACGCCTGCTATGGGGCGATCGTCGAGGATAAGCGGGTGGCCTTGGAGAACGAGTTGGTCGAGGGGCGCGAACGCTACGTCTGCTTGGACTGCAAGAAGGCCATGGTATTGCGGTCGCTTCGGACGAGAGACAAGACTGAGGATCGCTTCTACTTCCGTCATCGGGCCGACGATGGCGTGTGCACGGGACGCAAGGGATTGTCTCCGGCCGCGATCTGTGCACGGAAGTTCGACAGTGCCAAGGAAGGGGCTCAACACAAGTTGTTTAAGCGCTTGGTCGAAGAGAGCCTCGTCGTGGATCCGAGGTTCACAGATACCCAGACTGAAGCGCGCTGGAAAGACGTCGACGGGGTGCGCTGGCGTCAGCCTGATGTGCAAACCGGTTGGCAAGGGCGACGAGTAGCTTTCGAAGTGCAGCTGTCAACGACCTTTTTGCATGTTATCGCCGAGCGCATGAGCTTCTATCGGAGAAACGCTGGGGATCTGCTTTGGTTGTTTCGGGATCTGGATCCAGATGCCTTCAGGCTGGCGGAAGATGACATCTTCTATTCGAATAACCGCAACGCTTTCCGGGTTGGCCTGGATACGTTGGCGCGTTCCCAGCAGGAGGGGCGTTTTATGTTGGCGTGTGCTTGGCACGAGCCTTATCTGGAACAAGGAGTCCTAAAGGAGCGCTTGCAGCGAGAGATCGTGGGCTTTGATGAGCTCACGTTTGATGTGAGCTCAGGCGGGGTGCCGCGAGCCTATTTTTACGATTACGACGCGGGTTTGGCGACGGCTATTCAGCAGCAAGAGCAGGATCGAAAGGCTGCAGCGGACGCCTGTGACCAAGCCTTGCGCGATGACCTGGAGAAAGCTGTTCTGACTTTCTCAATGGCTACGGATGGCAATGGCGACTGGCAGTCGCTTCGCAATCGATTTCGACAACGTGGGCTAAGCCTGCCCGAGCAGCTTTATTGCGACGGAGGGCCGTTCTATCTGCTCCAAGCCGCCTACTCGGCAAAACATGGACGGCCTGTGGCTTGCAGGCTCAAAAATCTAATGGGTTTGGCCAATAGTCTATTCAATCTCCACAAAAATACGTTGTGGGTGCTTTCGGTCATGTTGGGCCACTTCGATCGCGGCCAAGACCTAATTGCGAATGGCAACCTTGAAGGGTGGAAGAAAAAGCGGGACGAATACCGCGAAGGCTGGTTTCAGGGGGATCCGGCATACGAGCCAGAGCGCCGCCATGACGATCTTTTGGCTTTCCTCTTTCCCAGTGCGGCTGATGCATTGAGGCGGTCGCCAGGACTGACGGAGAGGCTACGACGCCAGCGCGTTTCGACCAGGCCTTAAATGAGGAGGCTTTCGGGCCATGCGCGGGCAAAGGCTGGAGAAGAGGTATCTTTTTGTTCAGTGGGCAGCTGGCTGGGTCGGGAATACCGCGTCGACGCGAGTTCCCATTTGGTGTGGGGCGCGGTAATGGTTCAGCAGGCCACGGCGTTGATAGGGTGCTGATCAAGTAGGGCGATCCACGGGCGCCCAAGACAGGGACGACATGAAGCTCATTCATACAGCGGATTGGCAGCTCGGTAAGGCTTTCGGGCGCTTTGAACCGGAGGTGCGCAGCGCGCTGTCCGAAGCACGTTTCGAAGCGATTGATGCCATCGGAAGGGCGGCCAGCGAGCACGGCGCCGAGCATGTCTTGGTTGCTGGCGACATCTTCGACACCGAAGGCCCGGAAGACCGAACCATCGTTCAAGCGATATCCCGGATGGAGCGCCACCCGTGCCGATGGTGGCTGCTGCCGGGCAATCACGACTTCGTGCGTAACGACGGGCTCTGGGATCGAGTGCGCAAGCGCGCCAGCGATAGCCTCATCGTCCTGTCGGAAGCCCAGCCTCACGAGCTTGAGCCGGGAGTGTGGCTCCTGCCGGCGCCGCTGACCCACCGGCTCAACCTGGATGACCCCACTGATGCATTCGATGCGATGGAGACGCCGGGTGCCCGGCTGCGGATCGGCCTGGCCCACGGTTCCATCCGGGATTTCGGGTCCCGCGGCGAAGCACCGAACCAGCTCGCCCCCGATCGCGCCCGTCGTTCCAACCTGGACTACCTGGCGCTGGGCGATTGGCACGGGGTGCTGGAGGTCGATGCCCGGACCTGGTATTCGGGCACCCCTGAGACGGATCGCTTCAAGCGGGATGCGCCGGGACAGGCGTTGCTCGTCGATCTGGAGCCAGGGCGCGAGCCGGAGGTCACCTCGGTGCAGACAGGGCGCTTTTGTTGGCTCACGCGCGATTGGGCCGTGAACGACTTGGCGGACTTCGATGCCCAGTGCGGCGCCCTGATGAGCACGCTCGATCCTTCGAACACGCTCCTCGATCTGTCCCTAAGCGGTATCACGAACCTGGGGGATCGCTCGGGCATCCTCAGCAAGCTGGAGAACGAGATCGCGCACCGGCTGCGCTACCTGGAAGTGCATGCATCGGAATTGGTGGGGCGCCCCACCCCGGAGGACTTGGCGACGCTGTCCATGGAAGGCGTCCTGGGCATCGCGGCGGCCAAGCTCAATGCCCGGATCGAGGCAGGCGGACCCGATGCGGTGCTGGCTCGCCGTGCCTTGGAGCGGTTGTTCGTCGAATACAGCCGGGGAGAGGCCGCATGAGCCTGCGTCTTCGTCGGATCGCCATCGACAATTTTCGCAAGTTCCGTCAGCCGGTAGTGATTGAAGGCCTGACCGACGGTTTGAACATCCTGATCGAGCCGAACGAGACCGGCAAATCGACCTTGCTGGAAGCGCTGCGGGCGGCGTTTTTCATGAAGTATTCGACCAAAAGCCAACTGGCCCAATCGTATGCGCCGCACGGGGATGCGGTTGCTCCTTCCATCAAGGCGGAGTTCCAGGTGGGCGGCGACCGCTGGTCGGTCAGCAAGCGCTTCCTGAAAAGCCCCATGGTCGAGGTCGAGGGACCGCAAGGGCGAGCGCAAGGCGAGGAGGCGGAGACCCGGCTCCACACCTTGCTCGGGTCGGTGAAAGATGGGCGTGGCGCCGGCGACAGTTCGAACTACGGAACGCTCGGCTTGTTGTGGGTCGTCCAGACCGACGCGTTGGCCGTCAAAGCGCCCGGACAGCTCGTTCGCGACCGAATTCGGTCGACCCTGGAGGCCGAGGTCGGCTCCATCATGGGTGGCCCGGCCTATCAGCGCGTTCGCAGTGGGGTCGACGAGCAGTTCGGCCGATACTGGACCCCGACCGCACAAAGGCGCGGCCCGCAAAAAGACGCCCGTGATCGTCTGGAGCTCGCTGAAAAAGCGGCCAGCGACGCCGCAACCCGCTTGGCCGGCCTGGAACAGGCATTCTCGGACCTCGAAGCCGAACGCACCAAGCTGAAGGTCGTGCTGCGCGACATCGCCGACGACACCGATGCGCAGACCCGGAAAGACCTGGTCGCGTCGCTGGAGGTAGCCCGTAGCGCCGCGCAGGTGCTGGCGACCCGAAAGGCGGAGCATGAGGTGGCCGACTCCAAGGTCCGCACGCTGGAGGATCTGGACGAGCGCCATCGTCACGCCATCCAGAACCAGAGCGCAGCCCAAGCGGCCCTTGCTCAGGTGCAGGAGCAGCGCGGGGCGCTTCGGGAGGATCTGACTCAGGCCGAGCGGGGTGCTGAGCAGGCGCGCATCGCGCTCGAAGGCGCGCGTGCGCAACGCCTTAAGGCGCATACCGCGCTTCGAGCGGGCGAAGCGCGGGCAGAGGCGGCCCAGCGCAGGGCCGCTCTGGTGGCAGCCCGCAACCGCCACCAGGAGCTGTTGGCGCTGGAGGCTCAGCTCGCCGCGGCCCGCGCGGTGGTCGCGACCATGGTCCCCGCGGAGACGCTGGAGAAGCTGGATGAGAACGAGCGTGCTATTGGCCAGGCCCAGGCCGTCCTCGACGCCGGCGCGACCCGTATCCGGGCCGAGGGGGACACTGGGGGGCTGCTGGTCGACGGCGAGCCATTGGGGACCCAGGAGCGGACGATCACGCGTGAGACCCGCATCCAGGTGAGCGGCGCTGAGATCGTGATCTTGCCTCCGCCTGGCACCACAAGCGCTCAGGAGCGGCTCAACGCGGCCCTGGAGCGGCAGCAGGCGGCGCTACGCGACCTGGGGCTCCCCGATGTCGTGGCCGCTCGCGCCAGCCACGACCGCGGACGTGATGCGATGGGCGAAGTCCAGACCCTTCAAGCACGGATCGCTGCGGCTACCCCGGCGGATGATCGGTTGGGCCTGGCGGCCGGAGCGGATGCACTGAAGGCGCTCCTGGCAGACGCGGTTCAGGACGACGATGGGGGCAGCGGCGAGCCGCCGGACATCGATGCGCTGAGGGCGACGGCGAGGGCTGCGGAGGATACGGTGGCTCGGGCAGAGGGTATCCAAGAGAGCGCCATGGCCACCCTGCGTCGGGCCGAAGAGGCGCATTCGCCGCTGGTCACCACTGAGGCGGAGCGACGTAGCGATCTGGCCCACATCATGACAGAGATCCGAGGCATTGAAGGCCGAACGGAGTTCGCCACTTTAGCCACAGGGCTGGCGGACGCTCGCACAGCCCGGGCGGGAGCCGCGGTTCGTTGGGAAGAAGCCCAGCAGAATGCGACGGTGCATGACCAGGACGCAATCAAGCGGAAAATTGAAGCGATCGACGCGCGCGAGCGTGCAGCGTCCGAAAGGCGTGCCAAGTTGGAGAAAGAGATCGCCCGCCTGGGTGGCACAATCGAGAGCGAAGGCGGCAAGGGGTTGGCCGAGCGCGAGGCGGCCGCTCGCGATGAAGTAGGCGCCGCGCGCGCAGCCCTGGAGCGTGTCACCGAGGACGCAGAGGTGATCAAGCTGTTACGCGACACGCTCGACGAGGCGCGCAACGAAACCTCCGCGAAGTTCGTCGGGCCGGTGGCCCAGCAGGCCCGGCGTTACATCGAGCGACTGTTGCCGGGCTGCGAACTGGTGTTCTCCGAGGAGCTGCAGTTGGAGGCCGTGAAGCGCGCAGGAGTAAGTGAGGGCTGCGAGGATCTGTCGCACGGCACTCAGGAGCAACTCGCCGTGTTGACGCGGATTGCGTTTGCCGATCTCTTGCTGGCTCAAGGGCAACCCGTTTCCTTGATCTTGGACGACCCGTTCGCCTATTCGGACGATGCCCGGCTGGATCTGATGATCGATATCCTCAATGAAGTCTCGGAACGGATGCAGGTGATTGTGTTGACCTGCCGCGATCGAGCATTCCGGCATGTGCCGGCGACGCGCGTGGCGATCAATGCGGCCATTGAAGCGACCTGACCAGCGGCTTGGGGAGTCGTAGCCTCCTCTACAGCCTTCTCCCAGGTCCTGAGAAAGTTTCCGCCGAAGCTGGCAACGACTGTCAGCATTGGAGGACCGCTATGGCTCGGCATGCTGTGCGAGGGTACTCGCATGCTTTGGAAGGCTCGAAAAATATCTCTGAAAAAAGCAGAGGGGACTGATCATGCCCACCTACACCCTGAGGTATGAACTCTACTTTCTGAACACCTGCGAGTTCGAGGTTAAGGCTAATACGATCGATGAGGCGATCGCTGCGGCTAAGGAAATTGAGCCCAAATCACAAGGAAATTGGAGGGGGCAGTCTGACACCACGACTAAGCCGCGATTGCAGTCGGTGCGCAATAAGAATGGAGTGGAGCTTGTATGCGTCGACAATCCCTTCTATGTGCCTCGTGGCGAATTGGAAGCTTGCCTGACGGATCAATGGGGCCGCGATCCTGAACTGGCGCACCCGGATAAGCACTGGGTCGCCGAGATTCGGAGGCATATGGCGATGTGGGAGCGCGTTGCGCCTGAAATCACCAAGGAAGGGCGCGCTCACATGAAGCGCGACGCAAAGCGGTTGTGTCGTGGTCGTAAGAAGGGGAAGGGCGGCCGCTAGGGTCGATCGTCGCACGGATGCTTCGAGCCCAATGGTCTTGGCATAGGCTACAACCTAAAGCTACTTCAGCTTCAAGAGGCCGCCAGCCAGCGCAACGCGGTCCCCCGAGCTCAAGGATGCAATTTACTGGGGTCACGCAGCGTTCTGGCGAACTGCCCCTTCGTATACGTCGGCAGGCTGACCGGGGGACTTAGAAGACTGAGCGCAGCCGACATCTTCTTCAGTGTGATTTCCTCCGGTTCCTCCTCGATATAGAACTTTTCGAGCGTAGGCGCTTCCGCGGTCAAGGTGTGTCCCGTGATCTTAGCGATCAGTGGCAAGGCCGCGCCCTTACGCTGCAATGTGGAAGAAACGAGATATCTGAAGCCATGGAATGACAGATATCGATCCGGCACGAACTGTCGCAGGTATGGGTTGAATTGCCTGCTGAATCCAGGCGCATAGCCCGTGCCATCGGGTTCGTCGGTCTTCGGGTTGATATGATGGCGAAGGTGCGGGAAAAGGCGGGAGTGAGGCAGCCGCTTGATGTCCTCTACGAAATCCAGAAGCCCCGCGTCCAATAGAGGTTGGGCGATCGGGATGATGCGAGCCGAAGACTTGCATTTCAGTTTCTGCCTGGATCCATAGCCGCCTTTTCCGATGCGGTCGTCATCCGTAGTAATCCGGATATGAAAGCACCATATCCCATGAACGCATTCGACATCCTTGACCTTCAGCTGAGCGATCTCGTTGACGCGCGCGCCCGTGAATAGGCCGATCATTGGGATCCACCACAAGTGCGGAAGGGTCGCCCAATGGAGGAAGGTGTGACGGTCGAACAGGGCAGTCAGTTCGTTGTCTGTGAAGGATCGGCGCACTGTTGAGCGTTTTGCCCCGCCTACCTTCGTGTTAACGGCGTCGCACGGTGAATGTGAGATCGCGCGCTTCGTTTTTAGATGTTCGAAGAAGGTCGAGATGATCCGCATTCGGTAATGGATCGTGGAGTCAGCCGGCGGCGGTGTATTGGTGGCCCTACCTTCAGCCAGGATCTGCTGATCGGTCATTCCGCGCAATTCACGTCGCAGCAGGCGGGTGGAGGGCCACCACCGCATAGCATCCCAAAAGGCCACGATATGTTCGTGATTGATTTGAGAGACGGGAACGTCCTCGCAGGACGCCAGAAAGATGCGCGCGGCTTGCTGGATGTTTCGCAGATGGCTGGTGCTGAGCCGACGTCGCTTGCACTCGTCTAGGTAGAGCCGCAGTTCCTGCGACAGCAGCCGGGTGGGAGCGGGATAAGGCAGGTCGGCCGGAAACATCGCATGGTTGCCGGTGCGTCGTCGCATGGTGCGTTCGAGCAGTGTTATGACGGTCTCGATGAAATTGATTGCGCCGTATCGATCCTTGATCTTGATGCCGCGCAGTCGCGCTCGACCGATTTGGAGCGTGTCGATGGTGAAGCCGACAGCATCAGGATCCCCAGCCTGCGGGTCTGACAGTTGGATGGCGGTGTTGATGTCCACGGTAGCCTCGTTTTTTGCGAGGTGGTCAACATGGATAGGGTCGAGTCGTTGTCAAGCGCGGTGGCGTCAATGAGCCGAGGTGTGCGGCTGGATGAGGCGCGGAATATCTTGAGTTGAGTCGGTGCCAGAAATCGGAGCGTCTTCAGCGTGAAATCAACGGCTGGTCGGGGGATAAATGTGCATACAGGCGCTATTGTTGTATTTAAGATGGAAAACATCTTATTACGCATAAGTAAGAGTTCTTACACATATGTAAGAAAAACGAATTTTCTGATTTGTGATGGGCGTCTTATTGCAAGAGCGGGTTCCGGTGAGCAAAAGTCACCGATGCATAGTTCGAGAAAGCCGGGGCGGTTCCGGGCATGCAAGATTAACTTTGTGCCCGCGTCCCACGAACTCAGTCTTCGAACCTTCATCAACCCCATGGCCACCAGCAAAGCTCAGTATCACAAGGAGTCGCTCACGCAGGTGCTATTGGCTTGTGGCTTGAAGCCTGAGCGCGAGTGGGAGACGAAGGATAAGTTGCGTGCTTTGATCGATGCCAAGCCTGACTCGGTGGAGTTGCTCGCGGGGGTAGCGGACTTCTGGCTGGATTTGGACAAGAAGACGGGCCCCGCCCGGCGCAAAGCACCGGACCCTGCGAGCCCTTTCCGTAAGCGGGGACAGAAGTGGGTGGCGACCAAGGGCGAGGTTGCCGAGTGGGATTTGGCCTGGCGAATGAAAACGGTGGCTCAGGTCCTTACCCAGTCCAAGAGCGCGCGCGGGCGGAGCATGGCCGCGGCATTCCTGCTCGAACGTATGCCCATGGCCATGTGGTGTGGCGGCACCGAGCCGCAGATGGTGGGCCCAGCGGTCATGCTTCCGTCGAGTGTTGAACGTCTAGCGATTGAAGAACTGGATGTGGTCTGGCTGCGGCCCGACCAAGCGCTGCGGCGGCGCTGGCTGGATCCGCAGGACGCCCAGGACTTCCTGGCGCTGTTCCGCGCCGCGCAAAAGCTCCACGCCGATGAGCTGGAAGAGGTCCAGCGCAACTTCAACACGGCGGATGCCCTGGGCTTACGGGATCACAGCGGCCGCCTGTAACCGCTGTTTGGTGATTTGGCACAAATCCAGAATATAGCCCAGCCGTTTCTGTCTCAGTCTGTGCGACTGGGGTGTATTGGACTAGGGAAGCCCATGGCCGGCCCCGGCTTCATTCCCGTATTCGAGTTCCTATGACCAAGAAAGCCGTGGTGAAGTCGCCCGCAGATCCAGCGCCCGCAGAGGCGCCTGCGCGCATGATCGTTAGTTTGGGAGCCCTGCTGCCGGCGCTGCTGACTGCCGCCACGCTTCTCGGGTTCTGTCTACACCTGATCGGGCATGCCGACGATATTACCTACCTGGCGGCGCTAGGGATCGAGCCTGACCTCATGCCGCAGACGGCTGAGGCGAACGTCATCATGGGCTATGGCGCGGTCATGAATCAGGGCGCCAATCTGCTTGTCACGCCACCGATAGGCAAAATCGCCGTCGTATTCGTCGCGGTCACCATTGCGATCTGGATATCGCAAGTGCCGGCGAGGAGAGCGTCCCCTCCTTTCAAAACATGGCTCAGTCGCCGTCCTCGATGGATCCAAAGGCTGATCGTGTCGAGCTTCGCATCCGTGTTGGGACTGGTCATGGTCGTAGCCTTCGGCGTTGCCCTGCTGGTCGTAGGGGTCACTCCGGCAGGCGTGGGGATGTCCTCAGGAAAAGAGCGGGCTGACAAGATGCGTAAGCGCATAGCAGCGTCGGAGCCTGAGCACCGTTCTGAGCTCTGGCGGGGAGAAAAGCGGGAAGCACAGGGTTACTTGGTCTCCATCAATAATGAGCGACTCGCGATTTACGACATCGATAGCACGTCGCTGCGGGTCTTCCCCAAGGACGGGCTGGAGATCCGGTCGGCGTTGCGGACGGTCGCACCCTCTCGAAGCGGCGATGCCGCGGCCCCATGAGAGTAACGCTGAGTGGAATTGTCGATGGGCGGGTGATGTCCAAAATAGATGCATCCAGCGAGCGGTGCCAATGCGGCCACAAGGCAGTCGTTCGGTCGACGAGCGGGGTGTGAGCGCCATCGGTGGCCTCGACTAGCTGGCTCAATCGCGAGCGTTTGAAAACAGGGAGGCGATATGTCCGTGGAGCAGTATCGACGGGAAGTGGAGCGTCATCAGGACAGTGTGCGCAAGTTGCAGGCCGAAAAGGCGCGCGAGGTGTCCTACGCTGCGTCTGAGCGAAAGAAAGCCGGTGATGCAAGAGCGGGTGCCGCTAGAACATCATCGGTATCGACTGCGAGGACGAAACTCAAGGATGCAGAACGCTACGATAGTAAGGCCGTCAGCCATGATCGACGGATCGCTGATATCGAAGGGAAGATCGCCAGGGCCAGCAAGCAGCAATACGATGCCCAGGTAAAGCTTGGGAATGCTGAGAAGCAGGCCGCGCAGAAGCTGAGCAGAGAGAGGAAGCAGCAAGAACAAGCGGATGCTCGTGCGCGATCTGAGGTCAATGGGCGGCTATCAGAGCACGATCGTCTCCATCGTGCCGCGTTTCGCAGCATCCAGGATCTCCAAGCGCTTCCCGCGACCATCGGGGTCTTGTTCCTTGCCGCCAACCCGTTGGACCAGCAGCAGCTGCGATTGGATGAAGAGGTTCGCGCAATCGGCGAGATGATCCGTAAGTCGGAGCACCGGGATTCCGTGAAGCTCGAATCGCGATGGGCGGTGCGCCCGCTCGATATCCTTCAGGCACTCAACGAGTTCAAGCCGAGGGTGGTTCATTTCAGTGGCCACGGCTCCGAAGATGGTGATCTTGTGCTTCAGGACGGCTCGGGCAATGCCAAGATGGTCTCTAAAGAGGCCATCGTGCAGACCATGATGACCGCGGCGGACGACATCCAACTCGTCTTCTTCAATACCTGTTACTCACGAGACCAGGCCGAAGCCGTGGTGGCGCATGTGCCGGCGGCAATTGGGATGAACACCGCGGTCGGCGATGACGCCGCACGTGTGTTTGCCGCGCAGTTCTACTCGGCCATTGGGTTTGGCCTTTCCGTTGCAACCGCTTTCGCACAAGCCAAGGCGGCGTTGCTGCTGGAGGGGATCCTTGAGGATGATGTCCCAGAGCTATTCATCGCCGAGGGAATTGATCCAGCCGAATTGGTTCTGGTGAAGCCTTGAACCCAGCCGGGCGTGAAGCCCGTTTCCGGGTCGCAGTGGTCCATTGGCCAAAACAAAGCCCCCGAAAAACGGGGGCTTTGACTTATCAGGCGCTTGGTGAGAGTTCTACATCCCAGCCCCGTCCGCGGACAGTGCAATGGCCCGAACCGTGACGCCATTATCCAGATCAGCGCGGCTCATCGCAGTCATCAAAGCTCTCAGTAGGGTGTCAGAAAACTCCGAAATGTGTGCGGCAAAAAAGATGCCAGGTCGAGCTCCCTATCGGGGCTAAAGCGTCATCTTCGGTCCGCCTTGGCTCGGACCGTCCATTGCCTGGGTCTGTGTCTGAGCCTGCTGTTGGGCTTGCTGTTGATTGAGTTGCTCAACGCGGTCCAGGCTCTTCTCTGCAGGTATCTGGGCCGCGCCGTTGGCCTCCACCGCGACATGGTGATGTGGGCCCGCCGGCCCATGGGGCGAGGCATACCCAATGAGGTTAGGTGCGCCATCGGCACCCTTGCCGATGATCACTCCTGAGAGGTTCTGGCCCACGGTAGGATCGGCCTTCACCGCCGCGAGCCCGGCGGCGGCCAGGTTGCGGGCTTCAGTTTGAGTCCAACGGCCATCGGCCTGGGCAGCGCGGTGGAACATCTCGAAGGTCGGTTGATCAGGGTGGCCGGCGCTGTCCGCGCGGAAGGCGGTGGGCGCTGCCGGTGCTTCGATATCAACATCCTTTGGTGCCGGCTTGGGCCCGCCTGTGCTGGTGTCGTTGACCGTCTTCCATGCCAGCTTGCCGTCACTGATATCGGTAAAGCTGAAGCTCTTGCTCGTGCCAGGAAGATCCACGCCATTTCGTTCGATCTGGGCGAGATCCAGCTTCAGGCCCTTCAAATCGATGTGGGCCTCCGGAACTGCTTGCGTGGTGCCTTTGGCTACATCGGCGTGGACTGAGGCGATCGTGGCCAGCACGCTCGGGCCGTAGTAGTTGCGATAGTTGGAATCGCCATGTCGGCCGAGTGTTGCCCCTTGATCATAGTGGCAGGCGGCCACTGCTTCGACCGCGGGGCTTTTGAAGCGGTTTCCGGTGAACTGAAACCCATGATCCGAAAGTTTGATCCCGGGAGCTAGCTCGGCGTGCCTGGCGTTTTCTTTTCGCTCAATGCACCCCGTGGAGGCGTCCATGCGGCGGAGGAACTCCTTCTCGTTGTATCCCCCAGGCTGGCTCGCGATCCGGCTCGCGACCGAGTTCATGCCGATGAGCTCGGACAGTGCTTCGTCGTTACGAGTGAAGTCCAGATAGCGTCTTGCTTCCGGGGTTACATCCACCTTGGACGCGTTGCCTAAGCCCTCTGTGAGCTTGATCTCGATGGCGGTCGATAGTCGGTCGATCTCCGCCGAACGTGCTTTCTCGGTCAGTGCGTGACCCGTCTCATGGCCCAGAGTGCTGGTGATGTTGTCGATGCGCGTCTGGAGCTTGGCATCCTTGTCTGTGAAGGTTTCGGCGCTGACAAAGATGGTGCCGGTCTCTTTGTCGTAATGGCCGCCCTCATGCTTTTCGGCGCTCACACCGATGCGTCTGAGGGTTTTTTGGTTGACGGCGTCGACCATGACGCTGGCCAGGTAAGGGGAACTCGCGATCGATGCCTCGACATCCTGGGCGGCGTTTGGCGGTAGGCCTTTTTGTTTGGCGAACTCGTCGACGAGGGTGCGCAGTTGCGGTGGCAACGGCTCAGCCATGGCGCACCTCGGCGTCGTCCGCGTCGATCTCGACGGACAGCACGCAAGGCCGCCCCTTCGGATCTGCGGCATCGACCGCTCGATAGAGGGTCACGACTAGGTAGAACGTGATGTTGTTGGCGGGCACATCCTTTCGGAACGACCAAGCTTCCTTCAGGTGAGGCGCGTTCTTGGAGCGTGAGTAGCCCAATGCAGCGATGTCGTCACTAAGCGGCTGGAAGTCCAGGCTGCAGGTAGGCAGCGCGTTCTCGGGTTTCCGTGGATCGCCCTTCCAGCCAGCGGGCGTCCAATGGATTTCGACATGCTGGCCTGGCGTGCCCGGATACAGCGTATCCACCGAGACGCTGTAACGACCGCCACCGGTCAACTGGCCTTCGGCCAACTGGCTCTCTGCATCTTCTGGGTCAGGCCCCAGAGGGGCACCCAAAACCCGCGCAACATGGGACGGTTCCGTATCTCGGGCAGTTTTCAAGCTCTTGATGAGCTTCAGCACCCGATCTCGCAGTTCCTCGGTTGCCAGAGCGGGGCCTTGGGTCAGCTGGATGGGGGGAGACGGGGCGCGGTCGGTCTTTGCCGGAGGCGCCGCGCGGGAGGCTGCTTCCGCAGCTCGGTCGGCTGCGGAAGCGGCGGCATCTGCGGCTTGCTCTGGCGTGGCGGTGGCGTCAAAGGCAGTAGGCGATGGGGCCGTCATGGCGGAGTTCTCCTTGGGCGTTGCAGGGGTTGGCTCGGCGGGGGGTTGGGCGCAGGCGGTGAGGCCGGCCAGGGCCAATGGCAGCAGCCAGAAGGGGGTGATGGCGCTCGGCCTCGGTCGCTCGTGAGGCGCAAGCACGGCGTTCCTTGTCGTTTTCACTCGATCTCCTTGCGCCGGCGGCCCTGGTAGGACCAGGAACGGGCTGGTGTCCCGTCAACAATGCGCAACTTTCATTTGCGCAGCAAGCCGTTTTTTCTCGGGCAATCAAAGGCATACCGAGACAGTCGGCGCAGATTTGACGCCCTTCCGAGAGAGTGTGCCAAGTAGGCACATTGGGGGGCGCTTTAGGCCGTTGATGGGGAGCCAAGTCCCGAATGAGGGCTATGGGGAGGCGATCACTCAGGAGGCGACCACAGGCGAGTGCTCGATCGACACATCCACTCCGCCGTCTTTGGCGCGCTGATCGCCGCCCAATAAATGGAAGTGGATTTTTCCGTATGCAGGTGGCTGGAGTTTCTATCACGCGACCCGCATAGGTCGGTTGGCCATGGGCTTCGGGCCGTGCGGCGGCCAGCGCGCGCAAACGGTCGAGAACCCAGTGGCTTAGATGTGGGTCAAAAGCTGCGGCGTCGATACGCAATGGACGCGTATTAGCATTGAATCAAGAGAGAACTGAGCCTTAGGCGGCGTCCCGACCTGATGGAAAAGGGGCGTGCATGAAACGATTGCCAAGAAAGACCTGTAAGGGCCGAACGCAGTTGGCACTGCGGTGTTCAACCATTGGCTGACACTATAGGCCTCACGGTTACTGCGAATTCGTCCCTTGCAACGCATTAGGCGCGCGGCGAAGGTAGTGTTTGAGCACCCAGCCTTCAGCGTCATGCTGTTTGTCCGTAACCTGAAAACGAACATGCACCCAGCGCCCCCGCTGCTCCGTTACGATTACCTCTTGGCCAGGCGCCAAGACCCCTACCATCACGCCCCCGGTCGTTGACGACTTAACACGAACGCTTCGGTCTCCAGCCGTGTAGCGGGGGCCAGGAGAAGGCACGCGTTCGGCCAGCAGCTCCAGAGCAGCGTTGAGGCGCTCCTGCAAGGCTTCCTCCCGGGCGAAGTGGCGTGTCAGAGCCTCTCGATCTTGTTCCGAGCGCGCTTCCGAACTCTTGGCTTCCAGGTGGTCGTGAACGTTTTTAGCGGCATCCTGAAGTAGAGCCGCGAGTGCGATGATAAGCATCAGCACCGTCATCATGTCGGGTCGGGGGTGCTGTGCTGGACCCTCGTTTTCCAAGCGGAGCTGATCGACCAACTGATTTAGGCTCTCTGCATTGCGATCTATCTCCTTCCACGCGGGCTCCAGTTCCGCGTCATTCGCCGCGACACCCGCTGTATCACCGCTTTCGAACGCGTCGGGCGATTGCGGTTCCGCGACTCTCAGCGCGAAACGCAACGCGGCGATGTCCAGGCGGCGAAGCGTATCTTGAAGCGGGTCTGTAGAAGGTAGTGTCGAGATCGCAAGCGCCTGCGTCTTCTGCGCAAGATCGAACGTGGACGCAAAGTCGTTCCAAGACGAAACGGGGTCGGCGTGACCGAGAGCGCGTTTGATGAGCGCTTGAACATCGTTGTGGCGGTCAATCCCAAGGGCGGCGTTCAGCATTTCTTCGTATCTGTGGGTGTTCAAGTCACGGATCAAAGAGTCAACGCTTGTATAAAGGCTACTTTGTATATGGCGTCGATAACCCTCCCGCGAGGTCGGGCCGCGGATCATGTCGTTGAGCTTTTTCAGTTGCTCCGTTGGTGAGGTGAGGATGCTCTGAATGTCTCGCGACTTCGTCGATGAGAGTGTTGCCAATACATCGGCCGCGGCGGAACGCGGATCCTTGGGAAAGAGATTGTCGTTTCTCATGCGGAAGGCTCCAGGTATTCGGTGTAGGTGGCAACAACGATAGCGTTCTAGGTGCACGCTATCACGCATCCGTTTTCCCACGAGTTTCGAAGTCTCGGTGCGTCATCAAGCCAGCGGTTTTAGCGCTATTTCGTGAACCTTCCAGCAGGCCGTAATTTTTTCTAGAAATCAGCAGGTCCCGAGCCCCAGCCTTGTTCAAAAGACCTTCTTGCCGAGGGCAATCAACGCGTTTCGGTAGCTGGAGCCTGCTGCTTTGGCGTTGAAAAGCGCTTGTTGATCTTGGGGCGCGATGGGGGCGTAGACAATCCCTCCTCTGCTGCTGGTATAGAAGCAGTAGAGGCCTGAAAGCATCGGCTGGCCGTAAATCTGGTAAATGCCTTCATCCTGGATGGCGATGAAGATATGCTTCGGCTTTCCATCGTTGTGGGTGGAGTTGATCGCGTCCTTCATCCATGCCGAAGTCCCGTTGTCTCTGTGCCATTTGACGACGGACTTTTTCTCGGATTTGAGGCATTCCAACAAGACGCCCGATTGGCCGCCGATCGTAATAAGAGTCAGGGTCTGCCGATACTTGGACATTGACTTTCGAACCTCCTCTGTTATCCAGAGCCTCCCCGCTAGCAGGATTGGCTATGTTCTGGATCGAGATTACCACCCTGAACGGGGTGGAGGCGCGGCTTGAGAGCATTGGCGAGGAAGACCTGCGAGAACTAATGCCGCTGTTGTCGAGCCTCGGGGCCGCTGGCCACTTTGGCGAGGTCGGTTCCTCAAAGGTGACCGGAGGATGGCTGGCCAATGGGGCGGCCAGCGGATACGACAATGCGCCCACACTTATTGTCAGGGTGTGGCACAGCAGTTCGTCTCACTAGGTTGCCGCCGCCGCAGTCCAGTCTGAGCAATATCCTGGTCTTCGCGCGCCGTTCCGCGAGCCCAGCATCCTCATCGCGCTAGCGCCTCATGATGCGACCGCTATGTCGAGCGGTCCATCTAGTCCGCGGATCCATCAGGCCGGATGCTGTTGATCGTGAATGATCGTAATGGGCTACATCCCGGCCAGGCGGTCGTTCGGGTGTTATCTATCGCCGAGACTAAGCGAAACTTCTTAGCAGCACCAAAACCACAATCCCCAGGATCACCCAGCCGAACACGCCCAGCCCGCCACTTTGCGCAGGAGGCTGCGTCTGCGGTCGATGCGGCATGGTGCCGTGGGATGGCGGTGATTGATGGGTGGTTTGGCCGCGCATCCGATCTAGCACCTGGTTGTTCGCGCTTTTGGGCGTAGGCGGTGGCACTGGGTGCGTCGACGTGGGCGGGATGCGAGGGGAGGAGGACGATGGTGAGGTGTTTCGAGCGCTCACAGGCTTCACCCCCATCTCCCCGAGCACATGGGCGTTACGCGGCGGAGCCTTGGACGAGCCGCTGCCGCCGCGCAGGCGGAACTTGGCTTCCGCTTCCTCAATAATCTGTATCTGCCCGCGCTGACTCACCGTTACTGAAGCGCTTGTATAGCTCCGGCCGCGTGCCGCTACACCGTGATACACCGGGTCAACCAGTCCAGTCACGGACACCCATTTGCCGATCCAGTCTTTGGTGGGCGCGGAGGCGCCCAGTGCGTCCAAGCCGTCGGTCCAGATATTGAGCTTGACCGACGGACCATCCTGCCAGTTGGAGAAATTAACGAACAGAAACGGCTTCCTGGACCGTTTGGTGAGTTGCCGATCCACTGCGACGATCCGGCCGATCAGTTCGATGCGGTTGCCCACCTGGGCGGCCACTTGTGCATACGACAGGGCATCACACACGGTATAAGCGCCCTGGTAGGCCTGTTGAGCCGCCGATGGCGCCGCCCCGAAGGCGACAACAATTTGAGGCACGCCTTTGCCTTGCAAGAACTCGGCAAGGCTCGGCGTTTGATCGATGGGGGATGATGCGACTTGTGCGAGCTTCCTGGCCTCCGCGGCCACTGTGGGGAGCTTGAGCAATTGGGCAAAGACGGGCGAAGACCCTGGGTCGAGGTAATCGTTACGCCGAAATACGACGGCATCTGGATCCGAGCGCGAAGTTCTCCAAATGCCGGGCTGGGCAATTAGGGCCTGAAGGGCGACATCCAGTGCCAAGAAGGAAAACCGATCGAGCGTCTCATTGAAGTAGGTGGCCGAGCGAGCAGGATGCTGAAAGTTCAGCTGGCCCAGTTCAGTGGCGCGTGCTCCCCGGAACGCCTCCACGAACATCCCGTCGTAGTCGATCAACTGGAGTGAGGCGCCTTGTGCTCCCACCATGACATTGCCCGGCTGGATGTCACCGTGGGCGATCTTTTGCCCCTCCAGATAGGCGCTGAGCTGAGTCAGCGACTGGCGGAGCTTACTTAGGGCGGTGGGGGTTGCGTGGTGGGCGTCGAGGAACTCGCTAAGCGTTTCGCCCGCCGCCCAGGCCATCTTGACGACCGGATACGGCCGCTTGTCGATGACGATCCCGTCGGACTGGAAATCGAAGGGTAAGAAGAACGGTGAATGGAGCTGCTTGATCTTGTCGGAGATCAGGCGGTAGCGCTTTTCGAGCTCGGGAGCTTCTTTGTGGAAGCAGCGCAGCGCGTAGCGCTTGCCTGCCGTGTCGATGGTATAGGTGAGCGCAAAGCCGCCGCATAGGGCTCGGGGCATCCCAAGCGAGGTGGTTCGGACGGTGCCGGTCCGGAGCTCGGCGTCGCGCAGGGTTAGCTGCGGCGACGCCAATGCCTGGTTGTATTGTTCCAGCGTCGGGTAAGCCACTTTAGCTCCGCCAGTCGTCAAATCATCGCAATAACTAAGGTGCTGTCGTCTCGACGCATGGCACCGATGTCGCGTTCCCGCTCTACCAGCTCTTCCAAAGTTGCCGCGTCCCTGATTTCCAGCAAACGCTCCAGCGCGCTAGCATCTCCAGAGTTCATGCGTGTGAGTAGCCAGGCCCCTAATGCGTCAGTCATACACAGCAAGAACACGGGACCTTGTAGGTCGCCACGCTTCCAGCTGGCTGTCACGACGAGCTCACTGCGGTCCTGCAGGAGGTCGGCATTGAGCTCGGCTTTGGTGGCTAGTAGGACTGGCTTCTCAAAGAACTGCTCCGCCGTGTCATAGGGCCACTGGCCCAACAGGACTTGACCGTCGGTGAGCGCCGCAAAACTGTCGCCGATACTGAGGATGTCTAGACGGTCACCATCGCGTTCTTGCGCAATCAACAACGTGGCAAAACTACCGCGCTCGAACGCTGCGGCTCGGGACCACGACAATAGTTCGGGATCGTGCAGATCGGCGAAGGCGGACACGCACTCCACGACGCCCTCATGGGTGAAGCCGGTGTCCAGGAACCTGTCCACGAGCAGGCGCGACCAGCTCTTGGCATCGAAGGATTCAGAGGCCCCATCGGATACCACGATGCGTCCGCGCTCGGCGTCCACGCGGTAGGCATCCTCGTTATCGATCGGGGTGTCCGCGTGCTTGGGCACGCTGCCGTGGAACAGGATATGCATGGGGTCAACGCAGCTGCGCAGCGCGCGTGCCGATATCGAAGAAGTCGACGATCTCAGTGACCTCCGCGTTGAACATGAAGCCGCGCGATTCCATCGTGGCCCGGATCCCTTTTTCCTCAGCGGCTTGATGGAGGTGGGGAGGCAATGGGCTGGACATCTGAAACAGCAGCCGGGCGTAGGCGTCAGGCAGGCCCGCGTCGGACGCCGGGAACTTGACGGGGTCGCCGCCCGCGTTGCTTACATGCAGGTTGAACATGAGGATCGTGCCGTCGTTGGTGCCGATTTGCTGGAGCTGGGCCGCCAAGTTCTGGGGATCGCCGTCAGTCGACTCGCCGTCAGTCACATGTAAAACGGTCGGCGGATAGCTGTCCGGATGCGCATCGCACCAAGCGGCGAGTTGGGCCGCTGCCTCAGTGATTGCGTGGCACATAGGAGTGCCGCCACTGGCCTTGGCGTCGAACCAGACGGGAAACTTGATCGACTGATTGACCAGTCCGCCGGCGCCATCGTCCATGCGGCGCGTCCGGTCCTCGACCCTTAGGGGGGAGTTCTCAATAGCAGAGATGGGGTGCATCACGATGTGAGAGAGCGGCCCGGCTAACCCGTTCTCCGCCGTCGAGCCCGAGTAGCCGAGGACGCCTACATGGAAGTAGTCGCGCGTGCCTTCCGATTTGGTGCATCGCGTGATTAGGGTGGCTAGAGTGCGGTTCAGCACATCAGCAACGAATTGGGCCTTAGACTTCCCATTCGTCATCTGGTCCTGCATTGAGCCGGACTGATCCACAAGGAACAAGAAGGCGGTAGGAGTGGTGCGGCTGATCTCGGCGCTATAGCTCATGGGTTGCTCCAGTGTGGTGTTGCGCGACGACCTTAAGTCGACGTTGGATGAGAAGGGTCTCCGGCACGTTTGATGACGCAACAAGAAAGCAGAAGCGGCCTAAGCCGGTCAGAGCTGAGTGTGCTCATCAGGGCCAGAGCTTGAATGAGCTGCCCTCGTGGAATGCAGTTTTGGGTATGTTGTCTGACGCCAGTCCATAACTGCGAAGCAGCCAGCGGGCGTTACCACCAACCTCCTTACCTACCTCGGACCTGCCGTGAAGCATTGTCCGGTTGTCCAGAATAACGATATCGCCAGCACCTAAGACGATTGGGTGGGCTACTTCCTCACAAGCCTGAGCTACTTTGACCAAGGCCTGCTCAGTGGCTTCTGGAGCGGTATAGGAAGGCGCTACATTGCTGTGGCTAAATCGCACCCAAAAATCGTTCACCCCTCGACTAAGAAGCACGCTCACGTCTTCGACTTGATGTGCATCGCCAAGCACAGCGATGGTGCCGTCTTTAAATGTGCCTTGGCACGTAATCAGGAACTGATCTTTCTTAAGCTGCTCGATATCTGCCTCATCGAGGCGAGACAGGATTTGGCGAAGCGGGATGACCATCGTGGCAATGTCATCGGGATTGCGTAGCGCCGCTAGGCACACCGCATCTGGGGAAGGCGCAATCCGCGGGTGCCGACTATCTTGCTGACCTGGGAAAGGAAAGCTCACTGCGTCGGTGTGGCCGCGCATGCCCTTGGTCGATTTTTCTGCGGATCGCCCTTGCCCTGGCATGGCAACGAGGTTGACGAAGAGATGCCCATCGTTCTCAGAGCCATACGACACCGGCGCATGCCCCAAAAGCTGATTGACAGCCAATACCGTCAATCGTGCCGCATTTACGGGCAGGCATATAGGAAGGGGAGCAAAACCCTTAGGAGAGTCCGGTAGCCCCGTCGCCGCATCAAACACACCCTTCAGATGCAGCAAACCATTGGTCAATTGGCCGCGGGTGCTCTTTTCCAGGGTGGATCTAACGCTGGCGTCCAGATGCTGCAGGACGTGCTCGCCGATCGCGGCTGGGTCTTGGTCTATACGAGCAACCCATTGATCCGCATCGGTCTGTGCCAGGGTCTTGTCTACGGCCTGCCGGATCTCTACTTCCATGTGAGAGCTTCCTAAGTGGTTGATTTATTGAGAATTGACATTTGATACAAAAGAGATACAATCAGCGTATTGAGGTGTTGGAGCAACCCTATGTCGACGATATCCCCTGACATTGCCACGCTCGAAAAGAGTTTCCGAGATCGAGCCCAAGAACTAGCACATATTGCCAAAACGCTCCGCGTGACAGAAGTCAATGCTGGAAAGGTTTTGATTACTGCTCAAGGTGTCGGTAGTCGCGAAGTAAGCCTGACCAAAATCGATATGGATGTAGAGTTGGCTCGCTTTGCCGACCTTCTGCACCAGAAGGTCGCCGCTCATGTGTTGGAACTACGTTCTGGAACAAAGCAGCCAGCCAAGACCATCGGTGTCTGGGCTGGGGCGGATCTGTGGTCAGCGCTGGAACAGCGCGCGACGGCGGAGAGAGTGAAGCCAGCACAAATTTATAGAGACCTGATGAAGCACGGTGTTCAGCAACTGGATGCGCGCTTGGACAAGGAGTCATCTAACAAGGTTTTTGCGGAGATGAGTGCCTTGCTGGACAGCTTTGTGGGAGCAGGAAAGGCTCAGAAGATGGTTCGGATCGATAAGAACTTCTACAACCGTGCCGTTTTCATCGCCAAAGAGTTTGGCAGGTCGCTGTCGGAGATTACGGGAATGTGCATTGTGTGTGCATTTGATCAACAGATTCGGCGCTGATTTGTGGAGGAGGACAGGGGTGCACGATGACCTGTATCCCAGCTTTTCTGCTTTGGTTGCGCGGGAGCCTGTCGAAAGCTACGCGATTACGGTGCATCGGGGTTCCAATCCTGCTGTCGCCATCATTGCCCCGCACGGAGGCCAGATTGAGCCAGGAACTTCCGCTCTGACGCGTGCTATCGCGGGCTGCGATTATTCCTACTACTTGTTCGAGGGGCGGAAGGCAGAAAAAAATCGAGATCTGCATGTCACCAGCCATCATTTTGATGAGCCACAGTGCTTGGCCTTGATTAGCGATGCGACAACCGTGTTGGCTATACACGGATGCAGAGGGGAGAACGCCATCAATGTTGGAGGACTGGATGCCCGTTTGGCAGATGACCTTTGCTATGCGCTGCGTAGCAAGGGTTTTCCCACTCATCGCCACGGGCATGCCTATCCGGCTCATCAGCCAATGAACATCTGCAATCGTGGCGCTCGCCGTGCTGGCGCTCAGTTGGAACTGACCATGGATATGCGACAAGCCATGTGTGCCACACAGATTTCGGCCGTGGTTCGCGAAGTGTTGGCGCAGGCTGGCGGGATGTAATCAGCACCGCGTTAGAACTGCGTATCTCCCTTCGCCGCCTCACAGCGCACCCGCTCCTGGTCTTTGACGTTCTTAAATGCCTGAGAGAAAGCAGCCGCCAAGATGCCCGTGGGCATTGCGATCAAGCCGATACCCGCGATGGCCGTCAGCGCTGCAAACACGCGCCCCAGGACCGTCTGTGGAACGGCGTCCCCATAGCCCACCGTAGTCAGGGTCGTCACTGACCACCAGATCGCCCGCGGAATAGAGCCGAAGGCTTCAGGATTGGTGTCGGCTTCCACGGAGTAGAGAACGCCCGCCGATAGCAGGATGACGCCCGCGGAGAGCGCCATGGAAAAGGTCAACTCGTAGCGGCGCTCCAGCACTGCTCCAAGCACGATGCGCATTGCCTGTGAGTATCGGATCAATCGGGACAGTGCCAGCAACCGGAACAAGCGCAGCAACCGAACCAGTAAGGATTGGGCGCCCCATCCAAACAGGAAGGGGATGATCGCCAGAAGGTCGATCAGCGCGTAGAAGCTCAGTGCGTATCTGATCCGGCCGGAGATCCCTTGGTAGATGGGATTGGCCCCTATCGACCACAGCCGCATGAGGTATTCGAAGGAGAAGGCGATGACGAAGCCGGTCTCCAAGGTGCGCAACACGGGCCCAAACGCAGCGATCACCACGGGTTCAGTGCCCACCACGGCAACCGTCACGGACGTCAGGATGAGAACCACACTGACCAACTGAGTGGGGGTGAGCCCACTGGCGTCGCCACGCCCAAACAGAGCGACGTAGACCTGGCGCTGTAATCGCTCGTGCAGCGTGCTCATGGCGATGAGGGGGCCTCAACAAGGGGCTGGACGCCGAATTTGGCGCGGATCCAGGTCATCGCCTCGTCTAGATCGATGTTGGAGCGCGCGTAAGTCTCCCGGAGCAACCGGGGCGAAAGCAGCTCGTCCCACTTCTGACGGGCCAGATTGCTGGCCTTGGCCAGCAGGTCATCGGCAGCAGGGATCGGCTCCGACCCGATGTCGGCCAGTAGATCGGCGATGTCGTTCAGGCTGCGATCAGAGCGCTGCACCTCCACCCCCAAGCTCGCGGCATAGGCCGTGGCGCCACGAGCTGTCAGCAAGCAGGCAATCGCCTCGTTGGCCGCGTCGCCGAGCCAGGTGAGCACCAAGGCGTCGCTCCCTTGGTCGAGCAGGAGCCTGTCTGCCAGTGCCAAGCCGTTGAACGCAGCCCGTCCCTCATCGAGAAAGCGCTGCGCCTGCGTGTCCAAATAACCGGGCGCATCATCGCCAAGGTAGAGTTCGCGCATGCGTTGGCGCACACGCGTATGGACCCGTCCCACGCCGCCACTGAAGAGCGGCGGTGCGCCGCCTTTGGTAGGCATCACATAGATGGTCTTGTGGGCTTCATCGATGTCCTGCACCTCCCAGGTCCGACCGCCGAACAGGATGCGCTGGCCGGGCGAGACCATCTGAACGATCGGCAGGGTTCCCAGCGCCTTGTCCCCTGAAACAATGCGGAACTCCTCATCGCTGGCAAAGGCGGCGTAGAACGAGTAGTGGTTGACGATCCGGTCCCCCACGCGTCCATGAAGCAACAGTCCGGAATGGTCCTGGGTCAGGATTTCCTTCTGCCCCAAGGTTCTGAGCAGTTCGGCGAAGCTTTCCTTGGAAATACCATCGAACGGAGCGTTCGGTGAGCAGAGCAGGGCGAAGGCCTGCCCGGCGCTGAGGCCGCCGTATTGGGCGATGGCTGACAGCAACTGCTGGACCAGGGTGGAGTAGTGCGCGCCCCGCACGGCCGGCGGTTCGAACCAGTGCTCGATGAGCAGGGACACCACGGCCGCTGTCTGCACGGTATCCGTCCGCAGCCGCGTCTGAAGGCCGGACGCCTCGTCCAAGGTGTCTTCGATCACATAGCCGCGCAGGATGGCCGGCTCGCCTTCGCGCCGGCCGGACCGTCCCAGGCGTTGCCGTAGGCTGGCCACCGAGGGCGGCACGCCGATCTGGACGACGCTCTTGACCGCGCCGATGTCGATGCCCAGTTCCAGGGTGCTGGTGCACACGGCTGAAGCCGGGCGCTCGCGTTGCTTCAGGGCGGTTTCGGTGTCGTAGCGGATTTCCTTGGACAGGTTGCCGTGATGTGGCCAGAACTCCGAGGGCACCCGAGCTTGATCACACAGCTCGTTCAGAAGGTGGGTGTAGCGCTCGACTTCCTGACGCCGATTGGGAAAGACCAGATTGTTCGATCCCCGCAAAACCTTAAACAAGTGCTGGGCAATGGCCTTCGAGGCTGGGAGGGTGTTCGGATCGACCTCCACTCCTGCCGCCCGCAATTCGGGCGGTTCCTCATAGCCCTTGACCTTGATCAGCAACTGCGAAGCGGCGGATCCCGTGTCGACGATGGCGGCGGATCGACCCGGTCGAAGGAACTGAGCGGCCAGGCCCATGTCGCCCAAGGTCGCCGACAGACCGATGCGTGGCACTGGGCGGCCCAACGCAACCTCGATGCGATGCAGTAGCGATTGGAGCTGCTTCCCACGTTCGGAGCCGATGAAGGCATGGAGCTCATCGACGATCACGAAGGTGGTGTTTTGGAAGAGGCCCGTAACACCGGTGCCGCGGTTGCATAAGGTGGCCTCCAATGACTCCGGCGTAATCAGCAGCACGCCTTTGGGTTTGGCCAGGAACTTACGCTTGCTGGTCGCGGTGATATCCCCATGCCAGGGCCAGACCGGGACATCGAGGTTCTCGCACAATCGATCCAGGCGGCCGAACTGATCGTTGATCAGGGCTTTGAGTGGGCTGATGTAGACGATCAGGCCGGCCTGGGGCTGCTGGAGCAGATGGGTGAGCGCCGGGAGGAACGCAGCCTCGGTCTTTCCGGAGGCCGTGCTGGCCGCGACGATGACATCCTGGCTCGCCGGCAGGATAAGCGGGATCGCCTGTTCCTGGACGTCGCGTAGCGCGCCCCATCCTTCGGACCACAAGTAGTGTTGGATCCGGGCATCCAGCTGCAGGAACGCTTGGGAGGCCATCGCCGTTCAGAGCTTGAACGATGCCAATTCGTCGTCTGCATCGACGGGCAGATCGCTGTCGCCCCCGTGATCGGCCTCGACCGTGACCTCGCCGATCAGGCTCTGCCAGTCCGTGCCTGGGTTCTGCTCCAGCACGGCGAGCAGGTTGATGAACGAGGTGATCGTGGTGCGAGGCGTGCGGAAGAAGCTGTCGCCTATGCGATTGGCGCAGTGCTCCATGAAGGTGGCGATGGCGGGGTCGGGGAGCAGATAACGCGCGCTGTCGCCGGCGGCATAGACATGACGGATCTTGCCCAGGAGCAGGTAGAAGTCCTCCAGGGTCAGGCTCGACAAGCGCAGGACCGGTCCCGTGTAGTCGACCAACTCGCCGGTAGCGAAGGCGTTCTGGGCTAGGCGGCTTTGCAGTGCGGAATAGCTGTAAACGCCGCGGCGCGGATCCATCAAGAACTCGGGAGTGCCGCCCAGGACGAAGCCCAGGCCCACCGCGGTGCCTTGCAGGGAATCGTTGAGCATGCGCAGGATCTGCTCGTAGTTTGAGCTGCGCGCTTGTGCATTGGAGAGCTTGTAGATATTGACCAGCTCGTCCAGACATACGAACAGCCCGGAGTAGCCAGCCAGGCGCACAAAGCGAGCTACCAGCTTGAGCTGATCGTAGACGGAGGCGTCATCGACAATCGTCCTCACGCCTAACGCCGCGCGGGCGTCGGTCCGGGTCGAGAACTCACCGCGCAGCCAGCGGATGGCATCGGACTTCAGTTGCTCGTTGCCTTCCTCCGCACCCCGGCAGTAAGCGGCGATGACATCGGCGAAGTCGTAGCCGTTGACGAGTTCGGAGAGCTGTTCGAGCTTCGAGCGGATGACCTGTTCGGTCGTGCGGCTTTGCGCCTTGGCTTCGGACTTGGCCGTCGCGATGAACTTCTCCACCACCCCGGCCAACGCGCCGCCCTCGGGCTTGGTGCGAGTGGACAGGTTGCGCATGAGCTCGGCATACAGCGAGCGGGCTTGGCCTCCGGAAGCGTGGAGCCGCCGATCCGGATTGAGGTCCGCGCCGGCCACCACCAGCTTGCGCTCCATCGCGATCGCGCGGATGAGGTTCAGGAAGAACGTCTTGCCGGCGCCATACTCGCCAATGACGAAACGAAACGACGAGCCGCCATCGGCGACACGGTCGATGTCGGCGACCAATGCTTCGATTTCACGGCCACGTGCGACCTGGATTAGGTGTTGACCGGCTCGGGGAACCACGCCGGCGCGCAGGGATTGGATGACGGTGTCGCGGTCCTTGGGACGAATAGGCGTGGTCATGCTTCAATTTTCTCAAGTAGTCCGGTGTTCACCGAAACGGGGTCGTCGCCTTCACACAGCGGCTCGTCAAAGGCATCGAAAGCCGCTTCATTGATCTGCTCCAAGGCGCCATCAAGCATCAGATCCAGGTCCGCTGCCGCATCTGCCAACTCAGCCCGCGTCCATTCCGGGCGCGATAGCAGCAGGCGTAGTAATGCCGCGTGGCTTTCATCCAGGCCGAGCAGAGCGGGGGCCTCTGGTGCCGGTTCCGGATCAGCAACTACAGGTGGCGGAGCGGCCACAGCTTCTTCAACGAAGATCTTCGAGAGCAACTCAGAGACGCGGGCGGTATCTTCTTGCAGGGCGGCGATGCGGGCGGTATCCAGTCGGAAGCCCTGCTTCTCGACCTGCGCGGTGGATACCGGCGCGCCGCCGGCGCCGACTGCATGGACATCGCTGAAGACCCGCTTGGGCTCGACCCCTAGCGCCTTGTAAACCTTCTCCAGGAACTTGACCTCCTCCGGAGAAACGAAGCCGTCGGATTGGGCCAATGCGACCATGGACGCGGCAAGGGCTTCTCGCGCCGAAACCGGAAGGGGTTCCAGCTTCTTTTTCATACCCGCCAAGGTAGGAGGAGAGCCGGTCAGCCATTGCAGGTGTGCCTGCAGTCGTCGCCTCTCTGCCGGAGTCAGATGCGACCAAGCGTCGATCTCGGTGCGCAGGTGAGCGATTTCCCGCTCGTTGAAGTCGCCATCGGCCTGGGCCATGGCCGAGGCCAGCTGTAGCGTGAGTGCGGCTGTCTGATAGTGCGCGGCCGTTCCTACTAGGGCATCCGTCATGGGCTGGGCGAAAAGGACTACCGTGTCTGTTTCCCCTGGTGCGCGGGCACCTGCCAGCACATGCGGCTCGAAGCCGATTTCAGCGCCCTCCAGTGCTCGCGCCAGTGCTCGCACGCGATCACGGTTGATCGGGCCTTTCCCAGCCCCCAGCGTGTCCAGCAGCTTTCGCAGGGACAGCGACAAGCGGCCTTCGCGCATTTGGTCGGTGAGACCTCGCAGGCGCGCCTGAGTGGCGGCCGGCCATAGGCTGGCGGGCAGCAGCAACAGTCCATCAAGGCCACCGGCTGCGTCAGGGTCTTTGCCGACGAGCCGGCTGTAAGCCCCGAGTTCATCGGTGCACTGGTTGGCGATTTCGGCCAACTTCTTGATGGGGGCGGTGAGGGCAGTGACATCCGGCGTGTCGCCGAAGGTCATCGAGATGTCAGCCCCGCGCATGCCGGATGAGGCGGCCTGGTAGGTGAACTTCAGTTTGGTTCGGTTCTTGGGCAGGACGAGCCCCGCGCCCATGACTTCTCGATAGCGCTGGACGAAGAGGCGCTCGAACTCGGCGGGACAGCGGGTCGCGGCTGTTCGCAGATGGGTCTCTGGGCTCAACCGCAGCCACGCCAGAGCCAAATGGGCCGGCAGCGGAGCGCGCGCCAGTGAGGCTTGGCCAAGGGCCAGACGCACATAGAGAGGAAGCTCGTAGGTCCGCGGAAAGTCGGGGATAGGCTGGTCGTAGAGCTGGCCGGAGGAGGCTTGGCCGAGTTCGATCCAGCTCAGTAGCTCGCCGGCATAGCGTTTGAACGAATTCGACTTGTCTCCGTAGATCGCAAGCAGCCGTCGAAGCTCACTGGTAATCGCCGGCCAATCGGCCTTGGCGGCGGGATCGTTCGCATCGACGATAATCCGTCGTTCCAGGCCATAGAAGAACAAGAACACATAACCGATATCGCAGTCGGGATGAGAGCGCCCTTCCGACAGCCAGGACAAATAGGCCCGCCGCTCGTTGGGGGATGCCTCGGCATAACTGGGCCAGTAGCCCATCTGACGCTGGCGGTAATCGCCCGACTTGGCCACTGCGAGGTGGCTGTTGATGAGGCAAGGATCGACTGCGCCGGTGGGCGCTTTCAATCGCGAACCCACATAGATCATGCCTCCGACCAGGTCCACGTCGGCTACCCGCACATGCTCGCCGCGGGGAACCCAGCGGCCCTCCCCGAACCCCAAGGGAAGCTCAGGTAAGGGATGGGACGAGGGGCGCGTCGGTGGGCTGGCGGGAACGGCGTAGAACTCTTCGACTTCCTGCGAGCGAGCCCGCGGCGAGGGCGTGGATGAGGCCGTCGGTGAGGCCGTCGGGCTTGGCCTGGCGGATTGAGACGGTATCGCAGGTGCGGCCGGCGTCCGTGCAGGAGCAGGGGGCGAGTGCTTCGCGGTAAGTTCGGCCAGCGTCGGCTCGTGCCGCTCAGGCATCTGGGGGGAGGAGGGCTTAGCCGTGTTGGCCTGGGTAACCAGAAACCGGATAACTAAGTAGCTAATCCAGCCCAGCAGGCCGAGGACGCCTAGTCCGATCCAGACCTCTTTGGGCACCGCCAGGACTAGCGCCAGTGCGCCAAGGAAAAGCCACAGACCGGCCCCGCCACGAGACGAACGCTTTGCCACTGCCACTGCTCCTTGGCCATTTTGCGGCCCAGCGCCCCCCTAGGCGCCCGCTCCGAGCGAGCATACGCCAAGCCATACGGTGGCGCTGAGCGAGCTATCTCAGCCAGGTGAACCGGGGGCAGCGGGATTGGAGCGTAAATGGCGCCGTCAGGCGCCACGGCGAGAGAGACATACGCCAGCGCGGGCCTAGGTCTCAGTCGGCCTGAGAGGCAGTGCCCGATGCAAACGACTTGAGCAGCTCCAATGCCTTGGTTTGCTTCTTCGCGGGGAGCGAGGCAATGACAAGGATGGCCTCAGCGAGCACATCCGATGCGGCGAAGAAGTAGGCCTCGGGAAGGTCTAGAGCCTTGGCCAGTTCGCGGACGACTTCCAGGCTGGGCTCGGACAGGCCGCGCTCATAGCGGCTCAGTCTAGGAGCCGCGGTATTAGGCTCACCCATGCCCAGCAGCTCCCCGAGATAGGCGAGGGTCCATTCCTTGGCGAGCCGGGCCTTGCGTAGGCGCTTGCCGATGGTGGTGGAAGCAGGAAGAGGGGCGGGCATTCGTCGGCAACGTCATCTGAACCTCCGAAGTTTGCCCCTTTCATCCTAGCAACGCATTTGCATATAGTGCAAATGCGCTTTGTGGCGCTTCCTGGAAGGGGTTCCCATGGATCTGCGACGGTTGACCTTGCTTGTAGGGCTGCTGACCTGTGCTTCCAGCGCCGAGGCGGCGCAGAGCCTGTCGTGCCGTGTTCAGGCGGGCCAGGTAATTGGCACAGCCAAGGTGCCGAGGATCACCCAGTTCGTCTGGAGCGCCGCCCACGGCACCGATGAAGCCACGGGGCCGATCCGGACCAGTCTGGGTCAGGTCGACCAGGGAACCGGCCCCGCCCCCTCGACGGTTCTGACGCTCGGCGGCAAGCGGCTGGCGCTGCCGGCGTCGCTCTCGGGCTCCGTCCGGTTTGGCCATGTCATCGACTACGGCGGCAAGGTGGCGCTGGCTTACCTGGTCGAGCGGGCCGAGGACAGCTCCGCGAGCCCCAGCCAAGCCGTTGTTTTGCTGGGTCCCGGAGGCGTCGTGCTTGAAGCGGATGTGCTGCCTGGGACCGCCGCAACCCCCGGGGAGCACTGCGTAGTCGTCCAGTAACCCGTCGGCATTGCGGTGCCGCCGACGGCTCTGCACATCCATCAGTCGTCTTTCGATCGCGCAAGCCAGGGCGCGACACGCCGCCTCAGCCGGCGTCATCGGCCAAGAAACCACTGCTCCCATAGACCATCTCTCTAAGGACAGATTTCATGTTCACTTTGCTCAAGCTGATCCGGCTGGCGATCACGGCCGTTTGCGCGCTTCTTCTCTTCATTAGTTTTCGCGAAGACGACATCATCGGCTTGATCATGGGTGTTGCGATGGCAGGCTTCGTTCTGGCGGTTGTGTGGCTGGTCCCTCTGCTCTTCCGTCATCACCCGCCCAAACTGCCCGGTCAATTTGCCGGCGGCTTCACCCCTACTGCTGCGCACGACAACATCGCGATCGATGCGAATATGGAGTTGCTGTGGATCCGCGACCCGGTGCGCGGCGAACGCTACTTCCACCGCTCTGACATCCTTGCGGCCAGGACGAATTACGACTGGCGCAATGGCACCTTCCGGCAGCGCATCGAGTTGCAAGTCAACGATGCCGCCTACCCGCAGTATTCGGTGCTGTTCCAGAGGCATTCGGACACTTGGATCAAGACCAGCAAGCGCAATGGTCAGGAGCGCGATGAATGGTTTGACCGGATCAGGGCCTGGACCGGGCTGGTCACTGTGAGGTAAGTCCGCATCAGTCTTATTGATGAAGTCTTACAGCAGATGGACTAGCTGCAGAGCGGTCGACTGGAACTGGACGATTCATGGGCGGATCGTATTGTCGTCCAGCAGCCTCAGCAGTAGATGAGCAATCTCCGCAGCAGCTACCGCCCATTCGTCATCATCGCCGTGGTAGGGCTCTTCCAGCGGATCCTCCTTCCCACCATGGAAGAGGTTATTCCTCACCCGGCGCATAGCCTCGACCAGGGCGCGCGCATCCGACACATGTAGGTCCAACTCTTCAAAGTGAGTTGTGTTCCGGCCGTGAACGACTGTGACCATCTGAATCTTGGGGCGGTTGCGCCCCCCGCCGAGCAGCTTATCCTTCGTCGGCGCTGTCACAAGATCAAAGAAATCTTGTGCGGACAATCGCTCTATCGCTTCGTCAAGCGCGCGCCAGTTTGCCTCCGCCCTTCGGCGGGGACCAATACCGGTGAAACCCGGAATGCTCTTAAGCGTGAACTCCACTAGTCCGAAGGCGCGGAGGAGGTTGATGGCATTGGCGTCGGAGACTGGCATATGCGGGTCCTCGCTCACTTCTCCTGTAATAGGCAGGAGGATGTTATGGCGCGCAGCCGCCGCACCACCGATGGATGCCACTTGCCTCTCGCCATACGCTTTTGAACGAGCGCTCGATAGGCATCGGGCGAAGGCGGGCATTTGTGCTTGTGTCTACGGCTGTTACAGATCCAGCAAGCGGCGGCTATGTTCCCCCTTACGGCTCTCCCGCCGTCCTGCTGGGCGATCAAGTGTTCGGCGGTGCAACGTAGCGACGCGGCCTTCCGTGGGCTAAGACACAACGGCGTTAGCTCATCAGGGGAGCGTTCCCACATGGGAAGGTCGCAGTAGTAACAGAGGCCTTGCTGAGCGCGGAAAGCCTGGGTTCTGAGATGTTGAATATTGGGCATAGCAAGTCCATTGGTTAGGTCAGGGAAATTCCCGCGGTCTCTGTAAAGAACGCGCGGGCACCTGGCGCCTATGGGCTATGCAGGCACAACACCGGGGCTGTAGCCGAGCCGGCAGAAGAGTTATCTCGCCGCTGTAAGGGAGTGTCAAGGGAGGCGACTTGGTCCTGGGTCGAAGTGGACGGCTACTCTCTGGCTTGACGATGCGCATGATGGACATCCCGGGGCAGGGAACGACTGCGCCGGAGACCCGAAGACATCGCTCAATCGGCGGTCAATCAGCGGCCTTAGACCTCAGAACGCCCGCAGGGTCTTGGTCCCAGGCAAACGTCAACTGGCCGCCCGGGCGAGTTGGGATTGGCCGCCGAATCTCTTGAAAACGGTTGTTGATAGGCGTAGGGTCACGAGAAGGCGCCAGCCTGGGTCGTGAGTGGCCCAAAACCGGCAAGCAGCAACCCAGCAGACCCAGCCCCTTTATCTTCGGATGATCCGGGATGCGTCGCGAGCAATCACTCACCGCGGCGTATCTAAAGTCGGAATCCGAACAATGGCTAATCTTTCTACTATTGCCTTCCAGGTGCGGGCTTCACTTGGCACGTCTGGTCTCAAGCTGACACATGCCAATGTGCTTGAGCTGCTTGCTGCGTCTCTCGGCTACGGAACCTATGCCGCGCTAAAGCTCGATAAAAGCATCCGTGCGGACGAAATTTTTACCGTGGAAGACCATGTCGTTCTGCAGTCCGAGCTGCTTTTGAAGCGGTTGCAGAAATTGAGTGTTGATCAGGCCGGTGCTCAAGTGGTGGGCGAAGTGATCTGGAACTTCTTCAATCTGGCCGTGAAGGAGGAAGGTGGCACCTGCCGCTTTCACGCCTCCATGGAAGATTTCGAAGACTTCATCTTCCAAGATGTCCAGGATCGCGCAATGGTCGATGACGATGTGAACGACGCTTACAACGAAACAAACGCCTATATAGATGAGTTCTATACCGACAGCTATGAGTATGAGCCGCTACTGGATGCTGATAACGAGTGGGTGCTGGTAGCGTCCGGGTCGCATACGGGCGATGTCGATCCAGATCGTCCCTACAGCGGTCACACCGGCAGCTTCATCGCTACTTACACGTTCCAAAAATGCGGGCGCGCTGGTTTGATTGAGGATGACCCGGAATTCGGGCTTGATTTTGAGCGTGACTACGATGAAGAGTAGGTCTGCGCGGTCCTAGCAATCGGTTCGCCGGTCAGAGGGCGACAGCAGGCGCTATCGCCCTCTGGCCATGTAGGTTTCCTTTGTGGGGTGCTCTTGGGCTTTTGCATAGACTAAGTTCCGCGGCATCTGATGCGAGTCGATGCCGTGGGCGATAATCACCGGAAACTTGAGCCAAGGAGTGGGGCGTGGAGAAATTTGATTGGTCTAAAGTGGAGTTTGCGCGCACGCCATGGCGGAGCAAGGTCATACCAGATGCTCTTCCAATTCTTATCAAGCGAGCTCAACAAGGCGAGCCGTTGAGCTACAGTGATCTGGCTCAAGAGCTTCACGACACCTACGGTCATGCAATCAAGCCAAGGAAGGACTTATACGGCGCAGTTGCGGGCGGTGTAGCTCAAGCCATTCAGTGGCTTAGCGATCAATGGGGCGAAGCGATCCCGCCACTTCATGTGCTTGTGGTCAACAAGCACACCAAGCATCCCGGGGATGGAGCGTTCACCATTTCGCCCGCCTACTTTAGCGGAAAGGTTTGGAGCACCGAGGGCGAACGGCGAGCGCACCTTCAAGAGGCAATGGAGGATGTCCTAACTTATCCGGATTGGGATCGTGTTGCGCGCGCCCTGGGGGCAACCTTATTGATTCCGTCCGCAGGCGCACGAGGCGAGCAGGGTGCTGACAAGATCATTCCTCTGCCAAGCCTTGATCGGGGCGGTGGCCCGGAGAGCGAAGAGCACAAAGCGCTCAAGAAATGGGTCGCGGCACATCCCGAAGAGTTGGTCGACTTTGGTGTTTTTCCCGTTGGAGGCAATGAGGAACTACTTAGTTCCGGCGATCGCTTGGATGTGCACTTCGATAACGGGATGCAACGCTTGGCCGTAGAGGTAAAAACTAGCAAGTGCAGTGAGAGTGAACTCCAGCGCGGCGTTTATCAGATCGTCAAGTATCGGGCGATCTTGCGCGCTGAGCAAAAGGCCGTCCTGCATGTGCCTAATGGCGAGGCTGTATTGGTTTGCACCCGTGCGCCAAATGCGCAGACACGCCTGCTTATCAAGCGATTGCAGGTGCGATTCCAACAGGTTCCGTTGGAGGCTGAGCAGGGATGACGCAGGAAGAACTGAAAAAGCGCATCGCTCAGGTGGAGGGGTTCATCAGGGCTCTAACCCAACAGTGTCACATGCTGGATGAGCGCCGGCATATCCTGGTCCCGTTGCTTCAGGATGTTCACATACAGCAAGCCCTGAAGAAGAAGTTGGATAGAACAGCAGGGGTGGGTGCCTGGAATCACTTGGCTCCGCTGTTGGGGCAGGATCTGCTCCGCGATCAAGCGCGACTATTCCTCGATGGGGGCACGCGCTCTGGCAGCCTGATCAACTTGTGGCGAAAGATTCAGGTCGATCCAGCGATCAAGAATCATTTCAGGGAGGCTTATGGCCACATGTTGGACAAGCTACACGTTGATGTTGTCGGGGATGGCTCCGATGAGGTTCGCGGACTAGCTTTAGAGAAGTTCAGGAAGAATGACGTGCAAAGAAATTTCGAGAGATTTGACAGTGGCTGGGCTGAAGTAGAAGTCAAAATGGCGGATCTCAGGGGGGATCCGGTCGCAGAAAAGATTAAAACGTTCCGCGACAAGCACCATGCGCACTTCGAGATGAAGGGTTTGGATGAAAAGCCTGAGCCATTTGATGTGGGATCTATCGGCTTGACCTTTGACGAGGTCTTGGGCTTCAGCGACCGTTGCCAAGCGATCGTTGCCGAACTTGGATTACTGCTTACTCAAACGAGTTGGGATCCTAAGGATTTTGGTGCGGCACACGCAAAGCAGGGGCGGGCTATGTGGGCGGCGCTAGCTAGCTGAGGTGTAGAGCATGCGACGAACGGCCCGAGCGATACCTTGGCCTGCGCTGCTCATAGAGTTGGATACTACGGGCGTTTCGCGCGATGACTTGGTCATCCAGGTGGTTTGCGAGCTTGTCGACTGGGCGGACGGTGGCTGGCTGCAAGCAGTGGACAGTTATAGGGGGTTACGGAGCGTTGACCGGTCCAGCACCCCTGAGGCGCTGGCTGTGCATGGGCTCAGTGAGGATGTGCTGCTCGGCAATAAGCTGGAACTGGCCCTCTTGCATAATCTCGTTGAGCGAGCTGCCTGTCTCGTGAGCCGTCACCCGCGCTTCACCGCAAAGAAGCTCCATAGTCTCGTTCCCGCATGCCTAAGTAAACGATGGTATGAGTATCCCGCGCACATCCAGGGCTATCCCGGCGCTGCGTTCCCGGCAACTGAACGGATGAGTGTGATGGCTGGGCGCGCAGAGAGCTTTGACTATGGGCGGCTCCATCCATTGTCGGATCTGCTGAATATCGATGGCGGGCAACGCGTTCTGGTGTTCGATGAAGACGGCCCTCCTGAAGTGTCTGTGCGTTTTGGTCGGAGGAAGGTTCTGGAAGGTTTCGCCGAAGCCTTGCTGAAGTGCGAAGTGGGCACCCGATTTCGTTTGCATGGAAAAGAAGGGTATGACTTCATCACCGGCTACTGTAACGACGGCTCCGCATATCGCGAGCGCGCCTTCAGGCTGGCCACTACACCATCAAACCTCGAATTGGTCAGCGGCCGTCATCTGGACATCTATCTAAAGCAAATTGAAGGAATGACCTATCACCTGGCCTTGAAATAGTGGGTGTCGGAGATGTCGATTGGTTTCGTCTTGGGTGGCGGGGCGTGTTAGCAAGGGATTGGTTTTACGGCGAAGGTGGTATAACCGCAGGGCATGTCAACAAAGGAACGCCTGTGGCTCTTACTACCTTGCAGTCGATCGACGCCGAAATTCGCCAATTGGAAGCCCAAAAGAAGCTGGTCGAAAAACGAGATGCTGAGGTGCCGAAGGCACTGGCAGTGCTGCAGAAGTTCGCCAAGGTCCTCACGCCGGCACAGCGCCGTCAGGTCGGCAAGATCATTGGGGCGGCGATCCAGGACGCTCCCATCGCTACTCGTCGGGCTCGTGGCGCGGGGAAGGTCCGAAAGCTGGGCAAGGTCGCTGCAAAGTATCAGCTGCCCACAGGCGAAACCTGGACCGGCCGAGGTTTGACCCCGAAGGCATTCTCCAGTTGGTTGGGCTCCTCCGAGGGCAAGGCATGGGGCAAAGCCAACCCTGACGGAAAATTTCCGCTCGCCAGCGGCGTATCTGCGAAGGCTGTCAGCAAAAAGGCAGCGAAGAAAGTCGTCAAGAAGCCAGTGAAGAAAGCTTCCAAGAAGCGTGCGGCCAAGAAGGGCTAACGCACTTCGTTCAGGGCGTGGATCGCTTGTCGCTGTGGCACGGCGTGTGCATGACGCATGCGCCTTGCTCCATGTCCAGGGAATTGGGCGCTGACGGTCCGTCAGCGTATCCCCGCCGGTGAGTTCGCATCGCATCGACATTATGAGAACCAATTCTCATTGACCTAGTTGGAGAGTCGCCTTACCACAGAGGCTCCCCCCAACAGGTTGTCGACATGCCCCAGAAGTTGTTCCCTTCGATCTTGCATATCGCCTCACCCTCGACGTCGGAAACGGTCGGTAGCGTTCCCGTTGTGACTTCCCGCTTCCGGTCCGGACACCAAGGCCGGGCGCGAGCCAAGCACGCCTTCCGTTTTCCCGTGGGCCGCCTGGCTCAATTGACAGCGCGACTTAGTGTGCCTGAAGGCACGCATCCGAACCGTGTTCCTGACGATGAGCCTTGGAAAGAAGCGCATCGCAGGATGACCGCCGCGACACAAGGCATCCTGGACCCGGAACTGCAGGCGAGAGCTCGCAAGCTCGTGTTTCCCCACCTCCATCACGCGTGCATCCGCGGCGATGTCGATCTGGTGAGGGCGCTGCTCGATCAAGCACTGGAACCGGATATGTATCCGTGCGCCACGGAGGAAGACAATGAGCCACCGCTGGTCTGGGTGACGCAGGCACGGCTGACACGTCGGACCTGTCCCGACCAACTGCTCGCTGTGGCTGCTTTGCTCTTGTCTCGTGGCGCAGGCGTCGACAAAGGAACGGTGCCCCCGCTGCACTACGCGTTGGAAGGAAGGGACATCGAGATGATCGAGTTACTTTTGGGCTCAGGGGCTGACAGCTCCCTCGTAAAGAAACGGGGTTGATCGAACATAGGGCAGCCTTTGGCTGCCCTGATGTTGTCAGACGGGGCGTCTCGTCGGCGAGCCTCGCTATGCGAAAACGCGTTGCTACCGCGAGCGTCGACGTGTCGCAGGATGCCGGACTTTCCGTGCACGGCTACCACCAGGACAGCCCTTTGGCGGAATTCACCGCCATTCCAGTTGGGATGGCGCGGGCTGAGCAGTCCAAGCGGCTGGCCACCGCTCAAGGTCGTGCCCTGTTCATTCGTAATTGAGGGCTTTGAGCTCGCGACTTTGTGCGATGAGCCAATCCGTGCCTCGTTTGCGATAGGCCTCTCGCTTTGCGGGATCCAGTGCGCTCGCGCGATAGGCCAGCAGCACCCCGAAGATCTCTTCGGATGGCAGCTTCGCGACCCCCGAATCGATAAGCGCCGCGCCGAGCGCCATCTTCCACTGCGTTTCCATGCGTCGCTGCGTATCCCGGATTCGCTCTGCCTCGCGCTGCTTCCTGACCAACTGGCGCGCCGTGAGATGCGCCAGACGCTGCGTTGATCGTTGGATCTGGTCGCGGTATTTCTCATCAATGCTCATGTGTTCTTCTGCTTTGTGGGGCCATACATCCAAGCAAACAATCGATAGCGGTCAAGCGGGATCAACGTTTTTTTCTGCGTGCAGTATCGAGAATAGATTCTTCCCAGGGCTTTGCATATCGAGTGTGCGAGCGAGTGCGCGCGCAAGGATGTGCTACTAATTTTTGCTCATCTTGCGCATTGGCGTGTGCAGAAAAGTCGCAACGTAGCTCGCAAAAAAGTGGGGATAAAACGAAGCAAGAGCGCACATATGCGTCCCCGCGGGACTGCGCGCGCGAGGGGTCTTCGCCCCTCGACCCCGACTGCTGCGCAGTCGCCCCCGATGCTTGACCCGCCTGGGGTCATCGCTTGGCTCTGCGCGCCAAAAGCCTGAAAAAAGAGGTGCGGGAACACCTCAAAGGAGCAGCGAATTGGCCATTTATCACATCCGAATTAAAGTCTTCAAGCGTTCGGCGGGACACAGCGTAATCGCAGCCGCGGCGTATCGAGCGGGGCTTTGTCTTCTTGACCGAGTGACCGGTATCCGCCATGACTACACCCGACGCAAACATGTCGTGGCCAGCCTGAACTTGGCGCCGCAAGGTGCGCCCGAGTGGGCGATGGATCCGACACGGGTCTGGCAGGAAGCCAACAGTGCGGAGCGCCGCGTCGATGCCTGTCTGGCGCGGGAATTCGAGATCTCTCTGCCCCACGAGCTCACCGATGCTCAGCGGTTGAAGTTGGTGGAATCGATCGCGAACGCGCTGATCGAAAAATACGGGTTCGCGATCCAGGCGAGCATCCATGCGCCCGATAAGCCGGCAGGGCTCAACCACCATGTCCATATCCTCGCTACCACCCGGCGGATTGATGAGTTTGGCTTTGGTAAGAAGACACGCGAGCTCGACGGCGGCAAGGAAGGGGGGCGGCAAGTCTATTGGGTTCGTGCCATGGTGGCGGGCAAGATCAACGAGCATTTGAAGGCTGCGGGGCTGTCCGAGCGTGTTGATCACCGCAAGCTCAGCGCTCAGGCCATGGACGCGCTGCAGCGCGGTGATCTGGTGGAGGCGGCGAAACTGTCCAGGCAGCCCACTCAACATCTGGGACGGGCGGCGACGGCATTGCACAAGCGTGGCGAGCTGTCGAAGAGGCAGCGGATCAACGACGGCATTGCCGAAGCGAACCGGGCCAGGATCCAGGCGCTCATGGGCAGGCTGGGGGATTCACTTCCGGCCCGAGCACCTGCATCGCAAGTCCAGGCGGTAGTGACAGGGACCCAAGTCATCGACCCGTCGGTTGCTGTTACGCAGGCGGTCTTGGCTGCATCGTTGAAGGCAGGCAAGCTGACGGTGGGCGCTTCAACGCGGCCTGCGGCGTCCAAGACTGGGAACAAGAAGCAGGACGCCCTGGCCGCGGAGCGGCGGGAGCGGGAAGACGAGATCGAACGGCTGCTGCTGGAGGCTCAGCGCATTTGGCAGGAGGGGCTGAATGAGTCTTTGCGCACGGCGCTGGCCGGCAACATGGCCATCCTGTTCGAGATCAAGCCGCTCATTCGTCAGTATGGGCACCTGTATACCTTCGCGTCCGATGTGAAACAGTTCCATCAAGCGATCACTCAGGCCGAACGGGATAGGTCGCGTTTTCGGCGCCGGATGGAAGCGTGGGGCCGGGCGCGCGTGAAACTGAGCCATGCGAAGGCCGATCTAGACGATTTCGATGCCAAGAACCCCCGTCCAGGCTTGTGGAGCAGGCGCGAATGGGCGGAACGACGGCGCGCGCGAGCCACACGGCTTGCACATCGACAGCGTGATTGTGACCGGGCCTTCAAGGCCACGGATCCCGACGCACAAACGCGGTATAAGCGGCAGTCTGACGAAAGCCTGGCGACGCTTCGTAATGTCGGCAAACGTTTTGCAGAAAGGTATCTGTCTGGTTTGGGCAACCCGGAGCCCGCTCAAAGCGCACCGGTCGAACCGTCCGCTGAGGAAGAGACTCAGCTTCAGGTCTCGAAGAGGCGTGGCCGCGGTTCTCGTAGGCCAGGCGTGTCGCAACCGCTGCCGCGGGGACCTCAAGTTCCGAAGTGACTGGCCTCTTTACAACCAACTGTAAAGCTGGCCCTATAGAGAACACCCAGCCGAATAGCGGCGTGGTTGCTCTTGAGCGTTGGTCTATCGAGGGACTTTGTGCTAAGTGCCTATTATTAGAGCTGAGTTCGCGAGCGGCAGGGCGGATTGACGATATTTTTAAAGCCTCAGCTATTCGGGATTGTATCGAGTATTCCCGCCCAGGAGCGTTACGCGACGTCAATAGGGTGGGGCACCAATGCGATCAGTTGAACCGTGTGTCTCATCCCTTTGTCTTGATTTGGGTGGTTGTATTGGGGCGTTCGGCGCAGAACCGTAAGACTCGCTCCGAACAGAGGTTCCTTACGCGCAGGTAACTGAAAGTCCTCGTCGCACTGAAAACGAACTTGTAGGTCGACGGCTGGGCATTGTTTGCAATTTAAATCAAGCATCTTACAAAGGAATGGAGAAATGAAAGAAGAGGACTGCTTGTCATCCGCTTTGAGGGACTGGATCAACAAGTCGGAGAGTTTCGTGGCAGAGCAGCGAGATGGGCTGCGTATAAGGCAACTTGATGCTGCGCTGGCTCACTGGTTGGAACTAATTTCGTCGGCGAAAGGTGTTGAAATTCTTAGCGACAATGGTTTGGTGCTTCCAGCGGCGGCGATGGCCCGGCTTTGCGCTGAGCACCTTTTTGCACTGGGTGCCATTCTGAAGGATCCTAATGTCGCGGCCTTGATGCTGGGTAGCTCGAAGGAGGAGTTCAATAAGGCGTTGAACGCCCTAAAGGCTGACACTTCTTCTCTTGAACTCCTTAGTGATGAGGTCAAGGAGGAGTTGAGAAATAAATCAGCGATATCTGACCCCGAAAAAAAATCGCTGAAAAGCAGTCAATTCGAGTTGGCCCAAAAAGCCGGCCTTCAGTCTATCTACAACACGCGCTATCGACTGTTATCAATGGTTGCGAGTCATGCGACGGCTCTCTCAATAGGTGAGCAAGAGCAGCATGTCGTTATGCTTCACAAAGTGGCCATTCCAAGCACCATCGAGTTCCTGCAGGAGGCAATGGTGCAAGTTGCAGATGCGCTTCAGACTAACCAGTGACCTGAGCATCGATCGCTTTTCTGCAAAATCCTGGCTGAATCGTCCAGGTTTTTGTAGGCACTCGTCAGTTGTTGCTGCGCGCCGCTTTTCAAGCTTTTGGTGACAGGCCGTCGTTGGAACTGTGCCGTCGGTTGGGAGAATGAGGCGTGGGTCATAGGCGCGCCTGGATGCCTCACAGCCCAGCTCGATGCCCTGAAGGTCAAACCTTCCGGCCTTCTAGCCTATGCGTCTGCGATAGCTGAGTTTTGGAGAGTTTTGCGGTGGGCACTGACACGTTCGAAGATCCGGTGGGGACCCAAGCAGCAATTGCTCTGCGTTGAATTCACGAGGTGCTGGTCTGGCCAGGCACGGCCAGCTCTTGGTTGATGTGGAGGTATCAGATGGCTGAGGGCGGAGCGGCGACAGAAGTTTGGCCTGTCTGGCTTCAGGACCAGCGTGTTCAACGGGCGCTCGAATGGGCAGATCATGTGCAGCGCTGGATCAAGATCAATCTTTATGGTCTGGTGCTACATGCACCGGACCCTGACCACATGGCGGCGGTGGCCTTTGCGGTGGTTTATGAGCACCAAGCTTCTGCCGCTCTCCTCGTAAGGCATGGACTGCTTGGGTCTGCAACAGCTTTGATGCGTCCGTCCTTCGAGGTGTTCGTGCGTGGTCTTTGGCTGCAATGGGCCAACGATCAAGAGCTCGCTCACTTTCAGAAGGGGCACGACACGGCGGTCCCAGAGAAGATGATCTCCAAGGTGGTTCAGCGTTCCGGTGTCCAGCGATACGCAGATTTGTTAGACACCTGGAGTCGGTCTCAAAAGACCATGCATGGATATGTCCATCACGGTTATCAATCCCTGATCCGCCTCTCTGGAATCATCGATACACCGCCTGAGGAGGTCGTGGATCTGTTGGGATTCAGCACCTCAATGGCTCTCCATGCGTCCCTGGAAACGGTGGACCTAGCCGGCAGGCGGGTTCCAGAGGACGAAGTGGCGACACGGCCGCAGTGGGTCGCAGACAAGCAATTAGAGATCGTCGCCATGTTGCGCGCCATGGGGTTGGTTCAGATGTTGGGCAAAGCAGCTCCCACTCCTCCCACCTTTGCGGATGACGATGCGAGTTAGGTGGACGTATTTGTTACTTCTCTTAAGCCTCGGCGCTATATACGACAACGGGCAGGTCTATGGTGCGTCGACTGTAGCCCCGGTGTAGCCCCAGGCCAAAACTTCGCGCAAAAACCCTTAAAAGCAGCCAGAAAACTTAAGCACAGATGTATTGCTTCATCAGCGGGGTGTGCTCGTCGGAGCTCTTTGCGCCGCTGGGTTTCTGGCTTTTCTGCATTTGACTCATGTTTTTGGAGCGCTGCGGCTCGGCGAAGCGCGCGCGAGGGCGGATGGGCGAGGCCGGGTGGGGGACGATGCTGCCGCGTCAGTTTGCCGTGTAGCGCCGGCCTGCGGCCAGCGCCGGCGCGTTCAGACCGGTTTAAGCACGGCGGCGACGACCGCCTGGTAGAGAAAATCTGCGGTGCTGCGGATCTGCGCCGGCGCCATGCCCTGCATGAAAAGCGCCTGCACGCCCGAGGCGGCGGCCCACATCGCGTCCGCGGCGACCTGCGGTTCGACCTGCAGGCGGCCCTCGTCGTGGAGGCGTTCGAGGTAGCCGCGCATCAGCTCGAAGGATTCGCGGGTGACCGACGGGTCCGCGCGCGCGGCCTCGATCATCAGGCGGAACAGGCTGGGGCGTTCGAGGCCGAAGTCGGTCCAGTCCCGCCAGCCCTGGCCGAGATCGGTCAGCGCATCGCTGCTGTGCCGCTGCGCGCGCTTCATGACCATGAACTCCGCGATGCCGCGATCGACCAGCGCCCGCACCAGCCCGTTCTTGTCGCCGAAGTGGTGGTACAGCGTGGGCGCGGTCACCCCAGCCGCCTGGCAGACCGAGCGGGTGGTGACCGCCTCGGCGCCGTGTTCTTCGAGCAACCGGGCGGCCGCGTTCAGGATTTTTTCTTCAGTGCTCATGGCCGGCCTCTTGCATTCGCCAAGTATAGCGGTGATATAGTCCGCGTCCCGACTATAGCGGTGCTATACGATGAGCCCTCACTCGATGAAGCGCGTGTTCCTGACCGGCGGGTCCGGTTTCCTGGGCGGCGTCCTGATCCAGCGCCTGCGCGCCGACGGCGTCGAGGTGGTGGCGCTGGCGCGCAGCGCTGGGTCCGCCGCCGCGGTGGAGGCGCTCGGGGCCCAGGCCTGCCGGGCCGGTCTGGGCGACACCGCGACGATCGCGGCCGCCATGCGCGGTTGCGATACGGTCTTCCATGTCGCCGCCCATTTCACCGAGTGGGACACGTATGCCGCCTTCCACCAGGCCAATGTCGCCGGCACCGAGTCGATGCTGCAGGCGGCGCGCGAGGCGGCGGTGCCGGTGTTCGTCGCCGCCGGCGCGGCCGGCGTGGTGATGGGGCGCCCCGAACCCATGCTCGGCATCCGCGAAGACCGGCCGCTGCGCTTTCCGCGCTGGGCGCCGTACACCGCGAGCAAGGCCGTCGCCGAGCAGCGCGTGCGGCAAGCCGACGGCGACGGGTTCAGGACCGTGGTCGTGCGTCCGCCGATGATCTGGGGCGCCGGCATGCCGATGCTCGACGAGATGCTTCCCCTGGTCGAAGCCGGCCGCTTCGCGCTGCCGGGCGACGGCCAGCACCTGATCTCGACCGCGCACGTGCGCAACGTCGCCCATGCGTTGGTGCTGGCGGCCCGGCACGGCCGCGGCGGCGAAGCCTATTTCGTCAGCGATGGCGACGACATCGCCTTCGCGCGCATGGTCGCCGACCTGCTGGCGGTGCGCGGCTTGGCGCCGGTCGAGCGGACCGCGCCGTTCGCGCTGGCCTGGGCCGCGGCGTCGGCGATGGAACTGGTCTGGCGGACCTTGCGCCTGCGCTCGAAGCAGCCGCTGACCCGGCAGATGCTGCGGATGATCGGCCAGGCGTTCACGCTCGACGATGCGAAAGCGCGCAGCGAACTGGGATACGCGCCGATCGTGCGCCGCAGCGAAGGACTGGAAGAGATGCACCGGCACGCGCGGCGCGCGGCCGATTCACTGCGCTGAGCGGGCGAGCGTGGCCGCAAGCCTGGATTGCAATCGGGCCAGCGCGCCGGCGAGTCGGTGGTAATGCTCGACGCCGGCCGACATTTCGCCCAGGACGGCGAGGATGGCGTCGACGTCCGCCGCCGTTTCGTCGACTGCGCCCGCGGCTTGCGGTCTCGCGCAAGCGGCGGATGCGTTCCTTAGCCGCGCCGGCAGTTCGCGGTAAGCGCCTGCGATGCGCATGAGCCGGTCGTAAGCCGGCTTCACGGCTGCGCGCTCGTCGAAGTGCAGCGCGGCGTCGAGGGCCAGCGCGCTCGCTTCCAGCTCGGCCAGGAATCCGGCCACTTCGTCCTGGATCGGTTCGCTCTCCGGCGTTTCGCCTGCAGCGGTCGCTTGGTCGGTCATCGATGGGCGCGCTCGGGTTGCGGAGGGCGGCGCACAGCTTCGCGCCGCAGGCGCGGCGGCGCAATCGGCGGCGTGGCGGCCGGTAAAACGCTTGCCCGCGATTTCAAAACAGGCCCAGCACGAACCGGGTCAGGGGATTGGCCGGGTCCGACAGCAGCTTGGCGGTCAGCAGCAGCGACATCGCCAGCAGCAAGGGGCGGATCGCTTTGGCGCCGATGCGCAAGGCCAGGTGCGCGCCGAGCTGGCCGCCGAGCACGCTCGACAGCGCCATCAGCAAGCCCAGGGTCCACAGCACCTTGCCGCCGATGATCAGCGCGATCAGCGCGGCGAGGTTGCTGGACAGGTTCAGGAACTTGGTATGGGCGGTGGCCGAGACCAGGCCCATGCCGAACAGCGCGACCAGCGCCGTGGTCAGGAACGCGCCGGTGCCGGGGCCGAAGAAGCCGTCGTAAAAGCCGATCGCGGCGACGAAGCCGATCAGCGCCGCCGGCCCCAGGCGGCTGTGCCGGTCTTCTTCCGAGGCCTTCGGCGCCAGCGCGAAATAAACCACCATCGCGATCAGCAGCACGGGAATCAGGCCGCTGAGGAAGGCCGGGGACACGCGCTGCAGCGTCCAGGCGCCGACCGCCGAACCCGCGAACGCGGCCAGGGCGGGCTTGAGGAAGCGGCGGAAGTCGATCCGTCCTTTGCGCGCGAACGCATACACGGCGCTGGCGGTGCCGAAGCTGCTTTGCAGCTTGTTGGTGGCGATCGCGGCGACCGGCGGGATGCCTGCGGCCATCAGCGCCGGGATCGTCAGCAGGCCGCCGCCGCCGGCGAGGGCGTCGATCGTGCCCGCCACGAACGCCACCGCCATGAGCAGCGCAATCACCTCGATGCCGAATTCCATTGCTTCTGCTTCACCTGAAAGCGATTGCGCGGCATCGGAGTCGAAGCGGCCCCGCGCATTATGGAGGAGCGCGGCGGTGCGCGCTCGGCGCTCGCCCGGGGCGCCGGCGCGTTCGATCGCACATCGCCGGGGCCGTGCCCGGCCGCCGCGGTTGCGAGGGCGTGTGCGAAAACGTGATGCAGCCCGGCGCGGCTGTTGCAGCGCACATTGCGTCGCCGCGAAACCGTACGCTAGCGTCCGGGGGCGGCAGAAGCGACGCCGCGCGCTGCAGGCGGTCCGTCGTCGAGACGGGTCGCAGATCCATCGCGATCATCTGGTTGCGGTCGCGCTTTTCGCGGCCGAATCCGTCGCGGCCGTGGTTGTCACAAGCTGGACTTGTCGTGAAGCGAGCCTGCGTACCGGGTTTGCCGTGTACCGCTGTTCTGCGTTTTCTCATCGGGCGCCCGCGGGTGTCCGCCGCGCGCATCATCTCGAAGGGGAATTAAGGATGAAGTCTTCGTTCCGCACCAACGCGGGGCGGCTGATCCCGGCTGCCGCGCTGCTCGCGCTGTCGGTTCCGGCCATGGCCAGCACCCTCAACCAGAACGTGTCGTGGACCGTCGACCGGTCCGGCACCACCGCCAAGTACCGGGTGGTGGCTTACGGCGATTCGATCTTCGCCGGCTACAACGGTTCGATCAGCAACGCGGCCAAGTATTCGGCGCCCACCGTCGATGCCGAGTACCTGTCGGCGCGCTGGAACGCGGATATCGAAAGCGTGCGCCGGGCCAAGTCCGGCGCGGTGGCGCGCGATGTCTACGAGAACAAGATCGTGGCCGAGCGTTCCTACATGCAGGACGCCTCGACCCGCGTGGTCAGCTTCGAGATGTGCGGCAACGACGGCCTGCAGGCGCGCAGCGCGTTCAAGTCGCAGACCGGCACCTGCGACTACAGCGGCATGGACGCGGCGATCAATTCCTGCAAGACCTACGTGGCCGCGGCGATGGACTACATCAACGCCAACGCCCACGCCAACACCAAGTTGAAGATCGTTTCCAACCTGTACTACCCCGGCTACGCCGCCGACAACGTGCAGAGCTCGTGCAAGGACGCGTCCACCGGCCAGACGGTGAACATGCGCGACCGCTTCCTGCCGGCGATCGCCAAGATGAACTACTGGATGTGCGAATACGCGCGCCAGAAGGGCTTCAAGTGCGCCGACAGCTTCGCCCAGTACATGGGCGCGGACTACGACAGCAACGGCGACGGCCAGATCGATTCCGACGCGCTGCGCTACGTGGCCGGCGAAACCGAGGCCAGCTACGTCACCCGCACTGCGGTGACGCTGCGCGCGACCTTGCGCGACGCCAACACCAAGTTCGTCGCGTCCTCCAGCTCGTACGACTACATCCAGTCCGACGACACCCATCCGACCTACACCGGCGGCACCGTCTCGGCCGGCCTGTGGGGCGGCAGCACCGGCACTGGCGCGTCGCGCTATCCCAGCATCAGCAACGGCCGCAACCCGATCTGGAACCAGTACGGCCACGAGCGCATGGGCTGGGCGCTGTCGGTCTATCAGCCGGCGAACCCGTGACGCAGGTGCGGCGGAGCATCGGCTCGTGAGCGAACGCCGCCAGCAAGACGCCTCGCCGTCCCGCGCGGACGGCGAGGGCCTGCGCGTCGTCGCCAAGACGCCGCCGCCGCGCAGCGGACGGCGGCTGGGCGCGGCCTGCGTCGCCGCCGCAGTGGCGGTGACGCTGGCCGGATGGTGGCTGCAGCCCGATTCGGTGCGCGCGGCGGGCATGGCCGGCAAGGAAGTGCAGCGCGATGGTTTGGCTGCGGCCGGCGCCGCGCCCAGCGAGCGCGCGGCCGAGGCGGGCCCGGCGGGCCGCGCGCCCGCGCCGGGTTCCGGGCCGCAGCCCGCGGCGCAGGAGCCGTCGATGCCGAGCAACGATCCCGACGATTTGGCCGCGTACTTCCGCCCGGGCGATCCCGAACCCACCGGCGCGCAAGTCATTAGCGCCTTGCAACAAGCCGGCGTGCGCACCGGCCTGGGCGCGTTCAACCCGCCCGGCACCAGCCCGCCGCTGGCCGGGCTGGCGGTGCCCGAGGATTTCGAACTGCCTCCGGGCTATGTCCGCCACCACCAGGTGACCGACGAAGGCGTGCCGATCGAGCCTGTGCTGATGTTCGCGCCCGGCTTCGTCCTGCTCGACGCGCGCGGGCGGCCGCGGGCGATGCCGGAGGACCGGATCGTGCCGCCGGACCTCGCGCCGCCCGGGCTGCCGCTGCGGCCGATCCGGATTCCCCCGCACTGACATCGCGACACGGAGCGTTTCGACTTTGATCCAGGAGCGGTGGTCTTCTGTGCGCTGGCGCAGCTTCGCCGGCATCTTCGCCAGTGCGATTTTGTTCGGTCTGTACGCCCGCGGCGGCGTTGCCTGGGTCCTGGGCTTCGTCGCGCTGGTGCCGTGGCTGCTCACGCTGCAGCGCGACGCGACGATGCTGCGCGCGCTGGCCAGCGGCGCGTTGATGAGCGTCGCCTTCGTGGCGGCGGTGTTCTATTGGTTCGGCGCGGCGATCGGCGCCTACCTCGGCATGGGCGCGGCCAGCGCCACCGCGGTGATGCTGTTGCTGGCGCCGGTGCTGCAACCGCAGTTCCTCGCCTTCGCGCTGGTGCGGCAATGGGCCGGGCGTCGTTACGGGGCGGTGTTGCGCGCGCTGGCCGCGGCGTCGGCGTGGGCGGCCTGCGAATGGCTGGCGCCGAAATTGTTGGGCGATACGCTCGGACACGGCCTGTATCCGTCCGCCGTATTGCGCCAGGTCGCCGACCTCGGCGGCGCCGCGGGCCTGAGCGTGTTGCTGCTGCTGGTCAACGAAGCGCTGGCGCTGGCCGTCGAGCAGCGCCGTCGCGGTGCGCGCGTACTGGCGAAGCCGCTGGCGGCGGCCGCGCTGATCTTCGCCTGCATGGCCGGCTACGGCCTGGCCCGACGCGCGGCCCTGCAAGCGCCGACGCCGCCCGCGCCGACGCTGCGCGTGGCCATGATCCAGGCCAGCATCACCGATTACGAACGCCTGCGCCGGCAGATCGGCGCGTACGCGGTGGTGCGCAAGGTGCTCGACACCCACTACGCGCTGTCGGCCTCGGCGATCCGCGACCACGGCGCCGACGTGCTGTTGTGGTCGGAAACCGTGTATCCCACCAGCTTCGGCCATCCGCGCAGCGCCGACGGCGCCGAGCTGGATCGCGAACTGCAAGGCTTCGTCGAGCACGCCGGCGTGCCGCTGGTGTTCGGCACCTACGACCGCGACGCGGCCGGCGAATACAACGCCGCCGCCTTCCTCGAACCGGGCCGCGGCCTGCTCGGTTTCTACCGCAAGACCCATCCGTTCCCGCTGACCGAATACGTGCCGGCGTGGCTGGACGGCCCGTGGCTGCGGCGCGCGCTGCCGTGGACCGGCGGCTGGCGCGCCGGCGACGGCGCGCGGGTGCTGCCGCTGCGCAGCGCCGACGGCCGCGAGGTCGAGGTGGTGCCGCTGATCTGCCTGGACGACGTGCATCCCGACCTGGCCATCGCCGGCGCCCGGCTCGGCGCGCAGGCGATCATCGGGATGTCCAACGATTCGTGGTTCACCGACTACCCGATGGGCGCGCGTCTGCACTTGGCGGTCGCGGCGTTCCGCAGCATCGAGACGCGGCTGCCGCAGGTGCGCGTCACCACCAACGGGCTCAGCGCGATCATCGACGACAGCGGCGAGGTGTTGGCGAGCACGGCGACCGGCGATCAGGCGGTGCTGACGGCCATGATCAGCGCGCGCGATCCGGCGCCGACGTTGATGGTGCGCTGGGGCGACTGGGTCGGACGCGCGGGTGCGGTGTTGCTGCTCGCCCTGGCCGCGCTGTCGCTGTGGCGCGCCTCGCGCCGCCGCGCCGCCGCCGCGCCCGCAATGCAAGCCACCACGCTCGATGTGGTGGTGCTGACGCCGCTGTGGCGGACGCTGGCCGCCGCGCTGAGGCTGTGCGCCGGCGTGGGCCTGCTGTGGCTGGCCTACGACATGATCGCGCGCATCGGCTTGCAGATTCAGTCGCTGGCGCAGTTGCGGCTGTTCGCCGCGGCGGTGGTCGCGCCCGCGCTGGCCGCGTGGGCGATCGAGCGCGCGTTCGCCGCGCAGGCGCGCATCGAGGGCGCGACATGGGTGTTGGAGCAACGCCGGCAGCGCATCGAGCTGCCGCTGGCGTCGCTGGCCGCGCTGCGGCCCTGGCGCATCGCGCTGCCGCGCAGCGGCGTCGACCTGCGCCTGGCCGCGGGGCCGTTGTGGACGCGCAGCATCGCGCTGGCCGGTCCGCGCGCGTTGCAGCGCCTGCTCGCCGCGAGCGGCGCGCCGATCGGCTGGGAAGGCCGTTTCGCCGCGGCCTGGGCCGACTTCGTCCAGGCCCGCGCGGACGCGCGCCGGCCGCGGCTCGATCATGGCCTGGTCAAGTTCGCATTGTTCCCGCTGCTGCTGGCGCTGGTCGCATTCCGCCTGCATCAGGTCATCGCCTTCGGCGGCACCTTCGGCGAGTACTACAGCTACGGGCTCGGCGCTTACCTCAGCGGACTGCTGATCTGGTGGGCGTCGTGGTCGATCGGTTTGATGCTGTTCGCCGCCGTGCTGCGGGCCGGCATCGAAACGGTGGCCGCGCTCGGGTTCGCATTGCGCCGAACCGATGCGGCGGCGTTGCGCGACGCGCTGGAATGGCTCGGCCGCGTGGCGTTCTACCTGGGCGTGCCGGTGTGGCTGGCGTGGCGGTTGCTCGGCGCGCAGTAAGCGCGCGCCGCCGCGCTGGAGCGGCGCGCGCGATCTCGGCGCGGTTCAGTCCTGCGTGTCGGAAAGCGCGGTCTGCCGCTGCCGCGCGGCCTGCGCCGCGTCCGCATCGCCGTTGGCCTGCAAGGCGTCGGCCAGACGCTGCCAGGCCTTGGCCGAGCGCGGGTACAGCCGGGTATTGAGCGCGAACACCCGCAGCGCGGCCTCCAGGCCGCGGCTCTCGCGCAGCGCGGCGGCGGTGTTGTCCAGAGCGCGCTCGCGCTGCGTGTCGTCGAGGCTGCGGTCGGCGCGCAAGGCGGCGGCGAACGCTTCGGTGCGCGTAGCGTCCTGCGCTGTCAAGGCGAAGCCGGCGACCCGCCCGGACAGCGCCTGGGCCGGGAAACGCCGCGGCGACAGCGCGCCGAGCAGATCGTCGACCAAGGTGCGCGACCACACGTTGTGCGCGCTGCCGTTGGTCAGATAGACGACGGTGTAGACATCGCGGTCGAGCGAGGCGCCGAACAGGATCCGCGCCCTGACCACGGTGCCGCCGTCGTGGCCGACGTTGCGGTAACGGCCGCTGTCGCCGCTCTCCCAGCCGGTGAGGAATTCGCCGCGCTCGCCGTCGGGCAGCGTCATCGGCCGCCAGAACTTCAGCAGCGCCGACTTGGATACCAGCTTGCCTGCGGCGACCGCGCGCAGGAACGCGGACAGATCGCCGCGGCTCATGTACAGCGAGCTGTGGCCGAGCGCGTAGTCGGGCCAGGCCACCGCGGGCATCGGCTGCGCGCGGCCGTCCTTGCCCAGATACGCCGGGACCGCCGCGCGCGCCGGCGGGTCGACCCGGCCGAGATAGGTATGGCGAAGGCCCAGCCGGGCCAGGATGCGTTCGCGAACGATCTGCGGATACGGCCGGCCGTACTGGGTTTCCAGCAGGTGCAGCAGCACCACGTAGTTGGTCTGGGTGTAGCGGCTGCGGCTGCCGCTGGCGAATTGCATCGGCTGGGCGGCGGCGTAGTCCAGCGCAGCATGCAGGGTCGCGGGAAAGCGCGCCGTGCCGTTCATCTGCGCCGGGCTGTAGTACTCGGCGACGCCGGAGGTGTGGTTGAGGAACTGGCGCACGCTGATGGCTTTCCACACTGGCGGCAAGTCGCTCAGGTAGTCGCTTGCGGGGCGGTCCAGGTCGATCCGGCCGTTCTCGGCCAACTGCATGACCAGGGTGCTGGCGAACAGTTTGGCGATGGAGAACACCTGGAAGACGTCGTCGTCCTCGATCGGCTTGGCGCTGTCGAGGTCGCGCACGCCGCGGGTGGCCTGGAACAGCGGTTTGCCGTCGCGCGCGATCTCCACCGACTGGCCGACCGTGCCGTAGCGCTGCTCGGCGATGCGCAGTTGCCGGTTCAGCCGCGCGGTCGCGCCGTTGTCGGCCGCGCCGGCGAGCACGGGCGCGCAGGCGAACAGGCAGAGCAGGGCGCGGCGCAGACGTCGGTTCATGGCGGGGCGGTTTCCAGGTTGCGGCAGCGTCGGCGCGTCGGCACCGGCGCGGCCATCCTAGCCGATGCCCGCGCGCGCGCCGGCGCGGCCTGCGCTGCGCGCCGCTGCGGGCCGATTGTGCGGATATCCGCATCCGACCCGCGCAAGCGCGACTAGTCCGCCGCGCGATGCGGGTGCGAGCATCGCCCGGACCTTCGCCGCCGGGAGCTTCGATGAACCTCAGCGCTCGCTTGTTGCGCCGCAAATCGGTCGAGCAGTTGCAACGCCAGGCGCAGGCGCGCGGCGAGCTGCAGCGGGTGCTGGGGCTGTGGCATCTCACCGCGATCGGGCTGGGCGGGATCATCGGCGTCGGCATCTTCGTGCTGACCGGCACCGTCGCCGCCGGCCAGGCCGGACCGGCGGTGGTGCTGTCCTTCCTCATCGCCGGGGTCGCCAGCGCGGCGGCGGCGCTGTGCTACGCCGAGTTCGCCGGGCTGATCCCGGTCTCCGGCAGCGCCTACACCTACGGCTACGCGGTGCTCGGCGAGTTCGCCGGCTGGCTGATCGGCTGGGACTTGCTGCTGGAATTCGCGCTGATCGCCGCGGTGGTGGCGGTGGGCTGGTCGGGCTATGTGCAGGCGCTGCTGGCCGCGGCCGGGGTCGAGTTGCCGCTATGGGCGCGCGGCGCGTACTTCGGCGACGTGCCGGGGCAGATCGTCAACCTGCCGGCGGTGTTCGTGGCGCTGGCGATCACCGCGCTGCTGGCGTTCGGCACCCAGGCCGGCGCGCGCTTCAACACCGTGGTGGTGGCGATCAAGATCGGCGCGGCCGCGCTGGTGATCGTCGCCGGCGCGGCCTTCGTCGACCCGGCGCGCTGGCAGCCGTTCATGCCGTTCGGCTTCGGCGGCGTGGTCGCCGGCGCCTCGATCGTGTTCTTCGCCGTGTTCGGCTACGAAATGATGACCACCGCGGCCGAAGAGGCGATCGACCCGCAACGCGACCTGCCGCGCGCGGTGGTGCTGTCGCTGGCGATCGCGATGACGCTCTATGTCGGCATCTGCCTGGTGCTGACCGGGATCGTGCCCTACGCCACGCTCGACAACGACGCGCCGGTGGCCAACGCCTTCGCCGCGATCGGCCAGCCGCGGGTGATGGTGGCGATCTCGCTGGCCTCGGTGTGCGGGATCACCAGTGTGATCTTCGCCAACCTGATGGCCGGCGCGCGGATCTGGTTCGCGCTGGCGCGCGACGGCCTGCTGCCGCGCTGGTTCGGCCAGACCCATCCGCGCTGGCGCACGCCGTGGCGCACCACCTGGCTGATCGGCGCGGTGGCGGCGCTGGCGGCGGGGCTGTTCACCCTGGAAGAGCTGGCCAAGCTGGTCAACATCGGCGTGCTGTGCGCGTTCGTGGTGATCTGCAGCGCGGTGCTGGTGTTGCGCCGCACCCGGCCCGAACTGGAGCGGCCGTTCCGCACCCCGTTCGCGCCGTGGGTGCCGCTGATCGGAATCGGCTTTTCGCTGTGGCTGATCTCCGGCCTGCCGTGGGTCACCTACGAGCGTTTCGCGCTGTGGCTGCTGATCGGCTGCGCGGTGTACTTCGGATACGGTATCCGCCACAGCAAGCTGGCGAGCGCGCCCGCCGACGCCGGCTGAGCGCGGCGCGCGCGCGCCATAGCGCGCTCAGCGCTGGCCGCTGGCGGCGTGGCCGGCTTCGGCCGCTGGCGCGGCGCCGGGCGCGGCCTGCGCCGCTTCGACGGCTGCGGCGGCGGGCGCGACGGCACGGTGCGCATCGCGGCGGGCGCCGCGCGCATCGGCGGCGACGCCGGGCTTGCCCGCGCGGCACGGCTTGGCCGGCGCGACCACGGCCGTGCGCAGCATGTCGCGGGCGTGGCAGGACGGCAGGAACGCGGCCGCGAGCAGGCAGGCGCCGGCGATCAGCGCGGCCGCGGTCGGTGGCGTAAGCGCTACGCCGAGAGTCGTTTTCATGCGATACCGAAGTAGTGGGGCGGAGCGGCGCCGGGGCCGCGATGCGCGTTCGAACGCGCTTATGCGTCTATGGTGCGGGCGTGCTGCGGATGCGGCATGTGCGGAACGTCCTCCCCCGGGCCGCAGCGCGGAACGCGCGCGAAGCCCGGCATTGCACGCCAACGGCGGCGGCGCTGCCAGCTAGGAACGACCCTAGTGGGCGTGCGCGGCGCGGGGCGCAATGCAGTGGAGCGGGGCATTGCGGTTGCGTTCGCGCCGCGGCGGTGCGCATCGCGGTCGGCGACGATCGCCGCGCCGGCATGGCGCGCAGATTCCTCCCGCGTTCGAGCGGACCTCCTTCGCGCGTTCGAATCGGTAGCCGGCCGCCGGGCGTTCGGTGTCGCGTACCGCGCATCGGCGCGTCGTCCGCAGCGACCTGCGAGCCTGCATACGCGAGCCAAGCCGCAACCCGCGCGCATCGCTCCAAGCGCATCGCCCAAGACGCGAACCGACGATCCCAGGCATGACCCCGCGGACAGCGGACCGCGCCGGAGACCGCATTCGCAGGCTTTTTCCGAACGTTCGTTCGCAAGCTCGCCGAATTGTTTGCCGGAACAAAGGTGCTGCGACGCCGCATGACGGCTGGCTTTGTCATGCTAGTTTTCCGTCCATACCGCATCCCGCGCAGTACGGCCGTCTTCCCCCGCCGATCGCGTATACGTCGTGGATGCCCCGTGCCAAGGAACGCACGCGGACGGCGCAACCTGCCGCGCCGTCGTGAGACATCGAAGTCCAACGGTTTCGCCGCAACACCGTCAAAAGAGGGGAATGCCTGATGCTCGCTCGCCCGCTGGGTCGCAAGACCTTGTCGTTTGCTGTCGCCTTGAGTCTGGCCGCGTCGGCCGCCGCGCATGCGCAAGCGCCCGCCGCCGCCCAGGATGAGGAAGCCAAGACCCTGGCCGGCCTCACCGTCACCGCGCAAAAGCGCGAGGAGGCGATGCAGGATGTGCCGATCTCGATCACCGCCTTGCCCGAGCAATTGCTGCAGGACACCGGCGTGCGCGACATCAAGGACGTGCAGCTGCTGGTGCCCGGGCTGACCGTCAGCAGCACCCAGAGCGAGGTGCAGACGGTGGCGCGCATCCGCGGCATCGGTACGGTCGGCGACAACGCCGGCCTGGAGTCCTCGGTCGGCGTGGTCATCGACGGCGTGTATCGCCCGCGCAACGGCGTGGGCTTCGGCGACCTCGGCGAAGTCGAGCGGATCGAAGTGCTCAAGGGCCCGCAGGGCACGGTGTTCGGCAAGAACACCTCGGCCGGCGTCATCAACGTCATCACCCGCCGGCCCGACTACAACACCAAGGTCGAGGGCGAACTGACCATCGGCGACTACGGCGCGGTCGGCGCGGCCGGTTCGTTCAACACCGCGCTGGGCGAGAACGCGGCGTTCCGCATCTACGGCGCCAAGCGCAAGCGCGACGGCTTCACCGATGTGGAAGTCGGGCGCGGCCCGCGCGGCGAGCGCGAGGACGGCGACCAGAACTTCCACACTTTGCGCGGGCAGTTGCTGTTCGAGCCGACCGAAAACCTCGACATCAACCTGATCGCCGACTACAGCAGCCGCGAGGAGAACTGCTGCGTCGGCCTGACCACGGTGCGCGGCCCGACCTCGGCGATCATCAACGCGCTGGTCGGCGGCGTCGGCGTGGCGCCGGCGGCCGATCCGTTCGCGCGTCGCGCCTGGAGCAACCGGCCGACCACCCAGGACATCAAGGACAAGGGCGTGTCGGCCGAGATCAACTGGATCACGCCCTGGTTCGGCGGCGCCACCTTGACCTCGATCACCGCCGCGCGCGATTGGCAGGCGATCAACGGCCTGGATTTCGACTTCACCACCGCCGACATGATCTACCGCAATCCCGACCCGGACGAATCGCTGACCGGTTTCAAGCAGTTCAGCCAGGAACTGCGCCTGACCGGCGCGACCGACAAGTTGGATTGGATGGTCGGCCTGTTCTATTCCGACGAAGACCTCAAGCGCCACGACTCCTACAGCCTGGGCAGCGCCTACGAGCCTTACTTGTCGACTGCGGTGCTGAGCCAGATCGCCGCGCGCTTCCCGGCCGGCGTGGTCAACACCGCCAACGCCGCGACCTTCCTGTCGCAGGCCAGCGGCCGCCCGTTCGGCAGCAACTTCGGCGGGCTCGGTGCGCTCGACCGCTACCAGCAGAACAGCAAGAGCGTGGCGCTGTTCACCAACAACACCTGGCACGCCACCGACAAGCTCGATTTCACCGTCGGCCTGCGCTACACCAAGGAAAACAAGGAACTCGACTCGGTCTATTCCAACCCCAACGGCGGCCTGGGCTGCGGCGCCGCGCTGGCCAATCCGGCGCGGGTCGGGCAGGCGCTGGCCGCGCGCGGAGTACCGCTGGCGGCGATCAGCACGCTGGTGCCGCAGGTCGTCGGCTTCATGTGCCTGCCGTGGGCCAACGCGCTGCACAACGGGAGGGTGACCAGCCAGGAGCGCGACGAGAAGGAATGGTCGGGCACGCTCAAGGCCGCCTACCGCTGGAACGAGCACGTCATGGGCTACGCCTCGGCCGCGCGCGGCTACAAGGCCGGCGGCTTCAACCTCGACCGCGTGCAGTCCTCCAACGGCCTGTCCTCGGGCACGGCCGGCATCGCCCCGGTCAACGACACTTCGTTCCCGGGCGAGTTCGTCGACAGCTACGAGCTCGGCACCAAGACCACCTGGGCCGGCGGCAACCTGCTGCTCAACGCGACCTTGTTCCACCAGACCTACAGCGACTTCCAGCTCAACAGCTTCCTCGGCACCAGCTTCGTGGTGCGTTCGATCCCCAAGGTGCGTTCGCAGGGCATCGACACCGAAGTGCTGTGGCAGACCGGGATCAAGGGCCTGATGCTGCAGGGCGGCCTGATGTACGCCGACACCCAGTACGGCAAGGATCCGCTGCCCGACGCCGACCTGGCCAAGCTGCCCGGCGCGCGCGCCAGCTTCGCGCCGCTGTGGTCGGCCTCGGCGGCGGTGACCTATCAGTGGGACTTCGGCCCCAGCCTGATCGGCCGCTTCAACATCGGCGCCAAGTACTCCTCCGAGTACAACACCGGCTCCGACCTGGACCCGGAAAAGGCCCAGCCCGCCTACACCGTGGTCAACGCGCGCGTGGGCGTCGGTGCCAAGAACCGGCGCTGGATGGTCGAAGCCTGGGCGCTGAACCTGTTCGACGAGGAATACACCCAGGTCGGCTTCGACGCGCCGCTGCAGACCGGCTCGTGGAACGCCTTCCTCGGCGCGCCGCGGACCTATGGCGTGACCTTGCGGGTGAGTTACTGAGCCATCGGATAGGCGAGGAGTGCAGCCGCGCGCGGAGCGTGCGCGGCTGCCGTCGGCGCCGGTCGCACCTTGCCGTTTCGCTGCGAACGGCCACCCCGCGGTCGCGGCTTGCGCCGCTCCTACAGGCAGATCGCAAGCCTCGGCCACTCGCTGTAGGAGCGGCGCAAGCCGCGACGCGGCCAACTCAGCGTCCGAAGCACCGCCTGCAACCGACGAAACCGCACACCGCCGCACCACCGCGCACACCCGGCCGACCCACCCGGCAAAGCCCGCGCCGCAACGCCCGTTATAGTGGCGCCCATGAGCGCCCACACCCCCGCCATCGCCCCCGCCGAAACCACCGACGCCGCCCTGGATGCCCTGGCCGCCCGGATCGGCGAAACCGCCCGCCGCAACCACCACATGCTGGTCACCGCCGAGAGCTGCACCGGCGGCTGGATCGCCAAGACCCTGACCGACATCGCCGGCTCCTCGGCCTGGTTCGAATGCGGCCTGGTCGCCTACAGCTACGAAGCCAAGCAGGCGCTGTTGAGCGTGCGCCCGCAGACCCTGGAGCAGCACGGCGCGGTCAGCCGCGAAACCGTGATCGAAATGGTCTCCGGCGCCCTGGCCAACACCGGCGCGACCCTCGCCGTCGCGGTCACCGGCATCGCCGGCCCCGGCGGCGGCACCGAGGACAAGCCGGTCGGCACGGTCTGGGTCGCCTGGAAGCGCCGCGGCGGCTACCCGCGCGCCGAAGCCTTCCACTTCGACGGCGACCGCGAAGCGGTGCGGCGGCAGACCGTCGCTGCTGCGCTGCAGGGCCTGGAAACGCTCGCGTCCTGATCCTGGAGCGGGCGCGCAGTTCCGCGATCCCCTGTAGGAGCGGCGCAAGCCGCGACCGCGCTGCGGCAAATCGCGACGAACCCGAAACGCAGCGGCGACTACGCCGGCTGCGGCCCTGCCTCGGCTGCCGAGACGGCCGCGTCGCGGCTCGCGCCGCTCCTACAGGGCGCCATCGCAAGTCCGTGATCTACCTGTAGGAGCGGCGCGAGCCGCGACCGCGCTGCGGCAGATTGCGACGAACGCAAAACGCAGCAGCGACCACGCCGGCTGCGGTCTTGCCTCGGCTGCCGAGACGGCCGCGTCGCGGCTCGCGCCGCTCCTACAGGGGGCGCCCGAACCTGCGCGGTGGCTCAATCCAGCGAACGCTCCCAGATCTGCCCGACCAGATCGTGGCCGAAGCTGTGGTGCGGGTTTTCCTCGACCAGCACGAACCCGAAGCCTTCGTAGATGCGTCTTGCCGCGACCAGGATGTCGTTGGTCCACAAGCGCATGCGCGGATACCCCGCCTCGCGCGCGAAGCCGATACAGGTTTCCACCAAACGCCGCCCCACGCCGAGCCCGCGCGCGCGCGGGTCCACCAGCAGGCAGCGCAACTGCGCGACCGCCGCATCGTCGGCGTTGGCGACCACGAACACGCAGCCGACCCGCTCGCCGTCGATCTCGGCGATCCAGCAGCGCTCGCGCGCCGGATCGTGGCCGCCGGCGAACTGCGCGAACAACCGCGCCACCAGCGCTTCGAACTCGCCGTTCCAGCCGTATTCGTCGGCGTACAGGCGGCCGTGGCGTTCGATCGCCCAGCCGATGTCGCCGATGCCGTACTCGCGCACGCGCAGGCGCTGCGGCGCCGGCAGCGCATGCGCGGTCAGCGCGCGCTCGGCGTCGGCGATCGCGCGCAGCAGGCGCTCGCGGTCCAGCGGCGACAGCGTCGCCAGCATCGCCGCGGTGGTCTCGTGCGAGCGGCGGTCGAGCACGGCGAAGGCGGCGCGGCCGGAACCGGTCAGGCGCAGCGCGAAGCTGCGCGCGTCGTGCTCGCTGCGCTGCTTCTCGACCAGGCCGGCGTCGACGAAGGCCTGCACAATCCGGCTCAGATAGCCCGCGTCCAACCCCAGGGTTTCGCCGATTTCGCGCGCCGCCACCGGCTCGCGCTGGGCCAGTTCGAACAGCACCCGCGCCTGGGTCAGGGTGTAGGGGCTGTCGAGCAAGTCCTCGCGCAGCACGTCGATGCGGCGGGTGTAGAAGCGGTTGAAGGCGCGGACGGCGTCGACCTGGGCGGGGGCGATCGGCTCGGGCGCGGCGTGGGCGGACGCGGACTCGGAGTGCATGGCGGCGGCGCGCTGGGGACGAGCGGGCAGGGTGCGGCAGGTATTTGACTGAGTCAACCAATTTGCGGACGAACGGCCTTGCTCACCCTGCTTGTTAGTAGTAATACTACTAACCATGAGCCTGACCGACACCCAGCAAGCCATCCTCGCGCTGATCGCGGAACGGATCGACGCCGAGGGTTTCCCGCCGTCGCAGACGGAGATCGCGCGCGCCTTCGGTTTCAAGGGCGTGCGCGCCGCGCAGTACCACCTCGAGGCGCTCGAGGCCGCCGGCGCGATCGAACGCCTGCCGGGCCGGGCGCGCGGCATCCGCGTGTTGCAGCCGCCGCCGCAGGCGCAGCGCGAGCTGGGCCTGGTCGCCGCCCCCGCGCAGACCCTGGACGAGGACGCGCTGCGGCTGCCGGTGCTCGGCCGGGTCGCCGCCGGCGCGCCGATCGGCTCGGCCGCCGGCGTCGAGCCGGACAACTACGTCCTGCTCGATCGCAACATGTTCTTCCCGTCGCCCGACTACCTGCTCAAGGTCAAGGGCGACTCGATGCGCGACGAGGGCATCTTCGACGGCGACCTGATCGGCGTGCACCGCACCCACGACGCGCGCTCGGGCCAGATCGTGGTCGCGCGCATCGACGACGAGATCACCGTCAAGCTGCTCAAGATCGGCAAGGACCGCATCCGCCTGCTGCCGCGCAATCCCGATTACGCGCCGATCGAAGTCCTGCCCGACCAGGATTTCGCCATCGAAGGCCTGTATTGCGGCCTGGTCCGGCCCAATCGTTGAGCGCCGCCGCGATGGACTGCGCCCGCCCGTTCGACCGCTACGGCAGCGCGCGCGACTGCGCCGCGGTGGCCGCCGCCGACGCCGCGCTGCGCGGCCTGGACGAGGCGATTTCCGCCGCGCTGGCGCGGGGAAATCCGACCCCGGCACCGGCAACCGCCCGGCAGCGCACGGCCGCTTCGACGGATAATTTGGCTCTCGGCGCCACGGTCTCAGCCTCTGCGATACGCGCCCTCTAACGTATCCCCACCACGACAGACTTAAGGAACACAGCGATGGACGAGAACAAGAAGCGCGCGCTTGCGGCGGCCCTGGGCCAGATCGAGAAGCAATTCGGCAAGGGCTCGGTGATGCGCATGGGCGACCGCCCGGTCGAGGCCGCCGAGGTCATCGGCACCGGCTCGCTGATGCTCGACATCGCTCTGGGCATCGGCGGCCTGCCGAAGGGCCGCGTGGTGGAAATCTACGGCCCGGAATCCTCCGGCAAGACCACCCTGACCCTGCAGGCCATCGCCCAGTGCCAGAAGAACGGCGGCACCGCCGCCTTCATCGACGCCGAACACGCGCTCGACCCGATCTACGCCGGCAAGCTCGGCGTCAACATCGACGACCTGCTGGTCTCCCAGCCCGACACCGGCGAGCAGGCCCTGGAAATCGCCGACATGCTGGTGCGTTCGGCCGCGGTGGACATGGTCGTGATCGACTCGGTCGCCGCGCTGACCCCGAAGGCCGAAATCGAAGGCGAAATGGGCGACCAGCTGCCGGGCCTGCAGGCCCGCCTGATGTCGCAGGCGCTGCGCAAGCTCACCGGCAACATCAAGCGCTCCAACACCCTGGTGATCTTCATCAACCAGCTGCGCATGAAGATCGGCGTGATGATGCCGGGCCAGAGCCCGGAAACCACCACCGGCGGCAACGCGCTGAAGTTCTACGCCTCGGTGCGCCTGGACATCCGCCGCATCGGCGCGATCAAGAAGGGCGACGAGATCATCGGCAACCAGACCAAGATCAAGGTGGTCAAGAACAAACTGGCCCCGCCGTTCAAGCAGATCGTCACCGAAATCCTCTACGGCGAGGGCATTTCGCGCGAGGGCGAGCTGATCGACATGGGCGTGGAAGCCAAGCTGGTCGAGAAGTCGGGCGCCTGGTACAGCTGCGACGGCGAACGCATCGGCCAGGGCAAGGAAAACGCCCGCCAGTACCTCAAGGAAAACCCCGAAATGGCCCAGCGGCTGGAAGCGAATCTGCGCGAGAAGTTCGTGCCGGCCGAGGCCTCGCGCGACGAGGCCGCCGGCGAGGATTGATCCTCGTCGGCCAGACAGCGAATCGTCTTTGCAATGAGTTCCGATCGGGATGACGGACGGCGTCATGGTGGTGACGCCGGCGACACGGCCGGGCAGGGTGGCGAGCCCTCGCCCGGCCGTGGAGCGGTACGTCTGAACGATCTGCGCGCGCGCATGCGCGCCATCGAAACAGGGAGCCGGTCCGCAGACGCGGATCGGCCGTCCCGTGAGTCCTCGCGCTACGAAACCGCGCTCCCTATCGATGCGGATGCCCCGGATCCCGGGCGACTCGCAGGGCAGGGCGGAGATTCGACCAAGCCCCGCGAACTCGCGCCCGAATCGGTCCGCGATCCGCAAGCGCCAGCGCCCCTGCCTGGCCGGCTCAGCGACGACACCAGCCACCCCGGCCACGCTGCCGAGCCGGCCTGTCCCGCAGCTGTCGACGTCGCCCCGCCAAAAGGCGATCTCACCTCCGCGCAAAACACCCCCGAAACCGCCTTCGAACACCCGTTTGCCGACGGCGACGGCCACCTGTTCGACCAAAGTACTAGTGGCCCCTCGCGCCGCGAGCGCCGCCGCGCGTCGCGCGAGCAAAGCCCGACCCAGCGCGCGCTCGGCCTGCTGGTCCGGCGCGAACATTCGCGCAAGGAACTGACCCGCAAACTGACCTCGCGCGGCCTCGACCGCGAGCAGGTCGTCGATGCCGTCGACCGCCTCGCCGAAGCCGGCTGGCAGAACGACGAACGCTTCGCCGAAACCCTGGTCCGCAGCCGCGCCAACAATGGCTACGGCCCGGTCCATATCCGCGCCGAACTGGGCACCCACGGCCTCGACGGCGAGGCCATCGCCGCGGCCATGGCGGCCTTCGAAGGCGACTGGCTGGAGAACGCCCGCGACCTGCTCCGGCGCCGCTTCGGCGAGGACTACGGCGACGACCCGGCGCGGCGCCGCAAGGCCGCCGATCTGCTGATACGGCGGGGCTTTGAGATGGAAACCGTTCGTATCGCCAGCCGTTCGTACGCGCCGGACTGAACGTTCAGGCACTTTTACGGTAGAGCCTTGCGCACAAAGGCCTCCGGCCTGCTAGGCTACGCGGCTTTCGGGTCCCGGGTTGCCTGTTCCAGTCGATGCCCCCATCGTGGTGGCATGGGTTCGGTCGAGCGCTCCGCTCCCGACCAGGCGAATCTTCCCAGGCATGAAAACGACCACCGAAATCCGCAGCGATTTCCTCGAGTTCTTTCGGGGCAAAGGCCACACCATCGTGCCGTCGGCGCCGTTGGTGCCGGCCAACGACCCGACGTTGCTGTTCACCAACTCGGGCATGGTGCAGTTCAAGAACGTGTTTCTCGGCAGCGAGAAGCCGGGCTATGTGCGCGCAGCCGACGTCCAGCGCTGCCTGCGCGCCGGCGGCAAGCACAACGACCTCGACCAGGTCGGCTACACCGCGCGCCACCACACCTTCTTCGAGATGCTCGGCAACTGGTCGTTCGGCGACTACTTCAAGGCCGACGCCATCGCCTGGGCCTGGGAGCTGCTGACCAAGGTCTGGGGACTGCCGGCCGAGCGCCTGCTGGTCACGGTCTACCAGACCGACGACGAAGCCTACGACCTGTGGCACAAGACCATCGGCATTCCGGCCGAGCGGATCGTGCGCATCGGCGACAACAAGGGCGCGCCGTTCGCTTCGGATAATTTCTGGCAGATGGCCGACACCGGCCCCTGCGGTCCGTGCACCGAGATCTTCTACGACCACGGCGCGCACATCGCCGGCGGCCCGCCGGGCTCGCCGGACGAAGACGGCGACCGTTTCATCGAGATCTGGAACCTGGTGTTCATGCAGTTCGACCGCCAGCCCGACGGCACCCTGGTGCCGCTGCCGGCGCCGTGCGTGGACACCGGCATGGGCCTGGAGCGTCTGGCGGCGGTGCTGCAGGGCGTGCACGGCAACTACGAGATCGACCTGTTCCGCCATCTGATCGCGGCCGCGGCGCGAGCCACCGGCACCGCCGATCTGGAAAACAAGTCGCTGCGCGTGATCGCCGACCACATCCGCGCCTGCTCGTTCCTGATCGTCGACGGCGTGCTGCCGTCCAACGACGGCCGCGGCTACGTGCTGCGCCGGATCATCCGCCGCGCCCTGCGCCACGGGTGGATGCTGGGCCAGAAGGGCCCGTTCTTCCACAAGCTGGTGCCGGCGCTGGTCGAGGTGATGGGCGATGCCTATCCCGAATTGACCGCCAAGGCCGAGTTCGTCGCCGCCGCGCTGGCCGCCGAAGAGGAGCGCTTCGCCGCCACCCTCGACTCGGGCATGCGCATCTTCGACGAGATCGCCGCGCGCTCGACCGACGTCATCGCCGGCGCCGACGCGTTCAAGCTCTACGACACCTACGGCTTCCCGGCCGACCTCACCGGCGACATCGCGCGCGAGCGCGGCCTGTCGGTGGACATGGCCGGCTTCGAAGTCGAGATGGAAAAGCAGCAGCGCAAGAGCCGCGAAGGCACCGACTTCGGCAACAAGACCGCGATGCCGGCCGAACTCGCCGCGCGCCTGGCCCCGACCGAATTCCTCGGCTACGACCGCCTCAGCGAAGCCGACCTGCAAGTCGTCGCGCTGCTGCGCGACGGCGTCGCGGTCGACGAGCTGCGCATCGGCGACGAAGGCGCGGTGATCCTCGAGCGCACCCCGTTCTACGCCGAAAGCGGCGGCCAGGTCGGCGACATCGGCCAGCTCGAAGCGGCCGGCACGGGTTTCCGGGTCGACAACACGCTCAAGTTCGCCGGCCAGTTCCACGGCCACATCGGCGTGCTGACCGTCGGCAGCCTCAAGGTCGGCGACCGCGTCAGCGGCGCGGTCGACACCAACCGCCGCGCCGCCACCGTGCTCAACCACTCGGCGACCCATCTGCTGCACGCGGCCCTGCGCCGCCTGCTCGGCGATCACGTCACCCAGAAGGGTTCGCTGGTCGCGCCCGATCGCCTGCGCTTCGACTTCTCGCACTTCAACCCGCTGACCGACGCCGAACTCGCCGAGCTCGAGCGCCAGGTCAACGCCGACGTGCGCCGCAACTACGAAGCCGAAGTCCACCAGATGGGCATGCAGGAAGCCCTGGACTTCGGCGCGATGGCGCTGTTCGGCGAAAAATACGGCGACCGCGTGCGCGTGCTGCGCATGGGCGAGGCCTCGACCGAACTGTGCGGCGGCACCCACGTGTCGCGTACCGGCGACATCGGCCTGTTCAAGATCGTCGCCGAAGGCGGCGTCCAGGCCGGCGTGCGCCGGATTGAGGCGGTGACCGGGCAGGGCGCGCTGGACTACGTGGCCGAAGAGGAAGCGCGCCTGGAGCAGGCCGCGCGCCTGCTCGGCGGCAACCCGGCGGACGTGGCCGACAAGCTGCGCGCGCTGCTGGACCGGCAGAAGAAGCTCGAGCGCGAGCTCGAATCGATCAAGGCCAAGGCCGCCTCCGGCGCCGCGGCCGACCTGGCCGCCTCGGCGGCGCAGATCGGTTCGGTCAAGGTCGTGGCCACCCGGCTGGAAGGTTTCGACGCCAAGGCGTTGCGCGAGGCGGTCGACCGCCTCAAGCAGCAGCTCGGCGATGCAGTGATCGTGCTGGCGGGCGCCAGCGACGGTAAGGCGGCCTTGGTCGCCGGAGTGAACGGAAGCGCGGCTGGCAAGGTCAAGGCGGGGGAACTCCTCTCGCACGTGGCCAGTCAGATCAACGGTAAAGGCGGCGGCCGACCGGATATGGCGCAGGGCGGCGGCGACGACGGCCCGGCCCTGATCCAGGCTCTTGCGGGCGTCGCGCACTGGGTTGAGAGTAAGCTTGTCTGAATGGCGAACAGTGACTGCTATCGCTTGCGACCTCGCTTGACCGGTCGCTAAGATGGTTCACGTTTGTGTACAAATTGAAGCATTCTTCCGCATGGAGAGAATGCCAACGCCGGTGCCTAAGGTGCCGGCTCGAGGAGGTTTTCAATGCTGATCCTGACGCGTCGCGTCGGCGAAACCCTGATGATCGGCGACTCGGTGACCGTCACCGTGCTCGGCGTCAAGGGGAACCAGGTGCGTATCGGTATTACCGCACCTAAAGATGTCGCGGTACATCGCGAGGAGATTTACCAGCGCATTCAGCGCGGCGAGGACGCGTCGGACGATTCGGGCAAACACACGGGCGGCTGATGAAAAAGTTCGCCTGAAACGCAGCGGCGGATATTGCTGTAATTCAGGCGAGCCGTTATGATTGCCGCCCGCATCGCTTAATAGATGCGGAGAGTTGCCCGAGTGGCCGAAGGGGCTCCCCTGCTAAGGGAGTATAGGGTCAAAAACTCTATCGAGGGTTCGAATCCCTCACTCTCCGCCAGTTGTACCGAAGCCGCCTTCGGCGGCTTTTCTTTCGCCGGACCGTCCATGCGACACGGACGGGCCAGCGGAAGGGTTTCACGGAAATGTTGACGGGCTGCAATTCGTCCGCCATAATTTTCCAACTAAGCGCCCGTAGCTCAGCTGGATAGAGCACCAGGCTACGAACTTGGGGGTCGGAGGTTCGAATCCTTCCGGGCGCGCCAAATTGAGAAGCCGGCAATCGCGAGATTGCCGGCTTTTTCTTTGCCTGCGATTCGGCTGCGCGATTACGCGCGCGATTGAGTGCATCGAATCGCGGAAAGGGCGTTCGTAATCGGTTGCTGTGTGCGATTGCGCGGCTTGCGCGGTCGTTCGTGTTGGCGCGGTCGCGGCTTGCGCCGCTCCTACAGGTAGGCCATGCAGCAGCGCCGCACGCGTGGCACGCAACTACCGTTCTCGCATGGGCTACCTGTAGGAGCGGCGCAAGCCGCGACCGCGAACGAAACGTCGCGACGAATGCCGGAAGGGCGGCCGCAATCGGCTGCGATCGCGCGACTTCGCGACCTGCGCGATCGTCATAGCGGCGCGGTCGTGGTTGCTTGTACCGACACTCCGCAACGTCGCGCAAATCCGCACGTCGTAACGCCTCGCCGATCCGATGCTTTCGACGATCGCGACGCCGAACGCGCGCGACCGCTGCAGGTTCTTACGCAATCTGTCGTCATGCCGTCGCGACGATGCAAAGGTGCTTCCCGTCGCGCGCGATACACGTCATAATTGCACTCAGGCGCCCGTAGCTCAGCTGGATAGAGCACCAGGCTACGAACTTGGGGGTCGGAGGTTCGAATCCTTCCGGGCGCGCCAAATTGAGAAGCCGGCAATCGCGAGGTTGCCGGCTTTTTCTTTGCCTGCGATTCGGTGCGCTAGACGACGGAACACGCACGCAATCGGTTGGCGCGTGCGATTGCGTGGCTTGCGCGGTCGAGGGTGGTGGCGCGGTCGCGGCTCGCGCCGCTCCTACAGGCAGATGCGGCGCATCCAGGTGGGCCGTTGTTTCGCGCCGCCGTCAGTGCTTGTCGATGAAACGCAAGCCCACGCCAGGTTCGGTGGCGATGTAGCGCGGGGCGGCGGCGTCGTCGCCGAGTTTGTGGCGCAGTTTGCCGACCAGGATGCGCAGGTAGTGGGTGTCTTCCTGGTGGGTCGGGCCCCATAGTTCGCGCAGCAGTTGCGGTTGGGTCACCACCCGGCCGGCGTGCTGGAACAGCAGGGCGAGCAGCGCGTATTCCTTGCGCGCCAGCGGGACCGGTTCGCCGTCCAGGTGCACTTCGCGCCGGGCCAGGTCGATGCGCAGGCGGCCGTCGTCGAACACCGGCAGGGTTTCGCCCTGCGGGCCGTGGGCGCGCAGCAGGGCGCGCACGCGCGCCATCAGCTCCTGCACGCCGAAGGGTTTGGTCACGTAGTCGTTGGCGCCGCCGTCGAGCGCGGCGACTTTCTCCGCCTCGCTGGAGCGCACGGTCAGCAGGATCACCGGCACGCCCGACCATTGGCGCAGTTCGCGCAGCACGTCGTGGCCGTCGCGGTCGGGCAGGCCGAGGTCGAGGATCACCAGGTCGGCGCCGCGCGTGGCCAGCGATTCCAGCCCGGCGTTGCCGGTGTCGGCCAGGTCCACCGCATAGCCCTGAGCGCGCAGGGCGATGTCGAGGAACTTGCGGATCTGCGGCTCGTCGTCGACCACCAGCACGCGCGCGGGCGGCGGCGCCTGCGGCGTTGCAACGTGCGGATGCGGGGCGTGTTCCTCGGTCATGGCGCGGGGGCGTCGGCCTTGGGTTCGGGTTCGATGGGCGGCAGGGTAATGCGGATCGTGGTGCCGCGGCGACCCTGGGCGTCGGGCTGGCCGGGCAGGGCGACCACGCTGCCGCCGTGGGCGCCGATCATGCCCTGGCAGATCGCCAGGCCCAGGCCGGTGCCCTGGCGGCCGCGGTCGCCGCGCTCCACGCTATAGAACATGTCGAAGATGCGCGCGCGTTCGTCCTCGGGGATGCCGGGGCCGCGGTCGCTGACGTCGATGCGCAGCAAATGGTCCGGGCCGCCGGGCTCGCCGTCGACGCGGCGCGCGTCCACCGTCACCGCCGCGTCGGCCGGGGAGAACTTGACCGCGTTTTCCAGCACGTTGAACAGCGCCTGCTCGATCAGCGCCGGATGCACCCAGATCGGCCCCAGCCCGGGCTGCACGCGCAGCTCGAAGCGCGCCGCCGGCTCGTAGCGCTGCAACCGGGTCACCGCCGAGCCGATCAGCTCGTCCACGCCGATCCAGTCGCGGTTGAGGGCGAGGCCGCCGTGGCCGAGCCGAGTCATGTCGAGCAGGTTCTGGATGTAGCGGTCCAGCCGCTCGCCTTCGATGCGGATGGTTTCCAGCAATGCGTGGCGGTCCTCGCGCGGCATCGCGTCGGCGTAGTTGTCCAGGCTGCTGGCGGCGCCAATGATCGAGGCTAGCGGCGAGCGCAGGTCGTGCGAGACCGAGGACAGCAGCGCCGAGCGCAGGCGCTCGGTCTCGCCGCTGACGCGCGAGTCTTCCAGGTCGGCGACCAGGCGGGTGCGCAGCACCGCCTGGGCGATGTCGTCGGTCATCGCCTCGGCCAGGCGCCGCTGCTCCGGCCCGAGCCGGGTCAGCGACGGCGGCAGGCGCAGGCCGACCAGGCCGGCGGCGGGCTTGTCGCCGGCGTCGCCGGCCAGCGGCAGCAGCCACCAGTCCGAACCGGCGAGCGTGTCGGTGTAGCGACCGGCCGGCTGGCGGTGCTTGAGCGCCCAGTCGGCGGCGGCGCGGTCCTTGTCGCTGAGCTCGGGCAGGTTCGGGCCGGCCAGCGGCGCCTGGCCGACATAGACGAACACCTCGGCGCCGAGCGAGCGCTTGAGCGCGCGCTTGCCCGCGCGCATCACCTGGCCGGCGTCGGCGGCGGTGGCCAGCTCGCGGCCGAGCGTCTGCAACTCGGTGGCGTGGGCGTTGGACGCGCGCAGCGCCAGCACCTGCATGCGCAGCTTCGACGCCAGGCGCCCGGCGACCAGCGCCGCGACCAGGAACAGCGTCACCGTGGTCACGCCCTGGCGCGCGCCGATCAGCAGGGTGTAGCGCGGTTCGATGAAGAAGAAGTTGTAGGCCAGAAAGCACAGCGCCGAAGCCAGCACCGCCGCGGTCATGCGGGTGCGCGCGGCGACCACGACCACGGCGACGATGAACACCAGCGACAAATCGTCAAGGCCGATCCAGCGTTCGGCGAAGCCGGCCAGGATCACCGCCATCGCCACCGCGAACACCGCCAGCGCGGCGTCGCTGCGGCTGAGCAGGCCGCGCAGGCGGCCGCCGTTCTCGCGCAGTGAGCGGCGCGCGCGGGCGCGCGCTTCGGGCGTGCTGACGATGGTCAGTTCGTAATGCGCGCCGCGCTGGATCAACTGCTGGGTCAAGGTGCGGTTGACCATGCGCGCCAGCGGCCGCTCGCGGGTGCGGCCGAGCACGATGGTGGAAACGCCGGCGCGTTCGGCGTGATCGAGCAGGGCGTCGACGATGCTGTTGCCGTGCAGCACCACCGCCTCGCCGCCGAGCCTGCGGGCCAGGGCGAAGGCGCGGTCGAGTTCGCTCTGGCTCTGCGCGTCGGGCGCGCCGCCGGTCTGCACGGTGACCACCAGCCACGGCGCGTCGCGGCGTTCGGCCAGGCGCCGGGCCACGCGCACCAGGTACTCGGATTGGCCCAGGCCGTCGATCGCCACCATCACCGCGCGCCGCAGCGGCACCCCGGGCAGGCCGCGCGCGGTCTGTGCCTCGCGCAGGTCGCTGTCGACGCGGTCGGCGGCGGTCTGCATCGCCAGTTCGCGCAGCGCGGTGAGGTTGGACGGCGAGAAGAACGCCTGCAGCGCGTGCGCGGCCTGTTCGGGCACGTAGACCTTGCCCTGCTGCAGCCGCTCGATCAGCTCGCGCGGCGGCAGGTCGACCAGGACGATGTCGCGCAGGCGGTCGAACAGCGCGTCGGGCACGGTCTCGCTGACGCGCACGCCGGTGATGCGGTGGACGACGTCGTTGAGGCTTTCCAGGTGCTGGATGTTGACCGTGGTGTAGACGTCGATGCCGGCGTCGAGCAGCTCCAGCACGTCCTGCCAGCGCCGCTCGTGGCGGCTGCCGGGCGCGTTGCGGTGGGCGAGCTCGTCGACCAGCGCGACCTTGGGCTGGCGCGCGATCAGCGCGTCGAGGTCCATCTCTTCCAGAGTGCGGCTCTGGTAGTCGCTGCGCTTGCGCGGCAGCACGTCTAGGCCTTCGACCAGGGCCGAGGTTTCGGCGCGGCCGTGGGTTTCGACGATGCCGACCACCACGTCGATGCCGCGGCGCTGCAGTTCGCGCGCGCGGCCGAGCATGGTGTAGGTCTTGCCGACGCCGGGCGCGGCGCCGAGAAAAATGGTGAGGCGGCCGGCGCCCTGGCGTTGCAGTTCGCCCATCAGGGCATCGGCTTGGGCGCTGCGGGGGTCGCTCATCGGTCGGGGTCCTGCTCGGCGGCGCCGGGCGGGTAGGGGCCAGGCGGTGGTGCGCCGGCGGCCGCCGCGTTCGCACCGATGCGCGGGGCGCATCGGTACGGGGCTCGCGCGCAGCATGGTGCTTGCCGCTGCGGCGCGCAAGCCGGCGCGGCGCGGACGCAGTCCGGCCGCGCCGACGCGGTTACAGCGGGTTGCCCGGATTGGCCGGGTTGCAGCCGTGTTCGCGCCAACAGGTCTTGTACATGGCCTGACACAGGGTGGGATTGTCGCCGGCGGCCAGACAGCGGTCGCGTTCGATTCCGCATTCCACGCACGGATGCGCGGCGGCGTAAGCGAAACCGGCGGCGAAGGTGACCGCGCCGGCCAGGGCCAGCAGCATCGTCTTCTTTCCTGCGAACAAGCGCTTCATGTGCTTCTCTCCTTGGCGCCAGATCGTTCTGGCGATTCGAGCCTAGGGGCCCGCGGTCGCAGCGAGCGAATCGCGTTCTCAGTTCCAAGGTTCGCAACATTTGCGATTTTGACAGTTGTTTTTTCGCATCGGGCGATGCAAGCGGCGGCGCCGACGCGCGGTGCGGATCGGCATCGCTCGACTCGGCGCCGCGCTGCGCGCGCACGCTCAGCGCGCCGCATCCAACGCGAGATTGAGCTTGAGCACATTGACGCGCGGCTCGCCCAGCACGCCGAACTGCGGGGCTTCGGTGTTCTGCGCGATCAGCGCTTCGACCTTGGCCGCATCCAGCCCGCGCGCCTTGGCCACGCGCGCGGTCTGCACCTGGGCCGAGCGCGGCGAGATGTGCGGGTCCAGGCCGCCGCCGGATTGGGTCGCAAGCTCGGCCGGCACCGCGCTTTCGGCGATGCCTTCGCGCTGGGCGATGGCCGCGGTTTCTTCGGCCAGGCGCTTGCGCAGGTCGGGATTGCTGCGCGCCTGGTTGCTGCCGGAGGCCGACATCGGGTCGTACTTGGCGGCGGACGGGCGCGGCTGGAAATAGCGCGCGTCGGCGAAGGGTTGCGCGACCAGCGCCGAGCCGACGGCGCGGCCGTCGTGTTCGACGATCGAGCCGGTGGCTTGCGCGGGGAATGCGGTCCGGCCGATCGCGGTGCCGGCCAGCGAGTAGGCCAGGCCGAAGCCGATCAGCGAGACGACGGCGTAGAGCAGCGGCGCGCGCAGGGATTGGCGGTCGTCGATGCTGGCGGCGCAGGTGGGTTGGGTGGTCATGTCGGTGGTCCTTTGTTCGTGAGGGTGTGGCCCTCACCCCAACCCCTCTCCCGCGAGCGGGAGAGGGGCTTTGTTGAGTCAGAAGATCGCGGAAAGCGCCATGTCGATCAGCTTGATCGCGGCGAACGGCAGCAGCACGCCGCCCAGGCCGTAGACCAGCATGTTCCGGCGCAGCAGCGCGACCGCGGTGGCCGGCTTGAAGCGCACGCCGGCCAGGGCCAGCGGGATCAGCGCGGGGATGATGATCGCGTTGAAGATCAGCGCCGCCAGCACCGCGTTGGTCGGGCTCGACAGATGCATGATGTTGAGCGCGGCCATCTGCGGGATCGCGGCGGCGAACAGCGCCGGCAGGATCGCGAAGTACTTGGACACGTCGTTGGCCAGCGAGAACGTGGTCAGCGCGCCGCGGGTGATGAGCTGTTGCTTGCCCACTTCCACCACCGCCAGCAACTTGGCCGGATCGGAATCCAGATCGACCATGTTGCCGGCTTCCTTGGCCGCCTGGGTGCCGGAGTTCATCGCCAGGCCGACGTCGGCCTGGGCCAGCGCCGGGGCGTCGTTGGTGCCGTCGCCGACCATCGCCACCAAGCGGCCGCCGGCCTGCTCGGCGCGGATCCGCGCCAGCTTGTCCTCGGGCCGGGCTTCGGCGATGTAATCGTCCACGCCCGCTTCGGCGGCGATGGCGGCGGCGGTGAGCGGGTTGTCGCCGGTGATCATCACCGTGCGCACGCCCATCGCCCGCAGCCGCGCGAAACGTTCCTTGACCCCGTGCTTGACCACGTCCGACAGCTCGACCACGCCGAGCACATAGCGGCCTTCGGCCACCACCAGCGGGGTGGCGCCGCCGCGCGCGACCTGCTCGACGCGAGCGGCCAGTTCCGGCGCGACCTCGCCGCCGAGCGAGCGCACGTAGTGGGCGATGGAGTCGCCGGCGCCCTTGCGGATCGAGCGTGCGCCGCCCGGATAATCGTCCGGCAGGTCCACGCCGGACATGCGGGTCTGGGCGGTGAACTGGATGTAGTCGGCGCGCTCGGGCTCGGGCGAGCTGCTGTGTTGTTCGCGCGCCAGGCGCACGATCGACTTGCCTTCCGGAGTCGGGTCGGCGAGCGAGGCGAGCAGGGCGGCGTCGCGCAACTGCGAGCGGTCGACGCCGGCGAGCGGATGGAACGCGGTGGCCTGACGGTCGCCGAAGGTGATGGTGCCGGTCTTGTCGAGCAGCAGCACGTCGACGTCGCCGGCCACTTCCACCGCCTTGCCCGACTTCGCCAGCACATTGGCCGACAGCGCGCGGTTCATGCCGGCGATGCCGATGGCCGGCAGCAGGCCGCCGATGGTGGTCGGGATCAGGCACACCAGCAGCGCGATCAGCAACAGCGGGTCGAGTTTGGCGCCGACGAAGCCGGCGAAGAACGGCAGGGTGGCGACCACGATCAGGAAGGTCAGGGTCATCGCCGCCAACAGCATGGTCAGGGCGATTTCGTTCGGCGTCTTCTGCCGGTTGGCGCCTTCCACCAGCGCGATCATGCGGTCGAGGAAGCTCTGGCCGGGCTCGGCGCTGACTTCCACCACGATCTCGTCCGACAGCACCTTGGTGCCGCCGATCACGCCGGAGCGGTCGGTGCCGGCCTCGCGCAGCACCGGCGCGGATTCGCCGGTGACCGCCGATTCGTTGATCGTGGCCAGGCCCTTGACGATTTCGCCGTCGGCCGGGATCAGCTCGCCCGCGGAGACGATCACCCGGTCGCCGGGCTTGAGCGTGGACGCGGCGACGCGGGTTTCGTTGCGGCCGACGGTGTCGAGCTTGCGCGCCACCAGATCGCGGCGCGCGGCGCGCAGCGAGGCCGCCTGGCCGCGGCCGCGCGCTTCGGCCACGGCTTCGGCGAAGTTGGCGAACAGCACGGTCACGAACAAGATCACGGTGACCGCGGCGCCGAACGCGGTGTTGCCGGGAGCGAAGATCGTGATCAGCGCCGACAGCACGGTGCCGAGCAGAACCACGGCCATGATCGGGCTGCGCACGGCGTGATGCGGGGCGAGCTTGACGAAGGATTCGCGGATCGCCGCGCGCAGGCCGGCGGCGTCCAGGCCGGCGACGGCGCCGGTGCGGCGTTGTACGCCCAGATGGGATTGGTTGTTGTTCATAAGGCTTTACCTCACAGAGCCTTGGTCGCCAGCGTGAGGTGGTCGGCGATCGGGCCGAGCACCAGCGCAGGCATGAATTGCAGGACGGTCAGGATCACGATCACCGCGATCAGGGTCAGCGCGAAGGTCGGCGTTTCCGCGTGCAGAGTGCCGCCGCTTTCCGGCGCCACGCGTTTGCGCGCGAGCAGGCCGGCCACCGCCAGCGGCACGATCAGCGCGGGGTAGCGGCCCAGCGCCAGCACCGCGGCGCAGCTCAGGTTCCACCAGTAGGTCGCATCCCCGAGCCCTTCGAAACCCGAGCCGTTGTTGGCGAACGCCGAGGTGTACTCGTAGAACACCTGGCCGATGCCGTGGAAGCCCGGATTGGAATTGCCGGTGATCGAGGGCAGGGCCAGAGTGATCGCGCTGAAGCCCAGCACCACCAGCGGCTGCAGCAGGATCAGCAGGGCCAGCAGGCGCACCTCGGGCGCTTCGATCTTGCGGCCGAACAGTTCCGGCGTGCGCCCGGTCATCAGGCCGGCCAGGAACACCGACAGCAGCAGATACACCAGGAACTGCTGCAGGCCGCAGCCGATGCCGCCCCAGATCGCGTTGATCAGCATGTTGACCATCGCCATGCCGCCGGTCAGCGGCGCCAGCGAGTCGTGCATGGCGTTGACCGAACCGTTGCTGCTCTGTGTGGTCAGCGCCGACCACAGCGCCGAATCGCTGGCGCCGAAGCGGGTTTCCTTGCCTTCCATCAGCGCCACGTCGGCGGTCGTGGCCGAATGCGCCTCCGACCACACCGACAGGCCGGTGGAGACGGTCGACATCAGCAGCATGCTGCCGAACACCAGCGCGGTGAGCTTACGCCGGCCGGTGAACGGGCCGATCATGAAGGTCACCGCGACCGGGATCAGGATCAGCGCGAGGGTTTCGATCAGGTTCGAAAACGGCGTGGGATTTTCCAGCGCGACCGTGCTGTTGGGGCCGTACCAGCCGCCGCCGTTGGTGCCGAGCTGCTTGGCGGCGACCATGGCCGCGACGGGCCCCACAGGAATCTTCTGTTGTTTCAGCTCGACGCTCTGGTCCAGCGGCGAAATCGTCGCACCGCTCTGGAGCGTCGACGGCACGCCTTGCCAAGTGAGCAACGCCGCCCACAGCAGGCACAGCGGAATCATGAAGCGCAGCGTGGCGCGGGTTACGTCGACCCAGTAATTGCCGAGGTCGCGGGTTTCGCCCTCGCGCGCCGCGGCGCCCGGGTTGGCCATCGCCTGGCGGCCGCCGAACAGGCCGCGCAAGGTCGCGACCACGATCGCCAGCCCCATCATCGGCGTCACCACCTGCAGGCCGACGATGCCGACCATCTGCGACAGATAGCTCAGCTGCGTCTGGCCGGAGTAATGCTGCTGGTTGGTGTTGGTGAGGAAGGACACCATGGTGTGCAGCGCGGTGTCCCAGCGCATGTTGGGCACGGCGTCGGGATTGAACGGCAGCCAGGCCTGGGTCATGAACAAGGCCCACACCGCGAGCGCGAGCACCGCGTTGCTGAGCAAGAACGCCAGCGCATAGCCGCGCCAGCTCATGCCGCGCGCCGGGTCGGTGCCCAGCGCGCGGTAGATCGCGCGTTCGACCGGCAGGAACAGCGGGTCCAGGCGCGAGCGGTCGCCGCGCATGACCCGCGCCAGATACAGGCCCAGCGGCCAGCCCAGGCCGACGGCCAGGGCGAAGACCAGGAAGATTTCGATCATGACGAACACCGGAAGGTGGTGGGGCGCAGCCCGCGCATCCGGCGCGGACTGGGCCCGGCGCGACTTCGCTGGAAGGCGAAAGCGCGCAGGAAAATGGAACCGCGACGCGTTCCGCGCGTCGCGGGCGCGCCGTCAGAAATCTTCGGGGCGCAGCACGACGTAGAGCAGGTACGCAGCGGCCACCAGGACCGAGATCGCGCACAGCATCGAGAGCCAGCCGGGCATGGTCGTGTCTCCTGTCAGAAGGACGCCTGGATCGCGGCTTCGACGCGCGAGCCGGCCAGGGAATCGCCGAAGATCCGCTCGGCGTTGCGGTCGGTGCCGTGCGCGGTCAGGCGCAGTTCGAACGGGCTCTTGAACGCCCAGATCGCGCTGAGCTGGCCGTGGGTGTAGCTGCGGTCGTAGACGTCGTCGAGGAAGTAATGGCCGACCGCGGCTTCCAGACGCAGCGCGTCGTTGACCGGGAAGCGCGCGCCGACCTGCGAATAGACGCCGCGGTCCTTGCTGCCGAGCGCTTCGTTGGAATACGCCAGCGACAGCCAGTAGTTGTCGCGGTAAGTCACCGTGCCGTTGAGCTCGGTCCAGTTCAGATCGACCGTGGTGGACGGGTAGCGGTAGTGCAGGACGTTGAGGTCCAGGGCCCAGTCCGGGGCGATCTTGCCGGCCCAGCCGACGGTGAAATCGAGTTCGCTGCTGGCGCGCGTCTCGGGCGCGAATTCGACGCCCGAGCCCCAGACCGAGGCATAGAAGCCGCTGCGATGCGCGGCCTTGAAGCCGACCTGCGCGGCCGGGTCGCCCTGGCTCTGCGAGCTGCCGCGCCAGACGTAGTCGCTGGTCAGCGCGGCCGAACCGCTGAGGGTGAACGAGGGCGTTTCCTCGGCCCGCGCGTTCGCGCCCAGCGCGAGCAGGCCGAGGCCGGCGCAGACGGCCAGCAGCAACGGAGCGGCGGCCTCGCGGCGACGGAACAGGTGGTGCGACGACGACATGGAAGTATCCGCAGAATGGGTGAACGAGGCCGGTTCGGCCACGTGTTCATTCTCGGAAGGTCGGGCGTAAAGCCGCTATTTCGTGATCGGCGTCGCCGCGTAAATTCGGCGTAAAAGATCGCGCCGGCGGCGTAAATGCGGGCGGCTACCTGTAGCAGCGGCGCGAGCCGCGACTGCGGGGTAGCAGGTCGCGTCGTATGTGCGGTGTCGCGGTCGCGGCTTGCGCCGCTCCTACAGGGGCTAGCGCAACAACGCGGCGACTACGGCGTCGGGCCGCTTCATCCAGGCGAAGTGATCGGCGCGAACGCCCAGCTCGCGCGCGCCCAGCTCCGTCGTTTCGACCTGCGCCAGCGGCAGCTTGCCGAGCAGGAAATCCTGCGACGCGCGCGGCACCAGCCAGTCGTCGGTCATGCGCACCGCACGCACGTCGACGCGCACTTGCGCCATGCCGGCTTGCATGTCCGCTTCGATCCCGCGCGCCGCGTACGCGCCGCTCAGCGCGGTGCGGCCCCAGTCGCGGATCAGGCTGCGCGCCTCGGTGCCGCCGAAGCCGATGCGGCGGCCGGGCAGGGTGCCGTTGACCTGGGCCAGCCACGGCAGGAAACGGTAGATCAGCGGCATCGCCAAACGCCGCGGCATCGGCCACGTCGGCCAGTACGGCGCGCCGCTGGCGGCCAGCCACAGCGCGCTGGGAATATTCGGATCGCGCTGCAACGCCGCCAGGCCCAGGCGCATGCACGCCATCTGCCCGCCGAGGCTGTGGCCGCCGACGATGCGGCGCACGCCCGGCAGCGCGGCGACGACTTCGGCGTCGCTGACCGGCAGGTCGTCGAGCAACAGTTCGCGGTAACCCCAATCGCGGTCGCGGCTAGCGCGCAAGCTGCTGCCGCCGTTGCCGCGCCACTCGTGCACGAACACGGCGACGCCGCGCGCGGCCAGCGCGTCGGCGAAGGGCTGGTAGTGGCGCGCGGCCACGCCCAGCGCCGGCAGCCACAGCAGGCTGGCGCTGGGGTTGGGCGGAATCGCGCAGAGCAGCGACCAAGTGTGGCCGTCGGCGGCGGCCAGCGCGCGCTGTTCGTGGAGCACGGGCTCAGCCATGCGGCGCGGCGCCGAAATGATCGAGCACCAACACTTCGCTGCGGCCGGGCCGGTAGCCCTGGCGCAGGGCGAGATGGACGTAATCGGCCGCGGCGATGCAGGCGTCTTCGAGCGAACGCCCCAGGCACAGGTTGGCCGCGACCGCCGAAGCCAGGGTGCAGCCGGTGCCGTGGGCGTCCACCTGCAGGCGCGGGTGCGCGATCTCGCGCGGCGCAGCGCCGGGCGCGGCGAACAGATCAACCACGTCGCCGTCGCCGGGCAGGTGGCCGCCCTTGAGCAGCACCGCGCGCGCGCCGAGCGCGAACAAACCCTCCAGCGCGGCGCGCATGGCGTCGCGGTCGGCGATCGGCGCGCCGATCAGCAATTCGGCTTCGGGCAGGTTCGGGGTGACCACGCTGGCCAGCGGCAGCAGCCGCGTGCGCAGCGCGTCCAGGGCCGAGGGTTCGAGCAGGCGCGCGCCGGAGGTGGCGACCATCACCGGATCGAGCACCAGCCACGTCGGCCGGTAATGCTCCAGCGCATCGGCGACGGCGTGGATGACCTCGGCGGTGGCGAGCATGCCGAGCTTGACCGCGCGCACCTCGAAGTCGTCGAAGCAGGCGTCGATCTGCGCGCGCAGAAAGCCGGTGTCGGGCACGTGCACCGCGCTGACGCCGCGGGTGTGCTGCGCGGTCAGCGCGGCCAACGCGCTGAGGCCGTGCACGCGGTGCGCGGCGAAGGTCTTGAGATCGGCCTGGATGCCGGCGCCGCCGCCGGAATCGGAGCCGGCGATGGTCAGGGCGGAAACGACGGAAGATGCGCTCATGGCGCAAGCGTAGCGAAAAGCGCCCGGCGCGGCAGCGCCGATCCGGGCGTCATCGCGGCGCGGCGGCCCCGTTTCGAACCCGCGTCAGGCCGGCGCAGCGGCCGCGCGTCGAGCGACCCACAGGCGGCGGCCGGCGAACCAGGCCAGCAGCAGCGCCGCCAGCATCAGCAGCGGATCCAGGAACACACACAGCAGGCGCCCGAACCAGGCCCACTCGGTCTGCCAACTGCTGCTGACCTTGGGACGCAGGCCGACGTTGATCACGGTCGTCACACCAGCCAGTTCCGGCACCGGCTGCGTCGCCTGGACCTGCAGCCGGTACCAGCCCGGCGGCGCGGCGAAGCTGGCGGCTTCGCGCCAGAACGTATCGCTGCTCCAGGCGTCCAGGCCTTCGGTCCGCGGTTCGCCCTGGGCGACGACGCGGCCGCTGTCGGCCTCGCTGAGCGACCAGCGCAGCGGCACCACCACGCCTTCGGAGACGCGCTGGCCGTTGCGCGGCACCGGTTCGGCGAGCAGGTTGCGCAGTTGTTCGCGGCCATCGGCCGGGATCAGGAACACCAACTGCATGCGATAGGAATCGCGCGCACGCAGGCGGATGCGCGCATCCAGCGCGCCGCCGCTGGCGACGGCGATCGGCGCGTCCTTCAGCGGTTCGGCCTGCAGATCGTCGGCCCAGAACTCGAAGCCGATCCGCGCCAGCAGCATCAACCCGAACAGCGCCAGCGCGAACCGCAACCCCGACGAGAACGTCCTTGTCTTCGCCTGCATCGTTTACAGGACTTCCGAAGCGTAATCAGCCAGACGCGAGCGCTCGCCGCGGCGCAGGGTCACGTGCGCGCTGTGCGCCCAGCCCTTGAAGCGGTCGACCGCGTAGGTCAGGCCCGAGGTGGTCTCGGTGAGATAAGGCGTGTCGATCTGCTCGACGTTGCCCAGGCAGACGATCTTGGTGCCCGGGCCGGCGCGGGTGATCAAGGTCTTCATCTGCTTCGGCGTCAGGTTCTGCGCCTCGTCCAGGATCAGCCAGCGGCTCAGGAAGGTGCGCCCGCGCATGAAGTTCATCGAGCGGATCTTGATCCGCGAGGCGAGCAGGTCGTTGGTCGCCGCGCGGCCCCAGGCGCCGCCGTCCTGGTTATGGGTCAGCACTTCCAGGTTGTCGGTCAGCGCGCCCATCCACGGCGTCATCTTTTCCTCTTCCGTACCGGGCAGGAAGCCGATGTCCTCGCCGACGCTGACCGTGGCGCGGGTCATGATGATCTCGCGGTAGCGCTGCTGGTCCATCGTCTGCGCCAGGCCCGCGGCCAGCGCCAGCAGGGTCTTGCCGGTGCCGGCGGTGCCGAGCAGGGTGACGAAGTCGATTTCCGGGTCCATCAGCGCGTTGAGCGCGAAGTTCTGCTCGCGGTTGCGCGCGCTGATGCCCCACACCGCATGCTGGTGGTGGCGGAAATCGTCGACGATCTGCAAGGTCACGCGCTCTTCGCCGACCTTGGTGACCTTGAGCTCGGACTCGTCGTCGCCGGGCAGGTACAGGAACTGGTTGGGATACCAGTCGTCGTTCTCGGTGCGGGCGATCTCGTAGAAGGTGCGGCCCTTCTCGGTCCACGACTTCAAGTCCTTGCCGTGGCGCTGCCAGAAGTCGTCCGGCAACGCGGTGGCGCCGGTGTAGAGCAGGCTGAAATCGTCGAGGGCGCGGTCGTTCTCGTAGTCTTCCGACACGATCCCGGCGATCGAGGCCTTGATCCGCAGGTTGATGTCCTTGGACACCAGCACCACCGGCGCGCCCGGCTCGCTCTCCTTGAGCGCGAGCACCGCGCCGAGGATGTGGTTGTCGGGGATGACCGTGCCGAAGCGTTTGCCGGCATCGAACGAATCGGTCTGGAAGCGCAGCTTGCCGATGCTCTGCGCGCCGCGCAGCTGCAGGCCTTGCGGACGCACCAGCGAGATGCCGCTGGAAATCTTGTCGGTGCCCTCGGCCTCGATCAGCTCGTTGAGGAAGCGGCTGACCTGGCGCGCGTTGCGGCTGGCTTCGGAGGTGCCTTTCTTGCCGTTGTCGAGCTCTTCGATGACCTGCATCGGCAGGTAGACGTCGTGCTCCTCGAACTTGAACAGCGCGGTGGGATCGTGCATCAGCACGTTGGTATCCAGCACGTAGATGCGCTTGCTTCGTGTCATCGACAACTCCGCGGGAGATTGGCGTGGCGGCACGCCGGGGGACAGGGAATCGGGACCTCGCGCGCCGGCGCGCAGGCTTGCGCGCACGGCGGCGCCGCCGTGGCCCGCGGGGCGGGACGGCGACGGGTCGGGGAAAGGGGCGGCCTCACTGGGCGGCGTGTTCCTTGAGTGCGGCGAGTACGGCTTCGGCATGCCCGGCGACTTTCACCGGACGCCATGACTGCACGATGACGCCCTTGGGGTCGATCAGGAACGTGCTGCGCTCCACGCCCATGTACTTGCGGCCGTACAGCGATTTTTCCTTGATCACGCCGAAGGCGTTGCACAAGGTTTCGTCCTTGTCGCTGACCAGGTCGAACTTGAAGCCCTGCTTGGCGCAGAAGTTCTGGTGCGACTTGACCGAATCGCGCGACACGCCCAGCACGGTGGCGCCGAGCTTCTTGAACTTCGGCACCGCGGCGTTGAAGTCCAGACCTTCGGTGGTGCAGCCGGGCGTGCTGTCCTTCGGGTAGAAGTACAGCACCAGCCAGCCGCCGGCGTAGTCCTTGAGCTTGACCGTTTCGCCGCTGGACAGGGCCAGGTCGTAGTGGGGGGCTTTGCCGCCGTAAGCGCGATCGCCGGTGTCGAGCATGTCGGAAACTTACCAGTCAGAACTTCATCGGATCCATGATGGCGTCGAGGTTCAGGTGGTCGCAGAACTCGAGGAAATCGTCGCGCAGCGCGGCGATGTGCATGCTGGAAGGCACGCCGATCGTGATCTGGGCCGAGAACATGTCCGCCCCGGTCTGCATCGCGCGGTAGCGCGAGCAGTGCAGGCTTTCGATGGTGATGCCCTGGCGGTCGAAGAAGTCGGCCAGCTGGAACAAGATGCCGGGCTTGTCCGCGGCGACGACTTCGACGATGTAGGGCAGCAGGCTGGACTGCACCTGCTTGGCGCCGGTGCGGTACCACACCAGCTTGAGGCCTTCCTCGCGCTCCAGCCGGGCCAGCATGGCTTCGAGCTTGGCGACCGAATCCCACGACCCCTGGGCCAGGGCGGTGACCGAGACGTCGCGGCCGACCGTGGACAGGCGCGCGTCGACGAGATTGCAGCCCGAATCGGCGATCCGGCGCGTCACCGACAGCAGCGGCGACTCCGGATGCGTCGTATAGGCGTTGATCAGGAGGTGGTTATCGTTCGGCGACGGCCGGGAAGCGGAATCGGTCAAGGCGGCGCCTGCAAGGGGAGCGATGTCGGCTCGGAGAATGAACGGCGTCCCGGGCCCGGGACGCGACTGCGGGTCAGCATACTTGCCCGCGCTTTCGCGCCGCAAGTAACATCGCCCGGTGTATGGCCGTCCGCAGGCGCGGTTTCGTGTCTGCAGGCCCGGTTTGGCGATACGCTGCGGTCCGCAGCGACCGGCCCGCGCCGGCCCGGTCGCCCCGGGGCTCGCGCCGCCGCGGCGGCGGACGTAGCGCCCGGTTCCATCCGTCCCAGCTTCAACCCGCTCCAACCGTCTCACGCGACCGCGCCCGCGGCCGCACCAGCTCACAGGGTTCCAACTTGCGACTTACCGGCAGCATCACCGCGCTGGCGACGCCGTTCACCGCGTCGGCCGAACTCGACCTGGACGCCTGGCGCTCGCTGCTGGCCAAACAGCTGCAGGGCGGCACCCAGGCGGTCGTGGTCGCCGGTTCCACCGGCGAGGCGGCGGCGCTGTTCGACGCCGAGTACGACACCCTGCTGCGCAGCGCGGTGGAATTGATTGCCGGGCGCATCCCGGTGCTGGCCGGCACCGGCCAGTCCAATACCGCCAAGACCATCGAACTGAACCGGCGCGTGGCCGCGCTCGGCGCCGACGCGGCGCTGGTGGTGGCGCCGCCCTACGTGCGCCCGACCCAGGCCGGCCTGCTCGCGCACTACCGCGCGATCGCCGACGACGGCGCGCTGCCGATCGTGCTCTACAACGTGCCCGGCCGCACCGGTTGCGACCTGCTGCCGGCGACGGTGGCCGAGCTGGCCGCGCATCCGCGCATCGTCGGCATCAAGGAAGCGGTGTCCGACCCGCAGCGCATGAACGAGCTGCTGGCGCTGAAGTCCGACGGCTTCGCCGTGCTCAGCGGCGACGACCCGACCGCCTGCCGGGCCATGCTGGCCGGCGCCGACGGCATCGTCTCGGTCGGCTCCAACGCCATGCCGGCCGCGTTCCGCCGCCTGGCCGACCTGGCCCGGGCCGGCAAGCGCGCCGAAGCCGAGGCCTGGGACGCGCGCCTGCGCCCGGCCTACGACTTCCTCGGCGTCGAACCCAACCCCATTCCGGTCAAGGCGCTGCTGGCCGCACAAGGCCTCGGCCACGGCCTGCGTCTGCCGCTGCAGACGCTGTCGGCCGCGCACGCCGACGCGCTGCGCCAGACTACGGCGCTGGCCGCCGAACTCGAACACCTTAGCCGCGCCGATCTCGCGGCCTGAATCCCTGCAGGAGATACCCATGCGTTCCAACGTTTCCATGTCCCGTGCCGTCGTCGCCGGTCTGCTGCTGGCGGTGGTCGCCACGTCGGGCTGCAGCTGGTTCCGCAAGGGCAACAAGCTCTATGCCGAAGCGCCGGAAAACCGTCCGCTGGAAGTGCCGCCGGACCTGGACCTGCCGCGCACCGACGGTGCGATGGCGATCCCGGGCGGCTCGGCCAGCGCCTCGGCCAACCGTCCGACTCAGGCCCAGCCGGGCGCGCCGGCGTCCTCGGCGCTGGGCTTCACCCTCAGCGGCAACCGCGACGACGCCTTCAACAAGGTCGGCGAAGTCCTCGGCAAGACCGAAGGCCTGACCATCGCCAGCCGCGCCCAGCTGCTCGGCGCCTACGACGTCAACTACCAGGGCGGCAACTTCCTGATCCGGGTCAGCGCGGTCGAGGCGGGCGCCTATGTCTCGGCGGTCGACCCGCGCGGCCTGCCGGCCTCGGGCGCCGGCCCGACCAAGCTGATCGCCGACCTGAAGACGGCGCTCGGCGGGCGTTGATCGAACGATTTCGGCCCGTCGCGGCCGGATGCGGAAACGGGCGCCGAGGGCGCCCGTTTTCGTTTGCGGGGGCGGGAGTGGCAGTCGGCTGAGACAAAGGCGTCGGGCCTGAAGGCCCTCCCACAAGAGCGGGCCCGTGCAGGCCGCCAGGCTCTTGTGGGAGGGCCGTGCTCCAGTGGGAGGCTCTTGGGGGGAGCGCCTTGCTCTTGTGGGAGGGCCTTCAGGCCCGACGCTCTTGCTCCAGATCGCCGAAGACCAAAGCTCAGCGCACCGCCAACCGGCTCATGCCCTCATTCAGCATCAGCCGCATCGCCCCGGCGCGCTGCGCCAGCGGCTGTTCGCCCAGGGCGTCGAGCAGCCACGCGAACGACTGGCAGCGCGCCTGCCGCGAGGTTTCGTCGGCGCCGTCGGCGTTGAGCCCGGCGCCGAAGCCGTCGTGCAGGATCATCGCCTTGGCCGCGGCCGACTTCAGCGACTGGCGGGCGCCGGAGGCGTCGTAGGGCTGGCGCGGGCTCTGCAGCCCGCTGGCGGCGATCTCGATCAGCGCATTGCCGAAACGCTGGTGGCTGTCGGGACTGAGCCGTTGCGCGGCCGCCATCAGCGCCTGCGCGCTGCGGTCGGCGGCGGGATCGAACAGGGCGCACAGGGTGGCGGCGTCGGCGCGGTCGCGCGAGGCGTTGCGCAGCGCCTGGAACAGGCCGTCGATGCGCTGGTCGGGCGCGCGCATCAAGGTGTCGTTGGCGCTGGCCATGATCGCGGCCGGGTCCAACTGCGACAGATCCAGTTGCGACAGATCCAGCTGCGAGAGGTCGAAACCGCGGTGCTGGGCGCCGGTCGCGGCGGGGGTGAGGCACAACGCGAGCAGCAGGCCGAACGGCAGGAGCTTGGACATGGCGGCGCGGCGTAGGAAGACCGCGGCCAGTCTAGGCGCGCGCGGATGAACGCATCCGCGCCGAAAATCGGGGAAATTCAGGACGTTGCGGAACTTTTCCGCGGCCGCGCGCGCGGCCTGGCCAGGCTCAGCGTTCGAGCAGGTCGATCTTGCCGGTCTTGCCTTCCCAGTCCTTGGCGTCGGCCAGGGCGTCCTTGCGCGTGGTGATCACCGGCCAGGCCTTGGCCAACTCGGCGTTGAGGGCGACGAAGCCTTCCTGGCCGGCCGGCACGTCGTCCTCGGGGTAGATCGCGTTGATCGGGCACTCCGGCTCGCACAGGGTGCAGTCGATGCACTCGTCCGGATCGATCACCAGGAAATTCGGGCCTTCGTGGAAACAGTCCACCGGGCACACCTCCACGCAGTCGGTGTACTTGCACTTGATGCAGTTCTCGGTGACGACGAAGGGCATGGCTGGGTCCTGTGATGGTCCGGTAGAGCAGGCCGGGCGGGCGATAGTTTAGCCACTCGCGCCGCGCCCGCCCAAGGCCGCGCGTGGCGTCTGGCGCGGCCGCGAGGGCGTCGTGGCGAGCGCGCCGCCACAACGAAAAAGCCCGCGCGAGGCGGGCTTTTTCTGCGACCGAGTCGCTGGTATGGCGCTCCCTACGGGATTCGAACCCGTGTTTTAGCCTTGAGAGGGCCACGTCCTAGGCCTCTAGACGAAGGGAGCGATGATGCTTCCGGCGGGGGCTCCGGCGACCGGAGGCTTCCTGACGGACCGCGCAGTCTCTCAATCCTGTGCGGCCTGCTAGTATATGCGCCGCCGCAGCCTCCGGCAACGGCCTGACCCACGAATTTCTTTCTAGATAAGGCGGCGCGTCCGCGTTCGATGCAAGCCGACAATTCCTCATCCCCTGTTACGACCTCGCTGCGGGTGATCCCGCGCGACCAGCACAATGTCTCGCGCAAGGACATCAGCCCCAATGCGTTGCGGGTGCTGTACCGATTGCGCGACAGCGGCTTCGGCGCCTACCTGGTGGGCGGCGCGGTGCGCGACATCCTGGTCGGCGGCCATCCCAAGGACTTCGACGTGGCCACCGACGCCACGCCCGAACAGGTCAAGGGATTGTTCCGCAACTGCCGCCTGATCGGTCGCCGCTTTCGCCTGGCCCATGTGGTCTACGGCCGCGAGATCATCGAAGTCGCCACCTTCCGCGCCAACAGCGACGACGGCAGCGGCGACCGCGAGACCGACGACGGCGGCCGGCTGCTGCGCGACAACGTCTACGGCAGCATCGAAGACGATGCGGTGCGACGCGACTTCACCGCCAACGCGCTGTATTACGCGGTCGAGGATTTCTCGGTGCGCGACTACGTCGGCGGCTTCGAGGACGTGCAGAACCGCTTGATGCGCCTGATCGGCGATCCGGAAACGCGCTACCGCGAAGACCCGGTGCGCATGCTGCGCGCGGTGCGTCTGGCGGCCAAGCTCGGTTTCGAGATCGAGCGCGGCACCGCCGAGCCGATCCCGCACCTGGCGCCGTTGTTGGCCGAGGCCGCGCCGGCGCGCTTGTTCGAGGAATGCCTCAAGCTGTTCCTGTCCGGCCACGCGGTTGAGAGCTTCCTCGGCCTGGAGCGCTACGGCTTGCTGCCCGCGCTGCTGCCGGAAAGCGCCGCGGCGCTGAAGTCCAACCGCAGCGGCGCGCTGCGGCGCATGGTGCTCGAAGGCCTGAAGGGCACCGACGCGCGCGTGGCCGCCGACGAGCCGGTGTCGCCGGCGTTCCTGTTCGCGCTGCTGCTGTGGCCGGCGTATTGCCGCGACCTCATGGGCTTGCAGGCGCAGGGCGTGCACACGGCCGAGGCGCAGCGCCGCGCGGCCGACCGGGTCACCTTGCACCAGCTCGCCACGATCGCGCTGCCGCGCCGGTTCTCGCTGCCGATGCAGGAGATCTGGCTGCTGCAGTCGCGCTTCCAGCAACGCCAGCGCAAGCGCGTGTTCCGCCTGCTGTCGCATCCGCGCTTCCGCGCCGCGTTCGATTTCCTGAGCCTGCGCACGGCCGCTTCGGACGAGCATTCGGCCGATGTCGAGTTCTGGCGCGAGGCGCAGCAGCATCCTAACGAACTGTTGGCGCAGCAGGAGTCGCAGGCGCGTGAGGCTGAGGACGGCGGCGACGAGGAGGGCGGCGACGGCCGCGCTCCGCGCAAGCGCCGCCGGCGCCGGCGCGCCGCACCGGGCGGCGGCGCGGAGTAAGCGGCTGCGGCGCGGCGCTGTTGCGCCGGCTGCCTGCTTCTCCAAGTCCGCTGTTCCGGGGCCGCTTCGCCCGATCCGCTCCGGTGGGCCCGACGCGGTATCCGCCCGGTCCGCCGCCGGCCGGTTCTTTTCGCTGTCGCGTCGCCATGCCGGCCGTTTTCGCAGCCCGACCGCGTCGCCCCTAGCGCGTTCGCGCGCCAGTACGCCATGACTCCAACCGTTTCCGCCTACATCGGCCTGGGCAGCAATCTCGGCGACAGCGCCGCGGTGTTGCGCGCGGCCCTGCGCGCGCTGGCCGCCTTGCCCGAGTCGCGCCTGCTGCGCGCTTCGCGGCTGTACCGCACCGCGGCCTGGGGCCGCACCGACCAGCCGGACTTCCTCAACGCGGTGGCGCAGCTGGAAACCGCGTTGCCGGCGCGCGAACTGCTGGCGGCGATGCTCGGCATCGAACGCGAAGCCGGACGCGCGCGCCGCGCCGACGGCAGCGACCGCTGGGGCCCGCGCACCCTGGACCTGGACCTGCTGCTGTACGGCGACGCGGTCATCGCCGAAGCCGGCCTGCACGTGCCGCATCCGCACCTGCACGAGCGCGCGTTCGCGCTGGCGCCGCTGGTGGAGATCGCGCCGGAGGTCTCGATCGCAGGCGTCGGCCTCGCGCGCGAGGCGCTGGGCCGGATCGACCTGGGCGGCATCGAAGCCCTGCCGGAAGGCGAGGGCAGCTGAGCTCCGGCCGCATCGCACCCACACCAGCCCCCTGTAGGAGCGGCGCAAGCCGCGACCGCGACAACGCAACCGCGGCGCCAGCGTCCTGGGCCGGCGATCGCGCCATGTCTCGCCCTTTGTCGCAAATCGACACACGCCGCGGCGGATTCGCGGGAACGAAGGCATAGGCCGGTTTCGCCGCAGCCGCATTGTCGCGGTCGCGGCTTGCGCCGCTCCTACAGGGGGCGGCCGGGGTGGCGCGGCGAGATTGACCGTTTCGGGCGGCTCGGTCCGGTGCGCGCGTCTGCGCGCTTGCCTGCGCATGGCGGCCCGACAGCGTTGCGCCGGCGAGGGTCGCCAGGCGGCGGCAACCTGCTAAGTTAGGCGACCTCCCCATCACGTCCGTCGCCACCGGACTTCCGCCCATGTACACCTCGGCTCCGACCGACGCCACGCCTTCCGAGAAGCGCAAGGCCTGGACCGTGCCCATGCTCGCCGACGCCAAGCGCGACGGCCGCAAGCTGGTCATGCTGACCGCCTACGACGCCAGTTTCGCCCGCACCATGGACGCCGCCGGCACCGACCTGGTGCTGGTCGGCGATTCGCTGGGCATGGTCGTGCAGGGCCACAACAGCACCTTGCCGGTGAGTGCGGCCGACATGGCCTACCACACCGCCTGCGTCGCCCGCGGCCTGTCCAAGGCGCTGCTGATCGCCGACCTGCCGTTCGCCTCCGACGCCACGCCCGAGCGCGCGCTCGATGCGTCCATCGCGCTGCTGCGCGCGGGCGCGGCGATGGTCAAGATCGAAGGCGCCGGGCACAAGCTCGAGGTCATCCGCTTCCTGGTCGAACGCGAAATCCCGGTCTGCGCCCATCTCGGCCTGACCCCGCAATCGGTGCTGCGCCTGGGCGGCTACAAGCTGCAGGGCCGCGACGACGCCACTGCGGCCAAGCTGCGCAGCGATGCGCGCGCAGTGGCCGAGGCCGGCGCCGCGCTGCTGGTGCTGGAGTGCGTGCCGACCGGCCTGGCCCAGGCGGTCACCGCCGATCTGGCCATTCCCACCATCGGCATCGGCGCCGGCCCGCACTGCGACGGCCAGGTGCTGGTGCTGCACGACCTGCTCGGGGTCAACTCCGGCCACCGCCGGCCCAAGTTCGTCAAGGACTTCCTGGCCGAAGGCGGCTCGGTCGCCGGCGCCTTCGCCGCTTACGGCGAAGCGGTGCGCGACGGCCGCTTCCCCGACGCCGCACATTCCTACGACTGAGCGCGCGCCGCCGCGGGGCTGGAAATCGCCGCCGCGCGGCCCGACATAGGCCCCAGCGCAGGCTCCCGCGGAGCCTGGCGCCGCAGGCCTCGACCGGCATCCGCCGGCCGCCTGCCCGCGCATGGATCGCGCCGTCACTTCCACGCCGTCTTTCTTCGCGAGTTACCGCATGCTGACCGTCGATCAACTGGGCGCCCTGCGTTCCACCCTGCAGGCCTGGCGCGCGTCCGGCCACAGCGTCGCCTTCGTCCCGACCATGGGCAACCTGCACGAAGGCCACCACTCGCTGATCCGCCTGGCGCGCGAGCGCGCCGACCGGGTGGTGGCGAGCGTGTTCGTCAACCCGACCCAGTTCGGCCCGAACGAGGACTTCAGCCGCTACCCGCGCACCCCCGAGGCCGATGCCGACGGCTTGCGCGCGGCCGGCTGCGACCTGCTGTGGCGGCCGTCGGTGGAGACCATGTACCCCTACGGGGCCGAGCGCACCGTGCAGGTGGCCGTGCCCGGGGTGACCCAAACCCTGGAAGGCGCGCACCGCCCCGGCCATTTCGACGGCGTCGCCACGGTGGTGGCGCGGCTGTTCAACCAGGTCCGCCCGGACGTGGCCGTGTTCGGCCGCAAGGACTACCAGCAACTGGCGGTGATCCGTTACTTGGTGCGCGACCTGGCCTTCCCGATCGAGATCGTGGCCGCGCCGACCCGGCGCGAGGCCGACGGCCTGGCGATGAGCTCGCGCAACCAATACCTGTCGCCGGCCGAGCGCGAGCGCGCGCCGCAGATCCATCGCACCCTGCAGGCGATGCGCGAGGCCGCCCAGGCCGGGCAGGGCCGCGAGGCGGTCGAGGCCGAAGCCGCGCGCCGGCTCACGGACGCCGGCTTCGAGGTCGACTACGCTGCGCTGCGCCGCCCGGACCTGACCCTGCCGGAGGCGGGCGAGACTGACGACGGCGAACGCGTCGCCCTGATCGCCGCCCGCCTGGGCCGCACCCGCCTGATCGACAACCTCGAATTCGCTGCCTGAACGGGGCGGCGGCCGGCGCGAGGCAGCGAAAAGCTGCGTTGCGCCCGAGCCGCGCCCGGCCCATGTTGCAGCGCGCCATGCGCTGTTAGACTTCAGACCCCTTCGCGTCCGCGACGCCCGCGGGCCCACGAGTGACCGACATGCAACTGAACCTGCTCAAGGCCAAGATCCACCGCGCCACCGTCACCCACGCCGAGCTGCATTACGAAGGCTCCTGCGCGATCGACGGCCGCCTGCTCGACATCTCGGGCATCCGCGAGTACGAGATGGTGCACATCTACAACATCAACAGCGGCCACCGCTTCTCCACCTACGCCATCCGCGGCGAAGAGGGCAGCGGGGTGATCTCGGTCAACGGCGCGGCCGCGCACAAGGCCCAGCCGGGCGACCTGGTGATCATCTGCGCCTACGGCATCTGCGACGAAGCCGAGGCGGCCAAGTACAAGCCGACCCTGGTCTACGTGGACCGCGACAACCGGCTCACCCACACCAACCACTCGATGCCGGCCCAGGCCGCCTGAGAACCGAGGCACGATGAGCGACGACTCCCGACTCCACGAGCTGCGCGCCGAAGTCGGGCGCGTCGCTGCCACGCCGCTGTCCCGGCTGATCGCCGCCGACCCCGCCCGGGCCGGCGACTTCGCCCTCAAGGTCGGGCCGATCTACGCCAGCTTCGCCCGCCAGGGCTACGACCGCGACGCCCTGGCCTGGCTGTTCCGCGCCGCCGAAGCGGCCGGCAGCCGCGAGCGCCTGCAGGCGCTGTTCGACGGCCAGACCGTCAACGTCACCGAAGGCCGCCCGGCGCTGCACACCGCGCTGCGCGGCGATTTCTCCCACGCGCCGATCGCCCACGACGCCCACCGCGAGGCGCTCAAGGCGCGCGCGCAGATGCGCGCGGTGGTCGAGGCGCTGAGCGCGAGCGAGGTCACCGACATCGTCAGCGTCGGCATCGGCGGCTCCGACCTCGGCCCGCGCCTGGCGGTCGATGCGCTGAGCGGGCCGAAGCCGGGCCGCTTCCGCGTGCACTTCCTGTCCAACGTCGACGGCCACGCGGCCCAGCGCACGCTGGCCGGGCTCGATCCCAAGCGCACCGCGGCGCTGCTGATCTCCAAGACCTTCAGCACCCAGGAGACGCTGCTCAACGGCGGCATCCTGCGCGACTGGCTCGGCGACGATTCGCGTTTGTACGCGATCAGCGCCAACGTCGAACGCGCGGCGCAGGCCTTCAACATCCCGGCCGAGCGCATCCTGCCGATGTGGGACTGGGTCGGCGGCCGCTACTCGCTGTGGTCGGCGGTGGGTTTGCCGATCGCGCTGGCGATCGGCATGGACGCGTTCGAGCAGTTCCTCTCCGGCGCGGCGCAGATGGACGCGCACGTGCTGCAGACCGAGCTGCCGCGCAACCTCGCCGCCTGGCACGCGCTGACCTCGATCTGGAACCGCAACGGCCAGGGCTACGCGACCCAGGCGGTGCTGGCCTACGACGAACGCCTGAAGCTGCTGTCGAACTACCTGCAGCAGCTGGTGATGGAGAGCCTGGGCAAGTCGGTCAAGCTCGACGGCTCGCCCGTGCACGGCGACACCGTGCCGGTGTGGTGGGGCGGCGCCGGCACCGACACCCAGCACAGCTTCTTCCAGGCGCTGCATCAGGGCACCTCGATCGTTCCGGCCGATTTCATCGGCGTGGTCCGCAGCGACGCGCCGTACCCGCAGAACCACCGCGCCCTGCACGCCAACCTGCTGGCGCAGACCGAGGCCTTCGCCAACGGCCAGCGCAGCGACGACCCGCACCGCGCCTACGCCGGCGGCCGCCCGAGCACGACGATCCTGCTCGACGCGCTTACCCCGGCGTCGCTCGGCGCGCTGCTGTCGATGTACGAGCACAGCGTGTACCTGCAGTCGGTGTTTTGGGGCATCAACGCCTTCGACCAGTTCGGCGTCGAACTGGGCAAGCAGGTCGCCAGCAAGCTGCTGCCGGCACTGGCCGGCGAGGCCGAGGCGGACGATCCGGTGACGCGCGAGTTGTTGGCGCGGTTGCGCGGATAAGTCGCTTGGCTTTGTGTTGACGAACGGCGCTTAGGCGCCGTTCGTCGTTTCAGGCCTCGGCGAAGCTGCGGCGGCTACCTGTAGGAGCGGCGCGAGCCGCGACCGCGACAACGCAACTACGCCGCAAGGTTCGCGGTGGCTGCGTTGTCGCGGTCGCGGCTCGCGCCGCTCCTACAGGGGATTACAGGCAGGCTTCGTGCTTCGCCAGCGCCCATTGCACGTGTTCGCGCACCAGCTCGCTCGGATGCTCCTGGCGCGAACGCAGCGCCGCGATCACCTCCGGCGTCGTCGGCGCATTGCCCAGCGCCACCGCGATATTGCGCAGCCAGCGCTCGTGCCCGCTGCGGCGGATCGCCGAGCCTTCGGTGCGGCGCAGGAACTCGTCCTCGTCCCAGGCGAACAACTGCGCCAACGTGGCCCGGTCGAGATCGTTGCGGGCGCGGAAATCCGGCTCGTCGCTGCGTTGGGCGAACTTGTTCCAAGGGCAGACCAGTTGGCAATCGTCGCAGCCGAAGATGCGGTTGCCGATCGGCTCGCGCAGCTCCAGCGGAATCGCGCCGGCGTGTTCGATGGTGAGGTAGGCGATGCAGCGGCGCGCGTCGAGCCGGTGCGGCGCGATGATGGCCTGGGTCGGGCAGATGTCGATGCAGCGCACGCAGGTGCCGCAGTGCGCGCTGGCCGGCGCGTCCACCGGCAGCGGCAGGTCGACGTAGATCTCGCCGAGGAAGAACCACGAGCCGCCGTCCTTGTCGATCAGGCAGGTGTGCTTGCCGATCCAGCCGAGCCCGGCGTTGCGCGCCAGCGCGCGTTCCAGCACCGGCGCGGAATCGACGAACACGCGATGGCCGAACGGCCCCACCAGTTCCGCCAAACGCTCGGCCAGCCGCTGCAGGCGTTGGCGCATGAGCTTGTGGTAGTCGCGGCCGAGCGCGTAACGCGCGACATAGGCGCGTTCGCCGTCGGCCAGCGTGGCCCAGGCTTCGTCGTCGTCGCGGCGGCCGTAATCCAGGCCGACCGAAATCACCCGCACCGTGCCCGGCAACAACTGCTGCGGCCGCGCGCGCAGCTCGCCGTGGCGCGCCATCCAGTCCATCGAGCCGTGCAGGCCGCGTTCCAGCCAATCCAGCAGATAGGCCTCGTCCTGGCCCAGCTCGACGCCGCTGATGCCGCAGCGCTGGAAGCCGAATTCGCGCGCCAGCTCGCGGATGCGCCGCGCCAGCGCCGAGTAGTCGGGCGCCGGCCGGCCGGCGGGGTCGCCGGGCGCGTCGGAGGAACTGGGGCTGGCGTCGATCTGGCTCACGATGCGCCAAGTATAGAATCCAGGCATGTCCCGGTCCCCCGATATCGCCGTCTCCGCCGAAATGGCAGGAGCGCCGCCAGAAATGCCGGCAGAAACGCCGCTGTACGACACCGCCGCGCTGCGCGCGGTCGAGCGCGCGGCCGCGGCCGAACTCGGCGACGATTTCGAGCTGATGCGCCGCGCCGGCGAAGCGGCCTGGCGCGAATGGCTGGATCGCTGGACCCAGGCCTATTCGCTGCTGGTGGTGTGCGGCCCCGGCAACAACGGCGGCGACGGCTATGTCATGGCGACGCATGCGCTGCGCAACGGCCGCCGGGTGCGCGTGCTGCGCCTGCGCGAGCACGCGCCGCGCGGCGAACTGGCGCAGCGCGCGGCGGCCGAGTACGCCGCAGCCGGCGGCGCGACGATCGAATTCGACGGCGCGCTGCCGGCCGCCGACGCCATCGTCGACGCCTTGTTCGGCATAGGTTTGTCGCGTCCGCCCGACGCAACGGCAGGCGCACTGATCGCGGCGATCAACGCCCACGGCGCGCCGGTGTTCGCGCTCGACGCGCCCAGCGGCGTCGACGCCGACCGCGGCGCCGCGCCCGGCGCGGCGGTGGTCGCCGACTGCACGCTGGAATTCATCGCCCGCAAGCACGGGCTGCGCACCGGCGCGGCGCTCGACTGCGCCGGCGAGCTGTTGCTCGCCGATCTCGGCCTGGACCTGCCTGCGCACGGCGTCTACCCGGTAGCCGAATGGCTGCGCGCGCCGGATTTGCGCCGCTGGCTGCGCCCGCGCCGGCGCGACAGCCACAAGGGCCGCAACGGCCGGGTGCTGTGCATCGGCGGCGACCACGGCCACGGCGGCGCGTTGATGCTGTGCGCGCAGGCCGCCTTGCGCAGCGGCGCCGGCTTGGTCGACGCGGCGACCCGCGCCGAGCACATCGCGCCGCTGCTGGCGCGCCTGCCCGAAGCGATGCCGCGCGCGGTGGAATCCAGCGAAGACGTACGCGCCGCGCTCGCCGCCGCCGACGTGATCGCGATCGGCCCGGGCCTGGGCACGCAGGAGTGGGGCGCGCATTTGTTCGTCGCGGCGCTGACCAGCGGCAAGCCGCTGCTGCTCGACGCCGACGCCTTGAATCTGCTCGCCGCGCAGCCGCGCGCACTGCCCGCCGATTGCATCCTCACCCCGCATCCGGGCGAAGCCGCGCGCCTGCTCGGCAGCGACACCGCGCGCGTGCAGGCCGACAGCTACGCCGCGGTGCGCGCCTTGAGCGAGCGCTATCGCTGCGCGGTGGTGTTGAAGGGCGCGGGCACCTTGGTGCATGCGCCGGGGCAGGGCGTGCGCGCGATCGGCGCGGGCAATCCGGGCATGGCCGTGGGCGGTATGGGCGATGCGCTCAGCGGCGCGATCGCGGCGCTGCGCGCGCAAGGCCTGGACGCGTTCGACGCGGCGAGTTGCGGCGCGCTGCTGCATTCGGTGGCCGGCGATCGCGCTGCGCGCGAAGGCGGCGAACGCGGCCTGTTGCCGAGCGACCTGATGCCGTGGCTGCGCCGCTGCGCCAATCCGCGCGCGGATGAGCGATGATTTCGCGATGAATTCCGACGTCGCTTCCGAACTGCGTCTGCACCTGGCCGACGCCGACGCCACCGACGCGCTCGGCGCCGCGCTCGCGGCCGCGCGCTCGCCTGCGAACGCGCCCGCGTTGCACGTGCACCTGCACGGCGACCTCGGCGCTGGCAAATCGACCCTGGCGCGCGCCCTGTTGCGGGCGCTCGGCGTGCAGGGCGCGATCCGCAGCCCGACCTACACCCTGGTCGAGCGCTACCCGCTCGCCGACGGCGGCGAAGCCTGGCACCTGGACCTGTACCGCATCGGCGACGCCGGCGAGCTGGAGTTCCTCGGCCTGGACGGCGGCGAGGCCAGCCTGTGGCTGATCGAATGGCCCGAGCGCGGCCGCGGCTGGCTGCCGTCGGCCGATCTGCGCATCGATCTGGCCGTGGACGGGGCCGGCCGCAGCGTCCGGCTGGCGGCGGCCAGCGCCGGCGGTCGGGCCTGGCTGGCGGCGCTGGCCGCGGCGACCGGGATAGAGCCGGTTGCGGCCGACTCCTGAACGATTCCCTAGGAAGTGGCGGCAGGTGCCGGATTTGCAAGGAAAAAATACTTGCAATTCCATAATCGCAGCGCTTAACTTACGCCCATGCGAGTCAAGGGGGCCACCGTTCAGAAAGTCCTGATGGGCCTGGCGCTCCTAGCGGCGCTGGCCTGGAATCTCGCTCATGCGAGCGAAATCAAGGGCTTGGAGCTGCGCAACGGTGCCACCGGCACCCGCGCCGAGATCGCTCTGGACGGCGCCGGCGAATACAAAGTCATCAGCCTCAAAGGCCCCGACCGTCTCGTGGTCGACTTGCCGGCCTCGCGCCTGGGCAAGGGCGTCCGGCTTCCGGCCGGCGCCGGCGTCATCAAATCCGTGCGCAGCGGCGAGCCGCAGCCCGGCACCGCGCGCATCGTGTTCGACCTCGCTCAACCCGTGGCGGTGCTCAAGCCGCACATCGAGCAGGGCCCCGGCGGCCCGCGTCTGATCCTGGAATGGCCGGGCGACGGCAGCGAGCCGGCGGCTGCGGTCGCCGCCGCGCCGAAGGCGCCCGATCCCAAGCCCGCCGCGACTGTGGCGGCGTCCGCGCCGACGCCGACCGCCGGGTTCCAGAACGTTCCCGCGCAGAACCCCGCCAGCCCCACGGCCGACGTGCAAGCGGCCGATGCGGCCGTCGCCTCCAACGCCGCCTCCAACGCCGCCGCCAACAAGCTGATCGCCGAACTCGCCGCACGCAACGGCGCCGGCGCACCCACGCAAGCGCCGCCGCATTCCGCGCCGGCGGGCCAGCCGCCGGGCGCCGCTCCGGCCGTGGCCGCCGCCGCCGCGCCGCCGTCCGGCGCGCAGCAGGCCGCCAACCAGGCGGTGTTCGAACAGGCCGCGCAAGCACCGGTGCCGACCACCATTGCCACCGGCGTGCCGACCCGCATCGCCACGGGCGTGCCCACCCGCATCGCCACCGGCGTGCCGACGCCGATGCCCGGTTCGGCCGCCGCCAACGCCGCCGCCAACGCGAGCGCCGCCGCGAGCGCGCCGGCCAACGAGCCCGCGCCGCCGGCCGGCGCGGTCAAGACCTTGAAGGACGTGATGCGCGGCCGCGGCATGCGCCCGCTCATCATCGCCATCGATCCCGGCCACGGCGGCCAGGATCCCGGCGCGATCGGCCAGGGCGGCAAGCGCGAGAAGGACGTCACCCTGGCCATCGGCCGCGAGTTGGCGCGCCAGATCAACGCCACCCCGGGCCTGAAGGCCTACATGACCCGCGACAGCGACGTGTTCATCCCGCTGCCGCGCCGCGCCCAGCTGGCGCGTCAGGCCAAGGCCGACATGTTCGTCTCGATCCACGCCGACGCGGCCGAAAACCGCAGCGCGCGCGGCTCGTCGGTGTACGTGCTTTCGCTCAAGGGCGCGACCTCGCAGCGCGCGCGCTGGCTGGCGGACAAGGAAAACGCCTCCGACCTGATCGGCGGCGTGCGCCTGCAGCAGACCGACAACACCCTGGCTTCGGTGCTGCTCGACCTGACCCAGAGCGGCCACATGAAGGCCTCCGAAGACGCCGCCGCGCACGTGCTCGAAGGCTTGCGCGACGTCGGCAACAACCACAAGCCGCACGTGGAGAAGGCCAACTTCGCGGTCCTGCGCACCTCGGACATGCCGGCGATGCTGGTGGAGACCAACTTCATCTCCAATCCGGACGAAGAGCGCCGCCTGACTGACCCCTCGCACCAGCGCGCGCTGGCGCGCGCAGTGCTCGGCGGCATCAACAACTATTTCACCCGCCAGCCGCCGCCGGGTTCGCTGTACGCCGCGCGCGCCGAGGCCCAGCAGGCCTCGCCGCCGCAGGGTGGCGGTTTCGGCGGCAGCCGCTGACGGCGCGCCGGCGCATTCGACTTCGACGGCCCCGGCGATCCCGGGGCCGTTTTCGTTTCGACCGTTCCCGCAGCGACCGCTGCGGGCGACGCCGCACCGCCAGCGCAACGCTGAGAGCGCAGGATCCGGATCGCTGAGCCGCGGCGGCAGCGGCTATCATCGATTCCCAATCCCCCCGCGGTGCCTGCGCGCACCGGAACGCCGCCGTGACCATCCGTCAGCTCCCCGACATCCTCATCAACCAGATCGCCGCCGGCGAAGTGGTCGAACGGCCCGCGTCCGTGGTCAAGGAGCTGGTCGAGAACGCGCTCGACGCCGGCGCGCGCCGGGTCGACATCGACCTGGAAGAAGGCGGGGTGCGGCTGATCCGGATCCGCGACGACGGCAAGGGCATCGCCGCCGACGAACTGCCGCTGGCGGTGTCGCGCCACGCCACCAGCAAGATCGCCTCGCTCGACGACCTGGAAGGCGTCACCACCCTGGGTTTCCGCGGCGAAGCGCTGCCGTCGATCGCCTCGGTCAGCCGCTTCTCGCTGTGCTCGCGCCGGGTCGGCGAGGAGCGCGGCGCGGTGCTGGAGATCGACGGCGGCCGCATCGGCGAGATCGCGCCCAAGCCGCATCCGCAGGGCACCACGGTCGAGGTGCGCGACCTGTTCTTCAACGTGCCGGCGCGGCGCAAATTCCTGAAGGCCGAGCGCACCGAGCTGGGCCACATCGAGGAATGGCTGCGCCAACTCGCGCTGGCGCGTCCCGATGTGGAACTGCGCGTGTCGCACAACGGCAAGCCGACCCGGCGCTGGAAAGGCGAGGGCGACCAGATCGACCTGGGCCTGTCGGACGTGCGCATCGGCGAGGCGCTGGGCGAGGAATTCGCCCGCAACGCGCTGCGCGTGGACCACAGCGGCGCCGGCCTGCGCCTGCACGGCTGGATCGCGCAGCCCTCGTACAACCGCGCCAGCGCCGATCAGCAATACCTGTACGTCAACGGCCGCGCGGTGCGCGACCGCAGCGTCGCGCATGCGGTCAAGCAGGCGTACTCGGACGTGCTGTTCCACGGCCGCCAGCCGGCGTATGTGCTGTTCCTGGAACTCGATCCGCGCCGGGTCGACGTCAACGTGCATCCGGCCAAGCACGAGGTGCGCTTCCGCGATGCGCGGCTGATCCACGATTTCGTCTATCGCACGCTCAACGACGCGCTGGCCGAAACCCGCGCCGGCAGCCTGCCCTCGGCGCAGACCGGCGAGTTCGGTGGCGGCGGTTATCCGGTCGGGTCGTCTGAATTGACCGGCGCGGCGTCGGCGCCGCCGTCGCAGGCGGGGATGTATCAGTACCGCGCGACCGCGCCGCTGGCGCTGCGCGTGCAGGAGACCCAGGCCGGTTACGCGGCGCTGTACGGCAACAACGGTGGCAGCGGCGCGCCCGCGAGCGGCTACTCCGGTGGCGGCAGCGCCTACGCCGCGCCGAGCGCGCCGGCGCTGCCGCACAGCGACGACGAAACCCTGCCGCCGCTGGGCTACGCCATCGCCCAGTTGCACGGCATCTACGTGCTGGCCGAGACCGCCGAAGGCCTGATCGTGGTCGACATGCACGCCGCGCACGAGCGCATCGGCTACGAGAAGCTCAAGTCCGCCCACGACGGCGCCGGCCTGCGCACCCAGCCGCTGCTGGTGCCGGCGACCCTGGCGGTGTCCGAGCGCGAGGCCGAGGTGGCCGAGCGCGAGGAGGCGACCTTGATCGCGCTGGGCTTCGAAGTCACCCGCGCCGGCTCGCAATCGCTGACCCTGCGCGCGGTGCCGGCGCTGCTCGCCCACGGCGACGTCGAGGCGCTGCTGCGCGACGTGCTGGCCGACCTGCGCGAGCACGGCGAATCGCGCCGGGTCGGCGCGGCCCGCGACGAATTGCTGGCGACCATGGCCTGCCACGGCGCGGTGCGCGCGAATCGCCGTCTCACTTTGCCGGAAATGAACGCCTTGCTGCGCGAAATGGAGGCGACCGAACGCTCCGGGCAATGCAATCATGGGCGCCCGACCTGGGCCCGCTTCACCCTGTCGGAAATCGACCGCTGGTTCCTGCGAGGGCGCTGATGACCGCCGCTGTCCGTTCGCCTGCCGTGACTGTTTCCCGCGCCGCGTTGCCGTGGCGCGGCGCGCTGTGCGCGGCGCTGCTGCTGCCGGCGCTGGCCGCCTGCGATTCGAGCGCGCAAAAGGCCGAGCGCGCCAAGGAGGCCGAGCGCGTCGCCCACGCCAGCGAGGATTTCCAGCGCGACCAACAACTCTGGCGCGAACAGCGCAGCGCCGGGCTGCTCAAGCCCGACGGCTGGACCAGCCTGGTCGGGCTGCACCCGATCGAGGCCGGCGCGCATTACTTCGGCAGCGATCCGGACAACGGCATCCGTCTGAGCGTCGGCCCCGGCCACATCGGCCTGCTGCGGCTGGACAAAGGCCGGCTGCGCTTCGTGCCCGAGCGCGGGCTGGCGCTGACCCTCAACGAACAACCGCTCAAGGGCGCGGCGGTGCTGCTGGCCGACGACTCGCCGGCCGGCCCGACCCGGATCGGCTTCGACGAAGGCAAGGGCGTGCTGACCGCGATCAAGCGCGGCGGCAACTATTACCTGCGCGTGCGCCACGCGGACGCGCCCAGCCGCACCGGCTTCGCCGGCATCGAGTACTGGCCGGCGCAGCAGGACTGGAAGGTCACGGCCAAGTTCGTCGCCCATCCGGCCGGGCAGACCATCGAGGTGGCCAACATCATCGGCGTGGTCGAGCCGACCCCGAACCCCGGCGCGGTCGAGTTCGAGCACGACGGCCGCAGCTATCGCATCGAGGCGCTGGACCAGGGCGGCGAGGAGCTGATGCTGGTGTTCGCCGACCGCACCAGCGGCCACGGCAGCTACAGCGCCGGGCGTTTCCTCGACGTGCCGCGGCCGAACCTGCAGGGCAAGGTCACGGTCGATTTCAACAAGGCCTACAACCCGCCGTGCGCGTTCACCCCGTTCGCGACCTGCCCGCTGCCGCCGCAGGGCAACCGGCTGGACCTGGAAGTCACCGCGGGCGAGAAGGCGTACAAGCACACGGACAAGACCGCGCAGGCATCTTGAGGCTTGCCGGGCGGGTTTGGTCAGGTGAAGCCCTGGATGCCCGCGTTCGCGGGCATGACGGTAGGAAGGTTGCGCGGTTTGGCGCAAGGCGAGTTGCACGGCTTGAGCGGGAGCTGGGTTTCGCCGCGCCCCTTCAAGCCGTCATCCCCGCGAAGGCGGGGATCCAGAGACTTCAGAGTCCTGTCGCGGTGAAGCCCTGGATGCCCGCCTTCGCGGGCATGACGGTAGGTCGGTTGCGCGGTCTGGCGCCAGGCGGGTTGCGCGGTTTGGGCGATAGCTGGGTTTCGCTGCGTCCCTTCAAGCCGTCATCCCCGCGAAGGCGGGGATCCAGAGACTTCGAGAGTCCTGTCGCGGTGAAGCCCTGGATGCCCGCCTTCGCGGGCATGACGGTAGGTCGGTTGCGCGGTCTGGCGCCAGGCGGGTTGCGCGGTTTGGGCGATAGCTGGGTTTCGCGGCGCCCCTTCAAGCCGTTATCCCCGCGAAAGCGGGGATCCAGAGACTTCAGCGCCATGCCTCGCCAACCCCGGCCCCGGCGCATCGATGGCCGCAAGCCGCACCCGCACGATTCGGCGCCCGCCCAATCCCGCAGCGCCCGCGATTTGCGATCGCAGTCGTTTACGCCTTCGTAATACGAACCCCAAGCCCCGCGTTCTACACTGGGCGCCCGTTTTCTCGCGCCGCGCCGCCGTCTGCGCCGCGGCCGCCGCCCGCCCATCTCCGAGGTCTTCGTCGCCCCATGCGGTTGCTCAAGCTGTTCGTCCTGCCCTTGTGCGCCGCGGTCGCGCTGAGCGCGCCGCTGACTTCGGCCACCGCCACCGGCGCGGTCGCGCAGGCGGCCCAGGCCGCGGCCAAGCCGCCGCCGGTGCCGATGCTGTGGCGGGTGTCGGACGCCGACAACGCGGTGTTCCTGCTGGGCTCGTTCCATCTGCTGCGCGCCGACGATTACCCGCTCTCGCCCGACATCGACCGCGCCTTCGCCGCCTCCGACAAGCTGGTGTTCGAAGTCGCGCCGGAAGAAATGTTCGACCCCAGCGTCGGCCAGCGCTTCCTGCAGCGCGCGCGCTACGACGACGGCCGCACCCTCAGCCAGACCTTGCCGGCGGACCTGCGCGAGAAGCTCAACCGGGTGCTGGCCAAGAACGGCCGCGCGCTGAGCCAGGTCGATGCGCTGGAGCCGTGGTTCGTGAACCTGTCGCTGGTGCTGGGTGTGTCGCAGTCGCTGGGCTTCAGCCCGCAGCTGGGCCTGGACCAATACCTGATGCGTCAGGCCGCCGAAGCCGGCAAGGGCGCGACCGGGCTGGAGAGCATGGACCACCAGCTCGACGTGATGGACGCCAGCCCGGCCGACGAGCAGATCAAGGCGCTGCGCGAATTCCTCGACCGGCCGACCGAAGTGCCGGGCATGCTCGAAGAGATGCACACCGCCTGGCGCGAGGCCGATCTGGCCAAGCTCGACGAGAAGGCGCGGGTGGAGATGCAGGTCAAGCAGCCGCAGACCTATCGCATCGTCAACGTCGAGCGCAACGAAGCCTGGGTGCCGCAGATCCAGAAGCTGCTCGACGAGCAGAAGAAGGGCGACAGCCTGGTCGTGGTCGGCAGCCTGCATTTGCTCGGCAGCGACGGTTTGGTCGAGCGTTTGCGCGCGAAGGGCTACAAGATCGAACGGATCTGCTCGGCCTGCGCCGCCGGCACGGCGGATCTGGCGCCGATGCCGCCGCCGCCCGCGCCGGTGGGGCCGCCGGTGCGTTTGACCGATGAGCCGCGCGAAGGCGGTCCGAGCGGGGCGGCGAAGCCTGAGGGCAAGGCGAGCGAGCGCAAACCCAAGCACTGACGTTCGCGCGACGAAGCGACTGTAGGAGCGGCGCAAGCCGCGACCGCGAAACTTCGCTTGCGTCGTATCCGCGATGGCGCGGTCGCGGCTTGCGCCGCTCCTACAGGTAGATTGCGCAGCAGCGCGTCGATCGGACGATTGCGCGCAGCCTTGTCGATCGAAAGATTGCGCGCGGCTCAGGCCGCCGGTGCGACCAGCACGATGCAATCGACCGGGCACGCCGGTACGCACAGTTCGCAGCCGGTGCACAGCGGTTCGATCACCGTGTGCATGTGCTTGGCCGCGCCGATGATGGCGTCGACCGGGCAGGCCTGGATGCACTTGGTGCAGCCGATGCAGTCGGCTTCGACGATCAGCGCCACCGGCGGCGTCGCCAGGTGGCGGCCGCGTTCGCGGTCGAAGGGCGGCGCCGGCACCTCCAGCAGTTTCGCCAACGCGCGCGCGCCGGCATCGCCGCCCGGCGGGCAGCGGTCGACGCCGGCTTCGCCGTGCGCCATCGCTTCGGCGTAGGGGCGGCAACCGGCGTAGCCGCACTGGCCGCATTGGGTCTGCGGCAACAGGCGGTCCAGGCGTTCGGTCAGGTCCATGAGAGCGGGCGTTGGCGAGAATCGGAGTCAGAAGTCAGCGAAAGCCCAGGAGCGCGGCTGCTTGCTGTCTGCTGACTCCCGACCGCTGCCTTCTGGCCTCAACGCACCGGCATGCCCGGCTGCGCGCCGCCGTCGGCGTCGAGCAGGAACAGGTTGCCGCCGTCGAAACCGGCCGACAGGATCATGCCTTCGCTGAGGCCGAAGCGCATCTTGCGCGGCGCCAGGTTGGCGATGAACACCACACTGCGGCCGACCAGCTTTTCGGGTTCGGCGTAGGAACCGCGGATGCCGGAGAAAATCTGGCGCTTGCCCAGTTCGCCGGCGTCGAGTTCGAAGCGCAGCAGCTTGTCGGAGCCGTCGACGAACTCGCAGGCCAACACTTTGCCCACGCGCAGGTCGAGCTTGGCGAAGTCGTCGATGGCGATGGTGGCGGGCGCGTCGCCGGTCGCGGCGGGCTGGGCTTCGGCCTTGGCCGCGGGTTTGGCGGCTGCGGTCTTGGCGCCGGCGGCGGGAGCCGCGGCGGTGAGGGATTCCTTGCTGGCTTCGATCATGGCGTCGATCAATTTCGGGTCGATACGGGTGAACAACGGGACGTAAGGGGCGATGGCGCGCGCGACCAGCGGCTGGGCGAGGTCGCTCCAGCGCGTCACCGGCGCGGCGAGGAAGGCTTCGCTTTGCGCGGCCACGCGCGGCAGCACCGGCTTGAGCGCGGCGGCGATCACCCGGAACAGGTTCAGGCCCTGGGTGCACACCGCCTGCAGCTCGGCGTCGGCGCCGTCCTGCTTGGCCAGCACCCACGGCTTGCGCTCGTCGATGTACTTGTTGGCTTCATCTGCCAGCGCCATGGTCAGGCGCAGCGCGGACGCGGCTTCGTTGGCTTCGTAAGCGCGCGCGATCGGCGCGATCTGCTCGACGAAACGCGCGTACATTGCCGGCTCCGGCAACGCGTCGGCCAGGCGCCCGTCGAAGCGCTTTTCGATGAAGCCGGCGCAGCGGCTGGCGAGGTTGACGAACTTGCCGACGGTGTCGGCGTTCACCCGGGCGACGAAGTCGGCGAGGTTGAGGTCGATGTCCTCGACGCCGCCGGTGGTCTTGGTGGCGAAGTAATAGCGCAGCGCTTCCGGATCCAGGCCCTGGTCGAGGTAGGTGCGGGCCTGGATGAAGGTGCCGCGCGATTTCGACATCTTCTCGCCGTTGACCATCAGATAGCCGTTGACGTGCAGGCGCGTCGGCGCGCGGAAACCGGCGCCGTGCAGCACCGCCGGCCAGAACAGGCCGTGGAAGGTGACGATGTCCTTGCCGATGAAGTGGTGCAGTTCGGCCTGGCTGTCGCGCGCGAGGTACGACCAGAAATCCAGGCCCTTTTTCTCGCACAGGGTCTGGAAGCTGCTCAGGTAGCCGATCGGCGCGTCGATCCACACGTACAGGTACTTGCCCGGGTGGCCGGGAATCTCGAAGCCGAAGTAGGGTGCGTCGCGCGAGATGTCCCAGGCGCGCAGGCCGCCGTCGGCGTCGAGCCATTCGTGCAGCTTGGCGCGGATGCCCGGCGTGGCGACGTCGCCGGCCAGCCACTCGCGCAGGAACGCTTCGAAGTGGCCGACCTCGAAGAAGAAGTGTTCCGACTCGCGCAGCTCCGGCGTCGCCCCGCTGACCACCGAATGCGGCTCGAGCAAGTCGGTCGGCGCGTAGGTGGCGCCGCAGTTCTCGCAGTTGTCGCCGTACTGGTCGGGGGTCTTGCAGTTCGGGCAGATGCCTTTGACGTAGCGGTCGGGCAGGAACATCTGCTTGACCGGGTCGAACAACTGCGCGACCGAGCGCCGGCCGATATGGCCGTTGTTGTCCAGGCGCGCGTAGATCGCCTCGGTCAACTGGCGGTTGGCGGCCGAGTGGGTGGAGTCGTAATGATCGAAGGCCACGCCGAAGTCGGCGAAGTCGCGCTCGTGGCGGACCTGGATTTGCGCGATGTACGCCTCCGGCGTCTTACCGGCCTTTTCCGCGCCGAGCATGATCGGCGTGCCGTGGGTGTCGTCGGCGCAGACGTAGTGCACCGTGTGGCCGGCCATTCGCTGCGCCCGCACCCAGATGTCGGCCTGCATGTAGCCCACCAGGTGACCGAGGTGCAAGTCGCCATTGGCGTAGGGCAGTGCGTTGGAAACGACGATTTCGCGGGACATAGACGGAAGGGCCGTAGGTGGTCGTGAATTATGGCATGGGCGGCCGCGAGGGCCGGGCTGTGAACGCTGTGCGGGCTTGTGGTTGTGTGCGCAAGGGCCTGGGCTGTGTGGGAGAACCTGGGCTGTTTGTGGGAGGGCCTTCAGGCCCGATGCTTTTGTCTCAGATCGCCGCTGATGGACCGGAAAGCGTCGGGCCTGAAGGCCCTCCCACAAACCTCAAGGTCGGGCCTGGATGCTTGATCTGGCGAGCCTGGAAGCAAGAAACCTAGTCAAGACCGAAATCGTCCGGCCCAAAAGCAAGAAACCCGGCCGAGGCCGGGTTTCCGTATGCGAAACGGACCGGCCGGGACTTATTCGTGACGCATCCAGGTCTGGTTGCGGCCGATCAGCGAGAAGCCGATGAAGCCGCGCACTTCCAGCTTCTTGCCGCCGTCCTGCGGGGTGACCTTGACCGAATAGACCTTGCCGCTGGCCGGATCGAGGATCTTGCCGCCGTCCCAGGTATCGCCGCTCTTGCGGATGCCCCACAGGATGACCATGCCCTTGATCGGCTTGCCCTTGCGCTCGCCGTCGCACTTGTCGCAGACCGGGTTGGGACCGTGCTCGGACTGCAGCACTTCGTTGACCCGGCCGGCGAGGCTGCCGTCCTTGGCCTCGTAGATCTCGACGATCGACTTGGGCTTGCCGGTCTTGTCGTCGATCGTGGTCCAGGACCCGACCGGCGTGGCCTGGGCGAACGCCGCCGCCGGCAGCGCGAGCAGCAGCAGGGCGAGCAGTTGTTTACGCATGTATCCCCTCCCAGAGACGTGAGCGTGGTGGCCGCGCGCCGTGAGCCGGCGCAGCGGGACGCGTTCTTTATACCGCATCCGCACAGGTATGGAAGCCGCGCGGCGCGCGTTCAGGCGCGGCGCGGCGAAACCGCCGCCGCGGGCGTCGCAGCCGGCGCGCGAACGTCTCGCCAATGGGCCGAAAACGGCCGGCGCCGAAAACGAAAAGCCCGGCATGCGCCGGGCTTTTCGCTGCAACGTTGGAGCGGTGATCGCCGACCTTAGAACTTGTAGGTCGCGCCGGCGTACACGTAGCGGCCGATGGTGTCGTAGTTCGAGTTGGTGGCCAGCTCGCCGAAGTAGCTCACCGGCGGATCCTTGTCGAACAGGTTGTCGGCGCCGATGTACAGGTCCAGTCCGGTGTTCGGGACCTTATAGCCGACCTGCAGGTTGTGGTAGGTGTACGACGCGTTGCGGATCGGGCTGACCTGGCCCGGGTTGCTCTGGTAGCTCCACGGTTCCACGCGCAGGTTGCCGTCGATGTAGCGCATGTCCCAGCTCGCGCGCCAGTTGCCGATCTTGTAGTTGGCGTTGAGGCTGGCGCGCCAGCGCGGATCGCTGACGTAGTTCAGGTACTCGCGGTACTCGTTCGGGAACTCCTGGAACGCCCACTCGCGCGAGGAGATCAGGCGCGTGCCGACGAAGCGCAGCGAGGCCTGGCCGCCGAACATCTCGAAGCGGTAGTCGGCTTCGATGTCCACGCCGGCGCGGCGCGAACGGGCCAGGTTCTCGTTGAGCGCGGTCCAGTTGTAGATCGAACCGGCCGGGAAGGTGCGGCCCTGCGGATCGACGTAGCCGCCGGCCGGAGCGCGCTTGATCATCGAGCAGAAGCCGTTGCCGACGCCGCCGGGCGAGTCGACGCAACGGGTCGCCAGCTGTTCGGCGGTGACCGCGCCGATCGCGTCCTTCAGGTTGACGCGCCAGTAGTCCACCGACAGGCCGAAGCCCTGGATGAACTCGGGCTGCCAGACGAAGCCGTAGGAGAACGAACGCGCTTCTTCCACGTCCAGGTCCGGGTTGCCGCCGCTGACGCCGGGGTAGTTGCCGCCGTACTCGTTCTGGAAGTTCGCCGGCAGGCCCAGCGCGGCGCAGTTGCGCGCGCGCAGCGCCGGATCGGCCGCGGTGTTGACCGAATTGCGGCGGCCCGCGCGGGTTTCGCAGGGGTCGTAGATGGTGGCGAAGTTCTGGGTCTGCGGGTTGAACAGCTCGCCGATGTTCGGCGCGCGCACCGCCTGGGCCAGGCTGGCGCGGACGCGGAAGGAATCGTTGATCGCCCAATCCAGGCCGATGTTCCAGGTCTTGGTCTCGCCGACCGTGCTGTAGTCGGAGTAACGGCCGGCCAGGTCCATGCTCAGGCGCTGCACGCCCGGCAGGTCCGCGAGCAGCGGGATGGTGGTTTCGGCGAAGATTTCCTTGACGCTGTACTCGCCCTTGCGGCTCGGGATCGCGTTGAGGAAGGTCAGGCCCTGGGCGGCCAGCGGATCGGTGTTCTCCTGGCTGGTCTCCTTGCGCCATTCCACGCCGCCGGCGAAGCCGACGCCGCCGGCCGGCAGCTCGAACAGCGCGCTGTTGGCGACCGACGCGCTGAACACCTTCTGGGTCAGCTGGGTGCGGTTGCGGGCGTCGTAGTTCATCCAGTCGGCCGCCTGGCGGCTGACCGCGCCGTCGCCGAACACGCTGAAGGGCACGCAGCCCTGGCGCGACAGGTCGAGGTAGCGCACGCCGGTGTTGGGGTTGATCGCGTTGGGGTCGAGCGTGGTGCGGCAGACCAGGTTGCCGGCGCCGTCGCGCACCACGTCCATGCCGGCCTGCCAGCGGTCGTTGATGCGGTTGTTGAGGTTGCGGCGGTCGATCTCGGTCTTGCCGTAGTTGGCCGAGACCTCATAGGTCCAGTTCTCGGTCAGATAGCCTTCCAGGCCGGCGACGTAGCGCTGGGTGGTGCGCTCGACGTTCTCGCCGCGACGGCCGGCGTCGACGTTGAAGCGCGAGACCTGCAGCATCTTGTCGCGGTCGGTCAGGCTGTTGAGGCCGTTGGCGTCCATCAGCGCGGCCAGCTGCGGCGAGATGTAGGCGTTGTCGCGGCGGATGCGGAAGGGCTGGTCGTAGCTGGGCTGGGCCAGGAAGTCCGACTCGGTCTTGGTGTACTTGCCTTCGAAGAAGAACTTGTGGTTCTCGTTGATATCGAAGTTGACCAGGGTGTTGACGCTGTAGCGGTCGAAGCCCGGCTGCAGGTCGGCCACGCTGTTGAGGTCGACGAAGTCGCAGTTCACGCAGGTGTTGGCGCCGTCGCGCGGACCGTCGTAACGGGTCGGGCGGAAGGTGCCGTCGGGGTTGAACTGATAGCGCTTGCCGCCGGCGTTGAAGGTGCCGCCGAAGGAAATGCTGGAGTTGCCGCCCGGGCCCATGAGCACGCGCTGCGGGTTGTCCTGGCTCGGCGGCAGCTTCGGGTTGAAGTTCGGGTTCGGCATGCTGACCAGGTTTTCGCGCCCGATCTGGCGGTCGTTGCGGCCGAAGCGGTCCTGCTTGCTGTACTCGGCCGAGTACACCACGCTGCCGCGGCCGCCGGCGAACTCGTTGCCGCCGGTGAAGCTGAAGAACGAGCGGCTGAAGTCGCCTTCGCTGGCGTCGCCGGTCTGGGCGCGCAGCTCGTAGCCGTCGAACTTCTTCTTCATGATGAAGTTGACCACGCCGGCGACCGCGTCGGCGCCGTACACGGCCGAGGCGCCGCCGGTGATCACTTCCACGCGCTCGATCAGTTCCACCGGGATGGTGTTGATGTCGACCGCGGTCGAGCCGGACAGGCCGCCGACGTGGCGGCGGCCGTTGACCAGCACCAGGGTGCGGGTGGTGCCCATGCCGCGCAGGTCGAGCAGGCCCAGGCCGGCGGTGCCGATCGAGCGGGTCGAGTTGCCCATGGTGTAGGTGGCCGACAGCTGCGGCAGCGTGGTCATCAGGTCGGCGATGGTCACAGCGCCCGTGGAGCGGATCTCTTCGGAGCTGATGCCGACGACCGGCGAGGGCGTGACGAAACCGATGCGCTTGATGCGCGAACCGGTGACGGTGACCGCGTCGATGTCGGTCGGCGAAGCGGCCGCGCCTTGGGCGGCGGCGGCTTCCTGGGCGCCGGCGGCGCCGGCAACGGAAAAGGCGATCGCGGAGACGAGCGCTGCCGTCAGCCTGCTGCGGTGCAGGCCGAACGAGTTGGGTGCTGCCATCGGTGGTTCCCCTAGCTGAAATTGAAGCGCGAAAACGGAAGTGCGCGGTCTAAGTACATGTTTTGGTTGCCTTCCAAGGCGTTAACACTCCCTTTACGAAACTGAACTTAACACATCCGTAATATTTGCTTTTTGGCTATGGGCGCTCGTTGATTTTGCCGAATCTGTCTTGCAAGTTGTTGATTTTTAAGTTCGATATCGGCTATGTAAAGTGAATGGGGCACCTTCGGGTGGGCAATCGATAAAGCCTTACATCACATAAAATCCGTGTGTCTTGCCGTTATTTGGCAATTGGAAGTTGCACTTCGGTTCGCTCGCCCGGCCGCTGGAGGCCGCCGTCGCCCAGGCGAAAAAAAGCCCGGCCGAAGCCGGGCTGTGTGAACAAATCGCAGGCCGCAAGGCCGATTCGTTTAAAGACGCATCAGTGGAAGGAGTATTCGAACTGCGCCGAGACCTCGCGGCCGATCGGGCTGTAGGCGCGCCAGAAGTACGGATAGGTGTTGAAGCCGCCGTCCTGGGGATGGAACTTGTTGAACACGTTGTTGACGAACACCGTCAGCCGCGCCTTCTCGGTGATCTGCTTGCCGAGGTTGGCGTTCCACAGGAAGTACGGCGCGATGCGGCCGGTTTCCTGCCAGTTCGGCAGGCTGCCGTAGCGGGTCATGAACACGGTCGCGTTCCAGTCGTTGCGCTGCCAGTTCACCGAACCGCGCACGCGGCTGCGGAAGTCGAAGTTGCCCGGGTCGTCGCGCCAGTCGCGGTCCACCGGGTCGGTGGCCAGCAGCTGGCGTTCGCTCTTGAGGGTGTGGGTCCAGCCCAGCTCGGTGCGGAAGTCGCCGAAGCGCTGCGTGCTGAAGCGCCAGTTGAGCGCGGCGTCGATGCCCGACACGCGCAGCAGCGACTGGTTGACCGGGCCGCTGCGCACGCCGTCGATGCGCGTGGTCGGCTCGCCCGGCGCGTCGATGCGGTTCACGCGGCTGACGATTTCCTGGCAGAACGCCGAATCCGGCGAGAACTGGAACGGCTGGCGGGTGCGGGTCAGGCCCGTGCGGCAGCCGGCTTCGTTGTCGAGGATGTAGGCGCTGGACAGGGTGGTGACCGCGTCGTCGAGCTTGATGTCGTAGTAGTCCACCGACAGCGACAGGCCGTCGACCACGTCCCACACCACGCCGGCGCCCCACGACTTGCCGGTTTCCTCGGTCAGCGTCGGCTCGCCCTTGCTGGTGGCGAACACCGAGTAGTTGTAGACCGAGCCGGTGCACGAGGCCGCCGGCAGGCCCGCGCTGAGGCAGCGGTAGGTGTCGAGCGAGGTGGTGAAGCTGCCGCTGCCTTCGTTGAACACGAAGTGCATGTCCGGCGCCTTGAAGCTGGTGGAGTAGTTGCCGCGGAACAGCAGGTTGTCGAGCGGGCGCCACTCCAGGCCGTAGCCCCAGGTCTTGGCGTCGTCGACCGCGGTGATGTCGTCGTACTTGTCGAAGCGCCCGGCCAGGCTGCCCTTGAGCGAGGGCAGGATCGGGATCGAGAACTCCACGCCGGCGGCGTAGCGGCTGCGGTCGCCGCCGCCGTTGGTGCCGGTGAGGTTGTAGGTCTCGATCACCGTCGGCAGGATGCTGCGCGGCGACTTGAGGTCGTAGCCTTGCTTGGTGAAGTCCAGCACCGCGGCGAAGCCGAGCGGGCCGGCCGGCAGGTCGAACAGATCGCCCGACAAGGTCGCGCTGCCCTGGGTGACCCAGGATTCGGATTCGTACTTCAGCGTGTCCGACATCGCCCGGTACTGCTCCGGGGTCAGCGGGGTGTAGAAGCGGTCGAGGTTGAGCTTGTAGCGCGGCGTGCCGGTGGTGTTCAGGCGCGGGCCGAAGAACCAGTCGGTGACCTTGGAGCCGTCCAGGCGCTGGCGGGTGCGCTCGGCGCGGTATTCGGCGCGGCCCAGGGTCACGTCCCAGTCGAAGCGGCCGATGGTGCCGCGCAGGCCGAAGGCCAGGTCGAGCGACTTCTCGGTGTAGCGCTGGTACAGGCCGTCGACGCCGCCGTATTCCTGCGGGGTCAGCACGCGCTGCATGTTGAGGTTGGTGTTGAAGCCGGTGTCGAACCAGGTGGTGACGCGGCCGGTGCCGTCGATGTGCGGGCCGCTGATCGCCTCGGTGCCGCCGGCGAGCTTGGACTTGGAATAGAAGCCCTGCAGGCTGGTCCAGGCCTGGATGCCGTTGGCGAAGTCGTAGGTGCCGTAGAAATAGCCCGACCAGTCGCTGTTGCCGTTGGCGATGGTCTGGTAGCTGACGTCCTTCCAGCTGCCGCAGCCCGGGCCGAGGTTGGTGACCGCGCGGGTCGCGGCGACGACGGTGCGGAAGTTGTAGTCGACGAACTCGCCGCCGAAGCGGTCGCAGGTGCCCGGCGGCGGCGCGATATAGGAACCCGCGGCGCTGCCCGGACGGTTGAGGCGGATGCTCGCGGTGGGCTGGTTGACGCCCAGTTCCGGGGTCGGCAGCGGGTTGTCGTCGGCCGAATCCATGAAGCTGCGCTGGAACGCCCACACCGGCTCGTCGGCGAAGTACTCCAACGCGTAGGTGACGCTCCAGTTGTCGCCGGAACGGCCGCCGACCCACTGCACGTCGCCGTAGTCGCCGCCGCCGGTGGTGGTGGTGCCGCCGCGCACGGTCAGCTTGTCGCCGTTGAAGTTGGTCTTGAGCACGACGTTGATCACGCCGGCCACGGCGTCGGAGCCGTAGATCGCGGACGCGCCGCCGGACAGGATCTCGATGCGGTCGACCGCGGCCGAGGGAATGTTGCCGAAGTTCTGGAAGTTGCTCTGGCCGTTGTACGGGAACGGATAGTCCGCAGCGCGGCGGCCGTTGATCAGCAGCAGGGTGCGGCCCGGGCCGAGGCCGCGCAGGTTCACCGGGCTGCCGTTCGGGGTGAAGCCGCCGGCGGAGTTGAGCTCGTTCTGCACCGCGCCGCCGTTCTGGGTCAGCGTGGACAGCGCGTCGAACACGGTGACGAAGCCTTCGCGCTCGATCTGGGTGGAGCTGATCACGGTGACCGGCGAGGGGCCTTCGATCTGGGTGCGCTTGATGCGCGAGCCGGTGACCACCACGCCTTCGACGTTGGTCGGCTTCTTCGCGCCTTCGCCGGCCGCGGCCGGTTCCTGCTGCGCCTGCGCCGTCCCCACGACGCCGCCGATCAGAATCGCGGCCGCAAGCGCCCGCGACAGCCTGCTCGGGCGCAGGCCGCTGTTGTTGAGTGCCATCTAGGTTTTCCCCTGGAACGATTGAAGTTCGCGGTCGTGTGCCGCTGTGTGCCGACCTTGGCGGAAATCTTGCTCCCTAGAGTCGAAATTAACACGGGATTAACCGTGGAGTCATCATAAAACAATCAAAACGTGGTCGATCGGCCCTTGCTATTTAATAAATTATTGAAATTTAAGTATATTTTTTCATTATTTGAGGCGCCGAAGCAGCGAAAATCCTCACGGCGGGGTGAATTCGCACCCGTATCGGCATGCTTCGTCGCAGGATTATCCAATTTTGAATTGCATATTCAGCGAGCGTTCGGTTGCATAGCACGCCCGGTCGGGCGCCCGCTCCGGCAGCGCCATCGGTTGCGGCGGCAACGGCCCGGACGGGACGTTTGTGCGACCCAGGCCTTAACATGAGGCCCGGGCCGCGCCAGGCGGCCGCTGGTTTCCTTTCAGAGCCTCCATGCCTCTCCATTTCCCTGTTGCCGGGCGTCCGGCATGAACGAATCGCTGCAGGCCGCGATCGCGGCGATCCACCTTCCCGATACCGAACTGAGCCTGGCCGACAGCGGCGCGCGCGTGCGCGCCGGCGCCGCCGACGGCCGGGTCGCGGTGTCCATCACCGCCGGTTTCGCCCTCGACGGCATGCGTCCCGCGCTGGAAGCGGCGATCTCTGCGACGCTGGCGCCGCGGGGGCTGGCCCTGGCCAGCCTGGAACTGATCGGGCGCATCGTCTCGCACGCGGTCCAGCCCAAGCTGTCGCCGCTGGCGAACGTGCGCAACCTGATCGCGGTCGGCTCGGGCAAGGGCGGGGTCGGCAAGTCGACCACCGCGGTCAACCTGGCGTTGGCGCTGGCGCTCGACGGCGCCCGCGTCGGCGTGCTCGACGCCGACATCTACGGCCCCAGCGTGCCGACCATGCTCGGCGCGCACGGCAAGCCCGACAGCCCCGACGGCAAGCACATCGAACCGCTGCGCGCGCACGGCATCGAGGCGATGTCGATCGGCCCGCTGGTCGAGCAGGACACGCCGATGATCTGGCGCGGGCCGATGGCGACTTCGGCGCTGACCACCTTGCTCAACGACACCCAGTGGGGCGAGCTGGACTATCTGATCGTCGACCTGCCGCCGGGCACCGGCGACATCCAGCTGACCCTGGCGCAGAAGATCCCGGTCGCCGGCGCGGTGATCGTGACCACGCCGCAGGAAGTGGCGACGTTGGACGCGCGCAAGGCGCTGCGTATGTTCGAAAAGGTCGAAGTGCCGGTGTTGGGCCTGGTCGAGAACATGGCCGTGCACGTGTGCTCGAACTGCGGCCACGCCGAGCACCTGTTCGGCGACGGCGGCGGCGCGCGCATGGCCGCGCAGTACGGCGTGCCGCTGCTGGGCAGCCTGCCGCTGGAGATCGCGATCCGCGAGCAGGGCGACGCCGGCGTGCCGGTGGTGATCGCGCAGCCCGATTCGGCCGCCGCGCGCGCCTACCGCGGCACCGCGCGCCGGCTGGCGGCGGAACTGGCGAAGCGGCCGCGGGTGGCGCCGTCGATTTCCGCCTCGCTGCTGTAAGCGCGGGTTGAGCCCGCGCGCGCCTGCGTGCGCGGGCGCCGCGCCCAGGCCGCAAGAACGCGGCCGCGGCCGCAGCCTTTACAATCCCGGACCGGGCGCCCCGCGCGGCCGGCCCCCACAACGCAGACCGCGCGGCCCGGCCGCGCCTTCGAAGGAACACCGCATGAGCATCAAGTCCGACCGCTGGATCCGCCGCATGTCCGAGCGACCCGACGGCATGATCGAGCCGTTCGAGCCCGGCCAGGTCAAGCAGTCCGCCGACGGCCAGCGCATCGTCAGCTACGGCACCTCCAGCTACGGCTACGACGTGCGCTGCTCGCGCGAGTTCAAGGTGTTCACCAACATCAACTCGACCATCGTCGATCCCAAGCATTTCGACAGCGGCAGCTTCGTCGACGTGGAATCGGACGTGTGCATCATCCCGCCGAACTCGTTCGCGCTGGCGCGCACGGTCGAGTACTTCCGCATCCCGCGCGACGTGCTGGTGGTGTGCCTGGGCAAGAGCACCTACGCGCGCTGCGGCATCATCGTCAACGTGACCCCGTTGGAACCGGAGTGGGAAGGCCACGTGACCCTGGAATTCAGCAACACCACGCCGCTGCCGGCGCGCATCTACGCCAACGAGGGCGTGGCGCAGATGCTGTTCTTCCAGTCCGACGAAGTCTGCGAGACCTCCTACAAGGACCGCGGCGGCAAGTACCAGGGCCAGGTCGGCGTGACCCTGCCGCGCACCTGAGCTTGCCGCGCAACGGAGCCGGGCACGTTCGCGCCTGGGCTTGTGCGGCAAGGGCTTTGGCTTTTGTGGGAGGGACTTCAGTCCCGATGCTTTTATTTCCGGTCGCCGCGACCTGAGCGGAAGGCGTCGGGACTGAAGTCCCTCCTACAAGGTCGGCCGCCGCCTGCCGCAGGCGTCGTTCTTTTCCGAATCGGGGCAACCGCCCGCACCGCACGCTGCGCCCTGCGCGTCGCCGTTTTTCGCACCGCTTGCGCATCGGCGGTGCCTGCGCAGACCGTCGTCGGCCGAGAAAAGACCGCGATCGGTGCATCCGCGCACGGTTTTGCCTGTTATCTTTCCCGGGCCCAACCTGGGGCCGTGCGACGGGGAATCGCGCGGACCCCTCCATCCCTGCAAGGAGTAGACGAATGGACCCGCAAAACCCTTACCAGAGCCCGCAGTCCGAACTCACCGCGCCCAGCGGCGGCGACGATGAGCTGGCCGACCGCGGCATCCGCCTGGTCGCCGCGATCATCGACGGCGTCATCATGATGGTGGTGATGCTGCCGCTGATGTTCCTGGGCGGCTATTTCACCGCGATCATGGAAGCCGCGCAGGCGGGCCAGCAGGCCTACGGCCTGCAGATCGCCTGGGGCATCGGCGGCCTGCTGCTGTTCTTCGCCGTGCAGTACCTGCCGCTGAGCCAGAGCGGCCAGACCTGGGGCAAGCGGGTGATGAAGATCAAGATCGTCGACCAGGACGGCAACAAGCCCGACCTGGCCACGCTGATGGGCAAGCGCTACCTGTTCCAGCAGGGCATCGGCCTGATTCCGTGCCTGGGCGCGATCATCGTGCTGGTCGACGTGCTGATGATCTTCCGCGAAGACCGCCGCTGCCTGCACGACCAGATCGCCGGCACCCGCGTGGTGATCGCGCGCTGATCCATCGCGCAACGCAGTCGCAAAAAAGCCGGCGCCGCAAGCGCCGGCTTTTTTGTTGGGGGGCTTCCTGTAGGAGCGGCGCGAGCCGCGACCGCGGCAACGCAGCTACGACGAAACCTGCGGCGCAGTTGCGTTGTCGCGGTCGCGGCTCGCGCCGCTCCTACAGGGGCTGCGGTCAGCCGCGCGGCTTTTGGTAGGTGACGAAGAAGCCCTGCAGGTCGCCGTTCTCGATGTACGGCTCGACGCTGACCACGTCGTAGCCGCGGGTGGCGAAGGCCTGGTGGGCGCGGCTGAGCGCGTTGGCCGCGCCCTGGTTGCGGAAGCCCCAGGTCGCGTCCACCCACAGCGTCACCGCATGCAGGTTCTTGGTCACCGCGTCCTGCGCGACCTGGTCGGGATTCTTGTCGAACAGGCCGGCGTGGGCGGGCGCGATGCCTGCGCCGACGGTGGCGGCCGTGGCGAGCAGGGCGGCGAGCAGGATGCGGTGCATGAAGAGTCTCCGGCGTGCGGCCGTCGCGGCCGCGGTCGAGGGGAAAGGCCGCCGGCGTAGCGGCGGTCGGGTGCGGCAAGGGTGGCACGGCGGCGGCCGCGCTTCGACCCGCCGGCGCGCGGCGTTCAGCGCTCGCTGCGCTCGGCCGGGCGATGCGCGATGGGCGAAGCGAGGTGCGCGACCTCAGCGGCCGCGCGCGATGGCGCTCAGTGCTCCGCGCCGCCGGCCAGCCGATGATCGACCTCGGTGGTCAGCGCGGTGGCGATCATCGTGCGCAAGGCGCGCGCCACGCTGTCGATGTCCAGGCTCGGCGCGCCCGGTTGCTGCGCGGCCTGCGCGGGCGAGTACGGGATATGGACGAAGCCGCCGCGCACGCGCGCGTCGCCGCGCAGCGCCAGTTCGTGCATCAGCCCGTAGAAGACATGGTTGCACACATAGGTGCCGGCGGTCTGCGAGATCTCCGCGGGCACGCCGGCCGTATTCACGGCCGCGCGCAACGCCTTGATCGGCAGCGAACTGAAGTACGCCGCCGGCCCGCCGGCGATCACCGGCGTGTCGATCGGCTGCGCGCCGAGGTTGTCGGCGATGCGCGCATCGTCGACGTTGATCGCGATGCGCTCGATCGACAGCTGCGCGCGTCCGCCGGCCTGGCCGATGCACAGCACCAGCGCCGGGCGCAGCGCGTCCAGGCGTTCGCGCAGGCGTTGCAGCGAGGCGCCGAACGCCACCGGCAAGCAGTCGGCGACGACGCGGCGGCCGCCGATGCGCTCGCCGTCCAGGCGCTGCACCGCCTCCCAGCTGGGGTTATCGCTTTCGCCGCCGAACGGAGCGAAGCCGGTCAGCAGTACTGGCGCGCTGTCGAAGCCGCTCGTCATCGCAGCGCGATCCAGTACATCAGCAGCACGTTGCAGGCCAGCAAGATCGCGCCGGTGGGCCACTGCGCGCGGATCACGCCGTAGGGATCCTTGAGTTCCAGCAGCGCCGCCGGCACCAGGTTGAAGTTGGCCGCCATGGGCGAGAACAGCGTGCCGCAATAGCCCGAGAGCATGCCGATCGCGGCCAGCGGCGCGGCGTCGGCGTGGTGGTGGCCGACCAGCAAGGGCAGGGCGATGCCGCCGGTCATCACCGGGAACGCGGCGAAGGCGTTGCCCATGATCACCGCGAACAGCGCCATGCCCACGGCGTAGGCGACGACCACGGCGAAGGCGTTATCGACCGGGATCGCCATGCGCACCACCCCGGCCACCGCCTGGCCGACGCCGCCGGCTTCGAACACGCTGCCCAGGGTGGCAAGCAGCAGCGGCAGCAGCGCCGCCCAGCCGATCGCGTCGACCAGTCGGCGCGATTGCTCCACGCCGCTCCACGGCGTCTGCCGGGTCAGCCGGCAGGCGGCGACCAAGGCGACGATGCAGGCGAAGGCCAGGCCGATCAGGGTGACGTTGGCGGTTTCCAGCAGCGGCGTTTGGCCGATGCGCACGTACTTCAGGCCCAGCGCGAAGACCAGGGTGACCGCGGGAATCAGCAGCGCCGGCCAGAACAGGCGGTTGCCCAGGCGCTGCGCCTCGCCGGTTTTTTCCTCGCCGCTGGTTTCGGCGTAGCGGCCGCGGCCGAGGCCGCCGAAGCCGGCCAGCAGCGCCAGCGCCACCACGCAGGCGCCGACGACTTTGTTCGGCAGGTGCTCGGCCAGGAACATCAGCGTGGCGATCAGGCCCCAGAACGCGGCCGTGGTCCAGCGCCGCGGATTGGCCGCGTCGCGCGCGCCGCGCCACGCCAGCGCGGCGAAGTACAGGCCCATCAGCCAGTAGACGAAGCTCAACCCGATCATGCGTCGCGCGCCTGGTCGGCGAGCGCGGCGACTTCGGCCGCGCGCTGGCGCTGCAGTTGTCGGATCATTCGGCGCTCGAAGCGCAGCACCCGGATGCAGTGGATCACGAACGCGCAGATCGCGGTCGGGATGCCCCACATCGCGATGTGCAGCGGGTCGAGGTTGAGGCCGTGTTCCTTGAAGAAGCTCTGGATCAGCAGCACCGCGCCGAAGGCGATGAAGATGTCCTCGCCGAAGAACAGACCGACGTTGTCGGTGCCGGCGGCCATCGCGCGGATGCGCTGGCGGGTGTCTTCATCGAGATCGCCGTGGCTGGCCTGGGCCGCGCCCTCGGCCATCGGCGCCAGCAGCGGGCGCACGGTCTGCGGATGGCCGCCGAGGCTGGTCAGGCCCACCGCCGAGGCGATCTGGCGCATCAGCAGGTAGGCGATCAGCAGCCGCGCCATGGTCGCCCCGCGCAGCCGTGCGACCCAGCGTTGCGCGTGTTCCTTCAGGCCGTGGCGCTCGAGCAGGCCGATCACCGGCAAGGTCAGCAGGAACAGCAGCAGGAAGCGCTTCTCGGTGTAGGCCTTGCCGAGCACTTCCAGCACCTCCAGCGGCGAGATCTTCGCCGCCAGCCCGGTGATGAAACCGGCGACGACCACCACTAGGGCCGGATTGAGCCGCAGCACGAAGCCGAGCGCGAGCGCGGCGACGCCGATCAGGGGCCAATAGTTCATGCAGCAGCGTCCTCGCGTGGCGGAAGGAAGAACCCATCGATGCGAACCGGGCAGCGATCCTTCGCCTCGCGCGCCGCCGCCGTCACAGGGCGGCGACCCTCACGCCCTGGGCTTCGAGCGCGGCGCGCACCGCGCGCGCGAACTGCGGCGCGTCGCTGCGGTCGCCGTGCAGGCACAGGGTGTCGGCGCGCAGCGCGATGGTCTCGCCGCCGGCGACGCGCACGCGTCCGTGCAGCGCGAGCTCGCGCACCTGGGCGATGGCCGCGTCGAGCGATTCGATCACCGCGCCGGGCTGGCCGCGCGGCAGCAGCCGGCCGTTGCCGGCGTAGCCGCGTTCGGCGAACACTTCGTGGGCGACGCGCAGGCCCAGGCGCTGGGCGGCGTCGGTGAGTTCGGACTGGGCCAGGCCGAACACGATCAGGGTCGGATCGAACTGCGCCACCGCGCCCGCGATGGCGTCGGCGACGCTGCGGTCGTCGGCGGCGAGGTTGTACAGCGCGCCGTGCGGCTTGACGTGAGTCAGGGCGACGCCTTCCTCGGCGGCGATCGCGGCCAGCCGCTGGAGCTGGCGGCGTACCAGCGCGGCGATGTCCTCGCCGGGCAGCGCCAGCGTGCGGCGGCCGAAATGCTCGCGGTCTTCATAGCCCGGATGCGCGCCGGCGGCGACGCCGTGGGCGCGGCACAGGCGCAGGGTCGCGCGCATCGTCGCCTCGTCGCCGGCATGGCCGCCGCAGGCGATGTTGGCCGAGCTCACGTACGGCAGGATCGCGGCGTCGTCGCCGCAGCCTTCGCCGAGATCGCAGTTGAAGTCGATGCGTCCGGACATGGCGTGGGCGGAACTAGTTGCGCTTGAACAGCAGGCCCAGGCCGACGGCGATCAGCACGGCCGGCCACCAGGTCACCAGCAGTTTGGTCAGGCTGAGATTGGTGAAGCCCAGGTTGTTGAGCAGGAACATGGTGCCGATGACGATCAGGATCAGGGCGCCGACGACGTGGGATTTCATGCTGTTGCGGTCTCGCTGTGGTGCGGGGGCGGGTGGGCTTGGGACGGGGACGAGTCTAGTCGGGTTGGGGCGGCGGGACTATGGGGTGGGAGGTGAATGGGGCGAGGCGAGGGGGCTCGGTCTGGGGCTGCGGCGAGTGTGGGGATGCATTCGAGGAACTAGGCTGGGCGCCGATCGGTGTGATCGCGTTCGAGCGGGTGATCGGGTGGGGCCTGTGTCGCGTGCGGGCCGATGCGGTGGTCGCGAGGATTTCGTCGTGGTTGTGTTGTTGCGGTCGTGGCTCGCGCCGCTCCTACAGTCGGATACGAAACTTGCCGGAGCCTCCTGTAGGAGCGGCGCGAGCCGCGACCGCGACAATGCATCTACGACGAAACTCGCCTATGCCCGTTGGTTGCGTTCGACGACCAGCGAAGATCAGGAGCTTCCGTCCGCAAGCGGCCGGGTCACTTTCTTTGTCTTGCCAAAGAAAGTAACCAAAGAAAGGCGCTTTCCTTGTTTTCGAATCAAGAGCCACTAACGGGCAGAGCCTGCGCAGGGATGCGCCACACAGGCCATCCATGGCCTGGGTGGCGCACGGCGCACATCCTGTGCGCCGCCCTATCGGGTCTACGCTTGCCTGTGGCGAGTTCGGGGCGGCGGGGGGAGCGAAGGGCAACGGCAACGGCCATGTGCATTCCGGTTTTCGTCGGAATGATGGGCTGGAGGTTGTGGGGCTTGGAGATTGCGGCGGAGCTGCGTCGCTGCGGTTGGATTCCGTTTTTCGCCGGAATTGCGCAGTAACGGCTGGCGGCAGGCGAGGCCGGTTCCGTGAGCCCGATGAACTTGGGCGTTCACTGGGGCTAGGGCGCGGCGGATCCGCGTTGCGGATCGTTGCGGGGCAGGCGTCCGGTCAGCGCTCGCAGATAAAAAATCGGGGCCGCGAACGGCCCCGTGTTCCAAGCGAAAGATCTCGCCAAATCGATTCGTGTCGGGTGCGGCGCCGTTGCGGTTACGACGCCTTCTTGGCGTCGCCGGCCGGAGCGGCAGGAGCGCTCGTCGGCGCGCCGGCGTCGGGCGCTGCGGGCGGCGGCGTGGTCGGCGCGGCGGTGGTCGGGGCGCTCCACAGTTTGGTTTCCGGTTTGCCGCTCATCATCTGCGCGCGCACCAGCGGCACCGGCGGGCCGCCGTAGCTCAGGAACTGGTCGTGGAAGGCCTTCCAGCCGCTGCGGCCGCCGTGGTTGGCGGTCCAGTCCTCGCGCAGTTGCAGGATCATCAGCTTGCCCAGGGTGTAGTTGAGGTAACCCGGGTCGTAGGTGCCGCGCGCGGCCTGTTGGCGGGCGTTGCCGGGGTCCTGGAAGGCCTTGTCCTTGAACAGTTGTTCGGACTGGGCCACGGTCATGCCGCCGGTGTGCAGGCCGATCGCGGAGACGTAGCGCACGTCGCGCAGCAGCGCGTTGGTGAGCTGGCCGATGTGGATTTCCGGGGTGGCGCCGTCGAGGCCGGCGTCGAACATCATCTCTTCGGTGTAGTGCGCCCAGCCTTCGGTGTAGGCGTAGCCGACGAACAACTGGGCGAACTTCCACTGCGAGCGGTTGGCGTGCAGGAAGTGCAGGAAATGCCCCGGCCAGACTTCGTGCGCGGAGGTGAACAGCAGGTCGGCCTTGCCCGGCACGTAGGCGTCCTGTTCGGCCTTGGGCCACTTCGGATCGGGCGGGGCGATGTAGTAGACCGAGGGCAGGTTCTTCTCGTACGGCCCCGGAATTTCGATGTAGGCGAAGTTGCTGCGGTTGAACGGCGGCGCTTCTTCGACCTTGGCCTGTTCGGTGCCGGGGATCGAGACCAGATCCTTGTCGACCACGAACTGGCGCAGCCCGGCCAGTTGCGCGCGCGCGCCTTCGACCGCGCCGCCGACCGGCTTGTCGGCGCCGGCCTTGTCGACGCAGGCCTGCAGGCTCTGGCCCTTGGCATAGGCCTCGCACGCGCTCTTGAGCGCGGCCAGGTTGCGGGCGAGGTCGGCTTCGCCGGCGGCCTTGAGCTGGTCCAGCGGCAGGTCGACGCCTTCGGTGGCCTTGAGCATGCGCGCGAACTTGTCCGCGCCCAGGGCGAAGTCCTGGGTGGCCTGCGGCTTTTGCTGGCTCAGGTGATCGGCCAGGCCCTGCATCGCTTCGATGGCCTTGGCGTTGGAGGCGGCGAAGCGTTTTTGCAGCGCCTCGTCCTTCACTTCGGCGAAAGCCTTGGGCACGTCGGTCTTGAAGAACTCGGCCATGCCGCCGAAGCCCATGACGCCCAGGTCGATGTAGGTCGCCGGCAGCGGGCCCTGGAGGTTGGCGCGGATCTGCTCGGCCGCCTTGGGCAACGCTTCCTGGTAGGCGGCGAACGCGGCCATGCGCTGTTCCAGCGGCGCGTAGGGGCGGGTCAGGTACATGCTCGGCGACAGGTCGCCGAGGTAGAAGGCCGGGTTCTTGGTGGCGAAGCCGGAGTCTTCTAACCAGAACAACTGGCCGTCGATGGTGGCCAGCACGTAGTCGCGCTGGAAGCGCTGGCCGGCGTCGAGGCGGTCGTCGCCGAACGCGGCCACCGCGTCGCGCTGCTGGTGCAGCCACTGGATGGTGGCCTGCAGCGCCTGCGGCGAGTAGTCGGGCAGCTTGCCGTCGAACTCGTGCTTGCCGGCGTTGGCGGCGGCGACCGGGTTGCGTTCGAAATAGCCTTGCACGAAGGCGTCGACGGCGGCGTTCCATTCCGCGCCGGCGGCGGGCTTGGCCGCGGCCGGGGCGGCGGCGTCGCCGGCGGGCGGGGCGGTTTCGGATTTGCAGCCGGCGACCAGCGCGGCGGCGACACAGGCGGACAGGGACAGCAGACGCAGGCTACGCATTGCGGGGTCTCCGGGCATCCAGGGCGGGCGCGGCTGGCGCACCATCCTCTGCGCTGTGGCGACGTTTGCACAGTGACTTTCGCCATACCGCCGGCCATCGGGCCGGCTCAGCGCGTCGGTGCGGCGCAGGCGCGCAGGCTGCGCTCCAGGCGCGCCCGCTCGGCTTCGCGCAGCACCGTGGGCGTGGCGGCCGCCGCGACGCGGCCGGCGCGCAGGCCCTCGTACAAGGCCCGGACCCGGCGGGTCAGCTCCGCATCGCCGCCGCGCGCGGCCTCGGCCAGGCGCACGGCGCGGGCCAGTTGGTCCCTGCCTTCGCTGTCTCGGCACTGTTCCAGCGCGAACAGGCCGCGGTAGACCAGCGCCCGCACCAGGTCGGGGCTGCGGCCGTGCTGGTCGAGCAGCGGGCCTTCGCCGCGTCCGTCGGCGGCGATGAAGTCGCGTTCGGACGCGAGCAGGGCGGCGAACTCGCGATCGGCCTGGTCGCGGTGGCCCTGCAGGTAGAGCAGGTGGGCCTGGCGGTAGCGCACATGGGCGAAACGGTAGTTGTCCGGCGGGAAGACCGTAGCCAGCTGCGCGCGATAGTCGTCCAGCCGGGTCTGCAGCTCCGGCAGCGAGGCGTCGTCGCCGTAGTCGGCCAGGCTTTCGACCAGCAGGTAGTTCTCCAGGATCGTCGGCAGGCCGGCCCGGCGCTTGGCCTCGATGGTGCGGCGCAGCAGGTCGAGGCCTTCGGCGCGGTCGCGCGCCGGGTCGGCGCCGGGCGAATAGATCAGGTCGAGCGCGAGGTTGAAGTTGGCCGACAGGCGCGGATCGCTGTTCGGCGGCACGGTCCGCTCCAGCAGGGCGGCGGCGGCGCGCGTCTTGGCGCGGCGGTCGGCCGGGTCGAGCGCGATCGACGCCGCGGCGGTGGACAGCGCGGTGGCGTACTCCGGGTGGCCGCTGCCGTAAGCCGCGCGGATCGACGCCAGCGCTTTGCCGATGTCGTAGGTGGGCTGGTCCGGCGCATGGAATACGTCGGCGCGGATCATGGCGTAGGCGGTCTTGGGATGGTTCGGCCCGAGCGAGGCGATCCGCCGCCGCACCAGTTCGGCCGCCAGCGCCGGCGCCTCGCCGCCGCCGCGCAACTGCACCGCGCGCATGTAGCGCTCCAGCGCATCGTCGGCGAGGACGGGATCGAGCGGGCGCGCCAGTGCGACCGCGCGGCGCGCATCGGTTTCGGCGGCGCCGGCGCGCCACAGCCGGCGCTGCATTTCCGAGCGCAGGATCAGCAACTGCGCGAGCGCTTCGCGATGGCCGCGGCCGAGCGACTCGGCCTGGGCGATCAAGTCGGTGCAGGCGGCCACCGCGGCCTGGGTCCGGCCTTCGCCCCACAGCGCCCGCACCAGCTCGGTGCCGTAGCCGATGCGCTGGCTGCGCGCGGCCCGGTCGTCGCGGCCGTCGAGCTCGGCGATGCGCTCGCGCGCCAGCCGTTCGGCGTCGGCGTAGCGGGCGCGGATGTTGAGCATCGCCAGGCGGGTCGCGGCGACCAGCCCGTCGCGGTCGGGTTCCTCGCCGAGCGTGCGCTGGGCCTCGCCGGCCAGGGATTCGGCGCGCGCGTAGTCGCCGAGCAAGGCGTAGCTGCGCGCGAGCATCGCCAGGCTGCGTGCCTGCACGCTGGGCTGATCGTCGAGCTTCATCGCGCGCAACTCGCGCTCGGTGCGTTCCAGCAGCGCGCGCGAGGAAAACGGCGCGCTGCCCAGGCCCGACTGGGTGGCGCTGCCCAGGGTGCTGGCGAACAGCCGGCCGACGCTGTGGCTGGCGCGGGTCTCGCGCAGCGCGCGCTGATGCTGCCAGACGATCGCCGCGGTGCCGGACGCCACCACCAGCGCCAGCGCAGCGAACAGCGCCGGCGCGGTGGGATTGCGCCGCCGCCACAGCCGCGCGGTTTCGCGCCAGCCGCCGTGGCGCGCGCTGACCGGGCGATGGGTGCGCCAGGCGCGCAGGTCGCGGGCGAACTCGGCCACGCTGGGGTAGCGCTCGTGTGGCTTGCTCGCCACCGCCTTGAGCGCGACCGCGGCCAGGTCGCCGGCCAGCGCCCGTTGCAGCGCGGCGATATCGTCCAGGCCGCGGCGGCGGGCGATCGCCTCATCGGCGTCGTCGAGCAGGCGGTCCATCGGCTCGGGCGCGCCGGCGGCGGCGAGCGGTACCAGTTCGCGCAGGCTGTGCAGCCGGGTCGGCCATTGCCCGCACAACAGGCGATAGCTGAGCACGCCGAGCATGTACAAATCGGTGGCCGGCCCCTGGGTGCCGTGCTGGCGCGCTTCCGGCGCGGCGTAGTCGGGGCTGATGGCCAGGTGCGCGCGCGCGTCTTCGCCGCCGCCGAAGCGGGTGGAGATGCCGAAGTCGAGCAACTGCACCCGGCCCTGCGCGGTCACCAGCAGGTTCGACGGCTTGATGTCGCGATGCAGCACGCCTTGCGCATGCGCATAGGCCAGCGCTTCGCAGGCTTGCAGCAGCAGGTCCACGCGCGCGCCGACGCCGAGCGCGCGGCGGTCGCACCACTGGTCGATCGGTTCGCCCTCGACCCGGCGCAGGGCGAACCACGGCCGTCCTTGCTCGTCGATGCCGCCGTCGACCACGCCGGCGATGCCGGGATGGTCCAGGCGCGCGAGCAGGTTGCGTTCCTCGCGGAACGCGGCCGCCAGCTCCGGCGATTCCAGCCCGCTGCGGATGCATTTGAGCGCGACGCGCTGTTGGTAGTGGCCGTCGTCGCGGTGGGCTTCGTAGACCGTGCCCATGCCGCCGCGGCCGAGGATGCGGTCGATCCGCCACGCGCCGAGCAGGGCGCCGACGCGCAGGTCGGCGGGCTCGTCGTCGTCGCCGTCATCATCGCGGTCGTGATCGGCCGCGCCTGCGTCCGCTGCGGCGTTCGCCGGCGGCGACTGGCGCTGGGCGACGATCTGCGCCGGCGAGCGGTCGAGCACGCCGGCGTCCTCGCTCTCCGCATCGAGCAGGGCGCGCAGGGCCGCATGCAGCGGCGGATCGCTCGCCGCCAGCGCCGCCAGCCGGCGCTGGCGTTCGGGCGCGGGCAGGTCGACGTAATCGTCGAACAGGTGCAGCGCGCGGGCGAGGTGGTCGGTCATCGGCGCGCGGCAGAGCTTGCGGCCGGTGCGGCGGACGCGCCGCGGCAGTCGGGCGCGACCAAGGTCGCGGCGGCGACGGCGCGCGGATCGGAGGGAAACCACAGCGGCGGCCGCGGCGGCAGCCGGCCGCTGCGCGCGCTGCGTTTGAACGCGCGCGCCTCGTCGAAGAACGGCGAGGAGACCTGCTTGCCCGGCGCTTCGCCCACGCGCACGGCCGCCGCCAGGAATTGCGCCGCCTCGCGCCGGCGGCAGTTGCGGAACGCGTAGACGCCTCGGTACAGCAGCGCGATGGTCTGCGAATCGTTGCGCCGCATCAGCGATATGCCGCCAGCGGCGGCGGGGGCGCGCGCGATTTCGTCCAGCATCTGCGCGAAGGCGGCATCGGCCTCGGCGTAGCGGCCTTCGCGGTAGCGCACCACCGCATCGAAGATACGCAGGTTCAGCCATTCGATGTCGCCGGGGCGGTAGAAGCGCGGCGCCGCGCGCGCGGCCTCATCCAGCGCCCGCCGCGCCTGCGGCAGAGTCGGATCGCTGCCGTACTGGGCCAGATTGACTACGACGGAGTAGCGGTCCGCTTGCGGCGGCAGGCCGGCGCGCTCGCGTTCGCCGATGTTGCGTTCGAGCAAAGCGACGCCCTCGTTCAGGCGCGGCAGCGTGGGAATCTCGTTGCCGCGGCCGAGCAGCGCCTTGGCGTAGTTGCTGCGTGCGTTGAACAGCATCTCGCTGTGCGGCAGGGTGCGCTCGAGGGTCGACACCGCCTGGTGCTGCAGACGCAGCTCTTCGGCGGGGTCGCGCGCCAGCGTCCAGGCCAGGCGCGACAGGACCAGCGCGTAGACCGGATGCTCGCGGCCGTACCCCGCCTCCACCCGGCGCAGCGTCGCCAGCGCGGAGTCGCGCGGTACGTCCGGGTAGCGGGCGAGGGCGACGTAGACCTCGGCCGCCGCGGTCTGCGGATGGTCCGCGCCGAGATTGCGCCGGCGTTCGTCGAGCAGGCGCTGCGCGGTGCCGGCGAAGGCCGGGCTCAGCCGCAGCCGCTGTGCGTCGGCGAGGCGTTCGAGCGCATCGTCGGCCAACACCGGGTCCAGCGGCGCGGCCAACGCGAGCGCGCGCTGCGCATCGGCCTCGGCGGCGGCGGCCCGGCCGAGCTGGCGCAGGAAGCCCGAGCGCAGGATCAGCGTCTGGGCCAGGCGCGCGGCATGGCCGCGGCCCAGCGCCTGCGCCTGGCGCACCAGGTCGTCGGCGCTGGCCAGCGCCTGTCCGGTCCGGCCCAGGTCCCATTGGGTGCGGGCCGATTCCAGGCCGATGGCGATGCGCGCGTCGCGCGCGAACGGATCCGGCGCCGCGGCCAGCGCGTCCAGGCGCGCTTGCGCCAGCGCCAGCGCCTCGTCGTGGCGACCCTGGTAATTGAGCGTGGACAGCCGGGTGGAGGCGACGAACCCGTCCTCGTCGCGGTCGCCGGCGGCGATGGAAATGCGCTGCGCCTCTTCGGCCAGCGCGGCGGCGTGACGGTAGTCGCCGATCTGGACGAAGCTGCGCGCCAGCGTCGCCAGCGCGTGCGCGCGCAGCGCCGGCTGGTCGGCCAGGGCCAGCGCGCGCAATTCGCGTTCGCTGCGTTCCAGCAGCGCGCGCGAGGAAAAACGCGCGCTGCCCAGGCCCGACAGCGTCGCGCTGCCGAGGGTGGAGGCGAACAGGCGGCTGACCTGTTCGTTGGCCTCGGCCTCGCGCACCGCTTGCCGATGCTGCCAAGCGGCGGCGAGCAAGCCGGCGGCGGCGGCCAGGATCATCGCCGCGCCGAGTCCGGCGGCCAGGCGATTGCGCCGCAGCCACTTGCGCGCGCGCGCCAGCCACGAACCCGGCCGCACCCGCACCGGCCGGCCCTCGCGCCAGCGCCGCAGTTCGTCGGCGAATTCGGCGACGCTGGGGTAGCGGTCCTGCGGCCGCGTCGCCACCGCCTTGAGCGCGATCGCCGCGAGGTCGCCGCGCAACTGCCGCGCCAGCGTCTGCGCGTCGGCGGCGCCGCGCTGGCGGGCGAGGGCGTCGTCGCCGGGGCGCGCGCCGAGCAGGCCATCCATCGTCAGCGGCGCGCCGGAGTCGGCGCCGGGCATCAGCGGGCGCAGTCCGTGCAGCGGCGTCGGCCAGTGCCCGGCGAGCAAGCGGTAGCTCAGCACGCCCAGCGCGTACAGGTCGGTGGCCGGGCCCTGCGCGCCGTGCTGGCGCGCTTCCGGCGCGGCGTAATGCGGGGTCAGCGCCGGCAGCTCGCCCGGCGCCTCGCGCAGCGGGCCCAGTTGCGCGGACAGGCCGAAGTCGAGCAACTGCGCGCGCCCGTCGGCGGTGATCAGCACGTTCGACGGCTTGAGGTCGCGGTGCAGCACGCCCTGCGCATGGGCGTAGGCGACCGCGTCGCAGACCTGCAGCAACAGGTCCACGCGCGCCTCGATGCCGAGATGGCGCTGATCGCACCAGGCGTCGATCGGTTCGCCTTCGACATAACGCAGGGCGAACCACGGCCGGCCGTCGCCGTCGACGCCGCCGTCGACCAGCGCGGCGATGCCGGGATGGTCCAGGCGCGCGAGCAGGTTGCGCTCCTCGCGCATCGCCGCGAGCAGCAGCGGCGAGTCGAGCTCCGCGCGCAGGCATTTGATCGCCACGCGCTGTTGGTACTGGCCGTCGTCGCGATGGGCCTCGTACACCGTGCCCATGCCGCCGCGGCCGACGATGCGGTCGATGCGCCAGGCGCCCAGGCGCGCGCCGACGCGCAGGTCCGCCGGTTCCGGCGCGGGTGTCGGCGCGGCGACGGATGAGCGCTCGCGTTCGTGCAGGTCGGCGAGCACGCGCGCCGGCGAACGCTCGAGCACGCCGGCCGCCTCGTCGGCGTCGGCGGCGAGCAGTAGCAGCAGGGCGGCGTGGGTGTCCGGTTCGGCCGCAGCCAGCGCGGCGAGCCGGTGCTCGCGTTGCGGCGCGGGCAGTTCGACGAATTCGTCGAACAGGCTCAGGGCGCGGGCGGTGGCGGCGTTCATGCGCGCGGGTCGGCGCGGCGGGCGGATCGGTGCGAAGGCGCGCTCAGGCCGCGTCGCCCTCGTCGTCCAGATCCGACGGCGTGCGCAGGTGCGCGGCCAGGAACGCGCGCGCCTTTCGCCAGTCGCGGCGGATGGTGCGGTCGGTCAGGCCCAGTACCTCGCCGATCTCGATATCGCTCATGCCGGCGAAGTAGCGCATCTCCACCAGTTGGGTCAGGCGCGGCTCGACCGCGCTGAGCGCTTCCAGGGCGCGGTCGATCGCCAGCAGCTGGTCCAGGTCCGGATCGTAGGACGGCTCGTAGTTCGGGTCGGCCTTGTCGGCCAGATAGCTTTCCTCGTACTTGAGCCGCTTGAGCCGGCGCACCTCGTCGAGCAGCGCGTAGCGCATCGCCTGCGACAGCACCGCGAGCAGGTGTTGGCGGTTGTTGAGGTTGAGCTTGTCCTGGTTCAGCCGCAGCCAGGTGCGGTTGATCAGCGAGGTCGGCGAGCGCTTGTTGCCGCGCCGCCAGCGCCGGCGGATCTGCAGCGCCGCGGCCTCGTGCAGGTCTTTGTAGAGCAGGGTGTAGACGCGGTCCCAGGCGCCGGGTTCGCCGTTCTGGGCGGCGACGATGAGCTGGGTCACCGAGTCCAGGGTGGCTTGGGGGAACTCGAATTCATCCCGGGCCGGCGCTGCGGCGGTCGGGTCTAGCGAAGGGCCTTCTTGGGTCATGTCCGGATGGGTTTCGGCAGGACGATGGGATTTCCGTTAGCCCCGACTACGCGGCTGAGTATTCGACTGCGCAAAGAGATACGCCAAACAAGTGCAATTGTCGATAACGCGTCTTCGAAAAAAGCCGGCCTGCGACATGGCATTTGATCATGTAGGGGGATGCGCAATTACGGGTTGGCATCTTTCCGGTGCGCTCGCCTGAGTGTTTCGCACATCCAATCCTCGATGCGGCGTCGGCCGACGACAGGATTAAGTGGAAAAGTGATGCAATCGATGTGCATCGAATCGCCGCGCTATCTGCGCGGACGGCGAAAAATACCGGGAATTTCCGCTGCTATCGCTGCACGTGCGGACGCTCGCGCCGATGCAAGGCGATGCGAACGTTCGCGCTCAGGATCCGCCTAGGCGATCAACGATGGCCCAACGCAGCCGGGCCAGCTCGGCCGCCGCCGCGGCGCGCGCGGCGCGCGCCTCGTTTTCGTCGCAGGCGCGGAAATACAACTTCGTATTGGGCTGCGCCTGCGCCAGCCGCGGCAGGTCGGCGGCGATGACGTGGCCCAGGCGCGGGTAGCCGCCGACGGTCTGCGCGTCGGCCAGCAGCACGATCGGACGGCCGTCGGCGGGCAGTTGGATGGTGCCCGGCGCGACCGGTTCGGACACGCCGCTGGCGGCCGCGAGCACGCCCTCCAGCGCGTCGCCGCCCAGGCGCAGGCCCTGACGGTCGCTGGCCGGATCGACCCGCCAGCCGCTGTCGCCGAAGCGCGCGGCGGCCTCGGCCAGGGCGGCGGACTCGGTCGGGCGGTAGCGGATCGGGGCATGCGGGTCGAGGCCGAAATCCGGGTCGATCCACCAGCCGCTCGCGCGCGGCGCATCGAGCGCGAGCGCGCGCTGCGGGCCCAGCGGCAAACGGTCGCCGGCGCGCAGCGCGCGCCCGTGCAGGCCGCCGAAACCGCCGCGCAGATCGGTCGCGCGGCTGCCGAGCGCGGCCTCCACAGTGAAACCGCCGGCCACCGCCAGCCACGCGCGCACGCCGGCGCGCATGCCGCCGATGGCGAGGGTGCCGGCAGGCAGATCGAGCGGCCGCGCGGCAGGCAGCGGCTGGCCGTCGAAACGCATCTGGCAGGTCGCGCCGAGCAGGGCCACCCGCGCCGGCGCATGCAGGCGCAGGGTCGGGCCGTGCAGGGTCAGTTCCAGCACCGCGGCATCGGCGCGGTTGCCGACCAGGGCGTTGGCGAGGATCGCGCAGCGCGGGTCCAGCGCGCCGCCGCGGCCGACGCCGAGGTGGCGCCAGCCGTCGCGGCCGAGGTCTTGCACGCAACTCAGCGCGCCCGGCGCCAGCACCTCGATCCAGGCGTCGCGGCGCGGCTGCGGAGTCATCGCGGCGCGTCCGCGTTGCGCGGGCCGTCGGCGGACGCAGTATCCGCATCGGCGGCGAGCGCGTGGAATTCGTCGGCGCCGATCGCGCGCAGGCGCACGTGGTCGCCGGGTTGCAGCAGGCTCGGCGCGGCGCGCGCGGCGTCGAACAGGCGCAGCGGCGTGCGCCCGAGCAGGCGCCACCCGCCCGGGCCGGGGCGCGGATAGATGCCGGTCTGGGCGCCGCCGATGGCGACGCTGCCGGCGGCGACCTGGGTGCGCGGCGTGGCCAGCCGCGGTAGCGCCAGCGCCGGTTCCAGCCCGGACAGATACGGAAAGCCCGGGGCGAACCCGATCATCGCCACGCGGTAGTCGCCGCCGCTGTGGCGCTGGATCAACAGCGCCGGCGTCAGCTGCAGTTGCGCGGCGGCCGCGTCCAGGTCCGGCCCGAACTCTCCGCCGTAGGCGACCGGAATCTCGACCGTGCGCGCGCCCGCGCCGGACTCGGCCGCCGCGTCGTCTTCGATCACCTCGCAATAGCGCAGCAACCACGCGCGCACCGCTTCGGCCTGGATCGCCTGCGCATCGAAAAACACCGCCAGGCTGGCGTAGGCCGGCACCAGGTCGCGCAACCACAGCGGCGCCTGCGCGCGCACTCGCGCGGCCAGCGCGTGCACGCGCGCGTTGAGCGCGTCGTCGATGCGCTCGCCCAGGCGCAGCAGCCAGGCGTCGTCGGCCAGGGCTTCGAATTGCACCGCCGCCGCGGCCTCGCGCACGCGTTCGTTCACCGCGCCAGCGCGTCCTGCAGCACGCGCAGGCGCTGCACCAGCGCCTCGGGCGAATACGGCTGCGCGGTGGCCATGCCCCACACCGGCCGCGGCCAGGCGATGTCTTCGCGATAGCGCGCGATCACGTGCACATGCAACTGCGGCACCAGATTGCCGAGCGCGGCGACGTTGAGCTTGTGCGGCGCGAACCCGGCCTGCAGGGCGCGGCTGACCACGGCGATTTCGCGGGTCAAGGTCTGCTGCTGGGCTTCGTTGAGATCGACCAGTTCGGTCGCGCCGTCCACGCGCGGCACCAGGATCAGCCACGGATGGTTGGCGTCGTCCATCAGCCGCAGTTCGCACAGTTCGAACTGCGCCACCGGGTGAGTGTCGTCGGCCAGTTGCGGATGCAGATGCCAGGGATTCATTTCAGCGCGTCCGCGAGGAAGTCCAGGGTGCGGGTCCAGGCCAGCGCGGCGCTGGCGGGATCGAAGTGATCGCCGATGTCGCGGTTGAAGGCGTGGTCGGCGTCGTAGAGATGGATCGGCGCGTTCGGCAGCGCTTCGCGGTGGCGCTCGATCGCCTCCGCCGGGATGCTGGCGTCGCGCGTGCCGAAGTGGAACAGCATCGGCGCGCGCAGCGGCTCGCCGAGGAAGGGCAGGGTGCGCGCGCCGTAGTAGCTCACCGCCGGCACGCCGTGGCGGGTGTTGGCCAGGAACGCCAGCGACCCGCCCCAGCAGAAGCCGACCGCGCCGGTGCGCAAGCCTTCGCTCTGCAGCAGATGCGCGGCGGCGCCGACGATGTCGCTGGCGCGGTCGAAGCCGACCGCGTTGCGCAGTTCGACCCCGCGGGCGTAGGCGCTCTTGTCGTACTCCAGCTCGACGTCGCGTTCGACCGGGTCGAACAGGGCCGGGGCCAGGGCGACGTAGCCGGCCTCGGCGAAGCGCTCGGTCACCGCGCGGATGTGTTCGTTGACGCCGAAGATTTCCTGCAGGACCACCACGCCGCCCTGCGGCACGCCGGCGGGGTCGGCGCGCCAAGCCCGGACCGGGCCGGCCGGGGTGTCCAAATCGATCCAGTGAGCCATTGGGGGATGCTCCGTGTGCGAATGAACCCGATTCGCTGCCAGTTTAGCCCCGCAGGCTATAATTCGCGCCCCCGAGCGCCCCGCGCCGGATTTCGCGTCTATTCGCACCGCCCGCGCCGGCCCGCCGCGCGCGCATTCTCGTTCAGGTCCACCGAGCAGGTTTCCCGCCAGCATGTCCGCCAGCGCCCCCCTTAATCCCAAAGTCGGTTTTGTCAGCCTGGGTTGTCCCAAGGCCTTGGTCGACTCCGAGCGCATCCTCACCCAGTTGCGGGTGGAGGGCTACGACATCGTCCAGAGCTACGACGACGCCGACGTGGTCGTGGTCAACACCTGCGGCTTCATCGACTCGGCGGTGACCGAATCGCTGGACGCGATCGGCGAGGCGATCGCCGAGAACGGCAAGGTCATCGTCACCGGCTGCCTGGGCAAGCGCTCGGAGCTGATCCGCGAAGCGCACCCGGACGTGCTGTCGATCAGCGGCCCGCAGGACTACGGCAGCGTGATGAGCGCGGTGCACTCGGTGCTGCCGCCCAAGCACGATCCCTTCGTCGATCTGGTGCCGCGCCGCGACGACGGCATCGGCGTCAAGCTCACGCCCAAACACTACGCTTACCTGAAGATTTCCGAAGGCTGCAATCACCGCTGCAGCTTCTGCATCATCCCTTCGATGCGTGGCGACCTGGTTTCGCGCCCGGTCGACGACGTGCTGCGCGAAGCCGAAAAGCTGGCGATGGGCGGGGTCAAGGAACTGCTGGTGATCTCGCAGGACACCTCGGCCTACGGCGTGGACGTGAAGTACGCCGAACGGCAATGGCGCGGCCGCGCCTACCAGACCCGGATGAAGGCGCTGTGCGAAGGCCTGAGCGAGCTGGGCATCTGGACCCGTCTGCACTACGTGTATCCGTATCCGCACGTGGACGAAATCATCGCGCTGATGGCCGAGAACGGCGCCAACGGCATGCCCAAGCTGCTGCCGTACCTGGACATCCCGTTCCAGCACGCCAGCCCGCGCGTGCTCAAGCTGATGAAGCGCCCGGGCGCGGTCGACAAGACCCTCGAGCGCATCCAGCGCTGGCGCGCGATCGCGCCGGACATCGCCATCCGCAGCACCTTCATCGTCGGCTTCCCCGGCGAGACCGACGCCGAGTTCGAAGAACTGCTCGACTTCCTCGACGAAGCCCAGCTCGACCGCGTCGGCGCGTTCGCCTATTCGCCGGTCGACGGCGCCAAGGCCAACGACCTGCCCGACCCGGTCGACGAAGAGGTCAAGCAAGAGCGACTGGCGCGCTTCATGGAGCGGCAGGCGGAGATTTCCGCGGCCAAGCTCGAGGCCAAGGTCGGAAGCGTGCAGCGCTGCCTGGTCGACGCGATCGACGGCGAACTGGCGATCGCGCGCTCGATGGCCGACGCGCCGGAGATCGACGGCCTGGTGCAGATCCAGAACGGCGAAAGCGCCGGCCTGCGCGTAGGCCAGTTCGTCGACGTCGAAATCATGGGCAGCGACGAACACGACCTGTTCGGCGAAGCGATCGAAACCCACTGATCGCCGCGCATCCGCCCGAAGCCCCCCTGTAGGAGCGGCGCAAGCCGCGACTAACCGAAGCGACGTTCGCAAGCGTCGCCATCCGAAGTTATGAGCCGGCAGAGCTCGCTTCTCGCAGATAGGTAGCCTCGGTGGGGGCGCGTTGTTCGTCTCTTCGGTTGGTCGCGGCTCGCGCCGCTCCTACAGTCGTACTACGAACCTGCCGAAGCCCCTGTAGGAGCGGCGCAAGCCGCGACTGCGGGGTATCCGCTCGCGGCGCAAGTAGCGTCGTAGTTGAGTTGTCGCAGTCGCGGCTCGCGCCGCTCCTACAGTAGGAAACCCGCTCAGACCGCCAGGCCGGCCGCATTGCCCGAGGCCCAGGCCCACTGGAAGTTGTAGCCGCCCAGCCAGCCGGTCACGTCCAGCACTTCGCCGATGAAGTACAGGCCGGGCACGCGCTTGGATTGCATCGTGCTGGAGGACACGCCGTCGGTGTCGACGCCGCCCAGGGTCACTTCGGCGGTGCGGTAGCCTTCGGTGCCGCTCGCCACCAGCGGCCAGGCCGACAACGTCGCGGCCGCTTGCTTGAGTTCCGGCAGGTTGTACTGCTTGAGCGGTTTGTTGCTCAGCCAGTGCTCGCACAGGCGTTGGGCGAAGCGCTTGGGTAGCGCTTCGCCGAGCGCGGTCTTGAGCTCCGCCGCGGGGCGTTCGCGCTGTTGCCGCTGCAGCCAGTCCAGCGCGTCGCGGCCGGGCAGCAGGTCCAGGCGCAGGTCGTCGCCGGGCTGCCAGTACGAGGAAATCTGCAGGATCGACGGGCCGCTGACGCCGCGATGGGTGATCAGCATCTGGTTGCTGAACTCGCGGCCGTTGCAGCTGGCCGTCACCGGCAGCGATACGCCGCTGAGGTCGGCCAGCCGCTCCTGGTGCTTGCCGCTGAGCGTCAGCGGCACCAGGCCGGCGCGGGTCGGCAGCAGCTCGTGGCCGAAGCGCCGGGCGACTTCGTAGCCGAACCCGCTCGCGCCCATGCTCGGGATCGACAGGCCGCCGCTGGCGATCACCAGCGACGGCGCGGCGAACGCGCCGCGCGCGGTGTGCACGCGGAAATCGCCGCCGTCGCTATCGCCGTGGGCGATGCGTTCGATCGAGCAATCGGTCTCGATGCGCACGCCGGCGGCCAGGCATTCGTCCACCAGCATCTTCACGATCAGCTTGGACGAGATGTCGCAGAACAGCTGGCCGAGTTCTTTCTCGTGATAGGCGATGCGGTGCTTGTCGACCAGGGCGATGAAATCCCACGGCGAGTAGCGCGCCAGCGCGGATTTGCAGAAATGCGGGTTGGCCGACAGGTAATTGGCCGGCGCGGCGCCGGTGTTGGTGAAATTGCAGCGGCCGCCGCCGGACATCAGGATCTTCTTGCCGACCTTGTTGGCGTGCTCGATCAGCAGCACGCGGCGGCCGCGACGGCCGGCGGTCAGCGCGCACATCAGGCCGGCGGCGCCGGCGCCGACGATCAGCGCGTCGAAACGCTCGGCCACTCAGGCCGCCCGCGCGGCGGCGTCCAGGCGCCGGCGCGGAATCAGGGCGAGGCTGGCCTTGTCGGTGGTCAGCGCGACTTCGCCGTCCTGGATCTGGCAATCCAGGCGGAAGCTGCGCTCCACCAGCGCCGCCATCGCCTCGACCGAGGCGCTGTCGATGTCGATCACGCTGAGGTTCTTGAGCCGCTGCAGCGCATTGGCGTTCTTGTCCCACCACACGTCCGCGGCGTTGCCGCCGTAGTTGACCACCACCACCTGGCGCGAACGCCCGCAGGCCTTGCGGATGCGCGATTCGTCGGGCTGGCCGACGTCGATCCACAGTTCGATGTCGCCGGTGTAGTCGCGCAAGGCGATTTCCGGTTCCTCGCCTTCCGAGCTCAGCCCGGGGCCGAATTCGAGCCGCTCGTGCGCGTGCAGGGCGAAGGCGAGGGTGCGCACCATCAGCCGTTGCGGCGTTTCCGACGGGTGCTGGGCCAGGGTCAGCGCGTGACTGGCGTAGTAATGCCGGTCCATGTCGCTGATTTGCAGTTCGATTTTGACGATGGTGGCGTTGGTCGCCATGGGCGCAGCCTGCGTGAAAACAGCGCGCATTCTACCTGCGCGCGGCCGGCGCCGGCCGGTTGCGCTTCAGGCCGCGCCCGGTGCGGGCCCGGGCGCGCGCCGCAGCGGCAGCGCACGGCGGTAGGTCAGGCAGCGCCACAGCCATTCCAGCGGGCCGTAGCGGAAGCGCCGCAGCCACCAGTGGCTCAGCGCGGTCTGCGCGGCGAACACCAGCGCGAACGCGGCCAGCACGCCGATCAGCCCGTAGCGCGGCCCCAGGCCCAGGCCGATGCCGTAGAACAAGGTCAGGCCGAACACGGTCTGGGCCAGGTAATTGCTCAGCGCCATGCGCCCCACCGGCGCCAGCCAGGCCAGCCAGCGGCGCGCGCGCGGCTGCTGGAACAGCAACACGAACGCGGCGACATAGCCCAGGCCGAGCGACAGATAGGCCAGATTGCGCAGCAGCCGGCTCAGCGCGCGCGCGGCGCCGCCTTGCAGGCCCAGCAGCTCCGGGCCAAGGCCGCCAAAGTCGCGGAACAGGAAATACACCGCCAGGATCAACCCCGGCGGCAGGGTCCAGGCCAGCAGCCGGCGCCACGCGCGCAGGTGCTGCTGCGGCCGCTGCAGCCAGCCGGCGCGGCCGATCGCCATGCCCAGCAGCAGCCGGCCGAGAGTGAACAATGGCAGGCTCCAGGCGGTGGCGTGCACCCACAGGTCGTAGTCGCGGTTGCCGGCCAGCATCGTCGTCCACGACGGCGCGGCGAATGCGGCGCGCGCCTCGGCCGCGGCCTGCGCGGCGGGCGCGAACTGCGCGGTCCACGGCTTCATCCACGGCTGCAGCGCGGCGCTGGCGAACACCGCCACCAGCACGCCCAGCGCGGCCAGCGTCGCCGGCCGCCAGCGCGCCAGCGGCAGCAGCAACAGGCCGAGCACGGCGTAGTAACGCAGGATGTCGCCGTACCAGAACGCCGCGTGCAGCAGGCCGAAGCCGAGCAGCAGGCACAGCCGCCAGGCGTAGCGGCGGCGCGCGGCGCGGCTGTCGTCGGCGTTGCCGGTGTCGGCGCGTTCGAGCTGCAGCGCGAAGCCGACCCCGAACAGCAGCGCGAACACGGTCATGGCCTTGGCGTCGAGCAGCGCCGCCAGCGCCATCTGCAGCCAGCGCTCGCCCGGCCATAGCGCCGGCGCGTCGGCTTCGATCAGGGTGTAGAGGCTGAAATCGCGCAGGTTCGACAGCAGCACGCCGGCCAGGGCGAAGCCGCGCAGGGCATCGATCAGATCCAGGCGCTGTTCGGCGGGACGGTCGGCGGGCGCGGCGTTCGGGGTCGTCATCGGTGCGGGCGTGATCGTCTCGGGCGGGTCGCCACGGTGGTTGTGCCCGCGCAGCAGTGTGGGCGGGCGAACTGAGCGATGATGGTCGCATGCCGATTCTTCCGCCGGATGCGAGGTTCGACCGAGGTCCGTTCGACGCGGCGGACCCGTCCGCGCGCACGCCGATCGATGCTGTCCCGCCCAGCCGCCTGCAATTGCCGCCCGGGCCGTGGACGAGCCTGCTCGATGGCGTGTGCGCGCGCTTTCCGGCGATCGGCCGCGAGCGCTGGCGCGAGCGCTTCGAGCGCGGCCGCGTGCTCGATGCGCGCGACGCGCAACCGCTGCGCGCCGATGCGCCGTACCGGGCCGGGCTGGAGATCCTGTATTTCCGCGAAGTCGAGCGCGAGCCGCAGATCCCGTTCGCCGAGCGCATCGTCCATGCCGACGAGCGCCTGCTGGTGGTCGATAAACCGCATTTCCTCCCCGTCGCGCCGGCCGGCCGCTTCGTCGCCGAGACCTTGCTGGGACGGCTGCAGCGCCGTTTCGGCGAGCCGGCGCTGGCGCCGCTGCATCGCCTGGACGCGGCCACCGCCGGGCTGGTGCTGTTCTCGCGCGAGCGCGCCAGCCGCGGCGCCTACCAGGCGCTGTTCCGCGAGCGCCGCATCGGCAAGCGCTATCTGGCGCTGGCGCCGCCGCTGCCCGCGTTGGCGTTTCCGCAGGTAAGGCGTTCGCGCATCGAAGCCGGCGAGCCGTTCTTCCTGATGCGCGAGGTCGCGGGCGAGGCCAACAGCGAGACCAACATCGAGGTCGTCGCGCGCCAGGAAGAGGTTTGGACTTACGCGTTGCAGCCGATCACCGGCCGCAAACACCAACTGCGCGTGCACATGGCCGCGCTCGGCGCGCCGATCCTGGGCGATCGTTTTTATCCGTTGCAGCCGCAGGCGGAAGAGGACTTCGCGCAGCCGCTGAAGTTGCTGGCGCAGTCGCTGCGCTTCGTCGATCCGCTGGATGGGCGCGAGCGTTGGTTCGAGAGCGGGCTGGCGTTGTAGCGGCGGCCTGGGCGGGTTCGCGGGCGCGTTGCCGGTTTCGGCGTGGTTGCGGGTTCGCGGTCGCGGCTTGCGCCGCTCCTACAGGGGCTTCGGCCGGTTTCGTTTGCGACTGTAGGAGCGGCGCAAGCCGCGACCGCGACACCGCGACTACGACGAAACCTTCGACCAGAACCGCGCCACCGCGACCACCCGCAACCCCCTCACACCCACTCGCGCGAAGGCAGCGTATAGCGCCGCTGCGGCCGCCCGATCAGATCGAGGAAGTTGTTGAACACCGCGTCGGCGCGCCGCTGCATGCCGGCGATGTGCTGCGCGGTCAGCGCGCGGATGGCCTCCTCGCTGGTGCCGTGGCCCAGTTCGGCCAGTTCCGCGCGGTAGACGGGATTGGCCAGCCAGCGTTCGATCAGCGGCACGTCCATTTCCAGGTGGAACTGGAAGCCGTAGGCGTTGTCGCCCCAGCGGAAGGCCTGCTGCTCGCAGGTGTCGGTGCGGGCCAGGTGATGGGCGCCGTGCGGGATCTCGAAGCTGTAGCGGTGCCACTGGAACACCGGCGCGGCGCCGGCCAGCGGCGCCAGCACCGGGTCGTCGCGGCCGGCGTCGGTGCTGTGCAGCGGATACCAGCCGATCTCGGGCACGTGGTGCTTGCGCACCGGCGCGCCGAGCACGTGCGCGAGCAACTGCGCGCCCAGACAGATGCCGAGCACCGGCTTGCCTTGTTCGAGCATGGCCTCGATCGCGCGCAGTTCGGTGCTCAGGTGCGCGCGTTCGGCGCGGTCTTCGACGTTCATCGGGCCGCCGAGCACGACCAGGCCGCGATAGCGCTCGACATTGGGCTCGGCGCCGGGGTCGCGGTCGAAATTGACGAAACGGATGCGATGGCCGCGGCGGCGGATCAGCGGATCGAGGGTGCCGAGCGGTTCGGCGGCGACGTGTTGGAAGACCAGGATGCGGGACATGAGCGGCGTAGCGGCGGCTTACGCCTGCGACTATGCCAAAGCGCGCGGCGCTGTGGGGCGTTGCGGCTTATGACTTTCTGGTTTTTGTGCGAGGGGCTCATCGAGCCGTCGGCTCGCGCGGCGTCGAACGCCCGAACGCGGTGCGTTCGGGCCGGGTAACGGACTGGCCGGGTGTTGCGCGGGCGGGCGCCCTCATCCGGTCCTTCGGACCACCTTCTCCCGCGAGCGGGAGAAGGAATAGCGAGCGACGCTGCGGCTCTAAGTCCCTCTCCCGCGTGCGGGAGAGGGGTTGGGGTGAGGGCAAACCTCAGCGCGGCCCGCGCGGCTTGAACGGCTTGCGCGGACCGCCGCCGTGCGGCTTGGGCCCGCGCGGACCGCTCGGAGGACGGCCGGCCCCGCGGCCGCCACGCCCGCCTTCGGCATCGCCCGGCCCGGCGCGCTGGATGCGCAGCGGCTGGCCGGCCACGCGCACCTTCTTCAGATGCTCCATCAGCTCGCGCGGCATGCCCTCGGGCAGGTCGACCAGGGTGTACTCGTCGCGGATGTCGATGCGGCCGATGTAGCGGCTTTCCAGATCGGCCTCGTTGGCGATGGCGCCGACGATGTTGCCCGGCTGCACGCCGTGGCTGTGGCCGACTTCGATGCGGAAGGTCTCCATGCCCACGTCGCCCTCGCGCGCCGGCGCGCGTTCGCTGCGCGGGGCGCGCGGCGCCGGTGCGTCGTCGTCGAAGAACGACTCGGCGCGGTTGACCGGCGGACGCGCCGCGCCCGGCGGAGTGTACTGGCGATCCTCGTGGCGGTTCGCCGGACGCTCTTCGCGCGGCGGCCGCGGCTCGAAGCGCGGCGCTTCGCGGCGGTTGTCGTCGCGACGATGCGCGCCCGAGTTGGACGCGTTGTCGCGCTCGATGAACTTGCGCGTGGCCTGGCCGCGGTGCTCGCGCGGGCCGTCGCGCTCTTCGCGGGCGTACTTGGGTGCCGCCGGCGGCGGAGTCAGCAGCAGCGGGTTTTCGCCCTGCACCAGCTTGGCCAGCGCCGCGGCGATCTCCACCGCCGGCACGTTCTTTTCGCGCTCGTAGCGCTCGACCAGGTCGCGGAACAGGCCCAGATCGTCGCTTTCCAGCGCCTCGCTGATGCGGCCGAGGAAGCGCGAAACGCGCTGCTCGTTGACCGTCTCCACGCTCGGCAGCTCCATCGGCTCGATCGGCTGGCGGGTGGCGCGCTCGATCGCGCGCAGCATGCCGCGCTCGCGCGGGGTCACGAACAAGATCGCCTCGCCCTTGCGCCCGGCGCGGCCGGTGCGGCCGATGCGGTGGACGTAGCTCTCGGTGTCGTAGGGGATGTCGTAGTTCAGCACGTGGCTGATGCGGTCCACGTCGAGGCCGCGCGCGGCCACGTCGGTGGCGACCAGCACGTCGATCTTGCCGTCCTTGAGATTCTGGATGGTCTTCTCGCGCTGCTGCTGCTGCACGTCGCCGTTGATCGCCGCGGCCGAAATGCCGCGCGCCATCAGCTTCTCGGCCAGTTCCTCGGTGCCCAGCTTGGTGCGCGAGAACACGATCATCGCATCGAAGGTTTCGGCCTCCAGGATGCGGGTCAGCGCGTCGAGCTTGTGCACGCCGCTGACCGACCAGTAGCGCTGGCGGATGTTGGCCGAGGTGGTGGTGGTCGACTTGATCGCGATCTCGACCGGATCCTTCAGATAGGTCTGGGCGATGCGCTTGATCTGGGTCGGCATGGTCGCCGAGAACAGCGCCACCTGGCGCGATTCCGGGGTCTTCTTGAGGACGTTCTCGACGTCGTCGATGAAGCCCATGCGCAGCATTTCGTCGGCTTCGTCGAGCACCAGGCAGCGCAGCTGCGACAGGTCGAGCGAGCCGCGCTCGAGATGGTCGATGACGCGGCCGGGCGTGCCGACCACGACCTGCACGCCGCGCTTGAGCGCCTGCAGCTGCGGGTAATAGCTCTGGCCGCCGTAGATCGGCAGCACGTGGAAGCCGGGCAGGTGGGTGGCGTACTTCTGGAACGCCTCGGCGACCTGGATCGCCAGTTCGCGCGTGGGCGCCAGCACCAGCGCCTGCGGCCGGGCCTGGGCCGGGTCGATGTTGGCCAGGATCGGCAGCGCGAACGCGGCGGTCTTGCCGGTGCCGGTCTGGGCCTGGCCGAGCACGTCGCGGCCTTGCAGCAGCGGCGGGATGGTGGCGGCCTGGATCGGCGAGGGCGATTCGTAGCCGACGTCGGCCAGCGCGCGCAGCAGCGGCTCGGACAGGGCGAGGTCGGTGAACTTGGGGGAGGGGGCGTCGGTGGGGGTGTCGGCGCTCATGTCGAGGCTCTAGCAGCGCCGGCAGTGCCGGTCGGATGACCGACCAGTTTACTCCGATGCGGGTGGAGCTACGGCTCGGATGCGCACGACGGCACGGCGAGGCTGCTGTGGCGGGCTTGCGGGGGCTGCGCGGCGGCGTGTTGGAGCGGGCGCTGGCGGGAAAGTGCGCGGATGCGTGCGACGCGCTGCGCGGGGCGGGCGCGGACAAGGGCTCTGCCGGGCCAGTTCGGGTGGCGGCGCGACTGTGCCGGATCGGCCCGATGGCGCCCGGTCGTCGGTCGGGGCTTGCACGCGTTTGCACGTTTGTGCACGATTGAGTCGAATCGTGAACGATCCGGAGCCCCGATGTCCCTCGAGGAACTGCTGCCGCAGCAACGCCACCGCCTGATCCTGGAGCGCCTGCTGGCCCAGGGCCGGGTCATTGCGGTCGATCTGGCGCGCGAACTGGAGGTCTCGCACGACACCATCCGCCGCGACCTGCGCGAGATGGCCGCGTCCGGGCAGTGCCGGCGGGTCTACGGCGGCGCGCTGCCGCTGGCGCCGGACCGCGGCACCCTGGCCCAGCGCCAGACCCAGGCGCCGGGCCGCAAGGCGGCGCTGGCGCACGCCGCGGTCGCGCTGATCGAGCGCGGCCAGGTGCTGTTCCTCGATGCCGGCTCGACCAACATCGCCATCGCCCAGGCGCTGCCGGCCGACTACGGCCTGACCGTGGCGACCAACGCGCCGGCCATCGCCGCGCTGCTGGCGCCGCGCGAAGACCTGGAGCTGATCGCGATCGGCGGCCGGATCGAGCCGCGCATCGGCGCCGCGCTCGGCGCCGGCGCGCTGCGCGAGGTCGAGGCGATCCGCAGCGACTGGTACTTCCTCGGCGTGTGCGGCGCCGACCACGAGGCCGGGATCAGCGCGCGCGACTACGAGGACGCTCAGTTCAAGCAGGCCGCCGCCGCCGCCGCGCGCGCGGTGGCGGTGGTGGTCACCGACGATAAGTTCGGCACCGCCGCGCCGTACACGGTGCTGGCGGCCGAGGCGGTGTCGGCGCTGGTGATCGAACACGGCGGCGACCCCGCGCAGGCGCGCGCGTTCGCGGCCAAGGGCGCGCGGGTGCTGCGCGCGGAGCCGATGCGGTAAGCCCGCGGGCGTTGCGGCGTCGGCGTTGCCGGCCGCAGCGCAGCGCAAAGCGTCGGGACTGAAGTTCCTCCCACGGCAGCTTCGGCTGCACCCCTCCACCGTGGGAGGGACTTCAGTCCCGACGCTTTCGCTGTTGCAGCAGGGCCTGCAGTCCCGGCGTTCTCGCTGTTGCAGGAAGGCCTTCAAGCCCAGCGTTTTCGCTGTGGCAGGCGGGCTTCAGTCCCGACGCTTTCGCTGTTGTGGGAGGGCCTTCAGGCCCGACGCTTTTTCCCGCTCGCCGCAAACCCACCCCGAATTTCGACCCCCGAAGAGACCTCAATGAGCGATCCGCAACCCGCCGCCGCCCGCGCCGAACCCATCGGCGCGCTGGAACGCCTGTCGACCCGCATCGCCTTCTTCATCGCCGGCCTGGCGATGGCCGCGTGGGCGCCGCTGGTGCCTTACGCGAAGGCCCGCACCGGCGTCGACGAGGGCACGCTCGGGCTCTTGTTGCTGGCGCTGGGCGCCGGCTCGATGACCACGATGCCGCTGACCGGTGCGCTGACTGCGCGCATCGGCTGCCGCAAGGTGATCCTGCTGGCCAGCGCCGCGGTCGCCGCGACCCTGCCGCTGCTCGCGCACCTGGACACCGTGCCCGGCATGGCGCTGGCGCTGTTCGCGTTCGGCGCGGCGATCGGCGCGGTCGATGTGGCGATCAACATCCAGGCGGTGATCGTCGAGAAAGCCAGCGGGCGCGCGCTGATGTCCGGTTTTCACGGCTTTTTCAGCGTCGGCGGCATCGCCGGCGCGGCCCTGGCCAGCGCCTTGCTGTGGCTGCAGGCGACGCCGCTGGTCGCCGCATTGAGCGCGGCGGTGCTGCTGGCGCTGCTGATGCTGGCCGGCAGCCGCGGCCTGCTGCGCTACGGCGACGACGGCCACGGCGGTTCGATGTTCGTGTTGCCGCACGGCATCGTGATCCTGGTCGGCGCGCTGTGTTTCATGGTGTTCCTGGCCGAAGGCGCGATGCTGGACTGGAGCGCGCTGCTGCTGGTCTCGCAGCGCGGCGTCGAGGCCAGCGCCGGCGGCCTGGGCTATGCGGTGTTCGCGCTGGCGATGACCGTCGGCCGCTTCAACGGCGACCGCATCGTGCAGCGCTTCGGCCCGCGCCCGGTGCTGGCGCTGGGCGGCGCCTGCGCGGCGGCCGGTTTCGCGCTCGCCGCGGCCTTGCCTTGGGTCGGCACCACCTTGCTCGGCTTCGCCTTGATCGGCCTGGGCTGCTCCAACATCGTGCCGATCCTGTTCACCGCCGCCGGCAGCCAGAAGGTCATGCCGGCGGGCGCGGCGATTTCGGCGGTGAGCACGCTCGGTTACGCCGGCATCCTGATCGGTCCGGCCGGGATCGGCTGGATCGCCAAGATCAGCAGCCTGCCGGTGGCGTTCGGTGTGTTGGGCGCGGGCTTGGTGGCGGTGGCGGCTAGCGCGCGGCTGGTGGCGGCGCGCAAGGGCTGAGGCGGGGGGAGGGTTCGCTTCGTAACGGGTATGTGCGTGGGCGGCCGCTGTCGAAGCGGCCTGCGACGAAGCCGGCGGACGGCGCGCGGTGCGGGCGCTTCGCGCGAAACTTCGCCGCGGGCGCCGCCGCTTCGCTAGGACTTATCGGCCGGATCCGGCGACGACGCCGGACGCGGCCGCCGCGCCAGCCATCGGTCCAGCTGCGCCGCGAACGCCTGCCGGTCGCGCGCGTGCAGCGCCGGCGGGCCGCCGGTCTGGACCCCGGCGCCGCGCAGCTCGTCCATGAAATTGCGGATCGACAAGCGCTCGGCGATGTTGTCGCGGGTGTACAGATCGCCGCGCGGATTGAGCGCGACCGCGCCCTTGGCCAGCGCCAGCGAGGCCAGCGGAATGTCCTGGGTCACCACCAGATCGCCCGCGGCCAACCGCTGCACGATCGCGTCGTCGGCCACGTCCAGCCCCGCCGGCACCTGGATCGCGCGGATCCAGCGCGACGGTGGCGTGCGTATCCACTGGTTGGCGACCAGGGTCAGCGGAATCCGCGCGCGCTCGGCGGCGCGGAACAGGATGTCCTTGATCACGACGGGGCAGGCGTCGGCGTCGACCCAGATCTGCGGTTCGGCGGGGGTATCGGTCATGGCGACATTGTGCGGCCGCGGCGCGCCGGCGTCATGGCGGCGGCGTCCGCGCCCGTTACCATGCGGTATCGCCCCCACCGACATCGCCGGCCATGATCAAGGTCCACCACCTCAACAATTCCCGCTCCCAGCGCGTGCTGTGGCTGCTGGAGGAGCTGGAACTGCCTTACGAGGTGATCCGCTACCAGCGCGATCCCAAGACGATGCTGGCGCCGCCGGAGCTGCGCGCGATCCATCCCCTGGGCAAGTCGCCGGTGGTGGAGCTGGACGGTCAGGTGCTGGCCGAGTCGGCGGCGATCATCGAGACCTTGTGCGAGCGCTACGACAGCGGCCACACGGTTTCGCCGGCGCCGCAGCCGCTGGACGGCGAGGAGCGCCGCCGTTACCGCTACTGGATGCATTACGCCGAGGGCTCGGCGATGCCGCCGCTGCTGCTGAGCCTGGTGTTCGCGCGGATCCGCTCGGCGCCGATGCCGTTCTTCGCCAAGCCGGTGGCGCGCGGGATCGCCGACAAGGCCATGCGCGCCTTCGTCGGGCCGCAGCTGGCGCTGCATCTGGGCTATATCGAAAGCGAGCTGGGCCAGCGCGAGTGGTTCGCCGGCGATCGCTTCACTGCGGCCGACATCCAGATGAGCTTCCCGGTCGAGGCCGCGACCGCGCGCGCCAGCGGCGAGCGGCCGCGCATGCAGGCCTTCGTCGAGCGCATCCGCGCGCGGCCGGCGTACCAGCGGGCGCTGGAGAAGGGTGGGCCGTATTCGTTGTTGAGTTGAGTGGGGCGGGGCAGGCGATTGTCGGGCGGGGTGAGCCTTCTGGTCGGATGACGCTGAAGTCTCTGGATCCCCGCCTACGCGGGGATGACGACGTGGAGAGGTGCGGCGGAACCTACTTGCCGCGACACCTACCTATCGTCATGCCCGCGAAGGCGGGCATCCAGGGCTCCATCGAGGCATGACTCTGAAGTCTCTG
>NZ_FNOG01000003.1:160260-345675 GCF_900106525.1 Lysobacter enzymogenes
CATGACTCTGAAGTCTCTGGATCCCCGTCTTCGCGGGGATGACGGCTTGGAGCGGGGCGGCGAAACCCGGTTGCCGCTACACCCGCCTATCGGCATGCCCGCGAAGGCGGGCATCCAGGGCTTCACCCAGGCATGACTCTGAAGTCTCTGGATCCCCGCCTTCGCGGGATGACGGGCTGGAAAGGGCGCGACGAAACCTACCTATCGTCATGCCCGCGAAAGCGGGCATCCAGGGCTCCATCGAGGCATGACTCTGAAGTCTCTGGATCCCCGCGTTCGCCGGGATGACGGTCTGGCGGAAACGCCGCGAAGCCCATCTGCCTCCGACTCCGCCTTCGCAACGCTCCATGCCACGGCTTGGGTTCGCCATCGCCGGCACCCATCTCCTTCCCACCTCCAAACCCGCCCCCGCCCATGCACGCTCTGCGCTTCGACAACGCCTTCGTCCGCGACCTGCCGGGCGATCCGGACGCCGCGCCGGGCGTGCGCCAGGTCCACGGCGCGCTGTATTCGCGGGTCGATCCCACGCCGGTGGCGGCGCCGCGCTTGCTCGCGCATTCGGCCGAAATGGCCGCGGCGCTGGGCTTCAGCGAGGCCGAGGTCGCCAGCCCCGCGTTCGCCGAGGCGTTCGGCGGCAATGCGCTGTTGCCGGGCATGCAGCCGTATGCGGCCAACTACGGCGGCCATCAGTTCGGCGCCTGGGCCGGCCAGCTCGGCGACGGGCGCGCGATTTCGCTGGGCGAGGTCGTCGCCGACGACGGCCGGCGCTGGGAACTGCAGCTCAAGGGCGCCGGGCCGACGCCGTACTCGCGCAGCGCCGACGGCCGCGCGGTGTTGCGTTCCTCGATCCGCGAATTCCTGTGCAGCGAAGCCATGCACCACCTCGGCGTGCCGACCACGCGCGCGCTGAGCCTGGTCGGCACCGGCGACAGCGTGGTCCGCGACATGTTCTACGACGGCCACCCGCAGGCCGAGCCCGGCGCGATCGTCTGCCGCGCGGCGCCGTCGTTCATCCGCTTCGGCAACTTCGAGCTGCCGGCCTCGCGCGGCGACACCGCGTTGCTGAAGGCCTTGCTGGATTTCTGCATCCGCCGCGATTTCCCGCACCTGGCCGACGCCGGCGAAAACGCCTACGCGCAGTGGTTCGGCGACGTGGCGCAGCGCACCGCGACGCTGATGGCGCACTGGATGCGGGTCGGCTTCGTGCACGGGGTGATGAACACCGACAACCTGTCGATCCTCGGTCTGACCATCGATTACGGCCCGTACGGCTGGATCGACAACTACGACCCGGACTGGACCCCGAACACCACCGACGCCGGCCGCCGCCGCTACCGCTACGGCCAACAGCCGCAGGTGGCGTACTGGAACCTGAGCCAGCTGGCCGGCGCGCTGTCGCCGCTGATCGCGACGGAGGCCTTGCAGGACGGGCTGCGGCGCTATGTGGAGACCTACAACCAGGCCGAGCGCGACGCGATCGCGCGCAAGCTGGGCCTGCGCGACTGCAGCGACGGCGACGTGGCGCTGATGCAGGAACTGCGCGGCTGGCTGCAGGCCAACGAGATCGACATGACGATCTTCTTCCGCGCGCTGGCCGATATCGACGTGCGTGTCGAACGTCCCGACCCGGCGCCGCTGGCCGAGGCCGCGTACGACCCGGAGCGCGCCGCCGCGGCCGAGCCGGCGCTGCGCGACTGGCTGGCGCGTTACGCCGCGCGGGCGCGCGAGGACGGCTCGCCCGCGGACGAGCGCGAAGCGCGCATGGACGCGGCCAACCCGCGCTACGTGCTGCGCAACTATCTGGCGCAGCAGGCCATCGACCGCGCCGAGCAGGGCGATCTGGCCGGCGTGCATGAATTGCTGGACGTGATGCGCCGGCCTTACCACGACCAGCCCGGCCGCGAAGCGTTCGCCGCCAAGCGCCCGGACTGGGCGCGCGAGCGGGCCGGCTGTTCGATGCTTTCCTGCAGCTCGTAACCGCGTCATTTCCCTGTAGGAGCGGCGCGAGCCGCGACTGCGACAACGCAACCATTGCGCAAGTGTCGGCGTAGTTGCGTTGTCGCGGTCGCGGCTCGCGCCGCTCCTACAGGGGTGCTGCGATACAAAACGAAACGCATGGCGGACAGCGGGCGGCGCACAATCGCGGCATGTCATCGCAACCGACCCTGCGCATCCTCGACCACACCGACCTCGCCCTGCATCCGGCGTACTGCGATTACGTCGCGCAGGTGTTCTCCCAGGCCGATTTCCGCCGCTGGTGCGAATGGGACCAGTGGGCTCCGGGCTATCGCGCCTACAGCCTGTTCGAGGACGGACGCGTCGTCGCCAACGCCTCGACGATGCGCCAGCGCTTGATCGTCGGCGGCGAGGAGATCGTCGCATTCCAGTTCGGCGCCGTCGGTTGCCTGCCCGAACGGCGCGGCCGCGGCCTGGCGCGGCGGGCGATGCAGGCGGCGCTGGCCGAGTGCGGCGACGCCCCGGCGCTGCTGTTCGCCAACGACAGCGTGCTGGCGTTCTACCCGCGCTTCGGCTTCGCGCCCGCGCCGCAGGCCTTGTTCGAGGCGCCGCATGCGGTCGAGCCCGCGCCGCGGCGCGCGCCGCGACTGGATCTGGCCGATCCGGCCGTGCGCGCACGCTTTCTCGCCCTGGCCGCGCGCGCCGCGCCGACCGGCGGGCGCTTCGCCAGCCGCGACTACGGCCGCGTCGCCACCTGGTACGCGGCCAACGGCTTTGCTGCGCCGCTGTTCGAACTCGACCCGGACACCTGGGTTTTCGCCAGGGAAGAAGACGGGGTGCTGGAGATCGAGGACGTGGTCGCCGCCGCGCCCTCGCACGCGGCGCTGGCGGCGGCGTTGCCGCGCCTGATCGAACGCCCGGTGCGGGCGCTGCGCTTCGGTTTCGACCCCGAACGGCTGTGGCCGCAGGCCCGCGCCAGCGGCCCGGACGACGACGCCGGGCTGTTCCTGCGCGGCCTGGACCCGTCCCGGCTCGGGCCGCACAGCCGGTTTCCGGTGCTGGCGCGCACCTGATCGCGGCGCGGACGGCGCGCGCGGCCGCCGCGCCGGCTAGAATGCGCGCATGCCTTTGATCACCGTACAGAACGCCGACTACAGCGTCGGCGGCCCGCTGCTGCTCGAAAACGTCGAATTGGCCATCGAACCGGGCGAACGCATCGCCCTGATCGGCCGCAACGGCGCGGGCAAGTCCACCCTCATGAAACTGCTCGCCGGCGAACTGGTGCCCGACGACGGCGAGATCCGCCGCGAGGGCGGCGTGCGCGTCGCCCGCCTGGAGCAGGAAGTCCCGCCGGGCGCCGCCGGCAGCGTGTTCGACGTGGTCGCCGACGGCCTCGGCGAGCTCGGCCACTGGCTGGCCGAATTCCACCACCTCAGCCACGCCGAGCACTACGACGCCGACGCGGTGGCCAAGGTCCAGACCAAGATCGAGGACGCGCAAGGCTGGGGCCTGGACCAGCGCGTCGAAGAAACCCTGACCCGGCTCGGCCTGGACGGCGAGGCCGAGTTCGCCGGCCTGTCCGGCGGCATGAAGCGGCGGGTGCTGCTGGCGCGCGCGCTGGTGTCGGCGCCCGACCTGCTGTTGCTGGACGAACCGACCAACCACCTCGACATCGAAGCCATCGACTGGCTCGAACAGTTCCTCAAGTCCTGGAGCGGCGCGCTGCTGTTCGTCACCCACGACCGCCGCTTCCTGCGCGCGCTGGCCACCCGCATCGTCGAGATCGACCGCGGCCGCGTCACCAGCTGGCCCGGCGACTGGGACAACTACCTGCGCCGCCGCGAGGAGCGTTTGAACGCCGAGGCGCAGGAAAACGCCCGCTTCGACAAGCTGCTGGCGCAGGAAGAGGTGTGGATCCGCCAGGGCATCAAGGCCCGCCGCACCCGCGACGAAGGCCGCGTGCGCCGGCTCAAGGCGATGCGCAACGAGCGCGCCGTGCGCCGCGACACGGTCGGCAATGTGCGCATGGAGTTCGCCCAGTCCGAGCAGTCCGGGCGCAAGGTGATCGAGGCCAAGGACGTGCTGTTCGACTACGGCGGCCGGCCGATGCTGCGCGATTTCTCCAGCACCGTGTTCCGCGGCGACCGCATCGGCCTGATCGGCCCCAACGGCAGCGGCAAGACCACGCTGCTGAAGGTGCTGCTGGGCGAACTGGCGCCCAAGGCCGGCGAAATGCGCCTGGGCAGCAATCTGCAGATCGCCTATTTCGACCAGTACCGCGCGACCCTGCGCGAGGACTGGAACGCGATCGAGAACGTCGCCGAGGGCCGCGAGTACGTCGAGGTCGGCGGCAAGAGCAAGCACATCATCGGCTACCTGCAGGATTTCCTGTTCACCCCGGAACGCGCGCGCGCGCCGATCACCCGCCTGTCCGGCGGCGAGCGCAACCGTCTGCTGCTGGCCAAGCTGTTCGCCCAGCCGTCGAACCTGCTGGTGATGGACGAACCGACCAACGACCTGGACGTGGAAACCCTGGAGCTGCTGGAAGAGCTGCTCGGCGATTACCCGGGCACGCTGCTGCTGGTCAGCCACGACCGCGACTTCCTCGACAACGTGGTCACCTCGACCCTGGTGATGGAAGGCGAGGGCGAGGTCGGCGAATACGTCGGCGGCTACAGCGACTGGCTGCGCCAGCGTCCGGCCGCGTTCGCGCCGGCCAAGTCCACGGCCGCGGCGATGGCCAAACCGGCGGCGGCGACCGTCGCGGCGCCGGCGGCGGCGCCCGAGCCCGCGGCGGCCAAGCGCAAGCTGAGCTACAAGGACGCGCGCGAGCTGGAACAGTTGCCGGCGCGGATCGAAACGCTGGAAACGCGCCTGGCCGAGCTGACCGAGCAGATGAACCAGCCGGCGTTCTACCAGCGTGACAGCGCGGCGATCAACGCCCACAACGCCGAGCTGGCCAAGACCCAGGCCGAGCTCGACCACGCGTACGCGCGCTGGGCCGAACTGGACGGCTGAGGCGACGGCCGCGGCGGTTGTCGCGGCCGATCGGATGAGTCGGGGCTCGCCGCCCCGACGCGGCGGGCTCGGTGCGAACGTGCATCGGGCCGGCCCGATGCCCGCGCGTTCGCAGCCATCGCGGACCGTTCCGGGCCGGCGCGCCGCACACCCCGCCGCGTCTGCGCCTGCGAACCGCGCCGCGCCGCACGCCATCCCAACTTCCGGCCATTGCCGCCGCCGCGCGCACGGTTCCTAATTCGCCCATCGGCGCCGCAGGCGCGGCGCGGGAGCCAGCCGATGCGCACCGTCCGCCTTGCCCTGATCGCGATCGGCCTCGCCGCCGGCGTCTCCGCGCCCGCCGCCGCGGCGGTGAAGGACGCCGCCGCCAACGGTTTCACGGTCGAAAACGAACGCACCGTCGCGGTCGACGCCGCCACGGCGTGGAAGGCGCTGACCGGCGATGTCGACCGTTGGTGGCCGAAGGACCACACCTGGTGGGGCCGCGACTCGCGCCTGTCGATCGACGCACGCGCCGGCGGCTGCTTCTGCGAGCGCAGCGAAGACGGCCGGCGCCAGGCGGCGCACATGACGGTGAGCTTCGTCGACCCGGGCAAGACCCTGCGCCTGCTCGGCGGGCTCGGCCCGCTGCAAGGCATGGGCCTGAGCGGGGCGATGGAATTCCGGCTCAGCCCGGCCAAGGACGGCGGCACCCGCATCGTCCTGTTCTACCGCGCCGGCGGCTACACGCCCGACGACCTGTCCAAGTTCGCGCCGGTGGTCGACAAGGTCCAGGGCCTGCAACTGGGCGGCCTGGCCGACTACCTCGAGCGCGGCCGCGCGGGCGCCGCGCCGCGCCCATGAGCGAGGCCTACCGCACCCGCCACGAACGCAACGCGGCGCTGGCCACCCATCGCCACCGCGAGGCTTACGCGGCGCTGGTGCTGGACGGCGACTACACCGAATCCAGCCTCGACGGCCCGCTGCCGTGCGCGCCGGGGACGCTGGTGCTGCACCCGCCGTTCCACGCCCACGGCGACCGCTTCGGCCGCAGCGGCGCCAGCGCGATCAACCTGGAACTGAGCGCGAGCCTGACTCCGGGGGTGATCGCCGACGCCGGCTTCGCCGCGCGCGCCTGGCGCGTGCACGACCTGCGCGAGGCGCGCGAAGTGTTCGAACGCGCGCCGCAGCGGCTGGGCGAACTGCTGGCCTGCGCCGCGCCGCAGGCCGCCGCCGCGCTGCCGGACTGGCAGGGCGAACTGCTGCGGCGGATGGCGCAGGACGAGCGCGAGATCGCCGAACTGGCGCGCGAACTCGGGGTCTCGGCCGAACACGCCAGCCGCGCGCTCGGCCGCAGTTTCGGCATGCCGCCGCGCGCGCTGCGGCGCGAGGCGCGCTGGCGCCGAGCGTTGCAGCTGCTCGGCGCGCCGATGGCGCTGGCCGAAGTCGCCGCTGCGGCCGGCTTCGCCGACCAGAGCCATCTGCACCGGATCGTGGTCGCCCACGCCGGCTGCACGCCGCTGCAATTGCGCCGCGAGCTGGCTCAAGCGGCGTCGCCGGCGTCCGCCCGGCCCACCGGCCAGGGCCGCGCCGGTTCGCGGCGGCCCGATGCGGGACACATCAAGTGCGTACAAGATTCGCCGGCCGCGCTGGCCGCCTAATGGGCTCCACAGCCCACCGCGCGAGCCCGGAGTCCCCCATGCGTAATCGTTCCCCGCTGTTGTCCCTGCTGCCGGCGGCCGCATTGCCGGTGTTGATCGGCTGGATGATCGGCGCCACCGCCGCGCCGCTGTCGCCGGGCAGCGGCCCGCAGGCCGCCGACGCGGTCAGCCGCGCGCTCGGCGCGGTGCTGCGCGCGCAGGCGCCCGAGGCGCTGGACGCGCTCAAGGCCGCGCCGGCCGAGCAGTTCGACGGCAAGGACGCGGCCTTCCGCCAGTGCATGCTCGAACGCCACGAGCGCAAGGCGCCGCCGCCGACGGTGGGCGCGCCCAAGGACGCGTTCGCGGCCAAGGTGCTGGACATCTACCAGCGCTACTGGTGGCACGCGGTGCGCGAGCCGCAGCGCCGCGCCGAGCTCGACCGCGCGCTCAAGAACGACCTCGCCGCGGCGATCGGCGAGCCGCCGCCGGGCGAGGGCGACGAGGCCTTCGAAGCGCTCTACGCCAAGATCGACGCGCGCCTGCGCGAGAGCGGCTTGCATCCGCTGCAAGGCCGCACGCCGCCGCTGTACGACCTGTTCCTGTGGGGCGGGCAGGAGGTGCGCGACTACACGGTCGAGCTGCCGGGCGGGGTCGAGCAGCCGGTCAAGGTGTTCGTGATGGACGCCTGGATCAGCCGCGGCTGGAGCCACTACGCCGCTTGCGGCGCCACCGGCGCGGCCGGCTGGGCCAAGCCCGAAGGGCTGTACGCGGTGCGCGAAGCCTACGGCGATCTGCAGGGCGAAGACTTCAAGGTCAGCTTCCTCGGCCACGAAGCGCAGCACTTCGCCGACCTCAAGCGTTGGCCCAAGCTGCCGCCGTGGCGGCTGGAATACCGGGCCAAGCTGGTCGAACTGGCCAAGGCCGACAGCAGCCGCGGCAAGCTGCTCGACCGCTTCTACCGCAGCCAGGACGACAACCTCGATCACCCGCATCCCTACGCCAACAAGAAGGTGCTGGCCGATACCGTCGCCGCGCTCGGTCTGAAGCCCGATGCCGACCTGCGCACGGCCGACCCGGCCGCGGTGCGCCGCGTCGCCGCCGAGATCCTCGGCGCCGACACGCGCAAGATCGAGAGCGAGCCGGCCGGAACTTACGCCGAAGACGCCAAGCCCAAGCCCTGAGCGCATAGCGGGCGCGCGGCCGCAGCGCCGCGCGCCCGTCGCGTCGTGCGCGGCCCACGGCCGGCGCGCCCCAGCGGTTAGACTTCGCGCATGCATCAGTCTTCTTTGTTCGGCGAGCCTTCGCCGCGCCAGCCCGCCGAGCTGCATCGCCTGTTCTTCGCCCTGTGGCCGGACCCCGACGCGCGCGCGCAGATGCGCCAACGCGCGCTGGCGCTGGAGACGGCGCAGCAGCCGGGCGGGCGCATGATCGGCGCCCATCGCTATCACCTCACCCTGCAATTCCTCGGCGATTTCGATGCGTTGCCGCAGTCGCTGGCGCAACGCGCCGCGGCCGCCGCGGCGACGGTGCAGGCCGCGGCCTTCGACCTCGCGCTCGACCGCGCCGGCAGCTTCGCCAATCGCGACATCCCGTGGTGGCTCGGCAGCGCCCAGCCCGATCCGGGCCTGAGCCTGCTGTGGGACCGGCTCGGCGTGGCGCTGGCCAAGCACGGGGTCAAGGTCGTCGCCAGCCATCGAGCGCACGCGCCGCACGTCACCATCGTGCGCCAGGCCGAGCGCGGCCTGGCGGCGATGCCGATCGAGCCGTTGGTGTGGCGGATCGATCGTTTCGTGTTGCTGCATAGCGAGCTGGGGCGGCGCAATGAGTATTCGTTGCTGGGCGAGTGGCGTCTGCCGGATTGAGCGGCGGGGGCGATTGGGCTGGCGCGGATTAAGCCGGTACCGATTGAGCCGGCGCGCGCGGGCGGCGCAGAATGGGCCGTCTTCGGTACGGAGTGCGGGTCATGGCTCGGCGCGAATCGGATCCGGGTAGTGCGCTGCCGGTGAAGGCCGGCGTGAAAAAGGCGGCGAAGAAGGTGGCTACGGGTAGGTCGGTCGCGTCGGCGGCCGCTGCGAAGCGCGCTGAACCGAAAAAAATCGACTCGAAACGAGCCGCCGCGAAGGTATCTGCCCCGAAGACGGCGACTGCGAAGCCGGCCATCGCCAAGAAAACATCGGCGAAGAAAACCGCGCCCGCATCGGCGCCGACCCGGCCGAAACCATCGGCCAAACCCGCAGCGGCATCGGCGCCCGCCGCCACGACGTTCCCGCGCGAGCCGCGCATCGACGCCTACATCGCCCGCGCCGCGCCGTTCGCGCAACCGATCCTGCGCGACCTGCGCGAGCGCGTGCACGCCGCCTGCCCGCCGGTGCAGGAGACGATCAAATGGGGCATGCCCAACTTCGTCTACCGCGGCAAGATCCTGTGCGGTATGGCCGCGTTCAAGCAGCACGCCAGCTTCGGCTTCTGGCAGGGCGCCAACATCGTCGGCGCCGAACAGTCGGCCGGCAGCGACGCGATGGGCCAGTTCGGCCGCCTGACCGCGCCTGCCGACCTGCCGGGCCGGCGCGAGTTCGCGGCGCTGGTGAAGCGGGCGATGGCGCTGATCGAAACCGGCGCCAAGCGCCCGCCGAGCAAAACCGCGCAACCCAAGCCGCCGCCGCGGCCCCCGGCCGACCTGGCCGCGGCATTGGCCGCCAACCCCGCCGCGCGCAAGACCTTCGACGGTTTTCCGCCGAGCCAACAACGCGAGTACGTGGAGTGGGTGGAGACCGCCAAGCGCGAAGAAACCCGGCGCGCGCGGGTGGCGCAGGCGGTGGAGTGGATGGCGCAGGGGAAGGTGCGCAATTGGAAGTACATGGCGAAGTGAGTCCGCGCGATGCGGGGCAGGGCGCTGAAGTCTCTGGATCCCCGCGTTCGCGGGGATGACGGTTTGGAGGGGCGCGGCGAAACCCATTCCCCGCCAAAGCCACCTATCGTCATGCCCGCGAAAGCGGGCATCCAGGGCTTCATCGAGGCATGGCTCTGAAGTCTCTGGATCCCCGCCTTCGCGGGGATGACGGCCTGGAGGGGCGCGGCGAAGCCCATTCGCTATGAAAGCCACCTATCGTCATGCCCGCGAAGGCGGGCATCCAGGGCTTCATCGAGGCATGGCTCTGAAGTCTCTGGATCCCCGCCTTCGCGGGGATGACGGCTTGGAGAGGCGCGGCGAAACCCGTTTGCCGTGCAACCCGCCTATCGTCATGCCCGCGAAGGCGGGCATCCAGGGCTTTATCGCGACATGGCTCTAAAGTCTCTGTATCCCCGCCTACGCGGGGATGACGGTCTTGGAGACGCGCCGCAAAACCCACCGGTCGTCATTCAACGCAACGGCCGCAACCTCACGAACAAGCCGAAGTGATCCGACGGCCACACCCCGTCGCGGCTCTGGTTCAGCACGATCCGCGCCTCGGTCACCGAGAACCCGTGCGGATCGTAGAACACATGATCGATCCGCTGCGCCGGCAGATACGCCGGGTTGAGCGTGCTGGCTCGCCCGGCATCGCCGGCCAGGTCGGGATGCGCGGTGGCGAAGGCATCGGCGTAGCGGGCGCGCAGCGCCGCCAGTTCTGGCGCGTCGGCGTCGGTGTTGAAGTCGCCGGCAAGGATGGTGCGGCGGCCGTGCGCGGTGGCGTCGACGAAGCCGAGCAGGCTGTCGATCTGGCGCCGGCGGATCGCGCCGCCGTCGCGCTCGTTGTGCAGATGCGTCGCGTAGAAATCCACGCCGGGGCGCTGCGCGTCGCCGCCAGCGAGCACATGCGCAGCGGTGCGGTAATCGTTCAAGGGTTCGAGCTTGCGCTCCTGCGCCGGCGAACCGGCGCCGGCGAGCAGGATCGCGTTGCCGTAGCGGCGCGCCGCCGCGGGCGGATCGACCGAGACGAAGCTGACCCGGTAGCCCAGCGCCTGGCCGAGGTCTTCGGCCTGATTGGTCAGGCCCGGGCGTTGCAGCACTTCCTGCAACGCGATCAGGTCGGGCTTGAGCCGGCGCACCTCCTCGACGATCAAGGCGCGCCGCTTGGGCCAGTCGCCCTTGTCGTGCCACAGGTTGAGCGTGAGCACGCGCACCTCGCCGGCCTGCGCAGGTTCGGCGGTGCGTTCGGCGACGGGCGCACCGGCGCAGGCGCTCAGCGCGACGGCCACGGCGGCGAGAAAGAAACGGCGCGTAAGCATGCGGCGTATCCCGATGACGACGATACCGCGAGGATAACGCGACACCGATCGGATCGCCGCACAGCCGCGGCCGCCCCCTGTAGGAGCGGCGCAAGCCGCGACCGCGACACCGCAACTACGCCGCAACTGCGGTTCGCAATGCGCGGGCTGCGATTGCGGCGCGACTACGATGCTGGCGCCGCAAGCGCGGTGTCGCGGTCGCGACTCGCGTCGCTCCTACAGGGAGGCAATCCGGTCGACGCGCGGCGGCGTGCGCGCTGGGGATTGCGCTCAGCGCGGAACGGTCTCGGTGCGCAGCACGGGATACAGGTTGTAGCGCTCGTCCCAAGCGGTGTGGCGGCGGTAGAAGAAGTCCAGGCGCGCCTGCGGGCTCTTGGCGAACGCGGCATCCTCGCGCAGCTTGGTCTCGAACTCGGCCTTGACCTTGGGATCCTTGAGCATCTCGCGCGCCACTTCCTCGGCGACGTAATCCTCCATGTACTCCTTGCGCTCGAAGGCGTTGTTGAACTCGCCCCAGGCCGCCAGCGAATCGGGCGCCTGCGGTTCCAGCAGGGCCATGACCAAGCGCGACTTGGCCTGGGCGATGGGCACGAACAGCGCGCCGGCGACCAAATCCTGGGTTTCGTTCTTCCACTGCCCGCTCAAGGTGTTGCGCTGATGGCCTTCGCTGGACTGCGGCGAGAACTCGGCTTTGTCGGCGCGGAAGGCTTCGACCGGGGCGCCGCTGAGCGCCGCGTCCAGGCGCCGGTATTCGACGCCGTGCTGATCGAGCTTGGCCGCCACCCACGCCGCCTGCGCGGCCGGCACCAGATAACCGCCGCGCGGCGCCGGCACCTGGCGCGAGGGCTGGATGTCGTATTTGAGCGGCACGTTCCACACCTGCGGCTTGCTCTCGTCGTAGCGCGTCATCAGCGCACCGGACACGTCCGACGGCGTGCGCGTGTATTCGTAGCCGCGGAAGGCGACGGTGCGGCTCTTGTCGCTGGCCTTGTAGTCCAGCGCCACGGTCTGCCCGCCGAGCTGCTGCGCGCGGCGGTCGGCGGCGAGCGCATCGCTGCGCCACTGCGCGCCGTCGGCAGCGACCAGTTCCAGCAGGTCGACGATGGTGTTGCGGGTGATCCGCACGCGCGTGGGGTAGTCCTTCCACGAGTGGGTTTCCACCAGCATCGCCAGGCGGTTGCGCAGGTAGAAATAGCCGTGCGAGAAGCGCGGCGGCGGCACGCTGTCCTCGAAGCCGGAGGTCGGGTCGTCGGATTCGACGAAGGACGGGTAATAAGGCAGCGGCAGCGAACCTTGCTTGGACAGACGGGCGATGGTGCCGTCGCGCAGCGCGGTGCCGGCCTTGCGCAGGGCTTCGTCGCCGGCGTGCACCGGCTCGACCTGGATCGACACGTCGTGTTCGAACTTGGCCCCATCGGTGACGTGCAGGTCGATGTAGGCCAGCGGATCCCAGCGCTGCACCAGCTTGAGCATCGCCTGCATTTCCGGCGCGTCGGCCTTGAGGTAATCGCGGTTGAGGTTGTAGTTCTGCGCGGTCGTGCGCCAGCCCATTTCTTCCGGGCCGCGCTGGTTGGGACGGTTCCAGGCGCCGAAGCGCTCGTGGCCGTCGATGTTGAACACCGGCACGAACAGCAGCACCTGCTTGGCCAGCGCGCCCTTGGCCGCTTCGCCGTCGAGCGCCTGGCGCAAGGCCAGGAAGCCGGCGTCCTTGCCGTCGATCTCGCCGGAGTGGATGCCGCCCTGGATCAACAGCACCGGCAGGTTCTTGGCCTGCGCCTGCTGCGGGGTGAACGCGCCGCTGCGGGTCACCACCAGCACCTTCATCGGCCGGCCTTCCGGGGTGGTGCCGAAGTCTTCGCAGCGCACCGCGTCGGGATAGCGCTGGGCGAAGCGCGCGCACAGTTCGATCACTTCCTGGTAGCGGCCGGTCTTGAGGAAGCCGCTGCGCTCGGACACGGTGGTGATCGGCGCATCGGCGGCCCGCGCCGGCGCGGCGAAACCGCCGGCGAAAGCCAGCGCGAGGGCGAGGGCGGAGGGCAGGGCGGCGCGGAACTCGGGCTGGCGGGTCATTGGTACTTCCGAAGGTTGAGAGCGGCGCAGGGCGGCGGCGCGGCGGCCGCGGCGAGGCGCGGACGCGGGCGGCGCCGACGGCCGCGGGATCGGGCTGGGTCGGGCTGAGCAGGGTCGAACGTAGGGCCGGCTAAATGTAAGGGATCGCGCCGGCGCCTGCCTGTGCGCGGATCGGCCTGCTGACGGGAAGTGACAGCAGTCATGCCGCGCGGCTGCGTCCGCGCGCGGCGCCATCGCCTAGACTTCCGCATCCCGCACACCCGCCGTCAGGAGCGTCCATGTACGCGCTGTACTACTCGCCCGGAACCGCCAGCTTGGTCGTCCATTGGCTGTTGATCGAACTCGACCTGCCGCACGAGTTGCGCAGCGTCGATATGGCCGGACGCGCGCACAAGGGCGCGGACTATCTCGCGCTCAATCCCAACGGCGTGGTGCCGACCTTGCTGGTCGACGGCCAGCCGCGCTACGAGGCCGCGGCGTTGACCGTGTATCTGGCCGACCGCCACGGCGACGGCGCGTTCGCGCCGGCACCCGAGGATGCGCAGCGCGCCGAGTACCTGCAGTGGATGTTCAATCTGGTCGCGACCTTGCAGGCGCCGCTGCGCCTGTGGTGGTACCCGGGCGACCTGCAGGCCGACGACGAAGCCGTGCGGCGCGGCGCGCAGGCGCGCATCGAGGCCGCTTGCGAACGCCTGGACGCGCACCTGGGCGCGTCGCTCGCGCAGGGACGCGGGCCGTATCTGCTCGGCGAGCGCCTGAGCGCGGCCGATTTCTATCTGACCATGCTGATGCGCTGGACCCGCAAGCTGCCGCGCCCGGCGCACGAGTGGCCGCACCTGGGCGAACTGGCGCGGCGGATGAAGGCGCGGCCGAGCTTCGCCGAGCTGTACCGGCGCGAAGGCCTGGAGGAGTGGGCCTGAGGCAGGGCCGGGGCGGCGCAAGCCGGGAAACGGCTCGAGCAGGAACGCAGGCGCGCGCGCTCGGGCCTGGCCGTCCCACGCATTTTTTAGCGAGTTGCTGACTCCGCGCCTGTCGTCCCGCGCGGCTGAAATCTGAACGGCCGGTCGCCGGGCCGCTGCGCGGCCCGGCAGCGTTGGCGACCGCGCCGGCCAAGCCGGCGGCGCGGGCGATGGGGTAGTCTGTGGGGCTGGACCGCCCGGCGCATGCGCCGGGTCCCGCGAAGGACGCGCGATTCGACCGACGACCAGGACCGCCGCATGACCCAAGCCGCCACCGCCCCCGCCGATTCGCAGGGCAAGATGCCCCGCCAGATCGCCTTCATCATCGGCAACGAGGCGGCCGAGCGCTTCAGTTTCTACGGCATGCGCAACATCCTGACCGCGTTCCTGGTCGGCACCTTGCTGATGGCCTCCACCGGCGACCTCGCCGAGCGCGAGCGCATGGCCAAGGACGTGTTCCACACGTTCATGATCGGCACCTATTTCTTCCCGCTGCTCGGCGGCTGGCTGGCCGACCGCTACTTCGGCAAGTACAACACCGTCATCTGGTTCTCGCTGGTCTACTGCGCCGGCCACGCCTGTCTGGCCTTGTTCGAGCACAACCAGACCGGCTTCTACACCGGCCTGTTCCTGATCGCGTTCGGCGCCGGCGGCATCAAACCGCTGGTGGTGTCGTTCTGCGGCGACCAGTTCGACCAGAGCAACAAGCACAAAGCCAAGCTGGTGTTCGACGCGTTCTATTGGACGATCAACTTCGGCTCGCTGTTCGCGTCCTTGCTGATGCCGATCTTCCTGCGCGAATACGGCCCCTCGGTCGCCTTCGGCATCCCCGGCGCGCTGATGTTCCTGGCCACCTTCATCTTCTGGCTCGGGCGCAAGCGCTATGTGCTGGTGCCGCCGACGCGCAACGCGCCGGATCCGGATTCGTTCTTCAACGTCGCCCGCACCGCGCTGCGCGCCAAGACCGCGGGCCAGGGCAATCCGGGCGTGGCGGTGGCCGCGGTCGGCGTGGCCCTGGCTGCCGGCGCGCTGGCGCTGATTCCGAGCCTGGGCTTCGTCAAGAGCGCCTGTCTGGCGCTGGGCCTGCTGATCGGCTTCGGCGGCTACGGCATCTCGCTGCAGCTCGAACGCGCGCGCGGCATCCATCCCGACGCGGCCGTCGACGGCGTGCGCGCGGTGCTGCGGATCCTGATCGTGTTCGCCTTCGTCACCCCGTTCTGGTCGCTGTTCGACCAGAAGGCCTCGACCTGGGTGCTGCAGGGCCAGCGCATGGTGGTGCCGACCGAACTGTGGTGGTGGCCGAGCTGGCTGATCTCCGGCGAGGGCGGGGCCAAGGCTGCGGCCTCGCAGATGCAGGCGATCAACCCGCTGCTGGTGATGCTGCTGATCCCGTTCAACAACCTGGCGCTGTACCCGGCGCTGCGCCGGATCGGGATCAACCCCACGCCGCTGCGGCGCATGGGCTTCGGCATCGCGGTCTCGGGCCTGTCGTGGATCGTCGCGGCGGTGCTGCAGTTGTATATGGACGCCGGCCACCCCATGTCGCTGGCATGGCAGATCGTTCCCTACATCCTGCTGACCTTCGGCGAGGTGCTGGTGTCGGCGACCGCGCTGGAATTCGCCTACAGCCAGGCGCCGCCGTCGATGAAGGGCGTGATCATGGCCCTGTGGTACCTGACCAGCACCTTCGGCAACCTGTGGGTGATGCTGACCAACGCCGCGGTGCGCAACGAGGCGGTGACCTCGCACATCGCCGCCACCGGCCTGAGCGAGAACGCGTTCCTGATGTTCTTCTTCGCCGGCTTCGCGTTCGTGGCGGCGGCGGCGTTCGCCTTGTACGCGCGGCGTTATCAGATGCAGGACCATTACCGCGTCGCCTGAATCGCCGCGCCGCTTGAGCTGCGGTGCGGCCTGAACCGCCGCGCCGCTTGAACCGCCCTACTTAGTTCCCTCCACCCGCGAGCCCGACCCGACCATGATCACTTTCGTCCTGATCGCCGTGACCGTGCTGGTGTCGTGGCAGGCCTTCGAGAAGCCCAAGCTGTTCGAGCGACTGGTGCTGTGGCCCCCGGCGGTCGATCGTTTTCATCAGTACGACAGGCTGGTGACTTACGGTTTCGTGCATACCGATTGGCGGCATGTGCTGTTCAACATGATCACCCTGTACTTCTTTGGCCGTTCGGTCGAGAACATCTTTGCGCAGTTGACCGGGCAGGGCATGTTCCTGCTGTTTTATCTGTCGGCGCTGGTGGTTTCCATTCTTCCCAGCTACCTGCGGCATCGCAAAGATCCCGGCTACAGAACCCTGGGCGCGTCGGGTGCGGTGGAAGCGGTGTTGTTCGCGTTCGTGCTGTTCGACCCGTGGAACTGGATCATCTTCTTTGTGATTCCGGTGCCGGCGATCGTTTTCGCGGTGGCCTTCATCGGCTACTCGTATTGGGCCGACAAGCGCGGGGGCGGCAAGTACAACCACAATGCGCACCTGTCCGGGGCCATCTACGGCGTGCTGTTCATGCTGCTGCTGGAGCCGCGCGTGTTCCTGCTGTTCCTGGAAAAGCTGGCCAACCCCCGCGGACCGAGCTTCTTCGGGGGCTGACGGCGGGCGGATCCGGCGTTCGGCCGATCCGATTCCGACGGACCTGCCGAGCCCGGCAGATCGGTTCAAAACAGGCGCGTCGCCCTAAAACCGACGGGCCCGAAGGCCTCCCGCGCAGCGGGACGGACTTCGGGCCCGAGTCGTTTGTTGCGTTGCGGCGAACGGCGGCTCAGGCCGCGATCGAGCGCTCCAGTTCGAGCTCGCCTTCGCCGTAGGCCGCCGCCAGGCCGGCCTGAATCTGCGCGTCGAGCTCGCGCAGCTCGGCATCGTCGCCGATGCCGTCGCGGGCGAGGTCGAACAGGCGGGCGATGACGGCGTTGCTGTGGACGTCGTCGCTGTAGCGGTCGATGTGGCGAGCCATTGGATTTCCCCTTCGTCGTAACTGTGGACTTACGCACAGTTCTACGCAGGTTCCATGCCAGGGTTTTCCCTAGCTTGCATGACCGAAAAGTGACGCGAGAGGTCAACACCGGCCGGACAAGATCAGTCGCGTGACGCAACGCGGCGATACCTCACTTGCGCTCACTCACCATGAAGGTGCCGCGTGCTAACACGAAGGCGTGTTGGCAGCAGCACAGGCTGATGTAGTTACGGGGGCAGCCGCTATCATTCGCGCATTCGCAAACACTCGACGAGGAGTCAAGCATGGCGAGCAAGAAGGCGGGCAAGTCCGCAAGCAAGCAATCGGCAAAGAAACAATCGGCGAAAAAATCGGCCCAGCCGGCGCGCAAGCGCGCCGCGGGCAAGCAGGTCGCGGCCAAGAAGGCGGCGCTGAAGAAGCCCGCGAAGGCCGCCAAGACCGCGGTCAAGAAAGTGAAGCAGGCCGCGGCCAAGCCGGCGGCGAAGAAGACGGCGGCGAAGAAGACCGCCGCGGCGAAGCCGGCCAAGAAGGTCGCGGCGAAGAAGACCGCGAAGAAGGTTTCCGCCGGCAAGGTCGCCAAGCGGGCCACCGGCAAGAAGGTCGCGAACAAGAAGGTCGTGAGCAAGCAGGCCGCAAGCAAGCAGGTCGCGGCGAAGAAGGTCGTCAAGCAGGCGGCCAAGCCCGCGGCCAAGAAGGCGCTGGCGAAGAAATCGGTAAAGAAGGCGGCGACCAAGCAGGTCGTGGCCAAGAAGCCTGCCGCCAAGGCCGCGGCCGCGAAGAAGCCGGTCGCGAAGAAAGCGGCGACGAAGCAGGCGGCCGGCAAGCAGGCCGTCGCCAAGCAGGTCGTCGCCAAGAAGCCTGCGGCGAAGAAGGCCGTGGCGAAGAAGCCGGCCGCCAAGCCGGCGGTGGCGAAGAAGCTCGTCCAGGCGGTGCCGGCGACGGCAGCGGCGAAGCAGCCCGCGATCGCGACGGGCAAGCCGGCCCCGGACAAGGCGACGAAGCCTGCGAAGACCACGAAGCCCGCGGCCGCCAAGCCGGTCGTCGCGGCCAAGCCCGCACCGGCGCCGGTCGCTGCGCCCGCAGCCGCCAAGCCCGCGAAGACCGCCAAGCCCGTCGCGCCGAAGGCCGAAGCCGCGAGCGCGCCCAAACCGGCCGCCGCCAAGCCCGCGCGTCCGCGCGCCGAGCCCAAGCCCGCGCCGAGCGCGCCGGCGCAGGACGCGCCGCAGCGCAGCGGCGAACTGTTCGCCGAACCCGCCGTCGCGGCCAAGCCCAAGGCCGAGCGCAAGCCCAAGGCCAAGCCGGCACCCAAGCCCGAGGCCGAAGCGCCGTCTTCGCTGCCGGCCGGTTCGCTGGTTGCGGCCGGCGCCGCGGCCGAAGCCGCCGCACCGGCGCTGCAGGCCGAGTCGCATCAGGCCGACGAGCCCGCGGCCGCGCCGAGCGCGGTGGCCCAGGGCGCGGCGGAAACCGCGCTGGAAGCCGCCGCGGCGGCCGATAGCGACGAGACCGCCGGCGACGAGCACGCCGATGCCGCCACCGACGTCGCTGCGGCCGAACCGGCCGAGCACGCCGATTCGACCGCAGCCGACGACGAAGCCGCCGCGCACATCACCCCGGAACAGGCGCTGGAAAACACCCGCCGCCTGCTGCAGGCCAAGCAAGAGGCCGCGCGCGAGCCGCAGCCGTGGCAGCAGCTCGATCCGGGCCACGCCCACACGCCGGCGCCGGGCCCGCAGTCCGACAGCGCCGCGCACAAGGCCGGCGAACTGCATGCGGCCGAGAGCCGCATGGACGCGATCCAGGGTTCGATCGGCACCCAGGACCGCCACAACCAGGGCAAGCGCGACAACCGCTGAGCCCGTCCGCCGGCATCGCCGTTCGCGGCGATGCCGGCTCCGGCGCGTCCACGCGGCACAGCAAAGCCGCGGCGGCCCGCCGCCCGGCGCGCACCGATCGATCCGTACAAGAGCAGGAGCCGACCATGCCCGTTGCCGTGAACCACGACCCCGCGCAGCAGCGCTTCACCACCGTCGTCGACGGCGTCGAAGCCGAACTCGATTACCAACTGCGCGGCGACCAGCTCGTCATTACCCACACCGGCGTGCCCGAGGCCATCGGCGGTCGCGGCATCGCCAGCGACCTGGTCCGCGCCGCGTTCGAGTACGCGCGCGGGGCCGGCCTGAAGGTGCGGCCGGCGTGTTCCTATGCCGCGGTCTGGGCCGAGCGTCACCCGGAATACTCGCAACTGCTGGCCTGAGCCGGCCCGGCCTGGCCGGCCCGGCGCGAAGCCGCAACGCCCTGTGGGAGGGGCTTCAGCCCCGACGCTTTTGGCCCGGATCGCCGCGCAACTGAGCCAAAAGCGTCGGGGCTGAAGCCCCTCCCACAAGGGCCTGCCGCCCGGGGAACACGACCCGAAGCCGGCCGTTCGCGCCGCTTCGCCCGCCGCCGCACTCGCCTTCGCCGCGCGACTGTGCCAGCCTACGCGCCCCCCACGCCTTCCGCAGGCCGGTTTTCCGGCATGCTTCGCCCATGCGCCTGAACAAACACATCAGCGACACCGGTTTCTGCTCCCGCCGCGAGGCCGACGGCCTCATCGCCGAGGGCCGGGTCACCGTCAACGGCCTGCGCGGCCGGGTCGGCAGCGAGGTGGGCGAGGGCGACGAAGTGCGCGTGGACGGCGAGATCCTGCGCGTGCGCGCCGTGGTCAAGGGCAAGCGCCAGCACGTCTACATCGTGCTCAACAAGCCGGTCGGCGTGGTCTGCACCACCGAATCCGGGGTCAAGGACAACATCGTCGACTTCGTCGGCCACGACCGCCGGATCTTCCCGATCGGCCGCCTGGACAAGGATTCGGAAGGGCTGATCCTGCTGACCAGCAACGGCGACATCGTCAACGAGATCCTGCGCGCCGAGAACAAGCTGGAAAAGGAATACCTGGTCGCGGTCAACCACGAGGTGACGCCGGAATTCCTGCGCGGCATGGGCCGCGGCGTGCCGATCCACGGCCAGACCACGCTGCCGTGCAAGACCGGCAAGCTCGGCCGCTTCGGCTTCCGCATCGTGCTGGTGCAGGGCCTCAACCGGCAGATCCGCCTGATGGCCGCGCACTTCGGTTTCCGGGTCAAGCAGCTGCTGCGCGTGCGCATCGGCAACGTCAAGCTCGGCCACCTCAAGCCGGGCCAGTGGCGCAACCTCACCGACCCGGAACTGCAAGGCCTGCTGCCGCAACGCACGCAGTGGTGAACGCCGGGCAAACGCGCCTGCGGGCGCGGCCCGCATAACCCCGGACGGACGCTGCGGCCTAGATGCCGGCGTCACGCCTTGGGCGATAATGTCGCGCGCAAACCCCCACGGACGTACTTTCGATAAGGATCGCTGCATGAAGCGCGTCACCGCCGCCGTCTGTCTGCTGGCTCTGGCCCTGGCGGCCTGCAAGAAGGAAGCCGACACGCCCGCGACCAGCCAGTCGAGCGCGCCCGCCTCGACCGCGGCGCTGCCCGCGCCGGTGGTCGATACCGCGACGGCGCCGGTCGAACTCAAGGAAGTGGTCGAGACCACGCCGGGCTATGTGGTCGGCATCACCTACGCGACCCAGGCGGCCAAGTACCCGGGCCTGGCGCGCGAGCTCAAGCGCTATGCCGACGACGCCCGCGCCGAACTCATCGACGCCGCCAGCGGCCGCACCGCCAAGGACAATCCTTCGCCGTACGAGCTGTCGCTGACCTTCGACGACGTGGTCGATTCGCCCGACCTGATGGCGGTCTCGGCCGACGGCAGCAGCTACACCGGCGGCGCCCACGCCGCGCCGCTGATCGCGCGCTTCGTCTGGCTGCCCAAGCAGAACAAGCAGCTGACCGCGCAGGAACTGGTGCCTGACAAGGCCGGCTGGGCCGCGATCTCGCAATACGTGCGCGAACAACTGCACTCGGCGCTGTCGCAGCGCATCGACGCCGACGACCTGGCCCCGGCGGTGCGCGCCGAGCAGATCGAAACCGGTGGCCGCATGATCGACGACGGCACCGGCGCCGACCCGGCCAACTTCGCCATGTTCGAACCGGTGCGCGGCGCCGACGGCAAGCTCAGCGCGCTCAAGTTCGTGTTCGCGCCCTACGAGGTCGGCCCGTATTCGGACGGCACCCAGACGGTGGAAGTGCCGGCCTCGGTGCTGCTGCCGCATTTGGCGCCGGCCTATCGCGGGCTGTTCCTCGGCGGCGTCTAGCCGCTGCGCGAGGCGTCTGAGCTGCTGCGCGACGGCGTTCGCGGCGCCGATGGTCGGATACAGGTTCGGCGGTGCAGACAGGTCCGACTGTGGGAGGGCCTTCAGGCCCGACGCTTTTGTTCCAGATCGCGGCGATCCGAGCGGAAGGCGCCGGGCCTGAAGGCCCTCCCACAATTGGTGCCTGAAGGCTCTCCCACAATCGGCGCCTGAAGGCTCTCGCGCAGTCGGCGCAGCGCCGGGCGCGCGTGCCCCGCAATCGCGCCATCGCGGCAACGCAGCGTTCGCCGTTCGCGGCAGGTTCGGGCACATCGCCGCCGCGCGCCCTTTGCTATCGTAAATTCGCGGCGCCGGCCGCGCGCCCGGCCTCATCGGGCCACGCGCCAGGCGCCTTCGGAAGCCCGCCGCAGCGGGCCGCCGTCTCAGGACGAGCGCAGCGCGCCGCCGGCGCGCCGCAAACATCGCCACAGTCGTCGAGCACTCACCGGGCTTCGCCCCCGAGCATGAGGTCGCCATGTCGCTTGCGTCGCTGCACCAACGAGTCGAAGGATTGCTGGGACAGGCCGATATCCGCATCGGCGGCGACCGGCCCTGGGATCTGCAGGTCGAAGACGAATCGTTTTACCCGCGGGTGATCGCGCAGGGCTCGCTGGGCCTGGGCGAGACCTACATGGACGGCGCCTGGCGCGCGCAGTCGCTGGACGGCCTGCTCGAGCGGCTGATGCGCGCCCACGTCGACGAGCAGGTGCACGGCTGGGCGGCGATCCTCGACGGCCTGCGCGCGCACCTGATCAATCTGCAAAGCCACCGCCGCAGCTTCACCGTCGGCGAGCGCCATTACGACCTGGGCAACGATCTTTACCGCGCCATGCTCGGCAAGCGGCTGGTGTACAGCTGCGGCTATTGGCGCGACCGCAACGGCACGGCGCTGCGCGACCTGGACGCGGCCCAGGAGGCGAAGCTCGATCTGGTCTGTCGCAAGCTCGGGCTCAAGCCCGGCATGCGCGTGCTCGACATCGGCTGCGGCTGGGGCGAGGCCTTGAAGTTCGCCGCCGAGCGCTACGGCATCGTCGGCGTCGGGGTGACCGTGTCGCACGAGCAGGCCGAGTTCGCGCGCGAGCTGTGCGCCGGCCTGCCGGTGGAGATCCGCCTGCAGGATTACCGCGACCTCGACCAGCGCTTCGACCGGATCTTCTCGCTGGGCATGTTCGAGCACGTCGGGATCAAGAACTACAGCGCTTATTTCGACGTGGCGCTGCGCTGCCTGGACCGCGCCAGCGAGGGCGGCGGATTGTTCCTGCTGCACACCATCGGCGGCAACAAATCGGTGAGCCACACCGATCCGTGGATCGCCAAGTACATCTTCCCCAATTCGATGCTGCCCTCGGCGCGGCAGATCGCCGAGCACGTCGAAAACCGTTTCGTGATCGAGGACTGGCATAACTTCGGCGCCGACTACGACCTGACCCTGCAGGCGTGGCGGGCCAACGTGGAAGCGGCCTGGGACGGGCTCGATGCGCGCTACGACGAGCGCTTCCGGCGGATGTGGCGGTTCTACCTGGCCGCGTCGATGGCGACGTTCCGCACCCGGCATGCGCAGTTGTGGCAACTGGTGCTGTCGCCGGGCGGGGTGCCCGGAGGGTATGTCGCGCCGAGATAGGGCGGTTGCGTCGTGGTTGCGGTTTCGCGGTCGCGGCTCGCGCCGCTCCTACAGAGCGAGGCCGCAGTCGCGTATCCCCCTGTAGGAGCGGCGCGAGCCGCGACCGCGACACCACGAACGCCGGCGCGACTCCACCGCGCCGGCGCCGCCGCAATTACTCCTGACTTTCCTGCGCCAGCTTGCTGTGGCGGATGCCGTAAGCGAAATACACCAGCAACCCCAGCGACACCCAGATCAGGAAGATCAGCCAGGTGATCGCCGCCAGCTCGGCCAGCAGCCAGATCGAGAAGGCGATGCCGACGATCGGGATGAACGGCACCAGCGGGGTGCGGAAGCTGCGTTCCAGGTTCGGCTTGCGCACCCGCAGCACCCACACCGAGGCGCAGATGATGATGAAGGCCGAGAGCACGCCGATGTTGACCAGCTTGGCGACCTCGCCGATCGGCAGGAAGCCGGCGACCAGCGCGGTGAACACGCCAAGCGCGATGGTCGGGCGGTGCGGGGTGCCGTACTTGGGATGGATCTTGGCGAACCAGCCCGGCAGCAGGCCGTCGCGCGACAGCGAGTACCAGATCCGCGCCGCGCCGAGCATGAAGGCGAACAGCACGCTGGCGATGCCGACCACGGCCGAGAACGCGATGGTCTTGGCGATCCACGGCAGGCCCAGCGCGGCGAAGGCGTCCGACACCGGCGCGTCGCCGCCGAGGGTGGAGTAGTGGGCGATGCCGGTCAGCACCAGCGACACCGCCAGGTACAGCACCATCGACACGCCCAGCGACAGCAGCACCGCGCGCGGCAGGTCGCGCTGCGGGTTCTTGGATTCCTCCGCCGCGGTGGTCAGGGTGTCGTAGCCGAACACGGCGAAGAACACCACCGCCGCGGCCGTGCCCACGCCCTTCCAGCCGAAGTGGCCGACGCCGTGCTCGTCGACGATGCGCTCGGGGATGAAGGGCACCCAGTTGGCGGTATTGATGTAGAACACGCCCACGCCGATCACCAGCAGCACCGCCAGCACCTTGATGATGACGATCAGGGTGTTGAAGCGCGCGCCCCATTCGGTGCGGAACACCAGCAGCGCGGAGACGGCCAGCGTCACCAGCGCGGCGATCAGGTTGAACACCCGGCCCTCGCCGGTGCCGTAGGCGCCTTGCGCCCACACCGGCAGTTCGATGCCGGCGCCTTCCAGCAGCACCTGCACGTAGCCGGACCAGCCGATCGCCACCACCGCCACGATCAGCGCGTATTCCAGCAGCAAGTCCCAGCCGATCAGCCACGCCGCCAGTTCGCCCAGGGTGGCGTAGCTGTAGGTGTAGGCGCTGCCGGTGACCGGGATCATGCCGGCGAATTCGGCGTAGCACAGCGCCGCGGCGGCGCTGGCGATGCCGGCGATCAGGAACGCCAGGGCCACCGCCGGGCCGGCGTTGGCCGCGGCCTCGTGGCCGGCGAGCACGAACACGCCGACGCCGATGATGCCGCCGATGCCGATGGCGGTGAGCTGCCACAGCCCGAGCACGCGGCGGAAATCCGAACGCTTGCCGGCCTCCGCCTGTAGTTGTTCCACCGATTTGTGCCGCAGGATCTTGGCGACCAGGCTCATCGAGCGCTCCTTCCGAATGTCCGCTGAATCATAGCGGCTGCGCGGGTGCGCGGCGGACGGTGGCGCATGGAGGCGCGCCGGCCCGGTGCAGCGGTGAGGCCGGCGGACCGCGGCGGCTTCACCGCGGCGGCGGCCGGGCGTTGAGCAAGGCGAGGCGTCCGGTCCGCGGGCGCGCCGCAAGCGCGGCGGCTTCCGCGCGCATCGCCAGGAGTATCCATGTCCTACCAGTTCTTCAATCAGGTCACGCCCGAGCAGCTGCAGCAGCTGAGCGATCCGATCCAGGCCTCGGCGGTGATCGAGGAACTCGCCGCGGTGGCCGAGCAGACCACCCCGGACAAGACCGACCAGGTCGAGCAGTGGTTGAAGGCGATCGAAGCCAACGGCATCTCCGCCCAGCGCGGCGGCGGCGCCAATGCGGTGACGGTCCTGCCTGGCGGCACGGGCTCGCCCGACCGCATCGCCACGACCGCGGTCAACGGCGTCGTCACCGTCACCGGGGTCAGCAAGACGCCGTAACCCGGCCGCGGCAGGCGAACCGCCCGCGCGCGGCCGGTCTGCAGGCGAGGCCGCCGTAGGCGAGGCGAGCGCAAGCGCAGCGAGCGCGAGCGCCGCAAACGGCAGTCACGGGCCAGCCCGCGCAGGGGCGGGCGGGGCGGCAGTCCGTGCGGTCGCGGCGGGGCAGGCGAGCGCGGCGATGGCCGTCGCGCTCGCCTTGCGCGAGCGCAACGCTGCAGCGCGCTGTTTCGCAGGAAGCGCAAGGCGAGGGGAGAGCGAGCGTCCTGCCGCGCCGGCAGGCGGTTCGCGGCTGGCCGGCGGTCGCGACGTTCGCGCGCCGCATCGCCTGTCATCGGCCGCGGGCAATCTGGCGGCACGGCCGCGTCGCCGTGCATCCCGCCCGCGTACGATCTAGGATTCCCCGATGCCGCACCTGACCTTCCCGCGCCGGCCGCTGGCCGCGCTCGCGCTGCTGCTCGCCGCCACCGCCGCCGGCGCGGCCGCGCCCGAACGGACCCCGCCGATGCCGCACACCGCCACGCCTCAAGCCACTGCCGCCGCACCGCTCGGCCAGCACGGCCTGATCGTGATCGCCCATCGCGGCGCCAGCGGCTACCGCCCCGAACACACGCTCGAGGCCTATCGCCTGGCCATCGCCCAGGGCGCCGACTTCATCGAGCCGGACCTGGTCGCCACCCGCGACGGCGAGCTGGTGGTGCGCCACGAGAACGAAATCTCTGGCACCACCGACGTCGCCGAGCATCCCGAGTTCGCCGCGCGCAAGGCCACCAAGACCATCGACGGCGAAACCCTGACCGGCTGGTTCACCGAAGACTTCACCCTGGCCGAGCTCAAGACCCTGCGCGCCAAGGAGCGCATCCCGCAGGTGCGCCCCGGCAACACCCGCTTCGATGGCCAGTTCGCCATCGCGACCTTGAAGGAAGTGATCGCGCTGGCCAAGGCCGAAAGCCGCGACGGCCGGGTCATCGGCATCTACCCGGAAACCAAGCACCCGACCTGGTTCGCCAGCGAAGGCAAGCACCTCGACGGCAGTCCCATCGGCATCTCGCTGGGCCGCAAGCTGATCGACACGCTGGTCGCCGAAGGCTTCACCGATCCGCGCCGGGTGTACATCCAGAGCTTCGAGGTCGGCAACCTGATCGAGCTCAAGCGCGAGATCATGCCGCGCGCCGGCGTCGACCTGCCGCTGGTGCAGCTCTACGGCGACTTCGGCCGCGATACGCCCTACGACTTCGTCTACAACCTGCGCACCGGCGCGGACCTGGCGCGCATCTACGGCGACCTCGGCAAGGCCATCCCCGGCGGCCTGGGCAAAGCGACGTTCGGCGCGCTGACCGAAACCGACGCGCTGGCGTGGATGAAGGCGCATTACGTCTCCGGCCTGGGCCCGTCCAAGGCCAGCCTGATCGAACGCGCGCCGTTGCCGGCCAAGCGCGACGCCGACGGCGACGGCCGCGCCTTGCTGGCGACCCGCAACACCGGCTTCGTCCACCCGCTGCTCGGCCGCGCGCTGGCGCTGGGCCTGCAGGTGCATCCCTACACCGTGCGCGCCGAAGAACCGTTCCTGACCCAGACCGCCAACGGCATCGACCAGAGCGCGCTGGGCGAAGCGCTGCAGCTGTACGGCCTGGGCGTGCAGGGCTTCTTCATCGACCAGCCCGACATCGGCGTGGCTGCGCGCAAGCTGTTTCTGGAACAGAGCAAGATCGCCCCGATCGCGAAGTAAAGCGGCAGCCCCCTGTAGGAGCGGCGCGAGCCGCGACCGCGGCAACGCAATGACGACGTAGGTTTCGGCGCAGTTGCGTTGCCGCGGTCGCGGCTCGCGCCGCTCCTACAGGGAGCGAACGCGGCTACGCCAGGGCGGCATCGAGCGTTTCACCGCAGTCGGCTTCCAGCTTCAAGGTCGCGATGTCGTCGGCGCGGGTCACCCCGCGGTTGAGCAGCGCCAGCGGCAGCCCCGCCTCGCGCGCGGCGCGGGCGAAGCGGAAGCCGGAATAGACCATCAGCGACGAACCGACCACGAGCATCGCGTCGGCCGCGGCCAGCGCCTGCTGCGCCGCGCTCACCCGCGCGCGCGGCACGTTTTCGCCGAAGAACACCACGTCGGGCTTGAGCATGCCGGCGCAGGCGGCGCACGGCGGAATGCGGAAGCGTTCGAAATCCAGGCCGTCGAGATCGGCGTCGCCGTCGGGCAGCGCGGCGGCGTCGAGGTCGCGCCAGTCCGGGTTGTCCTGCATCAATCGCTCCTGCACCTGCGCGCGCGGCTGGCGCGCGCCGCAGCCCAGGCAGACCACTTCGTCCAGGCGGCCGTGCAGGTCGACCACGTCCAGGCTGCCGGCGCGGCTGTGCAGCGCATCGACGTTCTGGGTCACCAGCGCGTGCCCGGGCTCGCGCTGCTGCCAGCGCGCCAGCGCGAGATGGCCGGCGTTGGGCTGGGCGCGGTCGAACGCGGGCCAGCCGACGAAGCTGCGCGCCCAGTAGCGCGAACGCGCGCGCGCATCGCCGGTGAAGGCGCGAAAATCGATCGGCGGCTTGCGCTGCCAGGCGCCGCTTTCGTCGCGGTAATGCGGAATGCCCGAACCGGTGCTGATGCCCGCGCCGGTCAGCACGAACACGCGGCGGTGCGGGCGCAGCCAGTCGTGCAGGCGTTGGGCGGCGGAGTCGGCGGAGGTCATGCGGCACTAACCCGAAAAACGGTGGGGGACGGGCCTTACATGGGTGTCGGCTGTGGCCGATCCAAGTGCTCGGCCTGCGGCGCCGGCTCGCGCTCCGGCTGCGCCAACTGCTCCGGCGTCAGCGGATGCAGCAGTTTGATCGGCCCCAATTGTGCGCGCTCTTGCGCAGTCAGTTCGGGCGAATCGTCGCCGAACACGGTGCCGGCGTCGACGCCGAGGTAGGCCTGGCCTTGGTCCCAGACCAGGCACCAGAACGGCGAGGAGAACGACCCGTGCCAGGTGCCGTCGCAAACGGTGCGGCAGCGCAGGGCGATGGACAGCTCCCGGGCGATCCCCATTCCCAGCCGGTAGCAGTCATACGCGGTGAGGTTGATGGTGCCGAGCACGAACGGAAACTCGCTCTTGTTGACGCAGAGTTCGATGAAGATCGCGTTTTCGCAATCCTCGTCGATATCGCACCAGCGCAGCCGCGCGTCCGGGGCATGCTGGGCGAAGGCCGCTGCGACCGCTTCGCGGCTGGGTTCGACGGACACGCCGACGTAGAAAGACATGATCGCGCTTGTGCAGGGTCAGGGCCCGAGGACTGCCATCTTAGCGACCGCACGCGCGCGCCGGTCGGCGATCGGCGGCCGGCGCGGGCCGGCGATTTCCCTCTCGATCCCGAATCCCGGCCGCAAAAAAAAAAGCCGCCCGGATCGCTCCGGGCGGCTGGCTTCCCGCGGGCCGGGGGGCGGGCGGGTCGCCGGGGGGAGGTCCCAGTGATTCAGCGGCGAAGCGCCGGCGCGCATCCTGCGGCCGCCGCGGTCACCACACGATGCCGGCGCCGACGGTCACGCCGACGTCGCCCTTGGAGTTGCTGTTGCCCGAGATCTTGTAGACGTAGCGTCCGTCCTCAGTGATGGTGGAAATGCCGATGGCGAAGCCGCTCTCGCCGCGGAAGCTGCTGGCCGCGATCGCCGCCATGCTCTTGCCGGGCATGTACGACTGCGGCAGGCCGGCCACCGCCATCGCCGAAGCGACGCCGGCGCTGGCCTTGTCGTCGAGCCGGCCGATCTCGTTGCGCAACTGGTTGCCCCAGTTGTCGGTGTACTGGTTGGAAGTGGTGATCGCGCGGTTCACGCCTTCGTTGAGCTGCTGCACGTTGACCGCGTCGGTGTTGGCGGTGCCGGCGCGCACGTTGCGGATCGTCGTCGCCGCGCCGCCGTTGTTGAGCGTCACCTGGGTGGTGTTGACGCTGCCGTCGGGATTGCTGTCGTAGCGCACCGTGCCGGCCTGCGAGGCCTTGAGCTGGGCGACGTTGACCGCGTCGTTGTCCTGGCTGCCGGCAGCGACGTTGACGATCTGGCGCTGCTGGCCGGCGTTGCCCACCGACACGGTATTGGCGCGGTCGGCCACCGCGCCCTGGCCGAGAGCGACCGCGCCGGACGCGCTGACGCTGGCGCTTTCGCCGATCGCGACCGCGTTGGTGGCGCCGGCGGCGACGCTGGAATTGGCGCCCAGCGCGGTGCTGCCGTCGGCGTTGACCCGAGCGTTGCCGCCGATCGCGGTGTCGTTGGCGCCGGCCGCGTAGCTGTCGCCGCCGATCGCGGTGGCGCGGCTGCCGCCGGCGCTGGCGCTGGCGCCGACCGCGACGCCGCGCGAACCGGCCGCGACCGAGGCGTTGCCGGTGCCGTCGATGGCCACGCGCGGGTCGGGCGTGGTCGCCGGCGGCAGGTTGTCGATACGGTTGTTGAGGTTGGTCAGGCTGGCGTCGACCGCGGCGAAGGCGGCGCCGATGTTGGTATAGCTGCCGCCTTGCACGGTGTAGCTGGGCGCGCCGAAGGTCCCGGCGTTGAACAGCGAGCCGCCGCCGAAGATCGACGCGATAGAGTCGCCCATCGTCGAGATCTGCCCGCCGTTGACCGCCTGCAGGCTGCCGGCGGCGATCTGCCCGGCGGCGAGGTTGTCGAGCACGGTGCCGGTGCCGGCCGGGCCGCGCAGGGTGATCGCGGCGTAGTTCGGATTGCCGGCGCCGTCGTCGTCGTATTGCACGGCGAAGGCGTTGCCGTTGCTCTGGCCGTTGTCGAGAGCGGTCAGTGCGGCGCCGACGTCGGTGTAGCTGTTGCCGGCGATGACGTAGTTCGGCGCGGTGAACGTGCCGCCGGCGTTGAACGCGGCGCCGCCGCCGAAAATGCTGGCGATGCCGGTGCCGAGGTTGAACACCTGCCCGCCGTTGACCGCCTGCAGGCTGCCGGCGGCGATCTGCCCGGCGGCGAGGTTGTCGAGCACGGTGCCGGTGCCGGCCGGTCCGCGCAGGGTGATCGCGGCATAGTTCGGATTGCCGGCGCCGTCGTCGTCGTACTGCACGGCGAAGGCGTTGCCGGCGTTGACGCCGCTGTCGAGCGCGCTCAGCGCCGAGCCGACATTGGTGTAGGTGTTGCCGGCGATGACGTAGTTCGGCGCGGTGAACGTGCCGCCGGCGTTGAACGCGGCGCCGCCGCCGAAAATGTTGGCGATGCCGGTGCCCAGGCCGAAGATCTGCCCGCCGTTGATCGCCTGCAGGCTGCCGGCGGCGATCTGCCCGGCGGCGAGATTGCCGAGCGTGGTGCCGGTGCCGGCCGGGCCGCGCAGGGTGATCGCGGCGTAGTTGGGATTGCCGGCGCCGTCGTCGTCGTACTGCACCGCGAACGCGTCCAGCGCCTGCGCATTGCCGTCGAGCGCAGCCAACGCCGCGCCGACGTTGTTGTAGCCGTTGCCGGCGATGACGTAGTTCGGCGCGGTCACCGTGCCGTCGACCGCGACCGCCGCGCCGCCGCCGAGCCGCTGGGCGTTGGATTGGCTGACGGCGAACAGCTGCGCGCCGTTGATCGCCTGGTTGCTGCCGGCGTTGACCGCGCCGGCGCGCAGGTTCGACACCAGCGTGCCGCCGGCACCCTGCAAGCTGATGCTTTGCAGGTTCGGCGAGCCGCCGAGGTTGTCGTACTTGACCGCGAACGGGTCGCTGGCCGCGGTGGCCAGCGCGCCCTGCAACTGGGCCAGATTGACCGCGTCGGTGCCGATGCTGCCGGCGGCGACGTTGCTGAGCTTGCGCGCCGCGCCGGCCGCGCCGATCGAGACTTCGCCGGCGGAGTTCTGCGGCGCGGCCAGGCCGAAGGCGACGTAGCCGGTCTGCGCGCCGACCGAGGTCGACGAGCCGGCGCCGAGCGCGACGCTGTTGGCGTGGGTGGAGGTGGCGCCGAAGCCGAGGATGGTCTGGCGGTCGGCATTGCCGAAGCTGTTGTCGCCGATCACCACCGAATTGCCCAGGCGCGCGGCGTAGTTGGTGTCCGGCCCGCCGGTGAAACCGGCCGCGGCCGCGCTGATCGTGGGCAACTGGTGGCGGGCGTTGGTGCCCATGACGATGGTGTTGGAGCCGTTGGCATAGCTGCCGTCGCCGATCAGCACCTGGTTGTTCTGCGCGGCGTTGGTGCGCCACGTGCAGGCCAGGCCGATCACCACGCACGAGGCGTTGTTGTTGTTGCCCAGGTAGTTGCTGTCCTGGAACTGGATGTAGCTGTCCGACTGCACCGCGCCGATCAGGGTCAGGTGGTTGGCCGGCTGGTTGCCGTCCAGGTCGAGCACGTTGGGCGCCTGGATCAGGTTGAGGATCAGCGACAGGTAGGAGTAGTTGAAGTTGGCGCGGTCGATGGTCAGGCAGCCGCTGCCGAGCAGGCCGCAGGCTTGGTAATCGGCGCCGAGCAGCCAGTTCTGCAGATAGCTGGCCAGGCCGGGCAGGGTGTTGTTGAGCGCCGGCGGCGGCTCGATCACGCTCATTGGCGAGACCATGCCGCCGTCGAAGGCCGCGGCCGAGCTCCAGGTGTCGGCGTTGGGCATGCCGTTGAGCACCAGCGGTAGCAGCGGTGCGGGGCTGGCGAAGGGATCCTCGTCGGCGGGCGGCGTGTTTTCGGCGCCGGATTCGGCAGCAGCGGTTTCGGCGACGACGGCGTCGGCGATTGCGGCATCGGCGATCGCCTCGGCCGCCGCGGCCGGACGCGCGAGCAGCGCGAGGGCCACGCACGCGGCGAGCATCGAGGCGCGCAGCGCGGCGCGGGCGGCGTTGCGGTCGCGGTGGGGTGAGGAGTCGAGGGCAGGCGAGCGCGGCGGGATGGCGCGGGTGTGCGGGTGGCGCGAAGTCATGGCGGCCTCCGTTGTGATCGGTACGGGCCGATCGGCATCGCAGGCGCCAGGGCGCAGCGCGGCCGCGTCGCGACCGCCATCGATTGTCCTGAGTCCCCCGATGCCGGCCGCCGCCCGGGTTCGCTGGCGCGGGCGACGCATCGGCAATCGCAGGCTAGGCAGCGATCGCTAACAAAGCACTCATCCAGCTTCACCCTCGCTCACTTGCGATCACCGTCGCATTACGCGCCGATGCCTGCGACGCGCAGAAACGACGACGGCGGCCGCAGCCGCCGTCGTTTCGCGTTGTTCCCGGCCGCTCAGGCCGCCGGCGCGCGCTTCAACCGTTGGCGCGCACGATGGTGCACAGATAGCCCATGCCGCGCACCGCGCGCAGCGGCAACGGCAGCGGGCTCATCAGCGCGACCTTCTTGCGCAGGCGGTAGATCAGCATTTCCAGCCGGTGCGGATCGAAGTCGTAGACGTCGTTGGTCAGCGAACCGATCAGGCTGTCGTGCGAGACCGGATGGCCGCCGGCGCCGGTGTTGACCAGGCGCAGCAGCACGCTGCGCTCGGGCGCGCTGAGGTCGATGCTGGCGCCGTCGGGCGTGCGCAGGGTCCAGCCGTCCAGGGCCAGTTCCCATTCCGGCTGGCCGCCGCCGCTGCGGGTCGGCAGCGCGCGCATGTGGTGCTGCAGGCTGTGCATCGCGGTGACCACGGTGGCCAGGCCGTCCAGGTCGACCGGCTTGCGGAAACAGGCGTCGGCGATCTCGTGGTAGCCGTCGGACTGGCCGCCGTAACCGGCCTCGGCATCGAGCACGATGATGCCGATGTCCGAATGCTGGCGCAGGTGCAGGGCGACGTTGCGCGGGTTGTCGTCGGGCAGGTCGCTGGCGATGACCGCGATGTCGCACGGCGCGCTCAGCAGGTTGCGGTACAGCGCGGTGGCGTTGGCGCATTCGACGATGGCGAACTGGCGCGTGAGCAGCGAATGCTGGATCTGCTGGCGCAGATTCGGATCGCGCTCGACCACGGCGACCCGGCGGCTGTTGCGGTGGTCGGCGCCGTTGACGCCGGCGCCGGGGTGGACTGGTGAAATGGCGGCCATCCTGATGTCCCCTGTTGATCGAACTCCAAGCTGTTTCGGTGAGTAGAAACAGTGCCGTCGATATCCAATATCAGGTTAGTGGGGGTCCATTGGAATCTAATGTGACATAAATCTTTGTTCGCCAAAACCTCACTAAAAACAGGCAATTAATGCTCAATATTTAGATCGTGATAACGGATCTGATGTGGTCCTTGTGCGCTCCAACGTAAGAAGGGCGACGCACCGGACACGGTACGCCGCCCTTTTTGCGCGGGATCGGCACAAACCGGCCCCGCGGGTCTCACCGATAGCTGCGAGGCTTACTTGGCCTTGCCCGCCCCGGCCTTGGCCGGCTTGCCCGGCTTGGCCGGCGCGGTCAGCCCGCGGCGCTCCAGCAGCGGCTGGATCTGCGGCTCGTGGCCGGCGAAGTCGCGGAACAGCTGCAGCGCGTCCTTGCTGCCGCCGCGCGAGAGCAGGGTGGAGCGGAAGCGGTCGCCGTTCTCGCGGGTCAGACCGCCGTGCTGCTTGATCCATTCCACGGTGTTGGCGTCGAGCACTTCCGACCAGATATACGCGTAATAACCGGCCGCATAACCGCCCATGATGTGGCTGAAATACGTGGTGCGGTAACGCGGCGGCACCGGCGGGTAGTAAATGCCGTCCTGCTTGAGCGAGGCGGTCTCGAACGCGATCACGTCCTTGGCCGCCGGCACCTTCGAGGCGTCGCCGATCTGGTGGTAGTTCTGGTCCAGCATCGCCGCGCCCAGGTATTCGGTGGTGGCGAAGCCCTGGTTGAACTTCGACGCCGCCAGCACCTTGTCGAGCAATTCCTTCGGCATCGGCTGGCCGTTCTGGTAGTGCTTGGCGTAGTTGGCCAGCACCGACGGCCAGTCGGCCCACATCTCGTTGACCTGCGAGGGGAACTCGACGAAGTCGCGCGGCACGCTGGTGCCGGAGAAGTAAGGGTACTTCACGTCCGAGAACATGCCGTGCAGGGCATGGCCGAACTCATGGAACATGGTGGTGACTTCGTCCCAGGTCAGCAGGGTCGGCTTGCCGGCCGGCGGCTTGGGGATGTTGAGGTGGTTGGCCACCACCGGCAGGGTGCCGAACAGCTCGGACTGCTCCACGTAGGAGTTCATCCACGCGCCGCCGCGCTTGGAATCGCGCGCGTACATGTCGGCGATGAAGATCGCCAGCTGCTTGCCGTTGGCGTCGTACACGTCGTAAGCGGTGACGTCGTCGCGGTACAGCGGCAGGTCGGTGCGCTGCTTGAACTTCAGGCCGTAGAGCTGGCCGGCGGCGTAGAACACGCCGTTTTCCAGCACGTTCTTCATCTCGAAGTAGGGCTTGAGCTCGGCTTCGTCGAACGCGAACTTCTCCTTGCGCACCTTTTCGGCGTAGAAGGCCCAGTCCCACGGCTCGAGCTGGAAGCTCTTCTCGCCCTTGGCGGCCTGTTCCTTGTCGATCATCGCCTGCAACGCGGCGGCTTCGCGCTTGGCGTTGGCGACCGCGGCCGGGGCGAGCTGGCCGAGCATCTTGTTGACCGCGGTGGGCGACTTGGCGGTCTCGTCGTCGAGCACGTAGGCGGCGTAGTTCGGATAGCCCAGCATCTTGGCGCGCTGCGCGCGCAGCGTCAGCACCTTGGAGACGATGGCGGTGTTGTCGTACTGGTTGCCGCGGCTGCCGCGGATCACCGAGGCCTTGTGCAGCTTCTCGCGCAGGGCGCGGTTGGTCAGGTCGGTTTCCGGCGGCTGGCCGGTGGTGTTGAGCAGGGTCAGCAGGTACTTGCCGTCCAGACCGCGCGCCTTGGCCGCTTCGGCGGCGGCGGCGATGCGCTCGTCGGACAGGCCGGCCAGTTCTTCCTTGGTGTCGACGACGATCGCCGAATCCTTGACCTCGGCCAGCACGTTCTGGCTGAACTTGGCGCCCAGCTCGGCCAGCTCGGCGTTGATCGCCTTGAGTTGGGTCTTCTGCGCTTCGTCGAGGTTGGCGCCGGCGCGGACGAAGTCGGAGTAGTAGCGCTCGATCAGGCGCACGCCCTCGGCGTCGAGGCCGAGCGATTCGCGCTTGCCGTAGAGCTCCTTGATCCGCGCGAACAGCTTCGGATTCATCGAGATCGTGTCGCGGTGCGCGGCCAGCTTCGGCGCGTAGGTCTGCTGCAGCTTCTCGCGGGTCGGGTTGGTGTCGGTGCCGGCGAGGTTGGCGAAGGTCGTGTACGAGCGGGTCAGGATCTGGCCAGAGCGCTCCAGCGCCACCAGGGTGTTGTCGAAGCTGGCCGGATCGGGGTTGTCGGCGATGGCGTCGACTTCCTTGAGCTGGTCGGCCATGCCGCGATCGAAGGCCGGCGCGAAATCGGCGTCCTTGATCTTGTCGAACTGCGGGAACTGCAGCGGCAGCGGGCTGGGCTGGAAGAACGGGTTCGCGCTCTGCGCGGCGGTATCGGCGGTGGAGGTCACGGTCTTGTCGGTCTTGGCCTGGGCCTGGGCATTGTGGGCCAGGCTCGGGACGGTGGCGATCAGGGCCACGGCCAACGCCACGGCGAGCGGGTGCTTCATGAGCTTCAACCTCGTCAAAGGGAACCTGGGAGCCTACCCCATGGCCCCAGGCACCAGCCCATGACGAAAGGCATGGGCGCCGCCGCGGCGGGCGAACCGGCAGATCGCGCATGACCAACCGCCCGGGTGGAGGCGCCGCGGCGCGGTTTACACTCCGGCCACTTCATGCCGGGAGACGCCAGGATGGTCGCTACCCCCAACGCCCAGGCCTTCGTGCCGATGGTCCACGTCGCCAGCGTGGCGCGCGCGGCCGAGTACTACGCCGTGCTGGGCTTCGCCATGGGCAACGTGCACCGCGTGCCCGAATGCGGCGACGAGCCGGTGTGGGCGTGGATGGAAAGCCCCGGCGGCGCCGAGTTCATGTTGGTGCGCGCCGACGGCCCGGTCGACGACGGCGTCCAGGCGGTGCTGTTCTACGTCTACTGCGACGATGTCGACGCCATGCGCGAGCGGGTCGTCGCCGCCGGCTACGAGGCCGGGCCGATGGGCTACCCGTTCTACCGTCCGCGCGGCGAGTTCCGCTCGCGCGATCCCGATGGCTACGTGCTGATGATCACCCACAGCCAGGACTGAGCCGCGCTCGCACGGCCCTGGTTCCGCGTATTCGCCCGTTCTTCCCATTCCTTCGACCGAGCCCGACTCAATGACCTTCCCGCGTCTCTCCCTGCCGCGCCGCACCCTGGCCCTGGGCCTGCTGTTGAGCTTCAGCGCTTCGGCGCTGGCGGCCGAAACCACGCGTTACCTGGCCCTGGTCGACGGCGGCAAGCGCGCCGGCCAGCAGGTCGTCACCCGCGCCGACGACGGCACCGTCACGGTCGACTACGTGTTCAAGGACAACGGCCGCGGCCCCGAGCTGAAAGAGACCTACACCCTGGCCGAGGACGGCACCTATCGCCGCTACGCGGTGCAGGGCACCTCGACCTTCGGCGCCAAGGTCGAGGAAAGCTTCCAGCGCGACGGCGACACGGCGAGCTGGAAGACCAAGTCCGACCACGGCCAGATGAAAGTCTCGGGCACGGCGCTGTACTCGCCGCTCGGCGGCACGCCCGCCGGCCTGTCGGTGGCGCTGGGCGCGCTGGCCCAGCGCAGCGACGGCCAGTTGCCGCTGCTGCCCGGCGGCAGCCTGAGTTCGCGCAAGCTCGGCGAAGCGCAGGTGACCCGCGACGGCAAGAGCCAGACCGTGCAACTGCTGGCGCTGACCGGGCAGGGCTTCACCCCGAACTTCGTCTGGGCCACGCAAGAGGTGCGGCCGCGCGTGTTCGCGCTGATCTATCCCGGCTTCCTGCAACTGATCGAAGAAGGCTGGCAGGCCAATGCCGAAGCCCTGGAAACCCGGCAGAAAGCCGCCGAAGGCGAGTTGTTGGTGGACCTGCGCAAGAAGCTCGGCCACGACTTCGCCGGCGCCACGTTGATCACCGACGTGCGCGTGTTCGACAGCGAGAAGGCGACGCTGGGCGCGGCCACCGACGTGCTGGTGCGCGACGGCAAGATCGTCTCGGTCGGCAAGGCCGGCAAGGACGTCAAGCCCGACCGCCGCATCGACGGCCGCGGCAAGACCTTGCTGCCGGGCCTGTTCGACATGCACGGCCACGTCTCGCGCTGGGACGGCGGCCTCAACATCGCCGCCGGCGTGACCACGGTGCGCGACATGGGCAACGACAACGCCACCTTGCAGCAGATGATCGGCGAGATCGGCAACGGCACGCTGATGTCGCCGAACGTGGTCCCGGCCGGCTTCATCGAAGGCGAGAGCGACTACTCCGCGCGCAACGGCTTCGTGATCAAGAACCTCGACGAAGCCAAGAAGGCGGTGGACTGGTATTCCGAACACAGCTATCCGCAGATCAAGATCTACAACTCCTTCCCCAAGGCGGTGCTGCGCGACACCGTCGCCTACGCGCACAGCAAGGGCATGCGGGTGAGCGGTCACGTGCCGGCGTTCCTGCGCGCGCAGGACGTGGTCGACCAGGGCTTCGACGAGATCCAGCACATCAATCAGTTGCTGCTGAACTTCTTCGTCGACGACAAGACCGACACGCGCACGCTGCAGCGCTTCTACCTGGTGGCCGAGAAGACCGCCGACCTGGACCTGGATTCCAAGCCGGTGCAGGACTTTATCAACACCTTGGCGGCCAAGAAGATCGCGATCGATCCGACCCTGGCCACGTTCGAGTTCCTGCATCAGCGCGAGGGCGAGCTGTCGCCGATCTTCGTCGCGGTCGACAGCCACCTGCCGCCGGACGTGCAGCGCGGCCGCCGCGCGGCGGAGATGAACATTCCCGACGACGCCACCTGGCAGCGCTACAACAAGTCCTACGACAAGGCGGTGGAGTTCGTCGGCCGCGCCTACAAGGCCGGCGTGCCGCTGCTGGCCGGCACCGACGAGGTGCCCGGCTTCACCCTGCAGCACGAGCTGGCGCTGTACGTGCGCGCCGGCCTGACCCCGGCGCAGGCGCTGCAGGTGGCGACCTGGAACGCGGCCAAGGTCGCGCGCGTGGACGGCGACCGCGGCTCGGTCAGCGCGGGCAAGCGCTCGGACCTGATCCTGATCGACGGCGACCCGACCCGCGACATCGGCGACCTGCGCAAGATCGCGCTGGTGCTGCAGGGGCGCACTGCGTATTTCCCCAGCGAGGTGTACGGGCAGCTTGGGGTGAAGCCGTTTGCGGCGCCGGCGAAGGTGGTTCCGGCGAAGTGAGCGGGGTGGGGCGGCCCTCACCCCAGCCCTCTCCCGCAGGCGGGAGAGGGAGCCTGGACGCGGCCGCCCGAAGCTTCGTCGCACTCCGCCACTACCGCTCCAAAGCCCCTCTCCCGCTTGCGGGAGAGGGGTTGGGGTGAGGGCCGCCCAGTCCCCAACCCCCGCCCTGAACAGGGCTCCCCCGCTCGCGCCCATTCGAGCACCGGCTCTTTAATGATTTGGTAACATTCGCCGGTCAATGAGCCGACCACGGCGCGGGCCGATCCGCGTCACGGCCGCCAAGGGGCGGTCCGATCGACCCACGCCGTCCTGAGCTCGCGCCCCGTCCCCCGACCCAGGGAGCGCAACGCCGCGGCGGTTTCCCAAGCACTGGCGCCGCGCGCGCCTCGTCCACCGAGAAACCCGACCATGTCCAAGCACCTTGGTGCTCCCCGTCGTCATGCCCTGGCCCTTGCCGTCGGCCTGACCTTCGCTTCCGCCGCCGCCTTCGCCCAGGACGCGCCGCCCGCCGCCGCCGCGCCCGCCGCCGGCGAGGCCAAGACCCTCGACGCGCTGATGGTGACCGCCCAGCGCAAGGTCGAGCGCGCCAAGGACGTGCCGGTCGCGCTCACCACCGTCGACCGCGAAAAGCTGCACGTGCTCGGCTCCGGCGGCGGCGACATCCGCTTCCTGTCCGGCCGCCTGCCCAGCCTCAACATCGAATCCTCGTTCGGCCGCGCGTTCCCGCGCTTCTACATCCGCGGCCTGGGCAACACCGACTTCGACTTGAACGCCTCCCAGCCGGTGTCGCTGGTGTACGACGACATCGTGCTCGAGAACCCGCTGCTCAAGGGCTTCCCGGTGTTCGACCTGGAGAACGTCGAACTGCTGCGCGGCCCGCAGGGCACGCTGTTCGGCCGCAACACTCCGGCCGGCGTGGTCAAGTTCGAATCGGCCAAGCCGACCCGCGAGCTGGAAGGCTACGGCCAGATTTCCTACGGCACCTACGGCACCACCAACTTCGAAGGCGCGATCAGCGGCCCGTTGAGCCAGAACTGGTCCGGCCGCGCCTCGGCGATGTTCCAGCGCCGCGACGACTGGGTCGACAACACCAACCCCAACGCGCGCAGCAACAAGAAGCTGGAAGGCTACGACGAATCGGCGCTGCGCCTGCAGCTGCAGTACGACGGCAGCGACACCTTCCACGCGCTGTTCAACGTGCACGCGCGCCGCCTCAACGGCACCGCGCGCCTGTTCCGCGCGATGCTGTTCAAGAAGGGCACCAACGACCTGTTCGACGGCTTCGACGTCGACAAGGTCGGCATCGACGGCCGCAACTTCCAGCACCTCAAGACCTTCGGCGCCAGCGCCAAGCTGAGCTGGGATCTGTCCAACGAACTGACCCTGTACTCGATCACCGGCTACGAGACCGCCGATTCGCTGAGCCGCGGCGACATCGACGGCGGCGTCGGCGCGATGTTCCTGCCCGGCGGCAGCACCCCGGCCGGCATCCCGTTCACCGCCGAATCGGCCGACGGCCTGCCCGACCACCGCCAGTGGACCCAGGAATTCCGCCTGGAATCGAACTACACCGGCCCGTTCAACTGGCAGGCCGGCCTGTTCTATTTCGACGAAGACATCACCGTCGACAGCCTCAACTACGACACCCTGGGCGGCGGCGTGCAGGCCGGCCACGCCCAGCAGAAGCAGCGCAACAAGGCCTGGGCGGTGTTCGGTTCGGCCGAGTACGCGCTGACCGAGCGCTTCAAGCTGCGCGGCGGCCTGCGCTACACCCAGGACAAGAAGAACTTCGCTGCCAGCGTGCTGCAGAGCGCGCCGTTCGGCGCGCCGGTGTCGGGCCCGTTCAAGGTCAACACCGACGTCGACGACGTCAGCTGGGACATCAGCGGCGTGTTCCAGGCCACCGACACGGTGAACCTGTACGCGCGCGTCGCCAAGGGTTTCCGCGCGCCCAGCATCCAGGGCCGCCTGCTGTTCCAGACCCCGCCGCAGCCGTCGGTGGCCGACGCCGAGAAGGTGATCTCCTACGAGGCCGGCGTGAAGGCCGACCTGTTCGACAAGCGCGCGCGCCTGGGCGTGGCGCTGTTCCGCTACAACGTCGACAACCAGCAGATCAACGCCGTCGGCGGCGCGCTCAACCAGACCATCCTGCTCAACGCCGACAAGACCGTCGGCCAGGGCGTGGAAGTCGATTTCGACGCGTACGTCACCGACAACCTGATGGTGACCTTCGGCGCCAGCTACAACGACACCAAGATCAAGGACGCCAACCTGTTCGTCGCCCCGTGCGGCGGCGGCTGCACCGTCACCGATCCGCTGGTGGTGCGCAACGGCCAGACCTTGGCGGCGATTGACGGCAACCCGCTGCCGCAGGCGCCCAAGTGGGTCTACAACCTGACCGCGCGCTACAGCGTGCCGCTGGCCAACGGCAACGAGTTCTACGTGTTCACCGACTGGGCCTACCGCAGCGAAGTGAATTTCTTCCTGTACGAGTCCAAGGAGTTCCGCGGCAAGGCGCTGACCGAAGGCGGCCTGCGCGTGGGCTACATGTGGGACAACGGCCGTTACGACGTGGCCGTGTACGGCCGCAACATCCTCGACCAGGTGCGCGCGGTCGGCGGCATCGACTTCAACAACCTGGTCGGTTTCGTCAACGACCCGCGCATCGTCGGCGTGGAGTTCAAGGCGCAGTTCTGATCGCGTCTGGATCGGCATGAATTGATTCGCGCGAACGATTGCGAAAACGGCCCGCTTCGGCGGGCCGTTTTTTTGCTCGCGCTTCAGTCTGTTGATCCGAACCGCCCGATGCTCGCTCTTGTGGGAGGGCCTTCAGGCCCGACGCTGTTGTGCCAGATCATGGCGACCTGAGCCAAGAGCGTCGGGCCTGAAGGCCCTCCCACACGGGCCGAGAGCACCGAGCCTGAAAACCCCACACCAGCGAAGCGTGACTGCGGTGGCGGCACCGCCCGGCAAACCCAGCGCCGACGCGCTATCGTGGCGCCACCTCCTCCCGCCGCGAGCGCCGCCATGACCACCGCCTACGATTTCTCCGCCGTCGACATCGATGGCCGCGATCAGTCGCTCGACCGTTACCGCGGCAAGGTGCTTCTGGTCGTCAACGTCGCCTCCAAATGCGGCTTCACTCCGCAGTACACCGGCCTGGAAAAGCTCGAGCGCGACTACCAGGCGCGCGGCTTCGAGGTGCTGGGTTTCCCCTGCGACCAGTTCGGCCACCAGGAGCCCGGCGACGAAGCGGAGATCAAGGAATTCTGTGCGCTGACGTACGAGGTGACCTTCCCGATGTACGCCAAGGTCGACGTCAACGGCGATAAGGCGCATCCGCTGTGGAAGTGGCTCAAGGACGAGAAGGGCGGCTTCCTCGGCATCGACGCGATCAAGTGGAACTTCACCAAGTTCCTGATCGGCCGCGACGGGCGGGTGCTCAAGCGTTATGCGCCGACCGACAAGCCCGAATCGATCGCGGCGGACATCGAGAAGGCGCTGGCGGCCTGACTTTGCAGTCGTATCGCGGTGAAGCCCTGGATGCCCACGTTCGCGGGCATGACGGCAGGTAGATTGCGCCGCGTCTGTTGCCGGTCGTCATCCCCGCGAAGGCGGGGATCCAGAGACTTCAGAGTCCTGCCACGGTGAAGCCCTGGATGCCCGCGTTCGCGGGCATGACGGCGGGTAGATTGCGCCGCGTTTGTTGCCAGTCGTCATCCCCGCGGAGGCAGGGATCCAGAGACTTCAGAGTGCTGCCACGATGAAGCCCTGAATGCCCGCGTTCGCGGGCATGACGCTAGGTGGATTGCGCCGCGTCTGTTGCCAGTCGTCATCCCCGCGAAGGCGGGGATCCAGAGACTTCAGAGTCCTGCCACGGTGAAGCCCTGGATGCCCGCATTCGCGGGCATGACGGCAGGTGGATTGCGCCGCGTTTGTTGCCAGTCGTCATCCCCGCGGAGGCGGGGATCCAGAGACTTCAGAGTCCTGCCACGGTGAAGCCCTGGATGCCCGCGTTCGCGGGCATGACGGCAGGTAAGGGCGATGCGCGGCGGTTGCGGCGCGTCATGAGCGATTGTGGCGCGTCATGAAAGGCTTCGCGCCTCAAGCCGGCTTCGGCGCCGGCGCCGAAGTCGGGCCCAAGCTCGCCGGCGCCCGCTCCTTGCGCGCCTTCAACCCGAAGCATGGCCGCAACAGCGGCACCCGGCGGATGATCTCGTACAGCACGAAACAGCCCGCCACGGTGCCGCCCAGCACGATCGCCGGCTCCGCCAGCGGGCCGAACTTCAGCGGCAGGATCCAGTAGGCGATCAGCACGATCAGGCTCTGGTGCAGCACATACCAGGGATAGACCGCCTCGGTCGCCCACGGCAGCCAGCGCAGCGGCCGGTTCAGCAGGTGGTGCGACCACCCCAGGATCGCGCACAGCGCGGTCCAGATGTAGAAGCTGCGCACCGTCCAGATCAGGTACTGCACGCTGTCGGGCATGTCTTCGGGCAGCAGCGTGAACAGCGCTGCGTACACGGCGAACAACAGCGGCGCCAGGGTCAGCGTGCGCCGGCGCAGCCGGGCCAGTTCGGCCCACAGGCCGGCGTCGTTGCCGATCCAGTAGCCGTAGAGGAACACGCTGAAGTAGATCGCGTGGCGGTACCAGTCGTGGATCAGGTCGCCGGTTTCCTTGAAGTGCGGCTGCAGCAGGATCGAGAACAGCGCCAGCGGCAAGGCCGGCAAACTCAGCAGGGCGCCGCCGCGCAGCGAGGCCAGCGCGGCCTGCAGGCGCAGCCCGGCGCGGCTGCGCAGCAGCGGCAACAGCGCGGCCAAGGCCACGGTGTAGACCCACAGGTAGGCCAGGTACCACAGGTGGTTCCAGGTGAAGCCGTATTCCCAGCCGTCGAACGCGCCCTGCGGCCACGGCTTGAACTGGTAGTAGCGCAGCAGGAAGGCGCCGAAGCCCGGCTCGACCAGGCCGTTGGCCACGCCCTGGGCGTAGGGCTGGATCGGCACCACGAACAGGCAGCCGAAGGTCAGCGGCAGCAGCAGGCGCCAGCTGCGTTGGGCCAGGAACCGGCCCGCGCCGGTGCCGCGCAGCAGGAAGTGCACCGACAGGCCGGAGATCAGGAAGATCAGGTCCATGCGCCAGCGGTTGAGCACGAGCATCGGCCACTGCAGGGCCTCGGACTGGTGCGGGCTCTTGAGGTGCCAGCCCCAGTCGGCGACGTAGAGCATGGCGCAGTGATAGAGGATCAGCAGACAGAAGGCGAGGGCGCGCAGGGCGTCGATGTCGTAGCGGCGGTGCATGGTCGGTTCGCGCTGGAAGGTGGACGAACCTTGCGCGTTCAGGCACTTGCGCGGTGCGGCGCGGTGACCGGAAGGGGGGCGGCAGGGACGGAACGCGGCCCGCGGGGACGGCCGGTTGCCGTCCCGGGCCGCTCGCGGGCGAGAATGCGCGGCATGAACGCCGAAGTTTCCACGGCCCTCGCGGCCGCGCCTCCTGTCGTCCCGCCTGTCGTCGCGCCGGCCGCGGCCGCTGCGCCCGCGCGCAGCGCCTGGGACCGCTATCAGCCGTGGCGCCGGCCGCTCGAAGTCGCGTTCTGGGTCGTGCTGTTCGCGGTCAACGCCGCCGCCGGCACCCTGACCGCGATCATCGACATCCACCGTTACGGCCTGGCCATCCCCGACTGGGCGCCGCTGGTGTGGGAGACCAGCAGCTGCGCGACGGCGCTGGCGTTGGTGCCGGCGCTGGTCTGGTTCACCCGCGCGGTGCCGTTGCGCTTCGACCGCTGGCGCCGGGCGCTGGCCCTGCACCTGCTGGCCAGCGTGGTCTGGTCGGTGCTGCACGTGGTCGGCATGGTCGCGATCCGGCAGGCGGTCTACGCCAGCCTGGGCGAGCGCTACGACTGGGGCGACTGGGGCATCAACCTGCTTTACGAGTACCTGAAGGACGTGCGCAGCTACGGCTACATGGTGCTGTGGATCGAGGGCTACCGCCTGCTGCTGCGGCGCTGGCAGGGCGAGGCCAGCGTGCTGGCGGCGCCGGACGATCTGCCCGCGCCGGCCCAGGCCGAGCGCCCGGAGCGCTTTCTGGTGCGCAAGCTGGGCAAGGAATTTCTGGTCGCGGCCAACGAAGTGGAATGGCTGCAGGCCTCGTCCAACTACGTCAACCTGCGCGTGCGCGGCCGCGACTATCCGCTGCGCAGCACGATGGCGGCGATCGAGGTCCAGCTCGACCCGGCCCGGTTCGCGCGCGTGCACCGCAGCTACATCGTCAACCTGGATTGCGTCGGCGAGATCGAACCGCTGGACAGCGGCGATGCCCGCATCACCATGCGCGACGGCAGCCAGGTGCCGTGCAGCCGACGCTATCGCGCGGCGTTGCGGCAGGAGCGGCGGGCGGGGTAGGGCGCAGCAGGACGGGGCGCGCCGTTTTGATGCGGCTCAGCCGCCGGGTTTGCGCGCGGCCTGCGGCGGCAGCAGCGCCGCCAGCTCGCGCACGAACTGCTCGATCTTTTCCGGCGAATAGCCGCGGTGCGCCTGCACCAGCTTGCCGTCGCGATCGACCACGAACAGGTTCGGCACCGTGCGCACGCCGTAGTAGCGCGCGGCGCTGCCGGGATCGCGCACGAAGCTCAGGTCCAGGCCCGGATTGAGGCGCAGGAATTCCTCGTAATCGCGCTGGGGCTCGTTGAGATTGACCGCGATCACCTGCAGATGCTCGCGGCCGACCGACTTGAGCAGGGTCGACAGCATCGGCAGTTCGCGCCGGCACGGCGCGCACCAGCCGGCCCAGAAGCTGATCACCACCAGCTTGCCGCGGTAGTCGCTGACCTTGACCGGCCGGCCGCGGCGATCCAGGCCAAGGAAATCCGGCGCCATTTCGCCCAAGGCCGGTCCCGCGGACGCGGGACGAGCCGGCGAGGGCGGCGCCGCAGACGCCTGCGCCCAGGCCGGCGCGCTCAGGCCCGCGAGCGCGAACGCAAGCGCGAGCGAGAGCGGCAGGCCGCCCCAGCCCGCGCGCCAACGCGCGCTGTCACTTCTCGACGAACGCACGCTCGAACACATACTGCCCCGGCGTGCCGATGCGCGGCGCGGCGACGAAGCCGCGGCGGTCGAGCAGTTCGCGGAAATCGGCCAGCATCTGCGGGCTGCCGCAGATCATCGCGCGGTCGTGCTCGGCGTCCAGCGGCGGCAGGCCGAGCTGGTCGGTCATCCGGCCCGAATCCATCATCTGGGTCAGGCGGCCGCGCTGGTCGCGGCCGTCGAACACGAAGTCCTCGCGCGTTACCGCCGGGTAGTACTTGAGCTTGGCCGCGATCTGCTCGCCGAGGAACTCGTGCTGCGGCAGCTCGTGGACGATGTAGTCGCGATAGGCCAGGTCGCGCTCGCTGCGCACGCCATGGCACAGCACGACGTTGTCGAAGCGCTCGTAGGTTTCCGGATCCTTGATCACCGACAGCCACGGCGCGAAGCCGGTGCCGGTGCCGAGCAGATACAGGTTGCGGCCTTGATGCAGGTCGTGGATCAGCAAGGTGCCGGTGGGCTTGCGCCCGATCAGCACGCTGTCGCCGGGCTGGATCGACTTCAGGCGCGAGGTCAGCGGGCCGCCCGGCACCTTGATGCTGAAGAACTCGAGCTGTTCCTCCCAGTTGGCGCTGGCGATGGAATACGCGCGCAGCAGCGGCTTGCCGTCCACGAGCAGGCCGATCATCACGAACTGGCCGTTCTCGAAGCGGAAACCGTCGTCGCGGGTGGTGGTGAAGCTGAAGTAGTCGTCGGTCCAGTGACGGACGTCCAGCACCGTCTCGGTGCCAAAAGCGGAAGACATTGCCGGGTGGGGTCGGTGGAGCGGGACCGGCATTGTAGCGCAACGGATGAGAGCGATTCTTATCTTGGGACGGCAACGGGCGCAGAGGCTCCGGAACCGAGCGAAAAGCGTCCACCGCGGACTCGCTTCGCGTTGCTGCGCGCTGGTTACCCGTTCCCGTCCCCAAAACCCCAACCCTGTCAATGGGTTTCGCCTTCACCCCAGCATTGCGACAATCCCCGAGCGCCCCGCGGTCGGGGCTAGACGATTGGAAACGATGCAAGACCAGAACCCGCAGTCCGCACAGATCGCCCGCAAGATCGCCCTGCTCATCGCCGGCGAGATCAGCGCCCAGCCCGCCCAGGTTCAGGCCGCGGTCGGCCTGCTCGACGAGGGCGCCACGGTTCCCTTCATCGCCCGTTACCGCAAGGAAGTCACCGGCGGCCTCGACGACATCCAGCTGCGCGATCTGGAATCGCGCCTGCGCTACCTGCGCGAGCTGGAAGACCGCCGCGCCGCGGTGCTGGAGAGCATCGCCGAGCAAGGCAAGCTGAGCGACGAACTGCGCGCGGACATCGAAGCCGCCGACAGCAAGGCGCGCCTGGAAGACTTGTACCTGCCGTACAAGCCCAAGCGCCGGACCAAGGCGCAGATCGCGCGCGAGGCCGGGCTGGAGCCGCTGGCCGATGCGTTGCTGGCCGATCCGATGCTCAAGCCCGAGGATTACGCAGCAGGGTTCGTCAGCGAAGAAAAGCAGGTCGCCGACGTCAAGGCCGCGCTCGACGGCGCGCGCGCGATCCTGATGGAGCGCTGGGCCGAAGACGCCACCTTGGTCGGCGGCCTGCGCACCTGGCTCAGCGAAGTCGGGGTGATCCGCGCGCGCGTGGCCGAGGGCAAGGAGAACGAAGGCGCCAAGTACCGCGACTACTTCGACCACGCCGAATCGCTGGCCAAGATCCCCTCGCATCGATTGCTCGCGCTGTTCCGCGCGCGCCGCGAGGAAATCCTGTTCCTCGACCTCGACCCGGGCAGCGACGCCGAAGCCGGCCACCAGCAGGGCGAAGGCCGCGTTGCGGTCAACGCCGGCATCCGCGACCAGGGCCGTCCGGCCGATCGCTGGCTGCTCGACTGCTGCCGCCTGACCTGGCGCGCCAAGCTGCACCTGCACCTGCTGCTGGACCTGTTCGGCCAGGCGCGCGAGAAGGCCGAAGCCGAAGCCATCGACGTGTTCGGCGACAACCTCAAGGACCTGATGCTGGCCGCGCCGGCCGGCCCGCGCGCGGTGCTCGGCCTCGACCCGGGCCTGCGTACCGGGGTCAAGGTGGCGGTGGTCGACGCCACCGGCAAGTTCGTCGCCCACGACACCATCTACCCGCACGAACCGCGCAAGCAGTGGGACCAGTCGCTGCACACGCTGCGCGCGCTGTGTATCAAGCACGGCGTCGAACTGATCGCGATCGGCAACGGCACCGCCTCGCGCGAAACCGACAAGCTCGCCGGCGATCTGATCAAGCTCATGGCCGACGCCAAGCTGGCCAAGGCGGTCGTCAGCGAAGCCGGCGCGTCGGTGTATTCGGCGTCCGAATTCGCCTCGAAGGAATTCCCGGATCTGGACGTGAGCATCCGCGGCGCGGTGTCGATCGCGCGGCGCTTGCAGGATCCGCTGGCCGAGTTGGTCAAGATCGAGCCCAAGGCGATCGGCGTGGGCCAGTACCAGCACGATGTCGACCAGTACCGCCTGGCGCGCGCGCTCGACGCGCGTGTGGAGGACTGCGTGAACGCGGTCGGCGTGCTGGTCAACACCGCTTCGGCGCCGCTGTTGGCGCGGGTCTCGGGCCTGTCGTCGACCGTGGCCGAGAACATCGTCCGCCACCGCGACGACAACGGCCCGTTCAAGACCCGCAAGGACTTGCTCAAGGTGCCGCGCCTGGGCGAGAAGACCTTCGAGCAATGCGCCGGCTTCCTGCGCATCGTCGACGGCGACGAGCCGCTGGACGCCTCGGCGGTGCATCCGGAGGCCTATCCGGTGGTCGAGCGCATCGTCAAGCAGTGCGGGCGCGAGGTGAAGCAGTTGCTGAGCGATCCGCAGTTCGTGCGCAGCCTGAAGCCGGAGCCCTACACCGACGAGAAGTTCGGCGTGCCGACCGTGCGCGACATCCTCAAGGAAATGGAGAAGCCCGGCCGCGATCCGCGCCCGGAGTTCAAGGCGGCCAAATTCGCCGACGGCGTGGAGGAGCTCAAGGACCTCAAGGTCGGCATGATCCTGGAAGGCGTGATCAGCAACGTCGCCGCGTTCGGCGCGTTCGTCGACATCGGCGTGCACCAGGACGGGCTGATCCACATCTCGGCGCTGTCGGACAAGTACGTCAAAGACCCGCGCGACGTGGTCAAGGCCGGCGACGTGGTCAAGGTGCGGGTGCTGGAAGTGGACATCGCGCGCAAGCGCATCGCCCTGACCCGGCGTCTGGACGATGCGGTGCCGGCGCCGCGCGCGCCGGGCGAACGCGGTGGCGGCGAGCCGCGCGGCAACGACCGCGGCCCGCGCGGCAACGGCGGCCGTCGCGACCAGCCGCAGCAGCGCGGCGGCTCGTTCGCGCCGCCGGGCAAGGGCGCCGCGCCGCTGGGCGGGGCGCTGGCGGATGCGTTCGCGCGGGCCAAGCAGAAGTCCTGATCCGCGGATCGCGTTGAAACGAAAAAGCCGCCTTCGGGCGGCTTTTTCGTTGGCGATCGCGGAGGTTCGCAGTGGTTGGGTTGTCGCGGTCGCGGCTCGCGCCGCTCCTACATGGAGCCCCTGTAGGAGCGGCGCGAGCCGCGACCGCGAACATCCGATGGCGACGACCCCGTCCTACCGCGCCGCCGCCATCACTTCGCCTTGGGCGGATCGATCCGCAACAACTTGCCCTCGCTCTCGTCGGTCAGCACATACACCTTGCCGTCCACCGACACGCGCACGTCGCGGATGCGCCAGCCCAGCGATTTGAGCAGGCGCTCTTCCTTGACGATCTTGTCGCCGTCCAGGCTCAGCCGGATCAGACTGCCGTCGGCGAGCGCGCCGAGGAACAAGCTGTCGTTCCAGGCCGAACCGGCGTGGCCGGTGTAGAAGGCCATGCCCGACAGCGCCGGCGACACCTCCCACACGTGAAAGGGCGGCTCCATGCCGGGCTTTTCCTTGCCTTCGGCTTCGGCGATCTTGAGCCCGCTGTAGTCGATGCCGTGGGTGACGATCGGCCAGCCGTAGTTCTTGCCCGGCTGCGGCAGATTGATCTCGTCGCCGCCGCGCGGGCCGTGCTCGGCTTCCCACAGGGTGCCGGTGCGCGGGTCCACCGCCAGCGACTGCATGTTGCGGTGGCCGTAGCTCCAGATTTCCGGGCGCGCATCGCTGCGGCCGACGAAGGGATTGTCGGCCGGCACGCTGCCATCCAGGTTCAGCCGCACCAGTTTGCCCTGCAGCTTGTCGAGCTGCTGCGAGGCCATGCGCTGCTGGCGCTCGCCCTGGGTGATGAACACGTGGCCCTTGCCGTCGAAGGCGATGCGCGAGCCGAAGTGATTGGGGCCGACCAGCTTGGGCTGCTGCTGGTAGATCCGCTTGACCTCGCTCAGCGCGTCGGCGCCGAGCTTGGCCGTGGCCACCGCGGTACCGGCGCTGCCGTCGGGGCCGGGTTCGGCGTAGCTGAAGTAAATGCGCTGGCTGCTGGCGAAATCCGGCGCCAGCACCACGTCGAGCAGGCCGCCCTGGCCTTCGGCCCACACTTCGGGGACGTTCTTCAGCGGTGCGGAAATCGCGCCGTCGGCGCCGACCCGGCGCAACTGCCCTGAGCGTTCGGTGACCAGGAAGCCGCCGTCGGGCAGCAGCGCCACCGCCCAGGGATGTTCGAGGCCGATGGCGACTTCGGCGACCCGCAGCTCGCCCAGGTCGCTCGGCACGGTGTGGATCGCGGCTTGCATGGGCGCGGGTTTCGGCGCGGCGGCGGCCGCGGCGTCGTTGCCGCGCTGGCAGGCGGCGAGGCTGAGCAGCAGGGCGGCGGCGAGGGCGCCGCGGCGTAGGTAGGAAGTCATGCATCGCTCCAGGGCGCTGAGGGCGTGGGTTCGACCATAGCCCGGCGCGCGGGGCGGGACAATTCGACTTGTGTTTGCGTTTGTAGCTTGCGCGGTAGGTGTGGTGTCGCGGTCGCGGCTCGCGCCGCTCCTACAGGTAGCTCATGTAGCTGCGATTGCTACCTGTAGGAGCGGCGCGAGCCGCGACCGCGACACTGCATACAACGGCGCAACTCCCGCGCAACCCGACTCAGGCAACCGCGCCGCTCACCGATACCCCGCCGCCTGCAACTCGAACAACTCCGCATAACGCCCGCCTTGCGCCAGCAGTTCCTCGTGCGTCCCGCTGGCTTCCAGCCGCCCTTGCGCCAGCACCAGGATGCGGTCGGCCATGCGCACGCTGGAGAAGCGGTGCGAGATCAGCACCGCGGTCTTTTCCTGCGACAGCTCCTTGAAGCGCTGGAACACTTCGAACTCGGCGCGCGCGTCCAGCGCCGCGGTCGGTTCGTCGAGGATCATCACCTGCGCGTCGCGCATGTAGGCGCGGGCGATGGCGATCTTCTGCCATTGCCCGCCCGACAGGTCCACGCCGTTCTTGAAGCGCCGGCCGATGGGTTGCTCGTAACCGCGCGGCAAGCCGGCGATGACTTCGTCGGCCATCGAGCGCCGCGCCGCTTCGCGGATGCGCTCGGCGTCGTCCATCGCATCGATCTGGCCGACGCCGATGTTCTCGCCGGCGGTGAGGTCGTAGCGGACGAAGTCCTGGAAGATCACGCCGATGCTGGCGCGCAGTTGGTCCAGGTCGTACTCGCGCAGGTCGCGGCCGTCGAGCAGAATGCGGCCCTCGTCGGGCTCGTACAGCCGCGCCAGCAGCTTGACCAGGGTGGTCTTGCCGGCGCCGTTCTCGCCGACCAAGGCCAGCACTTCGCCGGCGCGCAGTTCGAAGTCCAGCCCGCGCAGCGCCCAGCGCTCGGCGTCGGGATAACGGAAGCCGACGTTCTCGAACACGAAGCCTGCGCGGATCGGTTGCGGCACCGCAATCGCATCGGCGGGTGAGGCGATCTCCGGTTCGATCCGGAAGAACGAGAACAGGTCGTCGAGATACAGCGCTTGCCCGGCCACTTGCGAGAACCCGACCAGCAGCCCTTCGAGCAACTGGCGCAGCCGGCGAAAGCTGCCGGCCAGGAAGGTGAGGTCGCCGATGCTGAAATCGCCCTTGACCGTGCGCCAGGCGATATAGCCGTAAGCGACGTAGTACCCCAGCGTTCCCAAGCCCGCCAACACCGTGCCCCACAGCGCGCGGCGGCGGGCGAGGCCGCGGTTGGCGGCGAAGAACTTGTCGGCGAGCTGACGATAGCGCGCGATCAGGAAACGGTGGAGGTTGAAGATCTTCACCTCCTTGGCCGTTTCCACGCTCGCGCCCATCTGCCGCACGTATTCCAGTTGGCGCCGCTCCGGCGTCCAGGCGTAGTTGAGCGAATAGCTCAGCGCGTTGAAGTGGGCCTCGCCGACGAAGGCCGGAATCAGCGCTACCGCCAGCAGCGCGATCAGCCACGGCGCGTAGACCAGCAGGCCGACGGCGAAGCTGATCACGGTGATGGTGTCCTGGACTTGGCCGAACAACTGGCTCATCAGGCTCATGCGGCCCACGGTCTGGCGGCGCGCGCGGTCGAGCTTGTCCTGCAGGTCGGGATCTTCGAAATCCTCCAGGTCCAAGGTCGCCGCATGCTCCATCAGGCGCACGCTGGTGGCGTTGGTGAACAACTCCGACAGCATCTGGTCGCCGTAGCTGATGACCCGGCCGAGCAGGTCGGAGGCCACCGCCAATGCGAATTCGAGCAGCAGCAGCGCGCCCAGCGTGTCGAGCTGGCCGCCGTGCCAGGCCTGGGACAGCGAGTCGACGTGGACGCCGGCGCCGACCAGGCGCACCGCCTCGTCGATGATGAGCTTGCCGACGTACAAGGTCGCGATCGGCAACAGCGCGCGGATCAGGCGCAGGCCCAGGGTGATCAGGGTCAGGGTCGGGCTGGTCGCCCAGATCTGGCGCAGGAACGGCGGCAAGTTGCGCAGCGCGGCGAAACGCTCGCGCAGGCTGGGCTTGGCGGCGTGGGCGGACGGCGCGGGCGCGGGGTGGGGGCGGCTCATGGCTCGATTGTGCCAAGTCCCGGCGCGCCCCGGTGTCACGGTGCCGACAGGGCGGGCCGCGCCGCGGCCGAGGCCGCGTTCCTGCGCGCCATCGCGGTTTCGAACATTGGCGCCGTGGTTACTGACAGGTCGCCGTGCGCGCCGTCGCGGTTAAGGTGGAGTGCGCTCCGCGCGGAGCGCCCGGCCGGGGCACGGTCGGTTCGCCATGAAAAGGAGAGTTCGAATGAAACTGCCTGGCATCCTCAAGACCCGCCGCGCCGGCTTCGGCCTGGCCGTGTTCGCGTTTGCGTTCGCCTTCGCCGCCACCGCCGCGCCGCGCGACCTGATCGTCTGCGCCGGCGGCGTGTACTGCTACGACGTGCAGCGCGAATGCGAGCAGGAGCACGGCGCCGGCGCCTACTTCTGCGAACTGCAGTGGCGCTCGTGCGTGCTCGACGCCTGCCCGCAGTAAGGCGGCCGCGGCCCGCTCCGCTGGGGCGGGCCGCTTCGGCGGCACGAACGCAGCGCGTAGCGCAGTCGCCGCGCCTGGCGTATGTTGCCCTCGGCTGGAGACGCCGGCCGACAGGCGCGATGGGAGAGGCCGATGAGCAAGGACTGGCCGCCCGCCATGCGAGCGCTCCCGATTCCGATGGGCATCGCCCTGGCGGCCGCGAGCGCGCCCGCAGCAGCGTCGGATCCGGGGCTGGGAGTGTTCGCGCTGCTTGGCCTGGCCTATCTCGCGGTCTTCCTGTTGGCCTATAGCCTGGTCTGGGCGATCAGCCTGGCGATGCCCGGTCGCTGGCGCTGGTTGACGCGCGCCGTGGCGGTCGCCGCATTTTTCGCTCCGGGCTACGTCTGGGGCGAATGGATGCCGGCCGGGCTGGCGCTGGCGATACCGTTGCGCGAGTTGCCCCAGGGGCTGGTCCCGTGGCTGGCATCGGCGTTCTCGCTCTTTGCATTAGCGCTGTTGCTGTGGTGGCTGGCGCTGCGCTGTTTCGAAACCAAGCGGCCAGCGCGCGACCCATAGCTGCCGCGGCGGCTAGCTTCCAGATCAATAAGTTAGCGCCGGTGTGGGGCAGGGCCGGCCGGGCGGGTAGAATGGGCGCCCCCACCGCCAGCCCTACGCCCGCCGTGACCGCAATTCCGTCTTCGGCCGCTTCCAGCGGCCCCGTCGTCATCCGCCAGGACGACCTGATCCAGTCCGTCGCCGACGCCCTGCAGTACATCAGCTACTACCACCCGGTCGACTACATCAAGAACCTCGCGGCCGCCTACGAGCGCGAGGAAAGCGCGGCGGCCAAGGACGCCATCGCCCAGATCCTGATCAACTCGCGCATGTGCGCCGAGGGCCATCGGCCGATCTGTCAGGACACCGGCATCGTCACCGTGTTCCTCGAAATCGGCATGGACGTGCGCTGGGACGGCGCCACGATGGGCGTGGAGGACATGGTCAACGAAGGCGTGCGCCGCGCCTACAACCATCCCGACAACAAGCTGCGCGCCAGCGTGCTGGCCGATCCCGCCGGCAAGCGCGCCAACACCCGCGACAACACGCCCGCGGTGGTCAACGTCAAGGTCGTCCCGGGCAACGCGGTCGATGTGATCGTCGCGGCCAAGGGCGGCGGCTCGGAGGCGAAGTCGAAGTTCGCCATGCTCAACCCGTCGGATTCCATCGTCGACTGGGTGCTCAAGACCGTGCCGACCATGGGCGCGGGCTGGTGCCCGCCGGGCATGCTCGGCATCGGCATCGGCGGCACTGCCGAGAAGGCGATGCTGTTGGCGAAAGAGTCGCTGATGGAGCCGATCGACATCACCGAGCTGCAGGCGCGAGGCGCCAGCAACCGCGCCGAAGAGCTGCGCCTGGAGCTGTACGAGAAGGTCAACGCGCTCGGCATCGGCGCGCAGGGCCTGGGCGGCCTGACCACGGTGCTCGACATCAAGGTCAAGGACTACCCGACCCACGCCGCCAATCTGCCGGTGGCGATGATCCCGAACTGCGCGGCGACCCGCCACGCCCACTTCACCCTCGACGGCAGCGGCCCGGTCATGCTCGACCCGCCGTCGCTGGAAGACTGGCCGAAGCTGACCTACGACTCGTCCAAGGGCCGCCGCGTCGATCTCGACGCGGTCACGCCGGAAGACGTCGCCAGCTGGAAGCCCGGCGAAGTGCTGCTGCTCAACGGCAAGCTGCTGACCGGCCGCGACGCCGCGCACAAGCGCATCGTCGACATGCTCAACAAGGGCGAAGCGCTGCCGGTCGACTTCAAGGGCCGCTTCATCTACTACGTCGGCCCGGTCGATCCGGTGCGCGACGAAGTCGTCGGCCCGGCCGGCCCGACCACGGCCACGCGCATGGACAAGTTCACCGAACAGGTGCTGGCGCAGACCGGCCTGCTCGGCATGGTCGGCAAGGCCGAGCGCGGCCCGACCGCGATCGAGGCGATCCAGAAGCACAAGTCGGTCTACCTGATGGCGGTCGGCGGTGCGGCCTACCTGGTGTCGAAGGCGATCAAGGCCTCGCGCGTGGTCGGTTTCGCCGACCTCGGCATGGAAGCGATCTACGAATTCACCGTGCAGGACATGCCGGTGACGGTCGCCGTCGACAGCGCCGGCGAGTCGGTGCACAAGACCGGGCCGAAGGAATGGCAGGCGCGCATCGGCAAGATTCCGGTGGTGGTCGAGTAAGCCTCGGCCCGCTGCGATACGTTTCCCACGACGCCCGGCATCTGCCGGGCGTTGTCGTTACGGGGGCGGCGAAAGTTTCGCCGTAGCCGAGGATTCGCGGTCGCGGCTCGCGCCGCTCCTACAGGTAGCCCCTGTAGGAGCGGCGCGAGCCGCGACCGCGAATCCTCAACAACGACGCAACTTCCTGCACCCCGCGCATCTACAGTTTCTTAGCCAACTGCGCGAGCAGCTTCTTGGTCGCCGGCCGGGTCAAATACTCCTTAGCCAACGTCTCCAACGCCAGCACATTCGTCTCGCTGGTATCGTCCAGATCGTCCAACCCCACCAGCAACTCCGCCTGCATCCGGTAATACCCATCGCCGACCAACTGCCGGGCGATGTAATCCACCGAATCGGTATTGCCGTCGAACAAGACATCGATGATCGGCACCGCCCACTCCAGCGCGCCCCAGGTGCGCGCGGACTGCAGATCGATGCTGCGGGTGCGCTCGCCGGTGCCGACCGAAAGCACCACCAGGTCGCGGCTGTTGTCGACCCGCGCGTCCTTGCGCAACGCCTCGGCGATCGCGCAGGCGGTGGGATTGTTGGCGACCACGCCGCCGTCGATCAGCGCGCAGTCGCGGCCTTCCACCCGCATCGGATGCGCCGGGAAATACGTCGGCGCCGCGGTGGAGGCGCGGCAGACTTCCCACACCGGCAGGTCGCGGTGCTGGGGATCGAAACTCTTGAAGATCACCGGCGTGCGGGTGATGGTGTCGTAACTGGTCACCAGCACCGGCGCCTTGAGCTGGCCCAGCGTGGTTTCGCCGAATACCTGGCGCAGCACCTGCTCGATGCCCAGGCCGTCGTAGCGCGGCGCCGAGAAGCCGTCGCTGACCAAGCGATTGGCGCGCGACCACAGCCGGCCGGCGAGGTTGGGGAAGATCGTATGGCGCTGCTCGCGATACAACTGCGCCAGCGCCTCGGGCGAGATCCCGGCGGCCAGGCCGCAGGCGACCAGCGCGCCGGTCGAGGTGCCGGCGAGCAGGTCGAAACTCTCCAGCAGGCCGGACTTGCCGGCCGCGGTCTTGCGCGTTTTCGCCAGCGCGCTTTCCACGCCGGCCAGCCAATGGCAACTCACCAGCCCGCGGATGCCTCCGCCGTCCAGCGAGAGGATGCGCCGCATCTTCATCGAGGTCTCCGTTCGAGCGGGCAGGGTAGCGCGGGGCTCGCGTCGGCCAGGGCGGCCGGCGTCGCAGTTTGCGGGTTCGCCGCCAGTCGCATGCCCTACCTGTAGGAGCGGCGCGAGCCGCGACTGCGACAACGCAACTGCGACGAAAGTTGCGGCGTAGTTGCGTTGTCGCAGTCGCGGCTCGCGCCGCTCCTACAAGAGCTCCAGCAGGCTCAGTACCACTCGAGCAGGGAGATACCCAGGCCGATGTAGGTGGCCTTGTGGTTGTAGTCGATCAGGCTCTCGCCGTAACCGTCGAAAACCTGCAGATGCCCGCGCAACTGGTTGTTGATCGGAAAGCCCCAGTCGAACTGCAGCGCCCCGTGCGAGCGGTCGCCGCCGCGCAGCGAATGCCGCGCCATCAGCGCGAACTCGTGGTCGCCGCGGCGATGGACCAAGGTGAGGTCGCCGCGGCCCATGTAATCGTCGATGTCGGGATTGTCGTCGTCGTTGCCGTCGGAGATGCGGTACCACGGGCGCAGCATCAGCGCCCAGTCCTCGCGGTCCAGGCCGATGTTGAACATCACCCGGTTCCAACTGCGCGAGAGCGGGTCGGCGCGGCCGTTGGACTGGTGGTTGAGCCCGACCGCGAACATGCGGCCCTTCCAGTCGCCGATGCGGTAGTTGTTGCGGAACACCAGCAACACTTCCGGCTCGTAATTGGTTTCGCGGAACGGGCGCGAGTTCTCGCCGTTGTAGACCTGCCAGCGCGAGGACTGGGTGTAGCCCATCCAGAGGTCGCCGTTGTCGCCGAACAGGTTTTCCGCCGCCTTGGTCTTGAAGCTGATCTGGAACTTGGCCTCGACGCTGTCCAGCGACTGCGCTTCGGTCACGGTGTTGCGCGGGTTGGGCGAGTGCGGCAGCGTGTTCGGATCGTTGTTCCAGAACACCGGCAGCAGGTACACCGGCTTGTAGGCGCGGAAGTTGAACACGCCCAGCTTGGAGTCCTTGGCCAGCTCCCAGCGGCTGTCGAGCAGGCCGCCCTTGCCGGCGTTGGCGATGGCGTCGCTGAGCGGCGCGTCGTGCGCGAACACGCCGCCGGTGCTGGCCTGGCGCGCGCGCTCGACCACGCCGGGCTTGGGCTTGCCGGCCAGTTCGTCGCTGAGCTCCAGGTTCTGCTGGATGGCTTTGGCTTCCTTGGCGGCGATGTCGGCCTGGCGCACGCCGGCGCCCTGGCGGCCGAGCGCGGCGTCGTAGCAGGCCAGGCGGTCGGCGTCGACGGTGATGGCCAGGCAGGCCTGCGGCGTGGCCGGCGTCGGCGCGGTCTGCGCCGAGGCCAGCCAGGGCGCGGCGGCCAGCGCGGTCAACAGCAAGGGGCGGGCATGGGGCATGGCGAAAGTCCTGCGTGTGGGGCGCGTGCGGCGGCGAAGGCGGGCGACGACCGTCGCGGAGGGCGGCGGCGCGAGGCGCCGCAGTCTTGCATCGCCGCGCGAACGCAGTGTGAATCCAGCGTGGCTCTCAGGCTCAGGCTATAGGTCTCAAAAGAACCACGCGAACGCGAACACGCCGACCATCGCGAACGCCAGGCCGAGCTTGAACACCGTGCCCACGATGATGCCGACCCAGGTGCCGATGCCGACCTTGGTGGCCTGGTCGAGCTGGCGGGTGTGGATCCACTCGCCGAGCAGCGCGCCGACGAAGGGCCCGACGAACACGCCGATCAGGCCGAACGCCAACCCGGCGAAGGTGCCGATCACCGAACCTATGATCGCCAGCCGGCTGGCGCCGACCCGCTTGGCGCCCATCGCGGTGGCGACGAAGTCCACCACCATCGACAGCACCGTCAGCACGGCCAGCACCGTAAGGGTGATCCAGCCGACTTTTTCGAATCCGGACACCCAGGCCGCCAGCAACATTCCGCCGAACACCAAAGGCATGCCGGGGAGTGCCGGGAGGATGGTTCCGACGATTCCGACGATCACCAGAACTGCGGCCAGGATGTAATAAAACGTGTCCGGATTCATGCTTTCTTCCTGCCCGGACAGGCGGCCCGGGGTGGTTTGCATTTTGACCGATGTCGGGGTACGTTGCGGGCGCTGCGTTTGCCAAGGGTCACCGTGAATCGTGGCCCGATGCGGTAGATCCACCGATCCGCTACATCGTTGCACCTCGCTTCCTCCTTGCAACCAGCACGCGAACGTTCGCGTTAACAACACCACGTTTCAGGGAGAGAGTAGCGATGTCCGGGAAAGAAATCGGAACCGTCAAGTGGTTCAACGATGCCAAGGGTTTTGGCTTTATCAGCCGTGAAAACGGCGAAGACGTCTTCGTGCATTTCCGCGCCATCCAGAGCCAGGGCTTCAAGAGCCTGAAGGAAGGCCAGAAAGTGTCGTTCACCGTGGTCCAGGGCCAGAAGGGCCTGCAGGCCGATGCGGTAGAACCGTTGTAAGACGCTTCATGCTTCATGTTGCGGCGCCGCATAGCCGGCTTGCCGCATAGAAAAGCCCGGCTCAGGCCGGGTTTTTCTTTGCGTATACTTTTGATGGAAATCACAAATACGATTATCGGCCCGAGCGCGCTGCTGGTGCGGTAATCGTGGCTGCCGAACGGCTGCCCAGAAACATAAAGCGGCGGGGACCGTCCGGGTCCCCGCGCGCCGCGACCGCCATCCGTGGCCGCCGGCACCGTCCCTGTGCCGGCGATGCGATCCGGCGAGCCCGTCCTCGCCCCGCGCCGGTATCGCCGCGCGCCGTCCTTGGCACGCAGAGCCTGCCTTCGGAGGTTGCCGCGGGCCTCGCCTCCCGTGCCGCCTCCGCCGCCGTCCTGGCGGGCCACGCGCTTGCTGCGCCGGCTCGAACCATCCAACGCATCGAGCGCGCCTGCGGGGTTGAGTCCCGACACAAAAAAACGGCCCGCACAAGGCGGGCCGCTGGCAGCGTGGGCGATGCGGCGGCAGGCGCCGCCGCATCGCTTCCGGCTGGGTTCGAACGTAAGCGCGAACTCAGTTCTGGAACGGGGTGTTTTCGGCGAAGTACTCGTGGTTGTCGGCGTTGTCGAGCGCGTTGGTCGGGTTGCTCGTGGCCAGGCTCTTGGCCGCGGACTGGCCGTAGGCGTGGTCGTCGGTGCCGGCCACCACGGTGAAGTGGCTCATCTCGTGGACCAGGGTGCCGGCCTTGGAGTCGGTGCCGGTCAGCGGCGCGTTCCAGAACGCGTTGCACACGTAGATCTGGTACGGCTGGTTCGCATACACGTAGGCGTAGGCGCTGCTGGTGCAGCCGCAGTTGATGGTGATCTGGCCGTTGCTCTGATCCAGCGCGGTGTCGATGGCCTGGAAGTGCGAGCGCGCGGTCGAGTAGCGGCTGGAGGTGTAGGCGCCGAACCAGGTGGTGTAGCGCGGGCCGACGGTGCCGCCGTTGAGATAGCCCTTGGCGTTTTCGGCGTAGGCGCGCGCCTGCACCACGGCCTGGCCGGCGCTGCTGGTGCGCGCGCTGGTGCAGCCGACGTAGTTGACGCCGTTGACCACCGCCTTGGTGCCGGCGTCGGGCTTCTTGGCCGCGGCGAGGCTGGCGCCGCCGAGGCGGTCGACGCCGTTGACCCACAGCTGCAGCGGCGCGCTCTGCGCGCTCATCGGCAGGCCGTTGGCCTGGTGCAGCATGACTCGGTCGGATGTGGACGCGTGCTGCAGCGGCGCGCGGAAGGCGACCACGTACTGGCCGGTGCGCGACAGGTCGTAGCCGGCGGCGAGGTCGACGGTGCGGCGCACGGTCTGGCCCGGCCGCAGGATGGTGAAGTCCTTCGCCTCCGGCACGCCGCGCTTGACCATCTTGCCCTCGTAGGCGACCGGCTCGCCGTTGAAGCTGATCGAGAACAGCTTGGCGTCGAACTCGTTGTCCGGCAGCTGCCACGAGGGCAGGCGCAGGGTCTTGTTGCTGGTGTTGGTGAGGGTGATCTCGACCGCGCCGAGGAAATCGTCGCCGGCGCCGGTGGCGGCAACGATGCCGACGCGCAGCGGATTGTTCTGCCCGGCCGACGGCGGCGTGGCCACGGCGGCGGCGATCGCGCCCGACAGCACGGCGCCCACGGAAACCACATGCACGAAGCGAAGGTTCATTCCGATCTCCTGATCTTGCGATGACGAGGCCCGCGATACGGGGCGCAACGACGCTAGCGCAGGGCCGGGCCGATGAAGAGATCGATTAGTGCATTAGTTCCGCGGCCAATCGTGATGTCGTTGGTGGACTTGAAACCTGGCCGACACAAAAAAAACGGCCCGTGATGCGGGCCGTTTTTTCTCGTTACATTGTTTCATCGCGCCCGCGGGCGCGGCGCGCTCAGCGGATGTAGACGCGGCCGTTGGCCACGCGCACATAGGTGTTCTCGCGGATGCCGTCGAGGTTCTTCTGGGTGACGACCTGGGTGCGGCCGTCGTCCATGCGCACGTAGACGTTGTAGCTCGGCGCGCCGACCCGGTTCTGGATGGCGTTGCCGGCGACCGCGCCGGCGACCGCGCCGGCCACGGCGGCGGTGTTCTTGCGGCCGGTGCTGTCGGTGTGGTCGTCGGCGATCTTGCGGCCGGCGACCGCGCCGACCAGACCGCCGAGCACCGCGCCGGTGGCGCTGGGGGCGGTGCTCTGGGTGCTGATCTGCTCGATCCGGGTGACGATGCCGCAGTCGTAGCAGCGGTTCTGGTTGCCGTAGCCCGGCTGCGGCTGCTGCGGATAGTTGTTGTTGTACCCGCCGCCGCCATAACCGCCGCCGCCGCCATAACCCGAGGTGGCGCAGCCGGCCAGGGCCAGCGAAGCCGCCGCAGCGACGCCCAGCAAACGGATGTTCTTGGTATTCATTGCAGGCTCCTGCGTTGTGCGATGCGAAGTGGCGAACCGTCGCCACGCGCTTGCCAAGCTAAAAGCCGCTACGTGAACGGGTGTTCAATTCCGGCGCCTTGGCGGTGCCGGTTGGAGTACGCGTTCAGGTTGCCAGAGGCGACCGGTCGTGCGGTGCCGGGCGCGGATCGGCGCCGGCCCGAAACGCGAACGGCGCGACCCCGAGGGGCCGCGCCGTCGCGGTGCCGCGATGCGGGCGTTGCGCTCAGCCGCGGAAATCCTGATGGCAGGCCTTGCAGGCCTCGCCGATCTGTTCGGCCACGGTGGTGACGCCGGCGCAGCTCACCGGCGGATTGGCCAGGGCGTTGTCGAGCGCGGCGCGCATCTTGGCCGAATGCTGGGAGAAGCGCGGATCGTCCTTGAGCCCGGGGAAGGCCGGGTCGAGGTCGTCGGCCATCGTGCGCAGGGTCTTGATGTGCGGCAGCGTGTCGGTGGCCGCGCAGCGGTTCTGCTTGACCTTGCCGTTGAGCTCGCCCAGATGCCAGGCCTGCACGTGCATGACGCTGTCGGGGAAATGGTCCTTGCGCTGATTCAAGGCGTTCATCGCCATCACCGTGGCGACGATGCCGCCGACCAGGCCGATCAGAAACAGGAACAGGTACTTCGAACCATTGCCTTTGCGCTTCGGCGCGGCGGCGGTGGTGGGCTGGGTGTCGCTCATTGCCTGGCCTCCATCCAAGATCGCGGCACGATAGCACGCGCGGATGTGAGCTTGAGGTCATGCGCGGCGCGGGGGCGGGCAGGGCGCAGGCGACCTTGCGCGGCCGGCGCGCGCGAGTTCTTCGTGCCGGAATCGGGGCTCGCAGCCGGGTCTCGCAACCGGGGCATGCGAGCGCGGCTCGCGGTCGCGGGCGCCGCACCGGCGCGCCTGCGGCCCGCTGTTTTCCACGCCCCGGGACGGCGCGCGCGGCCGCGCCGCTTACAATAGGCGCAATGAACGCCATCGCTTCCGACACTTCCGTTTCCGCCGCCGACGCCATCTGGCAAGAGCGCTTCGCCGGCATCGACCGGCTCTACGGCCAGGGCGCCGTCGCCCGCTTCCGCCAATGCCGCGTGGCCGTGGTCGGCATGGGCGGGGTCGGTTCGTGGGCGGTGGAAGCGCTGGCGCGCACCGGCATCGGCCACCTGACCCTGATCGACGCCGACGACCTGTGCGTGTCCAATACCAACCGCCAGTTGCCGGCGCTGGCCGGGCAGTACGGCCGGGCCAAAGTCGAGGCGATGGCCGAGCGCTGCCGCGCGATCAATCCGGCGATCGAGGTCGATGCGGTGCAGAGTTTTCTCACCCCGTCCAACCTTTCCGAACTGCTCGATCGCGACTTCGATGTGGTCCTGGACGCCTGCGACAGCTTCCGCAGCAAGGTCGAGCTGATCGCCTGGTGCCGGCGGCGCAAGCGGCCGGTGATCGTGGTCGGCTCGGCCGGCGGCCGCACCGATCCGACCCTGGTGCGGGTGCGCGATCTGTCGCGCACCGAGCACGACGCGATGCTGGCGCTGATCCGCAAGAAGCTGCGCAGCGAATTCAATTTCCCCAAGAACGCCAGCCGCTACTTCAGCGTGTCGGCGATCTATTCGCTGGAGAACGTGAAGTACCCGCAGCCAGACGGCACGGTGTGCGGGCTGCGGCCGAAGCTCGACGGCGACGCCGCGCTCAAGCTCGATTGCGGCGCCGGGCTGGGCGCGGCGACGCACATCACCGGGGTGTTCGCGTTCGCGGCGGTGGGGCGGGCGCTGGAGATTTTGTTGAAGGGCAAAGCGGCGACGGTTTGATTCGCGGTGTCTGGCCGACAAGCGTCGGGACTGAAGTCCCTCCCACAAGAGTACGACTGAAGTCGCTGCAGGCAGCGCTTTGTGGGATGGGCTTGCTGTTGTGGGGAAGCTTGCTCTTGTGGGAGGGACTTCAGTCCCGACGCTGTTCTTCCGGCGCTTGCGCATCCAACCCGAACAACCGCCGCGCATTGGCCGAAGTCGCCTGCGCCACTTCCTGCGCCGACACTCCGCGCAACTGCGCGATGGTCGCGCAAACCTCCGCCAGCCGCGCCGGCTCGTTGCGCTGGCCGCGGATGCCGGCATCGGGCTGGTCCGGCGCGTCGGTTTCCAGCAGCAGGAATTCCAGCGGCATCGTCGCCGCGATGCGCCGCAGCCGTTGCGCGCGCTCGTAGGTCACCGGCCCGCCCAGGCCGAGCAGGAAGCCTTGTTTCCACAGCTGCTGGGCCTGCTCTTCGCTGCCCGAATAGCTGTGCACCACGCCGCGCAAGCCGCCGACCCGGCGGATCGCGGCGATCACCGCGTCCACCGCGTGGCGCGCGTGCACGATCAGCGGCAGGTCGAACTCGCGCGCGAGCTCCAGCTGGCCGTCGAAATAGAACGACTGCGCGTCGCGGTCCAGACCTTCGATGTAATAGTCCAGCCCGCATTCGCCGACCGCGCACGGGCGCTCGCGCTGCAGCCATTCGCGCAGCAGCGGCAGGTGCTCGCGGCGGTGCGAGTCCAGGAACATCGGGTGCAGGCCGTAGGCCGGATGCAGTCCCGGCGAGGCGGCGCAGACCTCGCGCAGCTTGGGCCAGCCGGCGGCGTCGATCGCCGGCACCACCTGCGCGTGCACGCCGGCGGCGCGCGCGCGCGCGACCACTTCGGCGCGGTCCGGATCGAATTCCGGCGCGTCGAGGTGGCAGTGGCTGTCGATCAGCACGACGGGCCTGCTGCGGCGCGGTTCAGCGCGGCGCCGGCGGCGGCTCGATGCTCGGCTGCTTGCGCTTCTTCCAGTTGGCCAGCAGCAAGGTGCCCAGGCCGAGCAGCAGCTCGTCGATGAACGGGATGAAGTCGGGCACCACCAGGTCCAGCGCGAACAGGCCGGCGGTCAGCAGGAACAGCCGCGGATAGCTCAGGCGGCCGAGGAAACCCATCAGGGGAGCGAGCAGCGGATTGGCCATGGCGTTGGGCGGGTGGGTGTGATGCAGTTGGCAAACACGCTAGCACGCGGCCGGCGCGGGGTTCATTCCAGGGACAGATTGGCGCCAAATAGGGCCGATTCAATAGGCACCGGTTCAGCTTTCCAGTGGTGGAATTAGTCCGCCCAACGCGATCTTTACAAATTGTAAGGATCGTACCGACGACCACCGCGGTTCCCCCGCTGCAGGAGGCTCCAAATGAACAAGAATTTGATTGCTGTCGCTATCGCGTCGCTGTTGGTAGGCGGCGTGGCGGTCGCGGCTTTCCAGAGCTTCCGCGGCCCCGCCGCGCCGGCGGCCGCGCTGACCCCGGCCACGATCCCGGCGCCGGCGCCGGAGGCGCCGGTCAACGGCGCCACCCCGGCCGGCGACCTCGCCGCCACCGGCGCGATCAACACCCAGCCGCAGGTCGATTACGCCGACGTGGTCAACGTCAAGCCGATCAACCAGAAAGAAAAACTCTATGCGACCGTGATCGGCACCGATCCGGTGCGCGAGACCAACACCGTCTCGACCCCGCGCGAAGTGTGCGAGGACGTGGTGGTGCAAGAGCGCCTGCCCGAGCGCGACGGCAACGTCGGCGGCACCGTGGTCGGCGCGGTGGTCGGCGGCCTGCTCGGCAACCAGATCGGCAAGGGCAACGGCCGCAAGGCCGCGACCGCCGCGGGCGCAGTGGCCGGCGGCTTCGTCGGCAACCGCATCGACCGCAATCACGTCGGCGGCCGCGTGGTCAACAAGACCGAGCGCCAGTGCCACACCGTGTCCGACACCTCGCAGTCGAGCAAGGTGGTCGCCTACAACGTGACCTACCGCAATCCCGACGGCACCACCGGCACCATGCGCACCGAGACCAAGCCCGGCAGCCGCATCTCGCTGGGTTCGGAAAACAAGGTGGTCGGCTACAACGTGACCTACCGTTACCAGGGCCAGGAGCAGACCGTGCGCATGGACGAGCGCCCGACCCAGCGCCTGCCGGTGGTCAACGGCCAGGTGGTGACCCAAACCGCCTCGCTGGCGGCCCCGGGCCGCGGTTGATCGAATCGGCGCCCGCGCAGGGCGCAAGCGTCGCGATAAAGCGGGGCCGGTCGAGCCGGCCCCGTTTTTTTTTGCGTGAAGGGCTGCGCGAAAGAATAAATTTTCTGTGCGGCCGGGCGGCCGGACGCGCGCGGCGATATTTTCTTCGCCGCTGGCGCCGCGCGCCGAAGGCTTTCTCGTGTGCGCCGGAAATCCCTTGAAAACAGCGCTCCCGCGCCGCGTCGCAGGCGCATGCGCGCGCGCACGGAAACCGCTTCCGCCGGCGCGATAAGCGCCGCGTTCGCGGTTATCCGCCCGCTGTGGCCTTACCCCGGCTACGCCCGGCCATTACAATGGCCGTCTTTCTGCCCCGAACAAGGTCTCTGAGCGCGATGGCCCTGCATCCCTACGATCTTTACGACGTCCGTTCCCTGCTCAGCGAAGAGGAGCGCGCCGTACAGGACACCGTGGCCCGCTTCACCGACGAGCGCGTGATCCCGATCATCGGCGACGCCTTCGACCAGGGCCGGTTTCCCAAGGAGCTGGTTCCGGAGATCGCCGGGCTCGGTTTGCTGGGTTCCTCGCTGCCCGAGCAGTACGGTTGCGCCGGCCTCAACGCGGTCAGCTACGGCCTGATCTGCCAGGAGCTCGAGCGCGGCGATAGCGGCATCCGCAGCTTCGTCAGCGTGCAGTCCTCGCTGTGCATGTACCCGATCTACGCCTACGGCAGCGAAGAGCAGCGTCAGCGCTGGCTGCCGGGCATGGCCCGCGGCGAGATCATCGGCTGCTTCGGCCTGACCGAACCGCACGGCGGCTCGGATCCGGCCAACATGAAGACCAACGCCAAGCGCGACGGCGGCGACTGGGTCCTCAACGGCTCCAAGATGTGGATCACCAACGGCAACCTCGCCGACATCGCCATCGTCTGGGCGCAGACCGAGGACGGCATCCAGGGTTTCGTGGTCGAGAAGGGCATGCCCGGTTTCGCCGCCCAGGAAATCAAGCACAAGATGAGCCTGCGCGCGTCGGTGACCTCGTCGCTGTTCTTCGACAACGTGCGCGTGCCCGACGCCAACCGCCTGCCCAACGTCAAAGGCCTCAAGGGCCCGCTGGGCTGCCTGACCCAGGCCCGCTACGGCATCACCTGGGGCCCGATCGGCGCGGCCATCGCCTGCCTGGACGAAGTGCTGGGCTACACCAAGGAACGCATCCTGTTCAACCGTCCGGTCGCGGCGACCCAGTCGGCGCAGATCAAGATGGCCGAGATGGCGCGCCGCATCACCCTGGCGCAGTTGCTGGTGGTGCAGCTCGGCCGCCTCAAGGACGCCGGCAACATGCAGCCGACCCAGGTCTCGCTGGCGAAGTGGAACAACTGCCGCATGGCCATCGACATCGCGCGCGAATGCCGCGACCTGCTCGGCGGCGCCGGCATCACCACCGAGCATTCGGCGATCCGCCACGCGCTGAACCTGGAATCGGTCATCACCTACGAGGGCACCGAGACCGTGCACCAGTTGGTCGTGGGCCGCGAGCTGACCGGGATCAACGCGTTCTGAGGCTGCGCCGCGCGATGCGGCAACGCTGTTCCTTCTCCCGCGTGCAGGAGAAGGTGGCCCGAAGGGCCGGATGAGGGCGCGCGGTGCCGCTGGCCCCAGCGGCCCTCACCCCAACCCCTCTCCCGCAGGCGGGAGAAGGGCTTTACGAAGGCTAGCGGGCGCAAGGGGAAAACGATCCATGATGACGATCGCCGACATCGAACTGGAAACCCCGCGCCTGATCCTGCGCCCGCCGCGGCTGGAGGATTTCGACGCCTGGGCCGATTTCATGAGCGCCGGCGACTATCTGCAGTACATCGGCGGCCCGCAGCCGCGGCCGATAGCCTGGCGCGGGATGATGTCGGTGATCGGCTCCTGGGCCGCGCTCGGCTATGGTTTCTTCTCCGTCTACGAAAAGTCTTCCGGGCGCTGGATCGGCCGGCTCGGCCCGTGGCAGCCGGAAGGCTGGCCGGGCACCGAGGTCGGCTGGGGCATCGTCGAGAGCGAAGGCGGCAAGGGCTACGCCAGCGAAGGCGCGACTGCCGCCATCGACTGGGCCTTCGATCACCTGGGCTGGAGCGAGGTGATCCACACCATCGACGCCGGCAACCTCGCTTCGAAGGGCGTGGCGCGTAAGCTCGGCTCGCGCTACCTGCGCCAGGACCGCTTGCCCGAACCCTTCCACGAGAAAGAAGTGGAAGTGTGGGGGCAAAGCCGCGAGGAATGGCGCGCGCGGCGCAAGGCCGGGGCGGCGGCGTGATCACCGTCCACGGCTTCTCGCCGTCCGGCAACTGCCACAAGCTGCGCCTGCTGCTGGAGCAACTCGGCGAGCGCTATCGCTGGGTCGAGGTCGACAGCAGCCGCGGCGAGACCCGCACCGCGCAGTTCCTCGCCCTCAATCCCAACGGCAAGGTGCCGGTGGTGGATTTCGGCGACGGCCGCACGCTGTGCGAATCCAACGCGATCCTCTACTACCTGGCCGACGGCAGCGCGTTCCTGCCGGCCGACCTGTGGCAGCGCGCGCAGGCGCTGAGCTGGATGAACTTCGAGCAATACAGCCACGAGCCGTGCATCGCCGTGGCCCGCTCCATCGCCGGCTGGACGCCGCTGGATTCGCCGCGCCGCGCCGACCTGCCGGCGCTGCGCGAGCGCGGCCACCAGGCGCTGGCGGTGATGGAGCGCCACTTGCAGACCAATGCGTGGTTCACCGGCGAGCGCTACGGCATCGCCGACATCGCCTTGTTCGCCTATACCGATGTCGCCCCGCACGGCGGCATCGCTTTGGACGCGTATCCGGCGCTGCGCGATTGGCTGGCGCGGGTGCGCGCCACCGCGGGCTTCGTCGCCTTGCCCGAACCCGACGCGCAGGCCGCGCAGCGGATCGCCGCGACCCTCGCTTCTTCCTGAATTCCCCCTAGTCGAGCCGGCCCGCACAGGGCGGCGGAGTCCCCGATGTCAGCGCAACCGCAGTCTTCGATCTTCAGCCAGACGCCGAACTTCAACCCGGTCGCGAGCCCGATTCCGGCGCGCATGAAGGGCCTCAACCGGGCCGAAATCTGCGACGTCAATTTCGTCGAGTTCGTCAAAGCCTGGAACGGCCGCAGCGACGCGCGTCCGGCGCCGGGCGAAGCCATCCTCGACGGCAGCGCGCTGGACGCGCGCGGCTTTCGCGAACTGTTCGAATCGCAGTTGATCAGCCGCCACCTCGACCTGATGGCGCGGGTGCTGCGGGTGCAGAACAAGGTCTTCTACACCATCGGCTCCAGCGGCCACGAAGGCAATGCGATGGTCGCGCGCGCGGCGCGCCACACCGATCCGGCGTTCCTGCACTACCGCAGCGGCGGCTTCATGGCCGAGCGCTTCCGCAAGCTGCCGGGCATGGATCCGGTGATGGATTCGGCGCTGTCGTTCGCCGCCAGCGCCGAAGATCCCGCGTCCGGCGGCCGCCACAAGGTGTGGGGCAGCAAGCCGTTGTGGGTGCTGCCGCAGACCTCGACCATCGCCTCGCATCTGCCCAAGGCGCTGGGCACCGCGGTGGCCATCGAGACCGCGCGCCGCCTCGGCCACGGCCTGCCGATTCCCGACGACAGCATCGCCATCTGCTCGTTCGGCGACGCCTCGGCCAACCACGCCACCGCCCAGACCGCGTTCAACGCCGCCGCCTGGACCGCGTACCAGAAGCTGCCGGCGCCGGTGTTGTTCGTGTGCGAGGACAACGGCATCGGCATCTCGGTGAAGACGCCGGGCGGCTGGATCGGCAACCGTTTCCGCAACATGGACGGGCTGGACTATTTCGCTGCCGACGGCCTGGACCTCGCCAGCGGCTACGCCGACGTGCAGCGCGCAGTCGAGCATTGCCGCAGCACCCGCCGCCCGACCTTCCTGCACCTGCGCACCACCCGCATCATGGGCCACGCCGGCACCGATTTCGAAATCGAATGGCGCTCGGTCGAGGAGCTGTGCGCGGTCGAGGCCAGCGATCCGTTGCTGCGCTCGGCGGCGATCGCGCTGGAGTCGGGCTTGATGTCGAAGGACGACGTGCTCGACCTCTACGAAGCCACGCGCCAGCGTTGCTTCGCCGCGGCCGAGGAAGCCGACCGCCGGCCCAAGATCGAAACGCTGGAACACGTGATCGCGCCGCTGGCGCCGTACACGCCGGCCGCGGTCGCGGCCGAAGCCGGGCGCGCGGATTACAGCGAGCGCCGCCTGCAGGCCTTCGGCAGCGAGGCCAAGCTGCCCGAAGCGCAGCCGCCGCGGCATCTGGCGATCCAGATCAACAACGCGCTGCACGACCTGTTCGCCAAGTACCCCGAAACCTTGCTGTTCGGCGAGGACGTGGCGCAGAAGGGCGGCGTCTACACCGTCACCAAGGGCCTGCAGAAGGCGTTCGGCCCGCGCCGGGTGTTCAACACCTTGCTCGACGAGACCATGATCCTCGGCCTGGCCCAGGGCTTCGCCAACGTCGGCCTGCTGCCGATCCCGGAAATCCAGTACCTGGCGTACTTCCACAACGCCTGCGACCAGATCCGCGGCGAGGCGGCGTCGCTGCAGTTCTTCAGCAACAACCAGTATCAAAACCCGATGGTCGTGCGCATCGCCGGCCTGGGCTATCAGCGCGGTTTCGGCGGCCACTTCCACAACGACAACTCGATCACCGCGCTGCGCGACATCCCCGGCCTCGTCGTGGGTTGCCCCTCGCGCGGCGACGACGCGGCGACCATGCTGCGCACCCTGGCCGCGCTGGCCAAGGTCGACGGCCGCGTGGCCGTGTTCCTGGAGCCGATCGCGTTGTACATGACCAAGGACCTGTACGAAGCCGGCGACGGCCAGTGGCTGACCTCGTACCCGGCGCCGGACCAGGCCATGCCGCTGGGCGAGGGCCGGGTGTATGGTGAGGGCGACGACCTGGTGATCTTCACGTATGGCAACGGTGTCCCGATGAGCTTGCGTGCCGCCCGTCAGATCGAACAGGCCCACGGCTGGAAGGCCCGCGTGGTCGACCTGCGCTGGCTGGTGCCGCTCAACGACGCCTACATCGCCGAGCAGGCGCGCGGCGCCAAGCGGGTGATCGTGGTCGACGAAGGCCGCCGCAGCGCCGGCGTGGGCGAGGGCGTGATCACCGCGTTGGCCGAGGCCGGTTTCGGCGGCGTGCCGATGCAGCGCGTGGTCGGCGTCGACACCTACACCCCGCTGGCCGGCGCGGCGTTCCTGGTGATTCCGGGCGAAGAGGACATCGTCCGCGCCGCCGACGTGCTGGCGAAGGGCTGACGCCGATGTGCGGACTGGCCGGACTGCTGCGTCCGCGCAACGATCTCGACCAGGAGCATCTGCAGGCGCTCGCCGCTTCGATGGGCGAGGCGCTGCATCACCGCGGTCCCGACGACGACGGCGTCTGGGCCGACCCGCAGGCCGGCATCGCGCTCGCGCATCGCCGGCTGAGCATTCTCGACCTGTCGCCGCTGGGCCATCAGCCGATGGCCTCGGCCGACGGGCGTTTTGTCGTCGCCTACAACGGCGAGGTCTACAACTTCGCCGAACTGCGCGAACAGCTGCGCGGGCTCGGCCACGGCTTCCGCGGCCATTCCGACACCGAAGTGCTGTTGGCGGCGGTCTCGCAATGGGGCGTGGAAGCGGCGATCGCGCGCTGCAACGGCATGTTCGCCATCGCCCTGTGGGACCGCGAGCGCGGCGAGCTGTGGCTGGCGCGCGACCGCGTCGGCAAGAAGCCGCTGTACTACGGCTGGGCCGGCGACACCCTGGTGTTCGGCTCCGAACTCAAGGCGTTGTGGCGGCATCCGCAGTTCGACAACGGCGTCGACCGCGACGCGCTGGCGCTGCTGCTGCGCTACGACTACGTGCCTTCGCCGTACTGCATCCACACCGACACCTGGAAGCTGGCGCCGGGCGCGATCGCGCGCTTCGACGCCGCGACCGTCGCGCGCGGCCCCGGCGCGCACGACCCGGCGCGCGACCAGCAGCGTTATTGGGACGCCGCCGAGCGCATGCGCGCGGCGATCGCCGACCCGTTCGACGGCGACATCGACGCCGCCGAGGATCGCCTGGACGAACTGCTGCGCGAAGCGGTCGGCCTGCGCATGGTCGCCGACGTGCCGGTCGGGGTGTTCCTGTCCGGCGGCACCGATTCGTCGGTGGTGACTTCGCTGATGCAGGCGCTCAGCGCCAAGCCGGTGCAGAGCTTCACCATCGGCTTCGAAGGCTCGCACCACGACGAAGCGCCTCTTGCGCTCGAAGTGGCGCGGCACCTGGGCACCGCACACACCGAGCTCTACGTCAGCGGCGGCGATGCGTTGGCGGTGGTGCCGCGGCTGCCGGCGATGTTCGACGAACCCTTCGCCGACGCCTCGCAGGTGCCGACCGCGCTGGTGTGCAAGCTGGCGCGCGATCTGGTCACGGTGGCGCTGTCGGGCGACGGCGGCGACGAATTGTTCTTCGGCTACAAGCGCTACGAGCGCGCGCTGCGCAACCTGAGCCTGCTGCACCGCGTGCCGGCGCCGCTGCGGCGCTGGCTGGCCGGGCGCGCGCAGGGCCACGGCGAAGCCTCGCGCGCCGGCGGCTTCGCCGCGTTCGCCGCGGAAATGGGCGCGCGCGGGATCGGCGATGTCTACCGCAACCGAATCGTGCGCTGGCGCTTCCCGCAGGCGGCGGTGCCCGGCGCGCGGCTGCCGCCGACCCTGTACGACCTGGCCGAACCGCTCGACGGCCGCGGCAGCGCGGCCGACGCGATGATGCTGGCCGACTACAGCGTCTATCTGCCCGACGACCTGCTGTGCAAGGTCGACCGCGCCAGCATGGCGGTCGGGCTGGAAGCGCGCGCGCCGCTGCTGGACACGCGTGTGGCCGAGTTCGCCTGGTCGCTGCCGCTGCACTACAAGCGCGGCGACGACGGCGGCAGCAAGCATCTGCTCAAGCGCGTGCTCAAGCGCTATCTGCCCGACGCGATGGTCGACCGCGGCAAGCGCGGCTTCGGCGCGCCGGTGTCGCAATGGCTGCGCGGCGACCTGCGCGAATGGGCGCAGACGCTGCTGGATCCGGACACGCTGCGCGCGCAAGGCTATTTCGACGTCGATCTGGTCGACGGCCTGTGGCGCGCCTTCGTCGACGGCGAGAAGCGCTGGCACACCCACCTGTGGAATGTGCTGATGTTCCAGGCCTGGCACGAGCACTGGCGCCAGCAGCGCGACCACGCCGGCGAGGCGCTGGCGCGCTCGACCAGCGGAGAAGGCGGGCTCTGACACCCGCGGCGGGGGCGGGCAGGGCGCTGCGCCCGTCCGCGACCGGCGGCGCAAGCGGTGCTGTGATGAGCGCCCGCTCATGGGTAAACTCCGGTCACGGTTGGCCTTAGGGGGAGCCAAGGGCCGGACGTCCCTGTGAATCCGCGCGCCCCGGGTCGCTTCCGCCCGCCGGGTGCGGTCGCGTTAGGAAAACCGACCCATGCGTTTGTCCGTGTCCCCGATCTTCGCTGCGCTGGCGCTCGCCGCGCTGGCCGTGCCCGCGCTGGCCGCGCCGCCGCGCAACAACGCGCCGATCGTGCCCAGCGCCGCCGAGCTGGCGGTGTACGTGCCGCCGTCGATGCTGACCTCCAACACCTACCTGCCGCGCGTGAACATGTGGGTGGAACCGGGCAAGGCCCTGGGCGACGCGCTCGACGAGGTCGGCCGCCGCTATTTCCCCACGTTGCACGTGGTGCCGGCGGCCAAGGACGAGCATTACGGCCTGCTGCTGGACCTGGCGCCGAAGTGGTCGAGCGAAGCCGGCAAGCTGACCCTGACCGTGCCCTTCGATGTCTACGGCGCCGACGGCAAGAAGCTCTACAGCGGCACCAGCGCGCAGAGCACGGCGCTGAAGTACGGCAATTTCAGCGCCAGCGCGCAGGTGGTGACCCGCCAGGCGGTGCAGGAGGTGATGGCGCAGGTGCAGACCGCGCTCAAGCCCGACCCGACCAAGTTCCCGGCCACCGCGGCGACTTCGAAGATCGACCTGACCGCGCTGGTCGACCGCAGCAAGCCGCTGCGCACCGGCACCGCGTTCTTCGTCAACAAGGACGGGCAGCTGCTGACCGCCGCGCATGTGGCGCGCAACTGCGTGGCGTTGGAAGCGCACCAGGACGGCGCGACCTTCCCGGTCAAGGCGCGCGCCGCCAGCGACCTGCTCGATGTCGCCGTGCTCGATTCGGGCAAGCCGCGCGCCACCGCATTGGGGTTGCGCCAGGGCCAGGCGATCGAGCTGGGCGAGTCGGTCACCAGCGTCGGCTATCCGCTCAAGGGCTTGCTCGGCGATTCGCCCAACGTCACCCGCGGCAACGTCAGCGCCAGCCGCGGCCCGCGCGGTTCGATGGGCATGTTCCAGTTCTCCGCGCCGATCCAGCCCGGCAACAGCGGCGGCCCGATCGTGTCGGACAACGGCGAACTGCTCGGCGTGGCGGTGAGCACGCTCAACGCCGAAGCCATGGCCAAGCTCGGGCTGATTCCGCAGAACGTCAATTTCGCCCTCGACGGGCGCTACGTGGCGATGTTCCTGCAGCGCGAGAAGGTGCCGTTCGAAACCATCCGCGCGCAGGGCGTGGGCAGCATGCAGGTCGCCAACCAGGCCGCGCTGTCCAACACCGTCCAGCTCAACTGCTACCAGTAAGGGGCCGCCATGATCCGTTCTTCGTTGCTTGCGCTGTCCCTGCTGGCGCCGTTGGGCGCCGGCGCCTACGAACCGGCGCGCACGCCGATCCAGTCGCCGGTGCCTGCGCCGGCGGTTGCGCCTGCGCCCGTCGCGCCTGCACCCGCTGGCGCACCCGCGTCCGCCGCACAGGCGTCGGCATCCGCATCCGCTGCGGCGGCGCCTGCGCCCGCGCCGGCTACGACGCCGGTCGCCACTGTCGTCGCGCCGAAGCCCGGCGCCTTGCCGGCGATGCGCTTCATCGCCTCGGTCGCCGAGGAAGAGATCTACACCGGGCTCAAGGCCGATCCCAACTTCGCCGCGCTGGACAAGGAGCTGGTCGGCAGCCCGTTGTCGCTGATGGTCACCCACACCCTGCGCCCGACCGCCGGCGGCATGGCCGCGGGCCTGCTCAGCGCGGTGCTGGCCGGCAGCACGCTGGGCCTGATCCCGATGGTCAGCAGCGAACGCCTGGTGATCAAGTACGACGTCATGCTCAACGGCCGCCCGCTGACCAGCTACACCTTCGAGCGCACCGCCACGCGCGCGCAGAACCTGTGGACGGTGGAAGCCGGCGGCCTGGGCAAGGCCGGCATGGAGTGGGTCAAGTCGACCGTGCCCGAGGCGGCCGCCAAGATCGCCAAGGATCCGGCGGTGCTGGCGTTGCGCCAGGAGATGGATTTCTACTTCCCGCCCAACGCGGTCGCCGCGAGCCACTGAGCGCGGCGCGGCCGGACAGGGCGCGGCGATCGCCGCGCGGATGGCCGGACAAGGCGCGGCGATTGCCGCGCCTTGCGCGTTTCAGCGTTCCAGCCCGGCGCTCAGCGCCTGCGGCTGCAACTGCGCGGCGCCGGTCTGAGCCGGCGTGGGCGCGCGGTCCAGGCCGATCACCGCCAGCGCCCACGGCGCGGCGACGGCGACGATTTCTCCCAGCGCATCCTCGCCGGCGAGCGCTTTGGCGCCGGCTTCGAGCTCGCCTTCGCTGCGATAAAGCGCCAACCCGCGCTTGGCCTTGCCGAGGAAGTGGGTGCGGGCGACGATTTCCTGGCCCGGATAGCAGCCTTTCTTGACGCTGTAGGCGCGCAGCCGGTCCAGCGACAGCTGCTGCGGCGTCCATTGCTCGGCCTGCGCAGCCGGCAGGCGCGGCAGGCCGTGGCGCAGATCGGCCTGCGCCCACAGCGCCGCCAGCGCCGCATCGGCGGCCGCGGCCTGCGCAACCGGCACGATACGCAAAGCGCGCGCGCCGCCTTCGCCGCTCATGTCGATTTCCAGCGAATCGTCGGCGTTGCCGGCGATAGAAGCGCCCGCGGCCTGTTCCGGCGCGCCGAAGCGGCCTTCGATCACGCGGTCTTCACGCAGTTCGATCGCGACCTTGCTGCGGAACACGAAGCGCTTGAGCGCCAATGCCAGCGCGCCGGCATCGGCGTCGGGCACGGCCAGCCAGATCTGCTGCTCGGACAGGCGAAGCAGCGCAAACAGCGCCACCACACGGCCTTTGGGCGTGAGCCAGCCGCTCCATTGCCAGTGGCCGTCGGCCAGGGCTTTGACGTCGTTCATGAACTGCGCCTGGGCGAAGACCGCGGCGTCGCGGCCCTCCAGGGCGATGAGTCGCTGGCCGGGCAGGGCGAAGACCTGTCCGGGCAAGGCTTGCGGGTTGTCAGGCATGGGGGCCGGGAATTAATATTTAACGCTGTGATGATAGGCGAAACCACCCCGGAAGCACGTTCGGACCAAGAGTCCGAGACCCCGGCGACTCCCGTACCCGCTACGGGAGGCCACTCGCCTTCCGCCAAGGACGCTTCCCAGGAGCACGACGCTCCCAGGCAGCATGCTCCCAAAGAGCACGGTGGTCGCGAAGGTCTTGAACCGACCCGCTACGGCGACTGGGAAAAGAACGGGCGCTGCATCGACTTCTAGTTGGTCGGTCCGTCCGCGTCGCATTTCAAGCGCACCCCCACACCGGCGTTTTTACACGCTTCCCCGCCACGCGGCGCCGCCGCCCAGCCGAGATTGCCATACCCTCATGGCGAACCGCGAACGACCTTTGTCGCCACACCTGCAGGTTTACCGCTGGCAGGTTCAGATGGTGACCTCGATCCTGCACCGCGCGACCGGTGTCATCCTTTCCATCGGCGCCCTGCTGATCGCCTGGGGCCTGACCGCCCTGGCCGCCGGGCCGGAGGCATGGGCGAGTTTCGTCGCCTGCGCGCGCTCGCCGCTGGGCTTCCTGATCCTGTTCGGCTGGACCTGGGCGTTCGCCTACCACCTGCTCAACGGCATCCGCCACCTGGTCCAAGACGCGGGCTTCGGCTACAAGGTCCAGACCTTCGTGCGCAGCGGCTGGGTCAGCGTCATCGGCAGCCTGGTGCTGACCGCGCTGATCTGGATCGTGGCGATGATGTCGCGAGGTGGCGCATGAGCATCTTCAGCCAAAAAGAACTGCGCACCGCGCTCAAGTCGGCGCGCGGCCTGGGCTCGGCCAAGTACGGCACCGAGCACTTCGTGGTCCAGCGCGTCACCGCGATCGCGCTGATCTTCCTGAGCCTGTACGTGGTCGGCCTAATCGTGTCGTGGATCGGCGGCGACTACGCCAGCGTCCGCGCCAGCGTCGCCCATCCGTGCAACGCGGTGCTGCTGAGCGCGTTCCTGATCGCGATGTTCTGGCACGCCCGGCTCGGCCTGCAGGTCGTGGTCGAGGACTACGTGCACGCGCCGCTGCTGGCGGCCGCGTCGCAGATCGCCATTGTTTTCGTTTGCGTACTCGCGGCCCTGGCCAGCGTGCTCGCCATCATCCGCATCGCGCTGGGAGCCTGATCCGTGGCCTCTGCCTACAAGATTCAAGAACACACTTTCGACATGGTCGTGGTCGGCGCCGGCGGCGCCGGCCTGCGCGCCACCTTCGGCTTGGCCCAGAAGGGCCTGAAGACCGCCTGCATCACCAAGGTGTTCCCGACCCGTTCGCACACCGTGGCGGCGCAGGGCGGCGTGGCCGCGGCGCTGGCCAACATGGGCGACGACAACTGGAAGTACCACTTCTACGACACCGTCAAGGGCTCGGACTGGCTCGGCGACCAGGACGCCATCGAGTACATGTGCCGCGAAGCGATTCCGGCCATCATCGAGCTGGAACACTACGGCGTGCCGTTCTCGCGCACCGACGACGGCAAGATCTACCAGCGTCCGTTCGGCGGCATGACCACCAAGTTCGGCAAGGGCCCGCCGGCGCAGCGCACCTGCGCCGCGGCCGACCGCACCGGCCACGCGATCCTGCACACCCTGTACCAGCAGTCGCTGGCGCACGACGCGCAGTTCTTCATCGAATACTTCGCCCTCGACCTGATCATGGACGAGCACGGCGCCTGCCGCGGCGTGCTCGCGCTGGACATGGCCGAAGGCACTCTGCACCTGTTCAAGGCGCAGGGCACGGTGCTGGCCACTGGCGGTTACGGCCGCGCCTACTTCAGCGCCACCTCGGCCCACACCTGCACCGGCGACGGCGGCGGCATGGCCCTGCGCGCCGGCCTGGGCATGCAGGACATGGAGTTCGTGCAGTTCCACCCGACCGGCATCTACGGCGCCGGCTGCCTGATCACCGAAGGCGTGCGCGGCGAAGGCGGCATCCTGCGCAACGACAGCGGCGAGCGCTTCATGGAGCGCTACGCGCCGAGCGTGAAGGACCTGGCCCCGCGCGACATGGTCAGCCGCGCGATGACCATGGAAATCCGCGACGGCCGCGGCGTCGGCGAGCACAAGGACCACATCCTGCTCGACCTGACCCACCTGGGCCCGGAAGTGATCCACAAGAAGCTGCCGGGCATCGCCGAATCGGCGCGCATCTTCGCCGGCGTCGACGTGGAGAAGCAGCCGATCCCGGTGATCCCGACCGTGCACTACAACATGGGCGGCATCCCGACCAACTATCACGGCGAAGTGGTGCAGCTGCGCGACGGCAACCCCGACGCGGTGGTGCCGGGCCTGTACGCGATCGGCGAAGCGGCCTGCGTGTCGGTGCACGGCGCCAACCGCCTGGGCTCGAACTCGCTGCTCGACCTGGTGGTGTTCGGCCGCGCGGTCGCCAACCGCTGCGCCGAGACCATCACCCCGGACGGCAAGCAGGCGCCGCTCGCCGCCGATGCCTGCGACGTCGCGCTGGCGCGCCTGGACAAGCTGCGCAACGCCAGCGGCAGCACTCCGACCGCGGTCATCCGCGACAAGATGCAGCGCACCATGCAGGCCGACGCGGCGGTGTTCCGCACCAGCCAGACCCTCGCCGAGGGCGTGGCCAAGATGCGCGACATCCACGCGTCGTTCGCCGACGTCAAGGTCACCGACCGCTCGATGGTGTGGAACTCGGACCTGATCGAAACCTTCGAGCTGGCCAACCTGCTCGACCAGGCCCTGGTCACCATCGTCTCGGCCGAGAACCGCAAGGAATCGCGCGGCGCGCACGCGCACGAGGACTTCCCCGAGCGCGACGACCACAACTGGCAGAAGCACACGCTGTGTTGGGTGGACGAGAAGGGCGACACCCGCATCGACTACCGCCCCGTCCACATGCAGCCGATGTCGGGGGATGTCGAATCGATCCCGCCGGCCAAGCGCGTCTACTGATCAGGAGTCGCCGACATGGCCCAATTCTCACTGCCGAAGAACTCCAAGATCCAGAAGGGCCGCCACTGGGCGACGCCGGGCGCCAAGCAGCCGCGCACCTTCAAGGTCTACCGCTGGAACCCCGACGACGGCATGAACCCGCGCGTGGATACGTACGAGGTCGATCTGGCCACGTGCGGCCCGATGGTTCTGGACGCGCTGATCAAGATCAAGAACGAGATCGACCCGACCCTGACCTTCCGCCGCTCCTGCCGCGAAGGCATCTGCGGTTCGTGCGCGATGAACATCGACGGCACCAACACCCTGGCGTGCACCCGCGCCATCGCCGATTGCGGCGACGCCAAGGGCGACGTGCCGATCTATCCGCTGCCGCACATGGACGTGGTCAAGGATCTGGTTCCGGACCTGACCCACTTCTACGCCCAGTACGCCTCGATCCGCCCGTGGCTGCGCACCCAGAGCCCGACCCCGTCGGACCGCGAGCGCCTGCAGTCGCCGGCCGACCGCGAAAAGCTCGACGGCCTGTACGAGTGCATCCTGTGCGCGTGCTGCTCGACCAGCTGCCCGAGCTACTGGTGGAACGGCGACCGCTACCTCGGCCCGGCGATCCTGCTGCAGGCCTACCGCTGGATCATCGACTCGCGCGATGAGGACACCGGCGCGCGTCTGGACGACCTGGAAGACCCGTTCAAGCTCTATCGCTGCCACACCATCATGAACTGCGCGCGTACCTGCCCGAAGGGCTTGAACCCGGCGCAGGCCATCGGCGAGATCAAGAAGCTGATGCTGCAGCGACGGATCTGACGCTCCCGGCTCCCAGCGCCTGAGTCGAGCGCAACGACGCCGCCGTCCGCACCGCGGGCGGCGGCGTTTTCGTTGGCGCCGTCGCATCGGCCACAGGTGCAGTGGCGGCCGCGCGCCGTTTGGCGGAGGATGCGCGCTGGCGCTCGCCGGCCGTGGGCCGGCGCCGCGCCCCGTTCGCATCGCCGCGCCGCGCGCGGCCTTTCAGGGAGCGCAGCATCCGATGGACACGATGGACACCAAAACGATCTTCCTGCCCGCGTTGGCGATGGCCGTGCTGACCTGCGTGGTGTGGCTGCGTCTGTTCTACGTGCGCATCGGCCAGATGAAGCGCGAGCGCATCCATCCGCAATCGGTGGCGACCTCCGCGCAAGCGGTGGCGAAGCTGACCGAGTCGCGGGCCGCGGACAATTTCCGCAACCTGTTCGAGTTGCCGGTGCTGTTCTACCTGGCCCTGGTGGTGATCGCGATCAACGGCCTGACCGACACCGCGACGCTGACCCTGGCCTGGCTGTTCGTCGCCCTGCGCGTCGCCCACAGCGCGATCCAGTGCAGCTACAACAAGGTCATGCACCGCTTCTATGCCTACGCGGCCGGCGGCGCGGTGCTGTGGCTGCTGTGGGCGCTCGTCGGCATCGGTCTGCTGGTGTAAGCGGGCTTGTTGGTACCGCCGGACATCGGCCGCCGGCGCGGATTTTGCGATTGCAGGAGATTTCGATGAGCGACCCCCCCCCCGCCGACGAGCGCGACGAACTCGAACTGCGCCGCCTGCGCTGGCGCTGCCGCCGCGGCATGCGCGAGCTCGACCAATTGTTCGGGCGTTATCTCGACCGCGCATGGCGGCAATCCTCCGACGAGGAGCGCGGGGTTTTCCTACGCCTGCTGGAAACCGAGGACGATAAGCTCTGGCACTGGTTCATGGGCCACGAGGCAGCGCAGGATGCGCGATTGCAGGAACTGGTGGAGAAGATCCGCAACCTCCCGGTCTGAGGCGGATGCGGCTGCGGGATCGCGGCCGGCTTCGGCATCGGGCCGCGCGCGCGAAAACGCGGGCGCGGCGATGCGCGCGATCGTGCGGTGCTGCGAGCGGCTTGCCGGATCGGTGGCGGCGAACCTCGACCGGATCGCCGGCGCTGCCGCGGTCGCCGAATCCTCGCCCGGCTGCGTCGATTGGCGCTCCTCGCGCCTGCTCGCCGCCGGCCTGCTCCTGATCGGCCTGCTCGGCGGCTGCGCCGTCGTCGCCAGCGAGTGCCCGCCGCGGCTGGCGTGGCCCGCGGCCGTGCTGGCGGCGGGGTGGGGCGCGCTGCTGGCCCGGCGCGAACTGCGCCGCCCGCCGCGCCGCTTGCGCCTGGCCGGCGCAAGCGCCTGGCTCGACGAGGCGCCGATCGCGCAGACCCGCCTGTACTGGCGCGGCCCGCTGATCCGGCTGGAATTCCGCGCCGCCGACGGCCGCCGCGGCCGCCTGCTGTGGTGGCCGGACAGCCTGGACGCCCACGGCCGGCGTGAACTCCGGCTGGCCGCCGCGGTCGCAACCGATGCGTGCGTACCGCGTTCGATGGCACCATGAGCGCGGATCAGGGATTCGGGATTCGGGATCGGGACGCGGCCAGATCGCCTCCCGCCCCGGGTTTCCACCCCATCCCCCGTCCCTAATCCCAATCCCGGTTACATGTTCAAACCCATATCAGTCGCCATCGGCCTGCGTTATCTGCGCGCCAAGCGCCGCAACGGCTTCATCTCCTTCATCTCGCTCGCCTCGATCGCCGGCATCGCCCTGGGCGTGACCGCGCTGATCACCACGCTGGCGGTGATGAGCGGTTTCCAGCGCGAGATCCGCGACCGCATGCTGCAGATGGCCGCGCACGCCACGGTCAGCGCCTACGGCGAGCCGTTGGCGGACTGGCGCCACGCGGTCGAGATGGCCACCGCCGACAAGCGCGTCGCCGGCGCCGCACCGTATGTCGAGAAGGAAGCGCTGCTCTCGGCCACGCGCCAGCAACCGGCGATCGTGCGCGGCGTCGATCCGGCGCTGGAAGGCCGGGTCTCGGTGCTGGCCGACAAGATGGTGCAGGGCAAGCTCGACTCGCTCGAGCCGGGCAGCTTCAACATCGTGCTCGGCAAGGAACTGGCGCTGTGGATGGGCGCCCAGGTCGGCGACAGCGTGGTGATGATGACCGCCGACGGCCGCAGCACGCCGATGGGGGCGATGCCGCAGCTCAAGCGCTTCACCGTCAGCGGCATCTTCGAAGCCGGCTACAACGAATACGACAAGGGCATGGCGGTCGCCAACATGCAGGACATGCAGCGGGTGCTGCGCATGGGCGACGGCGTCACCGGCGTGCGCCTGAAACTGCACGACATGGACCAGGCCTGGGACGTGGCGCGCGATCTGGCGGTCAACCTCGGCGGCCCGTACCGGGTCACCGACTGGAGCAGCGACAACGCCAACATGTTCCGCGCGCTCAAGATGGAGAAGACGGTGATGGCGATCCTGCTGTCGCTGATCATCGCCATGGGCGCGTTCAACCTGGTGTCCTCGCAGGTGATGCTGGTCACCGACAAGCAGGCCGACATCGCGATCCAGCGCACCCTCGGCCTCACGCCGATGAGCGTGATGCGCATCTTCGTGGTCCAGGGCACCTTGATCGGCATCATCGGCACCGTGCTCGGCGTGATCGGCGGCATCGTGCTGACCCTGAACCTGGAACACATCCTCAAGGCCATCGAGAGCGTGCTTGGCGTGCAGTTGCTGCCCGAGGACGTCTACTACATCACCGGCCTTCCGACCGACCTGCAAACCAGCGACGTGACCATCATCGCCTGCGTCGCCCTGGCCATGGCGTTCCTGGCCACCATCTATCCCGCCTGGCGCGCTGCGCGCACGGCCCCGGCCGAGGCGCTGCGTTATGAGTGACAAGCGCATCCAATCGGCCGGCGCGCCGAGCGCGGCCGCGACGGCCGACGACATCGTGTTGTCCTGCGAAGGGCTGGCGATGACCTATTCGGAAGGCAAGCTGCACACGCCGGTGTTCGACGGTCTGCAGCTGTCGGTGCGGCGCGGCGAGACAGTCGCGATCCTGGGCGCGTCCGGCGCCGGCAAGAGCACCTTGCTGCATCTGCTTGGCGGACTGGACAAGCCTACCGCCGGCGAGGTCTACGTCTGCGGCCATCGCATGAGCGCGCTGTCGGATCGCTCGCGCGGCATATTGCGCAATGAGTCGCTGGGCTTCGTCTATCAGTTCCACCATCTGCTGCCGGAGTTCACCGCGCTCGAGAACGTGATGCTGCCGATCCTGCTCAGCGGCCAGCCGCTGCGATTGCGCGACTGGTGGTTGAAGGGGCGCACCGGAGCCGTGGGAGTAGGGGCGGTCCTGCTCGGCATCCCGGGCCTGCTGTTCTACGACCTGCCGCGTTATTTGACGCGTTCGTACTCCGAGGTGGAAGCCGCGCGCGAGCGCGCGCTCAGCCTGCTCGAATCGGTCGGCCTGGGGCATCGCCTCAACCACAAGCCCGGCGAACTGTCCGGCGGCGAGCGCCAGCGCGCCGCGGTCGCGCGCGCCCTGGTCAACCGCCCGGCCTGCGTGCTCGGCGATGAACCCACCGGCAACCTCGACGAAAAAACCGCCGCGACCGTGTTCGAGCTGATGCTCGCGCTCAACCGCGACCAGGGCACGAGCCTGGTGATGGTGACCCACGATCGGCGCCTGGCGCGGCGGCTGGACCGGGTGATGGAGCTTCACGAAGGCCGGTTGCGCGAGTTGGCGGCGAGCGAGGTCTGATCCTCGCCCGCGCCAGCTGCGCGATCCGACTGTAGGAGCGGCGCAAGCCGCGACCACGACAATAGAACTACGACGAACCTTCCGGCGCCGGCGCTGACCGTCCGGCGTCGTCGTGCCTGGCCGTCTTGCAGAACGCCCGTCGCCGTTTTCCGACCCGTCGCCGCGCCGAGAGCCTACGCCGATCCCGGATTCCAGGCGATGCGCTCGTCTTTGCCGCATCGCTAAGGTTGTCCACGCCAACCAGCGCGATCCGCGACCTCGCGACCCTGATCGCAATGCAACTGCACCGCCGGCGAAGGAGAACGCCATGTTCGAAGCGGCAAGGACGCCGCCGTTCGGAAAACTCGTCGCGATTACTTTGCTCGCCGGCATCGGCGCCGCATTGGCAGCGCCGCGATTGTTTCCCTGGCAGGCAATGACGCTGCTGCTCTGGCTCGCCGCAGCCGGGTGGTGGCGGCTGCGGCGCGCCCGCGCACTGGCAGTATTCGCATTCGGCTTCGCCCTGGCGAGCCTGCATGCGGCGCACGCGCTGGCGCTGCAACTGCCGTCGGACTGGGAAAAGCGCGACGCGACCCTCAGCGGCCGCATCGTCGATCTGCCCACGCACGAAGCGCGCCGCAGCCAGTTCCGTTTCCGCGTCGACGACGACGCCTTGCAACCCGCGCCGCTGCGCGGACGCTTGTTGCGCCTGGCGTGGTACGACGACGCCTCGCAGCCGCGCGCCGCACTGAAAGCCGGCCAGCGCTGGCGCCTGCAAGCGCGCGTGCGAGCGCCGCGCGGGCTGCGCAACCCTGGCGGCCCGGACGCCGAGAAGTACGCGCTGGCGCAGCGGCTCAGCGCCAACGGTTATCTGCGCGATCCGCAGCTCAGCGCGCGTCTGCTCGCGCCGCCCACCGGGCTGGATGCGTGGCGCGAAGCGATGTGCGCGCGCATCGCCGCGGCGGTGCCGACGCCGGCCGCGCGCTTCGTGCGCGCGCTCGCGCTCGGCGACACGCGCGGCCTCGACGATGCCGACTGGGAGGTGCTGCGCGCCAACGGTTTGACCCACCTGATCGCGATTTCCGGTTTCCACGTCGGCCTCGCCGCAGGCTTCTTCGCCCTGTTCGCACGCGGCTTGTGGTGGTTGTTGCCAGCGCTCGGTCGGCGCGTGCCGGCGGTTGCGGCCGCGTCGGCGGCGGCGATGGCCGGCGGCCTGCTGTACGCCGCGGCGGCCGGTTTCGCCCTGCCGACGGTGCGCACGTGGTTGATGATCGCGGTGGTGGCGGGGTTGCGGCTGCTGCGGCGGCCGCAGCGCGGCGCCGATGCGCTGGCGCTGGCGGCGATCGCGGTGATGTTGGCCGATCCGCTGGCATTGCTCGGCGCGGGTTTCTGGCTGAGCTTCCTCGGCGTGGCCTGGCTGCTGTGGTGTCTGCCGGCGGCGGGCGAGGGCGGTTGGCGCGAACGCCTGGGCGGTTTCGTCTCGGCCCAGGGCGTGGCCAGCCTTGGATTGCTGCCGCTGTGCGCCGCGTTGTTTGGCCAGGCCTCGCTGGCCGGGCCGCTGGCCAACCTGATCGCGGTGCCGTGGTGGAGCCTGGTGGTGGTGCCGCTGGCCTTGATCGGCACCGGCCTGGAAACCGTGCACGCCGGTGTCGGCGCGTTCGCCTGGCGCTGGGCCGCGGCTTGTTTCGAACCCGGCTGGCCCTGGTTCCAGGCCCTGGCCCGCAGCGGCCTGGCGCTGTGGTGGCTGCCGGAGCCGCGCTGGTTCGCCTTGCCGCTGGCCCTGCTCGGCGCGTTCTGGCTGCTGTTGCCGCGCGGCACGCCCGGCAAGGCGCTGGCGCTGCTGCTATGGCTGCCGCTGCTGTGGCCGGACCGGCGCCTGCCCGTGCCGGGCGAGGCCGAACTGGTGGTGCTCGACGTCGGCCAGGGCCTGTCGGTGCTGGTGCGCACGGCCCATCACAGCTTGCTGTTCGACGCCGGCCCGGCGGTGCGCGACGGCTTCGACGCCGGCGAGCGCGCGGTGGTGCCGGCGCTGCATGCCTTGGGCGTGCGCCGGCTCGATGCGGCGGTCGCCAGCCACGGCGATCAGGACCACGCCGGCGGGCTGGCCGCAGTGTTGCGCGCGTTTCCCGCGCCGCTGCGGCTGGGGCCGCCCGATATCGCCGGCGAAGCCGTGCGCGGCTTGGATCTGAAGACTTGCGAGGCCGGCCGCGAATGGCGCTGGGACGGCGTGCGCCTGCGTTTTCTGCATCCGCCCCGACACTTTCCCTATCTGCGCAACGAGTCCAGCTGCGTACTGCGCATCGACAGCGAGCACGGCAGCGCGCTGCTGACCGGCGACATCGGCGAGGTGGTCGAGCGCGATCTGGTCCGGCGCGCGGCGCAAACGCCGGCCGAGACGGTGCGCGCCGACGTGGTCCTGGTCGCTCACCACGGCAGCGCCGAATCGTCCGATCCGGCCTTCGTGCGCGCCGTCGGCGCCCGCTACGCCCTGGTCTCCAGCGGCTACGGCAACCGTTTCGGCCATCCGCGCGCGGACGTGGTCGAGCGCTGGCGCGGGGCCGGCGCGGAGGTCGCCGACACCGCTGCCGGCGGCGCCCTGCGGATCGGCTTGCGCGCGCCGGCGGACGCAGCCGCCCGCAACGCGGGCCTGCGTCTGGAAACGCGACGCCAGGCACACCCAAGGCTGTGGGACGCGAGCCGGCGCGCGCCTGGGCTATCCTATCGGCCGGATTGAAGTCGGCCACGGGCCGGGGGTTCGCGAGTGCTGGAACTGGTGAAGGCCGGCGGTTGGCCGATGATTCCGTTGTTGATCCTGTCGGCCGTGGCCCTGGCGATCATCATCGAGCGGCTGTGGACCCTGCGCCGGCGTGCGGTGCTGCCGCCGAACCTGGGCCAGGAAGTGCGCGCCTGGGCCGCCGGCGGCAAGCTCGATCCGGCCCACATTGAGTCGCTGCGCGCGACCGCGCCGCTGGGCGCGCTGCTGGCCGCCGCGCTCGACGTGCGCGGCCGTCCGCGCGAGGAAATCCGCGAGCGCATCGAAGACGTGGGCCGGCATCTGGTCCACCGCATGGAGCGCTACCTGAACACGCTCGGCACCATCGCCGCCGCCGGTCCGCTGCTGGGCCTGTTCGGCACCGTGGTCGGCATGATCCAGATGTTCCTGGTCATCAACGACCACGGCATCGGCGACGTCAACCAGCTCGCCGGCGGCATCGGCAAGGCGCTGGTGTGCACCGCCACCGGCATGATCGTGGCGATCCCGGCGCTGATGGCGCACCGCTGGTTCCGCGGCCGCATCTCCGAATACATCGTGGCGATGGAGCACGAGGCCATCGCTCTGGTCGACGTGCTGCAGCAGCATCCCGGCGAAGGCCGCGCCAGCGAGCCGCGTCCGGTGCGCCTGGCCGGCGGCCAGGGCTGAGGCGCCGCCCGCATGCGCATTCGCGACCACCGCGCCGACGACGAGCCGGAGATCAACCTGGTCCCGCTGATCGACGTGATCCTGGTGCTGATCATCTTCTTCGTGGTCACCGCCACCTTCGACGCGCGCTCGGTGCTCAAGCTCGAGCTGCCGCGCGCCACCGGCGAGCCGTCCGGCGACGCCAGCCAGGCGCTGGTGGTGCTGGTCAACGCCGAGGGCCGCTATTTCGTCGGCGACCGCGAGGTGCTGCGCGACGATCTGGAATCGCTCAAGACCACCATCGCCGAAGTCGCCGGCGACAACCGCGACCGCACCGTGATGCTGCGCGCCGACGCGCGCACGCCGTACCAGGCCGTGGTCACCGTCTACGATGCGCTCGGCCAGCTCGGCTTTCGCAAGATCATGAGCGCGACCGCGCCGCCGGCGCCGTCCGCAGCGGCAGCCAAGCCCGCTGCCGGCGCGACGCCCTCGGGAGCGACGCGGTGACGGCAGATCCGAACGCTTCGCCGTGGCAGACCTATCGCCGGCTGCTGCGCTTCGCGCTGCCTTACCGCAACCTGCTGTGGCTGGCGGGGATCGGCATGCTGATCGAAGCCGTCGCCGGCGCGGGCTTCACCAAGTTGATGGATCCGATCATCAACCAGACATTCATCGCCAAGAACAGCTCGGTGGCGGTGTGGTTGCCGGCGGCGATCGTCGGCCTGTTCGTGCTGCGCGGCATCGCCGGCTATGTCACCGACTACTACATGGCCAAGTCCGGCCGCGGCGTCGCCCGCGACCTGCGCGTGCAGGTGCTGGGCAAGTACCTGCGCCTGCCGGGCTCGCGCTTCGATACCGAGCCGGTGCCGTCGATGCTGGTGCGGCTGGGCTCCGACAGCGATCAAGTCGCACAGGCCTCGGTCGATGCGATGAAGGTGATGGTGCAGCAGTCGACCCAGGCGCTGGCGTTGCTGGGCGTGATGCTGTGGACCAGCTGGCAGGTCACCGTCGCGGTGTTCCTGATGGCGCCGCCGCTGGCGTGGGTCATGGACAAGGTCGGCCGCCGCTATCGCCGCATCAGCCACCGCATCCAGGAGAGCGGGGCGCAGTTGCTGCTGGCCGCCGATCAGGCCTTGTCGAACCAGCAGGAAGTGAAGGTCTACGGCGCGCAGAAGTCCGAGCTCGACCGTTACGGCGCGATCGCCGATCACTACCTCAAGCTCAGCCTCAAGGTCGAATCCACCCGCTCGATCGCCTCGGGCATGGTCCAGCTGATGGGCTCGGTCGGCCTGGCGCTGCTGCTGTTCGTGGCCGGGCGCGAGGCCTTCGCCGGGCGCCTGGACGCCGGCGGCTTCGTGACGCTGATGGTGTCGATGATGGCGATCATCCCCAACCTGCGCCAGCTCACCAACGTGCAGAACATGCTCCAGCGCGGCGTGGCCTCGGCTGAGCGCCTGTTCGAGGTGCTCGACGCCGCCGAGGAGCCCGACAGCGGCGACCGCGCGCTCGCGCGCAGCCGCGGGCTGATCGAATTCCGCGACGTCACCGCGCGCTATCCGGGCCAGGAGCGTCCGGCGCTGAGCGAGATCAGCTTCGTCGCCCGGCCGGGCACGGTCACCGCCATCGTCGGCCGCTCCGGCAGCGGCAAGTCGAGCCTGATCAAGCTGATCCCGCGTTTCTACGATCCCGAGGCCGGGCAGATCCTGCTCGACGGCCACGACCTCACCGACTACAAGCTCGCCGACCTGCGCCGCCAGATCGCCCTGGTCGGCCAGCAGGTGATGCTGTTCGATGGCACCATCGCGGCCAACGTGGCCTACGGCGAGATGCAGGACGTCGATGCGGCCACGCTCGCGCGCGCGATCCAGGGCGCCAACGCCGCCGAATTCGTCGACAAGCTGCCCGACGGCTTGAACGCGGCGATCGGCGCCAAGGGCGGCAAGCTCTCCGGCGGCCAGCGCCAGCGCCTGGCGATCGCCCGCGCGATGCTCAAGGACGCGCCGATCCTGATCCTCGACGAGGCTACCGCCGCGCTCGACACCGAGTCCGAGCGGCTGGTGCAGGACGCGCTGGAGCGGTTGATGCCCGACCGCACCACCTTGGTCATCGCCCATCGCTTGTCGACGATCGAGCACGCCGACCAGGTGCTGGTGATGGACCAGGGACGCATCGTCGAACGCGGCTCGCACAGCGAACTGCTCGCCCACGGCGGCCTGTACGCGCACCTGCACCGCATGCAGTTCCGCGAGGCCGAATGAACGCGGTGGCCATTGGCGCGATCAAGCGCGCGAGTTCGGATGCTGCGTGTGTGGCGATGGCTCGTGCCGCCGCCGACGATGTCGCGAATCGGTCCGCACGCGCCGCGATGAGCGCCGTTGCGGCGCATCGCCGCGCATCCGCGCTGCATATCGCGACCCGGAGCGCGCAGCGATGAGCGCCGAACGCCGCGGCGGCCCGCCGGCCTACTGGTACGACGACAGCGCGGTGCCGGCGCACGCGCGCCTGCTCGCCGGCCTGTACGCCGCGATCACCGGCCTGCGCCGCAGCCTCTACCGCCGCGGGCTCAAGCGCCGCCGCCATCCCGGCGTGCCGGTGCTGGTGGTCGGCAACATCACCGCCGGCGGCGCCGGCAAGACGCCGCTGACCATCGCCCTGGTCCAGCGTCTGAAACAGGAAGGCTGGAACCCCGGCGTGGCCACCCGCGGCTACGGCCGCGACGACGCGGCCACGCCGCTGTGGGTCGAACGCAACACCGATCCGCGCAGCGGCGGCGACGAGCCGGTGCTGATCGCGCGCCGCACCGGCGTCAAGGTCCGCGCCGACCGCGACCGCGCCAGCGCCGCGCGCGCGCTGGCCGAGGCCGGCTGCGACCTGGTGATCTGCGACGACGGCCTGCAGCACTACCGGCTGGCGCGCGACATCGAGATCGAAGTGGTCGACGGCCGTCGCCGCTACGGCAACGGCCAGTTGCTGCCCGCCGGCCCCTTGCGCGAGCCGCCCGAGCGCGGCGCGCAGTGCGACTTCCGCGTGGTCAATCTGCCCCAGCCCGCCGCCGGCGAAGCGCCGCTCGGCGCCGGCTTCGGCGAATGGCCGATGCGCTTGATCGCCGACCAGGCCCAGCCGCTGCTCGGCGCACGCCCGCTGCGGCTCGACGGCTTCGCCGGCAAGCGTGTGCACGCGGTCGCCGGCATCGGCGACCCGGAGCGCTACTTCGCCATGTTGCGCGGCGTCGGCATCGCCGTCGTCCCGCACGCCTTTCCCGATCACCACCGCTACGCCGCCGCCGATTTCGCCTTCGGCAGCAAACTGCCGGTGCTGATGACCGAGAAGGACGCGGTCAAGATCCCGCTGGACGGGCAGGGCGGCTTCGATCCGGAGTCGTACTACAGCGTGCCGGTGCGGGCGGAGTTGCCGGAAGCGTTCTGGGTGTCGCTGCTGGACAAGCTACAGGCGTTCAAGCGCAAGTGACGCCGCAGTCGGCTTTGCGCGGTCGCAGCTTGCGCAGCTCCTACAGGTAGCCCATGTAGGAGCTGCGCAAGCTGCGACCGCGACACTACGCCAACCGCGCCACCCGCTCCCGCGCCGCGCAACCCTCACGCCGCATTCGCGATACTCGCACCACGCCTCACCGCTCCGGAGCCGAACATGAGCCAGGACTTCGTCGTCGCCATCCCCGCCCGCTACGCCGCCTCGCGCCTGCCGGGCAAGCCGCTGCGCGAGCTCGCCGGCGAACCGCTGGTGTTGCACGTCGCCCGCCGCGCGCTCGCCGCCGGCGCGCGCGAGGTGTGGATCGCCACCGACGACCAGCGCATCGCCGATGCGCTCAAGGACAGCGGCGTGCAAGTGGCGATGACCTCGCCCGACCACGCCTCCGGCACCGACCGCCTGGCCGAATGCGCCGACCTCGCCGGCTGGCGCGACGACGAGGTGGTGGTCAACCTGCAAGGCGACGAACCCTTCGCGCCGGCCGCCGGCATCGTCGCCGTCGCGCAGACGCTGCGCGACAGCGGCGCCGAGATGTCGACCCTGGCGGTGACGGTGACCGAGGTCGAAACCCTGTTCGATCCCAATGCGGTCAAGCTGGTGCGCGCGGCCAACGGCGACGCTCTGTACTTCAGCCGCGCGCCGATCCCGTGGCCGCGCGACGCCTTCGCCAAGGACCGCGAGCGCATGCCCGGCGGCGGCGAATGGCTGCGCCACATCGGCATCTACGGCTACCGCGCCGGCTTCCTGCGCAAGTTCGCCAAGATGCGCCCGGGCCGGCTGGAGCAGATCGAGTCGCTGGAACAACTGCGCGCGCTGGAAGCCGGCTACCGCATCGCGGTCGGGATCAGTCCTGAGGCGTTCCCGCCGGGCGTCGACACGCCCGAAGACCTGGCCCGCGCCGAAGCCTTTCTGGCCGCGCAGGGCGCGGCGGGCGAGGGTGCGGCCAACCAGGATCCGGCCGGTCAGGGCAGGTAAGCCATGCGTCTGCTGGTGGTGTGCCTGGGCAATATCTGCCGCTCGCCGGTGGCCGAGGGCGTGCTGCGCGCGCGCATCGAGGCTTCGTCGTTGCGCGGCCTGATCGAACTGGATTCGGCCGGCACCGGCGACTGGCACGTCGGCGAGCCGCCGGACCGGCGTTCGATCGCCAACGCCGCGCAGCACGGCGTCGACATCGCCGGCCTGCGCGCGCGCCAGCTGGCCGCCGCCGACTACCGCGAATGCGACTGGCTGCTGTGCGCCGACCGCGCCAACCTGCGCGACGTGCGCGCCCGCGCGCCCAAAGACGCGACCGCGCAGAGCGCGCTGCTGCTGGATTGGTGCGGCACCGTCGCCGACGGCGAGGTGCCCGATCCCTACACCGGCGGCGCAGCCCAGTTCGAACATGTCTTCCAACTGCTCGACCGCGCGGCCGACGGCGCCATCGCGCGCCTGCGGCGCGAGTTGCAGCAGCGCTGAGCCGGCATCGGGCCTGGGTCCGACGCCTCCGAGGCTTTTGTGGGAGGGCCTTCAGGCCCGACGCTTTTCGGCCGGCTCGCCGCGGCCGATCGAACAGCGTCGGGGCTGAAGCCCCTCCCACAAGAGCCGCCACCGCGGCGGCCACGGTCGCGAGACAACCTTCGAATCCAGCGCCTGCAGCGCTTTTGTGGGAGGGCCTTCAGGCCCGACGCTTTTCGGCCAGTTCGCCGCGACCGCTCGAACCGCACCGCCCACGACGCCTTGCGATGCCGGCGCATTCAGCCGCGCATCCCATCGCCGCCCCTTGCGCTCGCGCATAATCGACCCAATTCAGTTCCCGCCCCGATTCGCCGGCCCTCGTGCCGGCCGCCAGCCGCCGCCGATGCTTCCACCCGCGACGCCCGCCATCGTTTCCGCCATTTCCAGCCGCGCCTGCGCGGCCGCGTCGTGCTGCGCCCGCACCCCGCGGAGCGCGCGCGCATGAGCGAGGAAGCGCCCGTTCCGGCCAAGCCGGCGCCGTTCGACGGCAAGGCCTTCGTCAAGCAACTGAGCACCGCGCCCGGCGTCTACCGCATGCTCGGCGCCGATGACAAGGCGCTTTACGTCGGCAAGGCCGGCGCGCTCAAGAACCGCGTCTCCAGCTACTTCAACGCCACGCCCAAGTCGGCGCGGATCATGTCGATGCTGGCCCAGACCGTGCGCATGGAAGTCACGGTGACCCGCACCGAGGCCGAAGCGCTGATCCTGGAAAACCAGCTGATCAAGTCGCTCAAGCCGCGCTACAACGTGCTGCTGCGCGACGACAAGAGCTATCCCTACGTGCTGATGACCAGCGAGGCGTGGCCGCGCATCGCCATGCACCGCGGCCCGCGGGCGGTGGCCGGGCGCTATTTCGGCCCCTACGCCAGCGTCGGTGCGGTGCGCGACACGCTCAACCTGATGCACAAGCTGTTCCGCCTGCGCAGTTGCGAGGACAGCGTGTTCCGCAATCGCTCGCGGCCGTGCCTGCAGCACCAGATCGGCCGCTGCAGCGCGCCTTGCGTCGGCCTGGTGCCGGCGCGCGATTATTCCGAAAGCGTGCGCCGCGCCGGCCTGTTCCTGGAAGGCCGCAGCGACGAGCTCACCGACGAACTCGGCCGCGACATGGAAGCGGCCAGCTCGCGCCTGGATTTCGAGGACGCCGCGCGCCTGCGCGACCTCATCGCCGGCATCCGCAGCCTGCAGGCGCGCCAGTACGTCGACGGCCGCGCCGCCGACCTGGACGTGCTGGCGCTGGCGATGTCCGGCGCGGCCGCGTGCGTGCTGCTGCTGGCCTTCCGCGACGGCCGCAACCTCGGCACCCGCGCGTTCTTCCCGCAGACCCGCGGCAGCGACAACCCCGAGGAAGTGCTGACCGCCTTCATCTCGCAGTACTACGGCGAACAGACCCCGCCGGGCGAGATCGTGCTCGACCGCGATCTGCCCGACCGCGAACTGTTCGAGCAGGCCTTCTCCGCCGCCGGCGAGCGTCGCGTGCAGATCAAGACCAGCGTGCGCGGCGAACGCGCCGGCTATCTCGACCTGGCCCGGCGCAACGCCGAGATGGCGCTGGCCACCGAGATGACCAGCCACGCCGCCCAGCTGGCCCGCGCCGAAGCGCTGCGCGACCTGCTGAAGATGCCGGCGCTGCCGCAACGGATCGAATGCTTCGACATCAGCCACACCATGGGCGAGGCCACCGTCGCCTCGTGCGTGGTGTTCGACGCGCAGGGCCCGGTGCGCAGCCAGTACCGCCGCTACAACATCGCCGGCATCACCGAAGGCGACGACTACGCGGCGATGAACCAGGCCATCGCCCGGCGCTTCCGCCGCGCGGTGGAGGGTGAGGCGGCGCGTTTGCGAACCACTGGTTCGCGCGCCGACGAACGCCCGAGCGCGGAGCGCGAGGGCCGGTCAGACGGGGTCATGCCCGACGTGCTGCTGATCGACGGCGGCGCCGGCCAGGTCGCGCAGGCGCGCGCGGCGCTGGACGAGTTGGGCGTGGATGGGGTGATCCTGGTCGGCGTGGCCAAGGGCCCGGCGCGGCGCCCCGGCGACGAGGAACTGCTGCTGCCCGACGGGCGCGCCGTCCACCCTGGCGCCGAGTCGCCGGCGCTGCAACTGGTCCAGCAGGTCCGCGACGAGGCGCACCGTTTCGCCATCACCGGCCATCGCGGACGTCGGCAGAAGACCCGCAACAGCAGTAGGCTGGAAGACATTCCCGGCATCGGGCCGCGCCGACGCGCTAATCTGTTGCGGCATTTCGGCGGCCTGGGCGGGCTCAAGGCGGCCGGAATCGAAGAGATTTCCCGAGTCGAGGGCGTCAACGAAGCCTTGGCCGAGCGCATCTACGCCGCCCTGCACGGGCTGGACGCGCCGGACGAGGCCGCCGCCCCGGGCCCGGCAACGCCGGCGGCCGCCCCCAAGGCGGTCAAGGGCGGCAAGCAGCGCACGGCCGCCGGGCCGGCGGAACCCAAGCGGAGCGAAGGATGAAGTTGACCATACCCACCATGCTGACTCTGGCCCGGATCGTCCTGATCCCGGTGCTGGTGGTGGTGTTCTTCCTCGATTACCCGTGGACCAATTTCGCGGCCGCGTTCATCTTCGCCTTCGCCTCGGTCACCGACTGGCTCGACGGCTGGATCGCCCGCCGCTACAACCAGTATTCGGCCTTCGGCGCCTTCCTCGACCCGGTCGCCGACAAGCTCATGGTCGCCGTGGCCCTGCTGCTGATCGTGCAAAAGCACCCGACCGTGTGGATGACGCTGTGGGCCGCGGTCATCGTCGGCCGCGAGATCGCGGTGTCGGCGCTGCGCGAATGGATGGCCGAGCTCGGCCAGCGCGCCGCGGTCAAGGTCGCCGCGATCGGCAAGATCAAGACCATCGTGCAGATGGTCGCGCTGGTGTGCCTGCTGTACCAGGAGCGCTTCCTCGGCCTGCCGGTGTTCCAGATCGGCGAATGGCTGCTGGCCGCCGCGGCGCTGCTGACGCTGTGGTCGGGCCTGGCCTATCTGCGTGCGGCCTGGCCGATCATGCGCGCCGACAACGGCGGGCCGCGCTGAGCGCGGCCGGGCCGATGAATCCGCGCACCGCGCGGCATCGGGCCGGCAGGGCGGGGAAACCGCCGCCGTCGCGGGCGCCGGGGCGCATTAAGGAAACAGTTGACAGTTTTCTTTCGATGCCTAAAATATCGCTTCCTCCGCGGGAATAGCTCAGTTGGTAGAGCACTACCTTGCCAAGGTAGATGTCGCGAGTTCGAGTCTCGTTTCCCGCTCCAGATTCAAAGACGCTCGGTAATGCGAATGTCTTGAAATCAAACCCCCTCGCGGGGGTTTGTTTTTTTAGACGAGGGTTGCGATCCAGTACGATTCGGGATTGCCAGCCGTCGTAGTGTTAAGGCAACATGTGTCGACGTCACCGGCCGGGTGGCAGAGTGGTTATGCAGCGGACTGCAAATCCGCGTACGCCGGTTCAATTCCGACCTCGGCCTCCAAATTCGCAACGCTGGCAGCGGCATCGCCAGGGTTGAAAAAATCAGCGGGAATAGCTCAGTTGGTAGAGCACTACCTTGCCAAGGTAGATGTCGCGAGTTCGAGTCTCGTTTCCCGCTCCAAATCGATGCGACGCGATGGCGGCGCATCAGCGGCACCCAAGGCGCCCGGCCGAGCCGGACGCCTTTTCTTTCCCCGGCCCGGCCTTCGTCCGGCTGCGGCGGAAGCGAAAAATCAGCGGGAATAGCTCAGTTGGTAGAGCACTACCTTGCCAAGGTAGATGTCGCGAGTTCGAGTCTCGTTTCCCGCTCCAAACCGATGCGACGCGATGGCGGCGCAGATGTTGCAGACGAAGCGGTCGGCGCGAGCCGGCCGCTTTTTCTTTGCGCGTGCGCAACCGAAGGCTCGGGCCGGGCGATGGAGTGGTTTTGCAGCGGAGTGCAAATCCGCTTGCGCCGGCAACGTCGGTGCCGTGCGCGCTTCGTGCGATGGCGGTGCGCTAGCATCGGCGCATCGCCCCCACGCATGGATCGCCGCATGAGCCTGACCAATCCGCAATTGCAGCAGTACGACTTTCTCGCCGAAATGCAGCGCGACGCGTATTTTCCGCCGCATCTGGTGGAGAAGGGGCGGCAGATCCTGATCCGGCTGTGCGAAGCCATCGAGGCCGATCGGCCGCAATCGCTGGACGCGCTGTACGTGTTGAGCCACGCCGCGACCGAGGAATTCAATCGGCTGGCCGAGGAGTTCTACGAGCACGACAGCGAGATCGAGCCGCGGCGCGCGAGAACATCGGTGCGGATTTCGAGGCGGTGGCCAAGGCTTACGGTTTCGATACGGCGGATGTCGAGGAATTGATCGCGCCGCGGGATTGGTGAGGGCGCAGGGGTTGCGCCGGCCGTCCTGACTGCGTTGACCGAGGGTAGGGACTTCGCAGCATCGTCGCGATGAAGCCCTGGATGCCCGCGTTCGCGGGCATGACGGTAGGTGGGCTGCGCGGTGTCGGCCTCAGGGGCGCGGTATCTCCTTTCAGTTCGCAGCATCTCTCTCAAGTCGTCATCCCCGCGAACGCGGGGATCCAGAGACTTCAGAGCCGTGTCGCGGTGAAGCCCTGGATGCCCGCCTTCGCAGGCATGACGATAGGTGGGTTACGCGGCAAGCGGGTTTCGCCGCGCCGCTTCAATCCGTCATCCCCGCGAACGCGGGGATCCAGAGACTTCAGCGCCATGCCGCGCTGAAGCCCTGGACACCCCGCGCCATCGAAGCGAAATGCGGCTCGCCTACGCACCTGCGACGACGCCCGCGACACCCGCATCACCCGCATCACCCGCGCAATCGCGCCCCTTCGACCCGGCGCTGCAACGCCTGCCAATCCACCGCCAGCTCGCAGCCGCGCGCGCCGGCGTTGCGGCCCCAGTCGCGCAACAGCTCCAGGCAGGCCTGGTCGAGATGGTGCAAACGCTCGTGCTGCAGCTCCACGCGCGTGTTCGGCGGCACCCGCTCCAGCGCGCGCGCCATCGCCGGCACCTTGAGGAAGGTGGCCGAGCCTTCCAGGCGTAGCGAGGCGCGGCCGTCGGCGTCGTGGTCCAGCCGCACTTGCAGGCGCGAGGCCTGCAGCGCCAGCCGCAGCAGCGACAGGGCGAAGCCGATCAGTACGCCGATCAGCAAGTCGGTGGCGACGATCGCCGCGACCGTGGCTAGGTAGATGAAGGCCCAGCCCTTGCCGAACGCGGCGAAACTGCGCGCTTGCCGCAGATTGACCATCTTCGCGCCGGTATAGACCAGGATGCCGGCCAGACAGGCCACCGGCGTCATCCGCACCAGCCACGGCAACAGCGCGGCGAACAGCAGGATCAGCAGGCCGTGGAAGATCGTGGCCATGCGCGTGGCCGAACCGGCCTGCACATTGGTCGCGCTGCGCACGATCACCCCGGTCATCGGCAAGGCGCCGAGCGCGCCGCAGATCATATTGCCCACGCCTTGCGCGCCGAGCTCGCGGTCGTACTGGGTGCGCGGCCCGTCGTGCATGCGGTCCACCGCCGCCGCCGACAGCAGCGTTTCGGCGCTGGCGATCAGGGCGAAGGTGAAGGCGGTGGCGAGCATCGCCGGCTCGGCCAGACGCGACAGGCTGTCGGCGCTGGGCAGCGAGATCGCCGCGAGCAGGTTCGACGGCATCTCCACGCGTTTGACGTCCAGCGCCAGCCACTGGCTCAGCGCGGTCAACGCAACCACTGCCAGCAAGGCGCCGGGCAGGAAGCGCAACCGCGCCGGACGCAGCTTGTCCCACAGCAACAGCACGGCGATGGTGGCGATGCCGACCGCCATCGCGCCGGCGCTGGCGCCGCCGCTGCCGGCCAGCGCGGCGCCGAGCGCGGCCGGGAACGCGGCGAAGTTCTCCAGCCCGCGCGCCTTGGGCACCGCGTCGATCAGCACGTGCAACTGCGAGGCGACGATGAGAATGCCGATGCCCGAGAGCATGCCCGCCACCACCGCCGGCGAGGTCATGCGAAACCACACGCCGGCGCGGCACAGGCCGGCGAGCAACTGGATCGCGCCGGCCAGCAGGATCACCGGCCCCAGCGCGGCGGCGCCGTGTTCGCGCACCAGTTCGAACACCAGCACCGCCAGGCCCGCGGCCGGGCCGCTGACTTGCAACGGCGAACCGGCGATGGCGCCGACCACGACGCCGCCGACGATGCCGGTGATCAGGCCCGCCGCCGGCGGCATGTCCGAGGCGATGGCGATGCCCATGCACAGTGGCAGCGCGACCAGGAACACCACCAGCGAACCGAGCAGGTCGCGGCCGAACAGGCCTTGCGAGAAATACGAGGTCAACATGGCCGGGCCCTCATGCGTCGGTGCCGGTCGCGGCGAAGCGCGCCAGCGGCGTGGCGTCGGGCACGGACTCGCCGCCGGGCGGCACGGCGACGAAGCGGCCGCGGGCCGGATCGAACGCGCGCAGATCGGCGTGGGCGATGTCGTAGATCCAGCCGTGGATGGCCAGGCTGCCGTTGGCGATGGCCGCGGCCACTGCCGGCAACGTGCGCAGGTGTTCGAGCTGGCCGACCACGTTCTCCTCGGTCAGACAGCGCAGGCCGAGTTCGCCGTGCAGGGTGGGGCCGTTCTCGGCGACGACGTGGCGGGCGACGTCGGCATGGCGCAGCCACGCCGTCAGCGACGGCATCGAGGCGATGCGTTCGGGTTCCTGCAACGCCTTCATCGCGCCGCAATCGGAATGGCCGCAGATCACGATGTGGCGGACCTTGAGCACGCGCACCGCGTATTCGATCGCCGCCACCACGCTGCTGACGTGCTGGGCGTAGGGCGGCACGATGTTGCCGACGTTGCGGTAGACGAACAGTTCGCCGGGCTGCGCGCACAGGATCAGCTCGGGCATCACCCGCGAATCGGCGCAGGTGATGAACATGGTGTGCGGCTGCTGGCCCTGGGCGAGCTTGTGGAACACCTCGCGCTGATGCGGGAACACTTCGCGGCGGAACTTGTTGAAGCCTTGGATCAGACGGTCCATGGGGGTTTTCTCTTGCAGTGGGGAGGGGGAGAAGCACGCGCTGCCCGGTGCCGCAGCGGACGATGGGCGCGACGGGGCCGCGCCCGGCGAGGGGCCGGACGGTGAGAAGGGCGAGGAAGTCCACGCGTTCGCGGGCGCGCACGGACGTGCGTGCACGAGCGAGCGCGACGCAGGCGTGGAGGCGAGCGCAGGCCCGGCGCGTTGGCGCCGGAATGGGATCAGGCCGGAAAGATCAGGCCCGCAGGCTCAGGCCAAGGGCGGGCGTGGATCGGGCCCGTGCGGCCGCGCCGGCGCGGCGCGGGCGATCTCGGGCAATGCGGCGCCGCAGACGCGGCGGCCGCTGGAGGCGGGAATCTGCGGCAGTACGCCGTGTTCGCAATCGGCGTAGTCGGCGCACAGCGCCGTGTCGTCGTCGGCGGGCGCTGGCGGCGAAGGATCGGTGTCGCCGTCGTAGGCGTGTAGCGCCGCGAGCGCCGTCGCGTTCGCCGCGTGGCTCGTCTCCGCCATCGTCGGCCAAGCGATCAGTTCGGCCAGCAGCGCCAGCGCGATCAGCAGCCGCAACGCCGCCTGCCGCAACGCGCGCAGCGAGGGCATCGGCGCGCGGCGCGCGCGGATCGCATTGGAGGCAGCGCGATCGGCTCCGCGCATGGCGCAGGGTCTCGCGTCGGCAATCGTGTTCACGGCGTATCGGATCAGTGTGCGGGGGAATGCGGCAGACGCGGTCTGCGCGTGCGCTCATGCGTGGCGTGCATGGCGAGGGACTACGCGAACGATGCTAGCGAGCGTGCCGCGAGATGTCAGTGGATGCAGCATGAACGAACGCGGGTTTTTTCCGAACTGGAGCGGGCCGCACATTGGCGATGCGCAACGGCGTTCGTCGCGTTAGGAAAGTTCAGCCGCGCACGGCGCGACAGGCGATGCGGTCGCAAGTTTCGCTGCGTCGTGTGCGGATTTTGGCTGCGTGCGCGTTGTGCTGCGTCGATCACGCTGTCGCTGCGGCTTTGTGCAACTCGCGTTCGCGATCTGCTCGAACGCACAGTCGGACTGTTTAGCGTTCGTGCGAAAGGCCGCACGCGAAGCGGCGGAGGCGATGCGCGCATCGATGCTGCGCGAGTCGAACCGATGCGCGTGGGAATGCGGACGATCGCAGTCCCACAGCCTTGTTCAGCACAGCCCCGCCTTTACCGCGAGTTGCTGCATACAGCAACGCAGTAATGTCATCGATCCATTCATCCGTAACCAGCTCGCAGGGAACGTTTCGGATCATCATTTCGGCGTAGTGCGTCATGGGTATCTCAACTTCCTACAGACACGACAAGCGGCCGCCAGATCGGCTTAGTCAGGAACATGCAAACGCGCACCAGCCGGCCAATCATTAGGGCCGCCATCGCCCCGAGAAAATTCGGCAGCGCTTCTTTACAGTGTGCCGACTCAAACCTACATTGTTCTGCGAGAATGCAATGGAACGAACGATGACCCAGTCGCTTCAAACTGCTTTTTTACACGCCACCGCCATGGAGTCGGCCCTGAGAGGGTACACATCGGGCGTTCTGAGTCTGTCAGTTTTTTTGGAAACATTCCGCGAGGCGTTTGCTGCGTATTCGGCGGCCGTCGATAGCAAACCCTATTATCCACTTGCAGAAATTGCAGCAGCCACTCTGAGCAGATCGTACAACGGGTTGGAAAGCCTCTGTGAACAAGCTCTTGATCGACTCCCCCGAGAGCTGCTCGACCGCACAACTAGGTTGTGGATCACCAACCATCTGATTGACAGTGATGGATTCAATTTTACTGGTCCAGGCGGCGCATCGCACTTCGGAGACATGAGACAACTCTATTCGACTCCGATTAAACGAGAGTCGTTTTTACTATCGGCCCTGGATGGAGCCATCAAGCCGGCGCCATTCAATTACGAAAACCTGCTGGCCGCACTACGCACAGTCGCCGAAGGCGAACTAGCAACTTGGGCTCTTTGCACGGAACCAGACAACGCATTCGCTTACATCGACAGTCTTTGGAGTCTGGGCAATGCATTCCAAGAGCTAGAGCAACTGGCGAAGCTTGAACAATTGAATGCTCGCCATGTCCAAGGGGGGCAATGCTATCTGCTGCTGATTCCGGCCAGTCGGAATTGGCTGCTTGTGAATAGCTACGACTTTAGCGAACTTAGCATTGTCCTTCATGGCGATACTCAATTGCTCGCGCGCGTGTCCGACTGCCTAGCCACCGAAACCCACAGATAGTGCGATCCGCACCTGATCAGATGCCTCGGGGCCTACTCTGTCACGGCCATAGTTTGCGCCTTCTACCCCCGCTTCTTTCGGTTCTGGTATCGATTGCCGTCGCGCCAATCAATGACCTCACCAGCCTTCCAGGCCGCAGGCTTGAGGTTGACCCTCTCCGGGAAAGACTGGGTGTAGGCAATCGTCCGCAAGAATCGATCCTTAGATAGTCCAAAGAGCTCCGCGCACTCGCCAGCACTCATTGCGAGCTCTTGCCACGGGACTTTGGCGGCAACTGGGATTTTTATATTAGCTTCCTGCTCAGGTGCCTTCTGGCCCGAGGTCTCCACCTCATGCTTAATCGTCTTGATAGTGCGGCCTTTCGTTCCTTCGATTGGGAATGGCAGCACTCCGATGAAGCGCAATGCTTCGCGTTTTTTGATGGCTATTGCAGTGAGTTTTCCGCTGTTCGTTGCCATGGGGGCATCGACCTAGGACGGGGACTCCAGCGCCCCCTTATGCCTCCAATGCTGCAAGCGGTCCTGGGCGAACGCCCCCGCACTCCAGGCAATAAAAAAGCCCCGTTTTAAGGGGCTTGGTGTCTACGTCTCGAACTTCGACGAACCGCGACGAACTGGATCGTGGTGCCCGGAGCCGGACTCGAACCGGCACGGCCGCGAGGCCGGCGGATTTTAAGTCCGCTGCGTCTACCGATTTCGCCATCCGGGCAGGATGCGGTGACCGCGCCAGTTTAGCCGATCCGCCTGCGCGCAGCGCCGCGGCCGTGCCGCCGCCGCGGGCGGCGACGGCACGCGACAGCGCAACCGGGTTCAGCCGCCCGCGCCGGCGCAGCCGGCGCTCTTGCCGCGCTCGTGGAACTCGACCCACAGGCCCAGGTCGTCCTGGCTCGGCGCCAGGAACGAGGCGCCGGCGAGGCCGGCATAACGGGTCAACTTGCGCTCGTAGCCGCGTTCGACCCGGCGCTGGGCGCGGGCGAGATCGCTGACGCCGATGCTGAGGCCGGCGATCTGCGCGCCGCCGCGGCGCAGCGCGTCGGCCGCGGCGCCGTCGCCGTCGGGCTGCAGGGCGAGCAGGCGGGTCGGGCCGACCGCGACGCAGTAGCCGCGCGCGCCGATCTGCGCCAGGCGCACCGGCACCGCGTGCGGGTAGCCGAGCCGGGCCAGTTGCGCGCGGTCGGCGTCGGCGTCGGCGGATAGCAGCCACAGCGCCGACAGCTCGCGCGCTCCGTTGGCGTGCTCGCGGGCGATGCGGCGATCAGCGGCGATGTCGGCGCGCGCCGGCGGGTAATGGATGAAGAACAATCGGCCGGACAGCGGCGAGGGATCCAGCGCGAACAGGCTCCAGCGCGGCGCGGTGCCGGGGCCGGTGCCGTCGGGATCGTCGGCGGCGGCGGAAAACACCGGCGTGGCGCTCAGGCCCTGGGCCAGCAGCGCGGTGCGCGCGGCGTCGAGCGCGTCGGTGTGGAGGCCGAAGGTGCGCGCGCCGGCGCCGCCGTGCAGCGCGGCCTGATCGGCCTGGGCGCCGGGATCGAGCGCGCCGTCGTGGCCGCCGAGCGCCAGCAGTTCGATGAAGCGCTCGTCGTCCAGGCGCACGTAGCGGTTGCTCAAGCCGTCCTGGGCGCGGCCGGGCGCGATCTGGAAGCCGAGCTTGACGCTCATCGCGGCGCTGATCTGGTCGAGGCTGCGGCCCCACAGCAGGGCGTGGTCGAGGCGTTCGCCGGCGACCGGCCGGGGCGCGGGCGCGGGCGCCGGCGCTGCGACGGCGAGGGCGGACAGCGACAGGGCCAGAACGGCGGCGAGGGAGGTAAGCGATCGCACGGTGGTCGGACTCGTTGGGGGAGGGAAGGTCGCAGCCCAGGCGTCGCATCGCAAACGCAGCGCTTGTCCGGCGATCCGGCGCTGCAAGGCGGCCTGGGAGACAGGCGCCCAGCCTCGCGTCCGAGCCGCCGCGGCGCGCGCAGGAACGGCCGGCCGTCAGTACGAACGGATGACTTTCGCCTCTGCCGGCCGTTGCCGGCGGCGCCGAGCATCGGCGCATGGCCGATCGTCCCTCGTGCTATCCCGAACCCTCGCTGCCGCCGCCGCGCGAGTACGCCGTCGCCGGTGCGGCGCATCTGGACGTGCTGACCGTGCCGGTGCCGCAGGGGCTGTTCGACACCCCGTTCGACCCGCGCCACGTGCTGTGCCTGCACCAGGGCGGCCCGGTGCCGGTCAGTTATCGCGAAGGCCGTTACGAACGCAGCGGCGTGCGCCTGCAGGGCCAGTACTGCGTGTCGCCGGCCAACGCCAGCACCCGCTGGACGATGTCGGCGCCGGCGACGTCGCTGCTGCTGCGGCTGACGCCCGAACTCATCGACGGGACCGCGCAGGCGATGGGTTCCGGCGGCGGCCATATCGAACTGGCGCCGGCCGCGCACCTGCGCGATGCGCAGATCGAGCGCATCGGCTGGATGATGCAGGCCGAGGATCGCGACCGCTATCCGAGCGGGCGCTTGTTCGTCGACGCGCTGGCCGATGCGCTGGCCGCGCGCCTGCTCGCGCTGCACCGCTTCGCCGCCGCGCCCGCCGCCGCGGCGCGGGCGTTGCCGGCCTGGCGGCTGCGGCGGGTGATCGACTACATCGAAGCGCACCTGGACGCCGACCTGAGCCTGGCCGAGCTCGCCGCGGTCGCCGGTTTCAGCGTGTCGCACTTCAAGCCGCTGTTCAAACGCGCCACCGGGCTGCCGCCGCATCGTTTCGTGCTGGAGCGGCGGGTCGAACGCGCGCGCCAGCGCGTGCTCGACGGCGCGGCGGGGCTCAGCAAGATCGCCCTGGAAACCGGCTTCGCCGACGCCAGCCACATGGCGCGCTGCATGCGTCGGGTGATCGGCATCGGCCCGATGGCGTTGCGGCAGGCGCGCGAGTGAGCGGCGCGGGCGAGCGAGGTAAGCGTTTCGTCGAGCGCGAACGCAGCGCGGAGCTGCGCACGCGCGCCGCGCTCACTCCGCTGCGCCGTCGGCGCGCACGCGCCGCAAGCGCTTGAGCTTGCGCTCCAGCAGCGCTTCGCGTTGCTCCAGTTCGGCCACCCGTTTGCGCAGCGCCTCGGCCTGGGCGTCGTGGCGCTCGCGCACCGCGTCGCTGGCCAGGTCCAGCGCTTGCAGCCACAACTGCCGCAGCGGCGCGGGCACTTCGTCGGCCAGCGGCGCCAGTTGCAGGCGCGTGGCCAGGCCCGCGTAGAAGCGCCGCAGCATCGGGTGCAGGCGGTTGGGCGAGCCGCTGCCGTAGATCGCGCGGATGCCTTCGACCGTGGGCTGCACGCCGGCGCGCAGCATGCGCCAGGCGATTTCGTCGAGCTGCGACTGGTCCAGCGGAATGCGTTCGGACGCGACTCGCTCGGAGCCGGCCGCGCCCGAGGCCGCGCGCGGCGACAGCGCGCGCCCGCCGGGCAGGCGGCCTTCGGCGGCCAGGGCCTGGCGGATCGTCCACAGCGCGTCGTGGTCGGTCGCCATCGCCGCGCCTAGGCCAGCTCGAACGCTGCGGCGGCGTCGAATTTTTCCTTGAGGAAGCGCTCGCTCAGCAGCAGCGATTCGGCGTCGCCGGCGAAGGCCTCGCGCGAGATGCGCTGCAGCGACTGGTCGAGCAACTCCAGTTGCTGCGACAGCGTCTGCGCCGCGGTGCGGCCGTCCTTGAGCGGCTGGGTGCGGGCGAACACCGGCGGCAGCTTGAGATAGCCGCCGAGCATGTCGGGCAGGTAGCGGCGCAGGGTTTCCTGCACCGCGAACGCGGCCGAGGCCGACAGCGCGCCGGAGCCGCGCAACTCGCGCAGCCGCGGCAACAGTTCGGCCAGCGTCTGCTGGATGCTGCGCAGGCTCGCCAGCGCTTCGGCCGGCACGCGCTTGGCGACCTCGCCGATCAATCGGTCGAGGTGTTCGATCAAGGCCTCGGCCGGCAGCTCGGCCTCGGCCACGCGCGCGCCGAGGCGGTCGCGCGGCCAGGCCAGTGCGCCGACTGCGTACAGGCCGAGCACGATCAGCGGCCAGCCGCGCTCGATCACCCCGGCGAACAGCAACGCCAGCCCGACCAGCGCGAGCGCGCAACCGGCGAGGTGGCGGTTGCTGTAGAGATACAGCCGCAGGCGCTGGCCTGCGCTCGGGGCGGTGGGCGGGGCGACCGGCAGGTTCATCACTGGTATCCGCGGATGTCCTTGAACACCAAGGTCAGCGGCTTGTTCTTGGCGTCGAAGACCTGGCCGCCGGTGGCCTGGGCCAGGCCTTTCATCTCTTCCGGATCGGCGTCGCCGAACAGGATCGGGAACACGCGGATCGAGCGCAGCGCCTCGTCCTGGGTCGCGTACCAGCCCAGGAACTGGCGCAGGTCGCTGCCTTCGGTGTTCTCGCCGTCGCTCATCAGCACCACGGTGTAGTAGCGCGGCTCGCGCGCGGCGCGCTTGTCCGCGGCCAGTTCGGTCAGCGCCTGGCGCACGCTGTCGAAGATCGCGGTGCCGCCGTCGGGACGCAGCGGCGCGATTTCGGCGCGGATCGCGGACAGGGCCGCGGCGTTGCTGGCGGCGTCGGCGCCCATGTCGAACACGCGGGTGCGGCCGGGCCGCGAGGAGAAGGTCAGCACGCCGATGCGCTCGCGGTTCTGGAAGCGCGCGTAGCGGTCGGTCAGCGAATCGGCGCGGCCGCCGGCGAGGGTGTCCATCGCCGCCTTCATCGCTTCGATGCGGCCGTCGTTGCCCATCGAGCCGGACAGGTCCAGCACATAGCGCGAGCTGGCCGGAATGCGCAGGTCGGCGAGGAAGCCTTGCAGCAGGCTTTCGATCACCTGCGGCTGGCCGGGGAAGGGCAGTTCGATCAAGGTGCGCTGCGGGATCGCAGCGGCGGCCTGCGCTTCGGGATTGACCGGGCGGCGCAGGGTCGCGGCGGACAAGCGGGTCTGGAACGCCGGCGAGCGCAGGAACCCGACCAGCTTGTCGTACTGCGCGCGCTTGCCGGCTTCCAGCAGCATCAGCGGATAGTCGGCGGTGACGATGCCTTCCTTGGGATACACCAGGGTCAGCGGCTCGCCCAGATGGCCGTCGCGGTTGAGGCTCAGCAGCACCGATTCGTAATTGATCAGGCCGTCGACCTTGCCCTGTTCGCGCGCATACGCCTCGGCCAGCCAGCCCGAGGAACCGGCGGTCATGCGCTGGCCCTGGAAGAAGGCCTTGAGCGCGGGATTGGCGACGTCGGCTTCGGTCAGCGCGTCGGGATTGGCGGCCAGCGCGGCGGCGATGCCGATCAGCGCGGTGAAGCCGGTGTTGCTCGAGGCCGGGTTGGTCATGCCGAAGCTGAAGCGGCCTGCGCGCGAGGCTTCGGCGATGTCCTTCCAGGTCGGGTCGGTCTTGTCCCAGCCCAGCTCGCGCGCCTTGGAGGCCTTCACCCCCAGCGCCACCGGCGACAGCATGATTTTTTCCTGCGCCAGCAGCAGCTGCTTGAGCGCGAGATTCATCGCCAGGTACTTGCCGTGGCTGACCCACACCGCGTCGAACTTCTCGCCCGCGGCGAGGCGGTCGATGGCGTCGAGCGTGCCGGCGTAGGCGAAGCGCGGGCGCACGCCGGTGGCGCGGGCGATCTCGTCGCCGAGCTGGGTGTCGACGTCCTTGAGCTCGGAGCCGGCGAGGATGGTGAAGGCCGTGTTGTCGTCGGCGCGGGCGGTGTCGCTGGCGCCACTGCCGGCGGAGCCGTTGCCGCCGCCGCAGGACGCCAGCAGCAGCGCGGCGAAGGCGAGCAGGGCGCTGCGCAGGAATCGGATCATGGGTGGGCCTTCCTGTGGCGGTCTATTGCTGGTGATCGAACGGTGGAACACGAGCCCTCGAACCTCCCGTTCCCGTCATTCCGGCGGAAGCCGGAATACATTTTGACGCTGCTCTTTTTCGGGTTGGCGCTGGCGGGAGCAACGGCAAGATCAAAATGGATTCCGGCTTTCGCCGGAATGACGGGGTGATGGGGGCGGCGTTGGTTCATTGAGGCGAGCGGCGGCCGGGTCAGAGCGAAACCGGTCCCGACGGCGCGGCGATGCTGTGCTGCACCGCCGCCACCGCCTCGCGTTCGCGGTTCATGCGCGCCTCGCCCTTGGCGATCAGGCCGCGCAACTGTTCGATGTTGCTGCCCATCGCGCCGATCGCCTTGCTGCGGAACTCGTCCATGCGGTCGAGCGCGGCGAAGGTGGTGTCGAAGGCGTTCTGCAAGGTCTGCACGCCGATCAGCGGATTGCTCTGGAACTCGGCGACGCGGTCGACGTGCTGGCCGAACTGGGACGAGGTCGAGGCGATCAGGCCCTCGATCGCGCGCGAGGACGACTTGAGCGCATCCATCACCTGCAACTGATAGCCCTGCGCGCGCGCCAGGGTCGCGGCGATCGACAGGCTGGACATGCCGATGGTGGCCATGCGGTCGCAGCCGTTGCGCAGCTCGCGCCCGGTCTTGCGCAGGCCTTCGAGCATCTTGTAGCCGTTGATGCAGACCAGGATCTGGGTCTTGATGTCGACGCTGGCCTGGCGCACGTAGAACAGCACTTCCTGCTCCACCGCCTTGGCCCGTGCCGGGTCGGACGCCTTGAGCGAATCCAGCGCCGCGCTGAGCTTGCCGTCGAGCTGCTCGGCGAACACGTCGGCGGCCTTGAGCCGGGTCAGCGCCTCCAGCAGTTTCTGCATGGTCGCGTACAGCGCCTGGTCGTCGCGCGCCAGTTCGTCCTGCACCGCGTAGAGGCTGTCGATGGTCTTGCGGATCGAGTCGCCGGCCGAGTCGAAGCGCTGCAGGTAGGCGCGCAGCTTGTTGCCGAACGGGATCAGCCCGAGCAGCTTGTGCGCGGCCAGCAGGTCGCCTTCCTTGGACGGATTGAGGTCCTCGAACAGGATGCGCATCTCGCTCATCACCTTGAACGCCGGGCTGTCGGCGTCGGCGATGAAGTTGCGGTCGAGGAACTTGTTGGTCAGCAAGGTGCTGTCGCCGATCTCCTTGCGGCCCAGACGGAAGGCGCTGTCGACGCGGCTGCGGAAGTCTTCCGAGTGCGGGTCCAGCGCCAGCAAATCGGCGATGAACTGGTCGGCCTGGCTGAGCACCTGGACCCGGGTGTCGTCCTTGAACGGAATCATTGCCGCGGCCTGGTCGGGCGCAGCGATGGTCATGGCCGGCTCGGGCATTTCCAACGTCAGCGGCGCGATGGGTTCGACGAGGGTGGTGGGCGTGGCGGAGTCTTGGGTCGGCGTCGTGCTCATGGCGGCGTTCCTTCAGTGGCCCAGCCGCGATTCGATGCGGCCGATCATGCGTTCGAGGAGGTCGTAGGTCGGCGGATCGACCACATCGACCAGTTGTTGCGGCATGCCGATGCCGCGTTTGGCGGCGTCGGCGAACAGCGCCGCGTTGTCGGGCCCGCGCAGGCCGTAGCGCGCGGCGATCTGCCGCACCTTGGGATTGCGCTCGAAGGCTTCGGCGAAGCGCGCGCCCTTGTCGTTGAGCGCGACGATGGTGTGCTTGGTCAGCACGGTCGGCTGCGGGTACAGCAGCACCATGTCCGCATCCACGCGCGGATGCTTGAAGGCGTATTCCAGGAACTGCTGCTCGTAGATCATCACCAGCGGCGACTTGCCCATCTTCATGGTGACGTAGTCTTCGAACGGCCCCGAGGAACTGGATTCCTGGTAGCCCTGCTTGGAGAACAGGTGCACCAACCGGTCGGCGACCTGATCGGCGGCGCTCTCGCTGGCGACCACGTCGTCGCCGTTGGCCAGATAGCTGGCCAGGGCCAGGTACATCGCCGCCGAATTGCTGGTGCGCACATCCGTGCTGGTGATCAGCACCGACTTGCTCACCGCGTAGTTCGGGTTGGGCTGCAAGTCCTTCCAGCGCGCGCCGCTTTCCATCAGCGCCACCAGCTTGCGCATGTCGACGATGAAGTAGGCCTCGCCGCGCTTGCCGACGATGCCGTTGGCTTCCAGGGTCGGCAGCAGCGGCTTCCAGCTGGCCACCGTCATCGGCGTGTAGAAGCCGTTGTAGATGCGGCGCGAGCCGGTGGCGTCGGCGATCTTGCGCGCCGCGGCGGTGCCAGCGGGGTAGGCGGCGTCGAAGCTCTTGAGGTCCGGGCGGGTGGCGATTTCGCGCGAGCCGGCTTTCTGCACGTCCAGGACGATACGGTCGGCGAGCAGGGCCTGGGCGAGTTCGGGGTCGCGCAGGAAATCGAGCTTTTCCGAGCCGGTGAGCACGCGCACGGTGATCAGTGCGGCGGCGTCGGCCTGCTGCTTCTGCGCCGCCGCGGCAGCGCGGTCGTCGGCGCGCTTGCCGTTGAAAGACATCACGATGCCGGCGATCACACCGACCAACAACACCGCCGCGAACGCGGGGCCGAGGAATTTCCTCATGCGCGAACCTCCTTATTCGCGGGCAGCGTATGGGCTATGTATGACCTATGTTTGACAGCGCAGCCGGTTGGCGACGGACGGCGGCGGGCCGGGCCGGGGGCTTGCGCGCACCTGCCGCGGGCCGCGCGGCGGGGTTTTGCGGGCTGGACGCGGCCGTCACCGCCGTGTCATCCGTCGCCGCCACGCTGAATAGCGGCCGCCGCCGGGTTCCGACATTCGTCCAACATCCTCGGGCCCAGCATGGCCGGCAGCCCCAGGCCGCCCGCACGAGGACGCCACGCGCATGAGCCAGCCGCAGGACCCACGCCGTTACGACCGCCTGGCCGTGGACCTGTCGCGCCTGCGCGACCCGCAGGAGCTGGCGCAGGCCATCGTCGCCGCCGCGCGCGACTCGCAGCCGGCCCCGCCGCCGCCGGTGCGGCGCCAGGGCGAACGGGCCTGGATCGAAGCCTGAGGCGCGCAGCCCGGTTCGTAGTTCCAGCGTGGCGGCAAGCTTCGCGTCGTTGATTCCGACCCTTCGAACGATATCCAAAGCGCTCGCCCTGAGCGCCGCGTGCGGCCGTTCGCGGGCTCCGGTTGCGCGGCAATCCACGCGGGCCGCGCACAGCGCCGGTTCGTAACCGCCAGCGGCGGTCGGCAGGAGCGCCAGCAGTGGGGCAGGTGAGGCGACGCCCGCAGTGGCCGGTCCGTCCCGGGTTTTGCGTCACTATCGCCTCTCCATCACCGAGGCGCGTATGCACCCCACCGACGCCGCACAAGCGCTGGACCTGATCCGTTCCCTCGGCGCGCCCGCGCGCCTGCAACGCCATGTCGAACTGGTCGGCGAGGCCGGGGAAGCGCTGCTCGAACTGCTGCGCGAGCAATCCGTCGCTGTGGACGAACGCTTCGTCCGCATCGGCATCGTCCTGCACGACGCCGGCAAGATCCGCCACCCGGCCGAGTTGAACGCTCCCGGCGGCGAGCACGAGCCGTCCGGCGAGACGATGCTGCTCGCGGCCGGCGTGTCGCCGGAACTGGCCCGGGTCTGCCTGTCGCATGCGCGCTGGGCGGCGATGGACTGCCGGCTGGAAGAGCTGGCCGTCGCCCTGGCCGACAAGCTGTGGAAGGGCGTGCGCAAGACCGAACTGGAAGAGCGTTTCATCGACGCCGCCGCGGCGGCGGGCGAACGCGATCGCTGGAGCCTGTACCTGGCCCTGGACTCGGGCTTCGAGCGCATCGCCGCCGACGGCGGCGAACGCCTCGCGCGCAGCGCGGTGTGACAGTTGTCGGTGGCCGCCGCGCCGGTGCGGCGCTAGGCTAAGCCGCTACGCCATTGCACGCGCCGACGTTGCCCGCAACGCCGGCGCGGCGGCGTTCGAACCGTCCAGATCAAGAGTCCATCGCATGACGCTCATCGTCACCGGCAGCGCCGGCCACCTCGGCGAAGGCCTGATGCGGCTGCTGCGCGCGCAAGGCCGCCCGGCGCGCGGCATCGACATCAAGCCTTCGGCTTTCACCGATCACGTCGGCTCCATCGCCGAGCGCGAGTTCGTCGTCGAGGCGCTGCGCGGCGCCAGCGGCGTGATCCACGCCGCGACCCTGCACAAGCCGCACGTAGCCACCCACAGCTACCAGGATTTCGTCGACACCAACATCACCGGCACGCTCAATCTGCTGCAGTGCGCGCACGAGCAGGGCGTGGAATCGTTCGTGTTCACCAGCACCACCAGCGCGTTCGGCGCGGCGCTGACGCCGGCGCCGGGCGAGCCGGCGACCTGGATCGACGAGAGCGTGGCGCCGATTCCGAAGAACATCTACGGCGCCAGCAAGGTCGCCGCCGAAGGCTTGTGTGAGCTGTTCCACCGCCGCCACCAGCTGCCGGTGCTGGTGCTGCGCACCTCACGCTTCTTTCCCGAGGACGACGACGACGCGGCCCGGCGCAGCGAGTACGACACCGCCAACAGCCAGGCCAACGAACTGCTGTACCGCCGCGCCGATATCGACGATGTGGCCCAGGCCCATCTGTGCGCGATCGCGCGCGCGCCGGCGCTCGGCTTCGGCCGCTACATCGTGTCGGCGACCGCGCCGTTCGCGCGCGAGGATCTGCCCGCGCTGAGCCGCGACGCGGCGGCGGTGGTGGAGCGCCTGTTCCCGCGCTGCCGCGAGCTGTACGCGGCGCGCGGCTGGAAGCTGTTCCCGCATCTGGACCGGGTCTACATCAACGCCGCCGCGCGCCGCGACCTGGGCTGGCAGCCGCGCTACGGCTTCGGCTATGTGCTCGATTGCCTGGAGCGCGGGCTGGATTTCCGCAGCGCGCTGGCGCACGAGGTCGGGGTCAAGGGTTATCACGCGCAGCGTTTCGACGACATGCCGTATCCGGTGGCCTGATGCATCCAGTGGCTTGATGCAGTCGGCGATCCGACTGTGTCGGTGCGCGCGACGACGGCGCCGCCAGCGCGGCCGGCTACAATGGCCCATCGCGCGCCGCCGTTCCCCGCGGCGCAGGAGCCGCCGAATGCCAGGGAGCGCCGCCATGTCCATTTCGACCCCGCCGTCCGCGCGAGCGCTGCGCGCATGAGCTGGACCGCGCTGATCTGCCTGGGCGCCAGCGACGGCCCGCGCGCGGAGAATCTGCTCGAAGCGTCCGCGCAGTTGCTGGCCGAACCCGAGGTTGCGCTGGCGGCGGTGTCCGGGCTGTACGGCGACCGCCACTACCTGCACACCGGCGAGGCCACCTTGAACCTGGTGCTGGCGCTGGAATGGCGCAACGCGCCGCCGCCGGAGGCATTGGAGCGCCGCTTCAAGCGCATCGAAGCCGGGTTCGGCCGCCAGCGCGATCCGCGCCGGCGCATGCCGGTGCCGCTGGACATCGACCTGCTCGGCGCGCTCGACGCCGCCGGCCCGCGCTGGCAGGCGCGCTACGATCCCGGCCGCGGCTATCTGTTCCACGGCCTGAGCCAACTGCCGCTGCCGCCGTTGCAGGCCGCGCTGGACGCGCTGCAACGCCAGCGCGGTTTCCGCAGCGAAGACAACGCGCACGGCTTCTATGCCTACGCCGGCGCCGGCTTCGTGCGCCGTTATCTGCTCGAACGCGCCGCGCAATTGAGCGAAGCCGGACAACGGGAGACGGGCTGATGGGCGCGACGACGACGACCTTGGTCACCGGCGCCTCGCGCCGGATCGGCCGCGCCCTGGCCGAAGCCTGCCTGGCGCGCGGCGAGCGCGTGGTCGCGCACCGGCGCCGCGAGGACGCCGTGCCCGAACCGTATCCGGCGCCGGTGGACGCGTGGTGCTGGGACATGCAGGAGCCGCTGGCCGAACTGCCGGCGCAGCCGATCGATCACCTGATCCTCAGCGCCTCGTTGTTCGAACGCGGCCACGCCTGGAACGCGCTGTCGGCCGACGCCGGCGCGGGCAGCGCCAGCGCCGACGAACGCGAGCGTTTCGCCCGCCAGTTGCAGGTCAACCTGCTGGCGCCGTGGGAGCTGGCGGTGCGCCTGCACGCGCGGCGGCCGCTGCGCTCGGTGGTGATGCTGCTGGACACTTACCTGGACCGCTCGTTCCCGGGCCACGCCGCCTATCAGGTCAGCCGCGCCGCCGGCGCCGGGCTGGTGCGTGCGCTGGCCGCGGAGCTGGCGCCGTGCCGGGTCAACGCGGTGGCGCCGGGCACGGTGCTGCCGTCGGTGCGCGACCCGGCCCAGCGCGCCGAGCAGGAGGACGCGATCAAGGCGCGCACGCTGCTGGGCCGCATCGGCGCGGTCGAGGACGTGGTCGATGCGGCGATGTACCTGCGCGACGCGCCCTACGTCACCGGCGAAATCCTGCGCGTCGACGGCGGCCGCTTCAAACTGTGAGAACCCGCATGGGCTTCCTGTAGGAGCGGCGCAAGCCGCGACCGCCATCGCCCAAGCTCGCACCGCAACCCCGCCATCCCCCGATCAAGGACGACCATGAACATCATCCAGGGCGACCTCCTGCAACTCGCCGCCGACGGCCGCTTCGACGTCATCGTCCACGGCTGCAACTGCCAATGCCGCATGGGCCGCGGCATCGCGCTGAGCATCCGCGAACGTTTCCCCGCCGCGTGGGCGGCCGACCAACGCACCGTGCCCGCCGACCGCGGCAAGCTCGGCACGTATAGCCAGGCCGAAGTGGAAGAGAACGGCCACCGCTTCGTCGTGGTCAACGCCTACACCCAGTTCCACTGGCAGGGCGAGGGCGTGCTGGCCGAGTACGACGCCATCGGCCGGGCGATGCGCGCGATCGCGCGCGAATTCCACGGCAAGCGCATCGGCTACCCGCTGATCGGCGCGGGCCTGGCCAAGGGCGATTGGAACATCATCGCGCCGATCATCGACGAGGCGCTGGCCGGCGAGGATCACACGCTGGTGGAATTCACCGGCTGAGGCGGCGTCTCCAAGGCCGGCATCCTCGCGAAGGCGGGAATCCAGAGCCTTCACCGTCATGTCGCGATGGAGCCCTGGATGCCCGCCTTCGCGAGCATGACGATAGGTGGGGTGCGCGGCAGCCAGGTTTCGCCGCGCCGCTCCATTTCGCCGCGCCGCTCCATGCCGTCATCCCAGCGAAAGCGGGGATCCAGAGACTTCAGAGTCATGCCGCGATGAAGCCCTGGATGCCCGCCTCCGCGGGCATGACGACAGGTAAGTTGCGCGGTAGTCGGATTTCGCCGCGCCGCTCCATTCCGTCATCCCCGCGAAGGCGGGGATCCAGAGACTTCAGAGTCATGCTGCGATGAAGCCCTGGATGTCCGCCTTCGTGGGCATGACGATAGGTAAGTTGCGCGGCAGTCGGATTTCGCCGAGCCTCTCCATGCCGTCATCCCCGCGAACGCGGGGATCCAGAGACTTCAGCGTCATGCTGCAATAAAACCCTGGATGCCTGCCCTCGCAGGCATGACGATAGGCGGTCTTCGCGGCGAATGAATTCCGGCGCTTCGCTCCCAGCCGTCATCCCCGCAAACGCAAACATCCCGCAGTGCCGCGCACCGCGGGATGCTGGCGACCTCTCGATCTCGCCTCAAGCCTGCGCCGCCAACTCCGCCATGCGCTGGGCGATGCGCCGGCGCGCGTCTTCCGAGTTGCTGCGCGCGCGCTGCCAGGCCTGGCGCGCCGCGCCTTGCGCCTGTTCCCAGCTCAACGCCGAGCCCAGACGGATGCGTTGGTAGCGCCCGCGCAGGTCCAGCCCGGGATCGTCGAAATCGCGGTCCGGGTGTTCCAGTTGCACCGAGATGCCGACGTAGAACGCCGGCGCGTAATCGCTGAAATGCAGTCCTTCGCGATAGAACTCCGCCTCGCGATAGTGGCTGGCCCAATAGCTCAGCCCGGGCGTGGTCGGAGTGGGGCGGCCTTGCAGGGTGGTCGTCATCGCTCTGGCTCCGCTTCGGGAACCCCCTGTGCGGCTAAAACTAGCCCAGGGCGATGTTAGTTGTCCGTTAGGAATGATTCGCGTTGCGTGAATTGTGAATAGGGCAGCGATTTGCTGCACGCAATCGCCCGCAGCGGACAAGTGCGGGCGGGCGGCGACAGGGCCGGCGCGCGCGGCGCCGGCCCCGATTCGGCCGCAACCGACTCGCTTACGGGCCCTGCGCCGCGGTCACCGCCGCATTGGCGTCGACCAGGCCCGGCCCGCAACCGCCCGGGCACTTGGCCGCGGCGATCGGCCGCGCGGTGTTGGTCAGGATCGTCTGCACCTGCGTGGTGTTCAGCGCCGGCTTGACCGACTTGATCAGCGCGACTACGCCGGCCACGTGCGGCGCGGCCATCGAGGTGCCCTGGTAGAAGTCGTAGCCGTTGCCGTCCACGGTCGAGAGCACGCCGCGGTTGGCGTGGTTCTGCGTGCACTTGCCGCTGACCGATTCGCCCAGGGCCAGGAACTCGGCCGCCGGCGAGCAGGTCTCGCCGCCCGGCGCGGTGATGTCGATGCCGGCGCCGTAGTTCGAATACCACGCACGGTTGCCGTTGATGTCGCTGGCGGCCACCGTGATCGTGTTCGGGCAACTGGCCGGAGTGAAGCCGGACACATCGTTGTTGCTGTTGCCGGCGGCGACCACCACGATCGAACCGTTGGCGGTGGCGGCGTTGATCGCGTCGCGATAAGCCAGGGTCTGGCTGCAGGCCTGGGCGCCGCCGAGCGAGAGATTGATCACGTCGGCCGGATTGGGATTGGCCGGAATGCCGCTGACCGTGCCGCCGGAAGCCCAGACGATGCCGTCGGCGATGTCGGAGGTGGCGCCCACGCCGCTGTTGCCGAGCACGCGCACCGGCACGATCTTGGCGTTGCGCGCCACCCCGGCCACGCCGGCGCCGTTGTTGGTGACCGCGGCGATGGTGCCGGACACATGCGTGCCGTGCTTGATGTTGGACGAGTCGAGGGCGTTGTTGTCGCGGCCGTTGCCGTCGTTGCCGCCGCCGCAGTTGGACGGCAGCCCGGCGAACAGGCAGGCCAGGCCCAGGCCGTTGACCGAGGTGACGAAGTCGTAGCCCGGCAGCAGATTGGAGTTGAGGTCGGTGTGCGAGAGATAGCCGCTGTCGACCACCGCCACCACCACGCCGGCGCCGTCGGCCTTGTCCCAGGCGCTGGGCCCGTTGATGCCGACCGCGCTGTCGGCGTAATGCCACTGCTCGTTGAAGCGGGTGTCGTTGGGGGTGAGCTGGGTGCTCATCAGCAGGTCGGGTTCGACGTATTCCACGCGCGGGTCGGCGGCGATGCGCTTCATCAGCGCGATGGCGTCGTTGCGGTCGAGGCCGCGGTCGGCGCGGATCACGTCGGCGCCCATCGACATGCGGCGCAGGTGCGACAGGCCCAGGCGCGGCTGGCCCTTGGCCGCCGGCAGCGCAGCGGCGGCGCGGCCGAGCGCGGCGTCGAACTCGGCCGCGCTGGCGCGGGCGCTGCTGCCGGCGCGGTATTTGACGATGAACTGGTCGTAGCTGCCGCCGGCTTGCAGGCCGGCGAGGTTGACCGTGGCGGCAGCGGCAGGTGCGGCGCAGACCGCGGCCAGCACGGCGGCGGTGGCCAGGGCGAGCGGGCGCAGGGCGCGGGAGGCGGTGTGCAGGCGCGGCAGGGTCGGGTGCGACATCGGCGAAGTCCTCACGTTGGATAGGCCGCAGGCTGCGGCGGGGACGGGCCGGGCCCGGCGCGGAACGGCCGGCGTGGAGCGGGGGCATCGGGTCCGCGCGTGCGGCGGAGCGGCGGTGCCGGCGGCAGTGGCCCGGGCCCACTGTAGGCGCGTAAGGCGCCGCGAAAATCGGTAAAAACGCCGGCAAACAAGCGCAATCAGTGATCGCGCGCACCGTTGGACGCTGCCGCCACGTTTCGGTTGCGCGGCGAGTCCGGCGCCGGCGCGCGTCCGCCGCGGCCGTGCGCGACGAGGCCGCAAGCCCGCAGCGTCTTGCGCGTCCACCCGCGCCGGCGCAGGGTATGCGGTACGCGCCGCATCCACGCCGCGCGGGACCGACCGCCGTGGGAGCGCGCGTGACGGCAAAGAACGACAGCGCTTACGACCCCAGCCGCGCCGGCGAGCATCTGCGCTTCGTCCGGCGCATCTACCAGATGCGCACCCTCGGCCTGGGCTTCGGTTTCTTCGCCGTAGGCGGCGTGCTCTACGAGCAGGGCGCGCCGTGGTGGGCGTGGGCGGCGTTGTTCGGCAACGGCTTCGTGTGGCCGGTGGCGGCGTACCTGATCGCCTCGCGCAGCCGCGATCCGGAGTTCAGCGAATACCGCAACCTGGTGATCGACTCGGTCCTGGGCGGGGTATGGATCGCGGCGATGCAGTTCAACGCGGTGCCCAGCGCGCTGCTGGCGGTGATGCTGTCGGCCGACAAGATCGGCGTCGGCGGCTGGCGTTTCCTGCTGCGCACCGCCGGCGCCCAGGCGCTGGCCTGCCTGGCGGCGTGGGCCGCGTTCGGTTTCGGCTTCGCGCCGCACAGCTCGATGCTGGTGATCCTGGCCTGCCTGCCTTTCATGTTCGTCTATCCGATGGCGATCAGCAGCGCCGCCTACGGGCTGGCGCGCAAGGTGGTGCGGCAGAACCGCCAGCTCGCCCTGCTCAGCCGCACCGATCCGCTGACCGGCCTGCAGAACCGCCTGCACTGGGACGACGCGGCCAGCGCGACCATGACCCACTGCGCGCGCAGCAACAAGCGCGCAGCGCTGGTGTTGATCGACGTGGACCGGTTCAAGGACATCAACGATTACCACGGCCACCAGATCGGCGATGCGGTGCTGCGCCGGGTCGCCGACGTACTGCAGCGCGCCGCGCGCATGACCGACACCGCCAGCCGCATCGGCGGCGACGAGTTCGCGCTGATCCTGATGGACACCGACGCCGACAGCGCGCAGGCCATCGCCGAGCGCCTGCGCCGCGCGATCGAGGACGCGCGCTTCGACGACACCCCGGAGCTGCGCTGCACGGTCAGCATCGGCGTCGCCGGCACCGGCGCCAGGGCCTACACCGCGGCGATGTGGATGCGCCACGCCGACGCCGCGCTGTACCGGGCCAAGCAACTGGGCCGCAACGCGGTCGCGGTGGCCGAGGAATGAGCGCGCCGGCCTGGCGCGACTGGGCGCCGGCGCAGGGCTGGGACGCGTTCGCCGCGCACCGGGCGCTGTCGGACGCGCTGTGGGCGGGCCTGGGCGAAGGCGAGGGCGGCTGGCACTACCTCAACCCGACCCGCGAGCTGTCGATCTGGGAATGCGAGGCCGACGGCAGCGCGCTGCTGATCGAATACCGCGCCGATGAGCGCATCGCGCGCCTGCAATGCGACGGCGGCCGCGCGCAGGCGTATCTGGCGCCGGTCGCGGCGGCGTTCGGGCTGCGCCGCGGCGATTCGCTGGCCGATTCTCCGGCGGCGGGTTGAGACAGCGTCGGCGCAAACGCGCGGCCGGGCCTGCGCCGCGCGCCGCACGTCCCTAGAGTTCATTAGAATTGCGCCGACGTACTCAGCGCGGACCCGGGCGGACCATGGCACAGCACCTCGATTCAATCGCGCGCTCGCGCATCGGCGTGGTCGGCCTGGGCTATGTCGGCCTGCCGCTGGCGCTGGAGTTCGGCAAGGTCTACGACACCGTCGGCTACGACATCGACCCGGTGCGCGTGGCCCAGCTCAGCACCGGCGAGGACCGCCATCATGAGCACGACGCCGCCGAGATCCGCTCCGCCACGCGCCTGCGCTTCAGCGCCGCGCTGGAAGACCTGGACGATCGCGACGTGTTCGTGGTCACCGTGCCTACGCCGGTGGACGAGCACAAGCGCCCGGACTTCACCCCGCTGATCCTGGCCAGCCGCGCGCTCGCCGGCGTGCTCAAGCGCGGCGACACGGTGATCTACGAGTCCACCGTCTATCCCGGCGCAACCGAGGAGATCTGCATCCCCGAACTCGAGCGCGTCTCGGGGCTGCGCTGCAACCAGGATTTCTTCGTCGGCTACAGCCCGGAGCGGATCAATCCCGGCGACCGCCAGCGCAAGCTGGTCGACATTCCCAAGGTCACTTCGGGCTCCACGCCCGAAACCGCCGAGCGCGTCGACGCGCTCTATCGCAGCATCATTCCCGCCGGCACCCACCGCGCCTCCAGCCTGCGCGTGGCCGAGGCCTCCAAGGTCATCGAGAACACCCAGCGCGACGCCAACATCGCCTTGATCAACGAGTTCGCGCTGATCTTCCAGCGCCTGGGCATCGACACCACCGAAGTGCTGGAAGCGGCCGGGACCAAGTGGAATTTCCTGCCGTTCCGGCCCGGCCTGGTCGGCGGCCATTGCATCGGCGTGGACCCGTATTACCTGATCCAGAAAGCGCAGAGCGCGGGCTATTACCCCGACATCCTGCTCGCCTGCCGGCGCATCAACGACGCGATGGGCGGGCACGTGGCGGCGGAGGTGATCAAGCGCATGATCCAGCGCGGCATCGCCATCGCCGAATCGCGCATCCTCATCCTCGGCCTGACCTTCAAGGAAAACTGCGCCGACCTGCGCAACACCCGGGTCATCGATCTGGCGCGCGAGTTCGGCGAATACCGCGCGCGGGTGGAGATTTGCGACCCCTGGGCCAACGCCGAGGAAGCGCGGCGCGAGTACGGCCTGGACATGGTCGATGCGCCCGAGCCGGGCGCCTACGACGCGATCGTGATCGCGGTGGCGCACGAGCAGTTCCGCGCCCTCGGCGCCGCCGGCGCGCGCGCCTACGGCAAACCGGGCGCGTTACTGTACGACATCAAGAGCCTGTACCCGCGCGACGAGGTCGACGGGCGTTTGTGAGTCTGGGGTTGCCGGTGCGCGGATCGCGGCGATAGCTCCGGCGCTTTGCGATTGTGGGAGGGGCTTGAGCCCCGACGCTCTTCGCTCAGGCACTGCGATCCGGCCGAAAAGCGTCGGGCCTGAAGGCCCTCCCACAAGCAGCCGACACGTCTTCTACTAGAACGTCATCCCGCGAAGGCGGGGATCCAAAGCCGCGGTACGCCTGCCAGCAATACAACTGTGGGAGGGGCTTCAGCCCCGACGCTCTTGGCCCAGGCGCTGTGATCTGAGCGAAAAGCGTCGGGCCTGAAGGCCCTCCCACAAAAAGCCGATGCGTCTCTGCCAAAACGTCATCCCCGCGAAGGCGGGGATCCACAGCCCCAGCGCGCCTGCCAGCAATGCGACTGTGGGAGGGGCTTCAGCCCCGACGCTCTTGGCTCAGGCGCTGCGATCTGAGCGAAAAGCGTCGGGCCTGAACGCCCTCCCACAAGAAGTCCCCACAAGCGCCAACGCTGCGATGAGCCCGGAACGCACCAGGGTCCGAAGACCCAGCCCAAGCGCATCCCGCCCGGCCCCGTACAAATCCTGCACCTCGCCGCGGTTATGCTCGGCGCCAGCCCGTGAACTCTCCGAACGCCATGATGCGCTATGCCGTCTACGTCGCCAGCCTGGTCCTGACCCTGGTCTGCGCGGTTCTGGTTGTCCTGCATCACCCGTACTGGTTGTGGGGTCTGGCCGGTTTCGGCGCGGTCGCCGCGCTTGGAACCGCTGATCTATTGCAGACCCGCAGCACCTTGCGCCGCAACTACCCGGTGCTCGCGCACTTCCGTTACGGCCTAGAGTCGATCGGGCCGGAAATGCGCCAGTACTTCATCGAGGCCGATACCGCCGAGGTGCCGTTCTCGCGCCAGCAGCGCGCGCTGGTCTATCAGCGTTCCAAGTCGGTCAACGACGTGCGTCCGTTCGGCAGCCAGGTCGATGTCTACGGCCTGGATTACGAATGGATCAACCATTCGCTGGCGCCGACCGCGCATGTCGCCCACGACTTCCGCATCACCATCGGCGAGAACAGCGCGCAGCCGTATGCGGCCAGCGTGTTCAACATCTCGGCGATGAGCTTCGGCTCGCTTTCGGCCAACGCCATCCGCGCGCTCAACAAGGGCGCCAAGCTCGGCGGCTTCTACCACGACACCGGCGAAGGCTCGATCTCGCCGTACCACCGCGAGAACGGCGGCGATCTGGTCTGGGAAATCGGCTCGGGCTACTTCGGCTGCCGCGACGAGCGCGGCTTGTTCAGCGAAGAGCGCTTCGTCGCCAACGCCCGCGACCCCCAGGTCAAGATGATCGAGATCAAGCTCTCGCAAGGCGCAAAGCCCGGCCACGGCGGCGTGCTGCCGGCGGCCAAGGTCAGCGCCGAGATCTCGGCCACGCGCGGCGTGCCGATGGGCCAGGACTGCGTCTCGCCGGCCGCGCACACCGCGTTCGATTCGCCGCTGGGGCTGCTGCAATTCGTGGCGCGGCTGCGCGAACTGTCCGGCGGCAAGCCGGTCGGCTTCAAGCTTGCCATCGGCCATCCCTGGGAGTGGTTCGGCATCGCCAAGGCCATGCACGAAAGCGGGCTGCTGCCGGATTTCGTCGTCGTCGACGGCGCCGAGGGCGGCACCGGCGCGGCGCCGGCGGAGTTCATCGATCACGTCGGCGTGCCCATGCACGAGGCCTTGATGCTGGTGCACAACACCCTGGTCGGGCTGGAATTGCGCGACAAGATCCGGGTCGGCGCGGCCGGGCGCATCACCAGCGCCTTCGACATCGCCCGCACCCTGGCGATGGGCGCGGACTGGTGCAACGCCGCGCGCGGCTACATGTTCGCGCTGGGCTGCATCCAGGCGCAGAGCTGCCATACCGACCGCTGCCCGACCGGCATCGCCACCCAGGATCCGAGCCGCTGGAGCAAGCTCGACGTGCCGGACAAGTCCGCGCGCGTGTTCCACTTCCACGAGAACACGCTCAAGGCGTTGCGCGATCTGCTGTGCGCGGCCGGCCTGCGGCATACCTCGGAGATCGGCCCCGAGCACATCCTGCGCCGGGTCACCCCGACCGAGGTGCGCTCGCTCGGCGCGTTGTACAACTTCCTCGCACCGGGCGATTTGCTCGGCAAGATTCCGGCGCACGCGGTGTTCCAGTCGTTCTGGGCCGGCGCGCGCAGCGATTCGTTCGCCGCGCCCGACCGGGTGTTGGCGATGCGGGCGAGCAAGTCGTTCTGAGCGCAGCGGCTTGCGTGCGGTGAGCGCAGGCGAAAATCAAAATGGATTCCGGCGTTCGCCGGAATGACGGTGTTGAGGGCTGCATCCGGCCTTGAGTCGGCTCAGCTTCAGAGTTCCGTCATTCCGGCGAACGCCGGAATCCATTTTGATTTTCGCTGTCGGATCGAACCGCAACGGCCGATCCGCCCGCCGCTTACAACAGCTCCAGCACCCGCTCCGGCGGACGCCCGATCACCGCGCGGCCGCCGTGCACGAACACCGGCCGTTCGATCAGGCGCGGATGCGCGGCCATCGCCGCGATCAGCGCGTCCTCGTCGAGCGAGGTATCGTCGAGCCCGAGTTGCTTGTATTCGTCCTCGCCGCTGCGCAGCAGCTCGCGTGCGTCGACGCCGAGCAGGCCCAGCAGTTCGCACAGCTCGGTCGCGTCCGGCGGCGTTTCCAGATACGCGATCACTTCCGGCTCGATGCCGCGTTCGCGCAGCAGCTCCAGCGCGCCGCGCGATTTGGAGCAGCGCGGGTTGTGATAGAGGCGGGTAGGGGCGCGAAGCTTGGACATGGACGGACTCCTGTACGCAAAGGCGCGCCGCTGTGCGCACGCGCCGCTTTGAGCGCGCCGCAATCGAAACCTTGCGCGGGCCGGACGCGGCGCAACGAAAAAAGCCGGCTTTCGCCGGCTTCTTTCTTGCAACTGGTGGGCGGTGCAGGGTTCGAACCTGCGACCCTCGCCGTGTGAAGGCGATGCTCTACCGCTGAGCTAACCGCCCGATGTAATCGGGTCGCAAATTGTAATCGCGCGATCCGGAACTGACAAGCCTTTGCGGCCATCGATTTTCGGATCGTCCCATCCGCCGGATTGCGTCTGCGGAAACGGGGCGGGGCCGCACCGGCCGCCGCCGCGGATCGCCCTGGAAACCGCGGTAAAACGCGCCAGAACCGGGCCGGAGCCATGCGGCGGGGCCGGGTCCGGGCCGAGGCGATCCCCTGTAAGCGGGGCCGACTTCGGCGCATCGCGGCCCGGTGGGCACCACGCGGCCGCGCATCCCGGCCGAACGCGCCGCCCGGCGCCAGCGCGCCCGTCCGGCCAGGCCAGCGCCTGCGCTTACTCCAACTGCTCCTTCGCATACGCCGCATCCAGCGCTTCCATCGCGTCGAGCGGCTTGAGCTTGGCGGCCTTTTCGTAGGCCGCCGCGGCCGCGGCTTCCTGCTTGTCGCCGTGCAGCAGCATCAGCACGTTGCCGTGCTCGATGTGGGCGATCGGCGAATCCGGAGTCAGCTTGAGCGCGGTCTTGATGTGCTTCTCCGACTCGCTGGCCTTGGCGCCGTAGGTGAGCCCGCCGATCATGCCGCCGATCTTGTCGATGATCTCGGCGTGGTACAGCGCCATCGCGGTATGCGCTTCGGCGTGCTTGGCTTCCAGTTCCAGGGTCGTGTCCAGCGCGGCGCGGACCTTGCCGGCGATGCCGTCCTTGAGCGCCTTGGCGATGCTCAGGCCCTGGCTGTAGCGGCCCAGGGCGAAGGCGTAGCGGTAATGGCTGTTGGCCTCGTCCGGCAGCGCGGCGACCGCGGCCTCGGCGATCTTGGCCGCCTGCTGATAGCGCTTGAGCTGCTCGGCCTCGTCCTCGACCAGATAGGTCGCGTGGATGCCCAAGGCTTTCACCGCCACCGAAGCGCCGACCGGGCCGAGCTTCTCGCCGGCGTCGAAGGCCGCCTTGAAGTCGCCGCGATGGAACGCGCGCCAGGCCTCCTGCAGCGCCTCGGCCAGCGCGTCCGCGTCCGCGCCCTTGGGCGCGGCCTTGCCGGCGGCCTTGATCAGCGCGCCCGCGCGCTTGGCGTCCGGGAACGGCTCGGCATCGCCGGCGTGCAGCTTGGGCCAGGCTTTCTTGAGGGCGTCGCCGGCGTAGGCATAGGCCTTGGCGTCGTGCGGAAAAGCGGCCCAGGCGGTCTTGGCGGCCATGTACTGTCCTTGTTCGAACGGATCGGACCGGCAGCATCCCGCCGCGGCGGGGGGGCTGGCAAGAGGGGCCGCGCGCCTGTGCGCCGGCTGAAAGGGCTAGTGCCATTGCTCGATGCGCGCTGGCGATAGTGCGCGGGCGAAACCGTCCATTCCGGGCGGTCGACGGAGTGCGACGATGGCAGTGGGCAAGCGCAAGAAGCAGGCGGCGGCCAAGCCGGCCGCGAACCAAACCACCACGCTGCGGCACCTGTGGCTGGCCAGCTTGGGTCTGGCCGCGCTCGCGCGCCGCGAAGCGCTGGCCGGCGCCGGCCGTGCGGCCGGGCAGGTCGACGCGCTGCAGCGGCGCGTGCGCGATCTGGCCTCGGACGCGCGCGGCAACGTGGTCGGCGGGATCGAGAACGTGCGCGGCCAGGTCGAGCCGAAAGTGGTGCAGTTCAGCGCCGAAGTCGAGGCGCGGCTGGCGCCGGTGCTGGACAAGCTCGGCCTGAAGGGCCAGCGCACGCCGCGCGCCCAGCGCAAGGGCCGCAAGCCGGCGGCGAAGAAGGCCGCGGCGCCGCGTCGTGCCGCGCGCAAGCCGGCCGCACGCCGCGCGCGCAAGGCTTGACACCGAAAGGGCGCCGAATGGCGCCCTTTTTCGTTGCGGCGAGAGGTTTGCCGACCGCGTTCAGCCGCGGCCGGCCTCAGTCGAGATACGCGCGGATCAGCGTGTTCAGGTGCATCCGCTCGGCATCGCGCAGGAACGGCGACAGCAGCATCATCACCTGGACGATGCCGTCGCGGATCGCCGCGTGCTCGTCCTTGTCGCCGCGCGCGGCGGCGTAGTTGAGCCAGAACGTCGCGATCACCAACACGTTGGTGGCGGTGGCCGCCAGCTCGTCGCCGGACGCGCGCATGACCCCGGCCTGCGACAACCCGCGCATGACCAGGTGGGCCTGCTCGTCGGCGCGCTTGAGGATGCGCGCGAAGCGCATGCGCAGGCGGCGGTTGCGGCTGAGGATCTCGACCAGATCGCGGTAGAGGAAGCGGTAGTCCCAGATGCACTCGAACACCAGGTGCAACTGCAGCCAGATGTCCTCCAGCCCCGGCAGGCGCCCTTGCGGCGCGGCCAGGGCGGCGTCCATGCGCTCCTCGAATCGAGCGAACAGCTGCTCGATGATGTCGTCCTTGTTGCGGAAGTGGTAGTACAGATTGCCGGGGCTGATCTCCAGCTCGTCGGCGATGTGGTTGGTGGTGACGTTGGGCTCGCCTTGCGCGTTGAACATGATCAACGCGGCATCGAGGATGCGTTGGCGGGTCTGTTTCGCCATCGTGCGGCCGGGGGAAGGCGGGGCGGGGCGCGGCGTCAGCCGCGCAGCTTCTTGACCAGATCGACGTACTTCTTCTTGGCTTCGGCCTGATCGGTGCCCTTGAGCTTTTCCCAGGCCTCGTACTTGGCCGTGCCGACGAAGTCGAAGAAGCCGGGCTTGGGCCCGTTGACATCGCCTTCGGCGCCCTGCTTGTACAGCGCGTACAGGCGCAGGAGGGTGTCGTTATCGGGGCGTTCGGGCAGGGACTGGACGTCCTTGGCGGCTTGTTCGAATGCGGCTTGGATATCGGACACGGCGGGCCTCTCCTGGGCACCAGGTTGAGGCGGCATCACACCATGCGCTCCGGAGTGGGTCAATACGGAAAGGAATTGTTACCGCGCCCGCGCTCTGGCACCGTAGCGTCATGCCGCCGCAACGGCGGCCGATCGGGGCCATCCAGGAGAGGGGTATGAGCTATTTCGTCACCGGCGCGACGGGTTTCATCGGTCGCTTCCTCGTCAGCAACCTGCTGAAACGCAAGGGCACGATCCACGTGCTGGTGCGCAAGGATTCGCAGAAGAAGTTCGACGCCACGGCCAAGAAGATGGGTTGGGACCTCAAGCGGGTGATCCCCGTGGCGGGCGACATGACCCAGGCCAAGTGCGGGCTGACGCCTGCGCAGATCCGCTCGCTGAGCGGGAAGATCAAGCATTTCTTCCATCTGGCGGCGATCTACGATCTCACCGCCAGCGCGCAATCGCAGCGCGCGGCCAACATCGACGGCACCCAGCACGCGCTGGACCTGGCCGCGGCGCTCAGCGCCGCGCCGGCGTCCAATCTGGTGTTCCATCACACCAGTTCGATCGCCGCCGCCGGCATGTACCCGGGCGTGTTCCGCGAGGACATGTTCGACGAGGCCGAGGGCCTGGACGATCCGTACCTGCGCACCAAGCACGATTCCGAGGGCCTGGTCCGCGCCGAGAAGCGGGTCAAGTGGCGGATCTACCGCCCGGGCATGGTGGTCGGCCATTCGCAGACCGGCGAGATGGACAAGATCGACGGCCCGTACTACTTCTTCACCTTCCTCAAGAAGCTGCGCGAGATGCTGCCGCCGTGGATGCCGATGCTCGGCGTCGAGGGCGGGCGGATCAACATCATCCCGGTCGACTACGTGGTCGACGCGATGGACCACATCGCGCACAAGCCCAAGCTCGACGGGCATTGCTTCCACCTGACCGATCCGGAGCCGCAGCGCGTCGGCGAGGTGCTCAACACCTTCGCCCGCGCCGGCCACACGCCGGAGATGACGATGCGCATCGACGCGCGCATGTTCGCCTTCGTGCCCAGCGGCATCCGCGGCGCGGTCGGCAACCTGCCGCCGGTGCGTCGCTTCGTCGGCATGCTGCTGCGCGACTTCAAGATTCCCAAGGAAACCCTGAAGTTCATCACCTATCCGACCCGCTTCGACAACCGCGAGACCGAGCGCGCGCTGCGCGGCAGCGGGATCAAGGTGCCGCACCTGGACGACTACGCCTGGCGCCTGTGGGACTACTGGGAACGCCACCTGGATCCGGACCTGTTCGTCGACCGCACGCTTAAGGGCAAGGTGCGCAACAAGGTCGTGGTGATCACCGGCGGCTCGTCCGGCATCGGCCTTGCGACCGCGGAGAAGGTCGCCGCGGCGGGCGCGGTCACCATCATCGTCGCGCGCGGCGAGGAGGAACTGTTCAAGGCCCGCGACGCGATGAAGGCGCTCGGCGGCAAGGTCTTCGCCTACACCGCGGATCTGGCCGACATGGCCGACTGCGACCGCCTGGTCGAGACCATCCTCAAAGAGCACGGCCACGTCGACATCCTGGTCAACAACGCCGGCCGCTCGATCCGTCGTTCGATCGAGCTCAGCTACGATCGTTTCCACGATTTCGAACGCACCATGCAGCTCAACTACTTCGGCAGCCTGCGCCTGATCATGGGCTTCATGCCGAAGATGACCGAGCGCCGCAAGGGCCACATCATCAACATCTCCTCGATCGGCGTGCTGGCCAACTCGCCGCGGTTCTCGGCCTATGTGGCGTCGAAGGCCGCGCTGGACGCGTTCAGCCGCTGCGCGCAGGGCGAGCTGTCGGGCAAGGGCATCAGCTTCACCACCATCAACATGCCGTTGGTGAAGACGCCGATGATCGCGCCGACCAAGATGTACGACAGCGTGCCGACGCTGACGCCCGACGAAGCCGCCGACCTGGTGGTCAAGGGCATCATCGAGCGGCCCAGCCGCATCGCCACGCGCCTGGGCATCTTCGCCTCGGTGGTCAACGCGCTGGCGCCGAAGGCCTACGAGGTGGTGATGAGCACCGCGTTCGAACTGTTCCCCGACTCGGCCGCGGCCAAGGGCGACCGCAAGGGGCTCAAGGACGAACACGCCAACAGCGAGCAGATCGCGTTCGCGGCGTTGATGCGCGGCGTGCACTGGTAAACCCGCTCGCATCGCAAGCAGACGAAGCCCGGCCCCGCCGGGCTTCGTCGTTTTAGCTATCCGCGCAAGCTGCCTGGGCTCTCTGTAGGAGCGGCGCAAGCCGCGACCACGACACCTCGCTGACGGCGCAACCTTGCAAGCGCAGTCGCGGCTCGCGCCGCTCCTACAGCGGCTTGCGGCTGCTGCGCAGCGTCGGCATCAGGCAAAACGCACGAAGCCAGGCAGCGCCGGGCTTCGTCGTTTCAAGCATTCACGCAACCCACCTGGGCTCCCTGTAGGAGCGGCGCAAGCCGCGACCGCGACACCGCGCATACGGCGCAACCTGGCAAGCCCGCAGTCGCGGCTCGCGCCGCTCCTACAGCGGCTTGCGGCCGCTGCGCAGCATCGGCATCAGGCAAAACGCACGAAGCCCGGCAGTGCCGGGCTTCGTCGTTTCAAGCACTCACGCAACCCACCTGGGCTCCCTGTAGGAGCGGCGCAAGCCGCGACCGCGACACCTCGCTGACGGCGCAACCTGGCAAGCCCGCAGTCGCGGCTCGCGCCGCGCCTACAGCGGCTTACGGCCGGCTCAGTAAGCCTTGCACTGGAAGAAGCGCACCCGGCTGTTGCTGTTCGGCGGCGGCTGCAACTGCACGCGCGAGGAGCGCAGTTCCGGATAGCGCTCCAGCAATTGGCAGATCGCGTCGACGTCCTGCTTCTGGGCCTCGCTGAGCCGGTAGATCAGCAGGTTCGACGCGGTTGACCACAGCGCGCGCTCGGTGCCGGGCAGGCGCGCGGCGCTGCGGATCACTTCGGCGCGGTCGGCGTCGGCGTCGCCGGTGGATGCCGACGGCACCGGCGCGGCCGGTTGTTGCGGCGCGGGCGGCGCGACGGGCGCCGGCTGCGGCGTGTCGGCGGCCGGCGGGGTGGGTGCGGGCGGCGCGTCGTCGCCATCGCCGGCGGCGGGCGCGTCGGTGCCGGCCGATGCGGGCGTCGGCGTCGGCGCTTCGTCGGGCAGCAGTTGCGGCACCAGGAAGCCGACGATCAGCGCCAGCGCGATCGCTGCGCCCCAGGCGGCGACGATGGTCTGGATGCTGCGCTTCTGCGCCGCGGCGATGATTTCGTGGCGGGTCGAGGCCGGCAGTTGCGGTTCGACCAGTTCCCACAAGGTCTCGCCGCTGTACAGGTCCAGCCCGTCGGCGACGCGCTCGGAGTTGGTATCGAAGCGGCCGGTGGTGACCAGCAGGCCGCCGGCGGCGCCGTGGAAGCGCACCGCGTCGGCCAGTTCGGCCACGGTCGCGGCCGGCACCTTGTAGTCGCCGTCGCCGAGCTTGCACGACAGCAGCCAGGGCTTGCCGGCGCGCAGCAGGCGCAGTTCGGCCTGGGTGCCGCGGGCCAGCGATTCCTCCACCGATTCGGCCTCGAAACCGCGATCGCGCAGCGCCTCGACGATCAGGCGCGCGAACTCGCGCCAGCGCATCTTGGCCAGGCCGGCGATGCCGGTGGCGACTTCAGTGCGATGACGGCGATACGACCACAGGTAGGCGGTGGACCCCAGGCCGATCGTCAGCGCGACGGCGGCAGCGGACCACAGGGAGAAACTCGACATGTAACGCTAGGCCCATAAAAGACGCTGAGGATATACGGCTTCAGACATATGAATTCCACGCGAATTGCGACGCAGTTCGCGGATTCGATGTGTGCGGGGTCTGCCGTTCACGAGGAAACGCGGCAGCGGCGCGGCCGTGAAAGGCTTGAGCGGCGAGCGCGCAGAAACGCGAAGCGGGCGAAAGCAACTTCGCCCGCGTCCCATTCCTGCGCGCTGTCTGCACTTGTAAGAAAGCCCGCCAGTCCGAAACCGTAAGGGGAGGGGAGCATACGGAAGCGCGGACTGGCGGGCTTAAGCGGGCCTCGCGCCCGAGCGGCGCGAGACGGTGAAGCGGTACGGCGGATCAGTGATACCGCGCGTTCGTGTCAGCGCCTAGGACGCTGATGCGACCGCGCCGTGAAACTCAGGGCGCGACCGGCGGCTTGGGCTTGGCCACCGCCTTGCGCGGCGCCTTGGCCTTGGCCGGCTTGGCGGCGGCAGCGGGCTTGGCGGCCTTCTTGGCCGGCTTGCGCGCCGGCGCGGCGCCGCCGCCCTGGCGGCGAAGCTCGGCGGTCAGCGCGTCGACGCGCTCGCTGAGTTCGGCCAGATCGTCGCGGCCCGGCACGCCGAGCTTGACCAGGGCGCGCTGCACGCGCTCTTCGAACACCTTTTCCAGGCGGTCCCAGGTGTCGGTCGCGCGCTCGCGCGCCTGGCCGACCTTGGACTCGACCACATCGCGCAGCGCGCCGGCCTGGCCGCCGGTGAACTTGCGCGCGGTCTGTTCCAGGTTCAGGCCTTCCTTGACCAGGCCTTCGAACAGCTTGGTGCCTTCGGCCTGGGCGCGGCCGAACGCGCCGACGCCGGCCAGCCAGATCTGCTGCGCCGATTCGCTCAGGGTCTTGGACAGGCGCTCGGCCTGTTCCTGCGCGCCCGCGCCCTTGCCGGCGGCGCCGGCGGAGCGGGTCTTGCCCGAGGTCTTCTTCGCGGTCTTCTTGAACTTGGCGGCCATGGACGTCCTGTGATTAAGGTTAGTGCTGTGGCCTCACGATGGGGCCGCTGTCTAGAGTATTCACACCAGCGCAGCGCAACGATCGCGCGCTGCGTCGCGGATGCGCGGCGAAAACGCGAAGGGCGGGAAGCCTGCGCTTCCCGCCCTCGCATTCATCGGTCTTGGTGCGCGTGGCGCGTCAGTGCGCGGGCGCCGGTCCGCGCTTGCGCGGCCGCCGTTTCGCGACCAGCCGGTCGACGTCGTCGAGCGCGCGGCGCAGGCGCGCGGTGGTCTCGCTGTCGCGCGCGGGCGGGGCGATGCCGTCGAGGATCGAGCGCTCGGGGTCGGCCAGCACTTCTTCGCGCAGGCGCAGGCCGTGCGCGGCCAGGATCGGCGCCAGCTGTTCGGCGCGCGCGCGCAGGTCGGCCAGGGTGTTGCGGTAGGCGATTTCGCAGATGCGCCGGCGCGCGGAGAAGCTGAAGGCGTTGGTGAAGAACAGTTCGCGGTCTTCGGCGTTGGGTTCGAACACCAGTTGGTCGATGTCCGGGTATTGCTGGGCGTAGCGGGCCAGGCCGACCTGCATGCGCGATTGCAGCAGGGTGCGGAAGGTCTGCGACAGCACCGCCGGCAGGCCGCCGGCGGCGAGGCTGTTGTCTTCGGCCACCGCGGCGCCGTGGCTGTGGTTGAACGGCACCAGCGGGTTGAGCCCGATCAGCAGGTCGATGCCGCGTTCGAGCACGACAGAGGCGTGCATGGTCCGGCGCAGGGCGCCGTCGACGAAGTGGCGGCCGTCGATGTTGACCGGCGGGTACAGGCCGGGCAGGGCGGCGCTGGCTTGCACCGCTTTGGAGATCGGCACCTCGTCCCAGCCTTCGCCGCCGAAGCGCACCGCGTCGCCGCTGTCGATGTCGACGGCGACTACGTACAGCTCGGCGTCGAGTTCGCGGAAGTCGTTGCTGCGGCCGCGCCGGGTGAACACTTCGCGCAGGAAGCGTTCGACTTCGCTGTTGTCGAACAGGCCGTTGGGGATCAGGCCGCCGAAGCGGGTGATCAGGTCGGACCAGCGCGCTTCCAGCGGCGAGAACAGCAGTTCGCGCCACCACTCGGTGGCCAGGCGCGGGAAGCTGGCGGCGCGCTTGAGGTATTCGACGAAGGCCGGGCGCATGAAGGTTTCGGGCCGGAATTCGACGTCGGCGCTGTCGCCGGTGACGAAGATCCGGCACATCTCGGCGGTGTCCATGCGGTTGGCCAGGCCGGCGGCGAGGAAGGCGCCGCTGCTGACGCCGACGTAGCAGTCCAGCCGGGTCAGGTCGAGGCCTTCGATGGCTTCGTCGAGGGCGCGCAGGGCGCCGAGTTCGTACATGCCGCCGATCGGGCCGCCGCCGGCGATGGCCAGGCCGATGCGCGGGGCCGCGGCGGGGTCGCGTTGGGCGGGGGCGTCGTCGCGTTTGCGCGTGCTTTTCGCGGTGCCGGTGTTCTTGCTTCCTTTCGCCGCCGGCTTGCGGCTCGCCCGGTGGCGGGCGGAATGGAGTGACAGCATGTGATCGGCGGCACGGCCTTGGCGGTAGTCGGTCGAGTGTAGCCCAGCGGGGCGGGGCGTCCAGCGGGGGTGTACGAAGGTCGAAGGGCGTCGGGGTGGGGGCAGCCTCGGGTCCGGGAGGGCCTCCTCCTGGACCGGGCCTTTGGCATGGTCCAGGAGGAGGCCCTCCCGGACCCGAGGCTTTCGTCGTGGTTTGTGGTTCGTGGTGAGGGGCGCTGCGATCTTCGATCGCGTCGCTCTTGCGAGCGCGCGGGGCTCCCGCGATCATCGGTTCCGATGTCCAGAACATCCGACCTCAGCCACCGCATGGCCTGCCTGCTGTCCAGCCACCAGGCCCTGCACGATCCCGAGCGCGAGCCGCGCAACCGCCTGCGTTGGCTGCCGGAGCTGCGGCAATGGCAGGCGCGCCGGCTGGAGGCCAGCTTCGACCGCTTCCTGCGCGATCCGCGCCGGCGCCCGGCGGCGCAGTTCTTCCTCAGCGACGTCTACAACGACCGCGATTTCAGCCGCCGCGACGCCGACATCGCGCGGGTGCTGCCGATGATGCAGAAACTGTTGCCCGGACCGTTGCTGGCGACGGTGGCCGATGCGATCGAGCTGGGCCTGCTGACCCAGGCCTTCGACCTGCGCATGAGCGAGCGCCTGCACGCGCTCGCGCCGCGCCGGCGCAAGCTCGACGGCGCGCTGTACGCGCAGGCCTATCGCGCCTGCGGCCTGCCGCGGCTGCGCGAGCATCAGATCGGGTTGATCGAGAACGTCGGCCTGGGTCTGGGCAAGGCGGTGCGCATGCCCGGCATCCTGACCCTGCTCAAGCTCTCGCGCGGGCCGGCCAAGGCCGCCGGGCTGGCGGAATTGCAGGGTTTTCTGGAACGCGGCTTCGCCGCGTTCGCGCAATTGGGCGACGTGCGCGAGTTCATCGCCGAGATCGGTTCGGACGAGCGCGACATAGCGCAGCGCCTGTTCGACAGCGACCCCGATCCCTTCCCCGGCCTCGAGTAGCGGCCGATCCCGCAACCGCCCCCTGTAGGAGCGGCGCGAGCCGCGACCGCGGGGTTACACGTTTGCGGCGCAACCTGGAACCCCGCGGTCGCGGCTCGCGCCGCTCCTACACGGTGCCCACGGCGCTCACGAACGCGGGCAGGCTCTCGCGCCACTGCGCGCTGACGATCTTGTCGAAGTAGAGCCTGCGCCCGCTGGTTTGCGCATCGACGTAGGCCAGGTCGGCCAGCCGCTCGGTCGGGCCGCCGAGCGGCGCGAACAGGAAGAAATCGAGCCGTTCGCGCGAATCGCCGCGGCTCAGCCGCCAGACGATCCGCTCGCGTTCGACATAAAACGGCTCGTGCGCGCCGAATTCGCCCTCGACCCGCCAGCCTTCGCGTTCGAGGGCGTGTTTGAGCTCGGTCAGCCGGGCCCGGGTCACGCGCTTACTTGAACTTTTCTTCCAGCACGCGGCGGATCTCGGCCTCGATCGGGCCCTTCATCGCGCCGAGCAGGAAGCCCAGCTGGGCGGTCACGCGCAGGTGCTCGGGGCCGACCGCGATCTTGCCGTCGACGCCGCTGCGGGCGAAGTTGAGCACGTCGCCGTCCCAGCCGTATTCGACGTCGAAGCGTTCGGCGAGCTTCTTGGCCACGTCCTCGACGGCCTTGCGGGCCTTGGCCGGGGCCAGCGAATGCGGGTGTTGGATATCGATGCTGGGCATGTCTGGGTCTCCCTGGAAGCCGGTTATTGTGCGGGCAGGGACGGGCGCATCCAAGCCCGCCGCGACATGCGCATGCGGGTCGCCGCGGCCGGCGCCGGCGTCGTTCATGCGCCGCCGCGCGCAGCAGGGTGTGCCTGGCGCCGCAACCTGCTAGATTTCCGCCGGGTGAGCGCCCTCAAACTGCGATACCCCAACCGCGAGCATGGCGACCTGGCGTTGAAGCCGGGCGTGCACGCCATCGGCCGCGATTCGGCCGGCCGCACCGTGCTGGTCGACGACGCCGATGCGGCGATCGCGCAGTTCAGCGTCGACCGCCGCGGCGTGTGGCTGCAGGTGCGCGACAGTCTGCACGGGCTGCACGTCAACGGCCGGCCGGTCAAACGTATGGCGATGCTGCGGCCCGGCGACGCGATCTTCATCGACGGGGTCGAGCTGCTGCTGGTGGCCGACAAGCCCGAGCCGGCGCCGCCGTTCGGGGTCGAGATCCCGGCCGATTCGCGCATGGTCGTGCGCGGCGTCGGCGGTGTGCATCACGGCCGTTGCTACACCTTGGAGCAACCCAAGGTGATCGGCCGCGCCGGCGATTGCGACATCCGCATCAACGAGCCGGCCTTCGCCGACCGCCACGCGCGCCTGGAGGCGCACGCCGACGGCGTGGTGCTGCGCGATGTGGGCTCGCTCGACGGCAGCGTGGTCAACGGCCAGCCGGTGCGGCACGCGCTGCTCAAGCCCGGCGACCAGTTGCTGCTCGACGGCCAGCACCGTTTCGTGATCGAAGCGCCGACCCGCCGGCTCAGTGCCGCCGACGCGCTGCAGGCGCAGCTCGCCCAGGAACAGGCGGCGAACGAAGACAAGCCCACGCCGCCGTCGGCGCTGCCTTCGTCGGTGCGGCGCATGCCGTGGCTGCTGCTGGCGGCGGTGGTGATGGCGGGGCTGCTCGGCCTGTTGCTGCTCTACGGCGCGCGCTGAGCCGCCGATCGCACGCGAGCTTCGATGCCCCCTTGTAGGAGCGACGCAAGTCGCGACCGCGCCACTGCGCTTGCGACGCAAGCCCGAAGCCCCGCAGTCGCGACTCGCGTCGCTCCTACAGCGGCTGCGGCCGTTTCAGCGCGACTGGGGTTGGGCAGCTCCCTGTAGGAGCGACGCAAGTCGCGACCGCGCCACCGCGCTTGCGACGCAAGCCTGAAGCCCCGCAGTCGCGACTTGCGTCGCTCCTACAGCGGCTGCGGCCGCTTCGGCGCAGGCTTGGACAGGCGCTTCCACAGCCGCCAGCCCAGCAATACCGCGAGGATGCCGGCGTACAGCGCCGGTTCGCGGATGTCGGATTTCACCAGCCACCAGAAATGCAGCACCGCCAGCACGGCGATGGCGTAGACCAACTGGTGCAGCCGTCCCCACAGCCGGCCCAGGCGCCGCATCATGCCCTGGGTGGAAGTGATCGCCAGCGGGATCAGCAGCAGCCAGGCGAGGAAGCCGACGGTGATGTAGGGGCGCTTGGCGATCTCTTCGAAGATCTGGGTCCAGTAGCCGCGCAGGTCCAGCACCAGATAGGCCGCCAGGTGCAGGCTGGCGTAGAAGAAGGCATACAGGCCGAGCAGGCGGCGGAAGCGCAGCAGCACCGGCTGGCCGGTCAGTTGCCGCAGCGGCGTCACCGCCAGCGCGATCAGCAGCAGGCGCAGCGCCCACAGGCCCAGGCGGTGCTCGATCTCGGCCACCGGGTCGGCGCCCAGGCCGCCCTGGCCGGTGCTGAATTCCTGCCAGATCTGCCAGCCCAGGATCGCGGCCGGGGTCAGCGCGAGCAGGTGGGCCGCGGCCTTGGCCGCGATCACGCCGGGCGGGGTTTTGCGCGGCGCGGCTTTGCGGCGCGCGGCGGGCGCCGCGACGGTAGCGGCGGGGACGGCGTCGCTCATGCTCAGAACCAGGTCTTGAGGTTCATGCCCGCGTACAGGCTGGCGACCTGATCGCCGTAGCCGTTGAACAGCCGGGTCGGAATGCGTTCGGCGAACAGCTTGCTGCCGCTGCCGGCGATGCGGCGCTCGGTCTTCTGGCTCCAGCGCGGGTGGTCGACGTTCGGGTTGACGTTGGAGAAGAAGCCGTACTCGTCGGGCTGCAGCGAGTTCCAGGCTGTGGCCGGGCGGCGTTCGACGAAGTTGATCGCGACGATCGACTTGATGCTCTTGAAGCCGTACTTCCACGGCACCACCAGCCGCAGCGGCGCGCCGTTCTGCTGCGGCAGCGGCTTGCCGTACAGGCCGGTGGCGAGCAGGGCCAGCGGGTGCATGGCTTCGTCGATGCGCAGGCCCTCGCGGTAGGGCCAGTTGATCGAGGGATAGGCGATGCCGGGCATCTGCTGGCGGTCGGCGAGGGTGGTGAAGGCCACGTACTTGGCCTTGGAGCTGGGTTCGAAGCGCTTGAGCACCTCGCCCAGCGGCACCCCGAGCCAGGGGATCACCATCGACCAGCCCTCCACGCAGCGCAGCCGGTACACCCGTTCCTGCGGCGCCAGGCCCTTGACCAGGTCCTCCAGCGCCAGCTTGCCGGGCTTGGCGCATTCGCCGCCGACCGCCACCGTCCACGGGCTCAGGCGCAGGGTCTTGGCGGCCGCGGACGGGTCGCCCTTGCCGGTGCCGAACTCGTAGAAGTTGTTGTAGCCGGTGATATCGGCGTAGGTGGTCAGGGTCTCGTCGGTACGGAACCCGGCCTTGAGCTGTTCCGGGCTGGCCGGCTTGGCGCCCGGCGGCGGCGGGGCCTCGGCGCCGGCGCAGCCGGACAGGCCCAGGGCCGGGCTCAGCGCCAGCGCCGCCAACAGGCGCCGGCGCTCGCGGTAGACGGCCTCGTCGGTGATCTGGGAGGCGGGGATGGTCAGGGCATCGCGCAACGACATGGGACGGCTCCGAACGGCGGCAACGGGCCGGCGCGGCGGGGGCGCCGCGCCGGGAACGGTGGTAAGACGAACTACGGACCGTTTCATTCCATAGAGGCAGCCGGCGCGGCAAAAGTTGCGCGAGTAACGACACGTACACGCGGTGCTGCACTGCGGCATACTCAGGGACCACCCCCCAACTGCCACGGAGCTACCGATGTCCCGCGCTTTCAACTTTAGTGCCGGTCCCGCGACCCTGCCCGAACCGGTCCTGCTGCAGGCGCAGTCGGAACTTCTGGAGTGGAACAACGCCGGGGCCTCGATCGTGGAACTCAGCCACCGCGGCCCCGAGTTCATCCAGGTCGCCGCCGAGGCCGAGCGCGACCTGCGCGCGCTGATGGCGATTCCCGACGACTACGCCGTGCTGTTCCTGCAGGGCGGCGCCACCGCGCAGCAGGCGCTGATCGCGCTGAACTTCGCCAACCCCGGCCAGGCCGTGGACTACGTGGTCACCGGCCACTGGGGCAAGACCGCATTGAAGCAGGTCAAGCCTTATGTGAGCGCGAACGTGGCCGCCAACGGCGAGGCCGGCGGCTTCCGCGACATCCCGGCGCGGGCCGAGTGGAACCTGTCCAAGGACGCGGCCTACGTCCACTACACCGCCAACGAGACCATCCACGGCGTCGAGTTCCGCGATATCCCCGACACCGGCGACGTGCCGCTGGTGGCCGACTTCTCCTCCTCGATCGCCGCCGAGCCGCTGGACGTGTCCAGGTTCGGCGTGATCTACGCCGGCGCGCAGAAGAACCTCGGCCCGGTCGGCGTCAGCGTGGTCATCGTGCGCCGCGACCTGCTCGAACGCGCCGGCCAGCCGCGCGCGGACATCTTCGACTACCGCTCGCACGTCAAGGGCGAGTCCATGCTCAACACCCCGCCGACCTGGAACTGGTACCTGGCCGGGCTGGTGTTCAAGTGGATGCTGGCCGAAGGCGGCGTGGAAGAGTTCGCCAAGCGCAACGCGCGCAAGGCCGGCCTGCTGTACGACGTGATCGACAACTCCGGCGGCTATTACCGCAACGAAGTCGCCGCCGCCGCGCGCTCGCGCATGAACGTGCCGTTCTTCCTCAAGGACGAAGCGCTGGACAAGCCCTTCCTCAAGGAAGCCGAAGCGGCCGGGCTGATCTCGCTCAAGGGCCACCGCGCCCTGGGCGGCATGCGCGCCTCGATCTACAACGCGATGCCGGAGGCGGGGGTTCAGGCCCTGGCGTCCTTCATGCGCGACTTCCAACAAAGACACGGGTGAGCGACCGCGCTTAGCCGATGCCCTATCGGCATCGGCTGCGGTCGCGAGCGCCCGGCCAGGGATGGCCGGGCCGGACGATCCGAAGGAGGCAGCGAGTAGCGCCATGGACGGCTACGCGCTTGCTTCGGACACAACGACACGCATATGACCACCAAATCCAGCAAGAACAAGCCGGCCGCGGCGAAGACCAAGGCCCCCGCCGGCAAGAGCGCGGACAAGAAGAAAGCCGCCGCCAAGGCCCAGGCCGAACCGGCCGCTGCCCCCGCCGAACCCGTAGCCGCCGTGCCCGACCTGGCCACGCTGCGCACACGCATCGACGGCATCGACCGCCACATCCAGCAGCTCATCGCCGAGCGCGCCCAGTTCGCCAACCAGGTCGGCAAGGCCAAGGGCAAGCTGGCCGCAGCCGTGGACTACTACCGCCCCGAGCGCGAAGCGCAGGTGCTGCGCCGAGTGGTCGACCGCAACGACGGCCCGCTCAACGACGAAGTGCTGGTGCGGCTGTTCCGCGAAATCATGTCGGCCTGCCTGGCCCAGCAGGAGCCGCTGAAGATCGGCTTCCTCGGTCCGGAAGGCACGCACTCGCAGCAGGCGGTATACAAGCACTTCGGCCATTCGATCCACGGCCTGCCGCTGGCCAGCATCGAGGAAGTGTTCCAGGAAGTGGAGGCCGGCAGCGCCGACTTCGGCGTGGTGCCGGTGGAGAACTCCACCCAGGGCACGATCCAGTCGACCTTGGACATGTTCCTGACCTCCAAGCTCAAGATCTGCGGCGAAGTCGAGCTGCGCGTGCACCAACACCTGCTCTCGCGCGGCGGCCGGATCGAGGATATCGAGCGGGTCTACTCACATCCGCAGTCGTTCGCCCAGTGCAAGGCGTGGCTGCGCCAATACCTGCCCAAGGCCGAGAAGATTCCGGTGTCGAGCAACGCCGAAGCCGCGCGCCGCGCGCGCAATTCCGACGATGCGGCGGCGATCGCCGGCGTCGCCGCGGCCAACGTGTACGGGCTGCGCAGCGTAGCCGGGCCGATCGAGGATCGGCCGGACAATACGACGCGTTTCTTGGTCATCGGCCGCGAGCTGTTCTCGCCCTCGGGCAACGACCGCACCTCGCTGCTGATCTTCATCAAGGACCAGCCCGGCGCGCTGTACAACGTGCTGTCGCCGTTCGCCAAGCGCGGGCTGAGCATGAACCGGATCGAGTCGCGTCCCGGCCACACCGGCCGCTGGCAGTACGCGTTCTTCGTCGACATCGGCGGCCACGTCGAGGAAGACGCGATGCGCGAGGCGCTGGAGGAGCTCGAAGAGCTCGCTCACGAGGTCAAGGTGCTGGGGTCCTACCCGGTAGCGATCGCATGAGCGAGCGGGCACTGCAAACGTCCGGCGCTTCCACGGCGCCGGCGTTCGACGAAGCGTGGTTCGCCTCCCGCGCCCAGCCGGGCGTGCAGCGGCTCAAGGCCTACGACCCGGGCCACGACCTGGTCGCGCTGCGCCGGCAGTACGGCGAAGCCCATCTGGTCGAGCTGGGATCCAACGAGAATCCCTACGGCCCGTCGCCGGCCGCGCGCGCGGCGATCCTGGATTCGCTGCACGCGTTGCACCGTTATCCCGACCCGCTCGGCGGCGACCTCAAGCGCGCGCTGGCGCGCAAGCACGGCGTCGATACGAAGCAGATCCTGCTCGGCAACGGCTCGCACGAACTGCTGATGCAGCTCGGCCAGGTGTTCGCCGGCCCCGGCGAAGAAGTGGTGTTCTCGCGCTACGGCTTCGCCGTGTTCGCGCTGTCGACCCAGGCGGCCGGCGCGCGCATGACCATCGTCGATGCATTGCCGCGCGAGGCGGCGATGCCGTGCGGGCACGACCTCGACGCCATCGCCGCGGCGGTGAGCGCCGACACCAAACTGGTGTACGTGGCCAATCCGAACAATCCCACCGGCACCTGGTTCGGCCGCGAGGCGCTGGTCGAATTCCTCGACAAGATCCCGCCGCAGGTGATCGTGGTGATGGACGAGGCCTACGCCGAGATGGCCGACGCGCCGGATTACGCCAGCGCGTTGAGCGTGCTGGATCGCTATCCCAACGTCGCGGTGACGCGCACCTTCAGCAAGGCCTATGGCCTGGCCGGCCTGCGCGTGGGCTATCTGATCGCGCAGCTGGGTTTGATCGCGGTGATGGACCGCCTGCGCGAGAGCTTCAACGTCAACGGCCCGGCGCTGACCGCGTGCGAGGCCGCGCTCGGCGACGACGACCATCTGCGCTGGGCCTGCGCACGCAACGCCGAGCAGCGCGCCGCGCTGGCCGAAGCCTTGAACCGGCGCGGCCTGCGCGCGTTCCCGTCGCAGACCAACTTCGTCCTGGCCGAATTCGGCGCGCGCACGCCGCAGGTGGAAGCCGCGCTGGTCGCGCGCGGGGTGATCCTGCGGCCGATGGGCGGCTACGGCCTGGGCGACTGCATCCGCATCAGCGTCGGCTCGGCCGACGAGAACCGTCGCCTGCTGGCGGCATTGGACCAAGTGCTGGCATGAGCGCGAGCGATTCTTCCCAAGCCTGGACCGCCGGTCCGGGCGCCGCGTTGCGCGGTTCGATCCGGGTGCCGGGCGACAAGTCGGTCTCGCACCGCGCGGTGATGCTCGGCGCGCTCGCGCAGGGCGTCACCCGCGTCACCGGCTTTCTCGAAGGCGAGGACACCCGCGCCACCGCGCGTGTGTTCGAGCAGCTCGGCGTGCGCATCGAAACGCCGAGCGCGAGCGAGCGCATCGTCCACGGCGTCGGCCTGCACGGCCTGCGCGGCAGCGACGCGCCGCTGGACTGCGGCAACGCCGGCACCGGCATGCGCCTGCTCGCCGGTGCGCTGGCGGGGCAGGGCTTCGACAGCGTGCTGATCGGCGATGCGTCGTTGTCGAAGCGGCCGATGCGGCGCGTGACCGAGCCGCTCGCGGCGATGGGCGCGCGCATCGACACCGTCGAGGGTGGCCTGCCGCCGCTGCGCATCCACGGCGGCCGCGAACTGCGCGGGATCGAATACACCTTGCCGGTCGCCAGCGCGCAGGTGAAGTCGGCGCTGCTGCTGGCCGGCTTGTACGCGCAGGGCGACACCGTGGTGCACGAACCGCACCCGACCCGCGACTACACCGAGCGCATGCTCGCCGCGTTCGGCTGGCCGATCGAGTTCTCGCCCGGCTACGCGCGCCTGAGCGGCGGCCACGCGCTGCGCGCGACCGATGTCGCGGTGCCGGCCGACTTCTCCTCGGCGGCGTTCTTCCTGGTCGCCGCGAGCGTGATTCCGGGTTCGGAGCTGCTGCTCGAAGCGGTCGGCATGAACCCGCGCCGCACCGGTTTGTTGTCGGCGCTGCGGCTGATGGGCGCGGACATCGTCGAAGAAAATCCGCGCAGCGAAGGCGGCGAGCCGGTCGCCGATCTGCGCGTGCGCCACGCGCGCCTGCGCGGCGTCGAGGTGCCGCAGGCGCTGGTGCCGGACATGATCGACGAGTTCCCGGCGCTGTTCGTCGCCGCGGCGGTCGCCGAAGGCCGCACCGTGGTCAGCGGCGCGGCCGAGCTGCGGGTCAAGGAGTCCGACCGCATCGCGACCATGGCCGTGGGCCTGCGCGCGCTCGGCGCGAACATCGAGGAAACGCCCGACGGCGCGATCGTCGACGGCGGCGCGTTGGGCGGCGGCGCGGTGGAAAGCCACGGCGACCATCGCATCGCGATGAGTTTCGCGGTGGCCGCGCAGTTGGCGGCGGGCGAGGTGCGGATCGGCGATGTGGCCAATGTGGCGACCTCGTTCCCGGGCTTCGAGGAACTGGCGGCGAAGGCGGGGATGCGGGTCGGCCACGGCTGAGTCGAGCATCGCCGCTGCACCCACAAAAAAGCGGCCTTCGGGCCGCTTCTTTGTGGGTGGGCTTCAGGCCCGACATTTTTTCTTTTGTGGGAGGGCCTTCAGGCCCGATGCTTTTCGGCCGGGTCGCCGCGACCTGTGACAAAAGCATCGGGCCTGAAGGCCCTCCCACAACAGCAAACGCGAACCGCTCGTGTGGGAGGGACTTCAGTCCCGACGCTCTGCGTTCGGATCGCCCGAAGCTATTACTGCATCGGCCGGAATTCCACCGGCTGTTCGACCACCGACGCCACCTCGCGCCCATTGCGCGTAGCCGGCTTGAAGCGCCAGTCGCGCACCGCGACCATCGCGGCGCGGTCGAGTTCGCGCGAACCGCTGCGGCGGGCCACGGCGACATCGTCGGCGCGGCCGTCGGCGCCGACATTGACCCGAAGCACCACGGTGCCGCCTTCGCCGCGGCGCAGCGCCGCGACCGGATAGCGCGGCGGCGGGTTGCGGCCCAGCGCCAGCGCGTCGGTGGCGCGCGGCTTGGCCGCGGCCTTCTTGTCGCTGGCGGCCTTGGCCACGTTCTTGTTCGGTGTGGCGAGGGCCTTGTCGGCGTCCGTACCGGTCGCCGGCGTGCGCTCGATCGGCGGCAGCGCCATTACCGGCGCCATCGGCGTGGGCGCCGGCGGTGCCGGACGCTTGCCGTAGAGATACCAGCCCAGGAACGCCGACCCGAGCAGGATCAGCAGCAGCCACAGGCCGGTGCGGCCTGCCGATTCGCCGGTCGCGGTCTGCGCCGCGTCGGGTTGCGGCGTCTGGGAATCGATGGAATGTGATGCAGTGCTCATGCCGACCTCCTTTCGGCGAACCCGGGGGATGGTTCGCGGAGGCCGAGCTTCGAAGCGCGGGCGTTACCCGTGGGTGAACGTCGCGTCGATTCGGTTCAGGACCGATTCAAAAGGCTGGCAGATAGCGCCTGTGCGCCAACTCCTGCCTCACTGATTGGGATTGAACGTAATCGGCACCAGCACCGTATCGGCGACCGGGCGGCCGCTGCGGGTGGCGGGCTGGAAGCGCCAGCCGCGCACGGCGCTGAGCGCGGCGCGGTCGAGCGCGCGCGAGCCGCTGCCCTGGACCACTTCGGCCTCGGCGACATCGCCCTGTTCGGTGATCTGCACCTGCAGCCGCACCGTGCCGCCTTCGCCGCGGCGCAGCGAGGCGGCCGGATACTGCGGCGCGCGGTTGCTGGCCAGCGGCGCGGCGCCGACGTGGGCGCCGGTGGGCGCGGCCGGCGCGGCGGCCGTCGGCGCGCTCGGCAGCGACTGCGGCGGCGCCGGCGGGTTGGGGTTTTCGACCAGTTGCGGGCGCTCGTCCTGCGCCGCCGGCGCCGATTCGGGCACCTGCTGCGGCGCCGGCGCGGGACCGACGCTGCCGTCGGCGGGCGCCGGGGCCGGCAGCGGCGCGTAGAACGGCTGCTCGCTGGTCGGCGGGGTGCCGTCGGCGCGGTAGAAACCGTCGCTGCGGTTGCGGTTGCTCTGCCAGACCCAGGCGAACAGCGCCAACCCGATCGCGAAAGCGCCCACGACCCACAGCCAGGCCTTGCCCGACGGAACCCAGGCGGCGAGGTCGAAGGAACGGCGCGGTGCGGGGGAGGGCGTCGACATAGGGCGGCAGGCTCGCAGATCCGATCCGGGGGATGGCGTGCATTCTGCAACGAAATGCCGCGCCGCGCCGGCCGCCGCCGCGCGCGCGGACGCGGCGATTCGCGAAAAAGCCCGCGCGACGCGATAATCTGCGGTTCTTCCCGCCACGCATCCCCATACCGGCACCCATGCTCGATCCGAACCTGCTGCGCCAGCAGCCCGCTGAAGTCGCCGCCCGCCTCCACAACACCCGTGGCTACGCCCTGGACGCGACCGCGCTGGTCTCGCTGGAGAGCGAGCGCAAGATGGTGCAGGTGCGTACCCAGGAACTGCAGGCCCAGCGCAACAAGCTGTCGGCCGAGATCGGCAAGCGCAAGAGCAAGGGCGAGGACACCGCCGAGCTGATGGCGCAGGTGTCGGCCTCCGGCGACGAGCAAAAGCGCGGCGAGATCCGCCTGGACCAGATCAAGGCCGAGATCGAGGCCCTGGCGCTGAGCATTCCCAACCTGCCCAACGACGCGGTGCCGCTGGGCCCGGACGAAAGCGCCAACGTCGAGCAGCATCGCTGGGGCAACCCGCGCGAATTCGATTTCGCGGTCAAGGACCACGTCGAGCTCGGCGCCCGCCACGGCTGGCTGGACGCGGAAACCGCGGCCAAGCTGTCCGGCGCGCGCTTCACCGTGCTGCGCGGCGGCCTGGCCCGGCTGCACCGCGCGCTGGCCCAGTTCATGCTGGACCTGCACGTGGAGCAGCACGAGTACCAGGAAACCAGCGTGCCGCTGCTGGTCAACGCCGACTCGATGCGCGGCACCGGCCAGTTGCCGAAGTTCGAAGACGACCTGTTCGCGACCGTGGTCGGCGAGGGCGAGGCGGCGAGCAAGCGCTATCTGATCCCGACCTCGGAAGTGCCGCTGACCAACGTGGTGCGCGACGAGATCGTCGAGGCCGACACGCTGCCGCTGCGCATGACCGCGCACTCGATGTGCTTCCGCGCCGAGGCCGGCAGCGCCGGCCGCGACACCCGCGGCATGATCCGCCAGCACCAGTTCGAGAAGGTCGAGCTGGTGACCATCGCCCGTCCGGAAGAGAGCTACGCCGAGCACGAGCGCATGACCCGCTGCGCCGAGGTGGTGCTCGAAGCGCTCGGCCTGCCGTACCGGCGCATGCTGCTGTGCAGCGGCGACATGGGCTTCGCCGCGGCCAAGACCTACGACCTGGAAGTGTGGCTGCCGAGCGAGAACCGCTACCGCGAGATCTCCTCGTGCTCCAACTGCGAGGCGTTCCAGGCCCGGCGCATGCAGGCGCGCTGGCGCAATCCGGCCACCGGCAAGCCCGAGCCGGTGCACACCCTCAACGGCTCCGGCGTGGCCATCGGCCGAGCGATGATCGCGGTGATGGAGAACTACCAGAACGCCGATGGTTCGATCGCCGTGCCCGAGGCGCTGCGGCGCTACATGGGCGGGATCGAGGTCTTGGCCTGAGTGCGTCCGGCCTGAGCGCGCCCGCTCCTCACGAGCCGGGCGCGGCGCAGCCGGACTGAGCGGGCGCGGCCGCCGCCCGCGCTGCGGGCAACCACGGAGGGTCGTCGCATGGAATCGTTCTTCTTTGTGTTCGTCGTCGCCGCCAAGATCCTGCTCGCGCTGGCGCTGTGGGCGGCGGTGCAGTACGCCGCGCTCGGCCCGGCCAATCGCCGCCGGGCCGAACCGCTGGCGAACGGGCGTCTGTTCGGGCGCGCGCTGCTGGGCGTCGGCGCCGGCCTCTTGATCGGCGCCGCATCGATCGCTGTGGTCTGGGGCGCGATCGCCGCGGCCGGCGGCGAACTCGACGATGCGCTCTTTTTCCTGATCCTGCTGTCGTTGCCGGTGGCTTTCATCGCGGCGACGCTGTGCGGGTTCTGGCTGGGCCGGCGTTGGGTGTTGCAGGCGCAGCCGGGGGCCGCGCCGCCGACGCCCGCGCCGAAGACGGCCGAATAAAAAAGCCGGGCCCGCCGGGACCCGGCCCATGCCGGCGTGGGGGAGGAAGCGCCGGAAGACTGTGCGCAAGCCGCCGGCCGCGCCGGCGCGCTGCGGATTCGAACCGCCAGGTTCAGGCCGCCAGACGCTGCGGCCGCGGGATCGAGGCATGCGCCGCTGCGAGCGCGTCGGCACGGTGCTGCGGCGAATACGACACGCCCTCGGCACGTACGAATTCCACATCGGTCACGCCGATGAAGCCCAGCACGTGACGCAGATAAGTCTCCTGGAAGTCGCTCGGCTGGCCGCTGTGCAGGCCGCCGCGGCCGCTGGCGACGATCGCCTTCTTGCCCTTGGCCAGGCCTTCCGGGCCGTCGGCGGTATAGCGGAACGTCTTGCCGGCGATCGCGACCCGGTCGATCCACGCTTTCAGCGTCGAAGGAATGCCGAAGTTGTACATCGGCGCGCCAATCACGATCACATCGGCTTGCAGGAATTGTTGCAGGATGCGCTCGGATCGCTCGGTTTCGGCCGGATCGTCCTTTGCCAGGGAACGGCCGGTAAGATGGGGGATCGGGTCGGCGTCCAGATCCAGGTGCTCCACGCGCAGGCCCGGCAGATCGTCCTGCCAGCGCGCCGCCACCGCGGCGGTGAGTTCGCGAGTCACGGAATTTGCGCTCAAGGCGCTTGAATCGATGTGCAGAAGCTTCATGTCGGGACCTCGCCGGGTCGTTGGGATGCGGGCGTTGCCGCGTTGAGGCAAAGTCTGGATCGTTGCGGCAATGGGATAAAGTTGGTCCAATATCACTCGCTGTTCTAATTTTGGAACTATCGTCATGCACGATCTGAATGACCTGTACTACTTCGCGATGGTCGTGGACCACGCCGGCTTCGCCGCCGCCGAGCGCGCGCTGGGCATTCCCAAGTCGCGCCTGAGCCGGCGCATCAGCCAGCTGGAAACCGACCTGGGCGTGCGCCTGCTGCAGCGTTCCACCCGCCGCTTCGCGGTCACCGAAGTGGGCAACAGCGTGTATCGCCACGCCCAGTCGATGCTGGCCGAGGCCCAGGCCGCGCGCGAAGTGGTCGACCGCCTCAGCGCCGAGCCGCGCGGGGTGATCCGGGTCAGCGTGCCGGTCGGCCTGGCCCAGCAGCAGATTCCCAAACTGCTGCCCGAATTCCTGGCCAAATACCCGCAGGTGCGGGTGCAGTTGCACGTCAGCAACCGCCGCGTCGACATCATCAACGAAGGCGTGGACGTGGCCCTGCGCGTGCGCTCCAAGCTCGACGACGACGGCAGCCTGGTGATGCGCAGCTTCGGCCAGATCCAAGAACTGCTGGTGGCCAGCCCGAAGTACCTCAACCGCATGGGCCGCCCGACCAATCCGGACGAACTGGCCGAGCACGTCACCCTGAGCATCAGCGAAGACGACGCGCGCCAGCGCTGGGAACTGCACGGCCCCGACGGCGAAGTGCGCAAGGTCGAGCTCAAGCCGCGAGTGATGGGTTTCGATTTCCCGATGCTGATGGCGCTGGCCGAGCAGGGCGTGGGCATCACCCTGCTGCCGGAAACCGTCTGCGCCGAAGCCGTGCGCCGCGGCGAACTGGAAGTGGTGCTGCCGAACTGGCGCCTGCCGCAGGGCATCTTCCACGCCGTGTTCGCCTCGCGCCGCGGCCTGCTGCCGGCGGTGCGGGTGTTCATCGACTTCCTCGCCGAAAAAGCGCCGTCGCTGGTCGAATCCGCGCGCCTGCAATGCAGCGACATCAAGGGCGGCCCGTGCCCCGACAGCATCTCCGGGCGCGACGGCAAGGGCGCGAAGAAGGCCGACAAGGGCGCTGGCGTACCGGCCCAGGCGTGAGACAATGCCGCGCCCGGCGCAAGGCCGGGCGCGTCGCCGCAACGAGCGGCGGTCGGATCGGGCGGCTGCGCCGTCCCGCAATCCGACGATGATCCGTTTACGGAGAGATGGCCGAGTGGTTTAAGGCAGCGGTCTTGAAAACCGCCGAAGGGTCAAACCTTCCGTGGGTTCGAATCCCACTCTCTCCGCCAAGTCAAGCCCTAACGCGCTGATTCGGAAGTTTTTTTCAGCTTCTGTGCGCGGCTACCCACCATCCTACCCGCCACCTCCGATTTGGCGATCCAGTCGTCGATCCAGGCCTGCACCTCCGACTCCAGCCAGCGAACGGTGCCAGTCTCGACCTCGCGCCGCGGCGCTGGGAACGTGCCGGCGGCGATGCGATCGTAGATGGTCGAGTGCTTGTAGCCGGTGCGCTCCTCGACCTCGGCGCGCGTGAGTAGCCGCTCAGCCCCCATCGCCCCTCTCCTCGTTGGTGTTCATGCGGCTCTGCACGAGCGCATCTGCGAATGCCTTATCTCGGCGCCGTTCAGCGTCTCGCAAATCTGCGTCTAGGTCGAAGAACTCGACGCGTTGGCGAGACCGCTGCAACGTGTAGCCCCGCTTTGCCATGAACCACAAAAATACGTCTATCACATAGACCTGGCCGTCTATCCAGCTGGGCCGCTGGAAGCCTCCGCCATCATCGCCGACCAGTTCGTGCATGGTCCTGAACACCGCCTTCTGATCGTGGAAGTCGCGCAGGATCGGCGGGAGATAGCGACCGGACTTCAGCCACTCGGCAAGGTTCACTCCCCACCCCCACCCGCGCCCCGAGCAGCGTCGATTGCGGCGTCGAAGCTATCGCCGCTGAGCCACAGAATTTCGTCGTCTACTGACGGGTCGAACTCGTCCCGCAGCCACCGATACCTCTCCGCATCCTCGCGGTCCCGCGCCGTGTCCTGGGGCGCAAGATGGAGACGGTCTCCGACTTTCGGCTCGTAACCGCCGTACAACTGGATTTCGGCTGCAGCGAAGTGCGGCAGGTTCCGGTTAGTGACGAGACACACCGACGCCATCGGCTGCGCGCCCGCCGGCGCTGAGGCGTCGATCTCGCGCAGCAACGCGGTTCGGTACTGGCCGAGCGACTGGAACGTCGCAGCATGAGAGTCGTTCGCGACAAGTGCCCTCAGGTCACGCATAGCTCAGGTCCTCGATCACCGCGTCGTGCGGATGCGTTTCCGAGTCGTAGTAGTCGGTCCAAGCCTCGCCGCCGCTGGCTACCCAAGCTTTGCGCAGGTCCAATCGGCCGTAGTAGTTGTAGCGGATGAGGTAGCGGACCAGTCGGGCGCGCCACCAGAAGTGATGCAACTTAGAGCGGTCGTTCATGACGGTTCTCCTTCTCCACGTGGCGCAAGATGATTGCCCTGCCGCGGAGCGATGCAGCGATTTGGTTTGAGTGCAGGCCAGGATCTCGCTGCACCAGCTCAGCAGCGATCCGGTCGAGAAATTCGGGCGTGCCTTCCTGCACAGTTGCGCGATCCGAGGGGCGCTCAGTCATGGCTAGATATCCTTTCCGAGTACATAGGGCTTGGGAACGACTCCTTCGTCTTGAAACGGCTTGAGCGCGTCGCGCAGCACCGCTGCGCGCTGTGGGCCGAACGAAAGCCCAGGCGTCACGGCGTAGTCGCCGGTCGCTTCCGCGCCGGCGGCTGCCGCATCGGCCAGCTTCTCGACCCGCAGCCGTGCGACGTGCAGGCGATCTGCGAGGTTGCGATGGCCGAGGCACAGCAGCATCGAGATGGCTCGCTGCATCGCGTCCAGCGGGTGATCGTTGTCGTAGAGGTCAGCCATTCCCGCCGCCCTCCCGGCCCAGGGCTGCGGTGAGGGCTGCGCGCATCATTGCCTCAGCATCGTCCGAGTAGACTGGCTGAAACGTGGTGAATGCATGCAGCGCCTTCTGAACCATCTCTTCAGTGACAAACACGCTCGTTCTCCTCGGTCTCGGGCGGCCTCGCTGGGTCGATGGCCTTGACGATGTCCGCCAAGTCGATCACCAGCAGCGCCATTCGGTTCTTCTCGTCTTCGTCGCCACGCACTGCCGCAGCCATCAGGTAGGACTCCAGACGGTCGAACATCTGCTTGACTGCTTCAGTCGGCGACATGCTTCGTTTCTCGATAGGGTGGCGGCCGGCGCCAAGGCGGGGGAGGGGGTCCTTGGCGCCAGCCGCCGATGCTTAGAAGGGGTTGTCGTCGCCGAAATCGTCGGCCGGCTCGGAGCGCGGCTGCTGTCTACGCTGCTCGCGCTGCGGCGCCTGGCGCTGACCACGGCTCTGACCTTGCTCGCGCGCCTCCTGTTCGAAGCAGCTGAGGCGGCCATCGAACCAACTTCCGGTCGGAACCGCGTGCAGCTCGATGGACAGGCCACCGTCGTCCCACTCGGTCAGCCGGCCGACGTTGATCCAGTGCTTCTTGTCGTCGCCATACGGGCGGCCGGCGCAAATGTCGTAACGCTTGATCGGGTTGCCCATTAGGCGGCTTCCTTCTGCTTCAGGTCGTGGAGGACTTGGTTGATTTCGTCGTTGGCCCGAGCGCACTCATCGGCCAGTTCTCGTATCGCCTTCTCGTCGCGGGCAACGCGACAGATGGCGAGCTTCAGATGGTCGGGGAACCGCGGGTCATAGCTGGTGGCGTCGACCCATTGGCGTTTCGCGACCCACAGCTGTCCCTGGAGTTGCCACCGGTACTCGGATGCATGATCGTTGGATCGGAGAGCGTCGAGGTGCTTCGCCATGTTGGCCGGGCACTTCAGCTCGACCATTCCGTCATCGCCGACCATGCCGTCAGGAGAGACTCCGACGTAGTCCAGGCTGGTGTGCTGGATGAACCCGACTTCTTCTACAAGCTCGCCGGTCTGGGCCTCATAGGCAGCCCGCGCTTCGGGCTCGAGTTCGATGCCACGACGCATGGCATCGTTCTGGAAGGTCTCGACGTTGCTGCCCGTGAGCCGTTCGATCGCCAGACGCGTCACCAGGGCGCGGCGGTTAGCACCAGCGGTGCCGCCCTTGATGAGGTTCATCACATCGGCAAAGGACGAACCAGTCAGCTTGCCGCAGCGGGCCGCGAACCATTCGGAGGTGCGCTGATCCATCACTCGCCCTCCGCTTCGTCTTGCGCGCGGGCGTCGGCAACATCTGCCAGGTCCTTGAGTCGGCCCATCTGATCCGTCACCAGAAGTCGGCGTTCGCGAGTCCAGCCCTTCCACATGGTGTTGAACGCCGCAGCACCCTTCTTCGCTTCGGCTTCAGCCTCAGCCAACGCTTCCTTGCGCTCGGGTGTGTCTGCCGGCGGCGCGCTGGCGTGCTTGGACGGCTTGACCTGCTGGCCCACCAGCTCGGCCACAACCTCTTCCGGCAAGTCCTCGATGTCCTGAGTGAAGATGTCGGAGGCCGCGGTGCAGGTGATGACTGCGTCGACCTGGGCGCGCTTCTTCGCCATCTTCAGGATGGTGTTGCTTACGTCTGCTGGGTTGGTGCGAACCTGCTTCTTCTCGCCGTCGCGGGTGTACTTGATGCGCCGGCGGTTCTCAGGCGTCGCGTTGAACTCCTTCTCGTTAACGGAAGCGCGCCAGGCGTACTTGTCCTCCTGGCTGCTGCACTCGCCGATGCCGGCGCCGACGAACTGACCGCTGGCAGTGCTCAGGCGAACCTTAACGCGGTAATGCACTTCGCCATCGCTTCCCAGCGACTCGACCTCGGGATCGCCAGCAAGCCGGAAGGTCGCCATCAGCTTCTCGGCGCCAGCCTTCCACAGGCTCTTGCCGTTGGTGCCGGGGATCTTGCCGTAGTGCGTGCCTTCGATCATGACCTCGCGCATTACGTCCTGCACGAGATTGACCTGCGCGCGGACATCGGCCGCGGTCAGCGATCGCGAACCGTAGTTCTCGACAGCCGGCTGGAATTGGACAACTTGGTTGTTCATGCCACGTCTCTGAAGTCGTTGGGGTTGTGCCCGAGGCCAAGCAGCACCGCGTCCGACCAGCGAACGGGCTGCGCCTTGAGGCCTTGGGAAGACGGGTCATCGCCGATGACGAGGCCCTGAGTAATCGCGCCTTGCGCCTGCTGCTTGGTCAGCTTCAGGCTGCTGCTGCCGAGGAGGACGATGCCGAACTGGCCGTCTCCCTGGTTGATCGTCGGTACCGCGCGCCAGCCTGCAGCGGTGCCGCTGAGCAGATGCCGCCAGTCGTCCTTGTCCAACCGGCACCCGTGCCAGTTGATCTGGCGCGCCAAGTCGCCGCAGATTGCGTTGAGCATCCGCAGCTGCTCCTTGGTGACGCCGGCGCCGCTCACAGATGCGCTCCCGGATCGCGAATCTTGCTCAGGACGAACGCGACGAGCAGCACCAGCGATCCGAACAGGACCAGGCCGAAGACCACGTACGGATGCGGCAAGAACAGCGCCAGCGCGCAGCCCGCCATCAGCAGCCAGGAACAGGCGTAAGCGACGTAGTCGCGCCACGTCATCGGCATCGACAACTCGCGGCCCGCGCGCGGGTTCGGTTCGATTTGGGCGGTCATGGCCGTCAGACCCCGACCTGATCCAGCGCGGCGAACAGAGCATCGCGCTCGGCGATCCACGCCGCCGACCGCGCCGCCGACCGCGCCGCCGACCACGCCGCCGACGCCGCCGACCACGCCGCCGACTCCGCCGACCACGCCGCCGACTCCGCCGACCACGCCGCCGACCGCGCCGCCGACCGCGCCGCCGACCACGCCGCCGACGCCGCCGACTCCGCCGACTCCGCCGACTCCGCCGACCACGCCGCCGACTCCGCCGACCACGCCGCCGACCGCGCCGCCGACTCCGCCGCCGACCGCGCCGACCACAGGTCGCAGGATTGACCGCCCGCAGCGGCCTCGTGTGCGCGTCGGCCGACCTCCAGAGCGGCGATGGTCTGTTCGACGGCCTCATGCACGCCGTGCGGATGTTTGGCCTCCAGGGCGACGCGCTGGGTTGCGAGCGCACGGTCGATACGAGCGACAGCGATCCGGTGCTTGACCGGTTCCAGATCCACGCCGACCGGGATGCGTTTCGCCAGTTCGACATGGAACTGCGCGCGCTCGTCCTGGCCGAGCCCTTCGAAGATCGAGTCTTGCAGGCGGATCAGCCATTCCGGGAGTCCGCGGGCCTCGGCGACAGTCTCGTGCCAGTTGCCGTACTCGTCCGGGTTGATCTCGTGCGCGAAGCAGCCGACCGAGCAGCCGCGGAAGTTCGCGCCGCTGCCCTCACCGTAGGTTCCCGACATCAGCATGTCGGCTGCGGCGTGGTGTTCGGCCTGGGCGACGTGCTCGGCCTTGAGGGCGGCGTCGCCGCGGAAGGAGAGCGTGTTCGTGGTCATGGTCAGTCCTTGGTCAGACGCGGCCGCGCCAATAGGCACTGGCTTCGCGGGAAAATGTGGTGAGTACGTCACGCGGGCGCTCGGTGGCGAAGCGGCGGTAGTCGGCGCGAGCGGCGGCGGCGTCCAGGCCCGACGGCGCACCGAGCGCAGCCATGCGGGATTCGGGAATGACGTCGATCACTGCAATGGCATCCCGGATCAGCGCGCGGCGCTGCCTCGCGCGAGAGGCTTCGGAGCGGTTGCGGCTCACTTCGCACCCCCGACGCGGGCGAGGGCGGCGCGTGCTTCCGCTTCGTCATGCTCCGCGCCGCAATGGTGCCGCCAGTGCAGCAGCCCGACTTTCCGCATCCGGTCGAAGCCAGAGCAGCGCATGCAGTACGGGCAATAGCTCGGATCGCGTAGCGCGTTGGCGACGACGATGCTGTCCTTTGCGGCCGCCAGCACATCCACAGTGGGCTCAGACATGGCGTGGTTCCTCCGACTTCCAGGCGAACGGGGTGCGCGAGTACAAAGCCGGATCAGCGTTGCACCGCGTGCAGACGGCATCGGCCATTGAGGGGTAGAGGTAGCGAGACCATTCCTCGCCGAAGCGATCTCGCACTACGTAGTCGGTCAGGGTGATGGGCTCAGACATGGCGGCGGGCCTCCACGGCAGCGAGGGCGGCGTGAAGGCGGTCGAACATGCGGTCGTCGCCGTCATGACGAGTTGCGAACCTTTCGACCGCTGCCGCGGCTTGGACCAGCTCATCAAAAGCGGTGACGGCGGCTCGGGTTTCGTCCTCGGACTCTCGCCAGCCTTGCGCGATGTGCGGCCGTTCCGTGACCTTCTCGGCCATAACCACTTCGGTTCTGCACTCAGCCGCACGGCGCTCAAGCACAGCCCTGACATCCACGGCCCCGGCGCTCACAGAGCCACCCGCGCACGGCCGCGCTGGAACAGGTCGCCGATGGCCTCGGCGGTGCGGACCTTCCGGTAGCCGGTCTCGTCGCCGACGTCGCGCTTGGCGAAGCGGAGGAGGACGGCATTGATGAGTTCATCCTCGCGGGCCTGTAGGGCGTGTCGATCGGCTTGGCGGCCGGTCATGAACGCCTTCACCCTGAGAGGCATCAGCTCTTCGTTGTGGTCGCAGTCGACTTCGTTGATGGCCCGCTCGATCGCATCCGGGCACTTCTCCAGCTCCGACACGCGCTTCGACACCGCCTCGCTGTATCGGTCGTGGCGCTCACCCTGGATGTCGCCCTCGGCGTCGTACTGCCGCTGGGCCTGGCGGAGCGCGCTCACAGCGCACCGGCCTGCGCGAGGCGCGCGCCCTCGGCGTCGTAGTGGTCGGCCGATGCAACCAGCGCCGCGGCGAGGTCGCGCGCCTGCGCCGTCGTCATGTACCAGCTGAACTGACCACTGCTGTACTGGCCCACGCTCAGCTTGACCTGCCAGGCGCTATTCAGGGCCGTCGCGTAGACATCCGCCCTGTAGTCAGCGGCGAAGATGGTCAGGCTGGCATGACGCTCATTCGTCGAATCAGCCGGCGCGCCGGCGGTCTCGGTCTGGTCCGTGCTGCGGTCGGTTTCCATCTGCTTGCCCCGTGGCGGCCGTGTGGTGGCCTTGGGGCAACTAAAGCATCGCTTGAGTTATATATCAAGCGACGCTTGAGTTAAGCCGACGAACGGTCAATCTGCGCAGGGCTGCAGTTGGACGCGATATCAGGAGGAGGGGGGCTTCGAGGTGATGCTGCTCGCCAGCGAATCTGCCGTGGAGAGGGGCTTTCTGGGACGCAGCTTCAGCGTCACGACATTGCCGCCTGGCCCAAGTGGCAGTTCGGCCTGTACTGGCGCCGGCGCGGCGCGGACGCGAAGAACTTCAGCTCTGGCGTGAACCTTTTCCGCCAGCGCCCACAGCATCCCGTCGGTCCAAATCTCCATCGCGCCCCCGGGCTCGAAGCCATTCGCCCATCCGCATTGATGCATCCTCCAGATCGTAATCGGAGGGCTTCAGCGACACGAGGTCGTAGGCCATAAGCAGCGCGTCAGCGTTCTCATCCGAAATGCCAAGTTGAACACCCTGCATCCGTGACACAAACGACAGTAGCCGCATCGCTGACCGGAGGGTTGCAGGGTCTGGTCGCCCTGGTTGCGACGGTGGGTGAGACGCAGATTCCGGGTACTGCTCTTGCAGGAAGAACTCGACGGGACGGCCAGTCAGTTGAGCCAGCTTAGGCGCCTTGCGCTTGTCGAACTTGCCAGTGCGAATCCAACTCGACACGGCTTGCTCGGTGACGCCAAACGCGGCCGCGATCGACGCCTGAGAGTGCGCGCTCCCTTCGATGGCTTCTTGAATGCGGCGAGCTAGGACGGAATTTTCAAGCATCGCTTGATGATCCTCCGACCGCTGGTCGGACGGAAGCAAGCGACGCTTGACCACAAACTCAAGCGATGCTTTAGTTCGGGCCATGAACGCCATCACTCATGCGGTCCAGAAGATCGAGGGCGGCCAGGCCGCGCTCGCCCGGGAGCTCAACATCTCCCCTCAGGCCGTCAGCCAGTGGGTGAAGGGGCATCGCCCTGTGCCTGCGCGGCTGGCTCTCCGCATCGAAGAGCTGACCGGAATCACTCGGTTTGAACTGCGGCCGGACGTGTTCGGGCCGACTCCCACGGTCTCGCACGCCAGCAGCGCTGAGGCCGCTGCCTGACATGAGCCTCCGGACCCGCATCCGCGATTGGCTGCTGGCGCCGTCCCGCGAGGAGCGGGGCGCGCTCTTGGTCAGTTCTTCGGACCTGGGGGAGACGACATCCCAACAGCTTCCGCCTTGTCTGCCGCCCGGATCATGGCTTCTCCCAGTTCGCGAAGCTGAGCTGTGTGAAACACGTAGTTGGGCGATCGATGAGCTTGCCCAGGGGTTTCCATCAAGCTCACGAGGTAATGCAGCGTGAGCATCACTGCGCCCATCGCGGGAATGCTGCTGAGGTCCCAGCCCGCTACGGGGCTCAAAGGGATTTCGTCGGTCATGCCGGTCTCCGGTGTAGGTGAGGGTGGGTCGCACCTCCAAGCCTATGCCGGCGGCCGGCGCCGTTCCACGACGGGCGCGCACTCAGCGCTCCTCGCGCCGGCTTGCCCAGGGAAAGACGAGCACCCGGGCGACGTGACCTTCGGTCAGCACCAGCGCGCACGCCGTCAGCGGCCGCACTTCGACACCGTCCGCATGCCGCGTCACGGCGTACGGGTTTCCGTCCTTCCAGACCAACGCCGTCACCGGCGCGGCCTCCGCTCTTCCTGAAATTTCCACGGGCTCGGTTCCATTCGGGGCCGGGCCAATTCTTCGCACTGGCGCTGATAAGCGCTGATAACGAATCGAATCAGGGGTTCTCATGCAGCAGCTCGCTCTCTCCTTCGAGCCCGGCCTGGCCCAGCGGTATCGCGACCTGCGCGAGTGCTTCGCGTCGTGCGTGTACCAGCGTGGGCTGGGCCGGGTGGCCGCCGCGGTCGACGAGAAGCCGTCGAACTTGAGCGCGATGCTCAGCGGCGACCGCAATCTCGACACCGCCATCATCGAGCGGTACATGCAGCACTTCGAGGACACCACGCCGGCGCTGTACATGGCCGCGCGCTGGCTCACGTGCGCCGAGCAGCGGCAGCGGCAGGCCCTGGCCGAGCTGCCGGAAGTGGTCGCGCGGCTGAATCGGCTGATGGACGCCGCGGGTAAGGGGGCTTCGTGATGGCCGCCTTCTTCGTTGGGCAACGCGTGCGGATCAAGAATGCCGAGCGTGACGCGAGGCGCTTCATCGGCTCCGAATGCCGGATCGTTGGGCAGGAGCAGTTCGTAGAGGCCGACTACTGGGTTACCGACCTAATCGACCCTACGGACGGTCTCGCGTGGATGCAGGACAAGAGGAACGCCTCGGACGTTTTCGAGCCGATCCTCCCCGAAGGAATGCAGCCGGCGCGCTGGGAAGACTGCGCGTGGAAGCCGCAGGGGCAAGAGGTGACGGCATGAACCGCGCCGAACTCCCGCCGCTGGAATTCGTGCTGACGCCGGCAGACCGCGACCGCGCGGCGCTGGCCACCGTCCACCTGGAGGCGCGCAGGCGCGCGCTGAACGATCGAGACCGCCGGCAGCAGCGCGACGAGGATGCGCGCGAGCTGGAGCGCGCCTTGGAGCGACCGTGACGGCGCAAACACCACCGGTCCCAGCGAACGTTGACCTGCGCGACTTCCCGTACATGCCGCTCGACGTCGTGCGCCTGCGCGACAGCGAGCTCGCGACCACGTCAAGCGGCGAGGGGTTCCGCTGCGCGGTGCTGCTGTGGTGCGCGGCCTGGCACCAACTGCCGGCGGCGTCGCTGCCGGACGACGACCGATTGCTGTCCCAGTACGCCGGATTCGGCCGCTCGATCAAGGAGTGGCGCAAGCACCGCGCCGAGGCGCTGTACGGCTGGACGCTGTGCGCCGACGGCCGCTTCTACCACCCGACCGTGGCCGAGAAGGCGCTTGAGGCCTGGGCGCAGCGCCTGCAGCAGCGTTGGCGCACCGAGTGCGCGCGGATCAAGAAGGCCGCGCAGCGCAGCGACGCGCTCGCGGTGTACCCGACCTTCGAGCAGTGGGAAGAGCACTTCAACGCGACTGGTTCGGAGCAGTGGCGTCCCGGCGTTGTCCCCAGTGCTGTCCCTGGGGACAACGGCGATGTGTCCCCAGTGACAGAGGGGGTATGTCCCGACTCTGTCCCCCGGGAAACGGCATCCAAGGGAAGGGAAGGGAAGGGAAGGGATCTTTTAAGTACTGAGGGTTTAACCAGAGACCCGCCTGCGGCGGCTGGCTCGGACGAGCGGCCGGCCGACCACTGGGGCCAGCTCGAGGGGCACGAGAACCCCGCGCGGCCGCTGCTCGACCCCGTCGTCGCCTGCGCCATCGAGCTGCGCCGCGCCGGAATCCAGGTCACCCGGCTCGACAAGAACCTCGGCCCGTTCGTGGCCGAGGGCGGCACCGCCGGCGCGATCGTCGAGCTGTCGACCATGCCCGAGTACCGCGACAAGCCCCCCGCCTACCTCACCGCCGCCGCGCTGCGCCAGCTGCGCGAAGCCAAGCAGAACCCGAACGGGAGCACCCATGCGCAACATCAGCCAGCTCGTCGACTCAGCGCTGCCGACCGCGTCGCGGAGAACGTCCGAAGTGCCGTACAGCGACGCGCCGGCGACGCCGACGCGATCGACGCCGAATTCTCCGATGTCCCGGGCTGAGTACATCTGGGCGCACATGGCCGCGCGCTACGGGCACACCTGGGTTTCGCAGTTCGGCGACTCGCCTGACGGCATCGCCGGCCGGGCCTGGTCGGACGATCTCCAGGGGCTGAGCCGCGCGCAGCTGGACGCCGGCATCGCCGCGTGCAAGCGCGAGGCCGGCGATTTCCCGCCGTCGGCGCCGCGGTTCCGCGCGATGTGCCTGGGCGTCCCGACCTTCGCCGAGGTCAACCGCGAGTTGCTGACCGTGGTCAACGCCGAGCGCAGCGCGTTCGCGCGGCTCGTCTGGCAGCACGTCGACGGCTACCAGCACCGGCACGCAGCGGCGAAGGACGCCGAGCGCATGCGCCGCGACGCGTTCGAAGCAGCTTCGCGCTACGTGCTCGACGGCGGCGCGCTGCCCGGCCCGGTCGCTGGCGTGCTGGAGCACGATGCCGCGCCGAAGCCGGTCGGAATTCCGGCGACCCGCGAAGGACGCGTGCAGCGCATGAGCGACCTGCTGGGCGAGGCGTTCAATCCGGTCGCGGCCGCGCGGAGGGACCTGGTATGACCACCGAGCCGCGCCCAATCCTGTCCGACGATGACGTGCTGACGCTGCTGCTCGCCGGCTGCAACGCTCGCGAGATCCAGGCCTATGCCGGCGTGTCCAACAGCACCGCGGTGGCGATGGTGCTGCACGCGCAACGGCAGTACACCGCCGCGCCGACCGCGCCTCAGCTGAGGCTGCCGCGATGAGCTCCATCACCCTCGTTCTGCCGTACCCGCTGAGCGCCAACCGGTACTGGAAGGCGATCACCATTCCCGGCCGCACGATGATGGCGCCGACGAAAGAGGCGACGGCCTACAAGCGCGAGGTCGCGTTCATTGCGCGGCATGCGGGCATCGGCGACGTGATCCGCGGCCGCGTGGCCGTTTCGATCCGCCTGTACCCGGCGCGGCCGGCCGATTGGGCGAAGCGCGCGCGCAAGGATCCATTGCACTGGGACGACACCGTCCGCTGCATCGACCTGGACAACGCGCGAAAGGTGCTCTACGACGCGTTGAAGGGCATCGCCTTCGAGGACGACAAGTGGATCCGGCGCGACGAGGCCGAACGGTGCGAACCCGACGAGCACGGCGCGCGCGTCGTGGTCACGATCGAACCACTGCAGCGGGCGGCGATCGCGCCGGGGCTGTTCGGCGAGGTCGCGGCTTGACGTCCGACGAGCTCGAACTGCAGCTGCTCGCCTGGGGCCGCGCCTACGGCGAGCGCCGCGGCGCCGAGTGGGACGAGGACCGCAGCCCGACGGGCGATAGCCCTTCCGCGCGCGGCCTGCAGTTCGCGCCTGGCACACGCGAGAACGCGACGCGCCGGCTGTCGTCGATGAGCCGCGGTGGGTTTGACCGCCGCGCGCTCATGCACGCGTTCGCGGCGGCCGGTGCCGATGGAATCGCACCGCTCGCGCCAACCTGGGCGTGCGACCCGGTCCACTTCACCGAGACCCGCCAGTACCACAGCGCGCCGCCGCGCTATACGCCGACCTTCACGGCCGAGCTCGAGCACGTGCAATCGGCTTGGCTGGCGCTGCGCAGGCACGACGCGCTGCCGGCCGAATGCCTGCGCGTCCAGTACCAGGTCCGGAACCTGACCCGGCCGGAGAAAGCCGAGCTAGTCGCGGAAACGCTGAGCTCCAGCGTCGGGGTCAAGCGCTTCAAGGACGAGCTCAGCCGCGCGCGCCTCTGGATGCTCGCCAGGCTCGCCCCTTGACTTGGGACGTCCCGAGGGCGTAGAAAGCGCGCATCGTCAAGAATTGTCCCTGCGGCTCGCTAAACCAATGGAAAAAGCATGAGGATTGCAGCGCCAGAGTAGCGGGGCACCGCGAAATGGATGTGGCAAGCCAACGGTCACACGGTTCCCCCGGATTGGTTTACCCGACTCGTCCGGCGGGGTATCAAACGCCAACCGTGATGTGTGATCGACAAGTGTCTGCGCCCCACGGGTAATTGGGAGATCTAGCGCAGGCTCAGGGTTGAATCCAATCCCAGCGGCTCGCCATCGGCGGGCCGTTTTCGTTTCTGAACCCCTAGCCCTGCGAGCAATCGCGGGGCTTTCGCGTTTCTGGAGCCCCGATGCCCTTCACCCTTTCCGCGCGCAGTCGTGAGCGCTTGGCCGGCGTGCATCCGGATCTGCGTCGCGTCGTCGAGCGCGCAATCCAGCTCACCACTGTCGATTTCGTCGTGACGCAGGGCAATCGGACGCGCGACGAGCAGGCCCGGCTCTACGGCAAGGGGCGCACCGTCGCGCAGATGGCGGCCGCCAAGCTGTCGGCGGAGTACGCGCAGCCGCGCGAGGCCAAAGTGACGTGGACGCTCAACAGCCGGCACGTCGGTGGCTTCGCGGTCGACCTGGCGCCGTGGCGCGACGGCGAGATCGACTGGGACGACGACGGCCGGCGTGGGCTCTGGGAACGGCTGGCTGAGGCGATGAAAGAGGCCGCGCGCGAGCGCGGCATCCCACTGGTTTGGGGTGGCGACTGGGCACGCACGAAGGACCGGCCGCACTTCGAACTCCCCCTGGCCCGGTATCCGGAGTGACCATGCGCGCGGATCAGGAAGACGGCCAGATCCGGTTCCGACTCGGGCCGGTCGAGCGCTGGGTCGTGGTGTCCGCAGCTGCGGCGCTCCTCGCAATCGGCGGCTGGGGCGCGCGCAGCGTGTCCGAGCGCCTAGACAAGCAGGGCGACGCCATAGCCGCGCTCGCGACGCAGCAGGCCGTCACGAACGCCAACCTGACCACGATCAGCGCCCAGCTCGCCAACGTGCCGGCGCTCACCAGCGACGTCGCCGAGCTCAAGGTGCGCGTCGACCGCCACGACGAAGACATCCGCGAGCTGCGCGGGACGCGAGGCCTCAAGTGAAGCTGACCAGCGATGCGCGCCACTGGCGCCGGAAGTGGTCGACGTGGCTGGGCGCGGCCGCGGCGGCGTCGGCCGGCGGCCTGGGCGTCTACGCGATGGCGCCGGCGCGGGCGCAGGACCTGGTGCCGGATTGGGCGCTGGGCGCGCTGATCGCCGTGGGCATCGTCGCCGGCGCGCTGGTGCCGATCGCGACGAGCATCGCGCAGGGTTCGATTCCGACCGAGGACCAGCCGTGAACCCGTTCACCGCAGCGCGCTGGGGCGCCGCCGGCCTGCTGGTCCTGGTCCTGGTGCTGATCGGCCGCGGCTGCGGCGCGCGAACTGCGCAGGCGACGGTGTTCGCCAAGGATCGGGCGCTCTTGTCGGCCGGCGCCGAGTTGCGCCGCGCGCAGTACGCGCTGAGCGCCGCCGCCGGCGCGCTGCGGCAGGTCGATCAAGCCGCCGCGCAAGCGCAGGAGGCGGCCGCCGAGCGCCAGCGCCAGGCCGACTTCGCCAAGGAGCGCGCCCTGATGGCGGCGGCGGCGCTGAAGTCGCAGATGACCGGAATCGCCGCCGACCTGGACCGCGCCAAGCGCGACCCCGACTGCCGACGACTGCTGGAGGCAACGTCATGCGCATCGCTGCACTGATCGCCCTGGTGGTGCTGGCCGGATGCCAGACCACCGCGCCGGCGCCGACGGTCCCGTCCGTCGTGCGCGTCCCCGTCCAGACCTTCGTCCCGCTGCCGGCCGAGCTGACCCGCGACTGCGAGGACGTGCCGAAGCAGTCCAACACCTACGGCGAGGCTGTCCGGCTCGCCAACGCCCGCAAGGCTGCCGCCGACGAGTGCACCTCTCGCATGCGGCAGATCCGCAACCTGCAACCCGAGGCCAAGCCATGAGCCTGTCCGACCGCCTGCGACGCATGGAAGAAGAGAACCGCCAGAACGAGAGCCGCATCAGCGAGCTCGAGAAGAAGGTCGACATCCTCTTGTCCGCCCTCGAGGAGGGCGACGAGAGTGAGGAGCAAGTCGACATCACCTCGCTCGACGGTGAGCGGTACGTCGGCGCGGGCGCGCGCGATCAGGCCGAGCCGCTCTGATGGGCCGCGTTCCCACCCTGGCGCCGCGCGTCGCGCCGCTCAAGGCGCGCCCGCTCGCGCAGCCGGCGCCCCCTGCCTACGGCCAAGGCCGCGGCGGTCGTCCGTGGCGCCGCAAGCGCGATGCCGTGCTGAAGCGCGACGGCTACCTGTGCAAGTGCGACGAGTGCCAGGCGCAGGGCCGGCTGCTGCTCGCGCATGAGGTCGACCATGTCGTCCCGCTCGCGGAGGGCGGCAGCGACGACGAGAGCAACCTGCGCGCGATCAACCGCGATTGCCACGCCGCGAAGAGCGCCGCCGACGCCGCGCGCGGCCGGAATGCGAGTGGTTCGCGATGAGGCGTTCCACGGCACCGTTTCACGCGAATCTGAATGGACCGAGCCCGACCCCCTGTGGATATCTCACCCAGGGGGGAGTCCAAAAGCTCTGGGGCTTCGAGGCGGACACCGGCCGCCCTCCCATTCGCAGGTTTTTTTCGCGCCCCGGCGATTCAGCTTGGGCGCCATTCGACGCCAATAACGGTTGAATTCATGGCCCGCCCCGAGCACCAGCCGACCAAAGCGTCCCGGCTGAAGGTCGCCATTGCCGCCGGCGGCGGCATGCGGCACGAAGAGATCGCCAACGCGCTCGGCATCAGCGCGCCGACGCTGCGCAAGCACTACGAACTGGAGCTGTCGACCGGCGCCGCGGAGAAGCGCATGGAAGTCCTCACCGTCGCGTTCCGCACTGCGGTGAAGAAGGGAAACACCTCCGCGGCGCGCCTCTACCTGCAGCACGCGCCAGAGTTCGAGCCGGCGCCCGGCGCCGCTCAGGAACCGGAAGCGGCCGAGCCGAAGCCCGAGGGCAAGAAGGCGCAGGCGAACGCGGCTGCCATCGGCGCGGAGACGGGGACCGAGTGGGAGCACCTGCTCGACCCTAAGGTGGTTCCGATCGGGCGCGCGGCTCAGTAAATGGCCTGGGACCTGTCGTGCCCCGACTGGTGGGAGCGCCTTCAGTCGGGCCGGCTACCGATTGCCGACTTGCCGCTGTGGACGCCGCAGGCCGAGCGCGCCGCGGCGATCTTCGGCCGGCTGCGCCTGGCGGACGTGCCCGGCACACCGACGGTGTCGGATGCCGGCGGCGAGTGGTTCCAGCAGGTGGTGCGGTGCATGTTCGGGTCGGTCGATCCGCAGAGCGGACAGCGAGAGATCCGCGATCTGTTCGCGCTGGTGCCGAAGAAGAACGCCAAGACGACGTTCGGCGCGCTGGGCATGGTGACGGCAACCTTGCTCAATCGCCGGCCGCGCGCCACGTTCCTGATGACGGCGCCGGTGCAGGACACCGCGCAGATGGCGTTCGATGCAGCCGCCGGCGCGATCGAGCTAGACGCGGTGCTGGCGGCGAAGTTCCACATCCGCCATCACCTGAAGACGATCATCCACCGCGAGACAAAGTCATCGCTGGAGATCATGACCTTTGATCCAGGCGTGCTGACCGGCGTCAAGGTGTCCGGCGGCGCGCTGATCGACGAGTTGCACGAGTGCGCCAAGAAGTCCAAGGCCGCACAGGCGCTGCGCCAGATCCGCGGCGGAATGGTGCCGTATCCAGAAGCCTTCCTGTGGTTCATCACCACGCAGAGCGACGAGCAGCCGGTCGGTGTGTTCGCCGACGAGCTGAAGAAGGCGCGCGCCATCCGCGACGGCAAGCGGATCGGCAAGTTGCTGCCGGTTCTCTTCGAGTTCCCGCGGGATGTTCAGCAATCGAAAGATCAGCAGTGGAAGGATCCGCGGCTGTGGCCATTGCTGAACCCGAACATCGGCCGGGCTATGACGCTGGACCGGATGGTCGAGGAATTCAACGACGCGGCCGGCACCAGCGAAGCCGAGTTGCGTAGCTGGGCATCGCAGCACCTGAACGTGCAGATCGGCGTCGCGCTCCACCAGGGCACCTGGGCCGGCGCCGAGTTCTGGGAACAGCAGGGGCGCCGCGAGGTCACGCTCGATTACCTGCTCGAGTGGTCCGAGGTAGCGACCTTCGGGATCGACGGCGGCGGTCTGGAGGACTTGCTCGGCGCCTCCGCGGTGGGGCGCCACAAGATCACTGGCGAATGGTTGCACTGGGCGCACGCATGGGCGCACACGTCGGTCTTCGAACGGCGCAAGGAGATCGCGCCGCAGCTTCTGGACTACGCGGCCGACGGCGACCTCACGATCGTGGAGCAGGTCGGCGACGACACCGCGGCGCTTGCAGAGGTCGCCGCGCGCTTCGAAGAAGCGGGCCTGCTCGACAAGATCGGCGTCGACCAAGCTGGACTCGGCAGCGTGCTGGACGCGCTCGCTGCGGTCGGCATTCCAGCCGAGAAGGTCGTGGGCATCTCGCAGGGCTGGAAGATGATGGGCGCCATCAAGACGCTGGAGCGACACCTGGCGAAAGGCGACTTCCTGCATGGCGGAACGCGGCTGATGGCGTGGTGCGTCGGCAACGCGAAGACAGAGCCTGCCGGCAACGCGGTGTACATCACCAAGCGCGTCAGCGGGACCGCAAAGATCGACCCGCTGATAGCCACGCTCAACGCCGTCACGCTGATGGCACTCAACCCGGCGCCGCCGGACAAATTCGACATTGCCGCGGCCCTCGTGCCGATGCGGCTGAGGTATGGCGCATGACTTGGATTCCGACGTGGGCGGCCGCGGCGTGGGGTTGGTTTCGTAGCGGGCTGCGGCGCTTGGCTGGGCTGCAGCTACCGTTCCCCGGCCGGCGCACGTCCGCGGCCGCCGGCGCGGTTGACTTCGATTCGGCGATGCAGGTCTCGGCCTTCTGGGCCTGCGTGAAGCTGATCGCGGAAACGGTTTCCAGCCTGCCAGTGGTCTTCTACCAGGTGAACGGAACGCAGCGCACGCCGAGCGACGACCATCCGCTGTTCGGCGTGCTGGCGCTGAAGCCGAACCGCTACCAGACCCGCGTCGACTTCTTCCTGACGATGGTGCTGAACCTGGTCACGTGGGGAAACGCGTACGCGATCATCACGCGCAACGGCACGGGACAGGTGGCGTCGCTGCTGCCGATCATGTCGTCGCAGGTCGAGACCCGGCTGCTGAGCGACGGATCGGTCGTTCATCTCTACACCAGCAGCGAAGGCATCACCGCCTTGTCCGAGGAATCGGTCTGGCACATCAAGCTGTTCGGCAACGGCATCGTGGGCTTGTCGCCGCTGGCCTACGCCGCGAACAGCATCGCCATCGCGCAGGCCAACGAGGAGCGCGTCGCGAGCGTGATGCGCAACGGCGCGAAGCCGTCCGGAGTGCTGATGGTCGACAGCGCGTTGAACTCCGCTCAGCGCAACGAGATCCGGGCGAGCTTCGCGGACCTCGCCGAAGGCAACGACGATAACCTGATCGTCCTCGACAAGTTCATGAAATACGAGAAGGTCTCGATGTCGCCGGAAGACATCGAGCTCCTGCAGTCGCGCAAGTATCAGGTCGAGGACATCGCGCGGTTCATGGGCACGCCGTCGGTGCTCATCAACGACAACTCCAGCACGACCGCGTTCGGCGCCGGCATCCAGCAGATCATCGAGGGCTGGTACAAGCTCGGGCTGCGGCCGATCCTGGAAAACATCGAGCTGTCGGCCCGCGTCAATCTCCTGCCTGCGGGCGAGCGCCGGCGGTGGGAGATCGAGTTCGACTTCGACGCGCTGCTGCGCGCCGACATGCTCGCCCGGTTCGATGCCTACAACAAGGCGATCAACGGCGGATTCGCCACGCCGAACCAATGCCGCGCGTTCGAAGGCTGGCCCGCTGTCGCGGGCGGCGATCAACTGCTGGTCAACGGGACGATGGTCCCGATTGCCCAGGCTGGCCAGAAAACCCCGATTGAGGTACGCCCGAGTGGAAACTAAACAGATCGCCCTCCCGTCCATCGCCCTGAAGTTCGACGACAGCCGGCCGGGGTTCTTCTCCGGGTACGCCTCGACCTTCAACAACGTCGACAGCTACGGCGATACCGTCTTGCCGGGCGCCTACAAGAAGACCCTGAAGAATCGCGAGCGACCGATCCGCCTGCGCTGGAATCACTGGGGCGATGTCATCGGCAAGTGGCTCGATCTGCGCGAGGACGATATCGGACTCTACGTCGAGGGCGAACTGACGCCGGGGCATAGCACGGCGCAGGACGTATACGCCTCGATGAAGCACGGCGCCGTGGATGGACTGTCCATCGGCTATCGCCCGATCCAATTTCGCGAACTGGGCAACGACCGGCGCGAGCTCAAGGAAATTCAGCTGTTCGAGATCAGTGTTGTCGAAGAGCAGGCCGACCTGGGCGCGCGCATCGGCGCGGTGAAAAGCGCGCTCGACCAGGCTGAATCGCTGAAAGAAATCGAATGCCTCCTGCGCGATGCTGGCGGCTTCTCCCGGGAAAACGCGACGGCGCTGGTCGCTCGCGTTAAGGCCCTGGCTCGCGGTGAGCGCGACGCCGAACAGCAGCAGGCCCAGGACATCCGGCGCCTGTTCCAGCTCGCCCCGTAACCGCGGGGATCACCCCAAGCCCCCGCCGCCGAAAGGCGGCGTTTCCATTTCTGGAGCACGCAATGTCCGAAGAAATCAAGAAGGCCGTCGAGGACGGCATCAAGTCCCTGGAAACCAAGATGGCGGCCCAGGCGCTCGAGTACGAGAAGCAGATCAAGGACGTCGGCGAGGTCAACGCGCAGCTGAAGGCCGACCTCGAGAAGAACGTCGAAGAGCGCAAGGCGATGGCCGACCGCCTCACCGAGCTCGAGCAGAAGGGCGTGCGCGCGCCGGCGCAGGACGCGCCGACCTCGCTCGGCCAGCAGTTCGCCAACAGCGCGCAGTTCAAGGCGATGGCCGGCGACAACGAGAACGCGCGCTGCAAGGTATCCGTCAAGAACACCTTGCTGTCGGACGCCACCAACGTCCTTCCGATGCAGCGCCCCGATATCGTCGGCGGTCCGGCGGTTCCGCTCACGGTCTACGGTTCGCTGCCGCACGCGCCGATCAGCTCGAACAGCCTCGAAGGCATCCGGGAGACCGGCTTCACGAACAACGCGGCCGAGGTGGCCGAAGGCGCGACGAAGCCCGAGTCCAGCCTGACCTTCGGGCCCTACGATTTCCCCGTGCGCACGATCGCGCACTGGATCAAGGTCTCGAAGAACTTGTTGTCCGACAGCGCTGCGGTCGCCGCGTACATCGACAACCGTCTGCGCTACGGCGTGCTGGAGCGTGCGGACAAGCAGATCGTCATCGGCAACGGCACGGCGCCGAACCTGAGCGGCATCCTCGACGGCGGCAACTACACCGTCTACACCCCGACGCCCGGCGACAACCTGGTCGACGCGATCGGCCGCGCGAAGTGGCAGCTGTGGGCCGCCGGCTGGATCCCGGACAAGGTCTACGTCAACCCGATCGACTGGGGCGCGATGGAGCTGGCCAAGGACGCGGACGGCCGCTACCTCTACGGCGTGCCGGGGTTGAACGTCGCGCGCAACCCGTTCGACGTGCAGGTCGTGCCGTCGCCGTGGGTGCCGGCCGGTCAGTTCGCCATCGGCGCCTTCAACCGCGCCGTGACCATCTGGGACCGCGAGTCGGTGGACGTCGAGGCCGGCTACGTCAACGACGACTTCATCAAGAACCTCGTCACGCTGCGCGCCGAAATGCGCATGGCGCTCGAGATCACGATGCCGTCGGCCATCCTCGGCGGCGTGTTCACCTCGTCGTAATCGGCCGCGAGCCGAACCTCGACGCAACCGGAGAGGGCGGGGGCCAACAACCCCCGCCCGTTCGCTATGGAATTCACCGCGATCAAGAACTTTCCCCACGACCGCCTGGGCCAGATCGAGAAGGGCGCCCGCGTGCCCGTGACCGAAAAGGAGGGCGAGCGCCTGCGCATGCTCGGCCTCGTCGAGTACGCAACCAAGGTGGTGCGCCACAAGCCGGTGGAACCGGATCCCGTCTCGGCGCCCCCTTCCGCGGCCGCTGGCGAACCGTCGTCTGCCTCGCCAGCGGCCCAAGCCTCTGCGCCGCCGACGTCGCCGCCGTTCGAGCCTGGCGAGACCGCGGCCGACACCGAGACCGCGTCGGCGGCCGCTCCCAGCAAGGCGGCGAAGAAGGCCGCGAAGAAGACGACCGGCAGCAAGAAGGCGGCCGCGGAGTAATCGTCACCAACACCACGTTCCGCCTCGCGCCGTGGGCGGACGTGCTCTACGCGATGGATCGCCAGTGGTGGGATCGGCACCTGGCCGATTGCGCCGGGTTCGCTGGCGAGCTCGTCGCGCCGCACCAGATCCACGGCGTGCGCCAAGAGCGCTTCAACCACAACCACAACAGCGGCGCCGGTGCGATCGCGCTGGCGGCGCATTGGGGCGCGCGGCGCGTGATCCTGCTGGGCTACGACTGCCAGCGCACGGGCGGCCAAGCCCACTGGCACGGCGACCACCCGGAAGGGCTGGCCAACGCCGGCAGCATCGCCCGCTGGCCGGCGCAGTTCCAACGTCTGATCCCGCAGCTGCGCGGGGTCGAAGTCATCAACGCGTCGCGGGAGACGGCCCTGACCGTCTTCCCGCGCGCAACCCTGGAGAGCTTGTTGACGTGAGCGTGATCGATCTGAGCGTGGCCAAGGCGCGCTTGCGCGTGTTCGGCACGCATACCGACGCTGACCTGCAGCAGGCCCTCGACGGCGCCGAGCAGGAGGCGATGCGCTTCATGAACCGGACTCAGCTGCCGACGCTGCCGCTGGAGTACCCGAGCAGCAGTAGCAGCAGCGAGGAGGTGCCGAGCGAGAGCGACCCGGTGGCGCCGGACGTGGTCGAGGCGGTGCTGCTGCTGGCCAAAGCCTCGTTCGAAGCGACGGACCCGGACGAGGTGACCGGCTATCGGCAGGCGGCCGAGATGAAGCTGTTCCCCTATCGCGCGTTCCTGGGGGTCTGATGAGCACCCTTGCGCCTCGGCTGCGCCACGCCATCACCTTCGACGAGCAGGTCGTGTCGCGAGACGCGAACGGCGTGCAGGTCGTCGCCTGGGTCGTCGCCACGCTGCCGACCGGGGAGCCGCTGGTTGACGTGCCGGCCGAAGTGCTGACGGGTCCCGGCCGCGAGTTCCTGCAGTCCGGACAGATGCAGTCCGACGTCGCCGCGCGCATCACGTGCCGCTGGTTCCCCGGCGGGATCAAAGCGTCGTGGCGCGTCCGCTGGGACGGCCGCGTCTTCAACATCAAGGCGGATCCGGACACGGACGCCACCGGCCGGCGCGAGTACCGGTTCGTCGTAGTCGCCGGCGTGAACGACGGGCAGTAGGAGGTTCGCATGAAGGTCGACACCAAGCTGACTGGGATGGATGGCGTTCTGAGGACGCTGCAGGCCTTGCCGGCCGAGATCGTCAGCAAGCGCGGCGGGCCGGTGAAGCTGGCCCTGGCCAAGGGCGCGCGCAAGCTGCGCGACCAAGCGCGCCAGAACCTGCGCCAGTCGATCGCCGAGGGCGGCGCGCGCACCACCGGCATGACCGAGAAATCCGTCATCGCCAGCCGCGGCAAGGCCATCAACGGCGGCAACGGCGAGCGCTACCTGGTCCGGGTGAAAAAGGGCACGTTCACCAACGCCGATGGGTTCCCGACGTCGACGCTGATGACGGCGAACCTGCTGGAGTACGGATCCTCGCACCAGCCGCCGACGCCGTGGCTGCGGCCGGCCGTGCAACAGGTTGGCGGCCAGGTGATCGAGGTCGTCACCGAGGACCTGCTGCGCCGCATCGACAAGACGGTGACGCAGCTCGCCGCCCAGAACCGGAGCGGCCGCTGATGTTCCCGCCCGTCTTCCAGGTGCTGCAAACGGGGGCGGTGATCGCCATCGTCGGCGAACGCATCGCCCGGCATGGCGATATCGCGCAGGACGAGCGCCGCCCGTACATCACGTGGTCGATCGTGATCGGCAACCCTCACGACAACCTGAGCGACGCGCCGCCGTCGGACTTCACCACCGTCGACATCAACTGCTGGCATACGACCGACGCCGGCGTCGAGGCGCTGGCGCTGGCGGTGCGCGACGCTCTCGACGCGCGGCTGATCTGCAACCGCGTCCGCGTGAACCAGCGCGAACCCGATACCCGGCTGTACCGCGTCGGCATCGAGGCCGACTTCATCACCCAGCGCTGACCCCAGCCAATCACCAACCGGGCCCCGAAAGGGGCCTTTTTTTCGCCTAGAGGAAACTGCAATGACCACCGGAACGCTCAGGACTCAGGGCTCGGAACTGTTCTTCGTCGACGCGCTGTCGTCCAGCGTCGCCGCGGTTCTGAAGCTCGCATGCCCCACCGGCATCACCGGCGTCAACGCCGGCGCGCGCGATCAGCTCGAAGACACCTGCCTCGACAACACCGTCGACAAGACCTACAAGGGCGGCCTCGGCAACCCGGGTCAGATCTCGGTGCCGTTCAACTTCATCCCCTCGAACGCCTCGCATCAGATCCTGTTCGACCTGAAGGAGTCGGGCGACGTGATCGAGTGGATGGTCGGCTTCAGCGACGGCTCGGCGGTGCCGACGCTCGACAGCGACGACAAGATGATCCCGCCGGCCGCTCCGCTGCGCACGACGATCGGCTTCGACGCGTTCGTCTCCGACGTCGCGATCGACGTGGCCACGAACGAGATCGTCCGCGGCACCCTGACGCTGCAGCGCAGCGGCGCGGTGCGGCCGCACTGGAACGGCCCGATCCCGACCTGATCGGGCGCTCAAACACAACCACCTGAGGCCGGCGTGGACCCACGTCCCCGCCGGCCTCGCTCATTTCTGGAGCCGCAATGTCTCTGCCCGAATCCTGTTTCGCTTCCACCGCCGCGCACGCGCGCGACATCACCCTGCCCGACGGCAGCGTGCACACGATGCACTTCAAGGAACTGCCGGCCATCGAGTTCCGGCTCTGGCGCCATCGCGAACAGTCCGAGGACGAGCAGACCCGATTCGATGCCCTTCCGATGCTTCTCGTCGCTGGCATCTGCAATCCCGACGGCAGCCCGGCGCTGCCACTCAAGATGGCCAAGCGGCTGAAGGGCGAGCCGATGAATGCCCTGCTGGTCGCGCTGCTTGAGGTCAACGGCGTCACCGCCGGCGCCCAGGCCGAGCAGGGAAACGACTAGCCGCCAGGGGCGAGGAGTGGTTCTGGTACACCCTCGCCCTCGCGCTCGGCGGCCGCACGGTGGCCGAGTGGCAAGCGTGCATGACGCAAGCTGAGTTCGAAGCCTGGCGTGCCTACTTCCGCCTGCACCCGTTCGACGACCTTCACCGTTTCCACCGCCCCGCGGCGCTGATCGCGCGCGCGGCCGGCGGCGGCGAGATCGAACCAAAGCTCGACTGGCTGGAACCGCCGCCGATCCCGCCCGGATTCTCCGACCCCGACGCGCGAACGCTGCGCGCGTTCGGGCTCACCCCACCGACGAGGCACTGACCAATGGCAACCGCAGGTAGCATCGTCGTCGATCTGCTGATGCGCACCGGGTCGTTTTTCACCGACTCGAAGCGCGCCGAGAAGCAGCTGCGCGACCTGGAGAAGGCCGCCTACAACTTCGGGCGCAACATCGGCTCGGGCGTCGCGCAGACGGTGGCCGGCTGGGGCGCGGCCTTCCTGTCGATCGACGCGGGCGTGCGCGCTGTCGGCGACGCGATCAAACAGGCAGATCGCCTCGACGAGCTGTCGGCAAAGCTGGACATATCGACCGAGAAGCTATCCGGCTGGGCCTACGCCGCGAAGCTGTCGGGTACCGACCTGGAGACGCTGGACAAGTCGCTGGGCAAGCTGTCTAAGACGATGTCGGCGGCGCTGGATCCCAAGAGCTCGGCGGCGAACCTGTTCAAGGCCCTGGGCGTGGACGTCGTCGACGCCGGCGGGAAGCTCCGCGACGTCGAGGCCGTGCTGCCGGACCTCGCCGACAAGTTCGCCGCGATCCAGAACCAGACCCTGAAGTCCGCCCTGGCGATGGAGGTCTTCGGCAAGAGCGGCACCGAACTGCTGGAGTTCCTGAGCCGCGGTAGCGCCGGCATCAACAAGCTGGTCGAGGACGCCGCGAAGCTGGGCATCATCATCTCGCCCGAGCAGGCCGCGGCCGCGGCGGCGTTCAACGACAAGGTCGACCAGCTCAAGGGGGCGCTGACCGGCTTCACGACCCGGCTCAGCGCCGAGCTGCTGCCGAACCTCGACGCGCTGCTGGACAAGACGCTGGCGTTCGTACGCGACGGCGACCGGACGGCCGAGATCGCGCACGACATCGGCAACGCCTTCGAGTTCGTCGCCGGCACGGCCAAGGTGTTCGGCACCGTGCTGGACGTGATCGGCAACAAGATCGAGGGCATCAGCGAGACGCTGTACGGGCTCAACGTCGCCGCGCGCGGGTTGTTCAGCTTCGACTGGAACAGGTTCTCCGGCGGCCTTGGCGCGGCGCGCGATGGCATCATGCGGCAGCTGGCCGGCCCGGCGCCGGCGGCGGCGCCCAAGGCGCCCAGCATCCCGATCAACTTCGCGACCCCCGGCGGCGCCGCGCCGGCGAACTTCTTCGCCCGGTCGGAGGCCGAGGTCAAGGCGCGCGCCGGCGCAGATGCGCTGGAGAAGCGCCTGCAGGCCGCGCTTGCCACGGGCGCCGGTGGCGGCAAGACCGGCAAGACCGACGCGGAGAAGCAGGCCGAGAAGGTCGAGAAGGCCATTCGCGAGATGACGCGCGCGCAGCGCGACTGGCAGACCGAACTCGACGGCACCGGGAATCCGATCCTCGACGCCTACAACAAGCGCCTTGACGAGATCACTAGTAAGGCCGAGAAGTTCGCGGCGGACGGCGTGCCGACGGCGAAGATCGACGAGTTCAAGAAGGCGATGACCGGCCTGGCCGAGAGCATCAAGACCAAAGAGCTCACCGAGTACAAGAATGAGTTCTCGGCCGCGACGGCTGCGATGGCAGCTCAGCTCGATGCCAGTCTTTCCCCTGCGCTGGCCGAGTACACAGAGCGCGAACGAGAGCTCAACAAGCTTTTGAAAGAACAGAAGATTGACGTCACCCTTTACACGGAAAGGTTGACTGTTCTGTGGGACAAGAGGAACGAAGCTTCGATCCAGTTCCGGCGCGATACGCTCTTCGAGATAGAGCTACTCGGCAAGACACGCGAGCAGCAAGAGCTGTTGAACGCTGCGCGCCACCTCGGCGCCGATGCTTCGACGGAGTATGGCAAGGCCGCGCTCGACGCGCTGGCCGCATACCAATCCCAGCGGGCCGTCGTCGACGACCAGATCTCTGCGATGGATGGCCTGCGCGATTCCGCGCGCGGCTTCCTGCACGACCTCAAGGCGGGCGAGAACGCTTGGGATGCGCTCGGAAATGCCGTGGACCGGTTCGCGGATAAGCTGTTCGACTTGGCGGCGGACAACCTGATCGAGCAGTTGTTCGGCCAGAACGGCAGCAGCTCGGGCGGTTCGTCGGGTGGTTCGCTGAGCAACCTACTCGGCGGGTTCTTCGGTGGCGGCAAGAGCGGCGGTGGTGGTGGAGGCGGATGGCTGTCGTCCCTGTTCGGCGGAGGCAAGTCTTCGGCGCCGTCGTCGGCGTTCGGCTCGCTGTTCGGCAACAACACGGGCTGGCTGTTCGGGGGCGCCTTCGCTGGCGGCGGCCAGACCATGCCGGACCGCGCCTACCTGGTCGGGGAACACGGCCCGGAGATGTTCGTGCCGCGCACGGCCGGCGCCGTGCTGCCGGCGGACATGACCCGCACAGCGTTGGGCGGCGGCGGGCGCGCGCCGGTGATCGTCAACAACAGCCAGCATTACAACGGTCTTCCGGGCCGGCAGACCATGCAGCAGTCGCAGACCGACCTTGCCTTGCAACTGCGCCGCCAAGCGGGGAGGAATCGCTGATGGCCTATATACCGACCAGGTTGTCGAAGTGCGTCGCGTACGGCTTCAGCGGCGGCCCGGAGTACCTGACCGAGATCATCACCCTCGACAACGGTCGCGAGCAGCGCAACCAGCGGTGGCTCTATCCGCGGCACAAGTACTCAGCCGAGTACCTCAACCTGAGCGTTGAGGCGCAGGAGGAGATTCTGGCCGCGTTCCACGCCGCGCGCGGCCGCCTGCACGCGTTCCGGTTCAAGGACTGGAACGACTACGCGGCGAAGGCTGAGCCGCTTGCGCCGGCGATCGGCACGTCCAACCCGGTGCAACTGGTCAAGACCTATGCGCTCGGCGCGCAGGCCACCACGCGCCCGATTCAGGCGCCGGTCTCGGCCGTGGTGCGGCGGGATGGCGTCGCGGTTTCTGGCTCGCTGGATCTGCAGACCGGACTGTTCACGCCCGCAGCGCCCTGGGTCGCCGGCGCCTATAACTGGGGCGGCGAGTTCGACGTCTGGGTCCGCTTCGACTCGGACTACAACGCTTTCGCCATCGGCGCTCCGAACGCGCGCACCGCCGACGTCACGCTGATCGAGGTTCGGCGCTGACCGGCTGGCTGGAACCGAAGCCGGGCCGGGTGCACAATCCGTGCTCCACACGGTCGAGAGGTTCGGATATGGATTTCAGGCGCGTCATCCTGGTAGGCCTAGCGCTCGCACTGCCGCTTAGCGCGGTGGCGAAACCGGTCTACTTGAAGTGCAAGACGGATTCCAGCGATCCGCCCTTCGACGTTACGGTCGATGAAGAAATCGGGCGCGTTGTGCATTCGGATCACCCTGTGTACGACAAGGCGGGGTTTACTAGCAGTGAGATCACATACCAGCGCGACATCAGGTTCGGCGGCTCGACGATGACGCAGAAGTACGTCATCGATAGGACGAATCTTTCCTATCGGAGTGTGTGGACCATGTGGTCGATACTTCAGAACGGGAAGCCGAAAGAGATAATCGCAACTGGCCAATGTGAGATCGCAACACCACCCGAGCGAAAAATCTGAGCAGCACCCAACGAAGCCCCGCCCAGTGCGGGGCTTCTGCTTTCTGGAGCCCCAATGAAGTCGATTCCTCTCGCGCTGCGCAATCACCTCGCGCAGGACACCACGTCGTGGACGTTCCTGATGAAGGTCGTGTGCAAGGATGGCACCGTCTTTGGGTTCACCACGCTGGACGCCGACGTGACGCACGACGACGGCGGCGGCGATCTCGTCTATCGCGCCGACCAGGGCTTCACGCCGCAGCGCCTGCAAGCCACGGCAGACCTCGGCGTCGACAACACCGACCTGCAGGGCTGGTACTCGGACACCGGCATCAGCGAGGCGCGCATCCGCGCCGGCCTGTTCGACTTCGCGCGCGTCTGGGTCTACCGCGTGAACTTCATGGACCTGAGCCAGGGACACGAGATCGTCGCCGCCGGCACGCTGGGCGAGTCCAAGTACAGCGATACCGGATGGGTGACGGAGTTCCGCAGCCTCAGCCAGCAGCTGAAGCAACCGCTCGCCCAGCTCTACTCGCTGACGTGCCGCGCGCGGTTCGGTTCCAAGCCCATCGGAACGCCGGGCGCGAGCATCACCGAGCGCAAGCCCTGCAACAAGGACATCGTCTGGTCGCCGGGCACCGTGACCGCGGTGGGCGCAGAGCCGGATCGGTTGTTCAGCGACAGCGGCCGCGGTGAACCGGACGGCTTCTACAAGCCCGGCGTCGTCGAGTGGCTGACCGGGCAGAACGCCGGCGCGCAGGTCGAGGTGGTCGCGTTCGCCGCCGATCAGTTCGAGCTGCTGCTGCCGACGCCGTACCCCATCGAGGCCGGCGACACCTACCGCGTGCGCCAGGACTGCGACAAGACCTTCGCCATGTGCAAGACGAGGCACAACAACACGTTGAACAACCGGAGCGAGCACCTGACGCCGGTCGCCGACGCCGCATCCGTCCAGACCCCGGGAGCCAACATCGACAGGAGCGGCACATGACCGGATTGCACGAGGCGGCGCGCGCCTATCTCCGATCCCCGTTCCTGCATCAAGGCCGCTCCGGTAGCGGCCTTGATTGCGTTGGGCTGCTGGTGCTGGCGCTGAAGGACTGTGGCCGCGCCGTCGACGACGTCACCAGCTACGGCCGCGACCCGCACCGCGGGCTGCTCGAGGCGCGCCTGGTCGACGAGTTCGGCCCGGCGATCGCGCTCGACGACCTGCAGCCCGGCGACGTCGTCGCGATCGACTTCGCCGGCGCGGTGCGCCACGTCGCCATCGTCGGCGACTACGTGCATGGCGGCGTCTCGCTGATCCACACGGACGAGTCGCTGGGCGAGGTGATCGAACATCGGATCGACGCGAAGTGGGCGCGTCGCATCAAAGGGGCTTGGCGTCCATGAGCGGCTCGACTGTAGGCGGCATTGCCGGCGGCATCATCGGCGCGTTCTTCGGCGCGCCCCAACTCGGCTTCATGATCGGCTCGATCATTGGCGGCTACGTCGATCCCGACAAGGTCTATGGGCCGCGACTCACCGATGCGCAGACGCAGACGAGCACGGTCGGCATACCCATCCCCTTTGGCTACGGCACGTTCGCGAACAAAGGGAACATCATCTGGTCTAGCGACCTGCGCGAGCGGAGGAAGAAAAGCGGCGGCAAGGGCGGCCCGCAGACGATCACCTATCAATATCTGCGCGACTACGCCATCGGCATTTGCGAGGGACCGATCAAGGCGATCAAGACGATCAAGCGCAACGGCAAAGTCGTCTACGAGGTCAGCGCCAACGCCGCGGGCGAGTACACCGGCGACCCCTCCACGCTGCTGAGCCAGTCGGCGAAGTTCCTGCGCAAGTGCACGATTTACAAGGGCGACGAGGCGCAGATGCCCGATCCGACGATCGAGTCCAGCGTCGGCGCCGGCAACGTGTCGCCGTTCCGCGGCCTGGCCTACATCGTCGTCAAGGACGACGACCTGACCGACTTCCGCGGCGCGGTCCCGCAGTACGAATTCACCGTGGTGATGGCCGGCGATCTGGACGACGAGGTCGTGCAGGTGATCGCGCCGGGCAGGCTCTCGGAGTTCGTGGATCGCGACTGGCCGCTGGGCGACGATGTCACCCAGTACACCTACACGCATTACAGTTACCTGCACTCTTCAGGCGTGGATTGCAACAGCCTGGAAGAGGCGCTCGACCTGTTCCGCTCGGACAGCCGAAACCCGATCTACCTCGGCTACTCGTTCACGTCGCCGGCCGGATTCTTCATCGGCCTGGGCCTGGACGTTAGCCCGACGGGGGTGAGCAACTTCAACTCGCAGCCCAGCGTGGTGAATTCCGAATCGCTGGTGCTCGTCTATAACGACTTCCAGGCCGACAACTTCAGTAACGGCGTTATCGGATTCTCGTGGTGTCCGACGACCAGCCTCACCAAGTCGGCGCAGAACCGACAGGGCATCTACGCGAAGCAGATGCTGAGTAGCCCGGGGCTGCCGTGGGTGCTTTCGGAGACCTGCACCTACGGCGTCTACGCGTTGTTCCCACTGTTCGTTCGCGTTCGAAGGAAGCGGATCGCGCCGCGAAGCCCGCCCGACAATGGCGTCCTGATCCCGGACGCGCCGGGGTACTACGTGCTGCCCGACGGGACGGTCGAGCCGGTGCGGACCTACACGGAAGAGGCCGGCACGTTCAAGGTCATCGCGACGCCATCTGTGACCGATGGTCAATACACCCGATTCGAGACGGGTCCCATCGTCGAGAGCACGGACCCGAACTACAACAATGCGGCCTTCTGGACGAACGCCTACGCAGCGGCGGTCGTAGCCGGCGCGGTGCCGGCGGGATGGACGTACAACGTCGATTACCCGGCCTTCGTGCCCAGCGCATTCGCGGGCGTGGCCGAGCCTGTCGAGACGATTGATCGGCACCGCGTGCCGCTCAGCGAGGTCGTATCGGACCTGTGCTTGCGGTGCGGGCTCGGCAGCGCGCAGATCGACGTCGCGCAGTTGACCGACCTGCTCGACGGCTACGTGGTGGCCACAGTCGGCGGCGCCGATGCGTTCATCACACCGCTGAGCCAGGCCTATTTCTTCGACCCGGCCGAATGGGATGCGAAGCTGCGTTTCGTCAAGCGGGGCGGCGGCGCGGTGTTCGCGCTTAATGCGGATGACCTGGTCGAGCGCGACGGGCCGACGATCGAGCAAGAGCGCATCCAGGAAGCGGAGCTGCTGCGCAAGGTGACGGTCTCCTACGTCGACCCTGCCGCCGGCTTCGCGCCGTCGACGCAGGCGGCCGAGCGCACCGTGGTGACGGTCGAGGCGAAGGGCGAATCGGGCGTCGAGATCCCGGTGGCTATGACCTCGGACGATGCGGCGCGGCTCGCGGAGAAGCGGATGAAGGTGGCGTGGGGCGAAACCGAGAAGTTCGAGCTAAGCCTGCCGTACCGCTTCTCGTACCTGACCCCGACCGACGTCGGTTTCCTGACCGACAAGAAGGGGAAGGTTCACCGCGTCCGTATCATGGAAGACCAGGAGGACTCCGGGATCAAGCTTGAGCAGCTGGCGAAGGACTCGCAGTCGGCCTACGGCTCCAACGCCGTCGGCGTGTCCCCGAAGCCGCCGGTTCTGACCGCGCCGGGCCTGATCGGCCCAACCACCTTCGAGCCGATCAACGGGCCGGTGATGCGGGACCAGGACGACGCGCTTGGCCTGTACCTGGCCGCGCGTGGCTCCCTTGCCGGATGGGCGGGCTGCTCGATCCTGATGAGCACCGACGGCGGCGCGACGAGCACAGTGGTGGCCGAGATCGTCGACCCCGCCGTGATCGGGCACACCATGACGTCGCTGGCCGCCACGGTCCCGAACTACCGTGCCGAGCAGACCCTGACCGTGTACCTGCCCGAAGCGCCGGCGTCGGTGGACTACCTGCAGCTCCTGCAGTTCCAGAACCGGGCGTTCCTCGGCGACGAGGTCATCCAGTACGAGACGGTGACGGCGCTGGGCGACAACCTCTACCGCCTCGGCGGGCTGCTGCGCGGCAAGTACGGCACCGCGCCGGCGGCACACGCCGCGGGCGCGCGGTTCGTGCTGTTCGACGAGTCGGTGGTCTTCGTGCAGGCGCAGACCTGGCTGCTCGGCCAGACCATCCTGTTCAAGGCGGTCTCGAACGGCACTTCCGCCGACGCCTACACCTGGCAGCCCTTCACCTTCTCGCCGGGGCGGTCGCAGACCGAGTGGGCGCCGCGCGGCGTGCGCGCGCAGATCAGCGGCAGTGACATCGCCGTGGACTGGGTTGGCCGGCGCCGGCTGGGCTCCACGCGGCGTTCTGTGCACTCCCAGCACTTCCGCGGTTACCGCGTCACGTACACGAACAGCGGCGGCGTCATCGCGACCCATGACGTTCTGACGCTGTCGGACAAGCTCGTCGGCGGCGTCGCGATGACACGCCCGATCACCATCACCGTAAGCGGCCTGAACGCCATCACCGGCGCCGGCCCTGCCAGCGAGGCTATCTCGATATGACCCTGCCCCTCACCTTCGTGCCCCAGGGCGCCGCTGAGATCGAAGACCCGATCAACCGCTCCCTGCAGATAATCGCCGCGCTGTGCCAGGCCGGCGCCGTGGCGCTGACCAACACGCCGCCGACCACGACGCTGACGGACGTCGGCAAGGTCTGGATCGTCGGCACGGTGCCAACCGGCTTGTGGGCCGGCCAGGCGAACACGATCGCGCTGTGCACCGCGGCGAACGTCTGGCAGCACCTGGTGCCGGGCGAGGGCTGGATGGTCCGCGACCTGGCCGCGCACACCTACCGCTACTTCGACGGCGCCGCCTGGCAGGTCTTCAGCAGCGGCAGCGGCTCGACGCGCGACGCCGTCAGCGCGCTCGGCACCAGCGGATCCGTCGCCGTCGACATCGCGCTCGGCGACTACTTCACGCTGGCGCTGACCGGCAACGTCACCGCCCTGACCTTCTCGAACCTGCCGGCCGTCGGCAAGGGGGCCTCGATCATGGTCAAGATCACGCAGGACTCGACGGCGCGCACGCTGGCGTGGCCTTCGTCGTTCAAGTGGGCGGCCGGTGTGGTGCCTGCCATCTCGACCGCCTCCGGCGCGGTGGACCTGCTGGCGATCTCGACCTTCGATCAGGGCACGACCTGGCAGGCCACCCTCGCGAAGGGGTTCGCATGAGCGGCCGAGTGGGGCACCGCGGCCTGCTGCTGGCCGCCGGCGGTCCAGGCCCGGCCGCCTACAACCCGGCGGGCTGGTACGACGCCGACGACCTCACGACGCTGTTCCAGGACACCGCGGGCACTGTGCCGGTTACCGCGGACGGCCAGAGCGTCGCGCGCTGGAACGACAAATCAGGGAACGGCCGACACTGGACGCAGGCGACCGCGGCGAACCGGCCGACCTACCGAACCTTGGGCGGCAAGTCCTGGTTGGAGTTCGACGGCGTGAACGACTGGATGGTCGGCGCCACCGGGATGCTGGCGTTGGCGAACGTCGCCGTTTTCGCCGGAATCCGCTGCATCGCGGGCGGGACCGATTTCGGGACGGTCATCGGCCACGGCCAGGCCGCGACCCACGTGTCCCCGTTCTATCGGTGGTCGTTGCAGACGCGAAACACCAGCGGGTTCACGATCTCGTTCCACAGCAACGGCACCCGGTTCGACAATAATCCGGCCGCGGCGGCGGCGGGGAACGATGTTGCGGTCACGATCGGCTACGCGAGCTTCTGGAATGCTGCGGCCAGCAACCAAGCGCGGAACTTCGTGCGGATCAATCGCGCGACGTACAGCACGGGCAGCACTGGCGCGGTGCCGATCACCTACCCGAACAGCAACCCGAGCTCGTTGGGGGCCCAGGTCGACGGTGGCGGCGACCGATTCAAGGGGCGGGTCTACTCGATCCTGGTGGCCGGCGCACCAGTCACGGCTCAAGACTGGATCGACAACTGGGAAAGCTGGATCGTCGGCAAGATGCCCTGAAGCGTTCAGCGCCGGCGCGCCGCCAGTCTCACTCTGGGCGACGGGCGCGCCTACGATGCCCGGCATGGACCCCGCGCTGCGTCAGCCCTACACCTTGCCGGACCGCTTCGAATGGGCGAACTCGGCGCACACCGATTTTCGCGAGGCCCACATCATCGTGTATCGGCGCGAGCGCTGGGTCGCGGCTGCACTGCCGCGCAAGCGCGGCGGCTGGGAGGCTTACACCGGCATGTATCGCCGGATGATCAAGGTAGCGTCCTGGCACAACTTCGAGCGCGAGGCCGAGGCCGTCCGCTGGATTGCGGGATGGGTGACCAAGTACGAGCGCCAGATCGTGCGCGAGATGCCGACCGGCGATCGCCACCCTGCGGTTGCACCGCGGTACGTGCTGGAGCGGATGAAGCACGGGCGCTAGGCGGGCAGGGCTGCCACCCTATCGCGTCGTAAGCTATTGATCGCGCTCGCGCGGATTGAGCGTTTCGGCGAGGCCCAAAAACGGCCTCGTTTCCTTCCCGATCATACGGTTAGGCGCGACCCGCGGACTGCCTGGGGGGCAGAGGGTCGTCGGTTCAAATCCGGCCGTCCCGACCATTCGATTGCGATCATCGGCCTGGATGGAGTGTGGTTTGCCTCCATCCCTCGCGCCGGCTTTCATCCCGTTACGAATACGCGTCTTGCCGGGACCTTAGTCCTCGGCCGCTCGCGGCCTGTGCGATTGGTCGCGTGCGACGCCTGCCTGCGCGTGAGGCGTCCGCACCCAGCCCCGACGTTCTGCCGTGAAGCGCGCCGTGCGGCCGCGCCGGCCTATTGCCCGCCCAGCTGATAGACGAGCTCGCCGCTGTGCTCTCGCTGCCGGACCTCGACCTCTACGCGATAGCCGGCTTCGTACCGCTGCGACGACCACAACTCCACGTTCGACCCGTCGTCCAGGCGGATGAGGCAGCGCGAGCCCGAGTTCGTGGAAAGGCGGCCGACCGGCTTTCGACAATCCACGACCCGGCCGCCCTGGGCCGTGGCGGGGCCCTGCGGCGTGTCGCGTTCCGACCGGGCCGCCACGGCCAGGACGATCATCGCCACCAGGGCGGTGACTGCGAGGCCTATCGTCGTGCTGGTCTTCATCCTTGAGGCCTTCATCAGCCGGGAAACGAACGCACGGCAGCGCGGCCGATAGCGTGTTCGCGAATTCTAAGGCGCTGCGGGACGGTCCGGCCGAACCCGGTCGTATCCGGGGCGAACCCAGCCGGCCGCAGGCGGTGCGCACGTGCTCCGGCCGTCCCCGCGCCCGGGTCGCCGAACCGCCCTTCCGACCGTCCGATCTCGATTGCAAATCGCCCGGCAACCCCGGATATTCCGCTCTGATCGCGTTTTTTGCTCCGGACCAGGACGTCCCGGTGAAATCCCATCGGCGTCCGGTCTTCTTCCAGGTGACCGCCGCTCATGAATTCCCGCCGTTCCTGCCGTCCCCAGCCGCTGTTGCTGGCCCTCGCCGCGACGGCGCTGTTCTCGCTGGCGGCTTGCGACAGCTCCAAGCCCGCGACCGCGGCGGCAGCCGCACCGACGGCTGGTAACGGCGCGCAGGTCGCCTGTCCCGCGCAGGATCTCAAGGGGTTCGTCGCCGCGTTCGCCGAAGATCCGGCGCTGCAAAAGGCCTTCACCGCCGAAGAGGTGGACACCGCCTTCGTCGACTACGCCGCCCAGCCCGAGCCGGCCGAATCGGTCGAGCGCCTGCCGCGCGCGCGCCTGAATTTCCCGGTCATGCCCAACCGCGCGCAGCAGGCCAAGGAAGGGCTGCACTATCGCGAGATTTCCGCAGGCCCCGAGCGCGCGGTGATCGCGCTGGAAGTGCCCGACACCGACGCGCAGCTGACCTACACCTTCCGCCGCGACCGTTGCTGGACCCTGGTCAAGATCGTCGATCCGGCCTTCGGCAAGGCCTTCCCGGGCGAGGCGCCCGCCGCGGCGCGCACGCCGGTCGACGCGCCGGCCAATGCGCCCGCGCCGCGCGCGGACGAGCCGGCGACGCCCAAGGGGCTCAGCGCCACCTTCGCCGCCTGCATGGACCGCGCCGGTTCGCAGCAGATTCCGCGCGCCGAATGCCTCAGCGCCGAGCGCGCCCGCCAGGACGCGCGCTTGAACCGGGTCTACAAGGAACTCATCGGCAGCCTGCAGGGCATGCGCCGCGAGCAGATCGTCGAAGCGCAGCGCGCCTGGCTGCAGCTGCAGCAGAAGGACGGCGCGTTCGAAACCTCGGTATTCGAGCCGCTCGGCACGATGGGCGATCTGCAATCGGTCGAGTCGGAGGCGCTCAGCATCAGCGAGCGCGCCGACCGGCTGGAGAAGTATCTGGAACTGAGCAAGCTCTGAGCCACCCACTTCCCGTCGGCACGCTTTCTGCCGCTCGTCCGAACTCAAGGATCGAATCATGACGAACATCGATACCCGCAACCTGGATACCGTCGCCGGCGCGGTGTACTTCACCGTGGGACGCGGCACCGAAGGCGGCTCGGCCTCGTACCGGCTGTCGGTCGCCGGCGTCGACCGCAGCGAATGGGGCCAGGCCAGCGCGGTGGCGTCCGACAGCGGCTACAGCATCGGCACGATCCAGGTCGATCTAGGCAAGCGCGGCACCTGGCCGCTGGGCGAGACCCGCGATCGCCCGCTGCGCGCCGGCGAAACCACTTACGTCGACGGCATCATCGCCCAGGCCTCGGATTACGCCCGCCGCAACGGCCTGGACTTCCCCAGCGATACGCGGCAACTGCGCGCCGACCTGCTGACCCACGGCGACGGCGGCCAGCGTCGCGACGGCAGCCGCCGCGACACCATCAGCTTCATCGAACCGGGCGTGCGCGACAGCATCAACGCCTGGGCCGGCTCCGAGGAAGGCAAGCGCTGGATCCACTCGCACATCGATTATCCGCAGGTCCGCAACGCGACCCAGACCGCGATGACGATCCTCGACCGCTCCGGCAGCAACATCTCCGAAGACCGCCGCTTCGAGACCATCAACATCCTGGCCAAGACCGCCAACCAGTATCCGGCCGGCTTGAACCGACTGGAGAACGTGCTCAAGAACGGCGGCGACTACGACCGTCTGCTGGAGGAAGCGCAGGCGATCCGCCGCTCGGTCAATTACTTCGACGCGCCCAAGGCGGCCTCGGTCGCGCAGACCTACGAAGACAACTACAACGATCCGAACCGGCAGCCGGCGATGGATCGCGCGCATGCGCGGGTCGCGCGTTCGGACTACGACCCGAACAACGAGCGCAACGACGCCGACGTCCGCCAGGCGCTGAGCGCGCTGCCGAGCGGCGCGCCGCGCCGCGCCGCGGCCGCCAACACCGTGCTGGAAATGGGCGAGAGCGGCCGCGAGGTGCGCAAGCTCGAATCCAACCTCGCCGGCCTGGGCTACAACGACGCGCAGGGCCGCGCGCTGGCCGTGGACGGCAACTTCAGCGCCGAGACCAAGCACGCGGTGGAGACCTACCAGCGCGATGCGCAGTTGCAGGGCGTGGACGGCAAGGCCGGGCCGCGCACCCTGGGCTCGATCGACCAGACCGTGCGTGGGCTGCAGCAGAACCTGGCGACCTTGGGCGCGACCGACGCGCGCGGGCGCGCGGTCGGCGTCGACGGCTATTACGGCGACGGCACCCGCGACGCGGTGCGCAGCTTCCAGCAGAACAACGGCATCACCCCGACCGGCGTCGCCGACGAGGCCACGCGCGGTGCGATCGAAGCCGCCGCGCGCCAGCGCACCCAGGGCGGCCAGACCGCGCCGGCGCCGACGCCGCAGCAACCTGCGCCGGCGACTCCGACGCAACCGACGCCGCAACAGCCGGCCGCGGCCAATCCGCAGCAGCCCGCACCGGCGACTCCGGCGCAGCCGGCGCCGCAACAACCGGCGGCCGCCAATCCGCAGCAGCCCGCGCCGGCAGCGGCGCAGCCGGCCGGCCCGCGTTCGTTCAACGAGGTCATGCGCGTCGTGCTGCCGCCGCAGAACGGCGTGAACCCGCACATGACCAGCGACTTCGGCCCGCGCGTGCTCAACGGCCGGCCCGACGATCATGGCGGCGTCGACTTCAACTACGTCGGCGGCCAGAACGGCATCAACCTCAATCATCCGACCGTGCGCTCGCCGGTCAGCGGCGTGGTGGTGTCCTCCGGCGGCGGCTACAACACCGTCGGCATCCGCGACGACCAGGGCAACGTGCACCAGATCCTGCACCTGGATTCGCGCTCGGTGCAGGTCACCAATCCGCCGACGCGGGTCGAGGCGGGCGATCCGATCGGCACCATGGGCGGGCGCACGCCGGACGGCCGCAACGGCGCGGCCCAGCACGTGCACTATCAACTGCGCGATCCGAACGGGCGGATCGTCGATCCGGAAGCCTATTGGAACAACCCGCAGCGCGCGCAGGGCCAGGCGCCGGCCGATCCGCTCGCCGACGGCCGCCTGCAACGCAACGAACGCGGCGAGCCGGTGCGCCAGCTGCAACAGAATCTGGAAACCCTCGGCGTGCAGTTCCAGGACGCGCAGGGGCGGCGGATCGCCGCGACCGGCTATTACGGCGGGCAGACCGAGAACGCAGTGCGCGAGTTCCAGCGCACGCACCAGATCGAACCGACCGGCGTGGCCGATGCGGCCACCCGCCAGGCGATCGAAACCGCTGCGCGCGAACGCACTCAAGCCCAGGGCCAGAATCCGGGCGAGCCGACCCGCGCCGTGCCGGCGCAGCCGCAGGGCCAGCCGCCGGCACCGAATGCTGCTGCGCCGAACGCGCCCAACGCGGCGACGCCGAGCGCGCCGGCACCGGTGGCGCCCAATCCCGCCGCGCCGCAACCGGCCGAAGCCGCGCGTCCGGCTCCGTCCGGCCCGGCCAATCCGCCGCTGCTGAGCGATCCGGCCAATCCGAACAACCGGCTCTACAACCAGATCCTGGGCAAGGTCCACGAGGCTGAGGCCGCGCGCGGCATCGCGCCGGGGCCGTACAGCCAGAACCTCGCCGCCGCGCTCACCGTCGAAGCGCTGCGCGAGCGCATCACCCAGCCCGACCGGGTCGAACTCAGCCGCGACGGCTCGCTCGCGCGCGTGGTCCAGGCCAGCGCGATCGGGCCCGAGCTCAACCGCAACACCGACGGCATCGCCACCCAGCAGGCAGTGCGTCAGCCGATGCAGGAAAGCAGCGAGCAGGCCGCGCAGGTCGCCAACAACGTGCGCACGCAGGACGCCAACGAGCAGCGCCAGCGGCAGGAGCGTTCGGAGAAGGCGGCGGCGTTGTAACGTCGCGCGCCGCGCGTTCGCGGCGGCTGCGTAGCGGACTACGGGAAACCCCGTGCGAGCGGGGTTTTTCGTTGTGCGGGCGTGCGAGGCTTAGCGCATGGCTCATGCCGCGATGCAGTTTGGGCGCGCGAGGAGCGACGCTGATTCGTATCGGCGCTGTCGGGTGCGAGTAGCGGCGACGGCTGATAGCGCGGCGTAGTTCGGATCTGCGAGGAGCGGCGTTGGCTCATAGCGCAGTGCCGTTCGGGCGCGCGAGGAGCAGCGTTGGCTCCTACGGCAGCGGAGGTGCGGACGCCCGCGTGGGGCCGCTTGCGCGCTCGTGTGCGCAGCCCAAGCCGCGCGAACGCGAGGATAGCCGCGCCGCGCGCGGCGCAATCGCAGGCTGTGCGAGCCGTTGCGGCGACACTGTTCGCCGGGCCGAGGGCCCGACCCGGACCGGCCGGGCGGGATGCCGGCACTGCGAGGACCCCATGACTCCGACGCCCCTGGAACGCACCGGCGAATTCGAACGCACCGACAACGGCTGGGTGCTCAAGTTCTGGATCCGCGAAGACGCCGGCCTGCGCCTGCGCCACGAAGTCTTCGACGACACCCCGGCACTGCTGCGCCGGATCTACGAGGTGTTCGGACGCGCGGGAGCGGGCGCCGGCGCGACCGGCTGAAGCGCGCCGCTGCAGCGCCGCGCGCCGCGCCCACAAACCGCGGTCGTAGCTTCGTTCGCAACTGTAGGAGCTGCGCAAGCTGCGACCGCGGGGTAGCCGGTCGCGTCGTAGGCGAGATGTCGCGGTCGCGGCTTGCGCCGCTCCTACAGGGAGCGGCC
>NZ_FNOG01000003.1:345810-569976 GCF_900106525.1 Lysobacter enzymogenes
CTGCGGGGTAGCCGGTTGCGTCGTAGGCGAGATGTCGCGGTCGCGGCTTGCGCCGCTCCTACAGGGAGCGGCCGGGGTTTCGATTCAGATGAGCCGCATCGACGCTCAAGGATCCTCGACGGTATAGCCCGCCGCGCGCAAACGGTCGAGCAAGCCGCCGTTTTCCAGCAGGTCCGACACCGGCAGCGAGGCGAAGGTGCTGTTGTTCTTGGCGATGGCTTCTTCCGCCACCGCCAGCCAGTTCGCGCTCACGCGCTGGCGCAGGTCGCCCAGGTTGAGGCGGCGGGCCACGCCGGTCGCGGCCAGCGCTTCCAGGCAGATGCGGTATTGGTCGCCCTGCGGCAGCGTGCGCAGGGTGGCGATGTCGCCGATCGCCCAGGCGTTGCCGCGCGCGCGCATCGCTTCCAGGTCGGTCTCGATGCGCGAGAGGGTCTTGGCGAAGCACTCGCGGTCGTCCATCGCGCTGTCGGCGAATTCCTTGAGCGTGGCCTTGGGGTCGTCGATCTTGAGCGTGACCCGCGCCTCGGTCACCGGCACGCCGTGCTGCTTGGCGGCTTTCTCCACCACCGGCTGGACCACGCCCTTGAGCGACATTCCCGATTGCTTGATCGCCGCTTCGTAGAGCTCCTGCGCGGCGAAGATCGGCCGCCATTTCTCCACCCCGCCGTCGCGGCCGATGTAGCGCGCCTTGAGCACGCTCCAGCGCGCGTACAAGTCGGCCGGCACCACTTCGTCCAGGGTCTTGCCGTCCGGGTTCTTGCGCGCCTTCAGCGCGGTGGGGATCAGCATCATGGTGCGGAACATGCCCAGCTCGGTGCCGAGGCTGACCGAGGGCGGGGCGATGACTTCCTGCGAATCGGCGATGGTCGCCTCGACCTGGCGCGACAGCCAGGTCATGTCCTTGGGCAACGGGGTGACCGTGCCGAGGATCCACAGCACGTGGCCGCCGCGCATCACTTTCCACAGGCCGGGGCCGGGCTGTTCGCCGGTGACCACCAGGGTGTCCATGTCGCGGATGTCGCCGGCGGGCGGCGTCGGCGTCGCGGCGGGCGGCGTCTGCGCCGAGGCGGCCGGCAGCAGCGCCAGCAGGGCGAGGGCGGTGAGGGCGCGGCGCATCCTTGGCGTTCCTGAAGAGGGGGAGTGGGGGCAGGCAGGCGTGGCGGATCGTAGCCGGTCCGCGCCGTCGCCGGTGTGCGCATCTGTAACACGTTGCGGCGTCTGCGCGGTGTCGGTTTGGCGGATTGGCTGGCCGGTCCTGGTTTGCAAATGAGAACTATTGCCAACTAGACTGAGCGGGACCGGCGCGCCCGGGGCGGGCGATCCCGCCCGGCCGCGCCACCCGATCCGATCCACGGCTGTCCCTTGCTCCGTGCCCGTTCCAGACGTTCCGGCTCCCGGCAGGACGCCGCCGGCCGTTCTCACCGCCCAAGCCGCCATGACGCAAAGCTCCGCCCCCACGGCCGTCGCGACCGCCGGCCCCGACCCGCGCGCATCGGTACGCAAGCCGCGCGCGGCGCTGTCGTGGCGCTATCGCGGCGAAGTCGCGGCGCGCGCGTTCGCGGCGGTCGTGATCGGCTATTTCGTCGCCTACGGCTTCGCCGCGTTCTTCAGCATGGCGTTGCCGTTCGCGCGCGTGGACAGCGTGATCGCGGCGAGCTTGCTGAGCTTCTTCGTGTGGTGCGCGGCGGCGATGTACGCCTTCGCCGCGCGCAGCGCCTGGCGCGCGTGCTGGGCGCCGGCGGCGGTCGCGGCGTTGTTGCTGGGCGCGGCCAAGCTGTGCGGCGCGGTCGCGCTGTTCCCCGCCATGACGCCGACGAGCTGAGGCGGGAGGTCCGATGAAAAACACTTTCTCGCAAGCGATGGCGTGGCTGCACACCTGGGCCGGATTGGTGATCGGCTGGCTGCTGTTCGTGATCTTCGTCGGCGGCACCATCGCCTGCTTCGACAAGGAACTCACCCACTGGATGCAGCCGGCCCTGCACGGCCACGAGCGCAGCGCCGACAGCGTCGACCTGGACGCGGCGATGGCGCAGCTGCAGAAGGTGTCGAAGGAACACCCGCACGCCTACTACATCACCTTGCCCGGCGAGCGCAGCAAGTCGCTGCAGGGCGGGGTGTATTACGACCTCGGCGATCCGGACCTGTTCAACCTCGATCCGGCCACCGGCAAGCAGATTCCCGAGACCGCCGGCGGCGAGTTCTTCTTCACTCTGCACTTCAACCTGCATTCGCCGACCTGGGGCATGTATATCGTCGGCCTGGCCGGCATGTTCATGCTGATCGCGATCTTCACCGGCATCGTGATCCACAAGCGCATCTTCAAGGACTTCTTCACCTTCCGCCCGAAAAACGGCGGCCAGCGCGCGTGGCTGGACGGGCACAACCTCACCGGCGTGCTCGGCCTGCCGTTCCATCTGATGATCGCCTACACGGGCGTGGCGATCTTCGTCGCCAACTACATGCCGGCCGGCTTGTTCGCCGCGTTCAACGGCGACACCGAGAAGTTCTTCGTCGAGGCCGCCGACAGCTACGAACGCCCGGAAACCGGCAAGCCGCTGAAGACGATCCACTCCATCGACGCGCTGATCAAGGACGCGCGCGCGCGCCTGGGCCAGCCGGTGACCTGGGTCAGCGTGCACCATCCCGACGACACCAGCGCGACGATCTCCTTCGGCGGCGACCACAGCAAGGATGTGGCCTGGAACTTCCGCCAGGCGTTCTACGACGCCAACGACGGCCGTTTCCTGCACGTCAGCGGGCCGATGGCGGCCGGCTACCAGACCTACACCTTCATCGGCGGCATGCACATGGCGCAGTGGGGCGGCAGCGCGCTGCGCTGGCTGTACTTCGTCATGGGCATCGCCGGCTGCGTGATGATCGCCAGCGGCATGCAGGTGTGGGTCAGCAAGCGCGCCAAGAAGATCGCCGAAGCGGGCAGCCTGTCGGGCTACGGCCTGGTGCAGGCGCTGAACCTGGGCGTGGTCGGCGGCCTGCCGCTGGCGAGCGCGGCGATGGTGATCGGCAACCGCCTGATCCCGGCCGATGCGGCCGCGCGGTCCAGCGCCGAGATCACCGTGTTCTGCGCGGTGTGGATCGCCGCAACCTTGTACGCGGCGATTCCGGCCGTGCACAAGCGCGGCTGGGGCCAGTTCTTCGCGCTCAACGCGGCCGCGTTCGCGCTGGTGCCGCTGGTCAATTTCGCCACCGCGCCGAACAGCCATTTGGTCGCGACGATCGCGCGCGGCGACTGGACGCTGGCGGCGGTGGACCTGACCGCGTTCGCGCTGGCGGCGGGCTTCGCGCTGCTGGCGCGGCACAGTTTCGTCAAGGCGCGGCAGCCGGCGCCGCAACGCAAGCCGCGGCGCGAGCGCGCCGGCGGCAGCGGCGGCGAACCTTCCGGCGGCAAGCCGGCGTTGGCGGATCGCTGAGGAGCGCGCATCGATGCTTTGGTTGGGAGTGTGTCTGGGTATTGCGGCGTGGTGCCTGCTGAGCCTGGGATTGGAGAAGCACCATCAGCACGTGTTCGCCGGCGCGTTCCGCCCGGCGCGCGCGCGTGCGCTGCGCGGCGCCGGCTGGGCGCTGCTGGCGCTGGACTTCGGCCTGTTCGTCTACGGCTGGGGCTGGGCGCAGGGGCCGATCTTCTGGACCGCGGCGCTGATCGTGTCGGCGCTGGCGTGGACCTTGTTGATGACGATGGCGCCGAAGGCGAGTGCGAAGGTCGCGGCGGCTGCCTTGTTGAGCGCGTTCGTGGCGATGCCGTTGTGGGTCGGGTGATCGCGACAGCGGCTATTGCGGCAGGGATCTTTGTGGGAGGGACTTCAGTCCCGATGCTCTCCGCTCCGATCGCCTGATTGCCCGATTGCCCGATTGCCCGGCGACCCGACAGAAAAGCGTCGGGGCTGAAGCCCCTCCCACAAACGCTTACCCCCAAAAACCAAAACGCCCGGCGCGAAGCCGGGCGTTTTGCGTTGCAGCGTTCGCTCAACCCGCCGCGGACTGCGGCGCCGGTTGCGCCGCCAACGCCGGCCAGCGCTTGAGCACGCTGGCGCGGATCGAGGCCGCGTCCAGCCCGGCTTCGGCCAGCAACTGCTCGCGGCTGGCGTGGTGCTGGAACTCGTCCGGCAGGCCCAGGTGCAGCACCGGCAATACGATGCCCTCGGCCGCCAGCAGCTCGGCCACGCCGCTGCCGGCGCCGCCGGCGACGACGTTGTCTTCCAGGGTCACGAAGCCTTCGTGGCTCTTGGCCAGTTCCAGGATCAAGGCGCGGTCCAGCGGTTTGACGAAGCGCATGTTGACCAGGGTCAGCCCCAGTTCGGCGGCGACCTGTTCGGCCGCCGGCACGATCGCGCCGAACGCGAGCAGGGCGATGCGCTTGCCGCTGCGGCGCAGCTCGGCCTTGCCGATCGGCAAAGTGTCGAGGTTCGGCTGGATCGCCGCGCCCGGGCCGGTGCCGCGCGGATAGCGCACCGCGGCCGGGCCGGAGTACTGGAAGCCGGTCGACAGCATCTTGCGGCACTCGTCCTCGTCGGCCGGCGCCATCACCACCATGTTCGGCACGCAGCGCAGGAACGACAGATCGAGGTTGCCGGCATGGGTGGCGCCGTCCGGGCCGACCACGCCGCCGCGGTCGATCGCGAACATGACGTCGAGATTCTGGATCGCCACGTCGTGCACGAGCTGGTCGTAGCCGCGCTGCAGGAAGGTCGAGTAGATCGCCACCACCGGCTTGGCGCCTTCGATCGCCATGCCCGCGCCGAGCGTCACCGCGTGCTGCTCGGCGATGGCCACGTCGAAATAGCGCTGCGGGTATTCCTTGCTGAAGCGCACCAGGCCCGAGCCTTCGCGCATCGCCGGAGTGATGCCCATCAGGCGTTCGTCGGCGGCGGCCATGTCGCACAGCCACTCGCTGAAGACGTCGGTGTAGGTCGGCTTCTTGGCGCCGGGCTTGCTGATCAGGCCCTTTTCCGGATCGAACGGGCCGACCGCGTGATAGCCGATCTGGTCGCCCTCGGCGAGCTCGTAGCCCTTGCCCTTGGTGGTGATGATGTGCAGCAACTGCGGGCCCTTGAGGCCCTTGAGCGTCTTCATCGCGCTCAGCAGCGCCGGCAGGTCGTGGCCGTCGATCGGGCCGGTGTAGTGGAAGCCGACTTCCTCGAAGAAGGTCGAGGGCACGAACATGCCCTTCCAATGCTCTTCCCAACGACGCACGAACTTGGCCGCGGGCTTGCGCTTGTCGCCGAGCAGCTTCTTGCCGCCTTCGCGGATCGCGTTGAGGGTGCGGCTGCTGGTGAGGCGGCCGAGCATCTTGGTGACGCCGCCGACGTTCTCGGAGATCGACATCTGGTTGTCGTTGAGGATCACCAGCAGGTTCGGCTCGGGATCGCTCATGCCGCCGGCGTGGGCCAGCGCCTCGAACGCCATGCCGGCGGTCATCGCGCCGTCGCCGATCACCGCCACCACCTTGCGCTCGTCGCCGCGGCGCTGCAGCGCCACCGCCATGCCCAGCGCGGCCGAGATCGACGTCGAGCTGTGGCCGACGCCGAGGGTGTCGTACTCGGATTCGTCGCGCTTGGGGAACGGCGCGACGCCGTCCTTCTGCTTGACCGTGTGGATGCTGTCGCGACGGCCGGTGAGGATCTTGTGCGGGTAGCTCTGATGGCCGACGTCCCAGACCAGGCGGTCGACGGGCGTTTCGTACAGCCAGTGCAGGGCGACGGTCAGCTCGATCACGCCGAGCCCGGCGCCGAAATGGCCGCCGACGAGGGCGACCTGCTCGATCAAATAGGCGCGCAATTCCTCGGCGATCGCCGGCAGTTCCTCTTCCGGAAAGCGGCGCAGGTCGGCGGGGACCTGAATACGGGAAAGACGCGGGTAGCGCTGCGAATCGATCATTACGACCACTGGCGTTCAGCTGGTCGAGCATTGTCCCGCCGACGTGTGAGGCGGGCAAGAAGTGTGACGGTTCGTGGTTCAGGCAGGTGCCTGCGGCCAGATTCGGTCAGGCCCGGACGCGAAGCCGGTCACAACGGCATTGGCGGCCGTAGCGCGCCGATGGCGCACGTTGGCCGGCGTTCGCCGCAGAGCCCCGGCCGAGGCTCTGCGACGCCCGGACGCAGCCGCTCAGCGGCCGCGCAGACGCCCGAACAGCCCGCCGGACTTGGCCTGCTCGGCCGGCGGCGGATCGCCCTCGGCCTCGGCGAAGCCGGTGGCGAGGTTGGCGTTGATGAAATCGGCGACCTCGGGCTCGGTCACGCCGCTGGCTTCGGCGATCTCGGCCAGGTGCGCGGGGCCTTTCATCATCACCGTGGCGATGCGGAAGTGCTTGGGGTATTCGCGCTCGGTCTGCGGCCACTTGGTCATGCGGTAGCGGCGTGCGGCGTCGTAGCCCGGCGCGAGGCGGCCGCGGCCGGCGAGCAGGTTGCCGAACCATACCAGCCGCGCCAGCGGCATCGGCGCGCCCATCTGCGCGGCGGCGGCGTCCCACTGCGCCGCCGGCAGCAGTTCGAATTCGGACGAGGCGAAGCCGCGCTCGAACAGCACCGCCAGCGGCTTGAGCGCCGCCGGGCCGTGGTAGCGGCGCTGGTCGGCGTCGATCAGCAGGCGTTCTTCGCCGCTGCCCACGCGCAGCAGGCCGCGCAGGCGGCCGGGTACCAGCCAGTCGAGCAGGCCGTCGCCGCTGGCGGTGACGCCGGGCGCGGCCGGCGCGGGGGCGGCGGCTTGCGGTTGTGCCGGGGCCGCGGCGGGAGCCGGCGTCGGTGCGGGCGCGGCAGGAGCCGGCGCAGCGGCAACTGCCGGTGCGGGCGTCGCGACCGCCGCAGCGGGCGCGGCCGGCGCAGGCGCAGGCGCAGCAGGTGCAGGAGCCGGCGCAGCCGCCTTGGCCTGGGCCAGGTCGGTCTGCAACAGCTCCACCACCACGTCCGGCAGCGCCGCGGTCGGGTCGGTGCGCGGCTGCTGCGGAATCTCGACCGGCTTGGGCGCCGCGGGTGCTTCGGCCGCGCTCACCGGCTCACCGTTCTGGCCGGCGATTTCGCCGAGCAGGGCGGCGATCGAGTCGGCGCTGAAAGGATGTCCGAGCAGGAAGTCGGCCTGGGTGCGCTGGGCCGCGGTCAGCGCGATCACCGACTTGCCCGCAGCGTGCAGGCGCAGCCAGCTCATCGGTCCGTACATGCTGTCCATGTCGACTACGACGAAATCGGCCTGCGGTTCCGGGACCAAGGTCCAACGGCCTCCGAGACGGGCGTTGGCCACCTTGAAAGCGGTCTGCAGGGCAGACTCCGTCGCCGGGTCCATACCGGTCAGACCGAGGGTCAAAGGCATCGCGAATGTGTCCGTAAGTCGATGGCGACGAGTGTCCGGGACGACCGTAGTGTCGTCAACGAGCGCTTTGCGTCGCTTATGCGCGCACATCGGCACTTGAGCCAGGGCAGCGGCCGCGATACTGCGACCGCGTTCACGGCTTCTAGCCGCGCACGCGCGCGTTCTTCGGCAGCTGGTTCTTCAAGAACGCCATCTGGTCGGCCAGGATGTTCCTGTTCGACAGGATCAGGTGCTCGACCCAGCTCGGCCGGTACGGCACCGCCAGCAGCGGCATGCCGGCCTGCTGCGGGGTGCGGTTGCCCTTGCGCGAGTTGCAGGCGAAGCAGGCGGCGACCACGTTCTCCCACAGGTCGCGGCCGCCCTTGGACACCGGCACGACGTGATCGCGGGTGAGGTGCGGGCGGTGGAAGTCGTGGCCGCAGTACATGCACAGGTGGCCGTCGCGCGCGAACAGCGCGGCGTTGGTCAGCGCCGGGGTCGGGTCGAGCGCGCCGGGACGCGCGTGGCCGCGCGCGGCGACGATCGGGTGCAGCTCCAGCACGCTGCGCTCGCCGGTGAAGCGGTTGATGCCGCCGTGCACTTGCAGGCAGGGTTCGCCCAGGGTCCAGGCGACGGCGCCGCGCGCGTAGAGGCAGGCGGCGTCTTGCCAGTTCATCCAGTCGAGCACGCGCCCGTGCGCATCGAGCGACAGCAGCCGCACCGAGTTCAGTCGTTCAAGGGGGTTGCGCGGCACTGCGCGCGGCCCGGTCCAGGGCGAGTAGGGATCGCCGACACCGGAGACTTCCGGCTCACGCTGAAGCATTTCAGCGTGGGTTCCGGTGCGGACCAGGCGGATCTTCGCTCTATCGGTCTCCATCGGAGAATGAGCTTATACCCTGTCGGTTACATTTTGTGTAGACGCGGTGCGCCGCCGGTCAGTGCGCGAGCGGTCCGGGCGGCGCGCAATCCGGGCGCGCCGGGGCGGTTCGCGTCGGCCGCGACCGGCCCGGCCGATCAGCTGGAGGCGCTGAGATAGACGGTGTAGCGATCCGGACGCGATACGTCGACTTCGAGCTCGTACATCCAGTGCTCGATCTGGCTCTCGCAACGGCGATGGGCCTGTTGCGGGCGCGGAGCGAACCAGGGCGGATCGCCGTTCTGCGCCGCGCGCGCGCCGTCGTTGACCTCGCCGAGCTCGCAATGCAGCGCCGCCACCAGCGCCGGCAGTTGTTCCGGCGGCAGGTCGAAACGGTAGTACGCGGTCATCGTGCGCAATTGGTCGTCGATGTGCTCGCGCAGGTCGGTCGCGCCGGCCGGGATGGCGATGCGGCCGGGGAATTCGGTCAGCGGCGGCTGCGCCGAACAGGCGGCGAGGACCAACGCTGCCGCCGCGGTGGCGGCGAGGCTGCGAAGCCGCGATGCGGCCGTCTTCGCAGACTCGCCGCGGCGGATCACGCGTCGAAGCCTTCCGCCGCCAGCGCCATCAGCGGCGCGGTGCCGCTGTCGATCGCCGCCTTGTGCGCCTGGGTGCGCGGCAGCAGGCGGGCGAAGTAGAAGCGCGCGGTCTCGCGCTTGCCGTCCTTGAACGCCTGGCTCTGGCCCGAGGCCTCGGCCGCGGCGACGCTGCGCGCCCACCAATAAGCCAGGCACACGTAGCCCGAATAGAACAGGTAGTCGTAGGACGCCGCGCCGACCTCGTCGGCGTTGGCCGCCGCGCGCTTGCCGACCGACATGGTCAGCTGCAGCCATTCGCCCGCGGCCTTGCGCAGCGGCGCGACGAATTCGCTGACCGCTTCGTTGCTTTCGTTCTGCGCGCAGAAGGCTTCGATCTTGGCCAGCATCGTCTGCAGCCCGGCGCCCTGCAACTGCATGACCTTGCGGCCGAGCAGGTCCAGCGCCTGGATGCCGGTGGTGCCTTCGTACAAGGTGGTGATGCGCGCGTCGCGGGCGAGCTGCTCCATGCCGTGTTCGGCGATGTAGCCGTGGCCGCCGAAACACTGCAGCGCGTGGTAGGTGCATTCCACGCCCCATTCGGTCAGGCAGGCCTTGACGATCGGGGTCATGAAGCCGATCAGCGCATCGGCTTCGGCGCGTTCTTTCTCTTCCGGTGCGGCGTGGGCGATGTCGACCAGCAGCGCGGCGTCGTAGCCCATCGCGCGGCCGCCTTCGACCAGCGCCTTGCAGGTCAGCAGCATGCGCCGCACGTCGGGGTGGACGATGATCGGATCGGCCGGCAGCTCGGGGAACTTCGGGCCCGACAGCGCGCGCATCTGCAGGCGGTCGCGCGAGTAGCGCAGCGCATTCTGCAGCGCGCGATCGCTCAGCCCCAGGCCCTGCAGGCCGACCGCGAGGCGGGCGGTGTTCATCATCGTAAACATCGCCATCAGGCCCTTGTTCGGCTGCCCGATCAGATAGCCCTGGGCGCCGTCGAAGTTCATCACGCAAGTGGCCGAGCCGTGGATGCCCATCTTGTGCTCGAGGCTGCCGCAGCGCACCGCGTTGGCCTCGCCGACGCTGCCGTCGCGCGCGACCTTGACCTTGGGCACGATGAACAACGAGATGCCCTTGCTGCCGGCCGGGGCGTCCGGCAGGCGCGCGAGCACCAGGTGGATGATGTTGTCGGTGAGGTCGTGCTCGCCGGCGGTGATGAAGATCTTGGTGCCGCTGATCGAATAGCTGCCGTCGGCCTGCGGTTCCGCCTTGGTCTTGAGCAGGCCCAGGTCGGTGCCGCAATGCGGTTCGGTGAGGCACATGGTGCCGGTCCAGCGGCCTTCCACCAGCGGCTTGAGGAACACTTCCTGCTGCCATTCCTCACCGTGATGCAGCAACGCTTCGGTGGCGCCGTGCGAGAGCAGCGGGAAGTTGCCCCAGGCCAGGTTGGCCGCGTCGATCATTTCCTTGAGCGGCACGCCGGCCGCGTGCGGCAGGCCCTGGCCGCCGAACTTCGTTTCGGCGGTGAGGCCGGACCAGCCGCCGTCGACGAACTGGTCGTAGGCCTGCTTGAAGCCCGGCGGCGTGGTCACAGCGCCCGTGGCCTTGTCGTGCTTGCAGCCGATCTGGTCGCCCACGGCGTTGAGCGGGGCGAGCACGGTTTCGTTGAAGCGCGCGCCTTCTTCCAGCACCGCGTCGAGCACATCGCGGGTGGCGTCGGCATAACCCAGGCGCTGGAACTGCGCTTCGGCGCCGAGCACGTCGAACAGGACGAAACGCATGTCGTTGAGGGGGGCTTTGTAAGTGCTCATGGGCTCGTTCGGAAATGGAATAGGGAAGGGGGAATCGGAGCAGGAGGCGCGGGGCGAGAGGGAAACTCGGGAGAGACGGCTGCGGCCTGCTCTCGATTCCCTCCCGGCCTCAGCGCATCACGCCCGGCAATCCGGGCGCCGGGCTCAACGCGCTGCTGCGCTCGACCTGGAAGGTGCGCTGCTTGGCCTCGCTCGGGGTGGCGACGAGGTCGCCCTTGAGGCTGTAGTTGACGCTGCGGCCGCCGGCGAGCGCGTCGGCGATGGCGATCTTGGCGCCGCCGGCGGGCTTGAGCGCGAGGGTGACCACGTCGGCCGATTCCGGGCCGATCGATATCGCCGGCTGGGCCTGCAACTGGCCGGCGGCTTCTTCGCCGAGCTTGAGCTGCAGGTCGATGCGGTCGAACTGCATCGGGATGCTGCTGAAGTTCTCCAGGCGCAGGTCCACCGACCAACTGCCGTCGGCCTTGACCGTGAGCTGCTGGATGCGCGCGGCCGGCTCGGACACGCGCCGCACCGGACCGGACTTGCATGCCGCCAGCGCGGCCAGGACCAGCGCCGCACCCAACACCCGCACCCAGACCCCTGCCTTCATGCCGCCGCTCCGTTAAAACGCTTGTTGGGATCCCGAGGATACTACGGCGAATGGTGGGGCGGTCAGGGGGCGGGATGGCGGTTTTGGGACGGTGGGGGCGGGGCGCCGGGTGAGGGGGCGAGAGGGCGATAGCGGTCGTTGCCGCATCAGCGGGTTAGCGGGGCTCGCCGTAGTTGGGTTGGCGCGGTCGCGGCTTGCGCCGCTCCTACAGGGGCTGCGGCCGGTCCGTATCCGACTGTAGGAGCGGCGCAAGCCGCGACCGCGACACCTCAGTTACGACGACCGCCGCGCCGCAGCCGCGCATCGCGCAACGACCAACGCCCCGCACCTCAATCCACCAACCCCTTGCGCGAGGCATAACGCACCAGCTCCGCGCTGTTGCGCACATCGAGCTTGTCGAGCACCCGCGCGCGGTGGTTCTCCGCGGTCTTGACGCTGATCGTCAGGCGCCGGGCGATTTCCTTGGTGGTCAGGCCGTCGGCGATCAGGTGGAACACCTCGCGCTCGCGCGCGGTCAGGCGGCCGTAGGGATCGCCGAGGTCGCGTTCGGGATGGCGCAATTGCTCGGCCAGCGCGCGCGCCGCCTGCGGGCCGAAATAACCGCGGCCGGCGTGCACCTCGCGCACCGCCGCGAGCAGTTCCGCGGCGGGGCTGTCCTTGACCACGTAGCCGCTGGCGCCGGCGCGCACCGCCTGCAGGATGTACTCGTCTTCCTGGTGCATGGTCAGCACCAGCACGCGCGCGGCGGGCGCTTGTTCGCGCAGGCGGCGGACCACTTCCAGGCCGTTGAGGCCGGGCATCGACAGGTCGGTGACGACCACGTCCGGGCGCAGCTCCTGCGCGCGCTGCAAGGTTTCCTCGCCGTCGGCGGCCTGCGCCACGACATCGACGCCGGCGCCGCGCAACAGGCCGGCGAGGCTCTCGCGCACCATGGTGTGATCGTCGGCGATGAGCACGCGCACGTTGGGATCGGACATGGCCGCAGGGTGCGCGGGCGCGGCGCGGGGCGTCAAGCCGCGCTCAGGCATAGTCCAGCGGCACTCGCGCGCTCAGGCGCAGGCCCGCGCCCGGCGCGCTGGACAGGTCCAGGCGGCCGCCGTACAGGCGCAGGCGTTCGCGCATGCCGCTCAGGCCGTTGCCGCCGCTGGCCATCGCCGCGGCCGGGTCGCAGCCGCAGCCGTCGTCGCGCACTTGCAAGTGCAGTTCTTCGCCGCTGCGCTGCAGGCTCAGCCGGATCCGCCGCGCCTGGGCGTGGCGCGAGGCGTTGGCCAGCGCTTCCTGGGCGGTGCGGAACAGCAGGGTCTGCAGCTCGCCGTCGAGTTCGGGCAGCTCGCCCAGTTCCAGTTCGACCCGCGCGCCGCCGCGGCCGTCGTGGCTGCGCGCCAGCCAGCGCAGGGCCGAGGCCAGGCCGAGGTCGTCTAGGATCGGCGGGCGCAGCAGGCGCGAGAGTTCGCGCGTGTCTTCCAGGGTGTCGCCGCACAGCGCCAGCGCCTGGGCGAGGCCGTCGTGCAGCGCGGCCTGGGCCGGATCGAGCGCTGACTGCAGTTCGTGCAGGCGCAGCTTGAGCGCGGTGAGGTTCTGGCCGACGCCGTCGTGCAGATCGCGGGCGATGCGGCGGCGTTCGTCTTCCTGCACCCGCCACACCGCGCGGCCGAGGCGGCGGAATTCGCGTTCGTTGCGCTGCAGGCGTTGCAGCAGATCGCGATAGAGCGCGCGCAGTTCGGACGGGTCGCTCATGGCGCGGTCGCGGCGGCGCCGGTGGGTTGGGCGTTGGCCTGGGCGCGGGCCGGGTCGTAGCCGGCGCGCAAGGCCGGCGGCAGTTGTTCGCGCAGGCGCTCGCGCTCGGCCAGTGCGCGCGCGTCGCTGTCGGCGGCGTCGGCGGCGCGGCCCTGCGCGCGTTGCGCCTGCGCGGCCAGCGCGTACAGCGCGGCGGCTTCGAGATGATCGCCGCGGCGCAGCAGCGGCTGCGCGTCGCGATACGCGCGCAAGGCGGCGGCGCCGTCGCCGGCGGCGAGCGCCAGGCGCATGCGCGCGCCGGCGGCCTGCAGGCGCAGGCCGGTGTGGCCGAGCGCGGCGATGGCCTGCTCCAGCGTGGGGTCGAGGCGGCCGTCGGCTTCGGCGGCGTGCAACGCCACCTGCAATTGCAGCAGGCGCACGCCGGACTGCTCGGCCTCGCGCCGCGCCTGGGCCAGCGCGGCGCGTTCGCCGCTGCGGTCGCCGCCGCTGCGCGCCAGTTGCGCGCGCAGCAGCGCGGCGATGCCGCGTTGTTCGGAAGACGCGTGCGCCAGTTGTGGCGCCAGCGCATCGAGGCTCGCGCGCGCCTGCGCATCGGCGCGCGCGGCGGCCTGCGCCTGCGCGCGCAGCAGGCCGACGTCGGCCTGGCCGCGCGCGTCCTCGCGCTGGCGGAACAGCGCCGCGGCGGCATCGAGCTGCGCCAGTGCGGCGCCGATGCGGCCCTGCATCAGTTCCAACTCGCCGAGGTTGCGCCGCGCCACCGCGGCCTCTTCCATCATCTGCGCGGCCAGCGCGGCGTCGAGCGAGGCCTGCAGCGATTCGCGCGCCTGCGGCCACTGCCCGCGCGCGCTCGCCAGCAGGCCCAGGTTCTGCGCGGTGCGGACCTTGCCGGTCTCGTCGCCGAGCTTGGCGTAGGCCTCGCGCGACTGCACCAGATAGGCCTGGGCGTCGTCGTAGGCGCCGAGCTGGTAATGGGCGAAGCCGATGTCGTTGAGCGCCTGGGCGGTGCCGGCGGCGTCGCCGGCCTGCTGCCAGGCGGCCAGCGCGCGCCGGAACGCGGCCAGCGCGGCGGGGTAGTCGCCGCGTTCCTCGGCCAGCAGGCCGAGTTCGTTCTCGACCGCGGCCAGGCCGTGACGGTCGTCGAGCGCGGCGTAGAGTTCGCGCGCCTGATGCAGGCTGCGCGCGGCCTCGTCGAAACGGCCGGTGAGCACCAGCACATTGCCCAGGTTGCGCAGGCTGGTCGCCAGCCCGCGTCGGTTGCCGACCGTGCGGCGCAGTTCCACCGCGTTGCGGTACTGATCGAGCGCGTGATCGTTCTGGCCCAAGCGGGCGTAGCCGATGCCGAGCGCGTTCTGGGTTTCGCCTTCGCCGTAGCGGTTGCCGCCGCGCCTGTACTGGACCAGGGCGCGGGTCAGATAGTCGTCGACGGCCGGTTGCGCCTGACCGTGCAGGATCGAAAACTTGCCCAGTTCGAACCAGGCGCGCGGGTCGTCGGGATCGCGCGCGGTCAGCGCGCGCAACTGCGCGATCGCCGCGGCCGCGTCGCCGCCGGCGCCGAGCGCGCGCGCCAGCGCGAGTTGCGCGTAGGCGTCGTCGGGCGCGGCCTGCGCGCGTTCGCGCCAGTACTTGGCGACGGCGTCGAAGTCGCCGTCGAGCGCGGCGCGTTCGGCGGCGAAGCGAGCGACGGCTACGGTGTCGCCGGCGGCGGCGCGTTCGCCGCGTTCCAGCGCCGCGTAGGCGGCGTCGCCGTCACCGGCGGCGTTGCGCGCTTCGGCCAGCGCGAGCCAGGCCGCGGCGAAGCCGGGCGCGGCGGCGGTGGCGCGTTCGAAGGCGGCGATGGCGGCGGCGAGGTCGCCGCTGTCGCGGGCGCGCAGGCCGCTGCCGTAGGGTTCGAGCGCGGACGCAGGCAGGAGTGCGGCCGCGGGCGTTCGCGTCGTCGCCGCGTCCGCGCCGGGCGCCGCGGCGAGGCCGAGCGCGCTGCGCAACTGCGGCTGCGCCAACAATGCTTCCAATGCCGCGGCCGGATCCGCGCCTTGCGCCGCGAATTCCTGGATCGCCCCGGCGTGCAGGCGCGCGCGCAGCCGCCACTGGGCGCCCTCGGGCGCGAGCGCGAAGGCGAGCACGCGGTCGGCGCGCGCCAGCCGCGCCAGTTGCGTCGCCGGCGGCGGCGCCGCGCCGCTGGGGTCGAGCTGGCGCAGCGCCTGCTGGCTGCGTTCGTCGTCGACCACGGTCGCGCCGCGCGCGGTCAGCGCCTGGCGCAGCGCGGCGGCGAGCGCGCGCGGGTAACCGGGTTCGGCGGCGGAGGCCGGCGCTGAGTCCAGCGGCACGATCAACAGACGATGTAACGGCGTCGCTGCGGGCGTCGCGCTCGCTGCCGACGCGCCGGCCGGCGATGCTGCCGGCCGCAGCGACCACGCCCCGGCCGCCGCCGCGGCGAGCGCGGCGGCGCCGGCCAGGCCGATCCAGGTGCGCCGGCCCGGCCGCCAATCGCGCGGCACGCGGCGGCGGTCGATCGCGGCGATCACCGCTCCGGCATCGGCCAGGCGATGCGCGGGTTGCGGGCGCAGCAGGCGGTCGATCAGCCGCACCAGCCACGCCGGCGTATCCGCGCGCAGCCGGTCCACCGGCGGCGGCGTGCGCAGCATGCGCTGGGCCAGCACTTCGCTGGCGGTGCCGCCGGCGAAGGGCATGCGCGCGGTCAGCATCTCGTGCAGGATCAGCCCGAGCGCGTACAAGTCGCTGCGCGCGTCGGCGCCTTCGCCGCGCGCCTGCTCGGGCGAAAGGTAATCCGGCGTGCCGACGATCGCGCCGGTCTGGGTCAGGCCGCTGCCGGCGAGCGAACGGGCTACGCCGAAGTCGGCGATCAGCGCATCGCCGTTGCGGTCGAGCAGCACGTTGGCGGGTTTCAGATCGCGATGGATCACCCCGCGCGCATGCGCCGCGGCCAGGCCTTCGGCGATCTGGCGGGCGATGCGCACGGCGTCGTCGACGGCCAGCGCGCCGTCGCGGTCCAGGCGCCGGTCCAGCGCTTCGCCGTCGATCCAGTCCATGCCGATCAGCCACTGGCCTTCGTGGCGGAACAGGTCGTGGATGCGCACCACGCGCGGGCTCGATACCTGGCGCGCGGTCAGCAGTTCCTGGCGGAAACGTTCGAACGCATCGCTGCGCGCGGCCAGTTCCGGGCGCAGCAGCTTGAGCGCGACCTGGATGTCCAGGGTGGTGTCGAAGGCGCGGTAGACCTCGCCCATGCCGCCCAGGCCGAGAAGGGTTTCGATGCGGAAGCGCCCGGCCAGCAGGCTGCCGGGGGCGAGGCCGCGACCCGCGTAGCGGCCGGTCGCGGTGGCGTCGGTCACGACGAGGTGGCCTGGGCGCCGACCACGCGGGCCCAGCGCAGCGGCGCGGATGCCGGTTCCAGCGCGTCGAAGGCGCGCTGCGCCAGCAGCCACAGCGCGGCGCTGTCGGCGAAGGCGGCGAGCAGTTCCAGGTCGAACTGGCTGATCGCCTCGCCGGCGCCGCGGCGGTCGGCGTAGACCGCGCCGAGCACGCGCCCGGCGTGCAGCAGCGGCAGGCACACCAGGCTTTGCAGGCCGCCGGTGACCACCGAGGAGCGCTGCGCCAGCCACGGATCGTCGTCGATCCAGTTCACCACCACCGGCTGGCGTTCGCGCAGGCAGCGCTGGACCGCGCCGACGCTGCCGGAGAAGGCGCGCGCGTTGAGGTCCTCGCGTTCCAGCGACAGGCTGGCCTGGACCAGGAAATCCTCGCCCTGGGCCAGCAGCACGAAGCCGCGGCTGCAGCCGGCCAGCTCGACCACGCCGCGCAGGATGTCGTCGGCCAGGCCGGCGCCGGCGGCGGCGACTTCCTCGGCCGGCGCGGGCGCGTCCGCGCCGCCGCCTTCCAGCCGCCGCGTCCACGCCGCCGACAGCGCGCGGCGTTCGCGCTCGCGTTCCTGCCAGGCGCGCGCTTCGGCGTCGTCGTGCAGCGAGAACTCGCACAGCACGTCGCCGAAGCGCAGCCAGCCTTCGCTGCGTTCGAGCAGGGCCTGGACGACCTGGATGCCGTCGACGTGCGAGCCGTTCTTGCTGCCCAGATCGAGCAGCCGCCAGCCCTCGTCGTCGTGGATCAGTTCGGCGTGCTGACGCGAAATGGAGGGATGGTCGATGCGCAGCTCGCACACGGGATCGCGGCCGATGCGCAAACGCGAACCGGCGGGGATCCATCGGCTGATGGCTGCGGCTTCGGGCGGGTAAACGATCAGGCGCGCCGGCATGGCCGCATCTTACGCGCAACTCCCGCGGCCGCGACGGCGCCGGTGCGCCGGCGCCGCGCTCAAGGTCCGTAGTCGCGCAGGTAGGCCAGGCTGAAGCGCAAGGTCGCCGCGCCGGCGACGAGTTCGCCGGCATCGTTGCGATGGGTGCGCGCGGCCCGCCACTCGTTGTCGATGAAGGTGCCGCCGCGGGCGACGGCGCGTGCGCGCACGGCGTCGGCGGCGGCCAGCGCGGCGGTGTAGTCGGGCACCGCCAGCGCGGTTTCGACATCGTCGAGCAGGGCGTCGAAGCCGGCTTGCTCGCTCGCCGGCAGCAGGTCGACGCGGTCGCGCAAGCGCTGCAGCTTGGAAGCGATCACCACCGGCGTCGGCCGTGCGTCGGCGAGGATCAGGAACTGCGAGAAACCGCCGTAGGTGCCGCGGGCGCGCACGCTGCCGGCGGCGATCTCGTCGGTGACGTCGTAGAACGCGCCGCCCAGCGGCGCCTTGAACAGGCGCAGGCGGGTGCCGGCGGCGTAGGGCAGCCAATGGGTGTGGATTTCGGCGCGGCCGCTGCCCTTGAACTTCAAACCGCCGGACAGCGGCGGCTGCACCGTCACCAGCAGCGGCAGGCTGCCGGGCACGGTGGTCAGGTCGGTGTCGGGCAGGCGCGCGATGAGGTTGGGGTCGTACAGGCTGACCGTGCGCGCGGACACGCCCAGGGCGGCCGGGCTGAGCCCGCTGGCGTCGTCGAAGTCGAGCGACAGTTCGGCCAGCACCGGGCCGGGCCAGCCGGGCAGGAACGGCAGGCGCACGGTCGCTTCGGCGTGGTTGCCGGCGGCGGTCACCGTCACCGGCAGCGGGATCTGGGCGGCGGCGCCGCCGGCGCCGAGCAGCAGCCCGACGGCGACGATCCAGGCGGCCAGCCGGGGCAGGGCGCGGCGCGCGGCGCGGGCGGCGCGCGGGGTTGGGTCGGTGTGGCTCATGGTGTGGCGGTCCCCTGTGCGTCGTCGCGGGCGTGCGTGGTGGTGCATGGTCTGGAGCGTTCGGATCGAATCGGCATCGCGGCGGCGTCCGCATCGCAGGGCGCCGACGGCCGTCGCGACGGTAACCCGGAACCTGTCGCGTGCGCATGAACCGGCGCGTGCGCGTGCGTGGCGGGCGACCGCGACCCCGAGGCTACTGTGCGGCCGGTCGCCGGTCTGTAGGGGTTTTCCCCCACGCCGGCTGGGCGGTCTTCCGGATGTCGCCGCGCGGCGGCGGCGGGCCAAGGTGAGTCCACCCGGTCCTCGGGGGAACGCAGGGAGTCCGCACGACATGCAACGCAATCGCCGCACCCTTTTCAAGCTGACCGCGTTGGCCCTGGGCATGGCCGCCAGCGGCGTCAGCCTCGCCGCCGCCCGCCTCGACGCCGCGCTCGAGCGCGCCCTGGCCACGGCCGACGCCGCTGCCCCGCTGGAGGTGGTGGTGTCCTACGACCAGCCCGGCCCGCTGCGCGCGGCCCAGGTGCAAGCGCTCAAGCTGCTCGGCATCGGCCAGGGCGTGAGCATGCGCGCGCTGCCGATCGCCGGCGCATTGGCGACCCCGGCGCAGATCCGCGCCCTGGCCCAGCGCGGCGACGTGCTGTCGATCCATCTCAACAAGCCGCTGCGTTATTACAACCAGGAAGCGCGCGAACTGTCGGGCGTCAACCGGGTGCAGGCCAACCCCGGCGATTTCGGCCGTACCGTGCCGTTCACCGGCCGCGGCGTGGCGGTGATGATCAACGACTCGGGCATCGACGCCACCCATGCCGATCTCAAGTACGGCCAGCGCGTGGTGCAGAACGTGCAGGCGCTGACCAACCTGCATTCGCTGCTGGACTTCCTGCCGGTGACGGTGCTGGAAAACCAGCTCAATACCGACATCAGCTCCGGCCACGGCACCCATTGCGCCGGCACCGTCGGCGGCAGCGGCGCGCAGTCCGGCGGGCTGTACCGCGGCGTGGCGACCGGCGCGGACCTGGTCGGTTACGGCTCCGGCGCGGTGATCTCGATCCTCGACGCGGTCGGCGGTTACGACTACGCGATCTCGCACAAGAACAGCTTCGCCTCGCCGATCCGGGTGATCTCCAATTCCTGGGGCACCTCGGGCGCGTTCGACCCGACCGACCCGGTCAACCTGGCTAGCTACGAGGCCTACAAGAACGGCATCGTCAGCGTGTTCGCCGCCGGCAACGACGGCCCCAACGCCAACACCCACAATCCGTATGCCCAGGCGCCGTGGGTGATCTCGGTCGGCGCCGGCAACAAGGACGGCACGCTCGCCGACTTCTCCTCGCGCGGCAATCCGGGCGAGAGCGGAAGTTTCACCATGTCCGACGGGCAGAGCTGGACCTACGTCAACGAGCCGACCCTGGTCGCCACCGGCGTGGACATCGTCTCCACCCGCGCGCTGACCGGCGCGCTGCCGCTGCTGGCCGCGCAAAAGGACGCCGCGCTCGGCGCGCGCGCACCGTTCTATACCCACATGAGCGGCACCTCGATGGCCACGCCGCACGTGGCCGGCATCGTCGCCCTGCTGCTGGAGGCCAAGCCCTCGCTCAAGCCGCTGGAGGTCAAGCAAATCCTCGCCCAGACAGCCAATCCGATGGCCGGGCGGCAGCGGTTCGAAGTCGGCAGCGGCCATGTCGACGCCTACGAGGCGGTGGGCGTGGCCAACGCGTGGTGAGCGCCCGCTAGTCGTTGGCTCAACGCCGGTACCCGCCGGCAGGCCGGCCGCGCGCGGCGGGTGCGTGCGCGGGCCCGGCCACCTGTTCGGGCGGGTGGCGAACCCCGCCCGTTCTCCGCCCGCAGCGTCGCGTCCCCGGCGTTGCGGGCGATCTCTGCGTAGACCTGGAAGAATCAGTGCAGTGTTTGTCATGAACGGATGCCCGGGAAGGTGCGGGCATCCGTTTTTTTTGCGGCAACGCGGCTGCGTGGGTGTCGAGCCGATGAGCGCGGAAGGCGCATCGGGCGATGGGCAACAGGCGAGAGTCGAGGGGCGCGACTCGAGGGGCGCGACTCGAGAGGCGAAACCCACTGATAGCTCAGGTCGAGCGCGGTCGCCGCGCCGTCAATGCGGTGTCGCGGAAAGCGGCGTCTGCGCCGCAGCGAAATAACGCAGATGCATCGGCGGACGCGAGTCCAGCCGGAACGGTCCGGGCAAGCGCGTTTGTGCGGCGAACGCCGGAGCCAGTGGCAACATCGCGGCCGGTGTCATGGAACGGCGTGCCGCAGGCGATGCCGGATCGAGCGCGGCAGCGGCCGCCGCAACGGCGAAGGCCGAAGCGACGGGCTCAGGGAATCGGTGTGGGGAAGAGACAGAAGAAGGAACCGCCGCTCGGGCCAACAGCGCCAGCGCCGAGACGGCGGTCAGTACGAAGAGATAGCGCGGCAGCGCGCGGAACGAATCCTGGACCAAGATCGCTGCCTTCATGCACGCCCCCCGCGCACTCCTCGCGGGATCGACCGAACGGCCGTCCTGGCCGTCGGCGCCACTTCCTGTTTGCCGTGCATTGCCGCTAACCCCAACTTCTGTAATCAGTGGCCCCAGCTCCGCAGCATCGCTTGCTCAAGGCGGCGGCCTCGTCCTTTGCTGAGCGGCGTCCGTGTCGTCGCATGGCCGTGCTGCCGGGGCCCGCACAGATTGCGCCTGGGCGCCCGGCCGGCACAGTCGGCCGACAGCGCGGTGGCGTGTAGGATTTTTCTGACACTCGTCACGCCGCGGATGCGGAATCCGTCGGCTGGCCGACCCCGGCAGGAGCGGCTCTGGTCCTTTCCGCGCAGGGGCTTTGCCTATCGCGCCGGGCATCCGCGCAGACGCGGCGCGCATCGCCGCCGCATCCGCGCGTTGCCGCCCTGGCTCAGGACTTCGGCTCTTCCGGCATGGTCCCGGCCGAGCGGATCTCCTTCTGCGCCTGCTTCAACGCCTTGACGTCGAGCGGCAGGATCCGGTCGATGAAGCAGGGAATCTTGATCGACTGCTGGCCGAGCACGATGACCTTGTCGAAGCGGCGATGCACGCTGCCCATCTGGTTGGTCACCGAAATCGCCTGGGCGAAGTCGAGATCCTGGCAGCGGCCCTGCAGCTCCAGCAGATAGGCCTGGTTGGGCCGGGTCCACAGCGCCAGCGCGCTGTCGCCCAGCGGCGTCCAGCCGTCGATGCTGTCGAAGTACTGGAAGCGATCGACCGGCGCGCCGGCGTGTTCGCGATACAGCGCCAGGCGTTGGGCATCGTCGAGCTTGGGGCCGGAACTGGCGCAACCGGCGAGCAACGCTGCAGCCAATACCGCGGCCGACAACGCGGCGAACCGGCGCCGCGGAACGTGCGGATGCACAGCCGGCGAACGCGCGGACTGCGGACGCGAACCTTGCGAAAGCAGGCGTTTCATACGGGTTTCCTTTGGCGGCCAAGCCGCCGGTGGGGCTTGCGCCGCCATCATGCGCCCGCCGCGCGCGGCCGCCGCATCGACGGCCCGAATCGTTCAGCGGCGGGGAGGCTTGCCATCCGTCGAAAGCCTCCGTATCATGCCGCCTCTCTCACGGGTTGCCCGTGAAATGGCCGGGTAGCTCAGTTGGTAGAGCAGGGGATTGAAAATCCCCGTGTCGGGGGTTCGATTCCCTCCCCGGCCACCAGTTTCATCAAGGGCTTAGCAGCGATGCTAGGCCCTTTGTTTTTTGGCTTGGGCTTTCTTTGTGGCGGAATCGGTTTGCATGATTCCCTCGATGCGCGAGGCGTCGTTCGCCAAGTGCTCGGGCGAGAGGTGCGCGCAACGCAGCACCGACTTGATGGAGCGCCGGCCGTCGAGTTTCATCAGCGCACGAAGGCTCCCGCAAGCCATCACGTGTCAGCTTGCTCAGGTGTGGCGTACGTCACTGGACTAGCATCATCACGGCGTGGGCTTCGTCCGACGCGTGGTTCGTCGATTTCTACGACGGCTACGCCTACTACGGTCACCGCCTCAACGACTACGGGCTCGTGCGTTCGGTCCGGTCGTTGCCGGCCTGCACGTGATCCGCGCCTGTCGCGGGCTGCGCGAATGCGGCCGTTACCATGCGGGCCCGGCCCGCTGCGCGCGCCCCCCGACGCTTGCTGCTCTCGCCGAGTTGTCTCTGCTGCCGGCGCGGACAGTGTCGCTATCCGGGTTTCCGGCGATCTGGCCCACCTCGAGGGCGTCGCGTATCGCTACGGCCCGCATCCTTGCTCGACGAGTCGAAAGCGGCATCGTATGTTCCGACTTGCGGCGACCTTCGAATCTTTACCTTTTTTGGGCCAGCAATGAACCTCAGTACTTCTTCGGACCTTGGCCTGGAAGCTCGACCCCGCTTTATCGACAACGACGACGGCACCATCACTGACACCGTCCTGCGCCTGATCTGGTCGAAGGCGACGCTGTGCGGTGTCGAGCGCGTTAGCTACGCCGAAGCAGCCGAAGCGTGCAAGGCGCTCGGACAGGAGTGGCGGCTCCCCACGCGTGTGGAGTTGTTCCAACTGGTGGACGACACGCGCTGTAGCCCCGCCATCGACACTGCCGCATTCCCCGATACCATGGGGGGAGCGTATTGGACCGCCACCGAATACGCGTTGGTTCCGCTCTGCGTGCGGGTCGTCGGCTTCATCAGCGGCCGCGCCGACGGCTGCCACCGCGACGAAGTCCGTAACTTCGTGCGTGCGGTCCGATCGTTGCCGGCCAGCACGTGATCCGCGCCTGTCGCGGGTTGTGCTAATGCGGCCGTGACCACGCGGGCCCATCGATCCTCGCTGTTCTCGCCGAGTTGCCGCAGCTGCCGGCGCGGACAGGTCTGCTCTTATCCCTGATCAAACGACAAGTAGTTCACCCAGCCGTCCGCTGTCCACACGGCGCACCAAGAGTTAACATCGCTCTCGTTCGAAAACGCGATTGTGGCCGATGAACTGGCGCGATCCTGAAACGGGTGCCTGTTCGTGTCGATGAACTCTCGGACGTCATAGAGCAGGTCGTTTGCCGTCGCTTCGCCTCGAATCAACCGTTCGAAACTCTCGCTCCAACCCGGGGATGCCATCGCCTCATCGGGCGATTTCAAACGGCATTTTTCGCAAAGAATGGGCCAGCTAGACGCATCGAGCACGAATCGGATCGCCAGTCTGTCGTCAGCTCCGCTGCCGTCGCCATAGAGCGCCAGCGAATACCGCAGCCCATCCGAATTGGGGCGGAAGCCGAGTACGTTGCTCATGATCTCGATCGCCTTGGTCTTGTCCGCGTCAGACGATGAGTAGCGATGGTGGATTCCGTCGTATAACGAATGCATGCAGCCGACCTCGGCAGTTGACCAAAGATTGTCCGATAGGCTTCCTGTAGGAGCACTTGAATCGAACAGGGCTTAGTAAACATCGTAGCTGTAAACGGCTAACGACGGTCTACAAAAAACTGGACGATTCACTCCGCGACTGCCGCTGGACATGTCGTCATGTTCAAAGCCATCGAACGGCGGCAAGCCGGGAACGTCATCGCGAGGCTGCTGAAGCCGCGGCATTGCCCTCACGTGAAGTCGGGCGATGCGGTGTGCATCGCGTATCCGGCCCGACCATTGAGGTCTATGGCGCGCGACCGGCTTACGACGAGATCGTCGAAATTCCGGTCGTCAAGTTCCGCTACGTTCGGACGCGCCAGGTCGGGCAGTTGTTCTGGCTCCGGGCCAGCGGGAAATGGCAGGGTTACGGCCCAATGCTGGAAGCTCTCGGCCTACCAGAACTCGTGGAGGAGGTCAGGCGCGATCCATTCTGCTGCTTCTGGGGTTGACGCTCGCGCTCGAATCTCGGCCGTGCGACGCCCGCCGCTAAAATCCTAGGCATGCCGATCTGCCACTCCAGCGACAGGCTGCCTGAACTCTAAAGCTGGGCTTGCCATCCTGCATCAGCCAATTATAAAAGCCACGTCTGCACGACGCTCTACTGCTTCGGTCATCCGTAACTTGAGGTTGGCGAAGCGTTGATCGATATGCGGCTGCAGCGTGTGTTCTTGCTCGGTTACTGCTGCGGCAAGCAAGTCGAGTTGACGAAAAAACTCCGGCGTCATTCCAGCGCCGACATCGTTGAAGGTGCCCCAGTTGTCGCATAGGTCTAATCCCAGGCGTTTCGCAATAGGGCTGACTATTCGGCAAATGGACTCCACCATGATGGGGATGTTGAAGTTCTCTTCGTCCTTGCATATCGGATTGTCGATTTGTGCAGTGACAGACATTGCGTCTCTTCCATAAGTGGGGCATCACTTCTCGCGTTTGGCCGAGAGAATCGTCAGGGGCCATCCTCGGGCGAGTAAATCACAAGAGACGGCGCACCAGGTACTCGTCGCGATTACTCAGTCAGATTTTAAGCTCTTGTTCGGGGGCGCGAGTAGAACACTTGTGGGTGCCCTGACCGGCTCTTTTGACGGTGCCTGCTGTACGTGGAAGGGCCTGGCGGCCTATCCTGCGTGGATTGGCATCGATCACGCGGATTGCGGTGGATCCTTGCTTGAACTCGGGCAGCGGATTGGTGGGCTGACTTGGGCGCCGCAGCTTTAAAGGCCCAGATGTCTACGGAACCTTAGACGATCCACAATGACTAAAGTCGATACTGAATTCTTTTTTGACGACATGGGCGTCGGGGTGTTGTATCGCACGCCAACGAAACCGGGTCGGTATGGCTACATGGCGTTTCGCGGGCCGGGGCACTATGAGATGTGCCGCGCAATAGAAGCCAACGGCACCGCGCGATGTTACTCCCTGACAGGTAACGGGAGCAGGGTGGCTTTCAGTGTGGTGGGGTTCTCCAAAGACGGCGACCTGATTTTGGAGGACTTTGTCGACGAGTTGGCTCGTTAACGTGGCTCTTAGTGTGGATAACAGTGGGTGTCCACGAAATCCTGATAACTGCAGTGAAATGGTAGTGCCATCCTATTCCCCCTCGTTGTTGCGCTTCGCTAGAGCTGCCTCCAGGAATCTGAGAGGCACAAAGCAGTAAAGATGGTCGTCCGATTCGTGCCAGGTGAAAAAGCATGGCCCCTTGCCATCGATGTCTCCGTGACAAGTCCGCCTCAGCGATTCGTCTGGAAGCATCATGGAGCCGAACTTTGAGTCGCCGCATCTAGGACAAACGAAACGGCTTGCAAAGAAGACTTCTTCCGGCACGTTGTTGACCGAACCAATTTTCCGCGTACCCATCGTTGCTCCAAGAAAATGTGGGCCTGTGGTTTTGGGTCTAGCAGGCAGTTGTGAGGCCGGCCTTCGACTTGTCTTGCGGTTGATGCTTGCTCAGATTGTCCGACATGTGTGTGTCCTGGCGGCCGGCGACATCCCGAGACTGGCCGCAAGTTCAGGGGACGACGACGCGATCCAGCGCCGCCCAATCTCCTACGCACCAGGGGCCCCAGCGCGGCCAGGGTAGGGCGGTCGAACTTGCACGGAATTTGCACGGGCAGCGGGCGGCGCTCACACTGTAAGCCATTGATGTGCGGCTACAGGAGTGCGAGGTACATTTCTGCCGTTGCTGATAAATCAATCACTTGCAAAAGTGGGTGGGGATTGAAAATCCCCGTGTCGGCAGGCGACTCCCTCCCCGGCCACCTCAACACAGATCCTGCGATGGTTCGTCTTAAATCGCCGGATAAGCAAAAAAAGCCTCCTTTTCGGGAGGCTTTTTTGTTGCCTGAAATCTGCCGGGCACCGCCGGCATGCAGAGCGCGGGATCCGGCCACGCATGAGCGCGCGAGCTCTTTCCTGCGTTGGCGCCGTCGCGCCAAAGACGCGGCGATGTTCTTCGCCGACGCTTACAGCCGTCCGTGCAAGAACACAGCCAGGATCAGGACGCATCCGGTCACCGTCGTAGCCCAGTACGAAAAAATCATCGATCGGCGGTTGTCGTCGCAATGTCCGGTGCCGCCGCGATCGAAGCTGAGGCGGAAGCTCTTGTCGCGCAGGTACAGCATCGTGGCCCGTGCGTTGCGGCGGGCGAGCGGGTGCGCGCCGGAGCTGAGATTGAAGTGCGCGAGTTGGGTGGGATGCAGGTCCTGCATCAGCCGCCAGAACCTGGCCTGGATGAACGATTCTATCGACAAGGCCACTGCGAACCCGATGAAGGCAATGGCGGTGGCGACGTGCATATCCATGGATCCCGTTGGCGAAGATGCGACGGCAAGAGCGACGGAAAGGTCCCGTCGCCGCGTAGGGACGCTGCGCGTTACCCCTGCTTTTCCGCCGCGGCCGCCGGGATGTTGACCTTGTCGATCCCGTGCAGGATGCCATTGCTGGAATCCATGTCGCGCGAGGTCATGGTGGCGCCGTCGATGGTCAGTTTGTCGCCGCTGTATTCGATGGCCGCTTCCTGGCCGTTCGCGGTGCGCGCGCTCGACCACTTGCTGAGCTGGGTCGAGGTGCGGCGGCCCTTGATCACGTGGTAGTTCACGATGTCCGCGAGTTCGCGCTTGTTCTCCGGCTTGAACAGCTCATCGAGCTTGCCGGCGGGCAGCCTTTCGAACGCAGCGTCGGTGGGGGCGAGGATGGTGTACGGTCCCGCGCCGCTCAGCAGTTCCTTGAGTCCGGCCTTGTCGATGGCCTGCAGGAAGACGTTGAAGGTGCCGTTGGACGAGGCGATGTCCGCCAGGTTGAGCGCCGGGCGGGCCGAGTTCTGGTTCGCGTTCATGAGAATTCCTGGAGAGGGATGCGCCGATGCGAATCCGGGACGGCCGAAGCCACGGCCCCGACGGGTCGGGGCGGAAACTCAATGCGGAGACTGGATGGAAGCGCGACGCGGCTTGAGCAGCCGTTGCAGCGTTGCACTGCAGCTCCTCGACCATGGACCTGCGTGCGTTAGTCGGGTGTGAGCGCAGCCGGCGCGAAGGCGCACTTTATCGATGGCGGCGTCTCGATGGCCGCCCATGCGACCCTGCGTTTCCGCCCGTTCGCGCAAAACGCATCGCCGCCGCACCGGATCGACGCGATTGCCATCACGGATTGGCGATGCGGGCCGCTCCGGCGCGGGCCAAGGCTGGCTACTCTTCCGCATCGTCCGGCCTGGCCTCGCGCTCGCGCCGGATCCGGTTTCAGATCGATATCGAACAAGGAGACGGGCCAGTGAGCACGGGCGCACAGCTGAAGGTCGTATTGCAGGACGCGCAGGGGTTCTACTTCTCCGGCGACAAGGCGGCGAAGAAAGAGAACGAGGCGACGGTGAAGTGGCTCAACACTTTGCTGAAGAACGAGGATTACTACGGCGAGTTGTGCGGCAGCAAGGGCAAGCTCGCGGTCGGTTTCAACTTCCCGCCGAAGGAAGTGGCGCCGGAGCGGGCGAAGGAAATCATGTCGCGGGCATACGATCGCATCGGCAATGGCGTGGACGAGCTGCGCTCCGAGAACCAGATGAAGACGGCCGGCGCGCTGATGCGCGGCACGGTGGTCGAACACCCGCTCAATCGCGACCGGGTCGAGGAGAAGCTGTACGCGGGTTACGCGCGCCCGCACGACCCGGAGCAGGACGCCAAGACGCTGCTGGCCAGCCCGATGCTCGCCGGCCATCCGGCGCGCTCGGCGGAGGGCTTCGACAAGCTCAGCTCGGTCGGCAAGCTCGAGGCGATCTCGCACGCCAATCTGCAGGAGATGCGCGGCGAGATCGCCAGGTACAAGGAGCTGCATGCCGCCAACGGCCTGGCCGACACCTTCGGCAAGAAGATCGACACGTTCGTCGCCGATGTCGGCGAGCGCTATGCGCAAGGCATGGCCTCGCACGCCAGCAACCGGCCCATCGCCGGGCACATCCTGGCGACCTCCGACCGCGAGCAGATCCAGGACTTCGCCCAGGCGCTGACCAACAACAAGTCGCAGCCGCAGAGCGTGTCGCACACCTCCGAGTACAACACGCGCTATTTGAAGTCGCACGATTTCGCGTTCTTCAACGTGTATCCGGCGACCAATCCCGAGATGCAGAAGCAGATGCTGTCTTCGACCCGCTATCTGTGCGAGAAGCCCGAGATCGCCGGTTCGGCGATCGCCAAGGACGCGCAGTCCTTCAGCTTCAATCTGCCCGGGCTGGTGAACCAGACCCAGGACGGCGCGCAGCGGCTGACCCTGCTGACCTTGCGCGACCCGGTGCGTCCCACCCACGGCGGCAGCGAGGACGAGGTCAGGGCGCGGATGGAGGGCAAGGAGGGTCTGGCGAGCTACAACGCAGGCAGTCCGGCGGTGGGAACCGCCACGCGCAAGTTCGGCACCGAAACCGACAGCTACGATTCCGCCCGCCGGGTGTTCGTGAAGGGCGATTCGCTGGAGGCCTTGAAGGCGAACGTCGAGCTCGGTTTGTACAAGGCCGCCTATGGCCTGTCCAAGGGCGAGAAGAGCGTGGATCCGACCCAGAACAAGGATTACAAGCTGTACGGCATGCTCAACGAGGCGACGGCGCCGGGCGAGAGCCCGGCCAAGGACCGCGCCACGATGCAGTTGGTGAAGCTGTTCCAGTACCCGCAGCTGATGGTGTCCGGGCCGGTGTCGGTGCAGGGCGTGGAGCCGTTCCGGCCGGGCCAGACCCAGGCGACCCAGCTCGCTGCCGAGACCAGCGCGCCGTCGGTTTCGGCGACGCAGACGAATCAGGCGAATCAGTCCAACGAGCAGCACAAGGCGCAAGTCAGGACCATGTAATTGCGCGCTTGCCGCATCGCCGCGTCGAACGATGCGGCGGGTTTCGATGCGGCGCCGTCCTGGCGCGATTGAGCGCAGGCATCGCGCGGCCGACCTCGCACGACCGCAACGCCGGGCTTGCGCGCATGCGCGACGCAAGCCCGGCGCCGGCGGCGGTTACGGCGCCTGGCAGCCGTTGGCCAGCAGGCACTGGCTCCATTCGTCGAAGCACTTCTGGAATTCGGCGTTGGTGAGCGTGCCGTCGGCGCGGCCGTCGGCGAGGCACTGGTTGTAATTCTTGCTGCACCAGCGGTCCTGGCAGGCGGCGTAGACCGTGGCCGAGAACCCGAACAGGGCGACGGCGGCGAACAATGCGGTGCGGCGGGCGAACAAGCCTTTCATCGGTTCTCTCCTTGATAAACGGACGATTGGACTGCGCTTGCGGATGCGGCGGGCGCCTGCGGCGCGCGCCGCGACGGCGCCCGCGGGGCGGGGCCGGCCGGCGCAGTGTGGACCGCGGCGGTCCCCGCCGCTGCGACCGGGTGCGCGAGTGGGCGAGCCGGCGTCTGCGCGCGCGCCGGCGCAGGCCGCGCCGAGACGTGAATGCGGCCGCCCGCGCGGTTGACACGCGCGCCGCCGCCTACTAGGGTGCGCTTCCCCGTACTCCCGCCGATCGGCGGCCAAAGAGGGAAGCATGTCGGAGATTGTGGCCACCCGCTGACCTTCGTTTTTCGCGAAGGTGGGTAACGCGTCGAATCAGTTCGCCGTCCGCGCAACGCGGGCGCGCGTCGTCGCGTTCGTTCCGGCTACGACCGACATGCCAAATGAATCTATCCAGATCCGAACAGCGCGTGCTGCACGCGCTGGCTCAAGGCGGCTGCATCCAGCACCGCCGCGCCGCCGATAGCGCGGCCGTCCTCGACGTGGACTGCTACAACCGCGATGGCTATCGCCTCGCGGACTGCACCGTAGCGGTGTTCAAGAAACTCAAACGACGCGGCCTGATCTGCTCGCACGACGGGCAGCCCTACCGCATCAGCCATCTGGGGCGGCAAAGCGTGCGCCCTCAACACGACAACCGGTGACGGCCATGCTGAGCTTGCTGATGTTCGGCTCCGCCCTCGGCCGCAACCCGTTGTCCGCACAGGAGGACGCTATGCATATCCAAGACGAAACGCCCGAACAGCGCGCGCAGGTGCACGCGCTCAACCGCGCCGCGTTCGGCCGCGACGACGAGGCCGACCTGGTCGAGCGCCTGCGCGCCGACGGCCTGGTGCGGCTGTCGCTGGTGGCGCAGGACGACGACGCGATCGTCGGCCACATCCTGTTCACCGATTTGCCCACGCAGGTGGACGGGCGCGCGGTGCGGGCGGTGGCATTGGCGCCGATGGCGGTGGATCCGCAACGGCAGAGCGCCGGCGTGGGCACCGCGCTGGTGCGCGCGGGGCTGGCGTGCCTGGCCCGCGACGGCGTCGAGGCAGTGATCGTGCTCGGCCATCCGGCGTACTACCCGCGCTTCGGCTTCAGTGCGCAGTTGGCGGCCAAGCTCGCGTCGCCGTTCCCCGGCGAGGCGTTCATGGCGCTGGAACTGGCCGCGGGCGCACTGCGCGGCGAAGCCGGGCAGGTGCGTTATCCGGCTACGTTCGGTATCGACGAAGCGGTTTGAAAACGTCCGCGTCGCGGGCCCGGCATCGCGCCGGGCCCGCGTCGTGGCTGTGCTGTGCGCGCAGGCTTACGGCAGGCCGCCGTCGCCGCACACGACCTTGGTCAGGTTGAAGTAGCGGCTGGTCTGGCCCCACTGGAAGGGCTCGCCGCAATGGCCGTAGGAACGCTCGCCGATCAGGTTGGTGCGGGCGGCGTCGGAATAGTAGTGCTGGACGTAGCCTTCGCCCGGATTCGGGTAAGGCAGCGCGCTGGCGGCCAGCGACAGGGTCATGCCGACGGCAAAGGCGATCAGGGCGAGCTTGCTCTTGGACTGCTGACGCATTTCGACTCTCCTTGTGATGAAGCGCGGTGGCGCGACGCAGCCGCGGCTGCGGCGGAGCGCCGCTTTCCTGCGCAGTTCGTTTTCCCGCACCGCCGCAGGGCGATGCCGGAATGGCGATTCAACACGAAGGCCGCCGCGGCGCGAACGTGCCTGCGGCGGGCAATGGGTCGCAGTTTCGCAGCGAACGCGTGCGCGTTCGCTGTTCAGGCGCGCGCGGCGCTCACTGCTCGGGCACGTAGCCGGCCGGCTTGTCGGCGCCGCCGCCGAACAGGAACTTCTCCATCTCGTCCTGGAGGAAGGCGCGGTGCTTGGGGTCCATCGGCGAGAGCCGGTTCTCGTTGATCAGCATGGTCTGGTGGGCCAGCCACGCGGCCCAGGCGGCCTTGCCGATGTTGGCGAAGATGCGCTTGCCCATCTCGCCGGGCCAGGGAATGAAGTCGAGGCCTTCGGTCTCGCGCTGTTCGTACTGGCAGAAAACGCTGCGGCTCATCGGGGATCCTGGTGCGATAACGGGGTGGGGAGCGGCGCGGCTCAGGCCGCGGCTTCAGTCGGTTTGCTTCAATCGGGATTGCTTAGATCGGTTCGTGCCGATCAGCCTGCCGCTTCGATCAGCTTGCGGATCGGCGCGGGAATGCCGAGCTCGGCCAGTTCCTCGCGCGCGACCCAGCGCAGAGCGTCATTGTCGCCGACCCGCGCGCGCAAGGCGACCGCGCGCCAGCGCCGCGGCTGCAGTTCCAGCTTGTAGTGGCTGAAAGCGTGGGCGACCGGCGCCAGCGCTTCGCCGTCGGCGTATTCGGCTTCGACGTGGGTTTCGAACCAGCGCTCGGCGGCTTCTTCGTCCTCGTGCTGCGGCAGCGTCCACAGCGCCGCCCACACGCCGGTGGGCGGGCGGCGCTGCAACAGCACTCGGCCGCTGCGGTCGAGCAGCCACAGCACTTGCGCATGACGCTGCGGCACCGCCTTGCCGGGTTTGGGCACCGGCAGTTCGGCGGTGCGGCCGTGGATGCGGGCGACGCAGTCGCTCTGCAGCGGGCACAGGATGCAGGCCGGGTCCGAGCGCGTGCACACGGTCGCGCCCAGGTCCATCTGCGCCTGGGTGTAGTCGGTCATGCGCGTCGGCGGCAGGTGCGATTCGGCCAGCGCCCACAACTGCCGTTCCACCGCCGGCAGGCCGGGAAACCCGTCGATGCCGTGGTAGCGCGACAGCACCCGCTTGACGTTGCCGTCGAGGATCGCGTGGCGGTCGCCCCAGGCCTGCGACAGGATCGCCGCGGCGGTGCTGCGGCCGATGCCGGGCAGCGCGGTCAGCGCGTCGAGGTCGCGCGGCAGTTCGCCATCGTGGCGTTCGACGCACAGCTTGGCCGCGGCGTGCAGGTTGCGGGCGCGGGCGTAGTAGCCCAGGCCCGACCACAGGCCGAGCACGGTGTCCTGTTCGGCCGCGGCGAGCGCGGGCAGGTCGGGCAGGCGCGCGACGAAGCGTTCGAAATAGGGCGCGGCGGTCTTGACCTGGGTCTGCTGCAGCATGATTTCCGACAGCCACACCCGGTAAGGCGAGCGCGGATGCTGCCAGGGCAGGTCGTGGCGGCCGCTGACGTCGAACCACGCCAGCAGGCGCGCGGCGAAGGCGTCGGGCGAGCCGGTGGCAGTGGCGGCGGGCGTCGCCGCGGCCGTGCGGCGGGCGGGGCGGGCGTTGGCGCTTTGGCTACGTGCGTTCATTGCGATGTCAGGAGGCCGGCGCGGGCGACGCGGCGGCGGGCGGATCGTCTTCGATGTGCACTTCCACGCCTTCCAGCGCGGCGCCGGAGATTTCGATCTTCGGCGTGCTCAGGCGGCCGCTCAGCGGCGGCAACGGCGCGGCGTCCTTGGCGTCGATCCAGGCCAGCATCTGCGGCAGGCGCAAGCGGCCGTCGAAGCGGGTCTGGTCGCGTTGCGTGCTCAGCGCGACGGTGTCGGACAGGTCGGCCTTGCCGGCGTAATCGAGCTGGAAATCCAGCGGCGTGCGCGATTGGCCGAGCGGCGGCGGCAGCGTCGGCCAGGCCTGCGGCCAGGCGTGGATACGGCCTTGCCAGTGCAGTTGCAAGGCCGCGCCGAAGCCGAAGCGGCCGCCGGCGTCGAGGTTGGGCACGGCGCTGTCGGCGGCGGCGCGCAGGGCTGCGCCCATCGGCGCCAGGGTCAGTTCGCCGGCGCGATAGCGCAGCGGGCCGGCGAGGCCGAAGGCGAACGGTAGATCGGTATCGCCGCTGACATAACGCGTGTCGGCGCCCAGGCGCAGCGCGTCCAGGCCGAGGCCGTCGGGGCCGTCGTGCAGGCGCGCGCCGGCGCGCATGCGCATCGGCAGGCGCCAGTCCTTGGCCGCCACCGCGAGCGCGCCGGACAGGCCGAGGCCGCGCGCCGGAGCCGGGCGGTGCAGGGTCGCGGCCAGATCGAACGGCACCGCCACGCCCGCGCTCAGTGCGCGTCCGCGCACGCGGGCGCGCAGCGGTTTGTCCGGGTCGAGTTCGGCGAACTCCAGGCCGATGTTTTCGACCGACCAGCCGTCGCCGACCGCGCGCCCGTCGCTCACGCGCGCGCCGCGGATCAGGCGCGGGATGGGCGTGGGGCCGGGCGAGGGCGGGCGCGTGGCCAGCCAGCGGTCGAGTTCGCCCAGGTCCAGTTGCGGCGCGTCGAGTTCGACCCGCTCGATGTCGAGCACGGCGCCGGCGGCGCGGATCGTGGTCCACGGCGCGGCGAGATAGACGCGCTTGGCGCGCAGCAGGGGTTTGTCGCGGCCGGGCGCGCGCGCGACCAGGTCGCGCACCTCCAGCATCGGGGTGCCGCGCAGACGGTATTCGCTGGCGCCGCTGGCGCTGATCTCAAGGCCGAGCGCGCGGCCGGCCTGGCTCAGCACGATCCAGCTGACCTGGCTGGGCTGCGAGACCCAGCGCAGAGCGAGCAACGCCGCCAGCAGCAGCGCCAGGACGATCCAGAGCCGCTTGCGCGAGCGGCGGGCGGGCTGCTGCGGCGCCGTCGGTGCGGCGGCGGCGGGCATCGCGCCTCAGCCGCCGAGCGCTTCGGGCAGCAGGGCGTCGACGAAGGCTTCGGCGTCGAACACGCGCAGGTCTTCCGGGCGCTCGCCGATGCCGGCGAAGCGGATCGGAATGCCGAACTCGCGCGCCAGCGCGAACACCACGCCGCCCTTGGCGGTGCCGTCGAGCTTGGTCACCACCAGGCCGGTGACGCCGACCGCGGCGTGGAACTGGCGCAACTGCGACAGCGCGTTCTGGCCGGTGGTGCCGTCGATGACCATCAGCACTTCGTGCGGCGCGGCCGGATCGACCTTGGCCAGCACCCGGCGGATCTTGCCCAGTTCGGCCATCAGGCCCTGCTGGGTGTGCAGGCGCCCGGCGGTGTCGGCGATCAGCACCTGGGTGCCGCGCGCCTTGGCCGCGGCCAGCGCGTCGTAGGCGACCGAGGCGGCGTCGGCGTTCTGGCCTTGCGCCACCACCGGCACGCCGTTGCGTTCGCCCCAGGCTTGCAGCTGGGCGACCGCGGCGGCGCGGAAGGTGTCGCCGGCGGCGAGCATCAGCGAGCGGTTTTCGTCGCGGAAGCGCTTGGCCAGCTTGCCGATGGTGGTGGTCTTGCCGACGCCGTTGACGCCGACGGTGAGCACCACGAACGGCTTGGCGTCGGTGTCGATCACCAGCGGTTTGGCCACCGGCTGCAGCATGCCGATCAGATCGGCGCGCAACGCGGCCAGCAGCGCGTTGGCGTCGGCGAACTCGCGCGACTTCATCCGCTTGCGCAGGTTCTCGACCAGCGCGGTGGTGGCGGTGACGCCGACGTCGGCGGTGATCAGCGCGGTTTCGATTTCGTCGAGCAGGTCGTCGTCCAGGCGCGGATTGCGCGAGAACAGGCCGCCGAAGCTGCGCGCGAAGGTGCTGTTGCGCAGGCGCTCGCGCCAGCCGCTCTTGCCGGCGGGGGCGGCGGGTTTGTCGACGTACTCGATCGGGGTGGTTTCGGCCAGCGCGGTTGCGGGCGCGGCGGGTGCGGGCGTCTGCGGCGCGATCGTCGGCGCTTGCGCGGCCGGCGGCGCGGCGGCGGGCGGGGCGAACGGAGTCGGTGCGGCGGCCGGCGCGATTTCCACCCGCGCGGCTTCGGCGACGGGCGCGGCCGGCGCAGGCGTCGCGGGCGGCTCGACAGCAGGCGGTTTGACGGCAGGCAGTTCGACAGCAGGCGCAAGCGCGGCGGCAGGCTGCGTCGGCGCGGCTTGCGGCTGCGGCTCCACCGCTGCCGGCGGCGCGGCTACGGCCGCTTCGGCGGTCGCGGCATCGGCGGTTTCAGGCTGCGCGCCGGGAATGGCAGCGGCGAGCTCTTCGAGGCTGTATTCGCGCTCGGCCGGCTTGCCGGCGTCGGGCTTCTTGCGGCGGAAAAAACTGAGCATGAGACGGGAGATGGGGGCATGCGCGAGAATCCCCACATGCTAGCACCGGCCTCCCTCCGCCCCCGATGAACCACGGTCCGAGATGAACATGTCCAAGCGCGGCCGCTCCGGCGCACGCACGCCGGCCCATCCCGCCGCGGCCTCTTCGGGACGCGGCGGCAACGCGCCCGGCCGCGGCCAGGCCGGCAAGGTGCGCATCATCGGCGGCCGCTGGCGCGGCACCCGCCTGAACGTCGGCGACGCGCCGGGCCTGCGCCCGACCTCCGACCGGGTCCGCGAGACCTTGTTCAACTGGCTGCAGCCGATGCTGCCCGGCGCGCGCGCGCTCGACCTGTTCGCCGGCAGCGGCGCGCTGGGCATGGAGGCCTTGTCGCGCGGCGCCGCCAGCGCGGTGCTGGTCGAGCGCGATCCGGCCCTGGCCGCGGAGCTTCGTGCGCTGGCCGCGCGCCTGCCCGGCGGCGAGGCCGCGCAGGTGGTCCAGGCCGACGCGCTGGCCTGGCTGGCGCAACCGCCGCTCGCGGACGCGCCCGGCTTCGACCTGGCCTTCGTCGACCCGCCGTTCGCGGCCGGGCTGTGGGACGCGGTGTGGCCGGCGCTGTTGCCGAGGCTGGCGCCTTCGGCCTGGCTGTACGTGGAAGCCCCGCTGGACGCGCCGCTGGCGTTGCCGGCGGCGTGGATCGCGCACCGCGAGGGCAGTACGCGCGAGGTGCGCTACGCCCTGTACCGCCGCGCTGGCTGAGCGCGGCCCCGGCCCGGGCGCCGCCGCAAGCGGGCGGCGAGCGGCCGCGCAAGTGGCCGCACAGCGGCGGTTTGCGCCCCTGCGCGCGGGCTTCCCCGCGCGCGGACGGCTGCTACACTGCGCCGCAACCGGCGGGGGAGGCCTACCCGCCCCCGCTCTTTCCCGCCAAGAACGACCCCACGAATGAGCTCGGCCCGCCTGCGTACCGCCGTTTATCCCGGCACGTTCGACCCGATCACCAACGGCCACATCGACCTGGTCGACCGCGCCGCGCCGCTGTTCGAGCGCATGGTCATCGGCGTGGCCGAAAGCCCCGGCAAGGGCCCGGCGCTGCCGCTGCAGGTGCGCGTGGACCTGGCGCGCCAGGCGGTGGCCCACCACGCCCACGTCGAGGTGCGCGGCTTCAACAGCCTGCTCGCCCACTTCGTCGCCGAAGTCGGCGGCGGCGTGCTGCTGCGCGGCCTGCGCGCGGTGTCCGACTTCGAATACGAGTTCCAGCTGGCGAGCATGAACCGCCACCTGATTCCCGATGTCGAGACCTTGTTCCTGACCCCGGCCGAGCAGTACGGCTTCATTTCCTCGTCGCTGGTGCGCGAAATCGCGCGCCTGGGCGGCGACGTTTCCGGCTTCGTGCCGCCGGCAGTGGCGCAAGCGCTGCAGGCCGAGTGGCAGCGCAGCAAGTCCTGACCGCGCGCCTGCCGACGACCGCAGGCCGCTCCCGTCCGATCCATTCCGCAACGCCACACCCGAACCGATACCCAAGGGGCCTAACGATGAAGACTTCCTCCCGCCTGATGTTGATCGCCTGCCTGGCGCTGCCGTTCGTCGCCGCGTGCAAGAAAGAGGAGCAGAAGGAGGTCGCCACCCAGGCCGCGCCGCTGTCGGCGCCCAAGACCAGCGACGAGAACGCCTGGAACGCTTATCTGACCGACGTGATCAAGCGCAACCTCGACGGCGTCAGCGGCAGCACCTACGTCTACACCCTGCCGGCGCCCGACGCGCCGACCTTCCAGGGCGACTACGAGCGCATGCTGGAAAAGGCCCAGACCGACATGAGCCGCGGCGTGCTGGAAGGCAACCTGGTGGCGTTCGGCTCGCCGGACTCGGCCAAGTCGGCGGATCTGGCGGTGGCCTCGTTCTCCAAGGTCGACCCGAACACCATGAAGGGCGTGAAGTTCATCTTCGTCGGCGCCGCCGCCGACAACGATCGCGTCAAGGCCGCGGTGACGCCGGCCGGCGTGAACTACAACTTCGTCGAAGTGAAGTAAGCCCGCGGCGCCCTTGCGGCGCGGCTTTGGCCGAAAGACGGGTTTGCCGATTCGGGCCGCCTTTGGGCGGCCCGAATCTTTTTGGGTTCGCCCCCGACCCGTTCCGCGGGAAAGCCCCGCCAGGCCCGGCCCGCGCCGCGCAGCGCTCGCCGCGGCACGCAGCATCCCGGCGCGGCGCTATGCCCCGGGCCGGCGGCGGCCTAAACTGGGCGTCCGAGCCGGCCCCCCGCGCACTGCGAACCATTGCGCCGGCGTCTTCGAACCGCCCATGTCGCTGAAGATCAACGAACTCTGCGTCAACTGCGACGTCTGCGAGCCGGCCTGCCCGAATCAGGCCATCGCCCAGGGCGAGAGCATCTATGTCATCGACCCGGCGCGCTGCACCGAGTGCGTCGGCCATTACGACGAGCCGCAGTGCGTGATGGTGTGTCCGGTGGAATGCATCGACAAAGATCCCGAGTTCGTCGAAAGCGAAACGCAGTTGCTCGACAAGCTGCGCCGTCTACAACAGGAGTGAACCCGATGCGCAAGGCGCCGTGGCCGCGAGCCGGTCTGCTGTCCCCCTGGTTGCTGGCCTCGTTGCTGCTGATCGCCGCCCCCGCCTATTGCGAAGCGCCGGCCCAGGGCGCGCGCGCGCAGGCGGCGAAGCCCGCTTCGAGCAAGCCGACTTCGAACAAGGCCGCTGCGAACAAGCCCGCCGCCGCGCATCCGCCGGGCACCGTCATCGCCAGCGCGCATTCGCTGTCGACCCAGGCCGGCCTGGACATCGTGCGCCAGGGCGGCAACGCCTTCGATGCGGCGATCGCGGTGTCTTCGACCTTGTCGGTGGTCGAGCCGATCAGCTCCGGCATCGGCGGCGGCGGCTTCTTCCTGCTGCACGACGCCAAGAGCGGGCGCGACGTGTTCGTCGACGCTCGCGAAACCGCGCCGGCCGCGGCCACGCCGGCCGCTTACCTCGACGCCAAGGGCGAACTCAACCGCGACCGCGCCACCAACGGCCCGTGGTCGGCCGGCATTCCCGGCTTGCCGGCGGCGCTGGTGCACCTGGCGCAGAAGTACGGCAAGTTGCCGCTGAAGACCTCGCTGGCGCCGGCGATCCGCATCGCCCGCGACGGCTTCGAGGTCTATCCGCGCCTGGAGAAGGGCTATGGCAGCCGGCGCGAGGTGATGGAGCGCTACCGCGGCACCCGCGAAGTGTTCCTCGCCGACGGTTCGCCGCCCAAGGCCGGCGAAATACTCAAGCAGCCCGATCTGGCGCGCACCCTGGAACTGTTGGCCGCCAAGGGCTTCGACGGGTTCTATCGCGGCGAAGTCGGGGCCAAGCTGCTGGCCGCGGTCAAGGAGGAAGGCGGGCAGTGGAAGCCTGAAGAATTGTCCGGCTACAAGGTGGTCGAGCGCGAACCGCTGCGGTTGAAGTACCGCGGCTGGGACATCGTCACCGCGCCGCCGCCGTCGTCGGGCGGGGTGGCGTTCGCCGAAATCCTGCAGATGCTCGAAGGCTGGGACCTGGGCAAGCTCGACCCGGCCCACCGCACCCACATCATCGCCGAGGCCATGCGCCGCGCTTACCGCGACCGCACCATTTACCTCGGCGATCCGGACTTCGTGAAGATCCCGCTGCGGCGGCTGACCAGCGCCGACTACGCCGCCGGCCTGCGCGCCACCATCCACCCGGACAAGGCCACGCCCAGCGACCTGCTGCCGGGCCAGCCGGCGCCGCTGGAAGACGACGAGACCACCCATTTCTCGATCATCGACGGCGAAGGCAACCGGGTCTCGGCGACCCAGACGGTCAACCTGCTGTACGGCTCGGGCATGGTCGCGCCGGGCACCGGCGTGCTGCTCAACAACGAGATGGACGACTTCGCCCTGCGTCCGGGCACGCCCAACGCCTTCGGCGTGATGGGCTTCGCCGCCAACGCGCCGGAGCCGGGCAAGCGCATGCTCAGCTCGATGACGCCGAGCTTCCTGGAATCCAAGGACAAGGTGATCGCGGTCGGCGCGCCCGGCGGCAGCCGCATCATCACCCAGGTGCTGCTGGCGGTGCTGGCCTACGACGCCGGCCTGAGCCCGCAGCAGGTCGCCGCGCAGCCGCGCATCCACCACCAGTGGATGCCCGACGCGATCTCGGCCGAGGCCGGCGCGCTGGATGCCGACACCGTGGCCAAGCTGCAGGCGATGGGCCACAAGGTCAACGCCGGCGAATCGACCTGGGGCAACCTGCAGACGGTGATGTGGGACAAGCGCGCCGACGTGCTGTCGGGCGGGACCGATCCGCGCAATCCGGTCGGCAAGGCGGATGTGCTGCTGAGCAAGCCGTAAGCGCCGAGCCGTAAAGGCGCGGCAATCGGGGCCGGCCGGGCAGCGAAGGCCGCACCGGCCCTGCCGTCGCCTGGATTGCCCTCATTCCCGATTCCGCCTTCGCAAGGTAGATTGCGCCCCATAGCCGCACCCGGACGCGGCCGCACAGGGGACCACGGCAGTGAGCGACGACAACGACAAGCGCTGGTACACCCGCCTGCCGACGATCTCGGTGGCGCTGGTGGCCTTCCTCGTCACCCTGACCACGTTGATCAACAACGTGCGCGAGATCGGCGGGCTCAAGGAGAAGAAGCCGGCCGTGTCCGCCGCCGCCGCGCCGGCCGCGTCCGCGCCGCTGGCGCAACCGGCCCAGCCGAAGGCGCCGACCCGCTATTCGGTGGTGCTGACGTTGGAGAAGATCGAAGTCGTCAACGACGGCACCAGCGGCAGCACCTCGTGGACCTTCGATGTCAGCGCCGGCGGCCAGGACCTGTTCGAACTGCCTTCTCGCGATTACAACGACGCCGAGGACACCCGCATCGCCACGCCGCGCACCAGCGATCCGTCGATGGGCCGCGTGACCCTGGTGCCGGGCCAGGAAATGCTGGTGAAGATCAGCGGCCGCTCCGGCGGCCTGATCAGCAAGCTCTCGGCCAGCGGCACCGGCACCTTGGTCGCCGAACGCGCGCTGGCGCCGGTGAAGGTGGTCGCGGCCGATCCGCGCGACGGCGAGTTCATTTTCCACTTCGCAACCGCAGCTACGCCGCAGTGACGCCGGGGAACGGGAAATAGGCGATCGGAGGCGAGCATTCGGTTTTCCTGCGTCGCATCGCCGGTTCCCCATTCCCGCTTCACGCAGCAACGCCTAAAATCGAGCCACATTCAGCCGACGCCCGCGAGGGCGATGCAGCCATGAAACTCTGGTCGATCCTGGGCAACTCGCAGAAGCTCGACGGCGGCGCGATGTTCGGCAACGCGCCGCGCGCGATGTGGTCCAAGTGGGCGCCGCCGGACGAGCACAACCGCATCGACCTGGCCTGCCGCGCGCTGCTGGCCGCGCCGCTGGCCGGCAAGACGGTGCTGTTCGAAACCGGCATCGGCGCGTTCTTCGAACCCAAGCTGCGCGAGCGCTACGGCGTGGTCGAGCAGCGCCACGTGTTGGTCGATTCGCTGGCGCAGGCCGGCTTCGCGCCGGCGGACATCGACGTGGTGGTGCTCTCGCACCTGCACTTCGACCACGCCGGCGGCCTGCTGGCGCCGTGGGCCGAAGGCGAGCCGGCGCGCCTGCTGTTCCCCAACGCGCACTACCTGATCGGCCGCGAGCACTACGAGCGCGCGCGCCATCCGCATCCGCGCGACCGCGCCAGTTTCATCGCCGAACTGCCGGACTTGCTGGAAGCCACCGGCCGGCTGGAGCTGGTCGACGGCGAGCATTCGCAACTGCTCGGCGACAGCGTGCGTTTCCACTACAGCCACGGCCACACGCCGGGATTGATGCTGGCCGAAATCGTCGGCCCCGAGACCGTCGACGGCCGCGCCCACGGCGGCGTGGTGTTCTGCGCCGACCTGATCCCGGGCCGGCCGTGGGTGCACGTGCCGATCACCATGGGCTACGACCGCAACGCCGAGCTGCTGATCGACGAGAAGCGCGCCTTCCTCGGCGACAAGCTCGAGCGCAACGTGCATCTGTTCTTCACCCACGACCCGGGCTGCGCGCTGGCCCAGGTGGTGCGCGACGACAAGGGCAAGTTCGGCACCGCGCACGAAGTCGCCGAGTTGCAGGCCAGGGCGCTGGCGGCATGAATCGTTTCGCCGCGGTGCGCGCGTGGTTCGCATTCGCGCTCGCGGCGATGGTGTGCGTGGCGGCGCCGGCCGCGGCGCAGGACGAGGACAGTGGCGAGCCGCTCGGCGAACCGGTCGCCGGCCCGGGCCTGCGCGATCGCGATTTCGGCGTGCTCAGCCGCCAGTTCGGCCTGGACCGGCGAGTGGAGATGTACCAGTGGCGGCGCAGCGCCGATCCGGTCGCGGGGCAGGGCGGTTACGAGCGGATCTGGAATTCCGCGCCGATCGATTCCTCGCAGTTCGCGCCCGGCCACGTCAATCCCACACGCATGCCGCTGGAGAACCGGCGCTGGTGGTCGGAGTCGGCGACGCTGGACGGCCGCCCGCTCGACAGCGAGGTGCTGCGCGCGCTGGGCGAGTGGAAAGTCTTCCGGCCCAACTTCAGCCGGCTGCCGGCGAATCTGTCGGCGACGTTCCAGCCCGAAGGCGACGGCCTGGGCAGCTCGGAGAATCCGCTCGCGCCGCAGATCGGCGACCTGCGCGTGAGCTGGCGCGAACTGCGCCTGCCGCCGTTGGAAGGCAAGCTGGAACTGCGCGACGCGGCCTGGCGGCTCAAGCCCGAAGCGGCCGCGGCCGCGCTCAATACCGCGCCGCCGCGGCCCATCGCGACCGTGCTGGGCGAACAACCGCGCGACGACCGCTGGCCGTGGGGCTGGCTGGTCGCGGGCGTGGCCTTGGCGGCGGCGTTGCTGCTGTGGTTGCGAGCGCGGCGGCAAAAGCGCGCAGCGTAGGCGTGGACATCGAAATGGATTCCGGCTTTCGCCGGAATGACGGGACATGCAGGGCGTGCGTTCGCCTACGAGCGTCCGCGTTCTCCCAACACTCGTCATTCCGGCGAAAGCCGGAATCCATTTTGATCTTCGCTCCGCTCGCGCGACGGCGGGCAGCGCGAAGCGGCGTCGGGCTTCCGCCGTATGTGCGGTGTCGCGGTCGCGACTTGCGCCGCTCCTGCAGGGGCTTCGGGATGCCGTGTCGCGTCGTGCGAACGCGGATCAGGAGTAATGCTTGGTACCGAAGATCTTGTCGCCGGCGTCCCCGAGCCCCGGCAGGATGTAGCCGACTTCGTTGAGGCGCTCGTCGACCGAGGCGGTGAACACTTCCACGTCCGGGTGGCGGGCTTCCAGCGCCTTCAGGCCTTCGGGCGCGGCGACCAGGAACAGGCCCTTGATGCGCTTGCAGCCGGCGGCCTTGAGCAGGTCGATGGTGGCGATCAGGCTGCCGCCGGTGGCCAGCATCGGGTCGAGGATCAGCGCGGTGCGCTCGTCCATGCGGCCGGTGAGCTTCTCGTAATAGCCGACCGGTTGCAGGGTTTCCTCGTCGCGCTGCAGGCCGACCACGCCGACCTTGGCCGCCGGGATCAGCTCCAGCACGCCCGGCAGCATGCCCAGGCCGGCGCGCAGGATCGGCACCAGGGTGACCTTGGCGCCCTTGATCTTGCGCGTGGTCACCGGCCCGGCCCAGCCTTCGACCACGGCTTCTTCGGTTTCAAGGTCCGCGGTGGCTTCGTAAGTGAGCAGCGTGGCCACTTCCGAGGCCAGTTCGCGGAACGACTTGGTGCTGTTGTCGGCGCGGCGCATCAGGCCGAGCTTGTGTTGGACCAAGGGGTGGCGGACTTCGACGATTTTCATGCGGTGGTCTCGGGCGGGTGCGGGCGATCCTTGCCGCAAAGGATTGATGGTTGTCGGGCGGGGCGCAAGTTCGGCGCGCGTTGGCGGCCGTTCCCGCCCCGCGGCGGGTAGCGACGTGGGGCGTCGCGGGGAGTGCGGTGGCGCGGCCGGGCGATGCGGAGTCCGCGCTCCAGGCGCGAAACCCGCGCGACGGTCGCGCGGTAATTCAGTCGGCGGTGGCGTACAGATTGTCGCCATCGGCGATGGCTTGCTCGACGAAGCGCGCGAACTCATGCACTTGGCTGGGCTCGGTGAACTGCGCGGCGATCCGTGTCAGCTCTTCCAGCAGCCGCGGCAATTCGCCGAGCAGCAGCGTGGTGTCGGCGTAGTAGTCGCGCAGCTGGTGCAGCAGCGGATACGCGCTGCGCGGCTGCGCGCGGGCGAACAACTGCGCATGCAAGCGTTCGTCGATGGCGAACAGCCGGCGCGAGGCGTGGATCTCGCGTTCGTGCCGGGCCTGGATCAGGTCGAGCGCCATGACGGACTCAGCCGGTGCGCGGGGCGGACGCATCGCGCAGGCAGGGCCGCGGCATGCCGCAGCCGGCCCGCGCCGCGGCCTCAGGCCGTACGCACGTAGCGGATCTCGACCCCGTCGCTGTCGCCGATCGCCGCGCGCAGCACGGTGATCAGCGAGCCGGCGTTGAGATGATCGATCTCGATCATGTCCACGGTGGCATGGTCGATCCAGTAGTCCTGGTCCTTGCTGTCTTCCTCTTCCAGCGCCAGCACCAGGATCTGCAGCTCTTCCTCGCTGATCTCGCCGATATCGGCGCCGGTTTCCTTGTTGGACAGACGGATCATTCGGTTTCCTGAAAGCTGGGAGATAGAGAAGCAGAATCTAGATAGAAGTCAGCGAAAGCACCAGCGCCGCTCTTCGCTGACTCCTAGCTCCTATGCGCCAACTCCTGCCGTCAAGCCGCCGCGGCCTGCTGCGCCCGCGGCCCTTCGCGCAGGGCGCGGCCGACCATCGACACCAGCAGCTCCAGCTCGTCGCTGGCGATGGTGAAGTTGGGGGTGAAGCGCAGCGAGTTGGCGCCGCCGTGGATCACGCCGATGCCGCGCTCGCGCAGCCATTCCTCGGTGGAGCCGGCGCCGAAGCACTTGAACTGCGGGGCCAGCTCGCACGAGAACAGCAGGCCGGTGCCCTGGACCTTGGTGATCAGGCCGCCGAGCTCGTGCTTGAGCTTCTCGAGCTTTTCGATGGCCTCGGCGCCGCGGTTGCGGATGTTGGCGCGCAGTTCGGGCGTGACCTGCTCGAGCACGGCGACGGCGACGTCGAGCGCGCGCGGGTTGCTGGTCATGGTGTTGCCGTACAGGCCCTTGCGGTACAGCGAGGCCACGCGCTCGCCGACGGCGAGCACCGACAGCGGGTACTGGCCGGCGTTGAGCGCCTTGGAGTAGGTCTCCATGTCCGGCGCGTCGAGGCCTTCGAAGCCCGGGTAGTCGACGATCGACAGCACGCCGTGGGCGCGCAGGCCGGCCTGGATCGAGTCGACCAGCAGCAGCGAGCCGTGGTCGCGGGTCAGCTCGCGCGCCAGCGCGTAGAAGCTCGCCGGCACGCCGCGGCCCGGGTCGCCTTCGCCCATCACCGGCTCCAGGAACATCGCCTCGATGAACCAGCCCTTGGCTTCGGCGTCGGCGAAGGCTTTCTTCAGCGCGTCGGCGTCGTAGGGCTCGATCGCGATCACCGAGTCTTCGCCGCGGAAGCTGGCCAGGTGCTGGCTGTAGGCCTTGCGCGAGGAATCCGAGTACAGCGCCGGGCGCTCGGTGCGGCCGTGGAAGCTGCCCTTGATGACCAGGCGCTTGATCGCGCGGCCGGCGTGGCGCGCGCCCGGGTCGGTCATCAGCTTGCTGTTGACGTCGGCGATGCGCGCGGCCAGCGAGACCGATTCGGAGCCCGAGTTGAGGCAGAAGAAGCGCTCGTACGGGCAGCCGCCGCGTTCGATGCCGATGGCCCCGCGCAGGGCGCGCTCGAAGCGCAGCTGCGACAGCGACGGGGTCATGATGTTGGCCATTACCTGCGGCTTGGCCATCGCCGCGATCACCGCCGAGGGGGTGTGGCCGAAGCCGAGCATGCCGTAGCCGCCGGAGTCGTGCAGCACCGCGCCCTTGAGGGTGACGACCCACGGGCCGCGCGCGCTCAGGGCGACGTAGGGGTTGACGCCGTCGTCGGGGTAGAAGTTGACGTAGCCGGCCTGGATCGCCTGGATCTGCGCGTCCTCGTCGAGGTCGAGCAGGTCGGCGTGCAGGTCGCGGATCAGCGCGTACTCGGCGGCCGCGGCGGCGATGGCTTCGGCCAGCTCCGGATGGTTGACGGCGAAGCGGGCGACGGTCTCGTCGTCCAGGCCGACGGTGCGGCGCTGGCCGGCGTGGGCGCGCAGCGGCGCGAGTTGGGCGAGCAGGTGGGTCATGGCGGTCTCCTGTGTTTCGTGTCGTCGGCGTCCTGCCGGTTGTTGCGTGAGCAGACCGGTCCGCCCCCTGGCCGGACCCTCGCAGTTGCAGCGGCCCCCCGGGCCGCCAAGCGCCATCTCTCACAACGGGAATGGGTGTTCAGCTAACTCCTTGAAACGCCGGAAAACCACGCAAAATTTTTGCGTAAGGCCATGGCCTTTTGACGATTTTTCGTTTCATTTCAATGATTTATGGGAGTCTATCACGTCCTCCCAGGCTCGATAACCCCCTGCGCCGGGCCGCAGTCGTGGCCGCTTCGGGCCGGCCGCGGCGGGGTTCGTGACGCTTGTCACCGGCGATCGGTGGCTGGCCGCACTGCCGGGCGCGGGCGCCGGAACCGACAGTGGCATCCGACATCGGCGTCCGCGAGGCAAGCCATGAGCGCGATCCATCCGTTCCACCGCGTCGTCGCCGCGACCGCGCGCCAGCCGCGCCCGGCGCCGCTGCCGCTGCGCGCGCCGGCGCGCATGCCGGCCTATGCCCGCGCCGCCTGCGCCGCGCCGGCGGCCGTGCGCGCCGCCGCCGCGCCGCGCGCGGGCGGCCTGGAGCGGGCTACGGCCGCATCCGGCCGGCGCCTGCGGCGGGGCGGGACGGGCGGTTCGGCCGAACCCGTCGAACTCCGCTAAAGTCCGCATCGTTCGTGGCCTGCGTGCATCCGAATCGTTCATTTCCCGCTGCCGCGCCGCGCACCGAGGAGGGATCGCCCGGCCGCGCCGCCTTCGCCGCGATCTTCGCCGCCGTCGCCGCCCGCTACGGCGGCACGCACGGCGCGACGCGCCCGACCTCCAGGATCCACACCCTCATGCGCACGCCCGGCCCACCGCTCGACGCCAACGACAACCTGCTGGGTTGGCACCTGGCGTCGCTGCTGTACCTGAGCTTCGTGTTCATCCCGGTGTTCAACTTCCCGGCGCCGTGGTGGATCCTGGCCATGGCGGTGGCCTCGGTGCTGGTGTTCCTGCCGCTGTATTGGGCGTTCTATCGCGGCGGCGCCACCTTGCGGCTGTGGCTGGTGCTGGCGGTGGCGGGGCTGGGCTTCGTCACCGTGCCGTTCGGCATCGGCGGCGGCACTTACCTGATTTTCTCCGCCGGCATGATCGCCAGCTTCCTGCCGCTGTGGCGCGGGCTGTCGCTGACCGTGGCGCTGTTCGCGCTGTTCGCGGCCGAGTCGATCGCGACCTTGCCGGCGCAGGGCGCGCCGGTGTTCAGCGTGCTGATCCAGTCGCTGGTCGGCGCGATCGTGTTCACCGGCGTGCTGGCCGCGCGCTCGCGCGAGCGCCGCAACGCCGAACTGCGCCTGACCCAGGAAGAAGTGCGGCGGCTGGCCAGCCTGGCCGAGCGCGAGCGCATCGGTCGCGACCTGCACGACCTGCTCGGCCACACCTTGTCGGTGGTGGTGCTCAAATCGCAATTGGCCGCGCGCCTGATCGAACACGACAAGCGCGCCGCGCAGGACCAGATCAGCGAGGTCGAGCGGGTCGCGCGCGAAGCGCTGACCCAGGTGCGCGAAGCGGTCGCCGGGATCCGCGCCAACGGCCTGCAGGCCGAACTGGCCGCGGCGCGGTTGGCCCTGCTCGGCGGCGAGATCAGCCTGGACCAGCGGCTCGACCCGATCGACCTGCCGGTGGCGGTGGAAACCGCGCTGGCGCTGGCGCTGCGCGAGTCGGTCACCAACGTGCTGCGGCATGCGCGCGCGCGCCGGGTCGAGGTGGAACTGACCCAGGACGCGCGCGGCGGCATCGCCCTGCGCATCGTCGACGACGGCCGCGGCGGCGTGTGCGCCGAAGGCCACGGCCTGACCGGCATGCGCGAGCGCCTGCGCTCGGTCGGCGGCGTGCTGGAAATCGAATCTCCCCCCGGCGCGGGCACGCGCTTGAGCCTGCTGGTGTCGCGCGAGGCGCTCAGCGCCGCGCGCCGGCTGCCGGCCTCCGCCGCTCCCGCCGGGTCCGTGCGCCAACCGGCGCTGCTCGAACGAGGTACCGCATGATCCGCCTGCTTCTCGCCGAAGACCAAGCCCTGGTGCGCGGCGCCTTGGCCGCGCTGTTGAACCTGGAACCCGACATCGAAGTGATCGCCGAGGCCGGCGACGGCGCCCAGGCCTGGGAGGCGGTCAAGCGGGTGCAGCCGGACATGGTGGTGACCGATATCGAAATGCCCGGCATGACCGGCATCGACCTGGCCATGCGCGTGCGCGACTCGGGCATGCCGACGCGGGTGGTGATCGTCACCACCTTCGGCCGCGCCGGCTACCTGCGCCGGGCGATGGACGCCGGCGTGCGCGGCTATCTGCTCAAGGACGCGCCGGCCGGGCAACTGGCCGAGGCGCTGCGCCAGGTGCACCGCGGCGGCCGCGCGATCGACCCGCAACTGGCGGTGGCGGCCTGGAGCGACGAAGACCCGCTGACCGAACGCGAGCGCCAGGTGCTGCGGCTGGCCGGCGAAGGCCTGTCGACGGCCGAGATCGGCGAGCGCCTGCATCTGAGCCAGGGCACGGTGCGCAACTACCTGTCCGAGGCGATCGGCAAGCTCGACAGCAGCAACCGGATCGAGGCGTATCGGCGGGCGCGGCAGAACGGGTGGTTGTGAGGTTGGGGTGCGGGCGTGTCGTTTCCGCCTGAGGGTCGCGTAAGCATCGAAGTCTCGCTGTAGGAGCTGCGCAAGCTGCGACCGCGCAAATACAGCTGCGACGCGGCTTACGGCGCGAGCGGGCGCCCCTGCGGTCGCGGCTCGCGCCGCTCCTACAGGTAGATCGCGTAGCGGCCGAAGCCGTTGCGGGAACTGCGCCTGCGGCCGCGGCCGGCGCCGTTCGGGTCCGGGACTCGCGAATTTCGGCCCGCCTGAACCCCCGTTTTGGCGCTCGCGGGCCATACCCGGGATAATGGCCCGTTCTCCTGCTCTCTCCGATCCGGCCGGCTGGCCGGGAAACGTCCGGTTGGCCGGGCTTCGGAGGGGGCGGCGCTTCGCGCTCAATTACTTCGGTTCCTCTTGAAAAAGTCCGACTTCCACTACGATCTCCCGCCCGAGCTGATCGCCCAGGCGCCGCTGCCCGAACGTTCGGCCAGCCGGCTGCTGCAGGTGCCGCCGGCGCCGGCCGCGCTCGCCGATCGCAGCTTCCGCGACCTGCCGCAGCTGCTGCAGCCCGGCGATCTGCTGGTGTTCAACGACACCCGGGTGATTCCGGCGCGGCTGTTCGGCAACAAGAGCACCGGCGGCCGGGTCGAGATCCTGATCGAGCGCCTGCTGGGTTCCAACGAGGCCCGCGCCCAGTTGGGCGTGAGCAAGTCGCCGAAGGCCGGCGCGCGCATCGCCCTGGACGCCGGCGGCGAGGCCGAGGTGCTCGGCCGCGACGGCGAGTTCTATCGCCTGCGCTTCCACGTCGCCGAATCGCTGGAGCAATGGCTGCTGCATGCCGGCCGCCTGCCGCTGCCGCCGTACATCCAGCGCGAGCCCGGCCAGGACGACACCGAGCGCTACCAGACCGTGTTCGCGCGCGAAGTCGGCGCGGTGGCGGCGCCGACCGCCGGCCTGCATTTCGACGAAACCCTGCTGCAGGCGCTGCGCGAGCGCGGCGTGCAGTTCGGCCAGGTCACCCTGCACGTCGGCGCCGGCACCTTCCAGCCGGTGCGTGCGGACGACCTGTCCCAGCACGTGATGCACAGCGAATGGCTCAACGTCGGCGCCGGCCTGGTCGAGCAGGTCCGCCGCACCCGCGCCGCCGGCGGCCGGGTGATCGGGGTCGGCACGACCGTGGTGCGCGCGCTGGAAAGCGCGACCCGCCAGGGCGGCGGCGAGCTGCAGCCGTTCGCCGGCGAGACCCGCTTGTTCATCCTGCCGGGCTACCGCATCCGCTCGGTCGACGCGATGGTCACCAACTTCCATCTGCCGGAAAGCACGCTGCTGATGATGATCTCGGCCTTCGCCGGCAAGGACCGCGTGTTCCAGGCCTATGCGCACGCGATCGCGCAGCGCTACCGGTTCTTCTCGTACGGCGATGCGATGTTGTTGTGGGGGAGCGAAGCGGCGTAGTGCTGCTGCGTTGCCTGAAACCGAGAACCTCCAGGCCGCCATTGAATCTTCAGGCCGTCATTGAACCTCCAGGCCGTCGTTCCGGCGAAAGCCGGAATCCATTTCGCCGTCGACCTTGATCTGTCGCGGCATGCGCCAAAATCAAAATGGATTCCGGCTTTCGCCGGAATGACGGTAACCAGGGTTCCGGCGCGAGTTGCGCTCGAATCCCGCCCCCGAACGCCCCCGAACCACCCGCGCGTCGCCCGCATGCGTCCGCTACTCACTCAAGGAACCCGCGCATGAGCCGCATGTCCTTCCAACTTCTCGGTCAAGACGGCGCCGCGCGCCGCGGCCGGCTGACCTTTCCGCGCGGCACGGTCGAAACCCCGGCGTTCATGCCGGTGGGTACCTACGGCTCGGTCAAGGGCATCATGCCCGAGCACGTGCGCGACCTCGGCGCGCAGATCATCCTCGGCAACACCTTCCATCTGTACCTGCGCCCGGGCCTGGACGTGATCGGCGACCACGGCGGCCTGCACGGCTTCGCCCGCTGGAACGGCCCGATCCTGACCGACTCCGGCGGCTTCCAGGTGTTCTCGCTCGCGCACCGGCGCAAGATCACCGAGCAGGGCGTGACCTTCGCCTCGCCGGTCGACGGCAGCAAGGTGTTCCTCGGCCCGGAGGAGAGCATGAAGATCCAGCGCGTGCTGGATTCGGACATCGTCATGATCTTCGACGAATGCACGCCGTACCCGGCCACCGAAGAGGTCGCGCGCAAGTCGATGGAGCTGAGCCTGCGCTGGGCCGAGCGCTCCAAGCGCGCCCACGAGGGCAACGACGCGGCGCTGTTCGGCATCGTCCAGGGCGGCGTCCACCACGACCTGCGCACGCGCTCGGCGCAAGCGCTCAAGGCGCTGGACTTCGATGGCTACGCGGTCGGCGGCCTGGCGGTGGGCGAGCCGGAGGCCGAGCGCAACGAGATGCTCGAACACACCTGCCCGCAGCTGCCCGAGCACCGCCCGCGCTATCTGATGGGCGTGGGCCGGCCCGAGGACCTGGTCGAATCGGTCGCGCGCGGCGTGGACATGTTCGATTGCGTGATGCCGACCCGCAACGCCCGCAACGGCCACTACTTCACCGCCCAGGGCACGGTGCGGGTGCGCAACGCCAAGTACGAGCGCGACCTGCGCCCGATCGAAGAGGGCTGCGACTGCTACGCCTGCGCCAACGGCTTCAGCCGCGCCTACCTGCGCCACCTGGACCGCTGCAACGAGATGCTCGGGCCGATGCTGGGCACCCTGCACAACCTGCGCTACTACCAGCGGCTGATGGCGCAGATGCGCGCGGCGATCGAGCAGGGAACCTTTGCCGCCTTCCGCGAGTCCTTCTACGCCGCACGCATGTAGAACGCCGTTCGCCCGCGCCGCGGGCGAACTCCCTGTCCCCCTCTCCCGCCCGCGGGAGAGGGCAGGGGTGAGGGCCTCCCCGCTGCCGCAGACCCCGCCGCCGCCCCGTCCGAGGGCCGGCGCGGGCCGCGACAGCGCCCGGCCCAGGGCCAAAACGTGCGCCGCGGCCCAGATCCGACCTAAATCGGGGCCGCCCGTAGCCCCGGCCCGGCCGTGGCATAATCCCCGGCTATTTTAGTTCCAGGACTTCACAGATGAACCTGCTCGACCTCCTGATCGCTCCCGCCTACGCCCAGGGCGCCGCTCCGTCGGCCGGCGGCGGCCTGACCACCCTGGTCCTGCCGCTGATTCTGATCGCGGTGATGTACTTCCTGATCTTCCGCCCGCAGATGAAGCGCGCCAAGGAACACCGGGCGATGCTGGAAAAGCTGTCCAAGGGCGACGAGGTGCTGACCAACGGCGGCATCGCCGGCACCGTCACCAACATCGGCGAGAACTTCATCACCGTCGAAATCGCGCCGAACGTGGCCATCCGCGTGCAGCGCGGCGCCATCTCCAACGTGCTGCCCAAGGGCACCTTGAAGTCGGCCTGAGCCGACGCCACGCCACTTTGAAAAGCGGCGGCCGGGGAGGTCGCCGCAGGGGTTTTCGATGCTGACCTTCGCGCGCTGGAAATACTTCGCCATCCTCGCGGTCCTGATCTTCAGCGTGATCTATGCGCTGCCCAACGCCTATCCTCAGGACCCGTCGGTCCAGGTGTCCGCCGCCAAGGCCGGCTCGATCGCGATCGACGCGCCGCTGGCCAAGCGGATCGAGGGGATCCTGGCCGAGGCCAAGATCCCGGCCAAGTCGATCAAGGTCGAAGAGCAGGGCAACCTGCTGGTGCGCCTGGCCGACACCGAACAACAGACCCGCGCCGCCGACTTGCTGCGCCCGCGCCTGGGCAGCGACTACGTGGTCGCGCTGAGCCTGGCGCCGACCGCGCCGCAGTGGCTGGAATCGCTGGCCGCCAAGCCGATGCCGCGAGGCCTGGACTTGCAGGGCGGCGTCCACTTCGTCATGCAGGTGGACCAGAACGCCGCCCTCGACAAGCGCCTGGACGCCTATGTCGAAGACGTGCGCTCGACCCTGCGCGACGCCGGCGTGCCCTACACCTCGGTGGTGCGCCGCGGCAACGAAGCGCTGATCGCCACCCTCGGCGTCAACGCCGACAAGGCCAAGGCGCAGCAGCATCTGCGCCAGTCGTTCCCGAACCTGGGCCTGAGCCTGGAAGGCCAGACCCTGACCCTGGACGTGCCGCAGTCCGAGCTCAGCCGGATCTCGCTGGAAGCCATCGAGCAGAACCTCAACACCCTGCGCAACCGCATCAACGCCTTCGGCGTGGCCGAGCCGGTGATCCAGCGCCAGGGCACCGACCGCATCGTGATCCAGCTGCCGGGCCTGCAGGACACCGCCGAGGCCAAGCGCCAGATCGGCGCCACCGCGACCCTGGAGTTCCGCGCCGTCACCGGCGAGGAAGCCGCCGCCGCCGCCGCGGTCAAGGACCGCAGCGTGCCGCCGGATTCGCGCGTCTACTACACCGCGCAGAAGGTGCCGCTGCTGCTGTCCAAGCGCCTGCTGGTGTCGGGCGATCAGCTGGTCAACGCCCAGCCGATGACCGACCCGCAGACCGGCCGCCAGGGCGTGCAGATCACCCTCAACAGCGTCGGCGGCCAGCGCATGCTCGACCACACGCTGGAGAACGTCGGCAAGCGCCTGGGCATCGTCTACGTCGAGCAGATCCCGACCACCTCCATCGTCGACGGCAAGGAAGTGCAGTCGATCCGCACCGACGAGCGGGTGATCAACTCGGCCACCATCCAGGGCGTGTTCGGCAAGAACTTCCAGACCACCGGCCTGAGCGCGGAAGAGTCCAAGTCGCTGGCCAACCAGCTCAAGTCCGGCGCCCTGGCCGCGCCGATGGTGTTCGTCGAAGAGCGCGTGGTCGGCCCGAGCCTCGGCGCGGAGAACGTCAAGCGCGGCACCACCGCGGTGCTGTACTCGTTCGTGTTCGCGCTGACCTTCTTCCTGATCTACTACCGCATGTTCGGCCTCATCACCTGCCTGGCGCTGCTGCTGAACCTGCTGATGGTGATCGCGCTGATGTCGCTGATGGGCGCCACCATGAGCCTGCCGGGCTTCGCCGGCCTGGCCTTGTCGGTGGGCATGTCGGTCGACGCCAACGTGCTGATCAACGAACGCATACGCGAGGAATTGCGGGCCGGGGTACCGCCGCAGGCGGCGATCGCCACCGGTTACGACAAGGCCTCCGGCACCATCTTCGACTCCAACATGACCGCGCTGCTGGCCGGCGTGGCGTTGTGGGCGTTCGGCACCGGCTCGCTGCAAGGCTTCGCGATCACCATGATCATCGGCATCCTGACCTCGGTGTTCACCGCGGTCACCGTGTCGCGCGGCATCGCCACGCTGATCTACGGCGGCCGCCGCAAGCTCAAGTCCATCGCGATCTGACGGGAGAACCCAGACATGAAGATTTTCCCGCTGACCCTGCTGCCCAACGACGCCAACATCGACTTCATGCGCATGCGATGGGTTTCCATCGCAATCGCCGCGATCATCATGTTCGTGGCGATCGGCGCGATGGGCACCCGCGGCTTCAACTACGCCCTGGACTTCACCGGCGGCAACCTGATCGAAGCGCATCTGGACAAGCCGATGCCGCTGGACGCGGTGCGCGAGAAGCTCGCCGCCGACGGCTACGACAGCGCCCAGGTGCAGACCTACGGTTCGGGCAACCAGCTGCTGATCCGCCTGCAGCCGCGCGAGGGCGAGAGCGGCGACGTCGCCACCAAGCACGCCGCCGAGGCGGTGACCAAGGCGGTGACCGAGGCCGGCAACAAGGCCGACATCGTGCGCAACGAGTTCGTCGGCCCGCAGGTCGGCAAGGAGCTCGCGCTCAAGGGCATGTACGCGCTGGTGTTCGTGGTGGTGGGCTTCCTGATCTACATCGCCTTCCGCTTCGAGTGGAAGTTCGCGGTGGCGGCGATCATCACCACCTTGCACGACGTGATCGTGGTCGCCGGCTGGTTCGCCGTCAGCGGCCACGAATTCGACCTGACCGTGCTGGCCGGCATCCTGTCGGTGATGGGCTACTCGATCAACGACACCATCGTGGTGTTCGACCGCGTGCGCGAGAACTTCCGCACCATGCGCGCCGACCCCGAGACGGTGCTCAACAAGTCGATCAACCAGACCCTGTCGCGCACCATCATCACCTCGTTCGTGGCCTTCCTGACCGTGCTGGCGCTGTACCTGTACGGCGGCGGCTCGCTGCGCGGCATGGCCGAATCGCAGATGCTGGGCATCATCATCGGCACCTTGTCCTCGATCTTCGTCGCCTGCCCGCTGCTGACCCTGGGCATGCTGAAGGTCACCAAGCAGGACCTGCTGCCGAAGGCGAAGGACGAAGCGGCGCTGGCGCGTCGCCCGTAAGCCTCCGCCACGCCGCACCCCGGAAAAGGCCGCGCACTCGCGCGGCCTTTTTCGTTTCTGCGACCGCGGCCCGCGCCCGGCGTTTGCGCCGGCGGCGCGGCTCGGTGTACTTGTGGCCGGGCTCGATGTCCGGTGGAGGTGCGCGATGGATCCATTCAACGACGGCCGATCCGACGAGAACGGATCCAACCAAGATCGATTCAGCGGCGGCTGCCTGTGCGGCCGCGTGCGCGTGCTGGCGCGCGGCCGCCCGTACCGGGTCGGCATCTGCCATTGCCTGGATTGCCGCAAGCACCACGGCGCCTTGTTCCACGCCTCGGCGATCTTCCCCGCCAATGCGGTCGCGATCGAAGGCGAAACCCGCGCCTACGCCGGGCGTTGTTTCTGCCCGAACTGCGGCTCGTCGGTGTTCGGCCGCTCCGGCGACGAAGTGGAAGTGAACCTGGGATCGCTCGACGAGCCCAACCGGCTGCGGCCGACCTACGAACTGTGGAGCGCGCGCCGCGAAGCCTGGCTGCCGCCGTTCGCGCTGGTCCACAGCTACCCGCACGACCGCGAAGGCCCCGGCCGCGCCGAAGACTGAAGCGCTGAATGCTACGGTGCCTACCTGTAGGAGCGGCGCAAGCCGCGACCGCGACAACGCGATAACGACGAAATTCGCGCCGCAGCAGCGTAGCCGCCACCCGCGCCGCCGTTGCAACGAGCGGACCCAACCTGCGACATCGCGGCGATTGACCGCCGCAGCGCAGCGCGAAAAACTGCGCAGACGGCCATCCCGCAAGGAGATCGACTTGAACGAGCAAGCCCCCGCCGCGCCGCCGAACGCCGAACAGATCGAATACTGGAACGGCCCGGTCGGCCTGCGCTGGCTGGCCTACAACGACTGGCTCGACGAACGCACCGCCGCTTACGGCCGCGCTGCGTTCGCGGCGGCCGCGCCGCAGCCCGGCGAGGCCGTGCTCGACATCGGCTGCGGCGCCGGCGCGACCTCGTTCGAGCTGGCGCGCGCGGTCGGCGCGGGCGGCTCGGTGACCGGCGTGGACATCTCCGCGCCCTTGCTCGGGCGCGCGCGCGAACGCGCTACCACGCACGGCCTGAACGTCGAGTTCCGCGAAGCCGACGCCAGCCGGCCGAGCTTCGCGCCGCACAGCTTCGACCTGCTGTTCTCGCGCTTCGGGGTGATGTTCTTCGACGACCCGGCCGCGGCCTTCGCCGAACTGCGCAAGACCCTCAAGCCCGGCGGCCGCCTCGCCTTCGCCTGCTGGCAGGAGCCGCAGCTCAACGACTGGTACGAACTGCCGCTGGCTGCCATCGCCGATCTAGTGGAGCGCACGCCGGTGGACACGCGCCAGCCGGGCCCGTTCGCCTTCAGCGATCCCGAGCACATCCGCGAAGTGCTGGCTCAGGCCGGTTTCGCCGATGTCGAACTCGCGCCGTTCGCGACGCCGTTTTACCTCGGTCGCGGCGCCACCCGCGAAGCGATGGCCGACGACGCGATGGATCAGGTGTTCCGGGTCGGGCCGATCGCGCGCTTGCTGGAATCGCAGAGCGAGCAGATCAACGCCAAGGCGCGCGAAGCGATCCGCGCGGCGTTGTCGAAGATCGCCGGCGACGACGGTTTGGAAGTCGGCGGGGCGATCTGGGTAGTCACGGCGCGAAAGGAGTGAGCGCGGCATGGGCCCCATCGTGCTCGACGGAAAAATGGAACTGATCGACGAAGAAGACTCGCAGGTCTACCTGGCCTGGTTGCGGCTTCAAACCGTCGAGATCGTGATCGATGAAGTCGTCAACGGCTGGAGTTACTTGTCGGCCTGCCACGCGCTCGGCGAACTCGTGCGCAGGTCGCCGCAGCAGGCGCTGCCGATCGTGCTCGGGCAACTGCGGCCGACCTCGATGATCCTCGACTGCGCCTTCAGATGCTACTACGCGCTCGACCGCACGGCCGCGCTCAAGTACGTCGAAGATCATGCCGAGCACGCCGATGCTTGGCTGTTCGGCAGCATGCTGAGCGAAGTGTCGGGCGACGTGGGCCTGCTGCCCGAAGCGGCCGAGATCCTTCCGGTGGCGCGCCTGCTGCTGCGGTTGCTGCGCGAACGGGGACTGCAGGCTCCGGCCGACGGCGGCATCGCCGACCTCGATGTCGAACTGTTCCTGGAAGCGTTCGGCGATCTGGAATGAGCGCGTGAACAAAAAAAAGCGCGTGGGCGCTGGGCGGCGCCCGCATCGCATCGGCGTTGCGGACGCGCGCCGGAGTTACCCGCAACGCATCAAGGACAAGCCGTCGGCCGGCCGTTGCCGGTCGGATCCGCGCCGCATATCGCCAGCGGCTGGCCGCCCACGTTTAGCTTGACCAAGTCCAGGTAGTTGGTGGAGCGCTGCGGATCCACGGACGGCTGGCGGAACTGGTCGTAGACCGTGGTCATGAATTCGGCGAGCGCCGCCGGGTCGTAGCCGTCGGCGCGGATCAGGCCCTGACACACCTGCGCATAGCTGCGGCCGCGCTGGCCGGGGTAGTCGCCGCGCCACTTGGCTTCGATGTTGTCCAGGATCTTCTCGTACAACGCATCGTCGCTCTGCCGCACGTGAATGTTGTACTGCGCGCCGACCAGCGAGGCTTGGCCGTTGCCGGTCAGCGCGCAGGCGACCACGCCGCCGTTCAAGCGGGAAATGCCGTCGCAATACGCTCCGTTGAGTTTCTTGAGCAGGCTGTCGGGGCCTTTGCCGGCGCTGCACACGGCGAAGAACACGCTCTGCGGCGTGGCCGGATGGGCCCGGCGCAAGGCGGCCGCAAACTGATCGTGGCTCATGTGCGAGATCAGGTTCGGGCCGCCGTGCGCAGCGACGTACAACTGCGGATAGGCCGGCAGCCCCTGCTGCGCGGCGCCTTCGATCGGCGCCACGGTGCCGTTGTCGCGCATCAGGAACGCGGCTGCGACGCCGTGGTTGGCACGCGCCCATTGGTAGTCGAAGACGGCGGCGGGGTCTTCGCACAGGTCGGACATCACGATCATCGCCTGGGCATCGGCGGTGCGCGGGGCGAGCGCGCCCAGGGCGAGGCCGACGCCGGCGAGCAGGGACAGCAGGGGGAGCGGACGCGGGGGCGATGCGGCGGTCATGGCGGAGGCCTCGGTGGAAGGGGAGGGCGCGGCGCCGATTCGCAGCGGCGCCGCGCTCATCCCGTTCAACGCGGCCGCGGCGCGGCGGTGAAGCGGCCGGCATCCGCAGGACGGCGCGGCGGCGGATCCGCGCGGGCCGCTGCGTTTCGAAGCCATCCGGCCGATGCATCGCGATCGCGCCGACGCGTTCGCGCATGCGCAACTGCGCCACGAATGCGCGTTCCCGGGTTCCTACCCGTGCCTACCGTAACGATCCGCCACAACGAAAAACGCCGCGACAAGCGCGGCGTTTTCGCAGGCGAGGGCGACGCTCGGATGAGCGCGCCCGGCGCGCCGGTTCAGTCGAACGCGGCCGCGTAGCCGGTGTTGACGATGCGCTGCTGCAGCGCTTCGGCCACACGCAGGTTGCCGGCGACGATCTGCCGCGGCGGCAGGCCGCGGTTGTCCATCGGGCCGGTGGCGCGGCCCTTGAAGTCGGTGACCTTGCCGCCGGCTTCGCGCACCATCAGCACGCCGGCCGCTACGTCCCACGGCTTCAGGCCGGCTTCGAAGTAGGCGTCGGCGCGGCCGCAGGCGACGTAGGCCAGGTCGAGCGCGGCCGAGCCGGTGCGGCGCACGTCTTCGGCGTCGAGCAGCAGGTTGTCCAGGCACTTGAGGTGGGCGCTGGCGCGGGCGCGTTCGCGCGGCGGGAAGCCGGTGATCAGCATCGCGCCGTGCAGGTCCTTGCGGTCGGCGATGCGCACGCGCTTTTCGTTGAGCTGCATGCCGCTGCCGCGGCTGGCGGTGAACAGGTCGTTGCGCAGCGGATCGAAGATCACGCCGTGGGTCGGCTCGCCGTTTTCGCACAGCGCGATCGACACGCAGAAATGCGGGATGCCGTGCAGGTAGTTGCTGGTGCCGTCGAGCGGGTCGATCACCCAGGTGTTGCGCGACTGGCCGAGCGGGCCGTGCTCTTCGCCGAGGATGGCGTAGTCGGGCGTGGCGCGGCGGAATTCCTTGATGATCTCGGCTTCGGCCAGGCGATCGACTTCGCTGGCGTAGTCCATGCGGTCCTTCTCCACCACGTTGAGCGCGTCCAGGCGGTGCATGTGGCGCAACAGGATGTTGCCGGCGGCGCGGGCGGCCTTGACCATGAGGGTGACGGCGGGTTTCTGCATGGCTTACGGCCTCGGACGGAATGAGGTGGGGACGGCTGACGGGGGGAAAGAACGAAACCGGCGCCTGTGGCCGGGGCGGGGAGTTTACCATTTGCGCATGAACCACGATCCCCGCGAATCCGACGAGGGCGCCCAGGCGCCCGAAAACGCCAACTCACTTGAGGCAGCGCCCGCTGCCGACCCCGCACCGGCCGACCCGGCCGCGGCGCGCATCCGCATCGTCCTGGTCGGCACCCAGCACCCCGGCAACATCGGCTCGGCCGCCCGGGCGATGAAGACCATGGGCCTGTCGCGGCTGGTCCTGGCTGCGCCGGAAAAGGCCCCGGACCGCGACAGCTACGCCCTGGCCGCCGGCGCCGACGACGTGCTCGCCGCCGCCGCCATCGTGCCCGACCTGGCCGCGGCGGTGGCCGACTGCCACTTCGTCCTGGGCTGCACCGCGCGCAGCCGGCGCATCGCCCTGGAGCAGTTCGACCCGCGTCAGGCCGCCGCGCTGTGCGACGCGCGCGCCCGCGGCGGCGCCGAGGTGGCGCTGGTGTTCGGGCGCGAGCGCACTGGGCTGGAGAACGAGGAATTGCAGCTGTGCCACGCCGCCGTGCACATCCCGGCCAATCCGGCGTACAGCTCGCTGAACCTGGCCTCGGCGGTGCAGGTGCTCAGCTACGAGCTGCGCATGGCCGCGCTGGCCGCCGGCGGCGTCGATGCCGACCCGGGCGAGCGCCGCGAGCCGCCGGCCAGCCACGCCCAGATGGAGGGCTTTTTCGGCCAGCTCGGCCAGGCCCTGGACGCGATCGACTTCCACAAGGGCCGGGTGCCCGAGGCGGCGATGCACAAGCTGCGCCGGCTGTTCCTGCGCGCCGAACTGGACGAGCGCGAAGTGCGCCTGCTGCGCGGCGTGCTGGCCGACGTGGAGCGCACCGCGATGCTGGCCGGCCAGCGGCGTTGAGCGCGCGCGCCGCGGCCGGCGCCGACGCCGGCCGGACGTGCCGGCGCGCACACGCGCTGCGCATACGCCGAGGTATCGGCGCGCGGGCGGTTTCGATTACGCTGCCGCTGCGATGGGCCGATCCGTTCGGCGGGGGTAGGCGATTGATCGCTAGGGCGCGGCGCTTGAGGTGGTGGTTCGGCCTGGCCCTGGCCGGGGCCGGGCTGGCCCTGGCCGGCGCCTGGGGCGCGGCCGCCGCTGCGCCGGCGCCGCACGAGCGGCCCGGCCACAGCCACGGCGAGGACCCCGACGTCCACGTGCTGGTGCTGGGCCGGATCAGCGACGATCCCAAGGCCCATTACGAACAGCTCAAGCCGCTGCTGGACTACGTGGTGCCGCGCATGGCCGGGGTCGGCATCCGCGAGGGCCGCATCCTGATGGCCAAGGACGTGCAGCAGATGGGCAGTTATCTGCGCCGCGGCCGGGTCGACTGGGTCAGCGAGACCGCCGGCACCGCGATGCTGCTGAATCAGCGCGCCGGCGCGAAGCCGCTGTTGCTGACCGAGCGCGACGGCGTCAGCCATTACCACAGCGTGTTCTTCGCCCGCCGCGACAGCGGCCTGCGCTCGCTCGACGATCTGAGCGGCCACAACGTCGCCTTCCAGCGGCCGTCTTCGACCAGCGCCTATTTCGTTCCCGCCGCGACCCTGCTCGAACGCGGCCTGCGCCTGGAAATCCTGCTGTCGCCGACCGACCGCATCAACCGCGGCGCGGTCGGTTATCTGTTCGCGCGCTCGGAGCTCAACATCGCCACCTGGGTGCACAAGCGCCTGGTCGACGCCGGCGTCACCAGCAACCTGGACTGGGACAACCCGCGCCGGGTGCCCGAAGCGTTCCGCCGCGACTTCGTCCAGATCGGCCGCAGCGCCGACTACCCGCGCGCGCTGGAACTGGTGCGCCACGACATGGACCCGAAGGTCGCCGCGCGCCTGCGCGAGGTGTTGCTGGACGCGGCCGAAGACCCCGACGCCGGCGAGGCGCTGCTGCGCTTCTTCAAGACCACCCGCTTCATGCCGGTGGATCCGGCCTCGCAGCGCGCGCTGGACCACATCGGCCAGGGCGTGGCGCGGGTGCGCGCGCAGGTCGAATGAAGGAGGCCCGATGAAGTCGCCGCGCGGCCTGCAGGCCAAGTTCCTGTCGATCATGGGCGTGGCCTTCGCCGTGGTCGCGGTGCTGATCTTGTTGCTGCTGCAGCGCCAGGAGCGGATCCAGAGCGCGGTGGTCGAGGTCAGCCGCGAGGCCATGCGCGACAGCTTCGTCGCCAGCCTGCGCCGCCACGGCGAGGGCGAGGTGGCCCAGCTCGCCGGTTCGCTGACCAACCCGCTGTACTACTTCGACCTCGACGCGATCGGCGAGCTCAGCCGCGCGGCGATGACCAACCCGGGCGTGCGCTACGTCGTGGTCTACGACGTCGAGGGCAATATCGTCCACGACGGCAGCGAAGAGATCCCCAGCTACGGCAAGCGCATGGACGACCCGCTGGCCGCGCGCATCGTCGCCGCGCCGGCGTTGCTGGGGCAGTGGAGCGAAAACACCTTCGACGTGTCCGCGCCGATCAAGATCGGCCAGCAGCGCCTGGGCGGGGTGCGCGTGGGCTACGACCTCAAGGCCATGCGCGCCTACCAGGACAGCGCGCTGGAGGAACTGCGCCGGCGCCTGGACGCGCTCGGCCGGCTGCAACTGCTGTGGGTGGGGCTGTTGAGCTTGGGCCTGCTGGCGCTCGGCGCGGCGATGCTGTGGCTGATCCAGCGCTGGCTGGTCAAGCCGATCCGCGAGCTGGCCGAGGCCGCGCACACCATCGAGGACGGCCGTTTCGGCCAGTTCGACGATTCCGACGCGGCCCGCCACAACGACGAGGTCGGCGACCTGATGCGCGCCTTCAGTCGCATGAGCCAGTCGCTGGCGCGCCACGACCGCGACATCCGCCGCATGGCCTACACCGATTCGCTGACCGGGCTGGCCAACCGGCTGGCGTTTCGCGAGTCGCTGGACGAGCGCTTGCAGCAGTTCGACGGCGGCCGCGGCCAGCTGGCGCTGCTGTTCGCCGACATCGACGATTTCAAGCGGGTCAACGACACCCTCGGCCACGACGCCGGCGACGAGGTGCTGCTGCAGTGCGCGCAGCGCATCGCCCGCACGGTCGAGCGGGTCGGCGGCGAACGCGCGCTGCTGGCGCGCTTCGGCGGCGACGAGTTCGTGATCCTGGTGGAAGGCAAGCCGCAGCGTCCGGGCGAGGCGCGCCAGCTCGCCACCCATCTGGCCGACGTGCTGGTGGCCGAACTCGGCCAGCCGATCGCGGTACACGAGCGGCAGGTGTTCCTCGGCACCTCGATCGGCGTGACCTTGTATCCGGAAGACGCGTCCGGGGCGACCTCGCTGATGAAGAACGGCGACATCGCCATGTACCAGGCCAAGGTCGCCGGCAAGAACTGCTATCGCTTCTACAGCCGCGCGATGGACCAGGCGGTGGAGCGGCGCGTGCACCTGGAACACGCGCTGCGCGGCGCCTGGGACCGCGGCGAGCTGAGCCTGGTGTACCAGCCGGTGTTCCGCCTCGGCGACGGCGCGATGGTCGGCGCCGAGGCGCTGCTGCGCTGGAAGCATCCCGAGCAGGGATTGATCGCGCCGTCGGTGTTCATCGACGTGGCCGAGCAGAGCGGGCAGATCGAAACGCTAGGCCCGCAGGTGCTGCGCGCGGCCTGCGAGGACGCGGTGGCGTGGCAGCGCGCGCGGCCCGGCGCCGATCCGCTGTTCGTCTCGGTCAACGTCTCGCCGCGGCAACTGCGCAACGGCGACCTGCCCAACGTGGTCGCCGCCTGCTTGCGCGAAACCGAGCTGCCGCCGTGGCTGCTGCACCTGGAGCTGACCGAGACCGCGGTGATCGGCGACGAAGTCCACGCCAGCGCGCTGCTGTCGCGGCTGCGCGCGAGCGGGGTCAAGGTGTGGCTGGACGATTTCGGCACCGGCTTCTCCGGCCTGAGCCATCTGCGCCGGGTGCCGGTGGACGGGGTCAAGATCGACCGCAGCTTCGTCGCCGACGTGCTGCGCGATCCCGACGACCTGGCCCTGACCACGGCGATCATCGCCATGGCCCATTCGCTGGGCGTGACCGTGGTGGCCGAAGGCGTGGAGAAGGAAGGCCAGTACGCGGTGCTGCGCGAGCGCGGTTGCGATCTGGCGCAAGGGTATTGGCTCGGCCATCCGGTGCCGGCGGCGGAGTTTTTGGCGCAGTTGCCGGCGTAGGCGGAATTCGCCGTCGGTGCGGATTCGCGGTCGCGGCTCGCGCCGCTCCTGCATGGGCTACCTGTAGGAGCGGCGCGAGCCGCGACCGCGACACCTCGACTACGGCGCCAGCCTCAGCCCAACTTCGACTGAGCCAACGCGATCCACTCCGCTACCGCCTGCACCAGGCTGCCGGACAGGATCCCGAACACCACCACCGCCGCCGCGCCCGCGGCCCAGGCGATCAGCATCAGCTTGCCGTCGCGTTCGAGCAGGGCGAAGGCGAACAACAGCAGCAGCGCGCCGAACAGGAAATTGGTGAACGGAATCGGCAGCGACAGCAGCACGCCGACCAGCACCACCAGCAGGCCGGTCAGCGCGCTGGCGGCGCGGCGGTCGAGCAGCGCGGTCAGGCGGGGGCTGACGAAGCGTTCCAGCCGAGTCAGCCACGGCGCCAGCAGGTTGCGGAACTTGGCCAGCGCGCTGCGGTGCGGGCCGCGCCGGGCGATGAAGCCCGGCAGCCACGGCCGGCGCAGGCCGATCAGCAGCTGCAGGCCGACCAGGATCACCAGCGGCCCGCTGATCGCACCGCCCACGCCCGGGATCGGGATGAAGGCGGGCAGGGTGGAGACGAACAGCAGCATGCCGAAGGAGCGGTTGCCCAGGCCGTTGAACACGTCGCCGAAGCGCACCGTCTGCTCCGGGTCGCCGGCGACGATGGCGTCGAGCAGGGCGCGGGTGCCGGCCTCGTGCGCGCCGCCGCCGCTGCCGTCGCTGCCGTCGCGCGGCGTGCGGCCGGGGTCAGCCGCTGGTGGCGTCATCGTCTCCGGACTCCGCGGGCTTGGCCAGCTGCGGCTGCAGCAGCAGCTTGTCGATGCGCGGGCCGTCCAGGTCGATCACCTCGATCCGCCAGCCCGGCCAGGCGAAATGCTCGCCCACGTGCGGGATCCGGCCGAAGTGGGCGATGACCATGCCCGCGGCGGTGTGGAAGTCGTGCTCGTCTTCGTTGGGCAGGCGGCCGCCGCCGATGGTTTCGCGCAGCTCTTCCAGCGGCAGCGCGCCGTCGACCAGATAGCTGCCGTCCTCGCGCTGCACCACCGGCCCGGGCTGGTCGTCGGATTCGGCGGTCTGCACGCGGCCGATCACCGCGCCCATCAGGTCGTTGACGGTGATCAGGCCGGTCACGTCGCCGTATTCGTCGACCACCAGCGCCAGCGACTGCTGCTCTTCGCGGAAGATCTCCAGCAGCTTCAGCGCGTGGGTGGACTCGGACACGAACAGCGCTTCCTTGAGCTGGCCGAACAGATCCGGCACCTGGCCCTGGACCAGTTCGGCCAGCAGCGACTTGGCCTCGAGCACGCCGAGCACGTCCTGGTCGCTGCCGCGATAGACCGGGAAGCGCGAGAACGGCGACTCGCGCATGATCGCCAGGTTGTCCTCCAGCGAGGCGGCCGCGTCGAGCCAGGCGATGCGGGTGCGCGGCGTCATCAGGCTGTCGGCGGTGCGGTCGCCCAGGCTCAGCACCCGGTTGACCATCTTGCGTTCGTCGGCGTCGATCACGCCCTGCTCGTGGCTTTCGCTGACCAGCAGGCGGATCTCCTCTTCGCTGATCTCGCTGCGCGCGTCGTCCTTGATCCCGAGCAGGCGCAGCACGAAGCGGTTGATGATGCCCAGCACCACCACCGCCGGCTTGGCCGCGCGGGCCAGGCCGTTGAGCACGATCGCCACGTTGCTGGCGATGCGTTCGGGGTTGGTCAGGGCCAGGCGCTTGGGCACCAGTTCGCCGAAGATCACCTGGGCCGAGGCGATCAGCACCACCGCGGTGCCGATGCCCAGGGTGTGGGCATAGCGGGTGGCGTCGCCGGGCAGCAGGAAATCGAACCAGCCGGCGATGATCAGGCCGATCGACTCGCCGCCGAACAGGCCTGTGAGGATGCCGATCAGGGTGATGCCGATCTGCACGGTCGACAGCAGGTTGTCGGGCTGCTCGGCCAGGGCCAGCGCGGTGCGCGCGCCCTTGCTGGTCTCGGCCATTTGCTTGAGCCGCAGCTTGCGCGAGGTCATCAGCGCCATCTCCGACATCGCGAAGAAAGCGTTGAGCACGATCAGGGCCACGACGATCAGAAGTTCCAGCATCGGCAGTGCCTCCTGTGGCCGGCGGACCGGGATACGGTCGATTCACGGAAAGGGGCAAAGCGGTGCGGGGGGGCCGGCATAGCGCGGCCGGGCGGCGGTTTTGGGTCGTCGTCCATTGTGCGGGGCGTGAAAGGAAGGGTCGCCGCGGTCGTCGCACAGGGCGGGATCGGGGCGGGGCCGATCTTAGCAGGCCCGCGCGACGCCCCTTCGTGAAAGGGCGGCCGGTGCGCGGAACCGCCAACTCGGTGCGGAACCATACCGACTTGGGGGCGGCCGGATGGCGGGTCAAGGTGGGCGGGCCGTCGTCAAACCGTCATAATCGCGCCCGCACGCCCCGCGCCGCTCCCCGGCCCGGCCGCGCGCGGCGCCGGCCCGGCCGGTCGCCGACCCCTTTCGAAACCCGCCGGAGCGCACCCCGCGACCGGCCCAGAGGCTCCCCGCATGTTCTCCCTGCAGACGATTTTCGGCCAAGGCAACCAGTTCTACACCCTGCTGGAGGAGGCGGCCGTGGCCGCCCACGACGCCACCCGGGCTCTGCACGAGATGCTCAAGGCCTCCGACCGCCAGCCGGCGCTGGACGCGTTCAAGCTGGCCCGCCAGCGCGAGCGCGAGACCTCCGACAAGATCAGCCAGGAGTTGGTCGACAGCTTCATCACCCCGATCGAGCGCGAGGACATCGAGGCGCTGTCCTCGGCGCTGTACAAGATCCCCAAGCAGGTGGAGAAGTTCGCCGACCGCTACTCGCTGGCCACCCGCCACCTGGAGCACATCGACTTCGCCCCGCGCGCGGCGATGCTGGAACAGGCCGCCAGCGTGGTGGTGAAGATGGTCCACCAGCTGCGCCATCTGAAGCTGGAGCCGATGAAGTCGCTCAACGACCAACTGCGCGCGCTGGAGAACGAGGCCGACCGCCTCATGCTGGAGCTGTACCGCGACATCTATTCCGGCCAGCTCGACAATCTGCAGATGTTCTTGCTGAAGGAGTTCTTCGAGATCCTGGAGAAGGCGATCGACCGCTGCCGCGAAGCCGGCGTGGTCGCCTACCAGATCGTGCTGAAAAACTCCTGAGGCGCGCGCGATGCTTACGCTCGTCCTGGTGGTCATCCTGGCCGCGTTGATCTTCGAATACGTCAACGGCTTCCACGACACCGCCAATTCCATCGCCACGGTGGTGGCGACCAAGGTGCTCTCGCCGATGCAGGCGGTGATGCTGGCGGCCTCCACCAACCTGATCGGCGCGCTGTGGGGCACCGCGGTGGCCAAGACCATCGCTTCGGGCCTGATCGACGCCGGCGTGGTCGAAGTCGGCTCGCAGTTGCTGCTGTGCGCGCTGCTCGGCGGCATCATCTGGAACCTCATCACCTGGTGGCTGGGCCTGCCGTCCTCGTCCTCGCACGCCTTGATCGGCGGCCTGTGCGGCGCGGCGATCGCCGCGGCCTCGAACAACTGGCACGCGGTGGTGTGGTCGCATCCGGCTGAGCCGGTGTGGAAGAGCGCCGGCGTGCTGTGGAAGGTGGTGGTGCCGATGTTCACCTCGCCGATGCTCGGCTTCGCCGCCGGCTTCCTGGTGATGGGCGTGCTGTTCGCGCTGATCTCGGCGATGGCCGCCAGCGGCGGCGTGCTGCGCAGGATCGCGCGGCCGCGCTGGGTCAACGGCTTCTTCGGCAAGGCCCAGTTGCTCAGCGCCGCCGGCATGGGCTTCGCCCACGGCATGAACGATGCGCAGAAGACCATGGGCATCATCGCCCTGGCGCTGATCAGCGCGCAGCAGGCCGGCACGCTCGACAACCTGCCGGGCTGGCTGGCGTTCCTGCATCCATCAAAGGGCGCGATCGCGCACAACGACATCGACACCTGGATCAAGCTGACTTGCGCTGTGGTGATGGCCGCCGGCACCGCCGCCGGCGGCTGGCGCATCATCAAGACGCTCGGCCACAAGCTGGTCAAGCTGCACCCGATCCACGGCTTCGCCGCCGAGACCAGCGCCGCTTCGGTGATCATGGCCGCGTCCTCGCTGGGCATCCCGGTCTCGACCACCCACAACATCTCCGCCGCGATCATGGGCGTGGGCACGGCCAAGCGCTTCAACTCGATCAAGTGGACCGTGGTCGAGAAGATGATCTGGGCGTGGATCCTGACCATTCCGGCCGCCGGCGGCATCGCCTATGGCTTGTTCGAGGCGATGCGGTTCTTCGGCTGGATCTGAAGTTCGGCGACCGATACGAAAAAGGCCCGCGGATGCGGGCCTTTTTCTTTGCGTCGGGCGGTGGCTGGCGTCGTGGTTGCGGTGCCGCGGTCGCGGCTCGCGCCGCTCCTACAGGTAGCCCATGCGGTAGCCGCAGCCCCTGTAGGAGCGGCGCGAGCCGCGACCGCGAAAACTCAACTGCGACGAAACCGCCTTCCGCGCGAGATCAGAGCAGATCGCCGTCCGCCGACAGCACCCGCTCCATGCGGTCGCCGACGCCGCCGATCTCCATCACCAGGCGCTGCAGTTCGGCCGCGTCCAGGGTTTCCAGCGGGCGGTTCTCACACAGTTGCAGGTACGGCACGCCGTCGAGGTTGCCGATGGCGAGGTAGCCGACGTGGCTTTCCCAGTTGAAGGCCAGCGCGCGGCGCGCGTCCAGGCCGGTGGTCGGGGCGATCGCGGTGCTCACGCGCAGGAAGCCGCGGCCGTCGTCGTCCTCTTGTTCGGACAGGAAGATCGACTGGTGGCGGGTGCCCTGTTCGAGCGACAGCTCGACGCAGATCACGCTGTCGTGGACGGACAGGCGGAACCCGGCCTGGCTGAGGTGCTTCTGGATGTGGGCGAACTGCATGGGGGGCGACTCCTGCGCGCAACAGCGCATATGCTACCGCGATGGACAGCGAAACTGCCGCCAAGCGCATCTTTGCCGCGATCCGCGCGATTCCCCGCGGCGAAGTCGCCGGTTACGGCGAGGTCGCGCGGCGCGCCGGCCTGCCGGGCCGCGCGCGCCTGGTCGCGCGCCTGCTCGGCGAGAACGAAGACCCCAAGCTGCCCTGGCACCGCGTGCTGCGCTCGGACGGGCGCATCGCCTTCCCGGAAGGCTCCAAGGGCTGGCGCGAACAATCCCAACGCCTGCGCGCGGAAGGCGTGAAGGTCGAGAACGGCCGGGTGCGCGGCCAGCGCGCGGCGCCGACGGTGGACGAGCAGATCTGGGGGCCGGCCGATTGAGTCGGGGCGATCGAGTCGAACCGATTGAACCCAATCGATTGAGCAGGACCCATCGAATCCCGACCGGACGCCCAGGCCGGTCGTAGCCGCTGCGCGAAACTGCAGGCCGAGCCGAGCAGCCGGGCGAGTGCATGATGCGAGGGAACGAACGTCCCGACCGGTCCGGTCGCCGGATCGATGCGACAACCGCCAGCACCGGATCGGTGTGGTCTTGGAAGCGGTCCAGCGGCCTGAACGCCCCGTCGCCGTTGCATTCCCGACACCGCCGCGACCGCCGCCTCATTCCGATCTGAACGGCCGGCGCGATCTGCACGCCGCGCTCACCTCGCCTCGCGGCGCGCGCGGCTACCATAGCGCCCGGTCCGAGGAGTCGCGATGTTTTCCAGGCTTTTTTCCAGCATCCCGTCGGTCACGCGCAAGCTGCTGATCGCCAACGTAGCCGTGTTCCTGTTGCAGTCCATCGCCGGCGCGAGCGAAGCCGCCCGCGCCTGGCCGTTGTGGTTCGAACTGTGGCCGTGGGTGCCGCCGCAGTTCGAGGTCGACGGGCCGGGGTTCATGCCGTGGCAGCTGATCACCTCCGGCTTCATGCACGGCGGCCTCGGCCACCTGGTGTTCAACATGCTCGCGCTGGTGATGTTCGGCTCGTCGATCGAGTACGAATGGGGCGCGCGGCGCTACGCGATCTATTACTTCGTCTGTCTGCTCGGCTCGGCGCTGTTGCAGCTGGCGGCGGCGACCTTCGCGATCTTTGAGGGCCAGCTGATCCTGACCCTGGGCGCGTCGGGCGCGATCTACGGCCTGTTGCTGGCCTACGGGGTGATGTTCCCGAACCGCAAGGTGACCTTGCTGCCGTTCCCGATCGTGCTCAAGGCGCGCACCCTGGTGATCGTGTACGTGGCCGCCTCGCTGTTCTACGGCGTGTTCACCACCGGCACCGGCGTGGCCCACTTCGCCCACCTCGGCGGCATGATCGTGGGCTGGCTGCTGATCCGCTGGTGGCGTTCGCGCCCGCCGCGCGGCGGCAGCGGCGGCCCGCGCCGCGACCTGCGCGCCGAAGCGCTGCGCGAACGGCGCAAGGCGTCGAAGCTGCGGGTGGTGAAGTAAGCCACGGCAGCTACCTGTAGGAGCGGCGCGAGCCGCGACCGCGACAACGCAACTACTGCGCGAGTCACGTCGTAGTTGCGTTGTCGCGGTCGCGGCTCGCGCCGCTCCTACAGGGGGATATGCGGCTTGCGCTAGAAATCCGGGCGCAGCCGCACTTGTGCCAGCTCTTTCTTGACCGAGCGCCAGAACAGGCTCGGCGCGATCCAGGTGTAGGCGCAGAACAGCAGCCAAGCGTAGGACAGCGGGCCGACCCATTGCGCCAGGCCTTGTTGCGGCAGCGCGATCAGGGCGACGCGGTAGAGCAGGAACATCGCCAGCAACAGCACCACCATGCGCGTGCGGGTGCCGCCGCTGAGGAAACTCTGGAACCGCCACCATAGGCCCAGCAGCCAGCTTTGCCGCGCCTTCACCGCGGCCAGCAGGGTCAGCGCGTCGGCGTCGCCGGGATCGATCTGCAACGCCCAGGCGGCGTGTTCGCGCGCGCGGTCGGCGCGGCCGCGGGCGAGTTCGCAATGGCCGAGCACGCACAGCGCGTCGATGTGCTCGGGATGCGCGCGCAACACCTCGCGCGCCAGTTCTTCGGCGCGCGCGCGGTCGCCGCGGCGCAGCTCCAGCCAGGCCAGCAGGGCCGGGTAATCGGGGTCGTCCGGATCGAGTTCGCAAGCGCGGCGCGCGTGTTCCAGCGCCTGCCCGTCGCGGCCCCAGGCGCGGTAGAGGCGGGCGAAGGCGTCGGCCACCGCGGCCGATTCGGGCGCGCGTTCGCGCGCCGCCTGCAGGTGCGCTTCGGCCGCGGCGAAGCGGCGCTGGGCGATGGCGGCGCTGGCGCTGGCCAAGTGCGCGAACGCCGATTCGGGCTCCAGCTCCAGCGCGCGCTGGGCTTCCAGCGCGGCCGCGTGCAGGCGCTTGCGCTTGATCAGGCACAGCGCCAGGAACGCGTGCGCGTCGGCGTGGTCGGCGTCTTCGCCGAGCAGGCGCAGCAGCGCGTCGATGGCCGCGTCGGTCTGGCCGTGCGCGTAATAGCGCTCGGCCATGCGGTACAGGGTGTCGGAGCCGTAGGCGCTCATTGCAGCACCGCGCGCAGCAGCGGCGGCAGCGCCACCATATCGAGCGCGCCGCGCCCGACCACGGCCAGCAATAGCATCAACGGCAGGCCGTTGCGCGGCTCGCCGCCGTAGTGCTCCCACACTTCGAAGGTGTGCTGCTGCATCAGGTACAGCGCATAGGCCACCGCGACCTTGAGCGCCAGCACCGACAGCAAGGCGTACGGCGCCATTGCCGGCGCCAGCGCGCCGAAGCCGACCGCGGCGGTGACCGCGAACACCAGCGCCGGCGAGCCCAGCGCGCTGAGCGCGATGCAGCCCCATTCGCGCCCGCGCGTCGGGCTGCCGAGGGCGGCGGAATTGAACGCGAACCAGGCCAGGCCGAAGCCGCCGCCGGCCAGCATCAGGGTCAGCAGCGGCCACAGCGGATCGGTGGCGTAGCGGCTCAGGCCCGAGGGCAGGGGCTCGTCGGGCAGGCGGTAATAGGCGCGCGCGGCCATCAGCCGGCTCCGTGGCGCTTGAGGAACTCCAGCACTTCGTCGTACTGGCCGCCCTGGTTGGCGTAGCGGGCGTGGTTGCGCGCGGTGGTCAGCCATTCCAGCGTGGTCGCGCGGGTGTCCTTGAGCGCGGTGCGCAGGTGGCGCATGGTCAGCGGCGCCTCGCGGCCTTGTTCGATCGATTCCTCGATGGCTTCGTCGATCGCGGTTTCCACCAGATGGCCGAGGTCGGCGCCGGAGTAGCCCGAGCTCAGCCGCGCCAGTTCGCCGACGTCGATGTCGTCGGCCTGCGGGCGCTCGCGCAGCAGCAATTGCAGGATCGCGCGCCGCGCCGGCTCGTCCGGCGGCGGCACGAACAGCACCCGGTCGAAGCGGCCGGGGCGGCGGAACGCGGCGTCGACCGCCCACGGCACGTTGGTCGCGCCGAGGATCAGCACGCCGCTGTTGTTCTGGGCGAAGCCGTCGAGTTCGGTGAGGAACTGGCTGACCAGCTTGGCCGAGGTCGCCTCGCGCGAGTACTGGCGCTTGCCGCCGATCGCCTCGACCTCGTCGAAGAACACCACCGCCGGCGCCTGCCGGCGCGCGGTTTCGAAGATCGCGTGCAGCTTGCGCTCGGACTCGCCGATGTACATGTCCAGCACGTCGGTGATGGCGACGTTGAAGAAGCGCGCGCCGCACTCGCCGGCGGTGGCGCGGGCGAGTAGGGTCTTGCCGCAGCCGGGCGGTCCGTACAGCAGGATGCCGCCGCCGGAGCGGCGCTTGAAGCGCTCGAACAGCGAAGGTTTCAGGAACGGGGTGACGATGCGGCGGCGGATCTGCTGCTTGACCTCTTCCAGCCCGCCGACTTCGGCGAAGCCGATGCGCGTTTGCGCCGGTTGCAGCAGGCGGACCACGTCTTCGGCGTCGGTGTCGTCGTTGGCGACGCTGGCCTGCGCGCCCGGGCCGGGTGAAGGTCGGCGCGCGGCGGCCAGCGAGATCACCTTGCCGCTGAGTTCCGACACCAGCGCCGCGTCTTCCAGCGCCGGGTTCAGCGCGATCGCGCGCTGGTACAGCGTGCGAGCCTCGTCGCGCGCGCCTTCGCCCAGGCGCAGGCGCGCCTGCGCGAACAGCGCCGCGGCCGAGTCCGCCGGCGCGGCGCGCAGCGTGCGTTCGTCGTCGCCGGCGCGCAGCAGCAGCACCAGCGCGGCGTCGCGCCGGGCCGGATCGGCGAGCAGGCCGGGACCGGACAGGTCCAGCGCGCGCCCCAGCGCGGCGGCGTCGGCGCCGCTCAGGCAGGCGTTGAGCACCAGCGCGCCCAGCGCCGGGTTGTCCGGGCTGGCGGCCAGCGCGGCCAACAGGTCGGTGAGCAGAGGGTTCGCGGGCGTATCGGACATGGCGGCATCCTGGCCGGATTCGGCGGATCGATCGAAAGCGGACCGCTAGGGTAACCAACCGCCGCGCGGGCGGCGACCGCGCGCACAGCGCTGCGGCGCTCACGATCCTGACGCGACCTCAGTTGCGGTTTCGCGCGGCCCGCGCCTACAGTGCGCGCGTGGCAGGCGCCCGCGCGCGGCCGCCGCGATCGCGACATCAGCGTCAAGCCGCACCCTCACCGCCACGCCACCACCACGCCTCGCCGCCGCGGCCGCCGCGCCGTCGCGCGCCGCCAAGGATCCGGGCCCGCCTCCGCCATGACTTCCAGCTCCGCCCCTTCTTCCGCGCAGACCGCGCAGCAGGCCGCAGCCCGCGTCCGCGACGCGGTGCACGCCGCCACCACCGGCCTGATCGAGCGCGAACAGCTCGCCGAACTGATCGTGCTGGCCGCGGTCGCGCAGGAGCATCTGCTGATCCTCGGCCCGCCCGGCACCGCCAAGAGCGCGGTGGTGCGCCGGGTCGCCGCGGCGCTGGGCGGGCGTTATTTCGAATACCTGCTGGGCCGCTTCACCGAGCCGTCGGAACTGTTCGGCCCGGTCGACCTGCGCCGGCTGCGCGAGGGCGTGGTCGAGACCGACGTCAGCGGCATGCTGCCCGAGGCCGAGGTCGCCTTCCTCGACGAGGTGTTCCTGGGTTCGACCGCGATCCTCAACACCTTGCTCGGCGTGCTCAACGAGCGCCGCTTCCGTCGCGGCCACACCCAGATCGCCTGCCCGCTGCGGGTCTGCGTCGGCGCCTCCAACGCGCTGCCCGACGACGAATCGCTGGCCGCCTTCGCCGACCGCTTCCTGCTGCACCTGTTCGTCGAGCCGGTGCCGGATCACCAGCTCGAAGCGCTGCTGGCCGGCGGCTGGCAGGCCGAGCGCGCGGCGCTGTCGCATCAGGCCGAACTGAGCGACATCGACGAACTGAGCCGGCGCGTGCCGATGGTGGCGATGGAGCGCGCGCGCGGCGCCCTGGCCGAGGCGATCCGCAAGCTGCGCGGCGCCGGGCTGAGCCTGTCGGACCGGCGCATCGTCAAGGCCCAGCGCCTGATCGCCGCGGCCGCGGTGCTGGCCGGGCGCGACAGCGCCGAGGAAGCCGACCTGTGGCCGCTGTTCTACGTCATGCCCACGCGCGAGGCGCAGCTGGCGGCGCAGGACGTGCTGCGCGACTCGCTCGCCGCCGCGGCCAACCCGACCTTGCGCGCGGCGGTCGAACACGCCGCCTTGCAGCCGGTGTCGCGCACCGCGCGCCTGCTCGAAGCCGCGCGCGCCTGCCTGAGCGGCGCCAGCGACGCGCCCGGCGCCGGCGTCATCGCCGAAGCGCTGCTGCGCGAGATCGACGCCAACTTCGACAGCGCCAGCCTGCCGGCCGAACTGGCCGCCGAGCGCGCGCGCCTGGCCGCGCGGGTGACGGCGGCGGCATGAGCTGGCAGTGGGGCCCGGAACCGCAACCGCCCGCGCCGCAGGGCGCGGCCGGCGTCGGCCGCGATGCGTCGCGCGCGCTGCTGGCGGCGGTGGAAGCGCTGGAGCCGGCGCGCCGCGACGCGCTGATGCTGACCGCCAACGCTGACGTGCTGGTGGTCGCCGGCCGCGCCGAACACTTGCCGTGGTGCGAAGGCGTGCTCTACATCGCCCCGCGCGACGCCGCGCCGGCGCTGTGGCTGCCGACCACGCAGCGCCCGCAACTGCCGCTGGACCTGCTGCAACGCGCGCTGGAACGCCGCCACCGGCCGTCGCCGCTGCTGATGCTGCGCGAACCGGCGCAGCTGATGCCGCTGCACCGCGCCTTGCCGGCCAGCGACGAACTGATCGCGCAGATCCGCGCGCGCTGGCAGGACTGAACCCATGCGTCTGCCCGCGACCCTGGCGCCCTGGCGGCAATGGCTGGACTGGTTCGATCCGGAGCTGGCGTCGGCGTTGGGCGAATGCCTGCTGCGCCTGCATCCGCTGCTGGGCGCGTTCCGCCTGCGCGCGGCGAGCGGGCGGCTGGAACCCGAAGGCATCGACGACCTGCGCCAGCGCGGCAGCTACGAGCGCCTGCTGCTGAGCGAATGGGCGCTGGCCGACGCCGCGCCGGAAGAATTCGACCGCCGCGCCGCCGGTGGCGAGCATCTGTTCCTGAGCCCGAAGCTGGTCGCGCGCCAGGCCGACGCGCTGACCGTGGCGGTGTTCGACACCGGCCCCGCGCAGCTCGGCGCGCCGCGGCTGCTGCACGTGGCCTTGTGGATCTTGCTGGCGCAGCGTGCGCAGGCGGCGAAGGCGCGGTTCGTGTGGGGCGTGCTCGGGGTTCCGGGCGAATTGCACGAGGCCGATTCGGCCGAACGCCTGCGCGAGTTGCTCGGCGCGCGCGCGTGGCGGTTCGAAGGCGAGGACGCGGACCGCACCGCGATGGAGCAGCGCTGGGCGCGCAGCCTGGACGCGCTGGATCCGGCGCCGGCCGAGCGCTGGTCGATCGGCGCGCGCGCGCCGGGGCACGGGCTCGGCCATCGGGTCGGGATCCTCGCCGCTCAGCCCGGCGCGCTGGCGGTGACGATCAGCGCGGCGCAAGCGCGGCGCGAGACCACGCTGGCCTTGCCGGCCGCCGATACCGGCGCGCGGCTGCTGCGCGGCGAGTTCGACCTGCGCGCGCGCAACGGCATGGCAGTGCAGGTGCGCGCGCCGCGCGCGGACGGCGCGGGGCGTTTGTCGATCACCCAGCCGCCGGTGCTGTCCGCCGACGGCGCGACCGTGGCCGTGGCGCTGGCCGGGCGCAACGCCGTGCGCGTGTATCGCCTCAACGATCCGAGCCATCCGCCTTTCGTCATGCGCTGGGATCCGCAAACCGTATTGCTGGCGGCCGGTATGGATCGGCAGAAGTTCGGCGGCATCCTCGCCCGCGGCCAGGCGCTGAGGTTCTGGTCGTTGCGCGGTTTCGGCGGCGGGCACCGGCCGCCGCAGGCGGAGCTCGCGTTGCCGCAGGGACGCTGGCTGCGTTGCGTGCACGACCACCGTTTCGATGAACCACCGGAACTGTGGTTGCTGGCCGACGGCGTGCTGTGGGCCTGGACCGAGCGCCGCAGCGGCTCCGCCGCGAGCATGGACCTGTCGCCGCGCAAAGTCGCCGAGGGTGTGCTCGCGTTGTGCGACGCCGCCGGGGGCTACGTGGCGCACCTGTGCCATCGCGACGGCCATCTCGAGATCGCCAACAGCGGATTCCGCGCTAAGGAAACCTCCTGCCGTCTGGCCTGTCCCTCGCCGCCGCTGTCCGCGTTCCTGCACGGTTGGTCGGGCGGCCTGCCCTGGGTCGGGGTGGTCGCGGCCGAATTCGGCGCGGCCGGCCACGGCGGCGAACGCGCGCGGATATGGCGGGTGTGGCGCCGCGGCAACCGCGTCGACCGCGATTTCGAGATCATCCTGCCGGCCGAGTGGAAGGTGATCGGCGCGGATCCGTGCATGGAGGACGAACCGGCGCTGGTGGCGTTCAATCCCGATCGCACCCAGGTGGTGCGGATCGGCGAGCGCGAGCGCAAGGTGGTCTACGAATCGGCAGTGCGGCTCAGCACGGGCAGCGTGTGCGAGCGCGGCTGGACCACGGCCGCGGTCGACGCCGACGGGCGCCTGATCGTGTTGCGCGGGCGCGACGGCCGGCCCACGATCTACCCCGGGGGGTACGGCGATGGTTGAGGCGTTGGGCGCGCAAGTGCGCTATCCGGTGTGGCGCGGCGTGCAGGCCGTCGCCGGCCTGTGGCTGCCGGCCGACACCTTGAGCGCGCAGCAGCGCAGCGAACGCTTGCTGCGGTGGTGGGCGCCGGGCTGCCGCGCCTGGCGCTTCGAGCGCGGCGCGGCGCGCGGCGATCTGCTGCGCTTCGAAGCCGAACGCATGCTGCATTGCGAACGCATCGACGCAACGCCGCTGCGCCGGATCGGCGCGCACGGGCTGCACGCCGGGCCGCTGACCGAGCGCGAACGCGAACAACTGGAGCCCGCCGATGTGCGGCTGGTGGTGGGCGGGCGCTCGCTCGCGCTGGGCTTCGGCGAAGGCGAGGCGCTGGACCTGTCGCTGGCGATCGATCTGGACGACTACGCCCTGCACGACAGCTTCGCTTGCGACCGCGCGCTGCCCAAGCTGCGCGAGGACAAGCTCGCCGGCAAGCGCGTGCGCGAGTTGCTCGACGGACGCATCGCGCCGCCGAGCGAGGAGCGCCAGCGCTTCCTGCGTGCGCTCGGCCTGGACGGCGACGCCGACGCAGCGGGCCGGCCCGGTGTGGGCGAGCGCGCGCTGGCATTGCGCGACCGCGCCGCGGCGTGGCTGCTGCGGCGCTTTCCCGGCTGGGGCGTGGACGAAGGCGGCCACGGCAATGCTGGCGCCAGCGGCACGCGCGCCGGCGGCATCGCCGCGCGCGCCCCGGCGCGGCCGCCGCAACGCTGGCGCGCGGCGCTGGCGCGCATGGCCGCGGCCAGCGGCGCAGCCCGGCTGATCGGCTTGCGCCAGGGTGCGTATCTGCGCCGGCTGATGGAACAGTTCGACCGCGGCGACTTGCTGGAAGCGCTGCGCCACGCGCTGCCGATCGACGGCGACGGCACCGATTCGCTCGGCCAGTCCTTCGGTGTGCCGATGCGGCGCGGCGACCTGAGCCTGAGCGCGCAACGCGGCGTCGGCGCCAGCATCGGCGCCGGCGACGATGTGCGCGAACTGTTGCGCCGCAGCTACCGCAGCGCATTCGAAAGCCTGGACCGCCAGGGCAAGGTCGACGAAGCCGTGTTCGTGCTGGCCGAACTGCTCAACGCGCGCCAGGAAGCGTTGGACTATTTGCTCAAGCACGGGCGCGTGGCGCAGGCGGCGGAGCTGGCGCTGGGCTGGGACATGCCGGCCGACGCGATCATCCGCTTGCTGCTGCTGGCCGGCGACCGCGAGCGCGCGGTGCTGGTGGCGCGGCGCGACAACGCCTTCGCCGCGGCGGTGGCGATGCTGGAAGCCGGGTCGGCCGCGGAGCACGCGCTGACCCTGCGCCGCGAATGGGGCCGCGCGCTCGCCGCGCAAGGGCGCTGGCTGGAAGCGGTGGACGCGGTCTGGCCGGATGTGGACCCGGCCTCGGATTCGCGCGAACAGGCCGGCCGCTGGCTGCAGGCGGCCGAGACCGGCGGCGCGGAGCTGTCGGCGCGCGCGCTGGTGCAGCGCGCCTGCCTGCTGCCCGATACGGTCGAACACTACGCCGCGCGGATCGAGGCGCTGGCCGATGTCGACGGCCCGGCCGGCGCGCGCGAGGCGTTGGGCCAGGCCTTGGCCGCGTGCCGCGCGAACAACCCGGCGCTGGCGCGGATCGCCGCGCGCACGCTGCCGGCGCTGGCCGCCGACCGCGCCGGCGACGCCAATGCGCTCGAGCGCGCGCAGTTGGACCAGATCCTGCGGCTCGCCGCCGACCCGTGGCTGGCCGCCGATGTGCCGAACTGGGCGGCGCCGCCGGTCGCGCCGAACGCGCCGCTGTGGGACCGGCGCGAGCCCTTGTCGATCCGCATCGACGAACCCGCCGGCTTGCAGGCGCCGCTGGATATGGCCGCGCTCGGCGAGGGCCGCTGGCTGGCCGCGTTCGGCGAAGCCGGCGTGGCGGTGTACGACGCCGGCGGCCGCTGCCTGCGCCGCTACGCGGTGCCCGCGCACCGGCTGGTGCTCGGCGACAGCGGCGAAGTCGCGCTGGCCCTGGCCAAGCGCGAATCGGTGTGGCGCATCGCCCGGCTCGACCTGACCCAGCACGGCATCGACGATCTCGGCGCGATGCCGCTGCAGTTCTTCGCCGACCGTTTCGACGGCATCGCCTGGTCGGTGGCGACGGCGCAGCGCATCGTCGCGCTCGATGCCGGCCCGGCGGATGCGGGCGCGCGGCCGCTGGACGTGCTGTGGAGCGTCGGCGATCTCGGCGGGCAGATCGTGCAGGCGCGGTTCCTGCGCCACGACGAGTTGTTCCTGGTTGCCGGCCGCGGCGCGACCGCGATCTGGCATTACCGCACCGCGCCGCAACGCGCGCTGGTGTCGCGCGAGCCGGTGCAGCTGGATGCCGGCGGAACGCTGCTGGACCCGCACGGCGCGGCGAGCGATCCGCGGGTGGAGGTCGGCGTGTCCGGCCGCGTGCGGTTTTCCTTCCACATGCAGGGCCGCGAGTGCGCGGTCGAGCTGGAGCCGGCCGAGCCCGGCGATTGCGATGCCGAAGCGATCCCGTTGGCGCGCGGTTTTCTGGTGCTGCTGCGCGGCGCCCAGCGCTTGCGCGCCTGCCTCATCCGCCGCGGCAGCGGCGCCAGCGCGCGCTGCGTGACGCAGGTCGACTGGCCGTGGGCGCGGCTGCTGCGCGTGCGCGAGCAGGACGATCGGCTGGTGTTGTTCGACGACGAGGGCAGGGCGGTGGCGATCGGGATCGAAAGTTCGCAGGTGCGCCGGGTGCGTTTGCAGTGAGGTCTTGGTGGCCCGCTGCGCGGCGGGGATGCCAACGCAGTTTCGTATCCTCCTGTAGGAGCGGCGCGAGCCGCGACCGCGACAACGCAGCTACGCCGTCGCTTTCGTCGCAGTTGCATTGTCGCGGTCGCGGCTCGCGCCGCTCCTACAGGTAGCGACCCCATCGTTCTCGCGATCTTGCGGCAAAGAAAAAGCCCGGCATTCGCCGGGCTTTTTCATCGTTCATGCACCCAGGCCAGGATCAGGGAAACACCTTGATCTGCTGGTCGGCCTTGCGCACCATCGCTGTGCCCGCCTTGCAGCCGAACGCTTCGCCGAAGGCGGACAGGTTCGACAGCGGGATGTTGGTGCGCCACTGGCCCGGCGCGTAGATGCCGGCGGCCGCGCGCTGCGCCGCCGCTTCCGGGCTCAGCTGCTGCGCCCACACGCCGGCCCAGGCCTTGAAGAAGGACTGGTTGGCGTCCTTGGCCGCGGCAGGCTGCGCGGCGCGGTAAGCGGCCCAGGCGAGTTCGACGCCGGCCTGGTCGGCGATGGCGACTTCGCGCACCTGCTGGCCGTTGACCTTGACCGAGCTCAGGCCCGGCCAGGATTCGGCGCTGTACTGCGCCGCGACGCGCGCGGTCATCGCGTCCCAGGCCGAGACTTCGGTCGGGGTCCACCAGTCGCGCACTTCCTGCTTGGCGTCGACGTAGCGGCCGCGGCTGTCGAAGCCGTGGGTCAGCTCGGCGCCGACCAGCGCGCCGAAGGCGCCGTACTGCGCGGCGTCGCCGCGGCTCATGTCGAGCACCGGCGCCTGCAGCATCGCCGCGGTCACGATCAGGCGGTTCTGGGCGATGTCGTAGGCCAGCGACGGCTCCTGCGGCAGCACGTCCCAGCGGCGGTCGGCGTTGCCGCGGCCGATGCGCTTCATCTCTTCGCGGTGGCGCCAAGTCGAGGCGATCAGCATGTTGCTGCCGAAGCTGCCGCGGCCCATCGGCTGCACGGTGTAGTCCAGGTCGCGCTTGGGCGTGCCGATCTCGATCTTGAGCTTGGCCAGCTTGGCGCGCGCTTCGTTCTTGGCGCTGTCGCTGAAGCGGGTGTCGGCGTCGATGGCCTTGGCCAGCGCGTCGCGCACCTGCTGGGCGATCTGCTCGGCGCGCTGGTCGGTGGCGGCGGGCAGGTAGCGCGCGGCGTACTCGTGGCCGACCATCGGGCCGGCGGCCAGGGTGATCGCGTCGAGCACGCTCTGCTGGCGCGCGGGCTGCTCGCGCTGGCCGCGCAGGATCTTGCCGCGGAAATCGAACTCGGCGTCGCGGAAGCTCTTGGCCAGGTACGGCGCCATCGAATCGCCGACGCGCCAGCGCAGGTAGGTCTTCCACTGCTCGGGCTTGAGCTGGTCGATCAGCTTGTCCATCTCGGCGAACAGCGCCGGGTTGGCCATCGACACGCTGTCGTCGCTGACGCCCTGGGCCTTGAGGAAATCGCCGAGCTGCAGGCGCTTGTAGGTCTTGCCCAGGGTGTTGGTGGCGACCGGCGCGTAGTTGGCGACCGGGTCGCGCAGCGCCGACAGCGGCTTGGAGGCGCGGGCCAGGCGGGTTTCCAGATCGATCACCAACTGCGACTCGGCCGCGAGCTTGTCCTTCGGCGTGCCGGTCAGGGTCAGGATCTTCTGCACGTAGACGTTGTACTGCGCCAGCAACTGGCGGGTGTCGTTGTCGGTGCGGGTGTAGTAGGCCGGATCCGGCAGGCCCAGGCCGCCCTGGCTGAAGTAGCCGATGTGGCGTTCCAGGTCCTTGAGGTCGATGTCGGCGCCGAAGTTGAACAGCACCGGGATGCCGACCTGGTGCAGCGCGGCGATCGAGGCCGGGATGTCCTTGGACTTCTTGATCGCGTTGATGCGGCCCAGCAGCGGGGCGATCGGCTGCGAGCCGTCGCGCTCGACCGCGGCCTCGTCCAGGCCGCTGGCCCAGAAGTCGCCGAGCAGCTTCTGCACGTTGCCCTGCGGTGCGGTCATCGCGGTGTTGAGCAGTTCCAGCTGCTGGCGGCGGGCGTTGCCGGCCAGGGTGTCCAGCGCCGAGACCGAGGCGGCCCCGGACAGCGGATTGGCGCGCAGCCAGTCGGCGTTGGCGTTGGCGTAGAAGTCGGTGCAGGCGTTGGCGACGGCCGGAGCCTTGGACTTGGGCGCGGCCTTCTTCTTGGCGGCGTCGGCGGCGGGCGAGGCCAGGCCGGCAAGGAGGCTGAGGGCCAGGGCGCAGGCAAGCGGGCGTAGGGTCTGCATCGCGTAATCCATCCTGAGGATGCGCGAGTTTAACAATCCGGCGTGGGATGGCGGTGAATGGGTTTCGGGACGGGATTGGGGATTGGGACTCGGGGTTGGCATTCGGGATCGGAGAACGCGCGCCCGCCCACTGCTGCGCCTGCCTGCTGCCGTCATCCCCGCGAAGGCGGGGATCCAGAGACTTCAGAGCCATGTCGCGATGAAGCCCTGGATCCCCGCCTTCGCGGGGATGACGGTAGGTGGGGGCGCGGCGAGACGCGGCGACCGGCCCAGGGCAGATCCCGAATACAGAGCCCCAGTCCCGAACAAAAACAAAGGCCCGGGAATCCCCGGGCCTTCGTCGATGCATCAAATCCGGCGCAAGCAACGCGCCGCAGCGATCACCAGATGATCACCTGCTTGTCGCCCTCGCGCACCATCGGCTGGCCGGGCTTGCACGAGAACGCCGCCGCGAAGGTCGGCAGGTTCGACGGCGCGCCGATCGCGCGGAAGTTGGCCAGCGCGTGCTCGTCGGTCTGCAGGCGCATCTTCTCCTCGTCCGGGGTGAAGTTGCGGCGCCACACCGTGGCCCAGTTGAGGAAGAAGCGCTGGTCGCGGGTCAGGCCGTCGGTCTTCGGGTCCGGGGTGTCGCCCGCGGCCTTCTTCATCGCGTCGAACGCGGTGGCCAGGCCGCCGAGGTCGGCGATGTTCTCGCCCAGGGTGTGGGTGCCGTTGACCTTCTGCCCGCCGATCGCGGTGTAGCCGTCGAACTGCTTGATCAGCTTGCCGGTCAGGGCCGAGAACGCCTTGGCGTCGGACGGCGCCCACCACACTTCCATGTTGCCGGTCGGCCCGAAGCGCGAACCCTGGTCGTCGTAGCCGTGGGTCATTTCATGACCGATCACCGCGCCGATGCCGCCGTAGTTGACCGCGTCGTCGGCCTTCGGGTCGAAGAACGGCGGCTGCAGGATCGCCGCCGGGAACACGATCTCGTTCTGCAGCGGGTTGTAGTAGGCGTTGACCGTCTGCGGGCTCATGCCCCACTCGGTCTTGTCGACCGGCTTGCCGATCTTGCTCAGGTTCCACTTGTAGTTGAACTCGTTGGCCGCCTTGACGTTGGCGTAGTAGCTGTCGCGGCCGGTCTTCAGGCCGCTCCAGTCGCGCCACTTGTCCGGGTAGCCGATCTTCGGAGTGAAGCTCGCCCACTTCTCCAGCGCCTTTTTCTTGGTGTCGGCGCTCATCCACGACAGGTTTTCGATGCGCGACTTCAGCGACTGGCGCAGGTTCTCCACCAGCGCCTGCATGCGCTGCTTGGATTCGGCGGAGAAGGCGACCTTGACGTACAACTGGCCCATCGCTTCGCCGGCCTGGCCTTCGACGGTGGCCAGCACGCGCTTCCAGCGGTCCTTGATCTCCTTCTGACCGCGCATGGTCTTGGAGTAGAAGTTGAAGTTCTCCTGCACGAACGCGTCGGACAGGAACGGCGAGGCGCCGTCGATGGTGTGGAAGCGCAGGTAGGCCTGCCACGCGCTCGCCGGGGTGTCGGCGATCATCTTGCTGACTTCTTCGTGGAAGCCCGGCACCGCCAGCGAGAACATCTTCGGCGTGGCCACGCCCTGGGTTTCGAAGAACTTGGTCCAGGAGAAGTTCGGGGTCAGCTCGTCGGCCTTGGCCGGGCTGATCGGGTTGTAGTACAGCGAGACGTCGCGCGAGAGCTGCTCGCGGGTCTTGGAGGCCTTGGCCAGGCGGGTTTCGAACGCGATCACGTCCTTGGCCTGCTTGGCGGCGTCCTCAGGCTTGGCGCCGCCGAGCTCGAGCACCTTGGCGATGTGCTGCTCGTACGCGGCCAGCTTGTCCTTGAACTTGGCGTCGGTGTAGTACGGCGCGTCCGGCAGGCCCAGGCCGCCCTGGGTGGCGTAGGCGATGTTTTCGGCCGAGTTCTTGAAGTCGGCCTGGGCGCCGAAGTCGAACATCGGGTTGTCGCCGGTGGCCGCGGTGTCGCGCAGGTAGGCGGCGATCTTCTCGGGGCTGTCGACGGCGTCGATCTTGGCCAGGTCGGCCTTCAGCGGCTCGATGCCCTGGGCGTTGACCTTGGCCTCGTCCATGCCGGTGGCCCACAGGTCGCCGACGATCTTCTCAACGCCCGTGGCCTTGGCGTCGGCCGCGGCCTGCTCGGCGAGCTGGTGCTGGACGTCGTTGGAACGCTCGTCGAGCATTTCGAACGCGCCCCACGAGGTGCGGTCGCCCGGGATCGGGTTGGCCGCCAGCCACTTGCCGTTGGCGTAGCCGGCGAAGTCGACGCAGGCGTCCTTGGCGCTGTCCAGGTCGCCGATTTCGAAGCGGTTGACCTTCTGCAGCTTGCTCTCGTCGAGCTTCAGCGCGGTGGCGGCTTCGGCCGGCTTGGCGACCTGGTCGCCGGCCGGAGCGGTCGGCGCGGGGGCTTCGGTTTTGCCGCCGCAGGCCGCGACGGCGGTGGCGATGGCGACGGACAGCAACAGGACTTGCGGTTTCTTGAGGATCACAGCGGGCTCCGGCCGTAAGGCGTAGGCGAGAAACAGTGCGGGATTGTGGCCGATTCTGGGTCGGCGCGTCGCCGGCGGGCACGACGCGTGCGGCCCGGGCACCGGGCGGACGATAGTCCCGGCCGGCGCGCGCGCAGGGTGTCGAAGGTCATGTGTGACGGTTCGGTAATGTTCGTTGGGGCCGCTTTTAGGGCCCTGGGGGCTGGGGGACGCGGTGGAATGCCCTGTTTCGGGGGGCGGCGGCAGGCGCGGGAATCTGGGATTTTCAGCCCTCGCTGCGGGGCGAGCGGCGTGCGTGCCGGCGAGCGCGGGCTCGCTACGGCAGGCTCTGCGGCGACGGCTTGGCGCGGCTGGCCTTGCGGAACCGGTGGTATGGACTCGGGCCGTTTGGCCGCCCCGCCTGGCCCGCCGGCTCGGTCGGTTTGCCCGACGGGCCCGTCCGATCGGTGGATCGCTGCGCTCCGAGTGGGGCGGGCCGGCTCGGCCGCAGCGGCTTCGGCCAGGCCGGCCCGGCGGCGCGGGCCGGACAAGCACCAAGCGATGCGCGGATCAGGGCTGCGCGGGCGCCGCGGGGCCGGCGATCGCGGCCTCGACCGCGGCCGCGGCATCGACCTCGCGCGCCGCGCCGGCAGCGCCGAACAGCAAGGCGCGCACGCGCGCGGCGTCCAGCGACGGCGCCGCCGACAGCAGCAGCGCGGCGACGCCGCTGACGTGCGCGGCGGCCATCGAGGAGCCGGAGGCGAAGTCGTAGCCGCCGCCGGGCCGGGTGGTGAGGATGTCGCTGCCCGGCGCGCCGAGGCTGCCGGGCGCAAGCGCGCGGGCGTTGTCGCCGACCACGATCACCCCCGGCGTGTCGGCCGGAAACCCGCTCATGCGGCCGTCGGCGGGCAGCGAGGCGACCACGATCCGGCCTTGTTCGAGCAACTGCTGCAGCAACCTGCGCAGCAGCGGATCGGCCGGTCCGCCCAGGCTCAGGTTGACCACGCGCGCGCGGCTGTCGGCGACCGCGGCCAGGGCCTTGGCCAGGGTGAAGGAATTGCAGCGCGCGCCGTCGCCGGGCGCGGCGGGGTACCAGCAGGCTTTGTACAGATCGAGCACGGCCAGCGGGGCGATGCCGGCGATGCCGAGGCGGTTGTTGCTGTTGGCGGCGACGATCCCGGCGACTTCGGTGCCGTGCGCGTCGCGCCTGAACGCGGCCGGATCGGCCTCGACCAGATCCAGCGCGGTGCGGATGCGTCCGTGCAGGTCCGGATGGCCGGCGTCCGCGCCGGTATCGACGATGGCGACGCCGACCCCGCGGCCGCGGCTGCGCGCGTGCGCGGCGCCGGCGTTGAGGGCGATGAAGCCGCGTTGCAGGTCCAGGTAGGGATCGTTGTAGCGCGGCGCCGACGCGCGCGGCGCTGCGCGCACGGACGATTGCGGCGTCCGCGCGGATTGCACGGAGAAATCCTGCAGCGGCTGGGCCAGCTTGACCCGCGTGTCCGCGCCCAGGCGCGCCAGCGCCTGTTCGGCCGATTCGCCCGGCGCGGGCCGCAGCACCGCGCAGTACCAGCCCAGCGACTTGATCGGCCAGCCGGCGACTTCGCGCAGGCGGTGCTCGCGCCCGATCGCCTGCAGCGCGGCGGCCGCCTGCTGGCCCAGGCCGTAGTGGCGCGCCGGCGCGTAGCCGAGCAGGTTGGAGCCGGCGCGCGCCGGCGGCGCGGCGACCGGGTTGTCCACCACGACCAGCACGTCGCGTTGCGGATCCATCTGCGTCGCCATCGCCGCGGCCGGTGCGTCCGGCATCGGCGCCGGATCGCGGCGCAGCGATTGCGCGCAGCCGGTCAGCGCCAGGCAGGCGACGAGCGCCAGACAAGTGTCGAGCACGAACGCCGGCAACGCATTCCTAGCGCGATGCATCGAGCGAGTCATCGCGCGGCGACGGATTCGGCCAGGCGGATGCCCGGCGCGCTGCGCAGCCGCTGCAGCAACTGCGTGGCCTGCGCCTGCGTCGGCGCGGCGGGCGCGAGCAGATACGCGCCTACGGCGTTGGGGCCCTCGATCACCTGCAATTCCAGCCCGCGCAGCAGCGCGTTCCATTCGCCCAGCGGCATGTTCGGATCGGGCACGACCCGGATCGCCGCGGCCGGCGCCGGCGCCGCGGCCGGCGCGTCGCTGAGGGTGCGGTAGCCGGCACGCTGGTTCGCCGCGTAGAGCTGCGAACTCAGCACGCCCAGGCCGACGGCCTGGATCAGCACCGAGGCGGCCAGCGCCTTGATCGCCCAGCCGCGCGCGCGCGCCGGCGCGGCCTGCGCGGGCGGCGCGTCGATGCGTTCGAGCAGGCGCCGCAGCCCGGCCTGCGGGTCCAGCGGCAGGTCGGTCGGCAGCGACATGGCCCGGCGCAGGCGCTGCTGCTGGGCGAACTCGGCGCTGCACGCATCGCACCGGCCCAGGTGCGAGGCCAGCCAACGGCCGCGTTCTTCGTCGGCATGGCCGAGCAGCGCCGCGGGCATCAGCTCCCAGGCGCGCGCGCAGTCGTGCCCGGGGTCCATCGGGGAGGCGGTCATGACAGATTTCCGGTGAGGGCGCGGGCGCCGCCGGCCAGCGCCGGCAGCACGTTGCGCAGCTTGACCCGCGCATGGAACAGGCGGGCCTTGATGGTGCCGAGCGGGCACTCCAGCATCTCGGCGATGTCCTCGAGCTTGTAGCCGACGCCGTAGACCAGCTCGACCACCACGCGTTGGTCCGCGCTCAGCCGTTCCAGGCCCTTGCCGAGCCAGTCGCGCAACTCGCGGTCTTCGTCGGGATCGTCGGCGGCCATGCGGTCGTCGCCGAGTTCGTCCTGGTCGACCGGGTCGGCGCCGTGCTGGCGCAGCGCCTTGAGCCCGCAGCGGTAGGCGATGCCCATGATCCAGGTCGAGACCTGGGAATCGCCGCGGAAGCCGTCGGCTTTCTGCCAGACGATCAGGAAGCAGTCGTTGATGGCTTCCTCGATGATGTCCGGACGCCGGGTCAGGCGCGACAGGAAACGGCCGAGGCGGGCGTGGTAGCTGCGGTACAGCGTGGCCAGCGCGTCGCGGTCGCCGCCGGCCATGCGCTGCAGCAGGTGGCGATCGGCGGCGTCGCTGTGGACGTCGGTGTCGGTCATGGTCGGCGATAGGCCCGGAACATGGCGGTGGGTGCTGCGCCGCCGCGGGAAGGTTGCGGCCGGCTCACAGCGCCAGCGTCAGGGTCAGCGCCCAGGGTTCGGCGCGCGCGACGTTCCAGGGCCGCGGCGCGCCGGAGTCGGCGGCGAGCCGGTACAGCTCGGCGCTGTAGCGCCCGCGCCGCCAGACCAGGCCGAGGTGGCCGTAGCCGTACGCGCCGCTGCGCGCGACGCCGTCGCGGTAGCGCGCGACCTCGGCCGCGCCGAGCCCGGCGGCGAGCGACCACTGCGGCGTCAACGCGCGGTTCCAGGTCAGGTCCAGCGCCGCGTAAGTGCGCGCGTGTCCGCGCAGGCGCACGGCCGACAGGGTCAGCGCGGCGCGGTCCTGGTACTGCCAGCCCACCTGCAGTTCGTTGCGCTCGACCCGCCAGGAACGCACGCCGGCGACGAGGTAGCGCGAATGGCTCAGGCCGGCGCGCCAGCGCCAGCGTTCGGACAAGGTCCAGGTGCGGGTCGCGGCGACGCCCGATTGCAGCGGCGAGGCCGGCGAACCGGCCTCGGCCGCGGCGGATAGGCTCAGCGTCCAGTCGTCGTCCGGCGTCCAGTGCGCCGCGGCCTGGAGGATCGGCTTGGGCGCGGTCGTGGCGACGCCGCGATCGACCAACTGCGAGCTCAGCGCGACCGCGCCGGACCACTCGCTCGCGCCGGGCCGCTGCGTCGCCGCCGCGGATGCGCCGGCGCACAGGCCGGCGACGATGAGCCCGGCGCGCAACCACGGGCGGTGGCGTGGCCGCGCATCGCGCACGGATGCCGCGGGCCCGGCCGAAGTGTCGTGAGCGCCCGCGCGTTCGGCGCAGGCACGCAAGACGCCCGCTGGCTCAGCAGCAGGCAAGCGGGGCGACGGCCGGGGGCGGGCCTGGGACTGGGTGCGCATTGGCAAACCAATCGCGCGGGCCCGGGCAAAGCGGACGCCGCCGCGCCGCGGGCGTTCGCGGCGAAGCGCCGCCGCGCGCGCACGCCGCGCAGGCGGCCGACCCGGTTCGGCTCGACCGCGCGCTCAGCGGCGCGAGCGCAGATAACCGATCAGCGCGTCCAGCTGGCGGGTGTCTTCCAGCCCCTCGTACTCCATTTTCGTGCCCGCGAGCGCGGTGTCCGACGGCTGGGCGAGATAGCGGCGCAGCGTCGCCTCGTCCCAGGTCCAGCCGGTCTGGCGCAGCGCGCCGGAGTACTTGTAGCCGGCCACCGTCGCCGCCGGCCGGCCGACCACGCCGAACAGCGAGGGGCCGCGTTTGTTCTTGCCCTTGGCCACGCTGTGGCATTCGGCGCATTCGGCCATGAACACGCCGGCGCCGGGTTCGGCGGCGCCGGCGCTCGCGGCGGCGGCCAGCAGCAGCGCGGCGGCCCATCGCGGGGCCGACGATCGGGCAGGGGTCTTGCGCAGGGACATGGGCGGTTCTCGAAAGGTGGTCAGAACATCACGCTGGCGGCGAGCTGGAACTGGTTCAGATCGTCGGCGTCGGTGGTCGGCGTGCCGAACACGCGCTTGGACGCGCCGTTGAATTTGTCGAAGCGGAACCAGGTCGCGGACAGGCGCAGATTGGCCTGCGAGGTGTAGCTGTCTTCGCGGCCGAACGGCGTCCAGTACAGCGAGATCAGGTTGCTGGTGGTGTCGGGCACGCCGTAGGGGACGTAGCGCGCCGGATCGGCCGAGCCGGTGTTGATCATGTGCGCCACGCGGATGCCGTAGCGCTGGCGAAAGGCGTAGTGCAGGCCCAGGCTCTGGTCGCGGATCCAACCGCGCCGCAGCGGCACGCGCGTGGGATCGACCGCGCCGATCAGCGGGTCGCCGTAGCGTCGGCGCTCGTAGATGTTGACGTAGCTCAGGCTCAGCACGTGCTCGCGGTCGCCGAGGAACTGGTAGGTGAGGTCGTAGCCCAGGTCGTCGATGTCGTTGCTCGGGCCGGTGCCGCGCGGGCGGCGCTGGCGCGTGCTCAGCGCGGTGAAGCCGGCCGAGAAGAAATGGCGCTTGAAGTCGCGCATGTAGGCCAGGCGCAGGTAGCCGGTGTCGCTGAGCTTGCCCGGGTCGCCGGCGACCGGGAAACCGAGACGGTCCTGCCAGGAACGGGACATGCTGTGGTAGGTGCCCAGTTCGCCGTACCAGTCGCGGTCGAAGGTGGCGTAGACGCTGGTGCCGACGGTGCGCCGCGACAGCGCCGAGGAATTGAGGATCGAGGTCGAGCCGGCGTAGGCCGAGGCCGGCCCCAGGCTCGAGGCCGCCGGCAGCACGCCGATCGGATCCTGGGCGCCGGGATTGTTGTTGACGCTCACGCCGATCCGCGCGTCCTTGCCGGCGAGCTTGAACGTGCTGCCGGCGAAGCGCACGTCGAATTCGGTCAGGCGGGTGTCGAACTTGTCCTTGCCGGTGTTGTTGGACGCGAGCTTGGCGTAGCCGCCGACGTGCTCGGAGATGCGGCCGGCCAGGTACAGGTCGAGTTCGGAAATCTGCGAGGTGCTGTCGCCGCGCGCCGGCATCGAGCGTGCGGCGACGATCTGGCCGGACACTGGAATCTTGCGGCCGTTGCCGTCGCTGTCGGTGTAGCCGGCCAGCTTGAAGCGCATGCCGTACGGGGTCAGCGCCGGGCCGTAGCTGCCGATGTGGCAGTCGGCGCAGGCCGCTCCGGTCTGGCGCGCGAACGAGGCCACCGCGTGCGCGCGCGGGCTGGCCAACAGCAGCAGGCCGGCCAACGCGCCCAGCAGCAGGAACGCCGGCGCGCGCAGGCCGCCGCGGGCGGGGGAGGAGCGGTGGAGCGGAACATGGGGCATGCGGATGTCCTCGGGTGTTGTCTTTGCGGCGGCGCGGGCGGTGGTGCGGGGACGAGGGAGCGGAGGGTGCGTGTGCATCAGCGCGGCCGGCGCGCGCGCAGCATGTTGCGCAGCACCTCGTCGCGACGGACGAAGTGGTGCCACAGCGCTGCGCCGGCATGCAGCGCGGCCAGCGCCAGCAGCGCCCAGGCCGCGTCGAGGTGCCAGGCCTGCAAGGCGTCGGCGAGATCGGGATCGGGTTCGACCAGGCTCGGCAGGGCCACGCCGAACAGATGCACCGGCTTGGCCAGCGCGTCGCTGAGCGCCCAGCCCAGCAACGGCAGCGCCAGCAGCGAGGCGTAGAGCGCGGCGTGGGTGATCGCCGCGGCGATCCGCTCCATGCGCGCCAGCGGCCCGGTGCCGGCGGCGCGACGCGTCGCGGCCAGACGCAGGCGCAGGCCGATGCGCAGGCACAGCAACGCCAGCACCAGCAGGCCGAAGTGGCGATGGCCGTCCAGCAGCCATTGCTTCACGGCGCGTCCGCTGATTTCGCCGCGCAGCAAGATGACCGCGGCCGCTGCGATCACTGCGGCCACGGTCAGCCAATGCAGCGCGACCAGCGCTGCGGGCGGTCTGGACGGCGTGCCCGGCGCAGCAGGGGCCCGGGGCGGGACGGGAAGCGGAGCGTTCATGCGTGCGGCAGGCCGGATTCGGGAACGGGCAGCCATGGGTGCGGGCGCGGCGGCGAAAGGTTGCGTCCCGGCTCTGCGGCCGTTCGCGGCCGTGCGCGGTGAGGGCGCGGCCACGGCGCAACCTTCGGCCGCGCCCTGGGCACTCATGCTCCGAACCTCGCATTCCGAGGCGCTGCGATCGGAGCGCGAACCATGTCCACGTCCATCCAAGTCATCCAACTGCAGGTCCACGGCGACGACCGCGGCCAGCTGATCGCGCTGGAGCAGTTGCGCAACGTGCCGTTCGACATCCGCCGCGTGTACTACCTGTTCGCGACCCGCTCGGACGCGCAGCGCGGCCATCATGCGCATCGCAATCTCAACCAGCTGATGGTGGCGCTGCATGGACGGGTCACGATCCTGCTCGACGACGGCAGCGGCCCGGTGGAGCGGGTGCTCGACGATCCGAGCCAGGGGCTGTTGCTCGGCAATCTGGTCTGGCGCGCGCTGTACGACTTCAGCGAGGACTGCGTGCTGATGGTGCTGGCCGACCGGCTCTACGACCCGGACGACTACATCTGGAACTACGACGAGTTCGTGCGCGAGGCCGGCGGCCTGCGCCGGCAGGAGGCCTGAGGCGTGGGCAAGCCGCTGGTGTTGATCGGCGCGGGCGAAATGGCCCAGATCGCCTTCGAGTACTTCACCTGCGACAGCGACTACGAAGTGGTGGCCTTCAGCGTCGAGCGCGAATACCTGCGCGCGCCGACGCTGTGCGGGCTGCCGGTGCTCGCCTACGAAGAGCTCGAACGCACGCATCCGCCCGAGCGGGCGGAGGTGTTCGTCGCGATTCCCGCCACCGGCCTCAACCGGCTGCGCACGCGGCTGTTCCAGGACGCCCGGCGTCGCGGCTATCGCTGCGCGCGCTACGTCAGCTCGCGCGCCTTCGTCTGGCGCAACGCCGAGATCGGCGAGAACTGCTTCGTGTTCGAGGGCAACGTGATCCAGCCGTTCGTGCGCATCGGCGACAACTGCATTCTGTGGAGCGGCAACCACATCGGCCACCGCAGCGCGGTCGGCGACAACGTGTTCGTGGCCTCGCACGCGGTGGTGTCGGGCTATTGCCGGATCGGCGCCGGCAGCTTCGTCGGGGTCAATGCGACCTTCAGCGACCGGGTCCGGGTCGCGGCCGACAACGTCATCGGCGCCGGCGCCCTGGTCGTGCGCGATACCGAGCCGGGCCGCGTCTACGTCGGTTCGCCGGCGCGCGCGGTGCCCGGACGCTCCAGCTTCGACGTGGCGTTCTGAGCGATGTTCGCCTGGCGCAAGCACGGCCTGGTGTTCGACGTCGCCCGCGACGGCGTCGGCGGCTGGATGCGCCACTCGGCGCTGACGCCGACGCCGTGGCGGCTGGATCGCCAGACCCTGCGCATCTACGCCGGCTTCCGCGACGACGACGGCGTCAGCCGCATCGGCTACGTCGACGTGAGCGCCGACGCGCCCGAGCGGGTCGTGCGGGTCGGCGCCGAGCCGGTGCTGGACGTCGGCCGCGGCGGCTGCTTCGACGACAGCGGCATGATCCTGGGCGATGTGGCGCAGGGCCCGGACGGGATCTATCTGTTCTACGTCGGTTTCCAGCGCGTGGCGCGGGCCAAATTCCTCGCCTTCACCGGGCTGGCGGTATCGCGCGACGGCGGCGAATCGTTCCAGCGCCGGCAGGACACGCCGATCCTCGACCGCGCGCCCGGCCGCAGCACGATCGCGGCGGTGCACAGCGCGCGCTACGAAGGCGGGCGCTGGCGCCTGTGGTACGCGGTCGGCGACGACTGGCAGGACATCGGCGGGCGGCCGTATCCGCGCTACCACATCCGGTGTACGCAAGCGGCGACGCTGGACGCGATCCCGCGCGAGGACAACGTCTGCCTGCGGCCGCAGGGCAGCGAGTACCGCATCGGCCGCCCGCGCGTGTACCGCGCCGACGCGAAGTATCTGATGTATTTCACCTACGGCCGCAGCGATGGCGCGTACCTGCCAGGCCTGGCCGAGAGCGAGGACGGCGTGCATTGGCGCCGTTGCGACGCGGCGCTGGGGCTGTCGCCGTCGGCGCAGGGCTGGGACGCGCGCGCGCTGTGCTATCCCGCATTGATCCGGCAGGATCGGCGCCTGCTGATGTTCTACAACGGCAACGACATGGGCGTGGACGGTTTCGGCCTGGCCAGCGCCGAACTGCCCGAATCGCTGTGGGGCGACGATGCTTTCGGTTAAGCCCTACGCGCCGGCCGACGCCGCGCGCTGGAACGCGCTGGTGGCGAGTTCGCGCAACGGCAACTGGCTGCATCTGCGCGAGTACATGGACTATCACGCCGAACGCTACCGCGACGCCTCGCTGATGGTCGAACGCGACGGCGAAGTCGTAGCGGTGCTGCCGGCGCACCTGGACGGCGACGGCGTCGCCAGCCACGCCGGCCTGAGCTATGCGGGATTGCTGTCGTCGCCGGCGCTGCGCGCCGCGGCGACCCTGGACGCGCTGGCGCAAATCGGCGAGCACTACCGCCAGCGCGGGCTGGCGCACCTGCTGTACAAGCCGGTGCCGCACCTGTTCCACGCCTATCCGGCCGAAGAGGATCTGTACGCGCTGCACCGGCTCGGCGCGCGGCTGTGCCGCCGCGACCTGTCGTCGGCGATCGTCCTGGCCGACGCGCCGCGCTTCACCAGCGAGCGCCGCCGCTCGATCGCGCGCGCGCGCAAGGCCGGCTTGCGCGTAAGCGTCGGCACCGACCTGGCCGACTTCCACGCCTTGCTGGTGCAGGTGCTGCAGCGCCACGGCGCCGTGCCGACCCATCGGCTGGACGAACTGCGCCTGCTGCACGGCCGCTTTCCCGGCCGGATCGTGCTGTACGAGGTGCGCTCGGGCGCTGCACTGTTGGCCGCCGCGCTGATCTACGACTTCGGCCGCGTCGCCCACGCGCAATACCTGGCCGCCTCGGCGGAAGGGCGCCGGCTGGATGCGCTGAGCCTGCTGCTGGCCGAGCTGATCGAACACGTGTACGCGCAGCGCCGCGGCTTCAGCCTCGGCGCCTCCACCGAGCAGGGCGGGACGGTGCTCAACGAAGGCCTGGTCGAGCAGAAGGAACGCTTCGGCGCGCGCGCCGTGGTCCACGACGTGTACGAATGGAGGTTGCGATGAAGGCCGAAAGCGCAAGCGCCAGCGCGCCGGCGCTGCCGTTCCTGGACCTGCGCCAGGCCAATGCGCGCTACGCGGACGAACTCAAGCGCGCCGCGGCGCGTGTGATCGACTCGGGCCGCTACGTGCTGGGCGAGGAGCTGGAGGCGTTCGAAGACGAGTTCGCGCGCTATTGCGGCGTCGCCCACGCGATCGGCGTAGGCAACGGGCTCGATGCGCTGGCGTTGATCCTGCGCGCCTATCGCGACCTGGGCGCGCTGGCCGAAGGCGACGAAGTGATCGTGCCGGCCAATACTTTCATCGCGACCTTCCTGGCGATCAGCCAAAACGGGCTGGTGCCGGTGCCGGTGGAGCCGGATCCGGCCGACTTCAACCTCGATCCGCGAAGGGTCGAAGCGGCGATCGGCGCACGCACCCGCGCCATCGTCGCTGTGCATCTGTACGGGCAGCTGGCGCCGATGCCGGCGCTGGCGACGCTGGCCCGCCGCCACGGCCTGTTGTTGATCGAAGACGCGGCCCAGGCCCACGGCGCGGCCTGCGACGGGCGCAAGGCCGGCGCATTCGGCGACGCGGCGGCGTTCAGTTTCTTTCCGACCAAGAACCTGGGCGCGCTCGGCGACGGCGGCGCGGCGACCACCGCCGACGCCGCGCTGGCGCAACGCATCCGCGCGCTGCGCAATTACGGTTCGCAGGTGAAATACCGGCATCTGTACCAAGGCGTCAATTCGCGCCTGGACGAACTGCAGGCGGCGCTGCTGCGGGTCAAGCTGGCCCATCTGGACGAGGAGATCGCGCTGCGCCGCGAGGTCGCCGCACGCTATCGCGCCGGCATCGTCCATCGCCGGATCGAACTGCCGGCGGCGGCGCGCGAGCAAAGCCACGTCTGGCATCTGTTCGTGCTGCGCTGCGCGCGCCGCGACGCCCTGGCCGATCATCTGGCGGCGCAGGGCATCCAGACCCAGGTGCATTATCCGGTGCCGGCGCACCGCCAGCCGGCGTATCCGCAGTTGCACGCGCTTCGTCTGCCAGTGACCGAACGGCTGCACGAGCAGATCCTGAGTCTGCCGCTGTGGCCGACGATGGACGCGGCCAGCGTGGAACGGGTGATCGCGGCCTGCCGCAGCTTCGCGGAGGCGGCGTGAGCATCGCCCGCGCCGGCGCGTACAGCGCGATCGGCACCGCCGCGCGCCTGCTCGCCGCATTGACGACGATCAAGCTGGTGGCCCATACCGCCGGCCCCGAAGGCGTCGGCAGGCTCGGCCAGTTCCTGGGCCTGATGGCCTTGCTGTCGGTGCTGGCCGGCGGCGGCATCGGCGCGGGCATCGTCAAGCACGTGGCCGAGTACCGCGACGACCCGGAACGCTTCGAACGGCTGGTGCGCACCGCGCTGGGCTATGCGCTGTGCGCCTCGCTGGCGACAGGCGCGCTGGCGCTGGCGTTCGTCCGGCCGCTGGCGCTGTGGCTGCTCGGCGATGCGCACTACGCCGGTCTGGTCTGCGTGCTGGCGCTGGCGCAGGTCGGCATCGCGGTGGGCAATTGCTTGCTGGCGATCTTCAACGGCCTCATGGACGTGCGCCGGCTGGTGCTGGTGCAGGTGCTCGGTTCGGCGCTCAGCGTGGCGCTGGCGGTGCTGTTGTCGTGGCGGTTCGGCCTGTACGGGGCGCTGCTGTCGCTGGTGCTGGGGCAACTGCTGTGGCTGCTGATCGGCCTGCCGGCGTGGTGGATGAGCCCGCACTACTGGCCCGGACTGCTGTGGCCGCGGCTGGATCGCGAGATGGCCGCGCGGCTGGCGCGGTTTTCCGCGATGACGCTGAGTTCGGCGTTGTGCGCGCCGCTGGTCGGGATCGCCGCGCGCGATCATCTGGCCGCGCAGTTGGGTTGGACCCAGGTCGGTTACTGGCAGGCGGTGGGCAAGGTCTCCGACGCTTACCTGTTGTTCCTGACCGCCGCGATCAACGTCTATTACCTGCCGCGGCTGTCGGCGATCGGCGAACGCGACGCGCTGCGGCGCGAGCTGGCGCAGGCCTCTCGCCAGTTGATTCCGGCCGCCGCGGCGCTGGCGCTGGCGATCTATCTGGCGCGCGAATGGATCACGCCGCTGCTGTTCAGCGCGCAATTCGCTCCGGCCAATGCGCTGTACGCGCCGCAATTGCTCGGCGACGTGATCAAGATCGCCTCGTTCGTGTTCTCCTACCTGATGCTGGCCAAGGCCATGACCGGCCTGTTCGTGGCCTCCGAGTTCGCCTTCGCCGGCCTGTATTTCGCGTTGTTGGTGGTATTGACGCGCTGGTACGGGCTGGCGGGCGCGGTGTACGCCTTCGCCGTCAACTATTCGCTCTACCTGGCGTTCAACCTGTGGGTGGCGCGGCGCTACCTGGGACGGATGCCGTGAACGGCGCGGACTGGCCGCGGGTGTCGGTGCTGGTGCCGGCCTACAACCACGAGCGCTTCGTCGAGCGCTGCCTGGACAGCGTGCTGCACGAGCCGTATCCGGCCAAGGAACTGGTGATCGTCGACGACGGCTCCGACGATGCTACCGCCGCGCGCATCGGCGAGTGGATCCGACGCCACGGCGACGCGCTGCCGGTGGTGTTCCGCAGCCGCCCCAACCGCGGCGTGGCGGCGACCTTGAACGAACTGGCGTCGCTGGCGAGCGGCGACTACCTGCGCCTGGGAGCGAGCGACGACTACCTCCTGCCGGGCGGCCTGCACGCGCAGGTGCGCTATCTGATGGCGCACCCGCACAAGAGCGCGGTGATCGGCGACTGCGTGGTGGTCGACCGCGACGGGCGGCGTCTGTACGACAGCGGCATGCGCGACCTGCACGGCGCCGACAAGCGCCGCTACGCCAGCGACGAGGGCATCCGCCGCCAGGTGATCGCGCGCTGGGCGATCGGCGGGCCGGTCGCGCTGCTGCGCCGCAATGCGCCGGCGCAGTTGGCCGGCTGGCGCGAGGAACTGCGCATCGACGACTGGGACTTCTTCCTGCGCCTGGTCGCGCGCGACGCGCTGGGCTTCATCGACCTGCCGGTCTGCGCCTATCGCGTGCACCAGAGCAATCTGAGCCGCTCGCGCCAGCGTTCCCAGCGCATCGCCAACCTGGCCGAGTCGCAGCAGGTCGCGCAGCGCCGGCTGGCGCTGTTCGGCGCCAGCGACCGGGCCTTGCTGCGAGCGCAGTGCCACTACATCGGCGCCAAGATCGCGTTCCTGCAGCGCCGGCCGTTGCGGGTGGGCGCGCGGCTGCTGGCGTGGCTGGCGCTGCGCGCCGTCTCGCGGCTGCACGCGCGGCCGCTGCGCCTGTCCGCGGAGAAGGCGTGAACGGGTGGCTGCGCTGGCCGTCGACGTATCTGGGCGTGCCGATGCTCGCGGCGTGCGCGGCGACCGCGCTGGCCTACGAATTGCCCGCGGGCTACGTCGGCGGTTTGCTGCTGCTGGCCGCGGCGGCGCTGGCGACGATGGCGGCCGACGCGGTGGTCGGGCCGCGGCTGCCGCAGTTCGAGCGCATCCGCGTGCGCGACTACGCCGGCACCCGCGAGGCGCTGGTGGCGCTGGCGTTCTGCGCCGTGGTCGGCGCGTTCTGCCTGCTCGACCTGCTGCTGTTCCCGATACCGTTGCTGGACGATCCCTCGGCCTACGCGCGCCTGGACGGCGCGCGCACCCATGTGCGGCACGTGTCGGCCTGGTGTTGGGTGCTGGCGCCGGTGGGGCTGTTGTGCGTGCGCAGCCGCGGCCTGCGCTATGCGATGGTGGCCGCGGCGATCGCGTTCCCGGTGCTGGTGATCGACCGCAACCGGATCTTCGCCGCGTTGTTCTCGATCGCGCTGGTGCGGCTGATGCGGCGCGACCCTGCGCGTGCCCTGCCGTGGCCGGCGGTGGCGCTGCTGGCGCTGGCCGGCGCGGCGCTGTTCTCGCTGCTGGGGATCGTGCGCTCGGGCACGCTGGACGGGCTGACCCTGCCGCTACAGCCGTGGTTCCGCGAGGCGCCGGCCGGGCTGAAGTGGCCGGTGCTCTACATCAGCGCCGGCCCGTACAACTTCGCCGCGATCCTCGACAAGGGCTACCGCAACGCCGACTTCCTGCTCAACCAACTGGTGCCGCTGCGCGGCTCCATCGCCACGGCCGGCACCGGCATTCCGCTGGATGCGGCCAACATCAACGTCGGCACCGAGTTCTTCCCGTTCCTGATGGCGCTGGGGCCGGCCGGCGCGCTGGCGGCGTTCGCGACGCTGTACGGCTTGCTGGTGTGGAGCGCGCGACGGCTGGCGGGCGCTTCGCTGTTCGCGCTGCTGATGTTCCTGCGCGTGGCCTATACCGCGGCGATGGCGCCGTTCGCTCCGCAAGCTTTCACCTTCATGACCGCCGTTTTCCTCGCGGCCTGCCTGCTGATGCAGCTGTTCGCCGCCTGGCTGCCGGACCGGCGCGCCTGCGCCGGCCGCTGCGCTGCCGGCCTCTCCAACGCCTTGGACGCCCCTAACCGATGAACGCGCAGCAAGACGAAATCTATCTGGTCGATCTTTGGCGGATCGTGCGGCGCGAATGGTGCAGCTTCGCCGCCGCGGCGCTGGCCGCATTGGCGCTGGCCCTGGCGTACGCGGCGCTAGCGCCGCAGCGCTGGCAGGTCAGCGCCTGGGTGTCGGTGGGCCAGCTCGGGCTGGTGCCGGCCGGGCAGGAGCCGCGCCCGGAGCCGTTTCAGCGTTCGGTCGAGCGCCTGCAGACGCGCGCGTTCCAGGATCGGGTGCTGGCGGCCGCGGGCGTCGCCGCGGATGCGCCCGCGGCCGAGTTGTATCGGCGCAGCCTCAAGGTGGAGCCCTCGCCGTACGCGGGACTGATCAAGCTCAGAGTGCGCGCGGCCTCGGCCCAACAGGCGCGCCATCTGGCGACGACGACCGTGGCCCAGTTGCAGGCCCTGCACCGGCAGTTGCAGGCCGCGCCGTTGGCGCGGGCGCGCGCGCAGCTCGAACAGGCCCAGGCCGACCTGCGCGCCGCGCTCGCCGAGCGCGAGCGCCTGCGCGGGCTGGCCGCAGGCGCGCAGGCGCGCAGCGGCGCGGAGCCGGCCGCCGCGCTGGCGCTGCTGGCGCTGGCGCAAAAGGACAGCGAGCTGCGGCAGTTGCGCCAGGCCGAGAGCGACCTGCGCGCGCGCTTGAGCGACAGCTACACCTACGCCACCGCCTCGGCCTGGCCGATGCATGCGCCGCAGCGGCCGTTCGCGCCGGATCGGACGCTGATCCTCGCCGTCGGCTTGCTCGCCGGCCTCGGCCTGGGCCTGTTCGCGGCGGTGGCGCGCAATGCGCGGCGAGGCAACCCGCCGGCGGCGCAGCGGCACTCACCGCACAGTGTGGAATCGGCCCGGACGGGCGGGAGCGGCGTCGATGAGCGGACATGAGGAACAGCTGGACCTCGGCGAAGGCGCCGCGGCGCTGCCGGCGGGAGCGACCAACCTGGAAGACGCGCGCCTGCTCGACACCCAGCGCGCCTTCGACAGCGTCGCCGCCGACTACGACGGCCCGCGCGGCAACAACGAGCTGATCCAGCGCATGCGCGCGACCTTGTGGCGCGCGGTGCTGGACCGGTTCGAGCCCGGCTCGCGCCTGGTCGACCTGGGCTGCGGCACCGGCATCGACGCGGTCGGCTTCGCCGAGGCCGGCATGCGCGTGCTCGCCACCGACTGGTCGCCGCGCATGGTCGAACGCACCCGCGCGCGGGCGCGCGACGCCGCGGTCGAAGGCCGGGTGCGCGCGGCGCTGGTCGGCGCGCACCAGCTCGACCGCATCGGCCATCTGCCGGGCGCGTACGAAGGGCCGTTCGACGGCATGTACTCCAACTTCGGCCCGCTCAACTGCGTGCCCGACCTCGCCGCGGTCGCCGCGCAATGCGCGCGCCTGGTGCGGCCGGGCGGGGCGCTGGTGTTCTCGGTGATCGGCCGCATCTGCCCGTGGGAAATCGCCCACTACGCGTGGCGCGGCCGCCTGCGTCGGGCCGCAGTGCGCGCGGCCCGCGGGGTCACCCCGGTGGGCATGAACAAGCACACCATCTGGACGCGCTACTACCTGCCGCGCGAGTTCTACCGGCCGTTCGCCGAAGACTTCCGCCTGGAAAGCCATCGCGCGCTGAGCCTGCTGCTGCCGCCGCCGTACCTGGTCGATCTCTATCAGCGGCACCCGCACTGGTACGAGCGGCTGGGGCGCCTGGACGACCGCGTCGGCGGCTGGCCGTTGCTGCGCGAGATGGGCGATCACTTCCTGATCGCGATGCGGCGGCGCTGAGCGCGTGGACGCGATCCTGCGCAGCGCGGGCTGGCTGAGCCCGGAGGGTTTGCGGCGCACGCCGTTGGCGATCCGCGCCGGCCGCGTGGACGGCGCCGCGCCCACGCCCGCCTACGCGCTGGACCTGCAGGGGCATGTGCTGCTGCCGGGCCTGATCAACGCGCACGAACACCTGCACGTCAACGCGGTGCCGAGGTTGCGGCAGGGCCGCGTCTTCGCCAACGCCTACCAGTGGATCGAGGCGTTCCAGGCGCATTTCGCCGATCCCGCCGTCGCCGCCGCGCTGGCCGTGCCCAAGGCGCTGCGGCTGCGCCACGGCGGGCTCAAGAATCTGCTCGCCGGCGCGACCTGCGCGGCCCATCACGACCCCTGGGATCGCGCGCTGGACGCGGCCGATTTTCCGATCGCGCTGTTGCGCGGACACGGTTGGGCCTATGCGCCGGGCTGGCCGCAGTACGGCCCGTCGCTGCGCGAGAGCTTCCTGGCCACGCCGCCGCAGCGGCCCTGGCTGATCCATCTGGGCGAGGGTACCGATGCGGTCGCGCGCGCGGAACTTGGGCAACTCGACGCGCTCGGCTGCCTCGCCGCCAACACCGTGCTGATCCACGGCGTCGGCCTGGGCGAGGACGACCAGTCGCGGGTGATCGCGCGCGGCGCGGCGGTGGTGTGGTGTCCGTCGAGCAATCTGGCCTTGCTCGGGCGCACCCTGGATCCGCGCCGCCTGCACGCGGCCGGGCGCCTGGCGCTGGGCAGCGATTCGCGCCTCAGCGGCGCGCGCGATCTGCTCGACGAACTGCGCCTGGCCGCCTCGATCGGCGGCCTGGACGCGAGCGACGCGTTCGACCTGGCGAGCGCGCGCGCCGCCGACGTGCTGCGCCTGGACCGTGGCCGGCTGCGGCCCGGCGCGGCGGCCGATCTGATCGTCGTCGCCGATCGCGGCGGCGCGCCCGCCGACAGCCTGGTCGGCCTGAGCCGCGCCGACCTGCGCGCGGTGGTGCGCGGCGGCGTGCCGAGCATCGCCGATCCGGATTTCGCGCCGTGGTTCCGCGCCGCGGGCGTGGCGGCGGTGCGGGTCGAACTGGACGGACGCCCCAAGCTGCTGGCCAAGGCGCTGGCCGATCCGCAATTGCTCGCGCTCGAACCCGGCCTGAGCCTGTGCGAACCGGTCGCGCCGGCGCGCGCCGCCGCGGGAGCGCAGGCATGAGCGCAGCGCAGATCCTGCCGGCCGCGGCCGCGTATGCGTTGTGGGCCGCGAGCTATCCGGCGCATGCGCACAACCCGCTGATGCGGGCCGAGGAGCGGGCGATGCTGGCGTCGATGCCGCAAGACCTGGACGGCGCCTGCGTGCTCGACGCCGGCTGCGGCAGCGGCCGCTACCTGCTGCACGCGCTGCGCCGCGGCGCGCAGCGCTTGATCGGCGTGGACCTGTCCGCGCCGATGCTCGCACGCGCCGACGCCGAACTGGCCGCGGCGCGCGCGCATGCGCAGGTCGCGCTGGCGCAGGGTGATCTCGCCGCGCTGCCGGTGGCCGACGGCGTGGCCGATCTGGCGGTGAGCGCGCTGGCGGTGGGCCACGTCGAACGCCTGCTGCCGGCCTTGGCCGAACTGCGTCGCGCCGTGCGCCCCGGCGGCGCGCTGCTGTGCAGCGATTTCCATCCCACCGGCCACGCCCTGGGCTGGCTGCGCGACTTCAAGTCCGACGGCGTGCGCTATGCGGTGCGCCATCACGCGCATCTGTACAGCCACTGGCATGCGGCGTGTTCGCAAGTGGGCCTGGTGATCGAGACCGTGGACGAACCCACGATCGATCCCGCCGACGTGCCCGCAGGCGCGCGCTTCGATCCGGCCGCGCTGCGCGTGCCGGTCGCCCTGGTGCTGCGTCTGCGGCGGCCGGCATGAATCCGTCCGCCTGGCCCGCACCGGCCGCCGCCGTCGCCAACACCTTGTTGGTCAACCCGACCATCGCCTCGCGCGCCAGCGCGCGCTTTCCGCTGGCGCTGCTGAACCTGGCCGCGGCGCTGGACCGCAACGGCGCCAGCCGCATCATCGACGGCAACCTCGACCGCGGCTTCATCGACACCGCGCTGGACGCGTTGGCGCAGACGCGCTTCGATGCGCTCGGCATCAGCGTCATGGGCGGGCCGCAGGTGGCGCCGGCGATCGCGCTGTCGCGCGCGGTGCGCGAACGCTTCCCGCAGCTGCCGATCGTCTGGGGCGGCTATTTCCCGACCCTGTATCCCGACACCGCGCTCAACGCCGACTACGTCGACTACGCGATCCGCGGCCAGGGCGAGCGGACCCTGCCGGAACTGATCGCCGCGCTGCGCGGCGAGGGCCCGCCGGCGGCGCAGATTCCAGGCCTGTCGTGGAAGCTCGACGGCGCGCCGGTGCACAACCCGGACCGCGATTTTTCCAGCGACGACGCGCCGCCGCTGCTGCCCTACGCCAAGCTCGGCGACCCGCGCCGTTATCTCGCGCCGACCTTCCTGGGCCGGCGCACCGCGGTGCACCAGGCCGCGTTGGGCTGCCGCTTCCGCTGCACCTTCTGCGGCGTCGCGGCGATGTTCGGCGGCGCCACCGCCTTGCCCGCCGCGCAGCGGCTGGCGCGCGAGCTGGGCTATCTCAAGCACGGCCTGGGCGCCGACTCGGTCCAGTTCTTCGACCACAATTTCTTCGACCGCGAGGCCGACATGATCCCGCTGCTGGAGGTCATGGCGCGGCTGGAACTGCCGTGGTGGTGTTATGCGCGCGCCGACGCGCTGCTGAACCTGTCGCCGGCGACCTGGGCGCTGGTGCGCAAGAGCCGGCTGCGCATGGCCTACATCGGCGCGGAGTCGCCCAACGGCGCGATGCTCAAGGACATCCGCAAGGGCACCCGGCCCGACCAGACCCTCGAAGTGGCCGAGCTGTGCCGCCGCCACGGCGTGATTCCGGAGCTGTCGTTCATGGTCGCGCCGCCGCAGGACACCGAGGCGGCGACCGAGCAGACCTTCGAGTTCATCCGCGAGATCAAGCGGATCAATCCGCAGTCGGAGATCATCGTCTACATCTACACGCCGCTGCCCGAGGCCAGTCGCCACCGCAAGGACCGCGGCAAGCGCGCGGCCGCGCCGCTGCTGGACCTGCACGGCGAGCCGGTGGTGTTTCCGGACACGCCGGAGCAGTGGACGCAGCAACGTTGGGTCGACTACGCCTGCCACGCCGACGCGCCCTGGCTCAGCGACGACCTGCGCCGGCGCATCCGCGACTTCGTCACCGTACTGCGCTGCCGCTACCCGACCGTACAGGACCTGCGCTCGCCGCGCTGGGCCAAGCGCGGGCTCAGCGCGATGGCGGCGTGGCGCTATCGCCTGCGCCGGTACGACCGGCCGTGGGAGCTCGACCTGGCCGACCGGCTGGTGCGCTTGCGCCGGCCGCAGGCGTCGGGGCTGTAGCCGGTGGGCGCGAACGCGCGCTCGCGTGCGGCCGCCGTGGGCGCGGACGTGGTTCGCGCGACGTCCGTCCGCGCGGCCTCGCAGCGGAGCCGGCACGCATGCGGGTAGCGCAGATCAATTTCGTGCCGGCGCCGGCCGGGCTCGATCCGCCGCAGTTGCTGGCGCGCTGGCCGTCGCTGGCGGACATCGCCGAGGCGGTGGCGTCCGCGGGCGCGCAGGTGCACGTGCTGCAAGCCGCGCCCGCGCCGGCCTCGCTGCGGCTGCGGGGGGTCGATTACCGCTTCGATGCGACCGATCCGGCGCGCATCGCCGACTGGCTCGACCGCATCGGCGCCGACGTGGCGCATGTGCACGGACTCGGCTACGCCGCGCAAGCGCACGCCATCGCCCGGCTGCGTCCGCGCCTGCCCATCGTCCTGCAGGACCACGCCGACCGGGTGCCGCGTTGGCGGCGCTCGCGCTGGCGGCAATGGTTCGACGCGGCTGCGGGCATCGCCTTCACCTCGCTCGAGCTGGCCCGGCCGTTCGCCGACGCCGGCCTGTTCGCGCCGTCCACGCCGTTGTTCGCGATCGCCGAATCCAGCAGCCGCTTCGCTCCGGGCGACCGCGCCGCGGCGCGCGGCGAAACCGGACTGTACGGCGACCCTTGCGTGCTCTGGCTCGGCCATCTGGACGCGAACAAGGATCCCCTGTGCATGCTCGAAGGCGTGGCCCGCGCCGCCGAGCGCCTGCCCGGCCTGCGCCTGTGGTGCGCGTTCGCCACCGCGCCGTTGCTGGCGCAGGTGCGCGCGCGGATCGACGCCGATGCGCGCCTGGCCGGGCGAGTGGAACTGCTGGGCCCGGTCGCGCACGCGCGAGTGCAGGCGCTGATGCGCGCGGCCGACCTGTTGGTCTGCGCCAGCCGTCGCGAAAGCTGCGGCTACGCGGCGCTGGAGGCGCTTGCCTGCGGCACCCCGACGGTGTTGAGCGACATCGCGGCGTTCCGCGCGCTCAGCGACGGCGGCCGCACCGGCGCGCTGTGGCCCTGCGGCGATGCCGCCGCGCTGGCTGCGGCGCTGCTGCGGGTCGCGGCGCAGCCGCCGCCGCGCGCGCAGGTGCGCGCCCACTTCGAACAACGCCTGTCCTTCGCCGCGCTCGGCCGCGACTGGGCGCGTGCGTATGCGCAGGCGGCGCAGGCCCACGCCGGCAGGCGCGGATGAAACTGGCGCTGGTGGTGCCCGGCGGCGTCGACCGCGGCGGCGAATCGCGGGTCATTCCGACCCTGCTGGCCCTGATCGCGCGCCTGGCGCGTTCGCACGAGGTGCATGTGTTCGCGCTGCGCCAGCAGGCCGCGCCGGCGCGCTGGAACCTGGCCGGCGCGCGCGTGCACAACATCGGCGCGGGCCGTACCGCCGTGCGCGCGATCCTCGCGATCCGCGCCGAACACCGGCGCGCGCCGTTCGACCTGGTGCAGTCGATCTTCGCCGCCGATTGCGGCCTGGTCGCGGTCGCCGCGGCGCGCTGGCTGCGCCGGCCGGGCCTGGTCCATGTCGCCGGCGGCGAGCTGGTGTCGCTGCCGGCGATCGGCTACGGCGGCCGCCGCAACTGGCGCGGCCGCCTGCGCGAAGGCTGGGTGCTGCGCGCCGCCGATGCGGTCAGCGCGGCCAGCGCGCCGATGATCGAGGCGTTGCGGGCGCTGGATGTGGGCGCGCTGCGGATTCCGCTCGGCGTCGATCTGCATGCGTGGCCGCCGCTGGCGCCGCGCGCGCGCCGCGCCGGCGCGCCGGCGCGGCTGCTGCACATCGCCAGCCTCAACCGGGTCAAGGACCAGCCGACCCTGCTGCGCGCGCTGGCGGCGCTGCGCTGCGCCGGGGTCGAGTTCCGCATGGACATCGTCGGCGCGGACACCCTCGGCGGGCAGATGCAGGCGCTGGCCCAGCGCCTCGGGCTGGACGGGCGGGTCGCCTTCCTCGGGTTCCGCACCCAGCGCGAGCTGCGGCCGCTGGTGGACGCCGCGGACCTGCTGGTGCTGTCGTCGCTGCACGAAGCCGGCCCGCTGGTGCTGCTGGAAGCGGCGGTGGCGGGCGTGCCGACGGTCGGCACCGCGGTAGGGCATCTGTGCGAATGGGCGCCGCAGGCGGCGTTGGCGGTGGCGCCGGGAGACAGCGCGGCCTTGGCCGAAGCGCTGCGCCAGGTCTTGGCCGACGACGCGCTGCGCCTGCGCCTGGCCTGGGAAGCGCATCGCCGCGCCTTGCGCGAGGACGCGAGCCACACCGCGCTCGCGTTCGAACGCCTGCATGCGCAGGTTTGCGCCTCGCGCGGCCGGGCCTGACGCCGCGGCCTGCGCCGGGCGCGAGCCTTGGCCGAGATCCGCCGCCGGCCGAGCGCTGTCGGCGCGGATGGAGCGAGCGCGATCGACGCGCGCCAATGCGTCGCGTCAATCCGGCGCGTCCGACCCCAGCGCGATCGCATGGCCCGCCTGCGCGGCTTTCGCGCGCAGGTAGTTCACGTTGTGGTGGCTGGCGTGGACGCCGGTGGTGCGCATGGCGGCGATCTCGATCCCGAACCGCTCCAACTGGACGCGCTTGTCCGGGTTGTTGCTGAGCAGTTCGATCCGGCCCACGCCGAGCGCGCGCAGCATCTGCGCGGCCACCGCGTAGGCGCGTTCGTCCGCGCCGCGGCCGAGCGCGCGGTTGGCGGCGAAGGTGTCGTGGCCGTGCTCCTGCAGATGGTAGGCGTCGAGCTTGCGGTACAGGCCCAGGCCGCGGCCCTCCTGGCGCAGGTACAGCAGGTAGCCGCCGGTCAGGCGCAGCCGCCGCAGCGACTCGCGCAATTGCGGGCCGCAGTCGCAGCGCAGCGAACCCAGCGCGTCGCCGGTCATGCATTCGGAGTGCACGCGCACCATCGGCGTGTCGCGCGCCGGCGCGAACGCCAGGGCCAGGTGCTCGCCGCCGTCGATCAGGCCGTGGAAGCTGTGGGCCAGCGCGACGGCTTCGCTGCCGTCGGCGAGCGACAGCGGCAGGCGCACGCTCGCGCGCACGCGGGCGGCGGGCAGGTCGGCGCCGCAACGTTCGGATTCGGTCATGTCGATGCGGCCCGGCCCAGGACGAGGGTGAAACTCTGCAGATAGTGGAAGTCGCGGCGGCGCAGCGCGTACTGCGGCTGCGCCGGGTCGCACAGCCGGCGCAGCTCGGCGTAGTCGTCGCGGTGCAGGTACGGCTGCAGCCGCGTGCCCCAGGTGTCGCGGAAGATCGTTTCGCCCAGATAGCGCTCGCTGGCCGCATCCAGGGGGCTGGTGCGTTCGATCAGCCAGCTGCGCGCGCGCACGTCCTGCAGGCCGGCCGCGCGCATCTGTCCGAGCAGCGCGCGCACCGCGGTTAGCGCGCGTTCGTCGATCCGGTAGCGCTCGCGGTAATAGCGGCGCACCGCCTCGTTGACCCGCGATTCCAGGCGCGCATCCCAGGCGAACACCATCTCCGGCAACAGTGCGCTCTGGCCCAGGGCGAAGCGTCCGCCGGGGCGCAGCGCCGCGCTGAGGCGGCCGATCGCGGCGCCCGGATCGTGCAGGTGGTTGAGGGTGTTGACCGACCAGATCGAGTCGAATGCGGCCGCCGCCAGCGGCGCGTCGGCCAGGTCGGCGCGCACGATCGCGGCGTTGCCCGGCGCGATCGCGCGCGCGGCGACGACGTGGGCGGCGGACAGGTCCAGGCCGACCACGGCGCCCTCGTCGCCGACCTGCGCGGCCAGCCAGCCCACCGCTTCGCCGCTGCCGCAGCCGGCGTCGAGCACGCGCATGCCGCGGCGCAGGTCGAGCTCGGCGATGGCGCGGCGCAACTCCGGTTCGGCGAAGGCGTTGAACCGCTGCAGCTTGCGCGCGTAATCGCGGGCGACGCCGTCGCCGAGCGGGCCGGGCCGGCGCGCGCCGTCGCCGCCGTGCGGCGCGCCTGCGCGCTCAGCCGGCGGCGCGGTCATAACCGTTCAGGGCGGCGCGCACGACATACAGCGCGTCCATCCGCGGCACCGGCCGCAACAGTCGGGTCAGCAGGCGCAGGCGCTGCGGCATCGCGGCCCAGCGCTGCTGTTGCAGCCACAGCTGGGTGCGCACCATGTCGGCGCGTTCCTGCCGGCTTTCCTCGCCGGGGTTCAGGCGATCGCGCAGGTAGCGCGCGGCCTCGCCGGGCGTGCGCGCCCATTCCAGTCCCGGCAGCGCCGACAGCCACAGGTTCGAGCACGACGCCGCGCTGAGGTCGCGCCGCTGCCAGCGCCGGCGCAGCCGCGCGGGACAATGCGCACGCAGGCGTTCCAGCACCGCGGCGGGGAACGCATCGGGGTAATAGCGGCGGGCCAACAGCATCGGCGGCAGCGCCCACCACGGCGCCGCGCCGCCGTCGCCATCGCACAGCGCCTGCCAGTCGCGTTCGCTCATGCGCGCGGCCAGCAGGGCGATGTCGTTGAGATGGATCAGGCGCAGGCTGCGCCCGCACAGGTTGCCGGCCGCGTGCAACAGCAGGTGGCTCATCAGTGCGCCCAGATCCGGGTAGGGATTGAGGCCGGGGCGGGCGTCGGCGGCGAGGATGCGCTCGCTGATGTCGGCGTAGGCCAACGGCAGGCGCTCGCGCACGCGCGGATGCAGTTCGATGTTGATCGGCGTGTCGCGGTGTTCGCCCAGGCTGTGCGGCGGCAGTTGATCTGCGGGCTTGAACACCCGGTGCTTCCAGTGCGCGAAGGCCTCGACGTAGCCGAGCCGGCCCAGCAGCGCGGCGGCTTCGGCCGCGTCGCCGTCGCCGACCAACAGGTCGATATCGGCCATCGGCCGGTCGCCCGGCAGATAGACGCCGAGCGCATGCAGGGCCGAGCCCTTGAGCGCGACCAGTGCGATGCCGGCGGCACGGGCGTCGCGGTCGATGCGTTCCAGCAAGGCGGCCACGCGCCGGTGACGGTGCTCGACGTGGGCGCGTTGCTCGTCCAGGAACGCCCGCCAGCGCGGATCGCTCCAGCGCGAACGGCGCTGCAGCAGCGGCGCAACGCCGTGGGCGGCGGCCGCGGCGGCGGCCAGGCGCCATTGCAGCGGCGACCAGCGCGGGGTGGCGTCGGCGGGGCGGGCGAGCTCGTGCGCCAGGGTTTCGGTGGCCAGGCGCAGGCCGGCGCGGATCGCGCGCAAGGGCGGTTCCGGCGGCGGCGTCGGCCTCGACGGCGGCATCGCCGGCGTCAACCTTGCAGCACCGCGGCGATGCGCCGACCGCCGCCGTCCGCCGCTTCGCTGCGGTGCTCGCCTTCGCGCGCGATCAGCGCCTGCCAGGCCGATTCCAGCTGCGCGCGGCGCCGCTGGGTTTCGCCGTCCGCCGCGCTCGCCGGCGCGCACTGCAGTTCGACCTGGGCGTGCAGCAGGTCGCGCACCTGACGATAGAACGCCGAGTCGTATGCGCCGCGGAACATCATCGCCAGTTCGCCGCTGTCGCGCCAATGGGTCTTGCCGCCGAGCTGGCTCTCGACCTCGCGAAAGAACGAGGTGCCGGGCAGCGGATAGGCCACGCTCACGCCGATGTCGTCCGGCCGCGCGCACGCGATCAGCTCGCGCGTGGCCAGCAGGTCCTGGAGCGTTTCGCCGAGGTAGCCGAGCTGGATGAAGAATCCGACCCGGACGCCGTGCCGCCCCAGCCGCTCGCGCGCGGCGATCAGGCTGGCGACGTCGGTGCCCTTGTTCATCCGGTCGAGCACCTGCTGGCTGCCGCTTTCCGCGCCGATCCAGGCTTCGGCGCAGCCGGCGCGGGCGAGCGCGGCGGCCATGCGTTCGCTGGCGAGGTCGGCGCGGGTCTGGATGGTGAACGGCACCGGGCCGTCGGCGGCGGCGAGCCGGTCGGCGAATTCCTCGACCCATTCGGCGTGGAAGCCGAAGATGTCGTCGGCCATCCAGATGTGGTCCGGGGCGTAGCTGCGCTTGAGGTGGGTCATCTCCGCGGCCAGCGCCTGCGCGTCGGCGCGCTTGTAGTGGTTGCCCCAGATCGGCTTGGCGCACCAACTGCAGCGGAACGGACAACCGCGCGAGGCGGCCATGTTGAGGCTGAAATGGCCGTGGCGCTCGCGCCACATACGGCGGTAGCGCTCGATGTCGACCAGATCCCAGGCGGGCAGGCCGGACAGCCGCGGGTCCGGCGCCTGCGCGTCGGCGCGCGCGTGCGGCGACGCGGCGGTGGCGATGCCGTCGAGGCCGCTCAGCCACTGCGCGGCGTCGCTGGCCGGGTCGCGCTGCAGCCGCGACGCCAGCTGCGTCAACGCCTGGATGCCTTCGCCGAGCAGCACCGCGTGCGCGCCGGCGGCGAGGAAGGCCTCGGGATGGTCGCTGGCGTCGGAGCCGGCGACGATCACCCGGCAGCCGTGCGCGCGCGCGGCGGCGATCATGCCGCAGGCGGCCTCGCGCATCCGGCTCAGGCACATCTTGGTCAGGAAATTGAAGTTGTCCTCGTAGAACACCACCAGGTCCGGCGCGGCCGCGCCCAGCGCGGCGGGGTAGTCCTCCACGCCGTCGGCGAGCATCGCGTCGAACAGGCTCACCTCGTGGCCGGCGCGGCGCAGCAGCGCGGCCACGTGCAGGGTCGCCAACGGCGGATAGGGTTTGCCGCGCTCCCACTGCTTGGGGTCGTAGCGCAGGAAATAGGAGTGGCCGACCTGGATCTTGAGCATCTGCAAAGCGCGCCTCGTGGGTGCCCGGCGGGCGCGGCCTCGTCGGCGCGGCCCCGGCGCGCCGCAGTCGCGCGGCGTCGTGTGGTGTGGGCGTAGGTGCCGCCCGCGCGGCATTTGGTTGTGCGGCCGTGTGCCGCCGCGCCGGCAACCTTTTCGCCGCGGCGGCGCACGCACGCGGCATAAACCGCTCAGGATCTCCCCGTCGATGCCAGGCACCGCCGCGCACCTTCCGCTCCAGGCGTCCGCCGCCGTCGACGATGGCGCGGCGTCCGACCCGTTCGGCGAACGGCGCGCGCGCCGGCACGCCCTGCGCTTCGACCTGCTTGGCGGTCGCTTCGGCTTCCACAGCGACAGCCGGCGCCTGCTGGCCCTGGCCGAGGCGGCGTATGCCGGCCTGCCGCCGCAGCGCCTGCCGCAGGCGCAGGAGTTCCGCATCGAGCTGGACCTGCTGCCGCCGAGCGAGCGGCCTTGCGCCGCGTCGCCGCCACCGCTGCGCACCCATTCTGGCGCGGGCGTGCTGTGCGGAATCCTCGACGACCGCAATTACGTGCTGATCGTCCCGGCCGAGCGCCGGGCGCTGGTGGCGGTGTCGCAGGACATGCTCGAGCACGCCTACCACGTGCGTTACGAACTCATCGAATTCGCCGTGTACGTGCTGGCCGCGCGCGGCATGGGGCTGATGCCGCTGCACGGCGCCTGCGCCGGCCGCAGCGGCCGCGGGCTGTTGCTGCTCGGCGCCAGCGGCGCAGGCAAATCGACCCTGGCCCTGCATTGCCTGCTGGGCGGGCTGGAGCTGTTGGCCGAAGACAGCGTGTTCGTCGAACCCGAGGGGCTGCTCGCCACCGGCGCCGCCAACTTCCTGCACCTGCGCGACAGCGTGCTGGCGCATCTGGATCCGCAGATCGGTTCGTGGATCGGCGGCTCGGCGCAGATCCGCCGGCGCAGCGGGGTGGAGAAATTCGAAGTGGACTTGCGCCGCGGGCCGGGGCGTCTGGCCTGCGAACCGCTGCGGCTGGCGGCGACGGTGCTGCTGTCGGCCGAAGCCGCGCCGCCCGGGCAGCCCTTGCTGGAGCGCCTGCCGCAAGCGCAGGCGACGCTGCGGTTGAGCCTGGATCAGCCGTATGCGGCCGCGCAGGCGGGTTGGCCCGACTTCGTCCGACGCCTGGCGAGCCTGGGCGTGTATCGCCTGCGCCGCGGCGCGAGCGCGGATGCGTCGCTGCAGGCGATACGCGGCTTGCTGGAATGAGCGTCGCGCGCGCTCTGGGCCTGCATGACCTTGGTCGGCACGATCCGGGCCGAGGCGATCGTAGCGGGCGCACCGTGCCACCCAGCGCTGGCGCGTCTTGAGCGCGCACGGCGAATCGCTGCTCGCCCAGGCGCGCGATCTGCTGCGCCCGGTCGCCGACGCGTCGGCGCGCGCCGAACTGAGCCGGCTGGGCGGCTATGTCGCGCTGTCGGTGGCCGCCGCGCTGGCCGGCAGCCTGGCCGCGCTCGCCCTGGTGCCGCTGGTGCAGGACGGCGCCGCGCCGCGCCTGGCCGGTCTGGACTGGGCCGTGCGCGGCGCGGCCGCGCAGATCGTGCTGTTCGTCGCCGCCGGCGCCGGTTTCGCCGCATTGCGTTGGCTGGCAGCGCGGCAATGCGCGCGCCTGGTCGCCGCGCGCTCGGTGGCGCTGCGGCGCCAGGCGCACGCCGGCCTGATCCGCGCTGCGCTGCCGGCTTCGGCCGAGGCCGGTTCGGCGGAAATCGCCAACGTGCTGACCTACAACACCGAGATCCTCGCCCAGGGCTACAACGCGCTGCTGCAACTGATGGCGGTGGCGGCGACCGCGACGCTGAGCCTGCTGCTGGCGTTCCTGGTCTCGCCGGCGCTGGCGCTGGCCGCGCCGGCGGTACTCGGCTTCGCCGCGCTGGCGCTGCGCGTCAGCGGCCGCGAGCAGGCGCGCATCGGCCGCGACTACGTCGCCGACATGACCCGCCTGTTCTGGCACAGCGAGGAATTTCCGCGCCGCCTGCGCCACATCCGTTCGTTCCAGCGCGAAGCCGTGGAGCAGGCCGGTTACGAGGAGATTTCGGCGCGGCTGGGCGACGGCTACCGGCGCCAGCACGAACTGCTCGCGCGCGGGCGCCTTGCGCTGGAAGCCACGGCGGTGGCGGCGATCGCCTGCGCGCTGGCGATCGCCGGGCAGTGGCAGGGCGCGGACCGCGCTGCGCTGATCGCGGTCGGCCTGTTGCTGGGACGCTTGCTGCCTTACCTGGTGTCGGCGCGGCAGAACCTGCAGCAACTGCGTTCGGCCGCGCCCGCGCTGGCGCTGTGGCGGCGGCATGCGCAAGCCGCGCCGGCGCCGTCGCGCCCTGCGGTCGCGGCCGTCGCGGCGCAGGCGCCCGAACCGTCCGCTGCATCCGATGCCTGCAGCGCGTTGCGTATCGAGCGGATCGGGTTGGCGCCGCCGTGGCCGGACGTGGAGGCGCGCGAACTGATCCTGGCGCCGGGCCGGATCAGCTTGCTGCTGGGCGCCTCGGGCGCCGGCAAGAGCAGCCTGCTGGACGCGCTGGCGGGGCTGGCCGAACCGCGCGCGTTCCACGCGCAGTGCGGCGGGCGGGCGCTGGACTACGCCGGCTACTGCGCGCGCATGCGCCCGTGCGCCTACATCGCGCAAGGGGTGCGGCCGTGGCAGCACAGCGTGCGCGAATGTCTGGCCTGGGCCGACCCGCAGGCCTGTGAGGCGCGCATGTGGCAGGCGCTGGAACACGTCGGGCTGGATGCGCGCGTGCGCGCGTCCGGACGCGGCCTGGACGCCGCACTGGATCGCGCCTCCAACCGTTTTTCCGGCGGCGAACTGCAGCGCCTGCTGCTGGCCCAGACGATCCTGCGCCGGCCGCGGCTGGCGCTGCTGGACGAAACCACCGCGGCCCTGGACGAAGCAGCGGAGCAGGCCGTGCTGCGGGCATTGACGTCGTGCCTGCCGCACACGGCCCTGGTCGTGGTCTCGCACCGTCGGCAACTGGCCGCGCTGGCCGCGCATTGCCTGACCTTGACGCCGGCCGACGCGTTTGCGCCGGCCGATACCGCTTCGACCCGCTGAGCGGGCTCGCCGCTCAGGCCCGCTGCACGGGTCCGCGCCGCTGCGGCGCGGCGCGGGCGCGCTGGGTTACCAGATCACCACTTGCTTGTCGCCCGCGCGCACCATCGGCTGGCCCGGCTTGCACGAGAACGCCGCGGCGAAGGCCGGCAGGTTCGACGGCGCGCCGATCGCGCGCAGGTCGCTGGGCGCGTGCGGGTTGGAGGCGACCAGCACCTTCAGCAGGTCCGAGGTGTAGCGGTCGCGCCAGCTCACCGCGAAGTTGAGGAAGAAGCGCTGGTCGCGGCTGAGGCCATCGGTCTTGGGATCGGGCTTGTCGCCCACGGCCAGGCGCATCGCGTCGTAAGCCGTGGCCAGGCCGCCGAGATCGGCGATGTTCTCGCCCAAGGTCAGCTTGCCGTTGACCTTGAGCCCGGGCGCGGCTTCGTAGCCGTCGAACTGCTCGATCAGTTTCTGGCTGCGCGCGGCGAAGCCCTTGGCGTCGGCCGGCGTCCACCAGTTGGCCATGTTGCCGGTCGGGTCGAAGCGCGAGCCCTGGTCGTCGTAGCCGTGGATCATCTCGTGGCCGATCACCGCGCCGATGCCGCCGTAGTTGGCCGCTTCGTCGGCCTTCGGGTCGAAGAACGGCGGCTGCAGGATCGCCGCCGGGAACACGATCTCGTTCTGCAAGGGGTTGTAGTAGGCGTTGACCGTCTGCGGGCTCATGCCCCATTCGGTCTTGTCGACCGGCTGGCCGATCTTGCCCAGGCTCCACTTGTAGTTGAACTCGTTGGCGGCCTTGACGTTGGCGTAGTAGCTGTCGCGGCCGGTCTTCAGGCCGCTCCAGTCGCGCCACTTGTCCGGGTAGCCGATCTTCGGAGTGAAGCTGGCCCACTTCTCCAACGCTTTCTTCTTCGTCTCAGCGCTCATCCACGACAGGTTCTCGATGCGCGCCTTCAACGCGGTGCGCAACTGCTGCACCAGCGCCTGGGTCTGCGCCTTGGCTTCGGCGGGGAAGGCGACCTTGACGTAGAGCTGGCCCATCGCTTCGCCGGCCTGGTCGTCGATGCCGCCGAGCACGCGCTTCCAGCGCGCCTTGGGTTCCTTCTGCCCGCGCATGGCCTTGGCGTGGAATTCGAAGCTCTCCTGCACGAAGGCTTCGGACAGATACGGCGAAGCGGCGTCGACCGCGTGGTAGCGCAGGAACGCGCGCCAGGCCTCGATCGGCGTGTCGGCGATCATCTTGCTGACTTCCTTGTGGAAGCCGGGCATGGCCAGAGAGAACAGCTTCGGCGTGGCCACGCCTTGCGACTGGAAGAACTGGGTCCAGGAGAAATTCGGGGTCAGCTCGTCGGCCTGGGCCGGGCTGATCGGGTTGTAGTACAGGGCGATGTCGCGCGAGAGCTGCTCGCTCGACAGCGAAGCCTGGGCCAGCCGGGTTTCGAATTCGATCACCGCCTTGGCCTGCTTTTCCGCGTCCGCGGCGCTGGCGCCGGCCAGCTCCAGCACCTTGGCCACATGCTTGCGGTAGGCCTCGAGCTTGTCGCGCTTGTCGGCGTCGAAGTAATAGCCGCGGTCGGGCAGGCCCAGGCCGCCCTGAGTGGCGTAGGCCAGGTTCACCGAGGAATTCTTGAAGTCGGCTTCGGGCGCGAAATCGAACAGCGGGTTGCGGCCGTGCGCGGCGCTCTCGCGCAGGTAGGCGGTCAACTGCTCGGGCGACGCCACCGCGTCGATCGCGGCCAGTTCGTCCTTCATCGGCGCGATGCCCTGGGCGTTGATCTTGGCCTCGTCCATGCCGGTGGCCCACAGGTCGCCGACGAGCTTTTCCACGCCGCCGGCCTTGGCGTCGGCGGCGGCCTGATCGGCGAGCTGGCGCTGGATCGCCAGCGAGCGCTCGGCCAGCACGTCCGACACGCCCCACGACGAGCGGTCGCCGGGGATCGGGTTGGTCGCGAACCATTTGTCGTTGGCGTACTGGCCGAGGTTGTCGCAGGCGCTCTTGGCCGGGTCGAGGTCGCTGGCGGCGAAGCGCACCGGCTGCGGCAGCTTGGATTCGTCCAGCGCCAGCGCGGCGGGTGGGGCCGGCGCCGACGCGGCCTGCGGCGCGGCCGGGGCGGCGGGCTCGGGCTTGGCGCAGGCGGCCACGGCGGCGGCGACGGCCAGGGGCAGCAGCAAGTGACGGGGGCGGACGGTCATGGTGGAACTCCCTGGCGGCTTGGGGCGGGGCGCGGCGGACGCGCGCAATCCGGCGATGATGGACCCCGGCGCGGCTGCGGGAGGGTGTCTTCAGTCACGTGGGGTGGCGGCAGACTTTGCCCTTGTGGTGGTTTTGCGCGGGCCGGGCCCCGGCTTTTGTGGGAGGGGCTTCAGCCCCGATGCTGTTTTTTCGGATGGCCGCGACCTGAGACAAAAGCATCGGGGCTGAAGCCCCTCCCACAAAAGCCCAAGGCCCTCCCACAAAAGCTGAAGCCTTGCCCGCGAGCGCCCGAACCCGGCAAGAGCCTGAGAAACCGCCGTGTTAATTTCAGCCCACGCTGCGGCCCCTCGCCGCGCACAGGAGTCGTATCCGATGCGAGTGCATTTCCACGGCGCGGCCGGCGAGGTCACCGGCTCGCTGCACGAAGTCGAAGCCGCCGGCCATCGCCTGCTGCTGGATTGCGGAATGATCCAGGGCAGCCCCGAGGCCGAACGCCGCAACCTCGACCCGTTCGGCTTCGACGCCGCCGCGCTCGACGCGCTGGTGATCAGCCACGCCCACATCGACCACATCGGCCGCGTGCCGCTGCTGCTCAAGCGCGGTTTCCGCGGCGAGATCCACGCCCAGGAAGCCACCGCCGACCTGATGCGGATCATGCTGCTGGATTCGGCCTCCATCGCCGAAAGCGAAGCCGAGCGCGGCAACCGCAAGCGCCGCCCCGGCGAACCGGAGCTGCAGCCGCTGTACACCCGCGACGACGTCGAAGCGACGATGCAACGCGTGCGCCCGCTGCGCTACGGCACCCCGCGCGAGATCCTGCCGGGCGTGCAGGTGACCTTCCGCGAAGCCGGCCACATCCTGGGATCGTCGGTGGTGGAAGTGCGCGCGCAAGGCCGCACCCTGGTGTTCTCCGGCGACCTCGGCCCGAAGGGCACGCCGATCCTGCGCGATCCCGAACCCATCGCCGCCGCCGATCTGGTGCTGATGGAATCGACCTACGGCGACCGCCTGCACAAGGACCGCGCCGAAACCATTCTGGAACTCGGCCGCATCCTCGAAGCGGCCTGGAACGACGGCGGCAACGTGCTGATTCCCGCGTTCGCGGTCGGCCGCAGCCAAGAGCTGCTGTATTGGTTCGCCAAGTATTGGGACGAGTGGAAGCTCTCGCGCTGGAAGATCTTCCTCGACAGCCCGATGGCGGCGAAAGTGGTCGCCGTCTACGACCGCCACACCGAACTGTTCGACGAAGACGCGGTGGCGGTGTGGAAGGAAAAGCCCAACCCATTCAACCTGCCCAACCTGCGCCTGACCGAATCGGCGCAGGATTCGATGGCGATCAACGCCGTCGAGCGCGGCGCGATCGTCATCGCCGGTTCCGGCATGGCCAACGCCGGCCGCATCCTGCACCACTTCCGCCAGAACCTGGACAAGCCGCAGACCCATGTGGTGTTCGTCGGCTACCAGGCCGAGGGCACGATCGGCCGGCGCCTGGTCGAGGGCGCGCAGTGGGTGCGCATCCACGGCCGCGACATCCGCGCCCGCGCCCAACGCCACACCATCGGCGGGCTGTCGGCGCATACCGACCAGCACGGGCTGATCGAGTGGTACGGCCAGATCGCCGGCCATCCGCCGCTGGCGCTGGTGCACGGCGAAGACAAGGCGCGCGAAGCGCTGGCCGGGGAGATCGGCGAGCGTTTCGGAACCCGCGTGGCGCTGGCGCGCCCCGGCCTGACGTTGGAGGTTTGAGGTGAGCGCAATCCAGAACGACGCGGCCGACCCGAAACAGCCCGACCCGAAAGAGCGCGTCGGCGCCGCCTTCGACGCCGAGGCGATGCTACGCGCGCGCGAGCTGACCTGGCAGGCGGTCGAGCGCATCCGCGCGCAGATCGTGCCGGGCATGCGCGAGTCGCAGGCGCGCGAGCTCGGCCAACGCACCCTGGTCGAACTCGGCATGGGCCGGATCTGGCACCCGCTGTTGATCCGCTTCGGCGCCAACACCCTCAAGACCTTCCGCGAACGTCCCGACGGCGATCCGGAACTGGGCGCCAACGACATCTACTTCATCGACATGGGCGTGGTCTGGGACGGCCACGAAGGCGATTCGGGCGACACCTTCGTGGTTGGCGACGACGCCGAGATGCACGCCTGCGCCGCCGCCGCGCGCAGCTTGTTCGACGAGGTGCGCGCGCGCTGGCTCAGCGACGGCGCCAGCGGACCCGATCTGTATCGCTACGCCCAGGAACGCGCCGAGGCGATGGGCTGGCGGCTCAACCTCGACATCCAGGGCCACCGGGTCAGCGACTTCCCGCATGCGGTGTATCGCGCCGGCGACCTGGGCGAGTTCGAGGGCACGCCGGCAGCGGGGCTGTGGATTCTGGAGATCCAGATCGCCCATCCGCAGCGGCCGTTCGGGGCGTTCTACGAGGATTTGCTGGTCTGAGGCGACGCGGTCGGCGCCCGACGACCGGGCGAATTCGCATTGCAGGAAGCGGCGATGAGCGAACGGATCTGGAAAGTCGCGGCGGCCGCGGTTCTGATCGCCGCGGCGGGGCTGGCGATGTTCGTGGCATCGCGCATCATCGGCGGTTCCAGGTGCACGATTCACGGCTACGTGCAAGCACAGGTGCGGACGCTGGGCGACAAGATCTACGCCTATCGTTGCGATACCGGCCATCTTCCGCAGACGCTGCAAGCGCTGACCGAGAGCTCGCCGCTGGGGCCTTACGCGAAGGACAACGAACTGCGCGACGGCTGGGGGCGTTCGATGTACTACGAATCGAACGCGCAGCAGCAGCGCTTCGCTTTGTTTTCGCTCGGCAAGGACGGCCTGCCCGGCGGCGAAGGAGCCGATGCCGACATCGTTTTCGAGGGCAGCCAGGCGCCGCTGGATCGCGAGGAATGGTATCGCCGCGGCCAGCCGGTCGAATCCTTCGATTGCCGGCCCTATCGGTTGTCGGCGTCCGAATTGCGGGCGCTGAGCGATCTCAAGGCCGCGCAGGAGCGCGATAGCCTTTCGCGCGGCCGCGGCGACTCCAGCGCAGGCGAATGCGCTTGCGACCAATCGCCGGCAAAACAGTGAACTGAACCGCACGCAGACGGCCGCACCGAATCGATCGCGCAAACTGCGATTGCGAAAAATTTACGTACGCCGGCCCTGCCCGCAATAGCGGGTTTACGCGACCGCGGCGCACGCTGCGCCCATCGTCGTCCATGGGTTCGCTTGTGAGCATCCTGATCCTGCAAGGCCGCCATCCCGCCTCCACGCCGCTGCCGTCGCCGTTCCTGCTGGAACTGCGACGCCTCGCCCAAGCGGTCGGCCGCAACCTCGAACTGCGTCCCTGCGCCAGCGTGCGCGAACTGGTCGGCAGCTTGCGCGCCGCGCGCCGCCGCCGCAGCGAGTTCGTGCTGCTGGATCCGGGCGAACTGGCGCCGCAAGCGCTGGCCGAACCCGAACCGCTGCGACAGGCGCTGGACGAACTGCCCAGCGCCTACATCGAAGTGCACGAACACAGCGCCACCACCCTCGACGACCGCCTGCGCGCGCACGCCGCGCCGCTGGCGACCATCGTCATCAACGGCGATCTGGCGGCGAGCTATCGCATCGGCCTGGGGATCGCGCTGCGGAGGTTGGGGCGGGGTTAGGCGCTCACGGCGCCGCCCCTTCCTCCCGCGCCAGCCACCGCTGCATCGCATGGCGGAAGCGCGCGTTCTGCCGCTGCTGGTGCACGTATTCCTGATCGAGCGCGCGATACAGCGACCACATCACCAGCGCCAGCAGCACTGCGAACGGCAGCGCGGCGACGGTGATCGCGCTCTGCAGCGCGTCCAGGCCGCCGGCCAGCAGCAAGGTCACCGCGATCAGCGCCTGGATCGCGCCCCATACCGCGCGCCGCCACAGCGGCGGGTCGTCGCGGTCGGGGCTGGACATGCTGGCCAGCACCAGGGTGGCCGAGTCGGCCGAGGTGACGAAGAAGATCATCAGCAGCGCGATCGCGACGATCGCCAGCATGCGCGCCCACGGCAAGCTGTCGAGCAGCGAGAACAGCACCTGTTCGTAACCTTGCGCCAGCGCGCCGGTGAGGTCGGTGTCGGCGAACATCTGCGCCCACAGCGCGGTGCCGCCGAACGCGGCGAACCAGACGAAGCTCATCAGCGACGGCACCAGCACCACGCCGAACACGAATTCGCGGATGCGCCGGCCGCGCGAGATGCGGGCGATGAAGCTGCCCACGAACGGCGCCCAGGCGATCCACCACGCCCAGTAGAAGATCGTCCATTCGCCGACCCACGGGTCGCGCGAGAACGGCGCCATGCGCAGGCTCATGTTCGGCAACTGGTTGATGTAGCCGCCCAGCGTGGTGGTGAGGGTCTCGAACACGAACGCGGTGGGGCCGGCGACCAGCACGAACGCGAGCAACAGCGCCGCCAAGGCCAGATTGAGATTGCTCAGCCATTTGATGCCGCGGTGCAGGCCGGTGAGGGTCGAGGCCATGTACAGCACGAACGCCACCGCGACCACGCACAGTTGCAACGTTGGGGTGACTTGCAGGCCGAACACGCGCGACAGACCGGCGCTGATCTGGATGGTGCCGAAGCCGAGCGTGGTCGCCACGCCGATCGCGGTGGCGACCACCGCGGCCACGTCGATCAGCTGGCCGGGCCAGCGCCGGTGCCAGCTGCCGATCAGCGGCTGCAGCAGGTCGCTGATCTGGCCGCGGCCGTTGCGGTTGAACTGGAACCACGCCATCGCCAGGCCGACCAGGGCATAGATCGCCCACGGGTGCAGGCCCCAATGGAAGAACACATAGCGCATCGACGCGCGCGCGGCCTGCATGCTCTGCGGCGCCAGGCCTTCGGGCGGATGCTGATAGTGCGAGATCGGCTCGGCCGCGCCCCAGAACACCAGGCCGATGCCCATGCCGGCGGCGAACAGCATCGACAGCCAACTGGTGCGCGAGAACTCCGGCTCGGCGTCGTCGCCGCCGATGCGCAGGTCGGCGAAGCGCCCGAGCGAGAGATAGACCAGGAACAACAGCGCGGCGAACACCACGATCAAATACAGCCAGCCGGCCTTGGCCACGGTGAGGGTCAGCGCGTGCTGGGCGGCGGCGTTGAATTCCTGCGGGATCAGCGCGCCGGCGGCGACCAGGGCGGCGAGCAGGACGATGGACAATCGGAAAACCAAAGGCTCTCTCCATGCGGGCGCGCGAGGCTTGCCGTAACGAAGGCATCGCGCGCAGGGCGCCGCCGCGCGGAGCGCGCAAGAGCGGACGGATACGATCCGGAGCCCGCGAACGCGGGCGTAGCCGACTGAGGCGGCGATGAGGGACCGACGGAGGCGTTCCGCGACGCGAGCCATGGCCGCGGCAGTGGCGGCGCAAGCGGACGCGCAGGTCCGGTGCGAGGCGGGGAACCGGGCGATTGTAGCAAAGGCGCGATTTTCGGCCTTCACATTACGCGCACCCGGTGTCTTCGAAATCGGAAAGCGCTGCGTATTCGTGCGATTTTCGGCTGGTTTTCGGCCAATCGGTCCGTTGCGCGATACCGCCGCGAGCGGCCGATAGACCTGCGTTCCGCAACGTTTCGGATTGCACAATCGCCGCGCTGCGGCTACGTTCTTGTCGCGATCACGGATCGGACCCCGCATTCCACAGGACGGACGAAGGCGATGAAGACAGCGATTCGAGTATTGGCCTTGGCCATGGGCTGCGCGTTGGCGAGCGCCTGCCAGCAGGGCGCGGATAGCGCCACTGCGCCGAAGCAGGCGGCCGCGGCGCCTTTGCAGATCGCCGCGATCCACGTCGGCCCCGGCGCCAAGGATGCACCGCCGGCGCCGCAGACCGCGCAGCAGCCGGTGCGGGTGCAGATCGACACGCGCGGCAGTTCCGCCGGTGCGCAGCTCCAGGTCAAGCTGATCGAACTCAAGAGCGGCCGGCAGGTCGGCCTGGTGGAGCGGCGCATCGTCGCCGCCGGTCCGCTCGTCACGCAGCTCAAACTGGATCCGCCTTCGACGCGCTGGAACCCCGGCCGCTATCTGATCGAAATTTCGCTCGACGGCAAGCTCGCCGAGCAACGCGATTTCGATATCTTCGAGGCGGCGGCGAAGTAAGTCCCGCGGGTCGCCTGTTGCGGCCTGCGGTTCACCGCGCGGCCGGCGTCGTCGTCGACAGCGCGTCGAGGAAGGCCAGCAACTGCCGCTGCTCCTCCACGGTCAGCGAGATCGGCCGTCCGCGCGCCAGACTGCGGTAGTAGATTTCGCGCTCGACCGCTTCGGCCAGGCTGACGATACTGCCGTCGTGCATGTACGGCGCGGTCGAGGCGACATCGCGCAGGCTCGGCGTGCGGAACGCGCCCAAGTCGGCCGAGCGGCGGGTCGCGGCGAAACGTCCCAACTGCGCGATCTGCGGCGAAGCCAGCACGGCTTCGCCGATCGGCTTGCGTTGGCGCTGCAGTTCGTCGAGCTGTTGCAGCATCGCGGCGACGTTGCCGGCGACCTGTTCGAAGCCCACGCCGGTGTGATGGAAGCGGTTGTCGGTCAGCGCCGCGGGCGCGCCCTCCAGACGATGGCAGTCCGCGCAGCCGGCCTTGCCGGCGAACAGCGCCAGGCCTGCGGCTTCGTCGGCGCTCAGCGCGGCGCCGGGTTCGGAAGCGCGGTGAAGGTCGTAGCGCGTCGGCGTCAACGGCAGCGAGCGCAGGTAAGCGGACAGGGCTGCGACGAGGCGTCCGGCTTCGACGCGGTCGTCGCCATACGCCGAGGCGAGCAAACGCCGGTACTCGCGGTCTTGCGACACGCGCGCGATCAGCGCGGCGCGGTCGTTCAGGCCCATTTCCACCGGATTGGTGAACGGTTGCAGCACCACGTCTTCCAGCCGGATTTCGCGGCCGTCCCAGAAGAAGCTGGTCATCAGGCCCACGTCGTTCACGCTCGGCGCGTTGCGGGTGCCTTGCGCGCCGCCCACGCCGATGGACACCGGGCGGCCGTCGGTGAATCGCAGCGCGCTGGCGTGGCAACCGGCGCAGCTCAGGCGGCCGTCGGCGCTGAGTTGCGGATCTTCGAACAAGCGCTGCCCCAGCGCGATCCGTGCATCCGCGCCGGCGTTGTCGTCGGCGGTGGGCGCGCACGCGGTGAGCGCCGTCAGCAACCACGCGAGCGCCATCCATCTGGCGAATGCGCGTGCGAACGGGCAGCGCGACCGGCCTGGATATCCTTTCAAGGCGTGCTCTCCAAATGTTTCAAATTGTTCCGGCGGCGCCCGCTGCGGCTGCACTGCCAGGGGATTCTTCCTTGTTTTCAAGGCGTTTGGTAGCGCGTGCGCAGCGGCGGGGTCGCAGCGCGCTGCCTTGACAGTGTCACGCAGCGGTGCCTCTAATCCGGCAGCGGCGGCACTGTCTGTGGCAGGGCAGTGCCCGACAAGGACGACGGCAGCGATGCCGGACACGTAGGAATTGACATGGAACGTCATCGGCGGGAGAACGTCCCGGCGCTCGGCCGGCGCGTGGGCGCAGGTATGCGCGCAGGCGAGCATGCACGCCCGACAGGGCTTGTCGCCAAGCCTTCGCGCTGGCGCAGCATCCGCATCGCATTGGCGACCGCGCTGCTGTTATGGGCCTGGGTCGCGGCCGCGACCAGTTACGTCTACGACCCCAACGGCCGCCTGGTCGTGGTCAAGAACGACGCCGGCGAGAGCGCCCGCTACGTCTACGACCCGATGGGCAATCTGCTCAGGATCGACCGCATCGCGGCCAACGCGCTGGCGGTCTTCGGCTTCGCGCCCGGGCGCGGCAGCCCCGGCGCCAGCGTCAGGATTTCCGGGCAGGGCTTCAGTCCTACGGCCGCGCAGAACAGCGTGAAGTTCAACGGCGTTGCGGCGACGGTCAGCGCGGCGAGCGCGTCCGAACTCACCGCGACGGTGCCGGCCGGCGCCACCACCGGGCCGATCTCGGTCGCCGTCGGCGCCGCGAGCGCCAGCAGCGTCAGCGATTTCGTCGTCGACGTCGATGCGCAGCCGCCGGTCATCACCGCCGTGAGCCCGCTGGTGGCGGAGATCGGCACCGCCGTCACCGTGGACGGGCAACACCTGCTGCCGGTCGCGGAGCAGACCAGCGTGCGTCTGGGCGGCCGCTCGACTCAACCGAGCGAGCGCACCGATACGCGCATAGCGTTCCCGGTGCCGGCGACCGCCGGCAGCGGCAAGGTGTCGGTGACGACGCCCTACGGCACCGCCACCAGCGCCGAGGATGTCCTGGTGTTGCCGCCCGGCTACAGCGCGGCCGACATCGAACTGCGCAAGCGCCTGAGCGTGGACGCGCCGGCGCAAGGCTTTTCGATTGCCGGCGCGGGCAAGTCCGCGGCGGTGTTGTTCGACAGTGCGGGCGGCGAATTCCTCAGCGCGCAGTTTTCCGCGATCAGCGTCGGCAGCCTCAGCTACACCTTGTACGGCGTCGACAACAAGCGCTTGGCAGGCGGCACGGTGTCGCCTGCCAGCCCGAGTTTCCACCTGCCGAAACTAGCTGCGGCCGGTACTTATCTGCTGCTGTTGCGACCAGCGTCGGCGCCGGCCAACTGGAATCTGGCGATCGAGCGCGCGGCGGCGCTGCCGCTCGACGGCGCGCCGCTGGCACTGGATACCACCACTGCCGCGCAGAGCAAGCGGGTGATATTCAGCGCCTCTTCCAGCGCCGATCTCGGCTTCGGCCTGAGCGACCACGCCACGCCGAGCGCGTGGTCGTCCGCGAGCGTCTACGCCTACGGCCCCGACGGCGCCCAGGTCGGTTACCAGTCTTGCGAGCAGAGCAAGAACGGCTGCTCGCTGAACTTTTCCGGCGCGCTCGCCGGCGTCTACAGCCTGGTGATCCAGCCGGCGCAGAGCGGCGCGCAGACGCTCGGGTTCGATGTCAGCTTGTCCAGCGACGCGACCGCGACGCTGACCCGCGATGTCGCCACCACGCTCAATCTCGCGAGGCGCGGCCAGAACGGGCGTCTGAGTTTCGCCGGCACCGCCGGCGATGTGGTCGGGCTATTGATCGCCGGCCAGCAAACCGTACCGGCCGGGCGCACCGCGTATTACCGCGTGCACAAGCCCGACGGAACCTTGTGGAAGTCCACCGCCATCGCCACTGGCGCGACCATGAATCTGGCCTTGCCGACCACCGGCCGCTACCAGGTCTTCGTCGATCCCGAATACGGCGAAACCCTAACGGCGCAGGTGCTGCTGTCGTCGGGCACGCTGGCCCGGCCGGCGCTGGACGGCGCCAGCAGCAGCTTCGCCACGACCCAGCCGGGCCAGGGCGTTTACCTGGCGATCGACGCCAGCGCGGGGCAGAACCTGGGGCTGGGCTTGAGCGAGCTGACGTTGAGCAGCGGCACCGGCGTCACCGTCAACGCTTACCGGCCCGACGGCAGCCTGCAGGCAAATGCGGTCTGCTATGCGGTCAACGACGGCTGCGATCTCAACCTGTCCAACCTCGTCGCTGGCCGCTATGCGGTCGAGATCGTGCCCGGCGCCGACCAGACGATGGCGTTCAAGGCGACGCTGTCCTCGGACGCGACCGGCGCGCTGGTGCGCGATGTCGCCAGCGTGCAGACCATCGCCCGCCGCGGCCAGAACGCGCGGCTCAGCTTCCCCGGCGTGGTCGGCGACACCGTCGCGCTGCGCATCGCCGCGCAGACCACGACGCCGGCCGCCAGCGGTGCGTACTACCGCATCTACAAGCCCGACGGCAGCAGCCTGGGCGCCACGTACGCCAGCGGCGACAAGACGCTCAACGTCGAGCTTCCGCTCAGCGGCGACTACCAGATCATGGTCGATCCGGAGTACGGCGCTACCGTATCGGCCGAGTTGAAGATCATCGCTGGCACCATCGGGGTGATGGAGCTCGACGGCAGCAGCGGCAAACACGAAACCCAGGCCGGGCAGGAGGTGGTGCTGACCTTCGGCGCGCAGGAAGGCAAACATCTGGGGCTGGGCATCAGCGACCTGACGGTGAACAGCGGCAGCTATGTGCGCGTCTACGCCTATCGTCCCAACGGCACCACCTTGCTCGACGATCACTGGTGCCGGATCGAAAACAGCGGCTGCGGCATCAATTTCTTCAACCCGGTGTCGGGCACGTACACGGTCAAGGTCAAGCCCGTCAACGCCACCCAGACGATGAAGTTCCGCAGCACGCTGTCGTCCGCGGCGACCGCGACGCTGACCCGCGACATGCCGCTCGCGCTGAACCTGGATCGCCGCGGCCAGGACGGATTCTTTACTTTCGCCGGCACCAGCGGCGAGATGCTGGCGCTGCAGGTCGCCGGCCAGTCCACCGCACCGGCCGGCAAAAAGGTGGTCTATCGGGTCTATGAGCCGAACGACCGCAGCATCCCGAAGTGGTCGGTGGAACCGAGCGCGGGCGGCTTCATCAGCATGCGGTTGCCGGCCACGGGAACCTATTGGGTCTACGCCGATCCGGAGACAGGTGCGGCGGCGACGGCGCAGCTCACCCTGTCGACCGGCACGGCCAGGAGCCTGGTGGCGGACGGCGCCAGCGACAGCGTGGCGACTGCGTTGCCCGGACAGACCCTCCACTATCGGATCGACACATCCGCGGGCCAGAACCTCGGCTTCGGCATGAGCGAGCTGGGCGTGAGCACCGGGTCGTATGTGCGCGTGTATGCGTTCAAGCCCGACGGCAACAAACTCGTCGACGACCGTTGGTGCCGGGTCGAGGAGGGCGGTTGCGACGTCAACCTCTTCAACGCGGCCGCCGGCGTCTACAGCATCCTGATCCTGCCGTCGCGCGACGACCAGGCGATGCAGTTCAAGGCCACCCTGTCCTCGGCGCAGACCGGCACCTTGGGACGCGATACGCCGCTGAGCTTGAACCTCGGCCGGCGCGGGCAGGACGGCCTGATGACGTTCTCGGGCACGGCCGGCGAGACCTTGGCCTTGCAGATCGCCGGACAGGCGGCGCTGCCGGCCGGCAAGGTCGCCTATCGCGTGTACGAGCCCAACAATCGCAGCCTGCCCGATTGGTCGCTGGACTCCTCGACCGGCGGCTTCATCAACATGCGCCTGCCGCGCACCGGAACCTACTGGGTGTACGCGGACCCGCTGGTCGGCTCGACCGCGACCGCGCAGGTCACCCTGTCGACCGGCACCACCAGCGAGATGGTCCGCGACGGCGCCAGCGCCGCCATCGAAACCGGCCAGCCCGGGCAGACCGCGCACTTCCGCTTCGAAGCCGCGGCCGGAGAAAACCTCGGCTTCGGCCTCAGCGACCTGGTGCTGAGCAGCGGCAGCTACGTGCGTATCTACGCATTCCGTCCGGACGGCAGCAAACTCGTCGACGACCGCTGGTGCCGCGTCTCCGAAAGCGGCTGCGATATCAGCGTGTACAACGCCATGGCGGGCAGCTACAGCATCCTGGTGCTGCCCAGCGGCGACGACCAGGCGATGCAGTTCAAGGCGACCTTGTCGTCGGCGCGGACCGCCGCGCTGAATCGCGACGCGCCGATGACGTTGGACTTGAACCGGCGCGGCCGCGACGGGTTCCTGACCTTCTCGGGTACGGCCGGCGAAGTCCTGACCCTGCAGATCGCAGCGCAAACCACCCTGCCGGCGGGCAACAAGGTCGCCTATCGGGTCTACGAACCGAACGACCGATCGCTGCCGGACTGGTCGCTGGAGCCCACCGCCGGCGGCTTCATCAACATGCGCCTGCCGCGCACGGGAACCTACTGGGTTTACGTGGACCCGCTGGTCGGCGCGACCGCGGCCACGCAAATCACCTTGTCCACCGGCACGACCAGTGGACTGGTCCTGGACGGCCCAAGCCTCAACGCGGCCACCACGTTGCCCGGGCAGAGCGTGCATTACCGCTACGATGCGAGCGCGGGCCAGAACATCGGCTTCGGCCTCAGCGACCTGGTGGCGAACACCGGTTCCTATGTCCGCGTGTTCGCGTTCCGTCCCGACGGCAGCAAGCTGGTGGACGACCGCTGGTGTTACATCTCCGAAGGCGGCTGCGACGTCAGCATCTACAACGCGATGGCCGGCACCTACAGCATCCTGGTGCTGCCGCGCAGCGACGAGCAGACGATGCAGTTCAAGGCGACGCTGAGCTCGGCCTATGCCGCGGTGCTGGCGCGGGACACCCCGACCACGCTCAACCTCAATCGGCGCGGTCAGGACGCGTTGCTGACGTTCGCCGGTACGGTCGGCGAAACGCTGGCCTTGCGGGTCGCAGGGCAGTCCACCGCACCGACTGGTTATCGGGTCGTGTATCGGGTCTACGAGCCGAACGACCGGGTATTCCAGGACTGGACGCTGCAACCGACGGTCGCCGAGTCGGCCAACATGACCTTGCCCAGGACCGGGACGTACTGGATCTACGTCGATCCCGCGCTCGGCGCCACTGCCGAAGCGCAGATCACCTTGGACAGCACACCATGAGCGCGCGGCGCGCAGGCGCGGCGGTCGCCGGACGGTATCCGGCATCGCCCACGGTCTCGCCCGCGGCGGGGCGGCGAATCGCGAACGCGCGATGGCGGCGAGTCTTCGCCGTTGCATCGAAACCGCCCAGGCGCAGCGTCGCAGTCGGAGCACAGCCATGAGCACGAACTTGAACGGAATCAAGGGACGAACCATGAAAGGACTCATGCACAGCTGGCGCGCGAGCGTGGCCGGCGGCCTGCTGGGGCTGCTCGCCGCCGGCAGCGCCTCCAGCCATGTCGCCAGCGTCGAGCGCGCGTTGCAGGCGAAGGCGTTCCGCGACACCCCCAGCGCGATGCGCGGCAGCGAGCGGCGCGTGCGCCTGCGCGACGGCTCGCAGCTCTCGCTCAACCCCGAAGGCACCGCGTTGACCCGCAGTGGCGACGGCAAACCGCCGCGCGCATATGCGCTGGCGCAGGCCCGGCTCAACGCCAGTTTGACCTTGCTGCCGAGCGGACGGGTGCTGGTCTGGGGCGGCACCGACGCCGCTGGTCAGCTGCAGCGCGGCGGCCTGTGGTTCCATCCCGACAGCGCTCGTCTGGACCCGACCGACGAGCCGACGCCATCGGCGCGTTCGGGCCACACCGCGACCGTGCTGGCCGACGGCCGCGTGTTGTTCGCCGGTGGCCTGGAGCAGCGTCCGGCCGAGCTGTGGGACGAACGCAGCAACCGCGCGGTCGCGCTGGCAGCCGGACAGGTGGTGCCGCGGCTCGGCCATCGCGCCGAACTCGACAGCGACGGCGGCGTTCGCATCTTCGGCGGTCACGCGCTCGGCGACGGCTCGGTCGCCACCGACCTGAGCTTCGACCCGCAGGGCGGCACCTTCGCCAGCGGCGCGCGGCGTTCGCCGTCGGCGCGTGCGGACATCGCGCGCTCGTGGCCGGCCCAGGGCGCCAGCGAAGTCGCGCCGGACACGCGCCTGGCGGTGCTGTTCGCCGACGAACTGCGCATGGCCGACCTCAACGAAGCCAACGTCAGCCTGGTCGGCCCCGGCGGCGCCACGCGCGTGCGCGTCGCTCCGGTCGAAGACGGCCGGCTGCTGTTCGTCGAGCCGGCGCAGGCGCTGTTCCCGGCTTCGCGATACACCTTGATGGTCGAGAAGACGCACGCGCTCGGCGGCCGCGCCTTGCCGCTGATCGCGATCGACTTCACCACTGCCGCGCTGGACGCGCAGGGCCGGCCGCTACCGATTCCAGCCGACCCCGTCGGTGCCGACAACGACCGCCGCGTCACCGGCGCGGGCGAGCGCTGCCACCAGGGCGACGCGCTGTTGCCATGCCGCGCGCACGGCACTGTCGAAGACGCAGTGTGGTCGCCGGGCCGTGACAACACCGGCAACCGCTGGCGCCTATACGGCAAGTCCATCGAAGCCGACGCCAACAAGCGCATCGCCCACCTCGCACGCCTGTACGGCCTGACCATGGTGCGCGGCCGCATCGTGCGCATCGACCAGACGCCGGTGGAAGGCGTCGAAGTCAGCATCGGCCGCACGCGCGCCCGCACCGACACCGATGGCCGCTTCAACCTGTTCGACGTTGCGGCCGGAGCGCAGGAGCTCTACGTCGACGGCAGCACCGCCAGTCGCGGCAGCGAGGAGTACGGCCAATTCGTGGTCGGCGTGCAGGTCAAGGCGGGGCAGTCGAACGAACTGCCGTACCTGATGCACCTGCCGAAGATCGCAGCGCGCGACAAGATCCGCATCGCCTCGCCGCTGCAAAAAGATTTGGTGGTCGGCCACCCCGACATCCCGGGCCTGGAACTGCACATTCCCAAGGGCACGGTGATCCACGACCGCAAGGGCCGGCTGGTGACCGAACTGGCGATCGTGCCGACCCCGGTCAACCGCGCGCCGTTCCCGGTCATGGAAAACCATCCCATGGCCTTCACCGTCGAACCCGGCGCCGCGCAGATCCGCGGCCTCGACGCCAAGACCAACAACGGCATCCGCGTCTACTACCCCAACTACGACGGCTACGGCACCGGCACCGAAGCCAACTTCTGGATCTACGACCCGACCGAAGGCTGGCGCGTCTACGGCAAGGGCACCGTCTCGGCCGACGGCCGGCACGTGGTGCCGGAAGCGGGCGTGGCGCTGCATCAGACGATGGGGGGGATGTATAGCGTTCCGGGGAGCAATGGGGCGACGGAAAGTTATGCGGCGGATCAGAACGGCGATTGCGGCTGCGGTTCGGAGGCGGGCGATGGTGGAGCGGCCAGCGCGGGCGATCCGATCGACCTGAAAACCGGTGAATTTCTTTATGCCGAGACGGATATCCGCATCAGCGATATCGTACCTTTGACGATCGAACGGAATTACCGCCCGAACGATCTGCAGAAGCGCGAGTTTGGCATCGGCACCTCCTGGAATTGGGGCTACACGCTCAATCGCCCCGGCACGAGTTACGACGTACTCGAGCTGATCCAGCCCAACGGGACCGCTGTGCGGTTCGATCGCATCTCAGGAACCGGCAATCAGGGAGAGTGGCGTCAAGCCGGTTCCACGACCCAGTTCGCCGGCGCGACCCTGCGCACGGTCTACGACTCAGACCCCACCCAGCCTTGGGGACGAGCGTTCAGGCTTCGTCTCCATGATGGCTCACAACTGCAGTTTTCCAGTTGGAACGACATCCGTCTACGCTGGATCGAAGACCGCTTCGGCAACCGGACGTCGTTGGTCTACAGCGCCGGGTTGGTGACCACGATTGTTTCGCCCAGCGGCAGGCGGGTTTCCATCGACTACGATGGAAACAATCGGATCGAGAAAATTTCCGACCACACCGGACGCGCTTGGCAATACGGTTACAACGCCAAAGGCTTGCTCGCGGACGTCATCTATCCGGACACAAAGGCCAAGCATTACGCCTATCGGGTCGCCGGAACCAGTTCGGTCACCCAGCACCGCGTCGAGTCGATAACCGACCGCCGCGGTTTGCGCCTGCTTTTCAATGAGTTCGAGCAGGTAGGGGGCGGCTCCGCGGGTCGCGTCATCCGTCAAACCCAGGCCGACGGCGGCATCATCCAGATCGACTACGCGCATGTCGTCGACGGCGTAGCCGGCACGCTGATCACCGACCCCGACGGCGTCAAGCGGCGGGTGGTTTTCGATGCCAACAGTCCATACCCGAAGTCGGAAACGCTGGGCTACGGAACCCCGCAAGCGCAGATTCATACTTACGAGCGAAACTCGCACGGGCAGTTGGCGGCCTCGGTCGATCCGCTGGGCCGTCGTACCGAATTCGAATACGACGGCAACGGCCAACTCAGCAAGGCGACGAGCCTGGTCGGCAGCGCCAACGCGGCCAGCGCCTTCATGGCCTATCACCCAGACGGAAGCTTGGCCTCGGTGACCGATCCGCTGGCGCGGACCACGAAGTTCGACTACACGGCCGGTTGCCTCACGCGGATCACCTCGGCGCTCAACAAGTCGGTGAGCTACGTATGTAACGGCGCGGGTCAGCCGGTGAGCGTGACCGATTCGGCGGGTCGGACTTCGATCTTGGAGTACGACGGATACGACCTGGTCAAGGTGACCGACGCCGCAGGACGCACGGTCGAGTTGCGCTACGACGCGCTCGGCCGGAAGGTGGCCATGCGCGACGATGCCGGAAACGTTGTACGCACCAAGTACAACGTGTTCGACGAGATTGTCGAAGTTGCCGACGCGGTGGGCAACGCGATCCAGAACGAATACGACGACAACGGAAACCTGCTGGCGGTGCTGTTGCCGAACGGCAATGGCGTCACGTACACCTACGATGCGCGCAACCGGGTCGAAACCCGCACCGATTCACTCAGCCAGGTTGAGTCCTGGACGTACTACAAGAGCGATCGGGTAAAAACCTATACGGACCGAAAGGGGCAGGTCACCCAGTACCGCTACGACGGCGTGGGCCGCGAGGATCTTGCGACCTATCACGACGGAAGCACTGTCGGGGCGACCTACGACGCGGCCGACCGCTTGCGCGCCCTGGCCGACAGCTCATCCGGGAGCCTTACATTCGACTTCGACGATCTCGATCAGTTGAGTCAAACGACGAGCGCCCAAGGCACGGTGACGTACGCATACGATACGGCGGGCCGGCGGTCGGAGATGACGGCCGCCAGTCAGGCGAAGGTCGAGTACCACTACGACACCGGCGACCGTTTGCGCCGAATCGTCCAGGGGGCTGAGCAGGTCGAGTTCGACTACGACGCCCTCGGCCGCCAGAAAGAGACTGTCCTTCCCAACGGCGTCAAGGCGGCTTACTCCTACAACGACGTCGATCAACTCACCCAGATCGCCTGGCAGAAGCCCGGCGTTCCGGCGCTGGGCGATCTGACCTACGACTACGACGCGACCGGCCGCCTGATCTCGCAGGCCGGCAGTTTCGCAAGTCAATCGTTGCCCGGCGCGACAGCAACGCCGAACGTCTTCGACGATAACAATCGTCTGAGCGTTCGTGGCGTGCAATCCGAGACATATGACGCCAACGGGAATCTGATCGGTGCCGGCGCGCGGACGTATGTCTGGAATGCGCGCGACCAGTTGGTGCGGATCCTGCAGGGCGGCAGCGCGATAGCGGAGTTCTCCTACGATGCATTGGGGCGCCGCACCGGCAGGACGGAAGCGTCCACCACGACGACGTATCTGTACGACGGCAGCGACGCCGTGCAGGAGGTCGAGGGCGGTACGGTCAATCCCATCCTGACCGGGTTGGAAGTCGATCAACGATTCGCGCGCAACGACGCGGGCGGACGCACCTACTTCCTGGCCGATCACCTGGGCAGCACCCGGGCCTTGACCAATGCTGCCGGCGCGGTGGTGCAGCGCTACGACTACACGCCCTACGGCGAGGAGTCGCACACCGCCGCCGGTTTCAGCAATCCATACACATACACCGGGCGGGAACAGGACCGCAGCGGCCTGCTGTACTACCGTGCGCGTTACTATCAGCCCGAAACTGCACGCTTCATCAGCGAGGATACCTTGGGTTTCGCGTCGGGCGAGAACAATTTCTACGCCTATGCCAAGGGGGCGCCCTTGAGCTACACCGATCCCAGCGGGCATTTCGCCCAGCTGATTGTAGCTGCACTGGTCGGGGCGGGAATCGATCTGGCTTTGCAACTGGCGACAAACGGGGGGCGGCTGAGCTGCGTAAACTGGGGACAGGTCGGAATAGGTGCTGCGCTTGGCGCCGTGACGCTGGTCGGTGGGCGGTTGCTGATAGCGGGTCTGCGCGGCCTGAAAACGGCCAAGGCCGTTAGAAACGTTACGAGGGTTCGTCACTACACGGACAGGGCGGGGCTAAGAGGGATTCAGAGGTCGCAATCCATCAGAGCCTCGCGAGTCAAGATCGTCGGTGAAGGTAAGAGGGTCGAGGGCGTGCATGTGGAAGTCGGCAAGGGACGGGGGTTCGGGTCCGCGCGTACCGGAGCGAAGGAGACGGGGGCCGGCGTCGATGCCAAAAGGCCGGGTGGCTATGTAGAGTTCGATGCCCCTAAAGGCCTCGATATGTACAGCACTCCCGGGATCGGACCGCGAGCTACGGCGGTGATCGATTCGATGGGGAAGGACCTCTCGCTTGTCGGCACCAATCCCGTATTCGTAAGAGTGTGGTCGCTATGGTGAGGAATATATGACTGATCGGGTGGTCGATCGCGAAGTCTTGATAGGTATTGGCGCGTACATGCGTCAGGTGGATCTTTCCCTTCATCGAGCCTTCGGGCATCCACGACAGGTCCTGAGCGATTATCTTCGCGAGCACAGCGCGCTTCCGCGCGAGGTCTGCGGCCACTTCTGGAGCGGACTGCGTCTTGGTCCAAACGATAGGCCCAGCGGTGCTCCCGGGATTGTGCGATTGCGGTTTGTGAATCTATTCCGTCGCGATCCTGTCGTCAGCGGCTCTTTCTTTCCGCTGGCGAACGATGCGCTGCTTAAGATCGCCGACTATCTGGATGATCCGGCAGCGAAGGTGGGGTCCGAGTCACCCGGTCTGAGAATGCCGTTGGCTGATCTCAACTATGAGTTGTCGCGGACTTTGCGTGGCTCCGTGGTGGGGGCCTATGGAAAGGTGGAGTACTTTGAGCATGACGATTATCGTCAGTTTGAGACGATCGACAAAATCGTAGGAAAGAAGTGGCTCTCGTGATTGTTCGCGCGCGTGTATCGGCGTGAGAGCAACCGACACCACCCCGGAACGCGCACATCGTTTGCTTGAGGCAGCTCGCCCGGGAGTTAGGGGCGGCATTGCCCCCCCCCTCCTACAACTTGGTCGGGCCGAGCGTGTCGCTACCCAGACGGTGAACGATAATTCGATGAAGAAAGATGATGGCGCACAACGGGAAGTGCTATTGGAGTTGTTGCGGATATCTCTTATCAGAATCCGCAACATCGCGACCATCGATCGACCCGGTCGGGATCAGAAGAAGATGTTGCTGGAGTGGGCCGAGCTTGCGCATTCACTTCCCTTGCTGCTTATCAGCGGTTACGAACGCAATGCGATCGAATATTTCTTGGGCACGGGCGCGGCAATGTTCAGACGCAAGTATCCGGTTGCATCCGATTCGGACTTCCAGATCGCGTGCGGACTCCTGGATGAGCTATCGGCTTTGGTGGGGCGATCCGCTGATCAGCTCTGAGTCGTTTTTGGCCTCGAATTTCAGCAGGGTTGCTCAGTGGACGCTCGGATCGTGCAGGTGTATTGCGAACGATGCTTCGCGCAGCAGCGCGATCGGTGCGGCCCGGAAGGTCGAAGGCGAATAGGTCGAAGACGGGAAAATGGCGTGTTCGGAACCGCCAAGACCGGAACCGGCGAAATGGACGCCAATATTGGCAACGGTCGGCGAGCCTATGGAGAGTTCGGCAGGTCGGTCCTGATACCTATTGAGCGATGGTCGGGCCGCGCAGTGATGTTATGATCGAGCTACTCAACGTCGCATGCGGAAGGCTTCTCCATCCGCTGCGTCGCCGCTCAATGCAGCGGTGGGCGCGTTTTTTCCCGCCGCAACGCCGCCGTCTCCCACCCCGCCACGATCACGAACACCGCCGTAGTTCCGGCCCCCAGCGCCAGCGCCGACAAATGCAGCGGCCCGGCCGCGAACCACAGCGCGATCAGCAGCGCCAACCCGCCCATGTGCGACAGCGGCGGGAACTTGCGCGTGTTGGTCACCCACTTGAACAAGCCGCAGCCCAGCAGGTACAGCGCCGGGCCGCCGACGATGGCGGCGATGCCGCCGGCGTCGGCGTGGGCCGGGTGCACCAGCACCAGTTCGTCGGCGACGGCGCAGACGATGATGCCGCCGACGATGGGCAGGTGCAGGTAGGTGTAGGCCAGTCGCGCCTGTCGCGCGGCGTCGCCGCCGTGGACGATGCGGTGCTCGCCGCGCGCCGCGCCGCTGTCGAAGTAGATCCACCACATCGCCACGCTGCCGAGGAAGGCGACCACGAACGCAGCCAGCGTGGTCGGGTTCCAGTCGAGCTTGGCGTAGGTGGCGCCGGTGATCAGGATCGATTCGCCCAGGGCGATGATGACGAACAGGCCGCAGCGCTCGGACAGGTGGCCGCCTTCGATGTCCCAGTCGGTGAGCGAGGAGCGGCCCAGGCCGGGCACGCGGAAGAACGCGATCGGGCCGAGGTATTCGATCGCGACTGCGGCCAGCCACCACCATAGCCGCGCCTCGGGTTCGGCCAGGCCGCCGAGCAGCCAGAACACCGCCGACACGCTCAGCCAGATGGCGATGCGCACGAAATTGCGGAAATTGCCGGGGCTGCGGCCGCCGCGCAGCGCCCACAGCATGAACAAGGTGCGGCCGACCTGCATCGCGGCGAAGGTCGCGCCGTAGGCCAGGCCGCGTTCGGCGAAGGCGTGCGGCAGCGAGGACGACAGCAGCAGGCCGCCGAGCATCAGCGCGAAGATCATCAGCCGCACCGGCACCTTCTCCGGGTCGAGCCAGTTGGTGACCCAGGAGGTGTAGATCCACAGCCACCACACGCCCAGCAACAGCAGGCCGGTGCGCAGCGCGCCGGCGAGGTCGAGGTGTTCGAGCAGGGTGTGCGAGAGCTGGGTGACGGCGAAGACGAACACCAGGTCGAAGAACAGTTCGGCGAAGCCGACCTTGGCGTGGCCTTCGCGGGTGCGCAGCAGGCTGGGGCGGGTGGGGGTCATGGCGGCAAGGGAAGTGGCGGGCGCCCGATCAGACTAGCGCGGTCGTTCGCGTAGGCGGTGTGGAGACGCCGGCGGTTGTGGGAGGGCTTTCAGGCCCGACGCCGGCGGCGATCGGTGCCAACAGTGTCGGGCCTGAAGGCCCTCCCACAACCGCGGTGGCGCCGTCAGGCTTTGGCCAGCCGCCACCACAACAGCCCGGCCACGGCGGCCGGCACGGCGTAGATGACCAGGAAGATCGGCAACTCCTCGCCGACCGAGTAACCCGCCCGGGCGACGCCGATGTACATGTTGATCGCGGCGCCGACGAACCACAGCGGCAGGAAGGCCTTGATCGCCAGGATCAGCGGCGCGGCGCCGGGGCCGCCGAAGCCGCGCCCGGCGAGCAGGCACAGCGCCAGCAGGACGAAGCCGCCGAGGATGACGAGGACGGTGTGCATGCGGGTTCCTCAAGTTGCGGTGGTGGTGCTTGTTGGGGGCGGCCGCAGTAGCTGTGGCGGCGACAAGAGCGCGACGCGGATCGAAGCGCTACTCGTAGTCCCGTTGCCGTACTCGTAGTCCCGTTGCCGTCATTCCGGCGAAAGCCGGAATCCATGTTGCTGTTGCCTTTGTCCGTGCGAACAGCGGAGCAAGATCAAGATGGATTCCGGCCTTCGCCGGAATGACGGCAAAGAGGGTTGCGGGGAACAGCGCAGTCGAGAAGCGCTGTGCACGATGCGGGCGCGACCGACGACGCGCGCCGCATCACGCCACCCGAATAGACGCATCCCATCGACTTCCCACCCCCGACTCCAGCACTCGCCCCCAAACCTCGCCCCCATCTTTCGTCCGCCCGCGTACAAGCCATGTGCAGACCCGCATCCCCGGGCCAGCGACGCACGAGCGCCGAACGCGCAGGCCGCAGCGGCGAAGCGCGAACGCTCCGCCGCCGGCCCACGCCCGACCTTCAGCGGGTCGTGTAACCGCCGTTGGCGAAGATCGTCTGCCCGGTGATCCACCAACCGTCGGTCACCAGGAATTTCACCAGCGGCGCGATGTCCTGGATCTCGGTCAGGCCGCTCTTGGTGCGGTTGCTCAGCGCCGCGGCGGTGGCGTGATAGGCCGCCGATTCCGTGGACTCGGCCGGGTAGAAGAACGGCGTGTCCATCGGCCCCGGGCCGACCGCGTTGACCGAGATGCCGCGCTCGCCGAATTCCTTGGACGCGGCGCGGGTGAAGTGCTCGATCGGCGCCTTGCTGCCCGGATACACCGCATAGAACGGCGTATATGCGGCCAGCAGCGAGCTGACGATGGTGCAGATGTTGCCGTCGTCGGCGAGCTTCTTGCCCGCTTCCTGGATGAAGAAGAACGCGGCCTTGGAGTTCACCGCGAACATGGTGTCGTACTCGGCTTCGCTGACCTCCACCAGCGGCTTCTTGATGACCATGCCGGTGGTGTTGATGGCGATGTCGATCTTGCCGAACTTCGCCTTGGCTGCGTCGAACAGTTTGGCCACTTCCGCCGGCCGGGTCAGGTCGCCCTGGTGGGCGAAGGCGTCGGCGCCTGCGGCCTGGACCGCGGCGACGGTTTCCTCGGCCGCGGCGCGGGTGGCGTCGGAGTTGTAGTGCACGGCGATGCCGGCGGCGCCGCCGCGGGCGAGTTCGCGCGAGATCAGGCCGCCGAGGTTCTTGGCGCCGCCGCCGATGACGACGTGCTTGCCGGTGAGGGAACGGTCGGGCATGGGGAAACTCCTTGTGGGGTGAGGGACGAGGGAATCAGTGGCCGACGATGCGCATCTCGCGGATGCGCTGGCCGTCCACGGTGAACACGAAGCGGCTGTCGCCGCTGTAGAAACTGCTGGTCCAGCCGGCGTCGACGACGATGCGCTCGCCGTCGCGGCCGACCCGGGTCGGGGTCAGCCGGCCTTTGGCGCCGACGAATTCGCGCGCGCTCCATTGCGCGATCGCGGCCGCGCCGACATAGCGCGTGCCCCAGTCGTCGACCACGCCGTCGCGGCCGAAGAAGGCCAGCGCGGTTTCGGCGTCGCCGCGATTGACCGCGGCGACGAAGGCGTCGATGGGCGAGGGCAGGGCGGGGGCGGTCATGGCGGCGGGTTCCTGGGCGTGGACGGAAGCCGAAGCGAGGGCGGCGATCAGCGCCAGCCGCGGCGCCAGGGCGCGGCCGCTGCGGCGAGGCGGCAGCAGCGGCGGACAGGCGGCTGAACGCGCCGGCGGCCGGGTGCAGGCGGGGCAGGGAGGGCAGGGGTGGTGCATGGAGAACACGTGGCCTTGACGCATTTGTGCGCGAGGTCATGTTTACATCGGCGCAGGCCCCGTCCGCTTTCAACATGTCCAAGGCACTGTCAATTTCTCCAGGCGACGGCGAGGCCGAACGCGCCGCGCTGAACGGCGCGGCGGCGCTGGGCGACGCGGCCGGGCGCGGCTGGTCCGGCGTACGCCGGATCGAACACCGGCAGCAGATCGAACTCGGCCCCGGCCTGCAGTTCGCGTTCGCCACCGAGAACATCGCCCTGCCCACGCAGTGGGCGCTGGAGCACGCGCAACACACCCTGATCGTCCACCTCGACGGCCCGATGCGCCGGCTGGAAACCCGCATCGACGGCCTCGGCCGCCTGCGCGCCGCGCCTGCGGCCGGCGACTGGTGGCTGATTCCGGCCGGGCGCCGCTACCTCGGTCGCGCGCTCGGCGGCGAGATCGCCTATGCCGAGCTCACGGTCGACCCGGCCGGTTTCGCCGCCGCCGCGCCCGGCGCGGGCGACGGCGCCGGGCTGGCGGCGCGGATGAAGCACCGCGATCCGTTCGTGCACGGCCTGGCCGCGCGCCTGGCGCATCTGAGCGGGGCCGGCGACGACCTGGCGGCGATGCTGCGCGAATCGCTGGGCCAGGCGCTGTACCTGCACCTGCTGCGCGAACACGGCGTCGGCGCGGCCGCGCGCGCGATGTCGGCGCAGGCGCGCCTGAACGAGGCGGCGCGGCGGCGGGTCGAGGACTACATCCACACCCACCTGGACCGGCGCATCACCCTGGACGAACTGGCGCGGCTGAGCGCGCTGAGCACGCATCAACTGCTGATCGCGTTCCGTCATGCGTTCGGCATGACCCCGATCCAGTACGTGCTGGCGCAGCGCCTGCTGCGGGTCTGCCGGCGCCTGCGCGACAGCGCCGACGACATCGCCACCATCGCGGTGGAGAACGGGTTCTCCAGCCACAGCCATCTGTCGGCGGTGTTCAAGAAGCGCTATGGGCTGACGCCGAGGGCGTTTCGCTTGCAGGGGTGACCGGTTTCGCGTCATTTCTTTCGAGTTCGCCGTGCCTCTCTCACCCCGTCATCCCCGCGAAGGCGGGGATCCAGAGACTTCAGAGCCATGCTGCGATGAAGCCCTGGATGCCCGCCTTCGCGGGCATGACGGTAGGTGGATTGCGCGGCGTCTCTTCCAAGTTTGCGGCGCCTCTCTTACCCCGTCATCCCCGCGAAAGCGGGGATCCAGAGACTTCAGAGCCATGTCGCGATGAAGCCCTGGATGCCCGCCTGCGCGGGCATGACGGTAGGTAGGTTGCGCGGCGTTTCTTCCAAGTTCGCGGCACCTCTCTCACCCCGTCATCCCTGCGAAAGCGGAGATCCAGAGACTTCAGAGCCATGCCGCGATGAAGCCCTCGATGCCGCCTTCGCGGGCATGACGGTAGGTGGGTTGCGCGGCGTCTCTTCCAAGTTCGCGGCACCTCTCTCACCCCGTCATCCCTGCGAAAGCGGAGATCCAGAGACTTCAGAGCCATGCCGCGATGAAGCCCTCGATGCCGCCTTCGCGGGCATGACGGTAGGTGGGTTGCGCGGCGTCTCTTCCAAGTTCGCGGCACCTCTCTCACCCGTCATCCCCGCGAAGGCGGGGATCCAGAGACTTCAGAGCCATGCCGCGATAAAGCCCTGGATGCCCGCCTTCGCGGGCATGACGACAGGAGGGGTGCGCGGCGTCTCTTCCAAGTTCGCGGCGCCTCTCTCACCCCGTCATCCCCGCGAAGGCAGAGATCCAATCCCGCCGCGATCTCCTTCCCCGCGCCGACCCGGACAGCTCGGCGCCACGCCCTGCCATCGGTCATCCCCCCCAATCGGCCATGGTCCGTCCCTCCGCCATCGATAGCATCATCGCGAGCCTGCCGCAGGTATGCGCCTGCGCCGGGCCGGATTCCGTTCGCCGCCCTGACCGAGACCACAGCCGATGCTGACCATCCGCGACCTCACCAAGACCTACGCCAACGGGGTGCGCGCCCTGGACGGCATCTCCCTGGACATTCCGCGCGGCATGTTCGGTCTGCTCGGCCCCAACGGTGCCGGCAAGTCCTCGCTGATGCGCACGCTGGCGACCTTGCAGGAAGCCGACACCGGCAGCGTCACCCTGGAAACCGACGGCCGCGTCATCGACGTGCTGCGCGAGAAGGACGCGGTGCGCCGCCTGCTGGGCTATCTGCCGCAGGATTTCGGCGTCTATCCCAAGGTCAGCGCGTTGGATCTGCTCGATCATTTCGCCGTGCTCAAGGGCCTGAGCGAGCGCAAGCAGCGGCGCGAAACGGTCGAGGGCCTGCTGCACCAGGTCAACCTGTGGGACGTGCGCAAGCAGAAGCTCGGCGGCTTCTCCGGCGGCATGCGCCAGCGCTTCGGCATCGCCCAGGCGCTGCTCGGCGATCCGCGCCTGGTGATCGTCGACGAACCCACCGCCGGGCTCGACCCGGAGGAGCGCAACCGCTTCCTCAACCTGCTGGCCGAGATCGGCGAGAACGTCGCGGTGATCCTGTCCACCCACATCGTTGAGGACGTCACCGACCTGTGCCCGAGCATGGCCATCGTCAACAAGGGCCGGGTGCTGCTGAGCGGCGAGCCGAACGCGGCGATCGCCGCGCTGGCCGGACAGGTGTGGCGCAAGCAGGTGACCAAGCCCGAGCTCGACAGCTACGAGACCCGCTTCACCGTGCTGTCCACGCGCCTGGTCGGCGGCCAGCCGGTGATCCATGTGTTCAGTCCGCAGGCGCCGGAGGACGGCTTCGAGCGGGTCGAGCCGGGCCTGGAAGACGTGTACTTCCAGCGCCTGCGCCAGCAGGCGCGGGTCGCGGCGTGAGGGGCGGGCGATGATCTACGAATTCTTCCGCTTCGAACTGCGCCAACAGCTGCGCTCGCCGCTGCTGTGGGTGCTGGCGGTGCTGTTCGGCCTGATCGCGTTCGCCGCCGCCAGCAGCGACGCGGTGCAGGTCGGCGGCGGCATCGGCAACATCAACCGCAACGCGCCGACCACGATCGCGAGCTTTTTCGGCATCATGAGCCTGCTCAGCCTGCTGGCGATCGCCGCGTTCGTGTCCAACGCGTTGCTGCGCGATTTCGAGATGGGCACGGCCGACCTGTTCTTCTCCAGCCCGATGCGCAAGCGCGATTTCCTGATCGGGCGCTTCGCCGGAGCGATGCTGGCCTGCCTGTTGGTCTACGCGATGGTCGCGCTGGGCCTGCTGCTCGCGCCGGCGATGCCGTGGATCGATCCCGAACGCCTGGGGCCGTTCTCGCTGTATCCGTACCTGTGGAGCTTCGCGGTCCTGGTGCTGCCGAACCTGGTGTTCATCGGCGCGCTGCTGGCCTTGCTCGCGGTAACCGGGCGCAGCCTGCTGGTGGTGTACCTGGGCGTGATGGGCTTCTATCTGTTGCAGGCGCTGGCCGGCACGCTGGTGAGCGATCTGGAGAACGAAGCGCTGGCGTCGCTGCTCGATCCGTTCGGCATGACCGCGTTCGCGCGCGCCACCCGCTACTGGACCGCGCCCGAACTCAACAGCCGCCTGCCCGAGCTGACCGGCTATCTGCTGGTCAACCGCGCGCTGTGGGTCGGCATCGGCCTGGCCATGACCGCCGCCGCGTTCGCCTTGTTCAAGCCGCAGCGCACCGGCACCGGCCGCGGTTGGCTGCGGCGCAAGGCCAAGCCCGCCGCGGCGCCGGTCGCACGTCCTGCGGTGGCGCGGGTCGCGGCGGTCAAGCCCGCGTTCGGCGGCGCGACGGCGCGCGCGCAGTTCTGGCGCAGCGTGCGGCTGGATGCGGCCGGCGTGTTCAAGAGCGTGCCGTTCCTGATCCTGCTGGCCTTCGCTACGCTCAATTTCGTCGCCGGCTCCAGCAGCGTGCAACAGCTGTACGGCACCCAGGTGTATCCGACCACCTCGCTGATGCTGGTCGGCTTGCAGGGCACCTACAGCTATGTGCTGGTGCTGATCGCGATGTTCTACGCCGGCGATCTGGTGTTCAAGGAACGCAGCGCCAAGCTCAACGAAGTCGTCGACGCGATGCCGGTGCCGAACTGGGTGCCGCTGCTGAGCAAGTTCGTCGCCCTGATTGCGGTGGTGCTGGCGTTCCAGGCCATCGGCGGGGTGGCTTCGATGGCGCTGCAGCTGTTCAAGGGCTACACCCAGCTCGAGCCGCTGCTGTACCTCAAGGGGCTGCTGCTGGCCTCGATTCCCTACGTGCTGATGGGCGGGCTGGCGCTGGCCTTGCAGGTGTTCTGCAACAACCGCTTCATCGGCTACGGCCTGACCATCGCGGTGGTGGTGACGCTGGCCGTGCTGAACATGCTGCACTTCGAGCACAACCTGTACCGCTACGGCAACGCGCCCAAGGCGCCGTATTCGGACATGAACGGCTACGGCCACTTCCTGGCCGCGCGGCTGTGGTTGCAGGCCTATTGGAGCCTGTTCCTCGGCGCGCTGCTGATGCTGGCGGGAGCGTTGTGGGTGCGCGGCGCGCCCGGCGGCTGGCGCGAGCGCCTGCGCTTCGCCCGCGAGCGTCTGCGCGGCGGGCCGCGGCTGGCGCTGGCGGCCGTGGCGGCCGCGTGGCTCGCGACCGGCGCGTGGATCTTCTGGAACACCAACGTGCTCAACCGCTACACGCCCGCGGACGTGGCGATGGACGAGCAGGCGCGCTACGAGCGCTTGTTCCGTCGCTACAAGGATTTGCCGCAGCCCAAGATCGTCGCCGTGGAAAATCATGTCGACCTGCGCCCGGAAGACCTGAGCATGAGCGCGAGCGGGCGCTACACGCTGCTCAACCCGCATGCCGCGCCGATCCGCGAGTTCCATGTGTCGGTCGATCCCGATGCCGATATCCGCGCCCTGGAATTCGGCGGCGCCAAGCTGGTCAGCAACGAGGCGCGCCTGGGCTACCGCATCTACCGTTTGAGCGAGCCGATGCAGCCGGGCGAACGGCGCGAGCTGCGGTTCCAGCAGTCCTTCGCCCAGCGCGGCTTCAGCAACGAGCCCGGCCAGCACGCGGTGGTCGGCAACGGCAGCTTCTTCAACTCCAGCGTGTTCCCGCACTTCGGCTACGACGCCGGCCGCGAGTTGCTCGACCGCAACGAACGCCGCAAGCGCGGCCTGGGCGAGGTGCCGCGCATGGCCAAGCTCGAGGACGCGTCGGCGCGCCAGCGCAACTACATCGTCGGCGACGCCGACTGGATCGACTTCAAGACCTCGATCTGCACCGCGCCGGACCAGATCGCGCTGTCGCCGGGCTATCTGGTGCGCGAGTACGAAAAGGACGGGCGCAAGTGCTTCGACTACGCGATGGACCGGCCGATGCTGCCGTTCTACTCGTATCTGTCGGCGCACTGGAAGGTCAAGCGCGACACCTATCCGGGCGGGATCGCGATCGAGGTCTACTACGATCCCAAGCACGAGTTCAATGTCGATCGGATGATCGCGGCGACCAAGAAATCGCTGGATTACTTCCAGGCCAATTTCACCCCGTACCAGCACCGCCAGGTGCGCATCATCGAGTTCCCGGCCTACGCGCGCTTCGCCCAGAGCTTCGCCAACACCATCCCGTTCTCCGAATCCATCGGCTTCGTCGCCGACCTGCGCGATCCGGCCGCGGTCGACTACGTGTTCTACGTGACCGCGCACGAAGTGGCGCACCAGTGGTGGGCGCACCAGGTCATCGGCGCCGACGCGCAGGGGTCGACGATGCTGTCGGAATCGCTGTCGCAGTACTCGGCGCTGATGGTGATGGAGAAAGAGTACGGCCGCGCCAAGATGCGCCGCTTCCTCAAGTACGAGCTGGACCGCTACCTGTCCGAGCGCGCCGGCGAGCGGGTCGAGGAACTGCCGCTGTATCGGGTCGAGAACCAGCAATACGTCCATTACCGCAAGGGTTCGCTGGCGTTCTACCGCCTGCGCGAGGAACTCGGCGAGGACGCGGTCAACCGCGCGCTCAAGCAGTTCGCGCTCGACAAGGGCTACCAACAGCCGCCGTACACCACCTCGGCCGAGCTGCTGACGTATCTGCGCCGCGAAGCCAAGCCGGACCAGCAGGCGCTGATCACCGACCTGTTCGAGAAGATCGCCTTCTACGACAACCGGGTGCTGTCGGCTTCGTCGAAGAAGCGCGCCGACGGCAAGTACGAGGTGACCATGCAAGTGCAGGCGGCCAAGCGCTACGCCGACGGCAAGGGCCGCGAGACGCCGGGGCGGATGGACGACTGGGTCGAGGTCGGGGTGTTCGCGCGCGGCGCCTCGGGCAAGGAGGAGGACGAGAAGGTGCTGTACCTGGAGCGGCGGCACGTCGCGCAGGGCGAGTTCACGGTGACGGCGGTGGTCGATGAGGCGCCGTACGAGGTTGGGTTCGACCCCTACAACAAGCTGATCGACCGGGTGCCGGACGACAACCGCAAGAAGCTGTGACGGCGCCTGTTCAGCCGGCCCGCCCTTAACCGGGGCGGGCGGGGAGGGCGCCGGCCAGCCGTCGCAATCGGGGAGCTGGACGCGCCCAGGCGGGGCCTTGCGGGCGGGGGCCCCCGCGCCGGAATCCCGCGGCCGCAACCGGTCCCCAAGCCCCGTCCAGCCAAGCGCGCGCCCCGTCGCAGCGCACTTGTCCGCGCTTGGCCGCAATGAGCCGGGGCTGACCGGCCCCGCCCGCAACTGGCGTAAGCGACTGTTTTCGCGTAGAGTGCGCCCCGTTCAGCGCACGGCTGCCTCCCCGCAAGGGTACGTTTCCCAGGTTGCCCGTCGCCCCGCATTGGCCCCCGCAGGCCGCGGCGCGACTTCTTATCCCGCACGTCTTTCGTCGCGCAGACACGGCCCGGAGCTTCCGGCGCCGTCCAAAAATCGATACTCGCAGCGCGGTTCAAGGGAACGCTGGAGTGATCACGCGACCGATTACGGTCCGGCGCGCCCATGGCGCGGCCGGCACTTCGGCGCGAACATCTGGAGTTCCAAAGCTATGACGTTCGAATCGCTGGGACTGGCGCCCGCGCTGCTGCGCGCGCTGTCCGAACAGAACTACGCCACCCCGACCCCGATCCAGGCCGAAGCGATCCCGCTGGCGATGGCCGGCCACGACCTGCTCGGCGGCGCCCAGACCGGCACCGGCAAGACCGCCGCGTTCGGCCTGCCGCTGCTGCACCGCCTGGCCACCGCCGCGCCGCAGGGCGGCCCGCGCAAGCCGCGCGCGCTGATCCTGGCGCCGACCCGCGAGCTGGCGCTGCAGGTCAGCGACAGCCTGCGCGGTTACGCCAAGTACCTGCGCCTCAACGTGCACGCCATCTACGGCGGCGCCGGCATGGGCCCGCAGCTCGACGCGCTGCGCCGCGGCGTCGACGTGCTGGTGGCCACTCCCGGACGTTTGATCGATCACCTCGAGCGTGGCAGCGCCAAGCTGGACGCCGTTGAGCTGTTGGTCATGGACGAAGCCGACCGCATGCTCGACATGGGCTTCCTGCCGGCGATCAAGCGCATCCTCGGCCGCCTGCCGGCCTCGCGCCAGACCCTGCTGTTCTCGGCCACCTTCGAGGCCCAGATCAAGCAGCTCGCGCTGGAGTTCATGCGCGCGCCGCAGCAGGTGCAGATCGCCGCCAACAACATCGTGGCCGATGCGATCAGCCACCGCGTGCATCCGGTCGACGGCGGCCGCAAGCGCGATCTGCTGATCCAGATTCTGGCCTCGCGCCCGAACGATCAGGTGATCGTGTTCGGCCGCACCAAGCACGGCTGCAACCGTCTGGCCGAGCAGCTCGAGGACGCCGGCCTGAAGTCGGTCGCGATCCACGGCAACAAGAGCCAGGCCCAGCGTCAGAAGGCGCTGCGCGATTTCAAGGCGAACAAGGCCCGCGTGCTGGTCGCCACCGACGTCGCCGCGCGCGGCCTGGACATCCCGAGCCTGCCGCTGGTGATCAACTTCGATCTGCCGATGGTGGCCGAGGACTACGTCCACCGCATCGGCCGCACCGGCCGCAACGGCGCCACGGGCGAAGCGCTGTCGCTGGTGTCGCCGGACGAGGCGGGCCTGCTGCGGCAGATCCAGCGCATCCTCAAGGACGACATCGAGATGGTCAGCGTCGCCGGCTTCGAACCCACGCGCCCGCTGCGCATGGGCTCCGACGCGCCGGGCGCGCGTCGTCCGGGCCCGGGCGGCAACCGCGGCAACAACGCGCCGCGCAAGCCCGCGCACCGTCCGCACGGCAAGCCCGCGCCGCGTCATGCGCATGCCGGTCCGAAGCAGCATCGCGGCGGCGGCAACGGTCCTTCGGGTCCGCGCCGGGATCGCAGCGCGGGTTGATCGATCCGCGGTTGTGATCGTATGAAACAGAAAAGGCCGGCATTGCCGGCCTTTTCTTTTGCGCGCCGGTTTCGATCGGCGGCTTTTGCGCGATCGCTTCGTGCGCTGCGTTGCGTCGCGGTATGAGCGTGGCTCGCGCGCAACGTCATCCCCGCGAAGGCGGGGATCCAGAGACTTCAGAGTCATGCTGCGGTGAAGCCCTGGATCCCCGCCTTCGCGGGGATGACGGCTTGAGGTCGCGCTGCCCCCGCGGCCTGTCGTCGCGTACGAAGCTTCGCCGCCGTCGTTCGGTTCCGCGCGCGCGGGCGCTGTGCGATTCATGATCTACTGCGAAGGCATCGCCACACACCGGGATCGCTGCCGCATGGATCTGCAAGGCACAACGCTGGAAATCATCGAGTACTGGGACTTCTACGACATCCCTCGCCAGATCCTGGGCTTCGACGGCGCGGCCTATTGGCTGCTCGATGGCGGCTTCGACGACGAGCTCGACGACTACAGCCCGCAGTTCCGGGTTTACCCGCTGGGCGAAAGCCGCGAGCGAGCGGTAGAACGCTTTCGCGACCGACAGTGGCGGTCCGACGCGATCGCTGTCGGCGCGATCCGTGTCGAGGACGCCGAATTCGACGAAACCCTACGCAAGCGAGTGCGCATCCGCAGCGCGACGGCCTGAATCTTCAGGCGCGCGAGCGACGGTGGGTTCGACGCACTGCTGCGAATGCGGCCGTCAAACCTCGCCCAACCGCGTCGCCTCGCGCCGATCGCGCCCGTTTTCCTTGGCCCGGTACAAGGCCGCATCGGCGCCGTCGAATACGGTGCGCACGTGGGTGTGCGGGCTCGGTACGCAGGTGTACAAGCCCACGCTCAGGCTCACCCGCTGGTCTTCGCGAGCGCCGTAGCGCGCGTCGAGCTTGCGCATGTCGGCGAGGATGGCGTCGGCGACGCGGGCGGCGCCTTCGACGTGGGTGTCGGGCAGGATCACCGCGAATTCGTCGCCGCCGAAACGCGCGGGCAGGTCGCGCGGGCGGCGCGCGTGGGCGGCGATCACCGCGGCGATCTTCTGCAGCAGCTTGTCGCCGGCGCGGTGGCCGTGGGCGTCGTTGTAGGCCTTGAAGTGGTCGACGTCGATCAGCGCCAGCGACAGCGGCGCGCGGGTGCGGCGGGCGCTGGCCAGCTCGCGTTGCAGCACGTGGTCGAAGCGGCGGCGGTTGCCGAGCTGGGTGAGCGTGTCGACGTTGGCTTCGTGGCGCCAATGGCGCAGGTGGCCGATCAGCCAGGCCAGATAGGCCACAGCGATGGTGGCGATGGTGCCGGCCGGCGGGAACCACAGGTCGGTCAGGCGCAGCAGCACGACGCTGCCGGCGGCGGTCAGCAACGCGGCGGCGCCGGCGATCAGCGCCGGCCGCTGCACGCGCGGGTGGATCATCGCCAGCACCGCGGCCAGCAGCATCGCCGCGGCCAGCAGGCCTTGCCACAGCGGCGCCAGCGGCACGATCGCGCGCCGGTGCAGCAGCATCTCCAGCACGTTGGCCTGATATTCGGCGCCGTGCATCAGCACGTCCTCGGACATCGGGGTGAGGTAGCGCGGCACCAGCCCGGTCGCGGTCACCCCGATCACCACCCAGCGGTCGCGCAGCAACTCGGCCGGCACCTGGCCGCTGAGCACATCGGCGTAGGAGACCTGGCTGAAGGTGTCGGGCGGGCCGGCGTAACGAATGCGCACGTAATTGTCGCGCGTCCATTGATAGGGCGAGCCGCGCTCGGATCCGGGCCGGCGCAGGCCGGGCAGCGGGTCGGGCGCCACGCCCGCGTCCTGAGCGATCAACGCCAGCGCCAGCGCCGGCCAGCGCGCATCGCCGAGGCCGGCCTTGAGGAACAGGCCGCGCGCGGTGCCGTCGGTGTCGAGCTCGATGTCGGTATGGCCCAGGGTCGCCGCGGCGGCGGCGAACGTCGGCGTGGGCAGCACTTCCACCGGCGGCGCGTTCTGGCGCAGCGGCGCGGTGGTCACCGGCAGGGCGACGCGGCCGAGCCGGCGCATCGCCGCGGCCAGGGCGCGGTCGCGCTCGTCGCCGCTGCGGTCGGGTTCGGACAGGACCAGGTCCAGGGCCACGCCGCGCACGCCGGCGTAGCCGAGCCGGTCGAGCATCTGCGCGTGCAGGTCGCGCGGCCACGGCCACTGGCCCAGTTCGTTGAGGCTGCGGTCGTCGATCGCCACCACCACCACGTCGCCGTCGGGCGGGTAGCCCCAGTGCGAGAGGTGCAGGTCGTAGAGGAAATCGTCCAGGCGCCAGGCCGCGCCGCTGACCGTCAGCAGCGCCGCCAGCGCCGCCGCGCCCAGCGCTGCGCCGGCGCGCAACAGCCGGGACAGGGCGGCGGGGCTCATGCGTTCGCGCTCATCGGCGCCCTGGTCGGCACGGGCGGCTTACAGCGCCAGCAGCAACAGCAAGGCGCCGGCGCCGCCGGCGGCGTAGCACAGGCGGCAGGGCAGGCGGATCTCCTGGGCCGGGCCGTAGGGCGCGACGTAGCCGTCGTCCTCGATGGTCTGCACGCGCACGTGCCAGGCGCCGCTGCCGGGCCGGTCGATTTCGATCTGCGGTTCATCCGCCTCCCGCTCCAGCAGCAACTTGGAGAAGTCCGCCTTGCGCGAAATCTGCACGCGGTAGCGCTGGCCGGGTTCGCCGCGCTGCCAGCGCAGGGTCAGCTTGCCCTGCGCGGACTGCGGCGGTTCCAGGCCGGGATCGACCGGCGCATCGCTGATCTGGAACGGCAAGGCGTTGCCGAAGCGGCCGAGCCGGCCGTCGCCGTCGCGCGAGGCCACGCGCCAGAAGTACGAACCGGGCTCCAGGTCGCGCCCCGGGCGCAGGCGCTGGCCGCGCACGGCTTCGTCGATCAGCGGCGCGGCGAAGTCGGCGTCGCGGGCGATCTGCACCCGGCTGGTCGCAGCGCCTTCGACCTTGGCCCACTCGAAGCGCGGCCGCGGCAGGCGCAGGCTCTGGCCGTCGAGCGGGGCCAGGGTCAGCGGCGGCGCCGGGCCGGCGTCGACGGTGAAGGCCTGCAGCAGGTCCTGGCCGCCCAGGCCGTTGGCCGCGACCGCGCGCACCAGCAGGCGCTGGCGGCCGGGCGGCAGATCGTCGATGCGCACCTGGGCGGCGGTGGTGGACTGTTCGAACAACAGCACCTCCGGCGCGTCGTCGCGCACCACTTCGACCCGGTAGCCGCTGGCGCCGGGCACCGCGTTCCAGCCGGCGCGCGCGGGCAGTTGGTCGAGCACGGTGGCGGCGGGGTCGAGCTGCGGCGCCGGCAGCAACGCGATCGGCGCGGACGGCGCATCGCCGCCGCCGGCGAGCGTGCCGTAGCCCGGCGTCACCAGCACCTGGCCGCGCTGCGCGCCGACCTGGACCTTGCCTTCCAGCACCTCGGTCGCGTCGCGCGCGCCGGCATCGCCGGCGCTGATGCGGAAGCGCGTGCCGCGCACGCTGGAGGTCGCCGACGGGGTTTCGATGATGTAGCGCGAGGCCGGCCCCAGCGCCGGCGTGACCCGGTTGGTCGCGCGCCCGCGCTGCAGGCGCATGCGCGTGTCGACCATGCCGGTGGCGCCGTAGCTGCTGAGCTCGTCGAACACCACCGCGCTGTTGTCCTGCACGGTCATGCGCGAGCCGTCGGCGAATTCGAGCGTGGCGCTGGCGCCGGGCCCGGTTTCCAGGCGGCTGCCGATGCCCAGGCGCAAGCCCTCGCCGACCAGTTGCGCCGGCGACTTGTCCGAGGCCAGCCAGTTGACCGCGCCGCGCACCGCGATCACCCGCGCCTTGGCCGGTTCGATCCGCAGCCAGCCGATCGGGAAGCGCATGCGCGTGCCCGGCGGCAGGTGGTAGGGGTCGACGATGCCGTTGTGCTGCTGCAGGCGGCGCCAGTCGATGCCGGTCTTCAGATGCTTGGCGCCCAGATCCCACAGGGTGTCGCCGGGGCGGACGCGATAGCTCCAGTCCTGCGCCGACGCCGGCGCGCACAGCGCCGCCAGCGCGAGCAGCGCGACGAAGGCGAGCAGACGCGAGACGCGCCAGAGCGGGCGAGACGGCCGGCGCGCCGCCGAGACGGCGGCGGAGGACGCGGGCGCTGCTACGGGTGTTGCGATGGGGAACATCCGTAATCCGTGGCTGAGAAAGTCGGCGGAGACCGGCCGCGCGGCCGGCGGGCAAGGGACATAGCAACCCGTAATTATGCGCCTTCAGTCACATTTTTTCTGCTTTGGGTTCTGAGCAACGGTAGATCGGGTGGGATCGGCGGTGGCCGGTTGCGGTGCGGGGTGTTGGATGGGCGGGTGGATGCGGTGTGGTTCGCGTTGGTTTGTGGATGCGGGGGCGGCGTGGTTCGTGTGCCAGAAGCCGATCCTAGCGCCTGTGGGCGGCGCGGTGCAGTTGCCGGGTTGTGGTTCTTGGTGGGCTGCCGTGATTCCTGGAAGGAGATGCCCGCGGTGTTCCTACAAGATCGTCATCCCCGCGAAGGCGGGGATCCAGAGACTTCAGAGTCTTGCCTCGATGGAGCCCTGGATGCTCGGCTTCGCCGAGGTAAAGCGGAGCCCGCGTTCGCGGGAATGACGGTAGGTGGGTTTCGCGGTGTCTCTTCCCGTGGGAACAACGGTAGGTGGGGCTCGCGGTAAGCGGGTTTAACGGCAGGCGGATTCCACCGCGCCACTCCAAGCCGTCATCCCCGCGAACGCGGGGATCCAGAGACTTCAGAGCCATGCTTCGGTGAAGCCCTGGATTCCCGCCTTCGCGGGAATGACGGTAGGTGGGGTTCGCGGCAGGCGGGTTTAACGGCAGGCGGATTTCACCGCGCCACTCCAAGCCGTCATCCCCGCGAAGGCGGGGATCCAGAGACTTCAGAGCCATGCTTCGGTGAAGCCCTGGATTCCCGCCTTCGCGGGAATGACGGTAGGTGGGGTTCGCGGCAGGTGGATTTCACGGCAGGCGGGTTTCACTGCGCCACTCCAGGCCGTCATCCCCGCGCAGGCGGGGATCCAGAGACTTCAGAGACATGCCTCGATGAAGCCCTGGATGCTCGGCTTCGCCGAGGTAAACGCGACGAAGCCCCGCCGGCAACCCTCAAGCCTTCTTGCCCTCGATCCACCGATCGATCTTGCGCTCCAGAATCTCCAGCGGCACCGCGCCGTCCTTGAGCATTTCCGCATGGAACTCGCGCACGTCGAAGCGCGGCCCCAGCGCGGTCTGCGCGCGCTTGCGCAGTTCCATGATCTTGAGCTCGCCGATCTTGTACGCCAGCGCCTGGCCCGGAATGGCCATGTAGCGCTCGGCTTCGGCGGTGGACTGGGTTTCGCTCTCGGCCGAGTTGGCCAGCATGTATTCGATCACCTGCTCGCGGGTCCAGCCCTTGCTGTGCAGGCCGGTGTCCACCACCAAGCGGATCGCGCGCCACAGTTCGTTCTGCAGATAGCCGAAGTAGTCGTACGGGCTTTCGTACACGCCCAGGTCCTTGCCCAGCGATTCGGCGTACAGGCCCCAGCCTTCGGTGAAGGCGGTTTCGCCGCCGAAGCGGCGGAACTTGGGCAGGCCGGTGAGTTCCTGCTGCAGCGCCAACTGGAAGTGATGGCCGGGAATCGCCTCGTGCAGGTACAGGTCTTCCGCGTCCCAGGTCTTGCGCGTGGGCAAGTCATAGGTGTTGACGTAGAAGATGCCCGGCCGCGTGCCGTCTTCGCTCGGACGCATGTACGAGCCGCCGGCCGCCGATTGCGCGCGGAAGGCTTCGACCGGACGGATCTCGAACGGCGCCTTCGGCGTCAGCGAGAACTGTTCGGCAATGCGCTTGTTGATCTTCGCTTCCAGGCCGCGGTAATGCGCCAGCAATGCCGGCTCGTCCTTGAACACGAAACGCGGATCGGTCTGCAGGAACTTGAAGAACGCCGCGCGGCCGCCCTGGAACTTGAGCGCGGCGATAGTCTTGTCCATCTCGCCGTGGATGCGCGCGACTTCGTCCAGGCCTATCTGGTGGATCTGCGCCGGCGTCATCGCGGTGCTGGTGGAGCGGCGCGCGTTGAAGGCGTACCACTCGCCGCCGCCCGGCAGCGCGCCCAGGCCGGCGCTGTCGCGCGCCTTGGGCAGGTAGTCGTCGCGCACGTAGTCGCGCAGGCGCGTGTAGGCCGGCATCAGCTCGGTCGCGATCGCCTGGCGGTAAGCCTGGGTGAGGCGCTGCTTGTCGGCGTCGGAGAAACCGGCGGGGAACTTGCTCACCGGCGTCCAGAACAAGGTGTCCTCGGGCTTGTCCTTGATCAGCGCATCGAGCTGCGACACCACCTTGACCATCAGCGCCTTGGGCTGGACCACGCCGCGCTTGACGCCTTCGCGGCTGTTGGCGGCGAACTGGTCGAAGATCGCCGGCACCTTGGCCACGCGCTTGAGCCAGTTGTCGTAGTCGGCGACGGTCTTGAACGGCTGCGCGCCGGCGCCGGAGCCGAACTGGGCGACGCTGGCGGCGAAGTTGTGGAACTGGTTGATCGGCTGCTGCCAGGCCGGGAAGCGATCGGATTCCAGCTCCAGTTTGGCGTTGCGCACGAAGATCTCGTAGCTCAGCAGATCCTGCGCCGACAGGCCTTGCGCGCCGACCGATTCGACCGCCTTGAGCCAGCGCTGGAAGAACTCGCGGCGCTGTTGGCGATAGGCCGCACCGGCGATGTTGGGCAACTGGTCGTTGTAGCGCGGATCGCCTTGCTGGGTGGCCATCAGCGGGTTGAGCTTGAGGTTCTCTTCCCAGTACTGCTCGTACAGGCGGGTGAGCTTGGCGGCCTTGGTTTCCACGGTGACGCCGGGCGCGGGCGCGGCGGCGTCGGCGGGCGCGGCGACGGCGGCGACGGGCAGGGCGAGGGCCAGCGCGGCGGCGAGCAAGGTCGCGGCCGGGCGCGCGAACGCGCGGGACGAGGAAGCGGTCATGGGGTCGATCCGGACGGTTGGACCCGCAGGCTCGCGCGCGCGGGCAGGCGGGGCATGGGCCGAAGGTCATGGCGGGCGCGGCGCTGTCGCCGGCGGCGGTCGCGCGTTGCGGATCGAAGTTGGCCGCGCGTCGGGCTCGCGGCACCACGCATTGTGTGATGACAACCGCGATGGATTGACGAAGAATCCAGGCGCGAACCGCTGTCAGGCGCGGCCTTGCCGCCGCCGCCCGCCGCGGTCGCGAACACGGAAAAGGAGAACCGCGTGCCCGCATCCCCCGACGCACCTTTGGATGTATCCGCCCAGCCCGCAGGTTCGGTCAGCGCCTGGGGCCGCTACGTGCTGAACCTGACCGCGCCGCGCAGCCATGTCCTGCGCACCGAACCCGGGCGCGGCAATCTGATCGTCGGCCCGGCGCGCATGGGCAAGAAAGCCGATCTGCACGTCGCGGCCGACGAGGCGATCGATTGGCGCGCGTTCGAGCCCTTCGCCACGCCCGCCGGCTCGCCGTGGCCGCGCCACATCGATTACTACGGCAACGACAGCGGGTTTTTCGCCTGGTCGCAGCAGCGCAGCATCGAGCAATTCAGCTGGGCGCCGGCGTTCGCCGATGCGCGCGAAATCGACGCCGGCGCGGCCGACATCTACTCGCTGCATCTCAAGCTCGGCGAGTTGAGCGGCCATCTGCGGCTGAACCTGCCCGCGGTCAGCAGCCTGAGCCTGTCCGGCGATCTCTCGCGCTTCGCCGCCGCCGGCGCCGCGCCGCGCTCGCTGTCGCTGCTGCCGACGCTGTCGCGCCGCCGCAGCGACGCGCCGTATGTCTTGCCCGAACTCGGCCTGTTGCAAGCGACGACCTCGTTGTCGCTGCATGCCGGCCCGCTCGGCCAGCCGATCTCGCTCAAAGGGATCGAACGCTTCGCCGCGCTCGACAGCCTGTCGCTGTGGGGCGGCTTCTGCGACTGGGAGGAGCTGGCGAAACTCGACGGCCTGGACAATCTGGAAATCCGCTTCGCGCCGGAGCTGAGCGGGCTGCCGCCGCTCGCGAGTTGGCCCAAGCTCGACCGCTTCATCGCCTACAACGTCGACGAAGCGGCCGGAAAGATGTTGAAGGCGCAGCTCAAGGCGCGGGCGAAGATCCGCGAATGGAGCGACTACGCTGCCGTCAGCCAGTTGCGCAAGCCCGAGTGGTGGCAGCGCGAATACGCGCGGCCGTTCGTGGCCTGGAGCGGCCGCAGCGCCAAGGCGGCGAACGCCGCTTACGACGTGGCCTTGCAGGCGCTGGAGCAGGCGGCGCAAGCGCAGGACATCGAGGCGGCCAAGGCTGCCATCCTTGCGTTCGCCGCCGGCTTCAACCAGGCCAAAGGCATCGAGACCAGCGAGCGCGAGGATATCGGCGAGGCGGTGTGGCAGTTCAGCCAGCTCGACCACGTCGCCGCGCTCGGCGTCAGCGAGGAACTGGCGCAGCAGTGGTTCGACGAGGTGCGCGACTACTGAGATTTGCGCTGCGCGACGCGAAGCCGGCTTCACGTCGCGCAGCGGCGCGGTGGCGGCGCGCGACCCGCACGCAACGCCTCGCGCCTGGGCCCCGAAGGCCGCACGCCTCAGTCGGCCGCGGCCTCGTCGCGCAACTGCTTGGCGCGCTCGTGGCCCAGGTAGCCGTGGATCCAGATCCGCAGCAGATAGATCAGCGGAATCATCGCGAACGCGGCCAGCATCTTGTAGCCGTAGTTGACCGTGCTGATCGCCAGGAACTGCGGGATCGGCCAATGCTGCGGCCCCAGCACGAAGGCGATGTACAGCACCACGAAGCTGTCGACCAACTGCGACACCGCGGTCGAGCCGGTCGCGCGCAGCCAGATGTGCTTGTCGCCGGTGACGCTGCGGATGCGGTGGAACACCGCCACGTCGATCAACTGGCCGAGCATGAACGCCACCAGCGAACCGCCGATGCTCCACATGCCCTGGCCGAAGATCGCCGCGAACGCGGCCTGGTAGTCGGGCACGCCCTGCGCCTGCGCGGCCTTGACCCACCAGCCCGCCGGCGCCAGCGCGATCGCGGCGAAGGCGAACAAGAAGCCGTAGGCGATCAGCATCGCCGCCAGCCACGAGATCAGGCGCACGCCGCGGCGGCCGAAGAACTCGTTGATGACGTCGGTCATCAGGAACACGATCGGCCACAGCAAGGTGCCCGCGGTGAAGTTCAGCGAGCCGGTCTGGCCGAACAGGTTCCACTGCAGCGGCGCGATGCCCAGGGTGTCTTCGAGGGCGAAGATCTTGACCCCGATGAACTCGGCCAGCGCCGCGTTCACGCAGAAGAACGAGGACAGCACGATGAACAAGCGCAGCGAGCGGTCCTGCAGCGTCGGCGTGCCCTGGCCGGAGACGAACGGAATGCTGGTTTCGCTGGCGCTCACCGCTTCGGCCTCACCTTGTAGATCACGCCCGACTTGTCGTCGGTGAACAGGAAGCTGTCGCGGCCCAGCGCGAGCACGTCGCAGGGCCGGCCGACCGCCTTGCCGCCCTGGACGAAGCCGGCGACGAGATCGCCGCGCGCGCGGCCGTCGGCGCCGACCCGGACGATGCGGTAGCCGTGGCCGAGCTTGAGCTTGCTGGAGCCGTGCAGCGCCACCGCGAATTCGTCGCGCAGCTCGCCCTTGTCGCTGGCGGGAAACCAGGTCAGGCCGAGTGCCGAGGCATGCGAAGGGAAGTAGGCGAACGGCTTCGGCACGCTCGCGCAGCCTTCCTTGCGCGGGAACTTCGGGTCGGCGAACACTTTGCCGCGGCTGAAGTGGCAGTAAGGCCAGCCGTAATCGGCGCCGTCCTTGACCACGAACATCGTCTCGTCCGGCTTGTCGTCGCCGAGGTGGTCGGAGCCTTGATTGGTCGCGAACAGCTTGCCGTCGCGGTACAGCAGCCCGACCGCGTTGCGCAGGCCGCGCGCGTAGATGCGTTGGCCGCTGCCGTCGGGATTCATCTGCAAGATCGCCGCGCGCACGTCTTCTTTCTCGACGCAGGCGTTGCAGCTGCTGCCGACCGCGACATACAGCTTGCCGCCGCCGAAGGCGAGGCTGCGGGTCAGGTGCCAGCCGCCGTATTTGTAGCTCAGGCCGTAGTCGGGGAAGGTCGCCAGCGTCTCGGCTTCGGACGAGGGCTTCACATCGCCATTGCGGTAGCGATAGCGCAGCAGCTTGTCGGTGTTGGCCACGTACAGCCATTGCTGGCCGCCGGCGTCGGTGTGGAAGGCGACGCTGTTGGGATTGCGCTGCTTGTCCAGGTACACCGAGACCTTGGTGTAGCGCTCGCTCTTTTCGTCCCAGCCGTCGAGCGCGTACACGCGGCCGAGCTTGTTGTCGCTCAGGTCGTGCATGTCGGTGACGAACAAACGGCCGTCGGGGCTGCGGGCGAAGAAGCGCACGCGCTTGAGGCCTTGCACCACCGGCACGATCTCGAGTTCCGCCGGCAGGTCGAGACTGAAGCTGCGGCCGTCGTCGAGCGCGACCGGATGCGGGGTCAGCGCCGCGGCGGCGGCGAAGGGCAGGGCCAGCGCGGCGGCGAGGCAGAACGAAAACGCGGAGCGTGGTTTCATCGCGGGACATCCTGGTCGGCCGCGGCCGCGGCGGCGGTCGCGGAAGGCACGGAAAACGGAATCGTCGCCGGCGACACTGCGCCGCCGGAGATGATGAAGCTCATCGCCTGATCCACGCTCCAGTCGGTCGGGGTGATCTTCTCCACCGGCACGATTTCCAGATAGCCCGAGGTCGGGTTGGGCGTGGTCGGCACGTACACCGCGGCCAGTTCGCGGCCGGTGCCTTCCTCGCGCATGACCTTGGTGACGAAGCCGATCGACTTCATCTCGGTATGCGGGAAGTCCACCAGCACCACGCGCTGGGTGCCATCGGGCTTGGTCTGCAGGATGTCGAGCAACTGCCGCGCGCTGCCGTAGATGGTGCTGGCCAGCGGAATCCGGCGGATCAGCGATTCGAACCAGCGCAGCAGGGTCTGGCCGACCACGCGCCGGGCCAGCGCGCCGGTCAGCAGGATCACCGCGACCGTGGCGATCAGCGCCAAGGCGGTCTGCACCCACGCGGCGCCGAGCCAGCCCAGCGCCTGCGGATGGGCGAAGGCCAGGTCCTGCAGCAGCGGCTCCACCAGCGGTTTGCTGATGTCCGACAGCAGCACGAACACGAACTTGACCACGACCCAGGTCAGCCAGATCGGCAGCAGGGTCAACAGGCCGGAGAGGAACAGGCGTTGCAGATTGGGCGGGCGCATGGGCCGGATTGTAGGGGAGCCGACCTGTCCGGAGTTGCCGTGGATGGGTGTTCCAGATCGATGCCCTGCGCTCGAATCGCCGCGTCGCGCTGTGGTGGGAGGGCCTTCAGGCCCGACGCTTTCCGATCCGGTCGCGAAGATCCGACCGAAAAGCGTCGGGCCTGAAGGCCCTCCCACAAAAGCAAAAGCCCTCCGCGCGGGAGGGCTTCGTAGTCACCGCCGCACCGCCGCGCCTCAGCGCTCGCGCACCAGGCGGAAGCCGACATCGTCGTAGCCGCGTCCCGCGCTCAGCGGCCGCTGCGCCTGCGCGCTGCGCCAGGAGTTGCCGCCGACCTGACGCTGCTGGCAGTTGCGCCCGCAATCGGCCGACCACATCGACAGCGAGCGGCCGCCGTTGAGCGGCATGCGCTGCGCTTCCTCGGCGGTGGGCAGGCGGTAGCGGCGGCCGGTCTGCTGGCTGTACCACTGCGCGTAGGCCTCGGCGTCGGCGATCGACACGCACACCACCGGCTCGGATTCGGTCTGGCCGAAGCCCGGTTCCTTCCAGTCCTTGGGCGAGAGCACGCGCAGCAGCGACACGCGTTCGCGGCACAGCGCCGGCGCGCGCGTGCTGGCGCTGGCGAAGCGGGCGTACTCGCCGCGGCTGACCGGACGCGGGTTGAAGCTGACCGCCACGCTCGCCGCCGGGGCGGCGGCGCTGGCCGCAACGGTGCCGCGCGCGACCGTGCCGTCGCCGGCGATGCCGCGCGCCTGCGCGACCAGCTTGGTCGAGACCGTGCGCGGCAGCGCGAACTCGTCGGCCAGCGCGATCACCTTGCCGGCGTCGCCGCCGTCGCCGCGGCGCGCGGCCTGGTCCAGCCGCGCCTGCAGCGCCTGCGCGGCCTTTTCGCGCAGCGCGCGCTGCGCCGGCGAGTCGGCGGTGCCGGTCTGCTGGCCCAGCGCGGTGGCGTTGACCAGATGCTGGCGCGCCTGGGCGTCGCGGCCTTCGCGCAGGTCGCGCGCGAGCGCGTCGCCGAAGGCCTGGGTGAGCTCCTCGACCACCACCGCCACTTCCGGGTTGGTGCTGTCCAGGTGCCAGGCGGTGAGCAGGCTGTTGTAGGCGTTGGCGTCCGCCGGCGCGGCCAGGCGGCCTTCGCCGATGTAGCTGCGCGCGGCCTGCAGCGAATCCTGCAGCGGCGCCTGCGGCAGCGGCGCCATCATCGCCTGGGTCGGATCCGGCGCGGCCGGCGCCGCGGCGGCGCTGACGGCGGGCTTGGATTCGACCCGGAAGAAGCCGTCCTTCTCGACCCGGTTGAGGCCGAAGCCGACCGCGACCACGCCGACCGCGGCCACCGCCAGCCCGGCCCAGGCCGGGGTGGCCCAGCGCTTGAGCGGGCGCAGCGCGCTCATGGCGCGGCCGAAGCCGCTCATCTGCCCGCGGTGCTTGATCTCGTCGACCGCCTGGGCCATCTCGGCGGCGTTTTCGAAGCGCTGGTCGGGGTGCTTGGCCAGGGCGCGGTTCATGAAGCGCTGCCAGTGCTTGAGCGGCGGCGGCAGCTTCGGGATCGGGTTCTGCGCGTGCATCACCGCCATCGACAGCGCGTCGGGCGCCTCGAACGGCAGCCGGCCGGTCAGCATTTCCCAGATCAGCACGCCCAGGCTGTACAGATCGGCGCGGCCGTCGACCTCTTCGCCGCGCGCCTGCTCCGGCGCCATGTAGGCGGTGCTGCCCACGGCCAGGCCGGTCGCGGTCATGCGCGCGCCGAAGCCGCGGCGCAGGGCGATGCCGAAGTCGGCCAGCAGCGGCCGTTCGGAATTGTCGAACAGGACGTTCTCGGCCTTGACGTCGCGGTGCACGACGCCGCGGGCGTGGGCGTATTCCAGCGCCGCCAGCAACGGCTCGACGATGCCGACCACCTCGGCCTCGCCGCGGGCGAAGCCCTGCTCGATGCGCTTGCCGAGGTGGCCGCGCGGCAGGTAGGGCATGGCGTAGTAGGGCAGGCCGTCGCGGGTGCGGCCGACCTCGTGGATGCTGACCACGTGCGGGTGTTCGAGCCGCGCGATGGTGCGCACTTCGTTCTCGAAGCGGCGCCGGCTGACCTCGTCGGCCAGGGCGTGCGGCAACATGATCTTGATGGCGACTTCGCGCCCCAACGCACTTTGCTCGCCCAGGTAAACCGTGGACGAGCCGCCGTGGTTGATGATCTCGCGCAGTCGATAGCCGGTGATTTCCGGCATCGGCACGCGCTGCGCATCGGTTTGGATTGTGCTGTTGGACATTCGCGGCCCCGTGTCGCGACTGCGCAGCATAACGCCGCAGCAGTGCCCGCGTGACGACTAGTGTGGCTTTTAAGTGCCCGCGTTTACAAGCCTGAGCGGGGCCCAGGCGCGCATTCTGACAGTCGCTTCCATACCGCAGCGGCGCGGACGGAATGGCGACGCGGGTCGCAAAGCCGCGCCGGCGCGGCCGCGCCCGCTCAACGGTCGCGCTTGCGCCGCACGTAAAGCTGCTTGCGCACCTTGGCCACGACCTCGCCCTGGGCGTCGAGGATCTCGTTCTCGAACCAGCGCAGGTACTTGTCGCCGCTGGCGGTGGCCGCGCGCAGTTCTTCGAGGATGTCGTCGCCCAGATCGAAGCGGGCGCGCACCGTGCCGCGGCCGGGCTTGACGAATTCGATCTCGCCGGCGCGGTCCCAGACGATGTAGTCGCGGCCCAGCGCCTGCATCGCCAGCAGCATCCAGAACGGGTCGGTCATCGCGAACAGGCTGCCGCCGAAGTGGGTGCCGACGTAGTTGCGGTTCCACGGCCGCATCCGCAGCTCGACCGCGGCGTGGCGGTAGTCGGGCGAGATCGCGGCGACGTGGATGCCGGTGAACAGGAACGGCGGCCACAGGTTCAGGCCGTGGCGAAGGGTGCTGGCTTTCATGGGCGCCTGGGTGGGGAGGGGCGCGGGCAGTCTGCCATACGGATGCGTATTGTTGAAGCGAGGGGCTGTCGCTGCGGCCGTTTGTTGTGCGCAGTCGCGGCGATCGGCCTGCTTGCCGTCACTCCGGCGAACGCCGGAATCCACTTCGCTTCGCCTCTTTTGAGTGGGCGAAAGCAGAGAAGCCAAATCAAAATGGGTTCCGGCGTTCGCCGGAATGACGGGCGGTGGGCACCGGGACGGTGAGAGCCACGGGCCGAAGGGCAGCGCCGGGACGAGGCCAGTGCGCCCGACGCCGAAGCGCCGGGCTTGAGGTCCTCCGGGCTCGCCAGCGCCGAAAACGCCGCTTCGGCTAAGCCCGAGTCCCGCGCTCTAACCCAAGGCGCCTCAGAACAACAACGCCGACATCTTGCGCCGGTACACCCCGACCAGATCCTCGTCCGCCACCACCCGGAACGCGTCGATCAGGGCCTTGCGCGGCAGGCCGTCCTGGAAGGCGCGGTCGCGGCGCAGCAGGTCGATCAGTTGCTCCAGGCCGGCCTGGTCCTGGCCGGCGGCGATCAGGCGCGCGCCGAGCAGGTAGCGCGCCTGGGCGTCGTCCGGCGCGGCGGCCAGGGTCGCTTCCAGGGTCGCGGCCGGCGGCGCGTCGCGCACCACTTTGAGGAAACCGAGCTTGGCGCGGGCGCGCACGCTGCGGTCGTCGGTGGCCAGGTTCGCCGGCAGCGCGTCGAGCAACTGCTCCGACTCGGTTTCCGCGCCCGTGGCCAGCAGGGCCAGGGCGAGGTCGAGCTTGAGTTCGGGCTTGTCGGGCTGCTCGGCGCTTTCGCGGCGCAGGCGCACGACTTCGGCGTGCGGGTCGACCGGCGCGGCTTCGGCCGGGGCTTCCTCGACGGCCGGCGCGGCCGGCTCGATGCCGTGCTGCTTGAGGAACTCGCGTACCACGCTTTCCGGCAGCGCCTCGGCGAAGCCGTCGACGAGTTGGCCGTCCTTCATCAGGTACACGGTCGGGATCGAGCGGATCTGGAACGCCGCGCCGAGCTGCTGCTCGGCCTCGACATCGACCTTGGCCAGCACGAACGCGCCGTGGTACTCGCCGGCCAGCTTTTCCAGGATCGGGCCGAGGGTCTTGCACGGCTGGCACCACTCGGCCCAGAAGTCGATCAGGACCGGCACCTTCAGCGATTTTTCCAGCACGTCCTGCTGGAATCGTTCGGTGGTGGCGTCGAATACGTGGGGATTGGCGGCAGTGGCGGTCATCGGCGGGCTCATGGAGTCGAAAACGGATGCGTTCCGAAATGGGGACGCGGGCGGCGCGAGGCAAGCGCGCCGCGAGCCGCGCACGCTAGCATGTCGCGATGAAGGCCTCATCCCGATCCCGCGCTGCGACCTCTGCGCGCGCCGCTGCGGCGGCGGCATCGACGGCGACTGCGCCGCCGCCGGCGCGTTCGCGCGCCCTCTTCGTCGCCGCGACCGCGGCGCTGTGCTGCGTGGCCGCGTTGCTCGGCTTCGGCGCGGCGCTGGACGGCTATTCGCATTGGCGCCATCCGCCCGGGTTGCTCGGCGCGCAGGGCATTCCGTACGCGCTGGCGTTCAATCTGCTGGGCTACATCGGGCCGGGACTGGCCTTGGCGTGGGTGGCCTGGGGCCTGGCCGGGGCCGCGCGCGGGCTGCGCGCGCCGGCGCGGATCGGTGCGTGGCTGTGGCTGTGGTCGGCGCTGGCGTGGGCCGCGCAGGGCGTGGCCTCGCTCGATCCGCAGGACCTCGATGCGCACGCCAGCCGCCTGCATGCGCTGGCGTGGATGCTGTGGTGGCTGGCGTTCGCGCCCGGCGCGGCCTTGCTCGCCTATGCCTCGCTGGCGGCGCCGGCGTGGCGGCGTTTCGGCGTTATCGCGCTGGCCGCGGCGGCGGTGCTGGTGCTGGCGGTGCTGGCGGCCGATGCGCGCCTGGTGCCGGGCGCGCCGGCGCAGCGGGTGGCCTTGCTGGCGTGGCTGGCGGCTTATATCGCCGCCGCGCGCGCGCCGCGCTGAGGCGCCGCGCTCAGGGGTTGGGCGGCGCCGGGCAGAAGCGGTCCATGCAGCGGTTGAACTCCAGCCGGCAGAACTTCTTGTCCAGATCGGTGACCGCTTCGGCCAGGCATTGCGTGCGCTCGGCGTAGCAGCGGCAGACCGGCGCGGCCGTGGAGACCGCGGCGAAGCCGGATACGAACGCGAAGGCGGCGGCCGCGGCGAGCGCGGCGGTGCGGCGATTGCGCGGGCGGCGCGGCATGGCGGTCATCGGCGGGTTCCCGGCAAATGCGCCGGTGGTCCGGCGCGGGCGGAAGATGGCGCCGGCGCCGCAGCAAGGTCGGTCGGAATCGGCGCCTGCCGCGGGCGCACCCGCGGCTGACCTTGCTGCGGCAACGGCATGGAAAAACGCTCAACGCGGGCGATGGTGCGTGCGCGCGGCGGTGCAGGGCGACGACGGCATCGGCGCTGCCGGGCCTGCGTTGCGGATCGAATCGCGCCGCGCCGATAGTGGGCATAAGCGCGACCGTCGGGGTTATGGCACGCCCCCGCGGCGATCGCCGTGACCGGGCGCACGCGGCGCGCGCCGATGGCGCCGCAGGCGTTGCGGAATTGCCGGAACTGGGATCGTCGATGTGAAACCGGCGTGCATGCGGGCGGTTTCGGGGCGAAGCGGGGAGCGCGAGGAAACTGCGTTTGCTGCGCTTTGGCGAGACAGCGGCGGCGTTCGCTTGGCGATGTGCGCGGTCTGGAGCGCGGTTTCATCGCGGCATCGCGCTGAAGGCTCTGGATCCCCGCTTTCGCGGGGATGACGGCTTGGGAAGGTTGCAGCGAAATCCGGCTTTGAACGAAGCGCGGCGAATCCTTCCTATCGTCATTCCCGCGAACGCGGGAATCCAGGGCTTCATCGAGGCAGGACGCTGAAGTCTCTGGATCCCCGCTTTCGCGGGGATGACGGCTTGGGAAGGTTGCAGCGAAATCCGGCTTTGAACGAAGCGCGGCGAATCCTTCCTATCGTCATTCCCGCGAACGCGGGAATCCAGGGCTTCATCGAGGCAGGACGCTGAAGTCTCTGGATCCCCGCCTTCGCGGGGATGACGGTCTGGAAGGGACGTGGCGAAACTTACCTGCCGTCATTCCCGCGAACGCGGGCTCCGCTTTACCTCGGCGAAGCCGAGCATCCAGGGCTTCATCGAGGCATGGCGCTGAAGTCTCTGGATCCCCGCCTTCGCGGGGATGACGGTTTGGGAGTGGTGCGGGGAGTCCGGGCTTTCGAAGCTGCAGTGCAGCCAACGCAAGAGCGTGGCGGCCAGGGCGCAGCGATCACAAAACAACGACCAAAGAAAAACCCCGGCCGCATCGCGGCCGGGGTTCGTCGTGTGCGAGCGCGCCGAGAACTTACAACGCCTGCTTGTAAACCGCGCCGTCCTTCATCACGAACGCCACGTCCAGCACCGCGTTGATGTCGGCGACCGGGTCGCCCTTGACCGCGACGATGTCGGCGCGCTTGCCGGTTTCGATCACGCCCTGGTCGTCCACGCCCAGCACTTCGGCGGCGCGGATGGTCGCTGCCTGCAGCGCCACTGCGGCCGGAATGCCGGCTTCGACCATGTAGACGAACTCGCGCGCGTTGTCGCCGTGCGGGCCCACGCCCATGTCGGTGCCGAAGGCGATCTTGACCCCGTTCTTGTAGGCGTTGGCCGCGGTCTGCTGGATCATCGCGCCGATCCGCGCCGCCTTGGGCCGCACAACGTCGGGGAAGTAGCCGTCGATCTTGGCCTTGTCGGCGACGAAGCGGCCGGCGTAGATGGTCGGCACGTACCAGGTGCCGCGCTGCTTCATCAGCGACATGACCTCCGGGCTCATATATGTGCCGTGCTCGATGCTGGTGACGCCGCCGAGCACCGCGCGCTTCATGCCTTCCTCGCCGTGCGCGTGCGCGGCCACGCGGTACCCATAATCTCGCGCCGTATCCACGATGGCCTTTACTTCCTCCACAGTGAATTGCGGCGCGTCGCCGGACTTGGCGTACGACAGCACGCCGCCGGTGGCGGTGATCTTGATGACGTCGCTGCCTTCCTTGTAGCGCTGGCGCACGGCCTGGCGGGCGTCGTCGATGGAGTTGATCACGCCCTCGGTCGGGCCGGGCGGGCCGATCAGGTGCGAGAGCGCGTCGTTCATGCCGTTGGTGGGATCGGCGTGGCCGCCGGTGGTGGCGATGGACTTGCCCGCGGCCCAGATGCGCGGGCCGGCGACCAGGCCCTGGTTGATCGCGTCGCGCAGGTGCGGGGTCACTTCGCCGCCGAGGTCGCGCACGCTGGTGAAGCCGGCCTGCAGGGTCTTGTTGGCGTAGCCGACCGCGCGGAAGGCGAAGTCGACCGGGTCGAGGCGGAAGCCTTCGGAATAGCTCTGCGCGCTGGACTGGCCGCCCAGGTGCACGTGCAGGTCGGTCCAGCCCGGGGTGCAGGTGTGTTGCGACAGATCGACCGCGCGCGCGCCGGCGACGTCGTTGAGGCCGGCGCGGACTTCGGCGATCTTGCCGTCGCGCACCGTCACCGTGTGCGGGCCCAGCAGCTTGCCGCTGCGCGCGTCGAACAGCTTGCCGCAGCGCAGCGCGGTGGGTTCGGCCGGCGACGCCGGCGCGGCCTGGGCGGCGCCGGCGAGGGCGCAAGCGAGGACGGCGAGGGCCAGCGGTGCGGCGGCGGTCGGTCGGGTCGTGAGCGTTCGGGGCATGGTCGGTTCCGGCGTTGGCGGGCGTGCGCCCGGAGCGGCGAGGCGCCGTCCGTGCCGCATCGCGCGTGGGTGTGTCGTGCGGGTCGTGCGGGTCGCAACGGTGTGCGAGGGCGGCGCCGCAGCGGTCTCCCCCGGTCGCGGCCGCCGGCCGGGGCCAGCATGCAAGCCGCGCACGGCGCGGGTCAACGTGACCAATGCACTAGACGCGCCGCCCGTCCGCCGGCGCTTGCCGCGATCCGCAGGCGCGCGCAGGCTGACCGCTTCGCCGCCGCAGCGCGGTTTTCGAGGGAGCGAACGACCATGCGCAAACAGACGCTGCGCCACGCGACGATCCGGATCGGCGCACTGCTGGCCGTGTTGGCCAGCGGCACCGCGATGGCGGGCGGCGAAGGCGGCGAGGGCAACAGCGGCACCGACCGCGGCAAGCGCGTCCAGTACTTGCCGCTCATTTGCCGTACCAACGAAGCCGCGGTCGCCGTGCGTCAGGCCGATGGTTCGATCGCGTGGAAGTGCAGCGTGGTCGAGGCGGCGGCGCCGGCGAGGGTCTCGAAACTTCACGGATAAGCCGCCGAGGAGGTGGCGCGGATGCGTGTGTTGCGGCTGGCGCACGCCGGCGTAGGGTCAATGCGCAGGCACAGGCGCACACCTGAGTGCATACGCAGGCGCATGCGCGCACTGCGGCGCGCGAAACGCCGCGACGGTGTAGCGCGCTTGCGATTTCGTAACCCAGTTGGCCAAAACGGCGACGGCGGCGGCGCGAGCGCACTTGCCAGCCCGGCAGCGCTTGCGCAAGGTGGGCCCCGGCCGGAATCCATACGGACCGGGGTTTCCGCTGCCTTCGCCACGTCATTCCGGTTCGCCCAGCGAGTCGAACCTCCCATGAGCAAATCGCGCGTCTTCGCGGCCCTTGTCGCCGCCGGCCTGTTGACCTTCGCCACCCACGCCCTGGCCGACATCTTCGTTCCGATCAAGCAGTGCCCGCCGGGCAAGGTCGAGAAGCTGATTCCCGGCAAGAACGGCCTGCCGATCCGGGTGTGCGTGTGATCTGAGCCGATCCGGCGGCCCGGGGCGGCGTCGCCGCCCCGGGCCGTTCGGCGGTTGCGGCCGCGGTGCATGGCGCGGCCGCGGGATCGGTTTCGATGGCCGGGCCGCCCGCCGCCGCTCAGGCGCGCGCGTCGCTCGCCACCGCCGCGCTGCGGTTGCCGTCGACGACCCGGTCGCGGCCTTCGGCCTTGGCCCGGTACAGCGCCGCGTCGGCGCTTTGCAGCAGTTGCTGCGGCGTGTCGCGCTCGCCCTGCGAGGTGGCCAGGCCGATCGAACAGGTCGCCGGGCCGAAGGTCTGGCGCAGGTGGACGATGGTGGTCGCCGCGATCGCCGCGCGGATGCGTTCGGCGCGCTGCGCCGCCGCCTCGGCGTCGGCTTCCGGCAGCACGATGGTGAATTCCTCGCCGCCGTAGCGGCAGGCGATGTCCTCGTTGCGCACCAGTTCCTGCAGCAATTGCCCGATCCGCGCCAGCAGCGCGTCGCCGGCGGCGTGGCCGTGGGTGTCGTTGAAGCGCTTGAAGTGGTCGACATCGAGCATCAGCACCGACAGCGGCAGGTGCCGGCGCTGGCAGCGCAGCAGTTCGCGCTGCAGGTTCTCTTCCAGGTAGCGGCGGTTGAACAGGCCGGTCAGCGGGTCGCGCAGCGACTGCACGCGCAGGGTTTCGCGCAGTTGCAGGTTGACGATGGCCAGGCTGAGCTGTTCGGCGATGGACTGGACCAGGGCCAGGTCGGCCTCGCGCGGCGGCCGCGCGCCGCTCAGGCACAGCAGGCCGAGCGAGGTGTTCTGCGCCATCAGCGGCACGCACAGGCTCCAGCGCGGGTCGTCGTCGCCGGCGTGGGCGCGCTGCGGGTCGGCGCGCTCCAGGTGGGCGCAGCGCACGCCGCCGTCGTGGGCCTGGCTGCGGTGGACCTGGCCGCGGCGCAGCGCCCAGCAGTCGTTGGGGTGCAGCAGGTCGGCGCTGGCGATGGCTTCGCGGCCGAAGCGCGCCGCGGTTTCGGCCAGGTTCTGCGAGGCGCGCAGGACGTAGCAGCGCCCGCCCAGTTCCGGGATCAGGTCGGCGATGACGTGCGCGGTCATGTCCAGCGCCTCTTCGAGCGTCTGGCAGCTCTGCAGCAGGCCGGCGTAGTGGCTGAGGCTGCGGTGGCGCTCGGTCAGGCGCTGGCGCTCGGCCGCCGAGGCCTCCAGTTCGGCCAGCGCCTGCCGGCTTTCGCGCTCCAGCGCGCGGCTGCGGCGGTTTTCCTGCCACAGGCTCAGCATCAGCAGGGCCAGCAGGCTCAGCGCCAGCAGCAGGCCGCCGATCACCAGCGCGGTCAGCAGGGCGGCGTTGCGCTCGGTGCGCGCGTCGCGCGAGGCCAACAGGCCGCGTTCGTGCTCGCGCATGTTGTCGGCCACCGCGGTCAGCGCGCGCATCTGCTCGGCGCCGTTGCTGGTCAGGCTGCTGAGCCGGGCCTGCTGCGGGTCGCGCAGGTGCAGTTCCAGCAGGCGGTCGATTTCGGCCAGGCGCTGACGCACCCGCCGCTCGATGTCGCGGGCCAGGCGGTGCTGCAGCGGGTTGTCGCGGGTCAGCGCGATCAGCTGGGCCGAATGGCTCAGCGCCGCCGGAATGCTGGACAGGTACTCGGCGTGCAGGTCGGGGCGGTCGGTGAGGCGGTAGCCGCGGGCGCTGGATTCGACCGTGCGGGTCGCCGCCAGGGTCGATTCGAGCTCGGCGATGACCTGATAGGAGTGTTCGACCCACTGCGCGCTCTCGGCGAAGCTGCGCAGCCCGACCACGGTGGCCAGGCCGACCACGGCCAGCAGCGCCGCCGCCAGCAGGAACGCCGGCAGCCGGTAGACGCGGTAGCGCGAGGCCAGGCGCGCGAACCGCGGCGCGGCGGCGGGCTGGGACGGCGAGGGCGGCGAGGGCGGCGGGGGCTGGGCCAAGACGAGCTCGGGAGACGGTCCGACCGGGGCAGTGTCCCATACCGGCGCTATGGCGCCGTGCACGCCGCCGTCCGCCGGCTGGCGCGAAGCCGCCGCCCGGCGGCGCGGCCGCGCGCGTGGCAGGCTTTTGTGCGCTGCGGTAGGCTTGCCGGTCCTGCCCCATCGCCATCGCCACGCCTGTGTCCGACGCCGCCGCCCCCGCTCCGAACGATTCCCCGACCGATACCAAGGCCTTCGAGCCCGGCGCCCTCGAGGCCGCCGCCCAGCGCTACTGGGACGACACCCGCGCGTTCGAGGTCGACGAGCGCTCAGCCAAGCCCAAGTACTACTGCCTGTCGATGCTGCCGTATCCCTCCGGCGCGCTGCACATGGGCCACGTGCGCAACTACACCATCGGCGACGTGATCTCGCGCTACAAGCGCATGACCGGCTTCAACGTGCTGCAGCCGATGGGCTGGGACGCGTTCGGCCTGCCGGCCGAGAACGCCGCGATCAAGAACAAGACCGCGCCGGCCAAGTGGACCTACGCCAACATCGCCCACATGAAGGCGCAGCTCAAGACCATGGGCTACGCCATCGACTGGTCGCGCGAGTTCGCCACCTGCACGCCGGATTACTACGTGCACGAGCAGCGCATGTTCGTGCGGCTGATGAAGAAGGGCCTGGCCTACCGCAAGAACTCGGTGGTGAACTGGGATCCGGTCGACCAGACCGTGCTGGCCAACGAGCAGGTCGTCGACGGCCGCGGCTGGCGCACCGGCGCGCTGGTGGAAAAGCGCGAAATCCCGCAGTGGTTCCTCAAGATCACCGACTACGCCCAGCAGCTGCTCGACGGCCTGGACGCGCTGCCGGGCTGGCCGGACGCGGTCAAGACCATGCAGCGCAACTGGATCGGCCGCAGCGAAGGCCTGGAGATCCGCTTCGACGTGGTCGAAGGCGACGGCCGCCCGGTCGATGCCGCGCTGAACAACCTGGTGGTGTTCACCACCCGTCCTGACACGCTGATGGGCGTGACCTACGTGTCGGTCGCCGCCGAGCATCCGCTGGCCGCGCACGCCGCGCAGACCGATCCCGACCTGGCCGCGTTCATCGCCGAACTGCGCCAGGGCGGCGTGTCCGAGGCCGAACTGGAAACCCAGGAAAAGCGCGGCCGCGACACCGGCCTGCGCGCGGTGCATCCGGTCACCGGCGAGCAGGTGCCGGTGTACGTGGCCAACTTCGTGCTGATGAACTACGGCACCGGCGCGGTCATGGCCGTGCCCGGCCACGACCAGCGCGACTGGGAATTCGCCAAGCGCTATCACTTGCCGATCAAGACCGTGATCGTCTCCGACGCGGTGCGCGACGCGCTGGCCGAGATCGGCCGCGACGTGTCCGCGCACGCCGACCCGATGCGCAGCGCCCTGGGCGGCGCGCCGGCGCTGGATGTCTACGACACCAGCGCCGCGGTGCAGGTGGTGGAGCAGTTCCAGGCCGCCATCGACGAGCAGGGCCCGTGGGGCGAGCGCGGCTGGCTGGTCAATTCCGGCGAATACGACGGCATGGACTTCCAGCAGGCGCTGGACGCCTTGGCCGCGCGTTTCGAGGCCGAGGGCCGCGGCAACCGCCGGGTCAACTTCCGCCTGCGCGACTGGGGCGTTAGCCGCCAGCGCTATTGGGGGTGTCCGATCCCGGTGATCCTGTGTCCGAGCTGCGGCGACGTGCCGGTGCCGGAAGATCAGCTGCCGGTGGTGCTGCCGGAAGACGTGGAATTCAGCGGCGTCGCATCGCCGATCAAGGCCGACCCGAACTGGCGCAAGACCACTTGCCCGCAGTGCGGCGGCGCGGCCGAGCGCGAAACCGACACCTTCGACACCTTCATGGAGTCGAGCTGGTATTACGCGCGCTACACCTCGCCGGGCGCGGCCCAGCAGGTCGACGAGCGCGCCAAGTACTGGACCCCGGTGGACCAGTACATCGGCGGCATCGAGCACGCGATCCTGCACCTGATGTACTTCCGCTTCTATCACAAGCTCATGCGCGACCAGGGGCTGGTGAACAGCGACGAGCCCGCGGTGAACCTGCTGACCCAGGGCATGGTGATCGCCGAGACCTACTTCCGCGGACCCAAGGGCAAGGAAGACTGGTTCAATCCGGCCGACGTCGAGGTGACCCGCGACGAGCGCGGCCGCATCGTCGGCGCCACGCTCAAGGCCGACGGCCTGCCGGTGGAGATCGGCGGCATCGAAAAGATGGCCAAGTCGAAGAACAACGGCGTCGACCCGAAGCTGATGGTCGACAAGTACGGCGCCGACACCGTGCGCCTGTTCTCGATGTTCGCCGCGCCGCCGGACCAGTCGCTGGAGTGGAACGAGGCCGGCGTGGAAGGCATGGCGCGGTTCATGCGCCGGCTGTGGACCGCGGTGCACAAGCACGCCGATGCGGGCGCCGCGCCGGCGCTGGACGCGGCCGCGCTCAGCGCCGCGCAGAAGACCCTGCGCCGGCAGATCCACGAGACAGTGCAGAAGGTCGGCAGCGACTACGGCCGCCGCCTGAGCTTCAACACCGCGATCGCCGCGGTGATGGAACTGCTCAACCACCTGTACAAGTTCGACGACGCCAGCGACAACGGCCGCGCCCTGCGCCAGGAAGCGCTGGAAGCGATCGTGCTGCTGCTCAACCCGATCACCCCGCACACCAGCCACGCGCTGTGGCAGACCCTGGGCCACGCCGAGACGCTGCTGGAAGACATCGCCTTCCCGCAGGCCGACGAGGCCGCGCTGACGCGCGACGCGGTGACCCTGGCGGTGCAGGTCAACGGCAAGCTGCGCGGCACCATCGAGGTTGCGGTCAGCGCGCCCAAGGACGAGATCGAGAAGCTGGCCCTGGCCGAGCCGAACGCGGTCAAGTACCTGGAAGGCCTGACGGTGCGCAAGGTGATCGTGGTGCCGGGCAAGATCGTCAATATCGTCGCCAGCTGAAACCGCGCGCCGCCGGCCGGTCCCGCGTTTGCGCCGGGCCGGTCGCGCGGCGCGCCTGCGTGCGCATTCCGCGCCGGCGGGCCACCGCATCGCCCGATCTCCCACTGCGAATCCCGAGTCCCGGCCCATGACCGCGATCCTCTACTGCCATCCCGATTCGGGCTTCAGCTACAAGGTCGCGCTGGCGCTGGACCTGCTCGGCGTCGAGTACGAGCAGCGCCAGGTCAACATCCGCATCGCGCGCGAACAGCGCTCGGCGGAATTCCGCGCCGTCGCCGCGCACGGCGAAGTGCCGGTACTGCTCATCGACGGGCTGAACCTGTGCCAGTCGAATGTGATCCTGGACTATCTCGCCACCCGCCAGGACGCCGCCGGCGGCCCGCGCCGCCTCGACGGCGCCGAGCTCGCCCAGCGCCTGCACGTGCGCGAATGGCTGTCGTGGGAAGCCAACCGGGTCAGCCTCAACCTCGCTCATGCGCGCTACGGCCGCCAGTTCGGCGCCTACGATCCGGCCCTGCTGGCCTGGTACGACCGCCGCAGCCGCGCCGACCTCGACCGCCTGCAGGCCCAGCTCGCGCAAACCCCGTGGCTGGCCGGCGACGCGCCGACCATCGCCGACGTGGCCTGCATGGGCTATCTGTGCTTCACCGTCGAACCCTGGGCCGAAGCCGCCGGCGTCGCCCACACCGATTGGGCGCAGCGCTGGCCGGCGCTCAAGGCCTGGTACGACCGCTTGCTGGCGCTGCCGGGCGCGCGCAGCGCGCAAGCCGCGTTCGCCGGTCGCGAAATCCGTTACTGAGCCGGCGCGCGCCGCGCCGCACGGTTCAGCCTTCGCTATTGATGCCCACGGCCGCCTCGTCCAGACTTCGCCCCATGACGCCTCGCTCCCTTCTTGCCCGCACGTCGCTTGCGGCTCTCGTGTTGGCCCTGTCGGCCTGCGGTTTCCAATTGCGCCAGGCCCTGACCCTGCCGCCGGACCTGGGCCCCGTGCGCGTGGTCTCGATCGACCGCTACAGCCCGCTGGCCGAATCGCTGGCCCAGGCGCTGACCCGCGCCGGCGCGGTGCCGGCCCAGGAGGGCTCGGCGGAAGTGGCGGTGCTGGACCTGATGTCCGAACGCTGGGGCGACACCCCGGCCGCGCTCGACGAACTCGGCCGCGTGCAGGAATACAGCCTGCGCTACGCGGTGGTGTTCGAACTGCGCAAGGCCGACGGCAAGCCGCTGGTGCCGCGCCAGAGCATCGAACTGTCGCGCGACTACGTGTCCAGCCCGACCAACGCCATCGGCACCGAGGGCGAGCGCGAAATCCTGATGCGCGAAATGCGCCGCGAAATGAGTTCGGCGGTGCTGCGCCGGATCGGCGCGGTCAGCGAACGGCGCTGAGCCGCATCGCCGGCCGGCCCGCCGCCTCATGGAACTGACCCCCGAGCGCCTCGTCGCCCAGCTCGACCAGGAACCGCTGCGCCCGGCCTATCTGATCGCCGGCCCCGAGCCGCTGCGCGTGCTGGAAGCCGCCGACGCCGTGCGCGCCGCCGCGCGCGCCCAGGGCATCGGCGAGCGCGAAGTGTTCGAAGCCGAAGGCAACCAACGCGAGCCCGATTGGAACGCGCTGTCGGCGAGCTTCCGCGCGCCCAGCCTGTTCGCCAGCCGGCGCCTGCTGGAACTGCGCCTGCCCACCGGCAAGCCGGGCAAGGAAGGAAGCGAAGTCATCGCCGATTTCTGCGCCGCGCCGCCGCACGATGCGACCTTGCTGATCTCCTGCGGCGAATGGAGCAAGCAGCACGGCGGCAAGTGGAGCGAGGCGATCGGCCGCATCGGCCACATCGCCGTGGCCTGGGCGATCAAGCCGCACGAATTGCCCGAATGGATCGAGCGCCGCCTGCGCCAGCGCGGCCTGCGCGCCGACCGCGACGCGGTGCAGAGCTTGGCCGACCGGGTCGAGGGCAACCTGCTCGCGGCGGCGCAGGAAGTCGACAAGCTGGCGCTGTTGTCCGACGGCGAAACCCTCACGGTGGAGCGCATGCAGGCCTTGGTCGCCGACGCCGCGCGCTTCGACGTGTTCCGGGTGCTGGACGCGGCCATGAACGGGCAGGGCGCGCAGGTCTCGCGCATGCTCGCCGGCCTGCGCGCCGAGGGCGAAGCGGTGCCGGCGCTGCTGGGCATGGTGGTGATGGAACTGCAGCGCACCGCCGCGCTGGCGCGGGTGTCGGCGCGCGGCGGCAACCTGTCGTCCGAGTTCAAGGCCCAGCGGATCTGGGATTCCAAGCAACCGATGTACCGCCGCGCCCTGCAGCGCCACGACGCGCGCCGCTGGGAAGCGCTGCTGGCCCAGGCCGGGCGCGTGGACCGCATGGCCAAGGGCCGCGAGGCCGGCGACGCCTGGGTGGCGCTGGAGCGGCTGCTGCTGGCGGTGGCCGAGCCGCGCGCGCTGCGCCTGCTCGCGGTCTCCGCAAGCTGAGCGGCAGCGTTCGCGCATGAGCCTCGTCGTTTTCTACGGCGGCACCTTCGATCCGATCCACGACGGCCACCTCGCCGTCGCCCGCGCCGCGCGCGACGCGCTGGCCGCGCAGGTGCGGCTGATGCCGGCCGCCGATCCGCCGCACCGCGCCGCGCCCGGCGCCGATGCGGCGCAGCGCGCGCACATGCTGGACTTGGCCGTGGCCGGCGAGGCCGGCTTGGTCGTGGACCGGCGCGAACTGCAGCGCGAAGGCCGCTCCTACACCGTCGAAACCCTGCGCGAGGCGCGCGGCGAGTTCGGCCTGGAACGCCCGCTGGCGCTGCTGGTCGGCGCCGACAGCTTCCTCGACCTGCCCAAATGGCGCGAATGGCAGGCGCTGTTCGGCCTGGCCCATTTCGTCGTCGCCGAGCGGCCGGGCAGCCCGCTCGACGAGGGCCGCATCGACGCTATCGCACCGGGCTGCGAGACCGATGATCCGGCCGACCTGGGCCGGGCCCCGGCCGGGCGCGTCTACCGGCTCAAGCAGCCGCTGCACGCCGAATCGGCCAGCCAGGTCCGCGAGCTCATCGCCGACGGCCGGCCCTGGGACGAGTTCGTGCCGGCGCCGGTAGCCGCCTACATCCGCGCCAGCGGCCTGTACGGCGTCGTCGCCGACCGCGGCGCGACGACCGCCTGAACGCCCCGCCGCGCGGTCCGCAGCGCCGCCGCAAAGGCCTTGGGTATAATCGGCACATATCTTCCGAACGATGAGCCGTACCTCTTGACCAGCCAAGCCCAAGTCATCAAGACCCAGCTGCCGAATCCGCCGCCGCCGACCGAGCTGCTGCTCAAGACCGTCCACGCCGCGGTCGAAGAACTCAAGGCCAAGGACGTCGTGGAAATCGACGTGCGCGGCAAGAGCAGCGTCACCGACTACATGGTGGTCGCCTCCGGCACCTCGACCCGCCACGTCAAGTCGATCGCCGACGAAGTCGTCAAGTTCGCCAAGAACCTCGATGTCATGCCGCTGGGCGTGGAAGGCGAGCGCGAGGCCGAATGGGTGCTGGTCGACCTCGGCGATGTGGTCGTGCACGTCATGCTGCCGCGCGTGCGCGAGTTCTACGCCCTCGAGCGCCTGTGGACCGTCGGCGACCAGCCGCCGCCGCCGGAAGGCGTGGAAGGCCGCGACAACGACACCGGCGAAGACGATCGCTACTGATCCTCGCGGTTTGCGCAGCACGATACGAAAACGGCGCCTGAAGGCGCCGTTTTTCGTTTCCGAACCCGCGAACCCGCAACCCCGACGGTAGGAGCGACGCGAGTCGCGACCGCAGGGTTGCAAGCTTGCGTCGTACGCGTGGTGCCGCGGTCGCGACTCGCGTCGCTCCTACAGTCGGTGCTCTCGCATTCGCCGCGGCTCAGCTCAGCGCGAGCTTCCCCGCCGCTGCCACGATCAATCCACCGGCGACACCATCGATCCAGCGCCGCCGTCGCCCGCCCAGCGCAGGTGTTCCGCCGCCGCCGCGCGCGCCGCGGCCGAGGATCAGGCTCAGCGCCGCATAGATCAGCGCGCAACCGCTCACGAACAATGCCGACAGCGAGATCGCCTGCGTGGCCGCCGGCGCATCGGCGCGCATGAACTGCGGCAGGATCGCCAGGTAAATCATCATCCCCTTGGGGTTCAGCGCCGCGGTCAGGAAGCCGCGGCGGAACGCATCGCGCCGGCCGGCCGCCTGTATCTCGAGCGCGCCGGGCCGCAGCGCCGAGCGCAGCAGCTTGAACGCCAGCCACGCCAGATAGGCCACGCCGATCCAGCGCAAGGCCTGGAACAGCAGCGGCGACGCCGCCACCAGCGCCGCCAGCCCGAGCGCGGCCAGCAACGAATGCAGCACGTAGCCGGCGCAGACCCCGGCGGTGGCGCGCAGCCCGGCCGGGGCGCCGCCGCCGAGGCTTTGCGAGGCGACGAACAGCATGTCGGGGCCGGGCGTGCAGATCAGCGGCAACACGGTGGCGCAGAAGAGCAGGGCGGTGTGCAGGTCCATGAACGCCATCGTCGGCCAAAAGCCGCGGCGCAGGGTTGCGCGGATGGCGCGTTTGTCGGAATTATTGGCAGGAACTGCCACTCAATTGCCGATAGCGAGGTCAGGATTGCCATGAGGCTGGACGAGACCGACCGCCACATCCTGCGCGTCCTGCAACGCGACGGGCGCATCCAGAACGCCGAACTGGCGCAGCGCGTCGGCCTGTCGCCGTCGCCGTGCCTGCGCCGGGTCCGCCTGCTTGAGGAGGCGGGGGTGATCGAGCGCTACGTCGCCGTGCTCAACCCGGCCCGGCTGGGCCTGGGCATGTCGTTGTTCACCCGGGTCTGGCTGCTGACCCAGGACGCCGAGACCATCGACCGCTTCGTCGCCGCGATGCAACGCCTGGAGCAGGTGATGGAGTGCTACATCGTGCTCGGCGAATGCGACGCGATGCTGCGCGTGGTCGTCGCCGACCTCGACGATTACCGCCGTTTCCAGACCACCCACCTGACCCGCGCCAACGGCATTTCCAACGTCAAGACCGACCTGCCGAGCCAGGTGGTGAAACGCAGCTACGAGCTGCCGCTGTAAGCGCCGGCCGCAAACGAAAAGGGCGCCCGAAGGCGCCCTTTTCGCGAGATTGCGCGGCAGTCGATCAGTTGCGCGACTGCAGCTTCGACAGCAGGCGCAGGAACTCGATGTACAGCCACACCAGGGTGACCATCAGGCCGAACGCGCCGTACCACTCCATGTACTTCGGCGCGCCTTGCTCGACGCCGGTTTCGATGAAGTCGAAATCCAGCACCAGGTTCAGCGCCGCCACCACCACCACGAACAGGCTGAAGCCGATGCCGATGATGCCGGACTGGTGGATGTAGGGGATTTCGATGTTGAACAAGCGCAGCACGATCGAGGCCAGGTAGACCAACGCGATGCCGCCGGTGGCGGCGACCACGCCGAGCTTGAAGTTCTCGGTGGCCTTGATCAGGCCGGTGCGGTAGGCCGCCAGCAGCGCGAACAGGGTGCCGAAGGTCAGCATCACCGCCTGGATCACGATGCCCGGGAAGCGCGCTTCGAAGATCGAGGAGATCGCGCCGAGGAAGAAGCCTTCCAGCAACGCGTACATCGGCGCGGTGATCGGCGACCATTCCTTCTTGAAGGTGGTCACCAGGCTCATGATCAGCCCGCCGATCAGGCCGCCCCACAGGTACAGCCCGGCGCCGGAGACCTGGCCGCGCGGGCCGATCTCGATCTGGTTCCAGGCGAACGCGGCGGTGAGCACGGTCAGCAGCAGCAGGAAGCCGGTCTTGTTGACCGTACCGTTCAGGGTCATCGCCTGGCCGTCGCCGCGGACGACCGCGCCGCTGCCGAGGTCGAGGAAGGTGGATTCCTTCAGGGCGGGGTTGCCGCTGCGCATCATCGGTGTAGCTCCTTTTCGTAACGAGCCGCCGGCCCGGCCGGCGGCGGAATAGGTTTTCTGATCGGCGAAAGCATACACGGCGCTGTTTGCGGCCGGCCGCGGCAGGATGTTTCCAAGTGTGCTTACCGCCGGGCGCGGACCGGCGGCGCGAACCGATTGCGCGACAGGATTGACAGTTCAGGAAGCGGCGACGACACTATGCGGCCTTTCGCGGCGTTGGCGCGCCACGGGAGTCCCGGTTCCGGGGTATAGCTCAGCCTGGTAGAGCGCCAGCTTTGGGAGCTGGATGTCGTGGGTTCGAATCCCTCTGCCCCGACCATCCATCGACCAGGCCGGCCGTCAGTTAAGATTCGACTTTCCTGGCGCCCGTAGCTCAACCGGATAGAGCACCGGCCTTCTAAGCCGGTGGTTGCAGGTTCGATTCCTGCCGGGCGCGCCAAATTCGCAAGCGCTGTGCGGTACAATGCGCAGCTTGTAAGTGTTCTACGGTGGCTGTAGCTCAGCTGGTTAGAGTACTGGATTGTGATTCCAGATGTCGGGGGTTCGAGTCCCCTCAGCCACCCCATTCAAATCGTTGCGACGGAAGATTGTTGTAACGAAAGTGTTGTGCGGAGCGAAGTTGTTGTGTAAGATTTCGCTCCTCGGTTTTACCGGGCCGTTAGCTCAGTTGGTAGAGCAGTTGACTCTTAATCAATAGGTCCAAGGTTCGAATCCTTGACGGCCCACCAAACAAAAAGGATCTGGCTCACGCCAGGTCCTTTTTTCTTTTCCGGACGAAAAGCCCGAAGCGCGCGCATCGCTGCGCGCTGCGTTGCCACGACAAGGATTGCGGCATGAATTGGAAACGGATCGCCAAGTATTCGCTGGCCTTGTGGTTCGCAGGCTTCGCGGTCGGTTTCGTCCAGGGGTTGTTCGCGCCCCAGGAACTGGCCGCCGCGGCGAGGTACGAACTGATCGGCAACGTGGCCGGGTTTGCGCTGTACCTGGCGGTGTTCGCGCACATGGCGGCCGGCGCCGACGGCCATCCCATCGCCGAGACGGTGGCGGCCATGGCCGCGACGACGGCGCTGTCGTGGTTGTGCTCGTGGGCGCTGCAGGCGCTGGCTCCGCAGATCTTCGACGGCGCCATCGGCGTGCTGCAGGTGGCCGTGGAGCTGGCCTTGATGGCGATGGCCGCGACCTTCGGCATGGGGCTGGGCAGTTATCTGCGCGATCGGCGGCGCTTGCGTTCGGTTTGAGCGCTGAAGCGGCGCGACGGGCGATCGGATCGATGCGGGGCGCGGCTTGTCCGGGCGATGGGGTCGTCGTGACTCGTCGTCTCGGTTTGCGCGACGCGACGATGTTCTTATCGCGAGCTTCGCGGACGGCGCGGCAGCCACCCGGCATCGCGCCGCGGCAGTAGCCTGCGCGCGTCCGAACGCACACGACGATTCAACGATGACGCCTTCCTATCTCGATCCTCAGCTGGTGTTCGCCTGGCAGACCGCGCATTGCATCGCCCGCGGCGCGCCGTCGCCGGTGCCCGACCGCGGCGGCGTGCGGGTGGATACCGGTTCGGAGAAAGAAACCAAGCGCTGGGTGTTCCCGCAACTGTGCGACGGGCTGCGCGAGGTCGCGCGCGAAATCGCGGCGCCGCGGCATTACTTGAAGCTGTGCGGCTCGGACGAAGAACTGCGCAGCGCGTTGCCGGCGCGCTGGACGCTGCAGCCGGCGAACTATTTCATGACCGCGGCAGAGGCGGCGGCCGCGCAGGCGCTGCCGGCGCCGGACGGGTACACCGTGGAGCTTTACCGCGCCGGCCCCGTGGCGCGCGCTTGCGTCGTCGCGGCGGACGGCGAGCTGGCCGCCAGCGGCTACGCGGCGGAAACGGCGGACGTCTTCGTCTACGACCGGATCGAAACCGCGCCGTCGCATCGGCGCAAAGGCCTGGGCGCGGCGGTGATGAGCGCGCTGGGCGCAGCGCGGAAGTCGCGGGCCAATCCCCAGCTCTTGGTCGCGAGCGAAGACGGCCGCGCGCTGTATGCGCGCCTGGGCTGGACGGTGCTCGCGCCGTTCGCCGCCGCGGCGATCGCCGACGACTGAGCCGGCTGGGGCGCGCCTGGCCGTCGAAAGCGGCCAGTGACCGCGCGCACTCACGATGTGTCTCTATGGCGCACTAAAAGTGCCGGAAAACATCACATTTCGGCCGTGACTTCGTCGGCGCAGCGGCGGACAGCGGGCGCGAAATCCGGTATCCCTGAATCATCGAGCCGCGCGACCGCTTGCAGCGTCCGCGCTCGTCGTTGCCTCCCCCTCAAAACTCCGGCTACCCGGTGGCGGACAGAATCGCTGGCTGTCCGCTCCGGCGCGCGCGTGCGCCGCTTGCTGGCGTCGGGCGCGCAGGGGAACGACCCAGCGACATCATCGTATGAACAAGGAGAGGTGCATGAAGCGGACCATGATGAAGGCGGCGACGGCGGCGGTTTTCGCTGCGGGACTGGTGATCGGCGTCGGCGCGGCCAACGCGCAGGTGGGCGGGCAGTTCTGCAGCCCGAACGGCGCGGCGACCACCATCGTGCAGAACGGGTGGCGCTACTACTACACCTGCAGCAAGAACAAGTGGGTGTTCGTGCGGGCCTGCCCGGTCGGCGGCGGGCATTGCATCGAGTGACCGCGCAGTAACCGCTGACGTGGCGCCGCCCACTCGAAGAATGAGCGGACCGGCGCGACAACTGCGACCCTGCCGGCCGTCTGGCCGGCAGGGTCGCTGCGTTCTTGCAGCCGCGAGCCACGACCGGCTCGGTCGGGCGCGCCAGCGGGGCCGCGCCGGCGCCGGTTTTCTCGTATCGTCGCGTTCGCCGACGGCGGCGCGAGCGATGCGGTTTCGCGATGCCGCCATCATCGAGTCCGGCCAGGAGGCCGGCCATCAGGACCGAAACCATGTCTCGCCGTTCGTCGCACCCTATCCCGCACGCAACGCCTCACGCGATCGTGCGCGCCTGCGCGATCGCGCTGGCCCTGGTCTTCGCCGGCGGCGCATCGGCAGCGACGCCTCACGACGACGTCGACGCCAGTAACAACGCCAGCACCGGCGACGCCAATGTCGACCTCGCGCTGGAACTGGCCCAGGAACGCGCCCTCAACGCCGACCGCCCCGATTGGCCGGCGGTGCGCGCACGCGCCGCGGACCTGGTGCGCGCCGAGCCCGGCGAAGCGGGGCGCGCGGCGGCGATCCGCTACGTGCTGGCATCGTTGGGCGACGGGCATTCGTTCTATCTCAGCGCCGGACAGCTCGCTGCCAACCTCGGCGGCGCCCGCGACGAGGGCGACGGCAAGGAGCGCGCGCCGATCGCGCAAGCGCTGGCGCCGTCGAACGGGTTCGCGCGGCTGTCGCTCAACGGCTGGGTCGGCGACGGCGAAGCGGCGGTGGCGCAGGCAGCGCGGCAGGTGCGCCAGGCCTTGATCGAATCGCTGGGCGAGGGCCGCTGCGGCCTGATTCTCGATCTGTCCGCCAACGGCGGCGGCAATATGTGGCCGATGATGGGCGGGCTGGCGCCGCTGTACGACGAGGGTCTGGTCGAGGTCTACGACGGCCGCGGCGGGCGCACCGAACTGTACGTGCGCAAAGGCGCGCTGCATTCGGGCCGCCTGCGCCTGCCGAGCGTCGACTTGCCGCCGTTGCCGGCGCGGCCGCAGCGCATCGCGCTGATCCTGGGGCCGCAGACGGCCAGCTCCGGCGAAATCGTGGCGCTAGGCTTCAAGGGCCAGCGCAATGCGCGTTCGTTCGGCGCCGCCACCGCCGGCGCGACCACCGCCAACCAGGGCGTTCACCTGCCGTCCGGCGGAGTGCTGGCGTTGACGATCGCGCGCCTGCTCGATCGCGACGGCGTCGCCCAGCAAGGGCCGCTGCTGCCGGACGAGCGCAGCGAGCGGCCGTTCGAGGCCGCGGCGCAGTGGTTGCAGGAACAGTGCGACGGCGCAGCGGAAACGTCCGCGCCGTGATCGCCGCGCGCACGTCACCGTCGCCGCGCAGCTAGAACGCGGCCCGCGCGGCTGCGGACGAAGCTACCGGCCCGCGACGTTCGGCGAGCGCGCCCTCAACGCTTGCCGAACCGCTCGGCCAGCGCGTCCGTCGCCGTCACCAGCGCATCCACGATCGCCGGGTCGGCCGCGCTGTGCCCGGCCAGGACGATGCGCAACTGCGCTTCCGGCCACGCCGCGGCCAGGTCGACCGCGCTCTTGACCGGGCAGATGATGTCGTAGCGCCCGTGCACGATGGTCGCCGGGATGTGGCGGATGCGGGCGACATCGCGCAGCAACTGATCGGGTTCCAGGAACACGTCGTGGCGGAAGTAGTGCGCTTCGGCGCGCGCCACGCTCACCGCCGATTCGATATCGCCGTGGATGCCCGGCTCGTTCGGGTCGTGCAGCAGCGTGGTGCTGCCGCCTTCGCAATCGCTCCAGGCCATCGCCGCTTCGATCCGCACTTTGGGGTCGTCGCTGTCCAGGCGCCGCCAGTAGGCCTCGACCATCTGCCCGCGCTCTTCCTCGGGGATGTAGTCCAGGTAGCGCTGCCAGCGCTCGGGGAAGACCCAGCGCGCGCCGCCGTCGAGCTCGTTGAACCAGCGCAGCTCCGGCGGCCGGCCGAGGAAGATGCCGCGCAGCACCAGCCCCAGCAACGGCTGCGGATGGGCCTGCGCATAGGCCAGCGCCAGGGTGGAACCCCACGAGCCGCCGAACACCACCCAGTGCTCGATCCCGAGCATCGCGCGGATGCGCTCGATGTCGGCGACCAGATGCCAGGTGGTGTTGTCGCGCAGCTCCGCGTGCGGGGTCGACTTGCCGGCGCCGCGCTGGTCGAACAGCACGATGCGGTAGCGGGCCGGATCGAAGAAGCGGCGGTGGTACGGCGACACGCCGGCGCCGGGGCCGCCGTGCAGGAACAGTACCGGCAGCCCGTGCGGGTTGCCGCATTCCTCGACGTGCAACTCGTGGACCGCATCCACGGCCAGGCGATGGGTGCGGTAAGGCTCGATCTCGGGATACAGCTCGCGCATGGCGGTCGCAGCCGGTGGGGAAGGGCGCAGCATAGCCGCGCGCGGCGGCCGGCGGCTTGCCTGCGCTGGCGCCTCGCCCGTCGCCGGCGGGGCTCGGCATTTGCGCCGGCGCGCCGTTAGAATGCGGGCCCGGCCGACGCGCCGGCGATGCGAAAGTGGCGGAATTGGTAGACGCACTGGATTTAGGTTCCAGCGCCGCAAGGCGTGCGGGTTCGAGTCCCGCCTTTCGCACCAAGGCGGCCGGCAGACAAAACAGCCGCCACGCCAAGCATCAATGGCCGGCCTTCCCAGCCGGCGCAGTTGAACGCGGCTGTTCCCCGCTTCGCCGCCCTCGCTCCCAATCCCACCGCCGCCTGCGACACACCCCGCAAAACCCGGCATCGGCCCCAAAACCCGCCGCCCGCCAGCCTTTCGGCTGCGCAACGCTGGCAGCCCAGCGCGTAATCGGCCAAACTAGCAAGTTCCGCCGGCCGGCGAGTTTCACCCCCGGGCCGGCGGCCGGACCGGATCAACAACATCGTCGCCGCGGCAGGTGCCGCGGTCGCAGGAGTGGATATGCAAGTTTCGCTCGAATCGCTGGGCTCGCTGGAGCGCCGACTGACCTTCAGCCTCCCGGCCGAAAACCTGGAAACCCAGGTCGGCGGCCGCCTGCGCGAAATCGCGCGCGGCGCCAACATCAAGGGCTTCCGCCCGGGCAAGGTGCCGGCCAAGATCATCGAGCAGCGCTTCGGCGCCCAGGTCCGCGCCGAAATCCTCGACGGCATGCTGCGCGAGAGCTTCGGCGACGCGGTGCGCAAGGAACAGCTGCAGATCGCCGGCAACCCGAGCATCGAGCCGGCCGGCGAAGCCGAAGGCACCTTGTCCTACGTGGCCACCTTCGAGGTGGTGCCGGACTTCGGCGACATCGACGTGAGCAAGCTGGAAGTCGTGCGCCACACCGCCGAGGTGTCCGACGCCGACATCGACGCGATGATCGAGAACCTGCGCCTGCAGCGCCGCACCCTCAAGTCGGTCGAGCGCGGCGCCCAGGACGGCGACATCGTCGAAGTGGAAACCTGGACCGAAGTCGACGGCCTGCGCCTGCCGGCCGAGGGCGCCGAGCACGGCAGCACCCAGATCGGCTCCGGCGCGATGTTCAAGCCGCTGGAAGACGCCATGATCGGGGTCAAGGCCGGCGAGGAGAAGGTCGCCCAGGTCGAGTTCCCGGCCGATTGGCGCGCCGCCGAGGTCGCCGGCAAGACCGCCAACGTCCACCTCAAGATCAACCACGTGTCCGAGCCGGTGCTGCCGGAAGTGGACGCTGAGTTCATCAAGAGCTTCGGCGTGCGCAGCGGCGATGCCGAGCAGTTCCGCGCCGACATCCGCACCAACCTGGAGCGCGAGCTCAAGGGCGCGCTGATGAACCGCCTGCGCCAGGAAGTCGGCGAGCAGCTGGTCAAGGCCTACGAAGCGGTGGAAATGCCGCCCAAGCTGGTCGAGCAGGAAGCCCGCAACATGGTCTGGCAGACCGTCGAGCAGGCCCGCCGCCAGGGCCGCCAGATCAGCGCGCCGGACGACGCCCACCTGAGCTACATGGATTCGGCGCGCAAGCGCGTGCTGGTCGGCCTGCTGGTCGGCGAGATCGCCCGCCGCAACGACCTGCGCCTGGAAGCCAAGCGCGTCAACGAGACCCTGCGCCTGATCGCCTCGACCTACGAGGAGCCGCAGCAGGTGATCGACCTGTACCGCAACGACCAGCAGCTGATGGCCGGCCTGCAGAACCGGGTGATGGAAGAGCAGGTGATCGACTGGATCGCCGAGCGCGCCCAGCACACCGAGCAGCCGCTGTCGTTCAGCGACGCGATCCGTCCGAACTGACGATCGCACGGCCCGCGGCCACCGCCGCGGGCCGCTTGCTTTGCATCGCCCGCTTTGCGCGATCCAGCCGGAGGCCCTCCCCGCGAGGGCCTTCGCCGCACTGGCCGCCGGCATCGGCAGGCCGCCGGGCGGCGCCCCGCGGCGTTTTAGCAATCGCGCCTCTTGCGCTGCGCCGCGACCGGCCCCAAGTTGGGCTCAACCGCGCAAGCAACTCCAGCGCCCCCTACGTCAGCCACAGGTGCCGTTTAACCCATGGATAACCTAACCAAAGCCCTGAATCTGGTGCCGATGGTGGTCGAACAGACCAGCCGCGGCGAGCGCGCCTACGACATCTACTCGCGCCTGCTCAAGGAGCGCGTGATCTTCCTGGTCGGCGGCGTCGACGACCACGTCGCCAACGTGATCGTGGCCCAGATGCTGTTCCTCGAGGCCGAAAACCCCGAGAAAGACATCAACTTCTACATCAACTCCCCGGGCGGCGTGGTCACCGCCGGCATGGCGATCTACGACACCATGCAGTACATCAAGCCCGACGTGAGCACGATCTGCATCGGCCAGGCCGCCAGCATGGGCGCGCTGCTGCTCGCCGCCGGCGCCAAGGGCAAGCGCCTGGCGCTGCCGAATTCGCGGGTCATGATCCACCAGCCGCTTGGCGGCTTCCAGGGCCAGGCCACCGATATCGACATCCACGCGCGCGAGATCCTGACCCTGCGCCAGCGCCTCAACGAAATCCTGTCCAAGCACACCGGCCAGTCGCTGGAGACCATCGCCCGCGACACCGAGCGCGACAACTTCAAGAGCGCCGAGGCCGCGCGCGATTACGGCCTGGTCGACCAGGTGCTCGAGCGCCGTCCGGACGAGACCATCCAGGCCTCGTAAGCACGCCGTCGGGCGGGCCGACAGCACGCGCAAACCTTTGATCCGCCTGAACTATGTTCGCTCAGGCAGATCCAGGGGGAGGGCCCGGGACGCTGTGCTATCCTCGGCCCGTGTCGCCTGAACGAGCCTCGGCGGCGCTTGCCGCCCAGGCGATTTAGGCATATTAAGAAGCCAACGCGCACCACAAGACTGAGCACCAACGGGCCAAATCAAGCATGACCGACGAACGACAAGGACGCAGCACGGGCGACAGCAACAAGATCCTGTATTGCTCGTTCTGCGGTAAAAGCCAGCACGAAGTCCGCAAGCTGATCGCGGGCCCGAGCGTGTTCATCTGCGATGAGTGCGTGGAGCTGTGCAACGACATCATCCGCGAGGAACTCGAGGAGAAGGCGCAGTCGGCGCGCAGCCACCTGCCCAAGCCGCGCGAGATCCTCGAGGTGCTCGATCAGTACGTGATCGGCCAGCAGCGCGCCAAGCGCACGCTCGCGGTCGCCGTGTACAACCACTACAAGCGCATCGAGAGCCGGCAGAAGAACGACGACGTCGAATTGTCGAAGTCGAACATTCTGCTGGTCGGCCCGACCGGTTCGGGCAAGACCCTGCTCGCCGAAACGCTGGCGCGGCTGCTCAACGTGCCGTTCACCATCGCCGACGCCACCACGCTGACCGAAGCCGGTTACGTGGGCGAAGACGTGGAGAACATCATCCAGAAGCTGCTGCAGAAGTGCGACTACGACGTCGAGAAGGCGCAGCAGGGCATCGTCTACATCGACGAGATCGACAAGATCTCGCGTAAGAGCGACAACCCGTCGATCACCCGCGACGTGTCCGGCGAAGGCGTGCAGCAGGCGCTGCTCAAGCTCATCGAAGGCACCATCGCCAGCGTGCCGCCGCAGGGCGGGCGCAAGCATCCGCAGCAGGAATTCCTGCAGGTCGACACGCGCAACATCCTGTTCGTGGTCGGCGGCGCGTTCGCCGGTCTGGACAAGATCATCCAGCAGCGCAGCACCGAGGCCGGCGGCATCGGCTTCGGCGCCAAGGTCAAGAGCGCCGAGCGCAAGATCGACATCGGCAAGATCCTCGCCGACGTCGAGCCGGAAGATCTGATCAAGTTCGGCCTGATCCCCGAGTTCGTCGGCCGCCTGCCGGTGGTCGCCACGCTCGAGGAGCTCGACGAGCCGGCGCTGATCTCGATCCTGACCGAGCCGAAGAACGCGATCACCAAGCAGTTCCGCAAGCTGTTCGAGATGGAGAACGTCGAGTTGGAGTTCCGTCCCGACGCGCTGTCGGCGATCGCCAAGAAGGCGCTCAAGCGCAAGACCGGCGCGCGCGGCCTGCGCACCATCGTCGAGTCGGTGCTGCTGGACACGATGTACGAACTGCCGTCGCTGGAGAACGTCAGCAAGGTGGTGGTGGACGAGTCGGTCATCGAGCACAAGTCCGAGCCCTACCTGATCTACCAGACGCCGCCGGCGCAGCCCAAGGTGGCTTCGGCCGAGTAAGCCAGTCCGCCGTAAAAGCAAGACCGTCGCCCCCGCCCAGTGCGGGGGCGATCGTTTTCGGGGTCGGTTTCTTTGTTCGATGGACGCCGCGGCAGTCCTGCTCTTGTGGGAGGGACTTCAGTCCCGACGCTGTCTTTTCACATCGCAGCGATCCGGCACAAAAGCGTCGGGGCTGAAGCCCCTCCCACAAAAAAGCCGTTTCCGGCCTGCGCGGCAAGCGCTACGACTGCGAAGTGGTCCCGCTCTTGTGGGAGGGACTTCAGTCCCGACGCTGTCCTTTCAGGTCGCAGCGATCCGGCACAAAAGCGTCGGTGCTGAAGCCCCTCCCACAAGGCAGGCCCCTCCCACAAAAGAGCAGCGTGCGTGCGCCGGCAAAACAGCGGGCGAGGCCTTCAGGCCGCGTCCTCTTCCCCATCGCCGTTCCACTCGATCATCGCCTGCCGCGCGCGCTCCACGCCTTCGCACAAGGCCTCTTCCAGCGACTGCCGCGCCGGGCTGGCGCCGAGCATCGCGCGCAGCAGGCGTTCGACGCTGCCGAACCCGTCCTGGTCGTAATACAGCGCGCCGAACCGGCCCGCTTCGTCGGCGTACACGTACCACGCGCTTTCCCCGACCGTGTCGGTGCGGTACCAGCCGAAGCAGCGGTAGCGCGCGTTGAGCGCGTCCAGCTCGGGCTGCTGGAAATTCGCGCCGGGTTCGAACTCGGGCCGGTCGTTGCCCCAGCTGTGGACGATCACATCGACCAAACCCAAGGAGCGAATACGCTGCCAATCGTCGGCCTGCGCCAGCCCTTCGGCGAGGGCGGCGGGGCCGGGCAGTTCCATGCAGTGCGACTCGGTGTTGTCCTGGTTGCCCAGGCCGCCGAAGCGCCGGTAGAACTCCTCCAGCTCGGCCGGCAGCGGCCGCGGCTCCAGCGCCCGCAGCCGGGCGATGGCGTCCTCGGCGGCCGGCCCGGGCGCGGTCAGGGTGTTGTAGTCGTCGTCCCAGAAGCGGGCCCGGTTTGCGTTGTATTGATCGATGGCGTCGCGCAAGCGTTGCATCGGTGGCGTCCTGATCGGCGGGGCGGGCGGGACGCTTTGTCCCAGGCCCGGATTTGTATCACAAGGCAATGATTTAAAAGCGGTTTTTCTCGATTCTGCGGGCCGTCCGGCGGGCTTTGCTTGCGCTCCCGCGCCGCCACCCCCATAACGGGAGCCTGGATGCCACGGCATCCTCACCCCACGCTTGTCGAGAGCTCCAATGACCCAGTCTTCCGCCGAATCCATGACCCTGCCGGTGCTGCCGCTGCGCGACGTGGTCGTGTTCCCGCACATGGTGATCCCGCTGTTCGTCGGTCGCGACAAGTCCATCCGCGCCCTCGACCTCGCCATGGAATCGGACAAGCGCATCCTGCTGGTCGCGCAGAAGTCCGCCGAAACCGACGACCCGGGCGCCGAGGATCTGTACGAGATCGGCACCCTGGCCCAGGTCCTGCAACTGCTCAAGCTGCCCGACGGCACCATCAAGGTCCTGGTCGAAGGCGTCTCGCGCGTGCGCGTGGACGAAGTCGCCGAGCGCGACAGCGCGCTGTCCGGCCACGCGGTCGTGGTCGAGCCGCAGATCGACCGCGAAGAGCGCGAGATCGAAGCGATCGCGCGCTCGCTGATGGGCCTGTTCGAACAGTACGTCAAGACCAACCGCAAGCTGCCGCCGGAGCTGATGCAGACGCTCGCCGGCATCGACGAGCCCGGCCGCCTGGCCGACACCGTCGCCGCTCATCTGGGCGTGCGCATCGGCGACAAGCAAAAGCTCCTGGAGACGCATGCCATCGGCACGCGCCTGGAGCAGCTGGTCGGCCTGGTCGACGGCGAGATCGATGTGCAGCAGCTGGAAAAGCGCATCCGCGGCCGAGTGAAGTCGCAGATGGAGAAGAGCCAGCGCGAGTACTACCTCAACGAGCAGATGAAGGCGATCCAGAAGGAGCTCGGCGAGATCGACGATGCGCCCAACGACATCGACGAGCTCGCGCGCAAGATCGCCGAGGCCGGCATGCCCAAGCCGGTCGAGACCAAGGCCAAGAACGAGCTCAACAAGCTCAAGCAGATGTCGCCGATGTCGGCCGAAGCCGCGGTGGTGCGCAACTACCTCGACTGGCTGCTGGGCGTGCCGTGGAAGAAGCGCAGCAAGATCCGCAAGGACTTGAAGGCCGCGCAGGACGTTCTCGACGCCGACCACTTCGGCCTGGAGAAGGTCAAGGAACGCATCTTGGAATACCTCGCGGTGCAGTCGCGGGTGAAGAACATGAAGGGCGCGATCCTGTGCCTGGTCGGCCCGCCGGGCGTGGGCAAGACCTCGCTCGGCCAGTCCATCGCCAAGGCCACCAACCGCAAGTTCGTGCGCATGTCGCTCGGCGGCGTGCGCGACGAGGCCGAGATCCGCGGCCATCGCCGCACCTATGTCGGCTCGATGCCGGGCCGGATCGTGCAGAACCTCAACAAGGTCGGCAGCAAGAACCCGCTGTTCGTGCTCGACGAGATCGACAAGATGTCGATGGACTTCCGCGGCGATCCGTCCTCGGCGCTGCTGGAAGTGCTCGATCCCGAGCAGAACAACGCCTTCAACGATCACTACCTGGAAGTCGACCTCGACCTCAGCGAAGTGATGTTCGTCGCCACCTCCAACTCGCTCAACATTCCCGGCCCCTTGCTGGACCGCATGGAAGTGATCCGCATCCCGGGTTACACCGAGGAGGAGAAGCTCAACATCGCCATGCGCTACCTGCTGCCGAAGCAGATCAAGAACAACGGCTTGAAGCCGGAAGAGATCAAGATCGCCGAGGGCGCGGTGCGCGATATCGTGCGCTACTACACGCGCGAGTCGGGCGTGCGCAACCTGGAGCGCGAGATCTCCAAGATCTGCCGCAAGGTGGTCAAGGAAATCGCGCTGGCCGGCCCCAAGCCTGCGAAGAAGGGCAAGGACGGCGCGGTCAACGTCGGCTCCAAGAACCTGGAGAAGTACCTGGGCGTGCGCCGCTTCGATTTCGGCCGCGCCGAGGAACAGAACGAAGTGGGCCTGGTCACCGGCCTGGCCTGGACCGAAGTCGGCGGCGATCTGTTGCAGGTCGAAGCCACGCTGGTGCCGGGCAAGGGCCAGCTGATCCTCACCGGCCAGCTCGGCGATGTGATGAAGGAATCGGTGTCGGCGGCCCTGTCGGTGGTGCGCGCGCGCGCCGAGCGCCTGGGCATCGACGTCGAGTTCCTGCAGAAGCACGACGTGCACGTGCACGTGCCCGAGGGCGCCACGCCGAAGGACGGCCCCAGCGCCGGCATCGGCATGGCCACCGCGCTGGTGTCGATGCTGACCAAGAATCCGGTCAAGGCCGATGTGGCGATGACCGGCGAGATCACCCTGCGCGGCCGCGTGCTGCCGATCGGCGGCTTGAAGGAAAAGCTGCTGGCCGCGCTGCGCGGCGGCATCCGCACCGTGATCATTCCGGAAGAGAACCGCAAGGATCTGGCCGACCTGCCCAAGAGCGTGACCCAGGGCTTGAAGATCATCCCGGCGCGCTGGATCGACGAGGTGCTCGACATCGCGCTCGAGCGTCCGATCGCGCCGGTGCCGACTTCGGGCGAAGGCGAAATTCCGGTGCGCGAAAACGGCAAGAGCAACCCGCAGCCCGACGTCAAGCACTGACTCGGGCCGCCGGTCGGAGAGCGCCGAAAGGGGACGCGAAAAAACGCTGAAAGCCGCGCCACTGCTGGCTTTCGCGCTTGCGCCCCCTATAGGCCGCTGGTATAACGACCGCAACCGCGCAGCCCCAATCCACACGCACAACTTCTGCGCGGCACACTTGATCGGAACCACGCCTCCTGCGGCGATGCTCCGATTCTCAGAACACGCGGTCGCAACCGCACAGGGAGTCAATAAAATAATGAACAAGGCCGAACTCGTAGGCGCCGTCGCCGAAACCGCCGAGCTGTCGAAGACCGACGCTACCGCCGCCGTCGATGCGCTGATCGACGTCGTCACCAAGGCGCTGAAGAAGGGCGACACTGTCACGCTCGTAGGCTTCGGCACCTTCCAGGTGCGCAAGCGCGCCGCTCGCCAGGGCCGCAACCCCAAGACCGGCGAGACCATCAAGATCCCGGCTTCGAAGAATCCCTCCTTCAAGGCTGGCAAAGCGCTGAAGGATGCCGTAAACTAACCAACTCGGCGGCGATGCAGGCATCGCCCACGAAACCCAAAGCAGTCAGCCCTAGGTATTCGGGTGCTTAGCTCAGCGGTAGAGCGTCTCCTTTACACGGAGAGGGTCGGGGGTTCGAAACCCTCAGCACCCACCAGAGTCGCTGGTCTTTCTGCCGTGGCGTTTTCCTCGCAAGAGCGAATTCAGCGAGCGAAACGGGTTTTCGAAAACGAGTTTTGGTAGTAAAGTTTCAAAATATGCGGAGTGGTAGTTCAGTCGGTTAGAATGCTGGCCTGTCACGCCGGAGGTCGCGGGTTCGAGTCCCGTCCACTCCGCCAGTTTTGTCGAAGGCGCCGGAAACGGCGCCTTCGTTTTTATATAAGTGAGAGTCCTCGATTTTGCCGCGATGCGGCACGGATCGCGGGCCGAAGTTTCAAAGCGCGGAGTGGTAGTTCAGTCGGTTAGAATGCTGGCCTGTCACGCCGGAGGTCGCGGGTTCGAGTCCCGTCCACTCCGCCAGTTACACCTGAAAGGCACCGGAAACGGTGCCTTTTCTTTTTTCTGCGGTGCGGCGTTTGCGTGCCTTCGGTTTCGCGAGCCGGCTTCTGTTTCCCAGGCTCCAACCGCTGCCCCACCGGTGCGCACGAGCGTTCGCCTCGACGGGTGCTGCGGTACGTCGCGCCGGCCGCCCGGCCGGGCGCCCGCACCGCCCGCCACCGCCCCGAATGCGACAACCGTCGCCCCGCGCCGCCCTGGCCGCGGAACCGCGCTAAACTGTCCGGCTTACGACTTAACCCGACCCGGACATGCTGCAGACACTCCGCGACAAGACCTCGGGCTGGATCGCCACCGTGATCCTCGGCCTGCTGATCATTCCCTTCGCCTTCGTCGGCATCGAGCAGTACATGGTGCAGCGCACCGACAATGCGGTCGCGCACATCGAGATCGCGCCGTCGTGGTGGCCGGCTTCGATGCTGTGGAAGAAGGAAGCGATCGAGCGCGGCGAATTCGACGAGCGCTTCAACCGCGCCCGCGACCAGGCCCGCGCCCAGCAGGGCCCGAACTTCGACGCGCGCGAATTCGAAAAGCCGGAGAGCAAGCGCCGCGTGCTCGATGCGCTGATCGACGAGCGCGTGCGCAAGATCGCCGCCGAAGTCGACGGCGTCAGCGTCAGCGACGCGCTGGTGGTCAAGACCATCCAGTCGGTGCCCGATTTCCTCGACGGCAGCGGCAAGTTCAGCCAGGAGCGCTACATCCTCGGGCTGCAGATGCGCAATCCGCCGCAGACGCCGACCCAGTTCGAGCAGTTCGTGCGCGACCGCCTGCAGGAAACCCTGCTGCCGGCGAGCCTGGCCGAGAGCAGCTTCGTCACCTCCGGCGAAACCGACCGCTTGATCAAGCTGCTGGGCGAGAAGCGCGACATCAGCCTGATCGAGCTGCCGGCGCCGGCCGCCGACACCGCCGAGGTCAGCGCGGCCGAGATCCAGAAGTGGTACGACAGCCACGGCAAGGATTTCCGTTCGCCCGAGAGCGTCGGCATCGAGTACGTCGAGCTCAACGCCGCGGCGATGCCGCCGCCGGCGCCGCCGACCGAAGCGGCGCTGCAGGAGCGCTACAAGAACGAGCAGAGCAAGTTCCTGGCCGCCGAGCAGCGCCTGATCTCGCACATCCAGATCAACGTGCCGGCCAACGCCGACGCCGCCGCGCAGAAGGCGGCCGAGGACAAGGCCAAGCAGATCGCGGCGCAGGCCAAGGCCGCGGGCGCCGACTTCGCCGCGCTGGCGCGCGCCAACAGCGACGACCTGGGCTCCAAGGCCGCCGGCGGCGAACTGGGCTGGATGGGCAAGGGCAATTTCCCCGGCGCGTTCGACGATGCCGCGTTCGGCAAGCTGCTGGCCGGCCAGGTCAGCGACCCGGTCAAGGCCGACGGCGGCTGGCACATCATCCAGGTGCGCGAGATCAAGAGCGGCTCGCAGCAGCCGTTCGAGGCCGTGCGCGAGACCTTGCTGCGCGAGGAAACCGAAGCCGGCCGCGAGCGCGCCTTCAACGAGTTCTCGGCCAAGCTGGTCGATCTGGTCTACAAGAACCCGACCACGCTGGAAGCGCCGGCCAAGGCGGTCGGCCTGCCGCTGCAGAAGATGGCGGTGGTGACCCGCGACGCCGCGGCCAACACCGGCATCGCGCAGAACCCGGCGGTGGTGCGTGCGGCCTTCACCGAGGCGCGCATCCAGGACAACACCGTCAGCGATCCGATCGACATCGGCCAGGACCACAGCGTGCTGATCCGCGTGGTCTCGCACACGCCCGAACGCGCGCAGCCGCTGGCGCAGGTGCGCGACAAGGTCATCGCCGCGGTCCGCGCCGACCGCATGAGCAAGGCCGCGGAGAAGGACGCCGACGCGCTGATCGCGCGCATCAACGGCGGCGAAACCCTGACCGCGGTGGCCGCGTCCAAGCAATTGCCGCCGCCGCAGGATCTGCCCGGCGTCGCCCGCGGCATGCCGATGCTGCCGCCGGACGTGACCGAGGCGATCTTCGCGGTGCGCGCGCCGGCGCAGGGCAAGAACGCCGGCGGCAAGGCCAGGCTGCCCAACGGCGGCTACGTGCTGTTCGCGGTGACCAAGATCGCGCCGGGCGACAAGACGGTGCTGAAGGCGCCGGAGCTGGACATGCTGCGCACCCAGTCCGCGCAGGCGACCGCGGCGGACGAAGTGACCGAGCTGACCTCGGCGCTGCGCAAGCGCATGACGATCAAGGTGCTGGAGGAGAACTTGCGCTGAGGCGCGGGTTCGCTTCGCATCGCTGAAACGACGAAGGCCCGGCGCATGCCGGGCCTTCGTTTTTGCGGGGCGGTTTTGTTGCGCGCGATGTTTGGGTTGGGTGCGGGCGGGAGTCGGTTGCGCGGTCGCGTCGTTTTCGCGGTCGCGGCTTGCGCCGCTCCTACAGTCGCTCCGACGTAGCTGCGCTTGCCCCTGTAGGAGCGGCGCAAGCCGCGACCGCGCCACTACGCCAACGACGAAACCCGCATCGCCCCCGCGCTACCATGCGCCCATGAAAAGCAAACTCATCGCCGTCGGCGAACGCGCCCCGCGCTGGGTCGCCGAAGGCTTCGGCGAGTATCAAAAGCGCCTCTCGCACTGGCTGCCGTTGGAACTGGTGGAGATCGAGCCGGGCCTGCGCGGCAAGGGCCGCGATGCGGTGCGCGCGACCGCGGACGAGGGCGCGCGGGTGCTCGCGGCGCTGCCCAAGAACGCCTGCGTGGTGGCGCTGGAAGGGCGCGGACGGTTGTGGACGTCGGAGCAGTTGGCGCAGCGCCTGGAGCATTGGCGCGGGCAGGGGCGCGATCTGGCGTTTTTGATCGGCGGGCCGGAAGGGCATGCGCCGGAGGTGCTGGCGCGCGCGGATGAGCAGTGGTCGCTGGGGCCGCTGACGCTGCCGCATATGCTGGTGCGGTTGGTCGCGGCGGAGCAGTTGTATCGGGCGGCGGCGTTGCTGGCCAATCATCCGTATCACCGCGCTTGAGGTGTGGGGGCGGTTTGGTGCAACGGTTTTCTGCGGAGCGATTGGCGCGGGTGTTGCGGGCGGTCGTCGTGGTTGCGGGTTCGCGGTCGCGGCTTGCGCCGCTCCTACAGGGGCTTTCGTGGGGTAACGAAAACAAGACCCTCGCTGAGGCGAGGGTCTGTGCGTTAGTCGTCGAGTGTCGGAGCGTCGCCCGCGGCGAGCGGGCGACGCTGCGGCTTACTGCCGGTCCAGCTTGAACTCGATCGGCACGCGGCCGCGCGCCTGCACCGCCTGGCCGTTTTCCATCGCCGGCTGGAACGCCCAGCGCTGCAGCACGACCTTGCGCGCGGCCTGGTCGAGTGCGCGGTTGCCGCTGCTGCGCACGATCAGCACGTCGATCGGCTTGCCGTCGATGCCGACCAGGATTTCCAGCTCGACGGTGCCGGTGATGCCGGCGCGCACGGCTTCGATCGGGTAGCTCGGCGGCGGGTTGCGCAGCACCTGCAGGGTCGCGCCTTCGATGATCTGGCGGCCGACGTTGGTCTGCGGCGGCAGCGCGGTGGCGACCTGTTCGACGCCCTGGAAATCCATCGGCATCGCCGGCTGGTCGACCACCACTTCCTGCGGCGGCGCGACCGTCTGCGGCACGACCTGCTGGACCCGCGGCGGCGGATCCTTGACCACCTGGCGCAGCGGCGGGTCTTTCTTCGGCGGCGGCGGGGGCGGGTCGACCAGCTTGGGGCGCGGCACGAACTCGATGATCGTCTGGTCGAGCGGTTGGGTGATCAGCTGCGGCGCGCTCAACGGCGCCAGCATCAGCATCAGCATGGCCGCGTTGAAAGCGATGGCGCCGGCGTTGCCGGCTATGCGAGTGCCATCCAGGGGTTGGCGGGCGTGGTGGGATGGGAGCGTGCGAACCATGGGCATCCTCCTTGAGTGTGTCGTACTGCTCTGACAACGGCCCGGAACCGCTAGCGGGGTTGCGCTGGAAAGCGGTTCCGCGTCTCAAAAATGCGCTGGTGGCCGCTGGCGATGCAAGCGGTTCTCGTTTACTACTTTGGTGGGGGAGGGCGCCGGGCGATTCGGTCGATGGCCGGGGATTTCTGCTGACATCGTCGGACTTCGTGCGGCGATTTCCGTCGATTCGGCTAGAGCTGGAAATTCTACGGAAGGCCGGTTCAAGCGTTATCTGCCTGAATGAACGGCAACGTTTGGCAACGACTCGTGCGCTTGGCCACTTGCCGGAGCGATGGAGCTTTAGTGCTGAAACCAGCCGGGCGTTGCTGGCAGCTTTGCGCTGCCGAAGAAGGGGCGAGTGAGGCCGAGCCGGACTCGCCCACGCGCGCCTCGCCACGGCCTGCGCCGGCCCTCAGGCAGCGCCCCGCCGCGGAAATGCCGCCGCAGCAAGCCGCAAAAACGACGAGGCCCGCTCGCGCGGGCCTCGTCTTTTTGGTCTGCGACCCCGGCGGGTTCAATCGCCGTCGGCGCCGTGTTCGGGCTTTCGCTCCAGTCCGCCCTCATCGGGATCGGGCTGGTGCGGCTTGGGCCGCGCGGCGTCCTCGCGATCCTGCGGCTGCGGCTCCGGATAGCCCGGAGTGCGGCCCGGACGCGGGTCGGCGGTGCCCGGCGTGCGCTTCTTGTCGCCGCTCATCTCACTTGCCCAGCTCGAACACCACGTCCAGGTTCATCGACAGGCTGTTTTCGCCCGGCGAGACCGAGGTGTCGGCGGCGGCGCCGGCCTTCTCCATGCGCATGGCCATCATCGGCATCGGCATCGGCGGGGCGAAGCGGCCGCCTTCGCTGACGCTGACGATGCGGCGCACCTTCACGCCCAGGGTCTTGGCGTACATCTCGGCGCGCGCCCGGGCCTTCTCGATGGCGCCGCGGCGGGCTTCGTCGAAGGCCGCGTCCTTGTCCTTGTCGTCCAGGTCGAAGGTCGGGCCGTTGATCTGGTTGGCGCCGGTGGCGACCAGCGAGTCGAGGATCTTGCCGACCTTGGAAATATCGCGGATCACGATGTTGACGTTGTTGTTGGCCTGGTAGCCGGTGATCTGCGGCGGCTGGTTTTCCTGGTAGCGGTACTGCGGATTGAGGTTGATGCCGCTGGTCTGGATGTCGCGCTCGGCGATGCCGGCCGCCTTGATCGCGGCCACGACCTTGGCCATCTGCTCGGCGTTGGCGCGCATCGCCGCATTGGCGTCGGCGGCCTGGGTGACCACGCCGGTGGAGACGTTGGCGATGTTGGGGGTGCGCTTGGCGGTGGATTCGGCCGAGACCGAGAGCAGGGTGCCGTCGGTGGCGACGTAAGGGGCGGTCTGGGCGGACGCGGACATGGCGGTTGCGGCTCCGAAGGCGAGGACGGCGGCGAGCGCCAGCGGGCGCAACGACAGGCGGGGCAGGGACGGCGGGCGGACGGACGACGAGGACGACAACCGGGTCATGTGCAACTCCTTGAGGGACGAGGTAAGGGTCTTGCTGAATCGGTTAACGAACCGTGATTCGGTACGGGGTTTGCGCCGTCCGGCTTGGGGCGGCGCTCAGTCAGCGCGGGTTATGCTTTCGCGCATGCTCTATCTAGCCTCCCAGTCGCCGCGGCGACGCGAACTGCTCGGCCGCCTCGGCCTGGAATTCGGCCTCATCGACCTGGATCTGCCCGAACAGCGCCAGCCCGGCGAGCCCGCCGCCGACTACGTGCGCCGGGTAGCGCGCGAAAAGGCCGGCGCGGGCCTGCTCAAGGTGGTCGCCAACCCGTCGGCGGTGGTGCTCGGCGCCGACACCGAGGTGGTGCTCGACGACGAGGTGTTCGGCAAGCCGCGCGACGCCGAGGATGCCCGCGCCATGTTGCGGCGGCTGTCCGGCCGCACCCACCAGGTGATCAGCGCGGTGTCGCTGGTCTCGCCGGCGCGCGAAGCGCAGGCGGTGTCGGTGTCGCAGGTCAGCTTCGCCGCGCTCGACGAGGGCCAGATCGAACGCTACGTCGCCTCCGGCGAGCCGATGGGCAAGGCCGGCGCCTATGCCATCCAGGGCGGCGCCGAGGTCTTCGCGACCCGGCTGGCCGGCAGTTATTCCGGGGTCATGGGGCTGCCGCTGTACGAAACTTCGAAGCTGCTGCGCGAGTTCGGCCTGCCCGCCTGAACCGCGTCGGCCGCGTGCGCGCGCGGCGGCGAACTTCGCCCGCCGCGCGCGCTCCATAGCCACCCCGGCGCCAATCGCCCAGACGCCGCACCGCTGCATCCGCACTGCGATCCTTCGCTGCCCTCATTCCCGCTTCATCGCGCCAACGGACCCGCGCCCCCTCATGACTGAAGAGATCCTGGTCAACGTCACCCCGCGCGAAACCCGCGTCGCCGTGGTCGAAAACGGCATGCTGCAGGAGCTGCACATCGAGCGCGGCTGGCGCCGCGGCGTGGTCGGCAACATCTACAAGGGCAAGGTGCAGCGGGTGATGCCGGGCATGCAGGCGGCGTTCGTCGAGATCGGCCTGGAGCGCGCGGCGTTCCTGCACGCGGCCGACATCGTGCGCCCACACCAGAGCGGCGAAGGCGAGGGCGAGGAAGCGCCGCTGCCGCCGGCGCCGACCCGGCCGATCGCCGAGCTGTTGCGCGAGGGCCAGGAAATCATCGTGCAGGTGGTCAAGGACCCGATCGGCAGCAAGGGCGCGCGCCTGACCACGCAGCTGTCGATCCCCTCGCGCTATCTGGTGCTGCTGCCGCGCACGCGCGTGGTCGGGGTGTCGGCGCGGATCGAGGACGAGGGCGAGCGGGCGCGGCTGAAGTCGCTGGTGACCGCGCAGGCGCCGGCCGGCGAGCAGCACGGCTACATCGTGCGCACCAACGCCGAAGGCCAGCCGGAGGAGGCGCTGGCCGAGGACATCGCCTATCTGAGCCGGGCCTGGGCGCTGATCGCGGAGAAATCGCGCAGCAGCAAGATCGGCGAGCGCGTCTACGAAGACTTGAGCCTGCCGCTGCGCGCGGTGCGCGACCTGATCCGCCGCGACGTGGAGAAGGTCAAGGTCGACTCGCGCGAGACCAGCGAGCGCCTGCGCAGCTTCGCTGCCCAGTACATGCCGGGGCTGGCCGAGAAGATCGAGCACTACACCGGCGCGCGGCCGATCTTCGACCTGTACGGGGTCGAGGACGAGATCCAGCGCGCGCTGGACAAGGAAGTGCCGCTGAAGTCCGGCGGCTATCTGGTCATCGACCAGACCGAGGCGATGACCACCATCGACGTGAACACCGGTTCGTTCCTGGGTCAACGCAACCTGGAGGAAACCGTTTACCGCACCAACCTGGAGGCGGCCCAGTCGGTCGCCCGGCAATTGCGGCTGCGCAACCTGGGCGGGATCATCATCATCGACTTCATCGACATGACCGACCAGGAGCACAAGCGTCAGGTGCTGCGGCAGTTGGAGAAGTCGCTGACCCGCGACCACGCCAAGACCACGGTGTACGAGTTCTCGCCGTTGGGGCTGGTGGAGATGACCCGCAAGCGCACCACCGAGAGCCTGGAGCGCCAGCTCAGCGAGCCCTGCCACGAGTGCGGCGGCCGCGGCACGCTGAAGACGCCGGAGACGGTGACGTACGAGATTTTCCGCGACATCGTCCGCCAGGTGCGTCAGTTCGACGCGGCGCGGCTGCTGGTGATCGCCTCGCCCAAGGTGGTCGCTCGGATCACCGACGAGGAGTCGGCGGCGGTGGCGGAGCTGGAAGAATTCTTGAGCAAGTCGATCCGCTTCCAGGCCGACGACCAGTATGCGCAGGAGCAGTTCGATGTCGTGCTGCTGTGACTTCGCTTTCCTTCTCCCGCATGCGGGAGAAGGTGGCCCGCAGGGCCGGATGAGGGCTGCCGCGCCGGCGGCCCACACCCCGACTGCGCTCCCGCACACGGGAGCGGGGCTGATCGAGCGGGCGCGCCGTTGATGCCCACGCCCCTGCGCCGCCGCCTGCGCCTCGCCCGCCGTGCCGTGTTCTACGGCGCGGCGGTGTTGTTGGTGCTGGTGGCGTCGTTGTTGGCGGTGGCCAGCCAGTTGCTGCCGCTGGTCGAGCGGCATCCGGACAAGGTCGCGGCGTGGCTGAGCCAGCGCGCCGGCCGGCCGGTCGCGTTCGACCGGGTCGAAACCCAATGGACCCGGCGCGGGCCGCTGCTGCGCCTGGACGGTCTGCGCATCGGCGAGGGCGCGCAGGCGTTCAACATCGGCGACGCCGAAATGCTGGTGTCGCTGTATGCCGGCGTATTGCCGGGGCAGGCGTTCTCCGAGCTGCGCCTGCGCGGGCTCGACCTGACCCTGGAACGCGCCGACGACGGCCGCTGGAAAGTGCGCGGCCTGCCGGGGCAGGAACAAACCGAACAAAGCGATCCGCTGTCGGCGCTGGAAGGGCTGGGCGAGCTGCAGGTCATCGACGGCAAGCTGGCGGTGATCGCGCCGAGCCTGGGCCTGGATGCGCGCGTGCCCAAGATCGACCTGCGCCTGCGCGTGGACGGCGACCGCCTGCGCGCCGGCGCGCGCGCGTGGCCGAGCGTCGGCACGAGCGGCGCGGCGGCCGCGCCGCTGGACGTGGTGCTGGATTTCGACCGCAAGCGCGGCGACGGCCGTGCTTACGCCGGCGCGGTGCGCGCCGACCTGGCGGGCTGGTCGCCGCTGCTGAAAGTGGCCGGCATCCGGATCGAGTCGGGGCAGGGCCGCGCCCAGGCCTGGGCCGACCTGCGCGGGCACCGGGTCGCCGGGGTGATGGTGTCGGCGGCGCTGGACCGGGTCGGCTTGCGCGCCGAGCGCAGCGCGCCGGCGTCGGCACCGCCCACGGCGGCGTCGACCTCGGTGCCGGCGGCGATCGCCGCGGCCGCGGCGCCTGTCGCCGTCGCTGTGGCTGGGCCTTCCGGTCAGGCAGCCGCGAGCGCAGCGGACAGCGTCGGGGCTGAAGCCCCTCCCACCAAGGCCGCCGCCGCGACCGCCAAGACCGCGCGCGCCGATGACGCAGCGAACAAAGCGGTGCAGCCGGCGCGGATCGAATTCGACCACGTCGAAACCCTCGCTCACTACCGCCTGACCGACAACGGCTGGCGCCTGGACGCCTCCAGGCTGCGGATCGGCAACGACCCCAACGTGCAGAGCCTGGACGGGCTGGCCGTGGCCGGCGGCGAGCGCTACGCGCTGCGCGCCGACCGCATCGACGCCGGCCCGCTGATCGCGGTGGCCGCGCTCAGCGACGCGCTGCCCGAGCGCCTGCGCCACTGGTTCGAAACCGCCAAGCCGCGGGTGTCGCTGAGCGATATCGCGGTCAACGGCCACCGCGACGGGCCGATGTTCGCCAGCGCCCGGGTCGATGCGCTGGGCTTCGATCCGGTCGGGCATTCGCCGGGCCTGCAAGGGCTGGCCGGGCGTTTCCAGGCCGATGCCGAGGGCTTCGCGTTCGATCTCGACGAACGCTCGCCGATGCGCTTCGACTGGCCGTCGGGCTTCGGCATGCCGCATACGTTCAAGCTGCAAGGCAGCGTCGGCGGCTGGCGCGAAGGCGGCGGCTGGCGCATCGGCACCACCGCGTTGCGCATCGACGGCGATGTCGGTTTGCGCGCGCGCGGCGGGATGTGGTGGCAGGGCGACGGCTCGCGGCCGTGGATCGACATCGCCGCCGACCTGGACCCGATCAAGCTGCCGACCGCGAAAGGCTTCTGGGTGCGCAGCCAGATGTCGCAGCGTTTGTTGAACTGGCTCGACAACGGCTTGGTCGCCGGCACTTTGGTCGATGGGCACGCGGTGGTGTCCGGCGATCTCGACGATTGGCCGTTCAACCGCAACAACGGCCTGTTCCACGCCGGCGGCAAGCTGCGCGCGGCGACGGTGAAGTTCCAGCCCGATTGGCCGGCGGTGGAAGCGCTCGACGCCGACATCGCCTTCGTCGGCGACGGCTTCAGCGTCGAGGGCGGCGGCAAGATCGCCGGCGTCGGCGTGCGCAAGGTGCAGGCCGGGATCGAGAGCTATCACGACGGCGTGCTGTACGTGAAAGCCGATACCTCGGCGGAAGCCGGGCAACTGTTGAACTTGCTGCGGCAGAGCCCGCTGCACAAGGAACACGCCGACACCCTCGACAACCTGCGCGCCAGCGGCCCGGCCGCGGTCGCCTTCGACATGCAGCTGGCGCTGCGCGAGGGCGGGCGCACCACGCTCAACGGCGGGATCGAATTGACCGACGCCAAGCTCGCCGATCCGCGCTGGAAGGTCGCGTTCGAACAGGTGCGCGGCCACGCCGAATTCGGCCGCAGCGGTTTCCGCGCCGAGGATCTGGCGGTGCTGCACGACGGCGCGCCGGGCAAGCTGTCGCTGCGCGCCGGCGAAGACTACGTGCGCGACAAGGCCAACGCGTTCGAGGCCGGGCTGGACGCGATCTCGGGCGCCGACGAGCTGATCGTGCGCGGGCCGGACGATCTGGCCTGGCTCAAGGAGTATCTGGACGGGCGCTCGCTGTGGACGGTGGGCATCTCGATTCCCAAGAGCGCGCCGGCCGCGCCGGGCAAGCCGGCAACGGCGGCGCCGACGATGCTGAGCCTGCAGTCGAATCTGGTCGGCACGGCATTGACCTTGCCGCCGCCGCTCAACAAGGCCGCGGCCACGTCGCTGCAGACCAGCGTGGAAACCCCGCTGCCGCTGGGCAGCGGCGATGTGCGCGTGGCTCTGGGCAACACCCTGGCGCTGCGCGCGCGCAACAGCAACGGCAAGACCGGCGTGCGCGCGGTGTTCGGCGCCAACCGGGTCGACGAGCTGCCGCCGGCCAGCGGCCTGGCGGTCAGCGGCCGGGTCGACGTGCTGGAGGCGATCGACTGGATCGCGCTCGCCCACGGCGACGGTTCCGACGACAGCCTGCCGTTGCAGCGCGTCGACGTGACCGCGCAGCGCCTGCAACTGCTCGGCGGCGTGTTCCCCAACACCCGCCTGGTGGTGGTGCCGGCCGCGCGCGGCGCGACTGCGGTGCGCGCCGAAGGCGCGGCGCTGGAGGGCGCGGTGATGATTCCCGGCGGCGAAGGCGGCGCCATCGCCGGCAAGCTCGCGCGCGTGCACTGGAGCGCGGTGGGCGCGGGCGCGACCGCCAGCGGCAATGCCGGCAGTGCCGGCAACGGCGGACATGCGGCCGCGGCCAACGCCGCACAGGCCGCGCCCAAGCCGGCCGATGCGTCGATGGATCCGGCCAAGATTCCGGCGCTGACCCTCGACATCGCCGACCTGCGCTTCGGCAGCGCCGCGCTCGGCAGCGCCACGATACGCACCCGGCCGACGCCGGCCGGCATGCGCATCGACCAGATCAGCACCCGCGGCGACAAGCAATCCATCGACCTCAGCGGCGACTGGACCGGCCGCGGCGCCGCCGCGCGCACCCACCTGAGCGCGACCGTGGACAGCGGCGACGTCGGCGCGCTGATGACCGGCTTCGGCTTCGGCGGCCAGATCGGCGGCGGCAAGGGCAAGGCGCGGCTCGATGCGGGCTGGCCGGGCGCGCCGGCCGGGATGGCGCTGGGCTCGCTCGAAGGCACGCTCAACCTGGACGTGCGCGACGGCCGCCTGATCGAGATCGAACCCGGCGCCGGGCGCATGCTCGGCCTGCTCAGCGTGGCCCAACTGCCGCGCCGGCTGACCCTGGACTTCCGCGACCTGTTCTCCAAGGGCTTCGCCTTCGACCGGGTCGGCGGCACCGTGCGCTTCGGCAACGGCAGCGCGCGCAGCGACGATCTGAGCATCGACGGCCCGGCCGCGAGCATCGCCATCCGCGGCGCCGCCGACCTGCGCGCGCAGAGCTACGACCAGACCATCGAAGTGCGGCCCAAGGCCGCCAACGTGCTGACCGCGGTCGGCGCGCTCGCCGCCGGCCCGGTCGGCGCGGCGATCGGCGCGGCCGCCAACGCGGTGCTGCAAAAGCCGCTGGGCAGCCTGACCTCGCGCACCTACCGGGTGACCGGGCCGTGGAAGGAGCCCAAGGTCGAAGTGGTGACGCGCGAGCAGACCCGCGCGGCCGGCAAGCCGGCGCCGCCGGCGGGTTAGGGCGCTGCCGGCGGGCTAGGGCGTCGCCGGGGCGAGACCTCTGGCTGGGTGCGTTGGACCCGCAGCGCGGCGATCCGGGCGGAAAGCGTCGGGGCTGAAGCCCCTCCCACAAAAGCCCGGCGACGCTGCAATGCAATTGTGGGAGGGCCTTCAGGCCCGATGCTCTTGTCGCAGATCGCAGCGATCCGAATGGAAAGCGTCGGGGCTGAAGCCCCTCCCACAAAAGCCCGGCGACGCTGCAATGCAATTGTGGGAGGGCCTTCAGGCCCGATGCTCTTGTCGCAGATCGCAGCGATCCGAATGGAAAGCGTCGGGGCTGAAGCCCCTCCCACAAAAGCCCGGCGACGCTGCAATGCAATTGTGGGAGGGCCTTCAGGCCCGATGCTCTTGTCGCAGATCGCAGCGATCCGAATGGAAAGCGTCGGGGCTGAAACTCCTCCCACAAAAGCCCGGCGGCGCTGCAGTGCGATTGTGGGAGGGCCTTCAGGCCCGACGCTCTGGTCGCAGATCGCCGCGATCCGGGCGGAAAGCGTCGGGGCTGAAAGCCCCTCCCACAAAAGCCCGGCGACGCTGCAATGCGATTGTGGGAGGGCCTTCAGGCCCGACGCTCTGGTCGCAGATCGCGGCGATCCGGACGGAAAGAGGCAACGCCGAAAGCCCCTCTCACATTGATCTGCGCCCAAGCGCCACTATCTAGTGTCTTGTCCCAGTCCCGCGCCCGCGCCGCCACAGTGGCGCCGCGGACGCCTAAGATGCCCTTTCCCCGCCTACACGGTTCGCTCATGACCCTGCCGATCCAGATCGCCGAATCCCGCCTCCTCCTGCCCGCCGGGCTCGACGCCAGCGGCCTGGAGCGCAGCTTCGGCACCCTGCTGGGGCCGGGCATCGATTTCGGCGACCTGTATTTCCAGCACTCGCGCCGCGAGAGCTGGACGGTCGAGGACGGCATCGTCAAGGACGGCGGCCATTCGATCGAGCAAGGCGTCGGCGTGCGCGCGATCAGCGGCGAGAAGACCGGCTTCGCCTATTCCGACGAAATCAACAGCGAGGCGCTGCTCGGCGCGGCCAAGTCGGCGCGCGCGATCGCCCGCGACGGCGACGCGCACACGCCGCGCGCGCTGGTGCGCGGCGGCGGCCGCTCGCTGTACCGCAGCGAGGATCCGATCGATTCGGTCTCCAACGAGGCCAAGGTCGACGCGCTGCGCAAGCTCGACCAGTTGCTGCGCGCCGCCGACCCGCGCGTGCGCCAGGTCGTGGTCAGCCTCAACGGCGTGCTCGATACCGTGCTGGTGGCGCGCAGCGACGGCGTGCTCGCCGCCGACGTGCGCCCGCTGGTGCGCTTGAACGTGCAGGTCATCGTCGAACACAACGGCCGCCGCGAGAGCGGCTACGCCGGCGGCGGCGGCCGCTACAGCTACGCCGAACTGCTCGACGGCGGCAAGCCCGAGCGCTTCGCGCGCGAAGCGCTGCGCCAGGCGCTGGTGAACCTGGACGCGGTCGACGCGCCCGCCGGCGTGATGCCGGTGGTGCTCGGCTCGGGCTGGCCCGGCGTGCTGCTGCACGAGGCGGTCGGCCACGGCCTGGAAGGCGACTTCAACCGCAAGGGCACCTCCACCTACGCCGGCCGCCTGGGCCAGCGCGTCGCCGCCCCGGGCGTGACCATCGTCGACGACGGCACCCTGGAAGGCCGCCGCGGCTCGCTCAACGTCGACGACGAAGGCACCCCGACCAACTGCACCACGCTGATCGAAGACGGCGTGCTGGTCGGCTACATGCAGGACACCCTCAACGCCCGCCTGATGGGCATGGCGCCGACCGGCAACGGCCGCCGCGAATCCTTCGCCCACCTGCCGATGCCGCGCATGACCAACACCTACATGCTGGCCGGCACGCACGATCCCGAAGAGATGATCCGCTCGGTCAAGAAGGGCCTGTACGCGGTCAACTTCGGCGGCGGCCAGGTCGACATCACCAGCGGCAAGTACGTGTTCTCGGCGACCGAGGCCTATCTGATCGAAGACGGCAAGATCACCGCGCCGGTCAAGGGCGCGACCCTGATCGGCAACGGCCCGGAGACCATGCGCAAGGTCAGCATGATCGGCCATGACCTGGCCCTGGACGAAGGCGTGGGCGTGTGCGGCAAGGACGGGCAGAGCGTTCCGGTCGGCGTCGGCCAGCCCTCGCTGCTGATCGACGGGCTGACCGTAGGCGGCACCCAGTCGTGACGCCTTTGCTGCGGCTCAGCGCGCGTCGTCGAGCGCGCGCAGATAGCGCAGCAGCCGGCGCGCGGTGCCGTGGCGATGGCTTATCGCCTGCGCCTGCTGCACCAGCCGCTTGAGTTCGCGTTTGTCCGCCGTCGGATACTCGAGCGCGAAGGCGTCGATGGCGTCGATGCCTTGCGCGATGAAGCGCGTCCGCCAGGTCTCGATGCGCAGCAATCGCTCGTCGATGGTCATGGCGCGCGCGGGTGCCGCGGTTCAGTCGCGCTCGGGCGAGCCGTCTTCGCTGTCGCTGTTTTCGTCCGCATCGGCGTCGCCCTCGGCGGCGCCGAGGATCGCCGCGCGCAACTCGCGGTACAGCTCGCGGAACGCGTGCGGCGGCTTGTTGCGCTTGCGCTCGTCGAGCGTGTTGCGCACCAGCTGGCGCATGCGCTGGCGGTCGGCGTGCGGATATTCGTCGAGCAGCTCGGCCAGCGCGGCGTCGCCGTCGTCGAGCAGGCGTTCGCGCCATTGCTCGACCCGGTGCATCGCCGCGACCTCGCGCCGCGCCGCGTCGCCTTTTTCGTCCATCGCGTCGCGCAGCCGCTCCAGCGCTTCTTCGTCTTCGCGCCGCATCTGCTTGGCCAGAAACGCCAACTGGCGCTTGTGGGCGACGTGGGCGGTGATGCGCTTGGTCTCGCGGATGTGCGGCAGCAACGCCTCGGGCACCGGCAGCTTGGCCAGCTGGGGCTCGCTCAGCGCGACCAGTTTTTCCGCCAGCGCCAGCACCTCCAGCGCCTCGCGCCGGTTCTGGCTGCGGCTGGGGCTGAAAAATTCGCCGGTGTCTTCGTCTCTGCCGCGCATCGCACTTCCCTCGATAAACTGAACGTTACGACGGCGGCGCCCACGGCGCCGCCACTGCCTAGGATAAGCCATTGAACGCGCAAGCCCTCACCTCCGCCGCCGCCCACACCTTCGCCGACCCGGACGCGCGCCTGGACGCGCTGGCCGAGCTGTCCCAGCGCCTGCTGGCCGCCGCGCGCGCGCGCGGGGCGAGCCAGGCCGAGGTCTCGTGCTCGGAAGACGCCGGCCTCAACGTCAACGTGCGCATGGGCGAGGTCGAGACGGTGGAATCCACCCGCGACCGCGGCATCGGCGTCACCGTCTATTTCGGCCAGCGCAAGGGCAGCGCCAGCACCGCGGACCTGCGCGAGGAAAGCCTGGAATCCACGGTCGAGCAGGCCTGCGCGATCGCCCGCTACACCGAGGACGACCCCGCCGCCGGCCTCGCCGACGCCGAGCTGATGGCGCGCGGCGATCGCGATTTCGACACCTGGCATCCGTGGTACATCGATGCCGACCGGGCGATCGAACTGGCCCTGGCCAGCGAAGCGGCCGGGCGCGCGTTCGATCCGCGCATCGAGAATTCCGACGGCGCCTCGGTCGGCACAGGCGCCAGCCTGGCGGTGTACGCCAACTCGCACGGCTTCCTCGGCCGCGAACGCAGCACCCAGCACAGCCTGAGCTGCGCGTTGATCGCCGGTCGCGGCGAGGCGATGCAGCGCGACGGCTGGTACACCCTGGGCCTGTCCGCCGACGACATGGAATCGGCCGCCTCCGTCGGGCGCCAGGCCGGCGAGCGCACGGTCGCGCGGCTGGCGCCGCGCCAGCTCGCCACCGGCGAGTATCCGGTCCTGTTCGCGGCCGAAAGCGCGCGCTCGCTGATCGGCCACTTGATCGCCGGAGTCAGCGGCGGCGCGCTGTACCGGCGCGCCAGCTTCCTGCTCGACAGCGCCGGACAAAAACTGTTCCCCGAGTGGTTTTCGGTGCGCGAAAACCCGTTCGTGATGCGCGGCCTGCGCTCGACCGCCTACGACGGCGAAGGCGTGGCCACGCACGAATCGATGCTGGTCGAAGGCGGCGTGCTGCAGCGTTACGTGCTCGGCAGCTACTCGGCGCGCAAGCTCGGCCTGCACAGCACCGGCAACGCCGGCGGCGTGCACAACCTGGAAGTCGCCGCCAACGCCGGCGACTTCGCCTCGCTGCTGCGGCAGATGGGCCGCGGCCTGCTGGTCACCGAACTGATGGGGCAGGGCGTCAACGCCGTCACCGGCGACTACTCGCGCGGCGCGGCCGGGTTCTGGGTCGAGAACGGCGAAATCCAGTACCCGGTCGACGGCATCACCATCGCCGGCAACCTGCGGCGCATGTTCGAGAGCTTCGAAGCGATCGGCAACGATGTGGACCTGCGCTCGCACGTGCGCACCGGCTCGATCCTGGTGGGCAAGATGATGGTGGCGGGGGAGTGAGCGGCGGCGACAGGGCGACCTGTCGCGGACGTTGTTCGCTGTCTTGCACGCGAACTCTCGCATCGTCGTGCCCGCGAAGGCGGGCATCCAGGGCTTCATCGCGGCATGGCTCTGAAGTCTCTGGATCCCCGCGTTCGCGGGGATGACGACTTGGAGAGGCGCGGCGAAACCGACTAGCGGCGAAACCCACCCACCGTCATGCCCGCGAAGGCGGGCATCCAGGGCTTCATCGATGCATGACTCTGAAGTCTCTGGATCCCCGCCTTCGCGGGGATGACGACTTGGAGACGCGCGGCGGAACCGACTTGCCGCGCAACCCACCTACCGTCATGCCCGCGAAGGCGGGCATCCAGGGGGCATCGCGGTATGGCTCTGAAGTCTCTGGATCCCCGCCTTCGCGGGGATGACGACTTGGAGAGGTCGGCGGAACCTACTTGCCGCGACACCCACCTGCCGTCATGCCCGCGAAGGCGGGCATCCAGGGCTTCATTGAGGCATGGCTCTGAAGTCTCTGGATCCCCGCGTTCGCGGGGATGACGACTTGGAGAAGCGCGGCGAAACCGACTAGCGGCGAAACCCACCCACCGTCATGCCCGCGAAGGCGGGCATCCAGGGCTCCATCGAGGCAGGACTCTGAAGTGTTTGGATCCCCGCCTTCGCGGGGATGACGACTTGTAGAGGCGCGGCGAAACCGACTTGCCGCGAAACCCACTTGCCGTCATGCCCGCGAAGGCGGGCATCCAGGGCTTCATCGCGACGCCGCTCCACCGCTTCGCCCCTGCGTTCGCGCCGCATCCGCCGCGCCCGTCGCCATCGCGACACCGCCGTCCCCGCTGAACAGGCCTCCCGCCTGTCAACGCCACGCCCCCGCAGCCGTTCCCAGCGACTAGTCCACCGCCGGGAACCCCGATGAGCGCGAGCAAGGCCACGGCCGCCAACCGTTTCGGACTGGGCGCGCGCCCGGGCGAGCTGGAGCGCGGCGGCAGCGATGGGCGCGAGCAGTTGCTCGCGCAGTTGCGCCGTCCGCCGACGCTCGATGCGTTCGCCGCGCTGCCCGGCAGCCTGGAGACCATGCGCCTGGAGTATCGCCAGCAGCAGCTCAACCGCGCCGAACGCGCGCCGCGCGGCCAGGCCGCGCCGGCGGCCGGCGAGGGCGCGGCGATGTCGCCCGACGCGGCAGCCGGCGCCGCGATGCCGGCCGAGGCTTCGACGATGGCCGAAGCGACGAGCATGGCCACGCCCGCCGCAGACGCCCGCATCCGCCGCCGCGCCCGCTTCGCCGCCGCAGCCGAAACCCCGTCCGCGCCACGCGGCGCCGCCGATCCGGCCGACAACCTGCGCCGCGAACTGCGCCGCCAGCAGCTGGCCGAATTCGCCGCGCGCTACCGCCACGCCGCCGACACCGATGCGCCCTTCGTCGAGCGCCTGACCCAGTTCTGGTCGAACCACTTCGCCGTCTCCATCGACAAGGGCAACGCGCGTCTGTACGCCGGCTCGATGGAGCGCGAAGCGATCCGCCCGCACGTGCTCGGCCGTTTCCAGGACATGCTGCTGGCGGTGGAAAGCCATCCGGCGATGCTGCGCTATCTCGACAACGCCGCCTCGATCGGCGACGACTCGCGCGCGGCGATGCGCGCGCAGAAGCTCGGGCGCGAGAAGCGCGGGCTCAACGAGAACCTGGCGCGCGAGATCCTGGAGCTGCACACGCTCGGCGTCGACGGTGGCTATCGCCAGGACGATGTGATCGAACTGGCGCGCGCGATCACCGGCTGGAGCACGCCCGGCCCGCGCGACGAAGACGCCGCGCAGCCGTTCGTGTTCCGCGCCAACGCGCACGAGCCCGGCGCGCGCCGCGTGCTCGGCCGTCAGTACGCCGAAGGCGGGCAAGAGCAAGGCCGCGCGGTGCTGGCCGACCTCGCCCGGCATCCGGCGACCGCGCATCATCTGAGCTTCAAGCTGGCCCGCCACTTCGTCGCCGACCAGCCGCCGCCGGCGCTGGTGGAACGCATGGCCCAGGCCTACCTGCGCGAAGACGGCGACCTGCGTGCGCTGTACCGCGCGCTGATCGACAGCGAGCAGGCGTGGTCGGCGGACGCGCGCAAGTTCAAGACGCCCAACGATTTCGTGATCTCGGCGCTGCGCGCCGGCGAACTGGCGGTGGACGATCAGGCGCGCGCGCTGGTCGGCTTGCTCGCCAGCCTCGGCCAACCGGTGTTCACCCCGCGCTCGCCGGCCGGCTTTCCCGACACCGCGGCCGACTGGAGCAGCCCCGACGGCTTGTTCAAGCGCATCCAGGCCGCGCAGATGTTCGCCGCACGGGTGGATTCGGGCAGCGTCACCCCGTATCAGCGCGCGCTCGAAGTGCTCGGCAGCCAGGCGGTGAGCGGCGATTTCGCCCTCGGCCTGCGTCGCGCCGGTTCGGCCAGCGACGGCTACTCGCTGCTGTTCGCCAGCCCCGCGTTCCAGTGGAGGGTGTGAGATGGGACGCGATGCCAACGATCCCAGCGCCGCGATGAGCGCGCTCGAGCGCCAGCGCCGCGGCCTGCTGGCCGGGTTCGGCGCCAGCGCGCTGCTGACCCTGTTTCCGCGCATCACCGCCGCGGCCGGCGGCGCCGACACCCGCTTCCTGCTGGTGCTGCTGCGCGGCGGCCTCGACGGCCTGCACCTGCTGCCGCCTTATGCCGAACCGGCGTACGCGACGCTGCGCCGCGACGGCGCGGTCGCCGATCCGATCCGCATCGACGGCCTGTTCGGCCTGCATCCGGCGATGCAGCAGTCGGCGGCGATGTACCGCGCCGGGCAGTTGCTGCCGCTGGTGGCGGTGGCGCCGCCGTACCGGCAGCGCTCGCATTTCGACGCCCAGGATTGCCTGGAGAACGGCACCGCCACGCCCAACGGCGCGCGCGACGGCTGGCTCGGCCGCTGCGTGCGGGCGATGCCGAGCGAGTCGGCGCTGGCGGTGGCCGCGGTGATGCCGCTGGCGATGCGCGGCAGCGACCGCGCCAGCAACTGGTGGCCGCCGCTGCCGCGTCCGGTCGACCCGCAGTTGCTGCAGCAGCTACAGCCGCTGTACGCGGCCGACGCGCGCCTGAGCGAAACCTTCGAACGCTCCGCCGCCAGCGCCGGCATGCAGCGCGACGGCAAGGGCGCGTTCGCCCTGCCCGAGGCGATGCGGGTGGCGGCGCAGCGCATGGGCGCGGCCGACGGCCCGCGCATCGGCTTCGTCGAGGACAGCGGCTGGGACAGCCACCGCAACCAGGCGCCGCAACTGCAGCGCAAGCTGGCCGAACTCGACCAGGGCCTGGCCGCCGCGCGCGACGGCTTCGGCGCGCTGTGGCCGCGCACGGTGGTGGCGGTGGTGACCGAATTCGGCCGCACCGCCGCGCTCAACGGCACCGAGGGCACCGACCACGGCACCGGCGGCATGGCCCTGCTGTGCGGCGGCGCGGTGCGCGGCGGCCGCATCGGCGGCGACTGGCCGGGGCTGGGGCCGTCCCAGCTCAACGAGGGCCGCGACCTGCGCGCCACCACCGACCTGCGCGCGGTGTTCAAGAGCGTGCTGAGCGAGCACCTGGGCCTGGCCGAAGCGGCGGTGGAAAGCCGGGTGTTTCCCGACAGCCGCGCGCTGCCGCCGCTGCGGAGCTGGCGCCGGGCCTGAGCCGGCCGGCGTCGTCGGTGGGCGCGCGCCCCTGAGGCGTGCGCGCTGCGAGGCGCGGGAGCTTTCCCGCGCGGAAAACCTGTTGGCGTCCGCTCCAATTGCGTTGCGTGCCGGCCGCGCGCTCGATTTGCATCCATCCGCCGCCGTGTGGCCGCCCGCCGCGCGGCTTTGCGTTGCGCCGCTGCGTGCGAAACTTGCGCGCCGGCGTGGTTAATCTGTGATGAATAAAGGTTTATGATGCCCGCCAAGGGGACCGGGGCGCGGCCGCGGGAAACTTCGAACCACCACTCCATCCAAACACGTAGGGGAAGCGTAATGAACGATATCAGTCAGGACGAGAAGACTTGGGGCATGCTGGCTCATCTGAGCACGCTGGTCGGTTTGATCGTTCCCTTCGGCACCATCCTCGGCCCGCTGGTGGTGTGGCTGATGAAGAAGGACACCATGCCCTTCGTCGCCGACCAGGGCAAGGAAGCGCTGAACTTCAACATCACCGTGCTGATCGCGATGATCGTCGGCGGCATCCTGACCCTGGTGCTGATCGGCGTGCTGGTCATGATCGTCGTCGGCATCGCCTGGCTGGTGCTGAGCATCATCGCCGCGCTGGCCGCCAACAAGGGCGAGAGCTACCGCTACCCCTTCACCCTGCGTCTGGTGAAGTAAGCGCGCGACGCCGGCACGACCGGCGCCGACACGGAAAAGGCGGGCTTCGGCCCGCCTTTTTTCTTGTGCGCGATCGCGAGGCGGGCTTTGCCCGCTTTTTCTTTGGGCGCGTTCTAAGTCGGGCTTCGGCCCGTTTCCGCTGGGGCCGCGGCGCGGAGCCGTCGGATCACTTCCACAGATCGTCGTCCGGCGACTCGATCCGCCAGCGGTAGCCGTCCAGCGGCACGGTCGCGACCTGCGTGTAGTACACGCACGAATGCTCGCGCTGTTCGAGCGCGGCGCCCGCGGCTTCGGCCTCGGCCAGATCGTCGAACACCGCGGAGAAAACGATGTAAATCTGGCCGAAGGCTTCTTCGAACTCGGCCAGCGCATACACCGTATCGCCGCCGCGGTCGCGACGCCGGTCCTCGACCGGCACGGTGCGCAGGTCCAAGGCCGGATCGACGTTGTGGTGATAGGCCTGCTCGCGCCAGGGATCGTGCCGGGCGACGTCGGCCAGATACTCGTCGCGCGCCTGAGCCGCCCGTTCGGCGGTGGTGAAGAGGCCGAGCAATTGGTCGGGAGCGGTGTAGGCCGATATTTCGCGGATCAACGCCAGCAAGACCGGTCTCCTGAGCGCCTGGCGGGTCTCAGCGATCGCGCTCGATCGCCAGCCGCCCCAGCGCGTGCAGCGCCGCGGCGCGCGGGCCGAACGGCTCCAGCGCTTCGCGCATCGCCGCGCCGAGCTCGTCCAGGCGCGCGCGCGAGGCGTCCAGGCCGATCAGGGCGGGGAAGGTCGACTTGTCCTGGGCCAGGTCCTTGCCGGCGGTCTTGCCCAGGGTCTGGCTGTCGCCTTCGATGTCGAGGATGTCGTCGCGTACCTGGAACGCCAGCCCGAGCGCGCGCGCGTAGCGGTCCAGCGCCGCCAGCGCGGCCGTGTCGGCGCCGCCGCACAGCGCGCCCATGCGCACGCTGGCGCGGATCAGCGCGCCGGTCTTGAGCGAATGCAGCCGCTCCAGCGCCGGCAGGCTCAGCTGCACGCCGGCGCCGGTGGCGTCGATGTCCAGCGCCTGGCCGCCGCACATGCCGGCCACGCCGGCGGCCTGGGCCAGGGTGCGCAGCAGGTCGACGCGGATCGCGTCCAAGGTGTCGGTGTCGGCGAGTACGGCGAAGGCCAGCGATTGCAATGCATCGCCGGCGAGGATCGCAGTGGCCTCGTCGAAGGCCACATGCACGGTCGGCTGGCCGCGGCGTAGGGCGTCGTCGTCCATCGCCGGCAGGTCGTCGTGGACCAGCGAATAGGCGTGGATCAGTTCGACCGCCGCGGCCGGCGCGTCGAGCACCGACGGCGCGACTTCGAACAGCGCGCCGCTGGCGTAGACCAGCAGCGGACGCATGCGCTTGCCGCCGAGCAGCACGGCGTGGCGCATGGCCTGGTGCAGGCGGCGCGGTTCGGTTTCGGAATCGGGCAGGGCGCGGACCAGGGCGGCATCGGCGCGTTCGCGCCAGCCGGCGATCACGCCGTCGAGCGCGCGCGCATCGAAGCCGGCCAAGGCGGAGCCGGAGGACTCGGCGCGGGCCTGGGCGGCAGCGCGGGGTTCAGGCATCGACATCGCTGCCCGGCGGGCCGGCATTGCCGAAAGGTTCGGCGCTGGCCGGATCCTGCGGATCGGTGAGCAGGCGCACGCGCAGCTCGGCCTGTTCCAGCGCGCTCTGGCAGCGGCGATAGAGGCCGACGCCGCGCTCGTAAGCGGCCAGCGACTCCTCCAGGCTCATTTCGCCGTGTTCCATCTTCTCGACCAGTTGCTCGAGCGCGTCCAGCGACTGCTCGAAATCGGCGACCGGCGAGGCTTCGGTGGTGGTTTTGCGGGGCATGGGGAAAGTGTGAGCCGGGGGCCGGGCGGGGTCAATGCGCGCGGGGTGAAGGGCGTGCGACTGGGCGTCGCGGTTGCGACAGTTGCGCCGGATGGCGTGGGTTCGCGGTCGCGGCTTGCGCCGCTCCTACAGGGCGATAGCGCGGTTTCGGACTCGCCCTGTAGGAGCGGCGCAAGCCGCGACCGCGCCAGCGCACCAACGACGCAAGCTCATCGGGCTACGCCACCCACTCCAACCGCGCCCCGCGCTCGCGCAACCACGCATCCATGCGCGCCGAATACAACAGATCGCCGGCCGCCCACACCTCGCCGTCGGCGTCGGCCAGCAGCGGCAGGCGCTCGCGCTCCCACGGCGGCACGCCCAGCGCCTGCAGCGCGTGCTTGAGGCTGTGGCGATGCGCGCGTCCGGGCAGGGCGATGCGCTCGCCGCCGGCGCGCGCGTGCGCGATCAGCGGCGCGTCGAATCCCGCGGCGCCGTCGAGCCGCCAGCGGCCGCCGCCGGGCAGCGCCAGCGGCGCGCGGCCGTCCCAGCCGGTGCGCCAGTCGTGCGGCAGCGGCGGGCGCAGATGTTGCGCGTACAGCACATCGCGCCAGGCGCGCACCACCGCGCCGTTCCAGGCGAACTGCGCTTGCGCGTCGGCGCGCGCCGGCAACAGCTCGCGCTCGATCCGCGCCACGCCCTGCGCCGGCAGCGGCGGCAGCGCCAGCGCGGCGATCCAGCGCCGCAGCACGCGCGCGCGCCGCGCCGGCGCCAGCGCGCGCAGGCCGCTGCGCGAGAGCGCCTGCGGATCCAGGCTGCGCACCTGCGCCAACGCGGCCGCGTCTTCGCTGTCGAGCAATCCGGCCGCTTCTTCCTGCAGGCGCGCCGATTGCGCGAGCGCGGCGGACGCCTGCGGCCAGCGCTCGCGCAGCAGCGGCAGCGCGCGGTGGCGGAGGAAGTTGCGGTCGTAGCGTTCTTCGTCGTTGCCGGGATCGTCGATCCAACGCAGCGTGTGTTCGCGCGCATACGCCTCCAGCGCCGCACGCGGCAGCGCCAGCAGCGGCCGCCACAGCCGGCCGCGGCCGCAGTCGCGCCACTCGCGCATCGCCGCCAGGCCGTCGGGGCCGGAGCCGCGCAGCAGCCGCAGCAGCAGGGTTTCGGCCTGATCGTCGCGATGGTGCGCCAGCGCCAGCGCTTCGCCCGCGCCCAGGCCGGCGGCGAAGGCGGCATGACGTGCGGCGCGTGCGGCGGCTTCGGGGCCGTCGCCGCCGTCGCGCGCAACCGACACCCGCGAAACGGTCAGTTCCAGGCCGTAGCCGGCGCAAACCTGCGCGCAATGCGCGGCCCAGGCGTCGGCGTCGGGGTGCAGGCCGTGGTGCACGTGCCAGGCGCGCAGCCCGCGTTCGCGCGCGGCCGGCGACGCCGCCAGGGCGTGCAGCAGCACGCTGGAATCCAGGCCGCCGCTGTAGCCCACGCACAGCGGCGCCGCCGGCAGGGCGGCGAGCGCGGCGGGGATCGCCTCGGCGGGGGATGCGTGCATGCGCGCATGGTGCCACGGCAACGGGACGCAGCAACCCATGCGTGATGCTGCCCCGGCCGGGGGCCGCCTATACCTTGATCCGCAGATCCCTACCAAGAGAATCCCGTCGTGTCCCGGCTTTTCGCTCCGCTGTCGCAACGCTCGTTGACCTTGCGCAACCGCATCGCGGTCTCGCCGATGTGCCAGTACTCGGCCAGCGACGGCTTGCCCAACAACTGGCATTTCGTCCATCTGGGCAGCCGCGCGGTCGGCGGTGCCGGGCTGGTGCTGACCGAAGCCTGCGCGGTGTCGCCGGAGGGCCGCATCTCCGCGGCCGACACCGGCTTGTGGAACGCCTCGCAAGCCGAGGCCTGGCACCGCATCACCTGCTTCCTGCGTTCGCGCGAGGCAGCGGTGGGCGTGCAGTTGGCCCACGCCGGGCGCAAGGCCAGCGTCGCCGCGCCGTGGCTGGGCGGCCAGCCGGTGCGCGCCGAAGACGGCGGCTGGACGCCGGTGGCGCCTTCGCCGCTGCCGTTCCGCGACGGCGCGCCGCAACCGCGCGAGTTGCAGCCGATCGAGATCCGCACCGTCGTCGACGATTTCGCCGCCGCCGCGCAGCGCGCGCTGGATTCGTGTTTCCAGTTGGTCGAGATCCACGCCGCGCACGGCTACCTGCTGCACCAGTTCCTGTCGCCGCTGTCGAACCGGCGCGAGGATCGCTACGGCGGCAGCTTCGAAAACCGCACCCGTCTGCTGCGCGAAGTGCTGGCGGCGGTGCGCGAGGTGTGGCCGGAGCGCTTGCCGCTGTGGTTGCGCATCTCCGCCACCGATTGGGCCGAAGGCGGTTGGGACATCGAGCAGAGCGTAGCGCTGGCGCGCATGGTCAAGGAGCTGGGCGTGGATTTGATCGACGTGTCCAGCGGCGGACTGGTGCCGAACGCGCGCATTCCCGGCGACGAGCCGGGCTATCAGGTGCCGTTCTCCGCGCGCATCCGCCGCGAGGCCGGCATCGCCACCGGCGCGGTCGGATTGATCACCCGCGCGGCGCGGGCCGAAAGCATCGTCGCCGAAGGCGAGGCCGATGTGGTGCTGCTGGCGCGCGAGCTGCTGCGCGATCCGTACTTCCCGCATCGCGCCGCGCGCGAGCTGGGCGCGAGTACGCACGTGCCGGATCAGTATCAGCGCGCTTGGAGCTGACCGGCGCGCCTTGAACTGGGCGGCGCACGACGACGATGGGAATGCGAACGCCGGGCCTTCGGGTCCGGCGTTTTTCTTTGTTTGTGCTTCGGTTTTTCGCTTGCGGGGCCGGCTCTGGGAATGGCGCGAGCTGCGGTGGCGACTGTGCAGTTGGGGCGATGCTGGCGCGGTGGTCGTGTTTTCGCGGTCGCGACTTGCGTCGCTCCTACAGGGGGGGCGTGGTTCTTGCGCGCGTGTGGTTTTGTGAACGACGCGCTTTTGTCTTGATCTGTGCGAAACATCACACGGCACCGGTGCTTTCTTGCTGGCACGGTGAAAGACCTGGGCTTGTGCGCTTGAGAAGATGCGTCAACGCGGATCGCGCTGAGCTCGCGAGCGCGGTTCCGCAGCCTTCGAACCACGCTCCGCACTACACGCGTCTTTGGATTTTTCCGCTTTTTTTGGACGAGCGGACATTGTCTGCGCAACGTCGACGCGTTCGCGCTGCGCGCCCTGCAACCCTCACGCCCTTGGGAGTCACCATGCGATCGATCCTGTGTCTGCAGCAAGCGCAACGGGCCGCCTGCGCGGCGGGTCTGGTCGCGCTCGGCCTCAGCGGCGCCGCGTCGGCGGCCAATCTCGCCTTGAACCGGCCCGCCACCGGCTCGGCCGCGTGCAACGCCAACGAGACCGCGGCCAAGGCGGTCAACGGCAGCGTGTCCGGCGGCAACGCCGACAAGTTCTGTTCGTCGGCCTCGAGCAAGTGGCTGCAGGTCGACCTGGGCGCGAGCAAGAGCATCGCCAGCTTCGTGGTCAAGCATGCCGGCGCCGGCGGCGAACCGGCGGCGTACAACACCCGCAACTTCAACATCCAGACCTCCGCCGACGGTTCGGCGTGGACGACCGCGGTCACCGTCAGCAACAACACCGACAACGTCACCACCCACAGCGTGAATGCGATCGCCGCGCGCTACGTGCGGCTCAACCTCACCACGCCGACCCAGGGCAGCGACAGCGCCGCGCGCATCTACGAATTCGAAGCGCACGACACCGCGCCGGCGCCGGAGAAGGTCGTGCTGGTGCTCGATCAGGTCCCGCAGTTCGGCATCTACCGCAGCACCGAGCCGACCACCTACACGCCGCCGGCCGGGCTGCTGATGTGGAAGCGCGGCACCGAGTTCGCGCGCAAGCTCAGCGATGCGGACAAGGCCAAGATCGGCGACGACGTCGCGCTGCGCATCACCTATCACGCCCAGTGCGATCCCTACGACCGTTTCGCTTCGGCGTTCTTCATCAGCCTGCCGAAGGGGCAGACGCCGACGGTGGATACGCCGCGGGTCACCTTCACCGATTTCATTTCGCCCTTCAGCGACATGTGGCAGGGCGCCAAGGCCACGCGCGTGTATCCCGACGCGCCGATGGACCCGTATGCGGCGGCGCTGGCCAATCCGGACCGCGACATCTGGGTCGGCATCAGCGGCGGCTCCAATCCGCAGTACGGCGACGACGCCTGCCAGAACCACGGCGTCACCGATCCGGCCATCGCCGAGGTCGGGTTCAAGTATTCGCTGGCGCTGGTGTCGCGCAAGTCGCTGAGCGCTGGCGCCGACCCGGATGTGCTGAGCCTGCTGTCGCGTTCGCCCGAGAAGAGCGACACGATCGCGACCGGCACCGTCGCGCACACGGCCAACCTCGGCATCGCCACGCTGGCGGTCAGCATCGCCGGCTACGGCGCGTCTTCGGGCGGGCAGGAGTACACCAACACCAACGTCAGCGTGAAGTTCAACGGCGCGCAGCTCGCCACCTTCAGCACCAAGATCGATTGCGCGACCTACGAGCAGTACAGCCCGCGCGGCAACCCCGGCATCTTCCGCAACAACAACACCAGCAACCCGCGCAGTTGGTGTCCGGGCGCGTTGGTGCCGATGCGCTACTTCGACCTCGGCGACATCCGCGGCAAGAGCTTGCAGTTCACGCTGGGCGTGGGCAATCGCTCGCCGTGGACGGCCGATTCGGTCTACAACACCAGCGTCAGCGTGTTGGAGCACTAACGGCGCAGCCGGAGCCGGCGGGCGTAGTTTCCGCCGGTCTCCCGGAATCTCGGGTAGGGCATCGCTGCGAAGCATCGGGCTGGCGGCTTTCTCCGCGCCTTCGACCCGATGGGCGTTGCGAACAGCCGACAGCGAGGAGGCGCTTACGCGTCGGGCGGGCAGGCGATGGGCTTGAGCCGCGCCAGCGTTCGCGCCGAAAGTGCGGGCAGCTTGGAATCGCCGATTCCTTGCGTCGCCTCGGCATACGCCAGGCGGAACGCTTCGGGAGCGCAGTGCGGATCGCGGCCGCCCAGATGGATGCGCAGCAGCACCAGCATCGCCAGTTCCTCGCGCGTGAGCTGTTCCACGGTTATGCCGAAATAGGCCTGCGCCGCTCGCTCCAGGCTGGCGCTGTCGCGGCCGTAGTCGCCGGAGCCCAGCACGAAGTCGGCCATGCGCTCGGCCGGCCATTCGCGGCTGGCGCGGATGAACAGCGCCATCGATTCGAACCCGTAGTCGTAGCTAACTTGCTGCAGCGCCGCCGCATTCGAACCTGCCGATGTCGATGTCGATGAGGGCGCCGCGACTCGTGCGCGCCTGATCTCCACCAACGCATCGCGGACCGCAAAGCTGGTCTGCTCGACCAGTCCCAGATCGGCGGCCGGCAGCATCGATTCGCCGTGGCGATCCAGGTACAGGAACAGGGTTTCGAAGATCAATCCCGCATAGCTGAAGGCGTTGAGCCGTCGAGCCGAGATCGCGGCGTCGCCGCCGCCCAGCGTGCGCCACAGCAGTTCGCGCGCCGCGGCGGGGTACTCGCGTCCGGGCTGCGGCAGACGTTGCGGCAGCATCGAGGCGCCGTACCAGTACGCGCCCTGCACCAGCAGGCACAAGGCCGCGACGATGGCGACGAGGCCGCCGCCCACCCATTTCAGGAAGTTTCCCAGCGCCATCCGTGGCTCTCCATCGTCGCGCCGCGTCCAGGCGGCTCAGGAACTCGCAGGCCTCAGGCGGCTTCGTACGCGCCGTAACCGCGCAGCCGCTCGTAACGGCGCTGCAGCAGTTCGTCGGTCGGCACGCCTTCCAGCGCGTCGAGTTCGTTGATCAGCACGGCCTTCAGACGCGTGGCCATTTGCTTGGGGTTGCGGTGCGCGCCGCCGATCGGCTCGCGCACGATCTTGTCGATCAGGCCCAGCTCGAGCAGGCGCTTGGCGGTCAGGCTGAGCTGTTCGGCCGCCTCCTTGGCCTTGTCGGCGGTCTTCCACAGGATCGAGGCGCAGCCTTCCGGGGTGATCACCGAGTAGGTGCTGTATTCGAGCATCAAGGTGCGGTCGCCCACGCCGATGGCGAGCGCGCCGCCGGAGCCGCCTTCGCCGATCACGGTGCAGATCACCGGGGTCTTGAGCCCGGCCATCTCCATCAGGTTGCGGGCGATGGCTTCGGACTGGCCGCGTTCTTCCGCGTCGATGCCCGGCCAGGCGCCGGCGGTGTCGATGAAGGTCAGCAGCGGCAGGCCGAAACGCTCGGCCAGCTTCATCAGCCGCAGCGCTTTGCGGTAGCCCTCCGGGCGCGGCATGCCGAAGTTGCGCTTGATCTTGCTCTTGGTGTCGCGGCCCTTCTGGTGGCCGACCACGACCACGCTGCGCCCGGCGATGCGGGCCAGGCCGCCGACGATGGCGTTGTCGTCGGCGAAGGCGCGGTCGCCGGCCAGTTCCTGGAACTCGTCGCACATCACCCGCACGTAATCCAGCGTGTACGGCCGGGCCGGATGGCGGGCGAGCTGGGAGATCTGCCAGGACGAGAGGTCGCGGAAGATCTGCGCGGTGCGCAGGCGCAGCTTGTCCTGCAGGGCGTGGATTTCGGCGTCGATGTCGACCGCCGGACCGCTGCTGGCATGGCGCAGCTCCTGGATCTTGGCTTCCAGGTCGGCGATGGGCTGCTCGAAGTCGAGGTAGTTCGGGTTCATGCGTGGGCCATGGGCCGAGGAGGGGCACAGTCTAGCTCAGGCGGCCGGACCGTACCGATAGGCATGGGGCGGGTACGGAAACTGAGAAGTGAGCGGGCAGGCGCGGGCAACGAACGGCACAGCGGCGCCTCTACTCACTTCTCATTTCCGCACGCTCACGTGTGCGCCATCAATCGCCGCCGGAGCGCGCCCACGGCTTGGACAGGGTCAGCTTGACCGCCTTCACGCCCGGCTGGGCGCGCAGCAGGCCGGTCAGTTCGGCGTCGATGCGTACCGATTGCGGGCCGTTGAGGTCGAGCATGCCGGCCGCGCCGTCGCGCAACAGGTCCAGGCGGATCGGGGTCGGGCCGGGGCGCTGCTTGGCCAGCAGGGCGTCGACGCGTTGCCAGGCGCCGGGCACGCGCAGGTCCAGGCGCAGGGCCAGACGCTGGGCGTGCTTGGCGCAGACCGCGTTGTAGTCCCAGCAGCGCGCCGCGCGCAGGGCGAAGCCGCCGCTGAAGGCGTCCTCGCGCAGGCCACCCTGGATCACCAGCAGGCGGTCGCGCGCCAGCATCGAGGCGAACTCGCTGTAGGTCTCGGAGAAGAACGCGCACTCCAGGCGGCCGCGGCCGTCCTCGATCTGCACGAACATCTGGCTGTCGCCCTTCTTGCGCAGGCCGACCACTTGCCCGGCCACGATCACTTCCAGCTCCGGGCGCCAGCCGCTGCGCGCGCTTTCCGGGCGTTTTTCCCAGATGCCTTCGAGCTCGCCCAGGTCGGTGCCGACCAGCGAGCGCAGCTCTTCGCGATACGGATCGAAGGGATGGCCGCTGAGGTAGTGGCCGAGGGTTTCGCGTTCGCCGTGCAGGATCTGCGCCAGCGGCCACTCGTTGGTTTCGCTGAGGTCCAGGTGCAGCGCCGGCGCGGCGGCTTCGAAGCCGCCGAACAGCGAGACCTGGCCCGCGGCGCGCTCCTTGGCCATCTGGTCGGTGGCCTTGAGCACTTCGGGCAGCTGCAGCATCAGGCTTGCGCGGTTCTTGCCCAGGCCGTCGAGCGCGCCGGCGTGGGTCAGCGCTTCAAGCGCGCGGCGGTTGAGCTTGCCGCTGTCCACGCGCTTGCAGAAGTCGAGCAGGTCGGCGAACGGGCCGGCGCGGCGCGCTTCCACGATCGACTCGCACACGCCGCGGCCGACGCCCTTCACCGCGCCGATGCCGTAGCGGATGGTGTTGGCGTCGATCGCCTCGAACATGTACTCCGATTCGTTGACGTGCGGCGGCAGCACGGTGATGCCCATGACCCGCGCTTCGTCGAGGAAGTTGACCACCTTGTCGGTGTTGTCCATGTCCGACGAACAGGTCGCGGCCATGAACTCGGCGCCGTAGTGGCGCTTGAGCCAGCCGGTCTGGTACGCCACCAGCGCGTACGCGGCCGAGTGCGACTTGTTGAAGCCGTACTCGGCGAACTTCTCCATCAGGTCGAAGATCGGGCTGGCCTGCTTGGCCGGGATGTTGCGCTCGGCGCAGCCGGCCTCGAACTTGGCGCGCTCCTTGGCCATCTCCTCCGGCTTCTTCTTGCCCATCGCGCGGCGCAGCATGTCGGCGCCGCCGAGGGTGTAGCCGGCCAGGACCTGGGCGATCTGCATCACCTGTTCCTGGTAGACGATGACGCCGTAGGTCGGAGACAACACCGCTTCCAGCGAATCGTGCGGATAGGTGACCTCGGCGTTGCCGTGCTTGCGGTCGACCCAGTCCTTGTCCATCCCCGAGCCCAGCGGGCCGGGACGGAACAATGCGGCCAGCGCGATGATGTCTTCGAAGGTGTCGGGCTTGGCGCGCTTGAGCAGCTCGCGCATGCCGCGCGATTCGAACTGGAACACCGCGACGGTGTCGCCGCGCGCGAACAGCTCGTAGGTGGGCTTGTCGGTCAGCTCCAGCGCGTTGATGTCGAGCGGGTCTTGTCCTTCCTTGGCGCGGCGCTTGTTGATCGCGCGCACCGCCCAATCGATGATCGTCAGCGTGCGCAGGCCGAGGAAGTCGAACTTGACCAGGCCGACGGCTTCGACGTCGTCCTTGTCGAACTGGGTCACCGGGTTGCGGCCGCGGCCTTCGCCGTCGTGTTCGGCGAACAGCGGGCAGAAGTCCGACAGCGGGCTGGGCGCGATCACCACGCCGCCGGCGTGCTTGCCGGCGTTGCGGGTCAGGTCTTCCAGGCTGCGCGCCAGGTCGAGCAGGTCGCGCACGTCGTCTTCGTTGCGGTAGCGCTGGATCAGGTCGGCCGAGGCCAGTTCCGGATTTTTCGCCGCCGCTTCGGATTCGCCCAGCGCGTCGTCGAGCGAGATGCCCAGGGTCATCGGGATCAGCTTGGCGATGCCGTCGACGAAGCCGTACGGGTGGCCGAGCACGCGGCCGGCGTCGCGCACCACCGCCTTGGCCGCCATGGTGCCGTAGGTGATGATCTGCGAGACGCGGTCGCGGCCGTACTTGCGCGCGACGTAGTCGATGACCTCGTCGCGGCGGTCCATGCAGAAGTCGATGTCGAAGTCGGGCATCGACACGCGTTCGGGGTTCAGGAACCGCTCGAACAGCAGGTCGTAGGGCAGCGGGTCCAGGTCGGTGATGCCCAGCGCCCAGGCCACCAGCGAGCCGGCGCCGGAACCGCGGCCCGGGCCGACCGGGATCTCGTGATCCTTGGCCCAGTTGATGAAGTCCGCCACGATCAGGAAGTAGCCGGGGAAGCCCATCTTGATGATGACGTCCAGCTCGATTTCCAGGCGCTGCTCGTACTCCTCGCGGGTCTTGCCGGGCGCGAGCGGGTTCTTTTCCAGGCGCTTGGCCAGGCCTTCGCGCGACTGGCTGCGCAGCCACGATTCGATGGTGTGGTCGCTCGGCGTGGGGAACGCCGGCAGCGCGTATTCGCCCAGCTTGAGCTCGACGTTGCAGCGCGTGGCCAGCGCCAGCGCGTTGTCGAACGCATCGGGCACGTCGGCGAACAGCGCGGCCATTTCCTCGCCGGTCTTGAGGTATTGCTCTTCGCTGTAGTCGCGCGGGCGCTTGGGGTCGTCGAGCACGCGGCCGGAGGCGATGCACACGCGCGCTTCGTGCGCTTCGAAACCGTCGCGGTCGAGGAAGCGCGCGTCGTTGCTGGCCACCACCGGCAGGCCGCGCTTGCTCGCGGCCTGCAGGGCGAAGGCGTTGAAGGCGTCTTCGCCGTCGCGCTGGGTGCGGGTGAGTTCCAGGTGCAGGCGGTCGCCGAACACGCCCTGCCAGTCGACCAGCCAGGCGTGGGCGAGCTCTTCGCGGTTGCTCGCGGCCAGACGCGCGGCCAGGCTGTTGCGGCCGGCGAGCGCGAACAGGCCGTCGTTGTCCTCGCGCAGCCATTCCGGGCGCAGCACCACGCCTTCGGTGCGGTGGCCTTCCATCCAGGCGCGGCTGAGCAGGCGCGACAGGCTCAGATAGCCGCCGCGGTCGCGGCACAGCAGGGTCAGGCGCGAGGCCGATTCGTTGCCGTCGGCCAGATGCACGTCGGCGCCGATGATCGGCTTGATGCCGGCGCCTTCGCAGGCTTTGTAGAACTTGACCGCGGCGAAGATGTTGTCGAGGTCGGTCAGGGCCACGGCCGGCTGGCCGAGGGCGACGCAACGCTTGACCAGCTCGCCGATGCGGAGGGTCGAGTCGGCCAGCGAGTACTCGCTGTGCAGGTGGAGATGAACGAAAGGAGCGGACATGCGTACCGATTGTGCGGCCGTGCCGGGAGAGCGTGCCGGGAGCCGCGCGCCTTGATGGCGCGAGCCCGGGACGGCATCGGCACGGCGGGGAAAGTGCCGGATTGCAGGGTATCAGCCCGGTGGCGTGGGGCAAGGCTTGACAGGGGGTTGGGGGCGCGGAGCGGGCGACAAGACGCGAGCGACGAGTCGCTGGCGGCAGGGCCGGCGGCGAGGTTGTGCGGTTTTGGGCGGTTGCGGTTTCGGTGCTGCGGGGGCGGGGCTGCGTCTGCGTGCAGAGCGTCGCGGGAAGTGGGGATACGAGGTCGGGCGGGGCGCCGCGGCTTCGCATTTCCTCGGCCGACGATTGGCCGCGTCGCGGCTCGCGCCGCTCCTACAGGGAGCTTCGGCTGCAACGGGCTCGCCCTGTAAGAGCGGCGCAAGCCGCGACCGCGCCAACCCGTACTACGACGAACCGAACCTGCCGGCGCGCCCATCCAGACGAGGCGCCGCGCGAGTAGCGTCGGCTGCAACGGCCTCGCCCTGTAGGAGCGGCGCAAGCCGCGCCCGCGC
>NZ_FNOG01000003.1:569986-725025 GCF_900106525.1 Lysobacter enzymogenes
AACCTGCCGGCGCGCCCATCCAGACGAGGCGCCGCGCGAGTAGCGTCGGCTGCAACGGCCTCGCCCTGTAGGAGCGGCGCAAGCCGCGCCCGCGCCAATCCGGACTACAGCGCAACCCAACCTGCCGGCGCGCCCATCCAGACGAGGCGCCGCGCGAGTAGCGTCGGCTGCAACGGGCTCGCCCTGTAGGAGCGGCGCGAGCCGCGACCGCGCCAACCCGAACTACGGCGCAACCGAGCGTGCCGGCGCGGCCACCCAGACGAGGCGCCGCGAGTAGCGTCGGCTGCAACGGCCTCGCCCTGTAGGAGCGGCGCAAGCCGCGACCGCGCCAATCCGGACTACGGCGCAACCGAGCCTGCCGGCGCGTCCATCCAGACGAGGCGCCGCGCCAGCGACGCCCCGCTTCCGCACCGCATCCCCCGCAACCGCGCTCAGGTCACCCGGAACACCGGCTCCGGCGTGCGGCCGTTGGCGTAGTGGCTGTCGCTGACGCGGGCGTGGTGCTGCAGCAGCGCCAGTTCGGCCAGGCGGTCGCGAACCCAGGCGGCGCGCTGCGCGCCGGCGTCGCCGGCGGGGTGTTCGCGCTGGCGGTAGGCGCAGAAATCGCGGTAGTCCTCCGCTTCGGCGGCGAACGCCGGCCACGCCAGTTCGATCAGCAGCACGTCGTCGAGCAGGCCCAGCAGCGGCACCCGGTCGGGGATCAGATCCTCGTCCTGGTCGATGTAGGCGAACAGCCGCTCCAGGCGCCGGCGCAGCGCCGGGTCGCAATCCCAGGCCGGGTCGACGGCCATCGCGCGCAGGTCCTGCAGGCATTGCAGGCGGGTGTCGATCGCGCGGCGCGCGTCGGCCGGCGGCAGCTGCGCCAGCCACTGCGCCAGGCGCTGCAGACGGTCGGCGTCGACCCGGGCGGCGTCGGGATGCAGCTCGTGGACCAGCGCGTCGAACGCGGCGATCGCCGCCGGGCGCAGGGCCATCGCTGGCTCATAAGGCTGCACGTGATGCGGCGGCGGGGCGCGCTCGAACGGCAGCGGCTCGGCGGTCGGGGTAGGGTGAGGCATGCGCATGGAACACCTCGCATCCGGCCCATCTTGGGGGCGGGGAGGGCCGCGTCGCGGGCCGGATTACGACGCGGACCGGTGCGTTGGGAATGTGGCCAACGATGCGCCTGGCCGCAGTCTGCGCGCGCGGGTCTGAAGTCGTTGTGACCTGTGGCACGCCTGGGCGTTCAGGCTCTTGTGGGAGGGCCTTCAGGCCCGAAGCTCTTGTTTCAGATGGTTGCGACCTGAGAGAAGAGCATCGGGCCTGAAGGCCCTCCCACAAGAGCACTGGCATCGAGCCTCAAGGCCTTCCCACAGAACTGCAGCATCGGGCCTCAAGGCCGTCGCACAAGAACCGCAGCATCGCGCCTCGGCGCCCGCGCGACCGCCTCAGAACAGCGAGCGCTGCTCGGCCTCGATCCGCACCGGCGCGAAGCTGCGCCGGTGCTGCGGGCACGGCCCGTGCGCGCGCAGCGCGGCCAGGTGCGCGGCGGTGGAATAGCCTTTGTGGCGGTCGAAGCCGTACTGCGGCCAGGTGTCGTGCAATTGCAGCATCAAGCGGTCGCGCGCGACCTTGGCCAGGATCGAGGCGGCCATGATCGACGGTTCGAGCGCGTCGCCGCCGATCAGCGCCTCGCCGGGGCAGGGCAGGCCCTTGGGCAGATGGTTGCCGTCCACGCGCGCCAGATCGGCCTGCGGCGCCAGCGCCAGCAGCGCGCGGCGCATGCCGGCCATGGTCGCCTGGAAGATGTTGATGCGGTCGATTTCCTCGACCTCGACGAACTCGATCCGCCACGCCAGCGCGCGTTCCTGGATCAGCGGGAACAGCGCTTCGCGCTTGGTTTCGGTGAGCTTCTTGGAATCGTCCAGGCCATCGATGCGGCGGCGCGGATGCAGGATCACCGCGGCCACCGCGACCGGCCCGGCCAACGGGCCGCGGCCGGCCTCGTCGACGCCGGCGATCAGGCGCGGCTTGGCGCGGGGACGGGAGGCGGTGGTATTCAAAGCAGCGGGCGCGAGTCGGGAGAAGTGGGCGTAGCGCAACGAGGAGCGAGAAAGTGCGCGGGGGCGGCTTCTACCTACGCCTCCCTCTGCGCGCTCGCTGCTGAGCTTACGTCAATGAAGCGAAAGCGCAGCAACGCCAGCGCGGGTCAGCTCGCGGCTCCGGCCTGCTCGCCGATCAACTCGGCGATGGCATCGGCCGCGCGCGCCGAGGCGTCGCGCTTGAGCTCCAGATGGATGCGCTGGAACTTCGGCAGCAGCGCCGCGCTCGCGGCCGGGTCACGCAACCAGCGCAAGGTCGCGCCGGCGAGGTTTTCCGGCGTGCAATCGTGCTGCATCAGCTCCGGCACCACGGCCTCGCCGGCCAGCACGTTCGGCAGCGCGTAGTGATCGACCTTGAGCATGCCCAGGCGCTTGACCAGGGTGTAGGTCAGCGGCGAGACCTTGTAGGCCACCACCATCGGCCGCTTGGCCAGCATCGCTTCCAGGGTCGCGGTGCCCGAGGCCAGCAGCACCGCGTCGCTGGCGACCATCACCGTGCGCGCGCCGCGGTCGACGATGCGCAGCGCGCGGCGCACGCGTTCGCCGTCGGGATGCGCGGCGAGGATGCGCTCGAACGCTGCCCGCGCGCGCGCGCTGGCCATCGGCGCGACGATGCCCAGGCGCGGTTCGGCCGCCAGCAGCAGCGCGGCGCAGGCGATGAAATCGGCGGCCAGGGTTTCGATCTCGCCCACGCGCGAACCCGGCAGCATCGCCAGCAGCGGCGCGTCCTCGTCCAGGCCCAGGGTCATGCGCGCACCGTCGCGGTCGGGCTGGATCGGCATTTCGTCGGCGAGCGGATGGCCGACGAAACGCGCGTCCACGCCGTATTCGGCGTAGATCGGCGGCTCCATCGGGAACAGGCACAGCACCCGGTCGGCGCTGAGCCCGATCTTCTGCGCGCGCTTGCGCCGCCACGCCCACACCGACGGGCTGACGTAATGCGCGGTGCGCACGCCGCGCTGCTTGAGCCAGCGCTCCACGCCGAGATTGAAGTCGGGCGCGTCGATGCCGATGAAGGCATCGGGCTTCCAGTCCAGGATGCGCTGGCGCACGTCGCGGCGCAGGCGCAGCAGCCGCGGCAAGTGCTTGAGCACTTCCACCAGGCCCATCACCGCCAGCTCGCCGGCGTCGAACCAGGTCTCCATGCCGGCCGCGCGCATCTGCTCGCCGCCGATGCCGACGAACTCCGCGCCCGGATAACGGCGGCGCAGTTCCTGGATCAGTCCGGCGCCGAGCAGGTCGCCGGAGGCTTCGCCGGCGATCAGGGCGAAGCGCGGCGGCGGGGGCGGCGCGGCGGGGAAGATCTCGTCGATGGGGGCGGTGGGAGCGGCGGTCGCGGCGTTCATCGGGGGATGGGGCGCTCTTGGAAGTGGCGTTCCTGGGAGCGGCGTTCCTGGAAGCGGCCTTCCCGGAAGCGATGCTCCAGTTCGAGCCGGCGCCGGGTTCGATCGGATACGAACCACAGCGGACCGGCTGCAGGGGGAGCGCGGACGGCGCCGCGTTCCCTTCCTTAACATTCTCGCCCGAATCCGGCCCGGGCATGGGGCCGGTATCGTCCTCCAGGGTCACTTGCCGCCAAATGACGTGATCTTTGTCGGGTTCTGCGCCGCACGCGGCCGTCCGGCGCAGCTGCGCAGGGGGGCGGCGCGAGTGCCGAGAGGCCTGCGCCAGGCCGGTCGCGCGTTTCGAAAGGCCGCACCCGGGCCAACGCCTCGTGCCGGCGGGTCAACCCACGGCGAGCGCGCCGTCGCTGCGCCTGGGCAGGCCCAGCGGATTGGCCGCTTTCAACTCATCCGGCAGCAGCGCCTCGGGCCAGCCCTGGAACGTCACCGGCACCAGCCAGCGCCGCAGCGCGGTCATGCCGACCGAGGTGTGCAGCGGATTGGTCGTCGCCGGCCACGGCCCGCCGTGTTGCATGCCCCAGGCGACGGCGACGCCGGTGGGCCAGGCGTTGTAGACGATGCGTCCGGCGATGCCGCGCAGCGCGTCGCGCGCGTTCGCGGCGGCGCCGGCATCGGCGTCGGCCGCGTGCACGCTCGCGGTCAACTGGCCAGGCAAGCGCGCCAGTTCGGCGATCGCGCGCTGCGGATCGCAATACGCCACCACCACCGCGGCCGGGCCGAAGCATTCCTCGCTGTACTTGTCCGGCTCGGCCGCGAAGGCGTCGAGCCCGACGCGGAACAACTGCGGCGCGGCGCCGTAGGCCGCTTCGCCGCCGTCGCCGTCGGCGATGCGCTCGGCCGCGCCGGCCAGCGCGCGGGCGCCGGCCGCGTAGGCATCGCGGATGCGCTCGCTCAGCATCGCCCCGCCGGCGGTTTGCCGCACCGCGGCGGCCAGCGCGTCGACCAACCCGTCCGGCGCGAACACCAGTCCCGGATTGGTGCAGAACTGGCCGACGCCGAGAGTCAGCGAGGCGGCGAATCCGCGCGCGATCTCTTCGCCGCGCTCGGCCGCCGCGCCGGGCAGGATCAGCACCGGGTTGACGCTGCCGAGTTCGCCGTAGAACGGAATCGGGTCGGGCCGCGCATTGGCCATATCGAACAAGGCGCGTCCGCCGCGGGTGGAGCCGGTGAAGCCGGCGGCCTTGATCCCCGGATGGCGGACCAGTTGCGCGCCCGCGGCGAGGCCGTGGACGAGGCCGAAGACGCCGTCCGGCGCACCGGCGCGGGCGAGCGCGCCGGCGACCACGCGCGCGGTCGCCTGCGCGGTGTGCGGATGGGCTTCGTGCGCCTTGACCACGACGCTGCAACCGGCGGCCAGGGCCGAGGCGGTATCGCCGCCGGCGACCGAGAACGCGAACGGGAAATTGCTCGCCGCGAACACTGCGACCGGACCGATCGGCTGCAGCATGCGGCGCAGCTCGGGGCGCGGCGGCACGCTGTCCGCGTCGGCGCGGTCGAGCGTGGCCTCCAGGTAGCTGCCTTCGCGCAAGGCCTGCGCGAACAGGCGCAGTTGGTTGCTGGTGCGCTTGAGCTCGCCGTTCAAGCGCGGCGCGCCCAAGGCGGTTTCGTTGTCGGCGAGCGCGACCAGTTCGCCCGCGCTCGCGTCGATCGCCTCGGCCACGACCTCCAGCACCGCCGCGCGCTTCGCCGCCGGCAGGCGCGACCACGGGGCGAACGCGCGATGCGCGCGGGCGCAGGCTGCGTCGACCTGCGCCGGAGTGGTTTCGGCGATCGGCAGGCCGGCGGCCGCGCCGCTGCGCGGGTCGAATCCTTGAATGCTCATCGCGCGCTCGCCTCCTTTTCGGCGGTGTTCCAGTCGGGACCGCACCAGGTGCCGCCCAGGTAGGACATCAGGAAGCCGTCCGGATCGGGTTCGCCCTGGGCGTCGATTTCGGCGGCGAAACGCTCCGAATCGTCCTGCGGCGCATAGCCCAGCGCGCGCGCCGGTTCCAGCGAGACCCAATGGCGGGTGTTGTCGGAGGCGCCCCAGACCACGCGGAAGCCCGGCGCCGGCGCGGCGAAACAGGCTTCGAACAAGCGCGCGCCGTCGTCGGGCGAGAGCCAGGTGCGCAGCATGCGCGCGTCCTTGGGCCGCTCGAAGCACGAGCCGATGCGCACCGCGACCACGCCCATGCCGTAGCGGTCGGCGTACAGGCTGCCCAGCGCTTCCAGCGCGACCTTGCTGACGCCGTAGTGGGTGTCCGGGCGCGGGAACGCGGCCGCGTCGATGTCGCCGTCTTCCGGGCGCAGGTAGCCGATGGCGTGGTTGGAACTGGCCAGCACCGCGCGCGCGACGCCGGCGCGGCGGGCGGCGTCGAGGGCGACGTAGCTGCCGTGGATGTTGACCTCGAGGATCTGCGCCCAGCAATGCTCGGTGCTCAGGCCGCCCAGATGCAGCAGCACGTCGACGTCGCGGCAGGCGGCTTCCATCGCATCGGCGTCGGTGACCGAGGCGCGCACGATCTCGGCGCCGTCGTCGCCCGGATCGATCGGGGCGATGTCGAGCAGGCGCAGCACGCGCCCGGGCCGGGCCAGGCGCGGCCGCAGCAGCCGGCCCATGCCGCCGGCGGCGCCGGTGATCAGAATGCGTTGCGGTTTCATCGTCGAGCGTTTCCCTTGCGTAGAGCCGGGCGCGGGCGCGCCGCCGGCGGATGGATGACGCGGCGGCCGAGCGCGCCGCCTAGACGCCGCGGCGCGCGCCGGCGCCGATCGCGCGCGCCGCATCGAACAGGCCGTCGAGCACCTGCCGCTCGTGCTCCGGGTCGAGCCGCGCCAGCGGCACCGAACAACTGATCGCGTCCTGCGCGAGCAGACCGTGCGGCAGGGCGACCGCGAAGCAGCACAGGCCCGGCGTGTTCTCCTCGCGTTCGAACGCGTAGCCGCGCGCGCGCACCTCGGCGAGCTGGCGGTGCAGGGCGCGGCGGTCGCGCACGGTGTTCTCGGTGAGCGCGACGAATTTCGCCGGCAGCAACGCGTCGACTTCGGCGTCGCTGCGCGCGGCGAGCAGCGCCTTGCCGAGCGAGGTCGCGTACGCCGGCACGCGCCGGCCGACGCGCGAGATCACCCGCAGGTGGTGCTGCGATTCGCGGCTGGCCAGGTAGACCACGTCGCCGCCGTCCAGCCGCGCCAGGTGCACGGTTTCGTTGATGCGCACGCGCAGTTCGCTGATGACCTGGGCGGCGGCCTGCACGACCGGGTCCTGATCGAGATAGGAGGTGCCCACGAGCAGGGCGCGCACGCCGATGCCGTAGGTGCCCAGGCGCAGGTCGCAGCTGAGCCAGCCGCGTGCGACGAGTGTCTGCAGCAGCATGTAGAGGCTTGATTTAGGCACATCCAGTGCTTGCTGCAGTTCGGTGAGCGTCATGGCGTGCGGGCTTGCGGCCAGCACTTCCAGCAGCATCACGGTGCGGTCGGCGGACTTGACCGCGGCCGGTGCGGTTTTTTCCTTGGATGAGGCGTTCATGGGGGCGAGGGCCTGAGGTTGCGTCGGAACAACTTGACAGGTTTTGGCGGCTAGACTAGGTTCATGTCCTCGATCTTATTTCATATATATGAACTTCTCAAGCCCACATACGACTGCCGGCGCCGCGCCGCAGGCCACCGACGGCACCGATCTGCTTCACGGCGTGCTGTTCTTCCCGGTCACGCCGTTCGCCGCCGACGGTGAGGTCAACGCGGTCGCGCTGGCCGAACACATCGAGCGCGGCGTCGCCGCCGGCGCGGGCGGCGTGTTCGTCGCCTGCGGCACCGGCGAATTCCACGCGCTGGAATGCGGCGAGTACGAGCTCGCCGTGCGCACCGCAGTGGAAGTCACCCGCGGCCGCGTGCCGGTGTTCGCCGGCTGCGGCGGCGCGCTGGCCCAAGCGCGGCAGTTCGCCGCCGCGGCGCGGCGCGCCGGCGCCGACGGCCTGCTGCTGTTGCCGCCGTACCTGGTCACTTGTCCGCCCGAGGGCATCGCCGATTACGTCGAGCAGGTGGCGTCGTCGACGCCGCTGTCGGTCATCGTCTACCAGCGCAACAACGCCGTGTTCACTCCGCAGACCGCGGTGCGGGTCGCGCGTTTGCCCAACGTGGTCGGTTTCAAGGACGGCCTGGGCAACCTCGACGCGATGCAGCGCATCGTGCTGGCGGTGCGCGCAGCGATCGGCGCCAAGCCGTTCCAGTTCTTCAACGGCCTGCCGACCGCGGAAATGACCCAGCAGGCCTATCGCGCGATCGGCGTGAGCCTGTATTCCTCGGCGGTGTTCTGCTTCGCGCCGGAGATCGCCAACGCGTTCTATCGCGCGGTGGAGAACGGCGACCGCGCCCGCGCGGAGGCGTTGCTGGCGAATTTCTACGTGCCCCTGGTCGAGCTGCGCGACAAGGTGCCCGGTTACGCGGTGTCGCTGGTGAAGGCGGCGACGCGCCTGTCCGGCATCGACACCGGTACCGTGCGCGCGCCGCTGGTCGAGGCCAAACCCGAGCACGTGGCTGAGCTCGAGCGCATCGTCGCCGCCGGCCGCGCGCTGGCCGGGTGAGCGCGCCGTCGGTGGGAACCAACCGGGGAGGGATTCGGTGACCATGCAAACCAACGCCGGCTTGGCCGGCGTCGCCCGCCATCGCTGGTGGATCTGCGCGCTGCTGCTGGCGGCGACAACCATCAACTACATGGACCGGCAACTGATCGGCGTGCTCAAGCCGCTTCTGCAGCAGGAACTGGGCTGGAGCGAGACCGACTACGGCAACATCGTGCTCGCGTTCCAGGCGTCCTACGGCATCGGCCTGCTGCTGGCCGGACGCGCGCTCGACCGCGTCGGCACCCGCCTGGGTTTTCCGATCGCGGTCGCGCTATGGAGCCTGGCGGCGATGAGCCACGCATTGGCGCGCGGCGTGCACGGCTTCGTGATCGCACGGTTCGGCCTGGGCCTGGGCGAGGCCGCGCATTTCCCGGCCGCGATCAAGACCGTCGCCGAATGGTTTCCCGACAGCGAGCGTGCGTTGGCCACCGGCATCTTCAACGCCGGCGCCACCCTCGGCGCGCTGGCCACGCCGTTAGTCGTGCCGTTGATCGTGGCCGGCTTCGGCTGGCAGGCCGCGTTCGTCGTGGTCGGCGGCCTGGGCTTCGTCTGGATCGCCTGCTGGGCCGGCACGCATCTGTGGTTGCGCGCGCGCCACGGCGTGGCCAGCCCGCTCGCGCCGGTCGAGGCGGCGCGCCAGCCCACGCGCTGGCGCGACCTGCTGCGCTATCGCGCGACCTGGGCGTTCGCGCTCGGCAAGTTCCTCACCGACCCGATCTGGTGGCTGTACCTGTTCTGGCTGCCGGACTTCTTCTCGCGCACCTTCCACATGGATCTCAAGGGCCTGTCGCTGCCGACCGCGGCGGTCTACGTCGCCGCCGGCGTGGGCAGCATCTTCGGCGGCGCGCTGTCCTCGGTCCTGATCAAGCGCGGTGCATCGATTGATCGAGGGCGCAAGGTCGCGATGCTGGTCTGCGCCCTGGCGGTCACGCCGGTCTGGCTCGCGCCGTGGGTGACCGACATCTGGGCCGCCGTGGCGCTGATCGGCCTCGCGGCCGCGGCGCATCAGGGCTGGTCGGCGAATCTGCTGACCCTGGTTTCGGACGCGTTCCCGCGCAGCACGGTCAGTTCGGTCGCCGGCCTGGGCGGGATGTTCGGAGCGGTCGGCGGGATGCTGATCGCCTGGACCGTGGCGCAGATCCTGCAGTTGAGCGGCAGCTATGTGTGGGTGTTCGCGATCGCCGGCGGCGCTTATCTGGTGGCATTGCTGGCGATCCATCTGCTGGTGCCGCGGCTGCAGCGGGTGGATCTGGCGGAAGCGGCCTGACGCAGCTCGACGCTCGCCGGTGCAAGGCCGCTCGCGCAACAGGGCGGTTCATATATGCGAATCAAATTTACATATTTGTTGTGCCTTTTGCGTGGACTGAAGGCAGCTTCCGGGAGAGGAAATGGGCATGAAACTACTGGGTCGGATGGCGAGGGCGGCGTTGCTGTGCCTTGCGATGGCGGCGTCGCTGGCCGCGTCGGCGAAGGAGCCGCCGCCGCTGGCGGCCGCGCAGGTACGCGCCGCGCTGCTGCGCTCGGCCGACTGGCAACTGGCCAACCCGCGCCGCATCGAAACCACCGACTGGATCATCGCGCCGATGTACGACGGCCTGCTGCACGCGGCCTTCGCCACCGGCGAGCCGCGCTTTGCGCAGGCGGTGCTGGGCTTCGGCGAGCAGTCCGGCTGGTCGCCGCGCTGGCGCTACTACCACGCCGACGACCACGCGGTGGGTCATGCCTGGCTCGACATCTACCAGCTGGACCCAACGCGCAAGGAGCGCCTGGCGCCGCTGCAGAAGGCATTCGATTACGTCCTGGCCCATCCGGTGACCGAGGCGCTGGATTTCCGCATCAAGTCGCCGAAGACGCCCGGGATCAGGTTCACCGACCGCTGGACCTGGTGCGACGCCCTGTACATGGGACCGCCGACCCTGGTGCGCCTGTACCGCGCCACCGGCGACAAGAAGTACCTGGACTTCCTCGACCGCGAGTTCCGCTACACCTACGAGCAGCTCTACGACCACGACGAGCACCTGTTCTGGCGCGACGGCACCTACATCGGCAAGACCGCGCCGAACGGGCGCAAGCAGTTCTGGAGCCGCGGCAACGGCTGGGTGTACGCCGGTCTGGCCCTGCTGCTGCAGGAACTGCCGGCCGATCATCCGACCCGGCCGTTCTACGTCAAGCTGTTTCTGGAGATGACCGACGCGGTCGTCGCCGCGCAGCAGCCCGACGGCCTGTGGCGGCCGAGCATGCTCGACGCCAAGCACATCCCCGGCGGCGAGCAGAGCGGCAGCGCGTTCTTCACCTACGGCCTGGCCTGGGGCATCAACCACGGCCTGCTGTCGAAGAAGAAATACTGGCCGGCGGTCGAGCGCGGCTGGCGCGGGCAGATGAGCACGGTCAAGCCGGACGGCTTCGTCGGCTTCGTGCAGCCGGTGGGCGAGGCGCCCGACAAATTCAACGAGACCTCCACCCAACTGTACGGCACCGGCGCCTTCCTGCTGGCCGGCAGCGAAATCCTGCGCGCGCTCGGCGGTGCGACCCAAACCGCACCGGAGAAGATCCTCGCCGCCGCGCAGGCCGCCCTTGATGCCGACCGCACCCCGCGCGCCTACGCGCGTCTGGTGCCCGAGCGCAAGGACGACCTGGCCTGGGAAAACGACCGCGTCGCCTTCCGCATCTACGGCCCGGCGCTGCGCGCATCCATCGAGGACAGCGGCATCGACGCCTGGTTCAAGAAGGTCGATTACCCGGTGATCGACAAGTGGTATCGCGACGACATCCACAACAAGGTCAGCTACCACAAGGATCACGGCGAAGGCTACGACGCCTACGGCGTGGGCGACACGCGCGGCGACGGCGGCCTGGGGCTGTGGCGCGACGGCAAGCTGGTCGCCGCCGACACCTACCGGCACGCCGACGTGATGTGGACCGCGCCCGACGTGGCCGAGTTCGTGGTCACCTACGACTACCCCGAAATCGACGGACGCAAGATTCGCGAAAAGCGCATCGTGCGCCTGAAGCTGGGCGAGCAACTCAACGAGGTCGACGCGAACTTCACCGTCGACGGCAAGCCGCTCGCCGGGCTGGAGGTCGCGGTCGGCGTGGCCACGCAGAAACCCGGCGCCACGCTCACCTTGCGGCCGGAGGGCGGCTGGATGAGCGTGTGGGAAACCATCGACGGCCAGGGCGTCGGCACCGGCGCCACCTTCCTGGCGGGCGAACTGCGCGAGATGAAGCGCGCCACGCTGCCCTCCACCGGCCACGACGGCAAGGCCAAGGGCGTCGAACACGCGCTGGCCATCCTGCGCACCGACGCCGACGGGCGGGTGAACTATCGGGCCGGTTTCGGCTGGACCGGCGCCGGCAAGATCGCCGACCGCGCCGCATGGGAAGCCTACCTGGCCGATCCCGCGCGCGCGTCGGTGAAGACGTCGATGGTGAAGCGACGGGCGGGGGAGGAATGATGACCTTCGCGCTGCGCGACGCCTGGTCGTTCGTGCTTGCCATCGCGGCGGCCTGCGCATTGGCCGCGACGGACGCGCGCGCCGCCGACAAGGCCGGGCCGGCCGATGCCTTCGCCTTGCTCGACTTGAACCGGCCCGGTCTGGCGCAGGTCAAGCGCGAGGTCGAGGCGCGCGACTACGATGCGGCCGCGGCGGCGTTGCTGGAGTACTTCCGCCAACGGCGCGCGGGAAAACTGCCCGATTACGGCAACGAGGAATTCCCCGTCGATGCGGCGCGGAAGCCCGACCCGGCGACCGTGGAGGCCGCGGACAATGCCCTGTTGCATCGCTTCAAGCCGCACAAGGGCTACGGCTTCTTCGATTACGGCGCGGACATCGACTGGCAGCACTGGCCGGTCAAGGACAACGAAGTCCGCTGGCAACTGCATCGCGTGAAGTGGTGGGACGCGATGGCGCGGGTTTATCGCGACACCCGCGACGAGCGCTACGCCCGGGAATGGATGGCGCAGTTCTCGGACTGGGGGCGCAAGAACCCGCCCGACGGGCCCACCCGCTCGTATGCGTGGCGGCCGCTGGAGGTTTCCGACCGGGTGATGAGCCTGACGACGACGTTCCACTCGTTCGTTGGCTCGCCCAGCATGACTCCGGCTTTCCTGCTCGAGTTCCTCGCGGGCTATCACCGACAGGCCGACTATCTGCCCGGGCACTACGCCAAGGAAGGCAACCATCGCCTGTTCGAGGCCCAGCGCCTGCTCCTGGCCGGCGCGTTCTTTCCCGAATTCAGGCGCGCCGGCGCCTGGCGCAGCAGCGGCATCGAGATGCTCAACGGGGAAATCGGCAAGCAGGTGTACGCCGATGGCATCCAGTACGAACTGTCGCCGGCGTATCACCTCGCCAGCATCGACATATTCCTCAAGGCCTACGCCACCGCCAGGAAGGCCGGCCTGGAAAGCGAATTCCCGGCCAGCTACCGGCGGACCGTGGCGAACATGACGCACGCGTATTTCGACTTTTCCTTCCCGGACTACAACGCACCGATGTTCGGCGACGCCTGGCTTGGCGAAAAATCGGCGTATCTCAAGCGTTTCCAGGGCTGGCTGGCGGCGTTCCCCGACGATCCCGCGATCCGCTATTTCGCCAGCGACAGAATGGAAGGAAGCCCTCCCGCGCATCTGTCGAAAGGCCTGACCGTCGGCGGCTTCTACACGTTCCGCAGCGGCTGGACGCCGGATTCGACCGTGCTGATCCTCAAGGCCAGCCCGCCGGGCAAGTTCCATGCGCAGCCGGACAACGGCACGTTCGAGCTGTGGGTGGACGGGCGCAACTTCATGCCCGACTCCGGGGTGTACGTCTACAGCGGCGACGCGGAAGTCATGAGGCTGCGCAACTGGTACCGCCAGACCCGCGTGCACAACACGCTGACGCTGGACGATGCGGACATGCAGATCACCAAGGCCGCGCTGGCCCGGTGGCAGCCGGACGGCGACGTGCAGGTGCTCGCTTACGCCAATCCGAGCTATCCGGGGCTGGACCACCAGCGCACGGTGCTGTTCGTCGACCAGACATATTTCGTGATCGTCGATCGCGCCGTCGGCACGGCCACCGGCAAGCTGGGCACGCATTTCGTGCTGCGCGAAGACAGCAATCCCGCGTTCGACGAACGCGGCAACCGCGTGCGCACCCGCTATGCCGATGGCAACAACCTGCTGGTGCAGAACCTCGACGACGACGCGACTGTCCTGCGCGAAGAGCAGGGCAAGGTTTCCTACCTCTACCGCAAGGAGACGGCGCGCCCGGCCTTCGTCTTCGAGAAGCCGAAGACCGACGCCGCACCGCGCACCTTCGTCAGTGTGCTGTTCCCGTACCGCGGCGCCACGCCGCCTTCGATCCGCGTGAAGCGCAACGCCGGCAACGACTTCGAGCGCGGCCGGCTGGATCTGACCCTGGTCGTCGACGGCAAGGAAAAGCGCCTGCGGGTTTTGACCCGGCAAGACGACAAGGACGTACGCGCGGCAGGCGCCGGACCCGGCGCCGGCGCGACGGTCGAACCGGCGACCGCCGCGGGGAGGCGGCAATGAGCCGGCACCGCGGCTGCGGCGTTCCTGGGAATGCGCAGTTCCGCAACACCCGCGTCGGCCTGCGCGATTGGGCGCCCAGGCCGAGGCAGTCGAACGAGCCTTGGGGAGAAGGAAAGTGAATAGATCGCATCAATACCGCGTGAGGCAATCGCTGCTGCGGCTGACGGCGCTGGCCGCCGGCATCGGCATCGGACTGGTCGGCCAGGCCCAGGCGCAGACCGCGCCCGCGGCAGGCGAGTCCGCTGCGTCGTCCCAGGCCGAGGCGAAGACCCTCGACCGCGTCGCGGTCACCGGCTCCAAGATCAAGGGCGTGGACATGGAAAGCGCGGTGCCGCTGACCTCGGTTACGCGCGCCGAGATCGAGCGCATGGGCGTGACCTCGGTGGACGACGTTCTCAGGATGCTGGCCGTGTCGGGAGAGGGCATGGGCCGCATGTCCAACAACAACCAGAACTCCTACGCCAACCTGCGCAATATCGGTTCGAACCGCACGCTGGTGCTGGTCAACGGCCATCGCTGGGTCGGCGGCTCCGACAACGGAGGCGTCGTCAATCTGAACTCGATCCCGCTGGGGGCGATCGAGCGCGTGGACGTGCTGAAGGACGGCGGTTCGGTGTTGTACGGCGCCGATGCGATGGTCGGCCTGGTCAACATCATCCTGAAGGAAGACTACGACGGCATCGAGGGCAGCGTCCGTTACGGCACCTACGGCAAGGGCGGCGCGGAGCGCAGCCTGCAGTTGGCCGGCGGTTACTCGGGCGACCGATTCTCCGCCATGCTGGGTGTGCAATTCGCCGAGGGCGAAGGCATCAGCAATACCGAGTACGAGATCACCAGCGAGCCGCCGCCATTCGGCGCGCCGCACTCGCTGCTGTGGAGCAACTCCACGCCCGCCGGCCGGTTCCTGCTCTGCAGGACGGGAACGGCGCTCGCCGGCGGCATTTGCCCCACCGGTTCGCAACAGGATCCGTCGGGCAGCCGCGGCAGGTTCTTCACTTACGACGAAGGCAAGACCGGCAGGGACTGGCGTCCCTATGACAGCAACACCGATCCGTTCAACGACCGCGGCTATCGCGACCTGATCGTCGGATACAAGCGGCACTCGGCAGTGGGTTCGATGAAGTTCGACATCGGCGAACGCATGCAGTTCAAGGTGTTCGCGGAGTACATGGAAGAAAGCATGAAACGGCCGCTGCCGCCGGCTGCGATCGATGTGGGCACGACCGCCAATGCGTTCGTGATTCCCGCAAACAGCTTTTACAACCCGTTCGGCCAGCCCATCGCGCGCGCCCAGCGTTCGCTGGCGGAAGCCGGCGGGCGGCAGTTCGCAAGCCGGGTGCTGACCCGCGTCATCTCGCCGTCGCTGACCGGCAATTTCGAACTGCTCGACCGTAACTTCGACTGGGAGGTCGGCTTCATGACCGGCACCACCTCCCAGCATGCCGACGCCCTGTACGAGATCAGCGCCGGCAGACTGCGCAACGCCCTGGGTCCGTCCTACAAGGACGCCAGCGGCCGGATCGTTTGCGGGACGCCGGCCACGCCGGGCGCCCCGGCCCGACCGGGCCGGCCGGCCGTGCCGGCAGCGCCGGCCACGGTGATCCCGGATTGCGTACCGCTGAACCTGCTGGGCGCTGGCGCGGTCACGCCCGAAATGCTCAATTACCTTCAAGTTCCCGGTGCGGATGCGGGCTTCGCCAATCATTTCCGCGACAACGATTACTTCGTCCAGATCAGCACACCGAACTTGTTCGGCTTGCCGGCCGGCGATGTAGGCATGGCGGGCGGATTCGAGCGCCATACCGTCAGCGCCCGTTTCACCCCGGGCGAAGCGCTGCGCCTGGGCGACGTGGTGGGGAGCGCCTCCCGCCAGGCCTCGGGCGGCGGTTACGGGACCAAGGAGATCTTCGCCGAGTTCTACGTGCCGGTGCTGAAAGACCTGCCGCTGGTCAAGCAGCTCGACTTCAGCATCGCCGGCCGCTATTCGAAGTTCGACAACGGAGTGAACACGTTCAACAAGAAGCTGGGCGTGAAGTGGAAGGTCTCCGATGATCTTGCGCTGCGCGGCAGCTACAGCACCGGCTTCCGTTATGACCTGAACGGCCTCAATCAGAACGACATGGTCAGCGCCATCGCGCTGGGCGGATCGACGTTCGATCCTTGCTCGTTCACCACCAATTCGAGCAACGCGGTCACCGCCAATCGCTACGCGCAGCTGTCGCCCGAATTGCAGGCGAAATGCCGCAGCTTCGGGGTTCCGGCGGGCGGTTACGACAGCCGGTTCGCGCCCAGCGTGACCTCGCAGAGAAACGCCAACAGGGAACTGAAGCCCGAGCGCGACGTGTTCCGAACCCTGGGCGTGCTCTACAGCCCCCATTTCATCGAAGGGCTGGATCTGTCGGTGGATTACTGGGACGTGCGTTTCCGCGACAGCATCGTCAGGCCCGATGTGCAGGACATGCTGGACAATTGCCTGGCCTACTACGGCGATGCGCAGCGGTGCCCGGAAACCTGGGTGTTGCGCGATGCGCAGGGCGCCGTGACCTACGTGCGCAACGCCGCCCTCAACAGCGGCGCCGGGGAGCGCTATACCGGTTACGACTTCCGTGCGGCCTATCGCTTGAACACCGAGTCCTGGGGCAATTTCCGGGTCGAGTGGAGCAACACCTATCTCGCGCTCTTCCAACAAAGCGCCTTCCCGCCGTTCCAGAGCCTGGCCGGAACCTACAGCGCCAACTCCGCGCCGACGCGGCCGAACTGGCGCCTGCGCTCGAACCTGTCGGTGGGCTGGAGCCTGGGCAACTGGGGCGTGCAGTGGACCACGCGCTACTACTCCAGCCTCAAGGAGCAATGCCGCTTCGTGGGCACCATCGCGGTGGAGATGTGCAATGACCTGGGCGAGCCGACCTTCGCGGATCCGAACGGCAACGTCGCCAACAACACGTACCTGCCGTTCCTGCGTGGCGGCAGCGCCAACCGCCTTGGCGCGTATGCCATCCACGACATCAACGTCTCCTACAAGACGCCTTGGCTGAACGATGGACGCATCTCGGGCGGCGTACGCAACGCGTTCAACAAGCAGCCTTCGGTATCGATGACCCCGGGCCTGTCAGGCAGCGGCATCGGCTACAGCCCCGCCTTCGGCGTGCCGGACCGCTACTACTACGTGGAATACAAACAGAAGTTCTGAGCCCGTGTATCCGGTTTCGAAGCCCAACGCCGAGCGGATGCGCGATTCGCGTATTCGGCCGGGAACAAGGTTTCTTTTCCGGGGCGGAGAGTCGATGTAACCCCGTGGCCCCAAGTCGGCATTGCGCGCGGCGGCGGGCGAATCGCGCGGATGCGGTATCGGTCAGATCGTTGAGGAGGCAGGGCAAATGAAAGCGAGGTTGCAGGTTTTCGCAATCCTGTTGATGGTCATTGTGTTCATCGCAGGGTGCGAGCCGAACAAGCAAGGCGAAACCAAGACCGCCGACCGGCCGAACATCCTGGTCGTCATGTCCGACAACCAGTACTGGTCGCACGCCGGCATCTACGGCGACAAGGTCGTGCGCACGCCCAATATGGATCGCGTCGCGCGGGAAGGCGTGCGCTTCACCAACGCCTTCGACGGTTCGCCGTCGTGCACGCCGTCGCGCGCGGGTTTCCTGACCGGGCAGGACATATGGCGTCTGCGCGAGGGGGCCGACCTGTGGAGCATCCTGCCCACGCAGTACAAGACCTATCCCGACCTGCTGGAGGCGTCCGGCTACCAGGTGGGCTTCGACGGAAAAGGATGGGGCCCCGGAAGCTTCGAGGCCAACGGACGCAAGCGCAATCCCGCCGGCAACCCGTACAACAGCTTCCCCGATTTCCTGAAGGCCAAGAAAGCTGGAACGCCCTGGACCTATTGGGTCAGCAGCCTGCATCCGCATCGCCCCTACGAAGTGGGCAGCGGCGTCAAGGCAGGCATTGATCCGGCCAGGATCGACGTGCCCGGCTACCTCCCGGACAGCCCGGAAGTGCGCAGCGACATCGCCGACTATTACGCCGCGGTCGAGGCCTTCGACAAGGATCTGGGCGACGCCCTGCAGGCTTTGCAGCGAAGCGGCGAGGCAGGCAATACCGTCGTCGTGGTGGTCAGCGACAACGGCTGGCAGATGCCGCGCGGCTTGGCCAATCTCTACGATTCGGGCACGCACGTACCGCTGATCGTGTCATGGCCCGGAAAATTCAAGGCCGGCTCCGTCTCCGAGCGGTTGCTGACGTTGAACGATCTGGCGCCCACCTTCCTGGACTTGGCCAAGGTGCCGGTGCCTGGCGAGATGACCGGGAAAAGCATTCTGTCCCTTCTGGAGCGAGGTGGCGCGGAACCGACGCCGCGCGAGTTCGTGGTGTACGGCAGGGAGCGGCATGCCTTCGTGCGCCAGCACGGACTGGGTTATCCCGGCAGGGCGATCCGCACCCACGACTATCTGTACATCAAGAACTACGAGGCCTCCCGCTGGCCCGCCGGCGATCCCCCGCTTTTCGGCGACATCGATCCTTACATGATGCATTACCCGGGCGGCGCCAAGCTCTATCTGATGGCTCACCGAGACGACCCGGCGATAAAGCCCCTGTTCGACTTGAGCATGGGTAAACGGCCGCAAGAGGAGCTCTACGATGTCCGCAGGGATCCCGATCAGTTGCGCAACCTGGCCGCCGATCCCGCTTTCAAGGCGGTGAAGGAAAAGCTGCATGCGCAAATGCGCCAGTACCTGATCGAGACCGCAGATCCGCGCGAAACCGGTGGCGATGTCCAAATTTTCGATACAGCGCCTTATTTCAGCGAAATAGACAAGAAGCCGCGCCCCGGCGCGGAGGCGATCGAGATGTTCGGGCTTGAGCACGAGTATGACTACACCAAGTGATGTCGTTCTTCGGGGCCTCAGGCGAGGCATCGCCGTCGTGCTTCTGTTCGCCTTGCTGCCGCCGGGGCCGAGCCCTGCGGCGGGGAAATGGGCGGCGACGCGCTCGGCGCGACCTGCGGCGATGGTGCATGTTCCAGGTGGGACGTTCGCGATGGGCTCCGCCGCCAAGGAAGATGGTGCGATGTCGATGCGCCACGAGAAGCCGGTGCACGAAGTCGCGGTCCATTCGTTCTGGATGGATGCGACCGAAGTGACCGTCGCCCAGTTCGCCAGATTCGTTGCGGCGACGCATTACAGGACCGAGGCCGAGAAGTTCGGCTGGTCGGGTGTGTTCCGCATCGATCTGGCGAAATGGACCCGCGTGGACGGCGCCGATTGGCGGCATCCGAACGGCCCCAAGTCGAATGCAAAACCGGACGATCCGGTCAGCCACGTGTCCTGGAACGACGCCGACGCCTATGCGAAATGGCTCGGCCACCGCCTGCCGACCGAGGCCGAATGGGAATACGCCGCGCGCGGCGGGCTCGAAGGCAAGACCTACAGTTGGGGCGATGAACTCAATCCCGGCGGCAAGGCCATGGCCAATTGGTGGCAAGGCCACTTTCCTGATCGCAACGAAGGCAGGGACGGCTATTCGGGGCTGGCGCCGGTAGCCCGTTTCCCGCCGAACGGCTATGGCCTTTACGACATGACCGGCAATGTCTGGGAGTGGGTCGCCGATCGCTGGGACGAAAACTATTACGCGCATTCGCCGAAGCGCGATCCGCGCGGACCGGCCGGCGGGAGCGAACGGGTGATGCGCGGCGGTTCGTATCTGTGTTCGGAAAACTTCTGCAGCAACTACCGCGTCGCCGGGCGATCGCATGCGACGCCCGACTCGACCCTTTCCAATGTCGGTTTTCGCACCGTGAAGGACCGTCGCAGGTAGATCGCGCCGGCCCTCGGCGTAAGCGTTCGACATGAGCGCCGATCGCAAGCCCTGCGCCCTTTCGCAGCATCCGTTTCGCCCGATTTCCGAATCCCATCTCGTCAAAGGCTTGTGCCACCACCATGCCTCCCATCGCTTCGAATCTTCGTTGTGTCGCACTATTCGTTTTGATCGCGTGCATTCCCGCCACCGCTTGGGCAAAAGACGGGGACGATCCTCAGGCGGGCATGCAACCCACCTGGATCAAGCGCGAAGGCGTCCTGATGTTTCAGGACGGTTTCGACCAGGGTTCGTTCCTGAAATGGAGCAAGTACACGCTCGACGACCGCTATGCGCTCGAACTGGAACCGCCGCGCGCCGAGTGGGGCAAGCAGGAACGAATCAAGGTCGTCGACGCTCCGTTACCGGCGCATTCGGGCGACAAGGCGCTGCAGTTCACCGTGAAGCGCGGACTCGATACGTTCCGGTCGGAGCTGGCGCTCACCGCCGAGCCGGGTTTCCAGGAGCGTTGGTACGGTCTGCGCATCTTCGTGCCCGCCGACTGGACGTTCGGCAGCCCGAACGCCACCGACCATGGCGACATCGTGACGCAATGGCATCACATCAGCAGTTTGCCCAGCACGGCGCGCGGCAAATATCCCCCGCTGGCGCTGGCGATCAAGGGTCGGACCTGGGAGATCGACAACAACTACGGCATCGAGGGCGAGGGGACGAACGACGACTCCGATGCGGGCCCGGTAGACGCGGGACGCTGGACCGCCTGGGTTTTCCACGTCAAGTGGTCGTCCGATGGCGAGGGACTGCTTCAGGTCTGGAAGGACGGCGTGCCCGTCCTCGACAAGCGCGGCCCTACCACGTATCGGCCGGGCCACGTGCGCACGCCCTATTGGAAGATCGGCCTCTACCACCCGGGCTGGAAGAAGCGGAACGAGGACAAGTTCAACGCGGTTCCGTCCACGGTCGCCGAGCGCGTCGTCTATATCGACGACGTGAAGATGGGCGACGAGCATGCGGCCTACGCGGACGTCGCGCCGCCCGGCGGATTGCCGATCCGCAAGGCCGGCCGCCGGTGACGCCGGCGCTGCGGAAACAGTCCCGATGAGCGCTACGGACTTCGTCCTCGGCATCGATATCGGCGGCTCGTCGATCAAGGCGGCGCCGATCGACCCGGCTTGTGGACGCCTGAAAGCCGGCGTGCGGGCGATATCCACGCCGGAGCCGATGTCGCGCCGCCAATTGGTGGCCGCCATCGTCGAACTGGCCTCCGAATTCGGCCGCCCTGTCGCGATCGGAATCGGTTTTCCATGCACGGTGCAACAGGGCAGGGTACTTACCTCGGACAACCTGCATCCGGAGGTCGCCGGCATCGATGCCGAGATGCTCGCGCAGGCGACCGGGCATCCGGTCGCGATCCTCAACGATGCCGAAGCCGCCGCGCGCGCCGAAATGCGCTACGGCGCAGGGCGCGGACGTACGGAAAAGACGCTGATCCTGACCTTCGGGACCGGTATCGGATCCTCGCTGGCGTACGAGGGAGCGGTCATCCCGTGCGAGTTCGGCCTGCTTCCGCTGCATGGTGGGTTCGCCGAGCAGTACGCCGCGGCCGGCGCGCGCACGCGCGAGCAACTGACCTGGCCCGTTTGGGCGGCCCGGGTGAGCGAGTACCTCGCGCTCGTCGAAACGGTGGTCCAGCCTGAACTGATCATCTTGGGCGGTGGCGTGAGTGCCGAGCATCGACAGTTCTTCCAGCACCTGAAGCACCGCGTCGAGTTGGTGCCGGCAGCGCTGGGCAACGAGGCCGGCATCATCGGCGCTGCTGCGCAAGCGATGGGGCTGTTGTCCGGAGCCGGGTGTGAGTCCACGGCTTCCAGCCGTTCATCGTCGTCGCGTCGACTCAAGGGCATCCGTACATGAGCCAGTCCACCTCCCCAGCGTTGTCTAGGGATCAAGGGGCGTTGCATCTCAAGCGCACGCTCAAGCTGCGCGATCTGATCCTGTTCGGTGTGATCGCTATCCAGCCGGTGGCGCCCATGGCCTCCTTCGGCGTGTTGTACGAAAGCGGTCGCGGGCACGTCGTTACGATGGTGCTCATCGCGATGCTGGCCATGCTGCTCACCGGCATCAGCTATGGGCGCATGGCGCAGGTGTATCCCAACGCGGGCTCGGCGTTCGCATACGTCTCCCGCGCCATCCATCCTTCGTTAGGATGGGCGACGGGTTGGAGCATGTTGATGGACTACGTGCTCAACCCGGTGATCTGTACCATCTGGTGTGCGCAGCAGGCGTTCCAATTAGCGCCAGTGGTGCCGTTGTGGCTATGGAAGATCGGATTTGCCGCGTTTTTCACCCTGCTGAATATCCGCGGCGTGCACTCGTCTGCGAGAACCAATGCCTGGCTCGCCGCCGGCATGGGCGTCGTGGTCGTACTCGTGTTCGTCGCGGTGATCCGCTACTTGACCGGCGAGCAGCTCGATGCGTCCGCGCTGACCCGGCCGTTCTACGATCCGTCCACTTTCACGGTTTCGACACTCATGCACGGCACGTCCATCGCCGTGCTCACCTACATCGGCTTCGATAGCATCTCGACACTTTCTGAGGAAGTGGAGAACCCGCGTCGCAACATTCTCGTGGCTACGGTGCTGACCTGCGTGGCCATCGGCACGTTGGCCGCTGCGGAAGTGTATCTGGCACAGTTGGTGTGGCCGGCCGGGGAGACGTTCGCGAACGTGGAAACGGCCTATGTCGTAGCGGTCTCGCGCGCCTGGGCGCCGCTGGCGTTGATCCTCGGCGTTACGCTGCTGGTCGCCAATTTCGGCTCAGGCATGGCGGCGCAAATGGGCGCGGCGCGTCTGCTCTACAGCATGGGGCGCAGCGGTGCGTTGCCTGGGCGCGCATTCGCGACGCTCGATCCGGATACCCGGATCCCGCGCAACAACGTGATCTTCGTCGGATCCATCGTGATGGTCGGCGCGTTCTTGATGTCCTTTTCGCTGGGCGCCGAGATGTTGAACTTCGGCGCCCTCCTCGGCTTCATGGGCGTGAACATGGCGGCTTTCCTGCACTATTTCGTGCGCGCGAAGCAGCGAACGTTCTGGAACGCGGCCTTGCCGCTGGCCGGCTTTCTGGTCTGTTTCGTCCTGTGGATCAGCCTCAGCCTGCCTGCGAAGCTGATCGGCGCCGCCTGGATGGGGTTGGGCGTGGCGATCGGCGCGTGGCGCACGAACGGGTTCCGGCGCAAGTTCGATTTCGACGGCGACGATTCCACCGAACCGGATGCGGTGTGAGGTTGAGGGCGTACCGACGGCTCGCGCGGAGCCGGTACGTCGATACGCGCCCCGGTTCCGGCTTCTTCGGCGCATCGCTCGGCGACAGCCGGGCAACCGCTCGGCCTGGAACTTCGATGGTGGGTCTTCGGGCGAGGCACGGGTGAAGTTGCGTCATTCGAAGGCAGCCCCGACTGAGGGGGGATTTCTGCTGGAATGCCGAGGCAAGACGCTCGCCATGCCGATTGTTCTGGCCGAATCCGTCACGGACCTGACGCCGGGCAAGCCGTTCCGCAGTGCCGCGGCCATGCATGGCGCTCGCGCGCCGCAAGGGCGTTCATCGGAAGAGGGACGCCCTTCGGCGTCATGCCGTCAGGACGGACGCGGCTGGAAGTGGCGTTCCAGTTCGGCCTGGTATTGGGCGCGGTCGAAGACGAAACGCAACGGCCCGCTTGGGGGAAACAGACTGTCTTCGGGCGCTTCGTCCGGATCGCGCTCGAGCATGGGGCCGTCCTCGGTTTCGTAGGTCAACTGATCCCACACGACGCGATCGCCGTCGAAATTCGCCAGGCAGGACACGACGCCGCAGTAGTCGCAGCCGCAGTGGCAACGGTACAGCACCAGGCGGCCGCTGCCGTTCTGGTTGTCGGCCGGCGTCAGCCCGAGGAAGGCCTCGCGCGCCCATGCGCGCCGCGGCGCGCTCGTGCGCGGGTCGAAATCGGTATGGCAGTTGCCCAGGTGGCGCGCGCTGCCGAGCCAGTCGGCGAGCGGGCGCTCATCGATGAACAACTCGCCGATTTCGATCGTGTAGTCGCGCTGCTCGATCCGGTACTCGAACGCGATCGAACCGATGCGCAAGCGATGCACGCTGGCCGCCGCGACGGACTCAGCGCAACAGCGGCCGTTCGCCGGTGCCGATGAAGTCCAGCAGCGCGCGCACGTCCGCGCTGTCGGCGGCGAGCTCTTCTAGCTTGGCGCGCGCGTCTTCCAGCGACGCGCCGGACATGAACACCGCGCGGTAGGCGCGCTTGATCGCGGCGATGCGCTCGGGGCCGAAGCCGCGGCGCTTGAGGCCTTCGGTGTTGATCCCGCGCGGGCGGCCGTAGCCGTCCTGGGCCACCATCAGGAACGGCGCGACATCGCCGTTGACCAGCGCGCCCATGCCGATGAAGGCGTGCGCGCCGACCCGGCAGAACTGATGGATGCCGGAGAAGCCGCTCATGATGACGTGGTCTTCGATGGTGACGTGGCCGGCCAGGGTGGAGTTGTTGGAGAACACGCAGTCGTTGCCGATGTGGCAATCGTGGGCGACGTGGGTGTAGGCCAGCAGCCAGTTGCGGTCGCCGATGCGGGTGACGCCGCCGCCGCTGCCGGTGCCGCGGTTGACGGTGACGAACTCGCGGAAGCTGTTGCCGTCGCCGATGACCAGTTCGGTGCGCTCGCCGGCGAACTTCTTGTCCTGCGGATCGCCGCCGATCGCGCACTGCGCGTGGAAGCGATTGTCGCGGCCGATCCGGGTCGGCCCGTGGACCACGCAATGCGGGCCGAACTGGGTGCCGGCGCCGACCTCGACGTCCGCGCCGATGTAGCAGAACGCGCCGACCACGACGCCGTCGCCGAGCTTCGCGGCGGGGTCGACGAAGGCGGTGGGGTGGATGGCGGCGCTCATCGCGATTATTCCTTGGCCTCGGCGCACATGATCTCGGCGCAGGCCACCACGTTGCCGTCGACGCGGGCGACGCCGTCGAACAGGGCCATGTTGCGGATCATGCGCTTGAGCGTGACTTCCAGTTCCAGGCGGTCGCCGGGCACGACCATGCGCGAGAACTTGGCCTTGTCGACTTTGACCAGATAGAACGAGCGGCCGGCGGCGACGCCGCCGTGCGAGACCTGGGTCAGCAGGCCGCCGGCCTGCGCCAAGGCCTCGATCACCAGCACGCCGGGCATGACCGGGTTGCCGGGGAAATGGCCGTTGAAGAAGGGCTCGTTGCAGCTCACGCTCTTGATCGCGAGCACGCGCTTGTGGGGTTCCAGTTCGAGCACGCGGTCGATCAGCAGGAACGGGTAGCGGTGCGGCAGCAGCTGCTGGATCGCCGGCACGTCGAGCGGGAGTTGCAGGGTCTGGCTCATCTTGTCTTTCGTCCTTTATCGCACGTCCTGTGCTCGCAGCCGCCGTGCCTGGCGGCCCTTGGGGTGTGACGCGGTTCCGTCATTGTCCCGCAGTTTCCCCGGCGGGTGTGGCGGCACCGTATGGAAGCACGTCGGCGCGCGTATCCGAAAGGCAGGCCCGGCGAGGCTCAGGCGTCGTCGCGCTCGCCGCCGGCGCCGCGGGTGCGCCGGGCGATCGCGTCGAGCTGCTTGAAGCGCGCGGCGTTCTTGCGCCAGCTGCGGTTGTCCATCAGCGGGGTGCCGGAGGAGTATTCGCCGGGTTCGCGGATCGAGCTGGTCACCAGGCTCATCGCGGTGACGGTGACCTTGTCGCAGACCTCCAGGTGGCCCAGCACGCCGGCGCCGCCGCCGATCAGGCAGTAGCGGCCGATTTTCGCGCTGCCGGCCGCGGCCGAGCAGCCGGCCATGGCGCTGTGCGCGCCGATGTGGACGTTGTGGCCGATCTGGATCTGGTTATCCAGGCGCACGTCTTCCTCGAGCACGGTGTCCTCGATGGCGCCGCGGTCGATGGTGGTGTTGGCGCCGATCTCGCAGTCGTCGCCGACCAGGACCCCGCCGAGCTGCGGCACCTTGAGCCAGCGGCCGGACTCCATCGCCAGGCCGAAGCCGTCGGCGCCGAGCACCGCGCCGGGATGGATCAGCACGCGCTTGCCCAGCCGCACCCGGGTCACCAGGGTGACGCGTGCGACCAGTTCGCAGCCTTCGCCGACGATGCAGTCCTCGCCGATCACGCAGCCCGGGCCGAGCACCGCGCCGGCCTCGACGCGGCTGCGCGCGCCGATGCTGACGAACGCGCCGACGTGGGCGAGCGGGGAGATTTCGGCGCTGGGATCGATCGCGGCGGAGGCATGAATGCCGGCCGGGCGTTCGGGCCGGGGTTCGAACAGCGCGGAGATCTTGGCGAAGGCCGCGTAGGGATCGCGCGCGATCAGCGCGGTGCCGGCGTAGCCGGCGGCCGCGTCCTCGCGCATCACCACCACGCCGGCGGTGCTGGTGTCGAGTTGCGAGCGGTATTTGGGGTTGGCCAGGAACGCCAGCTGCGTCGGCCCGGCCTTGGCCAGGGTGCCCACGCCGCCGACCCGGACCTCGCCGTCGCCGTGCAGGCCGAGCGCGAAACGCTCGGCCAGTTCGCGCGCGCTGTGCGCCTGGATGTCCACGTCGGCGTGCTGCGGCGCGGCCGCGCTCAGAACGTGCCGCCGAAGGTGAACTGCAGGCGCTCGAGTTCGTCGCCGCGGCCGGTCTTCTTGCCGTTGACGTCGAGCACGTCGTCCTGCTTCTTGAACGGGAACGCGTAGCTGATCGAGATCGGGCCCATCGGCGAGCGCCACATCATCGCGATGCCGGCCGAAGCGCGCAGCTCGCCCGCGTCGAAGGAGTCGTAGTCCTTGTACACGTTGCCGAAGTCGACGAACGCCGACACGCGCGCGGCCGGGGTGTCGAGCAGGGTCGGGAAGTACATTTCCAGCGAGCCGGTGGTCTTGAACGCGCCGCCCAGCGGCTGCGCGTAGGTGCCGTTGTTGGAGGCTTCGCGCGGGCCCAGGGTGTTGTCGGTGAAGCCGCGCACCGAGCGCACGCCGCCGGCGTAGAAGTTCTCGAAGAACGGCAGGCCGGTGGCGGTGATGGTCTCGGGCGGCAGCGGGCCGTTGGGACCGTCGCGGTCGATCACGCGGCTGGTGTCCTTGCCGTAGCTGTCGCCGTAGCCCAGTTCGGCGCGGGTGTTGAGCACCAGGTGGCGCGACAGCGGCCAGAACTTGGAGAAGCTGTAGTTGATCTTGTAGTACTCGACCGTCGAGCCCGGCAGGGTCGCTTCCAGCCACAGGCGCTGCTGGGTGCCGGCGGTCGGGGTCAGCGCGTGGTTGAGGCTGTTGCGGCCCCAGCCGATCTGCGCGCGCCAGGCGTGGAAGGTCTGGCGGCCGAGCGCGTCGAGGTAGTCGACGATGCTCTGCGGGGTGTAGCTGCGGCCGATCAGGATCTCGTTGCTGTCGATGCCGACCAGGCCGGTGATGGCGTCGGTTTCCGTCAGCGGAATGCCCAGCACCACCTGCGCGGTGCCGTTGGTGGTCGAGTACTGCGCGGTGTTGAAGTCGGAGTAGTCGAGCTTGCGCCAGGACAGGTTGTAGCCCAGCGAGACGCCGTCGTCGGTGAAGTAGGGGTTGGTGTAGGAGAAGTCGAAGCGCTCTTGGTAGTAGCTGCGCTGCGCCTGCACCGACACGCGGTTGCCGCTGCCGAGGAAGTTGTTCTGCGACAGCTGGATCTGCGTGGTCAGCTTGCCCAGCTGCGAATAGCCCAGGCCGAACACGAAGCTGCCCGAAGTGGTTTCCTTCAGGTTGTAGATCACGTCGACCTGGTCGTTGCTGCCGGGCACCGGCTTGCTCTCGACGTCGACGGTTTCGAAGTAGCCCAGGCCCTGCAGGCGGATCTTGGAGCGGTCGATCGCCGCCTGCGAATACCAGGTGCCTTCGAACTGGCGCATCTCGCGGCGCAAGACTTCGTCGCCGGTGCGCGTGTTGCCCTTGAAGACGACCCGGCGCACGTTGACGCGCGGGCCCGGCACCACCTGCATGTTGATGCCGACGGTCTTGTTTTCGCGGTTGATGTCCGGGATCGGATTGACCTGGGCGAAGGCGTAGCCGACGTTGCCCAGGGTCGCGGTGATCGCGTCGGAGCTGATTTCCAGCAGGCGCCGCGAGAAGATCTGCTCGGGCTTGACGATGACCAGCTTCTCGATGTCTTCCTTCGGCAGGACCGTGTCGCCGGTGACCTGCACGCTGGAGATCTTGTACTGGTCGCCCTCGGTCAGGCCGGCGGTGAGGAACATGTCCTGGCGGTCGGGGCTGATCGAGACCTGGGTCGAGTCGATGGCGAAATCGACGTAGCCGCGGTCGAGGTAGTAGGCGTTGAGCTTTTCCAGATCGCCGGAGAGCTTCTCGCGCGAGTACTGGTCGTCGCGGCGGTACCAGCTCAGCCAGTTGTGCTCGCGCGACTCCCAGCTGTTGAGGATGTCCTTCTGCTCGAACTTGTCGTTGCCGATCAGGTTGATGTGGCGGATCTTGGCCGCCTTGCCTTCCTTGACGTTGATCGTGATGTCGACGCGGTTGCGGTCCAGCCGCGACACGGTCGGGGTGATCTCGACGTTGTACTTGCCGCGGTTGTTGTACTGGCGCGCCAAGTCCTGGGTGACCTTGTCCAGCGCCAGCCGGTCGAAGGTTTCGCCTTCGGCCAGGCCGATGTCCTTCAGGCCCTTGAGCAGGTCGTCGGACTTGATGTCCTTGTTGCCGCTCAGGGTGAGCTTGTTGATCGCCGGGCGCTCGGCCACGGTCACCACCAGGATGTTGCCCTGGCGGTCCAGATGCACGTCTTCGAAGAAACCGGTCTTGTACAGCGCGCGGATGGCGTCGCCGGCCTTGGCGCTGTCCATGGTGTCGCCGCGCTCGACCGGCAGGTAGGTGAAGACCGTACCGGCGGAAATGCGCTGCAGGCCGTCGATGCGGATGTCGCTGACGGTGAACGAACCGGCCGCCGGCGTCTTGGCGCCGCCTCCCAGCGCGAACGGATCGGCGGACTGCGCCATCGCGGGAATCGCCGGGGCCGAGGTCATTGCCGTGGCAAGGGCGAGGGCGAGCAGGCGGCGATTAGGAATTCGCGTCATCATTACGTCCGTTGGGGGCTGGTTTGCCGCGCTAAGGCGCTGGCAGGGGGCGAAGCGGGCTGGGGAAGCGTGCTTGGAAAGGGCGTGGGCGAAGCGTAGGAGCGAGCGTCAGGCCGGCATTCAGCGCACCAGGTTGTTCAAGATGTCGTTGTAGAACGCCAGGCCCATGAGGCTCGCGATCAACGCCAGGCCGACGAAATGCCCGGCCGCCATGGCGCGCTCGCTGACCGGGCTGCCTTTAACAAGCTCGATAAGGTAATACAGCAGGTGTCCGCCGTCCAAGATCGGGATCGGCAGCAGGTTCAGGATGCCCAGGCTCAGCGAGAGCATGGCCAGCAGCTGCAGGTACCAGGCCAGGCCGTTGTTGGCGTAGGCGTTGGCGGCGCGGCCGATGGTGACCGGGCCGGCCACGGTGTTCTGCAGCGAGACCCGGCCGGTGAAGGCGCGGCCGATCATCGCGTACAGCTCGCCGGCCTGGTGCCAGCTCTCGCGCAGGGCGGCCGGCACCGCGTCCAGCGGGCCGTAGCGCAGCACCGCGTCGCGTTTGGGCGCGGCCGGGGTCGCCGGCTCGATGCCGAAGCCCCAGAACTCCTTGCCGTCGCGCTGGAGCCGTGCCGGCTGGATTTCCAGTGCCAGGCGGTCGCCGTTGCGCTGGACTTCGATCATGGCCTTGCCGCCGCGCTGGCCGAGCCGGTCGATCGCGGCCGGCAGGTCGTTCCAGCTCGGGATCGGGTCGCCGTCCAGGGCGGTGATGCGGTCGCCCTCGGCCAGGATGCGCCAGGCCGGATCGTCCGGCACGACCCGGCCGATCACCGCCGGGACCAGTTCGTGGCGGCCGCTCAGGCCGATGGCCTGGACCGCGCGGCGCTCGTCGATGACCGCCGGCAGGCGCGACAGGCGCAGGGTGCGGACCAGCTCGCTGCCGTTTTCGGCGCGGACCTTGACCGGCACGTCCTCGCGGTCGAGGGCGTGCGGGATCAGCGCCATCTGCACCTCGCTCCAGGTCGGAGTGGCGCGCGCGCCGATGGATTCGATGGTGTCGCCGTGGCGCAGCCCAGACTCGGCGGCGATGCCGGCGCTGGCGCCGACCACCGGGGCGAAATCGGGCCGGCCGATCACGAACATGCCCCACAGGAACGCCACGCACAGGATCAAATTGGCGACCGGGCCGGCGGCGACGATCGCGATGCGCTGCCACACCGGCTTGCGGTTGAAGGCGTAGGGCTGCAGCGCTTCGCCGATCTCGAACTCGCGCTCGTCGAGCATCTTGACGTAGCCGCCCAGCGGGATGCGGCCGATCGCGTATTCGGTGCCGTCCTTGCCGACCCGCATGAACAGCGGTTTGCCGAAGCCGACCGAGAAGCGCAGGACCTTGACCCCGCAACGGCGGGCGACCCAGAAATGGCCGAATTCGTGGAAGGTCACCAGCAAACCGATGCTGATGATCAGCCACCACAGGGAGCCCAGGATTTCGCTCATGGCCGGATCAGGCTCGTCAGGGTCGGGCAGCGCGGCCGATCGCCTGCTCGGCGCGGCGACGGGCCTGGACATCGGCCTCGCGCAGCGCCGCCAGCGAGCTGGCCGGGGTGGGCGGGAGCGCGGCGAGGGTATCCTCGACCAGCGCGGGAATCGCTAGGAAGCCTACGCGCCGCTGAAGAAAGGCTGAAACGGCCACTTCGTTGGCGGCGTTGAGCGTGGCCGGCGCGGTGCCGCCCGCGGCCAGGGCCTGGAAGGCCAGGCGCAGGCAGGGGAAGGCGTCCAGGTCGGGCGGTTCGAACTCGAGCTTGCCGTGGGCCAGCAGGTCCAGCCCGGCCACGCCCGACTCGATCCGCCGCGGCCAGCCGAAGCCGACCGCCAGCGAGGTGCGCATGTCCGGCAGGCCGAGCTGGGCCAGGGTCGAGCCGTCGACGAACTCGACCAGCGAATGGACCAGACTCTGCGGGTGCACCAGCACCTCGATCGGCAGCCCCGGGCGGCCGAACAGGTGGTGGGCCTCGATCACTTCCAGGCCCTTGTTCATCAGCGTGGCCGAGTCGACCGAGATCTTCGGGCCCATCGACCACTTCGGGTGGGCGACCGCCTGTTCGGGCGTGACCTCGCCCAATTGGGAACGTGTACGCCCGCGGAACGGCCCGCCCGAGGCGGTCAGCAGGATCCGCCGCAGCCCGGCGTGGGCGTGGGCGTCGGGCAGGCACTGGAAGATCGCGTTGTGCTCGCTGTCGATCGGCACGATGCAGGCGCCGGCCTCGTGCGCGGCGCGCATCAGCAGTTCGCCGGCCAACACCAGCGATTCCTTGTTGGCCAGCAGCAGGCGCTTGCCGGCGCGCGCGGCGGCCAGGGTCGAATCCAGGCCGGCGGCGCCGACGATCGCGGCGACCACGGTGTCGCAGGCGTCGGAGCCGACCAGGTCGTCCAGCGCCTGGCTGCCGCAGTGCGCCTGCGTGTCCAGGCCGCGCGCGCGCAGGCCCTCGCGCAGCGCGTCGAAGCCGGCGGCATCGGCGATCACCGCGTGTTCGGGGCGGTGGCGCTCGCACAGCGCCAGCAGCGCCTCGACCTTGCCGCCGGCGGCGAGCACGCTCGCGCTCAGCGCCTGCGGGTGGCGGGCGATCACGTCCAGCGCCGAAGCGCCGATGGAACCGGTGGCGCCGAGCACGGCGACCTTGCGCGAAGGCAGCGTCATCGGCTCAGAACCCGAAAATGGCCTTGCCCAGGGCGAACACCGGCAGCGCGGCGAGCACGCCGTCGATGCGGTCGAGCACGCCGCCGTGGCCCGGAATCAGGTGGCCGGAATCCTTGACCCCGGCATGGCGCTTGAGCAGGCTCTCGAACAGGTCGCCGACCACCGAGAACAGCACCGCGACCAGCGACACCACCGCCACCCAGGGCAGTTGCGCGACGGTCGCGCCGGCCAGCAGCGACAGGCCGACGCCGGCTGCGACGCCGGCGACGGCGCCGCCGATCAGGCCTTCGACGGTCTTGTTCGGGCTGACCCGCGGGGCCAGCTTGAGCATGCCGAACTTGCGCCCGGCGAAATACGCGCCCGAGTCGGCCGCCCACACCACCGCCAGCGCGGTCAGCAGCCACCAGTGGCCGTTGGGGCCGTCGGCGTGGATCCAGGTCAGCGCGCACCAGGCCGGGATCACGCTCAGCGCGGCCGCGGCCAGCTTGAACATGCGCGCATAGGTGCGGTGGTCGCTGGCGAAGTTGAAGCGCTGCAGCCACAGCAGCGCCAGCAGCCACCAGATCACCCCGACCAGGGAGGCGATCTTGAACAGCACCATCGATGGCGCCTGGGCCGGGTCGCCGGCGCCGCCGCCGCGCGAGGCCCACACGATCGCCACCATCAGCGCCATGTGCACCACCAGCAGCACGGTGCGCGAGAGGGTGTCCTCGATCTCGGCCAGGTCGAACCACTCCCACAGCCCGGCCAGGAACACCACCGCGGCCGCGGCGATCATCCACGGGGTCGGCAGCAGCAAGATCGCGGCGATCGCCACGGGAGCCATCACCAGCGCGGCAATCAGGCGGGTTTGGGTCATTCAACGGTCTCGTTGGTCTGGGACGCGATCTGCGCCCCGGTCAGGCCGAAGCGGCGTTCGCGCCCGGCGAACTCGTCCAGCGCGCGCTGCAGCATGGCCGCGTCGAGCTCGGGCCACAGCGCTTCGGTGAACCACAGTTCGGTGTAGGCCAGCTGCCACAGCAGGAAGTTGCTGATGCGGGTGTCGCCGCCGGTGCGGATGAATAGGTCCGGCGGCGGCAGGTCGGCCAGGCACATGCGCGCGGACAGCAGGCCTTCGTCGATGGCCTCCGGCGCCAGCCGCCCGGCGGCCACGTCCTGGGCCAGCGAGCGCGCGGCCTGGGCGATGTCCCAGCGCCCGCCGTAGCTGGCGGCGATGGTCAGGTGCAGCACGGTGTTGGCCTGGGTCTGGCGCTCGGCCGCGGCCATGCGTTCGCGGATCTTGTCGGAGAAGCGGTCGCGCTCGCCGATGAAGCGCACGCGCACGCCGCGCCGGTGCAGTTCCTCGACCTCGCGCTCCAGCGCGTTGAGGAACAGCTTCATCAGGCCGCCGACCTCGTCCTCGGGCCGGCCCCAGTTTTCGCTGGAGAAGGCGAACAGGGTCAGCGCCTGGACGCCGCGCGCGATGCAGAAATCGATGCAGACGTTGACCGCGCGCGCGCCGGCGCGGTGGCCGATGATGCGCGGACGGCGCCGGCGCTCGGCCCAGCGGCCGTTGCCGTCCATGATGACGGCGAGATGGCGCGGGATGCGTGCGGGCGCGGCGGTGGCGGGCTCGGAAGGCATGGCGCCGATGACGGAAACCTCAGGCGGGAAGGACGGGCGAGGAAGCGGCCCGGCGCGCCGCGGCGCGCGGGCCGGCGGCGAGCCGGTCGCGGCAGGCCGGGGGACTGGACCCGCGCGCGGCGCGGAAGTTCAGTGCCGGACCGCCGCGCACGGCGTCAGACCGCCATGAGTTCCTGTTCCTTGGCCTTGACCACGCCGTCGACGTCCTTGATCGCGTTGTCGGTGATCTTCTGGATGTCGCCCTCGAAGCCGCGCAGCTCGTCCTCGGTGACCTTCTTGTCCTTGAGCAGTTCCTTGGCCTGGTGGATCGCGTCGCGGCGGATGTTGCGGATCGCGACCTTGGCGTTCTCGCTCTCGCTGTGCACGACCTTGGTCAGCTCCTTGCGGCGCTCTTCGGTCAGCGCCGGCAGGTTGATGCGGATCACCGTGCCGGCCGTGTTCGGGGTCAGGCCCAGGTCGGAGGCGAGGATGGCCTTCTCGACCGCGCCGACGATCTGCTTCTCCCACGGGGTGATGGTGAGGGTGCGCGCGTCGCTGACCTGGACGCTGGCGACCTGGTTCAACGGCATCTCCGAACCGTGGTAGTTGACCTTCAGGTGGTCGACCAGCGCGGTGGAGGCGCGGCCGGTGCGGACCTTGGTCAGATCGTGGCGGAAGGCTTCCACGCTCTTGGCCATGCGGTTCTGTGCGTCTTTCTTGATGTCGTTGAGCATCGCCGGCTCCGGTCCTTTCGTAACGGTAACTGCAAGGGTAATCGCGGGATTATATGGGCTCGGGCCGGTTTTGCGGACCACGTCGGCCGCAGGCGGGGCCGCGCGGGCGCGCGCCGGGGCGGCGCGCAGGCGTCGCGAGCGGCGCAAAAGCGGCGTTTACGCGGGCGCAAACGGGTGCGGCCCGGCGTCGTGTGAGGCGCGTCAGGGCGCGCGGATCGCTGCGATGGGGCGAGATCCGCGGGCGCCGCGGGTGCTCCGGGGCGCTGCGGCGATCACGGTTTGGCGGGCGTCGGCCAGGCTTGGGCGCAGGGCCGCGGCGCGGGGCCGGCCCGCGCTGCATTGCAACATCGGGGCTCAGCCGCGCGGGTCGTGGCTGTGCTGGCGCGGGTGGTCGTGACGCTCGCGCTCGCGTTCGCGCGCCTGGGCGAGGCGGTCGGCCTCGTCGTCGTGGCTGTGGGCGTGACCGGCGTGGTCGTGGCCGGCGCAGGCGTGCTGCTTGTCGTGGTCGTGATCGTGGCCGCCGTGGTCATGGCCATGATCGTGACCTTCGTGGTCGTGATCGTGGTCGTGACCGGCATGCCCATGATCGTGCCCGCCGTGCGCCCGCGCCGCGTGGCCGTGCGGCGCGCGGTCGTGGCGGTCGTGCTCGCAGGCGCCGCCGTGCTCGACCTGCAGGGTCGGGTGGTTGATGTTGAAGCGCCGGTCCAGCTCGCGGTTGAGCGTGTCGATGAACACGTCGTGGTCGCGATCGTCCGGACGCACGATGTGCGCGGTCATCGCGATCTCGCCCGCGCCCAGCGACCAGATGTGCACGTGATGGACCGCGAGCACGCCGGGCTGGGCCAGCAGCAGCGCTTCGACTTCGCCGCGGTCGATGTTCGAAGGCACCGCGTCCATCGCTGCGTTGAAGCTCTCGCGCAGCAGGCCGAACGCGCCGGCCGCGACCACTGCGCCGATCAGCAGGGCGATCGCCGGATCCAGCCATTCCCAGCCGGTCAGCCACATGCCCGCGCCGGCCAGCACCGCCGCCAGCGAGACCGCGGCGTCGGCCATCAGGTGCAAGAACGCGCCGCGGCGGTTGAGGTCGTGGTCGTGGCCGTCGCGCACCATCCACGCCGCGCCGAGATTGACCGCGATGCCGAGCGCGGCGACCAGAATCACCGGCAGCGCCGGAATCTGCGGCGGCGCATCGAAGCGGCGGATCGCCTCCCACGCCAGCGCGCCGGAGAAGCCCACCACGAGCAATGCATTGGCCAACGGCGACAGCAGGGTGGCGCGGCGCCAGCCGTAGGTGTGGCGGTCGGTCGGCAGGCGCTGGGCCAGCACCGCCGCGCCCCAGGCCAGGCCCAGGCCGAGCACGTCGCCGAGGTTGTGCAGCGCGTCCGACAACAGCGCCAGCGAATTGGTCCAGAAGCCGTAGCCGGCTTCCAGCGCGGTGTAGGCCAGGTTGATCAGGGTCACCACCGCGAACGCGCGGGTGCCGCTTTGCAGGCCGTGGTGGTGGCCGTGGCCGCCGTGGGAATGACCGTGGGAATGGCTGTGCGAGTGCATGGGCGAATGCTGTCACGGCCGCCGCCGCGAACACTATTACAGCGCTGCGGCGAGCGGACCGGCGGGTCTCGCAAGGCCGGATTAAACCCTCGTGGGCCGGGGCGAATCCCAATGCCGAGCCCGCCACGCCGAACCCCTCCCCATGACTTCAGTCACGTTGACGACAGCTGTAGTCACCGGCACAGTTGACTACAACTGTAGCTACAAGGCGCAAGCGATGGCCCGCAAGTCGATCGGCGACCAGGAACTGGCGCTGCTGAACCACATCTCCGAGCGCGGCGACGCTTCGGTCGGCGAGGTCGCCGCCGAGTTCGGCGAAGCGCGCGGGCTGGCCCGCTCGACGGTGCTGACGATGATGGAGCGGCTGCGGGCCAAGTCCTACCTGCGCCGGCGCAAAGCCGGCGGCGTGTACCGCTACGCCACCCAGACCCCGGCCGACGACGTGATGCGTTCGGCGGTCGGCAGCTTCGTCGCCAACACCTTGCAAGGTTCGCTGTCGCCGTTCGTGGCGTGGATGTCGCAGCGCGCCGATGTCAGCGATCAGGAACTGGCCGAACTGGAAAGCTTGGTCGCCGATCTGCAGTCGCGGCGCAAGGAGGACTGACATGACGCTTCAATGGATCGGCGAAGTCTGGTTGCCGCGTTTGCTCGCGGCGGGTCTGCAATCGTTGCTGCTGGTCGCGGCGATCGTGCTGCTGGTGCGCTGGCTGCGGCCGAGCGCGGCGGTGCGCTGCTGGCTGTGGTGGTGCGCCTCGCTGCAACTGCTGCTCGGCGCGCTGTGGCCGGCGCCGCTGGAACTGCCGCTGCTGCCGGCGCAATGGCGGCAGGCCGCCGAAGCGGTGGCCGCACCGGCCGCACCGCAACTGTCGCCGACGGCGCAGTTGCCGTTCCTGGTGACGCGCGAATTGGCCGCGCGCGGCGAAGCCGTCGCAGCGCCCGCCGCCGCGACGCTGGCGGCCGACTGGTTGGCGTGGCCGGCGCTGTTCGCCGCGCTGTGGCTGGCCGGCGTGATCGTGCTGGCCGTGTTCGGCGTGCGCAGCTATCTCGGCGTGCGCCGCCGCGTCGCCGCCGCGCACGATTGCGAACACGCGCCTGCGCTGCGCACTTACCGCAACCTCGGCGCCAGCCTCGGCCTGCGCCGCTTGCCGCCGCTGCGGGTGTCGGCGCAGATCGATTCGCCGCAACTGGTCGGCCCGCCGGCGACGGTGCTGCTGCCGCAGCGCCAGCTGGCCCAGCTCAGCGACGACGAACTGGCGATGGCCCTGCATCACGAACTCACCCATCTGCGCCGCCGCGACCTGTGGTGGGGCTGGGTGCCGGCGCTGGCGCGGCACCTGTTCTTCTTCCACCCGCTCGCCCACGTGATCGCGCGCGAATACGCGATCGCCCGCGAGCAGGCCTGCGACGCGGCCGTACTCGACAGCCGCCGCTACGCCGCCCACGACTACGGCCGGCTGCTGCTGCGCCTGGGCGTGGCGCCGCGTCCGGCGACGGCGCTGGCCGGCGCGTCGCCCACCTACACCGTGCTCAAACGGAGACTGACCATGCTGCAGAACTCGACTTCCCCCGCGCGCCTGGGCGGCGTGGCCCTGGCCGCCGCCGTGGCGGTGCTGGGACTGGTGCCGTACAAGGTCACCGCCGCGGCCGAAGCGGCGGCGGCGACGATGACCGTGACGGTCGCGCCGGTCGCGGCCGCCGCCGGCACCGCCGCTGTGCGCGAGGAGTCCAAAGTCACCATCCATCACGGCAAGTCCGCCGCCGGCGAACAGCGCATCACCGAGATCGACAACGGCGACCCGCGCGTGTGGGCGATCAAGGACGGACAGTACTTCCGCGTGCGCGACGACGGCCGCTACGAGCCGGTGCGCGACGCCGCCACCCGCGCGCACCTGGACACGCTGCAGCGCGACGCGGCGCGGGCCGAGGTCGAAGCGGCCCAGGCCGAAGTCCAGGCCGAACGCGCGATGCGCGAGGCCGAAGCGGCCGGCCGCGAAGCCGAGCGCGCCGGGCGCCAGGCCGAGCAGGACGCCCGCCGCGCCCAGGCCGAAGGCGAACGCGCGCGCCGCGAGGCCCAGCAGGACCATGCCCAGGCGCTGCGCGATGCCGAACAGGCCCGCCGCGACGCCGACCAGGCCTTGCGCGAAGCCGCGCAGGCGCGCGCCCAGGGCCAGCGCGACCGCGAACAGGCCCTGCGCGATGCCGAGCAAGCGCGCCGCGCCGGCGACGACGCGCGCCGCGCCGGCGAGCAGGCCCGGCGCGATGCGCAGCAGGCCAGCCGCAACGGCGAGCGGGCCCGCCGCGACGCGGAACAGGCGCGCCGCAACGGCGAGCTGGCGCGTCGCGACGCGCAGGCCTCGCAGCGCAACGCGGAGATCGCGCGCCGCAACGCCGAACAAGCCCGGCGCAACGACGACCAGACCCGCCGCGACGCCGATCAGGCCCGGCGCAACGGCGAGCAGGCCCAGCGCGATGCGGATCAAGCGCAGCGCAATGCCGATCAGGCGCAGCGCAACGCCGAGCGCAACCGTCAGGCCGCGCTTGCCGCGAGCCGGCAGGCGTCGGAATCGGGGCCGTGGCAGCGCGATATCGAACAAGCCATGCGCGAGACCCAGCAGGCGCATCGCCAGATCGTCCAGGCGCAGCGCGAGGGCCGCATCGGCGCGGCCGATCAGGCGCGCTTGCTGGCTTTCGCCGACACCGCCCGCCGCGCCGTGCAGGCGATCGACATGCACGCCGTCAGCCGCGAGGCCGCCACCGCCGTGCAGGCCGCCGGGCCGGCCAACGCCGCGATGCGGCGCGAAGCCTTGCGCGCCACCGATGAGGCGATGCGCCAGTTCCAGCGCGAATTGGCCGACGCGGGCATCTGAGCCGCGCGCCGGCGGGCTCGCTTCGCCAGCGTGTCGCGGCGACGGCCGCCCGGCGCATCCCGGATAAAACGACGGCCCCGGTCGCAGCGCGCCCGGGGCCGTTGGTTTCGCTTGTTTCTTGCGGCAACGCGGCCGTGCAGCCTCAGCCGCGGCCCTGCACCAGCGTGCCGATGTCCGCGCCGCGCAGGATCTTCAACAGCACGCCCGGCTGGCTCATGTCGAAGATGCGCAGCGGCAGTTCGCTGTCGCGCGCCAGCGCGAACGCGGCGGTGTCCATGACCTGCAGGTCGCGGGTGATCACTTCGTCGTAGCTGAGCTTGTCGAAGCGCACCGCGTCGTTGTGCTTCTTGGGATCCTTGTCGTACACGCCGTCGACCTTGGTCGCCTTGAGCAGCAGGTCGGCGCCGATCTCGATCGCGCGCAGCGCCGCGCCCGAGTCGGTGGTGAAGAACGGGCTGCCGACGCCGGCGGCGAAGATGGCGATGCGGCCCTTTTCCAGATGGCGGATTGCGCGGCGGCGGATGTAGTCCTCGCACACGTCGTTGATCTTGATCGCGCTCATCACCCGCACCTTGGCGCCGAGCTTTTCCAGCGAATCTTGCATCGCCAGGGCGTTGATGACCGTGGCCAGCATGCCCATCTGGTCGCCGGTGACCCGGTCCATGCCGCCGGCCGCCAGGCCCGCGCCGCGGAAGATGTTGCCGCCGCCGATCACCAGCGCCACTTCGGCGCCGGCTTGTTGCACTTCGATGACTTCGCGCGCGAGCCGGCCGATGACCTTGGGGTCGATGCCGTAGTCCTCGTCCCCCATCAACGCCTCGCCGGAAAGTTTCAACAGGACACGGCGATAGGCGAGCTGGGACATGGGCGATCTCGGGGGAGGCGGAAAACGGCCGGAATTGTAGCCCAAGCCCGGCGCCCGCGGCGTGCGGGAATGGGCCGGCCGCGGCGCTTTCGCGTCCGCGCCGGGGCCGGCGGCCGGTCTCGTTCAGCCTGTATGATCGCCGCCGCAGGTCCGCCACAGGAACCGCCGCGGCCCGCGCCGCCCCCGGGCGCGCCGCGCACCACCCAAGGAGATGGCTACGTGACGATCAAGAACCTCAACGAATTCCTCGAGAGCTCCAAGCAGAAAGACCTCAGCCCGGAGGCGTTCGAGCTGGAAAGTTCGCACCTGCTGGAGGTCAAGCTCAACGGCCGGGTCTGGGCCAAGTCCGGCTCGATGGTCGCCTACCGCGGCGGGGTCAAGTTCGTGCGCCAGGGCCTGATGGAGCAGGGGCTGGGCAATCTGCTGAAGAAGGCGATCAGCGGCGAAGGCACCCAGCTGATGAAGATGGAAGGCCAGGGCCGGGTCTACGTCGCCGACGCCGGCAAAAAGATCACCCTGCTGCGCTTGAACGGCGAGTCGATCTTCGTCAACGGCAACGACGTGCTGGCCTTCGAGGACGGCATCGCGTCCGACATCAAGATGATGCGCAAGGTCGCCGGGATGATGTCGGGCGGCCTGTTCAACATCAAGCTCAGCGGCAGCGGCGTGGTCGCGATCACCTCGCACTACGAGCCGCTGACCCTGGCGGTGACGCCGGACCAGCCGGTGTTCACCGATCCCAACGCCACCGTGGCCTGGTCGGGCGGGCTGAGCCCGGACATCGTCACCGACATCTCGCTGGGCACGCTGTTCGGCCGCGGCTCGGGCGAGAGCATCCAGCTCAAGTTCGCCGGCACCGGCTGGGTGGTGGTGCAGCCGTACGAAGAGATCTATTTCCAGCACGCCGACTGATCGGCGCCGCCGCCACGGGCGCGCCGCTGCGGCGGCGCGTTCGCGATCGGATTCGACGCGAGAAGGAGCTTTGCGATGAAAACGACCCAAGCGGCGCGGCTGGCGGCCGCGCTGATGCTGCCGGCGATGCTGGCCCAGGCCGCGCCGCCGCGCGCGGTGCCGGTGCAAGTCGGCGGCAGCGTGGAGTGGGACGCCTGCGGTTCGAGCGGGCGTGTGCGCGGGCTCAAGGCCGACGGCGACGGTTTTCTCGCCGTGCGCGCCGGGCCCGGCGCCGACTACCGGATGCTCGACAAGCTCGGCAACGGGCGGCTGGTCTATCTGTGCGGAAGCCGCGGCGGCTGGACGGCCGTGGTGTACGCAGCGCCGGGCGCGGACGCCGGCGAGTGCGGCGTGAGTGGGGCCATCGCCGAGGTCGAGATCTACCGCGGCCCGTGCAGATCCGGTTGGGTCAACACGACCTGGATCGAAGTGGTCGCCGGTTGAAGCCGCGAAGGAGAGGGCGATGCAGCGCACTGCGATGACCTCCGGCAAAACCGCGCTGCTGGCGCTGGCGTTGCTGCTGCCGGCGTTGCTGGCCGACGCCGCGCCGCCGCGCGCGGTGCCGGTGATGGTCGGCGGCAACGACGTGCTCGACGCCTGCGGCTCGCTCGGTGAAGTGCGCGGGCTCAAGGCCGACGGCGACGGCTTCCTGGCCGTGCGCAACGGCCCCGGCGCGGCGTATGCGATGACCGACCAACTGCCCGAAGGCCGCGAGGTGATGATGTGCGACCAGCGCGGCGACTGGATCGCGGTGGTCTACCGCGATGCGCGGCTCGGCCGTTGCGGGGTGGGCTCGCCGATCGGCAAGCGCCAGGCGTATCGAGGCCCGTGCAGGTCGGGCTGGGTGCACGGCAAGTGGATCGTGCTGATGGCCGGTTGATCGCGCAGGTCGGCGCGCGGGCGGCTTGAACGAATCCCGCGACGCAGGCCGGGCCGGATTTGCCTGCGTCGAAACGAAAAACCCGCCTTGCGGCGGGTTTTTCGTGGGTGCAGGCCGGACTGCGGCCTACGCCTCGGGAGGCAGGGCCAGGATCAGACCTGCATCGCCTTGGCCACTTCCGCGGCGTAGTCCTCGACCACCTTCTCGATGCCTTCGCCCACGACCAGACGGGTCATGCTGACCACGTCGGCGCCGGCGGCCTTGACCGCCTGCTCGACGGTCTGGTCCGAGTTCAGCACGTACGGCTGGCCGTACAGGGTGACCTCGTTGACGATCTTGGCGATCTTGCCGCTGATGATCTTCTCCAGGATGTCGGCCGGCTTGGCCTTGTCCTTGTCCGACATCTTGGCCAGCTCGATTTCCTTTTCCTTGGCCACGAACTCGGCCGGGACGTCGGAAGCCTTGATGTGCGGCGGGTTCATCGCCGCGACGTGCATCGCGATGCCGCGCGCCAGCTCGGCGTCGCCGCCCTTGAGCTCGATCAGCACGCCGATCTTGCCTCCGTGCACGTAGGCGGCGATGTTGTTGGCGCTTTCCAGGCGGACCATGCGGCGCACCTGCAGGTTCTCGCCGACCTTGGCGATGACCGCGGCGCGGGTTTCCTCGACGGTCTCGCCGCTCGGCAGCTTGGCGGCCTTCAGGGCGTCCACGTCGGCGGCGCCGGAGGTCAGGGCGATCTGGGCGACGGCGTCGGTGAAGGCCAGGAAGTTGCTGTCCTTGGCGACGAAGTCGGTTTCCGAGTTGATCTCGACCAGCACGGCCTTGCCGCCGTCCTGGGCGACCGCGATGCGGCCTTCGGCGGCGACGCGGTCGGCCTTCTTCTCGGCCTTGACGGCGCCGGACTTGCGCAGCCACTCGACGGCGGCTTCCAGGTCGCCGTTGGTTTCGGTCAGGGCCTTCTTGCACTCCATCATGCCGGCGCCGGTGCGCTCGCGGAGTTCCTTGACCAGGGAAGCGGTGATTTCAGCCATGAGATTACCTCGGGTATTCGTGTGGCTCGTTGCAGGAGCGGCGTAAGCCGCGACGAATCGAGTCGACGCAATGCGCGAAATCGGCCGGAGCGATGGTGTTCGGCCAGCCTTTCGCTCCGATTCGCGCGCAAGGACCGGATGGGGCCCTCGATGGTTCGCGCGCGGAGCTTCGTTCGTCGCGGCTTACGCCGCTCCTGCAGGAGCGGGATGCGGGTGTCGCAGCCGCGCAGTGTCGCGCGGCTGCATGACGGTGCGGCGACTGCCGGCCGATTACTCGGCGGCAGCGGCGTCCGGCTTGGCGGCGGCCGGAGCGGCAGCGGGCTTCTTGGCCGGAGCGCGGCCGCGCGGAGCCTTGCGGTCGTCCTTGCCGGCTTCTTCGCTGCCGGCTTCGGCGGCGGCGAACTCTTCCTCGCGCACGCCACCGGCGCTCGGCGCAGCGGCCTTGCCTTCCAGCACGGCGTCGGCGGCGGCGCGGGCGTACAGCTGCACGGCGCGGATGGCGTCGTCGTTGCCCGGGATGGCGTAGTCGACCAGTTCCGGGTTGTAGTTGGTGTCGACCACGGCGATGACCGGGATGCCGAGCTTCTTGGCTTCCTTGATCGCGATGTCTTCATGACCGATGTCGATCACGAACAGCGCGTCGGGCAGACGGTTCATGTCCTTGATGCCGCCCAGCGAGGCTTCCAGCTTGTCGCGCTCGCGGCGCAGGCCCAGCACTTCGTGCTTGACCATCTTCTGGAAGGTGCCGTCGGTTTCGCCGGCTTCCAGTTCCTTCAGGCGCGAGACCGACTGCTTGACGGTGCGGAAGTTGGTCAGGGTGCCGCCCAGCCAGCGCTGGGTCATGAACGGCATGCCGCAACGCTCGGCTTCTTCCTTGATCGACTCGCGCGCCGAGCGCTTGGTGCCGATGAACAGGATGGTGCCGCGCTTCTGGGCGATGCCCGAGATGAAGTTCATCGCGTCGTTGAACAGCGGAACGGTCTTCTCGAGGTTGATGATGTGGATCTTGCCGCGCGCGCCGAAGATGTACGGACCCATCTTGGGGTTCCAGTAACGGGTCTGGTGGCCGAAGTGGACGCCGGCTTCCAGCATCTGACGCATGGTGATCTGGGGCATTGCAAAACTCCGAAGGCAAGGGAACCGGCGCCTTGATAGGTGTGGGCGCTGCGTCCGCGGCGAGCGCGGGCGCGTGGTTCCGGGGTTGGGCCTCCCTGTCGCTTCCGTGTCCGAACCGCTGCGGGCGGAGCTTGCGGCTCCGGCCCTGGGCGGCACCCCGGCACGGGGGATGGCGGCAGGTGTGAATTCGCCGGTGACGTCCGGCGTGGACGGCTGCGGTCGGGGCTCGGGAATGAGCGGCCCGGTCGCAGAGCCGCGGAAGTTTAACCGCAGCGGGCGTCGCGGGCAACTTTGCGTGGGACGGGCGCTGTGCGGACCCGGGCGGGCGTCAAGCCGGGTTGACCGGTTGCCATCTCAATTCGCTGTGATACCTGCCCCAAGGGTGAGGCGCCGGTTCGAGCAGGCCGCCGCCGCGGTAGACGAAGCTGGGCAAGTCCTGTCCGTCCAGCACGCACAGGACCGTGACGCCAGGCGTCCGCGACAGGTGCCGGGCCAGGGTGTCGGCGACGCAGTAGACATAGTCGGCGGCCGCCGATTCGTTGGGGGCCGCGAGCTCGACACTTGTATAGAACGTTCCCGGCGAGCCGTCCGGAATGTAGTCGCCTTCGTCCTGGATCCCGCGTTCGCGGCAGAAATCCCGGGCATAGGTCACTTCGTAGGTGAAATCGTAGATTTCCAGGCGCAGGCCGAGCAGGTAGGCGAACCAGTAGCTCCGCGGGCCGGGGTTGTGGTGCGGCCAGTGTTCGATGCCGAGGATTTGCGCGGTCTGGTGCGCTACGGCTTCCGCGGTGATTTCTTCCAGGTGCAGGGTAACGCTGGCCATGAGGTCGTCCATGAAGCGGGCGGAAGGGAGCGAGGGGGCTGGTCGTTGCGGGCAACGGCGATCCGGGCGTGCGACGGCTTTGCGGTCTCTTTTTCGTGTGAGATCGTTTCAATCCCCCCGTCCCGGCACGCTGCGGACCGTACGGTGCGGTGATCCCGACAGCCTGAATGAGCGATAATGCCGACATGGCCATTTCCATCAAGACCCCCGAAGACATCGAGAAGATGCGCGTCGCCGGCCGCCTGGCCGCCGAGGTGCTCCAGGTCGTCGCTCCTTACGTCAAGCCGGGCGTGAGCACCGGCGAGCTGGACCGCATCTGCTACGACCATATCGTCAACGTGCAGAAGGCGATCCCGGCCAACGTCGGCTACAAGGGATTTCCCAAGACCGTGTGCACCTCGGTCAACAACGTCATCTGCCACGGCATCCCCAGCGACACGAAAATCCTCAAGGACGGCGATATCGTCAATATCGACGTCACCGTGATCAAGGATGGCTGGCACGGCGACACCAGCCGCATGTATTTCGCCGGCACGCCTTCGGTCATGGCCAAGCGCCTGGTCGAGGTGACCCGCGAGGCGATGTTCCGCGCGATCCGCTTCGTCAAGCCGGGCGCCACCCTCGGCGACATCGGCCACATCATCCAGACCTACGCCGAGGCCGAGCGCTTCAGCGTGGTGCGCGATTACTGCGGCCACGGCATCGGCCGGGTCTACCACGAAGAGCCGCAGGTGCTGCACGTGGGCCGCGCGGGCGAGGGCATCAAGCTGGTTCCCGGCATGACCTTCACCATCGAGCCGATGATCAACGAAGGCACCTACCGGCATAAGACCCTGCCGGACGGCTGGACCGTGGTGACCAAGGACCGCAAGCTGTCGGCGCAGTGGGAGCACACCGTCGCGGTGACCGAAGACGGGGTCGAAATCCTGACCCGCGTGCCCGGCGACGACAACGACCTATGACCGGCCCCGTCGCCGACGAACGCTCGGCGACGCCCGCGGCGGCGGCCGAGGCCGCCGCTGACGCCGCGCCCGGCAGTCCCGCCGCGATCCGCGCCGCGCTCGCGGCGGTGGACGCCGCGCTGGCCGAGCGCTTCGACAACGGCGGCGACGCCGACATCGACAAACTGCTGCGCGCGCGCGCCGACGCGGTCGACGCGCAGGTGCGCGCGGCCTGGCGCGCCTGCATCGCCAGCGACGCGCCGCTGGCGCTGTTCGCGGTCGGCGGCTACGGCCGCGGCGAGCTGTTCCCGCAGTCGGACATCGACCTGCTGGTGCTGGCCGAACCCGAAGCCCAGGCGGCGCAGGCCGAGCACTTGGGCTGCTTCTTCGCCAGCCTGTGGGACGCCGGCCTGCCGGTCGGCCACGCGGTGCGTTCGGCCGCGCAATGCACCGAAGCCGGCAGCGACCTGACCGTGCTGACCGCGATGCTGGAGGCGCGCCCGATCGCCGCCGATGCGGTCGCGCGCATGGCCTTGCAGGCGGCGATCGCGCCGTCGCAAGTGTGGCCGGCACGCGAGTTCTTCCTCGCCAAGCGCGACGAACTGCGCCAGCGCCACGCGCGCTACGGCGACACCGCCGACAACCTCGAGCCCAACCTCAAGGAAGGCCCGGGCGGCATGCGCGACGTGCAGACCCTGCACTGGATGGCGCTGCGCATCATCGGCACCTCCGATCTGGAATCGCTGGTTTCCATCGGCCAGCTCGGCGCCGACGAATGGGCGACGCTGGAACGCGAGCGCCGCGCGCTGTCGCGGCTGCGCTTCGGCCTGCACCTGGTCGCGCGCAAGCGCGAGGAGCGGCTGCGCTTCGATTATCAAAAGCTGCTGGCCGAGCGCCTGGGCCACGTCGACAGCGCCGACAACCTCGCCGTCGAGCAGATGATGCAGGGCTTCTATCGCAGCGCCGCGCTGGTGCAGCGCGTCGGCGAGCGCCTGCTGCAGCGGTTCGAGGAACAGATCGAAGGCGAGGCCGCGCCGGCGCCGCTGGCCGCGCCGTTCGATGCCTTCGAACTGCGCCGCGAATACATCGCCGCGTGCGACCCGCATTGGCCCAACGACGCCTACGACGTGTTCGGCCTGTTCGCCGCCTGGGCCGCGCACGACGAGATCCGCGGCCTGCACTCGCGCACCGCGCGCGCGCTGGCCGAAGCGCTGACCAAGGTGCCGAGCTTCGATGCGGCCGAGCCGGCGCTGCGCGAGCGTTTCCTGAAAATCCTGCGCGGCCCGCATCCGGTGCACGCGCTGGAACGCATGGCGCGCCTGGGCGTGCTCGGGCGCTGGATTCCGGCGTTCTCGAAAGTCTCCGGACGCATGCAGTTCGACCTGTTCCACGTCTACACCGTCGACCAGCACACCCTGGCGGTGCTGCGCAATCTGGCGCGCTTCGCTTCCGGCGTGGCCGACGAGCGTTTCAGCATCGCCCACGAAGTGTGGCCGCGCCTGCGCAAGCCGGAACTGCTGCTGCTGGCCGGGCTGTTCCACGACATCGCCAAGGGCCGCGGCGGCGACCACTCCGAACTCGGCGGCGACGATGCGCGTGCGTTCGGCACGACCATGGGCTTGAGCGAATCCGACACTGCGCTGGTGGAGTGGTTGGTGCGCCAGCACCTGCTGATGTCGGTGACCGCGCAGAAGCAGGACATCGCCGATCCCGAGGTGATCCACCGCTTCGCCAGCAAGGTCGCCGATCGCGAGCATCTGGATCATCTGTATCTGCTGACCTGCGCCGACATCGCCGGCACCTCGCCCAAGCTGTGGAATGCGTGGAAGGACCGGCTGCTGGCCGATCTGTACACCGCCACCCGCCTGGCCTTGCGCCGCGGTCTGGAGCATCCGGTCGCGGGCGCCGAGCGCGCGGCCGAGACGCGCGAGGCCGCGCACGCGATGCTTGCCGCGTTCGGCGCGCGCGATGAGGACATCGCCGCGCTGTTCGCGCGCATGCCGCAGATCGCGTTCCAGCGCGGCCGGCCCGACCAGATCGCGTGGCAGGCGGCGTCCTTGCGCGGCGTCGCGCTCGGCGACACCCGGGTGCGCGCGCGGCCGGTCAGCGCGCACGGCGGCGCCCATGCCGGCGCGCTGGAAGTGTTCGTGCATTCGCCCGACCGCGACGGCCTGTTCGCGGCGATCGTCGCCACGCTCGACCGGCTCGGCCTGGCGATCCAGCAGGCGCGCGTGCTCGACGGCCCGCACAACGCGATCTTCGACACCTTCGAAGTGGTGCCGACCGATCCGCGCCAGCCGCCCAGCGCCGAGGACGTCGAGCGCCGGCTGGCCGCGGCGCTGGCCGGGCCGCTGGAGAAGATCCGCCCGGCGCGGCGCGCCCAGCCGCGTCATCTGCGTCATTTCCGCATCGCCCCGCAGATCGAGTTTTCCGCTTATCACAAAGACGACCAGGCGCGGCCGCGGACCATGCTGAGCCTGGTCTGCACCGACCGCCCGGGGCTGCTGGCCGATGTCGCCCAGACCCTGCGCCGGCAGAACCTGCGCGTCTACGACGCGCGCATCGCCACCTTCGGCGAGCGCGCCGAGGACGTATTCCAGATCACCGACGAGCGCGACCTGGCGCTCGACGAAACGCAACAGCAGGCCCTGCGCGATGCGCTGCTGGCCTGCCTCGAAGGAGAAAGCCGATGAGTCCCGCCCCCAAGAAGACGACCAAGAAGGCCGCCAAGTCGGTCAAGAAGAAGCCCGAGGCGCCGGGCGCCGACGAACTCAAGTTCATGATCGACAGCGCCTTCGAGCGCCGCACCATGCTGACCCCGGACGAGGTCGAAGGCTCGACCCGGCCGACCGTGGAGCGGGTGATCTCGGGCCTGGAGCAGGGCGAGTTCCGCGTCGCCGAGCCGGACGGCAAGGGCGGCTGGAAGGTCAACGAGTGGCTCAAGAAGGCGGTGCTGCTGTACTTCCGGGTCAACGACATGCAGGTGGTCGAGGCCGACCCGGCGCCGTTCTGGGACAAGGTGCCGGCGCGCTTCGAAGGCTTTGGGGAAGCCGATTTCCGCAAGCTCGGCGCGCGCGTCGTGCCCGGCGCGATCGCCCGCCGCGGCGCCTACATCGGCAAGGACGTGGTGCTGATGCCGAGCTTCGTCAACATCGGCGCGCACGTCGGCGAAGGCACCATGGTCGACACCTGGGCCACGGTCGGCTCGTGCGCGCAGATCGGCAAGCACTGCCACCTGTCCGGCGGCGCCGGCATCGGCGGCGTGCTGGAACCGCTGCAGGCCTCGCCGACCATCATCGAAGACCACTGCTTCATCGGCGCACGTTCGGAAGTGGTCGAAGGCTTCGTCGTCGGCCACCACAGCGTGATCGGCATGGGCGTGTTCCTGGGCCAGAGCACCCGCGTCTACAATCGTGCCACCGGCGAGATTTCTTACGGCTACGTGCCGCCGTACAGCGTGGTCGTATCCGGCCAACTGCCGGCCAAGGACGGATCGCATTCGCTGTATTGCGCGGTGATCGTCAAACAGGTGGATGCGAAGACGATGTCCAAGACCAGCATCAACGAACTGCTGCGCGGCCTGGCGGACTGAGCATGAGCGCGCCCGCGGCGTCGAGCCTGTCCAACGCGTTCATGACCCGGCTGGTGAAAAAGCCGTTCCCGGGCATGGCCCTGGCCGTGCTCGGGGCGATGCTGGTGGGCGGCGTCTTCAGCCGCCCCCTGCAGCCGGCGAGCGTGATCGTCGCTTTGGCGCTGGTCGCATTGACGGTGCTGATCCAAAGAGCGATGGCCCGGCATCTGGCCGACGAGGTCATCGACGGCGGCGAGTATCTGCTGGTGCGTTGCGACGGGATCGAAGAAAAGGTGATGCTGCGCGATGTGGCAGCGGTGCGCCGCGGCTTCGGCAACAATCCCGAGCGTCTGATCCTGACGCTGCGCCGGCCGGGGCGGCTAGGCGACACGATCGCGTTCATTCCCAAGGGTATTCGATGGTTTCCCTACGTCGAGCATCCGCTGGCTTATGAGCTCAGGACGCGCGCGCAGCTATTGCGCTTGCACGCCTGAGTCGGCGGACATGCGCCGGCTGCCATCGTCGCGAGCGCCTGCTTGCGCCGGTCGAAAAGGTCGATCTGCGATGACCATGTTGTGCGGCCTCTACAACTGCGGCGCCTGCAAGCAAGCCCGCGAGCGAATCGGGCTGCGGAGGCAGGCATGAGCGAGGACAGCGGAACTTCCGCGCACGATGATGTGCCTGCGCGCCGCGATGTGATCTCCAGCCGCACGGTGGTTTGGTACAAGACCGTTTATCTGGTCGTGTTTCCCGTGCTGGGTTTGCTCGCGATCGTGGCGATGTTGTTCGCGAGTGTCGCCTGGCCGTTCTTGCTCGGCGCTGCGATCGGACTGCCGTTGGTCTACGGGTTCTGTTACTTCTTTCTGATCGATCTGGCCGATGAAGTGGTCGATCTTGGCAATCGCATAAGCGTGCGGCGCGGCGGCAAGGTCGAAGAGGTCTTGCTCGACAACGTGCGCTCGGTGCAGTTCGATCTGTCTTCCAATCCATCGCGCGTGGTCTTGTGGCTGAGCCGGGGTTCGCGGCGATTCGGCGACCGGGTTACATTTATCCCGCGTAGCGACCCGAGCCTGAATCTGCTCCGGGAGAATCAGGTCGTGGCCGATCTGAAGAGCCGCGTCGCCCGCCGTGCGCACCCGCGCTGATGCGCGATTTTTCCGTTCTTAGCCGAGTCGAACCATGACCACTCTCTACGGCCTCAACAACTGCGACACCTGCAAGAAAGCGCGCAAGTGGCTCGACCGCTTCGGCGTCGCCCACACGTTCGTCGACTACCGCGACAATCGTCAGTCGCCGGAAACGCTGATCGAGTGGAAGACCCAGCTTGGCGGTTGGGAAGCGCTGATCAACAAGTCCTCGACCACCTGGCGCACGCTGGCGCCGAACCGCAAGGAGCCGGCGTCGGATGCGGAGTGGAAGCTGCTGCTCAAGGAATACCCGCAGCTGATCCGCCGGCCGGTGGTGGTTACCGACGACGGCAAGGTGACCCAGGGTTTCAGCGACAACGGGTTCAAGCAGCGTTTCGGGATCGGCGCGTGAGCGCGACCGGTGCGCCGAGCGAGGTGCTGGCGCTGACCTGCGAGCTGATTTCGCGGGCGTCGGTGACGCCTGCGGACCTGGGCTGCCAGGAACTGATCGCGCAGCGTCTGCAGCGCGCGGGCTTCGTCTGCGAGCATCTGCGTTATGGCGAGGTCGACAATTTGTGGGCCACGCACGGCGACGGCGACGGGCCGACCTTGGTATTGCTCGGCCACACCGACGTGGTGCCGTCCGGGCCGGTGGAGAGTTGGGCCAGCGATCCGTTCGTGCCGCAGATCCGCGACGGCGTGCTGTACGGCCGCGGCGCGGCCGACATGAAGGGCAGCGTGGCCGCGTTCGTGGTCGCGCTGGAACGCTTCGCCGCGGCGCATCCGCACCATCGCGGCCGGGTCGCGCTGCTGCTGACTTCGGACGAAGAAGGCGACGCCATCGACGGCGTGCGCCGCGTCGCCGAGACCTTCCGCGCGCGCGGCGAGCGCATCGACTGGTGCGTGACCGGCGAGCCTTCGTCCACGCGCAAACTCGGCGATCTGCTGCGCGTGGGGCGTCGCGGCACCTTGTCGGCGACGCTCAAGGTGATCGGCGTGCAGGGCCACGTCGCCTATCCGGACAAGGCGCGCAATCCGATCCACCAGGCGATGCCGGCGCTGTCGGAACTGGCGGCGCGGCGCTGGGACGAGGGCTACGAGACCTTCCCGCCGACCTCGTTGCAGATCAGCAATATCCACGCCGGCACCGGCGCCAACAACGTGATCCCGGGCGAGCTGCAGGTATTGTTCAACCTGCGCTACAACCCGAGCTGGAACGCCGAGCGGCTGGAGCGCGAGTGCGAGGCGATCCTGCGCGCGCACGGGCTGGAGTACGACATCGCCTGGTTCCGCGGCGGCGAACCGTTCTACACCCCCGAAGGCCCGCTGCGCGCAGCCGCGCGCGAGGTGCTGGCACGCTTCGCCGGCGCGGCGCCGGAGGAGAGCACCGGCGGCGGCACCTCGGATGCGCGCTTCATCGCGCCGCTGGGCGCGCAGAGCATCGAGATCGGGCCGGTCAACGCGAGCATCCACAAGGTGGACGAGAATGTCGCGGTGGCGGATCTGGAGGCGTTGCCGGATTTGTATCTGGCCTTGATCGAACGCTTGATGCGCTGAACGTGGTTTCACCCGCGCCCTGTAGGAGCGGCGCGAGCCGCGACTGCGACAACGCAGTTACGTCGAAAGTTGCGTCGTAGTTGTGTTGTCGCGGTCGCGGCTCGCGCCGCTCCTACAGGTAGCTGTCGAGGCGGCGCGGGCGCGGGTTACTTCGCGTTCGCCGGCTCCAGGGTCATCGTGTACTTCGCCGGACCCGGCAGGAACGGCGTCGGCCGGCCGTGCACCCAGTCGTCGTGGCCGGCGCCCCAGAACGGCGACAGCGGGTGGCCGCTCTGGCCGCCGGGCATGTGCACGATGCCGTCGGCCTCGTGGCCGGGCGACACCACCATGCGTTCGGACGCGCCGAAGTTCGGCCGCTGCACGCGCGGCATCGCCGCGTCGCCCGGCAACTGGTCCGGCGGCATGCACAGCGCGCGGCGAGCGAAGCCGGGCAGGGCCGAGGCCAGCGGATGGCAGATCGACGCGGTGTTGTGCTCGCCCCAGGTGCGCTGCGCCAGTTGCGCGGCGGCGTCGGCGCCGGGTTTCACGCCCAGGCCGTCCAGCGCGTCCTGCGCGGCGTGTTCGAGCAGGCCGTCCCACGACTCTTCGTTGCGCGGCAGCAGGTGCGCGGGGCGCTGGGTCAGCAGCGGCCAGATCACGCCTTCCATCTGCTTGAGGTCGGGCATTTCGAACTGCGCGCCCAGCGCAGACTGCGCCGGCGCGGTCAGGCCGTTGGCGATGCGGGTGAACACCGCGCGGCGCCAGTCGCGGACCAGGCGATAGCTCACCGAGCCCGGCTCGGCGCGGCCTTCCCAGCGCCTGGACGCCTGCGCCAGCGCGGCCAGCGCGGGCCGGTCCTTGCGCTGCGCGGCCTGGCCGCCTTCGCTCTGCAGCAGGTCCCACCAGTGCTTGAGGAACAGCGCGCGGTCGTCGAGCTGGATCGCCAGCAGGTCGCGTTCGTCGAAGCGCTGCTTGGCGAACAGTCCGTCGCGGATCTGCCCGGCGCGCGCGCCGAGCACGTAATCGCCCTGGCCGATGCGTTCGAGTTCCAGGCCTTCGAGCGTGCGCGTGTTCGCGGTCCACAGCCGGCCCGACGGCGGCGCCACCAGGCTCGGCGCGTCGGCGGTCTGGATCGCCCACGGCGGGCAGGTCGGCGCCGGCAGCGCGCGGCCGGCGGCGTCGGCGTTTTCGACCAGGGCCTCGGTGGAGCAGGCGCCTTCGCGCTCGGGAATCGGGCCGAGCAGGCGCCAGGCGATCTTGCCGTCGCGGTCGCCGACTACCAGGTTCTGCACTGGCAGGGCGACGCCGCGCGCGACTTGCAGCGCGTCGTCGACCGAGCGCGCGCGCAGCAGACCGGTCAGGCCCAGGTTGAGCGCGCCCGGCAGGTGCGCGCTCCAGCGCAGCGCCAGCGCGCTGCCGTCGGGGTTGTCGTGCAGCAGCGGGCCCCACGCGGTTTCGCGCACCAGCAGCTTCTCCGGCGCGCGACCGGCGACGGCGATGGATTCCTCGAAGGTCTTCAGGCCCGCGCAGGCGCCGGGCTTGGCGTCGCTCGCGCAGCCGGGCTGCAGCGACCAGTCGGCCCAGTCGCCGTAGCTGTTGGTGAAGGCCCAGGCGACGTGGCCGTTGCTGCCGACCACCACCGCCGGCAGGCCGGGCAGGGTGAAGCCGGCGGCATCGGTCTTGCCGCCGGGCGCCTGCGGGTCCGGATAGCGCAGGCGCGCGCGGAACCAGATGTTGGGCGCGCGCAGGCCCAGGTGCATGTCGTCGGCGACGATGGCGCGGCGGTCCTTGGTCAGGCTGCCGGCGACGGCGAAGTTGTTGCTGCCGATTTCGTCGAGGAACGGCAGCGGCACCAGCGTGCCCGGCGGCGGCGCGGGCAGCTTGCGCAGGTCGAGCTGGTCGGGGCCCGGCAGCGCGGCGTCGCCGAACGGCGCGCCGTACAGCGGCGCGTCCCAGGTGCTGCCGGGATTGGTCAGCAGCGCGAACAACGCCGGCGGCACGTGCGGCTGGATCCGCCACAGCGCCAGCTCGCGCGCGTTGTCGCCGCCTTGCAGGTCGAAATACATGGCGTAACCGACCAGGGCCGAGTCCGCCGTCGTCCACGGTTGCGGATCGGCGCGTAGCAACAGATACGGCCAGGGCTTGCGCGACAGCCCGTTCAAGCCGGCGTTGACGCCGTCGGTGTAGGCCTGCAGCAGCGCGGCCTGATCGCCTTCGAACGCGGCCAGCTCGGCCTGCACCCGCGCGCGCAGGCGGTGCACGCGATGGCGGCGGTCGTAATCGAGCGCGCGTTCGCCGAACAGCGCCGACAGCTCGCCGGCGGCGGTGCGGCGCAGCAGGTCCATCTCGAAATAGCGCTCCTGGCCGTGCACGTAGCCGAGCGCGCGCATCGCATCGATCTGGCTGGCCGCGTCGATGGTGACCACGCCGATCGCGTCGCGCTGGACCTGAGCCGGCGCCGACAGTCCGCTCAGCGCGGGCGTGCCTTGCAGTTGCGGGAGACTGCCGCGCAGCAACCACCAGGCGCCGCCGGCAAGGAGCAGGAACAGGCAAAACAGCGCGAGTACGACGCGCTTGATCCATTTGGCCATGAGGGTCCTCCGTTGCTCGCGAGCTTAGCCGATGCGGGTGCGTATGCGGTGCCGCGCCGTACCGGCAGCGCCGTCTCATGGAACCGGCTCGATGGGGCTGCAGCTGTTTTGTGGGAGGGCCTTCAGGCCCGAAGCTCTTCTTTCGGATCGCCGCGATCTGAGACAAAGGCATCGGGCCTGAAGGCCCTCCCACAACCGCGCGCCCGAACGCAGCCAAAGCGAGGCGGCCGCCGCCGATTCGACCGGCGGCGCTTGCATCCGGCCCGAACCTCAAGCAGGATCGGCCCATGACCTCCCGCTTCGCCACCGCCGAATTCCGCCGCGCCGCTTCCGCCGGCCGCGCGCGCGAGGCCGTGTCGAACCTGGGCGCCAACAACAATAACCGCAATAACGCCAGCCTCCCGCGGGCCGGCGATTAGCGCGCGCAACACACGCTAAATCGCTCACGAAGCCCGCGCCGACCAGCGCGGGCTTCGTCGTTTCAGGCCTTCGAAATCCCAACCCATCGCTGCAACCTTCCTGGAGATTCCCCGATGTGCTCGATCCTCGGCTTGTTCGACCTGCGCGCCGGCGCCGACCTGCGCCCGCTCAGGCCCCTGGCGTTGTCGCTGTCGGCGCGACAACGCCACCGCGGCCCCGACTGGTCCGGCGTGCACGCCGAACCGCGCGCGATCCTGGTGCACGAGCGTCTGGCCATCGTCGATCCCAGCGGCGGCTCGCAGCCGCTGCGCTCGGCCGACGGCGAACTGGCGCTGGCGGTCAACGGCGAGATCTACAACCACCGCGAACTCGAGCAGCAGCTCGCCCAGCCCTATGCGTTCCAGACCAAGTCCGACTGCGAAGTGGTCAACGCGCTCTATCGCGAAGGCCTGGAGCCGGCCGAGCTGCTGAACCGCCTCAACGGCATCTTCGCTTTCGCCCTGTGGGACAGCGCGCGCGGGCGCTACCTGATCGCGCGCGATCCGATCGGCGTGTGCCCGCTGTACTGGGGCCACGACGCCGACGGCCGCCTGTGGGTGGCCTCGGAAATGAAGGCGCTGGCGCGGCTGTGCGACGACGTCGCGCCGTTCCCGCCCGGCCACTACTACGACAGCGACGTCGGCGCGCCGGTGAAGTATTACCAGCGCCCGTGGCGCGACTACGACGCGGTGCAGGGCGTGGAAGCCGACAAGCGCGAACTGCGCGAAGCGTTCGAGCGCGCCGTGCACCGGCAGATGATGAGCGACGTGCCCTACGGCGTGCTGCTGTCCGGCGGCCTGGATTCCTCGCTGGTCGCCGCCTGCGCGGCGCGCTTCGCCCGCCGCCGGATCGAGGAGGACGACCAGTCCGAAGCCTGGTGGCCGCGCCTGCATTCCTTCGCCATCGGCCTGGACGGCTCGCCCGACCTGGCCGCGGCCGAAATCGCGGCGCAGGCGCTGGGCACCGTGCACCACGGCTTCACCTACACCTTCGAGGAAGGCCTGGACGCGTTGCCGGACGTGATCGCCCACATCGAGACCTACGATGTCACCACCATCCGCGCCTCCACGCCGATGTTCCTGCTGGCGCGGCGGATCAAGGCGATGGGGGTGAAGATGGTGCTCTCGGGCGAGGGCAGCGACGAGATCTTCGGCGGCTATCTGTATTTCCACAAAGCGCCCAACGCGCGCGAGTTCCACGAAGAGCTGGTGCGCAAGCTCGACGCGCTGCACAGCTTCGACTGCCTGCGCGCGAACAAGTCGATGATGGCCTGGGGCGTGGAGCCGCGGGTGCCGTTCCTGGACGTGGAGTTCCTGGACGCGGCCATGCGCATCGACGCGAGCGCCAAGATGGTCGACAAGGCCGCCGGCAAGATCGAGAAGTCGATCCTGCGCGAAGCGTTCGAAGGCTATCTGCCCGATTCGATCCTGTGGCGGCAGAAGGAGCAGTTCAGCGACGGCGTCGGCTACGGCTGGATCGACGGGCTCAAGGCCCATGCCGAGGCCCAGGTCAGCGACCGCGACCTCGCCGCGGCGGCGGTGCGCTTCCCGATCAACACCCCGCAGACCAAAGAAGCGTATTACTACCGCAGCATCTTCGAGCGCCACTTTCCCGGCGACGCTTGCGCCAACACAGTCCCGGGCGGCAAGTCGATCGCCTGCTCTTCGCCGGCGGCGATCGCCTGGGACGCGGCCTTCGCCAACGCGGCCGATCCGTCGGGGCGCGCGGTGGCGGGAGTGCATCAGGCGGCGTTGGCCTGAGGCGGGCGTTGCGGGCGTCGTCGCGGCCGCTGGCTGCGACGGCGCGAACCCGGCTTACAGGCCGCAACCGTCCCAGTTGCGGGTGAAGGTCTTGGTTTCGATCGCCGCGCTGCCCGGGCACTGCACGCTGACCCGGGCGGTGGCGAGCAGTTTGCAACCGGCGTTCTTGAACACCACGGTGCCGACTTGCACCGGCTCGCCCGAGTAGCTGTCGTAACCGTCGCGCTCGCGGCTGTCGACGACCCAGTTCGGGTGCACGTCGCTGCGGCTGGAGACTTCGACTTCGACCAGGTAGTAGGCCGGATTCGGGAACGAGCCGTGCGCGAACGGATGACGCACGACGCCGGCTTCGCCGCGCACGCCGGCCGTGGTCGCGGTTTCGTAGAAGGTGTGCTTCATCTGAGCGCTGTACTTGCCGTTGCACACGGACGCGTTCTGCCAGTCGCTCGGCGGCGGCGATGCGAGCGCGGCCAGCGGCAGGGCGGCCAGGAGCGCGGCAAGCATGGGGAGGGTACGGATAAGGCGCATGGGATGTCCCTGAGTGTGGTGATCGGGTCCGCGCCCGGCCGCCGGCTGCACCGGGGCCGAACGCGGGACCGCCGCCGCAAGCGATGCGGGGGCTGTTACCTGACTCGCAAACTCCAGGGAAAACGGCTCACGCCGCCCAGGTTGTTCCGCGTTGTTCAGTCCGCCAGCGGATAACGCCGGCAATCGAACCATTGCACGCCCGCGCCGCGGGTCTGGCGCAGCACCCACGGCAGCGCCGTGCGCGCCTTGTCGTGGATGTCGTGGAACAGGATCGTGCCGTGCCGCCACAGCAGCATCAGGCTCAGCAGCCGGCCCTGGACCTGGCCGGCATCGACCTTGGCGTTCCAGTCCTGCGAGTCGATGGTCCACAGCGCCACGCGCAGGCCTTGTTCGCGGAAGAATTCGCCGCTGTCGGCGCGGCGCTGGCCGTAGGGCGGGCGGAACAGCGGGCGGTACAGCGCGCCGGTCTCGCTCCGCACCAGCGCATTGCTGCGGATCACCGAGTCCTGCCACTGGGGCCAGCGCGAATGCGATTGATGCTGCCAGCCGTGCGAGGCCACGCACATGCCGGCATAGGTCTTGGCCGGCGCTTCGGCCGCCAGTCGCGGTTGCAATCGCTCGCCGAGCACGAAGAAGGTCGCGTTGAGCTTGTGCTCGCGCAGGGTGCGCAGCAACGCGTCGGTGCTGCCGCCGGGCGCGGTCGGGCCGTCGTCGAAGGTCAGCAGGAACTGGCGGTCGGGCAGCTCGCTGCCGTCGACTTCCTGCGCCGAATAGGTGTCGATCTCGCTGCTGGTGCGCGGGAACAACGCGGCCAGGCGCAATTGTTCGTCGAGGTAGATGCGGTGGAAACGCGCCGCATCGCTGCGCCACGCGGCGAACGCGGGCGTGGGCGCGGCGTCGAAGCCGGCGGCGAGCTTGCGCAGCGCGGCGGCGTCGGCGGCCGGCGCGCAGAACGGCTCGCGCGGCGCGCAGGCGCGCGCGGCCAGCCGGTAGTTGTCGGCGAGCCGCTGCCACCAGCGCGCGCGGATCTTGTCGAGGCTGGCGCGGTCGATCTGCTTGAGCCGCAGGCGCTGCGCCAGCGCGGCGTCGTCGAGCGGTTCGGCCAGGGTCAGCTCGTGGGCGAAGGCGAGGATCTCCGCGCGCGAAGCGCGGTCGAACGCGGCCGGCGAGTCGATCGGCTGCGGCCACAGGGCGCGGTCGGCGCTGGCGATTTCGGCCGGGCCGGCGGCGTACAGCGGGGCGGCGGCGAGCAGCGCGCACAGCGCGGCGATGCTGGCGAAGGCGCGTCGGCGTCCTTGCGTGGTTTCCATCGGGTTCCTCTCCATAGGGTTCCTCGGCCTGCTCGATTCGTGCGTTGGTGCGTTAACGCGTTAGTGCGCCAGCGCATTGGTTCGTTAATGCATTGACGTATTAACGCATCAACGCATGGATGCATTCGCGCGCCACCGCGGCATCGCCGGCTTCAATAGCCGCTGACCCGCTGCAAGGCTTCGTCGTAACTCTTGTCCGGCTTCTCGCGCCGCGCCGCCAGATAGTTCGACATCGCCCGTTCGTACTGCCCGTCGAGCTCGTAGAGCTTGCCGATGTTGTAATACGCGCCGGCGCGAATGGTCGCGGCGCCCGCGCCCTTGGCCAGGGCGATGGCGCGGCGCGAGGCCCAGATCGCCTCGGCCGCGCGGCCCTTGCGCACATAGGCCAGGCCGAGGTTGCTGAAGGCCAGCGCGTAGCCGGGGTCGAGTTCGATCGCTTGCTGATAGGCGGCGATGGCGCCGACGAGGTCGCCGCTGCGGTAGGCGGTTTCGCCGCGCTGGTTGGCGGCGACTGCGTTCTCGCCCTCAGCCGCGGTAGCCGGCGCGCCCTGGCCGGGCGCGCGCGCCAGTTCCGCGCCGAGCGCGTCGGCGCTGGCGCGGCTGGCGGCGATGCGGTCGATCTCCTCGAAGCGGCCGTCGCTGTCGATGCGCAGCACCGTCCACACATTGCCGGGCTGCGCCGGCGCCGCGTAGGTACGCACCAGGGTCTGGCCGACATAGACGTAGACCCGCGCGCCGCTGCGCGCCAGCGCATCGCTGTCGGGCTGCTGGCGATGGCCGAAGTCGTGCACGGCATAGGTGTAGGTCGCACCGGGCAGGCGGCGGGCGATGGTGACGGTCTCCGGCCGGCGATGGTCGGCGGCGTCGAGGTCGAGCAGCGCGTCGGGCCCGCGCGGACGCTGGAAGTAGACATGGCGGCCGGCGTAGCTCAGGTGCGCATCCAGATCCACGCCGGGCGCGTCCCAGCTCAGCACCACGCGCAGGCCGTCGAGGCTGGCCAGCGCCGGGCTCAGCGCGTAACGCTTGCCGTCGCAGGGGCATTGCGCCAGCAGTTCGGCATAGCCCGGCTTGCGGATAGACAGGCCTGCGTCCGGGTCGCGCAGAGCGTCCGGGTCGAACGCGGCGCGGCCCTGCGCGTCGCTGGCCGCGGCCAGCGCGGCCTGGCCGTCGCGGCGCAGTTCCACACTCGCGCCTTCGATGCGCTGGTCGGCGACGGTGGCGCTGAGCACGGTGACCGCGCCCTCGGGGTCGGCGGCGCCGGCGCTCGCCGCCCAGGCCAGCAACGCGGTGGCGGCCGCACGTCGCAGCGCGGTGCGGATGGGCGCGCTGCGGATGGGCGCGGTGTGGTGGGCAGACATGCGGGCCTTGCGGTCGCGAGCGGCGGGAGCGGGGCGGGAGCGCATCGCCGCGATGATACGTGCACCGTTGCGCGCGGGCGATACGTGCTGGCGGCAGGCGCTGGCGACAGGCGCGAGCGATGCGCGCAATGCAGCGTGCGGCCCGGGTGCGCATCGCCTTGCGCCCACGCCTGCTAGGCTGTGACCCCGGCCCCCGCGGCCGGTCTGACGAACGCGAACGATGCGCCGGCGGCGCGGTAAGGGAGAGTGCGATGGCGGCCGAAGCAGCGGGGGGTAGCGAGCTGGTCAAGGTGGTGGTGCTGTTGGCGGCCGGCGTGATCGCAGTGCCGATCTTCAAGCGCATCGGCCTGGGCTCGGTGTTGGGCTATCTGGCCGCGGGCCTGTTGATCGGTCCGTTCGGATTGGGCTTCTTCGCCGATCCGCAGGCGATCCTGCACGTGGCCGAACTCGGCGTGGTGATGTTCTTGTTCATCATCGGCCTGGAGATGCGGCCCTCGCACCTGTGGAGCCTGCGCCGCGAGATCTTCGGCCTGGGCACCGCGCAGATCGCGCTGTGCTCGGCGGCGATGACCGGCGTCGGCCTGCTCGCCGGGTTTCCGCCGGTGGTGGCCTTCATCGGCGCGATGGGTTTCGTCTTGACCTCCACCGCCATCGTCATGCAGATCCTCGGCGAGCGCGGCGATCTGGCGCTGCCGCGCGGCCAGCGCATCGTTTCGATCCTGCTGTTCGAAGACCTGTTGATCGTGCCGCTGCTGGCGCTGGTGGCGCTGATGGCGCCGCCGGATCCGAACGCCGCCGCGGCCGTCGCGCATTCGCGCTGGGCCGACATCGGCATCGCCCTGGCCTCGCTGGCGGCGCTGATCGGCGCCGGCATCTGGCTGCTCAATCCGATGTTCCGCATCCTCGCCGCGGCCAAGGCGCGCGAGGTGATGACCGCGGCGGCGCTGCTGGTGGTGCTGGGCGCGGCGCTGCTGATGCAGGTCGGCGGCCTGTCGATGGCGATGGGCGCGTTCCTGGCCGGCGTGCTGCTGTCGGAATCCAGCTTCCGTCATCAGCTCGAGGCCGACGTCGAACCGTTCCGCGGCATCCTGCTCGGCCTGTTCTTCCTCAGCGTGGGCATGTCGCTGGACCTCAAGGTGGTCGCGGCCAACTGGCCGCTGATCGTCGGCGGCGTGCTCGCGCTGATGCTGGTCAAGGCGCTGTGCATCTACATCGTCGCGCGGCTGCTGAAGTCCTGCCACACCGAGTCCCTGGACCGCGCGGTGCTGATGGCGCAAGGCGGCGAGTTCGCCTTCGTGCTGTTCTCCGCCGCGGTCAACGCGCGTCTGATCCAGGCCGAGATCGGCGCCAACCTCACCGCCATCGTGGTGCTGTCGATGGTGCTCACGCCGGTGGCGATCATCGCCCTGCGCAAGCTCTCACCCAAGACCGCGCTGTCGCTGGAAGGCGTGGACGAGCCCAACGGCCTCAGCGGCAGCGTGCTGCTGATCGGCTTCGGCCGCTTCGGCCAGGTGGTGTCGCAGTCGCTGCTGGCGCGCGCGGTGGAGGTGGCGATCATCGACACCGACGTGGAGATGATCGAAAGCGCGCAGACCTTCGGCTTCAAGGTCTACTACGGCGACGGCACCCGCCTGGACGTGCTGCGCGCCTCCGGCGCGGCCACCGCTCAGTTGATCGCGATCTGCATCGACGACCGCGCCGCGGCCACCAGCACCGCCCAGTTGATCCGCCACGAGTTCCCACAGGCGCGGGTGCTGGCGCGCAGCTTCGACCGCGAGCATGCGCTGGAGCTGGTGCACGCCGGGGTCGATCTGCAGGTCCGCGAGACCTTCGAATCGGCGATGCGTTTCGGCGAAGCGGCGCTGATCGAACTGGGCGTGTCGGCCGACGATGCGGCCGAGGTGGTCGCCGACATCCGCCGCCGCGACGCCGAGCGCTTCGAGCTCGAGCTGGTCGACGGCGTGCGCGCCGGTGTGTCGCTGCTTTACGGCAACATGCAGCAGACGCCGCTGATCGCGCCCAAGCCGCGCCAGGCCCATCGCGACGACGAGGAAGAGCACGCGCCGGGCATTTCGGCGTGAGCCGGTCGCGCACGCAGGCGCTACGCACGAACGCGCCGCGTGCGGCGGGCGTGCCGGGTGCGAGCGTGCCGGGTACGAGCCGGTTGCGCGTTGGCGCGGGCCGTATGCGAAGCGCAGGCGGGCGATGAGCTTCAACCTCTGGGGCCTGCTGTTTCCGCTGCTGTTCGCGGTCGGGCTGTACGCACTGGTGCGCGCGATCGGCTCGCTGTTGCGGCTGACCGGCACCGCCGCCGTCGCGCGCGTGCCGGCGCGCAGCGGCGAGCGCCTACAGGTGCCGGCCGGGCGCTACGACCTGTGCGTGGAAGGACGCAGCTTCAGCCTCGATTTCCTCGGCGTGGACTACGCGCTGCACGAGGCCGGCGGCGAGCCGGTCCGGATACACCGCAAATACTTGAGCCGCACCAAGGTCAGCGGCTTCGGTTCCACTCGCATCAGCACGGGTTGGTTCGAACTCTCGCGCGACAGCGAACTGAGCCTGAGCGTGCAGGGCCTGTCGGCGCAGGCGCAGCAGCGTTGCTGGATCGTGGTCCAGCGGCCGATCGGCGCGGGCATCGCGATCCGCGTAGTGGCCCTGGTGCTCGGCGGATTCGCCGTCATCGGCGGCCTGGTCGGCAGCGTACACGCCTGGCTGTTGCCTTAGCCCGCCGCCATCGGCGGGCGAGACTAGCGCGCGGCGGCGCAATCCGGCGGCCAGCGCTGGTCGGCGCCGGGTTTGAGATCGATCACGAAGAACTCGCCCGACCGCGCGCCATCGGCCTGGGCGAACAGCAGCCGGTCGCCGCGCGGCGACAGCAGCGGGCTGACCTGGAAGACGTCCGCGCGCGCGGCGACCTTGCCGAGTTCGCGCCAACGTCCGTTTTCGAGCCGATAGCGGTACAGGTGAGAGCGATCGCCGCGATCGATGACCGCCACCAGTTCACGTCCGTTGCGGGAGAGTTCGGCCTCGTACTCGTTGGCCGCGCTGCTGACCGGGGCGCCGAAGTTGCGCACGCGCCAGCTGCCGTCGCGCTGCGGCGCGGCGATGTAGATATCTCCCCGGCCGAATCCGCCGGCACGGGCCGAGCCGAACAGCAGCCGGCCGTCGGCCAGCGCGCGCGGCAGCAGTTCCGACGCCGGGGAATTCACCGGCTTCGGCATTCGTACCGGCTCGCCCCAGCCATCGGCCTCGCGTTCGGCGTAGTAAATGTCGAGATCCTCGCCCTTGGGATCGTGGCGTGCGGACACGAAGTACACGCGCTTGCCGTCGGCGCTCACGAACGGATCGGCGTCGAGGCCCGGGCGCGCCGCCGCGAAGCCCGGCGGTTGCGGCGGCGACCAGCCGTCGGCGGTGCAGCGCGACTGCAGAATGCGCCACTGGGCGAAGTTGCGGTCGCTGCGCATGAAATAGAACTCGCGGCCGTCGGGCGAGAAGGTCGGCGAGGATTCGTACTCGTCGCTGGCGATGCCGGCCGGCGCCCAGCGCTGCGCCGCGCTCGGCGTGGGCGCCGCGGCGCGCGGATAGGCGAGCGCGCAGGCGCTGGCGCAAGCGGCGGCCAGGATCGCCATCGGCAGCCAGCGCACGCAGGAGAGGGCCGGCGATGGGGCCGGGACGACAGCGCGCAGCAAGCGGTGGAGACGAAGGCGAGGCATGGCGTCTGCGCAGCGGCGGTGGCGGATTCAGTCCTTGCGGCGTTGCTGGAAGCGTCGCGCCTTGGCGACGTTGCCGCAGGTCGCCATGTCGCACCAGCGCCGCCGCCCGCTCTTGGAGGTGTCGACGAACACCCAGCCGCAACCGCGCCCGTCGCACACGCGCAGCCGCTCCAGGCGCGCGTCGCGAAGCAGTTCGATGGCGAAGGCAGTGGAGACGTGGGCGATCAGGTCCAACCCCGAACGCTCGGCCGACCACTGCGTCTGCAGGCGCCCGTCGTGCGAGACCAGCCGCGCCGCGCGCGAGGCGGCCAGGCGCGCCTGGTCGAGCGCGTCGAGCTCCGCCGCGTCCGGCTCCTCGCCGGCCGCCAGCGCGTACAGCGCCACGCACAAGGTTTCGCGTAATTGCTTGCAGCGCGCCAGCGCGGCGGCGGCCTTGGCCGGCGACGCCGCGGCTTGCGCGGCCAGGGCATCCAGATCGGCCGGCGCGACCAGCGCGGCCTTGCGCGCCCAGCGCAGCAGGGCCGGGTAGCCGTCGAGCCAGTCGCGCGGCTCGGTGTCGCGCGCGGTCACGGTATTGATCAGATCCAGGGCGGGATCGCCGCCGACCAGGTCCATAGCGCGGAATTCGTGCGGTTCCAGGCGCATACGTCACCGTTGAAGTGCTTTTTTCAGGTTAGGCCAGCCCTTTATAACCTGCAATATGGAATTAAAGGGTTTGCGACGAACGGCGCCGATGCCCCCTGTAGGAGCGGCGCAAGCCGCGACCGCGCCCCCGCAGCCTCGCGCCGCAAGCCAGACGCCACGACGACAACCCGCGATGCCCAACAAAAAAGCCGGCCGTCGCACGCAGCGACGGCCGGCCCATTGCGCCCGAACCTCAGCGCTTACGGATTGAAATACTGCGACACGCTCGAATAGATGTCGGCGAAGCGCGAGTAGTAATCCGGATCGCGCGGCGCGCTGCAGTACGAGGTGCCGCCGTACAGGCCGCCGCGCAGCTGGTAGCCGCCGCTGCTGGTCACGGTGAACAGGCCCGAGCCGGAGGAGCCGCCCTCGGTCACGCCGGTGTTCCAGACCACGCGGTACAGCGGCGACTTGCCGTCGATCGAGGTCGACAGGCCGGTCACCGAACCCAGCGAGTACTTCTTGACGTCGCCGGCCGGGTGGTGGATGCCTTCGATGGCGGTGCCGGTGGCGGCGATCGCCGCGCTCGACCAGCCGGCGTAGACGGCGCCCGACGGCGGCGCGGTCTTGAGTTCCAGCAGCGAGGTGTCGCGGGTGGTGTTGGCATGGCGCAGGAACGCGCCGCCGCTGAGGGTGGTGTAGGCCGAGTTGACCACGCTGCCGTTGCAGGTGGTGGCGTCGTAGAACCAGTAGGTCTGCAGGGTATTGGCGACGGTCTGGGTGCTGATGCAGTGCGCCGCGGTCCAGAACAGGCGCTTCTTCGGCGAGAAGTTGTTGTTGAGCAGGGTGCCGGTGCACAGGTAGGTGCCGCCGGAGGTGGTGAAGGTCATGCGCGCCACCGACTTGGCGGTGGACAGGAAGCCCGCCGACGGGCTGGCGCGGCAGACGATGTCCTTCTCGCACGAATCGCTCTCGCCGATCTTGGCCTGGATCTGGCGCTCGCTCGCGGCCGGGCTGATGTCCAGGTGCGAGAGCTGCGGCAGTTTGAGCTTGAGCGACTTGGCGTTCACGCCCTTGGGCAGGACCAGTTCCACGGTCATCGTGTCGCCTTCCACCACCGGCGACCAACCCAGCTCGTTGCCGGCGAAATCGGCGCCGCTCTGGGCGAACACGCGGCCGTCGCTGCCGGCGAAGTGCAGCGTCGCCGACTTGGCGCCGGCGCCGCGCAACGACAGGCCCGCGCGCAGCGCCACCGCGCCGGACGAGGACACTTCGAAGCGCGCGGCGCGGCCGCCGTCGGCCAGCGGCTGCCAGGCCAGGGTGTTCAGATCCACCGCGCTGCGCGCGATGTCGCGGGCGAAGCCGATTTCCAGCGGCTGGCCGTTCTTGTCCTGGGCGACGCGGCGGCTCTTGAGCGCGGAGGCGTCCAGGCTGGTGGGCTGGCCGAGGCTGACCACGCGCGGCACGCTGGCCTTGGCGCTGGAGGCGAACTCGGCAGCGCCCATGGCGCCGGCCGCGGGAGCGCCGGTGACCGGCGCCGAATCCATTTCGGCGACGGGAGATTTGGCCGAAGCGATGGAGCAAAAACCAGACAGCCCGGCGACGAGCGCCAGGCACAGCGCGTTGTTGCGGATCATCGTGCGTTTCCTTGTCGGAGTGGCAGAAGGTGGGCGGCATCGCGCCGCGGCGCCCGCGTCGTAGAGCGGGCGCCTTCAACCTACTGCCGCCTGCGTGCGCGCTTTTGTGCGCTCTGGCGGGCTTCTCGGAAGCGGCGCAAGTACAAGCGGTTGCGCGAGAAACCGTCGCGGCCAAGCGCGGATGCGATCACAAATGCGTGGATCGGCGCGCGACGCGATTCGCATCCGGATCTGCGCTGCGTCGCAGACCGGAACCGACGTATTGCGCGAACGCGTTGATGCGCTGCGGCGATACGCGCGGCGGGCCTTGCGCATCGCGATCGCTGCGCGCTGCGATGGCGCGCGCTGCAGTCGATGCGCAATCTCGCCGATACGCGCCGTCGCAAACCCACGACCGCGACACGGCGCGAGCGGCCGGGGCCCTCGTTGCCGCAGCCGCGGCCGCGTCACCCGCCGCCCCCTCAAATCGCCGCCCGCCCGCGCTGTACGCGGCCCAGACGCCGCGTTCATGGCGATGTGAGACCATACCGGCCATGACCAAAAAGACGACTAAGAACAACAAGACCGGAAAGACCGGCCCCTCCGCCTCCCACGACGGCGCCCCCGCCGGCAAGAAGGGCGGCCGCAAGCCCGCCGCGCCGCGCCCGGCCTGGCTGCCCGAGAACCTCCAGCACGGCCCGAGCAAGGGCGCCCGCGGCAAGCCCAAGGCCGCACCCGCCGGCGGCTCCCCCGGCGCCCCGGGCAAGCGCCCCGCGGCCGCGCCGCTGCCGACCGCGAACTACGGCGAACACCAGGATCCGCACGCCGAGCGCGAAGCCGCGCGCTACGCCCAGCCCATCGCCAGCCGCGAGCTGATCCTGCAGACCCTGAGCGGCGCCGACGGCCCGATGCGCGCCGAGGAGCTGGCCCAGCGCCTGGAACTGACCGAGCCCGAGCGCGCCGATGCGCTGGGCAAGCGCCTGGCGGCGATGATCCGCGACGGCCAGTTGCTGCTCAACCGCAAGGGCGAGTTCGCCCCGGCCGCGCAGATGGACCTGATCCCCGGCGTGGTGATCGCCAACCCCGACGGCTTCGGCTTCCTGCGCCCGGAATCGGGCGGCGGCGACGATCTGTTCCTGCCGCCGTTCGAAATGCGCAAGGCCATGCACGGCGACCGCGTGCTCGCCAGCGTCACCGGCGTCGACCGCCGCGGCCGCCGCGAAGGCGCGATCGTGGAAGTGCTCGAACGCCGGCTCAACCGTTTGATCGGCCGCTTCACGCTGGAGCAGGGCATCAGCTACGTGGTGCCCGACGACCGCCGCATCCAGCGCAACGTGCAGATTCCGCCGGACGCGCGCATGGATGCGAAGAACGGCCAACTGGTGGTGTGCGAGCTGGTGCAGGCGCCCGATCACCATCGCCCGCCGATCGGCCGCGTGCTCGCCGTGCTCGGCGAGAAGCTCACCGCCTCGTTGGCGGTGCAGGCCGCGATCCATGGCCACGAGATTCCCGATGTGTTCCCGCAAGAGGCGCTCGACGAAGCCTCGGCGGTGCCGCTGACGGTGCCCGAGTCGGTCGCCGCGCAGCGCGTGGACCTGCGCGCGATGCCACTGGTCACCATCGACGGCGAGGACGCCAAGGACTTCGACGACGCGGTCTACTGCGAGACCAACCGCCAGGGTTTCCGCCTGGTCGTCGCCATCGCCGACGTTTCGCACTACGTACGTCCCGGCACCCCGCTCGACGACGAAGCGCAGAAGCGCGCGACCTCGGTGTATTTCCCCGGCTTCGTCGTGCCGATGCTGCCGGAGACGCTGTCCAACGGCATTTGTTCGCTGAACCCGAAAGTCGACCGGCTGTGTTTCGTCTGCGACATGCAGATCGACCACAACGGCGAAGTGACTGCGTCGAAGTTCTACGAAGCGGTGATGAATTCGCATGCGCGCCTGACCTACACCACCGTGTGGAACGCGGTCGGCGACGTGCCCGAGGAGGCCAAGGCCGAGGCGCAGGCGCAGATCGGTTCGCTGCTGCCCAACATCGAGCGCCTGCACCAGTTGTTCCATGTGCTGGTCAAGGCGCGCCAGCAGCGCGGCGCGATCGAGTTCGAATCCAGCGAAGTGCGCTTCGTCATCGGCAAGGACGGCGAGGTGGTGCAGGCCGGCATGCTCCAGCGCAACGACGCGCACAAGCTGATCGAAGAATGCATGATCGCGGCGAACGTGGAAGCCGCGAAGTACCTCATGGCCCAGCAGGTGCCGGCGCCGTACCGCGTGCACGAGCGGCCGCCGGAACAGAAGTACGCCGACCTGCAGGAGTTCCTCAAGGAATTCAAGCTGCGCATGCCGGCCTGGAACCAGGTGGAACCGCGCGACTTCACCCACCTGCTGAAGAAAATCCGCGACCGCCCCGACGCCGCGCTGCTGGAGTCGGTGCTGCTGCGCAGCCAGAGCCTGGCGGTGTACGCGCCGGAGAACACCGGCCACTTCGGCCTGGCGCTGCACGCCTACGCCCACTTCACCTCGCCGATCCGGCGCTATCCCGACTTGCTGGTGCACCGCGCGATCAAGCACGCGCTGAGCGGGGCCAAGCCCACCGGCTACCTGTACTCGCCGCGGCAGATGGCGGCGCTGGCGCTGCAGTGCTCCGAGCGCGAGCGCCGCGCCGACGAGGCCGAGCGCGAGGTCGACGAGCGCTACCGCGCGGCGTGGATGGAGCAGCACGTCGGCGGCGAATTCGACGGCGTGATCAGCGGGGTGACCAGCTTCGGCCTGTTCATCGAACTCGACGATTCCAAGGTCAACGGCCTGGTCCACGTGACCCAGCTGCCGCACGACTATTACCACTTCGACCCGATCCGCAAGACTTTGTCGGGCGAGCGCACCGGCCGCGAATACCGTCTCGGCGACCGGGTGCGCATCGTCGTGCTCAAGGCCAGCGTCGAGGACCGCAAGATCGACTTCAAGCTGGTCGACGAGGAGCGCGGGGTCAAGCCGCCGCCGCCGCGCGGCCAGCCGGCCAAGCGGACCAAGCAGAAGTACTGAGCGCGGCGCCCGAAGCCCCTGTAGGAGCGGCGCAAGCCGCGACTAACCTAAGCGGTTGACTTCAGCGCAGCGGCCGAAGACCGGGCAATCGGTGTGCTGGTGCCGAAGTCCCGATTGTCCGGGCTCCGGCTGTGGTTGTGGTATCGATCGCTTCGGTTGGTCGCGGCTTGCGCCGCTCCTACAGGGGCTTGCGCCCCATGACGTAGAATTCCCGCCCCACGCCTCGCCGGGCCCCGCGCCCACACGGACCACCCATGAGCCAGAAACAATGGATCGCCGGCATCAATGCCGTCGCCGCCGCCGTCGAGCACGACGCCGCCAACGTGCGCGAGGTGCTGATCGAGGCCGGCGCCAAGAACCCGCGCCTGACCGAGATCGAGACCGCCGCGCGCCGCGCCGACATCGACGTGCGCCGGGTCGCGACCCAGGCGCTGGACGGCGTGGTCGGCGGGCTGCGCCACCAGGGCGTGGTCGCGCGCTACGCCGCGGCCAAGACCTGGAGCGAGAACGAGCTGGAAGGCCTGATCGAGGCCGCGCAGGGCCGCGCTCTGGTGCTGATCCTCGACGGCGTGCAGGACCCGCACAACCTCGGCGCCTGCCTGCGCAGCGCGGCCGCGGCCGGCGCCACCGCGGTGATCATCCCCAAGGACAAGGCGGTGCAGGTCAACGCCACCGTGCGCAAGACCTCGGCCGGCGCCGCCGACAGCGTGCCGGTGGTCCCGGTGACCAACCTGGCGCGCAGCCTGCGTGAGTTGCAGCGGCTGGGCGTGTGGATCTACGGCCTGGCCGGCGAGGCGCAGGCGTCGCTGTATTCGCTGGACCTGCGCGGCAACGTCGCGCTGGCGCTGGGCGGCGAAGCCGACGGCCTGCGCCGGCTGACCCGCGAGACCTGCGACCAGCTGGTCAAGATCCCGATGCCCGGCGGCGACGCGGCCACGGGCGTGGAAAGCCTGAACGTGTCGGTGGCGGCGGGCGTGACGTTGTTCGAAGCGGTGCGTCAGCGCGGTTGAGGGCAGGGCGCGGCGATCTGGCCGGAAGCGTCGGGACTGAAGTCCCTCCCACAACAACCCTTCTCGGGCCGCGCAGGCTGTTGCGAGAGGACTTTTGTGGCGGTTTTTTGCCGGAGGGCTTTTGTGGGAGGGACTTCAATCCCGATGCTTTCCGCTCCGATCCAGCGATCCAGCGATCCCGCACCGCCGTAAACGCCGCGAAGACTTATGTAACCCCCCGCTGACCCCACAGCCCGCTCCTCGGCCTCATCGCCGAACGCCTCGATATAATTCGCCGCGACCGACCTGGGACGGCCCAGGTCCGCGCAGCCGGATCCACTCCTGTGCGGCGCGCGTTACATCCGGGGACGGCCCCATCGATCATGGGAGCTGCATCATGCCTTGGGTTCTTCTCGTCTTCGCCGGCCTGTTCGAAATCGGCTGGGCCATCGGCCTCAAATACACCGAGGGTTTCACCCGCCTGTGGCCGTCGGTCGGCACCGTCGTGTCGATGGCGATCAGCGTCGGCCTGCTCGGCCTGGCGATGAAAACCTTGCCGGTCGGCACCGCCTACGCGATCTGGGTCGGCATCGGCGCGGTCGGTACGGTCATCCTCGGCATGGTGCTGTTCAACGAGCCGGCCACCGCGCTGCGCATCGCCAGCATCGTGCTGATCGTCGCCGGCCTGGTCGGCTTGAAACTGGCCTGAGGCGCTGGCGGCCACGTCCGCGTCCCGGCATCATCGTCGCGCGCGGCGCCGCACTTGCGGCGCCGCGTTCGTTTCCACGGAACCCAACCGCCATGCCCATCCGCGAACGCCAGGCCGCCGACCACCCGCGGCTGCTCGAACTGTGGGAGCGCTCGGTGCGCGCCACCCACGATTTCCTCAGCGACGCCGACATCGCCGAGCTGCGCCCGCAAGTGCGCGACATCTATTTCGACGCGGTCGAGATCTGGATCTACGAGGACGCCGCCGGCCTGGCCGGTTTCATCGGCCTGTCCGGCGCGCAAGTGGAGATGCTGTTCCTCGAACCCGAGCGGCGCGGGCAGGGCATCGGCACGCGCCTGCTCGACCACGCGCGCGGCCTGCGCGGCGCGCTCACCGTCGACGTCAACGAGCACAACCCGCAGGCGCACGGTTTCTACCGGCGCTACGGCTTCGTCGACACCGGACGCTCGCCGCTGGACGGGCAGGGCCGGCCGTTTCCGCTGATCCATATGGCGCTGCCGCGCGACGCGGCGGGCTGAGCGCCGGCGCGCGCCGCTTCGGCGCACGCATCATTCCAACGCAGGCGTCGCTGAAGCGCACGCTTCGCGTCAAAACACGCATCACTCCAACGCGTTCACCAACAACTCGTCGAAGCGCCGCGCGATATCGGCGATGGTCTGCGCCTTGTCCTGGCCGTTGATGATCCGCCGCGCTTCTTCGTAATTCGGCAACTGGCCCGGCTTGAAGTAATTGTCGAGTTTCTTGCCGGTGAACCAGCCCTGCTTCATGCCCTGCATGGCGATGGCATAGGCGACTTCCGGCTTCTTCGCGTCTTCGGGCTTGTTCACCAGATCCAGACCGAGGAAGCGGCCGGCGCGGTCGTAGTTGTTGCGGCCGGTGAGCTGCACATAACCGCGGCCGTGGAAGCGCGCGCCGTCGCCGCGCCGGGTGTTGCCCAGCGCCTTGCCGATGCGGGTGTCGGGGCCGTACAGGCGCTCGAAGCGCGCGTCGTCGCCGAACTCGTCGATCGGCCGCAGCGTGTGCGCGGTTTCCCACTTGAACGTCGCCAGGCAATAGGCGATCTGGTAGCGGTGCACCGGATTGAGGCTGAAACTGGAATCCTGCTCGATCCGGCCGACCAGGAAGCGCAGGGCCTTGGCGAGATCCTCGCGCAGCGGGCCGAAGCGCTTGCGGTAGCCGTCGAGAAACTGGTCGTCGTCGAAAGCGAACATGCTTTGCTCCCCATCCGTGGATCGCGGCGTGGGCGCCGCGCGCGGCGGAGGGCCGCGCATTCCATCGAACGCGGGCGCCGGTAACGGGCGGCCAAGGCGGCAATGTTGCGCGACCGCAACATCCCGCGGCGGCCTCAGTCGAGCCGGTAGCGCTCCGGCAGGCTGCGCGCCGCGGCGGCGTACTGGCGGCGCGCGTAGTCCAGTTGCCCTGGATAAGCCGCCTCGGCGGACAGGGCGAGCGCCCACTGTTCCAGCCGGCCGCGGCCGAGCAGGCCGCGCAGCGCGGCGAGGAAGGCGTCGCGACGCGCGTCGTCGATGAAGCCCTGCGCGCGCTGGCCGGCTGCGTGCTCGCGATCCTCGCGCTTGAGCGTATGGCTGTTTTCCCAGACCGCCGGGTTCGGTTCGTCCAAGGTATCCGGCCGCCATTCGCTCGGTTCGTCCGCATCCAGTTCGTCCGGATACGCCCCGTCCAGGATCATCGGCGCGGCCGCATGCAGCCAGGTCACCCACGCCGCGCGCCAATACGGATCGTCGATGGCGAGCGCCGAGGCCAACCATCCCGACAGTTGCGCCGGTTCCAGCAATTTCAGCGCCAGCGTGCAGGAGGCGGAGAAGGCGCCGGCGGGATCGATCATGTCGCCGTGGATCGTGCCGGCGCTGAACGGCAGGCACCAGGCGTCTGCGCGCATGCGCGTGCCTTGCCAAATCGAAGGCACGAACATCGCGCGGCCCAGCGTGTCGAGCAGGTCGCGCGGCACGTTCGGCGGCAGATACGCCAATGCCGGTCGTTCTAGATTCATCAGCGCCGCGGTGACCAGCGCCGGATGCAGATGATGGACGTAGCTGCCGGATCCAGGGTCAAGCAATTCCAGCGCTCGTGGCAACAAGAACGCGCACCACAATTGCCATTCGCGCCGCGGCCCGAAATTGACGGTGCCGGAAGTTAGTTCGAACAGCGCGTTGCTCAGATCCAGCGCAGGCCATTGACGTGGGTCATCGTGCATCAGCGACACGAAGCGAGCGCGTTCCTCGCCCATGAACCAAGCCTCGCCCATCGCCCGCTTGGGCAGGCGGGTCAGCGCTCGCAGGCGCCGCAGCGCCTGCGGGTCCGGGCCTGCGCCCGGCGTCCAGAAATAGGCCGGAGAGGTCGCGGTGTCGGTCATGACTGCATCCTTGCAGCCGCGGCGGCGAATCAGGCGCCGCGCGCCGGCCAGGCGTTGACGATCTTGCAGAACAGCTCGGCCGTGCGGTTGGTGTCGTACACCGCCGAATGCGCTTCCTCGCCGTTCCAGACGAAGCCTGCGGCCTGCACCGCGCGCGCCAGCACGGTCTGGCCGTAGGCGACGCCGGCCAGGGTCACGGTGTCGAACACGCTGAAGGGATGGAACGGGTTGCGCTTGTGGCCGCTGCGCGCGACCGCGGCGTTGAGGAAGTTGAGGTCGAAGTGGGCGTTGTGGCCGACCAGGATCGCGCGCTGGCAGCCGTGGCGCTTGACCGCTTCGCGCACCGGCGCGAACACCGCTTCCAGCGCCTGCCGCTCGGGCTTGGCGTCGCGGAAGGGGTGATCGATGTCGATGCCGGTGACTTCCAGCGACTTGGGGTCGATCAGGGTGCCGGCGGCGGGCACCACGTGCGAACTGGCGACCTCGCCGGGGACCAGGAGGCCGTCGGCGTCGAGCTCGATCGGCTGCACGGCGATTTCGAGCAGGGCGTGCTTGTTCCAGTCGAAGCCGCCGGTTTCCACGTCCACGACCACCGGCAGGTAGCCGCGGAAGCGGGTGGCTAGGGTGGCGGGGACGGGCGCGGCGGAGGCGGCGCTGGGGGCGGGGCCGGGGTCGATCATGGCGGGAAGCCTAGCAAATCGGGGCTCGCCGGTCGCTGGATGGCGCGGTTGCGCTGTGTGGGAGTGGCGCGAGGCGCGGCTGCGACAGCGCAACTACGCCGGAACCTGCGCCACAGTTGCGTTGTCGCGGTCGCGGCTCGCGCCGCTCCTACAGGGGCTTCGGGTTAGAAATACACCACGCCGGTGGCGCGCATCTGCCGCAGCAAGGCGGCGCCCATGTCCAGGAACGTGGCTTCGTCGTCGCTGCCGGCTTCGGCCGCCAGTGCGCGCAGTTGCTCGCGGGCGATCAGTTGCGGCGACTCTTCCAGCCGTTGCAGCAGGCGATAGGCCAGCGGGCTCAGTTCGGAAAAGCGCACCTCGCCGTCGGCCTCGCGCCGCAGCAGCAGCAAGGTCGGCGTCGGCGGCGGTTGCGCGGGCTGGAAGTCCGGGCCGAGCCGGTGCACCGGCCAGGCGTAGGCCAGCGGCCAGGCCAGCGGCGACAGGCGCGGCACGTGTTCGAGCAGGCCGGCGTCGCCGATGCCGGCGTCGTCGCGCGCGGCGGAGGCTTCGCTGAGCTGCAGCGCCAGCTCGACCCATTCGTAATGCGCCAGCTCCAGCAGGAACGGCGGGTCGAGCGCGTCGAGATTCTGCAGGTAGCGCTGGAACTCGCGCGCGATCTCGGCGAACAGCGGCGTGTGGCAGCGATGGTCGCGGTAGAAATCGCGTACCAACCGCTCCCAGCGTTCCTCGCCGAGAATGCTTTCGATGACCGGAAAATTGCCCGACAACAGGCTGGCGATGTTGTTGAACAGCAGGTCGCGGTAAATGCTCAGGCGGCGATCTTCGATGCCGGCCGGCGCAGGGCTGGCGGACGGATCGCGCAAGTGTCGGGTCAGTTCGAACTGTTGCGCGCGCAGGCGCGAGGAGGCGTCGTTCATCGGCTCAGGCGTGGGCGCGGCGGGCGGAGTCGCGCGCGGCCGGCGCGGCGGATTCGCGCAGGATGCGGCGCACCAGGCCCAGTTCGTCGACCAGTTCGGCGTAGGGCGGGAAATTGAAGTCGCGTTCCAGCAGGGTCGGGCGCGGCCCGAACAGGCGGTAGGCGTCGGCCAACAGATCCCAGACTTCGCGCTTGACCGGCGCGCCGTGGGTGTCGACCTTCAGATCGTCGGCCTCGTCGTAATGGCCGGCGACGTGCAGATAGGCGATGCGCTCGTGCGGCATCGCGCGGATGAATTCCAGCGCGTCGTAGCGGTGGTTGATCGAGTTGACGTAGACGTTGTTGACGTCCAGCAGCAGGTCGCAATCGGCCTCGGCCAGCACCGCGCGGGTGAACTCGATCTCGCTCATTTCCTGGTGCGGCGCGGCGTAGTAGGAGGCGTTCTCCACCGCGATGCGGCGGCCGACGATGTCCTGGGTGCGGCGGATGCGCGCGGCGACGTGGTGCACGGCTTCCTCGGTGAACGGAATCGGCAACAGGTCGTAGAGGTGGCCGTCGTCGCTGCAATAGCTCAGGTGTTCGCTGTAGCAGGCCACGGCGTGTTCGTCGAGGAAGCGGCGCACGCGGCCGAGGAATGTCTCGTCCAGCGCAGCGGTGCCGCCCAGCGACAGCGACAGGCCGTGGCAGACCAGCGGATAGCGCGCGGACAGCTCGCGCAGTTGCTCGCCGTAGCGTCCGCCGACGCCGATCCAGTTTTCCGGCGCGAGTTCGAGGAAATCGAAATCGCGCGCGGCGCCGGGCGCGTGCGGCGCGGACTGCAGCGGGCCCAGCAGGGCCCGCCGCAGGCCGAGGCCGACGGCATCCGGAGTCAGCGAATGCGTGCGGTCCACGGTGGTGCCGCGATTACATCGAACCGCCGCACTTGCCCTCGCCGCACTTGCCTTCGCCCGCCTTCTTGGCGGCCGGGGCAGCGCCCTTCTTGTCGGCGCCGCACTTGCCCTCGCCAGTCTTCTTGTCGGCGCCGCACTTGCCTTCGCCGCACTTGCCTTCGGCGTGCTTCTTCTTGTCCGCGCCGCACTTGCCCTCGGCTTTCTTCTTGTCGGCGCCGCAGCTGCCTTCGGCCTTCTTGGCCGCGTCGGTGGCCTTGGCGTCGGCGGCCTTCTCGGCGGTCTGCGCCTGCTGGGCGCCGAGCAGGTAGCCCTGCGACAGGTCGCTCATCGCGAACGCGGAGGACGACAGGCTCAGGCCGCCGAGCAGGGTGGCGCTCAGCGCGAGGGCGATGGGCTTGTTGATTTGCTTGGACATGGGTTCTCTCCTGGTGGCGACGGGCGGGTGCTCCGCCGGTGTTGGTAGACGGGCAGGACCCGCCGGGAAACGCGATTGGTGCGCAGCTTAGATCGATTGCGGGTTAGTGCGGGGTGACATCCGTAACGGCCTGGACAGTTGCCGGGCCTGGGCGGCGGTGCGCGCAGGATGGCTACTGGACGGGAATACGGCGGGGGCCGCGGCGCGGATGCAGCTCACGGCGACAGATATTCGCGGGCCAGCACCCGGGCGCGGTGCAGGCGCGATTTGACCGCCTCGCGGCTCAGGCTCAGCTCCTCGCCGATCTCGGCCACGGTCAGGCCTTCCAGGTCGCGCAGCAGGATGATCTGGCGGTAGTGCGCGGGCAGCGACTCCAGGGCGACGGCGACATCGTGGCGCCATTCGGCCGGTTCGGGGGTGACCACCGGTGCGATCTCGTCGGTGATCGGCTGGCCGCTGAGCAGGCGCCGGCCGCGCTTGAGCCGGTTGCACTCGCGCTTGACGATGCGGAAGGTCCAGGAGACGAAGCACTCGAGCACGCGCAGGTCGCGCAGCTTGCGCGAAACCGCGATCAGGCTTTCCTGCACCGCGTCCTCGATGTCGTTGATGACGCAGTGGAATTCGGCGTAGCGGCGCAGGTCCTGGCGCGAGTGCCGCAGCACCCGTTCCAGGGCGGCCGTGTCGCCCGCGCGGGCGGCGGCCAGATCGCCATTGGCCAGTAACGGCGTCATGTCGGGGCGGTTCCTCTCTTGGTCCGTGAAAATACACCCGGCGAAGGGTGCGGGCATGGATCAAGAGGGGGCTGGGGCGCGCACGGATTCGCGCCGGGGCCTTGCTACGGCGGCAAGGTTTACCGGGTGTTCAGCGCGGCGGCGCGGTGGAAACGATTGCAGGCGGATCCGGCGATGGCGGCGCGGACGTTGCCGCCGACGGACGGCGCGGCAGTCCCGGCCGCATGCTGCGGCGCAGCGCGAGGCCGGCGCGCGCGGCCAAGTGACGGCGAGGTGACGGCCCTGCGAAACGGCGCCGGCGGCGCAAACGAAACGGCCCGCCGCGATGCCGCGGCGGGCCGGACTCAGCGGGACGGCGGGCGCGCGCGGCGCCCGGCGCTCACACCGACGCGGTGGTGTTGGTGGTGTCGCGCTTCTCGCGCGGCGGCAGCGGCTCGTCGCCCTTGACCAGGAACCACACGTTCTCGGCGATGTTGGTGGCGTGGTCGCCGACGCGCTCGATGTTCTTGGCCATGAACAGCAGATGGGTGCAGGCGGTGATGCTGCGCGCGTCTTCCATCATGTAGGTCAGCAGCTCGCGGAACAGGCCGGTGTAGGCGGTGTCGACCTCGGCGTCGCGGTCGCGCACCCGCTGCGCCAGTTCGATGTCGTTGTCGCGGTAGGCCACCAGCACATCGCGCAGCTGCTTGACTGCCAGCGTGCCCAGCGCGTGCAGGCCGGCCACGTGCGGCAGTGGCGGCGACAGGTTCAGCGCGGTCGAGCGCTTGGCCACGTTGGCGGCGTAGTCGCCGACGCGCTCGATGTCGGAGGCGATGCGGATCGCGGCCAGGATCTCGCGCAGGTCGCGCGCCATCGGCCCGCGCAGCGCCAGCTTCATCACGTCGTGGCTGATCTCCTGCTCCAGCGCGTCGATCGCCTCGTCGTTGGCGATGATGCGCTCGGCGGCCTTGTCGTCGCGGCGCTGGACCACGTCGAGCGCGGATTCCAGTTGCGCGGCGGCGATCTCGCCCATGCGCAGGGTTTCGTCGAGCAGGCGGCGCTGCTCGTCGTCGTAGCTTTTGACGATGTGGTCGTGCATCTGGTTGCTCATGAGTGGTGTCCTGATTGCGTTTTTCCTTCTCCCGCTGGCGGGAGAAGGTGCCCGCAGGGCGGATGAGGGCGCGCGGCGACGTCGCCCTCACCCCAACCCCTCTCCCGCGGGCGGGAGAGGGGCTCGTAGGGATGGCTCAGCCAAAGCGACCGGTGATGTAGTCCTCGGTCTGCTGCTTGGTCGGCTTGGAGAAGATCTGCTCGGTCGGCCCGTGTTCGATCAGGTCGCCCAGGTACATGAAGGCGGTGAAGTCGGACACGCGCGCGGCCTGCTGCATGTTGTGGGTCACGATGGCGATCGTGTAGTCCTTCTTGAGCTCTTCGACCAACTGCTCGATGCGGCTGGTGGAGATCGGGTCCAGCGCCGAGGTCGGCTCGTCGAGCAGCAGCACCGAGGGCTTGAGCGCCACCGCGCGGGCGATGCACAGACGCTGCTGCTGGCCGCCGGACAGGCCTAGCGCGCTCTGGCCGAGCTTGTCCTTGACCTCGTCCCACAGCGCGCCCTGGCGCAGCGCGTGCTCAACCCGGTCGTTCATTTCCGACTTCGACAGCTTCTCGTGGTGGCGGATGCCGTAGGCCACGTTCTCGAAGATGGTCATCGGGAACGGCACCGGCTTTTGGAACACCATGCCGACCTTGCTGCGCAGGCGGTTCATCGGGTACTTCGGGTCGAGGATGTTGTCCCCGTCCAGCAGCACCTGGCCGCGCGCCTCCAGCTTCGGGTACAGCGCGTAGATGCGGTTGAAGATGCGCAGCAGGGTCGACTTGCCGCAGCCCGACGGGCCGATCAGCGCGGTGACCTGCTTTTCCGGGATTTCCAGGTTGATCGACTTGAGCGCGTGGAACTTGTCGTAATAGAAATTCAGATCGCGCGCGGCCAGCTTGACCGGGTTGGCGCCGACCGCTTCGCGGCCGGGCGTGGCGACGGACAGGCGTGCGTCGGACGAACGAGCGTCATTCATAACCGGGTTCCGGGCGTCAGCGGGAGTGTTGGAGAGGTCAGTCATTGGAAATCCGATTGCGCAGCACCAGCGCGCGCGCGAGCAGGCTTACGACGAGGACGAAGAAGGTCAGCACCAGCGCGCCGGCCCAGGCCAGGGTCTGCCAGGTTTCGTAGGGGCTGCCGGCGAACTGGTTCATCACCACCGGCACGCTCGCCATCGGCTGCAGCACGTTGTGGCTCCAGTACTGGTTGCCGAAGGCGGTGAACAGCAACGGCGCGGTTTCGCCGCTGATGCGCGCCAGCGCCAGCAGCACGCCGGTGACGATGCCGGCCGAAGCGCTGCGGTACAGCACCTGCATGATCACCTTCCACTGCGGCACGCCCAGCGACAGCGCCGCTTCGCGCATCTGCGGCGGGACCAGGCGCAGCATCTCGTCGGTGGTGCGCACCACCACCGGCAGCACGATGAAGGCCAGGGCGATCGCGCCGGCGAGCGCGGAGAAGTTGCCGCCGGTCTGCATCACCACCAGGGTGTAGACGAACAGGCCCAGCACGATCGACGGCGCCGACAGCAGGATGTCGTTGACGAAGCGCACCACCGTGCCCATCTTGCGCCCGGCGCCGTACTCGGCCAGCCAGGTGCCGGCGGCGATGCCGAGCGGGGTGCCGATGACGATGGCGATCAAGCACATCACCGCGCTGCCGAAGAAGGCGTTGAGCAGGCCGCCTTCCTGCATCGGCGGCGGCGTGTTCTGGGTGAACAGCGCCAGGTTGATGCCGCCGATGCCCTTGGAGATCAGGGTGTAGAGGATCCAGCCGAGGAAGAACAGGCCGAACAGCGCGGCGCCGCAGGCCAGCAGCACCGAGACGGCGTTGACTACGCGGCGGCGGCGGTACAGCGAATCGGCGGTGCGATGGCGCGCGGCTTCGGCCGCGTCGTGCTTGCTGGCGACGGCGCTCATCAGTTGCCCTCCTTGCGCGCGAGTTGCATCAGCATCAGCCGCGCTGCGGCCAACACCACGAAGGTCACGATGAACAACACGAAGCCGAGCAGCAGCAGGGCCGAGCGGTAGGTCTCGGTGGCCTCGCCGAAGTCGTTGGCGATCAGCGCGGCGATGGTGGTGCCCGGCTCCAGCAGCGAAGCGGAGAAGTTCACCGAGTTGCCGATCACGAAGGCCACCGCCATGGTCTCGCCGAGCGCGCGGCCCAGGCCGAGGAAGATGCCGCCGATGACCGCCGAGCGGGTGTAGGGCAGGACGATGTCCCAGCTGACTTCCCACTTGGTCGAGCCCAGCGCGTAGGCCGATTCCTTGAGCCGGGTGGGCACGGTCAGGAACACTTCGCGCATCACCGAGGAGATGAAGGGAATGACCATGATCGCCAGGACGATGCCGGCGGTGAGCATGCCGATGCCCAGCGGCGGGCCCTGGAACAGCGCGCCGATCACCGGCCAGGTGCCGACGTTGTCGTTGAGCCAGGGCGTGACGTATTCGGTCATCACCGGCACCAGCACGAACAGGCCCCACATGCCGTAGATGATCGAGGGGATGCCGGCGAGCAGTTCGATCGCGGTGCCGATCGGGCCGCGCGCCCAGCGCGGCGCGACCTCGGTGAGGAAGAAGGCGATGCCGAAGCTCACCGGCACGGCGATGACCATGGCGATCAGCGCGGTGACGATGGTGCCGTAGATCGGCACCAGCGCGCCGTAGTGGTTTTCGACCGGGTTCCACTGCGCGGTGATGAAGAAGTCGATGCCTTCTTCTTCCAGCACGTGGCGGCCGCCCCACAGCATCGACAGCGCAGCGCTGGCCAGGGCGATCAGGACGAAGACGACGGTGGCGGTGAGGACGTAGCGGAACAGCCGATCCTGGCGCGCGTCCTTGACGTCGCGGGCGGAGGGGCCGGTCTGAGCGGGTAGGGCGGTCGCGTTCATTTGCGAAGGATGTCCGGCGGGGCCACGCGTGGGAGGGGAGCTGGCTGTCGGGTGGTGCGTTGGTCGTGGTGCGATCGGCTTCGGCTTAGCGTTGTATGTCGAAGCCGGTGAACCGTCAGGCGCTGCGTTTGTTACCTGCCGTCATCCCCGCGAACGCGGGGATCCAGGGCTTTATCGCGACGTGGCGCTCAAGGTAGGAGGCCACGCGCTGAAGGCTCTGGATCCCCGCTTTCGCGGGGATGACGTTCTGACAAAGCCGCGCCCGCGGTGCGGGCGCGGGTCAGAACGTCACTTGAACTCCGCCCCCCAATACGCCTCGATCTGCTTCACCAGTTCCGGCGGCAGCGGCACGTAGTCCAGCGCTTGCGCCTGGGTCTGGCCGTTCTCGAAGGCCCACTTGAAGAACGCGCGCGCGTCGCTGCTGCGCTTGGCGTCCTTGGGCTGCTTGTACATCAGGATGAAATTGGTCGCGGTGATCGGCCAGGACTTCTCGCCGCTGGCGTTGGTGATGACCAGGTTGAAGTCCTTGGCGCTGGCCCAGTCGGCGGTGGAGGCCGCGGCCTGGAACGATTCGGCGCTGGGCTGGACGAACTGGCCGGCCGCGTTCTGCAACTGGGTGTGGGCCATCTTGTTCTGCAGCGCGTAGGCCAGTTCGACGTAGCCGACCGAGCCCTTGATCTGCTTCACGTACGAGGCCACGCCTTCGTTGCCCTTGCCGCCGACGCCGCCCGGCCACTGCACCGAGGTGCCTTCGCCGACCTTGGTCTTCCACTCCGGGCTGACCTTGGACAGGTAGTTGGAGAAGTTGAAGGTGGTGCCCGAACCGTCGGAGCGGTGCACGACGTTGATCTTGAGGTCGGGCAGGGTCGTGCCCGGGTTGGCCGCGGCGATGGCCGCGTCGTTCCACTTGGCGATCTTGCCCATGAAGATGTCGGCCAGCAGCGGGCCGGTCAGGCGCAGCTTGCCGGCGTCGATGCCCTCGACGTTGACCACCGGCACCACGCCGCCGATCGCCGAGGGGAACTGGCCCAGGCCCGCGGCGGCGAGCTCGTCGCTCGGCAGCGGCTTGTCGGACGAGCCGAAGTCGACCGTGCCGGCCTTGATCTGGGCGATGCCGCCGCCGGAGCCGATCGACTGGTAGTTGACCTTGGCGCCGGTGGCCTTGTTGTAGTCGTCCGACCACTTCGACAGCAGCGGGAAGATGAAGGTGGCGCCGGCGCCGGTGATCTGCGCGGCGACCTTGTCGCCAGCGGGCGCGGCCGCGTCGGTCTTGGCGTCGCCGGCCGGAGCCGGGTTCTGCGGGTTGCCGCCGCAGGCAGCGACGGCCAGCGCGATGGCGAGGGAGAGGACGGCGGTGCGGGCCGACGATTTCATGCGGTGCTCCATCAAAGGGAGGCCGGCTGGGCGCCGGCTGGGTGGCGCCATTTGATGATCTTTTTGTTACACGGCTATGACATCGATTCGTCACGAATCTGTAGTGAAAGCCCCGCAGGGGTGTCCAGGTTCGCGTTTTTGCAGGGTTTTGGCGCGAATCGGCGGTAACAAAACGATGCAGGGAAGGGCCGGGACGGCCCTGGTTCGAATCCGGAGCGTGCCGGCAGTCGCTGTAGGAAAGCCTTCGGGGCCGAGGCTTGGGCCATGGCGGGAAAGCTTTCGGGCCTGAGGCCTGGATCCGCCTGGAAGGTCTTTTGACCGGAGGCTCGGATCCCTTTGGGTAGGGCCCCCAGCCCCAAGGCTTGGATCTCTTGTGGGAGGGCCTTCAGGCCCGACGCTTTTGTTTCCGGTCGCTGCGCTCTGGCACAAGAGCCTCGGGCCTGAAGGCCCTCCCACAAGAGGCTGCGCAGGCATCCGCAGCGCCCCCACAAAAAACAACGGGCCCGAAGGCCCGTTGCGCGATCCGTCCTGGCGGCGACCGAGAACCCCCCGGTCCGATCGCCGTCGGGTCGATCAATAGCTCATGTTCGCCTGCCAGTAGGTCTCGATCTGCTTGACCAGCGCGTCGGGCAGCGGCACGTAGTCGAGCGTCTTGGCCTGCGCATCGCCGTTGGCGTAGACCCACTTGAAGAATTCCTTGGCGTTCTTGGCGCCTTCGGCGTTCTTGGGCTGCTTGTACATCAGGATGAAGTTGGTCGCGGTGATCGGCCAGGAGTTCTCGCCCGGCGCGTTGGTCATGACCAGGTAGAAGTCCTTCGAGTTCGCCCAGTCGGCGCTGGCGGCGGCGGCCGAGAAGGTCTCGTCGGTCGGCAGCACGAACTTGCCGTCGGCGTTCTTCAGGCGCGAATAGGCCATCTTGTTCTGCAGCGCGTAGGACAGCTCGACGTAGCCGATGCCGCCCTGGATCTGCTTGACGTAAGCGGCCACGCCTTCGTTGCCCTTGCCGCCGATGCCGGTCGGCCACTTCACCGCGGTGCCTTCGCCGACCGAGGTCTTCCACTCCGGGCTGACCTTGGACAGGTAGTTGACGAAGTTGAAGGTGGTGCCCGAACCGTCGGAGCGGTGCACGACGGTGATCTTCTTCTCCGGCAGCTTGACGCCGCCGTTGAGCGCGATGATCGCCGGATCGTTCCACATGGTGATCTTGCCGAGGAAGATGTTGGCCAGGGTCGCGCCGTCGAGCTTCATCGCGCCCGAAGCCACGCCCGGCACGTTGATCACCGGCACCACGCCGCCGATCACCGACGGGAACTGGGCGAGACCGAACTTGGCCAGCTCTTCGGGCTTGAGCGGAGCGTCGGAAGAACCGAAGTCCACGGTCGCCGCCTTGATCTGGGCGATGCCGCCGCCGGAACCGATCGACTGGTAGTTGACCTTCTTGTTGGTCGCCTTGGCGTAATCGGCCGACCACTTCGACATCACCGGGTAGACGAACGACGCGCCGGCGCCGGTCACGTCGGCCGCCTGAGCGTTGAGCGCGAAGGCAGTGGTCAGCGCGAGCGCGGCGAAACGGAGCTTGAGGAGCTTGTGCATGGGTTTCCCTGGAGTGTGAGTGCGGACACGTTCCGCCCTGCGCGCTATTTCATAACGGTTTGGTGACATTTCCGTGTCAGCGCAGCAGGAACCGGCATCGGCGGCATAGGCGGCGACTGAATGGGGCGCAGAAGCGCTCTGCGCGCGCCGCATCGGAGCCGATTGGCTCCTCGCCGACGCGCAGCTAGGGAATCTCCTAGCTGACGAGATGACAGTGCGCGGTCATCGTGGGCGCGGGCAACGAAGCCCTTCCCCCGCACACGGAGACGAACATGGCATTGAACGGTCCCGACTATTCCGGCCCCTCGGCCGCGCAGCTCAACGCGGCCCTGGTCAACACCAAGGCCGAGGTCGAAGCCGGGCAGGTCAAGGCGCCCGACGGTACCCGTCCGTTGGTGATCGAACCCGGCGACAACCTCAGCGCGATCGCGCAGCGCAACGGCACCTCGGTCGAACAACTGCTCAAGGACAATCCGCAGTGGTCGCTGGATCCGGCGGGCAACCCCGGCACGCGCGACGCCAGCCTGATCTATCCGGGCGAAGTGGTGTTCGTGCGTCCCTTCAGCGACAACGGCCCGCAGCAGACCAGCGCGGTCGGCGCCGACGGCCAGGCCACGTTCCAGAACCAGCGCGACGGCGTGCCGGTCGGCGAGCCGTACCAGGCGCAGGTGGCGCCGAACGGCTATCCGGCCAACAGCGAGATCGTCACCGCCGACGGCCTGTCGATACGCACCGACGCCAAGGGCGAGCCGCTGACCGGCCCCTACCACGGCACCGAGCAGCAGGGCACGGTGCACGGCGAACCGGCGTACCGCAGCTACAGCCAGGACTACGTCGACGGCGTACCGAGCGGGGCGAAACACTACTCGCCGGGCAAGATGTTCTGATCGCGCGCAACGTGATCGCGATCGCGAACGGGCGGCGGCGTGGGGCCGCCGTCCGTTTTTTTATCGACGCGTGATTGCGCATGCAACCGCGAACCAGCAACGCAAGCATGCCTTCCCCTTCCCGCAAGATCGCCGCGCCGCCGCGTCCCCAACTGTAGGAGCGGCGCAAGCCGCGACCGCGAACCCGCAGCGACGGCGCAAGTACGTTCCCGCCTTTGCGCCAGGTCGCCGCACCGCCGCATCCCAAACTGTAGGAGCGACGCAAGTCGCGACCGCGAAACCTCGCTTGCGTCGCAAGCGCGATGTCGCGGTCGCGACTCGCGTCGCTCCTGCAGTCGCAAACCAAACCGCGCCGCGGCCGCAGAAAAAAGAAAGGCGCGGCCGAGGCCGCGCCTTACGATCAAACCGATCGAGGGGGAGAGAGAGTCGCCGCCCGCGGCGTGCAAGCGCGGGCGGCGGGTGCCGCGATGACGCTTACCAGTAGAACTGCAGACGCGCGCTGAGGACGTTCGGGCTGTCGTCGACCACGCGGTTGAAGGTGCGGTTGTTGTACTGCGGGCTCTGCGAGTAGGTCGCGCTGGTCTTGCCGATGTAGCGCGAGCTGTCGACGATCGAGTAGTCCAGCATGAACTTGAAGTTCGAACGCCAGTACCAGTTGACGCCCACGGTCCAGGCGCTCATCTCGCCGCCGAGCACGCCGTCGACGATCGGAGCGGCGGTCGGGGTAGCGCCCGGACGCAGGCTGCCGTCGTTGAGATCGATCTTGTCGTAGCGCAGACCGACCTGCCACATGCCGCTGGCCGGCTCGTTGGGCAGCGGGGTGGTCGGCACGCCGGCCTTGTAGCCCCAGGTCTCGCCGGTGATGTTCCACAGGCCGCTGACGTACCAGCTGTCGGTGGTGTAGTCCTTGCCGGTCAGGGTCGCGGTCTTGTAGCGGTCGAGCGTGCTGCGCATGTACTCGGCCTGGACCTTGAACGGGCCGTGCACGTACATCGCCTCGGCGCCGATGATCGCCTGGGTGTCGACGTTGGTCAGGGTGCCCGAGTCGACCAGACGGCCGGCGGCCAGGTCGGCCTGCGGACGGGTGCGGATGCGCGAGCTGTTGTCGAGCACGCCGGTGTTGCCTTCCAGCACCGCATCCAGGTTCACGTAGGACAGGCCCAGGTGCAGGATGTTGCCCTTGTCGTTGATCGGGGCGAAGGTGCCGCGCAGGCCGTAGCCCTTGCCGTGCTTCTGGTTGCGGGTCAGCTCGTCGCCGAAGTAGCTGGCGGTCAGGCTCCAGTCGTTGGTGCCGTAGCTGTAGGCGACGCCGAGACGGCGGGCGATGCCGAAGGTGTTGGTCACCATCGCCTTGGAGATGAAGTCGTTGTTCTTGGTCGAGGACAGCTCTTCCATGCTGTTGGGCTGCTTGAACTGGCCGAACTGCAGGTAGTGGTTGCCGTCGCCGCCGATCTTGTACTTCAGGTTGACGTCGAGGAACTTGTCGGCCTTGGCGTCGTAGCCGGCGACCCACTCGACGTTGCCCGGGCCCTTGCCCTTGAGCACCAGCTCGGCGCGGCGCAGTTCCTGGTCGGTGTCCTTGCCGTCGGGCAGGTCGCCGTTGAGGTTCAGCACGTCGCTGTTGAAGTCGTTGTAATCCGCCTGGACCAGACCTTCGAAGGTGACTTCCGAGTCGCCGATGACGTCCAGAGCGATTTCCGCGTGCGCGGCGGGCGCGGCGAGCGCAGCGAACAACGCGACGGCAAGGGTGTTACGCGAGAGTTTCATTTGGTCTAGCCCTGAGGCGTGGAGAGATGGCGCGCAGGCTAGGGTGTAAAAGTTGCGTAAATGTGACAGGACTGACTTATTTCTTGGGCATGACCGCGGGATGACGCCGTTACAACTGTCAGATTGCGGCCGCAATACCCTTGCCGATCAAGCAGCTACGGGCTCCGGCTCGCCCGGCGTCTGGTCCGGGAAGCGACAAAGATCACGGATGGCGCAGTGCGGGCAATCGGGTTTGCGTGCCTTGCAAACGTAACGTCCGTGAAGGATCAGCCAGTGGTGAGCGTCCTGCAGGTAGCGATCGGGCACCACTTTGAGCAGCTTGTGCTCCACCGCCAGCACGTCCTTGCCCGGCGCCAGGCCGGTGCGGTTGGAGACGCGGAAGATGTGCGTGTCGACCGCGATGGTCGGCTCGCCGAAGGCGGTGTTGAGCACCACGTTGGCGGTCTTGCGGCCGACGCCGGGCAGCGCCTCGAGCGCGGCGCGCTCGCGCGGAACTTCGCCGCCGTGGCAGTCCAGCAACTGCTGCGACAGCGCGACGACGTTCTGCGCCTTGGTGTTGAACAGGCCGATGGTGGCGATGTACGGCTTGAGCCCGTCGACGCCGAGCGCGGCGATGGCCTGCGGCGTGTTCGCCACCGGGAATAGTTTGCGCGTGGCCTTGTTGACGCCGACGTCGGTGGCCTGCGCCGACAGCGCGACCGCGACCAACAGTTCGAACGCGGTGGTGTATTCCAGTTCGGTGGTCGGATGCGGGTCGAGCGATTGCAGCCGCGCGAACATTTCTTCGATCTGCGCCGGTTGCATTTGCGCGCCGGGGCGTTCGCGCACCTCGGCGTCGACGCGGCCGCTGGGCCGGGGCGGTTTCGCCGAGGGCTTGGTTGCGGCGGCGCGCTTGGTCGCGATTTTCTTCGCGGCGGTCTTTTTTGCAGCGACCTTCTTCGTCGCGGTTTTCTTTGTCGCGGCTTTTTTCGCGATGGTCTTGGCTGCGGGCGCCTTCTTGGCAGCGCTCGTCGGTGCAGCCTTTTTCGCCGCGGTCTTGCTCGCAGCGGCGGACGGAGAACGGGCGGACTTGGCTGGCCGGGAGGCGGGCGCGGTCTTGGGCATGCGGGGGCGGGCGAGGCGAGGGGAGCTGGAAGAATAAGGCCGTAGCGAGGCGGCTACGGCGTTCCGCGCTGGGCGGCCTTGGCCTTGGCGCGGGCCAGCGCAGCGGCGGCGGCGCTCGGCAAGGCCGGGCGGGGCGCTGTCTCGGCCGCGATGTTCGGCGCCGCGGCGGCGTTGCCGGCGGTCGCCGTTTCGGCCGCGACCTCGCCGATGGACGTTTGCTCGATGGCCGCCGCCGGCAGCGCCGGAGCGGCGCGCTGCGCCGCGCGTTCTTCGGCGCGGCGTTGCAGGCGACGGTCGCGCGCACGGTAGCGCTCGCGCGCGGCCAGCGCGCGCAGCCGCGCCTGGCGCGCGTCGCGGCTGCGCTGCGCGCACTCGGGCGCGCAGGCGATGCACACGCAAGTGCGGTCGAAGTCGGCGTCGAGCAGGCCGAGCGCGATCGCGGCGTCGAGATCGTCGTCGGCCAGCGCGCGCGCGATCGCATGCGCGCGCGCGCCGGACGGATCGGCGCAGGCGCACACGCAAGCGGTCGGCGCGCGGTCGCTCACGGCGCGGCTCAGCGGCCGGCGAACGCCGGCTTGCGCCGTTCCAGGAACGCGCCGGTGCCTTCGCGCATGTCGTCGGTGGAGAACATCAGGCCGAACTGCGCGGTCTCGTACTCCAGACCTTCTTCGATCCCGCATTCGCCGCCTACGGCGATGCAGTCGAGCACGCCGCGCAGCGCCAGCGGCGCCGACGCCGCCAGTTGCTCGGCGAGCTTGAAGGTTTCGGCTTCCAGTTCGGCCGCCGGCACCACGCGATTGACGATGCCCAACTGCTGCGCGCGCGCCGCGTCGATCGGCGCGCCGAGCAGGCACAGCTCCAGGGTCGCCGCGCGCCCGGCCAGGCGCAGCAGGCGCTGGGTGCCGCCGAAGCCCGGTATCAGGCCGAGGTTGATCTCCGGCTGGCCGATCTTGGCGCTGTCGGCGGCGATGCGCAGGTGGCAGCCCATCGCCAGTTCCAGCCCGCCGCCGAGGGCGAAGCCGTTGACCATCGCGATGACGGGCTTGGGCATTTTCTCGATCCGGCGCATGAGCTTCTGCCCGCGCAGGGAGAAATCGCGGCCCTGGACCGGGGTCAGGCCGTTCATTTCGGCGATGTCGGCGCCGGCCACGAAGGCCTTGGGGCCGGCGCCGGTGAGGACCACGGCGCGCACCGCCGGGTCGGCCGCGGCGGCCTCGAAGGCGGCCAGCAGGGCGTCCAGAGTGGCTGCATTGAGCGCATTCAGCTTGTCCGGACGGTTGACGGTGATCTGGCGCACGGCGCCGCGATCGGCGATCAGCAGGGGCGATTCGGTCATGTGATGGCCGTAGAATTCAAGGACTTGGGGGGATTGCGACCGCCGTTGAACTCCGCGCGTGCAGCGCGGTCGAAGCGGGCTGGCGTCAGTGGCGGTTAAGCGCTGCCGCCGGTATCCTAACCCGTCCTATCGGGGCCTTACGACCCGACAGACACAACATGCGGAGCATTGGAAGGTGCTCCAAGCTGATCGGGGCGGCGCATGTCGCCCCGTGCCATTACCGGAGGTTTCACCGAATGAAGTTGCGTTTGATTGCTGCCGCCGTCGCGGCCCTGGCTCTGACCGCCGGCAACGCCGTCGCGCAGGACACTTCTTCCGAGAAGGGCAAGCTTAGCTATGCGCTCGGCTACGACCTCGGCCGCAACGCCACCGAGAGCGGCGAAGCGGTCGATGTGAACACCATCATCAAGGGCCTGCAGGACGGCTACGCCAAGAAGCAGCCCTCGGTGCCGGTCGACCAGCTGCGCACCGCGGTGCAGAACATGCAGAAGCGCCAGGCCGAGAAGGCCAAGTCCGAATGGGACAAGGCCGCGGCCGAGAACAAGACCAAGAGCGACGCCTTCGTCAACGCCAACAAGGGCAAGGCCGGCGTGAAGGTGCTGCCGGGCGGCGCCCAGTACCGCGTGATCGAGAACGGCACCGGCGCCAAGCCGACCCAGGCCAGCACCGTGGCCCTGGAAGTGGCCGGTCCGTTCCCGTGGGGCGAGCGTCCGGCGCAGGCGCGTCCGGCCAACAGCATCCCCTCGATCAAGGTCAGCGAGATCGAAATGGCGGCGATGCGCGACGTGCTGCTGCAGATGCCGGCCGGTTCGAAGTGGGAAGTGACCCTGCCGGCCGAGAAGGCCTACGGCGCCGACCCGCGCACCCCGTTCCCGCCGAACGTGGCCGTGCAGTTCGAGATCAAGCTGGTCAGCGTCAAGTAATACCGGCCATCGCTGTTCTTCGCTTCAACGCACTTGCGCCGGCTCGTCCGGCGCAAGTCGTTTGTGGGGCGGGCGTCGCCGCGCTGCGCGGCCGCCCGCGGCTTCCCCCGCCGGCCGCGCCCGCCCGCGCGGCCCGGCTTTACCCGGCCGCGCCGCCAGGCACAATGGCGGCATGGCCCCGGTGGACGACATGACGACTTTTCGCGCAGTGCTGAGCCCTTGCATCGGCATCTGCCAACTCGACGACGACGGCCTGTGCCTGGGTTGCCACCGCACCACCGCCGAGATCGCGCGCTGGTCGCAAATGAACGACGACGAGCGCCTGCGCCTGATGGAACACGTGCTGCCGCAGCGCGAATCGGGCCGCGCATGAGCGCGCCGGCGATCCCGGCGGCGGGCGACTTCGGCCCGGATTTCCTCGCCGGCGATTCGCGCGCGCGCACCCGCCTGCTGGCCGCGCTGCATCCGCTCGACGCGGCGCCCGAAGACGACGGCTGGAACCTCGACGACCTGCACGGCCTGCTGCCGGACAACGCGCTGCGCGCGCAGGCGGCGGTGCTGGTCGGCCTGGTGCCGCGCGCGCACGGCGTGCAGGTGCTGCTGACCCGGCGCACCGATGGCCTGCGTCAGCACGGCGGCCAGGTCAGCTTTCCCGGCGGACGGATCGAACCCGACGACGAGGACGCGGTCGCCGCGGCGCTGCGCGAAACCTTCGAGGAGATCGGCGTGCCGCCCGCGCAGATCGCGCCGCTGGGCTTCCTCGATCCATTGGTCACCATCACCGGCTTCCGCGTGCTGCCGCTGGTGGCTACGGTCGATCCGGCCTACGCGGCCGCGCCCGATCCGGCCGAAGTGGCCGAGGTGTTCGAGGTGCCGCTGGCGTTCCTGCTCGATCCGGACAACCTCACCACCCGCACCCTGGAATACAAGGGACGCGCGCGCCACGTGCTGGAATACCGCTGGCCCGACCAGCGCATCTGGGGCGCGACCGCGTCGATGCTGCTCAACCTGCGACAACGCCTGGAGGCCGTGCGATGAGCGACTGGACCACCCTGGTTGCGGCCGAGGATCTGGCCGCGGCGCTGGGCCGCGACGATTTGATCGTGATCGACACGCGCACCTCGCTGAGCGATCGCGCCGCCAGCGAACAGGCCTATCGCGACGCGCACATTCCCGGCGCGCGCTACGCCGATCTGGATCGCGACCTGTCCGATCACCGCAAGCCCGGCGGCGGCCGCCACCCGTGGCCAGACGCGGCCGATTTCGTCGCCACGCTCGGCCGCTGGGGCGTGACGCCGCAGCACCAGATCGTGGTCTACGACGCCGCCGACGGCGCCCTGGCCGCTTCGCGCCTGTGGTTCCTGCTGCGCGTGCTCGGCCATCGCCGCGTCGCCGTGCTCGACGGCGGCTGGCAGCGCTGGAGCGCGCTCGGCCTGCCGACCGACGCCGAAGTGCCGGCGCCGCAGGCGACGCGCTACGAAGCCGATTACGACGCGCGCCGCCTGCTCGACGCGCAACAAGTGCGTTCGCTGCTCGATTCCGGCGGCCTGCTGATCGACGCGCGCGCGGGCGAGCGTTTCCGCGGCGAAGTCGAACCCTTGGACAAGGTCGCAGGCCACGTGCCCGGCGCGCGCAACCGCGCGTTCGCGCTGAACCTGGAAGACGGCCGCTTCAAGTCGCCGCAGGCGCTGGCGCAGGAATTCGCGCCGCTGCTGCAGGGGCGCGCGCCGCAACAGGTCGCGGCGATGTGCGGCTCCGGCGTCACCGCCTGCCATCACCTGCTGGCGCTGACGCACGCGGGCTTCGACGGCGCCGGGCTGTACACCGGCTCGTGGAGCGGCTGGATCGAAGACCCGCAGCGGCCGGTGGCGACTGGGGAGGCGTGAGCCTGGCGGTTCGTTTTTTGCCGTCTTTCCTGGGTCTTTTCCACGACAAGAAGGTTTCGCGTCCTTCGGCTTCGCGACGCCTCTTCCAAATCGTCATCCCCGCGAAGGCGGGGCATCCAGAGACTTCAGAGCCATGTTGCGGTGAGGCCCTGGATGTTCGGCTTCGCCGAAGTAAAGCAGAGCCCGCTTTCGCGGGAATGACGATAGGTAGGATTCGCGTCCTTCAGCTTCACTGCGTCTCTTCCAAGCCGTCATCCCCGCGAAGGCGGGGATCCAGAGACTTCAGAGCCATGTCGCGGTGAGGCCCTGGATTCCCGCTTTCGCGGGAATGACGATAGGTAGGTTTCGCGTCTTTCGGTTTCGCGATGCCCCTCCCAGGACGTCATCCCCGCGAAAGCGGGGATCCAGAGACTTCAGAGTCATGTCGCGATGAAGCCCTGGATGCCCGCGTTCGCGGGCATGACGGTAGGTGGGCTTCGCGGCGTCTCTTCCAAATCGTCCTCTGCGCGCCCGCATCGCATCGACACCATGAGAAAAGCGCCGCCGCTCCATGCGGAATCGGTGCATTGCATAACGTTATGACGGTGACGCCCATCGCGTAACCGCCGCGTCACATCCCGTTCCCATCCTTGCGCGCAATTCGCTCTTCAGGGGGAGCGCGCCATGTTGCGTGCCGCGGTGTCGTCGCTGTTGTTGTGCTGTTCGCTCGTGTTCGCCGCCGCAGCGCCGGCGCAGGAGGCCGAACGGGTCCGCGTCGCCGGCTCCAACACGCTGGCGCAGGCGCTGGTGCCGGGCGTTGCGCAGGCGTGGTTGCGCGATATCGGCTACGGCGACATCCAGGTGCGCACGCCGCGCCCGGCGCTGACCGAGATCCACGCCAGCCGCGACGGCCAGCCGCTGATCGTGGAGATCGCCGCCAGCGATTCGGCGCACGGTTTCGCCGACCTGGTCGAAGGCAACGCGCAGATCGCGATGATGTCGCGGCGGCCGAACGCGGCCGAGCTCGATGCTGGCTGGCAGCTCGGCGATCTGGCTTCGCAGGATCAGGAATTCGTGATCGCGCTCGACGGCGTGGCGGTGGTGGTCAACCGCGCCAATCCGATCGCGCGGCTGGACATGGAGCAACTGCGCGCGCTGTTCTCCGGCCGTTCACGCGACTGGCGCGAACTCGGCGGCGGCGCCGGCGAAGTGCGCTTGCACCTGGACGCCAGCGCCGGCGCGGTGCGCGATCTGATGAACGACAAGGTCATGCGCGGCAGCGCGTTCGGCGAGGCGCAGATGCATCGCGATGCGCGCGCGCTGGTCGCCGCGGTCGCGGCCGATCCGCTCGGCGTCGGGCTGATCCCGATCGGCGAGAGCTACGGCGCCGGCACCCGCCCGGTGGCGGTGTCCGACGGCGGCCGCGCGGTCGCGCCGACCCGCACCGACGTGCTCAGCGAGGACTATCCGCTGAGCCGCCGCCTGTATCTCTACGGCGGCCAGATGATGGGCGCGCTGAGCCGCAGCTTTGCGCTGTACGCGATGGGCCGCGGCGGCCAGCGCGCGGTGGCGCGCGCCGGCCACGTCGCGGTGACCCTGGTGCCGGGCCGTGCCCGGCCGACGACGCTGGGGCCGCTGGAATACCGGCAGATGGTCGAGCATGCGGTGCGCCTGCCGCTGAGCCTGCGCTTCAATTTCGCCGGCTCCGGCGAAAGCGCGGTGGCCGCCAGCGTCTACGACAGCCGCGCGGTGCGCGACCTCGACCGCCTGCGCAGCTTCATGCGCCTGCCGCCGAACCGCGGTCGCAGCGTGCTGGTGATCGGCTTCGCCGACGCCAGCGCCGGTTCGCCGATGGCCTCGATGATGATGAGCAACGACCGCGCCGATCTGGTCGCGCAGGAACTGGTCTCGCGCGGGATCAAGGTGCGGGTGGCGCGCGGCATGGGCACGGCGCTGGCGGTGGCCGGGCCGCGCGATCCGGTCGCGCGGTATCGCAACGAGCGGGTCGAGGTGTGGCTGTTGTGATCGGCGCAGCGATGGTTGCGTCGTAGCTGATACGACGCGGTCGCGGCTCGCGCCGCTCCTGCATGGGCTACCTGTAGGAGCGGCGCGAGCCGCGACCGCGAAAACGCGAACGCCGGCGCGAGCTAGAACCGCGCGATTACTTGCCGAGCTTCGCCACCAACGCCTTCAACGCCGCCTGCGTATCCGGCGAATACCAGGAGTCGACGAAGCGATCCAGCTCGATGTGCTCCGGCCGCAGCGCTTCGATCAGGTCGGCGCGGGCCAGCGCGCGGGTCTGCAGCATCGCGCTGCGCGGCAGGCTCAGCAGTTGCTGCAGCCACTCGCGCGCATGCGCGGCGACCTGCTCGATCTCCACCAACTCGTCGACCAGCCCGATCCGCAGCGCGGTGGCGGCGTCGACCATCGCCCCGGCCACCAGCAGGCGCTCGGCGCGATAAGTGCCGACCACGCGCCGCATCAGCCGCTGGATGCCTTCCGGCGCGACCAGGCCGACCTGGGTTTCGTTGAGGCCGATGCGGAAGTCGCCGGCGGCCATGACCCGGTAGTCGCAACACAGCGTCAGCACGCAGCCGCCGGCCGGAGCGTGGCCGGCGATCGCCGCGACCACCGGCACCTGCGCCGAGGCCAGCGCGCGCGCCAGGCCGAAGAACGATTGCCAGGCCAGCAGCAGGTGATCGCGCTGATCGCCGAGCGAAAGCAGATAGGGCACGTCCAGGCCCGCCGAAAACACCTTCGGGCCGCCGCTGAGCACGATGCCCTGGGCGCCCTGGCCGATGGCCTGCTCGACCGCCTCGCGCGCAGCGTTGCACAGCGCCGGGTTGAGCGCGTTGACCGGCGCGCGCGCCAGCTTGATTTCGACGATGTCGCCGTGGGTCTGGGTTTCTACGCAATTCATGGTTTGACGTCCTGGGGCCAGCGATAGCGCACGGTGTAGGTCAGCCTGGTTTCGCCCGCGGCGGGCACCGGCACTTCGAACTGCGCGCTGTGCGCGTCTTTCTTGGCCGCCGGCAGGCTGGACGACACGATCTCCCAATCGCTCCAGCGCGGCAAGGGCTCGACCACGCGGACCGTGGCCGGCGTCTTCTTCGCGTTCTTCAGGGTGATGGCGAACGATTCGGTCATCGTGCGTCCGGTACGGTCGAGGCGGAAATCGGTGGCCTCGCGCTTGGCGCTCAAGTCGAAGACCTTGCCCAGTTCGAGCTTGATCTCGGCGCCGGCCGGGGTGTGCTGCAGGCGCGCTTCGCCGAGGAAATCGCCGCCGTCGAACACGCGCACGCGGCCGGCCGGCAGCGGCAGGCCGAGGCCGGCGGCCTTGTCGTTGACGAACTCGACCTTGCTCAGCACCGGCAGATCCCCGGTCTGGCCGTTCTGGCCGCGGTCGATCAACGGCGTCGGCGGCTCCCAGCCGATGCCGCCGGAATCCAGCGCGTAGATGCGCTCGCACTTGACCGCCTCGTTGCGCGGAAACAGCGCGATGCGTTCGCTGCCGCCGTCGCGCAGGTTCACCGCTTGCGGCAGGTCGTAGGCGTGGTACTCGCCGGCGGCGCGTTCGACCGGCATCGGCGGCGCCGGCGCGGCTGCGGCCTCGGCATAGACCATGCGCGAGGCGGTGACTTCGATCCGGTCCAGCGCCGCGCCGCGCTGGCGATTGGGCTCGCCCGCGACCAGGCTCAGCTTGGCCGCGTCGAAGCCGCGGCCCGAGCGGTTGGCCACCAACGCCGCGCCGTCGAGCGCGAGCGCGCAGCCCGTGCCAGGCGCCAGCGTGGCCTGGTATTCGGCGCGCCAGGCCAGCCCGCCCATCGGGTAACTCAGCACGAACTCGGCGTCGCCGGCCTGTGCGGCCTCGACCGTCCATTGCAGCGACGAGCGGCGCGGCAGCGCGCCTTCGTTGTCGACCAGGCTGAAGCTGTCGTAGTTGCGGATCACCTTGATCCGGCCGTCGTCGAGGGCGAGGGTGAGGCCGTCGCCGGCGGCGAGCAGCACGCCGCTGTCGGTCTGTTTGGCGCCGCCGGCGGTGTGCTCGACCGCGACCTTGCGCCCGACCGCGCCGCTCATGATGCTCTGCGCGCCCGCGACCGCGGCGACGTAGCGCTGCGCGATCACGCCGACGCCGGGCGTGCGCGGGGTCAGGGTCGCGGCTTCGACGTCGATCGACGGCGGCAGCGGCGCTTCTTCCAGCGCGTTGGCGCCGCGCTTGAGCGATTCGCGCAGCGGCCGTTCCACCAAGGCATAGCCGGGCATGCCGGCGCTGGCGGCGCGGACGTTGGCCAGGGCTTCGTAGTCGCCGCTGTAGACGGTCAGGCGCAGCGCGCCGTCGTGTGCGGGACTGGGCTTGGAGGCTTTGGCGTCGCCGGCTTGCGGGCCGGACGCGGCGGCGGGACGGTCGCCGGAGGGGGCGCCGCCGCACGCGGCCAACAGGCCCGCGGCGAGCGCCGGCGCAAGCAAACGCAACGGCTGGTTCATCGTCAACTCCTTGATGGCCTGGGGGTTATGATAGGCCGATGAACGTATCGGGCTTGCGAATGGGGTTGGCGCTGGCGGCGCTGTTGGCCGCGGCTTGGATGAATGGCGCCGCGGCGAAATCGCCGGCGCCGGCGAAAGCCTGCGCGGCGCAGGTGCGCGATGGCTGGGTGCGCTTGCCGCCGATGCAGATGCCGATGATGGCCGGCTTCGGCCGCATCGAGAACCGCTGCGCGACGCCGGCGATCATCGTCGGCGTCAAGAGCGCGGCGTTCGCCGACGTGTCGCTGCACGAGACCCGCATCGTCGACGGCGTCAGCAAGATGCGCGCGCTGCCGGAGCTGCGCATCGCGCCCGACGGCGCGGCCGTGCTCAAGCCCGGCGGCATGCACCTGATGCTGATGCAGCCGCATGCGCCGCTCAAGGAAGGCAGCCGGGTGGCGATCGAGTTCGAATTGAAGGACGGCGGCTCGCTGCTGGGCGAGTTCGAGGTGCGCAAGGCCGCGCCGTAAAACGTCGTTGCGATTCTCCCTGTAGGAGCGGCGCGAGCCGCGACCGCGACAACCCAACTACGTCGAAACCTTCATCGTAGTTGGGTTGTCGCGGTCGCGGCTCGCGCCGCTCCTACAGGGGTCTATCGCGGGATCAGCGCGGGGTGCAGGCGGCGCGCACGGGCTCGGGCAACGCGGCCGGCTGGCCGGTTTCGCGATGGATCCACACCATCACCACGTTGCCGTCGCAGTACAGCGCGCTGGGGTCGTCGGCGCCGACGATGCGGTGGCCGACGCTGAGGCTGGTATTGCCCAGGCGTTCGACGAACAGCTCGACGTCGATCTCGTTGGGCCACTCGATCGGGCGGCGGTAGTTCAGATGTGCGGCGGCGACCACCGGCGCGACGTGCTCGTCCATGCCGTGGCCGGGCAGGGTCACCATCCAGCGCAGGCGCGCTTCCTCGAGGTAGCTGAGGAACTTGGAGTTGTTGACGTGGTTGAACGCGTCCAGGTCGCGCCAGCGCACCGACAGCGGCACGCGGATCAGCGCGGTGTGGGCGACGGCCGAGTTTTCCACCAACTGCGCCGGTGCGGGCTGCGGCGCGGCTTGCGGCTGCGGACGCGGCGCTTCCGCGCGTTGCGCCTGCTCCGAACGGTGACGCTCGCGTCGTTGCTGCTTCGAACGCGGCGCGTTTGCGGCGGACTGTGTGGCGGGTTGCGCGGTCTGCGGGGCAGCAGGTTGCGCCGCCGGAGCGGGCGCAACTGCAACCGTCGATTCCACCGCGGCCGGCTTCGCCACGACCGGCTGCGTTGCGGCCGGCTCTGTTGCAGTCGGTTCCGATGCGGCCGATTCCGACACAGCCGGCTGCAACCCGATCGCTTCGGAAACGACCGCCGCGCCAGCGGATTCCGCCGTTGCCGCAACCGCTGCGTCCTGAGGTTTGCGCTTGCGCGGCGCACGCTTGCGCGGCGCCGCTTTCTTGCTGGCCTTCGTGCCGGCCTGTGCGCCGGCTTCGGGCTGGTTTTCGTTGTTGCTATCGCTCATGCGGCGGATTTCTTCTTGGCGCGCGCGGGCGGCGCGTCGGTCTTGGGTTTGGTCTTGGCGGCGGCCTTGGCCGGCTTCTTGTCGCTGCCGGCCTTGGCCGTCGACGGTTCGCCCGGCACCGGCATGCCCAGCAGCGGCGCCAGGAAGCGGCCGGTGTAGGACTGCGGCAGCGAGGCGATGTGCTCGGGCGTGCCGGTGGCGAGGATGGTGCCGCCGCGATGGCCGCCTTCCGGACCCAGGTCGATGACCCAGTCGGCGGTCTTGATGACGTCGAGGTTGTGTTCGATCACGACCACGGTGTTGCCGTCGTCGCGCAGGCGGTGCAGCACCGCCAGCAGATGCTCGATGTCGTGGAAGTGCAGGCCGGTGGTGGGTTCGTCGAGGATGTACAAGGTGCGGCCGGTGTCGCGCCGCGACAGTTCCTTCGACAGCTTGACGCGTTGCGCTTCGCCGCCGGACAGCGTGGTCGCGCTCTGGCCCAGCTTGATGTAGCTCAGGCCCACGTCCATCAGCGTTTCCAGCTTGCGGCCGATGCTGGGCACGTTCTCGAACAGCGCCAGCGCCGCCTCGACCGTCATCTCCAGCACGTCGTTGATGTTGTAGCCCTTGTACAGGACTTCCAGCGTCTCGCGGTTGTAGCGCTTGCCGTGGCAGACATCGCAGGGCACGTACACGTCGGGCAGGAAGTGCATCTCGACCTTGATCAGGCCGTCGCCCTGGCAGGCCTCGCAGCGGCCGCCGCGCACGTTGAAGCTGAAGCGGCCCGGCGAGTAGCCGCGCGCGCGCGCTTCGGGCACCTGCGCGAACAGCTCGCGCAGCGGCGTGAACAAGCCGGTGTAGGTGGCCGGGTTCGAACGCGGGGTGCGGCCGATCGGCGACTGGTCGATGTCGACGACCTTGTCGAACAGCTCGATGTTCTCCACCGCCTTGTGCGGCGCCGGCGTCTGCGCCGCGCCGTTGAGCTCGTTGGCGGCGATGACGTAGAGCGTGTCGTTGATCAGGGTGGACTTGCCCGAACCCGACACGCCGGTGACGCAGGTCAGCAGCCCGGCCGGAATCGCCAGATCGACGTCCTTGAGGTTGTTGCCGGTGGCGCCACGCAGGTGCATCGTGGCCTTCGGGTTGGGCTTGTGGCGGTTCTTCGGGATCTCGATCTTGCGCTTGCCGCTGAGGTATTGGCCGGTCAGCGAGCGCGGCGCCTTGAGCAGGTCGTGCAGCGTGCCTTGCGCGATCACCTCGCCGCCGTGCACGCCGGCGCCGGGGCCGATGTCGACGACGTGGTCGGCCAGGCGGATCGCGTCCTCGTCGTGCTCGACCACGATCACCGTGTTGCCCAGGTCGCGCAGGCGGGTCAGGGTGCCGAGCAGACGCTCGTTGTCGCGCTGGTGCAGGCCGATCGACGGCTCGTCGAGCACGTACATCACCCCGACCAGGCCGGCGCCGATCTGGCTGGCCAGACGGATGCGCTGGGCTTCGCCGCCGGACAGCGAGTCGGCCTTGCGTTCCAGGGTGAGGTAATCCAGGCCGACGTCGACCAGGAAGCGCAGGCGGTCGACGATCTCCTTGACGATCTTGACCGCGATCTCGCCGCGCCAGCCCGGCAGTTGCAGGGTCTTGAAGAAATTCAGCGCTTCGTCGACCGGCAGCACCACCAGTTCCGGCAGCGGGCGCTCGGCCACGAACACGTTGCGCGCGGCGCGGTTGAGGCGCGCGCCGCCGCAGTCGGGGCAGGGGCGCTGGCTGATGAACTTGGCCAGTTCCTCGCGCACCGCCGCCGATTCGGTCTCGCGGTAGCGCCGCTCCAGGTTCGGCACGATGCCTTCGAAGCGGTGCTTGCGCTGACTGCGGCCGCCGCTTTCGGTGATGTAGTTGAAGCTGATCAGCTCGTCGCCGCTGCCGTACAGCACCGCCTTCTGCTGCACGGCGCTGAGCGACTGCCACGGCGTGTCGACGTTGAACTTGTAGTGCTTGGCCAGCGACTGGATCAGCTGGAAGTAATAGGCGTTGCGGCGATCCCAGCCGCGCACCGCGCCGGCGGCGAGCGACAGCTCCGGATGCACGACCACGCGCGCCGGATCGAAGAACTCGGCCACGCCGAGGCCGTCGCAGGTCGGGCAGGCGCCGACCGGCGAGTTGAACGAGAACAGCCGCGGCTCGAGTTCCGGCAGCGAGTAGTCGCAGACCGGGCAGCTGTACTTGGACGAGAACAGCAGCGGCGCGGCGTCGTCCTTGTCCAGCGACATCACCTGGGCCATGCCGTCGCCGAGCTTGAGCGCGGTTTCGAAGGATTCGGCCAGGCGCTGCTTGAGGTCTTCGCGCGGACGGAAGCGGTCGACCACCGCCTCGATGGTGTGCTTGACCCGCAGCGCCAGCGGCGGCACCGCGTCGATTTCGTATAGCGCGCCGTCAACGCGCACGCGCACGAAGCCTTGCGCGCGCAGTTGCTCGAACACCTGGGCGTGCTCGCCCTTGCGCTCGCGGATCACCGGCGCCAGCAGCATGTAGCGCTGCTCCGGGTCCAGCGCGATCGCCTGGTCGACCATCTGGCTGACGGTCTGCGCTTCCAGCGGGTAATGGTGGTCCGGGCAACGCGGGCTGCCGACGCGCGCGTACAGCAGGCGCAGGTAGTCGTAGACCTCGGTGATCGTGCCCACGGTCGAGCGCGGATTGTGCGAGGTGGATTTCTGCTCGATCGAGATCGCCGGCGACAAGCCTTCGATGTGGTCGACATCGGGCTTTTCCATCACCGACAGGAACTGCCGGGCATAGGCCGACAGCGACTCGACGTAGCGGCGCTGGCCTTCGGCGTAGATCGTGTCGAAGGCCAGCGAGGACTTGCCCGAACCGGACAGTCCGGTGATCACGATCAGCTTGTCGCGCGGCAGATCGAGATCGATGTTCTTGAGGTTGTGCGTCCGCGCGCCGCGGATGCGGATGTAGTCCAGCGCCATCGGGTGCCTGCAAGGGGGAGGGTCGCCGGCGCGGAAGGCGACGGCGAACAGGGGAGCGTATCGAGTGGGGAAGATGGGGGCAAATCCGCGCAACGGAAGATGCGACGGGGCGCGCGGGCGATGTCATCGCAGCCCCGTGGGGCTTGGCTCGCGCGGCGCGCGGGGCACCCGGACGGGCGCTCGGCGGCGTGGCGCGGAATGCGCAAATGCGCGGCCCATAAGCCTGTGGCAGGGCCTTTGTAGTCTGTGGGAGGGCCTTCAGGCCCGACGCTCTTGTCCCCGATCGCGGCGACCTGAGCCAACAGCCTCGGGCCTGAAGGCCCTCCCTCAAGGACACGGTCTTGGCCGCGTCTGTCGTCTTTGTTCAGTTTCGGGCGGTCGCGGCCGCTCGCGGCGGCCGGCGGCCCGTTCGATTCAGGGCGCTACTTGACCTGATTGAAGCGCACCGGCGTCGCCGTCGTCCCGGTTTCGCCGCGGGTATCGAGCGCGCCGGGGTTGGCGCCGGCGACGATCAGCTGGACCTTGACCGCCTCGGCGCGCTGGCGCGAGAGGATCTCGTTGTCGGCCGGCTGGCCGGCGCCGCCGCCCGGGCCGACGATCTCGTAGCGCGCGTCCTTGGGCCCGGCGGCCAGGGCCTTGGCCGCGCGGCTGAGGATGTCCAGGCTGGCCGGAGCGATGCGCGCGCCGCCTTCCTCGAAGCGCACCTCGATCTTGTTCAGCGCCTGCACGATCTCGCCGGCGCCGGACTTGCCCGGCACCAGCGCGGCCAAGGCCTGCGCCGCGGCGTCGCTGGACGCGGCTTCGCCGCCCACGCCCTCGAACAGGCCGCCGTAGCGGAAACCGGGGAACAGGGTCTTGGCCTTGTCCAGCAGCAGCGCGCGGTCGGCGTCGTTGACCTGGCCGCTGAGTTCGATGCTCTGGCCTTCGAAGGTGACCGCGACGCCGGGCATGCTCAGCGCGGCGACGAACTGCGGCAGCTTGTCCTGCCACGGCGCCGGCTTGACCGCCTTGCCGACCTCCAGGTCGCCGGAGATCTGGCCGGCGTAGGCCTGGGCGAGGGCGATGCTGAGCGCCTTGCGGGTGGCTTCGCTGTCGATCCGGCCGTCGTAGCGGATCGCGCCGTTGTTGTTGGCCAGGCCGAGCCGGGCTTCGACCGGCGCGACCGGCGTGGCCGCAGGCGCGGCGGCCGCATCGGCGGCGGGCGCGGCGTCGCCGGCGGGCGCCGCGTCGCGCTTGCAGGCGCTCAGGCCGGCGAGGGCGGCCAGCAGCGCGGCGCCGGCGAGCATGCCGGGGCGGGAAAGTCGGGTGGTGCGGTTGCGATCGGTGCGGGCAGTGCGCATGGAGTCTCCGCTGGACGGGGCTGCGAGGAAACGGGGTGGCGCGGGCGGTTCGCTGGGGGAATGGAGCTCGCGGCAAGTGGAGCCGTGTGGCGCGTGCTACGGGTGGACGCTGTGGCGAGTGCGGTGGCGGGTGCGATGGATGGAGCGGTGGCTACGATCCTACCTACCGTCATTCCCGCGAACGCGGGAATCCAGGGCTTCACTGCGATGATGCCGCGAGGCCTGGATTCGATACCGCCGCGCATCAGGTCCACCGGCGTTCTCGCTCGAAACCCCCTGGATTCCCGCATTCGCGGGAATGACGATAGGAAAGAAAAACCTCCTCCCCACCCGCAAACACGAAGGGCCCGGCGCACCGGGCCCTTCGCTTATCGCCTTGCTCGGATCAACGGCTCGAGTTGTAGGTGATCTCGACCGGATCGTCGCATTCCTGCGTACCGTTGTTGCACACCTTGTAGCTCATGGTGCCGCTGCCGATGATGCGGAAGGTATCGGTATTGGCGCCGGTGTTGCGGACGGTCTTGAGGATCGCGCCGTTGCGCCAGATGTCGATGTTCTTCTTGCCCTTCTCCCACGACAGGTTGACCGAGGTGCGGTGGTTCGGCAGCGCGCTGGCCTTGGCTTCGAGACGGCGCGGATAGTTCGCGTCGACGAAGCTGGGGTACAGCGAGATGCCGGCCGAAGCGCGGTAGCCCTTGATCTGCACGTACCACACGCCGCCCTTCGGAGTCGGGAAGAAGCAGGTCTCGTTGTTGGACGAGGTGAACGGACGGCAGTCGTACGAGGTGCTGGTCGGCTCGGCGCCGTACTTGACGTAGATGTCCGAGTCGCCGGTGCCGCTGTACATGGCGAACAGCAGGTTCGACGCGCCGTTGGGCACCAGCAGCTGATAGCGCAGGATGCCGTTGGCGCCGACCTCGATGTTGGTCACGGTGATGCCGTTCTCCAGCTCGGTCGCCGGTTCCGGTTCCGGCACCTGCGGATCCGGCGGCAGCGCTTCGCTGCCCTTGGCCACGGCGACGGCGTAACGCGCGTCGACGATGCCCGAGCCGCACCAGTTGCTCCAGCTGCAGCCGCCCGGCTGGCCGCCGACGTGGGCGGTGTTGACCAGGATCTTCTCGATCTCGGCCGGGGTCTTCGGCGTAGCCGCCGCCGACTGCATCAGCGCGACCACGCCGGCCACGTGCGGAGCGGCCATCGAGGTGCCGGCCATCCACGCATAGCCTTCGCCTTCCTGGCCCTGCAGGCCCAGGTTGAGGGTCGACAGGATGTTGTCGGCCGCCGGCTGCGCGCCGGAACCGCCGGGCGCGGCGACGTCGATCTTGTTGCCGAAGTTGGAATAGCTCGCCAGCGAACCGGCCGGGCCGACCGCCGCAATCGCGATCACGTTGTCGCAGTTGGCCGGCGAGAAGTTGGCCACGTCGCCGCTGGAGTTGCCGGCGGCGATGACCACGGTGGTGCCGCGCGCGCGCGCCGCAGCGAACGCGGTCTGCTCGGCCGCGCTGCACGCGCCCGAACCGCCCAGGCTGAGGTTGATGACTTCGGCCGGCGTGGCGTTGTTCGGCACGCCGGTGACGCTGCCGCCCGAGGCCCAGGTCACCGCGTCGATGATGTCGGAGGTGTAGCCGCCGCACTTGCCCAGCACGCGCACCGGCTGGACCTTGGCGTTGGGCGCGACGCCGGCGACGCCGACGCCGTTGTTGCTCACCGCGGCGATGGTGCCGGCCACGTGGGTGCCGTGCCAGCTGCTGTCCTCGGGAATGCCGAAGATGTTGCACTCGCCGTCGTGCCAGTCGCCCGGATCGTTCGGATCCGCATCGCGGCCGTCGCCGTCGACGCTGACTTCGGGATCGTCGATGAAGTCGTAGCCCGGCAGGATGTTGGCGTTGAGATCGCTGTGCGGGGTGATGCCGGTGTCGAGCACCGCGACCACGATGCCGTCGCCCTTGGCGATGTCCCAGGCCGGTTCCAGGTTCAGGCCGCCCGGGCCGTTCTTGTAATGCCACTGCTGGGCGTAGCCCGGATCGTTGGGCACCATCGAACGGGTCTTCCACGCGTCGCGCACGACCTCGACGATGCTCGAGTCGTTCTTCATCAGCTCGATCGCCAGATCCTTGATGGCGGCGTCGTCGAGCTGGGTGTCGGTCTTGATCAGCTGCGAACCGGTGGCCAGCGTGCGCAGCGGCTTGATGCCGATGCCGAGCGTGGCCGCGGCCTTGGCGTACTGCTGGTTCATCGCCGCCGCGCTGACCTTGGCGGCGGCGCCCGGCGCGCGGGTGATGATGAAGCGATTGGTGGTGGTCGGCTGCGTCAGCTTGGCCGAGGCGAGCTTGGCCGCCTTCGGCGATGCGGCGGCCTTGGCGGCCGGTACCTTGTTGAACGTCGGCAGCTTGCCGCCGGAATAGGCGACCGGTGCGATCACCACGGCAGTCGCCAGCGCCAGAGCGGTCCATTTCATCGAACGTGCTTTGCGAGTCATGACAAACTTCCTTGATCCTTCGTTGCGCATGATCCCCTTCGCATCCCCTGTCGAGCGTCGGGCCTTGGTCCGCGCAGGCGCCGTGGCGGCCGCCGTCGCGGGACTTGCTTAGCGCGACGCGCGCGGCGCGTCGCCGGCGCGTAGCGGCATGCTTCGCGCGCAGCCGCCCGTTCCCATGCGCTGTAAGCGGCGTGGAAGGCGCTCAGTCGTGCGTGCGTGGGCGCAGGGGCGGGCCGCTGCGCCGGTTACCGGTCTACGGATGAGACTGCTGGTTGAAGACTGAAAGCCCATGCAGGACGCCCCCACTACCGCGTATCGCGACTGCACCATGCTGGCGCGCGTGCGTCGCACGCGCTGCGCAAGGACGGTGCCGTTCCATGTCGCGCGACCCCCTGCAAGTCGCCCGCGTTCGAAGCTAATTGAGCGCGCAGGTGACGTGCAAGTGTCATCGAAGCCGTGCCAGCGCGATGAATGCGACTGAGCGCACAGACGCGAATACCGCGGTTTTTCTGCGCTTTCGCGGTGCGGCGCGCGCAGGCCTGGATTTGCAGGCGTTTTTTCGTTTCCGCACGTCGCCGCGGCGATGCGCGCGGTTTTTTCCGGCGAAAAATTTTCTTTCGGAAGTGTGAACTTCGTCGGCGCGCTTTCTGATGCGCTGCGGGCGATTTTCTTGCGCTTTGCCACTGTTCTTGCATTCGCATGCGACGCGATGCGAGCGCGGTGCGCGCTCGCGCGCGAATTTGTTTCTGTTGTGGAATCGCCGGCGCGGGCGAATGAAAGTGCACGCCAGTGCGATCGAGATCGCGCGATGGAGCGGGCCGGCGTTGCATCGCTGCAACATGGGCGCGGAGCGGATCGGAGAGGTCGTCGACCGGTCGGGGCGACATCGAAGGTGCGGGCGCGCAGGCGGATGTGGCTAGCGGGCGAGCGGTAGCGGTCGGGTTTCGGCCGCGCAACCGGGCGAGGCGGGCCGGCCCCCGGGCGTCGGTAGGGATGGCCGGAACCGCTCCTTACGCGCATTCAGGGACCGGTGGCAGCCCGGTCGAGCGGTCGCGATCCGGAAGTTGCTCGTGGGGAATGTCGTAAGTTGCTGATTTAAAAGGAGAGAGGGGCGAATTCTCGCCCTGCGCCGGCCCCGCCGAACCCGCCCGGTTGCCGTAACTCGCTGAAGCGCCTAGAATTCCGCTTCTGTCCGTCCATCCCTGGGCGGCGCAGGACCAAAAATAACTACAGAGGAATCTGGTCATGTACGCAGTTCTGGTCACCGGCGGTAAGCAATACCGCGTGATGCAAGGCGAGACGCTCCGCGTCGAGCTGCTGGACGTCGAAGCCGGCAGCGAAATCAAGTTCGACACCGTGCTGATGCTCGGCGACGGCGAAGGCATCAAGATCGGCGACGCGCTCAAGGGCGCCAGCGTCACCGCCAAGGTCGTCGGCCACGGCCGCGCCGACAAGGTGCGCATCGTCAAGTTCCGCCGCCGCAAGCACCATCGCAAGCAGATGGGCCACCGTCAGCACTACACCGAAATCCAGATCACCGGCATCGCCGGTGGCGACAACAAGTAAGGAGCAGCAGCCATGGCACACAAAAAGGGCGTAGGTTCCACCCGCAACGGCCGCGACTCCAACCCGAAGTACCTGGGCGTGAAGATCTACGGCGGCCAGGCCATCGAGGCCGGCAACATCATCGTGCGTCAGCGCGGCACCCAGTTCCACCCGGGCGCCAACGTCGGCCTCGGCCGCGACCACACCCTGTTCGCGCTGATCAACGGCAAGGTCGAGTTCTCGACCAAGGGCCCGAAGAGCCGCCGCACCGTCAGCGTCGTCGCCGCCGAGTAATCGCGCCGCGACGTTTGCTGCGAGGAGCCCCGCTTCGGCGGGGTTTTTCGTTTCAAGGGCAGGCGATGAGGGCAGTGGGCCATTGGGGAACGAAGATTCCCCGCCTGCGCTCTCGTTCGCCGTCCCGGGCCGGCATCGCGGCGCGCCGAGTTAGACTCGCCGGTGCCGCGCGCCATCCATTCCCCGTTCCCCTGGTTCCCCATATTCCCGCCTTATGAAACTCGTAGACGAAGCAGAAATCCAAGTCATCGCCGGCAACGGCGGCAACGGCTGCGTCGGTTTCCGTCGCGAGAAGTTCATCCCGCTGGGCGGGCCGGACGGCGGCGACGGCGGTGCCGGCGGCAGCGTCTGGCTGGTCGCGGACGAAAACGTCAACACCCTGGTCGATTTCCGCCATCAGCGTCAGTTCCGCGCCCAGCGCGGCGAGAACGGCATGGGGCGGCAGGCCTACGGCAAGGGCGGCGACGATCTGATCATCGTCGTGCCGGTCGGGACCATGGTGACCAACGTGGAGACCGACGAAGTCATCGGCGATCTGACCACGCACGGCGACCGCCTGCTGGTCGCGCGCGGCGGCAAGGGCGGCCTGGGCAATATGCATTTCAAGAGTTCGATCAATCGCACTCCGCGCAAGGCGCTGCCGGGTTTGCCGGGCGAAGAGCGCGAGCTCAAGCTCGAACTCAAGCTGCTGGCCGACGTCGGCCTGCTCGGCTTCCCCAACGCCGGCAAGAGCACGCTGATCCGCGCGGTTTCGGCGGCGACGCCGAAGGTCGCGGATTATCCGTTCACCACGCTGTATCCCAATCTCGGCGTGGTCAGCGTCGAGGCGCACCGCAGCTTCGTCATCGCCGACATTCCGGGCCTGATCGAGGGCGCGGCCGACGGCGCCGGCCTGGGCGCGCAGTTCCTGCGCCATCTGCAGCGCACGCGTCTGTTGCTGCATCTGGTCGACATCGCGCCGATGGAAGGCGGGGTCGAAGGCCTGTCGCCGGCCGAGCAAGTGCGCGCGATCGAGAACGAGCTGCGCAAGCACGATCCGGAACTGCTCGACAAGCCGCGCTGGCTGGTGTTCAACAAGTCCGACCTGCTGCTGGACGAAGAGCGCGATGAAGTCGTGCGCGCGACGCTCGAAGCGCTGGACTGGAAGGATCGCTGGTACGTGGTCTCGGCGATCGGCCGCGACGGCACCGCGCCGATCATGCGCGACGTGATGGCCTTCTTCGACCGCCAGCGCGAAGAGGCGCTGGAAGCCGCCAACGCCGCGGGCGGCCATGCGCCCTGAGCCTCGGGCTCGGTTTCGTCAAAACGTGAACCTGTCGCGGCGCCCTGAGCGCCGCGGCGCTGCCGTGCGCGCGCGTCGCGCGGCCGGCTTCAATCTGGCTTCACCGGCCGCGCCGAAGATGCGCGGCATGTTCGCATCCGCGGCTACGTCGGACTTCGCATCGCTGCGCTTGCGCGCGGGCGGGCAGGGCGCGGCCGCATCGGAAAAAACGCAGGCAAACAAAAACCCGGCCGAAGCCGGGTTTGTGTTCATCGCAGCCCGGAAGGGCGGCGAATCAAGCGGCGGTAGCCAGCGCCTTGATGCGCGCGGCCAGGCGGCTCTTGTGACGGGCGGCCTTGTTCTTGTGGATCAGGCCGCGGGCGCTGAAACGGTCGAGGATCGGCTGGGCGACGTCGAAAGCGGACTTGGCACCGGCGGCGTCGTTCTCGCCGAGGGCCTTGAGCACCTTCTTGACGGCGGTGCGGAGCATCGAACGCTGGCTGCCGTTGCGGGCGTTGCGCACGACAGTCTGCTTGGCGCGCTTCTTGGCGGACTTGATGTTTGCCACGGTGAATTCCTGAAAAATTGGGTTGAAAACGTGAATGAAGCTGGACGAAAAACGAGGCGCCGGGCGCCGGTCGGAACCGGGTGCGACGCAATCGCGGAAAATCAGACCCAAAAGTATGGGCGATTCAGGGGCTTGCGTCAACCCGGTGGACTTTGGGCAAAGCCGGGGCGGGCAAATCCGGGCCGAACGAACCGCAGTCGAGGAAGGCGGGCATGAGTAAGGGCGGCCTGCTGCGGTCCTCGGTGGTGTTCAGCGCGATGACCTTCATCTCGCGCGTCACCGGCCTGATCCGCGACCAAGTTTACGCCTGGCAGTTCGGCGCCAGCCCGGCCATGGACGCGTTCTTCATCGCGTTCAGAATCCCGAACTTCATGCGCCGGCTCTCGGCCGAGGGCTCGTTCTCGATGGCCTTCGTGCCGGTCCTGGCCGAGTACAAGGAAACCCACGACCACGCCGCGGTCAAGGAACTCATCGACCGGGTCACCGGCACGCTGACGGCGGCGCTGGTGGTGCTGACCGCGGTCGTGGTGCTGGCCGCGCCCTGGGTCATGGGCGTGTTTGCACCGGGCTTCGCCCCGGGCAGCGAGCAGTACCGGCTGGCGACCCAGATGCTGCAGATCACCTTCCCCTACGCCTTGTTCATTTCGCTGGCGTCGCTGGTCGGCGGGGTGCTCAACAGCTACGAGAAGTTCGCGGTGCCGGCGCTGTCGCCGGTGCTGCTGAATGTCTCGATGATCGCCGCGGCCGCCGCCGCGGCGCCCTTGATGCGGCCGTTCGGCGCCGAGCCGGTGCTGGCGCTGGCCTGGGGCGTGTTCTTCGCCGGCGTGCTGCAGTTGGTGTTCCAGTTGCCGGCGCTGGCCAAGCTCGGCTTGTTGCCGCGGCCGCGTTGGGGCTGGCAGCACTCGGGCGTGCGCAAGATCCTCAAGCTGATGGTGCCGACGCTGTTCGGCTCGTCGGTGGCCCAGCTCAATCTGTTGCTCAACACCGCGCTGGCCTCGTTCCTGATCGTCGGCAGCGTGAGCTGGCTGTATCTGACCGATCGCCTGCTCGAGTTCCCGCTGGGCATGTTCGGCGTCGCGATCGGCACGGTGATCCTGCCGCATCTGTCCAAGCGCCATGCCGCGACCGACAGCGAGGGCTATTCCAAGGCCCTGGACTGGGGTTTCCGGCTGTGTCTGCTGATCGGCATTCCGGCCTGCCTGGGCTTGGTGCTGTGCGCCGAGGCGCTGATCGCGGCGCTGTTCCAGTACGGCCGGCTGACCCCGCAGGACACCCAGATGATCCGCCTGAGCCTGATGGCGCAGTCGACCGCGGTGCCGGCGTTCTTGCTGGTGAAGGTGCTGGCGCCGGCGTTCTATTCGCGCCAGGACACCAAGACCCCGGTCAAGTCGGCGGTGGTGTCGGTGGCGGTCAACCTGATCTCCACCGTGGTGCTGTTGCTGCTGGCGGTGTATTTCACCGACGCCGGCCGCGCTGCGCTGGCGCGCGGGGCGGGCCTGACCCAGGCGCTGGGCGAGGTGCCCGGCGCGCACGCCTGCCTGGCCCTGGCCATCGCCATCGCCGGCTGGACCAACGCCCTGCAACTGGCCTGGTACCTGCGCCGGGCGCGGGTGTACCGGCGCCAGCCGGGCTGGGGCCGGTTCCTGCGCCAGATCGGCGTAGCCAGCCTGGGCCTGAGCGCGGTGGTGCTGTTCCTGCTGTGGCTGTGGCCGGGCTGGACCGGCTGGCCGTGGTGGGAGCGGGCCTGGAAGCTGGCGGCGGTGGTCGGCGCCGGCGGCGCGGCGTATGGCGCGCTGCTGTGGCTGCAGGGCATCCGGCCGCGGGATCTGCGCGGGCATTGAGCCTTCGGATGCTTGGCCTGGTGGGAGGGCCTTCAGGCCGGAGGCTTTCGGCTCAGGTCGCGATGCTCTGGCACAAAAGCGTCGGGCCTGAAGGCCCTCCCACAAAAGCCTAGGCCTTTGGGCAAAACCCGGTTCCAACAAAACCAGGTTCCACAAAGCCCGGTTTCCACAAGGCCTCAAGGGACGTTTGCAGGCCAACCGCGCCCAACCGCGGCGCCGGGTGCCATTGAGAGCGGCGGCCGGCGGCTATACTTCCTGATTCATCCTTCAAGCCGTATCCCGGGCGACCGGGTTTCCCACGCCAGAATCCGAATGAGCAGGCTGTTTCGAGACGTCGACCGCGGGATCCGTTGCCCGCACGGCAGTGTGGTCTGCATCGGCGCCTTCGATGGCCTGCATCTGGGTCATCGCGCGCTGGTGCGCCACACGGTGGCGCGCGCGCGCGCGTTGGGCGTGCCGGCGGTGGCGCTGAGCTTCGAGCCGCTGCCGCGCGAGTTCTTCGCCCCGGCCGCGCCGCCGCCGCGCTTGCTGCTGCCGCGGGCCAAGGCCGAAGGCCTGCTGGCGCTGGACGCCGACCAGGTCGGCCTGCTGCGCTTCAACCGCGCGCTGAGCAGTTGGAGCGGCGAGGAATTCGTCGAGCGCGTGCTGGTGAAGCAACTGGCTGCGCGCGAAGTGTGGGTCGGCCCGGAGTTCCGTTTCGGCAAGGCGCGCGGCGGCGACATCGCGCTGCTGCGGCGGATGGGCGAGACGGCCGGCTTCAGTGCGCACGAAATCGAGCCGGTGCATCTGGACGGCGAGCGCGTGTCCAGCACCCGCATCCGCGAAACCATCCTGGCCGGCGATTTCGCCGCTGCCGCGCGCTTGCTCGGCCGGCCTTACGCGATCGGCGGCCACGTGGTGCGCGGCCAGCAGCTCGGCCGCACCCTCGGTTTTCCCACCGCCAACCTGCGTTTCGGCGGCAAGACGCCGGCGCTGTCGGGCATCTACGCGACCTGGGTGCACGGCGTCGGCGAGCGGCCGTGGCCGTCGGTGTCGAGCCTGGGCACGCGCCCGACCGTGGCCGGGGTGGAGCCGCTGCTGGAAGCGCATCTGTTCGATTTCGACGGCGACCTGTACGGTCGCAGGATCGAGGTCGAATTCGTCGCCCACCTGCGCGCCGAACTCAAGTTCCCCGACCTGGCGACGTTGACCCAGCAGATGCACCGCGACGCCGCGCAAGCGCGCGAGCTGCTCGCGCTGGACGCGCAGCGCCGCCGCTGGACTCCCGCTACGCCGCCCGACCCGCGCCGCGCCGCCGACGCGGCCGAGCACACCGCATAAGCCGCCGACGCGGCCCAAACCGATCCGCCGAACACCCGTCCGAGACCCGCTGTGACCAACGACCCGAGCCAACCCGCCGCCGGCAACCCGTACAAGGCCAGCTTGCTGCTGCCGGCGACCGAATTCCCGATGCGCGGCGACCTGCCCAAGCGCGAGCCGGAGACCCTGGCGCGCTGGGAAAGCGAAGGCCTGTATCAGCGGATTCGCGAGAAGGTGAAGGACCGCGAGCGCAGCTTCGTGCTCCACGACGGCCCGCCGTACGCCAACGGCGAGATCCACATCGGCCATGCGCTCAACAAGGTGCTCAAGGACATCGTGGTCAAGTCCAAGCTGCTGTCCGGCTTCGACGCGCCCTACGTGCCGGGCTGGGACTGCCACGGCCTGCCGATCGAGACCAAGGTCGAGAAGACCTACGGCAAGGTCGGCGAGAAGCTCGACGCGGCCCAGTTCCGCGCCAAGTGCCGCGAGTACGCCGCCACCCAGATCGACCTGCAGCGCCGCGACTTCAAGCGCCTGGGCGTGATCGGCGATTGGGAGAATCCGTACCTGACCATGGATTTCCGCTACGAGGCGGACATCATGCGGTCGCTGGCCAAGATCGTCGAACGCGGCCATCTGGTGCGCGGCTCCAAGCCGGTGCACTGGTGCTTCGACTGCGGCTCGGCCCTGGCCGAGGCGGAGATCGAGTACCACGACAAGGAATCGACCCAGATCTACGTGCGTTATCCGGTGCTCGACCGCAAGCGCGTGTTCGACGTGTTCGGGATCGAGGACGACGGCAGCCCGCTGTCGGTGCCGATCTGGACGACCACGCCGTGGACGCTGCCGGCGAGCCTGGCGGTGTCGATGGGCCCGCAGGTCGAGTATTCGCTGGTGCGGATCGAGCCGGGCGAAGAGGCTTTGTTCAAGGAGCCGGGCCAGCGTCCGGAATACCTGCTGATCGCCAGCGAACTGGTCAGCGCGGTGTTGGCCGCGATCACCCAGGCCGATGCGCTCAAGCAGGGCCACAGCGTGGAAACCCGCGACTGGTCCGCGCATCCGGGCGAGGCCTTCGAAGGCCTGCGCCTGCGCCATCCGTTCTACGCCGACCGCGAAATCCCGGTGCTGCTGGGCGACCACGTCACCACCGACGCCGGCACCGGCGCGGTGCATACCGCGCCCGGCCACGGCCAGGAGGACTACGCGGTCTCGCTCAAGTACGGCCTGATCGCGCGCTACAACGCCGCCCAGATCAACCCGGTCGACGCGCGCGGCCTGTACCTGCCGTCGACGCCGGCGGCGGGCGAGCACGTGCTGGCCGGCAAGCACATCTTCAAGAGCGACGAGCTGCTGCTGCAGATCCTGCGCGAGAACGGCGCGCTGCTGGCGCGCGGCAGGATCAAGCACAGCTATCCGCACTGCTGGCGGCACAAGACGCCGGTGGTGTTCCGCGCCACCCCGCAGTGGTTCATCTCGATGGAGCAGGCCGGGCTGCGCCGCGATGCGCTGGCCGCGATCCCGGGCGTGACCTGGATCCCGGGCTGGGGCGAGTCGCGCATCTACAACATGATCGAGAGCCGTCCGGACTGGACGATTTCGCGCCAGCGCTACTGGGGCGTGCCGATCGCGCTGTTCTTCCATCGCGAGACCGGCCAGCCGCATGCGCGCACGGTCGAGATCATGCGCCAGGTCGCCGACGCGGTGGAGCGCGAGGGCGTGGACGCGTGGTACGCGATGACCGCCGAGCAGTTGCTGGGCGATGAGGCCGGCGACTACGAGAAGGTCACCGACATCCTCGATGTCTGGTTCGACTCCGGCGCCAGCCACGAATGCGTGCTCGCGCAGCGTCCGCAAGACGGCCTGCGCAAGCCGGCCGACCTGTACCTGGAAGGCTCCGACCAGCACCGCGGCTGGTTCCACAGCGCGCTGCTGACCGGCGTGGCGATGGACGGCGTGGCGCCGTACCGGCAGGTGCTGACCCACGGCTTCACCGTCGACGAGCAGGGCAAGAAGCAGTCCAAGTCGCTCGGCAACGTGGTGGTGCCGCAGAAGGTCATCGACGCGATGGGCGCGGACGTGCTGCGCCTGTGGGTGGCCTCGACCGACTTCAGCGCTGAGATGTCGGTGTCGGACAAGATCCTCAAGCAGAACGCCGACGTCTACCGCCGCATCCGCAACACCGCGCGGTTCCTGCTCGGCAATCTCAGCGGCTTCGACCCGGCGCGCGATTCGGTGGCGCTGGCGGACATGGTCGCGCTCGACCGCTGGATCGTGCATCGCGCCAGCGACGTGCAGGACCGCATCGTCGCGGCGTACGAGCGCTACGACTTCGCCGAGATCGTGCAGCTGCTGTCGAACTTCTGCAGCGTCGATCTGGGCTCGCTGTACCTGGACGTGACCAAGGACCGGCTGTACACCATGCGCGAGGATTCGCGCGGCCGCCGTTCGGCGCAGAGCGCGATGTACCGCATCGCCGAAGCGTTCGTGCGCTGGATCGCGCCGGTGCTGGCGTTCACCGCCGACGAGATGTGGCGTCACCTGCCGGCCAACACCGAGAACGGCGCGCGCGAAGACAATGTGCTGTTCGCCACCTGGTACGACGGCCTGGCGCCGCTGCCGGCGGACGCGGCGCTGTCGGACGAGGACTTCAAGCGCCTGCTGGAGTTGCGCGAGAACGTCACCCGCGCGCTCGAGCCGATGCGCGCGGCCGGCGAGATCGGTGCGGCGCTGGAAGCGGAGATCACCCTGCGTTGTGGCGTCGCCGACCAGAATTGGCTGGCGCCGCTGACCGACGAGCTGCGTTTCCTGTTCATCAGCGGCGACGTCGACGTGGTGGCCGACGACGGCATCCAGGACATCGCCGTGCTGGCCGCGCCGACGAGCAAGCGCAAGTGCGTGCGTTGCTGGCACTACCGCGCCGACGTCGGTTCCGATTCGAAGCATCCCGAGCTGTGCGGACGCTGCGTCAGCAACGTCGAAGGCCCGGGCGAAGACCGGCGCTGGTTCTGATGCGGCCGCGGCGCGCAGTGCGCGCCGCGGCGCTTTTCCAATCCCGAAATCCCAATTGCGAACCTAATGACTAGCCCCCCCGCCAAAAACGCGCTGCCCTGGCTGATCGTCTCGATCGCGGTGATCGCGCTCGACCAGTGGAGCAAGAACTGGGTGCTGGCCTCGCTGCCCGAGTACACCCCGGTGGTGGTGATCGAAGGCTTCTGGAACTGGTACCGCAGCTACAACACCGGCGCGGCCTTCAGCTTCCTCAGCGACGCCGGCGGCTGGCAGAAGTATTTCTTCCTGGTCCTGGCGGTCGGCATCAGCGGCCTGCTGGCGCGCTGGCTGGCGCGCACGCCGCGCGGCGACTGGAAGACCGCGCTGCCGTACGCGCTGGTGATCGGCGGCGCGATCGGCAACGTGATCGACCGGCTCATGCACGGCCACGTGGTCGATTTCATCCAGTGGTACTGGCGCACCTTCTACTGGCCCTCGTTCAACATCGCCGACGCGGCCATCGTCGCCGGCGCCATCGGCATCGCCGCGTTCGGGCTGTTCAGCAAGCCCGAGGCCGAACGGCGCGAGCCCGGTACGGGCAAGGGCTAGGAGTACAATCGCCCCATGGACGTCCTGCTCGCCAATCCCCGCGGCTTCTGCGCCGGCGTCGACCGCGCCATCGAGATCGTCAAGCGCGCGATCGAAACCCTCGGCGCGCCGATCTACGTGCGCCACGAAGTCGTGCACAACCGCTTCGTCGTCGACGACCTCAAGCACCGCGGCGCGGTGTTCGTCGAGGAACTCGACGAAGTGCCCGACGGCGCCACCGTGATCTTCAGCGCCCACGGCGTGTCCAAGGCGGTACGCGCGGAAGCCGAGCGGCGCGGGCTCAAGGTGTTCGACGCGACCTGCCCGCTGGTGACCAAGGTCCATCTGGAAGTCTCGCGCCACTGCCGCGCCGGGCGCGACGTGGTGCTGATCGGCCACGAAGGCCACCCCGAAGTCGAAGGCACGATGGGGCAGTGGAAGCGCGAAGCCGGTTCGGGCCGCATCTACCTGGTCGAGGACGCCGACGACGTCGCCGCGTTGCAGGTCGACCAGCCGCAGAACCTGGCCTACACCACCCAGACCACGCTCTCGGTCGACGACACCCGCAGCGTGATCGAAGCCTTGCGCGCCAAGTTCCCGGCGGTGCAGGGGCCGAAGAACGACGACATCTGCTACGCCACCCAGAACCGCCAGGATTCGGTGCGCGAACTGGCCGCGCGCTGCGATCTGGTGCTGGTGGTCGGCTCGCCGAACAGCTCCAACTCCAACCGCCTGCGCGAGTTGGCCGAGCGCGAAGGCGTGGCCGCGTACCTGATCGACGGCGCGGTCGAGATCGACCCGCGCTGGGTCGAAGGCCGCAGCCGCATCGGCATCACCGCCGGCGCCTCGGCCCCGGAAGTGCTGGTGCGCGGCGTGATCGAGCGCCTGCGCGAACTCGGCGCGCAGCACGTGGCCGAACTCGACGGCGAGGAGGAGAACATGGTGTTCGCCTTGCCGAAGGAGTTGCGGTTGCAGTTGATCGTTTGAGCCGCGGGACGGTCGGATGTCCCGACCGTCCATGTTCCGCCGTCCGCATTGCCGCCTGGATGATCGTCGTCGATACGATCGCTTCGGCTTGCTTGGTCGCCTGCGCCATGCATTCGCCCGCGCCGCGCTCGCTGCGAGCGCGGCGCGGGCGCTTTCACCAGCGGTAGCCGATGCTGAGGTCGGCGCTATGCGCTTCGACCCGGCCGGCATGCTGGTAGTCGTAACCGATTGCCAGTTCCAGTCCGCCTTCGCGGCTGGCCTTGAAACCCAGGCGGGCCTGGCCGCGGTCGGGCGAGGCCGACAGTCCGTCGATCCGGCTCCAGGCATCGGGCGTGCCCGCCAGCGCCATTTCGCCGAAAGCCGTGGTGTCTCCGCTGTCGTGCAGCCAGCGCAGTTCGGCGGCCGGTGCGAAACGCCAGGCGCCTTCGCCGTATTGGCCGCTCCAGCGCAGGCCAGCGCCGACGGTGGTGCGATCCAGGCGCTGCGCGCGCGCGACCAGATCCAGGTCCTGCGCGCCGCGCTCGCGGAAGCCGTCGCTGTTCAAGCGCACATGCTCGGCGCTGAGCAGCGGCTGTAGGGTCGAGGCGCCCACGGCGAAGTTCAGTCCGGCCTCCGCATACAATGCGGTACGGTCGCTGTCGTATTCGGCGTGGGTCTGGCGACGGATCGAGCCGACCGAAATCTCGCGATCGACCTTGTTCTTGGCGCGGGCGAAATCCAGGACACCGCGGACGTAAGCGCGTTCGTTCTGGAACGCCGAGTACAGGCTCGCGCTCTTGATCTCCGATTTGGCGCGATCGGGACCTTCGAAATCCAGCGTGTTGCGACCGGTGCCGAGGCTGCCGCCGAGCAGCCAGCGCTCGCCCAGCCACGAGTCTGCGCCGAAGGTCGCGCCGCTCGCGCTGAGGTCGTAGCCGCGTGCGTTGCCATCGCCGTCGTATCGGGCGTCGGCATCGCGCGCCTGCAGCCACACACCGCTGCGACCGTCCTCGCGCGAGTTCAGGCCGCTGAGGTGGCGCGCGATTGCCGAGGTCGCGCCGCCGAGATTGCCGAGTGCGGCGCCGGCGAGGCTGGCGTGAGCTTCGCCGGTCATCGTGTCCAGGCCGGCCATGGCCTGAGCTGCGCTGAGTGTGGTCATCTCGTCGACCACGGTCTTCATGTCGTCGCTGAGCGCACCCGAATCGCTGGCGCCGTCGATGTTGCGGGCGAGCTGGCACTGATTGAAGCCGGTGCAGACATCGGCAAAGCGGGTGCGGCTGCGAAGAATGTCGAGGTAAACGTGGTTGCTGTCGTAGGCCAGGTGCAGGTTGAGGAACGGCAGGTCCTGGGTCAGCGCGGCGAACTCGCCGGTCACCCCCTGGGCGGCGTTGATCAGGGTATAGCGTGCGCTGTTGGCGTACTGCCCCGGGACTTTGCGGATGTCCACGGTGCCGCCGAGCAGGATCGCGCGGCCCTGGGTCTGGATCAGGTCGACGCTGGTGGGCGTCAGCGCGGCCGACAGCGTCGCGCCGTTGCGATGGGTGTAGTCGCCGACCAGAAAAATCGCGCTCGTCGACGGCGGTAGGTTGGGGTCGTTGATCGCCAAGGTACCGTAGTTGTCCAAGTCGACGGCGCGCCCGATGCTGCCGAACAACAGCGCGCCGGGACGAATGAGCACCGAACCGTCGGTGTTGGCCGACAGACGGACCCTCCCGGACTCGGCCACGACGGTGCCGGTGAAACGCTCGCCTCGACCGAGGATATAGTCGAGCAGGCTCAAATCGAACCCGTCGCTGCTGCCCGCGGCGACTTGCACCTGGCCGGCGCCGTAGATCTGCGAGGCATGGCCGCTGCCCTCGAAGCGAAGCACCGCATTGGCGGCGACTTGGGCCGGCCCGGTCAGTTCGCGGGCGATCAGGGTGCCGGAGTCGACGGACCAGTAGGACGATGAGGACGAGAGCAGGCGCAAGGTGCCGGCGCCGCTCTTGGTCGCATAGGCGGTGATGACGGCGCCGTCGAACGCAGCGTCGGTCGCCTGCGCGAACTCCACCCGTTGACCAGCGACTCTGCCGCGAATCGAATCGGCATTGCCGACCACCGAGCCTGAACTGATCGACAGGCCGTCGTAGCTGTTCTTGCCGGTCAGAATGAGCGTTCCGTTGCCGCCGACCGTCAGCCGGCCGCCGGAAATCGCAGCGTCGATGCGCGCGGAGCCCGAGGCGACGTCGATGATGGTGCCGAGCGGATCGGCCGAGGTCAGGCGCAGGCTGCCGCCGCCGTTCGAGCCCAGCGTCGTCGCCGATTGCAGCCTGAGCCCGCCGATGGCCTGTTCGCCGACGATGTCGACCGTGGCCGGACCGCTGAACACGGCCACTGCGCCGGACTGCCAGGCCTGGTTGGTCGCGCCGGTTGCGGTCCAGTTACGGCCCGAGCTGTCCCATACGCCGTTGCCGCCATCGACGACGCCGTTGTCGTACTTGCCCGGATCTGCGCCATCCCAGGACAACTGCTGCGCCGAGGCGGCTTGCGGCAACGCAAGCGCCGCGCTCAACAGCAGGGCGGCGTGGAGTGCGTGATCTATCGCGCGGGCCAGGTGGGTCGGGCGGGGTGAGGGGATAACTGCCATTCCTTTGATCCTTGGTAATGCTTGGTGATCGTGTCGGCGCGATGTTGAACGCGGCGCCGGTCGCTTCTATGGAGGCTAAGGACGGCGGCGTCCATGCGCCCCGGCAATGGTAGCGGAGGCGGCAACGGTTCGTGCGGCCGAGCCATGATCGCGCAAGCCGGATGCGTAGGTTGAGACGGTGCGACGCGCTCGACAGACCGTAAATCCGTCTGCCGCCATCGTCGATGCGCGTATCCGAAGCGCGCGCATCCACCGAGCCGACAACAGTGCGCGCAGCGATGCGCACCAGCGCACCTCTTTACCCGATGCCGGACGGTCGGGCCGGTACGCGCCGCGTACCTCTGCTGCGCGGCGAATCCGATTGTGCTCAGGCGGTCGCGAACCAGCGGTTCCCACCGAAGCCGAAACAGCAGAGGGGATCGATGCGATCGCAGCGGCGTCGGGGCTGTCGGATCGCAGGCATGCGTTCGCTCTTTCGGGAGCGCACACAGCCCGAGCGCGAGTACAGCGCGACGCAGCGAGTCGGAGCGCGCACGACCGGAGATGCGTGGCGGCGGCCGGACCCGAAACCCGGCCGCTGCACGTTAGATGGTCGAAACGCTCAGCGCCCCGGCAAGATCTTGCAGGCCGGATCGTTCATGCGCGCGTCCACCAGGCCGTACGTCGCCGGCGCGCTGCCGAGCTTGCTGACGTTGGCGAAGCCGAAGCCGCGCACGTCGCCGGTGACGGCGAAGGCGTCGACGCGATACGCCGCCGGCGCCGGCCCGCCGGCGCTGAGCGCGCGCCCGGCCGGTTGGCCCTGCGGCTGCACCGAGCGCAGCCGCCCCTTCGCCAGCAGGCCCTGGCCGCTGCCGCCGATGCCGCTGTCGATGGTCGCGAACCAGCCGCTTTCGCTGAAACCGATCCAACGGCCCGGGTTGACCGGGTCGGCCAGGCAATAGGTGGTCGCCGCGACCCGCGCCAGGCCGATGCGGTTTTCCTCGCTGAGCCACGCGGCCACCACCATGCGGCCGCCGCCGGGCACGGCGAGGTCGATGAAGTAGTCGTCGTTGCCGCCGAAGTCGATCGGCGCGACCGCGAAGGTGGTATCGACCGAACCGTCCGGGTTGACCCGCTGCAGGCGGCCGGGCTTGGGCGCGGCGCCGGCGAGGTTGCCGACCACCAGCACGCGGCCGTCGGACTGCGGCGCCAGGCGGCCGGAGATGTCCAGGTCGGGGCGGTGGTAAGTGGTATCGAGGCGGCCGTCGGCGTTGTGACGCAGCAAGGTGCCGCGCACGCCGCTGCCGGCCACGATCGGATGGCTGGACAGGAACTTGCCGTCGGTCTGCAACACCAGCCCCTGCGCGCCGGCGTTGAGGCCGGTGATGCGGTCGACGGTGCTGCCGTTGTTGCCGAAGCCAGGATCGGGGCGGCCGTCGGCGAGATAACGCGCGATCAGGTTCCAGCGCCCGCCGCCGCCGGCGACGACGATCTTGCCGTCGCTCTGCAGCAGCACATGCTGGGCGCCGGCGCCCAGCGCCTGTTCGGGATGCGGCGTCACCACCACGCCCTTGCGGCCGAAGCCCGGATCCAGGCTGCCGTCGCTGCGGTAGCGCGCCAACACCACCGCGTCCTGGCCGGTATCGGCGTCGAAGCGCTTGCCCGCGGCGACGATGCGGCCGTCGGCTTGCTGCGCCAGGCCGTAGAACTCGTCCAGGCCGCCGACATCGAGCGTCTGCACGCCGTCGCGCGAGAAGCGGCGGTCGGGCTTGCCGTCGGCGAGGAAACGCAGCAGCAGGGCATCGCCCTTGTTGCCGCCGGCGACCAGGATGCGGCCGTCGGCCTGCACCGCCAGCGCGCGGCAGGCAGCCGGCTTGGCGTCGGAGCGCAGCTTGATCCGCACTTCGCCGCCGTTGCCGAAGCCGGCATCGAGCTTGCCGTCGGCGCCGAAGCGCAGCAGCCGGCAATGCAGGTAATCGCGGTGCAGCGGATCCTCGCCGCCGCCTTCGCCGATGGTGAGGATCTTGCCGTCGGCCTGGATGGCCACGGCGCGGACGAAATCGTCGTTGACCGGGAAATCGGTGACGACCAGGCCGCGGCGGCCGAAGGCCGGGTCGAGCGCGCCGTCGGGCAGCTTGGCCAGCGCCGACGGCGCGAGCGCGGCGAGCGACAGACCGCAGGCGATGGCGAACGGCAGCGTGCGCGGGATTAGGGACGAACGGATCATGGGGGCTCCTGCTGCGAGAGATGGGCAGCGGTCGGCGGCCCCCTGCATCCCCGACCGCGCGGCGAGACTCGGCCATCGCCCCGGCGCGCGCAACCGGATCCGGCCGCAAAACTGCACATTCGGGTGGGGCAATGTGCCGAAGCGGCAAGGCGGTCGCGGAACCGGCGTGCCCGCCGAAGCGCCCCTGCGCGGGCATGGGCGCGACGTGGCGTGACCGCTTAAGCGCTGTGGCCCGGGGCAGGACAGGCGAGCGCCGGATCCGATGCGGGCGGCAGGCGGGCAGGGCCTGCCACGGTTGGGTCCGAGCCGTTTGACAACGTTGTCAATTTTGCGCGAGATTGGCCCGTTGCTTCAGTCGCGCACGATTGGCCACGAACAAAGGACGGCACCATGGGACGGCAGCGTATTTTTCTAGTCAGCGTTCTCGCAGCCGCGGCGGCCGCCGCCGGCTGCGCGGCGAAAACCGAAACCGAAACCGCCAGCGACAAGACCGCGGCGGCCGCGCCCGCCGAGGCGGCCGCGCCGGCCGCGGCGCAGGCGCCGGTGTTCTTCGACGATTTCAGCTACCCCGACCTGGCCGCGTTCCAGGCCAACGGCTGGAAGGTGCGGACCGAAACCGGCCATCCCGGCATCAAGGGCGCGGCCTGGTCGGCCGAGGGCGTGTCCTTCCACGCCGACATCGCCGACACCCAGGGCGGCGCGGTGCGGATGAGCTCGGTCACCAACGGCAAGGCCGACAAGACCCGCCAGACCCAGTTCTGCCACGCGCGCAAATACCGCGAAGGCACCTACGCCGCGCGCATCTTCTTCCGCGACCAGCCCAGCTACGGCCCGGACGGCGACGAAGTCATCCAGACCTTCTACGCCATCAGCCCGCTCAAGGCGCCGATGGACAAGAACTACAGCGAGACCGACTTCGAATACCTGCCCAACGGCGGCTGGGGCGAAAACGCCAAGCCGGCGATGTGGACCACCACCTGGGACACCTTCCAGCTGGAGCCGTGGACCAAGGTCAACGAGTTCTCGCGCACGGAAGGCAGCTACGCCGGCTGGCACACGCTGGTGCTGACCGTCGCCGACAAGAAGGTGAGCTACTACGTCGACGGCAAGCCGTTCTCGGTGCACAGCAGCGCCGTGTACCCGGAAGACTTCATGTCGATCAACTTCAACCTGTGGTTCATGCCCAAGGGCGCGGACGGATCGCTGGGCCCGGTGGATTCGCCGGAGCTGCGCGAGTACCAGGAAGACATCGACTGGGTGTTCTTCCAGGAGGGCACGGCCCTGGCCACCGCCGACGTGGAAGCGCAGGTGGCGGCGCTGCGCGGCAAGAAGCTGGCGCATGTCGATACCGTGAAAGAACAGAACCCGCCGCTGGCGTCGCCGTGCGGGCTTTGATCGGCGCCGGGGCGCGCGCTGCGATTCAGGCGTGCCCGAGCCTGGCTGCGGCGTGCGCTGCCGGCCCGGCGCGGCCCGCGCCCGTGGCGCACCCGTAGCGCGCCGCGGCAGGCCCAACGCCGGGCGCGGCGGCGAATACCGCCACGACGCCCGGCGCGATCGGGTGCCGCCGGCGCAGGCCCCAGAATTGACCGCTCAGGCCCCGGCCGCCTAGAATTGCCGTCCTCGCCGGAATAGCTCAGTTGGTAGAGCGGCGCATTCGTAATGCGTAGGTCGCAGGTTCGACTCCTGTTTCCGGCACCAGAGATATCGATACGAGAACGCCCGGCCTGCGCCGGGCGTTCTTGTTTTGCGTGTGGGAGGTTCTCAGGGCGAGGGCGTCGGGATCGGTTCGTAGCCGGGTTGGTAATAGCCGCGCGCGCCGGATTCGCCGCTCAGCTCGCCGCCTTGGCAGCGGTAGCTGTTCTCGTCGTAGGAAAAGGTGGTGACGATCGCCGAGCGCGTTTCGTCGCGGCGGCGGAATTGCGCGCCGATCTGCGCCCGGTACGCGGCCTGCTCGCGGCCGGATTCGGTTACGCCGTCGCTGATCACCAGCATCTGCCGGGTGACGCCGGGCTCGGTCTCGCGCGGCTGCGCTTCGGCCCGGGCGCGGTCGTCGCGCGCGGTTTGTTCGAGGAAGGCTTTGCACGCGGCGTAGTCGGGGAAGCTGCGCGGCGGGATCGGGAAGCCGGGCAGGTGGCCGCTGGCGAAGGCGCCGGGCGCGGCGGCGAGCGACAGCGCGAGCAACGCGGCCAGCGGCCGGCCCAGACGGCGGCGATGAGATCCGCAAGAACGCGCGGCGACGGCTTCTTCCATGAGCGTGGACTCCCGATGCGGCGCGTGCGGGAGCACGCGGCGTCCGCGCAGTATCGCAGCACCGCGGCCGCACGCCACCCGCAGGCGCGCGATTCGGCAATCGCCCGCGCGCCGCAGTGCGGCGCGCGGGCGGGACGCTCACGGCGTCGGCATCGGCTCCAGCAGCACCGTGGTCTGCAAGCCGGGCCAACCGATCGCGGCGGTCTCCAGGAGGTACTCGCCGGTGGCCGGTAGCGGCGGCAGTTCCCAGGTGCCGTTCGGCGCGGTGCTGAAGGCGTCGAAGTCGGACAGGCGTTCGCCCGGGCGGCGCACGCCGTAGTACGCCTGATAGCCCGCCGGCAGGGTGGCTTGTCCCGATACCGTCAGGCGCAGACGTTGCCGGTAGGTGCCTTGGAAACTCAGCAACACGTTCTGGCCGCTGCGCAGGTTCAAGGTTTGCGGCGTGCCCAGTTGCAAGGCGGCCTGGTAGGTGGTGCTCAGGGTCGCGCGCACGCGGAACTGCATCGGCCGGATCACCGACTTCTGGCTCACGCTGATTTCGTAGCGGCCGGCCTGCTGCGTTTGCACCGAGTGGGCGCAGCCTTGCTCGCTGTCGCTGATGTAGCACGAACCGCCGTCGACGGCGAAGCCGCCTTCCGGCGCCGGGCCGTCCGGGGCGATGCCGAAACGCAGCTTGGCGCCGGCCGGAGCCTGGAAGCTCACGCGCATCGGCGCGCCCGGCTGCGGCGAGGCGAACACCACCGCATCGCCGTCGATCTCGATGCCGTCGAGCGGCTGGTTGCGGCCGAGCCAGATCTGCGCGCCCAAGGCGTCGCCGAGCGGCGGATCGATGGACAGGGTGTATTCGCCGCTCTGGGTCAGATCGGCAATGCGCATCGACACGCCGTCGGAGTGGCTATAGTCGCGGATCGTCTCGCCATCGGGCCCGCGCAGCGTGTACTCGATGTAGCGGAACATCGGCCCCGGCGGCGGCGGCGCCAGCCGCTGCACGTCGGCGACGGCGAGATACAGATCGTCGCCGGGTCCCGCGTTGAAGCGCAGGCGTACGTTGCGGCCCCAGCGGTCCTGCTGCAGCGCCAGCGTCTGGCCCAGCGTCAGCGGCAGTTCCAGGTCGGAGCTCAGCGTCGCGCGGAAACTGTAAGGCCCTTGCTCGCTGGGCGGATCGATCTTGAGCGTGTAGCGGCCGCCGGCCAGTCCGTCGAGGTTGAACGCGCAGCTCTTGTCCATCTCGCGGCACAGCTCGCGGCGCACCACGCTGCCGTCGGCGGCGGACAGGGTCAAGTCGAGCGGGAACGATTGCAGGCCGACGAGCCGGTCCATGCCCAGGCCCAGGCGCGCGCCGGGTTCGACCTGGAACGACAGCCGCACGGTCTGGTCGAGCAACTGCGTGGCGATCTCGCGCGGCGGTCCGTCGACGACCAACTCGTCGGCGAAGTCGTCGATCATCGCCACGCGCGCGGACATGGTCGCGCCGTACTCGGGATCGATGCGCACGCGGTGGCGGCCGGCGGCGACGCTTTCCCGGCTGATGCCGCCGCTGCCGTTGGGGCCGATCGAATTCCTGGCGATCTCGTAGCCGGCCGGAACCTGCAGGGCGTAGCGAACGAAGCGGCCGATCGGCGCGGTGATCTGGCCGCTGACGGCGACGTTGAGGTTCTCGCCGGCGGCGGCGTCGTACTCCAGCGTGGCGTTCTGGCCGATCCGCGCGATCTGCAGCTCCAGCGGCTGCGAACGCGACAGCGGCAGCACCAGATCCTCGCTGACCGCCGCGCGCAGGCTCAGCGTGCCCTGGCCGTCGTGCGGGACGATCTCGACCGTGTACACATCGGCAGCGAGATCGCGCAGGTCGATATCGCAGCCGCCGCGCGCGGCGTCGGCGTGGCATTGCTCGCTGGCGACGACGGCGTTGCGCGAGTTGCGCACGGTGGCGTCGGCGTACGACGCGCTGCCGGTCAGTTGCAGCTCGGCGATGCCGATGCCGAGATCGCTGCGGCGCGGATTGGCGAAGCTGAAACTCGCGCGCGCGCCGGAGGCCTGGGTGGACAGCGCCACCGGTTCGGCGCCGATCGCGGTGGAACCGCTGGCCTGGGTCAGGGTGGCCTGCACGGTCGCGAGTTCGCCTTGTTGCGGATCCACGTACCAGGCGTAGCGCCCGGCCTTGGTCGCGGCGGCCACCAGCGTCTGCGCGCCGGCGGCGGGCGGCTTGACTAAGTAGGTCGTGCCGTCCGGGCCGACCAGGCTGTAGCCGATCGGGCGCTGCGCCGGGGTCGTGTCCGGCGACACATTGAGCTGCAGCACTTCGTTGGCGGCGAGATCGAACGCGAAGCGGCCGTTGCGGCCGTAGCGGTCCAGGCTCAGGGTGGCGCTGCCGCCGACGGCGATATCGGCCGTGCGTTCGCTGCTCAGCGCGGCGCTGAAGCGGGCGGTGGCGCCGGCCGGCGGCGTGAGCACGGCGGTGTAGATGCCGGGCGGCAGGTAACTGGCGTACACCGCCAGCGATTGATCGCAGCCGCCGTTGGCCGGCAGACACGGTTTCGACGGCAGTGCCGAGCTGCCGTTGGGCTTGAACACCTGCAAGCTGGCCGGCTGGGCGCTGCCGGCGATGCTGAGGTTGCCGATGCCCAGGCCGAGCGGACGCCCGGTTTCTAGCGCGAACTGCATGCGCAGCGGCAGGCCCGGTTCGGAGACGAAGTCGCGCACTGCGCCGTCGGCGACCAGGATGTTGGCGGCGCCGTATCCGGCCGCGAGCGTGGCGGTGTAGGTCGCGCCGTGGTCAGGATCGATGCGCAGGCGGTAGGTTCCGCGCTCCAACATGACTAGGTCGACCACTCCATGCGCGTCGGCGAAGGCGAAGCTTTGCGCGATGCTGCCGCTGGGTGAGTACAGCGCGTAGCGCACCTCGCGCCCGGCCGGTTGCGTGGTTTGCGCGCTCAATTGCAGATGTCTGGGGACGGCGATGCTGATGGTTGCCGTCGCGTTGCGCCCACGGCGGTCGAGGGTGATGGGGATGCCGTAGCCCGAGCTCAGGTTGGTGGACAGGTCGCGGCTCAGGGTCGCGGCGAAGCGCAGCGTCGCGCCGGACGGCGGCTGCACGCGCGCGGTGTAGCGGCCGGCGGCGAGCGCCGGCAGGTTGGCGCCGCAGCCGTCGTCGGCGGCCGCGCAGGACAGGCTCGCGACGCTGCCGCCGCTGCCTTGCACGGTCAGCGTCGCCGGCGCCGCGGAGCCGGGCGTGGTCAGGCCGGATAGGCCCAGTCCGTAGTCGCCGGCTTGGGCGATGTCGAAGCCGAATTCGATCGCCTCGTCGGCGCTGTCGGTTTGCACCGACAGCGAGGCGCCGTCGACGACGACATCGGCCGCGACCAGCGCCGCGCGTGCGCTGGCGTTTTTGGGCTTGGCCGGCGCCATCGCGCGCGTGGCGACGGACGATGCCGGCTGCGATGCGCGCACCGCGGCCGCGACGCGCGCCGGCTTCGGCTGCGCGCCGTCTTGCTCGCGCTGCGCGTTGTTCGCGCCGGCCGTTGCCGGCGCCGGTGGCAGCGCCGGCGCCGTATCGGCGCGCGCCGCGCCGGTGGCGAAGTCGATCAGGGTCGGCGCCAGCGGTCGGCCGCTGCGCGCATGCGCGCCGTCGACCAGCAGCGAGTAATCGGCGTTGGTTTGCAAGCGCTGGCGCGGCGTCACGAACAGCAGGCGCCCGGCTTCGGCCGGCGTCACCTGCACCGCGGCGTAGCCGTCGGGACCAAGCAGGGTGACGCTGGCGGCGTTGAGCTCGCCTGCGCGCAGCGGTTCGCTGAAGCGCAGCGACAAGCGCGCGTCGGTGGCGACGCCGGATTGTCCGTGGCGCGGCGAGGAGTCGCTCAATCGCGGTGCGCTCGCGCCCGTCGCCGCTTCGCCCGCGGCGGCGCTGGCGGCGCCGCGCGCCGGGTCGTAGAGCTGGTCCTGCGTCAGCGCGCGGCCGTGCGCGTCGACGCCTTCGAACAGGCGCACGCGGCCGTCGGCTTCGACCCGGGCGCGGTGCGCCAGGCGCATCGGTGCCGGTGCCGCGGGCGCCGCGCGGCCGCCGCGCTCATCCCAGACTTCGGCGCGCGCGCCGGCATCGGCGGCTGCGGTCCAGCCGCCGGTGAGCAGCAGGCGTCCGTCGCTGAGCACGCTGGCGGCATGGCCGGCGCGCGCGGACAGCGGCACCTCGAACGCGGGCGTCAGCGTGTAGGCGGCCGGATCGAACCACAGCCCGCCGGCTTGCAGGCGATTGTCCGCATCCACGCCGCCCCACAGCAGCGCGCGCCCGCTCGGCAGCAGGCTCAGGCTGGCGTAGCGGCGCGGCGAGGGCAGCGGCCAGCGCCGCAGAGTGCGGCCGTCGGTGCGGTCTTGCACGCGCTTGAGCGCGCGGCCGTCGCGTTCGAGCACCAGCCAGCTGCCGTCGGGCAATTGGGTGCGCGCTTCGCGCGGATGCAGCGCGAGCGTGCGCGCCAGTTCGGGCGGCAGCGCCTGCAACGCCGCGTCGGCGTCGCCGGCGTGCAGCGCGGCCACGGTTACGCCCAGGCCCAGCGCCGCGAGGGCGCCGCACCAGGTCCACGGACCGGATGAGGGTTGCGATGACGATGGCATGTCGTTTCCTTCCTTAGAAAATGCCGTTGAAGCGGTGCCGCGCGCGAGCCGATGCGCCGTCGCCTGGTGGCGACGGCGCGCTCGTTGCGGCTCAGGGCGTGGGGTCCACGCGCAGCTGAGTCTGCACGGAGATACCCGGTGCGGTTGTGACTTCGACCCGGTAATCGCCGTCGGCCGGCAACGCCGGCAGCGGCCGAGCGAAGGCCGCCTCAAGGGACTGGAACGCGTCCAGCACGCTGCCGTCTGGCTTGCGCAGCAGGTAGGCGACGTTCGCATTCGCCGGCGTGGTGGCCTGGCCGCTCGCCGATACGGTCAGGCGCTGGCCGGCGCTGCCGGACAGGCGCAACTGCGCGGGCTGGCCGCTGCGCAGTTGCAGCGGGTAGGGCTGTTGCAGGACCAGGTCGCCGCGGTGCAGCGCGCTCAGCGTCGCATCGATGGCGAACTGCTGCGGCGCGCCGGGATCGGTGCTGCTGACCGCCGCTTCGTAACGTCCGGGCGCCAGCGCGTTCAACGGCAGCGTGCAGCCCAGCGCTTGCTCGCCGCATTCGATCTCGATGCTCGGCATGCCGGCGCGCATCACCCGCAGTTCGAAACCCGGGCCCTGCACCGGCGCGACCGCGGCCACGTCCAGCGACAGCGCGCTGTCGGCGGCGCCGACATCGAAGGCGAAGCGCAGCTTCTGGCCCGGATATTGGGTGCTCATGCGCAGCGCCGCGCCGTCGATTTCGAGCAGGCCGAAGTCGGGGTTGAGGTCCAGCCGCACCTGCGCGCTCATTGCATCGCCCAGCAGCGGGTCGACCCGCAGGTAGTGGGCGCCGGTTTGCGCGAGCGGGCCGAAGTTGAGGAACTGATCGCCCTCGCTCTCGCCCATCGACACGATGCCGCCGTCGGGCCCGTAGACGGTGTAGCGGAAGCGATGCGCGGGCAACGGCCCCGGCGGCTGGCCTTGGTGGCTGTGGCCGGAGATCGCCAGGCTCATGTGCTGCCCGGTCTCGCCCTGGAACCACAGCCGCGCGTTCTGGCCCCAGCGTTCGAGGTTCAACGCCAGCGGTTGGGCGAACGCGAGCGAGTGTTCCTGATCCGAACTCAGGGTGACGCGCGCGCTGTAGGGCGGCTGGCTGGCCGCCGGTTCGATTTCGACCGCGTAGGCGCCCGCGTCGATGCCGTCGAGGTCCAAAGCGCAACTGCCGTACAGCGTGTCGCAGCTTTTCGCGGCGATCAGCGCGCCGGTGGCGTTGCGCACGCGCACCATCGGCGGGATCGTCACGCCGTCGAGCTGGTCGATGCCCAGGCCCAGCCGCGCGCCTTGCGCTGCCTGGAAATTCAGCCGCACCACTTGCCCGGTCAACTGCGTGCGCAGCGCGAACGGATCGGCGTCGGCGACCAGGTCGGCGCTGAAGTCGTCGATGATCGCCAACTGCGCCGACACCGCTGCGGCCTGGGCCGGATCGACGAACACTTCATAGCGGCCGCTGGCGGGCAGGTTGCGCACGCTGATGCCGCCGACGCCGTTGGCGCCGACCGAGTTCTGCGCCAGCACGTTGCCGTTGGGCGCGCGCACGGCGTAGGCGACCAGTTGCCCGGCCGGGTCGGTGAGCTGGCCGGACACGCCCAGGTTGAGCGTGGCGCCGGCCTGCGCGTCGACCGCGATGCGCGCGTTCTGGCCGCGGCGCGGGATCTGCAGGTTCAGCGGCTGCGCGGGCGAGAGCGTGGCGGCGACGTCTTTGCTGAAGCTCAGCAGCGCGCGCATCGCGGTGGCCGCGGCGGGCGGCGTCGCTTCCAGGTCGTACTCGCCGCGGGCGAGCGCGGGCAGGTCGAGTTCGCAGGCGTCCGCGCCGGCGCTGGGCGTGCAGTCCAGCGCCGCCACCTGCTGGCCTTGCGCGTTCTTGAGCTTGAACTGGATCGGCCCGGCGGCGCCGCTGAGGCTGACGCCGGTAATGCCCAGGCCGATGTCGGCCAGGCTCGGATTGGCGAAGTGCAGCGTGGCCTTCATGCCGGCGGCCTGGGTGCGCAGTTCGACCTCGCCCGAATCGATCGGCGAGTTCGTGTAAGGATCGCCGAGGCTGGCGCGGCTGCTCCAGGTTTCGCCGTAGGGCGCGTCGATGGTCAGGGCGTAGCGGCCGGCCGCCGCGTTGTCCACGGTGAAGCTCTGCGCGCCGTTGGCGGCGACGGTGCGCACGATGGCGCCGGTCGGCGAGTACAGCGTGTAGATCAGCGCGCCGGCCCACTGCGGAGCCACCACCGGCGCGGCGATGTCCAAGCGCACGGCTTGCGCCGCGGTCGCGTCGAATTCCAGGCGCGCGACCTGGCCGGGCCGGTCGATGGCGATGTCGGTGGCCTGGTCTTGGCTCAGCAGCACGGTCTTGGGCCGGCTCAGGGTCGCGGTGTAGCCGTAGGGGCCGCGGCCGCCGCTGGACAGGCGCACATCGGCCACGTGCACGCCGGCCGGCGGCTTGGGCAGGTTGAGGTCGCAACTGCCGCGCGAGACGTAACAGGTGGTCGCCTGGACCAGTCCGTTGACGCTCAAGACCAGGCTCGCGCCGTCGAGCACGCTCAGCCCGCTCAGGCCCAGGCCGAGGTCGCTGCGGCCGTCGCTTTCGAAGGTCAGGATCGACGGGCTGATGAGGTTGGCGCGGACCAGCGCATCGCCGTCGGCTTCGATCATGTTGCTGGGGCCGAGCGTAACCGTCGCGTTGGCGAGTTCGCCGTAGCGCGGGTCGACCAGCACGCTGTAGCGGCCGGCCGCGGGCAGGGTCTGGCGCATCAGGCCGTCGCGCAGGCTCACGGTTTTACGCTGCAGCACGCTGCCGTTGGGGGCGATCACGCTGTAGTTCACTTCGCGCCCGGGCGGTTCGACCGATTGCGCGGACACGCGCACGCCCAGCACCGTGTTGGCGGCGGCGTCGAAGGAGACGCGCGCGTTCTGGCCGCGGCGGACGATGGACACGGCAGTGTTGGAGCCGGAGATCTGCGCCGAGTAGGCGCGGTCGCGGCTGAGCCCGGCCTTGAAGCTCACGCTCGCGCCGGCCGGCGGTTGCAGGGTGACGGTGTAGCTGCCGCGGGTCAGGCCCGCCAGGTCGATGCTGCAACCGCCGTTGGCCGGCGCGCAGGACACCGCCACCGGCGGGCGGCCGGGCAGCGGCGGCGTGGTCGCGATCAGCGGCTCGCTCGAACCGGTAATGCTCAGGTTGCTCAGGCCGATGCCGTAGTCGCCTTCGGCGGCCGGCGCGAGCAGGGTGAAGCTCAGCTTCACCGGCTGGTCGGGCTGGGTGGCGATGGTCGAGGGCGTCGCTTCCGGCGTCAGCGTCACCGAGAGCGGCATGGGTGCGGCGGCGGCCGTCGTTCGCGCGCTGCCGGCGGCGGCGCGGCGCGGCGGCGCTGCGGAGGCGGGCGCGAGTGCGGCGGCGCTTGCCTTGGGCGTGCGCGGCGGCGCGGCATCGGCATCGGCGCGTGCGCCGCGCTCGGCCGCGGTGGCGAAGTCGATCAGCACCGGCGCCAGCGGCCGGCCGTCGCGCGCGTGCGCGCCGTCGACCAGCAGCGAGTACTGCGCATTCGCCTGCAAACGCTGGCGCGGGGTGACGAACAGCAAGCGCCCGGCCTCGGCCGGGGTGATCTGCACCGCGCTGAAACCGCGCGGGCCGAGCAGGGTGACGTTGCCGGCGTTGAGTTCGTCCGCGCGCAGCGGCTGGCTGAAGCGCAGCGACAGGCGCGCGTCGGCGGCGACGTCGCGGGCCTGGTGGCGCGGCGAGGAATCGCTCAGGCCAGGCGCGGCCGCGGCGGCGCTGGGCACTGTGTCGGCGGCGACGAACGCCGCTTGCGCGGGGTCGTACAACTGCTCGCGGACCTGCGCGCGGCCTTGTCCATCGACGCCTTCGGACAGGCGCACGCGGCCGTCGGCTTCGACCCGGCTGCGATGGCCCAGGCGCGCGGGCGCCTGCGCGCCGGCCGCGGCGGCGCCGCTGCGTTCGTCCCACAGCTGCGCGCGCGCGCCGGCGTCGGGTGTCGGCGCCCAGCCGCCGGTGAGCAGCAGGCGGCCGTCGCTGAGCACGCTGGCGGCGTGGCCGGCGCGCGGCGACAGCGGCACGTCGAACGCCGAGGTCAGGCTGCGCGCGGCCGGATCGAACCATAGGCCGCCGGGTTGCAGGCGATTGTTGCCGTCGACGCCGCCCCACAGCAGCGCGCGCCCGCTCGGCAGCAGGCTCAGGCTGGCGTAACGGCGTGGCGAGGCCAGCGGCCAGCGCCGCAGGGTGCGCCCGCCGACGCGGTCCTCGACCAGTTTCAGCGCGGCGCCGTCGCGTTCGAGCACCAGCCAGGCGCCGTCGGGCAACTGGGTGCGCGCTTCGCGCGGGTGCAGCGCGAGCGTGCGCGCCAGCTCGGGCGGCAGCGCCTGCGCGGCGGCGTCGGCCGCGCCCTGCAAACCCAGCGCCAGCATCAGGCTCAGGCCCGATACCGCGCCGCAAACGATCCAGGGCCTGCGCCCGGTGGGTGTAGACGTTCCCATGTCGATGACTCTCCTGCGACGGTGCGGTAGGCCGGCGCGCGCCGCGGTGCGACGGCGACTGCGCGGCGGCGGGGTGGGCAAGGGCGCTCGGCCCTGTCCCCGGGGCCTGCGCTCCAACGCTGCGCAGCATAGCGACAGCGTGATCTGTTTAAGCAATAGACATCGCGCGCACTGCGACTGGCGGCACACGTCCGCAGCGGTTGCGGTGCGCGCGCGCAGGCGGGCCACCCCCGCCCGCGGCGCCGGCCGGCTGCGGCAGTTTTTTTGCGTTCGCAGCATTCGCCCGGCGGCCGCCCGCGCCGCCGTCTCCGGTCTTGCGACGGCCGTGGCGGACGCTGTGCGCACCCCGGCGGCTGTCATCGCCGTGCATAGAAGGTGAACTCCAATTGCGCGACGGTTCGGATTTCACCAATTGGCCATTCCTTCTTCACTCTTTTTTATCGCTCCGATGGACACCATGCGCCGGCCCGCGACACAGGCGACACAGGCAATGACGAAAATGCGCGTAGACGTATTCGTGGTAGGCGACAACGAGGGGTATGTGGTCGCACCGTCCGACAGCTGGCTGCCCCTGGACGAAATGAAAGCGCTCGGCGCGCTGCGCTTCGGCTGGACCATCGACACCTCGATGGCGAGGCCGCGGCTGGACTGGCGCGCGATCGGCAACGACATCGACGCGCGCGGCTACAGCATCGTCGCGTCCAGCGACGTCGGCGGGCTGTTGGCGATGCCGCAGCAGCATTTGCGCGCGATCTATCCCGAGCAGCATCGGCCGATCGCGGCTTGAGTGTTGGGGTAGGGGCGCCGCAATTGGTTGGCGGCGTCGTGTGCGTGGTGTCGCAGTCGCGGCTTGCGCCGCTCCTACAGGTAGCCCGGATCGATCCGCAGCCGCTGTAGGAGCGGCGCAAGCCGCGACCACGAAGCATCCGCTCGCGCCGAAACCCGCCACGGCCCGTTCCCGCCCGGCGTAGGAATCCGCCGCGCCGCCGCGTCCCGTCTCGCACGCTGCGACGATCAGCGGCTAAAGTGCCGCTTTACCCGCGCAGTCGCCTTCCGCCATGTCCAAACCCACCGCCAAATCCGCCGCGTCCAAGGCGCGCACCGCCTACGTGTGCTCCGAGTGCGGCGCCGACTACAGCAAATGGCAGGGCCAGTGCGGCGAATGCGGCGCCTGGAACACGCTCAGCGAGTTCGTGGTCGAGCCGGCCGCCAAGGGCGGCGCGGCCAATGTCGCCGCCAGCCGCCGCACCAGTTGGGCCGGCCGCGCCGACGCGCCGAAGGTGACCGCGCTCAAGGACGTCACCCACCAGGAAGAGGCCCGCGTCACCACCGGCATCGGCGAGTTCGACCGCGTGCTCGGCGGCGGCCTGGTCCACGGCGCGGTGGTGCTGGTCGGCGGCGATCCGGGCATCGGCAAGTCCACGCTGCTGCTGCAGGCGATCACCCGCATGGCCCAGACCCTGCCGGGCCTGTACGTCACCGGCGAGGAGTCGCTGTCGCAGGTCGCCGGCCGCGGCGCGCGCCTGGGGTTGCCGCTGGACGGCGTGCACGCGCTGGCCGAGACCTGCGTGGAGCGCATCCTTGAGCATTCCTCGAAGATGAAGCCGGCGCTGATCGTCGCCGATTCGGTGCAGACGCTGTGGACCGAACAACTCGGCGCCGCGCCCGGCTCGGTCAGCCAGGTCCGCGAAAGCGCGGCGCGGCTGGTGCGCTACGCCAAGGAAACCGGCACCGCGGTGTTCCTGGTCGGCCACGTCACCAAGGAGGGCGGCATCGCCGGCCCGCGCGTGCTCGAGCACATGGTCGATGCGGTGCTGTACTTCGAAGGCGAGAGCGGCAGCCGCTTCCGCGTGCTGCGCGCGTTCAAGAACCGCTTCGGCGCGGTCAACGAACTGGGCGTGTTCGCGATGAGCGACAAGGGCCTGCGCGAAGTGCCCAACCCCTCGGCGATCTTCCTGTCCGGCAGCCGCGCGCCGCAGCCGGGCAGCTGCGTGATGGTGACCCGCGAAGGCACCCGGCCGCTGCTGGTGGAAGTGCAGGCGCTGGTGGATTCCTCGCCGCTGTCGAACCCGCGCCGGGTCGCGGTGGGCATGGAGCAGAACCGCCTGGCGATGCTGCTGGCGGTGCTGCACCGCCACGGCGGCGTCGCGGTCGGCGACCAGGACGTGTTCGTCAACGTGGTCGGCGGCATCCGCGTGCAGGAAACCGCGGTCGACCTGCCGGTGCTGCTGGCGGTGCTGTCCTCGCTGCGCGACCAGCCGCTGGCCGAGCAGACCATCGCCTTCGGCGAGGTCGGCCTGTCCGGCGAGATCCGTCCGGTGCCCAACGGCGAGGACCGATTGAAGGAGGCCGCCACCCACGGTTTCAAGCGCGCGATCGTGCCCAAGAGCAACGCGCCGCGCGGCGGCCGGGTGGGGGAGATGGAAGTAGTGGCGGTCGAGCGTCTGGCTGAGGCGATCGACGCGATCTGAGCGGGCTTGCATCGGGCTACGAGCGCTCGGCATTGGCTAAGCCCGCCTGCGCCGGCGATACGAGCGTGCCGCATCGACTGAGCCGGCCCGCGTCGGCGACACGAAAGCACCGGCCCGGCCCGCGTCGGCAGGCTTCGCCGCGAGCCTGGCGCAACGACCCGCGCGCAAGGTCCGTTCGCGCGCCGTCCGTCAGCGCCACCGCGCCGCAGCGTCATCGAAGTTCCGCGCCTGCGTTCGCAGTTTGCGCAAAGGCCGTGGCGATACTGGTGCGGCGACGCCCACGTCGCCTCGACACCTCATCGCAAAGGACGCACGCATGAACTCCCGCATCATCTTGTCCGCCGCGCTCATGGCCCTGGCCGGCGCGGCTCAGGCGCAATCCCCGGTCGTGGAATGGACCTCGCCGCGCCTGGACGGCGGCACCGGCCTCAACGGTTGGTCGTGTTGTCGACCGGAGAAAACCAACGTCATGGCCACCGACGCCGCCGGCAACGCCTACATCGTCGGCTACCGCCCGCTCGGTCCGGCCATGGTCTGGTCGGTCAGCAAGGTCGACGCATCCGGCGCGCTGGTCTGGCAGGCGAGCAATGCCGGGCCGGAACGGCGTTTCGATTACGCGTACGCCGTCGCGGTCGATGCCCACGGCGATCCGGTCGTGACCGGCCGCTCGTCGCAGGGCGGCTGGTCGAACATGCTCACCATCAAGTACTCCGGCGCCGACGGCAGCCTGCTGTGGGAGCAGCGCTTTCGCGGCCCCGAAGGCGGGTCGGGCAGCGCCGTGGCGATCGATCCGGCCGGCGACGTGATCGTCATCGGCACCCAGCGAGGTCGCTACATCGGCGACGACTACGCCACGGTCAAGTATCGCGGCAGCGACGGCGCGCAGCTGTGGGCCAGCGGCTACGGCCGGGTCAGCAACGAGTCCGACACGCCGAACGCGGTGGCGGTGGACCGCAGCGGCAACGTGTTCGTGACCGGCTCCTCCGGCCGCGATCAGTTCAGCAATTTCGCCACGATCAAGTACGACGGCGCGACCGGCGCGCAGCAATGGGTCGCGCTGTACGCGCCGCAGGTGTGGGGTTCCTCGGTGGCGCATTTCGCGCTCGACCTGGCCGTGGACAGCCGCGGCGATCCGGTCGTGACCGGCAAATCCGACGGCGCGCGCAACAACGATTTCGCCACCGTCAAGTACGACGGCGCGACCGGCGCGCAGCGCTGGGCCGCGCGCTTCGATTCCGGCCCTTCAGGCGCGATCTACTACGGCGACGAGGCCAAGGCGGTGGCGATCGACGGCAACGACGACGTGTACGTCACCGGCGGCACCGCGGGCGTGCGCGGCTACAACTGGCGCATGGCGACGGTGAAGTATTCCGGCGTCGACGGCAGCGAAGTCTGGCGCGCGATCAGCCAGTTGCCGTGGTCGACCAAGGACAGCGCCTACGCCCTCGTCGTCGATGCGGCCGGCGTGCAGGTCGCGGGCTGGGCCACCGATGCCGCCGGCAAGTATTACCCCACCGCGATCGCGTACTCGCCGGTCACCGGCGCGCAGCTATGGACGGCGACTTTCGATCAGGCCAGTTCGGACAACACCTCGGTGTCCGCGCTCAAGCCGGCCGGCGACGGCGCGTACTACCTGGGGATCGATCACTACTACACGCGCGAGGCGCACTTCATCAAGCGCTATCACGTGGCGCCGTAATTCGCGAAGGTCCGGCGGCGGCTGAGGCCGCCGCCGGTCTGAAGCTCGGGCCTCAGGCCTTCTTGCCGTGCTTCTCCAACAGTTCGACCAGCTTGGCCTCATCGAAGCCGCGCATGCTCTGGTCGCCGATGTAGATCACCGGCACGCTCTTGATCTTGAGCCCGTCGGCTTCCTTGCGCGCGACTTCGTCCTTGTCGATCACCCGCTCGACATAGCGCACGTTGCGCTTGTCCAGCAGTTCCTTGGCCTTGTGGCAGAACGGGCAGGTCGACAGCGAGTACAGCACGATGTCGCCGCCGGCCTTGGCGTAGACGGCCGAGTAGTCGCCCTGTTCGACTTCCACGCCCTTGCCGCCGCCGATCAGGCCGGAGTTGCGGACCAGATAGCCCGCGCCCACGCCCAGGCCCAAGGCCAGGACTACGACCGCAATGGTGGTCAGGATCGACTTGAAGTTCATTCCGTGTCCTCGATGGATCGTCTGATGATGATGGCGATGCGCGGCGCGCACGCCGCAGTCGGAAATGCAGGAAAGCGCTCAGTGCGCGGCGGCGCGCGGCTCAGCCGCGGCAGCCGCAGGCGTTGACGCAGGCCTGGCGTTCGCGGAAGCAGGCCGAGCCGCCGCCCTCGGCGCGGCATTGCTCGTAGCGGGCGATGCAGTCCTGCCAGCACAGCGTGCATTGCTCGGGAGTCAGCGCGGCGGACGCGGCGAGCGAGAAGGCCAGGCCGAAGCAGAACGCGGCGCCGGCCAGGCGACGGGCCGCGGATGCGCGGCGCAAAACGGCAGTCAACATCACTGTTCCTCCTTGTGCCCGTCTGTGGGCGCTTGCGGGTTATAGCACCGCGCCGCGCGCGTTCCATGTCCCGTCGGCACGGCAGATGTGATGCCGTTTGCGAAAGCCCTGCGCATCCTGTCGATTCCGACAGGCGCCGCCGGTACGCGTCGGGTGTGCGGCCGGTCCGTGCGCGCTTTGCGTTGCGCTGCGGCACGGGTTTGCGCAAGCGCGGCCGCGGCGGCCGCAACGGTCGCCGCCCCTCGCGACCGCGCGCGGGGCGGGCGGACGATCGCCTGCGCCCGGCCCGCGCGCGCCGTCGCGTCGCTCAGACCTGGCAGCCGCAGGCCTTGGTGCAGGTGCGCAGAGTGGCCTTGCAGAACGGATAGCCGTCGGAATTGCATTGCTCGTACTGCTCGTAGCAGGCGTCGTTGCAGGACTGGCAGTCCTGCTGGGCGAAGGCGGCGAACGAGAACGCCAGACCGAAACAGAACGCGGCGGCTACGGCGAAGCGGTTGCGCTTGAACATGGACGTCTCCTGGATGGGCGTGGCGGCTCAGGGAAGCTGGCAATTGCAGCGGCGGCGGCATTCGACATACGCCGCCAGGCATTGCTCTTGCGGCGTGCCGGCGGCGCGGCACGCCGAACGTTCGACGAAACAGTTTCGATAGCAGTCTTCGCAGGCGCTGGCGAAGGCGCTCAGCGAGAACGCCACGCCGAAACAGAAGGCGGTGGCGGCGAGAACGCGGCGGGATGGGGCGAACATCGATCTCTCCTTGGGCGATGGGGCGGACGCTCGTCATGAGCGGGCGGCGGCCGGCGCGCGGCGCGGCGGGTCGCGACGCAGCGCGACGGCTTGGGCGAACGCGATCCGCAGCGAAGGCCGGCCACCGCACGGCACTTTCGAGACGACTTTCTTGTGGAACGGCGATGAGCGTCGAAAAAACGCAAGGCCGCTGCGATGCAGCAGAAATTTGTGATGTCCGCTCATGTTTATGAACATTCATTGGCACACATTCGAGCCTTCGTCGTGACAGGGGGATGGACCATGTCGCTGCGCATCGTGTTTCTGTGCACCGCGTTCAATGGGCTGGCTCAGCGCGCCTGGGCCGAACTCACCGAGCTGGGCCACCAGGTCGCGGTGCAGGTGGCTTCCGACCCGGACACCATGCGCGCAGCGGTCGCGCGCGAGCGGCCGCAACTGATCGTCGCGCCGATGCTCAAGTCGGCGATCCCCGAGGACATCTGGACCCGCCACACCTGCCTGATCGTGCATCCGGGCATCGTCGGCGACCGCGGCCCGTCCTCGCTGGACTGGGCGATCCTGGAAGGTGAAACCCAGTGGGGCGTGACCGTGCTGCAGGCCGCGGCCGAGATGGACGCCGGCGACATCTGGGCCAGCGCCGGTTTCGCCGTACGCGGCGCCGGCAAGAGCGAGCTGTACCGCCACGAAGTCACCGACGCGGCGGTGCGCGCGCTGCTGCAGGCGGTGGAACGCTTCGAAGCCGGCGGTTTCGCGCCGCAACCGCTGGACTACGCCGATCCCGAGGTGCGCGGCCGGCTGCGCCCGAGCATGCGCCCGGGCGACCGCGCGCTGGATTGGGACATGGACAACGCCGCGCTGCTGGCGCGGATCCGCTGCGGCGACAGCGCGCCGGGCGCGCGCGCCGAGCTCGCCGGCCTGCGCTGCCAGGTGTTCGGCGCGCACGTGGAGCCGTCGCTGCGCGGCCGTCCCGGCGAACTGCTCGGCCGCCGCGAAGGCGCGGTGTGCGTGGCCAGCGGCGACGGCGCGCTGTGGCTGAGCCATCTGCGCGACAAGGACGGGATCAAGCTGCCGGCGACCCAGGTGCTGGGCGAGGCGCGCCTGCGCGGCGTGGCCGCGCGCGCGCTCAAGCCGGCGACCTCGGTGGCCGGGCGCCGCGACCACGGCTATCGCCAGATCCGCTACCGCGAAGCCGGCGCGGTCGGCTACCTGCATTTCGATTTCTACAACGGCGCGATGTCGACCCTGCAGTGCGACCGCCTGCGCACCGCGTTCCTGCACGCGCGCCAGCGCCCGACCCGGGCGATCGTGCTGCTCGGCGGCAGCGACATCTGGTCCAACGGCATCCACCTCAACACCATCGAGGCCGCGGCCGATCCGGCGCTGGAATCCTGGCGCAACATCCTGGCGATGAACGCGCTGGTGCGCGAGATCGTGCTGACCGACTCGCACCTGGTGGTCTCGGCGATGCAGGGCAACGCCGGCGCCGGCGGGGTGATCCTGGCGCTGGCCGCCGACCACGTGTGGGCGCGCCGCGGCGCGGTGTTGAACCCGCACTACCAGGGCATGGGCGGTCTGTACGGTTCGGAATACTGGACCTATCTGCTGCCGCGCCGGGTCGGCGCCACGGTCGCGCAGGAACTGACCGAAGGCCTGCGCCCGATCGGCGCGCCCGCGGCCGAGCGCATCGGCCTGATCGACGCGGCCTTCGGCGCCGGCGGCGCGGACTTCATCGCCCACGTCGAACAGCGCGCCGAACGCCTGTCCGAGCCCGGCGCCTGCCGCCGCGCGCTGACCGCCAAGCGCAAGCGCCGCGCCGACGACGAGCGGCGCAAGCCGCTGGAAAGCTACGGCGCCGAAGAGCTCGCGCACATGTACCGCAACTTCTTCGGCCCCGACCGCAGCTATCACGATGCGCGCCGGCGCTTCGTGCGCAAGCAGGCTGTGGCGCTGTGCGAGGCCGGCGAGAGCTTCGCCGCCGAACGCGCCGCCGCGCAGCCGGTGCGCGCCAACGCCTGAGCGCGGCGCGGCGCGGCGCTGCGCGCGGACCCGCGTGCACGCCGACGCGGCAGGCCGGTCGCGCCGGCCCGCCGCGGGCGTTGCCGCGATCGATCAGGGCATGTCGCAACCGCAGCCCTTGCCGCACTGGGTGAACTGCGAGGTGCAGGCCCAGCCGTCGCCGTACTGCTGCTTGCAGTCTTCGAACTGGGCGATGCAGCGGTTCCAGCAGGTGTTGCACACACCGGCCATCGCGCTCATCGAGAACGCGAAACCGAACGCCATGGCGGCGAACGCGAACAGGCCGAGTTTCCGCGACCGGGTCTTCATGAAGCTCTCTCCTGAGTGCATTGGCGCGCCCCGGAAGTGGGTGCGCGCGGTCGGCACCGGCCGCGCCGCGAAACCGGGCGACGCCGTGGGGGCGGTTTCGCGGTCGCGGCTTGCGCCGTTCCTGTACTCGCAGCGCGCGGGGAAAACGGATCACGCGCGGGGAATTGGCCGCCGTCGGCTCGCCGCAGACGCACAAAAGCGAACGGGCCGGATGACCGGCCCGTTCGCATGCTGCGATGTCGCGCGGCTCAGTGCCCGCCGGCCGCCGCGGCGCCGCCGCCGACCTTGGCGCTGAACGGCGGCTTGGCCATCCACACGAACGCGGTCACCACCACGAACAAGATGCCGATCAGGTACAGCATCTCGTTGAAGCCGATCTGCGCGGCCTGTTGCGAGATCATCTGGTTCAGCACCAGCGCCCCGCGGGTCGGGTCGCCGCGGCCGAGCTGGTCCACGGTCTGCTGGATCTGCGGATCGTAGGCGCCGATGTGCTCGGTCAGTTGGGCGTGGTGGATGGTGCTGCGCTGGTTCCAGGCCCAGGTGGTCAGCGAGGCGGCGAAACTGCCGCCGAGCGTGCGCACGAAGGTGGCCAGGCCGGAACCGGCGGCGATCTCGTGCGGCTCCAGGTCCGACAGCAAGATCGTCAGCACCGGCATGAAGAACAGCGCCACGCCCAGGCCTTGCCACAACTGCACCAGGGCGACGTGGTGGAAGTCCACGTCGAGGTTGAAGCCCGAGCGCACGAAGCTGGTCGCGGCCATGACCAAGAACGCGCCGGTGGCGACCCAGCGCAGGTCGAAGCGCGCCGCGTACAAGCCCACGAACGGCGTCAGCAGCACCGGCAGGATGCCGATCGGCGCGGTCGCCAAACCCGCCCAGATCGAGGTGTAGCCCAGGTTGCGCTGCAGCCACAGCGGCACCAGCAGGCCGATGGCGAAGAACGCCGAATAGGCCAGCACCATCGCCGCGGTGCCGCTGGCGAAGTTGCGGTGGCGGAACAGGCGCAGGTTGACGATGGGATCGCGTTCGGTCAGTTCCCAGATCACGAATACCGCCAGCGCGACCACCGCCACGATGGTCAGCACGACGATGGTGGTGGAGTTGAACCAGTCCTCGTCGTTGCCCAGGTCGAGCATGATCTGCAGCGCGGCCACGCCGATCACCAGCATCGCCAGGCCCATGTAGTCCATCTTCGGCTTGTCCAGCCGCTCCGGGCGGCCGCGCAACTGGTTGCCGACCACGATGCTGGCGAAGATGCCGATCGGCACGTTGATGAAGAAGATCCACTCCCAACTGTAGTTGTCGGTGATCCAGCCGCCGAGGATCGGGCCGGCGATCGGCGCGACCACGGTCACCATCGCCAGCAGGGCGATGGCCTGGCCGCGTTTGTGCGGTGGATAGATCGAGATCAGCAGCGCCTGGGTGACCGGATACATCGGCCCGGCGACGAAACCCTGCAGCGCGCGCGCGGCGACCAGCAGGCCCATGCTGTTGGCCAGGCCGCACAGGAACGAGGCGATCACGAACAGCAGCGTCGCCCACATGAACAGCTTGCGCTCGCCGAACTTGCGGGTGAAGAAGCCGGTCAGCGGCAGCGCGATGGCGTTGCTGACGGCGAACGAGGTGATGACCCAGGTGGCCTGGTTGGCGCTGCCGCCGAGGTTGCCGGAGATGGTCGGCAGCGACACGTTGGCGATGGTGGTGTCGAGCACCTGCATGAACGACGCCAGGGCCAGGCCCAGCGTGGTCAGCGCCATGTTCGGCGGCTTGAAGGCGGCTTGCGGCTGCGCGGGCGCGGCGGGGCCGGCATTGGCGGTGGTGGCGGACATGGAACGTGCCTGTGTGTTCGGAAGCCTGAAGAGTCAGGACGGGCCGCGTGGTGGGGGCGCGGGGCCGCGAAGCGGGGTGGTGCGGCGCGGATCGCGTAGCGTTCGCGCCGGAGTTTTCCGTTCCGTCGTTGCGGCCAGAGCCGGAACGGCGATCTTTAGGCGGCGCAACTTCGGTCGCAGCGCTGGAGTCGCTTGGCTCCGATCGCCACGACAAAGAGAGGAAGCGCAGGCGAGAACGACGTGGGGGAGGTGCTCGCCTGCGCCTTGCGGCGGCGGAACGCTTTCGCTTCGATCCCGATCGGGGGGAGGGGACATCGGCCGATGCGAACGCGGCCCGCGCCGCAATGCGGGCGGACGCGCCTCACGCGCGTCCGTCCGCTTCCATGCTCAACCGTGCTGCACGCCCGGCAGGTTCTCGCGCACGATCTTGTCGATCATCGCGTCGGCGTCGTGCAACTGCTTGGCGTAGGCCTGGGTGCTCAGCACCGGCTTGGCCGGCGGCGCGCTGGCCAGCACCGCGCCGTTCTGGTCGCGGATGCCGACGTCGACGTGCATGCTCAGGCCCAGGCGCAGCGGGTGTTCGGCCAGTTGCTTGGGATCGACCTCGATGCGCACCGGCACGCGCTGGATGATCTTGATCCAGTTGCCGCTGGCGTTCTGCGCCGGCAGCAGCGAGAACGCGCTGCCGGTGCCCAGGCCGAGGCTGACGACCTTGCCCTCATAACGCACCTTGGAGCCGTACAGGTCCGAGTGCAGGTCGACCGGCTGGCCGATGCGCATGTTGGCCAGCTGGGTCTCCTTGAAGTTGGCTTCCACCCACACTTCGCTGAGCGGGATGATCGTCATCAGCGCGGTGCCCGGCGCGACGCGCTGGCCGAGCTGCACATTGCGCTTGCCGACGAAGCCGCTGACCGGCGCGACGATGGCCGAGCGCTGCAGGTTCAGATACGCCTGACGCAGCTGCGCGGCGGCGGAGGCGACCTGCGGCTGGCGCGCGATCGTGGTCGCGTCGACCAGGGCGCGGTTGCGCGCCAGGGTGCCGCGCGAGGACGACAGCGACGCTTCGGCCGAGGCCAGTTCGTCGCGCGCGTGGGCCAGCTCTTCGGCCGAGACCGCGCCGCCGGCGACCAGCCCTTCGCGCCGCTTGACGTCGGCGCGGGCCTTCTGCACCGCGACTTCGCGCGCCGACAGATCGGCCTGGCCGGCATCGACCGCGCTGTACAGGCCGCGCACCTGGCGCACGGTGTTGGCGAGGTTGGCCACCGACTGGTCGTAGGCGACCTGGGCGTCGTTCGGGTCGAGCTGCACCAGCACCTGGCCGGCCGTCACCTTCATGCCGTCGTCGGCGCCGATGCTGACCACGGTGCCCTGCACCTGCGGGGTGATGTTGACGACGTTGCCCTGCACGTAGGCATCGTCGGTGTCCTGATGCCAGCGCAGCACCAGCAGGTAGTAAGCCGTCCACGCGATCGCGGCGACCACGACCACGGTGAGCAGGATCAGCAGCGCCTTGCGGCGCTTGCCGTTCTTCGGCGGCGCGGCCGGCGCCGCCGCGGCGGCGTTGGGATTGACTTCGGTGGTCATGGCGTGGGGGCCTTGGCGATGGCGTTGTTATCGGAAGAAGCGTTGGGGACGGTGGCGGCGACCGGGTCGGGCGGGCTCAGCTGCAAGCCGCCGCCGAGCGCGCGGTCCAGATCGATGCGCGCGGCCAGGCGCTGCGCGCGCAGCGTGGTCAGTTGCTGGTCGAGCTGCAGCAGCGGGCGCTGCGCGGTCAGCACGTCGATCTGGGTGCCCAGGCCGGCGCGGTAGCGGGTGGTGGCGATCTGCCAGGCCTGCTGCGCGGCGTCGCGCGCCTGCTGCGCCGAGACCAACTGGCCGTCGAGCGAGCGCGAGGACTGCACCGCATCGGCGACTTCGCGCAGCGCGCCGATCAGGCTCTGGTTGTAGTTGGCCACGGCCAGGTCGTAGTCGGCGTCGCTGCCGGCCAGTTCGTTGCGCAGCCGGCCGCCGTCGAAGATCGGCATGCTGATCGCCGGGCCGCCCTGGTACAGGCGCGCCTGGCTGGTGAACAGGTCCGACAGGTGCGCGGTGGCCAGGCCGACGATCGCGCTGAGGTTCACGGTCGGATAGAAATCGGCCTTGGACGCCTTGATCCCGTGCGAGGACGCTTCCACGCGCCAGCGCGCCGCGACCACGTCGGGACGGTGGCCGAGCAACTCGCTCGGCAGCACATCGGGCACGCCGGCGGCGTTGCCGGCCAGCAGGGTCGGGCGGGCGATCTGCAGGCCGCGGTCCGGGCCCTTGCCCAGCAGCGCGGCGAGCGCGTTGCGCGCGGCGTCGATCTGCTGCTGCGCGGCCTGGATCTGCTGGTCGGCGCTGGCGCTGGCGCTCTGCGCGTTGCGGATCTGCAACTGGTTGTCGAGGCCGGCCTTGACCCGTTGTTGGCCCAGGCCCAGCAGCTTGTCCGAACGCAGCTTCTCGGCCTTGGCCACGTCCTGCGCTTCGAACGCCTGGGCCAGCGAGACGTAGCTGCGTGCGATGTTGGACGACAGCGTCAGGCGCGCGGCCTGGGCTTCGACTTCGGCCGCGCGCGACTGGCCCAGCGCGGCCTGCCAGCGCGCGCGCTTGCCGCCCCACAGGTCGGGCGAGTATTTGAAGCTCAGCATCAGCACGTCGGCGCCGAGGTACTTGCCGCCGATGGGCTCCGGCGCCAGGGTCTCGGGCAGGTGCGCGCCGGAGTACTGCGCGCTGGCGCCGAGGGTGGGCTTGCGCGCCGCGTCGGCGAGGCCGGCCTGGGCCACCGCCTGGCGCACGCGCGCGTCGGCCGCGTCCAGGCTCGGCGAACCGGCCAGGGCTTCGGCGATCAGGCTGTCGAGCTGGGCGTCGCCGAACGCGGTCCACCAGTCGCGCTGCGGGAACTGCGCGGGCGAGAGGTCGGCGGCGGCGAGGCTGCGCTTGGCTTCAAGGCTGTCGGCGTCGAGCGCGCGGCCCGACGGCTCCAGGCCGCGGGTGCTGGCGCAGCCGGCGAGGATCAACGCCGCGGCCAGCGGCGCGAGCACGTATTGCAGCCCGCGGCGCGGGCGAGTGTCGTTGACGGACATGGCTCAGGAACCGGAGAGGGAAAGGTTGTCGCGGACCTGTTCGAGCAAGCGGTACAGCTGTTCGCGGTCGGCATCGCTGAGGCCGGACATCGCGCGCTCGCGCACGCGCCGGCCGCACTGGTCGATGTCGGCCCAGATCGCGGCGCCGGCTTCGGTCAGGTGGATGTTCAGCGCCCGGCGGTCGTCCGGATCGGCGACGCGCGCGACCAGGCCGCGGCTTTCGAGCTTGTCGAGCAGGCGGGTCATGGCGCCCGGATTGAGCTGGGCCGCTCGCGCCAGTTCGGTGACCCCGGCGGTGCCGATGGCCAACTCCTTGAGAGTGATGAACTGGCTGAAGGTCAGATCGTGGCCTGCCTGGGCCAGCTCGCGCTCCATCTGCGCCCACATCGCGTCGCGCACTTGGCGGAACAGCAGGCCGAGGTTGGAGGTGGAGCAGGGCTGGGTGGGGGTCGGGGTCGTCATGGCGCGGCATGGTGCTCGCCCGCGCAATAGTTGTCAATGCAAATATTGAGCTGACAATAGCCCCGTTCAGCAAGTGCCGACCGGCCGTGCTTAAATCGGTTCGTCCCGCTGCGAATCAGTAAATAATTGATCGGAAATAGTATTTTCCCGGCGCGCGAAGCTGTGACGTCGGCGGTCGAATACTCACCGCAACGTCGCCGGGACGATTTGTTGCGCCGCAACACGCCAAAGACGATCAAGTCGGCGACGAACGGCGCCGGCGCGCAGGGCCGACGGAGGCGGTCGAACGGGTCGGCGCAGGCGCCCGGCCGGCCGTAATCAGCGCGCGAACAGCGCCAGCGCGTCGAGCGCGATATGCGCCACCACCAGCGGCCACAACCGGCCGGTGACCGAGTACAGCCAGGCGAAGGCCAAGCCCATCGGCACCATCACCGCGCCGGCCTCGCCTTGGTAGAGGTGGTAGCTGGCGCGGATCGCGGTGCTCAGGTGGATCGCGGTCCACATCGACGGCCGCTCGCGCAGCGCCGAGACCAGATAGCCGCAGACCAGGGCTTCCTCGAAGAATCCGTTCACCGCCGAGGCGGCGAACATCAGCCGCCAGTCCAGGTCCGGCGCGACCCGCACCGAGTCGTCGGCATCGGCCGGCAGCAGGCCGGTGAGCGCGGCCGCGGCATGAAACACCCAGAACCCGACCAGGGTCGCCGCGGCCAGCCCGAGCCCGTGCGGCAGGTCGCGCCAGCGCGGCGCCGGCCCGAGCCGCGCCCAGGTCCAGCCGCGCAGGTACAAGAAGGCGCCGATGATCGCCAGCGTCGCCAGTTGCGTGCCCATCAGCCCGCTCAGGCTGGCGTTGTCGAACACCGCCGTCAGCGGCTGCGGCGACAGCGCCATGCTCAGGCTCTGCCAGATCGACGCGCCGAACGCCAGCGTCAGCACACCGACGAATTCGCTGCGCTGCGACAGCGACTTGATCCAGTTCACCATCGTGCGTTCCCTGCGCCGGCCGCGCCGGTCAAACCCGCCGCAACACCAGTTCCAGCACGAACTTGCTGCCGAAGAACGCCAGCACCAGCAGCGCCATCGCCGCCAGGGTCCAGCGCACCGCGACCACGCCGCGCCAGCCGTAACGCCAGCGCCCCAGCAGCAGGCCGCCGAAGGCCAGCCACGACAGCACGCTGAGCACGGTCTTGTGCACCAGGTGCTGGGCCAGCAGGTTCTCCACGAACAGCACGCCGGTCAGCAAGGTCGCGGTCAGCAGGATGAAGCCGACCGCGATGGTGCGGAACAGCAGGCTTTCCAGCTCCACCAGCGGCGGCAGCGCGCGCAGCCAGCCGTGGAACTCGCGCCGGCGCAGGGCGCGTTCCTGCAGCCACAGCATCATCGCGAACAGCGCCGCCACCGCCAGGGTGGCGTAGGCCAGCAGCGCCATCCACGCGTGCAACTGCAGGCGCCAGTCCAGCGGCTCGGGATGCTGGACGTGGCCGTAGAGCTGATAGGCCAGCAGCATAAGCGCCGACAGCGGGAACACCACCACGCCCAGCGCGGCCATGCGTCCGGCCGCGCCGACGATCGCGGTCAGCACCGACATGCCCAGCCCCACCAGCGACAGCGCGGCGAAGAAATGCAGGTCGGCGCCGCCGGCGACGCGCCAGGCCAGCAGGTGGGCCAGCCCGTGCAGCAGCACCGCGAAGTTGGCCGGCAACAGCCAGCCGCGCGCGCCGCGGCCGCCGTCGCGGCGCACCGCCGAGACCAGCAGGCCGGTGGCGCTCAGGTACAAGGCGATGGCGATGAGAACGATTGTCATCGCCGCAGTGTGGCATAGCGGCGCTGCGATCCGTAGCGCCGAACGCCGCCGGTTGCGCGGCGCGACGCCGCAGCGGCGATGGCCGCCGTCGCCGCGGCCGGGCGAAAAGACTGGGCCGCAGGGCAGGGCGTGCCTGCGCGCGAGGCCCGCGCCCCACACCCTAGTAGGTTCGCGCGACTGAGCCCGCGCCCGCGCGACCGCCAGGGCAAGACAACAGTGGGGATGGCCTATACTTCCCGCCCCTTGTAGTCCTGCCCCATTCGGCAAGGCGCCCGGCCCCGTCCCGGCCGCGTCGGCCCCGCATTCCAGGTAAGCGCCATGTTCGAATCCCTGACCCAACGCCTCTCCGGCACCATCGAACGCCTGCGCGGCCGCGGCCGCCTGACCGAAGAAAACATCCGCGAAGCCACCCGCGAGGTGCGCATCGCCTTGCTCGAGGCCGACGTCGCCCTGCCGGTGGTGCAGGCCCTGATCGAGCGCATCAAGGTGCGCGCGGTCGGCCAGGAAGTGCTCAAGTCGCTGACCCCGGGCCAGGCCCTGATCAAGGTCGTGCGCGACGAGCTGACCGCGGTGATGGGCTCGCAGGCCGCCGACCTCAACCTCAACGTGCCGGCGCCGGCGGTGATCCTGATGGCCGGCCTGCAGGGCGCGGGCAAGACCACCACGGTCGGCAAGCTCGCCAAGCACCTCAAGGAACGGCGCAAGAAGAAGGTGATGGTGGTGTCCGCCGACATCTACCGTCCGGCCGCGATCGAGCAGCTCAAGCAGCTCGCCGAACAGGTCGACGTGCTGTTCTTCCCCTCGGCCGCTTCGCAGAAGCCCGAAGAGATCGTGCGCGCCGCCATTGCCGATGCGCGCAAGTCCTTCGTCGACGTGCTGCTGGTCGACACCGCCGGCCGCCTCGCCATCGACGAGGCGATGATGAGCGAGATCAAGGCGCTGCACGCCGCGGTCTCGCCGGTGGAAACCCTGTTCGTGGTCGACGCGATGACCGGCCAGGACGCCGCCGCCACCGCCAAGGCCTTCAGCGAAGCGCTGCCGCTGACCGGCGTGGTGCTGACCAAGACCGACGGCGACGCCCGCGGCGGCGCCGCGCTGTCGGTGCGCTACATCACCGGCAAGCCGATCAAGTTCATCGGCGTGGGCGAGAAGCCCGACGGCCTGGACGTGTTCCACCCCGACCGCGTCGCCAGCCGCATCCTCGACATGGGCGACGTGCTGTCGCTGGTCGAGCAGGTCGAGCAGCAGGTCGACAAGGACAAGGCGCAAAAGCTCGCCGAGAAGGTCGCCAAGGGCAAGAAGTTCGACCTCAACGACATGAAGGACCAGCTCGAGCAGATGCAGAACATGGGCGGCCTGAGCGGGCTCATGGACAAGCTGCCGGGCATGGGCCAGATCCCGGATTCGGTGAAGAGCCAGATCACCGGCAAGGAAGTGCCGCGCATGGTCGCGATCATCAACTCGATGACCAAGAAGGAACGGCGCAACCCGGCCCTGCTCAACGGCTCGCGCCGCGCGCGCATCGCCAAGGGCGCCGGCCTGACCCCGGCCGACGTCAACAAGCTGATGAAGCAGTACCAGCAGATGGAAAAGATGATGAGCAAGCTGTCGGGCGGCGGCATGAAGGGCCTGATGCGCGGCATGCGCGGCATGATGGGCGGCCGCGGCGGCATGCCGTTCCGCTGATCGCGTTCTCGCTTCGAACTCGCTCCACGACGGCGGCCCACAAGGCCGCCGTCGTCGTTTCAGCGCCCACGTAATTCCGCCGACTACCTGTAGGAGCGGCGCAAGCCGCGACCGCGCCACCGCGGCCACGACGCAACCGCCGATCCCTTCGCCGCCGCAAGCGCCGCGATAAATCCGCATTGATTCCCCGCCGCGCGCCGCCGCTATCCAGCCGCGCCGACACCCGCGTCGCGCGCACCGAGACGCCGCCGCCCACGCATCGCCGACCGACGGCCTGCCGCATTCTCTTCGCGCGAGATGCGCGCGCGGCAAACTTCTCTCCGCACCACGGCAAGCGCATCGCCCAGCACTGCATCGCGAAGTACCCATCGCAACCAACGCAGCACGCCCGCGCCGGCTTCCGCCGCGCGCCGTCATCGCATCGCACGCATCGCAACCGCAAGGACCGGCCGCGCATCCGCGCGGCCGCACACAGATCATGGAGATCGCGCAATGACCCGACTCACGACGATGGGCCGCGCCCTCGCGCTGGCCGTCGCCGGCCTCGCCGCCGCGCCCGCGGCCCTGGCCGAAACCTCATATTCCTTCGTCAGCGAAACCGGCGACTACATCGGCCAGGGCCAGACCCGGGCCTACACCGGCAACGATTCGACCATCTCGGTCAGCGGCAACGCGCAGCAACTGCAGATGAGCGTGCGCAAGGGCAACGACTACTGGTACGCCGAACTCAGCGCGCCGCGCGGCCAGCGCCTGCAACCGGGGCGCTACTACTTCGCCGAACGTTCCGCGTTCCGCAGCGGCCGCTCGCCGGGCATCGACATCGACGGCAACGGCCGCGGCTGCAACCGCATCTGGGGTTCGGTCTACATCCAGCAGATCGAATTCGGCGCCAACGACGCGGTCACCGCGCTGGAAGCCACCGGCCTGCAGCGCTGCGAACGCGACAACGCGCCCTTGCTTACCGCCACGTTGCGCTACAACGCGCAGCCGCTGTCGCTGTCGTTGAACAGCGACGTCGGCGACTACGTCGGCCAGGGCGTGCGCAAGGACTACGCCGGCGACACCAGCACCTTCGCCGTGTCCGGCAACGACGGCTACCTGATCTACAACGCCTCGGGCCAGCGCGATTCGTGGTCGGCGATCCTGCGCCCGCCGACCGGGCAGACTCTGCGCCCGGGCACCTATCCGATCAGCCGCTTCGGCGACGCCAACAGCTTCGGCTTCGATTTCTCCGGCAACGGCCGCGGCTGCAACCGGGTCTCGGGCACGGTGACGATCCAGGCGGTGGACGTGGATCCGGCCACGCGTTTGGTCACCGGCCTGGCGGCCGATTTCGAGCAGCACTGCGAAGCCGGCGCGACCGCGCTGCGCGGCAGCATCCGCTACCGGCGCTGAGGCGCGCCGCAGGCGAGGCAGACGCCGCGGCCGGCGTCGGGGGCGATCCGGCCGCGGCCGGGCGGTGCCGGGACGGCGCCGCCCGTGCCGCCGACCGCAGCAGGCGGACGGCGCAAACAGGGCAGGGCAGGGAAGCCCGACGATGCGGGCCGGAACCGGGCGATCGACCGCCCGGGGACGGCCCGGATCGGCTTTGCGAGGGCTTGCGGGCGGGGGCCAGGAGGGCCGAAACGGCCGCGGCGCAGCGCCGCGCCCACAGGGGCGGGTTGGCCTGGCTGGCTCGATGGGCTAGAATCGGCGGCTTACCCCGTCATTCCGACGGCTGGGCAACACAGGAAAACGACCCCATGGTCAAGATTCGACTGACCCGCGGCGGCGCCAAGAAGCGTCCGTTCTACCACATCATCGTCACCGACAGCCGCAGCGCCCGCGACGGCCGCAACATCGAGCGCGTCGGTTTCTACAACCCGGTCGCCGCCGGCAACGAAAAGCGCGTCGAGCTCGACCTCGATCGCGTCAAGCATTGGGTCGCCAACGGCGCCCAGCTGACCGACAAGGTCGCCGACCTGTACAAGCAGGCCGTCAAGGCCGCTCCGGCCGCCTGAGCCGGCGGGCCGCGCGCCCCGCGCGCGGCCCTCTTTCACGCATATGAGCGAATCCTCGCGCCGCATCCTGTTGGGCAGGGTGCTTGGCGCGTTCGGCATTCGCGGCGAAGCCAAGCTCGAGTCCTGGACCGAGCCGCGCGCCGCGATCTTCCGCTACCAGCCCTGGATCGTGCGCGATCCGCAGGGGCGCGAGCGCGAACTGTCGGGCGTGCGCGGCCGCGAAAGCGGCAAGTACCTGATCGCCAACCTGCCGGGCGTGACCGACCGCGAGGCGGTCGAAGCGCTGCACGGCACCGAAATCTATGTCCCGCGTTCGGCCCTGCCGCCGCCGCGCGAGGGCGAGTTCTATTGGGTCGACCTGGAAGGCCTGGACGTGGTCACCACGCAAGGCGTCGCCCTGGGCAAGGTCTCGCACCTGTTCGCGACCGGCGCCAACGACGTGCTGGTGGCGCGCGACGACGAGCGCGAGCGCATGATCCCGTTCGTGATCCCGCAGTACGTGCTGTCGGTGGATTTCGAAGCCCGACGGGTGACCGTCGATTGGGATCCCGATTTCTAGGAGATAGCGGATAGGAGTTGGGAGATAGCGAAAAGCTAAGCTCCAGACTCTTGCTATCTCCTAACTTCTATTCGCCATCTCCTAGCCCCATGCGCATCGACGTCATCAGCCTGTTCCCCGAGTTCGTCGCGCAATGCGCGGCGTTCGGCGTGGTCGGCCGCGCCGGCGAGCGCGGGCTGCTGACGATGCACGGCTGGAATCCGCGCGATTACGCCGAAGGCAATTACCGCCGCGTCGACGAGCGTCCGTTCGGCGGCGGTCCGGGCATGGTGATGCTGATCGATCCGCTGCGCGCCGCCATCGCCGCGGCGCGCGCGGCCGATCCCGCGCCGGCGCGGCTGATCTATCTGAGCCCGCAAGGCGCGCGCCTGGATCAGGCCAAGGTACGCGAGCTGGCCGGCCACGAGCGGCTGATCCTGCTGTGCGGCCGTTACGAAGGCGTCGACGAACGGCTGATCCGCGCCGAGGTCGACGAGGAACTGTCGATCGGCGACTACGTGCTGTCCGGCGGCGAACTGGCCGCGGCGGTGGTGGTCGACGCGGTCGCGCGCCTGCAGGACGGCGCGCTCGGCGACGCCGAGTCGGCGGTGCAGGACAGTTTCGAGGACGGGCTGCTGGACTGCCCGCACTACACCCGCCCGGTCGAGCACGAGCTGGGCTCGGTGCCGCAGGTGCTGATGTCGGGCAACCACGCCCGCATCGCCCAGTGGCGCCGCCAGCAGTCGCTGGGCCGGACCTGGCAGCGCCGCCCGGACTTGCTGAACGAGGCCGCCCTGTCCAAGGCCGACCGCAAGCTGCTGGAGGCCTATCGGGCCGAACTGGCGGCGCAGACGGCCCGGGAAACCGATTCCAGCCCCGTTTCGGCCGGCCCTGCGGGCCCCGATCCGGAGCCGGCCGGCCAGGCCCTAGCCACGGCCAAAAAAATCCCGTTATAATTAGTCGCTTAGCTGTACCCATAGCTGTATCCATGCCATGACGCGGGTCCACGTGCACTCGCGCAACAACTAATCCAACAGGCCATAGCCATGAACAAGCCGTCCATCCATACGCTGGTCCAGAATTTCGAAGCCGAACAGGTACAGCGCAAGCTGCCCGAGTTCAGCCCGGGCGACACCATCGTCGTCAACGTCAAGGTCAAGGAAGGCAACCGCGAGCGCGTCCAGGCCTATGAAGGCGTGGTCATCGGCAAGAAGAACGCCGGCCTCAACTCGTCCTTCACCGTGCGCAAGATCTCGCACGGCTACGGCGTCGAGCGCGTGTTCCAGACCCACAGCTCGGTGATCGACTCGGTCGAAGTCAAGCGCCGCGGCAAGGTCCGCGCCGGCAAGCTGTACTACCTGCGTGGCCTGGAAGGCAAGAAGGCCCGCATCAAGGAAGACCTGGCCGCCTACGCGCGCGCCAAGAACGCGCCGGCCGCCGCCGAGTAATCGGCCCGCCCGAGCAGCGTCGCGAACGGCCGCCGAAAGGCGGCCGTTTGTTTTTGCGCGCCGCGATACGAACGGCCGGCAGTTGACGATGGTCGGTGCCGGCGTTCGCGTCTCGCGCATCTGCGCTCGTCGCGTTTTGCGGTTGCGCGCCGTAACTACTGCGACGCCGACGTTTCTCCGTGGACTGAAGTTGCGCCCGAAGTTTCGAGCGTCGAATACCGCGCCTCGAACGTTTCGAACGGCGCGGCCGCAGCGGGAACTGCGCGCATGACGAGCGCAGCAGCCGGAAGTTTTCGCGCGGCGAGCGCCGCACTTGCGCGCCTCCCGCGACGTCGGCCCACGCTCGCTCCTCACTCCTGCGTATTCCTGCGCACTCGTTTCCACCGTGGCCGCGAACGCCCCGCGCCCTGCCCTGGCCGCCGCCGCCCGCTGTGCGCTCGGCGCGAATCGCGCTAGATTCGCCACGCGGCCCTGCCCGCCGCATTCCCCGAACATCGCGCCGCCCCCGCGGCGGGAGCGTCCATGAATCCTGGCCTGTCCGAAGGCGACATCTGCACCTATCCGCGCAGCGACGGCACCTGGGGCTTTTTCTGGGTGCAGCGCATCGACGCGTTGCCGGACGGGCGCGACGCGTTCTCGCTGCGCAAGTTCGACACCCACACCGCCGACGAGGTCCGCCGCGAGGACGAGGCCGATGTGGCCGAACTCAAGACCATCCGCCTGCTCGGCCATTTCCCCATCGTCGGCACGCGCGTGGCCGAGGCGCATCCGCGCGTGATCGGGCGCCTGCCGGTGCGCGAGGAAGACCTGGAGGGCTACCGGATCTGGCGCGAAGCCTTCGACCAGGGCGAAGCCGGGGTGTTCACCCTGGCGCTGGAAGAAATCTGATCGCTGCGACGGGAGCACGCCCAGGCCCAGCGCTGGCTTGCGGATCGAGACGACGAAGCCAACGCATGACGCTTGCGCTTGCGCTTGGGCGAGGGCCTTCAGGCCCGATGCTTTCCGTTGCGATGACCGCGCTCCGACACAAGAGCATCGGGCCTGAAGGCCCTGCCACCGCAGCGCTCAACTGCGCTCGCGCGAGACCGCCACGGTACCGTCGTCGGGACTGGCATCGGCCACCGGCGCCGGCGTCTGCGCCGGCACTTCGGCCGGCGTGGCGATGGTCTGGGTCGCCACCGGCGCGGCCACGCGCTCGGGCGGCGCCATCATCCTGGCTTTGCGCCAGCCGCCCCAGCGGTAGTACGCCATCGACATCAGCATCGAGCACAGCGCGCTGACCGGGAAGCTCCACCACAGCGCGTCCAGGCCCAGCACCGGCTGCAGGAAGGTCGCGAACGGCACGCGGATGCCCCACAGCGCTGAGCCCAGGATCAGCAGCGGCGGAATCACTGCGCCGGTGGCGCGGACCACGCCGGAGATCACGAAGGTCACGCCGAAGAACAGGAACGAGAACACCGCGATGTGGTTGAGGTGCCGGGCGATCTCGAACGAAGCGCTGCCGGTGGGCAGGAACAGCGCCAGGGTGTAGCGGTCGAACAGAATCAGCGGCGCGATCAGCGCGCCGGTCATGAGGAAATTGAACAAGGTGCCGGTGCGCGCGGCCGCGTCGACCCGGTCCCAGCGCCCGGCGCCGACGCTCTGCGCGGCGATCGAGGAGCACGCCGCGCCGATCGCCATCGCCGGCATCTGCACGTAGGTCCACAACTGCAGCGCCGCGCCGTAGCCGGCGGCGATTCCCGTGCCGTGGGCGTTGACCAGGCGGATCATCGCGATCATCGCCAGCGAGATCAGCACCATCTGCAGGCCCATCGGCACGCCCTTGACGACCAGCGCGCGCAGCACGGTCGGGTCGATCTTGAGCAGGTGCGCATCGCCGCGGCCCAGCCACAGCACGTGGCGCTTGCGCCGCAGGTGGATCAGCAGCGCGGCCAGGCTGGCGCCCTGGGCGATGAAGGTCGACAACGCCGAGCCGGCGATGCCCATCGCCGGCACCGGGCCCCAGCCGAAGATCAGCAGCGGGTTGAGCACGATGTCGAGCGCCACCGACATCAGCAGGAAGCGGAACGGCGTGCGCGAGTCGCCCAGGCCGCGCAACGCCGAGGACAGGAAGGCGAAGGCGTAGATGAAGGGGATCGACAGAAAGATCACCCGCAGGTACTGCTCGGCCAGCGGCTGCGCCGCCGCGGGCGTGCCCATGCCGCGCAGGATCGCGTCGGCGAAGAACCAGCCGATCGCCGCGATCAGCACCGACAGGCCGATGAAGAAACTGGCGCTGGTGCCCATGACCTGGCGCGCGCGGGCGATGTCGCGCGCGCCGGTGGCCTGGCCGATCAGGATGGTCGCGGCCATGCCGATGCCGAACATCGAGCCGATCAGGAAGAACATGATGTTGTTGGCGTTGGCCGTCGCGGTCAGCGCGGCCTCGCCGAGGTAGCGGCCGACCCAGATCGAGTTGATCGAGCCGTTGAGCGATTGCGCGGCGTTGCCGGCCATGATCGGCAGGGCGAAGGAGACCATGGTGCGGCCGATCGGGCCTTCGGTCAGCAGGTGGCTGCCGCGGGGAGCGCTGGGGGCCATGTCGGTTCCGGGCGGGGCGGGCGAGGCGGCAGTATGCCGCGCGTGGCGGGCAGGAGCGGCGCGGGGCGAGCGAGTGCGCAGTATGCCGCGCGCCGGGGGGGCGCGGCGTCGGCGATTGCGCGGGGTGTGGCGTAATCGGTCGAAATCTGCACGCGCCGCGGCGGCCGTGCGGCGGCGACGGACGGCCTGGCGGCGTCGCATCGGCGGCGCGCGCGCGGTGGTATCTTTCGCGCCGATGAGCAAGCAAGACGAAACGACGAATGCGCCGGCGCAGGCGACGGTGCGGTTGGACCTGTGGCTGTGGGCGGCGCGCTTCTACAAGACCCGCAGCCTGGCGCGGCAGGCGGTGGAGACCGGCAAGGTCGAAGTCGGCGGCCAGCGCGCCAAGGCTTCGCGCGCGGTGCGCGTGGGCGATGCGCTGAAGGTCGCGCGCGGCGAAGAAATTTTCGAGATCGCGGTGACCGGGCTCAGCGACACCCGCGGCCCGGCCAGCGCGGCGCAAACGCTGTACGCCGAAACCGAGGCCTCGCGCGTCGCGCGCGAACACGCGCGCGCCCTGCGCGCGGCCGAGCGCAACGGCTACCGCGCGCCGGAGACCAAGCCGGACAAGCGCGCGCGACGTTTGATCAAGGCGTTGGGGGATATCGACGCACTGTGAGGCGGGTGGGGCGCTGGCTGAAGGCGGTGTGCTGGCCTTGAGTGCGGCGTCTGTTCTGTTGCGTCCCTTCCAAATCGTCGTTCCCGCGAAGGCAGGGAACCAGAGACTTCAGAGTCATGCTTCGGTGAAGCCCTGGATACCCGCGTTCGCGGGCATGACGGTAGGTGGGGTTCGCGGTGTCTCTTCCCGTGGGAATGGCGGCAGGCGGATTCACCGCGCCACTCCAAGCCGTCATCCCCGCGAAGGCGG
>NZ_FNOG01000005.1 GCF_900106525.1 Lysobacter enzymogenes
GCCTTCGGTGTTCTCGCGCACCGTGATCAGGTCCACGCCCGAGGGGAAGCGCGACTTGGTGTTCGGGAACGACTTGGCCGGACGCACGTTGGCGTACAGGTCGAAGCGCTTGCGCAGCTCGACGTTGATCGAGCTGAAGCCCTCGCCGACCGGCGTGGTCAGCGGGCTCTTGAGCGCGATGCGGTTCTTGCGGATCGAATCCATGGTCGCTGCGGGCAGCAGCTCGCCGTGCTTCTCCAGGGCGACGAGGCCGGCGTCGGCGAACTCGTAGCTCAGGCCGACGTTCATCGCGTCGAGCACGTGCAGGGTGGCGTCCATGATCTCCGGGCCGATGCCGTCGCCACGGATGACCGTAATCGTTTGCGTCATGAGGGAATTCTTCCAGCAGTGGGGCGGGCGCCCGTTGCGGCGCTGCGCACGAATCGAACGGTGTTAACCGCACAATTATGCCGGAAGCAGCCCTGGCCTACATTCGCGAACGCATCGGGCCTGAGGCGGATGGACAGGATCGACCGATCCCGCCCGATTCGGTTAAAGCGCCGGCCGCTCTTTGCAATCCACCCCGCTCGCGATATCGCCGGATGCGAAGCGTTGTCCGGAGCTTTCCACGGCCGGCGCACGAACCCGGCAGACGTCGCTTGCAGCCGCCCGTGCGAGAACGACAAAGCAAGACCGGAGGCGTAGCTCACCCTGTTGTAACGGCACACCGCGTATAGGTAAACGCCTGCGGTGCAATGCCGCATCAGCGGTTAAAACCGTCGCGCACTTCCTGCTCCGGCACTGTGAGTTCGCGCGTCTGGCGATAGAGGCGGCATGCTTGGCCGCCCGCATTTATCGGCGGATCGGCTGACGACTCCTCCAAGTCCAGTCATCGTTGGCGATGTCGCTTGGGCGGGAACATAGCAGTCGTCCGATCTCGAATCGGTACCGCATAAAACACGCCTCGCAACTTCGGGTTGAAGCTCGCGCCTGAATGCAGGAGCGTCGCTTGGAGAGGGAGCATCGATGATAGAAAGGAGCCGCAACGTGAAAAACCACCGTCACTTCGCATCCCCGGCCGCCGGTGCAGTCGCCGGCGGCGCGCCACATCCCGACATCGTCGCCCTGCAGGCGGCGGAAAACGAAGGTTGGCCGTCCGAAACGGCGGCGTCCTCGCCGCCGTTGTTCGCCGCCACCCCGTGGCATTGGTACTTTCGCGCTGAAGAACTCATCGCTGGCGTGGCGATCTTTCCCGTCAGCCAAGCGCGTAATCCGCGCCCGATCGGCTCGGCATGAACGCCCTCACGATCATTGCCTGCGTAGGGTTCGCCTTGGCCCTGTCTGCGGAGTCCTTCATTCAAGCCAAATTTTGGCGACTGATGCAGGATAGCCATCCAGCCCAACTCGCGCACTTCAACATCGAGACGGGCAGACATCCCCTCGCGCGACATAGCGCGCGCGCCACGATGCTCTACCTGCGCGACAAGAGCTTCCGCCTCAGCCTGGATCGCAATGGCACGGGGCACTGCAACGACAATCGCCGCTCAATGATATTTTCTTACTGGGCAACCGTGATTACCGGCTGCCTCCTGCTGTCCACCGTCGTTCTGCACGGCTGGTAGCGCCTGGGATGCACAGGCGCATAGCCGCCGTGGCGCTGCTCGCGCTGCCGCAGCTTCTGTCGCCCATCGCACCCCGCTGCGCGCTTTCGAACTACGCGCCGTCGATCGAAGGCGCAGGGGCTGTCCCGCTTGATACCCGCTCAGCGCCTGTCGCATACACCCCGCTCTCTGCAGGCATCGGCTACAGATCAGCCTTTCTTTCCCTGGTGGCGCCCGAACGCCAAGAGTCCTTCGATGAACTTCACCCAATCGCTGCTATGCACACTGGTCCCGATCGCGGGCGACACCATGACGCAAGAGCCTCCCAAGAGGCTCCTTGAAGTGGCCGCGGAACAGGGCTCATTCGCTCTCTTTTGCGATGCGGTCAGGCAGTCGGGACTCCAAGAGAGCCTGGACGGAAAAGGACCTTTCACGGCATTCATCCCCATCGATGCCGCATTCGAAAAACTGCCCAAGGGCTACCTTGACGCACTGCTTTTGCCAGAGAACAGAAAGCACCTGATCGACTTGATCAGTTATCACATCGTGCCGAAGCGCAAGACGGTCGTGGAGTTCGAACGCTGGGACTCGCTGAAGACCCTGGACGGCAATACCCTGTCCATCCAATCCGTGAACAAGCAAGTGATTGTCGGTACGGGCAAGGTCGTGTTGCCTGATTTGTACTCCGTCAACGCGGCCATACACGGAATAGATCGGGTCAATATTCCGCCAGGCGCACAGTGGCTTGGCACCTGCCTGCTCGGCGGATAGTGGACGCGGCAAGACCGTCCTGCAACGGTCTTTGGGGCGGCACGGTCGTTCGCTGCCGCTGGGTCGCTAGCGCCACGCCCCTTCAGGCAGGCCGGACAGATCAATGAATCGCGCCCACTGGTTCTGGCAAAAATCCAGGTAGGCCCGGACGATCGTCGAAGGATGGCGGTGCGAGGGATAGAGCAGATTGATCTGCTGCAACGGCATCGGATAGTCCGGCAACAACACCTGCAGCCTCCCGTCGCGGATCGCCTGCGCCGCCAGGAACGGCGGCAGTTCGGTGATCACCGAACCCTGCAGCGCCCGATGGCGCAGATGCGCGTAGTCGTTGCTGGCGAGCACGGCCTCGGGCTGGACCGTCTGCTCGCCCAGGCGCCATGCCCCCTTCTCGCTGGTATGCCAACCCGCGCATGGAAAGCGGCCGAGCTCCTCGGGCCGGACCGGCGCGCCCAGGCGCTCCACCAACGCGGCGCCTGCGACCAGCACATGGCGGTAGGACAGGACCAGCCGCGCCACCATCGACTCGTGCGCGATCGCGCCGATGCGCAACGCGACATCTATCCCGTCCTCGATCAGATCCACGCGGCGATCAGTCGTATGCACCTGCAGATCGATATCCGGATAGCGCTGCTGGAAGGCCGCAAGCAAATCCCACCACGGCTCGAACGCAGGCGGCAGCGACAGACGCAACCGCCCGCGCAGCCGCGCCTGATCGCTGACCACCGCTTGCTCTGCGTCCAGCAACGCTTCGATCCCGCGGCTGGCGTGCTCGTACAGCCGGGTGCCGGCATCGGTCAGGCGCGTACCGCGCACCGAGCGCTCCAACAGCTCGACCTTCAGTTGTCGCTCCAGCTCGCGAATCCGCCGGCTCAGGGTCGGCAACGGGATCCCCATGCGCTCGGCCGCCGCCGACAGGCTGCCGGCCTGCACCACGTTGACGAACATCTGGACGGCGTTGAGATCCATGCCTTGATCCTATCATTTTTGAGATTTTAACTACTACAAATACGGATTTACTTCCGTTTTTGAGCGAATCACTCTGTGTCCACCGGCCGGCCCGACCAGCGACCCTCCTCACAGAGTCCAAACCATGAACATCCAAACCGTCCTTCAGTCCTACGAAACCGCGCTCAACGGCAACGACACCGACGCCATCCTCCAGCTCTACAGCCGCGAGCCGATCTTCATGCCGCAGAACGCGCCGGCCCTGATCGGCGCCGGCGCGGTCCGCGCAGGTTACGAGCAGGTGTTCGCCAGCATCCGCTTGAACGTGCGCTTCACCGTGCACGAGATCGAAGAACACGGCGACTGGGCCTGGGTCCGCACCAGCTCGGCCGGCCGCACCCGCATCCTGGCCAACGACGCCGAGATCGCCGAGGGCAACAACGAGCTGTTCGTGTTCAAGCGCGAAAACGGGGCGTGGAGGATCCATCGCTATCTGTTCGCCACCAACCAGCCGCGCAACTGAGGACGCGGCCATGAAAGCCTACGTGATCGAACAACCCGGCGGTCCGGAAGCGCTGCAACTGCGCGATATCGCCTCGCCCGAGCCGGACGCCGACGAAGTCCGGATCCGGGTACGGGCCTTCGGCCTCAACCGCGCGGAAGCCTATCTGCGCGCCGGCAAGATGGGGCCGATCTCCACCCCGCGCGTCCCGGGCATCGAAGCCGTCGGCGAAGTGATGGACGATCCGGCCGGCCGTTTCCGCACCGGCCAACGCGTCGCTACCGCGATGGGCGGCCTGCAATTCGGACGCAACGGCAGCTACGCCGAACAGGTGACCGTGCTGCGCGACAACGTGATCGCGCTGGACGAGGCCGACCTGTCCTGGGAAGAACTCGCCGCGCTGCCGGAGGCCTATCTCACGGTGTGGGGCGCGCTCGACCGGCGCGTGGCCATCCAGCCCGGCCAAAGCCTGCTGGTGCGCGGTGCGACGTCCTCGGTCGGCCTGGCCGCGGTCGCCTACGCCAAGGCGCGCGGCTTGACGGTGATCGCCACCACCCGCTCGGCCGCCAATCGCGCGCGGCTGCTCGAGATCGGCGCCGACCACGCGCTCGTCGACGACGGCGAGATCGCCGCAGCGGTGCGCGGATTGGTTCCCGGCGGCGTCGATGCCGCGCTCGAAGTCGTAGGCGCCTCGACCCTGCGCGACACCGTCAGGAGCGTGCGGCCGTTCGGCGCGGTTGCGGTCATCGGCCTGCTCGGCGGTCCACCGGTGCTGGAACAGTTTCATCTGATGCAGGACCTTCCCGGCGCGGTCGCGGTGAGCTTCTTCCCCAGCGGCCTGCTGGGCACGCCGGCGCTGCCCTTGCGAGACAGCCCGCTGCCGTGGATCGCCGCGGAAGTCGCGGCCGGACGGATGCCGTCGTTGCGCGCCCAGACCTTCGAGTTCGAGCAAGTGCGCCGCGCCCACAGCCTGATGGACAGCGACAGTGCGCTCGGAAAGCTCGTAGTCCGGATCTAACCGTCTCCCTCTTCGTTTTCATTCATTGGACATCGCCATGAACGCTTTCTCTTTCCGCTCCACCCTCGCCGCGCTGGCGCTCGCCGCCGCGCTCCCCACGTCCGGCCACGCCGCCAAGCCCGCCCCGGACGCCAGCGTGAAGGCGGCCGTCGCCGCGCAACTGGATCGTTACCAGAACGCGCTCAACGCCTCCGATGTCGACAGCATCATGAAGCTCTATGCCGACGATGCGGTGTTCATGCCGCAAGGCCATCTGCCGGTGGAAGGCCACGAGGCGGTGCGCGCCGCGTACCGCGGCATCTTCGATGCGATCAAGCTCGACGTGCGCTTCGCCATCGACGAGATCCGCCCGCTGTCGAAGGACTGGGCCTACGCCCGCACGCGCTCCAACGGTACGGTCCGGCCGCGCGGCGCCGCCGCGCCGGCCAACGCCGAAGCCAATCAGGAACTCTTCCTGCTGCAACGCGGCGGCGACGGTCAGTGGCGCTTCGCCCGCTACATCTTCTCGACCACTACACCCGCCAAGCAGCCCTGAGTCCGCCGCCATGAATGCCAAATTCATTCCCCACGCCACCGCCATCGCGCGCATCCTGATGGCGCAGATATTCATCCTGTCGGGCCTGTCCAAGATCGGCGCCGCCGATGCGATCAGCGGCTACATGCAGGCCATGCACGTCCCCGCCGCCCTGCTGTGGCCGACGATCGCCTTCGAGATCGTCGCGGGCTCGCTGATCGTACTGGGCTATCGCACCCGCATCGTGTCGCTGTTGCTGGCCGGCTTCTGCGTCGCGACCGCGCTGATCTTCCACCACCAATTCGCCGATCCGATGCAGATCAACATGTTCCTCAAGAACATTGCCATGACCGGCGGATTCGTCCTGCTGGCCGGCGTCGGCGCCGGATCGCTGAGTCTGGATGCGCGCCGCGGCGGCTGACGACCGCGTGCGGCGGCGGGGACCGGCAGGCTCGCCGGACGGGCGCTGAACGTTCCGGCGGGACTGCGGCGCCGCCGGAAGTCGCTGCGGCGAGGGCTCTGCGGAGCCCGGAGCGCGGCAATGGTAGCGCCTGAATCTTCGAATGGATGCTGGAGCAACCAAACCCCGGTTCAAACCCTGTTGAGGGGTTCTCGCCCATAGCTCTTGTGGCTTCGCGTAGGCGGCGGCTTCCGCTTCTCCGCACTTCAAATCCTTGCCGAAGTCGCCACCGTCAGCCGACCGGCAATGCATGCCGTAGTTATAGGTGGGGAGCGCCTCCGCGCCCATCCCCGCCCGAGGAACGCCAACCAGCACGGCCGCCAGCGACACCCACACCGAGCACATGACATTCGTCTCTTCCTCCTAAAATCCGCGGTGGTGCCATGACCTGGGTTGAACTGCAGTGATAAAAAACTCAATCCTGCCTGATTAAACCAACGCTGCTTGGCCAGCAAAGACCCCGAGCGCCCACGGTCGAAGCAGCAGCCGCGGCTCTACCCATATCGCCTTCTCACGACGGCCCCACCGACGGCAAGGTGACGACAAAGCGCGTTCCTTCGCCTAAGCCGCCGCTTACCGCGATCACCTGACCATCATGCGCATGCACCAGTTCGCGCACGACTGTGAGCCCGATGCCCAACCCTGTGCCATTGACTCCCACAGCGCGCACCTCCTGAACAAACGGCTCGAACACATTCGTCAGCGCCTCCGGCGCGATGCCTATTCCACTGTCTGCGACACACACTTCGATCTGGGCACCTACTTCACGGACCGACAAGGCGATCTCGCCCTCCTCTGGCGTGTACTTAGAGGCGTTATCCAGCAGGTTGCGCAGGACTTGGGTGAGACGGTCCGCATCGCCATCGACTATCAGCCGCTCCGAAGAAGCACTCATGCTAAAGCGCTGCCGGCGCGCCTCCATTACAGAACGGCAAGCCTCGGCCGCCAACTCGGCGATCAGCACCATGTCGACGGGCCGACGATCGATCTGGAACTTCCCGCTTTTCGCCCGCGCCACATCGACCAGGTCGCCTATTAACCGGGAGATATGCATCACTTCGCGTTCGATGATGCGCTGCATATCAATCCTTACGTTCGCACTCTCCGACCTGAGCATGGTCGCAGCGATCAGAATCGGCGTCAGCGGATTGCGAAGCTCATGGGCAACCATCGCCATCGCCTGCTGCTGATGTTGATAGGCGGCTTCGGCCGTCGCTTGCGACTGCCGCGAGTTCAACGCTGCCAGCACCAGATTCTCGTTGGCTTCCTGAAGCTGATCGATGCGCGCGCCAGGCCGAACGGCGGCCGCCTGATAACGCGAGAACGGCCGACTCCGCGGCGCCCGCACTGCGCTATCGCCAGGGCTTTCGCGTACTACGCGATCCCCGTAGAAGGCGTACCTGCCCCGACCTTTTTGTCCTTTTTTGGCGCGGTACATCGCGGCGTCGGCCCGATCGATCAAGATCTCAACATCGTCTCCATCGATCGGAAAAAGGCTGATTCCGATGCTCGCCGACAAGCGCAGGACATGCGCCCCCATTCGACACGGAACTCCCAGCGCATCGATGAGCTTTTCGGCCGTTGCGCCAGCATCCGACGCGTCTGCCACCCTGTTCAACAAGATCAGGAACTCATCTCCGCCGTAGCGACTGATCATGTCTCCTTCTCGCGTCACGGCCGCGAGCCGATGCGCAGCCAACCGCAATACTTCGTCGCCGACGGTGTGGCCGAGCGTGTCGTTGATCCACTTGAAGTCGTCCAGGTCGATAAACAGCAATGCGACGAACTCGCCATAACGACGGGAGTTCGCTATAGCAGTGCGGAAACGCTCCGATAGGCGCTCGCGATTGGGCAGCGAGGTAAGGGAATCCATGCCCACCGACCGAACCGCCTCGTCGAGTTTGTGGGTGGCGGCTTCGGACTCCTGGCGTGCTTGCAGAGCGGCGATGATGAGCTGCTCATTGACCTGCACCAGATCGGCTGGGTCCGTGCTGCCAGGGACATGCGCGTTCGCGCCACTTTGGTGAATCCGAGCCGCCAGAAGCCTCTCGATCTTCTGCGCCTTTGACTGCTGGCAAGCCCCCCTGCCTCGAACCATTCTGCGGTTGCCGCGGCGATGGGGCCCGGATCCGAATCTAGCCACGTCCGTCATCGCAAGTATCGCGAGTCCCGGCTTTGCGGGTGGGCCGTCCGCCCAGAAGGCCTTCGCGATCGTCCAGCCGTCCGGAAATCCGTAGACCATCGATGTCAATTTCATACAGCCGCAAATCGTTCGAATGGGGGCTGGCCCGAACTTTGACTACCGCAATGACCCGCAACAGTCGACTATCGATCTCGATATAGCGCTGCACGATGATGGCGTCGGTCAGGAACGCGGTGCCGTAGGGGCTGAAGCGCAAGTCGGTGTAGCGATCCTCCAATTCCGACGTCATCAGCAGGCTCACGCCGGCATGGGCCATCGCGGAAACCAGGCGCGCCAGAGACTGACGGAAATCCTCGCGGAAAGTCGGCGCCAACGCCAGTTCGAACGCCGACAGCGAATCAATGACCACCCGAGTGGCGCCGAGACGCTCCACCTCCTTGAGCAACAGCAGAATCACCTCGTCTATGGACAGGTCGCTGGCGCGGCTATCGACTAGGCCGACGCGCCCTGTCTCAATCAATTCGGTCAGCCGTTCGTTGCGGCCACGGTTGGGCTGCTGCTCGAACACGGCAATCACGCCCCGCTCTCCCGCGCGATCCCCCTCGCTCAGGAACGCGGAGGCCAAGATGCTCTTTCCCGAGCCGGATGGACCCGCGACGAGCAGCGAGTACCCCTGGGGCAAGCCGCCTCCGAGCATTTCGTCCAAAGTGGCGTTGCCCATCCCCAGCCGCGGCTTGGCGCCGGCAGCCAGGCCCATAGCCGCTACCGCGATCCGGGCGGGCGCGAATACTTCGATGCCCTGCGGGCCGATGCGGAAAGTATGCAGCCCCGGCAAGATGGCCTGGCCGCGCATCTTCAGCACTTCCATTTTCCGCACCATCGAGTTGCGCTGCACGCTTTGCCGCAACCAGATCAATCCATCGGCCACGGTGAACACTGGGTTGGCCTCACTGTCGTTGAAGTACTCCCCGATCAGAAAGGTAGTCGCCTGCCAACTGGTCATCGCGATCCCCAACTGCTGGACGAAGTGCTGCAAATCGCCGAGCCGATCGCCCGCCGAAACGCCCGCGAGCATCACGGAACGGAACGAATCAACAAAAACAAGGGCGGGACCGGATTTCGCCACCTCGGCTTCGATGCGTTGCAATACCCGATCAAGACTTCCGGCCTGGATCTCTTCGCCAAGGTTAACGAACCGCACCGAGCGATTGATCGCCGTGTCGTCGAAGAATTCGAACTGCTGCTGATAGCGAAGCATCTTTAGCGGGGGCTCGCCCAGAACCGTGAAATACAACGCCGGACGTTGCGGCGTCGCCAAGGCGAACATGATCTGATGCGCAAGCGTCGTTTTTCCGCATCCGGGAGGGCCTGCGATGAGATTGAAGGAGTACTCGGGCAAGCCGCCGCCCAAGACGGTGTCCAGGCCTGGGACCCCGGTGGCCAGACGGGCGATGGTCACTTTGCTGTTCATGGGGCGGCGTCCTGCGGCGGTATGTCACTGAGGGGGGCCGTCGGCACGGTGCGTAAGAGTCGCTGGGCCAACGAAGGACCGATCAGACTGGCGAGCAGCTCATGGAAGGTGCGCAGAAAATTGCTTCCGCTCGCCAATGCATCGGCTGCGCTGCATTGCATGAGGTATTCGCGAAGTCCATCGATGTCGTTTCCCTCCGCAGAAGAAGTCGACACCTGACTTAACCCAGGAGTGGCCGCGCTCGCCAGATTCAGGCTGCGTCTGTACAGCGCAGTGACGGCGATTGGCCCGACAATGGGCCGCAATGCCGCCTCGAACTCGTACCAAATGGATGCAACTGCCTTGGCTATCGCTACTGCATCCGCACTTTCGCCAACGGCATGCGTCAATCGATAATCGATTCCCTGATTTTCCCGATCTTCCATCGCATGGGCCGCAGGGTCTGCCTTGCAGAGAAATCCATACTACGCCTTATTTTCTGCACGAACCGGGCGCAATCACTTTTTTACCCTGCTGAACTCCTCTCAGGCACTGCATCGCCGCGGGTCCTATAGCAGACCGATCCTCTTGTACACACACCCGGCAACTCTCGTCAGCGCTGAAGAGCGCCTGGTAGCCGCTCGCTGCGACACACAGGGGGGGCGAGGTAAAGAGGAGCAAGGCTCCTAGTGTCACTAGCTACACGTCCCACACTGTGGGCGCACTAACAAGGCGCGTCGTTATGGACCAAACCGTCCCTGGAGACTAGAGACCGCCAAGGGCGCGCCTTTAAGGACGCGCCGTAGATGGCTTTCAGGCAGCCCCTCTCCCTCTTACTTTTCCAGCTTGTCGCGCACCTTGTCGGCCAGCTCGCCGGACTTGGCCTGGGCCTTCCCGAGGTTTTTCTCAGCCATGCCTTCCAATTCGATCCGTTTATCTCCGGTCATCTTGCCGATCGCTTCCTTGACCGATCCCTTGACCTGCTTCGCCACGCCTTCGATACGATTCTTGTCCATGCGGCACCTCTGAGTGGGGAGTGAGGCCCCGGTGTCGGCGACGTCCAGGGCCGACGCCAATATGCGATCGGATGGACTTCCGCGACAGCCATGAATGCACTAGAGAAGCTAGTGCGTTTGCGCGGTTACGAGCGAGGAGTGCGTTTCTTGGCCCGGCCGGGCGACCCACTGGCGTTGCCGAAGAATCCGCGCTCGCGCGCCCATACGATCGCTTCGCTTCTGCTGTGGACGCCCAGCTTCGAATACAGGGCAGCGACATGATTGCGCACGGTGTTCGGCGCCAAGCCCAAACGCGCGGCAACCTCCTTGTCGGCCAGGCCTTCGCAGATCAGACCCAGGACGTCGCGCTCGCGAGCCGTCAACTCGCCCAGTTCGGTCTGCTTGGCTCCCGTCGCGCCGCTTCGCCGCACGTTCGCCAGTTTTTCGATCAGGGTCTGGCTGAACCACGACGCGTCCTGCATCACCGTTTCGATCGCGCTCACCAGTTCCAGCTCGTTGCGTTTTCGATCGCTTATGTCCATCAGCACGAGCAGATAGCATTCGGCGCCATGGATGCTGACGGTCTCGGCCGACACGAGGCAGTCCAACGCACTGCCGTCTTTTCGCGCGATGCGGAATTCGAGGTTCTGCAAGCCGGTCTTTTTGGTCAGCGCGCTGCCTACTTGCAGCGCATCGGCGGTGAGTTCGAACAAGCCCGAACCTGCGAGCGTCTTGCCGATCACGTCTTCGGCGCCGTAGCCCGTCGCCATGGAAAAGGCCTCGTTGGTTTCCAGGATCGCCAAGCGGTCTGCGCTGCATACCAGGGTAGGTACCGGGGTCAGCTTGAAGGCTTTGGCGAAGCGTTCCTCGCTCTGGCGCAGCGCAACCTCGGCCTTTCGGCGCGGTTCCAGGTCCATGAAGGTAAACAGCATGCAGGCTTCCTCGCCCACTTCGATCGGCTGTCCCGCCACGATAACCAACTTGCTCCCTCCCTCCGGAAGGCTCAGTTCCGCCTCCATCTGTGGGATCGTCGCGCCTTCCCCCAGCCGCTGAACCGCCAACTCCCGATTCTGCGCACCCTCGAGCACATCCAACTCGTACACCGAACGGCCGATCACTCGATCGCGCTCGTGGCCGGTCATCTCCAGGAAGCCCTGATTCACCTTGATATAGCGCAGATCGCCGAGCCGGCAAATCACCGCGGGCGACGGATTGGCGTTGAAGGTTTTCTCGAAACGCTGTTCCGCGCTCGCCCAATCGGTGGCGTCGGCCAAAATCAGCACCAGGCAGTCCGGCGCTCCATCGGCATCGGTCAGCACCAGGCTGCGCACACGATGGACCCAGCGCGCGTCCTCGTCGGCGACCGGCACCACTTCGACCACCACGTCGCTGAAGGCCTCTCCGGCCACTACGCGGTCGATCGGATAGCTGCCCTCGCCCAAGCGGTGATGGTTGCGATAGCGCAGTTGATAGCGGTCCCGATACTCGCTGACGGTCGCGCCCAGGCCGTCGAGCGCTTCCACGCCATGCATCTTCAAGGCGGCGTCGTTGGCCCAGACGATGAGTTGATCGGGCTCGATCAGGATCACGCCGTCGCTTAGACCACGAATGATCTGCTGCAACTGCTGGCGGTCGGTCTGGCGTTGCAGGACGGGGTCGTTCATGGACAGTCGCGTGCTCGGGGGTGCGGCGATCATCGTGTAGACGCCGTGATTGCCGGATGAGACGAATGCACCAGGGTCGGTAGTGCATTTGAACGGCGCTGCGCAGCGCCGTCCTGCGCAGACTGATCGCACAGGATGAACGGCCCGCGACGCGACTGCGATTCGATCCGGCCGACGTTAGCCGTTCAAGCCTGCCCCCACGGTATTTTCGAGGTATTCCATGACCACCCTTCCCATCGATCCGCGCGCCGCGCGCATCTCCTGGGGCGCCGTTTTTGCCGGCGGCCTGATTTCGCTGATCGTCTACCTGGTGCTGAGCGTGCTCGGCACCGCGATCGGCGCCTCCGCGCTGGACCCCATGGGCGATGCGCATCCCCTGGCCGGCTTCGGAACCGGCACCGGAGTCTGGCTGACCGGCACCACGCTGCTGGCGATTTTCGCCGGCGCTTTTATCGCCGGCCGCTCGGCGCCGAGCCAGGGCGCCCTGCATGGCGTACTTGCCTGGGCGGCCACCACGCTGGCGACGGTCTGGCTGCTGGCTTCGTTGGCCAGCAGCCTGGCCGGAGCGGCCGCCAACACCGTCGGCAAGGGCTTGAGTCTGGCCGGCCAGGGCGCCGCCGCAGCGGCGCCGCAACTGGCGTCCAGCGTGCAGGCGCAGTTGCGCGAGAACGGCATCGACCTGGATTGGGACGACCTCAAGCGCGAGCTCGACACCGCCCTGCGCCAGACCGGCAAGGCGGAGCTGGATCCGCAGCGTCTTCGCCAGGACGCGCAGCGCAGCCTCGGCGACGCCAAGGCGGTCGCTGAGGACGCCGCGCTCGATCCGCAGGCTGCGAACGCCGAGTTGAGCGACTGGTTCGCGCAAGTGCGCGAACGCGGCGCGCCGGCCCTGGCCGCTGCCGACAAGGACGCTTTGGCCCATCTGATCGCCGCGCGCACCGGTCAGCCGCTGGAGCAGGCGCGCGTCACCGCCGATCGCTACGCTCAGACCTACGATCAGGCGATGGCCAAGTACGAACAGCTCAAGGCGCAGGCCGGGCAAAAGGCCCGCGAAGCGGCGCAGTCCGCGTCCGAAGGCGTGTCGAAGGCGGCCTGGAGCAGCTTGGTCGTGCTCGTGCTGGGTGGACTGCTGGCGTTCTTCGCTGGGCGCATGGGTTACCGCCGGCAACATCGCTGATCAGGCCATGGCGATATCGCCGGAACACAAAGCCGTCGCCCGAAAGGCGGCGGCTTTTTTTCGCCACGCGTCGGCCTACAAAATTTACAAGCACGTTACTTTCGCCTGTCGCACTGAGTGGCGCCGACACGCCCATCTTGTAAAATCGCCTTCGCGATATTGTTTTATTTCATTTCTCGCGAGACCTCATCAGCAACTTGATCAGTAACTTGGCGATGTGTGCCAGCGCCAGGCGCTCTCGATGATGTCCTCGATTGCGGTATGCCGCGGTACCCAGCCCAAGTGTTCACGCGCCGCCGCGCTTGAAGCAACTAACACCGCCGGATCTCCCTGGCGACGCGGCGCCACCTGGCAGTCGATCTCGCGACCGCTCACCCACGCCGCAGCGCGAACAATCTCGAGCACGCTGAAGCCGGTGCCGTTACCGAGATTGAAGCAGTGCGCACCGGGCTGTGCGTCCATCCACGCCAGCGCACGGATGTGCGCATCGGCGAGGTCGAGCACATGCACATAATCGCGCACGCACGTGCCATCGACGGTGTCGTAGTCGTCGCCGTACACCTGCAGCGGGTCGCCCTGGCCCAGTGCCGCGCGCAGCACGTTAGGGATCAGGTGGGTTTCGGGGGTGTGCGACTCTCCGATGCCCGCATCAAAAGCGGCGCCGGCGGCGTTGAAGTAGCGCAACGATACTGACCGAAGTCCGTAGGCATGCGCGGCATCGGCGAGGATGCGCTCGACCATCAGCTTGCTGGCGCCATAGGGATTGATCGGCGCCTTGGGATGCGCCTCGTCAATGCGTTCGCTCATCGGCTGGCCGAAAACCGCGGCCGAGGACGAGAACACCAGGCGGCCAACACCGTGGGCGCGCATCGCACGCAGAAGATTCAGGCTGCCGACGACGTTGTTGAGGTAATAGTCGTAAGGTTGTGCCATCGATTCGCTAACCAGCGAGCGCGCGCAAAAGTGCATGACCGCGTCGACCGGTTCAGCGAAGGCGGCTTCCAGGCTCTCGGGTTTGAGCAGGTCCGCATCGATCCAGCGCCCCCAGCGCAAGGCTTGGCGATGGCCGGTGCTGAGGTTATCGAGCACGCTGACCCGGAAGCCACGCTGCGCCAGGGCGTAAGCCGCATGCGCTCCAACATAACCAGCGCCGCCACAGACCAGCACATGAGGCGCATCTGCGCGCTGTTCGGCTTCATCGGTCTCGCAGAGATCCGTCGTCCGTCGTGAAGGGAACGTCAAGAAAAATCCCCGCTATCTGAAGCCGTTCGGTCTTCCTGCTAGGCGATGCTTGTGACTACGCAGCATTGCGTGGGAGTATGCGTCACGCATCGTTTTGTGATGCTTATCAATTTAATTGCCGCGAATTTCTGAATGAACCGACTGAACGATGACGCACGTCGGCACCCAAGCGGCAACGATGCGGACCTCAGCGTCCGGCGCAGCGCAGTTCGGTAGCTGAGGGTGCTGATCCGTCAGACCGCGCTTTACCTGCCGGCCCAACTGCTCGGACCACTCGCGCAGCTGGTGGCGATCGTGTTGTGGACACACTGGCTGGATCCAGGTGAGTTCGGCGCGTTCACGCTGGCGCTGGCCGCGCAGGAGGCGATGTACCTACTGTTCCTGGCGTTTTGGTCGTACTACTTGTTGCGCTTTCTTCCCGGCAGCGACGCTGCGGTGCGCGAGCGCATAGACGTGGTCGAGAGCTGGGTGCTGATCGCCAATCTTGCGCTGCAAGGGTCGGTGCTAGCGTTGATGCTGCGTTATGTCGCCGGCACGCCGCCTGGGGCGGTTGCATTTACAGTGCTGTTCGCTTTTGCACTCACCCGCTCGTACTGCAGCCACTTGGCCGAACGGACCAAGGCCAGCAACGACATCCTCGCCTACACCGCACTGCAATGCGGCGGTCCGATCGGCGGCTTGGCGCTGGGCTGGCTGTGGGCGCACCTGGTCCGCGACGGCGAGGCTCGGATCGGCCCCTTGCAGGTGCTGGGAGCCTATGCGGTCGCGCAGAGCGCCTCCCTCCTTTTCGTGCTGTTGCGCCTGCGCCTGCGCTGGCACCTGCAGCGAGCCGACCGCGATCTGTTGCGGTCGGTCGCGTGGTACGGACTGCCGTTAGCCCTGAGCGGAATGCTGGCGTGGGTGCCTGGCAACGGCATTCGCTTCGTGGTCGAGCACGAGCTCGGCCTGGCTGCGGTCGGCCTGTTCGCCGCCGGCTGGACCTTGGGCCAGCGCGCCTGCGCCTTCGCCGCGATGCTGGTGACCGCCGCCGCCTTCCCTATCGCTTTGCGCCTGGAAGCGCGCGGGGAGCAGGACCGCGCGCTGCGGCAACTGGCCGACAACGGCGCGCTCTTGTGCGCCGTGCTGCTGCCTAGCGCAGCCGGGCTCGTCGCGCTGTCGACACCCCTGTCGCAACTGGCGGTATCGACGCCGTACGTCGCCGATACCATCGTCATCCTGCCCATCGCCACCCTGGCCGGCCTAGTCAAGAACCTTCGCAACCATTTCGCCAACCAGGCCTTCCTGCTAGCCCGCAAGACTGGCTGGACGCTGGCCATTGATGCGATGGAAACCGCGCTGTTCCTGGCGGGCGCCGTGCTCGGTCTGCGCGCGCTGGGACTGGCCGGCGCGGCCTGGGGCGCACTGGCGGCGGTGACGGTCGGCGCCTTGCTGTCATTCTTCCTTGCGGTACGTCGCCTGGGCATGCCGCTGCCGGCCGCGCATCTGGCGCGCATCGTCGCGGCCAGCGCGGCGATGTCGGCAGCGCTGGCGTTGCTGCCACCGCTGGCCGGATGGCCGGCGCTGATCTACGCCACCGCGTTCGGCGGCGCCGTCTACGCTGCCGCGCTGGCGCTGTGCTATCGCCGCCACCTGCGCGGACTGTGCGCCCGTCTTCCCTTCCCGTCTCGATGATTTTTGCCATGGACCGCATCGCACCCGGCGCTTTGAGCGCCCTGACCCCGCATTCGCCCACGCAATGGCAACAGGCACCGCTGCTGTTCCAGCATCGCCTGCATGCCGATCCGCGCTTTGCCCTGCCGGCGGTCGCCGGTCTGATTGACCGCTACCCGCGCCGTAGTTACTCGATCGTGCACATGGGCGAGCAAGGTCCAGAAGGACGGCGGGTGTGGCGCGAAGGCGACTTCGGCGGACTCGACGGCGCGCGCGTGCTCGACGCGATCGAATGCGGCCGGCTGTGGCTCAACCTCCGCGACGGGCACGCGCTGGATCCCGGCCTGGACGCGGTCATGCGCGGCCTGTTCGCCGAGGCCGGCGCGCTGGCGCCGCCGGTTTCGAGTTACGGTCACCGCCTCGGCGTGCTGGTGTCCTCGCCGGGGGCGCAGGTGTATTACCACGCCGACCTGCCGGGCCAGGGCCTGCTGCAGCTACACGGACGCAAGCGCATCTACATCTATCCGCCGCGACTGCCGTTCTTGAGCGAGCAGGGGTTGGAGAACATCGCCCTGAGCCAGCTTGAAGTCGGGCTGGAATACCGGCCCGAATTCGACCGCGAGGCGGTCGTGCTCGACCTGGAGCCAGGCCAGGGCGTGTTCTGGCCGCTGAACTCACCGCATCGGATCGAGAACCACGACAGCCTCAACGTGTCGATGACATTGGAGTATTGGACCCAGCCCATCCGCCGCAGCCACATGATCAACGTGGCCAACGGCATCCTGCGCAACCACTACGGGCGGGCCCCGCGTTCGCGCAGACTCGACGGGCCGTCGTTCTACGCCAAGGCTGCGTTGCAGGCACTGTGGCGCCGCACCGGCCGCCTCGAAGGACAGCGCCGCGCGGCGCGACCGATCGATTTCCGGCTCGATCCGGACCGACCCGGCGCGATCCTCGACCTGGGCACGCCCCAGAACGAAGGCCAACGCGACGGTCAAGGCGCATGAGCCCGGCCGATAGCCGCGATCCCGACCATTACCGTGTGACGGTCGAGCGCGAACTCGCTCCCGCGCTGGCGCGCTGGCACGCGTGGGAACGCGACGGCGCCGTGATCGGCCTGTTCCAGCGAGCGCGCTGGCTGCAGGCTTGGTACGCGACGCTAGGCGCGCAGGCTGGGCGCGAGCCCCTGCTGGTCAGCATCGAACGCAGCGAAGACGGCCGACCGTTATTAGCACTGCCGCTGGTGCGTGAGCGCCGCGGCCGCCTGCGCTGCATCAGCTTCGCTGATGCGGGTGTGAGCGACTACGTCGCGCCTGTCTGCGCGCCCGATTGCCCCGAGGATCCGGCCGAGATGCGGGCGTTGTTCGCCGCGTTGCGCCGCGCGCTGCCCGCCGCAGACCTGTGGTCGCTGGAGAAGATGCCCGGTCACGTCGGCGAACGCCGTAATCCGCTGCTGCAGTTGCAGGGCACGCGTCCCAGCGCCTTGTTCGGCAATCCGGTCAGCGTCGGCGAGGACTTCGACGCCTGGCGCTTCAGCCGCGAAAAGACCCACCGCAAGGAGCTGGAACGCTCCTGGCGAGTGTTCTCACGCCATCCGCAGGCGCGCTGGGAGCGCATCGAGGACGTCGGGCGGGCAATGCAGGTCATGGACGCGCTAGAGGCGCTGCAGCGCGAAGCGATCCGCGGCAAGGGCTGGGCCTACTTGTTGGACGAGCCGGGCTATCGCGAGTTCTACCGCGACTTGCTCACGCAAGGGCTGTCCGGCGGCGAGACCGTACTGACCGCGCTGGTCGCCGGCGAAGAGATCGTCGCCGCCCTGCTCGGCGTTCGCCACGGCGACGAATACGCGATGATCCGGATCGGCAACGCGGCCGGCGAATGGCGCAACTGTTCGCCCGGGCGTCTGGTGATCGAACGCACCATGGCCGCGCTGCACGCGCAGGGTGTGCGCCGTTTCGATTTCACCATCGGCGATTACGCCTACAAGCGCGGGTTCCAGCCCGATCGCCTGGATCTGTACGAATCGGTGCGGGCGCTGTCGTGGCGCGGCTGGCCGCACAGCCTTCGTGCGCGGCTGCTGCATCACGCGCGCACCTGGCTGGCGCGGCGGCCGCAACTGAAGGAGCGGCTGTTGGCTCTTCGCGCGCGCGGCGGCGCCGAAGCGTCTTAGCGGCGCGGCGCGGCGTCGTCGAGCAACCGCTCGAACAGTTGCAGGTAGCGCGCGGCGCTGCGCTCGACGGTGAACTGCAGCGCATACTCGCGCGCGGCAGCCACGACCTGTGGGTCGCAGTGGCGCACCTGCCTTTCGATCGCCTCGGCCAATGCGCCGGAATCGTCGGGCGGCACCAATAGGCCGTAGCGGCCGCCGGCCAGCACTTCGCGCGGCCCAACCGGGCAGTCGGTGCTGACCACCGGCGCGCCGCAGGCCATGGCCTCGATCAGCACGTTGCCGAAGCCTTCGAACTGCGAGGCCAGCGCGAACACGCGCGCACGTCGCATGTAGGGATACGGGTTGTCGCGTTGGCCTAGCAAGCGCACGGCCGGCCCCAGGCCGAGTTCGTCGACCAGTGCCTGTAACGCCGGCCGTTGGGGGCCATCGCCGACGACAACAAGCCGCAGCCGCATCGATGCGCGCAGGCGCGCGAACGCGTGGATCAGGCCAGCGACGTTCTTCTCCTCGCTCAGACGCCCGACCGACAGCACCACGGGCTCGTCGTCGGCGCCATAGCCCTCGTCGTCCAGCGGCGCGTCGGCGCGTTCGCGCCAGTCCTTCGGCAGCACCGGATTGGCGATGATATGAACGCGCCGACGCTGATCCCGGTGAAGGTGCGCGGCGATATCCGCGCGCACGCCTTCGGAAACGGCCACGATGGCGTCGCCGAAACGGTAGACCCACGGCATCAGCGCCAAGGTCGCGCGATAGCGGGACGAACGATCGAGTCTACGCATCGAGTCGATCGGCGCGTGCTCGGTGAGCACCGTACGCACCGCGGTGCCGCGGGCCGCCAGCACGGCGACAATGTTGCTGTGGGTCAGCGCCGAAACCATTACATCGGGACGCCGCCGGCGCAGCAGCCGCGCCAACCTGCCCGGCACTGCCAGGGTACGGTCGGCGTCGAGCGACAGCAGTTCGACGCCGCCGGCCAACGCCTGCGCCGCCGGGTCGGCCCGGTGCACCGCCAGAGCCACCGCGATGCCGCGCGCCTGCAGGCCCTGCGCTAACCGCAGCATCGAGATCTCGGCCCCGCCCAACTTGAGCTGCGGTATGTACAGCACTACCGAACGCACGGCGCTCATCCACCCACCGCCTTCACCGGCGCGATGCAGCGGCGGCTCAGCTTGCGTCCCAATTCGTACAGATTGAACACGTAGCGCTTGCCGTCGACCAAGGTGCTCCCACCCCAGGCTGAGACGGTGTGCAGCCCGTGCGGATTGCGCCCGCACGGATCCGGCCTGCACTGGCCCACGACCTCCTCGCGATAGAGATGCGGCGTGCACAGGCGCACCCGGTTGAGCGCGACCGCCTCGCCGTAACCGCTACCGCAGTCCTGCGCCGGCCGGTACAGCTCGCCGTCGTGGAAAAACGGCGTGCCGGCGGGGCGCGAACTGCGGTGGTCGAGTTTGACCGGATGGCGCGCGTGCCGGCGCCAGGGGCCGCGCAACTCGTCGGCATAGCTCAGGCAGAGATTGTCGAACGCGCCCCAGGACAAGTCGGTATAGGCCAACCAGAAGCGGCCCTCCCATCTAAACAGGCTGGCGTCGGCGACCGCCACGTCGTCGAGCAGGGTCGCGACGAAGCGCCAGTGGCCGCCAGCATCGATCTCGTACAGTTCGCAGCAGCGTCGCTGCGCGGTTTCCGGAATTGCGTACACGCGGCCGCCGTGTTCAAACACATACGGATAGGACACATGACCGGGCCGCTGCGGTCCGGCCGGGTCGGCCCGCGCAACCCTGCCGTCGGCGTCCAGCCGCAGCAGTTCCAGCCGGCCGACGCCGTCGCGGTAGTCATAAGTCTCGCAGTACAACAGGCGGTCGTCGCCCGGCAGCCCGAACGGATCGGCGCGGTAATGGGCTGCGTCGCGCCCGCCGAGCCAGCGAATACGTTGGGCGAAAGTGCTATCGAGCACTCGTTCTATCGGTGCATCGACGACCCCGATCATCCAACTCTCGCTCAACCATTGGCTGCGCAGCCGGCGAAGTTGCGAACGCCAGCGCCCGCGCAGGCCGGCCAGCACGCGGCGCCAGCGCAGCGACGCTGCGACGGGCACGAAGGCCTCAGTCGCCAGTTCGCCATCGCCATGGGCGAGTTCCAGCAAGTTCGCCGCCAGCAGGTGGACCACACGCAGGTAGGCGTGACCGAGCACGCGCAGATAGTGCGGATCGGCGTAGTAGCGCATCCAATCGAGCACCACAGCGCCGTCGCGCACCAGCGCCAGCTCGCCGCCTCGGCCCGACACGATCGAGGCATGTACGGCGTAAGGTGCAGCCAGATGCAGGCCCTGCGTGTCGAGCGGCTGCCATACGCCCTGGCGGCTGCGCGCGCGCCACGGTGCCGCATCGCCGATCCCGGCCAGATCGATCACCGCATCCCAGGCGTCTTCGTCGACCTCGGCCGCCTCGCTTTCGTCGTCGACTCGCAGCTCCTGCAGCTCCGGCTGCTCCGCGGCCAGCCGCCGCCACTGCGCATCTTCGTCGTAGCGCGCGGCGCGCACCCGCACGATTCGGCATTGCACGTCCGCCAACCCGGACAGGGCCAACGCAACGCGTTCCTGCCAGACGCGGCTGCGCCCAGCAGGCAACAGGATCGCCGCGCGCACCGGCGCGGCGATAGGTTCACAGTCGCTCGTACAGTGCATGTGGCAGATGGGAACGGTATTTGTTGAGGACAATTCCGATCACCCGCGCATCGATCGCGGCCAATTCGTCGAGCAGCGCGCGCACCTGTGCGGCACGAGTGGCCTCGGCCTCGACCACTACTACCACCCCGGCGGCGTGCTTGGCCGCGGCCAGCGCATAAGGGGCCTGCGCGTCAAGCACGACTTCGTCGAAGCCGCTCGCCAGCGCGTGCCAGGCCGCGGCGTCGTCCAGCGCGGCATAGTTGTCGCGAAAATCTCGCTGCGGGTGGGTCAGTCGGGCCAGCGCCAGACCGGGTGCGGCCAGCGCGCCGGCTTGCGGGAAGCAGACGGTTTCGTCCTCGACCTCGTCCGACAAGAGCAGAACCCGACGCTTACGCAGTTGCGCCGAGGCCGCCGCGTAGCTGTGTGCCAGCGCGGTCGTCCCCTCACCCACGCGCGCGGCGACGAACTGGACGATGCGGCCGCCTCCCGCGCTCGCACTCGCGTCGAGCCTCTGCACCAATTGCACCACGCGCGCATCCTCGATACCGAACAGGGCCGGTGTATCGGCTTTCATAGACGATCCTTCGATTGACGGGGCGACGCCGGGCGCCGACCGCGGCGGATCCGCGGCCAAGCGCAAGGCGCGCGCGCCGAATGCGACGCCGCCGAGCAGGTAGCGCCGCCACAACCGACGCGGCTCGCGGCCGAGCCGGTACAACCATTCCAGCCGAGCGCGCCGCATCCATGCGGGTGCGCGGGCGACCCGGCCGGCAATGAAATCCGCGATCGCGCCGCCGTTGATGATCAGCAACCGCTGCCCGGCGCTGTGCGCCCATTGCGCCAGATCCGCGGCGACGCGCTCCTGCTTGGGCATGCCCATCGCCAGCACGACCAGTTCCGGCCGCTCGCGCGCGACCGCTTCGAGATAGCATGAAGCCTCACCGAAGCCGTCCAGGGCGCAGGTCACATCGATGCCATAGTCCTCGCGCAGGCGGTGCGATGCACGCTGCAGGTACGGCTCGCGGGTACCGATCAAGACGGCGCGACGCCCGCCAAACGCCGCCAGCAATTGCGGAATCAGGTCGGTGCCGTTGGCATTCAGGCCCGGATCACGCGCCAGCAGGCGCAGGCAAGCAGCGATGCCGACGCCGTCGCGCAGCAGCACGTCGCTGCGGCGCAGGTCTTCGGCGAAGTCCGGATCGGTCCAGGCCAGATTGAAGGCGTGCTGGTTGAAGAACGACAGCACGGTCGTACCGGCAGGGTCGGCCAGACGCTGCAGCAAGCTCCGGTACTGCATCTCGTCGCGGACAATGCGCAAGCGCTCGAGTAGGCCGGACACCCGCCGCGCCGCGGCACCAGGCGTCTGCCCCTGCGTGGCCGCGCTCATCGCTGCGCCTGCTGGAACACTTCCTCGTACACCGCCGCCACCTGCCGCGCCATCGCCACGTCCGAATAATGCTCGCGCTGGCGTTGCAGTCCGCGGCCGGCCAGTACGGCGGCGCGCTCGGGATCATCCATCAATCCGGCTATGGCCGCCGCCAGCGCGGTCGCATCACCCGGCGGCACTAGCGCTCCGGCGCGGCCGTCGGCGAGCACTTCGGGAATGCCCTCGTTGGCGGTGGCCACTACCGGCAAGCCCAGTGCCAGCGCTTCGATCAGCACCATCGGCAAGCCTTCTCCATAGAGGCTCGGCAAGGCGAAAATATCGATCCGGGTCAGTTCGGTCGCGACCTCGCGGGTGAAGCCGGTCCACTCGACCTGCGCGGCCACGCCGCGCGCCTCAGCGTGGGCCAGCACGCGCTGGCGATAGACCTCACTTTCGAAGCCGCCGATCGCACGCAGGCGCACCGCCCTACCCTGTTGGCGCAACTGCGCCAGCGCATCGATCAGGATTTCCACGCCCTTGCGCGGCCGGAACAGCGCGACCATACCGAGCGTCCAGTCCCCTTGCGGCGCGATCCACGGCCGCGGCCCCAGATGCACCGGCACGCCGTTGGGCACTACGCGCAGCACCTCGTCGTCATAGCCTAGTCCGCGCAGGTAATGCGCGGTGCCGTGGGAGACCGCAATCAGGCGCGCGGCGCCGCCCGCGCCGAAGCGCTGGATCGCGCTGTTGACTCGATTGCGCAGCGCGCTTTCGGTGTCGCGGTCGGTGCGACTATGCACGTGGTGAAGCAGCGGCAGGCGCGCGAGCCGCGCGGCGAAGCGGCCGACCAATAGCGAGCGCACGGTGTGGGTGTGCAGCATAGCGTAGCCGCCGCGCTCTAGAAGGTCGGCGATCTCGCGCGACGGCCCCATATCCAGGCGCGAATGCATCGGCACGTTGACGATGCGGCTGCCGCGGGCGCTGCGTTCGCGCTCGAACGCGCCGGGCTTGAGGCAGGCGAAATCCACGTTCCAGCCAAAGTGCGGCAGTTGTTGAGCGAGCAGATCCTGCACCCGCTCTGCGCCGGCGTAGTGCTCTCCATTGATCAAGTGCAGTACCCGGTGCGGCTGCGACGGCAGCTGTTTACAGCCGCGACAGGCGTTGGTGACGGACGTTCGAGTCACGCGATCGCTCCGGTACGCATGCCGATGCGGCGCGGCGGCACCGGCCACGCTTGCGGCGGTGGGGGACGCCAGCCGCGATAGGCGCGCAGACAGCACAGCAGCGCGAACAGCAAGACTAGCGCGCTGGTCTTTGAGGCCAGCGAGTTGGTCGTTGAGGCGGTGATCAGGAACACCAGCAAGGCCCAGCGAGCCCCACTGCCCGCGCAGCGCCACAGCCAGTACAGGCCGGCACCTAGGCCAGCAGCGAAGACGAGGAATCCGAACACGCCGAGTAGCAATAGCATGAACAGCCAGAAGTTCTCGATCGCCTCCAGGTTCTGCGACAGACCGATGCGCAGCGCCAGTTCCTGGATCTGTTGCGGAGCGATGCCGAACAGCAGGTCGTAGCCGTCGAGATGGTCGAACACCTCGAAGATACGCAGCCGCACCGACGCACTGTCGTCCAGATACAGGCCCTGGAAGATGCGCGCGCCCAGGCCGCTCTTCCACACCGCGGCCGCGGCCGCCGGTGCGGCGATCAGACCCACCAGTAGCGCGCCGACAATGTGCAGGTAACCGTAGCGGCCGGCGCGCAGGCCGGCGCGCGCACGTAGCACCGCCTGCACCAACAGCGCCGACGCGCTGAGCAGAAAGCTGGCTCGGCCGCCGAACGCCAGCAGCGCCAGCACCAGCAAGCCGCACAGCGCCCAGCGCCGCAGCGAAGGCAGTGGCAGGTCCAGCGCGGCCAGAAGGGCGACGCTGGTCAGCAGCGCGTTCTCCAGCGGATGACCGAGCAAGGCGGTGGCGCGGAACTTGTCCTCGATCACCGCCACGCCGCCGGCCACGGTGTACGGCACCACGTGCCGCTGCAGCGCTACCTCGACCAGACCGATAACGGCGTTGGCCACGACCGCCGCCAACAGCAGCCGACACAGCCCGCGCAGGCGCGCGTCGCCCAGCGCGACCAGCACCAGCGCGGCGACCGCCGGCATCATCAGCGTATCGATGAAGAACGCTGAGCCCGACGGCCCGTGGCGCAGCAGCGAATACGCGAAGGCAAGCACAACGGCCGCCAGGTAAGCAGCCAGCAACGGCTGCGCGCGCAGTCGTCGCAGACCTTCGACCAAGGGGTTGCCGCAGGCGGCCAGCGAGCAGGCCAGGGCCATCAGCAAGGGGTAATCGCCGGGATGCAGCTTGAACCAGAACGGGCCGTAGGGCGCGTCGTAGGGAATGCCCAGCACGGTCAGCAGCGCCGGCGACAGGACCAGGTAGGCAAGGAGCGCCAGCGCGGTCAGCACCGCCGCGGCTGCCTGCAGGTTTGGCTGCGGCTGATGTGCCCGCAGTAAACGGGATCGGGGCAGACTTGGTCGAGGCTCGGTTGTGGCGTTCATCGCGCACGCTGCCTGTAATCGGTCTTGGCTTCATCGCCGCCGGCCGCGCCAACGTGTGCAGCGGCGGAATTGCCTCGCCCCACTGCGCCGTTCCGCGCGCCCAGACCGAGCGCCTGCAGCGCAGCCGGCTCCAGCATCCCGCGCGACGCGCCGGTGGTGTTGCTGTGAGCGGTCAGGCCGAAATCGTCGGCGTAGTTCCACACCGACCAGCCCCAGCCTTCGGCCTGAGCCAGTGCGCGTACATCGCCGATCCAGCGATAGCGCGACGCCGGGTCCACGCCGTCGCGGATCACTCCAAACTCGCCGCAGTGTATCCGCACCTTGTGGCGCGCGGCCCAGTCGCGCAACGGCTGCCATCGCGCTGCGATGCGCTCGCGGTCCCAGCCGTCACGGAAGTAATCGGCGATCTCCGCGCGCGCGCGCCCGCGGTCGACGCCGCCGTCGATATGCGGCAAACGCGCCTGCGCTGCCTTGGCCGGATAGCGTACGGCGCGCCAATGGCCGGCCGTGGTCCACTCGTCGCCCCGCATCCAGCCCGCGCCCTGATGCGTGAACACATACGGAAGGTAATAGTGGAAGCTGTAGACCAGCCTGTCGTCGTCGAGCGGTTCCAGTTCGACCAGCCCCTCCAGGCTGCCGCCCTTGCGCCCGCTGACGATCAGCGTGCGCTCGCGGTCCGCACTACGCACCGCTGCGATCAGGCGCCGCTGGTAGCGGTTCCACGCCGAAGCGCCGGTCCAGCCGTAATAGCCGGGTTCGTTGAACAGTTCGAACGCCACCCGCTGCGCCGGCAGCGTTCGCCATCGCCCCGCCAGCGCCTTCCACAGCGCGACGTAGCCGTCCGCCCAGACCGCATCGCGCTCGATCGCCTGCTTGGTCTGCTCGCGAGGATGCAGGTCCACGATCACGTCGAGCCCGGCTTTGAGAGCGGCATCGATGGCCGCCCGCAAGCGAGCGTCGTCTAGGCCCGGTCCTCGCTGCGGCGACCAGCCCAGGGTCACGGGATCGACCGGGATGCGGACGTGGTCAAACCCGGCCGCGCGCAGGGCGCTCAGTTCCGCGGCGCCCACCGGCGCGCCGGCGCTGGCTTCGAACCACCGGCTTAAGGCTACGCCGCGGCGTAGCGGCACTGCCTGCGCGAGCGCACACGCCGCCAGCCACAGCGCCACGCATGCGCACGCGCGCAGGGCGCGCCGGCACGGCGGCCGCATCAGCGCTCCACCTTCGGCAGCGTCGCCAGCACCGGCAGGCCGAACGTGCGCTCAAGCTTTTCCGGCGACTGGAAGCTGCTGCGCAGCGCCTCGCTGAGGAACGCCGCGAGCAGTGCCGCGGCGATACTCAGGCAAAGCCCGATCGCCAGGATCGGCAGGCGCGCGCTCTTGGCCTTGAGTGGCCAACTCGCCGCTTGCAGCACGCTGACTGTCGTGCGCCGTTTCTGCTCGCTCGCCTCGGTGATGCGCGCAGCCTCGAGCTTGCGCGCGTAATTGCCGTAGCTGTCCTCGAGCAGTTTCTGCTCGCGGCTAAGGCCTGCCAGTTCGATCTGCTGGCGGCTGAGTTCGTCGGCGCGCCGGCGCAGTTGCTTGAGCTTGTCCTGCAGCGCGGTGCGGCTACCGGCCAGCGCCGATTCGTCCGAGCGCGCGCGCAGCAGGTCCAGTTCGGCGGCCTCGCGCACCGGATTTCGCCCGGTGCGTACCGTGGTCGGCGGCGCCTTGCGCTGGCTGCGAATGAAGTCCTCGGCAGTGGCCACATCCTTACCGGCGTTGATCACCAGCGGGTTGCCGTCGACGTAGCGCGCGCGCAGCCCTTGCTCTTTCAGCCGCAGCTCCAGCAACTGCCGCGGCACCTGCGGATCGCCGAGGCTCTCGCTGAACTGCACCAAGTTGGCTGGGGTCGCCTTGGCCAGCCGGGCCAGGGTCTTGGCTCTCTCGCTGGCGGTGCGCGCCTGCTGGTCGGTATCGTTAAGGCGCGACTCCAGTTCGTTGCCCTGCTGCAGCAGCAGACCGATCTGCTGGCTGTAGTCGACGATGCCGTGGGCGCGCTTGAATCGGCTCAAATCCTGCTCGGCCCTTTGCAGGCGTTGATCGACCCTCGCCACCTGGCCTTCGAGAAAAAGCACCTGGCCGTCGGAGAACACCGCAGCACGACGCGCCAAGTAAGTCTGCAGCAGCGTTCGCAGCGCTGCCTGGGCCAGCACAGGGTCGCGGTGCGAGAAGCCGATTTGGATTACCGTGGCGCCCTTGAGCAGTTGCGCGTCCAACCCCTGCCGGAAGCGCTCCACTGCCTGGTCGAGCTTCGGCTGCTTTGGGTCCTCGCGCTGGCGTCCGATGTCGGGATACAGCCGGTCCAGGCCGATACGTCGGACCGCCTCGGCGATCAAATCGCGGCTGGCCAGGATCTGGGTCTCGGCGGTCAGCGCCTCGGTGCGATCGAACATCAGCGGCATCGCGCCGCCGCTGCTGCCATCGGTGTTGTCTGCCACGTACACGTACTCATGACCCAGCCGTACCAGCACGCTGGCCTCGGATTGGTAACGCGCGCTCGGTAGCAGCGCGGCCAGCAGGGTCACGCCGAAGCACAATGCGAACGCGGTAACGATGCGACGCTTGTCGCGGAATGCTGTCTCAAGCAGTTCGCGCAGCGCGGAAGCGGGAGCCGGCGCAGGCCGGGAAGCGGAGCCGCGGTCGAGGTCCTGCTCCATCAGTTCCCTGACCGGTTGTTGTCGTTGAGGTCATAGGAGAACCCCACGTTGACCGGCAGGTTGCGGCGCACGTACTGGTCGATCCACTTGTTGACTCGCGAAATTCGCGAGGGTACGGCCAGCACCACGTCGAAAGGCTCAAGCAGCGGATCGTTGCCGTCGTCGGCACCGCGGCGCGCCTGCGAGGCCACGTCGGCACGCAGGACGCGAGTAGCGCCGGCTGCGTCGCGGCGCAGGATCACCACCCTATTGGCCGCGGCGCGGTCCGTCAGGCCCTGGGCCACGATCAGCGCGCGCATCAGGGTCAGCGATGGCAACAGCGGCTGCGCCCCGGGCCGGCCGACTTCTCCGCCGACGAATATTTGTTGGCGGCCGAAGCCCTTCTCAACGTCTACCGATACTTCCGGGTAACGCAGGCTGCCGGCATAGGCGCGCTTGAGCGCATCTGCCAACTGCTGCGGGGTCTGTTCGGAGGCCTGGACCTCGCCAACCAATTGCAGATGAATGCGGCCGTCGGGGCGCACGGTGACGGTTTCGTTGAGCTCGGGCGCGTAGAAGAACTTGAGCGCAAGCTCATCGCCTGCGGCGATGCGGTAGTTGGAACTGGTCGCGGCCGGGGCTGGCACTTGGGCGACCGCAGACGACGTAGCCAACACCAGGAAAAGTAGGCCAGGCGTTAGCCACGCCCAACATAGCGTGCCGCAGGCCCACCGCCGCCAAAGCGATATTCTTGAGTTTCGGCATCTATCCTCCGACGGCCTGAGCGACCGCCCCCCAAAATCACCCTGGCTCATCGCTTCCTTCCGACCTGCATGACTGACTGAAAAAGGTCGCGCATCCTCCTGATGAGGGAGAAATAGAGCCGAATCGGGAGTCCGATCAGCCTCTATGACGCGACAAAATAATGTGATGGATGTCGCATTTTATAGGTCGCCGGTGTCGATGCTCCATCGACACGCGCTCCGCTTCGAGCAATTTCTGAACCGCATGAATGGGTGCCGCTCAAGGCCAGCCAAGAACACGTGTTGAATTCGACTCGCCGACACCTAACCCGCATCGATCAGACGCGCACACGTCTGCCGCCGCCTCACTCAATACGCAGACTTTGCCGAAAGCACTGCGGGCAGCGTCCGCAGTAGAATCGATAGGTCCAGCCACAGCGACCAGTTCTCGATGTACTCCAGGTCGTACTCGACCCGGCGCTGGATCTTCTCGATCGTGTCGGTCTCCCCGCGGTAGCCATTGACCTGGGCGAGTCCAGTAATGCCCGGCTTGACCCGATGCCTCGACACGTACTCCAGCACCGCGTCCTCAAACAGTACATTGCCCGCTTTAGTCGCGGTCGCATGTGGGCGCGGACCGACCAGAGACATGCTTCCGGCAAGTACGTTGAACAATTGCGGCAGCTCGTCGAGGCTGGTCTTGCGGATGAAGCGCCCGACCCTGGTCACCCTTGGATCATCGCGCAGGGTCTGCTTCGCGGCATTTTCATCGCGCAAGTCGTGATGCATGGAGCGGAACTTGAACACCTCGATCAAACGATGGTTGTAGCCATAGCGCTTCTGCCGGAACAAGACCGGCCCCGGCGAATCCAGCTTCACCGCAAGGGCGAGCAGCGCCATCAGCGGTGAGAGACACAGAAGCGCAACCGCCGAGAGCACGATGTCTTCACCGCGCTTGAATACCGGCGCCCACCCTTGCAGCGGCGGTTCGGCGACTACGAACATAGGCACCCCAGCTACCGGCACCAGTTTGCGGTGGGCGAAGTGGAAGCTGCTCATGTCCGGCACGAGCAATACTTGTACGGGCAGCCTACGCAGTCGCTGGGCCAAACCCTCGTTACGGCCACGGGCCTGGGCGGGCAGCGCCAACAACACCTGATCGATGCCGCCCTCACGGATCAATCGCTCAAGCTCTTCGATATCGCCCAACCTGCGCAACGAGGAAGGCGGTGATTCGTCCAGGCGGTGACGTCGGCGATCATCGATGTACCCGACCAGCCCGGAGATCACATCGGCGCGATGACTGATCTGCTCGGCCAAACGCAGAGCGTTTTCGGTCATGCCTAAGATCACCGACCGCTGAATGAAATGGCCCAAGCGGATCCGTCGCCGAAACTCCCACAGCAAGAGTAAGCGCCCGCCTACGAACAGCACGAAACTGAGTCCGAACCACAACATTAATGCGCCGTCAGGCAGTGGGCGCAAAAACCGGAAGAGCAGGTGCATGACCATGACCAAGCCGAAGGTCGCCATCCACGCCAGCAAGGTACGACGGATCAGCAGCCGGCCACCGAACATCTCATGTCCGTACAAACCAAAGCTGTTAAACACAAGGACGCACAACAGGCCAGCCCAGAGCGCTAAAGCGATGTAGTACGGGCCCGACAATGTCGCTAATAAGACCCTCGTCGAACTGAACAGGGACGTCGACTCCAGGGCGTACAACGCTAGGGCGCCAGAACAGACAACGATTAAGAAATGAGTCAGGCGCGCGATGGCGACAACGTTGCGCACAGCTGAGGGTCGAACAGATGCGAACAAAGCACTTGAAAACTCCAACCCTATAGACCCCTAGCCCCCCTTGATCACTGGAGCTTGATTTCATGAGCGTCAAGAACGAATGATCGCCATCACCCAAAGATGAAAATGATAAACGCTAGCTCGGCCCTCTCGTTGCCTAGTACTTGCGCAACAAATCTGATAGGCGCGACCCAACTACGATAGGTTCGCGAATGCCACGGATGCTATTCAGGCTGGCTTATCTCGCACCGCTGGGCTCACCGACAAGGCCGCCACGCAGTCATGAAAACAAAGACAGTCGACCGCTGCTGGTGCCGGCCTTCTCTCGTGCCCTACCGCCCCTCGCGCGCCGCAGCTGCGTGAAGCCGCTCATTCCACCGAGAACGGCATCTGCTTAAATTGGATGGAAGACGTTAGTAGTCGTCGATCAGTTGATTCGCTTGACAGCTGCGATCTGAAAGTTTGGCGCGATTTTATTTCTTACTTCCAGCTAATTCGGATAGTGAAGGATTTCAACGTAGCTACGCCATACACCGCAGCACCGCTTCTTGACACGTGCAGACGCAGAAACCGATACCGCAGCGGCCTGGATTTCGACATTGCCTAAGCAAACGGCAAACAACGTTTCACTCAATCGACCGAAGCCAGACACGCTCAAACTACAGAACGACCGCTTCCGATTGTTCTCAACGCCACTGAAAGACCGGCAATGGCTAACAACCGCGGGCTGATGCTTCCAGTGCTGGCCACTGTTCTGCTGGCACGGGCGTACCCGGCGCCGGGCGGCGTTACGTCAATCCACAAAGTTATAAGGCTACAGCGAATCAACTTGCCTGAACCCACGCCGGGAGTCTGGCGCCGGCTGCGCACTGACGCGCTCCTGCTCAACGCCGGATGCGCAATGCGCTGCTAAGGGCATCAGAAGCGAAACGCCGCCGTCAGCCGCACGCTGCCGACTTCCAGATCCTCATCCGCGCGGCGCAAGTCGGTGCCGTTTGCATTGACCAACAGGAAGGGATTATTGGCCGGCGCGGCGCCGCGGCTTACCCGCACACGGTAATCGTCGTCGCTGACACGCGTGTACAGGTATTCGAGCCCGACCGAGAAGTTGTCGAGCACCTTGCGCTCCACGCCCAGACCGGCCTGCCAGCCATCGGCGCGGTCGTCGCCGCTGGGCGCGAACGCATTGGCGGCGTTGCTGGTGGCGAAGCTATGGTCGATCTTCGCGCGCACTGCGCCCGCGGTCGCATAGAACAGGTAGTCGCCGCGCGCGCCCGCCGTCCAGCCCACTCGTCCGCGCAGCGCCAGGGTATGGCCGAGGTCGCGGGTCATGGTGTAGAACGCCGGCGTGGTGCTGAAGCCGCTGACGCTGTCGCGGGCGTCGTTCTGCGTGTACTCCGCCAGCACGCCGAACACCCAACGGCCGCGTTGCCAGTCGTAGCCGCCGCGCACGCCGTACTCGGCACCGCCTTTGTCGTCGCGGCAACCCGAGGCGGGGGTACGGCCGCCGGCCGCACCGTCGCAGAAACCCGGCGAGAACGCGTCGGCGCCCGCGGCGGTGCGCACAGTGTCGCCATAGCGGCCGTCGAGGCCGGTGTCGAAGTCGAGCCGGCTGGCGCCGCGACTGTCCGGTTCGGAGCCGCCGAGGTTTCCGCCCAGGTAGAAGCCAGACCAGTCCCCGGGCTGCTGGGCGTGGACAGCGGCAGGAAGCAGCAATGCGCTTGCGCTGGCGATCAGGAAGGTACGACGTAAGTCCATGACGAACTCCTCGGAATGAACGGGGACAGCGGACAACCATCCGACCTACGTCGCGTTCGCGAATGTGGATGCAAACGCCCACGACGCGGCGGTTAAGCCCGTTCAGCGCATCGGCTGCATCCGCTCACGCTTTGTCTGCGTAAGTCCGTGCGTCGTCACACTACGAACGCACCTATGGCCACCGCCCTCGCCTGCCTGGCGCTGATCTGTTTTGTGCCCTGTGCGGCGCACGCAGCCTCCGACTACTACGAAGGCGAGGCGTTCTCGCCCGACGGCGGACGCCTGCTGTACCGCGAACGGCACTGGGCGCAGCAGCAAGGCGGAGCGACTCAGCGCATCACGCTGTTCGTCTGTCCGGACGGACGCCCGTTCGCACGGCGCATCCTGCGCGAGCGGGCCGGCGCCGCAGCGCCGGATTTTGATTTCGAGGATGCGCGCGACGGCTACCGCGAAGGCCTGCGCAGCGAGCGCGGCCAGCGCGTGGCGTACACGCAGGCGCGCGGAGAGCGCGAGCGCAGCGCGGTGGTCGAGGTGCCGCAAGGTGGCGTCGCGGACGCGGGATTCGACGCGCGCATGCGCGAGCTCTGGCCGCAACTCGCGGCAGGGCGCTCGGCGAGCGTTGCGTTCCTGATTCCCAGCCGGCTCGCGTTCTACGAGTTTCGCGCCGAGCCCGAACGCCCCCAGCCCGACCCGGCCCAACTGCGCGTGCGCCTGCGCATGGACGCTTGGTACGCGTTCGCTGTACCCGATATCGAGCTGGTCTACAACGCGACCGGCCGGCGCTTGGCTTCGTTTCTCGGCCCGAGCACCATCCGCGACGAACGCGGCCGCTATCGCAAGGTGCGCATCGTCTTTCCCGACCGAGCGGCGCCCCCGCCCATGCAGGCCGACGCTGCGGCGGTCGCGCCCTTGAGCCGCCGATGCGGCCCTTGACTCGTCCCATTCGTGTGCGCGGATACCGACGCGGGCGCATGCGGCGGCGATTTTGCCGGATCGGTGGCGTTCCCGTAGTGTATGGCCTGCCCGCCATCGACGCTGCCTCTCTGGTAACTCAGTCCATGACCGAATCGCCCGCAGATCCGTCGTCCGTGCCTGCCAATGAGGCGCAAGCCCAGTTGCTGCGGGCCGCCCTGGGGGACCGATCGGCCTTCGAGGCGTTGTTCCGCAACGTCTCCGGCGCGCTGCTCGCGGTGTGCCTGCGCCTGATTCCGGACCGCGCCGAGGCCGAGGACGTGCTGCAGGAATCCTTCGTTGCGATTTGGCACAAGGCCGATCAGTTCGATCCCCAGCGCGCGACCGCGATGACCTGGATGATCGCGATCGCTCGCAACAAGGCCATCGACCGTCTGCGCGGCAGCGCGCATGCGATCAAACGCGCCAGCATCGAGCTCGCCGACGAACTCGGCGACGAGGCCCCCTCGCCCGCGGCGCGCGCCGAAGCGATCAGCGACGCCGAACTGCTGCGCACCTGCCTGGAAGCGCTGGAACCGCGCCGCCGCCAGCTCATCCGTACCGCGTTCTTCGAAGGCGAGACCTACGAAGAACTGGCCCAGCGCACCGGCTCGCCGATCGGCAGCGTCAAGAGCTGGATCCGCCGCGGCCTGCTGCAACTTCGAGCGTGCCTGGAACGATGAACATCCACGACCACCAACCCGATCAGGAGCCGCCCAGCGCCGAGGTGCGCGCGGGCGAATACGTCCTCGGCGTGCTGGACGAGCAGACACGTGCGCAAACGCGTCAGCGCATACGTAGCGACCCCGCGTTCGGCCGGCTGGTGGCGCAATGGGAGCGCCGCCTCAACCTGCTCGCGCAGGAACTGCCGGCGGCGCCGGTGTCGCCGACGCTGTGGCGCGGCGTGCGCACCCGACTGGGTTGGGACGAGGCGCGATCGTTGTCGTGGTGGGACCGCGTCGGCCTGTGGCGCGGCCTGACCGCGGCGACCGCGATCGCGGCGCTCGCGCTGTTCTGGACAGGCCGCGCGCCGCCCGTGGCGCCGCCGTCCACCCCGCCGGTGGCGCAGGAAGAGGAAGCCGCGCGCCCGGTCACGCCGCTCACCCGCGAGGACGGCCGGCCCGGCTGGCTGGCCTCGGTCGACAAACGCGCCGGTAAGGTACTGATGGTGCCGATCCCCTCGCCCGCCGACGCGCAGGGCCGGGTCGGCGAACTATGGATCATCGCCAAGGGCGAGGCGCCGCGATCGCTCGGCTTCGTCTCCAACGAGAAGGCGCACTCGGTCGCGGTGCCGACCGAGCTGCTGTCCAAGCTGGTGGTCGGCAGCACGTTCGCGGTCACCCTGGAGCCGGCGCAAGGCATTCCTCATGCCTCGCCGACCGGGCCGATCGTGGCCAAGGGCGACATCGGCGCGATCTGATCGCGCCGGTCATGTCCGCGCAAGGGCCGGTGCGTTTAACGGCTCTTGCGTGAGCGCGACGGCAAGCCTGGCGCGCGTGCATGCGGCGTGAAAAAGCCGCGCCGATGCGAGCGAAAAGTTTTCCGCGCAGTGCATCCGCGCTCGAATGCCATGCGTAGGTCCGGGTAGCACCGTTACCGGACCTCGCGATGCCGCCGCTCCATCCCTCGCCGCACCCCGCTCCCCGCCGTCGCTGGCTGGACACGCTCCGGCGCTGGGTCGACACCTCGGCCGCGCCCGGCGCTCCCGTCGACGGCGAACGCGTGGACTGGCTGCGAGCGGTCCCGTTTGCACTGCTGCACCTGGGCTGCCTGGGTGCCATCTGGACCGGCGTCTCACCGGTGGCTCTGGCCGTCGCCGCAGCGCTGTACGTGCTGCGCATGTTCGCGATCACCGCGTTCTACCACCGCTATTTCTCGCACCGGACGTTTCACGCCTCACGCGCGGTCCAGTTTTTCTTCGCCGTGATCGGCGCGGCCAGCGTGCAGCGCGGGCCGCTGTGGTGGGCCGCCCACCACCGCCATCATCACCGCCATACCGAAACCGCCCTGGATCCGCATTCGCCGGTCGAACACGGATTCTGGCGCAGCCACATGCTGTGGTTTCTGACGCCGCAAGCGTTCCGTACCGACCTGAGCCGTGTGCCCGACCTGGCCGCGTACCCGGAACTGCGCTGGCTCGACCGCTTCGATACGCTGGTGCCGGTGCTGCTCGCGCTCGGCCTGTTTGGACTGGGCGCCGGGTTGCAGGCCGTCGCGCCGCAGCTCGACACCGGCGCCTGGCAAATGCTGGTGTGGGGATTCTTCATCTCCACCACGGTGCTGTTCCACGCCACTGTGACCATCAACTCGCTGGCGCACCGCTACGGCCGCCGCCGTTTCGACACGCGCGACAACAGCCGCAACAACCTGTGGCTGGCGCTGCTGACCTTCGGCGAAGGCTGGCACAACAACCATCATTTCTTCCCCGGCAGCGCCCGACAGGGTTTTCGCTGGTGGGAGATCGACCTGACCTACTACGGACTGCGCGCGCTCGCCGCCCTGGGGCTGGTGCGCGATCTCAAGCCGGTGCCCGCCTGGGTGCTCGAACGAGCGAGGAGCTGAGTATGCGCATCGCTGTCATCGGTTCCGGTATCGCCGGGCTGGCCAGCGCCTGGTTGTTGCATCGCGAGCACGACGTGGTGCTGTTCGAGCGCGATCGACGCCTGGGCGGGCATACCCACACCCATGAGGTGCGCATCGGCGAACGCGACTACCGCGTCGACACCGGCTTCATCGTGTTCAACACGGAGCATTATCCGCTGCTGAGCCGGCTGTTCGAGGAACTTGGCGTGGCTTCGCGGCCGACGACCATGAGCTTTTCCGTGCAGTGCCAGCGCAGCGGCCTGGAGTACAACGCCACCGACCTGGACTCGCTGTTCTGCCAGCGGCGCAACCTGCTGTCGCCGCGCTTTTGGGGCATGGTGCGCGACCTGACCCGCTTCTACCGCAACGCGCCCGACTTGCTGCAGGACTTTGGCCCAGGCCCTACCCTGGGCGAATATCTGCGCCGCGAGCGCTACGGCGCTGCTTTTCGCGATCTGCATTTGCTGCCTATGACCTGCGCGCTGTGGTCGCTGCCGGTCGAACGCGCGCTGGAATTTCCGGCGCGCTATCTGGTGCGTTTCATGGCCAACCACCAGATGCTGCAGGTTTCGGGCCGGCCGCAGTGGCGGGTGGTCGACGGCGGCTCCGACCGCTACCTAACCGCGATGCGCTCGCGCTGGAACGTGCGCGAGCGCAACGGTTGCGGCGTGCTGGGGCTGCGTCGCGACGCCGATGGGGTGTGGGTACGCCACGCCTGGGGCGTGGAACGCTTCGACCATGCGGTGATGGCCTGCCACAGCGACCAGGCCCTGGCCCTGCTCGAAGACGCCAGCGACGAAGAGCGAGAGATCCTCGGCGCCATCGGCTATCAGCCCAACGACGTCGTGCTGCACACCGATGCCCGCCTGCTGCCGCGCCGACGCAAGGCTTGGGCGGCCTGGAACGCCTACGTGCCCGCCGATCCGGCCGCCGGCTGCACGGTCAGCTACTGCATGAACCTACTGCAGGGCCTGGATGCGCCCGAGCCGATCGTGGTCACACTCAACCGTAGCGCCGACATCGATCCATCGAAGGTGCTGGCGCGCATGCGCTACGAGCATCCGGTGCACGACCCGGCCGCGGTGGCCGCGCAACAACGCAAGCCCGAGATCCAGGGGCAGCGCCACACCTGGTTCGCTGGTGCCTATTGGGGCTGGGGCTTCCATGAAGACGGCATGCGCTCGGCGGTCGAGGTGGCGCAGGGCTTGGGCGCTGCTGCCGGCGCGCGATTCGCACTGGCGCCGCACCGCGATCCTGGGCCGCGCTGCGATGCGCAGGAGGCCGCATGAGCCAACTGGCGGTCACCGATTCGACGTTGCACAGCGCGATCTACGAAGGCAGCGTGCGCCATCGCCGCCACCGACCGGGCGCGCATGCGTTCGCCTACCGCATGGCCCAGTTGTACCTGGACCTGGACGAGGTCGAGCGCGTGTTCGAGCGCCGCTGGTTGTGGTCGGCCCGCCGTCCCAATCTCGGCCACTTCCGCCGCGAGGACTATCTGGGGCCTGCGCGTATACCTCTGTCGGACGCCGTGCGCGAACGGGTGCAGCGCGCCTGCGGCCGCAGGCCGCAAGGCCCGATCCGACTGCTGACCCATCCGCGTTACTGCGGCTACGTGTTCAATCCGGTCAGCTTCTACTACTGCTTCGGCGCCGATGGCGGCGCGCTGGAATTCGTCGTCGCCGAAATCACCAACACGCCATGGGGCGAGCGCCATGCGTACGTGCTGGACGCCGAGCGTGCGCAACGGCGCGGACGCGCCCTGCTGTGGAATTTCGACAAACGCTTCCACGTTTCGCCGTTCATGCCGATGGCGCGGCGGTATGGCTGGCGATTCACCGAACCGAACGACGACCTGTTCGTGCACATGGATGTCTACGACCAGGATCGGCGCGACTTCGACGCGACCTTACGGCTGCATCGGCGTCCCTGCGACGGCCGCGGACTCGCCCGCCTGCTGTGGCGCTATCCGTTGATGACCGCGCAAGTGGTCGGCGCCATCCATTGGCAGGCCCTGCGCCTTTGGCTCAAGCGCAATCCTGTGTACGACCATCCCCACAAGACCCGAGGCCACGCATGAACCGCAGTCTCGCTTCCGCCGGCAAGCGCGGCGGCGCCAGTTACACCGGCCTGGACGCGATGCTGCGGCGTCGCCTGATCGCGCAGCTCGCCGTCTTGCGCCACGGCCGCATCCGCCTGTGCGACGAGTTCGGCGAGTTGGTGCTCGGAACGGTCAGCGCCGATGATCCCGACCGCCTTGAAGTAACCATGACCGTACGCGATCCGGGTTTCTATCGCGCCCTCGCGGCCCACGGCAGCGTCGGCGCGGGTGAGGCCTTCATCGAGGGATTGTGGGACTGCGACGATCTGGTCGCCCTGGTCCGGCTGCTAGTGCGCAACCGCGACCTGCTCGATGCGATGGAGGGCGGCTGGGCCCGCCTCGGTGGCTGGGCGCTGCGCGCCTGGTACCGCCTGCAGCGCAACACCCGCGCCGGCAGCCGCCGCAACATCGCAGCCCATTACGATCTGGGCAACGAATTCTTCGCCACCTTCCTGTCCACCGACCTGATGTATTCCAGCGCGGTCTATGCCGGCGAGGATGACGCGCTGGAAGCGGCTTCGCAGCGCAAGCTCGACCGCATCTGCCGCAAGCTCGATCTGCGCCCCGGCGACCGGGTCATAGAGATCGGCACTGGATGGGGCGGTTTCGCCGTCCATGCCGCCGGCCGATATGGCTGCCACGTCACCACCACCACCATTTCGCGGGAGCAGCATGCCGAGGCCGCCCGACGGGTGCGCGAGGCCGGCCTGGAAGACCGGGTGACCCTGCGGCTGGAGGATTACCGCGACCTGCGCGGCGAGTACGACAAGCTGGTGTCGATCGAAATGGTCGAAGCCGTCGGCGCGGATTTCCTGCCCGGTTACTTCGAACGCTTGGGTGCCTTGCTGGCGCCAAACGGGCTGGCGATGCTGCAGGCGATCACCATCGAGGACCATCGCTACCGGCGCGCTCTCGGTGAGGTGGATTTCATCAAGCGCTTCGTATTTCCAGGCAGTTTCATTCCGTCGATCGCCGCCCTGCTAGAGGCCAAGACCCGCGCCTGCGACCTGGCGTTGGTGCAGCTCGACGATTTCGGCCCGTCGTATGCGTTGACGCTGCGGGCCTGGCGCGAACGATTCCTGCGCGAACGCTCGCGCATCGCAGCGATGGGCTACGACGAGCGGTTCCTGCGCTTGTGGGAGTTCTACCTGTGCTACTGCGAGGGTGGCTTTCGCGAACGCTCGATCGGCGTGGCGCAGATGCTGTTCGCCAAGCCCGGACACCGGCGCGCAGTGCGGCTGCCGGAGACGGAGTTGATGGCGTGAACGTCTGGGTCGAGTTCGTCGCTTACCAGGCCGTGTGGTTCGTGGCGGTGATCGCCGCCGGCAACGGCTACGCGTGGCCGGGCATGCTGACCGCCGCGGCGTTCGTGGGCGTGCAGTGGTTGCTGTCGCCGCGACGGACGGGCCTGACGATGCTGGCGGCCTTGGCGCTGCTGGCCGGGACGCTCGTCGACGGGGCGCTGGCATTGAGCGGCTTGGCGCGCTACGCGGCCGCGTGGCCATCGCCACAGTCGGCGCCGGCCTGGATCCTGGGCTTGTGGTGCGCATTCGCGACCACGCTGGCCGGCAGCCTGCGGGTGTTTCAGACGCACTTGTACGCGGCTGCGCTGCTCGGTGCGGTCGGCGCGCCGCTGGCCTATCTCGGCGCGGCGCGCGGCTGGAGCGCGGTCGCGTTCGCCGAACCGGCGTGGCGGGGATTGGCCTCGTTGGCTGCGGGTTGGGCGCTGGCGCTGCCGGCGCTGGCGTGGTCTGCGCGCCGGCTCGCGCAGGCGCCCGCCTCCACCGCGGGAGCGTGCGCATGAGCTGGACCATGACCCTGCTGATGATCTGGGCGGCGATGGCCGCGGTAATGACCGCGGGCTGGCTGTGGCAGCGCCGGCGCGACAACGCCGGCATCGTCGACGTGCTGTGGTCGGCCGGCGTCGGCGCCGGCGCGGTGGCCTGCGCCGCGTTCGGCGCTGGAGACGCGCGCGTACGTCTGCTGGTGGCCGTGTGCGGCGGGCTATGGGGGCTGCGCCTGGCCTGGCATCTGTGGCGCCGAGTGCGCAGCGAGGATGAGGACGGGCGCTACCGACACCTGCGCGCGCATTGGCAGGGGCACCAGGGCAAATTCTTCCTATTCTTCCAGTTCCAGGCGCTGCTGGTTCCGCTGTTCTGCCTGCCGTTCGCCGCAGCCGCCGCCAACGCGTCGCTGCGCGCGCCGTGGCTGGCGGCCGGTGTGGCGGTGTGGGCGCTGGCGTGGGGCGGCGAGGCGCTGGCGGACCGGCAGCTCGCGCGCTTCCGCGCCGATCCCGGCAACCGCGGCCGTACCTGCGACACCGGGCTCTGGCGTTACTCGCGCCACCCCAATTACTTCTTCGAATGGTTGCATTGGTTCGCCTATGCCCTGTTCGCCGTCGGCTCGCCGCTGGCGTGGGTGGCCTGGACCGGGCCGGCGACGATGTACCTGTTCGTGCGTTACCTCAGCGGCGTCCCGTTCACCGAGGCGCAGGCCTTGCGCACTCGCGGCGAAGACTACCGCCGCTACCAGCAACGCACGCCGATGTTCTTTCCGTGGTTCCCGCGCGCGTCGCGGGAGCGTTCCGCGCAGGAGAAAGCCCAATGAATTCGTTGGTGTCCGAGTCGTCTACCCTTCCCGCCTACGCGCCCGACCGGCGCCCCGCCGCCGGCCTGCTCGGGCTGGCCGAGCGCGGCTGGCTGCCGGATGCGGCGATCCGCTACGGCATCCGCGGCCTGTGCGCGCAGCGCCTGCGCGAGGAACGCGCCGATGGTCTGGGCGGCCAGCACGATCTATACCGAGCGCGCATCGAGTTGTTGCGGCAAAGCCCGATCGCGATCCACACCGACGCGGCCAACGGCCAGCATTACGAGCTGCCGCCGGAGTTCTTCGTCCAATGCCTGGGGCCGCGGATGAAGTACTCCTGCTGCTATTACCCCACCGGCGAGGAGACCCTGGCGCAAGCGGAAGAGGCGATGCTCGAGCTCTACGGCCGCCGCGCGCAGCTCAAGGACGGCCAGTGCATCCTCGAACTGGGCTGCGGTTGGGGATCGCTGACCCTGTGGATGGCACAACGCTATCCGTCCGCGCAGATCGTCGCGGTGTCCAACTCGCAGCCGCAGCGCGAGCACATCGAACGGCGCTGCCGCGAACTGGGGCTATCGAACGTGATGGTGATCACCGCCGACGTCAACCGCTTGAACCTGGAACCGATGCGCTTCGATCGTTGCGTCTCGATCGAGATGTTCGAGCACATGCGCAACTACGAGCATCTGCTGCGCCGCATCGCCGGCTGGTTACAGCCCGATGGCAAGCTGTTCGTGCATATCTTCTGCCACCGCGAGCTGATGTACCCGTTCGAGACCCGGGGCGAAGACGACTGGATGGGCCGCCACTTCTTCACCGGCGGCCTGATGCCGGCCGCCGACACCCTGCTGTGGTTCCAGAACGACTTGCGCATCGACAAGCGCTGGGTGCTCGACGGCACTCATTACCAGCGCACCGCCAACCATTGGCTGGCCAACCAGGACGCCCGCCGCGGCGCTAGCGACGATGCGTTGGAGGCCGCCTACGGCGATGCCTACCGCTTGTGGCGGCAGCGCTGGCGGATGTTCTGGATGGCCTGCGCCGAGCTGTTCGGCTACGACGACGGGCAGCAATGGGGCGTCGCCCATTACCTGTTCTGCAAACGTTGAGGAATCGTCATGATCTCTCATCTACGTTGTGTCGCCGTGCTCGCCTTGATTCCCGCCCTGGGCGCCTGCGCGAGCCCGCCGCGCCCGATGCCGCCGGTGGCCTCGGTCGACCTGCCGCGTTTCATGGGCGACTGGTACGTGATCGCCCATATCCCTTCACGGCCTGAGCGCGAGGCCTTCGATGCGGTCGAGTCGTACCGGCTGGATGAAAAGGGTCGGGTGCGCACGACCTTCACATTCCGCAAGGGCAGCCACGACGCGCCGGTAGAGGCGATGCATCCGACCGGCTTCGTCGAGCCCGGTACCGGCAATGCGGTCTGGGGCATGCAGTTCGTCTGGCCGATCAAGGCCGAGTATGTCATCGCCTATCTGGACGAGGACTACACCCGGACGATCGTCGCGCGCAGCAAGCGCGACTACGCCTGGATCATGGCCCGTTCGCCGCAGATCCCCGATCAGGACTACGCCCGACTGGTGGAGCGTCTTCGCGCGCTCGGCTATTCGACCCGGGACCTGAGAAAGGTGCCGCAGGCGCAGCCGTCGCAGGGCGCGGCCGAACGCGGCGCGAACTGAATCGCCACAAGCACGTCGAAACCGCGATCGGCGCGTCGCGCGCCGAGCAAGCGCGCGATCGGATGTTGAAGAAGAACTGAGCACCAGACCCGCTCTGGCATCGCATCGTTTATCGCACGCAAGACGACTTTGGACTGGCGTTGCGCCATCGCTACTGGGAAGGGCTAGCTGTGGCGGAGGCCGAGCACTTCTTTGAGCTCCAGTTAGCTAAGCACCAGTTTGAAGTCGCTTGGACGCAGGATTTCATTTTTGCCCACCGCGATCTACAACTCGCCTTATCTATCGCGCAATGGCGATACTGCTGTTGGGCGGCTACCCGACAAGGCGCCTCTGTAGCTCTTCAGCAGCGTGTGCCTGCGTTGGCGCTCGTACGCGAAGCGATCTATCCAGTGCATCACGCTACTTGCCATTATTTGTGCCGTGACACGTTACGTAGTGGCCTATGTGTTGATTTTTGGACCCTACAATCGGCTTCATGTCTTGCGGTTGATAGCTCGGACGCTGCAGCCCTGGCGACCCAGAGAGCTGATCGTTCCTGGCATGCGCTACGTGGATGGCGCTCAGTTGGGTGTGCCCATTACGCCGTCGGGAGCAGGCCCCCGCTCGATTCTCCTCAGCGGCTGCAGCCTACGTGCCTTTGCAGCCTACGTGCCTTTCTCGCCGCCTACGTGCCTTTCTCGCCGCCTACTGGCGTTAACGCCTGCCGTGCCCTCAGACGACGGCGCCGACACCTGGGCGGGAGTCGACACCAAGGGCACCTGCCCCGCTATGCGATTGTTCTGCGCGGTGGCGATGGACTGTGAGAACGGCAGACCAACGAGCCGTTCCCGCGCCTGTCCGTGCGGTGCCCGCCACTCAAGCACATGCCGGCAGCACTAGTTGGCGGATGGCAGCGCGCGCTATTGATTCACGCCTTAGCGGCGCCGGGCATGCGCCTCACCGGACCTGCCCGACGTCGCCACGGCCGACGCCGCTCTCAATGGCTCGCGAACGCAGTGGTGCGGCCATCGCGGCCGATGAGTTCCACGGTGTAAGGCTCCGCCCTGCCGTCCGGCATCTCCATGCCGGGCGAGCCCATTGGCATTCCAGGCAGCGCCAGCCCCTTGGCATCGGGCTTTTCCGCCAGCAAGCGCTTGATGTCGCCGGCGGGAACATGGCCTTCGACCACGTAGCCGCCGACTTCCGCGGTATGGCAAGAACCCTTGCCGTGCGGCACGCCCAACCGTTCCTTGATCGGATTGAGGTTGTCCTGGTTCTCGACCGCCACGGTGAAGCCGGCTTGCCGCAGATGCTCCACCCACACGCCGCAGCAGCCGCAACTCGGGCTCTTGTGCACCACGACGTGCGGCAATGCGGCCGATGCGCCGGCCGGCGCGGCTTCCGGAGCAGCCTTCGCAACGGGAGTCGGAACGGCCGTCGAGCCGCCCTGGGAGGAATGCGAATCGGTACAGGCACCGAGCGCCAAGCTCGTGCTTGCCAGCAAGGCGGCGGCGCAGATCAATCGGGTAATCGTCACAAGAACTCCATTAGTGTCGGGTTTTGGGAGATCGGCGAAAGCCGTGCGCGACGGCCGCGCACGACGCTAGCGGCCGATCTTGGTCAGATCTTGAAATCATCGAACGCAACCTGCGCCTCCGGGACTCCCAGACGTTGCAGCAACTGGCGCGTCGCCGCCAGCATTGCCGGCGGGCCGCACAGGTAGAAATCGCAGTCCAGCAGGCTCGCATGTTCCTTCAGCAGATGCTCGTGCACCGCCTCGTGCACCAGCCCGCGCAGCAGCGCGTCGCCGCATTCGGCGGCTTCCGACACGACCGGATGCCAGCTGAAGTTCGCGTTGTCCCGCGACAGCGCCGCCATTTCGTCCATGTACGGCGCGTCGCGTGCGGTACGGGTGCCGTACCAGTAGTGGATGCGCTCCGTCGCGCCGCGGTCGAGCAGCGAGTGGATCATGGCCCGCAACGGCGCCATGCCGGCGCCGCCGCCGATGAAGATCTTCTCGCGTGCGTTGGCGCGCACGGCAAAGTCGCCGAACGGGCCGCTGAAGCGGATCCGATCGCCGGGCTGCAGGCTGTACAAATAGGTCGAACCCCTGCCCGGCGCCTGCCGCTTGCGGTCCTGCCGGCCGGGGCTGAAACGCACCAGCAGATGCAAGCGCCCGTCGGCCTTGTCCACCGGCAACGACAACGAATACGAGCGCCGCGCCGCCTCGCGATTGCACAGCGAGTCGGGCAGGTCCAGCGCTTCCCAGTCGCCGCGGTGCTCGTCGGGCCGTGCGATGCGCTCGCGCGGGAATTCGTAGTCGGGCACGTGCACCTGCAGATAGGCGCCGGGTTGGTATTCCGGGCCCGGCGCGTGCCCGGGCTTGAGCACGATCTCGCGCAGGAACGGGGCGACCGCCACGACCCGCTCCACCGTGGCGTCGTGTTCGGTCCACAGGTTCGGGCCGCCCGCCACCTCGACCTCCATGCCCTCCTCCAGCGGCAGGTTGCAGGCGAGACGATAGCCGATCTTCAGCTTGCCCTGACTCAGGTGCGCGCGATCCGCCGCGGTCGGCGGCGGCGGCGAGGCGCCGCGGTAGCGCACCTCGCACAGGCCGCAACTCTGGCCGCCTCCGCAGTTGGACGGCAACTGCAGATCGTTGCGCGCCAGCGCCACGTACACGCTGTCGCCGGCCGCGGATTTGACCGTGCGCAGTTTTCCGCCGTTCGCCGCATACACCGTCAGCTCGCGCGACCGGCGCCAGCGCTCGGGAACGAACTCGCGCAGATGGAAGCTCGCCACCAGCAACCACATCCCGGTCAAGGCCAGCCACAAGCCGCCGATGCCGGTCCCGACCACCAGCGGGTTGTTGAAGTTGGAGCGGCCGGCGTAGTCCATGATGTGCAACATCCAGAACACGTCGAACACGCGCCAGGTCGAGTTGCGATGCGCCAGCACTTCGCCGGTCTGCGCCGACAGATACACGGTGGTGCGGTCGGCGTCGTCGAAGTCCACCCGCCACGAACGTCCTTCGTGGGTGCGCGCTTCCTGAGTCCAATCCAGCAGCACCGGCGCCTGGGCCTGGCCCGGGCCGCTGTAGGACGCCACCGCCAGCGCGCGCGCGAGCGTGCGATCGATCGTCAGGGGGCGTCCGTCGCGGGCATCGAACAGACGCTGGCCATCGCGGTCGGCGACCCGATAGACCGGCCGGTCCAGCAGCCACGCCGAGGCGATCGATTGCGCCGACACCGCCCGCTTCAGCACCGCCTGCGCCGGCACCGTGTCGGCCGGCCATGCCCGCTCGGCAGGCGCATGCACGCGAAACTCGTGCCCCTGCACCTTGTCATGCGACAACAGGCTCATGACCAGTCCGCTCGCCATCCACAGGACGAACTGCAAACCGATCGCCAGCCCGAGCCATTTGTGAATCCTGCGCATCCACGGCGTCATGCGCTGCGCCTCCAACGGAAGCTGTAGAACATCAGCCACGCGCCGCTCAGCGCGAACAGCAGCCCGACCGCCGCCGCCACGCGCAGCAGGGTGTTGTTGACGTCGCTGCGGGTGTCGTAGTCCATGATGTGGAACATCCACAGGAAATCGAACCAACGCCACAGGCTGTGCCGGCGCGCGAGCAGATCGCCGCTGTCCGGGGAAAAGTACAGCGTGGTATCGCCGCTGTCGGCGAAGCGAACCGCCCACATCGGCACCGGTCTCCTGGCCGCTTCCTGCGGCGCCCTGGTCACCCATTCCACGCCGACGATCTCGGCCTCGCCCTGGTAGGCCTTGCGCGCCAGCGCGACCGCCGCGTCGCGTTCCAGCGGGCTGATCCTGGCGCCGCTGGCGGCATCGATCAGCGCAACCTGCGCGCCCTGGCGGATTTCGTACACGTCCCGATCCAGAAGCCGCTTGAGCTTGAACGAGGTGATCCCGGGATAGCGCCCCATCACAGCGGCCTGGTCCATCCGCGGCGTGGCCGCCTGCAACGCATCGCCGGCCGCATGCGCGAGGTGGTCGCCGTGAATCACATCGATGGGAACCACGGTCATGTAGACGCCGCTGATCATCCACAGCAGCGCCTGCACGCCGACGAACAGGCCGATCCATTTATGGGCGCGACGCGCCCAGAACGAAGGTTTCATGAAATCTCCCGCAATGCCTGGATGCCCTGCCGGCCGCTTCGGCTCGCGCCGATGCGGCCGGCTGCGTCGATTACCAGCGATAACCCAGGCGCGCATACCAGCGCCGACCCAGCAAGTCGTAGGTCATGGTGTCGGTATTGGCGTCGGTGTAGCTCTGGATGAAGGGCGGCTGCTTGTCGAACAGATTGTCGATGCCGAACGACACGTCCCAGGATTTGACCGGCGAGTACTTCAACTGCACGTTGTGGTAGGCCACGCTCGGCGCATGGTCGCCGATGTCGCCGCGCGCGGCGTTGATGTCGTCGGCGTTGCCGATGTACTGCAGGCTGTAGCTGCCCGACCAGGCATCGCGGTTCATCGTCAGCGAGGAAAACGCGCGCCAGCGGGTGTAGCTGCCGCGGCCGCCGGTGATCTTGCCGGCGTAGCCGATCACTTCCGCGCCGGGGAACGGCCGTACGTCGTACTTGTCGAGATAGGACACATCCAGGCTGAAGCTGGAATCGAAGCCGCCCAGCTCGAACTCGTACAGGCCGCCCAGGTCGATGCCCGAGACGCGTTCGTTGGCGGCATTGACCGGCTGCGAGGACAGGAAATCGACCTCGCCGGTCACCGGGTTGCGGGTGAAGTTGTCCCGTCCGCAGAACGGATGCGCCAGGCCGGGGGTGTTGTAGCAGATCGCCAGCTTGGTCGATCCGTCGATGCGCTGGATGGCGTTGTCGATGCGGATGTTGAAGTAGTCGGCGGTCAGGGTCAGCCCGGGCGCGAAGCCCGGCGTCCACACCATGCCCACGGTCAGCGAGCGCGCGTCTTCCGGTTCCAGGTCCTTGTTGCCGCCGGAGGTGGTCAGGATGGTATTGCCCGGCTGCACATAACCGGCCGGCACGCCATAGGCCTGGCAGTTCTGCCGCACGGTCGACCCGGCCGGCTGCGCGCTCCAGCCGCTGCACGGATCGGTGGTGGTCAGGTTGCCCTCGGCGATGCCGCCGAACAGCTCCGGGATGTTGGGAATGCGGAACGCGGTGGCGTAGTTCGCGCGCAGCTTGAGCGAGGGCACGATCTGCCAGTCCAGTCCGACCTTGTAGTTGATGTCCTCGCCGAACAAGTCGTAGTCCGAGTAGCGCACCGCGGCGTTCAAGGTCAGCGACTCGGCGAAGCGTCGGCCTTGCAGCAGCGGCACGGCGAGTTCGGCGAAGGCTTCCTTGGCCAGGTATTCCCCGGCGATGGGATCTTGCTGGTTGGTGTTGGCGATGCCGAGCACGGTCAGCGGGTCCGGGTCGCGCCAGCCGCGTTCCTTGCGCACTTCGATGCCCGAGGCGAAGCCGACCCAGCTGGCCGGCATCTCGAACAACTGGCCGCTCAGGTTGGCGGTGAAGCTCTTCTGCTCGTTGCCGCCGTGGTCGCGGGTGGTGAACAGGATGTAGTCCAGCACCCGCTGGTTGATATCGCCGTAGCCGAGGTAGTCGCCGCACGGGATCGCCGCGCCCGGCGCGTTGCTGCACACCGATCGGTCCAGGGTCCGGTCGACGCGGTCCAGGTTGGCGACCTTGGTCGAGCCGTCGGTGCCGGTGTTGCGGCCCCAGTTGATCGCGGCCGACCAGTCCCAGTCGGTCCCCAGCCGCCCTTCCAGGCCGAGCACGGCGCGGAACGTATTGGTTTCCTGGAAGAACTCGCGCGGGCCGGCTTCCTCCAGCCGGCGCCGCTGCAGCAGCAGGTCCTGCCCGGTCGGATTGGTCGGATGATCGGCGGCGATGTTGATCGGCCGGTACACGCCCAGGCCGCCGGGCGCGGCCAGCTGATTGGAGCGCCGGTTGGTGTACATCAACTCGGTGAACAGGCGCAGGTCTTCGCCCAGCTGCATGTCGCCCAGCGCGCTGGCGCTGATGCGCTTGATCGGATTGACGGCGTTGAGGGTCGGGTTGCCGTTGTAGTTGTGCTTGGCCGCCGAATACGGCTCGAAGAAGTCGCCGTTGCCGCCGGGCACCTGGTTGAAATTGACCCGACGGCCGTCCGCCAGCAGCGCGCGGCCGCCGATGGTGGTGGAACTGCCGACGCATTGCAGCCGTCCGTCGACCTCGCCCAGGCCGCAGGGCGCGCGCGAAGCCATGTTGACGGTGCCGCCTTCGGAATAGCTCAGGCCGGCCATCAGCGAGCCCTTGTCGCTGTGCGCGCCCCAGACCAGGTCGATCGCGCCGTCGCGGCCGTCGTTCTCGAAGGTCTGGCCGTAGCGCACGGCCAGTTCGGCGCCGTCGTAGTTCTTCTTGGTGATGATGTTGACCACGCCGGCGACCGCGTCGGCGCCGTAGATCGCCGACGCGCCGTCCTTGAGCACCTCGATGCGCTCGATCAGGGCCACCGGGATCATGTTGAGATCCACGGAACTGTTGGCGCCGGTGCCGCCGTTGACCACGCGCCGGCCGTTCAACAGCACCAGCGTGCGGTTGATGCCGAGGCCGCGCAGGTTGACCTGGCTGGTGCCGTAGCCGTTCTCGGCCCAGTAGGCGTTGGACTGGCTGCCGGCGAAGCCGGCCGAGGCCGGCAAACGCTGCAGCAAGGTGTCCACCGAGGTGGCGCCGGAGCGCTCGATCGCCTCGGCGTCGACCACGGTGACCGGGCCGACGCCGGAAATCTGCAGGCGCTTGATGTGGCTGCCGGTGACCTGCACCGCATCGAGCGTGGTCGCCGGCCCCTCTCCGGCTTCCTGGGCGAAAACGTGTTGCGCCGGAGCTGCGCACAGCAGCAGGCCGACGGCCGCCGCAAGCGGCGCGCGCTGGAATGACATGGATCTCTCTCCCCGAATGATTGGAACGCGTTCGCGGCCGCTCCCGAGCGCTCCAAGATGAGGCGCCGAGCGAATGTCGGGATGCGGCGAAATGTCGCCTGGGGCGACTGGACGCGATCAGGCGATCGGAGGTCGGAACAACGCGGAGAGACGGTGGCGCACCGGCGGCAGCAACGGCGGGGCCAGGTGCATCGACGCCAGCGTGTGCTGGGCGCAGAACAAGGGCGCGTTGCGCCCCGGGAAGAAGGTCAGCATGCAGCTGCAGGTGCAGCCGGACAGACTGCTGCAATCGCAGTCGTCATGGTGCGGCGAGGGATCGGGAACCGGCGCGCCGGCGCCGTCGTCCTGGGCGAGGCGCTGCCCTGGCGCCTTGGCCGGGCCGGATGCGCCATGGTGCGAGACGCTGCTGGACGCGCCGTGCCCGAGTTCGGCCACGGCCATCCGCGTCGACGCCCACGCAGCGAAGATTCCATCGGCGCAGAGCACCAGAATCAGGAACATTCGCAGGAGCACGCGGGACGACGGCATGTGCGTGTAGCGAGACCGTTTGCTTGTCTATACCACAGCAATAGCATGCCTATACAAGTAGTGTCAAACGCTGGTGCGACGCACCATCGGCGGCCGTTGGCGCGTCGGTGCGGACCTGCAATGCTACTGCCATGGACGCGCCCAAGCCGCATTACCTCAAGCTCAAGCACTACATCCTGCGGCAGATCACCCACGGCGACTGGAAACCGCACGAGCGCGTCCCCAGCGAGAACGAGCTGGTGAAGAAGTTCGGCATCTCGCGCATGACCGTCAATCGCGCGCTGCGCGAACTCACCGACAGCGGCATCCTGGTGCGCGCCCAGGGCGTGGGCACCTTCGTCGCCGGCCCCAAGGCCGAATCGGCGATGTTCGAAGTGCGAAGCATCCGCGACGAGATCCAGTCGCGCGGGCAAGTGCACAGCGTGCGCGTGCTGACCTGCGAGGCGGTGCTGGCGCGCGCCGCGGTCAGCGCGCAGTTCGAGCTGGACGCCGGCAGCGAACTGTTCCACACCCGGCTGCTGCACAACGCCGACGGCAAGCCGCTGCAACTGGAAGACCGCTTCGTCAATCCGCGCTGCGCGCCCGAGTACCTGGGCCTGGATTTCAGCCACGAGCTGCCGCACCCGTACCTGATGCGGGTCGCCCCGTTGCAACGCGCCGAACATGCGATCGAAGCCGACATCGCGCACAAGCGCGCGGCCGCGCAGTTGGCCCTGAAGGAAGGCGATCCGCTGCTGGTGCTGATCCGCCGCACCTGGTCGCGCGGCCGGGTCGCCAGCTACGTCCGCCTGACCAGTCCGGCGGCGCAGTATCGCTTCGTCGGTTCGTTCGAGGTCGGCTGAGCCGGTCCGCCTCGACAGGCCCAACAAAAAGGCCCCGTTTCCGGGGCCTCGAACGATCGCCCGATAGTGGGATCGGCGTTCGCTCAAGCCCGCGCGCATCGGTGCTAAAACGGCCGTGGCGATCGGCGTCGGCTACGTCCGCGCGATCGCAGCGTAGCGGCTGGCGTCGACGATTCCCGATACCCATAAGGTTTGCATCGGTGGTCGCCGCTGACCACGCCCTGCGCAGTCGCCTCGAACGTGCGCACGAACGCGCACGAGCGCGCAAACCCATTGCGCACCCCCTAGCGTGCAGAAGGATCCGCCGCCATGTCGCAATCCTCAGTCCCCGGCTGTCTCGCCGTCGCCCTGCTCGCGCTGTCCGCCGCACCGGCCTACAGCGCGCCACCCACCGCCCAGAACAGCGCTGCCGCTTCCGCGCGGGCAGCGCCGCAATCGCCGTTGAGCGCGGTCGAGTACGAACAGCGCAAGAACCGCATCGTGCAGTTCTTCGAGCAGCAACGCGCCGCGTATCGCGTAGTCGCGACCACGCGCACCAAGTCCGGCCAGATCATCGACTGGATCTGGCCGCAGTCGCAGGTCGCCGACGGTGCCGTCGCGGCGCCGCCCGACGCGGGCGACAGCCTGCCGCCCAAGGGGCAGGCGTATCAGGCTTCTTCGCTGGCGGCCAAGGCGCCCGGCGCACCGAACCGCACGGCGCAGACCGAAGTGCAGCTCGACGCGTCGATGTGCGGGCCGAAGGGCACCGTGCCGGTGGTTCGCTTCGATGTCGACGCCTATCTGCGCCAGGTCAAGAACCTGCCGCTGGATCCGCGCCAGATCGTCAGCAAGGCACCGCCGGCGCCGAGCCCCGCGTCGAACAACCGCTACTACGTGGTCTGGCATCGCTTCGCCGATGTGTACGGCACCTCCGGCTACATCAACATCTGGGACACGGCGGGGCCGGTGTACGGCGAAACCTCCATCGCCCAGACCGCAGTGATCCGCGGCGTTCCGATGCAGGCGATCGAAGCCGGCAAGATCGAGCACGTCGCGTTCGCTCCGGCCTCGCAACCGGTGTTCTTCACCTACTTCCGCACCAACGATGCCGCCTCGGGCGATTGGGTCGGCGGCTACAACGCCCTGGTCCGCGGTTGGGTGCAGGTGTCGCCGACGGTCGCGCCAGGCATGTCGCTGGTGGGCTGGTCCAGCGTCGCCGGCGGTCCGCAGTACGACCTGGACCTGGAAGTGCGTTTGTTCAACGGCAACTGGTGGGTCAAGGCCGCCGGCCAGTGGGCGGGCTACTACCCCCATTGCGTCGGCGGCGGCGCCGCGCCGCCGTGCCCCAGCGGCACCTTGTTCTCGGCCGCCGGCATCCGCGACAAGGCCGACCGCCTGGATTGGTACGGCGAGATCTACGACAGCAGCGCGCCGGCGTCGACTTCGACCGACATGGGCAGCGGCGCCTACGCCAACGCCCAGTTCGGCCACGCCGCGTACTTCCGCAACCTGACCTACTTCTGGTCGGCCGATAACTACTGGTGGTGGGACAGCGGCTCGCTGTCGGTCACCGACGCCGCGTGCTACAGCGGCCTGGGCCCGTACTTCCACACCGACCCGACCTGGCGGAACTGGTTCTACTACGGCGGCCCGGGACGCGAAGGTGCCGGCTGTCTCTAAGGCGCTGCTGCTGGCGCTGACGCTGCTTTGCGCCGCCTGCGGCCGCGAAGGTCCGCAGGCGACGCACGACGCGTCGCGTCTGCTCGGCGCGGCGTGTTCGGCGGATGCGCAATGCGGTTCGGGTTTCTGCGATCGACAGACTTGCGCCGCACCCAACGACCTCTACGGCCGCCGATGCCGGCCCGCGCCGCGCGTGGCGGGCGCGTTGCGCGACGGGAAACTGAATGCCTGCGGCGCTTACGTCTGCGCAGACGGGCGCTGCCGCTCGTGCGCGTCGGTGCGCCAATGCCGGGACGAATACGGCGCGCCGGCGTGCAAGGCGGTGCCCGCCGAGCCGGGACTTCGCTGCGGACGATAAACGCAGGCCAGGCCCCGGAACGATTCCGGGGCCCGGCGCTGGAAGACATCGCCGCGGAGCCACCAGCGCACCGTCTAGAACCAGACACCGCTGTTCGGCCCCTGGGCTGGATGGCGGCTCTCTGGAGCAAGGCTGTTAGCGCCAGCCGGTGACTGGATCGCGCCGCACACCCTCGACCGATGGCTGTACCGACATACGCGGCTCTACAGTGACGGATGAAACGACAATACTGTAATTCGAACCAGCCTCAAGCTAAGGCGACGTGTACGGAAACACGTCAAGCGAGTTTGCGGGGAGGGGCGCTCTTGGTAGTTGGCCTGGCGCTAGTAGTCCGATCCCCTGCCCCTACCCTAGTGGCGCCCTGCTCTCTCCTAACGACGGCTCAGCGCGAGCCAGAGCAGGCTCGGAGCGCTGCCGGTACGGGTTGTAAACCGGGCCATCCCGAGCGATGCGCCGACACTCGGAAGAGCTATCGCACGCGAACGATCTAGCGCGCCAACCAGGTGTCCACGAAACCCCTGGCAACTCCACGTGCTTCGTTTCGCATTGCGATGCTGCGCTCAGCACAGTTGGCAAGAACAAGAAAAGCTCAGGGAGACGCTCAAGCTCCGTGAGTTTTTGTGCTTGTTGGTTAAATTCGGTGATCCAATCCGAGTCCGCCTACCCTGTCTCGGAACCGGATCCGAATGGACGGTATATCCAGCACAACTTAGTCGCAAGCTGCGTCGGCCAGGGCTCAAGCAGTCGGCGCGTCCTTCTTGTTGGTCCGTTGCCGCCAGTTTCAGGGTGGCTCGACCGCGGCTGGTCAATTCGCAAGCTGTAACGGGCCGTGCAGTCGGTTGCAGTCGCGAAACGTTGGACGGTTCCACTCCCAGATCCACAAATACCTATCCACAATGCCGATGGCGGAGAAACCTATGGCGGTGCAATCCGAAGACTTGTTCATTGAGATCGAAGACGTGAAGTTGTGCTATCGGATTGACGGCGACCCAGCGCACCCGCCGGTGTTGTTGATCATGGGCCTGAACTCCCAGTTGATCCATTGGCCGCAGCGACTCGTCGACAAGCTGAAAGAGGCGCATCGGGTCATCCGCTTCGACAACCGCGACAGCGGCCTGACCCGATGGCGGACCGGGGAGCCGCCCGCCGACGGGTATCGCCTTGTCGACATGGCCGATGACGCCGTTCAATTGCTGGATCACCTCGGGATAGACCAGGCCCATATCGTCGGGGCTTCGATGGGCGGCATGATCGCGCAGAGACTGGCGATCAACTATCCCGAGCGAGCGCGCAGCCTGTGCTCGATCATGAGCACCACCGGCAATATCTGGGTCGGATATGCGCAGCCCGGCGTCATTGCGGAGCTGATCAAGGAGCCGCCGTCCGACCCAGAAGGCGCTATCGATCATATCGTGGCGCTGTACGATCTTATCGGCTCGGATACGTATGCTGCCGAAGAAGCGCCGCGCCGTCGGGCGCTCGCCGAGGCGTCTTATCGGCGCTCGCTCGATTCGAACGGCGGCCCGGCCCACCCGGGCGGCGGCGCACGTCAAGTCGGCGCGATCCTGCTCGCGGGCGATCGTACCAAGGAACTCAATGGCCTGACCCTGCCAACGCTGGTCATCCACGGCAACGAGGACGCGCTCATCCACATTTCCGGCGGCAAGGCCACACGGGACGCGATCCCCGCGGCCAAATGGCTGGGGGATCCCGAGAAAGGTGTCGAGGGCATGGGGCACGATCTGCCGCAACCGCTTCTCGACGCGATCGCTGCCGGGATCGTCGCTCACCTCAAATAGCGTTCGTTCGCGAGCTGGGTCAACGGCGAGCGGCCCAGCCCGCGGAACAACCACCGACAGCCCGTTGCCGATAGCGCTTAAAAAGCGCTACGCACCCAGCGGCTTTCGCTCGGTTGCGCTCGTGCGGGCGGCAGCCCTAAACGAATCAGCTCCATCCCTTTCGGCTTGCGCCTGCCGCTTCCACATCGTCAGCAATACGCTCTTTTCCCGCTCCAACGCCCGGCGGGCTCCGGGGCGAGCGATCAGGCGCTCGTTCATGGCGGCGAGATGGGTCAGTTCTTTGACCGGCAGGCCCAGTTCGCGTCCCCAGGGGTAGAAGACAAGCGCATACGGGTCGGCCAGGGTGAAGCATTCCCCCATGACCCACGGCCGGTCTGCCAACAGCGCATCGATTTCCCGCAGTTGCGACCAGTACGTCTCTTTGGCCTGAGCTTTGATCGCTGCGTGCGTGGCAACATCTCCGGAAAACTGTTCGGGGTGGATGAATTGTTTGAAAGTCGGGTGCACGGCACCCGACAGCCAGGCGCAAAAGGCAAGCGTGCGCGAACGCTCCAACGCATCGGTGCCGAGCAGCTCCCCGTCGAGGTGGTTTTGCCCAATCCATCCAAGGATAGCGACGGTCTCCAACAGCACGCGTCCGTCATCGAAAGCAAGCGCTGGGACTTTTGCGCGCGGGTTGATCGCGAGATAGTCGGGCTTGAATTGTTCGCCTGTGAAGATATTGACCTTCTGGGCTTCGAATGCGACGCCGGCTTCTTCCAGCGCAACATGCGATGCCATCGAGCAGGCGTAGGGGCAGTAGTAGAGCGTCAGCACGGCGGGGGTGTCCTTGCGGCAGAGATCGAAGTTTCGGGGGCGCACGCTTCTGCCGGTTCATTCGAGGCATGACGACAGTGGCGGCGCGAGCGCTCGCTATGCGAACTGCCCTCGACACCGCCTGGCGCTCCTCGGTGAGGTATGGGCATTCGCGAGGCTTTGGTTGGCGGGCAAGATAGCGGGCTTGCATTTGCCACACAATCGGCCAAAGTTGCGCAGAACCTTTGCGAAAAATGAGAAGGTCCTTGGATCGACTGGAGACCATGTCGCTGTTGCTCGACAGCGTTGAGGCCGGCAGCTTTTCAGCCGCCGCGCGGTTGCGCGGCCTGGCGGTCGCGTCGTTGACCCGCAAGATCGGCCAGTTGGAACGGCAGTTGGGTGCCGTGCTGCTGATCCGCTCGACGCGCCGCCTGACCTTGACTGACGCCGGCCGACGCTACGTAGCGGACGCGCGCCGTATCCTGGCGCAAGTGGACGAAATGGAGCGCGAGGCCGCCGGCGAGTTCGTGGAGCCGACCGGACGTCTGGTGATCAGCGCGCCGCGGATGTTCGGGCGGCTGCATGTGTTGCCGGTGGTCGGAGATTTTCTGCGCGAACATAAAGGAATCAACGTCCATCTGCAGTTGCTCGACAGCAACGTCGATTTGAGCGCCGGCGCCGCCGATATCGCGGTGCGGATCGGCGCCTTGCCCGACAGCGCCCTCGTCGCTACCCGGCTCGGCGCCATGCGTGCGCTGCTGGTAGCCAGCCCCGCATTGCTGCAGCGTCATGGTGTGCCGAAACATCCGCGCGACCTAGCCGAATTGCCGGCGGTTGCGCTGGATATTCCATTGTCGAACCTTGCGGCCCGGGATCCGGCAGGCGCGCATGCGCGTTTGTCGGTGACTGGCGCTGAGGCCGCAATCGATGCAGTGAAGGCCGGTATCGGCTACGCACGACTGCTGCATTACCAAGTGGCCGATGCGCTGAAAGCGGGGCAGCTGGTCCCCATACTGGACGCTTTCGAGCCGGCACCGCTGCCGGTGCATGCGCTCCATCCCCCGCTGACGCAATTGCCGTTGAAAACCCGCCGTTTTCTCGACTACGCGAGTGGCCGGCTGCGCGCCTCGCTGCGAAAGATCGCCCGCAGCGGCGCCTCGCCTACGCCCGCGAGTTGAGGCGTCCGCCGGGAGCTGCGTCTTAGGCATTCACCAGCAACTTTCGCCTTGCCGCGCGATCTGCGTGCGGCCGCGATCGACTGGCCCGATTCAGTCAAGGCGCCAGTCGAGTCCTGCAGCAATCGCAATCGCGACACTCTATGCATGGATAGCTCTCGGCTCGGGAAGATTTTGCGGCGATCAAAAGAAAGACGTCGCTTTCGCGACGGCTTGCTCGCTCATTCAGCACGGGTTTTCCCCACCAACGCTCACGCTGCGCCGTGGGTCTCGGACCGCATCGGATGATGGCTTGTAAAAGCTGAAAAGCCCGTTGCCAACGTGGCGTTCTGAGCTTCATCCAAGGCCCATGCCAGGAGCGAAAAATGAAAAAGCGAAATATCGCCATCGCTGTGATTGTGACAGCGATGCTATCTGCATTCACCAACAGTCCGCGCAGCGCAAATGCTGTATCGCTCAATTCCGGCACATTGCTCGTGGTCGATGGTCTGGCGGGAACGAACGAGCTCGGAGCGTTGTTCGCAATCAACCGCGTAACGGGCAAACGCACGCTCGTCAGCGACTTCGGCAATCCGGCACAGGGGCCGCTCGGTGCGTTCCCTACTGGCGTGACTGTGGCCCCCGGCCTTCTTGGCATTGGCGGGGCGATACTCGTTTCCGACAGCAGCGCAGGCACGGACGAGAACGGTGCGTTGTTCGTTGTCGATCCGGCCAACGGAAACAGAAAGCTTCTGAGCGATTTCGGCGACGAGTCTCAAGGACCTCATGGCACCGTCCCTGCGGACGTATTCGTTGAAACCAGCCTGTTGGGAGCAGGCAGCAGGATCTATGTGGTCGATCCCGGCGCGGGAGCCAATGGCAACGGCTTGCTGTTCGAAGTCGATCCGGCTACGGGCATGCGTTCCGTCGTCAGCGACTTTGGCAATGCCGCCCAGGGCAGTATCGGCCAGTGGCCGAGCAACATTTCCATCAGATAATCGAGCCGGAATCACACCCATGAACAGATCGGCGGTTTTCGCATTCGTAGCGTCGTTGGCGCTATTCCAATCCGTGCACGCCCAGGCGCCCAGTTGCACGACACACAACACAAAGCTGATCAAGGACGGCGACGAATACTGCTTCACTGTAAGGCCACTACCTCAATGCAGGCCGTCATGCACCGCCACTTCGACGACCCAAAAGAATGTGGCCGTCCATTGCATCGCAAAAGGCGCGGCCGCGCATCATTTCGAAACGCGGATCAACGATGGCGCTCGGGACGTCGATTTCAGCAGGAAGCCCGTCACGAAAAATCTATCGGTAACCATTCCAGTCAGTTGTTCCTAGTCAGCAAGGCGATCCCTCTGGACGGCGAACCCACCACAGGACGCCTCGATTCGGTCCAGCACGCAAATAGAACTGAACCCGATAGTCTAATTTCGCGATGCATTGCGGCTTCACGAAGTTCACGTTTCGCCAACGCAGACTCTCATACGTTCATCTTCCCCAGCCCTCCCTACTCCACTGGACGGAGGCTGCTAACGATGGGAATGCACGCATAGGAGACCGATCGCCACATTGCGCTGGTTGTCGACGCTGAGGCCGAAATCGCGCACTGGCGCTCGCGTTACCGCGACCTGCCTCACTGCCGGCAGATGCGGTGGGACGATGTCAAGCCTGCGCTTCAGCTCGGCATCGACGCTTGTCTTAAAGCGGGCGGGCGCGACATCGTCGAAATGCTGGACGAGTCGGAACTGCGTTATCGGCGCACGGGTAAGGACTCCCGTCTGGACTGGCTCCGCGCGCGCGAGGTCGTGGCGGCTGTCTGGGTTCGGATTTGGAACCAGAACAAGGCCAGCCGCGCGCCCTCGGCCGATGTCGCCGATCTGGCGCGGCCGACCATCGGTATGCGGTTACGTCGAGCTTGTGCACTGCCGGACTCGATGGTTTAGGCGAAAGCTGCAAAAAGCCCCGGGCATTGATCGGTCAGCAAGCGCATCGACGCCGCAAGACGTAAGCTAGAGCGCTCCATATCCAGCGGAGTTCGACATGGCAACGCAGACGATGCATCGTGGCCGCTTGATCGATCACCTGCAGTTGGTGGTGAAAGACCTGGAAGCCAGCCGCCGCTTTTACGGCGCGGTGCTCGAGGTGCTCGGGATACCTGTCGGCGGCAGCGGCGAGGATTACTTCTGGGCCGACGAGTTGTTCGTCTCCAACGCCGACAGCGCCGCGGCGCAGGGCGCCTTGACCGGGCGTCATCATCTGGCCTTCCAGGCGCGCGACCGCAGCGTGGTCGATGCGTTCTACCGCGCCGCGCTCGCCAATGGCGGACGCGACCACGGCGCGCCCGGCGAGCGCCGCTACCATCCGGGTTACTACGCCGCGTTCGTTCTCGACCCGGACGGCAACAACATCGAAGCGGTCTACCACGGCGAGGCCGAGCGCAGCGCGGCTTCCGTCGAGATTTCGTTCTAGCCGCGCAGACCCGCAGCTGCTCCAGGCGGGTATGCGCTTCGCCCGCCTCAGCCGCGGGGCCCGCCCATGACCGGCAGCACGATTCGATTGACGTAGGACGCCGTCACCGGCGATGCCAGGAATACGAAAGCCGGCGAGATCTCCTCGGGTTGCGCGGGCCGTCCCATGTCGCTGTCCTGGCCGAACTTGGCCACCTCCTCGGCAGACCGGTCGGCCGGATTCAGCGGCGTCCACACCGGTCCCGGCGCGACCGCGTTGACGCGGATGCCGCGCGGCAGCAACTGGCTGGCGAGGGACTTGGTGAAAGCATGGGTCGCGCCCTTGGTCGCCGAATAGTCCAACAGCTTCTTGTTGCCGAAGATGCCGGTTTCCGAACCGGTGTTGATGATGGACGCGCCAGACTGCAGATGCGGCAGCGCGGCGCGGGCCATGTGGAAGTAACCCGCCACGTTCGTCTGCAACGTCTCTTGCAGATGCGCATCGGACAGTTCTTCGAGGGTGTCGCTGTGCTCTTGGAACGCGGCGTTGTTGACCAGGACGTCGAGCCGGCCGAAGGCCTCGATCACCTGCGCGACCGCCTCTTCGCAGAAACGAGGATTGCGCACTTCGTTGCACGAACGTGAGTTTTCGCCTAAGCATCGCCGACGCGTCGTTAACCGACCACCCTGCACCGTCTCTAAAGACATCCGATCTCCGCCGCCCTACTCCGCGTCATGCCTGCGGAACGCGCTTACGCGCGCAGCGCGGCCGACGACGGGCCGCCGCTAGAGCCCGTTCATCGCCAGCCGCTACAGGATCGCTCCCATGGCCAGCAAATCCCGTTCCACGCCGCACAACCGCCGCGCCGCCCGCAAGACGGGCAAGCCCTCTAAGGCCGCGCCATCCGTGGCGGCGCCCGGTTCGGCGAATGCGCCGCCTCGCCGCCCGGCCGGGGGCAAACGCGCGGATTCGCGCGGCGGCGGCGATGAACTGCACCAGCACGTCGCAGGCGAACACCAAACCCTGACCAGCAATCAGGGCGTGCCGCTGTCGGACAACCAGAACTCGCTGCGCGCGAGCGAGCGCGGCCCGACTTTGCTGGAAGATTTCATTCTTCGCGAGAAGATCACCCACTTCGACCACGAGCGCATTCCCGAGCGCATCGTGCACGCGCGCGGCTCGGCCGCGCACGGTTATTTCGAGCTGACCCGTTCGCTGAAGAAGCACACCACCGCGCGGATCCTCACCGAAGTCGGCGAGCGCACGCCGGTGTTCGTGCGTTTTTCCACCGTGGCCGGCGGCGCCGGCTCGATCGACACACCGCGCGATGTGCGCGGGTTCGCGGTCAAGTTCTACACCCAGCAAGGCAATTGGGATCTGGTCGGCAACAACATCCCGGTGTTCTTCATCCAGGACGCGATGAAATTCCCCGACCTGGTGCACTCGGTCAAGATGGAGCCTGATCGCGGGTTTCCCCAGGCCGCCAGCGCCCACGACACGTTCTGGGACTTCATTTCGCTGACGCCCGAAGCGATGCACATGATCATGTGGGCGATGTCCGACCGCGCCATTCCGCGGTCGTTGCGCATGATCGAGGGCTTCGGCGTGCACAGCTTCCGCCTGCTGGACGCGAAGGGCCGCTCCACTTTCGTCAAGTTCCACTGGCGGCCCAGGCTTGGCCTGCAGTCCATGCTTTGGGACGAAGCGGTCAAGCTCGCCGGCGCCGATCCGGACTTCCACCGCCGCGACCTGTTCGAAGCGATCGAGCGCGGCGATTACCCGGAATGGGAGCTGGCGGTGCAGTTGTTCGACCAGCAACAGGCCGACGCGCTGCCGTTCGACCACCTGGACCCGACCAAGCTCATCCCCGAGGAAACCATCCCGCTGACCGTGATCGGCCGCATGGTGCTGGACCGCTGGCCCGACAATTTCTTCGCCGAAACCGAGCAGGTGGCGTTCTGCCCTTCGCATGTCGTGCCGGGCATCGATTTCTCCAACGATCCGCTGCTGCAGGGGCGGCTGTTCTCGTATCTGGATACCCAGCTCTCGCGCCTGGGCTCGCCCAACTTCCATCAACTGCCGATCAACGCGCCCAAGTGCCCGTTCGCGAACCTGCAGCGCGACGGCCATATGCAAATGGGCGTGCCCAAGGGCCGGGTGAACTACGAGCCCAGTTCGCTGGATCCGACCTCGCCGCGGGCGACGCCGGCGGGCTTTCGCAGCGCGGCGATCGCCGCCGACGACGGGGTCAAGGGGCGCGTGCGCGCTGCCAGTTTCGCCGATCATTACAGCCAGGCGCGGCTGTTCTTCCGCAGCCAGACCCCGCCCGAGCAGGCGCATCTGGCCTCGGCCCTGGTGTTCGAGCTGTCCAAGGTGCACACGCCGCACGTGCGCGAGGCCATCGTCGGACATCTGCGCCACGTCGATCCCGATCTGGCCCGGCGCGTGGCCGACGGGCTGGGCCTGCAACGGCTGCCGCCCGCGCCGCCGGCCGCGGTGGAACCGGTGGATCTGCCGCTGTCGCCGATGCTGCAATTGATCGGCAAGCGCAAGGACACCCTCGCCGGACGTTGCGTCGGTGCGCTGGTGGACGAAGGCTCGGATGCGGCGGCCATCGCGGCGTTGCGCGAGGCGGTGGAGGCGGCCGGCGCGCAGTTCAAGATCGTCGCGCCCAAGCTGTCCGGGGCCAAGCTCAGCAACGGCCGTTCGCTGCCGGCCGACGGACAGCTTGCGGGAACGCCGTCGCTCGTCTTCGACGCCGTGGCGGTGGTGCTGTCGGAGACGGCCGCGCGACGTCTGGCGAGCGAAGCGGCCGCGCTGGATTTCGTCCGCGACGCGTTCGGCCACCTCAAGGCGCTCGCGGTGGACGCGGGCGGACGTGCGCTGCTGCGCGCCGCGGGCATAGAGGCCGATGCCGGCGTGGTCGCCGCGCAGCGCGCGGCCGCCTTCGTCAAGCTGGCCAAGAACCGGCAGTGGGACCGCGAGCCGACGCTGCGGACCCTGGCCTGAGCCCGCGCGGTACGGGCAGGCTGCGCGGTCGGCATCATGAGTCTTGAACCAACGCCCGCGCACAAGTACTGCGCCTATGCCTGAAGGCCCCACGATCGTCATATTGAAAGAACAAGCCGCGGCGTTCGATGGGCGCGTGGTGGAGCGTGCGGCCGGCAACAGTACGCAGGACATCCAGCGGATGCGGGGCCGCAAGATCCTGGCGCTCCGCTCCTGGGGCAAGCATTTCCTGCTCGAGTTTTCCGGCTTCAGCCTGCGCGTGCATTTCATGCTGTACGGCAGTTGCCGCATCGACGAGCGGCGCGAGGCCGCGCCGCGCTTAAGCCTGCAGATGGCGCCAGGCTGAGTTTTCGCAAGCAGCTCGGTCGCTACGAACGGCGCGCGTTCTTCTGCCCGCTGTGCCAGCGGCTTTACCCGCCTGCGCAGGGCATCGCCGGCTAGCCGATTGCGGGCATGGTCGGGCAGCGACTTTGGGCGCGCACGACGAGGCGGCGCTGACCCCGTGCTTAGCCGCCTAAGCGCCGGTCTGCCGGTGCGGCGCGTGCACCGGTTTGGACTCGGGCGATTTGTCCTGGCGCAGGAAGATCGACAGCACCACGATCGCCAGCACCGCGAGGAATTCGCTCTGCCAGTTCTGCAACGACTCGAACCAGAAAGACGCGCTTTCCAGGTGCCCGACCAGACTTTCCTCAGCCCGCCCCTGGATCTGCCGCTGCTCGTTCTCGTGCCGCCAACTGCCGTAACCGTGCAGCGCGAACGAGGCCAGGAACAGGCCGATGAACGCCAGCGTCAACGAGTTCGCATAGAGCTTGCGCCATACCCCGCCCTTGCGAACCGGCCAGGGAGTGGGGCCCGGATCGATCTTGTCGGGCTCTTCTTCGAATCCGCGCGATTCGGCCGAACCCAGCTGCCGCAGCCACACCGTCAGCAAGACGTACATGCCCATCTGCAGAAACTCGCTTTCCCAGTTCTCGAACGTCGCGGAGATGAAATGCCCGCTGCTGAAGTAGGCCGTCAGATCCAGTGGCGGCCGCCCCGCACGCACGAGTTCTTGGTTCCAGCTCGCCTGCCCGGTCAGTACCTGCCCCAGCAGAAACACAACGAAGATCGCGGTCAGCACCAAGCTCAGTGCGTTGCGTTGCCAGAAAGACGGTTCGCGTCGCATGGGCGATGGGTTCCGGTCGGAGGATCGTTGCCGCAACCATCCGCCGGTCGCTGTTAGCGCGATGTTCACGCCAAAGTTCACCAGTACTGAATTCCATCGGCATTAGGTTGCACTACGCAAGCAACGCACCTTCGCCAGCAATCGCCCCGGAGAAATAACGATGGCCAGCAAGAAAAACGACCGTGCGCAGTTGAACGAGCTGCTCTACCAGGCCTTGGAAACCGAAAGCGGCGGAATCGAGATCTACCAGACGGCGCTGGAATGCGCGGTCAACGACGATTTGCGCGAGGAATGGCAAGGCTATCTCGACGAGACCCGCCGCCATCACCAGATACTGACGACGCTCCTGACCGAGATGGGGCTGGATCCGCAGGCGGGTTCGCCCGGACGCGAGGTAGTCGCGCACATCGGCGCGTCCCTGGTGAAAGCCATGCGCATGGCTCAGCAAGCCGGCGACCCCCAGGCCGCCGAACTGGTCGCGGCCGAGTGCGTCGTGCTGGCCGAGACCAAGGACCACCAGAACTGGGAACTGATCGGCCACGTCGCCAAAAACACCAGCGGCAAGCAGGCGCAAGTGCTGATGGACGCTTACGAACAGGTGGAAAAGGAAGAGGATCACCACCTTTATCACACCAAGGGTTGGGGCCGGGAACTGTGGATCGCCAGTCTCGGCTTCAAGGCGGTGCTGCCGCCGCCGGAAGAGATCAAGCACGTCGAAACCGCGATCGGCGCGTCGCGCGCCGAACAGGCGCGCGAGCAGATGTTGAAGAAGAACTGAGCGACGGCTGCTCCGGCCTCGCATCGCTTCGTTACCGCCGCCGCCCGGAAGCGTCGCTTCCGGGCGGTTCGCGTTTTCGCCGCTCGCAACGCACGCACGGCTGCCGCCTCGATGCGCCGCTAGCGTGAGCGATTTCCTACTTCTGCGCTGAACGGTTAAGCCGCATCGGCGAATAGAAATCTATCTTCCGCGAATGCCGTTTTATTCACGTTGCGGCGACCCTGCGCTGCTTACGGTCGGCGACCTGAGGGACATCCTCTTCAACGCTAAGGAACGCTCACGATGGGTATGCAAGCTTTCGAGACCACGCATGAAATCGCATTGGTAGTGGATGCCGATGCCGAACTGGCGCATTGGCGTTCCGGATTTCGGCAGTTGCCGCATTGCCGGTCGCTGCGATGGGACGAGGTCAAGCCGGCGCTCAAGCTGGGCATCGATGCCTGCCTCAAGGCCAATGGCCGCGACCTGACCGAAATGGTCGAAGAACTGGAAGCCCGTTACCGGCGCACCGGCAACGAATCGCGCCTGGACTGGCGCCAAGCACGCGACCTCGTCGCCATGGTGTGGGTCCGCATCTGGGAGCGAAGCCGGAACCCGACGATCGCGTCGATGGCGCCGATTGCCAGCGGCAGCGCGACCTTGGGACTGCGCGTGCGCTGATCTCGCGCCTGCGCCGATCGCGCCGTCAGGGGCGATCCCGCCGGTGCTCGCCGCCCCCCACCCTGTCCCTTGGAGAACTCTCATGCTGCATTACGCCGTGGTATTCCTGGTTATCGCGCTCATCGCCGGCGTGCTCGGCTTCACCGGCATCGCAGGAGCGGCCAGCCAGATCGCCTGGATCTTGTTCGTGGTGTTCTTGATCCTGGCGGTGATTTCGTTCTTCCGCGGGCGCCGCGTCGGCTGACCCCAGGCAGGACGACCGCGCTGCGGCGCCGACAGCCGGCGCCGCAGCGCATTGCGCTGCGCGCATCGCGAGCATCGCCGCCGGGCGGGTTTCAGCGCTCTTCGGCCTCGCCGGCATCCGCGGTCATTGCCGCGTACCAGGCTGCGTAAGGGCTGCGCCGAACCATGCGCCGGTTGTAGTCGGGCGCCCCGTCGGTCCACCACACCGGGCCACGTTCGCCCAGCGAGCGTTTGGCCAAGTCGACGCGCCGGCGCGCTTCGCGCAGGGCGTCGGCCCGCCCCGCCGCTGCGGCCACCGCGCGCCGCGCCGCCATCAGCTCGTTCACCGCCTGCGACTTCTGCGCTGCCGACAGATGCGGAGACGTCGCTCGCCACAGCCGGCCTTTCACCACGATGTAGCGTCCGTCCGGCGTCGTCAGCACGCGCGCACGTCTCAGCGCTTGAGATCCACTTCGCCGACCTTGTCGGCGTATTCGCGCTTGGGGTCCATGCCCAGCAATAGCTTCATCCCGGCAAGCAGGCTGTTCTCGTTCAACCACACTTCCGCGCTGCGCGCATCGAACCGCAGCAACGCCAGGTTCGGATCGTCCTTGCCGCCTTCGTACCAGGCCGCGATGAACGGGTTCCACAAGCGGTCTATCACCGCAGGGTCCATATCCAGCTGCAACTCGCCTTCGATGCTCGCAAACACAGAGTGATCCTTGGCCGCGAACGCGGCGACGGCGCGGGCGGGCCGCTGCAGGCGGCGGACGAGTTCGTTGTCGCGCGCGGTGAAGAACCACAGCGGCGAGCGGTCGCCCTCGGCCAACGCAGTCATCGGCCGGCAGTGGCCGTTTTCGCCTTCAATACCCAGCATGACCGTGCGATCGTCGTGCAGGTGCTTCCACAGTTTGCGTTCGAGCGTTTGGGAATCTGTCATATCGTTCTCCTGTAGGCGCCTGCAGGCGCTGCAACGCATAGCGCGGCGGCCCGGGCGGGTGGTGGGATCGGTCTGAAGCCGGTGCCTGAAGACGCTGACAGCGATGGCGTTAACGGGGCGCCTGAGCCGCGCGAAGAGCCCGCAAAACTGGCGTTCGGACGCCGGCCAGGCGCCGACCCTGCCGGTCTTCTCCAGCCGCCGCCGCTGCGCCACTTGTTGCAGGTCTTGCCGCACCTCGTCGATGCCTGCCCAGGCGGGCCGTGCAAGCGCTTGATCCGCGCTTGCGCCGAGCGGATGTCGAAGGCGTGGCCGCTCTTGCCCCGTCCGAGTTCCTCCCAGCGCATCGGCATCGCCGCCGGCACGCGTTCGCGTGCGCGCAGCGAGAAGGAGGCCACGCTGGTGGCGCCGCGGCCGTTGCCAGAGCCCAGGGACAACAGCCGGCAAAAAGTCGTGGTGATCGCCCTCGGTGACTACCGTCACAACGGTGTGGCGGCAGCTGGCCGTTCCTGCGTGCGCTCTGCGTTGTGCCCTGAGCCGGATTCAACATTTGCGCCCTGTTACGGCCGCGCCAGCGCGAGGACGCCCACGAATCGAACGCGGATGCCCATGACCAATTCGCCCAACCCGTCGGTCGCTGCAAGCGCAGCGCCCGAATCCGATACGCAAGCCCGCCCGAACATCCTGATCATCCTTGTCGACCAACTGCGCTTTCCGCGTTACGCCTACGGTCCGCAAGCAGGTTTCGCGCCGGACCTCAAGGATATCGTCGGCTTTCAGGGCGAGCCGGATGCGGAAAACACGTATCGCCAGTACTTCCCGGGCTTGTGGTCTCTGCGCAAGCATTCGGTGGTGTTGCGCAACCACACCATTGCGTCCTCCGCCTGCATTCCCAGCCGCACGGCGCTGATGACCGGACAGTACGGGGCCCGCACCGGCGTGACCCAGACCGATGGCTTGTTCAAGAACGGCGACGCACCGTCGTTTCCATGGCTCGCCGCCGACGGAATCCCCACGCTCGGCCATTGGTTCCGCGGCGCCGGCTACAAGACCCACTACTTCGGCAAGTGGCATGTCAGCAATCCGCCGGAGCATTCGCTGCAGCGCTACGGCTTCGACGACTGGGAACTGTCGTGGCCCGAGCCGCACGGCTCAAGCATCAACAACCTCGGCGCGTACCGCGATGTCGGTTTCCGCGATCTGGTCTGCGGCTTCCTGCGCGGGCAAGGGCTGGGGCTGGGCTACAACCGCCGGCTCGCTCAGCACGATCAGAGCCGGCCGCTCACGCCCGATCCGGCTACCGACACCAAGCCCTGGCTTGCGGTGGCTTCGTTCGCTAATCCGCACGATATCGCCACCTATCCCGGCTTGCCGCGCGGGCTCGATCCCGACGCGGCACCGCTCGGCCCCTTGCGGGTGCCTGCGCAAGGCACCCGCAGCAATCCACCGACCGCCGGCAGCCTGCGTCTGGCGCTCAATCCGCAAGGCTTCCCGCAAGACAACGCCGCCGTGCCGCCGAGCTTGGAGGAGACGCTGGCCAACAAGCCTGCCTGCCAATTCGACTACGCCTACAAGATGGGCTTGGCGCTCGCGTCCAAGAGCGGCCTGGCGGCGCAACAACAAGCCGGCCTGGATGCGGTCAATGCTGCGCTGCTGTCGGGCATTCCGTTCCAGCTCACCGCCGATCCGCACGAAGCCGCGCTGCGTTTCATGCAGTACTACGCTTGGCTGCAACATCTGGTCGACGGGCATATCCGCAGCGTGCTGGACGCACTCGACGAATCGGGCCAGCGCGACAACACCATCGTCGCGTTCATGGCCGATCACGGCGAGTACGGCGCCGCTCACCACTACATGATCGAGAAGTGGCATACCGCCTACCAGGAAGTGCTGCACGTGCCGGTGGTGATCCAGTCGGCGCGGCTCAATCCGAACGCCGACATGCGCCAGATCGATGCGCTGACCAGCCATGTCGACATCGTGCCGACCCTGCTCGGCTTGGCCGGCGTCGATGCGGACGAGCTCGCGCGAATCGGCGCGGACCTGCGCACGACCCGGCCGGTGCCGCCGTTTCCCGGCGTCGACCTGAGCCCCGTCATCCGCGGCGAAGCGGCCGAACCGCGCGAGCCGGATGGCCGCGTGCGCGAAGGCGTGCTGTTCGTGACCGACGACGAGATCACCGAGCGCTTGCCGGGCCCGCCCGATCCGCACGAATTGCACGCCGACCGCGAGTACCGGATCTATTTGGACATGGTCGACGTGGTGCGCGACGGCAGCAGCGTACTGCCGCACAACGGCCCCGTTCCGCAATTGACGCCCGGCCCCGTGCGCCAGCCCAATCATGTGCGCTGCGTGCGTTCGGGCGCCTGGAAGCTGGTCCGCTACTGGGATCCTCGCGGCGTGGAGTCCAATCAATGGGAACTCTACGACCTGGATCGCGACGGCTGCGAGGTCGACAACCTGCTGGTCACCGGCGCCCGCTTCCCGACGCCTGTCGCTGACTTGCCTGAGGGCTATACCCAGGCCGGCATCGTGGAAACCGCCGAGCGCCTGCATCGGCTGTTGCAACGATACGAATTGGAGATGCTTTCGAACCCGTAGCCGGCCTGGTGTTCGAAGCCGGCCGTATCCGTCGAGGACAGGGAGTCCTCGACCTCGGCTTCGACCTGGTGGCAGCGGTCCGATCCCCTGCCCTGTGCGGCCCGTCGAAGGCGCGTTAAACCGCGTCTTCGGCCGCCATCTCCACCGCCGTTTCCTCGGCATCGTTCTGGCGCAGGCTGGCGGCGCGCAGGTTCGCGTAGTCGACCGAGGTCTGCGCCAGCACCGCTTCCGAGCCTTGCGCAACCAGCCGCCCGTCGACCATCACCAGCACTTCGTCGAAGTGGCGCAGCAGGTCGAGGCGGTGCACCGAGGCGATCAGGCAGGCGTCGGCGAATTCGGCGAACAAGTTGCGGTACACCGCCGCTTCGGTGCGGGTGTCCAGGTTCGCGGTGGGCTCGTCGAGCAGGATCAGCGAACTGCCGCGCGCGGCGAGGATGCCGCGGGCCAGAGCTACGCGCGCGCGCTGGCCGCCGGACCAGTTGGAGGCGTGCTCGCCGATCGACACCTGCAGCGGATCGCCTTCGGTCGGCAGGAAGTCCATGACCGCGGCCAGTTCCAGCGCGCGGTGATAACCCTCGGGCTCGGGCTGGCCGTGCAGGGATTCGCACATCGCCAGATTCTGTTCCAGCGAGGCCTCGAACAGTTCGGCCTCCTGCGGGATCAGCGTGGTCGATCCGCGTAGGAAGCGCGCGGCCTTCAGCGGCGCCTGGATCTGCGCGCCGGCGGTCGCGCCGTTGGATGCCTGCACCTCGATGCGCTCGGCGACGTAGAGCCCGGCGAGCACCCGCATCAGCGTGCTCTTGCCCGAGCCGCTGCTGCCGATCAGCGCATAGCGTTTGCCGCGCTGCAGGTTCAGGCGGACATGGTCGAGGGTCGGGCCGCTGTCGCGCCCGGCGACGTGGCGGAACACCAGTCCGTCGATCTCGCACTGCTGCCAGCTCTGGGTTTCGACCGGCTCGTGCAGGCTCTCGTCGACCGGATGGTGGCGGATGACGTCGGCGCTTTGGTAGTTGGCGTACTGGGTGGCGAAGGTCTGGAAGTTCGCCGCCACCGCCGCGACCACCGCGCCGGACTGCAGCGCGTATTCCCAGACCATGTAGACGCTGCCGAACATGAGCTTCTGGCCGTCGCCGGGCGCGCGCAGCACCAGCCACGCGTACAGCGCGACCAGACAGCAGCTCAGCAGCCGGCTGGCGACGTCGACCGCGCACCACTTGACTTCGTTGATGACGATCATGCGCCGCAGCGGCTCGAACACGTCTTCGACGCGCTGCTGCAAGGTGCGGATGAACGGGCGCGCCTGACGCAGCGCGAGCACGCTGGTGGCGTTGCCGAGCGCGTCGGCCAAGACCGAGGTGTAGCGCCGTTCGGCGTCGTTGGTGCGGATCGCCAGACGCACGATCGCGCGGTCGAAGCCGACCACCGCGCCGCAGATCGCCAGCAAACCGAACGAGGCCAAACCGCCGACCAGCGGATGGATGGCGATCAGCGCGCCGATCGGCCCGACCAGGCGCACGGCGCTGCGCAGATAGATGAACTGGCTTTCGGCGAAGGTGCCCAGCGACGAGCTGCTCTGGTGCACGCGATGGGCGCTGGCGACGGAATGGTTGCGGTCGTGCCAGGACAGCGGAAACGCGAGCAGCCGTTGGGTCAATGCGGTGGCGACGCGTTGCCGCACGGCCAGCGCGACGTTGCGCTCGAGGATCCGGCCGGGGCCGTGGATCAGCCAGCTGACGATGGTGGCGCCGAGCACCGCCGCCAGCCAGAACGCCGCCTCGCCCGCGCCGTCGTTGCCGCGCGCCTGCAGCACGTTCAAGGACTTGCCGACCAGATAAGGCACCGCCAGCAGCACCACCTGCGCGCCGACCAGCAACAGCATCGAACCCAGCAGCGCGGCGCGATGGCCCTTGGCCTGAAACCACAGTTCCCGATACAGCTGCAGGACCGGGGCGCGGTGGATGCCCGGCTTTGCGTCGTCACTATCCATGCGATTCCGGCAAGGTTGGCAGGACACGGCAGACCACTCTAAAGCACCCGTCGCGAAACACAATCGGCTTGAGCGGGCGCGCCTGGCGTATGCGATGTGAGCGCCTTGTGAGCGCACAATCGGCATGCAATACTCGGCCGTCGATGGACGCGGGTCGAGCGGCGGGGACAAGCATGTCACAACGAGCCATGATCGACGGCTACGACGCCGCCATGCAGGGCGCCGTGATCGAGGCCTATTACGGTTCCAGCGACTTCTACAATTTCGGCTTCTGGTCCGACGCGACCCAGAACCAATCGCAGGCGTCCGAAGACCTGGTCGCGCGCTTGCTGGAGTTCATCCCTCCCGCCGACCGCGGCGGCCGCATCCTCGATGTGGCCTGCGGCCTGGGCGCTTCCAGCCGTCATCTGCTGCGCCATTTCGCCGCCTCGCAGATCGTCGGCATCAACGTCTCCGAACTCCAGCTCGAACGCGCGCGGCACAATGCGCCGGGCTGCGAATTCCGGGTGATGGACGCGACCCGCCTGGATTTCCCGGACGCGTCCTTCGACAACATCCTGTGCGTGGAAGCGGCGTTCCACTTCGATACCCGCGCCGCGTTCCTGCGCGAGGCGCTGCGCGTGCTCAAGCCCGGCGGGCGGCTGGTGCACTCCGACATCCTGATGTCGACGCTGCCGCCGACCACCGAGGTGCGCACCCACATCCCCAACGCCAACGCCATGACCGATCCGGCCGAACTGGAGCGCGCGATCCTCGCCGCCGGTTTCGCCCGCACCGAGGTGGTGGACGCGACCGCGCAGTGCTGGACGCCGTTCCTGCGCTCGGTGCGCCGGTTCAAGGCCGCGCACAAGCGGCCCGGCGTCGCCGCGGCGCGCCGTTCGGCGCCGTTGTTCTTCAATCCCGAATACCTGGCGCGCTTCATCCGCCACTACGTGCTGGCCTGTTCGCAGAAAGCCGCGGATTGAACCGCGCGCCGCAGTTTTCGATGCACCGCAGCAAACCCCGGCGCGCGCATCGCCCGCGCCGGTCGCTCTGACAGAACTCCCCCGCTACGCACCATGGACCCCAGCCGTCGCGCGTCGCGCGCGCCGGATTGGTTCGACCGTCGTACCCAGCATCAGGGAAGGCTCGAATGGATGTCGCTGCGCAACACGGCGTCGAGGCGAAGCCCGGCGCGAACGATGAACTCGATGCGATCCTGGATCGCGACCCGGCCGGCGCGTACCCGCGCATGGACGCTCGCTCGCGCCAGGACTACCGGGCCTGCGCCGAGGACTGGGCCGCGCGCGCGCGGCGCGCGCCTGCGCAGGCCGCGCAGGCGGCGCTAGAGCTGGCCATCGCCGCAAGCCAGCGCCACGGCCGCGACGACCGCCGCGCGCATGTCGGCTATTTCCTGCTCGACCGCGGCGTCGGCGAACTCGCCGCCGCGCTCGGCGCGCCCCTGGACGCACGCGAGCGGATCCGGCTGGCGCCGACCCCGCGCAAGCTGGCGCTGTACTACGCCGCGTTCTTCTCGGTCTGCCTGCTGTACGGCCTGCTCTCGGTGCGCCTGTTCGCGTTCCGGCTGCCGCCGTTCGGCCACGCGCTGATGGTGGCGCTGGCCGCGCTGTACCTGTGCCCGATCCTGCAGAGCTGGATCAACATGGCGATGCCGCGGGTGCTGCGCTCGCGGCGCCTGCCGCGGCTGGATTTCGCCGCCGGCCTGCCCGCCCGCGCGCAGACCCTGGTCGCGGTGCCGTGCCTGCTGACCTCGCGCGAAAGCGCGCACAAACTCGCGCGCGCGCTGGAGACGCTGTACCTGGACAATCGCGACGCCGGCGCCGGTTACGCGCTGCTGTCGGACTTCGTCGACGCCCCCGGCGAGCATGCGCCGGGCGAAGACGCCTTGCTGCAGGAAGCCTGCATGCAGATTTCGGCTTTGAACGAGCGTTACGGCGGCGGCTTCGCCCTGCTCCACCGTCCCCGCCGCTGGAATCCGAACGAAGGCGTATGGATGGGCTGGGAGCGCAAGCGCGGCAAGATCGAAGAGCTCAACGCCTACCTGCTCGGCGGCCCTTCGCCGTTCCGGCTCGAACACGGCGACCTGTCAAAATTGACGGGGACCAAGTACGTGTTCGTGCTCGACGAGGACAATTCCGACCTCACCGCTGGCGCGGTGCAGCAATTGGCCGCGGTGCTGGAGCATCCGCTGCAGCGGCCGGCGTTCGCCGCCGACGGCATCACCGTGGAGGCCGGTTACGTGCTGGTGCAGCCGCGCGCGACCGTGGTGCTGTCCAAGGACTCGCGGCCGAGCCGCCTGGAAATCCTCGTCCAGTCGATGATCCAGATCGAGACCGGCAAGCCGCACGACGACGGCCTGCCGCCGGTGGACGCCAACCTGGAACTGTTCGGACAGGTGCCTTACGTCGGCAAAGGCTTCTACGACGTCGCCCATTTCCACCGGATCATGCACGGCCGGGTTCCCGAAAACAGCACGCTCAACCACGACGTGCTCGAAGGCGGCACCGTGCGCGCGGCGGTGGTCGGCGACATCGTGCTGCGCGACACCTTCACCCCGAGTTTCTATTCCGCGGTCAACCGCATCCATCGCTGGATGCGCGGCGACTGGCAGCTGCTGCCGTGGCTGCTGCCGCACGTGCGCAACGCCGCTGGCGAGCGGATCGTCAACGCGCTGTCGCCGTTCGCGCGCTGGCAGATCTTCTACAACGCGGTGCGCATGCTGTTTCCCAGCGCGTCGCTGCTGTGTTTCGCGCTCGGCTGGGCGAGCTCGCCGACGCCGGGCGGATGGACGCTGTACCTGCTCGCGGTGGCCTGGGTGCCGGCGCTGGTGGAGCTGGCGCCGAAACTGCTGCGCAACCTGCGCGCGTCCAGGCTGCGCGCCACCGCCAGCGGCGCCTGGTCCTGGCTGTGCCTGCGCTCGGCGAGTTTCCTGTTCGGCGTCGATCAGGCCCACAACAGCCTGGACGCGGCGCTGCGCTGCAGCTATCGGATGCTGGTGTCGCACCGGCGCATGCTGGAATGGACCGCCTCCAGCGTCGTGTCCGCGCGCGATCCGGGCCTGGCCCAGTACCTGCGCATGATGTGGAGCTCGCCGGCCGTCGCCATCGCCGTGACGGGCGTGGTCGCCTGGGTCAATCCGCCGGCGCTGAGCAGCGCGCTGCCGTTTGCGACGATGTGGTTCTTTGCCCCGTTCATCGCTTGGTGGTGGAGCCAGAAGCCCGACCGACAGGTCTATCCGGCGATTCAGTCCGCGCCGCCGTAAGTGCGACTGCGAGCGCCGCCGCGCCCGATTCATGGAGATCTGCCAGGTTGACGCTGTGTGTGGATTTATGGAGTATTCGGTGAAGAAGTATCCAGCGTCTCAAGTGCACTAATGTGTCTCGCGCGAAACCCTCGCCGAGCAGGCATCTGGGGAGATCGTGGGTGGACTTGGACGTTGTGGCAGGGCGCGCTGCCGGGCTCGAGGACGGTGTCGACGCGATTCTTCGCGACGACCCGATCGGCGCCTACCCGCACATGGACGCGCTCTCCCGTGAAGACTACCGGGCCCGGGTCGAGACGTGGGCGGCGCGCGCACGGCGCGATCGCGCACAGACCGCGCGCATCGCGCTGGAACTCGCGCAGCAGGCCGGCCAGCGTCATGGCCTTGCCGACCGCCGCGCCCACATCGGCTATTACCTCACCGATGCCGGCCTGGCCGAATTCGCCGCCCGGCTCGGCGCGCGGCTGAACTGGCGCGAGCGGCTGCGGCTGCGATCCACCTCGAGCTTGGTGCTGGCCTATTGCGCGGTCGTGTATTCGCTTTGCGCGGCGTTCGGGATCGTCTCGGTGCGGATGTTCGAGATCGCCCTGCCCTGGTACGGCCAGGCGCTGCTGGCCGCGGCGACCGCGCTGTACGCCAACTACATCGTGCAGAGCTGGATCAACCTGCATCTGCCGCAGTTGCTGCTGCCGCGGCGGATGCCGCGCATGGATTTCAGCGCCGGCATTCCGGACTCGGCCAAGACCCTGGTCGCGGTGCCTTGCCTGCTGACCTCGGTCGAGGGCGCGGACAAGCTGGCGCGCACGCTGGAGCGGCTGTATCTGGCCAACCGCGATGCCGGCGTGGGTTATGCCTTGCTGTCGGATTTCGTCGACGCCGCGAGCCAGCACCGCGACGACGACGAGGCGCTGCTGCAGGCGGCCTGCGCGCAGATCTCGATACTGAATGCGCGTTACGGCGGCGGCTTCGTCTTGCTGCACCGGCCGCGGCGCTGGAACGCCAGCGAGAATCTGTGGATCGGCTGGGAGCGCAAGCGCGGCAAGGTGGAGGAGCTCAACGCCTACCTGCTCGGCGGCCCTTCGCCGTTTCAGACCGCGCACGGCGATCTGGCCAAGGTCGCCGGAACCCGTTACGTGGTCGTGCTCGACGAGGACAACGACGAACTCACCGCCGGCGCGGTGGCGGAACTGGCCGCGGCCATCGCCCATCCGCTCAACCGCGCCACGACCGGCGCCGACGGCCGCCAGGTCGAAGCCGGTTACGTGGTGCTGCAGCCGCGCGCGACGATCGCATTATCCCAGGACGCCGCGCCCAGCCGCCTGGAGCTGATGATCCACGCGATGGTCGAGATCGAAACCAGCAAGGATTTCCGCGCCGACAAGCCCGCGGTGCATATCGACCAGGACCTGTTCGGCCAGGCCGCGTACGGCGGCAAGGGCATTTACGAGGTGGCCATGTTCCACCGCCTGACCCAGGGCCGCATCCCCGAGAACACCATCCTCAGCCACGACGTGCTCGAGGGCGGCATGGTCCGCGCCGGCGTGGTCAGCGACGTGGTGCTGCGCGAGAACTTCGTGCCGACCTTCTACGCCGCCATGCGCCGCAGCCATCGCTGGATGCGCGGCGACTGGCAGCTGCTGCCGTGGCTGCTGCCGACGGTGCGCACCGCCGCGGGCGTGCGCGAGCGCAACACCTTGTCGCTGTTCGGGCGCTGGAAGATCTTCCACAACGCGATGCGGATGATCCTGCCGATCGCCTCGTTGCTGTGCTTCGTGCTCGGTTGGGCCGCGTCGGCCGAGCCCGGGCTGTGGACGCTGAACCTGCTGGCGATCGCCTGGGTGCCGGCGGCGATCGGGCTGGCGATCGGCCTGGTGCGCAATCTGTTGGCCGGCAGCCTGCGTTCGGTCGTGCGCGGCTTGTGGTCGTGGCTTTCGCTGCGCTCGGCGAGCTTCATCTTCGGGGTCGATCAGGCCCAGACCGCGTTCGACGCCGCCGCGCGCGCGAGCTTCCGCATGTGGATCTCGCGGCGCAAGCTGCTGGAGTGGACCGCATCGAGCGTGATGGCCACCCGGCGCGACCCGAGCCTGGGCCAGTATCTGCGGATGATGTGGTTTTCGCCGGCGTTCGCCGTCGCCGTGGTGTGGATGATCGCCCGGGTCAATCCGCCGGCGCTGTCCAGCGCGGTACCGTTCGCCACCTTGTGGAGCTCGGCGCCGGTGGTGGCGTGGTGGTGGAGCCAGAAACCGCAGGCGCGCGGCCGCGCCGCCCCGCCCTCGCCGGCCTGACGGCGATACCGCCGGGGCCGCGCATGCCACCGCCGCAACGTATTGCAATTCCCAGCTTCGGTCGCGTCTCAAGCAAGGAAACGGAATCGGCACATGTTGATACTTGGTTTTTACGGCGGCCCCAGCACCGAGTTCGAAACCGATTCGCCGACCCAGACCCACGACGGCGCCGCGGTGCTGCTCAAGGACGGCGAAGTGGTTGCGGCGATCGAGGAGGAACGGCTCAACCGGATCAAGCATTCCTATGCCGCGCCGTTGCGCGCCGCGCGTTTCGTGATGGAACAGGCCGGGGTCGGGCTGGCCGACATCGATCGCATCGCCGTTCCCTTCCAGGCCGGCTCGGCCGACCGCCTGCTGCGCCGGCTGTATCTGGCCGATCCGTCGGCGACCCATCCGCTCGACGTCGCCGACGCGCTGCGCGCGCAGTGGCGGCGCTACCTCGGCGCGGACGTGCCGCGCGAGAAGATCCGTTTCGTCCCCCACCACATCGCCCACGCCACCGCGACCTTCGAGATGTCGGGCTTCGACCAGGCCCTGGTCATGACCATCGACGGCCAGGGCGACAGCGAGTCCGGCCTGACCCTGAAAGGCAGCGCCGCCGGCCTGGAACTGCTGCAGCAGGTTCCGATCCCCGAATCGCTGGGGCACTTCTACATGCAGGCGATCGGCTTTCTCGGTTACCGCCTGTTCGACGAATACAAGGTCATGGGGCTGGCGCCTTACGGCGACCCGGAACGTTTCCGCGCGCCGTTCGAGGCGATGTGCGAACTGCTGCCGCAAGGCCGCTGGCGCCTGCACATGGATCTGCTCGACGGCATGTACGCGCAGCTGATGCCGCGGCGCAAAGGCGATCCGATCGAGCAGATCCACAAGGACTTCGCCGCCGCGCTGCAGCAGACCCTGGAACGCGCGGTGTTCCATGCGTTGGCCCATTTCCGCGAAACCACGGGGCTGAGCAAGCTGTGCCTCGGCGGCGGGGTCGCCCACAACTGCACCATGAACGGCAACATCCTGCGTTCGGGCCTGTTCGAGCAGGTGTTCGTGCACCCGGCCGCGCACGACGGCGGCAACGCGCTCGGCGCCGCGCTGAGCGTGCACCGCGACGAGGCCCGGCACCAGCCGCGGCGGTTGCGCAACGTCTATTGGGGCAGCCCGATCGGCGAGCCGGCGTCGGTGGAGAGCCGGTTGCGCGCGTGGTCGGACTTCGTCGACATCGCGTACAGCGCCGAGGTGGAGGAAACCGCGGCCGAACTGATCGCCGCCGGCAAGGTGATCGGCTGGGTCCAGGGCCGCTCGGAGTTCGGTCCGCGCGCGCTCGGCAACCGCAGCATCCTCGCCGATCCGCGTCCGGCCGAGTACAAGGGATTGATCAACCGGATGGTCAAGACCCGCGAGTCGTTCCGGCCGTTCGCGCCGGCGGTGCTCGAGGAGCAGGCCGCGGAGTATTTCGAACTGCCCGCCGGCGCCACCCAATTCCCGTTCATGACCTTCGTGCTCAACGTGCAGCCGGACAAGCGCGACCTGCTCGGCGCGGTCACCCACGTCGACGGCACTGCGCGGGTGCAGACCGTTTCGCGCAGCGAGAGCCCGCGCTTTTGGCGGGTGATCGACGCGTTCGGCCGCCGCACCGGCGTGCCGGTGCTGCTCAACACCTCGTTCAACAACCACGTCGAGCCGATCGTCGATTCGATCGAGGACGCGCTCGCCTGCTTCCTGACCACCGGGCTGCAGGCGCTGGTGGTCGGCGATTTCGTGTTGACCAAGAAGGACGGCGCGCCGCGCGCGGCGCTGGTGCCGCAGCTGCCCAACCATGTGCGCCTGCACGAGCGCCGCCAGCGCGAGGCCGACGGCGAAGTGCGCGACCTGTTCGAACTGCGCCGCGCGGTATGGAACGGCGAAGCCCGCAAGCCCCTGCCCGGCCCGATCTTCGGCCTGCTCAAGCGCGCCGGCGAGGCGCCGATCGCCGAACTCGCGCGCCAGGCCGGCCTGCCGCTGGAGGAGGTGATGCCGGCGATGGAAGAACTCTGGGCGGAACGCTGCCTGGTCATGCGGCCGCAGGCCGCGCAACGATGAAACGTACTCAGCCGATGAATCCCATTGAGCCGACCCTGGAGAGGGCATGTCCTTGATCGCGTCCACGCCGCAACCGACCCTCGCCGACGACGTCGCGCTGAACCCGCACGCGCGCTACGCCTGGCACGAACTCGAAGGCCCGGGCGGGCTGCCGATGCTGGTGATCGACGACGCGCTCGAGGATCCGCACCGCGCGCGCGCCGCCGCGTGGAATTCGCGCTTCCACCTGCCCGGCCCCAACGAGTACTACCCCGGCTGGCAGGCGACCGCGCAGATGTCGGGCGAAAAGCGCCTGATCCAGGATCTGGCCAAGCTGTTCCTCGACCGGCTGTGGTCGCGCGGCTGGCCGCCGCCGCTGCGGGTGACCGACCTCAAGCCGCATTCGACCTTCTCGGTGTTCGGCATGGACCACGAGGTGGCGCGCCGCAACGGCTACATCGACCAGCACGTGGACACGTTCTCGTGGATCGCGGTGGTCACCTATCTGTTCGAGCACGACGAGCGCTCCGGCGTCGACCGCGGCACCGCGTTCTGGAAGCACCGGCCGACCGACCTGAAGACGTTCTTCCTCGGCGACCTGCTGCAGGCCGCGCAGATCGAGCACCTGTTCGGGCTCAACTTCATCGACCCGTTCCGCAAGGCCAGCCTGCGCCTGCGCGCGGCCAGCATGGCCGAAGCGCAGAAGCAGATCCTGGAGAACCCGTCCTCGACCCGGCGCCTGTTCTCGCTGGAAGAAGACCATCAGTGGAGCCTGCTCAAGTTCGTGCCGGCGCGTTTCAATCGCATGGTCGCCTACCCGACGTGGCAGTTCCATTCCATCGTCGACACCTCGCCGCCGCAGGCGCTGTCGACCCGCAACGCCCGGCTGACCTACAACACCTTCATCCCCTACCCCGTGCCCGCGGACCTGGGGCCGCAACCGAAGTACCAGGGCGGCGGCTACGCCGCGATCGACGGCATGCGCGTGGAATGAACCGCGCGGCCGCGCCGCCCCGCGACCCAATGCAGTTTTCAGGAGAATGACCGCAATGAAGCCATACACCTTGATTTCCGTCGACGGCCACGCCGGCCTGCCGACCGCGCAGTACCGCGATTACCTGGAGCGCAAATACCACGCCGCGTTCGACGACGAGATCGAACAGTTGGCCGCGTTGCGCAAGGGCTTTCTAAACGCGGGCAAGAACGCGACCAAGACGCCGCTGATGTACGAGGCGCACATGCATCGCTATTCCGATCCGGACAATCACGAGATGCAGGAACGCATCCGTGGCGCCTGGGACCTGGACGTGCGGCTCAGGGAGCTCGACGCCGAAGGGGTGATCGGCGAGGTGCTGTTCCCCGACGGCCAGGGCTTCAACTCGTTCCCGTTCGGCGGCTTCTTCGGCGAGCATCCGGTGCCGATCCGCGATCCGGAGCTGCGCGCGGCCGGCGCGCGCGCGCACAACCGCTGGCTGGCCGAGTTCTGCGGCGCCAGCGGCGGGCGCCTGCAGGGCGTGGCGATGATCATGCCGTTCGACATCTGGCAGGCGGTGGCCGACGTGCGCTGGGCCTACTCGGCTGGCCTGCGCGGCATCGTCCTGCCGCCGCCGGACGAGACCTACCCGCCCTACCACGAGGCCGTGTTCGATCCGCTGTGGGCGGTCTGCGCCGAGCTGGGCATGGCGGTGCACTCGCACGGCGGCGATCCGCCGAAGATCTACGGCCAGAGCATCGCCTCGCAGACCCTGGCGATTCTCGAGCTGGGCTTCTTCCGCCGCCGCGTGCTCGCCCAGATGATGCTCGGCGGTGTGTTCGTGCGCCATCCGAACCTGCGCTTCGTCTACACCGAAGTCGGCATCGACTGGTTGCCCAACTTCATCGACCTGCTCGAGCACGTCTATCACAACGACTGGCTGCGCATGGGCCAGCCGCCCAAACGCTGGCTGTCGCTGTCGCCGAAGGACGCCTGGGCGCGCAACTGCGCCGCCGCGGCCACCGCCGCGACCTTCGACGAGATCCAGCAGGCGCGCCGGCTCGGCTTCGAGACGGTGATGTGGGGCGCCGACTATCCGCACGTGGAAGGCGGCTGGCCGCACTCGTGGCAGGAGATCCGCCAAGCCTTCGCGACCGTGGACGATCAGGAGCGGCGGCAGATGGTCGGCGAGAACGCCGCGCGTTTCTACCGCTTCGACCCGCAGCTGATCGAGTCGCTGGTGGCGCGGATCGGCCCGCCGGCCGGCACTTTCATCAGCGACGAGGTGCCCGAGCGGCCGGAGTTCAGCGTGCACGACTTCACCAACGGCTGGGTCAACAGCTACGGCGGCTTCGCCCGCAACATGCGCTGGTCGCTGGACAACACCGAGGGTTATCCGGACTCGCGGCCGAGCGCCAAGCCGAACGCCTGAGCGCATCGGGCACGCGGTCTTCAACTCGAGCGATATGCGACCGGCCGCTTCGTGCGGCCGCGTCGTTTCCGGCGGGCGCCGGCGCGACTCGACCGCGTTTGCGCAAGCGGCGGCATCCTGCGTCAGGCGCGCATGCTTATCGCCGCCCTATCGAGGTCGGCACGGGATCTTGCGTCTCGCCGCGTCCGGCCCGCCGGACAAGAATCTGAGGGCGGCAAGCCTCCAGCGGGGCCTGCGCTGCGCGCAGCGCCCCGCTGCGACCGCGCCGCCTTACAGCGCGTCTTCCAGATTGATGCCCGGCGCGCCGTAAATGGTCGGCGGCTGTCCGCCGGCGACCATCATCAGGATGCTCAGCTGGCCGCGATGGTGCGCCTCGTGGCGCAGCATCAGGTTCAGCAGCTCCATGCGCGTCCACGGATTGCCGTAGAAATCGATGGCTTCGTCGATCCAGGCCTCGTCCTTGGACGCCACCGCCTGCACCAGCGCCGCGTGCGAGCGGCGGAATGCGGCAGTCATGCCTTCCACCGTGTCCGGCCAGGCGTCGGGAGGCACCGGGTTGTCGCCGTCGGGGCTGGCGCCCATCACCTCGGCGCAGAACCAGCGTTCGCTGATGCAGATGTGCCAGACCAGGCCGGCCAGGGTCCAGCCCTTGTCGGGCACCACGGTCTGTTCGTTATGGCCTTCCGGCACCGTCGCGAACACTTCCAGGGTGGTTTCGTTCTCGCGTTCCCAGGTCTTCAGCACGCTCTGGATATCGGCTCGCATGTCGGCTCGCATGGATGTTTGGAAGGTTGGTTGGATGGGGGCGCGGTCAGCGCAAGGCGCCGCCGGGCGATCGCATGTAGACCATGAACTGCACCGCTTCGGTCTTGCTCAGCGCGTCCAGGTCGGATTTGCCGAGCCGGTTCCACAGCAGATGCTCGAGCAGTTCGTCGGAATAGCCCAGGCGCGTGGCGGTGTTGCGGATGGTCTGCTTCTGCACCGGGCTGATCGGCCCGGTCGGGCGCGATTTGGCGGTCAGCTCGGGGTCGAGGTAGCGCGCGGTCTGGCCGATGTCGGCGATGATCTTGTCCAGCTCCTGCTCGTCGAGCTGGGGCGGACAGAAGCGCGCGGGCTCGGTCTGCGGCAAGGCCTGTTCGCAGGCGCGGCGCAGCGCGGCGCGCATGCCGCTGACCTTCTCGCGCAGGCTCGCCGCCGGGCGCAGATATTCGGCCTCGATCTGCGGCATCGCTTCGGCCAGGGCCGGGTTGTCGCCGTCGCTGGCCAGGTGCGAGCCCAGGTTCTGCACGTAGGAGTCGCGGTGGATGTTGTCCACGCACAGGAACCGGCCGTAGCGGTTGCGCTTGAAGCGCAGGTTGAACGACATCGCATCGTCGACGTAGCCCAGGTAATGCCAGATCAGCGCCGGCATGTAGATCGTCTCGCCGGGCTCCAGCACCGCGTGGTAGCCGCCGACTTCGGCGATGAAGTCCAGTTGCTCGGCGGTCGACATGCGCTCCAGGTACACGCCCGACGACCACGGCGCGCCCGAGGTGGTGCGCAGGTCGACGCAGGCCTCGGGCTGGAACAGCAGCACCTGCTTGCGCCCGAACATCTGGTGCAGCAGCACCTGGCGGTGGTCGCCGTCGAAATGCAGATGGGCGCGGTTGCCGGCGTTGGCCACGAAGATGTTCGAGCACAGGTCGTGGTCGCCGTACTTGCGCGGCATGTCCAGCACTTCGGGCCGGTCCAGGTCGTCGGCGAGGCAGAACTCGGGCAGGCGGAACATCTGCATGATGTTGGCCGGGATTTCGTACTCGGTGCACAGCAGCGCCGTGTCCGGATGGGCGCGCACGTGCGCCCAGTACTCGTCGAAGGTCATGGTCGTCTCGACCGCGCTCTCCGGCGCGCTGGCGGCGACGGCGTACTCGGTCTGCACGTGCATCGGCACGTTGCCGAACGCGGCGCTGGCGTCTTCGATCGTGCGGATCGCATCGATCGGCTGGCCCGCGAACAGGTCGGTGATGATGACCGGCGTGCGCGTGCGCACGTAGTCGCGCAGGAACCGCTCAGGGTCGGGCCTGGAGATTCTTGCGATTTCCTTCGCTGCCATGTTCGTCCCTCGCTCCTTGGTTCTGGATGGAAAAATTGCGATCTGCGGCGCCGTCGCGACCGGCCCGCGGTCAGATCGCGCGCAAGTCGTCGACCACCTGGCTGCGCACCGCGCGCAGCGCCGGAATCAGCCCGCCGAGCACGCCGATCGCCAGCGCCGCGGCCATGCCCTGCAGCACCACCGGCGGGGTCATCGACACATCGAACACCAGCTGGCGCAGATCCGCGCCGACCGCGGTGCTGACCGTGCGGCCGCCGGCGACCAGCGCCGCCAGCGCCGCGCCGAGCGCGCCGCCGAGCAGCGCCAGCAGCATCGATTCGAACACGATCGAACACACCACCACCAGCGGCGGGAAACCCAGCGCGCGCAAGGTGGCGATCTCGCGGCGGCGGTCGTCGATGCTGGAATACATCGCGTTGATCGCGACGAACATCGCGCCCAGGGCCATGATCCCGCCCATCACATAGGCCATGAAGCCGAGCAGGCCGTTGAGGCTCTGCGATTCGCGCTGCAGGAACTCCGGCTCGCTGAACACGTCCATGGCGATGCTGGGATTGGCCGCGATGGCCTGCTTGAAGCCGGTCACGGCCGCGGCATCGGGCAGCACCGCGGTGACGTTCTGGAACATCGGCCGGCGGCTGACGTCCATGACCACGGTGGCGTCGGCCATCAATTCGGATTCGCGCATGCTGCCCTGGGCGGCGAACACGCCGACGATCTTCCACTGGGCGCCGTAGGCGGCGACCTGGCCGCCGAGGCCGAGGCCGCGGAACTGCTCCAGCGCCTGGCGCCCCACCACCACCTCGAACTTGCCGGGTTCGAACATGCGTCCGGCGACCAGGTGGATCTCCGGGCGCACCGCGAGGATCTCCGGGCCGACGCCGCGGATGGTGCCGTTGACCTCCAGGCCGCCGGCCTTCTCCACCAGGGTGATCGGGCCGACCGCTTCGGCGGTGATCAGCAAGGTGCCATCGGCGGCCTTGCGCACCTGGGTCGAGTTGCGGATCGCGCGCAGGTCGTCGAGCGAGATCGCGCTGGCGATCTCCACGGTCGAGCCGGCGCGCAGCACCAGGGCGCGGTCGGGCCGGCCGGCGTCGCGCATGGCCCCGTCGAGGCCGGCGTTCATCGCCAGCACGCCGCAGAACACCGCCACCGCGCCGGCGATGCTGACGATCATCACCAGTGCGTTGAGGCGCCGGCGCGGCAGCCCCTGCAGGTTCATCAGCGCGGTCGAGGCGATCAGTCTGAGCATGGACATGGCCCGGTCTCCTAGCGTCCGGACAGCGCGGCGGCGAGGCTCAGGCGCATCGCCCGCACGATCGGCAGCAGCGCGCTGACCGCGGCGACGCCCAGCGCGATCGCCAGCCCGCCGACGAACACGCCCGGCTGCATGCGCATCGCGCCGAACAGTTCGGCCACGCTCGGGAACGCCAGCGCGGCCAGGGCCAGGCCGCTCGCCGCGGCGAGCAGGCTCAGCAGCACGGCCTCGCCGAGGATCAGGCCGGCGATGCGCAGCGGAGTGAAGCCCAGGGTCATCAGCACCGCCAGTTCGGCGAAACGCTGGCGCACCGACTGCATCATGGTGCTGGCGCTGACCACCAACAGGGTGAACAGCACCGCGCCGATGATGAAATTGCCGACCAGGCGCAGATCGTTGATTTGCCGCCACTGCACCGCGGCATAGGCGTTCTCGCTGCGGGTGCGGGTCTGCAGCGGCGAGTTCTCGGCGAGTTCGTCGATCTGCCGGGCGATCGCGCCGCTGCGCGACTGGTCCTTGACCCGCACGATCATCAGGTGCACCTGGCCGGCGCCGAACGCGCGCGCTTCGTCGAACTGGTCCAGATTGACGAAGAACAGATCGTTGAGCGCCGGCGAGGCCTCCGCCGGCTCGTAGATGCCGACGATGTCGAAGTTCCAGATGTCGCTGCCGTCCTTGCGCGGCCAAATCGCCGACTTGATCGGCACGCGGTCGCCGATCTTCCAGCCGAAGCGCCGCGCCAGGCTCTTGCTGATCACCGCGCCGGACTTGACCACCTCCATCGCCTGCAGCTGTTCGCGCGGCAGGCGCAGCTCGGGATACATGCGGAACATGCGCTTCACGTCGGCGGCGACGATCGGCAACTGCACGGTCGGGCGTTGGTAATAGCCGACGAAATACGCCCAGTAGGCGATGTCCTCGACCCCGGGGATCTTCTCCACCTGCTGGGCGAACGGCAGGATCAGCGGGTGGTACATGCTGATCCGGTTCATCACGTACAGGCGGTCCAGATGGAAGCGCTCGCTGACGTGGTCCAGGCCCTGGTTGATGCCGTTGAGCAGGCCGAACAGCAGGAACGCCACGGTCATCGAGGCGTAGGTCAGCGCGGTGCGCACGGGCTTGCGCCACAGGCCTTTCCAGATCAGCAGCAAGTGATTCATGGGTCGCGCATCTGCTCCGTGGGTGCCGTCGTGAAGCGGCCGTCGCGGCGGCCGCCCTGCCCTGCCTGCGTGTCAGCCGCTACTTCGCAACGCCCGCGCCAGCGGCTCCAGCAGCGCCGGGTACGGCAGGCGCGGGGCGCCGGCCTGGTCCAGCGCCGCCATCTGCGCCGGGTCCAGCTGCAGATCGGCGACGCCGAGGTTTTCCTCGGCCTGGGCCAGGGTCGAGGCGCCCATCGCCGCCGCGGCCACGCCGGGGCGGTTGAGCACCCAGCGCAGCGCCACCTGCGATCGCGGCCGCTGCAACTGCGCGGCGATCTGCGTCAGCGCCGCATCGATGCGCGCATGGGTCGCGGCGGTGTCGGCCGAAACCGCGTCGCCATCGCCGGCCTTGGCGCCGGTCAGCGCGCCGCGCGCCAGCGGGCTCCAGGCGATCAGGCCCAGGCCCTTGTGCTCGCACATCGGCAGCAGCTCGGCCTCGATCTCGCGTTCGCGCAGGTTGTACAGCGCCTGCGCGCAGCAGTAGCGGGCGAAGCCGCGGTCGAGCGCGGTCCACAGCGCTTCGTTGAGCCGCCACGCGCAATGGTTCGAGGCGCCGATGTACAGCACCTTGCCCTGGCGCACGAGTTGGTCGAACGCGCCCAGGGTCTCCTCCAGCGGAGTGAGGAAATCGTCGGAATGGGCCAGGTACAGGTCGATGTAGTCGGTGCCGAGCCGGCGCAGCGAGGCCTCGCAGGCCTGCACGATGTGCTTGCGCGACAGCCCGGCGTCGTTGGGCTCGGGGCCGGTCGGGCGGAACACCTTGGTCGACAGCACCAGCGACTGGCGCCGCCCGCGCATCAGTTCGGCGAGCAGGGTTTCGCTGTGCGCGCAAACATCCGCGGTGTCGACGAAGTTGACGCCGGCGTCGAGGCAGCGGCTCCAGATCCGGCGCGCTTCGTCGGCCGGCGTGTTGCCGCCGAATTCGGTCGCGCCCAGGCACAGCTGAGAGACTTTGAGGCCGGTGTTGCCGAGAAAGGAATAGCGCACGGGCGGGCCTCAGTGAACCTGCGAGGCGTCGACCACGCGCCCCTTGTCCAGATGCAGCCGGCGCGTCGCGCGCGCGGCTGCGGCCGGGTCGTGGGTGACCATCACGATGGTCTTGCCGTGATCGCGGTTGAACGCGCCGAGCAGGTCCAGCACCTCGTCGGCGCTGGCGCGGTCGAGATCGCCGGTGGGCTCGTCGCAGACCAATAGCGGCGCGTCGGTGACGATGGCGCGGGCGATCGCCACGCGCTGCTGCTGGCCGCCGGAGAGCTGGGCCGGCTTGTGGTCGTTGCGGTGCGACAGGCCGACCACGTCCAGCGCGATCTGCACCTGGCGCTGGCGCCGCGCGCGGTCGAGCCCGCTCAGCAGCAGCGGCACCTCGACGTTCTGCGCCGCGGTCAGGGTCGGCATCAGGTGATAGAGCTGGAACACGAAGCCGATGTGGCGGCCGCGCCAGCGCGCCAGGTCGGCCGCGCCCATCGTCGCCAGGCGCGCATCGGCCACGGTCAGCTCGCCCGAGCTCGGCCGGTCGAGGCCGGCGATCAGGTTCAGCAGGGTCGACTTGCCGGAGCCCGACGGGCCCATCAGGGCGACGAACTCGCCTTCGGCCACGTCCAGATCGACCCCGTGCAGGACCTCGACGCTGCTCGCGCCGAGGCCGTAGGACTTGCGCAGGTCGCGCGCCGACACCAGGCTCATGCGTGCGCCCTCATGCGAAGCTGCGGTCGTAATGGTGCGGCTGGGCTTGCGCTGCGAACGCATCGCGCAGGCGCGCGCCGAGGTCGTCGCCGGCGTGCACCGCCAGCCGCGGCAGCACCAGCCGGTGGCTCAACGGCGAGGCCGGCTGGTTGCCGGTGGTGACCGCCGCGGCGAAGCCGGCGCGCTCGGCGACCTGCACCGCGTCCTCGTCGAAGGCGCCGTACGGATAGCAGAAGCTCAGCACCTCGCGGCCGAGCAGGGTTTCCAGCTTGCGCCGGCATTCGAGCATCTCGTGTTCCTTGACCGCGCGCGGATGGGCCGGCAGCAGCAAGTGGTTTTCGCTGTGCGCGCCCAGTTCCATGCCGGGCATGGCGTCGAGCCGGCGCAATTCCTCGGCCGTCATCGCCCGCACCTGCCCGGCCTCGCCGGCCGCGGCCAGCCCGCTCCAGCGCAGCAGCTCGGCGATGCGCTCGCGCCGCTGCTGCGCGCTCAGCGGATAGAACCCGCGCCGCACCGCGTCGAAGGCCGCGCGCCTGCGTTCGGGCGTGTCCAGCGGCATCGGCGCGGCGCCCTCGCCCAGGGCGACGTCGAGCGTCGCCGGCAAGGCCTCATGGTCGGCCACGCGTTGCAGGCTTTCCCACCAGAACTCGCCCGGCCCGTCCAGGGTCGAGGTGACGATGAAGAAAGTCGCCGGATAATCGAATTCGCGCAGGATCGGCGCGGCGTCGGTCAGCGCGTCGAGATAACCGTCGTCGAGCGTGATCGCCACGCTGCGTTCGGGCGCGTCGCCGCGCGCCAGCGCCTGCGCCAGCTCCAGCAGCGGCATCACCCGGCAGCCTTGCGCGCGCAGCGCGGCCATCTGTTCGCGGAACTCGGCCGGCGACACGCACAGGTCGGTGCCGGCGTCGGCGATGCGGTGGTACATCAGGATGACGGCATTGCCGGCGGCGGAATCGCTGCGCATCGGTTCTAAGTCCATGGAGTCAGTGCGCCGTCGCGGGCGCCGCCGCGGCCGCGCGGATCTGCGCGACCAGTCGGGTCAGCACGTTGCCCGGTCCGGCTTCGAGGAAGGTGTCCGCGCCCGCGTCGAGCAGGCTGCGCACGCATTTCACCCACAGCACCGGGCGCACGATCTGGCGCACCAGCAGCGAGGCGATCACCGCGGCGGGCGCCTGCGCGGGGTAGAAGGTGCCGGTGACGTTGGAAATCACCGGGCGCTGCAGGCGGCCGAATTCGACGCCGTCGAGGAACTGCGCATAGTCCAGCGCGGCGTCGTGCATCAGCCGCGAATGGAACGCCCCGCCGACCGCGAGCCGCACGCAGGTGGCGCCGGCGGCCTCGAACAGTTGGGTCGCGCGGTCGATCTCCTGCGGCGGCCCGGACAGCACGGTCTGGGTCGGCGCGTTGTAGTTGCCGATGTCGACCGCGTCCAGGCCGTGCGCGAGCAGGGTCTCGGCGATGCGTCCGGATTCGAGCCCGAGCACGGCGGTCATCGCCCCGCCGCGCGCCTGCGCCATCAGTTCGCCGCGCTTTTGCACCAGGCGCAATCCCGTCAGCAGATCGAACGCGCCGGCGGCGTGCAGGGCGTTGTATTCGCCCAGGCTGTGGCCGGCGTAGCAGTCCGGCGCCGCGCCCTCGCGCTGCGCGCGCAGGCCGTGCAGCGCGTTGACCATGTACAGGCACGGCTGGGTGTAGCGGGTATCGGCGAGCCGGGCCGCGTCGTGCAGGCACAGCTGGCGCAGCGAATAGCCGAGCAACGCGTCGACCTGGGCTTCGATCGCCGCGTAATCGGCCAGATCGAACAGCTCGCCGCCCATCCCGGCTTTCTGCGCGCCCTGCCCCGGAAAGATCATCGCCAGCACCGGACTCTCCCTGCTTTCATCGGTGTGCTCTCATCGGTCGCGGCCTCAGGCTCGGGCGAAACGCCAGCTGGCCCAGGCGATCGTGCGCAGCCGCGGCCACAGCGGCATCGGCCGCTGCCACAGTTCGCGGACCAGATCGCGATAGACCCGCGGGCGTTTGCCGAACGCGCGCGGATTGCCGCGGAAACCGGCCAGGTCAAGCGGTACGTTTGGGAAATCGCCGGCGCCGGCGACCGCCAGCCGGTCGGGCTTGGGTTCGAACAATCGCAGCACCTGATCGTTGCCGAAGTGGTTGCTGACCACGAAGGCCTCGACCGCGTCGCTGAGGTCGACGAAGCGCACCGCCTCATTCGCGTGCGCGTCGTCGCCGGCGTCCAGGCAGGCCTGGGCGCGGCGCTGGAAATCGTCGATGCGTCCGGCGATGAACTCGGTGGCCTGCACCGCGCGGGCGTCGTCGAGCGACCAGCGCTCTTGCAGCAACTGCATCAGCGCCGCGCCGCGCTCGGGCAGGAACCACAGGTCGGCGACTTGGTGGTGGATCGCCAGCACCGTGAGCCGGTGCTGCGGCCAGCGGCACAGCAGCGACAGACCGGTCGAGAGCACCCAGCCGCCGCGATGCCAGGCGCAGCGATAGCCCAGCGGCGCGCGCCGGCTGCGCACCAGTTCCCATTGCTGGCTCTTGCGGCTGGCCAGGGTCGCGATCGGCGCGAGTTCGGCCGAGCGCGCGGCGACGGTGCGCTGCATCTGTTCGACGAAATCCGCCGGCAGCGCATCGTCGTCGTCGAGCAGCGTGGTCAGCAGCCGGGTGGTTCCGGCCGGCGCGTAGGGTTGCAGCCACTCGGTCGAGGTCAGATCGCGGGCGGGGTCGTATTCGTACAGGTGGGTGCGCGCGCGGCCCGCGACCAGCGCCTGCAGGCGCTCGCGCCAGACCGGCGGCAGCTCGCGGTCGATGACGATGAACCAGTCGAAATTCTGTTCGCTCTGCCCCAGCAGCGACGGCAGGCAGGTCAGCTCGAACAGCGAGAAGCGGAACGCCAGGCGCTCGGGCTGCAGCGGATCGCGGCGCAGCAGCGAGACCAGGACGCCGTCGAGGCCGGCGGCCGTGGTGGTATGGCGATAGCTGAAACGGGTGATGACGGCATGCCAGAGCATCGTTCAGGACACCGGGTCGGCGTGGAGGGTGGGTACGGGCCGTGCGGCGAGCCATTGCGCCGCGTACTGGCGCAGCAGCTCGCCGAAGCGCGCGGGGTTGTCGAGCATGACCGCGTGCCCGGCGCGCGCCACCGTTTCGATCGCCGCCTGCGGTACGCGCGCGGCGAACTCGTCGCACCAGCGCTTGTTGCACAACGCCGACACCGCGCCGCGGATCAGCAGCAGCGGCGCCGGGTGGCGGCCCAAGGCCTGCCACAGTTCATCTTCGATCGACGGCGCCTGCACCTGATAGCCGAGCGCGCGGTCGGACTTGAGCCGGTACTCGTCGGCGCCGAGCGGTTGCAGCGAATCGACGGCCATCGCTTCCAGCAAAGACGCCGAGGCCAGCGGCATCGACGTACGCAGGCGCTGCAGGTACTCGTCCGGCGAGCGGTAACGGAATTTCAGGCGCAGGAATTCCTCGCGGATGTGCGCCGAGGCCTGCGGACTCAGGCCCGGCCCGCCGTCGACCAGCACCAACGCCCGCGGCGGCCGCGGCAGGCGTTTCGCGGCCAGCGCCGCGACCGAGGCGCCGAGCGAGTGGCCGACCAGGACATAGTCGCGCAGGTCGAGCGCGCGCGCGGCGACGACCACGTCGTCGACGTGGTCGTGGATCGAATAACGCCGCTGCGGATCGTGGCTGGAGTCGCCGTGGCCGCGCAGGTCCAGCGCGGCCAGGCTGTACTCGGGCAATGCCGCTGCCAGCGCGCGCCAGACGAAACCGCCGTGGCTGAAGCCGTGCACGAGCAGGAACTGCGGCGAACGCCCGCCCCACAGGCGCGCGTGCAACGCCAGTCCGTCGGCGACGTCGATGCGCACCGACGCGTCGCTCATCCGCCGTTCCGGGCGCGGTCGGCGGCTTCCTGCAGGCGCAGCCGGACGCTGCGCGGGGTGAGGTCCTTCCAGACCTCGTCCACGTAGTCCAGGCAGGCCTGCTTGGCGGCCGGGCCGTAGGTCGTGCGCCAGCCTGCGGGGATCGCGATCGACGCGGACCACAGCGAGTACTGCTCCTCGTCGTTGATCAGGACGATGAAGTCCTGCGACGCATCGGCGGCGGCGCCGGACGCGGATTCGGACGCGGATTCGGGCGGGGTTTGTGAGCCGGACATCGTTACCTCGAACTCTCGGCGGGACGCGTCCCGCGCTTGCAGGGGCAGGCACGACTGTTGCGTACCCATAGTAGTGGCCGCCGCGCGACGGCGTCCATCGGCGCGCGCGCATGCGCAGCGCAGTCGGCGATGCGCATGCGCGCGAGGCTCACAGCGTGTAGCTCATCGGCTGCTCGCGGCGTTTCGGCGGCGTCGCCGGCGCCGGCGCAGCGACGCCCTGCTCCGCCGCGGCGCCGTCGTCTTCGCCGTGGGTCTGGGCGATGTACTGCATCAGTTCGTCCAGGGTCGGATAGTCGAACGGGCTGGTCGTGGTGAGCTCGAGCTGCAGCGACTGGTTCAAGCGTTCGACCCATTGCACCGCCAGCATCGAATCCAGGCCGTAGTCGGTGAAGGGCGTGGCGGGGTCGAACTCGGCGGCGTCGATCTGCAGCACCGCCAGCAACTCCTGCAGCACGCGTGCGCGCAGGCCGCCGGTGCGCGCGGGTGCCGCAACGGCGGCCGATGGTGCGGCCGCCGCCGGCGCAGCGCTCGCAGTCGCTGCCGCGGCGATTGCCGGAGCCGCCGTCGTAACCGCGCTCGGTTGCGGCGCCGACTGGGCCACCGTCGTCCACGGCTGCGGCTGCGCCCAAGCCGGCAGCTGCGCTTGCGTGCGCAGCGGCGGTTGCGGTTGCGGATCGGCGGGCGCGACCGGCGCGGCTTCGCCGCCGCCGGCGCTGGCCAGCAGATGCGCGACCAGGGCGTCGATGGTCGGATGGTCGAACAGGCTGGTGGTGGTCAGTTCGACCACCAACCGCCGGTTCAAGGCTTCCACGATCTGCACCGCCAGCATCGAGTCGATGCCGTAGTCGACGAAGTCCACATCGCCGCGGATGTCGCCCGCGTCGATGCCGGCGATCTCGACCAGGGCCTGGGCGATCGCCTGGGCGATGCCCGCGCTGGCCGCGGCCGGCGCGCGCGTCGGCGCCGGTGCGGCGGGCGCCGGTGCGGCGGGTGTCGCAATCGCCGCCGCCGGCGCGGGCGCCTGCACGGGGCGCGCTTCGACTACGGGCGCAGAGGCCGCGGTGCGCGGCCGCATCGACAGCAGGTGGGCCACGACCGCGTCGACGCTGGGATGGTCGAACAAACTGGTGGTGGTCAGTTCGGCGCCGGCGTTGACGTTCAACAACTCCACCGCCTGCACCGCCAGCATCGAATCCAGGCCGTAGTCGGTCAGCGGCGCGTCGTCGTACAAGGCCTGGGCGTCGATCTCGAGCACGCGCACCAGGGTGTCGCGAACGATGCGGCGAATCGCCGCGTCCACGTCGGCCTGCGCCGACGCCGGCTGCGGTGCGGGCTGCGCCACAGGTTGCGGCACGGGTTGCGGCGCAGGCTCGGCCTGCGGCGCGGGCGCGATGGCCGGCGCGGCGGCGGACGCCGTCGCCGGCTGCCGCACCCAACCGTCGCTCATCGCCACCACGATCTGCTGGCCCAGTTCGCGCGCGCTTTGCGCCGGCAGGCCGATCGCCTCGAAGCCCTGCTCGGCCAGCACCGCGCGCCACGATTCCGGCGACAGCGCCGGCGAGCCCGGGATGCGCAGGTGCGCGTCCTGGTACAGCCACCAGCCCTTGAGCAGGCCGAAGGTCACGTGCGCGAACAGGCTGGTCGCGCAGACCTCGTTCAACAGCAGCACGCCGTTGCGCTTGAGCGCGGCCTTGGCGTTACGCAGGGTGCGGGCGATGTCGCCGGTGGCGTGCAGCACGTTGGCGGCGACCACCAGGTCGAAACCGCCGACCTCGATGCCCTGCGCCGCGGCGGCGCGTTCGACGTCGAAGCTGCCGTACGTCATGTACGGCGCGCGCTGGGCGTACTCGTCCTGGGCGGCGACGGCGAAGGAACGCGAGATATCGGTGAAGCGATACTCGGCGATCGACGCCGCGTAAGGCTGCAGCGCCTGCACCAGCGGCGTGGTGGTGCCGCCGGTGCCGGCGCCGATCTCCAGGATGCGCAGACGCACGTCGGGATCGATCCGGCGCCGGCGCTCGATGTAACGCACCAGCGTCGAGCACAGCACCTTGTTGAAGTAGTCCGGCACCGGGCTGTCGCGGTAGATGCCTTCGACCAGATGCGGCGAGGACTTCGGGAACAGCACGTCGGTGGCGGCGCGCTGGCCGCTCAGCACCGGGCGCAGTTCGCGCAGGGTCGCCTCGGCCAGACGCACCGGCGCGGCCAGCTCGGCGCTGTCGAGCCATTGCGCGGCGTTGCGCTCCCATTCCTGCCACGGCGAAGCCGCCGGCATCGGCCCGACGACCTGCCAAGCACCGTCGCGTTCGACCGCCATGCCGCGCTCGGCCAACAGGTTCAAGGTATGCCGCAGCCATGCGCGGTACTGCGGCGCCACGGCTTGCTCGCGCGCCGCCGGGTCGGCGGCGGCGAACACGCCGAGCGCGTCGAGCTCGTGGCGCAGCAGCTCCAGCAGCAAGGTCTCGAAGCGTTCCGGCAGGCCCTGCCCGGCCAGCGTGGCCGGGTCGATGTCGACCGCCGCGTCCAGCGGCACCACCGGCAAGGTCGCGCCGACCCGCCACACGCGGTCGTCGGAGAACTGCACGCCGGTCAGCGCGTCCGCGCGTTGGGTCTTGAGGAAGGCCAGCTGGCGTTGCGGGCCGGCCAGCAGACGCTCCAGCGCGGCCATGCCTTCGGCCGGCTCGACCGAGCCCATGCCGGCCTGGGCGATCCAGTTGCGGTAGCCGCTGGAGATCGCGGCGAAACCCACGCTCCCCCAATAGCCCCAGTTGACCACCCGCACCGGGCAGCGCCATTCGCGCGCCAACTGCGCGGCGAACGCGTCCTCGACCGTGCAACCGGCGGCGTAGTTGGCTTGCCGCGGGGTCTTTTCCAGCGCCTGGATCGAAGAGAAGAACAGCACGAAGTCGAGCGGCAGGTGGGCGAAGGCCTGGGCCATGCGCACCGACACTTCGATCTTGGCCGCCAGGCCGCGCCAGAAGCGCTGCTCGTCCATGCGTTCGAGCGGATCGCCGGCCATCAGCAGCGCGGCGTGGACCACGCCGTGGATGGCGCCGTAGCGGCGTTCGATTTCGGCGCAGGCGCGCTCCAGCGACGGCTGGTCGGTGGCGTCGGCGGAGATGTAGTGCGGCGCCGGACCGAGCTGGCCCAGCCGGGCGATCTTTTCCTCCACCACTTCGTCGCGCTTGCGCAAACCGATCCACACCACCTGCGCGGCGTAACGGCGGATCAGGTATTCGCTGAACGCCTCGCCGATGCCGCCGGCGCCGCCGACCACGACGTAGACGCCGTTGTGGCGGAACGCGGTCTGCTCGGGTTCGGGCAAGGCGCAGGCGATCCAGCGCTGGCGGTGCCAGCGGCCGTGGCGGTGCGCCCAGGCGTTGCCGTCGCGATCGGCCGGCAGCGCCAGCAGCTCGTCCAGCGGCCACGGCGCATCGGCTTGCAGATCGAGCAGACGCACCTGCCAGGCCGGGTATTCCTTGGCCAGGGTGCCGACCAGTCCGTGCACGCCGGCGTGGGTCGGGTCGATCGATTCGTCTTCCAGCACCGGCTGGGTGCCGGCGGTGATCACGCTCAGGCCCAGCGGCTTGGCCGCGTAACCGAGCTTGAGCAGCGCCTTGACCAGACGGAAGCCGGCCATCACCCCTCGTTGCTGATCGACCACGATGCTGTCGCTGTCGACCGAGCGCGCCTGCGCCGGCGGCACCAGCCAGAACACATGCTCGATGTTGCCGGCGCCGCGCAGCTCGTCGGCGGCGCGGTCGGCGGTGTCGGCGATCGCCGCCGGCAGCTGGCGCGCGCGCGGGAAGCGCTTGCGCAATTGCGCGAACTGGGCCTCGTCGCCGCCGATCACCACCACCGCGACCCGGGCCTGCGGCCACGCTTCCGATTCCGGCGGCACGCTGGCTTCCCACGCCGGCGCCAGGGTCAGGGCGCCGACCCGGTCGTTGCCGGCGAAGGCTTCGCTCTGGCGCGGCTGCGCCGCGGCCGTCGGGGGCTGCGACGTCGGCGCCGGCTGAGCTTGCGTCTGCTGAGTCTGCGCAGGCTGCGCCGGCGCGGGCCTGGCGGCCGCGGGCGCCGACGCGCGCGCGGCCGGCGCCCCGGCTTCGCGCGAGGTCACGCCGCGCAGCGCGGCGACTACACGCCCGGTCGGTTCGCACAAGTCGATGTCGAGCTTGTTGCTGGCCTGACGGCGGTCGCGGCGGATCCACACCCACATCTGCTCGCTGCACGGTCCGTACAGTTCGATCTGGTCGAGCGCGAACAGCATCAGCGAACGCGGCGCGGCGCCGTCGGAGGGCTGTTCCTCGCGGCCGTCGCCGATTTCGAAGCCGATCGAGGCCTGCAGCGCGCTGTCGAGCAGGCTCGGATGCAGGTGGAAGCCGTCCTGCGCCGAGGCCACGGCCGGCAGGCGGATCCTCGCCAGCAACTGGTCGGCGCCGACGAAGGCCTGCTCGATGCCGCGGTAGCTCTCGCCGTAAGCCAGCCCCATGAGGTCGAATACGCGGTAATAGTCGCTGCCGGCGACGGTGCGCAGATCGCAGCGCATGCGCACGGTGCCGACGTCGACGAACGGCGCGCGCGCGACCGCGCCCAGGGCGATGCGGCCCTGGCAGTGCGGCACGTCGCTGCCCGCGCCGGTCAGGCGGAACGCGAACTCGGTGTCGGCGCTCTGCGCCGCGGCCTGGACCGGTTCCAGCGCGATGCGCAGGTCGACCGGCTCGGACACAGCCAGCGGCCGCAGCCAAACCACATTGCGCAACTGCCGCACGCGCTGGCCGGGCCGCGCCAGTTCGGCGGCGGCGCGGGCCATTTCCAGGCAGGCCGCGCCCGGCAGCATTGGCGCGCCCTGGACCACATGGTCGCGCAGGAACGGTTCGCGCCCGCTCCAGCGGGTGGCGTAACGCGGGCCGTCGGCGCCGGGATCGGCGGCGTGCACGAAGGGATGCAGCGCGGCGCTGGAAACGCTCGGCGCGGCGGCGTTGACCGTCGCCACCGCATCGACGCGCGCGGCGGGCGCCGCGACCGGCGCGCTGGCGCTCGTTGCGAGGCTTGCAGTCGCTGCGGCGCCTGCGGCTGCCGCAGCGTTGTTGCCCTGCGCCTGAGCGAGTTCGGGCACCCAATGGCGCTTGCGCGAGAACCGGTACAGCGGCAACGGAACCCGCCGCTGCGCGGCGAACGCCGGGCTCAGGTCGAGCGCCAGCCCCTGCACGTGCAGCGCGGCCAGTTCGCCGAGCGCACGCGCGCGCTCGCCATCGTCGCGCGCCTGCGCCAGCGCCTGCAGACGGCCCTGCCCTTGCGCCAGCAGATCGGCGCGGGCGTTGCCGGCGGCGGCCTGCCCCGCGAGCACGCGCGAGCCGGTTCCGGCCAGCCAGCGGCGCAGTTCGGCGGCGGCATCGGCGGCGTCGGCGGCGACCAGGGCGAGACGATGGCGGTGATGGCGGCGTCCGCGCGCCAGGGTGTAGCCGGCCGCGGCCAGTTCCAGCGCCGGGTTGCGCTCCAGGTGTTCGGCCAGGGCCGAGACCTGAGCCGGCAGGTCGTCCTCGCGATAGCCCGACAGCACCAGCAGGGTCGGCTGCGCCGGATTCGCTGCGGCCGCCGCGGGCGGCGCTTCTTCGATCACGACGTGGGCGTTGGTCCCGCTGAGCCCGAACGAGCTCACCGCGGCCAGACGCCCGCCCGCGGCCGGGGCGTCCCAGTGCTTGAGGCGGGTGTTGACCGTCAGCGGGCTGTCGGCGAAGGCGATGTGCGGATTGGGCTGGTCGAAGTGCAGCGACGGCGGGATCTGCCGGTGCTGCAGCGACAGCAGCACCTTGATCAGCCCGGCCACGCCGGCGGCGGCGCCGGTGTGGCCGATGTTGGTTTTGATCGAACCGATCGCGCAGAAGCCCTTGCGGTCGGTGTAGTGGCGCAGCGAGCGGGTCAGCGCCGAGGCCTCGATCGGATCGCCGAGGATGGTGCCGGTGCCGTGCGCCTCGATCATCTGCAGGCGCGAGGCGTCGATGCCGAAGCTGTCGTAGACGTGGCGCTGCAGGCGCTCCTGGGCGGCGGCGCTGGGCGCGGTGATGCCGTTGCTGGCGCCGTCCTGGTTGATCGCGCTGCCGCGGATCACGCCGTAGATGTGGTCGCCGGCGTCGAGCGCGTCCTGCAGGCGCTTGAGCACGACCACGCCGACGCCTTCGGACGGCACGAAGCCGTCGGCGCCGGCGCCGAACGCGCGGCACTGGCCGGTCGGCGAGAGCATGCCGGCGCGGCTGGAGGAGATCAGGAATCCGGGCGTGCACTGGATCCACACGCCGCCGGCCAGGGCCAGATCGGTCTCGCCGGTCCACAGCCCCTGGCAGGCCAGATGCACCGCGACCAACGAGCTCGAACAGGCGGTGTCGAGGGTGATCGCCGGGCCTTGCAGGTCCAGGTAATAGGCGATGCGCGCCGACAGCACCGAGGCGGCGTTGCCCCACATCGCGTGCGGCGGCAGCGAGGGCTGGCCGTGCAACAGCTCGCCGTAGTCGCCGCCGTTGAAGCCCATGTACACGCCGCAACGCGCGCCGGCGATGCTTTCGCCGGCATAGCCGGCGTCTTCCAGCGCATGCCACGAGGATTCCAGCAGCAAGCGGTGCTGCGGATCCATGAAGTTGGCTTCGGTGCCGGAGATGTTGAAGAACAGCGGATCGAACTGGTCGATGTCGCTGAGAAAGCCGCCGCGCGGGCAGACCTGGGTGCCGTCGGGCAGCGCCGAGGCGTCGACCTTCCAGCGCGAGATCGGCTCGGTGACTTCATCGCCCGCGGCCAGATGCGCCCACAAGGCCTGCAGATCGGGCGATTGCGGGAAGCGGCCGCTCATGCCGACGATGGCGATCGGGCCCGGCGCGGCCGGGCCGGCCTGCGCGCGCGCGGGTTCGGGCTGGACGCTGCGTCCGGCCGCGCCGCTGTCGCGGTCCGGCGTTGCCGCGGCTGTCGCTGCGGCCGCGGTCGGCGCCTGCGCGGCGCGCGCGGCGTTGCGCAGCTTGTCGCCGTCGTGCTCCTGCAGCACGTGGCGCACCAGCTTGTTGACCGAACTGTGGTCGAACAGGCTGGTGCCGGCCAGTTCGATGCCGAGCGCGTCGTTGAGCGCGCGCACGATCTTGACGCTGCTGATCGAGTCGACGCCGTAGCCGGCGAACGCGCCGTCGGGGTCGATGCGCTCCGGCGCCAGCTTCAGGGTTGCGGCCAACTGCGCGAGCAGCGCGTCCTTCACATAGGCTTCGAGGTCGATGACGGCCACCGTTCGGTCGGATGCGGGTTCGATTTCGGATTCGGATTGCGGTGCGGGTTCGGAAACGGTCTGCGTCTGCGTTGCCGGCGGCGCTGCGGCCGACGGCGCGGACGGCGCCCGCGCTTCGGCGGCGGGCTCGGGCACGCGCAGGCTTTGACCATTGAGGCGGTGCAACGCCGCCAGCTGCGGCAACGCGGCGTGCGCGAACGCTTCCAGCGCGGCCATCGCCTCGACCGGCTGCAGCGCGCCGATGCCGGCCTGGGCGAAGCGCTCGCGCACCCGCGGCGGCAGGGTCGCGGTCGCGCCGATGTCGCCCCAGAAACCCCAGTTGAGGGTCTTGACGCGGCGGCCGTAGCGCGTGGCCAGATGCCGCGCCAGCGCGTCCTGATACAGGCTGCCGGCGCTGTAGTTGCTCTGGCCGGCGTCGCGCGAATAGCTCACCAGCGAGGAGAACAGCAGCAGGCTGTCGAGCCCGTCGTCGGCGAAGGCGCGCAGCAGATTCACCGCGATGCGCGCCTTGGTCGCGAAGGCCTGCTCGAAGCTCGCCGCGTCCATCGCCGCCAGGGCCTGGTCGTGCAGTTCGATCGCGGAGTGGATCACCCCGTGGATGCGGCCGTGCGCGCGCAACACCTCGGCGCGCACCCGCGCCAGCGCGGCCGGATCGGTCGCGTCGGCTTGCAGATAGGTCGGCGCGGGCCCGAGCGCGGCGAGCCGGGCCAGTTTCGCCGCGATCTGCGCGTCGGCCGGACGCCGTCCGACCCAGACCACGCGCGCCCGATAGCGGCGCAGCAGATGCTCGGTGAAGACCTCGCCGACGCCGCCGGCGCCGCCGACGATCAGATACACGCCGTCCTCGCGGAAGCCGCCGTCGGTGCGCGCGGGCAGCGGCACCGGACGCAGGCGCTCGCGCGACCACTGGCCGGCGCGGTGGATCCAGGCGCGGCCCTGGCCGTCGGCGGGAACCGCGGCGATCTGCGCGACCGGCAGCGGATCGGCCGCGGCGGCGTCGCCCAGATCGATCAGGCGCAGGCTCCAGCCCGCGTGTTCCTTGACCGCGCTGGCGATCAATCCCTGCAGCGCGGCCTGGGTCGGATCGCCGTCGCCGTCGCGCACGATCAGCGTCCATTCCAGCGCCGCTTCGCCATAGCCCTGTGCGAGCAGGGCCTTGATCGCGTGGAAGCAGGCCAGCACTTCGGCGCTGCTGGCGCGATAGTCGAGCAGCGCATCGACGCTGGCGGCGCCGTCGCCGGTGGCGAACCAGACCAGATGGTCGATGCGGCCGAGCGCGCCGGCCGAGGCGGCCCAGGCGTCGATCGTCTGCGCCGTCGGCGCCGCGAGCGCGCCGGCGTTGGGCCACAGCCGGGCGAACTGCGCGGCCTGCTGCGCGTCGGCGCCGACCAGGACGACGCGCGCGCCGGCGTCGATCGCGCCCGGCGTCGGCGCCGGCACCGGCTCGCTGTCGGCGATCAGCAGTTCCAGCGCCGCCAGTTCCGCGGGCACGTTGAGTTCGGGCTCGGCCGGCGGCGGCGGCGGCGCGGCGTCGGCGCTGTGGGCCAGGTCGCTGGCGAGGTCTTCGCGACGCGTGGCGCGGTTGTTGGCGAACACATACTCGGCGCCATCGACCCAGCAACGGTCCTTGGCGAAGCGATAGGTCGGCAGGTGCGCCGGGCGCACCGCCGCGGCGCGCGGCAGTTCGCGCCAGTCCGGATCGAATCCGCCGACCCAGCGCGCGGCGAGTTCGCGCAAACCCTGCGCATCGCTGCGCAGCGGCGCGGGCGCGTCCGCTGCGGCGCGCAGGGCCTCGCGCATCTGCGCGGTGACCCGTCCGGCGAACAGCGCCGGCGCGGCGCGGCCGGCGAGAAAATCCTCCAGCCGGGCCAGCGCTTTGGTGCGGCTGGCGGCGACGAAGGCCAGGCGATGCTCGAATCCGGCGCGCCCGTGCTGCAGGGTGAAGGCGACATCGGCCAGGGGAATGTGCGGATTGCGCGGCAGCCACTGGGCCAGCGCGTGGCACTGCTCGCGCAGTTCGTCGGTGCCGCGCGCGGACAGCACGAATAACTGGGCGTCGCCGGCGGCGTCCGCCGCAATCTCGGTCTGCGGCTCGCTCCACTCCTCCAGCACCAGATGCGCGTTGGTGCCGCTGTAGCCGAACGAACTCACCGCGGCGCGGCGCGCCGAAGCGCTGCGCCATTCGCGCAGTTCGGCGTTGATCACGAACGGCGAGCCGCGCAGCTCGATGTGCGGATTGGGCCGGGTGTAATGCAGGGTCGGCGCCAGTTGGCGCTGGCGCAGGGCCAACACCGTCTTGTGCACGCCGGCGACGCCGGCCGCGGCGGAGGCGTGGCCGATATTGCTCTTGACCGAGCCCAGCGCGCACGAATACGCGGCCGCGCCGGCTTCGCCGAACACCGTCGCCAGCGCTTCGAATTCGATCGGGTCGCCCAGGCGGGTGCCGGTGCCGTGCGCTTCGACATAGCTGATCGAGCCCGGATCGATGCGGTGGCGCCGATAGACTTCGCGCAGCAGCTCGACCTGGCTCTTGCCGCTGGGCGCGGTGATGCCGTTGGTGCGTCCGTCCTGGTTGATGCCCGAACCGAGCACGACCGCGTGGATGCGGTCGCCGGCGGCGATCGCGTCGCTCAGGCGCTTGAGCACCAGCGTGCCCACGCCTTCGCCGGGGACGAAGCCGTCGGCGGAATCGTCGAACGCGCTGCAGCGCCCGGCTGCGGACAGCATCCCGGCGGCGCACATGCTGACGTGGGTTTCCGGCGTGAGATACAAGGTCACGCCGCCGGCCAGGGCCATGTCGATCTCGCCGGCCAGCAAGGCCTGACAGGCCAGATGGGTGGCGACCAGCGACGACGAGCAGGCGGTGTCCACCGCCAGCGCCGGGCCCTTCAGATTGAGGTGATAGGCGATGCGCGCCGCGGCGATCGAAGAGGAATTGCCGGTGACCTCGCCGATGCCGGCGCCGGCCAGTTTGCACAGGCCGACGTATTCGTTGCCCATGATGCCGAGGTAGACGCCGCAGCGCGCGCCATCCAGCGCGGCCGGCGCGTAGCCGGCGTCCTCGAACGCGCGGTAGCTCTCCTGCAGGAACAATCGGTGCTGCGGGTCCATCGCGGTGGCTTCGGCGGGCGAAATGCCGAAGAACAGCGGATCGAAATACTCGACTTCGTCGATCGAGCCCAGGGCCGTGCAATAGATCTTGCCGGGCTGCTGCGGCCGCGGGTCGTAGAACTGTTCGGCGTCCCAGCGCGAGGCCGGGACCGTGCGCACGCCCGAGCGGCCGGCGGCGAGCAGTTCCCAGAACTCGTCCAGCGATTGCGCGCCCGGATAGCGGCCGGACATGCCGACGATGGCGATGCGCTCGTCCGCGGCGGCGGGCGCCGCGGTTGCGGCCGTGGCCGACGATGGGACGGCTTGCGGCGCAATGGCTTGAGGCGCGGCGGCCTGCGGCGCAACGGCAGGTGCGGCGGCGGTCGGCGCGGTCGCGGCGAGCATGCGCTTGGCCTGCTCGGGCGTGATCTGCCGGGTCTGCAGCGCGCGCAGGATGTCTTCTCGATTCATGGTGTCCGTCCGCTCGTTTCTTCGGTTTCCAGCGTCGCCAGCCATTGCTGCGCTTCGGCCGGATCCGCCCGGCCCTCGTAGATCGCCTGCAGCCAGCGGTCGACCGGATCGGGCTCGCCGGCGGGCGACGGCGGAGCGGCGGCGGCCGGCATTTGCGCCAGCACGTAGCCGGCCAGGTCGCGGATCGTCGGATACTCGTAGGTCTTGGTCGCGCCCAGCGATACGCCGAGGCGCTGCTGGATCATCGGCAACCATTCCACGCCCATCACCGAATCCATGCCCAGGTCGACGAAGGGCGTGTTGACCCCGACGTCGCCGGGTTTCATGTACAGCACTTCGGCCAGGGTCTCGCGCAGCACGTCCTCGACCTCACGCAGTCGCGCCGGTGCGGAGGATTCGCTCGCCGGCGTGGTCGCAGCGGCGATGGCCGCGGTTGCGCTGGCGGTGTCGGATTCGGCGACGCGCGCTTGCGGCGAAGCTGCGGCGGCGGCCGGCGCGGTCGGCGCGGTCGGCGCCAGTGCAGCCGCGGGCATCTGCGCCGCCACGTACGCGGCCAGTTCGCGGATCGTCGGGTGTTCGTAGATCTTGGTCGCGCCCAGCGACACGCCCAGGCGCTGCTGGATCATCGGCAACCACTCCACGCCCATCACCGAATCCATGCCCAGGTCGGCGAAGGTGGTGTGGGCGCCGACGTCGGCCGGTTTCATGTACAGCACTTCGGCCAGGGTCTCGCGCAACACGTCCTCGACCTGGCGCAGCTGCGCCGGCGTGCCGGCAGCCGCTGCGGCTGGTGCCGTTGCGGCCACGACGACAGTCGGCGGCTGCACCGCCGCGACGGTTTCGCCGCGCGCAGGCGCGGTCGCCGCTGCAGCCGCGGTGTTGGCGACTGTGGCCGCCTGCGTGCGCGGCCGCAGCGCGTCCGGCGCCCAATAGCGCTCGCGCGCGAACGGATAGGTCGGCAGGCGCAGACGCGCCGGCCGTTGCAGGTACAGGCGCGTCCACGGCCACTCGACGCCGGCGACCCAGGCCGCCAGCACATGCGCCTGTTCGCCGCGTTCGAGCAGCGCCAGCAGGTCGTCGGCGGGCGCCTGCGCCCGCTCCGGATCGGCCACGCCGCGATGGCAGCGGCTGCGGTCGCCGGCGAGGAAGCCCTCCAGCTTGCCGCGCAGTTCGGCGATGGAGCCCGCGCTCAGCCCGAGCCGGTGGGCGTGGTGCTCGCGTCCGGTCTGCAAGGTGCAGGCGATCGCGTCCAGATCGGCGTCGCCGAAACCCTGGGCCGACAGGCTCGCCAGCAGGCGTCGCGCGGCTTCGTCCAGGCGTTCGGACTCGCCCGCGCTCAATACGATCAGCGCTGGACGCGGCGGCCGCGGCGCGGACGCGCGCGCCGGCGCCAGGAACTCCTCGACCAGCAGATGCGCGTTGGAACCGCCCGCGCCGAACGAGGACAGCGCGGCGACGCGCGGCGCCGGGCTCGCGTCCGCGCGGCTCGGCGCCGGCCACGGTTCCAGCGTGCGCTGCACCGCGAACGGGGTCTGCGCGAAGTCGATGTTGGGGTTGAGCGTCTGCGCGTGCAGCGTCGGCACCAGGGTCGCATGCTCGAGCTGCAGCAGGATCTTGGTCAGCCCGGCGATGCCGGCCGCGCTTTCGCAATGGCCGATATTGGATTTGACCGAGCCGATCCGGATCGAAGCGGCGGCAGGCGCGGCGTCGCCGCCGTGCTCGCGCAAGGCGCGGGTCAGGCCGGCGATCTCGATCGGATCGCCGAGCGCGGTGCCGGTGCCGTGCGCTTCGACGTAGCCGATCGCGCCGGCGTCCACGCCGCTGCGTTGCAGGGTGCGCCGGATCAGGCGCGCCTGCGCGGCGGCGTTGGGCACCGCGAAGCCGTTGGAGCGGCCGCCGTGATTGAGCCCGCTGCCCTTGATCACGCCGTAGATGCGGTCGCCGTCGGCGAGCGCCTGCGCCAGCGGTTTCAGCAGCACCGCGCCGACGCCTTCGCCGGGCACGTAGCCGTCGCCGCCTTCGCCGAACGCCGCGCAGCGGCCCTGGCTGGAGGCGAAGCGGGCCTGCGACAGGCCCAGGTACTTGTTCGGATGCAGCGACACGTTGACGCCGCCAGCCAGCGCCACCGCGCACTCGCCATCGCGCAGGCTGCGGCAGGCCAGATGGATCGCGCTCAGCGAGGACGAGCACATGCTGTCGATCGCCAGCGACGGCCCCTGGAAATTGCCGAAATAACTGACCCGGTTGGCGATCGAGCCGATGCCCGAGCCCAACGCCAGCGGCTCGCCCGACATCTGCGCCTGCGCGCCGTACAACTGGTACTCGGCGTGCATCACCCCGACGAACACGCCGACGCCGCCGCCGGCTTCGGCGCCGCGGTTGAGCGCCTCGCGGGTATAGCCCGCGTCTTCCAGGGTTTCGTGCGCGCACATCAGGAACAGGCGTTCCTGCGGGTCCATCATCGGCGCTTCGCGCGGCGAGATGTTGAAGAAACGCGGATCGAAATCGGCGACGCCGTCGAGGAAGCCGCCCCACTTGCTGTAGCTCTTGCCGTGCGCGGCCGGGTCCGGATCGTAGAAGCCGTCCAGGCTCCAGCGCTCGGCCGGAATCTCGCCGACGCAGTCCACGCCGGCCTTGAGGTTGTCCCAGAACGCGGCCAAGGTCGGCGAGCGCGGGTAACGTCCGGCGAGGCCGACGATCGCGATGCCCTCGTCCGCGCGCTGCGGCGAAGACTGCGGGACCGGCGCAAGCGGCGCCGGCGCGATTGCAGTTACGGCTGCGGCGTCCGTGGCGGCGCCGTCGTCCGATTGCGTGGCGGCCGCTGTGACCGGTGCGCGCCGGGTCGCCAGATGCGCGGCCAGTTCGGCGACGGTGGCGTACTCGAAGAACAGCGTCTTCGACAGCGGCCCGTAGGTTTTCTCCAGCGCCGCGGTCAGCCGCACCGCGATCACCGAGTCGATGCCGAAGCCGTCGAAGCCGTCGCCGGCGCGAATGCGCGCGGGCGGGATCATCAACTGTTCGGACAGGAACGCGCTGAGCGCGGCGATTGCCGCGGCGGTGTCGTCGGCGCAGGCCGCGGCCGGCTCGGCTTCGCCGCGGTGCGGCTCGGAACGCTCCGCCGCTTGCGCGCGCTGCTGCGCGGCGCGCGGCGCGTCGTGGCGCGCGCCACGGCCCGGGCCGTCGCCGCCATCATCGCCGTCGTGGCCCAGCGCGGCGCGGATCAGCGCCGGGTCGCCGTGGGCGACCGCCAGCTGCGGGTACGGCGAGGCCAAGGCCCGCTTCAGCGCGGCCGCTCCGCTGTCGGCGTCGAGCGCGGCGAATCCGCGCTGGCGCATCGCGGCCACGGTCTGCGCCGGCAACTGCATGCCGCCGTCGCTGTCCCAGTACGGCCAGTCGATCGCCAGGCTGCGGCCGCTGCGTTCGCCCAGCGCCTGCAGCTCGTGGCGGTACTGCGCGTACTGCCCGAGGAAGGCGTTGGCGGTGGCGTAGGCGGCCTGGGCCGGCGCGCCGGTGCGCGCGGTCAGCGAGGAGAACAACACGAAGCAATCCAGCGGCAGATGGCGCGTGGCCAGGTCCAGATAGCGCGCGCCGGCGACCTTCGCCGCCAGCGCTTCGTCCAGTTCGCGCGCCGACAGCGCCGACAGCGGGCGCTGATGGGCGCTGCCGGCGCAGTGCAGCACGCCGTGCAGCGCGCCGTAATGGGCCAGGATCTCGGCGACCAGCTCTTCGACCTGGGCGCGCTGGGACACGTCCACGCAGCGGTACGCGACCTGCGCGCCGAGCGCGGACAGGCGGCGCAGACGCTCCAGGCCGGCGGCGTCGAGATCGCTGCGGCCGGCGATCACGATCGTCGAACCGGCGCAGCTGCGGGCGATGTCGGCGACCAGAGCGGCGCCGATGCCGCCCAGGCCGCCGGCGATCAGATACACGCCGCCGTCGCGCCAGGACGCGGCGGCGTCGCCGAGTTCGACCTCGGCCAGCGCGATGGCGTCCACGCGGCGTGCCGAGACGTGCGCGCCCTCGCCCGCTTCGACCGCGAGCAGCTGCGTGCGCAAGCCGGCGAATTCGGACTGGGCCTGACGCAGCATCGCCGCCAGCGCCGCGTGCAGGCGGCCGGCGCCGCGCTGCGGCACCGCCAACTGCAGCAGCGCCGGGGCGCCGGCATCGGCGAGTTCGCGCAGCGCGGCGAGCACGTGTCCGGCATAGGACGCGAAACGCTCGGCCGGGTCGGCCGAGGCGGCGTCGAGGATCCGGCATTCGGCCGCGCCGGCCACGGTCGCCAGCGCCGCGGCAGGCACGTCGCAGGCCAGCAGCAGGCGCCGTTCGCCGTTCGCAGCGGTGGCGATGGATGCATCGCCGGCCGCGTTCGAGGGTACGAAGAACAAAGTGCGCGGCGCGGACGGCGCCGCGCTCGCGTGCCGGTAAGGCCGTCCGCTCAGGCCTTGCAGCCGCACGCACACGCGGCCGTCGTCGTCGCACAAGTCGATGTCGGTGCGCGCGATGCCGTTGGTCGACGAACTGCGGCGCACCACCGCCCAGCCCTGCTGTGGACACGCGCGCAGCAGCTGCAAGCGGTCGAGCGCGAACGGCACCGAGGCGGTCTGTTCGCCCGCGTCGCCGTCGGCGGCGCCGAAGCCGGCGGCCTGCACGGCCGAATCCAGCAGGCCCGGCGGCAAGGCGCAGCCGTTGGCCGCGGCGCCGGCGGGCGCGCGCAGGCGCGCCAGCACGAAGCGGCCCTGCGCGTCTTCGCCGCAGCGCACTTCGACCAGGCCGCGGTGCGACGGGCCGTAAACCACGCCCATCGCCGCCAGTTCGCGATAGCAGGTCTCGCCGGCGATCGTCGCGCCAGCGGTCGCCGCCTGCAGGGCGGCCAGATCCAGGTCGGGCGTCGCCGCGGCCTGCGGCTGCAGGCGCACGCGGGCGCGCGCGCACGGCGCCGTTGCGCGGCCGCCTTCGTCGCGCCCTTCGCGCACGAACTCGCACTGCAGCTCGTCGCCTTGTGCGCGCACTTCGATATGCAACTGCAGCGCGGCCGGACCGGCCATGACCGGCTTGAGCCAGACCACCTCGTCGATCTGCACCGCCGCGCCGGGTTCGGCCTGCGCGGCCAGCACGGCCGCGGCGCGCGCCATTTCCAGGTAGGCCACCGCCGGCAGGATGCGCTGGCCGGCGACCGTGTGATCGGCGAACACCGGCTCCTCGCCGCTGAAGCTGGCGCTGAAACGCAGTCCGTCGAGATTGGAGGTATTGCGGTGCACCAGCGGGTGCAGCCGCGATTCGGCCGGCGCCGTCGCCGCGGCCGGCTTGGCCGTCGCCGTCGGCAGCGAGGCGATCCAGTAGCGTTCCGGCGCGAACGGATAGGTCGGCAGCGACACCCGGCGCGGCTGCGCCTGCGCCGGGTACAGCTGCTGCCAGTCGATCTGTGCGGCGCCTTCGACCCAGGCCTCGGCCAGACGGTCGAGCTTGCCGCGCGCCAGCCAGGCCTCGATCAGCGCCTGCGCGTCCTCGTCCTCGCGCAGCCACGACAAGGTCTTGCGGCCGCGCTGGGCCTGGCCGAGATAGAAACGCTCCAGGCCCTTGCGCTGCTGCAGGAAGCCTTCGAGCTTGTCCTCCAGTTCGGCCATCGACGCGGTTACGAACGCCAGCCGCTGCTCCATCGCCTCGCGCCCGACCTGCAAGGTGTAGGCGATGTCGGCCAACGCCGGCGCGCCGGGCGCGCGGCAGGCGCGCAGCAACTGCTGCGCGCATTCGCGCAGGCGCGCCTCGTCCTTGGCCGACAGCGTCACCAGCACCGGGCCGGCGTCGCTTGCGGGCGCGGGCGCAGGCGCCGCGTACTCTTCCAGGATCAGGTGCGCGTTGGCGCCGCCGGCGCCGAACGACGACACGCTGGCGATGCGCCGGCCCGACGTCGCCAGCCACGGCGCCAGCTCGCGCTGCAGCCGGAACGGCCCGGATTCGAACGCGATGTGCGGGTTCGGCCGCTGCGCGTGCAGCGACGGCGCGAGCTGGCGGTGGCGCAGCTGCAGCAGCACCTTGGTCACCCCGGCCACGCCGGCGGCCGCTTCGAGGTGGCCGATGTTGCTCTTGACCGAGCCGATCGCGCAGAAGCCGCGCTCGGCGGTGGTGTCGCGGAACGCCTGGGTCAGCGCTTCGATCTCGATCGGATCGCCGAGCTCGGTGCCGGTGCCGTGGGCCTCGACGAAGGAGATCTCGCGCGCGCCGATTCCGGCCTTGGCGATCGCGCCGCGGACCAGTTCGCGCTGCGCGGCCGGGTTCGGCGCGGTGTAGCCCTTGGCCTTGCCGCCGTGGTTGATGCTGCTGGCGCGGATGACCGCATGGATGTGGTCGCCGTCGGCGAGCGCGCGCGACAGCCGCTTGAGGATCAGCACGCCCACGCCTTCGCCGGGCACGAAGCCGTCGCCGCCTTCGCCGAAGCTGCGGCAGCGGCCGTCGGTGGCGAGGAAGCGGCCTTCGCAGGACGCGACGTAACGCGAGGGATGCAGGTTGAGATTGACCCCGCCGGCGGCGGCGACTTCGCATTCGCCGCGCAGCAGGTGTTCGCAGGCCTCGTGGATCGCGGTCAGCGAAGACGAGCACATGGTGTCGATCGGCATGCTCGGCCCTTGCAGGTCGAGCAGGTAGGACACGCGATTGGCGACCGAGCCGAACGAGGTCTGCGGGTGGATCGCATCGCCGGTGGCGTCCTGGCCGCTGGCGCAGCGTTCGAAGCCGGACTGGGAAATGCCGGCGAACACGCCGACCCGGCGGCCGTGGCGGCGGGCCAGCGCGGCGCGGGTGTAGCCGGCTTCCTCGAAGGCGCGCCAGGTTTCCTGCAGGAACAGGCGCTCGTGCGGATCGATCGCCATCGCCTCGCGCGGCGCGATGCCGAAGAACAGCGGATCGAAATCGGCGAAGCCGTCGATGAACCCGCCCCACTTGCAATAGCTCTTGCCCTCGGCGATGGCCTTGGCCGGGTCGGCTTCGTAGAAGCCGTCCAGCGACCAGCGCTCGGCCGGAATTTCGCTGACGCAGTCTTCGCCGCGGCTGATGCGTTCCCAGAACTGGTCCAGGTCCGCGGCCTGCGGATAACGGCCGGACACGCCGATGATGGCGACGGCGCGGTCGTCGTCGACTGCGGCCGTGGGCGCGTCCGCGGCGACGGCGGGCTGCGGCGACGGTTGCGCTGGCGTCGATGCGGGCGTGGCGGCGGGCGCCGGCGCGGCGGTTTCGCGCACGCTCGGCGCCGGCGCGGCGTAGGCGGCCGGACGCGGCGCGGGCGCCGGCGACGGCAGCAACGCGCGTGCGGCGTCGGGCTGGGTGGCGAGGAAATGTTCGGCGATGGCGACGATGCTGCGGTGCTCGAACAGCACCGTGCTGCTGACTTCGGCGAAGCTTTCGCGCAGTTCGTTGGCGATGCGGATGGCGAGGATGGAATCCACGCCGTAGTTTTCCAGCGGCTCGTCCACGTCGACTTCGTCGGCCGGCTGTTCCAGGGTGCGCGCCACCACGGCGCGGGCCAGCGCGATCGTCGCCGCGCGCACGTCGCGCGCAGCGGCGGCGGCCGGTGCGGCCGCGGCGACCGGCGCTGCCGCCGGTGTGGGGTCGGCGCTCGCCGGTGCGGCCGCTGCCGCGCCCGCGGCGACGGACGCCGGGGCGGGCTCCAGCGCGGTCAGATGCGCGGCCAGCGCGCGCACGCTGGGATGCTCGAACACGATCGTGCTGGACACGTCCGGGAAGCGCGCGCGCAGGGCGTTGGCCAGGCGGATGGCCAGGATCGAATCGATGCCGTAGCTCTCGAACGGCTCGTCGGTGTCGACGTCCTCCACCGGCAGTTCCAGCACTTCGGCGACCTCGCGGCGGACGAAGCGCAGGGTCTGCTCGCGCAGGGCCGGATCGGCCGCTGCCGGGGCCGGCGAAACGGCAGGTTCCGCTGCAACAGGCTCTGCGGCAACATGCGCCGCCGCGGCCGGTTGGCTCGCGGCCGCGGGCGCAGCGAGGCCGGACTGGCCAGAGCCGGACGCGCCGGCCTGGGGTTCGCGTGCAGGCACCGCCGTGCTCTTGTGTCGAAACACTCCATCGCTCTCCGCAAGGATGATCTGCTGTCCGAACCGATGCGCGTCCCCGAGCGGGAAACGGATCGCGCGGAACCCTTCTTCCAGCAATACCCGGCGCCAGCTGGCCGGCGCCAGCCCGGGCGAGCCGGGTTCGCGCAGCCAGCCGTCGCGGTGCGCCCACCAGCCCGGCAACAGGCCGAAGGTCAGGTGGGCGAACAGTTCGTGGCCGCGCATTTCGTTGACCACCAGCAGGCCGCCGCGGCGCAGCGCGCCCTTGGCGTGGCGCACGCTGCGGTGGATGTCGACGGTGGCGTGCAGCACGTTGGTCGCCACCACGATGTCGTAGCCGCCGCAGTCGATGCCCTGCGCCGCCAGGGGCCGGTCGATGTCGAGCAACTGGCAATGCAGGTACGGCGCCGACGCCCGGTACTCGCGCTCGGCGTGGCCGAGGAACGCGCGCGAGACGTCGGTGTAGCGGTACTCGGCGACCGCGGCCGCATGCGGCTTGAGCGCCTCGAACACGCGCGCGCTGGTGGCGCCGGTGCCGGCGCCGATTTCCAGCAGCCGCAGCGGCGCATCGGGTTCGGCGCGCAGGCGCTGTTCGGCGTAGCCGGCGACCAGGGTCGCCGCGACCCGGTTGAAATAATCGATGTACGGGTTCTGCTTGTAGACCTGTTCCACCCGTTGCACCGAAGCGTCGGCGAACATGATTTCGGTCGCTTCGCGGCGGCCGGCGAGGATCTCCGGCAAGGCGCGCAGCAGCGGCCCGACCAGGGCGGCGTGGGCGCGTTCGCTTTCGCTCTGCAGCGGGCCGGCGAAGTAACGCTCAGCCACCTCCCAGTCGTGCCCGGACAACGGACGCGACAGCGCATGCACGCCGTCCGCGCGCTCGTGCGCCAGACCGGCGCGGACCAGAAACGCCAGCGCTTCGCGCAGCCACGGCGCGTACAGCGCCGGCTTGCCCAGGCGTTGGTGCAGCGCGTCCCAGCGCAGTTCGCTCGCGCCCGCGGCCGCGCCGGCGAAGCGCGCGATCTGGTGCAGCATCCCGCTGGCGAGCGCCGCGTCGAGCGGATCCGCTCCGGCGTGCGCGCCCTGCTCCGCCGGTTCCTGCGGCTGCGGGACCTGGGCGAGGTCGGGCGGTGCGAAGCGCAGGCCGGCCGCGACGCCGGCCAGTTCGACGGTTTCCTCGTCGAGGATCGGCAAGGCCGCGCCGCCGTGGGCGGCGGCGCGCTTGAGCAAGGCGAGCTGTTCGAACGGCCCGGCCAGCGCGGTCTCGATGAACGGCATCGCTTCGGCCGGCTCGATCGAGCCCTCGCCGATGTGCTCCATGCGGCGCCGGTGCGCGGCCGAGGCGACGATGCCGACGCTGCCCCAATAGCCCCAGTTGATGGTGCGCGCGGCCGCGTGGCCCTTGCGCCGCATCCAGGTCGCCAGGGCGTCGACGTAGGCGCTGCCAGCGGCGTAGCTGCTCTGCCCGGGCGAGGGGTTGAAGCTCTGCAGGGCCGAGAAGAACAGCACGAAGTCGGCCGGCCGGTAGCGCGCGAGCGCGCCGGCCAGGGCCGCGCCGGTGGCGAGCTTGGACGACAGCGCCTGGGCGAAGGCGCCCTCTTCCACCGCCATCACCCCGCGGTCGTGCAGGTTCAGCGCCGAATGCACGAAGCCGTGGATGATGCCGTGCTCGGCTTCGACCTGTTTCAGCGCCGCTTCCAGCTCGCTGCGCTTGCGCGCGTCCACGCGCAGATAGCGCAGGCTGCCGCCGAGGCCGGACAGGCGCTCGATGGCGGCGGCGATCTCGCCCTCGGGCGCGCGCCGGCCGAGCCAGACGACGTTGGCGCGGTAGCGGCGCAGTACGTATTCGCTCCAGGCCTGGCCGAGCCCGCCGGCGCCGCCGAGCACCACGTAGACGCCGCCGGCGACCATGCGGGTGCGGGAGGCTTCGGGCAAGCGCACCGGCACCAGCCGGCGCAGATAGCGGCTGCCGTCGCGCAAGGCGACCGAGCTGTTTTCCGGATCCGCCGGCGCGTCGAGCAGCGCCGGCCAGGGCGCCGCCTGCGGCGCGTCGAGATCGTAGGCGTGCACCGACCAGTGCGGGTATTCCTTGGCCACCGAGCCGATGAAACCGTGCGTCGCGGCCTGGGCCGGATCGCCGGCTTCGTCGTTGCGCACCGCCAAGGCCTGCGCGGTGATCGCGATCAGGCGCAGCGCGCGCGGCTCGTAGCCTTCGCGCAGCAGCGCCTTGGTCAGGCGCAGGCAGCGCAGGACCCGGGCGTCGGGCTCCTCGCCGGCGGCGGCGCCGTGCGCGGCCCAGATCACGTGGGTGGGGCGCAACGCGCGGATCGCGACGATCGCTTCGACCTGCGAATGGTGCGCTTCCAGTTCGCGCAGCGTATCGCCGGCGCAGGCGGCGAGCAGCGCGGCGCGCAACGCCGCATCGGCGCCGATCAGCAACACCCGGCGCGGTACTGCGCCGGCGTCGGGCGGCGCGAGCGGGCCGAGGTCGTCCCACACCGGCACCAGCGGCACCGTGCCCAGCGGCAGCGACGCGGCGGCGTGCGCAGGCGCAGCGACGGCGCGATCGTCGGCCGCGACCGGCGCGGCGACGGGCGCCGCCGCGGCGTTCGCAATGTTGTCGGCAGCCGGCTCCGCAGCCATCGCGGCGCCCGGCTCGGACACCACCCGCGCGCTCAAGCCGGCGATGTCGACCGCGACCCGGCCGTGCTCGTCGAGGATGCGCACATCGAGCTTGCTGACCGCGTCGGAACTGCCGGCGGCGATGCGCACCAAGGCCCAGGCGCGCTCGCCCGGCGCATGCGCGATGCGCACCCGGTCGATGCTGAAAGGCAGGGTCTGCTCGAGTTCGCCGTCGTCCAGCCCGCCCTCGCCCAGGCCCAGGCCGAGCGAGGCCTGCAGCGCCGAGTCGAGCAAGCCGGGGTGCAGCACGAAGCGCGCATCGCGCTCGGCGTTCGCCGGCAACTGCAGGCGTCCCAAGGCGAAGCGGCTGCCGTCGGCGGCGAGGCCCAGGCGGGTTTCGACCAGCGCGCGCAGCGACGGCCCGTAGCGGCAGCCGAGCCGGTCGAACAGCGCATAGCACTGCTCGCCGGTGGCCGCCGCGCCCACGCATTGCGCGCGCAAGGCGTCGAGGTCGAGGCGTTCGTCGGCGTCGGCGGCGATGTGCGAGGCGGTGCCTTCGCAGTGCACGCACTGGCTGCCGTCGTCGCGCTCGCTGTAGACCTGGAACCGGTAGCGGCCGTCCGTGCGCTCTTCGATGCGCACGTGCACGGCGATCGGCTGCGCGCCGGCGACCAGCGGCCGCAGCCAGGCGACATCGTGCAGCGCCAGCGCCAGCGCCGTCGAGCGCGTCGCCTGCGCCAGCGCAGCGCGGGCCATTTCCAGAAAGGCCACGCCGGGCAGCAGGCGGGTTCCGCGCACGTCGTGATCGGCGAACACGAATTCGTCGCCGCGCAAGATCGAGGTGTAGCGGTGCTCGTGCAGGCCGGAGGTGTTGTGGTGCAGCAGTGGATGCAAGGTGGCGGCTGGCGCAGGTGCGGCCGTGGCCGCAGGCTGCGCTGCGGGCAGCGGCCGGTTATGCCGTTTCGGCGCGAACGGATAGGTCGGCAACGAGATCCGGCGCGCGTCTTGGTCGCGGTTCAGCGCGCTCCAGTCGAGCTCGACGCCGGCCATCCAGGCCGCGCCGATCTTGCTCCACTGGCCGCGCTCGGCCCAATGCGGCAACAGCTGCGCCAGTTCGTCGGCGTCGTAGCCGGGCGCGGCCGGCGCTGCGGCGACGGCATCGTTGGCGACGAAGGCGCGCAGCCCTGCACGCAGTTCCTCCAGGCTCGCCACTTCCAGCGCGATTCGGCTTGCGAGCGGCTCGCGTCCGAGCTGCAGAGTGCGGGCGATGTCGCCGAGGTCGAGGCCGTCGTCGCGCTGCACGAACGCCAGCAGGTCGGCGGCGTACTGGCGCAGGCGCTCGGGATTGCGCGCCGACAGCGGCACCAGGCAGCGCTGTGCCGCACGCGGCGCGCGCGGCGCAGCGCGGAACTGTTCCAGCAGCGCGTGCGCATTGGTGCCGCCGATGCCGAACGAGCTGACCCCGGCGCGGTGCGGCGCGTCTTGCGTCGGCAGCGGCCGCGCGGCGTCGACCACGTAGAACGGCGAGTTGGCGAAATCGATGGCGGGATTGGGCCGGGAGTAATTCAGCGACGGCGGAATCTCGCCGTGATGCAGGCTCAGCGCGACCTTGATGCAGCCGGCCAGCCCGGCCGCGGTGTCGAGGTGGCCGATGTTGCTCTTGACCGAACCGATGCCGCAGAACTGCCGGCGCTGGGTGTGGCGCGCGAACGCCTGGCCCAGCGCGGCCAGTTCCAGCGGGTCGCCGAGCCGGGTGGCGGTGCCGTGGGCTTCGATGTAACCGATGCTCTCGACATCCACGCCGGTCGTCGCCAGCACTTGGCCGACGACCTGGGCCTGGCCGCTGGCGCCGGGCGCGTAATAGCCGGCCTTGTCGGCGCCGTCGTTGTTGACCGCGGCGCCGCGCAGCAATGCGTAGATCGGGTCGCCGTCGGCGATGGCGTCGCGCGCGCGCTTGAGCAGCAGCACCGCCACGCCCTCGCCGCCGAGCATGCCGTCGGCGGCCGCGTCGAACGGGCGCAGGTGGCCGTCGCTGGAGAAATTCATGCCGCGTTCGGCGACGTAGCCCAGCGGTTCGCTCGCCGACAACGCCGCCGCGCCGACCAGGGCGTGGCGCGAGTCGCCGGCGATCAGGCTGCGCCAGGCGGTGTGCAGCGCCACCAGCGAGGACGAGCAGTTGGTGTGCACGAACAGGCTGGGACCGCGCAGGCCGAGCCGGTGCGAGATCAGGGTCGGGATCGAGCCGGGTTGGCTCCAGGCCGAGGCGACGTATTGCTTGGAGCTTTCGGTCAGCGTCCACGCCGTCGGCGCGGCGTCGGCGTGGTAGCCGGCGTTGGCGGCGGTCATGAACACGCCGGCGTCGGCGATCTCGGCGTTGCGGTAGCCCGCGTCCTCGACCGCTTTCCAGGCGTGCTGCAGCAACAGCCGCAGCTGCGGATCCATCGCTTGCGCGTCCTGCGCCGAGACCTGGAAGAACTCGTGGTCGAAGCAGTCCTTGTCGGTAATCGCCGCGCGCGCGGCGACCAGGCCGGGCTTGGCCAGCAGCGCTTCGGGCACGCCGGCGGCGCGCAGCGTTTGCGGATCGAGGAACTCGATGCTTTCGACCCCGTCGCGCAGGTTGTCCCAGAACTGGCGGTGATCGCGCGCGCCGGGCAGATGGCAGGACAGGCCGATGATCGCCGCGCAGTCGTCGATATAGGACGGCAGCGCGTCGGGCTGCGCGCGCGCCGGCGCGGACGCGGCACGCGCCGGCACGGGATGGACGTCGGCGCGCGCGGCGCCGGCGGCGATGTGCGCGGCGATGCGGCGCACGCTGCCCAGATCCAGCAGGTCGGTAGCTTCGAAGGCGATGCCGTAGGCCTCGCCGATGCGCCGGGCCACGCCCACCGCCAGGATCGAATCGCCGCCGATCTCGAAGAAGCCCTGCTCCGGCGGCACCTCGCGCAGGCGCAGGACCTCGCCGACGATCGCCGCCACTGCCGCTTCGATATTGCGCTCGCGTAGCATCGCGGGCTGCTCCTTGGGATGGGGGGCGGACAGGGTCGCGACCAGCGCGTGCCGGTCCACTTTGCCGTTGCGGTTGGTCGGCAGCTGGGCCAGGAACTCGATGCGCGTGGGCAGCATGTAGTCCGGCAGGCGCGCGGCGAGATGGCGGCGCAGCGCCTGCGCGTCCGCCGCGCATCCATCGGCGGCGACCACGAACGCGGCCAGTTGATTGCGCTCGGGCAGCAGCGCCACCGCGCACTGGGCCACGTCGCGATGCGCTTGCGCGGCCGCTTCGACTTCGCCCAACTCGACCCGCGAACCGCGGATCTTGACCTGGGCGTCGGCGCGGCCGACGAACTGCAGCTCGCCGTCGGCGAGCAGGCGCACGCGGTCGCCGGTGCGGTACATGCGCGCGCCCGGCGCGCCGTACGGGTCGGCGATGAAACGCTCGGCGGTGAGGCCGGCGCGGCCGAGGTAACCGCGCGCCAGGGCGACGCCGGACACGAACAGTTCGCCGACCTCGCCCGTCGCCACCGGGCGCAGGCTGTCGGGATCCAGCGCGTAGGCCGCGGCGCCGGCGATGGCCCGGCCGATCGGCACCGAGCCCGCGGCGAACGCGTCGTCCGCGGCGCACGGCCTGAACGTCGCGCAGACCGTGGTTTCGCTGGGGCCGTAGGCGTTGACGAAACGGCACTTGCGCATCCAGCGCTGCGCCAGCGCCGGCGCGCATTCCTCGCCGGCGACGATCAGCGTGCGCAGTTGCGGCAGTTCCACCGATTCGAGCAGGGTCAGCGCCGACGGCGGCAGCGTCGCCACCGCGATCGCGTGTTCCTGCATCAATCCGGCCAGCCGGCCGCTGCGCTGCAGCGAGCCGTTCGGCGCCAGATACAGCGTCGCCCCGGCCGACAGCGCCATCGCGATTTCCCACACCGAGGCGTCGAAGGTCCACGGCGCGAACTGCAGCACGCGCTCGCCGGCGCGCACGCCGAACGCGGCCGCCTGGACCCGGGCCAGATTGGCCAGGCCGGCATGGGTCAGGCCGACGCCCTTGGGCGTGCCGGTCGAGCCGGAGGTGTAGATCACATAGGCCAGTTGGCCCGGATCGATCGCCGGCGCATCGAACTGCGCTGCCGCGGCGATGCGTTCGAGCACCAGCGCATCGGTGTCGGGCAAGCGTTCGCGCAGGCCTTCGCGGGTGATGGTCGCGACCGCGCCGGCGTCTTCGAGCATGAAGCGCAGGCGCTCGGCCGGCAGTTCCGGGTCCAGCGCGAGCCAGGCCGCGCCGGCTTTCCACACCGCCAGCAGCGCGCACAGGGCCTGGGCGGAACGCTCCAGCAGCACCGCGACGACGGCGTCCGCGCCGACGCCGGCGTGGCGCAGTTGCGCGGCGATGGCGTCCGAGCGCGCGTCGAGTTCGCCGTAACTCAGCGATCCGTCCGCATCGACCACGGCCGGCGCGGCCGGATCGCGGCGCGCCTGCGCCTGGATCGTGTGATGCAGCGCCCGCCACGGCACCGGTTCGTCGGCGGCGGCGGACAGCGTGGCGACGGTGCTGCGGACCGAGTCGGCCAGCCGCTGCAGCCAGCGCTGCGCGGTCGCCTCGTCCACGCGCCCGGCATCGTGATCGAAATACAGCACCGGGCCGTGCTCGCGCTCGGCGACCTTGAACGCGAGCGGGTACTCGCCTTCCTGATACAGGCCTTCCAACGGCTCGAAGCCCACCCCGGCCCATGCGCGCGCCAGCGCCGGCAAGGCGAAGAAGCGCCGGCTCTTGTACTCGAACACGGTATCGAACGGCTCGCCTTGCCCGGCTCCGCGCCGGCGCCGCTCGCGCGCCACCCGCTGGAACGGGTAGTCGGCGTGGCTCAGGGCCTGGCCGAGCCGGGCGTGGGTGTCGCGCAGCCGCTGCTCCTGCGCGGCCTGCGGGTCCGGCGCGGCGCGCACCACCACGAGGTTGACGAAGCAGCCGACCGTGGCGTCGAACTCCGCGCGCGGCCGGCGCTCCACCGCCATGCCGACGGCGATGTCGTCGCGGCCGCACACCGATGCGAGCAAGTCCTGGTACAGCGACAGATAGAACGCGGCCGGGGTGATGCGCAGCCGCGCGCAGGCCGCGGCCACGGCGCGGCCGGTGTCGGCGTCGAGCGCGTGGCGCACGGTGCGCGGGCGGCGCGGTGCGCGATCGCCCGGGCCCAGCGCCGGCTGCGCGCCATCGAGCGTGCGCAGCCAGTAGTCAAGCGCCGCCTCGCCGGCGGCGCTGGCGACGTAATCGCGTTCCCAGCGCACGAAGTCGGCGAAACCGGCGGCCGGCGCTGCGGCCGCAGTTTCTACTGCCGCGCTAGCCTGCGCCGTGCCGCCGGCCGCGCGTTCGTAAGCCGTGCACAGGGTCTGCATGGACGCATCCACCGAGCCGCCGTCGAAGGCGATGTGGTGGACGACGATCAGCAGCGTCCAGGCATCCTTGCCGCGCGCGTACAGATCGGCACGCATGAACGGGCCGCGGTCGAGGGCGAACGGCTCGCGCAGGCGCGCCGACATCGCTTCGTGCAGGTCGGGCTCGCTCAGCGTCCGCGCGTCGTGCACTGCGAACGGCAGCGCTTCGGCGGCGACGCTTCGGCGCTGCGGGCGGCCGTCGCGCTCAACCACTGCGGCGGCCAGCGCCGGGTGCGCGCGCAGGGTTTCGATGCAGGCCGCGTGCAGCGCCTGCGGGTCGAGCGGGCCGCTCAGCCCGAGGCAGATCGGGATGTTGTAGGCGTAGCTGCGCGGCTGCGCGGACTGCAGCATCCACAGGCCTTGCTGGCCTTCCGACAGCGACGCGTCGGCTTCGCTGCCGCCCTCGCCCAGCGATTCCAGCCGCTGGCGCAGCTGCGCTCGCGACAATTCGCCGCGCTGGAACGCGCTCAGCCATTCGCGCAGGCTCATCGTGCGCCCTCCGCGGCGTCGGCCGGGGACTGGGCGAGCCGGGTTTCGATCAGTGCTTGCATGGCGTCCAGGTCCAGGTTTCCGGACTCGAAACGGTCCAGCAGCGCGTCCAGCGGGTCCCGCGCATCTGCAGCCGCGGCCGGCGCGGGCGCCGCTGCGGTGCGGGCGGCGAGCCGGGCGCCGACGTGCGCGCACAGCGCGGCGACCGAGGGATGTTCGAACAATTCGCGCCCGGACACGTCCAGGCCGTAGCGCTGACCGATCGCGCGCATCAGCCGCATGCTCACCAGCGAATCCGCGCCGAGGTCGTGCAGGTCGGTGTCCGGCGCCAATTCGCCCGGTGCGAGCACCAGCGCGGACTGCAGGAAGTCGGCGATGAAGTCGTGCAGGCCTTCGGCTGCGCGCGCGGCGTCGCTGCCGCTCGCGGCGGCCGGCGCCGGCGCGGCTGAGCCCGTGGCGGATTCGGCGGCGGATGCGGCGGTCGCGACGGCGCCAAGCGGCGGGTCGATCCAATAGCGTTCGCGCGCGAACGGATAGGTCGGCAGCGCGATCCGCTGGGTCGCGCGCTCGAACAGCCCGGCGAAGTCAGGGGTACAGCCGCGCACGAACAGTTCGCCCAGACGCTGCAAGGCGCCGCGGCGCTGCGACGCCTGCGTCGCGGCCTGGATGCACTGCGTCGCTTCCCGGCCGAGCGCGTCGAGTTCGCGCGCGCTAGGCCGCGCCGGCGCTGCGGCCGCTTCGGCGGCGAGCGCGGCGTCCAGCGCCGTAGCCGCTTCGGCCGCGCTGGCGGCGACGCAGGTCCAGCGGTGCTCGAAATGCTGGCGTCCCTGCAGCAAGGTGCAGCTGACTTGCGCGCAGTCCAGATCCTCGCGTTCGCGCAGCGCGTCGAGCAGGCGCCGCTGGCTGAGACGCAGTTGCTCGGGCGTGCGCGCGGAAAGCGCGATCAGGCACGGCAGCGCCGTCGCCGCCGCCGCGGCCGGCGCCGGCGCTTGCTCGATCACCAGGTGCGCGTTGGTGCCGCTGAGCCCGAAGGCGCTCAGGGTGGCGCGGCGCGGGCCGCGTTCGGGCGCCGGCCAGTCGCGCAGCGTGGTGTTGACGTAGAACGGGCTGTCGGCGAAATCGATATGCGGGTTGCCGTCGCGGAAATGCAGGCTCGGCGGGATCTGCCGGTGTTGCAGCGCCAGCAGCACCTTGAACAGGCCGGCCATGCCGGCGGCCTCGGCGGCGTGGCCGAGATTGCTCTTGACCGAGCCGATCGCGCAGTAATGCGAGCGCTGGGTGCGCTGGCGGAACGCGCGGGTCAGCGCCTGGAACTCGATCGGATCGCCGAGCGCGGTGCCGGTGCCGTGGGCCTCGGCCATCTGGATCTGGGCCACGTCGATGCCGAAGCGGTCGTAGACCTCCAGCTCGAGCTGTTCCTGCGCCAACGCGCTCGGTGCGGTCAGGCCGTTGCTGGTGCCGTCCTGGTTGATCGCGCTGGCGGCGATCACGCCGACGATGGGGTCGCCGTCGGCCAGCGCTGCGGACAGCTTCTTCAACACCACCATGCCGACGCCGTCGGCGGGAACGAAACCGTCGGCGCGCGCGTCGAAGGTGAAGCAACGGCCGTGCGCCGAGAGCATGCCGGCGCGGCTGCCGATCAGATGGAACCAGTGCGTGCACTGCACATGCACGCCGCCGGCGATGGCCAGTTCGATCTCGTCCGTCCACAACGCCTGACAGGCCAGGTGCACGGCGACCAGACCGCTGGAACAGGCAGTGTCGACGGTCATCGCCGGGCCGCGCAGATCCAGGTGATAGGCGATGCGCGAAGACAGCAGCGCGGTCGAGCTGCCGTGCATCGCCGCCGCCGGCAGTTCGCCGTCGCCGAGCTGGCCGGCGAGCAACTGGGTGTAATCCTCGCCGCTGCAGCCGACGTACACGCCGCACTTGCGCCCGGCGACCGCGCGGCCGGCCAGCCCCGCCGACTCCAGCGCCTTCCACGATTCCTCCAGGCACAGCCGCTGTTGCGGGTCCATGTAGGCGGCGTCGGCGCGCGAGATGCGGAAGAACAGCGGGTCGAAGCGGTCGACATCGCGGATGTAGCCGGCGTGGCGGCACAGCGCCTCGCCGTCGGCGCCGCGCAGGGCCGCCTCGGGCCAGCGCGAGGCCGGCTCGATCAGGTCGCGGCCGGCGGCGAGGTGGCGCCACAATTCGGCGCTGTCGTCGGACTGCGGGAAACGCCCGCTCATGCCGATCACCGCGATCGGTTCGCGGCGCAACGCGCCCGCGGGTTCGGTCGCGGCCGGCGCGGACGTTGACGTCGTTGCGGACGCGGGCGCCGCCGCGACCTGCGCGGACTGCGCCCGTTGCGCGTCGGCGCGGTGCGCCTGCACCACGTGCGCGGCGAGCCGCTCCAGGTTGGGGTGATCGAACAGGCAGGTCGCCGGCAAGCTCAGGCCCAGCGCTTGATTGACCGCGCGCACCAGCCTGAGGCCGACGATCGAATCCACGCCGTAGTCGGCGAACATCGCCTGCGCGTCGAGCAGGGCGGGATCCATGCGCAGCGCGGCGCACAGCTCGCGCGCCAGCGCCGCGTGCACGAATTCGCCGAGGGCGAACGGGTCTTCGGCGGCGGACGTGGGCGCCCGCCCAGCGACGGCCGGCGCATCTGCCCTGCCCTCGTCCGGCGACTTCGCCGCGATCCGCTCCACGCGCGCGCCATCGATGCGCAGGCGCTGCTGCGGATGCAGGCCTTCCACCGCCAGCGGCCGCTGCGTGCGGATCAGGCCGAGCTGTCGGTACGGGCCGCACAGCAAAGCCTGCAAGGCGGCGCCGCCGCAATCGGCGTCGATGAACTCGATCCCGATCTCGCTCAGCTCCTGGCTGCGGCGCGGGTCGTCGATGGTCCAGTAGCCCCAGTTCGCCACCCTGACCGGCGCGCCGCAGCGCCGTTCGAGCAGGCGCGCGAACGCGTCCTGCCAGGCGCAGGCAGCAGCGTAGTGGCTTTGCTCGCGGTTGCCGATGAACGAAACCAGCGAGGAGAAGAACACGATGCCGTCGCGGGCGTCGCCGGCGAAGGTTTGGGCGATGCGCACGGCCGGCGCGGTCTTGGCGTCGAACGCCGCGCGCAGCTCGGCCGGCGCCAGCGACGCCGCCGGAGCCAGCGAGAAATACGTGGTCGCCGCCAGCACCGCGTCGATGCGGCCATGCTGCGCCAGCACCGAGTCGCGCACCCGCCGCAACGCTTCGGCGTCGGCCGCGTCGGCTTGGTGATAGAACGGCCGTTGCTGCGGCGCGAACGCCGACAGCGACGCTTCGACCTCGGCGGCGCGACGGCGCCCGACCCAGATCACGGTCGCAGCGTGTTCGCGCAGCAGGTAGTCGCTGATCTGGCGGCCGACATGGCCGGCTCCGCCGATCAGCACGTAGACGCCGCCTTGGCGAAAACCGCCGGGGGCGAGCCGGGCGACTTCGACTTCGGTCAGACCGCTGCGCAGCCAGCGGCCGTCGCGGTGGGCGTAGACCGTGGCCCGGCCGGCGACCGCGCGCAGCGCGGCCAGCGCCTCCAGGCCGGGCTCGGCGCCGGCGTCGAGATCGGCGAGCGCGAATGCGCTGTGGCGGTAGTCTTTCGCCGCCGAGCGCAGGAAACCCGCGACCGCGGCCTGCGCCGGATCGAGCGCTTGCGCGGCGTCGAGCGGCTGGCCGTGGCGGGTCACCGCCACCAGTTCGACCGCGGCGGCAGATTCGTGCAGCACCTGCAGCAGCGCCGCGCATTGCTCGACCGCCGCGGCGGGGTCGCGCAACAGCGATTCGAAATCGGGCGCCGTTGGGTCGACGCCGGGGCGCGCGGAGGCGGACTCGGCGGCAACCGGGGCGAACCACACCACCTTGCTCGGGCGACATCCGGCCAGCACGTCGCGCAAGGCCGCGCGGCCGCGCCAGTCAGTGGCGATCGGGCGCCGCGCTGCGAGCGCGTGCAACTGGGCGGCGCTGGCATTGATCACCAGCCACTCGCCCGCCTGCGCCGGCGCATCGGGCGCGGCGGCGTCCTGCCATTCCGGCGTCAGCAGGCGCGCGCCTTCGGCCATCGCGAAGCGCGGTTCGCTCGCGGTCTCGCCCGCGCCGGCGAGCGGCGTGGGCGCGGCGACCGGCCAGTAGGTTTCTTCGGCGAACGGATAGGTCGGCAACGCCACCAGCGCCGGCGTTTGCGCATACAGCGCGGACCAGTCCAGCGCGGCGCCCGCGACCCAGGCCGCCAGCGCCGGCTCGTAGCGGCCTTCGCGCAGCAACGCTTCGGCGGACTGTGCCGCCGCGGCGCCGTCGCGCGCGGCTTTGCCGATGTGCAACGGGTGATTGGGCGCGTGCCCCTCGGCGTAACCGCGCAGAATCGCGACCGCCTGCGTCAGCGACGAGGCGGCGAACGCCAGGCGGTGTTCCATCGCTTCGCGGCCGAGCTGCAACGTGGCCGCGATCGCGCCCAGGTCGGCGTCGCGGTAGTCGCCCTGCTCCAGCGCGTGGGCCAGACGCCGCGCGTACTCGGCGAGGCGGTCGGCGCGGCGCGCCGACAACACCCACAGCGCCGGTGCGGAGACAGGCGTCGCCGGCTCGGGCGCGGCGGCGTGCGGATATTCCTGCACGACCAGGAAAGCGTTGGCGCCGCCGGCGCCGAACGACGACACGGTGGCGGTGCGCAGCGCCGGCGCGCCGTCGCGAGCGTGCGGGCGCGGCCAGGGTTCGGCGCGCTGCGGCAGCACGAACGGCGTCCCAGCCAGATCGAGGTCCGGATTCGGCTGCTCGCTGTGCAGGGTCGGCGCCAGCTCGCCGTGGCGGAACTGCAGCAGCACCTTGGTCAGGCCGGCCACGCCGGCGGCGGCTTCCAGGTGGCCGATGTTCGACTTGACCGAACCCAGCGCGCAGAACCCGGTGTCCGAGGTGGTCGCGGCGAAGGCTTGGCTCAGGCCCTCGACTTCGATCGGATCGCCCATCGCGGTGCCGGTGCCGTGCGCTTCCACGCAACCGATTTGATCGGCGCCGACGCCGGCGCGGGCCAGGGTGTCGCGGACCAGATCGCGCTGCGCGCGCGGATTGGGCACGGTGTAGCCGTGGGTGCGTCCGCCGTGGTTGATGCCCGAGGCCAGGATCGTGCCGTGGATGCGGTCGCCGTCGCGTTCGGCCGCCGACAGCGGCTTGAGCAGGACCACGCCGACGCCCTCGCCGGGCACGAAGCCGCTGGCGTCGGCGCCGAAGCTGCGGCAGCGCCCGTCGGTGGACAGCATGCGCTGCGAGCACAGCCCGACATAGGTCGAGGGATGCAGGTACAGGTTGACCCCGCCGGCCAGGGCCAGCTCGCATTCGTCGCGCAGCAGGTGCTCGCAGGCTTCGTGGATCGCGGTCAGCGACGCCGAGCACATGGTGTCGATGGGGAAGCTCGGGCCGTTGAGGTCGAGTAGATACGAGACCCGGTTGGCGACCGAACTGAAGCTGGTGTATGGCGTGGCCGGATCGCCCTGCGCGGCCAGATCGCGCGCATGCAGTTCGAACCCGGTCTTGGTGATGCCGGCGAACACCCCGACCCGGCCGCGGTGGCGCTGCGCCAGCCGCTGGCGGGTGTAGTTGCCGTCCTCCAGCGCCTGCCAGCAGGTCTGCAGGAACAGCCGTTCCTGCGGATCCATGTCCAGCGCCTGCGCCGGGGCGATGCCGAAGAACAGCGGATCGAATTCGGCGAAGCCTTCCAGAAAGCCGCCCCAGCGGCTATAGCTCATGCGCCGGGCGACGGCGCTGTCCGGATCGGCGCAGAAAAAGCCGTCCAGCGACCAGCGCTGGGCCGGGATCGGGCCGACGCTGTCGCGGCCGGCGCGCAGGTTGCGCCAGAACTCATCGAGATCGCGCGCCTGCGGATAGCGTCCGGCGAGGCCGACTATGGCGATGGGCTCGCGTGCGGACGCGCTCGCGCGGCGTACGCTGGCCGGCGCGGCGGCCAGCGCAGTCGCGCGCGCGGGCGGCGCTTCGGCTTCGATCGGGGTTTCGATTCGAGTCTCGACCGCGGCTTCGGCATGCGCTGCGCCGGCCGCAGCGCCGCTCCAGCGCAGGCAGGCCTCGGCGTGGTCGGCGGCGAGGTGCTCGCCGATCTCGGCCAGCGTGCGGTACTGATAGAACAAGGTCTTGGACAGCCCCTGGAACGCGCCGGCCAGCCGCTGGTTGAGCTGGGCGATCATGATCGAGTCGATGCTGAACGCTTCCAGCGCCTGCTCCGGATCGATCCGCGCGGGGTCGATTTTCGACACGTCGGCGAACACTTCGATCAAGCGGCGCAAGGCCGCACGGGACAGACCGCCGTCCGTTTCGACAACGGGCGTCTGCGCCGTCGCTGCGGCCGGCGGCACGCGCGATTCGTGCCCGTCCAGCAGCGCGGCCACCGCCGCGGGCTCGCCCGCCAGCACCGTCACGCAGGACTCGCCGCTGTTCCAGGCGCGGCGCAACGCCGCCAGCCCGTCGCGCGCCTGCAGCGGCGCCAGCCCGGCCTGGGCCAGTTCCGCCTCGGCCTGCGCCGACAGGCGCATGCCGCCGTCGCGCCAGTACGGCCAGTCGATGCACAGCGCGCGGCCGTGGCGTTCGCCGCGCGCGGCGCGGGCGTTGCGCGCCGCGGCGTAGCCGCGCATGAAGGCATTGGCCGCGGCGTAATCGCTCTGGCCGGCGCTGCCGAGCGCGCCGCCGATCGAACCGAAGCAGATCAGGAAATCCAGCGCCGCCGCGCCGTGGCCTCGGTCGAGGTTTTCCAGCCCGGTCACCTTCGGCGCCAGCACCGCGCGCGCCTGTCCGGCGCGCTTGCGCGCGAGGTAACCGTCGTCGAGCACGCCGGCGGCGTGGACGATGCCGTCGAGGCCGCCGTATTGCGCGTGCAGCGACTGCAGCAGGGCCTGGGCCTGGGCGGCGTCGGCGATATCGGCGCGGCGGTATTCGACCTGCAGGGTCGGCGTCGCCAGCGCCGCTACCACGGCGGCCGTGTCCGCCGCGAGTTCGCCGCGGCCGGTCAGGACGATGCGGCCGCTGCGCAGACCCGCAGCCATCTCCCGCGCCAGCAGCAGACCGAGCCGGCCGGCGCCGCCGGCGATCAGATAACGGCCGCCGTCGCGCCACGGCGGCGCGGCGCCGTCGCGTTCGCGCAAGGGCTCGAACCGGCGCGTGCGCGCGCCTGACGCGCCGTAGTCGCGCAACTGCCGCGCCGCCGGCGGCGGCGCGTCGAGCAGTTGCGCCGCCAGGGCCTGCGCATCGGCGTCGGCGGCCACGCGCAGGATCTGCACCTCGAGCCGGTCGTATTCGCGTTTCGCGCTCAGCAGCAGCGCGGCCAGCGCGGCGTACAGCGCGCCGTCGTCGTCGGCGGGCAGCACCAGCCGGATCAATGCCGGCGCCGCGGCGGCGGTTTCGCGCACCAGTTCCAGCAAGGCTTCGGCGTGGGCGATGCAGCGCGCGCCGACGCTGGCGTCGCTGCGCGGCAGGCTGCGCAGATCTGCGCCGGACGCGCGCCGGGCGAGCGCGCGCGCGAGCGGCGCGTCGGTCGGGAAATCGCACAGGACCAGACACTGCCGGTGCGGCCACGCCGCCGGCGCGTCGGCGGCGCGGTCCCAGCGCTCGGCGAACAACTGCACCGCTGCGGGCACGGGTGCCGGCGCCGCTGCGACGGCGGGCGCATCGAGGGTATCGAGCCAGAACCGGCGCGGATTGAACGGATAGGTCGGCGCGCTGATCCGGCGCGGCGCGCCGTTCGGGTACAGCGCGCGCCAATCGAAGGCGAAGCCGTTGACCCACAGCGAAGCGAGCTGGTCGTAGTGGCCCTGCGCCGCCCAGCGCGCCAGCGCGGTCTGCAGTTCGGCGCCGGCCGGATCGTCGGTTCGATGGCCGGTGCGGTCGCCGGCCGCGGCCCGCGCGGCGTGACCGCTGTAAACGCCCGCGGCGGCGTCGCCGCGCAGATAGCCGCGCAGCCGCGCCTGCAGCTCCTGCGCATCGGCGGCGAGGATCGCCAGCCGGTGCGGCATCGGCTCGCGCCCGGCTTGCAGGGTGAACGCCAGACCCGGCAGCGACGGCGCGCCGGCCAGGAACGCGAGCAAGCGCTCGGCGCTGGCGTGCAGGCACTGCGGATCGCGCGCCGACAATGGGAACAGCCACGGCCCCGGCGCGAGTTCGTCGCCGCTGGCGGCGGCCGGGCACTCCTCCAAGATCGCGTGCGCGTTGCTGCCGCCGACGCCCATCGAGCTGACCGCGGCGCGGTGCGGCCGCGGGCCGGTCCAGGCTTGCGCCGCATCGACCACGTAGAACGGCGATTGCTCGAGCTTGAGCGCGGGGTTGGCGGTGCGGAAATGCAAGGTCGCCGGGATCCGCCCACGCGACAGGCTCAAGGCCGCCTTGATGCAGCCGGCCAGGCCGGCGGCGGTGTCGAGGTGGCCGATGTTGGTCTTGACCGATCCGATCCCGCAGAACTGCCGCGCCTGGGTGTGGCGGCCATAGGCCTGCGACAGCGCGGCGACTTCGATCGGGTCGCCCAGCGGCGTGCCGGTGCCGTGCGCCTCGACATAGGCGATGGATTCGGGCGCGATGTCGGCCGCAGCCAGGGCGCGCTCGATCACCGCGCGTTGGCCGGCGACGCTGGGCGCGTAGAAGCCGGCGCTGTCGCCGCCGTCGTTGTTGACCGCGCTGGCGCGCAGCAGCGCATAGACGTGGTCGCCGTCGGCGATGGCGTCGGCGGCGCGCTTGAGCAGCAGCACCGCAACGCCTTCGCCGCCGACCGCGCCGTCGGCCGCGGCGTCGAACGCGCGCAAGCGTCCGTCGCTGGAGAAATTCATGCCGTCCTGGTGGACGTAACCGGCGCCCTCGAAGCTGGCCACGCGCGCGGCCGCGACCAGGGCGTGGCGCCATTCGCCTTCCAGCAGCCGCCGCCGCGCCAGATCCAGCGCGCTCAGCGACGAGGAACAGTTGGAATGCACGAACAGGCTCGGCCCGCGCAGGCCGAGCTTGTGCGAGATCACCGCCGGCAGGGTGCCGTTCTGGGCCATGATCCAGCCCACGTACTGTTCGATGCTCTGCGCCGAGGCCGGCGCCGAGGCGAGCAGGCGCGCGTGGTAGGCGCTGTTGCTGGCGGTGGCGAACACCGCGGTGTCGGCGATCTCGCCGACGCGGTAGCCGGCGTCCTCGATCGCCCGCCAGGCGTGGGTCAGCAGCAGCCGCAACTGCGGGTCCATCAGCTGCGCGTCGCGTTCGGACACGTTGAAGAAATCCGCGTCGAACAGGTCGCGCCCGGCCAGGTCCGAGCGCACCGGGACGTAGTTCGGATCGGCCAGCACGTGCGCGGGAACGCCGAGCGCGCGCAGTTCCGCATCGGGGATGCGCTCGATGCTCTCGCGGCCCTGCAGCAGGTTGGCCCAGAACTCGTCGTGATCGTGCGCGCCCGGGAACGCGCAGGACATGCCGACGATGGCCACGCTGTCGGCGTAATACGCGGGCAGGCTCGGGCCGGCCTGCGCTGCGGCCGCAGGCCGCGCCGGCGCGGACTGCTCCACCGGCGCAGTGCGCGGCAGAGCCTGCGCCTGCAGATGCTCGGTCAGGCGCGACAGCGATCCGAACTCGAACAACGAGGTCACCTCGAACCCCGGCGCGAGTTCGGCGGCGATGCGCTCGGCCAGGATCACCGCCTGCATCGAGCTGCCGCCCTGTTCGAAGAAGCCTTCGTCGAAGCCGACCTCGTCGCGGCCGAGCGCTTCGCGCCACAGCGCCAGCAGGCGCGGCGCCATCTCGCCCTGCCCGGCCGCCGGCGCCGCTTCGGCGTCGCTCAGCGACGCGACGGCGTTGCGGTCGGTCTTGCCGTTCGCGGTCAGCGGCAGCGCCGGCACCGCGACGAAACGCGCCGGTATCATGTGTTCGGGCAAGCGCGCGCGCAGGAAATCCTGCAGCTCGCGGCGCCCGGGCCGCGCGCCGGCGGCCGCGACGAACGCGGCGACCAACTGCGGCTCGCCGTCGCGGTTCACCGCGCAGGCGCACAGGTCGATCTGCGGATGCCGCGCCAGCTCGGCCTCGATCTCGCCCAGCTCGATGCGGAAACCGCGCAGTTTGATCTGGGCGTCGGCGCGGCCGAGGTAGTCCAGGCGTCCGTCGGCGCGCCAGCGCGCGCGGTCGCCGGTGCGGTAGATCACCCCGCCGACCGAGAACGGATCGGCGAGGAAACTCTGCGCGGTCAGCGCCGGACGGTTCCAGTAGCCGCGGGCGACGCCGTCGCCGCCGATGTAAAGATCGCCTTCCTCGCCCGCCGGCACCGGCGCCATCGCCGCGTCGAGCACGTAGACCCGGGTGTTGGCGATGGGACGGCCGATGGTGACCGGCGAATCGGCCGAGATCGGATCGAGCGTCGACCAGATCGTGGTTTCGGTCGGGCCGTACAGGTTCCACGCCGGCCCGCCCTGGGCCAGCGCTTCGCGCAGGGCCTCGGGCAAGGCTTCGCCGCCGCACAGCACCTGCATGCCGGTGTCGTTGCGCCAGCCGGCGCGGTGCAGCATCTGCCAGGTCGCCGGCGTCGCCTGCATCAAGGTCGGGCGCAGTTCGCGGATGCTGCGCGCCAGGCGCGCCGCATCGCGCGCGTGCCCGGCCGGGCTGATGTGCACGCGCGCGCCGCGCAGCAGCGGCATCAGCAGCTCCAGGCCGGCGATGTCGAAGCTGTACGGCGTCACCGCCAGCAGCGAGTCGTCGGGGCCGAGTCCGAAACGCTCGGCCAGGGCGTGCAGCAGATTGAGCAGGCCGCGGTCGGTGACCACGCAGCCCTTGGGGCGGCCGGTGCTGCCGGAGGTGTAGATGACGTAGGCGACGCCGTCGGCGGGCCGTTCGTACCAGGATTCGTCGTCGCCCTCGCCGGCCGCCGCGGCATCATTGCCGGACGCGTCGTCGACGGCGATCAGGCGCTCGCGCTGCAGCGTCGCCGCCACACGCTGCGCGCCGGCGCGATCGCTGAGCACGCAGCGCAGGCCGCTGTCGTCGATCATGTAGTCCAGACGCGATTGCGGATAGGCCGGATCCAGCGGTACGTAGGCGGCGCCGGACTTGAGCGCGGCCAGCAGCGCCACGCTCAGTTCGACCGAGCGCTCCACGCAGATGCCGACCCGTTCGCCGGGGCCGACGCCGGCGGCGCGCAGGCGCCGCGCCAGCGCGCTGCTGCGGCGCTCGAGCTCGGCGTAGCTCAGGCTGCGGTTGCCGCAGCCGACCGCGATGGCCTGCGGGCGTTGCCGCGCCTGTTCGCGGATCAGCGCCGGGATCGAAAGGCGGTCGTAGCCCGCGAGCGCGGGATTGTCGTCGGCGTCGGCGGCGTCCTCTTTGGCGTCGGCCGCCGCGCCTTCTCCGGCCACTGGCGCCAAACGGCTGAGGCGCGCCTGCGGATCGGCCGCCGCGGCCGCCAGCAGGCCCGCCCATTGCGCGCACCACCCCTGCACGGTGGCCGCGTCGAACAGGTCGGTCGCGTACTCGCACTCGCAGGCCAGCCCGTCGGCGGTTTCTTCGACGTACAACGAGAGATCGTACTTGGCGTGGCTCCACGGGCTGTGCGCGCGTTGCCACAGCGCGGTCGCCGGCGCAGCGGCGGCGGGATAGTTCTGCAGCGAGAACAGCGCCTGCACCAGCGGCGGGCGCGACAGATCGCGTTGCGGCCGCAGTTCGGCGATCACGCGTTCGAACGGCAGGTCCTGTTCGTCGTACGCGTCCAGGGTGGTCGCGCGTGCGCGTGCCAGCAGTTCGGCGAAGCTCGGATCGTCGCCCAGGCGCAGGCGCAGCACCACAGTGTTGAGCAGCGGCCCGACCACCTCTTCCAGCCCCGGCTCGGCGCGCAGCGCCAGCGGCGAGCCGGTCAGGATGTCGTCGGCGCCGGACAGCCGCGCCAGCAAGGCGTTGAAGCCGGCCAGCAGGGTCATGTAGAGGGTGGCATCGTGCTGCGCGCTCAAGGCCTGCAGCGCGTGATGCAGCGACGTGGGCAGGACGAAGCGGTGCAGCGCGCCGCGGTAGGACTGCGCCGGCGGACGTGCGCGGTCGGCCGGCAGTTCCAGCACCGTCGGCGCGCCGTGCAGGCGCTCGCGGCTGCGCTGGGCGCGCTGGCCCAACGCCGTTTCGTCCACGCGCGCGCGTTGCCAGGCCTCGTAGTCGGCGTGCTGCAGCGCCGGCTCGCGCAGCGGCGAAGCGCCGCCGTCGGCGTAGGCGTGGTAGAGCGCACGCAGCTCGTCGACCAGCAGCGCCGCCGACCAGCCGTCGGCGACGATGTGGTGGGTGGTCAGGATCAGCAGGTGCCGCTGCGCGTCGAACCGCAGCAGCCGCGCGCGCAACAGCCGGCCGGCGTCGAGGTCGAAGCGGTGGCGCATTTCGCCTTGTTGCAGGCGGGCGGCTTCGGCTTCGCGTTCGGCCGGCGCCAGTTCGGCGAGGTCGTGCAGTTCCGGTTCCAGCGCCTGCGCCGGCAGGATCTGCGCAAAAAGCTCCGCGCCGTCGCGGCGGAAGGCGGTGCGCAGGCTCTCGTGGCGGCGCGTCAGTTCGGCCAGTGCGCGCCGCAGCGCATCGCGGTCGAGCGCGCCGTCTGCGCGCAGCGCGATCGGCATGTTGTAGGCCGCGCCGGCCGCGCCGGTCGCGTCGATCCGGTCCAGCGTCCACAAGCTGCGCTGCGCGTACGACAGCGGCATCCGCGCGTTGCGCGGCGCCGCGGCCAGCGCCGCCGCCGACGCGCGGGCGCGCGCCGCGTCCACGCTGCGGGCCAGCTCTTCCAGGGTGTGGGCGGCGAAGAACTCGCGCAGGCCGAACTCGACGCCGAGTGCGCGGCGGATGCGTCCGACCGCGCGGGTCGCCAGCAGCGAGTGGCCGCCGAGCGCGAAGAAGCGGTCGCGCAATCCGGGCGGACGGCAGCCGAGCACTTCGAGCCAGATCGCGGCGATCGCGCGCTCGGTCGGCGTGCGCGGGGCGAGGTGCTCGGCGGTTTCGTCGCTGCTGGCCGAAGCCGCGGGCGGCGGCAGCGCCGATGGGTCGATCTTGCCGTGCGCGGTCAGCGGGAAGCGGTCCAGCAGCACCAGCGCCGAGGGCAGCAGATGCGCCGGCAGGCGGCCGCGCAGCGACGCCAGCACCGCCTCGGCGTCGAGCGGGCGCCGCGCAGGCACCGCGTAGGCGACCAGACGCCGGCCATCGAGCTCGCCCTGCGCCAGCACATAGGCCTGGGCGATGCGTTCGTCGCCGGTCAGCGCGGCCTCGATCTCGCCGGGTTCGATGCGATAGCCGCGGACCTTGAGCTGGCGGTCGATGCGGCCGAGGAATTCCAGGCTGCCGTCGGCGCGGATGCGGCCGCGGTCGCCGCTGCGGTACATGCGCGCGCCGGCGCCGGCGAAGGGATCGGCGAGGAAACGTTCGGCGGTCAGCGCGGGCTTGCCGCGATAGCCGCGGGCCACGCCGCTGCCGCCGATGAAGATCTCGCCGACCACGCCGTCGGGCACGCGCTGCAGGGCGTCGTCGAGCACGTACACCGGCGCGTGCGCCAGCGCCCGGCCGACCGGCGGATCGCGCGGATCGGCGCGGTCGCATTCGTGGCTGGTGGCGCAGACGGTGGTTTCGGTCGGGCCGTAAGCGTTGACGAAGCGCACCGGCGTCGGCCAGCTGCGCACGATCGCCGCCGGGCAGGCTTCGCCGGCGACCACCAGGGTCTGCAGCGCCGGCGCGCCGCCGGCCTCGACCAGGCCGGGCACCACGCTCGGCGGCAGAGTCACGTGGCTGATCGCGCGCTGGTTCAGCACCGTCGCCAGTTCGTCGCCGGCGAGCGCGTGGGCGCGTCCGGGCAAGCACAGGCAGGCGCCGCTGCACCAGGCGGTGAACACTTCCGAGACCGAAGCGTCGAATCCGAGCGAGGCGAACTGCAGCAGGCGGCTGTGCGGCGCGAGCGCGAAGCGCTCGATCTGGGCCAGGGCCAGATCGCGCAGGCCGCGGTGTTCGATCAGCACGCCCTTGGGCGTTCCGGTCGAACCGGAGGTATAGATCGCATAGGCCAGATCGCCGGGCGCCGGGCCGGGCAACGGCTGCGCGTCGGCGTCGTCGGCTGCGGCGCAGGCCTGGAACGACAGCGCCGGCGGCAACGGCTGCGGCAGAGCGGCCGTTGCCGCGTCGGCCAGGATCAGGCCCGGCCGCGCGTCTTCGAGCACATGGCGCAGGCGTTCTGCCGGCGTCGCGGCATCGAGCGGCAGATAGGCCGCGCCGGCCTTGAGCGTGGCGAGCAAGGCGACGAAGGTGTCGACCTCGTGATCGGACACCACCGCGACCAGATCGCCGGCGCCGATGCCGCGCCGGCGCAGTTGCCGCGCCATGCGCTGCGCGCGCCGGTCCAGTTCGGCGTAGCTCAGCCGCGAGCCGGCCGACTCCAGCGCCGGCGCGTCCGGGGTGCGCGCGGCCTGCGCTGCGAACAGATCGCAGACGGTCGCGTCCGCGGCTGCGGCGACCCGCACCGGCGCCGGCGCGGCGCCCAGGCGCAGCCGCGACACCGCTTGGGTCGGGTCGGCCATCGCCGCGTCCAGCAGCGCCGCGTACATGTCGCCGAGCCGGGCGATGGTGGCGCCATCGAACAGGTCGGTGGCGTATTCGATCTCGGCGCTGAGCCGCGCGTCCGCCTCGATCAGGTTCAAGGTCAGGTCGTACTTGGCGCTGCGGCTCGGCAGGTCGATCCGCTCGGTCTGCGCGCCGGCCAGCCGCAGCGCGGTCGGCGGGGTGTTCTGCAGGGCGAAGATCACCTGCACGATCGGCTGCCGCGACAGGTCGCGATGCGGCTTGAGCGCGGCCACCACCTGTTCGAACGGCAGTTCCTGATGGGCGAACGCGGCCAGCGCGGCGTCCTTGGCCTGGGCCAGCAGCGCGGCGAAGCTGGCGCCGGTGTCGACCCGCGCACGCAGCGCCAGAGTATTGATGAACAGCCCGATCAGCGGTTCGGTGTCGCGATGGGTGCGGCCGGCGGTGGGCGTGCCGACGACGATGTCGTCGCTTCCGCTCCAGCGCGCCAGCAGCGCCTGGAACGCGGCCAGCAGGACCATGAAGGCGGTGGCGCCGTGTTCGCGCGCGAACCCCGGCAGCCGCCGCGCCAGCGCCGCGGGCAGCTCGAAGCGGTGCACGGTGCCGGCGAAGCTCGCGGTCGGCGGACGCGGCCGGTCGCTCGGCAGCGCGATCAGTTCCGGCGCGTCGGCGAGTTGCGCGGTCCAGTACCGCAATTGCTGCTCGAGCTGCGGCGCTTGCAGCCAGCGGCGCTGCCACATCGCGTAATCGGCGTACTGCAGGCGCGGCGGCGGCAGCGCCGGTTCGGCGCCGCGCGCCTGTGCCTCGTAGAGTGCGCCGAGCTCGCCGAGCAGCACGGTGTGCGACCAGCCGTCGGCGGCGATGTGGTGCGCGGCCAGGATCAGCACGTGCTCGCGCTCGCTGAGCCGCAGCAACTGGGCGCGGAACAGCGGCCCGCGTTCCAGATCGGTGCGGTGCAGCGCTTCGCGTTCCAGCCGTTCGTCCACGAACGCCTGCGCCCGGGCCGGATCCAGCGCGCTCAGGTCCTCGACCGACAGCGGCTGCGCCGGCGCCGGATCGATCCTCTGGCGCGGCTCTTCGCCGTCGAGCACGAAGCGCGTGCGCAGCATTTCATGGCGTTGCAGCAGCTGCGCCAGCGCCGCGTCGAGCGCGCCGCGGTCGAGCGCGCCGCGGATCCGGAACGCCAGCGGCACATGGTAGGCAGCGCCGACCGTGCCTAGCTGCTCCAGGAACCACAACCGTTCCTGCGCGAACGACAGCGCGATGGACTCGCGGTCCGGATGCGGCGTCAGCGGCGGCGCCGTCAGCGCGGCGCCGGCGGACTGCGCCGCCTGCTCCAGGGCGGCGACCGTGGGGTGATCGAAGATCGCACGCAGCGGCAGCTCCAGCGCCAGTTGCGCGCGCAACTGCGCGACCACGCGCATCGCCAGCAGCGAATGGCCGCCGAGTTCGAAGAAGTCGTCGTGCAGGCCGACCCGGTCCAGCCGCAGCACTTCGGCGAAGATGCCGGCCAGGCTGCGCTGCAGCGCGGTATGCGGTTCGGCGTAGTCGGCGACGTCCGGGCGCTCTTCCGGCGCCGGCAGCCGCGCCCGATCGACCTTGCCGTTGACCGTCAGCGGCAACGCCGGCAGCACCACGGTCGCGGCCGGCAGCATGTGCTCGGGCAGGATCGCGCGCAGATGCTCGCGCAGGCCGCGCACGAACGCATGCTGGGCGGCGGCGGCGAGCGGATCGTTGGCGTAGGCGCGCGGGTCCGCATCGAGCGGCTCGGCGAACTCGGCGCTGTGCGCACGGTCGCCCTGCCCGGCCGCGTCGGAGAAGGTCGCCAGCAGATGCCCCGGCGAGTGCTCGGACCAGGCGATGGCGACCCGGTAGCCGTGGCGTTCGCCCAAGCGCCACAAGGCTTCGGGCTCGACGCCGGCGGCGCACGATGCGCCGGCGCGTTCGTTCAATTCGCGCCAGGACAGCGCCGGCGCGGCTTCATCGAGCAGAGCCAGCCGGCGCAGGTCCGCGCTCAGGCGGGCGTTGACCAGCTCGACCCGTAACCGCGGCGGGCGTTGCCGCGACAGATGCGCATCCAGTTCGGCCAGCGCGTCGTCGCCCTGCGCGCGCCACGGTTCGGCCGGACGCGAAGTCGCGCGCGGCCCGACGTGCAGCCAGACGTCGTAGCGGTATTGATTGAGCTCGTTGTCGGCGTCGCCGCGCTTGAGCAGGATTTCGACCGCGCCGATGTTCGCCAGCCGCTGCGGCAAGGCGCGGAAGAATTCCGGCCCCAGCAGCAGTTCCTTGTCCTGGCGCATGCCGCGCTCGATCGCCGCGCGCAGCCGGGCGGCGTCGGCCTCGTCGTCGGCCTTGGCGAACTGCACCGATGCGTGGAAGGCGCGCATCAGCCCGTGGTGGCGCACGTCGCCGACGAAGATGCGTCCGCCCGGCGCGACCCGCTCGCTGGCCTGGCGCAGCACCTCGATCAGATAGTCGGCGCTGGGGAAGTACTGCACGACCGAGTTCAGCACCACCGTATCGAAGCCGTCGGGCAGGCCGGCGAAATCGTCGGCGGGCTGCGCCGACAGGCGCACGTGCTCCAGGCCTTCGCTCGCGCCCAGCCAGCGCTGCAGGCGGCCGATCGCGACCGAGGACAGATCGGTGGCGACATAGGACTGGCAATGCGGCGCCAGCCGCTCCAGCACCAGGCCGACGCCGCAGCCGATTTCCAGCAGGCGCTGCGGCCGCCGCGCCAGCACCCGCTCGGCGGTGGCGTCGAGCCATTGCTGCATCTGCGCCAATTCGATCGGCGCGCCGGTGTAGCTGCTGTGCCAGCCGACGAAGCTGGGGCGGAAGTCGGCGTCCTGTTCGGGCCGGTAAGTGTCCTGGTACAGCGCCTGCCATTGGCCGACGCTGTCGTCCGCGCGCGCGGCCGCGGCGTCGGCCTGGGCCGGCTCGGCGACGACGTAGGCGACCAGGCGCGGCTGGCCGTCGCCGTCGCGCTTGGTCACCACCGCCTGGCGCACGCCGGGGTGGCGCAGCAGCGCGGCTTCGATCTCGCCCAGTTCGATCCGGAACCCGCGCAGCTTGACCTGCTGGTCGAGCCGGCCGAGGTATTCGATATCGCCGTCGGCGGTGCGCCGGGCGAGATCGCCGCTGCGGTACAGCCGTTCGCCGTGGCCGAACGGGCTGGCGACGAAGCGCGCGGCGGTCAGCGCGGCGCGGTTGAGATAGCCCCAGGCCAGTCCGGCGCCGCTGACGCACAACTCCCCAGCCTCGCCGTCGGCGACCGGCCGCAGCGATTCGTCGAGGACGAACAAGCGCAGGTGCGGCAAGGCGCGGCCGATCAGGCTGGCCGGCGCGCGCACCGCTTCGGCCGCGGCGACGTCGCGCTCGGTGACGTGCACGGTCGTCTCGGTGATGCCGTACATGTTGACCAACTGCGGCCGCGCGTCGCCGTGACGCTCGAACCAGCCGCGCAGCTCGCCGAAGCGCAGCGCTTCGCCGCCGAAGATCACCAGCCGCAACTGCAGCGGCAGGCGCATCGATTCGTCGACCGCAGCGAACTGGGCGAACGCGGACGGCGTCTGGTTGAGGACGGTGACGCCTTCGTCGCTGGCCAGCCGGTAGAACGCCTGCGAATCGCGCGCGACCTGCGCCGGCACCAGCACCAGCCGGCCGCCGTAGAGCAGCGCGCCCCACAGTTCCCACACCGAAAAATCGAAGGCGTAGGAATGGAACAGGCTCCACACGTCGTGCGCGCCGAAGCCGAAGCGCGGCTGCGCGGCATCGAACAAGGCGGTCACGTTGGCTTGCGGCACCGGCACGCCCTTGGGCTGGCCGGTCGAACCGGAGGTGTAGATCACATAGGCCAGTTCGCCGGCTGCGAACGGCCGCGCCGGCGCGGCGGCCGCGGCCGATTCGATCTGCTGCCAATCGCGGTCCAGGCGCAGCACGCGGCGTCCGGCCGATTGCGGCTGCGCGCACAGATCGGCCTCGGTCAGCAGCAACGGCGCCGCGCAGTCCTCGAGCATGAAAGCGATGCGCGCCGGCGGCGTGCGCGGGTCGATCGGCAGATAGGCCGCGCCGGCGCGCAACACCGCCAGGGTCGCCGCCACCAGCATCGGCGAACGCTCCAGGCACAGGCCGACGATGTCGCCCGGGCCGACGCCGGCCTGTTGCAAGTAGCGCGCCAAGATCGCCGCACGCGCCTGCAACTGGCGATAGCTGACGCGCTCGTCGCCGCAGACCAGCGCTACCGCATCGGGCGAGCGCGCGGCTTGGGCTTCGAAGCGCTCCACCAGCGACGGCGCAGCGGCGGCCTCGTCGCTCGGGCCGGTCGCGGCGTTGTCGTTGGCGGGCGCAGGGTCGCGTGCGTCCTCAATCACCCATGCATCTCGCGATAGCGCGCCGCCCACTGTTCGGAGATCTCGTCGGCCTGGCGACGATGGCGGGTGCGGGCGATGTCCGGGCGCTGCGCCGACAGGTCCAGGTAATCCAGGACCGAGCGCAGCGTGGGTTCGTAATTGGCCGCCAGATCTTCGTAGTCGACGATCATCGGCTCGATCCGGTGGCGCTTGAAGAACGCGCGCCAGCCGTCGTCGCCGCTCTGCAGCCAATCGGCCAGGCGCCGGATCATGGCGAAGTCGAAATCTTCCGCGGTGACCGGCAACACCGGGTCGGTGCTGCCGGCGACGCGCACGAACTCGCTGGTCTTGATCGCCTTGAACAGCGACACCGCCTGCGCGACCCGGTCGGCGCGGCGCAGCCAGATGTAGGACAGGCGCGGGAACGCGCGGTTGAACAGTTCGTGCGGCGATGCGAGCTTGTCGCCGAAATACGCCTGCAGCACTTCCACCGCGTTATGGAAATCGGAGAACGGGCGCTGGAAGTGGATCTTGACGCCGAACACGCCGTTGTCGGTGGTGCCGGCTTCCACTATCTCGCGCAGCACCTGTTCTGCCGGATGCGCGCGGCGTTGTTCTTCCAGCAGTTCGCGATAGCGCTCGGGCTGCATGTCGAACACCTGCGCCTGTGGCAGGCGCACCGGCGGGGCGAAGTATTCGTCCGGGCGTCCGGCGATGCCGGTCTCGCGCAAGCCGCTGGCGAGCATCGTGCTGCCGCTGCGCATGGTCGTGCAGATGATGTAAGAGCGCTGGTTCCGCATCCTTCGAAACTCCCGGTACGACCCAATTCGATCCCGCACAGGCTGGCGCGGGCGTGCCCTACGCGCCGCGTCCCGCCCCGGGCCCGCAGCGGTTATGCCGGCGCGGACGCCGGCGAGGTCGCTGTCGCGACCGCGATGCCGTGGGAAATTCAGTCGTTCCGGGATTGGCCGGATGAGGCCGCCGCTCGCTGTCCGGGTGCGGACTCGCCGCGGCGACGCGGCGCGCACGAGTGTAACGGCCCGCAGTGGGCGCCGATCCGGTTCGCCTGTCGGTTTTGACAGGTCGGCGAGCGGCCTGAGAGCGATTGCGGTTGCAGCGTGCGGGCGCGGCCGTCGAAGACGCGCGCAGACGATGGAACGAGCGGGAGTTCAAACATCGCTGCGCAGACATCCTGTGGTCCATGTCGAGAACTGACGTGACGCGCCCTGAGCCAGCATGCATTGAAGGCGGCATGCAATGGCACGCTACGCTACAACGTTTGGCATCCTCGTACGATTGCCGGTGCTTCGTCAAGGCGTGTCGATGCGTCGATTGCTTGACCGCTTCGCGCGCGCTCGAACGCCGCGAACCGAGCGCTCCTGTTCATGCTTGTCCTTGCGTAAAACGTGCAAATTTTCGCCAACGTCGCCGCGCATTCAGCGCCGCGGCGACGGCCGCGCAAGCGCGCGGCCGACAGCATGCGCTGACGTATGCACACATCGCCGCCGCCGTCTCACTGGATGCGATCGACGCTGCCGCCGGGGTTGAAGCGCGTCAGTCTCGGCTGCGGCGACAGCACCAGGGCGCGATGTTGCGCGAACTGTGCGGCCATGCCCCAAACGCGATGGGGGAAGCTCTGCGTCAAAGCGTCTACATAAGGTTGCGCGTACTCCTGCCGGCACAGCAGGAACTTCGCCGCCGCGGCGATGTCCTCGCGGTCGAGCACGCAGAACACCGTCCATTGCGGATTGGCCCGCAGCGTCTGCGCCACGGCGATGCCGAGCTCGGGATACGCCGGGCTGAGCATGTCGTCCAGGCAGACCACGCCCCACGGCGCCATGCACGCGAACGCCAGCGCCATGTCCTGGGCCAGCGACGAGGCCTGGTGGTCGCCGTCGATATGGAACAGGCGGATCGCGCGCGCGCCGTCGGGGCCGGTCAGCCGCTGCGGGCGCAGGCGCCGGCTGTCGGCGCAGATCGTCTCGACCCGTTCGGACAGGCCGAACTCGCGCAGGCGCTCGCTCAGCCGCAGGCCGACGTGGATGTCGGGCCAGTCGAAGCGATCGATCGCCAGCGCCCGTTCGCCGGCTTGCAGGCCCAGCGCCAGCGCGATCAGGAAGCGTCCTTCGAACGCGCCGATTTCGGCGACGTCGCCGCGCCAGCCCTGCCCGGCCTGGACTTGCATCAAGGTCGCGCAGGCGCGCGCGGCGAACGCCGACGACATGCCCGGCACGGCCTCGTAGTGTTCTCGCAGGTAGCGATCCAACGACAGCGGTGCCTGGGACATGCAGGCCTTCTCCGAATGGCTGCAGCAAGGACGGCGCGACGGGCGGTTCGATCCGGTGCGGCGCCGACCGCGCAGACGCAACGACCGCGCGAGCACCGGGTGCGCACGGTCGTTCGTCGAGTCTTCGCAGCGTTTCCTTCGGCGGTGCGCGCCACTGCGGCACGAACAACGACCAGGCCCCTCGCCGCAGCGCTCCCCAAGCGCCAGCCGACTCTAGCACGACCGTTTAGACGGTCAAGCCGCGCTGCGGCAGTCGCCGGCCGGGCTCGCGCAGCGGCGAGGACTGGATTAGTCTCGCTGTCGCGCGGCACGATGGAAGGCCGCGTCGAGACATGGAGGGGGACCCGCGGTGATTGCGACGATCGAACCATCCCGCCCGCTGCCGACACCGTCGTACGAGCCGATCGGCGCGCCCGCCGCCGGCTGCGCCGCGGAGCGGCCGGCTTGAGCGCGACGCCCTCCTCCCGCCGCGGCGGAGCGATCCTGATCACCGGCGGCGCCGGCTACGTCGGCAGCCACGTGGTATTGCAACTGACCGAACGCGGCGAGCGCGTAGTCGTGCTCGACGACCTCAGCACCGGACACGCCCAGGCGGTGCTCGGCGCCGAGCTGGTCGTGGGCGATGTCGGCGACGCCGCCACCGTCGCGCGAGTGCTGCGCGACTACGCCGTCGATACAGTGCTGCACTTGGCCGCGCGCACCATCGCGCCGGAGTCGGTGCGCGATCCGTTGCGCTATTACGCCGGCAACACCTGCGCCACCCACACCTTGCTCAGCTGCTGCGCGCAGGCGGGCGTATCCAACTTCGTGTTCTCCTCGTCGGCGGCGGTGTACGGCATGCCGGCCTCCGGGATCGCGCGCGAGGACACTCCGACCGCGCCGATCAATCCCTACGGCGCGTCCAAGCTGATGAGCGAGTGGATGCTGCGCGATCTCGCCGCAGCGACCGGCCTGCGCTACGCGGTGCTGCGTTATTTCAACGTCGCCGGCAGCGACCTGCGCGGCCGCATCGGCCATTCCACCCGCAACGCCACCTTGCTGATCAAGGCCGCGTGCGAAGTCGCCACCGGCAAGCGCGAGAGCATCGCGGTGTACGGCACCGACTTCGCCACGCCCGACGGCACCGGCGTGCGCGACTACATCCACGTGGACGACCTCGCCCGCGCCCACGCCGATGCGCTGGACTATCTGCGCCGCGGCGGCGAGCCGGTCGTGCTCAACTGCGGATACGGGCGCGGCGCTTCGGTGCGCGAGGTGCTGCGCGCGCTCGAACGCGTGCACGGGGCGCCGATCCCGGTGGTCGAGCATCCGCGCAGGGTCGGCGATCCGCCCTCGCTGATCGCCGATGCGTACAGGATCCGCGAGCTGCTCGGCTGGGCGCCGCGCTGCGACGACATCGACTTGATCGTCGCCAGTTCGCTGGCGTGGGAACGCAGCCTGGGCGAGCAGCGCGGCTGAGCCGGCCGCGGCCGCACCGACGCGGCTGCGGCAGCGAAAGCTGCAGCGACGCCGCGCGAGCATCGTTGCGCACCGGCGTGGCGCGCACTAGGCATCTGCTAGCATCGAAACGCAAGTTCGCAACCGCATCTCATGGAGCCTGATCGATCATCCTATGGAATACGAACTCCCTATCGGCCGACTGGACGACGTCTTTTCCGGGCCGCGCGCGGTCAGCGCCGACGAACGCAACGCGCTGTACGCGCTGATCATCGAATCCATGCGCGAACGTTTCGGCGAGCATCTGCAGCATCTGGTCCTGTACGGCTCGACCGCGCGCGGCGAAGCGCGTCCGTACTCGGACATCGACCTGTGGGGCGTTATCGACGACGAGGTGTACGGGGCGAAATTCCAAAAGCCGGTCGAATGGGTCTACGGCCCCGGCAAGGCGCTGGTGTATCTGCTCTCGCGCAGCGCCGCCGAGGCGCTGGCGCGCGAGGTCGACGAGAGCTGGCCGATCAGCCGCGGCAAGTTCGTCTACTCGCACGTGGTGTGGGCTTCGCCGGGCAACGAAAACCTGCTCGCCCGGTTGCGCGAGGTCGCCACCCATCCGGATCCGGACATGGTCGAACGCGCGATGGCGCGGATCGTCTCGGGCACCTTGTACGAACTGATCGGAAAGCTGCGCAACCGCTCCGCGCCGCACGCGATGATCGCCGGCACCTTCGCCATGCACCTGGCGCTGGTGACCGGACTCGCCGCGCGCTACCCCTACGCCACCTTCGGCACGGTGCTGGAAGAGGCCGCGCGGCTGCCGGCGCCGGACGGCGCGAAAGAGTTGTACGCGCTGGTCATCAAGGGCGACCTGAGCGATCTGGCCCTGGTCAACGACGTGGTCGAGCGCGCCTGGGCCGGGCTGGCTTCGTGGCAGGCCGGGGCGACCTTCACCGCCGCGCTGCAGTTGCGCGTGTTGCCCTCGTTCGAGCCGGCCGAAGAGCCCGCGTAAATCCCGGCCTGAGCCCGGTGCGCGCGGCCGCGTCGTAGCGCGCTGGCCCGCGGCCGCCGGATCGACGCGCTCAGGCGCTGCTCGTCTGACCGAATGGATAAGCAAGCGCCCGCCGCCTGATGTGCGGCGGGATTTTTATGTCCGCTCACCTATCAAATCCCGGGTCGAGCAGGCCGCTGCCGTTGTCCGTGTTCGGATCCGGTTACGGCTTTCCGGGGAAGCTGTCGACGTACTGGATTTCGAAGTCGGGAAAGGAGTCGACCAACTGGATCTTGTAGTCCGGGAAGGATTCGACCATCTGCCATCTGCCCGGGCCGTTCGGGAAAGACTTGACGACTTGCACCTTAAGGTCGGGAAACGAGCGTACGACCTTGACTCTGTAGTCGGGGAACGAGTTCACGATTTGAATCCGGCCGTAGATGCGCGCTACATCGACGACGTTCGCGGCCGCCGACGATGAAGCCTTGGCGTTTTGGGCAGTGGCGGGTTGTGCGCCGGCCAGGAGCGCGAAGCTGGACAGCGACAAAAGAAGGAGTCGTGCATTCGTCGCGCCCAGCTTTCGTTCGGTCGTTCGCAGGGATAGCCAAGTCATTTTCTTGCTTCCGAAATTCCAGGGAATGCGGCGGTCGACCCGCGCAGCATCAAGCTGAAATCCAAGGTCTGCTGATGCGGCACCTCGACCGCCTCGATGATCGCAAGCAGCAGGTTGACGGCGCGCACGCCGATCTCGCGCATCGGCTGGCTGATGGTCGTCAGCGGCGGGTTGAGATAGCGCGATGAGGCCAGGTCGTCGAAGCCGACGATCGAGAAGTCTTCCGGCACGCGGATGCCAAGATCTCTGCACGCGGCGAGGACGCCCAGCGCCATCTGGTCGCTGAAGCAGAACGCGGCGGTCGGCGCGGACCCCTGCCCAAGCAGCTTTTTCGCGGCGGTATAGCCGGATTCGATGGAAAAGTCGCCCGGGGCGATTTTCAGCAGGCGCAAGCGACCGCGCGCCCTGGCGGCGGCTTCCACGCCTTCCAGGCGCTGTCGATGCAGCGGATTGTCGGGCGGGCCGCCGACCACGGCGATCCGCTCGTGGCCTAATCCATACAGATGTTCCATCGCGGTGCGCGCAGCAGCCGCGTTGTCGATGTGGACGCTGGGAATGCCCAGCGCCGGATCGAATTCGCAGCCGTTGACCACCGGCGCGGTGGCGCCGAGCCGCTTGACGATCTCCTGCGCCGTCGGCGGCAAGCGATGCCCCAACACGATCAGGCCGTCGGCCTCGTTGCGCGGCAGCATCTGCGCGTAGCGTTCTTCCCGCTCCGGCCGATTCTGGGTATCGCCGAGCAGCACGGCGTAGTCGGCAGCCTGCGCGGCTTCTTCGGCGCCCTGCAGGATCTGGGCGAAGAACGGATTGGCGATGTCCGGGACGGTCACCAGGATCTTGCCGCTGCGCTGGGTCTTGAGCGTGCGCGCCACCGTGTTGGGCACATAGCCCAGCGCGGCGGCTACTTCCTCGATGCGCTGGCGCGTGGCCGGCAGCACCTTCTCCGGCCGCGACAGCGCTCGCGACACGGTGCCGGCGGAGACGCCGACCTGTTTTGCGATGTCGTAAATGGTCGCCATGCCTCAGTCCGATCGCCCTCGCTGCGTTGCACAACGATCATCCTGGCGACCCCGTGCTAGGATTGCAATCGATTGCATCAGGCGGATTTCCATGAAAACGCTCAAGGGTCCAGCGCTGTTCCTCGCCCAGTTCATCGGTGACAAGCCTCCGTTCGATCGGTTGGACACGCTGGCCGAATGGGCCGCCGGCTTGGGCTATTGTGGCGTACAAGTCCCGACCAACGCGCCGCACATCTTCGATCTCGCCGAAGCCGCGCGCAGCCAGGCCTATTGCGACGAGGTCGCCGCCACTCTCGCCCGCCACGGCATCCGCATCACCGAGCTGTCCACGCATTTGCAGGGCCAACTGGTCGCGGTGCATCCAGCCTACGACATCTTGTTCGACGGTTTCGCCCCGCCGGAAAAGCGCGGCGATCCGCCCGCCCGCCAGGCCTGGGCCGTCGAGCAGTTGCTGCTGGCCGCGCAAGCCAGCCAGCGTCTGGGGCTGACCGCGCACGCGACCTTTTCCGGTGCGCTGGCCTGGCCGTATTTCTACCCTTGGCCGCAACGGCCGCCCGGATTGGTGGAAGAAGCCTTCAGCGAGCTCGGCCGCCGCTGGCGCCCTATCCTGGACGCGTTCGACGCCTGCGGCGTGGACGTGTGCTACGAGATCCATCCGGGCGAAGACCTGCACGACGGCGCGACCTTCGAGCGTTTCCTGGAAACCGTCGACCAGCATCCGCGCGCGAAGATCCTGTACGACCCCAGCCACTTGCTGCTGCAACAGATGGACTACCTGGGCTTCATCGACCGCTATCACGAGCGCATCGGCATCTTCCACGTCAAGGACGCCGAGTACCGCAGCGATGCGCGCAGCGGCGTGTATGGCGGCTATCAGAACTGGATCGATCGCGCCGGACGGTTCCGCTCGCTCGGCGATGGCCAGATCGATTTCAAGGCGATCTTCTCCAAGCTGGCCCAGTACGATTTCCCGGGCTGGGCGGTGCTGGAGTGGGAGTGCTGCCTGAAGCATCCGGAAGACGGCGCGCGCGAGGGGGCCGCCTTCATCCGCGACCACCTCATCCGCGTCACCGAGCGCGCCTTCGACGACTTCGCCGACAGCGGCGCCAGTGCGGACACGATGCGGCGCATGTTGGGGATTTGATCGCACGCCAGCCAGCCTGACGCCAACGAGCCTGACGCCAAGAGCAAGGGGAAGCCATGACGTTCACCATGCCGCGCCTGAGCGCGATGATGTTTCTTCAGTTCTTCATCTGGGGGGCTTGGTTCGTCACCCTGGGCACCTACCTGGTGCAGGGGCCGCTGCAGGCGAGCGCGAGCCAGGTGGCGACGGCGTTCCTGAGCCAGTCCATCGGCGCCATCGTCGCGCCGTTCCTGGTCGGGCTGGTCGCCGACCGCTACTTCGCCGCGCAGCGCATCCTGGCGTTGCTGCATCTGGCCGGCGCGGCGCTGATGTGGGGCGCCTCCGCGGCGACCAGCTTCGGCGCGTTCTCGGCCTGCGTCATGGCCTACATGCTGTTGTTCATGCCGACGCTGGCGCTGGCCAACAGCATCGCGATGCGGCACATGCACACGCCCGAAAAGCAGTTCCCGCCGGTGCGCGTGGCCGGCAGCATCGGCTGGATCGTCGCCGGCGTGCTGATCGGCTGGCTCGGCTGGGAACAGGCGCACCGGCTCGATCTGACCTTCAAGATGGCCGCGGCGGCTTCGCTGCTGCTCGGCCTGTATGCGCTGACCCTGCCCGACACGCCGCCGCTGGAGCGGCAACGCAACGCCGGGCTCGGCCAGATCCTGGGGCTGGACGCGCTGCGCCTGTTGAAGTCGCGTTCCTATCTGGTGTTCTTCCTGGCCTCGATCGCGATCTGCATCCCGCTGTCGTTCTACTACAACTTCACCAACCCCTATCTCAACGACCTCGGCGTGCGCGGCGCGGCGGGATTGCAGTCGCTCGGCCAGGTGTCGGAAGTGCTGCTGATGCTGGCCATGCCGTTCCTGTTCGCGCGGCTCGGGGTCAAGACCATGCTGGCGCTGGGCATGGCGGCGTGGGTCCTGCGCTACGTCCTGTTCGCCTACGGCGATGCGGGCGCCGGGTTCGCGCTGCTGGTGACCGGTATCGTGCTGCATGGCATCTGCTACGACTTCTTCTTCGTCACCGGTCAGATCTATACCGATGCCCACGCCGGGCCGGCGTTCCGCAGCAGCGCGCAAGGCTTCATCACCCTGGCGACGTACGGCGTCGGCATGCTGATCGGCAGCTTCCTGTCCGGCGCGGTCGTGGAGCATTACACCACGGCGGCCGGCCGCGACTGGCAGCAGATCTGGCTGTTCCCGGCCGGCGTCGCCGCGGTCGTGCTGGTGGCGTTCCTGTTGTTGTTCCGCGAGCGGCCGGCCGGCGTTTCAGCCCCCTCCCCCACTGAGGACGCACAGCGATGAGCCAGTTGGGAGTCGCCATCGTCGGCACCGGCATGATCGGCAACGTGCATCGCCGCGCGGCGATCCTGGCGGGCGCGCGCATCGTAGGTGTGAGCGCGTCCTCGCCGGAACGCGCGCGCGAGGTGGCATCTGCCTGGAACTTGCCGCGCGCCTATCGCGATATCGAAGAAGCGCTCGCCGACCCGCAGGTGCAGGTCGTGCATATCTGCACGCCCAACCATCTGCATCGGGCGATGGCGCAGGCCGCGCTTGAAGCCGGCAAGCACGTGATCTGCGAAAAGCCGCTGGCGACGACGCTGCAAGACGCCCGGGCCCTGGCGGCGCTGGCCGCGAGCAGCGGGCTCGTGGCCACGGTGCCGTTCGTCTATCGCTATCACCCGGTCGTGCGCGAAGCGCGTGCGCGCATCGCCGAGGGCGAGCTGGGGCCGCTGCGCCTGATTCACGGCAGCTACCTGCAGGACTGGCTGCTGGATCCGGCCAGCAACAACTGGCGCGTCGATCCGGCGTTGGGCGGCGCCTCGCGCGTGTTCGCCGATATCGGCTCGCACTGGTGCGACCTGGTGGAATGGGTCAGCGGCGAGCGATTCGCCGAAGTCAGCGCCGCCTTCGAAACCGTGATCGCGCAGCGCAGCGTCGCCGCCGGCCAGAGCTACGCCCGGCCGGCCGCCGACGGTGCGATGCAGGCCGTCTCCAGCGAAGACGTCGCCGCGGCCCTGTTCAAGACCGCCGGCGGCACCTTGGCCACCTTGACCGTCAGCCAGGTGTCGGCCGGGCGTCGCAACCGCCTGTGGTTCGAGATCGACGGCGCCCGGGCCAGCGTCGCATTCGACCAGGAAGACAGCGAACGGCTCTGGATCGGCCTGCCCGACCAGCGCGAAGAGATCTTCGTGCGCGGCCCGGCGGCAGGAAGCGCGGAGCAACGCAGGCTGTCGGTGCTGCCGGTCGGCCACGCGCAGGGCTACGGCCATTGCTTCGATGCCTTCGTCGCAGACACCTATCGCGCCATCGACGCCGAAGCGCCGGACGGGCTGCCGACCTTCGACGACGGGCTGCGCTCGGCGTTGATCGTCGACCGCGTAATCGCATCGGCCCGCACGCGCACCTGGACCGCCATCGGCCAGGCGCACGACGAGGAGCGCCGCTCCGCCTGACCCCAACATCCGCCACGACGAGACCCTGGCCCTCGCATACCCGGGCCATCGCCTCGCCCGCAGCCATCGAACTCCCGGGAGGACACCATGACGATCGCCATTGCGCGCAGCCTTGCGGCCGCCGCACTTCTGTTCCTGACCGCTACGCCCGCTTTCGCGCAACAGGCAAAATCTCAGCTGCGGCCCATCGCGGTGCAGATGTACACGCTGCGCAACGTCGCCTCGCTCGAGCAGCAGTTGAAGATCGTGCACGACGCCGGCATCCGCGCGGTGGAGACCGTCGGCACGCAGGACGTCTCGGCGAAGACGCTCAAGCAGCTGCTGGACAAGTATTCGATCAAGGCGATCTCGACCCACGCGCAACTGGCCAACCTGCGCAGCGATCTCGACGGCGTGGTGGCGTTCAACAAGGCGATCGGCAACACCACGCTGGTGGTGCCCTACCTCCCGCAAGAAGAGCGCCCGACCGACGCCGCCGGCTGGACCGCGCTGGGCAAGGAGCTGGGCAAGATCTCGAAGAAAGTCCGGGCCAAGGGCATGACGCTCGCCTACCACAACCACGATTTCGAGATCGTCGATTTCGGCGGCAAGACCGGACTGGAGCTCATGTTCGAAGGCGCCGGCCCGCAACTGCAGGCCGAACTCGACCTGGCCTGGATCGCGCGCGCCGGCCACGACCCGGCGGCCTTGCTCGGCAAGTTCCGCGGACGCGTGTTCGCCGTGCACGCCAAGGACAACGCGCCGCCCGACCAGGCAAAGGACGAAGACGGTTTCGCCGCGCTGGGCCAAGGCGTGCTGGACTGGAACAAGATCCTTCCCGCCGCCGCACGTGCAGGCGTGCGTTGGTACATCATCGAGCACGATCAACCGCGCGACCCCGCTGCCGTCATCTCGACCGGCGCGGCCTACCTCAACGAACACCTGCCCGCAGGCGCGGGCCGCTGATCGCGGAGAACGTCCATGTCGAAATCGCTCCGGATCGCCACCCTGCCCTTGTTCGCCGCCGCGTTCGCGGCCGCGCCTGTTGCCGCCCAGGATGCCGCGGCGGGCGCCAAGCTCTATGCCGCAAACTGCGCGTCCTGCCACGGCCCCGACCGCGCAGGCATGGGCGAAACCTTTCCCGCCCTGACCGGCGTGGGCAAGCGGCTCGACGCGAAGAAGATCAAGGAACGGATCAAGACCGGCGGCGGGCTGATGCCGCCGTTCGGGCAATTGTCCGAGAAGGATCTCGAAGACATTGCTGTCTTCCTGAAACAGTAGGCGCAGGCGCGGCGGCCCGCGCCGCGCACGCCGCTTACAACTCGCGCACCCAGATGTTGCGGTAGCTGACCTTGGCGTCGTGATCCTGCAAGTAGATCGGCGCGCAGCCGTGGGGCGAATAGGACGGCGCGCCGATGTATTCGGTCTTGCCCGACACAACGGTGTCGTCCTGCACGAGCACGCCGTTGTGCAGCACGGTGATGCGCGCGGGCGAAACCAGGCCGCCGCCTTGCGAGAAGCGCGGCGCCTTCCAGATCACGTCGTACGCCTGCCACTGGCCCGGCGCGCGCGAGGCGTTGACCAGCGGGATCGCCTGCTTGTAGATCGACGCCGCCTGGCCGTTGGCATAGGTCGGATTGCCGTAGCTGTCGAGCACCTGCAGTTCGTACAGCTCCTGCAGGAAAATCCCGCTGTTGCCGCGGTGCTGGCCGTCGAAGCCCTGGGTCTTGGCCGGGGTGCGCCATTCGATATGCAGCTGGATGTCGCAGAAGCGCTGCTTGGTGCGGATGCCCTTGCTGCCCGGCACCACCGTGACCGCGCCGCCGGCGACGCTCCACGGGGCGTTGCCGCCCTGCTCCGCTTCCCAGGCCGAGAGGTCCTTGCCGTCGAACAGCACCACCGCGTCGGAGGGCGCGGCGTCCTTGGGCGTGGCCACCACCGCGGGAACCGGCTTCCAGACTTCGGTCCTGGCCGGATCGCGCTGCGCATCGACCGGCGTCTGCGCGACTGCGGAGCCTGCGGCCAACAGGCCCAGCGATACCAGGATCGCTTCGATCAGAATCGGCTTGCCCATCGTTCCTCCACGAACAGCGGCGCGATTGCGTCGGCGCATCATCAGGTGGCCCAAGCGGGCGTGCCCGGCACGTAAGCCGCATCGCCGTCGTAGCGGCCCGGCACGGCGACGTAGCGCAGCGCCTGGGTCGACCCGGCCTTGGACGTGAAAAATCCGAACAGCACGAGCTGCTTGATCATGGTGAAGTAATGCGGCTTCAGCGCCTTCCGGTTGTCGCCGCCGGTGGCGATCGCCATCGAGTTGATCCGCTGCCCGGCTTCGGCATCGAGCGCACGCAGCAGTTCGGTGCGCGCCTGCGCGGACAGCGACACGAAGCGGCCGCCCGCGCGTTGGTCGAGGTCGGCCAGGCCTGCGCGGAAGATCGCCTGGTACTCCGGGGTGTAGCAATCGCTCACGAATGTCGCAATGAACAATCCCGTGCCCGCGTCCTTCGCGCCCGGCGTCTTGGTCCGCGGCAGGATGGTGTCGGCGATTTCGTCGAGCTTGGCCACGTCGGCCTCGGAGAACGCGCTGTTTCCGCTCGGGACCGGCGCCTGCCCGAAGACGAAGGCCGGCACGCCGATCATGGCCGCGCCGGTGGCGGCGGCGATCATCTTCAACAGCTCGCGACGTTCCATCACAGGTTCCCCGCCTTGAGTTCGCGCACGGCATGGTCCGCCGCGCGCGCGGTCAGCGCCATGTAGGTCAGCGACGGATTCACGCACGCGCTGGAGGTCATGCAGGCTCCGTCGGTCACATAGACGTTCGGCGCATCCCAGACCTGATTGTGCATGTTGAGCACCGAATGCTTGCGGTCGCGCCCCATGCGCGCCGTGCCCATCTCGTGGATGGCCATGCCCGGGGCGTAGTCGTTCTCGTGCACCTTGACGTTCTTGACCCCGGCTGCTTCCAGCATTTCGGCCGCGTCCGCGCCCATGTCCTTGCGCATGGCCAGTTCGTTCTTGCGCAGGCTCACGTCCATTGCCAGCACCGGCAGCCCCCACTTGTCCTTGCGCTGCGGATCCAGGCCGATCTTGTTGTCGTGATGCGGCAGCATCTCGCCGAACCCGGTCATGCCGATCACCCAGTCGCCCGGGACGCTCAGCGCGTCCTTCAGGTCGGCGCCGATGCTGAGCTCGGCGATGTCGCGCGACCAACCGGTGCGGCTGGCCGAGCCCTGGTAGCCGAAGCCGCGCACATAATCGCGCTTTTCCTTGCCCAGGTTGCGGAACCGCGGAATGTAGAAACCGCACGGGCGGCGGCCGAAGTAGTACTTGTCTTCATAACCTTCGACCGTGCCGGACGCGCCGACGCGGAAATGATGGTCCATGACGTTGTGCCCCAGCTCGCCCGAGGACGAGCCCAGCCCGCCGTGCCAGACATCGGTGGCCGAGTTCATCAGCAGCCAGGTCGAGTTGAAGGCCGATGCGTTGATGAAGACGAGCTTGGCGGTGTACTGATACGTCTGGCCGTTCTCGGCATCGATGATCTCGACCCCGCGCGCGCGCTTGCGGTCCTTGTCGTAAAGCACTTCCTTGACGATCGAGAACGGGCGCAGGGTCAGGTTGCCGGTCTTCATCGCCGCCGGCAGCGTCGCCGATTGGGTCGAGAAATAGGCGCCGAACGGACAGCCCAGGATGCACTTGTTGCGGTATTGGCAATTGACCCGGCCCTGCTCGGGCTTGGGCTGGGTGATGTTGGCGGTGCGCGAGTGGATCAGGTGGCGGGTGCCGCCGAACGCCTTCTTTATCCGCGCCGCCACGTCTTTCTCGACGACGTTCAGCGGAATCGGCGGCAGGAACTGGCCGTCGGGCAGCACGTCCAGCCCCTCGACGGTGCCGGCGATGCCGGCGAACTTCTCGACGTGGTCGTACCAGGGCGCGATGTCGGCGTAACGGATCGGCCAGTCGGTGGCGATGCCTTCCTTGAGGTTCGCCTCGAAATCCAGGTCCGACAGGCGATAGCTCTGCCGGCCCCACATCAGCGAACGGCCGCCGACGTGATAGCCGCGGAACCAGTCGAAGCGCTTGGTTTCCGTGTATGGGCAATCCTGCTCGTCGGCCCACATCCCCATCGTGTCTTCGGCCAGCGGGTAGTCGCGCTTGAGCACCGGGAACGCCGCTTTCATCTCCTGGGTGGCCCAGGTGCGGTGCGGGTAGTCCCACGCTTCCTTCATCGCGTTGACGTAGCCCTTGACGTGCTCGATGTTGCGGCCGCGTTCCAGCATCAGCACCTTGAGCCCTCGCTCGGTTAGCTCCTTGGCCGCCCAGCCGCCGCTGATGCCCGATCCGACCACGATCGCGTCGTAATGATTGTCTGCCATGAGGTGTCCTCAGGTGGATATCGGCTTCAGACGTCGCACAGGCGTATCGCCTCGCGCAGCGAAGCGACGGGATCGGGCGCCGTAGGCGAGAATTCCTGCGCGAGGTAACCCGTAAAGCCGGTGTCGCGGATCGCGCGGCAGATGGCGGGATAGTTGAGTTCCTGGTCCGCGCCGATCTCGTTGCGGCCGGGCACGCCCGCGGTGTGGTAGTGCTTGAAGAACGCGTGGTGCTTGCGGATGCTGGCGATGATGTCGCCTTCCATGATCTGCATGTGGTAGATGTCGTAGAGCAGGCCGAAATGATCCGACCCGATCCGCTGGCACAGTTCGACGCCCCACGCGGAGCGATCGCACAGATAGTCGGGGTGGTCCACCCTGGAATTGAGCAGTTCCATCACCAGCACCACGCCGCGCTTTTCGGCATGGCCGAGAATGCGCTTGATCCCGGCCTCGGCGTTGGCCAGCCCCTGCTGCGGATCCATGCCGTTGCGGTTGCCGGAAAAGCAGATGAGGTTGCGGTAGCCGGCATCGGCGACCAGGTCGATATGGCGGGTGTAGCGCTGCACCAGTTCATCGTGGAACTCGGTGGCGGCGAAGCCTTTGGTCAGGCCGAGCTCGGCGCCGTTGCACATCGAACTGAACACGCCGTGCGCCTTCAGGGTCGGCCAGTCTTCGGGGCCGACCAGGTCGATAGCGGAAAAGCCGATGTCCTTCACCGTCTGGCACAGCTGGGCGACCGATTGCTTCGGGAACGTCCAGCGGGCGACGGATTGCTTCAGCCGGCCCTTGAGCTTGCCCTCGGGCGGCGCGGCGGCGGCCATTGCGGGCGCGACTGCGGCCGCGGTGAGTCCCAGGCCGGCCATGGCCGCGGCACGGATCGCGTTTCGCCTGCTGATCTTCGGATTCATAAAGCTCATCTACCCTTCCTGACGCCATAACCGAAAGGTGGCTCGGACAAATCTTTCGAAGCATCGTCCCCGCGACGGATGCGCACCGCCCGCTCGGTGCATCGAATCGATCGAGCGGATATCACACCGCCCCTGAGCCTTGCAGCCCGCATGAAACCGCAAAAACTGCCGGGATGCAATCGATTGCGCAATAACGGGGCGATGCGAGATTTTATGTTGCACGGCACAACGGTCGCGGTGGTTCGTCCGCTCCCGCGAGCGCGCAACCGTTCGATGATTTTCCGATGAAGTTCATGCAGCGATGACTGTGAAAGATCATCCTCATCGCGGTTTACGCCAATGCGGCCGCCTGTTTAGCCAAGGCAATAAAGTTGTTCGATTCGTTGCCCGTTCTCCAAGTTTTGTCGGAGAGACGTAGCGAACGGATGGGCGGTTCAAAACCTACCTCCCTCGGCGGCATACCGCTCAGCGCGTCGCGGGCGCCGTTTCGGGCATCCGCAAGATAACCGGCAGCACCGCCAGCGCGACCGCTGCGATCATCACGCCCGGCAACGGCGGCCACCCGCTCAAGCCGACCCAGTATTCGGCCAGCACCGGCGTCAGCCCGCCGAACAGTGCGGTCGCGGCAGTCGCGCCCAGCGCCAGTCCGCTGAGCCTGCCTTCGCCGGAAAACTGTTCGGCGGTCGTCACCGCGCCCACGGCGCTGACCCCGCCGGCGACGCCGGCCAGCACCGCCGCGCCCAACCAGGCGGATGCGCCCGATGTTCCGGCCATCAGATCGAACAACAAGATGGGCAGCAGCGCGCTGCCCAGGCACAGCGCCAGCAGCACCGGGCGCCGCCCGAACCGGTCGGACGCAGCGCCGGCCACAGGCGTCACCAGGATCACCACCAGCGCCGCCCACACCGCCAGATTCAGGGCCGCCGCTTCGGAGGCTGCGTTCACTGACACGACGAACGTCGGCACGTAAGCGATGCCGACGTAATAGGTGACCGAGCCGAGCGCGGAGATCGCGAAGCCGCGCGCGATGCCCGCACGGTGGTGCTTGAGTACGAACGCGAGCGGCGCGCGGGGCACGCTGCGCTCGCGCTGTTGCCGCAGGAAGTCCGGCGACTCCTGCATGGCGGTGCGGAAGATCCATACCATCATGGCCATGGCCGCGCCGAACAAGAACGGCAAGCGCCATCCCCACGCATCGAGATCCGACGGCGGCAACAGATTCACCACCAGCGCCGCGGCGCCGACCGCCAACAAGGCGCCGACCTCGCTCGCTGCGGCGGCCAGCGAGGTCACCAGTCCGCGCTTGGCTGCGGGCGCGCCTTCCATGAGATAGGCGACTACGCCGGTGTACTCGCCGCCGACCGCAAAGCCCATGACGCAGCGCAGGCCCATCAGCGCGATCCCGGCCCAGGGGCCGATGTCTTCCCGGGTCGGCAACAGCGCCGTCAACAACGTCGCCGTCGTCATCAAGCCGATCGACACCAGCATCATCGAGCGGCGGCCGTAACGGTCGCCCAACTGCCCGAAAAACACCGCGCCCAGTGGGCGCATCAGGTACGCGACGGCGAACGTGCCCAGGGTGAGCAACAACGAAGTCGAGTCCGTTCCGAAGAACACCCGCGACAGGGTCGTCGCGAAGTAGAGATACAGGGTGAAGTCGTACCACTCCACCACCGTGGAGAACGCCGCAATGGCCATCGACCGCCTGGACACGGCGTTCGCGTCCCGCGCTGCGGCGCTCATCGCGGCTCGACCAACTGTGACGGTGCGCGCATCACGAGGGGTTTACCCCTTTAAAACAGCGGTTGCATGCACGTTAGCATGCGGCGGCGGCCGATCGACGCGGAGCCGCGGCTTGGTATCCGCGTCGGTCGAAGGAACAGGCGGCTTGGCGCCCGGTATCGATAGCGAGATCTCGACCGCAGCGGATTCGCGATCCGCTACGTCGAAGCGCTTGCGTTACGGCGCACTGCGCTCACGAAACGACCGGGCCGCCGCGCCGACCAGCGCCCCGACTTCCCCAATCCATCGCTCCCGATCCTCCGCCCCGCTCGCCGCCATCGGCCCGTACATCCGCCGGGTCACCGTGGCCACGCCGCACAGGCCGAACACGCTGGTCTTCCACATCCGCTCGAGCGGATCGCCGAATACGTCGCGCTCGCGTTCGACCGGGGTGTTGGAGGTGTTGAACACGAAGGCCTCGCGCGCCTTGAGCAATCCGATCGGTACGCCGTCCGGGCCCGCGCCTTCGGGATAGGCATACGCGGTGTTCAGGCGGAACACGCGGTCGATCCAGCCTTTCAGGATCGCCGGAGGCTGGCTCCACCAGTTGGGGTGGAACACCAGGATCAGGTCGGCCTGCTGCAGTTCGGCGCAATGCCGTTCGACGAGTTCGTCGTCCGAAGCGGTGTTCAAGGCCTCCACGACGGGTTGGACGGGGTTGAAGCCTTCGGCGTAAAGGTCGTGTTCGCGAACCGCGAATCCGGTTGCGCGAAGCACGGCGCCGGCCTGCGCCGCCATCGCGTGGCTGAAGCTGGTCGGGCTGGGATGGGCGACGATCGAGAGCGCGAGCATGGATATTCCCGAAGCGGTTGGAACGCGTGCGCGCTAGCCTATCAGGGCCGCGGACGCAGCCGCGCTGCCTGCGGCGATGCACAGACGCGGTCTAGGCCAACGCGCGCTTGAGGTAAGGCGCGGTCCGGCTCGGCTTGGCGCGCGCGACATCTTCAGGCGTGCCGGCCGCAACGATCGAGCCGCCCTCCTCGCCCGCGCCCGGGCCGAGGTCGATGACCCAGTCGCTGTCGGCCACCACCCGCATCTCGTGCTCGATCACCACCACCGTGTGGCCGCCATCGACCAGGCCATGCAACTGCGCCATCAGCTTGTCGACGTCGGCGGCATGCAGGCCGGTGGTCGGTTCGTCGAGCACGTACAAGGTATGGCCGCGCTGGCTGCGGTGCAGTTCGGTGGCGAGCTTGATCCGCTGCGCTTCGCCGCCCGACAGTTCGGTGGCCGGCTGGCCCAGGCGCAGATAGCCCAGGCCGATGTCGCGCAACACCGTCAGCGGCCGGGCGATGCTGTCTTCGTCGTGGAAGAAGGCCAGCGCTTCGGCGACGGTCATCGCCAGGACCTCGGCGATGTTGCGCTCGCGCCAGGTCACTTCCAGGGTTTTCTCGTTGTAGCGGCGGCCGTGGCAGGTCGGGCACGGCGCGTACACGGTCGGCATGAACAGCAGTTCGACCTGGACGAAACCTTCGCCTTCGCAGGTCGCGCAGCGGCCTTTGGCGACGTTGAACGAGAACCGCCCGGCGTCGTAGCGGCGCGACTTGGCCAGCGGGGTCTGCGCGAACAGCTTGCGCACCGGGTCGAACAACCCGGTGTAGGTCGCCAGGTTCGAGCGCGGGGTGCGGCCGATGGGTTTCTGGTCGACGTTGACCAGGCGCTTGATCGTGTCGGCGCCGCGGCCGAGCCGGCCCGAGGTGGTGCGCAGTTCGCCGGGCTGAGGCGGGCCGTCGTCGTCCGGTTCGGCCTCGGGTTCGTGGCCCAGATGCGCGCCCATCAGTTCGATCAAGGCCTGGCTGATCAGGCTCGACTTGCCCGAGCCGGACACGCCGGTGACCGCGGTCAGCACGCCCAGCGGAATGCGCGCGTCGACGCCGTGCAGGTTGTTGCGGTGCACGCCGTGCAGTTCCAGCCAACCGGCCGGCGTGCGCCGCGCGTGGTCGCGCGCGCGGCGCTGTTCGGCGAACAAATAACGCGCGGTCTGCGAGGCCGCGACTGCGCGCAAGCCGTCGGGCGGGCCGCTGTACAGCACTTCGCCGCCTTCCTGGCCGGCGCCGGGGCCGACATCGACGATCCAGTCCGCGCGCCGCATCATGTCCAGGTCGTGCTCGACCACGAACACCGAATTGCCGGTGCCCTTGAGCTGGTCCAGCGCGCGATGCAGCGCCTCGCTGTCGGCCGGATGCAGGCCGGCGGAGGGTTCGTCGAGCACGTACACCACGCCGAACAGGTTGGAACGGATCTGGGTGGCCAGGCGCAGGCGCTGCAGTTCGCCGGGCGACAGCGTCGGCGTGGTCCGATCCAGCGCCAGATAACCCAGGCCCAGCGCCTGCAGCGCGGCGATGCGCTCGACCAGATCGTGGGCGATGCGCTGCGCGGCGATGCGTTTTTCCTGCGACAGGTCCGGGGTGCGGCGCACGTCGGTGCCGCCGGCGTGGGCCGAGCCGCCGCGGGCGACGCGGCGCACGGTGTCGCTGCGGCTGGCGGCGCGGCTGCGGGTGGCGCCGGCCGCCGGCGCATCGAAACGTCCGGCTGCGGCCGGCGCCAGCGTTTGCGCGATCGCGTTCAAAGACAGCCGCGACAGGCTGCCGATGTCGAGGCCGGCGAAGGTCACCGACAAGGCCTCGGGTTTAAGCCGGCGGCCGTCGCACACTGGGCAGGCGGCGCCGGTCATGAAGCGCGCGACGCGCTTCTTCATCAGCGCGCTTTGGGTGGTGGCGAAGGTGTGCAGCACATAGCGGCGGGCGCCGGTGAAGGTGCCCATGTAGCTGGGCTCGGCCTTGCGCCGCAGCGCGGCGCGGGTCTGCGCCGGGGTCATGCCGGCATAGACGGGTGCGACGGGCTGTTCTTCGGTGTAGAGGATCCAGTCGCGGTCTTTCTTCGGCAGATCGCGCCAGGGAATGTCGACGTCGTAGCCCAGCGTCACCAGGATGTCGCGCAGGTTCTGCCCGTGCCAGGCCGGCGGCCACGAGGCGATCGCGCGGTCGCGGATGCTCAGCGACGGGTCGGGCACCATCGAGCGCTCGGTGACTTCGTAGACGAAGCCCAGGCCGTGACAGTTCGGACATGCGCCTTGCGGCGTGTTCGGCGAGAAATCCTCGGCGTACAGCATCGGCTGCTGCGCCGGGTAGGTGCCGGCGCGCGAATACAGCATGCGCAGCAGGCTCGACAGCGTGGTGACGCTGCCGACCGTGGAGCGGACGTTGGGCGTGCCGCGCTGTTGTTGCAGCGCCACCGCCGGCGGCAGCCCCTGGATCTCGTCGACGTCGGGCACGCCGACCTGGTCGATCAGGCGGCGCGCATACGGCGACAGCGATTCGAGATAGCGCCGCTGCGCCTCGGCGAACAAGGTGCCGAAGGCGAGCGAGGATTTTCCCGAGCCGGACACGCCGGAGAACACCACGAACGCGTCGCGCGGGATGGCGACGTCGACGTCCTTGAGGTTGTGCTCGCGAGCGCCGCGCACGCGGACGAAGGCGCTGTCGTGGAATGGCTGCGGGGAGGGGGAACGGGTGGCCATGAGCGGTGGTGCGGTATCGGGGGCGCACAGTGTGAACCCAATCGCGTCGGCGTCGCCATCATCGCGCCTGGCGCGTCCCGGACGCGCCGCCTAGCGCAAGCACGGCGGCACCCGCTCGTCGCCCTCGTCGTTCTTCCTGAGCACGCCGTTGGCCAGCAGCATCGCGTCCAGGCGGTGCAGGACGTGGACCCGATCGCGATCTTCGGCCTGCGCCAGGATGTCCATGGCCAGCGCGTTGAACTGCGGCCAGAACTGCGCGCGATGCCGCGCGTGCTCGAGCCAGTGCGGCAGCATCCGTGCCAGGCGATCGAGCCTTGCGTCCAGTTGTGTCGTCGTCATCATGCCGGCGCGCCCGGCCAATGCGCTTCGACCTGATGGACGCGGCCATCGTCGACCAGCGCGAATTCGAACCCGGGCTGCTCCACGCCGTCCAGGGTCAAGCTCTTGGTCGCCGCCCCGCCCTGCCGCACCAGGATCGAGTACAAGCTGGCGCCGTAACGGTAGCGCATCCGGTACTCGGGCCAATCGGCTGGCAGACAGGGCCGCAGGCGCAGGCGGTCGCCGCTGCGCTGCAGCCCCAGCAGCGACTCGGTCAGCAAGCGGTACATCCAGCCCGCCGAGCCGGTGTACCAGGTCCAGCCGCCGCGCCCCACATGCGGCGCCACGGCGTATACGTCGGCGGCCAGCACATACGGCTCGACCTTGTAGCGCGCGGCGTCCTCGGCGTTCAAGGCATGGCCGATGGGATTGATCATGCGCGCCAGCTCCCAGGCGCGCGCGCTGTCGCCCTGCTCGGCGAAGGCCATCGCCGCCCACACCGCGGCATGGGTGTACTGGCCGCCGTTCTCGCGCACGCCGGGCACGTAGCCGCGGATGTAGCCGGGATCCTGGTCGAGGCGGTCGAACGGCGGATCCAGCAGTTGCACCAGGCCCGCGTCGCGCCGCACCAGATGGCGGTCGAGCGAGTCCATCGCCTGCCAGGCCCGCGCCGGATTGGCCGCGCCCGACAGCACCGACCAGCTTTGCGAAATCGAGTCGATCCGGCACTCGCCGTTCGCCGCCGAGCCCAACGGGGTGCCGTCGTCGAACCAGGCGCGACGGTACCACTGCCCGTCCCAGGCGTGGGCTTCGATGTTCTCGCGCAGGCGCTGGGCATGATTGCGGCAGTACTGCGCGAAGTCGTCGTCGCCGCGCGCGCGCGCCACCTCGCCGAAGCGCTGCAGGACATCGAACAGGAAGAAGCCCAGCCAGACGCTTTCGCCGCGCCCGGCGTGGCCGACCCGGTTCATGCCGTCGTTCCAGTCGCCGGTGCCGATCAGCGGCAGTCCGCGTTCGCCCAGCAAGTCGCAGCCGCGCCGCACCGCCAGCGCGCAATGCTCGTAGAACGATTGCCGCAGATAGGACGCGACCGGCAAGTCGTAATAGGACTCTTCGTCCGGATTGACCGGGCGCCCTTCGATGAAGCCCACCTCCTCGTCCAGCACGCCGGCGTCGCCGGTCGCCTCCAGGTAGCGGCAGGCCGCCATCGGCAGCCACAGATAATCGTCGGAACAGCGCGTGCGCACGCCGCGGCCCTGCGGCGGATGCCACCAGTGCAGCACATCGCCGTGCGGGAACTGATGCGCCGCGCACAGCAGCAGATGCTCGCGGCTCAGGACCGGATCGGCGTGCACCAGCGCCATGCTGTCCTGCAACTGGTCGCGGAAGCCGAAGGCGCCGCCGGACTGGTAATAGCCGCTGCGCGCCAGGTAACGGCAGGCCAGGGTCTGATACAGCAACCAGCCGTTGGCCAGCGCATCGACGCTGGGATCGGGCGTTTTCACCTGCACGGCCGAGAGCAGGCCGTGCCAATGGATGCGCACGGCATCGAGCGCATCGTGCGCGTGCTGGGTGCCGCGCACGCTGCCCGCCAGCTCCATCGCTTCGGCGTAGCTTCTGCCCGCGCCGAGGCGGAACACGGTTTCGTCTTCGTCGCCGTCGGCCAGGGCGATCGGCACCTGGATCGCCGCGCACGGGTCCAGCCCGGCGCCCAGACGGCCCGACAGGCGTTCGCGGCGCAAGGCCGCGGGATCGCCGAGGCTGCCGTTGCGCCCCAGGAATTCCCTGCGGTCGGCGGTATAGCTGCAACCGTCGGCGTCGGTGTCGAAGAACGCGACGCAGCCGTTGAACTCGGTGTTGTAGGGATTGCGCGCAGTCAGCACCCCGCTGTCGGCGTGCAGCTCGCTGACCACATGCAACTGGGACTTCGCCCGCAAGTCGCCCAGCACCCACTCCACGTAGGCGACCGCCGACAGCCGCCGCGCGCGCCCGGACAGGTTGCGCAGCTTGAGCACCGAGTACTTCACCGCGTCTTCGACCGCGACGTACACCCACAGCTCGCTGGCGACGCCGTCCTCGACGTGCTCGTAGACGGTGTAGCCGAAACCGTGGCGGGTGCGGTAACTGCCGCGGCCGCGGCACGGCAGCGGCATCGGCGACCACGTCCGGCCGGTGTCCTCGTCGCGCAGGTAAAACGCCTCGCCGCCGACGTCCGCGACCGGGTCGTTGTGCCAGGGCGTGAGCCGGAACTCGTGCGCGTTCTCGAGCCAGGTGTAGCCCGGCGAACTCTCGCTGACCACGCTGCCGAGCTTGGCGTTGGCCAGCACGTTCGACCACGGCGCCGGCGTCGGCGCGCCTTCGCGCGAGACGATCGCATATTCGCGGCCGTCGGCGGAGAAGGCGCCGATGCCGTTGTCGAACACGAACTCGTCGGCGACCGCGCCGAACGGCCATGCATCGTCTTCGTCGCGATCCTCGCGCGTCGGCGGCAGGCCGGACATCGCCGTCGCGTCCTGCGGATCCGGCGCCGCCTCGGCTTCGCCGGCGAACGTCAACGCCGGCGGGATCCGCTCGGGCGGCACGTGGCGGCCGATCTGCGCGGCCAGGGTGCCGCGCTGGTCGCTGACGATCACCCGCGCCACCGATTGCAGCAGCACCCGGTCTTCCTGCGAGATCTGCTGCGCCGGCCGCACGAAGATGCCGCCGGGTCGTTCGAGGATGTTGGCCTCCGGGTCGGCCGAGACCATGCCCAGGATCTGGTCCTGCAGCTGCTGCCGGTAACCGGCGGTGCTCTCGTTCCAGATCACCAGATCCGCGCGCAGCCCCTTGAGCCGCCAGTACGCATGCGCCTGCACCATCTGCCGCACCAGTTCGATGTTGTCGGCGTCGGCGATCTGCAACAGCACGATCGGCAAATCGCCGGAGATCGCATGCCCCCACAGGCCCGACTGGCTGCGCTGGTTCTGCAACAGCACGCCGGGGTCGGCGCGCAGCAAGGGATTGGCGTACACGATCAAGCCCGCCAGACGCTCGTAGAGCTGAGCATCGGCCTGCGACGCATTGATCTGGCGGCGGACCACCTGGCTGTGGGTCCAGGCCAGGTCGAATACGCGGTCGGCCAGGCGGCGGTCGCGGTATTTGTCGACCAGTTCCTCGCAGGCGGCGCGGTCCGCGGCCACGCCCTGGATGGTGTCGATCATCGCGGTCTGTCCCGGCGCCAGTTCGATCCGGCAGCGGATGGCGACGATCGGGTCCAGCACCGAGCCTTCGGTATCCGACAAGGCTTCGTCGAGGGTCAGCGCGCGCGGCGCGCGCGGGGTGTTGCCGCGGCCGAGGAAGCGCGCGCGGTCGGTTTCGTACGAAATCGCGCCGATCTCGGCGTCGTGCACCGCGACCAGATGGAACATCCACGGCGGCGTCTCGTCGTGCGAGCGCGGCCGGCGCGTGCACAGCAACGCCTGCTTGTGCCGCAGGATCTGCGATTGCACGAACAGGTTGCTGAAGGCCGGATGCAGTTCGTCGGCGATGGCCGGCGCCAGCACGACTTCGGCGTAGGTGGTGATCTCGATGGTGCGCGCATGTCGGCTGCGGTTGGTCAGGCGCAGCCGGCGCAGTTCGATGTCGTCCTCGGCCGAGATCGCGATTTCCATGTGGCTGTCGTAGCCGCGCTTGCGCCCGCGGAACTCGGCCTTGGCGTCGGAGAAGATCGCCTCGTAATGCTCCACCGGCACGCAGGTCGGTTGCAGCGCGGCCGACCAGAACTCGCCGCTGGCGACATCGCGCAGATAGCAGAAGCTGCCCCAATGGTCGCGGGTCGCGTCTTCGCGCCAGCGCGTCACCGCCATGTCCTGGTGCCGGCTGTAGCCGCCGCCGGCGCTGGTCAGCAGGCCGTGGTAGCGCCCGTTGGACAGCAATTGCACCGACGGCCGCGCGGCGCTGGGATTGCGCAGGATGCGCAGCTGGGTTTCGGTCTCGGCGCTGGCGGTGCGCGCGCCCGCGCTTTCGGACTCGTGCGGATGGAACACGCCGGCATGCGGGATGCGCTCCTGCAACAGCAGCAGCGTGGCCTGGAACTCGGCATCGGCGACGAAGCGCCGCTGCATGGGTTGCTGGCGCAGCAGATGATCCAGCGCCAGCAGCCCCATGCCCTGGTGATGGGCCATGAACGAACGCACTATCACGCAGTCCTGGCCAGGCGGCACCCGCGTGGCGGTGTAGTCGATGGCCTCGTACAGGCCGTATTCGCCGCCGAAACCCGCCGCCGTCAATCGTTGCAGGTTCTGGCAGGCCGCTTCCGGCGCCACCATCAACGCCAACATGCTGGCGTAAGGCGCGATCACCAGGTCCTGGTCGAGCCCGCGCTTGAGGCCCAGCCCGGGGATGCCGAACGCGCGGTATTGATAGTTCATGCGCACGTCGACGGTGTTGTAGCCCGACTCGGACACGCCCCACGGCACCGCGCGCTCGGCGCCGTGGGCGATTTGCGCGTCCACCACGTGGCGCGAGGTCTGGTCCAGCAGCGTGTCCGGATAGCTGGGCATCACCAGCTGCGGCATCAGGTACTCGAACATCGAGCCGCTCCACGACAGCAGCGCGACATCGCCGTTGACCTCGGTCAGCAGCCGGCCCAGCGCGAACCAGCTCTCCTGCGGCAGCTGGCCCTGGGCGATGGCGACGAAGTTGCACAGCCGCACTTCCGAGGCCAGCAGGTCGTAATAGCCGGCGTCCAGGCGGTGTTCGTCGACGTTGTAGCCGATCGACAGCAGCCGGCGCGAGCGGTCGTACAGGAACTCGTATTCCATCAGCGAGAACTGCCCGGCCACGTGCGCGAGGCGTTCGAGCCGCTCGATGCGTTCGCGTGCCCTGGCCTGCACCTGCGCGCTGCCGGGCCGCGTCGCGAGTTCGCGCAGCGTCGGGATCGGTGGCTCGTCGCCGTCGGCGCCCTCGGCTCGCGCGTCCGAATCGGGTGCAAAGAACTGCAGTTCGGCGAGCGCGGACCTACAGGCGTCGGCCAAGGCGACCGCCCAGCGGCCGTCGTCGGCGGACGAGGCCTGCGGCCATGCCGCCGACACCGCGTCGGCGCGTTCGATCAGTTGCCGCAAGACTCGCCCCGCATCGCGCACGCTACCAGGCGCCTGCACCGAGGCCGGCTCGAGCGCGGCGCGAAATTCGCTCACCGCTTCGTCCAGACCGCCGTCGACGCGGCTGGCGCCGCGGCGGACTTCGTCGAGCACGCCCAAGGTATCGGCCAGACCCGCGAACGTGCTCGGCGCCAGCACCGGCGCGTCGATCAGGCCGAGCAGGCCCTGGCGCAAGGTCAGCAGATGCCCGGCGAGGTTGCCGCTGTCGACCGTCGAAATGTAGCGCGGCGGCAGCGGCTGCAAGGTCTCGGTGTCGTACCAGTTGTAGAAATGCCCGCGATGGCGCGCGAGTTGGTCCAGGGTGGCGAAGGTCGCGTGAGTGCGTTCCATCACCGCATCCGTCTGCGCGTAGCCGAAATCGTGCGCCGACAGATTGGCCAGCAGCGACAGGCCGATGTTGGTCGGCGAAGTGCGCCGCGCCACCACCAGACTGGGGTGTTCCTGCACGTTGTCCGGCGGCAGCCAGTGGTCCTGCGCGCTCACGTGGACTTCGAAGAAATTCCAGGTGCGGCGCGCCAGCCGGCCGAGGAAGGCCAGTTGCGCGGCGGACAGGTCCGCGTCGCGCTGCGCCGGCGGCCGCCCGAGCCACGCCATCAGCGCCGGCGAGACCAGCCACAGGCCCAGCAAGGCCGCGGCAACCCACAGCGACTGCGGCCGCAGCGCGGCCAACAGCGCCGCCACCGCCAGCGCGAACGCCGGCGCGGCCCACATGCTGCGCAACTCCGCGTCGGCGACGCGGCCCAGGCTGCGCTCGACTTCGCTGGAAGGATTCCATTGCAACAGATGGCGGCGACTGACCGTCAACCGCCACAGCGTGCGCGAGATCGCGCCCAGACTCAGCACGGCCTCGTAAGGCAGGCAAGCCAAGCCGACCGCGGCGCGTTGCGATTGGCGCACGGCGGCTTTGCCGACCCGGACCGCATGCGTTTCCAGCGGCACGTCCGGCGGCACCGCCAACACATCGCGCAGCGCCGGCAGCAGCACCGGCAGGAACCACAGGCACAGCAGCCACGCGGTCCAGGCCAGCGGATTGGGCGACGCCAACCAGCCGATCAGCAGCAACGCGGTCGCCGCCGGCGGCACCAGGCTGCGGCGCAGGTTGTCGAGCAATTTTCCGCGCGAGAGCCAGGTCAGCGGATTGCGTTCGTAGCCGCCTTGCGCGCGGGGGACCCACGGCAGCAGCCAGGGCAGCAGTTGCCAGTCGCCGCGTATCCAGCGGTAGCGCCGCTTGGCGTCGGCGGCGTAGCGCGAGGGGTAGTCCTCGAACAGGCGCACGTCGCTGGCCAGGCCCGCGCGGGCGTAGCAGCCTTCCAGCAGGTCGTGGCTGAGGATGCGGTTGTCCGGAAGCCGGTCCGCCAGCGCCGCTTCGAACGCATCCACGTCGTAGATGCCCTTGCCGACGAAGGAGCCTTCGCCGAACAGGTCCTGATACACGTCCGACACGGTGCGGGTGTACGGATCGATGCCCGGCTCGTTGCCGAACATGCGTGCGTAGCGGGTCGCGCGGCGCTCGCTCTGGATGGTGCCGACGCTGGGCTGCAGGATGCCGTAGCCACGCACCACCCGGCCCAGGCCGGCGTCCAGGTGCGGGCGGTTGAGCGGATGCGCCATGGTGCCGATGAAGGCGCGCGCGGCGTCGTGCGGCAGGCGGGTGTCGCTGTCCAGGGTGATGACGTAGCGCACCTGCCGCAGCGGCGCGGTGTCGCCGACCACGCGCGCGAACTCGTCGTCGCGGCCGCTGCGCAGCAGCCGGTTCAGCGCCGACAGCTTGCCGCGCTTGCGCTCGTGACCCATCCAGCAGCCCTCGCGCGGGTTCCACTGGCGCGCGCGATGGAACAGGAAGAACAAGTCGCCGCTGTCGGGGGCATAGCGCGCGTTGAGCGCTGCGATCTGCTGCGCGGCGCGCGCCAGCAACGCGTCGTCGGTCGGCAGTTCCTGGCGGTCGGCGTCGAGGAAATCGCTCAGCAGCGCGAAGTGGATGTGGCGGTCGCGATTGGCCAGGAAGCGCACTTCCAGCCCTTCGACCAGGCTGTCCACGCCCTGCGCGCTGCCGAACATGCACGGCACCGCCACCAGGGTGCGCGAGTGTTCCGGAACGCCCTTGGAGAAATCCATGCGCGGCAAAGGCCGCGGCGCCACCAGCAAGGTCGCGGCCCAGTTGACCAGGGCGATGCCGAGCTCGCTGAACACGATCGCCGCGAGGATCGCCAACAACCACACAGGCACGGACGTCGCGCCGCGCTGCGACAGCACGCCCCAGGCGAACAGGCCGGCGATCGCGGCGATCGGTATCAGATAAACCGGCAGCGGAATCCTCGCCGGACGCCAGCGCAGGCTCGGCCGGGATTGTCCCGCAGCGGCGGCGACCTGGGCCCGGGTCTGCTTCAATCCCTCGTCGACCAGATAGTGGCCCACGTGCCCGAGGTTGTCGTCGACCGCCCTCGCCTGCGCGCCCGTCTGCGCCAGCTGCAGCACGATGTCGGCCACCTGCTGTTCGCTGACGCCGCCCAGCCGCGCCAGCTTTTCCACCACGTGGCGATAGCTGTCGCGGGTGCCGAAGTCCATGCGCGCGTAAGTGCCGGCAGGATCCTCGCGCAGGCGGCGCTCGATCCAACTGCTGTCTTCGACGAACTCGCGCCAATCCATCTTGGCCAGGAAGCGCAGGCTGCCGATGCTGTTGCTGATGGACACCTGGTCCGCCGCCTGCTGCTGGCTTTCCAAATGCACCAGACCTTCGATGCTGTGGCCGCCGTCGGCGACCCATTGCTCCAGCCACGCAACCGGCATCGACAGCACCGAGCCGCGCGCCTGCAGGCCGCGGGTGAGTTCGGACACGAACGCGCCGGTCAACGGCGGCTGCGAGCGCGCCATGTCGGCGACGATCAGGACAACGTCTTTGGGGCTTTCTGCAGCGGTCTTGTCGAGCAAGTCGACCCATTCGCGCGCCAGCCGGTGATCGGCACCGTCGCGCATCACCCGCACCGCCATGCGGCGCAGATTCTCGATCAGCGCCAGCCGCAGCATGATCGGGATCGCCCACAGCTCACCCAGCTTCAACGGCGCGACCGATTGGTAGGCGGCGGCGAAGCGGCCGAGGCTTTCGCCGTCGACCCGACCGTCGCCGTGAGCGATGGCTTCCAGCGAGAGGTCGTAGACGCGCGGCAGTCCGACCGATGCGCCCTGGCTCAGACAAGGCAACTGGCGGCTATAGCCCTTGGGCAAATGCCGGCGCGCGGTGCGGATCTGTTCTTCGATCAGGTAGTAATTGTCCAGCAGCCATTCGGCGGCCGGGGTGATGCGCATATCGTCGCGGACCATGCGGGTCAGCAAGGTATAGGCGTCGTCCAACAGTCCTGCGTTTTCTCCCAGCCGGCCCAGCAGCCGTTCCGGCCCGGCGCGCGCGCGCACCTGATGCTGGCGCGCCAACGCCTCGCCATGCCGCTCCATCTGTTCGACGCTGAACAACTGCGACCGCAGCGGCCCTTCGACTTTCACCGCGGCGTGGACGGCGGCGCGGCGCCAGCGCCACCAGCGCCTGCGCAGGCGCAGCCAGCGGCTGAATATCGTCCAAAGCTGAGGCATCGCAGACCAAATCGAGGGCGAGCCGCCGCCGGGAGGTCATCCTGGCAGCCGCCGGGCTACCGCGAGGTGAAATCTTCGTAGTCGCGCTGTCGTGGAGCGCGGCGCGCTGATGAGCGACCGCGCCGCTGTCGATGGCCGCGAGAGAGCCGCGTAGCGTCGAGAGACAGTGCCGATATCCATCGATCCGGCGCCGGACGCGCGCGTGTCGGCTGAACTGTACAGGACGCAGAACCGCCCGGCAGACCAACGGCCGCGCCTTGGTCGCATAAAGGAGTAAGGTGAGTGCGTAGCGCTTGCCCGACGCCATCGCCTCGGAAGTGCGCAGACCCCACGGGCGCCTGTTGCGCCGTCCCTTGCCTGCATTCCACCTCTGCGCGCTCCACCGGACCTTCCGCCCGGACGGTCCGCACTGCATTGCCAAAGGGAAACCCGAACATGAGTCCTCCTGCGACGAACGACGAACTCGTTCGCCAACGCGCATTCGACATCGATGCGCAGCGCCACTACTGGAAGCAGAATCCCGATCTGCTGCCCGATGCGGACCTGTTCAGCCCCTGCGAGCTGGATTCCGCGGTATCGCTGGGCATCGAGTCGGCCGTGCGCGGCCGCGCGCCTGCCGAAGCCCAGGAAGCGCTGCGCGCGACCTATTACCGCCTGGTCGCGCTGCCGATGGCGTCGTGGTCCTGCGTGCTGGCGGTCATCAGCGCGGTGCATCAACGCGCCATGTCGTTCCCGCAAGTGCGTGCGCAGGCGGATGCCGGGCCCGCGACCGGATCGGCCAGCGCTGCGCGAGAAGCGCTCGATTGGTTGCGCGGCGCATCGCCGCAGTTGCGGCTGCGCTTGCGCTAGTTCGCCGAAAAACTGCGAATCGCCAGCATCGCAAGCGCTGGCGATGCGACGCGTCTGCTCACTGTCTCGATTTCGACAACCGCCCGCTCATCGCATCGCGCGTCTGGATACAATCGACGATCCGGTCCATCGCGAGAACGCCACGTGGCAGATGCGCCCGCAGACGCAGCGCGCTTAGACGCTCCCTCCTCGCCCAGCGAGGTTCACAGACTCCCTGGACTGGACCTGCTGCGGGCGATCGCCGTGCTGTGGGTCATGCTGTTCCACTCCTTCTTGAACGAGGGGCCCGACGAGGGCTTCGCGTGGCTGTGCCACTACGGCTGGATGGGCGTGGATCTGTTCTTCGTGCTGAGCGGCTACCTGATCGGCTCGCAGGTGCTGGGGCCGCTCGCGCGCGGCCAGCGGCTGTCGTTCGGCGGCTTCTATCTGCGCCGCGCGTTCCGGATCCTGCCGGCGTTCCTGGCGGTGTTGGCGGTGTATCTGCTGGTGCCGGGGTTTCGCGAATCTCCCGGCCTGGAGCCGGCGTGGAAGTTCCTCAGCTTCACCCTCAATCTGCTGATCGATTACCGCCAGAACCAAGCGTTCTCGCATGCCTGGTCGCTGTGCGTGGAAGAGCATTTCTACCTGGTGTTCCCGCTGCTGGCGTGGTGGTTGATGCGCCGGTCTTCGAAGACAGCGTTGTTCGTCGCGATCTGTACGGCCGTCGTGCTGGGCGGCGTGGCCTTGCGCGCCGGGGTCTGGTTGCACGATTTCAAGACCGAGGGGCCGGTCGGCGAGTCGGCGCGCAGCTGGTTCGCCGAGGACATTTATTTCCCGACCTGGAACCGCCTTGACGGCTTGTTGGCCGGCGTGGTGCTGGCCAGCCTCAAGACGTTTCGTGCGCAATGGTGGCGGCGCGCCCAGGGCTACGCCAATGCCGCGCTGCTGGTGGGACTCGGCCTGCTCGCGGTAGCGATGTGGCTGTTCCGCGCACGCACCGGACTGCTCGCCAACGCGATCGGCTGGCCGGTGCTGGCGGCCGGTTTCGCCTTGCTGGTTTTCGCAGGCGCCAGCCGCGCCAGCTGGATCGGACGTTGGTCGATTCCCGGCGTGGCCTGGCTGGCGGCGACCTCGTACAGCCTGTATCTGGTGCACAAGGGGGTGTTCCATATGGTGGACGAGTCGGTCGGCGAACAGCTGGCGGGCCATAGCCTCGTCGCCCTGGCCGTCTATGGGTGTGCGGCGCTGGCCGCCGCCGCGGTGTTGCACTACGGCGTGGAGCAGCCGTTTCTACGGCTGCGCGACTGGCTGCTCGACAGCAAGGCGAAAAGCTCCGCACGAGGCGCGGAGCCGGTTCGAGAGCCCGCATTGGGCGAGTGAGGCGCCTATCGGCTCGCGCGGGCGTCAGCGCGGGCCGGCTCCACGTCCCTTGCGGGCGCCGCATCCGCAGCGTCCGGATTCTCGACGCTCAAGGCGCAGTCTTGCCTGCGGCCGCCGCGCCCTCGCCTCCGCGCAATTCGCTGCGGACCAGGGCCGCGCCGTTGAGGGAGAACGGCTGCGCGACCATGCTCTCGGGGCGCGGCACGCGCATCATCGAGGGCTCGTAAGAGGCGTCGATCAGGCGGATCGCATACGCCGATCCGGCCTTGAGCTGCAATTCGATCTCGAGCGCGGCCTCGCCGTGTCCGTACACGTCCAGCATCCACTCTGCCGAATCCTGCGGACTGGTATTCGCGTACCACACGCCGGCGACGGAGGCCCGCAGCACGCGCGCGCCTTCTACGCTCAGCATCAACCGCGGCGCATTGCGCGCGGAGGCGATCGTCAGCTTGAGCGTGCGCACTTGCGCGTCGGTGCGATCGGCGTCGAGCCGCAGCATCGGCGGCGCCAGCGTTGCTGGCGTGGCGCCCGTCCAGAATGGATCCGAATCGGCGCCGAAGAATTCCGGCAGGGTCCGTCGCTGCGCCGAAGCGCCGAGGTAGCGGCCGGTCCAGGCGTCGGGATGATCGTCGCGCGAGACCCACCAGGCCTTGCCGCTGGCGCCGTCCTGCGCATACAGCAAGCTGTTCTGGCGCGGATGCGCAGTGTCGAAGCCGGCCGTGGCCGAGCCGAGCACGAGCAGGGCCGCGGCGGCGAACCAAGGGAACCAGCGCCCTGCCCCGTTCCCGGCGATCTGCGCCAACAGCGGCGCGAGCAGGCCGAACAGCAGCATCGCCGCAATGCCGGTCGCGAACGCCCGCGACGGCGTCAGCGCCACGAACAAGGCCCACAGCACCACCGCGAACAGCACCACGCCGGGGATCGCAGCGGCCGTCGAAGCAGCCAAGCGCAGATTCGCCGACAGTCCGCGGCCCGGTCGCGGCAGGCTCGCCCAGGTGCCGGCCTGCACCGCCAGCAACGGCCACAGCAGCAAGTAGCCGGCGCCCGGCACCGCCGCGGCGATCCAGCACAGCAATGCGGTCCACACCAACATCGCAGCGAAGCCGGCTTCCAGCGCGCTGCACCAGCGCGCCGTCGCCGCCAGCAACGCAGTCTGCACGCCCGCGGCCAGGGCGATGAACGCCAACAGATACCAATGGCTGTTGTAGGTGTCGCCCTGCAGCAACGTCGCGTAGCCCGGATGCAGCCAGCCCGCGGCGATCCACACCAACTGGCAGACGCCGCCGGCCAGGAGCAGGCCCAGCGCGAAGATCGGCAGCGCGCGCGCCACGCCGCCGGCGCGGATCGCGCCGCGGCGCAGTCCCGTCGCCAGCAGAATCAGGCTCAGCGCGACCGCCAGCGCGGTGAAGGCGAGCGACCAGACCGCGCCGTAGTTCGCCATGCCCAGGCCGAGCGCGTTGAAGAACGCCCGGTCCTCGCCGTCGACATCGCGCAAGTCGGAATCGCCGAAGCTGCGCGCGGCGGCGAGCATGTTCTCGCCCAGGTGCTGCACGCTGTCGGCTTGCAGGCGCTCGATCCGGTCGATCTGGGTGTGGTAGTCGGTGTGGCCTTCGATCGCGGCGAAGTTGAGCCCGGCGATGCCGGCGCGCTTGAACACGTTGAAATCGGTGTTGTTGGGCATGCGCCGGTACAACTCGTAGCCCAGCGAAGCGCCGACCGGATGCGGCGCGGCCGCGGCGAACTGCGCCACCAGGCGGCCGTTGCCGGCGCTGGTTTCGAACAGCATCGACGGGCCGCGGTTGCCGCGGAAATCGAAGTTCAGCGCCACGCCGATGCGCCGCGCCCACGGGTGCTGGGCGACGAACGCCTCGGCGCCGAGCAGGTCGGCTTCCTCGGCATCGGTGAAGACCACGATCAGCTCGTTGCGCAGCGGCGCGCCGGCGCGCAGCGCGCGCAGGGTTTCCAGGATCGCCGCGACCGACGCGCCGTTGTCGGCGGCGCCGGGGCCGGTGGTCACCGAATCGTAGTGCGCGACCAGCGCCAGCGCGGGGCCCGGCTCGCGCCCGGGCAGGCGCGCGACGATGTTGTGCACGCGCCCGGCGATCACGCCCCAATCGTCGGGTTTGGCGACGAATGCGCTGTGCTCCTGCGCTTGCAGGCCCAGGCCGCGCAGTTGCGCGAGCAGGTAGGCGCGCACCCGCGTGTTCTCGGCGCTGCCGACCGGATGCGGCCGCGATGCGATCGACGGCAGATGGCGCAACGCGCGCTCGGCGGAAAACTCGCTCGTCGGCGCGTTTGCGCCGAGCGCCGGCGGCGGCCGCATGTCCAGCCACGACGCGGCAGCAAAAGCGAGCAACACCAGCAGGGCCAGGCCGCGGGCGAGACCGCCGGCCTGGGACGGAAGCGAGGGCGAAGTAGTCATAGAGCCGGGACCTTACCCCAGCGCCTGCGCCCGCGCATGCGCCGTTCGCCGTGCCAGCCCGGTGTCGCCGTCGTACTCGGCCAATTGACCGCCGTCGAGCTTGAGCACCCGGTCGGCGAGATGGAAATAGCGGTCGTCGTGGCTGACCGCGACGATGGTCTTGCCGGCCGCGCGCAGCTCCGGCAGCAGGTGTTCGTAGAAGAAGTGGCGGAACCCCGGGTCCTGGTCGGCCGCCCATTCGTCGAGCAACAGGATCGGCCGTTGCTCGGCCCAGGCCAGCAGCAGGGCCAGGCGCTTGCGCTGGCCTTGCGACAGGCGCGTGTCCGACAGCACGCCGGCGTCGACCGAGACTTTATGCGCCAGTTCCAGCCGCTCGAGCAAGGCCAGCGCGCGTTCGTCGCCGATCGCCTCGCCGTCGGGCCCGAGCACGCGGTTGAACAGATGGAAGTCGGAGAACACGGTGGCGAACAGCCGCCGCAGCGCCGGCGTGCGCGCGGCGTCGATCTGGGTGTCGTCCAGCCACAGCGCACCCTGCTGCGGCCGGTACAGGCCCGACAACACCCGCATCAGCGTGCTCTTGCCGCTGCCGTTGCCGCCGATCACGAACAACAGCTCGCCGCGGTGCAGGCTCAGGTCGATCGGACCGACGCCGAAACCGGGCTCCTCCGCGCTCGCGCCGGCGTAGCGGTAGGCGGCGCCTCGCAGTTGCAGGCGCGACCAGTCCGCCGGCAGCGCCGCTTCGTCGTGGCCGAAGCCTTCGCGGTGCGGCGCCAGCTGCAGGCTGTCGACCTTGGCCAGGGCCACGCTGCCGGCGATCAGGCTCGGCACCGAGCCGACCATGCCGGCCATCGGCGTGCGCAGGAACATCAGCGCGAAGGCGAAGGTCGCGGCCGTGCCCGCGCTGGCCCAGCCGAGATGGCCGACCAGGAAGAACACCAGGCCGATGGTGGCCAGCAGCAGAGTATTGATCCAGTTCTGGTTGAGGCCGTTGTAGATGTCGGTGCGGATCTCGTGGTCGCGGCTGCGGCGCGCGTCGGGTTCGAACTCCAACTCGTACACGGCGCGGGCGCGGTCGCGGTTCAAGGCCAGTTCCTTGCGGCCTTCGACCACAGCCTGATAGTGCCGGTACAGATGGTCCTCCATGTCGCGCGCCAGCCGCGCCTCGCGCCGGGTGCGCGCCATCAGCAAGACGCTGCAGCCCACCGCGAGCGCGATCATCAGCGCGCTCGCGGCGAACAGCGGCAGCGACAGCCACGCCAGGTAGGCGAAGCCGCCGATCATCAAGGTCAGGCCGTACACCACCGACGGTAGGCTGGCGAAGGCCAGGGTGATGGTGTTGATGTCGCCGTTGAGGGTGGCCAGGATCCGCGCCAGCCCGACCGTTTCCAGCCGCTCCACATCGGTGTCGAGCACGCGCTTGACCATGGTCTGGCGCAGCCGGTAGACCACTTTATGGCCGAGCGTGGACATCGCCAGTTGCGCGGCGCTGCCGAACACGAACAGGCCCACCAGCAGCGCGGCGAAGCCGGCCAGCCCGCGCGCGTCGCCGACCTGGGCCAGCAGGCGGTCGACGTAGGCGATCATCGCCACGCCGATCGCGGCGCTGGACAGGCTGAGCAGCAGCGCCAGCGCGATGAACGCGCGATGGCTGCGGAACAGCAGCCGGATCAACGACATGAGGACACCTCCAAGATGCGGACGCGGCGCGCGGCGGCAGCCACGGCGTCGGCCAGCGCCGGCGATTGCATGATCGAATAGTGATCGCCGGGCAGCACGCTCTGGCTGACCGCGGCGTGCGCCTGCCACGCATCGGCGCTGCCGCCGAACAAGGCCACGCTGTCGGCGGCCTGCCAATGCGCGACCGGCGCGGCCAACGGCCCGGGACGATACCCCGCCAACACCTCGTCCCAACTGCGGAACAAGCGCAATTGCAGCAGATGGCGCTCGGCGTCGGCGACGCCCTCGCCCGCCAGCGCCGCGTAGTGCGCGGCCAGCACCGCCTGGCGCGCGGACTCGTCGGCGGCGGCCGCGAGTTCGGCGTCGAGCGTGGCCAGCCGTTGCGGCTGCGCGTACAAGGGCTCGCGCTGGGCCGGTTCCAGATAGGCGAAGTACTCGGGCAGCCAGCGCAGTCCCTGCAACGCCGGATCGGCGATGCGTTCCTTCTCGCGCCAGCCGAAGCAGTCGATCAGGCCGATCCAGGCGACCTCGTGTCCGTCGCGCTCCAGCCGTTCGCCCAGCGCATAAGCGAGCGTGCCGCCGAGCGACCAACCCAGCAGCGCGTACGGGCCTTCGGGTTGTTCGGCGCGGATCAACGCCAGGTAGTCGTCGAGCAGCGCATCGAGGCTGGCCGGCCGCCAGTCGTTGTCGATCAGCATGCGCGAGTTGATGCCGAACGCGGCGACGTCCGGGTCGAGGCGCTCCAACGCGGGCGCATACGCCAGGGTGTGGCCGCCGCCGGGGTGCAGGCAAAACAGGCGTGTGGCCGTCGCCGTCGCGTTGCCGCGCAGGCGCACCAAGGTGTTGGCGCGTTCGCGCTGCGCACTCAGGTGCTCGCTCATGCGGGCGATGGTGGGGTGCTGGAACACCAGTGCCAGCGGCAAGTCCTGGCCGCGCAGACGGCGCAGGCGGCTGAGCAACGAGGTGGCGAGCAGCGAATGGCCGCCGAGGGCGAAGAAATCCTCGTCGATGCCGAAGTCGCTGCGCCCCAGCACCTGACGCCAGGCGTCGAGGAGCTGCCATTCCAGCGCGTTGCGGGGCTGGCGCCGGTCGGCTAGTTGCGTGGCTTCGGGTTTGGGCAGGGCCTTGCGGTCGAGCTTGCCGTTGGCGGTCAGTGGCAGCGCCGGGAGCAGTTGGATCAGGCGCGGCAGCATGTAGTCGGGCAACAGCACGCGTAGTGCTTCGCGCAAGGCCTGCGGATCGGGCTCGGTGCCGTCCGCGGCGACCGCATAGCCCATCAGCCAGGCGCCTTCGCCCTGCCCTTCGACTGTGACTGCGGCGTCCGCGACTTGCGGCAGCGACGCGAGTTTCGCTGCAATCTCGCCCGGTTCGATGCGGTAACCGCGCAGCTTGACCTGATCGTCGCCGCGGCCGCGGTATTCGAGCGAGCCGTCGGCGCGGTAACGGCCGAGGTCGCCGGAGCGGTAGCGGCGTTGGCCGTCGCGCTCGACGAAACGTTCGGTGGTCAGTTCCGGCCGTTGCCAGTAACCTTGCGCGACGCCGTCGCCTTCGACCACCAGTTCGCCGACGACGCCCAGCGGCACCGGCTGGCCGGCAGCGTCGAGCACGTGCACGGCCAGATCCGGCAGCGCGCTGCCGATGCGGCTGACCGGGCTTCGCAGGTCTTCGTCGCTGAGACGATGGAAGCTGACGTGCACCGTCGTTTCAGTGATGCCGTACATGTTGACCAGTTCGGCCCGCGGGTAACGTTCGCGCCAGGGCTGCAGGCGCGAGGGTTCCAGCGCTTCGCCGCCGAACACCACAGCCCGAACGTTGAGCGCGACTTCGCGTCGCATCGCCTGCGATTGCAAGGCATAGAACGCCGACGGCGTTTGATTGAGCACGGTGACGCCGTGTTCGGCCAGCAGATCGAGGAAGGCATCGGGCTGGCGGCACACCGCCTCCGGCACCAGCACTGCGCGGCCGCCGTACAGCCAGGCGCCCCACAGTTCCCACACGGCGAAATCGAAGGCGTGCGAGTGGAACAGACTCCACACGTCGTGCTCGTCGAAGCTGAAACGACCGGTCTGCGTTGCCGCGGTAAACAAACGCTCGACGTTGCGATGGGTAACCACTACTCCCTTGGGCGTGCCGGTTGAACCGGAAGTGTAGATCAGATAGGCCGGCGCGTCGGCCGGAACGTCCGGCAGTTCCCCCGGCTCCACCGCATCCAGTTGGGCTTGGGTGAACGGATCGTCCAGGCACAGCGCGGTTCCGGGCAGTTCGATCGCCAGCGCTCGCTGGCTGACGCTAAGGCAGACGCCGCTGTCTTCGAGGATGAAGCCGCGTCGCGCCGCGGGTGCCTGCGGATCGACCGGAACGTAGGCGGCTCCGGTCTTGAGGATCGCCAGCAAGGCGACCAGCAGATCGCAGCCGCGCGGCAGGCACAGGCCGACGCGTTGGCCCGGGCCCGCACCCTGGCGAATTAGCAGCGTCGCCAGTTGCGAGGAACGGCGGTCGAGCGCGGCGTAATCGAGTTCGCCGTCTTCGGCCGAGACCGCGATGCGTGCGGGATGGCGTTGGGCGACATCGGCGAAGCGCGAAACCAAACTGCCGGTGCACGCGTAACGTTCGCGCGAGGTCCAGGCAGCGGAACGCGTCTGCGACGGCAGCAATGGCAAGGCATCGAAGCGTTGCAGCGTCGGCACTTGCTGCAGCACGAAGTCGAGATCGTCCAGCATCTGCTCGACCAGCCAGCCATCGAGCTTGCTGCGGTCGAGCACCGCCTGCACGTGCAGCCTGGAGCCGTCGGCGAGCATCGCCAGGGTCAGCGGGTAATGGGTCAGGTCCGCGCCTTCGTGTTCGTGCAGGCGCAACCCGCCGCCGTCCTCGCCTGCGGCGGCGGGATAATTCTCGAACACCAGCAGCGTATCGAACGGCGAGGTGCCGCCCGGCAGCGCGGACAGGGCCTGCACTTCGGCCAAGGGCAAGTGCTCGTGCTCGCGCAGGTCCAGGCCGTGTCGTTGCAGTTGCGCGAGCCATGCGCCCGGCGACTGCGCCGGGTCCAGGCGCAGGCGCAGCGGCAAGGTGTTGATGAACACACCGAGGATGCGCTCGACCCCGGCCAGTTCGGCCGGCCGGCCGGAACTGGTCAGGCCGATGCAGAAATCGTCGAGGCTGTAATAGTGGCGCAGCACCAGCGCCAACGCGGCCTGCACCACCGTTCCCAGGCTCACCGCATGCGCGGCGGCCAGCGCCGCTGCTGCGGTCGCATCGAACTCGCGTTGCGCGTGGGCGAAGCCCGCTTGCGCATCGTTCGCCTCCGGCAGGCGCGCGGGCGCGTCCAGCCCGGCCAGTTCCTGCGACCACCACGCGATCGAGCGCGAACGCGGCTGCCGCGCCAGCCAGGCGAGGTAATCGCGGTACGGCGGCGCGGCCGCCGGCGCCGGCCGCTGCCCGCGCGCCAGGGTGCGGTAAGCGGCCATCACTTCCTGGATCAGCAAGGCCGAACTCCAACCATCGACGATCAGGTGGTGACGCGTCCACACCACGATATGCCGCTGCGGCGCGCACTGCAGCAGGCGCACCCGCATCAGCGGAACCTCATCGAGCGCGAACGGCGTGTTGCGGTCTTCGTCCTGGATCGCGGCCAGGGCCGCGGCGATGCCGGCCTCGTCGCGCTCGCGCAGGTCGTGCCGGCGCAGCGCCAGCGACGCATCGCGCCGCACCACCTGCAACGGCCGCTCCAGGCCGTCCCAGGCGAAACCGGTGCGCAGGATCGAATGCCGCACCAACGCCAGCCGCCAAGCTTCGGCGAACGCGTCCGAATCGAACTCGCCTTCCAGCGTCACCGTGCTCTGGTTGATGTAGAGCGGCTGTTCGCCGGCGTCGAGGGCATGGAACAACAGGCCTTGTTGCAGCGGCGAGACCGGATAAGCGTCTTCCAGGTCCGGGTAACGGTGGATCAGGCGGTCGAAGCCAGTGTCGTCGAGTGCGGCAAGGCTCAGGTCGCTGCGGGTCGGTGCGAGGGCGTGGCGCGGGTCCAGCGCCAGCAGGGCCTGCAACGCGGCGATGAAGGCGCGGCTCAGCGCCTCGATCTTCTCGCGTCCGATCGCATCGGCGGGATAGGTCCAGTCCACGGTCAGTTCGCCGTCGACGACGATCGCGCCGACGTCGAGCAGATGGCTGCGGCGGGTGCCGGGCGCGCGGCTGCCGCCGTCATCGCCGCCGGCGAAGTCCCAGCCGCCGCCTTCGCCCGTGCGCACCTGGCCGAGGTAGTTGAAGCAGACCTGCGCCACCGGTAGCTCGGCGAGTTCGCCGTGCAGGTAACGCAGCACGCCGAAGCCGAGGCCGCGATCGGGGATGTCGCGCAGTTGGTCCTTGACCGCCGCCAGGGTCGCCGCCGGCGCGGCGCCGTCGGGCAGGCGCAGACGCGCCGGGTAACGGCTGGTGAACCAACCGACGGTTTCCGACAGGTCGAGCTCGCTGTCGACCGGCTCGCGGCCGTGGCCTTCCAGTTCGATCAGCACGTCGTTGCCGCCGCAGAATTCGGCCAGAGCCGTCGCCAGCGCAGCCAGCAGCACTTCCTGCGGTTGCGTACGGAACGCGAGCGGGCCTTCGCCCAACAGCCGCGCGGTGGCGGCGCGGTCGAGCCGCGCGTGCACGCTGGCGGCGTCGCACTCGCGATTGGCGCTGGCGGCGAACGGCAGCGGCGCGGGCGCGTCCTGGCTGAGTCGCGTCCAGTAGTCGCGCCATTGTTGCAGGCGCTGCGGCGGCAGCCCTTCGCGCAAATGCCGCTGCCACTGGCCGAAGTCGGCCGGCGGCGGCGCGAGTGCCGGCGTGCGGCCGTCGACCGCTTCGCGATAGGCGCGTTGCAAGTCTTCCAGCAGTACGCGCCAGGACACGCCGTCGATCAGCAGGTGATGCGCAACCAGCAGCAAGCGCGTGTCGGCAACGTCGGTGCTGCAGAGATAAAGCGCGCGGAACAGCGGCCCCTCGCCGAGATCCAGGCTGCGCTGCCAGGCGCGCATCGATTCGCTGTGGCTAGCCGCATCGGCTTCCAGGTGGGCGAACTGCGCGGGCTGCCAGGGGGCGATGCGTTGCTGCCAGCTGCCGGCCGTATCGCGGGCGAAGCGGGCGCGCAGCATCGGATGGCGTGTGACGACGGCGCGCACGGCCGTTTCCAGCGCCGCCGGCTGCAGGCGTTCGGGGATACGGACGCAGACCGACATGTTCCAGTGCGCGGGTTCGTCGAGGGTTTGCTCGAAGAACCAGTGTTGGATCGGGGTGAGGCCGAAGGCTTGGTCGGCCTCGGGTTTTGGCGTCGCGGCTACGGGCGCGCTGGTTTGGACTTGCGCGCTCAGTCCCGCCAGGGTCGGATGGTCGTACAGCTGGCGCGGCATCAGCGCCAGCCCGGCCTGGCGTGCGCGCGCGACCAATTGCAGGCTCAGGATCGAGTCGCCGCCCAAGGCGAAGAAGTTATCGTGGGCGCCGATGTGCTCGCGGCCCAGAAGCTTCTGCCATAGCTCGCGCAGCACCTCGTTGACCGGACTTTCGTCGGCTACCGCCTTCGACGCATCAGTATCATGCTGTTGCAAAAGTTCGGCCAGCGCTTGCCGGTCGATCTTTCCGTTGCCCAGGCGGGGCATCGATTCGACTGCACGCCAACGGGTCGGACACAGGTATTCCGGCAATCGCTGCGCCAAGGCTTCGGCGACTCCCTCGAGCGAACCCTGCACGCAGGCGCCCAGTTGCAGCACGCCATTGGCGCCTGGCAACGCCAGCACTGCCGCGACTTCGACACCGGGCAACTGCGCCAGCACCTGTTCGACTTCGCCGAGCTCGACGCGGTAACCGCGGATCTTGACCTGGTGGTCGCCGCGACCGAGATACACGATCCGGCCTTCGTCATCCAGCCGCGCCAGATCGCCGCTGCGGTACAGCAACCGACCCGGTGCGAACGGATGCGCAACGAATCGCTCGACGGTCTGTTCGGCGCGCTGCCAATAACCCAGCGACAGGTTGCCGCCGCCCAGGTACAACTCGCCGGCCACGCCCACCGGTGCCGGCAGGCCAAACCGGTCCAGAACCCAGGCCTCATTGCCTGCCAACGGATGGCCGACTGGCACGCCCTGCTCTACCGGCCATTCGTCCGGCACCGTGCAGGTCAGAATGCCGACGGTGGTTTCGGTCGGACCGTAGTGATTGACGATCCGCAAAGTCGGCGCGAGTGCGCGCACTTGCTGGACCAAGGCGCCGGTCAAGGCTTCGCCGCCAGTAACCAAACACTTGCGTGGCAGTACCGAAGAACCACCGCTGGCCGCCAACAGGCCGGCCAGATGCGAAGGCACGATCTTCAGGCAATCCACTGGATGCGCTTGCAGATGCGCGGCAAGAGCCTGCGCATCGGACGCCAGTTCCGCCGGCAGCAAGCGCACCCGGTGGCCGCTGAGCAGCGCGCCGAACAGCGCGGTGAAACCCAAATCGGCTGCGACCGTGGACAGCGTTGCCAGCGATGCGTCTTCGCCCAGATCCAGAACGGGCAGCACACCAGCGACGTAATGCGCCAGATTGCCCTGACTGACCACCACGCCCTTGGGTGTTCCAGTCGAGCCTGAGGTGTAGATCAGGTAAGCCGGCGTATCCGCCTCGACATCGACACGCGGCGGTTCCGCGTGATGCGATGCGCTCTCATCCAATATCGCTTCGGCATCGAGCCAATGCACCGACGCCGGCACCGACGCCGGCACCCATGCCGGCGCCGCGCCCCATCCGACCACGACACGCGCCCCGCTGTCATCGAGTACGGCAATCTGCCGCGCATCCGGATGCTGAGGATCCAACGGCAACCACGCCGCACCGCGATGCCACACCGCGGCCATCGCCGCCAACTGGGCGAACGTGCGCGGCAGACACAGCGCCACATGCGCGCCGGACTGAACACCCGCCGCGTCGAGCGCGCCGGCGATCCGGCCGGCTGCCGCGCGCAGTTGCGCGTACGTCCAACTGGCACCGCCCTCCTCCACTGCGATCGCCTGCGCCGGCATCTGCCACAGCAACGCCTGTGCGGTGGCGCCCGGCAAAGGCTGGACTGCCGCAACGCGCGACTCGTCGCCCAGCGCCACCTCGCCGAAACGGATCTGCGGCGTCGCGCAAACCTGCTCCAGCACCGCTTCGAAATCCCGCAGCAAACGCTCGGCCGTGGCCGCCTGGAACAGCTCGGTGCTGTATTCCAGATGCAGCCCCAGATGCTCGTCGTCGCGGCGCTCGGCGATGCGCAGGCTCAGGTCGAAGCGCGCCAGCCGCTGGTCCTGCGCCAGCGGCGCGATGCTCAGCCCGGGCAAGGCCAGGGCGCCGGCATCGGGCACGTTCTGCAGCACGAACAATACTTGGCACAGCGGCGGACGGATGCCGTCGCGGGCGATTTCCAGCCGCTCCAGCACGTGCTCGAACGGCACTTCGGCATGCTCGAACGCGGCGGTGACGGTGTCGGCGACGGCCGCCGCGGCTTGGTCGAAACGCAGCGACGCCTCGACCCGATGGCGGATCGCGAGGGTGTTGACCAGGCAGCCGATCAGCGGTTCGAGTTCGGCGCGGCGGCGATTGGCGATCGAGGTCGCCATGCACAGATCGTCGGTGTTTCCGTAACGCGCCAGCAGCCAGCCGAATGCGGTCTGCAGCAAGGTGTACAGCGTGGTCTCGCGGCCCGGCAGCAGATTGGCGGTCAAGCCGGACAACCGCCGGGTCAACGCCGCCGGCAGCGTAAGGCGCGCTTCGGCGCCGGCGTGACCGCGCGCTTGCGTCGCGGGCCGGGCTTGGTCGAACGGCAGCGCCAACTGGTCGGGCACGCCCGCCAGCGCATCGCGCCAATAATCGCTGTGGCGGCGGAAGCTGGCGCTGCGCTGCCACAGCGCTTCCCACGCGGCGTAATCGGCGTACTGCGCGGCCAGCTGCGCCAGCGTCGGCGTACGACCCTCGGCCAGGGCCGAGTAGGCCTGCACCAGTTCGCTCTGCAACACGCCCTCGGACCAGGCGTCGAAGGCGATGTGGTGCACGCACCACAGCAGCGCCCAGCGGCGCTCGCCGAGCCGGTACAGCTCGATCCGCAGCGGCGCTTCGGCGTCGAGCGCGAAGCGCTGCGCTTCCATCGCTTGCAATCGTTCGCGCAGTTGCGGCTCCGCGTCGCCGTGCAGTGTGCGTTCTTGCAACGCCAGCGGAGCGTGCGCCAGCACCTGCTGCTGCGGAATTCCGTCGACTTCGCGATAGACCGTGCGCAGCACCGCATGGCGCCCGACGATCAGCTCCAGCGCCTGCCGCAGCGCCTCCACGTCCAGGTCGCCGTGCAGCTCCAGGCCCGAGGCCAGGTTGTACAGCGCGTGCGCGGACATCCGCTCGACCAGGTACATGCGGCGCTGGGCGAACGACAGCGGCGTGGCCGCGTCCGCGTCGGCGCGCGCGACGATCGGCAGCAGCGCCGCGTCGAGCCCGCGCTCGTCCAGGCGCGCCAGGAACAGGTCCTGCTTCTGCGTCGGCAGGTTGATCGCGCGTTCGGCGATGGCGCGCAGTTCGGAAGCAGCGGTCATTCCAGTTCGTCCAGCAGATCGTTGAGGAAGCCGATGTCGTCGGCGGCGATGCGCTGGCCGGCGGCGGCGATGCGCTCGGCCAGTGCGGCGATGGTCGGGCGCGAGAACAGCCCGGCCAGTTCCAGTTCCACGTTGAAACGCGACTCGACCCGCGCCTTGAGCCGGATCGCGCCGAGCGAATTGCCGCCGAGGGCGAAGAAATCGTCTTCGACCCCGACCTGCGGCAGGCGCAGCAGCTCGCACCAGATCGCCGCCAGCTCGCGCTCGCAGTCGTTGCGCGGCGCCACCGGCGCAGCCGCGCCGATCGAGGCGGCCAGGCGCGGCGCCTCGGGCAGGCGTTTGCGGTCGAGCTTGCCGTTGACGGTCAGCGGCAGCTCGGACACGGCCAACCAGGCCTCGGGCAGCATGTAGTCCGGCAGTCGCGCGCCCAGCCATTGGCGCAACTCGGGCGGCGTAGCCGCAGCGCCGGCATCGGCCGCGACCACATACGCGGCCAGATACGCCTCGGCCTGCGCCGGCCGCACCGCGACCACCACCGCCTGGCGCAGCGCGGGATGGCCGGCCAGGACCGCGCCGACCTGCTCCGGATCGACCCGATAACCGCGCAGCTTGAGCTGATGATCGCTGCGGCCGAGGAATTCGAGCTGGCCGTCGCCGCCCCAACGCACCCGGTCGCCGCTGCGATACCAGCGCTGTCCATCGGCCTCGAAGAACGCTTGCGCGCTCAACTGCGGTTGGCCGTGATAACCGCGGCCGACGCCGGCGCCGCCGATCACCAGTTCGCCGGACAGGCCCTGCGCCACCGGCCAACCGTCGCGGCGCACGCTCAGGCGGGTGTCGCCGAGCGCGCGGCCGATAGCGACGCGGCCGTCGTCGCCGAGCCGGTAATGGCTGGCCACCACCGTGGTCTCGGTCGGGCCATAGGTGTTGATCAACTGCGGGCCGTGCGCGATATGCCGGCGCCATTGCGCGAGCAGGCCCGGCTGCAGGCTTTCGCCGCCGAGCACGCACAGCCGCCAGCATGCCGGCGGCGCCGCGCCCTGCGCGGTTTCGGCCAGTACGTTCCACATCGCGGTCGGCAAGCTGGTCACGCTGATCGCCTGCGCCGCCAGCGCCGCGCAGAAACCGCTGGCCTCGGCCAGGAACTGCGGGCCGGCGACCACCACCGTCGCGCCGTGGGCCAGGCTGACCAGGGTTTCTTCGATCGCGATGTCGAAACCGGGCGAGGCCAGTTGCAGCACGCGGTCGTCGGCGCCGAGCGCGTAGACCGCGCCGGCCGCATCGACGTAGGCAGCGAGATTGTCGTGGCCGATCACCACGCCCTTGGGCGCGCCGGTCGAGCCGGAGGTGTAGATCAGGTAGGCGATGTCGGCGGCGTCCGGCAATGTCTCGTCGCCGTCGTCCGCGTCGTCCACGCTGGCCGCGTCGATGTCCCAGGCCGGCAGCGCCAGATCGAGTTCGAAACCGGTCTGGCGCAGCAACGCGCCGGCGCCGGCATCGGCGGCGATCGCCTGCAGGTGCGCGGCCGGGTGCGCCGGATCCAGCGGCAGGAACGGGCGCGAAGCGCGCCACGCGGCCAGCTCGGCGACGACGGATTGCCAGCCACGCGGCGCCAGCACCGCGACCGGACTGCCGTCGCGCGGCAGGCATCGGGCCAGCGCGCCGGCGCGGCGCCACAGGCTGCGGTAATCCAGGCGTACCGCGCCGTCTTCGACCGCCAGCGCCTGCGGCGTGCGCCGCACGTGTTCGCGAATGCGCGCAGCGACGGTGACGGGTGTTGCCGCCGGTGCGTCCGGCCAGGTTTCTTCGACCCGGGCCATCTCGGCCAGGGTCCGCTCCGGCGCTAGCGCCACCGCCTCGAGCAGACGCAGATAGTGCGCGGCGAACTGGTCCACGCTACCGGCGTCGAACAAGTCGGTGGCGTATTCCCAGAACGCCACGCAGCCGTCTTCGAGTTCGTTGACGTCCAGCGACAGGTCGAACTTGGCGCTGCGGCTGGGCGCGTCGAGCGCGCGCGCTTCGATGCCCGGCAGCGACAGCCGCAGCGGCTGTGCGCGCTGCGCCGAGAACATGATCTGGAACAGCGGGTTGTGGGCCAGCCCGCGCGGCGGCCGCAACGCGTCGACCAGATGCTCGAACGGGGTGTCCTGATGCGCCAGCGCGTCGGTCACCGTGCCGGCCACTTCGGCCAGCAGCCGGTCGAAACGCATCGACGGCTCGGCGCGGTGGCGCAGCACCAGGGTGTCGACGAAGAAGCCGATCATGCCGTCCAGGCCGGCATGGTCGCGCGCCGCCGACGGCGTGCCCAACACGATGTCCTCGGCCTCGCTGAAATGATGCAGCCACAGCACGAACACCGCTTGCAGCAATACGTAGCGGCTGACCCGGTGCTGCGCGGCGAGCGCGTCCAGCCGCGCCATCAGCGCCGGCGCCAAGGGCTGGCGCAGGGTCGCGCCTGCGTAGGAGCGTTGCGGCGGGCGCGGCCGATCCAGCGGCAGGCCGTGCACCGTCGGCAGGCCGTGCAGGCGCTCGCGCCACCACGCCAGTTCCTGGGTTGCGGCCGCCTGCCCTGCGCGCTCGCGCTGCCACAGCGCGTAATCGCCGTATTGCAGCGGCAAGCCCGGCAGCGCTTGCGCCGGTTCGGCGTAGGCCGCTTGCAGGTCGGCCAGCAGGATCGGCAGCGAGGCGGCATCGGCGACGATATGGTGCAGCACCAACACCAATACATGGCGGTCGGCGGCGCGGCGCAGCAAGGCGACGCGCAAAAGCGGCTCTTCGGCTAGATCGAACGCGCGCCCGGCCAGCGCCGTGACGCGTTCGCGGCAGGCGTCCTCGCTCCAGTCGCTGGCCTCTTCGATCCAGCCGGCGCCGGGTTCGGCCGGCCGCACCGCCTGCCAGCCTTCGCCGTCGCGTTCGCCGAAGCGGCTGCGCAGGACTTCGTGGCGCGCGCACACCGCGTCGAACGCCGCCAGCAGCCGCGCGGTGTCGAGTTCGCCGCGCAGTTCCACCACCGCCGGAATCAGGTAGTCGGCGGCGCCGCCGGTCAAGCGCTCCAGCGCCCACAAGCGCGACTGGCCGAACGACAACGGCAGTTCGCCGGAGCGGTCGGCCGCGACCGGCCCATGCGCAGATCCGCCGGCGGCGGCGTCGGCGTCGATGCGTGCGGCCAGCGCGCGCACTGTCGGCGCGGCGAAGATCGCCGCCAGCGGCGGCGCATGGGCGAAGCGCTCGCGCACCCGCGCCAGCAGGCGCACGGCGAGCAGCGAATGACCGCCGTGGGCGAAGAAATGATCGGTGACGCCGAGCCGGTCGTTGCCGAGCAGCTCGCGCCACAGTTCCAGCAGCGCCGCTTCGGTCGCGGTCTGCGCGGGCTGCGCTGCGCTCGGTTCGCGTTGCCAGTCCGGCGCCGGCAACGCGGCGCGGTCGAGCTTGCCGTTGACGGTCAGCGGCAGACGCGCGAGCACGGCATAGGCCTGCGGGCGCATGAACGCCGGCAGGCTGCGCTCCAGGCGCTGCTGCGCGCGCTCGCTCAATGCGGCGGCGTCTTCGTCGCTGGCCAGCCAGGCGACCAGGCGCGGCTCGCCGGCGGGATCGCTGCGCAAGTCCACCGCGGCGGCGCGCACGCCGGGCACGGCCTGCAACTGCGCGGCGACTTCGCCGGTCTCGATGCGGAAACCGCGCAGCTTGATCTGGCCATCGCCGCGCGAGAGGTAATGCAACTCGCCGTCGCCGCCCAGACGCACACGGTCGCCGGTGCGGTAGGCGCGTTCGCCGTCGGCATCGACGATGAAGCGCTCCGCGGTCAGGTCCGGCCGCCCCAGATAACCCGCGGCCAGCGCCGGCCCTGCCACGTACAGCTCGCCGATCGCGCCCTGCGGCACAGCCGCGCCGCGCGCGTCGCGTACGCTCAGGCGCAGGTTCGCCAGCGGCCGGCCGATCGGCGGCCGCGCCGGCCAGCGCAGCGGATCCGCGGCGAGGGTGTGCGCGGTGACCACGTGGGTCTCGGTCGGGCCGTAGTGATTGACCAGACGGCACTGCGGATGCGCGGCGAAGAAACTGCGCAAGGCCGGCGAGATCGACAGCGCTTCGCCGGCGACTGCGACCAGGCGCAGCTGCGGCAAGGGCTCGCTCGCCAGCATCGGCAGCAAGGTCAGCACCGCCACCGGCAGGAACAGGCGCTGCACGCCGCGTGCGCGGATCAGTTCGACCAGCGCCGGCAGATCCTGGCGCTGCGTCTCGTCAACCAGGACCAGGCGCGAGCCGCTGGCCAGCGCGGTGAAGATTTCCTGGAACGAGACGTCGAAGTTCAACGAGGTGAACTGCAGCGTGGCCAGGGTTTCGCCGAACAGGGGTTGGTCGGCGACCTGCGCGGCCAGCAACTGGGTAAGGGCGCGATGCGGCAGGACCACGCCCTTGGGCGTGCCGGTCGAGCCGGAGGTGTAGAGCACGTAGGCCGCGCTGTCGGGATCGATCGCGGCCGCAGGCGCCGGCGCGAAATCCGCGTCGGCCGCGGGCATCGGCAGCCGCGGCGCGTCGGCGCCGGCCAGCGCGTCCGCGCCTGCCGCATCGGCCAGGATGCAGCGCAACTGCGCTTCGGCGGCGATGCGCAGCAGGCGTTCGCTCGGGTACGCCGGATCCAGCGGCACATAGGCCGCGCCCAGGCGCAGACAGGCGAGGATGGCGATCGCCGGCGCGCAGCCGCGCGCCAGGCACAGGCCGACCCGGTCGCCGGCGCGCACGCCGTGCGCGTGCAGGTAATCGGCGCAATGGCGCGCGCGTGCTGCGAGTTCGGCGTAGTCGACCTGCACCGCGCCGTGTTCGAGCGCGATCGCGTGCGCGTGGGTCTGCGCGCTGCGCTCGAACCAGCTCCACAGATCCGCGTGGGCGATCTCCGCTGCGGCCTGCATCGGCTGCGGCGCCGCCGCTGGTGCCAGCGCGAGTTCGCCGGCGGGCGCGTCGGGACGCTCGACCAGGTCGGCGAGCAGCGCCGCCAGCGAATCGCCGAGGCTGCGCACGGTGTCCTCGCGCAGCAAGGCCGCGGCGAACTCGAACTGGCCGTGCAAGCCGCCGTCGCGGCGGGTCAGGTGCAGGCTCAGGTCGAACTTGGCCGTGCCGCTGCCGCTGTCGAGCGGGTGCAGGCGCGCATCGGGCAGTTCCAGCGCGGCGGCGTCCTCGTGCACGGCGAACAGGATCTGGAACAACGGCGAGGGCCCGCCCTGCCCGGCCAGCCCCAGCGCCTCGACCAATGTGTCGAACGGCTGCGCCTGATGATCGAAATCGGCCAGATACGCCGCGCGACCGGCGCGCAGCGATTCGGGCAGGCTGCGCCCGCGCTCGACGGTTTCGCGCAGCACCAGGGTGTTGGCGAAGAAGCCGATGGTGTGCTCGAACTCGGCGCGCTCGCGGCCGGACACCGGCGTGCCCAGGACGATGTCGTCGTTGTCCGAATAGCGCGCCAGCACCAGCGCGAACGCGCTCTTGAGCAACAGGAAGGCGGTGACGCCGCAGTCGCGCGCCAGCGCGTCGAGCCGCGCCACCAGCGTCGCCGGCAGCGCGAAGGCGTGGTGGCCGCCGCGGTGGTCGGGGCGTTCGGGCCGCTCGTAGTCCAGCGCCAGCGAATGCACCGCCGGCGCGCCGGACAGGCGTTCGCGCCAGTACTCCAGTAAGCCTTGTTCGCGTTCGGGGGTGAGCCGGCGCTGTTGCCAGTCGGCGAAGTCGGCGTAATGCAGGCGCGAGGCGCCCTCGTCTTCGCTCAGGCCGTGCAGCGCGGCGCGATAGGCGGCATTGGCCTGCGCCATCAGCAGGCCCAGCGAGGCGCCGTCGGCGGCGATGTGGTGCAGGCAGACCAGCAGCGCGTGTTCGTTCGCGCCCAGCCGGATCAGCTCCACCCGCAGCGGCAGCTCGCGTTCCAGGTCGAAGGCGGCGGTCGCGCTGGCGTGCAGGCGTTGCTGCAGCTGCGCCTCGCGCTGCGCCGGCGCCAACGCCGACAGATCGAGCTCGCGCCACGGCAGCGCGGCCTGCGGATCGGGCAGCGCATACGGCGCGCCGGCATCGCTGGCGATGCGGCTGTGCAGCGCCTCGTGCCGCGCCAGCAGGCGGGCGAACGCCTCGCGCAGCGCGGCCGGGTCGAGCGCGCCTTCGATCCGCCACGCGCCCGGCATGTTGTAGCTCGGCGAGGCGGCGTCGAGCTGTTGCAGGAACCAAAGCCGGCGTTGCGCGGACGACAGCGGCAACCGCTGCGCGCGCGACAGCCGTTGCGGCGCCGTGGTTTCGACCTCGGCCTGTTCCAGCGCCGCGGCCAGGGCGCGCACGTTCGCCGCAGCGAACAACTGACGCAGCGGCAGCGCCCGCTGCAGGCGGGTGCGGACCAGGCCGGCCAACCGCGCCGCCGCCAGGGAGTGGCCGCCGGCGGCGAAGAAATCCTCGTCGGGGCCGAATCCGGGCTGGCCCAGCACTTCGCGGAACAGCGCCAGCAGCGTGGTTTCGCGCTCGCTCAGCGGCGCCGCCGGCGCTGCGGGCGCGGCGTTCCAATTCGGCGCCGGCAAAGCGCGGCGGTCGAGCTTGCCGTTGACGTTCAACGGCAGCCGCGACAGGTGCACGAAGCGGCTCGGCAGCAGATAGAACGGCAGCTCGCGCGCGAGCGCGGCGCGCAAGGCGGCCTCGTCGGGCGCGTCGTCGGCGTCGCTCTGCCAATAGGCGACCAGACGGTTCTCGCCGGCCGGATCGCGCAGGCACAGCACGCAGGCGTCGGCGACGCCGTCGAGGGCGCGCAGCGCCGGTTCGATTTCGCCGGGCTCGACCCGGAAGCCATGAACCTTGGCCTGATCGTCGCGGCGGCCGAGGAATTGCAGCTCGCCCTCGCGCCAGCGCACGCGGTCGCCGGTGCGGTAGACGCGCTCGCCCTGGAACTCGGCGAAGCCGGTCGCGCTCGCGGCGGCATGGCCGATGTAACCCTCGCCGACACCCTCGCCCGCCAGCACCAGTTCGCCCGGCGCGCCCTCGGGCACGCGCACCTCGCCCTGCAACACCAGGCAACGCGCGTTCGCGTAAGGACGGCCGATGCGAACCTCCCCGTCCGCGCCGAGTTCGGACCACGTGGCCGCCACAGTCGCTTCGGTCGGGCCGTAGGTATTGAGCAGGCGCAAGCGCGTACCGACCGCACGGCGCCAGGCGCGCACGCAATCGGCGCGCGCGGCTTCGCCGCCGATCAACAACAAGCGCAGCGGGCTGTCGGCCGGCACCGCGACGGCTGGATCGCCACACAGCACATGCCAGAACGCAGTCGGCAACGAGGCCGCGGTAATCCGCTGCGCGGCAACGAAGCCGGCGAAGCCGGCCGGGCCGGCCACGCATTCCTCGTCGCGCAGCACCAGGGCGGCACCGGCGGCCAGCGCGCAGAAGATCTCCTCGACGCTGATGTCGAACGACAGCGAAGCGAATTGCAGCACGCGGTCGTGCGGTTCGATACGGTACTGCTGCGCCGCAGCGCGCACGTAGCCGGCGAGATTGCGCTGCGAGATGCGCACGCCCTTGGGCCGTCCGGTCGAACCGGAGGTGTAGATCACGTAGGCCGGTAGGGCCAACGACTGTTGCCGCGGCATGGGCGCGACGGGCGTCGTCGCGACCAGAACCTCCGGCGCGACCCAGGCTGTGTCCCCGACCGGCGCGGCGGCGATCAGCAGCCGGCAACCTGCATCGGTAAGGACGAACTCGCAGCGCTCTGGCGACAGCGCCGTATCCAGCGGCACGTAGCCCGCGCCGAGCCAGTGGCAGGCCAGCACACACTCGATCGCCGCGGCGCTGCGCGGCAGCCGCAGCGCCACCAGGTCGCCGGCGCCCACGCCGTGCGCGGCCAGGGCCGCAGCAATGGTGGCTACGCGCTGCAGCAGCTGGCGATAAGTCAGGGACGATGCGCCGTCGACCAGCGCGACCGCGTCGGGCGCGCGTTCGGCGCGTTCGACGATCTCGCACAGGACCGGGCGCTCGCCGCGCAGCCGCACCTCGCCTTCCCAGCCGCGCAGCGTCTGCCGCTGCGCGGCGTCGAGCATGTCCAGCGCGCTCAACGGCGCGTCGCCGCCTGCGCACATCTGCGCCAGCAGCTGCCGCAGTTGCGCCGCCATGGCGCCGATGCGCGCCGGCGCGAACAGTTCGGTGTTGTACTCCAGGCTCAGTTCGATGCCGTCGTCGCTGTCGAGCGCGTCCAGCGACAGTTCGAACTTGCTGCCGGCCTGCGGCAGCGGCCACGGCCGCACGTCCAGGCCCGGCAGGCGCAGCCCGTCGCCTTCGCGGCGCTGGTAGGACAGCATGATCTGCAACAGCGGCGCGTGGCTGAGGCTGCGCGCCGGCCGCACCGCTTCGATCAGCTGATCGAACGGCAGGGCCTGATGGGCGAACGCACCCAGGGTCGTGCGCTTGACCTGGGCCAGCCACTCGCCCACCGAGCAGCTTTCATCGACCTGATGGCGCATCGCCAGGGTGTTGACGAAGAAACCCACCAGCGGCTGCAACTCGCGATGCTCGCGGCCCGCCACCGGCGTGGCGAAGGCGACGTCGGCGTGATCGCCGTGACGCTTGAGCAGCAGCGCGAACGCCGCCTGCAGTACCACGAAGACGGTGGCGTCGTGAGCCTGGGCCAAACCCTGCACCGCGGCGCGCTCTTGCGCGTCCAGGCGCACGCTCAAGCTCGCACCTGCGTTGCCGAGCCGTTCCGGGCGCGCATGGTCGGTAATCAGCGAATGCAGCGGCGCCAGCCCGTCCAGGCGTTGCACCCACCAGTCGCGGCTGGCATCGAGCCCGCCCGCGTCGCGGCGCTCGCGTTGCCAGTGCGCGTAGTCGGCGTATTGCAGCGGCAACGGCGCCCAGTCGGGTTCGCCGCCGTCCAGGCAGGCGGCGTAAGCCTGGGCGAACTCGCGGGTGAGCACTGCCATCGACTGCGCATCGCCGGCGATGTGATGCAACAGCAGCAGCAACACATGGCGCTGCGGCCCCAAGCGGAACGCATGCACGCGCAGCATCGGCTCGCGTTCCAGCTCGATCGGGTCGGCGCAGGCCGCGGCGATGGCCTGCGCCAGTTCCGCTTCGGGGTCGGCGACCTGTTCGAGATCGAGCCAATGCAGGCGCTCCGGCCAGGTCTCCAATCGGTGCGCACGCACGTCGCCGTCGATTTCGCGGAATGCCGTGCGCAAGACCTCGTGCCGCCGCATCAGCGCTTCGATGCTGCGCCGCACCGCGTCGGGATCGAGCGAGCCGCGCAGCTCCAGCGCCGCCGGGATCAGGTACAGCGCCGGGTCGGATTCCAGCTGCTGCAGCAGCCACAGACGCTGCTGCGCCGGCGACAGGATCGCGTCCTGGCGGTCGTGCAGACGCGGAATCGACGGGTCGCCCGCCGCGGCGGCCGGGTCGTTGGCGGCGAGCAGATCGGTCAGTTCGTCGCGATGCGCCTTGAGCCGGTCGCGCAGCGCCGGCGTCAGCACGCCGGCCGGCGCCTGCACCTGCAGGCGGCCGTCGGCCAGGCTCAGGCGCACGCCTTGGCGGCGCAGGTCGATCAGCAATTGCGAGGCGCTCATAGTTCGAAGCTTTCCCAGGTGTCGTCCGCGCGTTCGGCCGCCGGTTCCGGCGCGGCCAGTGCGTCGAGCAAGGCGGCCTGGTCGGCCAGCCGCGGCTGCTCGAACAGGGATTTGAGCGGCACGGCGAGCGCGAACTCGGCGCGGATGGCTTCGGCCAGGCGCACCACCAGCAGCGAGTGGCCGCCGCGGGCGAAGAAGTGCGCGCCGCGGCCCGGCAATTCGCCGCCGAGCAGCTGCCGCCACAGTTCGGCCAGGCGTCGCTCGCTGGCCGATTCGAGCGCGCCTTCGTCGCGGTCTTGCGTTTCCGGCTTGGGCAAAGCCTTGCGGTCGAGCTTGCCGTTGGCGGTCAGTGGCAGGGCCGGGAGCAGTTGGATCAGGCGCGGCAGCATGTAGTCCGGCAGCAGCGCACGCAGCGCTTCGCGTAGCGATTGCGGATCGGGTTCGGCGCCATCTGCGGCGACCACATAGCCCATCAGCCAGGCGCCTTCGCCCTGCCCTTCGACGGTGACCGCGGCGTCCGCGACTTGCGGCAGCGACGCCAGTTTCGCTGCGATCTCGCCCGGTTCGATGCGGTAGCCACGCAGCTTGACCTGATCGTCGCCGCGGCCGCGGTATTCGAGCGAGCCGTCGGCGCGGTAACGGCCGAGGTCGCCGGAGCGGTAGCGGCGTTGGCCGTCGCGCTCGACGAAACGTTCGGCGGTCAGTTCCGGCCGTTGCCAGTAGCCTTGCGCGACGCCGTCGCCTTCGACCACCAGTTCGCCGACTACACCCAGCGGCACCGGCTGGCCGGTACTGTCGAGCACGTGCACGGCCAGATCCGGCAGCGCGCTTCCGATGCGGCTGGCGGGGCTTTGCAGGTCTTCGTCGCTGAGGCGATGGAAGCTGACGTGTACCGTCGTTTCAGTGATGCCGTACATGTTGACCAGCTCGGCCTGCAGATAACGCTCGCGCCAGGCCTGCAAGCGTGAAGGTTCCAGCGCTTCGCCGCCGAACACCACGGTTCTGACCCTGAGCGCGATGTCGCGTCGCATCGCCTGCGATTGCAAGGCGTAAAACGCCGACGGCGTTTGATTGAGCACGGTGACGCCGTGTTCGGCCAGCAGATCGAGGAAGGCATCGGGCTGACGGCATACCGCTTCCGGCACCAGCACCGCACGGCCGCCGTACAGCCAGGCGCCCCACAGCTCCCATACCGCGAAGTCGAAGGCATGGGAGTGGAACAGGCTCCAGACGTCGTGTTCGTCGAAGCTGAAACGATTGGTCTGCGTCGCCGCGGTAAACAAACGCTCGACGTTGCGATGGGTGACGACCACGCCCTTGGGCGTGCCGGTTGAGCCGGAGGTGTAGATCAGGTACGCCGGCGCGTCGACCGGAACGTCCGGCAGTTCCCCCGGCTCCACCGCATCCAGTTGCGCTTGGGTGAACGGATCGTCCAGGCACAGCGCGGTTCCGGGCAGTTCGATCGCCAGCGCTCGCTGGCTGACGCTGAGGCAGACGCCGCTGTCTTCGAGGATGAAGCCGCGCCTCGCCGCGGGCGCCTGCGGATCGACCGGAACGTAGGCGGCTCCGGTCTTGAGGATCGCCAGCAAGGCGACCAGCAGATCGCAGCCGCGCGGCAAGCACAGGCCGACTCGCTGGCCCGGCCCCGCACCCTGGCGGATCAACAGCGCCGCCAGTTGCGAAGAACGGCGGTCGAGCGCGGCGTAATCGAGTTCGCCGTCTTCGGCCGAAACCGCGATGCGTGCGGGATGGCGTTGGGCGACATCGGCGAAGCGCGAAACCAAACTGCCGGTGCACGCGTAACGTTCGCGCGAGGTCCAAGCCGCCGAACGTGTCTGCGACGGCAGCAACGGCAGCGCATCGAAGCGCTGCAGCGTCGGCAGTTGCTGCAGCACGAAATCGAGATCGTCCAGCATCTGCTCGACCAGCCAGCCATCGAGCTTGCTGCGATCGAGCGCGGCTTCGATCCGCAACCCGCCCGCGTCGGGTATCGCGGTCAGCATCAAGGGATAGTTGCTGTGGGCGCGATGATCGAGCTCCTCGATGCGCATGCCGGAGCGTTCCTCGCGCGATTCCGTGGGCAGGTTCTCGAACACCAGCAGGACATCGAACGGCGATACGGCATCGGCGGCTCCGGCGCGCTGGATCTGCGCCAGCGGCAGATAGCCGTGCGTACGCAGATCGAGATTGCGCCGCTGCAAGGCCTGCAACCACGGCGCCGGCGCCGCTTCGCCGGTCGGCGCTACGCGCAGCGGAACGCTGTTGATGAACACGCCGAGCATGCGCTCGACCCCGGCCAGCTCGGGCGGACGCCCGGCGATGGTGATGCCGAGAGCGAAGTCGTCGCGGCCGTAGTAACGCTGAAGCACCAAGGCCAGCGCGCCCTGCAACAGCGAATTGGCGGTCAGGCCGTGGCTCTGCGCCCAGGCCGATGCAGCCGTGAGATCGAAGCGGCGCGTCGACGACGCGTAGCCCTCGGCCGGCTCGGTGGCTTCGGGCAATGCGGCCGGCTCCAGGCCAGTCAATTGTTCGCGCCAGAACGCGCGCGCAGCCGCTTCGTCCTGCCCGCGCAGCCAGTGCAGGTAATCGCGGAACGGCGGCGCGGCCGGTAGTTGCGGCGTGCGCGATTCGCGTAGCGCCGCGTACAGACGCCAGACCTCGTCGAGCAGCAGCGCCGAACTCCAGCCATCGACGATCAGATGATGACGGGTCCATACCAGCCAATGTTCGTCCGCACTGCGTCGCAGCAGCGCGAGCCGCATCAGCGGCGGCGCGGCGAGGTCGAAACCAGCTTCGCGCTGCTGGGCTTGCAGTTCGCTCAGACGCGAACGCGCCTGGGCCGGTTCGAGCCCGCTCCAGTCCTGCTCGGCCAGTGGCACCGACACTTGCCGATGTGGCAGCTGCCGCGGCGACGGCAGCCCCTGTACCGCGAAGCCGCTACGCAGGATCGGATGCCGTTCCAGCACTTGCTGCCACGCGGCGACGAAGGCTTCGCGGTCGAGCGCGCCGTGCAGCGCCACCGTGGTCTGGTTGATGTAGGGATCGGCCTCGGCATTGAGCAGGCTGTGGAACAACAGGCCTTCCTGCAGCGGCGCCAACGGATAAACATCCTGCGTCTGCGGATGCTGGGCCAGCAAGGCGTCCAGTTGTGCGTTGTCGAGTCCGGCCAGCGGCAGGTCGGCGAGCGTCGGCCGCGGTTCGGCCGTCTGCAAGCAGGCGATCAGTTCGCGCAGCACCGCCAGATAGCGCCGGCTCAGCGCTTGCATCGCCTCACGGCTGGCGGCGTCTTGCGGCCACGCCCAATCCAGGCGCAGCTCGCCGTCGACCAGCATCGCGTTGACATCGAGCAAGTGGCGACGCCGGTTGCCGCCGGCGCGACCGCCGCCGTCGGGCTCCTCGCACAAGGCCCAGCCGTCGCGCTCGCCGGCGCGCAACTGGCCGAGGTAGTTGAAACAAACTTGCGGCACCGGCAGCTCGGCGAGTTCGCCGTGCAGATAGCGCAGCACGCCGAAACCCAGGCCGCTGTCGGGCACCGCGCGCACCCGATCCTTGGTCGCGCGCAGCGCGGCGCCGAGGTCTTCGCCCGCGGGAAGCTGCAGCGCCAACGGATAGCGCGCGGTGAACCAGCCGACCGTGCGCGAAAGATCCAGACCCGCGCCGAGATCGTCGCGGCCGTGGCCTTCCATCTCGACCCACAGCGTGGCCGCGTCGCCGCCGTCGCGCAGTGCAAGGGCCAACGCCGTCAAAAACACTTCTTGCGGTTCGTTGCCGTAGGCGCGGGCGGTCTGGGTCAGCAGACGCGCGGTCCAGTCGCGCTCGAGCCGGTCGTGCAGATGGACGGTGTCCGCATAGCGGTTTTCGCTGTCCTGCCACGGCAGAGCGATGGCTTCGACATCGGCGGCCTGGGCGCGCCAGTAACTGCGCCAACCGTCCAGTGTCGCCGCCGGCAACTGCTGCAGCGCAGCCTGCCAGGCGCCGAAACCGCAGGCTTCCGCGGTCAGCGCCGGCGAGCGGCCGGCGCGACGCTCGGCATAGGCGTGTTGCAGATCGTCGACGATGACGCCCCACGACACAGCATCGACCAGCAAGTGATGCGCGGCGAACAGCACCCGGGTGTCGCCGTCCTGCGGATCCGACAGCGCCAATACCCGCAGCAGCGCGTCGTCGAAGCTCAAGCCGGCCTGCCACTGCGCCAACAGGTCTTCGCGTTGTCCGGCATCGGCTTCGCGATGGGCGAAGCGGTCCGCCTGCCATTCGCCGAGGGTTTGCTGCCACTGTCCCGCTGCATCGCGCTGGAAGCGCGCACGCAGCATCGGATGCGCGGCGGCGACATCGGCCAGCGCCGCAGCGAAGGCGGCGGTGTCGAGCGCGCCGGGCAGTTTCAGGTACAGCGACATGTTCCAGTGCGCGGGTTGGTCGAGGGCTTGCTCGAAGAACCAGTGCTGGATCGGGGTGAGGCCGAAGCTTTGTTCGGCTTCGGTTGCGGGTTTGACTGTGGCGGGTGCGGGCGAGCTCGCTTGCACCTGCGCGCTCAGTCCCGCCAGGGTCGGATGGTCGTACAGCTGGCGCGGCATCAGCGCCAGCCCGGCTTGGCGTGCGCGCGCGACCAACTGCAAGCTCAGGATCGAGTCGCCGCCCAAGGCGAAGAAGTTATCGTGGGCGCCGATGTGCTCGCGGCCCAGTAGCTTCTGCCACAGCTCGCGCAGCACTTCGTTGACTGGTGTTTCGTCGATGACTTCGGGCGAAGAATCGGTATCCTCCTGCTGCAGCAACTCGGCCAGCGCCTGTCGATCGATCTTGCCGTTGCCCAGGCGAGGCATCGATTCGACTGCACGCCAACGGGTCGGACACAGGTATTCCGGCAGTCGTTGCGCCAAGGCTTCGGCGACACCCTCCAGCGAACCCTGTACGCAGGCACCCAGTTGCAGCACGCCATTGGCGCCCGGCAAGGCCAGCACTGCCGCGACTTCGACACCGGGCAACTGCGCCAGCACCTGTTCGACTTCGCCCAGTTCGACGCGGTAACCGCGGATCTTGACCTGATGATCGCCGCGGCCGAGGTACACAATCCGGCCTTCGCTATCGAGTCGAGCCAGATCGCCGCTGCGGTACAGCAACCGACCCGGCGCGAACGGGTGCGCAACGAATCGCTCGGCGGTTTGTTCGGCGCGCTGCCAATAACCCAGCGACAGGTTACCGCCGCCCAGGTACAACTCGCCGGCGACGCCCACCGGTGCCGGTAAGCCAAACCGGTCCAGAACCCAGGCTTCGTTGCCCGCCAGCGGATAGCCGACCGGCACGCCCTGCTCAACTGGCCACTCGTCCGGCACGGTGCAGGTCAGAATGCCGACGGTAGTTTCGGTCGGGCCGTAGTGATTGACGATCCGCAAGGTCGGCGCGAGTGCGCGCACTTGCTGGACCAGGGCGCCGGTCAAGGCTTCGCCGCCAGTAACCAAACACTTGCGTGGCAATACGGCCGTACCGCCGCCAGCCGCCAGCAGGCCGGCCAGATGCGAGGGCACGATCTTCAGGCAATCTACCGGATGCGCTTGCAGATGTGCGGCCAGAGCCTGAGCATCGAACGCCAGCTCCGCCGGCAACAACCGCACCCGACGTCCGCTGAGCAGCGCGCCGAACAGCGCGGTGAAACCCAAGTCCGCCGCAACCGTGGACAACGTCGCCAGCGATGCGTCTTCGCCCAGATCCAGCACGGGCAGCACACCAGCGACGTAATGCGCCAGATTGCCTTGGCTGACCACCACGCCCTTGGGTGTTCCAGTCGAGCCTGAGGTGTAGATCAGATAAGCCGGCGTATCCGCCTCGACATCGACGCGCGGCGGCTCTTCATACGCCGAAACAGCGTCGAGAACCGACTCCGCATCGAGCCAGCGCACCGACGCCGGCATCCAAGCCGGCGCCGCGCCCCATCCGACCACGACACGCGCCCCGCTGTCATCGAGTACGGCAATCTGCCGCGCATCCGGATGCTGAGGATCCAATGGCAGCCACGCCGCACCGCGATGCCACACCGCGGCCATCGCCGCCAACTGGGCGAACGTGCGCGGCAGACACAGCGCCACATGCGCGCCGGGCTGAACACCCACCGCGTCGAGCGCACCAGCGATCCGGCCGGCTGCCGCGCGCAGTTGCGCGTACGTCCAACTGGCAGCGCCCTCCTCCACCGCGACCGCCTGCGCCGGCATCTGCCACAGCAGCGACTGCGCAGTGGCCGACGAAGCCCGCTGCGGCTGCGGTGCCTGTATCGCATCGTCGCCGCCCAGCAGCAGTTCGGCCACGCGGCAGTCCGGCCGCTGCAGCAGGCGCAGCAGGCCGGCCACGGCGAGGTCCAGCATCGCCGCGACCGCAGAGCGGTCGACCCGCGCGGCGTCGAGCAAGGCTTCCAGGCGTACGCATTCGCGCTCGGACACGCGCAAGGTCAACGCGTAGTGATTGGCGGCGCGGGTTTCGCGCACGCGCAGCGCGAACGGCAACTGCGCCGGCGCCATCGCCGGGAAGTTCTCGACCACCAGCAAGCTGGCGAACAGCCGGTCTGCATCCAGGCCGCTGTCGGCCAGGATCTCGCCCAGGCCGACCGCTTCGTTCTCGGCGACTTCCAGCGACTGCGTACGCAACGCCGACAGCAGATCGAGCGCCGGCTGGCCGGCGTCGATGCGCAGGCGCAGCGGCAAGGTGTTGATGAATACCCCGACCATGGATTCGACCCCGGCCAGTTCCGGCGGCCGCCCCGATCGGGTCACGCCGAGCACTACGTCGTCGTGGTTGCCGTAACGCGCGTTGGCCAGGCCCCAGACCATCGCGATCAGGTCGCTGAGCGTGCAGCCGCGCTCGCGGCAGAAGGCGCGCAGGCGTTCGCTGTCGTGGGCGCTGAGCCGGCGCTCGCATTCTTCGCGCTGCACCGGGTGGTGCGCGGCGGCAGCCGGTGCCGGCAGCGCGACGGTGCCGGCGTATCCGCTCAGGCGTTCGCGCCACCAGCCGCGCTGGCGCGCCAGATCCTGCCGTTCGCGCCAATCCAGGTAGGCTTGGAAGCCCGGCGCCGGCGGCAAGCGCAGCGTCGCGCCCTGCGCGCCGGCGGTATAACGCTGCAGCATCTCGCCGACCAGCAGCGGCGTGCTCCAGCCGTCGACGATGAGATGGTGGATGCTCCACACCAACCAGTAGCGGCCGCCGCCGCGTCCGATCAGGCTCATGCGCGCCAACGGCGCATGGGCGAAATCGACGCCCTGCGCCGCGTCGTCGGCCAGCCAGCGCTGCAGCTGCGCGTCCTGGGCGGCATCGTCGAGCGCGGACCAGTCCAGCGTCCGCCACGGCGCCGCCGCGTCGGCCAGCACGACCTGGTGCGGCACCGACAGGCCTTCCCAAACGATCGCCGTGCGCAACATCGGTTGCCGGCGCACGGTCTCCTGCCAGGCCTGCGCGAGCGCGGCCGCATCGATCTCGCCGTCGAGCTCGGCCACGGTCTGCTGGAAATACGGATCGGCGCCGTCGCCGCGCAAGCTCTCCAGCAGCACGCCGCGCTGCAGCGGCGTCAGCGGGAATGCGTGCTCGATGGCCCGCGCATCCTCGCGCGCTGCCAGCAAGGCGAATTCGTCGGCCTGCAGCCGCGCCTGCGGCAGGTCGCTGGCGGTCAGCGCGCCGGTGCCGGGCTGCAGGCAATGCGCCACCAACGCTGCCAGTTCTGCTGCGAAGGCCTGCGACCAATCTTCGAGCGTGGCGGCATCGTAGGCTTCGCCCGCGTAGTTCCACACCAAACCGAGCCGGCCGGCGTGCACTCTGGCGTTGATCTCGACCAAGGCACCGGGCGGATTGCCTGCGCCATTGCCGGACGCCAATGCGCGCGGCTCGACCTCGAACGCCGGATGCGCGCCGGCGTCGACCACGCCGTGGTAGTTGAACAACAACTGCCCCGCCGGCAACGCCGGTATCCGCGCGCTCGCGACCAGCGGCATGTAGTCCAGGCCGCGCCGCGCCAGCGCGCGGATCTGTTCCTTGAGCGCGCCGATCTGCGCCGGGCCATCGGCAACGCCCAGATCCAGCGGCAAGGGATGCACCGCGGTGTACCAACCCAGCACCGACGACCAGTCGCGGCCATCGAGCACGTCGCGGCCATGCCGCTCGCGGTCCAGCCACAGTCGGTTGCGGCCGGTGCGCGTGGCCAGCGCCCGCGCCAGGGCGATCAGCAGCAATTCGTCGGTACGGCAACGATAGGCTTCGCTCGCGCGTTCGAGCAGGTCGGCGGTCAAACCGGCATCGAGGGTCTGGACGATGCGGCCGACGTTGCTTTGGCGCGCATCGGCCAACGCCACCGGCCGATCCTGCGGCAACGCCTGCGCCGGCTCCGCGGCGAGTTCGCGCCAGAAGCCGGCGTCGAATCGTTGTGCGTCGTCCGTTTCGCGCAGGGCCTCGACATAGTCCGCATACGAGGCGCCGCGTGCGGACGGCGTCCACGCGTCGCCGCGCGCCAGCGCCGCCAGGCCGTCGAACAGTTCGCCCAGCAGCAGGCGCCAGGACACCGCATCCACGATCAGATGATGGGCGCAGACCAGCAGCCGTTCGCCGTCGTCGCAATGCGCGTGCGTCAGCGCGGCCAGCGGGCCGGCCAACGGCGTCGCTTCCTGCATGCGCGCGAACGCGGCATCGACGCGCGCGTCCAGGTCGGCCGCGCCGCGCCAGTCCTGCGCTTGGATCGCCGGCGCCGGGCCGGGCGCGGCGACTTGCTGCCGCCATTGCCCGTCGACGCGCTCGAAGCTCGCGCGCAACAGGTCGTGACGCCGCCACAGCGCGTCCCACACCTGGGCCAGATGCTGCGCATCCAGCGGTTGCTTCAACCGCAGCGCCACGTATTGGTGGTAACGGTCGGGCTGCGCCGGCGCGCTGTCGAAGAACCAGCGCTGGATCGGGCTCAGGCCGACCTCGCCGACCAGCGGCGCGGCCTCGGCCGGCGCCGCCTGCAGCGCGATCAGTTGCGGCGCAAGCTCGGCCGCGCTCTGGTACTGGTACATCAGCTTGGGCGTGACCGCATAGCCGCGCTCGCGCAGGCGCGCGACCACTTGCAGGCTGCGGATCGAATCGCCGCCGAGGCGGAAGAAGCTATCGTGGATGCCGACTTCGCACTGCAGCACCTCGGCCCAGACCGCGCACAGGGCGCTTTCTTCCACGGTGCGCGGCGGCGTGCGCTCGGTTTGCGCCAACGCCGGCGGCGCCGGCAGGGCGCGACGGTCGATCTTGCCCGAAGCGTTGCGCGGCAAACGCGGCAGCGCGACGAACTGGGTCGGCACCATGTACGCGGGCAGGCGCTCGCTCAAGGCGCGGCGCCAGCGTTCGGATTCGGTTTGATCCGAATCGGTTTGATTCAAATCGGCTTGGCCGAAACCGTCTTCGCCGGCGCGTTCCACCCACGCGACCAGACGCTGCGCGGCGCCCTCGCCGACCACGCCGGCGGCGGCCGCCCGCACCTGCGGCAACTGCCCCAGGCAATGTTCGATTTCTTCCAGCTCGATCCGGTAGCCGCGCAGCTTCACCTGGAAATCGGCGCGACCGAGGAACTGCAGCTCGCCGTCGTCGAGCAGGCGCACGCGGTCGCCGCTGCGATACATGCGCAGCGATTCGCCCGTCGGCAGGCGCAGCGGCGCGAAACGTCGTTCGCTGGCGGCCGCGTCGCCGCGGTAGCCCTCGGCCAGGCCGATGCCGCCGAGCGCGAGTTCGCCGCACACGCCGCGCGGCACGATCCGCCCGTGCGCGTCGAGCACCGCGGCAATGCGTCCCGGAAACAGCTGCCCCAACGGTACCGGCCGCGATGCATCGATGGCCTGCACGCGGTGATAGTGGCTGGAGATGGTCGCCTCGGTTGGGCCATAGGCGTTGATCAGCGCACAGCGCCGGTCCAGGCCGAGTTCGAACCAGCGCTGCGCCAGCGCCACCGGCAGCACGTCGCCGCCGACCACTACGCAACGCAGGGCCAGGTCGCGCCAGTCGTCGGGGACGCTGGCCCGCACCAGTTCGTTGGCGTAGGCCGGGGCCAGGTCGGTCACGGTGATCGCGCGTTCGGAAAGGAACGCGAGCAGACGTCGGGGTTCCAGCAATTCGTCGGGGCGTGCGACCACGCAGGCGCCGCGGCTCCAGGCCGCGAGAATCTGCTCCAGGGTGGTGTCCACGGCGAGGCCGGCGACGTGCAGCACGCGGTCGTCCGCGCTCAGCGCCAGGGCCTCGGCCGCGGCGGCGATGTGCGCGGCCAAGGCGGCATGACCGACTTCCACGCCCTTGGGAACGCCGGTGGAGCCGGAGGTGTAGAGAATGTAGGCGAGCTGGTTCGGCGCAGCGTTCTCGCCTGAACCGTTTTCGTCCGCGCCGTCCGACTTCAATTCATCGACGGCGATGGCTACGCCTGGCGCGAACCCGGCCAGACTCTGTGCATCGGTCAACACCGCGTCGCAGCCGCTGGCGGCGACGACCTCGGCTCGACGCGCTTGCGGCCATTCGGGATCCAGCGGAACCACGCTCAGCCCGGCGCGCCACGCGCCCAGCAGCAGGCAGTACCAGTCCAGCCCGCGCGGCAGGCACAGCGCGACGCTGCGCGCTTGCGCGCCCAGGCGCCGGCGCAGGGCGGCGGCGCGCGCATCGGCGGCCGCGAGCAGTTCGCGATAGTTCAACCGGCCTTGCGCCGTTTCCAATGCGGCGTGCTCGGGAAATTCGCCCGCAGCGCGCGCGATCGCATCGACCACGTTGCCGACGGTTCGCGGCGCCGGTTCGCGCTTGTCGTCGAGCGCCAGTTCTTCCGCCGGCCACCGCCACGACAAGGCCGGCTCGTGCGGACGCTCCAGCATCGCCGCCAGCGCGACGAAGTAACGTTCGGCCCAACGCGCCACCGTCGCCGGGTTCCAAAGCGCGGTGTTGTACTCCCACACTGCGCTCATGCCGTCCGCACCGACCAATACCTCCAGGGTCAGCTCGTGCTTGGCCACGTCCTCAGGCAGCGTCAACGCATGCGCCTGCACGCCGTGCAGGTCCAGGGCCAGGTCGGCGTCGTGGCGCAGCGCGAACATCAGCTGGAACAGCGGCGCATGGCGGCTGCTGCGTTCGACCTGAAGGGATTCGATCACGCGTTCCAGCGGCAGCGCCTGATGTTCCAGCGCGGCCAGTTGATGATCGCGGCAACGCGCGACCAGGCTGGCGAAGTCGGGATCGTCGTGCAGCTGCGTGCGCAGCACCACGGTGTTGACGAACAGGCCGACCAACGAATCCAGTTCCGGCCGCACCCGGCCGGCCACCGGGGTGCCGATCAGCAGGTCCTCGCCCGCGCCGCAACGCGCCAGCAGCGCGGCGAACGCGGCCTGCAGCACATGGAACGCGGTGGCGCGCGAGGCCTGGGCGTACGCGGCCACGCGTTCGGACAGGCCCGGCGGGAATGCCAGCCGCAGTTTGGCGCCGGATTGGCCGAGCACGGCCGGACGCTCGTGGTCCAACGGCAGCGCATGCAGATGCGGCGCGCCGCTCAGCGCCTCGATGTGATGGCGCAGCGACGCGTCGAGCCGGTCGAGCGTATCGCGTTGCCAGCGCGCGTAATCGCCGTACTGGCACGGCAACGGCGGCGCCGGCTCCGCGGCCAGACCGCATTCGACACGATAGGCGCGGCTCAGATCCTGAGTCAGCAGGCCCAGCGATACGCCGTCGCAGGCGATGTGATGCACCACCACTTGCAGCCAATGCCGGACGGGCCCGTCGCCCTGCCCGTCCAGGCGCAGCAACTGCATGCGCAGCGGACGCTGCCGTTGCAGGTCGAACGGCCGCAGGCGGAAACCTTCGACCAATGCGTCGATCTCGTCCTGGCCGCGTCCGCGCAGATCGGCGCTCTCCACCGCTGCGCCGCCGCCGGCTGCGACCGAGCCTTCGTCCTGGATGCAGCGATCGAGTACCTCGTGACGAATCAGCAAGCCTTGCACGGCGCGCTCCAGCGCCGCCGCGTCCAACTCGCCGCGCAGTTCGAACAGCGCCGCCAGATGGTAGGCATGGCCGCCGGGTTCGAATTGCTCCAGGAACCACAGCCGCTCCTGGCCCAGCGACAGCGGCGCGGGCGCTCCGGCCGGCGCGGGTTGGATCGGCTGTGCGCGCCAGTCCGCGTCCTGGGTCTGGCTCAGCAGCGTAATCAGCGCTTCGCGCTGGGCGACGATGTCGGCGCGCAGTTGCGCGTCCAGCGGCGCGCGCGTCGCCTTGTAGCCGAGCCGGCCGTCCTCGACGTGCAAGGCGACGCCGGCGGCGCGCGCGCGTTCGAGTACGGCGAGCGCGGCGAGTCCGGGCGCGGCGCCGGCAGCGGAAACTTCGGGGGCGATCATAGAAATCCTGATTCGATGACGGGTTCGGCGCCGGCGCTCGACGCGGTTGAGGCGGCCTGCAAGGCGTCGATCAACAAGGCCTGGTCGCGGATCGTGGTGGCGGCGAACAGCCGGCGCAGGTCCAGGCGCAGATCGAACTCCAGCGCGATCGCGCCGGCCAATCGGGTGGCCAGCAGCGAGTGGCCGCCGAGAGCGAAGAAGTCCTCGGTGACGCCGATCTGCTCGCGCTGGAACAATCGCTGCCACAGCGCCAGCAAGCGGCGCTCGCTGTCGCTGGCCGGGGCCAGCCGCACCTGCGGACGCAGCACTTGTTCGACCAAGGCCGCCAACGCGCGCCGGTCGACCTTGCGGCTGGCGCTTTGCGGCAACGTCGCCATGCATTCGATATGCGCCGGCAGCAGATGCGCCGGCAGGCGCAGGCGCAGCGCGTCGCGCAGCGCCGCCGGTTCGGCCCCGCCCTGCACGAACGCCACCAGGCAGGCGTTGTCCTGCCCCGGCCGATGCACCAGCGCGACCGCCTCAGCCACGCCCGGTTGCGCGCGCAGCGCCGCTTCCACTTCGCCCAGCTCGATGCGCAGGCCGCGGATCTTGACCTGGTGATCGCGCCGACCGAGAAACTCCAGGCGGCCGTCGCGGCGCTGGCGCACGCGGTCGCCGGTGGCGTACAGGCGCACGCCGGCCAACACGCCGCGCTCGGGCGTGCGGAACGCCGCCGCGGTTTTCTCCGGCAAGCCCAGATAGCCATCGGCGAGGTAATCGCCGGCCAGATGCAATTCGCCGACCGACTCCGGCGGACACGGTTGCCCCGACCAGTCCAGCACATAGCACTGCGCGTGCGGCAAGGGATGGCCGAGCGCGATCGCGCGACCGGGTTCGTGGCGGTCGGCGGTGACGATCACCGAGGCCTCGGTCGGGCCGTAGCCGTTGAGCAGTACGCGCCCGCGTCCCCAGCGCTCGGCCAGTTCGCTCGGGCACACGTCGCCGCCGAGCAGCAGATAACGCAGCGCCGGCAACGACGGCGGCGGCAGCGGCGCGAACACGGCCGGCTGCGCCACCACGTGGGTGATCGCTTGTTCGGCCAGCAGTGCCAGCAAGCCTTCGCCGGAACGGGTCAGCTCGCGCTCGATCAGGTGCAGACAGGCGCCCTGGGTCCAGGCGCACAGCCATTCCAGCACCGACATGTCGAAGTGCAGCCCGGTGAACTGCAGCACGCGGTCGCCGGGGCCGGCCGGCAGCATCGCGTGCACCGCCTGCATCAAGCGCAGCGGGCCGCGGTGCGGCACCAGCACGCCCTTGGGTTGGCCGGTGGAACCGGAGGTGTAGATCACGTACGCCGGCGAGGACGCGTCGTGGCTGCGCACCGGATTGCTCTCAGGTTGCGCGGCGAGTTCGGCCAGCAGCGTGTCGCTGTCGAGATCGAGCGCGCGGCTGGCGCTGCCGTCGACACAGGCCAACCCCGCCCCGCGCGCCAGCGCGAAGCGGCAGCCCGCATCGGCCAGGATGAAGGCGATGCGTTCGTGCGGATGCTCCGGATCGATCGGCACATAGGCGCCGCCGGCCTTGAGCACGGCCAGCATCGCCACGGTGATGGCGACGCTGCGGTCGGCCACCAGCGCCACCCGCTCGCCCGAGGCCAGGCCGAGCGCGCGCAGATGATGGGCCAGCCGGTTGGCGCGGCGATTGAGTTCGTCGTAGCTCAGGCAGCGGCCGCCGCCGACCAGGGCCGGCTCGGCCGGATGCCGCTGTGCGCTGCGCTCGATGCAGTCGGCCAGCGAATCGGGCATGCGTTCGGGCACGAACGGCAACGCCGGTCCCTGCCCGCGCGCGCGCCACGTCGCCCATTGCGCCGGCGCGAGCAGGCCGATCTGCCCGACCGGCGTGTCGCTCAGGCTGGCGACATCGCGCAACAGGTGCAGCCAGTCGGCGAGCACGCGCTCGACGAAATCGTCCGGCAACTGGCTGCGCTGGCTTTGCAGCAGCAGGTGCAGGCCGTCCTCTTCCGGGGTGATCTGCACCAGCAACGGCAGATTGGTCGCACTGGCGGCGTGCACCAATTCGTAGGCCAGCCCGCCGGGCAATTGCGCGCTGGTATCGAGCGGAATGTTCTCGATCACCAGCAAGGTCTGCAGCAGCGCCGCGCCGTTGGGGAAACCGGCCAGCTCGGCGATCCGCGCCAGCGGCAGGCGATCGTGCGCCTGCACCGCGAAACTCAGGTCGCGCGCCTGGCGGCACAGCTCGCCGAATTCGAGCCCGGCCTGCAATCGCAGGCGCATCGGTACGGTGTTGATGAACAAGCCGGTCATGCGCTCGGCCTGCGCCAGCGCCGGCGGCCGGCCGCTGACGGTCAGGCCGAAGCAGACGTCGGCGCTGTTGCTGTAGCGGCTCAGCAACAGCGCCCAGGCCGCTTGCAGCACGCTGGTCAGCGGCACCTGCAGGCGCGCGGCGCAGGCGCGCAACGCGTCGATCTCGGCGCGCTGCAGCCGCGCTTCGGTGAGGTAGCGGCCCTCGCCCGGCGTTGCCGGCACCGGCAGCGCTTCGCCGCCTTCGTAGTCGGCCAACTGCGCGCGCCAGAAGGTTTCCTCGCCCTGCACCGGTTGTGCGCCGAGCCAGCCGATGTAGTCGCGGTAACGCGGCGCCGGCGCCAATTCGGCGCCGGCGTACAGCGCGAACAGCTCCTGCAGCAGCACGGCCGCGCTCCAGCGGTCGATCACCAGATGGTGCACGGTCAGCACCAGCCAGGCCTGCGCCGGCCCGGCGCAGACCAGGTGCAGGCGCAGCAACCCGGGCTGCTCCAGCGCGAACGCGCTGGCGCGCTCGCGCTCGCACAAGGCCCACAGTTCGGCCTGGACCTGAGCGCTGTCGCGGCCGGACCAATCGTGCTCGTGCAGGCGCGGCGCGGCCTGCACCGGCAGCCACTGCACCGGCCGGCCGGCGTGATCCCAGTCGAAGCCAACGCGCAGGCTTTCGTGGCGTTGTTGCAGACCCGACCAGGCCGCGATCAGGCGCTCGCGATCCAGCGGGCCGGTCAGGCTCAGCACCTGCTGGTTGAGGTACTGGCCCGAATCCGGCGCGGCCAAGGCCGCGAACAGCAGGCCTTCCTGCAACGGCGACAAGGGATAGGCATCGACCGCATCGGCGTGCGCCGCGCGCAGGCGCGCGCCCTCGGCGGCGTCGAGCAGGCCGAACGGCGCCCCCATCGTCGACGCCGTCGGGTCGGACGCTGCGGCCGGTTCGGCGGTCGCGTCCGTAGTGCGATCCAGGTGTGCAGCCAGCGCCGACAGCGGGCGGTGTTCCAGCAACTCGGCCGGCGTCAGCGTCAAACCGGCCTGACGCGCGCGCGCGACCAGCTTCAGCGCGGCGATCGAATCGCCGCCGAGCTCGAAGAAATCCGCGTCGCCCTCGATGCTGTCGCGATCCAGCGCCTGCGCGCAGACCCGGCGCAGCAGCGCCTCGGTCGGCGACAGCGGCCGCAGCCGCTGCGCCAGTTCGCGCAGGCTGGCGGTTTCCACCAGTAGCGTCGGGGTCAGTTCGATCCCGTGCTTGCGTGCGCTGGCCACCAGGCGCAGCGCCAGGATCGAATCGCCGCCGAGGGCGAAGAACGAAGCGTCCGGCCCCAATACCGCCTGCGGAAACAGCGGCTGCCACAGCGCCGCCAGCTGCGCCTCGAACGGCGTCAGCGGCGCGGCCTGCGCCGTCTCCGCGGGCGTTGCGGCCTCGAGCAACGCCAGCAGCGCGGCGCGGTCGATCTTGCCGTTCGCGGTCACCGGCACCGCTTCCACCTGCAGGCAGCGCGCCGGCACCATGTAGTCGGGCAAGGCCGCGCGCAACGACGTCAGCGGATCGGCGTGGGCGCCGCGATAGAACGCGGCCAGCGCTTGCGCCCCGTTCGCGCTTGTCGTCGCCAGAACCACCGCCTGCTCGATGCCGGGCAGCGCGCGCAAGCGTTGTTCGACTTCGCCGGGTTCGACCCGATAGCCGCGGATCTTGACCTGATCGTCGGCGCGGCCGAGGAACACCAGTTCGCCGCCCGCCAGCCGCTGTACGCGGTCGCCGGTGCGGTAGACGCGCCGCGCCGGGTCCAGCGGATCGGGCAGGAAGCGTTCCGCGCTCAGCGCCTCGCGGCGCCAGTAGCCGCGCGCCACGCCGATTCCGCCGACGTACAACTCGCCGATCGCGCCCTGCGCCACCGGGCGGCCCTGCGCGTCGAGCACATAAGCGCGGTAATTCGGCAACGGCGCGCCGATCGCGACCGACGCGGTGCCGCGCGGCGCGCGTGCGGCATCGATGCAGGTCGCGCCGACCGTGGTTTCGGTCGGGCCGTAGTGGTTGAACACCCGGCATTGCGGCGCCAGTTCGCGCACGTGCTCGACCAGCGACCACGGCAAGGCCTCGCCGCCGAATACCAGCGCCTGCTTCGGCAGCAAGCGCTGCGGCCGTTCGGCGGCGAGCAGAGCTTGCAGGTGCGAAGGCACGATCTTGAGCACGTCGACGCGGTGCTGCTGCAAATGCTCGGCCAGCGCGTGCGGATCGCGCGCCAGCGCATCGCCGATCAAGCGCAGCGCGCGTCCGCTCAGCAAGGCGCCGAACAAGGCGGTATGGCCGAGGTCGGCCGAGGCCGTGGCCAAGGTCGAGAACACCGCGTCGGCGGCCAGCGGCTGGTCCGCCTGCAATCGCGCCAGCACGCCTTCGACGTAGCCGCACAGATTGGCGTGGCTGACCGCCACGCCCTTGGGCTGTCCGGTCGAACCGGAGGTGTAGATCAGATAGGCGACGGCGTCGGGGTCGCGCGCGATGTCGCTCAGGCTAGCGCCGGCCAGCGTTTCAGGCGCGCGCCACGTCACTGCTGCGGGCAGCCACGACGGACGCGGGCCTTCGCCCAGGACCACGCCCGCACCGCTGTCTTCGACCATGTAAGCCAGGCGCTCGTCGGGCAGGCGCGGGTCCAGCGCCAGCCAAGCCTGCCCCGCGTACCACGCCGCCAGCATGGCGGCGATTTGCGCCTCGCCGCGCGGCAACGCCAGGCCGACCACGTCGCCGCCTTGCGCCTCCAGTCCCGTGGCCCAGCTGCGAGCGCGGGCGCGCAGTGCGGCGTAGTCGAGCTTGCGCTCGCCTTCGTGCAAGGCGATGCGCGCGCCCGGCGCGGCCTCGATGCGCTCGATCGCGTGGCGCGCGCCCGGCTCGATGGTTTCGCCGTGTTCGCCGGCTTGCCCGTGCCCGGCCCAGTCCAGCGCGTCGAGCGCTTGCGCCGGGTCGGCGACGATCCGCGCCAGCAGTGCGACATAGCCGTCCAGCCAGCCCGACACGGTCTGCACGCTGTACAGCGCGTCGCTGTAGCCGATCTGGCAGCGCAGTTCATCGCCGTTCTCGAACACGGTCAGGATCAGTTCGTGGGCCGCGCCGCGCATGCCCATGTGCAGCGTTTCCAGCGCCACCGCCTCGCCCCAGCCCAAGCGCGCCTGCGAGTAGGTGAAGAAATGCTGGAACAGCGGCGCGCGGTCGGAACGCCGCGGCAGCGCCAGATCGTCCAGCAAACGGGTCAGCGGATAGCGCTGACGGCGCAGGGACGCATCCATCTGCGCCTTCAATGATGCGGCGAGATCGGCGAAGCCCTGTTGCGGATCGATGCTCGCGCGCACCGGTACCGGGTTGGCCAGATATCCGACCAAATGCCGGTGCCGCGCCGCGTGGCGTCCGAGCGTCGGCGTGCCGATCACGAAATCGGTCTGCCCGCTCAAACGCCACAGCCATAGCTGATAGGCGCCGAGCAGCACGATGTACGGGGTGACGCCGAGCGCGGAGGCGGTCGCGCGCACTTGCGCGCTCAGGTCCGGATCGAGCGCGCGCTCGATCCGCTCGCCGCTCCATTGCCGCAGCGGCGGACGGGCGAAATCGGTCGGCAGGTCGAGGCTGGCCGGCGCGTCGCGCAGCAGCGTTTGCCAGTAGCGAGCCGCATCTTGGCCGCGCTCGCTGTCGAGGTAGTTGGCGTTCTCGCGGCTCCATTGCTCGTAGGACGCGGCCGGCGCGTCGACCGCCTCGCCGCCGAGTTCGGCGACCAGTTCACGGGCGAGGATCTCGCAGGAATAGAAGTCGGCGACGATGTGGTGCAGCACCATCGACACCACCAGACGCTCGCCGACGCGCACGCTGGCCAGGCGCATGACCGCGCCGTCTTCCAGCGCGAACGCGCGGTCGGCCTGCGCCAGCAACAGGTCTTTAGCCTGCGCTAAATCGTTCGCGGTTGCGTGAGCCCGGCATTCGTTGCGATGTTTGGCGAGGATGCGATAGCACGGCTCGCCGTCGCGCTCGCCGAACTGCGCGCGCAGCATCGGATGGCGCGCGCACAAACGCTCGAACGCAGCGGCGAGCTGGGCGTCGCCGATCCGGCCGTCCATGCCGAGCACGGCGGTGCAATGGTAGGCCGCGCTGTGCGGCGCGAGACGGTGCAGGAACCACAGCGCGCGCGGATTGGCCTGCAGCGGACGCCAATCGAAATAATCCGGCTGCGCGGCGAGGATGGCGTCGATCTCGTCGCGGCGCTCGTGCAGCGCCTGGCGCTCGGCGGGAGCGATCGCAGCCTCATCGTGCGCCGGAACCCTCCAGCCTGCGGGGCCGCGCTCGAGCGTGCCGCCCTTGCGCCAATAACTTGCGAGAATCGAGGACGCCATGGTGTCTTCCCTTGCATGCATCGCGGCCCGCGAACGCATCGCCGGGCCGGCCCAGAGCCTCGGCGGCGGTCAGCCCGCCTGTCGTTCGCCTTGCGCGCGTTCCAGTTCCTGCAGCGAGAACGGCTCGGCCATCGACACCACGATCTTGCGCTCGCCGTCGAACGGCTCGCGGCCGTGCGCGGCGAGCATGTTGTCGAGCATCACGATGTCGCCGGGCTGCCAGGGGAACTTGACCGCTTCCTCGGCCAGCACGCCGCGGATGGACTCGAGCACGCTGTCTTCCAGTTCGCTGCCGTCGCCATAGAACACATGGCGCGGCAGGTTGCGCGCCTCGCCCAGGATGTCCAGCAGCATCGCCATCACGTCCGCGCCCTGGCTGGAGGCGTGGAACAGGTGGGCCTGGTTGAACCACAGCGGCACGCGCGTAACCGGATGCCAGGCGGTGCCCTGCACCAGTTGCTCGGTGCGCAGCTGCTTGTCGCCGATCCAGTGGGTGGCGATGCCGTTGTCGCGGCAGAACGCATCGACCTCGGCGCGCGATTCGGTGCCGAAGGTCTGCTGCCACGACAAGTCCATGCCGGTGCCGTAGTTGCGCACGTACAGCAGGCGCTTGCGCTCGAAGCGCTCGCGGATCGCAGGCTCGATGCGCTGATAGATGCGGCGGCTGTCGGCGATGGGCGTCTCGCCGCCGACCGGGCTGGCGACCACGCAGTGCAGCCAGATCTTCATCGGCCAGGCCGTGGTGTAGGCCTGCTCGTTGTGCAGCGGAATCGAGCGGTTCTTGGGGAATTCGGTCGAGGTGTACACGCCCTTGGTCAGCTTGGAGCGCTGGCTGGAGCCGAATTCGTAGCTGATCGGACCGAAGCCGAAGCTGCGCACGAAGGCATCGAAGGATTCCAGCCCGGCCACGCCGAAGCCGCGGAACAACAGTCCGGCGTGGCGGTACAACAGGCGCGAATTGAGTTCGGCGATATCGCCCGCGCTGTCGGCGATGGCGGCGCCGGCTTGCGCCGGCTCGACCAGCAAGGGGAAGCCGCGGGCGGGGTCGAACGCGCGCACGCGCAGCGAAGTCAGATCGGCGGTTGCGGCGGCCAGCGCCGAATCGTCCAGCGGAGCAAAGTCAACCATGTCAGCGATCCATATGCCAAAGCGGGCGATAGAATAGGATCAATGCAAATGATTGTCATTTGAATTTATGGAGTTCAGCTGATGCCCGTCACGCAATCCCTGCCGCGTTTGATTTGCTTTCCTTACGCAGGCGGCAGCTGGCATGCGTTCGCGCCGTGGCAAGCGGCGCTGCAAGGCCAACTCGAAGTGGTCGCACCGGAACTTCCAGGGCGCGGGCATCGCATCGGCGATGCCCCGTTCAGTCGTTTGCCTGCGCTGGTCGATTGGTTGCTCGACGAAGTCGACGCGCAATTGGCTGATGATTTCTCGCTATGGGGTCATAGCATGGGCGCATTGCTCGCGTATGAAGTCGCGCGCACGCTCGAACGCCGCGGGCGCCGCGCGCCGCGTCATCTGTTCGTCACCGGCGCGTTGCCGCCGCGTCATCCGCGCCACGCCGAGTTCTATCATTCGCTCGACGACGACGAGTTGATCGCCAAGCTGGCGGCGATGAACGGAACGCCGCCGGAAGTGCTGCAGGACCGCGAACTGATGCAGATCCTGCTGCCGTTCGTGCGCGCGGATTTCGCCGTCTGCGAGACCTATGCCTGGGATCCGCGCGAAGCCGCGCTGCGCATGCCGATCACCGCCATCGGCGGCGACCGCGATCCCGATATCGCGATCGACCTGCTGCACGGCTGGCGCGATTGCACCCGCGCTGGCGTGCGCGTGCTGAGCATGAGCGGCGACCACTTCTTCCTGCGCGAACACGTCGCCGCGCTGGCCGAGGTGTTCACCCGGACCCTGGCGCGGCCGCTGCGGGTCGCGACAGCGTAGCCGCGCGGATCGGGTCGCGGCGCAGCCAGCGCACGGTGCCGAGGCTGGCGACGGCCAGCGCCAGGCACAGCAGCTCGATCGTGACCATCGGTGCTGCGTCGCCGGCGACGAGCGCGGCCCGTAGCGCGCGGCCCATCAGCGCCCAGTCGAGCAACGGCAACAGCAGGAACAGCGCGCCGGCGATGCCCAGCAGCACGATCAAGTCGCGCCGCGGCCGCGCGCTGCACACGCCCAGCGCGCAGGCGGCCAGCAGCGGCGCGGCGAACGCGCCGATCACCCAATCCATGCGCGCGGATACGTCCACCGGCAGCGTGCGCGCGGCCAGCATGACCGTCGCCAGCGCCAGCATCCCGCCACCGCAGGCGCCCACGCTCAAACCGGCGACCCAGCGCAGGCCGCGCGGTCGGACGCGCTGGCTCAGACGCTTTTCCAACCACAGCAGATTGCCGGTGGCGATCAGCACGCAGGTCGCGATCGCCAGCAGGAAGTAGATCAGGCGCAGGCCGAAGCCGCCGAAATCGCCGTAATGCAGCCGGTGCAGGACTTCGTTGCCGTGGGCCAGCGCGTTGATCGCGTGCGGCGGCAGCGTGCGCAGCGGTTCGCCGGTATCGAGGCGATAGCTCGCCTGCCCCACCTGGGCCAGCGAACCGTGGCCGTGGCCGTGCACGGTCAGCCAAGCGTTGCGGTCGCCGTAATGCAGGATCGAAACTCGCACCGGTTCCATGTCCCACTGCAGCGAGGCCGCGCGGATCAGCGCGTCGATGCTGCGCGCCGGCGCCGGCGCATGCGCGCTTTCGATCGGCAGCGGCGGCGCGAACAGCAGCTCGCGCAGCGGTTGCTCGTCGCCCTGCAGGCGGCCGAACACCATCAACACCTGCAGCAGCAAGGTCAGGCTGAACACGGTGCCGGTGAACGCCATCAGCAGATGGAACGGCAGCGCCAGCACGCCGAGGCTGTTGTGCAGGTCCAGCCAGCGCAGGCGCGGCTTGCCCCAGCGCGGGGCGAACAGCGCGGACAGGCTCAGTTTCGGCCAATGCAGCACCAATCCGGTGAGCAGGCCGAGGAACATCAGCAGCGACGCCACTCCGACCAGGTAATGGCCGCCGGGCAGATACAGCTCTTTGTGGAATTCCTCGAAGAATTCGCCCAGACCGGTCGCCTCCGGGTCGGGCAACTGCGCGCCGGTGACCGGATGGAACGCGGTGGCGCGGTAGAAATCGCCGGCGTCGTCGTAGAGGAAGACCTGGTAATAGGCGCTCATGCGCCCGGGCAGGATCACTTCGATGTGCGGGTCGGCGACTTCGCGCGGGACCTGCGTCGCTGCGAGCACGCCGTCGAGGCCGGCGACCGCGCGGCTGTGGCTGCCCAGGTAGTGCGGCGCCTTCTCCCACAGGTCGACCTCGCGCTTGAACATGGTCATGGCCCCGGCGAGGAACACCAGGAACAGCACCCACGACGCGATCAGCCCCAGCCAGCTGTGCGAGGCCAGCAAGCCGGCGGTGCCGCCGCGCGAACCCGGCTTGGCCGGCGCAGGCTTAGCGGACATACAGCCACGCGTTCAACAGCAGCGACGGCAGCGCCAGCGCAGCCAGGCCCAGCCACGCCGTGCGCAGGTTCGGCGCCCAATAGCAGAAGTAACCGAGCGCGACCCACAGCGGAAACGCCGCCAACAGCAGGATCAGCGACAAGACCGCCAGCGACGGGCCGGGCAGCCACATCAGGCTGAGCATCAAGGTGACCGTCGTCGCAGCCCCGCCGAGGCCGGCGGCCGCGCTACGCGCCCACATGCGCCGCGCCCTCCGGCGACAGGCGAGCCGGCGCCCGATCGCGCTGCGCGACCGGGCGGCGACCGCTGGCGATGCGCGGCGCTGGCGTCATGGCGGGCGTCCCGGCGCCGGTCAGAACCGGTAGGCGACCGATACCAGCGCGGTGCGCGGATCGCCGATGCGCACGCTCGGAGCGAAGCGGTCGCCGTCGGAGGCGTAGTACCAGCGTTTGTCGGCGAGGTTCTTCACGGTGAGCTGGAAGCGCAGATTGGCGTTGTCGCCGACCGGCACGTAGTACCACACGCCGGCATCGAACAAGGTGTAGGACGGCATCGACCAGGTGTTGTCGTCGTCGCCGTAGCGCTTGGACACGTAGTTGACGCCGGCGCCGAAGCCCAGGCCGCGCCAGGCGCCGTCGCGCAACTCGTAGCTGCCCCACAGGTTGCCGCTGCGCGGGGCGACGTTGGCGTTGGTCTTGCCGAGCAGGGCCGGGGCCGGATCGCGGGTGATCTCGTAATCGAAATCGGCGTAACTGGCGATCAGGTTGAAGCCTTCGGTGATGCGCAAGGTGGCATCGAACTCGATGCCGCGCGAGCGCGCCTCGCCGATGAAGCGGTAGCGGTCCAGGGTGCCGGTCGAATCCGGGTTGAACGCCGGGATGTTGGTCTTGCGCAGGTCGAACCAGCTGACGGTGAACTGCAGACGATCGGCGAACAGGTTGCCCTTCAGGCCCAGCTCCCATTGCTTGCCGGTCTGCGGCAGCGAGCGCGGATCGTAGTTGAAGAACGGGTGCACGGTGAACGAGGTCGCGCGGCTGGCGTACACGGCCAGGCCCGGGGCGAACTCATAGGACACGCCGAGCTGGTAGGAGTTGTCGCTCCATTCGCGGTCGGCCACGGCGGCGGCGCCGACCGGGCGGCCCTCGTCGTAGCTCTGGTTGCGGCTGGCCACTTCGTACCAGTCGCGGCGCAGGCCCGCGGTCAGCAGCCAGGCCTCGTTCGGCTGCAGGATGTTCTGCACGTACACGCCGCGGAAATCCAGGTCGGTGCGCGCGGTGCGGCTGAGCGTGGCCGAGGTCGGCTGCAGATTGCCGTAGACCGGCGCGAACACGTTGAACAGCGGCCGGCCGGTAAAGGCGTTGGCGGTCTCGTTGTCGCCGGTGAGCTCGCCGGCGTTGGTATCGGTGTAGCCGCCGTCGACGCCGGCCATCACCGTGTACTTCATTCCGGCCGGTTCGAAACGGCCGGTCAGGCGGGCGTTGTACTGGCCCGAATCGACGTCGTAAGGATTGTTGCCGGCGACGTTGCGGATCAAGGTGCCGGCCGGCAAGGTGCGGCCGCGGACGGTAGTGTCGACCGCGTAGAAATCGTAGGCCCGCACCTGCAGGTCGTGCGATTCGGTCTTCTGGTAGGTGTAGCCCACCACCGCGTCCCAGTGCTCGTTGAAGCGATGCTGGTACTGCGCGTCGAGCGAGTTGCCGGTCGACCAGGAATTCTCCCAGGACTCGCCGAAGCTGCGCGAGCGCGGCGTTTTCACGATCCGGCGCTCGCCGTCGGCGTAGCGGCCGACGATCGCGCCGCGGTCGATCGGCAGGGTCTCGTCGTAATAGTGATAGCTGACGGTGAGTTCGTCGCGCTCGCTCGGCCGCCAGGTCAGGCTCGGCGAAATCACCGTGCGCTCGACCTGCTTGCCGTCGCGGAAGGTGTCGGAATCTTCATAGGACGCGGACAGGCGGTACAGCAGCGTGCCGTCGCCATCGAGCGCGCCGGTGAAGTCGCCCAGCAGATGGCGCTTGCCGTATTCGTCGAAGGTCGCCTCAAGATAGCGGCGCGGCTGCGCCTGCGGCTTCTTGGTGACGATGTTGACCACGCCGCCCGGCTCGATCGCGCCGAACAGCAGCGAGGCCGGGCCTTTGATGACTTCGATGCTCTCGATGTCGGTGGTCGGGTTGCGCTGGTTCGCCGCCAGGCGGCGGCCGTCGCGATAGACGTTGTCGCGGCGGAAGCCGCGCAGGAAGAAGTCGTCGTTGGTGCCGCCGAAGCCGTCGCCGCGGCTGACGCCGCTGACGTTCTTGAGCGCTTCGTCGAGCTGGGTGACCTTCTGGTCGAGCAGGATCTGTTCGGGCAGCACCACCACCGAGCGCGGCGTGTTGAACAAGGGTGCGTCCACGCCCAGCACGCTGGCGGAGGCGTCGTTGTGATAGCGCGCCGGCTCGGTGCCCACGGCCTGGACTGCGTCGAGCGTGGTCGGCTGATCGGCCGCCTCGGCCGCCTCGGCTGCGGCGGCAGCGCCCGTGGATGCTTCGGAGGCCAACGCCGTCGGCGAGGTCAGCGCCGCGATGCACAACGCCAAGGTTCGTTTGCGCAGGGTCATCCGCGAGCCTAAAGCCGATCTGGGGCGCGCATCATACAAATAAATGGGAATGGTTATCAATTGCGCGTTGCCGCGGCCCCTGTTGAGGGGACGGCAGGAACATCTGCGGAGCGATCTATCTCGCCCAGAAACGGTGTAGCCGCTGGCCAAAGCATCTAGCGGCGCAGACCGAACAGCCCCCAAGAACGGGAGCCGCTCCATGCCTATTTACAGGCGTTCCACACGTAGTCATGCCAAGCGCGGCGGCCATCGATGCCGGCGTCGCGACCTTCCGGGCTCTTCAACCACGCGTCCCGCTTGGCCCGGGCGTCGGCACAAGCCGCGCCGCCGAGGGGTATGGACGCGCCCTGCGGCCCGCACCACTGGCGGCCGTGGACACGCCGGTGGACCTGCCGGCGAGCGCGGCGAAGCCGCAGCCGCGCGAACCCGAGCCGGTGTTCCTGAGCGTGCAGGCCGATCTGTCGCTGCGCCTGGGCGATGCGCCGGTGACGCGCGAAGCGCTGGCGCCCGCGCTGCAGCGCGCCACCGACGGCGACCGCGAACAAGGCGTCGCCTATGTGCGCTTCGCCGTCGACCGCAACGGCGCGGTCTCGCAGATCCGCATCGGCCGCAGCAGCGGCTATCCGGCGCTGGATGCCGGCACGCTCGAGACCGTGCGGCTCGCCGCGCCCGTGCCGGCGCCGCCGGCCGGGATCGAAGGCGATCCGGTCGATGTCATGGTGCCGGTGGCGTTCTTTATCCGGCGCTGAGCCGGCGGCGAGGTATCGGTCGGCTTCGTCGATCGGCCTGTCGGCGCCTCAACGGTCGCAAGCCTGGGCAGCCCTTTCTACAATGAGAAAGAAGCTTGCAATAGGCTCGCGCTAGATTCAGGCGCGCATTCGACGTTTGCGAACGAGGCAGCAATGGAGTTGCAGGAGTTCATCGCCGCGATCAGCGGCTTCACCCACGTCCCGCCCAGCGAGGCCGACGTCGTCGCATTCGAGCAGACGCTGGGCCACCGGCTGCCGGCGGATTACCGCGCCTTCGTATTGGCCTGCGGCGGCGGTTACATGGCCTCACAGCCGTCGTTTCGCTGGTCCACCGGCGAATGGGCAGGTCGTGTGCATACGGTCGGCGGCCTGCGCGAAGACCTCGAGGATTACTCGTTGCCGTCGCAATGGCATGAGCCGCACTGGAAGCGGCCGCACGATTTCCTGTGGATCCTGCGCGACCACGGCGGCAACCCGATCGGCCTGGCCCTGTCCGGGGAGGATGCGGGCCAGGTGTTCTTCCTCGACCACGAGATGGAACCGGACGAAGAGGATTGGGACGGCAGCCTGGCCGGCGCCGTGGAGGCCGAGTATCTGCTGCCGCTCGCGCCGTCGTTCGCGGATTTCGTCGCAAGCGTCTACGAAGACTGAGCGCGCTCGCCGTTCGAAGCCGCCGCTGAGGCGACACAGCGGTCGGCGGCAAGATGGGTAACGCCCTCACCGACGACAGCGCGGGCCGGCAACACCTCGGGCGACTCAGCGCGCTTCCTCGCCCGCCACCGCCATCGCCGCGAACAGCATCCAGGTGGTGTGCGGAATCCACTGCTCCACCCAACGCCACTGTTCCGAATCCGGCCCGGGCGCGAAGGCGATGCCGGCGCCGGTGTCGCTGCCCACCGCGCCGGTGATGCCGTTGGAAATGCCGCCGACGAACATTTCGCCGGCGCTCTCCAGCACGGTCGGCGGGTTCTTGCGGCCGAAGCCGTAGAGCATGGAGATGCCGTAAGGGTTGCGGCCCAGGGTCCAGTCGAGCTGGTCCTGCGCGTAGGCGGCGCGCTCGGCCGGCAGGCCGTAGCCGGCGTCGCCGCGGCTCGCCAGGGCGCGGCTGCCGACCGCCATCGCCGCGCTGAGCGAGGCCAGGCGCGCGCTTTCGCCCTGCCACCAGTAGCCGGTTTCGTTGCGGTGCGGGATGAAGAAGCCTTCCAGCACGTCGCCGGCGGCCTTGCCGTCCTGGGCCAGTTGGAAGCGTTGGCGGGCGTAGCCGTAAGGGTTGGCGACCGCACCGGTGATCGCCAGTTCGTGCGCGAGCGCCTTGCCGATGGCGTCCAGCGCGCCTCGGCGCCGCGCCGGTTCCGGCTCGATCTCGGCATAGGCCGACAGGCTGATGACCGGCAAGCCCGCCTCGGCCGCGTGGTAGTACGGGCGATGCCCGCCGTCGCTGACGAAACCGCCGTCGGCCTGCTGGCGCGCGATCAGGCGCGCGGCGCGCTCGCGCGCATCGTCCAGATAGCGCGGCTGGCCGGTGGCGCGCTGCAACTCCACCAGCGCCATCAGCGCGGTGTAGTCGTCGATGATGTTTTCCTTGCCGTCGGCGCAGTACTGCGGGTTGAACTCGCGCAGGTGGGCGTAGGCGCGCTCGGCGTCGGCCAGGTACTGGGCGCCGTCGAATTCGCCGTGGCGGCCGCTTTGCCGGGCCAGCATCGAAGCGCGCGCGAGCGCGGCGATGGCCATCCCGCCGCCGGCGCGGAAGGCCGAGCGGTACAGCGTGGTGTAGGTTCCGGCCGAGCCCTCGTAGCCGGTGACCATGCGCACCGCGCCGGGCGTGCCCCACTGGTCGAACACCGTGGTGTAGAAATAACCGTCCTTGTCGAGGATGCGGTGCAGATAGTCCGCGCCCCAGAACGCTTCGTCCTCGACCTGCGCCTGCAAGCCGTGCGCGGCGAACAAGGCCTTGCGCGCGTGCGCGCCGTAGGCCAGCACCCACGCCGCCATCGAGGCCTGCTGCGGATTGAAATGATTGGCGTAGCCCAGGTGCGAGAGGTACTTGCCCTTGTCGCCGCCGGCGTCCTGCCAGCCGCCCCAGGCGTTCACCCGGCGCGGGCTTTGGAAGATCGGCAGGTCGCGGTCGGCCGGGTCGGTGTGGCGGCTGCGCTTGAAGTAGCCGAGCATCTGCGCGCCGGCGACGGCGAAGATCGCGTCGTCGCGCACCGGCACGACGGCCGACTGCGCCTGGCGCTTGCCGATGCTTACCTTCACCTGGTACTTGCCGGCCTGCTGCGCATCGGAGAAGTCGACGCTGAAATAGCGTTTGCCCGGGCTCCACTCGACGAACGCCGGCAGCGCTTGCAGCTCGCCTTGCTTGATCGGCTTGCCGTCGCGCAGCACGGTGTAGCGGCCTTGTTCGGCTTCGCCGGCGTATTCGACGATGGCCCGCTTCGGCCCGCGCCGCTCCAGCGCGACCTGATTGAGCTGCACCAGCAGCGGCGCGGCCGGCAGGCTCACCGACACGGTGGTCTTCGACGCCTCGGGCGCGGCCGCGTGCGCGCCGCCCGACAACGCGAACGCCAGCGCGGCGATCGCCAGGATTGCGGTCTTGCGGGCAAGCGGCGGACGGGTCATCGGCACGGTTCCGGATAGACTGGGCAGCGCAACTTAGCCACGCGACCAGCCGCTCGTCAATAAATACTTCACATGGATGTATGAATAATACGGCGTCAGTCCCCTCCCCTACGCTCAACCGGTTCCAACCCCTATGAACATCGGCCGCGGCGCCACCCAGCAATCCAGCGCCCCCTACAACCGCCGCCTGGTGCTGGATTTCATCCGCCAGCACGGCGCGGCCTCGCGCAAGGACATCCAGGAGAAGGTCTCGCTCAGCCCGCAGACGGTCGCCAACATCACCAACGAGCTCGAATCCATCGGCCTGATCGTTTCGCGCCGGCAGAAGGATCTCAAGACCCGCGGCCAGCCGCCGATCGCCTTCGAGATCAATCCCGACGCCGGCCAGTCCATCGGCATCAGCCTGGAGCCGGGCCGAGCGTCGGGCGCGCTGGTCAATCTGGTCGGCCGCATCGATGCGCGCTGCGAGGTGCAGTTGCAAGGCTGCGACCGCGCGCAGTTGCTGGCCGGGCTGATGGAACTGGTGGCGAGCCTGCGCCGCCAAGCCAATGCGCGGCTGTGGGGCATCGGCGTGGCCCTGCCCGGCCCGCTCGGCGACACCGAGCTGAGCTTCGTCGGCCCGACCGCGCTGGAGGGCTGGAAGGATCTGTCGATCCTCGACCAACTGCAGGAAGCCACCGGCCTGCCGCTGTTCCACAGCGTCGACAGCGTCGCCGGCGCGCTCGGCGAGACCTTGTACGGCGTCGCCCGGCACCTGGACAACTTCTTCTATCTGCACCTGAGCATGGGCCTGGGCGGCTCGCTGATCGTCGGCCGCAACCACTACCGCGGCGCCGACGGCAACGCCACCGAGATCGGCCACGTGCCGGTGGTTCCCGGCGGCACGCCCTGCTATTGCGGCAACCACGGCTGCCTGGAGCGCTACCTGTCGCTGCACTCATTGGCCGAAGCGTTGGGCCTGGACGATGCGCAGATCCGCACGCCGGACTGGCTCGAACGCCTGGACGACGCCGCCGACCCGGCCATGCAGCAATGGTGCGCGCAGGCGGCGCAGCGGCTGCGCGATGCGATCTGCATGATCGAGAACCTGTTCGACCCGCAGACCATCGTCATCGGCGGTTCGGCGCCGCAGCAGTTGGTGCAGCGCCTGGTCGAACTGGCCCAGCCGCTGCACCGCTCGGTGCGCGGCCGTCCCGATCCGGAACTGCCGCGGGTGATGATTTCCCAGCGCGAGGAAGACTGCTCGCTGCTCGGCGCGGCGGTGCTGCCGATCCACGAACTGCTCTCGCCACGCCTGGAAGGCCTGCAGAAGGACGAGCTCGGCGAGCTGCAGACGACCGAGCTGCTGGGCCATCGCCCGGCCGCCGGAGGGCGCCGGATTTAATTAAACTTCCACTGGATATTTTTATTGACGAGGCCGAATCGGGGTGACTATAGTCGGCCCCCATGAAGCTCGATTCGCCTCAATCCCACCTCGCCCAATCCGGTCTTGAGCCGGCCCCGCCCCGATTCAGCATCGTCGGCGACGTCAGCGTCGACCTGGTCCTGGGCACGCTCGACGGCTGGCCCAAGATCGGCACCGAACAACTGCTGCCGCGCAGCGAGCTGCGCGCCGGCGGTTCGGCCGCAAACTCCGCCCTAGCCGCCCGACACCTCGGCCTGAGCCCGCACCTGATCGGCGCGATCGGCGAGGACGACCTCGCCCAGTGGCTGCTGCTGCAGCTGACCGGCATCCGCGTCGATCTGCAGACCTGCGCCAGCGACACCACCATGTCGGTCGGCCTGTTGCACACCGGCGGCGAGCGCACCTTCTTCACCAGTTACGGCCACCTGCAGCACCTGAGCCCGGACTTCGTGCTCAGGCACCTGCCGCCGGCGACGCCCGGCAGCGTCGTCTTGTTCACCGCGCCGTTCCTGCTGCCCGGCCTGCGCGCGGATTTCGCCGCCCTGCTGGCCGAAGCCTCGCGCCAGGGCTATCAGGTCGCGCTCGACACCGGCTGGCCGCCGGAAGGCTGGACGCCGCAGGTGCACCGCGAAGTCGAAAGCTGGCTGGCCCAGTGCGACCACTTGCTGGTCAACGAACTGGAAACAATGAGCCTGGCCAGCGGCCAGGACGAGTGCCACGACCTCGAGCAAGCCGTGCAGCGCGTCGCCGCCCTGCTCAAGCCCGGCGCCCACCTGATCGTCAAGCTCGGCGCCGCCGGCGCGCTCGGCCACGTCGACGGCCGCAGCCTGCGCTACGCCGGCGAAGCCGCGCTCGACATCTTCGACACCGTCGGCGCCGGCGACAGCTTCAACACCGGCTATCTGGCCGCACGCCTGAACCGGGCGAGCCTCGCCGACGCGCTCGCCGCCGGCTGCCGCACCGCCGCCGCGATCCTGCCGCGCTTCCCGCGCAAGCGCATCGCCGCCGGCGAACTCGCCCACTGCCTGCTGCCGCAGACCTGACCCCGGAGGCACGATCGTGAAGCACCGGCCGTTGATCATCAGCTACATCCTCCTGATCTGGTTCGCGATCTCCTTCATCACCAATCTGATCGGGCCGCTGATGCCGATCGCCATCCAGGACTTCAAGCTGAGCCTGACCATGGCCGGGTTCATGCCGTTCTCGTTCTTCCTGGCCTACGGCCTGATCTCGATTCCCGGCGGTTTGCTGATCGAACTGCGCGGCACCCGCTTCACCTTGTTCGCCGCGTTCGCCCTGAACTTCATCGGCGCGCTGGCCATCGCGGTGATGCCGGGCTATGTCTCGGTGGTGGCCGGCCTGTTCGTGATCGGCCTGGGCATGGCGCTGCTGCAGGTGGTCATCAACCCGCTGATGCGCACCGCCGGCGGCGAGGCGCACTTCGCGTTTTTCTCGGTAATGGCGCAGTTGGTGTTCGGGCTGGCCTCGTTCCTCAGCCCGCTGGCGTTCCGCTTGTACATGCAACGCCCGGGCATGGAGGGACAGCCACTGAGCTGGCTGACGTTCTACTGGTACTTCAGCGCCGCCTTCGTGTTGCTGGCGCTGCTGAACTACAAGCTGCCGCTGCCGGCGGTGGAGCTCAAGGACGACGAGCGCGCGGGCAGCCGCGAGGCCTACCGCAGCCTGCTGCGGCGCCGCGACGTGCGCCTGTTCTTCCTGGCCATCGTCGCCTACGTCGGCACCGAGCAGTCGCTGGCCAACTGGATGTCGCAGTTCCTACACAGCTACCACGGCCTGTCGGCCACCGAACAGGGCACCGTCGCGGTCAGCCGCTTCTGGGGGCTGATGTCGCTGGGCTGCCTGGTCGGCCTGGGCCTGCTGAAACTGCTGGATTCCAAGCTGGTTCTGGCGATGTTCTCGACCTTGGCCATCGCTTGTCTCGCCTTCGCCCTCCTCGGTTCCGCGGCCGTCGCCCAGCTCGCCTTTCCCGCCGCGGGCTTTTTCTTGTCGGTGATGTTCTCGGTGATCTTCTCGCTGGGATTGAACTCGGTCAGCCAGCACCACGGCGCGTTCTCGGGAATCTTGTGCACCGGCATCCTCGGCGGCGCCGTGGTGCCGCTGCTGATCGGCGTCGTCGCCGATTACTGGGGCCTGCGCGTGGGCCTGTCGCTGGTGTTCGTCCCGCTGCTCTACATCCTCAGCGTCGCGCTGTGGGCCAGGCCGCTGGTCCGCAACCAGACCGTGTACTCCGCGAAACATCCTTCCGTCCCGTCTTGACCGGGCCGCAACGCCAGCCACCGCGCGGGCCCGCGGGCCCGTGTCGCCGCACAACCAGGAGCCAACGATGAAAAAGCATCCCCGCGATGTTCGACCGACCGGCATCGCCGCCGCGGTGGCCGCGGTATTGATCGGCTGCGCGACCGCGCCGGTCATGGCCCAGTCCGCCGCGGCGGAGGGGAAGGAACCGGCCCAAGCCGGGCAAGCCGACGCCGCGCAGGGCCAGACGGGCGAGGCCCGCGCCACCCTGGAAACCGTGCGCGTTTCGGCCACGCGCCTGGAATCGGACCTGCTGAAAACGCCGGTGACCGTCACCGCCGTCACCCAGGACGCGCTGACCCGCGAAGGCGTGCGCGACGTGCGCGGGCTGTCCGGCAGCATGCCCAACCTGCAGATCGCCTCCGGCCCGGATTCCGGCGTGCAGGTCAGCATCCGCGGCATCGGCGCCAACAACTTCACCGAAATCGGCGACCCGGCCGTCGGCCTGCACGTGGCCGGTTTGTACTCGCCGCGGCCGCAGGGCGCGCTGGCGCTGATGTTCGACGTCGACCAGGTCGAAGTGCTGCGCGGCCCGCAGGGCACGCTGTTCGGGCGCAACTCCACCGGCGGCAGCATCAACATCATTCCGGCCAAGCCGCGCTTCGATTCCACCTTCGGCAGCGCCGAGATCGACGTGGGCAGCTACAACCTGCGCCAGCTCAACCTGATCCAGAACATCGCGGTCAACGACCGCTTCGCCCTGCGCTTCTCCGCGACCAAGGTCGAGCGCGACGGCTGGATCGACCAGCAACAGGACTTCACCGACGTCGATATTCCCGAGCGCGGCTTCATCGCCGACGGCATCCCGGACGTGGACCAGCGCCGCAACGTCAAGGTCGGGCGCGACAAGTACTACTACAACCGCGACGAATGGGCGGTGCGCCTGGCCGCGCGCTTCGCCTTCAGCGACAACGTCGAATGGCTGCTGGCTTACGAGAAGTTCCAGAACGACGGCGCCGGCCAGGTCGGCCTGAAGGATTGCGACCAGGCCGCCGGCACCCGCTTCGCCTGCCCCGGCGGCAAGTGGGACGTGAAGATCAACGTGCCCGGCAAGACCGACATGTCCATCGACACGGTCCGCTCCAACCTCAACTGGTTCATCGACGACCGCAACAGCCTCGAGTACAGCGTCGCCTTCGCCACCCAGAAGCGCTCGCAGATCGCCGACGACGACGGCGGCTATCACGAGATTCCCTCGCAGGTGACCGCGACGTTCCCGCCGCCGGCCGAAGGCGACTGGGGCGTGTGGCCGGTGCGCGACAACACCTCGATCACCCTGGATTCGAAGTACAAATCGTTCGTGCACGAACTGCAGTACAAGCACCAGGGCGAACGCCTGAAGCTGGTGTCCGGCCTGTTCTGGATGCGCGAGAAGAACCAGATCGACTACGCCCAGGAAATGCTGGTCAACGCGCCGTACGGCTACCCGATCAGCCAGCTCTATCACCAGCCCGATCGCCAGATCGACGCCAAGGCGATCTTCAGCCAGGCGGACTGGCGCTTCGCGCCGACCTGGACCTTGACCGCGGGCGCACGCTACAGCCGCGACGAAAAGACCGACCGCGGCGGCCAGGTGTACGGCGGTTGGGACGCCACCTCGACCGCCTACTACAACGGCCTGTACAACCCGGGCACGCCGGGCCAGCCGGGCTTTCGTCCGCACAACGGCCGCGACCTGAGCGAACGGATGGGGCCGTTCGGCGGTATCGATGCCTACAAGCTGTGGGGGCCGCCGGCGGAGAACGCCAACTCCGAATCCTGGCGCAAGGTCACTTGGCGCCTGGGCCTGACCAAAGATCTGTCCGAGAACGAGATCCTGTTCGCCTCGCTGTCCACCGGCTACAAGGCCGGCGGCTTCGGCGACAAGGACGACAAATGCGGCGGCAAAGTCTGCATCGACGGCCCGCCCGGCCCGCAGTACACCTTCTTCTCGTACAAGCCCGAAACCGTCACCAACTTCGAAATCGGCTACAAGGGCCTGCTGCTGGACCAGCGCCTGAGCCTGTCGGTCACCGCCTTCTACAGCCGCTACAAGGACATGCAGGTGACCGGCGACTTCTACGCCGCCAAGGTCCACGTCGAGGAGCCCTGCCCGGACTTCGACCCGACCTGCGACGTGATCAAGAAGTGGCAGACCGTCAACGTCGGCACGGTCAACATCCCGGGCCTGGAAGTGGAAGTGGACTACCTGCCCACGCCCAACACCCGCATCGGCGGCTTCTTCTCGTACATCGACAGCAAGATCAAGGATTACCCGAGCTTCAGCGACGAATGGAACTGCGGCGTGCGCGAAGAGTTCGGCGCACCGCCCTGCCCGGCTCCTTACACCGGCCCCGACCCGACCCTGGCCGGCCGTCAGGTCTACGACATCACCGGCAACCATCTGCCGATGACGCCGAAATTCACCGCCGGCATCAATGCTTCGCACACCTTCAAGTTCGGCAACGGCTACGAGCTGGTGCCGTGGGTCAGCGTGAAGTGGCAGGACACGATGTACTTCACCCTGCGCAATCTCGACAACCCGCACATCTCCGACGCGCAGGAGGCCTACACCAAGGTCGACGCCAGCCTGAGCCTGAAATCGCCGTCGTTCTGGCGCGCCGAGCTGTACGTGCTCAACGCCACCGACAAGATGACCAAGAACTGGGCCGACGACGCCGGCGGCTTCATCCGCGGCTACTGGAACGACCCGCGCACGGTGGGGCTGCGGGTGCGGTTCGACTACTGACTTCGGCGCCACGCCCGGCCCCGCTCGCCTCGCGCGGGCGGGGCTCGCCGCCGCCAAGGTCAGCCGAACGCAAGCAGATGGCGATGCGGGAAGTTCGAGCGGTTCCAATGCGAGACGTAGCAATGCGGCGGCGCCAGCACCACGCTGAACTGGCAGCGCGGCCGCAATGCCTGCAGCGCCAGATATTGGGCTTCGGTCAATGCGGTGTTGCGCAGACGCAAGCCCCACAAACGCTCCGTCGTCGACGAGCGAAACAGCCGCTCGTAATCTTCGAACGGCGTGGTGCCCCAGTCGTCCGGCTGTGGTTCGATCGAAAGAAACGGGGCGAGCGAGTCGGTGAAGTCGACGAAGCCCAGCGACGGCAGCCGCCGCGCCTGGGCCAGATGATGGATGAAGCCGTGGGTGCGGAAGTCGCCGCCGGTGCGAAGGTTGGCCAGCTCGGGCAGGTCGAGCTCGAAGAATTCCGCTTCCGGTGCCTGCGGCAGCACGAGGTTGCGCAAGGCCGGCATCAACGCGAGCAGGGCCGGCAGCTGGCCGTCTTCGACCGTGGCCTGATTGTGGTCGCCCGGATCGGAGATCGCGATCTGCAGATCCGCCAGTTGGCCGAAGCGCGGCGCGGCATCGATCAGCGCGCTGAAATCCCAGGTCTTGAGGCCGTTGGCGCCCTGGTCGGGGCCGGCGATGCGCAGTTGCGCGATGTGCGCGGCGATGCCGGCTTGCGCCAGCACCGCCGAGGCCAGGGCCCAGCCGTCGTGATCGTCGCCGTAGTAGTCGACGGCGAGCGCGCCGCCGAGATCCACCGCCGCAAGCCGCGCGCACCGGTCCGGATGGCGCAATCTCGCCTCGGACGCATCGTCGGCGCCCCATTCCTCGTCCGCGCTTTGGTTGAGCGCCTGCTGGGCTGCGCGGATCGCGTCCAATGCCTGGGCCATCGTGGTCATTGCGGCTCGCTTTCGTCCCTGTAAGAAGGCCCGATTCTAGCGTCGCTGCGGCCGGCCGGTTCGTCTCGACACGATCGATGCGCGGCCCCACCGATGAGCCGCAGCGACGGCCGGCGCGTTTCGTTCTGTACGCCCGTTCGCATTAATTCGCGGTGTGCGCGATAGCATCCGGGGTGCGGCCTGCATCCGCGCTCGCGCCGGTTGAGCGACGCGTGCAGACCGCGCTCCCGCCGCGCAAGGCGGCCTAGCAGGATGACGAACATGCACAGCAAACTGATCTGCGCGGCCGCGTTGATGTCGGCCGCCATGCTCGCCCAGGCGGCCGAGCCGCCGGTGGTCGCGCTGACGCCCACGCAGATGAAGTGGTCCTCGCAAGGCGGGCTAGCCCTGCCCGGCATGGAGCAGGCGCTGCTCATCGGCGCGCCGGACAAACCCGGCCCGTACACGATCCGGCTCAAGTTCCCCGCCGGATTCAAGCTCGCACCGCACACCCACACCGATTCGCGCGAGATCACCATCCTGTCGGGCAGCTGGTACACCGGCTATGGAGAGAAAACCGATCCGGCCGGCTTGAAAAAGCTGCCGGCCGGCAGCTTCTACACCGAACCGGCGGGCGTTCCCCACTATGTCGAAGTGCGCGAGCCGACGGTGATCCAGGTCAGCGGAACCGGGCCGAGCGGGCGCAAGTTCGTCGATCCGGCGGCGGGGAAATGAAAGGCGCCGGGCGCTTCATCGCCGCTTGCGCTTGAATCGCGGCGCGCACCGATCCGTCGCCGGCCAGCGCCCCATGCCATCTGCCTGCGCCCGCTCGGCGGCGCGGCGACTGCGAACCGACGCGCTTGTCGCGCCTGCGCCGATTTATCATGATCGCGCGGCATCCTTCCGCCATGCGCGGCCCCGCGTCGAATCTACAGAGGTCTGGAGTGACACAAGCATCGGAGCAGCTGATTGCCCTGTTGGGGCACGCGTTCGACGGCAAGGCGATCCGCGATGTATTGGCCGGCTGGGAGGTCAAGCGGGTCGCCGCGCCCAACAGCCCGTTGAGCGAGAGCATCGTCTGGATTCCCAAGGCCTCGGTGCGCATCGACGTGTACCGGCCGCCGCAGCTGAGCAAACTCACCGCAACCGCCCGCGCGGCGCAGGCCGATGATTGGCTGATCGGATCGGTGGAACTGCTCGCGCCGGGTTCGGACAGCCGGATCAAAGCGCCCTTCCCCGGTCTTCTGCCGCAGGGCCTGAGCATGCAGTCTACGCCGCAGGCCTGCATCGACGCCTACGGCGAGCCGGATCTGGACGAAGAGCACGAGCGTCCCGGCTTCTCTGGCCGGGTGCTGGCCTGGCGATTGCAGACGACCAATCGCGCGATCACCTTCGCCGGCCTCGGCGACGACAGCGTAATGATCGGCTACACCGCCTGCCTGATCGGGTGCATCGGCGCATGGCGCTCTACCCAGCCCGAGATCTTCGCGCCTTGAGCCGGCCATGAACGAATCGACGCTGGAGTGGAACGGCCCCGACCTGCTCGATCTCGCTCCGGTCGCGCGCGCCGACGGCGATCTGCTGGCGCTGGACGCGAGCGGCGGCCTGCACTGCATCGATCTGCGCGACGGACGCACCACGCATCTCGGCGCGGTGGAATTGCCGGCGCAGACGGTCGACAACCCCGGCGCGTTCGGACTCGACTCGCGCTGGCGTCTGCACGCCAGCGCCGACGGCAAGTTCGCGGCGCTGGTGTTCGATGGCGGCCGGCATGGGCTGGTCGTCGCTCTGGCGCCGTTCCGGGTCGCGCTGCGGCTCGACGGCGGCGACTACTACGAAGACACGGTGCCGTTCTCGGCCTGCTTCCTGCCGCTCCAGGGCGAGACCGTGCTGATCCATCGCAGCGCCTGGAATCGGCTCGACGCGTCCGACCCGCGCAGCGGCAGCTTGCTCACTGCGCGCGGCCCCACGAGTTACGAAAACGGCGAGCGTCCGCCGCACTATCTGGATTATTTCCACGGTCTGCTGCGGCCTAGCCCGTCCGGCCGCTTGCTGTTCGATTCGGGCTGGGTTTGGCAGCCGGCCGGCGTGCCTTGCGTGTTCGACGCCGCGGCGTGGCTGGCGTCCAACGTGTGGGAGTCCGACGACGGCGCCTCGAAGCGGCGGCTCGCCCTGCGCGACGACTGGAACCTGCCCGCGTGCTGGATCGACGAGGACCACATCGCCCTGGGCGGCATCGCCCAATGGGACGAGGAGGAAGCCGAGAATGTCGCCGCCCCCGCCGGCGTGCGGATCGTCGATGTGCGCCAAGGGACGTCGGCGCCGGATCGGATCGTGGTCATGAGCGCCGAGCCGAAGGAACTGTTCAGCGACGGCCGTTCGCTGTTCGCCACGCTCGCCGGCGACACCGCGATCTGGTCGCTGGGCAGCGGCGAGTGCGTAACGGTGCTCAGCGGCTTCGCCGCGACCCACCATCACCCGCGTTGCCGGATGCTGCTGCAGGCACTGCCGCGGCGGATACGGATCGTGCCGCTGGATTGAGCGGCCTGCGCCGTTTGCGCATCCGCACGGGGCTTTGCGTTCTGCGGTCTTAGGCCGTCACGGCGTTCGACTCGGGAACGGTTGCGCGCCGGCATCGTGCAGGCCGCTGCGAACGATGTTCGCATCGGCGCAGGGCAGCATCGATGCGCGACAGCGGCCACGCAGCGCAGAACCTGATCCGGATCCGGTATAAACATCGAGACTCTCGTTCTTCGACTTCCCCGCATGCGCGTCGTTTTCATCCACGGCCCGGCCGCTTCCGGCAAGCACACCATCGGCACCCTGGCAGCCCAGGCGCTGGGCATCCCGCTGTTCCACAACCATCTGGCGGTGGACGCGGCCTTGGCCTTGTTCGAATTCGGCAGCGCGGGTTTCCGTGGCATGCGCGCGGCGATCTGGAGCGCGGCGTTCGAACAAGCCGCGGCCAGCGACCGTTCGTTCGTATTCACCTTCCATCCAGAGGCCAGCGTCGACCCGGCGCTGATCGACGCGCTCGCCGCGGCGGTGCGCGAGCGCGGCGGCGAGGTTGTGTTCGTCGAGTTGCTGTGTTCGCCCGCCGCCGTCCTGCAGAGGCTCGACCAGCCCAGCCGGCATCGCTTCGGCAAGCTCACCGATCCGGTCTTGTACCGCTTGATCGAAGACAGCGGCGGCTTCGTCTTCCCGCCGCTGCCGGCGCCTGCGCTGCGCGTGGACACCGAGGCGCTTACACCCGAGCAATCGGCGGCGGCGATCGTCGCTGCATTGCGCCAGCGCTGAGCTGCGAGCGTCCCGGCTCCAGGCAGTGCGACGGCCGATACCGCCGCGGCGTCAGCGCGCCGCGGTTATTCTGGGAACGTCGTTGGACTCGTCCACCACCGCCGCGATCGCATAGCCGCTGCGCGCGATCGCTTCCACCGTTTCGGCCACGGTCAGCCAGTTCTCGACCCGCACGATCGGCGCGTCGTGCTCAAAATCGCGCTCGAAATTGATCCGGCTGCCGAGGTCGGCGCGCAGCACCGCGGCGGTGATGCCGCGCATGGCGTCGGCGTCCAGGGTCTGTTGCAGTCGCAGTCTCATGGGCGGGCGGTCCGTTCGGTGGCGTGCCGGTGGAGGGTGTGATCGGTTGCGGTGCGCTGCGCTTGGGCTTGCTCGGTTTCGCGCCACCACGTCGCGGTGGCTTGCGGCGCGGACAGATCGACACGTTCGCCCATGCGCGGCGTGACCAGGGCGACGCCGCGTTCGGCGGCCAGGGCCGAGACGCGTTCGAACGGCTCAGTCCAGGCATGCATCGCCAGGTCGAAGGTGCCGTTGTGGATCGGCAGCAGCCAGCGGCCGCGCAAGTCCAGGTGCGCCTGGACGGTCTGTTCGGGCTGCATGTGCACGTGCGGCCAGTTGGCGTTGTAGGCGCCGGTTTCCATCAGCGCGACATCGAACGGGCCGAAGCGGCGGCCGATCTCGGCGAAGCCGTCGAAGTAGCCGGTGTCGCCGCTGAAGAACAGCCGCAGCGGCGACGCGCCCGGCGCTTCGTCGAGGATCGTCCACGAGGCCCACAGGGTCTTGTCGCTGTCGAACAGGCCGCGCCCGGAGAAATGCTGCGCGGGCGTTGCGACGAAGCGCACGCCGTCGACGACGGTGCCCTGCCACCAATCGAACTGGCGCACCTTGGCCGGGTCGACGCCCCAGCCGATCAGGCGGTCGCCCACGCCGAGCGGCGTCAGGAACACCTCGGCGGTCTTCGCCAGGGTCAGCACGGCGTCGAAATCGAGATGGTCGAAGTGATCGTGCGAGAGGATCACCCCGCGCAGCGGCGGCAGATCGGCCAGGGCGATCGGCGGTGCGTGGAAGCGCTTGGGGCCGATCCACTGCACCGGCGAGGCGCGTTCGCTGAACACCGGGTCGGTGATCCACCAACCGCCGCGCAGCTTGATCAGCACGGTCGAGTGGCCGAGCCGGAACAGGCTGCGGTCCGGCGCCTGGGCCAAGTCCTCACGGGTCAGCGCGAGGACCGGCGGCGCGGCCGCCGGGACCGTGTCGGCCGGTTTGTTCCACAGGGCGTCGGCGATGATCCGCAGCATCTTGCGCAGCCCGGTGGCCGGGCGCGGGACCGGATTGCGGAAGCGGCCATCGGCGAACTGCGGCGAGGCGGCGTGTCCGTCGGCGGGGCGTTGGGGCTTGGCGAAGGAAAGCAGGCAGGCGCTCACGAGCGGGACTCCGGTGAACAGGCAGGTACAGCGGGGATGGGCAGCCGGACAGGCCGGCCTGAATGATTACACTGCCCAGTGTAGTGTACTTTTTGAAAAAGTAAACCCTGCGGTGTAACCTTGCCGCCATGAACCGCCCTGCCCCCGCCCGCCTGACCGACCGCAAGCGCGCGGCCATCCTCGACGCCGCCGAGGCCGAATTCCGCCAGGCCGGCTACGAAGCCACCAGCATGGACCGCATCGCGGCCAGCGCCGGCGTCTCCAAGCGCACCGTCTACAACCACTTCCCGAGCAAGGAAGTGCTGTTCGCGCAGATCCTGCAGCAGTTGTTCGAGCGCAGCCGCGAATCGCCGGAACTGGCCTATCGCGCCGACCGGCCGCTGCGTCAGCAATTGCTCGACCTGGTCCAGCAGAAGCTGCAACTGCTGCACGACGAAGCCTTCATCGACCTGGTCCGGGTCGCCGTCGCCGCGGTCATCCCCTCGCCCGAACGCGCGCAGCAGATCTTCAAGCGCGTCGGCGACAAGGAGGAAGGCCTGACCGTGTGGATCCGCGCCGCCGCCGCCGACGGCCGGCTCAAGACCGACGACCCGCAGTTCGCCTCGATGCTGCTGCAAGGCATGATCAAAGGCTTCGCGTTCTGGCCGCAGATCACCCTCGGCCATCCGATCCTGAGCGCGGACGAGCGCGAGCGCGTGGCGCATACGGCGACGGATATGTTCCTGGCGCATTTCGCCGCGCGCTGATTCGGCTGCGCGGCACGCATCGCCCGCATCGCGCCGGCCCGCAGACGATTCGCGCAACCGAGTCTTACGAACGCCGCGAAATGCCGATCTTCAGATTGTCGCGGATGTAGATCTCGACATACCCCGGCAGCCATCCCTCGAACGCCATGCGCACGAACGGTGCGAGCAGGCGGCTGTCCTGCTGCGGGGTCAGGAACACCACCGACCACAGGTTCAACGGCCGGGTTTCCTCGCCGCTGACGCCGTGGATCACATGGAAGATCGGTTGGCCTTCGCCGGCTTGCAGGGTAGCGCCGTCGGCACCGGGATACTCGGCGGCGCCGATGAAGGTCACCTTCTGCTGGATGTGATCGACCCGGGTCTGCTCAAGAATCAGTTCGTGCCGCTCCGGCTGCAGCCACAGGCGCTGGCGCGACTTGCGCACGAAACGCTCCACGCCCGCGTTTTCGCCGCGATCGTCCCACACTGCTGCGCTGCCGGGCTCGACCACGTAGGGAATGAAGAGGTCGGGCCGGCGCGCCTTGCGCGCTTCCATGTCCCACAGCTGCGCGCGGGTGAGTTGCAGCGGGCGTTCGAGCTCGTAACGTTCGGCCAGGATCCGGTTCACGTCCAGCGGCGGAATTTCGAAGCGGGTGTGGGCGGGGTCGTTCCAGGCCTGTTCGAAGAGCGGCTCGTGTTCGATGTTCGGGAAGGCGATGGCCATGCGTTTTCTCCTGGGGAGGTGGTAATGCGGCGGCGCTTGCGTTCGGTCGAGCGAAAGCGGCGGCGTGTGCGCAAACGCTATGACCTCAGCTTAGGTAGAGGTCAACGATTTCGCGGGCGAACGGACAGTTCCAGGCGGGCAACGCTGGGCGCGATGCGATCGCTGAACGATGTGAACGCTGGCGATGAATGAGGTGAACGCTGCACGCCGCGCCTGCGCATGAACGCGCGCGGAGCATCCCGGCATCGCGCTGTTCATGCGGATTCGCGCGCGAACGCACCCCGCTTTGTGCGTCGTGCCACGCACGCAGCGGCGCGGATGGGCGAGTATCGCGGCGTCGACAAGCGGTCGACGACGAATGAGGAAACGCGCATGAAGCGCAGCACCAAGACCCTGTGCCTGGCGATGACGCTGCTGTTGACGGCGGCCGCCAGCGGCCCGCTGCTGGCCAAGAACGACTATCTGCCCGCGCCGGGCGAGGTCCGCACCTATTTCGAAAACGGCGTCGAAGTCGGACGCGCGGTGCACAACCAGTGCACGGGCCAGATCAGCGTGCAGGGACGGGTCACGCCGCAGTACACCGGCTCGTTCACCGTCAGCTGTTGAGCCGGCGCCGCGGCGAGGCGCGCAGTGCGCGCCCCTCGCCGCGGTCTATGTCGCGACGCTCTCGGCGTATCGGCTAATCGCTGTCGTTGCAATCAGCGCGCACGAACGCCCTAAGCCCTGAGCTGCCAAAGCCCGCTGCGACGCGCTGCGATCCTCGGCAAGCGCGGAGCGCCGACATCGTCGCAACGAAAAATCGCGCGTCGCAACATTTGCGCTCGCATCGCGGATGCATAGCCTGCGCGGCTTCACGACCGCCGTCGCGCTTCGGCCGATTCGCCGCGCAATCTGTGTCCTCGTTCCATCCGCGTGCGCTCGCGCTGATCTAGCATCGCCCCGTCATTGCGGCTATCGCGCATCGCGCAGTCCGCATCGCCGACGCGGACACACCATCGTCCGCGCATTCCCGCCACCGCCCTGCTCGCCCGGTTCCGCTGCGCGGGACGCGGCGGAGCCTGCGCGGCGGCGCGCGACGCACCCGAGCTTCCCCACGCCTGAGGTAGTCATGACCGATCCGTCCCTGCCGGGTCCGCGCGTTGTCGGCGCGGCCTTGAGTCCGCTGCGCCTGAGCTTGATCCGCGGCTATTTCCTGCTCGATTTCGTCCTGCTCGGCGCTTACGCCTGGTCGACCATTCTCGGCCGCGACGCGCCCTGGCCGGCGCTGGACGGCGTCGCCTTCAGCTTCTGGGCCGCGGTGTCGCTGCTCAGCGGCCTGGGGCTGCGCTATCCGCAGAAGATGCTGCCGGTGCTGTTCGTGCAACTGGCCTACAAGCTGGTGTGGTTGCTGGCCGTGGCCGCGCCAATGGCCTTGCGCGGCCACGGCGGCGAGGTCGCGCCGATGGCGCGCGACATGGCGGTGGCGCTGGCGCTGCTGGTGGCGGCGATTCCGTGGCGTTACGCGCTGGACACGTATCTGCGCGCACCGGCCGAGCCGTGGCGCGGCACGCCTCGCGCGGCGCAGGCGGCCGAGCTGGAACCGGCCGCACGCCGCGGCGCTTGAAACCGACCGCGGCGGCGCGAGCGGCGCCGCGGTCCGTTGCCGGCGCGGCATCGACTGCGCGCCGGCGCTACGCCGCGCGCGCGGCTACAGCGCCGCGATCGCGTCGGCGTCGACTTCCACGCTGACGCAACTGCCGAGCATGTGCGCGTTGATGACCAGGTGCTCCTGGCTGCGCACCCGTACCAGTTCGCCGCACACGCCGGCGAACGGGCCGGCGATCACTTCCACGCGCTGGCCCGGCATCACCCGCGGCGCCACTTCCAAAGTCGCGCCGCTTTCGACCATGCGCTTGACCGCCTGCAGATCGCCTTCGGGCATGGTCGCCGGCTTGGTTCCCTGCAGCACCAGGCCGCAGGAACCGCGGATGTAGCGGATGTTCTCGTACTGCTCGGGACTGGGCTGGACGAACACATAGCCCGGAAACAGCGGCATCTCCACCACCGCCTTCTTGTCCTGGCGACGCGTGACCACGCTGCGCCGGGGCAGATACGCCTTGATGCTCTTCTGCTGCAGGCTGTCTTCCACCACGTTCTCGTGACGGCAGCGGGTGCGCAGCACCAGCCAGGGTTCGGAACTCGATTCGCTCACTCAACGGCCTCTTGGTCTCGTAGGACAGGCTCGCGTTGCGCCCGCAACGCGTATTGCCAAACGAACGACTGCCCTTCGCGCAACAGGCGCGGCCACGCGCCGGCGCCGGCGCAGGCCGGAACCGTTGGCGTGAGGGGAGCGCAGAGGGCTCGAGACGGCCTTGCGGCCGCGCGCGTCCCTGCCGTCCCCGTGCCGGCATCGATGCGGAAGTTGTGGTTGCTGCTGGATGTTGCGATACGGACACATCCGACGGTCCCAGCGCCGGTCGTGCCGAAGCCGATCCGTGCATCGACGAAACTACCGCGGCGGGCGATGCGAGTGGATTACCGCTTCGCCGCCGCCGTGCCCGTCGTGCCCGGTGGCATGTGCATACGGTGCCAGAATCGATTCGCAAGTAAACGAATCGTGGCGCGAATTGGGATGTGGAATCAGGAATTTAGTTTAGTTAATCGCGGCCGCGCGGAGCGATAAAGTTCCAATTTGACCGGAGTCACGACGCGGCGGTGATGTGTGGTGTGAATGCACCGAAATACCATGCTGAGCAGTACAAAAATTGCTCATTTCAGCTTATTTACAGGCACCTAATGCGCGCTAACCCAGGTCTGATGGGAATGTCATGACCGTTGGCCCAAAAATGCGTCCTGCACGCGTGTGAATACGCTTGTGCGGTCGATGGGCGACGGGCTCGGAAATCATCGGATACCCGCTCCCTGCTCGGCCGAGATTATCCGGCGCATTGCATCGACGACGTAGAACAGGCCGGAAAACGGCCATTAGCGACGCGCAGGGTCGCTTTTCACCGAAGTGAAAGCGCATCGAAACGGAATCGAAAAGAATGTAGCCGCGCGAAGGGCCGATATGGCGAAGATAATAGACAGCGCGATAAAGTATACCGGCGCGACTCGCACACGCCCGCTACCGATCACCGCGCGGCGGCCGCGCGGGCCGTTAAACTTGCGCTTCCAGGGCGCCTCCGGCGCCAGCCGAGACCGCCGATGCCGCCCGCCAGCACCGTTTTCATGTTCTCCGGGCAAGGCTCGCAGTACTTCCAGATGGGCCGACGGCTGTACCAGGACGACGACGTCTTCCGCCGCTGGATGATTCATCTGGACGATTTCGCGCGCGAGTGGTGCGGCGAATCTGTCATCGATGTCATCCATTCGCGCGGCAAGGCCGAGGCCTTCGACCGCACCGCCCACAGCCATCCCGCGATCTTCATGGTCGAGTACGCGCTGGCGCGTTGCCTGATCGAACGCGGCGTGCGCCCGGACTTGTGCCTGGGCGCGAGCCTGGGCTCGTTCGCCGCCGCGGCGGTGGCCGGGCACGTGTCGGTGGAGGATGCGATGCAGGCGGTGGTGGCCCAGGCAGAAGCCTTCGAAGGCCACTGCGAGCGCGGCGCGATGATCGCGATCCTGGCCGACCCGGCGCTGTACGCGCAGCCGTTCCTGAGCGAGCGCAGCGAACTGGCGGCGGTCAATTTCTCCAGCCATTTCGCCGTGGCCGCGCCGCAGGCCGCGCTGGCGCCGATCGAGGAGGAATTGCGCGCGCGCGCGATCAGCTTCCAGCGCCTGGCGGTCTCGTATGCGTTCCACTCGCGCTGGATCGAACCGGCGCAGGCGCCGTTCGCCGCGGCCACGTCTGTGCTGCCGCTGAGTCGCGGCGCGTTGCCGGTGGTGTGTTGCGAGCAGGCGGCGGTGCTGGACGAGCTGCCGCAGGATTTCTTCTGGCGCGTGGTGCGCCAGCCGATCCGCTTCGGCGAAGCGATCGCGCAGTTGGAGCGCAGCGGACCGCACCGCTATCTCGACCTCGGCCCGTCGGGCACGCTGGCGACCTTCGCCAAGTACCTGCTCCCGCAAGGCACGCGCTCCACTACGCAGGCGCTGATGACGCCTTACGGCCAGGACGAAAAACTGATGGCGGCGGTGCTGGCGCCGGCGCAGCCGGCCTGAAGTCTCCGCGGCGGTAGCGGCGCGGTCGCGCCTCAGCCTTCGTCCGAGCGCCGCGTAGGCGCCAGCGTCAACGCCTGCTCCTTCAGTCGCGCCGACAGCTCGCGCACGCACACCTGCGTGCCTGCCTCGCGGTGTGCGCACAGCGCCAGCAGGTATTCCGGCTGCGGCCGGTATTGCCACAGACTCCAGCGCGCCGCGTCTGCGTCGAGATCGGGCTGCGCGCTCAACCGCACCGAGCGCTCGCAGGGATAGTGGAAGCTGAAGCGCTCCAGCGGCAGCGACAGGCCCATGCCGCGCGCCTTGATGTAGGCCTCTTTGAAGGTCCAGTACTCGAAGAACCGGTCCTGCTGCCGATCGGCGGCGACCTGCGCCAGCGCCGCGACCTCGTCGGCGGCGAAGAACCGATGGGCAATGCCGAGCGACACGGCGCGGTGGCTTACGTGCTCCACGTCCACGCCGATCTCGCGATCTTGGGTCACCGCCAGCGCGATCAGGCCATGGGTGTGGGAGATATTGAAGCAGAGCCCCGGCGCAAACTGCGCCTGCTGCGCCGGATCGATATGCGGCCGGCCGTAAGCGTTGGCGCCGAAGCGCCATTGCGCCGGCGCCAGCGGCGCATAGCGCGACAGGGTGGCGCGGACCAGGGCGCGGGTCAGCAGATAGCGCTTGCGGTCGTCGGCGAAGTAGTAGCGCGGCTCCTGCGCCCGCTCGCCCGCATCCAGCGTCTCGCGCAGGCGCGCCAGCAAGGCTTCGTCGCCGACGCGGTCGTAGCGCAGCAGCCACAGGTCGATGCGGTCGCGGCGTGCGCGCAAGTCCGGCGCGGCGGCGCGTTGCGCGGCGAAGTCGTGGACGAAGCTGCTGCCGGCGTCGGCGGCCATGCTCAGATCTCCTCGACGCACAGCAGGCGCCGCGCGGCGATGCCCGTTTCCTGCGGATAGCCGAAGGCGTTGTTGACGTAGCGCACGCCGTCGAGCACGACGTCGCGGTTGATGTGGCTGTGGCCGTACACGTGCAGGTCGGCGCCGAGCGCGCGCAGCCGGCGTTCGATCCCGGCGCTGCCGAGCACCGGGTCGAGGATGCGGTGGCGCGCGGGCACGTAGTTTGGGATCAGGTCCAGGCGCGGCAGGAAGTGCGAGACGGTGATGGTACGTGTGATGCCCTCGCGCGGCGGCAACGGATCCAGCGCAGCCAGGTGCGCGGCGATCCGAGCGGCGTCGTAACCCGACGGCCAACGGCAGGCGCGGTAGTCCATCCACATTTGCTTGAGTTCTTCGCCGGGCTCGGCGAAGCCGTGGTCGTACCAGCCCAGCAGCGGCGCCACCAGGGTCGCGCCGTGGCGCCAGGCGCGGGTGGTGGCGCCGTGGTCGTGGGCCAGCCGGCGCACTTCGTCGAGCTTGTCCAGCGAGGTCTTGCCGGGATCTTCGCCGAGCACCCATAGGTCGTGGTTACCCGGCACGAACAGCACCCGGCCGAAACGCGCGGCCAGTTCGCCCAGACACGCGCCCAGCAACTGCGGGCGGTGGCTGATATCACCGGCAAGGATCAACGCGTCGTCGCGGTAATCCCAGCGCGACAGCGACTGCACCCACTGCGCGTTGTCCGGGTAGTCGACGTGCAGGTCGGAGACCGCGAACAAACGCATCAACGCGCGCCCCGGCGCAGGTGCGCCGCGTCCGCGCCGGCGCCGCTGCCGCCAAGCCGGTGCCCTGCTCTGCTGTTGGCTACGCTCAAGCCGGCACCACCTCGTCCAGATCGAAGTAGCCGTTATAACCCTTCATATAGACCGCTGCGCGATGGCCGAACAGCACCAGCGCCTCGCTGCGGGTCTCAAGGTCGGTGCGGTCGATCAGCAGCGAGCGCACCCGGGTGCCGACCGGGTGGGCGCGGTTCCAGGCCGCGACCTTGCCGGCGGCGTCGCCGCGGACCGCCTCGGCGGCCGCTGCGGCAGCGGGCTCGGCGGCGGGTGCCGCGCTCGCCTGCGCAGCCTCCGGCTCGGGCTTGCGGGTTTGCAGCTTGATCGTCTGCACCAGCCGGGTCAGCACGTCGCCGTGGCCGATCTCCTCGAACGTCATCTCCTCGCCGCGTTCGGCCGCGAGCCCGAGGAGGTACTGCACGCTCTCCGACCAGCGCACCGTGCTGGCGATCTGCGCCGACAAGGTCTGCGCCAGCTCGCCGGCCTCGTACTCGCGCGCGGTCACGTTGGAGATCACCGGGATCTTCGGCGCCGCCAGCTTGAAGGTCTTGAGGTATTTGGCGAACTTCTCCCGCGCCGGCAGCATGAACCTGGAATGGAACGCGCCGCTGGTGTTGAGCGGATAGAAGCGCATCTTGCCCTGGCGGAACAGCGGCTCGGCCTTGGCCAGTTGCTCGGCCGGGCCGGAGATCACGATCTGCGACGGCGTGTTGTAGTTGGCCAGACCGACATCGTCGAGCCCGTGCTCGGCCAGCAGCGCCTCGATCTGTTCCTTGCTGGCGTTGAGCACCGCCGCCATCGCCCCGCCGGACACCTGGCCCATCAGCGCGCCGCGCTTCTTGACCAGCTTCAGCCCGGTTTCGAAGTCGTAGCAGCCGGCGGCCATCAGCGCGTCGAACTCGCCCAGGCTGTGGCCGGCGAGGAAGTCCGGCGGCGCAGCGCCGTCGTCGATGCGGGCGAAATAGCTCAGCGCATTGACCACGTACAGCGCCGGCTGGGTGAACTGGGTGCGGCCGAGTTGGTCGTCGGGATCGTCCAGGCACAGCTGGCGGATCGAATAGCCGAGCACGGCGTCGGCCTGGCGCACCCGCTCGGGATAGCGCTCGAACAGCTCGCCGCCCATGCCCTTGGCCTGCGAGCCCTGGCCCGGAAACACGAAAGTCTTCATCGCTGGTTCTCCATCGTCGTTCGTAACGGCGGCGTGCGGCCGCCGGCGGCTAGTGGCGGCTCAGGCATACGGCGGTGTTGACGCCGCCGAAGCCCATGCTCAGGTTCAATGCGTGCTCGATGCGGTGGTCGAGCGCGCGTTCGCGCACCCACGACAGCGAGGGTTCCATGCAGTCGTCGAGATTGCGGCTGGGGTGCAGTTGCTCGGCGCGCATCTGCAACGCCACCGCGGCCAGTTCGACTGCGCCGGCGGCGCTGAGGCCGTGGCCGGTCACCGACTTGGTGGTGTTGAGCCAGGCATGGCCCAGGCCGCTGCGGCGCAACGCTTCGAGTTCGGTGACATCGCCGATGCCCGAGCCGGTGCCGTGCGGGTTGACGTAGTCGATCTGCGCCGCGTCCAGGCCGGCGCGCTGCAGCGCCTTGGCTATCGCCGCCATCTCGCCGTCGAGCGAGGGATTGGGATTGCGGTTGCCGTCCATGCCCATCGCCCATCCGGCGATGCGCGCATACGGCCGCACCCCGGCGTGGCCGGCGCTGGCTTCGCGCTCGATCACCAGCACCGCGCAGGCTTCGCCGTAGATGAAACCGTCGCGCTCGCGGTCGAACGGGCGGCAGGCGTACTCCGGGCGTTTGGCGTAGCGGTCCGACCCCATCGCGCCGAGCGAGCGCAGGCCCTGGCATTCCCAGTGCGACAGATCCATCAGCGTGCCGACCGCGACGCAGGCGTCGACGATGCCGGCCTGGACCGCAGCGATCGCCTGCACCACCGCGACCTGGCCGCTGGCCGAGGCGCCGCCGACGGTGTGGGCGAAACCGCGGATGCCGAACACTTCGGTGCACAGCCCGCACAGGTCGCTGTCCATGAACGACATCGCATAGGTCGGGCGCAGGAACTGCGGGCGCTCGCGATAGGCCTCGTGCAACTGCACGAGTTCGCGTTGCTGGAAGTTGGAGCCGCCGACCACCAGCCCGACCCGATCCGGGTCGAGCCGGTCGAGCGCGGCGTCGTGCCAGGCCTCGTAGACGCTGGCCAGCGCGACTTGAGACGAGAACGACGCGGTGCGCAGCAGGCTCGGCGGAATCTCCACCGGCAACCCGAGCGTGCCGATCTCGGCGCCGAGATACGCGGTGCCCTCGCCGCGTTCGTCGGCCTGACGCTGGCGCCCGGGTCGGCGCATGACCCCGAAACGATGGCGGCCCGCAAGCAAGGCGTCGAGAAAATCGGCCTTGCCCTGCCCGATCGCCGAGGTCACGCCGATGCCGCTGATGAGCAGGTCCGAGCGCATCGGATCGGCGCGCTCAGGCTTTGCCATGGATGATCGTGGCCAGTTCGCCGATGTTCTCGGCCTTGGCCATGTCCATCATCGGCAAGTTCAGGCCCAGCGATTCCAGGGTCATGATCAGGATGTCGGCGCGGTCGATCGAGTTGGCGCCGAGCGCGCGCAGCGAATCGGTGCGCTGGAACTCGTGGCGCTCCAGCTGCGGCAGCACTTCGCGGGTGTGCAGGACGATGGTGTCGAAGACGTGCTGCAGTTCGACGGCGGTCTGGCTCATGGGTCTCTCCCTGGGTGTGTGGCGTGGGTGGGTGACGACTGGGGCCCGCGGCGCGGGGCGATTGAAAGAACGAAAGAGCGATGCAGCGGTCGTGCGTAACTCAGCGCCCGAACGCGGCGTCGATGCGCGCGCGCACTTCGGGCTGGTGGAAGGTCAACTCGTGCAGGGCGACTTCCTGCTCGATATAGCGCGGCAGGCGCTGGCGCAGATCCGCGACCAGATGGTCCTTGAGCGCGACCAGCGACACCCGCGGTTTTTCGGCCAGGTTGCGCGCCAGTTCCAGCGCATGCGCCAGCACCTGTTCGCGCGGCAGCACCGGGAACGCGACGCCGCGGCGCTGCAATTCTTCGCCGCGGTAGGTCTGCGCGCCGAGCATCATCTCCGCGGCCAGCGCCGGGCCGAGCTTGTGCGGCAGGATCAGGGTCGAGCCCATGCCCGGGGTGAAGCCGTACTTCATGAAGTTGGCGGTGTACACGCTCTCGCGCGCCAGCACGACCAGATCGGCGAACAGGCCGAGCACGAAGCCGCCGCCGATGCCGTGGCCCTGCATCGCCGCGACCACCGGCACCGGGCAGTTCAAGGCCAGGCTGTAGAGGTCTTTGTCGGTGAACTTGAACCGGCCCTCGTACAGGTCGCGCAAGCCTTCCTGGGTGCCGCCGCTGGAAAAATAGGTGTCGTAGCCGGTCAGCACCACCGCCTTGCAATCCTGGCGTTGGCCGATGCGGGCGAAGACGTCGGTGAGGCCGGCGATCAGCGCGTCGCTGAAGGTGTTCTTGCTGGCGCGGTCCTGCATGCGCACCAGCAGCACGCCCTCGCCGGCTTCGCTGAGCGTTACCGGCGCGCCGTCGTCGATGCTTTCGGAGTTGGCGACAGTCGCGGACATCAGTCGGCCTCCCACGGGAACTTGCCGCTGCGAACAAAGCGGACGATCTTGGCGACGTTGTCGGCATCGCCGAACACCTCGCGGTTGGCCGCCAGCGCCTTGGGCTTGGCTGCGGCGAGGCTGTCGTCGAGCTCGGCCGCATAACGCTTGTAGCGGGCCACGCCGTCCTTGCCGAGCCGGCGCAGGCGCAGCAGGTGCTTGCGCAGCAGATTGGCGCTGTCGGCCTCGCAGGCGTCGACCAGGCCCCAGTCCAGCGCCTGCCGCGCCGATACGGGCTGGGTGGTCAGGGTCAGGTAGTTGGCGCGGGCGATGCCGGTGCGGCGGATCAGGAACGGCAGCACGCAGGCCGGCATCAGGCCGAACAACAGCTCGGACAGGCTGAAACTGGCGGCGTCCTCGGCCAGCACCAGATCGCAGGCGGCGACGAAGCCGATGCCGCCGGCGTTGGCGCGGCCGCGCACGTGGGCGACGCTGACGAAGGGGCCGCAGGCCAGGCGCCGCCACAGCTCGTACAGCGGCTCCGGGTCCTGGCCCTGGATGGTGCCGCGCTCGAAGCGCCCGCGGATCTCGTCGAAGTCGGCGCCGGAGCAGAACACCTCCGGCAGGCCTTCGAGCACCACCACCGTGGCCTGTGCTTCGCAAGCGCTCAGGGCGTCGCCGAGTTCGGCGATCAGGCGGTCGTCGATGGCGTTGTTGGCCTGCGGACGATGCATCTGCACGAAGACGATGCCGTCCTCGGCGCGGACCTTGATCGACTCGTAATGGCGGCTCATCAGACCCATTCGTACTCCCGATGGAATTCCTTGATCTGCTTGAGGAACAAGGTCTTGTGGCCGAGCGCGGCGCGGGCCTGCGGCACGAACGCGGTGTCGGCGTCGAGGTTGCGGGTGCCGAACTTCATGCTGCGGCTCTTTTCCAGCAGCGCGTCGTACTGCTCCATGCTGAGCTGGTGACGACGATCCAGGCGCTCGCCGATCTTCATCGCGCGCAGCCGCTCCTGGCCTTCCTTGCGCACGGTGCCGCTGAAGAATTCCGAGCAGCAGCCCGAGCCGTAGGAAAACACGCCGATACGCTGCGGCGCGTCGAAGTCGCCGTTGTCGATGGTGCTGGCCAGCGACAGCGCGGCGGTGGCGCCCATGATGTTGCCCACGCGCTGGCAGTGGACCAGGCCCGGATTGACCCGGCGCTGGAAGTCGACTTCGATCTCGTTCGGCTTGGCCTTGGCCAGCTTGCGCATCATGTTGCGGTGCGCGCCCTTGACCATGCCGCCGAACGGGGTGTGATACGCGATATAGCCGAAGGTGTCGGCGAAGCTCGCGCCGGCGACGCGCTTTTCGTATTCCAGGTACGCGTTTTCGCAGCAGTTGAGGTAGGACAGCAGCGACAGGTCGGTGTCGCCGGCGTCGGTGTCGGCCGAGGGCCGGCAGGTGTCCATCACCTCGTAGCCGTAATAGCCGTTGGCGCCGACGTCGATCTGGAACACGTGCGGGCGGTCGCTGATCAGCATCGCCACTGCGCCGGAGCCGCCGCTGGGCTCGGCGAACGACCAGTCCGCCGACAGCGCCTCGCCGCCCTCCTCGACCATGAAGCGCGACACGTCGGTGGCGATCACCAGCACCTTGGCCCCGGGCGAGACCTGCGAGAGCACGAAGTTGACCGCCATCTGCAGCCCGGCCACGCCCGAATAACAGGCGTTCTTGAGCTCGAACAGGCGGCAGTTGCGGTTGAGCCCGAGCAGGTCGTGGCAGTAGGTGCTCATCGACTTGCCGAAATCGAACGCCGACTCGGTGCAGGTGATGACCATCTCGATGCGGTCTTTCTCCTGCTCGCTGAGCGCGTCCACCAGCGGCTTGGCCGCGTTGACCGCGAAGGTGATCGGGTCTTCGTAGGGCAGCGCCACGCTCTTTTGCTTCATCAGCAGGTTCTCGAACCGGCTCATGTCCAGGCCGCGGTGGCGCGCCAGCTCGGTCACGTCCAGGCAGGCGGTGCCGGCGAATACGTTCATCGCTTCGATTCCAACAGGGCTCACGTTCTTTACCTCTGGCGATTGATGGGGCGCGCTGACGTCGGCGCGGGATGATGCGGCTGAGGCGCGGCGGCGCTCAGCGGAAGGCGACCAACTTGCGCGGGTCTTGGCCGCGCCGCAGGCGATAGGCGGCGAAGCTGCTCTGGTCGGGAAATTGCAGGTACATGTTCCAGCGCAGCAGCTCGGCGAACGGCACGCCGGGCCCACGCAGATAGGTATGGCCCGGATGGATGCGCGTGTCCGGCGCCAGTTCGCGCTTGAGCCGTTCCAGGCTGTCGAACATGGCGTGGGCGGCGGCTTCGTCGCGGCACAGGCCGCAGCCTTCGATGAACAGCACGTCGCCGGCGAACAGGTGCCCGCCGATGCGGTAGCACAGGCAGCCCGGGGTGTGACCCGGCGCCAGGATCGGCTCGATCCGCAGCGCGCCGAGCGTGCGCGGGGTCTCGTCGATGGCGAGCAGGCGCGGCAGGTCGAAGCCGCTGGTCTCGATCTCGCGCTGCGACATCCACACCGGGCAGTCGTGCGCGGCCGACAGTTCGCCGGCCAGATGCACGTGATCGAAATGGGCGTGGGTGATGGCGATCGCGCTCAAGGTCGCGCCGGCGCGCTGCAAGGCGGCTTCGAGCTTGTCGCGCTGCCAGGCCGGATCGACCAACAGCGCCTGGCGGGTGACCGGGTCCACGACCAGGTAGTTGTTGTTCTTCATCGCGCCGGCGGCGACTTCGATCAGGGTCACCTCCGGCGCGACCACGGCGTCGGCCTGCGCATGCGTCTGGGCGACGGCTGCGCTCATGCGTCCACCGCTTCGGTCGCCGCCGCCGCCGCGCCGGCGGCCGTCGCTGCCGTGCGCAAGGCACGCACGTAGAAGCCGTTCAACTCCACCAGCACCTCGCCGCCGAGGCTGAGCAGGCGCAGGTCGAAGCGACGCACGTCGCCGCCGGCCGGCGCGCCGCGGCTGGGCTCGGCGTAGGCGTAGCACTCCGGCAGCAGCGGGCGCCAGCGCTGGATCGAATCCAGCGCGAACGGCAGGTAAGGCACGTCGTCGCCGCCCTCGCCCGCCACGCCGAGCACGGTCTGCAGCGCCGCGTCGATCAGGCACGGATGCAGCAGGTACTGATCGAATTGCGCGCGCAACGACGGATCCAGGCCGATCCGGGCCAGGGCGTAGCCGGCGCCTTGATGCAGCGTACGCACGCCGCGGAAGCTCGGGCCGTAGTCGAAGCCGTAGCGGCGCAGGCGCTCGTAGCACTGCGCGCCGTCGACTGTGCGGGCGGCGGCGACGAGTTCGTCGACCGGCAGCGGCGCCGGCCGCGGCCGCGCGTGCGCCGGGCCGGTTTCGTGGAACAGGCGCGCTTCGCAATGCAGCACGCGCTCGCCGTGCGGGTCGAACGAGACCACCGCGCAATCCGTGCCGTGGCCGCTGGCGCGCAGCACCGTCTTGACCGGCTGCGGCACCGCACGCAGCTTCAGCGGCTGCGCCCAGACGATGTCCTCGATCCGCGCCACCGAACGCTCGCCGGCCAGGGTGCCGGCGATGCAGGCCAGTTCGACGAAGCCGGCACCGGGAAAGAACGGCTCGCCGTTGACGCGGTGGTCGCGGCCGTAGAACGCCTCGCCGGACAGGTGCGAGAGGAATCCGGTTTCGCGCAAGGTCGAGACGTTGCGGGTCAGCAGCGGGTGCAGCGCGGTTTGCGTCGCTGCGCTTTCCGCCGCGACGGCCAGCGCCGCGATGGGCCGCTGGCCGACCGCCGCATCCGAGACCCAATGGCGTTCGCGCGCGAAGCGGTAAGACGGCAGCGGCACACGCTGCGGGCGACGTTCGCCGTGCAGCGCGTCCCAGTCGGGTTCTTCGCCGCCGAGCCAGCGCTGCGCCAGTGCAGTCAAGTCGCCGCTAGCAAACAGGGCGCGGTGTTGCTCGCGCTGTTCGGGCTTGAGCGAACGCTGGCGCTGGTGCGGTTCGACCCGCGCCCGCAGCAGGCCCGATGCCTCGGCGCCGGCAGCGAGCGCATCCAGCAGTTCCAGCGCCTGGGCGCGGTCGGCGACGATCATCGCCGCGCGTTGTTCCATCGGTTCGCGGCCGCTTTGCAGGGTGTAGGCGATCGGGGCTAAATCGATGTGCTCGCGTTCGCGCAGATGCGCGGCCAAGGCTTGCGCGTTCTCGCCCAGGCGCTCGCCGTCGCGCGCCGACAGCACGATCAGCTGCGGCGCGGCGGTCGCTGCCACCGTAGCCGGCGCGACGTATTCCTCCAGCACCACGCAAGCATTGACCCCGCCCGCGCCGAACGAATTGACCAGCGCGCGGCGCGGCGCGCCGTCGGCCGCCGGCCACGGCGCCAGTTCGCGCTGCAGGCGGAACGGCGTGGCGGCGAAGTCGATGTCGGGATTGGGCTGGTCCGCATGCAGGCTCGGCGCCAACTGGCGATGGCGCAGCTGCAGAACCACCTTGGCCACGCCGCCGATGCCGGCGGCCGATTCGGCATGGCCGGCATTGCCCTTGACCGAACCGAGCGCGCACGACTGCCGCGCCGTCTCGCTGCCGAAAGCCTGGCTCAGCGAAAGCACTTCCAGGTTGTCGCCGAGCTGGGTGCCGGTGCCGTGGCCTTCGACATAGCCGATGCTGGCCGGCGCGGCGCCGGCACGCTGCAGCGCCTGCGCGATCAGCCGCGCCTGCGCCGCCGGATTCGGCGCCGAATAACCGTTGCTGCGGCCGCTGTGCTCGCAGGCGCTGGCGGCGACCACGGCGTGGATGTGGTCGCCGTCGGCGATCGCGCGCGACAGCGGCTTGAGCAGCACCGCGCCCACGCCCTCGCCCGGCACGAAGCCGTCGTCGCCGGCGCCGAAGCTGCGGCAGCGGCCGTGGCGGGCGAGCATGCGCTTGCGGCACAACGACTGGTACTTGGCCGGATGCAGGTACAAGTTGACGCCGCCGGCGACGGCGAGCTGGCACTCGCCGCGGCGCAGGCTTTCGCAGGCCAGGTGGATCGCCGCCAGCGACGAAGAGCAGGCGGTGTCGACCGGCAGGCTGGGGCCGACGAAGTCGAACATGTAGGACACGCGGTTGGCGATCGACCACGGCATCGCGCCGGGCGCGACCATGTTGCCGCGGCTCCATTCTTCCGGCGTGAGCAAATGATAGGAATTGGTGGTGACCCCGGCGAACACGCCGACGTCGCTGCCGCCGGCCTTGCCGTGGCGGCGCTTGAGCCGCTCACGGGTGTAGCCGGCGTCTTCCACCGCCGCCCACGCCGATTGCAGGAACAGCCGCTCCTGCGGGTCGATCAGGCGCGCGTCCTCGGCGGGGATGCCGAAGAACGCGGCGTCGAATTTGTCGTGGTCGTCGAGGAAACCGCCCTGATCGCAATAGATCTTGCCGGCCGCGGCCTGTTCGGGATCGGCGTCGTACAGCGCGGCCATGTCCCAGCGCTGCGCCGGCACCGGGCCGACCAGATCGTCGCCTGCGGCGAGATGGCGCCAGTACGCGTCGAGGTCCGGCGACTGCGGGAAGCGGCCGTGCAGGCCGATGATCGCGATGGGTTCGTCGGCGGCGAGCGGTGCTGCGGATGCGGATGCGACGACGGCCGGCGTCGCGGCGACATGGCGCAGCGGTGCGGGCGACTCAAGCGGTGCCTGCGGACGTAGATGCCGGCGCAATGCTGGCGCCGCTTCGCGCAGCAGGTACGCGGCCACCGCGGCTATGCTGGCGTGCTCGTAGAACAGCGTCTTCGGCAGCGCGCCGAGGTCGCGTTCCAGCGCGGCGTTGAGATGGCCGATCATGACCGAATCGACGCCGTAGGCTTCGAAGCGCTCTTCCGCGTCGATGCGCTCGGGCGGCAAGCGGATCTGTTCGCCAAGCAGCGCCTTGAGGTAGTCCAGCGCGGCGACGGCGAGCGCGTCGCCCGATTCGTGCGCGTCGTCGACGGCTTCGTCGTCGGTCTGCGCGAGCGCGCCCTCGCCCGCCGCGCCGAACTGCGCGCGCACGAACGCGGCGACCCTGCCCGGCGCGCCGTACAGCGGCAACACCGCGCCTTCCGCGCCGAACAACGCCTCGGCCAAGGCCAGTCCTTGCGCGTCGGGCAAGGGCTCCAGCCCCGACGCCCGACGCGCGCGCTCGATCTGATCCGCGTCCAGGCGCATGCCGCCCTCGGCCCAGTACGGCCACGCCAGCGACAAGCTGCGGCCGCTGCGTTCGCCGGCGCGCACGCGCTCGGCGCGGGCTTCGGCGAAGGCATCGAGGAAGGCGTTCGCATAGGCGTAGTCGCACTGGCCGGGATTGCCGAGCGCGCCGGCCACCGACGAGAACAGCACGAACAGATCGAGCGCGTCGCCCGCCAAAGCCGCGTCCAGGTTGAGCGCGCCGGCGACCTTGGCCGCGAGCACCGCCTCGATCTCGACGCCGCGCTTGTGCAGCGCATAGCCATCGCGATGGCTGCCGGCCGCGTGGATCAGGCCGTCGATGCGGCCGTGACGCGCACGCGCCGCTTCGGCCAGCGCCTGCGCCTGGACGGCGTCGGCGACATCGGCTTGCACGTACACGGCGTCGCCGCCGAGTTCGCGCAAACGCTGCAGGCGCGCGCCTTGCGCCGGGTCGGCCGGCGAACGCCCGCTCAGCACCAGACGCGCGTGATAGCGCAGCGCCAGGTGCTCGGCGAAGCGATAACCCAGGCCGCCAAGTCCGCCGGTGATCAGATAGACGCCTTGCTGCTTGATCGCACCGTCACCGGCCGGCGGCGCGAACACCGCGGCATCGCGCACTTGCCGCACGGAGCGTTCATCGCGCGTCAGGTAGCGCACTTCGCGCTCGCCGCCGGCCGGCTGCGCCAGTTCGGCGAGCACGCAGGCGGCGACCGCATCGGTTTCGGCGCCGGGCGCCAGGGCGAGGGTCTTGCCCTGGATCTTCGGGTTCTCCAGCGCCAGGGTGCGCAGGTAGCCGGCGAAACCGGCGTTGAGCGCGGTAGCGGTGTGTTCGTCTTGCCGCTGCAAGGCCAGCACGCGCAGCGCCCGGCTGTCGCCGTCGCCGAGCAGCGTCTTGAGCAGTCCGTGCAGCGCCAGCAGCGCTTGGGCCGGTTGCGCGGTATCGATGGCGTCCGCGCGCACCACTGCCTGCGGGCGGCGGCCTTGTTCGCTAAGGATCTGCAGCAGTTGCCGCGCTTGCGCTTCGTCGGCGAGGTCGGCGGCGAACAGATCGGCGTCGGGCTGGGCGAACGCCGCGCCTGCGGCGACCCGCACGACTTGATTCGAGCCGAGCCGGCGAACCAACGCTGCGCCTAGCGCCGGGTCGGAATCCAGCAACAACAGCGGGCCGCGCGGCGTTTCGGCCGATACCGGCAGCTCGCTGTCGCGCCATTGCAGGCGCAGCGACAGCGCATGCGCGGGTTCGGCCGGCGTTTGCATCGGCGACTGCGCCAGCGCGTGACCCGACGCGTCGATCGCCGCCGCTGGCAGCGACGCAGTGCGCACCCAGTAGCGCTCGCGCTGGAACGGATAGGTCGGCAACGATACCCGCCGCCCCGCGCCGGGCGCGTGCAACCGCGCCCAGTCGATCTCGACGCCGGCGATCCACAGCCGCGCCAGCTTGTCCAGGTCGCGCCGCTGCAAGGTCATTTCCAGGTAGGCCGCGCCGGCCTCGCCCTCGATCAGCGCCGCGGCGGCCTGCGCCTGGCGCGGATTGCCCTGGAACACCCCGTCTGTGTCGCCGTCCTGGCCCAGCCACTGCGCCAGACGCTCCGCCAGCATGGTCCGGTCGTCGACGATCAGCGCGAGCCGTTCGGCCAGCGGCGTGCGGCCGAGCTGGCTGGTATAGGCGATGTCGGCTAGCGTCTGCGCCGGCTCTCGGCGCAGGTGTTCGAGCATGCGCGCGCCGTACTCGCGCAGCGCGGTGCGGTCGCGCGCCGACAGCAGGAACAACTGCGGACCGGTCGCATCGTTGACCGGGCGCGCATCGTCGTATTCCTCGACGATCAGATGCGCGTTGGCGCCGCCGGCGCCGAACGAGCTGATGCCGGCGCGGCGCGGATGCGCGGTCGGCCGCGGCCATTCGCCCAGTTCGGTCTGGACCCTGAACGCGCTGGCGGCGAAGTCGATATGCGGGTTGGCCGGCTGCGCGTGCAGCGACGGCGCCAGCTGTGCGTGCTGGAGCTGCAGCAACACCTTGCTCAACGCGGCGATGCCGGCGGCCGATTCGAGGTGGCCGATATTGGATTTGACCGAGCCGATCGCGCACGGCGTGCGCTGCGCATCGGCGCCCGCGGCGAGGCCGAAGCCCTTGCTCAGACCGGCGATCTCGATCGGATCGCCGAGCGAGGTGCCGGTGCCGTGGGCCTCGACATAGCCGATGCTGTGCGCCGGCACGCCCGCCGCCGCCAGCGCTTCGCCGATCAGCTCGCCTTGCGCGAGCGGATTGGGCACGGTGTAGCCGTTGGTCTTGCCGCCGTGGTTGAGCGCGCCGCCGCGGATCAGCGCGAGGATCCGGTCGCCGTCAGCGAGCGCGCGCGACAGCGGCTTGAGCACGACTGCGCCGACGCCCTCGCCCGGCACGTAGCCGTCGCCGCCGGCACCGAAGCTGCGGCAGCGGCCGTCGCTGGCGGCGAAGTTGCCCTGGGCCAGGCTCAGGTACTTGTTCGGATGCGTGCACAGGTTGACGCCGCCGGCGATGGCCATCTCCACCGCGCTCTTGCGCACGTCCTCGGCAGCGAGCTGGATCGCGGTCAGCGACGATGAGCACATCGTGTCCAGGGCGAGACTGGGGCCGTGGAAGTCGAAGAAGTACGAGACCCGGTTGGCGATGGAGGCGAACGAAGAACTCGGCACGCCCTGCTCGCCGCCACCGACGCCGTAGAGCTCGTACTGGCCCCACATCGCGCCGACGTAGACGCCGACCTTGCGCCCGGCCACCGCTTCGCGGCGGTAACCGGCGTCTTCGAGCGCCTGCCACGCGGTTTCCAGGAACAGGCGTTCCTGCGGGTCCATCAACTCCGCTTCCTTCGGCGAGATGTTGAAGAACAGCGGGTCGAAGCGGTCGATCGCGTCGAGGAAGCCGCCCCACTTGCTGTAGGTCTTGCCGGGGCGGTTGCGCGCGGGATCGAAGTAGCGGGCGTGGTCCCAGCGGTCGGCCAGGATTTCGCCGATGCAGTCGCGGCCCTGACGCAGGTTGTCCCAGAACGCGTGCAGGTCGTCGGCCTGCGGATAGCGGCCGGCGAGGCCGACGATGGCGACCGGTTCGACGGCGTTTGCGCGCGCGGAGGGCGCGGCCAGACGCATCCGGCTGCGCGGCGACGCGGCGACGGTGGTCGTCGCGATGGTCGTCGCCGTTGCTGGCGTCGGCTGCACTGGCGCGGCGAGCTGTTCGGCCACCGCCTGCGGGAACGCGGCCAGCAGGTAATCGGCCACGCTGGCCAGGCTCTGGTGTTCGAACAGCAGCGTCTTCGACAGCGCGCCGAAGCGGCGCTCGAGCCGGTCGATCAACTTCAGGCTCTGCACCGAGTCGATGCCGTAGCGCTCCAGCGCCGCCTTGACCTCGACTTCCGCCAGCGGCAGCTTGAGCAGCGCGGCCAGTTCGCCGCGCAGGTAGCGGTGCAGCGGCTCCAGCAGTTGCGGCGCTTGAGCGTGCGATGTCTGCAGCTGCGGTGCGACGGCGCGCTCGTTCGGTGCGTTCGCCGCCGACTCAGCCCGCGCAGGCGAGACCGCCGGCTGCAGCGCCTGCGCCAGCCGCGCAGTGTCGCCATGCAGCACCAGCACGTGCGCGGCGCCGAGCGCCAGCGCGTGGTGGAACGCGCGCAGGCCAGCCTCGGTCGGCAACGGCGCCAGTCCCGACGCGGCGCGCAGCCGCCGCAGCGCTTCGTCTTCGATGCGCATGCCGCCGTCGCGCCACAGCGGCCAGCCCAGCGACAGGCTCAGGCCGTGACGTTCGCCGCGCGCCGCGCGCGCATGGCGTTCGCGTGCGAAGCGGTCCATGAAGCCGTTGCCGGCGGCGTAGTCGCCCTGCCCCGGATTGCCGAGCGCGGCGCTGAGCGAGGAGAACAGGACGAAGAAGTCCAGCGGCAGCGCGGCGGTCGCGGCGTCGAGCGCGCAGCAACCGGCGACCTTGGGCGTCAGCACCTGGGCGAAGTCGTCTGCCGACTTGCGCACCAGATAGGCGTCGCGGGTGGTACCCGCGCTGTGCAGCACGCCGTGCAGCGCACCGTGGCGGCGCAGCGTTTCGGCGACCGCGGCCTCGGCGCTGGCGCGGTCGGCCGGATCCAGTTGCAGATACTCCAGGCGCTTTGGCGCGACCGACCATTGCGCGCACAACTGCGCCAGTTCGGCCTCGCGCGCGGCGTCGGCAGCGGCGCGGCCGGTCAGCACCACGCGGGTGTCGGCGTGCGCGGCGAGGATCGCCTGCGCGAACGCGCGGCCAAGGCCGCCTAGCCCGCCGCTGATCAGGTACACACCGCCGGCCTTGAACGCCGGCGCGGCCGTGTCGGGCAACGCTTGCGGCAGCCAATGCAAGGCGGCGCCCGCACCGGCGGCGAAGCGCAGGCGCGTTTGCGCCGTATGCGCCGCGGCGGTGCGCAGGTGCGCGGCCAAGTTCGCGGCGTCGCTTGCGTCGCTGGCGATCAACTGAGCGCGCAGCAGCGGTTTTTCCTGGCGCGCGCTGGCGAGCAGGCCGGCCAGTCCTTCCAACAGGCTCGCATCGCCGTCGGCGATAACGCATTGCAGCAGCAGCGGCCGGGTCGACGCCGCGCTGAGCAAGGCCTGCAGCCTTGCGAACACCGCTTGCGCAGCGGCGGCGTAGCGTTCGGCCGGGTCGTTGTGTTCCCGCCAGTCGAGGCTTTCGATTTCGGCGCCCGGCAGCTGCGAACGCAACGCGTCGGCACCGAGACGCGACAGGTCCAGCAACATCACCGCATGGCGCGCTGCCGGCTCGGCATCCGCCACCGTAGCGTCCAGCGGCTGCCACTGCGGCAGCGCCAACAACGTACCCTCGCCCGCTTCGGCCTGCGCACGCGCCTGCCGCGACACCAGCCCGCGCAGCGCCACGCACACCTGGCCGAGCTCGTCGCACAGATCGATATCGAAGCGCGCCAGGCCCGCGCCGGCGCCGTCCACGCGCCGGGCCCAGGCGAACATGCGCGCCGAGCACGGCGCGTACAGCGTGGCGGATTCCAACGCGAACGGCACCAGCGCGGCCGTGGCGCCGGCATCGTCGCCGATGGTGCCGACAGCGGCCTGCAGCGCGCTGTCGAGCAATCCCGGATGCAGCCCATAAGCCGGATCGGCCGCGGCCGGCAGACGCAGCTCGGCCAGGGCTTCGCCGTCGCCGCGCAGCAAGCTCTCGATACAGCGGAAGCCGGCGCCGTAATGCAGGCCGAGCGCGGCGAAACCGGCGTAGACCTGCTCCGCCGAGCGCGGCTCGCGCTGCATGCGAGTGCGCAACGCGGCGAGATCCAGCGGCGCCGACGCGACCGGCGCGCCGAGCGCGATGAAGCCCTGGCAATGCGGCGCGGCCTCGGCATCCTCGCCGCTGCGCAGTTCGAATTGCAACGAATGCTCGTCGCAAGCTTGCAGCTCCAATTCCACCGTCACCGGTGCGGTCACTGCCAGCGGGCGGATCCAGGCGATATCGCGCAGTTCCAGCCCGCTGGACGGCGTCTGCGCCGGCAGCGCCAGCTCGGCCGCAGCGCGGGCCATTTCCAGGCAGGCCGCGGCCGGCAGCCACTTGCGCTCGCCCGCGCCGGCATCGACGCGGTGATGGTCGAGGAAGAATTCGTGGCCATCGAACTGCGAGCGATAGCGCTGGGCGTACAGGTCGGAGACGTTGGCGTGCAGCAGCGGATGCAAGACCGCACCCGTGCCCGCTCCGGCGACATGACCGCTGACGCGTTCGACCCAGTAGCGCTCGCGCGCGAACGGATACGCCGGCAGACTCAGCAGCGCCGGCCGCTGCGCGCCGTGCAGCGCGCGCCAATCCGGTTCCAGGCCCTTGACCCACAGTTCGGCCAGCTTGGCCAGCTTGCCGCGGGCGATCCAGCGCGCGATCGTTGCGGCCATGTCCTCGTCCTGGCCCAGCCGCGCCAGCCCGTCGGGGCCACCGTCGGCGTGGCCTTCGAAACAGACGGCTTCCACCGCTTCGCTGGCGCCGTAAGCACGCAGCGCCTGCGCCAACTGCGGCAGCGACTCGGCCAGCACGGCGAGACGATGCGGCATCGCCTCGCGGCCGCTTTGCAGCGTATGCGCGACCGCGCGCAAGTCGTGGTCCGCGCCGTCGCCGGCCAGGAACTCGCCGAGTTCGGCGGCCTTGCGCCGCAGTTGCGCGGCGGTGCGCGCCGACAGCGGGATCAGCGCCGCGCCGCTCGTCGCAGGTTCGATGGCCGCATCGTCGCGATATTCCTCGACAATCAGATGCGCATTGGCGCCGCCGGCGCCGAACGAGGACACGCCGGCCAGACGCGGGTGTTCGCGGCCGTCGAGCACCGGCGCGTCCCACTCGCGCAGGCTCTGGTTGACCACGAACGGCGTGGCGGCGAAATCGATATGCGGATTGAGCTTGGCCGAATGCAGCGACGGCGCGATCTGCTTATGCCGCAACTGCAGCAGAACCTTGGTAAGCCCGGCGATGCCGGCGGCCGATTCGCAATGGCCGATATTGGACTTGGCCGAGCCGATCGCGCAGAAGCCGCGCTCTTGCGTGTGCTGGCGGAACACCTGGGTCAGCGCGGCGATCTCGATCGGATCGCCGAGCTTGGTGCCGGTGCCGTGGGCTTCGATGTAGCCGATCCGGCGCGCATCCATGCCGCTTTCGGCCAGCGCCGCGGCGATCGCCGCGGCCTGCGCCTTCGGGCTCGGCACCGAGTAACCGTTGGTCTTGCCGCCATGATTGAGCGCGCTGCCGCGAATCAGGCCGTAGATGTGGTTGCCGTCGCGGCGCGCGTCGGACAAGCGCTTGAGCACCACCGCGCCGACGCCTTCGCCGGGGATATAGCCGTCGCCGCCTTCGCCGAAGCTCTGGCAATGGCCGTCGCCGGAAATGAACTGGCCGGCGCTGAGGATCAGGTACTTGTTCGGGTGGATGCTGACGTTGACGCCGCCGGCGATGGCGGCGTGGGTGCGACCCAGACGCAGATCCTGGCAGGCCAGGTGGATCGCAGTCAGCGACGAGGAACACATCGTGTCCAGAGTCATGCTCGGCCCGTGCAGGTTGAGCACGTACGAGACCCGATTGGCGACGCTGGCGTAGCTCAGCGGAATGCCCATGCGCTTGCCGCGCAGGCTGTTTTCCGCGCCGAACAACTGGTACTCGCCGTACATCACGCCGACGTAGACGCCGACCTGCCCGGCCGGGCCGCCGTCGCCGGCCTGCAACGCGGCGCGGGTGTAGCCGGCGTCCTCGACCGCCATCCAGGCGTGTTGCAGGAACAGCCGTTCCTGCGGGTCGATGAGTTCGGCGTCGACCGGAGGAATATTGAAGAACAGCGGGTCGAACTCGTCCACGCCTTCGATGAAGCCGCCCCACTTGCTGTAGTGGCGGCCCTCGGCGCTGCGGTCCTGGCTGTAGTAGTCGCGCCAGTCCCAACGCGAGGCCGGCACTTCGACGATGCAGTCGCGGCCGTCGCGCAGGTTGCGCCAGTAGGCAGCGACATCGATGGCTTCGGGATAGCGGCCGCTGAGGCCGACGATGGCGATGGGCTCGCGCGACGGCGGCGCGTCCGCGGCGCTCGCGGCGGCGCGGGCGCGGCGGCGGGCCGGGCGTAGCGAGGCCAGCGGCGCGGCGGCCGGCAGCGGCTGCGACGCGGGCACAGGTGCGGGCGCAGGCGTGGCGGCGGCCGACGCCGGCGCCAGCAGCGCGCCCAGCCGCGGGGCGTGGTCGCGGACGAAATAGCCGGCCAGTTCGGCGATGCTCTGGTACTCGAAGAACAAGGTCTTGGGCAGCGAGCCGAAACTGCGTTCGAGCTGGCCGGTCAGGTCCATCGCCAGGATCGAATCGATGCCGTAGCGCTCCAGCGGCGCTTGAGGATCGAGTCGATGCGCTGCCAGCTTGAGCACCTGGGCGAACTGGGCGCGCAGGAATTCGATGCAGCGCTCGTTGAGTTCGCCGGCGACCGGCGTCGCGGCGGCGGGAGCGGCCGCAGCAACGACTCGCGCAGTGCCCTCGCCGAACAGCCGCGCGCGCAGTTTCGCCGCATCGCCTTGCACGGCCAGCGCCTGCGCCGCATCCAGAGCCAACGCACGGTGGAACGCGCGCACGCCGTGCTCGCGGCTCATCGCACGCATGCCGACTTCGCGCTGCAGGCGCGCCTGGGTGGCCGCGTCCGGGGCCATGCCGCCGTCGCGCCACAGCGGCCACAGCAGCGACACGCAGCGACCGCGGCGCAGGCCTTGTCCGGCCAACGCGTTGCGGTGCGCGGCGAAGGCGTCGAGGAAGCCGTTGGCGGTGGCGTAGTCGCCCTGCCCGGCATTGCCGAACGCCGACACCGCCGAAGAGAACAGGACGAAGAAATCCAGATCGAACCCGGCGCTGGCGGCGTCGAGATGGACGGTGCCGGCGACTTTGGGTGCCAGCACCGCCGCAGCCTGCTCGGCGGTCTTCTTGAGCAGATAGTCGTCGGCGATGGCGCCGGCGCTGTGGACGATGCCGTCGAGGCGGCCGAAGCGTTCGCGCAGCGCCTGCAGTTGCGTGCTCACCTCGGTCGAATCTGCGAGATCGAGCGCGCAATAGTGCAAGCGCTCGCCGTGGCGCTCGCGCAGCGCGGCGAAACGCTCTGCGCGCTCGCCCGCCAGTGGTCCGCGGCCACTAAGCACGACTTGTGCGTGCGTGGTGGCGACAAGGATTTCGTCGGCGAACAAGCGGCCCAGGCCGCCGAGGCCGCCGGTGATGAGATAGACGCCGTGCTCCTTGAACGCCAGCGGCGCAGCGTCGGGCGCGTCGTCGAGCGCCTGCCAGCGCAGGGTTTCGCGGCGTCCGCCGAGGTAGCGCACTTGCGCGTCGGCGGCGCCGGAATCGGCTTCGGCGCGCAGGCGCGCGGCGAGCGCGACGGCGTCTAGACCCGCGCCGACCTGGATCAGTTGCACCGTCAGCGCCGGATTCTCTTGCGCAGCGGTGCGCAGCAGTCCGGCCAGGCCGGCGTTGAGTGCGCCCTCGCCTTCGCCCGCGACCACGCATTGCAGCAGCGCGCGGCCGCTGCGCTTGTCGCTGAGGATCGAACGCAGCCGTTCCAGGCAGGCCAAGGTCAGCGCGGTGTAGCGCTCAGCGGGGCCGCCGTCGGTGCGCAGCGCCTGCCAGTTCGCGCCATCGCCCGGATCCTGTTCGAAATCGGGCAGATCGCAGACCACCACGTGCCGCGCTGCGAACGCTTCGCCGTTGCCCGCGGGCAAGGCCTGCTCGCGCCAGTGCGGACGCGCAAGCAGGCAGGTCTCTTCGTCCTCAGCTAGGGCCTCGCTGTCGACGCCGCTGATCAGCTCGCGCGCCGACAGCCCGAGCAGGCGCACGCAGACGTCGCCGGCTTCGTCGCACAGGTCGATATCGAGCTTGGACACGCGCGCATCGGCGCCGCTGCCGGCGGCGTGACGAACCCAGGCGTACAACCGTTCGCCGGCGTCGCGATAGCGGCGCAGCGCATCCAGCGCGAACGGCAGCGCCGGGCGCCCGTCGCCGCGTTGCGCGATCAGCGCCATGCCCGCCTGCACCGCGCTGTCGAGCGCGGCCGGATGCAGCACGAAGCCTTCGCGTTCGCTCGCCTCGGGCAATTCGATGCGGGCCAGCAGTTCGCCGTCGCCGCACAGAACCTCGGCGACGCCGCGCAGGCTGGCGCCCAGTTCGATCCCGTGCGCGGCGATGGCGGCGTACAGGCGCTCGGCCGGCAGCGGCGCGGCGGTCATGCGCGCGCGCAACGCCGCCAAGTCCAGCGGCGCCGGCGCGGCATCGGCCAGCGGCGCCGCGTGGCCCTGAAAGTGCACGCGCTCGTCCTGGCTGTACAGCTCGAAGTCGATGCCCTCGCCCGCGGCGTTGGCGCCGTCGTCGTCGGGGTACAGCGCGAGCACCGCGGTGGTCGGCGCGTCCACCGTCAGCGGTTGCGCCCACACCAGATGGCGCAGTTCCCATTCGCGCGGCGCTTGCGGCGTAGCCCGCTCCAGCGCGGCTCGCGCCAGCTCCAGATAGGCCACGCCCGGCAGCACCCGCTGTCCGCGCACCCGGTGGTCGCGCAGGAAGAACTCGCTGCCGTCGAAGTCGCTGGCGAAGGCCAGCCGCTCCAGGTCGGAGACGTTGCGGTGCAGCAGCGGATGCAGCTTGGCCGCGCCGGCGCCGCGCGGGCGCGCGTACTGGCGGATCAGCGCCAGCGCGTCGGCGCGTGCGAGCTTCTTGCTCTTGAGCTGGGAAACCACGTACTCGACGAAATCGATCATGTCCAGTCCAGTGCGATCAGTGCGCCGGCGGCATGCGCCGGCATTGCGGTGGTGTGCGTGCGCAACCGCGGCCCGGTTCAGACCAGGGCACGCAACAGCTTCACGGCGTCGTCGGTGTCTAGCGCTTCGTCTTCGAGCCGGCCGAGGATGGCGTCGATGGAATCGGTGCCCGCGCTCGCTGGCCTCGCCGCGGCGGTGCTTGCGGCTACAGCGGTGCGGCTGCCGTCGCTTTCGAACGCCGAGTCGATCCAATAGCGCTCCTTAGCGAACGGATAGACCGGCAGGCGCATGCGCCGCGGCAAGTCGCCGCGCCACAAGCCCGTCCAATCCACCACCGCGCCCTGCGCCCAGGCCTGCAGCGTCGCGCCGGCCTCGGACGCTTCGACGCGAGCCGGTTGGCCGCGACGGGCGCGACCGCGCCAGCAACCTTCGGTGGCGCCGTCGCGCAGCCACTCGCGCAGGCGTGCGATCAGCTGCTGCGGGCTCGCGGCGAGAATGCCGAGCCGCTCCTCCATCGCCTCGCGTCCGCTCTGCAGGGTGTGCGCAGCGGCGCGCAGGTCGAAGCCGTCGCCGCGGGCCTCGACGAAGGCGAGCAGATCGCGCGCCTTGTGCAGCAACTGCTCCTCGCTGCGCGCCGACAGCGGCAGCGCCAGCGGCTCCTGCACCGGCCGCGGCGCGACGGCCTGCGCCACGTGTTCCTGCAGCACCAGGTGCGCGTTGGTGCCGCTGTGGCCGAACGAATTCAGCGCAGCCATGCGCGGCGCGCCGTCGAAGCCGCGCCAGTCGATGGCCTGGGTGTTAATGTAGAACGGCGAGCCGTCGAGTTCGATCAGCGGATTGAGCTCGCGGAAGTTCAGCAGCCCCGGCAGGCGGCCGTGGCGCATCGACAGCAGCACCTTGATCACGCCGATCACGCCGGCCGCCGCGGCAGCGTGGCCGACATGCGACTTGGCGCTGCCCAGCGCGCACCAGCCGGCGCGGCCGCCGCTGTCGCGGCCGAACGCGCGCACCAGCGCATTGGTCTCGACCGGATCGCCGAGGCGGGTGCCGGTGCCGTGGGCTTCGACATAGCCGATCTGACCGGCATCGATGCCGAAACGGCGGTACGTGTCGAGGATCAGCCGCTCCTGCGCGGCGCCGTTGGGCGCGGTGATGCCGTTGCTGGCGCCGTCCTGGTTCATGCCCGAGGCGCGCACGGTGGCGTAGATCGGGTCGCCGTCGGCGAGCGCGCGGTCCAGGCGCTTGAGCACCAGCATGCCCACGCCTTCGGAGATGATGGTGCCGTCGCCGGCGCGGTCGAAGGTGAAGCAGCGGCCGCTCGGCGACAGCATCTCGATCTCGTCCAGCCGCAGCAGCACCTTGCGGTTCATGCAGGCGTTGACGCCGCCGGCCAAGACCAGATCGCACTCGCCGTTGCGCAGGCTCTCGCAGGCCAGGTGGATCGCCACCGCCGAGGACGAGCAGCCGGTGTTGACGACGAATGCCGGGCCGTTGAAGTCCAGCGCGTAGGACAGGCGCGAGGCGATGATCGCATCCGACAACCCGGTGAAGCTGTCGCCGATGTAGCCGGCCGGTTCGGCACCGATGTAGATGCCGGTGCGGCTACCGGCCAGCGATTTGGGATCGTAGCCGGCGTCTTCCAGCGCCTTCCAGCTTTCCTGCATGACCAGGCGCTGGTGCGGATTCATCGACTCGGCCTCTTTGGGCGAGATATTGAAGAACAGCGGGTCGAAGCAGTCGCGCTCGGCCAGCACGCCGCCCCACTTGCAGCGGGTCTTGCCGCGGCGCTTGTCGGCGCTGAAATCCTCCGCGCGCAGATAGGCCGGCGGCAGTTCCTCGACGCCGTCGACGCCGCCGATCAGGTTGGCCCAGAACGTGTCGGCATCGCCGGCTTTAGGGAACTGGCCGGACAGGCCGATGATCGCGATAGGCATGTCGGCGGCCGGCGTGTCGGTGGACGACGCCGCAACGGGCGCTGCGACGACCGCAGACGGCGGCGCCACGACAGCGACCGATGTTTCGCTCGCGCTTGCTTCATTCGTCGCCTCGGCCTGCTGCGCCGTCGCCAGCGCAGCCTCGAGCTTGCCCGCATGCGCCTGCAACAGATGCGCGGCGAGGCGCTGGATCGAGGAGAACTCGAACACCACTGCGGTGTTGAGCGCGGTGCCGAAGCGCTGGTTGACCCGCTCGATGAAGGCCACGCCGAGGATGGAATCTATGCCGTAATCGGAGAAGGCGATATCGATTGCGACTTCGGCCGCGTCCATTTTCAGCGTGTGCGACAGGCATTCGACGATGCCATCGCGCACTGCAGTGGCGGGATCGCGCGGCGGCGAAGCCGTCCGCATCGTTGCCCGCGTCGGCGCCGCGGCGGCCACGGCCACCGACTGCGCCGGCGCCTCGGCCGCGCTCCAGACCCGGCGCACCGCGCCATCGCTGCGCGCAATCACGACCTGGTTTCCCAGCGCCTGCGCCTGCGGCGCCGGTAGTGCGACCTGGTCGAAACCTTCCTGTTCCAGCACTCGTTGCCAGGTCTCCGGCGCTAGCCCAGGACAGCCGGGCACACGCAGCTCGGCGTCGCGGAACAGCCACCAGCCATCGAGCAGACCGAAGCTGAGGTGGGTGGACAGCGATTTGTCGCTCATCTCGCTGACGATCAGTCGGCCGCCGGCGCGCAGCGCGGTCTTCGCGTGCCGCAAGGTGCGGCGGATGTCGCCGGTGGCGTGCAGCGCATTGGTGGCGATGACCAGATCGTAATCGAAGGCCGCGATGCCCTGCGCTTCCACCGGCTGCTCGATATCCAGACGCTGGCAGACGATGTAGGGATGCTCAGGCAGGTAGTTGCGCTGCGCGTGCAGGAAGAATGCCTTGGACAGGTCGGTGTAGCAATAGCGTTCCACCGCCTCGCGCAGCGGCCGCAGGCGTTCGAACACACGCTTGGAGGTGCCGCCGGTGCCGGCACCGATCTCCAGCAGGCGCAGGCGGAACGAAGGATCGCGCTCGCGACGGCGGCGCACGTAGGCGGCCACCGCCTCGGCGACCAGATCGTTGAAGGTGTCGGCGGTGGCGTTGTCGCGATAGAGCCCGGCGACCTTGTCCATCGAACCGTTCGGAAACAGCACGTCCGTGGCAAGCAGGCCACCGCGCAGTATCTCGGGCAGGCGCCGCAGGCATTCGTCGCTGAGCTCGGCCAGGGCGCGGCTTTGCGGATCGGCCAGATAGCCCGGCAGGCGCTCGCGCCACTGCGCCCACAGCGCGTCGGCGTCCAGCGGCGGGGACGGCAGCAGCGCGCCGTCGGCGTCCAACTCGGCCAGGTTGTGCGCGGCCAGCAGCTCCAGGCTGGCGCGCAGCCACGGCAGGTACTTGTCCTGGATCGCGCAGCGCCGCTGCAACTGCTCCGCGCTGTGCGCGGCCTCGGCCAGGGCTGGGCCTGCCATGCGCTCCAGCTGCGCCCGCAGCAGCCGCGCGAACCACGGCTCCAGCCCGCGCTCGGCGTGGGCGGCGACGGTCGCAGCGATCGCGCCGGCGTCGATCGCCAACGCGGCCTCATCCAGCGCCACTTCGCGCGCGGCCTGCGGCGCGTCAAGGCGCAGGTACTGGCTGGCGTCGCAGCGCATCAGCGCTTCCACCTCGGGCGAGGCGCGCATGCACAAGGCCTGATCGACGCGGCCGCGCTGCAGTTCGGCGATAAAGCGCTCGAAGCAGTCGAAGCCCTCGGCGTCGCCGAGCGCGTCGAGGCTGCGGGTGGAGACGCGCTCGAGCTTGCCAATGCGCTCGTCCACCGCGGCCTGCCAGAAGCCCCAGTTGAGGATGCCGACCGGGAAGCCGCATTCGCCGCGCACCGCGCGCACGAACGCATCGGCGTGGCCGATGCCGCTGGCGTAGGCGCTCAGCCGCGCCGCGCCGGAGAAGGCGTAGGCCTGGCCGGAGGAGAAGTAGCAGACGAAGTCCAGCGCCTCGCCGCGTACCGCGCGATGGAACGCGCGCACGCCCTGCGTCTTGACCGCGACGATGCGCGCGAACGCGTCTTCGTCGATGGCCTCGGCCGCGTCGTCGGCGCCGAACTCCATGCCGGAGAACACCGCGCCATCGATGCGCCCACATTCGCGCTGGATCCGCGCCAGCGCCGCGCGCAGCGCGGCCTCGTCGAGCGCGTCGGCCTGGACATAACTCAGCGCGGCGCCGAACTGATCGAACGCGGCACGGATGCGCGGCGCGTCGGCCGGGCTGCGGCCGATCCACACCACCTGGGCGCGATACCGACCAATCAGCTCGCGGGTGACGATGCGCCCGACGATGCCGCTGCCGCCGACGATCAGATAGACGCCGCCGTGCTTGAACGCAGCGCGCGCATCGCTTGCCGGCACGGCATCGCCCCAGTCCAGGCGCAGGAAGCCCTGGCGGTAGCGCTTGCCGGCCTGCAGGCGGATCAGTTCGCCGCGGTCGGAGGCCGGTTCGGCGAGGATTGCGGCGAGTGCGGCCGCACGCGTGGCGGGCGCGCCGGTGAGATCGTCGGACGACAAGTCGAGGTTGCGCACCCGCCAGCGATGCTGGCCCTGTGCCAGCGCATGCGCCAGCCCGGACGCACCGGCGCCCCAGCTGCGGCCCGCGTCGCCATGCGGCGGATGGTTGTCGAGGGTGAGCACGTACGCATCCAGCGAATCGCCGAGCTTGGCCTCGCTCCGCAGCGTCTGGCTCAACCGCAGCAGCGCGCGCTCATTGCGGCGCTGGCAGGTTTCGGCGTCGTCGTCGCTGTGCGCGGCGCGTTCGCTGGCGGCGAGGAAATACAGCGCATCGACTCGCGGCAGGTCGGCGAGCACGCGGGCGAAGCCCTGCGCGTCGTCGAGGCCGCACTGCCAATGTTCGGCGTCCAGCTGTGCGGTCTCGGCGCCGAAGCTGAGCAGGCGCACGCGTTCGGCGCCGTTGCGGCGATGGTGCTCGATCAGGTCGCGTTCCAGGCCGTGGCAAGCGTCGCTAAGCACGATCAGCACATTGGCCGCGGCGATAGCCGGCGCGGCCGAAGCAGCAGGCAATTCTTCCCATTGGCGCACGTAGCTCAGCGAATCGCGCGCCGGATGCGTCGCGGGCGGCGCAGCAACGGCCGGTGCGATGGCGGTTGCGGGACTGACGACGACCGGTGCGGCCACGGCTTCGGACTCCAGCCAATAGCGCTGGCGCGCGAACGGATACTCCGGCAGCTCGATCCGGCGCGGACGTTGCTCGCCGTACAGCGCATTCCAGTCGAGCTCCAGGCCCTTGCACCACAGCTCCAGCAGCTTGGACAGGCGGCCCTGCTCCAGCCATTTGCCGATCAACGTGGCGCGCAGATCGGCGTCCTGGCTGATCAGCTGCAAACCTTCGCGATGACGGCGGACCTGGGCCTGGAACAGGCCCGGGACATCGTCACGACCATCGAGGAAGGCCTCCAGCTTGGCGGCCAGCGCGTCGATCGAACCGGCCATGATCCCGAGCCGTTCGCCCATCGCCTCGCGCCCGGTCTGCAAGGTGTAGGCGATCTCCAACAGGTCCGGCGCCGGCGCGTCACTGCGACGCAGGAACCCAAGCAGATCGCGCGCGCGTTGGCGCAATTGTTCTTCGGTGCGAGCCGACAGCACCAGCGGATACTCGCCGCGCTCATCGAGCGCACGCGCTGGTGCGGCCGCACCAGCGACGTATTCAGACAGGACCAGATGCGCGTTGGTGCCGCTGAAACCGAACGAGCTGACCGCGCCGCGGCGCGGCGCCTCCGCCGCCGTGTCCCACTCGCGCAGGCGCTCGCTGACAAAGAACGGACTGCCATCCAGGCGGATGTGCTCGTTGCGCTGACGGAAGTTCGCGCTCGGCGGCAACTGCCGGTGGCGCAGCGCCAACGCCAGCTTGATCGCGCCTGCCGCGCCGGCCGCGGTCAGGCAGTGGCCGATATTGCTCTTGACCGAGCCCAGCGCGCAGTAACCGGCGCGCTGGGTGAACGGCGCGAACGCGGCCTTGAGCGCGGCCACTTCGATCGGATCGCCGAGCTTGGTGCCGGTGCCGTGCGCTTCGATCAGGCCGATGCTGCCGGGGTCGATGCCGAAACGACGGTACACCGATTGCAGCAGACGGGTCTGCGCGTCCTCGTTGGGCGCGGTGATGCCGTTGCTGCGGCCGTCCTGGTTGACGCCCCAGCCTTCGATCACCGCGTCGATGCGGTCGCCGTCGCGCTGCGCATCCTCCAGGCGCTTGAGCAGCAGCACGCCCACGCCTTCGCCGGGGACGAAACCGTTGGCGCGCTGGTCGAAACTGTAGCAACGCCCATCGGCCGAGAGCATGCCGGCCTGCGAGGTCATGATGTGCATCGACGGCCCGCCCATCACGTACACGCCGCCGGCCAGGGCCAGCTCGCTGTGGCCGGCGTTGAGGCTGTCGCAGGCGCTGGCGATGGCCACCAGCGACGACGAGCAAGCGGTGTCGACCGACAGGCACGGGCCGCGCAGATTGAGGAAATAGGCGATGCGCGCGGCCAGGATCGAAGTGGCCGCACCAGTAAAGCCTTGCGCGCTCAGGCGCTGGGCCTGCGATTGCTGGTGATAGTCGCTGGGACCGCAGCCGACGAACACGCCGCAATCGCGGCCGGCCAGGGTCTGCGGGTCGACGCCGGCGTTCTCCAGACTCTGCCAGCAGGCCTGCAGAAACAGGCGCTGCTGCGGATCCATGCTCTCGGCTTCGGTCGGCGAGATGTTGAAGAACAGCGGATCGAAGCGGTCGAAGTCGTCCAGCGCGCCGAGCCACTTGGCGTAGCTGTAGCCCGGCGTGGCCGCGCCGGGGCGGTAATGCGCGCCCAGGCTCCAGCGTTGCGCGCCGACTTCGCCGATGCAGTCGCGGCCTTCGGCGAGGTTGCGCCAGAACTGGGTGAGGTCGCGCGCCTGCGGGAACTGGCCCGCCATGCCGATCACTGCGATCGGGCGGGTCATCGGGTTCGCTGCGGGCGCCTTCGCGATTGCGGGGGCGACGGCGCTGCGGACGACGGCGCCGGTGCGGCGCCAGCTGACCAGTGCGTTGGACTTCGCGAACGCAGTGGCATCGCTACGCTGTGCAGCAACGGCCGCAGCAGGCGCGGCCATCGGCACCGTCGATACGGCCGGCGCGGCCAGCGTGCCAGCGCGCAAGGCCTCGGCCAGCACGTAGCGGCCGATGCCGGCCAGGGTCGGATGGCTGTAGACCTTGGTCGCTTCGATCTCGATGCCGTAGCGTTCGTTGATCTTGCGCACCCAGGTGACGCCGGTGATCGAATCCAGGCCCAGGTCGATGAAGGGCGTGGTTTCGCCGATCTCCTCGGCGTGCAGGTGCAGCTCGCGCGCAAGCAGGTCGCGCAGGCGTTCGATCACCTGCGCCAGCAAGGCGCCCTCGCCTTCGCCGCCTGCGGAGGCGGGCACAGCCGGCGCAACGGCCGCCGCAGCGGCCGGCGCGACGACCGACGCGGACACGGCAGCGCCTGCGCCGATGCCGGCGATCTCGGCGACGTGACCGGCGAGCGCGCGCAAGGTCGGCAGGCTGTAGACCTTGGTCGCCTCGATCTCGACGCCGTAGTGGGCGTTGATCTTGCGGATAAAGGTGACGCCGGTGATCGAGTCCAGGCCGAGATCGATGAACGGCGTGGTGTCGTCGATCTCCTGCGGTTGCAGGAACAGCTCCTGCGCCAACAACTGGCGCAGCCGTTCGACGACGGCGCCGATGTCGGTCGCCGCAACCTGCGCCGCGGCCGGTGCGGAAGCGGTCACTACGGCGGGCGGGGTTTGAGGCGCGGCCGCGCCGAACTTGCTTTCGATCAGGCCGAGCGTGCGCGCGTCGCCGACGAAGGTTGCCGCGTGCATGTCCAGCTCGCGCTGATAGACCGCTGCGCGTGCCGCGCGCAAGGCGCGGTTGGCGGCGCGCTTGACCGCGATCAAGCGCTCGCGCGGTTGCGCGGCCAGACGTTGCGCCAGCGCCAGCGCTTGGGCGACGGTGTCGCGCCGCGGCGCCACCGGCAGCGCCAGGCCGCGTTCGCGCAGTTCGCTGCCGGCGATTTCGCCGGCGCCGAGCAGGGTTTCGCGCGCCAGATCGTGGCCGATGCGCGCGGGGAACACCAGGGTCGAACCCGCGCCCGGGGTGAAGCCGTAGCCCATGTACGGGCTCAGGTAGCGGCTTTCCTCGCTGAGCACGGTGAGGTCGGCGAACATCGCGAACGCCCAGCCGCCGCCGATGGCGTGGCCCTGGACCGCGGCTACCACCGGCAGCGCGCACTCCAACGCCGCCTGGAACACGGTCTCGTCGGTGAAGCGGGCCTGGCCTTCCTGGATCGCCAGCAAGGTGTCGCGGGTGCCGCCGGTGGCGAAGTAGCTGTCGTAGCCGCACAGCACCACAGCGCGCGCTGAAGCGTCGGCGCCGATCGCGGCGACGGCGCGCTTGAGGCCGTCGACCAGCGCAGCCGAAAACATGTTGCGGGCCTCGCGGTCGTGCAGTTCGATCACGGCCACGCCGTCGGCGTGCAGGCGCGCGCTCAGCGCGGGCATGCTCAACGGCAGCGTGGGCGTCTCGCCCTGGGGCTTGCTCGGCTCGCCCGCCTCTTCGGTATCGCCTTCGGCATGCGCGCGCAACTCGGTCAAGCCGCGCAGCGTTGCGGCCGGCCAGCGGCTCCAGCGTTGCGCCAGTTCCAGCGCGAACGCGCGCGGATCCTCGGCGCAGGCCAGCGCCGGCTGGCGCTCGGCCAGGGTCGCGCCGGTCCAGGCCTCGCCGCTCAGACACAGTTCGCGGCCCGCCTGCGCGCCGAGCAAGCGCGGCGCGCGCTCGGCGACGGCATCGAGCAGGCTGTGGGCGAGCGTGCCGCAACCGTAGCGGCGCGCCGGCGCGAACACTGCACTGTCGCAATGCAGCGCCAGCCACCACGGCGCACCCTCGCCTTCGCCGTCGAGCGCGTACACGGTCGGGGCCGGGTAGTCGCGCAGCAGCGCGGCGATGCGCGCCCAGGTCTGTTCGTCGCCGCCGGCCTCGGCCTGCAGCGAACCGGTCAGCACCAACGCGCACGGCGTCTGGGTTGCGGCGTGGACCAGTTCGGCCTCGAGCGCGGCGTGCAGCGTCGCGGCGTCGGCAGCGTCCAATTGCAGGGTGCGCGGCGCGGCGGGCGGTTCAGACGCGGGCGCTGCGCTGCCGATCGCGGCCAGTGCGCCGGCGAAGTCGCGGCCGAGATGGCGCTTGAGCAGGCCGAGCGCCGGCTGACGGCCGCGTGCGAGGCGTTGCGCCAGTTCCAGCGTGCTGGTCGCGACTTCGTCCGAAGCGACCATGCGCGCGGCCAAGCCGTACGCCTTGAACTCCGCGCCGCGCAGCGTCGCCCCGCGGTACAGCAGTGCCTGCGCCAGCGCCGCGCCGAGTCGGGCCTGGAAGAAACGCGCTTCGGACGGCTGCGGAAAGATGTCCGCATCGGTTTGGGCATAGGCGTAGACCGCCTGTTCGCCGCCGACCATGAAATCGCAGGCCGCGGCCAGCAACAGTCCCGCGCCGGTCGCGCCGTCGCGCGGCATGGCGATTACGGGTGCGGCGCACTCTGCCAACGCAGTAAACACGCCGTGCTGGGCTAGCGCCCGCACGGCCGCATTGCCGCCGTGCCAGGCCGAACCCGCCGGCGTCTGCAGCAGCACGGCGCCCGCATCGGGTTCAGCGACGACTCGGCGCAACGCTTGCGTCAGCGCGGCAGCGGCGGCGCCAATATCGCCGTCTTGCAGTTCGATGCGGAACACGCCTTCGCCGAGCGCAAACAGGCGCACTCGCGCGGCGGCGACTGGGGCCGCCGTAACGGATGCAGCCGCCGCACCGGGTGCGGCCAATTCGATGCGCGCCTTGGTTCGCGGCGCGTCGGTCGCGACCGGCGCGCTGGCGAGCAGGATGATTCCAGTGGGCTTTTCCAGCGCTGCGGGCGCAGTAGCGACGGTCGTCTGAAGCGGCGATTCGGGCAGCAGTTCGGGCAGCAAAATCTCGCGTGGCTCGTCGGCGAGCATCGCGGCCGCAGGCAGCTTCTGTGGCACGGACGGCGTGTCGATAGTCGGCGCAGCTCGCGTCGGTGCAACGGACTCGGCGAGCGGCGCGAACGCGCACTCCAGGCCGAGGCAGCGCAGCGCGAGACGGCCTTCGGCGTCGCACAGGTCGAGATCGAAACGGCCCTCGCCGTCGCGCCGAAGCGACACGAATGCGAGCGGGCCACGGGCACGCCCGACGCGCAACGCACGCAGACGCAATGGCTGCGGCGCACCGCCGCCGATTCGCTGCAACGCCGTTTCCAGGGCCGCGGCAACTCGCGGCCCCAACAAGGTTCCATCGGCGTCGTGCGCCTGCAGTTCCAGCAGGCAACGGCCCTCGCCTTCGTGCCAGCGCGCGATGCCCTCGCCCGCCGCCTGCGGGTTCTCGCTCAAGCCGGCGCGCAGCGCGGCCGGATCGAGCGCATCGGTCACCGCCTCGACGCGGTGCGCCTGCGCCTGCGCATGCACGCGCTCGTCGTCGCCGTGGCGCTCGCTGTAGATCTCCACATCCACGCGCTGCGCATCGTGCGGCAGCAGCACCGTATGCAGGCGCCGCTCCGGACCGGCGGCCAGCGCTTCGCCCCAGGCGAACCCGCGCAGTTCCCAGTCCGCATCCGGCGCAGCCAGCGCCAGCGCTGCGCGCGCCATTTCCAGCGCCATCAACGTCGGAACCGCCGGCTCGCCATCGTCGCCGGCGCGCAACCAGGGCTCGCCAGCGAAACGCGAGCTGTAAGCGTGACGCTGCAGGTCGGAGGTATTGGCGTGCAGCAAGGGATGCAGCAACGTCGGTGCCGCGGACGGCGCAGCGGCGACCGGATCGTTCCAATAGCGTTCGCGCGCGAACGGGTAAGCCGGCAGGCTCAGCAGACGCGGCGTATCCGTGCTCGCGAACAGCGTCCAGTCGGCATCCAGGCCCTTGACCCACCATGACGCTAACGCAGCGAGATCGCGCTGCTGCGCCCATTCGCGCTGGCGCGCGGGCGCCTGTGCTTCGAAACCGGCTAACTGCTCGCGGTGCGCACGCACCTGCCCGCTGTAGACACCGGCAGCGTCGCGGCCATCGAGCCAAGCCTGCAACCGCTCGCGCAGTTGCGCTGCCGAGCCGGCCAGGATCGCCAGCCGCTCTTCCATCGCCTCGCGCCCGCTTCGCAGGGTATGCGCGAGCGCGGCCAGATCGACGCCGTCGCCGGCCTGCTCCAGCCACGCCGACAGCGCCTGCGCACGTTCGCGCAGTTGCGCCGGCGTGCGCGCGGACAACGGTGCGAGCACGTCGCCGGGCATTTGCGCCGGTGCTGCGGGCGCGATGTATTCCTCGATCAGCAGATGCGCGTTGGACCCGCCGGCGCCGAACGAGGACACCCCGGCGACGCGCGGGGCGGCGTATCCGTCGACCTGCGGCGCGGGCCAGTCGCGCAAGCTCTGGTTGACCACAAACGGCGTGCTGGCGAAATCGATATGCGGATTGAGCCGGGCCGAATGCAGCGACGGCACGATCTGCTTGTGGCGCAGCTGCAGCAGCACCTTGGTCACGCCGGCGACGCCGGCCGCGGATTCGCAATGGCCGATATTGGACTTGGCCGAGCCGATCAGGCAGTAGCCGGTGTCGCGTTCGTGCGCCGGCTTGTCGGCGTGGAACGCGCGGGTCAACGCAGCGATCTCGATCGGATCGCCGAGCTTGGTGCCGGTGCCGTGCGCTTCGATGTAACCGACCCGGCGCGGATCCACCCCGCCCTCGGCCAGCGCGCGGGCGATCGCGTCGGCCTGGGCCTGCGGATTGGGCACGGTGTAGCCGTTGGTCTTGCCGCCGTGATTGAGCGCACTGGCACGCACCAGGCCGTAGATGTGGTTGCCGTCGCGCTGCGCGTCGGACAGGCGCTTGAGCACGACCACGCCGACGCCTTCGCCCGGAATATAGCCGTCGCCGCCTTCGCCGAAGCTCTGGCAATGGCCGTCGCTGGACAGGAACTGGCCGCCGCTGAGCATGCGGTACTTGTTCGGGTGGATGCTCAGGTTGACGCCGCCGGCGATGGCGGCGCGGGTGCGGCCCAGGCGCAGATCCTGGCAGGCCAGATGGATCGCGGTCAGCGAGGACGAGCACATGGTGTCCAGGGTCAGGCTGGGCCCATGCAGATTGAGGAACCACGACACCCGGTTGGCGATGCTGGCCAGACTGCCGGAGAGGTTGTATTCGCCGTACATCACGCCGGCGTAAACGCCGACTTGTCCCGGTTGCCCGGACTGACCCGATGCCGGCGCCATCTGCAGGCTGGCGCGGGTGTAACCGGCGTCTTCGACCGCCATCCAGGCGTGCTGCAGGAACAATCGCTCCTGCGGATCGATCGATGCGGCTTCGCGCGGGGCGATGTTGAAGAAGCGCGGATCGAACTCGTCGGCACCTTCGATGAATCCGCCCCACTTGCTGCGGTGGGCGCCGTCGCGGGCGGGATCGTCGCTGTAGTGCTCGCGCCAGTTCCAGCGCGAGGCCGGGACTTCTTCGATGCAGTCGCGGCCGTCGCGCAGGTTGCGCCAGAACGCATCGAGATCGCGCGACTGCGGATAGCGGCCGCTGAGGCCGACGATGGCGATGGGTTCGTTGACCGGTGCAGGCGTGGCGGCCGCTTGCGCCGTACCGGCCGGCAACGGCAGGAAACGGCGGCGCTGGCGGCGCGAGAGCATCGTCGGCGCGGCCGGGGTAGCCGATGCAGCGATGGCGGCCGGCGCCGCGGATACGGCCCCAGCGGGCGCGAACATCGCGCGCAGCGTGGCCGCGTGGGCGCGCAGGAAATAGCCGCTGAGCTCGTCCAGGCTCAGGTATTCGAAGAACAAGGTCTTGGCGAGCGTGCCGAAGCTGGCTTCCAGGCGCGCGGTCAGGCTCATCGCCAGGATCGAGTCGATCCCGTATTTCTCCAGCGGCGCGCGCGCCTCGATGCGCTCGGCCGGCAGCTTGAGCACGGCAGCGAATTCGGCGCGCAGGAATTCGCGGGTGCGGCGTTCCAACTCGGCATCGTCTACGGCAGCGGCGTGCGGCAGTACAGGCACGGCGTGGGACGACGTCGCCACGGTCGGCGCCGCCGACTGCAAGGCCGCTCGCAACGCCGTCTCGTCGCCCGAAAGCACCAGCGCTTGTGCCGGTCCTGCAGTCAACAGGCGCGCGAACGCGCGCATCGCGTCGGCGGTGGCGAGCGACCCCAGCCCGGTGCGGCGGCGCAGCGCGGCCATGCTGGCGGCGTCGGTGCCCATGCCGCCATCGCGCCAGTGCGGCCAGGCGATGCTGAGGCTGCGGCCGTGGCGCTCGCCGGCCATCGCCAGCACGGCGCGGCGTTCGGCGTAAGCATCGAGAAAACCGTTGGCGGCTGCATAACCGCTCTGGCCGAGGTTTCCGGCCCAGCCCGCGATCGACGAACACAGGCAAAAGAAATCCAGATCCACGGCGCGGGTGGCGCTATCCAGCGCGACTGCGCCGGCGACTTTCGGCGCCAAGGTTTCGTCCAGCCGCTGCGCGCTGAGCTTGAGCGCGAAATCGTCGCGCAGCACGCCGGCCGCGTGGACGATGCCGCGCAGGCGGCTGCCGTCGGCCTGGATCTGCGCGACTAGACGCTCGCAGACGGCTTCGTCGGCGATGTCGGCCTGCAGATAATCGACGCGGGCGCCGCCCTCGCGCAGCTGCGCCAGCGCGCGTTCGCCGGCGGCATCAGGCTGCGAACGGCCGCACAGGACGATGCGCGCGGCCGGGCAATGCGACAGGATCTCGCGCGCGAACAAACGGCCGAGGCCGCCGAGGCCGCCGCTGATGAGATAGGTGCCGTCGTGCTTGAACACGCTATCGGCATGAGGCGCAGGCGCCGGATCGAGCACGCCCCAGCGCCGCACCCAGCGCTGGCCGCCGGCATGGCGCAGCAGCGGTTCCGGCGCGGCCTCGCGTTCGCTGCGCAGGATCGCTTCCAGCGCGGCGGCGTCGCTGTCCGCGGGCAACATCAGTACCTGGCCGATCAGGTTCGGATTCTCCAGGCCGACGCTGGCGAACAAGCCGCCCAGCCCGGTCGCCGTCGCCGCGTCGGCGCTGTCGGCCACGACCAACTGCACCCGCGTGCGCAGCATCGGCTTGCGCTGCAGCAGCGACTGCACCGCTTGCAGGCACCCACGTGCGAGCTGCGCGTAAGCCGCTCCCGCATCGCCTTGATCGCTACCCGCGCCGAGATCGATCCATTGCGTCCGCGGCCAACCCGCGCGCAGCGCCGCGACGATGGCCTGCGGCCAGCCGTACAGCAGCACCGCATGCTCATCCGCCGACGCCGATGCCGCGCGTACAGGCTGCGCAGTCCACACCGGTGCGGCCAGCAGCACGCAGTCGTGCGCGGCGGCGGTCGTCTCGCCCTTACCTGCTTCGGTCGCAGTTCCCATCCGTTCTTGGCTCATGTGCTCAACCCAGTTCCACGGCTTGTGCGGCGTTAAGTTCGTCGGCGGCAGGCGCGCCCGGCGGCAGCGGACGCGAGGCGAAGCCGCGCATCTGCACGCACACCGCGCCGTCGTCGCCGCACAGATCGATGTCGACCTTGATCACCCGGCCCGGGCCCGACTCGGACCCGCCGTCGGCGGCGTATCGCACCCAGGCGTGCATGCGCGGCGCGCACGGCGCGAACGCGCGCAGCGATTCCAGCGCGAACGGCAGCGCGGCGGCGCCGCCGGACGCGACCTCGATCAGCGGGATCGACGCCTGCAGCGCGCTGTCGAGCAGGCTGGGATGCAGCACGTAGCCCTCGCCAGCGGCCGCGGCAGGCAATCGCAGTTCGGCCAGGGTTTCGCCCACGCCGCGTTCGATCGCGACCACGCCCTGGAACGCCGGCCCATACTCCAGGCCCTTGCCGGCCAGGTGCGGATACAGCGCGGCAGCCTCGCTGCGGCCCTCGCGCATGCGCTGGCGCAACCCGACGAGGTCCAGCGGCGCCGGTGCGGGCGCGGCGATCGCCGCGCCGCGGCCCTGACAATGCAGGATCTCGTCGTCGGCATCCGCGTCGTGGCTGTAGATCTCGAAGCCCAGCGCGCCGTCGTCTTCAGCGTAAACAGCGATGCCGACCTCGCACGGCCCGTCCACGCTCAGCGGCTGCGCCCAGGCGACGTGGCGCAGTTCCAGCAGCGCGCCGTCTTCGCTGAGCGGCAAGGCGTCGGCGAAGGCCGCGCGCGCCATTTCCAGCTGCGCCACCGCCGGCAGCACCCGGCGACCGCGCACGCGATGGTCGGCGAGGAAGAATTCGCTGCCGTCGAAGCCGCTGCGGTAGCTCTGCAGGCTCAGGTCGGAGGTGTTCCGGTGCAGCAGCGGATGCAGCCGCGCCTGTGGCGACGCGGTCGCTGCGGACGTGGACGGCTGTACCCAGCAGCGTTCGCGTGCGAACGGATAATCCGGCAGCGACAGCCGCCGCGGCGCACGGCCGCGGTGCAGACGGTGCCAATCGATGTCCAGGCCGCGCACCCACAGTTCCAGCAGCTTGGGCAACTGGCCGCGCTCGAGCCATTGTTCGAACACCGCGCGCATGTCCTCGTCGGCGGCGAACACCGCCAGGGTGCGGTCCTCGCCGTCGGCGCGACCATGTTCCAGTCCGGGCACGCGAGGGCGGCCGTCGAGCCAGCCCTGCAACTGCGCGCGCAACTGCTCCGCCTCGGCGGCGATGCAGCCCAGTCGATGCTCCATCGCATCGCGGCCGACCTGCAGGGTGTAGGCCAGGCGGTGCAGATCCGGCGCCGGCTCGCGCTGCAACCAGGCCAGCAGGTCGGCGGCCTTGGCGCGCAACTGCGCCTGGCTGCGCGCCGACAGCGGCAGCAACACCGGCCCGGTTGCGGGCGCGGCGTCGTCGATGGCGAAGTGCTCGCCGATCACCACGTGCGCATTGGTGCCACTGAAGCCGAACGAGCTGACCGTAGCCAGTCGACGACCATCGCTACGCCAGTCGCGGCGCTCGGTGTTGACGTAGAACGGCGAATCCTCGAAACGGATATGCGGATTAGCCTTCGTGTAATGCACGGTCGGCACCAGCTCGCGGCGCTGCAAGCACAGCAGCACCTTGATCACCCCGGCGACGCCGGCGGCGAAGCCGGTGTGGCCGATATTGCTCTTGACCGAGCCCAGAGCGCAGCCGCCCGCCGCCGCGCCGGCGCGGTCGAACACCGTGCGCAGCGCATCGACTTCGATCGGGTCGCCGAGCGCGGTGGCGGTGCCGTGCGCTTCGACGTAGCCGATTCGCGCCGGGTCGATGCCGTGACGCGCGTAGACCTGGCTCAACAGCCGCTCCTGCGCCTGCGCGCTGGGCGCGGTGATGCCGTTGGTCTTGCCGTCCTGGTTGATGCCCGAGCCTTCGATCACGCCGAGGATGCGGTCGTTGTCGGCCTGCGCCTGCGCCAGCGACTTCAGCAGCACCACGCCGCAGCCTTCGGAGAACACGATGCCGCCGGCGGAAGCGTCGAACGCGGCGCAGCGGCCGTCGCGCGAGGGCATGCCGACTTGCGAGGTCAGCACGTGGCCGATCGGCGTGGTCAGCAGGTTGATGCCGCCGCACAGCGCCCAGCGGTTTTCGCCGCTGCGGATGCTCTCGCAGGCCAGGTGCAGCGCGACCAGCGACGATGAACACGCCGTGTCCACCGCCAGCGCCGCGCCCTTGAGGTTGAGGAAATAAGCGATGCGCGCGGCCAGGATCGCGCTGGAGGTGCCCATGAACGCCGCGCCCGCGCCATCCTGGCCGGCCGCGCCGAGCACCCGCGCGTAGTCGCCGGCGGCGCAGCCCACGTACACGCCGCAGGCCTGCCCGGACAGCGCGCCCGGCGCGTAGCCGGCGTGTTCGATCGCCTTCCAGCATTGCTCCAGGAAGATGCGCTGCTGCGGGTCGATCAGCTCGGCCTCGGCCGGCGAGATGCCGAAGAACAGCGGATCGAACGCGGCGATATCGTCGAGCAGGCCGGCCCACTTCGAGTACGAGGTGCGCGGATGGCGCGGGTCCGGATGGAACCACTCGCCCTGCCCGGCCCAGCGCTGCGGCGGGATCTCGCCGATGCAGTCGCGGCCCTGGGCGAGGTTGTCCCAGAACGCGTCCAGGTCTTCGCTCATCGGGAACCGGCAGGACATGCCGACGATGGCCACCTTGTCGGCGTGGCGCGCCTCGCCGACCGTTGCAACGGCGCGAGGCGCCGGCAACGCGGGTACGGCCTCGCGGCGCGCGGTGTCGCGACGCTGCAGCGCGGCGCGGCCGACCCGACGCAGCACCAGCCCGTCCAGGCGCGCGCGCACCCGGCCGGCGGCGTCGCTGAGTTCGACGTCGAACTCCAGCGCATCGGCTTCGGCGCGGCGCAGTTCGGCGTGGCTGTGCAACTCGCCCGCTTCGGCTGCGCCGGCTTCGACCGCGACGCGGCCGAGGCGGTGCGGCAGGAACTGGTCGTCGTGGGCGCCGTAGCGCTGCGCGGCGATGTGGCCGGCGGCGTTGATCGCGGTGCACAGTGCGCCGTACAGGGCGAACGGATCGGCACGGAAGCGGCCACCGACAGCGGCGCTCCGGATGCGGCCGGACGCGGCATCGGCGCCGAACGCGAGATCCTGCAGCGGCGCGTAGCAGTCGCCGGCGTTGGTGGCGATCTCGCTGTGCATCAGGCGCCGTTCGACCGCGAAGTCGCGGCGCAGCGAAATCGGCGCGGCCTCGTCCGTGGGCACCAGCAGCCCGCTCAGATGCAGGGTCTCGTCGCTGTCGTCCGCGCCGGCGGACGAACGCACGAAGCACTGCAGGCCTTCGGTGTGGCGGCGCAAGGTCAGGCGCAGGCGGCGTTCATTGCCGGGTTCGCCGAGCAGCGGGTTGGCCAACGCCAGATCGCGCAGCACCACCGGCGCATCGCCGAAGTGCTCGGCGAACGCGGCCAGCAGCAGTTCCACGTAGGCGTCGGTGGGCAACAGGTGGCGGCCGAACACCACATGTTCGCGCAGGCCGATGTTGCGTTCCGGGGCGATCCGATACAGCAACGACAGCTCGCCGTCGGCGGCGAAATCGCCGCGGCGTTCGCCCGCACCGAAATAGTCGGACTGCGGCGCGGCCGGGACCGCAAGCGGTGCGAACAGGTCGGCGATGGCCTCGGCGCTACGTGCCGGCGTGTGGGCGCGCAACGCCGCGGCCGGCGCCGCCGGCAGATGCTCAAGCAGATGTGCGGCCAGCGAACGGACGCTCGGGTAGTCGTAGACCCGCAGCGCCGCGATCTGGGTGCCGTAGCGCTGGTTGACCTGCTTCATCCATTCCACGCCGACGATGGAGTCCAGGCCCAGCTCGGTGAACGACTTGTCCAGGCCGATGTCGCCGGGGCGCATGTACAAGGCTTCGGCGAGGCTGTCGCGCAGCTCGCGCTGGAATTCGTCGGCGGCGCGGGCCTGCGGCTGCGGCGCAGCGGCCGGCGCGGCCGCTGCGGGCGCTTCGACGACGGCGGCGACACCGGCTGCGCCTGTCTGCTCGGCCAGATACGCCGCCAACAGGTCGATGCTCGGATAGTCGTAAACCCGGGTCGCGGACAGCGAGGTGCCGTAGCGGCGATTGATGTTCTTAACCCACTCCACGCCGACGATGGAATCCAGGCCCAACTCGGCGAAGCTCTTGTTCCAGCCGATGTCGGCCGGACGCATGAACAGCGCTTCGGCGAGGCTGTCGCGCAGTTCTTCGCGCAGCGCGGCTGGCGCGACTGCGGCCGCCTTCGCGGAGGGCGCGGCGGTATGCAGGTACGCCGCCAGGGCGCGCACGCTGGGATAGTCGTAAATGCGCGTAGCCGACAGTTCGCAGCCCAGTTGCTGGTTCAGGGCCTTGACCCATTCCACGCCGACGATGGAGTCCAGCCCGAGTTCGTTGAACGGCTTGTCCAGGCCGACTTCGGCCGCGCGCATGAACAAGGCCTCAGCCAGACTCTCGCGCAGCTGCGCTTGCAGGCGTTCGAGCGCGGCAGCGTCGTTGCGCGCCGCGTCGGCGACGACTTCCGACGCAACGGGGCGCATCGTCTGCGCGGCGGCCGGTGCGGCGAACGATTCGGCCACGACGACCGACGGCGTCGGCACGGCCGCTTCATCCTCGGCCTCGATCCAATACCGCTCGCGCGCGAACGGATGCAGCGGCAGCGCCATCCGCCGCGGCGTTCCGGCGGCGCGGAAGCGGCGCCAGTCCAGCGCCAGCCCCTTGGCCCACAGCTCGCCCAGGCGCACCAGTTCGCCACCGTCGATCCAGCGCTCCAGCATGCGCTGGAAATCCGGCTCGGCCGCGAACGCGGCCAGGGTGTCCTTGTCCGCGCCTGCTCGGCCGCGCAGCACGCCGGCGGTGCGCAACGCGGCCGGATCGTCGCTCTCGGCCAGCGCGCGCAATCCGCGCGCCAATCCCGCCGCATCGCTGGCGACCACGGCGGCGCGTTCGCCCATCGCTTCGCGCCCGACCTGCAGCGTGTATGCCAGCGACGCCAGGTCTTCGACCCCGACCTCGACCCGCGCCAGAAGCTCCCGCGCCTTGATCCGCAGTTGCTCCGACGTGGCCGCCGATAGCGGCGCCAGCACCGCGCCGCGCGCCGGCACGTCCGCCGGCCGCGGCTGGTACTCGGAGATCACCGCATGCGCATTGGTGCCGCTGAAGCCGAAGGCGTTGATCGCCGCGCGTCGACGAACGCCAGCCTCGACGTTCCACTCGCGCAAACGGTCGTTGACGTAGAACGGGCTGCCGTCGAGCGCGATGTGCGGGTTGAGCCTGGAAAAATGCAGGGTCGGCGGCAGCTGCCGGTGGCGCAGCGCCAGCAGCAGCTTGAGCACGCCCGACACGCCGGCTGCGGACAGGCAGTGGCCGATGTTGCTCTTGACCGAACCCAGCGCGCAGTAACCGCTGCGCGCGGTGTGCGCAGCGAACGCGGTCTTGAGCGCGGCCACCTCGATCGGATCGCCGAGCGCGGTGCCGGTGCCGTGCGCTTCGACCAACTGGATGCCGGCCGGATCGACGCCGAAGCGTCGGTACACATCGCCCTGCAGCCGCGCCTGGGCGTCGGCGTTCGGCGCGGTGATGCCGTTGCTGCGGCCGTCCTGATTGACGCCCCAGGCTTCGATCACGCCGTGGATGCAGTCGCCGTCGCGCTCGGCGTCGGCCAGGCGCTTGAGCACCACCACGCCGACGCCCTCGCCCAGGGCGATGCCGTCGGCGGCGGCATCGAAGGTGCGGCAACGTCCGCCGGCGCCGAGCATGCCGACCTGCGCGGTCATGATGTGCATGGCCGGACCGGCCATGACGTTGACGCCGCCGGCCAGGGCCAGGTCGGTCGCGCCGCTGGCGAGGCTGTCGCAAGCGTTGGCCAGCGCCACCAGCGACGACGAGCAAGCGGTGTCCACCGCCAGGCTGGGCCCGTGCAGGTCGAGGAAATAGGAAATGCGCGCGGCCAGGATCGACGGCGCCGCGCCGGTGAAGCCCTGCCCGCTCAAGCGTTCGCGACGCGAGAGCTGATGATAGTCGCCGGCCGCGCAGCCGACGAACACGCCGCAATTGCTGCCGGCCAGGGCTTTGGGGTTGTAGCCGGCGTGCTCGATGCCGTGCCAGCAGGCCTGCAGGAACAGGCGCTGTTGCGGATCCATGCTCCGCGCTTCGCGCGGGGAAATGTTGAAGAACGCCGGATCGAAGCGGTCGTAATCCTCCAACGCGCCGAGCCAGCGGCTGTTGGTCTTGCCGGGCACCGCATCGCCGGGCTGGTAGTAGCGGGCCAGATCCCAGCGCTGCGCCGGCACTTCGGCGATGCAGTCGCGGGCGTTGGCGAGGTTGTCCCAGAACTGCTCCAGATCGCGCGCCTGGGCGAACTGGCCGGACATGCCGATCACTGCGATGCCGTCGCCGGTGGGCGCGGTGGTACGGCGGGCGTTATGTCTCTGCGCGGTGAGGACGACGCGGGCGGGCTCGGCGTTCGACGCGATGTTCGCGGTCGGCGACGCCGGCATCGGCACGGGTTCTGCGGGCGACGCGGTAGCGCCGGCCTTCTCGGCGACGAAGGCGCTCAACCGCGCCAGGGTCGGATGGCTGTAGACCTGCACCGCTTCGATCGCGGTGCCGTAGCGCTCGTTGATGCGCCGCACCCAGGTCACGCCGGTGATCGAGTCCAGGCCGAGGTCGACGAACGGCTCGTCCGCGCCGATGTCCTGCTCGGACAGACGCAGCTCTTCGGCGAGCAGGCGCCGAAGGGTGGCTGCGACGTCGGCCGCGGCGATGCGGTTGTTTTCGGATGCGGGTGCGGGTGTCGACGCAACCGCGGGCGCAGCAGCGGCCAGCGACTGAACATGCCGCGCCAGGCGTTCCAAGGTCGGATGGCTGTAGACCTGGATCGCCTCGATCGCAGTGCCGTAGCGCTCGTTGACGCGGCGAATCCAGGTGACGCCGGTGATCGAATCCAGGCCCAGGGCGACGAATTCCTCGTCCGCGCCGATCTCCTCTTCCGGCAGGCGCAGCTCGTGCGCGAGCGAGCGGCGCAGTTCGGCGACGATGTCGGTGAGCGCGAGCGCAGCGCTGGCGACGGCCGGCGACGGCGCAACCGGAGCGGTGGCGAGCTCGCCGGCCGCGGCGAAACTGCGCTCGATCAAGGCCAGCGTGTCGGCCTGGCCCACGAACGTACGCTCGTGCATCGCCAGTTCGTGCGCATAGGCCTGCTCCAGGCCCGCCTCCAGCGCTCGGTTCCATTCGCGCTTGAGCGCGATCAGGCGCGCACGCGGCAAGCGGGCGATGCGCGCGGCCAGCGCCAGCGCCTCGGCCACAGTCTGCGCACGCGCGCTCAGCGGCTGGCGCAAGCCGCGCGCGACCAACTCATCGCCGGCGTATTCGCGCGCGCTCAGCAGGCTTTCGCGGGCGAGGTCGCGGCCGATGCGCTGAGCGAACAGCAAGGTCGAACCGGCGCCCGGAGTGAAGCCATAGCCCATGTACGGGCTGAAATAACGGCTTTCTCTGGAGAACAGCGACACATCGGCGTACATGCCCAGCGCCCAGCCGGCGCCGACCGCGTGGCCCTGCATCGCCGCGATCACCGGCACCGGGCAGCGCAACGGCAGTTCGAATACCTGGTCGTCGGTGAAACGGGCGCGGCCCTGATGGATCGCCAACAAGGTCTCGCGGGTGCCGCCGGCGGCGAAATAGCGTTCGAAGCCGCTCAGCACCACCGCGCGGCAGGCCGGCGATTCGGCGTGGGCGAACGCGGCGCGCAAACCGCGCGAGAACTCGGGCGAGAACATGTTGCGCGACTGGCGGTCGTGCATGCCGATTTCCAGCACGCCGCCGGCGTGCCATTGCGCGGAGATCGCTTGCGAATCGAGGTCGATGACGCCAGTGGCGGGTGCGACCGCATCGACCATCGCTTCGTCGGCTGTTGTCTGCATCGCCGCTTGCGCGAAAGGCGACGGTTCGACGCGCTTCCACAGCGCCAGTTCGGCCCGCGGCCACTGTGCCAGCTCGGCTGCGAGGCGCCCGGCTTCGGCAATGGTTTCGCTCGCCGGCGACACGCGCACGGCTTGGGCCTCGCGCGCGAGCGCGGCGCCGTCGAGGCGCAGCCCGCCCAGCAGCAGGCGCCGTGCGGGCGCTTCGCCGAGGCGGGCGGCGAACACGCTAAGCGCCGGCGCGGCGAGCGCGTCGTCGTCGAACAGGCCTTGCGCGTCGTAAGTGGCGTCCTGGGCGTACACCACGCCGTCGCAGAACAATGCCGCCAGCCACGCGGCCCCGTCTGCGCCGGCGGGCAAGGCCGCGATCACCGGGCAGTCGAGTGCGGCCAGGGTCTCGGCCAAGGCCTGCAACGAAGCGAGCGTGCCCTGCTCTCCCGCCGGCGCCGGCAAGGCGTCCGCGCAGGCAAGCACGATGCCGCGGCACCCGGCGTTGGTCGCGAGCTCGACGAGCATGCGGCGGACTTCGTCGGCCCAGGCCGCGCCGGCTTGCGCGCGCACTTCGAGCGAAAATATGTCAGCGTCGAGCGGATACGCGCGGGTGCCTTCCGCAGCAGCCGGAAGCTCGACCGCGGCCGTGGTCGCCAGTTTGGATTCGGAAGTAACCGGCGCTGCATCGACCGGCGCCAGTGCGCACACGGCGTCGAGCAAAGGCGCGGCGAGTTCCTGCTTGAGCAGGCTCAGTGCGCTCGCCGACTTGGCGGCGAGATCGCCGGCCACTGCGCGGGCTTGCGCCTCCACCGCGTCGGCGGCGAGCACGCTGCAGGTCCAGCCTACCTGCGCCAGCTCGCTGCCGCGGGCGCCGTGCGGGCGCAGCAGCAGATCGTCGGCCAGGGCGCGGCCGAAGCGCAGTCGCGCCAGATCGCGCGCGAATCGAGGCGGCAAGCCACGCTCGCTCGACGCCAGGGCGTAGCGGCCTTGCTCGGCGCAGACCGGCACGTCGGCCAGCGTGGCGAACAATAGGCCTGGGCCGTCGGCGTCGCCGCGCAGCGCCGCGATCAGCGGATACGGGAACTCCGCGGCGGCTCGATACAGCCCGGCGTCCAGCGCGGCCGCGTGCACGGCGGCGTCGCCGCCGGCGAGCGCGCCGGGCGCTGCCAGCAGCAACAAGGTCTTGAGCGAAGGTTCGGCGGCGGCGGCGCGCAGCGCCTGGGTCAGCGTCACCGCGGCTTCGGCGTCGAATCCGCCGCCGTGCAGATGCAGCGCGAACACGCCCTTCCCCTCGTCGAACAGCGCGATGTCCTCGCGCGACGACGGTTGAGGTGCGCTCGCTACAGCGTTAGCCGTGGCGACGGCCAGACTCACGCGCGGCTTGGCCGTCGTGGAAGCCGGCCAACCCGCTTCGGCGACTGCCGGCGCCAGCGCTATCTCACGCGGCTTGTCCAGACCCGCCGGTGCAGTATCGGTGGTGCTGGTAATGAAGGCGACGGACGCGGCCGCGGCGAACGCGATGCGGCGAGGCGCTGCTTTGGCCGTTGTAGCGGCTGCAATCGAAGAGATCGGAGCGAAAACCGTCTGCCCGGAGGCCGCCGCGCTCGAATTGGCTTGCGCAGCCGCCGCAGCGAAGCGCAGGCCGCGCAACTGCGCCCACACCCGGCCATCGGCCGCGCACAGATCCAGATCGAACGCCTGCGCATCGCCAACGCCCGCGCGCAACGCCAGCCGCGATGGCGTCGCGGCGGCGCCGAGAACGCTCAGCGAATCCAACTTGAGCGGCGCCTGCATCGAGGCAGAGGAAAACGCAGCCTGCAACAGCAACGGATGCAGAAAGTAATCGCCCAAGCTATCGGCAAGCACCGCCGGCAAAGTCAGTTCGCCCGGCCCCGGCGCGATGGAATCGGCCTGCACCGGCTCGGCGTAAACCGCGACACCTTGGCAATGCACGACTTCGTCCACGCCTTCGCCGCTGTGGATTTCGAAGCGCACGCGCTCGCCGCGCTGCTCGAACAGGCTGATGCGATAGCGGCCGTCGGCCGGCGCCTGGCGCGGCTGCGCCCAGGCCAGCTCGCGCAACTGCAGCTCCAAGCCCTGACGCGAGGGCGTCAGCGCGTGCGCGACTGCGGCGCGAGCCATTTCCAGGCAGGCCGCTTCGCTGAGCGCACCGTCGGCGAGGAAGAATTCGTTACCCTCGAAACGGGCCGCGTAGGCGCAGCGGTCGATACCCGATTCGTTGCTGTGCAGCAGCGGATGCAAGGCATCGACGCGTGTCGCGGCTTTCTCAGCCGTAAACGGTTCGATCCAATGACGCTGACGCGCGAAGGGGTACGCCGGCAGCGCCAGCATCCGACGCGTAGCCGCGCTCGGCGGCCGCAGCGCGGCCCAATCCAGCTCCAGGCCCAGCGCCCACAACCGCAGCGGCGCGGCGTGCTCGCCGCGCTCGCGCCATTGCGCCAGCTCCGCCGCCAGATCGAGCCCATTCAACGCTTCAGCCAGACGCTCGCGGCTGGCCTTGGCCTGACCACGGTAGACGCCGCGCTCATCGCCATCGAGCCAGGCGCGCAAGCGCTCGCGCAATTGTGCGGGCGAATCGGCGACCACGGCCAAGCGCTCGTCCATCGCCTCGCGGCCGCTCTGCAAGGTATGGGCCAGATCGGCCAGAACCACCTCGCGACCGGGCTGTTCCAGCCACGCCAGCAGATCGGCGGCCTTGCGCCGCAACTGTTCGGAGGTGCGCGCCGACAACGGCAGCATCTGCGCCGCGTCCGCGACCGGCGCCGACGCAGGCGCGAGGTACTCCTCGACAATCAGATGCGCATTGGAGCCGCCCGCGCCGAACGAGGAAATGCCGGCCACCCGCGGCAGCGCACGCCCTTCGTGCTGCGGCGCCGGCCACTCGCGCAGGCCCTGGTTGACCACGAACGGCGTGGCGGCGAAGTCGATATGCGGATTGAGCTTGGCCGAATGCAGCGACGGCACGATCTGCCCGTGCTGCAACTGCAGCAGCACCTTGGTCAAGCCGGCGATGCCGGCCGCCGCCTCGCAATGGCCGATATTGGACTTGGCCGAACCGATCAGGCAGAAACCGCTGTCGCCGCTGCTCTCGCGGAACACCTTGGTCAGCGCGGCGATCTCGATCGGATCGCCGAGTTTGGTGCCGGTGCCGTGCGCTTCGACATAGCCGATGCGCCGCGCCGGCAGGCCCGACTCGCGCAGCGCCTGGCGGATCGCGCTGGCCTGCGCCTGCGGGTTGGGCACGGTGTAGCCGTTGGTCTTGCCGCCGTGACTGAGCGCGCTGCCGCGGATCAGGCCGTAGATGCGGTTGCCGTCGCGTTGCGCATCGGACAGACGCTTGAGCACCACCGCGCCCACGCCCTCGCCCGGGACGTAACCGTCGCCGCCTTCGCCGAAGCTCTGGCAATGGCCGTCGCCGGAGATGAACTGCCCGGCGCTGAGCATCAGGTACTTGTTGGGATGGACGGTGACGTTGACGCCGCCGGCGATGGCCGCATCGGTGCGACCGAGCTTGAGGTCCTGGCAAGCCAGATGGATCGCGCTGAGCGAGGACGAGCACATCGTGTCCACGGTCATGCTCGGGCCGTGCAGGTTCAGCGCATAGGAAACTCGGTTGGCGACGCTGGCCGGATTGCTGGCGAAACCCATGCGCTTGCCGCGCAGGCTGTTTTCCGCGCCGATCAGCTGGTATTCGCCGTACATCACGCCGGCGTAGACGCCGACTTGTCCGGCCAGTTCCTGCACCGCGCGGGCGTCGCCGGCGGGGATCTGCAACGCGGCGCGGGTCAGGCCGGCGTCTTCGATCGCCATCCACGCGTGTTCCAGGAACAGGCGCTCCTGCGGGTCGAGCAGCTCGGCCTCGATCGGGGCGATGTTGAAGAAACGCGCGTCGAACTCGTCCACGCCCTCGATGAAGCCGCCCCACTTGCTGTAGTGGCGGCCGGGCACGCTGCGGTCTTCGCTGTAGTAGTCGCGCCAGTTCCAGCGCGAGGCCGGTACTTCTTCGATGCAGTCGCGGCCGTCGCGCAGGTTGCGCCAGAACGCATCGAGGTCGCGCGCCTGCGGGTAGCGTCCGCTGAGGCCGACGATGGCGATGGGCTCGTCCGCGTAGCGGTTTGCGCCCGCCGCATCGGCGGCGGCGCGCAGCGCGGGACGGCGCAGGCTGGTCGTGCTCGGGCGCGAGGCGGATTCGCTCGGAACGGGCTGCGTCGTCGTCGCGGCCGGCGTCTGCGCCATGCCGCCCGCATCGAGCCGGCGCAGCGTGTCGGCGTGCTCGCGGGCGAAGTAGCCGGCCAGCTCAGCGATGCTGAGATATTCGAAGAACAAGGTGCGCGGCAGCGCGCCGAAGCTGGCCTCGAGCAGACGGGTCAGGTCGAGCGCCAGGATCGAATCGATGCCGTAGTCTTCCAGCGGCGCGGCCGGGTCGAGGCGTTGCGCCGGCAGCTTGAGCAGGCCGGCCATGCGTTCGCACAGCAGGCGTTGCGCGAGCGCGTGCAGGTCGTCGACAGGCGCGGTGGCGACGACTGCGCTCGCATCGACCGCGGCGCCGCGCCGCGCGGGCGCGGCGTCCAGGCCGAGCGCGGCGCGCATGCGCGCGGTGTCGCCGTCCATCACCAGCACGCGCTCGCGGCCTTCGGCCAGGCTGCGGTGGAACAGGCGCAGGCCGGTGGCGTTGCGCAGCGGGCGTACGCCGGTGCTCGCGCTCAGGGCGGCTTCGCCGTCGGCGTCCAGGCGCATGCCGCCTTCGCGCCAGTACGGCCAGGCGATGGCCAGGGTGTGGCCGCGCCGCGCGCCGGCTTCGGCCATACGATTGCGCTGGCCGGCGAATTCGTCGAGGAAACCGTTCGCCGCGGCATAGCCGGCCTGGCCGGCGTTGCCCAGCGCCGACGACAGCGACGAGAACAGGGCGAGGAAATCCAGATCCAGGTCGGCGCTGGCGGCATCGAGGTTGAACGTGCCGCGTACCTTCGGCGCCAGCACCGCATCCAGCGCGTCCAGCGGCTGGGTCGCGATCAGCCCGTCGGCGATGACGCCGGCGCTGTGAATGACGCCGTCGATGCGGCCGTAGCGCGCGGCCAACGCGTGCAGGCGTTCGCGCAGCTCGGACGCGTCGTCGAGGTCGAGTTGGACGTATTCGATTTGCAAGCCTTCACCGCGCAGCGCGTCCAGCGCTGCTTGCCGCGGCGATTCGCGCACCGCGTCCGCGCTGGCGCGACCGGCCAGCAGGACGCGTACGCCGGGGCAGCGACGCAGCAGATCGCGGGCGAACACCAGGCCGAGGCCACCGAGGCCGCCGGTGATCAGATAGGTGCCGCCGTGCTTCAGCGCCAGCGCGGTGTCGGCGCCTGCCTCGGCCGGTTCCGGCAGCAGTTGCCAGCGCGCCGCTTCGCGCCGCCCGGCGCGCAGACGCAACAGCGGCTCGTGCGCGGATTCGCGCTCGCGCTGCAGCAGCTCCGCCAGGGCCGGCGCGTCGATGGCCGGATCGACGGCAATCAATTGCGCGCGCAGACGAGCATTCTCCGCGCCGGCGCTGAGCAGCATGCCCGACAAGCCGAGCAGTAAGGCGTCTTCGATGCGGTCGGGCACGACGACCTGGAACGCCGCTTCGCTGCGCGGCCGCGCGCTCAGCACGGCTTTGAGTTCGGCCAGGCAGTGCTGCGCCAACGCGGTGTAGCGCTGGGCTTGATCGTCCTGCGGATCGAACAGAACGGCATGCGCCTGCGGATCTATTGCGGCCGGGTCGATCTGCGGCAGGCCGAAAATCAGGGTGCGCAGCGCCTCACGCGCAGGCGCCGGTTGCGCCGTCGCGTCCTGCCAAACGCGGGTCGCGCGCAAGCTGGAGTGGGCGCTCTTGCCGAACGGCCGCGCGATGAAGCCGCGCAGGCTCGCGCACACCGCGCCGTCGCCGTCGCACAGGTCCAGGTCGAGCGCCCCGCCCTCGCCCGCCGCTCGTCGCGCGACGACGTAGAGCTCGCGCGGCAACGCCGAATACTGGCGTAGCGAGGTCAGCGCGAACGGTACCAGCGGCCGCTCGGGCGCGTCGTCGGGGTCGATCAGCAGCCAAGTCGCGGCTTGCAGCGCGCCGTCGACCAGGCTCGGATGCAGGCCGAACTGGCCGGCGTCGGCCTCTTGCGCGGCCGGCAGGCGCAGCCGCGCCAGCACTTCGCCGCCGCCGCGCTGCAGCTCGACGATAGGCCGGTGCGCCGGCCCGTATTCCAGGCCCATCGCGGCGAACGCGGCGTAGACCGCGTCGTGATCCCAACGCTGCTCCGCGCTGGCCGAGCGCGCAGCATCGAGATCCAGGCGCGGCGCGGCCGCGTCCGCGCAGGCCATCGCGCGGCCCTGGCAATGGATGGTGTCGGGCTCGCCGTAGGCTTCGAAATCCACGCGTCCTTCGCCGTGGGCGATCAGCGCCAAATCCAGGCGGCGCTCGCCGCTCACCGTCGCCGGCTGCAGCCAGACCACGTCGCGCAGTTCCCACGCCTGTGTGCCAGCACCGGCCTGGGCGAGAGCGGCGCGGGCCATTTCCAGGTAGGCCACACCGGGCAGCACCGGCGAGGCCTGCTCTTCGCCGCCGCGCACGCGATGATCGCGCAGGAAGAATTCGTCGCCGTGGAACAGCGAGCTGTAGCGGACTTCGGCGAGGTCGGAGGTATTGGCGTGCAGCAGCGGATGCAGCATCGACCGCGCCGGCGCCGCCGGCGTCTCGTCGATCCAGTGGCGCTCGCGCGCGAACACGTAGGTCGGCAGGCCGATCCGACGCGGACGCCCGGCGGGATACAGCGAATCCCAATCGGCGCTGCCCTCGGCCAGCCATTGCGCGGCCGGGGCCGGCAGATCGGCGGCCGCATCGCACTCGCCGCCCGCCGCGAACGCGTCCAGCCGTTCGCGCAGTTGCGCCAGCGACGACACCGCGAACGCGGCGCGCTGCGCCAGCGTCTCGCGGCCGGCCTGCAAAGTGAAAGCGAGTTCGGTCAAGTCCAGCGGCGTCTTGTCGGCTTGCGCGCGGGCGATGAATTTCGCCAGCCGCGCCGCGTATTCGCGCAAGCTGTCCTCGCTGCGTGCGGAGATCGGTACCAACGCCGGCGGCGCGCCGGCGCGGCGCTTGGCCGCGGGCTTGCGCGCCGGCGCTTGTTCCAGCACCACGAAGGCATTGGTGCCGCCCACGCCGAGGCTGTTGACCGCGGCGCGGCGCGGCCCCTTCTGCCGCCACGGCTGCGCCTGGGTGTTGACGAAGAACGGCGTGGCGTCGAACTTGATCCGCGGGTTGGCCTGCTGGAAATGCAGCAACGGCGGAATGACGCCGCGTTCGACCGCCAGCGCGGCCTTGATGAAGCCGACGATGCCAGCCGCCGCTTCCAGATGGCCGATGTTGGCCTTGACCGCGCCGAGCGCGCAGTAGCCCTTGGCGTCGGTGTCCTCGCGGAACGCCGCGGACAAGGCCTTGACCTCTTCCGGATCGCCCATCGCCGTGCCGGTGCCGTGCGCTTCGACCAGGCCGATGCTGGCCGCGTCCACGCCGGCGTCGGCCAGCGCCGCGCGGATGCAGGCGATCTGCCCGCGCGCGCTGCTGGCGGCGTAGCTCATCTTGCCCTTGCCGTCGTTGCCGATGGCCGAGCCCTTGATCACTGCGCGCACCGGGTCGCCGTCGCGCAGCGCGTCGCTCAGGCGCTTGATCAGCACCAGGCCCATGCCACTGCCGAACACCACGCCGTCGGCGCCGGCGTCGAAGCTGCGCACCCGGCCGCTGCGCGAGAAGATGTAGCCGTCCTTGTAGCGATAGCCGTGGCCGTTGGGCACGCGCACGCTGACGCCGCCGGCCAGGGCCATGTCGCACTCGCCCGCCATCAGGCTCAAACGCGCCTGGTGCAGCGCCACCAGCGAGGTCGAGCACGCCGTCTGCACGGTCATGCTCGGGCCGGTCAGGTTGAGCTTGTACGACAGATAGGTGGCGAGAAAATCCTTGTCGTTGCCCAGGTGGGTCGGGCTGGCGGTGATCTTCTCGAAGCGGCCCAATCGGTTGACGTAATGCGAGAAATAGCTGGTGCCCACGCCGCCGGCGCCGGCGAACACGCCGACCCGGCGCGGCTCGCGCCCGCCGTAGCCGGCGTCTTCCAGGGTTTCCCAGGCGCATTGCAGCAGCAGCCGGATCTGCGGATCCATCAGCTCCGCTTCCAGCGGCGACACCTTGAACAGGCCCGCGTCGAACAACTCCACCCCGTCCAGCGGCGCGCCGGCCTTGACGTAGTCCGGATCCGACAGCTCCGTCTCGGCCACGCCCGCGGCGCGCAAGGCTCGATCGTCGAGCGCGCGGATGGCGTCGCGGCCGGCGCACAGGCCGTCCCAGAACTCGGCCGTGTCGGCCGCGCCGGGGAAACGGCCGGACAGACCGATGACGGCGACATCCTCGCGATTGATCTTCATGCGTGCGTTTCTCAGGCGGATTCGGTCGCGCCGCGGCGCGGTACAGGCGGTAACTGAAGCGAAAGGCCGGGCGCGCTCAGCGCACGCGAGCCAGGGCGTTCTCGTAGACCCGGCACAGGTCGGCGACGGTGCGGATGTCGGTGATCATCACGTCCTCGTCCTGGAACGGGTCCACGCCCAGTTCTTCTTCAAGGTTGGCGATCAAGGCCGCGACCGCGAGCGAGGTGAAGCCCAGCTCGTCGACGATCTCGGCGTCCTCGCGCAGCGCCGGCAAGGCGATGCCGCGCTGTTCGGCCACGGTGCGCAGGGTGCGCAGGACGGTTTCTTTGCTGTCGTTGCTCATGCTGTCGTCTCCTCAGACGGTAAGGCCGCCGTCGACCACGAAGGTCTGGCCGGTCACGAATCGGGAAGCGTCGGAGAGCAGGAAGGCGACCACGCTGGACACGTCATCGACGGTGCCCAGGCGCCCCAGCGGGGTCTGCCGGATGATCCGGCTCTTCTGCTGCTCGGTGAGTTCGGAGGTCATCTCGGTTTCCATGAAGCCCGGCGCGACCGAGTTGACCCGGATGCCCATCGGCCCGAGTTCCTTGGACAGGCTGCGGGTGAGGCCGTCGAGCGCGGCCTTGGTCGCGCTGTACGCGCCGACGCCCTTGAAACCGCGCACGCCGACCACCGAGGACACGTTGACGATGACGCCGGCGCCGCCGACCATCATTTGCTTGGCGCAGCCCTGCGAGAGGTTGATCGCGCCGCCGAGGTTGACCTGCAGCATGCGTTCGACGTCGCGGCTCTTCATCATCGTCAGCAGGCCTTCGTGGGCCATGCCGGCGCTGTTGACCAGATACCCCACCCGGCCCAGGCGCTGGCGCACGCGCTGCAGGAAACCGGCCAGTTGCGCGTCTTGAGCGATGTCGACGGCTTCCCAGTGGAAGTCGTCGGGATGGCGCTGCGACAGCGCCTCGACTTCGGCAGTGGACTTGCGACTGAAGGTGGCGACGCGGTAGCCCAGCTCCAGCAGGGTGCGGCAGATGTTCAGCCCCAGGCCCTTGCTGCCGCCGCTGACCACCACGACCTTGCGCGGATTGATTTCGATCTGGCTCATGCGATGTCCTTGTGCGCGCTCAGGCCACGGCCTCGGCCGGCGCGGTGTCGTTGGGCGCCGCGCCCTCGCGCGCGGCATCGTTGGAAGCCGGCGCGGCCAGCTTGCGGATCTTCTTGAAGCGCGAACCGACCAGGCTGTCGGCGCTGGCGATGGTGATGAAGCCGGGCACCTTGAACGGCGCCAGCTGGCCCTGGCACTGGGCGATCACCCGGCGCTTGAAATCGGCCGGCTCCTCGGCGCGGTCGAGCACGAATTCGGCCCAGATCATCTGCCCCACCACCGGGCTGCGCTTCTCGCGCACGACCACGTCGCGCACGTTGTCCAGGGTCAGCAGGAAGCTCTCGACCTCGATCGGGAACACCTTCTCGCCGGCGACGTTGATGATTTCCGATTCGCGGCCGAGGATCTGGAAGTAATCGCCGTCGACCTCGACCCGGTCGCCGGTGTTGTACCAGCGCTCCTCGTCGAACGGGCTGGGCGCGTTGAGATAGCCGAGCATGGCCTGCTCGCTGCGGATCCACAGGGTGCCGTCGCGCACCTTCAGCTCGAAGCCGTCGCCGCCGATCTTCATCCACTTGGACGCGGAATCGCGCGACTGGGTGGCGAGGATGCCGAGCTCGGACAGGCCGTAGGTCTGCTTCAGCGCGATGTTCGGGAAGGTGCGGTGCAGGCTGGACAAGGTCGAGTTGGGCATGACCTCGGTGCCGTAGGTGACGACCTTGAGCGAGGACAGATCGTGCTCGCGATGGACCTGCGACATCAGCAGCATGGTCAGGAACGACGGCGTGGTCGGCAGCAGCTCGACCGCGTGGCGCTCGATCGTCGCGCAGATGTCCTTGGCCTGGCGGCTCGGGCTGGTGACGATGGTGCCGCCGTTGAAGATCACCGACAGCAGCGTGTTGAGCCCGCCGATGTGGTCGAGCTTGAGGAACAGCAGCGTGCGCATGCCGGCGCGGACCTTGTCGCGGAACTTCGCGGTCATGCGCTCGAAGTCCAGCAGCACCGCCTTGCCCTTGCCGGTGCTGCCGGAGGTGAAGATCACGAAGCCCGCGCGGCCGGCCGCGATCATCGGCTTGAGCAGCGCGTGCAGGGTCGAATCGCAGGCGCTGAGGTCGCGGCAGCGGGTCGTGGCCGGGGTGATCGGCCCTTCGCTCGCCACCGTCAGCAGCTTGGTCGCGCAGGCGGTGGCCAGGCGCTCGTCGAACTGGGCGCGGTCGTCCTCGGCCAGCGGGATCACGATGCAGCCCTGCAGCAGCAGCGCCTGTAACAGCGCGACCGTGTCGATGTGGTAGTCGGCGACCAGGCCGACCCGGTCGCCGGCGCGCACCTGCCAGCGCACCAAGGCCTGGCGCCAGCGCGCGATGCGCGAGACGAACTCGTCGTAGCCGACTTCGCCGTCCGCGTCGACCGCGATCGGGCGCGAACCGAAGTGTTGGAAGCGTTCGGTAATCCAGTCCATCTGTGTCTGCCTCGCAGCGGTGTGGGGAGCCGGTCGGATGCGGCCGGCGTCGCGCAAAAAGCGCGAATTCCGGCGGAAAAGCGGGTTTTCGGGCCGCAGGCGGCCGAAACCGCGGCGGCGAAGGCCGCGGCCTGGAGGTCGGTGCGGGGTTGCCGGCGCGCGGCGCGCCGGCGCGGGCTCAGCGCGCGGCGACGGCCGCTTGAGCGCCGGGTTCGTCGATGAAGTCGAACCGGGCGTTGCGGTAGCGGTCCTTCTCCACCAGGGCCGGCAACTGCTGGCTCAGCAACTGGTGGGTGGCCTGGGCCGTGGTCAGGTTCACCAGCAGCTCGGGGAAGAACCCGCCCATGCTGTTGTCCTGGGTCAGCTGGATCTCGATCTCGCCGTTGCCCTTGGGCGCGAGTTGCCAGCGGTTGTGGATGTGGACGATGCGCAGGCAGCAGTCGTCGAGCGGACGCTTGTGCGCATCGGCCATCACATCGATATAGACGTTCTTGTCGGCCGGATCCTGTTCGACATGGGTCTTGATCAGGAACTCGCGCTTGGTGAACGGGCCGGGCAAGGTCAGCGTCCACAGGATCGCGTCGCCCTGCATGCGCGGGTCGTAGCGCTCGACCACCTTCAGATCGGTGCAGATCGGGATCCAGGCGCGGCAGTTCTCCAGGCTGTCGTTGTCCAGCAGCAGCGCCGCGGCGATCTGGCTCTGGCTGTACTTGGCGGTGCGCACGCCCTTGAACTGCTTGAGGAACGAGCCCGGCGCCTTGTACGAGTAGACCTGCACGCCGTCCTTGTCGAGCTCCAGCTTCCACTGGTCGTCGCCCGAAGCGGTCCAGGCAGCGCTGGCGATCCAGCCCAGCGCGATCAGCGCGGCGAGAGCGAACAGCAGGAACTTCGCGGTTTTCTTCAGGGTGAAGCGGCGCGGCTTGGACGCGCTGGCGACGGTGGCGGCGGACATCATCGGGCCTCCTGGATGAAGTCGTAGCGCGCCTGCTTGACCGCGGGCATGTCCAGCAGCCCGGGCAACTGGTCGTGGATGAACATATAAGTCTGCTGCGCGCCGGCCAGATTCAGCAGGATCGCCGGGAAGAAACCGCCCATGTCGATGTCCTGCAGGAACTGGATCTCGACCTCGCCGTTGCCCAGCGGCGTATACAGCCACTGGTTCTGCATGTGGGTCAGACGCACCGCGCCGGGGTTGCGGGCGATGGCGTTGGGCGCGGCGATGACGTCGACGGTGACCGCCAGGGTCTTGGGATCCTGCGACACCTGAGAGCGGATCACCGACTCGCGCGGCGCGAACGGCGGCGGCATCTGCAGCTTCCACAGCACGGTGTCGGACATCGTGCGCGGGTTCCACGGCCGGATCACCTGCACCTGCAGGCAGCCGGGGATGTGCTGCTTGCAGTTCTCCTCGGTCGAGTTCTCGATCAGGCCGCCGACCAACTGGTTCAGCGTGTACTTGCCGCGCATCACCGCCTTGTACTGCTTGTTGTAGGCGCCCGGCGACTTCAGCGAGTACACCTTGACCCCGTTCTTCTCCAGCTCCAGCTGCCACTGGTTGGAACCGGACGCGCGCCAGGCCAGATTGGCGGCGAACACGCCAATCACCGCGATCGCGGCCAGGTACGGCGCGGCGCGCAGCAGGCGCCGCAGCTTGCCGTGCGGGCGCGCCTGGGCCTGCGCCTGCACGGCCGGAGCCGGCGTCGCCGCCAGCGGAATATCGGTAACCGCCATGATGCTCTCCCCTTTCGTTGGACGCCGCCGGCCGGTCGCGGCCGCGGCAGATGCGAGTGCGTCGCCGCCGCGCCTCAGGCGCGTTGCAGCAAGTGTTTGGACAAGTGCTTGGCCATGCTGAGCAAGGTCACCGTCGGGGTGCCGCGCATGGCGTCGGGGATGACCGAGCCGTCGCACACGTGCAGCCCGCGCAGGCGCGTTTCCAGGCGCGCATCGACGTGTTCGCCGATCGCGACCATGCCGCCGACCCGCCCGGCCACCGACAGGCCGAAGTTGAAGACGTCGCGCGCACCGGCTTTTTCCAGCACCCGGCGCGCCTCGCGCTCGCCGCGTTCGAGCCGGGCGCGGTCGCCGGCATCCAGCGTTTTTCGCAGGCGGCCGTCGGCGCGCAGCTCGCCGCCGTGGCCGTCCTTGATCTTGACCCCGATGCCGATGCTCTGCGGATAGTTGCGCAGGTGCTTGAACTTGCCCTTGCCCAGCATCATCAGCCGGTGCATGAAGCGCGAGACGTTGGCGTCGCCGAGCTCGACCCCGTCGCCGAGGTCGCAGCCCATGCTGCCGACGAAGTTGTCGCGCGCCTGCTGGCCCGGCACCAGGCCGTACAGCGCATAGCCGGGGCTGCAGTAGAAGCCGCGCCGGCCGATCTCGTCCAGGCCGCTGGCGCGCAGGATCTGCGGCGAGGCCAGCTCGCCGGCGGCGAGCACGATGCGCGGCGCATAGGCCTCGCGCGGCGGCGTCACGTACAAGGGCTTGCGGATGCGGTACTGCACGCCGATCGCCTGGCCGCCTTCGCTGAGCACACGGCCGACGGTGGCGCGCTGCACCAGTTGCGCGCCGCTTGCGACCGCGTCGTCGACATAGCGGCGCGCGCGCCACAAGGCGCAGTAGCTGTAGCCGTCGCCTTCGCACTGGGCGGGGTCGATCAGCATGTCGTGCTTGTTCCAGTCCAGGCCGAGCGCGCGCGCGCTTTCGCCCAGGCGCTGCGACTGCTCGCCGATCAGCCGGTCCGGCAGCGGCGCGATCGGCAGTTCGCGCTTGACCTCTTCCAGCTCGGCCGAGATGTCCAGGCCGAGCTTGCGGAATTCGTCCAGCGGCGGGTAGTTGACCACGCCGAAGTACATGCTCGACGAGCCGCCGGTGGTCAGCGCCCGCGCCGTGGTCAACTTGTCGCCGACCTTGACCTGGTCGGCGATGGCGACGAAACCCATCACGCTCTCGGTGGCCGGCGCCGGGCCGCCGCGTTCGAGCAGCAGCACGCGCTGGCCGGCGCCGCTGAGCTCGCGCGCGAGCGTCGCGCCGCAGGTGCCCGAGCCGATGACGATGGCGTCGTAGTGGTCTTGTTCGCGCATGCAGGCGCCGCTCCGTGGGCGGAAGGTCAGAACTGGTAGAGGAAGCGGAACACGGCGTTGTTCTGGCCGCGGTAGGGATACAGCTCGTTGCGGCGGTCGCGCACGCTCAGATAGAACGTGTCCAGGCTCAGGCTGACCCGGCCGTTGAGCTTGTAGGTCAGGAACAGCGAGTGCTGATAGCTGGTGTAGGTCTGGTTGTAGACGGTCAGCCAGTTCGCGGTCAGGGTTTCGTTGAGGAAGGCGTTGCTCCAGCCCAGCACCAGCGAGTTGTTGTCGCGCGGCGTCGGCGCCAGGCGCCGGTCCCAGTCGAGGATGCGTTTGTTGACCGCTTCCAGGCTGACCGAGTGGTTGCCGCCGTTGCCGAGCGAGTACTCGACCCGCAACGAGGTGTCGACTTCGTCCTTCTCCAGCGTCTGCAGCTGCGGGGTCAGGAAGGCGCGCGGCGACTTGCGCGCGATTTCGCCCGACAGCAGCAACGGCCCGGCGACGTGGTTGAAGGTCGCACCGATCATGTCGAAGCGCTGGTCGTCGCGCAGCAGATGCAGGCGGCCGTCCGGGTCGACGCCGCGCAGACGGTAGACGTAGTCGTTGTCGACCAACCGCGCCGCCATCAGGCCGACGTCGCTGCCGCCGAAGGTCTTCTTCCAGCGCAGACCATATTCGGCGCGGTCGAAGTCGCGCCGCTCGATCCGCGCCGCCGCGCCGAACCCGTCCAGAAAATAGGCCGTGCCCGGCTCGGGGTATTCGTTGTACTGCGCATCGGGAATGTAGAACGCGCTGAAGTCGCCGATGCGGGTGAACTGGTCCACAGTCAGCATGAACTGGCTGATCCGCGATTCCTCCAGCGAGATGAAGAACAACTCGGACAGATTGCGCGGCGCGATCACATCGGTGATGGCACCGGCGTCGGATTCGCCCCAGATCAGGATCTGGTTGCCGAGCTTGACGCTGGTGTTGCCGCTGCTGAACTGCAGGTAGGCATCGCGCAGGGTGCTCTCGGTGAAGCTGCCGCCGCGGCCGCGGGCGCGGTGGTCGCGGCCCCAGAACGCGGTTTCGATCAGGTCCAGGTGCAGGTAGAACTTGTCCCAGAAGTACTTTTCGTACTCGATCCTGAAAGAGGTGCGGTTGTTGACCAGCCCGTCCGTGTCGCGGATGCGCGCGGCCAGTTCGTGCTTGAACGTCAGCCGGCCACCGGGCAGCCAGGTCGCACTGGCCAGGGCCGCCTCGGTGCCGCCGTGGCGCTCGCCGAACTCGGAATCGTCGCCGTCGGCGCGGCTGGCGTCGGCGCGCACCGGCTGCGGCAGCTGCGCGCCCGGCGCGGACGCGGCGAGTTCGCCTTCCGCCGGCGCGGACAATCCGGCGATATCGTCGGCCGCCTGGGTCGCGCCCGGCTCCTCCGACGGCGCGCTATCGCCGATGCCGCCGATGCTGTCGATCGCCGGCGCATCCGTGTCCGCGGCGGCGCTCGCCGCCGTCGACGCAGCGGTCGCCGGCGTCGATGCCGCCGCGCCGCCGTTGTCGGACAAGCCGACGATGCTGTCGGCCATCGGCTCGACCGCGGCGGCGGCCGAACCGTCGCGCGCCTCGCCGCTAGCCGGCCGCGGCGAAGCCGCCGGCGCCGGCGCGGCCGCCAGCGGCGCGCTCAGGCCGGCGCCGATCAGCAGCGGCAGCAGCGCGCGCAGCGTCGGCCGCGCGACGCGGCGGTGGGAAGGAGAACGGCGCACTCACTCCCTCCAGAAGCTGCGGAACTTGGCCAGATAGCGCTCGCGATAGGCGTGATCGGTGAGCGTGCGCTGGGTCAGGTAATCGTCTTCCACGTCCAGGCCGATGGCGATGGCCAGGCGGTCCATCACCGTGACCCGGCGCGTGGTCATGTTGTCCATGGTCACCTGGCGCGGCATCCAGTTCTCGTTGACCAACTGCAGGTTCTTGATCGTGCGGCGCTTGAACAAGGTGCCGTCGTGGTCGTAGAACTCGCCCTTGAGCAGGATGAAGCGCTTCTTGTCGACCCAGAACACCATCCGTCCGTAGTTGGTGGTGTCGCGGCGCTGCGAGCTCGGGGTCCACTCCAGCACATAGGCCGGGCTTTCCACGTAGCCTTTGCCGACTTCCAGCACCTTGACCTTCTCCTCGCCGAGGATCTTGTAGCTGTAGTCGTCGATGCGCGGGTCTTCCAGGTCTTCGATGTAGAACTCAGAACCGAAGTAGCTGCCGCTGTCCTTGCTGTCCTTGATCGAGACCACGCGCTTGACCTTGTTCAGCGCCGGCAGGTACAGCCAGTTGTCGTTGACCTTGTTCTTGTCCCAGTACTGATAGCCGAGCATGCCGATGCCGCGGTCGGTGACCGGCTCGCTGAGGATGCTGATCGAGCGAATGTCGCGGCCGTAGGACTTGACCACGTTCTCCACCGCCTTCTCGCGCGGCTTCTCGGCGCAGCGCATCTGGCCCTGCTCGATCTTGTAGCGGCAGGTGCTGAGCTTGAACTTGACCGACAGCGTGGTGTGGGCGCGGCGCAGTTCCTCGTCGAACTTCTCGGCGACCTGGCGCGGGGTCAGCGCTTGTTGGGCGAAAGCGATGGGCGCGGACAGCAGCGCGCAGGCGGACAGCGACAACACGGCGAAGCTACGCAACAGGGTCATGGGAATCTCGTCGTGACGAAGGGAAAGGAGGCGCCGCCGCGCCGCGCGGGCGCGGCGGCGGATCGCGCAGCGCTCAGTGCGCCGCCTCGGTGGCGGCGTCGCCGGCGACGGCCGACGCAGCGCCGCGCTTTTCGAACTTGAGGCCGAAGATCAGCACCAGCGCCGGCAGGAACAGCAGTTCGCAGACCAGGCCGACCAGCACCGCCAGCGAACCGTAGATGCCGACGTTGGCGTTGCCGACGCTGGAGGAGAACGACAGCACGCTCAGGCCCAGGGCCAGGATCAGCGAGGTGAAGGTCACCGCCTGCCCCGCTTCCTCGATGGTCTGGATCAGCGCCCGGCGGATGTCGCCGTCGCGCGAGACCTCGTGCTTGTAATGGCTGAGGAAGTGGATGGTGTCGTCGACCGCGATGCCCAGCACGATCGGCGCGATCAGCACGGTGGTGAAGTCCAGCGGCACGTCCAGCAGTCCCATCAGGCCGAAGGTCAGCGTCACCGGCACCGCGTTGGAGACCACCGACACCAGACCGGCCTTGAGCGAGCCGAAGATCAGCAGCAGGATCACGCTGACGGTGAGAATCGCGGTGCCGAACTCGTTCAGCGAGGTCCACGACAGGTAGTCGGCGCCCTGCATCATCAGGGTGAACAGACCGGTCACCGAGGCCTTGGTGTCGGGATAGACGCGCTTGATGTCGGCGGTGGCCAGATCAATGTCGTGCTGGATGTCCTTGAAGATCTGGGTGTATTCGTAGGAGCCGCCGTTGCGCAGGTAGACGGTGATGTGCGACTCGCTGTAGTCGTCCGAGACCATCTTGCGGCGCTGGTCCGGATTGGAGTTGTCGAACAAGAACAAGGTATTGGCCAGCGCCTCGCGGGTGTCGGGCACGGCGTACATCTCCGGCCGGTCCTCGTTGAGGGTCTGGTAGGACTTCTTGGTCACGTCCACCAGCGACAGCGTGCGCACCACGTACTTGGGGTATTTGCGCTCGATGGTGCGCTGCAGCTCGTCGATGCGCTTTTGCACGAACGGGTCGTGCAGGGCGTACTCCTGGCCCAGATCGAGATAGATCTCCAGGGTCTGCGAGCCCATCATGTTGGCGTCGGCGACGTCGATGTTTTCGCGGATCTGCGCGCGCTTGGGGAACTGCGCCTTGACGTCGGTGTCGACCCGCACCTGGGTCATGCCGTACAGGCAGACCACGATCGCCGCGGTGAACAGGCCGGCGATCGCGTACTTGTACTTGTCGACGAAGGGGAACACGCCCTTGAGCATCTTCTGCACGAAGCCGGCCACGTTCGGCACCAGCTTGCCGACCGCGGCCGACAGCTTGCCGCGCAGGCCCGCCACCGGCTGGGCCCGGCGCGGCACCCACCACAGGTCGAGCATCAGCGGCAGCACGTAGATGCTGAACAAGAACGCCAGGCCGATGCCGACGGCGGTGGCGATGCCGAACACCTGGATCGGCACGATCGGGGTGAACACCACCGACAGCATCGCCACCATGCTGGTGATCGCGGTCAGGAAGCAGGCGTTGGCCGAGGAATGGAACGAGGCCCGCACCGCTTCCTTGTGCTCCAGCCCCTTGTTTCTGAAGTACTCGTAGCCCGAGAGAATGTGGATCGAGTCGGCGATGCCGATCACCAGGATCATCACCACGGTCAGGATCAAGAACGCGGTGAACGTCACCCCCAGCCAGCTGGCGAAGCCGATCGTCCACACCGCGCTGAGGATTACCACCAGCGACGGCCACAGCACGCCGCTGAAGGAGCGGAACAGGAACCACAGCACCGCGACCATGATGACCAGCATGGCCAGGTACAAGGTGCCCATCTCCTGCAGCACCTGCATGTTGTATTCGGTGGAGGCCGGGTTGCCGACCGGGTAATAGTCGAAGCGCGAGGCGAATTCGGGCTTGTTGAGGCTCAGCTTGACCTCGTTGATGAAGCCCAGGTAATCGCCCAGGTCGGTCGGCTTGAAGCGCACGCGCTCTTCCACGGCCTTGCCGTCGAAGCTCATGCTGAGGTTGTCGACGCCGGTTTCGGCGCCGGCCGCACCGGTCGCGCTGGCTTCGGCGGGCTTGGCGGTGCGCACTTCGAAGTCGACCGGGATCGCGCCGAAGTTGGTCTCGACCAGGATGCCGCCGTACTTGTGGTCCTTGGAGAAATACTGCAGCGGCAGCGAACGCTGTTGCAGCGCAGTGCTCGCCACTTCCGCCAGTTCTTCCGGCGAGCTGGGCACCTGCGCGCCGACCAGGTTGCGGCTGACCAGGGCATCTTCTTCGACCTTCAGCACCGGCGCGTTGGCCAGCGTGGTGATCTTGACGATGCGCTTGAGCGGCGAGCCGTCGGGCGCGTCGAGCGAGCGCTGCAACAGGTCTTCGCGCAGCTTGCGCACCGCGGCCAGCGAATCGTGCGAGAACACGTCGCCGTCCTTGGGCTTGTAGACGATGTAGAGGTGGTCGTCGCTGCCGAAGCGCGAGCGGAAGCCGTCCATGGCCACGATGGTCGGGTCGTTGTCGGCGAACCAGCCTTCGATGGTCATGTCGAAGCGGACGCGTCCCAGGCCGGCGATGGCGAAGGCGGTGGCGGCGATCACCGTCAGCCACACCAGCCATTTGTACTTGCGGACGTGGTCCGGGACGTTTTCGAAGTAATGCATCAGCGAATGGGCAGCGCTCACTGGCGTCTCCAAAGCGGCGGTGCGGACGACCCGGGCTGCGGGCCGGCGGAAGGACGGCGCGGTCGGCGCCAGGCGGGAATGCGGTGGAACGTGTCTGTGTACGGGTGCTTGTGCGGGTGTTTCAGTCGGCTTCGGCGGCGAGCGCGTCGTCGCCGCGTTGGCGGCGCTTGGCCGCGCCGCCGGAGCGCGCGGCCACCGCGCGTCCGCGCGGCGCCTTGGCCGGCGCTGCGGCTTGCAGGCAGCGGCGCACCGCGTTAGCGACCGCTTCGACCGCGCCGGCTTCGATCGCGGTGTAGTGATCGCAGTCGACATCGATGCGGCGCAGCGGCGCCGGCAGGTGCGCGTTCCAGCCGTAGTCGGCCGGCGCCTCGGGATAGCCCTGCAGCGCGCGCACCAGGCCGACCCGCACACCGGCCGCCAGCGCCGGCACGGCGTAGGCGCGGCACAGACGCTCGCTGGCGGCGGCGACGCGGTAGGTCGCCATGAAGTAATCGCGGCTCAGTTGCAGGCCCTGCGCTGCGATCAGCGCGTAGAGGTGCTCGCCGCGCGCCGCTTCGTCCATCGCCGCCAGCGCGTCCGCATCGATCGCGGCGCGGCCGCCGAGGCCGGCGAGCAGATGGGCGAAGGTCGCCGCGGTCAGCTCGGCTTCGCTGCGCGTGCGTTGCGGCGGGCACACGCTGTCGAGCAGCACCAGCGCTTCGGGCGGCTCGCCCTGCCCGAGCAGTTGCCGGGCCATTTCGAAGCCGAGCACGCCGCCGTTGGAATAACCCAGCAGGCGATACGGGCCGCGCAGGCCGGCGGCGCGCAGCGCGGCGAGGTTGTCGGCGGCGGCCTGTTCCAGGCTGGCCGGCAGCGCCGCGCCGTCGAGGCCCGCGGCGTCGAAACCGAACACCGGGCGGCCATCGTTGAGCGCCTGCGCAAGCAGACGCAGCGACAGCACGCTGCCGTCGGCGCCCGGCAACAGCAGCCACGGCGCGCCTTCGCCGGTGCGCATCGGCACCAGGCGCGCGGCGTGATCGGCGATGCGCGTTGCGCCGGTGGCTTCGCCGTTCGAATCGTCGGCGATGGGTTCGTTGGCCGCGGCCGGCGCCGCATCAGCCGGCCACATCGCCACGTCCGCCGCATGCGGATGCAGCTCGGCCAGATGCAGCGCCAACTGCCGCGGCTGCGGATAGCGGAACAACAGGCTCGGCGGCAAGGCCAGCCCGAGCAGATCGCCGAGGCCGGCGATCAATTCGGCGATGGCCATCGAATCCAGGCCCAGCGCGATCAGGTCGGCGCCAGCGTCGAGGCGCTCGGCGTCGGCGCCGGTGCGCGCGGCGATTTCCTGGCGCAGGAAGCGCTCCAGCTTGTCGGCCGGCGCCGCCGTCGCGCCCTCGCCCGCCGAGTCTTCGCTGCCGGCGCGGGCGAAGCGCCAGCGCGGCGCGGACGCGATCGCGGCGACTGCGGGCGTCGGAGCCGGTGCGGACGCGGCCTCGTCGGCGCTCGCGACGCCGGCTTCCGGCAGATCCATCCAATGCCGCTCGCGTGCGAACGCGTAGCCCGGCAGCGACAGCGTGCGCGGCGCGGCATCAGGCCACAGCCGCTGCCACGGCATCGCCACACCATGCGCCCACAGCTGCGCGGCCGCGCTCCAGTCGCCGTCGCTGCGGCCCTGCTGCAGCGCAAGCGCGGCCATGTCGGCGCCGATCAGGCCGCTGAGCGGATGCGCGCGCTCGTCGGCGGCATCGCCGCGGTACAGGCCTTCGCGCTGCAAGCCGGCCCAGGCCGCTGTGTGGTCCTCGCTGGAAGCGAAACGGCGCAGCAGCGCCGCCACCTGCGCAGTGTCGGCGGCCGCGAAGGCCAGACGGTGGCGCATCGCTTCGCGGCCGCATTGCAAGGTGCGCGCGACCGCGTCCAGCGCCGGCGCGGGTTCGCGCTCCAGGAACGCGGCGAGTTCGTCAGCGGCGGCGCGCAGGCGTTCGCCATCGCGCGCCGACAACACCAGCAGGTGCGCGGCGGCTACAGACGCGGCCGCCGGAACGGCCGACTCCAGATATTCCTCGACCAGCAGATGCACATTGACGCCGCTGTCGGCGAACGAGCTCAGTCCCGCGCGCACCGGCGTGCTTGGCGCGCGCCGGATCTCGTCGAAGCCGATCCGGCGTTCGGCCAGATACAGCGGATGCGCCGCGTCGTCGAGATCGATGAAGCTGCTCGGACGCTGGCGGGTGATGGTCGGCGGGAACGCGCGATGGTGCATCGACAGCGCCAGCTTGATCAGCCCGGCCACGCCGTTGGCCGGTTCCAGATGGCCGATATTGCCCTTCAGGCTGCCGAGCGCGCAGGTCTTGCCCGCCGGCGCCGCCGCGAACACTTGGCGCAGGCCTTCGAACTCGAACGAATCGGCCCACTTCTTGGCGTAGCCGTTGAGCTCGACGTAATCGATCTGCGCCGGGCTCAACCCGGCCTGGGCGTAGCAACCGCCGACCGCGTCGGCGATGGCATCGAACTTGACCTCCGACAACGAGGCGCCGCGGCCGCGGTTGCGCAGCCGGCTGGTCTTGATGGTGGCGTAGATGCGGTCGCCGTCGGCACGGGCGCGATCCAAGCGCTTGAGCACCACCACGCCCACGCCCTCGCCGCGGGTGAAGCCGTTGGCGCCGTCGTCGAACACCGCGCAACGGCCGTCCGGCGACAACAGGCCGTATTGCGAAGCGGTGACGTAGTCGTCGCCGAACAGATGCAGGCAGGCCGCGCCGGCGAGCGCCAGCTCGCTTTCGCCGTCGATCAGCGAGCGGCAGGCGCGATGGATCGCCAGCGCCGAGGACGCACAGTTGACGTTGACCGATTCGCTGGGGCCGCGCAGGTCGAACAGATACGACAAGCGGTTGGCGAGGTAATAGCTCGGGCTCGACGAGCTGCACACCAGGCCCGGCAGGCGCTCCATGTTGCGGCGCAGATATTGTTCGTACTCGGCGTATTCGTAGCCGACGAACACGCCGGTGGCGCTGCCGGCCAGCCGCGCCGGGTCGACGCCGGCGTCCTGCAGCGCGCGGTAGGCCTCTTGCAGCAGCAGGCGTTCCTGCGGATCGATCAGCCGCGCTTCCTGCGCGCTCAGGCCGAAGAAGGCGGCGTCGAAGCGGTCGGCGTCCTCGATCAGCGCGCCCCACTTGGAGATGCTCTTGCCGGGCGCGGGACGTTCGGCGTAGATCGCGCGCCAGTCCCAGCGCTCGGCCGGGATCTCGCGGATGCTGTTGCGGCCGGCGATCAGATTGTCCCAGAACGTCGCCGCATCGGGCGCGTCGGGGAAGCGGCAGCTCAGGCCGACGATGGCGACTTCGTCGGCGCCGGCGACGCTGTGCGCGGCAGGCTGCTCGGTGTGTTCCGGCAGGCGCGGCAGCCAGTGGTCGAGATGGTGTTCGACCATTTCGTCGACGATCTGGTCGAGCGTATCGAAGCGGCGGCCGGTCAGGTCGATGGCGTGGCGCTGCTTGACCGAATCGAGCAAGGCGCGCAGCGGATCGGCCGGCGCGGCGGCTTCGGCGACGCGCGGCGCTTCGACCGCCGGCGCGGCGGCGGCCGCGGGCGGCGCCAGGCCTTCGATATACGCCGCCAGCTCGCGCACCGTCGCCACGTTGAGGAACTGCGCCGGGGTGAAGTTGATCGCGAAGTGCCGCGACAGGCCTTCCATCAGCTCCATCGCGATGATCGAGTCGATGCCGAGTTCGACGAACTCGGCGTCCAGGTCGAGCCGTTCGGCGGAGATCTTGATGGTGTCCTGAACGATCCGGCGCACCTGGCCGAGCACATCGGCGTTGACTGCCACGCTCATGTCATTTCTCCGCCGCTTGCAGGCCCAGCAACTCGGCCTTGATGAGAGAACGCAGCGCCTGCAGCCGCTGCGCATCGAGCTCGCCGGCGCTGCGCGCGGGCGCGCTGCGGCTCAGCCCGCCGAGCAGCGCCTGCACTTCGCTGCGGCCGCCGTCGCCGCGCGCGCCCGGCGCCAGCCCGTAGAGCCGGTCGAGCAGCGCGCCGACCTTGCCCGGCTGCCCGGCCATGACCAAGGTCTGGCCGCGCTCTTCGCCCAGCAGCGCGCGCCAGATCGCCAGCCCGTCTTCGCTGCGCAGGGCTTCAAGGCCAGTGCGCTTCAAATAGGCCGCTGTCTGCGCCGGATCGGCCGCGCCCATGCCGCCTTGCGCCCACAGCGGCCAGTTGATCGCCAGGGTGCGGCCGGCCGCGCCGCTGCCGCGGCGATGTTCGGCGTAGGCCATCTGGTAGCGGTTGGCGATGGCGTAGTCGCAGGCGCCGAAGTCGCCGAGCATGGCCGAGGACGAGGAGAAGTAGCAGACGAAATCCAGCGGCTGTGCGGCCAGGGCGCGGTCGAGCGCCGCGCTGCCGACGGTCTTGGGCCGCAGCACCGCGTCGAGGTCGGCCGCGCTCTTTTCGAAGAACGCGCTGTGCGACTCCACCCCGGCGGCGTGCAGCACGCCGCACAGCGCGAACGGCAGCGTCTGCGGCCACGCCGCCATCGCCGCTTCGTCGCCGAGGTCGAGCGCGTGGTACACCGCATCGACAGCGCCGAGCGCGCGCAGCTCGTCGAGCTGGGCCTGGATGCGTTCGGACATCGGGCTGCGCCCGGTCAGCAGCAGACGCGCATTGGCTTCGCGCGCCAGATGCCGCGCGAACAGTTGGCCGAGCGCGCCGCAGCCGCCAGTGATCAGATAGCCGCCGCCGTGCTTGAGCAGCGGCGCGACCGGCTCGTCCGGCAGTTCGTGCGCGGCGTAGGACAGTTGCAGCCAGCGGCCGCCGCGGCGCCACAGCGCGCCGCCGCGCACGCCAGCGCGCCAGGCCTGGGCCGCATCGAGCGCGCCGTCGTCGGCATAGACCAGGGCGATCGCGGTGCGCGCCAGATGCAGCTTGAGCGAGCGCTCGAAGCCGATCCAGGCGTAATCCCAGCAGGTTTCGGCGCGGCGCGGGTCGTAGTCGCCGGCCAGCACCACCCGCGTTACCGTGCGGCCGCTGTGTTTGATCGCGGTGAACAGCGCGAACAGATCGCGCACGCCGGCTTCGCCGCGGCCGCGCGACCAGGCGTAGACGATCTCCAGCGCTTCGCCCTCGCCCGCCGGCAACGCGCGCAGCAAGGATTGCAGTTGTTCGGCGTCGCCTTCGCGGCATTCATAGCCGCGCTCCAGCGCGCGCATCGCTTCGCCGCGGCGCACCGGCACGGCGTGCGCCAGCTCGGCGTCGTTGGCGCAGGCGGCGAAGTCGGCGTCGTCGCCGAACACCAGCACGGTCGGCGCGGCGCGCGCCGGTTCGGCCGGCGCCGGGCCCAATGCCTGCCAGCGCTCGTGGAAGAACAAGTGCTGGGCCGGTTCCTGCGCGGGCTTGGCGGACGCCGCTTCGGGCGTCGACGCCGGCTTGGCCGGCTTGGCGCTGGTGTCGATCCAGTAGCGTTCGCGCGCGAACGGATACGTCGGCAGGCTCAGCCGCCGCGGCGCGAACGCGCCGAACGCGCCGGCCGCATGCAGCGTGGCCCAATCCGGATCCAGGCCCTTGACCCACAGCTCGAGCACGCGCTCCCACTTGCCGGCCGCGACCAGTTGCGCGATCACCGAACGACGGATGTCTTCGTCGTCGCCGAGCAACCCGGCCTCGTCCTTGCCGCGGGCGACGCGAGCGTGGCGCAGGCCGGCGGCCTCGCCGCCGTCGGCGAAGGCTTGCAGCTTCTGCGCCAGTTCCTCGCGCGACGCCGCCATCAACGCCAGGCGCTCGTTCATCGGGTCGCGGCCGATCTGCAAGGTATAGGCCAGGTCGCGCAAATCGCAGCGTTCGGCCGGCTCGCGGCGCAGATGCGCGGCGAGCTTGCCGGCGTAATCGCGCAAGCGTTCGCCGTCGCGCGCCGACAACAGCACCGGCACCGGCGCGTGCGCCTCGTCGCTGCGCTCGGACCGCGCGTGCTCTTCCAGCACCACATGCGCGTTGGCGCCGCCCCAGCCGAACGAGCTCACGCCCGCGCGGCGCGGCAACGGCGCACCACTGGCATCGCGCGGCGCCGGCCAGTCGACGGTGCGGTCGACGATGTAGAACGGGCTGCCCTTCAGATCGATGTAAGGATTGAGTTCTTCGAAATGCAGCAGCGCCGGGATCTTGCCGTGGCGCATCGCCAGCAGCGCCTTGAGCAGGCCGGCCATGCCCGCAGCCGGTTCGAGGTGGCCGATGTTGGTCTTGACCGAGCTCAAACCGCAGTGCGGCTGCGCCGGCGCGGCGCGGCCGTGGCGCGCGTACAGGTCGGCGAAGGATTTCTTCAGCGCCTGGATCTCGATCGGATCGCCCAGGCTGGTGCCGGTGCCGTGGCATTCGATGTAGCCGACCGTGGCCGGATCGATGCGCGCCTTGTCGTAGGCCTCCACCAGCAGCTCGGCCTGCGCCTTGGGGTTGGGTGCGGTGAGGTTGGTAACGCGGCCGCCGTGGTTCTCGGCGGTGGCGCGGATCACCGCATGGATCGGGTCGCCGTCGGCCAGCGCGCGCGCCAGCGGCTTGATCAGCACCGCGCCGACGCCTTCGCCGCGCACATAGCCGTTGGCGTCCTTGTTGAAGGTGCGGCAGCGGCCGTCGGGGCTGAGCATGCCGGCCGAACTCAGCGAAATGTGCGCGACCGAAGTCAGCATCACCTGCACGCCGGCGACGATGGCCATCTCGCTGCTGCCGGTGTGGATCGATTCGATCGCCCGGTGCAGCGCGACCAGCGAGCTGGAACACGCGGTGTCCAGCGGCGCGCTGGGGCCGCGCAGGTTGAACAGGTACGAGACGCGGTTGGCCAGGATCGAATGCGAATTTCCCGAGGCCGAATAGCCGTCGAGGGTGGACTGGTGCTCGGCCATCACGTCGATGTAGTCCTTGGCCGAGACGCCGACGAACAAGCCGGTGCGGGTGCCCGACAGGTCGGAGACCTTGTGCCCGGAGTCCTCGATCGCGCTCCACACCGCCTGGATCAGCAGGCGCTGCTGCGGATCCATCATCTCCGCCTCGCGCGGGGTGATGCCGAAGAACAGCGGGTCGAACTTGTCGACCTCGCGCATGAAGCCGCCCCACTTGGAGTAGGACTTGTTGGCTTCCTTGAGCGGATTGCCGTGCACGTCCTCCCAGATCCAGCGGTCGCGCGGGATCTCGGTGACCAGGTCGCGCTCTTGTTCCAGGTTGAGCCAGAACTCGTGCAGGTCGTCGGACTGCGGCAGGGTGCCGGCGATGCCGACGATGGCGATGGGTTCGCGGGCGAAACGCTCTTCGCGGGCGAAGCCCGGCGCAGCGGCGCTTTCCGCCGCGGCCTCGGCCGGCGCGCTCGGGGCTTGCCATTGCTTGCCCGCGAACGCAGACGTCGCCGCGGGTGCGGCTTCGTTGCGGACCGCAGCCGCAGCGGCCGGCGCGGCGACGGCGGGTGCGCCGGCCAGCGCATGGACCTTGCGCACCGCTTCGGCATGCTCGCTCGTCAACGCGCCGGCGATGGCGCGGATCGAGGGATATTCGAAGAACAGAACCGGGTTGATGTCGAGCGCGTAGCGCTCGTTAATAGCGTTGGCGAAGCCGGTCAGGCCGATCGAATCGAAGCCCAGGTCGAGCAGGATGCCGTCGAGGTCGAGCTCGTCGGCGCCGAGCTTGAGCATGTCCATGACCAAGGCCGACAGGGTCTTGACCACTTCGGCGGCCAGCGCATCGCCCTGCCCTGCGTTGCCGGTCGTCTGCGCCGGCGCCGCGGCGACGAGCGCAACCGCCGGCGCCGTCAGCGGCGCGACCGCGATCTCGCGGTTCAATCCCCACGCCTGCTCGATCTTGGCGCGCGCGCCTTCCAGCACCGCGACCTGGGCGCGGCCCAGGCTCAGCGCCTTGGCCAGCGCGGCCACGCCGACCGCCGCGTCCAGCGGCTTGATGCCGAGGTTCTTGCGGAAGAACAGTTCGGTCTGCGCGTCCAGCTTCATGCCGCCGTCGGCCCACAGCGACCAGTTCACGCTGAGGCTGCGGCCGTGGCGCAGGCCGGCCGCGCGCAAGCTGTCGCGCTGCGCGGCGAAGCTGTCCAGCCAGTGGTTGGCGTAGGCGTAGTCGCACTGGCCGGTGTTGCCGCCGAGCGCGGCCAGCGAGGAGAACAGCACGAAGCAGTCCAGCTCGTCGCCGGCGCTGAAGCGGTCCAGGTGCAGCGCGCCGCGGATCTTCGGCGCGAACACCGCGTCCAGGTCCTGCGCGCTCTTGTTGCGGGCGAAGCTGTCGCGCAGCACGCCGGCGGCGTGGACGATGCCGTCGATGCGGCCGTAGCGGTCGCGCGCCAGCGCCAACACACGCTCGGCCTCGTCGGCGCGCGACACGTCGGCGGCGGCGTAGATCACCTGCGCGCCGAGTTCGCGCAGCCGTTCGAGTTCGGCCTCGCGCTGCGCATCCAGCGCGCTTCGGCCGGTCAACAGCAGCCGCGCGCCGCCCTGGCGGGCGAAGTGCTCGGCGAACAGCAGGCCCAGGCCGCCGGCGCCGCCGGTGATGACGTAGACCGGGTTCTCGCGTGCGGCTGGCGCAACGTGCGCGGCCGGTTCGACCCGCGCCAGGCGGCGGATCTCGCGCGCGCCGTCGCGATAGCGCGCGCTCGGTTCGAGCTGGGCGCGCGCGTCCAGTTCGGCCAGCACCCGCAGCGCCACGCGTTCGGCCGGCGCCTCGTCCAGGGCCACGGTCTTGCAGTCGAATTTGGGATGCTCCAGCGCCAGGCTGCGCAGGAAGCCGTCGACCGCCTCGTTGTGCGGCTGCAGCGCCGCGCCGCCGCGATGCAGCCAGCAAAGCCGCACGCGCCCGGTCGGCTTGCTCTCGGCCAGCGCCTGCGCCAGCGCCAGCAGCGCGTAAGGTGCGTGCGCCAGCGCGGCGTCGAGCGCGGCGTCGTCCTGCGGCGCCTCAAACTTCGCCCAATGGCAGACGATGCGCTGCGGCGCGCGGCCCTGCGCGGCCAAGGCCGCCAGCGCGCGCGCGTAATGCTCGTGTTCGCGCGGATTCAGGCGGAAACGGCCGCCACCAAGATCGGCGTAGTCCTCGCCCGGCACTGCCAGCGCAGCATTGACGCCGCGCGCGCGCAGCGCTGCGTACAGGGTCTCGTCGCTGTCGAGCAACCACAGCGCGGTGCCGTCGTCAACGCCCTCGCCGAGTTCGGCGGCGCGCCATTCGTGGCTGTAGTAAAGCTCTTCGAAAACCTCTTCGCCGTCGGTGTGCGCGGCCGCCGCGGGCTTCTCGTGCACCTGCGTCAACGGCACGCCGACCGCCTCGCGGATGCGCGCCAGCACCCGGCCGTCGGCGTCGACGATGGTCACATCGTCGCGCGACACCGCCGAACCGGCATTACCGCCGCGGGTCACATAGCTGTAGCACTCCGCGCTCAGCGGATGGCGCAGTTCGACCTCGCCCAGCGAGTACGGCACCTTCATCTCGCCGCCGGCGTCGCCGAGCTGGGCGACCACGCCGGCCTGCATGGCCGCGTCGAGCAGACACGGGTGCAGCTCGAAGCCGGCATCGGCCTCGCGCAGCGCCGGCAGGCGCAGCCGCGCCAGCACTTCCTGTGGATTGCGCGCGACTTCCTGCAGCGCCTGGAAGCTGGCGCCGTAGCGCATGCCCAGGCCTTCGAACAGCGGATAGGCCTGCGGCCCCGACAGCGCTGGCGCGCAGCGCGCGCGGATCGCGTCGAGATCGACGAATTCGTCCGCGGGCGGCGCTTCGTCGGCGCCGCGGAACAACAGCCGGCCCTGGGCGTAAGAGCGCTTGCCGCCGTCGGCGGTTTCGCCGAACACCTCGAACTGCACGCTCTCGGCCGCCGGCTTGAGTTCGATCCAGGCCTCGGTGGCCGCGCCCGGCTCGGCGCTGAGCGGGCTGATCCAGGTGACGTTGCGGATCGCGCGCACCGCGCAGCCGGTGGCCAGTTCGCCGGCCTTGCGCGCCATCTCCAGATAAGCCGTGCCCGGCAGAGTCGGCCGACCCGAGACCAGATGATCGGCGAGCACGAACTCGTCGGCGCGGAAGCGCTTGGCGAACAACTGGCGCTGGAAGGTCGATTCGTTGCGGTCGAGCAGCGGATGCAGGCTCGCGCCCGCCGCGCCGGCCAGCGCCAGCGGTTCGTCGCCAGCGATCCAGTGGCGCTTGTCGGCGAACGGATAAGTCGGCAGCGACACGCGGCGGCCGGCATCGGCGGCGAGGCCGCGGCAATCCGGCAGCAGGCCTTCGATCCACAGTTGAGCGAGCTTGCGCGGGTCGCGATTGCGCGCCAGCAGGTCCAGCAGTTGTTCTCTTTCGCTGCGATCGAGCAGCTTGGTCAGCCCTTCGCCGCCGCGGGCATGGCCGCTGAGCGCGTCGGCATCGACGGCGCCGGACAGGAAGGCGTCGAGGCGCGCGATCAACTCGTCGCGGCTGCTGGCGATCAGCGCCAGCCGGTGTTCGAAGGTCTTGCGCCCGTGCTGCAGGGTATAGGCGATATCGACCGTACGGTGGGCGACGAAATCGCGCAGCAGGTGCGCGCGCAGGCGTTGGGCCATCTCGCGCAGTTGCTCGGGCGTGCGCGCCGACAGCGGGAACAGCAGCGGCGCCGGCACCGGTTCTTCGTCGACCGCCTGCCGGTACTGTTCGATCACCACATGTGCGTTGGCGCCGCCGGCACCGAACGAGCTGACGCCCGCGCGCAGCGGCACGGCGCCGCGCGGCGTCCAGTCCTGCAGCTCTCGCTGCACGTAGAACGGCGTGGCGTCGAAATCGATGTGCGGGTTGAGCTCGGCGCTGTGCAGCGACGGCACCAGTTGCCGGTGGCGCATCTGCAACAGCACCTTGCTCACGCCGACCACGCCGGCGGCGGCTTCCAGATGGCCGATGTTGGTCTTGACCGAGCCGACCGCGCACGCGCGCGCCGGCAAGCCGGCGCTGGCGAAAGCCTGGCTCAGGCCGGCGATCTCGATCGGATCGCCGAGCTCGGTGCCGGTACCGTGCGCTTCGATGTAGCCGACGCTGGCCGGATCGACGCCGGCCTTGGCCAGCGCCGCGGCCACCAGCTCGCCCTGGGCGCGCGGGTTGGGCACGGTGTAGCCGCTGGTGCGGCCGCCGTGGTTGACCACCGCGCCGCGGATCACGCCGTAGATCTGGTCGCGGTCGGCCAATGCCTGCGACAGCGGCTTGAGCAGCAGCGCGCCGACGCCCTCGCCGGCCACATAGCCGTTGGCGCTGGCGCCGAAGCTGCTGCACACGCCGTCGGGCGAGAGCGCGCCGCCAGCGTTATTGATGTCGAACTTGTGCTGGTGCAGGTCGAGGTTGACGCCGCCGACCAGGGCGGCCGTGCAATCGCCGTTGCGGATCGCCTCGCAAGCCAGGTGCAGCGCGGTCAGGCTGGAGGAACAGGCGGTGTCGACGCTGAGGCTGGGGCCGCTGAAGTTCATCCAATAGGACACGCGGTTGGCCACGCTCCACAAGAACGAGTTCGGCGTCAGCGGACGCCCGGCCAGTTTTTCCTCGACCCCGAGCATCTGGTACATCGCCCAGACCGCGCCGACGAACACGCCGACCTTGCGCGTGCGCGGATCCTGCGCGAGCAGTTCCGGGTAGTAGCCAGCGTCTTCCAGGGTTTCCCAGGCCACTTCCAGGAACAGGCGTTCCTGCGGGTCGAGCACTTCAGCTTCGCGCGGGGAGATGTTGAAGAACAGCGAATCGAAGCGGTCGACGCAGTCGAGGAAACCGCCGCGGTAGTCGCGGCTGGGCGCCTTGCGCTGGCGCCGCGCCAGCCGTTCGCGCGGCATCGGGCCGACGCTGTCGCGACCGCTGCGCAGGTTGTCCCAGAACTCGTCGAGCGAGGCGGCGCCGGGATAGCGGCCGCCCATGCCGACGACGGCGATGTCTTCGCGCACCGGCGCGGGCACAGCGATGGCGACGGCGGGAGTTTCCGCGGCGGGCGCCGCTTCATCGGCGTCGACGGCAACCTGCGCCGCACTCGAACGCAGGTAACGCCGCAGCGCGAAGCGCGCATACGGATCGGCCAGGCGTTCGTCGCCGCCGTGAAGTTCGGGAATGTCGCGCGGCTCGGCCAGCGCCGCGGCAATGCGCGCGCCGATCTGCGCCGCCTGCTCGGGCTTGAGCCCGACCGGCACCGCCAGGCGCACCAGCGCATCGAGCGCGTTGCCCTTCTGCATGCCCACGCTGTGGGCGCCGGCGCGCACGCCGGTCGCGAGGTACAGCCAGGCCAGGAACGAGGCCACCGACCGCTCCAGGCCGGCGAACGCGGCGATCGCCTTGACGTCGATCAGCACGCAGTGGCCGCCGGCCGGCGCCACCACCGGCACGCCGCCTTGCTTGAGGGTGCGCCACAGCTCCGCGGTGGCGGCGACGCGGCGCTGGATCCGCGCGGCGATGCCGTCGCGGTCGCTCAAGGCCAGGGCCAGCAGTTTGCGTTCGACCGCATCCAGCCCCTCGCCCTCGTGCGCGGCGGCCTCTTGCAGGCGGCGCAGCAACGCTTCGTCGTTGCAGGCGATCAAGCCGCCCTTGGCCACGCCGAAGTCCTTGGCCAGGCTGACCGTGGCCGCGTCGGCGCAGCTCAGCAGCTCGCGCAAGGCGTCCCAAATTTCGCGGCCGGCGAACTCGGGCGAATGCGCAGCGAGGTAGTGGGCGTTTTCCAGCGCGCGGGTGGCATCGAGCACCAGCGCGATGCCGCGCTCGGCCAGCGCCGCCTTGAGTTTGCGCAGATGCGCCAGCGACAGCGGCTGGCCGCCGCTGGCGTTGTCGCTCAGTTCGATCCAGCAAAACGCGAACGTCGCGCCGGGTTCGGCCAGCGCCTGCTGCAGCGCCGGCCAGTCGAGCTCGGCCTTGTACGGATACGGCGCGTCGAGCTGGAACAACTGCGGATGCGGCAGCTCGCGCGGGCTCAGGCCGTACTCGATCTGGTGGTAGATCGCGGTCGGGAACAGCAGGTTTTGCAGCACCGTGCCGGACGCGCCCCAGGCGCGGCACAGCAGGCGCTCGGCGTCGCGACCGGAGCCGGCGAGGACGAAATGGCGGAACGGGAACAGCCCGCGCAAGGCGCTGTCCAGCTCCGCCGGCTCGCCCAGACGCGCGCGCAGCGCGGCCAGCCCGGCCGCGACGTAATCGCTGTCCAACTGCGCCCAGGAGTCGGTCTTGAGATCGAATTCGACGTCGCAGGACGGCAGGTTGAGCGGATTGAAGCCGTGCCGCGCCAGCGCGAACGAGCGCGGCTGGCCTTGCAGGCCCTCAAAGGCGCCCTGGGTTTCGCTGCTCGCTTCGTTGCGAGCCGCGGCGGCAGGCGCCGGCGGCGTCGCTTGCGCAGGCGCCGCTTCGACGGCGCCCGGGCGATGGGTGTGGTTGTCCGCTTCGGAGGTCTGCGTCCGCGCCGGATCGGCGATCATCATGATCAGATCGAGCACGTTGTCGCCGCCGCTGCCCGCAGCCGGCCGGCACAGATAGATCGTGCGGTTCTCCGGGCGGAACTTGTTCTTGAACTGAAGATTGCCTTCGTCGTTGAAGATGCCCTGGCTGTGCAGGTCGTCGAGGATGCAGTCCACCGCCGGGTCGGCGTTGGCCGAAGTCTCCAGGCGGCAGCCGTAGGTGCCGCCGAGGCTCAGCAGGTCGCAGCCTTCCTCGCGCAGGGTGCGCATGATGTTGACGATGGCGTATTCCAGCCCGCCCAGCGGCATCTCGCGCGGATAGAACTCCAGGTCCATCAGATAGCCGTTGAGCGCCTGGCTCATCCGCGAAATCAGGATGACGTTCTGCAGGGCGCCGTCGAGCCAGGTCAGGAACAGCCGGTGCTGCGGATGCAGACGGCCCTGCACGATTTCCTCGCGGACCAGTTGGATCAGCGGATTGACCATGGTCTTGCCGTCGCACCAGCGGTCGACGATCGCAGCGATCTCGCGGTCCACCGCCGGGTCGCTGCCGCAGGCGTATTCGACCGTGCGGCAATCGCCGGCCTTTTCGAACTTGGCGATCTGGTAACGCAGGCGCTTCATCGCCCCGCCTTCCAGGCTGAACTCGCGCAGGCCGTGCACGCGCTGCAGCACGCCGAACGGCGTGGCGGTAAAGGCCGCATCGCCGATGCGCTCGAGCGCGTGATCGATGAACAGGTTGAACTGGAAACCGCGCTGCGCGCAGTAGGCGCTCATTTCCCCGGCGATTTCGGCGAAATACTCTTCCGGGCCGGTATATGCATATACCAGGACGGTATGACCGCTGCGCGCGTAATTGAAGTAGCCTCGCTGCGCCGCGCCGACGAACAGGTTCGGCGCGATGTTGCGGGTGCCGCGCGAGACGCAGCCTTCGTTCTTGTGCGCATCGAACAGTTCGCGCACGCGCGCTTCCAGCGCCGGGAAGTGCGGCAAGTCCTGTTCGAGCAGGCGGATCGGCTCGGCCGGGCGCTGCACCGGCGCTGCGACGGCGACCGTGGCGACCGTGGCGGCCGTGGCGGGCGCGGCTGCGCTGCGCGGCGCTGCTGGCGCGACCGGTTCGGCGACCGCGCCCGCTCCGGCGAACTTGGCCGCAGCGACAGCAGCGTGCTTCTCGGCAAAGTAGCGCGCCAGCGATTCGATGTTGAAGTTCTCGAACAACAGCGTCTTGGGCAGGACGCCGAAATCGCCTTCCAGCGCCTTGATGATCTTCAGCACGCGGAAGGAATCCACGCCGAGCTCGCCGAACGGCGCGGTCGCGTCCAATGCGCGGCCGCCATCGGCGAGGCCGGCGGCGTCGGCGATCAAGGCCTTGAGGTAGGACTCGGTGCGTTCGATCAGCTGTTCGTGGTTGAGCATGTCGGACGGGCGATATCGGCGCTGCGCGCGTGGGCGGCGCGCAGCGCTCAGCGGTGGCGAATGGCGCGCGTGGCTCGAATGCGGCGCGCAGGGCCGGACTCGATCGCGCGGAGAATTTCCTGAAAATCGGGGAGTTTCTTTCGCAGGCAAAGCGCTGCCATTGCTATCGATGTCTGCCATCGATAACAAGAAATCCTGCGGAAACTGCGCTGACTGACTCCCGCGCGGCGCACACGCGACGTCGCGGACAAGGCTCGGGTTTGAGGAGGGATTTACCGCCGAAACTGCGAAACCGCCGCGAACGCGACGGCCGACTTTCACCCTGGGCAGGCTCCGCCCCGTGACGCTTCGATCGCGTCACACTTTTGCTGGGGTCCTACTGAATTCCTGGCCTGATTCCCCGGTACGTCCGCGAACGCAGGACCGTCTTGCCGTCCATCGCCTCGCGTCGTGCAGCGCAGCCTACCGCCGCAATGTGGCAGGAAGATGCGATGCGCGAACGCCGTGCGGACACGGTCGCCTGCGGACCCGTCCCGGACGAAAAGCAACCGTTCGTGCCGGAACGTGCATGCACCTTAGCCGAATAAAATTTGCAGGTGCGTGAACAAAATGGAAGCCGTCACGATTCGCGATGAGGGCGCGTCACTTTGCTTACGGACTTATCGAATAAAGCTGTGATGCGTCACGGTATACGCTTGACCGATTGCGGGCGCGGCGCCGGCGCGGGCGCCGCGAAAGCGATTTTCCATCCGTTATTGCGCGACCGCCCGACCCGACGATTATTGGATATTCGTCGCACCGACCCGTTGCGTATTGGAGCGGCCCGATAGTCGACGATTGCGCGACAGCTTCAAGCGCCGGCGCCGTGTTGCGCGCCGCCGCGGCTCAGCACGGGCTGCGCGCGCACAGCGCGGCCTGGCCGTAGCGCGGTTGCAGGCGCTCGCCGCGGATGAAGTCCGCCATCAGCCGGAAGTAGCCGTCGGGTTGCCGGGTCGACAGGCGCTCGCCGTCGGCGGCGGTTTCGAATTCGTACATGCCGTGGTCGGCGTCGGCGAACAGCGCGGTGGCGATCGGCCGGCCGGCGCGTTGCAGCTCGCCGAGGCGTCGCAGCGTCTCGCGCGGCGGCGCGTCGCGGTCCTGGCCGCCGAACAGCCACAGCTGCGGCGTGTCCAGGTTGCGCAGCAGCGGCATCGGGTCGTAGTTCGCGGGGATGCCGGGCACGAGTTGCGGCGCGTCGCGGCGGATGATCGCTTCATCGTTGCCGAGCAGGTACCAGCTGAAGTTGCCGCGCACGGACGGATACCAGGCTTCCTTGGCGTACTGAGCCTTGAGCAGGGCCAGCCGTTCGTAGCCCTCGCTGAAACCGCTGTCGATCAGGCGCGCGGTGGCGTCGGCGATCTGCATCGCGCCGCGCATCGCCTCACTGTGTCCGCCGAAGCCGGCGCGCTCGAGATCGAAGGCGATCGCTTCGCGGTCTTCCTCCAGCGGCGATACCGCCAGCCCGAAGCTGACCACGACGAAATCGACCGGCGCGATGCGCGCGGCCAATGGTGCGACCCAACCGCCCTGGCTGCCGCCCTGGTAACCGACGCGGCCAACGCGGGCGCCGGCCAGACGCTTGGCTTCGCGCAGCGCGTGCACGGCGTCGGTGGCCAAGGTCAGATAATCCTGGGTGTAGCGGCCGCCGGAGGCGCCGGTGCCGCGCTTGTCGTACGCGAACACGCCGATGCCGGCCGCGGCGAACTGGCGTTGCAGCGAGTAGCTGCGCAGGGCCGATTCGCGTTCGGCGCCGTGGACCAGGATCACCAGCGGCACCGGGCCGTCGCCGGGCGGCAGGGTCAGGCGGCCGGCGAGTTCGACGCCGCTGCCCTGGAAGCGGGTGTCGGTCTGGACCAGGGCGATGCGCTGTCCGTGCAGACGGTCGAAGCGCAGACCGCCGCGGCCGCAATCGGCGAAGCGCACGCGGTGTCCGTCGGGGCGCGTCGTCCAGCCCAGCGTGCTGGTCCAGATGCCGTCGGCGCCCGCGGTCAGCGCGCCGCTGCGGCCGTCGTCGCGGCGCCAGCGCAACTGGCCTGCGGCGCCCGGGCCGATGTCGAGCGTACTGCCGTCGTCGAGACGATAAGCGCCGATCGGCGCCGGCTCGGCGCAGCGTGCGCCGGCGGTGCCGGTATCGGCGGCGTGCGCCGTGCCGGCGAACATCGAGGCCGCGAGCAGGATCTTGCGCGCCGTCGCCAGATAATCGGTCTCTATCATCATCGCCATCGCCCGCAGCCTGTGTGTGCGGGCACGTTGCCACCGCAGCGGCGGGCGCTGCCAGCGGCGCGCGACGAAGCCGCCGAAGCCGCGACGAAACCGCGCTGGGCCGGAACGAAACCGCCCCGCCCTGCCGCGCGCGGCCGCGCCGATCAGGCGCCCAGGGGCAGCTCCGCGCCGATCGCGCGCTGCGCGCGCCGATCGCGCAGCCGCTGCGCCCAGCGCTCCAGCGACAGGTAGATCACCGGCGTCGTATACAGCGTGACCAGCTGCGACAGCAGCAGGCCGCCGACGATGGCCACGCCCAGCGGCCGCCGCAGTTCCGCACCGATGCCGCTGCCCAACGCCAACGGCAACGCGCCCAGCAGCGCGGTCGCGGTGGTCATCAGGATCGGGCGCAGGCGCAGCAGGCAGGCGCGGCGGATCGCATCGTCCGCGTCCATGCCGCCGCGCTGCGCGCCGATGGCGAAGTCGATCATGATGATCGCGTTCTTCTTGACGATGCCGATCAGCAGGACGATGCCGACGATGCCTTCCACCGACAGGCTCATGCCGCAGGCCATCAGCGCCAGCAGCGCGCCGACGCCGGCCGGCGGCAGGGTCGAGACGATGGTGAGCGGGTGCAGATAGCTCTCGTAGAGCACGCCGAGCACGATGTAGATCACCACCACCGCCGCCAGCAGCAACCACACCTCGTCGGCCAGCGAGGCCGAGAACTCGGCGGCCTTGCCGACCAGTTGCCCGCGCACCCGCGGCGGCGGCGCGAGTTCGCGTTCGGCGCGCGCGATCGCCGCCACCGCCTGCGACAGCGAATATCCCGGGGCGACGTTGAAGCCCAGCGTCACCGCCGGCAGTTGCTGCTGATGGCTGACCACCAGCGGTTCGCTGCCGACCCGGGCGCTGGCCAGCGCGGCCAGCGGCACCACCCCGCCGGCGCCGACCTGGAAGCCGAGATTGCCGCTGCCGCCGATCCCGGCCGGCGTGGCCGAATTGCTCGACGCGGCCTGGCCGAACGCGGTGGCGGTGGCGCCGGTCAGCGCGCCGTCGCCGTTGGCGCGCACGCCGAGCTGGTTGAGCAGCGCGCCGGCGTTGCGGAACTGCGGCGCCACTTCCATCACCACCCGGTATTGGTTGAGCTGGGTGAAGATGGTCGAGATCTGGCGCTGGCCGAAGGCGTCGTACAAGGTGTCGTTGATTGTCTGCATCGGCACGCCCAGGCGGCTGGCCTTGGCCCGGTCGACGTTGAGCAGCAGCGCGTCGCCGCGCTCGGACAGGTTGTTGCCGACCTCGCTCAGTTCCGGTTGCAGGCGCAGGCGCTGGGTCAGGCGTTCGGCGTAATCGGCCAGAGCCTGGGTATCGACCGAGGACAGCGCGTATTGGTACTCGGTGGCGGCAACGCGGTTGTCCAGGGCCACGTCCTGCACCGGCTTGAGGTACAAGGCGACGCCGGGAACGTCGACGACCGCGCGGCGCAGGCGCGGCAACAGTTCGTCGAGTCCTTCGCGGCGGCCGCGTTCGGCCAGCACCAGGCTGAGCTGGGCCTGGTTGAGGGTCGGGTTGACCGGCCCGGCGCCGATGAAAGCCGCAACGCCGGCCACGCCTTCTTGTTTTTGCAGGATCGCCGCCACCGCCTGGGTGCGTTGTTGCATCTGCTCGAAGGCGACGTTCTGGTCGGCCTGGAGCACGCCGACGACCAGGCCGGTGTCCTGTTCCGGCAGCAATCCCTTGGGGATCACGATGTACAGCGCCACGGTCAGCGCGACGCTGGCGCTGGCGACCAGCAGCATCAGGCGTGGACGCGCGAGCACCCAGTCCAGCGTGCGCGCGTACACGGCGAGGATGCGCGCCCAGCGGTCCGGGCGGCCATCTTCGCCGCCGCCGTGCTCGAGCGGCAGCGCGTCGCGCTTGAGCAGGTAGGCGCACATCATCGGCGTCAGCGTCAGCGACACCAGCATCGAGATCGCGGTGGCGATGGTCAGCACCCAGGCGAACTCATGAAACAGGCGGCCGGTGACGCCGGGCATCAGCAGCAGCGGCAGGAACACCGCGATCAGCGACACCGTCAGCGAGACCACGGTGAAGCCGATCTCGCGCGCGCCGATCTCGGCCGCGCGCCGGCTGTCCTTGCCCTGCTCCATGTAGCGCACGATGTTCTCGACCATGACGATGGCGTCGTCGACCACGAAACCGGTCGCCACCGTCAGCGCCATCAGCGACAGGTTGTCCAGCGACAGGCCGGCGAAGGCCATCACTGCGAACGTACCCAGCAGCGACAGCGGCAGCGCCACCGACGGTATCAGCGTCGCCCACAGCCGGCGCAGGAATACGAAGATCACCGCCACCACCAGGCCCACGGTCAGCACCAGGGTGAACTGCACGTCCGCGACCGAGGCGCGAATGGTGGTGGTGCGGTCGGCGAACACCTCCAGGCGCACGCCGGCCGGCAGCACCGCGCGCAGCTCAGGCATCAAGCGATGGATGCGTTCGACCGTGTCGACGATGTTCGCGCCGGGCTGGCGGCGCACGTCCAGCAGCACCGCCGGGCGGCCGTCGGCCCAGGCGGCGAGCTGGTCGTTCTCCACGCCGTCGATCACCCGCGCCACGTCCTGCAGCAGCACCGGCGCGCCGTTGCGGTAGCTGATCACGGTGTTGCGGTATTCCACCGCGTCGCGCAGTTGGTCGTTGCTGCCGATGCTGTAGGACTGGGTCTTGCCGTTGAGCGTGCCCTTGGGCGCGTTGACGTTGGCCTGGGTCAGCGCGCTGCGCAGGTCTTCCAAAGTCAGGCCCAGATTCGACAACTGCGCCGGATCGACCTGCACCCGCACCGCCGGGCGCACGTTGCCGGCGATCGACACCAGGCCCACGCCCTGCACCTGCGAGAGCTTCTGCGCCAGGATCGAATCGGCGTAGTTGTTGACCTCGCGCAGCGGCACGCTGTCGGAGCTCAGCTTCAAGGTCAGGATCGGCGCGTCGGCCAGATTGACCCGGTTGTACACCGGCGGATACGGCAGGTTCGCCGGCAGCACGCCCTTGGCCTGGGCGATCGCCGACTGCACGTCCTGGGCGGCGACGTCGATGTCGCGGTCCAGGTCGAAGCGCAGCACGATGGTCGACAAACCCGCCGAGGAGTCGGACGTCATCATCGCCAACCCGGCGATCTGGCCGAACTGGCGCTCCAGCGGCGTGGTCACCAGCGCCGCCATCGTCGGCGCGCTGGCGCCGGGGTATTGGGTGGTGACGATCAGGCTGGGCGCATCGATCTCCGGCAGCGCCGACACCGGCAACTGGCGATAGCCGAGCACGCCGAGCAAGGCCACCGCCGCCATCAGCAGGCAGGTGGCGACCGGGCGGCGGATGAACAGCGTCGAGAAGGCCATGGCGCGCTCAACGCGCCGCTGCGGCGGGCGCCGCCGACGCGCCCGCGGCGGGCGCGTTCACGCTCGGCGCGCTGGCAGCCGGCATCGCCAGCGCGACCGTCGCGGTGGCCGCGACCGGCTTGACCTTGCTGCCGGGCTTGAGCCGGAACTGGCCTTCGACCACCACCCGCCCGCCTTCGCGCAGGCCCGCGCCGATCATCACCTGGCTGTCGCCGACCTCGCCGGCGACCTTGACCGGCTGCATCTTCACCGTCTGGTCGGGCTGTAGCAGATAGACGTAATCGCCGTCCGGGCTGCGCTGCAGCGCCTGCGCCGGAATCACCAGACCGCCGGCGACGGTGCGCAGCTTCAGCCGCACATTGACGAACTGCCCCGGCCACAGCGCGCGCGGATCGTTGCCGAACAGCGAGCGCAGCTTGAAGGTGCCGGTGGCCGGGTCGACCGCGTTGTCGATCACATCGAGACTGCCGCCGGCGGCGACGGTGTGCGCATCGACCCGGTCCAACGCTTCGACCTCCAGCGGCGCGCCGGCCTGCGTGGCGCGGTACACGCTGTCCAGGTTCTGCTCAGGCAGATTGAAGCTGACGTAGATCGGCCGCACCTGGGTGATGGTGACCAGATTGGTGCTGGTGGTGACGACGTTGCCCGGATCGACGCCGCGGATGCCGGCGATGCCGTCGATCGGCGCCAGCACCCGGGTGTAGTCCAGTTGCACCCGCGCGTTGTGGATCGCCGCTTCGTCGGCGGCGACCAAGGCCTCGGCCTGGGCGACTGCGTTGCGCTGGGTGTCGAGGTCGAGCTTGGACACGTACTGGCGATAGTGCGCGTCGGAGGAACGCAGGTAGTTGCTGCGCGCGGTCGCCAGCGCGGCCTGGTCCTGGCGCAGCTTGGCCGTCGCTTCATCGAAGCCGGCCTGGGCGTTGCGCGGATCGAGCTGGGCCAGCAGATCGCCGCGCTTGACCTCCTGGCCTTCCTTGAAGTGCAGCTCGACCAGGCGCACGCCGCCGATCTGCGGATTGACGGTAACGCTGTTGCGCGCCTGCACCGTGCCCTGCGCGATCAGATACACCGGCACGTCCTGGCGCGCGACCGGCGCCAGCGCGACCGGCACCGGCGCGTCGGCGCCCGCGGCGCCGGGGCCCTCGCCTTCGCTCTTGTCCTGGCCCTTGTTCTGGCCGGGATCGGCCGGCGCCTGGCTCAGCGCCGCCAAGCCGGCGCCGCCCAACACCACCGCCGCGACGGCGACCAGCGCGATCTTGCGAAAACGCGACATGCAACACTCCTGGAATGCGTGGGGCGGGCGCATCGCGCCCAACGTGGATCGAGCTTCGGATCGGGTCTTCTTAGCGAGGCCTTGCTACAACACATCGACGCTTGCGGCCGGCGGTTCGGCGAATCCGGACGGACTTGGTAAAACCACCGTTGCGGACGCATTCGACGCAACAGCGCTTCATGCCGGCCTCCCCACTGCAGCGCCCGCCCGCGCTGCGCGCTTGAGCGCGCGCCGCTCGCGCCGCGCGGCCTTGCGCAGCGAGCGGTCGTGGTGCCACAGATAGATCGCCGGCGTGCTCAGCAAGGTCAGCAACTGCGACACCAGCAGGCCGCCGACGATGGCGATGCCCAGCGGCTGGCGCATCTCCGCGCCGACGCCGAAACCGATCGCCAGCGGCAGCGCCGCGCCGATCGCCGCCAGCGTGGTCATCAGGATCGGGCGAAACCGCACCAGCGCCGCCTCGCGGATCGCCTGCGGCGGCGCGAGGCCGCGCTCGCGTTCGGCGGTCAGGGCGAAATCGACCATCAAGATCGCGTTCTTCTTGACGATGCCGATCAGCAGCAGCACCGCGATCACCGTCATCAGGGTCAGCGGCGTGTGCGTGACCAGCATCGCCACGAACGCGCCCAATGCAGCGGCCGGCAGGGTCGACAGGATCGTCAGCGGATGCAGCAGGCTCTCGTAGAGCACGCCGAGCACGATGTACATCGCCGCCACCGCCGCCAGCAGCAGGATCAGGCCGTTGGATTGCGCCGATTCCAGGCGCTGGCTGTCGCCGTCCAGGCTCAGGCGGATGCCGGCCGGCACGCCGGCCTTCGCCACTGCGCTGCGGATCAGCGCCGCGGCGCGGTCGGGAGTGACGTCGCCGGCGAGGTTGTAGCGGATCTTGGCCGATTCGAGCTGGTTGTAATGGCTGACGCTGGCCGGGGCCAGCCGCGGCTCGACCCGCGCCAGCGCCGACAGCGGCACCATCGCCCCGCCGGCGGCGCGCACACGCGTCTGCAGCAGGCCTTCGATGCTGAGCCGGCCTTCGTCGGACGAGGTCAGCACCACCCAGTACTGGGCGATGTCGGAGTAGATCACCGACACCGTGCGCTGGCCGAACGCGCTGGCCAGGGCCGAGTCCACATCGCCCATGCTGACGCCCAGGCGCCCGGCGAGCGCGCGATCCACCTGCAGGGTCTGCTGCTTGCCGAGCGCGTCGTAGTCGCTGGAAACATCGCGGAACTGCGGCATCGCCCGCAGCGCCGCCACCGTCTTCAAGGCCCACGGCTGCAGTTCGTCGCCGCCCAGGCCGTTGACCAACTGGAACGAGAACAGGCCGCCGCTGCGGCCTTCGTCGCCGCCGAGCAGTTGCAACGGGCTCAGCGCGACCGACACGCCGGCCAGCTCGCGGTAGCGGCGGTCGAGCCGTTCGATCACCTGCTTGAGGCCGTCGGCGCGCTGCCTGGGGCCGGCGCCCTTGGGCTTGAGGTCGACGAACATGGTGCCGGTGCTGCCGACCGCGCCGCCGCCGCTGTCGGCGCCGAGGATGGTGGTGACGTGCAGCACCGCCGGATCGGCGCGCATGATCCGGATCAGGCCTTGCGCGTGCTCGCCCAGGCGCTCCGGCGAGACGTTGGTATCGGCGCGGAAAGTCGCCTGGAGCATGCCGGTGTCCTCCTCCGGCATGAAGCCGCCGCCGGCGCTCAGCAGCGTCGCCCAGGCCACGGCCAGGGTCGCCAGCAGCAGCAAGGCCGGCTGCCAGCGCATCAGCCGGCGGTGGCGCATCGCCCAGTCGAGCGCGCGCTCGTAACGCGCGTGCAGAGCCTGGTCGAGGCGCTGCAGCGCCGCTTCCAGGCGCGAGGGCTGCGGCGGCACCGGTTCGGGCGCGAGAAAGCGCGCGCACAGCGCCGGGGTCAGGGTCAGCGAGACCAGCGCCGAGATCACCACCGCCGCGGCCAGGGTCGCGGAGAATTCGCGCAGCAGGATCACCAGTTCGTTGTCGCCCAGCAGCAGCGGCGCGAACACCGCGATCAGCGACAGGGTGATCGAAACGATGGTGAAGCCGATCTCGCCGACCGCCGCAGCCGCCGCGCGCGCCGGCGGCAGGCCGAGCTCCATGTGGCGGACGATGTTCTCGATCACCACGATGGCGTCGTCGACCACGAAGCCGATGCACAGCACCAGCGCCACCAGCGACAAGGTGTTGAGCGAATAGCCCAGCGCCCACATCGCCACGAACGCGCCGGCCAGCGACAGCGGCACGCTGAGCATGGCGATCAGGGTCGGGCGCAGGCGGCGCAGGAACGCCAGCATGACCGCGGCGACCATCGCCACGCTCAGCAGCAGCGCGATCTCGACCTCGTGCAGGCCCGAGCGCACGGTCTGGGTGAGGTCGAACATCGGCACCACCGCGACATCGGCCGGCAACGACGCGCGCAGCGCCGGCAGGCGCGCGCGGATCGCCGCGACCGTGGCCACCGCGTTGGCGTCGGCGCGCTTGCCGACCTGCAGGGTCACCGCGCGGTGCGCGCCGAACCACGCCGCCTGGTAGCGGTCCTGCTGGCCGCTCTCGACCCGGGCCACATCGCCCAGCCGCACCGAAGCGCCGTTACGCACGGCGATCAGCAAATCGGCGAACTCGCGCGGTTCGCGCAGGCCGCTGTCGACCGCCAGGCTCATGCGGCTGCGGCCGTCGCTGAGCTGGCCAAGCGGCGAGACCACGTTGGCCGCGACCAGCGCATTGGCGACATCGTTGGCGAGCAAGCCCTTGGCCGCCAGCGAGGCGTTGTCCAGTTCGATCCGCACCGCGTGCGGCGCGCCGCCGGACACCTGCACCTGGGCGACGCCGGGAATCTGCGCGATCGCCGGCTTGAGCACGGTGTCGGCCAGGTCGTACAGGCGCTCAGGCGGCTGCGTATCGGACGTCAGCGCCACCATCAGCACCGGAATGGCGTTGGTGTTGGCCTTGAAGTATTGCGGCGGCGCCGGCATGTCGGCCGGCAAGTCCGGCGCGGCGTCGTTGATCGCGGCCTGCACGTCGCGCGCGGCCTTGTCGGCGCCGCGGCCGAATTCGAACGAGAGCTGGATCAGCAGCGAGCCTTCGCTGCTTTGCGATTCCATCGAGCGCAGCCCGGCGATGCGGCCTAGCCGGCGCTCCAGCGGCGCAGCCACCGTGGTCGCCATGGTCTGCGCGCTGGCGCCAGGGATCTGCGCCAGCACGGTGACGCCGGGGAATTCCAGCGACGGCAGCGCGGCCACGCCGAGCAATGCGTAAGTCCACAACCCGGCCAGCACCAGACCGAGGCCGAGCAAGGACAAACCGATCGGGCGCCGGATCAGCGCCTCGAACACGGCCGCGCCGCCGCGCCGCGCGCGTGCGCGGCGCGCGGCGCGTGGCGAGGCCTCAGCCACCGGCGCTCCCCACCCACTCCGCCGGCGCTTCCACCGCCACCGGCTCCGGCTGCTTCTGGAAGTAACGCGCCACCAGCCGTGCGTAATACGGATGGGTGCGGTTGAGCTCCTCGTGGTTGCCCATGCCGGAGATCCGCCCGCCTTCCAGGAAATAGATGCAGTCGGCCTGCATCACCGTGGTCAGGCTGTGGGCGACGACGATGTTGGTGCGGCCCTTCATCAGCTCGGCCAGGGCCAGCTTGACCTGATGTTCGGTCTCGCTGTCCAGCGCCGAGGTGGCTTCGTCGAGGATCAGGATGTCGGGATTGCGCAGGAACATGCGCGCGATCGCGATGCGCTGGCGCTGCCCGCCGGACAGGTTGTTGCCCTGCTCGATCAGCGCGGTGTCCAAGCCTTCGGGCATGCGCTCGATGAAGCCCGCCGCGCCGGCGCGCTCGGCCGCCGCCCACACCATCGCGTCGCTGTACTGTCCGCTCAGGCCGTAGGTGATGTTGTCGCGCACGCTGCCGGGCATGACCGGCGCGCCCTGGGCGACGTAGCCGATGCGGCCGCGCCACGAGCCCAGACTGAAGCGCTCGATCGGCTCGCCGTCGTACTCGATCGCGCCGCCGCTGGGCCGGTAGAAGCGTTCGATCAGCGACAGGATCGTGGTCTTGCCGTTGCCGCTGGCGCCGACCAAAGCGGTCGTAGTACCCGGCCGGAACACCAGATCGATCCCGCGCAGCACCGGCATCTCCTCCCCGCCCGGATAGGCGAAGGACACGTCGCGGAACACCAGGTCGCCGCGCTCGCGCTGCGAGGCGTCGCTGCCCTGCCCGTCGTCCTCGGCCGGCTCCTGCAACAAGGCCGCGATGCGGGTCGAAGCGCCCTTGGCCTTGTGGAACTCGGCGGTGAAGTGGGTCAGCTGCACCACGGGCGTTGCGACGTTGAGGATGTACAGCACGAACGCGGTCAGGGTGCCGATGGTGATGTCGCCGCGGCTGACCCGGGTGGCGCCGTAGACCAGGATCGCGATCACCGCGGCCATCAGCGCCAGGGTCATCAGCGGTTCGATCCAGACGTTGATCCGCGCCTGCCGCAGCCCGATCCGGCGGATGCCCTCGATCTCCTCGTCGCTGCGCCCGTGCTCGCGCGCCTCGGCGGTGAACGCCTTGACCAGACGGATCTCGGCGAACACGTGGGTGAGGATGCCGCCCAGGCGCGCGGTGCGGTCCTGGGTGCCGCGGGCCAGGCCTTCGAGCAGCATGCCCAACGGAATCACCAGCAGGAACGCCGCGCCCAGGCTGCCCAGCAGCATCAAGGTCAGGCGCAGGTCGAGCAGGAACAGCACGGTGATCGAACCGGCCAGCAGCAGCGCGCTGGTCAGCAGGTTGATCGCCTCGCGGGTGACCAGGTCGGAAATCGACTGGCAATCGTTCAACACCCGGCTGACCCAGTCGCCGCTGCTGCTGCGGTCGAACGCGGCGATCGGCAGGCCGACCACCTTGCGCACCAACAGCCGGCGCAGGTTGGCGACCACGCCGTAGCCGACCCGCGACAGCAGGTAGGCGGTCAGCGCCGAGGCCAGCGCGGCACCGGTCAGCGCCAGCGCGAGCAAGGCGATGTTCTGCGCCTGCACGCCGCCGCCCGGGATCTGGTCGACCACCTGCTTGGTCAACATCGGGAACGCCAGCGTGCTGGCCACCGCCAGCACCGAACTGGCGGCGGCCGCGGACAGCAGCAGCCGCGGCGGCCGCGCCGCCCGGATCAGCTGCGCCAGCGGGCCGCCGAACGGCCCTCGCCTCGCGCGGTCGCGCTTCACAGAAGCAGTTCCATCTTGCCGAACAGCAACTCGGCCTCGCGGCCGCGCTCGCGCAGCGCCTTCTCGACCACGCGCGCTTCCTTGAACTGGGTGGTCTCTTCCGAGTACAGGATGCTGGTGATATGGGTCAGCCACGGCTCGGCGCCCATCGCGTAGATGAACAAGCGCTCGGGATTGAAGTACTCGTGCATCGCCAGCGCCTTGGCCGAATCGCAACCGTCCAGGCGCCGCGACTGGTCTTCGCCGCGGGTCAGCATCTTCTGCAGCAGCGGGCCGTACAGCCAGGTCGCCGGCGCGCCGACGCATTCCATGCCCAGGAACAGGCAGTCGATCTTCGGGAACATGGCCTTCAGCGGCGCGTAGAACTCCGGCGCCGGCGGGTTGGAGTCGGCGAAGAACAGGTTGACCGACTTATTCATTTCGATCGCGAACACCAGCTTGGCGCGGATGTCCAGGTCGGCGTGCTCGCCGTAGAACGGCGCGCCGAGGATGCGCCCGCCTTCGAAGCTCACGCTCTCGTATTCGCTCAGCTCCACCACGTTCTCGAAGCCGCAGCTTTCCAGCATCAGCTTCAGCGACACGTCGGCCAGGCCGCCGCCGCCGGCGCGGCCGACCACCACCTGGCCGACCTTGTGGCGCAGGCGCAGCAGGGTTTCGAACACCACGTGGTCCTGGTGCGGATGGGTGATCAGCACGTAGTCGATGTGCGCCGGCAGATCGTCGAAGGTGAAGTGCGGGATCTCGGCTTCGTTGGGATAGCTGATCAGCGGGTCGATCAGGATGCTGACGCCGGCGCACTGGATCATCGCGCAGGCGTGGCCGAAGTAGCGGATGCGCGGGGTGTCCTGGGTCCACTCGGCATCGGCGGCGGCGGCCTTGGGCGGCTCCAGCATGCCCTTGAGCAGCGGGATCTCGCGCTCGGGCTCGCGCATGTACGGACGCAGGCGCTCGGCCAGCCCGTCGGGATCGCGGGTGCCGGCGTAGAGCTCGTCCCACAGCGGGTCGCCGAACGGCAGGCTCAGGGTCACCGCGGTCTTGTCGTTCTTGATCTGCGGCGTGCTCAGCACGAAGGTGCGCGGTTCGTAGCTGGCCTTCTCCAGCACCACGGTCTGCAACTGCGGCGCGTTGAGCGGGCTGTTGTAGAAGATCGACTCGATGAAGCGCGCGCCCGGCTGCTTGCTGACGTCGTAGGCGATGTCCACGCCGTAGCGGATCAGCTCGTCGACCTGCGAGTACAGCGCCGGCACGCCGCTGCCCTTGGCCTGGCTGAACAGCATCTGGTACATGTCGTTGATCGCATCGGCGCAGCGCAGGTGCAGCGCGCAGCGCTCCATGGTTTCGTCGCGGAAGCGGGCCATGTCGGCCGGGTCGCCGGTGTAGTTGATGAACGGGCCGCCCAGCAGTTCGGGCGTGTTCGACGAGACCAGGTGCTGCTCGGGATCGTCGATGAACGAATCCAGCATCGCCAGGTGCGCGTGCTTGGTGTAGAGGCCCAGAGTCAGCGGCGACATCAGGTAGATGTGGGCGAACCAGTTGTTGACCAGCGGAACGCTGCGCACATCGGCGGACAGAGACTGAGTGGTATTCATGGCGACTCGGCTTGGGTGGAAAGGTCTTTGGCCTGGGCGCCGGCGTCGTGCTTGCCGGCGTCGCGCTGCAAGGCAGCGGCCAATACGTGCGCGGGCCAGGCCGCGGCCGCAGCGGCCGCGATCTGCCTGACGTGCGGGGACTTCAAAACGCTCATGTGATCGCCTTGCAGGGTCTGCTCGCGCAGGCGCACGGCGTAGCGGCTCCAGCCTTCGGCGGCTTCGGCCGGCGACATCAGCGACCGCCGCACGGTCGGCGGCTTGGCCTCGGCCTGGGCGTTCAACAGCACGACTTCGCCCGGGTAATCGGCCTGCGGCTGGTAGCTGGCGTTCAAGTTGGCGGCGAACACCCGCAGCAGCGCCTGGAACTGCGCCAGCGTGGCCCGCGCCGGCATCAGCCCGGCGGCGACCATCGCCGCCAGGGTGCGGCGGTCGCGCTCGTCGCCGAGTTGATCGGCCAGCGCCTGCGTGTCCAGCGGCAGACGCTTGCCCAGGTCCATCTCCAGCAACTCGACGAACTGGGTCAGCACTTCCAGATGATCGGAGTGGCGCACCCGCTGCGGCGGTTCGCAGTCGACCAGGATCAGTGGGGCGACGGTTTCGCCGGCCTGATGCAGGCGCCGCGCCAGTTCGAACGCGATCCAGCCGCCGAACGAGTGGCCGAGCAGGTGGTAAGGCCCGCCCTGCCCCAGCGCGCGCACTTCCGGCAGCAAGGCCTCGACCGCGGCCTCGACGCTGGCGTGCGGGACGCTGCGGCCGTCGTGGCCGCGCGCCTGCAGGCCGATGATCGGCGTGTGCGCGCCGCAGGCCTGGGTCAGCGGCAGGAAGCAGCTGACGTTGGCGCCGGCGCCGGGGATGCAGAACAGCGGCGCGGCGCCGGCCTTGCCGGCCTGCACGGTGATCGCAGCGGTGTGCGCGGGCGACGGCGGCGGCGGATCGCGTTCGCCGTCGTTCAACAACCCGGCGATGGCCGCGGCCAAGGTCGCCGCCAGCGGTTCCTCCATGATCGACTTGTGGGTGCCGCCGATGCGGCGGATGCGCAGGTTGTCGCCGAGCAGTTCGGCCCAGCCGTGCGACGCGTCCTTGTCGGCGGCGATGTCGGCGGTGAACAGATGCACCGCGATCGGCAGCGGCTGCGGGCGATAGCTCAGGCAGGCCACCGACAGCCGCTTCATCAGCGCCGCGCGCCAGGTCAGCTCGTCGGCGCCGAAGCTCGGCGGCAGCCAGCCGATGCTGCGCGCATGCGCCATCGCCGCTTCGATGCTGCCGCGCTGCTCCAGCGCTTCGACGGCGTCCTCGTCCAGACTCGGGTCCAGATAGCGGATGTGGCTGAACAGGAAATCCCAGCGGAAGCGCTGCTCGTCCTGCGGCATGTCTTCCGGCCGCAGATTGCCCGGGCGGCCGCTGTCGATCAGGCCGAGGAACTCCACGCCCTCGTCCTGGGCCAGCAACTGCTCGGCCATCTCGTAGGCCAGATGGCCGCCGCCGGACCAGCCGGCGAGCCGGTACGGGCCCTGCGGCTGCACGCTGCGAATCACTTCGAGATAGCGCCGGGCCAGACTCTGCGCGCTGACTTCGCGCTGCGCGTCGGCGCGGTCGGCCTGGATGCCGTAGATCGGCAAGTCGTCGTCGAAATGACGCGACAGCCGCTCGTAGGACAGCACTTCGCCGGTGGGCTCGTGGATGAAGAACAGCGGCCGGCGCGAGCGGTCGCCGAAGCGGATCGGCACCAGATGCTGCGACAGCGGCGCTTCGCCGATGCGCTGGGCGCGCGCGGCCACCGCCTGCAGGGTCGGCGTCTCCAGGATGGTGCGCATCTCCACCTGCAGCCCGGCCTTGCGCAAGCGCTCGACCACGTGCACGACCAGCAGCGAATGCCCACCCAGGTCGAAGAAGCTGTCGTGGCGGCCGATCGGCTCCACTTGCAGCAGCTCGCTCCAGATCCGCGCCAGCACCTGCTCGGTTTCGCCCTGCGGCGCCTCGAACGGACGCTGCGCATAGGCCTCGCCGTCCGGCGCCGGCAACGCGGCGCGGTCGACCTTGCCGTTGGGCGACAGCGGCAAGCGCTCCAGCACCACGCAGGCGGCCGGCACCATGTACTCGGGCAGCTCGCGCGCCAGTTCGGCGCGCAGCTCGGCGATGGCGGCGATGCCCTCGCCGGCCAGATACGCGACCAGGCGCCGGTCGCCCGGACGGTCTTCGCGTGCCAGCACCACCGCTTCGCGCACGCCGGGCTGGCGCAGCAGCTGCGCCTCGATCTCGCCCAGCTCGATGCGCTGGCCGCGGATCTTGACCTGATGGTCGTTGCGGCCGAGGTACAGCAGGCTGCCGTCGGCCTGCCAGCGCGCCAGATCGCCGGTCTTGTACATGCGCGCGCCGGGACGCAGCGAGAACGGGTCGTGGACGAAACGCTCCGCGCTCAGTTCCGGCCGGTTGAGATAACCGCGCGCCACCTGCACGCCGCCGATGTGCAGCTCGCCGGCGCTGCCGGCCGGTACCGGCTGGCCGTGGCGGTCGAGCAGATAGATCGCGGTGTTGGCGATCGGACGGCCGATCGGGATGTTGTCCGGCAGTTCGTCCGTGTCGCAGGCCCAGGCGGTGACGTCCACCGCCGCTTCGGTCGGGCCGTACAGGTTGTGCAACTGGGAGTGCGGCAACAGTTCGCGGAAGCGCCGCGCCAATGCGCCGGGCAGCGCTTCGCCGCTGCACATCACCCGCACCAGGCCGCGGCATTGCGCCGGGTCGGCCAGTTCCAGGAAGGCCTGCAGCATCGACGGCACGAAGTGCATCGTGGTGATGCACTCGCGCTGCACGGTTTCGGCCAGGTACTGCGGGTCCTTGTGCCCTTCCGGCCGGGCCATGAACAAGCGCGCGCCGGTCATCAGCGGCCAGAAGAATTCCCACACCGACACGTCGAAGCTCGACGGGGTCTTCTGCAGCACGCTGTCGCCGCCGTCCAGGCCGTAGGCCTCCTGCATCCAGCGCAGGCGGTTGACCACGCCGGCGTGCTCGTTCATCGCGCCCTTGGGGCGGCCGGTCGAGCCGGAGGTGTAGATGACGTAGGCCAGATGCGAATCGCGCAGGCCGGTTTCGGCCGGGGCCAGATCGCCGTCGGCGTAACCGCTCCATTGCGCGGCATCGGCGTCGACGTCCAGCACCGGCCATTGCGCTTCGGCCGGCAGACCGGCGCGCACCGCGCTATGGGTCAGCAGCGCCTGCGGCTGGCAGTCCTCGAGCATGTAGACCAGACGTTCGGCCGGATAAGCCGGATCCAGCGGCACATAAGCGCCGCCGGCCTTCAGCACCGCCAGCAGCGCGACCATCATCTCCAGCCCGCGCGGCATCGCCACCGCCACGCGCCGGTCCGCACCGACGCCGAGCGCGCGCAGATGCCGCGCCAGCCGGTTGGCCTGGGCGTTGAGTTCGGCGTAGCTCAGGGCGCGGCCGTCTTCCGCCACCGCCACCGCCTCGGGCGTGCGCGCGACCTGCTGCTCGAACAGCTGATGCACGCACTCGCCTTGCGGATAAGCGCGCTCGGTCGCGTTCCAGGTCTGCAACGCCTGCGTGCGTTCGGCCGGGGCCAGGATCGCGATGCGCTCCACCGGCTGCGCATCGTCTTCGACCATGCCGTGCAGCAGCGCCTTGAGGTAACCGACGTGGCGCTGCAACGTCGCACGGTCGTACAGGGCGGTGGCGTATTCGAAGTTGCCGACGATGCGGCCCTCGCGTTCCTGCAGGCCCAGCGACAGGTCGAACTGGGCCACGCGGCGCTCGCCTTCGTCGAGGTCGCGCAGTTGCAGGTCGCCGAACGCCGTCGCGTTTTCATCGGGCTGCGGCGTGTTCTGCCAGGTGAACATCAGCTGGAACAGCGGGCTGTGCGAGAGCGAGCGCACCGGCTTGACCGCTTCGACCACCTGCTCGAACGGCAGTGCCTGATGCGCCTGCGCTTGCAGCACTTGCTCGCGCACCCGCGCCAGCAGTTCGCCGACGCTGGGATCGCCGCTCAGGTCCAGACGCAGGGCCAGGGTGTTGACGAACAGGCCGATCAGCGGCTCGACCTCGACCTGGTCGCGGTTGGCCACCGGCGTGCCGATCACCACCTCGTCCTGCCCGGCCAGACGCGCGGCCAGCGCCGCCCACGCCGCGAGCACGGTCATGTACAAGGTCGCGCCGTGCTTGCGCGCCAGCGCGCGCAACGCGTCGCTGAGCGCTGCATCGAGCTCCAGCTCGACGCTGGCGCCGGCGTAGTCCTGCACCGGCGGACGCGGCCGGTCGGTCGGCAGCGCGATCAGCGCCGGCGCGCCGGCCAGGGTGCGGCGCCAGTACTCGCTGTGCTCTTGCTGGGCGTCGTTGTCGAACCACTGCCGCTGCCACAGCGCGTAGTCGGCGTACTGCACCGGCAACGCCGGCAGCGGGTCGCTGTCGGTCGCCGCGCCGTCGACGGCGTAGGTGCGGTAGAGCTCGCTGAGCTCGCGCGTCAGCACGCCCATCGACCAGCCGTCGGAGACGATGTGGTGCACGGTCAGCAGCAGCACGTGTTCCTGCTCGCCCACGCGCAGCAAGCGCGCACGCGCCAGCGGGCCGGCGGCGAGGTCGAACGGCGCGTCGAATTCGCGCTGGGTCGCCTCGGCCAGGACGCCGGCGCCGGCGTCGCGCAGATCCTCCTCGATCAGGGCGAAGCCCGCCGCCGCGTCGATCACCTGCACCGGCTGGCCTTCGCTGCGTTCGAAGCGGGTGCGCAGCGACTCGTGCCGTTGCGCGATCCGGTCCAGCGCCGCGCGCAGGGCGCGCCGGTCCAGTGCGCCGATCAGGCGCAGGCCGCCGGCCATGTGATAGGCCGCGCTGGCCGCCGCGTCGAGCTGGGCGATGAACCACAGACGCTGCTGCGCGAACGACAGCGGCAACGGCTGCGGCCGCACGCCGGCAACGATCGCCGGCAACGCCGCCCCGCCCTGCCGCGCCGCGGCTTCGGCGAAGTCGCTCAGCACCGGGTGGGCGAACAGTTCCGGCAGGGCCACGTCCAGGTTCAGGCGTTGGCGCAGGCGCGCGGTCATCTGCAAGGCGAGCAGCGAATGGCCGCCCAGGTCGAAGAACTGATCGCCGCGGCCGACCCGTTCGACCTGCAGCAGTTCCGCCCAGATCTGCGCGAGCGCGGTTTCCACCGCGCCGACCGGCGCTTCATACGCGCGCGGGCCGAAGGCATCGCCTTCCGGCGCCGGCAATGCGCGGCGGTCGAGCTTGCCGTTGACGGTCAGCGGCAGACGCTCCAGCGCCACATAGGCCGCCGGCACCATGTACTCGGGCAGCGAGGCCTGCAGCTTGGTGCGCAGCGACTGCGCGTCGGGCGCGCCGTCGCCGGCAACAAAGTACGCGACCAGACGCTTGTGGCCCGGCACGTCCTCGCGCGCGGTCACCGCCGCTTCGCGCACGCCGTGGCATTGCGCGAGCTTGGCCTCGACTTCGCCCAGTTCGATGCGGAAGCCGCGGATCTTGACCTGATCGTCGTTGCGGCCGAGGTAATCCAGGCTGCCGTCGGCGCGCCAGCGCGCCAGGTCGCCGCTCTTGTACATGCGCGCCTGCGGATCGCCGGCGAACGGATCGGACAGGAAGCGCTCGGCGGTGAGTTCGGCGCGGCCGTGATAGCCGCGGGCGACGCCGCTGCCGGCGATGTACAGCTCGCCGGTCGCGCCTTGCGGCACCGGTTCGCCGTGCGCGTCGAGCAGGTAGATGCGGGTGTTGGCGATCGGCCTGCCGATCGGGCAATAGCCGGCCTCCTCCAGGCACTGCGCGGCTTCGTGCACCACGCAGCCGACCACGGTCTCGGTCGGGCCGTATTCGTTGACCAGACGCGAATCCGGGCTGATCCGCCGCCACAGCGCCACCGTCGCCGCCGGCAGCGCTTCGCCGCCGACCACGAACAGCTGGCCGGCGCAGCGCTGGCCCAGCGTTTCCAGGCGCTCGCCGAGCGCGCGCAAATGCGAGGGCGTGATCTTGATCAGCTGCCCCGGCGCGGCCGCGACGATCCACTGCTCCAGGCCCGCGAGCTCGTCGCCTTCGCGCAGCAGATGCGCCGCGCCGCCGCCGATCAGCGGCAGGTAGACGCTGGTGACGGTGGCGTCGAAGGCCACCGGCGAGGACACCACCGAACCGATCGGCGCGCGCTCGGCGTAGTACTGCCACGCCCAATCCAGGTAATGCGCAAGCCCGGCGTGCTCAACCAGCACGCCCTTGGGCTTGCCGGTGGAACCGGAGGTGTAGATCACGTAAGCCAGATGGCGCTCGTTCAAGCCCAGCGCGGCCGGATCCGGATCGGCGTCGGACAGGCGTTGCCACGGCGCATCGGCCTCGTCCACCAGCACGATGCTGGCGGTCATCAGCGCGCGGCTCGACGGCAGCGTGTCTTCCAGCGAGGTCTGGGTCAGCACCGCCTTGGGCTTGCTGTCGTCGAGCATGAACGCCAGACGCTCGCCCGGATACTGCGGATCCAGCGGCACGTAGGCGCCGCCGGCCTTGAGCGTGGCCAGCATCGCCACGATCAACGCCGGCCCGCGCTCCAGCAGCAGCGCCACGCGCTGGTCCGGACGCACGCCCGAGGCGATCAGGTGATGGGCCAGACGATTGGCGCGCGCGTTGAGTTCGGCGTAGCTCAGCTCGCCGCCGTCCCAGCTCAGCGCGGTCGCCTGCGGCGTGGCCGCGGCCTGGCGTTCGAACCAGGCCTGCGCCAGCGGCTGCGCCGGCGCGGGCTGCGCGGTGGCGTTCCACTCGTGCAGCACCCGTTCGCGCTGCGGCGGCGACAGCAGCGGCAGACGCGCCAGGCTGGTCTGGTCGTGTTCGACCATCGCCCGCAGCAGGGTTTCCCAATGCCCGATCCAGCGCTCGATGGTGGCGCCGTCGAACAGCGCGCTGGCGAACACCACCTCGCACTCCAGCCGGTCTTCGGTTTCGGCCACCGACCACCACAGATCGTTCTGCGCGACCGCCTCGTCCACCGGCAGGGTGCCGATGCTCAGGCCCGGCAATTCCAGGCCGGCGTCGGCCATGTTGTGCATCACGAACACGACCTGATACAGCGGCGTGTAGGCGAGGCTGCGCACCGGCTTGAGCGCTTCCACCACCTGCTCGAACGGCAGGTCCTTGTGCGCCTGCGCGCCCAGGGCGATGTCGCGCACGCGGCCGAGGAACGCGGCCACGCTGGGGTCGCCGCCGAGGTCGAAACGCAGGGCGACGTTGTTGATGAACAAGCCGATCAGCGGTTCCAGCTCGGTGTGGTTGCGGTTGACCATCGGCGTACCGATCACCACCTCGCCCTGCCCCGACAAGCGGCCCAGCAGCGCCGCCCACGAGCCCAGCAGGGTCATGTACAGGGTGGTGCCGTGGCGCTGGCCGAGCTCGCGCAGGGCCCGCGCCAGTTGCGCGTCGAGGGTGAAGCGGCGGCGTTCGCCGGCGTGCTCCTGCACCGCCGGGCGCGGCCGGTCGGTCGGCAGCTCCAGCAAGGCCGGCGCGCCGCGCAGGTGCTCGGTCCAGTAGCGCTGCTGGCTGTGCAGCAGCGCGCCGTCGAGCCAGCGGCGCTGCCACAGCGCGTAGTCGGCGTACTGCACCGGCAGCGGCGGCAACGGATCGGCGTCGCGCGCGGCGGCGTCGGCCGCGTAGGCGCGGTACAGCGCGCCGAGTTCTTCCACCAGCACGCCCATCGACCAACCGTCGGAGACGATGTGGTGCATGGTCAGCAGCAGCGCGTGATCGTCGTCGGCCAGGCGCAGCAGGCGGCCGCGGATCAGCGGGCCGCGGCTGAGGTCGAACGGCGCGCGCGCCTCGCGCTCGCCGCACGCGGCCAGTTCGGCCTGCGCGTCGGCGCGGTCGCTGAGGTCTTCGTGCGCCAACGCGAAGCCGGCATCGGCGAGGATGCGCTGCACCGGCTGGCCGTCGACCGTGTCGAAGCGCGTGCGCAAGGCCTCGTGGCGCTGCACGATCCGGTCCAGCGCCGCCTGCAGTGCGGCGTGGTCGAGCGCGCCGCGCAGGCGCAGGCCGCCGGCCATGTGGTAGGCGCCGCTGGATTCGGCGCCCATCTGGGCGATGAACCACAGCCGCTGCTGGGCGAACGACAACGGCAGCTCGGCCGGACGCAGGCCGGCGCTGAGCGCCGGCAGCGCGGTCTGCGCCGATGCGGCGACGTGGCTGGCGAATCCGGACAGCACCGGATCCAGGAACAGCGTCGCCAGCGGCACCTCCACGCCGAGGCGTTCGCGCAAGCGCGAACCCATCTGCACGGCGAGCAGGGAATGGCCGCCGAGTTCGAAGAAGTGATCCTGTCGGCCGACCTTTTCGACCTGCAGCAGTTCCGCCCAGATCTGCGCCAGGGTCTTTTCGACCTCGCCCTGCGGCGGCTCGTAGCCGCGCTGCGCATAGGCCTCGCCGTCCGGCGCCGGCAACGCGGCGCGGTCGATCTTGCCGTTGGGCGTCAGCGGCAGCTTGTCGAGGACGACGTAGGCGGCCGGCAGCATGTAGTCGGGCAACTCGCGCGCCAGCGCGGCGCGCAGTTCCGCCGCCGACGGCAGCGCGTCGGCGGCGGTGCCGACCAGATAGGCGACCAGGCGCGGCGCACCCGGCTGATCCTCGCGGGCGTGCACCACCGCCTCGGCCACGCCGGGCTGTTGCGCGAGCCGCGCCTGGATCTCGCCCAGTTCGATGCGGAAACCGCGGATCTTGACCTGATGATCGTTGCGGCCGAGGAACTCGACGCTGCCATCGCCGCGACGGCGGCCGAGGTCGCCGGTGCGGTACATGCGCGCGCCTTCGCGCCCGGCGAACGGATCGGGCACGAAACGTTCGCGGGTGAGCTCTTCGCGCTCCAGATACCCGCGCGCCACGCCGTCGCCGCCAATGAAGATTTCGCCGGCGACGCCTTGCGGCACCGGTTCGCCGTGCGCATCGAGCAGATAGATCGCGGTGTTGGCGATCGGATGGCCGATGCCGCCGGGCGCGGCGTCGGCGCGGACCGGGTCGATCATCGACCACACCGTGGTCTCGGTCGGGCCGTACATGTTCCACAGCTCGCCGACGCGCGGCAGCAGTTGCGCGGCCAGATCCGGCGGCAGCGCTTCGCCGCCGATCAACGCCTTGAACTGCGCGCCGCCGCGCCAATCGGCTTCCAGCAACAGGCGCCAGGTCGCCGGCGTGGCCTGCAGCACGGTCGCGCCGCTGGTTTCGATCAGGTCTTTGAGGCGTGCGCCGTCCACGGCCTGCTCGCGCTCGGCCAGGACCACGCGCGCGCCGCGGATCAGCGGCAACCACAGTTCCAGCGCAGCGATGTCGAAGCTCAGCGTAGTCACCGCGAGCAGGCGGTCGCCGCCGTCCAGGCCGGGACGCTGGGCCATGCTGGCGAGGAAATTCGCCAGCGTGCGGTGCTCGATCATCACGCCCTTGGGCAGGCCGGTGGAGCCGGAGGTGTAGATGACGTAGGCCAGTTGCGAGGGATTTGCTTGCGCGGCTTCGGCCTCGACCGCATCGGACACAGCCGATTCGCCGGCCTGATCGCGATCGATCTCCAACACCGCCAACGACGCATCGAGCGGCAGCCGCTCGCGCACCGCGCTCGTGGTCAGCAACGCCTTGGGCGCGCTGTCCTTCAGCATGTAGGCCAGACGCTCGGCCGGATACGCCGGGTCCAGCGGCACATAAGCGCCGCCGGCCTTCCAGATCGCCAGCAGGCCGACCAGCATCAGCGGCTCGCGCGGCGTGGCGATGGCGACGCGGTCGTCCGCGCCCACGCCCAGCGCCCGCAGGCGCCGCGCCAGCGCTTCGGCGCGGGCGTCGAGTTCGGCGTAGCTCAGGCGTTGCGCGCCCTGCTCCACCGCTACTGCGTCGGGAGTCGCCGCGGCCTGGCGTTCGAACAGACGGTGCACGCACTCGTCGCCGGCGAACGCGGTCGCGGTGTCGTTCCAGGCGTGCAATTGCTCGTGGCGTTGCGCTTCGTCGAGCACGGCGATGCGCTCGACCGCGCGGCCGTCGTCCGCGGCCATGCCGCGCAGCAGCGCCTTGAGGTAGCCGACATGGCGCTGCAAGGTCGCGTGGTCGAACAAGGCAGTCGCGTATTCCAGGCTGCCGACGATGCGGCCGCCGTCTTCGCGCAGGCCCAGCGACAGGTCGAACTGCGAGCTGCGGTGCTCGCCGTCCTCCAGGTCGCGCAGTTGCAGTTCGCCCAGCGCCAGCTCCGGCTGCGGCGTGTTCTGCCAGCTGAACATCAGCTGGAACAGCGGGCTATGCGCGAGCGAACGCACCGGGCGCAGGGTTTCCACCACCTGCTCGAACGGCACGTCCTGGTGCGCCTGCGCCTGCAGCACCTGCTCGCGCACCCGCGCCAGCAGATCGCTCACCGTCGGCTGTCCGCTCAGATCCAGACGCAGCGCCAGGGTGTTGACGAAGAAACCGATCAGCGGTTCGACCTCGACCCGGGCGCGGTTGGCGACCGGGGTGCCGATCACCACCTCGTCCTGCCCGGCCAGGCGCGCGGTCAACGCCGCCCAGGCCGCGAGCACAGTCATGTACAAGGTGGTGCCGTGCTTGCGCGACAGCGCGCGCAGCGCGTCGCTGAGCTCGGCGTCGAACTCCAGGTCCAGGCTGGCGCCGGCGTAGTCCTGCACCGGCGGCCGCGGCCGGTCGGTCGGCAGCGCGATCAGCGCCGGCGCACCGCTCAAGTGGCCGCGCCAGTAATCGAGCTGGCGCTGCTGCACCTCGCCGCTGAGCCAGCGGCGCTGCCACAGCGCGTAGTCGGCGTACTGCACCGGCAGCGCCGGCAGCGGATCGATGTCGACCGCCACGCCGTCGAGCGCATAGGCGCGATACAGCTCGCTGAGCTCGCGCACCAGCACGCCCATCGACCAACCGTCGGAGACGATGTGGTGCACGGTCAGCAGCAGCACGTGCTCCTGCTCGCTCACGCGCAGCAGGCGGCCGCGCGCGAGCGGGCCGGTGGCCAGGTCGAACGAAGTCTCCGCCTCGACCCGGGTCCAGTGCGCGATCTGCGCCGGCGCGTCGGCCGGGTCGAGCGCGTGCTGCTGCAGTTCGAAGCGGCCCTGCGCATCGATGAGCTGCGCCGGCTGGCCGTCGATGGGTTCGAAGCGGGTGCGCAGCGCCTCGTGGCGTTGCGCGATGCGGCGCAGCGCGGCTTGCAGCGCCACTGCGTCCAGCGGGCCGTGCAGGCGCAGCCCGCCGGTCATGTGATAGGCCGCGCTGGCGGCCGAATCCATCTGCGCCAGGAACCACAGGCGCTGCTGGGCGAACGACAGCGGCAGCGGCTGCGGCCGCTCGCCGGCCGCGATCGGCGGCAGCGAACCGCCCTGCTTGAGCGCGGCGATGCGGGCGAAATCCTTCAGCAGCGGCTGGGCGAACAGATCGGCCAGGGCCACGTCCAGGCCCAGGCGCTGCTGCAGGCGCGCGGTCATCTGCAACGCCAGCAGCGAATGGCCGCCGAGTTCGAAGAAATGGTCCTGGCGTCCGACCCGCTCGACCTGCAGCAGTTCGGCCCAGATCGCCGCCAGTTCGCTCTCCACGCCGTCCTGCGGCGCTTCATAGCCGCGCTGGCCGTAGGCATCGCCTTCCGGCGCCGGCAAGGCGTTGCGGTCGAGCTTGCCGTTGGTCGTCAGCGGCAGCCGCGCCAGCATCACGTAGGCGGCAGGCACCATGTAGTCGGGCAGCTCCCGCGCCAGCGCTGCACGCAGCTCCGGCGTGTCGGGCACGTCGTCGCCGACCAGATACGCGACCAGACGCTGGTCGCCCGGAGTGTCCTCTCGTGCGATCACCGCCGCCTCGCGCACGCCCGGCAGACGCGCCAACTGCGCTTCGATCTCGCCGAGTTCCACGCGGAAGCCGCGCAGCTGCACTTGGTTGTCGATACGGCCGAGATAGATCATCTCGCCCGAATCCAGGGTTTTGGCCAGATCGCCGGAGCGGTACAAACGCCCGCCGGGCTGGAAGGGATCGGGCAGGAAGCGCTGGCGGGTCAGCTCGTCGCGGTTGAGATAGCCCTGGCCGACGCCGAGGCCGCCGACGTACAGCTCGCCCGGCACGCCCGGCGGCAGCAGCCGCTGGCGTTCGTCGAGCACATAGGTGCGCGTGGTCGGGATCGGCACGCCGATGTTGCAGGCGCCGCTGTCCAGATCCTCGCGCTCCAGCCGCTTGAAGGTGACGTGCACGCAGGTTTCGGTGATGCCGTACATGTTGACCAGGGCGACGTGCGGATGCGCGTCCTGGAACGCGGCGAGCCGCGACGGGCTCAGCGCCTCGCCGCCGAACACCACGTAGCGCAGCGCGCGCAGGCCCGGCGGATCCTGGCGCAATGCGGCGTCGGCGAGGTGGTAGAACGCGCTCGGGGTCTGGTTGAGTACGCTCACGCCTTCGCGTTCCAGCAGCGCCAGGAAGCGCTGCGGATCCTTGCGCTCGGCCTGCGCCACCATCGCCAGGCGGCCACCGTACAGCAGCGCGCCGTAGATCTCCCACACGGTGAAGTCGAACGCGTAGGAGTGGAACATCGACCACACGTCGTGTTCGTCGAAGCGGAACTGCAGGCGGTCGTTGATCAGCAGGCGGACCACGTTGCGGTGGCTCAGCAGCGCGCCCTTGGGCCGTCCGGTCGAGCCGGAGGTGTAGATCACATAGATCGGATCGTCGGCGCCGGCCAGCGGCGCCGGATCGGCCTCGCTGGCTGCGGCGAGAGCCTCGGTCTCGTTGTCCAGCGCGATCGCGGCGACGCCGCAGTCGGGCAGTTCGGCGGCGCGCGCGGCGCTGGTCAGCACATAACGGCAGCCGCTGTCCTCCAGGGTGAAGCGCACGCGGTCGGCCGGATAGTCCGGGTCGATCGGCACGTAGGCGGCGCCGGCCTTGGCCACCGCCAGCATCGCCACGATCATCTCCGGGCTGCGGTCCAGGCACAGCGCGACGCGCTCGCGCGGCGCGATGCCGCGCGAGCGCAGCAGGTGCGCGAGGCGGTTGGCGCGGCGGTTGAGTTCGGCGTAGCTCAGGCGCTCGTCGCCGAGGTTGACCGCGATGCGCTCGGGCGTGCGCGCGACCTGCTCCTCGAACAGCTGCGGCACGGTCTTGTCGCTGGGATAGCCGGCGTCGGTGTCGTTCCACGCCAGCAGGCGCGCGCGTTCGGCCTCGTCCAGCAGCGCCGCGTCGTCGATGCGCGCGGCCGGATCGTCGGCGCCGGCGCGCAGCAGGCGCACGAAGTGGCCCATCATCTGCTCGATCAGCCAGGCGTCGAAGAAGTCGGCGTTGTAGGCCAATCGCGCCTGGAAGCCCTCGCCTTCGGGGTAGAGCTGCAGGTGCAGGTCGTACTTGCCGTGGCCGAGGTTGGTCTCCAGCAAGGTCGCAGCGATCTCGCCGCTGCGCAGGCTGCGGCCGCTGCGCTCGTCGTACTGGAACAGCACGTCGAACAGCGCGGTGCGGCTCATGTCCTTGATCGGGTCCAGCGCCAGGGTCAGGCGTTCGAACGGCAGGTCCTGGTGCTGCAGCGCGCGCCGGCGCTGGTGCGCCAGCGCCTGCGACAGGCCGTCGAAGTCGGTGTGCGGGTCGATCCGGGTGCGCAGCACCAGCAGATTGGCCAACGGCCCGACCAGCCCGTCGAAACCGGGACGCGCGCGGCCGTCGGCGCTGACGCCGATCACCAGTTCGTCGTGGCCGGTGTAGCGGCGCAGGAAGGCGTGGAAGCCCGCCAGCAGCACGTCTTCGACTGCCAAACCGCGTTCTTGCGCGCGCCGGCGCAGGCGCGCGCCGAGTTCGCCGTCGATGGCGAAGGCGTGGCGCGCCGCGGTGTAGGTGTGCACCGCCGGGCGCGGCCGGTTCAGCGGCAGCTCCAGCGCCTGCAGGCGGTCGTGCAACTGCTGCTTCCAGTAACGCAGGCCGGTGTCGACGAACTCGGCCGGCTGCGCGGCCTGCCAGCGGGCGAAATCGCCGTATTGCAGCGGCGCGGGCGCAGATGCCGGCGTAGCGCCTGCGGCCAACGCGGCGCAGGCCTCGACCAGTTCCTGCGCCAGCGTCTGCAGCGACGCGCGGTCGGCCACGATGTGATGAACGACCACGCACAGCAGCGCGCGGCCGGCGCCGCGCCACAGCGCGGCGCGGACCAGACGGTCGCGGCCGAGCGCGAACGGCCGCGCGGCCTCGGCCAGCGCGGCCTCGAGCGGGTCCTGCTCGCGCAGGTCGATGCAGTCCAGCGCGATCGCGCTGTCGCGCTCGGGCTGGCTCCACACCGCCGTGCCGTCGCTGCGGATCGCGGTGCGCAAGGCTTCGTGGCGCGCGATCACCGCGTTCAGCGCGGCCTCGATGGTGCGCGCCGACAGGCCCGGATCGAATTCCAGCAGCAGCGGCAGGTTGTGGTAGACCGGCGAATGCGCATAGACCTTGCCGGTCTCGAACGCATCGATGAACCACATCCGGTTCTGATGGTACGAAAGCGCGCGGCGCTCGCTCTCCGGCTCGGCCGAGGATGCGACTTGCGGCTCAGACGCAGGCAACGCCGCGGGCAAGGCCAGCGTGCCCGGCAGCGCCAGTTCGTCCAGGCGCGTCTGCGGCGCCGCGGCCAGTTCGCCCAGCAGCGCGTTGAAATGCGCGGCCAGCCGCTCGATGGTGTCGGCGTGGAACAGCGCCTGCGCGTACTCGTACGCCAGGTGCAGCCCGCCGTCGCGCTCGGTCACATAGACGGTGAGATCGAACTTGGCGGTGTGCTCCGGCGCCGGCAGCGCCTGCATCGCCAGCCCGGACAGCTCCAGCCGCTCCATCGGCATGTTCTGCATCAGCAGCATGACCTGGAACAGCGGCGGCATGCCGGCCTTGCGCGCCGGCTTGACCGCATCGAGCACGCGCTCGAACGGCAGGCCCTGGTGGGCGTAGGCGCCGAGCAGGTTGGCGCGCACCTGGCGCAGCAAGTGTTCGAAACGCTGCTGGGGATCGATGCGGGTGCGGATCGCCAGGGTGTCGAGGAACAGGCCGATCATCGGCTCGAGCTCGGCGCGGTCGCGGTTGGCCACCACCGTGCCCAGGCAGATGTCGCTCTGCGCGTTGTAGCGCGACAGCAGCACGCTCAGCGCCGCGGTCAGCACCATGAACGGGGTGGCGTGCTCGCGCCGGGCCAGTTCGGCCAGCGCGGCGCTGGCCGCGGCCGGCAGCGCGGTTTCGAACATCCCGCCCTTGAAGTTCTGCTCGGCCGGGCGCGGCTTGTCGATCGGCAGCGCCGAGGTCGCCGGCGCGCCGGTCAGGTGCGAGCGCCAGTAATCCAGATGGCGGCGCTCGTTGTCGGCGTCCATCCCCTCGCGCTGGGCCAGGGCGTAGTCGGCGTATTGCAACGGCAACGCCGGCAGCGGATCGACCGAGTGCGCGACGCCTCCGGCGGCGTAGGCGCGGTACAGCGCGCCCAGCTCGTGGATCAGCACGCCCATCGACCAACCGTCGGAGACGATGTGGTGCATGGTCAGCAGCAGCGCATGCTCGTGCTCGCTCACCTTCAGCAGGCGGCCGCGCACCAGCGGGCCGGCGGTCAGGTCGAACGGTTCTTCGGCCTCGATCTCGCTCCAATACTCGATTTCCGCGGCGCTGTCGGCGGCCGCGCCGATGTCCTGGCGCAGCAGGGCGAAGCCGGCGGCGGCGCCGATGCGCTGCACCGGCTGCCCGTCGACCACGGCGAAGTGGGTGCGCAGCGCTTCGTGGCGCTGCACGATCCGGTCCAGCGCCGCCTGCAGCGCGTCCACGTCCAGCGGCCCGAGCAGGCGCAGCCCGCCGGGGATGTGGTAGGCCACGCTGGCCTGCGCGCCCATCTGCGCGATCATCCACATACGCTGCTGGGCGAACGACAGCGGCAGCGCCTGCGGGCGCTCGCCGGCGCGCAGCGGCGTCGACGCCGCCGCACCGCCCGGCCGCGAAGCCAGCGCGGCGAACGCGCTCAGCACCGGCTGGGCAAACAGATCCGACAACGCGATTTCCAGGCCGAGCCGCTCGCGCACCCGCGAGCTCATCTGCACCGCCAGCAACGAGTGGCCGCCGAGTTCGAAGAAGTGGTCCTGCCGCCCCACCCGCTCGACCTGCAGCAATTCTTCCCAGATCCGCGCCAGCGCGGTCTCGACCTCGCCCTGCGGCGCCTCGTAAGCGCGCTGCGCAAAGGACTCGCCCTCCGGCGCCGGCAGCGCGCGGCGGTCGAGCTTGCCGTTGCGGGTCAGCGGCAGCGCGTCGAGCGCGACGTAGGCCGCCGGCACCATGTACTCGGGCAGCTCGCGCGCCAGCGCGGCGCGCAGGCCGGCGCTGTCGGGCAAGGCGTCGCCGACCACGTAGGCGACCAGGCGCTTGTCGCCCGGGCTGTCCTCGCGCACGTGCACCACCGCCTCGCGCACGCCGGGCACGCGGCCCAGTTGCGCTTCGATTTCGCCCGGCTCGATGCGGAAGCCGCGGATCTTGACCTGCTGGTCGTTGCGGCCGACGAATTCGATGCTGCCGTCGGCGCGCCAGCGGCCGAGGTCGCCGGTGCGGTACATGCGCGCGCCTTCGCGTCCGGCGAACGGATCGTCGAGGAAACGCTCGGCGCTCAGTTCGGGGCGGTTGAGATAACCGCGCGCCACGCCGGCGCCGCCGATGTAGAGCTCGCCCGGCACGCCCGCCGGCACCGGCTGGCCGCGCGCGTCGAGCAGATAGACCGAGGTGCCGGCGATCGGCCGGCCGATCGGCACCGATGCGGCGTCGGCGGCGATGCGCACGATCTCGCAGGTGGTGGCGTAGGTGGTGGTCTCGGTCGGGCCGTAGCAATGGATCAGGTGGCGCGGGCCGCCCTGGGCCAGCACCGCGGCGAACTTGGAGGCGTCGGCGCGTTCGCCGCCGCACAACAGGTAACGCAGCCCGGCCAGCGCTTCGGGAATCGCCAGCGCGTACTGGTTGAACAAGGCGGTGGTGACGAACATCGCCGTCACCTGCTGTTCGCTCAGCGCCTGGGCCAGGCGCTGGGGCGCGATCAGCACGTCGGCGTCGATCACCACCAGAACGCCGCCGTTGAGCAGCGCGCCCCACACTTCCATGGTGGTGGCGTCGAAGGCCGGATTGGAGGCGAACGCGATCCGGTCGCTGGCGTCGAACGGCGCGTAGCCGTTGTCGCGCACGACCCGGCCGATGGCGCGGTGCGGCACCATCACGCCCTTGGGCTGTCCGGTCGAGCCGGAGGTGTACATCACATAGGCGATGGCCTCGCTGTCGATCCGGCGCTCGGGGTCGTGCTCGGGCTGCGCGCGCAGGTCGAGCGCGTCCAGGTCGATGCGGCGCGCGCCGTCCAGCGCCGGCGCGGCGTGGCCGCTGCGGCTCAGCACCAGCGCCGCGGCGCTGTCGGCGAGCAGGAAGGCCTGGCGCTCGGCCGGCGCGTTCTGATCGATCGGCACATAGAACGCGCCGCACTTGAGGATCGCAATCTGCGCGGCGACCAGGTCGATCGAGCGCTCCAGCAGCACCGCGACCGCATCGCCCGGGCTCACGCCCTCGGCGATCAGGCGATGCGCCAGCCGGTTGGCCGAACGGTTGAGTTCGTCGTAGCCGATCCGGCGGCTGCCGTGGACCACCGCGACCGCATCGGGCGTGCGCGCGGCCTGGCGTTCGAACAACTCGTGGATGCAGGCCTTCTGCGCGTACTCGGCGCCGGCGGCGCCCCAGGTGCGCAGCAGGCGCTGGCGTTCGGCCGGCGCGAGCGCGTCGATCCGCCACGACGGCGTCTGCGGCGCGTGTTCCAGCGCCTGCACCGCCTGCTCCAGCACGCGCTGCAGGTAGTCGCAGACGCGGCCGGCGTCGACCTCGGCCACGACTTGCAGGCCGAGATGGAAATCGCCGCCGAGGTCGTCGACCGACAGGCTCAGCGGATAGTTGTGGCGCTCCTGCGCGGCCAGCACTTCGATGCCGGCGCCGAGCGCAGCGGCATCGTCGTCGGCGTGTTCGAGCGAGCTGTGGCGGTAGTTGAGCAGTGCCGAGAACAGCGGCGTCGACGCCGGCAGCGCGCTGCAGCGCTGGGCCAGCGCCAGCGGCGCGTGTTCGTGCCAGACCAGTTCCGACAGGCTGGCGTGGGCGGCCAGCACGCCTTCGCGCACGCCGACCTCGCCCAGCCGCACCCGCACCGGCAAGGTGTTGATGAACAGACCCATCGCGCGGTCGGCGCGGGCGCCGCCGTGCATGCGGCCGAACAGCACCGTGCCGAACACGGCCTCGTCGCGGCCGGTGGCCTTGGCCAGCACCTGGCCCCAGGCCCAGTGGAAGACGCTCGCGGCGCTGACGCCCAGGGCCTTGGCCTGCTCGCGGATGCGCTGCGACAGCGCCGGGTCGAGCAGGCGCTGGGCCTCGCGGATGTCCTGGCCGGCGTTCTGCACGTCCTTGAGGCCGAACGGCGCGGTGGTCTCTTCGACATCGCCGAGGATGCGGCGGAAATAGTCCTCGTGTTCGGCCACGCTCACGCCCAGGCGCGCGCGGGCGACGAAGTCGCGGAACGGCACCGGCTCGGGCAGCTCGCTTTCGCGCCCGTCCTGGATCAGCGTCAGCTCCTGCATCAGCAGGTCGCTGGTGACGTGGTCCATGATCAGGTGGTGCTGCAACAGCACCAGCAGCCAACGCTGGCCGGCCGCGTCGAACGCGGCGAAGCCGCGCATCTGCGGCGCGCTGCGCACGTCGATGCGGTACTGCGCCGGGTCGGTGTAGGCGCGCAGTTGCGCGGCGATGTCGGGCCCGTCGAACACCAGGGTCTCGACTTCCAGCGCGGCGTTGCGCCACACCACCTGCACCGGTTCGTCCAGGCCTTCCCACAGCACCGCGGTGCGCAGCACGTCGTGGCGGTCGATCGCGGTCTGCAAGGCGCGCGCGAAACCGTCCAGACGCTCGCGCGAATCGAACGCGAGCGTGGTCGACAGCAGGTAGGGATCGCCCTGCGCCTGCAGCAGGTGATGGAACAGGATGCCTTCCTGCAACGGCGCCAGCGGGTAGATGTCCTGGATGTTGGCCGCGCCGCCGGGCACCGAATCGACGATGCGCGCCAGTTGCGCCTCGTCCAGCCGCACCAGCGGCAGCAGGTCCGGCGTCAGCGCGGTGGCGCCGGCCGGGATCAGGTTCGGCGGCACCGCCACTTCGCGCGTTTCGCGCTGGCGCGACTGTTCCACCGCGCGCGCCAGGCCGGCCAGGGTCGGCTGCGCGAACAGGGTGCGGATGTCGGCGTACAGGCCGCGCCCGCGCAGGCGCTCCATCAGTTGCACGGCCAGCAGCGAATGGCCGCCGGATTCGAAGAAGTGATCGTTGCGGCCGACCTGTTCGAGCTGCAGCAGCTCGGCCCAGATCTGCGCCAGCGCGATTTCGGTCGCGCCTTGCGGCGCTTCGAAATTGCGCTGCGCGTAGGCGTCCGCGTCCGGCGCCGGCAGGGCCAGACGGTCGAGCTTGCCGCTGGGCGTCAGCGGCAGGCGTTCGAGCGCGACGAAGGCCGACGGCAGCATGTACTCGGGCAGCTCGCGCGACAGCGCCGCGCGCAGTTCGGCCACCGGCGCGATCTCGGCGCCGACCAGATAGGCGACCAGGCGCTTGTCGCCGGGACGGTCCTCGCGTGCGTGCACCACCGCCTCGGCGATGCCCGGCAGGCGGCGCAGCAGCGCTTCGATCTCGCCCGGCTCGACCCGGAAGCCGCGGATCTTGAGCTGATGATCGTTGCGGCCGAGGAACTCGACCGTGCCGTCGGGCAGCCAGCGGCCGAGGTCGCCGCTGCGGTACATGCGCGCGCCATCAAAGCCGGCGAACGGATCGGCGAGGAAGCGCTCGGCGCTGAGCTCGGGGCGGTTGAGGTAGCCGCGGGCGACGCCGGCGCCGCCGATGTAGATCTCGCCGGGCGAGCCTTCCGGCACCGGCTCGCCGTGCGCGTCGAGCAGATAGATCGCGGTGTTGGCCAGCGGCCGGCCGACGCTGTGCGGGTTGGCCTGCGGCGCGCAGTCGGCGACGCTGGCGTTGATGGTGGTTTCGGTCGGGCCGTAGGCGTTGGACAGCGCCGGGCGGTGGCCGCCGCGCGACCACCACGCCGCCAGCGCGGCCGGGCTCACGGCGTCGCCGCCGATCACGATCTGGCGCAGCGCGGGCGGGATCGCCACGTCCGCGGCCTGGGCCAGCTGCTGCCAGAACAGGGTCGGCAGGTTGGCCACGGTCAGCGCGTGCTGCGCGCACAGCTCGCACCAGCGCGCGGGACCGGCGATCCACTCGTCGGTGCGCAGCACCAGGGTGGCGCCGCTGAGCAGCGCGGTGAAGATCTCCTCCACCGACACGTCGAAGGTCGGCGAAACGAACTGCAGCACGCGATCGGCCGCGCTCAGCGCGTAGTGCGCCTGCAGCGCCGCGATCTGGTTGATCAGGCCGGCGTGTTCGACCATCACGCCCTTGGGCTGGCCAGTGGAACCGGAGGTGTAGATCACATAGGCCAGCGCGTGGGCGTCGTCCGCGGTCTCATCGAGATCGGCAGCCGGCAGCGCGGCCCAGGCCGCGGCATCGGCGTCGATTTCCACCAGCGTCGCCGCAGCGGCCGGCAGACCTGCGCGCAGCTCGCGCTGGGTCAGCACCACCTTGGGCGCGCTGTCGCCGAGCAGATAGTTCAGGCGTTCGGCCGGATACGCCGGATCCAGCGGCACGTAAGCGCCGCCGGCCTTGAGCGTGGCCAGGATCGCCACGATCAGCTCGGCGCTGCGCGGCAGCGCGATAGCGACGCGTTCGTCGCGGCCGACGCCGAGCGCGCGCAAGTGCCGGGCCAGGCGATTGGCGCGGGCGTTGAGTTCGGCGTAGCTCAGCCTCTGCCCCGCCTGCTCCAGCGCGATCGCATCGGGCGTGCGCGCGGCCTGCTGCTCGAACAAACGATGGATGCCGCCGGCCTGCGGCACCGGCCGCGCGCTGGCGTTGCGGTCTTCCAGCACCCGCCGGCGCTCGTCGCGGCCGAGGATGCCGATGCGCGCGACCGCGCGGCCGTCGTCGCCGATCATGCCGCGCAGCAGCGCCTTGAAGTAATCGACATGGCGCGCGACGGTGGCGCGGTCGAACAGCGCGGTGGCGTATTCGAGCTGGCCGACGATGCGGCCGCCGACTTCCTGCAGCGCCAGCGACAGGTCGAACTGCGCGCTGCGGTGCTCGCCCGGGCCGAGTTCGCGCAGGCTCAGCGCGCCCAGGCTCAGTTCCGGCTGCGGCGTGTTCTGCCAGCTGAACATCAGCTGGAACAAGGGGCTGTGGGCGAGCGAACGCTCCGGCTTGACCGCCTCGACCACTTGCTCGAACGGCACGTCCTGATGCGCCTGCGCCTGCAGCACCTGCTCGCGCACCCGCGCCAGCAGTTCGCCGACGCCGGGGTCGCCGCCCAGGTCCAGGCGCAGCGCCAGGGTGTTGACGAAGAAGCCGATCAGCGGTTCCAGCTCGACCCGGGCGCGGTTGGCGACCGGCGTGCCGATCACCACTTCCTCCTGCCCGGCCAGGCGCGCGGCCAGCGCGCTCCACGCCGCCAGCAGGGTCATGTACAAGGTGGTGCCGTGCTTGCGCGACAGCGCGCGCAGCGCGTCGCTGGTGTCTTCGTCCAGCTCCAGGTCGAAGCTGGCGCCGGCGTAGTCCTGCACCGGCGGGCGCGGCCGGTCGGTCGGCAGTTCGATCAGCGCCGGCGCGCCGGCGAGGCGATCGCGCCAGTAGTCCAGTTGGCCGCGCTGGGCCGCGTCGGCCAGCCAGTCGCGCTGCCACAGCGCGTAATCGGCGTATTGCAGCGGCAGCGCCGGCAGCGGGTCGATATCCACCGCCACGCCGTCGAGCGCGTACGCGCGGTACAGCTCGCTGAGCTCGCGTACCAGCACGCCGACCGACCAGCCGTCGGAGACGATGTGGTGCAAGGTCAGCAGCAGGGCGTGGTCGTCCGCGCCGAAGCGCAGCAGGCGCCCGCGCGCCAGCGGGCCGGCGGCGAGGTCGAACGGCGCGTCTTTCTCGATCCGGCTCCAGCGCGCCAGTTCGGCGTCGATGTCCTCGGCGTCGCTGAGGTCCTGCTGGGCCAGGGCGAAGCCGGCGGCCTCGCCGATGCTCTGCACCGGCCGGCCCTCGTGCGAGGCGAAGCGGGTGCGCAGCGCTTCGTGACGGGCGACGATGCGGTCGAGCGCGGCCTGCAGCGCGGCCACGTCCAGCGGCCCGCGCAGGCGCAGCCCGCCGGCCATGTGATAGGCGGCGCTGGCGGCTTCGTCCATCTGCGCCAGGAACCACAGCCGCTGCTGCGCGAACGACATCGGCAGCGCCGGCGGCCGCGCCGCGGCGGCGATGGCCGGCAGGGCTTCGCCGCGCTGCGCCGAGGCGGCGCGGGCGAACTCTTCCAGCACCGGATGGGCGAACAACAGCGACAGCGCCACATTCAGGCCCAGGCGCTGTTGCAGCCGCGCGGTCGCCTGCAAGGCCAGCAGCGAATGGCCGCCGAGGTCGAAGAAATGATCGCGCCGCCCGACCCGCTCGACCTGCAGCAGCTCGGCCCAGATCTGCACCAGCGCGGTTTCGGTCTCGCCCTGCGGGGCTTCATAGGCGCGGTGGGCGAAGTGGTCGTCCTGCGGCGCCGGCAAGGCGCGGCGGTCGAGCTTGCCGTTCGGGGTCAGCGGCAGGCGCTCGAGGGTCACGAACGCCGACGGCAGCATGTATTCGGGCAGCTCGCGCGCCAGCGCGTCGCGCAGTTGCGCCGCCGGGGCCAGCGCGTCGCCGACCAGATACGCGACCAGGCGCTTGTCGCCGGCGCCGTCCTCGCGCGCGTGCACCGCCGCTTCGCGCACGCCGGGCAGGCGCGCCAGGCGCGCGTCGATCTCGCCCAGCTCGATGCGGAAGCCGCGGATCTTGAGCTGTTGGTCGTTGCGGCCGAGGAATTCGAGATTGCCGTCGGGACGCCAGCGGCCGAGGTCGCCGCTGCGGTACATGCGCGCGCCGACGCGGCCGGCGAAGGGATCGTCGAGGAAGCGCTCGCGGGTCAGTTCGGGGCGGTTGAAGTAACCGCTGGCGACGCCGGCGCCGCCGATATAGATCTCGCCCGCCACGCCTTCGGGCACCGGTTCGCCGAAAGCGTCGAGCAGGTAGATCGCGGCGTTGGCGATCGGTCGGCCGATGTGCGGCGCGGCGCCGTCCGCGCGCAGCGGCCCGGAGGTCGCCACCACCGTAGCTTCGGTCGGGCCGTAGTTGTTGATCAGTTCGAACGGCAGCGGCGCGGCGGGCACGCGGCTGAGGCGGTCGCCGCCGGTGAGCAGGCTGCGCAGCGCCCTGCCGGGCTGGGCCACGCTCGCATCGGACAGCGCGATCTCGGCCAGCGCGGTGACCAGGAAACCGCTGTGCAGCTCCTGCGCCTGCCACCACTGCAGCAACTGCAGCGGATCGCCGGCCGCGGCCTGCGGCGGCAGCGCCAGGGTCGCGCCCATGCTCAGCGCCGGCCAGATTTCCCAGGTGCAGGCGTCGAAGGCGACGCCGGCCATGGCCGCGGTGCGCTCGCCGGGTTGCAGCGGGAAGGTCTCGCAATGCCAGCCGACCAGATTGGTCAGGTTGGCGTGCTCCACCATTACGCCCTTGGGCTCGCCGGTGGAACCGGAGGTGTAGATCACATAGGCCAGATTGACCGCGCTGAGCCCGAGCGCGCCGGGATACGGATTCTCCGCCGGCGCCTGCGCCCAGGCCGCTTCGTCGTCCAGGCGCACCACCGCGGTGGTTTCGCCGACCGACAGCGCGGCGTGCAGCTCGCCCTGGGTCAGCAGCGCCTTGGGCGCGCTGTCGGCGAGCAGGTAATCCAGGCGTTGCGGCGGATAGGCCGGATCCATCGGCACGTAGGCGCCGCCGGCCTTGAGCGTGGCCAGCATCGCCACAACGAGCTCCGGGCTGCGTTCCAGCAGCAGCGCCACGCGCCGGTCCGGGCCGACGCCGAGTCCGCGCAGATGCGCCGCGAGCCGGTTGGCGCGCGCATTGAGTTCGGCGTAGCTCAGCCGCTGCCCGTCCTGCTCCACTGCGATCGCATCGGGCGTGCGCTGCGCCTGTTCCTCGAACAGTTGCTGCATGCACACGCCCTGGCGGTAGGCGCGACGCGGCGCCGCGCCGCGTTCCACCGCGGCGCGGCGTTGCTGAGCGTCGAGCAGCGCGATGCGCGCGACCGGCTGGGCGTCGTCGGCGGCCATGCCGCGCAGCAGCGCCTTGAGGTAATCCCAGTGCTGCGCGACGGTGGCGCGGTCGAACAAGGCGGTGGCGAAGCCGAGGCTGCCGACGATGCGGCCGTCGATCTCCTGCAGGCCCAGCGACAGATCGAACTGGGCGCTGCGGCGCTCGCCTTCGTCCATGGCCTGCAAACGCAGGCCGCCGATCTCCAGCGCCTCGCCTTCGTCGGCGTTGTGCCAGGTGAACATGAGCTGGAACAGCGGCGTATGCGCGAGCGAACGCGTCGGCTTGACCGCTTCGACCACCTGCTCGAACGGCACGTCCTGGTGCGCCTGCGCCTGCAGCACCTGCTCGCGCACGCGCGCCAGCAGTTCGCCGGCATTCGGCGCGCCGCTGAGGTCCAGGCGCAGCGCCAGGGTGTTGACGAAGAAACCGATCAGCGGTTCCAGCTCGACCCGGTTGCGGTTGGCCACCGGCGTGCCGATCACCACTTCGTCCTGGTTGGACAGGCGCGCGGCCAGCGCGGCCCAGGCCGCCAGCAGAGTCATGTACAAGGTGGTGCCGTGCTTGCGCGAGAGCGCGCGCAAGGACTCGCTGAGCTCGGCGTCGAATTCGAGGTCGAGGCTGGCGCCGGCGTAGTCCTGCACCGGCGGGCGCGGCCGGTCGCCGGGCAGCTCGATCAGCGCCGGCGCGCCGTCGAGGCGTTCGCGCCAGTACGCCTGTTGCTTGAGCTGGACCTCGCCGCTGAGCCATTCGCGCTGCCACAGCGCGTAATCGGCGTATTGCACCGGCAGTTCCGGCAGCGGATCGATCTGCGCGGCGACGCCGTCGACGGCGTAGGCGCGGTACAGCTCGGCCAGTTCGCGCATCAGCACGCCCATCGACCAGCCGTCGGAGACGATGTGGTGCAGGGTCAGCAACAGCACGTGCTCGCCCTCGCCCAGGCGCAGCAGGCGCCCGCGCGCGAGCGGGCCGGCGGCCAGGTCGAACGGCGCGTCTTCTTCGGTGCGGCTCCAGCGCGCGACTTCGGCGTCGATGTCGGCGGCCTGGCTCAGGTCGTGGCGCTGCAGCTCGAACCCGGCGCGCGCGAGGATGCGCTGCACCGGCTGGCCGTCGACCCAGTCGAACACCGTGCGCAGCGCTTCGTGGCGCTGCACGATCCGGTCCAGCGCCGCCTGCAGCGCGGACTCGTCGAGCGCGCCGCGCAGGGCGAAGCGCAGCGGCACGTGATAGGCCGCGCTGGCCTGCTCGCCCATGTTGGCGATCAGCCACAGCCGCTGCTGGGCGTAGGACGCCGGCCAATGCGCGGCGTCGCCGCCGCGGCGCTCGATCCGCTCGGCCGCGCGCGCGGCATCGCGCGCGGAACCGCCGCTGCGCGCCAGCTTGGCGGCCTTGGCGCGGGCCAGCAGGGCTTCGCGCTCGGCGCGGCTCAGACCATCCATCGAAGAGGTATTCATCAGGCGGAGCCTTTGACCAGTTCTTGCTCGGAAAGAAGAGAAGCGATGTCCTGCGGGTCGAACGCCGACAGTTCGTAGTCGACGATCACGCCCGACAGCGCGGCCAGGGTCGGATTGGAGAACACTTCGGCCAGCGGGATGTCCAGCTCCCACTCGCGGCGGATGCGCGAGACCAACTGCGTCGCCATCAGCGAATGGCCGCCGATTTCGAAGAAGTGGTCGTGGCGGCCGATGCGCGGCAGCTTGAGCAGTTCCATCCACACCGCGGCGAGCACGTTCTCGATCTCGCCCTGCGGTTCCTCGTAGGCCTGCAGCGCGTAGGCGTCGCCCTCCGGCGCCGGCAGCGCGCGGCGGTCGAGCTTGCCGTTGGGCGTCAGCGGCAGGCGCTCGAGGATCGCGAACGCGGCCGGCAGCATGTACTCGGGCAGTTCCTTGGCCAGCGCCTCGCGCAGCTGCGCGGCCGCCGGCACGTCGGCGCCGACCAGGTAGGCGACCAGGCGCGGCTCGCCCGGGCTGTCTTCGCGCGCATGCACCACCGCCTCGGCGACGCCGGGCTGGCGGGCCAGGCGCGCTTCGATCTCGCCCAGTTCGATGCGGAAGCCGCGGATCTTGACCTGATGGTCGTTGCGGCCGAGGAACTCGATGCGGCCGTCGCCGCGCCAGCGCGCCAGATCGCCGCTGCGGTACATGCGCGCGCCCTCGCGGCCGGCGAACGGGTCGTCGAGGAAACGCTCGGCGCTGAGCTCGGCGCGGTTGAGATAACCGCGGGCGACGCTGGCGCCGCCGATGTAGAGCTCGCCGGCCACGCCTTGCGGCACCGGTTCGCCGTGCGCGTCGAGCAGGTAGATCGCGGTGTTGGCGATCGGCCGGCCGATGTGCACCGCGCCGTCGTCGGCGCGCAGCGTGCCCGAGGTCGCCACCACCGTGGTTTCGGTCGGGCCGTAGTTGTTGACCAGTTCGAACGGCAGCGCCGCATCGGGCAGGCGGTTGAGGCGGTCGCCGCCGGTCAGCAGGCTGCGCAGCGCCCTGCCCGGCTGGGCCGCGGCCGCATCCTGCAACGCGATCTCGGCCAGCGCGGTGACCAGGAAGCCGCTGTGCAGCTCCTGCGCCTGCCACCACTGCAGCAACTGCGCCGGGTCGCCGGCGGCCGCGCGCGGCGGCAGCGCCAGGGTCGCGCCCATGCTCAACGCCGGCCAGATTTCCCAGGTGCAGGCGTCGAAGGCCATGCCGGCCATGCTCGCGGTGCGCTCGCCGGGCTGCAGCGGGAAGGTCTCGCAATGCCAGCCGACCAGATTGGCCAGATTGGCGCGCTCGACCATCACGCCCTTGGGCTGGCCGGTCGAGCCGGAGGTGTAGATCACATAGGCCAGATGCTGTTCGTCCAGGCCCAGCGCGGCCGGGTCCGGATCGGCGTCGGACAGCTGCAGCCACGAGGCCGCCGGATCGTCGATCACCACCACGCCGGCGGTCATCAGCGCGCGGCTGGACGGCAGCGCGTCTTCCAGCGAGGCCTGGGTCAGCACCACCTTGGGCCGGCTGTCGTCGAGCATGAACGCCAGGCGTTCGGACGGATACAGCGGATCCAGCGGCACGTAGGCGCCGCCGGCCTTGAGCGTGGCCAGCATCGCCACGATCAGGTCCGGCCCGCGTTCCAGCAGCAGCGCCACGCGCTGGTCCGGACGCACGCCCAGCGCGATCAGGCGATGGGCGAGACGGTTGGCGCGGGCGTTGAGTTCGGCGTAGCTCAGGCTCGCGCCTTCGTGCACCACCGCCGCAACTTGCGCGGCGTCGCGCGCGCGCGCCTGCACCCGCCGCACCACGCTGAGTTCGCGCGGGTACGGGCGCCGGGTCGCGTTCCAGGTTTCCAGCACCTGGCGCCGCTGCGGCGAGGACAGCAACGGCAGCCGGCTGACCGGCCGCGCATCGTTGGCCACCATCGCCGCCAGCAGGGTCTTCCAGTGGCCGCTCCAGCGCACGATGGTGTCGGCGTCGAACAAGGCCTTGGCGAACACCACCGAGCATTCGATGCGCTCGCCGGTTTCGGTGGCCGACCACCACAGGTCGATCTGCGCCGAGGTGGTGTCGGGCAGGATCGGCTCGATCTCCATCTGCGGCAGGTGCAGGGTTCCGTCGGGCGTGTTCTGCATGACGAAGGCGACCTGGTACAGCGGCGTGTGCGCGCGGCTGCGCGGCGGCTTGACCGCCTCGACCACCTGCTGGAACGGCACGTCGTTGTGCGCCTGCGCCGCCAGCGCGGTGGCGCGCACCCGCGCCAGCAGCTCGGCCGTGCTCGGCTCGCCGGACACGTCGATGCGCAGCGCCAGGGTGTTGACGAAGAAGCCGATCAGCGGCTCGACCTCGGCATGGCTGCGGTTGACGCCGGCGGTGCCGACGACCAGATCGTCCTGGCCGGACAGCCGGCTCAGCAGCGCGGCCCAGCCGGCCAGCAGGGTCATGTACAAGGTGGTGCCGTGGCGCTGGCTCAGCGCGCGCAGGCCCTGGCTCAGCTCGGCGTCGAGCTCGAAGGTCAGGGTGCCGCCGCTGAGGTCCTGCACCGCCGGTCGCGGCCGGTCGCCGGGCAGTTCCAGCAGCGCCGGCGCGCCGAGCAGATGCCCGCGCCAGAAGTCCAGCTGGCGCTGCAGCACCGCGCCGTCGAGCCACTGGCGCTGCCACAGCGCGTAGTCGGCGTACTGCACCGGCAGCGCCGGCAGCGGATCCTCGTCCGGCGACAAGCCGTCGACGGCGTAGGCGCGATACAGCTCGCCGAGCTCGCGCATCAGCACGCTCATCGACCAGCCGTCGGAGACCACGTGGTGCACGGTCAGCAGCAGGATGTGGTCCTGCGCGGCCAGCTTGAGCAAGCGGCCGCGGATCAGCGGGCCGGTGCCCAGGTCGAAGGTCTCGTGCGCCTCGATCCCGGTCCAGCGCTCCACCTCGGCATCGATATCGGCCGCGCCGCTGAGGTCGTGCCGGTTCAGCGCGAAGCGGCCGTCGGCGCGGATGCACTGCACCGGCTGGCCCTGTTCCAGACCGAAGCTGGTGCGCAGCACTTCATGGCGCTGGACGATGCGGTCGAGCGCGGCCTGCAGCGCAGCCTGGTCAAGCGCGCCGCGCAGGCGCAGGCCGCCGGGCACGTGATAGGCCGCGTTGGCTTCCTCGCCCATCTGCGCCAGGAACCACAGGCGCTGCTGGGCGAACGACAGCGGCAGCGCGGCCGGACGCTGGCCGGTGCGGATCGGCGGCAGAGTGCTGGCTTCGGCCTGGGCGACGCGTTCGGCCAGATCGCTCAGCACGGGGCTGGCGAACACGCTGGCCAGTTCCAGTTCCTGGCCCAGGCGCTGGCGCACGCGCGAGGTCAGCTGCATCGCCAGCAGCGAGTGGCCGCCGATCTCGAAGAAATGATCGCGCCGGCCGACCCGCTCGATCCGCAGCAGTTCGGTCCAGATATCGGCCAGCGCCTGTTCCACCGGCCCTTGCGGCGGTTCGTACTCGCGCTGCACGAAGGCCTCGCCGTCCGGCGAAGGCAGCGCGCGGCGGTCGAGCTTGCCGTTGGGGGTGAGCGGCCACGCCGCCAGGGTCACGAACGCCGCCGGCAGCATGTACTCGGGCAGCGCCTTGGCCAGCGCCGCGCGCAGGTGCTGCGCTTCGGGAATCTGCGGGCCGACCAGATACGCGACCAGACGGCGTTCGCCGCTGGCGTCCTCGCGCAGCGTCACCAGCGCTTCCTGCACGCCGGGCTGGCGGGTCAGCTGGTTCTCGATCTCGCCCAGCTCGATGCGGAAGCCGCGCAGTTTCACCTGGGCATCGTTGCGGCCCTGGAATTCCAGCACGCCGTCGCCGCGCCGCCGGGCCAGGTCGCCGGTGCGGTACATGCGCGCGCCATCAAGGCCGGCGAAGGGGTCGTCGAGGAAACGCTCGCGGCTGAGCTCGGCGCGGTTGAGATAACCGCGGGCGACGCCGGCGCCGCCGATGAAGATCTCGCCGGCGACGCCGGTCGGCACCGGTTCGCCGTGCGCGTCCAGCAGATAGATCGCGGTGTTGGCGATCGGCCGGCCGATCGGCGGTGCGCTCGGCGCATCGACGTCGCAGCGCTGATAGGTCGCCCAGATGGTCGATTCGGTCGGGCCGTAGGCGTTGACGAAGCGGCGCCCGCGCGCCCAGCGCCGCACCAGCGCCTGCGCGCAGGCGTCGCCGGCCACCACCATCGTGCGCACGCTGGCGAAGGCGGGTTCGTCTTCGACGCTGGTCAGCACCGCCGGGGTCAGGGTGAGATGGGTGATGCCGTGGCGGCGCACCGCGTCGGCCAGGGTCTGGCCGGCCAGCAGCGCGCCGGGCGCGGGCACGTACAAGGTCGAGGCGTGGCAGAGCGCCATCACCATCTCGAACACGCTGGCGTCGAAGCTGAAGGACGCGCACTGCAGCACGCGGCTGCCGGGCTCGACTTCGAGCGCGTCGGCCTGCGCGGCGACCAGGTTGCACAGGCCGCGGTGCGGCACCATCACGCCCTTGGGCTTGCCGGTGGAGCCGGAGGTGTAGATCACATAGGCCAGATGGTCCGGCGTCAGCCCGAGCGCGTCGGCGTCGGGATCGGCGTCGGAGAGTTGCGCCCACGGCGCCGCCGGGTCGTCGAGTTCGACCACGCTGGCGGTCATCAGCGCGCGGCTCGCCGGCAGGCGTTCCTGCACCGTGCTGTGGGTCAGCACCGCCTTGGGCCGGCTGTCGTCGAGCATGAAGGCCAGACGTTCGGACGGATACTGCGGATCCAGCGGTACGTACGCGGCGCCAGCCTTGAGCGTGGCCAGCATCGCGATCACGAACTCGGCGCCGCGTTCCAGCGCCAGGGCGACGCGGTGATCCGGGCGCACGCCCAGCGAAATCAGGTAATGGGCCAGGCGGTTGGCGCGGGCGTTGAGTTCGGCGTAGCTAAGGCGCTGGTCTTCGTGCACCAACGCCGGCACGTCGCCGGCCTGCGCGGCCTGCGCTTCGACCCAGGCGTGGACGTGGCGCTGCGGCGGCAAGGCGCGCTCGGTGCGGTTCCAAGCGCGCACCGCGTCTTCGCGCTGCGCCGCAGTCAGCAGCGGCAGCCGGCTCAGGGCCTGGGCGTCGTCGGCGATCATGCCGCGCAACAACACCTCCCAGTGGCCGATCCAGCGCTCGATGGTGTCGGCGTCGAACAAGGCGGTGGCGAACACGACTTCGCCGTGCAACTGCTCGCCCTGCTCGCTGATCGACCACCACAGGTCGGTCTGCGCGCGGGTCTGCGGCGCTTCCATCGCTTCGACCTGCAAACCGGGCAGATGCGGCACCGGATCGACCTGGTTCTGCATCACGAACACGACCTGGTACAGCGGCGTGTAGGCCAGGCTGCGCGCCGGCTTGAGCGTTTCCACCACTTGCTCGAACGGCAGGTCCTTGTTGGCCTGCGCGGCCAGCGCGGTGTCGCGCACCTGGGCCAGGAACGCGGCCGCGCTGGGGTCGGCGGACAGGTCGAAGCGCAGCGCCAGGGTGTTGAGGAACAGGCCGATCAGCGGTTCCAGGTCGGTGCGGTTGCGGTTGACCATCGGCGTGCCGACGACCAGATCCTGCTGCCCCGACAAGCGCCCCAACAGCGCCGCCCAGGCCGCCAGCAGGGTCATGTACAAGGTGGTGCCGTGGCGATGGCTGAAGGCGTGCAGCTCGCGGGTCAGCGCCGCGTCGAGCTGGAAGCGGCGGCGCTCGCCGGCGTGTTCCTGCAGCGCCGGGCGCGGCCGGTCGGTCGGCAGTTCCAGCAGGTCCGGCGCGGCGCGCAGGTGGTCGCGCCAATAGTCCTGCTGGTGCCGCAGCAGGTCGCCGTCGAGCCAGCCGCGCTGCCACAGCGCGTAGTCGGCGTACTGCACCGGCAGCGGCGGCAGCGGGTCGTCGTGCTGCGCCACGCCGTCGAGCGCGTACGCGCGGTACAGCGCGCTGAGCTCGTCGATCAACACGCCCATCGACCAACCGTCGGAGGCGATGTGGTGCTGGGTCAGCAGCAGGGCGTGGTCGCCCTCGCCCAGGCGCAGCAGGCGCCCGCGCACCGGCGCGGCGCGTTCCAGGTCGAACGGCGCGCGCGCTTCTTCCAGCGCCTGTCGCTGCAGTTCGGCCTGCGGGTCGGCGGCGGCGCTGAGGTCGTGGCGGCTCAGGGCGAAGCCGGAGGCGGCGTCGATGCGCTGCACCGGCTGCCCGTCGACGCGCTCGAAGCGGGTGCGCAGCGCTTCGTGGCGCTGCACGATCCGGGCCAGCGCCGCGTCCAGCGCGGCCTCGTCCAGCGCGCCGCGCAGGCGCAGGCCGAGCGGGATGTTGTGCGCGGCGTTGGCTTCCTCGCCCATTTGCGCGACGAACCACAGCCGTTGCTGGGCGAACGACAGCGGCAACGCCGCCGGACGCGGGCCCGCGCTCAGCGCCGGCAGCGCGTCGGCGTGGGCCTGGGCCAGCGCGGCGGCGAAGTCGGCCAGCACCGGCTGGGCGAACAACTGCGGCAGCGAGGCTTCCAGGTTCAAACGCTGGCCGATGCGCGAGAGCAGCCGCATCGCCAGCAACGAGTGGCCGCCGAGGTCGAAGAAGTGGTCGCGACGGCCGACCCGTTCGACCCGCAGCAGTTCGGCCCAGATCTGCGCCAGCGCGGTTTCGATCTCGCCCTGCGGCGCCTCATAGGCGCGGTGGGCGTAATGCTCGTCCTGCGGCGCCGGCAGCGCGCGGCGGTCGAGCTTGCCGTTGGGGGTCAGCGGCAGGCGTTCGAGGATCACGAACGCGGTCGGCACCATGTAGTCCGGCAGCTCGCGCGCGAGCGCCTCGCGCAGTTGCGCGGCCGGCGCCAGCCCGGCGCCGGCCAGATAGGCGACCAGGCGCTTGTCGCCGGCCGCGTCCTCGCGCACGTGCGCGGCGGCTTCGGCGACGCCGGGCAAGCGCGCCAGCTGCGCTTCGATCTCGCCCAGCTCGATGCGGAACCCGCGCAGCTTGATCTGATGGTCGTTGCGGCCGAGGAACTCGAGATTGCCGTCGGGCAGCCAGCGGCCGAGATCGCCGCTGCGGTACATGCGCGCGCCCTCGCGGCCGGCGAACGGGTCGTCGAGGAAACGTTCGGCGCTCAGCTCGGGACGGTTGAGATAGCCGCGGGCGACGCTGGCGCCGCCGATGTAGATCTCGCCGGCCACGCCTTCGGGCACCGGCTGGCCGTGCGCGTCGAGCAGATAGATCGCGGTGTTGGCGATCGGCCGGCCGATGTGCAGGGCGGCATCGTCGCCGCGCAGGCGGCCGGAGGTCGCCACCACCGTGGTTTCGGTCGGGCCGTAGTTGTTGATCAGGTGGAACGGCAGCTCGCGCTCGGGCAGACGGCTGAGGCGGTCGCCGCCGGTGAGCAGGCTGCGCAGCGCCCTGCCCGGCTGGGCCGCGGACTCGTTCGACAGCGCGCTGTCGGACAGCACGATCTCGGCCAGCGCGGTCACCAGGAAGCCGCTGTGCAGCTCCTGCGCCCGCCACCAGTGCAGCGCCTGCATCGGATCGCCGGCCGCGGCCTGCGGCGGCAGCGCCAAGGTCGCGCCCATGCTCAGCGCCGGCCAGATTTCCCAGGTGCAGGCGTCGAACGCGACGCCGGCCAGGCTGGCGGTGCGCTCGCCGGGCTGCAGCGGGAAGGTTTCGCAGTGCCAGCCGACCAGGTTGGCCAGATGGTCGTGCTCGACCATCACGCCCTTGGGCTGGCCGGTGGAACCGGAGGTGTAGATCACATAGGCCAGATCGCCGCCGTCGACGGCGATGCGCTCGCCGGCCTCGCTGTCGGCGGCGTCCGCGTGCGCGTCCTCGCCGTCGAGCTGCAGCACCGGCGCCGTCGCGTCCAGCGCGAACTGCGCGCACAGTTCGGCCACGCTCAGCACCGCCTTGGGCGCGCTGTCGGCGAGCAGGAACGCCAGGCGCTCGGCCGGATACGCCGGGTCCATCGGCACGTAGGCGCCGCCGGCCTTGAGCGCAGCGAGCATGCCCACCACCAGTTCGGCGCTGCGCGGCAGCACCAGCGCTACCCGATCGTTCGTGCCGACGCCCAGCGCGCGCAAACGCCGCGCCACGCGCTCAGCGCGGGCGTCGAGTTCGGCGTAGCTCAGTGTCTGCCCGTCCTGGTCCAGCGCCACCGCGTCGGGCGTATCGGCCGCACGGCTTTCGAACGCGCGGTGCACGCCGCCCTGGCGCGGGTAGTCGCGCCGGGTCGCGTTGCGCTCGCGCAGCAGCCGTTCGCGCTCGTCGCTTTCGAGCACGTCGATGGTCCAGGCTGCGGCGTCGGGCGCGCGTTCCAGCGCATCCGCCGCGCGCTCCAGCACGCGCTGCAGGTAATCGCAGACGCGCCCGCCATCGATGTCGGCGACGATCTGCAGGCCCAGGCCGAAGTCCTCGCCGCGGTCGTCGACCGAGAGATTGAAGGCGTAGTTGGTCCGCTCCTTGAACGCGAGCAACTGCACGCCCTTGCCCCAGCCCCGCTCCACATCGATGCCGAGCGAACCGGCGCTGTAGTGGTAGTTGAGCAAGGCCGAGAACAGCGGCGTCGACGCCGGCAGCGCGCTGCAGCGCTGGGCCAGCGCCAGCGGCGCGTGTTCGTGCCAGACCAGTTCCGACAGGCTGGCATGAGTGGCCAGCACGCCCTCGCGCACGCCGATCTCGCCCAGGCGCACGCGCACCGGCAACGTGTTGATGAACAGGCCGAGCGCGCGATCCGCGCGCGAACCGCCGTGCATGCGCCCGAACAGCACCGTGCCGAACACCGCCTCGTCCTGGCCGGTGGTCTTGGCCAGCACCTGGCCCCAGGCCCAATGGAACACGCTCGCCGCGCTGACGCCCAAGGCCTTGGCCTGGGCGCGCAGGCGCCGCGACAGCGCCGGGTCGAGCGTGCGCTGCAGCTCGACGATGTCCTGCCCCGCGCCCTGCACGTCCTTGCGACCGAACGGCGCGGTGGTCTCTTCGACATCGCCGAGGATGCCGCGGAAGTAGCTTTCGTGCTCTTCCACGCTCACGCCCAGGCGCGCCTGGGCGACGAAGTCGCGGAACGGGACCGGCGCGGGCAATTCGTTTTCGCGTCCGTCCTGGATCCACGCCAACTCCTGCATCAGCAGGTCGCTGGTGATGTGGTCCATGATCAGATGGTGCTGCAACAGCGTCAGCAGCCAGCGCTGGCCGGCCGCATCGAACGCAGCGTAACCGCGCATCTGCGGCGCGCTGCGCACGTCGATGCGGTTGTGCGACGGGTCGGTGTGGGCGAGCAGTTGCGCCTCGACATCGGCGCCGTCGAAGGCCAGGGTCTCGACCTGCAGCGTCGCCTTGCGCCACACCACCTGCACCGGCTCGCTGAGCCCTTCCCACAGCACCGCGGTGCGCAGCACGTCGTGGCGGTCGATGGCGATCTGCAGCGCACGCACGAAGCCGTCCAGGCGCTCGCGCGAGTCGAACTCGAGCGTGGTCGACAGCAGGTAGGGATCGCCCTGGGTCTGCAGCAGATGGTGGAACAGGATGCCTTCCTGCAGCGGCGCCAGCGGATAGACGTCCTGCAGGTTGGCCGCGCCGCCGGCCACCGAATCGACGATGCGCGCCAGTTGCGCCTCGTCCAGGTGCACCAGCGGCAGTTGGTCAGGGGTCAATGCGGTGGCGCCGGCCGGGATCAGGTTCGGCGGCACCGCCACTTCGCGCCAATCGCGCTCGCGCGCCTGCTCCACCGCCTGCGCCAGCGCCGCCAGGGTCGGCTGGGCGAACAGCGTGCGCACATCGGCGTAGAAGCCGCGGTCGCGCAAGCGCTCCATCAACTGCACGGCCAGCAGCGAATGGCCGCCGGATTCGAAGAAATGGTCGTCGCGGCCGACGCGTTCGAGTTGCAGCAGGTCGGCCCAGATCTGCGCCAGCGCGGTTTCGGTTTCGCCCTGCGGCGCGGTGTAGGCGCGCTGCGCGTAGGCCTCGTGGTCCGGCGCCGGCAAGGCCTGGCGGTCGAGCTTGCCGTTGGGCGTCAGCGGCAGGCGCTCCAGCGTCACGAACGCCGCGGGCACCATGTAGTCGGGCAATTCGCGCGACAGCGCCGCGCGCAATTCCGCCGCCGGCGCGATGTCGGCGCCGATCAGATAAGCAACCAGGCGCTTGTCGCCGGGACGGTCCTCGCGCGCGTGCACCACCGCCTCGTCGACGCCGGCCAGCTCGCGCAGGCGCGCTTCGATCTCGCCCGGCTCGACCCGGAAACCGCGGATCTTGATCTGCTGATCGTTGCGGCCGAGGAATTCCAGATTGCCGTCGGGCAACCAGCGGCCGAGGTCGCCGGTGCGGTACATGCGCGCCTCGCCGCCGCCCGCGAACGGATCGACGAGGAAGCGCTCAGCGGTAAGCTCGGGGCGGTTGAGGTAACCGCGCGCCACGCTCGCGCCGCCGATGAAGATCTCGCCGGGCGCACCGTCCGCGACCGGCTGGCCGTTCTCGTCGAGCAGATAGATCGAGGTGTTGGCGATGGGACGGCCGATATGCAGCGCGGCATCGTCCGCGCGCAGCCGTCCCGAGGTCGCCACCACCGTGGTTTCGGTCGGGCCGTAGTTGTTGATCAGCTCGAACGGCAGATGCGCGTCCGGCAAGCGGCTCAGTCGGTCGCCGCCGGTCAGCAGCCGGCGCAGCGGCCCGGTCGCGGGCGCGCGCTTGAGCGCGATTTCCGCCAGCGCGGTGACCAGGAAGCCGCTGTGCAGTTCCTGCGATTCCCACCAGCGCAGCAGCGCCAGCGGGTCGCCCGCCGCCGCGGCCGGCGCCAGCACCAAGGTCGCGCCCATGCACAGCGGCGGCCAGATTTCCCAGGTGCAGGCATCGAACGCCAAGCCGGCCGCGCACGAGCTGCGCTCGCCTTCGCCGAGCGCGAACGCATCGCAATGCCAATCGAGCAGATTGCGCAGGTTGCGGTGCTCGACCATCACGCCCTTGGGCTGGCCGGTCGAGCCGGAGGTGTAGATCACATAGGCCAGATGCTCCGGCGCCAGCCCGGTTTCGGCGCGGCTCAAGTCGCTGCCGTCGAGCCGATCCCACGGACGCTGCGGCGCGTCCAGCGCGATCCGCGGCGGCGATGCGGCCGCGTCGTCGCCCTCGCCCAAGCTCAGCAGCAGCCGCGCGCCACTGTCGGCGAGCATGTAGCTCTGGCGCTCCGGCGGATAGGCCGGATCCAGCGGCAGATACGCTGCGCCGGCCTTGGCGATGGCCAGCATCGCCACGATCAGCTCGGCGCTGCGCGGCAGGCGCAAGGCGACGCGGTCGTCCGCGCCGACGCCGAGCGCGCGCAGATGCCGCGCCAGGCGGTTGGCGCGCGCGTTGAGTTCGCCATAGCTCAGCTCGAATCCGTCCTGGCGGATCGCGACCGCCGACGGCGACAGCGCTGCGCGCTTCTCGAACAGTTCGTGCGCGCACAGCTGCGCGTCCAGGGAATGACGGTTGACGATCGGGGCGGCCGGAGCGTTGTCGCTGCGACGGTGGTGGTCCGTTCTCATCGATGTCCCTTTGAAGTGGTCGCGCCGCATTGCCGCACAGGTTGGAAGCGCGGAGTGCGACAGGTGGGTCGATCTGTTCGGGTTGCGGAATGCGGCGTTTTGAACGCGTTTTCGCGAAAAAACCGCGGCCCGGCCGAAAAGCGCGCGCACGAATCCAGGAGGCGATGCCCCCGGAGCGATGGCGATGGATGCGCGCGGGCCGCGCGAAGCGCGGCCTCAGTGGCGGTCAACAGTACATGACAGTGTCTTGTGCATAGAGCATGCGGATGCTGGCGATCGGTCCGTGATGAATCCGCGCTTGAGCGCGGCGCGCATGAAAACAACCGGTGGCTTCAGCCGAAGCGGCCCGGAAGATGAGACGTCTATCTAAGGTGCTTGTTATGACGGCGGGAACGCATTACCGAGAGTACGTATGAGGCGGGGGCGCGATGACGAATTCCCCGATCGAAGGACGCATTTCTATGCGGAACGTTGCGCGCTTCGGAATTAAATATAAAGCGATGGCATCGACTGTTGTGTGATGTCTCTCTGGTTTGGTTGTTCCATCCGATTTGCTCGTGTGATTTCGGTCAAGGAGTGAATGAAGTTCTTTTGGATCTTCGAACGAATGCTCGCTCGCGCTCGTCGCATGAATTGCGAAACGACAATAAGCGCACATCGATGCCGGCGAAAAAACCGGCTTTTCCTCGGGGAAAACCGCCATTCGCGCGAAGCCTGTCTGCGCGCAGAAAAACATCGAATGATGTTTGTCATGTTGCGAAAGTGTTTCGCGACGACGTCAACCAACCGCTTCATCGTGCAGTAATGAATCAAATGAACGAGCGCGCGCGGCGCGCTGTCGATAACCTGTCGCCGGAATCGATTGGCGATATTTTCGTCAACTGACGTTTGTCACTCGCAGCCCGATCCGCGCAGCGCATCGCGATACCGCGTGGCGTTCGTTTATCGATGTGGAAATTTGTTTTCGGTTTTACTGCGGGCTCGCGGATCTGCGACGCAGTTCCTTTCCGTCGCGCGCGGATGCGTGCGGGTCGCGCCGAAGCGCCTCATATCTACTGTCGCGTGCTATACGCACGCGCACGCGCGGCCGGCCGCGTTGCGCGCGGCGCCGTTTTGGTCCGAGTTTCGAATCGTCGTAGCGCTTCGCGGCCACGGCCGCGAGCGCAGCGAGGCGAGCCGCCGTCGCTGCGTCTGAGGCTTGGGTTTGCCAGTCGGCGCCGCAACGGGCGCCGGCCTAGGTCAAGGCCAGCGCCTGCGCATCGTCCTGCATCCGCGCGCGCAGCGCCGGCTGGCGCCGGCACTCGAGCAACAGCGGCGAAGCCAGATCGCACTGCGGATGCATGCGGATCAGCCCGTGCACCGCGCCGGCCAGGCCGGTCATCAGCCCCGGCGTGAACGCCTTGCGGGTGACGCCGCCGACGATGCCGTGCTCCTCGATCCCCGACACCACCTCCATCGTGGCCGCCTCGCGCTCGCCGGCGCAGCCCTGCGGATCCAGCGCGGCCGCGCGCACCAGCAATTCCCATTGCGAGAAATCGCCGTGGCACAAGGTGTGGGTGAGGCCCCACTGCCCGCGCGTCAACGCCACCGCGCGGCGCAGGTCGCGCAAGGCGCCGGCGTCGCCGTCGCGCGCGTACAGGTCGGCCGCGGCCAGGCCGATGCCGACGCCGCCGTTGCACCAGGTCGGGAAATTGACGCTGTCGACCATGCGCACGTCGTGCCAGTTGCCGCTGGCCGGATCGAACAGCGAATCCTGGAACGCGAACGCGGCCGCGGCCAGTTCGCGCCAGCGCTTGCGGTCGTCCTCGCTGCCGGCCTGGCTGCGCGCCAGCCGCGCCAGCGCCCAGCCCATGCCGAAGCCGCCGTGGCCGAAGCCGCCGATCGGGTCGGGAAACGCCGGCGACAGCCAGTACGCGCCGCGTTCGTCGCGGTGCGCGGTCGCTTCCAGCCGCCGCGCCGCGTCCGCGGCCAGCGCCAGCCAGCGCGGATCGGCGTCGGCGCGGGCCAGTTCCAGCAGCGGCACGATCGCGCCGGCGCTGCCGCCGGTGATGTCGAGGAAGGGTTCTTCGGCGAAGCCCACGCGTTCGAGCTGCTGCGCGCAGGCGCGCGCGTCGTCGAGCAATTGCGGCCGGCCGAGCAGATCGTGCAGGACCAGCCAGGCCCAGATCCGGCTGCCGTCGCCGTTGAAACCGCCGACCACCGCCGAGGCTTCGACCTGGGTCTGCCGCCGCATCGCCAGCAGCGCGCCTTCCAGCGCGTCGTCGACGCCGTCGACCGGGTCCGCGCGGCCGTGCTCGGTCTCGTGGCGATAACCGGCCAGCGCCACCGCCACGCCGCCGAGGCCGAAGTAAGCGTCGGCGCCGAGCGGCTGCACATGCCAGCCGTCGCCGCCGAAACTCTCCGGCGAAATCCAGGTGGTCGAGCCGTCGTCCGCGCGCACCGACAGCCGCAGCAGGCGCTGCACGGTGTCGGCGGCGAGCGCGCGCCGGCGCTGGTCGAGGCGTTCGCGATGCGGCTGGCGGGCGTAGTGCGAACGGCTGTCGCGCTCGCTCGGCCCGTCGGTTTCGTTGTTGAGCTGGGTGACCACCAGCGAGCTGCGCACGATCATTTCCTCCAGCTCGATGCGCATGCCGCGCCACTCTTCGACCGTGGCCTGGATGCGCTGCGCGCTGAGCGGTTCGACGAAGGCCGGAATATCGCCGTAGCGCAGGTCGTCGATCTCGACCGCGATCTGCTCGGGCGACGGCGCCTGCGCCGACGGGCTGCGCGCGAACAGCGCGTGCGCACGCTCGATCGCCTTGTCTTCTTCGTGCAGCGAGGCCGGATGCCAGAGCATGCGGCCGACCTCGACATAGGCCTGGGTGGTGCGGCGCACATCGCGCGCGCGGCAGCCTTCGAACGCGGCCAGCAGCGGCGCCAGCGCGCCGTCGGCGTCGAGCGCGCGCAGGTGGCGCGAGGCGTCGAGGAAGCCGTCGCTGATCTGGTCCCAATAGCGCGAGACCTCGGGCTTGGGGCTGGGATGGTTCTGCGAGGCCGACAGTTCGGCCTCGACCATCTCGACCCGGGCCTGGGTGGTGCCGTCGTCGACGATCACCGGCACCTGCAGCTGCGGCTGCTCGCCCGGCAGCGAGCCGGCCGCGGACAGATCGGCGCGGCCGAAGCCCAGCACCGGCGAACGGAACGGCACGATGCCGGTGCGCAGCACCGAGTTCTGGATCAGTTCCTGGGCCAGGTCGTAAGCCGGGCCGTAGCGCGAGGGCGCGGCCGGACGCTGCGGCGCGAACAGGCTTTCGACATCGACCACATACGGCACCGGCCCGGCCGCGACCAGGTTTTCCAGATGGATGTCGGTGCCGCCGAGCAGGCGCAGCACCGCCAGCCAATGGCCGAGGCGGCGATAGAACTCGCGCAGTTGCTCGTCGCCGTCGCAATAGCGGTGTTCGACGAACGCGGCCCAGCCGTAATCGCCGCGGTCGAGCACCTGCGGCACGCGGATGCGTTCGTCCGCACCGAACACCTGGGCGAGGAAGCCGTCCAGCGCCGCGTCGATGCGCAGCGAGCGCGGCTTGTACATCAGCTTGCCGCCCGCGAACCCGACCCGGGCGACGGTCTGGCCGCCATCGTGCAGGTCGCCCTCGCCCAGGCCGATGCTGAGCAAGCGGCCGAGCGGGCGGCCTGTCCACTGCGAGAGCTGCGCGCGGTCGGCGGCGATGCGCGCGACCAGGGTCTGGATGGCCGCGCTCTGCTGGTCCAGCGCGCGCTGCAACCGCGGCAGCAGCGGCGGATAGCGGCGCTGCAAGTGGGCGGCGAATTCAGGGCTCTGCGCGGCCTCGACGAAGCGGGCGAAACGCTGCGCATCGTCGCCTTCGCCGAGTTCGCCGCTGTGGCGGGCGGCGTGCAGTTCCAGCACCAGCACGCGATTGAGCTTGAGCCGCGCATTGGCGTACAGCGCCTGCGCGGCGGTGGCGCGGATCAAGGCGGATTCTTCGGCGTCCCAGTCCTGGGCCGCGGCGGCCAGGCGCGCGGCGAAAGCCGCGTCGGCGCCGGCGGTGAAGCGATCGATGATCGGGCCGAAGCCCTCGTCCATGCGGCTTGCGGCCATCGTGTGCGACCTCGGTACGGGCTGGGTGCGATTGAGAGAAAGATGCGGCGGCCGCAAGAGCGGCGCGGCAAAGCTACGCAGGCGCTGGCGGCTGCGCAGGCGGTTTCATCGGGGATTGCGGCGGGCGGCGATGGGCCCGAGCGGGCCGCGCCGCCCGCCGCGAGGCGGCATTACATGCAGCAGATGCAACGGCCGCTAGGACAGGTCGATACCGACGTGGAGTGGGTGATGGGCGCCCTCATCGCGTCTTCGACCGCGTTCTCGCCTTCCAGGAACAGCGGGCCGGCCGGATTGTCGAAACCGGCGACGTTGCCGGTACCGGTGAGCCAGCCTTTGATCAGATCGTTGTCTTGCATTGAGAATCCTCCCTGACTACTGGATGTCGCCCAGCAAACGGCCGTTCCCTGTTTCGAAATCCCGCCGCACCCGGGCACCGATTTCTACTGCTTTGGCTTGTACTGCATGGTCGTCCGCCGCAGCGAATCTAGATCGGCGACGCAACGCCGGAACGACCACCGCCGCACTCTAGGCAGTGGCTCGATCAACTGTCAAATCCACGTAACCTGCGCACGCAGACGGCTTTGCGCGGCGGCGTGCGCGAAGGCGAGCCGCAGCCTTACGGGGCGCGCGTTGCGCGGGATTGTCCGGCTATGCGCAGCCGCAGTTCGCTTCGCTGCCGCCGTACGCCGGCGCGAGGCCACGTGCGCGATGCGGCATCGCACCACACTGCCCGCCTCGCGCGGTTGGCGATATCCTCGCCGTTGCGGCGATGCGCGGCGTCGCGCCTGCGCGTCGCCGATGCCGCCCCGTTACCGATGCCGATGCCGACCCTCCCTGGAGCTTCGCGATGTCCTCGTTCGCCCGCTTGATCGAAGAGTTCGACCCCGCTGCCGGGATCCTGCCGCCGCCGCACTGGTTCCAGGGGCGCACGGTCTACGGCGGCCTGACCGCGGCGCTGGCGCTGCAGGCCGCGATCGGCAGCGCGCCTGCGGGCCTGCCGCCGCTGCGCGCAGCGCAAGTCGCCTTCGTCGGCCCGGCCTCCGGCGCGCTGCGCTTCCGGCCGCGCCTGCTGCGCCAGGGCAAATCCTCGCTGTCGATCGATGTCGACGCCGACAGCGACGGCGACCCCGCGCTGCGCGCGCTGTTCGTGTTCGCCGCCGCGCGCGCCAGCCGCATCGCCCACGATTTTTCCCAGCGCCCGCAAGTGCGGCCGGCCGGCAAATGCCCGCGCCTGCCGATGCACGAACTGGCGCCGCGCTTTCTCGGCAACTTCGACGTGCGCCTGGCCGGCGGATCGGCGCCGGTGTCGGGCGCGGCGAACCCGGAGTTCATCGCCTGGGTGCGGCATCTGGACGACGAAGGCGTAGCGCCGGCCGTGGCCCTGGTCGCGCTGGCCGACGCGCTGCCGCCGGCGGCGCTGGCGAGCTTCACCGAAATGGCGCCGGTCAGCTCGATTACCTGGAGCCTGGACTTGTTCGACCCGCCGGCCGGCCGCGGCTGGTTCCTGCTGCGCTCTTTCGGCCAGCAGGCCGCGCACGGTTATTCGTTGCAGGACATGGAAATCTGGGACGAATCCGGGCGGCGGGTGCTGGCCGGCCGGCAATCGGTGGCGCTGTACCAATAACGCCGCGAGCGTGGACGAAAACGACGCGGCCGCCCGGATCGCCCGGGCGGCCGCGTCGGTGGCGAACGAATGCGCGGCTTAGATGACGCAGCCGGCGACCACCTTGTACTTCTTGGTCACCGTGCCATAACCGGTGTCGCCGCAGCTGGCCGGCTGGCGCACGCCGACCGTGTCGCCGGCGTCGTTGTAGTAGATCGTCGAGCAGAAGCAACCCTGCGATTGGGTGGCGGCGCCGGTGCTGGCGGATGCGGCCAGCAGGACGCCCAACGCGATCAGCTTGATGCGGTGCATCGAATCTCTCCTTCGACAGGTGCGCGGCGCTACTGCCGCGGACGCACCATACACCCGGCGATTCGCAGCGCCTGAAACATGCCGGCGCGAAGTGTGTCGAGCTTCCCATGCGCGCAGCGCGGCGCAGATGAACTGTGAGCGGCATCGTGAATATACGTCTCGGTGCGGTTGCGCGCGGCGCGCCTCAGGCGCTCGCCTGCGCGGTGCTTTGGCCGCGGCGCCCGATCCGCCATCGCACAGCGCCGGCGTATAGTGCTTCGCGCCACGCCGCGCGAACGCGCGAGCCGCGCCCTATCCCACTGCGAGCGCCATCATGCCGCCGAACGACCGCGACAACGTCCGACTCGTCGAAGTCCGCACCTACCAGCTCAAGCCCGGCCACGGCGAACGCTTCGTCGCGGCGATGGCGGACGCGCTGCCGATGGTGCGCGCCAGCGGCATGGACGTGGTCGCCTTCGTCCGCTCCGAGCACGAGCACGAAAGCTACTGCCTGATCCGCGCCTACGCCGACCGCGAGCAACTGGTCGCGCAGCAGGATGCGTTCTACGGCTCCGACGCTTGGCGACAAGGCCCGCGCCAGGCCTTGGTCGATTGCCTGCAGGACTACCTCAACACCTTGCTGTGGCTGTCGCCGCAAAGCATCGAGGACTTGCGTTCGCGCAATCACCTGGAAAACGACTGATCCGACAACTTCGGCGGCCGGCCCCTGCCTGCCGCCGTTCGCAGCTCAGGCCCGCCGCCACGGCCGCAGGCGCGCGAACCAGCGCCGTCCCTGCGGCGCCGCCCCGCTCTCGCGCCGCGCCCGCTTCGCCGCCTTGCGTTCGGCGCGATCGTGCAGCCAAAGGTAGATCGCCGGCGTGCTCAACAACGTCAGCAACTGCGAAACCAGCAACCCGCCGAGGATCGCGATGCCCAGCGGCTGGCGCATTTCCGAGCCCACGCCGAAGCCGATCGCCAGCGGCAGCGCCGCGCCCATCGCCGCCAGCGTGGTCATCACGATCGGACGGAAGCGCACCAGCGCCGCCTCGGTGATCGCCTCGACCGGGTTCATGCCGCGCTCGCGCTCGGCGACCAGGGCGAAGTCGACCATCATGATCGCGTTCTTCTTGACGATGCCGATCAGCATCAGCACCGCGATCACCGACATCAAGGTCAGCTGGGTCTGGGTCACCAGCATCGCCAGGAACGCGCCCATGCCGGCCGCCGGCAGGGTCGAGAGGATCACCAGCGGGTGGAACAGGCTGTTGTAGAGCATGCCCAGCAGCACGTACATCAACACGATCACGCTGACCAGCATCAGCGCCGCGCCGCCGGCGGCTTCCATCAGTTGCTGGTTGCTGCCCGAATATTCCTTCTGCACGCCCGGCGGCAGCGGCGTGCGGCCGATCAGTTGGTCGACCGCGCGGATGCCGTCGACCTGGCTCACCCCGGGCTTGAGGTTGTAGCTGATCGTCGCCGATTCGAGCTGGTTGTAGTGCGAGACCTTTGTCGGCGTGATCGCCGGGGCGATGGTGGCGATGGCCGACAGCGGCACCATCTCGCCCTGGCCGGTGCGCAGGTAGGTGTCGAGCAGTTGCTCCGGGCCCGAGTTGCGCGCGCGCGCCGAGGTCAGCACCACCCGGTACTGGTTGATGTCCGAATAGATCAGCGACACCGGGCGCTGGCCGAAGGCGTTGTACAGCGCGTCGTCGACGTCGGCCACCGACAGGCCCAGGCGCGCGGCGGCTTCGCGGTCGACAGTGATCGCCTGCTGCTTGCCGACGCTGTCGAAGCTGGTGCCGACGTCGCGCAGCTGCGGCAGCGCGCGCAGGCGCTGGGCCAGGCGCAGGGTCACGTCCTGCAGGCTGCTGCCGCTGGAGCTGGTCAGTTGCAGCTTGTACTTGCCGCCGCTGCCGCCGCCGCGTTCGCCGCCGCCGAAGAACTGCACCGAGTTCAGCACCACCTCGACATCGGCCAGCGGCTTGTACTGCTTGTTGAGCCGGTCCACCACTTCGGCCGTAGTGGCCTTGCGCTCGCGCAGCGGGCGCAGGTCGACGAACAGGCTGGCGGTGCCGCTTTCGCCCGCGCCCAGGTCGCCGCCGCCGAGGATGGTGGTGACGTTGGCCACCGCCGGGTCGGCGCGCAAGGTGGTCGCGACTTCGCGCACGCGCCGAGCGAACAGTTCGGGGGCGACGTTGGCGTCGGTGCGCACGCTCACGTCCATCATGCCCAGGTCTTCGTCCGGCATGACCGAGCCGCCGGCGGTCATCGCCACCGCCGCGGCCAGCGCGCCGGTCAGCACGATCAGGCTCAACGGCTGCCAGCGCATCAGCCGGCGGTGATGCATCGACCACACCAGCATGCGCCGGTACAGCTCCAGCGCGGCGTCGTCCCAACGGTGCAGGCGGCGCTCCAGGCGGGCGAAGAAGCCGGGGGCGTCGGCGGCCGGCGCCGGGTCGTGGCGCAGGTATTTGCCGCACAACGCCGGCGTCACCGTCAGCGACACCACCGCGCTGACCACGATCGCCACCACCAAGGTCACCGCGAACTCGCGCACCAGGGTCACGAACATGTTGTTGCCGAACACCATCGGCGCGAACACCGCCACCAGCGACAAGGTGATCGAGACCACGGTGAAGCCGATCTCGCGGGTGCCGTTGAGCGACGCCTCCAGCGGCTTCTGCCCGAACTCCATGTGCCGCACCACGTTCTCGATCACCACGATGGCGTCATCGACGACGAAGCCGATCGCCAGCACCAGCGCGATCAGCGAGAAGGTGTTGAGCGAGAAATCCATGAAGTACATGGCGATGAACGCGCCGGCCAGCGACAGCGGCACGCTGGCCATGGCGATCAGGGTCGGGCCGATCCGGCGCAGGAACAGCAGCATCACCATCGCCACCATCACCACGCTCAGCATCAGGGTGAACTCGACCTCGTGCAGGGCCGACTTGGTGGTTTCGGTGAGGTCGAAGATCGGATGGATGCCGACGTCGGCCGGAACGATCCGGCTCAGGCCCGGCAGCGCCGCGCGGATCGCCTCCACCGTCGCCACCGCGTTGGCGTCGGGGCGCTTGCTGATCTGCAGCACCACCGCGCGCTCGCCGTTGAACGAGGCGCTCTGGTGCTCGTCCTCCTGGCCGTCGAACACCCGCGCCACGTCCGCCAGCCGCACCGGCGCGCGGTCGCGCACGGCGATCACCAGCCCGGCGAAATCGGTGGCGCGGTGCAGCGAGGCGGTGGTGGTCAGCAGCAGGCGCTGCGGCCCGTCGCGCACTTCGCCCAGCGCCGAGGTGACGTTGGCGGCGGTCAGCGCGTTCTGCACTTCGTTGGCGGTCAGGCCCTTGGCGGCCAGGGCGCGGTCGTCGAGTTCCACCCGCACCGCGCGCGGCGAGCCGCCGGACAACTGCACCGTCGCCACGCCCGACACTCGCGCGATCACCGGCTTGGCCAGGTTGTCGGCGACTTCGAACAGCTGATCGGCGGACAAGGTGCTGGAGGTCATCGTCACCAGCAGCACCGGCAGCTGCGAGGTGTCGAACTTGAAGTATTGCGGCGGCGACGGCATGCCCGCGGGCAGGTCGGACATCGAGGCGTTGATCGCCGCCTGCACGTCGCGCGCGGCCGAGTCGGCGTTGATGCCGAACTCGAACAGGATCTGCACCTGGGCGCTGTTCTCGTTGGCGGTGCCGGAGATGTCCTTGACCCCGGGGATGCGGCCCAGGTGGCGCTCCAGCGGCGTCATCACCGTCGCCGCCATCGTCTGCGCGTTGGCGCCGGGCATCTGCGCGAACACCACCACCGCCGGGAAATCCAGCGCCGGCAGCGCGGCCACGCCGAGCATGACGAACGACCACAGCCCGGCCAGGATCAGGCCCAGCCCCATCAGCGAGGCGCCGATCGGGCGGCGGATGACCGGCGCGAACAGGTTCCAGCCGCTGCCTTCGCGCTCTCCGGCGTTGCCGTCCGCGCCCTCGCCGCCTACGCCCTCGCCAGACACGCCCTCGCCAGACACGCCCCCGCCGGCCGCGCTCATGCCGGCGCCACCGCGCGGCGGGCCTCGCGCGCTTCGCGCCGGCGCCGCAGCCATTCCTGATAGCGCTCCATGTACAGGTAGATCACCGGCGTGGTGTACAGCGTCACCAACTGCGACAGCAGCAGGCCGCCGACGATCGACAGGCCCAGGGGCCGGCGCAGCTCCGAGCCGATGCCGGTGCCCAGCGCCAGCGGCAGCGCGCCCAGCAGCGCGGCCAGGGTGGTCATCATGATCGGGCGGAAACGCAGCAGGCAGGCGCGGCGGATCGCCTCGTGCGCGCTGGCGCCGGCGCGCTGCGCCTCGATCGCGAAGTCGACCATCATGATGCCGTTCTTCTTGACGATGCCGATCAGCAGCACGATGCCGACGATGCCGTCCACCGACAGGCTCAGCCCGCACACCATCAGCGCCAGCAGCGCGCCGACGCCGGCCGGCGGCAGGGTCGAGATGATCGTGATCGGATGGATGTAGCTCTCGTACAGCACGCCCAGCACGATGTAGATCACCACCAGCGAGGCCAGCAGCAGCCACACCACGTCGGTCTGGCTGCCGGTGAACTCGGCCGCCTTGCCGACGAACTGGCCGCGCACCTGCAGCGGCAGGTCGAGCTGCGCGCGGGCGCGCTCGATCGCTTCGACCGCCTGCGACAGCGAATAGCCGGGCGCGACGTTGAACAGGATCGTCGCCGCCGGCAGCTGCTGCTGATGGCTGACCACCAGCGGGGTGTTGACGACCTTGGCCTCGACCAGGGTCGACAGCGGAATGATCCCCGCCGCGCCGACCCGGATGCCGGTGTCGCGGTTGCCGATGCCGGTGGCGGTGGCCGAGTTGCTGGAGGCAAGCTGGCCGAACGCGGTGGCGTTGCTGCCGGTCAGCGCGCCGGAGCCGTTCGAGGCCACCGCCAGCTGTTCCAGCAGCGCGTCCTTGGTGCGGAACTGCGGCGCCACTTCCAGCACCACGCGGTATTGGTTGATCTCGGTGAAGATGGTCGAGATCTGGCGCTGGCCGAAGGCGTCGTAAAGGGTGTCGTCGATGGACTGCATCGGCACCCCGAGCACGCTGGCCTTGTCGCGGTCGACGCTCAGCTGCAGGGCGCGGCCTTGACTGGACAGATTGTTGTCGACGTCGACCAGTTCCGGCAGCTCGCGCAGCGCCTGGGTCATGCGCTCGGCCTGCTCGGCGACCTGGGCCGGATCCACGCCGGACAGCGAGTACTGGTATTCGGTAGCGGCCACCCGGGTGTCGAGGGTCACGTCCTGCACCGGCTTGAGGTACAGCGCCACGCCGGGAATGCCGGCGGCGGCTTTCTGCAGGCGCGGCAGGATCTCGTCGAGGCCGTCGCGATCGCCGCGCGGCTTGAGCACGATCGACAGCTGGCCCTGGTTCAAGGTCGGGTTCATGCTGCCGGCGCCGATGAAGGCCGACACGCCGGTCACGTCCGGATCGTGGCGCAGCGCCTCGGCCACTGCCAGGGTGCGCTGCTGCATCTGCGGGAACGCCACGCTCTGGTCGGCCTGGACCACGCCGGTGATCAGGCCGGTGTCCTGTTCGGGCAGCAGGCCCTTGGGAATGGCGATGTACAACACCACGGTCAGCGCCACCGCCGCCGCGGCCACCGCCAGGGTCAGCGCCTGCCGCGCCAGCACCCAGTCCAGGCTGCGTTCGTACAGGCCGACCGTGCGCGCCCACAGCGTGCGCTTGCCGTCGCCGCGCTCGTGCGCGTCTTCGCTCTCCGGCAGCGCGTCGGGCTTGAGCAGATAGGCGCACATCATCGGCGTCAGCGTCAGCGACACCAGCATCGACAGCACCACCGCCGTGCTCAGCACCCAGGCGAATTCGTGGAACAGGCGGCCGGTGACGCCGGGCATCAGCAGCAGCGGCAGGAACACCGCCACCAGCGACACGGTCAGCGACAGCACAGTGAAGCCGATCTGGCGCGCGCCGATCTCGGCCGCTTCCTTGCCGCTCTTGCCCTGCTCGATGTAGCGCACGATGTTCTCGATCATCACGATCGCATCGTCGACCACGAAGCCGGTGGCCACCACCAGCGCCATCAGCGACAGGTTGTCCAGCGACATGCCGGCGAAGGCCATCACCGCGAAGGTGCCGGCCAGCGACAGCGGCACCGCCACCGACGGGATCACCGTCGCCCACAGCCGGCGCAGGAACACGAAGATCACCGCCACCACCAAGCCGATGGTCAGCAGCAGGGTGAACTGCACCTCGTGCACCGAGGCGCGGATGGTTTCGGTGCGGTCGGAGAAGATGTCCAGATGCACGTCGGCCGGCAGCACGCTGCGCAGCTGCGGCAGCAGGTTGCGGATGGCGGCCACGGTCTGGACGATGTTGGCGCCGGGCTGGCGCCGCACTTCCAGCAGCACCGCCGCCTTGCCGTCGGCCCAGGCCGCGAGCTGGTCGTTCTCGATGCCGTCGATGACCTCGGCCACGTCCGACAGCCGCACCGGCGCGCCGTTCTTGTAGCTGACGATGGTCTGGCGGTATTCGGCGGCGTTGGCGAGCTGGTCGTTGGTGCCGATGCTGTAGGACTGGGTGGCGCCGTTCAGCGAGCCCTTGGGCGCGTTGACGTTGGCGCGGGTCAGCGCGGCGCGCAGGTCTTCCAGGGTCATGCCCATGTTCGACAGCTGCGCCGGGTTGACCTGGATGCGCACCGCCGGGCGCACGTTGCCGGCGATCGACACCAGGCCCACGCCCTTCACCTGGGCCAGGCGCTGGGCCAGGATCGAGTCGGCGTAGTTGTTGACCTCGCGCAGCGGCCGCGTGTCGGAGGTCAGCTTGAGGGTCAGGATGGCCGCGTCGGCCGGGTTCACCCGGTTGTACACCGGCTGGTACGGCAGCGACTGCGGCAAGGTGGCCTGGCGGATCGCCGCCTGCACGTCCTGGGCGGCGATGTCGATGTCGCGGTCCATCGCGAACTGCAGGGTGATCGTCGACAGGCCGGCCGACGAATCGGAGGTCATCAGCTCCAGTCCGGAGATCTGCCCGAACTGGCGCTCCAGCGGCGTGGTCACCAGCGCCGCCATGGTGGTGGCGTTGGCGCCGGGGTACTGGGTGGTCACCACCAGGCTGGGCGCGTCGATTTCCGGCAGCGCCGCCACCGGCAACTGGCGGTAGCCGAGGATGCCTAGCAACAACAGGCCCGCCATCAGCAGCGCAGTGGCCACCGGGCGGCGGATGAACAACGTCGAGAAGCCCACGTGCGGATCCTTGCGGAGGCGCCGGCGCTCAGCGCGCGGCGGCCGGCGCCGGCGTGGCGGCGGCGGTTTGAGCGGCGGGCGCAGCGGCGGCGGACTTCGCATCCGTGGCCGGCTTGGTTACGGCCGGCTTGGCAGCGCCCGGCTTGGTCGCGGCGGGCGCCGGACGGCCGGCCTGCTCCGGCGCGAGCGCGGTGACCTTGCTGCCGGGCTTGAGCCGGAACTGGCCTTCGGTCACCACCCGCTCGCCGGCCTTGAGGCCCGAGGCGATCAGGATCCGGTTGTCGTCGGCTTCCACGCCGGTCTTGACCGGACGTATCGCCACCGTGCTGTCGGCCTGCACGACGTAGACGTATTCGCTGTCGGTGCCGCGCATCACCGCCTGCACCGGCACCACCACGCCGCTTTCGATCGTGCGCAGGCGCAGGCGCACGTTGACGAACTGGCCCGGCCACAGCGCGTTGTCGGTGTTGTCGAACACGGCGCGGGCACGGAAGGTGCCGCTGTCGGCGCTGATCTGGTTGTCGACCACGTCGAGCTTGCCGTCGGCGGTGAGCGGATGGGCGTCGTTGCGGTCCAGCGCGCCGACCATCACCGGCCCGGCGCGCTGCGCCTCGCGCACGCCCTGCAACTGGCGCTCGGGCAGATTGAACAGCACGTGGATGGGATGCACCTGGGTCAGGGTGACCAGCGCGGTGCCGGCGTTGAGCACGTTGCCGACATCGACGCTGCGCAGGCCGGCGATGCCGGAAATCGGCGCGGTGACGCGGGTGTATTGCAGTTGCACCTGGGCCGAGCGCATCGCCGCATCGTTGGCGGCGACCGCGCTTTCGAGCTGGGCGACCTGGTTGCGCTGGGTGTCCAGGTCGGTCTTGGACACGTACTGGCGGTACTCCGGCGCGTTGGAGCGCTGGTAGTTGGAGCGCGCGGTCGCCAGCTGCGCCTGGTTCTGGCGCTTGGACGCGGAGGCCTGGTCGTAGCTGGCCTGCGCGGTGCGCGGGTCGATCCGCGCCAGCAGGTCGCCCTGCTTCACTTCCTGGCCTTCGCGGAAATCGATGCTGAGCAGTTCGCCGCCGATCTGCGGCGCCACCGTCACCTTGTTGAGCGCGTTGACCGTGCCCAGCGCGCTTACGAACACCGGCACGGCCTGGGAGCCTGCGGCGACAACGGTGACCGGGACCGGCGCATCAGCGCCGTCGGCTTCGCCGTCCTTGCGGCCCTTGCCGCGTCCGAATATCGCTGCCGCCAGGGCCAGCACGACGAGCGCTGCGAGCACCCACACCACCACCTTTACCCAACTGCGCATCCGGTCGGTTCCCTCAGACGAAAATGTGCCGATCACTTCGATTGTCCGTGCGAATGCTTGCCCGGTCGCCTGCGCGACGAGCTGCGCGACGACCCGCACGGCGGCGAACGCGTCGGCCGCCGGCCATCATAGCCGCGGCGCAAGACAGCATGACGCGCTGCGGCATCGGCGAGCGGGCCGGAAGTCCATTGCGCCGTTAGCTCGGTCCGCAACCGCGGGTGACGTCGCTCACGCTTCGCAATCCCAGCGCGCAACGGTTCATTATCGCCGCCGCCGCGCGGGCGCCGCTGTTGCATCGATGTAACGGCGATGGCGCTCGTGTGACCGCCGGTGACGCCGGCTTTGCCGAATACGGCCGCACGGCCGCAGCGCTCAAGCGCGGCCGGCCCGCGCCAGCGCGTCTTCGTGCAGCGATTCGTTGAGCTGATCGACCACGATGGCCCAGGCCGCGTCGGCGTAGAGCTGCTCGCTCAGCAACTGGCGCTGGGCGTCGTTCCAATACGGCGCCTCGGCCAGCGCCACGCCGGCCGGCAACTGGTGATCGCGGATGAAGGCGCCGATCGCGTCCTCGCCGGCGTCCAGGCCCAGTTGCAGGAACAGATTGGTCATGCGCGGTTCGCTGGTGTTCATGGCGTCGGTCCTGGCTTGAGGTTTGCGCGTGGCCGGGCGGTCGCGAAGAGCGGCCGCAGATCGCGCCGGCCGCGCGGACGCTGGTGCCACGCGGGTTTGCCCGATCGGCCGGCGCGCGCGGCGCGGGTTGGGAAGGCCGGCACGGCGGACGTCCTTCATATAATCACACCCTGCCCCGCGCGGCGCCCGCCGCCGCGCCGACCGAGCGCATGAACGCACCCGAGCCCACTCCCTCGCCCAGCGACACCCCGACCGCCACCGCGGCCGGCCCCGACACCCGCAGCGCGCGCCTCAAGGCCGCGACCCGCGCCACCCACGAGCGGCTCGACCAGCGCATCATGGCCGGCGATATTTTCGCCAGCCGCGAACGCTTCGCCCGCTTCCTGCGCGTGCAGTACCGCTTCCACCGCGATGTCGACGCGCTCTACGCCGATCCCGGGCTGGACGCGCTGCTGCCCGGCCTGGCCGCGCGCCAGCGGCTGGCGCAGATCGCCCGCGACCTCGACGACCTCGGCCAAACGCTGCCGTCGGCGTGCGCGCCGGCCGCGCAGGCGCTGCCGCTGGCGCAAGCGCTGGGTTGGCTGTACGTGGCCGAAGGCTCCAACCTCGGCGGCAGCGTGCTGTACAAGCTGGCCGCGCGGCTCGGCCTGGACCGCGGCTTCGGCGCGCGCCATCTGGCCGCGCACCCCGACGGCGTGGCCCGGCATTGGCGCCGCTTCACCGCCGCGCTCGACGGCGCCGCGCTCAGCGCCGCGCAGGAAGCCGACGTGGTCGCCGGCGCCGAAGCGGCGTTCCGCCGCGTGCGTGGCCATGTCGAGGAAGAGTTCGCATGAGCGTGGGCGGCCGCGCCGAGGCAGTGCTCGCTGTCGCCCACCGGAGCCCGCGCTGATGCGCTGGCTGTGGTTCGCCCTGGGCTGGCTGATGCTCGCGCTCGGCGCGATCGGCGCGCTGCTGCCGGTGATGCCGACCACGATCTTCCTGATCCTCGCCGTCGCCTGCTTCGCGCGCAGTTCGCCGCGGCTGGAACAGCGCCTGCTCGCGCATCCGCGTTACGGCCCGACGCTGCGGCTGTGGCGCGAACAGGGCGCGATCTCGCGCCGCGGCAAGCTGCTGGCCGGCGCCGGCATGGCCGCCGGCTTCGCGATGTTCTGGTGGGGCGCGCATCCCTCGTGGAAGCTCGCGCTCGGCGTCGGCCTGGTGTTCGCAGCCAGCGCCGCGTATGTGCTGTCGCGGCCCGCGCCGCGCGCGCAGCCGTTGGCGTAGCGGCCCGCACCGCGCCGGCGGCGCCGATGCGATGCGGGCCTGCAACGCGGCGCCGACGGCGCCGCGCTGCGGATCAACGCGACAGCGAACCGCGGCTGGGCGCTTCCTGTTCGCCCTGCGCCTGCTGCTGGGCCGGTTCCGGCGCCCGCGCCTGCTGCTCTTTCTGCTGCCGGGTAGCGGTTTCCAGCTTTTCCAGATTCGCCTGCAGCGGCTGCTGCGCCGCTTCGCCGCGGTCGACGTGGGCGCGCAGCAGGTCGGCCTCGTTGCCCGGGTTCTTCCAGGTCGCGAACACGTTGCCGTTGGTCTGGCTCGGCACGACTTCCTGGATCTCCGGCAACCCAGCCTTGCGCGCCTGCAGCGCCAACGCACCGGCGACGCGTTCCTTGTCCTGCTGGTTGTCGTAGACGCCGGCGTTCGGGCCGATCTTGTCCAGGCCGGTCAGCGCCTGCTGGAACATCGGATCGGCGCGCAGCTGGCCTTCGCGCTGCGGATCGGGCTTGGCGTCGCTGGCGCTGAAGGTGCGGCCGGAATTGCCCAGGCCCGGCTCGCTGGGCTTGATCGACTCGTCCAGCGCGCGGCCCGAGGCCGGCGCCCAATGGCCGAAGAAGCCGTCCTGGGTCGGCTCCTTCAACTTGGCGTCGCGCAGCACGCTGTCGGCCAGGGTGTTGGAGTTCTGCACCTGCGGGTCGTAGGGGTATTTATCGCTCTTGCTCTGCGCGTCGGCGACCATCTTGTCCCAGGTCTTGGACAGGTCCGGGCCGGTGACGATCTCCTCGCGATACTGCTTCTGGCCCTTGGCGTTGAGGTTGTCGGGATGGTCCGGATTGGTGCTGTCGTAGGGCAGATTGCTCTCCACGTGCATCCGCCCGTACGGCAGCCCGGGCTTTTCCTCGCCGGTCCAACCGCTGATGGTGTGCTGCTCGCCGTTCTTGTCGGTGTAGAGCAGGAACTTGTGGTGATAGTCCTTGCCCGCGACCGAGCCGATGTTGCGGTAGCCGACTTCGATTTTCTCGTCCATGTGCGGCCGGTTCCCTTACTGGTTCTTGAGGTGGACGGCGGCGACCTTGACCAGCTTGCCGGCGGCGTCGAAGGAGAAGGTCATCACCACCGAACGCGCGTCCGGGTCGAGCATGGCCTGGCCCTTGTTGTCGCGCACCACCAGCTCGGCGGCGCTGTCCTCGACGATCTTGGCGCCGGGCGCGGCCTTGAACTGCGCTTCCACCGCGGCCTTGTCGGTGCCCAGCGGAATATGCCGCAGCACGATCTCGCTGACGTCGAGCTGTTCGAACCGCACCGGCTTTCGAGACGAATAGATTTCTTCCAGCATCGGTCCCACTCCTGTTTTCATGGTTTCATCCCGGGTCGACACGCTAGTTTGCGCGCCCGCCGTCGCGCACGACGAGAGCGGCAAGACTGCGGCGGCCAGCAACGCGGCGGCGAATGCCGCGGGCATCGCCGCGGCGGTGAATCGGCTGCGTGCTTGGGTCCGTGTTCGGGTCATCCTGCTTTCTCCTGGCGCGTCGGCCCCGCGGGGGCCGACGACGGTGCGCGGCGTCCAGTATCGCCGCCGCGAAGCGATTTGCGCAGGCCCGCTAGCCGAACTGCGGGCGGCGATCCCGGTTCAGACGTCCGGCACCCAGACGAAATGGTCGCCCTCGGCCTTGACCCGGCCCAGCCCCGGAAACGGGAAATGCACCGCGTAAACATGCACTTTTCCGTCGGCGGCGCGCTTGAGCAGGGCGCGGCGGCTGGCCTCGGCCTTGGGTGCGTCGCGGTCGAACTGGATCGTCCATTCCGGGTGCTGCACCGAAACGATCGAACTGTGCGCTGCGTCGCCGATATACAGCAGGCGATCGTCGCCGGAGGAAATCTCGTAGGCGCTGTGGCCCGGGGTATGGCCTTCGATCGCCACCGCCTTGACCGTGCCCGGCACCAGTTCGGCGTTCGGCGCGAAGGCCTGCACCTTCGGCGCGATCGCCGCGACCAGCTTGGCGCTGTCTTTGTCGGCCTGCAGCGCAGCCCACTCCGGCGCCGACAGGTGGATCGCGGCGTTGGCGAAGGCCAGCGCGCCGGCCGGCGTCAGCAGGCCGCCGATGTGGTCGGGATGGGCGTGGGAAATGAAGATGTCGGTGACCTGGTCCGGGGTCGTGCCGCTGGCCGTCAGCGCGGCCGGCAAGCGGCCGGCGCGGGCGAAGGAGGCGTTGCCGGCGCCGGTGTCGAACAGCAACACCCGCTCGCCGCTGCGCACCAACAGCGGCTGGATGCTCAGGTGCACGACGTCGGTGGGCTGGCCGTTGGCGCTGAGCAGGACCGCCACATCAGCGGGCGGACGGCCGACGCCGAAGGTCTTGCCGTCGTTGGCGACGTCGATGTCGCCGTCCTTGACCGCCGCGGCGGCGAGCTTGCCGATGCTGAAAGCGAAGAATTGCGGCGCCTGGGCCGGGTCTGCGGGCGCGGGTTCGGCCGGCTTGGCGGTTTCGGCCGCGGCGGGCTGGGCAGCAGGCGCGGCGGCCGATGCGGCGTCGGCCGGCGGGCGCGAACAAGCCGCGAGCGCTGCGCTGGCCAGCACGGCGGCGATGAGCACGGAAAGCGAATGGCGGGTCATGGGGATTCCAATGGGGGAGCCGGAAGCCGCGCAAGCGCGAGCGGCCGCCTGCGGGTCCGGCGAGCTTATGCCTGCGCGTGGGCACCAACAAGCCGGCCTGCGCCGCGCTTCAGCGTTCCATCGGCGCGGCCGATTCGCCGCTTTCGGCCGCGCAGGCTTGCGCCGGATCGGCCGCCAACGCCAGCGCCGCCGCGCGCACCGAGGCGCGCAGCATCGGGCCGTGGCCGAGTTCGGCGAACTCGCGATAACACGCCGTCACCCCGGGCTTGGCCTGCAATCGCGAAGCCAGTTGCCGGGCGGCGTCGGCCGGCACTGCGGCGATGCGCGCGCGCTGCGCGGCGGCGCGCGCCTCGTCGCCTGGTTTGGCCGGCGCGCGCGCCTCGCGTTCGCGTCCGCCCTGCAGGATCGTCACCTGCGCGGGCCGCCGCAACGGTTCGCGCAGGAAGCGCTGCTCGGGTTCGCCCAGCTCGCGCCCGCCGTCCCACCATAGCGACGGGCTGGCGGAAAACCACTGCACGAACGCATCGCCGCGGGTGTAGAGCAGGTCCAGCACGAACAGTCCGCCGAGCGAATGGCCCCACAGCGCCTCATGCGAGCGGTCGATGCGCGCGCGCCGCCGCACTTGCGGCTGGATGCGTTCGACCAGGACGCGGGCGAAGGCCTCGGCGCCGCCGCCGCGCGGGCCGGCGCCGGCCGGGTCTTCGACCGCGCTTGGCGTGTAGTCGCGGGTGCGCGCGGCGCTGTCGATGCGCAGGTCGTTGTCGTAGCCGACGAAGGCCAGCACCGGCGCCCGGCCGCGCGCCAGTTGTGCGAGCAGTTCGGCGTCGAACTCCATCAGCGCGGCGTTGCCGTCGAGCAGGTACAGCGCGGCGAAGCCGTGCGTGGGCGCACGCTGGCGCGGGATGCCGAGGCGGACCCGCCAGCGCTGCCGGCCGTCGGCCGAACTCACCACGAAGCTGTCGAAGCGGTAATGCGGCGACGGCGCATCGGCCACGGTCGTGCCGGTGCGTTGATTCGGATCGGGCTGCGTGAACGTAGGCGCGGCGAACGCGCACAGCGCGAACGCGGCCGCGAAAGCCAGCATGCGCAAGCGCGCAACCTTGGGTTGGTTCGACATCTGATCAGGCCTGTGCATGCTGCACCTCTTCCGAGCGCACCGCCGCGGTCCCCGCCCCGCCCGCCGCCCACACGCTGTCGGCGTGTCCGCGCGCCATGCGCCGGCGCGTGCGCAGCGCGATCAGCGCGAACGCCGGCACCGCGGCCAACGCCGCGACATCGACGACCGCGCCCATGCCGCCGTGATTCCACGCCCCGCCCAGGCCCCACACGCCGGCCAGGCTCGACAGCGGAATCGCCAGGGTCAGCGCTGCGCACAGCCACGCCAGTTCGACCGCGCCGCGCGCCGCGCCGCGCACGCAGGCCCAGCCGAGCGCGGCGACGAACACCGCGTAGTAGATGCCCTGGTGCCACTCGGCCAGGTCGTCGACCCGCGCCGGCAGCCACTTGGTCGCCGCCAGCGTCGCCGAGATGCCGGCCACGCACCCTAGGCTCACGCCGATGGTGAGACACGACAAGGCGCGCGCCGCGCGGGTCTGGGTCGCGCCGCCCTGGCCGCGGTCTTTCTTGCGCCGCGATTCGATCCACAACAGGTTGCCGGTATAGAACAGCGCCGCGCCGGCCAGGCCGAGCAGCAGATACATCCAGCGCACCGTGTTGCCGCCGAAGCTGCCGAAGTGAAGCATGAAGAAGGTATTGACCGCCGCATCCCAGCCGCCCTGGTGGCCGGGCAGATCGTGCGGATCGACCGTGCCGGTGTACGGATCCAGATGGCTCGAAGCGTAGGTGCGCGCGCGGGTGCCGTAGCGCGTATCCAGGCCGGTGACGGTGGCCTGCAATACCCCGTCGCGCTGTTCGAATTCGAAGCCGAACACGCGAAAACCCGGCAGTTGCCGTTCGACCCGGCGCAGCAGTTCGGCGGCCGGCAACGGCGCGGCGCCCGGCGCCGGCGCGGCGGAGCCCTCCGCGCTGCCCCATTGGATGCCTTGCGCGTAGACTGCCTTGTCCTGCGCGTCGTAGAACTCGTCGTGGAAAGCGAACACCACGCAGGTCAAGGCCATGATCAGATGGAACGGCAGGCTGACGATGCCCAGCGCGTTGTGCACGTCCAGCCACAATCGCTTGATGTTCTTGCCGATGCGCAGCGCGAACAGATCCTTGGCCAGGGTCGGCAGCACCACGATCAGGCCGGAGACCAGGGCCAGCGCATACAGCAGCGATACCGCGCCCATCAGCCAGCGCGCCAGCGGATCGGCGAACGGCAGGCCGACGCGCTGGTGCAAGGTGTCGATCCACTGCGCGACGGGCGCCTTGCTCAGGCGCTGGGTCTGCAGTTCGCCGCCGGGGCCGAAGCTGGCGCCGTGCTCGACGAACTCGCGGCGCTTGGCGCCGGGCTCGCGCCACACCACCCGCGCCGGCAGGTCGGCCGAGGTCTCCACCATCAGCAGATAGCGCCGCGCCGCCTGCGGATGCGCGGCGATCGTCGCCTGCAGCAACTCCTCGGCGCGCTCCAGCGGCACCGGCGGCGTCAAGGCCGCGGGCGGCGTCGCCCAGCGCTCCAGCGGCTTTTCGAACATGGTGATGGCGCCGGCGTAGAAGGCCACGAACAGCATCAGCCCGGCCACGATGCCGGCCCAGATGTGCACGTCCTTGTAGACCTTGACGATATCGCTGCGGATCTTCATCGCCCGTCCCTGCCCGTCTAAACCATCGCCGCCCGCGTCAGCGCCAGCGCGCCGAACGCCAGCGCGTTCGCCAGCCCCAGCCACAGCCACGCGCGCGCGCTGCTGCGGAACAGGAACACCAGCGAAAACACCGCGCACCACAGCGGCGCGATCAGCCACATCACGAACTGGATGCGGCCGCCGTCGCCATCGACCGCGCCCGGCCCCCACCACGCGAACAACCCCGACAGCGCCAGGGCCAGGCCGAAACCGAGGAGCAACCCGGCCGAGCCCTTACCGAACCAATGCCGGCTCTGCAGCCGTTCGCGTTCGCCGCTCATCGCCCGCCCCCGCACCGACGCGCGCGCCAGGCCCCGAGAAACGGCGCCAAGGTCGCGACCAGCATCAACACCGTCAGCCACATCGCCACCGCCGCGGCCGCCCCCAGCGCCGGCCACAACAACGCCAGCGACAGCAACGCGCACCCTGCCCCAAGCCATGCCCGCACCGGCGTAGCGCGCCACTGCTGTTGCGGCGAAGCCAGATACAACCCCCACGCACCCAGTACGCCGAATGCCATCGCCGGCACCACCCACCAAGGATTCATCGCACCGCTCCCTGTAGGAGCGGCGCGAGCCGCGACGCGGTAGACGCAAACGCCGAGGAAATGCACGCGGGCGATTGCCCTATCCACCGCACACCGACGCTTCCGCCGCGAGCGGACGCCCCGCGGTCGCGGCTTGCGCCGCTCCTACAGGTAATCATCGTCGCTGCGGCCGCGCCCTGTAGGAGCGGCGCGAGCCGCGACGCGGCAATCGCAGGCGCCGAGGAAACGCACGCAGGCCATTGCCGCAACCGCCACCCGCCGGAGCCTTCGCCGCGAACGGACGCCCCGCTGTCGTGGCTTGCGCCGCTCCTACAGGTAGTCATCGTCGCTGCGGTCGCGCCCTGTAGGAGCGGCGCGAGCCGCGACGCGGTAATCGCAGCCGCCGAGGAAACGCACGCAGGCCATTGCCGCACCCGCCACACGCCGGCGCTTCCGCCGCGAACGGACGCCCCGCGGTCGCGGCTTGCGCCGCTCCTACAGGTAGGCATCGGGGCGTTCGCGGCGGTGTGCATCACCAGCTCAGGCGTACGCTGGCGACCACGGTGCGGCCGCTGCCGTAGTAGCACGAAGCCACGCTGCCGCAGGTGGAGATGTAGGTCTTGTCGCTGAAGTTGCCGATGTTGAGCGCGAACTGGGTCGCCGGGCCGTTGCCGGTGTCGACACGGTAGCGGATCGCCGCGTCGAACACGGTGTAGGACGGGATGCGGTAGAGATTGGCGCTGTCGCCGTAGCTCTCGCCGCTGTAGCGCACGCCCGCGGCCAGGCCCAGGCCTTCCAGCGCGCCGGCGTGGAAGGTGTAGTCCAGCCATGCGGTCGCGGTCCATTCCGGCACCTGCGCCAACTGCTTGCCGCGCAGTTCGGGCGCGCCGCGGGTGAGTTCGGAATCCATGCGCGAGGCCGCGCCGATGATGCTGAAGCCTTCCAGCGGAGTCACCCGCGCTTCCAGCTCGACGCCGCGCACGCGGCCTTCGCCGCTCTGCGCCTGGCAGCGCAGCGCGCCGCTGGCGCCGCAGTTGACGTGGGTCGGGTCGGGATCGTCGACCAGGATATTTTCCTGGCGCAGGTCGTAGGCCGACAGCGTGATCAGGCCGTCGAAGCTCGACGGCTGGAACTTCACCCCGCCCTCCCATTGCTTGCCGGTGATCGGGTCGAACGGCGTGCGCGTGTAGCTCTGGTTGATGTCGGTGGTCGCCGGCTGGAACGACTCGGCATAGCTCAGGTACGGCGACCAGCCGTTCGGCGCGGCGTACAGCACGCCGGCGCGGCCGGTGAAGGCGTCGTTCTTCAGCCGCGTGCGCACCCACGGCGTAACCGCGCCGGTGGCGACGGTGCGGGTCGCGGTGGCGGTGTCGTCGTCGGTGCGGTCGTAACGGCCGCCGAGCAGCACGCGCCAGTTGCCGAACGCCATCTGGTCTTGCAGGTAGGCGCCGGTCTGCTCGTTGGTGCCGCGCGACAGGCCGACCGAACGCACCACCGGGGTGTAGCCGGTGTAGACCGGATGGAAGATGTCGATCGGCGCCGGATTGTTCATCGACCCGCGCCCGCCGACCCAATCGGCCTTCTGCCAGTCCACGCCGAACAGCAGCGTGTGCGCGATCGCGCCGGTGACGAACTTGCCCTGGATCCGGGTATCGATGGTGTCGCCGTCGGAATCGCCGTCGCCGTAGGTGGCGCGGCGGTTCTGGGTACGGCCGTCGGCGTTCAGCGCGCCCAGGGTGATGACGCCGCGATACAGCGAATCGACGTGGGTGCGGCGCGCGCTCTGGCTCAGCGTCCAGTTCTCGTTGAAGCCGTGCTCGAACAGCCAGCCCGCGGTCCACAGGGTGCGGTCGTAGGTGTTCCAGCTCGGCTCGCCGATGAAGGTGGTGTTCTTCATCCGGCCGTAGCGGGTGGGCCGCAGGGTGCCGTCCATCGGCAGGAACTGATAGGTCGAGCCGCCGTCGTCCTTCTGGTACAGGCCCAGCAAGGTCAGGCGGGTGCGCTCGGCGATCTGCCAGGTGTAGCTGGGCGCGAGGAACCAGTGCTTCTGCTCGGTGTGGTCGATCTGGGTGTCGCCGTCGCGGTACAGGCCGACCAGCCGCACCAGGTGCGCGTCGCCGCCGCTGCCGGTGCCGACATCGAAGGCCGCGCTGTACTGGCCGTGGCCGTCCAGGCCCAGTTGCAGCACCTGCTGCTGGCCGGGCGTGGGCGTCTTGCTGACCTGGTTGACCATGCCGCCGGGCGCGACCTGGCCGTACATCACCGCCGACGGGCCCTTGAGCACTTCGACCCGTTCCAGGTTCCAGGTATCGAACATGGTCCGGTTCCACTGCCCGCCCTGCGGCGCGCGCAGACCGTCGAGGGTGACGTTGTTGCTCCAGCTGCCGGCGTCGTAGCCGCGGATGCGGAAATCGTCGACGCGGTTGTCGATGCCGCTGCTTTCCAGCGACACGCCGGCGACGTAGCGCATGGCCTCGTTGAGGTTCTGCACGCCGCGCGCGTCGAGCTCTTCGCGCGCGATCACCGCGATCGACTGCGGCGTCTGCGCGATCGGCGCGTCGGTCTTGGTCGCGCCCTGGGAATGGGTGGTGGTGCGGTAGGCGTTGACCCGGACGGTGTCGAGGGTCTGCGCGTCGGCGGCTTCGGCCGGCGCGGCCTCTGCAGCCGCGAGCTCGGCCGCCTGCGCCGCGAACGGCAGCGCCAGCACCACAGCGAGGGAAAGGGAAAGCGGAGAACGCGCGAAAGCGCGCAGAGATCCTTCTGCGTACACGAGAGTCGGCCCGTTGAAAACGATTGGCTGACTGCAGGTGCAGCGGCTGACGCGGCGCATCATAGCAAATGAGAACGGATCGCAATAGCAGGCTTGCGCGAGTCCGCAATCCCGCCTAAACGCGAAGCCGGTCGCGACGCCATCGCGGATTTTCTTGTTGCTGCGTTGACGCGGCGCCCCGTATCACTGGCGCATGGCCTCGCCTCCTCCCAGCGACCGCAACGCCCGCCGCAGCGCGCGCGGCGCCGGGCTGCGCTACGTCGACGACGGCGAGCCCGGCTTCAGCCGCCGCCGCGCCGGCCGCGGCTTCGCCTACCGCGATGCTCGCGGCCGGCCGTTGCGCTCGCCGCGCCAGCTCGAGCGCATCCGCACACTGGCGATCCCGCCGGCCTACACCGACGTGTGGATCTGCGCCGATCCGCGCGGCCACCTGCAGGCGACCGGACGCGACGCGCGCGGGCGCAAGCAATACCGCTACCACCCGCGCTGGCGCGAACAACGCGACCTGGGCAAGTTCGAACGCATGCTCGCCTTCGCCGCCGCCCTGCCCGCGCTGCGCCGGCGGGTGCGCGCCGATCTGGCGCGGCCCGGGCTGCCGCGCGAACGGGTGCTGGCGATCGTGGTGGCGGTGATGGCGCATACCCTGATCCGGGTCGGCAACGACGAGTACCAGCGCAGCAACGGCTCGTTCGGCCTGACCACGCTGCGCAACCGCCACATCCGCTTCCTGCGCGGCGGCCGCGCCCACTTGAGCTTCCGCGGCAAGGGCGGGCAGCGCCAGCAGATCGAACTCGACGACGCCAACCTGGTGCGGCTGGTGCGGCGCTGCCAGCAGTTGCCCGGACAGGCGCTGTTCCAATATCTCGACGACGACGGCCGGCGCCAGGCGGTGGATTCGGGCGACGTCAACGACTACTTGCGCGAGATCATGGGCGCGGAATTCACCGCCAAGGATTTCCGCACCTGGGGCGCGACCGCGAGCGCGTTCCGCCGGCTCGCGTTGACCGAATTGCCGCCGCCGCACCGCGACGGCCGTCCCAACGCGCGCGCGATCGCGCGGATCGAGAATCAGGCGGTGGCCGAAGTCGCGCAGATGCTGCGCAATACGCCGGCGGTCTGCCGCGCATCCTACCTGCATCCGGCGGTGCTGCAGGCCTGGCGCGAAGGCCGCCTGCGCCTGCCGGCGCGCACGCCGTCCAGCGATCGCCAGTGGGAGCGCGCGACGCTGGCGTTCCTGCGCCGACGCCGGCCTTGAGCGTCAGCGGCGTTAGTCTTCGGGCGCTGCCTCGCTCGCGGACTTGGCCGCGAACCCAAGCCGCCGCTCGGCCGCCTTGAGCGCCGCAAGCACCAGCAAGGTCAGCGCGGCGGCGGCCAGCGCCAGCACGTGATAGCGCAAGCCGGTGCAGGCGCCGATCACCGCGGCCATCAGCAACGACGCCGCGGTGGTGATGCCGGCGACGTCGCGCCCGCCGCGCCAGGCGAAGATGGTGCCGGCGCCGATGAACGACACGCCCGCCACCACCGCCTCGACCAGGCGCATCGGGTCCATGTTGATCAGGAACGGCGCGCGGAAACGAGGATCGCCGATCGCCAGCAGGCCCATGCCGATCAACAACGAGGACGCGCCCGCCACCAGCATGTGGGTGCGGAAACCCGCGGGCCGGTTCCTGAGTTCGCGTTCGAAGCCGATGGCGCCGCCGAGCAACATCGCATAGGCCGCGCCGCCGACCACCCACAACTGGGCCATCCAGTGCATGTGTGCAGGTCCGTTCGGGTTCGCGTCCTGTGTAGCCGCCGCCGCGTAAGCGGCCGGTGATGCGGCCGCGCTCTGCGTGCAGACGCAGTAAACCCGTTGTTAGCGCGCGATGACGAAGGCGCGATGCGCTCTCGCGCGTCCTCACTCGCAGGTCACGGCTGTTTAATGCCGCGGCTCGGATAGTGGACTCAACCGATGCGCACAGCGTCGGCCTCTTTCCCAGCCTCCACAGGAGACGGCGATGACCGACAAGAAGACCGAGCACAGCCTCAACGATCTGATCCAGATCGCCCGCGACGGCGAGCATTTCTACGCCGAGGCGGCGAAGAAGGTCGGCGACACCGAACTGGCCGGCACGTTCCTGCGCATGTCCACCGCCAAGGGCGCGATCGTCCAGCAACTCAGCACCGAGGTCGCCGCGGTCGGCGGCGAGCCCGCCAGTAGCGGCACCTTCGTCGGCTCGATGCAGGAAGTCTACGGCCGCGTGCGCGCCGCGCTCGGCGACACTCGCTACGGCTACGTAGCCGAACTGGAGGAATCCGAGGATCGCCTGCTCAAGGCCTTCAACGAGGTCCAGGGCGATCCCAACGTCGCGCCGTCGGCGCGGGCCGCCGTCGAACGGCTGCTGCCGCAGGTGCGCGAAAGCCATCGCGAGATGAGCCAGCGCAAGCATGCGATGAAGCACTGACCTTCAACGCGGCAATCGCGATCTGGAAACGCCGGCGCTAGGCCGGCGTTTCCGTATCCGACCCTGTGTCGGATCGCGACCTAGCGTTTAGACCGCCCTCGCCCGCCCGCGCGGCGGCGCGCGCCCCCGCGCTGCGGCTTCAGCCCGCCGCAGGATGCGCAGCGTAAAGATTGGCCACTTCGACGCGTCCGTCGGCGAAGCGCACCGGCACCAGCATGCGCAGGTATTGCTCGCCCTCGAACTCGTCCAGTCTCGGCCAATGCGCGGGCAGTTCCTTCGAGACGAACAACTGCACCCCGACCTCGGCGCCGTCCGGCGACCAGCGCAGCGCCGGAAAACCCATGTCCGCGCCCCAGCCCAGCGCCTCCAGCGTCCCGGTGACCGCGCCGCCGCCGATCCACTCGCCGGCCAGATCGCTGAGGTGATGGTGATTGGGTTGGCCCGGCGCCAGCGTGCCGTACACCGCCAGCCGATGACCGGCCGCGTAGGCGCGGGCGAACTGCGCTTCCAGTTCGTCGACCTGCGCGCCCGCTGCGGCTTGCGCGCGCAAGTCGTTGAGGCGCGCCAGCGCGGCCAGTTCGTTCGCAGACAGTTCGCTCATCGTGCGGATCCTTTGGAAAAGTCGGTCGTTCGCAAGCGTTTCACCACGCCAGCCAGCGGCGCAGCAGTTCGGTGGCGAGCTGCGGCGTTTCCAGGGTCGGCAAATGCCCGCAGTCGGGGATGCGTTCGAGCACCGAGCCGGCGATGCCGCGATGCATCTCCTCGGCCGCGGCCGGCGGCGTCAGTTGATCGTCTTCGCCGACCGCGATTAAGGTTGGCACGTCGATGGCGGCCAGCAGCGGCCGCGAGTCCGGCCGCTGCAGGATCGCGGTCTGCTGGCGCCGATAGGCCTGCGCGCCGACGCGCTGGGCCATCGCCCGCACCTGCGCGCCGACCGGGCCGTCGACATGCCGAGCATGCACCAGGGTCGGCAGCAGTTGCTGGGTCACGCCGGCGAAACGGCCGCGGTCGAGCAGGCGCAGGCCGGCGCGGCGCTGCATCGCGCGCAGCGGCGAGTCCGGCGCGGCGCTGGTGTCGAACAACGCCAGCTTGCTCACCCGTTCTGGCTGCTGGCGCAGGATTTCGAACGCGACGTAGCCGCCCATCGACAGCCCCGCCAAGGCGAAGCGCGGCGGCGCCGCGGCCAGCACCCGCGCGGCCATGCCGGCGACGCTGTCGTCCTGGGTCAGGTCGGCCACGCCGATGTCGGCCACAGCGGCCAGGTCGCGCACCTGCTCGCGCCACAGTTCCTCGTCGCACAGCAATCCCGGCAGCAACAGCAGCGGCGGCCGTCCGGACGATTCATACCCCACGCGCTTGCCCTCTGCCTTCGACCTGGATCGCCAACACGATACCCAGCAAAGCCAGCGTCGCGGTCAAAGCGACCTCGCCGCCCCAACCGCCGTGCTGCCAGGCCCAGCCGCCAAGCGGGCCGGTGATGCTGGAGCCGAAGTAATAGAACAGCAGGTACAGCGAAGAGGCATGGCCCTTGTCGGCACCGGCCAGACGCCCGACCCAGGCGCTGGCGACGCTGTGGCCGACGAAGAAACCGAACGTGACCAGGCTGATGCCGGCGACGATCGCCACCAACGACGAACCCAACGTGACCAGCGCGCCGAGCGCCATCAGCGCCATGCCCGCCGCCAGCGGCCAACGCCCGCCGTAGCGGTCGGCCAGGCGCCCGGCCAGCGGCGAGGAGAACATGCCGAACACATAGGCCAGGAAGATCAGGCTGATCCGGCCCGGGCCCAGGAGGTAAGGCGCGCCGGCCAGACGGAAGCCGACGTAGTTGAACAAGGCCACGAACACGCTGGTCAGCACGAAACCGACCGCGAACAGCCGCAGCAGTCCCGGATGGCGCAGTTGCGCGCCCCAGGCGCGCAGGTGCCGCTGCAGCACGAAACCGCGCTGCGGCACGAACCGGCGCGACTGCGGCAGCAGCGCGGCGAAACCGAACGCCGCGACCAGGCCGACCGCGCCGATCGCGGCCATCGCCGTGCGCCAGTCGGCGGATTCGACCAGCAGGCCCATGCCGACCCGCCCCATCATCCCGCCGAACGCGGTGCCGGCCACGTACAAGCCCATCGCGCCGCTGAGATGGCGCGCGTCCATTTCCTCGGCCAAGTAGGCCATCGCCACCGCCGGCACGCCGCCGAGCAAGGCGCCTTCGGCCAACCGCGCCAACAGCAGCAGCGGCCAATTCGGCGCGGCTGCGGCGAGCAGGTTGCAGACCGCCGCCAACACCATCGAGGCGAACATCAGCCGCCGCCGCGCGACCTGCTGCGACAGCGCACCGACGGCGAAGATCGCCACCGCCAGCGCCGCGGTGCTCAGCGACAGCGCCAGCGAACTGCTGGCCGGGCTCAGGCCGAAGTCGCGGGCGAATTCCGGCAGCAACGGCTGCACGCAATACAGCAGCGAAAAAGTCGAGCAACCGGCCAGGAACAGGGCGAGGTTGGCGCGGCGGTACGCCGCGCTGCCGCGTTCGATGCCGGGATGCGGCGGCGCCGCGGAACCAGGGGCCGCGGTGCATGGGGCCATGACGGGAGTCGTGCTCATGGGCGCCAGGATGGCGCTGCGCGCTTCATTCGTCCAATATATGAAACAGCGGTCTCTGATACTTTTTACAGATACCAACGCTTTTACCGGACCGTCACCGCCGACTGCGCCCGAGGCCCCGATGGAACTGCGCCATATCCGCTACTTCCTTGCCGTCGCCGAGGAAGGCAATTTCACCCGCGCCGCCGAGCGCCTGGGCATCGCCCAGCCGCCGCTGAGCCAGCAGATCCGCGATCTGGAAAACGAGATCGGCGCGCGCCTGTTCCACCGCGTCCCGCACGGCGCCGAACTCACCGAAGCCGGCCGCGCCTTCCTCGAACGCGCGCGCAGCCTGCCCGAGCAGGCCGCCGCGGCGGTGCGTCAGGCCCAACGCGCCGCGCGCGGCGAAACCGGCGCGCTGCGCCTGGGCTTCACCTCCTCGGCGATCCTCACCCCGCTCACCACCCAGGCGATCCGCGAGTTCCGCCGCCGCTACGGCGAAGTGGAACTGACCCTGGAGGAAGACAACAGCGCGCACCTGTCGGCCAAGCTGCGCGACGGCAGCCTGGATCTGGCCTTCCTGCGCCACGACGGCAGCGAGAACGAAGGCGTGCTGCTGCACGCGCTGCTGGACGAACCGATGATCGCCGCGCTGCCGCTCAGCCACGCGGCGGTGCGCGACGGCCGGCGCAAGTCGATCCGGCTGACCGAGCTGCGCGACGACGCGTTGATCCTGACCCCGCGCAACGTCGGCCCGACCCTGCACGAGGCGATCCTCGGCGCCTGCCGCCGCGCCGGTTTCGAGCCGCGCATCGGCCAGCACGCGCCGCAGCTGGCCTCGTCGCTGGCGCTGGTGGCGGCCGAGCTGGGCGTGGCGATCGTGCCCGAGGCGATGCGCCGCTTCGCCCTGCCCGGCATCGTCTATCGCGACATCGCCGGGTTGCAGCCGATCGCGCGGCTGGCGCTGGCGCAGTTGCCGGAGCTGGATTCGGCGCCGGCGCGCAACTTCGTCGAGTTGGTCAAGCAACTGCCGCGTTGAGGCATCGGGCGGTGCGTCGAAGCGATGGGCGCTGCGTCGGCGCCTTGGCGGTTCGGCGCGCTCAGACCAATCGCTCGGAGCCGACCGCATGCACGCCCGGCTGCGCGCGCAGCGCGGCATCGAGCAAGGCCTGGGCGATGTGCGGCGCCGGGTTGATCCGCCAGCGCCGCGGCAGCAGCGGCCCGAGCGTGCGCAACACCGCGCTCGCGGCGGCCTCGCCGGGGCGCGATTGCGCGCGCTCGCCGCCGATCAGGCCCGGCCGCACATAGGTCAGCGAGTCGAAGCCGACCCCGGCCAGCGCCTGCTCCAGTTCGCCCTTGACCCGGTTGTAGAACACCCGCGAGCCGGCATCGGCGCCGAGCGCGGAGTTGAGCGCGTAAGTTCGGGCGCCAGCGCGGTGCGCGGCCTGCGCGAGCGCCAACGGGTAATCGAAGTCGACCTTGCGGAAGGCCTCGCGCGAACCGGCCGCGCGCATCGTCGTGCCGAGCGCACAGACCACCGCGTCGACCCGCCACCACGGCGCGTCGGGCGGCAGCGCGTCCCAGTCGATCTGCGGCGCGTCCAGCTTGGGATGCGGCGGCAGCGCGCGGCGCGTGGGCGCGATCACCCGTTCGATCGCCGGATCGGCCAGCGCCAGCCGCAGCGCGTGGCTTCCGACCAGGCCGGTCGCGCCGGCCAGCAGCAGTTTCATGGGCGTGTCCTCGGTCCGGCGTGGTCAGGCCGCGATGATGGCAGATCGGCGCGTGCGGCTGTCGCGCGCCGGGTCTGCGTCCGCATTAAGCGGATGCGAACCGCTACGCATTGGGCGAGAAACACGCGCGTATCACCTCACGCACACGCCGCCGCGGTTTAGCTGGCCTTCCCTTCCCGTCCGGCGACGTCATGGATCTCAAAAGCGGCTATCCGTTCTGGGCGATCCGCAACGGCCTGATGCACGCCTTCCCGCGTCTGCAGCAAGACCTGGACTGCGAGATCGCAGTGATCGGCGGCGGCATCAGCGGCGCGCTGATCGCCGACGAGCTGGCCGCGCACGGCCACGAGGTGGCGGTGCTGGAACAGCGCGACATCGCCTGGGGCAGCACCGCGGCGAGCACGGCGCTGCTGCAGTACGAGATCGACACCCATCTGATCGAACTGAGCCAGCGCTTTGGTGAGCGCAACGCGGCCCTGGCCTATCGCGCCTGCGCCGCGGCGGTGGAGCGCCTGGGCGAGGTCGCCGCCGAACTGCGCGATGTCGATTTCCGCCGCCAACGCAGCCTGTACTACGCCAGCCGCAGCAGTCATCTGCCGCTGCTGCGCGAGGAGGCCGCATTGCGCGTTCGCCACGGTCTGGCGCTGCGCTGGCTGGAAGCCGACGAGCTGGCCGCCGACTACGGCCTGCGCGCGCCCGGCGCGATGCTCAGCGAATGCGCGGCGGCGGTGGACCCTTATCGCATGACCTCGCGCCTGCTCGCGCGCCTGCGCCGGCGCGGCGGCCAGGTCTACGACCGCACCTGCGTCGAGCATCTTCAGGCCAAGTCTCGCGGCGTCGAACTGCGCACCGCCGACGGCATGCGCGTGCGCGCCGGCCATGTCGTCGTCGCGGCCGGTTATGCCGGCCAGCGCTGGATCGACCAGCCGCTGGCGCGCAACCGCAGCAGCTACGCCTTCGTCACCGATCCGCTGCACGAGGACGAGTTGCAGGCGCTGCGCGCGACCATGGTGTGGGAATCGGCGCGTCCATATCTGTATCTGCGCAGCACCGGCGACGGCCGCCTGGTGGTCGGCGGCTGCGACGACGCGATCGACCTGCCGGCGCGCCGCGACCGCCGCGTGCAATCGCGCGCCAACCGTCTGGTCCGCCAGGTACAGCAACGCTTCGAACGCCTGCGTCTGCAACCGGCGTTCGCCTGGGCCGGCACCTTCGCCGAAACCGCCGACGGCCTGCCCTGGTTCGGCGCGCATGCGCAGTACGGCCCGCGCGTGCTGTTCGCCATGGCCTACGGCGGCAACGGCATCACCTACAGCATGATCGGCGCCGGGCTGCTGCGGGCGCGGATCGAACGGCGCGCGCATCCGCTGGCGCGGTTGTTTTCGTTCGAGCGTTCGCCTCGCTAGCGGATCCGTTGCGCCGCCGCGCCGGCGCATGAGCGCGACCCGCACATGAACACAGGTTGACTCATTCAGCTTCGACTGCGACGATAATCACAGCGAGCAACAAGGGGCTCTCGCAGTTCTCACGCCAGCAGACCGACTTCCGACCGGAAGCCGGCAAACCTACCGTGAGAACTCGATGAATCGCCTGACCCTGGCCATCGGCCTGGCGCTGTCGGCCGGATCGCTGCGCGCCGCAGAAACCCCACAAGCCCCCGTCGCCGCTGTCGCGCCCACTGCGGCCCCCGACGACGCCGCACCGGCGCCGTCCATCTACACCTACGATCCACTCAAGGTCATCGGCCAACGCCTGTTCCCGTACCAGGAAGGCATGAGCCTGGACCGCCGCTACATCGACGAACAGATCCGCGGCAACGGCGACATCGGCACCCTGCTGCGGATCAATCCCAGCGTGCAGTTCGACGACACCGCCGCGACCTCGCGCAACATGGGCGAGATCCGCCCGGCCGACATCAGCATCAACGGCGGGCTGTACTACCAGAACGCGTTCGTGCTCGACGGCGCCAGCTTCAACAACGACACCGCGCCGGGCGGCTCGACCCTGGCCGCCAGCATCATCGACGTGCCCAGCCACAGCCAGGGCATCGCCCTGGACGCCAGCCAGATCGGCACGCTGACCGTCTACGACAGCAATGTGCCGGCGTCCTACGGCGGCTTCAGCGGCGGCGTGGTCGAGGCCGAGAGCCGGCGCGCGCGCGACGCGTTCTCCGGCAGCGTGGTCGCGCGCATGCAGCGTTCGGTCTGGAACGAAACCCACATCGTCGCGCCGGCCGTGCAGAATTTCGAGCAGTCCTCGACCGAATCGCTGCAGCCGCGCTACGACAAATACCAACTGCGCGCCACTCTGGAAGGCCGCACCCGCAACGGCCTGGGCCTGTCCGGCACGGTCTCGCGCCTGCGTTCGGTGATTCCGCTGCGCGGCTACACCGCCGGCCGCAACAGTCCGACCGACGAAAACGAGAAGGAGCAGGTGCGCGAGAACACCAGCGCCAGCCTGCGCGCCGACTGGAACGACGGCGACGGTCTGGAGATCAGCGCCAGCGTCAACTACGCCCCGACCGACGAGCGCTATTTCATCGTCAACGCCAAGAACGGGTATTACGACCTCAAGCAAGGCGGCCCGGTCGCCAGCGCGCGCGTCAACTACCAGCGCGGCGACTGGACTTGGCGCAACACCCTGAGCTACAGCGACCTGGACAGTTCGCGCCGGAGCCAGACCGATTACTGGAAGTCCTGGGCGCGGTCCAGCGAGATGGACTGGGGCGTGACCACGCTCAGCGCCGAGGGCAGTTGGGGCAATATCGACCAGCGCAACCGCAACCTGGGTTACAAGCTCGTGCTCGAGCGCGAGCCGCTGCGTCTGGGCCGCGGCGAGCACCGCCTGCAGTTCGGCCTGGAATACCGCGACCGCAACGCCGAGTACCACCGCCTCAACGATCATTACAGTTACCTCACGCCCGTCGCGACCTTGACCTGCACCGCGGCCAACGGCGGCGTCGATCGCGACGGCTGTTCGCTGGCGCCGGTGGACGCCACCGGCAGCGGCGTGATCAAGGGCCGCGGCCAGTACTTCACCCGCCGCAACCTCTATCGCGAGGGCGCTTTCAGCGTCGACAACCGCGAATGGGCGGTGTTCGCCCAGGACGACCTGCGCCTGGGCCGCTGGAGCCTGCGCCCGGGCGTGCGCGTGGACGGCGACAGCCTGATGGGCCGCACCACCGTCGCGCCGCGGCTGGCGGCGTCCTGGGACGTGTTCGGCGACCGCGACACCTTGCTGACCGCCGGCGTCAACCGTTACTACGGCCGCAACATCTTCGCCTACAAGTTGCGCGAAGGCCGCGAGCGCCTGCAACTGGAACAGCGGCGCGGCGCCGACCTGATCTGGCGCGATGTGCGCGTGTCCCCAGCCGATTACCGCTTCGACCGCCTGCGCGTGCCTTACGGCGACGAACTGGCGCTGGGCTGGAATCAGCGCTGGGCCGGGCTGGACCTGAGCCTGAAGTACGTGCGCCGCGACAACCGCGACGAAGTGTTGCGCCAGACCATCGTCAACACCGACGACAGCGGCTTCTACGACACCCGCGTCAATCGCTACGACAACCGCGGCCGCAGCCGCAGCCAGACCTATACCGCCAGCCTGGCGCCGGCGCAGCCGCTGCGCTGGGGCCCCGCCGTCACCACCGCCGAGGCCGCGTTCGACTACACCGACGTTCGCCGCAACTACACCGACTACGAGACCGTCTACAGCGAAACCTTCGAAACCTGGGTGCGCTACCAGGGCAAGCTGATGCGCACCTGGGAGCTGCCGGCGACCTCGTTCAACCGTCCCTGGACCGCACGCCTGGCGACCCAGACCCGCTGGGAGGCGGCCGGGCTGCTGTGGAGCAACTTCCTGCGCTATCGCAGCGGTTACCGCGGCAAGCGCACCGTCGGCAACGAGAGCTATCAGGGCGAGGCCATCGCGGTGATCGAAGAGGTCGCCTATCCCGCGACCTGGACCTGGGACAGCGCCGTGGAATGGACCCTGCGCCTGCCGCGCGATCAGCAGGCCTACGCGCGGGTGGAGGCGCAGAACCTCACGAACCGCTCCAACCTGATCAGCAGCGCCACGACGGCCACCACCGTCTACGAACCCGGCCGCTCGTACTGGCTGGAACTGGGCTACCGATTCTGACCGCGATGCGCACGACCCAACGATGGGCCAATCTGGCCGTGGCGGCGGCCTCGGCGCTGACGTTCGCGACCGTCTTCGCCGGCCTGCTGTGGGCCAGCGCGACCGCGGCGCAGTCGGCGCCGCAACGCGAGCTGGAGCCGGAGCCGACGCCCGACCCCGTGTCCGACCCCGTGGCCGCGCCGACCGACAAGCCGGTCGCGCAAGCGGCGGCAAGCCGCGTCGCGGCGTCGGCATCCGCCCCCGTCGCCGTCGATCTGGACGAATGCCGCCGGCGCCTCGACGCCGGCGGCGCGCAGATTGATCGCGACTGCCTGCGCCGGGTGTACGCGCTGCCGATCGGCCGGTGGCCGCAGCCGCTGACCGATCCCGGCGCGCGCTGGTCGGAACTGGCGCCGCTGCCGAAACAGGCGCCCTACCCGCCCGACAACCCGCCGAGCCCGGCCAAGACCGCGCTCGGCAAGCGTCTGTTCGAAGACCCGCGCCTGTCGGGCTCGGGCCAGATCGCCTGCGCCAGCTGTCACGACTCCGAACTGGGCTGGGGCGACGGACGCAGCGTGCCGTTCGGTCACGACCGCCAGCGCGGCCGCCGCAATGCCCTGCCGGTGGCGATGAGCGGGTTCGCCGCGCATCTGTTCTGGGACGGGCGCGCCTCCAGCCTGGAGGCGCAAGTGCTGCATCCGCTCACCGATCCGCGCGAGATGGCCGCGCGCCCGGCCGCGGTGCTGCGCCGGCTGCGCAGCCAAGCGGACTATCGCCGCGCCTACGCCGACGCCTTCGGTTCGCCCGGCATCGACCTGGCCCGCACCAGCCAGGCGCTGGCCAGTTTCCAGCGCAGCCTGGTGCCGCGCTTCAACCGTTTCGACCGCTTCCTCGAAGGCAGCCGCAACGCGCTCGACGACCGCCAGCTGTGGGGCCTGCATCTGTTCCGCACCCGTGCGCGCTGCATGAACTGCCACAGCGGCGCGACCCTCAGCGACGACGGGTTCCACAACCTGGGCCTGCATTTCTACGGGCGCGCGCTGCAGGACCTGGGGCGTTACGAGGTCACCGGCGATCGCGCCGACGCGGGCAAGTTCAAGACGCCGTCGCTGCGCAACGTGGCCAAGACCGGGCCGTGGATGCACAACGGCCGCTTCGCCACGCTGCGCGGGGTGGTCAATCTCTACAACGCCGGCATGCCGCGTCCGCAGCCGACGCCGCAGCAGATCGGCGATCCGCTGTTCCCGCAGCCCGATCCGCTGCTGCATCCGCTGGACCTGCACCGCACCGAGCTGGAAGCGATCACCGCGTTCCTGGAGACTCTGTAGCCCCTCCGCCGCCTTGCCCGCCCTGCCGATGTCGCCGTGGACCGGAACCCTGCGCATCCACGAAGAGTTCGCCCTGGCCTGGGCGGCGCCGGGCGATACCGCGCCGCACCGCCACTACTGCCATCAGATCGTGCGCGCCGCGCACGGCGTGGCGACGGCGACGATCGACGGCGAGCTGCTCCGCGAGCCGGTGCTGGCCATCGCTTCGCAGCGCGAGCACCGGTTGCAGGCCGACGAGCGTCCCTGCTTCCTGCTGTTCGCCGAGCCCTCCAGCTTCCAGCTGCAGGCGCTGGCCGATGCGATCACCGCCGCGCCGGCGCAGGCCGACGCGATCGCGCTCGCCGCCGCGCGCTGCCGGCGGCCGCAGACGCTGGATCCGCGCGTCGCCCACTGCCTGCAGCGCATCGACGGCCTGCTCGCCGACAAGATCCCTGCCGCCTCGCTCGCCGCCGGCGTGCGGCTGTCGCTGAGCCAGTTGGAGCGCCTGTGCGGCGCCCAGTTGAACCTGTCGGTGCGGCGCCTGGTGCTGTGGCGCCGGCTGCGGCTGGCCGCGGCCGAAGCGCTGCGCGAGCGCAGCCTGACCGTGGCCGCGCACGCCGCCGGCTTCGCCGACTCGGCGCATCTGTCGCGCGCGTTCCGCCGTTTCTTCGGCGTGCGCGGCAGCGATCTGGTGCGCGCGATGCGGCTTCAGTCCTGAGCCAGCGCCGCGCGCAGCGCCGGCGGCAACGCCGGCTCGGCTTGCGCGGGGCGGGTACGGAACGGCTCCAGCAACTGGCCGGCGTAGTCGCGCGGATAGTCCGGATGGCTGCCGATGCCCAGGTCCTCGCTGCCGACGCGATAGCCCGGCGCCTGCGCGGCGGTACCGAGCAAGCGGTCCCAGACGCTGAAAAACAAGGCGAAATTGACGTCGCCGGCGCGGCCGTAGCGCAGATGGTGCAGACGATGCACCGGCGCCCAGGCGAACACGTGGCGCAGCGGGCCGATGCGCATGTCGACGTTGGAGTGCTGCAACTGCAGCTGGATCGCGATGGCGAAGGCGAGCACGCAGGTCGCCTCCAGCGGCAGCCCCAGCGCGATCAGCGGGCCGACCCCGGCGGCGGCTTCGACCGCCTGATGCAGCGGGTGCTTCATCAGCCCGTTGAAGCCATACATGCGGGTCACGCTGTGGTGCACGGCGTGGAAACGCCACAGCAGCGGCCAGCGATGGCTGGCGTAATGGGCCAGGGTCAGTCCCAGGTCGGCCAACACGATCGCCGCCGCCAGCTGCAGCGCCAGCGGCCACGACTGCGGCCACAGCACCGGCCACGGCCGCCACGCCGCGGCCAGCGGCAGCAGCGCCAGGCCGGCGAGGTTCAGGCCCTCGTTGACGACGAAGTGGATCGCATCGCGCCCGCGTTCGCCCGGGCCGCGGTTCCACTCGCGCCGGTAAGGCAAGGCGCGCTCGCTGGCGAACGACACCGCCAGCGACAAGGCCAGCAGCGGCGGCAGCGCCCAGTGCGGGCGCAGGCCGAGGCCGTCGACGGCGTACAGCGCGGCGAGGATGAAACCGAAGAAGAACGCGGGGGCGTACAGACGCTGGAACCATGCGGACATGCGCGGGGCCTGGGGAGGAGGTGCCGGCACGATGCCGCGCCGGCGCCGCCGCGCGCTTGTAGAAACCGCGCATGGCTGCCGCGGGTGCCTCGGTCGGGCGCTGCCGGGCGCGGTTCCGCCCGAAGCGGACAGGCGCGCGCCCCCGCTGGAGCAAATGGCATGCCCCCGCGCCGTGGTGGCGCCCGCATGCATACGCCGCAAGCCGGCCGCGGCCGCTCCCGCCCGCACGGGCCCGGCACCACGCGGCCTCCACTCCAAGCGCCTTATCCTGCCCGTCCCTTTGGCCCGATGCCCGGTTCGCCCAGGAAGGCGCCGCAAGGATGGATCCGCCGGCCGCCGCGCATCGCCTCACCGCGATCGGTCCCCCGCCATGAAAAAATTCCGCAAAGTCCTGTTGCTGCTGATCGCCGTCGCGGCCGTCGGCGGCGCGCTGTTCCTGTACTGGCCGCTGTACCAGCGCTCGGTGCCCGCGGCGCAGAACGATCAGCCGGTGGATGTGGTGCTGGTCGGCGCCGGCATCATGAGCGTCACCCTGGCCACCTACCTGCAAGAGCTGCAGCCGGACTGGAAACTGCAGATCTACGAGCGCCGCGACGGCGTCGCCGAGGAAAGCTCGGACGGCTGGAACAACGCCGGCACCGGCCACTCGGGCTTCGCCGAACTCAACTACACCCCGCAACTGGCCGACGGCAGCGTCGAGACCAAGCGCGCGGTGGAGATCGCCGAACAGTTCGAGATCTCGCGCCAGTTCTGGTCGCACCAGGTGCGCGAAGGGCGGCTGGGCACGCCGAGCGACTTCATCAACCCGACCCCGCACATGAGCTTCGTCTGGGGCGAGGACAACATCGACTACCTGCGCAAGCGCCGCGACGCGCTGGTCAAGAACCCGCTGTTCTACGGCATGCAGTTCTCCGACGATGCGGCCCAGATCAAGCAGTGGGCGCCGCTGCTGATGGAGGGACGCGATCCCAAGCAGCACGTCGCGGCCACCTACATGCCGCTGGGCACCGACGTCAATTTCGGCGTCATCACCCGCCAGCTGACCCAGGGCCTGCAGCGCAGCCCGAACTTCGCCTTGAACCTCGGCCACGAAGTCACCGCGCTGCGCCGCAACGCCGACAAGACCTGGAACGTCACCGTCAAAGACCTCAAGTCCGGCCAGGAAAGCACGGTCAAGAGCCGCTTCGTGTTCATCGGCGCCGGCGGCGCCGCGCTCAAGCTGCTGCAGCTGTCGGGCATTCCCGAGGCCGACGATTACGCCGGCTTCCCGGTCGGCGGCCAGTTCCTCGCCTTCACCGCGCCGGCCATCGCCGACCGCCACCGCGTCAAGGCCTACGGCATGGCCGAGACCGGCTCGCCGCCGATGTCGGTGCCGCACCTGGACGCGCGCAAGCTCGACGGCAAGCCGGTGATCCTGTTCGGGCCGTTCGCGCTGTACAGCACCAAGTTCCTCAAGCACGGTTCGTGGTTCGACCTGTATTCCTCGGTCAATCACGACAACGTCGGCGAGATGCTCAGCGTCGGCGCCGAGAACCTGGACCTGGTCAAGTACCTGATGAGCCAGGCGCAGCTCAACGACAACGACCGCCACGCCGAGCTGCTGAAGTACTTCCCCACCGCCAAGCGCAGCGACTGGACCCTGGTCACCGCCGGCCAGCGCGTGCAGGTGATCAAGCGCGATCCGGTCAAGGGCCCGGTGCTGCAGTTCGGCACCGAGATCGTCATCGACAAGGACCGCAGCATCGCCGCATTGCTGGGCGCCTCGCCGGGCGCCTCGACCTCGCCGCCGATCATGCTCGACCTGATGGCCAAGGCCTTCCCGCAGCAGGTCGCGGCCGGCTGGGGCGAGAAGCTGCGCCAGATCGTGCCGTCCTACGGCCGCAAGCTCAACGACAGCCCGGCGCTGACCAACGAGATCCGGCGCATGACCAGCCAGACGCTGCAGCTGCCGTATCTGGAAGTGCCGGTGGCCGGCGCGCAGCCGGCGCAGACGCCGCCGCCGGCACCGACGCCCGCGCCGGCGAAGGACGCGCGCAACCAGAACCCGGAACTGCAGGCGATGTGAACGCCGCGCCCGTTCCGCCGCCACGCGGCGGGACGGGTTCTCGCCCGCCGCAGCGGCGCGGCGCGCCGGCGAACCGTCGCAAAAATCAGCGGCGCGCACGCTGCCGAACGACCCACTGCGCGCAATCGCAGCGACCCGCATCACACATCCGCGCTTCGCCGAATCTCCCGCAACCGCGGCGATTTTCGCCCGCCGCGCCGCGCGCCGGCATATTTGTGATGCACCGCGCCCAAGGATGCGAAACGCATCGCTACTTCGACGGGCGACACGCAACTCGCGTTGACCGTGCCGACCACACGACGTAACACTGTCGCGTCAGTTTTCGTCCTGTCGGTTCAGCGCGCACACCCGAAGCCTCGATGGCGGTGCGCACGCGAGCCGCGTCGGCCGGCGCGCGCGTGCTCGGCCCTTCGCCGATCCCATGCCAGCGCGCCGCCGCGCCGGCATCGCCCCTGAACCGCTTCCCGCCACACCCCGGAGCCGGCCGAGTGAACAGGCGCAACGCAATCCGTACCGCAGCCTTCGGTGCCGCATGAGCCGGCCCCATCCTTCCGACGAACCTGCGAACAAACCCGCCTCGTCTTCGCGCGACCTGTGGCGGCTGATCCGCACCGGCCGGCCCTCGCCGGTCGCCTTGTCGGTCGCCGCGCTGGCGGCGATCGCCTCGGTCGCCGGCACCTTGTGGTTTCCGGTCCAGACCAAGCAGATGATCGACGGCTTCGGCCGCGGCCAGATCGATGTGTGGGCGATGGTCGGGCTGGTCGCGATCCTGGCCGCCGCGGCGCTGCTCAACGCCGCGTCCGCTTATCTGCTGGCGCGGGTCGGTTACCAACTGGTCGCGCGCCTGCGCCAGAGCCTGATCGACAAGCTGCTGCGCCTGCCGGTGTCCTCGTTCGACCGCGAAAGCAGCGGCGAACGGGTCAGCCGAGTGGTGCGCGACTGCGAATCGATTTCCGAACTGATCGCGCGCCAGGCCGTCAACCTGCTGACCGGCGTGCTGCTGCTGGCCGGCTCGATCGTGGTGCTGTTGCTGCTGGACGTGCGCTTGACCCTGGCCCTGATCGGCTCGATCGGCGCCGCCTTCGCGATCATGATCCCGATCGCGTTCCTGCTCGACGGCCTGTCGCGCCGCATCCAGGACCGCACCGCGCGCTTCAGCGGCATCCTCACCCACATCTTCCAGGAAATCCGCCTGGTCAAGGCCTTCACCGCCGAACCGCGCGAGCGCGAGCGCAGCCGCGGCGAGATCGACGGCCTGATGCGGCTGGGCCTGCGCGTGGCGCGGGTCAACGTGTTGCTGGAGCCGCTGATGAGCCTGGCGATGACCCTGGCGATCATCGTCATCCTGGTCTACGGCGCCGCGCGCGTGGCCGCCGGCGAGATCACCGTCGGCACCCTGACCGCGTTCATCCTCTACATCTTCAACGTCGCCACGCCGTTGATGCAGCTCACCCATTTCACCGCCGAGCTGCAGAAGGCCAAGGGCGCCTCGGCGCGGATCGCGGCGATCCTGCTGGAAGACGAGGAACAAGCCCGCCCCGGCACCGCCGAGCGTCTGCCCGGGCAGGCGCTGGAATTCCACGGCGTGTCCTTCGCCTACGACGGCCGCGACGCCGCCGTGCTGCGCGGCATCGACCTTCGCTTCGAACCGGGCCGGACCGTGGCCCTGGTCGGCACCAGCGGCAGCGGCAAGACCACCTTGCTGTCGCTGATCGAGCGTTTCTACGAACCCAGCGGCGGCCGCATCCTCTACGGCGGCCGGCCGATCGGCGAGTTCGACCTGCGCCAGTGGCGCGGCAGCATCGGCTATGTCGCCCAGAGCGCGCCGGTGATGCCCGGCAGCGTGCGCGACAACATCGCCTACGGCCTGGACGGCGAGTTCGACGACGAACAGCTGCGCTCGGCCGCGCGGCGCGCCGGCGCGCTGGAGTTCATCGAGAAGATGCCGCAGGGCTTCGACACCCAGCTGATCGAACAAGGCAACAATCTCTCCGGCGGCCAGCGCCAGCGCATCGCCATCGCGCGCATGTTCCTGCGCGACCCGGACATTCTGATCCTCGACGAAGCCACCTCCGCGCTCGACAGCGAGACCGAGCATCAGGTCAAGCTGGCGCTGGACGAGCTGATGCGCGGGCGCACCAACATCATCGTCGCCCACCGCCTGTCGACGGTGATGCACGCCGACCGGATCTGCTTCCTCGACGCCGGGCGCATCTCCGGCATGGGCAGCCATGTCGAACTGCTGGCCACCCATCCGCATTACGCGCGATTGGTCGAACGCCAATTCCGGCATCCGGCCGAGGCCGAGTCCGCCTCCGAGCTGGCGCTCGCCACGTGAACGGCGCGCGCCGATCGCGCCGATTGGGCCCGGCCGCGCAACGCACTTGTGCGCCGCGGCGGTTGTTTCCGCTGCCGCATCCGGCCTAGCCTGGGCCGTCCCCCGCCGTGCCAGGAAACCCGCCCATGTCCGCCACCCCCACCCTGCGCCTGTCGCTCGCCTTCGGCCTCGTCGCCGCATTCGCGGCGTTCGCCGCGCAATCGGCTCCGGCCAAGGCCGCCGAGCCGCTGCGCATCGAGGTCTACAACCCCGGCGAAAACGGCGTGTTCCCGGTCTCGTCCGAACTCGTCGTCGGCGAGCGCGAGGTGCTGCTGATCGACGCGCAGTTCCAGCGCTCCGACGCGCAGGCGCTGGTCGAGAAGATCCGCGCCACCGGCAAGACCCTCGGCACGGTCTACATCAGCCAGAGCGATCCGGATTATTACTTCGGCCTCGACACGATCCGCGCCGCCTTCCCCGATGCGCGCATCCTCGCCACGCCGCAGACGGTGGCGGCGATCCGCGAGAGCATGCAGGGCAAGCTCGCCTACTGGGGGCCGATCCTCAAGGACAACGCGCCGCGGCAATTGATCGTGCCCGAGGCGCTGCAGGGCGACACGCTGACCTTGGAAGGCCGCACGCTCAAGATCCAGGGCCTGCGCGGCCCCGACCCGGCGCGCACCTATCTGTGGATCCCTTCGCTCAAGACCGTGGCCGGCGGCGTGGTGGTGTCCAGCGGCGGCCACGTGTTCATGGCCGATACGCAGACACCGGCCTCGCGCCAGGGCTGGTTGAAGACGCTGCGCGGCATCCAGGCGCTCAAGCCGGCGCGGGTGATTCCCGGCCATTACCTCGGCCCGGAACCCAAGGGCCTGGACGCGGTGAAGTTCACCGCCGCCTACATCGCACGCTTCGAACGCGAAGCCGCGCGCGCCGCCGATTCGGCCCAGCTCATCGCCGCGATGCAGGCCGCATATCCCAAGCTCGGCGAGGCGTCTTCGCTGGAGCTCAGCGCCAAGGTGATCAAGGGCGAAATGCCGTGGCCGGCGCCGGCGCCGGACGCGGCCAAGCCGTGAGGGCGCGCGGGCCGTCGCCGGCCCGCCGCTGCTGCGTTCAGAACCGGTACGTCACCGACGCGCGCAGGTTGCGCGGCTCGCCCCAGGTGTAGGTGCTGTAGACGTCGAAGATCGTGTAGTAGCGCTTGTCGAGCAGGTTGTCGAGGTTGAGCGCGGCCGAGACGTGCTCGTCGAAGCGATACGCGAGCATCGCATCGAGCAGCCAGTACGGCCGGGTGCGATGTTCGACCGTGCCGCCGCCGGGCGCGCCGACCGGTCCGAAGCTGCTGCTCTGCCAGCGCGCGCCGCCGCCGACGGTCAGGCCGTCCAGGGCGCCATCGAAGCGATAGCTAGTGTGCGCGCTGAACTGATCTTCGGGTTCCAGCGTCGACACCTTGACGCCGCGCTGGCGCGCGACCTTGTGCGCATAGCCGCCCTGGATTTGCCAGCCCGGGCGCAACTGGCCGGACAGTTCCAGCTCATAACCTTCGGTGCGCACGCCTTGCAGCGCGCGATACGCATCGCCGCCGGTCGGCGTCTTGCCGCCGCTGGGCACCGGGTAATTGTCCTGGTTCAAACGGAACGCCGCGGCGCTGGCGTTCAAGCGGCCGTCGAAGAATTCGCCCTTTAAGCCCAGCTCGTAGTTCTCGCCTTCGCGCGGATCGAGCGCGCGCCCGCGCTCGTCCTGCTCGACCTGCGGCTTGAAGATCGTGCTGTAGCTGGCATAGGCCGACAGATAAGCGTTGAGGTCGTAGACCGCGCCCGCATACGGCACCACCACGCCGCTTTCGTCGATGCCATCGGTCTTGTAGTTGGCGATGCGGCTGCCGAGGATCAGCTTGAACGGATCGGCCAGATCGAAACGGCCGACCAGATACGCGCCGCTCTCGCGGGTGGTCTGATCGTTGTCGAAGCCGCGCTGCCAGGCCGGTTCGGGGATGGCGCCGTTCCATTGCCGGTAGTCGGGCACCTGCGTCGGATAGTCCGGCGGCGCGAAATAGCCGACGTTGGTCCAGCGCTTGCGCGAGGCGCTGGCGCCGAACACCAGCTCGTGCTCGCGTCCGAACCATTGGAAATGGCCGCTGACGTAAGCATCGGCGGCGTTGGCCACGGTCTTGCCGACGTACTGGCCCAGCCACAGGCCGACGCCGCTGCCGTCGCGAGGATCGGGATGGCCCGCCGCCGCCGCGCCGAGCGCGGCGTCGTAGCCGTTGACCTGATGATTGAGCTGGAGCTTGGCGACCCAGCCGTCGCCGAAGCGATGCTCCAGCGTGGCGAAGCCGGTGCGGGTGTACTGCCGCCAGCGGCTCCAGTCGGCGCCGTTGTTGAACGAGCGCGGCACGCGATAGAACTGGCCGTCGGCGTCGAGCAAGGGAATGCCGCCCCAACTGGAGCCGCGCGGATCGCTGTCCTGGGAGTCCGCGCCGAGGGTCAGCAAGGTGTCGGGGGTCAGATCGGCTTCGACGATGCCGTAGAACACCTCGGTGCTGCGCTGGTAGCGCTGGCTGTAGCCGTGCTTGTCCTGGCGCACCGCGACCGCGCGGCCGCGCACCCGGCCGTCGTCGCTCAAGGGCCCGGACACGTCGACTTCGCCGCGGTATTCGTCCCAGGAACCCGCGCCGAGCGTCGCCTGGCCCTTGAACTCGCGCGTGGGCTTCTTGCGGATCAGGTTGATCGTCGCGCCGGGATCGCCGATGCCGGTCAGCAGGCCGGTGGCGCCCTTGAGCACTTCGATGCGGTCGTAGATCGCGGTGTCGCTGAGCGTGTTGCCGGCCGAGTAGCCCGAATCGCGCTGCATCGGGATGCCGTCGTACTGGAAGTTCTGGATCGCGAAGCCGCGCGCGTAATACTCGGTGCGCTCGCTGTCGTAGGTGACGATGCTGATGCCGGGGGTGACGCGCATGACATCGTCGATGCCGGTCAGGCCGAAATCGTCCATTTCCTGGCGCCCGATCACGCTGATCGACTGCGGCGTCTGGCGCGGGGTCAGCACCAGCCGGGTCGCGGTCGCGATGCTGCCCGGCGTATACGAGCCGCTGCCTTCGGTGACGGTGCCGAGCTGGTTGGCGACGACTTCGACCCGGTCGAGCTCGGTCGGATCGGTGGCGGCAGCCGCGCCGTCGCGCGCGGGTGCGGCGGTCTGGGCGACGGCGAGGATCGGCGCGGACCACGCCAGCGCGCCGGCCAGGGCAAGCGCCAACGGCGCACGGCGCAGGCCGCGCGGACGCGGTGCGGGGAGATGAGCAACGCAGGGATCGAAGGACACGGCGAACGCTTCCGGCAGAAGGAGGATGACTCCTCTGGCGGCGGCTCGAGGTGCGAACGCGCGCAGCGGTGGCGCGCGCGGGCGCTCAGTATAGGCCGGATCCGGCGGGGCGCCGGGGCGCGGGAAGGATCGTCCTGCTATGCGGCCGGACAGGCTGGGCGAGCGGGCCTGCGCGACCGATGCCCGCCGATCGGTCAGACCATCTGCGCAAAGCGAACCCGACCGTCACGCCCGCCACGCGACCGCTAAGACCTGGGCCGGAAACGAAAAGGGAGAGAGCCGCGCCCTCTCCCTTTCTCTGCGCCGCCGCGGCGCCCGCGCCTTAACCCTGCGCGGCCAGCAACTCGAACTGCACCGCCTCGCCGGCCGTGGCCGACGGCGCCAGCCACAGGTCGAACAGGCCCGGCTCGGCGACGGCGCGGTTGTCGACGCCGCGGAACTCCAGGTCGGCGCGGCTCAGCGCGAACTCGACTTCGCGGCTTTCGCCCGGCGCCAGCGCGATCTTGGCGAAACGCTTGAGCTCGCGCACCGGGCGCACCCGGCTGGCGACGCGGTCGCGCACGTACAGCTGCACCACTTCTTCGGCCGCGCGTTCGCCGACGTTGGTGATGCGCACGCGCGCGCGCAACTCGCCGTCCCAGGCCAGCGCCGGCGCGTCCAGCGTCGCCGCGCCGTATTCGATGCGGCCATAGCTCAAGCCGTGGCCGAACGGATACAGCGCGGTGTGGTCGGTTTCGCGCCAACGCGTGCGGAACGCCTCCAGCCCGCCGGGAACGTACGGCCGGCCGGTGGCGGGATGGTTGTAGTAGTACGGCTGCTGGCCCGACTCGTGCGGAAAGCTGACCGGCAGGCGGCCGCCGGGGCTGTGCTCGCCGAACACCAGATCGGCCACGGCGTGGCCGGTCTGGCTACCCAGGAACCAGGTCACCAGCACCGCGTCGGCGCGCTGCAACGGCCCCAGCGCCAGCGCGCGGCCGCAACGCAGCAGCACGATCACCGGCGTGCCGGCGGCGAGCACCGCTTCGGCCAGCGCCTGCTGCGCGGCCGGCAACACGATCTGGGTGCGCGACTGCGCTTCGCCGGAAAAAACGCTGGGTTCGCCGAGCGCGAGCAGCACCGCGTCGGCGCCGCGCGCGGCGGCCACCGCGGCGTCGATGCCGCCGTCGATGGCGCTCTCGAAGTCGCAGCCTTCCACCACCTCCAGCGCGTCGCCGTCGGCGAGCGCGGCGCGCAGGCCGGTTTCCAGGTCGACCTCGCGCGAGGGGTCGCCGAAGATGTTCCAGCAGCCGGCGAGGTTGGCGCGGTCGCGCGCGAACGGGCCGATCAGGGCGATGCGCTGGCCGGATTTGCGCAGCGGCAGCACCTCGCCGTCGTTCTTGAGCATCACCACGCTGCGCCGCGCGGCTTCGCGCGCGAGTTCGTCGTGCGCGGCCAGATACGGCGCCGGGCCGGGCGGCGCCTCGTTCAACGAGCGATAGGGATTGTCGAACAAGCCCATCCGCGCCTTGACGGTGAGGATGCGGCGCACCGCGGTGTCGATGGCCTGCACCGACACCTTGCCCTCGCCCACCAGCGCGGCCAGGTGGTCCATGAACACGCCGCTTTGCATGCTCATGTCCAGGCCGGCGCCGATGCTCAGCTCGGCGGCGTGCTTCTCGTCGGCGGCGTAGCCGTGCGCGATCAGTTCGAAATCGGAGGTGTAGTCGGAGACCACGAAGCCTTCGAAGCCCCACTGCTCGCGCAGCACGCCGGTCAGCAGCTCGCGGTTGGCAGTGGCGGGCACGCCGTTGATGTCGTTGAACGAACTCATCACCGTCAGCGCGCCGGCCTCGATGGCGGCCTTGAACGGCGGCAGGTGCACGTCGAACAGGGTCTGCGGCGACAGGTCGACGGTGTTGTAGTCCAGGCCCGCACTGACCGCGCCGTAGGCGGCGAAATGCTTGGGCGTGGCCAGCAGCGAATCGTCGGCGGTCAGGTCCGGGCCCTGGAAGCCGCGCACGCGGGCGCGGGCGAAGGCGCAGGCCAGCACGGTGTCTTCGCCGGTGGTTTCGGCGACCCGGCCCCAGCGCTGGTCGCGGGCGATGTCGACCACCGGCGCAAAGGTCCAGTGCAGGCCTTCGCGGGTCGCTTCCACCGCCGCCGCGCGCGCGGTGCGCTCGGCCAGCTCGGGCTCGAAACTGGCCGCTTCGCCGAGCGGGATCGGGAACACGGTGCGCATGCCGTGGATGACGTCGGCGCCGAGCAGGATCGGGATGCCGAGCCGGCTTTGCTCGACCGCGATGCGCTGCAGTTCGCGCCCTTCCTTGGCGCCGACGCCGTTGAACAGCGCGCCTACCTGGCCGGCCCGGATCATCTCGCGGGTGCGATCGGGTCCCCACTGGAACGAGTCCGGATTGACGTCGAAAGCGAAGGGGCGGATGGAATCGGCCAGGATCGACAGCTGACCGATTTTCTCCTCCAGCGTCATCCGATCGATCAGTGCCTCGATATCAACGCGGCCGGTCATTTAGTAACGCTGCCCTGCATGGAAATATGGTCTATTCATCATATGTAACCGATTACATGAGTGTCAACGCACAGGCCGCCGGTCCATCCCGGACCGGCCCGATGGCCGCGCGAAAGCATCGCCGCCCGGCGCGCCTGGGGCGGCGCCGGGGAGCGGAGAGTAGACGATTCGCCGGGGCCGCGCTGCACGGGGCGGCCCTAGGGGTTGGGCGGGGCTGGACCTGCGCGCTTCGCCCTGCCCGGCGGACACGGTGGGGCCCGGCCGGTAAACGGGTTTGCGTCGTAATCCGACTAGCGCGGTCGCAGCTTGCGCAGCTCCTACAGTCGGCATTGCCGCAACGCAGCCCCTGTAGGAGCGACGCGAGTCGCGACCGCGAAACCGCGCTTGCGTCGAAAACCGACTATCGCGGTCGCAGCTTGCGCAGCTCCTACAGTCGGCAATGCCGCAGCGCAGCCCTTGTAGGAGCGACGCGAGTCGCGACCGCGAAACCGCGCTTGCGGCGCAGGCCGGTCAACGCTGCCTGCACCGGCGCAACGCCTACGTCATTTGGCCGCCGGCTTGACCGCCTTGCGGATCTCGCCGGACACCCGGGTCGCGATGCGTTGCGGCTCCGTCAGGTTCGGGCCGGAGTAGTCGAAGGCCTGCACCACCCAGGCCGTGTAGGTGCCGGCGGCGATGCAGTAGGCGATCAGCGCGCGGCCGTCCTGCGGCGGCCCGGACACGTGGGTGATCAGGGTCTTCTGGTCGCGGTTCACCCGCGTCGCATAGCCCAGCGCGGCCGCGCCGCGCGCGATCGCCGCGTTGCAGGCCGGCAGGCTCAACTGCGCGGTCGGCACGCGGTCGACGTCCAGGCCCAGGCTGAAATCGTTGGCCAGGCCGCTCATCGGCAGCGTCAGGCCGATACCCAAGATCGTTACCCACGCGATTTTCATCAATGCCTCTCCTTGCTTAGCTCTGCGCAACACCGCCCAGCGCGCGCGATCACGTGCGCAGGAAGATCTCGACCCGGCGATTGAGCTGACGCCCGCCCGGATTGTCCTGACCTGCGATCTCGTTCGGCGCCACCGGTTGCGCTTCGCCGTAACCGCGCGCCTGCGCCTGTTGCGCGGCGCCGCGCTCGCGCAGCGCCGCGGCCACCGCCAGCGCGCGCCGCTGCGACAGCGCCAGGTTGTAGTCGTCGCTGCCCTTGGCGTCGGTGTGGCCGCCGATTTCCATGGCCGAGGCGCGCACGTCCTTGAGCGCGGCGGCGAGCGTGTCGAGCACCTTGGCCGCGTCGGTGCGGATCTCGGACTTGTCGAAGTCGAACAGCACCCGGTCGTTGAGGGTGATGAGGTAGCCGCACGGCGCGCCCGGCGGCGCGAATTTCTTCAGCGGCGGGAAGCGCCCGGCCGGCGGCACCTTCGGCAATGCCGGCAACCGCACCGGACGCGCGGGCGTGTCGACCAGGCCGGTGCCGTCGCCATTGACCACGACCAGGCCGAGCGGACCGTTCCAGCGGCCGGAGCCGTCGTTGTTGATCGTCACCAGGCCGAGCGGCCCGTTCCAACTGCCGCTGCCGTCGCCGTTGTTGCGGATCAGGCCGCTGTCGCCGTTCCAGGTGCCGGCGCCCTTGCCGTCCAGGGCGATCACCCCGGCCGGGCCGTTGTACGAGCCCGAACCGTCGGCCTCGACCCGCACCAGCGCGCCCTCGCGGTCTTCGTCGTCTCCGCCGCCGGCATCGCCGTTGATGCTGCCGCTGCCGTCGGCGTTGACCGTGATCAGGCCGCCCTCGTAATTGGCGGTGCCGCTGCCGTCGGCACCGATCTTGAAGATGCCGTCCTCGCCGATGCGGCTCAACTGGCCCTGCGCGTCGACGCTGGTCAAACCGGCGTCGCGCAGCAGCGCGCCGCCGCCGTCGCAACGCGCGGGCGACACGCTGACGCCGGCGATGGGATCCAGCGCCGGCGCCATCGCCGACTCCAGCGCGCGCTGCGCGGGAGTGACGCCGACGATCTCGGGCACGACGATCAATGGAATCGCCGGGAACTGCGCGGCGACGGCGTCGGCGAGCTTTTGCGCGTCGGGATCGGCATCCGGCTCAGCTTCGGCGACGGCCGCAGCGGCCGTGCGCGCCGCAGCGGCGGGCGCAGGCGCTGCGTCCTCGCGCCCACAGGCGGCGAGCGCGGCGGCGGACAACAACAACCAGGGAAATACGTGGGGGCGCATGCGGAACTCCCTCTCCGAAGACGGACATCCATAAGAACGATGGCGCGGCGCTGCGACCCGAAGATCGCGGCGCCCCCCTGCGCGCCCGCTGTGGTGTCTTTTACCCGATGACGGCGACGAGGAAAAGACCAAGGCCGCCGGCATCGCCCGATGGCGCATCCGCGCACGCTGCGTTCATGCGCGCTTCGACGCAGCGAACGCCTGCGTCCTACGCGGCCAATTGCTCGTCGCTCGGCCCGAAAAATTCATAGTGCACGCGCTCGCCGGCCACGCCCGCGCTTGCCAGCGCCGGCACCAGCGCGCGCAGGAACGGGCGCGGGCCGCACAGGTAGATGTCCGCATCCAGCAGCGGCACGTTGGCGCGCAGCCAATCGGTGTCGATCAACCCGGCGCGGTGCGGCTCGCCGCGCGCGGCTTCATCGGCAAGCGGCTGCGCGTAGAACGTGCTCACGCGGATGCGTCCGTGCGCCTGCGCGAGCGCGCGCACATGCGCGGCCATCGCGTGGCTGGCGCCGTCGGCGGTGCCGTGCACGTAGTGCGTGTCCAGATCCGGATGACGCGCGGCGATGGCTTCGAGCATGCTCACCATCGGCGTCAGCCCGACGCCGCCGGACAGCAGCACCACCGGGCGCGGCGGCGCATCGGGCAGGAAGAAGTCGCCGGCCGGCGGGGTCAGCTCGATCCGGTCGCCCGGCTTCACCGCATCGTGCAGATGGCGCGAACCGCCGTGGCCGCGCGCCTCGCGCTTGACCGTGATGCGGTAGCCCTCGCGGTTGGGCCCGCAGGAGATCGAGTAATTGCGCTTGACCGCGCCCTGCCCCGGCACCGGATAACGCAAGGTCAGGTATTGCCCGGGCCGGTGCGCGATCACCGCGCCGCCGTCGGCCGGGCGCAGTTCGAAGGAAACGATGGCGGCGTCGCGCGAGGCGTTCTCGGTGCGCTTCGCCGCGACGACGAACTCGCGCCAGCCGCTCCAGCCGCCGACCGCCTGGGCCAGTTCGCCGCGCAGTTCGGCTTCGCGCCGCTGCAGCAGATCGGCCAGAAACCAGTACGCCTCGCCCCACGCCGCAAGCACCTGCGGCGTGGCGGCCTCGCCGAGGGTTTCCTCGATCGCGCCGAGCAAGGCGCGGGCGACGAAGGGATAGTGCTCGGGCAGGATGTGGTAGCCCACATGCTTCTGCGCGATGCGCTCCAATGCGCCGGCCAGCGCGGGCAGATCGTCGATGTGCTGCGCGTAGGCCAGGATCGCGCCGGCCAGCGCATGCGCCTGGGCGTTGTCGCCGCCCTGGTTGGCGTGGTTGAACAGCGCGGCGATGCGTTCGTCGCGGAACAGCCGGCGGTACATCGCGGTGGTGACGGCGTGGCCGTGCGCGGCCAGCGCGGGCACGGTGGCGCGGACGACGGCCGCGGCGGCCTCGTTGAGTGCGGTGGTCATTGCGGTGGAATCCTTGCGTGGGGAGAGAGTCGTTTCGGGCCGGGCTCAGGCCTGCGCCAGCAGGCGCTGCAGGTGTTCGGCGATGCGGCCGGCGCGCGCCTGCACCGCGGCGGCCTGCGCCGGCGGCAATGTGTGTTCGCTGCAGCGGCGCCATAGCACCAGCCAATGCGCGAACAGTTCCGGCTGGATGCGCCCGGCGTGGCGCAGATGCATTTGCGCCGGATTGCCGCGGTAGCGGCCGCTGCCGAGCATCAGCGAGGTCCAGAAATCGACCAGCCGGCGCTCGTGCGCGTCCCAGTCGTCGATCGCGGCGGCGAACACCGGGCCGAGCCGGTCGTCTTCGCGCACCGCGGCGTAGAAGCGGCGGACCAGCGCCGCCAGGGCGGCTTCGTCCAGATCATGAGAGCTGCGCATGGCGCCCCTCTTAAACATTCATTACGAATGAATGATATTGCGCGCACCTAAAACATGCAAACAAAATGACTGTTATGATGCCGCGACCCGATGCCGCACCCCGGCTGCGCACCCGCCTTCCGCCGATGAAACTGAGCCTGTACACCGACTATTCCCTGCGCGTGCTGATCCACCTGGGCACGCACCCGGGCGAACTGGCGTCGATCGCGCAGATCGCCCAGGCTTACGGCATTTCCCACAGCCACCTGACCAAGGTGGTGCAGGATCTGGGCGCGGCCGGCTACATCGAGACCGTGCGCGGCCGCAACGGCGGCATCCGCCTGGGGCGCGCGCCGGCGAAGATCGGGCTGGGCGAGGTGGTGCGCCACACCGAAGCGCATTTCGATCTGGTCGATTGCAGCGGTTGCCTGATCGCGCCGGCCTGCGGCCTGCCGCCGATCCTGGCCGAGGCGACGCGGGCGTTCTTCGCGGTGCTCGATGGTTATACGGTGGCGGATCTGCTGGGCAAGCAGCGGGCGTTGCAGCGGTTGTTCGCTGTCGGCGGGTAGCGTTGGGCTTTTATGCGGGAGCGGTGCGAGCCGCGGATGCGACATCGTGCTTGCGGCGTAGGCCGATTCTCGCGGTCGCGACTTGCGTCGCTCCTACAGGGGCTTCGTTGCGACATTCCCGACTGTAGGAGCGACGCGAGTCGCGACCGCGACACCTCGCTTGCGACGCAAGCCCCCTACTCGCGGCCAGCCGACAACCGCTTGCGGATCGGTTCGAACACCGGCGTGGCCTTGCGCGGCACCGGGTCGGGCTTGCCCTGCTCCATCGCCTCCCAGTAACGCCAGTCGACTTTGCCTTTGCCCAGTTCGTAGTCCATCGCGTCCCAGGCGTCTTCGCGGAAGGCGTAGAAGGCCCAGTGCGCGCCGGCGCGGTCGAGCGCGGCGAGCACGTCGTCGAGGTAGCGCGCGCAGTCGTTCAACTGGCGCACGCAGCCGAATTCGCCGGCGACCAGTCGCGTGGCCGGCACCTCATGCGTCTTGGCCCAGTCGAAGGCCTGCGCCAGGTGCGCGGCGACGCGTTCGCGGTTCCAGGTCTGCTCGCCGTCGCCGTACGGGGCCGGGCCGGGATAGACGTAGGGCTTCGCGCGCTTGAGGTTGGGCGCGCTGGTGACCTGGTAGGGCTCGTACATGTGCACGCTGTAGAGCGTCTTGGCGTCGGCCAGCGGCGCCGGCCAGTAGTCGAAGCCGCCGGCCGAGGCGTACCAGCCGGCGTCGAGCATGATCGGGGTGTCGGGGTCGACTTCGCGGATCGCTTGCACGATGCGCTGGTAGAACGCCGGCAGGTCGCGCGCGCCGCCGCGCTGCGCTGCGTACCAGTCGCGGCGCTGCTGCGCGCTCGCGTATTCGCTGAGCCCGGCCTGTTTCTCCGGCGCCGGCTCGTTGATGAGGTTGTAAGCGGCGATGCCGGGCTGGTCCTTGAGTTCGCGCGCCAGATCGCGCCAGAACCGCGCGGCTGCCTCCCAATGTTCGCGGTCCTGCCACAGCCGGTCGTCGAAGCGGCCGCCGTTGTTCTGCGCCCAGCGCGAGTACGGCAGCGACAGCGGCGCGACCACGGTCTTCAGGCCGGCCGCGTCGGCGCGCGCCAGCGCCGCCTTCAGCGTCTTCAGGTCGGCCGGCGCCAGGCGCTGGTAGTCGTCGGCGTCGCCGATCAGGAAGTCGCGGCCTCCGGGCTTCCATTTATCGTAGGACAACCGCACCCAGCTCGCGCCGTAGCCGCGCAGCGCGGCGAAATAGGCCGCGTCCGGCGGCAAGCGGTTGAAGCTGTTGCCGCCGTGGCGCGGCGCGTCCCAAAAGCCGATCAGGTCGGCGGCCGCGGCCGGGCGCGGCGCGTTCAGGGCCACCAAGGCCAGGGCCAGCACAGGCAACGACAGACGGCGCATAGGCGATTTCGAGCGATCCCGGAAACAGCGCTGCAGGCTAAGAACGCGCGGATGAACCTCGGGTGAGACCCGGCGGCGCGACAGATCCGGCAAAAGCGTGACCGCGTTAAAAGCGCTACTGCGTCGCGGAACCGGCTCAAGTCACATCGATTGTCACGAAGCCGTTCTATACGGCTGCAATTTTGTGCGCATCCAGCACGGACCGGACCCGCCCCGATGAAATTCGCCGCCTGCCTCGCCGCTGTGGGTCTCGCCCTGGCCGCGCCCGCCGCCTTCGCTGCCGCCTGCACCAGCGCCCACAACGAGCAATACCCCAGCGGCCGCAAGCCGGTGCTGAGCAACGCCGACCTCAACGAGCAGACCCTGTCGATCTGCTACCAGGACTACAACCTGTACGCCTCCAAGGTCACCGGCACCAACCTGTGGTCGGCCCAGCATCTGACCCGGGCCAAGGTGATCGGCGCCGAATCGATCAACCGCATCGATTCCAATTTCTTCAGCGAGACCGGCTTCCCGACCAAGCACGCCAGCTACACCAACAGCGGCTACGACCGCGGCCACATGATGCCGGCCGGCGACGCCTCGACCACGCCGGCGCAGAAGGAAACCTTCTCGGTCGCCAACATCGTGCCGCAGGCGCCCAAGCTCAACCGCGGCACCTGGGCGAGGATCGAGAGCCTGGTGCGCACCGTGGCCAAGGAATGGGACGAGGCCTACATCGTCACCGGCCCCGACTTCGACGACATGAACACCACCATCGCCAGCGGCGCGGTGGTGGTGCCGAGCCAGACCTGGAAGGCGGTGTACGTGCCGTCGGCCAAGGTCGCCGGCGCCTATTGGTGCGTCAACAGCGACGCGTCGAGCTGCTCGCTGATTTCGCTGAACGAGCTCAAGCGCCGCGCCTTCGTCGATCCGTTCCCGAGCCTGGGCACGGCGTTGCGCGCGCAGACCTCCGCGGATTGGACCGACATTCTGGTTCTGCCCTGAGCTTGCGGCTGCGCGCTCGATCGCGCGGCCGCGTCGCGGCTGCGGCTTCGGATCGGGCCGCTGCGGATCGGTGCGCTTCGACAGCGGCGCTAAGCTCGCGTCGCGACCCCACCGATTCTGGCGGCCGTCGCGAAGCATGCTTGGCATCACGAAAACGCCGCGCCCTCCGGCGCGGCCGCTGCACGCCTGGGAGCGCCGTCGCGCTGTACTGGGTGCGTCGCTATCGCCGCTTTCCGGCACGCCCCCGGCGCGCCGGCGGATCGCGACGCCCCTCCCCCAGGAGTTGTCGATCATGAAGTTGCACACCCACCTGCTCGCCGCCGCGCTGGCCGCGGCGGTGCTGCCGGCGGCGACCGCCTGCGCCAGCAGCCGGCCGCTCATCGTCGCCCACCGCGCCGGCACCGCCGACTATCCCGAGAACACCCTGCTGGCGATCCGCGGCGCGCTGGCCAACCGCGCCCAGGCGCTGTGGCTGAGCGTGCAGCTCAGCGCCGACGGCGTGCCGGTGCTGTACCGCCCGCAGGATCTGGCGACGCTGACCGATGCGCGCGGACCGGTGTCGCAGTACACCGCGGCGCAACTGGCCGGATTCAACGCCGGCTACCTGTTCCCCAACCCGGACCCGGCCGCGCCCAATCCCTACCCGTACCGCGACCGCCCGCAGCCGCTGCCGAGCCTGGACTCGGCGCTGCAACTGATCGCCGGCCGGGTGCCGGTGATGCTGGACCTCAAGACCGCGCCGGACCAACGCCTGGTCGACGCGGTGGCGGCGGTGCTGGAACGGCGCCAGGCCTGGAACAACGTCCAGTTCTATTCCACCGAGTCGGGCTTCGACCCGATGCTGGCGCGGCATCCCAAGGCGCGCCGCTTCGAAACCCGCGACGCCACCCGCGGCCGCCTGCTGCAGGTGGCGCTGGAGCAACGCTGCGAGCCGCCGGCCGCGCCGGTGTGGACCGCGTTCGAACTGCGCCGCCGGCTGGAAGTGGAGGAAACCTTCACCCTCGGCGTCGGCGCCACCACGATTCCCGCGGCGACCCTGTGGACGCCGCAATCGGTGGCCTGCTTCCGCGAGCGCAGCGCGGCGGTGGGCATCCTGGTCATCGGCGTGAATTCATCCGACGACTACCGCCGCGCGGCCATGCTCGGCGCCGATGCGGTGCTGGTGGATTCGCCGGCCGCGGCGCGGCGCTGGAGCTTGCCGGCGCGGCGCCCTTAAGCCCCGGCCTCAACCTCCGGCGCCGCGCGATTTCCCGCCACGCCGGAGGCCTTGCGCATGAACGCTCCCCTGATCGCCCATTTCGCCCGCCACTGGTGGGTGCTGCTGGTCTACGGCCTGATCGGGCTGGGCTTCGGCATCGCCTGCTTCGTCGCGCCCGCGGCCAGCGTGGTCGCGCTGGTGTGGTCGTTCGGCCTGATGGCCTTGCTGGAGGGCGCGCTCAGCGCGGTGGCGCTGTTGTCCGGCCCGTCCGCGCTCGGCAAGGGCTGGCTAGCGCTGTATGCGCTGGCCTCGCTGGCGTTCGGTGCGCTGGCGCTGGTGCGGCCGCTGGCGATCGCCGATGCGCTCATCCTGCTGCTCGGGCTATGGCTGGTCGTCGGCGGCGTGCTGCGCGTGTTCTGGTCGGTCGCATTGCGCAAGGCCATCGACCACGAGTGGTTCCTGGCGCTGAGCGGGCTGCTGGTGCTGGCGCTGGGCGCGCTGTTGCTGCTGTATCCGCGCGTGGCGCTGGTCGGCGTGGTGTGGTGGATCGGCCTGGGCGCGCTGGTGTTCGGGCTGTTGCAGGTGTTCGTCGCGCTGCGCGTGCGCAGGCTTTCGCGCCTGCGGGTCTGAGCGTTGCGCGGCGCGGGCCCGGACGCGCCGGGCCCGGGCCGGGCTCAGCCCTTGCCGGCCAGACGATAGGCGACCAGGGCGTTGGCATGGCCGTGGCCGAGGCCGTGCTTGCTCTTGAGCTCGGCCACCAGGTCCATGTGCTTGCGCGCGCCGAGCGCGTCGATGATCGCGAACCAATGCGCGACCAGTTTGCCGTAGGTCTTCTCGATCGAGGGGAAGTACGAGGCCGGGCCTTTGACCTTGTCCGCGCTGGCGGCGGGCGCGGCGGCGGATTTGGCCGGTTTCGCGGCGGCCGACGGCTTCGCGGCGACGGCGGTTTTCTTCGCGGCCTTGGCCGGCGCGCTGCGCGGGGCAGCGGATGCGGCGCTCGCGGTCTTCTTGCCGGCCGGCTTCTCGCTCGCGACCTTCTTGCTGGCGACTTTCTTGCTCGCGGTCTTGGCCGCAGGTTTCGCGGCGGGCGTCTTGGCTTTGCTGGCGGTGGCCATGCGGACTCTCCTGAGGGAAGCCCGATAGTGCGGCAAACGCGGACGCGGCGGAGGTGACAAATGTTAGATCGACTGCGCTGTGTCGGTGCTCGCTGCGGACGTATCGAATCGGACACGCACGCCCCGCTCCTTCGCGCTAACGCGGCGCCGCTTCGACGATGTCGAAACTCAGGCTGGTGAAGGTGGTTTCGAAATCGACTTCCGCGCCGGCCGGCAGCGGCCGGGTCCAGATCGCGTTCAACAGCCAGGTGCCGGCGCCCGGGGCTGCGAACTCGGCGCGGCCGGCACCGTCGGTACGGCGCGCGTCCAGCGGTTGCGCGTCGTCTTCCAGCCGGGTCAGCTTGACGAGCGCGCCGGGCAGCGGCCGGCCCTGCCACAGCACCCGCACCGGCAGCCGCGCGGCGCGCGCCTGCGGATCGGCGTCGAGCAGGATCTCCAGCGGCAGGCCCAGCGGCTGCGCCAGCAAGGCCGCGACCCCGGCCGGCGCCGGGCCGGCGCGCAGCAGCGCCTTGCTGCGGCGGCTGTAGCGCTCGGCGCCGTCGGCGTTCTCGCGGCCTTGCGCGCGGCGTTGCTCCAGCGCCGGGGTCAGGCCCTCGGCGCGCAGATAGTCGTTGAAGCGCGGCGCCGGCAGGCGGCTCTGCGCACCGGCATCGGTTTCCAACACCAACATCCAGGCGCCGGCCGGCACGGCGATGCGCGCATCGGCCGGCGCGCGCGGGTCGGGACGCAGTTGCGCGCGCAGGTCGAGACGGCGGCCGTCGCCGCCGACCGCTTCGAAGCGCTGGATCCGCCGCGCCGGAATCGCCGAGCGCTGGCGGTCGCGGCCGTGGCCCACCTGCAAGGTCAGCGCGATCGCGGCTGCTGCGTCGCTGCGATAAGGCTCGGGCTGGATCCAGAAATCGTGCGCGGCGGCCGGCGCGGCGCAGGCCGACATCAACAAGGCGCTCGTGAGTAAAGACCAGATACGCGGCATCGCAGTGCGTCCTATTCCAGATGATCGGGAAGATTGCCGGGCAAGGCCGGCGACCCGGTCGAAACCAGCATCAGCAGCGCCACCGCCAGCAGCCACGCGCCGCCGATGCGGACCGCGATGCCGCCGCCGCGCGCGGCCAACCAGTGCGCCGGCAACGCCAGCGCGAGGCAAACCGGCGACCACGGCGAAGGCGCGGACGCGGCCGGCGCTAAGCTCGCCCACGCCACGCAGACGCCGGCCGCGCAGGCGAGCATCCACGTCGCGCACTCGCGCACAGCCGGCGGCGCGTACAGCGCGCCTGCGACCGCCGCCGCGACGATCCAGCACGCCAGGGTCGGATACCGCGTCGAAGCCAACACAGCCGTCGCCGCGCCACAACCTGCGACCAACGCCCAGGCCGCAGCGAACGCCATCGCCGCATACCAGCCGACACGCGCCGGCACCAACCCCAACAGCAAGCCCAGCGCCGCGCACAACACCGCCGGCGCCCACACCGCGCCGCTCATGCGCGCAGCGCCGAAACCACGAATGCGACGCCGACCGCCGCCACCGCCGCGCCGAACCCACGCAACGCAACGGGACTGGCGCGCAGGCCGAGTTCGCCCAAGCCGATGCCGAACACATGCAGCAAGCCAGTGGCGAGCACGAAGCCCAGGCTGTAGCCGGCCGGATCGGCCGCGACCGGCAGCTCGCGGCCGTGCGCATAGCCGTGCAGCAGCGCGAAGCCCGCCACCAGCGCGCACGCCGCCCACACCGGCGCGCGCCAGCGCCAGGCGATGCACGCGCCCAGGGCGAACACCGACAAGGCCACCCCGCCCTCCACCGCCGGCAACGGCAGGCCCCACAGCGCCAGCGCCGCGCCGGCGACCATCATCAGCGGGAAGGTGGTCGGCAGCGCCAGACGCAACGGCGATCCCAACTGCGCGCCCCAGGCGCCGACGCAGACCATCGCCAGCAGATGATCGCCGCCGCCGAACGGATGGGCGAAGCCGGCCGCGAATCCGGCGCCCGGCCCGCCGCCCGAGTGCGCGGCGGCCGCGCCGGCGTACAGGCACAGCGCCGAAGCGACGACCGCGCGCGTAGCGATCCGCGCACGCAAGAACGCGCAGCGACGCGCGACGCTCACGGCCGGTACTCCCGCTCGGCTGGCACCAGGAACGGAAACCGCGACACCGACGGCGTCTTCTCGTCGCGCAGCAAACCGTCGCTGACGCTGTCGGTGCGCCCGTCGACCAGCAGCGAGCGATAGACGTTGATCGCCGCCTGCAACGGCGTGCGCCCGCCGCAGTCGCGGCGATAGGCGCGGCGGCCAGCGGCCTGGGCCAGTTCAACTGCGAACGGCTGCTCGCAGCGCCGGCGCCGGCTGTCGATCCACAAACGGTCGTCGGCCAGCAACTGCGCCAGCGCGCGATAGCGCTGCGCACCCGGCGCGGCCAGCAGCGAATTGCCGCAACGGCCGTCGAAGCCGTCGTACAGCGCTAGGCCCTTTTCGATTTCGGGAACGAACTCGCCGCCCTGCGCCGGCGCGATGGCGTTGTAGCGCTCCTTGAGCCGGTCGCTGATTTCCTCGCCGTCGAGCGTGCCGAGCAAAGCGTTACCGGTCAGCACCCGGCCGGCGCGGTCGATGCGGCGTTCGGAGGATTCGGTCGCCGCCCACACCGCCAGCAGCGGGCCGCCGCGGTCGGCGGCTTTCAGATCGATCTGCACCACCAGCGCCGCCGGCGTCCAGCCGGCGAGCAGGTTGCTCGCCGCGCCGCCGTCGGTGTGGCGCCACTGCTCGGCGATGGCGCGCACGGTGTCCGCGTCGAGGCGGGCGCAACCGCTCGCATCGCGCGGTGCGCCCGAACGCAGCGCGGCGTCGGCGACGTTGTAGGCGGCGCGGGTGCCGCGCACGTTGTTGTAGAACGGGTCGTCGCGCAGCCCGGCGAACACGCGCAGGCGGCGCTTTTCGCCCCACAGCCCGTCCTCGCCGCGGGCGTCGCCGCGCGCGGCATCGACACCGTCGGCGACGCACTCCGCGCGTTCGGCGGCAGGGAAACGGCAAACGATCTCCAGGCTGCGCTCGGCGCCGCCGAAGCGGTGCGCGCTGTCGATCCGGAACACATAGCGCAGGCGGTCGGAGAAGCTGTGGCCGACTACGGTCATCGCGAGGTTCAAGCGGCGGCCGTCGGGCTGCATCCACGCGTAAAGATCGCCGATGTCGGCGCGCGGGTCGGCGATGACACTGGGCGAATCCAGGTGATCGGAAGCCCGCGCCGGCGTCGGCGCGACGGCCAGCGCGGCGGCGAGCGCGAGCGGAGCGGCCAGCGCGATGCGGCGGGGGCGCGGCGGGTAGGAAACGGACATGGCGGCGGCGTCTGGCGAAGGAGCCGTCAGTACACCGCCGCGGCCACGACCGCGCTGTCGGAATCTTTAGCGACCGCGGCGTTAGCGACCGCAGCGCGGCCGCGCCCACCGCTTACATCGCCATCGGCCGCCCATCGCGCTGCTGCACGTCCATCGCCTGCGCGCCGGGCTGCGCCTGCTGCGGGTCGTGCCGCAACTGGTGCAATTCCCGGCCGCTGTCGTTGGCCGGCTGCGCGCGCCCCTGCTGCAGGCCCACCTCGGTGTACACCCAGGCGTCGGGCTGGCCGGTGTAGGCGTAGAAGGCGCGCTGCTGCGGGTTGTAGGCCACCCCGCTGGTCTCGGCCCAACCTTCGTTGCGCACCGCCAGGGTCAGCGCGGCGGCGACGTTGGCGGTTTCGTCCGCGCTCAATCCCAGGCCGTGCTGGCGGTTGTGGCCGGCGACCTCGGCATAAGCGGCGTTGTACAGCGGCGTGTCCGGGTTGCGCGGATTGCCCAGCGCATAGCGCGGTTGCAGCACCTGCACCGGCTCGTCGTCGTCCTGCACCGGCTGCGGTTGCGGGTGGCGGTCGAGCCAGACGTGCAGATCGTCCATCGCCTGACGCTCCTCCAGCGATTCCGGGCCGATCTCGACGAAGGCGCGGTCGAGCTCGTTCTCCGGCTCCTCGTGTTCGCGGTCGCCGCGGTCGAGGTACTCGCCGTGGATGTCCAGCTCCCACTCGTGCGAGCAGTTGGCGGCGCGGCTGACCAGGCGCAGGTTGCTCGTGTCGTTGTACAGGTCCAGCGCCTCGGCCTTGGTGATGACGCCGCCGCGCGCTTCCAGCGTCGCCCGGGCGACGTCTTCGAACGGACGGATGTGGTCGATGTCGAAGGCGTCGCGGGTGACCAGTTGCCGGGTCACCGGGCACTCGAACAGCGGGATCTCACGGTGGTAGTCCGGGTCGGCGTCCATCGAAACGGTGCCGCGGTACTGCTGCGAGAGCTGGTGCTCGAACCACTTGCCCTCGACCCGGGTGTCGAAGCTCAGCGCCGAGCGTCCGTCTTCCAAGGCCCAGTCCTGGAAGCGCGTGGTGGTGCGGCGGGCGGCGTCGCGGACCGGGTCGAACGGCGCGTGCTCGGCATCGGGATCGAAACGGAAGTGACGGTCCGACCAGTCCCTCCACGCGTCCGAGCCGACGCCTTGCTCGAGCGCGCGCTCGGCCGCGGTGCGGCCGCGGTTGATCGCGCTGGGCAGCGCGCGCAGGTTGCCGACGTCGTTGTAGCCGATGTGCGCGTCGGCCTGGCTGCGCGCGCCCAGGTCGGTCAGGTGCTGCTTCCACGGCTGCACGTGGTCGATGTCCAGCGCCTCGGCGGTATGCCAGGTGTCGGACTCGCGGTTGCGGAACAGCAGCACGTCGCTCTCGCCGAGCCTGACCGGCACCACGTCCATATGCTCGCGGGCCCAGTCGTTGCGCATGTAGTGCACGGTGGAATCGTAGAACGCCAGGCCGGTGCGGCTGGCGTTGGGGTTCCAGGCGCGCGCCTGCAGTTCCGGGCCGTGCGCGGTCGGGCGCAGATCGTCCCAGGTGGCCAGGTTCACGTAGCCGCCGCCGCTCAAGCGCTGTTGTTCGATGCCCATGATCCGTCCCGCTCGCTATGCAATGCCTGCAACAACGTTCAAAGGCGGGGGCACAGGCCAAACCGAAGGCGTCGGGCCGCGCGCGCAGCTCGGGCCTACCCGCCTGCGGTCGCGGCTGCCGGGTACGCTCGACCCGAGCGTGCGTCCGCGCCGCAGCGCCCGCGCGCAAGCCGCCGCGCGCCGAAAATCCCTCGCCGCGCACAGCCGGCCGCACGGCCGATGCCGCATGATCGGGGTTTCGCCCCGCCCCTCGCCCGCATGCCCTCCTTGCGCGATCTGTCCTTATCCGCCGTCGTTGCCGGCTTCGTCGCTGTCTTGGTCGGCTTCACCAGTTCGGCCGCGATCGTGTTCTCCGCGGCCCGCGCCAGCGGCGCCGACCAGGCCGAAATCGCCTCGTGGATGTGGGCGCTGGGCCTAGGGATGGGCGCGACCTGCATCGGCCTGTCGCTGCGCTACAAGGTGCCGGTGGTGACGGCGTGGTCGACGCCCGGCGCGGCGATGCTGATCACCGCCGCGGCCGGCCTGCCGCTGGCGCAGGCGATCGGCGCGTTCGTGATCAGCGCCGCGCTGACCGTCGCGCTGGGCTTCAGCGGCTGGCTCGAACGCGCGCTGGCGCGGCTACCGGCGAGCCTGGCCGCGGGCATGCTCGCCGGCGTGCTGCTGCGCTTCGGCCTGGACGTGTTCGTCTCGATGCAGAGCCACTTCGCCCTGGTGTTCGCGATGCTGCTGAGCTTCCTGCTGGCGCGGCGCTGGCTGCCGCGCTACGCGGTGCTGGTCGCGCTGGCCGTCGGCGTCGGCGTGGCCGGCGCGCAGGGCGGGCTGCACCTGGAGAAGCTCGAACTGGCGGTGGCGATGCCGGTGTGGACCACGCCGCAGTTCTCGCTGGCCGCCACCGTCGGCGTGGCGATCCCGCTGTTCGTGGTGACGATGGCCTCGCAGAACGTGCCCGGCATCGCGATCCTGCGCGCGCACGGCTACCGCGAGGTGCCGGCCTCGCCGCTGGTCGGCTGGACCGGCGTGGCGACCTTGCTGCTGGCGCCGTTCGGCGCGTTCTCGCTGAGCCTGGCGGCGATCACCGCGGCGATCTGCATGGGCGAGGACGCCCACGAAGACCCGCGCAAGCGCTACATGGCCGCGGTCGCCGCCGGCGCGTTCTACCTGCTCACCGGCGTGTTCGGCGCCACGGTGGCGGCCGCGTTCGCGGCGTTTCCGCAGGCGCTGGTGATGGCCATCGCCGGCATCGCCCTGCTCGCCACCATCGGCAACGGCCTGGCCTCGGCGCTGCACGATCCGCAGGAACGCGAGCCGGCGCTGATCACCTTCCTGGTCACCGCCTCGGGCTTCACCGTGTTCCAGGTCGGCTCGGTGTTCTGGGGCATGGTCGCCGGCGTGCTCGCCACCCTCGTGCTGCGCTGGCGCAAGCCGAAGCCGGCGGCGACCGATCCGGCGCGCTGAGCGCCGCGCGGGCCGGCGGCGCCGGTCCGCGGCCGACGCCAGCGCCCACAGCGCGCGCCCGAAAGCGGCCCGACGCCTGCCATTCCGGGGTCCGTACGGACGATGCCGCCGCGCCCGCACCGGGAGTATGCTCGGCCGTCATCCCCACGGAAGCGCCGCATGGAAGCCCGCCGCGAATCGGCCCTGGACTCGCCCGGCCTGCGCGCCCTGCTCAGCCCCAGCGTGATCGTCAGCCTGGCCCTGGCGCTGACCGCCGCGGCGTTGGCGCTGCTGTACTTCCTGCGCGGCGGCGCCGACCTGCCCGCGCCCGTCGCCAGCGCGACCGCAGCGGCGGCCGTGTCCGCCCCGGCCGCACCCGCCGGCGCCACCGCCGCGACGCCCCCACCGGCGCCGGAGCCGGTCGAGTTCCGCTGCGTCAACGGCCTGCGCGTACGCAAGCAGGGCAGCAGCTATTCCAGCGACGGCCGCTGCTGAGCGCGCGGCCGCCGGCGCCGCCATGACGCGGTCGCGCCTTTGAGCTAGCGTAGGCGCCCTGTTCTCCGCTTCATCCGGATCGCCGCTCCGATGCGCATCGCCGACGCCAGCTACGGTTCCAACGAAGACGGCCTGATCTGGGGCTACCGCTTCGTCCCCGGCCAGCCGGCGCAACCGATCAGCACCGACGCGGTCGCCGCCTTCCTGTCGGCGCCCGCCGACGGCGACGGCGGCGGGTTCCTGTGGCTGCACTTCTCGCTGTCCAACACCGGCAGCGAGCGCTACCTGCGCCGCGCCCTGCTGATGCCCGACGCGTTCTACGACAGCCTGCGCAGCGAAGTCGGCTCGACCCGGCTCGAGCTGGACGACAACGCCCTGATCGCGGTCGTCCACGACGTGCTGTTCGACTCCAGCTTCGACGCCTCCGAAGTCGGCACCACCACCTTGTGCATCGGCCCGCGCCTGCTGGTCAGCGCGCGCCTGCGGCCGCTGCGCTCGGTCGACCAGCTGCGCGCGGCGGTGCGCTCGGGCCAGCTGTTCCGCTCGCCGGTGGAGCTGCTCGCGCATTTGCTGCGCGACCAGGCCAGCGTGCTCGGCGAGATCCTGCGCAAGTGCACCCAGCAGGTCGACCGCATCGAGGACCGCCTGCTCGACAACCGCATCGCCAGCGACCGCACCCAACTGGGCTCGCTGCGCCGCAGCCTGGTGCGCCTGCAGCGGCTGCTGGCGCCCGAGCCGACCGCGCTGTTCCGCCTGCTCAGCCGGCCGCCCGAGTGGATCGGCCGCGACGACATCGGCGAGCTGCAACAGGCCGCCGAGGAGTTCTCCACCGCGATCGGCGATTCGGTGGCGCTGGTGGAACGGGTCAAGCTGATCCAGGAAGAACTGGCGGCGCTGGTCAACGAGCAGACCGGGCGGACCTTGTTCGTGCTGACCGTGGTCACCGTGGTGGCCTTGCCGATCAACCTGGTCGCCGGCCTGTTCGGCATGAACGTCGGCGGCATGCCGCTGGCCGAGAACCCGCACGGGTTCTGGGCGGTGGTGCTGGGCCTGTGCGTGCTGACCGGGGTGCTGGCCTACGCCGCGTTCGGCCGGCGCCGCGACTGACATCGCAACCACAGCGCGGCTGAATGCGCGCCGCGTTCACGCGCTTGGTCGCTGCATCACAAATTCAAACAATTCGCCGCACGCCGCCGGGCGGCTTTGCTATAGAGGAACGGCAGCCGCCGGGAGGGCGCAGGCCCGCGTCGGTACGCTGCGCCATCGCACGACTAACCATATGAGGGACTATATGAAGAAGGCAATCGATATGCCGCTGATCATCAAGAGCGGCCCGCGTCTGATCGAACCGCTGTCGACCCTGGAAGCCCATGACGTCCAGCCGGAAGTGACTTCCGACGAACTGGACTTCCTGGAAGCGCACGCCAAGTAAGGGCGCCACAAGCGCGTCCGGTGTCTGCCGGCGCGGCGACGGCACGGAGCCCGCCTCCGTGCCGCCGCATCCGCGGCGCCGCGGCGCGCCGCATCCAGCGCAAGGGAGAGCGCTCCGCATGATTCCTCTGGAACGAGAACGCAGCCTCGAGCAGGCCGAACGCGCGCTGCGCGGCTTTCTCGATGCGCAAGGCTGGCGCGCCGAACTGCAGCGCGCCGGCGCGCCGTTCGCGGCGACCATCTGCACGCTCTACGACGAGGCCGACGGGCGCCAGCTCGGCAACGGCTTCGGCAAGGGCGAAGCCGAGCCGGCGCGGGTCGGCGCGCTGTTCGAAGCGGTCGAGCATTTGTTCACCGGCAAGGCGCCCGCCGACGCCGAACTGAGCCTGCGCAGCGGCGCCGATTGCCTGGCCGATCCGCTGCTGGCCGCGCTGCCGTTCCGCGCCGCGTTCGTCCAACAACCCGAGCGCAAGCTCGCCTGCCGCACGTATCGCTCCTTCGACCCGCGCGAACCGGAAGCGACGCTGCCGCTGTTCCTGTCCTACCCCACCTACCTCGACTGGCGTCCGCCGCAGGACGACTTCGATTACGCCGCCGCGCTGCGCTTTGGTTCCAACAACGGCACCGCGATCGGCAGCAGCCTGGAAGAAGCCGCGGTGCACGCGATCGGCGAATTGATCGAGCGCGATGCCTGGTCGCTGTTCCTGGCCGCGCATTACCTCGGCGACCCGGCCGCCCACGGCTACCGCCTGGCGCCGGACGACCTGCCCGCGCCGCTGGCCCGGCGCCTGAGCGACGCCAGCGCGCAATTGCAGCGCGAGATCCTGCTGATCGACGCGCGCAGCGACCTCGGCGTGCCCTGCTTCATCGCCACCGCCGCCGACCTGCACGACGGCGAGCTGCTGCACCCGTGCGGCTACGGCGCCTCGCTGTATCCCGAACACGCCGCCACCCGCGCGATCACCGAACTGGTGCAGACGCTGGAACTGCCGCGGCTGCAGCCGCGGCTGAGCGGCTACCCGCAGGCGGTGCTCGACGCCTTGTCCGCGTATCCGAAGCTGCGCGACTGCGCGGTGTTCGCGATCGACCGCGCGCGCCTGCGCCGCGGCCGCTGGGACTACCCGGCGCCGGCGCCGATGCCGCCGGCCGAGTTGCTGCCGCAATTGGTCGCGCGTCTGCGCGCGCGCGGCATCGACCTGCATTACGCGATCAACCACGAAGAACCCGGATGCTTCTGCGTGGTCAACGTGGTGTCGATGGCGCTGGAGCGCTTCTTCCTGGTGTGCTCGGGCATCGTCATGGCGCCGGGGCAGCGCGGGCGCGAGCTGCTGGCCGGACGCTTGCCGGTGCCCGGCAGCGCGGCGGCGCGCGAGGCGGAGGCTGTTCTGGCCTGAGTTCGTCGCCGCTGTCCGCGCTCGGTTGGGCGCGGCGCGGTTTCGCGGTCGCGCACCGAATTCAATCGTCCCTGCGCAACAGGCTCAGACCACTGCGATCCGTAGCAGGCGCTTCAGCGCGCGGGCCCGTTTCAGCGAAGTGGCGTCCTCGGGTTCCGCTACTGACGCAGATCGGATAGATGCGGCAGTCCGCTCAACGCGGAAATTCGATCACCGAACTGGCCTCGGGCAATTCGTTGCGGCGCTCGGCAGCGACCCCGTCGGCGCGCGGCTGCCACCGCCGTTCGCCCAGCCCTTTCGCGCCAGGGTAATAGCCGAGCAAGCGGAAGCCGTCAAAGCCGTAGCCCACTCCTTCGCCGAGCAGCGGCACCGCTGCGTCGGCGACGTGGAAATGCAGGTGCGGCCCGGTCGAATCGCCGGTGAAGCCGAGTTCGCCGATCGGCTGGCCGCGGCGCACGCGCTGGCCCGGCTTCACTTTCACGCTGCCCGGCCGCAGGTGCTCGTACACCGCGTAACGGCCGTCGCCGAGCGCCAGCGACACGTAGTTGCCGGCAGCGCGGTCGAAATCGTTGCGGGTCTGCTGCGACACCCGCTCGTTCTCGGCGATGCCGTCGCGCGCCGCGGCGATGGTGCCGTCGGCCACCGCCAGCACCGGCTCGCCGTAGCCCAGCGCGTTGGCGGCGATGTCGGCGTCGCCGCGGGTGGTGCGGCCTTGCGCGTCGACGCGGACGAAGTCGATGGCGTAGCGCCCGGGCAGGCGCGCGCGGCCGTCGAGGGTGTAGAACACCCGCCGATGCCCGCGCGGCCACTGCGGCGCGTAGATCGCCGCCCACGGGCCGCCGCGCAACGGCGGCGCCAGTTGCAGCGTCGGCGCCGGGCGCGGAACCAGTTGCGCGCCCTCGACCTGCCCCGGCTCGGCGCCGGGCACGGAGAATTCGACCTTGTGCCGCAGCGCGCGCGGCATCGCCGCAGGCAGATCCAGTTCCAGGTACAGCACCGCGCGCTCGCCCGGCTGCAGCGCGCCGTCCAGCGCCGCATTCTGCGCGCCGATCACCCGGCCGCGCGCGGCCAAGGCCTCGCCGCGCCAGGCCGCCAGCGCCGCGCCGCTGTCGGCGTCGAGCACGCTGAGCCCGTCCAGGCGCAGCGGCGCCGCGCCGAAGTTGGTGAGGTGCAGTTCGTACAGCAAGCGCTCGTGGCCTTCGACCGCGATCGGCGCGGGCGCTTGCGGCACGGCCAGATCGAGCGTGTCCGCGGGCGCGGCGGAGGCGGCGCCGCAGGCGAAGGCGGCGAGGACGAGAGCGGACGCGAACAGGCGGCGCAGCATGCGGCGATTCCGGGCCGGAGGGATGGGCGAGCGGGAGCGGTTCGGCGAAGACGCGAGCCAGGCCCGCAGCTTCGGCCAAGCCGGCGGCCGCGTCCCCTGCCGTTTGTCATCAACCCCGACTGCAACGCACCGGTCGCGGGGCGAGCACGAACGTGCGAACTCCGATTCGGATCAGCGGCTTCAGCGTGGTCCAAAGCGCGAAGCAGCGGGGTTGCGATTGCCTTGGCGTTGCGAAGCGGCGACACGTACGCGTGGATCGTCGCCTGCCTGTCTGTCGTTGCTGCGGCGCCGCGGCGGCGGCGCCCGTGAAACGCGAACGGGTGTGGGTTCCGGCCGTGGGTTTTGGTGCTTGCGTTCGCATCGCCAGTGGAGAATCATCCCACCTCCCGCGGCCAAGGAGGCCGCCTGCCCGCCCCGCCCCGACATGGACCGTCGTCTTCTGCGCGCCCCGCGCCGCCCGTTCCCGCTTGTGTTCGCCGCGCTGCTGGCGACGACGCTGGCCGCCTGCTCCAGCTCGGTGCCCGAGCGCCAGGTGCGCGAAGACTTCGCCACCTTGCAGCAGACCGGCGCGATTCCGGCCAAGGCGCGGCTGGAACGCATCGAGCTCCACGACGGCTGGAGCGACGGCGCCGAAATCGAGGTGTATTTCTGCCTGCCCGCCGCCGAGGGCCCGACCCGCGGCTGCGAACCACGCAATGCCGGGTTGTCGTACCAGAAGCTCGGGGAACGCTGGCAGTTGTTTTCGGTGGACGCTGAGCAGTTGGTGCAGTGAGCGGGGCGTGGCGGCTTGAGGCCTTGCGACAAGCATCGTGCGCGGGCGCCGAACGCTCCCGCCGCCGTCGCCGCGAGATCGCGCACGGACGCCGAACTCTCCAACCGTCATCCCCGCGAACGCGGGGATCCAGGGCTTTATCCAGGCATGACTCTGAAGTCTCTGGATCCCCGCGTTCGCGGGGATGACGGCTTGAGAGAGACGCGGCGAAACCTACCTACCGTCATTCCCGCGAAAGCGGGCTCCGGTTTGCTTCGGCGGAGCCGAATATCCAGGGCTTAATCCAGGCATGACGCTGAAGTCTCTGGATCCCCGCCTTCGCGGGGATGACGGCTTGGAGGGACGCGGGAAATTCAGCGACGCGGTTGATCGGGACGAATGGCCTAGGCGAGTCAATCACCACGCCTGCGACAAACGCTACGCACGCAGTACGACACAACGTTCAGGCCGGCTGCGCCTGCTCGCCGTCACCCTCGCCGACCCCACCCGACCGCGCCAGCCACGCCTCGTTCTTCCCCGGCCGACGCAGCTTGTCCAGGTAGTAGTACACCACCGGCGTCGTCAGCAAGGTCAGCACCTGGCTGGCCATCAGACCGCCGATGATCGCCACGCCCAACGGCTGGCGCAGTTCGGCGCCTTCGCCGAAGCCGATCGCCAGCGGCAGCGCGCCCAGGGCGGCGGCCAGGGTGGTCATCAGGATCGGCCGGAAGCGCAGCATCGAGGCCTCGTAGATCGCCTCGCGCGCGCCGATGCCGCGCGAGCGCTCGGCCTCCAGGGCGAAGTCGATGATCAAGATCGCGTTCTTCTTGACGATGCCGATCAGCAGCACCAGCCCGATCAGCGCGATCACCGAGAACTCCATGCGCAGCAGCATCAGCGCCAGCACCGCGCCGATCCCGGCCGAGGGCAGCGTCGACAGCACGGTCAGCGGATGGATCAGGCTTTCGTAGAGGATGCCCAGCACGATGTAGATCGCCACGATCGCCGCCAGGATCAGCAACGGCTGGCTCTTGGTCGTGTCCTGGAACGCCTTGGCGGTTCCCTGGAAACTGCCGTGCACGTTGGCCGGCAGGCCGATCTGCGCCTGCGCGCGGGCGATGGCGTCCTGGGCGTCGCTGAGCGAGCGGTCCGGCGCGAGGTTGAACGAGATGGTGGTCGCCAGCTGCGCGTCCTGATGGTTGATCGAGGTCGGCGCAGCCGCGTCGGCGAAGCGCGCGATCGCCGCCAGCGGCACCATCTGCCGCGGGCTCTGGGTCAGCGCGCTGCCTTGCGAAGCGCCGCGCACCGGCGAGGCGGTCGGGCCCGACTGGGCCTGGCCTACGGCCGGCGTCGCCTTGGCCGGCACGTACAGGTCGTTGAGCGCGGACGGGTCGCGTGCGTAGACCGGGTCGACCTCCTGGATCACGTGGTACTGGTTGAGGTTCTTGTAGATGGTCGACACCTGGCGCTGGCCGAACGCATCGTAGAGCGCGTTGTCGATATCGACCGGGGCGATGCCCAGGCGCGAGGCGCTGGAGCGGTCGATGGTGACGTAGCTTTCCACCCCGTGCGGCTGGGTGTCGGAATCCACGTCGGTCAGTTCCGGCTGCTGCTTCATCGCCGCGGTCAGCTGGTCGGCCCAGCGCCTTAGGTCGTCGCTGCTGTCGCTCTTGAGCGTGTACTGATACGTCGAATTGCTCTGCCGCCCGCCCAGGCGCACGTCCTGCACCGGGTTGAGGAACAAGGTCGCGCCGCTGATGCGCATCAGCTTGGGCCGCAGCCGCGCGATCACCTGCTCGCTGCTGTCGCGGCGCTGCGGCTTGGGCTTGAGGGTCACGAACACGAAGCCGCCGCCGGCGCGCGAGCCGCCGGTAAAGCCGACCACGGTGGCCACCGCCGGATCGTGGCGCACCACCTCGACGATCTCCTGCAGCTTGCCCTGCATGGCCTGGAACGAAATGCTCTGGTCCGCGCGCAGGCCGCCGGTCATCTGGCCGGTGTCCTGTTCGGGGAAGAAGCCCTTGGGAATCTTGACGAACAACCAGGCGTTGAGTGCGACGGTCAGCGCCAGCAGGGCCAGCATCAGCGCGGCGTGGTCGAGCGCCCAGCGCAGGCTGGCGCCGTAGGTCTGGCGTAGCCGCTCCAGGCCGCGCTCCAGCCACGCGCCGATCCGGCCCGGCGGCCGTTCCTGCGAATGCGGGCGCAGCAGCCAGGCGCACATCATCGGCGTGGTGGTCAGCGACACCAGCAGCGAGATCAGCACCGCCGCCGACAAGGTCACCGCGAACTCGCGGAACAGCCGGCCGACGATGCCGCCCATGAACAGCAGCGGGATGAACACCGCCACCAACGACAAGCTGATCGAAACCACGGTGAAACCGACTTCGCGCGCGCCCAGCAGCGCGGCCTGGAAGCGCTCCATGCCGCGTTCCAGATGGCGGCTGGTGTTCTCCACCACCACGATCGCGTCGTCGACGACGAAGCCGGTGGCGATGGTCAGCGCCATCAGGCTGAGGTTGTTGAGGCTGAAGCCGAGCAGGTACATCACCGCGACCGCGCCGAGGATCGACACGGTGACCGCCACGCCCGGCACCAAGGTCGCGCGCCAGCTCCGCAGGAACACGCTGACCACCAGGATCACCAGCACCAGGGCGATGGCCAGGGTGGCGCCGACTTCGTCGAGCGAGGCGCGGATGGTGTTGGTGCGGTCGGAGGCGATCGACAGCTTGATGTCGGCCGGCAACTGCTTGGCCAGGGTCGGCAGCGCCGCGCGCACACCGTCGACGGTGCGGATGATGTTGGCGCCGGGCTGGCGGCTGATCACCGCCACCACCGCCGGCTGGCCGTTGAACAGGCCCATCGTGTGCACGTCCTCGACGCTGTCGACGACCCGCGCCACATCGTGCAGGCGCACCGCGGCGTTGTCGCGCCAGGCCACCACCAGGTCGCGGAAATCCGCCGCGCTCTGGCCGGTGTCGTTGGTGTAGATCTGCAGCGCGCGCTCGCCGTCTTCGACCACGCCCTTGGGCCGGTTGGCGTTGGCCGCCGAGATCGCCGCGCGCACGTCTTCCAGGCCGATGCCGTAGCGGTTGAGCGCATAGGGATTGATCTCCACCCGCACCGCCGGCAGCGAGCCGCCGCCGATCTCGACATCGCCCACGCCGTCGACCTGCGACAAGGTCTGCTGGACGATGTTGGTCGCCGCTTCGTAGATCTGCCCGGGCGTGCGGCTGGGCGAGGTCATCGCCACGATCATGATCGGCGCGTCGGCCGGGTTGACCTTGCGGTAGCTCGGGTTGCTCTTGAGCGTGGCCGGCAGGTCGCCGCGGGCGGCGTTGATTGCCGCCATCACGTCGCGCGCGGCGCCGTCGATGCTGCGGCTGAGGTCGAACTGCAAGGTCACCCGCGCCTGCCCGATCGAGCTTTGCGAGGTCATCTCGGTGACGTCGCTGATCGTGCCCAGGCGCCGCTCCAGCGGCGTGGCCACGTTCGCCGCCATCGTCTCCGGGCTGGCGCCGGGCAGGTTGGCGCTGACCGAGACGGTCGGGAAATCCACCTGCGGCAACGGCGACACCGGCAGGCTGAAGAACGCCGCCACCCCGCTCAGCGCCAGGCCCACGGTCAGCAGCACCGTGCCGATGGGCTTGCGCACGAACGGCGCCGACAGGTTCATGCGCGCGGTTCCGGTTCCGCGAGCGTTGCGGTCGGCCCCGCGGGCGCTGCGCCGCGCTTGCGGCCGAGCCGGTCGAAGGCCAGGTACACCACCGGCGTAGTGAACAGGGTCAGGATCTGGCTCAGGATCAGGCCGCCGAAGATCGCGATGCCCAGCGGCCGGCGCAGCTCCGAACCTTCGCCCCAGCCCAGCATCAGCGGCACCGCGGCGAACAAGGCCGCCAGCGTGGTCATCAGGATCGGGCGGAAGCGCAGCAGCGCCGCCTGCCGGATCGCCGCCAGCGGTTCCATGCCTTGTTCGCGCTCGGCGTCGATGGCGAAGTCGATCATCATGATCGCGTTCTTCTTGACGATGCCGATCAGCAGGATGATGCCGATGATGCCGATCACGCCCAGGTCCGAGCCGCTCAGCATCAGCGCCAGCAGCGCGCCGACGCCGGCCGAAGGCAGGGTCGACAGGATCGTCAGCGGATGGATGTAGCTCTCGTAGAGCACGCCGAGCACGATGTACACGCACACCACCGCGGCCAGGATCAGCCACAGCTCGTTCTGCAGCGAGGCCTCGTAGGCGTTGGCGGCGCCGAGGAAGGACAGGCTCACTCCGGCCGGCAGCTGCGCTTGCTGCGCAGCGGCGCGGATCGCATCGACCGCGGTGCCCAGCGACACGCCCGGCGCGGTGTCGAAGCCGACCGTGGCGGCCGGGAACTGGGCGACGTGGTTGACCTGCAGCGGCGCGGGGCGCTCGCCGATGGTGGCGATCGCCGACAGCGGCGTCGGCGCGGTCGCGGTCGGCAGGTGCAGGCGGCCGAGATCGGCCGGACTCGCAGCCAGGCCCGGCGCGGCTTCCAGGATCACCCGATATTGCGAAGTCTCGTCGAAGATCGTCGAGACGATGCGCTGGCCGAACGCGCTGTACAGCGCTTCGTCCACGGTCGAGGCGCTGATGTTCATGCGCGCGGCGCTGTCGCGGTCGATCGCCACATACGCCGAGGCGCCGGTGGCGCCGGCGTCGGTGATCACGTTGCGCAGCTGCGGCAGTTCGCGCAGTTTCGCCGCCAGCGCCTGGGCGGTGCGGTCGACCGCGGCCTGATCGGAACCCTGGATCGAGAACCGGTTCTGGGTCGGCCCGGTCTCCGCGTCGATGGTCAGGTCCTGCACCGGCTGCACGTACAGGCTCGCGCCGGGCACCGCCAGCGCGCGCTCGCGCAAGCGCTGCATGATGGCTTCCTGCGACGCGCTGCGTTGGTCCTTGAGGTTGATCAGCATGCGCCCGGCCGACAGCAGCGTGGTGTTGGCGCCGTCCACGCCGATGTAGGAGCTCAGCGAGGCCACGTCCGGATCGGCCAGCAGCGCCTTGGCCACCGCCTGCTGCGCGCGCGCCATGCCGGCGTAGGACACCTCGCGGTTGTAGCGCACCTCGGCCTGCAGTTGGCCGGTGTCCTGGACCGGAAACAGGCCCTTGGGAATGACGACGTACAGCACGACCGTCAGCGCCAGCGTCGCCGCCGCCACCAGCAAGGTCGCGCCCTGCCGCGCCAGCACCCAGTCCAGGGCGACGCCGTAGCGCTCGACGGTGCGGGCGATGAAATCGTCGTGCGGGCCGTGCTCGTCGTGGCCCTGCGGCTTGATCCAGCGCGCCGCCAGCATCGGCGTGAGGGTCAGCGACACCACCGCCGAAATCACGATGGTGATGGCCAGGGTGATCGCGAATTCGCGGAACAGCCGCCCGACCACGTCGCCCATGAACAACAGCGGGATCAGCACCGCGATCAGCGACACGGTCAGCGAGATGATGGTGAAGCCGATCTGGCGCGCGCCCTTGAGCGCGGCCTGGAACGGCGGCTCGCCGCGCTCGATGTAGCGCGAGATGTTCTCGATCATCACGATCGCATCGTCGACCACGAAGCCGGTGGCGATGGTCAGCGCCATCAGGCTGAGGTTGTCGAGGCTGAAGCCGAGCAGGTACATCGCGCCGAAGGTGCCGATCAGTGAGATCGGCACCGCCAGGCTGGCGATCACCGTGGCCGCCAGGCTGCGCAGGAACGCCAGGATCACCGCCACCACCAGCGCGATCGCCAGCACCAGTTCGAACTCGACGTCGCGCACCGAGGCGCGGATGCCGGCGGTGCGGTCGCTGAGCACCGCGACCTTGAGCCCGGCCGGCAGGCCCGCCTGCAGGTCCGGCAGGCGCTGCTTGATCGCATCGACGGTGGCGATGACGTTGGCGCCGGGCTGGCGCTGGACGTTGACGATGATCGCCGGGGTCAGCCCGGACCACGCGCCCAGGCGCACGTTCTCGGCGCTTTCGATGACGTTGGCCACGTCGCGCAAACGGATCGGCGCGCCGTCGCGCCAGGCCACGATCAGTTCCTTGTACTGCGCGGCGCTGGTGAGCTGGTCGTTGGCGTCGATGGCGTAGGACCGGCTGGGCCCGTCGAAGCTGCCCTTGGCGCCGCTGGCGTTGCCATTGGCGATGACCGTGCGCAGGCTGTCGATGCCCAGGCCGTAGGAGGCCAGCAACTGCGGATCGGCCTGGATCCGCACCGCCGGCCGGTTGCCGCCGCTGAGCGAGACCAGGCCGACGCCGCCGACCTGCGAGATGCCCTGGGCCAGGCGCGTATTGACCAAGTCCTGCACCTTGGTCAGCGCCAGCGTGTCGGAGGTCACCGCCAGCGTCAGCACCGGCGCGTCGGCCGGATTGACCTTGGCGTAGACCGGCGGCGCCGGCAGATCGGCCGGCAGCAGGTTGCCGCCGGCGTTGATCGCCGCCTGCACTTCCTGCTCGGCCACGTCCAGGGTCTGGTCGAGATCGAACTGCAAGGTGATGACCGAGGCGCCGGCGGCGCTGGTCGAACTCATCCGGCGCAGGCCCGACATCTGCCCGAACTGGCGCTCCAGCGGCGCGGTCACGGTGTGCGCCATGACCTCCGGGCTGGCGCCGGGATAGGCGGTCTGCACCTGGATGGTCGGGTAATCGACTTCCGGCAGCGCCGACAGCGGCAGCAGGCGGAAGCCGGCCAGTCCCGCGAGCACGATCGCCGCCATCAGCAGCGAGGTCGCGACCGGGCGCAGGATGAAGGGACGCGAGGGATTCATGGCGCGCGGCTGCGCTGCCCGTCGCCGCCGGCCGTAGCGCCCTGCGCGCGTCCGCCGCGGTGGTGGCCGCCTGCGCCCGCGGCCGCGTTGCCCTCGCCGCTCGCGCCGCCTGCGCCGTTCGCGGCGCCGGGCCCGCCGGCATCGCCCGGCAGGCGCACCGCGGCGCCATCGTTGAGCTGGTCGCCGCCGGAGATCACCACCTGCTCGCCGAGCTTGAGCCCTTGCGTCACCGACACCGTATCGCCCGCGGCCGGCCCGCGCGTCACCTTGCGCAGCTGCGCCTTGCGGTCGGCGCCGACGACATAGACGAAGTCGCCGTTCGGCCCGGTGCGCAGCGCGGCCGCCGGCACCGTGATCGCATCGCTCAAGCTATCCAGCAGCACGCGCACGTTGACGAACTGGCTTGGGAACAGCCGCGCATCGGCGTTGTCGAAACGCGCCTTGGCCTTGACTGTGCCGGTGCCCGGGTCGATGACGTTGTCCAGGGTCAGGAACCGGCCCTGGCCGAGCACCTGGGTGCGGGTGCGGTCGAGCGCGGTCACCGCCGGCGGGTCGCCATGCGCCAGCCGCGCCTGGATCCGCGGCAGTTCGTCCTGCGGCGCGGTGAACTCGACATCGATCGGCGTCACCGCCGAGATCACCGCCACGCCGGCGGCATCGCCCGGGGTCACGTAGTTGCCGAGGTCGACCACGCGCAGGCCGACCCGTCCGGCGATCGGCGCGCGCACCTGGGTGTAGTCGAGATTGAGCTGGGCGGTGCCGACCGCGGCTTGGTCGGTGGCGACCACGCCGGTGAGCTGGCGCACGGTCGCGGCCTGGGTGTCGTAATCCTGCTGCGCGATGGTCTGGTCGTGGGCCAGCGGCGCGTAGCGCTTGAGCGTGAGCTGGGCCACCTGCAACTGCGCCTGATCGCGCGCCAGCGCGCCGCGCGCTTGATCCAGCGCGAGCTGGAACGGGCGCGGGTCGATCCGCAGCAGCACCTCGCCCTTGGCGACCTGCTGGCCTTCCTTGAACGCGATGTCGACGATGTTGCCCGCGACCTGCGCGCGCACCGTCGCGGTCGCCAGCGGCGTCACCGTGCCCAATGCTTCGAGCGTGATCGGAATCGTGCCGGAAGCGGCGGTGGCGATGCCGACGGTGGCGGTCGGGCGACGGTTGCCGCGCTCGTTGGCGGCGCGGCCGTGCACCAGCCACCACGCCAACGCCAGCAGCGCGGCGACGCCGAGCAGGGTCAACAGCAGGCCGCGATGGCGGCGCAGCCACGATCCGCGTTCGGCGGCCGGCGGCGGCGGTGCGGGACTGGCGTTCGGCGTCGAGCCCATGGCCTGCGTCCGAGAGTTGGAAGGAGTCGATCTACGCTAACGCGCCAGGTCGCGCGCGGTTGTCCGCATTACAAGACCGTAATCCCGCGATCATCTTCGGCCGGCGGTGTGAACGCGGTGTGGTGGGCGCCAGCGCGGCTTCGGCGGCTTGTGTGCAAGGGACTTCAGGCTTGTGTGGGAGGGACTTCAGTCCCGACGCCTTTCGGCCGGATCGCCGCGAACTGAGCCAGAAGCGTCGGGACTGAAGTCCCTCCCACAACAAGTTCCTGCCACAGCGAGTCCCTTCCACACCAAGCCACGGCAGCGAAAGCGAAGCCGCCGTCACGAATCGCGGCCACACCGCTGCCATGCGCGAACGCTAGCCTGCCGATTCCCCCACGCAGAGCCATCGCCATGCACGACCACGACGCCTCCCGTCGCCGTTTCCTGCTGCGCTCCGGCGGCGCCCTGAGCCTGGGCGCGCTCGGCGGCGCCCTGCCCGCGCTGGCCGCGCCGGCGCTGATCGCCGCCGAGTCGGCGCGGCCGACGTTGCCGTCCGGCCTGCAATTCGGCGATGTCGGCGACGGCCGGGCCACGGTGTGGGCGCGCGCCGACCGCGCCGCGCGGCTGTGGGTCGAGGTCGGCGACGAAGACGGCTTCCGCCGCGCGCTGCGCCTGCGCGGCCCGCTGGCGACCGCGGCCAGCGACTTCACCGCGCGCCTGGACCTGCCGCTGCCGCCCGGCCCGATGCGGCGCGTGCGCGTCGCCTTCGAAGACGCGCGCAGCGGCGTGCGCAGCGACTGGTGCGAAGGCCGCCTGCGTCCGGCGCCGGAGGGCCCGCTCGCGCATGCGCGGCCGGTGCGCTTCGTCTGGGGCGGCGACGTCGCCGGACAGGGCTGGGGCATCAATCCCGAGATCGGCGGCATGCGCATCTTCGAAGCCATGCGCCAGCGCGACCCGGACTTCTTCCTGCATTCGGGCGACACCATCTACGCCGACGGCCCGATCGCCGCCGAAGCCACGGCCGAAGACGGCCGGGTGTGGCGCAACCTGGTCGCCGAGGGCGTGCACAAGGTCGCCGAAACCCTGGACGAATACCGCGGCCGCTACCGCTACAACCTGCTCGACGACCACCTGCGCCGCTTCGCCGCGCAGGTGCCGCAGATCTGGCAATGGGACGATCACGAAGTGGTCAACAACTGGTCGCTGGGCAAAGACCTCGCGGCCGATCCGCGCTACACGGTCAAGGACATCGACGTGCTGGTGCGGCGCGCGCGGCAGGCGTTTCTGGAGTACTCGCCGCAGCGCCGCGGCCACGACCCGGACGGGCGGCGCACGCGGATCGAACGCGTGGTGCGTTACGGCCCGTTGCTCGACGTGTTCGTGCTCGACATGCGCAGCTATCGCGGCAGCAACAGCGACAACCTGCAGACCGCGCCGGGCGCCGACAGCTCGTTCCTCGGCCGGCGACAGTTGCGCGAGCTGGCCGACAACCTGCGCCGCTCGCGCGCGGTGTGGAAGATCGTCGCGGCCGACATGCCGCTGGGCCTGCAAGTGCCCGACGGCGTCGACGCGCAGGGCCGGCCGCGCTGGGAAGCGGTGGCCAACGGCGATCCCGGCCTGCCGCGCGGGCGCGAACTGGAGTTCGCCGAACTGCTGCGCGCGATCCGTGGCGTCGACAACGTGGTCTGGCTGACCGCCGATGTGCACTACTGCGCGGCGCATCACTACGATCCCGCGCGCGCCGCGTTCCAGGAGTTCTCGCCGTTCTGGGAATTCGTCGCCGGCCCGCTCAACGCCGGTTCGTTCGGCCCCAACGCACTGGATGCGACTTTCGGCCCGCAAGTGGTGTTCCAGAAAGCGCCGCCGCACCCCAACGCGTCGCCGCTGGCCGGCTTCCAGTTCTTCGGCGAGGTCAACATCGATCCCGACAGCCGCGCCTTGAGCGTGGACCTGCGCGACCTCGACGGCCGCAGCGTGTTCGCCAAGACGCTCGCGGCGGCGTGACGCCGCGGCGCGGCGTTCATCGAATTCACCCAAGCCGTCCGCCTGCGCGCGCCGAACCGATCGGCGCGGTTATCGAATAACGTTCGATTTTCCGCTGCGCGCGGGGTTTTGCCCCGCGTTCGCGCGATTCTGTGATCGTCCCCGTGACGCAGTGCGATAGACATCGCTACTTGCGCAGCGCATCGCGCGTGAGCGTTGACCGCGCCGACACCGCGACGTAACACTGTCGGCGTCCGTCCCTCCACCGCACGCTACGCGGCGCGCGCTGTCCGCCCTGAACGAGCGGCGCGACGGGAACGGCCGCTGCCACTCCGCTGCACCCTAGCCCGCTGCACCAAAGCCAGACCCATTACATCCAGATCCACCACGCGGCCTCCCGCCGCGGCGCATCGCGCAGCGCGCGCTTCGGCCGCCCGCTCGCGCGACGCGCTTTCGCACGACATGTTTCTTCGCGACACGGAGCCAGTCCCTTGAAGAACCCGTCCCCGCCGAGCGCGCGCACGCGCCGCAACCCCGCAGCCGCCGCGCCGCCCAGGCCTTCGGCCGCCACGCTTTCGTCGGTCGCACTTTCGCCCGCTGCGCTTTCGCCTATCGCTGCGTCGTCGCCGCGCTGCGCGCTGCGCGCGCGCTGACTGCGCCGCCGTGCGCGCGCAGCCGCGACGCGGCGCCGCCCGCGCGCGCCGCACTGCCACGCGCGCGCCTGCGCGCGTTCGCGCCGTGCTGCCGTTCCTACTCCCCCCGTCATGAGAACCGCGCCGATGATGTCCTCGTTGCCACCGCCAGGACGCAAGACCCTGCCCGCCCGCGGCCGTCCCTGGAACGAACTGCACGAAGCGCTGTCGGCGCTGCGCAGCGCCGACACCGACTGGCGCCACGGCCGCGATTCGCTCGAGGTCTACTACGCCGGCGAGGACGTGCTCGACGTCGCCCGCCGCGCCTACACCATGTTCATCAGCGAAAACGCGCGCGCGCCGCAGTTCCCGAGCCTGCAGCGCATGCAGGACGACCTGATCGACATCTCGCTGTCGCTGCTCGGCGGCGGGCCGCGCGCTTGCGGCACGATCACCTGCGGCGGCGCCGAGAGCGCGCTGCTGGCGGTGCGCAGCGCCTACCGCTCGTTCCGCGCGCGCCGCCCGCAGGTGCGCCGGCCGCATCTGCTGGTGCCCTCCAGCGTCCATCCGGTGTACGAGCAGGCCGCCGAGATGATGGGGCTGGAACTGATCCGGGTCGCCATCGGCGGCGATTACCGCGCCAGCGTGCAGACCCTGAGCCAGTGCATCGAAGCCGAAACGATGATGATCGTGGCCTCGGCGCCGTCGCTGCCGTTCGGCGCGATCGATCCGATCGAAGCGCTGGGCCGGATCGCCTGCGAACGCGAGGTGTGGCTGCACGTGGACGCCTGCATCGGCGGCTTCCTCGCCCCGCACGTGACCCGCAGCGCGGCCGGCGTGCCGCGCTTCGATCTGGCCGTGCCCGGCGTGCGCTCGCTCGCCGCCGACCTGCACAAGTTCGGCTACGCCGCCAACGGCGTGTCGGTGCTGCTCTACGCCGACGCCGACGACCACACCCATCAGGCCTTCGAATACGACCAATGGCCCAAGGGCCTGTGGCGCAGCCAGACCCTGTCGGGCACGCTCGCCGGCGGCGCGGTCGCCGCGGCCTGGGCGGTGATGCATTACCTCGGCGAATCCGGCTACCGCAGCCTGGCGCAGCGGGTCATGCACCTGCGCGACCGCTATCTGGAAGGGATCGACCGCATCGGCGGCCTGCACGTGCTCGGCCAGCCGGACTTGAGCGTGATCGCGTTCGGCTCCGACGAATTCGACATCCACGCCGTCGGCGACACGATGCAGGCGCGCGGCTGGCATATCAGCCGCCTGTCGACACCGGCCGCGCTGCATATGACGGTGACGCCGGTGCACGATCAGGCGGTGGAGGCGTATCTGGACGATCTGGCGCGCTGCGTGCACCAGTACCGTTAGAGGCGCGCAGCCGCAAGCCAGGCGTTCGCCGGGCGCAAACGAAACGGGGAACGGGCTTTCGCCCGCTCCCCGTTTCTCATCTACGTGTCGCTGGTCTTGTCAGCTGCGCAGCTTCAGCGCCCGGTTCACGCCCAGCGCCGCCATCGTGCACACCGCGCCCGACAGCAGGTACACGCCGACGAAGGCCAGGCCGAAGTGCGCGCACAGGCCCAGCGCCACCAGCGGCGCGAACGCGGCGCCGATCAGCCAGGCCAGATCGGAGGTCAGCGCGGCGCCGGTGTAGCGGTACTTGGCGCCGAAGTTGGCGGTCACCGAGCCGGCGGCCTGGCCGTAGGACAGGCCGAGCAGGACGAAGCCGACCAGGATGAACACGTCCTGGCCCACGTTGCCGCCGCCCAGCAGGGTCGGGGCGAAGCCGCTGAACATCGCGATCGCCGCGGCCAGCGCGGCCAGGGTGCGCGGACGGCCGAATTTGTCGGCGATCCAACCCGAAGCCACCACCGCGCCGGCGGCGAGCGTGGCGCCGATGATCTGCACGATCAGGAACTGGGTCACCGACTGGTCGGAATACAGCACGATCCACGACAGCGGGAAGATGGTGACGATGTGGAACAGCGCATAGCTGGCCAGCGCGGCGAACGCGCCGATGACCACGTGTCGGCCCTTGGCGTTGAACAGCTCCATCACCGGGGTCGGCTCGAGTTGCTGCTCGCCGAGCTCGCGCTCGTACTCGTGGGTCACCACCAGGCGCAGGCGTGCGAACAGCGCCACCACGTTCAGCGCGAACGCGGCGAAGAACGGATAGCGCCAGCCCCAGTCGAGGAAGTCCTGGCGCGACAGCGCGGTGCTCAGATAGGCGAACAGCGCCGCGGCGATGATGAAGCCGACCGGCGCGCCGAGCTGGCCGAGCATGGCGTACCAGCCGCGGCGTTCCTTCGGCGCGTTGAGCGCCAGCAGCGACGGCAGGCCGTCCCAGCTGCCGCCCAGGGCCACGCCCTGGCCGAGGCGGAACACCGACAGCAGCACCAGCGACAGCGCGCCGATCTTGGCGAAGCCCGGCAGGAAGGCGATGCCGGCGGTGCAGGTGCCGAGCAGGAACAAGGCGATGGTGAGCTTGGTGCTGCGGTCCCAGCGGCGCTGGATCCACATGAACAAGATCGTGCCGAACGGACGCGAGATGAAGGCCAGGGCGAAGATCGCGAACGACCACAGCGTGCCTTCGAGCTTGCCCAGGTGCGGGAAGAACACCGACGGGAACACCAGCGCCGAGGCGATGCCGTAGACGAAGAAGTCGAAGTATTCCGAAGCGCGGCCGATCACCACGCCGACCGCGATGTCGCCCGGCGCGACCTCGGCGTGCGAATCGGTGCCGTGCACCGAGACGGTCATGGACTCTGCCGCGGAAGCGGGATTTGCGTGATTTGGCGTTTGCATCGTCGGCTGCAGCTCGGTGCGTGGTTCGATAAAGAATGCGGAATGTCGCGGGGCGCTGCGCGGTGTGCCGGATCGGGCGGATCGGTTCATCCGGCCGCGTCGATACCTTACTCCTGACCGCGCCGCCGCGCCGTTCGCGAACCGGCGGAAACTCCCGACGAACGGGCTGCGAGGCCCGAAAACCCAGGATTTCCGCGTTTTCGCGCCACCGGCGCCGCGGCCGGCCGCGCCGGAAGGCGCGCGCAGGCTTGCGCCCCGAAGATCGGGACGGCGTAAGCTTCCCACCCGGATTGCTGCACTGCCATAGGACAAAACGTCCAATCGTCCCGGCCGTCGCTGCGGCGCACAATTGCGCGGTCGCCGCGAGCCTCGCGGCCTTGTCGTGCTTAAGCGTCAGGTTGATGAACGCAATCAAGTCCCTCCTCCGTCCCCTGCTCCTGACCGGCGCGCTGCTGCCGCTGGCGGGCTGCAATACGCTCCTTCTGAACGCGCCCGGCGACGTGGCCCGCCAGCAAGGCGATCTGATCATCGTCTCCACCGTGCTGATGCTGTTGATCATCGTGCCGGTGATCGCGCTGACCCTGTTCTTCGCCTGGCGCTACCGCGCCTCCAACGCCAAGGCGACCTACAAGCCCGACTGGGATCACTCGACCCAGCTCGAGCTGCTGATCTGGGCCGCGCCGCTGCTGATCATCATCGTGCTCGGCGCGATCACCTGGGTCAGCACCCACACCCTGGATCCCTACCGCCCGCTCGACCGGATCAAGCCCGGCCAGCCGGTCGCAGCGGAGGTCAAGCCGCTGGAGATCGAAGTGGTGGCGCTGGACTGGAAGTGGCTGTTCCTCTATCCCGAATACAACATCGCCACGATCAACGAGATCGCAGCGCCGGTGGATCGCCCGATCAAGTTCAAGATCACTGCCTCTTCGGTGATGAACTCGTTCTACATCCCCGCCCTGGCCGGCCAGATCTACGCCATGCCCGGCATGGAGACCCAGTTGCACGCGGTGATGAACCACCCGGGCGAGTACCAGGGCTTCTCCGCCAACTACAGCGGCGCCGGCTTCTCGCACATGCGCTTCAAGTTCCACGGCCTGGACCAGGCCGGCTTCGACCAGTGGGTCGAAAGCAACCGCGCCGGCGGCCAGACCCTGGAGCGCGCCGGCTACCTGGAGCTGGAAAAGCCCAGCGAGAAGGAGCCGGTGCGCCGTTACGCTGCGGTCGCGCCGGGCCTGTACAAGGCCATCCTCAACCGCTGCGTAGACTCGTCGAAGATGTGCATGGACGAGATGATGATGATCGACGCCAACGGCGGCCTGGGCAACAGCGCCAACGCCCTGGCGCCGCGCCGCCGCGGCGATCTGCGCGGCGGGCCGGTGGTGCTCTCGGCGATGTGCGTCACCGAGCCCTCGGCCACCCCCAGCTGGGGCGTCGCCAGCCTGGCCCCCTGAGCGTTTAGCGCAAGCATTCAACCGCGCGCCTCGCGCGCGCAGGTCCGCACGCGGACTTCGGAGCGAAGATGTCTGACCAATCCAACCTCGCCAAGCTGATCTTCGGCCGGCTCTCGTGGGAATCGATCCCGCTGCATGAGCCGATCCTGCTCGGCACTTTCGCCATGGTCGCGCTCGGCGGCATCGCCGTGCTCGGCCTGCTGACCCGCTACAAGCTCTGGGGCTATCTCTGGAACGAGTGGTTCACCAGCATCGACCACAAGAAGATCGGCATCATGTACATCGTGCTGGGGCTGGTCATGCTCATGCGCGGTTTCGCCGACGCGATCATGATGCGCATGCAGCAGGCGATGGCCTTCGGCGACAACGCCGGCTTCCTGCCGCCGCACCACTACGACCAGATCTTCACCGCCCACGGCGTGATCATGATCTTCTTCGTGGCGATGCCGCTGGTGACGGGCTTCATGAACTACGTGGTGCCGCTGCAGATCGGCGCGCGCGACGTGGCCTTCCCGTTCCTCAACAACTTCAGCTTCTGGATGACCGCCTGCGGCGCGGGCCTGGTGATGGTCTCGCTGTTCGTCGGCGAGTTCTCCACCGCCGGCTGGCTGGCGTATCCGCCGCTGTCGGGCATCGCCTACAGCCCCAGCGTCGGCGTCGACTACTACATATGGGCGCTGCAGATCGCAGGCGTCGGCACCTTGCTGTCGGGCGTCAACCTGATCGCGACCATCGTCAAGATGCGCGCGCCGGGCATGGGCCTGATGAAGATGCCGGTGTTCACCTGGACCTCGCTGTGCACCAACGTGCTGATCGTGGCCGCGTTCCCGGTGCTGACCGCGGTGCTGGTGCTGCTCTCGCTCGACCGCTACGCGGGCACCAACTTCTTCACGAACGATCTGGGCGGCAACCCCATGATGTACGTGAACCTGATCTGGATCTGGGGCCACCCGGAGGTCTACATCCTGATCCTGCCGTGCTTCGGCATCTTCTCCGAGATCGTCTCCACCTACAGCGGCAAGCGCCTGTTCGGCTACGCCTCGATGGTGTACGCGACGGTGGTGATCACGATCCTGTCCTACCTGGTGTGGCTGCACCACTTCTTCACCATGGGCTCGGGCGCCAGCGTCAACTCGTTCTTCGGCATCACCACGATGATCATCTCGATCCCGACGGGCGCGAAGATCTTCAACTGGCTGTTCACCATGTACCGCGGCCGCATCCGCTTCGAGGTGCCGATGCTGTGGACGGTGGGCTTCATGGTCACCTTCACCATCGGCGGCATGACCGGCGTGCTGCTGGCGGTGCCGCCGGCCGACTTCGTCCTGCACAACAGCCTGTTCCTGATCGCCCACTTCCATAACGTGATCATCGGCGGCGTGCTGTTCGGCCTGTTCGCCGGCATCAACTTCTGGTGGCCCAAGGCCTTCGGCTTCAAGCTCGATCCGTTCTGGGGCAAGTGCTCGTTCTGGTTCTGGCAGATCGGCTTCTTCTTCGCCTTCATGCCGCTGTACGTGCTCGGCCTGATGGGCGTGACCCGGCGCATGAGCCACTTCGACGATCCCTCGATCCAGATCTGGTTCATCATCGCCGCCTTCGGCGCCGCGCTGATCGCGATCGGCATCGCCTGCATGCTGATCCAGATCTTCGTCAGCATCCGCAACCGCGAGAAGCTGCGCGACCCGACCGGCGACCCGTGGCAGGGCCGCACCCTGGAGTGGTCGACCTCTTCGCCGCCGCCGGCCTACAACTTCGCCTTCACCCCGGTGGTGCACGACAACGACGCCTGGCACGACATGAAGCAGAACGGTTTCCAGCGTCCGACCTCGGGCTTCCTGGCGATCCACATGCCCAAGAACACCGCCGCCGGCCTGATCATCGCCCTGCTCAGCACCGTCTGCGCGTTCGCCCTGATCTGGCAGATGTGGCTGGTGGCCGGCGTGTTCTTCGCCGCGATGCTGGTCGCCGCGATCGTCCACACCTTCAACTACAAGCGCGACTACTACATCCCGGCGGACGAAGTCACCGCCACCGAGAACCAGCGCACGCAACAACTGGCCGCCGCCCATGTCTGACGCCACCGCCATCCTCACCCACGCCCAGGCGCAGCCGCCCTCCTCGGCCGCGCGCTTCCTGGACCTCAAGGGCAAGCACCATCCGGAGAACGGCACCCTGCTCGGGTTCTGGCTCTACCTGATGAGCGACTGCCTGGTGTTCGCCGTGCTGTTCGCCACCTACGGCGTGCTCGGCCGCAGCTACGCGGCCGGCCCGTCGGGCGCGGACCTGTTCGACCTGCAGTTGGTGGCGATCAACACCTCGATGCTGCTGCTGTCGTCGATCACCTACGGCTTCGCCATGATCGCGATGACCAAGCGCAAGCTGGCCGCGGTGCAGGGCTGGCTGGCGATCACCGGCGTGTTCGGCCTGGCCTTCATCGGCCTGGAGCTGTACGAGTTCGCCCACCTGATCCACGAAGGCGCCGGCCCGCAGCGCAGCGCGTTCCTGTCCTCGTTCTTCGCCCTGGTCGCCACCCACGGCCTGCACGTCACCTTCGGCATCGTCTGGCTGGTGGTGCTGATGGTGCAGTTGAACAAGCACGGCCTGACCGCGCCGAACCGCCGCCGCCTGCTGTGCCTGTCGATGTTCTGGCACTTCCTCGACGTCGTCTGGATCGGCGTCTTCACCTTCGTCTACCTGATGGGAGTGCTGCCGTGACCCAGTCCGCGCACCACGACAACGCACACGACAACGCACACGATCACGCTCACGACGACCACGGTCACGAAGAGCACGACGACTACCACGGCACCGTCAAGGGCTACACCATCGGCTTCCTGCTGTCGGTGGTGCTGACCGCGATCCCGTTCTGGCTGGTCATGGCCAAGGTGCTCCCGTCCTCGGGCGCCACCGCCGCGGTGATCCTCGGCTTCGCCGTGGTCCAGATCGTCGTGCACATGGTCTACTTCCTGCACATGAACACGAAGTCGGAAGGCGGCTGGAACATGCTGGCGCTGATCTTCACCCTGGTGATCGTGGTCATCACCCTGGCCGGTTCGTTGTGGGTCATGCATCACTTGAACGTGAACATGATGCCGATGCCGCATGAGATGCGGAACATGCCTTGAGGCCAGGAGATGGCGCGCAGGAGTGAGCAGATAGCGCTCCTCTTCGCGGTTTGCGCGGCGAACGGCCTCAAGGCGTTCGCCGCGTTCTCTCCAGTACGCCGTCCCCGCGCAGGCGGGGATCCGGAGACTTCGGCCGGCCCTTTCCGGCAGCCTGCGCCGGCTACGCGCGCAGCCGCACCCCGCCCCGGTCCACGCAGGGCTATCATCCCCACGCAACCGGCTCGCCCCACTCGTCTTCCGCACGAGGCCCGCTCATGGCGACCAGCGTCAAACCGCCGCGCAGTACCTTCGTCCTCGGCCTGATCGGCGCCGTGTTCCTGGCGATGTTCGCCGGCCTGATCGCGCTCGGCGCCTGGCAGGTGCAGCGCCTGGGCTGGAAACGCGACCTGATCCAGCGGGTGGAATCGCGCGTGCACGCCGAACCCGGCGCCGCGCCGGGCCCCAGCGACTGGCCCGCGGTGAGCGCAGCGCGCGAGGAATACCGCCACGTGCGCCTGCGCGGGCGCTACCTGCCCGGCGCCGACACCCGGGTGCAGGCGGTGACCGAACTCGGCCCCGGTTTCTGGCTGCTGAGCCCGCTGCGCAGCGACGCCGGCTATACCGTGCTGGTCAACCGCGGCTATGTGCCCGACGCGCGCACCGCGCAATCGACGCCGCCGCCGGCGGGCGAAATCGAAGTGACCGGCCTGCTGCGCCTGAGCGAGCCCGGCGGCGGCTTCCTGCGCCGCAACCAGCCGGCGCAGCAGCGCTGGTTCTCGCGCGACGTCGCCGCGATCGCCGCCGCGCACCGGCTCGACGGCGCCACCGCGCCGTATTTCGTCGACGCCGAGCGCGCCGCGCCGCTGCCCGGCGACTTGCGCCAGGCCCCGCAATGGCCGGTCGGCGGCCTCACGGTGATAAAGTTCCCCAACAACCACTTGCAGTACGCGCTGACCTGGTTCGTGCTGGCGCTGATGGTGGCGTGGGCGGGCTGGCGGGTGTGGCGGGAGGAAAGCCGGCGGCGCGCGGCGCACAAAACGCCTTGATTCCCGTCGTTCGCAATCCCCGCTTCGCCTCCCCCGCTTCGCGCTTACGCTCCAGATGGCCGCCGTACTCCAGCAGTTCCTGTCCCCCTTCCACTCGTTCCTGGCCCTGACCATGCAGCCCGACCAGCCCCTCCCGGCCTCGCGCGACGGCACCGGAGTCAAGAACATGCATCAGCTGATCCAGTTGCGCTGGATCGCGGTGATCGGCCAGGTCGCCACCATCGTCTTCGTCCACTACGGCTTCGGCATCGCCCTGCCGCTGATGCCGATGGCGATCGTGCTGGCCTGCCTGGCCGCGTTCAATCTGGTCAGCACGCTGCGCTGGCGCAAGCGCGAGGAAGTCACCAACGGCGCGCTGTTCCTGGCCTTGCTGGTCGACATCCTCACCCTGACCGCGCAGCTCTACCTCAGCGGCGGCGCGGCCAATCCGTTCGTATTCCTGTACCTGCTGCAGGTGGCGCTGGCCTGCGTGCTGCTGCGCACCTGGGCCAGCTGCGCGGTGGTGGTGGTGACCACCGCCTGCTTCATCGCCCTGACCGCGTTCGCCGGGCCCGTGGTGATTCCGGCCGACCCGACCCGCGGCCTGCGCGATCCCTACGTGCAGGGCCTGCTGCTGTGCTTCGCGCTCAACGCGACCTTGCTGGTGGTGTTCATCACCCGCATCGGCCGCAACCTGCGCGCGCGCGACCAGCGCCTGGCCGACCTGCGCCAGCGCGCCGCCGAGGAAGAACACATCGTGCGCATGGGCCTGCTCGCCTCCGGCGCTGCGCACGAGCTGGGCACGCCGCTGGCGACGCTGTCGGTGATCCTCGGCGACTGGCGGCGGATGCCGCCGTTCACCCAGCAGCCCGAGCTGCTGCAGGAACTCGACGAAATGCAGACCCAGCTGACCCGCTGCAAGAGCATCGTCACCGGCATCCTGCTCTCGGCCGGCGAAGCGCGCGGCGAAGCGCCGGCCATCACCACGGTGACGGCGTTCCTCGACGACTTGGTCGGCGAGTGGCGCACCACCCGCCCGGTGCGCGGATTCGACTACGAAAACGGCTTCGGCGAGGATGAGCCGATCATTTCCGACTCCGGCCTCAAGCAGATGATCTGCAACGTGCTCGACAACGCGCTGGAAGCCTCGCCCGGCTGGGTCGGGCTGGAATCCTGGCGCGACGAAGACCGGCTGGTGCTGCGCGTCAGCGACGCCGGCCCCGGCTTCGCCCCGGCGATGCTGTCGCATTTCGGCAAGCCCTATCAGTCCAGCAAGGGCCGTCCGGGCGGCGGACTGGGCCTGTTCCTCGCCCTCAACGTGGCGCGCCAGCTCGGCGGCAGCATGGTCGCGCGCAACCGCGAACCCAGCGGCGCGGTGGTGACCATGAGCCTGCCGCTGGCCGCGCTGACGCCGCCGGAGACCTCGGATGAGTGACGACTTGCCGCTGCCGCACGACGACGAAGACGACGACGAGCCGCGCCGGCTGCTGATCGTCGAGGACGACGCCGCCTTCGCGCGCACGCTCAGCCGTTCGTTCGAGCGCCGCGGCTACCTCGTCCACCACGCCAGCAACCTGGCCGAAGTCGAGGCGCTGCTCGTGCAGCACACGCCCGGCTACGCCGTGGTCGACCTCAAGCTCGCCGGCGGCGACTCGGGCCTGGCCTGCGTGCAGGCGCTGCACGCCCACGACGAAGACATGCTGATCGTGGTGCTGACCGGCTACGCCAGCATCGCCACCGCGGTCGAAGCGATCAAGCTCGGCGCCCTGCACTACCTCGCCAAGCCGTCCAACACCGACGACATCGAAGCCGCGTTCGGCCGCGCCGAAGGCGACGTCACCGTCGAGCTGACCGAACGCCAGACCTCGATCAAGACGCTGGAGTGGGAGCGCATCCACGAGATGCTCGCCGCCACCGACTTCAACATCTCCGAGACCGCGCGGCGGCTGGGCATGCATCGCCGGACGCTGGCGCGCAAGTTGGGCAAGCATCGGATCAAGTGAGCACGCGAATCGGATGCGAGGCTTCACGCTGAAGTCTTGGGATCCCCGCTTTCGCGGGGATGACGATCTGGAAGAAACGCGACGAAACCCACCTACCGTCATTCCCGCGAAGGCGGGAATCCAGGGCTTTATCGAAGCATGACTCTGAAGTCTCTGGATCCCCGCCTTCGCGGGGATGACGGCCTGGAAGAGGCGCGACGAAACCCACCTACCGTCATTCCCGCGAAGGCGGGCTTCGCTTTACTTCGGCGAAGCCGAACATCCAGGGCTTCATACGGGCATCACTCTGAAGCCTCTGCCCCCGTCGCGAGGATCACCGCCGGACATCCGCGCGTCATGTGACCCGCATCGCCCCTCCCGCGCTGAATACGATTGCAGACCGTCATGCTGCAATGCGACCGCCTTCTAAAGTCGTAGCGTACGCCCGCGACCGTCGCGGCGCGTCGACCAGGGAGAGCGGCGACGATGGGCGAACAAGGATTTGCGAACCGACGATCGATCCGCGCTCAACTGCGCGCGCTCGCCCTGGCCGCGCTGGCCTGCGCGCTGAGCCCGGCGCACGCCGCCATCGACTCGCAACAGCTCGGCGCGCGTTACGACGCGACCCAGGCCAACCTTGCCTTCCGCGTCTATTCCTCGCGCGCGACCCGCATCGAAGTGTTCCTGTACAAGAACCCGACCGGTTCGCAGGAAGTCGCGCGGCTGGCGCTGAGCAAGGATCCGGCGACGCAAATCTGGTCGCTGTCGCTGCCGACCAGCACGATCAAGACCACCTACGGCATCACCGGCGCGGTCTACTACGGCTATCGCGCCTGGGGTCCGAACTGGACGTACGACCCGGCCTGGAGCAAAGGCAGCGCCACCGGCTTCGTCAGCGACGTCGACAACGCCGGCAACCGCTTCAATCCCAACAAGCTGCTGATCGACCCCTACGCGCGCGAGATCAGCCAGGATCCCAACACCGCCGCCTGCCCCGACGGCACGATCTACGCCAGCGGCGCCGCCCATCGCAATAAGGACAGCGGCCTGTGCGCGAGCAAGAGCATCGCGCTGGCGGCCGATGCCACCTCTATCGGCAGCAAGCCGACGCGCGCGCTCAAGGACGAGGTGATCTATGAGGTCCACGTACGCGGCCTGACCCGCAGCGACGACAGCGTGCCCGCGGCCGAGCGCGGCACCTACAAGGGCGCCGCGCGCAAGGCCGCGGCGCTGGCCGCGCTGGGCGTCACCGCGGTCGAGTTCCTGCCGGTGCAGGAGGCGCAGAACGACCAGAACGACGTCGACCCGAATTCGACCGTGGGCGACAACTACTGGGGCTACATGACCCTCAACTACTTCGCCCCGGACCGCCGCTACGCCTTCGATAAAACCCCCGGCGGGCCGACCCGCGAATGGAAGGCGATGGTCAAGGCCTTCCACGACGCCGGCATCAAGGTCTATATCGACGTGGTCTACAACCACACCGGCGAAGGCGGCCCCTGGGGCGGCAGCGACGGGCTCAGCGTCTACAACCTGCTGTCGTTCCGCGGCCTCGACAACCCGGCCTATTACTCGCTGACCAGCGACTACAAATACCCGTGGGACAACACCGGCGTCGGCGGCAACTACAACACCCGCCATCCGATCGCGCAGAACCTGATCGTCGATTCGCTGGCCTACTGGCGCGACGCGCTCGGCGTCGACGGCTTCCGTTTCGATCTGGCCTCGGTGCTCGGCAACAGCTGCCAGCACGGCTGCTTCAACTTCGACAAGAACGACAGCGGCAATGCGCTCAACCGCATCGTCGCCGAACTGCCGCCGCGTCCGGCCGCGGGCGGCGCCGGCGCGGACCTGATCGCCGAGCCCTGGGCGATCGGCGGCAATTCCTATCAGGTCGGCGGCTTCCCCGCCGGCTGGGCCGAATGGAACGGGCTCTATCGCGACGCGCTGCGCAAGAAGCAGAACAAGCTCGGCATGGAGACGGTGACGCCCGGCACCCTGGCCAGCCGCTTCGCCGGCTCCAGCGACCTGTACGGCGACGACGGCCGCAAGCCCTGGCATTCGATCAACTTCGTCGTCGCCCACGACGGCTTCACCCTCAACGACCTGTATGCCTACAACGACAAGCAGAACAGCCAGCCGTGGCCCTACGGCCCGTCCGACGGCGGCGAAGACCACAATCTGAGCTGGGACCAGGGCGGCATCGTCGCCGACCAGCGCAAGGCCGCGCGCACCGGGCTGGCCCTGCTGATGCTCAGCGCCGGCGTGCCGATGATCACCGGCGGCGACGAAGCGCTGCGCACCCAGTTCGGCAACAACAACACCTACAACCTGGATTCGGCGGCCAACTGGCTGTACTGGACCCGCAGCGCGGTCGAGGCCGACCACGAAACCTTCACCAAGCGCTTGATCGCGTTCCGCAAGGCGCACCCGGCGCTGCGCCCGGCCGGGTTCTATTCCGGCAGCGACGGCAACGGCAACGTGATGGAGCAATTGCGCTGGTTCAAGCCCGACGGCGCCCAGGCCGACAGCGCCTACTTCAACGGCGCCGACAACCACGCCCTGGCCTGGCGCATCGACGGCAGCGAATTCGGCGACAGCGCCAGCGCGATCTACGTCGCCTACAACGGCTGGTCGGGCCCGGTGAACTTCGTGCTGCCGTGGCCGGGCACCGGCAAGCAGTGGTACCGCGTGGCCGACACCGCGACCTGGAACGAAGGCCCCAACGCCTTCGCTGCGCCCGGCAGCGAGACCCTGATCGGCGACGAAAACACCACCTACGGCGCGCAAGCCCGCTCGCTGTTCCTGCTGATCGCCAAATGACCCAACGCGCCGCTCCCGCCACCGCTTCGCCGTAACGGCAAGCCCCCTGTAGGAGCGGCGCGAGCCGCGACCGCGACAACGCAACTGCGGCGAAACTTCCGTCGCAAGCGAAGTGCCACAACCGCTTCGCCACAGCGACAAGCCCCCTGTAGGAGCGGCGCAAGCCGCGACCGCGACAACGCAACTGCGGCGACACTTCCGTCGCAAGCGCTGTGTCGCGGTCGCGGCTTGCGCCGCTCCTACAGGGGCTTCGGCCGGTTTCGTCGGGCGGCACGCGGCGTCTGTCCATCGCTACGCCGCGCCCTCGACGCGCTCGCTCGCCTGCGCCCGATACTGGCTCGGCGACACGCCGAACTCGCGCCGGAAGCTGCGCGCCAGCGCCGCCTCCGACGCATAGCCCACGCGCTCGGCGACCTGCGCCACCAACAGCTCGGTGCGCGCCAGCAGATCCGCCGCCAACTGCATGCGCCAACGTCCCAGATAGCGCATCGGCGGCTCGCCGACCGCGCGGGCGAAACGCTGGCCGAGGCTGGAACGCGATTGGTGCAGCCGCGCCGCCAGCGTCTGCACGCTCCAGGCCCGCGCCGGCTCGGCGTGCAGCAGGGCCAGGGCGCGGCCGACCAAGGGGTCGCGCAGCGCGGTCAGCCAGCCGCTCTGGCGCGGCGGCGCCGACGCCAGCCAATGCCGCACCGACCAGATGAACACCATGTCGATCAGTCGCGCCAGCATGATCCGGCTGCCGATGCTCGGCTCGCGCGTTTCCTTGCGCATCGCCTCGAAGGTCATCGCCAGCCATTGCGCCGCTTCGCTCGCGCCGGATTCGTCGCAAGCGGCGGTGCGCGCGTGCAGCACTTCCGGCAAGGCCCGCATCAGCGCCGCGCCGCTCATCGCCTCGAAACCGAACGCGCCGCTGGTGAGTTCAGGCGCGCGGCCGCGCGCCGCGGCCTCGATCCGGTGCGCGTTGCCGTGCGGCAGGATCAGCAACTCGCCGGGCTGCACACGCAAGCGGGTCGCCCGCGCGCGCGGGCCGGACGCCGATTCGATCGCGAACTCGCACGCCGCGCCGCGCACGAAATGGAACATCGCGCGGCCGTCGGCGTAGCGCTGCGGCGTGCCGGCGCGCAGCGGCCCTTCGCGCAGCAGTTCGCCGTGCACGCGCGCCAGCCGGAACGCATCGAAGAACACCTCGTCCTGCAGCGAGGCGAAGGCGGCGGCGGTACGTGCGCTGTGGCGTCTGGGCATTGGATTGCGGCGTCCGGGCAGGGTCGGGGGCGAAGGCGGAGCCTAAGGTAGCGATGCGTCCGGTTCGCGGCCGCGGCGGAAAATCGGTCGAGCCGGACGAGCCGGCACCAGCGCCATTTTCCGGACATGAAAAACCCAAGACAAGCATCTTTCACAGTCATGAAAGACGCCCAAAAATAATTCACGCCGCGTAGTTTCTGCATATGAAAGTCTCGGCGTCTCGCAGGGATCCGGGCCCGGCCCGGCGCGACAGGCCGACGCCAACCGGCCGCCGCGCGCGTGCTTGCGTTGGCGCATCCCTCCGACCTCCACCTGACATGGAATCACGATCATGAGCGGCAAACCCACCATCGTTCTCGTACACGGCTTCTGGGGCGGCGCGGCGCATTGGGCCAAGACCATCGTCGAGCTTTCGCGCAAGGGCTACACCGATATCCGGGCGGTGGAAGTGCCGCTGACCTCGCTGGCCGACGACGCCGCGCGCACCCGCAAGATGATCGAACAGGCGCCCGGTCCGGTGCTGTTGGTCGGTCATTCCTACGGCGGCGCGGTGATCACCGAAGCCGGCAATCACGACAAGGTCGCCGGCCTGGTCTACATCGCCGCGTTCGCGCCCGACCGCGGCGAAAGCCCGGGCGGCATCACCCAGGAGCACGTGCCCGAAGCCGCACCGAACCTGGCCCCCGACAGCGACGGCTACCTGTGGCTGAAGGCCGACAAGTTCCACGAAAGCTTCTGCCAGGACCTCAGCGCCGACGAAGGCCTGGTGATGGCGGTGACGCAGAAGGCGCCGCTGGCGAGCACCTTCGGCGACGCGATCTCGCAGCCGGCGTGGAAGTCCAAGCCGACCTGGTATCAGATCTCGGCCCACGACCGCATGATCCATCCGGAGAATCAGAAGCGCATGTCGGCGCGGATGAATCCGAAGAAGACCATCACCCTGGACGCCAGCCACGCCTCGCTGGCCTCGCAGCCGGCGCAGATCGCTGCGCTGATCGACGAAGCCGCGCGCGCGGTCGGCTGAGGCCGTAGCGCGGCCCGCTCCTACAGCCGCTTCGCTGTAACGGCATAGCCCTGTAGGAGCGGCGCGAGCCGCGACTGCGACAACGCAGCTACGGCGAAACTTTCGCCGAAAGCGAAGTGCCGCGGTCGCGACTTGCGTCGCTCCTACAGTCGCTTCGTTGCGAAAACGCAAGCCCTGCAAGAGCGACGCGAGCCGCGACTGCGACAACACAACTACGGCGAAACTCGCGCCGCAAGCGCAGTGCCGCGGTCGCGACTTGCGTCGCTCCTACAGTCGCTTCGTTGCGACAACGCAAGCCCTGTAGGAGCGGCGCGAGCCGCGACTGCGATAACACAGCTACGGCGAAACTTTCGCCGCAAGCGCAGTGCCGCGGTCGCGACTTGCGTCGCTCCTACAGTCGCTTCGTTGCGACAACGCAAGCCCTGTAGGAGCGACGCGAGTCGCGACCGCGCCGACGCAACTGCGACGGAACCTCCAACGCCACGCGCTCACCCCGCCGGCGCATACGCTCTCGCCGTCGACAGATAACGACTCGGCGGCATGCCGATCAGGCGCTTGAACATGGTGGTGAACGCAGAGGCGCTCTCATAGCCGAGATCCAGCGCCAGCGCAGTGATCGGTTCGCCCGCGGCCAACCGCGGCAGCGCCGCGAAGATCGCGGCCTGCCGGCACCATTGGGCGAAGCTGGTTCCGGTCTGGGCGCGGAAGCGGCGGGTGAAGGTGCGCCGGCTCATCGCCAGGTCGCGGCACCAGTCGTCGATGCCATCGTGCGGCGACGGGTGCGCGAGGTACGCGCGGCAGCGCTTGGCCAGGCGCGGTTCGGCCGGGAACGGGATGTCCAGCGGCAGCACCGGCGCGCGCTCGATCTCGCGCACGATCAGCGAATAGATCAGGTCCGGGCGCGAGCCGTCGGCGGTGTCGGCCTGCAGCGGCAGGTCGAGGGTCTCCAGCAACAGCTCGCGCATCAGCGCCGACACCCCGATCACCCGGCAGTCGGCCGGCAGCGCCGCGCTGACCTCGGGTTCGACGTAGATGCTGCGGGTGCTGATCGGCGCCAGCACGTGCACATCGTGCGGCATGCCGGCCGGAATCCAGGCGGCGCGCTCGGGCGGCACCATCCAGCGGCCGGCCTCGGTGCCGACCACCATGATCCCGTGCGCGCCGTACAGCAGCTGCGAGCGGCGATGACGATGGCGGGCGATGCGATGCCCGCTGGGGTACTCGTTCGAGGTCGCCACGATCCGGCCCGGCAAGTGGTCGACCTGGCCGGCCAGCACATTGCGCATTGGCCCGATCTCGAAGAATGTTGACCCGAACTATAACGCGGGCAAGCACGCAGGAGCGTTTACTGAATCCGCCGTTGCGCCCGGCGCTGCCGGGCGCGCGCCCCCTCCCCGCCAGCCTTCCGCCATGACCTCCCTGGACACCTCCGCTCCTGCACCGGCCGACAGCCCCGTCGCGCCTGCGGTTCCCGACTTCCAAACCCCGCCCGCCGCCGCCGAGACCGCCAACAAGATCGCCTTGCCGATCCTGGCCATGCTCAGCGTCTGCCACCTGCTCAACGACATGATCCAGTCGTTGCTGCCGGCGCTGTATCCGCTGCTCAAGCAGAGCTTTCAGCTCGATTTCGGCCAGATCGGCTTGATCACCCTGACTTTCCAGGTCACCGCCTCGCTGTTGCAGCCGCTGGTGGGCATCTACACCGACAAGCGGCCGATGCCGTGGTCGCTGGCGATCGGCATGGGCTTCACCCTGACCGGGCTGCTGCTGCTCTCGCGCGCCACCAGCTTTCCGATGCTGTTGCTCGCCGCGGCCCTGGTCGGTTCGGGCTCGTCGGTGTTCCATCCCGAATCCTCGCGGGTGGCGCGCATGGCCTCCGGCGGCCGCCACGGGTTGGCGCAGTCGCTGTTCCAGGTCGGCGGCAATCTCGGCTCGGCCTTGGGGCCGCTGCTGGCGGCGTACATCGTCATGCCGCGCGGCCAGGGCAGCGTGGGCTGGTTCGCGTTCGCGGCGCTGGCGGCGATGCTGCTGCTCAGCCGCATCGGCCTGTGGTATCGCGATCAGATCCCCTTGCAGCGCAAGGCCGGCGCCCGCGCCGCGACAGCGCCGAAGCTGCCGCGCAACACCATCGTGGCGACCATGGTCGTGCTCGGCCTGCTGATCTTCAGCAAGTACTTCTACATGGCCAGCCTGTCGAGCTATTACACGTTCTACCTGATGCACAAGTTCGGGGTCAGCGCGCAGAGCGCGCAGGTGCATCTGTTCGTGTTCCTCGGCGCCGTCGCGCTGGGCACCTTGGCCGGCGGCCCGATCGGCGACCGCATCGGCCGCCGCTACGTCATCTGGTTCTCGATCCTGGGCGTGCTGCCGTTCACCCTGCTGCTGCCGCACGCGAACCTGGCCTGGACCACGCTGCTGACGGTGATCATCGGCTTGATCCTGTCCTCGGCGTTCTCGGCGATCCTGGTCTATGCGCAGGAACTGGTGCCCGGCCGCACCGGCGTCATCGCCGGGCTGTTCTTCGGTTTCGCCTTCGGCATGGGCGGCCTGGGCGCGGCGGCGCTGGGCCAGTTGGCCGACCACGTCGGCATCGAAGCGGTCTACCGCTTGTGCGCTTACCTGCCGGCGATCGGCTTGTTGGCGTGGTTCCTGCCCAAGCTCGAGCAGCGGCCGAAGGCCTGAGCGAGACGGCGCGGTCTCGCAGGCTGAGACCGCGCCGGCGTAGCCTGCGCCGATGCATCAGGCCTCGCTGTTCGCCGCGCAACCGCAGCAACCCATCCTCGACGCCGAAGGCGGCGTGCGCTACCTGCCGGGCGTGTTCGCGCCGGACGCCTGCGCGCGCTTGTTCGCCGAACTGCGCGACCATGCGGCCTGGAATTCCGAGCAGCGGCTGATGTACGAACGATTGGTCGAGGTGCCGCGCCGCGTCGCCCGTTACCGCATCGGCCGCGACGAACTGCCGCCGCTGCTGGATGCCGCCGCCGCGCGCGTGCGCGAGGTGCTCGGTGCGCCCTTCGACAGCGTCGGCCTGAATCTCTACCGCGACGGCCGCGACAGCGTCGCCCCGCACAACGACAAACTGCACGACCTGGCCCCGGGCCAGCCCATCGCCGTGCTCTCGCTCGGCGCGAGCCGGCGCATGACCATCCGCGCCAAGCGCGCGCCGCACGCGACCTGGCATATCGAACTGGAGGCCGGCAGCCTGCTGGTGATGAGCCACGCCTCGCAATACCGCTACGACCACGGCATCCCCAAGGATCCGGGGGTGGTGGATGCGCGGATCAGCGCGGCGTTCCGGGTGCCGCGCGAGGCCGACGCCGCTGCGGCGCAGCGACTGTAGGAGCGACGCGAGTCGCGACCGCGGCACTACGCTTGCGGCGAGGGCTGCGCCGCAGTTGCGTCGTCGCGGTCGCGGCTTGCGCCGCTCCTACAGAGACTACGCCGCTGCAACGAAGCGACTGTAGGAGCGACGCGAGTCGCGACCGCGGCACTACGCTTGCGGCGAGGGCTGCGCCGCAGTTGCGTCGTCGCGGTCGCGGCTTGCGCCGCTCCTACAGAGACTACGCCGCTGCAACGAAGCGACTGTAGGAGCGACGCGAGTCGCGACCGCGTCACTTCGCTTGCGACGAGAGTTACGCCGCAGTTGCGTTGTCGCGGTCGCGGCTTGCGCCGCTCCTACAGGGCCTATGCCGCTGCGACGAAGCGACTGTAGGAGCGACGCGAGTCGCGACCGCTGCACCTCGCTTGCGACGAAAGTTGCGCCGCAGTTGCGTTGTCGCGGTCGCGGCTTGCGCCGCTCCTACAAGGGCCATGCCGTCGCGACGAAGCGACTGTAGGAGCGACGCGAGTCGCGACCGCGTCACTTCGCTTGCGACGAGGGTTATGCCACAGGTGCGTTGTCGCGGTCGCGGCTTGCGCCGCTCCTACAGGGAGATACGCTGCTTGCGCGTGAGGCTTAGGCTTGCGCGGACGGGGTGACCGCGTGCGTCGGTGCGTCGTCGCTGGAGGCCAGCGCGGCCCAGCGCAGTTCCACGCCGTTGCGCCGGCCTTTTTCGGTCAGCTTGAGTCCGTCGGGGTCGACGGTCAGGGTGTAGGCCTTGCCGTCGATGTCCAGTTCGCGCCGCAGCGGTTTGTCGAGTTTGGTCATGGTGCACTCCTGAGCGTTGGGCCTAGGGAACGGTAGCGCCGGCGCGCCGGTACCAGTCCAGCAGACTGGGCGGCAGGCGGCGGTCGAGATCGAAGGTCAGCGCGCGATGCGCGTCCAGGGTATCGAGCAGGTTGCGCCGCAGCGGCGCCAGCTCCGGCGCGTCGAGCAAGGCGGTGTCGCCCTGCAGCTGCGTCAGCAACTCCTCGGCGCGCGCGTACAACGCGTCGCCCTGCCCCGTCAGTTCGCGCGCCATCCATGCCGACAGCGGCCGGTGCACGGCATGGCCATGCGCCCGCCACAATTCGGCTTCGCGTTCGAGTTGCGCATAGGCGCCGCGGTACCACTCGCCCAGGCCGGCCGCCTGTTCGCGCACGGTCAGCGGCGCCGGCGCATTGTGCTCGCGCAGCCGCGCATGCAGCGCGTGTTCGAGCGAGCGCGCCTCGCGCACCTTGTCCAGCTCCAGCGCGAAGGCGCGGCCCAGATCGAAGAATTCGAAGTAGCGCGGCTGCAAGGCCTGGGCGCGTTGCAGCGGATTGCGCGAGTGGCCGATCTTGAGCAGATCCTCGTACGCGCACGGCAGCACGTACAAGAAGCAGCGTCCCTCGCTGGCGCCGGCGGGACGGTCGGGTTCTCGGCTGCGCAAGAAGGACATGGGCCGGATCATCGCCCAGGCGTTGCGAGCGCGGCGTGCAGGCCGCGGCCGGATCGCGCGCCGCTGTGGCTTGGTTCACGTTTTCTCACCACGAGCATTGTCGCCAGCCGCACCGGCTTGCGCATTTTTCGACCGCCATCGAGCGACCTTCAATCGGTAAACGGCCGTTCCGACGAACGCACCGGCCGCACCCGCGCGATCTCGTCGATCCACAGATAATCGCTGCGGCCGCTGGCCGGGTCGTCGACGCGCACGACCGCGTTGATGCCTTCGCGGCCGTCCGGATCGAGAAACGTCTGCAGGCTCGGGCGCACCACGACCACCGCCGCGCGCCAGCTGCCGTCGATCAGTTGCAGGTCGATCAAACCTGCGTCGGGCAATTGCGCCACCAGCGCGCTGAGGCGTTCGATCTGCGCGGCGTCGCGGTAGACGCGGTCGGCGAGCTGGGTCATGGAACCTCCGTAATGGCGGTTGCGCCAGGCCGCGGCGGCGCGGGCGCGGCTGCGTCGCGCGGACATGCTGAGCGGCCCGGTCCGCGCGACGCACGGCTCACTTGCGCGAGTGCGACGCCAGCAAACCGCTGGTGTCGACCTTCTTGACGCCGTCGATGTTGCGCGCGATCGAGGCCGCCTTGTCGGCCTGCGCCTTGTCGACATGGCCGGACAGCTTGACCACGCCGTTGACGGTCTCGACCTTGATGTCGGTGCCAGGCACGCCGCTGGTCGCCATCAGTTCGGTCTTGACCTTGGTGGTGATCCAGGTGTCGCCGACCGGCTGCTGCGAATCGCCGGTCGCGGTGGCGGCGGGCTCCTGCATGCTCTGCGCATCCTGGGCGGCGTCGGCGCGGGTGTCGGCCGATTGCGCGGCGGCGCCGCCGGCGAAAGCCAGGCTGAGCGCGGCGGCGGCGATGAAGACGGTTTTCATGAGGCGTTCCTCCGAAAGAAGCAGCGCGCGGCTGCGAAAGGCGGTGCTGACTCGATGCTTGCGGATGCTTCGACGGCAACGGGCTCGACCGCGGCGGACTCAGTGATGGCCCTTGCGGCCCGATCCGGATTTCTTGCCGCCGTGGTCTTGCTTGTTGACCGTGCGCCAGGCGCGCTCCTCGGCTTCCTGCTTGGGCATGCCTTCCTTGCGGTAGCTCTCTTCGATGTGCTGGGCCTGGCGTTTTTGCTTGTCGGTGTAAGCCGATTTGTCGCCGCGTGGCATGCCTGTTCCTCCGATGCGGCAGGCGCGGATGAGAGCCCGCGGGATGGTCGCGCTTGGCGACGCTGGATGGACGCAGCGATGACACGGCATCGCGTTGTCGCCTTGCACGCTAGCGGCCGCGTGGTTAAGCGGCTCGAACCGCAGCGTTAAGACGAGGTCGCGGCTTCATAGGCGCGGCGTCACGGTCGCCGCAGCCGCGCGCCGCAAAAACGTCCGGGCCCGGCGGACATCGCTGCTATCGCAACGATGCCTGCCGGGCCCGGACAGTTTTCGCTTTCGGTTTTCGGCCGATACAGGCCGCGGCGCTAGCGCTCGGCGGAAACCCCGTCCGGCCGGCCGCGCCGCTGCGCTTCGTCGCGCGCCTGGCAGGCCAGGTCTTCATAGCGCTTGCGGAAGCGCTCCAGCGCGTCTTCGTCGAGCTCTTCCAGGTCGAGCAATGCGTTCTCGGCCTCGCGCGTGGCGCGGATCAGCTCGTCGAGCTTGATCTGCACCGCCGCCGCGTCGCGGTTCTGCGAGTTCTGGATCAGGAACACCATCAGGAAAGTAACGATGGTGGTGCCGGTGTTGATGACCAACTGCCAGGTATCGCTGTAGCCGAACATCGGCCCGCTGATGACCCAGGCCAGCACCACCAGCACCGCCAGGCCGAAACACAGCGGGTGGCCGGTGAAGCGCGCAGCGGCCTTGGCGCCGCGCTCGAAACCGCGGCGCACGGCGCTCATCGTTGGCCGCGCTCGCGTTGCAGCCGTTCGCAGGCCGCCGCGGCGACCGCGCGCGCGTCGTCCCAGTCCAGGCGCGAGGCGCCGTGCACGCGGCGATAGCGGTCGCGCAGCTCGTCCTCGCCTTGCGCGCGGTCCTCGATCAGGCTGCGCACGTAAGCGTCGAGGCCGAGCTTGACCGCCGGCTCGTAGTCGCTGAAGCGCAGGCCCGGGCGGCCGAACAGCGCGCGGTAGTTCGCGCGCCAATAGCTCAACTCGGAGTCCAGATCGACCGCGTCGCGCGACAGCCGCGTCGGCGCGACGGCGGTGCGGTGGCCGCCGGCGGCGGAGCCGCGGCGGGTCGACAGGCTGTGCGTAGAGTCCAGGCGCATCGGGTGTCCTCGAATGACTGCGGCGCGGGTACCGACCCGGCGCACAGAAGAAAGATCGCGAATGCGGCCATGAGCGGATCCGCATGCATCGTCGGCGATGCGTGCGCATGAGCGCATTCGCTCGTTCACGGCCCCCGCGGACCACCTTGCCACTGCGCCGCGCGAAGAGCGTGTCGATTCGGCTCATGCGCGTTTTTTTCGAGTTCAGTTTCGCAAACACCATGGTGGCGCAGGCACAGCTGCGAATGCGACGAAACGCATCGTCGACAAAGATTGCACGCAGATCGCGCACATCGCTTTACGTTTTCTTCGCATCCGGCGGAACTGCGTCGCGCTTTGGCGCTGAATCGCTCAGCCGCGACCGCCGGTCGCCTCAGCGCGCGCCCAGGCCCAGATTGCGCATGACCTCGTCGATGCGCGAATCGGCCGCGACCACGCCGGGACGCCGCAACAACAAGCGCTGCACCTCGCGCTGCGCATCGGCGGGCAAGGTTTCGATCCATTCCACCTGCCCCGCCAGCAAGCTCGCCACCGCGACGCCGTCGCGAAAGGCGATGCGCGCGCCGGGAATGCGCGGCACCTTGGCCCCGGCCAGCACGCTGCCGGTGAGGTTGAGCGGATCGGCCGCCGACACGCACACCACTTCGCCGTCGTGCTCGCGCTGGCGCACCTGGCGCAGCGCGCTGACCGCATCGGGCAAGGCGTACTGCTCGCCGGTCATGCCGCTGACGAAGCGCCCGCCGCGGATCTCGCCGCGCGCTTCCAGGCGCCGGTACACGCGCAGCAGGTCGCGCCACGGCGGCAGCCATGCCGCTTCGCGCTGGATCAGGCGCCAGAACACCACGCCGTAGCGCTCGAGCAGGCGCCAGGCGATGTGTTCGACCGACTCGGCGACCTGCGCGGACGCCTGCGCGGCCTCGCCCGGCAGCGAAGGTTCCGGCCGGGTCAGCGACCAACGGCCGGCGTCCTGCAGATCGGTCAGCAGCGCGCGGCGGCGGCGCTGGCCGTGGCTGCTGGCGCGCTTGGACGGCGGCACCAGCAAGGCGCGCAGGCCGGCGTAGCTGTCGCAGGTGATGCGCCCGCGCACCACCAGTTCGCCCAGCGCCTCTTCCAGTTCGGTGCGCAGCAGGTGCGCGGAGCGTTCGAGTTCGTCGAAGAACGAAGCGCCGCGCGCGGCCAGGGCGTCGAGCACGCGTTGCGCGCGCGAGGACACCGGCGCCGGGTCGGCGTTGCGGCCGGCGGCGCATTGCCAATCGGCCAGCGCGCGCCGCGGCAGCAGCACGATCGGGGTCTGGCGCACGCTCGGCACGCCCTGCGGCACCGCCGCTTCGGCGCCGGCGGCGGCGCTGTGCGGGCGCAGGCGCGCCCAGGTCACCCGGCCGGCCGCGCACAGTTCGTCGAGCCAGCCGGATTCGTAATCGCCGATGCGCGCCGGCAACAACTCGCCTTCCCACACCGAGGCCGGCGCCTCGAAGCCTTCCAGTTGCTCCAGCACCGCCTGCAGCGCCTGCGGGCCGCTCATGCGCGCGCGCCGCGACAGCTTCTGCCAGTCGAACAGGAAGCGCGCGTAGTCGCGCGGCGCCACCGGCTCGATCTCGCGGCGCAGGCGGCCGACCGTGTAGCGGTGGATGCGCGCGAGCAGATGCCGCTCGCACCATTGCTCGGCGCCGCCGAGCAGGCTGTCGGGATCGAAACGGCCGCGCATGACGTAGCCTTCCGATTCCAGCCGCAACAGCGCCAGTTCCACTTCGCCCGGTTCGCGTCGCGCATCGGCGGCCAACGCTGCGACCGTGGTCGGGCCCAGCGCGGTCAGGCGCGAACGCAGCGCTTCGATCAAGGCCGCGTCCTCGCTCCATTCGGCCTGGGCGTATTCCTGCGGCACCTGCACCGCCGGTTCGGCGTGCGCCTGCGGGAACAATGCGCGCGCCTGCGGCAGGCCTTCGGTGGCGACCCACCACGCCGCGGCTTCGTCGCCCGTGCGCAGGCGCAGCGCGGTGGCGCGGCCGGCCTCGGTCAGCGCGCGCAGCCACGCGCTCCAGCCATGCGTTTCGGCCTCGTCCGTGGTGACGAAGCCCAGGCCCATCAGCGCCTCGTGCATTTCGTCGGCGTCGCGCACTTCCGGCCAGGCTTCCGCGCGCACCGCGTCGATCGCCTGCGGATCCAGCCGGCCCAGATCGTCGGCGCTGTCGGCCTCGCCGTAGCGCCGCGCCATCACCGCCTGGGTGCGGCGCTCTTCGAGCGGCGCGTCGTCGAGGAAGGCGTACGGCTTGGCGTTGAGCGCCTCGGCGGCGATCGGCGACGGGCCGGTGACGTCGCGGCCGAGCACGCGGATCTCGCCGGCCTCCAGCCGCCGCAGCATGCGCAGCCAGCCATCGCTGTCCATCGCCTCATACAGGCAATCGTGCAGGGTCTGCGCGACCAGCGGATGCTCCGGCACCTCGCGCTCGCCGGCGAGGTTCTCGGCGCAGGCGACCTGGTCGGGGAACACCGTCGCCAGCAGATCCTCGCTCTTCATCCGCTGCAACTGCGGTGCGACCTTCTTGCCGCCGACGAAGCGCGGCAGCGCCAGCGCGGTGGTGGCGACCCAGCGCCAGCGCGCGCCGAACAGCGGCGCGTCGAGCAGCGCCTGCACCAGCACGTCCAGCGCCGAGGCCGAATGCAGATAGCGCGCCACGTCCTCGAGTGGGAAGCTGTGGCTGGTCGACAGCGACAGCACGATCGCATCCTCGGTGGCCGCGGCCTGCAATTCGAAGTTGAACTTGCGGCAGAAGCGCTTGCGCAGCGCCAATCCCCAAGCCTTGTTGATGCGGCTGCCGTAGGGCGAATGGATGACCAGCTGGGTGCCGCCGGATTCGTCGAAGAACCGTTCGAACACCAGGGTCTCCTGGGTCGGCACCAGCCCCAGCGCCTGGCGGGTGCGGCCGAGATAATCGGCCAGTTGCAGCGCGCCGGCGGGATCGAGCGCGAACTCGTCGGCGAGCAGGCGCGCCGCGCCGGCGCTGTCGCCGGCGCGCTCGAACGCGGCGTCGGCGGCCGCGCGCAGGCGCGAGACGCTGAGCGAGAGTTCGTCGCTGCGGCCCGGCGCTTCGCCGAGCCAGAACGGGATGTTCGGCGGCAGGCCTTGCGCGTCTTCCACCCGCACCCGGCCCGGCTCGACCCGCAGGATGCGGTAGCTGGCGTTACCGAGCTGGAACACGTCGCCGCCGATGCTCTCGATCGCGAAGTCCTCGTTGACGCTGCCGATCACCTGCGCTTCGGGTTCCAGCACCACCGCGTAGTCGCCGGTGTCGGGAATGGTGCCGCCGGACATCACCGCGGTCATGCGCGCGCCGCGCCGCGCGCGCAGGCGCTGGTGCACGGCGTCGCGATGCAGATACGCCGCGCGCGGCCCGCGCCGGGTGGTGAAGCCGTCGGCGAGCATGCGCACGATTTCGTCGAAGCGCTTGCGCTCCAGTTGCGCATACGGCCAGGCGCGGCGCAGGCAGGCGAGCAGTTCGTCCTCGCCGCAGTCGCGCATCGAGGCTTCGGCGACGATCTGCTGGGCCAGCACGTCCAGCGGCGCCGGCGGGATGCGCAAGGCGTCGAGCTCGCCGCGGCGCACGCTGTCGAGCAGCGCCGCGCATTCGACCAGATCCTCGCGCGAGGACGGGAACAGCCGCCCCTTGGGCACGCCGCCGACATGATGGCCGGCGCGGCCGACGCGCTGCAGGAACGCGGCGATGGCGCGCGGCGACCCGAGCTGGCAGACCAGATCGACATCGCCGATGTCGATGCCCAGCTCCAGCGACGCCGTCGCGACCAGCACGCGCAATTGCCCGCGCTTGAGCCGCTGTTCGGCGTCCAGGCGCAACTCGCGCGACAGGCTGCCGTGATGCGCGGCCACCGCCTCTTTTCCGAGCTTGTCGGCCAGGTGCTTGGCCGCGCGCTCGGCCATGCGCCGGGTGTTGACGAACACCAAGGTGGTGCGGTGCTGCTCGACCAGCGCGGCCAGGCGCGCGTACACCTCGTCCCATTGGTCGTGCGACATCACCGCGCTCAGCGGCGAGCCGGGCAGCTCCAGGGCCAGGTCGCGGCGCTTGTCGTAGCCGATGTCGACGATGGCGCAATCGGGCGTGCCGTCGGCGGCGACCGCCTCGGTGCCGACCAAAAAGCGCGCGACTTCGGCGATGGGCTTTTGCGTCGCCGACAGGCCGATCCGCACCGGCGGCTGCGGGCACAGTTCGCGCAGGCGTTCCAGGCTCAGGCTCAGGTGGCTGCCGCGCTTGTCGTCGGCCACGGCGTGGATTTCGTCGACGATCACCGAACGCACGGTGGACAGCATCGCCCGACCCGATTCGGAACCCAGCAGCACGTACAGCGATTCGGGCGTGGTCACCAGGATGTGCGGCGGGCGCTTGCGCATCGCGGTGCGCTCGCCGGCCGGGGTGTCGCCGGTGCGCACCGCGGTGCGGATGCCGGGGTCGGCCAGGCCCATGCGCTGCAGTTGTTCGGCGATGCCGGCCAGCGGCGCGTCCAGGTTGAGGTGGATATCGTTGGACAACGCCTTCAGCGGCGAAACGTAGACCACCTGGGTCTCGTCGCGCAGGCCGTGCTCGAGCCCTTCGCGCACCAGCGCGTCGATCGCGGCCAGGAACGCGGTCAGGGTCTTGCCCGAACCGGTCGGCGCGGCGACCAGGGTGTTGCGGCCGGCGCGGATGTTCGGCCAAGCCAGTTCCTGGGCGCGGGTCGGCGCCGGGAACGCAGCGCGGAACCAGGCGGCGATGGCGGGATGGAAGGCGTCTAGCACCATGGGCGGCGGCCTGCGGGCGACGGCGATGCGGGGAGAGTCCCGAAATGGGGGCGATTGTGGCATTGGCCAGCCTGCGGCCGCGCCGTCTCAGTCTGTGCGACTGAACGATTTACCGACCGGTCCTGCGACTGAACGGGGAGCGCGGCCGCGGGTTCCGCCCGCCTCCCCGCCGAAGCGCCACGTTACCGGCCCGCGATCACATTTTTTTACACCGGCCCGTCTTAGCTTCGAACCCGACGCTTCCCCGTCCCACCGAGCGCCGCATGAACGCGCCCCCCTTCCATCGCTATCGCCTCCCCGCGCTGATGCTGGCGGCGATGACAGGATGCACCGCGATGAGCACCCCGCCCGACGCCCGCTTCGACCCGCAACAGACCGCGCAACGCGCGCAGCAGCAACTCGGCGGCCTGCTGCCGCCCGGCACGCCGCTGCCGCAGGCGCGGCGCGACCTGTCGGCGCAGGGATTCGACTGCAAGGACGCCGCCGCAGGCCAAGGCGCGCTGCTGTGCACCTTGCAGCCGCCGCCGGCCGCGGCGACGACGCCGGTCACCGCCGCGCCGACGCCGGTCACTTGGCTGTTGACCGTGGACTCCAGCGACGGCCAGTCGGTCGCGGGCCTGCGCATCCAACGATTCCCGCCCGACCTCGGCCACTGACGCCGAAGGCGGCATCGACCCGACAGGAGGCCGGGCATGGCCGAGCAACCGCAAGCCAGCATCATCGTCGGCGCCAGCCCGGTCGCGGGCGGCCAGCGCCATACCTATTTGCTGTTCCAGCGCTCCGATGGCAGCCAAGTGGTGCTGCGCGGTGGGCCGGACGCGCGCGCCGAAGGCAACGACATCGGCAACCTGGTCGGCAGCACCGTGCTGGGCTCGGACAATTTCGGCCGGATCCGGGTCGACGCGGCGCCGTACGTGCCGCCTTACGACGCCTATTTCCAGCGCCGCGCCGACGGCCAATACCAGCCGGTGCCGGTCGCCGGCGCCGATCCCGCCGATCCCTCGCTGGCGCGCGATGCGCAGGGCCGGCCGGTGCGCCAGACCATGGTCGCGCCGGATTGGCCGCAACCGGGCGAGCATCACGAACGCCGCACGGTGTGGACCGGCACCGACGCCGAACTGGAGGCCAAGCTGCGCGCCGCAGGGCGCGCCGGCCAGCAGATCAACGACGCGGGGCTGGAGTATTCGCCGCTGTACAACAACAGCAACGGCGTCACCAGCAATCTCATGCGCGCCGCCGGGATCACCCCGCAACTGCCGCTGGGCGCCGACGGCAAGCCGGTAGGCGCGCCGAACTTCGGCCAGGACCTGTATCGCGACGTGGGCGCGTTGTCGAACCGCAGCGGCTACCACTTCAACGGCACGCAGTGGACCGGCGAGGACGGGCGGAAGATCCAGCCGCCGCATTCCGGCCAGCCGGTGGTGCCGCTCAATCCCAACGAGCGGCCGCCGCGCGGCTCGTTCGACATCAGCGCGTTGCCGCCGCAGGACGGCGACCGCGATGGGCGCGCTGCCGACATGCGCGCTCCTGGTCATCGCGACAACCCGATCTACCAACAGGCCTTCGCCGGCGTCCAGGGCCTGAACTGCGCGCGCGGCGACGACCCGCAAGGCCACGACCAACGGGTCGCGGCGGCGCTGGCGGTCGAATGCCGCGGCGCGGGGCTGCAACAGATCGCGGGCGTAACCCAGAGTCCCGACGGCACCCGCGCGTTCGCCCACGACCAGACCGACCCACGCGCGCCGTGGACGCTGCATGCGAACGTGGACATCGCCGTGGCCGCACAGCAACCGGTGGAACAGAGCAATCAGCGGCTGGCGCAGCTCAACGCCCAGTCCGACGCGGTCCGCCAGACCGCCGCCCCGGCCCAGAGCGCCGAGGAGCCCGGCCGCGGCGCCCCGCGCATGGCCTGAGCGGGCGCGGTCTCACGCCGCACATTCAACCTTGACCTTACCATCATGGGAAACCCCACCCTGTGCGGCATCGAGCCAAACGGGAGTCCCCCATGAACGCGACCGCCGTACCCAACCCTGCCCTGCAACGCCTGCGTTTCGATATCGCCGGCATGACCTGCGGCTCCTGCGTGGGCCGCATCGAGAAGGCCTTGCGCGCCCTGCCCGGGGTCGCCGAGGCCACGGTCAACCTGGCCACCGAAAGCGCCGAGGTGGCGCACGAGCCCTCGCTCGGCCCGGCCGAGATCGTCGCCGCGGTGACCGCCGCCGGCTACAGCGTGCCGACCCGCCAGACCACCCTGGAAGTCAGCGGCATGACCTGCGGCTCCTGCGTGGGCCGGATCGAAAAGGCGCTGCGCGCGGTGCCGGGGGTGATCGCGGCCACGGTCAACCTGGCGACCGAGCGCGCCCAGGTCGAGGCGGTGGGCGTGGTCGAGCCGGCCGCGCTGATCGCCGCGGTCGCCCGCGCCGGCTATCAGGCGCGGCTGCCCGGTGGCGACGGCCCCGGCAGCCCGGACGGCGGCGGCACGGCCGCGCACGACGCGAGCGGCGGCGCCGACCCCGCGCACGCCGGCGACATCGATGCGCGCGAAGCCCAGGCCCAGGCCGCGCTGTCGCGCCAGACCCGCCATCTGCTGATCGCCGCGGCGCTGACCTTGCCCCTGGTCGCGCCAATGATCGGCCTGCTGTTCGGCAAGCACTGGATGCTGCCCGGCTGGGTCCAGTTCGCCCTGGCCACGCCGGTGCAGTTCTGGCTCGGCGCGCGCTTCTACCGCGCCGGCTGGGCCGCGCTGCGCGCCGGCAGCGGCAACATGGACTTGCTGGTCGCGCTCGGCACCAGCGCCGGTTACGGCCTGAGCCTGTACCACCTGCTGCGCGGCGAGACGATGGCGCTGTACTTCGAGACCTCGGCCGCGATCGTCACCCTGATCCTGCTCGGCAAGTGGCTGGAAGCGCGGGCCAAGCGCCAGACCACCGCGGCGATCCGCGCGCTGCAGGCGCTGCGGCCCTCGCGCGCGCGGGTGCTGCGCGACGGCGGCGAACGCGAGATCGCCATCGGCGAATTGCGCGTGGGCGATCTGGTGATCGTGCTGCCGGGCGAGCGCATTCCCGCCGACGGCCGCATCCGCGACGGCCGCACCCACGCCGACGAATCGCTGATCACCGGCGAATCGCTGCCGGTGGCGCGCGGCGAAGGCGACAAGGTCACCGGCGGCGCGGTCAACGGCGAAGGCCGGATCGTGGTGGAAACCCTAGCCGTGGGCGCGGAAAGCGCGCTGGCGCGGATCATCCGCCTGGTCGAGGACGCGCAGGCCAAGAAGGCGCCGATCCAGCGCCTGGTCGACCGGGTCAGCGCGGTGTTCGTGCCGGTGGTGATCGCGCTGGCCGTGTTGACCCTGCTCGGCTGGGGCCTGTACAGCGGCGACTGGAGCCAGGCGCTGCTGCACGCGGTGGCGGTGCTGGTGATCGCCTGTCCGTGCGCGCTGGGACTGGCCACGCCGACCGCGATCATGGCCGGCACCGGCGTGGCCGCGCGCCACGGCATCCTGATCAAGGACGCCGAAGCGCTGGAGAACGCGCACCGCATCGGCATCGTCGCCTTCGACAAGACCGGCACCCTGACCGAGGGCAAGCCGGTGCTGGCGCAGTGGATCGCCGGCGACGGCGACCGCGCCGGCCTGCTGGCGCGCGCCGCCGCGCTGCAATCGGGCAGCGAGCATCCGCTGGCCCAGGCGGTGTTGAACGCGGCCGCGAGCGAACGCGTCGCCGTCGCCACCGCCGCGCAGGTGCGCGCGGTGCCGGGCCGCGGCGTGCGCGGCAACGTCGCCGGCGAAGCGCTGGCGCTGGGCAGCACGCGCATGCTGGAAGAAGCCGGCGCCGACCTCGGCGCGCTGCGCGCGCAGGCGCGCGAGCTGGCCGATCTCGGCCACAGCGTGTCGTGGCTGGCGCGCGAACGCCTGGGCGCCGCGCCGCAGGTGCTGGGCCTGCTCGCGTTCCGCGATGCGCCGCGTCCTGGCGCGCGCGCGGCGATCGCGCGCCTGCACGCGCTGGGCCTGCGCACGGCGATGATCTCCGGCGACCACGCCGGCGCCGCCAACGCGGTGGCGCAGCAGCTCGGCATCGACGATGTGCGCTCGGACGTGTTGCCCGAGCAGAAGGCCGCCGCCGTCGCCGACCTGGCCAAGGCCGGCGCGGTGGCGATGGTCGGCGACGGCGTCAACGACGCACCGGCGCTGGCCGCGGCCGATGTCGGCATCGCCATGGGCAGCGGCACCGACGTGGCGATGCAGGCCGCCGGCATCACCCTGATGCGCGCCGAGCCGGGCCTGGTCGCCGACGCCATCGCCATTTCCCGCCGCACCACCCGCAAGATCCGCCAGAATCTGTTCTGGGCCTTCGGCTACAACGTCGTGGGCATTCCGCTGGCCGCGTTCGGCCTGCTCGATCCGGTGTTCGCCGCCGCGGCGATGGCGTTCTCCAGCGTCAGCGTGCTCGGCAACACCTTGCTGCTGCGTCGCTGGAGGCCGGCATGAACGCCGCCGCGCCCTGGCTGAGGAGTTCCAAGCCGATGAACCGTCACGTTTCCGCGCCCGAACTGGCCCAGGCCAAGGCCGAGGGCCTGCACAACATCGGCGAGGCCGCGCAGCTCAGCGGGGTCAGCGCCAAGATGATCCGCCACTACGAGAGCATCCGTCTGATTCCCGAGGCCGGCCGCAGCGTCGCCGGCTATCGCCTTTATAGCGACGCCGACCTGCACCGGCTGCGCTTCATCAAGCGCTCGCGCTCGCTGGGGTTTTCGATCAAGCAGATCGAGACCTTGCTGGGGCTGTGGGACAACCGCTCGCGCGAGAGCGCCGAGGTCAAGCGGCTGGCGCTGGACCACGCCGCCGAGCTGGCCGAGAAGGTGCGCGAGATGCAGACCATGCAACGCACGCTGGAAGAGCTGGCGCGCCAGTGCCACGGCGATGAGCGGCCGGACTGTCCGATCCTGCAGGATCTGGCGGCGGAGTGTTGCGAGAGCGGCAAGGCGTAGCGGCGCGGTTCGCGCGTGTTGCGGTGGTCGGGCGTTGGCAGGGTTCGTCGTGGTTGGGTTGACGCGGTCGCGGCTCGCGCCGCTCCTACATGGGCTACCTGTAGGAGCGGCGCGAGCCGCGACCGCGACACCGCGAATACGGCGAAACCCACGCTTCAGTTGAGCCTGGCCACCCACGACAACGGCGCGCGCTTCATCCACCAGCCCACCGCCGCCCACGGCCACCACGGCACGTAGGCCTTGTTCTTTTCCTTCTCGATCGCGCGCGCCAGCAAACGGCAGCCGGTCGCCTCGTCGATGATGAAAGGCGTGTGCGCCGCCGGCGCGCCCTCGTTCATTTCGGTGCGGATGTAGCCGGGAAAGATCGTGCTGATCCGGATCGACGGCTTGCGCAGCATGTCGGTGCGGATGCCTTCGGCCAGCGCCGCGACGCCGGCCTTGCTCGCGGCGTAGGCGGTCAGCCCGCCGCGCAGGCCGCGCATCGCGCTCATCGAGGAAATCAGCACCAGATGGCCCTGACCTGCGGCGCGGAAGATTTCCATCGCCGCCTCGCACTGGGCCAGCGCGGCGAGGAAATTGGTCTCGACGATGGCGCGGTTCAGGGCGAACTGGCCCTTGCCGACCGGCGCGCCCTGGCCGATGCCGGCGTTGACCACGACCCGGTCGAGGCCGCCGAGTTCGTCGCGCAATTCGCCGAACACCCGGAACACCGCGTCGTGGTCGGTCACGTCCAGGCTGCGCACGGCCACGCGGATGCCGGGATGCTCGGCTTCGAGTTCGGTCTTGAGCGCTTCGAGCCGGTCCAGGCGCCGCGCGCACAGGGCGAGGTCGCGGCCGGCGCGGGCGAATTCGCGGGCCATGCCGCGGCCCAGGCCGGAACTGGCGCCGGTGATGAGGATGCGCTTGCGCATGACGGTCGGCCTCAGCGGTAAGTGATCAGGCCTTCGCGCGGGTACAGATGCGCGTGGCCGTTGAAGGTGGACAGGCGCAGGCCGCCTCGGGCGGCGTGCACCTGGGTGTGGCTGGCGTTGACCAGGGTCCAGCTCAGCCGCAGCGCCTGGTCTTCGGGCGCGTCGAGCAGCGCTTGCGCGATCGCGGCGATCGGGCCGCCGGAGGTGAAGATCCAGACGTTGCGCGCGCCGTCGGCCGCATCGGCCGCGGCCTGCACCGCGGCGAGGCAGCGCGCGCGGAAGCGCGGCCAGGGTTCGTCGTAGTCGCCGTCGCACTCGCCGCCGGCCCAGCGCTGCATCGCCGCGGCGAACAGGCTCTGGAAGGCGCGGTGCGGATCGCTGTGGGCCTTGAGGTCGGCGCGCAGGCGGGCGTGGTCGGCGTATTCGGGGCGATGGCGGGCGAGGATCTGGACGTGGTCGAACTCGTTCCAGCGCTCGTCGTAGGTGGGGGCCCTCACCCCAACCCCTGTCCCGCTCGCGGGAGAGGGGCTTGCTTGCGTCGGGGCGGCAAGTTCGCGATGGGCTGCGGCCATCGCGGCGAGGCATTCTTCGGCGGTTTCGCGATGCCGGCGCATGCCGCCGCAGACAACCCGGTCGCCCTCGCCCGCCAGCGGCGCCAGCGCCGCGCCGAGCAGGCGCGATTGCTCGCGGCCGAGCTCGCTGAGCCGGTCGTAATCGTCGGAGCCGAACGCGGCCTGGCCGTGGCGGATCAGGTGCAAGGTCGTGCTCATGCGCGGCCCTCGCGCGCGATCGCGCGGCGGCAGCGCCAATGCAGATAGTTCACCGACAGCCAGAAGCGCTTGAACGCCGGGTTGCGGGTCTGGCCGTGGTGATAGCGGTAATAGATCTGCTGGGCGATGGCCGACAGCCGGAACAGCCCGTAGACCTCGTAGAACGCCCAACTGCGCGGGCGCCAGCCGGTGCGTTGGCTGTAGTAGTCCATGACCTCGCGCCGGGTCGGCATGCCGGCCAGATGGGTCGGCTGGCGGCGCGTGTCGCGGGCGATGAAGTCGTCGTCGGCCTGGACCCAGTAGGCCAGCAGATTGCCCACATCCATCAGCGGATCGCCAAGCGTGGCCAGTTCCCAGTCGAGCACGCCGATCACCCGGGTCGGATCCTCGCGGTCGAGCACGACGTTGTCGAAACGAAAATCGTTGTGGGTCAGGCGGATGGTTTCCTCGCCCGGCAGGTTCTCGCGCAGCCAGGCCATGATCTTGCCGCCGCGCGGGACGTTCCAGGTGCGCGCATCGCCGTAACGCTTGCTCCAGCCCTCGATCTGGCGCTGCGCGTAGCCGGCGCCGGGCGCCAGGCCATCCAGGCCCGCCGCTCGATAGTCCACTTGATGCAGCGCGATCAAAGTGTCGAGCACGTTGTGCGCGAGCGCGGTCACGCGTTCGCGCGGCAGCTCGAATCCGGGCGGCGGGTTCTTGCGCAGGATCAGCCCGTCCAGCCGCTGCATCACGTAGAACTCCGCGCCGATCACCGCCTCGTCGGCGCAGTGCGCATGCATCTGCGGCACGAACGCGAACACCGGTTTCAGCGCCTGCTGGATGCGGAACTCGCGGCCCATGTCGTGCGCCGACTTGGCCTTCTTGCCGGCCGGCGGGCGGCGCAGGATCAAATCGTCGTTGGCGTAGCGCAGGCGATAGGTCCAGTTCGACGCGCCGCCGGCGTATTGGCTGATTTCCGGCGTCCCTTGCAGATGCGGCAGGCGCGGCTTGAGCCAGGCGTCGACCGCGGCCGCGTCGAGTTCCTCGCCGGCGCGCACCGGGCGCGCGTCGTCGCGGGCGGCCGCACTCATGCCGAGCGCGGCCCGTCGGCGGGCTGCGAACGCGCGCGCCCGCGGCCGCCGGCGCGGCGCATCGCCGCCTCGTACATCCGGTACGGCAGCAAGCGTTTGAGCAGCCAGAAGCGCTTGGCCGCCGGATGGGTGAGGATGCGGAACTCGCCGCGCGCCACGCCCTCGCGGATCAGCCGCGCGACCGATTCGGCGTCGATCTTGGATTCGTCGACCAGCTTCTTCATCCAGCGCGCATAACGCGGGTCGCGGGTGCGCAGGCTTTCGCTGAGGTTGGTGCGGAAGAACGCCGGGCAAGCCACGCTGACCTGCACCCCGTCCGCTTCCAGTTCGGCCTTGAGCGTTTCCGACAGCGCCACCACCGCGGCCTTGGTCGCGTTGTAAGCGCCGGCGAACGGCGGATGCACCAGCCCGGCCATCGAGGCGATGTTGAGCAGCGTGCCGCCGCGCTGGCGCTTGAGCATCGGGATGAAGGCCTTGCAGCCGCGCACCACCCCGAGCAGGTTGATCTGCACCATCCATTCCCAGTCGGCCAGCGGCATCGCCTCGACCGGGCCCATGTCGGCGACGCCGGCGTTGTTGATGATCAAGTCCGCGCCGCCCCAGTTCGCCTGCATCCACGCGGCCGCGGCCTGCAAATCCTCTTCGCGGGTCACGTCGCAGGCCAGGAAATGCGCGTCGGGCTGCAGCGCGCGCAAGGCCGCCAGCGCTTCTTCGCCGCGCGCGGCGTTGACGTCGCCGATCAGCACCCGCGCGCCTTCGCGCGCATAGCCTTCGGCCAGCGCGCGGCCCAGGCCGGAGGCGCCGCCGGTGACGAACACCCGCTGCCCCGCGCTCATGCCGCCTCCTGCTTGCGGCCCAGGCCGTACTTGGCCAGTTCCATCCGCGCCACCATCGCCCGGTGCACTTCGTCGGGGCCGTCGGCGATGCGCAGCGCGCGCGCCAGTACGAACAAGCCGGTCAAGGGCGTGTCGTGCGAGACGCCGGCGCCGCCGTGGATCTGGATCGCCTGGTCGACGATCTCCTGCAGCAGGTTCGGCGCGACCACCTTGATCGCGGAGATTTCGCTCATCGCCTGTTTCACCCCGAAGCGTTCGATCTTCCAGGCAGCGTACAAGGTCAGCAGGCGCGCCTGGTCGATGGCCATGCGCGCCTGCGCCACCCGTTCCAGATTGCCGCCCAGGCGCAGGATCGGCTGGCCGAAAGCCTCGCGCCCGGCGCCGCGGCGGATGGTCAGTTCCAGCGCGCGCTCGGCCGCGCCGATCGCGCGCATGCAATGGTGGATGCGGCCCGGGCCGAGCCGGCCCTGGGCGATGGCGAAGCCCTGCCCGGGGCCCTGGATCAGGTGATCGCGCGGCAGGCGCACGTTCTCGAAACTGACCTCGCCGTGGCCGTAGGGCGGGTCGTATTCGCCGAAGGTCGGCAGCATGCGTTCGATGCGGACGCCCGGCGCGTCCAGCGGCACCAGCGCCATGCCGTGGCGCGCGTGCGGCGCGGCGTCGGGGTCGGTCAGGCCCATGAAGATCGCCACCCGCGCATCGGGATGGCCGATGCCGGTGGACCACCACTTGCGGCCGTCGACGACGACCTCATCGCCCTCGATGCGGATCTGCGCGCGCATGTTGGTCGCGTCCGACGAGGCCACGTCCGGCTCGGTCATGCAGAACACCGAGCGGATCTCGCCATCGAGCAAGGGCCGCAGCCAGCGCGCTTTCTGCTGTTCGCTGCCGTAGTGATGCAGCACTTCCATGTTGCCGGTGTCGGGCGCGTTGCAGTTGAAGATTTCCGCGCAGAACTCGTAGCGGCCCATGGCTTCGGCCAGCGGCGCGTAGTCGAGCACCGACAGGCCGGCGCCGAGTTCGGCGTCGGGCAGGAACAGGTTCCACAGGCCGGCCTGGCGCGCCAGCGCCTTGAGCTCGGCGATGCGCGGGTGCACGCGCCAGGCGCGCCAGTCGGCGCCGGCGTTGAGTTCGGCGTTCTCGCGCCGGTAGCTCTGGTCGAACGGGGCGATGTGCTGGTCGATGAAGGCTTGCAGGCGCTGCAGATAATCCTGGCTGCGCGCGCTGGGGGCGAAGTCCATGGCCGAGAGCTCCGGACGCCGGGACGCTCCGGCCGCCTTCATCCTAGGCGCGCGCCCGCCATGAATGAAGTGATCTTTGCTAACGTCTTGGCATGAACCAGATTCATACCCGCAGCGAACAGCTCGACCTCAACCTGCTCAAGGTGTTCGAGGCGGTCTATCGCGAGCGCAACCTCAGCCTGGCGGCGCAGGCGCTGTATCTGACGCCGTCGGCGGTCAGCCACGCGCTGGCGCGGCTGCGGCGCCAGTTCGACGACCCGCTGTTCGTGCGCGACGGCCGCCGCATGAGCCCCACCGCGGCCTGCCAGCGCCTCGCCCCGCCGTTGCTGGAAACCTTGGCGCGGCTGCGCGAACTGCTGCAGCACCGCGACCGCTTCGAGCCGGCGTCGAGCCGGCAGTCGTTCCGCATCGGCATGCCCGAGGCGACCGAGAGCGTGCTGTTGCCGGCGCTGATGCGCGCGCTGCGCGCGCAGGCGCCCGGCGCGACCCTGGCCAGCGTGGCCCTGCCGCGCCGCGACCTCGGCCGCGAGCTGGCCGCCGGCCAGGTCGACCTGGCGGTGGACGTGGCCCTGCCGGTGCGCGATCCGGTCCGCCACCGGCCGCTGTTCGAGGATGGCTTCTGCGTGGTCGCGCGCGCCGATCATCCGCTGGCGCGGCGATTGAGCCTGAAGCAGTACCTGCAAGCGCGGCACGTGGCGGTGTCGGCGCGCGCCACCGGGCAGGTGATCGAGGATCTGGCCCTGCTCAATCTGGGCCTGCAACGCAACATCGCGCTGCGCTGCCGCAGCTACCACGCCGCGTGCGCGGTGGCGGCGCAATCCGACGCGCTGCTGACGCTGCCCGAAAGCCTGGCCGCGCGGATCGCGCCGGACGCCGCGCTGGTGCGGCTGAAACTGCCGTTCGCGCTCCCGGCGGCGCAGTTGCATCTGTACTGGCACGCCAACAGCGAGGCGGACCCGGCCAACGCGTGGCTGCGCGGGTTGGTCAGCGAGGTGTGCGGGCGCAAACCGGAGCGCTGAGCGCGAATCGCTGGCTCGTAGGCTACCTGTAGGAGCGACGCGAGTCGCGACCGCGGCAACGCAACTGCGACGAAACTCGCGCCGCAACCGATCTGGCGCGGTCGCGACTTGCGTCGCTCCTACAGGGGCTTCGGCCGGTACGTATCCGACTGTAGGAGCGGCGCGAGCCGCGACTGCGACAACGCAACTACGACGAAACTCGCGCAGTGATCGATTTGGCGCGGTCGCGACTTGCGTCGCTCCTACAGGGGCTTCGGCGGGTACGTATCCGACTGTAGGAGCGGCGCGAGCCGCGACCGCGGCAATGCAACTACGACGAAACTTGCGACGCGACCGATGCGGCGCGGAATCAGAACTTCCACCCCACCAGCACCGTCACCTTGTCGTCGGCCAGCTTCTTGTCGTCCAGGCCTTCGGAGATCTTCGGGCCGTAGCTGGAGGTGGTGGTGTATTGCAGTTCGGCGTGGAACGGGCCGAATTCGCGGGTCAGCGCCAGCAGGTAATCGTTGTAGCTGTCGCCGAGCGGGTCTTGCAGGTCGTAGTAGCCGATCTGCGCCTTGAGGCCGAAACCGCTCTCGCCCAGCGGCCATTCGCCGCCGGCGTTCCAGTAATAGCCTTTGCCGCCCAGGCCGAAGATGTCGGGCGAATAGGCCAGGCCGACGTGGTAGTGCTCGGCGAAGCTCAAGGTGCCTTCCAGTTCGGTGTAGTCGTAGTCGAAACCGCGCTTGGCGCCCGGATAGGCGGCGCGGGTCAGGACCACGTCCAGCTCCAGGCCCGGGCGCAGCTCGCCCGACCAGCCCAGGTAGCCGTCGAGTTCGTAATGCACGCCGTCGCGCTCCTCGCCCGGCGCGGTGAAGTCGATGCTCGACGCCCACAGGCCGGCGTAGAAGCCGCTGCGGTGTTCGAGGTTGATCTCGGCCTGCAGGGCCGGGTCTTCCTGGGTCTGGGAGACGCCGCGCCAGACGTAATCGCTCATCAAGGTGACGCCGCCGCGCACGTTCCAGTCGCGTTCGCTCTCGCCGGCCTCCTGCGCGCAGGCCCAGGGCGCGGCCGCGGCCAGGGCGGCGGCCAGCAGCAGTTGCGCAGCGCGCGGACGCGGGTGAAGGCGGCGGTCGGACATCGTGGAATCTCCCTGGAAAGCGTGCGGGGCAACGCGGCGCGGCGGCGAAAACGGCGGCGCGGCGCGGGCCGGAACCTGAGCGGCGCCGGCCCGGGGCCGGCGCGCCGGGGCGCGAAGATACAGCACGCGGCGTCGCGATGCGCGGCGGTCGCGGGCACCCACGTCCCGAAACGGGCCTAAACAAGTCGGAGCAGGCCGCAGCAGGCCCAAACAAGATGAACGCCCCGGCCCCGGCCCCATAGGCCGCTGGATAAGCCGCTGGAATCGCATAACTCGTTGACACCACGCGGCCCGCCTTCGAACATTCCCGCCAACGCCCCGGGCCCGCCGCGCCCGCCGGCTCCCGTTTTCCCAGGAGATTGCCGTGACCTTGCGCCTCGCCCCGCTCGCCTGCGCCGTCCTCATGCTCGCCGCCTGCGGCGGCAAGCCCGCCGCCGACGCCAACGCCCCTGCCGCCAAGCCGGGCGCCGAGGAGAAGGTGCTCAACGTCTACAACTGGTCGGACTACGTCGCCGACGACACGGTCAAGAACTTCGAAGCGGCCACCGCGATCAAGGTCAACTACGACGTCTACGACGCCAACGAAACCCTGGAAAGCAAGCTCAGCGCCGGCGCCTCGGGCTACGACGCGGTATTCCCGTCGGCGCGACCGTTCGCCCAGCGCCAGGTCAAGGCCGGCATGTACGCCAAGCTCGACAAGAGCAAGCTGCCCAACTGGAGCCACCTGGACCCGCAACTGCTGCAGAACCTGGCCTCGATCGACCCCGGCAACGAACACCTGGTGCCGTACATGTGGGGCACCACCGGCCTGGGCCTGAACCTGGACAAGATCAAGGAAGCGCTCGGCGACAACGCGCCGCTGGATTCGTGGTCGCTGCTGTTCGATCCGGCCAACGCGGCCAAGCTCGGCAAGTGCGGCATCACCGTGCTCGACGACGACCAGGAAGCCTTCGGCGCGGCGCTGATCTGGCTCGGCCGCGATCCCAACGCCGGCGCCGCCGACGAGATCGACGCGGTCAAGAAGGTCTACGCGGCGATCCGCCCCTATGTGCGCACCTTCAACAACGCCGAATACAAGGACGCCTTCGCCAACGGCGACGCGTGCCTGGTGATGGGCTATTCCGGCGACATCGCCCAGGCCAGCACCGCCGCGTTCGACGCGGCCAAGAAGGCCGGCAAGCCGGCGCCGAACCTGCGCTTCACGATCCCCAAGGAAGGCGCGATCCGCTGGGTCGACGTGATCGCGATCCCCAAGGACAGCAAGCACATCGGCAACGCCCACGCCTTCATCGATTACCTGCTCGACCCCAAGGTCGCCGCGGCGATCAGCAACCACGTCGCCTACGCCAGCGCCAACAAGGACGCCGCGCCGCTGGTCGATCCGGCCATCGCCCAGGACCAGGGCGTGTACCCGCCCGAGGCCGTGCGCGCCAAGCTGGTCGATCCGCGCTCGCTGCCCGAGGACGTGCAGCGCCAGCGCGTGCGCGCCTGGACCAGCATCAAGAGCGGGCACTGAGCGCGTGAGCGTCCCCGCCCGCAGCCCTGCGCTTGAACCCTGGCGCGATCCCGCCGCGCAGCCGTTCGTGCGCATCGAAGGCGTGACCAAGACCTTCGGCAAGGTCTACGCCTGCGACGACATTTCGCTGGACGTCTACCGCGGCGAATTCTTCGCCCTGCTCGGCGGTTCGGGCTCGGGCAAGAGCACCCTGCTGCGCGTGCTGGCCGGGTTCGAATCGCCCGACCGCGGCCGCGTGCTGATCGACGGCATCGACGTCACCGACCTGCCGCCGTACCAGCGGCCGGTCAACATGATGTTCCAAAGCTACGCGCTGTTCCCGCACATGAGCGTGGCCCAGAACATCGCCTTCGGCCTCAAGCATTCCAGCGGCGGCGCCAAGCCCGGCGCCGGCGAGATCCGCGACCGCGTGCAGCAGATGCTGGAGCTGGTGCGCATGCCGCAGCTGGGCAACCGCAAGCCCGACCAGCTCTCCGGCGGCCAGCGCCAGCGGGTGGCGCTGGCGCGCGCGCTGGCCAAGCAGCCCAAGCTGCTGCTGCTCGACGAGCCGCTGGGCGCGCTGGATAAAAAGCTGCGCGAACATACCCAGTTCGAATTGGTGAGCATCCAGGAACGCGTCGGCACCACCTTCATCATGGTCACCCACGACCAGGAAGAAGCGATGACCATGTCCTCGCGCATCGCGGTCATGGACGCCGGCCGCATCGTTCAGGTCTCCACCCCGGCGGTGCTGTACGAATATCCGTCCACGCGCTTCGTCGCCGAGTTCATCGGCGGCATCAACCTGCTGGAAGGCCGCGTGCTCGGCCAGGACGGCGACGGCGATCTGCGCATCCAGTGCGACGGCGTCGGCGGCGAGCTGCTGGCGCGCCATCCCGACCCGCTGCCGGAAGGCACCTCGGTCGGCATCGCGGTGCGGCCGGAGAAGATCGACGTGCACGAGACCCGCCCGGAGGGCTTCGACAACGCGGTGATGGGCAAGGTGCGCGATATCGCCTATCTGGGCGATGTGTCGATCTACCACGTGCAGACCGAGGCCGGCGCAGTGCTGCGGGTGCAGGAGACGCACGTGGCGCGCAGCTCGCAGCCGCATTACGACTGGGACGACACCTTGTGGTTGTCGTGGGATGCGACCAGCGCCGTGGTGTTGACCTCGTGAGCGCGCGACAACGGCGAGGCCTGGAGATTTGCGGTCGTCAAGACGTTAGGGGGCTGGGGTGAACGTGAGCCAACACCGGCGCGGCTCGGGGATTTGGGGTTTCTGGGCGGATGTTGTTTATAACCTCTTCGGTTGGTTCCGCTCGGTAGGCGACGAATTCCGCACCCGCCGCGGCCGCCTGCTCGTCACCGCGATCCCGATGCTGTGGCTGGCGCTGTTCTTCTGCGTGCCGTTCCTGATCGTGCTGAAAATCAGCTTCGCCCAGTCGGTGTTCGGGCAAGTGCCGCCGTACACGCCGCTGCTGGAGACCGCCGAGAACGGCGGCACCACCTTGCGCCTGCACGCGGCCAACTACGCCGCGCTGCTGGCCGATCCGCTGTACGTGGCGGCGTACCTCAAATCGCTGCTGTTCGCCAGCGTGTCCACCGCGTGCTGCCTGCTGCTGGGCTATCCGATCGCCTACGGCATCGCGCGCGCGCCGCGGCTGTGGCGCTTGTTGCTGCTGGTGCTGGTGATCCTGCCGTTCTGGACCAGCTCGCTGCTGCGCACCTATGCGCTGATCGGCCTGCTGCGCGCCAACGGCTGGCTCAGCCAGAGCCTGGTCGGGCTGGGCCTGCTCGAACCCGGGCAGGCGGTGCTGCACACCAATCTCGCCGTCTACATCGGCATCACCTACAACTACCTGCCCTTCATGATCCTGCCGCTGGCGGCGACCCTGATCCGCCTGGACTTCACCCTGCTCGAAGCCGCCGCCGACCTCGGCGCGAAGCCGTGGCAGGCGTTCCGCCGCATCACCCTGCCGCTGTCGTTCCCGGGCATCCTCGCCGGCAGCTTGTTGGTGTTCATTCCCGCGGTCGGCGAGTTCGTGATTCCCGACGTGCTCGGCGGCCCCGACGCGCTGACCATCGGCCGGGTGCTGTGGACCGAGTTCTTCACCAATCGCGACTGGCCGCTGTCGGCGGCGATCGCGGTGGCGATGCTGCTGCTGATCGTGTTGCCGACGCTGTTGTTCGAATACATCGAAAACCGCCGCGTCGCGCGCGAGGCGCAGTCGTGAAGCGGCGGCCGTTCGCGCTGTACACGATGATGGCGCTGGGCTATGCGTTCTTGTACCTGCCCATCGTCTCGGTGATCGTCTATTCGTTCAGCGGCTCCGACCGCGCGACCACCTGGGGCGGTTTCTCGCTGCAGTGGTACGCGGCGCTGGCGCGCAACGAGCAGATCCTCGAAGCGGCGCAGCGCAGCCTGATCATCGCCGCGATCTCGGCCACCGCCGCGGTCGCGCTGGGCACCGCCAGCGGCCTGGCGCTGTCGCGCTTCGGCAAGTTCCCCGGGCGCGGCATCCTGAGCCTGATGAACTCGGCGCCGATGGTGATGCCCGACGTCATGCTCGGCCTGTCCTCGCTGCTGCTGTTCGTCGGCTTGCAGCAGTTGTTCGGTTGGCCCGAGCGCGGCATGACCACGATCACCCTGGCCCACATCACCCTGACCGCGTGCTACGTCACCGTGGTGGTGCGCTCGCGCATGACCTCGATGGACGCCAGCCTGGAAGAGGCGGCGATGGACCTGGGCGCGAAACCGTGGCGGGTGTTCTTCGTCATTACGCTTCCGTTGATTGCGCCCGCGCTGTTGGCCGGCTGGCTGCTGGCCTTCACGCTTTCGCTGGACGACCTGGTCATCGCCAGCTTCACCTCCGGCCCCGGCTCGACCACGCTGCCGATGCTGGTCTATTCCAAGGTCAAGCTCGGCGTCACTCCCGAGATCAATGCGCTGACCTCGATCATCGTGGTGCTGGTGGCGATCGGCGTCAGCGTCGCCGGCGTGCTGATGCACCGGCGCGAGCGCAAGCTGGCGCGCAGCGAGAACTGAGACTCGCCCGCCGCCGCGCCGCGTGCGCGGCGGCACGCGCGTTCATGCGCGCGTTCACACCCGTGCAACCGCGCCGACACGTGGTTTTGTTTTCCTAGCGCGGGGACAAGCACGCCTACGACGCTGCGCACTACCGGCCGACGCCTACCGGCGCGATCCGGCCTTTGGCCTTTCATCTGCATTCTCCTCGCGGCCGCGCGATGCGGCCGTTGCCCTACGCCGTACGTCCGCCTCCCCCGGATGCTGCGCATCCGCGCCGGTTCCATCCAACCTTCAAGGAGACACGTCATGGACTACGCAATCCGCGCCAAACTGTTCGCCGCCGCCGTCGCGCTCGGCCTGGGCCTGTTGGCCGCTCCGCAGGCCGATGCCGCCAGCCAGTGCAAGACCCTCAAGCTGCTGCCGGGCGTGGTGCAGGTCTACGCTACCGTCGATGCCGGCGCCGTCGGCGACAGCGCGTTCTGCACCGCCGACTTCGCCTGCCCGACCGGTTCGAACAAGGTCGAGGTGTTCGGCACCGCGCTGGCGACCAGCCGCGATGCGGTGATCGCGGTCGACAACACCGCCAACCTCAGCAGCGGCGAACAGGTGTCGGCCAACTGCATCACCACCCTGGTCGGCAACGGCAAGCGCATCTCGGTCAGCACCTGCAACGCCAAGGCCGTGGCCCCGGCCAACAAGGGCACCGCCGATACCTCGGCCTGCTCGGCCTACGCCGAAGGCCCGGCCGGTTCGCGCGTCGCCGCCAACGCCACCTGTTTCTGCGGCACCTGATCCTGTTCGACCTGATCCTGCTCAACCCGATCCAACGCAGATCGATCCACGCCTGACCCGAGGCGCCGCCAGGCGAACGGGCAAGAAAAAAGCTCCCCGATGCGACCGGGGAGCTTTTCTTTTTGCGGTGTTGCTTGCTGCAGTGTTTCTCTTCGGCGTTGCTCTTTCGGCGTTTCTCACCTGCCGCCTTGCGCGACGGCGGCTATCCGTGCCGCCGCCGCGCCCGCGATCAGTTGATGCAGCTGTTGATCGAGCCGACCGCCGAGCTGCGGAACAGCGTGTTGCCGTCGATGTAGGCGTAGCCGGTCGGCAGCGCGACGCGCGGGTCCGGATTGGTCGCCGGGATCGGGCCGTAGAACTGCTTGAACAGGTTCTTGATCGCAGTGGCCTTGGTGCCGTTGCCGGCGTTGTAGGCGGCCAGGTAGGTCACCGCGGCGATCGGGTAAGCGGCCGAGATGGTCGCGGTCGGGGCGACCAAGCGGGTGCAGTTGCGGGCCGGGGCGGCGACGCTGGCCGGCACATCGCCGACGGTGGCGCCGTCGAGCACCTTGGCCGACAGCAGCGAGGCCGGAGCCAGGCTGACCGGGCCGGTCGAACCGAACGTGGCCGGATCGTAGCCGTTGACCGAGGCGTACATCACGCCCTGGCTCAGCACTTCGGCGATGTCGGCGTAGCCGATCGCGTCGGTGGTCGCCTTGACCTTGGAGACCACGCCGTTGTTGCCGGCCTGGGCCGAGGACGCCGAGTAGTTCGGCAGCGCCGAAGCGGCAGCGGTGGCGTAGCTCTGGTTCGGCTTGAAGAAGTCGGCGGCCAGGCCGAACTTGCCGTTGCACTGCGCGGCCAGGTAGCTGGTGAAGGCGAACGAGGTGCCGCTGCCTTCCGAACGGTAGACGATGGTGATCGGGTGCGAACCGGCCACCGGCGAGGTCAGGCGCGAATCGTTCCAGTTCTTGATGTCGCCGGCGAAGATGCGGCAGACCTGCTCGGTGTTCAGCGCGACCGAGGTCAGGCCGCCGACGGTGTCCTTGAACGGCAGGGCGATGGCGCCGGCCAGAACCGGGATCTGCACGATCGCGGTGCGGGTGGACGCCATGTTGGCGATGAAGGTGTTGTAGTCGGGGGTGGCGATCGGCGCGTCGGTGCCGATGAAGTCCGGAGCCGCCTGGCCCGAGATCGAGCTGAAGCCGGTGATGCCGGCCGGCGAGCAAGCGCCGTTGGCGAAGATGCCGTCGTTGTTGAGGATCTTCTTGCCGGTGCCGCTGCCGGTCTGGCAGTAGGACACGGCGTCGGCCGAGTAGCGGGTGTGGAAGTCCTGGAACACCGGGATCTTGGTGCCGGTGGAGTTGCCCAGGCCGGCGACGCTGAAGCTGACGGCCGGCAGAGTGATGGCGGAATCGCGCGACAGCTTGGCGACCGGCGAGGTGCCGTTGTACAGGTCGCCGACATAAGCCGGAGCCGGGAAGGTGGCGCCGCCGCCGTACAGATCGGCCGCATTGGCCGAACCAGCGAAGACCAGGACAGCGGTAGCGGCCAGCAGGCCGACATGAAGCTTGTTGCGATGCACGAGACGTCTCCTTTTGAGGGTGCGGGCCGAATGCCCGCGGATCAATCCGTATCGATTCGATGCAAGGCGCCGACGCGTTGCCTCGAATGGGTTGCGTTGGCGCGGCGACAGAATGGGCGCGGCGTGTGCAAGCGCAGCGACCATGCGGGTAAGTATTTATTACATGGTTCAAGTGACTAATACGCGGGGATTTGTCGCGATCCAAATCGTGTTTTCGTAGGCGATGCGAAGGTTTTGTGTCGACGCCGCGCATTGCGGTTACACAGATGACAGCGCGTGCGCGCACTGCGTCACGGCCATGAGCGCTGAGTCCATGATTCGATTGCGACGACCGGCAACTGTCATATGCGACGGCTTTTCGCGTGTTTTTCGCATCGTGTCGCGCTTCACGCATCATCGCGCGATCGGTTGCGAAAGAACGACGCTGCACTCATCGATTCGCAACGAGCCGGAGACTTCGTCGCGCCTGAGACCGCCTCGCGTCGTTGTGGATGCTGGCTGCAGTCGCGCAGATGCCGGCTGCAGTCGCACCGAGGCATGACGTTGAAGTCTCTGGATCCCCGCCTTCGCGGGGATGACGATTTGAAGAGCCGCGGTGAAACCGACTTACCACCCAACCTACCTACCGTCATTCCCGCGAACGCGGGCTCTGCTTTACTTCGGCGGAGCCGAACATCCAGGGCTTCACCGAAGCATGACGCTGAAGTCTCTGGATCCCCGCCTTCGCGGGGATGACGGTCTTGGAGAGACGCGGCGAACGAAGCGCAATTGCGTGGAACACGCGCCACTGAATGGGCGACGCCGCGCAACGAACCTCAAGACTCCGTCGATGAGGAGACGCACCAAAGGAACCGCTCCCCCGCAACCCCAAAAACGAACGAGGCGGCCAATGGCCGCCCCGTTTGCCTACCCTGCCCCGCACTACAACCCGATCAACACCGCTCACGGCGCATTCGCGCACCGCGGATTGTCGGCCTCGCACTGGCCGAAGCCGATCACCTGCACCGAAATCACCGCCGGCAAATCGCGTCCTCCGATCGGCGGGCGCTTTTCCGCCATCTGCTCGGCCACCGCGTTGACGCCCGAACTCGCCGACGAGGCGGCGCTCAGCGCGCCGGTGTCGACGTTGCGCGCGACCGGGATGCCGATGGATTCGCCGTCGACCTGGATGTTGTCGGCGTTGGCGATGGTCTGCGCGGCGACGATCAGGTTGCCGCCGATGCGGATGCCGGCGTCGCCGGCGTCGATGGTGCCGCGCGGCGCTACCAGCACCGCGTCGCCGGCCTTGGCGCCGGCCGCGGTCTGCATGGTCGCGATGCCGGCGCCGGTAACCAACCCGCGCGCGTCGATGCGGCAGTACTGGTCGAGGTCGCAGACATAACGCACCGGCGGCTTGTCCGACGAAGTCTTGGCGCCCTTGCCGGCGTTGATGTCGCCGTTCGAACTCCAGATGGTCAGATCGCCGCCGCCCTGGGTGAAGATGCGGCTCTGCGCGAGCAGCACGCTACGGTCGGTGAAGATGCCGATGTCGCCCACGTCCAGCGTCAGCACGCCCTGCTGGTTGGGGCCGATCACCGTCTCGCCGCGGTTGTTGGTCACCAGCGGCGGCGCGGCCACGCTGCCGACCAGCACTTCGCCGCCCGGGCCGAGGATGCGCACGTCGCCGCCCTGCTGGGTCTGCACGGTCGAACCGCGCATGTCGAAACGTCCGGTCGCCACCGGCGCGTCGGCGCCGTTGGCGCCGCCTTCCAGACGATTGGCGGTGTAGCCCAGCGCCGACGGGAACAAGGTGTTGATCGCGCGATAACCGGCGGCGTACTTGCCGAACTCGGGACTGGCCGGGTTCTTGTTGTCGCGGCCGGCGCGTTCGAGCAGGTCGAGGAAGACCCGATCGACCAGGCGCTGCTGCGCTTCCTGCGGCAGCTGGGCGAATTCGGCCCAGGCCTGCTGCGGCGACAGTTCGCCGCCGTCGCGGCCGGCGTCGCGGCGCTGCTGGCGCACGTACTCGGCCAGCCACGCGGCGTAGGCCGCGGACTCCGCGCCGGCCGGATCGAGATAGCGCGAGGCGAACGCGCGCGTGTCGATGCCCGGCGCCACGCCGAAGCGCAGCACCAGGTCGGCGCCTGCGTAGCCCAGCCCGGCGTTGTCGCGATTGCCGATGGTGCGGATGCCGCCGCCTTCGGCGCGCAGTTGATCGAACGCATAGGCTTCGTTGGCCGAAGTGAACGGCCCCAGATCGCGCCCGGCCTGGATTTCGAAGCTGCCCGGCCCACCCAGTTCCAGCCAGTTGTAGCGGCTGACCCGGCCGCTGATGCTGCGGCCGAGCGGACGGTAGTACAGATCGCGTCCGGCCAGCACGCGGGTGGCGTCGCTGTCGCGGTAGTTCTGCCCGCGCAGATCGAGATCGACGATGTCGCGGCCGGCGCGCAAGGTCGCCGGCTTGGGCAGGTCCAGAGTCAGGGTGTTGAAGCTCTGGCTCGGGCCCGGCTGGCCGTTGACGATGTCGCCCAGCGCGTACACCCGTACCGGTTCGCGGTCGTCGCGATGCAGGTTGGCGCGCTGATCGCGGTTCGGGATGAACACATCCAGGCGCGAGAAGTCGAACGCGGTCTGCTCCGGCAGGCTCGACAGCGGCTGCAGCGGCGATGGCATCCAGGCCGGGTCGATGTCGAGCAGGCGCAGCGTGTCCAGGCGCGGGAACTGATCGGCGTAGAGCTGCACGTCGCCGCCGGCGAGCAGGCTGAGCCCGCCGCGCAGCGACGGGAACAGCTGGCCGCCGTTGCGCACGCGCACGTCGCCGGCGATGGCGGTCAGGCCGAGGTAGCCCGGCAGCACCTGCGCGAACAGCGAACTGCTGCCGATGTTGTACGGCGATTGCGGACGGCCCGGGTCGCGGCCACCGTAGCCGAACAGCACATCGCCCAGCAGCAGGCTGCCCAGTTGCACGTTGCCGGTGGTCGAGGTCGCGTTGAGCGCGGCGTCGGCGCCGAAGGATTGCGAATCCACCTCGCGCTCGCTCAGGCGCGCATACGACGGATTGAGCACCCGGCCGATATCGATATCGCCGCTGGCGCCGACGTTCCAGCGCGCGTCCTGCATCGCCAGGATCGGCGCCACGCTGGAACTCATCGTCGTGGTCTGGCTGGTGACGTTCTCGATGAACACCGGCACGTTCAGATCGTAGGCCGAACCGATGCGGCCGCCGGCGTTGAGCGAACCTTGGCCCTGGGAGACGAAGAAATCGCCGCCGAGCACATTGCGGCCGGCGTTGGCGTACAGGTCGCCGCCGCCGAAGCGGCGCAGCGCGCCGGCGCCGTCGCGCAACCACGTCGTCGGCGAGGACGCCGACACTTCGATCAGGTCGCGCCCGGCGTCCAGACGAATATCGCCGCCGACGCTGAGCAAGCCCTGGGCGAAGCCGCCGAAGTTGATCGAGGTCGAGATCAGGCGGCCGTCGGGCCCGGCGACGTTGCCGGTCTGCATCCACGGCCACCAGTACTGGTTGAGGTAGCTGCCGGCGACGCCGCTGCGGCGGCCGTCGCTGTCGCGCACCTGGCGGTTGCCGACGATGTCGCGGCCGGCGCGCACGCTTAAGTTCCCGGCCGCTTCGGGATTGACCGCGCCGGTGACCGCGACCAGCGGCCCGTTGAGGTTCTGCGGCGAGGCCGCGCCTTCCACCCGCGGCCGCGACGTATCGACGCCGGTGCCCTCGCCCGGGCGGCCGGCGGTGTAGACGCTGGCCGGCGCGTCGCGGTCGGCGAAGCGCACGTCGCGCGCGGCGACCAGTTCGATCTCGCCGGTGCCGGTGCGCAGCACGTTCGGCAGCAGCAGATCGCTCTGGCCGGGCTTGCGCAAGGTGGTGTGTCCGTCGAAGACGATGTCGGCCGCGCCATCGCCGGCGCGATCGGGCGCGACGCTGGAGAAATCGGCGCCGGCGACGAAGCGGTAGCGGCTGCTGTCGCCGCCGGCCAGTTGCTGCTCCAGCCACGGCGTCGGCCGCTCGACGCTGGCCTGCAGCGTCGGCGTGCGGTCGGCGGCCGGCGGCACCGGGCCGAGCACCGGCAGGCGCGGCGCCCAGGTCATCGGCGGCGATTCGCCGTTGGCGACGCGGTTGGCCAGGTCGATCACGTAGCCGCGGTAACGCTCCAGATAACCGGCGTAGTCGCCCGGGCCGGTCGGCGGCGCGGGTTCGGCGATGCCCGCATCGCCGGTGCCGGCGATGGAGATCAGCAGGTCGATGAAGCCCATCAGCGAAGTGCCGGGGCCGACGATGTTGTCGAGCGCGCTGTCGGGCTTGGTCATCATGCCGAACAGTTCGTCGTACTGGCCGTAGTACTGGCCTGACTCGTCGTTCGGATCATAGGGCTGCGGCGGCGGCAGGAACTGCTCGCTGTCGGGCATGCTCAGCGGATTGTTCTGCAGCCACGTCATGCGTGCGGCGACCGAGCCGTCGTAGTTGCCGACCGCGCCGCTGCCGGCGGCGTTGTAGTTGTAGAAACCGTCGCTGATGCTGGCGTTGACCTGCACGTCGCCGGCCGCGCGCAAGGTCAGCACCGGCGCGGCGCCCTGGTAGCGGAAGTCGGGCGCGTTGCGGTCGCCGGAGTTGAGGTTCCAGTTGGTCAGCACGCGGATCGCGCCGCCGTCGCGCGTGGCGTCGGGGTTCTGCAACTCGATGCCCGGGCGCGCGCGGAAGTTGCCGATGCCGGCGAAGCGCTCGCCGAAGGCGAAGCCCGGGTTCTGCACGAAGCGCATCAGCGTGCCGGCCTGGTGCGCGACGCCGTCGCCGTTGAGATAACCGTAGAAGCCCTGGTGCGCGGCGTTGGCCGCGTCGGGGGTGAAGTAATGGGTCTTGAGGTACAGCGCGAGCTGCTCCGGCGTCTGCGGCGCGGCCAGTTCGGCGCCGCTGGCGTCGCGCCACTTGCCGGCGACCAGCTTGCCGTCGCTGCCGTACCAGCCGGCCGGATCGACGATGCCGTCGAAGTGGCGCTCGGGATGGGCCGGATCGAGCGCATCGCCCGCGCTCCACACCGCATACGCTTCCAGGCCGACTTCGCGCGCGCCGACGATCGCGCCGGGGTTGTCCACCACCACGTTGACGTCGCCGCCGACCAGCAGCGGCGCGCGCAACTCGACCTTGCCGCCGGACAGGCCGCCGGCGCTGCCGCCGCGCACGTCGATCAGCGCGTCGCGGCCGATGCGGATCACGCCGGCCGCATCCGCAGCGACGTTCTGGTAGCCGTATTGCTCGTTGAGGCTACCGTCGCTGCGCCCGCTGGTGCCGATGCGCACGGTGCCGCCGCGCTTGCCGGCGTCGCTGCCGTTGGCGAGCAGGCGGCCTTGCAGCTCCACGCCGTGGCGGCCGTACAGCTCGATGCGCCCGCCGGCGCTGCCGGAGGCGTCGATGTCGCCGAGGATGCGCACGTTGCCGTTGGCCGCGTCGCGCAGCAGCGCATCGGCGCCGCCGTCGGCGGTCAGGCTGACTTCGTGCGCGCGCAGGGTGTGCCCGGCGCTGAGTTGCAGATCGCCGCTGCGGCTGCGCACCGCGACGCTGCGGTCGATGCCGCTGCCGGCCAGGCGCTGGGCCAGCGTGTCCAGGTTCAGCGCCGCGCCGCTGTCGAGTTCGATGCGGCCGCCCTGCCCCTTGGGCGCGGCGCCCTTGAGCGTGCCGTCCAGGCCGATCGCGCCCTGCGGCGCGAGCAGACGCAGCTCGCCGGCGTCGCCGCCGCCGGCCGCGGCCGAGACGTCGAGGCTGGCGCCGGTCGCCAGGGCGATCGCGCCGCGTTCGGCGCGCAGTTCGATGCGGCCGCCGGGCGCGTACACCGGCTGGTCGAAGATCGCCTTCGGCAGCGCCGAGACATCGATGGCGCTGCCCGCGTCCAGGCGCACATCGCCCTGGCTCGCGACCAGGCTCACGCGGCCGGAATGGGCGCGGATCAGCGCGTTGCCGGCGATGCTGGCGCCGCGCAGTTCCAGCGCGCCGCCTTGCGCGCCGCCGGCATCGCTGGCCGCCTCGCCCACGCGCGCCAGGGTGATCGCGCCGCTGCTGCGCAGGCTTTGCTCGGCGCCGCCTTCGGCCTGGATCAGCGGCGCTTGCAGGCGCAGATCGGCGGCGCCGAAATCGACGCTGCCGCGGCCGCCGGCGGAAATCTGCTGCGCCGCTTCGACCGCCACCTGGCGGAAACCGGCGAACTGCGAATCGCCGCCGGTGAAGGCGACCGTACCGCCGCGCAACTGCAGCGTGCCGGTGCCCGCCGGCGCGTCGCCGGCCGGGCCGCCCTGCGCGCCGAGTTCGTTGCCCACGCTCAGGCGCTGCGCGCTCAAGCGCACATCGCCGCCGTCGCCGCTGAAACGGCGCGCGCTGAGGTTGAGTTCGCGGTCGCTGTCGACTTCGATGTCGCCGTAGAACGCCATCTCGCCGTAGCTGCGCAGGCTCACCCGCTGGGCCTGGCCGAACTGCGCCAGGGTGTTGCGGCCGACCACGAAGCCGTCGTAGCGCGCGTTCGGATCGGCGCTGAACACCACCCGCCCGCTGCTGGCCTGAATGTCGCGCCCGGCCAGCAGCGCGCTGGCGTCGACGCGGGCGTTGCCGGAGGCGTCGAGCATCAGCGCCGCGCCGCCGTCCAGGCGCGCACCGGCGCCGACTGCGAGCAGCCCGCGCGACTGCGCGAACGCCGGCAGGCCGCGCCGTTGCAGCGTCGCCGCGCCGGCGTTGGACACGCGCAGCAGCGCGCCGTCGCCGCTGATCGCCGCGCGGTTGGCGGCGCTGTCGGCGTCCTGGCCGATGGTCAGGCGCAGGTCGCCGGCGCCGGCGAGCGCGCCGCGCGCCTGGATCACGCCGCCGTCTTCGACCCGCACGCCCTGGCTGCCGTCGCCGGCCTTGGCCACCAGCAGGATTTCCGCGCCCTGCAACGGCGAGGCGGCGTCGTTGGACACCAGCACGTCGCGCGCGCGCACCGAGATCGCGGTGCCGTCGCTGCCGCGCTCGCGCACGCCGCCGATCAGCAGGCTGCCGGCGCCGAGTGCGCTGAGCTGGCCGGCGTCGAGCTGCACATAGCCCTCGCGCGCAGTTTGGTTGGCGCCGCGGATCTGGATCGCGTCGGCGACCAGATCGATCTGCGCCGCGGCGCCGCCATCGGCCGCGGCCACGTCCAGGCGCGCGGCCAGTTCCAGCGCGCGCTGCGCGCTGAGCACCAATTGGCCGCCGTCGCGCGGCAGCTGCGGTGCGAAGCGGCCGGCCTTGCCGGCCTGATCGGAGAAGAACTTGTTGGCGCGGCTGAGCTGGTACTGCGAGTACTGCCCCCACACCGCCGCCGACTGCACGTCGAACAGCTGGCTGCGCGCATCGCGCGCGCCGCTGAGCGCATCGACGTAGTAACCGGCGACGCGATGGGTGCCATCGGGCGCGGTCAGGTTCTGGCTCGCCAGCGCGTCCTGGCCGCCGCTGCGCTGGACCACCCGGAACGCGCCGGGCAAGGTCGCGTAGCGGCCCGGCAGCAAGGTATAGACGCCGTCGGCCAGCCCCGGCACGCCGGACAGGTACACCGACTTGCCGACCTGGCTGCCGCCCGCGCCCTGGCTCAGCAGCGGATCGCTCGCGGCCAACGGCGACTGCGCGCCCGGAATGATCGCGTATACCTCGCGCCCGTCCGGATACAGCGACGCGCGGCTGCCGCTGCCGCCGTCGGCGTAACTCACGCCGACGCTCGACAACAGGTCGCGGCTGCCGCCGGTGCCGGCGATCCATTCGAAGGCTTGCAGGTCGCCGCCGCCGGACAGGTCGACGCGCGCGCCGTCCTGCAACGACAGCTCGGCGCCGTCGAGCGAGATGCGTTTGAGCGGCGGCGCGGTCAGGCGCTGCTCGACCTCGTTGCCGTCCCACTGCAGCGAATCGACGGTCTTGCCGTACGGCAGCACGCGGCCGTCGAGCGAGACCGAGGTCAGGCTGCCCGGCGCCAGCGTCACCTTGCGCGTCGGCGTCAGCGCCAATTGATTGAACAACGCGCGCGTGGCCGGATCCTCGGCATTGGCCGCGCCGAGCACGATCTGACCGGCCGGCGCGCGCAGGGTGCCGGCCTGCTCGATCTCGGTCGCGTCGAGCAGCAGCTTGCCGCCGGCCGACAGCGGCAGCGGCGCCGCGTTGCCGTTGCCGGCGATGCGGATCGCGGTGTCGGCGCGCCGGCCGCTGGCGTCCTTGGCGCCGAGCGCGCGCACGATGAAGGTCTCGCCGCTGGCCGGATAGATCTGCGCGGCGCGCAGCGACAGGTTGCCGCCGGTCAGCAGCTCGCCCGGCACCAGCCGCACTTCGTTGCCGATGGTCGCGCTCTGGTAGATGCCCGGGGTGTGGAAACGGATGTCGCCGCGGCTGTCGAAGGCCGCGTCGGCGAAGTTGCGCAGCACCACGCGGCCGCCGATGTCGATGAAGCCGGCCTCGACGCTGAGCGTGGCCGCGCCGGGCTTGCCCGGCTCCGGCAGCGCCGCAGCCGCGTCGCCGCCGAGCCCTTGCAGCGACACATAGGCCGAACGCAGGCGCGCCGCGCCGCTGTCGCCGCCGGCCTGGAACGCGCGCGCGTTGATCATCAGCGCGCGCGCCGGCGACAGCGTCACCTCGCCGTCGAACACCACCGGCACCACGCCGGGGCCGCGGATCAAGCCGTCTTCGCCGATCCCGACCAACAAGGTATCGATGCCGGAGCCGTTAAGCGTATCGGCCTGGAAATGCAGCGTGCCCGAGGGCTGTTCGCGGCCCGGCTCGATCGCGCCGCCGGCGCGCGCGGACGGATCCAACTGGCTGCCGCTTTGGTGGAACACGATCTGCGAGGTCGCCAGCGGCGCGCGGCCGCCGGCCACGTCCAGCGGCCGCACGCTCTGCGCGGTCAGCAGCTGCACGCTGCCGCCGCGCGCCTGCGCGTCGCCGCCGGCGGCCTGGATGCGGCCGTCGAAGAACAGCCCGCCCGCGGCCGCCAGCACCAGCTCGCCGCCGTCGCTCCAGACCGCGCGCGGCTGCAGCGGCGCCTGGCCGAGCGCGCCGGCGGCGGCCGGCAGGTCGAACACCGCGCGGCTGCCGGACAGGTCCAGGCGCGCGCCCTGCTCGACCACCACATAACCGCCGTCGTTGCTCAGGCGGATGCGGCCGCCGTCGAGCACCTTGCCGTCGCGCGGCGCCGCGCCGCCGTTGGGCAGCGGCGCCTTGAACGGATTGAACAAGGCGATGCCGGACACGTCGAGCACCGCATTCGAACCCACCCACACCGATTTGTCGGCGCGCCAGTAGTCCACCTGCGACGGGCTGTGCGACGGCGACAGCGCATTGGCCGAGGTGTCGCCGGACAGATCGATGCTGCCGCCGTGCGCGGTCACCGAGCCGAGCACGGTGAGCTGGCCGCGCGAGCCCAGCCGCACCGCGCCGCCGGCGTCGACCTGCAACTTGGCGTCGCGTTCCAGGGTGAGCGTGTCGCGCACCTGATCGACCCCCGGCACGTTCGGCAGCGTGCGGCCGGTGGCGGCGCCGGCTTCGAGGAAGAAGTCGGCGGCGTCGCGGTGGTAATCGTCGAGGCGGCCGAACGCGCCGTAGCGGCCGGCGCCGTCGGCGCCGAGCCCGGCGTACAGATCGCCGCCGCTGCGCAGTTCGCGCAGCGCCTCGAGGTCGGGCAGGAAATTGCGCTGCGACACGCTGAGCTGGGTGCTGGCGAGGATGCGCGCGTCGTGGCGCGCGAGCAGATCGTAGGCGCCGAAGTCGCCGTCGCGGAAGAAGCCCGCGTCCAGCTTCAGCGTGCGCGCATCGGCGGCCAGCGCATCGCCCGCCGCCGCGCCGATCAAAATGTCGCGCGCGTGCAAGGTCAGGGTGCCGCCGCCGGCGAGGCCGCCGCCGCGCAGGTTCTGCGCGGTGAAACGCAGCTCGCCGGCGCCAGGCTCGGCCGCGAAGTGCGAGGCCGGCAGGAACGGATTCAGCGTCTGGGTGCCTTCGCGCGGTTGGTACAGCTTCAAGGCGATATCGCCGCCGCGGCCCAGCGGCACGCCGTCCTTGGCCGCGAGCTGGCCGTTGGGCAGGATCCGGCCGCCGCCGGACACGTCCAGCAGCGCGCCCGGATCGAGCAGGATCGAACCGCTGGCGTCGCGGCCGCCGTCGGCGCCGTCCAGGCGCGGATATTCGGACACGCTCAGGCTGATGCGGCCGCCGTCGATGTGCGCGCCGCCCTGGCGCTCGTCGGCGACGCGGTCGCGGTCGTTGACCCACTGCCCGCGCGCGAGCAGGCGGCCGCCGTCGCGCACGGTAATGCCGCGGCGCGCGCCGGCTTCGGGGTTGGGGTCGTTCTCGCTGGTCGCGCTGAGCGCGATCTCGCCCGAATCGGCCTGCAAGGTGCCGGCCACGTCGATGCGCGCGCCGCTCAGGGCGATGCGGCCGCCGGCGTCGACCTGCAAGTGCGCGTCGCTGGCCACTTCTATCCGCGAGAGCCGGTCGTTGAGCTCGACCGTGCCGAAGCCGGCCTGGTTGAGCGACTGCGTCGACAAGACGCCACCCTGCCCCTGCGCCAGGCGCTGCTGCAGCGAGAAGTCCGCGGCCACGTCCGCGACCGGACCCGATTGCAGGGTCCACAGGCCGTAGCCGCCGCCGCTCACGTTCACGCTCAAACGCCCGCCCAGCGCCGGCGTGCCGCGCTCGCGCTGGTCGCGGCCGGACACGGCGTTGGCGCGCAGATCGCCGGCCAACACCAACCCGGTATCGACCCGGATCGCGTCGGCGCCGCTGTCCTGGCGCAAATTGATGTTGAGCTGGCCGCCGTCGCCGCCTTGCACGTAGTCGGATTCGTAATAGCGGTCCGAACGCCCGAACGCCGAATAGAAATACTCGTTGACGTTCCAGCGCTGGTGCGCGAGCGAGAACTGCCCGGCGAAACCGCGGTAGGACTGCGACGGGTCGGCGCCGGCCAGACGATAGGTGCGCCCGTCCGCGCCGATCACCCGCGGCGTCTCGACCATGCCGCCCTGGTAATGCAGGAAGCCGCCGCTGACGTCGATCACCGAGCCGCCGCGGGCGACGAACTCGCGCGCGCTGACGTTGATGGTGCCGCCGTCGATCAGCATCTGGTCGATGCCGCGCGGGCGCTGGTCGGCGTAGCCCGAAGCGTTGAACAGCGGGCTGCCGACCCAGGCGCGGCCGTCGTCGGTGACGCCGCGCTCGCGCGCGTCGAGCACGACCTTCTTGCGGTAGAACGCGCCGCCGCGCAGCAGCGGCGAATCGGCCAGTTCGTTCTCGCCGACGCGTTCGATGGTGATGAAGTTGTCCGACATCGGCCGCAGCACGTCGGCCAGGCCGGCGACGTTGATCTGCGCACCGCTGTCGATCTGGATGCGCGCGATCGCCGGCTTGCTGGCGCCGTCGCGCAGCGGGTCCATGCCGACCAGGTCGAGCTTGGCGCCGGGCATCAGGATCAGCGAGTTTTCCTGCATGCGCATCTGCGCCGCGGCCAGCACCGCGCTGGGCGGCTGGAAGGCCTTGTCGGCGGTCGGCGCCGAGGTCGTGGTCTCGCCATCGCGCTCGGGCAGGATCGCGGTGACCGAGCCGCTGCCGAAGCTCAGCGAACCGCCGGTGCTGCCGCTGAGGTCTTCGGGCCGGTCGATGCCGGCCGAGCGCGCGTGGTTGGCGGCGACGATCGAGATCCGCCCCGGCCGGCTGACCGAGGTGGTGGTGCCGACATAACCGTCCTGGTGCAGCTCGTAACCGGTCAGGGTCACCGCGCCGCGCTTGCTGGCGACGATGCCGGTGTTGTCCAGGCGGCCGTAACCGACGACCGCCGCGCTGGCCTGCGGCGCCACGCCGGCGTAGCGCAGGCTCAGTTCGTTGCTGGCGCCGGACGGCGCCTGGGTCGAGTACGCGCCGACCACCGCGGCCAGCTGCGCATGCCCGTCTTCGGCGATCACGCTGCCGGCGTTGTTGACGTTGGGCGCGGCGACCAGGGCGAAACCGCCCGGCGCGGTCTTGAGCTGGGCGCCGGCTTCGATGCGCACATCGCCGCTGGCCTGCGGGCGCGGCGCGCCGCCGCCGACGTAGTCGGCCAGCTCCGAGGTCAGCACCGCCAGGTCGGCCTTGGCCCGGCGCACGCCTTCGCCGATGAAGATGCGGTTGCTCTGGGCGATGTCGTTGCTGAAGAGATTCAGCGACGAGACCAGCAGCGACCGCGTATTGACCTGGCTGGTGCCGCCGAAGATCACGCCGTTGCGGTTGAGCAGGTAGACGCTGCCCTCGGCCTTGATCTGGCCGAAGATCTGGCTGGGCCGGCCGCTGGGATCGTCGACCCGGTTGAGCGCGATCCAGTCGTTGCCGCCGCCGCTTTGGTTGCCGGCGCGCTGGTCGAAATACACCGTGGTGCGGCGGCCGACGTTGAAGCTCTCCCAGCTCAGGATCGCCTTCTTCTGGGTCTGCTCGATGGTGACCACGACGTTGCCGCCGGCGTCGTTGTTCTGGGTCGGGCCCTTGGCGCCGAGCCACAGCTTGGACTGGTTCAGGCGCGGGTCTTCCACCGCGATCGCGCCGGGTTCGAAGCGCACGCCGTTGGCGACCTTGAGCCCGCCTTGGACGAGCCCGTCGGGTACTTGGTTGGCCGCGGCCGAGGCCGCTGCGGCCGCACGCGCGGCGACCTGCGCCGCGTCGAGCGCGGAGCGCACCCGCGAGGCCTGGGCGAAGGCGGCCAGCGAGCGCTGCGCCATCTGCTGGGCCTGCGCCGATTGCAGCCCTTGCTGCTGCACCGCGCGCGCGGCCTGCGCGGCCGGGTCCGCCGCGCGGCGCGCGAACGGATTGGGATCGGCATGCGCGCCGCCGCCGACCAGGGCCAGCGAGATCGCCGCGCTCAGCGCCAGCAGGCGCAGCCGTGCGGGCGAAAGACGGGCGGAATCGGTGCGGGCGAGAGGCTTGCGGGTCATGACGGCTTCCTTGGCGCGGGTCGCGGCGACGCGGCGGAGGCGGCGCCGGGAACGGCGCCGCGATGGAATGGAAACTGCGCGGTGGTGGCGGTGTGGCGGGTGCGGGCGGTGCGGGAGGCGGCTGCGACACGACCGCGCGGTGTGGATTGATCGCTAAGCGGACGCGCCGCCGTCAGCGTCGGAGCGAGCGAACTCGACGCCGCGGCGTCCGGCGCTGTGGCGCTGTCGCAATCACCGTCGGCCGCGGGCGCGCGCATCGCTCAATGCCCCGGCGGCCGCGACAGCGGCGTGGTCGGAAAGTTGCGCTCGGGCCGCTGCGGCACGATGGATTTGCCGTACTGGTTGCCGAGCCGCTGCCGCGTCGCCGCCGGCACCGCCAGGCCCTGCCCGGTCGGCGCCAGCCGTTCGCCCGGCGAATCGGCGGCGCTGACCGGCGCGACCTTGTCGACCTCGGACTTGATCGCGTCGTTGATGCAATCCCAGCGTCCGGCTTCGTCGCTGCCGATGCGCACCTGCACGCACGGCGGCGGTGGCGATTTCGACGCCGGCAGGATCCGCCGTTGCGCTTGCGCGGATGTGGCGGCGAGCAGGCTCAACGCCAGCGCCGCGCAAGCGATGCGAGCCGGCACGCCGGCGCGCGAGCCCACACGCGCCTTCGCGCATGCGGCCATCGCGACAGCGGCGCGCGGCGCGTCCATCACCCGTTCGAACCGGTGCCGGCGGTGCGCGCGGCGGCGTCGCCGACGCCGCACTGCGCGGTCTTGGCGCGCTCGTCTTCGAGCTTGCCCTCCAGCTCGCGCACGCGGTTCTCGCGTTCGACCTGGCCGAAGCCGAGCAGCGTCACACGCCGGCCCTTGGCATAGGCCGGGTCGCGATAGAGCTTGGCCAGCTCCAGCCCGGCGCGATACAGCGCGTCGCTGCCGGCCGCGCACTGCGCCGCGCGCGTTTGCGCCGCCTGCAATTGCTGGGCCAGTTCGGCGCGCTCGCGTTCCTTCTGCTGCGCGCCGTGCGCCGCCTGCTCCTGCGCGCTGCGCCACTTCTGCGCTTCGCCGCGCGCCTGTTCGGCCGAGGCCGAGGCCTGGCCCAGGCGCTGCTGCAACGCCGCCAGCTGCGCGCCGTCGGCGGCCGGCGCGGGCTTGGCCGCGCGGTTCTTGAGTTCGTCGCGCTCGCGTTCGGCCGCGGCGGTGGCGGCCTGCTGCTGCGCCAGCGCGGCCTCGGCCGTGCGCAGGCGCGAGGCGGTGTCGCGCAGCGCGTCGCGCAGGCGGGTTTCGTTGGCGCTCTGCGCGTGCGCTGCGGAAGCGGCGAACCACAGCGCCGCCAGCAAAGGCGCGCTGCGCAGGGCGGCGTGGCGGATGGTAGGAAGGCTCATGCGCGCTCTCCGCGGTCAGAACTGGGTGTTGAGGTCGAGCTGGACCACATCGACCGAATACGGCTGGCCGGTGACCTCATTGGCGCTGAGCCAGCGCAGCCCCAGCCAGGTGTTGCGCGCCAGGCCCAGCGCGCCGCCGACGATGAAGCCGCGCGCGTTGGTGCCGCCGAGGTGGAAGTCCGAGTCGGTGAAGGCATCCGGCACCGCATCGGATTCGAGCCGCTTGTAGCCGATGCTGGCGTTCCAGTCCCAGGCCTTCTCGATCTTCGGCTGGCCGACCAACAGATTGATGTAGTAACCCATGTCGCCGCCGTCGAAGACCCCGGTGGCGGCCGGGTCGAAGGTCGGCTTGAAGTTGTTGAGCGGTCCCAGCGCGCGGATGCGCTTGGCGTCGTACTTGAGGTTCTTGACCACGTCGGCTTCGATCACGATCTTGACCGGGTCGAAGCGCGCGATCTCCAGCGCGGCGTGCAGGTTGGCCACGCCGAACTCGCTGGCGTAGCCGAAGTACTGCAGCTGCGGTCCGTTCGGCGCGCCCTGCGCCGGCACGATGTTGCGGATCGAGAACATGGTGTTGCCGAACTGCTGGAACTGCGGGCGCGACAGGTCGGTGTCGCACACGTCCTTGGAAGTCGGCGCCAGGCACGGCGAAGAGAACTGGCCGTTGAGCTTGTCGAACAGGAAGTAGCCCAGGCCGGCCTTGAGCGACATGTCGTCGGCGAAGGCCCAGTCGAAGCCGGCCTGCGCGCCGTACAGCCACTTGTCGCGGCTGCTTTCCTTGTCCAGCTCCTGGGTCGAGCCGAAATCGAAATCGGTGTTGAACACCGGGAACGCGCCGACGTTGACGAAGCTCTTGAAGTCCGAGCTGTGCCGGAACGAGGCCTGCGCGGCGACGCCGTCGAAGTTGAGGTCGTTGTCGAACAGCAGCTCGCTGGTCCAGAACGGATTGGGCGTGCGGCCGATGTCGGCGCTGAGCCAGGCGGTCGGCTTGAGCCGCACGTAGGCGCGGTCGAGCCACAGCGAGTACTTGGACAGATTGCCGCCGGCGCCCAGAGTCTGGTTGGTCGAGACCGGGCTGCGGTCGCTGCCGCTGGCCAGGCGCAGATCGGCCTCGACCCAGTCGGAGATCTGCGCGTGCATGCCCAGCCGCGCGCGCAGGCGCATGCGGCCGCGGTTCTTGGTGGTGTTGACGTAGGGCACCGGGTTGGCGACCGGGTCGGCGACGTCGTAGCCGCTGCCGGCGTTGAGCGCGGCGAAGTTGGGGAACTCGCGGTAGTTCTCGCCGTCGTTGAGCACGTCCTCGGCGCGCGCGCGCAGGTCGCCGTAGAAGCTGATGCGCTGGGTCCACTCCGGCAGCGCGTTGGGCGCCGCCCAGCCTTCGCTCTTGGCCTGTTGGACCACTTCGGCGCGCAGCTCGTCCTTGATCTGCTGGCGCACCACTTCCGGCACGTAGGGCACGACCACCGCGCCGGGCGCAGTCTGGTACGCAGGCTGCGCGGCGACGGCCGGGGCCGGATGCGCCGCCGCGCTCGCGCTCGCCTCGGCGATCAGATCGTCGGCCTGGCCGCGGGTCAGCACGCCCTTGGCGACCAGCAAGTCGATCAGCTTCAGCGTCACTTCGGGGCTGATCTTCGCCGCGTCCGCCGGCGTGGCCGCCAGCGCCGGCGCGGCGCAGGCCGACAGCAGCGCCAGGGCCAGCGCGTGCAGACGAAGACGGCGGAGCGGTTGAGTCGAAGCAGTCATGCGTAACCTTCCTGAGTGAATTCGTATCGAAGCGCGCAAGCCGTATCCCAGCGCGGGCTCAGCCCGGCGACACCGCGCCGATGCGCAAGTTGATCGGCTGCGGCATCTCCGCCGGCGGCGCCTGCGGCAACGAGCGCCCTTGCAGCGCGGCAAGGATGGCCGCGTCGAGCTCGGGCTTGCCGGTGCCGGCGATCACCTGCGAGCGCTGGATCGTCCCGTCCGGGTTCAACCACATCGCCACCGTGGCGCTGTAGCGTCCCTTGCGGGTTTTCTCGCCTTGTTGCAGGTACTGCTGCACGGTCCGCTGCACCATCGCCGCGTAGCCGGCATACGGATTGCCGCCGCCGCCCTTGCCGCCGATGCGGGTGCCGCCGCCGCCCTCGCCGGCCTGCAGACCGAACTCGTTGTTGCCGGGCCCCGCGTCGGCGGTCAGCGGATCGCCCGGCGGTTCGGCCGAATCCTGTTTGGGCGGCTCGATCGATTCGAACGGCGTGTTCTCGATCGGCTTGGGTTCTTCGGTGGTCTTTTCCGGTTCCGGCGGAGGCGGCGGTGGCGGCGGCGGCAAGATCACCTGGGTGATGCGCGGCGGCTGGCGCTTAGCGGTCGGCCCGGCGCCTTGCATCAGCGACCACACCAACCACGCCATCACCGCGACGACGCCGATCACGCCGAGCACGCCCATCGCGCGCGAGAACCGGGAACCGCGGCCGTAGGTCTGCGACACGTCCGGGCGCCCCACTCAGCCCTGGCCCTGGCGCTGCGAGGCCAGGCCGATCGAGGAAATGCCGAGCTTGCTGCACAGGTCCAGCACCGCCATGACCTTGTCGTACTGCACCGCGCGGTCGCCGCGCAGGATCACCGGCAACTCGGCGTCGCTGGCCAGCGCGTTGCGCAGCTGCTGTTCCAGCTCGCTCATGCTGACCGGCACCGCATCGATGCTGACCTGGCCGGCGTTGTCGATGGCGATGACCTTGGTCTTGGGCTGCGACAGCGGCTGCGCGGCGCTGGCCTTGGGCAGATCGACCTTGATGCCCTGCACCGCCGCGGTGGTCATGATGATGAAGATCACCAGCAGCACGTACGCCAGGTCCAGCATCGGCGTGATGTTGATGTCGTCGTAAGGCTTCTTGCCCTGGACCTTCACGGCAGCGTCTCCGTCGACACGCTGCGGGCCAGGTGCGCCGGCAGCGGCGCGTCGCCGGCGTAGTCTTCGGCGATGCGCTTTTCCAGCTCGTCGACGAACACCTGCATGTCCGCGCCGATGGCCTCGGTGCGGCTGAGCAGGTAGTTGTAGCCGAACAACGCCGGGATCGCGACGGCCAGGCCGGCCACCGTGGCCAGCAGCGCCGCGGCGATGCCGGGCGCGATCGCGTTGATGTTGACGTCGCCCGCCGCGGCCACCGCGGCGAAGGTGATCATCACGCCGACCACGGTGCCGAGCAGGCCCAAGAACGGGCCGCCGGAGATCGCGATGGTCAGCAGCACCATCAGCTTGTTGAGGCGCTGGCCTTCGCGCACCGCGGCGGCGTCGAGCGCCGAGCGGATCGCGGCGATCGACTGCGGCCGCACCACCGAACGCCCGCCGCCGGCGGCGACGCGGTTGCGCAGCTCGTCCAGGCCGATGGCGAGGATGCGGGCGAGATTGGACTTCTCGCCGCTCAGCGGCCCGCCGCCTTCGGCCGCGCGCACCCAGGACACATCGTGCAGCGGGTACTCGCCGGCCTGCTTGCGGAAAGCCTCGAGGAAGCGCTCGTTGGCCTTGGATACGGTGTTGACGAACAGGCCCTTGCCGATCATCACCCACCACGAGATCGCGGCCATGAAGCCGAGAATCACGATCACGATCCAGGCGTCAACGGTGAGCGCGCTGAACAGGATGCCGAAGTAGTTGTGGCCGCCGTCGCCGGAGCGCTGTTCGACCGGCTGGAAGGTCAGCAGCTTGGCGTCCAGGCCCTGGCTGTGCGCGGCGACCTGGATCAGGCCGAGCGGCCGCGCGACCTTGGACAGCTGCAGTTCGTCGATCTGGCCGATGAAGTTCGGCCGCGCCGCGCCGTCTTCGCCGCCGATCCACAAACCCGCGGCGGCCGCCGCCGGCGCAACCGCGGCTTCGCCGGCCGGCGCGCCGTTGACATAGACCGCGAGCTTGCCGGCGTCGACGCGCACCGCGAGGTGCGCCCAGCCTTCGCCGACCAGCGGCGCGCCGGCCGAGGTGCGCACGCCGCCGGCTTCGGCGTAGACCACGCCCTGCTCGATCAGCAGCGTCAGCGCGCCCGGCAAGGACGCGATCACGCCGCTGGCGTTGGCGCCGGCCGGCTTGATCCACGCGCTCAGGGTCAGCGGCTGCGCGGCGGCGAGATTGAGCGAGGCCGAGGCCGGCACTTTGACCGGCGCCTTGCCGTCGAGCTGCAGGCCCGAACCGATCAGCGCGGTCTCGGCCAGGGTCAGCGGCGCCTGCGCGTTGTTGCCGTAGGCGGTGGTGTCGGTTCCGGCCGCGCCCTGGTTGGCGAAGTGGAACACCGCGACGTTGTCGGCGTCGTAGCTGCCCTTGGGGTCGCTGCCGGGCGTGGCTTCGGGATTGCCGAAGTAGACGAACACCGACGCCGCCGCGTTGGCGTCGAGCTTGGGCACGTCGACCCAGGCCAGCGCGACCTGGTCGACCAGCCCGTCGTATTTCTCGAAGTGGTACTTCAGCGGCGTGCGGTCGTCGGCGGCGATGAAGCGCACGTCGCTGCCGTCCTCCTTGGCGTCGGCGAAGTTGAAGTTGCCCGAGTGCAGGCGCACCAGCACCTGCGCGCGGCCGCCCGGCTCGGTCATCGCCGCGCCGGCCGAGGTGGTGTTGAGATCGATCTTGGCCCGGTAGTTCCACTTGCCGTCCCACCACGAGGCCGCCGCGGCCGGAGCCGACAGCAGCGACAGCAGCAGCAACAGCGAACAGGCCAACAACACGCGCAATTGAGTCACGACACTTTCCCCGATAAATGTTCGGTACGGCTTCGAATCGCTCGTTGTGGGAGGGCCTCGGATCCGACGCTTTTCGCTCAGGTCCCGGTGCCGGCTGCGGCGTTCGGGAACAAGAACATCGGGGCTCAAACCTCTCCCACACTTCAGACTTCAGACTTCGTCAGAACTCGCCCCACAGCCGCACGCCCACCTCGACCGAGTCGGGTTTGCGTTCGCGTCCGTTGGGGCTGGACAACGGATGGGCCACATCGATGGAACCGTTGAAATGGCCGAAGGCCTTGACCGTGGCGCCGATGCCGGCGCTGACCAAGGTTTCGCTGCGCAGCTGCTCGGGCAGCGGGTCGTTGATGCGGGTGTAGCCGGCGTCGACGAACGCGCGCAGGCGCAGCTCCTGGAACGCATCGCCGAGCGAGTCGGCGAACGAAGGCGTGCGCGCTTCCAGCGTCGCCGCCCCGCCCAGGTCGCCGAGCGCTTCGGATTCGTAATAGCCGCGCACGCTGTCGAGGCCGCCGATGCTGAATTGCTCGTTGCTGATCAAAGGCTCGCCGGCGAACTGGGTCTGCAGGCGCAGCATCAGTTGCGCGTCGCTCTTGGACTTCCAGGTGTAGGAGCCGCCGGCGCGCAGATAGAAGAAGTTGGGCTGGGCCTGGTAGCGCTTGGCGTCGAACGCGGCGCGGCCGTCGCCGACGCCGCGCAGGTTGAACACCGCCGACAGGGCCAGGTCGGCGACCGAGCGCTCTTTCACCCAATCGGCGTTGTAGTTGACGCTGAGCGGGAAGTACTCGATCGGCACCGCGCCGCGGTCGGCTCCCTGGATCAGCGACTCGGTGAAGTCCTTGTAGTCCACGCCGAGGCTGAGCGAATGGTAGAAGCCCTCGCCCGCGGCGAAGGAGCGCATCAGGCGCACGCCGGCCAGGGTGCCGTTGCCGATCACGTTGAGGTCGCCGACCACGGCGATGTCGCTCTTGCTGCGCACCGCATAGCCCAGCAGCGACCACGGCGAGGCGCCGAAGCGGGCCAGATACGAGGCCGAATACACCTGCGCGTCGGAACTGCGCTGCGGCGCGACCTGCGCCGACAGGCTGAAGCTGTGGCCGCGCTGCCACAGATTGTCGTAGCGCACGCTGGCCGACAGGCGCTGGTCGGTGGTGTTGGCGCTGTTGCGGTTGTTGAGCTCCAGCGAGCCGTGCAGCGGCAGCGCGTTCTCGACGTTGAGGTCGACATCGACCGTGTTGGGCGTCGCGCCGGCCTTGATTTCCGGGGTGACGCGGCGGTCGGGCAACTGGTTCAGGGCGAGGATGTCGCGCTGCACGTCCTTGAAGTTCGGCACCGAGCCCGCGGCCAGCGAGGGCGCGGCGCGCTCGATCTCGTCGGGCGAGAAATAATCGGCGCCGTTGACGCGCAGGCGGCCGACCTTTTGTTCGTTGACTTGCAAGGTAACCAGCCCGGTGGCCACGTCCTGTTCGGGAATGACCACGCTGACGGTGGGATAGCCGCGGCTGTCGTACAGCGACTGCAGCGCGGCGCGCGCGTTCTCCACGTCCTGCTCGCCGCGCTGCGGGCCCAGGTGCGGGTAGACGATCTTTTCGATGTCCAGGTTGCTCAACTTGCTGTTGCCCAACACCTGATAGGCCAGGATGTCGAAGCGCGGCGCGGCCGCCGGCGCGGCGTCGGCGCGGGCCGGATTTTCCTGCGCATGGAGAACCGCCGGCCCGAACATGGTCAGACCGACGGCTGCGATGAGGCGTAGATGCATCGACCCGGAACCATCCCTGTTGCGCCGCCCCGACGAGAGGGGGACGGCAGACCGCGCCAAGGTAGGTTCGCTATGTGACGATGTTTGAACTGCTACATGACAAGGCACGCGGAAGACGTCACGCATGTATCGCGCATGAAATCTCGTCCTCACAAGTCTTACGCATGACGGGCGAACGACGTGCGCGCTCGCGCGGCATCTCGGTTTCGCTTGAGCGGTATCACACCCGTGAGAAATGTCGCGCGTTCGGGTTGCGTCGTTTCGGCCGTATGTGGAGGCGAAGATCGTGTTGCGGCGTCTCGTCGCGTAGCGACACGCTGCTGTTTTCCCGATGCGCGCATCGCTTCGTCGTCTCGAATGCGATGCATTCGTTCGCGCGGGCCAGCGCCTCTCTCATCGAAGCGAGAACGCAAGCCGAACGCGCGTCGCCGAACCTCCGCGACGATGACAACGCGCCACCACACGCGCCGCATTCGCGACCTGCGCTGAGAAGCGGCGCGACGCCTATCGCATTGTCATCGACACGATGTTGTTGCATGGCGGAAACATGGCGGCGCGATTCCGCCTCGCCAGGATGTGCGCGGCAGCCAAAGCAACTGCCGCGCGCGTCGTCTTTTGCGCACAGGCGCCCGGTCGCGCGCCGCTTCGCGCAGATCGCCGCACGCTGAGACTCGAAGGCGGCCCCTCGGCCTCGTCCGTCGCAATAAGGAGCGCACGGCCGACGACAGCCGCGCGCCTGGGCGCGCGCGTCGCCTGCACCACCGTCCCTCGATCAGCCCAGTTCCTGCGCCAACCCGATCAGAATCCCTTCGGGCCCGCGGATGTAGCACAACTTGTAAATGTCCTGGTACCGCACCACGTCGCCGGCAAGCTGCGCACCGTGGGCGCGCAGCCGCTCCAAAGTGTCGTCGATGTCGTCCACGGCGAACATCACCCGCAGATAGCCCAGCGCGTTGACCGGCGCGTTGCGGTGATCGGCGACCACCGCCGGGGCGAGGAAGCGCGACAGCTCCAGCCGGCTGTGGCCGTCGGGCGTGCGCATCATCGCGATCTCCACGCGCTGGTCGCCCAGCCCGGTGACGCGGCCGGCCCATTCGCCTTCGACCATGCCCCGCCCTTCCAGCTCCAGGCCCAGTTCGATAAAGAACGCGATCGCCGCGTCGAGGTCTTCGACCACGATTCCGACGTTGTCCATCCGCTTGAGCGCCATGTCCGATCTCCGGGTTTGGGTTTGAAGTCAGGGTTGGAAAAAACGAAGGGCGGCCCGAAGGCCGCCCCTGACTGTTGCGTTGCTGCGGCCGGCGGTTGCTGCGGCCGACGCGGCTTCAGTTGACCGCGCCGCTCGCCGCGCCCTTGCCTTCTTCCTGCTGGGCCAGCTCCGACAGCCGCTCCAGATTGCGCATCGACAGCAGGTGGGTGTAGATCAGGCCCAGCGCGCCGGTGCGGAACAGGTCCGGCAGCTGCGCGTCGTCGAGCTGCATGAGCTTTTCTTCCGACACCGCATAGACGCCGTTCAACTCGGCCTGCGGCTGATCGCCGGTGCCGAAGCGGATCACCCGCTCTTCCAGCAGGTCCAGCTCCTTGAGCTTGGCGGCGAACGCCGCGGTGCGCTTGAACTCGTTGTGCAGGTCCTGCAGGAAACCCATCGCCCGGGTCAGGTTTTCGGTGTCGGCGCCGTCGTCGCCGAACAGCGGCTCGCCCTCTTCTTCCGACAGGCCGTCGTAGGCCATGTCCACGCACACCGTCACCGTGCCGCTGTCGCGGTCCTCGGCCAGCACGAACGGGTACTGGCGCAGGAACGCCGGCACGTAGCCGCGGCGCCAGCGCGCGCTGTCGTCCACGTACAGGTTCTGCTGGTTGCGCAGGCCCACCAGCACCGCCGGCAGGAAGTCGCCGTTGGCCAGTTTGGCGAACACGATCGCGTACTCGGTGGCGGCGCTGGGGAACTCGACCGTGGCCACCGGGACCGAGTTGAGGCTGGCGGCGAAGCGGGCGTTGTGCTGCGAGCTGCGGATGCGCAGGTTGCGATGGGTGTCGCGGTTGAGCGGGACGACGCGGTCGTAGATCAGCATGGAGTTCCGGTTCCTGGTGGCATCGGCCGGCGGAAACGGCCGGCGTAGGCGGCGAAGATGCGCCATCGGCGTGACAGTTACAACGCGCCCGGCCGCCGGGCACTCCGGCGCGCGGCGTTACCGTACTCCGGCCCGGGCACGAACGCCACTTTCGCCTGCACCTATCCCAGTCAAAAATGTCATCACATGCATTCCCATATCGTGATTACAGGCACATATAAGGCATGACGTGCCCGATCCGGCGCGCACCGCGCGACGGGGCGGGTGCGGGCAGGGGGAATGGCGTTTTGTTCAAAGTGTCGTTGCGAGAACACGCTCTGCTGAGCGTCCTGGTCGGCCTGCAACGCGGCGTGCAGCCGGAGACCAGCCATATGAAGCATGCATTGATCGAGGACGGGCTGGCGCTGAGCGTGGACGGCCGGCTGAGCCTGTCCGACGCCGGCCAGACCTTGTTGCAGGCGCTGCAGCACATGGTCTGGGCCGAGGTCGAATCGCTGCAGCAGGTGCTGGCCAACAAGTCCGCCCAGCCCAGCGACGAGGTGCTGCGGATGACGCGGCTGCCGACGGCGCCCGGCCCCGAGTAAGCAACCGAGGAGCGGCGCGAGCGGCGACGCGGATGACGCGGCCGCCGGCCGTCCCTTAGTAAGTGGCCGACAGCCCCTGTAGGAGCGGCGCGAGCCGCGACCGCGACAACGCAACCATTGCGCAAGTGTCGGCGTAGTTGGGTTCTCGCGGTCGCGGCTCGCGCCGCTCCTACAGGTAGTAAACCGGATTCAAGCGCGGGCCGGCCACAGGCCCTGCCCCAGCTTCCAGCCCACCGCGATCGCGGCCAGGCCCAGGCCGACGTGCAGCAACACCGTCAGCGCCAGCCATTCGTAGCGCGCCGCGCGCAGCATCGCCAACAGGTCCACGCCGAAGGCCGAGAACGTGGTCAGGCCGCCGAGCACGCCGGTCAGCAACACCGCGCGCCAGAAGTCGGCGTCCTGGCGCTGGCCCAGCCAGACCAGCAGCAGGCCGGCGCAGAAGCAGCCGGCCAGGTTGACGGTCAGCGTCGACAAGGTCGGCCACGGCGCCGGCAGCCGCGGCAGCAGCAGATTGGCGCCGTGGCGCAACAGCGTACCGAGGGCGCCGCCGAGAGCGACGGCGAGCAGTTGCAGCAGGGCGGCGCGGGTCATGCGGCGGCTCCAGGGCGGCTGCGTCGGTGCGGGCGGCGGCGTCTGCCGTCGCTGTCGCAGCCGGCGCCGGCTTTTATGCGAGGGACGATTTTCTTGGAAGGGATTTCTTTTGTGGGAGGGACTTCAGTCCCGATGCTTTCCTTTCCGATCGCCGCGATCCGGAACAAAAGCGTCGGGACTGAAGTCCCTCCCACAAAAGCCGTCGCTCCCAGCAAAGCACGGGCGCCGGCGCCAAGAACCCGATGCGTCGCCAGTCCAGCGGTCATTCCGCCTCCTCGGGCCCTTCGCCCTCGCCTTCGCCCGCCCCCTCGCCGCGCGCCTGCGCGCGCTGCGCCCGCAAGCGCTGCAGTTTCTCGCCGAGCTTGATCTCCAGCCCGCGCGCCACCGGCTGGTAATACACCCGCTCGCCCATCGCGTCGGGGAAGCCGGTCTGGTCCAGCGCCACGCCGCCGTCGGCGTCGTGGTCGTACTGATAGCCCTTGGCGTAGCCGAGTTGCTTCATCAGCTTGGTCGGCGCATTGCGCAGGTGCAGCGGAACATCCTGGGTGCCGTACTCGACCACATCGCGCTTGGCCTGGTTGAACGCGGAGTAGGCGGCGTTGGACTTGGCGGTGCTGGCCAGATAGATCACCACCTGGGCCAGGGCCAGATCGCCTTCCGGGCTGCCGAGGCGGTCGTAGGTCTCCCACGCGTCGACCGCCATCTGCAACGCGCGCGGATCGGCCAGGCCGATGTCCTCCACCGCCATCCGGGTCAGCCGGCGCGCCAGATAATGCGGATCGCAGCCGCCGTCGAGCATGCGCGCGAACCAGTACAGCGCCGAGTCGGGGTTGGAGCTGCGCACGGATTTGTGCAGCGCCGAGATCTGGTCGTAGAACTGCTCGCCGCCCTTGTCGAAGCGGCGGGTGCGGTCGGCCAACACCTGGGCCAGGGTCGCGGGAGTGATCTCGCCGCCCTCGTCCTGGGCCAGCTCAGCGGCGATTTCCAGCAGGGTCAGCGCGCGGCGCACGTCGCCGTCGGCGGCGGTGGAGATCTGCAGCAGCAGTCCGTCGTCGGCGCGCACGTGCTGGGCGCCGAGGCCGCGTTCCTCGTCGTCGAGCGCGCGGCGCAGGGTCACCCGCACGTCCTCGGGCGAGACCGCCTCCATCACGTGCACGCGGCAGCGCGAGAGCAGCGCCGAGTTGAGTTCGAACGAAGGGTTTTCGGTGGTGGCGCCGACGAAGATGATGGTGCCGCGCTCGATATGCGGCAGGAACGCGTCCTGCTGGGTCTTGTTGAAGCGGTGCACCTCGTCGACGAACAGCACCGTGCGCCGGCCCTGCTCGAAGCGCTGGGCGGCGGCGGCCAGCACCTGGCGCACCTCCGGCAGGCCCGAGAGCACGGCGGAGATGGCGCGGAATTCGGCGTCGGCGTAATGCGCCAGCAACAGCGCCAGGGTGGTCTTGCCGCAGCCCGGCGGGCCCCACAGGATCATCGAGTGGACCCGCCCGGATTCGACCGCGCGGCGCAGCGCCGAGCCCGGCGCCAGCAGGCGGCGCTGGCCGACCATCTCGTCGAGGGTGCGCGGGCGCATGCGCTCGGCCAGCGGGCGCAGCGCGGCGACGGATTCGCCTGCGGCGGACGCGTCGCCGTCGGCGGCGCTGAGCAGGTCGCGGCCGGGTTCGGCCTGGGGGGCGGTGCGGCGGGCCAAAACGGAAAACGCTCGCTGGACGGAGGGACACGATAGCAAGATCCGCCGCGGCGCGAGCCCGCCCCGGCCGAGGCTGCGGCGCTGCGGCGGCAGCGGGCAAAGTCGGCGCGGGCAGGCTGGCGCGGGGCGCTGGCAAGCTCCGCGGGCATGTTTCGGCGTACTGCCCGGTTAACTCGTTAGCCCGCTAATCCGTTAACGCATTAATACGCTAATTGCCTAGCTCGCTGACACGCGGCCCCGGCGACCGGCGCCGACCCGGCCCGACGCCGGGGAACGACGCGCTTCGTCACAACCGGCGCCGCCGCGGCGTTGGTATCGGCGCGGCGCTCCGTCCGCATCGCCCCCGCCGACCATGGCCGACTTCTCCCTGTACTTCCCGCAGCTGCTGACCTTCGAAGGCGGCTACGTCGACAACCCCGCCGATCCCGGCGGCGCCACCAACCGCGGCATCACCCTGGCGGTGTTCCAGGCCAACGCGCGCGCCCTGCTGGGCGTGGCGCCGACGCTGGAGAACCTTCAGGCCCTGACCGAGCCGCAAGCCGCCGCGCTGTACAAGGCGCTGTACTGGGACCGCATCGACGGCGACGCGATCGCGTCGCAACTGCTGGCCGAGATCGTGTTCGACTTCTACGTCAACGCCGGCTTCCACGCGATCACCCTGCTGCAACGCCTGCTCGGCCCGCCGCTGGCCAGCGACGGCCTGTTCGGGCCGGACACGCTCAAGGCGCTGCAGGACGCCGATCAAGCCGCGTTGTACGCGCGCTATCGCCAGGGCCGGATCGACTACTACACCGAGCTGGCGCAAGCGCATCCGATCCTGCAGCGCTTCCTCGCCGGATGGCTGCGGCGCGCGACCTGGTTCCCGGCGCAGGCCTGAGCGCCACGGCGCCGTTGCCGCCCGCCGGCGCGGCGCCGACAATGCGCGCAGTCCCCCGCACCTGCCGAACCGATGTCCGACGCCCCGCTCGTCCGCCCCGCCCTGCCCGGCGACCGCACCGCGGTGCTGGCGCTGCTGGCGGAAACTTTCGCCGACACCTGGCGCCCGCAACTCACCGCCCAGGCCATCGCCGACTATCACGACAATCGCGTGGCCGAACGCTACGTCGACGCGCAGCTGACCCAGTTGCTGGTGGCCGAACTCGACGGCGACGTGCTCGGCTTCGCCGGCCGCGACGGCGGCTTCGTCGATTCGCTGCACGTCGGCGCGCGCGGCCGCCGCCGCGGCATCGCCCGGGCGCTGATGCAGGCGCTGGAGAACGCGATGCGCGCGGAAGGACACAGTCTGGCGAGCCTGGAAACCGACACCTTCAACACCGGCAGCCAGGCGCTATACCTGGCCCTGGGCTATCGCGAGACCGCGCGTTATCCCGACGAAGAATGGAACAGCGGGCTGACTACGATCCGTTACGAGAAGACGCTGTAACTGGGCCGCTAGCTCCTGTCGCCAGAAAACTACCTGTAGGAGCGACGCAAGTCGCGACCGCGCTCGTTCCGCTCGCGCCGAAAGCCCCCGCAACCCGGTAACACAGGCCACCCCGCTTTCGCCGTCACCTCAGTGGCGCGGTCGCGGCTTGCGCCGCTCCTACAGGTAGCCCATGTAGTCGCGCGGCCAGCATCAGCGCCAAAACGAAAAACGCGGGCCGAAGCCCGCGTTTCCCCAATCCCATATCGCGACCGCTGGCTCAACCTTCGCCGATCACATCCACACCCTTGCCCGGCGAGTACTTGAACGTGCTCGCCGGAAAGCTGGGATTGCGCTTCCAGCCCGAGAAACTGATCTCGGTCTTCTGTCCCAGCGCATCGACGATCTCCATCTTGCTCAGCACGCCGCCGCCGAAGCCCAGGCGCGCGCTGCGGAAGCTGGCCTCGCCCTGGCGCTTGGGCGTGAGCAGCAGCCAGTTCAGGCCGCCGTCGCCGCCGAGCTCCTTGACCGCGAACATCGCGTCGAGCTTGCTCGGGTCGACCAGCGCCGCCAGCGGGCTGTTCTGTTCTTCCACGCCTTGCGGACGCACGCTGACCTGCTGCAGGTCCGGTTCGTACACCCACACCTTGTTGCCGTCGGCGACGATCAACTGCGGATAGGGCTTGGCGTACTCCCAGCGGAACAGCCGCGGCGCCGACAGCGCGACCTGGCCGGTCGAGGATTCCTTGAGCTTGCCGTTGGGATCGAACACCTGCTGGGCGAACTGGCCGTCCAGGCCCTTGAGGCCGCGGGTGAAGGCGTTGAGGTCGTCGCGCGCGCCGGCGCTGGCGGCGCCGGCGAACAGGGTCGCCGACAGCGACAACGCGAGGGCGGCTTGGCGGACGAAACGGTTCACGGGGCGACTCCTGAGTGAGAGGACGGCAGTGTGCTGGGCCGAAACTGAACGGGCTCGCGACAGCCGAATACGGGTTCACGGCACATTTTGCCATGCCGGCCGCGGCTACCTTCGCACGGCAGCACCCGCAACGACGCGCCCATCCCATCGGAACACCCTTCAGAACAAGGAGTTCGCATGCGCATCAAGAGCGTTCTGTCCGCCGCCGCGCTGATCGCCGGCCTGTCGATCGCCGGCACCAGCGTCGCCAACGCGCCGCCCTACGGCACCGAGCAGTTCGAAGAATGGTTCGACGCCGGCGGCAATCTGGTCGGCTACGTCCACTGGACTTGCGACGGCCACCGCGAGACCTGGGGCAGCCGCAACGGCCGGCTCGAAGTCACCCGCCGCGCCTGCCCGCAGCCCTGAGCGGCGGCGCCGATGTTCGAACGGGCCGGCCGCGAGCGTTCGCGGCCGGCCCGTTGTTTTTCAGGCTGCGCGCGCGAATCCCGCGGCGCGTGGCCGACGCCGGGCGATTCCGCGATGCGACTTGCGAGGATCGCTCGAAGCGCGCGCTAACTACGCGCTCTACTCACTTCGGCGGCGGCGGCGCCAGCACCGAACGGTCGCCGTTGTGCTCCGGCGGCGTCACCACGCCGGCCGCTTCCATCGCCTCGATCAGGCGCGCGGCGCGGTTGTAGCCGATCTTGAGCCGGCGCTGCACGCCGGAAATCGACGCGCGGCGGGTCTCGGTGACGATGCGCACGGCCTCGTCGTAAAGCGGATCGGACTCGTCGCCACCCGAGCTGGGCGCTTCCGGCAGACCGGTCGCGCCGACCACGGTGCCGTCGCCCATGGTCTGGGTCTCGTCGAGCACGCCTTCGATGTAATCCGGGCCGCCACCGATCTGCTTGAGGTGCTCGACCACGCGATGCACTTCCTCGTCGGACACGAACGCGCCGTGCACGCGCTCGGGCATCGCGGTGCCCGGCGGCAGGTACAGCATGTCGCCATGGCCCAGCAGCGTCTCCGCGCCGGACTGGTCCAGGATCGTGCGCGAGTCGATCTTGCTCGACACCTGGAAGGCGATGCGGGTCGGGATGTTGGCCTTGATCAGGCCGGTGATCACGTCCACCGACGGGCGCTGGGTGGCCAGGATCAGATGGATGCCGGCCGCGCGCGCCTTCTGCGCCAGGCGCGCGATCAGCTCTTCGACCTTCTTGCCGACGATCATCATCATGTCGGCGAATTCGTCGATGAAGATGACGATGAACGGCAGCGTCTCCAGCGCGATCGGCACCTCGCCGAGTTCGGCGTTGGGCTTGAACAGCGGGTCCATCATCGGCTGGCCCGCGTCCTGCGCGTCCTTGACCTTCTTGTTGAAGCCGGCCAGGTTGCGCACGCCGACCATCGACATCAGCTTGTAGCGCCGCTCCATCTCGGCCACGCACCAGCGCAGGCCGTTGGCGGCCTCCTTCATGTCGGTGACCACCGGCGCCAGCAGGTGCGGGATGCCCTCGTAGACCGAGAGTTCCAGCATCTTCGGGTCGATCATCAGCATCCGCAGCTCTTTCGCGGAGGCCTTGTACAGCAGGCTCAGCACCATCGCGTTGACCGCGACCGACTTGCCCGAGCCGGTGGTGCCGGCGACCAACAGATGCGGCATGCGCGCCAGGTCGGCCACCGTCGGCCGCCCGGCGATGTCCTTGCCCAGCGCCAGCGTCAGCGGGCTGCCGGACTTGTCGTATTCCTTCGAGCGCAGCAGCTCGGACAGGAAGATCATTTCGCGCGTGGTATTCGGCGTTTCCAGGCCGATCACCGACTTGCCCGGGATCACGTCGACCACGCGCACCGACTTGACCGACAGGCCGCGGGCGATGTCCTTGTCCAGCGAGGAGATCTGGCTGACCTTGACGCCCGGCGCGGGTTCGATTTCGAAGCGGGTGATGACCGGGCCCGGATAGGCGCCGACCACCTGCGCGTCGATGCGGAAATCCTTGAGCTTGAATTCGATCTGCCGCGACAGGGTTTCCAGCGTCTCTTCGCTGTAGCCCTTGGGCTGCGGCTTGGGATCGTCGAGCAGCGCCAGCGGCGGCACGCCGGAACCGTCGCTGGTGTGGAACAGCGGGATCTGGGTCTCGCGCTTGGCGCGTTCGCTCTTCTCCACCACCGGCGCCGGCGGCGGCTCGATCTTGACCTTCTCGCGCTTGGCGCGCAGTTCGGTGTCGGCCTTGCGCGCTTCCTCGCGCTCCTCGCGCATGACCTGGGTCTGGCGCCACTCGGTGGCCTGCTGGCTGCTGCGCCGGAACAGCTTGCTCAGCAGCGGGCCGGCGGTCAGCACGCGCTTGCCGATCCAGTCCATCACCGCGAACCAAGACACGCTGGTGGCCAAGGTGAAGGAGATCAGCAGCAGCGCGGCCAGGAACAGATTGCCGCCGACCGGGCCGAAGCCCGAATACAGCGAACGCCCGACCAACTGGCCGAGGATGCCGCCCGCACCGGCCGAGAAGTTCTCGACCGTGCCGACGCGCAATTGCAGCAGCCCGGCCAGGGACACCAGCGAGCCGACGATGCCGACCAGGCGCAGCGCCGGGCCGAGATCGGCCTCGCCGTCGCCGTCGGTGTCCATGCCGAACAGCGCGATCCAGGCGATCGCGCCGAGCATGAAGGGCAGCAGGAAGGCGACATAGCCGCACAGGTACAGCAGCACGTCGGCGATCCAGGCGCCGACCCGGCCGCCGAGGTTGTGCAGCGGCGCGGTGATCGAGCCCGAATGCGACCAGCCCGGATCGGTCGGCGAGAACGTGAACAGACTCGCCAGCAAATACAGCAGCAAGGGCGCGATCACGATCAGCGAGATATCGCGCATCAACCGCTGCCGCTTCGGCGACGGCGGCGCGGACGCAGCCGCGCGCGACTCGGCCTCGGCCGGCGCCTTGGCCTTCTTGCGACTGGCTGTGGGTGCGGACGCCACCGTGATGTGCTGCCTTAGCTAGATTGCGTTAGTCGTTGAATATACAGGAAGAGCTGTGGAGTGAGTAACGCGAGGCGAGAAACGGCCGGCAAGCGCCCGGCGGCGCCCCGTTCAGTCGGACCAACCCAAGCCGGGAGCCGCCGTCCCACCATAAAAGCACAAAGGGTCGGACGGAATACTCCGCCCGACCCTTCGTTGGCTGCGTGAGCGCGTCCCGGGCGCGGAAACAGCGTCCGGATCCCGGTTTCCCGCTCGCGAATGCCGGCTCTTACAGCTTCATGTCCTGCAGCGCCGGATGGACGATCTTGCCGCCCTCGACGTTGATGCCGCGCACCAGCGCCGGGTTGTTGCGCCAGTCGGCGCCGGCGGCGAGCTTGTTGACCCACGGCAGGATCGCCGCGCAGATCGCCTGCGACGAGGTCTGCGGCACCGCGCCGGGCATGTTGGTCACGCAGAAGTGGGTGACGCCCTCTTCCACGTAGGTCGGCTCCTTCCAGGTGGTCGGACGCGAGGTCTCGAAGCAGCCGCCCTGGTCGATGGCGATGTCGACCACCACGCTGCCGTCTTCCATCTCGCGCAGCATCTCGCGGGTCATCACGTGCGGGGCCTTGGCGCCGGTGATCAGCACCGCGCCGATCACCAGGTCGGCCGAGGCGACTTCACGCGCGACCACATCGTGGTACGGATACAGCGCGGTGACGTTGTTGCCCAGGCGCATCATCTCGTCCATGCGGTCCTGGCGCATTTCGAACACGGTGACGTTGGCGCCGGCCGCGGCGGCCAGCGCGGCCGACGCGCCGCCGGCCTTGCCCGCGCCGAACACCACGACCTTGCCGCGCTCGGTCGAAGGCAGGCCGCCGAGCAGCTTGCCCTTGCCCGACATCGGCTGGTGCAGCAGGTGGGTGCCGACCTGGACGCCGATCTTGCCGGCGATGACCGACATCGGCGCCAGCAGCGGCAGGTCGCCGTTGGGCAGCTCGACGGTCTCGAAGGCGACGCCGGTCAGGCCGATGTCGAGCAGGTGCTTGGTCAGCGCCGGCTCGGCCGCCAGGTGCAGGTAGCAGAACAGCAGATGATCCTTGCGCAGGTGCTGCAGGTCGCCGGCGATCGGCTCCTTGACCTTCACGATCAGCTCGCCCTTCTCGTACAGGGCCGCCGCGTCCGGCGCGATCTTCACGCCCAGACGGGTGTAGTCGGCATCCTTGAAGCCGCTCTTGACGCCCGCGTCCTGTTCCAGCCAGACCTCGTGGCCGCGCTTGACCAGGTCGCCCGCCGCGGCGGGGACGAGCGCGACGCGCCCTTCGAGAGTCTTGGTTTCCTTCGGTACGCCGATACGCATTGCTGTCTCCAGTGCGGCCCAGAAAAAACGCCGCATAGGCGGCGCGACGAGCCAGGTTGTGTTTTTTGTGAGCGGTGTGGGGTGGAACGTTTGCAAGGTGCTGCGTGGCGAGGAGCGGCGCCGCACCATCCCATGCCGTGCGCAGCGCGCCCGTGACGCGGCTCCGTCCGGCGGGGCCGGCGCCCGCACACGCGGCTTTTTACTCTCACCATCGCCGCAATGCCAGCTACGGTTTGGCGGTTCGCGCCGGCGGCCGCGTCGCGCAACGTTGCGTCCGCGCGCCACGCCTTGTTTTGCCGGGTCCGCGCCTCCAAGCTATGCCCTGCCCCGGAATTTTCTAGACGCCGGCGTATGGGTCGATAAACCGATTACAAGACCCGGCGCTGCGCAAAAATCCCGCCCATTCCCTACTGCGCGCAGCGCATTCTCAACAGCCCGCGATTATATACATGAGCCCAACCAAGCACTCCCGCGTCGTCATCCTCGGTTCCGGCCCCGCCGGCTGGACCGCCGCCGTCTACGCCGCCCGCGCCAACCTCAAGCCGCTGGTGATCACGGGCCTGCAGCAGGGCGGCCAGCTGATGACCACCACCGAGGTCGACAACTGGCCCGGCGACGCGCACGGGCTGATGGGCCCGGACCTGATGACGCGCATGCAGGCGCACGCCGAACGCTTCGACACCGAAGTGCAGTTCGACCACATCCACACCGCCGACCTGTCCAAGCGCCCGTTCCGCCTGATCGGCGACAGCGGCGAGTACACCGCCGACGCGCTGATCATCGCCACCGGCGCCACCGCCAAGTACCTGGGCCTGCCCTCGGAAGAGGAATACAAGGGCCGCGGCGTGTCCGCCTGCGCGACCTGCGACGGCTTCTTCTACAAGGACCAGGACGTGGCCGTGGTCGGCGGCGGCAACACCGCGGTCGAGGAAGCGTTGTATCTGTCGAACATCGCGCGCAAGGTCTACCTGGTGCATCGCCGCGACACCCTGCGCGCGGAGAAGATCATGCAGGACAAGCTGCAGGCCAAGATCCAGGCCGGCAAGATCGAGCCGGTGTGGCACCACACCGTCGACGAGGTGGTCGGCAACGATGCCGGTGTCACTGGGCTTAAGCTCAAGTCGGTGCAGGACGGCTCGTCGCGCGAGCTGGCGATCCACGGCCTGTTCGTCGCCATCGGCCACACCCCGAACACCAGCCTGTTCGACGGCCAGTTGGAGATGAAGAACGGCTACCTGACCATCCGCACCGGCCTGGACGGCAACGCCACCCAGACCTCGGTGGAAGGCGTGTTCGCCGCCGGCGACGTCGCCGACCAGGTCTACCGCCAGGCGATCACCTCGGCCGGCTTCGGCTGCATGGCCGCGCTGGACGCCGAGAAGTTCCTCGACAAGGACGCCTGAGCGCGCCGCACCTCGGCCCTTCCGGCCGCCGGCCCGCCGCGACGATCGCGGCGGGCCGTTCGCGACGCATCCCTGCCGGATCCTCCCGCCCCATGGCCGCCACGATGCTGAGCTTCCGCGACGACGCCCTGTCCGATGCCGATTTCGCCGTCGTCCACAGCTTCCTGGCGCAGACCTACTGGGCCGCCGGCATCCCCGCCGCGACCCTGCGCCGCGCCCTGGACGGCTCGCTGTGCTACCGCGGCTACGTCGACGGCGAACTGGTCGCCTTCGCCCGCGCCGTCACCGACCAAGCCACCTTCGCTTATCTGGCCGACGTGTTCGTCGCGCCCGAACAGCGCGGCCGCGGCTACGGCCGCGCGGTCGTGGAAGCTTTGATGGCCGACCCGCGCGTGCAAGGCCTGCGCCGCTGGCTGCTGGTCACCAGCGATATGCAGCCGCTGTACGCCAAGCTCGGCTTCACCGCGCTGGCGCGGCCCGAGCAGCACATGCAGAAGCACGATCCCGACGTGTACCTGCGCGTCGCCGAGGCCTCGCCCGCACCGTGAGCGACGCTGGCGACGCGTTCTCGATCCGCCTGCTCGGCGCGCTCGCCGAGGTTCCGGCCGCGCACTGGGACGCGCTGCACGACGGCGCCAACCCGTTCGTCGCCCACGCCTTCCTGCACGGCCTGGAAGCCACCGGCTGCCTGCGCGCCGACTGGGGCTGGACGCCGCACCACCTCACGCTCTGGCGCGACGACGAACTGATCGCGGCGATGCCGGCCTACCTGAAGCAGAACTCGCACGGCGAGTTCGTGTTCGACCACGCCTGGGCGCACGCCTACGAGCAGCACGGCCTGGACTATTTCCCCAAATGGCTGGCCGCGGTGCCCTACTCGCCGGTGACCGGCCCGCGCCTGCTCGCGCGCGAGCCCGCGCACCGGCGCCTGCTGCTGCGCGCGATGGCGCAGTTGTGCGCGCGCCAGGAGCTGTCCTCGGCGCACGTCAACTTCCACCTGCAGGACGAGGACGCCGCGTTCGCGGCCGAAGCCGACGGCGACTGGCTGGCGCGCGTGGACGTGCAATACCACTGGCGCAACGAGCCCGACGCGCACGGCCGGCGCTGGGGCGATTTCGACCAGTTCCTCGCCGCCTTCGACCACAAGCACCGCAAGAACATCCGCCAGGAGCGGGCCAAGGTCGCGCGCGCCGGCGTGCGTTTCCGCGTGGTCGAAGGCAGCGACGCCAGCGAGGCCGACCTGGCGACCATGTACGGCTTCTACCGCAGCACCTTCGACCAGTACGGCAACCACGCCGCGCTGACTCTCGACTTCCTGCGCCACCTCGCCCAAACCATGCCGCGCGCGCTGGTGATGTTCCTGGCCGAATACCAGGGCGTAGCGGTCGCCGGCGCGCTGTGCCTGCGCGGCGCCGACACGCTCTACGGCCGCTACTGGGGCGCGCGCGCCGAACTGCCGGGGCTGCATTTCGAGACCTGTTATTACCAGGGCATCGAGTACTGCCTGCGCGAAGGCCTGCGCGCGTTCGAGCCCGGCGCCCAGGGCGAACACAAACTCGCCCGCGGCTTCCTGCCCACCGAAGTGCGCAGCCGCCACTGGATCGCCCACCCCTCGTTCCGCGACGCGTTGCGGCCGTGGTGCCGCGAGGAGGCGGCCTCGGTGCGGCGCTACGCCCAGACCCTGCGCGCGCATTCGCCGTTCAAGGCCGCCGGCGACGACGGCGGTCTCGGCGCGACGACGCCGGATCGGCCATCGTCGCGCGCATGAAGCGCCTGCCGTTCCTGTTGCCCAGCGACCCCGAAGCGCCGTTCCCGCCCGGCGAGCGCGCCCTGGACGAACCCGACGGCCTGCTCGCGGTCGGCGGCGACCTCAGCCCGGCGCGCCTGCTCAATGCCTATCGCAGCGGCGTGTTCCCGTGGCCGAGCGAGGGCTATCCGCTGCTGTGGTGGTGCCCGGACCCGCGCACGGTGTTCCACACCGATGCGGTGCGCCTGTCCTCCAAGTTCCGCCGCGGCCTGCGCCACAGCGCCTGGACGGTGCGCGCCGACACCGCCTTCGAGGCCGTCATCGCCGCCTGCGCCGCGGCGCCGCGGCCGGGCCAGGACGGCACCTGGATCGTCCCGGCGATGATCGAGGCCTATACCCGCATGCACCGGCTCGGCCATGCCCACTCAGTGGAAGTCTTCGACGGCGAGGCCTTGGTCGGCGGCATCTACGGCATCGCCATCGGCCGCATGTTCTATGGCGAGAGCATGTTCAGCGCGGTCTCCGGCGGCTCCAAGGTCGCACTGGCGGCGCTGGCGCGGCGCCTGCACGGCTGGGGCTGGCCGCTGCTCGACGCCCAGGTCGAGAACCCGCACCTGCTCAGCCTGGGCGCGCGGTCGCTGCCGCGCGCGCGATTCCTGGCCCAGGCCGCTGAACTGGCCGCCGCGCCGGGCTTCGCGCACGGCGCGTGGACCGGGCGCTTCGGCGAACTGGCGGTGGCAGAGCTGGCCGATCCGTTGCCGGCCGGCCTGGAGCTTCCCGCCCCCTGAGCCGAGCGCCCCGGAAGCGAGCGTTTCAGCACCGGCCGAGCCGCAATCCGCCGATCCCCACCCGCCCGTTCGCCCGCCAGACCCAGGCTGAGCGCCCCGGTTCCCAGCGCATTAACGGTTTTTTTGCGCCCGGGCCGCCTTCGTGGCAAAATGCGCGGCTTCGCGGGCGCGCGACACGCCCAACACCCGACTCCAGGACTCCTCTTGCGAGTCCACCTTCCTGGGAAACACATGGCAAAAGACGACGTGATCGAATTCGAGGGCACGGTGGCGGAAACTCTTCCGAACACCATGTTCCGCGTGCGTCTCGAAAACGGGCACGAAATCATTGCCCACATCTCGGGTCGCATGCGCAAGAACTACATCCGAATCCTGACCGGCGACAAGGTCAAGGTCGAGATGACGCCCTACGACCTGACCAAGGGCCGGATCACTTACCGCATGAAGTAATCGCGGTAACTCACTGAAAAAGGCGGCCAATGGCCGCCTTTTTCGTGTCCGCGCGAAACGCCCGGGCAAGGTTCGCCAAGGCCCGCGGACCTGCGCGGCGGCGCTGCCGCCGCCGCGCCGCTCACTCCAGCGGGCACCCCGCCGCGATCAGGCACTGACTGAACGGCGTTTCGCAATCGCGGGTGCCGGCTTCGCCGCCGTTGGCCTGGCAGATCTGGTACTCGGTACGGCATTGCTTGCAGCCGCCGCCCGGGCCGGCGACCGCCGCGGCCGAGAACACGAACGCGGCCAGCGCCGCGAGCAGCATGTGGCGAGTTTTCATGGACGCTCCTTTATTCGCTCATCGGCGCCGCGCCGCCCCGCTCGCGCGGGACGCGCGCGGCTACGGCGCTCACCACGGCGGGTTCGGGCAGCCGTTGTTCTTCAGGCACATCTCGACCTGGTACTCGCAGGTCTGCACGTCCATGACCGCCACGCACTTGTTGTAGCGCGTCCAGCAGGTCTGGCAGGCATCGCCGGCGGCGGTGGCGGTGGTGATCACCGCGCAACCGAACACGAATGCGGCCAAGGCCGCGAGAGAACGTTTCTTCATCGCATCGGACTCCTGTTCCCGGTTAAGACGGCCGCAGCGGCCGCCGCCCGCGATCTGCGGGCGTGCGGACGCTAGCACCGGGCCGCGCGCGCCCCCGGCGCGCACTGGCAAAACCGACAGGGCTCACGCGGGTTCGCGCATCGCGCCTGCGACGCAGGGCGCGTTTCGCGCGGGCTGGGCGCTGCAACGCAGCACGCGCGAGTGATGGCGCTCGCGCGTCGAACTTCGCCTTGCAACGATGCAGCGGGTTCGCGCGAGTCGCGCATGGGCGCGAGGCTTGCGCGTTCGGCGCAGACTGCGCCGCGCCGCATCGCCTCATCGCAGCGACCCGCACGCACCGCGTTGTCGTCGCTCCACTGCATCGCATCGAACTCGCATCGCGCGGTGCGCACCGTGCGCATGCGCAGGCGACGAGCGCGCAACGCGCTGCAACCATTCGACGCGCACATGCATCTACGCATCCAGCCAGACACGAAACGCCGCGCAGCAACGCGGCGATGGCGAAGCGCTGCCGCGCGTCTAGGCCGGAGGTCATGGCATGACGAAGGTCACCGCGACTTCCTCCAGATTCGGTCGCGCCGCGCACTCAATAGATTGATCCGCAAGCCCCGCCCTCTACCCACGCCAAGGATGCACGCATGAAGCTGTTGTCTGCCCTCACTCTCGCCGCCGCGCTTACCGTTATCGCCGCGCCCGCCTTCGCCGCCGATCCGCTGTCGGAATGCGTCGACCTGGGCGCCACGCACGTCGTGCGCCGCGCCGGCGACAGCGCCGTGGCGATCCAGGACGGCGCGCAGTACTACCGCGCCGAAATGCGCTACGGCTGCAACGACCTGGGCTATTCGGCCAAGCTCAAGATCTCCACCGACAAGCAGGAAGGCCGCTTGTGCCCGCAGGGCTCCAAGCTGGCCACGCAACGCGATCTGTGTTCGATTTCGCGTGTGGAAAAGATCGACGAACAAGCCTTCAAGCGCTACATCAAGCGCTGAGCCGTCGATCGCGGCGCTGTTCGCTCGCAGCGTCCGCCTTGAGCGGATCCGGCCCGCCGCGCGCGTCCCCGCGCGCGCGGCGACGCCGATGCCGCCGCGCCGCATGCGGAAGGTTTCGCATGCGGGTTTCTCGTGGCGGTCGCAGCGACGATGCGAAACGACGATTGCGGCGCAGTCGGGGTAGCGCGGTCGCGGCTTGCGCCGCTCCTACAGTCGGACACGTAACTTGCCGAAGTCCCTGTAGGAGCGGCGCAAGCCGCGACCGCGACACCGCGCTTACCGCGCAACCCGCGATGCCGGACAAGAAAAAAGGCGACCCGAAGGCCGCCTTTTCTTATGCCGCAACCGCGGCCGAAACACTCACACCGTCGCGGGCAGCAAACGCTCCGGCTCGGGCTGCGCCTCGACCACGAGCTGATCCTCGCGCACATCGATGCTGACCCGGCCGCCGCCGACCAGCTTGCCGAACAGCAGTTCGTCGGCGAGCGGACGCTTGATCTGGTCCTGGATCACCCGCGCCATCGGCCGCGCACCCATCAGCGGGTCGAAGCCGTGCTGGGCCAGCCAGTCGCGTGCGGCCGGGGTGGCCGACAGCGACACGTTCTTCTCGTGCAACTGGGTCTCCAGCTCGATCAGGAACTTGTCGACCACACGCAGGATGTGCTCGAAGCCCAGCGCCTGGAACTGCACCACCGCGTCGAGGCGGTTGCGGAATTCCGGCGAGAAGCTCTTGCGGATGATTTCCATCGCGTCGGTGGAGTGGTCCTGCTTGGTGAAGCCGATCGAGCGCCGCGAGGCCTGGGCCGCGCCGGCATTGGTGGTCATCACCACGATCACGTTCTTGAAGTTGGCCTCGCGCCCGTTGGTGTCGGTGAGCATGCCGCGGTCCATCACCTGCAACAGGATGTTGAAGATGTCCGGATGCGCCTTCTCGACCTCGTCCAGCAGCAGCACGCAGTGCGGGGTCTTGACGATCTTCTCGGTCAGCAGGCCGCCCTGGTCGAAGCCGACGTAGCCCGGAGGCGCGCCGATCAGACGGCTGACCGAATGCGGCTCCATGTACTCGGACATGTCGAAGCGCACCAGCTCGATGCCCAGCTGCAGCGCGAGCTGCTTGGTCACCTCGGTCTTGCCCACTCCGGTAGGGCCGGCGAACAGGAAGTTGCCGATCGGCTTGTCCGGATTGCCCAGGCCCGAGCGCGCCAGCTTGATCGCGGAAGCCAGGGTTTCGATCGCCGGATCCTGGCCGAAGATCACCATCTTGAGGTTGCGCTCGAGGTTCTTGAGCACGTCCTTGTCGCTGGCCGAGACCTGCTTGGTCGGGATGCGCGCCATCTTGGCCACGATCGTCTCGATCTCCTCGATGTCGATCAGGCTCTTGCGCGCGTTCTCCGGCAGCAGCCGCTGGCGCGCGCCGGCCTCGTCGATGACGTCGATGGCCTTGTCCGGCAGCAGGCGGTCGCCGATGTGCTTGACCGACAGGTCGACCGCGGCCTGCAGCGCGTCGTCGGCGTAGGTCACGCCGTGGTGCGACTCGTACTTGGGCTTGAGGCCCTGCAGGATCTGGTAGGTCTCGCCGACCGTGGGCTCGATGATGTCGATCTTCTGGAAGCGCCGCGCCAGCGCGCGGTCCTTTTCGAAGATACCGCGGTATTCCTGGAACGTGGTCGAGCCGATGCAGCGCAGCTCGCCCGAAGACAGCGCCGGCTTGATCAGGTTGCTGGCGTCCATGGTGCCGCCGCTGGCCGAGCCGGCGCCGATGATGGTGTGGATCTCATCGACGAACAGGATCGACTCGGGCTGCTTCTTGAGCTGGGCCAGCACCGCCTTGAGCCGCTTTTCGAAATCGCCGCGGTACTTGGTGCCGGCCACCAGCGCGCCCAGGTCGAGGGCGAAGATGGTGGCGTTGCGCAACACCTCGGGCACCTCGCCGTCGACGATGCGCTTGGCCAGGCCTTCGGCGATGGCGGTCTTGCCCACGCCGGCCTCGCCGACGTAGAGCGGGTTGTTCTTGCGCCGGCGGCACAGCACCTGGATGGTGCGCTCGACTTCGTCGGCGCGGCCGACCAGCGGGTCGATCTTGCCTTCTCGGGCGAGTTGGTTGAGGTTGCTGGCGAACTCGGCCAGGGCGTCGGACTTGCCCTCGCCCTCCATGCCTTCGGCCGGCTTGGGCTCTTCCTCGTGGTGGGCGTGGCCGTCCTCGCCGTTGTGCTTGACGATGCCGTGGGAGAGGTAGTTCACCACGTCCAGGCGGGCCACGTCCTGCTGGTTGAGGAAGTAGACCGCGTGCGAGTCCTTCTCGCCGAAGATCGCCACCAGCACGTTGGCGCCGGTGACTTCCTTCTTGCCCGAGGACTGGACGTGGTAGACCGCGCGCTGCAGCACGCGCTGGAAGCCCAGGGTGGGCTGGGTGTCGCGGTCGACGTCGTCGGGCAGCACCTGGACCGAGGTCGCGATGGCCTGCTCCAGGTCGCTGCGCAATCGCGCGAAGTCCACGCCGGTGGCCTTGAGGACGGCCTCGGCGGACGGGTTGTCGAGTAGTGCGAGCAGCAGGTGTTCGACCGTCATGTACTCGTGGCGCGCCTCGCGGGCGCGCTTGTAGCACTGGCCGATGCTGTATTCGAGATCCTTGCTGAACATGGGGCGGAGCCTCCAGGACGTATGCTCGCTACGTGGGGGCGCTCGCCGGCTTTTCCATGCCCCGCCCCGGGGGGATGCTTCAGCTCCCTTTTAGGCCTTTTCCATCGTGCACAGCAAGGGGTGCTGATGCATCCTTGAAAATTCGTTCACTTGCGCTACCTTCGATTCGGCAACTTCGCGCGTGAAGACGCCGCATACGCCGCGGCCGCGGGTGTGGACGTGCAGCATGATCTGGGTGGCTTTTTCGACGTTCATCGGGAAAAAGCGCATCAACACCTCGATCACGAAGTCCATCGGGGTGTAGTCGTCGTTGAGCAGCAGGACGGAATAAAGCGGGGGGCGCGCCAGTTCGGGCTTGCCGGCTTCCACCAGCACCCCGTGGCTGTGTTCGTGATCGGTCTGTTTGGCCATGCGTGGATTATAGACGCCGCCCTGTTCGGCGCGGCCGGTGCGAGGTGGGCCCTTGGCGGGACGAGGAGCGGCGGCGACGCGGCGTGGACGCGTGCACGGCCGCATTGCAAAATGCCGCAGCGCCGCCATTTGTAGCGGAGCCGTCGGTGCAGATTGCGCCGCCGTCGCAGAATTCAAGGACCCGCATGCGCCCGACTCCCGGCCTTCCGCCCGGCCCCACGTCCCGACTCGCCCGCGCCGCGCTGCTGTTGGGCGCACTCGCCGCCGCGCCCGCGTGGGCGTCCGTCGCCGCGCCGGCGGCGACGCCGGTGCTGCCGGCCGCCGAGGTCAAGCCCGCCGCCGGCCAGGCCAAGGCCCGCCAGACCGAGCCGCCCGGCGGCGACGGCGCGCGCGCCGTCTCCAAGGACGGCGATCCGCAGGTCCGCGCCCAGCTCGACGCGCTGGGCTACAAGTACCAGCTCGACGGCGACGGCGATTTCATCCTCACCTTCAGCCTCGACGACGACAAGCGCAGCCAGATGGCCTACGTGCTTTCGCGCACCCAGCGCTTCGGTTCGCTCAAGGTGCGCGAGATCTGGTCGCCGGCCTATCGCACCGGCGACGGCGGCGCGCTGCCGGCGGCGATCGCCAACCGCCTGCTCGAAGACGGCCAGCTGAGCAAGCTCGGCGGCTGGGTCAGCCAGGACGGGGTGGCGGTGTTCGTGGTCAAGATCGACGCCGACGCGTCGCAGCAGACCCTGGACGACGCCATCGACTACGCGGTGCGCGCCGCCGACCAGATGGAAGCCGAACTCACCCCCGGGCAGGACGAATTCTGACGTGAGCTATCGCGAAGGCCGCTTCTGGCAACCCGATGTGACCGTGGCCACCGTGGTGGTCGACGGCGGCCGCCTGCTGATGGTCGAGGAGACCGTCGGCGGGCGCCTGGTGCTCAACCAGCCGGCCGGCCACCTGGAACCCGACGAGAGCCTGGTCGAGGCCGCGTTGCGCGAGACCCTTGAGGAAACCGGCTGGCAGGTGCGCCTGACCGCCTTCGTCGGCGCCTACCAGTGGAAGGCGCCGGCGGCCGACGACGGCAGCGGCGGGCGCCATTACCTGCGCTTCGCCTTCGCTGCGGAGCCGCTGAGCTTCGATCCCGCGCGGCCGCTCGACGAGGGCATCGTCCAGGCCATCTGGATGACCCCGGCCGAGCTGCAGGCGCGCGCGCCGCAGCACCGCAGCCCGCTGGTGTGGCAGGTCGCCGCCGACTACCTCGGCGGGCGCCGCCATTCGCTCGACCTGCTCCAGCACTTCGCGGACGCCAGCGCGTCGACGTGACGGTCATGACTCGGTCGGCGGACACCATCGTAGGCATGTCGGGCGGGGTCGATTCCTCGGTCGCCGCGCTGCTGCTGCGCGATTCCGGGCAGGCCCTGTCGGGATTGTTCATGCAGAACTGGGCCGACGACGGCAGCAGCGACTGCCGCGCCGAGGACGACCGCCGCGACGCGGTGGCGGTGTCCGGCCGGCTCGGCCTGCCGATCCACTTCCGCGATTTCTCCGGCGAGTACTGGGCCGGAGTGTTCGAGCACTTCGTCGCCGAATACGCGGCCGGGCGCACGCCCAATCCCGACGTGCTGTGCAACCGCGAGATCAAGTTCAAGCATTTTCTCGACGCCGCGCGCGAACTGGGCGCCGACTACATCGCCACCGGCCACTACGCCCGGGTCGATGCGGCCGACGGCCGCTTCCGCCTGCTCAAGGCGCTGGACCGCAGCAAGGACCAGAGCTACTTCCTGCACCAGCTCGGCCAGGCCCAGCTCGGCGCGACCCGCTTCCCGCTGGGCGAACTGCTCAAGCGCGACGTGCGCGAGATGGCCCGCGCCGCGCAGTTGCCGACCGCGGCCAAGAAGGACTCCACCGGCATCTGCTTCATCGGCGAGCGCGATTTCCGCGAGTTCCTGTCGCGCTACCTGCCGGCGCGCGAAGGCGAGATCCGCACCCCGGACGGGCGCGCCATCGGCCGCCATCCGGGCGTGTTCTATTTCACCCTGGGCCAGCGCGAAGGCCTCAACATCGGCGGCGTGCGCGGGTTCGAACAGGCGCCGTGGTATGTGATCGGCAAGGATGTCGCCGGCAACGTGCTGTACGTGGATCAGGGCAGCGACACGCCGTGGCTGCGCTCGCACACGCTGACCACCGAGGCCGCGCACTGGATCGCCGGCGCGCCGCCCGCGCGCCGCTTCGCCTGCGCCGCGCAAACCCGTTACCGCCAGCCCGACCAATCGTGCGAGGTCGAGGTCGGCGATGACGGTACCCTGTCGCTGCGCTTCGCGCAGCCGCAACGCGCGGTGACCCCGGGCCAGTCGCTGGTGCTGTACGCCGGCGACGAGTGCCTCGGCGGCGCGGTGATCGCCGCCACCGACGCGCCGGTGCCGGGCCTTGGCAAGACTTCTCTTTCTTCGACGACGACTCAGTAATGGCCGAACTTTCCGAACGCACCCTCGCCCTCGCCGGCCTCGCCCAGGCCCTGGCCCAGGTGCGGCGCATCGCCGACACCGGCCAGGCCAACGCGAGCGTGCTGCAGACCGCGCTGGACTCGGTGTTCCGCATCGACGCCTCCTCGCCCTCGGCGGTCTACGGCGGCATCGCCCAGCTGCGCCCGGGCCTGATGCTGGCGCAGGACTACTTCAGCAGCCGGGTCAAGGACGAACACCTGCCGCGCCTGGGCCTGGCCGTGCTGCAGTTGGAGCGCCGCTTCGTCCAGGACGGCGCGATGACCGAAAAAGTGCTCAGCGGCATCCGCGCGCAGGCCGACAACGCCCAGCGCCTGGGCAGCGCCCATCCGGACGTGATCGCCGCGCTCGGCACGCTCTACGCCGACACCCTCAGCCACCTGCGCCCGCGCGTGCTGGTGCAGGGCAATCCGCATTACCTCGGCCAGCCCGGCGTGGTCGCCGAGGTGCGCGCGGTGCTGCTGGCGGCGGTGCGCTCGGCGGTGCTGTGGCGCCAGCTCGGCGGCAGCTACTGGGATTTCGTCCTGCGCAAGCGGGCGATGGTGGATTCGATCGACGCGCGCTTGGATTGAGGCGGGTCGCAGTCGCGGGCGCTTCGCGCTGGCGCGGGAGCATGGAGTTGCGCGGTCGCGGCTTGCGCCGCTCCTACAGGCGGCGGCCGTCGCCACGCAGCGGCATGGAGTTCCTGTAGGAGCGGCGCGAGCCGCGACCGCGCCAATCGACCGACCGCGCCAGCTCAGCCTCAGGCGATCCAATAAGCCAAGCGCAGACGCCCACAAAAAACCCCGGCCGAAGCCGGGGTTTTTCGTTTCAACCGACCTGAAGAATCAGGCCGCGACGGTGTCGGCGACCTGCTTGTAGTCGGCGATCTGGTCGAAGTTCATGTAGCGGTAGATCTTGTCGCCGTTGGCGTTGATCACGCCGATGTCGGCCATGTATTCCTCGCGGGTCGGGATCCGGCCCAGGCGCGAGCAGATCGCCGCGAGTTCGGCCGAACCCAGGTACACGTTGGTGTTGCGGCCCAGGCGGTTGGGGAAGTTGCGGGTGCTGGTGGAGAACACCGTCGCGCCCTCGCGCGCCTGCGCCTGATTGCCCATGCACAGCGAGCAGCCCGGCATTTCCATGCGCGCGCCGGCGGTGCCGAAGGTGCCGTAGTGGCCTTCCTTGGTGAGCTCGGACGCGTCCATCTTGGTCGGCGGCGCGACCCACAGACGGGTCGGGATGTCGCGCTTGCCTTCCAGCAGCTTCGCCGCGGCGCGGAAGTGGCCGATGTTGGTCATGCACGAACCGATGAACACTTCGTCGATCTTGGCGCCGGCCACGTCCGACAGGGTCTTCACGTCGTCCGGGTCGTTCGGGCAAGCGACGATCGGCTCGACGATCTCGTTGAGGTCGATCTCGATCACCGCGGCGTACTCGGCGTCGGCATCGCCTTCCAGCAACTGCGGGTTGGCCAGCCACGCTTCCATCGCCTTGATCCGGCGCGACAGCGAACGCGGGTCGGCATAGCCTTCGGCGATCATCCACTTCAGCAGCGTGATGTTGCTGTTGAGGTATTCGATGATCGGTTCCTTGTCGAGCTTGACCGTGCAGCCGGCGGCCGAACGTTCGGCCGAAGCGTCGGACAGTTCGAACGCCTGCTCGACCTTGAGCTGCGGCAGGCCTTCGATTTCGAGGATGCGGCCGGAGAAGATGTTCTTCTTGCCCTGCTTGGCGACGGTGAGCTCGCCGGACTTGATCGCGGCCAGCGGGATCGCGTTGACCAGATCGCGCAGGGTCACGCCCGGCTGCAGCTCGCCCTTGAAGCGCACCAGCACCGACTCGGGCATGTCCAGCGGCATCACGCCGGTGGCCGCGGCGAACGCGACCAGGCCGGAGCCGGCCGGGAACGAGATGCCGACCGGGAAGCGGGTGTGCGAGTCGCCGCCGGTGCCGACGGTGTCGGGCAGCAGCATGCGGTTGAGCCAGGAGTGGATGACGCCGTCGCCCGGACGCAGGGCGATGCCGCCGCGATTGCTGATGAAGGCCGGCAGCTCGTGGTGGGTCTTGACGTCGACCGGCTTCGGATAGGCCGCGGTGTGGCAGAACGACTGCATCACCAGATCGGCCGAGAAGCCCAGGCAGGCCAGGTCCTTGAGCTCGTCGCGGGTCATCGGGCCGGTGGTGTCCTGCGAGCCCACCGAGGTCATCTTCGGTTCGCAGTAGGTGCCCGGACGGATGCCCGGCTGCACGCCATCGACTTCGGGCAGGCCGCAGGCGCGGCCGACCATCTTCTGCGCCAGCGAATAGCCCTTGCCGCTGTCGGCCGGGTTCTGCGGCAAGCGGAACAGGGTCGACGGCGCCAGGCCCAGCGCTTCGCGCGCCTTGGCGGTGAGGCCGCGGCCGACGATCAGCGGGATGCGGCCGCCGGCGCGGACTTCGTCCAGCAGCACGTCGGACTTGAGCGCGAATTCGGCGATCAGCTCGCCGTTCTTGAACGCCTTGCCCTCGTACGGACGCAGCTCGACCACGTCGCCCATGTCCATCTGCGACACGTCCAGTTCGATCGGCAAGGCGCCGGCGTCTTCCATGGTGTTGTAGAAGATCGGCGCGATCTTCGAACCCAGGCACACGCCGCCGAAGCGCTTGTTCGGGATGAAGGGGATGTCTTCGCCGGTGAACCACAGCACCGAGTTGGTCGCCGACTTGCGGCTGGAGCCGGTGCCGACCACGTCGCCGACGTAGGCGACCAGGTGGCCCTTGTCCTTCAGCGATTCGATGAAGGCGATCGGGCCGCGCTTGCCGTCTTCTTCCGGCTCGATGCCATCGCGCTTGTTCTTGAGCATCGCCAGCGCGTGCAGCGGGATGTCCGGGCGGGTGGTCGCGTCCGGGGCCGGCGACAGGTCGTCGGTGTTGGTCTCGCCGGTCACCTTGAACACGGTGACGGTCAGCGACTGCGGCACTTCCGGCTTGCTGGTGAACCACTCGGCGTCGGCCCAGCTGTGCAGCACGGCCTTGGCGTTGGCGTTGCCCTTCTCGGCCTTGTCCTGCACGTCGTGGAAGGCGTCGAACATCAGCAGGGTGTGCTTGAGCGCTTCGGCGGCGACGGTGCCGACTTCGGCGTCGTCGAGCAGTTCGATCAGCGGATGGATGTTGTAGCCGCCGAGCATGGTGCCCAGCAGTTCGGTGGCGCGGGCGCGCGGGATCAGCGCGTTGCTCTCCGTGCCGAAGGCGACCGCGGCCAGGTACGAGGCCTTGACCTTGGCCGCGTCGTCGACGCCGGCCGGGACACGGTTGGTGATGAGATCCAGCAGAAAATCCCCCTCGCCCGCCGGCGGCGCCTTCAGCAGTTCGATGACCTCGGCGGTCTGCTGGGCGGTCAGGGGCAGCGGCGGAATGCCCAGCGCAGCGCGCTCGGCAACGTGGTGGCGATAGGCTTCCAACATAAACAATTCTCCGCGTGAATCTGGGTGGAAAAAATCTGGGTGGAACCGGCCGAATCGAACGGGGTGGGCAACGGGCTCGGTCGGAGCGCCAGCCATCGAAGCGACCGGGTGTCACATGGGCTCAGGCTTGCGGCACGATCAGCTTCAGGCCCTTGAAGTAGTCGCGGTAAAACGTGTCGTTCCAGGTGATCAGGCCGTCGCATTGCAGCAGCGCGTGGGCGCCGATCAAAAACCCGCCGAAGCCGCGCGAACCGTCGCCGCGCTGGCGATGGCGGCGGTGCATCTCGCCGGCGCGCAACGCCGACTTGGCTTCCAGCGCGCTGAAGTGGATGCCCATTTCTTCCAGCGCTTCCTGCGCTTGCGCGCCGCCGCGCAGCGCCGCGCAGATCTCGGCCAGGCTGACATCGCAGATCACCACCCGGCCGCCGACCAGGCTCTGGCGCAGGCAGGACTCGACTGCGTCGGCCTGCGGGCCGTCGCTCAACAGTTCGATCAGGACCGGCGAGTCGACCGCGATCACCGGCTCATTCCTCGTCGCGCATCGCGCGTGCGGCGTCTTCGCCGGAATCGAAGCCGTCCAGGGCGAACTTGCCGCGCGCCTTGGAGATCGCGTCGTCCACGCTCTTGCGCAGGATGATGCGGCTGCCGTCCAGCTCGACCTTGAGCAGCGTGCCCTTGGTCAGGCCGAGCGCGTCGCGCACCGCCTTGGGCAGGGTGATCTGGCCTCGCTCGGCGACGGTCGCTTCCATGAGTACGCTCCAGAAAGTATGCGCAGATTATACATACCTGGGGCGGTGGCGGGCTAAGGGCGGTGGCTGGGCTGGCTGGCTTGGGGCCCGGCGAGACGGTCGGACTCACAGATTAAAATCAATATTATTCAGTGAGTTACTGGGAATCTGGCGCCGACTGAGCCGCTGCCGACGCGGCTCACCCGAAATCGCCTGCCCCCGGCGTTCAGCTGGCGCTGGTATCGGCGGGCGGGTGCGCTGCCGGTAGTCCGCAACGGCGTCTGGCGGAACCAAGGCCCGGCCACGGACACCTGCACCGGGAACTCTCCACCACGCCTGTGACATACAAACGCGGGGCCAGCTTGAGACGCGCGCCGCCGCGAAGAGCGTCGCCACGTGCCCGACCGCCGGTAAAGCGACCCGCGCCCGCTCGCGACGCCGACAAAAAGTCAGCGCGAAGCGCCCGCCCCTACGCCGGCTCGACCGAGCCGGCGACCGTCCCGCAACAAAACCGCGGCACCATCGTCCGCGGCGAAACGTCGCGCGAACGAGCATCGACGCAACGTTCGCGAAGCAGCGGCGCGCCTAGCGGTTCGACCGAGCCGCGCGCACGCTCGAACCCGCCGGCCGCGCCGCCGCCATCGCGCGGCTTTACGCAACGCTGTGTTGTGTCCCGCGCCGGACCGCGCTCCCGAAAAAACTACGCGCCATCGAAACAGCCGAAAAACCCCGACCACCGACGCGCACCGCACCGCCGCACCCCGCGCACCGGCCGAACCACCTCGACACCACGTGCACATCCGGCCCTGCGCAACTGGTGGATAATCGGCCGACAGACCCCGCCACGCACTGCGCCGCCCGGTCCACCGCAAGCAGATCCTCGCCCGGCGCGAGGCGCGAGCCAGCACCTCCACAGGAGTTCAACGCATGAGCGACTCGTTTTCCACCCGCCGCCAGTTGTCCGTCAACGGCCGCGACTACACCTACTTCAGCCTGCCGGTCCTGGGCGAGCGCTTCGACATCGCCCGCCTGCCCTACTCGATGAAGATCCTGCTGGAAAACCTGCTGCGCCATGAAGACGGCGGCGCCACGGTCGGCAAGGACCACATCGAAGCGGTGGCGCGCTGGGAGCCGAAGAAGGAACCCGACACCGAGATCGCGTTCATGCCCGCGCGCGTGGTCCTGCAGGACTTCACCGGCGTGCCCTGCGTGGTCGACCTGGCGGCGATGCGCGACGCGGTCGGCAAGCTCGGCGGCAACGCCAAGCAGATCAACCCGCTGATCCCGTCGGAACTGGTCATCGACCACTCGGTCCAGGTCGACGTGTTCGGCCGCCCCGACGCGCTCGACCTCAACGGCAAGATCGAATTCGAGCGCAACAAGGAACGCTACAGCTTCCTGCGCTGGGGCCAGAAGTCGTTCGAGAACTTCAAGGTGGTGCCGCCGAACACCGGCATCGTCCACCAGGTGAACCTGGAAAACCTCGCCCGTGTGGTGATGGGCCGCGAGGTCGCCGGCGAACTGCAGGCCTTCCCCGACACCGTGTTCGGCACCGACAGCCACACCACGATGATCAACGGCATCGGCGTGCTCGGCTGGGGCGTGGGCGGCATCGAAGCCGAAGCGGCCATGCTCGGCCAGCCCTCGTCGATGCTGATTCCGCAGGTGGTCGGCTTCAAGCTGACCGGCCAGTTGCCCGAAGGCGCGACCGCCACCGACCTGGTGCTGACCGTCACCCAGATGCTGCGCAAGCACGGCGTGGTCGGCAAGTTCGTCGAGTTCTACGGCGACGGCCTGCAGCACCTGCCGCTGGCCGATCGCGCCACCATCGCCAATATGGCGCCGGAATACGGCGCGACCTGCGGCATCTTCCCGATCGACGCCGAGTCGCTGACCTACCTGCGCCTGTCCGGCCGCAGCGAAGAGCAGATCGCCCTGGTCGAGGCCTACGCCAAGGCCCAGGGCCTGTGGCACGAACCGGGCCAGGCGCATGCCGAATACTCGGCCACGCTCGAACTCGACCTGGGCGAGGTCAAGCCGTCGCTGGCCGGCCCCAAGCGCCCGCAGGACCGCGTGCTGCTGGAGAACGTGCACAGCAACTTCCAGGAAAGCCTCGGCCCGCTGATCGCCAACCGCAAGCCCAAGGGCGTGGGCTGCGCGATCGAGGAACTCAACGGCGAAGGCGGCAACCAGCCGCAGGCGAGCCACCTCGCGGCCAAGCCGGTGTCGAAGATCCGCATCCAGGAGCAGGACGCCGAACTGTCCGACGGCTCGGTGGTGATCGCCGCGATCACCTCGTGCACCAACACCTCCAACCCGGCGGTGATGCTCGGCGCCGGCCTGCTCGCGCGCAACGCCGCGCGCCTGGGGCTCAAGTCCAAGCCGTGGGTCAAGACCTCGCTCGGCCCGGGCTCGCTGGTGGTCACCGATTACCTCAAGAAGGCCGGCGTGCTCGACGACCTGGAGAAGCTCGGCTTCTACGTGGTCGGCTACGGTTGCACCACCTGCATCGGCAACTCCGGCCCGCTGCCGGAGGAAGTGTCCAAGGGCATCGCCGAGAACGAACTGGTGGTCGCCTCGGTGCTGTCGGGCAACCGCAACTTCGAAGGCCGCGTGCATCCGGAAGTGAAGGCCAACTACCTGGCCTCGCCGCCGCTGGTGGTGGCGTATGCGATCGCCGGCACGGTCAACATCGATCTGACCCAGGAGCCGATCGGCAAGAGCTCGGATGGCAAGGACGTGTTCTTGCGCGACATCTGGCCGTCGAACAAAGAGATCGGCGACACCATCGCCGCAACGGTTGGTCCGGAGCTGTTCGCGCAGAACTACGCCGACGTATTCAAGGGCGACACCCGCTGGAACCAGATCGCCTCGCCGGACGGCGAGTCGTTCCAGTGGGAAGAGTCCTCGACCTACATCAAGAACCCGCCCTACTTCGACGGCATGACCATGCAGGTCGGCAGCATCGACGACGTGCACGGCGCGCGGGTCATGGGCCTGTTCGGCGACTCGATCACCACCGACCACATCTCGCCGGCCGGCAACATCAAGAAGGATTCGCCGGCGGGCCGCTTCCTGATCTCGCGCGGCGTGCAGCCGGCGGACTTCAACAGCTACGGCTCGCGCCGCGGCAACGATGATGTGATGGTGCGCGGCACCTTCGCCAACATCCGCATCAAGAACCTGATGTTCGGCGGCGAAGAAGGCGGCAACACGCTGTACTACGGCAAGGACGGCGCCGCGCCGGAAAAGCTCGCCATTTACGACGCCGCGATGAAGTACAAGGCCGACGGCGTGCCGCTGGTGGTGTTCGCCGGCAAGGAATACGGCACCGGCTCCTCGCGCGACTGGGCGGCCAAGGGCACCAACCTGCTAGGGGTCAAGGCGGTGATCGCCGAGAGCTTCGAGCGCATCCACCGCTCCAACCTGGTCGGCATGGGCGTGCTGCCGTTGCAGTTCAAGGACGGCGAGAACGCACAGAGCCTGGGCCTGGACGGCTCGGAAGTGGTCAGCGTGACCGGGCTGGACGACGGCAAGGCCAAGACCGCGACGGTGACGGCGAAGAAAGCCGACGGCAGCGAGAAGACCTTCGAAGCCAAGGTGTTGCTGCTGACGCCGAAGGAAGCGGAGTACTTCCGCCACGGCGGCATCCTGCACTACGTGCTGCGGCAGTTGGCGGCGAGGAAGGCGGCGTAAGCCGGTTCGGCCGCACGAAAGGCCCGGGGCTTCGGCTCCGGGCCTTTTGCGTTTTTCGGCCTCGTGGCGGCGCCCGCTACGTCGCCGTTTCGGCGCAGGCGCGAATCCGCCCTGCCGTCATTCCAGCGCAGGCCCGAATCCACCCTGCCGTCATTCCGGCGCAAGCCGGAATCCATGTCGCTGTTGCTGTTGCTCTTCGCTCCCCCCGCCGCCCCGAACTCGCCACAGGCAACCGTAGACCCGAAGGGCGGCGCGCAGGACGCGCGCCGTGCGCCACCCAGGCCATGGATGGCCTGTGTGGCGCATCCCCGCGCCCGCTCCGAACCTTAGTGGCTCTTGATTCGAAAACAGGAAAAAGCACTTTCTTTGGTTACTTTCTTTGTTGCTTTGGACAAAGAAAGTGACCCGGCCGCTTGCGGACGGAAGCCTTTGATCTTCGCGGGTCGTCACTCGTTGTTACGAGAGAGGCAGAAGCAACAGCAACGTCAAAATGGGTTCCGGCTTTCGCCGGAATGACGGGCTGGAGGGTTTGGGGCTTCGGGTGGTTGTGGCGGGGCTGCGTTGCTTCGGTTGGTCGCGACTTGCGTCGCTCCTACAGGGGCTTCGGCGAGTTTCGTATCCGACTGTAGGAGCGGCGCGAGCCGGGACCAACCGCAGCGACGCAGCTCCGCCGCAACCTCCCGAAGCCCGCAACCACATGCCGTCATTCCGGCGAAAGCCGGAATCCATTTTGATGTTGTTTGTGCTTTTCTCGTAGCAACGAGCGACGACCAGCCAACATCAACAGCTTCCGTCCGCAAGCGGCCGGGTCACTTTCTTTGTCTTGCCAAAGAAAGTAACCAAAGAAAGGCGCTTTCCTTGTTTTCGGATCAAGAGCCACTAGCGGGCGGCGCGTGCGCGGGGATGCGCCACACAGGCCATCCCTGGCCTGGGTGGCGCACGGCGCGCGTCCTGCGCGCCGCCCTTCGGGTCTACGGTTGCCTGTGGCGAGTTCGCAGCGGCGGGGGGAGCGAAGAGCAAGGGCAACGGCGACATGGATTCCGGCTTTCGCCGGAATGACGTGGAGGTCGCTCAGCTACGTACAACAAGCGCAAACCGCGCCCTACCCCTCCGCCCGCGTCGGTACCAACCCGTTCACCGCCGCCCACTGATTGACATCGTCGCGGCGGATCGCGGCGGCCATCAGGCCCGGGAACGCATCGGGCGTGCAGGCGAACGAGGGCACGCCCAGCGCGGCCAGTTTCGCCGCCAGCGATTGGTCGTAGGCCGGCCGGCCTTCGTCGCTCAGCGCCAGCAGCACGATGAACTGCACGCCGGCCTCGACCAGCTCCTGCGCGCGCACCAGCAGCTTGGCTTCCACTCCGCCTTCGTACAGATCCGAGATCAGCACCAGGATGCTGTTGCGCGGCTCGCGGATCAGGCCCTGGCAATAGGCCACCGCGCCGTGGATGTCGGTGCCGCCGCCGAGTTGCACGCCGAACAGCAGGTCGACCGGGTCGTCGAGCTGTTCGGTCATGTCGACCACCGCGGTGTCGAACACCACCAGCCGCGTCGCCACCGCCGGCAGCGAGGCCATCACCGCGCCGAAGATGCTCGAGTACACCACCGAGGCGGCCATCGAGCCGCTCTGGTCGATGCACAAGGTGATCTCGCGCTGCGGCCGCCGCGATTTGCGGCCGTAGCCGATCAACTGCTGCGGAATGATGGTGTTGTATTCGGGCTGCCAGTGCTTGAGGTTGGCGCGGATGGTGCGGTTCCAGTCGATCTCGGCATGGCGCGGACGGCGCGTGCGGCGGGCGCGGTCGAGCGCGCCGGTCACCGCCGAGCGCATCGGCTCTTCGAGCTTGCGCATCAGTTCCTCGACCACGCGCCGCACCACCAGCCGCGCGGTTTCCTTGGTCTCGGCCGGGATCACGCCCGACAGCGAGACCAGGTTGGCGACCATGTGCACGTCGGGCTGGATGCCTTCGAGCATCTCCTTTTCCAGCAGCATCTGGCGCAGGTCCAGGCGTTGCAGGGCGTCGCGCTGCATGACCTGGACCACGCTGGCCGGGAAGTACTTGCGGATATCGCCGAGCCAGCGCGCCACGTTCGGCGCCGAGCCGCCGCGGCCCCCGCGTCGCGACAGGCAGCCCGGGCCGGTGGGTTCGTACAGCGCGGCCAGGGCCGCGTCCAGCGGCGACAGGCCGGCGCCGAGCGCGCCGCAACTGTCCTGGGCTTCGCTGCCCAGGACCATGCGCCAGCGCTGCTCGCGCGTGCTCGGCGTCGCCGCGTCGGCGGCGTCGGCGGCCGCAATCGCGTCGGCGTTCGTTTCAGCGCTCATGCGCGTCTCCCATGGCGCTCAGGCCGAACAGTTCGCGCAGCAGCGGCAACGCGCGCGCCGCACGCGCGGCGTCCCAAGTCGATTGCGCCGCCACAGCCGGCGCCGCGCCGAGCGGGCGCTTGACCCGCGCGCCAAGGTCGCGCCGGTCGGCGGCCTCGAACTCGGCGAAGCTGCGCCGCAGCAGCGGCACCACACGCAGGAAATGCTCGTGGCCCAGGTTCGAGATCCAGCCGTCGATCAGCGCCCACACCGCGTCGTCGTGCAGCAGCACGGCGGCGTTGCGGTTGAGGAAGCCGTCCAGCCACTGCGCCGCTTGCAGCGGCTCGGCGCCCTGCGACAGGTTCAGGCTGAGCTCGCGCGCCACCGCTTCGCCGTCGAACGCGCCGGTGTCGAACAGCAGCCGGGTGGCGAGGCCGCGCAGCAGCGGCGTGGCGCTCGCGGACAGCGCCAGCTGGCGCAGCGCGCCGCGCCAGGTCGCGACCTGGGTTTCGTCGTCGCGTAGTTCCACCGCGCGGTCGGCGCCGAGCAAGGTTTCGCGCGCATCGCCAGCGGCCTCTTCGTCGAGGCCGCCCAGCGCCAGGGTCAGGCCGATGCAGGCGCGCGCGAGCATGCCGTCGAACAGATGCCGCACCTGCGCCGCGTCGGTGTTGCGCACGTTGCCGTAGCGCTGCACGTTGGCCAGCGCCGGCAGCGCGGCCAGCAGCGACAGCGGATCGGCGTCGACCGCCGCGCGCGCTTGCAACTCGGCCACGACCGCTTCGACCGCACCGGGCAGGTTCGCCAGCAGCACGCGGTCGATCAGGCGCGACAGGACGGGCAGGCGCTCGGCCTGGCGCGCGTGCTCGATCGAGCGCGCGGTCGCAGCCTGTTCCACGCTCTGGCCGTAACGGCTGGCGACGATCAGCTCGATCTCGAACGCCGGCTGCCAGGCCAGTTCCCACACCTCGCGGAAACTGCCGCGCGAGCGCCCGGCGCCGCCGAGTCGGCCCCAACCGATGTCGAGCAGCAGCAGCCGGTGCAGCAGTTCGCTGCGCTGCAGGTCGGTGTCGTTGCGAAGGTCCAGCTCCAGCGGCTTGCTCAGCGCTTCGGGCTTAAGCCGCAGGCGCTTGCGCTGAGCTTCCAGATCGCGCTGCAACGGCACGGTCGGCACCGACTCGGGCACCGAGCCGATCCGTTCGCCAATCATCAGCGCCTGCTCGATCAGCCGCATCGGCGTGGCGTCGCCGTTGCACAGGATGCTCAGGGTGGCTTCGTTGAGCTCGTCCAGGCTCGGCGCCGGGCGCTCGCGCAGCGCGGCCAGCGTATCGGCCAGGCGCGCGGCTTCGATCAGGTGCGCGGACGAGCAGTCCAGCGCGTGCTCGCGCAACACCCGCGCGACCCGCGCGAACCAGCCGACCGTGCGCGCATCGCCGCCGCCGTTGCGCCACAGGTGTTCGTACCAGCCCGGCGAATCGATGCCGGCGCCGTAGCCGCTGGCGCTGCTGAGGTGGCGATAGGTCCACGGCACCCAGGTGGCGGCGGACTTGAGCTTGGGCAGGTCCTTGAGCAAGGCCTTGTCGGCCGCGGCGGTGGCCTTGCCGGTCAACGCCGGCACGTGCCACGCGCCGCAGACCACGGCGATGCGTTCGAAGCCCTGCTTGGCCGCTTCGCGGATGCCGCTGCGCATGTGCGCCTCGCGCAAGGCTTCCTCGTGCGGGTCCAGTCCATTGCGCAGTTCGGCGTTCTCGCGCAGCTCGCCCATCGCCGCGGCGATGGCTTCGAACAGGCCTTCGCCGTCGCCGCGCTCTTCGACCATGTGGTTCCACCAGCTCTCGCCGTCGGCGTAACCGGCGGCGTGGGCGAGCCAGTCGAGCGGGTCCTGGTGCGGTTCGCGGCGCTCGGCGGCGGCCGGCTCGGTCGTTTCTATAGCCTCGCGTTCGTCCGTCGCCGATTGCGCAGCCGCCGCGTCGTCGGCCAGCTCCTGCGGCGCCGCCTCGCCCTCGCCCGCCGTCGGCGCGGGTTCGCCGCCGCCCAGTCGCTCGTGCCGCGCGCGCTGCCAGGCCAGGCTGGCGCCGGCCGGCACGTCGATGAAACGCAGCGCCGCGCCCTGCTCCGCCGCCCAGCGCATCGCCTGCCATTCCGGCGAGAACTCGGCGTACGGATGGAACACGGCCAGTTGCGGATCGTCGGCGCCGTAGGACAGCAGCGCCACCGGCGGCTGCAGACCCGCATCGCGCAGATGCTCGACCGCCAGCGCTTCGGCGCCGGCCGGGCCTTCGATCAGCACGCAATCCGGCCGCAACGCGTCCAGGGCCTTGCGCAGGCTGCGCGCGCAGCCCGGGCCGTGGTGGCGGATGCCGAAGTAATGCAGCGTGGCGCTCATGCGCGGATCACAGCTGCTCGCGGAAGGCGCGGTAGAGATCCTTCCACTCGGCGCGTTCCTTGACCACGGTTTCCAGATACTCCGTCCACACCACCTGGTCCTGCACCGGATCCTTGACCACCGCGCCGATCATGCCCGCAGCCATGTCGGCCGGACGCAGCACGCCGTCGCCGAAGTGGCCGGCCAGGGCCATGCCGTTGTTGATCACCGAGATCGCCTCGGCGGTGGAGAGCGTCGAGCTCGGACTCTTGAGCTTGGACTTGCCGTCCTCGGTCTGGCCGTTGCGCAACTCGCGGAAGATGCGCACGATCCGCGCCACTTCCTTCAGCGCCGGCGGCTCGGCCGGCAGCTCCAGGGCGCGGCCGAGTTCGTGCACGCGCTTGACCACGATCGAGACTTCCTCTTCCTCGCTCGACGGCACCGGCAGGATCACCGTGTTGAAGCGGCGCTTGAGCGCGCTGGACAGTTCGTTGACGCCCTTGTCGCGGTTGTTGGCGGTGGCGATGACGCTGAAGCCGCGCGCGGCCTGCACTTCGCTCCCCAATTCCGGCACCGGCAGGGTCTTCTCCGACAGCACGGTGATGAGCGTGTCCTGCACGTCGGCGGGGATACGAGTAAGTTCCTCGACCCGGGCGATCTTGCCGAGCTTCATCGCGTTCATCATCGGGCTGGGCACCAGCGCGTTCTCGCTCGGGCCGTGCGCCAGCAACTGCGCGTAGTTCCAGCCGTAGCGGATCTGTTCCTCGCTGGTGCCGGCGGTGCCCTGGATCAGCATGGTCGAATCGCCGCTGATCGCCGCGCTGAGGTGTTCGGACACCCACGACTTGGCCGTGCCCGGCACGCCGAACAGCAGCAGCGCGCGGTCGGTGGCGATGGTCGCCACCGCGATCTCCATCAGCCGGCGGTTGCCGATGTACTTGGCGCTGATCTCGAAGCCGTTGTCGAGCTTGCCGCCGATCAGATAGGTCACCACCGCCCACGGCGACAGCTTCCAGTTGGCGGGACGCTGGCGGTCGTCGGCCTTGGCCAGTTGTTCGAGCTCTTCGGCGAACTGGATTTCGGCGTGTTGGCGCAGGACGGCGGTCATCGGAACTCCATGTAAACAGGTGTGATTCGAAAGAAGCGGCTCAGGCGTGCAGCAGGCCGCGCACGTGCGCGGTGCGCTCCAGGCCGGCCAGGCAATCGGCCAGGGCCGAGGTGTCGTCGGGCCCGCGCGGCGGCGCGCGCCAGCCGCGCAGCGCCTGCGGGTGCAGCACTTCCAGCAGCGATTGCGCGTTCTGGCGCAGGCTCCAGTCCTGGCGCAGGGCCTCGCCGGCCTGCTCCAGGCCGGCGCCGACCAAGCGCGAATACTCCAGCGGCAACCACTGGCCCGGCGCGCAGGAGCCGACCACTTCGTCGAAGCGGCCGCTGCGGCACAGCAGTTCGAAGCTGCTCGGCCAATGGCGCACGCGCTGCGCCGGCGGCAGCAGGCCCAGCAAGCCGGCGTGATGGCCGTGGAAGGCGCGGCCGGGCGCGTCGAGCATGGCCGCGGCCCAGTCGCCGTCGTCGCGGTGGATGCGCTCGAGCCAGCCGCGATGCAGCGCTTCCTTCCAGTCGCTCTTGGCCGCCCAGGCCAGCAGCGCGGCCGCGTCCATGCCGGTGTGTTCGCACCACCAGCGCAGCGGCACCTGCCGCACCAGTTGATACAGCCACCACGCGCGTTCGCCGAGCGCATCGTTCTGCGGCCGGGCGACGTCGATGGCGGCGGATGCCCACTCGGGGTCGGCGGCCTGCGGCGCGTCGACCACCCAGCGCTTGACCAGCAAGGCGCGCTCCTGGCTCACCCGCGGCGCCAGCCACGCGCGCAGGCGCTGCGCGTGCGCCGACTGCGGCAGGCGCGCCAGCAGCGCGGCGGCGAAGCGGCGCACCTCGCGGCCGCGGTCCTTGAGCAGGCCGGCCAGCAGCGGTTCGTCGTCGAGGCTCAAGCCGGCGTCCAGTTCGGCGACGAACGCGGCGCGCTCTTTCGCCGGCAGTTCGCCGAGTTGCGCCTGCAACAGCGCGCGCGCCCGCGCCGGATCGGCCGCGCGCAACTGCGCGAACAGCGCCTGGCGTTGCTCGAAGCTGCCTTCCTGCCAGACCTGTTCGGCCTGCGCGAACGGATCGGCCGATTCCTCCACGGCCGCGCCGCCGCGATCGGCGTAGCGCCAGTCGGGATTGAGCCGGGCCAGCCACAGGCCGCGCTCGCCCAGCACCGGCAGCAGCGCCGTGCGCAGGCGCGCGCGTTGCCGACCGGCGTCCAGCGCCGACGCCAACGCGCCGGCCGGCAGCGCGCGGCCGAGTTCGGCCAGACGCTGGCAGGCTTCGTGGTGCAAGCGCTCGCTGTCGCTGCGGAAAATCGTGCGCAGCGCCGCCGCCAACGGTTCGCCTTCGCCGAGCATGCGCGCGTCCTCGGGCGCGGCCGGCGGCGGCTCGTCAGCGGCCGGCGCCAGCTCCACCGCGGCCAGACGGCAGGCGGCCATCGCCGCGGCGCCGCGGGCGTAGCGCGCCAGCGCGTCGTCGTCGCCGGCTTCGTCCAGCAACGCGGCGACCGGCGCCGGAAACGCCGGCGAGCGCGCTGCGTCGACGCCGACCAGGGCCGGCTTGATCCACTCGGCGGCGGCGCCGCTGTCCGTGCCCGCGCCGCTCATGCCGCCAGACTCCAGTTCTGCGCGGTGTCTTCGCCGCACCAAGCGCTCAGCGGCCGCAGACTGCGCCCGTCCCATTCGCCCATCACCTGCAAGGCCTGCCCGCCGCTGTGCGCGAGCAGGTTCCAGCCGGCCGCCTCGCCCAGCGCCAGCGGCAGGCGCCCGGCCGCGGTGTGCAGCCACCAGCGTTCGCGCTCGCGCACCGGCACCGCGTCGGCCAGGCTCAGCGGCCACCACGGCAACCACGGATTGGCGGCGAAGGCCAGCGAGGCGCGTTCGATCGCTTCCACCGCCGGCTGCGACCAGCGCGGCGCCGGCTGCGCCGCGCCCTGCTCCAGCGCCAGCGCGCGCAGCGGCGCGCTGCCGGGGAAGAAGCGCAGGTTCGCCTCGACGCTGCGCCCGTCCAGCCACTGCTGTTCCCAGCCGCGGCCGCCGTAGGCGTAGTCGTGCAGCAGCGCGTCGCGGCCGCTGGCCTGTCCGCGCAGCCATACCCGGCGCTCGAACAGGCGGTCGTCGCGTTCGTCGATGCGCTGGCCCTGGACGATCCAGCGATCGCTCACGCTCTCGCCGAGCGTGGCCAGATCGTCCTTGTCGTAGACCCAGCCCAGCGCGGTACGCACGTCGGCCAGGCGCGACGGCGACAGCGTCTCGCGCCGGGCCACCGCTTCGCGCAGCAGCCAGATCAGGCCGAAGCGCTCCAGCACCGCCGGCGCGCCGGCCACGCCGCTCGCCATCGCATCGGCCGCGGCCAGGACCTGCGTCGACAGCGCCGGCGCCTGCGCGTCGACCATGCGCGCGGCCATCGCCGTCCACTCGGCGCGCTGCTGCGGGCCGAACGAGGCCAGGCCGCGACGCAATTGGTCGCCGATCCAGCGCTGCAGTTCGGCCGTGCCCTGGTCGATGCGCTTCCAGCGTGCGGCCTCGCGCTTGGCCGCGCCGGCCGCGGCGGCGTCGGGGTCGGCCGCCTGCGCGGCGGCGGCTTTGACCGCGGCCTGTTCCTTCTTTTCGGCGCGGTCGCGGCGCGAGTTCAGCCACTCCTCCACCCACGCCGGCCGCGGCGCCGCGGCGATGCCGCCGCGCGCGTGCATCAGCAGCAGCGCCAGCGCGTGCTTGCACGGAAATTTACGGCTGGGGCAGGAACAGCGGGTGACCAGCGCGGCCAGATCGACCTGCGCCTGGTAAGGCTTGGCGCCGCTGCCTTTGCATTCGCCCCACAGGGCCTCGGCGTCGCCGCCGAGCGCGACCCAGTGGCGGTCGGAGGCCAGGCCGGTCGCGGCCTTGGCCGAAGCGCCATCGGGCGCCAGCGCGAGCGCCTGTTCGGCGGTCAGTGCAGAATCCATTGCGAACCGGTCCCCGCCGGCGTCGTCCTTGCGTTGCTCGTAAGCATAGCGTAACGACCTAGGAGATAGCGGTCAGGAGTTAGGAGATAGCTAGAGCAGGCGGCGAATCGCTGTTGCTATCTCCTAACTACTGACCACTACCTCCTAGCTTCAAAGCCGTGGCTTCCACTCCGCCGAAATCATCCGCCACTCGCCGTCGCGTTCGCGCCAGCCGGTGCGCACCTCGTAGAGTTGCGCCGCGTCCGGCAGCGCCGCGCCCGAGCCGCCGCCGAGCGCGGCTTCGAACACGACCGTCGCGCGCTCGCCCTGCACCTCATAGCGCACCGCGGCGATCTGCAGCCACACATCGCGGTAGCGCAGGAAGCTCGCCGCCGCCAGCCGCCGCGCACCGTCGCGGTCCAGGTTTTCCGGGCCGACGAAGTCGTCGGCCAGCCGCGCCTGCACCGCCTTGGCGTCGCGCGCCTGGATCGCGGTCTGCAACTCGTCCATCGAAGCGCGCAGGCGCTGCTCCGGCGTGCCGCCGCCGCACGCGGCCAACAGCAACAGCGCCGCCGCCCAGCACGCGAACGCCGGCAGCCGGGCCGCGACCGCAGCGGCCGGGCGCCGCATTCGCACAAGCGCGGGCATGTCGCCGGCCTGCCCCGTCCATCCGCCGAACATCGCTGCAAACATCGTCGCTTCCCCTCGGATTCATGCTCGGATTTCGCCCCGGGTTTGGGCTCGAAACCGGCGCCGGGCAAGATTCGCACGACCGTTCGCCCCGGCCCGCGCGCACTCGATCCTGACAGGTCGGCCGCACCCGCGGCAACGTCGCCGGGCACCGCCTTGCCACCCGCTAGAGCCTATGCTCCAATCGAGAAAACACACCGTACGCCGGCGCACTTGCGCGGCTAGCGGACAGAATCGACGAGCGATTAAAGAGGGGATCGCGATGAGTTTGAACCGTCCGTGGCTTGCCCACTATCCGCAAGGCGTGCCCGCACAGATCGACGTGGAGGAATTTCCTTCCGTGGTTTCGGTGCTGGAAAACGCGATCGAGAAATTCCGCGATCGCCCCGCCTTCCGCAACTTCGGCAAGACACTGACCTACGGCGACATCGACCGGCTCAGCGCCCAGTTCGCCGCTTATCTGCTCGGCGAACTCAAGCTCAAGAAGGGCGATCGCGTCGCGATCATGATGCCCAACTGCCTGCAGTATCCGATCGCGACCTTCGGCGTGCTGCGCGCCGGCCTGACCGTGGTCAACACCAATCCGATGTACACCCCGCGCGAACTCAAGCACCAGCTCGAGGATTCCGGCGCGAAGGTGGTGTTCGTGCTCGACAACTTCGGCAAGACCGTGCAGGAGGTCGTCGCCGGCACCCAGGTGCAGCAGGTCGTCACCACCGGCCTGGGCGACATGGTCGGCGGGCTCAAGGGCCCGATCATGAACTTCGCGCTGAAGTACGTGAAGAAGATGGTGCCCGACTACGACATCCCGGGCGCAGTGCGCTTCCGCGATGCGCTCACCCTGGGGCAGATGCACCAACTGCCGCAGATCGACATCGCGCCGGGCGACATCGCGTTCCTGCAATACACCGGCGGCACCACCGGCGTGGCCAAGGGCGCGATGCTCACCCACCGCAACCTGGTCGCCAACATGCAGCAGGCCGCGGCGTGGATCGGCACCAACGCGCGCATGGGCGAAGAAATCATCATCACCGCGCTGCCGCTGTACCACATCTTCGCGCTTACCGCGAACGGTTTGGTGTTCATGAAGTTCGGCGGCCTCAACCACATGATCACCAACCCGCGCGACATGCCGGCGTTCGTGAAGGAACTGCAGAACAACCGCTTCACCGCGATCACCGGCGTCAACACGCTGTTCAACGGCCTGCTCAACACGCCCGGCTTCGACAAGGTCGATTTCTCCCACCTGCACCTCACCCTCGGCGGCGGCATGGCGGTGCAGCGCTCGGTCGCCGAGCGTTGGAAGCAGGTCACCGGCGTGACCTTGGTGGAAGCCTATGGCCTCACCGAAACCTCGCCGGCGGCGTGCATCAATCCGATGGACCTGGCCGAGTACAACGGCTCGATCGGCTTTCCGATCTCCTCCACCGACGCCTGCGTCAAGGACGAGGAAGGCAAGATCCTGCCGATGGGCGAAGTCGGCGAACTGTGCATCATGGGCCCGCAGGTGATGAAGGGCTATTGGCAGAAGCCCGAGGAAACCGCCAAGGTCATCGACGACGACGGTTGGCTGCACACCGGCGACATGGCCAAGATGGACGAACAAGGCTTCTTCTATATCGTCGATCGCAAGAAGGACATGATCCTGGTGTCGGGTTTCAACGTGTACCCGAACGAAATCGAAGACGTGATCGCGCTGATGCCCGGCGTGCTGGAAGTGGCCGCGGTCGGCGTTCCGGACGAAAAATCCGGCGAGGCGGTGAAGGTGGTGATCGTCAAGAAGGATCCGGCGCTGACCGCCGAGGACGTCAAGGCCCACGCCCGCGCCAACCTCACCGGCTACAAGCATCCCAAGCTGGTCGAATTCCGCAAGGAACTGCCCAAGACCAACGTGGGCAAGATCCTGCGCCGCGAGCTGCGCGACCCGCCGCCGGCGGGGTGAAGACGCGTGAGCATGCGTAGGGCCGTGGGCGGGTAAAATACCCGCCGCGACGCACCCGATCCCGTGCAAGCCCCTCTCCGGAGGGGCTTTTATTTTTGCTGCGGGAACGGGGTGTAGCATCGATGCGTGGGCTCCCAAAATCGCCGCTCGCGGCCCACCGCATCCAGCCTTGCGGGCGGCCATCGCCGAGGACCGCATCCATGAGCTCTATCGAAAAACTGCACCGCGTACGCGCCTACCCCACCCTGCGCCTGGAATCCTCCGCGGACGGCCTGGCGCATTGGCTGTACATGCACGAGGACATCGGCCTCGGCGTGCGGCCGTGCTTCCGCACCGAATTGATGGAAGACATGTGGGCGTTCCTGTCCTCGATCAGCTTGCCCGAAGAACAGCGCGAGAGCGGGCGGCTGCGCCATGTCGTGCTGGCCTCGTCGGCGCCGGCGTTCAACCTGGGCGGCGACCTGGAGCTGTTCTCGCAGTTGATCCGCAACCAGGATCGCGACCGGCTGCTGGCTTACGCGCGCCGCTGCGTCGACGGCGTGCACCACATCCACGACGGATTGGGCGGCGACGTGCACACCATCGCGCTGATCCAGGGCGACGCGCTCGGCGGCGGGCTGGAGCTGGCGCTGTCGTGCCACACCATCGTGGCCGAGGAAGGCGTCGACATGGGGCTGCCGGAAGTGGTGTTCGATCTGTTCCCGGGCATGGGCGCGTACTCGTTCCTGTGCAAGCGGGTCAGCCCGCGCGTGGCCGAGCGGCTCATCATGGAAGGGGCCTTGCTGAGCAGCGAGGAAATGCACCAACTCGGCGTGGTCGACGTGCTGGTGCCGCGCGGCCAGGGCGAAGCGGCGGTGGCCGACCTGATCCGTCGCCAGCAGCGCTCGCCGCACTCGCAGCTGGCGATGAACAAGATGCGCCAGATCGCCCAGCCGACCAGCTACCAGGAACTGATGGCGATCACCGAGCTGTGGGTGGACACCGCGCTGGCGCTGCCCGACAAGGCGCTGCGGACGATGGACCGGATCGTGCGGGCGCAGGAGCGTCGTACCGTGGCCGCGTAACCGCCATGCCCCCCTCGACGGCGTTTCAGGGGGAGCGCTCGTCGCCTTCGCGCGCGTGGCATTGCCGCTCGCGTGCATCGAGCGCTTCCCTGCCCTGGGCCAGCCGCTCGTTCAACGCACCCTGCCGGGTCCGCCACTCGGCGGCGACCTGCCAGTCCGGCAGCTGCATCAGCTCGCCGGCCACGGTCGCCAATTTGACCAACCCCAGGTTGCTCGCCACGCCCTTGAGTGCGTGGGCGTGCTCGCGCACGCGTTCCCATTGGCCGCGCTCGCCCGCGTCGGCCAAGGCGACGATGCAGCCGCTGGCGTCGCGCAAACATTGGGCGATGAATTCGCGCTCGAAGCCCTCGCCCATGCCGAGGCTGCCGAGCTCGTCGAGCACCGAAGGATCGAACGCGCTGTCCGCGCCCGCGCTTCCCGCCGCCGGATCCGGCCGCTGCAGCACCACAGGAACCGTGGCGATGCGCGCATTGGCGGCGATGTCCGCCAAGATGTCGAGCAAGCGCACGGTCGACACCGGTTTGGCCAGGAACGCGCGCGCACCGGCCTGCTGGCAGGCCTGAATCGAATCGGGCGTGACATCGGCGCTGAGCACCACCACCGGCGTGCGCCGGCCGGCCCCGGCTTCCATCACCCGCAGCTCCCTCAGCAAGTCCAGGCCGCTGATGTCGGGCATGTGCAGGTCGGCGATCACCGCGTCGTAATCGCTCACCGCCAGCGCGTTGAGCACTTCCTCGCCGCCTTCCACGCAGACCGCGCGATGGCCGGCTTTCTGCAACAGCCGCTGCAACACCATGCGGTTGGCGGAGTGGTCGTCGGCGACCAGCACCTGCAGGCTGCGCACCCGCGCGCGATGGCGCAGGAACGGGTCGGAAAAGGCGATGACGTTTTCCGGATCGTTGCGCGGCGTGGCCTCGACCGCGTCGGCCTCGGCCAACGCCGGTTCCGGCAGCACGGCGACGCGCTGGAACGGCAGCTCCACCCAGAATCGGCTGCCGCGCTGCTCGGTGCTTTCGAACCCGATGCTGCCGCCCATCGCCTCGGTCAGGCCCTTGGCGATGGTGGTGCCCAGGCCGGTGCCGCCGTAACGGCGCGCCAGGCTCACGTCGGCCTGCTCGAAGGCTTCGAACAGGCGCTGGCGCATCGCCATCGGAATGCCGATGCCGGTGTCGGTCACAGTGAAGCGCAGCCGCACCCCGCCGTCGGCCTGCCCGGCCACGCCCAGTTCCAGGCGCACGCTGCCGTGGTCGGTGAACTTGACCGCGTTGCCGGTGAGGTTGAGCAAGACCTGGCGCAGATGGCCGACATCGCCGCGCAGCAACGCCGGCACGTCGGCGGACACGCTGGATTCGTAGCGCAACTGCTTGGCCCGGGCCTGCGGCTGCAGGATCAGGCCGATGCCGTCGATCAGTTCGCGCGGAGAGAACTCGGCCAGATTCAGCTTGAGCTTGCCGGCTTCGATCGCGGAGATGTCGAGCACGTCCTCCACCAGCGCCAGCAGGCTGCGGGTGGAGGCCTGGATGGTGTTGACGCATTCGCGCTGCTCGGCATCCAGGCGCGTGGTCGCCAGCAGTTCGGACATGCCGGCCAGGCCGTTGAGCGGGGTGCGGAACTCGTGGCTCATGTTGGCCAGGAACCGGCTCTTGGCCTCGTTGGCGCGCTTGGCTTCGTCGGTGGCGCGGGTGAGCGCGCGCAGCAGGCCGGTCAGATACAGCGGAATCGCCGCCAGCCCCAGCGCCAGGCCGATGCCCAGCACCGGGTTGGCGCGCCAGTAGTCGTTGAACACGATCACCGAGCCGAAGCTGACCAAGGCCATCGCGACCGCGCCGAACAGATAGCCGGTGCCGAAACGCAGGCCGTTGCCGATGGTCACCCACATCAGGATCACATAGACCCAGGCCAGCGGCTCGCCGATGTGGATCATCGCTGCGGCCATCAGGCCGTAGTCCGAGCACATGCCAATGATCCGGCGCAGGTGCGAGCGGCCCGGCGCCAGCAGGATCCAGCCGATCAACGCCAACCCGACCGAGAAGCCGGTGACCACCATCAGCAGCACGTTGTTGTACTGATAGACCGGCATGCTGCTGCCGCTGCCGCTGCCGCGCGCGAGCATGTAGGCCAGCACCACGAACAGCACGGCGATGCGGACGAAGGCCTGGCCGTGCTCGCTGTCGCCGCGTTGCGACAACCTCGACCGGAACCAGTTCAGCAGGCGGATCATGGGGGATTTACTCCAGGCCGGGCCTGTTCGGTATCGTGGAATACCGGGTGCACAACTCGTCCAGGCGGGTGCGGCTGCGGATCAGCGCGTCCACGCAGCGCGGGTCGAACAGACGGCCGCGCTGGGCGTACAGATAGCCCAGGGCCGCGTCCACGTCCCACGCCTTCTTGTACGGCCGCGGCGAGATCAGCGCGTCGAACACGTCGGCTACCGCCACGATACGCGCTTCCAGCGGGATTTCCTCGCCGACCAGCCCGTCGGGATAGCCCGAGCCGTCGTAGCGCTCGTGATGGCGCAGGGCGATCAGGGCGCCGGCCTGAATGAAGCGGTTCTGGCTGCCGCTGAGCAGTTCGTAGCCGATCTTGGGGTGGCGGCGCATGATCGCGGTCTCCTCCTCGGTCAGCGGGCCGGGCTTCATCAGCACCGCGTCGGGGATGGCGATCTTGCCGATATCGTGCAGCGGCGCGGCCATCTCGATGACCCGGATCTCGTCCTCGAACATGCCCAGCTGCTCGGCGATCAGGCCGGCGATGTGGGCCATGCGCTCCAGGTAGGCGCTGGTGCCGGCGTCGCGGAACTCGATCGCCCGGGCCAGCCGCGACAGCGTTTCGCGCTCGCGTTCCTCGACCTCGTGCATGCTCGACAGCAGCCGCTGCTCCAGCGACAGCGCGCGCTGCTTGACGTTCTCGGACTGCTGGCGCAGCGCCAGCAGGTTGCGGCAACGCGCGCGCAGCTCGCGCGGGCGCACCGGCTTGACCAGGAAATCGATCACCCCGGCCTCCAACGCGGCCTGGCGGACCGGTTCGTCGCCGACCACGGTCACCAGGATGATCGGAATGTCGCGGTGCATCGGCAGGCGGCGGAAACGGCGGGCGAACTCCAGGCCGTCGATGCCGGGCATGCGGTAATCGAGCAGCAGCAAGTCAGGCTGATGGCTCTCGCACCAAGCCAGCGCCGCCTCGGGCTCGCCGAAATCGTGCACCTGCAACTCGGACGCAATGTCCTCGATGATGTGGCGCAACATCGTCCTTGCGGACGCTTGGTCATCGACGATAACGACGTTCACTCAAGCGGTATCCGTAGAGAGGCCGCCCCCTGCGGCTGCCGACCTGCGAGCATACTCTGCTGCGTCGCGCCGGGGCAGCCGCCGAAAGTCCCGGCACGCCCGAGGCGGCCGGCATTCACGTAAAGCGCGCGCGCAATGCGCGGCGTTCATCACGTTTTGTACGTAACCTGCATGAACCAACGGCCAGCGCACGCTGGCCGTTGCCGATGATGCACGACGTTGTGGCCGGCCGCTCTGGGCCGTGCGGGCTCAGTGTACGAGAGCCTGTAGTGTGCGACCGGTCGGTCGCAGGGCCTGCGATAAGCGCGGGCCTCCCGCGCCGGGCGCGCCGCGGCGGCGGTATCGCCCACGGCGCGTTGCGGCGGCCGCCGCAGGTGCGGCCGCCCTGCCCGGCTGTCCGGGCTCAACTATCCGAACTCAGCCGCCGGCTTCCGGACGCATGTACGGGAACAGCAGCACGTCGCGGATCGAGGACGAGCCGGTCAGCAGCATCACCAGCCGGTCGATGCCGATGCCCAGGCCGCCGGTCGGCGGCAGGCCGACTTCGAGCGCGCGGATGTAGTCGGCGTCGAAGTGCATCGCCTCGTCGTCGCCGCCGTCCTTCTGCGCCACCTGGGCCTGGAAGCGCGCGGCCTGGTCCTCGGGGTCGTTGAGCTCGGAGAAGCCGTTGGCCAGTTCCTTGCCGCCGACGAACAGCTCGAAGCGGTCGGTCAGTTCCGGATCCAGGTCGTTGGCGCGCGCCAGCGGGCTCACCTCGACCGGGTGGTCGGTGATGAAGGTCGGCTGGATCAGGGTGTGCTCGACGGTCTTCTCGAAGATCTCCAGCAACAGCTTGCCCCAGCCGTAGGACGGCTTGACCGCGACCTTCAGGCGCGCGGCGTGGGCGCGCATGGCGGCCAGGTCGCGCAGTTCCTCGCGCTTGATCTCCGGGTTGTGCTCCAGCACCGCGTCGGTCATCGACCAGCGGCGGAACGCCGGGCCCAGATCGATGAGGTTGCCGTCCCACTCGACCTGGGTGACGCCCAGCACCTGCTGCGCGGCGTCGCGGATCACCGCCTCGGTCAGATCCATGATCTCGGTGTAGGTGGCGTAGGCCTCGTACAGCTCGAGCATGGTGAATTCGGGGTTGTGCCGGGTCGACACGCCCTCGTTGCGGAAGTTGCGGTTGATCTCGTAGACCCGCTCCAGGCCGCCGACGGTCAGGCGCTTGAGGTAGAGCTCCGGCGCCACGCGCAGGTACAGCTGCAGGTCGAGCGCGTTGTGGTGGGTCGTGAACGGCTTGGCCGCGGCGCCGCCGGGGATGTAATGCATCATCGGCGTTTCCACTTCCAGGAAACGGCGCGCGTCGAGCCAGGCGCGGATGGCGCGGATGATCTTGGAGCGCTTGACGAACACCTCGCGCGAATCGGGCGAGACGATCAGGTCGACGTAGCGCTGGCGGTAGCGTTGTTCGACGTCGGCTAAGCCGTGGAACTTGTCCGGCAACGGACGCAGCGCCTTGGTCAGCAGGCGCAGCGATTCGGCCTTGACCGACAGCTCGCCGGTCTTGGTCCGGGTCAGCGGGCCTTCGGCGGCGACGATGTCGCCCGCATCCCAGCCCTTGAACTTGTCGTAGGTCTCGCCGAGCACGTTGGCCTGCAGGAACAGCTGGATGCGGCCGGATTCGTCCTGGATCTGGACGAAGCTGGCCTTGCCCATCCCGCGCTTGAGCAGGATGCGGCCGGCGATGGCGACGCGATGGCCCTGCGCGTCGAGCGCTTCCTGGGTCCAATGCTCGGCATCGGCGTACTGCGCCTGCAGATCGCCGGCGTAATCGGCGCGGCGGAAGTCGTTCGGGAACGCGATCCCCTCCCCGCGCAGCGCCGTGAGTTTCGCCCGGCGCTCGGCGATCAGGTGGTTCTCGTCGATGGGCGGCAACTGGGTTTCGTCGGTCATGGTCTTGGCGATGGGGGTGGGATTGCGTGAGGGGGCAGATTACTTAAGTCCGGCGACGCTTGCGCGAAGGGGCGGCGTTGGGCGGTCTGGCCGGGGATGGACGCGGATATCGCCGACGGCAGGATCGTCGCGATGGAGCCCTGGGTTCCCGCTTTCGCGGGAACGACGGCGGCAGGCAGACGAACAATGCGCGGGCAGCGCAACGGCCGGAGCGGACGCGGGAAGCCGGAGGACGCAGCGGGCCGCAGGCGCGCGGCGGCGCCCACGACCGGGCCGGAAGGCGGCGTCGGGCCGCCCCCGGCCGCGCGGCTCAGACCGCGTCGGTGCGTTTGGCGCCGACCTCGAGGCCGGCTTTGAGGCTGGCCTCGACGAACTCGTCGAGATCGCCGTCGAGCACCTTCTGGGTGTCGCTGCGCTCGATGCCGGTGCGCAGATCCTTGATCCGGCTCTGGTCGAGCACGTAGTTGCGGATCTGGCTGCCCCAGCCGATGTCGGACTTGGTCGCCTCGACCGCATCGCGCTCGGCGTTGCGCTTCTGGATTTCCAGCTCGTACAACTTCGCCGCCAGCATCTTCATCGCGCGGTCGCGGTTGGCGTGCTGGCTGCGCTCGGTCTGGCAGGCCACCACGATCCCGCTGGGGACGTGGGTGATGCGCACCGCCGATTCGGTCTTGTTGACGTGCTGGCCGCCGGCGCCCGAGGAGCGGTAGACGTCGGTCTTCAGGTCCGCCGGGTTGATCTCGATATCGATCTTGTCGTCGACTTCCGGCGACACGAACACCGAGGTGAAGCTGGTGTGGCGGCGGTTGTCGGAGTCGAACGGCGACTTGCGCACCAGGCGGTGCACGCCGGTTTCGGTCTTGAGCCAACCGTAGGCGAAATCGCCTTCCACGCGGAAGGTGGCCGACTTGATGCCGGCGACGTCGCCGCCGCTGACTTCCATCAGCTCGGCCTTCCAGCCGCGCGATTCGGCCCAGCGCAGGTACATGCGCAGCAGGATTTCCGCCCAGTCCTGGGCCTCGGTGCCGCCGGCGCCGGCCTGGATGTCGACGAACGCCGAGGCGCTGTCCATCTGGCCGGAGAACATGCGCCGGAACTCGAGCTTCTCGACTTCCTTGCCGTAGCGGTCGACGTCGTCGACCACGGCCTGCGCGGTGGACTCGTCGTCCTCCATCTCGGCCAGCTCCAGCAGCTCCAGGCCGCCGAGCAGGCCCTCGGTGAGGGTGCGGATGCCGTTGACGACCTTTTCCAGCGCGGCGCGCTCGCGGCCGAGGTTCTGCGCCCGTTCGGCGTCGTTCCAGACGTCGGGGCTTTCCAGCTCGCGGTTTACTTCTTCCAGACGCTCGACTTTGGCGTCGTAGTCAAAGATACCCCCTGAGCGAATCCAGCCGGCCCTTGAGGTCGGCGATTCGCTGGCGGACGGGATTGAGTTCGATCATGTCCGGGTGTGTGGTTGTGCGGATGAACCGGCGATTCTAGCAGGTCGCCGGCGGCTCCGGCCGCCGCCCCCTGTAGGAGCGGCGCGAGCCGCGACCGCGCCGCCGCCCGAAGCGACGCGACCGGCCGCAGCCCGCGCCGCGCCGGGCGTTGCGGACCGCGCAGGCGTAGCCTTCGCGGGCGGATCGGACCTCGCAGGTCCGACGCGGCGGGCGGTGGCGCAGTCGCGGCTTGCGCCGCTCCTACAAAGGGCCACCGCCGCCGCCTCGGAGCGGGTCACTTCACCTCGAACTCGCCCACCAGCACGGTTTCCCTGGCGTTCTTGAGCCGCAGGGTGACCTTGCGGTCGACCTGCCCCGCCCCACCGAAACCGGTGCTCAACCACAGCTGCAACGTGGTCGCGCCGGTCACCAGTTGCTGGCGGTCGCCGAAGAAGTTGGCCTCGACCTTGTACTTGCCCGGCTTGGGCGTGCGCAACGAGAACTCCTCCGGGCCGTAGCCGCCGGTGAAGTCGTCGGTGATGCGGCCGCCCTGATAGGTCAGCTTGTGGCCGTAGTAGCACTTCTCGCCGTTGGGGTCGGTCACCCACAGGTCCATGTCGGAGTTGTCGCTGTCCCAGCTCAGCACCGCGCGCAGGCCCAGCGGCAGGTTGCGACGCAGGCGCGGGTCGACCCGGCTCAGGTCGGTCTGGCCCGGGTGCGCGGCGGCGATCGCGTTGAGCTCGGCCAGGGCGATTTCCTCGATCCCGGGGAAACGCGCGTCCCAGTCGCGCTGGGCGACTTCGTACAGATGGTCGACCGCGCGCTGGTACTGGCCGGCGGCGGCGTAGGCCAGGCCGAGGTCGCGGAAGCTCTGCGGCTCCTCCTCTGCCAGGCTCAGCACGCGCTCGAACACCGGCAGCGCCAGCGCCGGCTCGTTGGCCTGCAGCAGGCGGTAGCCGAGCACGCGCAGGATGTGGCGGTTCTCCAGGTCCAGCTCGGCCAGGTTCGACAGCACCCGCAGCGCCAGCGCGTGCTGGCCCTTTTCTTCCAGCACGTCGGCCACGTCGAGGTAGAACGCGGTGCTGGCGGCGTGCGAGTCGCGCTCGTCCAGGTACAGGCGATAGACCAGCTCGGCCGGCGCGGCGCGCAGGCGGCGGGCGTAGGGCGAATCGGGCTGCCAGGGTTGCAGGGCGATGGTGGCGCGGCGGGCGCCTGCGCCGCCGTCGCTCTCGGCTTCGCTCTTGTCCATGCGGCTGCCGGTCACCACGATCGACTCCAGCGCCAGAGCCTGCGCCTCCGCAACGGGAGCGGGAGCCGGCGGCGGCGCCATCGCCGCGACCGGCGCTACGCCGGCCGCATCGGCGACGTCGCTTGCGTAGCGCTCGCTCTGCGCGCGCCGACGCGCCAGCTCGTTGCCGGCGATGGCGCCGGCCGGCTTCGGCGGCGGCGGCAACGCGCTCTTGGGCCAGTCGCGCTGCCACCATTCGATCCGCCGCGCGTACAGCCCGGCGACGCGGTCCAGACTCGCCTTGCGGGTGCTGTCGCGCTCGCCGGCCTGCACCGCCTTGAGCCGCAGGAACTCGTCCTGGCCGTCGGGCGGCGCAATGTCGTAGCGCACGTAGTCGGCGAGGCTGTCGAGCACGATCAGCGAGGTTTCGCCGGTGACCACGCCGAAACGCTGGCCCAGGCGGGCGATGGCGGCGCGGTTGAGCTCGGGCTCGGCCTCCAGCGCGGCGATCGACCAGTTCGCCCACAACCGCGCCGGGAACGCGCTGGGCGCCGAGTCGGCGTCGACCGCGACGCGCTCTGTGCGCACGATGTCGCCATCGCGCAGATGCACGGTCAGCTCGGCGCGGCCGTCGCGCAGGCGGCCGGCGATGCGCAGCATGCCGTCCTGGGCGAACGACGCGGCGGCGATCACCTGATCGGCGCCGAGCGCGTCGATGCCGGTCAGGCTCGGGCCCTGCTCGAGCAGTTCGGCGGCAGCGCGGTCGAGCTCGCCGGCGCGCTGCCAGCTCACCAGCCGCCCGCCCGCGCCCTGCGCCAGCGCGCTCAGGCGCACGGCGTCGGCGTTCGCGCCGGCCGAATTGAGCGCGTACAGGCGCTGCTGCGCGCCGAGCTTGGGGAAGCCCTCGGCGCCGAAGTTGAATAGGCCGTCGCCGACCAGCAAGTACTCGCCGATATCGGCGCGTGGCGTCCAGCCGCCGGCGGCGCTGGCGCCGTCGTAGACCGTGCTGTCCAGTTCGCGCCGCAACGCCGACCAGTCGCCGTTCGCGACCCGGAACGCGCGCGGCGCCTCGGCGCGGTCGCGCAGCCGGATCAGGCTCACCTCGACGTTGCCGGCGCGACGGAAATAGCGATCGAGCAAGGCCAGCTCGCTGGCGTGGTCGCGCTTGCGCCCGGACGCCGAGCTGTCCCACAACAGGCCGACCGCCGCCGGCAGCGGACGCGGCGCGCTGACACCGGGCAACGGCACTTCGGCGAGGAAATAGCGCTCGCCGGCGTAGTCCTGGACGTAGGTGCGCGGCTTGGCCGCGGCCGGCACGCTCAGCGCCAAGGCGCCGCCGGCCGGCGCGCGCGCCAGGCTCAGGCGATAGCCGCCCTTGGCCTTGTCGATGCGCGCATCGCCGCTGAGCCCTTCGGCCTGCGGCTGCTCGGCGCTGCGCAGTTGCAAGTCGAAGCGGCCGGCGTCGGCGGCGAAGGCCAGCGGCAGTTCGAAGCGCCAGCGGCCGCCATCGCGACGCAGCGCTTCGCGCAGTTCCAGCCGCACCCGGCGCGTGCCCTGGGCCGGGATCGGATAGATGCGCAGCTTGAATTGGTTGCCGGCGGTGCGCTCCAGCAGCGCCGGGTCGACGCCGCGCCGCTCGATCTGCTCGAACACCGCGCGGCCCTTGTCCTTGGGCACCGGCACCGCCGGGCGCAGCTTGCCGTCGATGTCGAGGGCGAAGCCGTCGATCTGCTGGCCGTCGCGCAGCGGGAACTGCAGCTCGCCTTCGAGTGCGCGGTGGTTGGGGTTGCGGAACACCAGTTCGATCGCGGTGTGGGCCAGGCCGCCGCTGAGTTCGGCGTCGATCTGCGCCGATTCCAGGCGGATCGGCGTTTCCGCGCCGCGCACGAGCAGCAGCGGCGGTGCCGGCGGCGGCGCGGTCACATCGCCGCGGACGTGGGGTTGGCCGATCGCGGCCAGGCCGGTGGGCAGGGCCAGCAGCAGGCCGGCGAGCGTGGCGGGGAGACGGGAAGTCACCGGGTTGCGTCTTTGTAGTGGGCGATGCAGCTGTCAACGCGCGAGCCGGCGCGGTGGGGTCAGCGGTCCTGCCGCGCAGCATCTACGAGGCCGCGGCGCAAGGCAAACCCTGGCGCTGCGGCGTCGTCGACTGCATTGGGATCGCAAGCGCGGCGCGAACGGCGCCGGCGCAGGGCCGCCGGGTTGCGGCGGCCGCAAGCGCGCGGTATCGCCCCGCGCGCAGCGGCGGCGCGATCGCGCCGCCGCCTTCGCCCGCCTCAGCGGCGGTACAAGGAGCGCAGGTTCAAGCCGGCCTGCAGGCTGGCCAGGTCGGCCGCCGACTTCAACGCGATCTCGACCGTCTCGCCCGGCAGCAGAGTCAGCGCGTTGTCGGCCAGCTCGACGTCGTGGTCGCCGAAGTCGATCCACACCGCGCGCGCCAGGGTCTTGGCGCGCAGCTTGAGCACGTAGCCCGCGCCGTCGCGGCGCAGGGTCGCCTGCAGCTTCGGGTCTTGCCACGCCAGCGTCTTGGATTCGCCGAAATACACCACGTTGCGCGACACCGCGCGGCCGTCGACGAACAGCTCGAACACCGCCGCGGTGCGCGAAGGGTCGGCGCCGCGCAGCAGTTCGGCGTCGCTCCAATGGCCGGCGCGGGTCGCGCTCAGCGGCGCCAGCACCGCCTTCTCTCGCTGCTCGTGGCGCACGCGCCCAGCGAAGTCGATCACCCGCAGCCGCCACTCGCCCTGCACCGCTTGCTGGCGGTCGGAGATCAAGGTCAGCTCGGTCTCGCGCTTGCCCGGCCGGCGCAGCGGCGCGACCGCCAGTTCGGCGAAGAAACGCTTGGCGTGGAAGTGCAGCGGTTTCCAGCGGCCGAAGTAGTCCAGGCTCGACCACGACGCGCCCGGCCAGACATCGTTCAACTGCCAGTACAGCGAGCCCATCGTGCGCGGGCGCGAGGCGCGGTGGTGCAGCGCGGCCAGTTCGATGCCCTCGGCCTGGACCTGCTGGCTCAGATACACGAAGTCGGCGAAATCGCGCGGCTCGCCGTATTCGCCGCGCACGTACTTGAGCAGGCGGCTGTTGCCGTCGCCGGCGAGGAACTTCTGGTGCGCGCGGATCACCGGCGCGTCGATGCCCTGCTCCTCGGGTTTGGCGAACGCGCCGATGGTGCGCAGCGACGGCCAACCCTGCAGGCCGTACTCGGACATGAAGCGCGGGGTTTCGTCGAGATAAGCCGTAGCCGGCAGCGCCGGGCCGCCCCACACGTCCCAGTAGTGCTTGTCGCCGTTGTTGGAATCGTTGGCCTTCTCGGCCAGGTCGTTGCTCGGCGAGCTCGACCAGTACGGCACGCCCGCGCCTTCCTGCGCAACCACTTCGCGCAAGTCCTTGCCGAACAGCGCGACGTAGCCGTTCCAGACTTGTTCGGCGAACTTCGGATCGGCTTCCTTGAGCTTCTTGCCGTGGCCCCAGTCCTTCCAGGCGGTCTCTTCCTCGTTGTTGCCGCACCACAGCACGATGCTGGGGTGGTTGCGCAGCCGGCGCACGTTGTCGCGGGCCTCGGCGACGACGTTGGCGCGGAACTTGGGATCGAACGCCGGCGGCATGCCGCCGCCGAACATGAAGTCCTGCCACACCATCAGCCCGAGTTCGTCGGCGATCTCGAAGAACTCGTCGGACTCGTAATAGCCGCCGCCCCAGTTGCGCAGCATGTTCATGTTGGCGTCGCGCGCGGACTGCAGGTCGCGGCGCAGGCGCTCGCGGGTCACCCGCGCCGGGAACGCGTCGAAGGGAATCGCGTTGGCGCCCTTGGCGAAGATCTCGATGCCGTTGACGACGAAGGCGAAGCCCTGCCCGCTCGCGTCGCGTTCGCGCTTGATCTCGACCCGGCGCAGGCCGGTGCGGCGCTGGGCCTGCGCCTGCACACCCTCGGCGTCGCTGAGCGTGGCCTTGAAGGTATACAGCGCCTGCTCGCCGTAGCCGACCGGATACCACAGCCGCGGGCGTTCGATCGCCAGCGGCACCGCCACGGTGTTGCGCCCGGCGCGCAGCCGCGCCGGCTGGCGCAGCGTCGCCGGCGCGCCGTCGGGGCCGCGGTATTCGATATCGACCGTAGCCACGCCGGCGGTAGCGCTTTCGATCTCCACCTGCACCTCGCCTTCGGCGCGCTCGCGGCTCACCGCGCGCGGCTGCACGTGCAGGTCGGCGATGCGCAGACGGTCCCAGCTTTCCAGGCGCACACCGCGCCAGATCCCGGCGGTGACGTAGCGCGGGCCCCAGTCCCAGCCGTAGTGATAGCCGGGCTTGCGCGCGAAGTTGCCGGTCATCGCGTCCTTGGGCTCGTCGCCATACGGCGAGGGGTAGTTGCCGGCGATCTTGTTCGGCATCGCCAACACCCGCGGCAGCAGCTTGCGGATCGGCGACTGGAACACCACCCGCAGTTCGTTGCCGCGCGCGCGCAGGCGCCCGTCGACCGGCACGCGCCAGGTGCGGAAGGAATTGTCGGCGCGCAGCAGCTCGCGGCCGTTGAGGGTGACGGTGGCGAAGGTATCCAGGCCGTCGAACACCAGCTCGTTGCGCGCGCGCTTGAGCGTGGCGGCATCGACATCGAAGCTGGTGCGGTATTCCCAGCCGGCCAGGCCGATCCATTGCAGCTGCGCTTCGCGCGCGCCGACATAGGGATCGGCGATCAGGCCCGCGGCGAGCAGGTCGGTGTGGACGTGGCCGGGCACCTGCGCGCCGCGCCATTGGGTGGCGTCGCGATGCGCAGCGGCTTCGGGATCGTCGGGCAGCAGGCGGAACTGCCAGCCCTGGTGCAGTTCGACGCGGTCCAGCGGCGCGGCCTGAACGGCGGCGACGCACAGCAGCAACGCGAGGGCGGCGAGCATCCGCCAGGAGGACGAGGGCCGTGCGGTCTGGGGCATGGGATCACCTGGGTCGTCGGTTCGGAGCGCGCGCCGCGACGGCGGCCGCGCTGCGGCGTCGGCGCGATATCCGCGCGACAACCGCGATAGTCGGATGCGGCGCCGGAAAAAGACGGGAGCGCGCTTCCCGCGCTCCCGTTCCGAGTTCCGGACAAGACCTCGCGGCACGCATTCCGAGGGTGGCCGCGAGGGTGTACACCGCCTTGCCCGGGAGGTCCGCCGCCGCACCGATGCGCATCACTGGAGGAGATGCGCGCCGGCCCGGCCGCGGGGTGCTGCCGTCCGCGCGGGCCCGGGCGGCCCGCGCGTCCGATTCGATGCGACGAACGCTCAGTCGAACTTGTAAACGAATTCGGCCGAGATTTCACGACCCACGCGCTGGAACACCCGCTCGTTGGCGTAGGCGAAGAACTTCTTGTACGGGTCCTTGTAGTCGGCTTCGTCGAACAGGTTGTCCACGTACAGGTTGACCCGCGCCTGCTCGGTCAGCTGATAGCCGGCGGTCAGGTTGAAATACACCGGCGCCTTGAGCTTGCCGACCATGCGGCAGGTGGTGTCGGTCTGGCCCGGCAGGATCGGCGCGCACTCGTTGTAGTTGTCGCCGTTGACGTGGCCGATGCGGTTGGCGAACAAGGTCGCGTTCCACGGGCCGCGGCTCCAGCTGGCGCTGGCGCGGGCGAAGGTGCGCACTTCCTTGTCGCGGTTCTCCTGCATCGGCGAACCCGGGTCGCGCTGCTCGTTGTTCTTGAGCTGGTTGGTGTAGTTGAACTGGAAGCTGAAATCGCCGAAGCGGGTCGCCGGGATCTTGTAGCGCGCGGTGAAGTCGACGCCGGCCACTTCGCGGTAGGCGATGTTGATCGGGCCGCTGAACACCGACACCACCTGGCCGAGCGGATAGTTCGGATCGGCCACGCCGAAGGAGTTGGTGCCCGGCGCGCTGCGGGTCACGCGCGAGACGATGTCCGAACAGGTCGACGAGCCCGGGGTGACCTGCATGCGGTCGCTGGCGCGGCGCGGGCGGCCGTTGCGGCACTGGCTCTCGAGGTCGAGGATGTCGGCGATGTCGAAATCGCGGACCTGGTTGTCGATGGTCATGCGCCAGTAGTCGGCGCTGAACGACAGGTTTTCGGCCGCGTCCCACACCAGGCCGGCGCTCCACGACTTGCCGGTCTCGCTTTCCAGCTTGAGGTTGCCGGTGCGGGCGATGTTGTGACGGTAGTACAGCGCCTGCGAGCTGCAATCCGGGCCGAGGCCGCGGTTGATGCAGGTCGCCACGTCGGAGTCTTCCTGAGTGCCGGTGCCGCTGGTGGCGAACAGGTAATGCATGTCCGGCGCGCGGAAGGTGGTGTTGTAGGCGCCGCGCACCAGCAGGCTTTCGATCGGCCGCCACTCGATGCCGGCGTTCCAGGTGAAGTTGCTTTCCTTGCGCGCATCGTCGTCGTAGCGGTCGAAACGGCCGGCGCCGGTCACGTCCAGGGTCTTGAACACCGGCACCTTGAATTCCACGCCCACCGCGTAGCGCTTGCGGTCGCCGCCGCCCTGGTTGGTGCCGCCGGGCTGGTCGTAGAGCTTGTTGGCGCCGAAGGTCAGCGGATCGGGGGTGAGGCGATAGCCCTGCGAACCGGCTTCGATCACGCCGGCGAAGCCGACCGGGCCGGCCGGCAGGTCGAACAGGTCGCCGTTGACCGAGAACTGGGCCTGGTTCATCCACGACTCGGCGCTGCTCTTGCCGCGCGTGGTGAGCTGGCGGAAGGTCTCCGGCGTCATCGGATTCCAGAACTTGTTCTGGTCCAGCGCGTACACCGGCAAGCCGTTGTTGGTGCCCAGCTGCGGGCCGAGGAAATAGCTGTCGACCGCGCTCTGCAGCATGCCCGGGAAGCTGAAGTCGACCTTGTACTCGGTGCGGCCGACCGTGGCGTCCCAGTTGAAGCGCTCGCCGAAGCGGCCGCGCAGGCCGGCGGCCAGATCCCAGGAACGCTCCTTGGTCTCGAACAGGAACGGATCGCGGCTGCCCGCTTCCGGCACGGTGAAGGCGCGGCGCGCCTGGTAGGTGCGGCCGGTGTTCTGGTCGTAGAACGCGCCGCCGCGGTTGAGCTCGAAGCGCAGCGCTTCGTCCTGGCGCGATTCGCCGGTGCTGTCCCAGACCGAGGCGCTGACCCAGGCCTGCATGCCGTTGTCGAAGTCGTAGCTGAAGTTGCCGAAGCCGGAGCGGTTGTCCGAGCCGTTGCGCAGGCTCCACAGCGAGTTGCCGCGCGATTGCGAGCAGCTGTAGCCGGGGAACTCGGGCGCGTTGCCGTCGTTGCCGAGGAAGTTGTGCAGCGGCAGGTCCTGGAAGCGGTCGCAGGCGCCGGCCGGCGGAGTGACCCGGCGCTTGGACGCGGTGTCGATCAGCTCCACGCCCCACACCCACGGCCACGGATCGTTGACCAGCGGCTTGACCGTCGCCGCCGGTTCCAGATCGGAGGCGAGGAAGCCGCGCTGGCCGGCGAAGATGGTTTCGCGGCCGCTGAACTGCACGCCGTAGGTCGCGCTCCACTTGTCGCCGGTGCGCCCGCCGGTCCACGACAGGTCGTAGGAATCGCCGCCGCCGCGGGTGGTGGTGCCGCCCTTGATGCGCACCTCATCGCCATTGAAGTTCTTCTTCATGATGATGTTGATGACGCCGGCCATCGCGTCGGAGCCGTAGATCGCCGAACCGCCGCTGGCGAGCACTTCGATGCGCTCCACCGCCGACATCGGGATGTTGTTGAAGTTGGCGAAGTTTCCGCGGCCTTCATACGGCAGCGGGTAATCGGCGACGCGGCGGCCGTCGATCAGCAGCAAGGTGCGGCCGGGGCCGAGGTTGCGCAGGTTCAGCGGGCTGGCGTTGGGCGTGGGGCCTTTGTTGACGTCGGCCTGGACGGAGCCGGTGACTTCGGTCAGCGAGCTCAGCGCCTCGTACACGTTGGCGAAGCCTTCGCGCTTGATCTGCTCGGTGGTGATCACCGTCACCGGCGCCGGGCCTTCGAGCTCGGCGCGCTTGATGCGCGAACCGGTCACGGTGATCTTGTCCACCGTCTTGGCCTCGCCGGTCGGCGCGGCGTCCTGCGCCTGCGCCGCCAGCGGCAGATACAACGCGGCGAGCAGCGCCGCGCAGAGCGCATCGCGGCGCGCGTGGTGGCCTCGGCGTTGCGGCGTGCGGTCGTTTTGCTGAGTCATTGGCTACCCCTCCCAATCGCGGCCGGATCGACGGCCCAGGTTTATGTTTTTGTGATGTGCGCGGCCGGTGCGGCCGGCGCTGCGCGGCGGTGTTGCGTGGTGCTGCTGTGCGGCTAATTTGGATCGATCTAAATCAACGGCAAAAAAAATCCCTGCGACTTCGTCCGCGGGCGCCCGCGCGCGCGGCGTTCAATGCTTCACCTCGGCGGCGTCCAGCGCCTTCCAATCCTGGTTCGGCGCGGCCATGCGCAGGCTCAGGCTCATCCCGCCCTCGCGCTGGTACCAGTCCAGGCGCAGGCGGTGCCAGCCGGCGCGCAGCGGCACTACGGCCTCGATCGTGCGGTCGTAGGTGTCGTTGCCGATCGCCAACGCGCCGTCGATGTACAGCGCCGAGCGGTCGTCGCCTTGCAGCGCGAAGCGGTACGCGCCGTCGGCCGGCGCGCGCACATAGCCGTCGAAGCGCACGCCGAAACGGCTGCGGCGGCCGAAGCGGGCCAGGTCGAGCGAATCGGCCACGCCCTGCGCCGCCGGCGTCTGCGCGCCGGCGAACTGGTCGAGGTTGGCGAACAGGCCTTCGTACACGCGATATTCCCATCCGGCGGAGGTGGGCTGCGGCGCGTCGCTCGCCGGCAGGTAACTGCGATAACGCAGCGTGGCGGCCTGCACCCCACTACGGCGGCCGTCGGCGAGCACGGTGACGGTGCGCAGTTGCACCGGCTTGTCCAGTTCCAGGACGACTTCGATCGGCGCGGTGTAAACCTGCGCGCCCTCGCCCGGGTCGCTGCCGTCGAGGGTGTAGCGGATCGTCGCGCCGGGCACGGCCGGGCTCAGCGTCACCGTGTGGCGGTGCTGGTGCGCCTGGCCCTGTTGCACGATCAGCGCGTCTTCCAGGCCCCGCGGCGCGGGAATGCGATAGCCGACCGCGTCGCGGTCGAGCCGCGCGAACTGCCCGCCCAGGCGGCGCTGGAAGTCCGGCCAGGCGCGTTGCGCCTGCGGCGTCCACGCCACTTCGGCCAGCGCGAGCAGGCGCGGGAACGTCATGTACTCGACCATCGCCGCGGTCTTGAGGTGTTCGGTCCAGACGTTGCCCTGCACGCCCAGCACATGCCGCGCCTGCGCCGCGCTCAGCGCCGCCGGCACCGGGTCGTAGGCGTAGACCTTGTCCAGGCTCAGCTCGCCGCCGAGGTTCCACTGCTCCTGCGCGGCCGGACCCTGGCCGTAGTCGAAGTAACAGCACTGGGTCGGGGTCATGATCACGTCGTGGCCTTGCTGCGCGGCGGCGATGCCGCCGGCCTCGCCGCGCCAGGACATCACCGTCGCATCCGGCGCCAGCCCGCCTTCGAGGATCTCGTCCCAGCCGATGATGCGCTTGCCGCGCGTGTGCAGGAACTTCTCCATGCGGCGGATGAAATAACTCTGCAGCTCGTGTTCGTCCTTCAGCCCTTCGCGGCGCATCACCGCCTGCGCTTCGGCGCTGGCCTTCCAGCGCGTCTTCGGCGCTTCGTCGCCGCCGATGTGCAGGTAGGGCGCGGGGAAGATCGCCACCACCTCGTCGAGCACGTTCTGCAGGAACTCGAAGGTCGCTTCCTTCGGGCAGAAGATGTCGTCGTACACGCCCCAGTTGGTGCCGACCTCGAACGGGCCCGGCGTGCACGCCAGTTCCGGGTACGCGGCCAGCGCGGCCAGGGCGTGGCCCGGCATTTCGATTTCGGGGATCACGGTGATGTGGCGGGCGCGCGCATAGGCGACGATCTCGCGCGCCTGCTCCTGGGTGTAGAAGCCGCCATAGGGCTTGCCGTCGCCGACATAGGGATCGATGTTGCGGCCGACCACGGTTTCCTTGCGCTGCGCACCCACGCCGGTCAGTTTCGGATAGCGCTTGATTTCCAGGCGCCAGCCTTGGTCGTCGGTGAGGTGCCAGTGGAAGGTGTTGAGCTTGTAGCGCGCCATCTGGTCGAGGTAGCGCTTGATGAAATCCAGCGGGAACAGGTGTCGGCCGACGTCGAGATGCATGCCGCGATAGGCAAAGCGCGGCGCGTCGTCGATGGTGGTCGCGCCGACCCGCAGCGGCGGCGCCGTGCGTGCGGCCGGCAGCAGCTGGCGCAAGGTCTGGTAGCCGTAGAACAGCCCGGCCGGCGGCCCGGCGAGGCGGATGCCGCGCGCGGTCACTTCCAGCCGGTAGCGCTCGTTCGCACCGGCGTCGGCCTTGGTCACGGCGGGCTCGGCGACGAACTGCACGTAGCGCGAGGGTTCGTCCTCGCCCTTGCCGTGCTTGGGCGCGCCGCTGCGCAGCGTCAGGGTCAGGCCTTGCTGGGCGGCGAGCTCATCGCGCAGCAACTGGGCGACGGCGCGGGCTTCGGCGTTGTTGGCGTAGATCGTGGTGGTGGCGTCGAGCGCGAACGCGCCCTCGCCCGGCTGCACGCGTGCGGGCAGCGGGACGAGTTCGGGCGTGGTTGCGGCGTTGCGCGATGCGGCGCTTTCTTCGGCGGCGTTCGCGGCCGGGCCGAGGCCGACGGCCGCGCCGACCAGGCCGAACAACGCCAGCGGCAGGCGCGCGCGGGTCAGTTTCGCCAGGGTGCGTTTCATCGCGCGGTCTCCGGCAACGGCGGTGCGGCGGTGTCGCGGTGAAGCCCTGGATCCCCGCTTTCGCGGGGAGGACGGTTGGGGGCAACGTCGAGGGTCCAGGGCTTCATCGGCTCATCTCACTTCGGCGACGCGCAGGCCGAGACCGGCAGGGCGGCGGCCTGCGTGCCCCACCCGCCCGTGGCCGGCTGCTGGCCGAGGTCGAAGCGCAGCGTTCCGCCGGCGCGCAGCGCGCTCCAGTCCAGCCACACCTTGTCCTGCGGCTTGCCGTCGAAGCTCGCGCCTTGCACGTACTGCACGCCGCGGCCGTCCGCGCCCGGCGCTTCGATGCGCAGGGTCTTGCCGTTGCCCAAGTCCATCTCGACTTTCTCGAAGCGCGGCGCGTGCAGCAGCAGTTCGCCGGTGCCCGGCACCGCCGGGTACAGGCCGATCGCGCTGAACAGATACCAGGCCGACATCGTGCCCAGGTCGTCGTTGCCGGTGACGCCGTTGGGCGCGTTGGTGAACAGCGTCTGCGCCGCGCGCAGCACGGTCGCGGTCTTCCACGGCTGGCCGATCAGCGTGTACATCCACGGGCTGTGCAGATCGGGTTCGTTGTTGGGGTTGTAGCGGTACTGGTTGTAGTAGCTGTACGGCCCGACCACCCACTGCTTGCGCGCCGCCCCGTTCGGGTCGGCCAGCAGCGCGTCGTAGGCGAAGAACGCGTCCAGACGTTTGCCGGCCTGCTCGGCGCCGCCCATCGCCGCGACCACGCCGGGCACGTCCTGCTGGGTCAGCCACTGGTACTGCCACGCAGTGCCCTCGTGGAAGCCGTGGTGCGAGCGCGGGCTGTAGCTGCCGTCGGTCTCGGAGTAGAACGCGCCGCCGTCCACGCGCGGACGCGGGAAGCCGCGGAAACCCAGCTCCGGATCGGCCGCGTCCTTGTCCCAGACCTTCGTCCAGTTGCGGCCGCGCTCGCGCAAGGTCGCCGCATCGTCGTTTTTGCCCAGCGCCTGCGCCATCTGCGACAGCGCGCAATCGCCGAGCGCGTACTCGAGCGTGGACGAACCGCCGTGATGCGGATCCACGTCCATGCTCTTGGCCGGGAACGCGCGGTCGTACTGGACGAAACCGTCCTTGAGGTAGCTCGGATTGCCGGCGCGGCCCTGGCTGCGCACCAGCGCCGGCGGCACGCCGTACGCGTTTTCGCGCAGCGCGGCGTAGGCCTGCTGCTCGCGGCCGTCGAGCGCGCCGAAGCGCCACAGGTCGACCATGAAGGGCGTGACCGGATCGCCGGTCATGACGTTGCTGTCGTAGTTGGCATAGCCCCAGCGCGGCAGCCAGCCGTTTTGCTCGTGGATCTTCAGCAGCGACTGGCCGATGTCGCGCGCGCGCTGCGGCCGCAGCATCGCCAGCAACTGGTTCTGCGAGCGGTAGGTGTCCCACAGCGAGAAATACTCGTAGTAAGTCCAGCCGTCGGCCTTGTGGATCTGGGTGTCGTAACCGCGGTAGCGGCCGTCGCTGTCGCTGCCGGTCAAGGGCTGCAGCAGCGAGTGATAGAGCGCGGTATAGAACACGGTGCGGTCGTCGCCGCTGCCGCCGCTGACCCGCACCGAACTAAGTTCCTTGCGCCAGGCCTCCTGCGACTGCTTGCGCATCGCATCGAATGCCAACGGCTTGCCGCCGCGCGCGCCCTCGTCGCGCAGGTTGCGGCGCGCGCCTTCGATGTCGACGTGCGAGATCGCGCTGACCGCGGTCACCGCGCGATTCTTCGAGGTGTCGAAAGTGAACCAGGCGCCGTGCGGACGGGTGTCGCCCTGCATGCTCGACTGGCCGCCCGGATGGCCGCCGGTTTCGTCCCAGGTGCCGTGGCTGGCGAAAGGACGGTCGAATTCCATGCGGAACCAGGTGGTGTATTGCTGGCCGCCGCAGAAGCTCTTGGTGGTGATGCGGCCTTCGACCACGCGGTCGCCGACCACCTCGACGGTGCTGCCGACGACCAGATGGCGTTCGTTGGCCTGCCCGGTGTTGACCAGGATCGTGCCTTGCGCGGCGCCGGCTGGGAAGGTGTAGCGCTCGGCCGCCGCGCGCGTCAGCGCGGTGGCTTCGGCCTCGATCGGGCCGGCCGCCTCGCCGGTCAAACGCACCTTGTAGTAACCGGCCTGGCCGACTTCGCCGTCGTGGCTGTAGGCCGAGCCGTAGGCCTTGTGGTCGAAGGACTTGGGTTCCTTGGTGTCGAAACGCTTGCCCGGGCCGATCTCGCCGGTGGTCGGCAGCACCGACAGCTGCCCGCCCTGCTCCCAGCAGCCGGCGCCGGAAATGAAGGAGTGGCCGAAGCCGCGGATCTTGGGATCGTCGTAGCGCCACCCGCTGTAGTGCTCGCCGATCGGGCTGACCTGGATCAGGCCGAACGGCGCCGAGGCGCCCGGGAACGTGTTGCCGTCGTCCTTGCTGCCGATGAAGGTGTTGACCTCGCGCACCGGGTCGTTCGACGCCGGCGCCGCGGCCGCGGCCGCGCCGGCCGCCAGGGTCAGGCACACCGCCGCGGCCAGGGGCCGCAGCGCCGCTGCCGCCGTGAATGCCGAATTGCGCGTGTGCCGAACCGGTGTGCGAGCCATCGTGGGTCTATCCCTCGTAGTAGTGGTGAAGCCGCGGCGGCGGGCGCGCCGCCGCGGCCGTTTGGCTTACTTCAGATCCAGCACGTACTCCACCGCGATCTCGCGCCCGACCGGGCTGAAGATGCGGTCGGCGATGAAGGCGAAATCGCGCTTGTACGGATCCTTGTCTTCGTTGACCTCGTCGAACAGATTGCTGACGTAGACGTTGACCCGGGCGTTGTCGGTGATGCGGTAGCCGGCGCTGACGTTCCAGGTGATCGCCGGACCCACGCGGCCCCAGTACTTCTCGGTCTTCTGGCCGAAGGTCGGGCTGGCCGGATCGGTGTCCACGCAGTTGTCCGAGCTGGGCGCATAGCCGTCGGCGAAGCCGCGGCAGCCGCGGAAACGCACGCTCGGCACGCTGCCGACGCGGTCGGCGTAGACGGTCGCGGTCCAGCGCTCCTTCTGCCAGTTCACGCTGCCGCGGAACTTGCTGCGCGGCTCGTCGGTGCGCTTGTCCTGCATCTGCTCGCTGCTGTCGGTGCGGGTCTCGAGCTTGAGCAGGTTGGTGTAGTTCAAGCCGAGGCTGAAATCGCCCCAGCGCGCGGTGCTGAAGCGGTACTTCAGCGAGGCATCCACGCCCTGCACGTTGCGCGCGGCGCGGTTGATCGGGCCGGTGCGGATGTCGGTGACCGGGCCGAGCAAGGGGCCGGCGCCGTCCGGATCGGGCCCGCGGGTGACCCGGCCGATCTGCAGGCGGCAACGGTCGGCGCTGGGCGCGCCGATGCGCGGCTCGCCGGTCGGGGTCTTGCCGGTCAGGCAGTAGGCCTCGTCGAGCAGCACGTCGTTGGCGCCGATGTCGTCGATCTCGTCTTCCAGCTCGATCCGCCAGTAGTCGGTCGACACCGACAGGCCCTCGGCGATGTCCCAGACGAAGCCGGCGGTCCACGACTTGCCGGTTTCGTACTTCAAGTCCGGCGTGCCTTCGCGGGCGATGTTGGCGTCCTCGACCTTGAAGCCGGCTTCCCAGGTGCAGTTGCCCTGCTGCCCGGCGCGCAGGCAGCCCAGGTAATCGGTCTGGTCGGCCACCGAGGTGCTCGGGGTCGCGTAGACGAAGTGCATGTCCGGCGCGCGGAAGCTGGTGGCGTAGGTGCCGCGCAGCAGCAGGTTGGAGAACGGACGCCACTCCAGGCCGGCGTTGTAGGTGGTGGCGGCGTCGCCCGACACCGCGTCGTACTTGTCGTAGCGCCCGGCGATGGATGCCGTCAGGGTGCGGTGCAGCGGGATCTTGAACTCGACGCCGGCGGCGTAGTGGTTGCGCGAGCCCGAGCCGCGGTCGAGGTTGGCGGTCTGGTCGTACAGCGGGTTGTCGCCGAGCGTGTTCGGATCCGGCGCCAGGCTGTAGCCCTGCTTGGCCGCTTCCAGCTGGCCGGCGAAGCCGATCGGGCCGGCCCAGCCTTCGAACAGATCGCCGCTGACGATGAAGTTGGCCGAGGTCAGCCACGATTCGGCGCGGTTCTTGCCGCGGGTGCTGATCGAAGCGTAATCCTGCGGCGAGATCGGGTTCCAGAAGCGGTTCTGGTCGAGCCGGTCGCGGTTCGGGCCGAGGAAGAAGCGGTCGGCCTGCGCGCGCAGGATCGCCGGGAATTTCTCGTCCACGCGGTACTCGGCGCGGCCGATGCTGAAGTCCCAGTCGAAGCGCGAGCCGAACTTGCCGCTCAGGCCGACCGCGACATCCCACGACAGCTCGTCGGAATGGGTGTAGCCGCTTTCGGCGCCGCCGATTTCCTGCGGGGTGAAGCTCTTGACCAGGTCGAGATCGGCGTTGAGGCCGACGTCGCGATAGGTGCCGTTGGAATTCCAGCCCGGCATGAAGGTCATGTTGCTGCCGCGCGAGGACCACACGCCGACGCTGGCCCAGCCCTTCATGCCGTTGTCGAAGTCGTAGTTGCCGTACACATAGCCGGAGCGGTCTTCGCTGCCGTTGCGCAGGGTCCAGTGCTGGAACACCGCGCTCTGCCCGCACTGCCAGCCGGTGTCGGCGATCGCGCCGGTGTTGCGGTTGAAGGTGCGGCGGTTCTGCAGGAAGAACTCGCCGTTGTACTGATCGCAGGCGCCGGCCGGCGGGCGCATGCGCTGGCCGGTGCCGGCGTTGAACATGCGGATGCCGACCGAGGGCAGGATGCCGACGGCGCGGTCCTGCGGATTGAGCGACAGCGGCGGCGCGTCGAAGTCCGAATCCATGAATTCGCGCTCGCCGGCCGGCAGCGCCTCGCGCTTGAAGTACTGCAGCGCGTAGGTGACGCTCCAGTTGTCGCCGCTGCGCCCGCCGGCCCAGGACAGGTCGATGGCGTCGCGGCCACCGCGGGTGGAGGTGCCGCCGCGGACCTTGATCTGGTCGCCCTGGTATTCCTTCTTCAAGATCACGTTGATCACGCCGGCGACCGCGTCGGAGCCGTAGATCGCCGAGGCGCCGCTGGCGAGCACTTCGATGCGCTCGACGATCGCGGTGGGAATGTTGTTGTAGTTGGCGAAGTTGCTCTTGCCCTGGTACGGCAGCGGGTAATCGACCACGCGCCGGCCGTTGATCAGCAGCAGGCTGCGGCCCGGGCCCATGTTGCGCAGGTTGAGCGGGCTGGCGTTGACGGTGTGCTGGCCCCAGGCGATGTCGGATTCGACCGTGCCCATCGCTTCGGTCAGCGTGGTCAGCGCGTCGTAGACGGTGTTGAAGCCTTCCTTCTCGATCTGCGCGGCGGTGATGGTGAACACCGGCGCCGGGCCTTCGATCTCGGCGCGCTTGATGCGCGAGCCGGTCACGGTGACCTTGTCGATCTCGGTGGGCTTGCGGCCGGCGGCGGCCGGTTCGGCGGGCGCGTCGGCCGCAGGTTCGGCGGCGGCGCCGTCGGGCGCCTGCGCGGCCTGCGCCTGCGCGGCCAACGGCGCGCACAGGGCCGAAAGCAAGGCGCAGGTCAGGGCGCTGCGTCTGAGGGTGGACTGATTCATCGTGGCGGTGCTCCCCATGGAAGTGGACTGCAATGAAAACGACCCGTCCCTGGTCCGGAATCTCGCTGTCGCGTTTTTCTATCGATCTAAGGTCACGCGCCGGGCCACCCCCGAGGACACCTCGAAAGAACCTCCCGGCCTCTCCAATCCCCACATTGGATCGATCTAAATTAAGCACCACCTCGCCGCAGGTTGCATGACGCGGCGCAGCAACATGGCTGTGTTACGCCGCCCGCGGACGGGGCCGGCGGACTGTGCCGAAGCTAAGTGTTTGTTTTGCCGAGGCTGGCTTGGCGGGGATGGGCGGACGGCCGGAGCCGCGGGCGGCGCCCGGGACCGCTGACTTGCGGTGCTGCACCGCGAGGCGATTTTCGGCGGCAACGTCCCCTGCCCCCGCCTGCGGCCCGACCTTCGCCTCGGCGGGCCGTAACCCTTGCGACCACGGGCGTACCCGCGACCGCCGTCGGCCGCTTTACGCCCGCCGGCACGCGGCCGGGGCGTCGGCTGCGCGGACGCGGGTCGCGACGCGCCCGCCCCCGGGCCGGGCCCGCGCCGAACTGCCGATTCAGAACGCCGCCGCCTCGCCGTCGTCGTCGAGGAAACGCGCGCCGCCGAGCAATTGCGGCAACGCGCGCAGATCCGCGCGCACCGCTGCGCTCAATGGGGTCATGCAGGCCAGGCGGACGCAGTCGTCGCCGAACACCAGTTGCGCCTCGTCCCAGCCTTCGGCCGGGCCGGCGGGATCGCGCAGCCAAAGCTCGCGTTCGCCGACGCGGCGGCAGACGCTCGGTAAGCCCGCAGCCGCTTCGATCAACTGCGCGCGGCGGCGCCGATAAGCCGCCGGATCGTCGGGCAGCGCGTCGTACTCGCAGCCCATGCGCTCAGCCGCGCAGCGCCGCCGCCAGCGCGCGCACCCGCTGCGCATCGCTCTGGCTCCAGTCCGGCGACAGCCCGGCCAGGGCTTCGTTGCGGTAACGCATGGCCGAACGCCGCGGGCCCTTGGCCGAGGCGTGCAGCTCGCGCACGCCGGTGCGCCGCGCCAGTTCGGCGATGTTGTCGACCGTGACGCCGGCGCCGGCCATCAGCGCGATGCGTCCGGCCGCCTGCTCGACCAGGCTCGCGATGCGCGCGGCGCCCGTGTAGGCATCGGCGGCGCCGCCGGAAGTGAGGATGCGTTCGCAACCCAGCGCGACCGCCGCTTCCAGCGCCCGGCTCTGATCGCGCGCGGCGTCGAAGGCGCGGTGGAAGGTGACGCCGAGCGCGCCGGCCGCGGCGATCTGCTCGCGGCATACCGCCGCATCGACCTCGCCGTCGGCATCGAGCGCGCCGATCACCACGCCATCGCAGCCCAGCCGCACGCAGGCCTCGATGTCGGCGAGCATCGCCGCGCGTTCGGCCGCATCGAACAGGAAATCGCCGCCGCGCGGGCGGATCAGCACATACAGCGGAATGCGCAGCCGGTCGCGCGCCACCGCCAGCACGCCGTAGGACGGCGTGGTGCCGCCTTCGGCGAGGTTGTCGCACAGCTCCACGCGGTCGGCGCCGCCGTCCTGCGCGGCCAGTGCGGAGGTCAAAGAGCCGGCAGAAATTTCCAATAACGGTTTATCGATCGCGTTCAAGGACTTTGCCTCAATTCCGTCCGACCCAACCTAACGCCCATACGCGAAATCGCCGCGAAAGCACGCACGACAGCCGCCTCAAGTCTGCTCGGTCGCATACACCGACCGCGCATCCAGCAACGCATCGCGCTTGCCCGCATCGCACACCGCATAGACGAAGCCGCGATGCAGCGCGTGCGCGCCGACCTCGCCGTGCTTGTTGATCGCCAGGAAACACACCTGCAAGGTCTTGCTCGCCTGCGGACGCTTGCGCACCACCCGATCGATCGCCTCGCGGCAGGCCTCGTCCGGGCTGCGGCCCTGGCGCATCAGCTCCACCACCAGGAAGCTGGCGGCGTTGCGCAGCATCTCCTCGCCCACGCCCGAGGCGGTGGCCGCGCCGACTTCGTTGTCGACATACAGGCCGGCGCCGATGATCGGGCTATCGCCGACCCGGCCGTGCAGCTTCCAGGCCATGCCGCTGGTGGTGCAGGCGCCGGCGAGCTTGCCGGCGCGATCGATGGCGAGGATGCCGAGAGTGTCGTGGTTGTGCTTGTCGCCCGGCTTGGCGTTGTCCAGGCGTTCGGCGTTGATGACCGGCTGGTACTTCGAGGTCTTGCGCCATTCGTTCCAGGCCGCGCGCGCCTTGTCGGTCAGCAGCGGCTCTTTCGGGAAACCTTGTTCGATCGCGAACTGCTGCGCGCCGGCGCCGACCAGCAACACGTGCGGCGTGCGCTCCATCACCCGCCGCGCGACGCTGACCGGATGGGCGATGTCTTCCAGCGCGGCGACCGCGCCGCAGCGGCCGTCGCCGTCCATGAGGCTGGCGTCCAGGGTCAGCACGCCGTCGCGGTCGGGATTGCCGCAGCGGCCGACCGTGGCGTTGCACAGGTCGGCCTCGGCCCAGCGCGCGCCGGCCTCGACCGCGTCCAGCGCCGCGCCGCCCTCGCCCAGCACTTTCCACGCCGCCTGGTTGGCGCCGACGCCGAAGTCCCAGGTCGAAACCACGCGCGCGCCATCGATGGCTTTCGGCGCCGGCGGCGGCGCGGCCTTGGCATCGGCAGCGGCGAGCGCGGGCAAGGCCGGCAGCGCGGCGGCGCCGGCGGCGAGCAGCGAGCTGTGCAGGAAACGACGGCGTGAGGTCATGAAGAAGTCCAGAAGACGAAGGCTGGGCAGGCTTGGGAGCGTCGCATATGCCAATCGTCCACACGCTAACGGGCGCGGGGTCCCGGTGCAACCGCGCGATCGGTTTCAGAAATTTTTGCACTATTTTTCGGTCTGTTGGCGACCTGCGGAATCTCTCCGCGAAACCCCGCCTTGCGATGCGCTACGGCAGAGCTAGTCCGAGATAACCAAACGAACAACTCGCAGCGGCGACTTCGTCGATATTGGGCTCGTAGCCGGCCGCCCACCGCGCTAACGAAAAACGCGCCCCACTCTACGAGCCGCGTTGCAGCCGCTGCCTTAGCTGCTCCATCGACAACCAAGGGCGGCACGAATGCACAGCTCGATGACAGTTCGCACAAAGAAGCACAAGGTCGTCCAAACGGGTCGTATCGCCCTCGACCAACGTATGAACCGGCTTGGTATGGTGACAGTCGATCACTTGCTCGAGCCCCTCCCCGTATGCCTTAGCGAAATCGAAACCGCAAGCTTCGCAGAAAAGACGCCCATGAGCTTGGAGGAACTTCTTCTTGCGCTGATCGACGAGCTTGCGACTGCGCTCCCGGGTGCGATGCAACCTCGTCAGAAGACGCCCTTCCGGAGCCTCTTCAATGCCGTCCTCATCGCGATCCAGTTCGCCACCCGCTTCTGCAAGCTCCAAAGTCGCTCTGATCGCAGCGACTACTGCCAGCAGCTTTTCGGGATATGCCGAAAACTCGTTCCAAATGGATTCTTCGTCCTTGTTGCCTTTGGAGAGCCCGACTTTCCCATGCTTGATGAATTCGGTGTCGAACCGCCGAAAATTCATCATCTTCATGTAAACGCCGTTTTCATTCCTGAAAGTGTCCCCCTGCGAATTCCCGAGCACTCTTCCTAGGCGGCCGAGGAAAGCGGAGAGATCGGCGACCTCGGGGCTTCGCTTATCCGGCGGTGACGCGCGGTTGCGCAGGTATAGATCCAAAGCCAAAATCAGCTCATCTTTCGCCCACCTAGGTTGCTTATGCGCGGCCTGCTCCTCGTCCTGGGGGACTTCAGGCCAAGCCATGCCGAACGCCCAGGTACGCACGCTTTCGTTGCTGGATGCCATGGCTTCTCGCCATAGCGGATGGATGATGGCTTGCAGCGTCCTTGTGCGCTCCAGGACACGCTGAAAGTCGTCCGCGGTCCATATCCGCTTCCTCGCCGCTACCTGCATTGCAGCTACAGGAAACTCCCAATCGCCGGGATCGTTTTGCCACGCATCATCGAACGGCGCAGCCGCTGCCAGCCCCAGCGGTGGAAGGCCGGACTTGAAGCAAGCAAAATCGATGCGCGACTGAATATTGCCCTGGGAACGTCCGAAGCGCCCCATACCATCCAAGCCAATGGCGTTCGCAAGTTCGGCGTTCGTGAACTCGGGGAGCCGGCCGGCATTCTCCTCCGCCAACTCCTGCAGCCACAACAACATCGCTTCGGTTCTGGATTGCGTAACGCCGGCAATGTCCGCCGGAGCCTGCTCGGATTCGCCCCCCAATCTCAACGTCCTGCGCGCATACCAAAGCGTCCTCTCCGAGAACTCCCCAGGGTGCTGTACGACGATGTTCTCGTAAGAAAGATCTCCTCGACCGGCTTGCGACAACTCGAGAAACCCTTGTGTCGGCTTCGCCTTCTCGACAGAGACCTCTGCAGCGCCGATGAATCCACGCCGTTTGACCTGTTCGAGCGTGCGATTAGCATTGCTCCCGCCACGCCGCTTTAGTGCGACGTACTCAGTAATCGCTTTGAGAATCTTCGCCTCAGCCTCGCTCAACCCCGTTAACTCGAAGCCGGTCGCCGCCTTTACCTCCTCCTGCGCCAATACAAGCGCTCGCCCGTGCAGCGCTCGCCCCATCTCTTCGGTCATGCGCCCGGATGATCTCGCGTTCGACTCGAACTGAGAAACTTGTTTCCAGTCTTTGAGCCTATCGATGGTGCTCGCAATTTTCTCGTCCATACCGTCCCTGAGACGTAAGCGTGGAGGATTTCGACTCTAAGAGGTTTACGTCGGTCCCGACCTACCGCTCAGCGGAAGCCGAAAGTAGCCTTGTTCGGCCGATCTTAAAGCCACGTGCTGGGTGCGGCCCGGCGGCGCCACCGTCGCTACCTGCGCGGTGACCGGCCCGGTGCGGCGGGCCAGGCAGTCGTAGCTTTCGCCGTCGCGCTCGTAGCGCACCCGCACCCAGTCCCAGGTTTCGCGCACCGGGCCGCCGCTGCTGCTGAGTTCCATGCCCAGGCGCGCGGCGGCGCGACGCACCGCCGTGGCGCGGATCGGTGACACGGTAGCCGCCAGACCGCACGCCGAGTCAGGCAGGCTCTTGCGCTGGTTCTTGCTCCGGCAATCGCTCCAGCGCGAACCCGGCCACCAGCGCCATCAACGCCTGCGGCGTTTCCGCGGCGAGCAGATGCCCGCCGCCGATTTCGCAAGCGCGCAAGCCGCCGCCGCTGCGCGGCCGCCACTGCGCCAGCGCGGCGAACGGCGACAGCGCATCGGCATCGCCAGCCACGGCCAGCACCGGCAACGGCAGCGGCGCGTCGGCGCGGTTGCGGTAGCCTTCGAACAAGGCGAAGTCGGCGCGCAAGGCCGGCAGCACCACATCGAGCAGGACCGGATCGGCCAACACTTCGTCCGGCAGCGCGCCCATCGCGTTCATGCTCGCGGCGAAATCGGCGGACGCGGCGATCTGCGCGGCGCCGGCGAAATCCTGGTCCGGGCTCGGCGGCGCCGACAGCGTCAGGCCCGCCGGCATCGCGCCTTGCGCGCACAACCGGCGCGCGGTCTCGAACGCGATCAGGCCGCCGGCGCATTGGCCGAACAGGAACACCGGAAGATCCGTCCGCCACTCGCCGAGGATCGTCGCCGCCGCTTCGTCCACCACCGCGGCCAGCGACTGCGGCAAGGGTTCGGCGACGCGCCGCTCGCGCCCGGGCAGGCGCACCGCCGCCACGTCGAGCCACGCCGGCGCGTGCGCGGCGAACGCGCGCAGGTCGGCCGCGCCGGCGCCGGCATGGGCGAAGGCGTACAGGCGCGCGCGCGGCGCGTCGCCGGCGCGGCGCCAGCGTTGCAGCATCGCGCTCATGCCGACACCTCCACCCGCCGCGCGACCAGATCGGTCAGGTGCGCCAGGGTCGGGGTCGGATAGAACTCGCGCAGGCTGATCTGCGCGTCCCAGGTTTCGCGGATGCGCGCCAGCAGGCGCGCGGCGCGCAGCGAATCGCCGCCGAGGTCGAAGAAATCGTCCTCGTCGCTGGCGCGTTCGAGCTCCAGCACTTCGGCGAACACCCGCGCCAGTTCGCCGCGCCAGCCGCGGCGCGGCTCGTCCGCGCGCGCCGCCGCAGCCTGCGCCGGCGGCGATGCGGGCTGCGCCGCTGCCAGCGCTTGGATCGCGCGCCAATCGACCTTGCCGATGCGCGTCACCGGCAACGTCTCCAGCGCCAGCCAGCGCGCCGGCTGCATGTAGCCCGGCAGGCTCAGCTTCAACTGCGTGCGCAGGCCGTCGACGAAGGCCGCATCGGCGGCGACGCCGGCGACCGGCGCCACCGCCGCGAACAGGCGCTTGTCGCCGCTGTCGCCGGTTTCCGCGCGCACGGTGGCGTCGCGCACGCCGGCGAGGTCGAGGATCGCCCGGCGCAGGTCTTCCAGTTCGACCCGATGGCCGCGGATCTTGACCTGCCCATCGCGGCGGCCGTGGAAGTGGACCACGCCCTCCGGCCCGATCCGCGCCAAATCGCCGGTGCGGTACAGCCGTCCAGGCCGGTCGCTGCAGAAATGGCCGAAGCGCGCGGCGGTGTGGTCCGGATCGCCGAGGTAATCCAGCGCCAGCCCGGCGCCGCCGGTGTGCAGTTCGCCGAGCGCGCCGGGCGGCAATTCGCGGCCGCGTTCGTCGAGCACGCACACCGTGGTGTTGGCCAGCGGCACGCCGATCGGCAGCGGGTCGCCGACCGCGTCGGCATCGTCCACGCGGTGCACGGTGGTGAAGGTGCTGTTTTCGGTCGGGCCGTAGCCGTTGACCAGGCGCAGGCCGGGGTTGAGCCGCAGCACGCGGCGGCTCTGCGCCGCCGGCACCACGTCGCCGCCGGCCAGCAGGCAGCGCAGCGTTCCGAGGCGGTCGGCGGCGAAATCGGCGACCAGACGGAACAGCCCGGCGGTGAGCCAGGCCGCGGTCACGCCGCGCTCTTCCAGGAACGCGCCGAGCTGTTGCGGCGTCGGCAGGCCGGGCGGATGCACCACGACGCAGCCGCCGGCCACCAGCGGCGCGAACACTTCGAAGGTCGAGGCGTCGAAGGCCAACGGCGCGAAGCGCAACATGCGCTGTCCGGGCCCGGCTTCGCAGTAGCCCGGCTCATCGACCAGACGCATCACCCCGCGATGCGGCACGCGCACGCCGCGCGGCGTGCCCGTGGTGCCCGAGGTGAAAGCGACGTAGGCGACGCGCTCGCCGCCGGCGTAATCGGGACCGATGGCTGGCGTGTCTTCGCCATCCCAAGCCTCGCACCAAGGTTCGACCCGCGGCGCGGCGACCTGCGCGGCGACGGCGTCGCCGGCCGCGGCGAGGATCGCGCGCGGGCGCAGCGCCGCGCACATCGCCTGCAGGCGCGCCGGCGCCGGATCCGGTTCGAGCGCGACATAGGCCGCGCCGCAACGCAGCACGCCGAGCAGCGCGACGATTTCCGCATACGAGCGGTCCAGCCGCAGCAGCACGTGATCGCCCTCGCCCACGCCCGCCGCGCGCAAGCGCGCGGCCTGCAAGGCGCTGTCGCGTTCGAGCTGGCGGTAGCTGCGCCGCAGTTCGCCGTCCTCGACCGCGGGCGCGTCGGGCGTGGCCCGCGCCTGCTGCGCGAACGCGGTTTCGATGGCGATCTCGCGCAGCGGCCGCGCGGTGTCGTTGAGCCGGTCCAGCAGCGCGCGCTGCGCCGGCGAGATCGCGCGCGCGTCCTGCACCGGCCGCTGCGGCGCCGCGGTCAATTCCTCCAGCGCAGCGCGCCAGCTTTCGAACAGGTTGGCGACGGCGGCGGCATCGTAGATCGCGCTGGCGAATTCGATCTCGCCGGCGAAGGCCGGATCGGCACGCTCGACGAACACGGTCAGGTCGAACGCAGCGCGGCCGCCAAAGCCGTCTTCGATCGCGACCCGCGCGCCGCCGGCGCGCAGTTCGTGCGGGATCAGCCGGTCGTGCATCGAGAACACCACCTGCACGTAGGGATTGAACGCGGCCTCGCCGCCGGCGCCGGCCGCCTGCAGGATCTGCGCGTACGGCAGGCCGGCGTGGCTCAGCGCCGCGGCCAGCGAGGCCTGCACCGCGCGCGCGTGCATCGCCGCGTCGGCGTCCTCGTCGATCTCCAACACCACCGGCACGATGTTGTTGCACAGCCCGATCAGCGACTGCAGCTCCGGCGTCGGCCGGTTCGGCGCCGGTACGCCGAGCGGGAACCGGCTCAAACCGGTGTGGCGCTTGAGCGCGAGAGCGAAACCCGACAACAGCAGAGCGAAATCGGTGGTGCTGGCGGCCGCGGCGAGCGCGCGCACGCGCTGGCTGAGTTCGGCGCCGAGGTCGAAGCGCCAGCGCTCGCCGGCGGAATTCTGGATCGGCGGGCGCGCCCGCGCGCACGGTAATTCGACCAGCGCCGGCACCTCGTCCAGGCGCTCGCGCCAGAACCCGGCCTGACGACGATGGCGACCGGCCTCGCATTCGGCCTGCTGCCAGCGCAGCAGCGCCTGCAAGGTCGGCGCCGGCCGCTCGTCGCCCGGCAAGGCCGGATCGCCGCGCAGCGCCGCGTCGTAGCGCGCGAACAGTTCGCGCAGCAGCAGGCCGATGGCCCAGCCGTCGAGCAGCAGATGGTGCGCGCACAGCAGCAGCGCATGGCGCTGCGGCGAAAAGCGCGCCAGGGCCAGGCGCAGGGCCGGCTCGTGGGCGTGATCGAAACGCGCCGCCGCCAGTTCGCGGCCGAGCGCGTGCGCCCGCGCCAGCGCCGCCGCCTCGCTGTCTTCGTCCAACTGCGCATGCAGCACGCGCAGCGCGCCGCGATGGCCCGGCAAGGGTTCGGCGCGCAGGCCTTCCGAAGTGTGGCGCAGCGCGGTGCGCAGCGCTTCGTGCCGGCGCACCAGCGCGTCGAAGGCCAGCGACATCGCCGCGATGTCGACCGCGCCGTCGATGGCGGCGACGAACACCAGATGGTGCGGCGGGCCGTCCAGGGCCAGTTCCGACACCCACATCGCTTCCTGGCCCAGCGGCACCGCGGTGCCGGATTCGGCCTGCGCCGCGGCGTGCGCTTGCGTGTCCGCTTCAGCGTGCGGCGGCGCCGCGCGCGCCTGGGCCAGCACTTGCGCCAGCGGCGCGCCGCCGAGCAGATCGCTCAGCGACACGTCCAGGCCATGCTCGCGCTGCAGGCGCGCGGCGAAAGTCATGGCGGCGAGCGAATCGCCGCCGAGCTGGACGAAACTGCCGAGCCCGGCGCGGGCGGCGGCCTGCTCGCCCAAAGCCTCGCGCAGCAACGGCGCGAGCGCCGACCACTCCACCGGCGACGCGGGCGCGTCGTCGCAATACAGGTCTTCCATTCCTGCTCCTTGTGCGAACACTGAAGTTGTCGGGCGCGCTCGCGCGCATGCACGAGGGCCCGGCTTGCGCGGTCCGCGCCGTCGCGGCGGGTCCGCCGGGGACGGCGGAGGCGACGGGATCGCGGGACGAATGTAACAAGAACCGCCGGGGCTCACGCCGCATGCGGCCCGGCGCTTGCGCGGGCGCGATGAGGCATCCGGCAGCCGTCAGTCTGGGCCGGTTCGGTCGCAGGCGTTGCGATGATGCGTGGCGATTTTTGCGTCCCGCAGCGGCCTGGGGCGGTATGCGGCAGCATTGATCGATAGCCGGGCGCGCGGCGCCGGCCGTGGTCCTGCCCCTCGCCCGGCGCGTTGCGCACCGGGCGGAAAGCGCAGCGAAGCGTATACACCGGCGGGCGCACGGCGAACCGCCGGCGCCCGCAGTGCGCGCCGGCGGCTATCCGCCGTCGGCGCAGCGCTCCTGCGTCGTTACAGCCCGTAAGCCTCGACCACCGCCTCATGCCGCGACACATCCGCGCCAGCCTGCTCGGCCAGCTGCTGCCAGCTCAGCGGGTGCTCCCAGCCGGCGGTGAGTTCGTGCAGGCGGCGGTCGATCTCGACCGGCGCCAGCTGCGGCGGCGTGGCCAGGAAAAAGAACACGCCGGCCAGCGCGCCCTCTTCTTCGCTGGCCGGATCGCGCACGCGGTAGTCGTCGCCGCTGCGCACCCACAGCGACCAGTCCAGCGCGTCCACCGCTTCGCACAAGGCTTCGAACGCGGGTTCGCCGGGGTGGGCGCCGTCGACGAACCAGCTGCGGTAGTCGGCGCGATGCAGGGTGTGGACGACCCGGAACGGCGCCAGCCAGCGCTCGCGTTCGGCCTCGTCCTCCGGCGCCTGCTCCAGCGGCGCGGCGTCGAACACGACTTCGTCGCGCACGTGCTGGGTGCGGCCCGGCGGCGCCACCGTCGCCACCTGCGCGGTGACCGGCCCGGTGCGGCGGGCCAGGCAGTCGTAGCTTTCGCCGTCGCGCTCGTAGCGCACCCGCACCCAGCCCCAGGTTTCGCGCACCGGGCCCTCGCTGCCGGTGAGCTCGATGCCCAGCCGCGCGGCGGCGCGGCGCACCGCGTCCCAGTCGCCGGCGGCGCTGGCGGCCGACATCAGGTCCCAATCGTCGCCGCCGGGCTGCTCGGCGCGTTCGGCCAGTTCCGCATACAGGCCCACGGCCTGGGCGAAATCGCGTTCCTCCATCGCCGCGCGCGCCCACAGCCGGCGCGCGCCGTCGGCGTCGGGCGCGGCCTCGAGCAGGCGCTGCACGTGTTCGCCGACCTCGCGCCAGCGCGAATGGCGGAACGCCAGCTGCGCCCGGCACCAGTGCGCGAACGCCGCGCGCTGCGGCTGCAGCAGCGCGGCCAGGCGTTCGACCTGGGCGCCGGCGTCGTCGCCGTCGAGCAGTTGTTCCAGCAGTTGCCCGGCCGGCGATTCTTCCGAACCGGGATGGCGGCCGACGAACTCCCACAGATGCGCCAGCGCTTCGGCGCGCGCGCCGCAGGCCAGCATCGCCGAGGCCAGCAGGCCGGCCAGCGCGCCGTCGTCGCGGCGCTGGGCGTAGGCGGCCTGCAGCAGCTCCATGTCCTGTTCCGGATCGGAGCCCTCGTTGCCGCGCACGTGTTCGTAGACCTGCTCGGCCGGCATCGGCAGCGCGAACTCGCCGCCCGCGGCGGCGTCCACGCGCGCGGCGAAGGCGTCGATCAGCGCCGCGGCGCCCAGATCGGCGCGCAGCCCGGACAGATGGCCGCGGGCCAGCTCCAGCGCGCGGCGCGCGCTCCACGGCGCGTTGCGCAGCAGCGCCAGTTCGCCGTGGCGCAGCGCCAGTTCGATGCAGCGCCGGTGCGCGCCGACCTGGTCCATGTGCGCGGCCATCGACATCAGCAGGCGGCCGAGCCGCCAGTGGTTGTGCTCCGGCCGCGCCTGCGCGATCAGCGCGATCGCCTCGGACCAGCGCGGATACAGCAGCGGCACGATCAGCGGGCCGTACTCGGGCAGCGCTTCCCAGGCTTCGTCGATGCGCTGCATGCGCGCCAGGATCAGCGCGCGAAAGGTGCGGCGGCTGAGCCGGTCGCCGTCGTCGTCGTCGAGCATGTCTTCGGCGTCGATCGCCGCCAGTTCGGCCAGCGCCTGCTCCAGGCGGCCGGCGCGGAACAGCGCGGCGGCCTGGGTCTCGCGATAGGCCACGCCCGGCTCGGCGCCGTCGCGGCGCATGTTCTGCGCTTGCCGCTGCAGGTAATCGACCGCCTCAGCGGCGCGCTCGTCGTCCATCAGCGCCAGCGCGTACTCGCGGCTGATGCAGTCGTAGCAATTGCGGCTCGGCTCGATCCGCGCCAGCGTCTCCTCGCTGACCGCCAGGCGCTCGGGCACCCAGCCCGGGCCGTCGACGTTGCCGTAGCAGATCGCGATGTCCTGGGTCACGCACACCGACTGCGGGCATTGCTGGGTCTGGTCGCGATGGGCGAACTCCAGCAGCGCCACCGCTTCGGGCAACGCCTTCTCGCCCTCGGCCAGGTTGCGCATGCGGTTCTGCAGGCCCCAATGGCGGAAGAACACCTCCAGCCACGGGTGCTGCAGCGCGCGCGCGGCGGCCAGCGCCTCCGGCAGCATCGCCTCGACCCGCTCGGGATGGTTCTCGTGCAGTTCGTTGGGAATGCGGTTGATCAGCTCGACCAGCCGGTATTGGCCGGCTTCGTTGAGTTCATCGCTGAGGTCTTCGATCCACTGAAAGATGTCCATATCGGGGTCCCCGTCTGGCTGTGTCGCTTTGGCGAATGGGTTGGGAGAAACAGGTGCGGCCGGCCTGCGCTGCAGCGGCGAACGCCGGCCGCCGGCATCAGGACTCTGGCGCAGGCGGCAGCAGCCGCAACGCGCTTTCGCCGATGGCGGCGAGCGCGCCGTTGAGGCGCGGCTCCTGGCCGTCGGCTTCGCTGTGTTCGCTGTGGCTGTCCATCAACTGCTTGACCGCGCGCAGCAACCGCGCCGCCGGCGCCGCGGCGGCCGGATCGCGGCGCGCGGTCGCCAGCAGCGCCGCCACTGCGGGATTGTCGAGATTGACGTACAAGCGCGCTGGCGCCGAGCCGTCGATGCCGGCGGTGAAGCCGCGCACCAGCCGCAGCGCGGTCATGGAAATGCGCTTGTCGGCCTCGTCGCTTTCCAGCCGGCGCTTGAGCTCGGCTTCGCGGTCGGGCACCGCCATCAGCGGCAGTTCGGCCGGGGCGAAGCGCGCCGGCACCAGCCGCTCGCCGTCGCCTAGCGCTTCGCGCAGCCACTCCACCTCTTCGGCCGGCAGCGGCTGCTCGGTGAACAACTGGCGGTTGCCCTGCTCGGTGCCGATCTCGATCAGGCGCCCGCCGTGGCGCTGCGCCCACTGGCGCAGGAACGGCAGCACCGCGTAACGGTCGCCGCGCGCGACCGGGACGCCGAGCATGCGGAACAGCATGTCCTCGAAGCCGCCGCCGCCCAGGCCGACATGGATGACGCCGTCGCGGCGCAGCGCGCCGGCGCGCAGTTCGCCGTGCGAACTGGGAATGCGCACTTCCCCGGCCAGCAGCTCGAACAGGCGCGCATCGCACAACGCTGCGCCGAGCAGCGCCTCGTTGTGCCGCGCCAGGATCCGCCGCCACGCCTCGGGCTGTTCGCGCGCCAGGCTCGCCAGGCCGGTGATCAGCGCCTCGGCGATGGCGTGCTGGGCGGCGCGATAGGCGTCGTTGCGCTGCAGGTCTTCGCGGCTGGCGGTGGGCATCAGCCGGCTGGATTCGATCACCCCGCCGGCGAAGCCGGCCCAACTGGGCAGCAGCTCGCGCGCGTCGTCGTCGAGCAGCATGCCGCGCACGAACACCGACAGGTTGCGGTTGTCGCTGTTGCCGTAAGTGCCGCCGTCCTGCACCCACAGCAGGCCGCGCAGGTCGTGCTCGGGCGCGGCCACCGGCAGCGCGCAGATCGGCTCGAACTGCGACTCGAAACGGCTGGCGAAGCGCAACTGGCGTTTGCGCGCCTGCACCGGATGTTCGTTGCCGGCGTCCGGGTCGCGCCACGGCGGCGGCTCGGGATTGACCGGCTCGGCCGCGCTGCCGATGTAGATGGGCACGCGCAGCAGCGCGCAGTAACGGCCGAGCACGCGCGCCAGATAGTCCTCGCCGGCCAGCCGCGCGTGCTCCGGACGCAGCAGCAGCTCGACCACGGTGCCGACCTCGCGCGCCGGCGCCGGCGTCAGCGAGTACTGCTCGCCGTTGCTGGACTGGTAGCGCCAGCCGCGCCCGGGCTGCTGATACGAGGTGGTGTGCACGGTGACCCGCTCGGCGATCACGAACGCCGACAGGAAACCCAGGCCGAACATGCCGATCAGCTCGTCCTCGCCGGCGCCGGACTGGCGCAGGCCGCGGGTGTAGCCGACGCCGACCGTGGCCAGGTACTGATGGATCTCGGCATCGGTCAGGCCCGTGCCGGTGTCGGTCACCCGCACCGTGCGCGCGGCGAGGTCGCCGCTGACGGTGATGCGCGGCGCCGCCGGCGCCTGCGCGTCTTCCAGCCGGCGCCGCACGATCGTGTCGTGCGCGTTTTGCACCAGTTCGCGCAGCGCCACCAGCGGGGTCGAATACAGGTGTTGGCCCAGCACGGTCATCAGACCGCCCAGGTCGACCCCGGCCGTGCGCAGTTGTGCGTAGTCGCCTTCCAAGTCTCGCCGCTCCCTTTCGCGCCGCACGCCGGCGCAAGACGGCCAAACTTAACAGACAAGCGCGCGCCGCAGCAGCGCGCGCGTCGCCGCCCGGCGGCGAGCGGGCGCCGCGCGCGCGGGACGCCACACGCCGCAAAGCCGCGCCGCGGTCAGCGATCCAGCAGGTCCTGGGTGTTGGCGGCGTTGTTGACGATGTTGGACAGCGGCAGCAACTGGTTGACGAAGCGGTTCCAGCGGGTCACCCCGGCCGGGCCGACGAACACCACATCGCCGGCGCGCACATGGAATTGGCTGCCCAGCGCGAACGCCGCCGGCGATTTGGCGTCGAGGTGGAAGATCGTCGCCGGCTGCTTCTCCTGGCTTTCCACTCCGCGTATCACGTATACCGCCTGGCCCTTGGCGGTGAGCGGATTGAGGCCGCCGGCGCGGCCCAGCGCCTGGGTCAGGGTCAGGTCGGTGGTCTTGAAGGTCATCGCCTGCGGCCGCACCACCTCGCCGACCACATACACCTCTTTGCGGTCGTTGTACGGCAGGAACAGGTGATCGCCGGCCTTGAGGTAGATGTCCTTGGCCACCGAGCCGCCGCGGTTGAGCTCGTCGAGGTCGAGCCGGTACTGGCGGCCGTCGCGGGTCAGCACGAAGCCGGCGAGGTCGGCGCGGATCGGATCGACCGTGGCCGCACCGATGGCCTGGGCCAGGGTCAAGGGCGTGGCGGTGATCGACTGGCGCTCGGTCTTGACGAAGGCGCCCTGCAAGGTCACGCGCTGGCTGCCGTAATCGATGATGCTGACGTCGACCTGCGGGCTCTGCACGTAATGGGCGATGCGCGTGGTGATCTGCGCGCGCAGCTCCTCGATGGTCAGGCCCTCGGCGCGGATCATGCCGACATAGGGATAGAACAAGGTGCCGTCGGGCCGCACCAGGCGGCCGTTGGCCGCGGTCTGCTGCTGGGTGCCGGCCGGCGAGGTCAATTCGGGATGGTCCCAGATGGTGATGTACAAGGTGTCGCCGCGGCCGATGCGGTAAGCCTCGGGCTGGTACGACAACAGCTCGATCGGCACCGAGGTTTCCACCCGCTCCTGCGCGGACAGGAACGTCGGCGTGATCGCCACCATCTGGATGTGGCCGTCCTGGGCCAGGCCGCTGCGGGCGAACTGCCCGGGCGAAATGAACTGGCCCGGCGCGAACGCGCAGCCGCCGAGTCCGACGATGGCGGCCAAGGCCGCGACGCCCGAAATCTTGATCATGCGGAAAGATTCTCTAAAGCGGAAACACGATGGGAACGCGCCGCGGCCGCGCGGATTCGACGCGGGACGGTGCGATGCGCGATGAGGGGACACGCGATGAGGCAGCGCGTCGCAGCGGCGGCGGGCCTGTACGCGAAACCGCCGCGGGCCGCACGCGGCGGCGCGGATGCGCGGCGGCGTGCGGGGGCGATGTGTCGATGCGAAGTGGCGGCATGGGGCTGTGAGCGTCGCAGTCAGTAATGGCCAAGCCCCCGTGCCGCGCAGTATAGCCAGCCCATGCGCATCGCTGTCACGCACGCACCGCGGAAACGCATCACGTTTCGCCGATGGCGCGACCTCGATACAGCTGAGGTTTCGACAAAGCGGCCGCGGCGAGGCCGCAACGAACACGATGCAATGCAGGAACGATGCCAACATCGCCGAACGAGAACGAATGTTTAACGTTCGCGTTGAAGTGTTGCGAAAAACGCGCAGCGCTTGAACAAAACAAAAAGCGGCGGGGTGATCCGCGTCACGACTTGGCCCTTGCGTGTGGAGTTCGTGTTGACCGTGTCATGACCTGCTCTATACATTGCCGCCTCGTCGCGGACCCGTCGGGGGGCGGATCCGCAACACCGCGCCAGCCAGCGCAACGCGGCACGGACGGCTCATAACGACAGGTTTCAAGCGTGTTCCGAAATGTTCTGGTCGTATGCGTCGGCAACATCTGCCGCAGTCCAACCGCGGAAGTACTGTTGCGTCGCGAGTTGAAAAACGTAACGGTCGCATCCGCCGGGCTCAAGGCCCTGGCCGGCCATCCGATCGACGCCACAGCACAGGCCGTGCTGTCCGGACAGGGATTGAGTGGGCAATCCCATGTCGCACGCCAGTTGGACCGCTCGATGATCGATGCGGCCGATCTGGTCCTCACGATGGAGCCGTGGCACAGCGAGGCCGTGCTCCGTTCGTACCCACACGCGAGAGGAAAAACCTACTTGCTAGGCAAATGGCTGGACAACACCAGCATTCCCGACCCCTATCGGCAATCGCGCGAGAGTTTCGAGCGCGCCTACCAGCTCATCGATTCGGGCGTGAATCGCTGGAAAGCGTACTTCTGAGCGTTGCGCGCGTCTGAGCGCTGCGCGTTTGCGGGCGCGCTCGCAGTTGCGGGCACGTTCGCGTTCCGCTTGAGACGCGCCTACGGGCGCGCCGTTCCACTTCACTCAAGGCCTTCCCCCCAATGGCGGCAGCTTCCACCACGCATGGCCCGCGCCAGGACGCCGGCGCGAGCGACGAAATCGACCTGGCCGCGCTGCTGGGCACCTTGTTCGACCACAAGTGGCTGATCGGCGCGGCGATCGCGCTCGGCTTCGCCCTGAGCGCGGCCTACGCGCTGCTGGCCGCTCCGGTGTACCAGGCCAACGCGATGGTGCAGGTGGAGTCCAAGACCCCGACCCTGCCCGGCCTCACCGCGGTATCGCAGGCGCTGACCGACTCGGCGCCGCAGGCGATGACCGAGATTTCGCTGCTGACCTCGCGCACCGTGCTGGGCAAGGCGGTCGAGGACCTCAAGCTCGATCTGCAGATCGAGCCCGCGTACTTCCCCGTGCTCGGCGCCGCCATCGCGCGCCGCTTCCAGCCCGCCACCGGCAACGAACTAGCCGCGCCGTGGTTCGGCCTCAACCGCTACGGCTGGGGCGGCGAAACCCTCGACATCGCCGAACTCGAAGTGCCCGACGATCTGATCGGCAAGCCGCTGACCCTGATCGCCGGCGCCGACGGCGGCTTCGAACTGTTCGACGACCAGGACCAGCGCCTGCTCGGCGGCGACGCCGGCCAGCTCGCGGTCGGCGGCGGCGCGCGGCTCAAGGTCGAACGCCTGCTGGCCCATCCGGGCATGCGCTTCGAACTGACCAAGCTCTCGCGCCTGGGCATCATCGCCGCGCTGCAGAACAACCTCACCGCCAGCGAGAAGGCCAAGGATTCGGGGATCATCCAGCTCAGCTACGAGTTGCGCGATCCCGACCTGGCCCAGGCCACGCTGGAGTCGATCACCCGCCAGTACATCCGCCAGAACATCGAACGCAACTCCGCCGAGGCCGCCAGCAGCCTGGAGTTCGTCAACAAGCAGCTGCCCAACGTGCGCCGCGACCTGGAGAAGGCCGAGCACACCCTGGCCCAGTACCAGTCGCAGGCGCACACTGTCGACATCACCCTCGACGCCAAGTCGCTGCTCGACCAGATCGTCTCGCTCGACACCAGCATCTCGCAGCTGCGCCTGCAACAGGCCGAAGTGACCCGCCGCTACACGCCCGCGCATCCGGCCTACAAGGCGCTGATGGCGCAGATCGGCGAGCTGGAGGCGAGCAAGCAGAAGATCAACGACCGCATCGGCACCCTGCCGCAGACCCAGCAGGAACTGATCGGGCTGACCCGCGAAGTGCAGGTCAGCACGCTCACCTACACCAACCTGCTCAACCAGGCCCAGCAGCTCGACATCGCCCGCGCCGGCACGGTCGGCAACGCGCGTGTGGTCGACCGCGCGGTGGTCGACACCAGCCAGCCGGTCAAACCCAAGCGCGCGCTGGTGGTCACCATCGGCACCTTCCTGGCCGGCTTCCTGGCCGTGGGCTACGTGTTCCTGCGGCAGATGCTCAACCGCGGGGTCGAGCACGTGCAGGAGATCGAACAGATCGGCCTGCCGGTGCTGTCCTCGATCCCGATGAGCGCCTACCAGCGCGACCACGAGAAGGCCGGGCGCAAGCTGCGCGCCGGCGGCGGCAACGGCAAGCCGCACCTGCTGGCGCTGGACGCGCCCAACGACCTGGCGATCGAGGCCATGCGCAGCCTGCGCACCGCCCTGCACTTCGCCCGCCTGGAAGCCAGCAACAACATCCTGATGATCTGCGGCTCCAGTCCCGGCGCCGGCAAGACCTTCGTCTCCACCAACCTCGCCGCGACCATCGCCCAGGGCGGCCAGCGCGTGCTGCTGATCGACGGCGACCTGCGCCGCAGCAGCCTGCACAAGGTGCTCGGCCAGGATCCGCGCAACGGCCTGTCGGACCTGCTCGCCGGCCGCATCGACGCGGCCACCGCGATCCGGCGCACGCCGATCGACAACCTGCACTTCATCGCCCGCGGCGAAGCCCCGCCCAATCCGTCGGAGCTGCTGATGCGGCCGGAACTGGGCGCGCTGCTCAAGACCGCGGCGCTGCAATACGACCTGGTCATCGTCGACACGCCGCCGATCCTGGCGGTGACCGACTCGGCCATCATCGGCCGCCACGCCGGCACCAGCCTGATGGTGGTGCGCTTCGGCCTGAACCCGGCCAAGGAGCTGGCGCTGGCGATGCAGCGCTTCGAGCAGAACGGCATCGAACTCAAGGGCGCGGTGTTCAACGCGGTCGAACGCCGCCACGACACCCACTACGCCTACGGCTACGAGTACCGCGCCGGCGCCTAGCCGCCGGCAAGCAAGTTTCTTTTGCGCGAGAGGAAAGCATTCGATGATTTCCATCGCAACCATCCGCACCGGACGCGGCCGCTCATCGAGCGCATGGCGCGCGCTCGACGGCGCGTGCGCGTGCGCGCCTGCCGTCGCCCACGCGAAATCACCAAAATTCCCGCGATTTTTGCCTTATGCGTCGAATGCGCAATGCGATGTCAAGCACTCGCGTTGGCATAGAAAAATTTCCGAACCATTGCAGATGCGCAACCACTCACGGTTCCTGAATCCCATCGAGAAACGACTTACGGGCGCACAGTATTTCGCAACGCAAGAGTGGCACGATGCCGTCCGCCGAGAGTGCGACAGCGAAGCGAAAGCTCACGGCGAAAGACAGCGAAACGTTTTTTCCGCATCCGCAAGCAACGCACGCCCGAGCGTCATCGCAACGGCCGACGCGCTCGCACGATGCAGGCGAAGACACAGGCGGCGCGCCGGCTGACGGCGCACCGCAACGTCCGGCCGAAACGGCGGGCAAGCGCAAGGATCGGCGCAGCGACACACGTATTGACCGAAGGGGGCGGTCGTCGGATGGGTCTACCGAAGACTTACCTTGGAAACGACGGTCATGATGAAAGAACAATTCGTCATTGCGGGCGCGCTCAGCGTCGCAGTCACTGCATTGTCGATGAGCGCGCTGTATCCCAGCGCCGCCAGGCTCGGCCTGGTCGACCGGCCCAACGCCCGCAAGCAACATAAGGGCGCCGTTCCGGTCATCGGCGGCATCAGCTTCTTCCTCGGCCTGCTCGCCGGCGCGCTGTACCTGCAGCTCGGCGACCGCTACAGCATGAGCCTGCTGGCCACCGCCGGCCTGGTGGTCGCGCTGGGCGCGCTCGACGACGCGCGCGACCTCAGCGTGCGCTCGCGCCTGCTGATCCAGTCGATCGCGGTCGGCCTGATGATCACCGGCAGCGGCGTATGGCTGAACGATCTGGGCGATCTGTTCGGCACCGGGCCGATCCACCTGGGCTGGCTCGGCGTACCGGTCACGGTCATCGCCGTGGTCGGCACCATCAACGCCTTCAACATGCTCGACGGCATCGACGGGCTCGCCGCCAGCATCGCCCTGGTGTGCATCGGCGCGATCTTCCTGTTCGACCGCGGCAACGTGCTCGACAAGGGCGCTCTGCCGAGCCTGGCGCTGCTGTTCGTGGCGCTGTTGCCGTTCTTGTTCGTCAACCTCGGCGGCATCAGCGGGCGCAAGGTGTTCATGGGCGACGCCGGCAGCATGCTGATCGGCTATGTGATGGCCTGGAGCCTGATCTACCTGAGCCAGCGCGGCCCCAGCCGCATCGACGCCGCCGACGCGGTGTGGTGCATCGCCCTGCCGCTGCTGGAAACGCTGAACCTGATGTACCGGCGCGTGCGCCGCGGGCTGTCGCCGTTCAAGCCCGACCGCCAGCACCTGCACTACCTGCTGCTCGACCGCGAACGTTCGCCCAAGACCGCGCTGCTGACCATCGTCGGCCTGGCCTGCACCTTCGTCGCGATCGGCTACACCTTGCGCAACCTGCCGATCCTGCTCGGGCTGGCCGCGTTCTTCGCCATGCTCGGCGTGTACTCGCTGACCCTGAGCAACGGCGACCGCAACAAGCTGCCGAACTGGCTGCCGCGCCCGCCGCGCCAGCTCGCGTTCGCGCCGCAAGGCCCGCTCGGCGACGGCCGCGGTGCGCGCCAACCCGGGCGCGACTCCGCGCCTGCGGCGAACGGCGCGCCCGCCTACGCCCGCGGCGCGCTCGGCGAAAACGCCGCCGCCGGCGGCTTCGCACCGCTGCCGCCGATGCCCGCGACCGCCGCCTCGGTCCAACTCGGCGGCCCGGCGATCAAGACCTTGTGCGTGTTCGGCACCCGCCCCGAAGCGATCAAGATGGCGCCGCTGGCCAAGATGCTGGCCCAGGATCCGCGCTTCGACGCGCGCGTATGCGTCACCGGCCAGCACCGGCAGATGCTCGACCAGGTGCTGCAGTTGTTCGAGATCCAGCCGGATTTCGACCTCAACATCATGAAGCCCAAGCAGGACCTCACCGACGTCACCACCGCGATCCTGACCGGGATGAAGACGGTGCTGGCCGAGCTCAAGCCCGATGTGGTGCTGGTCCACGGCGACACCTCGACCACGATGGCCGCGACCCTGGCGGCGTATTACCAGCAGATTCCGGTCGCCCACGTCGAGGCCGGCCTGCGCACCGGCAACCTGTACTCGCCGTGGCCGGAAGAAGCCAACCGCAAGCTCACCGGCGCGCTGGCAGCGATCCACTTCGCCCCGACCGAACTGTCGCGCGGCAACCTGCGCGAGGAAGGCATCCCCGACGACCGCATCGCCATCACCGGCAACACCGTGATCGACGCGCTCAAGGACGTGCTGGTGCGGATCGAACGCACGCCGGAACTGCGCCGCGACATCGCGGCCAAGTTCGAGTTCCTGCGCGAGGAGCGCAAAGTGGTGTTGGTCACCGGCCACCGCCGCGAGAGCTTCGGCGGCGGCTTCGAGCGCATCTGCGAGGCGCTGCGCGACACCGCGCTGCGCCATCCGGAGATCGACATCGTTTATCCGGTGCACTTGAACCCGCAGGTGCGCGAGCCGGTCAACCGCGTGCTGCGCGGGATCGCCAACGTGCATCTGATCGAGCCGCTGGACTACCTGCCGTTCGTGTACCTGATGAACCGCGCCTACATCATCCTCACCGACTCCGGCGGCATCCAGGAAGAGGCGCCGTCGCTGGGCAAACCGGTGCTGGTGATGCGCGACACCACCGAGCGGCCGGAAGCGGTGGCCGCCGGCACGGTGCGCCTGGTCGGCACCGACCGCGAGTTGATCTGCGAAGGCATCAGCCGCCTGCTGAGCGACCGCGCCGCCTACGAAGCGATGAGCTTCGCCCACAACCCCTACGGCGACGGCCTGGCCTGCCAGCGCATCGTCGCCGCCCTGGCGCAGTTCCGCCGCGAAGACTCGCTGCTGGCCGCGTAAGTCCCCCACCTGCGCCGTCGCCGCCCTTGGCGGGCGCGACGGCGCGGGTTCATGCATTGCTGATCACGCATCCCTGAGCACCCCTGCCCCACGCAGGACCACTGGAGCCTTTATGAGTTTCGACACCGTCTCGGTCATCGGCCTGGGTTACATCGGCCTTCCCACCGCCGCCGCGTTCGCCGCGGCGGGCAAGCGCGTGATCGGCGTCGACGTGACCGCCTCGGTCGTGGACACGATCAACCGCGGCGAGATCCACATCGTCGAGCCTGCGCTCGACGTCGCCGTGCGCGCTGCGGTCGACGGCGGCCTGCTGCGCGCCAGCACCACGCCCGAACACGCCGACGCTTACCTGATCGCGGTGCCGACGCCGTTCAAGGGCGATCACCAGCCCGACCTGGGTTACATCGAAGCCGCGGCCAAGGCGCTGGCGCCGGTGCTGCGCAAGGGCGATCTGGTGGTGCTGGAGTCGACCTCGCCGGTCGGCGCCACCGAGCAGCTCGCGCAATGGCTGGCCGATGCGCGCGCGGACCTGAGCTTCCCGCAGCACGCGGGCGAAGCCGCCGACGTCAACGTCGCCCACTGCCCCGAGCGCGTGCTGCCGGGCCAGGTGATGCGCGAACTGATCGAGAACGACCGCGTCATCGGCGGCATGACCCCGCGCTGCTCGCAGCGCGCCGCCGATCTGTACGGCAGCTTCGTGCGCGGCCAGTGCATCGTCACCAACGCGCGCACCGCCGAGATGTGCAAGCTCACCGAGAACGCCTTCCGCGACGTCAACATCGCCTTCGCCAACGAGCTGTCGATCATCTGCGACAAGCTCGGCATCAACGTGTGGGAACTGGTCGGGCTGGCCAATCGCCATCCGCGCGTCAACATCCTCCAGCCCGGCCCGGGCGTGGGCGGCCACTGCATCGCGGTGGACCCGTGGTTCATCGTCGACAGCGCCCCGAACGAGGCGCGGCTGATCCGCACCGCGCGCGAGGTCAACAACGGCAAGCCCGGCTGGGTGATGGACAAGATCGACGCCGCCATCGACGAGGCCAAGGCTGCCGGCAAGCAGGCGCAGGACCTGAAGATCGCGGTGTTCGGCCTGGCCTTCAAGCCCGACATCGACGACCTGCGCGAAAGCCCGGCGCTGGGCATCGCGGTGGAACTGGCGCAGCGCCACGCCGGCACGGTGCTGGCGGTGGAGCCGCACATCGAAGTCCTGCCGGCCAAGCTCAGCGCGCCCAACGTGGTGCTGTCCGACCTGTCCACCGCCAGCCGCGAGGCCGACATCGCGGTGCTGCTGGTCGATCACAAACCTTTCAAGGAACACGTCATGCCCAAGCACATGAAGATCGTCGACACCAAGGGCATCTGGACCTGAGCGCGACAGCGCCCGGTTCCAGGTCCGGCTGCGGAAGCCCTGCAAGATGATGCGGCGTCTGATCGGCACCGCCAGCCTGTCGGCGGTCAGCGCGATGGCCTCGCGCGGCGCGTTGTTCGCCGGCGTGCTGGCGGCCGCGCATTACCTCGGCCCGGCGGCGTTCGGCCAGTTCACCCTGATCCAGACCACCGCGCTGTTGTTCACCACCTTCTGCGCGCTGAGCCTGGGCCAGATGGCGACCAAGATCGTGGCCGAGGCCGTCGCGTCCGGGGAGGGACGCGTGTCGGCCGCGCTGACCGTCTCGTACGGCTCGGCGGTGCTGGCCTCGCTGGTGTTCGCCGCGCTGCTGCTGGCCTGCTCGTATCCGCTCGCGGTCAAGCTCGGCGGCTCCAGCGACCTGGCGGTGGTCTACGCCAGTTCTTCGCTGCTGGTGCTGACCGGCTTCGTCGGCGCGATCCAGAACGGCGTGGCGCTGGCGCTGCACAAGGTCAAGCAGCAGGCGGTGGCCAATCTGCTGACCGCGCCGGTGGTGTTCGCGATCATGTGGGGCGCGGCGACCCAGCGCGACATCGGCTGGGCGGTGTACGGCTCGATCGCCGCGCAATGGCTGATCGTGATCGGCCAGGAACGCGTGCTGCGCCGCTACCGGCGCGAGCACGGCGAACGCCTGGCGTGGTCGGCGGCCACGCGCGAGGACTGGGCGGTGGTCTGGCGCCTGGGCCTGCCGTCCTCGCTGTCGGGCCTGCTGACCATGCCGGCGATCTGGCTGTCGATGGCGATGCTCGCGCACAGCGCGCACGGCGACGCCGAACTCGGCCATTTCGCCCTGGGCAACCAGGCGCGCTCGATCCTGCTGTTCGGCATGGGGGTGGTCGCCAACGCGGCGCTGCCGATGCTGTCGGCGGCGATCGTGCGCGGCGCGCGCGACGAAGCCGCTGCCACCCTGCGCCAGTCCATCGCCTTGCTGGTCGTGGTCACCGCCTGCATCGCCGGCGTGCTGGCGATGGCCGCGCCGATCGCGGTGGCGCGCTTCGCTCCGGCCTATGCCGAAGCGATCGTGCCGCTGCAATGGCTGCTGCTGTCGGCGGTGGCGACCGCGCCGACCACGATCCTGATGCGCAAGGCCACCGCCGACGGCCGCCCCGGCGTGCTGCTGATCGGCAACGCCGCCTTCGCCGCCAGCCTGATCGGCGCGGCGGCGCTGGCGCTCAAGCTCGGCGCCGGCGCGACCGGCGTGGCGGTCGCCTACGCCGTCGCCTCGAGCGTGCAACTCATCGTTTTCGCCACCTGCAACCGCCGCGAACTGCGTTGGTCCGCGGCGCAAAGCAAGACTTGATAGGAGCAAGCCCATGAAAGCCTTTCGCCTGCTCAAGAAAGCCATCGTGCTGAGCCTCATCCGCCTGGGCTGGTTCATCAAGCCCGGCCTGGTCACGCGTCTGTACGCGTGGTTCCTGCGCTCGGAAGGCGCGCAGATCGAGGAACGGCCGAACTACCTGTCGGCCAAGATCTGGTTCGACGGCACCGACTATTCGCTGATCCGCCTCGGCCAGGGCTGCACGATCTCCAGCAACGTGCGCATCCTCACCCACGACTGGGCGATCCATACCGTGGCCAAGGAGCTGGGGCTTAAATTCGACAAGCCGCAGGGGCGGATCAAGCCGATCTCGATCGGCCGCCACGCCTTCATCGGCACCGGCTCGATCATCATGCCCGGCGCCGACATCGGCGCGGGCTGCATCGTCGGCGCCGGCGCGGTGGTGCGCGGCACGATTCCGCCGCTGAGCATCGTGATCGGCAATCCGGGCCAGATCGTCGGCTCGGTCGCCGAGTACGTCGAGCGCGCCACCCGCGGCGCCGGCGTCGGCCCGGTCGAGCAGGCCGCGTTGAAGCAGGCCGCGCAGGCGCACGCCGCCGCGCTCGCCGGCGCGCGAGCGGGCTGAGGACGGATCGGCTGCGATGCGGATTCCCGCGCCCAAGCTGTTGCTGGCACCGGCCTGCCTGGGCCTGTTCCTGCTGTCGGGCTGGGCCTCGGTGTTCTTCGCCGTGGACACCGATCTGGTCCAGTACGCGGCCATCGCCGCGACCATCGTGCTCGGCGGACTGTCGCTGTCCTACAGCGGGCTCAACCGCTTCGCCTGCCTGCTGCCGGTGATCGTGTGCCTGATCGCGTTCGCCCAGATCGCCTACCTGGACACCCATATCGGCCACCGGCCCAAGGAACTCAAGTTCTATCTGATCCTGGTGTTCTGCGCCTACTGCGCCTGCTTCGTGCTGCGCGGCGCGGCGGCCGAGCAGTTCGTCAAGATCTATGTGGCGCTGTGCTTCTTGCTCAGTGTTGCCGCGCTGGCGATGAACAAGGGCGCCGACGCCGGCGCGCAGCGGCTGATGCAGGGCGACGGCAATCCGATCTGGATCGCGCGCGCGGCCGGCACCGCGATCATGTTCCTGGCCTGGCGCCTGCTCACCGATACGCGCCGGCAGGCGCTGCGCATCGCACTGATCCTGCCGTGCGTGGCGGCGCTGGTGCTGGCCGGCTCGCGCGGCCCGATCCTGTCGCTGCTGCTCGGCCTGGGCGTGCTGCTGGTGCTGACCAACCGCGGCGCGCTGCTGCTCTCGCGCAAGGTGTGGGCGGCGGGGCTGGCGGTGGTGCTGCTCGCGGTCGCCGCGGCGGTGATGGCGCCGGACGGGATCAAGGACCGCTTGGCCAGTCTGGTGGTCAGCAACTACAGCGGCAGCGACGTGCTGCGCATGAACCTGTACGAAGTGTCGTTCTCGATGCTGCGCGACACCTTGTTCGGCCAGGGCTTCGGCGCGTTCGAGGCCAGCGGTGCGCTGCAGCCCTACCCGCACAACCTGCTGATCGAAACCCTGATCGAACCGGGCCTGATCTTCACCGTGTTCTTCTTCGCCCTGATCGTCTACGCGATCGCGCGCCTGTACCGCAGCGCCAAGCGCAGCCAGGGCCGCGACCTGGTCGCGACCTTCCTGTGCGCGCTGTCGCTGTACTCGCTGGCCAACGCCATGTTCAGCGGCGACATCACCAGCCCGAAAGAACTGTACCTGTGCGTGTTCTATGCGTTGTCCACCGCGTTCGTCGTGCGTACCGCGAACGTCCAACGCCCCGTTCCCGCGTCGTCCCAGCCCATCGCCCACTGACCCGGCGCCACTTTCGAATCCTCGATATGCAAGCGATCATCCTCGGCCAAGGCAATCCCTATCTGAAGAACCCGTACCTGGCGAAGCTGTCGAAAGTGCTCGACAGCGCCCAGGTGCCTTACGAGTTCTGGATCTGGAGCCGCGACAAGCAAGCGCGCGACCTGCCCAAGGTGCGCGTGCTGCTGAGCTTCGGCTCCTGGGGCGGCGGCGCGGTCAACGCGCTGGGCTATGCGCTGTGGGTGCTGTGGCTGACCGCGCGGGTGTTCGCCCAGCCGCGCGCCGGCGTGTACTTCTGCTCGCGCCTGGACGCCGCGCTGCCCTGCGCGCTGGTCTCCAGCCTGCGCCGCTGCCGCTACGTGTTCCTCGACCGCGACAAACTGTCCAAGAGCTACGCCTGGCCGGCGCCGGTCAAGCGCTTCATCGAGCTGCTGGAACGCTTCGTCGGCCGCCGCGCCGCACTGCACGTGGTGCCCGGCGATTCGCGCACCGAAGGCAACGACAGCGACAACGTGCGGGTGGTGCGCAACACCCCGCACACCGACACCATCGCCCGCGCCCGCCAGATCGCCGCGGCGCTGCCGCCGCGCGACGGCCGGCTGCGGGTGCTGGTCAGCGGGCTAATCTCGCCCGAGCGCGGCGCCGCGATGATGCGCGAAGCGGTCGAAGCCTGCGCCGGCAAGATCGACTTCGTCGCCGCCGGGCGCCTGCTCGGGCCCGACGCGCAGCGCCTGGCCGACGGCCTGGGCGAGCGCTACCGCGGCATCGTCAGCAACGAGGAAGCGCTGGCGATGCTGCTGAGCTGCGACGTGGTGCTGGCCTTCTACGACCCGGCGCTGGAGATCAACCGCCTGGCCGAGCCGAACAAATGGTTCGACTGCGCGGCGCTGGAAATCCCGTTCTTCACCAATCCCGGTTTGTTCACCTCGGCCCCGTTCGAGCAGCGCCAGGCTTGTTTCCTCGCCGACTACGGCGACGGCGCGCAGCTGGCGCGCGAACTGCTGCGCATCGACGCCGACCGTTCGCTGCTGGAAACCCGTCGTCACGGCCTGCGCCAGATGCGCTACGAGGCCTGGGACACGGCGATGGCGCGGGTGATCGCCGAATGCGCGGAGCTGACACCATGAACCTTCCCCCCGTTTCGCCAACCCTGCGCGCGCTGTCCGCCGCCGCGTTGCTGTGCGCGCTGGCGCTGGCGCCGGCCGCGTCCGCGCGCGACTTCAAGCTCTACAACAACACCAAGTACACCGACGGCGACGACCGCAGTCTCGACATCGCCCGCTCCAACCTGCTCGGCGAGCCGCAGTTACCGGAACTGGCCAAGGGCACCATGCCCGACGAGCGGCGCTACAAGGACGCGGTGCGCGCCAGCCTGGGCAATCCCGGGCCGCTGGTGCTGGACTTCGAACACATCAATCTGGCCAAAGACCCCGAGCTGTCGGCGATCAACCTCGACAAGCTGCAGACCCTGGCGCGCTGGACTCGCGAAGCCGCGCCCGGCCGCCAGATCGGTTACTACGGTTTCCCCGGTTCGATCGACAAGAACGATCCCGTGCGCGGCAAGGAACTGGCCAAGTCGGTCGATATTTTCTTCCCCTCGCTCTACACCGTCGACGACGATCGCGACCGTTGGCGCCGGCGCCTGGACAACATGATCGCCGCTTCGCGCAAGCTCGATCCGTCCAAGCCGGTGCTGCCGTTCGTGTGGCCGCAGTACCACGACAAGACTCCGCGCGACGGCGAATTCGTCGCTTCCGATTACTGGAAATTCCAGCTCGACCAGCTGCATCGCGCCGCCGACGGCGCGGTCATCTGGAGCAAGCGCGTCAGCGGCGGCGAGCGCGACTGGGTGCCGGTCACCCGCAGTTTCATCCAGTCGGCCAAGCCCGCTTCCGCCGCGCCCGCATCGAACCGCCCTGCGTCGAACCGCCCCGCTCCGCCACGCCCCTGAGCGCGCCCGCCCCCGAGCGTTCCTCTCCCCCGCATCGAAATCCCGGAACCGCCATGCATCAAGTCCTGCAAAACCTGCGCGACGGCAGCACCGAAGTCGCCGACGTCCCCGCCCCCGCGCTGCGCCGCGGGCAACTGCTGATCCGCAGCCACGTCACCCTGGTTTCGGCCGGCACCGAACGCATGCTGGTCGAGTTCGGCAAGGCCAACCTGTTGCAGAAGGCGCGCCAACAGCCGGACAAGGTGCGCATGGTGCTGGAAAAGGTCCGCACCGACGGCCTGGCCACCACACTCGACGCGGTACGCAGCAAGCTCGATCAGCCGCTGGCGCTGGGCTATTGCAACGTCGGCACGGTGATCGGCGTCGGCCCGGGCGTGACCGGGTTCGAGATCGGCGACCGCGTCGCCAGCAACGGCAAGCACGCCGAAGTGGTCGCGGTGCCGGTCAACCTGTGCGCCAAGATCCCCGACGACGTCGGCGACGAGGCCGCCGCCTTCACCGTGCTGTCGGCCATCGGCCTGCAGGGCATCCGCCTGGTCCAGCCCACGCTCGGCGAAACCGTGGTGGTCACCGGCCTGGGCCTGATCGGCCTGATCACCGTGCAGTTGCTGCGCGCCCACGGCTGCCGCGTGCTCGGCATCGACTTCGACCCGGCCAAGCTGGCGCTGGCGCGCGGCTATGGCGCGGAAACCGTCGACCTGTCGCGCGGCGAAGACCCGGTCGCGGCCGCGCACAGTTTCTCGCGCGGGCGCGGCGTCGATGCGGTGATCATCACCGCCTCCAGCAAGAGCAACGAGCCGGTGTCGCAGGCCGCGCACATGTGCCGCAAGCGCGGCCGCATCGTCCTGGTCGGCGTCACCGGGCTGGAGCTGTCGCGCGCCGACTTCTACGAGAAGGAACTGTCGTTCCAGGTCTCGTGTTCCTACGGCCCGGGCCGCTACGACCCGTCCTACGAGGAACGCGGCAACGATTACCCGGTCGGCTTCGTGCGCTGGACCGAGCAGCGCAATTTCGAAGCGGTGCTGGACATGATGGCGGCCGGCGCGCTGCAGGTGCAGCAACTGGTGTCGCACCGCTATCCCATCGCCGAAGCCGAAGCCGCCTACGGCGTGCTCGGCGGCGGCGGGCCGTCGCTGGGCATCGTGCTCGACTACGGCCGCGGCGAGGAAATGGCCGATCACCTGATCCGCCGCCACATCCCGCTGAGCGTGGCCAGCGACGCGCGCGAGCACAGCGACAAGGCCGACCGCAACGCGGTCGCCTTCATCGGCGCCGGCAACTACGCCGGCCGCGTGCTGATCCCCGCCTTCGCCAAGGCCGGCGCGCGCCTGCACACGGTGGTGACCGCCAACGGCGTGGGCAGCGTCCACTTCGGCAAGAAGTTCGGCTTCGGCCACGCCAGCACCGACACCAGCGCAGTGCTGCGCGATCCGGCGGTGGGCTCGGTGGTGATCGCCACCCAGCACGCCAGCCACGCCGAGCTCACCTTCAAGGCGCTGCGCCGCGGCAAGCACGTGTTCGTGGAAAAGCCACTGTGCCTGACCCTGGAAGAGCTGCAGACCATCGAGAAGGCGCACGGCGAACAGGCCGTGTACGGCACCCCGCCGGTGCTGATGGTCGGCTTCAACCGCCGCTTCGCCCCGCAGGTGCAGAAGATGCATCAGCTGCTGGCCGGCGTGCGCGAGCCCAAGAGCTTCGTCATGACCGTCAACGCCGGCGCGATCCCGGCCGAGCATTGGACCCAGGACCCGCAGGCCGGCGGCGGCCGCCTGATCGGCGAGGCCTGCCACTTCGTCGACCTGCTGCGCTTCCTCGCCGGAGCACCCATCGTCGGCCACCAGCTTACCGCGGTCGGCAACGTGCCCGGCGTGGGCATCCGCAGCGACCGGGTCAGCTTCAACCTCAGCTTCGCCGATGGTTCTTTCGGCACCGTGCATTACCTCGCCAACGGCCACAAGAGCTTCCCGAAAGAGCGCCTGGAAGTGTTCGCCGCCGGCCGCGTGCTGGCGCTGGACAACTTCCGCAAGCTGCACGGCTACGGCTGGCCGGGTTTCAACAAGATGAATCTGTGGAGCCAGGACAAGGGCCAGGCCGCGTGCGCGCAGGCGTTCATGCGCGCTGCGCGCGGCGAGGCGCCGCCGCCGATTTCGGCCGAGGAAATCTTCGAAGTCGCGCGCGTCACGATCGAACTGGACGCCTCGGTATGACGCCTCGCCGCCGCCCGGAGCCGACCGCATGAGCCTGGCCACGCGCCTGCCGCGGCTGTGGCATACCGTGCGCCATCTGCGCCCGGTGCAGATCTACGGCCGCGCTTGGCACCGCCTGCACCGGCCGCGCGTCGCGCACGCGCCGGCGCCGCAGATGGCTGCGTTCGAGCGCGGCTGGATCGCCTGCGCGCGCGAAGCCTCGATGCTGGGGCCGACCCGCTTCCGCCTGCTCAACGACGAACACGAGATCGGCGCCAACGACTGGAACAGCGCGCGCCTGCCCAAGCTGTGGCTGTACAACCTGCATTACTTCGACGATCTCAACGCCTGCGGCGCGGCCTCGCGCGAGCATTGGCACCGCGACCTGATCGCGCGCTGGATCGCCGACAACCCGCCGCCGGCCGGCAACGGCTGGGAGCCGTATTGCCTGTCGCTGCGCATCGTCAACTGGATCAAATGGCGCTGCGGCGGGCAGTTGTTCGGCGACGCGGCGCGCGCGCGTGCGGCGCTCGACAGCCTCGCCACCCAGGTGCGGTTCCTGCGCGGCCGGCTGGAGCGGCATCTGCTCGGCAACCACCTGTGGGCCAACTACAAGGCGCTGCTGTTCGCCGGCGCGTTCTTCGAAGGCTCCGAGGCGGTGCGCTGGCGCGAGCTGGGGCTGCACGGCCTGCGCGCGCAGATCGGCGAGCAGATCCTCGCCGACGGCGGCCATTTCGAGCGCAGCCCGATGTACCACGCGATCCTGCTCGAAGACCTGCTCGACCTGGTCCAGCTCGCCCTGGTCTATCCCGGCGCGTTCCCCGAGCGCGACGTGCAGCTGTGGCGCGACAAGGCGCGGGCGATGCTGAGCTGGCTGGCGGTGATGACCCACCCCGACGGCGACATCGCCTTCTTCAACGACGCCGCCCACGGCATCGCGCCGACCCTGGCGCAGTTGCAGGACTACGCCCGCGCGCTCGCCATCGAGCCGCCGCCGGCCTCGCGCGAGCCGCTGCAACTGCTGCCGCAGTCGGGCTATGCGCGGCTGCAATGCGGCGAGGCGGTGCTGATCTGCGATGTCGGCGAAATCGGCCCGGACTACCTGCCCGGCCACGCCCACGCCGACACCTTGAGCTTCGAACTGTCGCTGCGCGGCCGGCGGGTGCTGGTCAACGCCGGCATCTCGCGCTACGACATCGACCCGCAGCGGCTGTGGCAGCGCGGCACCGCGGCGCACAACACGGTCGAGATCGACGGCGAAGATTCCTCGGAAGTGTGGAGCAGCTTCCGCGTCGCCCGCCGCGCCCGGCCGCGCGCGGTCGCGCACGGCCGCGACGGCGAAGCGCTGTGGCTCAGCGCCGCCCACGACGGTTACCGCCGGCTCAAGGGCCGGCCGCTGCACCGCCGGCGCTGGGTGCTGACCCCGCGCGGGCTGCGCATCGAGGACCGCATCGAAGGCCGCTTCGGCGAAGCGGTGGCGCGCCTGCGCGTGCATCCGGACTTCGACGCCGACGGCCACGACATCCGTTGCCGCGATGGCGAGGGCGACAACGAGCTGCGCCTGCGCTGGCGCAGCGAAGCCGCCGGCGACGCGCTGACGCCCAGCCGCTACCACCCCGGCTTCGGCCTGAGCCGCGCGTGCACGGTGATCGAAACCGCGCTCGACCCGCGCGTGGGCACCGCCACGCTGGTCCTGGACTGGGGGCACTGAGCCCATGCGCATCTTGTTCCTGACCGACAATTTCCCGCCCGAAGGCAACGCCCCGGCTACGCGCACCTACGAGCACGCGGTGCGCTGGGTGCGCGCCGGCCACGAGGTCACGGTGATCACCTGCGCGCCGAACTTCCCCGAAGGCAAGCTGTTCGCCGGCTACCGCAACGCCTGGCGCAGCGTCGAGACGCTGGACGGCATCCGCGTGGTGCGGGTCAAGACCTACATCACCGCCAACGAGGGCTTCCTCAAGCGCACCCTGGATTACCTCAGCTTCATGGCCGCCGGCACCGTCGCCGGGCTGTTCGAGCGCCGCCACGACGTGGTGGTGGCGACCTCGCCGCAGTTCTTCTGCGCGCTCGGCGGCTGGGCGCTGGCGCGGATCAAACGGCGGCCGTTCGTGTTCGAACTGCGCGACCTGTGGCCGGCCTCGATCACCGCGGTCGGCGCGATGAAGCGCAGCGCGGCGATCCGGGTGCTGGAGAAGCTCGAAATGTTCCTGTACCGCAGCGCCGACGCCATCGTTCCGGTCACCCAATCCTTCCGCGAGGAGCTGATCCAGCGCGGCGTGGACGCGGACAAGATCCACGTCGTGCTCAACGGCGTGGACCTGCAGCGCTACCGGCCGGCGCCGCGCGATGCCGCGATGGCCAGGCAGTACGACCTGGACGGCAAGTTCGTGGTCGGCTACCTCGGCACGCACGGCATGGCGCATGGCCTGGAGCACGTGATCGAAGCGGCGCAGCGCCTGCGCGAGGACCCGCGCATCGTGTTCTTCTTCGCCGGCAGCGGCGCGCAGCGCGCGCGGGTGGAGCAGATGGCGGCCGAACGCGCCCTGCCCAACGTGCGCATGATCCCGCGCCAGCCCAAGGAGGCGATGCCCAAGCTGTGGGGGCTGTGCGATCTGTCGCTGATCCCGCTGCGCGACACGCCGGTGTTCGCCTCGGTGATTCCGTCCAAGCTGTTCGAAGGCATGGGCATGGGCATTCCGGCGCTGATGGCGCTGCCGCGCGGCGAAGCGGTGCGGATCGTCGAAAGCACCGGCAGCGGCGTGTGCGTGGCGCCGGAAGATCCGGCCGCGATGGCCGACGCCATCGCCGCGCTGGCCGACGATCCCGAGCGCATGCGCCGGCTGCGCGAGGCCAGCCTCGCCGCCGCGCCGGCCTATTCGCGCGACCGCCAGGCGCGGTTGATGAGCGACGCGCTGGCGCGGCTGGCCGACGACGACGGCGCGCGCGGCCTGCTGCGCTCGTCGGAGTGAGCCGCGCATGTCCGCCGCCCTAGCCGCCGCGTGGTTGACCCAGCCGCTCAACGCCAGCGCCGTCGCGCTGGCCTTGGCCGCGCTGATCTGGGTGCTGCATTGGCAGCGCTGCGCGCTCGCCTTGGGCGCGCTGGCGCTGGCGTGGTCGCTGCTGTGGTCGATGCCGGCCGCGGCCGACGCGCTGCGCGATTCGCTGCAAGGCGGCTATCTGGGGCAAAGCGCCGAAGGTTTGCCGCAGGCCGATGCGATCGTCGTGCTCGGCGGCGGCATCGGCCGGGTCAGCGGTTTCGAGCGCGGCGATGCCGACGCGCCGGAACTGGCCGGCAACCGCGTCGCCGCGGCCGCGCGCGCCTGGCGGGCCGGGCGCGCGCCGGCGATCCTGCTCAGCGGCGGGCCGAGCGCCAGCACCCGCGGGGTCAGCGAAGCGCGGATCATGGCCGACGCGTTGGTCAAGCTCGGCGTGCCGCGCGAGGTCATGGTGCTGGAAGAAACCAGCGCCGACACCCGCGGCAACGCCGAGCGCAGCGCGCGCATCGCCGCCGAACGCGGCTGGAAGCGCACGATCCTGGTGACTTCGGCGCTGCACATGCCGCGTGCGCTGCAATGGTTCGAACGCGCCGGTTTGCCGGCGTTGCCGCTGGCGCCGCCTGAGGACGCGGCGCCGGGAACGGGAGCATGGACACCGTCGATGCGGACCCTCGACGTCAGCGCGCAGGCGCTGCACGAGTACGCCGGATTGATGGCGGCGACGTTCGATTGAGGTCCGCGCCTCTGGGTGTCTACGTCGCCGGCGGGCAAGAGCGGAAAATCAAAATGGGTTCCGGCTTTCGCCGGAATGACGAAGTTAGAGTTGTGCGGCCTCGTGATCCCCGCACTCCCTCACGCCGTCATTCCGGCGAAAGCCGGAACCCATTTTGATGTTGCTGTTGCTGTTGCTATCCCTGCCGCGCCCCCACCCAGCGCCGCGAGCCCCAGCCCGCGGCGCCGCAACGACGGTTACTCCACCGTCACCGCTTTGGCCAGATTGCGCGGCTTGTCCACATCCGTCCCGCGCGCCAGCGCCGCGTGATACGCCAGCAACTGCACCGGAATCGCATGCACCACCGGCGACAGCACGCCGACGTGGCGCGGGGTGCGGATCACGTGCACCTGTTCGGATTCGCCGAAGTGGCTGTCCAGGTCGGCGAATACGAACATCTCGCCGCCGCGCGCACGCACTTCCTGAATGTTCGACTTCACCTTCTCCAGCAGCTTGTCGTTCGGCGCGATCACCACCACCGGCATCGCCGCGTCCACCAGCGCCAGCGGGCCGTGCTTGAGCTCGCCCGCCGGGTACGCCTCGGCGTGGATGTAGGAGATTTCCTTGAGCTTGAGCGCGCCTTCCAGCGCGATCGGGTAATGCACGCCGCGGCCCAGGAACAGCGCGTGGTGCTTGGGCGCGAAGCGCTCGGCCCAGGCCGTCACCTGCGGTTCCAGGTTCAGCGCGTGCTGCACGCTGCCCGGCAGGTGGCGCAGCGCGTCGAGGTATTCGGCTTCCTGTTCGTCGCTGAGCGCGCCGCGCAGCTTGGCCAGGGTCGCGGTCAGGGTGAACAACGCCACCAACTGGGTCGTGAACGCCTTGGTCGAGGCCACGCCGATCTCGGCGCCGGCGCGGGTGTAGTACACCAGCTTGCTCGCGCGCGGGATCGCGCTCTCGGGCACGTTGCAGATCGAAAGGGTCTTGTCGTGGCCCAGCGATTTGGCGTACTTCAGCGCTTCCATCGTGTCGAGCGTTTCGCCGGACTGCGAAATCGTCACGATCAGCTGCTTCGGGTTCGCCACCGCGGCGCGATAGCGGTACTCGCTGGCGATCTCGACCTGGCACGGCAACCCGGCGATGGCCTCGATCCAGTAGCGCGCGGTCAGGCCGGCGTAATAGCTGGTGCCGCAGGCCAGGATCTGCACGCCCTCGACGCCGGCGAACACTTCGTCGGCCTTGGCGCCGAACAGCGACGCGCTGAAGCCGTTGTTGTCGATCACCGCCTCGATGGTGTCGGCGATCGCGCGCGGCTGCTCGTGGATTTCCTTCTGCATGAAGTGGCGGTATGGGCCCAGCTCCAGCGAGGCCAGCGACACGTC
>NZ_FNOG01000004.1:0-78610 GCF_900106525.1 Lysobacter enzymogenes
CTTCGGGTTCGCCACCGCGGCGCGATAGCGGTACTCGCTGGCGATCTCGACCTGGCACGGCAACCCGGCGATGGCCTCGATCCAGTAGCGCGCGGTCAGGCCGGCGTAATAGCTGGTGCCGCAGGCCAGGATCTGCACGCCCTCGACGCCGGCGAACACTTCGTCGGCCTTGGCGCCGAACAGCGACGCGCTGAAGCCGTTGTTGTCGATCACCGCCTCGATGGTGTCGGCGATCGCGCGCGGCTGCTCGTGGATTTCCTTCTGCATGAAGTGGCGGTATGGGCCCAGCTCCAGCGAGGCCAGCGACACGTCGGACAGATGCACTTCGCGCTCGATCTGCGCGCCGTCGATGTCGAACACCCGCACCGCGGCGCGGGTGACCTCGGCGGTGTCGCCTTCTTCCAGGAAGATCACCCGGCGCGTAGCCTGCACGATCGCCGACACGTCGCTGGCGACGAAGTTCTCGCCCTCGCCCAGGCCGACCAGCAGCGGGCAGCCCATGCGCGCGGCGATCAAGCGGCCCGGCTCGTTGAGGCTCACCACCGCGATCGCGTAGGCGCCGACCAGCTCGCGCACCGCCGCCTGCACCGCCGCGAGCAGGTCGTGGCCCTGCTTCAGATAGGAGTGAATGAGGTGGGCGATGACTTCGGTGTCGGTCTGCGATTCGAACGCATAACCGGCCGCACGCAACCGCTCGCGCTGCTCGTCGTGGTTTTCGATGATGCCGTTATGCACCACCGCCAGTTCGCCGAAGCTGATGTGCGGGTGCGCATTGGCCTCCGTCACCCCGCCGTGGGTCGCCCAGCGGGTGTGGCCGATGCCGATCTGCGCACTGAACGCCTCGGCCTGGGCCGCGTTCTCCATCTCCGCCACGCGCCCGGTCCGGCGCACCCGGCGCAGCTGCGCGCCGTCGAACACGGCGATGCCCGCCGAGTCGTAACCGCGGTATTCCAACCGCTTCAAGCCGTCGATCAGGACCGGCACCACATCGCGATCGGCGATCGCGCCTACGATTCCGCACATGCTGAAAAACTCCGGGGGAAGAGTGTGCGCTAGTCTATCCGCGCAACCCGCCGCCCGTCGCGACTTGCGTCGCCACGCTGCTTCGCTCGTCGCAAATCGTCAGCTGCGGTTCAAGCATCGTCGCCGCAGGGTGCGCAAGACGCCGCCACAGTTGCCTGCCCGCATACCCGCCCCGAGCCCGCGGCTGTGAACTGAATCGGCATCCGCCCTGCCCTTGCCTGGCGAATCCAAGCCGCCTCGGCATGCGGCAAGAAGCGGGACCGCGCGCCCGCCGCCGCGCAGCGCGCGGTCGCACGGCCCCTGGCCACGCACTACGGCGCGATCGGCGCGCCGGTGAACACCGTCCAGCCGGCCGGATAATTGCGATAGAACGAACCCGACGAATCGGAGGGGAAGCCGTAGACGCTCGTGGTGTTGTAGTTCGCGCCGGTGCCGTCGTTCAACGACATCCACATATCGCGCAAAATGCCGCTGGTCCACAGCATGCTGGCGGTGGCGCCGCCATAGCGATCCACCGCGATCGGGCTGTGCAGCAGTTCGAGCAGCGGACCACTGACCGATTGCGTGCCGATCCTGCCGCCGCCGTCCATGGTCCACACGGTCGCCGCCGACAGCAGCAAGGCGTTGGTGTCGAAAGCCAGATCGGCCTTGTTGTCGTTGTTGAAATCGCCGCTGCCGACCAGCGTCCAGCCCTGCGGGTACTGCAGCCCAGTCTGGACGATGGTGAACGTGGTATTGCCGTTGTTCTTCCAGTACTCCAGGCGGCGGTCGGCGTTGGCCCACATCAGATCGATCAGGCCGTCGCCGTCGAAGTCGCGCGCGGCGACGACCCGGTAACCCGCAGTGATGTCGAAACACTTGACCGATGCAGTGCTGGTTCCGTTCATCACCCACACGCGCAACTGAGTTTCGCCGGGTTTGGTGAACAAGATGTCGCTTTTGCCGTCGCCGCTCAGGTCCGCCGCGCCGATCACGTCCCAGGACGTGACCGACTTGGCGGTCGTCTGGAAGGTGTAGTCGGCTTGCGCGGTCCATATCTGCGGCTCGCGGGCGTCGCTGTTCCAAACGAAATCGGTTCGGTGGTCGCCGTTGAAATCGCCGGCGGCGACGAGGCGGAAGCCCGCGCCCATCGTCTGCTTGCCACCGTAAGCGGCGTAAGTACCGCGATACAGGATGAAGGCCATCGCGCCGTCGTTCTGCAGCACCAGGTCGGCCATGCCGTCGCCGTCGATGTCGATCAACGGGTCCAGCGGCTGATTGAAGGCCGAGGCCACGCGCAAGGTGGTGCGCAGAGCCCGCGCTTGGTTGGCGGTGCCGGCGTCGCCGCAAGGCTGGCCCTTGCACAGATAGATGTCTGGGTTGGAGTAATAAGGCGCGGGCGATTGGCCGGAAGAGCCGTAGGCCATCAGGGTGTAGAAGCCGCCACCGGGAAGATCGCGTTTCCAGCCGAACGTATAGGGAAACGGCCCAGGCTTATCGCTGTTGGCCGAATCGTGGACCAAGCCCCAATTGTGGCCGAGCTCGTGACTGAACGTGGTGTCTTTGCAGTAGGTCGTGCTGTTGTCGTCCGTGCCGTCGCTGATCGCGGCGTTCGCGCCGCCGCCGGATGCCGTGGTGTAGGGCCCCAGATTGCTGCCGTTGACCGTCGCCAAGCCGCAATTGCCGTGTTCCGGCGTCAGGAACGGACGCACGATGGTAAGCATGTCGGCGCCGGAGGCACGACGCGCGTCGCGCAGCACCTGCAACGGCCCCACCCCGCTTCGGTCGCCGAGCGCATCGAGGGTTGCCGAGTTGGTTTCGGTCTCCGGGTAGGCGACCTGCTTGGTGCCGACCAAACGCAGAGTGGCATCGACTTGACTATCGATGAACGCTTGGTTGGTAACCGAAACCAGATAATTGATCCGGGTCAGCGCCGCCGATTGCGAACCGTAGCGCGTCACCAACCCTGGCGTGTAGCCGACGAACACGTCCACCACCGGACCGGCGGTCTTGGCCAGCGCGATCTTGGTCCGCAACGCGTCCTTGGCGCTTGCCAGCATCGGCTGCGCCTCGATGAAGTCGGGCGACGCTTTGAGGCCTTTCGCGGCGCTGATGCGATCCGCGTCCTGCATGGGGTCGGGCACGATCAAATAGGTCGCGCCCTTGCGCGTGTCGAGTTTCAGCGGCGAACCGTCTTCGGCGACCAGCGCGCCGAACGACGCGTCCTTGCCGCTGGCGACCATGACCGTGCGCTCGCTTGCGTCCTTGAGCCGGACCTTGCCCACCCACAGCAAGGTCCCGTCGGGCAGGAACTGGTGGCGCGAGGTGCGGGCGAACACACGCTGGCCCGAGGGCGTGGCGATCCACATCCCGCGCTCGACGATGGCCTGTTCCAGCGCGTCGGGATTGAGCGTCACCCGTTGCTCGCGAACGGCGGCGGCCGCGATTTTCTGCAGCGGCGGCGATTGGAACAGCGACGGCGGCGCGGCGACGGCCGGCGCGGCGATCGCCATGGAAAGGGCCAGCAACGACAACTTCGACATGACGGTATCTCCCAGTGAAGGAACACCAATCCCCTGTTCGGTGGCGCGCGCGGGTTCGCGTTACGCCCGGCGCGGACCGCAGTGCGTGGCGTCCGCGCACGGCGATGCCTGGAGGTCTTCGCTGGTTTCCGCCACCGGCCAGGATTCGCCGGCGCGCCGCATCTGCGCGCGCTCGCATTCCTGCTCGAACCAGAACCCGACCCAGTAGACGACGCTGCGGCTGGGCTTGAAGCGCAGGTACTCGGGATGCGTGCGTTCGATCCAGGCATAGAAATCGTCGAAGCGGCCGGGATCCAGCGGCTTTCCGACCTCGCACACGGCCAGCGCCCACTGCCGGCACAGCTCGCGCACTTTCGCCTCGCACACGGCCCGTAGCGTCCTCATGCGCGCGCTCCGGGCCGCCCCGCGCGCGGTGGGCCGCGGCGATCCGCGCTCAGCATCGCTGCGTCGCCAGGCATTCGAGCACGTCCGCGGCGCGCCCTTGCGCGCAAAGCTCGGCCGGCGTGCGGTAGTCGCACGGCGCGATCGGACAGTTCTTGAACCAGAACACCAGCTGCCGCTCGTCGTCGAAGCGGTCGTAGGCGGCGCCGAGCACCCGCACCAGCTCGCGCAGCGAAAGCTGTACCTGCGGCGACATCGGCGCCAGCCGGAAACGCTCCGGACGCAGCCGGCACATGTCCGCCAACTCGCGGCGTTTGATCCCCAGCAACTCGCACAGGCGTTCGCTGGAGAAATGCGGCGAATCCTCGTACTGCAGCGCCGCGAAAAAATCGGTGAATTCGCGTTGCGTCATCGCAAGCCCGCCTCCGCGCCGTCACTGCACGACGCAGTCGAACTGCAGGGTCAGGCTCGCGCCCACCGCCAGCGTCCCCAAGGTCACGCCGGTTCCCTGCAAATCGCCGACGGTCGCCGTCGTGGCCGGACAGGCGCCGGCCGCGCCGGTGCAGGTCACCGCGTTGGCGGTCGGGCAATCCAACCCGGCCTGGGCCGGGTCGGTGACGACCGCACCGATGGCGGTGCCCGGGCCGTTGTTGGTCACGGTCACGGTGTACTGACTCGCCTGCCCGTGTTCGCTGGCGGTGCGGTTATTGGTCTTGGCGATCGCCAGGTCCGCCTGATTGGGCGTGTTGGTGATCGTGCAGGTCAGGTCGTTGCCGTTGTTGAAGGTGATGCTCCAGTCCGCCGGCCCGGTGCCGGTGGGGCCGGTGGGCGTGGGTACGGCGCCGGTGCTTCCGGCATTGGCCACGCAGGTCAGGCTCGGCGTGTACCGCAGCAGCGCCGATCCGCCGGCATTGGCATCGCGCAGGGTGTAGGGCCCGGTCACGTCCACCGGCAGTTCGCCGGTGGTCGCGGTGAGCGCGGTGCCGGCCGTGGTCGCCGTACCGATCGAGGTGGCTCCGTCGAAAACGCCCACGGTGAATTGATCGGTGGCATCGATGCGCGAGACGATCCGCTTGTTCAAGATCACCTTGGCCGGCGCGAGCGCGGTGATGAGGTAATCCTCCACTTCGCCATCGGCGGCCGCGCCGGTTGGAGTAGCGATCTGCGCGGCCACCGATGCGGTGCGGATGCGCATGTAACTGCGCCCCTGCGCGGCATTGGCCGGTACGTCCCAGTTCAAAGCCACGGTCCCGCTGCCGTTCGGCCCGCCCGGACACACCGGGCTGTTGTTCGATACCTCGCCAGGATCGTTGAAATCGCCGTCGCGGTTGAAGTCGATCCAGCCGCGCACGACACCGCCACCACTGCAGGCGATGAGCGGCGGGGTGTAGGTCGCGCCCGGCACTGCGACCACCACGCCCAAGGGCGCGGTGAAACCGTCTTCGTCGTCTTCGCCGAGGGTGTCGTCGCCATCGGCATTGGCGCCATGGCTGGCCTCCAGTTCGGCATCGACCCGGCTGCCCAGCCGCGCAGTCGGCTGGACTAAGTTGGCTAGGGTCATGCTGTGCAATTGGGTGGTGGAATTGGGCGCTAGGTCGCCGCCCGACCACGAAGGCTGCGCGTCGTGGGTCGGATTGCCATAGCTCGCCGGCGCATCGCCGAAGTCGGTGGTGAAAACCACCATCGCGCCAAGCGCAATGGCCGATTGTCCGCCGCCTTTCAACACGACCTCCGCCGTGGTCGTACCCTCCATGAAGGCCACCCCTATGGGGCCCGATTGGCAAAGGGAGGGGGCACCGTTCATCCGCAGCGCGCTTTGGCCGGCGCTGTCGGTCCGGACCAGCGGCGTATCCGTCGTCGTGCAATTGCGGAAGCGGTCGATCATCCGCCACGTCGTGCCGGCGCTGCTGATCGTGCCTTGGGTGTATTCGTTCTGCCCAGCCGCGTTCTGGGATTGTTCGGCATCGGCGAACACCAGACCGGAGAGCGGATAGGCCGACGGATTGGGATCGCTAGGCGCTCCCAATGTAGCGGAGCAAGCGAAAGTGAAGGTGATCGTCGCTCCGCCGGGGGAACTAACCAGTCCGATATCCATCGTGTTTGCGGCGCCAACGCCGCCGACGTTGTACAGGTCGTCCAGTCCGTCGCCGCCGAAGTCGCCCGGCTGCTTGATGAACATGTTGCCGACCTTGTTGCTGATCGAGCAGGTCATGCGCAGCGCCTGACCCGACGGCGTAGCGAACGTGTTGGTGACCGTCGTGCCTGCCGCCGGAATGGTGGCGCCTCGGTCGCCCCAATCGAACCAGAAGATCTGCGACTTGAAGCGTCCGCTGCCACCTGTGGCGAACTGCGCCTGCGCGGGGACGCTCGTCAACGCGAGAAACGCCAGAACACACAGCCGCTTCGAAAGCGTCGGCGAAAGATTCTTTTTCGTGGACATCGTCGTCTCCTTCGCCTCAGTACTTGCCGACGACGTTAAGGAACACGCCGCGATGGTCGTAGTCGAAATCGGTCAGGTCGTCGCTGAACTCGGTAAAGTTGTAGCCAAGCCCGATGCGGAAGTTTTCGCCGAGATCGCGGTCGATGCCGAGCAGCACGCCACGCTTTTCGCCGCCGTCCTTCACCCCGAGCCAGCGGTACTCGGCCAGCGCGTGCCAGACGCCGGCGAACTCGTAGCGCACCTGCCCGGCGGCGAAGGTCGCGGCCGAATCGGCCCATTGCCCTTGCAAGCGGCCGTAACGCACCTCGCCTTCGCGGCGCATCAGCTTGAGCGCGTATTCCCAGCGCTGCTCGGGCTGGTACACGCCTTCCAGCGACAGCACCTGGCTGCGTTGGTCGTAGAAGGCGACGTTGGGGCCGTCCTGCTCCAGCGCCGACAGGTCGTACAGATAGGTGTACTTGCCCAGCAGCGCCCAGGCGGTACTGTCGAACGGCCGCCAGGCGAAACCGAGATTGGCTTCGATGAACTTCGCGCCGGCGGCCGACAACTGCTTGTCCTGGGTCTTGGAGTAGTTGATGCGCGCGGCGATGCGGAAGCTCTCGTTGAACTTGTGCAGCAGGCGATTGGTGCTGACCCACTGCTCGCGCCGCTCGGCGCCGGAGTCGCGACGCCATTCCAGCTTGCTCTGCCACTGCGTGTCGGCGTTGGTGCGGCCACCGCTGAGGCTGATCGCGTCGCGGTCCACCTGCCCCGCGTCCTTGTCCAATTGCGCCGATTGCAGGGTGAAGCCGAGGTTCCAGTTGTCGCCCGGATAGAAATCCATGCCGAAGGTATGGGCGAGGCCGGACGCGTCGGGTTCCTTGAGGAACTGGCTCTCGTTGAACAGGTTGACCTGGTTCGACAGGCGCCAGCGCTGGCCCAGGGTCCAGCCCGGCGTCTGCCGGCGGTTGAACAAGGGGTCGTACTCGCTGCGGTCGGTGGAATGGGTGTAGGCGGCGTAGACGCTGTGGTCCGGCGTGAGCCGGTACTCGGCGTTGACCTGGGCCGCATCGCCGCGGTCGCCGGTGGTGACTTCGGCGCCGACGCTGGACAGATCGCCGAACAGGTACTTGCCGCCGAGGGTCAGCGCGTCGTTGTCGCGGTACTTGCCGTGGTCGTCGTCGAAGGTCTTCTGCGCGGTGCCCGACCATTCCCAGCTCGTGCCGACCCGGCGCAGATAGCGCAAGGCGGCCAGGCTGCCGACCGCATCGGCCGACGGCCCGCCGGCGCGCGCTTCCTCGACCCGGCGCAGCTCAGCGCTGAGCGTGTTGTCCTCGTCGATGCGCCACTCGCCGGTGAGCTGCGCCTGGGTGAACGACTCTTGCCCGCGTTCGGCCTTGCTGTAGCGCGAGTACAACTGGAAGCGTTGGCCGATCATGCCGATCAGCTCGGCGCCGCGCTCTTCGATGTCCTGGCCCTGATCGAAACGGCTGATCGAATAGCCTGCATCGACCTTGCGCCACCACGCGCCGACCGCCCAGTCGTCGTGGGTCCAGCCCAATTCCTTGAAGTTGGCCCGCGCCTCGACCGCACGGGCGCTGCCCTGGCGCGCGCCGAGCGCGGCGTTGCGCTGGACGAAGCTCAGGCCGCCGTTGCCGGAGAAGAACACCGGCGCGCTGGTGGCCTGGGTGCGGCTGTGCTCGAGTTTGAGGTAAGTGCCGCGCCCGGCCTGCAGGGTCACGTCCGCGCCCTTGAGCGTGTAGTCCTCGCCGGAACGGTTCTCATCGACGTAGGTCGCGCCGACCGCGACGTGCTGGCCGAACCAGTGCTTGCCGCGCACACCGAGGGTGACGTCGTCGGGGTCGAAGCCGCGCGGGACGTACTCGTAATCGACCAGCAGCACCTGGCTGAGGCCGTCGAGCGGCGTGTCGATGGTCAGGCGCGGCAGATTGGCGCGGTCGGCGCGGGTCAGCAGCGGTCGCGACAGTTCCAGCCGGCCCTGCAGCTCGTTGATGGTGTAGTCGGCGCCGCGGTGCAGTTCGATCCGGTTCTCGACCCGGCCGGTGGTGTCGTCGCGCACTTCGATCGTCAGCCGTTCCGAGCCCGGCAACACATCGGTGTGCTTGAGGTAGTACAGGCTGCCGCCGGTGCCGAGGAATTCGCTGTGGCCGGGCGCGGTCTGCGCTTGCGAGCCGAACGCGCGCAGCGTGGTGCCCGCCTCGCCCAGATTCGTGGTGCGCTGCGAACGCCACTCGAACGCGCCGCCGTACAGCGCGCGCGAGTACTGGCCGTACTCGGTGCCGGTGATGCCGGTATTGAAGTTGCCCCACAGCGCCTGGTTCTTGTCCCAGTCCACGCGCAGGTACAGCCGGCCCATCGTGTCGACGTCGCGGTAGACGGTGGAATCGTCGCCGTAGACCGGGTAGTACAGGTTCGGGTCGAGGCGGCGGAACACGTCCTGCGGGTCGGCGTCCCAGAAGCCGCTGAACAGCTCGCTGATCTCGCGTTCCTGGGTGTCGGCCTGGGCAGTGACCAGATACTTGCCCTTGAACTTGCCCTTCAGATAGAACGCCAGGCGGCCGTCGACCAGCAGGCTGTCGTCCAGCCGCTCGGCATCGGCGCCCAGCGCTTCGACCGAACCCGACGCGCTGTTCTTCGACACGGTCACGTCGGCCAGCGCGATCGCGAACAGGTACTTGCCGCTGACGTCGACATCGAGTTCGCGCTGGAGCGAGCCGTCCTTGCCGTCGACGGCGATGTCGAAACGGTGGCGGCCGACCGGCACCAGGTATTCGGCGGCGAGCTTGCCTTCCAGGTCGACCGGCTGCGACTGGCCGTTGATGGTCACGCTGGCGTTTTCGGGCAGGTTGCGGCCCTGGATGCGGATGCGCGAGCCGTAGATGCGGATGTTCTGCTGGCGCAGGCCGTTTTCGCCGAAGGCCTGGTCGATCAGGCTGCGCTGCTGGGCCTGTTCGGCGCTCAAGGCATCGCCGTAGCGCTGTTCCACCGCGCGGCGCAGTTGCTGCGCGCCGCGTTCGGCCTCTTCGGGCCGCACCAGTTGCAGCTTGCGCGGATAGGTTTCGTCGAACGCGCCGTCTTCGCCGTAGGCACGCACGAGGTAGACCAGTTCGTCGCCGGCGCGCGCTGCGAAGTTCGCCGGCAGTTCGCCGTTCCACTGCGCGCTGGCGGTGGCACCGGCCGGCAGCGGCACTGTCGCCAGCGGCTCGACCAGATCGCCGTCGCTGGCGCGGTAGATCAGCACCTCGGCGCGGCGGATGAAGGCCGCGTAGTTGTTCTGCAGGTAGAACTGCACCGGCGCGACCACCTTGCGCCCGTCGAAGGACACCAGGCTCGGCGCGGACACGTTGAGTTCGGGCTGGCCGAGGTTGGGATCCTCGGTGGCCCAGATCACCCCGCCCGCCGGCAGGCGCGCGCTCCACTGGCCGGTGGCGGCGGAGCCGCGGGCCGGTGCGAGCGGCGCGGCGGAGTTCGCGTTGACGGCGGCGGCGGCCGCAACGGCCGGCGCCATTGCTTCGGTGCGCGCGGCATTGTCCGCCGCCGCGCGCGCCACTGCGCCGGCGGCGAACGGCGAAGGCGCGGCGCCTTGCGCCCACACCTGGAGCGGCAAGCCGGCGATCGCGCACAGCAGGGAGTAATCGAGCAGCTTCAGTTTCAGGCTCATCACGGCGTCCTCTCCTGGCTGCGCGGCGTCGGCGCGCTCGCATCGCGTGGGTCCTGCGGCGCGGTCGGCGCGGCTCCCGCCTTGGCGTCTGGAGCCGGCCCGGGCGGCGCTGGAGCTCGCGACGGCTCCTGCGGCGGCAGCTTCGCGCCGAAGTCGAAGCGCACCGGCAGGCCCGGAGTGATCCGGCGCAACAGCGGATTGGCGGTGGTCAGCACCGTGCCCGGCGGCAAGGTCGCCGGATCGACCTTGAGGATGAAGTTGCGTCCGCGCTCCCACGCGCCGCCCGGAACGCCTTCGAGGTGATATCGGCCGAACGGATCGGTCTCGATCAGCAGGCCTTCGACCGAGGCGATGCGCACGCCGGGGATGCCGCGTTCGTCGACGCCATCGTTGTAGATCGCGTACTCCACCCGCACTCCGCCTTCGACCTGGGCGACGCGGCGCTCCACGCGCGGCGCGGCGGCGTCCAGGCCCTTGCCGGCGCGGCCGCTGCGCTGCACGGTGTTGCGGCCGTCGGCGTCCATGCGCAGTTCGACGCCGTCGCCGCCGCTCAGGGCGAAATCGCCGGTGAAGCGCGGTTCGCGCAGGGTCTGGGCGATCGTCACCAGCGGTGCCGGATCGGCGTCGGAAGCGCGGCCCGGCAAGCGGCCCAGGTCGATGCCGTGCAACAGCGGCGCGCTCGCATCGCTGAGCGGCTTGGGGCCGTCGCCGCGGTCGATGGTGGTGGAACCGGGCACGTAAGCCTCGGGCGCGAAGCCGCCGCGCACGTGCACCTTGTCCAGCGTGGCGGCGTCCTGCCAACCGTCGCTGTCGCGGTCGTCGAACACCGTGCCGAGGATCAGCGATTCGTCCAGCAGCGGATCGGCGACCAGGCGCACTTCGGCCTGGGCGGTGTTGGACACGGTGGCGCCGTTGTCCTGGGCGATGGCGCGGTTGACGTGCGTGCCCGGCCGCACGCCGGCGCCGACCCGCAGCAGGTAGGCGATGGTGGCGCGTTCGCCGCGGGCGATGTCGATCCGGTCGACCCGGATCGGATAGTTGCCGGTCTGGCGTCCGGCGCCGTCGCGGTCGGCCACGCTCAGCGAACCGGACACGTAGCTGAAGCCCGGCGGCGGCGTGTCGATCACGGTCGCATCGACCGCGTCGGCGTCGCCGACGTTTTCGATGCTCAAGGTGTAGCGCACCAGATCGCCGATGCGCACGTCGCGCGGTTGCGCGGTCTTGACGATGCGCAGGCGCACGTTGCCGAGGATGTTGGCGCGCACCGTGGTCGGATTCGAGCGCAGGCCGGTGGTGTCGGCGACGCTGTACTGCACCGGCGTGGCCTCGCCGATGAAGCCCGGCGCGGGCACGAAGGTCAGCGTGCCGTTCGGATTCACCGTCCACACGCCCTCGCCCGGCACCGTCAAGGTCTTGCCGTCGCCGCTGACGCCCGCGCCGACCAGCAGGACCGACGCCGGATCGATGTTGCCGTCGGGATCGGTGTCGTTGCCGAGCACCGCGATCACCAGCGGTTCGCCGGCACTGCCGGTGGCGACATCCTCGTTGTCGGGATTGGCGACCGGCGGGCTGCCGGTCACGCGGATCGTCGCGGTCGCGGTGTCGCACACCGGCGTCGGCGTCGAATGGTCGCAGACCTGGTAGACGAAACTGTCGTCGCCCAGATAGCCCGGGGTCGGCGTGTAGGTCACCGTGCCGTCGGGATTCAACACCACCGTGCCGTGCGCCGGCGGCGTCGGGAAGGTCACCGAGGCCGGATCCAGGGGCGCGCCGGTGGTGGTGTCGTTGCCGAGCACCGGGATCGGGCGCGGCGTGTTGGCCGGCGTGTCGATGACGTCGTCGGTCGCCGTGACCTGGTTGGGCTGCACGGTCACCGTCACCGTGGCGGTGGTGCAATTGGCCGGATTGAGCGTCTCGCAGACTTGGTAGGTGTAGGTGTCGGTGCCGGAGAAGTTCGGATTCGGCGTGTAGGTGATGGTGCCGTCCGGGTTGACCGTCACCGTGCCGTGGGTCGGCGGCGTCGGTACGGTCAGCGTGACCTTGCTCGGGTCGATCGGCTGGCCGTTGAGGGTGTCGTTGCCCAGCACCGGCGTGACCACCGGGGTGTTCTGCGGCGTGGTCGCGGTGTCGGGCGTCGCGACCAAGGGCGCGGCGGTGACCACGACGGTGGCCTGACTGGTCGAGCAGTTGGTCGGGTTGAGCACCTCGCACACCGTGTACGGATAGGTGTAGGTGCCCGCTGGCGTGCCCACCGCGACGGCGATGGTGCCGTCGGGGTTCATGCTCAGGCCCGGGTTCGGGCTCGTGCCCGGCCTCAGCGTGGCGTTGCCGCCGCTGCCGACGGTGATCGGCTGGCCGTTGATGGTGTCGTTGCCGACCACCGACGGCGTGCGGCCGCCGCTGCCGCCGTTGATCGGCGTGCCGGTGTAGTCGTCGGGATTGGCGACGATCGGCGCGGCGCCGACCACGACGGTGGCGGTGGTGGTGCGGCAGTTGCTCGGGTTGAGCCGCTCGCACACCGTGTACGGATAGGTGTAGGTGCCTGCCGGCGTGCCCGGGGCGACGGCGATGGTCCCGTTCGGGTTCATCGTCAGGCCCGGATTCGGGCTCGCGCCCGGCGTCAGCGTGGCGTTGCCGCCGCTGCCGACGGTGACCGGCTGGCCGTTGATGGTGTCGTTGCCGAGCACCGAGGGCGTACTGCCGCCGCCGGCGCCGTTGATCGGCGTGCTGCTGTAGTCGTCGGGGTTGGCGACCAGGTCGGACGGATTCACCGTCACCGTGGCGTTGGTGGTCGCGCAGTTGGTCGGGTTGGCGACTTCGCAGATCGTGTACGGATAGGTGTAGGTGCCCGCCGGCGTGCCCGGCGCGACCGTGATGGTGCCGTTGGCGTTCATCGTCAGGCCCGGATTCGGGCTGGCGCCCGGCGTCAGCGTGGCGTTGCCGCCGGCGCCGACGGTGACCGGCTGGCCACCGAGGGTGTCGTTGCCGATCACGGTGGCGGTGGTGCCGCCGCTGCCGCCGTTGATCGCCGGCGGCGTATCGGGATTGGCGTTGATCGGGCGCGCGCCCGCGGTGGCCGGCGCATCGTCGCTGTTGTTGCCGGGCACCGGATCGGTGGTGCCGGCCGGCGCGGTCGTTGTCGCGGTGTTGTTGAACGCGCCGCCAGTGGCGCCGACCGTCGCGGTCACCGTGACCGTGGCGCTGCCGTTGACCGGGATGCTGCCCAAGGTGCACGGGAACGCCGTACAGCCGGCGCCGCTGACCGCGGTGATGGCGATGTTGCCCGGCGTGTCGGCGAGCACGAAGCCAGTCGCGACCGACGGGCCGTGGTTGGTCGCCACGATCTGGTACGTCACGCTCTGCCCGGCGACGATCACGCCGGCGGTGGTGAGGGTTTTCTGCACCGCGACATCGGCGCTCGGCAAGGCGGTCGCGGTGACGGTGCCGGTGTTGTTGCCCGGCGTGGGATCGGTCTGTCCCGGCGGCAGGGTCGCGGTGGCGGCGTTGGCGAAACTGCCGTCGGTGCCGATCGTGCCGGCGACGGTGATCGTCGCCGACGCGCCTGCGGCGAGGTTGGCGATCGTGCATGGCAGCGCGCTGCAGGCCCCGCTGACCGCGCCGAGGGTGAGGTTGGTCGGCGTGTCGGCCACGGCGATGTTGCTCGCCGGCGACGGGCCGTTGTTGGTGACCACGATATTGAACGACACCGTCTGCCCGGCCCGATACGGCCCAGCCGTGGTCAGGGTCTTGGTCGTGGCGATGTCCGCCGACACCGACGGCGTCACGGTGACGCTGCCGAAGTCGTCGCCGCCGCCGTCGCCCGGGGTGGAATCGGGATCGCGCTGGTCGACGCTGCTGACTTCGGCGTTGTTGACGTGCGAGCCGGCCGCGTTGACGGTGGCGACGATGCTGCGGGTGGCGTTGGCGCCTGCCGCGATCGTGCCGATCACCCAGGCGCCGGTGCCGGCGGTGTAGGTTCCCGCGCCGGTCGAAGAGACGAAGGTGAAGCCGGCCGGCAGCTGGTCGGTGACGATCACGTTGCTGGCGTCGGACGGTCCGGCGTTGTCGACCCTCAGGGTGAACGTGACGTTGGACCCGATCGCCGCGCTGGCGTTGTCGACGGTCTTGGTCAGCGACAGATCGGCCGCGCCGTTGACCTGGGTCGGGTCGCTGGCGCTGCAACGCGCCGCTGGCGTACCTGGCGCGGCAGGACAGGTCGGATCGTTGCCTCCACTGGCCCGCGCGGTATTGGTTGCGGTGCCGATAGCGGCGTTGCCGACCGAAACCGTCAGCGTCACCGCGCTGCTGGCGCCGACGGCGATCGGCGTGGTGCTGGTGCAGGTCACGGCCTGGCCGCTGGCGCTGCAGGCCCAGCCGCTGCCGGTGCCGGAGACGAAGCCCAGGCCGTTAGGCAGCGTGTCGACGATAGTGACGGTGCCGGAGGTCGCCGCGCCGTTAGCGGCGGTGCTGGTGTTGCTCACCGTCAGCGTGTACGTGCCGTTGGTGCCGACGGTGAAGTTGCCGGTGTGGCTCTTGGCCATCGTCAACTGCGGCGCCAGCACCGTATCGGTGTCGGAAGCGCTGTTGTTGGCGGGCGTCGGATCGGCGCCGTTGGCGGGTGCGGACACCGTGGCGGTGTTGGTCACGGTCTGTGCGCCGGCCGGCAGGCCCGCCAGCGCCATGACGCACAGCAGCGTGCGCAGCATGCATCCGAACCACCTACAAGGCTTGCCGACAGCGTTCGAATTCATGATGTGATCCCTCTTTTTTCCACGCACAGACACGCCGCGCAGCGGTCGCGCAGCCCAGCCATCGTTGTCTTCGGTGCACACGCCCACGGGTCCGCGCGCCGGTCGGACGCATCGTGTCGGGATCCCGTTTTGCCGCAACACCCGCACTTAAGCGGGACGGCGGAACTGCAAGTACTTCGTCACTCCACCGACGCGTCCGCTACCGCCGAACGCAACCGCCCCTGTGACTCAAGTAGTTAACGCAACTGAATCAACGTCAGTTGCAGAAAAAATATCTACAGAAATTCGCCTGTCAAGCATGCGAATACTCACCGCCGGCATGCTTATGCGACATCCGGCAAAGATCGATGGATCGTTTGTGTGCCTAAAAAGCACCGAAAAAATCGCAGTCGAAAGCGATTATCAAATCGCGGGAGCGCCAATGCCGCCCTCGACGTTTCGCGGCATCGGTCGGCCGCTCAAAGGCTTACCGCGAGACAATCGCACATCAAATACTCACTTAATGAGTACTGTTGGCATCCACCTCCGCAGCACATCGCAAGAGCGCCGCGCGGAATCCAACGGCGTTTCTTATACGTAATTTTTATAAGCAAAAAGCTACGCAACTCGTGATGCCGATCCACTCAAATTCGCGCACTGAAGCACCAAGAGCGACCATGCTTCCGCGCCGCTCAGGGTGCGAAACACATGATTTACGCTCATTTTTTGCGTAGTTTTTCCGCTTCAGCGCAGGCGCTTGCCAAGAGGCGGCGCTACTTGGACGCAACCCCGTCCATGCAGCGGCGCCGGCAGCGAGGCTTATCGGCGCGAAAATCGGCAGCGCGATGCATTCGGCCGCGTGCGCCGAACAGTCCGACGGGACTTATGCGCCGTGCTCATCAGCGCCTAACTTCCAAGCCGTTCGCGATTGCGCAGGAGAAGCCGGCGGACAATGCCATCGGCGGACGGGCCGCACTGTCCTGCGTCAGCTAGGCTCGACGAGGCCCGCCGCGGGATCATTAGGCGTGAGGTGGCGACCTGTCCGGCCGCAGGCAGGACACGATGCGCAGCTACAGCGCTTCGCGATGCACGACGATCAGCTGCACCGCTTCGCCGCCTCGATAATCGTCGGGCTCCAGTCGGTATGCGATGCGCACCCACGGCGGCGGCTTGTTGCCGTCCCAGCCGCCGAACTCGATGGCGTTGAGCCGGCGCCCTTCGCAGCCCAGCTCCAGCTTGAGGTGGCGCTCGCCGATCACCCGCCACGACAGCACTTCGAACTCGCCGTCGAATTGCGGCTCGGCGAAGCCCTGCCCCCACGGCCCGCCGTCGCGCAGCGATTCGGCGTGGCCGCGGTCGAACTCGGCCGGCGCCAGCGCTCCGTCGCTGAGCACGTCGGCCTGCAGCAGTTCCGGCGTCAGCGCCGCGCGCGCGACCGCGTCGAAGGCGTCGCGGAACGGTTCGAATGCGTCGCGGTGCAGCGACAGGCCCGCGGCCATGGCGTGGCCGCCGAAGCGTTCGATCAACTCGGGATGGCGCGAGGCCACGTCGGCCAGCGCGTCGCGGATATGGAAGCCGGGAATCGAGCGCGCCGAGCCGCGCAACTGCGCGCTGCCGGGCTCGGCCGGCGCGAACGCGATCACCGGGCGGTGCAGGCGTTCCTTCATCTTCGATGCGACCAGCCCAACCACGCCGGGATGCCAGTCCGGGTCGAAAAGGCACGGCGCCAAGGGCGCTGCAGCCGGATCGAACGCCACGCGCGCGAACGCGCGCTCGGCCACGTCGGTCATCTGCTGCTGCACCGCGCGGCGTTCGGCGTTGATGTCGTTGAGCGTGGACGCGATCTCGCGCGCCTGAGCCGGGTTTTCGGTCAGTAGGCACTCGATGCCCAGCGCCATGTCTTCCAGGCGCCCGGCGGCGTTGAGCCGCGGCGCCAGCGCGTAGCCGATGTCGGCCGCGGTGAGGCGGCGGTAATCGCGCTGCGCGACCTCGATCAGCGCGCGCAGGCCTGCGCCGCCCTGCCCCGAGCGCAGCCGGCGCAGGCCGGCGGCGACCAATGCGCGGTTGTTGGCGTCGAGCGGAACCAGGTCGGCGACGGTGCCGACCGCGACCAGATCGAGCAGCTGGCTGAGGTCGGGGCCGTTGTGGCCGGCGCCGAACGCGCCGGCTTCGCGCAAGCGCCGGCGCAATGCCAGCAGCACGTAGAACATCACCCCGACGCCGGCCAGCATCTTGCTCGGGAACGCGTCGCCGGGCTGGTTCGGATCGACGATGGCGTCGGCCGGCGGCAGCGTTTCGCCGGGCAGGTGGTGATCGGTCACCAGCACCTGCCAGCCGCGCGTGCGCGCCGCATCGATGCCGGCGTGGCAGGCGATGCCGTGGTCGACGGTGACGAGCAGATCCGGTTGCAGCCGCGCCAATTCTTCCACCAGCGCCGGCGACAAACCGTAACCGTGCACGATGCGATTGGGCACCGCGTGCGAGACCCGCTTCGCGCCGAGCATGCGCAGGCCGCGCACGCCGACCGCGCAGGCGGTGGCGCCGTCGCAATCGAAATCGCCGACCACCAGGATGTGGCGGTCGTCGGCGATGGCCGCGGCCAGCAGTTCGGTGGCCCGGTCCAGGCCGAGCATGCCGTCGGGCGGCAGCAGTTGGGCGAGCTTGGGCTGGGCTTGTTCGATGCAGGTCGCGCCGCGCGCGGCGTAGATGCGCTGCAGCAGCGGCGGGATCGAGTCGGGCCAGTGCCCGTCGGCCGCCGGCTCGCGCCGGCGCAGGCGCGCGGCGGGCTTCAACGCCGCGGCTCCGAACGCGCGATGGGCATGGCGGCGTTCAATCCAGCAGCGAACGCAGCGGCTTGCGCCAGAACCGCCAGCGCTGCGAACGCGCCAGTTCGAAGCGTTCGCCGTCGGCGCACAGCACCGCCACGCGCGCGAGCGCGCCGCGGTCGAGCGCCTGCGCCAGCGGTTGCAGCCAGTCGCGCTGGATCAGCGCGAGGTCGCGTTGCGCGCGCAGGTCGAACAGCGCCGCGCCTTCGAACGCAGGCGCGCTCCAGTTCGGCGGCAAGGCGCCCGCGGCAATGCCGGCCTGGGCGCCGAACGCGGTCAGCGCTTCGTCGTCGCTGTAGACGCCGGCGTAGCCGCTGCGCACGTGGTCCGGCAGCGCGCCCGCGCCCCAGAACCACAGCGAATTGATCGGCGCCAACCCGGCGGCGGCGCGCGCGGCGTTGTGCGGATGGTTGTGCAGCACCACCTGCGCCTCGCTCAGCAGCGCGCGCCAGCGGCGGCCTTCGGCGCCGTCGCCTTCGGGCAGGTGCTGGAACATGTCCTCGCCCAGCGCCTGTTCGGGCGAAACGAAGCGCGGCAACCGGCTTTCGCGCGGCAAGGCGATGTACCAGCGATCCGGCGCCGGCGCGTCGATCGGAAACCCGGCGTCGCCGAACAGCGGTTTGAGCGCCGGCAGCAAGGCGGCGCTGTCGCGTTCGCTCAGCGACAGGGCACGGCCGTAGGCGAGCAGGCGCGCGCCGTTGATGTCGGGCCGCACATACACCGGATCGGCGCGCAGCCAGGCGCCGTGCGCGGCGTCGCCGGCGTCGCGCTGGCGGGTCGCCGCGGCCACCGGCCAGCCGCGCGGCAGGATGTCGAACGCGCGCGCGGCGAAATCGGCCGCCTCCACCGTGCGGTCGGCACGGCCGAAGCGACGGGCCAGCTCCTCGCCCAGGCGCTGGCCGCCGAAGCGTTCGCGCGCGGGCAGCAACAGGTCGACGCGGTTCATGGCGGCCGGATCGGTGCGGATGGGCGCGGCTCAGCCGTTGTAGCTGACGCCGACGATCTCGTACTCGCGGGTGCCGCCCGGCGCTTCGATGACGACGGTGTCGCCCTCGTTCTTGCCGATCAGCGCGCGCGCCACCGGCGAGGAGATCGCGATCAGGCCCTGTTTGATATCCGCTTCCAGGTCGCCGACGATCTGGTAGCTCTTTTCCTCGTCGGTCTCGGTGTCGGCCAGCTCGACGGTGGCGCCGAACACGACCTTGGAACCGGCGTTGAGGGTGCTGGTGTCGATGATCTGCGCATGCGACAGCTCGGCTTCGAGCTGCTTGATGCGGCCTTCGATGAAGCCCTGCTGCTCGCGCGCGGCGTGGTACTCCGCGTTTTCCTTGAGATCGCCGTGGGCGCGCGCTTCGGCGATCGCGTTGATCACGGCCGGGCGCTTGACCGACTTGAGTTCGTCCAGTTCGGCGCGCAGGCGCAGCGCGCCCTTGGCGGTAATGGGTGCTCTCATTCCTTGGTTCCTCTGCAAAGTACGGCGCCGGGCGGTTCTCGGGCCCGGCGCGGATGTTACGAAGCGGTGTCTGAGGGGCATTGTGCCGGGGAAGTCCGGCGGAAGACAGCCCTTGAAAACGGCGGGGACAAACCGTGGGAGGGCCTTCAGGCCCGACGCTTTCCGGTCAGATCGTCGAGACCTGAGACAAAAGCACCGGACCTGAAGGCCCTCCCACAGAAAACATCGGGCCTCAAGGCCCTCCCGCACAAAGCGACGCGGCCGAAGCCGCGCCTTGGGCTGCGCTCAGGCCGCGCCGATCTGCGCGTGCAGCTCCTGCAGCGACCACACCGGGCCCTTGCCGCGGTAGTCGAGCGAATTGACCAGCGCGCGCGCGCCGGACACCGTGGTCGAGTAGGTCAGCCGCTGCTGCAGCGCCTCGCGCCGGATCGAGAACGAATCGGCGATGGCCTGGCGGCCTTCGGCGGTGTTGATGATGTAGACGATCTCGCCGTTCTTGATCAGGTCGACGATGTGCGGACGGCCCTCGGTGACCTTGTTGATGACCTCGCACGGCACGCCGTGCTCGGCGAAGAAGGCCTGGGTGCCGCGGGTGGCGACCAGGCTGTAGCCGCGGCGCAGCAGTTCCTGCGCCACCGGCAGCACGCGCTGCTTGTCCGGATCGCGCACCGACACGAACACCTTGCCCACCGGCGGCGCCTTGATGCCGCCGGCCTCCTGCGCGCGCGCGATCGCCGCGCCGAAGTTCTGCCCCACGCCCATCACCTCGCCGGTGGAGCGCATCTCCGGGCCGAGGATCGGGTCGACGCCCTGGAACTTGGCGAACGGGAAGATCGCTTCCTTGACCGAGTAGTAGTCCGGCACGATCTCGTCGACCGCATCCTGCGAGGTCAGGGTCTGGCCGACCATGCAGCGCGCGGCGATCTTGGCCAGGGGCATGCCGGTGGCCTTGGACACGAACGGCACCGTGCGCGAGGCGCGCGGGTTCACTTCGATCAGGAAGATCGTTTCCTTGCCGTCGGCGTCGGTCTGGATCGCGAACTGGGTGTTCATCAGGCCCACGACCTTGATCGCCTTGGCCAGCGCCACGACCTGCTCGCGCAACTTTTCCTGCGTCGCCGGCGACAGCGAGTACGGCGGCAGCGAGCACGAGGAGTCGCCGGAATGCACGCCGGCCTCTTCGATGTGCTCCATCACCCCGCCGATCAGCACCCGGCCTTCGCGGTCGGCGATCACGTCGACGTCGACTTCCACCGCGTTGTCGAGGAAGCGGTCGAGCAGCACCGGCGACTCGTTCGACACCTTGACCGCGTCGCGGATGTAGCGCGACAGGTCGGCGTCGGAGTAGACGATTTCCATGGCCCGGCCGCCGAGCACGTAACTGGGGCGCACCACCAGCGGATAGCCGATCTGCGCGGCCAGCACCAGCGCCTCGTCGGGGTTGCGCGCGGTGCGGTTGAGCGGCTGGGCCAGGCCCAGGTCCTGCACCAGCTTCTGGAAGCGCTCGCGGTCTTCGGCCAGGTCGATGCTGTCCGGCGAGGTGCCGACGATCGGCACGCCGTTGGCTTCCAGCGCGCGCGCCAGCTTCAGCGGGGTCTGGCCGCCGTACTGCACGATCACGCCCTTGGGCTTTTCGAGGTCGGCGATCTCCAGCACGTCTTCCAGCGTCAGCGGCTCGAAGTACAGGCGGTCGGAGGTGTCGTAGTCGGTCGACACGGTCTCCGGGTTGCAGTTGACCATGATGGTCTCGTAGCCGTCCTCGCGCAGCGCCAGCGCCGCGTGAACGCAGCAGTAGTCGAACTCGATGCCCTGGCCGATGCGGTTGGGGCCGCCGCCGAGAACGATGATCTTGTCGCGGTTGCTCGGGTTGGCTTCGCACTCGTCCTCGTAGGTCGAGTACATGTAGGCGGTGGTGGTGGCGAACTCGGCGGCGCAGGAGTCCACGCGCTTGTACACCGGGCGCACGCCGAACGCGCGGCGCAGGGTGCGCAGCGCGGTCTCGTCGGTGCCGGTCAGCTGGGCCAGGCGCGCGTCGGAGAAGCCCATGCGCTTGAGCGCGCGCATGCGGCCCTTGTCGAGCGCGGCCAGGCCGCCTTCGGCGACTTCGCGTTCGGTCGCGATCAGCTCCTCGATCTGGTCGAGGAACCACGGGTCGACGAACGACAGCGCGTGCACGTCCTCGACGCTGAGGCCGGCGCGGAAGGCGTCGCCGATGTAGAACATGCGCTCCGGGCCCGGTTCCTTGAGCTCGCGCTTGAGCGCGGTCAGGTCGGCTTCGCTGCTCAGGTCCAGGCCGGTGGGGTCGAGCCCGACCTTGCCGGTCTCCAGCCCGCGCAGCGCCTTGTGCAGCGATTCCTGGAAGGTGCGGCCCATCGCCATGACTTCGCCGACCGACTTCATCTGCGTGGTCAGGCGCGCGTCGGCCTGCGGGAACTTCTCGAACGCGAAGCGCGGGATCTTGGTGACCACGTAGTCGATGCTCGGCTCGAACGAGGCCGGGGTGGCGCCGCCGGTGATTTCGTTGCGCAGCTCGTCGAGGGTGTAGCCGACCGCGAGCTTGGCCGCGATCTTGGCGATCGGAAAGCCGGTGGCCTTGGAGGCCAGCGCCGAGGAGCGCGACACGCGCGGGTTCATCTCGATCACCACCACGCGGCCGTCCTGCGCGTTGATGCCGAACTGCACGTTGGAGCCGCCGGTGTCGACGCCGATCTTGCGCAGCACCGCGATCGAGGCGTCGCGCAGGCGCTGGTATTCCTTGTCGGTGAGCGTCTGCGCCGGGGCGACGGTGATCGAGTCGCCGGTGTGCACGCCCATCGCGTCGAAGTTCTCGATCGAGCAGACGATGATGCAGTTGTCCGCGGTATCGCGGACCACTTCCATCTCGAACTCCTTCCAGCCCAGCACCGATTCCTCGACCAGCACTTCGGTGGTCGGCGAGAGTTCCAGGCCGCGGGTGACGATCTCGATCAGCTCTTCGCGGTTGTAGGCGATGCCGCCGCCGCTGCCGCCAAGGGTGAAGCTGGGGCGGATGATGGTCGGGTAACCGACCCGCGCCTGGATCTCGATCGCCTCTTCCAGGGTGCGCGCCACCGCGGCGCGCGGGCACTCCAGGCCGATCTCGCTCATCGCCACGCGGAACAGCTCGCGGTCTTCGGCCATGCGGATGGCGTCGCGCTTGGCGCCGATCAGCTCGACGTTGTACTTCTCCAGCACGCCGTTGTCGGCCAGGTCCAGCGCGCAGTTCAGCGCGGTCTGGCCGCCCATGGTCGGCAGCAGCGCGTCGGGCTTTTCCTTGGCGATGATCTTCTCGACCGTCTGCCAGTTGATCGGCTCGATGTACACGGCGTCGGCCATGTTCGGGTCGGTCATGATCGTGGCCGGGTTGGAGTTGACCAGGACCACGCGGTAGCCCTCGTCGCGCAGCGCCTTGCACGCCTGCGCGCCGGAGTAGTCGAACTCGCAGGCCTGGCCGATCACGATCGGGCCAGCGCCGATGATCAGGACGGTTTTGATGTCGGTACGCTTGGGCATGAGGTCCTCAGTAAAGTCGGTCCTGCCACGTCTCGGGGGCGCGCCAGGTGATTTGCTCGGGCGATCGTGCGTCGATCGCGCCGTGGTCGACCGCGGCGCGAACCTCGCGCTGCATCGCGGTCCAGGTCGAAGCGGCGGCGCCGATGCGCGCGCCGATCGCGTTGTTGTGGGCGTCCATGGCCCGGCTCGCATTCCCTTCCCCGCCCCGCTCCATCACCGCGGTCACCCACTCGACGCAACGCGGCGACAAGGTGTAAGCGACGACGGCGCTGGCCAGGCTGTGGCGGTACGCATCGGCGGGGCCGTTGCGTCCGCCGGGGAGTTGCGCGGTGAACCATTGCGAGTACACCGCGATCATTACGAAGGCGGGATACGCGCCGAACGCTAGCGCGGCCCAGGCGCCTGCCCGAAAAAAACGCGCAGCGTTTTTGCGGGCAGGCGCTGCGTGGCCGACACGGGCGGTCACGACTGCGGCGTCTCCAGGCACTGCCGCACGATTTCGTCCCGCGCCGGCCCCACCGCATCGGTTATACCGATGCTGCCGAAACGAGCCATGACCCGGCCACCTTCGGCGCCGAGAAACTTCATCGCCACGGCCTTGTCGGATTCGCTCATGCTCCGATCAAGCGCCTTGCCGTCCGGTTCCGGACTGCCGGAATAGGCCGCGCGCGTTTTAGCGGCCAGATACTGCAACGTAGGCGGCCCGGCCTTGGTTCGCGAGAACCGCTTCCACGCATCCAGCTCGCTACGATGCACGAAAGCCTGCTCCACCATCGCGTCGACATTGGTGTTGAGCGCCTCGGTCAGGCGGTCGCTGAGGCAATCGCGTTGCTGCTGACTCAGCCGCGGAGCCGCCTTGAGTTCCTCGACCCGGGTGCGGACCCAAGGATCGAACTGTGCCCTGCCGACACCGAGCAATTCGCGCGCCTGAGCGAGCTCCGCCCGGTCGAGTTCAGTCGCGGCCGCAGCGCCTGAGCACGCCAGGACGAGCACCGCGAGCAGCGCGCGCGCTTTCAACGAGCGCTCTCCATTGAGGCGACGAAGCGGTCGAACAACGGCGACACATCGTGCGGGCCGGGGCTGGCTTCCGGGTGACCCTGGAAGCTGAAAGCCGGCGCGTCGGTCAGCGCGATGCCCTGGTTGCTGCCGTCGAACAGCGAGCGGTGGGTCACCCGCACGTTGGCCGGCAGCGAGCTTTCATCGACCGCGAAGCCGTGGTTCTGCGAGGTGATCATGACCCGGCCGGAATCGAGATCCTGGACCGGATGATTCGCGCCGTGATGGCCGAACTTCATCTTCAGCGTCTTCGCGCCCGAAGCCAGGCCGAGCAACTGGTGGCCGAGGCAGATGCCGAAGGTCGGAATCTTCTGGGCGATGAATTGCTTGATCGCCGCGATCGCGTAGTCGCACGGTTCCGGGTCGCCCGGGCCGTTGGACAGGAACACGCCGTCGGGCTTCAGCGCCAGCACGTCCGCGGCCGGCGTCTGCGCCGGCACCACGGTGATGCGGCAGCCGCGCTCGGCGAGCATGCGCAGGATGTTGAGCTTGACGCCGAAGTCGTAGGCGACGACGTGGAAGCGCGGCTCGGCGTTGACGAAGGCGTTGCGGTCGAGGTCGAGCTGACCTTCGGTCCACTCGTAGCGCTCGCGCGTGCAGACTTCCTTGGCCAGGTCCATGCCCTTGAGGCCGGGGAACTTGCGCGCGGCTTCCAGCGCCTTGTCGACGTCGATGTCGCCGGCCATCAGCGCGCCGTTCTGCGCGCCGGTGTCGCGCAGCAGACGGGTCAGCTTGCGCGTGTCGATGTCGGCGATGGCGACCACGCCGCGATCGGCCAGCCACTGCGGCAGGGCGATCTGGCTGCGCCAGTTGCTGGGACGGCGCGGCACGTCGCGCACGATCAGGCCGGAGGCCCAGACCTGGCGGGCTTCGTCGTCCTGGTCGGTCACGCCGGTGTTGCCGACGTGCGGATAGGTCAGGGTCACCAACTGACGCGCGTACGACGGGTCGGTGAGGATTTCCTGGTAGCCGGTGATGGCGGTGTTGAATACGACTTCGCCGACGCTGAGGCCGGGCGCGCCTACGGAAACGCCCTCGAACACGGTGCCGTCTTCGAGAGCGAGGATTGCGGGTTGGGTCACGGGGGTCGCCTTGGCTGCCGGAGGAACTGATCCCGTTGCGGCTACGGCAAAACGCAGTTGCAGCAAAGCGCGGACGCGGTGCTGGACCGGTCCGGCGTTGGGATTCAGGCGAGCCGGAATTCTATCTGCGATGGGGCCCGGACGCCAGTATTAATGTGGCCGGGAGATGACGATCCGGCGGGGTCGGCGGCGCGGTTGGCTGAACGGAATCGGGCGCGGCGGGACCGGATTGGCTGAATGCAGCGCGTGGGGTGGCGCCTGAATCGGGCGGACGCGGCGGCGGGCGGGTTCGCGGTCGCGGCTTGCGCCGCTCCTACAGGGGCCCAGGCCGGTTTCGCGCGAGCCGCGACGCGACATCTCCCCGCCTGGCGCGACCGCCCTACCCGGCCGAACCGCTCACAGATTCGGGAACATCAGCTCCGCCAGCCCGTAGCGCCCCGGCGCCTGCTGCGCCACCCGCGCCGCCGCCTCCAGCGCGCCGCGGGCGAAGATGTCGCGGTTGCTGGCGCGGTGGATCAGCTCCAGCCGCTCGCCGGGCGCGGCGAACTGCACGGTGTGCTCGCCGACGATGTCGCCGGCGCGCAGGCTGGCGTAGTGCGGCTCGCTGCCGCGGCCGATCGCCACCGCCGCGCCCAGGTGCAGCGCGGTGCCCGAGGGCGCGTCGAGCTTGCGGGTGTGGTGGGCCTCGACCACGTCGCAGTCCCAGCCCGGCAGCGCCGCGGCGGCGCGGCGCACCAGTTCGGTCAGCACCGCAACGCCCAGGCTGTAGTTGGCCGCCCAGACCACGGCGATGCCGGCCGCGGCGTCGTTGATCGCCGCGTTCTGCGCCGAGGACAGCCCGGTGGTGCCCGACACCAGCGCCTTGCCGCGCGCCGCGCACAGCGCCAGCACCGGGTCGAAGCCGTCCGGCAGGCTGAAGTCGACGGCGACGTCGAAATCCGGCGCGCCGCCCAGTTCGGCGGCGGCGAACTGCGGCACTTCGTCTTTCACCCGCTGCGCCGGTTGCGAGCGCGAATAGGCGGCGACCACGCGCACGTCGTCGCGCTCGCGCGCCAGCCGCAGCAGGGCCTGGCCCATGCGCCCGCTGGCGCCGTGGACGAGGAGTCGGATCGGGGTCTTGGCGGTGTCGTTCATGCGCGCAGGCTAAGGCCGCGCTTCGCGCCGCACAAGCGCTGTGGCGCGACAACGTGCGAACGCGCTGAATCCAGCGCCTGAACGACGCGCGAGCCGCCGGTCGGACGGCTCGCGCCTTCAGCAAGCAACCCCGCCGGCGCGGGCGCGCTTACTGGTAAATCACCTGCGCCTTCAGATTCGGCAACACCTTGCTCGCGAATTCCGAATAGCCGCGGTTGTATTCGCCGCTGCACACCGGCCCGACGGAAACGTCTTCGATGACCCGGTGCGCGTGCAGTACATTGCCTTCCAGGCGATAGCTGGCCTCGTAGCGCGAGCCGTTGGATTCCAGTTTCAGATCCTGCGGCTTGGCCAGCACTTTGACGGTCTTGGGAAACTCGATCCGGTAGGTCTCTTCCGAGCGGCCACCGATGCACAAGCCCTCACCTTCGTCCTTGATCTGCGAGGCCGCGCCGCTGCCGACCAGCGCGGCGACCGGCAAGGGCGTGGTGAAGAACGCGCCCAGGGCGAACGCGCCGGGCATCGGCACCGCCTGCTTGGCCTCGATATCGACCTGGAAATTGTGGCGGCTGCGCAGCGGCTTGGGATCGTCCTGGCGGAAGCTGCCGATGGCCTGGATGCCGCCGTTCTCGTAGACCTTCTTGACCAGTTCGCCGGCGTCCTTGTCGCTGAGGTCGCGCAGCCCGGCGCGGAACTCCATCGCCGGCTGGCCCGCGAGTTCGACCGTCATCGAGCCCTTGATGCTGCCGTCCTCGGACACCGTCAGCTGGGTCTTCATGCTCTGGCGATTGGCCAGCCTGGCCGGCGCCGGCGTGCGCGCCTGCAGGTCCGGACGGTCGACGCGCAGCACCGGCTTGCCGGCCACGCTCCACGGCAGCTCGCCGAAGGCGATGCCCTTGGCGGTGGCGTCCAGGTACAGGTCCAGGCCCGGCAGGTAGTTGAGCACGTGGTTGACCGCCGAGGCCACCGGCACCGGCGCCAGCGTGTAGCTGGTGCCGGAGTTGATCAGCGCCTGGGTCGCCTCGATGCCCTTGGCCGCGAGCAGCGCCTGCAGCAGGGTCGCGTGGTCCTTGCAGTCGCCGATGCGGTTGTCGAGCACGAAGTCCTGGTCGCGCGGCACCACCGCGCCCAGGCCGATGCAGTTGCCGGCGTAGTTGATGTTCAGCGACACCCATTCGTACAAGGCCTGGGCGACCTCGCGCGGGGCGGTCTTGCCGGCGGCGATTTCGTCGGCGAGTTTGCGCACGCGCTCGGTCGGCACCGCCTTGGGCAGCGCGCGCTCGCCGTAGACGCGGGCGATGTCGCCGTAGCTGGCGAAGGTGGAGACCGAGGCGCCGTTGCTGCGGGTCAGGTCGAACGGCGGCGTGGTGCGCAGCTCGGCCTTGCGCGGCTGGCGGTTGCTGAAGCTCCACTCGACGATGCGGCGATCGCCAACGACCTCGTCGCGCACGGTCTTGAGGCCGCCGTAGGCTTCCTTGCGGATCTTCATCGACGCCGGCAGGTCGTACTTGAGCTTCAGGTCGCCCATGTAGGCATAGTCGCTGAAGCTGCTGGTGTCGGAGAACTGGCCTTCGAACATCGGCTGCTTGCCGACCAGGCGGTAGTTCAGCACCACGGTGTCGCCGACGGCCAGGTCGGGGAACACCAGGCGGGTGGTGGCGATGTCGGAGAACGCCGGGCCGCCGTTGCCGCGGCCCTGGTTGGTCTGCACCTGGTAGTTGGACTTGGGCACCGCGATGCGGCGGCCGTCGGGCTTGAGCGTGTAGGCCTCGGCCACGTCCAGGGTCTGCAGGCTGGCGCTGTAGCCGATCGACGCGTACTTGGCCTGTTCGACCGCTTCCTCGCGCAGCACCTTCAGCGCCGACTCGCGCTGCTCGGTGTAGGTGCCGTCGGGCTGCACGGTGTAGGTGTAATGCAGGCGATCCAGGCGTGCGGGCTGCTCGTCGGCGGACTCGTCGGCCGCGCCTTGCGGCGCCGCGCTCTGGGCAGGCGCGCTCTGGGCGGCAGGTTTCTGCGCGGACGGTGGCTGGGCGAACCCGGCCTGGGCGGCGAGCGCCGCGGCCAGCGCCAGAGACAGTGCGGCCCAACGCCGCGGCATGACGATGCGCATCCTTTCTTTCCTCCGAATCCTTGGATCGACCTGGGTCGGCGCCGCCTCGGCGCCGGTCGCGATTTTCTATCACATCGCTGCGGCGACTGTGCGCGGGCGCAAACAAAAAAGGAGCCGAAGCTCCCTTTTTGTTTGTAATTCCCATCCGAACCGATGCGCTGGAGCGGCGATGCCCGGAACCCGAGCGCGCGTCAAACCCCTCGCCGCTCGACGCCGATGCCGCCGTCCCTGTCGCGCGGGCCCGGCGGTCGATATCCGGCGCGGCCTCGACGGCGCACGTTCCGCCGCCCGCCGCGCCGCGCCGTCACTTGCGCGCCTTCCTGTCTTGCAGCCACTGCGCCAATTCGAAGTCGATCCTGAGCGTGTACTCCTGTTTTACCGCCATGCCCGAGTCCTGCGCCGGCCGCCAGGGCGGCATGTTCCGCACCAACCGCTCCGCTTCCGCGCCGCAGCCGCCGCCGATGTCGCGCAGCAGATTGATGTTCTTGAGCGTCCCATCGACATCGACGTCGAACCTCACGACCACCACGCCTTGCGTTTGCGCTTTCCGCGCCTGGCTGGGGTATTGCAGATTTTCCCTGAGATACGCCCTGAGCGAGGCTTCGCCTCCGGGAAACTCGGGCGGCGCGATCGCACGAAACCCAGTCGGGCGCTGCACCTCGATCGGAGGCCGCGGCGCACCCGGGCCCGGCACGCTGCCCGGCTCCGGCGGTTCGACGAGCTCGACCTGCACGACAGGCTCGCGCTCCTGCGCACCGGCGCCGGCATCGCCCGCGCGCACCTTGTCTTGCGCGTCAGCAGCGGTGAAGCACAGGCACAGCAGCGACAGCCACGCTGCGTTTGCGTGAATCGCGAGCGTTCCGTTTCTCATCGCTAGTCCTTGTGTGGGTCGTCGAAGCGGAAAATCGTCGCCGCTCTGCGGCGATCCCCGCCGATTCTGCGTTCTTGCCGCCGACGCCGGCCCAGGCAGGGATCACGATACTCGTGATCTGCGCTCGCCGCCGGCAGCGGCCGGCGCCCGGCGCCCGGCGCCCGGCGCATACGAAAAGGCCCCGACCGTCAGGTCGAGGCCTTCGTTCCGCGAAGCGCAGCGTTACCGCTGCGCCGGGTTCACGAGGTCATGCGATCCCAAAACCCCTTGACCCCGTCGATGAAGGTCGAAGAGCGCGGCGAATGCTTGCGCGCGCCCTCGCCGACGAAGGTGGCTTCGAACTTTTCCAGCAGTTCGCGCTGCTCGGGGGTGAGGTTGACCGGGGTTTCCACCGCCACTCGGCAATACAGGTCGCCGGGCTTGCGGCTGCGCACCGACTTGACGCCCTTGTCGCGCAGGCGGAACAGCTTGCCGCTCTGGGTCTCGGCCGGAATGCGCAGCTCGACTTCGCCGCCGAGCGTGGGCACGCGCACTATGTCGCCGAGCGCGGCCTGGGAGATGCGGATCGGCACTTCGCAGTGCAGGTCGTCGCCGTCGCGCTGGAAGATCTCGTGCTCGCGCACGCGCACTTCCACGTACAGGTCGCCCGGCGGCGAACCGGTCGGGCCGGCTTCGCCTTCACCGGTCAGGCGGATGCGGTCGCCGTTGTCGACGCCGGCGGGGATCTTGACCTGCAAGGTCTTGGTCCGCTCGACCCGGCCCTGGCCGTGGCAGTCGCCGCAGGGGTTGGCGATGGTCTGGCCGCGCCCGTTGCAATGCGGGCAGGCCTGCTGCATCGAGAAGATGCCGCGCTGGAACCGCACCTGGCCGCGGCCGTTGCAGGTGGTGCAGGTTTCGATCTTGCCGTCGGCCGAGCCCGAGCCCTTGCAGGTCTCGCACTCGTCCAGGGTCGGGATTTCGATCTGCTTTTCGACCCCGCCGACCGCCTCTTCCAGCGACAGCTCCATCACGTAGCCGATGTCGGCGCCGCGCCGCGGACCGCGCGCGCCGCCGGCTCCGCCGCCGCCGAAGATGTTGCCGAAAATGTCGCCGAAGATATCGCCCATGTCGGCGAAGCCGGGGCCGGGACCGCCGGCGCCGCCGCCCATGCCGTGCTCGAACGCGGCGTGCCCGTGCTGGTCGTAGACCCGGCGCTTGGACGCATCGGCCAAGACCTCGTAGGCCTCCTTGCACTCCTTGAACGAGGCCTCGGCGGCCGCGTCGCCGGGATTGCGGTCCGGGTGGAACTTCATCGCGCAGCGGCGATAGGCCTTCTTCAGGTCGTCGTCGCTGGCGTTGCGTTGCACGCCCAGCACTTCGTAGTAGTCGCGTTTGCTCATCGGCGGGAATCGGGAACCAAGAGTGGAAATCGTTGAATCGAAAGCTGCGAATACGAGAACGGGGAACCGGGTGTGCGACAGGCCGCGATCGAGCTGCGCCTACCTTCCCGATTCCCCATCCCCTCTTCCCGCTCTTACTTCTTGTCGTCCTTCACTTCGGTGAATTCCGCATCGACCACGTCGTCGGACTTGGCCGAGGCGCCGGCGTCGCCGGCCGGGGCCTCGTCGCCCGGCTGACCGGCGCTGGCGGCGGCGAGCACCGACTGCGCGGCCTCTTCCAGCGCGCGCGACTTGGCCTCGATCTGGCCCTTGTCGTCGCCCTTCATCGCGGTCTCCAGCTCGGCGATCGCCGCCTCGGCGCGGCCGATGGCCTCGCCCGGGATCTTCTCGCCGTGCTCCTTGATCGCGCTGCGGGTGCTGTGGATCAGCGCGTCGGCGTGGTTGCGCGCCTGCACCAGCTCGTGGAACTTCTGGTCTTCCTCGCGGTTGGCTTCCGCGTCGGCGACCATCTTGGCGATCTCTTCCTCGGACAGGCCCGAACCGGCCTTGATCTCGACCTTCTGTTCCTTGTTGGTCTTCTTGTCCTTGGCGCTGACGTGCAGGATGCCGTTGGCGTCGATGTCGAAGGACACCTCGACCTGCGGCATGCCGCGCGGCGCCGGCTCGATGCCGGACAGGTCGAAGCGGGCCAGCGACTTGTTGAAGCGGGCCTGCTCGCGCTCGCCCTGCAGCACGTGCACGGTCACGGCCGACTGGTTGTCCTCGGCGGTGGAGAAGGTCTGCGAGGCCTTGGTCGGAACGGTGGTGTTCTTCTCGATGATCTTGGTGAACACGCCGCCCAGGGTTTCGATGCCCAGGCTCAGCGGGGTCACGTCGAGCAGCAGCACGTCCTTGACCTCGCCGGCCAGCACGCCGCCCTGGATCGCCGCGCCGACGGCGACGGCTTCGTCCGGGTTGACGTCCTTGCGCGGTTCCTTGCCGAAGAACTCGGCCACCGCCTGGCTGACCTTGGGCATGCGGGTCTGGCCGCCGACCAGGATCACCTCGGCCACGTCGCTGGCGCGCAGGCCGGCATCATTCAGCGCGATGCGGCAGGGCTCGATCGTCTTCTTGATCAGGTCCTCGACCAGCGACTCCAGCTTGGCCCGGGTCAGCTTGATGTTGAGGTGCTTCGGGCCGGAGGCGTCGGCGGTGACGTAGGGCAGGTTGACTTCGGTCTGCTGCGAGGAGGACAGCTCGATCTTGGCGCGCTCGGCCGCGTCCTTCAGGCGCTGCAGGGCCAGCGGATCCTTGCGCAGGTCGATGCCCTGGTCCTTGTTGAACTCGTCGACCAAGTAGTCGATGACGCGCTTGTCGAAGTCTTCGCCGCCGAGGAAGGTGTCGCCGTTGGTCGACAGCACTTCGACCTGCATTTCGCCGTCGACCGAGGCGATCTCGATGATCGACACGTCGAAGGTGCCGCCGCCGAGGTCGTACACGGCCACCTTGCGGTCGCCGCCCTTCTTGTCCATGCCGTAGGCCAGCGCGGCCGCGGTCGGCTCGTTGATGATGCGCTTGACTTCCAGGCCGGCGATCTTGCCGGCGTCCTTGGTCGCCTGGCGCTGGCTGTCGTTGAAGTAGGCCGGCACGGTGATGACCGCTTCGGTGACCGGCTCGCCCAGGTAGGCTTCGGCGGTCTTCTTCATCTTGCCCAGCACTTCGGCCGAGATCTGCTGCGGCGCCATCTTCTTGTCGTCGGCGGTGGCCACCCAGGCGTCGCCGTTGTCGTGCGGGACGATCGCGTAGGGCACCAGGCCCAGGTCCTTCTGCACTTCGGCGTCGGTCATCTTGCGGCCGATCAGGCGCTTGACCGCGTAGAAGGTGTTCTTCGGGTTGGTCACCGCCTGGCGCTTGGCCGAGGCGCCGACCAGGACTTCGCTGTCCTTGGTGAAAGCGACGATGGACGGCGTGGTGCGGTCGCCTTCCGAGTTCTCGATGACCTTGGCCTTGCCGCCTTCCATGATCGCGACGCAGGAATTGGTCGTGCCCAGGTCGATGCCGATGATCTTGCCCATAGGTGGTGCTCCCTCTCTCAATGCTGGAATGTGGGGGCGGCGCGGAACGCTGCGGGCCGCCGATGTTCGCTATTTGGGGCCCGGTGCCGGGCAGTTCAAGCGCCCGTGCCCTGCCCCTGATCGGTTCGAAACGCTCGCTCAGGCCCGGTTGCGCACGCCGTTCGCGCGGCCCCCGCCGCGGCGCGCGCCGGACCGGCCGGCTCAGTCCTGGGCGACCACGACTAGGGCCGGGCGCAGCAGGCGCTCGTTGAGCAGCCAGCCCTTCTGGTAGACCTGGACCACATGGTTCGGCGCCACGCCCGCGGCCGGCACCATGCTCATGGCCTGGTGGTGCTCGGGATTGAACGGCTGGCCGGTCGGATCGACCGCGACCAGGCCGTTGTCGCCGGCGACCTTGAGCAACTGCCTCAGGGTCAGCTCCATGCCCTGGCGCAGCGCGCTGGCATCGCCGCCGGCCGCGGCCAGGCCGGCTTCCAGGCTGTCGATCACCGGCAGCAGGTCGCCGAGCAGGCGTTCGTTGGCGAACTTGCGCGCCATGTCGATATCGCGGGCCACGCGCTTGCGCTGGTTGTCGAGCTCGGCGCGCTCGCGCAGCGAGTCCTCGCGCAGCTTAGTCAGCTCGGCGCGCAGCGCCTCGACCTCGGACAAGCCGGCGCCGGCCGGGTCCTGGGGTTCGAGGTTCAGATCGGGGTTGGGATCGTTTTGGCTCATGCTGGTTCCTTGCGGTCGTCCGCGACAGGGCCAGCTATGGGGCCGTGGGAACGGCATTCAAGAGGCGGGCGCCGCACAACGGCCGCGATCTGCGCCGATCGTGCGGGATCGGCGCGCAGCGTCGGGGTTCGGGCGTGGTTTTGGGACAATCCGAGCGGGGATCGCGGCCGGCCGGAGCCGCTGTGGGAGGGCCTTCAGGCCCGATGCCTTCCGGTCAGATCGCCGCGACCGGGCCGGAAGGCATCGGGCCTGAAGGCCCTCCTACACCCAAACGCCCGGACTACTCGCCCTCGCCCGCCTGGAACGCATCGCCGAGCGCATCGGCGGCCGCCTGCACCACCGGGATCACCCGGTCGTAAGCCATCCGGGTCGGCCCGATCACCCCGAGCACGCCGAGCACGCGCCCGCCCGAGGTGTACGGCGCAGTCACCAACGACACGCCTTCCAGCGGCGCCAGCCCGGTTTCCTCGCCGATGAAGATGCGCAGGCCCGGCGCGCTCACCGTGCGCTCGAGCAATTGCAGGATCTCGCGCTTGCGGGCGAAGGCCTCGAACAGCTCGCGCAGGCGGTCCAGGTCGGCCAGCTCCTGCACGCCCATCAGCCGGGTCTGCCCGGCCAGGACCATGTCGTCGCCGTCCGGCGCCAGCGCCTGCTCGGCCAGTTCCACCGACTGTGCCAGCAGCGCCTGCATCTCCGACTGGGCGTTGCGCAGCTCCCGCAGCAAGGTCGCGCGGATCTCGGCCACCGGGCGGCCGGCGAAGTGGGCGTTGAGGTAGTTGCCGACCCGCTCCAGCTCGCCGGCCTCGAACGGACGGCGGGTCTGGATGATCCGGTTCTGCACCTCTTGATCGGCGAACACCAGGATCGCCAGCACCCGCTGAGCGTCCAGCGGCACGAACTCGATCCGGCGGAACGCGAACTGCTCGCGCTTGGGCACGCTGACCACGCCGACGAAGTGGGTCATCGCCGACAGCAGCTCCGAGGCGCTGCCGAGCAAGGCCTGGGTGCCGGAGCCCGAGGGCAGCTCGCTGCGCAGCCGCGCCACCTCGCCGTCGGGCAGCGGCCGCACCTGCAGCAGCGAATCGACGAACAGGCGGTAGCCCTGGGCGGTGGGGATGCGCCCGGCCGAGGTGTGCGGCGCGCTGAGCAGTCCGGCCTCTTCCAGGTCGGACAGGATGTTGCGGATCGTCGCCGCGCTGACATCGAGCCCGGCATGCCGGGCCAGGGTCTGCGAACCGACCGGCTCGCCGCTGTGGATGTAGCGGCCGATCAGCGCGCGCAACAGCTGGCGCGCGCGCGGGTCGAGGGCGGGGTCGTTGGGGCGGCGGTTCATGGGGGCGATATATGCGCGCGGAGGGCTGGGTGCAAGCGGCGGGGTGGGTTTGGAGGTGGGAAGTGGGAAGTGGGGCTTAGGGGGTTGGGCTTGGGGGTTGGGCTTGGGGGTTGGGCTTGGGCGTTAGGCGTTGGAGGCCTGAGTGCGGCCAGGAGCCGCCGCGCCCCTACCTACCGTCATCCCCGCGAAGGCGGGGATCCAGAGACTTCAGAGTCATGTCGCGATAAAGCCCTGGATCCCCGCCTTCGCGGGGATGACGGTCGGGAAGGAACTCAATCGCCCCTTGCCCCAGAGCAGCCCCACCCGCTCGAAGCCGCCTTTCGCTCAAAGCCCCTCTCCCGCTCGCGGGAGAGGGGTTGGGGTGAGGGCCGAGCCCCCGCGCGCCCTCATCCCCCCCTGCGGGGCACCTTCTCCCGCCAGCGGGAGAAGGAAAAGTCGACGCGGGTCCGAAGCACCCCGGCCGTCGCGCCGGGTCGCTGCGACCGCACGTCATCCGCCGCGATCATACTGATGCCCCTACGCTCCACGGCTCCACGGCTCCACAGCTCCACGGCTCCTCCGCTCCTCCGCTTCATCGCCTCATCGCTCCACCCCCCCCCACCGCCCCAACCCAGAACCACCACCCGCCCCAGCGTCTCACCTCCTGATCCACCCTCCCCTTACGCTCGCTCACGCCGCGCGCCCATTCCCAGGCGCCGCCCCGCCCAGGCACAATCGCCGCCGCATGCTCGCCCATCTTTCGCTCAAGCAATTCGCCGTCGTCACCGCCGCCGAACTCAGCTTCGGTCCGGGTCTCACCGTCATCTCCGGCGAAACCGGCGCCGGCAAGTCCTTGCTGGTCGACGCGCTCGGCCTGCTCGGCGGCCTGCGCGCCGACAGCGGCGTGGTCCGCCACGGCGCCGACCGCGCCGAGCTGGTCGCCGATTTCACCCTCGACGACGCCCCGCTCGCCGCGGCCTGGCTGGCCGAGAACGAACTCGACGAAACCGGCGACGGCGACGCCCCGGTCTGCCAGATCCGCCGGGTGATCCGCGCCGACGGCGGCTCGCGCGCCTGGGTCAACGGCCGCCCGGTGACCTTGAGCCAACTGGCGGACCTGACCTCCCGCCTGGTCGAGATCCACGGCCAGCACGAACACCAGGCCCTGCTCACCCGCGCCAGCCAGCTCGACCTGCTCGACGCCTACGGCCGCCACGAGGCCGTGCGCGAGCCGGTCGCCGCCGCTGCGCGCGCGTGGAGCGCGCTGCTGCGCGAGCGCGACGGCCTGGTCGCCCAGGGCGACGTCTCCGACCGCATCGGCTGGCTCGAACACCAGCACGCCGAACTCGAACGCGAGGCGCTGGAACCCGACGCCATCGCCAAGCTCAACGCCGACCACCGCCGCCACGCCCACGCCGCCGGCCTGATCGCCGCCTGCGAGAGCGCGTTCGCGCGCATCGGCGGCGACGAAGGCCCGTCGCTGACCCGCACCCTGCAACAGGTGCGCGGCGACCTGCAGCGCGTGGCCGAGCACGAGCCGCGCCTGACCGAGGTCGACGCCATGCTCGACAACGCCGCGATCCAGATCGACGAAGCGCTGAGCCTGCTCGACCGCGTGCGCGACGACCTCGACCTGGACCCGTCCGAATTCGAACGCATCGAAGCCAAGCTCGGCCGCCTGCACGAGCTGGCGCGCAAGCACCGGGTCGCGCCCGAGCAACTGGCCGCCACCCGCGACGGCGTCGGCGCCGAGCTGGAACAACTGCGCGGCGCCGGCGAGCGCCTGGACAAGCTCGACGGCGAGATCGACCTGGCGCGCAAGCAGTGGCGCCAGGCCGCCGACGCGCTCGGCCGCGTCCGCCGCGAGGCCGCCGCCTCGCTGTCGGCGCGCACCACCGAACTGATCGGCGAACTCGGCATGGGCGGCGGCCGCTTCGCGGTCGAGATCGAACCGCAAGACCAGGACCGGCCCGACCCGAACGGCGCCGAACGCGTCGAGTTCATGGTCGCCGCCAACCCCGGCCAACCGCCGCGGCCGCTGCGCAAGGTCGCCTCCGGCGGCGAACTCTCGCGCATCTCGCTGGCGATCGAAGTGGCCGCGTTCGGCCTGGACGCGGTGCCGACGATGGTGTTCGACGAAGTCGACACCGGCATCGGCGGCGCCGTGGCCGAGATCGTCGGCCAGAAGCTGCGCGCGCTCGGCGGCAGCCGCCAGGTGCTGTGCGTGACCCACCTGGCCCAGGTCGCGGCCCAGGGCCACGCCCACTATCGGGTCGCCAAGGCCGCCAGCGAAGGCGTCACCCAAAGCGCGGTGCAGGTGCTGGAAGCCAAGCAGCGCGAGGAAGAGCTGGCGCGCATGCTCGGCGGCGTCGAGCTGACCAAGGAAGTGCGGGCGGCGGCGCGGCGGCTGTTGGCCGACGTGGTCTGAACGACGGCGCCCGACGGCGGACGAGTCTTACAGGGGGAACATCGATGAGCGCGACACCGCCCAAGCCTTATAAGCCCGCGCCGCGCGACGGCCTGTCCTACACCGCCGGCCTGCTCGCCATCGGCGCCGGCGCGCTCGGCCTGTGGCTGGCCTACGAGGCGCTGGAATCGGCCGCGCGGCACATGGACGCGATGTTCTACAACGGCAAGTTCACCGTGATCGCGCCGGCGTTCGCGTTCGCCGGCTTCAACATCCTGATCCGCGGCCCGGAGGGCATCAACCTGCTCGACCGCCCCGGCACCGGCAAGGTCAGCACGTTGAACGCCGTATTGCTCGCGCTGAGCATGGCCGCGGGCCTGGCGATAGCGTTCTATGTCGACTGGCAATTGCGCGCCCTGGGCTACGAGCGCGGCTCGATCTTCTCCTGATCGGCGCCGGTCGGCCGCGCACAAAAAAGCCCGCATACGCGGGCTTTTTCGTTGCAGCGCCGCGACGCCGAAGCGCCGCGCCCGCGGATCAGCGCTTCTTGCGCACGTACAGCACCAGCGAATGCTCTTCGATCAGGTAACCGTGCTCGGCGGCGATCTTGCGCTGCAGCTCTTCGATCTCGGTGCTTTCGAACTCGATGATCTTGCCGGTGTCGATGTCGACCATGTGGTCGTGGTGGTGGCCGCGATCGAGCTCGTAGACCGACTGGCCGGCCTCGAAGTTGTGCTTGAGCACCAGACCGGCCGACTCGAACTGGGTCAGCACCCGGTAGACCGTGGCCAGGCCGATGTCCTCGCCCTTTTCCAGCAGCATCCGGTAGATGTCTTCCGCGGTCATGTGGCGCGGCTTGGCGCTTTCCAGCAACTCGAGGATCCGCATGCGCGGATGGGTGACCTTGAGTCCGGCGTTGCGCAGGTCCTGAGATTCCATGAGGGCGTTGTCCCTTCGATAACGTGGGCCGGTGGAGCCGGCCCGGGTGGAGACCGGCTGGCCGTCGCCGCGAAGGGCGTACAGGGCGGGCGGGCCGGAATGGCGGATGAACGCGAGGGGCCGCCCCGCGCCGCGATCCGCCCTTGGTGGAGTCGCCCTTCAGTGTATCATCGGGCCCGTTGCCTTCGACTGCCGCCGACACTCCTATCCGATGCGTAAAGTCCTGCTCGTTCTCTCGCTCGCCCTGGTCACCTCCGGCTGCGGCATCATCTACAAGCAGCCCATCTACCAGGGCAATCTGCTGGAGAAGACCGCGGTCGACCAGCTCCAGGCCGGCATGAGCAAGCAGCAGGTGCAGGTGCTGATCGGCACGCCGTCGATCGAAGACCCGTTCCACCAGAACCGCTGGGACTACACCTCGACCCAGCGCGTCGACCGCCTCGGCCACACCTCGCGCAAGAACCTGACCCTGTGGTTCGAGAACGACGCCCTGACCAAGTGGGAAGGCGACTACTTCCCCGAGCAGGACAAGGAAATCGCCGCCGCCTCGGTCAAGCAGTTCGGCCGCAACCTGGCCAAGGAAAAGGACAAGAAGAAGCGCCGCTGAGGCGCCGCTCTCGTCCCGCGAAAACAGCCGCCGAAAGGCGGCTGTTTCGTTTGTGGGAGGGCTTTCGCTCCCGACGCCTTCCGCTCTTGTGGGAGGGCCTTCAGGCCCGATGCCTTGCGCTCAGATCGCAGCGCCCCACCCGTCGCCCGCCGCGCAGACCCGCGCCAGCCAACACATGCGACTCTGTGGCAGGACCTCCAGGTCAGGACAAGCCGCTCTTGTGGGAGGGCCTTCAGGCCCGACGCTGTTGGATCCGGGCATCGCGACCTGGCACAAAAGCCTCGGGCCTGAAGGCCCTCCTACAAGAGCCGCGCCTGAGCCAGGCAATCACTTCTTCTTGAGCGGCCGCTCCTCGGCCCGTCGCCGCCGCGCTTCCTTCGGGTCGATCTGCAGCGCCCGCAGCACCTCGACCCGGTCGCCGTCGCGCAGCACGGTCTCGACGCCCGCGCGCACGCCGAACACGGCGTAGCCGGTCGTCTCGGCATCGTCGGCGAAGCCGGCCGCGGCCACGGCCTGGGCCAGCGTCGCGCCCTCGTCGAGGTCCAAGGCCATCGCTTCGAACCGGCGCGGCCAGGCGCGGACCACGTCGATCTTCACGCAGGCGTCTCGCCCGACGCCGGGCCGGCCGCGGCCGGGCTCGGCACCGGAGCCGCCGGCTCCGCGCCACGATCGGCGACGCGGACGAAGTCGTCGACCATGCGGTCGGCCAGGCTCTGGAACCCCAGCGCCATCGCCGGCCCCAGCAGCTTCAGCGCCGGCTCGAACTCCAGGGTCAGCGTGACCTTGCACGCCGACTCGTCCAGCGCATGGAACTCCCAGCGCCCGCCGAGCTTGCGGAACGGCCCGTCGACCAGCTTGAGCTCGATGTGGCGCGGCGGCGACAGCGTGTTGTGGGTGGTGAACCAGGTGCGCAGCGCGCCCAGGCCCAGGTCCAGCCGCGCGACCATGTGCGCGTCGTCGGCCTCCAGCACCTGCGCGGCCTCGCACCAATCGAAGCGGCGCGGATAGGCGGCGACGTCGTTGACCAGCGCGAACATGCGCGCGGCGGAGTGTTCGACCAGGGCGGAGCGGCGGATGGTAGGCATCGTGTTCGCTAATTGGGATCGCAGCGCGGGATTCAACCGGGTCGTACCGGGACGGGGCCGGGCCGCCCGCATCGGCAACGACCCTGCGCGTTTCGCGCCGATTTTGCGGCGTTTCGGGCCGGCGCGCGCCCGCTCCGCCGTTGCCGCCCCGCCGGCCGGCTACTCAAACCGCCTCCGGATCGGAGACAATCGCCGCATGGCCAAGACAAACAACAAGACCGCCAAGGATAAAGGAAAGGGCGGCGCTGGCGGCACCATCGCGCAGAACAAGCGCGCCCGCCACGAATACCACCTGGAAGAGAACTTCGAGGCCGGCCTGTCCCTGCAGGGCTGGGAGCTCAAGTCGATCCGCGCCGGACGCGCCAACATCACCGACGCCTACGCGGTGGTGCTGCACGGCGAGATCTACTTGATCGGCGCCCAGATCGTCCCGTTGATTTCCGCCTCCACCCACGTCGTCGCCGACGAACGCCGCAGCCGCAAGCTGCTGCTGCACCGGCGCGAGATCGACACCCTGATCGGCCGGGTCCAGCGCGACGGCTACACCGTGATTCCCACTTCGCTGTACTGGAAGGGCAACAAGGTCAAGGCCGGGCTGTCGCTGGCCAAGGGCAAGCAGAGCCACGACAAGCGCGAAGCCAGCAAGGAGCGCGACTGGGAACGCGAGAAGCAGCGGGTCATGCGCCGGCACAACCGCGACGCGTGACGGCGGTTGCCGCATAACGCGGCGGCGGTGGGGATATCGGCAGGCTCGGCAGCCGCGGCGCGGGAGACGCGTGCGCCGCGGCTTGTGCGTGCGCGGGCCTTCGGCGACAGGTTCGCGGTAGACGATTGTCGCGGTCGCGGCTCGCGCCGCTCCTACATGGGCTACCTGTAGGAGCGGCGCGAGCCGCGACCGCGACACCGCAAACCCCGGCGCCGCTTCACCCGAGCCGCGCCCTCACCCGCCCCCAGGCAGCGTGAAATAGAACACCGCCCCCTCGCCCTCATGCCCCTCGGCGCGGATCGTGCCGCCGTGGCGCTCGACGATGCGCTTCACCGACGCCAGCCCGATCCCGTGGCCGGCGAAGTCCTCGACGTTGTGCAAACGCTGGAACGGCCGGAACAGCTTGTCGACGTAGGCCTGCGGGAAACCGGTGCCGTTGTCGCGGACGAAGAACTCGCGGCCGCCGCCGGGCGCCTCGGCGAGGCCGAACTCGATCCGCGCCGGCGCGCTGTCGCGGGTGAACTTCCAGGCGTTGCCGAGCAGATTGCCGAGCAGGTTGCGCAGCAGCGACGCATCGCCGACCACCTTCAGCCCCGGCTCGATCCGCACCTCGACCGCGCGCTGCGGCTCGCCCATGCGCAGCTCCTCGATCAGCTCGCCGGCGAAGCGGCTCAGATCGACGTTCTCGTGCTTGAGCTCGCTGCGGGTCAGGCGCGACATCTTCAACAACGCGTCGATCAAATCGCCCATGCGCGCGGCGGCCTTGCGCACCCGCGCCAGATAGCCGCGGCCGGATTCGTCGAGCCGGTCGGCGTACTTCTCGCCGAGGATCCGGCTGAAACCGTCGATCGCCCGCAGCGGCGCGCGCAGGTCGTGCGAGACGCTGTAGGCGAACGCCTCCAACTCCTGGTTGGCCTGGCTGAGCTCGCGCGTGCGCAGCGCCACGCGCGCCTCCAGGGTGCGGTTGAGCGCATGCACGCGCGCTTCCGCGCGCAGGCGTTCGGTCACGTCCTCGACCTGGACCAGGCCGGTGATGTCCTGGCCGACCTTGCCCGGCACCGGCGAATAGGTCAGCTGCACCTGCCGCGCCACGCCGTGCTGGCGCAGCAGCCGGCGGGTGGCGCGGTGCACGCCGTCCTCGTCGGTGCGCGCTTCCAGCGGCTGTTGCGCCTCGCCTTCCTCGTCTTCGAGCAGGCTGTCGAAGCGCTGGTCCAGCAACTGCGCGCGCGACAGGCCGACGATGTTGGCCAGCGCCGGGTTGGCATCGACGATGCGGCCCTCGCTGTCCAGCAGCGCCTTGCCGATCGCCGAATACTGCATCGCGCTGCGGAAGCGCGCCTCGGAGCGACGGAAATCCTCGGTCATGCGCAGCGCGATCTGGCGCGCGCGCGACTCGGTGTGCGCCAACACCAGGGCGATGCCGTACAACAGCAGCGCGGTGAAGATGCCCAGCGCGAACATGTTGCGCAGGCCTTCCATGCGCGGCACCGCCTGCTCGATCGGCGGCGATTCGTATTCGATCCGCCAGGTGCGGCCGTAGACCTCGAAGGTGGTCTTGTGCAGGAACGCGGCCGGCTGCGCCGGCTTGGGCCCCGCGGTTTCGAACAGCAAGGTCTCGTTGCCGCCGCTTTCGTCGAAGATGCGGAAACGCAGGTTCTTGTGGCCTTCGGCCAGCGAAGTGTCGACGAACTTCTGCAGCCGGAACGGCACGTACACCCAGCCCTGCATCTCGGCCCGGCGCAGGCTCGGGCTCTGCGGCCGGCCGCCGCCGAGATAGACCGGCAGCACCAGCAGCAGGCCGGTGCTCTCGATGCCGTCGTGCTTGTCCTGCAGCAACTGGATCTTGCCCGACAGCCGCGCCTGCCCCGACTCCAGCGCCGCCTCCATCGCCGCGTGGCGCACCGGCTCGGCGAACATGTCGTAGCCGATGACCTCGACATTGGCCGCGGTCCGGGGCTCCAGATAAAGAATCGGGCCGTACACCTCGCGCTGGCCGAACGGACGCACCGTCAGCAAACCGTAGCCGGCGTCGCGCCACTCGTTCTGCAACTGCACCAGCAGGCGCTGCGGCACATAGCCGGTGAAGCCCAGGCCAAGGGTCGAGGGAAACCGCCGCTGCAGGTTCATGCCCTCGACATAGGCCTTCCACTGCGCCGCAGTCGGCCGCTGCACCGAGGCGAACAAGGACACGCCGCCGCGCGCGACCAACTCGAAATTGACCATGCGCTGCTGCAGCAGCTCGGTCACCTGGGCGGTGCGGCCGATGAATTCGATCTGGGCCGAACGCTGCTCGCGATCGCGCGCCACCCGCCAGGCGGTGAACACCAGCACCAGGGCGACGATGAACACGATGAACGCCAGCACATAGCCGCGCCGCGGCATCAAACCGGAGACATCGGCGAAATCCGGCACGGGGTCCGGTTCGTTCGGCGGAGCGGCACGGGCGGCCGGATCGGTCGTCGTCATCCGCCCAAGCATACAAGCCGTACCCGGACAGGCACATCGCAGCGACGCAACATCACCTTCGTTGCGCCCAACTGCGGCCGCCCGGGCCGTGGCGATCCGGCCGCAGCGCGGCGCGTGGCGCCGCGCTGCATCGCCGGCGAGCCCAGCGCGGCACGGCGCTAGCGGCGCATCGAATCCTCGATCATCAGCCGATTGATGCACTCCAGATGATCGAGCGCCGCCTGCCGGCACAGCCGCGGCCAATGCGCCTGCACCCACACCGCCGCGCCGCCGGCGCGCTGCTGCCACAGATGCATCTCGATTTCGTCGGCCAGCTCCAGCAGCGCCCGGCCGTTGCGGTCCGCACGCGCAGCCAGGCGCGCGCGCGAGGCGCAGCGCGCGCCCCACAGCCAGCCGGCGAGCGCGGCGAGCGCGAACAGCGCCGCCGCCAGCGCCATCAACCACCACCACGCGCCCGCCGGCCATGGCGCCGCGCCCCACGCGGTGGCAGCCACCGCGACCGCGCTCATGGCGGCGCCCCCGCGTCCAGCAGCGCCAGATCCAGCAGTTCCAGGTCCAGCAGCTCCGCCGCGCTCAGCCGCAGGTCGCAGGCGCGCGCCATGCGCAGCGCGCGCTGCCGGGTCGAGACATAACCGCGCGAACGCATCCGCCGCAGCATCGCGGTGGACACCCCGGCCGCCTCCGCAGCCGCGCGCACGGTCGGGAAACAGGCGATATAGCGTTCGATCGGATTGGGCCGGGAACTCGGCGGAGCCCGCCGTCGATCGCGACCGTTATCATCCCCAGAGCTGTTTTCCACCGCACTTTCGACCTGCGATTCGAGCGCGTTCGTGACGCGGCTTCCGTTTTGCGGATCTTGTCGCGAAGCCGTGCCCCGCTGCGCCGCACCGCTGCGGCGCGCTTGTTCCCAGGTATTGCCGTTGCTGCGATTCAGCCGTTCCATGGCCCCTTTCTCCCGTGCATCCGTGCCAGGAAAAATTACCATCGTAAATTGCTCTTTTCAACAAGCAAAAAGAGTGATCTTTTTACGCGAGAATACGCAACAATGAGTTGCGCTCTCTTTTCCGCTCCGGCCCGCTGCCGGCCCGGACCCTGGCGCCCACGTTCTAGCCCTGCAGGATGCTCCGGCGAGACCTATGACCAACGCGCCCCATCAAGAATTCGCCAACCGGCTGCACCAGGCCCTGGATTTTTCCGGCTTCGCCAAGGGCCGCGCCCGCACCGGCGCCCTGTCCGCCTACTACGACGTCAGCCGCGAGACCGCGCGCAAATGGCTGGTCGGCCTGGCCCTGCCCGAACTGGAGCGGATGCTGCAGATCGCCGTGCAGCAGCACGTCAGCTTCGAATGGCTGGCCACCGGCCGCGGCACCATCGAAGGCAAATCGCTGTCGGTGCGCGAGAACGCCGCCAAATACAGCGATCCCGACGAACTGCGGCTGATGGGCCTGATGCGCAAGCTCTCGCGCAAGAAGCGCCGTGCGCTGATCGAGCTGCTCGACGGCAACTGAAGCGCTGCGCTGCTTGTGGGAGGGCCTTCAGGCCCGACGCTCTTGTTCCAGATCGCGCCGCGATCGGGCACGAAAGCATCAGGCCTGAAAGCCCTCCCGCATCGCCCCCACCTGAGCGCCGCCCCACCGTCGTCCACCGCGGGCTTGAGAACCGGCGCGCAACCCCTATACTGAACACGTCAGCGAAACACGCAGTTCCCGGGGGTGCACTGGCTTCGACGGGGGTCGCAAAATCGCTTGGCGCATGCCGAGGGGGTAGCTTTCCTCGTAAATCCAGCTGCAAAACTCTAGTTGCCAACGACGACAACTACGCTCTCGCCGCTTAAGGCGTAAGCCCCGAAACTGCTTGTGTCCGTGCTCGCAGCGTAGGGTCACTATCACGGAATCGCCGGGAGCGGCCGCCTGCCAGCTCCCGTTCAACCTATAGCAGGCTGGTCCTTGGATGCGCTTCGCGCGCCGTGCTGTCCCGGGACGAGATCTAACGGAGCGCTAAGCATGTAGTGCCGGGGATGGAGTGCCTTCGGACGGCGGTTCGATTCCGCCCACCTCCACCATCAGTTGATCCGCAAGGGTCCGAAACAGGCCGGGAATACCTTGATTTCAAGGGTTTCCGGCCTTTTTTGTGTCCGTCGTAGTCTGGCTTAGTCCTACATAGGACGTGCGACTTTGGGGGTATATGTTGGGGTACCTGACCCCATGCCCGAGCAAGCACCCCCAATGCCCCTGACGGATTTGGCAATTCGCAAGGCCAAGCCTGGCCCGAAGCCCTTCAAGCTCTTCGACTCCGGCGGCCTCTACCTGCCGATCAAGCCAGCCGGGTTCCGATATTGGCGCTGGAAGTACCGCTACGCCGGCCAGGAAAGGCTCATGGCCTTTGGCGTTTTCCCCGAGGTCTCGCTCACCAACGCGCGTAAGAGGCGCGACGAGGCGCGGCGCGTCCTCGCCAACGGCATCGATCCCGGCGAGCACAGGAAAGCGGCACGCGCCGCCCGCGGCACTCTGGATGCCGGCTCCTTTCAGGTCATTGCCCGGGAGTGGCTGCCGCTTCGCGACTGGGTGCCGGCCTACCGGGTCAAGGTCGAGGCCTGGCTCGAGGTCAACGTGTTCCCCTGGATCGGCGCCCGGCCGGCCGCTGAGCTGACCGCGGCGGACTTCCTTGCCCTCGCACGCCGGATCGAGGCGCGCGGCGCCTTGGAGTCGGCGCACCGGATCATGCAGAAGTGCGGCGAGATCATGCGCTTCGCGGTGGCCACCCAGCGCGCGCCGCGCAACCCGGTGGCCGACTTGAAGGGCGCCCTAGCGACGCCGCCGGAGCGGCACCTCGCCGCAGTCACCGACGCCAGGTCGGGCACAGGGCTCAAGGCGTCTAGCGGGGAAACCATCAACCTTCGATCTCACGCACCGAGAACTCGACGCCGACGTAAACCACGTCCTCGAACGTGCAGTTCTCGTTGTCCAGCGTGGCAGCGACGTCGACCGTGCGGTTGGTGGCGTCGACGAACGTGCTGCGGAGGATCTCGACCTTCTTCTCGCCGCATTGCTGGGCGAGCTCGATGCGGACTCGGGTGGTCGTGGTTGCTCCAGAAATGGAAAGCCCCGCGATTGCTCGCAGGGCCTGGATGCCTTGGTCAAACAAATAAATCGTCGCAGCAAACAGAATCCAGCGTCCCACGCTAGATGAAGCGACTTGTGCTAATTGCGGGAGAGCCTAAGTAGTACCAAAGAAATGTGAGACGATAAAACCTGCCGTGACCTCGTCCACAAATTTCATCGCTGCGGACATAGCGCTGTTCTTCGACGCGCCTTCAGCAGCCAATTTGCTGACCTCTTCGAATGCTCTCTTCACTGCCGCGGCCTCAGGTGCCTCGTCATTTCGCTGTACTGGAGACGGCGTCGAAGGCGAGCCAAACAAGTTGCCGGCTCGCCTACTCATTGTTGACTCAATTCGACCAACTCGACGGGAGAGAGCTCTCGTTGCAGCCAGTATCTCATTCAGAACGTCGTCTTCAGGACCAATCTCCTTGTTTGGCTGAGAGACCGTGTTCGCAATAATTGCCTTGAATTTCTGATCGAACTGCGAAAAATACGTCTCAAAGACCTGTTCAAGGACTCCCTGCTCCAATCCTTTCTCCCCTAACGCGCCGTTCAAAGTTCGAACGAGAGAAAGCATGCTCTCTCTAATTGGAAACGTGTGATTGAATTGACTTAATGGCTCGCGAACGTCGCCAGGCTGAAGATCAATGAGAAGAGTGCACACCCGTGCGGTTGAAAGCCCTTTAGCAAGCGCCCCCGCCTCAAAGAGTATCCAAGGACGTTCTTTGTTCTCTTGAGTGAGGCAGATTATGCCGACCGCAGTGTCTTGAAGTTGCCCAGAAATCTCACCAAACCAAAGGGCACCTCTGTCAATGTCTCGCGTGGAGACCCAAGGTTTCACAGCTTGGATTACGCATGACAACCAATCTCGCAGTAAATCTGCTACCTCTCGGCTCCGGTCACCTGACCAGCTAATGAAGACCTTCATCCCCCCGCTCCCTGTCCCTGGTAGAAGCCCAATCATGCTGCGGATTCACTGATCGACGCAATGGAGCGGCTGCGACACGACCCAGAACGGCGAAGCCCCGGCTTTCGCCAGGGCTTCAGGGACAATTCTTGACTGTGGCCAAATCTTCTCGCTGCGAGTGCAACTTGTCAACCACGTGGTCAACTGCTCCGATAAGACTCCGTCCACGCAGGGAGCAATCTACGATGGCAATGGTATTGCACATAGATGAGGCAGCAATTCGCACGGACAAGGTAGTCATGATTGGTCGGATTCGGAACGTAGGTGGCCGGCCAGGCGTTGTCGGGGTGCAGATATTGCTGGAGGGAGGCCATACCCACTCGGTCCACTTCCCATCCGAAGAAAGAGCAGACGAACTCTTCGCTCAGCTTGCGGAGCTGATGGGAAAGTACTAAGCAACGGCACTTCGTCCGCCTAAGAAGTCCATTACCCGCTGAAGTTCTCGGCGGTACTGCCACACCGAGAATCGACCGCCGTACAAAGCCTCGACGGCGGCCGCTTTTTCAACTTGGGTACCGGATTCGCAAAACTCATGTCGGAGCACCATTGCGCGAACCGGCGTAGATCGCGACAACTCCGACACCGCTCGATCGATCCAGCGAAGATGGTCTGGTGGCCGACTTGGCAATCCGGTTTCTACATGCTCCCGACTCAACTACAAATCGATCTTCGACACGCAAAGAATGCCCTTTTCGTCCGGCAGACTGTCGCTGTTGCCTTTGGACTCAAATTGGATCGTGAGTTCACGTGGGACGGACTCACTAGCCTGGTTTGTGGCCTTGAAGACGCCGAACTTCCGGCAAAGATCCTCGTTTACGGCAGAACTGGACTCGGCATTCGAGTGCCTGGCGAGGACCAAAAGCTAAGCGCTTTCTTTGATGCATTACGCGCCAGGCGCCCCGATATCGAGATCCTCATTCGTATCCTCTAGCTAACGCGCGGCACGAGCGGCATGGCGCCATGCCGGGGTTGGTTAACCGCGCGTCTAGTTGACGGGGTTAAGATCGGCCCAGGCCACATCCGGGCTCAGCCATGCTCCTCTCGACCCGACGGGAGAAGGCCGCGCAGCAGTTGTACGCGACGCTCTGGAGGTCGCAGAGGCCTGGGAATCGTCGGACTTCGAGCGCGCCTTCAATCAAGAAGCGCTGCGGGCTTAATAGAGTTAACTGCGATGGAAGATGGTGCAAAAAATTCGGCGGTGCGGCGAATAGATGCGCTTGTTCGTGCCGGATACAAAGTCGAACCCTGCACCGTCGAAGCACTGAATTTCGTGCACCCAGCCCACCGTGAGTTCAAGCACGCGCGCCTGATGATGCTCGATGATGGGCTGATAGTCGGCGGCCTGATCGACGACAAACACGAACTACGCATTCTGGCGGCAGATGAAGAGAAATTCTCAGCATTTCTTCGATCCATCCCCAGACCGACCAGTTGGCAAATCCACCGAGACAAGTTTTATTTTGTCGTTGCGTGGACCATCGGCATTGGGTTCTGGAGCGTGATCGTGATCATGTGGAAAGCCGCTATCGACAAATAGCTTTTCAAGACGAAGCTCGACGACCTGAAGCGCTCGGAGCTGAAGCCGCGGGACTCGCGGATCTCCCCCCCTTGGTGCCGCCGATCGTCTGGGAGGATGGCCGGCGCGCAATCCAATTCATGCGCTACCAGTGCCGGCTTCCGGGCTGGAACGAGAAGACCGAGCGCCAATACCAGGGCACGTACAACGCCTGGCGCGACAAGCTGGAATCGTCTTGGTCGAAGCTCTTCGGCTACCGCCACGGGATAATCCTGGCGGACGCCTTCTACGAGCACGTGCTGCGCCACAACCTGGAGCGCCGCGACCTCGACGCCGGCGAGACGGAAGAGGCCACAGCTTCCGCGCTCATCCGCGCGACCTGGCCCCATCGCCCCCTGCATGAGCCGCTTTCCCCGCGCCCTGCGAGTCCATCATCGGACCGCCGCATCCGATCGCGGCTGCGGCCCGAGGTCCGTTCTGGCGCAGGCCCGGTCGCGATCGGGCGCACTCTAAAAGGAAGACGGTATGAAAATGGGATCGGCGCTGTTGGCGCTGGCGGCTGCGTTCGCGTGTTGCCCGGCCGCTTATGCGGGACATCAGTACTACGACGGCGAAGTGTCGATCTATCTGCCCGGGCGCGGCGCCGCGGGTACCTTGAACGTGGCGCGCCGCAGCGCGGATCCGAACGCACAGATCGGTTGCACGATCAAATACGGCGTCCCCACCTCGACCTATCCCTACCCCGGCCTCACCCAGGTCTACGTCACCTGCGTGGCGCGCAACTCGCAAGGCCGGGTGGATTGCATTTCGGTGGACCCGGCCGTCATCGACATCGCTCGCACCATCGTGCCGACCTCGTTCGTGGCGTTCTCGGCCAACGAGAGCGGCCTGTGCGTGCGGCTGAGCGTGAGCAACGACTCGGCCTATCTGCCTTGAACGATGGGTGGGTCGCAACAACGCAAAGGCCGGCAAACGCCGGCCTTTGCGGTTCCAAGACGATGGCGCGGGCGCGGACTTACTGGTCCTCGTCTTCCTCTTCCTCGTCGCCTTCTTCTTCGTCCTCGTCTTCTTCGTCCTCATCCTCGTAAGGCAGGCCCATCGAGTACCGCAGCCACGGCTCGCCGCCGGCCTTGGTGCCGGGGGCCACGGCGAGGACGACCCAGCCGTCCTGCAGGCGCTGGTTCACTTCCTGCACGTCGTCGATTTGCACCACTTCACCGATCGTTTCCAGATCCACGTGTCTTTCGCTCCTGGGTGGGAGCGCGAAGCATACGGCAGGCGGCGGCGAGTGATAAGGCGGCCGGCGCGGCGTGCGCGCGGTCTATGCGCCGGCGATGGGCGCGGACGCCGGCGTGCGTTCGCATTCGCGTTTGAGCGCGGCCAGGGCCAGCTCCCAGTAGTAATTCAGATGGCCGTAGACGGCGTAGTCGGACAGGTTGCTCAGGCTCAACCGCAAGTGGGTGCCAGCGCCGTCGGGTTCGAGTTCGAACGCGAACACGGCGTGGTGTTCGGGCGTGTCGGGCAGCGCGCGGCGCGACAGCGAGCTGTAGTGGGTGTATTCGAGCCGGCGCGGCGGGTCGAAGGCGCGCACGTGGCCGGTGTTGGCGAACCGCAAGCGGCCGTGCAGCGTGCCGCTGACCCGGATCGGGCCGCCGATGCGCCAGTCGGTGTCGATCGTCAGCGGTTCGTCGGACATCCAGCGCGGTGCGAGCGCGGGGTCGGTCAATGCGCGCCACACCGCATGCGGCGCGGCGGCGATGTCGATGCGCTTGACGACCGGGTCGGGGTAATCGGCGGGCGTAGCTGGCATGCGCGGCCAATGGCGGGACGGTCGCTCATCTTGCGCCGATGCGTGCGGCCGGCAAGTGTCGCGTTTCCGGATCGATGCGTTCGTGGCCGGATTGTCGAAACCGACTCACCCGCAATCGCGTTTCCAGCCTGCCGCCACCCTGCCCCGCGGCTAAGTCTTCGCGCAGCTCTCGCCTTGCTTGTCGGCATACCAGATCGCGCGTCGCGCGCGGTCGTAGGCCATGTCGGCCGAGCGCGGCAGCAGTTGCTGGGCGTTGACCGGGTCGGCGCCGCTGGCGTAGGCGCGCTCGATCCGCTGCAACTCGTCCAGGCCCGACAGCGCCGGCGCCAGCCATTGCCGCAGGCGCTCCATCCCGCAGCTGCGGCGGCGCGTTTCCAGCTCGCCGATGGCCGCGCGGATGCGCGCGCTGGCGTCGCCCTGGAGGCCGGGCGCGCGTTCGAACGCGATCGGCGCGGCCTTGTAGGCATCGCCGGTGGCCTCGCTGCCCAGATCCGAGGGGCGCTCGTGATAGGCCGGATTGAAGCGCACCGGCGGCGGCGGCCGCGCGACGACTTCCTGGGTCTGTTTGCGCCCCGGCAGTTTGTCGACGATTTTCTTCAGGCGCTTGTTGGCGTTCTCCATCAGCGCTTCGCCGAGGGTGCCCTCGCTGGCGAAGCCGCCGAAGCCGCTGCCTGGGAAAGGCAGCGCCGGCGGTGCGCGCTCGAACGCATTCCTGACCTTGTTCGCGTTGGGATCCTCGTCGCTGCCCGGGATGTAGGTCTTGCGCTTCATCGGGTTGAAGTCGGGAGTCACCGGCACCGCGACCAGGCCTTCGGAGTTGTACAGGCGCGCGGACGGCGCGCTGGGATGCGGCGCCGTGCGCGGCGCGGATGCAGCGGGTGCGACCGGCGCGGCGGCAGCTCGCGCCGCACGCGCGGACGGCGGCGTTGCGCTGCGTGGCTTCGGTTCGGCGTCGGCCGCAACGGGAGCGGACTCGTCGGGTGCAGGCTCAGGCCCGGCGCGCGGCACCGGCACGATGCGTTCGACCAGCACCAGCTCGACGTCCGGCGCGAGCGGCAACGGCGGCGGGATGCGCATCAACAGCCAGACCATGAACGCCGTCGACGCCAACGCCAGCGCAGCGGCGCCCAGGCGTAACGGCAATTCGGGCGATGACTCGTCTGCGCGCATGCATCCTGCTCGGAAAAACGCCGCGTGCGTGCGCGCTGCGATGCGCGCGGGCTTGCGTGCGCTCGGCGAAGCGTGGCGGTTGCGGCGGAACGGGCGCGGAGCGCGCATGGCGCGATCCGCGGTCCCGAAGCGCGGCGAAGCGGAGCGCGGCGGATCGCCGGAGCGCGGCGGCCGCCAGCGCGGACGACGCGGCTGCGGCCATCACCCGGGCGATATCGGCGACATCGCGTAGGTGAACCTCGCGCGCGCCCAGTGCGCCCGCGAAACCGCGCCGGCGATGCCGGCGGCTCGCTGCGCGCGCGGATCGGGTCGAGGCGACGATAACGAGGAGCGAGGGCGCAGGAGAATTAAATTTCCGTTGCTGACGCCGCAAGGGCGAGAACGGTGTAGCTCGCGTTCACGAACCGGCGACGCGTGCGGCCGCACGCATGCGCGAACGCGGGCCGCGCGCGTCGCGCGGCCTGCGCGCGGCGGCGCTCAGCGCCTGCGGAACGCCGGCACCAGCGCGCCTTCGGCGAGCTTGCCGTTGGCCCGCCACACCACCGTCCCGGGCGGGAACTCTTCGCTGCGCGCGAAGGCCGCGGCTTGCGCGGCCAGCACCTTGATCGCGCCGGCGCTGGACGGGTTCCAGGCGAACACGCCCTGCTTGCCGTACCACACCACCGGCGTGGTGGTGTCCAGGCGGGTGTCGGGGCACAGCACATAGCCGCGCGACTCCAGCACCTTGAGCGCCGCGGCCGGCACCGCGGCCACGCCCGGACGGGTGCGCGCGTCGGAATGCTCGGGGCAGGTCTCGGCCGAACGGGCCATAGCGGCGGCATGGGTCGCGTTGTCTTTCGCCGGCGGCTGCGCGCGCCGCTTCTGCGCGTCGGCGTGCGGGGCGAGGATGAGCAACAGCCCCAGGCTGGATCCGAGGATGCGCGACTTGCAGTTCATGACGACTCCGAAAACGAAACGTGAGGGCTCGATAAGGCGGCGCGGGCGCGGCGGCGGACGGACGGCGCGCTGTTCAGCCGCGCAGCATAGCAACCAAAAGTGTGCCATTTCGTGTCGACTGCCGGCTCTGCCAGGGGCGCGGCGGCGGCCATGCCGAGACAGTGTCCCAGGTCAGGGTCGCAGGGTCCGCGACCACGCGCGGTGAAGCTGAATCCGGACGGGACGGCTTGCATCGACCGTATCGTTTTGAGCTATAGTTCGTCCAAATCAAGACGGATTCAGCGCCATGAGCAAAGCCACCAAGCCGTCCGCCCCGGCCAAGGGCGCCGCCAAGACCGTCGCCAAGCCGGCCAAGCCGCTCGCGCGCGGCCGCGCCGACGCGCAGGCCGGCCAACGCCTCGTCCACGACGCCGCCTACGCGCCGCCGCTGGCCAAGCGCAGGCTGGCTGTGCGCGATGCGCCGCCCGCCCCACCCGCACCGGCCACGCTCAACGGCTACGTCGACTACCTGCGCGAAGCCACGCCGCTGCAGCGGGTCGAGGCCGAACGCGAAGGCGTGCCGGCGCGCATGGTCAAGCACATGGCCAGCGACATGGACCTGCCGGCGGTGCGCATGTTCGACATCCTCGGCATCGCCAAGGCCACCGCCGAGGCCAAGGCCGCGCAGCAGGCGCACATCACCGGCGCCAGCGGCCAGGCCGCGCTGGGGCTGATCCAGTTGCTCGGCATCGCCCGCGACATCGTCGCCGACAGCACCGATCCGGCCGCGGCCGACTTCGACGCCGCGCGCTGGCTGGGCCAATGGATCGAGCAACCGCAGGCCGCGCTGGGCGGACAGCGGCCGGCCGACCTGCTCGACACCCCGACCGGTCTGAGCGTGGTCGCGCGCCTGCTCGGCGCGCTGGCCAGCGGGGCCTACCAGTGACCCGGCGCGGCGCAGGCACGGAGCCGTGCCGATGACCAAGCTATGGCGTATCGCCGGCGAGACCCGCGCCTACCGCGCCGACGACATGAGCGGCGCGGGCGCGGCCAAGTTTCCCGGACGCTGGAACGACGAAGGCCAGCGCGTGCTCTACACCGCCACTTCGCTGGCGCTGGCGGCGCTGGAGACGGCGGCTTACGTCGACGCGCACGGTTTGCCGTTGAACCGGCACGTGGTCTCGATCGAGGTGCCGGCGTCGGTGTGGAAGGCGCGCATCCAGTTGGCCGTCGCCGACCTGCCCGGCGGCTGGGACGCGGTGCCGGCCGGCCTGGCCAGCGTGCGCATCGGCGCGCAGTGGCTGCGCGGCGGCGACTCGGCGATCTTGCTGGTGCCGTCGGTGATCGTGCCGGAGGAGTACAACGCGCTGATCAATCCCGAGCATCGCGATGCGAAGAAGCTGCGCGCGGTGGCGGGGCGGAAGTTTCAGTACAACGTGGTGTTTCGGGCGCCTTGAGCGGGCGGCGCTGGTTTCGCGGGTTTGCGCCGCGAGTTTGAAGCTTCGCGGTCGCGACTTGCGTCGCTCCTACAGGGGGTGGGCGTGGATTGCGCAGGCATTCGTTTGCCGCGAAGCGCTTCCTGTAGGAGCGGCGCGAGCCGCGACCGCGTGGTCGCAGGTTCGCGCCGCAAGCTCGATGCCCCGCGGTCGCGACTTAAGTCGCTCCCGCAGGTAGCCGTCCGTGGCGTGCGCGCGATCGCAACAGCGCATCAGCCGCGCATGCGCTGGAACCGGCCTTCCTGGTGGAACAGCGGGCCGAACCAGGAGTGGACGACGTCGATGCTGACTTCGAACTGCTCGGCGTCCAGGTCGCGGTGCACCAGCACGAACCGGCCCGGCGACAGCAGCCTGGGCAGCGGCAGGCGCAGGCCGCGCCAGTGCAGGAAGAAGCCGTCGTCGACGAACACCAGCCGGTTCGGCAGCACTTCCAGGCGCACCCGCATGCCCAGGCCGCCGCCGAAGTGTTCCAGCAACTCGCCATCGGCGCCCAGGGTCATGCGCGAGCGGAAGCTGAAGATCTCCTGGGCGAAGTGGTAGGTGCGGGTCTTGAGCCAGCCCAGTTCGCGCCGCAGCGGTTCGACGTCGAAGCGGAACGGCACGTTGTCGGCGTTGTGGTGCGGCAGCACCCGCGCGTAGCGGATCAGCCGCGCGAACAGCGCGCCCAGGCGGGTGCAGCGCACCTGGTGCATGTCGCCGACGTATTCGGCCTGGGCCTGGCCGTCGGCGAGCCCGAAGCGCGCCTGGATATGCGGATGCAGCAGCGCCCAGCGCGGTCCCAGCGCGGCCTTGAGCAGTTCGGTCAGGTCGTGCGCGGGAGCCGCTCGGCCGGCCGCGGCGGGAAGATCCGCCGCCGCGGGAGCGACGGCGCGGTCGCCGGCGGGCGCCGGCAGGTCAATGCGTTGCAACAGTTCCATGTCCCTCACCCGGGTGTCCTACACCCACATAGTCAGAACGGGGATCGATCGCCAAACCGGCGCGCGCGCCGCCCAAGGCGCTGGCGAGCACGGGGTGGACGAAGGCGAAGCGCTGGTCGGTCAGGCGCTGCGGCGCGACGACGGGGCCGTCGAGCAGCATCGTCGCCATCTCGCCCAGCAGCAGCCGCAGCGGCGCGGCCGGCATCGCCAGCCACGCGGGGCGATGCAGCGAGCGCGCCAGCTCGCGGGTGAACTCGGCCTGGCTGCAGCCGCCCGGCGCGACCAGGTTGTACGGGCCGCGCACGCCGGCGTGTTCGACCGCGTGCTCGACGAAGCGCAGCACGTCGTCGAGATGGATCCAGGCGAACCACTGCTTGCCGTCGCCCAGGCGCGCGGCGCCGCCGAGCGCGGCCGCCAGCGCCAGCATCGGCAGCAGGCCGCCGCTGCGGTGCAGGACCAGGCCCAGCCGCAGCGTGGTCAGGCGCACGCCGTGTTCGCCAACCGGCGCGGCGGCGCGTTCCCAGGCCGCGCACAGTTCGCTGGGGAAGTCGCCGCGCACCGGCGCGACCTCGCGCAGTTCGGGCGCGCTGCGCGCCTGCGCGCCGTACAGCCCGACCGCGCTGGCCTGCAGCCACAGCGCCGGCTTGGCGCTGGCGCGATCGCACCAGGCGCGCAAGGCGTCGGTGGTGCCGACGCGGCTGGCCAGCAGCGCGCGCTTGCGCGCCGGCGACCAGCGCGGGCCGACCACCGGCGCGCCAGCGAGATTGACCACTACGTCGATGCGTTCGTCGTCGCGCAGTTCGGCGGTGTCGGCGATGCAGCGTGCGCGGCCGCCGAAACGCAGCGCGGCGCGGCGCGGATCGCGGCTGAGCACAGTGATGCGATGGCCGCCGGCGAGCAGGCCTTCGACCAGCGCGGTGCCGATGAAGCCGGTGCCGCCGCTGACCAGGAAATGCTGCTGCGGGTGCTGCGCCAGCAGCGGCCGCGGCGTGGGCTCGGCGGCGTTGGCGCGCGCGGCCAGGCCGTCGCGCACCGCGCTGACGGCGATGCCCAGCGCGGCCGCGGTCAGCGCCCACGACATCCAGCCATGCGCCGCCACCACCAACGCGCTCGGCAGCGCCCAGTCGCTGCGCGTGGCCAGCGCATACACCGCGAACATCGCGCCGCCGTTGACCGCCAGGATGGTGTGCAGCACACGCTCGGTGTTGGGCAGCAGGCGGGTCGCGTCTTCGACCACGAAGTCCCACAAGGTGATGCCGACTTCGATCAGCACCAGCGCCCACACCGCCGCCAGCCACAGCCCTTGCGGGCGGATCCAGGCGAACACCAGGAACAGGAAGCCGTAGACGAAGCCGCGCGCCGAATGCAGCTTCAGCTCCAGCGCGGCGCTGCGGCGGTTGGCCAGCTTCTCCATCACTTCGTGGTGGGCGACGGTGTCGAGCGCGCCCATCGCGATCTGCAGCAGCAGCAAGCTCAGGAACAAGGTGTGCAGGTCCATGGCCGCTTCCTCAGTAGTGGGTGGGGCAATGGCCGTCGTCGCAGCGCGGCGCGGGGTCTTCGCCGGCTTCGCGAAAGCCCAGCCAGCGCGAGACGCGGTGGCGGTTCGGCGCGATCCAGCGGTAGGCGCGCGCGGCGGCGCGGCCGGCGCCGGGCACGCGCAGTGGCCAGGTCAGCCAGCCCAGGCCGACCGCGCGGTAGGCCTCGGCGATGCCGGGCACGCCGATCCGCCACTGGCCGTCGGCGCCGCGCACGTGCAGGGCGTTGCGCAGCGCGTCGAGCGGGAAGCCCCACTGGGCGGGGTCGAAATCGTCGGCGGCGATGTCGACCAGGCGCAGCCGGCCGTGGCGGTCGCGCGCCTTGAGCCGATGCATCTCGCTGCGGCACAGCGGGCAGGCGCGGTCGTACAGGGCCACGACCGGTTCGATGGGAAGGCGGGTGACAGGATCGTTCTTCATGATCGACTCCTACGGTTATTTCGGTAATTACAGAAATAGATCGGCAAAAAAGGGCGCGCTCAGCTCGGGCCGTTGCCGCGCGGTGCCGCGGCGCCCGCGTCGGCCTGGCCCGTCGCAGCGCCCTCGCCCGCCTCGTCCTCATCGGCGAACAGCACGCCCACGGCCTGCGCCTGCGGTTCCGGCAGCGGCTTGATCGGGCCGCGCACGAACTGCTGGATGCGCGCGCCCATCTTCAGCAGCTTGATCAGGGTCTTGGGATCGAGCCGGTTCATCTCGTCGATCCAGCCGGTGCCGGTCTCCATGAATTCCAGCACCTCGCGCATGCGCGCCAGGGTCAGGCGATCGCGCGGGTCGGTCGGATCGGGCGACACCGCGGCGTTGTCGCCATCGAGCACGGCGGTGCGCAGCATGCTCAGGGTCGGTTCGATCTCGCGCCGGCGCCGCTCCTGGACCACGGCGCGAAAGATGTCCCACACGTCCTTGTAGGTCTCGAAGTGGTCGCGGCGGTCGCCGAGCACATGGGTGACCCGGGCCAGGTTCCAGGACTGCAGCTCGCGCAGGCTGGTGCTGACGTTGGACCGGGCGAGGTTGAGGGTTTCGCAGATCTCGTCGGCGGTGATCGCGCGCTCGGACAGGAACAGCAGCGCGTGGATCTGGGCGACGGTGCGGTTGACGCCCCAACGGCTGCCCATCTCGCCCCAGTGGAGGATGAAGCGTTCTTGCAGGGGGCTGAGGGGCATGATCGTTCTCTTGTTTCTGTTTAGACAGAAATTAATGAAGAGACCGTAGACCGTCAATAGGCTCCAGCGCCGTTCGTCGGCGCTTCCCGCCAGCCGCTGTAGGAGCGGCGCGAGCCGCGACTGCGGACCGGCATGATCGCGGCGCGGTTTTGGTATGTAGCGCAGGCACTTACGGCGCGATCTTGATGCCACGCGGTCGCGGCTTGCGCCGCTCCTACAGGGGTGCTGCGTCGCAGTCGCTGCGACTGGGGGCGCTCAATCTGCGCCGATCCTCCACTTCCCGTCCGTCGGCCGCGCCTGCCCTGGCTTACCGGCGTGCCTGGATTATTACTAAAATTAGTACATGAGCCTGACCGACCTCCGCCGCGCCCTGCTCGCCTTCCTGCACGAGCGCCTCGACGCCGACGGCCTGCCGCCATCGCAGCAGGAAATCTGCGCGCGCTTCGGCTTCCGCCAGAACCGCTCCGCCGGCTACCACCTGCAGGCGCTGCGCGAGGACGGGCTGATCGAACTGTTGCCGGGCCGCGCGCGCGGCATCCGCCTGCGCCCGGCCGGGGTGCGCGAAGCGCTGGCCTGGCGCGCCGAGCGCGAAGGCCTGGACCTGCCCGCGTTCGCCGCGCGCGGCGGCTACGACGACGCGCGCGAAGCGCTGCCGATCCTCGGCCGGGTCGCCGCCGGCGCGCCGATCGGCGCCGACGCCGAGACCGAAGCGCACGTGCTGATCGACCGCACGCTGTTCTCGCCGCGGCCGGATTACCTGCTGCGGGTCAAGGGCGATTCGATGCGCGAAGACGGCATCTTCGACGGCGACCTGGTCGCGGTGCACCGCACCGCCGATGCGCGCAGCGGCCAGGTGGTGGTCGCGCGCCTGGGCGATGAAGTCACCATCAAGCGCCTGCGCATCGACGCCGACGGCATCGCCCTGCTGCCGCGCAATCCCGATTACGCGCCGATCCGCGTGCCCGCCGATGCCGACTTCGCCATCGAAGGCCTGTACTGCGGCCTGGTGCGCAGCGCCTGAGCGGCCGGCGATGAGCACCCCGCCCGTATCGCTGGAAGGCCTGCTCGGTTCGCGCCGGCTGTGGCGCGGCCAGAACGCGCAGATCGCGCCGTCCGCACAGCCCACCGGCCACGCCGCGCTCGACGCCGCGCTGCCCACCGGCGGCTGGCCCGAAGCCGCATTGACCGAACTGCTGCTGCCGCACGCGGGCGTGGGCGAACTGCGCCTGCTGTGGCCGGCGCTGGCGCGGCTGTCGCGCGCGGCGCCGGAGCACGAGGCGGGGATGATCGTCCTGGTCGACCCGCCGCTGCTGCCGTATGCGCCGGCCTGGCGCGACGCCGGCGTGGCGCTGTCGCGCTTGCAGGTGGTGCGCGCGGGCGGCCGCGATGCGCTGTGGGCGGCCGAGCAATGCCTGCGCTCGGGCGCCTGCGCGGCGGTGCTGTGCTGGCCGCAACGCGCCGACGACCGCGCCTTGCGGCGCCTGCAGGTGGCGGCCGAAACCGGCCAGTGCCTCGGCTTCGCCCTGCGCGAGGCGCGCGCCGCGCTCAACCCCTCGCCCGCCGCGCTGCGCATCGCCATCGACGCCGCGCCGGCGCAGTTGCGCGTGCTCAAGTGCCGCGGCGGCAATGCGCCGACGCGGGCGATCGCGTTCGCGCCGGAATCCTCCGCCGTTGATCGCAACCCGATCCAGATACCGCGGCCGCTCGTGCGCGAACCCGAGGTCGGCGGCGCCGTCGTTCCGCTTCGCGCCAAGGCCGCCAGGCCCGAGACAGTGCGCGCCGATGCCGCGAACGATCCGCCCGCCGCGGTCGAAGCTGTCGCAGCGCGCACGGTCGCGACGCTGCCGCCGCTGCAGCGCTGATTCCGCCGCCATGCGCTGGGCCTGCCTGCTGCTGCCGCAATTGGCGATGGACGTGGTCCTGCGCCAACACCCCGATCCCGACCGCCCGCTGGTCCTGGTCGAAGGCCCGCACGCGCGCCGTCGCCTGCACTCGGTCAACGCCGCCGCGCGCGCGCTCGGATTGCGGCCCGGACTGTCGCTGGTCGCCGCGCAGGCCATCGCCGACGGCGTGCAGACCGCCGAATTCGACCCGCAGGCGGCCGAGCGCGCGCGCCAATTGCTCGCCGCCTGGGCCTATCGCTACAGCTCGCAGGTCAGCGCCGATTTCGCCCACGCCCTGGTGCTGGAAATCGCCGGCAGCCGGCGCCTGTTCGGCGCCTGGCCGCAACTGCGCCAGCGTTTGAACGCGGAACTGGCCGAACTCGGCTTCCGCCACCGCATGGCCGCCGCGCCCAACCCGTTCGCCGCGCGCGCGCTGACCAATGTCGGCGACGGCCTGTTCTTCGACGACGACCTGCTGCTGCCGGCGCTGGCCAAGCTGCCGATCGAGCGCAGCGGCCTCGACCCGGCCACGGTGCAGGCGCTGCAACGCATGGGCCTGCGCAAGCTCGGCGCGGTGTTCTCTCTGCCGCGCGCGCCGCTGGCGCGCCGCTTCGGCCCGGACCTGCTGCTGCGCCTGGACGCGCTGCGCGGCGCGGCCGAGCCGCCGCTGAGCTTCTACCAACCCCCCGACGCCTTCGATGCGCGCATCGAGCTCGGCCACGAAGCCGAATCCAGCCAGGCGCTGCTGTTCCCGCTGCGCCGCCTCACCGCCGACCTGGCCGCGTACCTGTCCGGCCGCGACGGCGGCGTGGCCCGGTTCAAGCTGCTGCTCGAACACGAGCGCCACAGCCACCGAGAGCAGCACCCGCCGAGCGAAATCGCGGTCGGCCTGCTCGCGCCGGAGCGCGAAGCGGCGATGCTGTTCGAACTCGCGCGCGGCCGCCTGCAGCACGCGCAACTGCCGGCGCCGGTGGTGGCGCTGCGCCTGCTCGCCGAAGAACTGCCGCCGTTCGTGCCGGCCGCGCGCGACCTGTTCGACCCGCGCCCGCAACAGGCGCTGCCGTGGGCGCAGTTGCGCGAGCGCCTGCGCGCGCGGCTGGGCGACGAGCGCGTGCATGGGCTGGCCGCGCACGCCGACCATCGGCCCGAACGCGCCTGGCAAGCCGTGCTGGGCGATGCGCCGGCCGCGCGCGGCAAAGCGCCGCCGCCCGCGCAACCGCCACCGCGCCCGGGCTGGCTGCTGGCCGAACCCGAACCGCTGCGCGACGCGGTCGCGCGCATCCTCGCCGGGCCGGAGCGGATCGAATCGGGCTGGTGGGACCAGGACGAAGTACGCCGCGACTACTACCTGGTAGAAACCGCGCGCGGCCAACGCGCCTGGGCCTACCGCGACGCCGGCGGCGACGGCGCGCTGACCGTGCACGGCTGGTTCGCATGAGCGCGTCGACGCCCGCCCGCGACGCGCGCGGCGACGCCGCGCTGCCCGACTACGCCGAACTGCATTGCCTGTCGGCCTTTAGTTTCCAGCGCGGGGCGTCCATTGCCGACGAGTTGTTCGACCGCGCCCACGCGCTGGGCTACCGCGCGCTGGCGATCACCGACGAATGCACGTTGGCCGGGATCGTGCGCGCGTGGCAGGCGGCGCGGCGCACCGGCCTGGCCTTGATCGTCGGCAGCGAGATCCGCATCCACGACGGGCCCAAGCTGGTCCTGCTGGTCGCCGACAGCGCCGGTTATGCCGATCTGTGCGGATTGATCACTCAGGCACGGCGGCGCGCAGCGAAGGGCGAATACCTGAGCCTGCGCGAGGATTTCGACGCGCGCAGCGATCATCTGCTGGCGCTGTGGGTGCCCGACGGCGACGCCCACGACGAGGAACACGCGCAATGGCTGCGCGCGCGCTTCGGCGACCGCCTATGGCTCGCAGTGGAACTGCACCGCGGCCCCGACGACGACGCGCGGCTGGCCGCATTGACCGCGCTGGCGCGCCGCCACGGCCTGCTCGCGGTGGCCGCCGGCGACGCGCACATGCACGAACGCGCGCGCCGGCCGCTGCAGGACGTACTGACCGCGGTGCGCCACCGCACCACCGTGGCCGAGGCCGGAGCCAAGTTGTTCCCCAACGGCGAACGCCATCTGCGCATCCGTCGCGCGCTGCAGGCGATCTATCCGACGCCGTTGCTGGTGCAGACCGTGCGTATCGCCGACTTGTGCGCGGGCTTCGACCTCAAGCGCGGCATCGATTATCAATACCCGCACGAGTTGGTCCCGGCCGGGGAGACGCCGAAAAGCTGGCTGCCCAAGCTGGTCGCCGAAGGTGCGGGCAAGCGCTGGCCGCGAGGCGTGCCGGCCGACTCGCAGCGGCAGATCGAACACGAACTCGACATCATCGGCCGGCTCGACTACGAATCGTATTTCCTCACCGTGCACGACATCGTGCGTTTCGCCCGCGAGCAGAACATCCTGTGCCAAGGCCGCGGCTCGGCGGCCAATTCCACCGTCTGTTTCGCCTTGGGCATCACCGAGATCGACCCGACCCGAATGGGCATGCTGTTCGAGCGCTTCATGTCGGTCGAGCGCAACGAGCCGCCCGATATAGACGTCGATTTCGAGCACGAGCGGCGCGAAGACGTCCTGCAATACGTATTCAACCGCTACGGCCGCGACCGCGCCGCGCTGACCGCGGTCGCGATCAGCTATCGCGGCCGCAGCGCCGTGCGCGATGTGGCCTCGGCGCTGGGCATGCCACAGGACCAGATCGCCGAACTGGCGCGTACGCTCGACCGCTGGAGCCAGGACGTGCCGCTGGCCGAACACATCCGCGAACGCGGCATGGACCCCGACTCGCCGCTGCTGCGCAACATCCTGGCGTTGAGCCTGATCCTGGTGCAGCAGGCGTTTCCGCGCCATCTTTCGCAGCATCCGGGCGGCTTCGTCGTGTCCGAGCGGCCGCTGCACACGCTGGTTCCGGTAGAGAACGCGGCGATGGACAACCGCACCATCGTGCAATGGGACAAGGACGATCTCGATGCGATGGGGCTGCTGAAAGTCGACTGCCTCGCGCTGGGCATGCTGACGGCGATCCGCAAAGTGTTCGCCCTGCTCGACGCGCACGGAGTTCATGGGCTGGACATGCCGAGCATCCTGGAAAAGCCCGACGACAGCGAGGTCTACGACATGATCTGCGACGCCGACACCATCGGCGTGTTCCAGATCGAATCGCGGGCGCAGATGTCGATGCTGCCCAGGCTCAGGCCGCGCAAGTTCTACGATCTGGTGATCGAGATCGCGATCGTCCGGCCAGGGCCGATCCAGGGCGACATGGTCAATCCGTATCTGCGCCGCCGCCAGGGCCTGGAGCCCATCGAGTATCCGTCCGCGGAGCTGGAGACCGTGCTCAACCGTACCTTCGGCGTGCCCTTGTTCCAGGAGCAGGTCATGCAGATCGCAATGGTCGCCGCGGACTACACGGCCGGCGAGGCCGACCAGTTGCGCCGCTGCATGGCGGCCTGGAAGCGACACGGCGGCCTCGAACCGCATCGCGACAAACTGTTCGCCGGAATGATGAAGAACGGCTACAGCGAAGACTTCGCCCACCGCATCTTCGAACAGATCAAAGGCTTCGGCAGCTACGGCTTCCCGGAATCCCACGCCGCCAGTTTCGCCCTGCTCGCCTACGTCAGCTGCTGGCTCAAGCACTACCACCCCGCCGCCTTCGCCTGCGGCATCATCAACTCGATGCCGATGGGCTTCTACACCCACGGCCAGATCCTTCACGACGTGCGCCGCAAGGGCGTCACCATCCTGCCGGTGGACGTGCGCTACAGCGATTGGGACTGCACCCTGGAAGCCCTGCCCGGCCGCGGCGAACGCAAGCACCCGCACGCGATCCGCATGGGCCTGCGCCTGGTCAACGGCTTCGACGAGGCCTCCGCCGACCGCATCAGCGACGCGCGCGCGCAGGCCTCGTGGCGCGATGTCGACGACCTGTGCGAGCGCGCCGGGCTGGACGCGCGCGTGCGCGCCGTGCTCGCCGATGCCGGCGCGTTGCGCGCGTTGGCCGGGCATCGCCATCGCGCGCGCTGGGCGGTGGCCGGGGTCGACACGCAACTGCCGCTGTTCGCCGGCGTCGCCCGCGCCGAAGCGCAGGTCGCGCTGCCGCTGCCGAGCGCCGGCGAGGACGTGCAGGCCGACTACGCGCTGCTGGGCACCACGCTCGGCCCGCATCCGCTGGCGCTGCTGCGCAGCGCGCTGCACGCGCGGCGCTGCCGGCGTTCCTCGCAGCTCAAGAGCGTCGAACACGGCCGCAACGTGCGTTTCGCCGGGCTGGTGACGGTGCGCCAGCATCCGGAGACCGCCAGCGGAGTGACCTTCCTGAGCCTGGAAGACGAGGACGGCATGGTCAACGCAGTGGTCTGGCGCGATCTGGCCCAACGCCAGCGGCGGGTGCTGGTGGAAGCGCGGCTGATGGCCATCGACGGCAAGCTCGAACGCGTCGATGGCGTGCAGCACATCGTGGTGTCGCGGATGGAGGACCTGACGCCGCTGCTGGGCTCGCTGGCGACGCATTCGCGCGATTTCCATTGAGGCCGCGTCCGACGCCCGATCCAAGCCGGGCGCATCCAATCGCGCCGCGCTGCATCGAGCCGAATCGAATGCGGTTGGAACGGCTCGAACGCTGCGCGCCGAGCCGTGGCAACCATGAAAGACATGCAAACAATGCAATAAGACATGCACAGGCACATTCAATACGTGCGAACGCCGATAATCTTTTCCGCGCTCACTTGAATTTAACCCGCGCCCGTTTCGCCGCGGCTAGGATGCCCGAACACCACGAACACAAGGACCCGAGTTCATGAAGAAGTTCCCCTGCCTCGCTCTAGCCGCGCTCATCCTCGTCGCCAGCGCCCCCGCACTGGCCGAAGTCGGCAACCTCAACAACACCGGCTACGGCGCGACCAAGGCCGATGCGGAAGCCAAGGCCAAGAAGAATCTCGAAGAAGCTTGCCGCTCGCGCAACGGAAAGATCGTCGAGGGCTCGTTCAAGGTCACCTTCGACAAGCCCCTGACCAACGGCCAGCATTATGTGGACGCGACCATGCAATGCGACATTCCGTAAAACCGATACCGACGAAGCCAACGACGCGCCGAAAGCGCTGAAACGACGAGGCCCCGCAAGCGCTTGCGGGGCCTCGTCGTTTTATCCGCGCCGAGCGCCCTACTCCGGCCGTTCCTTGACCGGCCGCTTGGCCAGCTTGCGCTGCAGCGTGCGCCGGTCGACACCGAGCACGCGCGCGGCCTGGGAGACGTTGCCGCCGCATTCGGCCAGCACCCGCTGCATGTGCTCCCAGCCTTGCCGGCGCAGCGACACCGGCGCCGCCGGCGGCGGTGCGGCGTCTTCGCCGGGCGCTTCGAACGACTGCGCCAGGGCGTCGATGTCGAACGGCTTGGGCAGGTAGTTCCAGGCGCCGCGGCGCATCGCATCGACCGCGGTGGCGATGCTGGCGTAGCCGGTGGCCAGAACGATGCGCGCCTGCGGGCAGAGCCTGCGCAGTTCGCCGATCAGCAGCAGGCCGTTGTCGGCGCCGAGCTTGAGGTCGAGCACGATGCCGTCCGGCGCGAACGCTTCGACCGCTGCCAGCGCGCTGGCGGCGTCGTGGCGCGCCTGCACCTCGATGCCGCGGCGCGCGAGCAAGCGCGCCAGCACCTGGCAGAACGCCAGGTCGTCGTCGACCAGCAGGATGCGCGCGGGCAGGCTCATGCCGCGTCCTCCGCCGCCAGCGGCAGTTCGACTTCGGTGACGCAGCCGCCGCCCTCGCGCTCGCTCTGCTTCACCGTGCCGCGGCTGCGCTCGATGCTGGAGCGCGAGATCATCAGGCCGATGCCCAGGCCGGTGCCCTCGCCGTCGCGGCGCGGTTTGGCGATGCGCGCCGGGCCCGCGCCGCGGTCGCGGATGGCGATGTTGAGCCGGCCTTCGCGCAGCGAGGTGTCCACCTCCACCGGCTCGTCGACGCCGGCCGCGGCATTGGCATCGGCGGCGTTGTTGATGAGGTTGATCAGCGCCTGTTGCAGGCCGGCGTCGATCCGCACCCGCCGCTGCGCCGCGCCGCCGGCGAAACGCGCGGTGGCGTTGGGCCGCAGCAGCCGCCAGCGGTCGACGCAGGCGTGGACGAACTCGTCGGCCGCCTCGACCGTGCTCTCGCCGGCCGCGCCGCGGCGGGCCATGTCGGCCAGCGCGCGCACGTGGTCGCGGCAGTGCGCGAGCTGCGAGCGCAGCAGTTCGATGTCCTCGCGCGGCGGCGGATGATCGCCGCCGAGCCAGTCGTCGACCAGCAGGCCCATCGTCGCCAGCGGCGTGTTGAGTTCGTGCGCGGTGCCGGCGGCGAGCGAGCCCAGCGCCGACAGCGATTCGTCGCGGATCGCGCGTTCGCGCGCCTCCGACAGGCGCCGGCGCTGCTCGCGCACGATGGTCATGAACCGGCTCAGGACCACTGCCATGATTCCGGCCGAAAGCAGGAAGTTGACCCACATGCCGGTGACGTGCAGCTGGAAATCGCTGCCGTGCAGGTGCGGCAGCTCGAGGTGGTGGCCCATCAGCCAGGTGTACAGCGCTGCGGTCAGCACGGTCAGGCCGAGCATCGGCGCGATGTCCAGGCCGATCGCCGCCAGCGCCACCGGCACCAGGTACAGCGACACGAACGGATTGGCCGGGCCGCCGGAGAAATACAGCAGCGCGGTCAGCGCCAGCAGGTCCACCAGCAGTTGCAGCGCCAGCGCGCGCGGGCCGGCGTCGCGGTGCGCGAGCCACCACCAGTGGCTGAGCACGTTGAACAGCAGCAGCCCGGCCGAGATCGACAGCAGCTCCCGGGTCGGGATCGGCAGGCCCAGGCGCTGGGCGACGAACACCACGGTCAGCATCTGGCCGGCTACCGACAGATAGCGCAGGTAGATCAGCAGTTGCAGCACGGGCGGGCCTCGGCGGTCGAACGCGCGATTATCGCACCGCGCCGCCGATGCGGGCTGCGGCAACCCGCCGCGGTGCGCGAGCCGGTTCGGGCCGGATTTCGCAGCGGGCGTCGGGTCGCGCGGGGCCGAATCAGCCGGAAACGAGCCTGGCCAGGGCCGCGATCGATTGCCCGCCCGCATAGCCCACGGTCCCGACCGGCACGCGGCCCTGGGTGGCTTCGACGACCCGCCCGGCCCACACCGGCTCGAAGCCGCCGCACAGTTCGATGAACTGCGCGCCCTCGGCGACCAGGTCGAGCGCCGCCTGCACCACCGCGGCCTGCTCCGGCACCGCGACCACGATGCTGCGCACGCCGTCGCGCGCGATGTCCATGCGGTCGGTCTTAGGATCGGTCTGCGGCGCTTCGAAAATGAATGCCCAAGTGATCATTGGCGGAACCTTCGTCGGTGGGATGCGTATCGGTCCGCGACCTGCGGCCGCGGCCGTGTTCGACGCCCAGCATGGGCCGCGCGGAGCGCGCGATCATGTGCCGAACGTCGAAACCGGCATTCGCTTCGCGGCGCGGGCGCGAGCCGGCGCGTGGATGCTGCGAGCGCCCGCGCCGGATCGTGCTGCGGCGCGGCGCGAAACCCGACCGCCGCCGCATTTTTTCGCGCCGTGCGCCGACGCAGCGGCGGCCGCGCCTGTCAATAACGACACTGCGCCGCGTCGCGCCGATGTGCGGCCTAAGCTTCGCGATGCCAGGAATGGACTGGCGATACGCAGGAAGGACTCTCATGAAGACGATTGGATCGATGCTGGCCGGCGCCGCGGTGTGCGGCGCGTTGGCGCTGACCGCGGTCGGCGCGGCGGTGGTGCCCGCCACCGCGCAGGCTCAGGTCGCCAGCAATCCGCTGCTGTGGTGCTTCGTCGGCCCCAACGACCAGCCGGGCAACGGCCCGTTCGGCCGTTGCACCACGTTCTATCCGTCCAGCAGCTACCGCGCCGATTTCGAAGTGCGCAATCTGCCGGCCGGCAACTACAGCTATGTGTGGACCAACGAAGTCGGCATGGTGCTGCCGTGCACGACCAACCGCTGCTACGTCACCTATCGCGGCGCCGGCGGCGGGATCGTCGACTCGGTCTCGGTCACCTACACCAATCTGGCCACCGGCGAGGCCAAGACGCTGGGCCGCACGGTCGCGATCGGCGGGCCGATCTGAGATCGCCGGCGCGGCGGCGACCGGAACGCGCTTCGACGGTTACGCGCAGCCTTCGCACGGCGACACAGAAAAACGGGCCGCCAGGCCCGTTTTTCTTTCCGGCGCGGGATCGCCGCCAAGCGCGAATCGCGCCACGCCGGGCCGGCGTGCGCCGCGCAGCGCGCCATCGTGCTGCGCCGCGGCGCAAAACCGCACCGATGCCGCATTCGCGCGCGCCGGCCATCGCCGCGCGCCGCCGCCGACCTGTCGATTGCGACAGTGCGCGCCGCGCGCGACCGCACCGGCCTAAGCTCGGCCGGCCAGGAATGGACTGGCGATTCAAAGGAAGGGATGTCATGAAAACGATTGGATGGACGCTGGCCAACGCGGCGCTGTGCGGCGCGCTGGCGTTGACTGCGGTCGGCTCGGCCGTCGCTCCCGCCGCCGCGCAGGCGCAGGTCGGCCTCGGCCCGCGGCTGTGGTGCTTCGTCAGCCCGAACGACATGCCGGGCGATCCCAACTTCGGCCGCTGCGCTTCGTTCTATCCCGGCTCGCGCACCTACCGCGCCGACCTGGAAGTGCGCGGCCTGCCGGCGGGCAGCTACACCTACGTGTGGAGCAGCGAATGGGCCGGCACGCTGCCCTGCTCCACCCAGAGCTGCACCCGCACCTATCGCGGCGACTCGCCGGTCTCGGACCTGATCTCGGTGACCTACACCAACCTGGCCACCGGCGAGTCCGACACGCTGGCCAACACCGTGCAGATCAACGGGCCGATCTGAGCCGCCGCCGAGCGCCGCGGCGCCCGCTATCGATAGACGAAAAAAAGCGGGCCGAGGCCCGCTTTTTTTCGTCGTCGCGCAGCGGCGCTGCGCGACGGTCCATCCGCCCGGCTCAATCGAACTTGACGTCGTACTCCAGCCAGAACTGGCGACCGTAAGGATCGTAGTTGCCGACCGGATAGAACGGCCAGCCGCCGTTGTTGCGGTCCTGCGGCGGGTTGGAATCGCGCAGGTTGTTGACGATCAGCGACAGCGAGGAGCGGTCGCCGAACTTGTACGACACGCTGCCGTTGTACTTGGTGTACGGGGCATAGCGGCCGCTGCCGTCGCTCTTGGGCAGGCTGCCGTAGCGGAAGGCGCTGAGGTTGGTGGTCCACGGGCCGATCGACCAGGTCAGGCCGGTGTTGACCTTGCTGCGCCAGTCGCCGGCTTCCAGCGGGTCGAGGGTGTTGCGCAGGTCGATGCGCGGGTCGTCGGCGAACTGCTGGTAGTCGTGCTTGATCACCAGGGTGTAGGCGATGTTGGCGGCGAAGTCGCCGAAGCGGCCCGCGTTCCAGCGCACGTTGGTCTTCACGTCGACGCCGTCGGTGCGCTCGGAGGCGGCGTTGATCGCGTTGACCAGCACGCGCCGCACCTGGTCGGGCTGCACCGGCGCGTCGGACGGGTTGCGGATCACCCGGCTCAGCACTTCGCGGCAGTTGGCCGAGTTGATGTCGCGCGGTTCGCCGCCGAGGGTGCGGCCGAGGCGGCAGTCGGCTTCCTCGCGCAGGATGCGGCTGCTGCTGAGGTTGGTGACCTCGTCCTCCAGGCGCACGGAGTAGTAGTCCACCGACAGGTCGAAGTGCTCCGACGGCGACCACACCACGCCCAGGCCGTAAGACTTGCCGTTCTCCGGCTTGAGATTGGTGTTGCCGTTGCTGGTGTAGTCGATCGCCAGGCCGGAGAAATCGCAATCGTCGTAGGCCTGGCCGGCGGTGCGGCAGCGCCAGTAGTCGGTCATGCCCGGGTTATAGCCGCGGGTTTCGGCGGCGAAGATGTAGTTCATGTCCGGCGCGCGGAAGCTGGTGGCGGCGGTGGCGCGCAGCAGCAAGGTATCGGTCGGACGGTATTCCAGGCCAGCGTTCCAGGTCGCCTTGCCCGACTTGCGCCCGGCGAAGCGGAACTCGTCGTAGCGCGCGGCGGCCGAGGCGGTCAGCGTGCTGAAGATCGGGATGCTGAGCTCGGCGCCGATCGCGTAGCGGTCGCGGTCGCCGCTGGAACGCGAGCCGGCGCTGGTGTTCCAGAAGGTGCCGTCGCCCAATCGGGGATCGGGACGATTGCTATAGCCTTGGGTGCCGGCTTCGATGACGCCGGCGAAGCCGACCGAACCGGCCGGCAGGTCGAACAGGTTGCCGTTGACGCTGAAGCTCAGGTTCTGGATCCAGGCGGCGTTGACGCCTTCGTAGTAGCCGGTCAGGCGCTGGTAGTCGGCCGGCGTCAGCGGCGCGTACAGGCGCGCCGGATCGGGGTTGTAGATGCCGATCCCTGCCGCGGTGGTGCCCAGGCGCGGGCCGAGGAAGAACTCGTTGATGCCGGCCAGGAACTGGCGGCGCTTGGTCCGGTTCTCGTTGCGGCCGTGGTTGTAGGCCAGCTCGTAGTTCCAGTCGCTGTCGCCGAGCGCGCCGCGCGCGCCGACCGAGAACGCCCACGAGCGCTCCAGGAAGCGGTTGTTGTTGGCGTGGGCCGAACCGATTTCCTCCGGCGCGATGCGCCGGTACCAGATTTCGTTGAGGCCGCTGGCCTGGTTGAGGAAATAGTTGTTGTCCGAGGTCCAGCTCGGCGCGCGGGTGTTGTTCTCGATGCTGGCGATGCCCAACTGCACGTCGGCGAACAGTTCGGTGCGATCGCTCAGGTGCCAGGTCAGCAGGCCGTAGGCGTCGGCGTTCTTCTTCTGCGTCTGCACGGTCCAGAACGCCGGCGCGGCCTCGTTGCTGCCGCAGTACCAACCCTGGCGCGGGTTGTTGGCGCGGAAGGTGGTGCCGTGGTACAGGCCCGACAGGCCGCCGCAGGACGCGCCCGGATCGATGTAGCCGTTGGTGCGCGCGTTGCGGCGGAAGCCGACCTGGGTCGGGTTGATCGCCGCGCCAGTGGGATTGTCGAGCAGCGAATCCATGAAGTCGCGCTGGTCGCCCCAGATCGCCTGACGGTGCGAGAGCTCGATGCCGTAGACCGCGTCGAAGCGGTCGCTGGAATGCCCGCTCACCACCTGCAGGCGCTGGTTCTGGCCGCCGCCCTGCTCGGTGCCGCCGACGCGCACGTTGAGCTGGGTGCCTTCGAACTTCTTCTTGAGGATGAAGTTGACCACGCCGGCGACCGCGTCGGAACCGTACACCGCCGAGGCGCCGCCGCCGAGCACTTCGATGCGTTCGATCAGCGCGCTGGGAATGTTGGCGAGGTTGACGACGTTGACCGAGCCTTCGTAGGCCAGCGGATAGTCGGCCTGGCGGCGGCCGTTGATCAGCACCAGGGTGTGGTTCGGCCCCAGCCCGCGCAGGTTGAGCACGTTGGCTGCGGGCGTGAAGGTGTTGCCGAAATCCTCGCCCTGGACCACGCCGGTGTTCTGGCTCAACGCGGCGAGCGCGTCGAAGGCGCTGCGGAAACCTTGCTTGTCGATCTGCTCGGCGTTGATGACGGTGACCGGCGACGGGCCTTCCAGGCTTGCGCGCGGAATGCGCGAGCCGGTGACGACGACCTGGTCGAGCGTGGTGGCGGCGCGATCTTGCGGCGCGTCGGCCTCGGCATCGGCCGCCAGCGCGGGTGCGGCCAGCGCCGACAGCGCGAGGGCGAGAAACACGGACAACGGCCGGCGCTGCGGCCGGAACACGGCTTGCATGGGGGAAATCCTCTGCGGATGGAAGGCCCGGGGCCGCGCTTGGTGGAATCCCCTTATGCGCGCCGCGGCGATGGAGCATCTTTGTTGCTGCGCAACATGAGCAGAAATGAAGCCCGCGCATCTGCTTATGTCGTGCCGGTATTTGCTTCTTCGCATATCAGTCTGCCGCGCGCGTTGCAGCGGGCGTGTGCCGCCGCGCACGGATCGCGAACGCGCGCGAGCCGCACGGCGATGCTCTCGAAACAGCAAATGCGGCAAAGCGCACGGGCCGTGCGACACGGCGTAAGCGCAGCGCGCGTGGCCGATGTCACGCGCGAGCCGCAAAGCGTTTGGCGCCTGCGCGGCGAGGCGGCGAGAGCCAGGCGCAAACAGTGACGCCGCGCATCCGCGTTCATGGCGTTCTGTGATCCGCCGCGGACTTTGCCGCTTGCCGCCGCCCTAAGCTCGCGCCCCCGTTCGCCCGCCGTCGTCACGCCGTGTCGACGCCAGCCCAACCGGAGTGCGCCATGTCCAGCCCGCTGTCGAATTCCGAGCGCGAATCGCTGCGCCGCCATCTGCTGCAGCGCTACGGCGCGCTCGGCCGCGCCGCGCCGTCCAAGGCGGCGCGCGCCAAGCTCGCCGGCGCCAAGCTGGCGGCCGCCGGCGCCGCCGCGCCCGACGTCCACGCCGCGCCGGTCGCGACCTTGCCCAAGGATTTGCCGAAAGCGCCGTTCGCGGTGCGCGCGCTCAACAACCTCAGCTACGGCGCCACCGCGCAGAGCGTGGCCGAGTTCAACGCGCTCGGCAGCACCGGCGCGCAGCGCCTGGCCAACTGGATCGACTGGCAGCTGGATTGGTCGAACATCGACGACAGCGCGCTCGATGCGCGCCTGGCCGCGGCCGGCTACACCACGCTGGGCAAGTCGCTCCCGCAGTTGTGGGAAGACCACGTCAAGCCCAATCCGGCCTACGACATCCGCATGCGCCCGGCCTGGGAAATCCAGCGCGGCGCGCTGGTGCGCGCGGTCCACTCCAAGCGCCAGTTGCGCGAGGTGATGGTCAACTTCTGGCACGATCACTTCAACGTCACCGTCGGCGACTACGACGCCGGCCCGGTGTACGTGCACTACCAGCGCGACGTGCTGCGCCCGCACGCGTTCGGCAACTTCCGCGCGATGCTCGAGGAAGTGGCCAAGAGCACCTCGATGCTCTACTACCTCGACAACGCCGCCAACACCCGCGCCGGCCCGAACGAGAACTTCGCCCGCGAGCTGCTGGAGCTGCACACGCTCGGCGCCGAGCATTACCTGGGCTTCATGGACCCGTTCCAGGTGCCGCCGGACGCGGACGATCCGAACTATCCCTCCGGCTACACTGACATCGACGTGTACGAAACCGCGTCGGCCTTCACCGGCTGGTCGGTCAAGAACGGGCACTGGCAATACCCCAACGACAACGACGGCAGCTTCGTCTATCGCCAGGCCTGGCACGATGCCGGGCCGAAGTTCCTGCTCGGGCGCATGCTCTATCCCGAGCAACCGGCGCTTAAGGACGGACGCGATGTGCTCGACCGCCTCGCCAGCCATCCGGGCGTGGCCCGCTTCATCTGCAAGAAACTGATCCGGCGCTTCATGTCCGACACGCCCGATCCGGCGCTGGTGGCCAGCGCGGCGGCGGTGTTCCGGCAGAACTGGCAAGCGCCGGACCAGATCGCCAAGACCTTGCGCCACATCCTCAACACCGACGCCTTCATCAACGTGTGGGCGGCCAAGGCGCGGCGTCCGTTCGAAGCGGTGGCCGCGGCGATGCGCACGCTCGGCAGCGACTGGACCATCGCCGTGGGCAACGCCAAGAGCGACGAATTCGCCTGGCGCATGGGCTTCACCGGCCACGCGCCCTACGACTGGCCGGCGCCGAACGGTTATCCGGACACGCGCGAGGCGTGGTCGGGTTCCAGCAGCTATGCGATGACCTGGAAGCTGCTCAACTGGCTTACCGAAACCCAGGACAACGCGGTGCCGCTGGCGCCGATCCTGGCGACCACGCGCAGCAAGGTGCCGTCGTGGACCGCCAACGCGCTGGTCGATTACTGGTGCCAGCGCTTGCTCGGCTATCAACCGACCGCGGCGCGCAAGCAGACGCTGGTGGCGTTCATGGCCCAGAACGGCGATCCGGCGACTTACGTCATCACCGACACCAACACCTGGGCCGCCACCGACCTCAAGCGCCACTACAACCAGGAGCGGCTGCGCAGCATGGTCTCGCTGATCCTGATGTCGCCCGAATTCCTTACCCGCTGAGCAGGTGCCGCCATGACCACCCGACGCGATTTCCTCAAAGGCACCTGCGCCACCGCCGCCGCGACCGCGGTCGGCGGGCCGTCGCTGCTGTTCGCCGCGCCCGCCTTCGCCGCCGCCAACGGCCACGACACCGTCGTGCATCTGTTCCTGCGCGGCGGCCTGGACGGCCTCAACCTGGTGGTGCCGATCGACGGCGCCGACCGCACGTTCTACGAACAGGCGCGGCCCAACCTCGCCATCGCCGCGACCGGCACCTATGGCGCGCTGCCGCTGACCCTGGCCAGCGGCGGCGGCACCGGCTTCGGCCTGCATCCTTCGGCGACCGGGCTGCGCGATCTTTGGGTCGCCGGGCGGCTGGGCATCGTCCACGCCTGCGGCCTGCTGACCAGCGTCACCCGCAGCCACTTCGACGCCCAGCTCTACATCGACCTGGGCACGCCCGGCGCGCAAGGCATCGGCAGCGGCTGGATGGCGCGGGCGATGAACACCCAGCCCAACCTCAACGGCAGCGAACAATTGCCGGCGCTCGGCGTCGGCGCGCGCCAGCCGGCGGGCCTGCTGTCGTCGGTGCAGGCGCTGACCATGGCCAGCCCGTCGGACTTCGCGCTCAACGCCGGCGCGTGGTCGTGGCAGATGGCGCGCAGCGGCGCGCCGACCGGCTTTCGCGGCGTCAACGAAACCTTGGCCAGCTTGTGGACCGGTACCTCAGCGCTGGAACTCGGCGGCCAGCGCGCCGACCGCGCGCTGCAGGTGATCGCCAAGCAAAGCTACAGCGCGGTGCCGGCCGGCTGGCCGACCACGACCTTCGCCCAGCAGCTGTGGACCATCGCCCAGTCGATCCAGTTCGGCCTCGGCCTGCACTACGCCACACTCGATCTGGGCGGTTGGGACACGCACGACGGCCAGGGCACCGCCGGCAGCGGTTATCACTACTACCAGAACAAGATCGCCGAACTCTCGCAGGGCTTGTCGGCGTTCTACGCCGCGCTCGACGCCAGCGGCCACGCCGGCCGGGTGACCGTGGTGGTGCAGTCGGAATTCGGCCGGCGCGTGCGCGCGAACGCCAATGGCGGCACCGACCACGGCTACGGCAATCCGGTGCTGGTGCTCGGCGGCGCGGTCAACGGACGGCGCTTCTACGGCTCGTGGTCGGGGCTGGATCCGGAAATCCTGTCGCCGCACTTCGGCGACGTGCCGGTCACCACCGACCATCGCCAGGTGTTGGCCGAACTGCTGGTCAAGCGCATGGGCAACAGCAACCTGGCCAATGTGTTCCCCGGCTACAGCGGCTATGCGCCGATGGGCATCGTGCGCGACTTCGGCACGCTCGCGCCCAAGCCGGCGCCGGGCGCGCGGCGCTTGCCTGCGGCGCAGACGCAAGCGCCTGCGGCGAGCGAGCCCGATCTGCTCGAACGCTTGATGCGCTACGTGCAGGAACTGGTCGACTGAGCCGCGCGCGGCGCCGCCCGCAGCGGGCGGCGCCGCATCCGGGTCAAACGCTCTGGGTGGGCGTAAACACGCCGCGAAAGCGCATCCGGCCCGAGGCGAGCCGGTCGTAGGCCTCGTTGGCGCGCTCCAGCGCGAAGGTCTCGACGATCGGCTTGACCTTGCCCTGCGCGGCCAGCTCGAGCACTTCGCTCAAGTAGCGCAGTCCGCCGTGAGTCGCGCCGATCACGCGCTGGCGCATCATGTGGAACGGCACGCCTTCCGACGAGATCGAGAACGGCCGGCTGAAATCCAGGCCGCACAGCACGATGCGCCCGTCCACACGCAGGCCGGCGACGGCTTCCTGGGCCGAATCGAAGTCGTTGCTGGCGATCAGCAGCACGTCGGCGCCGCCGATCTCGCGCAATTGCTTGCCGTCGGCGACGACGTGGTCCGCACCCAATTGCCGCGCCAGCGCGTGCTTGTCCGGCGAATGGGTCAGCGCGACGGTTTCGTAGCCGCAGGCCTTGGACAGTTGCAGCGCCACATGGCCGAGCCCGCCGATGCCGAGCACGGCGATGCGTTCGTGCGGCTGCGGTTGCGCGTCGCGCAGCCCGCTCCAGGTGGTGTAGCCGGCGCACATCATCGGCGCGGCGTCGGTGTAGGCCAGGCCGTCCGGCAACAGCACCGTGCCTTCGGCCGAGATGGCGATGTATTCGGCGTGTCCGCCCTGGGCCGCGAATCCGGTGGTGCGCGGCTCCGCGCAGTTCATCGCGGTCTGGCCGCTGAGCGGACGGTTCTGGCGGCAATAGGGGCAGCGGCCGCAAGCGGACTGCACCCAGGTGGTGCCGACCCGATCGCCGACCCGGCGGCTGCGCACGCCGGCGCCGACCTCGACCACTTCGCCGACCACCTCGTGCCCCGGCGTTTGCGGATAGATGTCGCCGCCGTAGCCCTGGGTCGCCCACACATCGGTGTAGCACATGCCCGACGCGTGCACGCGCACCAGCACCTGCCCCGCTTCCAGCGCGGGCACGGGCAGGTTGCGGACCTCCCAGGGGCGGCCGGCGCCGGTCATCACGACTGCTTTCATCTCCATCGATTCGCTCCTGGGCATGGGGGTTGGCGGACCCGGCCAATCTAGGCAGCGTTGACTGGCGAAACAATCTCGCCAATCCTTGATGCTGAGATGAAAACCACTCACCAATCCAAGAGCAGCGACCTCGCCGCCTACAGCGTGTTCCTGGCGGTGGCCCACCAGCGCAGCTTCCGCGCCGCCGCGGCCGAACTGGACCTGACGCCCTCGGCGATCAGCCATTCGATCAAGGCGCTGGAGCAGCGCCTGGGCATCCGTCTATTCAACCGCACCACCCGCAGCATGGCGCTGACCGATGCCGGCGAGCGCCTGCTGGCCAAACTGCGCCCGGCGATGGCGGCGATCGAGGACGCGGTGCTGGAAATCGAAGACCACCGCGGCACGCCGAGCGGCACGGTGCGGATCAACGCCAGCGAAGGCGCGATCCGGCTGGTGCTCAAGCCGATGCTGGCGCGGTTCCTGCGCGAGCATCCGCAGGTGCATCTGGACATCGTCAGCGACGGCCGCCTCAGCGACATCGTCGGCGACGGTTTCGACGCCGGCATCCGCCTGGCCGAGGCGGTCGCCCAGGACATGGTCGCGGTCAGCGTGCTCGACCAGGTGCGCTTCGCCGCGCTCGCCTCGCCGGCCTACCTGGCCGCGCGCGGCCGGCCGCAGGTTCCGCAGGATCTGCACCAGCACGACTGCATCCGCTTCCGCTTCGAGAGCGGCGCGATCTATCGCTGGGAGTTCGAGCGCCACGGCGCGGTCGAGCGGATCAACGTCGCCGGCCCGCTGACCCTGACCGACCAGCCGCTGATGGTCGACGCGGCGATCGACGGCATCGGCATCGCCTTCGTCTCCGATCACCTCGCGGCCGAGGCGCTGCGCGAGGGCCGGCTGGAACGGGTGCTGGAGGACTGGTGCCCGCCGTCGCCGGGGCTGTGCCTGTACTACCCCGGCCACCGCCATGTCTCCTCGGGCCTGCGCGCGCTGATCGATGCGCTGGTCGAACAGCGGCCGCGGCTGTCGGCCTGGGTCGGAGCGCCGGCCTGAGGCGCGCCGCCGCGCAAGACCGCGCAAGGCCGCGCGGCCCCGCCCGGACCCGCATCGGCCGCGCGACTCACCCCACTGCGCCGAACTTGTCGGCGAACACCTGCGCCACCCAATCCACGAACGCGCGCACCCGCGGCGACAACTGCCGGTGCTGCGGATACATCGCCCAGGCCGGCACGCCGGGGCTGGCGTACTCGCCGAGCACTTCGACCAGGCGGCCGTCGTCGAGATACGCCTCCACGCCGTGGCGCGGCAACTGGATCAAACCGCAACCGCGTAGCGCCGCAGCGGCGTAGCAGGCGGCGTCGTTGACGCCGATCCAGCTATCCAACTGGTATTCGCGCAGCGCACCGTCCACCGTCAGCTCGAACGGATAACGCAGGTCGCGATCGCTGGCGAAGAAGCCGACCGCGCGGTGCGCGGCCAGCTCATCGGGATGGCGCGGCACGCCGAAGCGCTGCAGGTAATCCGGGCTGGCGCACACCACTTCGGGCATGGTCGCGATCTTGCGCGCCACCAGGGTCGAATCGCGCGGCACGCCCGAACGCACCACGCAGTCGATGCCTTCGCGCACCAGATCGACCAGACGGTCGCCGCTGCTGACTTCCAGTTCGATGCGCGGATAGCGCGCATGGAACTCGTCGATGCGCGGCAGCACGATGCCGGTGGCGTGGATGCCGTGCAGGTCGACGCGCAAGGTGCCGCGCGGATCGCGCGCGACCTGGGCCAGCGCCGCGTCGGCGTCGTCGAGCTCGGCCAGCACGTGCACGCAGCGTTCGTAGTAGGCCTGCCCGTCGAGGGTCGGCCGCACCTGCCGGGTGGTGCGTTCGAGCAGGCGCGCGCCGAGCCGCGCTTCGAGTTCCTTGATCGCGTGGGTGGCGGTGGCGCGCGGCAAATCCAGCAACGCGGCGGCGCGGGTGAAGCTGCCCAGTTCGACGATGCGGACGAACAGACGCAGGGTGTCGAGGCGGTCCATCGGCGGGCTCCGGCGGCTCGATTGTTGGCGATTTTTGAATTGTATTGCCAATCGGGCCTGATTTATCCAGCCCAACCCAACGCGCAGACTGCCTCCACCGCCGGCGCCGAGCCTCTTCGGGCCCGCCGGCCCCACCCGAAACCGGAGTCCGTCCATGTCCGCCCAGACCGCCCCTTCCCTCCCGGCCGCGCTCGTCACCGGCGCCTCGCGCGGCATCGGCCGCGCCATCGCCCTGCGCCTGGCCGCCGACGGCTACGCCGTCGCCGTCAATTACGCCGGCAATGTCGCCGCGGCCGATGCGGTGGTGGCCGAGATCGAATCCGCCGGCGGCCGCGCCGTCGCGCTGCAGGGCGATGTCGCCGACGCCGACGGCATGCGCCGCGTATTCGCCACCGCCCGCGCCGCGTTCGGCCGCCTCGACGCGGTGGTCAACAGCGCCGGGGTGATGCCCTACGTGCCGGTGCAGGGCGGCGATCTGGCCGAGTTCGACCGGGTCATCGCGACCAACCTGCGCGGCAGCTACATCGTGCTGGGGCTGGCCGCCGAACACCTCGGCGACGGCGGCCGCATCGTCGCGCTGTCGACCAGCGTGATCGGCAAGGCGTTCCCGAACTACGGCCCGTACATCGCCTCCAAGGCCGGCGTCGAAGGCCTGGTGCACGTGCTCGCCAACGAACTGCGCGGCCGCAACATCACCGTCAACGCGGTCGCGCCGGGGCCGGTGGCGACCGAGCTGTTCCTCAACGGCAAGACGCCGGAGCAGATCGCCCACTTCACTGCGCTGGCGCCGCTGGAGCGCCTGGGCACGCCGGAAGAGATCGCCTCGGCGGTGTCGTTCCTGGTCGGCGCCGACGGCGCCTGGGTCAACTCGCAGGTGCTGCGCGTCAACGGCGGCTACGTGTTCTGAGCGCGGACGCCTTCGTGATGCCCTCGCCTGCCTGCATCGAGACCTGAGCGCAAAGCGTCGGGCCTGGAAGGCCCTCCCACAGGGCAGCGGCTGTTGTAGGAGGGACTTCAGTCCCGACGCTCTCGTTCCAGATCG
>NZ_FNOG01000004.1:78795-165103 GCF_900106525.1 Lysobacter enzymogenes
GCGTCGCGACCTGAGCGCAAAGCGTCGGGCCTGGAAGGCCCTCCCACAGGAGTAACGGTTGTTGTGGGAGGGACTTCAGTCCCGACGCTCTCGTTTCGGATCGCTGCGAGCAACCCAGAAAGCTCGGAAATCACCCTCCCGATTCTTCCATCCCGGGCGCCCCGCGCCCGCCAGCGGAGCTTCGCCATGTCCCAGCAAATCGTCCTAATCACCGGCGCCTCCAGCGGTTTCGGCGCGCTCGCCGCGCGTGCGCTGGCCCGCGCCGGCCACACCGTCTACGCCAGCATGCGACAGACCGCCGGCCGCAACGCCGCGCAAGTCGCCGCCGCAGCCGACTACGCGCGCGAACACCGCGTGGACCTGCGCACGCTCGAACTCGACATCGCCTCGCAAGCCTCCGCCGACGCCGCCGTGGCCGCGGTGATCGCCGCGCACGGCCGCCTCGACGTGCTCGTGCACAACGCCGGCCACATGGCCTTCGGCCCGGCCGAAGCGTTCGCGCCGGAGCAATTCGCCCAGCTCTACGACAGCAACGTGCTCGGCGCGCAGCGGGTCAACCGCGCCGCGCTGCCGCATCTGCGCGAACAGCGCCGCGGCCTGTTGCTGTGGGTGTCCAGCAGCAGCGCGCGCGGCGGCACGCCGCCGTACCTCGCGCCGTATTTCGCGGCCAAGGCGGCGATGGATTCGCTCGCGGTCAGCTACGCCGGCGAACTGGCGCGCTGGGGCATCGAGACCTCGATCCTGGTGCCCGGCGCCTTCACCTCCGGCACCAACCACTTCGCCCACGCCGGCGCCCCGTCCGACAGCGCGCGCGCGGCCGAATACGAAAGCGGCCCGACCGCCGGATTCGGCGAGGAAATCCTGCGCAAACTCGCCACCGGCGTTCCCGCCGACGCCGACCCGGCCAGCGTCGCCGAGGCGATGGTCGCGATCCTCGAACGCCCCTACGGCCGGCGGCCGTTCCGCGTCCACATCGACCCCGCCGACGACGGCTCGGAAACCGTCAGCGCCGTCGCCGACCGCATCCGCGCCGAATTCCTGCGCCGCAACGACCTCGCCGACCTGCTGACCCCACGCCTCGCCTGATCGGCCGAAGGCCCCTGTAGGAGCGGCGCAAGCCGCGACCGCGACACCGCAACCACCACGCAACCCGCAAACGCCGACGCCCCAAAAACGCACGGGCCGGAGCTGTCGCCCCGGCCCGTGCGCCGTCTCGTTGCGCCGGCGGCGGCCGTCCTGGCGGCCGTCGGCGGAGGGAGGTCTGCGCTGCACAGTGGCAGCATGCAGCGCCGCCGCCAATAAGACCTGTCAGAAATAACGGTCGCCGGCCGCGATGGCGGCCGCGGCCGCTCAGTCCGCCGTCACCACCGCGTTCTTGAAGTTCGCCGTCACGCAGCGCTCGTAATCGCCGCCGCGGAACGCGGTATGCGCGGTCTGGTAACCGACCAGCTTGCACGCATAGCTGAGCCCGCCGGGATTGGCCGCGACCCAACTGTCGTCGCGCTCCCAGTAGATCGGCAGCGCGCCGGCGCCCTGTTCGTCGAACTGCTTCATGCCCTTGCAGCCCAGCGTCTCGTTGCCCGGCACCGGCACTTCCAGATAGGCCGCGGCCTGGCGGTAGTAGGCGATGCGGTTGAGCGATTGCTGGACCTCGCCGCTGCCGCCGCACTCGACGCCGCCGTTGATGATCTGGGTGGTCACGCCGAACCCGGGCGTCAGGCCGTTGCCGAGATCGCGCGCGTTCGGCTTCCAGGTGCCGTCGATCACGTGCAGCATCGACGGCTTGGGCGGCTGCGGATAGGAGAAGAAGAACGTCGCGCTGGCGAAATTGAGCCAGGTGTCGGCGACCAGTTCCGGCCGGTCGAGCAGCACCCGCACATCGCCGAACATCGCCTCGGAGAACGGGCCGTAGTTGTAGTTGTACGACAGCTGTTTGGCGCCGCGGCCGAAGTAGCTCTTGAACTGGCCGTCGGCGAACTTGCCGCACGGCCAGGCCTGGCCCTGCCAGGTGGCCGGATTGCATTCGCCGTTGTAGCCGTTGCGCATGCTTTCGCTCCAGCCCATCTCGCGCACGTGCACCAGCGCCTGGCGCCATTCGGCGATCGGGCTGTGGGCGTCGTGGCCGCCGGTTTCCTGGCCGAAGTGGGCGATCATCGTCGCCAGGGTCTTGCGGCAGATCGCGTCGGAATCGCGGCCGTCGTTATAGCGGGCGCAGATCGCCGGGAACTTGGCGATGGCCTGCAGGAAGCCGCGATAGGTATAGGCCGCGTTGCGGGTGGCGAAGACGTGCTCGAAGCGTTGCGCGTCGAGGATCGATTCGACCCGGCGCACGTTCTCGGGATTGGCCGCGCGCCCGGCCTGGACCTGCTCGACCTCAGCGTTGGCGAGGGTGCGGATCGACTGCTTGACCTCGCGCATCAGCGCCGAATCGGTCAGCTGCGCTTCGCGCGCTTGCAGTTGGCTGCGCGCGATGCGGTGTTCGCCGGGCGGCTGGGTGCCGGGATTGGGCTGGGTGCCGGGGTTGGGCTCGGTGCCCGGCCCGCTGCCGTCGGCGCAACCCAGCGCGACCGAGGCGTCGACGCGCTCCCACGGCGTGTCCCAGGGATTGGCCGCGGTGGCGACCTCGGCCGGCGATTGCCCCGGGTTCGCATACCACTTGCTGCGGTAGCGCTCGCCGCCGTAGGCGACCACGCAGGCGGCCGGATAGGCGCGGCCGGCGTCGTAGCTGTCGCCGGCCGCGGTGGCCGTCGGCGTCGGCGTCGGCGTCGACGCGGGCGGCGCGGACGGGGTCGGCGCAGGCGCGGACGCGTCCACTCGTTCCCACGGCGTGTCCCAGGCATGGGCGGCGGTGGCGAGCGCGGCCGGCGACTGGTCGCCGTTGGCGTACCACTTGGCGCGGTAGCGCTGGCCTTCGAATTCGACGATCGAACCGCCTTGGTAATTCCGGCCGGCGCGGTAGGTCTCGGCCGATGCTGCGGCCGAAAGGGTCAGTACCGCGGCAACGACGACGGTCAGGGCGGTGCAGACGAGAAGCGGAGATTTGCGCATGCCAGCGGGCTCGTGGGGAAGGGATCGCCAACATCGGCCAATCGCCGTCGCCTCGATATGGGACCGGTATGAATCCGCGCGCGCCGTCACTGCACACGGCGGCAGGCCGCACAGGCGACGGCTGCGGAGCGCGCCCCGCAGCCGCGCCGCTTCGCGCTTATGATTCGTCGACTCCCTCGCCACCGAACCACTCCGAGGACGACAGTGCGCAAACAAGGACGGACCTGGATCTGGCTGCTGGCGCTGGGCGCCACCGCGGCAGGCATGTACTACTGGGGACGGCGCAGCGGCGACCCGCTGCCGCCGCCCGCGCTCGCCGCGACCTCTGCGGCCGCGCCGATGCCCACGACCACTGGCGCACCCCGCGCCGCCGCCGCGATCCCGCGCTACGACGCCGGCAGCGCCCGGCCGCTGCCTTCGCTGGACTCGCCGTTGCGGCTGATCCTGCCCGAGCTGCAGCGCCGCGCCGCCAACGAACCGGCCGCGGCCTGCCGCCTCGCCGCCGAGATGGAGTACTGCGACAACCTGCGCATGCGCCTGGCCGGCGCCGAGAACAATCTGGACAGCTTCGAACGCCAGCTCGAACGCATGCCGCAGGAGACCCAGCAGCAGCGCGATCAACGCCAGCGCATGGCCGAGAGCTACCAGAGCATGACCGAGCGCCTGCTCACCCAGTCCGAGCACTGCGCGCAGGTGCCGCCGATCAGCCCGGAACAGCGCGCCGCCTACTGGCGCCGCGCCGCGCTGGCCGGGGTGCCGGCGGCGATGCGCCATTACGCCAGCGGCAATGCGTTCCGCTATCAGGACGTGCTCGACAACCTGCCGGGCCTAGCCACCTACCGCAGCGAAGCCGAATCCATCGCCCGCGCCGCCGCCGAACGCGGCGACGCGCGCATGCTGGCGTCGCTGGCGTTCGCGTATTCGCCGCAGCGCGACGGCATGCGCCGCAACTTCCTCGGCCAGGCGGTGCAGACCAATCCGGTGGAGTCGCTGGCGATGTTCCTGCAGTTGCGCGATTCGCTGCCGCCGCAGGACGCCGCCGCCAACGCCGCCGCGCCGGTCGGCCCGGGCCCGGGCCTGCGCGGTCCGCGCGGCGGCCGGGCCGAGTTCAATCCGCGCGAGATGATCGACTCGCAGATCCGCACGCTGACCCGCGACCTGTCGCCCGAACAGGCCAGCCAGGCGCGTGCGCGCGCGGCCGAGCGCGCGCAGGGCTGGTCGCGTCCGACCGCACCGGCGGCAGCGCCGGCCGGCGCCAGCGGCGGCACGCCGGGGGCCAACCTGCCGTCGATGTTCCTGATGCAGGGCGGCTTCGTGCCGGACGTGCAGCGCCAGGACTGCGAAGGCGCGGGCGAGTCCGGGACTTAGCGCGTCGCACGGGCCGGATCGCTGGCGCGCGCGGGCCGGAAGCGCCACGGCAATGGCGCCGGCCGTCGCGGGCGGGCATCGCTCGACGCGGGCCGGCGCCTTCGTTGTTGCCCGGGGCTTGTCATCCAAATTATACCCGGGTAATAATTGGCGCCTCGCCCCACCGCGCCCTGCCCATGAATCCCGCGCCTGCCCTCGCCTACACCGCCTTCGCCGGCCAACGCCTGCTCGCCCGCGGCCGTCTGGCCGAGGTTGCGGTCGCGGTGCACGCGGCCGCCGCGCGCGGCGGCGACGCCGAACTGCTGGTGTTCGACGACCGCACCGGCCAGCAGGTCGACCTGCACCTGGGCGGCGATGCCGACGCGGTGGCCGAGCGTTATCGCGAGTCGGTGGACCAATCCGCGGCAGACGCGGCGGACGACGCGCCGCCCGAAAACGAAGCCCCGCGCGGACGCGGCCGGCCGCGCCTGGGCGTGACCGCGCGCGAGGTCACCCTGCTGCCGCGGCAGTGGGACTGGCTCGCCGCCCAGCCCGGCGGCGCTTCGGTGACCCTGCGCAAGCTCATCGATCAGGCGCGCAAGCGCGGCGAAGCCGGCACGCGCCAGCGCTTGGCGCGCGAAGCGGCTTACCGCTGCCTCAACGCATTGGCCGGCAACGCCGCGGGCGCCGAGGAAGCGACGCGCGCGCTGTTCGCCGGCGACCGCGACGGTTTCGCCGACCGCATCGATGCCTGGCCGGCGGATGTGCGCGATTACTTGCTCGCGCTCGCCGATGGGGCGTTCTCCGGGGCCGATGACGAATCCGAATCCGGGGCGACGGCGGCGTAACCGTCGCGCGGGTCGCACCGGTCGCCAGTCTCGCAATTGGCTTGGTTTTTCTGCGGTGCGAACGCAGCGTCGATGCTTCGCCCGCGCATGAGGCTGAAGTTCTCTTGGTCAGCGCTTGCGCGGGAGCGAAGGCTTGAAGGAGTCGCGGTAAAAGCAATCGCCGACGCGCGGTCTGCTGTATCCGAATGAAGCGGCACACAGGAAATTTTCTGATACGACGCGCTGAAGTCTCTGGATTCCCGCTTTCGCGGGAATGACGGCCGGAGGGAGGCGTCGCGAAACCGATCGGTCCGATCAGTGATCCATCCGACCAACGACCTGTCCGATCAGAGATCCAAACGACCGGCGACCTGCCGGAACACAGATCCAACCAACGATCTGCTCTAACAGCGATTCGCCCGATCAGTACCACTCCCCGCTCACCGCGATCCACGCGGCGGCGAACGATTCCGCAATCCATCTCACGTCGCAGTATCCACCGCTGCGTTCTTCCCAAATCCGTCGTCCCCCGCTCCCCGCGCCCAACTCCACAGGCCACCGCATGCGCGACCTCACCCAAGGCTCGATTCCCAAACACCTGATCTCGCTCGCCGTGCCCATCGGCATCGGCATGCTGTTCCAGATGCTGTACGTGCTGATCGATCTCTACTTCGTCTCGCGCCTGGGCGATGCCGCCATCGCCGGCGTCGGCGCGGCCGGCAATCTGCAGTTCCTGGTCATGGCCATGAGCCAGGTGCTCGCGGTCGGCGGCATGGCCCTGATCGCCCAGGCCTGCGGCCGCAAGGACGCCGGCGATGCCAACCGCGTGTTCAACCAGAGCCTGCTGCTGGCCGTGCTGGCCGCGCTGGTCACGCTGATCGCCGGCTACGCCTTCAGCGGCGCCTACATGCGCACGATCGCCGCCGACGCGGCCAGCGCCGCGGCCGGCGTCGCCTACCTGCACGCGTTCCTGCCCGGGCTGGCGCTGCAGTTCGCCCTGGCCACGCTCGGCGCGGCGCTGCGCGGCACCGGCATCTCCAAGCCGACCATGCTGGTGCAGATCGTCACCGTCGTGCTCAATGCGATCCTGGCGCCGGTGCTGATCGCCGGCTGGCTCACCGGCCGCGCGTTCGGCGTGGCCGGCGCCGGCTGGGCCAGTTCGATCTCCATCGCGGTGGGCGTGGCGCTGATGCTGCTGTACTTCGCGCGCCTGGAGCACTTCGTCGGCGTCGATGCGCGCGAGCTGCGGCCGCAGCCGCCGGTGTGGCGGCGCATCCTCGCCATCGGCCTGCCGCCGGGCGGCGAGTTCGCGCTGATGTTCGTGTTCATGGGCGTCACCTACTGGTGCCTGCGCGGCCTGGGCACCGACGCCCAGGCCGGCTACGGCATCGGCATGCGGGTGATGCAGGCGATCTTCCTGCCGATCATGGCCATCGCCTTCGCGGTCGCGCCGGTGGCCGGGCAGAACGTCGGCGCCGGCCGCGGCGACCGCGTGCTCGCCACCTTACGCAGCGCGGCGCTGATCGGCAGCGCGGCGATGTTCGCGCTCACCCTGCTGTGCCAATGGCAGCCGCAGTGGTTCATGCGGCCGTTCGCCGACAACGCCCAGGCCGCCGAAGTCGCCACCGGTTTCCTGCGCATCGTGTCGTGGAACTTCGTCGCCTCGGGCCTGATCTTCACCTGCTCGGGCATGTTCCAGGCGCTGGGCAACACCCGGCCGGCGCTGTACGCCAGCGCGTCGCGGCTGCTGACGTTCGCGTTGCCGGCGATCTGGCTGTCGCAGCACCCGGGGTTCGAACTGCGCCAGCTGTGGCTGCTGTCGGTCGCCACCACCGTGCTGCAGGCGCTGACGGTGCTGTGGCTGTTGCGGCGCGAGCTGCGTGTGCGCTTATCGCAGATAGGCGCGGCGGTTTAATGGCACCGCATCGATACCGAAACACCCGCTGCATGCGGCGCAGAGCATGGCGCCGCGCACTCGTCCGCGCAGTGCCGCGCCACCGCCGGCGACGCGGCGGCTGGACCGGTTCGGTCCGCGATCCAGCACAAGACTGAAAACGCGAAGAGCGAGCCGCAGCTCGCTCTTCGCGTTCTTGCCCCAGCCTCGCTCAGCGCAGGCTAGGCAGCGCTCATGTCATTGCACCGCGCAGCTAAAATCGAAGCTCACGTTGGCGCCGGCAGCCAATGCCCCCAAAGTCACGCCGCTGGCCAAACTACCGATCGTGATCGCGCCGCTCGGACACGCCGTCCCGGTGCAGGTCACTGCATTGCCCGCCGGGCAGTTCAGTCCGGCCTGCGGCGTATCGCGCACCACTGCACCGGTTACTTCGTTGGCACCGCTATTGGTCACGACTACGCGATAGGTAGTCGCCGCGCCGGCCACCACGACATCGCCGGCCTGATCGCTCGGGCCGTTGCCGGGCGTGTTGGTCTTGGTGATCGACAGGTCGGTCGTGCGTAAGGCATTCGTGTACGTGCACACCGCCGCAGTAGTGCTGGTAATGGTCAAGGTATTGGCCAGCTGGCCGTCGCCGCCCGACAGCGTATGGCCGCCGCTGCAGGCGAGCGTCGTGGTGTAGTCGGCCACGTTGGCGCCGGTCTCCGCCGGCAGTGCGATCGTGTCGCCCACGCTCACCACGACTGCGGCGCCGCTGTTGGCGGCATTCGGCGCGGTGACGTCGAACGAAGCGGTGTTGTTGAGGCCGCCGGTGGTCGCGCCGATGGTCACCTGGTGCCCCGCGATGCTGCCCGCCGCCCAGGCCTTGGTCAGTTGCAGCGTCGACCGCGGCGCATTGCGGAACACGCAGGTGATGTCTGCCGCTGTCGCGGTGACCGCAGCGGGAATGGTGACTGGCCCGGTGGTCGCGGTGGCCACCGGATTGGTGTTGCCGGTCGCGGCGGCATTGGCGTCGGTGCAGGTCGCCGACTGCTGGTTCCAGCCGGCCGGGAGCGTCTCGGTCAGGACCACCTGCGTGCCCATCGCGGTCACCGGCAAGCCAACGGGGGCGGCCGGCTGCGCGGTGTCGGCCGCCGTGGTGGTGATCGCGGCGATGCTGCCGGTGAGGTTGGTGGCGGTGAACGAGAACGGCCCGCCGGCCTGGCCGACGGTGGTTTTTTGCACTCGCACCACTGGCGCATTCAAGGTGACCTGGTGATCCTCCACCTCGCCGTCGTTGGACAAACCCGTCGGGACATTCACCTGCGCATCATTGGTGCCGATGCGCAGGCGCAGGAAGCTGGCGCCGGCGCGCAGGTTGGCCGCCGCGGGCATCGTCCACACCAGGTTGCCAACGGCCCCGCCGGCGCACGTCGCCGATGCGGAGCGCTCGCCGGCATCGGCGAAGTCGCCGTCGCGATTGAAGTCGATGTAGCCGTACACGGTGCCGGCGGTGCCGCAGGTCACGCCGCTGAGCGTGTAATTGCCGCCGGCACCGAGCGCAACGTCTGGAATCGTAGCGACGCTGTCTTCGTCGTCCGGCGTGCCGAGAAGGTCGTCGCCGGTGGCGGTGGCGTTGGAGACATCCACTTGTTCGATATCCACCGCCGCCCCCAGGCGAACGGCCGGCGACGCCAGATTCGCCAATTGGAAGGTGTCGAAATAACCGGTCGTAGTGCCGGCGGCGCTTTCGGGCGGTGCCCCGCCCGCCCAAGTGAATCCGGGCAGATGCAGGGCATTGCCGTAGCTGGCGGGCGCATCGCCCTGGTCCGCGGTGAACACCATCACGCCCAGGGCGATGGCCGATGTGCCGCCGCCGACGAAGTTGAAATCGGCCGTCGTCACTCCTTCCATGAAAGCCACGCCCATGGGGCCCGAGCCGCAAAGAAGCTGAGTGCCATTGAAACGCAACCGATCCGTGGCGCCCGTCTGCGCAGTTACGGTGCCGTTGCTGGTGCATCCGGCGGTACGAAATCGGTCGATGAGCCGCCAAGTGCCCGTGCCTGCGATCTGCGCCTCAACGAATTCGAATCCGTTCGCAGCCGAATTGCCGGATTGCTCCGCGTCGGCGAACACCAGCCCTTGCAGCGGGTAAAGAGGATCGGTGGCGTTGTTGTTCGGACCCAAAGTCGCAGCACAGCTCAACGTGCCCGACGCTGTGGTCGAATTAGGCGGCGAAAGAATATTCCGGTTGGCCAATCCGACCACAAGCGTGTTGCTGGTACCGGTGCCGCCGATGTTGTACAGATCGTCCAGGCCATCGCCCATCCAGTTGCCGGGACGGTATGCCCTCAGATCCGGGTCGGCCCTGCTGCCCGCGATATTGCTCAGGGTGCAGGTCACCCGCAGGAACTGCCCGTCGATGGTGGTCGAGTTCGTCTGGGTGAGGCCTGCTTGGGGGATGGCGGTGTTATGGTCGCCCCAACTGAACCAGACGATATTGTTGCGGAAACGCCCGCTGCCGCCGGTTGCGAACTGGGCTTGCGCCGCTTCCCATGGCAGCGCCGCGCAGGCCAGCAGCAACAAGGAGGGCAACCAACGCTGGCCATTGCTTCGCAGCGTCGCGGCTGCGCCCCTGGATGCCAGGTGTGGCATTCCGACAGGCATCGAAGCCACCGAGCGAGCCAGCCGCAATCCACCGGACAGATCGTTCATCCTCATCCCCTAGGCGCAACTTTATTGTGATCTAGTGCTCCCATCGCTCAGCCCTGCTCGATCAGGACATGCGCCTGTTCCGCGAGGGGACGGTATCCGTCCGTTGAGCCTTGCCTCGCTTCGCTCCTGCAGCGCACGCACGCTCCTCGACGAGAGCGTAGGAAAGTCGACTCGAGATCCTCCGGCGCCTGAAACGCAGGCAAAGAAAAAGCGGGCCGAAGCCCGCTTTTTCATGATCCCGCGATGGGATCGGCGATGAGCCGCGGCGATTACTCGGCCGCGACGCCCTCGCCTTCTTCCACGGCCTTCATCGACAGGCGGATGCGGCCCTGCTTGTCGACTTCCAGCACCTTGACCTTGACCACGTCGCCTTCCTTGAGCTTGTCGGAAACCTTCTCGACGCGCTCGTTGGAGATCTGCGAGACGTGCACCAGGCCGTCCTTGCCCGGCAGGATGGTCACGAACGCGCCGAAGTCCATGATCTTGGCGACCTTGCCTTCGTAGATGCGGCCCGGCTCGACGTCGGAGACGATCTGGTCGATGCGCGCCTTGGCGGCCTGCGCGGCGGCGGCGTTGACCGAGGCGATGACGATGGTGCCGTCGTCCTGGATGTCGATCTGGGTGCCGGTTTCCTTGGTGATCGCCTGGATGGTCGAGCCGCCCTTGCCGATCACTTCGCGGATCTTGTCCGGGTGGATCTTCATCGTCAGCAGGCGCGGCGCGAACTCGGACAGCTCCGAGCGCGACTGGGTGATGGCGTGGGCCATCTCGCCCAGGATGTGCAGACGGCCGGCCTTGGCCTGCTGCAGCGCGACCTTCATGATCTCTTCGGTGATGCCCTGGATCTTGATGTCCATCTGCAGCGCGGAGATGCCTTCCGAGGTGCCGGCGACCTTGAAGTCCATGTCGCCCAGGTGATCTTCATCGCCCAGGATGTCCGACAGGACGACGAAGTTGTCGCCTTCCTTGACCAGGCCCATCGCGATGCCGGCGACCGGCGCCTTGATCGGCACGCCGGCGTCCATCAGCGCCAGCGAGCTGCCGCAGACCGAAGCCATCGAGGACGAACCGTTCGACTCGGTGATTTCCGAGACGATGCGGATGGTGTACGGGAACGCTTCCATCGTCGGCATCACCGCGAGCACGCCGCGCTTGGCGAGGCGGCCGTGGCCGATTTCGCGACGCTTCGGGCCCATCATGCGGCCGCACTCGCCGACCGAGTAGGGCGGGAAGTTGTAATGGAACAGGAAGTGCTCTTTGTACTCGCCCGACACGGCGTCGATGATCTGGCCGTCGCGCGCGGTGCCCAGGGTGGCGACCACGATCGCCTGGGTCTCGCCGCGGGTGAACAGCGAGGAGCCGTGGGTGCGCGGCAGCACGCCGACCTTGGAAGCGATCGGGCGCACGGTGTCGAGGGCGCGGCCGTCGATGCGGATCTTGGTGTCGAGCACCGAGTTGCGCATGGTCTGGTACTCGAGCTCACCGAATTCCTTCGACAGCTCGGCGGTGTGCCAGCCGTCGGCTTCGGCGCGGCCGGCCAGCGACTGCAGCACGTCCTTCTTGATCGCCGAGATGGCGTCGCGGCGCTGCAGCTTGTCGCGCACCTGGAACGCCTGCGCCAGCTGGCCGCCGACGGCTTCCTTGAGCGCGCCGATCAGCGCGTCGTTCTTGGCCGGAGCTTCCCACGTCGACGGCTTGGTGCCGGCTTCGACGACGAGCTCGTTGATGATGTTGATGACCTTCTGCATTTCGCGATGGCCGAACATCACCGCGCCGAGCATGACGTCCTCAGACAGCATCTTGGCTTCGGATTCGACCATCAGCACCGCGTTCGAGGTGCCGGCGACGACGAGCTCGAGCTCGGAGTCGGCCAGTTCGGTCGCGGTCGGGTTCAGCAGGTACTGGCCGTTCTTGTAGCCGACCTTGGCAGCGCCGATCGGACCCTGGAACGGGGTGCCGGCCAGCGCCATCGCCGCCGAAGCGCCGATCAGGGCCGGGATGTCGCCGTCGATTTCCGGATTCAACGACATGACGGTCGCGATGATCTGGACTTCGTTCTTGTAGTCTTCCGGGAACAGCGGACGGATCGGGCGGTCGATCAGACGCGAGATCAGGGTTTCCTTCTCGGTCGCGCGGCCCTCACGCTTGAAGAAGCCGCCCGGGATACGGCCACCGGCGTAGAACTTCTCCTGGTAATCGACGGTGAGCGGGAAGAAGTCCTGCCCCTCGCGCGCGCTCTTGGCTGCCACGGCCGTCACCAGCAGTACGGTGTCTTCGAACTTGACGATCACTGCGCCGCCGGCCTGACGGGCGATTTCGCCGGTCTCCAGGGTCACCTGATGGTTGCCGTACTGGAAGGTCTTGGTAATTTTTGCCACGGTGGGTTCCTTCGGTATCTATGCGTTCCGGTCGGGGCCCGTGCCCCGCTCCGGTCGGCCGCCGGCGCCAGCGACCTGAGGATGGTTGTGTCGCGCGCGCGCTCCGCGCCGCGTCGCACGTGGCCCGAGGGCCGGCCCAGTTCGACGATCGCGCTCGCGTTTCGTCGCTGGCGGCGCTGCGTCCTGCATCGCCAGACGGAGTTTTCGTCTCCGCCAAAACAAACCGCGGCGCATCGCTGCGCCGCGGTTGGGTGTCCGATTAACGGCGCAGACCGAGCTTCTCGATCAGGGCCTTGTAGCGCTCGTTGTCTTTGCGCTTGAGGTAGTCCAGCAGGCTGCGACGGCGGTTGACCATCATCAGCAGGCCGCGGCGGCTGTGGTGATCCTGCTTGTGCTGCTTGAAGTGGCCGGTCAGCTGCTCGATGCGGGCGGTCAGCAGGGCGACCTGGACTTCCGGCGAACCGGTGTCGTTGGCGCCGCGCTTGTTGTCTTCAATGACTTTCTGGGTGTCGATCGACATGGTGTCTTCTCTATCTAGATGCGCGGCCCGCAGAAGCGAATCGGCGCGGGCATTGCCGCTCCGACGCACCGCCTGGCCCGCCGCTTGCTTGGGTTGGGGATCGCTCGCAAACCGCTTCCGCGCCGGCGCCGATGTTCGACGCCCGGCTGGAAGTGCTTGAAAAGCGGCGAGATTGTAACAGCCCGCTGAGACGATTGCGACCTTTGGGCGGGGCGAAAGTATGTCTTCCGCGCGCCCAGGCGGCGGCGCCGTCCGGTCCGGCAACATTGCCCGGCCGGTTTTAGTCTTGCGGCGGCGGCTTCGGCGCGCTGCGTTCAGCTTCGGAGGCGGCGGCCTCGCGGGCGAGTCTTTCCCGGACCTCGTTCAGCCGCGGCCGCTTCAGCGGTTCCTGCCCGACCACGGCCGGCCCGGACGAGGCCGTCCCCGCCGCCGCGGGCCGCCGACCGAGCCGCTTGAACATCTGCAACAGCTTCTTGGCGTCGCCGTTGAGCTGCATCCGCCACTGACCGCCGACCTTGTTCAGGCTGGTCGCCTCGATCCCGCTGAATACCGCGTCGGCGCTGTTCAGCCGGACCGTGGTGCGGGTAATGGCGTGGTACTGGTCGGCCCCTTCGGGCACGCCGCCGAGCACCTGCACGCTTTCGATGCGCATGCCGCCGGCGCGCTGCATCACCGCGCCCATGAAGGCGGCGAAGGTGTCGGCGTCGCTCATCGCCTGCAACTGCGCGGCGTCCACGCCGAGCATGCCGGCCCCGCCGGTGGCGCTCATCAGCTCGCGCAGGTCGCGCAGCGCCGTCGGATCCATCAGCCCGGCCAGGCACCGCCAGTCCTGGCGCCGCGAGCACTCGGCGCCGGCCGCGACCACCGCCTCGGGCCGGTTGCGGTCGACCGCGGGTGCGGCCGCGCGCAAGCTCAAAGGCGACAGCGCCAGCGCCGCGGCGATCGCGATGGTTCTCGAATTCATATCGTTTCCCCCTGATTCCTTTCGAACTGTCGCGTCGAAGCTTCCATTGCAGCGAATCCCGCCGCTCAGCCGCCCTGCGCGGCCCAGCGGAATAGGCGCTGCGGCTGCAGGCGGCCGCCGGCCTGACGCAAGCCCAGGCCCAGGCAACGCCCGCTCTCGCCGTAGATCGCGACCAGGCCCGGCTCGCCCTCGGCGCAGGCCACGGCTTGGCCGTGGCCCAGGCGCTGGGCGGCGGCGGCGTCCAGGGCGACCTGCTCGAACCCGTTCAGGCCGGCCTCGATCGGCAGCAGCAAGGCATCGAGGGCGCGCTCGTCGCCGCCTTCGTTCAGTTCGCGCAGTTGCTCCAGGGTCACCATCGCCGGCGCCAGGAACGGCTCGACCCACAGCCGCCGCAGCGTCGCCACGTGGGCGCCGCAGCCCAGCGTTTCGCCGAGGTCGCGGACCAGGCTGCGCACGTAGGTGCCCGAGCCGCATTCGATGTGCAGTTGCAGGCGCGGCCCGTCGCGGCCGGTCAGGGTCAGCCCGTGCACGCTCACCTCGCGTTCGGGCGCCTCGATGGCCTCGCCGCGGCGGGCCTTGGCGTACAGCGGTTCGCCGCCCTGCTTGAGCGCGGAATAGATCGGCGCGCGCTGGAGGATGGTCCCGCGCAGCGGCGCCAGCGCCGCTTCGATCTGGGCGTCGCCGAATTCGGGCACCGGCCGTTCGCGCAGCGGCGCGCCGTCGGCGTCGTCGCTGTCGGTGGTCAGGCCGAGCACGGCGGTAGTCACGTAAGCCTTGCGCGCGCCCAGCAGCAGACCGGCGATCTTGGTCGCCTCGCCGAAGCACAGCGGCAGCAGGCCGGTGGCGAGCGGGTCGAGGCTGCCGGTGTGGCCGCCCTTCTCGGCGCGGAACAGATGCCGCGCCTGTTGCAAGGCCTGGTTGGAGCTCAGCCCTTGCGGCTTGTCGAGCAGCAGCAGGCCGTCGACGTTGCGCCAGGTGCGTTTACGCGTCGAAGTAAAGCGCGTCGTGTTCAAGCAGGACCTTCGCCCCAGGATGGCGGCCGGATGCCGGCGCGCGGGTCAACGTCTGGCGATGCTCGCACAGTGCGCCGGAACGGGCGCGTGAAGCGCGCCGCAGCCGACGGGCGGAGCCGCAGCGGGAAAGATTCGATGGATTCGCAACGCGACGGCGGCTACGCAGCGGCGGCCGTCGCGAGCGGCGCGGCTCAGGGCGTGTCCTTGCCCTGCCCGTCCTCGTCCGCGGCTGGCGCACTGTCGTCGCCGGCCTCGGCCGACGCCGCATCGCGCAGCAGGTGCTCGATGCGCTCGCCGCGGTCGACCGAATCGTCGTAATGGAAATGCAGCTCCGGCACGTGCCGCAGCTTCATCGCCCGGCCGAGCTGGAAGCGCAGCTCGCGCGAGAGTTCCTTCAGCGCCTTGACCGCTTCGACCGAACGCTCGGCCTGCAGCGCGGTGACGAACACCTTGGCGTGGGCCAGGTCGCGGGTGACTTCGACGTCGGACACGCTGACCGACGGCAGGTTGTGCTCGCGCACGGCCTCGTGCACCAGCGTGCCCAACTCGCGGCGGAGCTGGGCGGAAACGCGGTCGGTGCGGTGGAACGATTTACTGGGCATTTGGACGGAAATCGCGAATGGAGAATGGGGAATCGGCGAAAGCCGGGCCGAAGAGCCGTGCGCCTGGCGACGATTCCCGACTCCCGGTATTGCTGAGAATCGGTAGGCCGAACGGGGAATCGGTCGCCGTAAACCGCGGTGGCGGTCGCCGACTCCGATTCCCCACTGCGGCCTTACAGCGTGCGCTGGACCTCGATGCGCTCGAAGCACTCGATCTGGTCGCCCGGCTTGACGTCGTTGTACGCCTTCACGCCGATGCCGCACTCGGTGCCGTTGCGCACTTCGTCCACGTTTTCCTTGAAGCGGCGCAGCGATTCGAGTTCGCCTTCGAAGATCACCGCGTTGTCGCGCAGCACGCGGATCGGCTTGGAGCGCTTGACCACGCCCTCGATCACCATGCAGCCGGCGACCGCGCCGAACTTGGAGCTGCGGAACACGTCGCGGACCTGGGCGGTGCCGATGATCTCTTCGCGGATCTCCATGCCGAGGATGCCCGATGCGACCTGCTTCACCTGATCGATCACGTCATAGATGATCGAGAAGTAACGCAGATCGACGCCGTTGGCCTCGATGATGCGGCGCGCGGAGGCGTCGGCGCGGACGTTGAAGCCGATCACCGTGGCCTTGGCGGTGGCCGCGGCGTTGGCGTCGGACTCGGTGATGCCGCCCACGCCGGAGCTGATCACGTTGATGCGGATCTGGTCGTTGGACAGCGCGACCAGGGCCTGGCGCAACGCTTCCACCGAACCCTGCACGTCGGCCTTGACGACGAGGTTGAGGCTCAGCTGGCCCTCGCCCTTGCCCATCTGGGCCATGATGTCTTCCATGCGGTTGCCGGCAGCGGCGACCAGGCGCGACTCGCGGCGCTTGGCGTCGCGCTGCTGGGCCACGTCCTTGGCCAGACGCTCGTCCTCGACCACGACGAAGTCGTCGCCGGCGTCGGGCACGCCCGACAGGCCGAGCACCTGCACCGGAATCGACGGGCCGGCCTGTTCGACCTGCTTGCCGGTTTCGTCGAACAGCGCGCGCACGCGGCCGTAATGCACGCCGCACACCAGGTAGTCGCCCTTCTTGAGCTGGCCCTGCTGGACCAGCACCGTGGCGACCGGGCCGCGGCCCTTGTCGAGCGCGGATTCGATCACCGTGCCGGTGGCGCGGCCGACCGGAGCGGCGCGCAGTTCGAGCACTTCGGCCTGCAGCGAGATCGCGTCGAGCAGATTGTCCACGCCCGCGCCGGTCTTGGCCGAGAGTTCGACCATCTGGGTGTCGCCGCCGAAATCTTCGGCGACCACATCTTCGCTGAGCAGTTCGTTCTTGACCCGCAGCGGATCGGCGTCGGACTTGTCGATCTTGTTGATCGCCACGATCAGCGGGACGCCGGCAGCCTTGGCGTGCTGCACGGCTTCCTTGGTCTGCGGCATGACGCCGTCGTCGGCGGCCACCACCAGCACCACGATGTCGGTCAGCTTGGCGCCGCGCGCGCGCATCGAGGTGAAGGCGGCGTGGCCCGGGGTGTCGAGGAAGCTGATCACGCCCTTGGGCGTTTCCACGTGGTACGCGCCGATGTGCTGGGTGATCCCGCCGGCTTCGCCGGAGGCGACCTTGGTGCGGCGGATGTAGTCCAGCAGCGAGGTCTTGCCGTGGTCGACGTGGCCCATGATGGTGACCACCGGCGGACGCGGGGCCTTGTCGCCCTGCACTTCCTCGGCGTGGGCCAGCAGCGCGTCTTCGGCGTCGTTGCCCAGCGCCTTGACCACGATGTGGCCGAGTTCTTCGGTCACCAGCGCGGCGGTGTCGTGGTCGATGCTCTGGTTGATGGTCGCCATGACGCCCATCTTGAACATCGCCTTGACCACGTCGCCGCCCTTGAGCGCGAGCTTCTGCGCCAGGTCGGCCACGGTGATGGTCTCGCCGATGGCGACTTCGCGCACGATCGGCGCGGTCGGACGCGAGAAGCCGTGCTGGCCGCCGCCGGAACGCGACTGCTCGTTCTGGCGTCGGTTCTGCTGCATCCGGCCGCCCTTGCCGCGGGTGTTGCTGTTGCTGCGGCGGGCGCGGTCGGACGGCGACAGGTGCAACTGGCCGGCGAAGCGGTTGGCCGCATCGTCGTCCTCGACGCCGGCGACCATCGCGTGCGAGCCGCGGGTCTTGTGGCGCGCGGCGGCGGCGTTGCGGTCGTCGGCGGGACGCGCGGGCTCGACCCGGGCCGGCTTGGGATGGCCGTGACCGTGGGCCGGAGCCGGCTTGCGCGCCGGATCGGCGGCCGCGGCGGCGCCGGTGCCGGCAGCGGCCTTCGCCGGAGCCGCATCGGCCGGAGCGTTGGCGGCTTCGCTGGCGCGGCGCGCGCTGGCCTCTTCCTCGGCCTTGGCGCGCACGGCGTCCTCGGCGGCGCGGCGCACCGCGTCGGCGGCATCGGCTCGGCGCTTGTCGTCGGCGGCCAGACGCTGCTGCTCGGCGAGGTTGCGCTGCTTGGATTCCTCCAGCTTGCGCAGGATCTCGGCGCGCTCGTCGTCCTCGCTCACCGGCGCACCGGAGTCGTTCGGCTTGACCAGGGTCACCTTCTTGCGCACCACCACGTCCACCGTGGTGCGGTTCTTGCCGCCGCCGACGGTGATTTCCTGCTTGCGGCTGCGGTTGAGGGTGATCTTCTTGGCAGCCTCGTCGCCGTCGAGCGGCTTGTCGGCCTTGCCGTGCGAACGCTTGAGGAAGCCGAGCAGCTTGACTTTCTCGATGCTGGTCACGACCTGGTCGGGGCCGCTGAACTTCATGCCGGCCTCGGCCAGCTGTTCCAGCAACTTCTCGACCGGCGTGTTCACCAGTTCGGCCAGCTTGCGGATGGTGGTTTGCTGCGACATTCGGTTTTCCGTGTCCTCTTGGCGCGGGACGCATCCCACGCGTGATGGCGCCATTCTAGCTCCGCGCGCGCCCAAGGTCCGGCCCGCGCAGGCCTTCGCGGCCTGCTCGCGGACCGGGCCGATGCCCGGTCCTGCGAATCCGGCCGGGCCCCTAGGGCCGTGGCCGGCTTGCCGCAAGACGCCCCTTTGGACCTCTTGCGGCTCTCCTCACCTCATTCGAACCAGTGCTTGCGCGCTTCCATGATCAGGGCGGCGGCACGTTCCTCGTCCACGCCTTCGATGTCGGTCAACTCGTCGGAGGCCAGATCGGCCAGGTCGTCCCGGGTGACGACGCCCCGGGCGGCCAGGGTGAAGGCCAAGCCTTCGTCCATCCCCGCCAGTTCCAGCAGGTCGGCCGCCGGCTGGTGTTCGTCGAGCTCTTCCTCGGCCGCCAGCGCCTCGTTGAGCAGCGCGTCGCGGGCGCGGGCGCGCAGTTCCTCGACGATGTCCTCGTCGAAGCCCTCCACCGCCAGCAGCTCGCCGACCGGCACGTAGGCGATTTCCTCGACCGTGCTGAAGCCTTCCGACACCAGGATGCCGGCGATTTCCTCGTCGACTTCCAGCTTGTCCTGGAACAGCTGGCGCGCGGCGTTCTGCTCGGCCTCGGACTTGGCGGTGACCTGGTCCTGGGTCATGACGTTGAGCTGCCAGCCCGACAGGCGGCTGGCCAGGCGCACGTTCTGCCCGCCCTTGCCGATCGCCTGGGCCAGCCGGTCCTCGGCCACGGCCAGGTCCATCGAGTGCTTCTCTTCGTCGACGATGATCGACTGCACTTCCGCCGGCGCCATCGCGTTGATGACGAACTGGGCCGGATTGTCCGACCACAGCACGATGTCCACGCGCTCGCCGTTGAGTTCGTTCGACACCGCCTGCACGCGCGAACCGCGCATGCCGATGCAGGCGCCGATCGGATCGGTGCGGTTGTCGTGCGCCAGCACCGCGATCTTGGCGCGGTCGCCCGGGTCGCGCGCGCAGGCCTTGATCGAGACCAGGCCCTGGCCGACTTCCGGCACTTCCAGCTTGAACAGCTCCATCATGAATTCCGGCGCGGCGCGGCTGATGAACAGCTGCGGGCCGCGCGGCTCGGTGCGCACGTCGAACAGATAGCCGCGCACGCGGTCGCCGGCGCGCAGCACGTCGCGCGGGATGCCCTTGTCCTTGGGGATGATCGCCTCGGAGTTGCCGCCCAGGTCGACGTAGATGTTGCCGCGCTCCACGCGCTTGACGATGCCGGTGACCAGCTCGCCGACGCGATCCTTCCACGCGTCCACGACCTGGGCGCGCTCGGCCTCGCGCACGCGCTGCACGATCACCTGCTTGGCCGCCTGCGCGGCGATGCGGCCGAATTCGGGGTTTTCGATCTGCTCTTCGATGTAGTCGCCGACTTCCACGCCTTCGACTTCGTCGACGGCGTCCATCAGGCGGATCTGCCGGTCCACCGACTCCATGACCACGTCGTCGGCCACCACTTCCATGCGGCGGAAGGTTTCGTAGCTGCCGTCCTTCTGATCGATGGACACGCGCACCAGCACGTCCTCGTCGTGGTAGCGCTTCTTCGCGGCCGACGCCAGCGCGGCCTCGATGGCCTCGAAGATGACTTCGCGCGGCACGCCCTTTTCGTTGGCGACCGCGTCCACCACCAGCAACAGTTCCTTGCTCATCTCGTCACTCCGCACGGATCGGCGTGGGCCGCCGGCTCTCGGGTTGGTAATTGAAGGTTTCGATGCTTACTTGCCGGAAGCGTCCCGCTTGCCGGCCTTGTCCTTGGCGCCGGGCTTGCTCTTGCCGGGCTTGCTCGGGGCGAAGCCCAGCGCAGCCCAGTCCGGCACGATCCGGCCCTTGTCGATGTTCGAGAACGGCACTTCGAAGCGCACGCCCTCGATCGCGAACACGACCTGCTCGCCTTCCACGCCGACGATCTCGCCCTGCAGGCGGCGGCGGCCTTCGTGCGGCAGCTTCAGGCCGACCTTGGCGCTCTCGCCGGCGAAACGGCGGTAATGCTCCAGCGTGAACAGCGGACGGTCGATGCCCGGCGAGGACACTTCCAGGGTGTAGTTGCCGCTGATCGGATCTTCGACGTCGAGCTGGGCCGAAATTTCGCGGCTGACCGCCTCGCAGTCTTCGATGCTCACCGAACGCGGCTGCTCGCCTTCCGGCGTCGCGTCGGCCTCGGCGGCCGGCACGTCGATGTACACGCGCAGCGTCGCGCTGCCCGGCGCGGGCAGGTATTCGATGCCGAGCAGTTCCACGCCCAGCGACGCCACCGTGGGCGCCAGCAATTCGGCGATTTGCGTTGCTTTGTCCGTCACGCGCCTGAACTCCTGAAGGGTGCGACCGGCTGAAACCAATCATCGGACACGATGCGACCGCGAGCCGCGCTCGGCAGCGGCGGCCGATGTTTCGCCGCCGTCGCCGCATTCGCGCAAACCCCGGATCGCAGAAAGCCGAAAACGACAAAGGGCCCATCGGGCCCCTTGTCCGTACAACTGGATTTCGGCGTATCGGCGCGAGCAGAGCGTCGATACAAAGCCCGACTTTCGATCGAAACGGCCGCCGCCAAGGGCGCGGCCGTTACAGCCAAAAGTGGTAGCGGGGGTAGGATTTGAACCTACGACCTTCGGGTTATGAGCCCGACGAGCTGCCAGACTGCTCCACCCCGCATCAGGCCGACTAGTGTAACGATCGGCTTAACTTTCTGCAAGCCTGCAATCAGATTTTCATGATTGCCGCTTGCCGCTTCGAACGCTGCCGGTGTTTCCCGGTGACTGGCGAAATCCGTATCGCGTTCGCAGGCCGGCATCTTATGCTGTGTGAAAAATAATTCAAGCCCCTGAGACAGTTTCGTTGCGATTATTTTTCTCACGACCGATTGAGCACGGTTTCGGGCGGGTTCGAGTCCGCTTCCCTGCACCGCCTCGATGAACCTCGGTTCAGGCCCGCCCGACGCTTGTGGGAGGGCCTTCAGGCCCGGCGCTGCTCGCTCGGGTCGCAGCGACCTGGAACAAGCGCGTCGGGCCTGAAGGCCCTCCCATACCGGCTCGCACCCTGCAGGCCCGCACAAAAGAACCCGCACAAAAGAAAAGGGCCGCACAACGGCGGCCCTTCGCTTGCAGCGGACGTCGCGCCTCAGGCCGCGAACGCGCGCTGGCACCACTCCATGATCGGGTTCCAGGCGATGCCCAGCGCCAGCAGCGCCAGCGCGTTGACGCCGAACACCACGCGCAGCGGACGGTCTTCGCTCGGCGCCGGCAGCTTGCCTTCGGGCTCGTCGAAGTACATCGCCTTGATCACGCGCAGGTAGTAGAACGCGCCGATCACCGCGAACACGATGCCGACGATGGCCAGCCACAGCATGTCGCCCTGCAGCGCGGCCTTGAGCACCGCCAGTTTGGCCCAGAAGCCCAGGAACGGCGGCAGGCCGGCCAGCGAGGCCATCACGCACAGGATCATGCCGGCCAGCCACGGATTGCGCGTGTTCAGGCCCTTGTAGTCGTCGATCTTGTCGGCCTCGAAGCCGCGGCTGGACATGACGATGATCGCGCCGAACGCGGCCGAGGTCATGACCGCATAGCTGATCGCGTAGAACATCGCCGCGGCGAAGCCCTGCGCGCCGCCGCCGGCCATGCCGACGAACAGGAAGCCGACGTGCGAGACGGTCGAGTACGCGAGCAGGCGCTTGAGGTTGGTCTGCAGCAGCGCGCTGAGGTTGCCGATCGCCAGCGACAGCACCGCCAGGCCGGCCAGCAGCAGGCGCCAGTGGTCGTCCAGGCCGCCTGCGCCGACTTCGAGCAAGCGGTAGGTCATGCCGAACGCGGCCAGCTTGGGCGCGGCGCCGATGAACAGCGTGATCGGGGTCGGCGCGCCCTGGTAGACGTCCGGCAGCCACATATGGAACGGCGCGGCGCCGAACTTGAAGGCGATGCCGGCGACCACGAACACCACGCCGGTGATCAGCAGCATCGAGCGCGGGCCGACCGAGGCGGCGACCGCGATCTGGTCGAGCATCAGGCTGCCGGTGGCGCCGTAGATCAGCGACAGGCCGTACAGCAGCAGACCCGAAGCCAGCGCGCCGAGCACGAAGTACTTGATCGCCGCTTCCGAGGCCAGCGGGCTGTCGCGATCGACCGCGACCAGCGCGTACGAGCACAGCGCCAGCATTTCCAGCCCGACGTAGACCATGGTCAGGCTGCCGGCGGAGACCAGGAACATCATGCCGGCGATGGCGAACAGCATCAGCACCGAGACTTCGCCCTTGTACAGGCCGCGCGCGCGCAGGTAGGGCCAGGTGTAGATCAGCGACAGGATGCCGACCACGCCGATGCCGAGCTTGAGCACGTCGGCGGCGGTGTCGCGCACGAACATGCCGCTGAGCACGCTGCCGTGCCCGCCCACGTCGAAGGCGATCAGCGCGGTCGCCGCGGCGACCACCAGGATCGAGAAGACGTGGGAGACGATGCGGTTTCGCTCCTCCACGAACAGGTCGAGCATCAGCAGCGCGAACGCGCCGACGACGACCACCAGTTCGGGCAGCAGGGGCATGATGTCGGCAAGAGAGCGTACGGGCATGTTCATTAAGTGCATCTCATAGCGGATCCGGCCCGGGTGCGAGCCTTGTTTTAGAAGCCAGCGGAGAGGAGCGAGAAGCGAGCGGCGGGCTACCGCGCTGTTCTCTCGTTCCTCAACTCCTCGCTTCTACTCACTTCTGTTCTTGCGGTGGCGCGGGCGAACCCGCGCCGCCTTACAACTTGCTGGCGACGATCTGGCTGGCCAGATTGGCGATCGCCGGCTCCATCAGGTCGGTCAGCGGCTTGGGCCACACGCCCAGGATCAGCACGCCGGCCGCGAACACGCCCAGCACCAGCGCTTCGCGCGGGTTGATGTCTTCCATCTCGGCGACGTGGGCGTTGCCCACCTCGCCCCAGATCACGCGCTTGACCAGCCACAGGGTGTAGCCCGCGCCGACGATCAGGGTGGTGGCCGCGCCGAAGGCGATCAGCGGGTGGTGCTGGAACGAGGCCAGGATGACCATGAACTCGCCGACGAAGCCCGAAGTGCCCGGCAGGCCCGAGTTGGCCATCGCGAACAGCACCACGAACGCGGCGAACCAGGGCATCACGTTGGCGACGCCGCCGTAGTCCTTGATCATGCGGCTGTGCATGCGGTCGTACAGCACGCCGACGCAGGTGAACATCGCGCCCGACACGAAGCCGTGGCTGATCATCTGCACCATCGCGCCCTGCAGGCCCAGGCGCGCGGCGTCGGCGCCGTGCGCGTCGCCGCTGTGGACCAGGCCGAAGGCGATGAAGGTGCCCAGGGTGACGAAGCCCATGTGCGAGACCGACGAATACGCGATCAGCTTCTTCATGTCCTCCTGGACCAGCGCGACCAGGCCGACGTAGATCACTGCGATCAGGCTCAGCGCGATCACCAGCCAGGCCCACTCGTGGCCGGCGTCGGGCACGATCGGCAGGACGAAGCGCAGGAAGCCGTAGCCGCCGATCTTCAGCATGATCGCGGCCAGGATCACCGAGCCGGCGGTCGGCGCTTCCACGTGCGCGTCCGGCAACCAGGTGTGGACCGGGAACATCGGCACCTTGACCGCGAAGGCGATCAGGAAGGCGAAGAAGATCCACATCTGCTCGGTGGCGCTGAGCTGGACGCCGTACATGTCGGCGATCTGCCAGCTGCCGCCCTTCAGGTACAGGTAGATCAGCCCGACCAGCATGAACACCGAGCCGAGGAAGGTGTACAGGAAGAACTTCACCGAGGCGTAGACGCGGCGCGGGCCGCCCCACACGCCGATGATGATGAACATCGGGATCAGCATGCCCTCGAAGAACACGTAGAACAGCATCGCGTCGAGAGCGGCGAACACGCCGACCATCAGGCCTTCCAGGATCAGGAACGCCGCGTAGTACTGGCTGACGCGCTTGTCGATCGAGGTCCAGGCGCTGATCAGCACCAGCATCGAGGTCAGCGTGGTCAGCGCGATCAGCGCCGCCGAGATGCCGTCGACGCCGAGGTGGTAGCGGATGTCGTAGGCCGGAATCCAGGCTTTTTGTTCGACCAGTTGCATGCTCGCGCTGGCGAAGTCGCCATGGGTGAACATCAACAGGCTCAGGCCGAGCGTGGCGATGGCCACGATCAACGCGAACCAGCGCGCCGCGTTGGCGCGTTGGCCGAAAGCCAGGGTGGCGAAGCCGCCGAGGATCGGCAGCCAGATCAGGAGGCTAAGCAAGGGCACGGGGATCACGTCGGGTGTCCTTGTCGATTAGTGCCAGAACTTGATGACGACGGCGAGCAGAGCGATCAGGCCGACAATCATCGCGAAGGCGTAGTGGTAGAGATAGCCGGACTGGACGTGGCGGGCCAGGTTGGCGATGAAGCCGACCAGGCCGGCGCTGCCGTTGACCACCGCTCCGTCGATCAGCTTGCTGTCGAGCGCGCGCGAAGCCTTGCCGAGCTTGACGCCGCCGCCGGCGAAGCCGTCGATCCAGAGGTTGTCCATGCCGTACTTGTTTTCCAGGATGCGGATCGGCAGCGCGAACAGCCTGGCCGCCTTGGCCGGCAGTTCCGGCTTCCACAGGTACATGACCGTGGCCAGGGCGAAGCCGCCGAAGGCCAGCCAGAACGCCGGCGCCATGAAGCCGTGCAGGGCGAAGGCGACCGGGCCGTGCCAGGCTTCCTTGGCCATCTCGGCGACGGTGTCGCGCTCGGGCAGCAGGTCGATCGCGCCGAGGAAGTACGGCAGCTGCTTGACGTGGCCGGACCAGTCGGTGCCGAACAGCATCGGGCCGGCGGTGAAGAAGCCGATCAGCACCGACGGGATCGCCAGCAGGATCAGCGGCACGGTCACCACCCACGGCGACTCGTGCGGCTCGTGCGCGCCGTGGTGGCCATGGTCGTCGTGCGCGTGGTCGTCGTGCTTCTTGGCGTGGCCGTGATCGTCGTGGGCGTGCGCCGCATGATCGTCGTGGCCGTGCGCGTGGCCGTCGCCATGGCCGTGATCGGCATGCGCGTCGCGGAAACGCTCCTTGCCGTGGAAGGTCATGTACAGCAGGCGGAAGCTGTAGAACGAGGTCACGAACGCGCCCAGCAGCACCGCCCAGTAGGCGTACTGCGACACCCAGGTCGCGTGCTCGCCGTGGGCCACGTGCGCGGCCGCTTCGATGATGGTGTCCTTCGAATAGAAACCGGCGAAGAACGGCGTGCCGACCAGGGCCAGGGTGCCGAGCAGGCTGGTCCAGTAGGTGATCGGCATGTACTTGCGCAGGCCGCCCATCTTGCGCATGTCCTGCTCGTGGTGCATGCCGATGATGACCGAGCCGGCCGCCAGGAACAGCAGCGCCTTGAAGAAGGCGTGGGTCATCAGGTGGTACACCGCCGCCGAGTACGCCGACACGCCCAGCGCGACGGTCATGTAGCCCAGCTGCGACAGGGTCGAGTACGCGACCACGCGCTTGATGTCGTTCTGCACGATGCCGATCAGGCCGGTCCAGAACGCGGTGGTGGCGCCGATGAACAGCACGAAGTTGAGCGCGGTCTGCGACAGCTCGAACAGCGGCGACATGCGCGCGACCATGAAGATGCCGGCGGTCACCATCGTCGCGGCGTGGATCAGCGCCGAGATCGGGGTCGGGCCCTCCATCGAGTCCGGCAGCCACACGTGCAGCGGCACCTGCGCCGACTTGCCCATGGCGCCGATGAACAGGCACACGCAGATCACCGTCGGCAGCGACCACACGATCGGGTCGGCGCTGTTCCAGATGGTGATGGTGCGCTCGGCCAGGGTCGGGGCGTTGGCGAACACGGTGCCGTAATCCAGCGAACCGGTCGCCCACAGCACCGCGCCGATGCCGAGCAGGAAGCCGAAGTCGCCGACGCGGTTGACCAGGAAGGCCTTCATGTTGGCGAACACCGCGGTCGGCTTCTTGAACCAGAAGCCGATCAGCAGGTACGACACCAGGCCCACCGCTTCCCAGCCGAAGAACAGCTGCAGGAAGTTGTTGCTCATGACCAGCATGAGCATGGAGAAGGTGAACAGCGAGATGTAGCTGAAGAAGCGCTGGTAGCCGTCGTCCTCGGCCATGTAGCCGATGGTGTAGATGTGCACCAGCAGCGAAACGAAGGTGACGACCACCATCATCATCGCGGTCAGCTTGTCGATCATGAAGCCGACGTGGGCCTCATAGCCGCCGATCTGGAACCAGGTGTAGACGTTCTCGTTGAACGGCGCGGCGCCCTGCCCGACCAGTTGCCACAGCACGTACATCGACATCGCGCAGCTCGCCGCGACGCCGAGGATGGTGACGGTGTGCGAACCGGCGCGACCGATCTTGCGCCCGAACAAGCCGGCCAGGATCGCGCCGAGCAGCGGCGCGAGCACGATGGCGAGCAGGATTGACTTGGAGATTGCGGGTTCCATGTCGGATCAGCCCTTCATCGAGTCGATTTCGGCGACGTTGATCGTGCGCCGGTTGCGGAACAGCGTGACCAGGATGGCCAGGCCGATGGCGGCCTCGGCCGCGGCCACGGTCAGGATGAAGAACACGAACACCTGACCGGCCGGATCGGCCAACTGGCGCGAGAACGCGACGAAGTTGATGTTGACCGCGAGCAGCATCAGCTCGATCGACATCAGCAGCACGATCACGTTCTTGCGGTTGAGGAAGATGCCGGCGACGCTGATGCAGAACAGCACCGCGCCCAGGGCGAGGAAGTGGCCGAGGGCTAGGCCCGACCCGAAGAATTCGCTCACGGCTTGGCCTCCTGCGCCGCAGGCTCGGCCGGCGCCGCGGGCGCCTCCGGCTTCACGGCGTCCATCTTGATCATGCGGATGCGGTCGCTGGCGCGCACGCGCGCCTGCTCGCTCGGGTTCTGGTGCTTGGCGCCCGGACGGCGGCGCAGGGTCAGCATGACCGCGGCGATCACCGCCACGGTCAGGATCACCGCGGCGATTTCGAACGGCAGCAGGAAGTCGGTGAACAGCGCGGTCGCCAGCCACTTGGTGTTGGAGGCGCCGGCGGCGTCGGCGGTCAGCGGCGTGGCGAGGCTGGCCTTGACCCCGATCAGGGTCAGCATCTCCACCAGCATCACCACCGCGACCAGCAGGCCGACCGGCAAGTAGCGGACATAGCCCTCGCGCAGCGGCGCGACGTCGATGTCGAGCATCATCACCACGAACAGGAACAGCACCATCACCGCGCCGACGTAGACCAGGATCAGGGCCACGCCGAGGAACTCGGCGCCGGCGATGATCCACACGCAGGCGACCGAGAAGAAGGTCAGCACCAGGCTGAGCGCGGCATGGACCGGGTTCTTGACGCTGATCACGGCCACGGCCGCAAGCGTGGCCATGGCGGCGAAGACGAAGAAGGCGATCTGGGCGAGATCCATGGCGTGTACTCAGCGGAAGGCGGCGTCGGCGGCGCGGCGCTCGGCGATCTCGGTTTCGAGACGGTCGCCGATCGCAAGCAGCTGCGGCTTGGTGACGATGTTCTGTCCGCGCTGGTCGAAGTGGTACTCGTGGATGTGGGTCTCCACGATCGAGTCGACCGGGCAGGATTCCTCGCAGAATCCGCAGAAGATGCACTTGAACAGGTCGATGTCGTAGCGGGTCGTGCGGCGGGTGCCGTCGGCGCGCTTTTCCGAATCGATGGTGATCGCCAGCGCCGGGCACACCGCCTCGCACAGCTTGCAGGCGATGCAGCGCTCTTCGCCGTTGGGATAGCGGCGCAGCGCGTGCACGCCGCGGAAGCGCGGCGACTGCGGCGTCTTCTCCATCGGGTACATCAGCGTGTACTTGGGCTTGAACAGGTACTTGAGCGTCAGCCCAAGGCCCTGCGCGAGCTCGATCAGGAGCAGGCTCTTGAAGTAGGAAACGATGCGATTCATGAGTTGCTCCGCCTCACTGTCCCGGCAGGAAGACGCCGTAATACGACATCAACGCGACCACGACGATCCAGGCGATGGTCAAAGGGATGAACACCTTCCAGCCCAGACGCATGATCTGGTCGTAGCGATAGCGCGGGAAGGAGGCGCGGAACCAGATGAAGCAGCTGGCGAAGAAGAACACCTTCGCAAGCAACCACCACCAGCCGTCGACCGATAGGAACGGAATGCCCAGGCCCTGGAACGGGCTCAGCCAGCCGCCGAGGAAGAACAGCGAGGTCAGGAAGCTGATCAGGATCATGTTCGCGTATTCGGCCAGGAAGAACAGCGCGAACGCCGAACCCGAATACTCGACCATGTGGCCGGCGACGATTTCCGACTCGCCTTCGACCACGTCGAACGGCGCGCGGTTGGTCTCGGCCACGCCGGAAATGAAGTACACCACGAACAGCGGCAGCATCGGCAGCGCGAACCATTCCAGCGCGCCGGCGTTGCCCGACTGGGCCATGACGATGTCGGTGAGGTTGAGGCTGCCGGCGCCGACCATCACGCCGACCATGGCGAAGCCCATCGCGATCTCGTACGAGACCACCTGCGCGGCGGCGCGCATCGCGCCGAGGAAGGCGTACTTCGAGTTCGACGCCCAACCGGCGAGGATGATGCCGTACACGCCCAGCGAGGTCATCGCCAGCAGGTACAAGAGGCCTGCGTTAGCGTTGGACAGCACCAGCTTGGCGTCGAACGGCACCACGGCCCAGGCCGCGAAGGCAGGGGCCAGGGTCAGCAGCGGCGCCAGCTTGTACAGGAAGGACTCGGCCTTGGCCGGCTGGATCACTTCCTTGAACAGCAGTTTGAACACGTCGGCGAAGGCCTGCAGGATGCCCATGCCGACGTACATCGGCCCGTGGCGCACGTGCATCCAGCCGATCAGCTTGCGCTCCCAGACCACGTAGAAGGCCACGGTGATGATCACCGGCATGGCGATCAGCAGGATCTTCAGCACGATCCACAGCACCGCGCCGACCATGCCCAGCGACAGGAACCAGTTGTGCAGCGGATCGACCAGCTGGGTCATGAACATTCCGTCCGTCATGGCTTATGCCCTCCCCGCCTGCACGCGGCCCGCGCCCAGCGGCGCGGTGGCGCCGTGGCCGCTTTCGATCCACACCGTGTTCGGCGCGACCTTGGCGCTGATCGCGACCGGCAGGGTCGCGGTGCCGGCGCCGGCGCCGAACTTGCCGACCATGCCTTCGCTGAAGCCCAGCGCGGCGGCGTCGGCCGGGTTGAGCACGGCGCGCGGCTCGAGGTTGAGCGGGTGCGACTGCAGCGCCGGCGCGCGGCGCACGGTGGCGTCGCTGCGGTAGATCGCGGTGGACACCGCGAGCTCCAGGCCCTCGCCCGCCGCGGCGGGCGCGCGGCCCGCGGCCGGCGTCGTCGCGCGCGGCGCGATGCTCGCGCGCAGGCCGGCGAAGTCGGTGAACTCGAAGCCCGCAGCGCCGAGCTCGCCACCGAGCGCGCGCAGCACGCGCCAGCCGGCGCGGGCCTGGCCCGGCAGCTTGCCGCCGGCGATGGCGTGCTGGTCGCGGCCGTCGAGGTTGGTCAGGGTCGCGTCGATTTCCGGCAGCAGCGCGATCGGCAGGATCACGTCGGCCACCGCCTTGGTCGAGCGGCAGGCGTAATGGCTGAAGGCCACCACCTGGGCCGCGCCGAGCGCGCGCAGCGCGCTTTCGGTGTCGGCGAAATCCAGGCCCGGCTCGATGCCGTAGACGATGTAGGCGCCGCGCGCTTCGCGCAGCATCGAACCGGCGTCGCGCGCGCTCGGCAGCACGCCGTGACGGGCCAGACCGACCGCGTTGGCGCCCTGCGGGATGCGGCACAGCTTGGCGCCGGTGGCTTCGGCGAAGGCCTTGGCCGCGGCGCGGATCGCCGCCGCGTACGGGCCGTTTTCGGCCACGCCGCCAACGATCAGCGCGACATGGTTGCCGGCCTTGGCGATCTCGCGCAGCGCTTCGTCGCCGAGCGCGGCGGCGAGCTGCGACGGCGCGACGATGCGCTTGCTGGTCAGGTCGAAGGTGAAGTCGAAGTCGACCGGGTTCACCGCATGCACCTTGGCGCCGCGGGTGTAGGCCTTGCGCACGCGCTGCTGCACCAGCGGCAGTTCATGGCGCAGGTTGCTGCCGACGATGACGACCACATCGGCCTGGTCGATCTCGGCGACCGGCATGGCGAAGGTTTCGGCCACGGCGGCGTCGGACAGATCGTGCTGCGAGATGCGGTGATCGAGGTTGCCGGTGCCCAGGGCATCGGCCAGACGCGCCAGCAGCGCGCCCTCTTCGTTCGAGGTCGCCGGGTGCGCGAGCACGCCGAGGTTGTCGCCGCCGTTGTCGCGCAGGATCTTGGCGGCGCGGCTCAGCGCCTCTTCCCAGGACGCTTCGCGCCACTCGCCGCCGTCCTTGACCAGCGGACGCTGGGCGCGGTCTTCCGCGTACAGGCCCTGATGCGAATAGCGGTCGCGGTCCGACAGCCAGCACTCGTTGACCGCTTCGTTGTCGCGCGGCACGGTGCGCAGCACGTCGCCGCGGCGCACGTGCAGGAACAGGTTGCTGCCCAGCGCGTCGTGATAGCCCAGCGACTCGCGCGCGGTCAGTTCCCACGGGCGAGCCTTGAACTGGAACACCTTGTTGGTCAGCGCGCCGACCGGGCACACGTCGATGACGTTGCCCGACAGCTCGGTGGTCAGCGGCTTGCCGTCGAAAGTGCCGATCTGCAGGTTCTCGCCGCGGTACATGCCGCCGAGCTCATAAGTGCCGGCGATTTCCGCGGTGAAGCGCACGCAGCGCGTGCACTGGATGCAGCGGGTCATCTCGGTGGCGACCAGCGGCCCGATGTCCTCGTCCGGCACCACGCGCTTGCGCTCGGAATAACGGCTGACCGAGCGGCCGTAGCCCATCGACACGTCCTGCAGCTCGCACTCGCCGCCCTGGTCGCAGATCGGGCAGTCCAGCGGGTGGTTGGCGAGCAGGAACTCCATCACGTTGCGCTGCGACTTCAGCGCGCGCTCGTTGCGGGTGAACACCTTCAGGCCGTCCATCACCGGCGTGGCGCAGGCCGGCGACGGCTTCGGCGCGGCGCGGCCGCCGACCTCGGTGTCGACCAGGCACATGCGGCAGTTGGCGGCGATCGCCAGCTTGTCGTGATAGCAAAAACGCGGGATCGGGATGCCGGCCTTGTCGGCGGCATGGATGATCATCGAGTTCTTCGGCGCGGCCAACTCGACGCCGTCGATGAAGACGGTGACATGGTCTGGCGGCAGGTTCGGATTTACGGGCTGCGCGCTCATGCCGCCACCTTCTTCTCAACCACGGTGCCAGCGGCCTGATCGTCGACCAGGAAGCGCTTGTTGACGATCGCGTACTCGAACTCGTCCCAGAAGTGATGCAGGAAGCCCTGCACCGGCCACGCTGCGGCTTCGCCGAACGCGCAGATGGTGTGGCCTTCGATCTGGCCCGCGGCGGCGCGCAGCATCTGCAGGTCTTCCAGGGTCGCTTGCTGTTCGGCGATGCGGGTCAGCATGCGGTACATCCAGCCGGTGCCTTCGCGGCACGGCGTGCACTGGCCGCAGCTTTCCTTGAAATAGAAGCGGGCGATGCGCTGGCAGGCGCGGACCATGCAGGTGGTCTCGTCCATCACGATGACCGCGCCCGAGCCGAGGCCGGAACCGGCCTTCTGCAGCGAGTCGTAGTCCATCGTGCATTCCATGATCGTCGCCGCCGGCAGCACCTTCATCGAGGAGCCGCCCGGGATCACCGCCTTGAGCTTGCGGCCGCCGCGCATGCCGCCGGCGAGCTGCAGCAGATCTGCGAACGGCGTGCCCAGGCGGATCTCGAAGTTGCCCGGGTTGGCGACGTGGCCGGACACCGAGAAGATCTTCGGGCCGCCGTTGTTCGGCTTGCCCATGCTGGCGAACCATTCGGCGCCGTTGCGCAGGATCGCCGGCACCGAGGCGTAGGTCTCGGTGTTGTTGATCGTGGTCGGCTTGCCGAACAGGCCGAAGTTGGCCGGGAACGGCGGCTTGAAGCGCGGCTGGCCCTTCTTGCCTTCCAGCGACTCCATCAACGCGGTCTCTTCGCCGCAGATGTAGGCGCCGGCGCCGAGCGCGCCGTAGATGTCGATGTCCACGCCGCTGCCGAGCACGTTCTTGCCCAGCCAGCCGTGCTCGTAGGCTTCCTTCAGCGCCTGCTCGAAATGCTCGAACGGCTCGTGATGGAATTCGCCGCGCAGGTAGTTGTAGGCCACGGTCGAACCGGTGGCGTAGCAGGCGATCGCCATGCCCTCCACCACCGAGTGCGGGTTGAAGCGCAGGATGTCGCGGTCCTTGGCCGTGCCCGGCTCGGATTCGTCCGAGTTGCACAGGATGTACTTCTGGGTGCCGCTGCCCTTGGGCATGAAGCTCCACTTGAGCCCGGTCGGGAAGCCCGCGCCGCCGCGGCCGCGCAGGCCCGAGGCCTTGACCGCGTTGATGATCTCGTCCTGCGGCGTCTTCTCGCTGAGGATCTTGCGCAGCGCGCTGTAGCCGCCGGTCTTGAGATAGTTCTCGTACGACCAGGGCGTATCGAAATGCAGCGTCGTGTAGACGACCTGGTGCTCCTGCGGAGCCGGGCCGACCGGGCCGTAGCCCTTGGAATAATCGTGGTGACCGTGCGCCATCTCGCCCGACCTCACTTCAAACCATCGAGCAGCTCATCCACCTTCGCGGTGTCGAGCTTCTCGTGGTAATGACCGTTGATGACGACCACCGGCGCGCCGCAGCACGCGGCCAGGCACTCTTCCTCGCGCTTGAGGAAAACCCGGCCGTCGGCGGTGGATTCGCCGAGCTTGCAGCCCAGCTTTTTCTCGGCGTGCGCGACCAGGTCCTGGGCGCCGTTGAGCCAGCAGCTGATGTTGGTGCAGAAGGCGACGTTGTTGCGGCCGACCTTTTCCGTCTCGAACATCGAGTAGAAGCTCGCCACCTCGTACGCCCACACCGGCGGCAGGCTCAAGTACTTGGCCACCGCGGCGACCAGTTCGTCGGTCAGCCAACCGCCGTTCTGCTCTTGCGCCGCGTGCAGACCCTGCAGCACCGCCGAACGCTTGCGGTCCGGCGGGAACTTGGTCAGCCAGTGATCGATGTGCGCGCGCGTCGCATCCGACAACGCCACCATCGGATCCACGTGCTGTGCGGCCTCGAAATTGCCTGTCGCCTTCATTTCTTCTTTCCTCTGCGACCGCGCGCCCCCGGCGCGCGGTCTGGGACAAACCCTTAGTGCGGCAAGATCAGCGATCGATCTCGCCGAACACGATGTCGTAGGTGCCGATCATCGCCACCACGTCGGCCAGCATGTGGCCCTTGACGACCTCGTCCATCGACGAGAGGTGGGCGAAGCCCGGCGCGCGCAGCTTGACGCGGAACGGCTTGTTGGCGCCGTCGGAGACCAGGTAGCAGCCGAATTCGCCCTTCGGGGCTTCGACGGCGCAGTAGGTCTCGCCGGCCGGCACGCAATAGCCTTCCGAGAACAGCTTGAAGTGATGGATCAGCGCTTCCATGTCGTCCTTCATCTCCTCGCGCTTGGGCGGGGCGACCTTGAAGTTGTCGACGATCACGGGGCCGGGGTTGGCGCGCAGCCACTTCACGCACTGCTTGATGATGCGGGTGGATTCGCGCATTTCGGCGACGCGGACCAGGTAGCGGTCGTAGCAGTCGCCGTTGACGCCGACCGGGATGTCGAAATCGACTTCCGCGTACTTGGCGTAGGGCTGCTTCTTGCGCAGATCCCAGGCGATGCCGGAGCCGCGGATCATCGGGCCGGTCATGCCCCAGGCCAGGGCCTGTTCGGGCGAGACCACGCCGATGCCGACGGTGCGCTGCTTCCAGATGCGGTTTTCGGTCAGCAGGGTTTCGTATTCGTCGACGCGCTTGGGGAAGTCGTCGGCGAACGCGTCCAGGTAATCGAGCATCGAGCCTTCGCGCCACTCGTTGAAGCGCTTGAGGCCGGCGCCCTTCTTCCAGGGCGATTCCTTGTACTTCGGCATCCGGTCCGGCAGGTCGCGGTAGACGCCGCCGGGACGGTAGTAGGCCGCGTGCATGCGCGCGCCGGAAACCGCTTCGTAGCAGTCCATCAGCTCTTCGCGTTCGCGGAAGGCGTACAGGAACACCGCCATCGCGCCCAGGTCGAGCGCGTTGGAACCGACCCACATCAGGTGGTTCAGGATGCGGGTGACTTCGTCGAACAAGGTGCGGATGTACTGCGCGCGCACCGGCGCCTCGATCCCCAGCAGGGTCTCGATCGCGCGCACGTACGCGTGCTCGTTGCACATCATCGACACGTAGTCCAGGCGATCCATGTAGCCGATCGACTGGTTGAACGGCTTGGACTCGGCGAGCTTCTCGGTGCCGCGATGGAGCAGGCCGATGTGCGGATCGGCGCGCTGCACCACTTCGCCGTCCATCTCCAGGATCAGGCGCAGCACGCCGTGCGCGGCCGGATGCTGAGGACCGAAGTTGAAGGTGTAGTTGCGGATCTCGGCGTTGTTGAGGCCGGAGGTGTTGAGGTTCACCAGGGGCATTTCGGTCGCGGGGTTGCTCATCTCACTTCACCTCGCGTTGCGCGGCGTCGCGCTGGGCCGATTCGCCCTGCGCGGTCTGGTAGCGCGCGTCCTCGCGGATCACGCGCGGCACGCCGACGCGCGGCTCGATCGAGACCGGCTCGTACACCACGCGGCGCTTTTCGGCGTCGTAGCGCACTTCGACGTTGCCGATCAACGGGAAGTCCTTGCGGAACGGATGGCCGACGAAACCGTAGTCGGTGAGGATGCGGCGCAGGTCCGGATGGCCCTCGAACACGATGCCGTACAGATCGAAGGCCTCGCGCTCGAACCAGTTGACGCCCGGGTGCACCGAGGTCAGCGACGGCACCACCGGCAGGTCGTCGTTGGGCGCGAACGCCTTCAGGCGCACGCGCGCGTTGTGCTGGTACGACAGCAGGTGCGCGACCGCGGCGAAGCGGCGCGCCGGCTTGGCGTCGTCGGCGCCGTTGGGCTCTTCGCCCCAACGAAAGCGCCCGGCGCTCTGGCCTTCGACGCCGCGCGAGAAGCCTTCCGACGACACGTCGGTGTCCCACTCGTCGCTGCCGTAGGTCAGGTAGTCCACGCCGCTGACGTCGACGCACTGCTCGAAGCCGAGTTCGTCGCGCAGGATGCGCGCGGCTTCGAGGAACTGGTCGTGGGCGACTTCCAAAGTAATTTCGCCGCGCGGTTGCGCGACGATGAGAGTGGCTTGCGGGAAGCGCGCATCCAGGCGCTGGGCGAGGTCGGCCGGGCTCATTCGCGCACACCCTGCTTGGCGTCGCCGAAGTTGGTGCCGCGGCGGATCTTGCGCTGCAACTGCAGGATGCCGTAGACCAGCGCTTCGGCGGTCGGCGGGCAGCCCGGGACGTAGACGTCGACCGGCACCACGCGGTCGCAGCCGCGCACCACCGCATAGGAATAGTGGTAGTAGCCGCCGCCGTTGGCGCAGCTGCCCATCGAGATGACCCACTTCGGGTCGGGCATCTGGTCGTAGACCTTGCGCAGTGCCGGGGCCATCTTGTTGACCAGGGTGCCGGCGACGATCATCACGTCGGACTGGCGCGGCGAGGGACGGAACACCACGCCGTAGCGGTCCAGGTCCAGGCGCGCGGCGCCGGCGTGCATCATCTCGACCGCGCAGCAGGCCAGGCCGAAGGTCATCGGCCACATCGAGCCGGTGCGCGCCCAGTTCCACAGGGTGTCGAGATTGGTGGTGACGAAGCCCTGCTGCAGCAGCGGGTTCTCGCCCTCGGGACGCAGGATGTCGTCCAGGCGGCCTTCCGGCAACGGGTTGTGCATCAACCCGGACACGGTTTGGATCACTCCCATTCGAGCGCTCCCTTCTTCCAGACGTAAACGAAGCCGAGCAGGAGCATGCTGGCGAAAATGCCCATCTCGATCAGGCCGACCACGCCGAGATCTCGGAACACGGTGGCCCAGGGCACGATGAAGATGATTTCCAGATCGAAGATGATGAACTGGATGGCGATGAGGTAGTAGCGCACGTCGAACTGCATGCGCGCGTCTTCGAAGGCTTCGAAGCCGCATTCGTACGGAGACAGTTTCTCCGCGGTCGGGCGCTTGGGCCCGAGCACATTGCCTACCACCAACAGGGCGACGCCGATACCGCTGGCGACGATCAGGAACAACAGAGTCGGCAGGTATTCGGCCAGCACGCGGTGTTCTCTCGGCTACTTGTTCGGCTACATGGACGCGAGTGTTCGCGTTCCTTGGCTTGGCGCCGCAGCGCCCAGTCGTTCGGACGCGCGGAGCGGCCCGCCGTGCGTGCCGCACCTGCGTACCGTGGTGCGAATTGCTGATCAAAGCATCGGTTGGATGTGGTGCCCAAAGGGGGACTCGAACCCCCACGACCTAAGTCGCTACCACCTCAAGGTAGTGCGTCTACCAATTCCGCCATCTGGGCACTGCCAACCTACTGTCGCCGTCCTGGCCGGGCATTGCGGGGAACCCGCGCCGCCTAGGTCATCGCTGACCTGCCTCGCCGTCCAGGCGGGGCTGAAACTCTATTTTAACCTGTTTATCTCAGCCGCCGTTAGCCGGCTGTTTTGCCGGGGCTGCCGGCTGGGTCGCCGCCGGCGGCTGCGCGGCCGGAGCCGCCGGCACCGTGGCGGCGGGCGCGCCGCCCGCCGGGGCCGCGGCCGGAGCGGCCGACGGGGCCTGCGGCACGCCGCTGGCCGGAGCCTGCGGAACCGCGGCCGGGGTGGCGGCCGGAGCCGGCGCGGGCTGTTCCTTGACCTGGCCCATCAGGCCCAGGTCCGGCTTGCCCAGTTGCGCCGGCGCGGTGCGGCTCGCCTGCCAGGCCATGAACAGGCTGATCGCGAAGAACGCGACCGCCAGCCACTTGGTCGACTTGGACAGGAAGTTCGAGGAACCGCGGGCGCCGAACACGGTCGCCGAAGCGCCGCCGCCGAAACCCGAACCGGCCTGCGCACCTGCGCCGCGCTGCATCAGGATCAAGGCGATCATGGCGATCGCGATCAACACATAGATGACGTTGAGGAACAACAGCATCGTTGGGATTCTTCGCTCAGTGACAGCTCGTTACGACCGTCGGCGGGCGGCGGAGTTCGCCGCTCGTCGCGATCAGGGCGCCGCCGCGGCAGCGATGGCGTTGAAATCGGCCGCGACCAGGGAGGCGCCGCCGACCAGTCCGCCATCGACGTCGGGCTGGGAAAACAGCGCGGCGGCGTTGTCGGCTTTCACGCTTCCGCCGTAAAGGATCGGAAGCGAGCCAGCGATTCTAGCATCGTGCGATGCGATTTCGCTACGGATGAATGCGTGGACTTCCTGCGCCTGCTCCGGCGTGGCGGTCCGGCCGGTGCCGATGGCCCAGACCGGCTCGTAGGCGACGACCGCGCCGTCCAGGGCGGCGACGCCCAGCAGTTCCAGCACCGGCGCCAGCTGTTCCTGCAGGCGCCACTGGGTCTTGCCATCCTCGCGTTCTTCCAGGGTCTCGCCCACGCACAGGATCGGCACCAGGCCGGCGTCGCGGGCGGCGGCGAACTTGCGCGCGACCAGCTCGCTGCTCTCGCGGTGGTACTGGCGGCGCTCGGAGTGGCCGACCAGACCGTAGACTGCGCCGACTTCCTTGAGCATCGCCGCGGAGACTTCGCCGGTGTAGGCGCCCTTGACGTTGCTGCTGACGTCCTGCGCGCCGAAGGTCAGGCCGCGCTCGCCGTAATGCTCGACCAGCTCGCCCAGGTACGGCAGCGGCGGCAGGATCACCCGCTCCACCCCGACCGGCGGGGTCTGCGCGGCGACTTCGTCGAGCAAGGCGAAAGCGAACTCGCGGCTGCCGTGCAGCTTCCAGTTTCCGGCGACGATTCTGCGGCGCATGGCTTCTCCCTCGGTGCGTAGACGGGGCGCAGTCTAACGGCTGCAGGAGATAGCGGATAGGAGTTAGGAAATAGCCAGAGCACCCACATCTAGGCTATCTCCTAACTCCTATCCGCTATCTCCCAGCCCCATGATCGTTCGCAGTTTTCCGCCGATGGAAGTCCCCGGCGCCCGCGCGCTGATCCTCGGCAGCATGCCGGGCGCCGCGTCGCTGGCGGCCGGGCGCTACTACGCGCATCCGCACAACCGGTTCTGGCCGTTCATGGGCGAACTGGTCGGCGCGGGCCCGGAGCTGGACTTTGCGCAGCGGGTCGAGGCGCTGGCCGCGGCCGGGATCGCGCTGTGGGACGTGCTGGCGCAGTGCGAGCGCGAGGGCAGCCTGGATTCGGCGATCCGCGACGACACCGCGGTGGCCAACGATATTCCCGGCTTCCTGGCCCGCCATCGGCAGGTCGGCACGATCCTGTTCAACGGCGCCAAGGCCGAGCAGGCCTTCCGCCGCTTCGTCGCCCCGACCCTGGCGCGGCCGGATCTGAGCCTGATCCGGCTGCCCTCGACCAGCCCGGCCAACGCCTCGCAGGGCGCAGCGATGAAGCTGGCGGCGTGGCGCGAGGCCTTGGGCGCGGCGGGAGTGCGGTTGCGGGAGGCGTGAGGTACGCGGGGATCGGGCATTCGGCGCGATCTGAAATTCCGCGGTCGCAGCTTGCGCAGTTCCTACAGGGGCTTCGGTAACTGCGCGATCTACCTGTAGGAGCTGCGCAAGCTGCGACCGCGACAAGGCGACTACGACGAAACCCCGGGACGGAGGCGAATTTCGCCGCCCTGCCCCAGCGGAGCTCCCCGCAAAACACCGTTCCCTTCACCGCCCCGACCTGCAGCGGCCGTTGCACCTGCGCAACATTTTCCACCCGCCCCGCTCCCGCCCATACGTCCGAAAGCCTTGCCGCGCCTGCGCCGCAGCCATCCCAGACCACGCTGCGACAACACCGGCACCGCACCTGTCCATCGCCCGGCCCTGTCCTGCCCGCCGCGACCCCGGCGTTTCCTGGGGTGGCCGCCCGCCCTGGGCGGCACCGACGAACGCAGCATCGCCCACCGCGGCGACGCGCCACCGGCCGGGCCCGCCTGTACGCGCCCGTCCCACGTTCGCCCGGAACCGCCCGCGCCGCACGGATCGAGGCGCGCGGCGGCGCTGTACCGACGATCCATCCGTCGCCCATGGAGCGATATCACAAGGAGTCTGGACATGAAGTCGCATCGCAACGCCCCGCAATCCCTCCCCCGCCGCCTCGCCGCCGTCGCCGGCCTGGCCCTGCTGAGCCTGGCCGGCGCCGCCAGCGCCGGCGAAACCGTCATCCGCACCGCCCACGGCGATGTCGCCGCTCTCGACGCGCCCAAGCCCGGCAGCGCCGCCGCGGCCAAGGCCGCCCAGGCCGCGCCGTTCGCCACCGCGCGCCAGCGCGCCGCGGTCAAGCCGCTGATCTGGGAAACCCGCGGCGAAGCCGCCTCCCCGGCCGCGCTCAAGGCGCTGGACGCGCCGACCGGCCCGGCCGCCAGCGCGCCCGGCGGCGCCGCCCCGGCGTTCAACAACTACCTCGCCCGCCAGCACTTCCCGCAGGTGTGGAACAAGCTCGACGCGCTGGACGCGCGCCAGGGCGCCGCGCCGGTGTCGGCGCTGGGCGGCGAGAAGGACGGCGCGCACTACGCCTACACCCGCTTCCCCGGCAATTACTACACCAGCCAGTGGAAGGCTTCGCCGTGGAACAAGATCGGCAAGCTGTACTTCAACACGCCCGGCGGCGGCAGCTCGTACTGCACCGCGCAGGTGTCCAGCGGCACCAACGTGCTGACCACCGCCGCGCATTGCGTCTACACCTTCGGCTCGGGCTGGAACTCCAACTTCGTGTTCGTCCCGGCCGAACGCTACGGCGAGGCGCCGTACGGCCGGTTCGGCTGGACCACCGCGCGGGTGCCGACCAACTGGATCAGCCAGGGCACCCGGCGCTGGGACGTGGCGGTGATCAAGCTGACCGGCGAGCAGACCACCGGCGTCCCGGTGATCAACTACGTCGGCTGGCTCGGCCGCGCCTGGAACCAGCCGTATTCGCTGTACACCTACTCGCACGGCTACGCCAGCAACCTGAGCACGCAGTACACCAACATCTGCGCCGGCCAGACCTACGACGCGCCGTCGGAAGGCACCAACGTCGTCGTGCAAGGGTGCGATATGACCTACGGCGCCAGCGGCGGCGCGTGGCTGATCAACTACACGCCGAACTCCAACGCCGGCAATCAGGTCAACAGTGTGGTCAGCGGCCCGCACATCGGCGCGTTCGGCACCGCCTGGGTCGGCGCGCGCTTCAACGACGACAACATCGTCGCGTTGTGCACGGCGATCGGGTGCTGAGCGAGTCGTCTTCCGTGTGAAGTAAGGCGGGAACAAGCTTTGCTTCAGGCTTGGGAGGCAAGCCGGCCAAGCGACGCAGCCCGAAGCGCGCCGCCGCATGGGACAAGGACGTCCACGGGTTTCGCCGCGCTCGCACTAACCAGGGGGCGCAGCCTCCAGCCCAAGAAAAAGCCGGCGCGAGCCGGCTTTTTCTTTGCAAGCGATGGGAGCGCTTCGATCCGCCGGCGCTCCCGCGCGGACGGCCGCGAAGAGCGCGGCGACAGCGTCGCCCAGCTCCCGATTCGCGGCCTTACTTGAGCTTGATCTCGCGCAGACGCTCTTCCAGATAGCCCTGCGCGGTGATCGGCTCCGGATAGCGCTTGGGATTGTCCGGGGTGACCGTCGAGGGCAGCACGTCGATCAGGAAATCCGGATTCGGGTGCAGGAAGAACGGGGTCGAGTAGCGCGGCTGGCGCGCCTGCTCGCCCGGCGGGTTGACCACGCGATGGGTGGTCGAGGGGTACACGTGGTTGGTCAGGCGCTGCAGCATGTCGCCGATGTTGACCACGATGGTGTCGGCGTCGGCGGTGAACGGCACCCACTCGCCCTTGCGCGACTTCACTTCCAGGCCGGCGGCGCTGGCGCCGACCAGCAGGGTGATCAGGTTGATGTCCTCGTGCGCGCCGGCGCGCACGTTGGGGATGTCGTCGGCGGTGATCGGCGGGTAGTGGATCGGGCGCAGGATCGAGTTGCCCGAGTCGGTCTTGTCGGCGAAGTAGTTCTCCGGCAGGCCGATGTGCAGGGCCAGCGCGCTGAGCACGCGCGAGCCGAGATTGTCGAGCGTGGTGTACAGGCCGTAGGCGACTTCCTTGAACTCGGCGATCTCGCTCGGCCACAGGTTGGCCGGCATGTCGGAGGCGTACTTGGAGTCGCGCGCGATCTCGCGGCCGACGTGCCAGAACTCCTTGAGATCGAAGTGCTTGGAGTCCTTGGCGGTCTCCACGCCGAACGGGGTGTAGCCGCGCGCGCCGCCGCCGCCGGGCACGTGGTACTGGCGCTTGACCTCGTCGGGCAGCGCGAAGAAGCGCTTGAACACGTCGTAGGCGCGGTCGATCTGCTCGTCGCTGATGCCGTGGCCGCGGATGCCGGCGAAGCCCCATTCGCGGTAGGCCGCGCCGAGCTCGGCGACGAAGGCCTCGCGGTCGGTGTCGTAGCGGCGGATATCGAGGGTAGGAATCTGACTCACTGTGCGTTCCTGTCTGTCTGTATCGTCCGGGTAAGCCGCTATCTTCGCTCAAAGCCGCTCCGGGCGCGCTATCGATCCCGGATCGGCGCCGTGCCGGCACGCCGGGCCGCCTCGCCCGGCACAGCCCGCGCGAGCGGCCGCGGATGCCGCCTGAACGGCCGCCGGCGCCGTTTAGGCCGCGCCGCGACCTCCCGCCATCCGGCGGTGTTCCAGGGCTTTGTTACACGCTAAAGTCGCCGCCCCGACCTGCCCCGTCCAGGTCCCGCCGCCCCGCCAGGCCCGCCGCACCGAGAGCCGCACCGAATGGACGTCCCCGCCGCACGTTCCGCCTTCCAGGCGCGCACCGCCCTGGCCTGGCTGACCGGCTTCACCCTGACCAACGCCGCCGCGGCGATCGCCATCGCCGCGCTCAACATTCCCTTCGCCCATCTGGCCGGGCACTGGAAGGCGGCGCTGTTCCTGACCCTGGCCCTGCCCGGCCACTTCGTCTTCTTCGGCGCCCTGCTCGGCCTGCTGCCGCTGCTGCTGGGCTGGCTGACCCGGCGCCGCGGCGTCATGACCGTCGCCGCGGTGATCCTGCAGGCGGCGTGGATCTGCCTGATCGCCACCGACGCCAAGGTGTTCGCGCTGTACCGGTTCCACCTCAACGCGATGGTCGCCAACATGGTGTTCGGCGGCGCCATGCAGGACCAGGTGGTGCTGTCGGGCTCGACCTGGGCGCTGATCGCGCTGGCGGTGACCTTGGTGCTGGCGCTGGAAATCGCCGTGGCCTGGCTGTGGTGGCGCGCGCTGCAGCGGCGCCCCGGCCTGACCGGCGTGCTGCGCGCGTGGTGGCTGGCCGCGGCGGTGATGGTGTTCGGCCAGGCGATGGTCGCCTACTACGATGCGCGCGGCGACCGGCTGATCCTGTCGCAGTTGCCCTACATCCCGTGGGCGCAGCCGATCACGCTGAAGGACTCGCTGCGCCGCTTCGGCGTGGAGAGCGACCCGAACGCGCGCATGCCCAGCGCCGGCGAAGGCCTGCTCAAGTACCCGCGCAAGCCGCTGGACTGCGACGCGGCGCTCAAGCTCAACGTCGTGGTGATCGTGCTCGAGTCGCTGCGCCACGACGCGCTCGACCCGCGGGTGATGCCCAACACCTGGCAGCTGGCGCAGCGCTCGCAGTGGTACGACGACCACTACAGCTCCGGCAACGCCACCCGCTTCGGCCTGTTCGGCCTGCTCTACGGCCTGCCCGGCGGCTACTGGCATCCGATGCTGGCCGAGCAGCGCGGCTCGGCCTTCATCGGCCAGATGAAGAAAGACGGCTATGCGATGCACATCTACGGCAGCGCGCCGCTGTACAACCCCGAGTTCGACCGCACCGCGTTCTCGGAAGTGCGCGAGCGCATCGTCAACGGCCCGCGCGAGCGCAAGAGCGCCGAGCGCGACCAGGCGATCCTGGCCGATCTGCAGCGCGACATCGCCGCGACTTCGCCGCAGCAGCGCTTCTTCGGCTTCGTGTTCCTGGATTCGACCCACCAGCCCTACTACATGCCCAAGGGCTATCCGCCGCTGTTCCAGCCGATGGCGCAGTCGATCAACCCGATCGACTTCGGCCCCGACCACGACCCGCTGCCGGACTTCAACCGCTACCGCACCGCCGCGCACTACGCCGACTCGCTGATCGGCCCGTTCGTGCGCGCGCTGGAGTCCGGGCCGTTCGCGCAGAACACCGTGCTGGTGGTCACCGGCGATCACGGCGAGGAGTTCAACGACCTCAAGCAGAACTACTGGGGCCACAACGGCAACTTCTCCGACTACCAGCTGCGCACGCCGTTCGTGCTGTATTGGCCCGGCAAGGCGGCGCAGAAGATCGGCCACGTGACCTCGCACGAGGACATGGTGCCGACCCTGATGCGCCACGCGCTGGGCTGCCGCAACGACAGCGCCGACTACAGCACCGGCCGCGACCTGTTCGGCCCGGGCGCGCCGAACCGGCCGCTGCTGGTGGAAAGCTGGTCGCAGCGCGGCATCCGCCACGGCGAGCGGATCTACCTGTTCGACAACTACGGCGCGGCGACCGTGGTCGACCGGCGCTACCGGCCGCTGCCGGACGCGAAGGTCGACCCGGCGGCGGTGGCGCAGTCGTGGGAGATGCTGACGCGGTTCCAGCAGCGCTGAGCGGCGCGAACGCAAACCACAACCGCTCCCTGTAGGAGCGGCGCGAGCCGCGACCAACCGAAGCCGCGTTTCGCAAGCGTGAGCATCCGCAGATACGCAACCGTGGGGATTCTCGATTTCGGCTTCTGCGCGTTTGACGCTGAGGGTGCGGCCGGGTCGTTCCCTGTAGGAGCGGCGCGAGCCGCGACCAACCGAAGCCGCGTTTCGCAAGCGTGAGCATCCGCAGATACGCAACCGTGGGGATTCTCGATTTCGGCTTCTGCGCGTTTTACGTCGCTTCGGTTGGTCGCGGCTTGCGCCGCTCCTACAGGCAGCTTCGGACAGAAACGACGAAGGCCGCTCGCGCGGCCTTCGTTTTTTACTGCATGACGGAACCGGTCAGACCGCGGCTTTCACCGCCGCCGACAGCGCATCGAGCGTGTTCTGCATCAACGTCGCATCGTCGGCCTCGACGGTGACGCGCACCACCGGCTCGGTGCCCGAAGGGCGCAGGAAGGCGCGGCCGCGGCCGGCGACCGCGGCTTCGGCCAGTTTCAACGCCTCTTTGACCGACGCAGCTTCGGTTGGCTTGCTCTGCCCTTCGAAGCGCACGTTGACGGTCTTCTGCGGCACCCGCTGCAGCCCGGCCAGCGCGTCGCGCAGCGACAGCTTGCGGCGGCTGAGCACTTCCAGCACCTGCAGCGCGCTGACGATGCCGTCGCCGGTGCTGGTGCGGTCCAGGCACAGCAGATGGCCGGAGGCTTCGCCGCCGAGCATGCCGCCGTGGGCGATGAGCTGCTGGTGCACGTAGCGGTCGCCGACCTTGGCGCGGATGAAGCCGATGCCGCGCTGCTCCAGCGCGCGCTCCAGGCCGTAGTTGGTCATCAGCGTGCCGACCACCGGGCCGCGCAGGCGGCCGCTGTCCTGCCAGTCGGTGGCCAGGATGTAGAGCAGGTCGTCGCCGTCGCAGATGCGGCCTTCGCTGTCGACGAACATGACCCGGTCGCCGTCGCCGTCGAAGGCGATGCCCAGGTCCGCGCCGCTGGCGCGGACCCGGTCGACCAGGGTCTGCGGATGGGTCGAGCCGACCCCGTCGTTGATGTTGAGGCCGCTGGGGTCCACGCCGATCGCGTCGACGCGCGCGCCCAGTTCGCGCAGCACCAGCGGGCCGACCTGATAGGTGGCGCCGTTGGCGCAGTCCAGGGCGATGCGCAGGCCGCTGAGGTCGAAGCCGCGCGAGACCGAGCCCTTGCACGCTTCCAGATAGCGGCCGATGGCGTCGCGGGTGCGCACGGCGCGGCCCAGGCGTTCGGATTCGACCGTGCGGAACGGCTGGTCCAGCGCCGCTTCGATCGCCAGCTCGGTGTCGTCGTCGAGCTTTTCGCCGTCGGCGGAGAAGAACTTGATGCCGTTGTCGTAGTGCGGGTTGTGCGAGGCGGAGATGACGATGCCGCCGTCGGCGCGCAGCGAGCGGGTCAGGTGCGCGACCGCCGGGGTCGGCATCGGGCCCATCAGTTGCACGTCCACGCCGGCGGCGACCAGACCGGCCTCGAGCGCGGCCTCGAACATGTAGTTCGAGATGCGGGTGTCCTTGCCGATGATGACCATCGGATTGCGCCAGTCGCGGCGCTGCAGCGCGTGGCCGTAAGCGTTGCCCAGGCGCAGGACGAAGTCGGCCGAGATGGCGCCCTCGCCGACGCGACCGCGAATGCCGTCGGTGCCGAAATATTTGCGGGTCATGGATTCGAGATTCGGAATTGAGGATGAGGGATGCGTACGTCGCGGCTCGGCGCCTGCTCAGCGCCATCGGGGGATCGCCGCGCGGCGAGTGTGCCGCAAGCCGCGTGTGCTTGCGCTGCACGCGGCTGAACGCCGTCGCGTTGCGCTTGCGCGCTCACAGTTCCTGCGGCCGGGATCTTCGATCGAGCATCGACTGCCGGCAAAAACGGCAAAAGCGACGCGGCCGGCGCGTTCGCGCCGATCGCATCGCTTTTGTCGAGCGCCCATGCCAAATCCCGAAGCCCGTATCGAAGCGGCGCTCAGGCCGCTTCGACGTCGTCCTCGGGCTGCGGCTGCCGGGTCAGCAGCGCCAGCAGGTGCGAGATGCGCTCGCGCATTTCGCGGCGGTCGCAGATCTGGTCGACGGTGCCGTGCTCGAGCAGGAACTCGCTGCGCTGGAAGCCTTCGGGCAGCTTCTCGCGCACGGTCTGCTCGATCACGCGCGGGCCGGCGAAGCCGATCAGCGCACCGGGCTCGGCCAGGTTGAGGTCGCCGAGCATCGCGAACGAGGCGGTGGTGCCGCCGAAGGTCGGATGGGTCATGACCGAAATGAACGGCAGGCCGGCGTCGCGCATGCGCCCCAGCGCCGCGGAGGCCTTGGCCATCTGCATCAGCGAGAACAGGCTTTCCTGCATGCGCATGCCGCCGCTGGCGGCGAAGCACACCATCGGCACGCGGTCGGCCAGGGCGCGCTCGGCGCCGCGGGCGAAGCGCTCGCCGCTGACCGAGCCCATCGAGCCGCCCATGAAGGCGAAGTCCATCGCGCAGGCCACCAGCGGGCGCTGCTTGAGCGTGCCGGCCATCGCGATCAGCGAGTCGCGCTCGCCGGTGGCTTTCTGCGCGGCCTTGAAGCGCTCGGAATACTTCTTCTGGTCCTTGAACTTGAGCACGTCCACCGGGCTCAGTTCGGCGGCGATTTCCTGCCCGCTGCCCGCGTCGAGGAACGCGCTCAGGCGCGCGCGCGCGCGGATCGGCATGTGGAAGCTGCACTTGGGGCAGACCTCGAGGTTTTCCTCGAGTTCGGGACGGTAGAGCACGGCGCCGCAGCGTTCGCACTTCTCCCACAGGCCCTCCGGGACGCTGCGGCGCTTGGCCGCGCCGGTCTCGGTGCGGATGCCGGACGGCATGAGTTTCTTGAGCCACGACATGCGTTGGGATCTTCCTGGTTTAAATGAAGATGTTTAGACGTTTCGACTGCAGGCGCTGGGCCGGCGCAGGACGGATCGGCGGTGGCGCGGGTGCGCCGCGTCGGTGCCGTCCCGGCGGGCCAGTCTAGCGCAGCGGCCCGCGAGGCCCGGCCGCCGCTGTTCAGGCGTGGCGCTCAGGCGGCGTCGAGGGCGCGGCGCAGCGGCGCGAGGAAATCGCGCGCGGCCTGCGCCGCGGCTTCGGCCGAGGCCGCCTCGGCCAGCACCGCGACCAGCGCGCTGCCGACCACCACGCCCTCGGCTTCGCGCGCCATGGCCGCGGCGCTGGCCGCGTCCTTGATGCCGAAGCCGGCCACCACCGGCACCTTGGCGCGCTGGCGGATCCGGTGCAGGCGGTCGTTGGCCGCGCCGGTGTCGAGCCGGTCGGCACCGGTCACGCCGGCGAAGCTGACGTAGTAGAGATAGCCCTGGGCGCCATCGCACAGCACCTCCAGGCGCGCGTCGGTGGTGGTCGGCGAGGCCAGCAGGATCAGCGCCAGGCCGGCCGCGGCGAAAGCCGCGCGCAGTTCGTCGGCTTCTTCCGGCGGCAGGTCGACCAGCAGCACGCCGTCGACGCCGGCGGCGACCGCGTCGGTGGCGAAACGCTGCGCGCCGCGGATCTCGATCGGGTTGAGGTAGCCCATCAGCACCACCGGCGTGTCGGCGTCGCGCTGGCGGAACTGCGCCACCGCCTTGAGCACCCAGCCCAGCCCGGCGCCGCGCGCGATCGCGCGCTCGGAGCTGCGCTGGATGGTCGGCCCGTCGGCCATCGGATCGGAGAACGGCACGCCGAGTTCGATCACATCGGCGCCGGCCTCGACCAGCGCGTGCATCGCCGGCACGGTCGCCTCCAGCGAGGGATCGCCGGCGGTCAGGAACGGGATCAGCGCCTTGCGGCCGGCGGCTTGCAGGTGTTGGAACTTGGCGTCGATGCGGTTCATGGATAAAGGCTTTGCGTTAGCTCCCTCTCCCGCTTGCGGGAGAGGGCTGGGGTGAGGGCCGGAGCGGGACGGGCGCTTGCCCTCATCCGCCCTGCGGGCACCTTCTCCCGCACGCGGGAGAAGGGACGGCGATCAGAAGTGCAAGCCTTCGCGCCCGGCGATCGTATGCACGTCCTTGTCGCCGCGGCCGGACAGGTTGCACAGCACGACCTGGTCCTTCGGCATCGAACGCGCCAGCTTGATCGCCTGGGCGATGGCGTGGCTGGATTCGAGCGCGGCCAGGATGCCCTCGGTGCGCGCCAGGGTGCGGAAGGCGTCGAGCGCTTCGGTGTCGGTGATGCCGACGTATTCGGCGCGGCCGGTGTCCTTGAGGAAGGCGTGCTCGGGGCCGACGCCGGGGTAGTCCAGGCCGGCGGAGACCGAGTGCGTCTCCACGATCTGGCCGTCGTCGTCGCACAGCACATAGGTGCGGTTGCCGTGCAGCACGCCCGGGCGGCCGGCGGCCAGCGACGCGGCGTGGCGGCCGGTGTCGATGCCGTCGCCGGCGGCTTCGGCGCCGACGATGCGTACCGAAGCGTCGTTCAAGAACGCATGGAACAGGCCGATGGCGTTGCTGCCGCCGCCGACGCAGGCGGTGATCGCGTCGGGCAGGCGGCCGTATTCGGCCAGCATCTGCGCCCTCGCCTCGCGCCCGACCACGGCGTTGAAATCGCGGACCATGCGCGGATACGGATCCGGGCCGGCCACGGTGCCGATGATGTAGAAGGTGTCGCGCACGTTGGTGACCCAATCGCGCATGGCTTCGTTGAGCGCGTCCTTGAGCGTCTGCGAGCCGCTGGTCACCGGCACCACGGTCGCGCCGAGCAGCTTCATGCGGTAGACGTTGATCTTCTGCCGCTCGATGTCGGTGGCGCCCATGTAGACCACGCACTCCAGGCCCAGGCGCGCGGCCACGGTGGCGCTGGCGACGCCGTGCTGGCCGGCGCCGGTCTCGGCGATGATCCGGGTCTTGCCCATGCGGCTGGCCAGCAGCGCCTGGCCGATGGTGTTGTTGATCTTGTGCGCGCCGGTGTGGTTGAGGTCTTCGCGCTTGAGCAGGATCTGCGCGCCGCCGACTTCGTCGCTCAGGCGCTGGGCGTGGTAGATCGGGCTCGGCCGGCCGACGTAATGGGCCAGGTCGTTGTCGAAGGCCTGGATGAAGGCCGGATCGACCCGCGCCGCGTCGTAGGCGCGGGCCAGCTCTTCGATCGGCGCGATCAGGGTTTCGGCGACGAAGCGCCCGCCGAAGCGGCCGAAGTGGCCGTTGGCGTCGGGATAGGCGTGGAAGTCGATCGTCGAAGGATCGATCGGCGGGTGAGCGGCGGGTTCGGCGGACATCGGCAGCGGCCATCAACACGGGAGCACCGCGCCACGCGCGGCGGAACCTGGGAGTTTAGGGCATCGACGGGTCAACCGTACCGTTTGCCCGACCTCGGAATGGCGGTCCGTTCCTGGGGTGACGGGGTCGGCAAAGCCGGCAGGGGCATCGGGCCGCGGCAAAAGCGGGTCCGCCGCCGGCTGCGAGCGCCGCAGGGCCGGCGTTTGCGTCTATCCGTTTGCTGGCAGTGCGAAGCGAGCGCCGGCGGCGCTCACTCCACGTGGCAATCGGCCCGCCGCACTTCCTCGACGAACTGGCGCATCTTGTCGCCGTCCTTGAGCCCAGGCGCGCTCTCGATGCCGCTGGAGACGTCCACGCCCCACGGCAGGGTCGCCAGGATCGCTTCGAACACGTTGTCGGGGGTGATGCCGCCGGCGAGCACGAAGGGCTTTTGCACCCCGACCGGGATCCGTTTCCAGTCGAAGGTATTGCCGCTGCCGCCGCTGCCGCCCTCGGCGTGGCTGTCGAACAGGAAGCCGGCGGCGCCGGGGAAGCGCATCAGCAGCGCCGAGGGGTGCTGGGTGGCCAGCTCGCCGCCCATCGGGATGGCCTTGAGGTAGGGCACGCCGAAGCCGCGGCAATAGGCGTCGTCCTCGTTGCCGTGGAACTGCAGCAGGCTCGGCCGGACCTGGCGCACGACCTCGCGCACTTCCTCGACCGGGTTGTCGGCGAACAGGGCGACCGCGTCGACCAGCGGCGCCAGCGCCTGGCGCATGGCCCGCGCCTCCTCCGGCGCGACCCGGCGCTTGCTGCCGGCGGCGAACACGAAGCCGATCGCGTCGGCGCCGAGTTCGCAGGCCAGGCGCACGTCGCCCGGGCGGGTGAAACCACAGAACTTGATGCGGGTGCGGAACAGAGTGCGGGAGGGATTCAAAGGCTGACCTCGGCAGGCAACTGGCATTCGGCGGGATAGCGCGGCCCGACGAACACCAGTCCCGCCGACGGAGCGGTCGGACCGGCGACCGTGCGGTCGCGCCCGGCCAGCAGTTCGGCGATCCAGCCCTCGGGCCGGTCGCCGCGGCCGACCGGCAGCAAGCTTCCGACAATGTTGCGCACCATATGGTGAAGAAACGCGTTGGCCTGCACTTCCATTTCCACGATATCGCCGTCGCGGCGCACCGCGATGTGTTGCAGGTCGCGGCGCGCGTGCGGGGCCTGGCAATGCACGGTGCGGAACGCCGAGAAATCGTTCTCGCCCAGCAGCGCCTGGGCCGCGCGGTGCATGGCGTCGGCGTCGAGCGGGCGCCGCTCCCAGCTCAGGTACTGGCGCTGCAGCGCCGGCCGCACCGCGCGGTTGAGGATGCGGTAGCGGTAGCGGCGCGCGCGCGCCGAAAAGCGGGCGTGGAAGTCCGCCGCCACCGGGATGCACCAGCGCACGCATACGGATGGAGGCAGGCGCGAGGTCGCGCCCAGGGTCCAGCCGCGCGGGTCGCGCTCGACCGGGCTGTCGAAATGCACGACCTGGCAGGAGGCGTGCACGCCGGCGTCGGTGCGGCCGGCGCAGACCACTTCGATGCCGGTGCCGGCGACGAAGCTCAGCGCCTCTTCCAGGGTGGTCTGCACGGTCGCTTCGCCGCGCGGCGCGTGCTCGGGACGGGCGGGTTCGCCCGGCCGCACCAAGCGCTGCCAGCCGGAGAATTCGCTGCCGTCGTATTCCACGCCCAGGGCGTAGCGCCGCAGCGGCGCGGCGGCGGAAGCGGTATCGAGGTCGTTCATGGCCTTGCCCTGCCCTTGCCTGCTTGCGCTCGTCCGGTCCGGCTCACGCCCCGGCGCGATCTCCGCCGCTGGCTTCCAGCTCGCGCAACAGGCGCGCGGCCTGCTGGCGCGCGGCGTGGTCGCCGTTGATCAGCACCTCGCCGAGCAACTGGCGGGCGCTGCCTTCGTCGCCCAGGTCGATGTAGGCGCGGGCCAGTTCGATCCGCTCCAGGCCCACCGAAGCCGCAGAAGGCGCCGCCGGCCGCGCCTGCGGCGAGGACTGGGCGACCGCAACCGGTTCGACGCTCGGCGCCTGCGCGGCGACCGGCGCGGCCGCAACCGGGGCAACCGGAACCGGGGCGACCGGGATCGCACTGACCGGTGCGGCCGAACCCGCCGGCAGCGCCGGCGGCTCGCGCAATTGCTGTTCCAGCGTCTGTTCTTCGCGCGTCGGCTGACGGCCCGCGGTCGCCGAATGCCAGGTCGGCACGCGCGACTGGCTCTTGGGCTCGCTGACCGGCGCGGTCCAATGCGGCGCCGCGGCCGGGTCGGCGCGTTCGGGCGCGGCGGGCGGCGCATCGGCAGCGAGCGGCCGCGAAGCCGGCGGTTCGGCGGCAGCGAGCTCGTCGAGCGCATGTCGGGGCGCTGCGGCCGGGGGCTCGTCTTGGCTGGCGCCCTGGCCGGGATCGAGAACGGGATAGAGATCAGGATCGGGATCGACCGCCGCCGGCTCGTCGCGCTGACCGAGCAGTTGCGCCACCGGATCGACCACCGCCGCGGCCTCGGGCTTGCGCCGCAGCGTCTCGACCGGATCGGGGCCCGGCTCGGCCGGAGCCGCGAACGGCACCGGCACCGGCGCCGGCGACCCGGCGCGGAAACTCGGCCGCTTGGGCTCGCGCCGGCTCAGCACCCAACCGCCGGCCAACAGCGCCAGCAGGCCGAGGCCGCCGAACAGCCACGGCAGCGGCGAACCGCTGTCGGCGCGCGCCTGGTTCTCGGCCAGGCGCTGCTGGGTCGCGGCCAGCTCGCTGTCCTTCATCGCGATCAGCTTCTGCTGGTCGGTGCTGAGTTTCTCGAGTTCGGCGACCTTGCTCTTGAGGTCCGCCAGTTCCTGCTCGCGCACGGCGATGGTTTCGTTGGCCTGTTGCACTTGTTCTCGCACCATGTGGCCCTCGCCTCCGGCGCTGATGCCGGATTGTGCCCCGGCCTGCGCGCGCTCGGCGCCGGGCGGGACGATTTCCAGACGCGCGTCGCTGGCCGCGCCGGGCGCGCGCGCGGCCGGCGCGACCGGCGCCTTGGCGACGCGGTCGGCGTCGACGGTCAGCGGCTGCGGCACCGCGCGTTGCGGCGCCTGGCGCCATTGCTGGATCTGCGCGCGCACCAGTTCGTTGGCTTCGCGCGGGTCGATGGTCGCCATCTCGCCGCCAGCCGGCCGGCGCAACACGGCGCCGGCGCGCAGGCGGTTGATGTTGCCGCCGACGAAGGCCTCGGGATTGGCCCGCAGCAGCGCGATCATGGTCTGGTTGAGGCTCTGCGCGCCGCCCATCTGCGCGGCGATGCCGGACAGGGTCTGGCCCTGGGCGACGGTGATCTCGCCGTCGCCGGGGATCGCCGGCGCGGCGGCCGGCTGCGGCCGCGGTTCGCGGGCGATGCGGCCGGCGTTGGGGCGCGGCGCCGGAGCCGGCGGCGCGGCTTCGGGCAACGGCCGCGCCTGCGGCAATGGTTCGCCCTGGCCGGCGATGGCGTCCGGCGGCAGCGCCGGGGCCTGGCCCAGGTTGCCCGGGTCGTAGCCCGGCGGCGCGTTCTCCACCGCCAGCGGGTCGGTCTGCTGCGGCTGCGCGCCGAACGGCAGCGGCGCCTGCAGCGGACGTTCGATGGTGTTCGGCGCGGCGCCGGCGGCGGCCTGGATCGGCGGCTGCATCGGCGCGGACGCGGTGCGCGGCGCGTCGAGCAGGGCCGAGTATTCGCGGGTCAGGCGGCCCTGGCCCCAGTCCACTTCGATCAGGAAGGTCAGCAGCGGCTGCTGCACCGGCTGGGTGCTGGTGACGCGGATGATCGGCTTGCCGTTGGCGTCCACCGCCAGGGTGAAGCGCAGGTCGGTGACGATGCCCTGCGGCGGCTCCAGGCCGATGCGCTGGAAGGTTTCCGGCGAGGCCAGGCCGGCGCGCAACTGCGCCAGTTCCTCCGGGCCGCTGGCGATGACCGGGATTTCCGCCAGCAACGGCTGGCCGGCGCGCGATTTGACCTCGATCTGGCCCAGACCCAGCGCGCAGGCCGCCGAGCTGGCCAATGCCAGCGCCAGGCCCAGAGCGGTGCGTGCGAAACCTGATCTCACGAGGTATCCCAATCCGAAGTCAGGCGGCGACTCTAAAGGTGTACGGGCTTAATGCGCAACGCGTTCGTTAAGTTTTCATCCTAAGCCGTTGACTGGCGGTGAGGAAGCAGGCCGGATGCGCGGCTTTTGTGGGAGGGCCTTCAGGCCCGATGCTTTCGTTTCCGATCGCCGCGATCTGAGCGGAAAGCATCGGGCCTGAAAGCCCTCCCACAAAAGCCGAAGCCCGAACGCCGAAGGCCCCAAAACGAAATCGGGCCCCGCAGGGCCCGATTTCATGGCTGAGCGAAGAACCTCAGCGCTCGTTCCACACCAGCTCGGCCAGCTGCACCGCGTTGGTCGCCGCGCCCTTGCGGATGTTGTCGGCCACCACCCACAGCGACAGCCCGCGCGGGTGCGAGATGTCCTCGCGGATGCGGCCGACGAACACCGGATCCTCGCCCGAGGCGTGGGTCACCGGGGTCGGATAGCCGCCGCCCTTGGCCTCGTCCACCACCACCAGGCCCGGCGCCTTCTCCAGCAGCGCGCGCGCGTCCGCGGCCGAGAGCTTGTCGCGGGTCTCGATGTGCACCGCTTCGGAATGCCCGTAGAACACCGGCACCCGCACCACCGTCGCGTTCACGCCGATGCTGTCGTCGCCGAGGATCTTGCGGGTCTCCCAGACCAGCTTCATCTCTTCGGTGGTGTAGCCGTTGTCGGTGAAGTCGCCGCCGTGCGGGATCACGTTGAAGGCGATCTGCACCGGGTAGACCTCGGCTTGCGCTTCCTGGAAATTCAGCAGCGCCGCGGTCTGCCGGCCCAGCTCTTCCATCGCCCGCTTGCCGGTGCCCGAGACCGACTGGTAGGTGGCGATGTTGATGCGCTCGAGCTTGGCTTGGCGGTGGATCGGCGCCAGCGCGACCATCAGCTGCATGGTCGAGCAGTTCGGATTGGCGACGATGCCGAGCGGGCGGTTCTTGAGCGCCTCGGGATTGACCTCGCTGACCACCAGCGGCACGTCGTCCTGGTAGCGGAAGGCCGAGGAGTTGTCGATCACCACCGCGCCGGCGGCGGCGAACCTGGGCGCGTACTCCTTCGACACCGAGCCGCCCGCCGAGAACAGGGCGATGTCCACGCCCGCAGGGTCGAACGTAGCCAGGTCCCGCACGACCAGGGTCTGGCCTTCGAACTCGATTTTCTCGCCCGCCGAACGCTCGCTCGCCAGCACGTGCAGTTTGCCGATCGGGAATTTGCGCTCGGCCAGCACCTTCAACATGGTTTCACCGACCGCGCCGGTGGCACCGACGACGGCGACATTGCAGGACGTCTTGGCGTTCATCTGTTCTGAGTTACCTGACTTGTGGGGACCGCCGGACCCATTTCCGGCGGGTGTTGCGAAATCGTGAGGGTTGCGGCGGAGGCTTTGTGGGAGGGCCTTCAGGCCCGATGCTTTTCTTTCAGATCGCGGCGGCCTGGCACAAAAGCATCGGGACTGAAGTCCCTCCCACAACAGCGGCACCGTCGAACGTTCATCGCCCCGCCCTCGCCGCGGCGGCTTCGGCGGCGTTGAGCGCGCTCGGCGGATCGCCGGCGCGCGGGCCGCAGCCCAGCGCGGCGATCAGGTTGTCGACCGCCAGCGCCACCATCGCCCGGCGCGTGGCCAGGCTGCCGCTGGCGATGTGCGGGGTCAGCACCACCCGGCGCTGCGCGAGCAGGCGCGGGTTGAGCCGCGGCTCGCCCTCGTACACGTCCAGGCCGGCGGCGCCGAGGCGGCCTCGTTCGAGCGCGTCGCACAGCGCGTCCTCGTCGACGATGCCGCCGCGGGCGATGTTGGTCAAAGTCGCGTGCGGCTGCATCTTGGCCAGCGCGGCGGCGTCGATCAGGTGATGCGCCTGCGGCGAATACGGCAGCACCAGGATCAGATGATCGGCGCGCGCCAGCAGTTCGTCGAAGCCGACGTAGCTCGCCTTGCAGTCGGCCTCCACCGCCTCAGGCAGGCGGCTGCGGTTGTGGTACAGCGTGCGCATGCCGAAACCGGTGGCGCGCCGGGCGATGGCTTGGCCGATCCGGCCCATGCCGAGGATGCCCAGGGTCGCGCCGTGCACGTCGGCGCCGAGCAGGCTGTCGAAGCTCCAGCGCTGCCAATGCCCCTCGCGCAGCCAGCGCTCGGCCTCGCCGATGCGGCGCGCGGCCGCCATCATCAGGGCGAAGCCGAAATCGGCGGTGGTTTCGGTCAGCACGTCGGGCGTGTTGCTGGCGAGGATGCCGGCGGCGCTGAGCGCGGCGACATCGAGATTGTTGTAGCCCACTCCGACGTTGGCGATCGCGCGCAGGCGCGATGCGCCTTCGATCTGGGCCGCGCCGATGGGATCGTTGAGGGTCACCAGCGCACCGTCCATGCGCCGCAGGATCGCGTTGACCGCATCCGGCGCGTGCTGGGTGACCTCGGCCGTGGTTTCGACCTCGAAATGCTCGCCCAGCCGCGCGACGATATCGTCGAACAGCGGCTGCGAGACCCACACGCGCGGGCGCTCAGACATCGCCCGCGCCCGCATCGCCGGCCTGCGCCGGCACCCGCGGCGTCACCGTGCCGACATCGCCGCATTGCGCGCGATGGCGCAGCGCCTGGTCCATCAGCACCAGCGCCACCATCGCCTCGCAGATCGGCGTGGCGCGCACGCCCACGCAGGGGTCGTGGCGGCCGACGGTGACCACTTCGACTTCGTTGCCGTGCACGTCCAGGCTGCGGCCGGGCAGGCGCAGGCTCGAGGTCGGCTTGAACGCGGCCGCGCAGCGCAGGCGCTGGCCGGTGCTGATGCCGCCGAGGATGCCGCCGGCGTGGTTGCTGGCGAAACCCTGCGGCAACAGCTCGTCGCGGTGCTGGGTGCCCTTTTGCGCCACGCTGGCGAAGCCGTCGCCGATCTCCACGCCCTTGACCGCGTTGATGCTCATCAGTGCCGCGGCCAGTTCGCCGTCGAGCTTGCCGTAGATCGGCTCGCCCCAGCCCGGCGGCACGCCGTCGGCGATCACTTCCACGCGCGCGCCGACCGAATCGCCGGACTTGCGCAGCGCGTCCATGTAGCGCTCCAGCTCGTCGAGCTGGGCCGCGTGCGGCCAGAAGAACGGATTGCCCTCGACCGCGTCGAGGTCGAAGCCGGCCGGCACGATCTCGCCGATCTGCGCCATGTAGCCGCGCACGCTGACGCCGTAGCGCTGCGCCAGCCACTTCTTGGCGATCACGCCGGCGGCCACGCGCATGGTGGTCTCGCGCGCCGAAGAGCGGCCGCCGCCGCGCGGATCGCGATGGCCGTACTTCTGCCAATAGCTGTAGTCGGCGTGGCCGGGGCGGAACTGCTCGGCGATGTTGCCGTAGTCCTTGCTGCGCGCGTCGGTGTTGCGGATCAGCAGGGCGATCGGGGTGCCGGTGGTGCGGCCCTGGTAGACGCCGCTGAGGATTTCGATCTCGTCGGTCTCGCGCCGCTGCGAGGTGTGGCGGCTGCGGCCGGTGGCGCGGCGCTCGAGGTCGTGGCGGAACTCTTCCGGCGCCAGTTCCAGGCCCGGCGGGCAGCCGTCGACGACGCAGCCGATGGCCGGGCCGTGGCTTTCGCCGAAGGTGGTGACGGTGAGGAGGGTTCCGAAGCTGTTGCTGGCCACTGCGGGGGATCCTGGTGGGTGCCGGGTGGAGCGTTGGCGATGATCGCGGGGGTGGGTGTGGTGGGGATGAAGCGGGTTCGTCGTGGTTGCGGCTTCGTGGTCGCGGCTTGCGTCGCTCCTACAGGGGGCTGCTCGATGGTACGGCGGGGCTGGATCGGGCGGAAATGATCGGATTGCGGTGGGGTAGAACGCGGCGCCCTCACCCCAGCCCTCTCCCGCAAGCGGGAGAGGGAGTCTTTCCGGCAGCGGCGCACAGGCCTTATGGCTGCACCGCCTGCATTGATCGCGCCTACAACGCGAATTTGCGCAATCGGTCCGATATCGCCGACGAGGCCGCACCGCTCCCTCTCCCGCTTGCGGGAGAGGGCTGGGGTGAGGGCAAGAAGCGCCAAAAGCGCGAGTCGCCGCAACGCCAGCCATCCGCGTACGCCGCCGGCCACCATAGCCGACCCGTCCGGTTTCCGCTGTAACGAAGGCAGGCGCAAGCCTGCGGCGATCTCTCAACGAGTCCGCAGGCGTAAGCGATCAGGGAGCGCAGACGCCGCGGGGCGCTTGCGAGTTCCGGCCGGTCGGCGCCGGCGATGCTGTGCAGTCAGCGTCGCGTGCGGCGCTGCGCGAGGCGGGAACCTCGCGCCACCAGCCGCCGACGCGCGTGATCGTTCGAGGCTCGATCAGGCTCGCGCGTCGGCGAGCCGTTTGATCGCGTCGTGGTGCTCGACCAGGTCGTGGCGCTCGACCACGAAAATGCCCATCTGGCCGACCTTGAACTCGACCCAGGCCAGCGGCAGCTGCGGCAGTAGTTCGCCCAGCGCGCGCTCGGCTTCGCCGACTTCGCAGATCAGCAGGCCGTCTTCGCTCAGGTGCTGCGGCGCGTCGCGCAGGATCTTCAGCGCCAGGTCCAGGCCATCAAAGCCGGCGCGCAGCCCCAGTTCCGGCTCGAACGAGTATTCGCGCGGCAGCGCGTCGGTCTCGTCGTCGGTGACGTAGGGCGGGTTGGTGACGATCAGGTCGAACACCTCGCCCTGCAGGCCCTGGAACAGGTCGGACTTGCGCAGCTCGACGTTGCCGGCGAGCAGGCGTTCCTTGTTTTCCGCGGCCAGCGACAGCGCAGCGTCGTTGATGTCGGCGCCGATCACGTCCCAATCGGGGTGGTAATGGCCGGTGGCGATGGCGATGCAGCCCGAGCCGGTGCACAGGTCCAGGGCGCGGCGCACTTCGCGGCCGCCGAGCCAGGGCTCGAAGCCGGCTTCGATCAGTTCGGCGATCGGCGAGCGCGGCACCAGGGCGCGCGCGTCGCTCTTGAAGCTCAGGCCGGCGAACCAGGCCTCGCCGGTCAGGTAGGCGGCCGGGATGCGCTCGTCGACGCGGCGCTGGAACAGCGCCAGCACGGCGTCCTTCTCTTCGGTGGTGACCCGGCCCTGGCCGTAGACCGGGCTCAGGTCGTGCGGCAGGTGCAGGGCGTGCAGGACCAGCTGGGTCGCCTCGTCCAGGGCGTTGTCGTAGCTGTGGCCGAAGCTCAGCCCGGCCGCGTTGAAGCGGCTGGCCCCGTAGCGGATCAGGTCGACGAGGGTCAGCGGTTCGAAGGAAACGGAAGCGGGCACGGCGGGTCCAGGACGGGATACGGAGCGAAGCGGGGGCGCAGTATAGCTTGGGTCGGCAATGGGGAATCGGGATCGGGCCCGGCCGCTTTGCCGATCCCCCAGCGCGAATCCCCTATCATGGCCGGGCATTCAAGCTGGAACCGCCATGTTCAACCGCACTACCGCCATCATTCTGGTGGCCGCGCTGGCCGCCGCGCTGGGCCTGTGGGCCTCGCAGAAATACTTCGGCAGCGCCAAGCGCTCGCACCTGCCGCAGACCCAGGCGGTGCGCCTGTTCGACCCGCCGCGCACCCTGCCCGCCTTTTCGCTGCGCCAGTCCGACGGCACCCAACTGATCCCGGGCGAACTCAAGGGCCACTGGACCCTGATCTTCCTCGGCTTCACCCATTGCCCGGACGTGTGCCCGACCACGCTGGCGCAGATGTCGGTGGCGCAGAAGGCCTGGGAATCGATCCCCGAATCGACCCGCCCGCGGGTGCTGTTCGTCTCGGTCGATCCCGAGCGCGACAGCCCGGACAAGATCGGCGAGTACGCCCACGGCTTCCACAAGGACACCCTGGCCGCGACCGCCGACGTGCCGGCGCTGGAGAACTTCGCCAAGTCGCTGAGCATGGTGTTCGCCAAGGTGCCCGCGCCGGCGGGCGCGCCGGAAAACCAGTATTCGATGGACCACAGCGCCAGCATGGCCGTGCTCGACCCGCAGGGGCGCATGGCCGGCCTGGTGCGGCCGCCGTTCGAGCCGAACGTGATCGCGCGCGACATGGCCGCGCTGACGGAGGCCTCGCCGTGAGCCTGGTCACCACCCTCACCTACGTGCTGCCGCACCGTTTCCTGTCGGGCCTGGCGCGGATGCTGGCCTATTCCGACGACCCGCGGGTGAGCCGCTGGCTGATCGACACGGTGACCGAAAAGTTCGGCGTCGATCTCGACGAAGCCGCCAATCCGGACCCGCGCGCCTACCCGACCTTCAACGCCTTCTTCACCCGCGCGCTCAAGCCCGGCGCGCGCCGCGCGCAAGGCGACGCGCGCACCCTGCTGATGCCGGCCGACGGCCGCATCAGCCAGTGCGGGCCGATCCGCGCCGGCGAGATCTTCCAGGCCAAGGGCCGCTCGTTCACCGCGCTGGAGCTGCTCGGCGGCGACGAAGCCGCGGCCGCGCCGTTCCGCGACGGCGACTACGCCACCGTGTACCTGTCGCCGCGCGACTACCACCGCGTGCACATGCCCTGGACCGGCACCCTGCGCGAAACCGTGCACGTGCCCGGCCGCCTCTTCAGCGTCGGCCCCGACGCGGTGCGCAACGTGCCGCGCCTGTTCGCGCGCAACGAACGCCTGGTCTGCCACTTCGACACCGACTTCGGGCCGATGGCGCTGGTGATGGTCGGCGCGCTGCTGGTCTCGGGCGTGGAAACGGTGTGGAGCGGGATCGAGATCCCCGCCTACGGCGACCGCGTCACCACCAAGGACTACCGCGGCAAGGGCATCACCCTCAAGCGGTTCGAGGAAATGGCGCGGTTCAATTACGGCTCGACCGTGATCGTGCTGCTGCCGCCGGGCGCGGCGACGCTGGACGCCGGCCTGTCCGCCGAAACCGCCGTGCGCCTGGGCCAGCCGCTGGCCCGCCGCACCCGCTGAAAGCCTCTCCTGTAGGAGCGGCGCGAGCCGCGACCGCGATAGCTCGCTTGCGACGTATGCGCGGTGTCGCGGTCGCGGCTCGCGCCGCTCCTACAGGTAGATCACGAAACCCCACGGAGGGGACCGCATGACCCGCAACGGACGCCTTTTCGCTCTCGCCGCGCTCGCCGTGGCCCTCGCCGCCTGCGGCGCCAAGAGCGAATCCGAGCAACTCGCCGACCTGCGCGACGGCCTGACCTATACCCAATACCGCCGCGTCTCCGAGAACGGCCTGCCGGCGGCGCTGGAGACCTACCGCTTCGGCGCGCAGTTCAGCGACAAGGCCGGCATCGCCCGGTCCGACCTGCCCGAACTCGGCCCGGCCGACCTGTGCATCGCCCATCTGCTGCTGGCCTACGGCGCGCTCGGCGCCGACAAGACCACCATCGCGCTGGCCGAAACCGACATCGTCGAAGCGCAGGATTGCGCCGCGTTCGACAACCTCGCCGCCGCGTCGCTGCGCTCGGTCGCGTTCCAGCGCCTGCAGTGGCCGCAACTGGCGCAGGCCGAGAGCGAGCGCGTCTGGGCCGCGCAGGGCGACGGCGATTTCCAGAAAGGCCCGGCCGGGCAGATGCTCGCCCTGCACCTGGGCCTGGGCTATCTGGCGGTCAGCGAGAAACGCTGGGACCGCGCCCAGATCCACGCCGACGCGCTCGGCCAGATGCTGCGCGCGCCGTGGCTGGGCAAGATCGCCGAGGCCGGCGTGGCGGTGCAGGAAGGCCGCCCCCGCGATGCGCTGATCTCGCTCAAGCGCCTGAGCGCGGACCCCAGCGTGCCGCCCGAGCTGCGCAAGGAACTGGCCGGGTTCATCGCGCAAGTCGAAGCCAAGGGCGGCGACGTCGACTCGTTCGCCTTCATGCCGCGGCTGGCGACCTCGCTGGCCTGGGACGCGGTGCAGGCGCACGGCCCCGAGGCAATGCGCGCGGCGACCCGCTTCGCCGACGAACAAGCGCTCAAGCCGGTCGGCGAATCGCTGCAGAAGGGCGTGGGCCAAGCCAGCGAAGCCGCCGGCGGCTGGTGGCGCAAGCTGCGCGAGGCGGTGTCTTCGTCGCCTGCGCCGGAGGCGCCGGCCGACGGGAAAGCCGCGCCGGCAGGGTGAGCCGGCCACGCCGCGCAGTTAGCGGGAAACGCCGGCTATCTGCGCGCCGAACGCGACGCGACCAGACCGCCGACGCTCAATCCCGCGCCAGCGTCGCCGACCGCCCGATCCACCACTGCGCGGCCCAGTAGCTCACCAGCACCAGCGCCTGCGCCGCGGCGAACGGCGCAGCGAAGCGGTCGATGGCCAGGGTCGCATCGGACAACACGAAACAAGCGCCGCCGATCGCCGCAGCCGCCCCGGCCGCGCCCGCGCGCTTGCGCCACACCGCCGCGGCCTGCGCCGCCATCGCCGCCAACACCGCGACGTAGACGATCACCGGGATGCGCAATTCGTTCGGCAGATGCGGCCACAGCACGCTCATCACCGCCGCGGCGACGGCGGCGTAGGCCAGGAACGGCCAGATCGCCGCGAACGGCCGTGCGCGCCGGCACAGCCCGACCAGATAGGCCAGGTGCGCGCACAGGAACGAGCCCAGGCCGAACACGAACCAGTCGCCGGGCAGCATCAGGAACGCGTCGCCGGCGGTCGACAGCAGCAGCCCGACGAAGATCGCGCGGCGATAGCGCGGATCGGCGCCGGCGCCCTCGCGCAGCACCATCGCCGCGATCAGCAGCGTGGTCGCGGGCTTGAACAGGTAGTGCAGCCAGATCGCGCCGGGGGCGTAGGCGCCGGCGATGGCCAATGCCGCCGACAACGCGACCGCCGCGCCCCACCCGCGCGTGGACAGGACATAGCGGGTGTAGGTCGCTGCGGGCTGGCTCATGCCGGATCCTCAGTGATGTAACGCGCGGCCCATCGATGCGCTATCGGCGCGGCCCGCGCGCTGGCCGACCACGACGACGGCGACGCTACCCGAACGCCGGGCGCGCCGCCGTGCTGCGGGTTCAGTCGCCGCAACCGCTCAGCTTGATCCGCTGCCCCGGCTTGACCGCATAACGCGGCGCCTTCAGCCCGTTGGCCTTGGCCAGCGCGCGGGTGTCGCAGGAGAACTTGCGCGCCACGTCGGTCAGGGTGTCGCCGCGCTGGATCTTGTAGTCCTTCGGCGTCGCCTTCTTCTTCGGCTCGGGCTTGGGCGCCGGCGCCGGCGCCGGCGCCGGGCGGCCGGTGGCGACCGTGGTCGGCACCGCGGCGGCGCTGGTGCCGGCATAGGCCACCGTGCCGTCTTCGCCGGCGCTGGACGCCGGCAGCACGGTCAGCGGGCCGGTGCGCACGATCGCGCTGTTCGCGTCGCTGGCCACCAGGGTGCGCGCCAGATCGGCGCGCTTGCCCTGCACGCACCAGCGGTTGTACAGGCTCACCATGCGGGTGGTGGCGTTGAGCGTGGTGCCGGCGGAGAGGTAGCTGTCGGCCTGGTAGCGCGGGTTGAGGTTGCGCAGCGCGCGCATGTAGCCGTCGCGGCTGCCGCTGCCGCCCATGCAGATGGTCAGTTCATAGATCGAGCTGGGCCGGTTCAGGCGCAACTGGGCCAGCTTGCTGTCGACCTTGGGGAAGTTCAGCCCGTACTCGCGCGGGTGCAGGAACAGCCACGCCGCGGCGACCACCATCGGCACGTAGTCGCGGGTTTCGGCCGGGAACTGGTTGTAGACCGACTCGTCCCAGAAATTGCGTCCGCCCGAAGCGTTGTTGATCCGCAGCGCGCGGCCCTCGCCGCCGTTGTAGGCGGCCAGCGACATCTCGATGGAGTTGTTGAGCTGGCCCAGGCGCTCGTTCAAGTACTCGGCCGCGGCCTGCGCGGACTGCTTGGGGTCGTAGCGGGTATCGAAGCCCGAACCGTCGTCGCCCAGGCCGAAGCGCTTGCCGGTGGCGAACATGAACTGCAGCGGGCCGGCGGCGCCGACGCGCGAGGTCGAATGCACGCGGCCGTTGGATTCCTTGGCCATGATCCCGAACAGCAGCGCCTCGGGCAGGCCGGCGCGCTGGAACTCCGGCCACATCAGCTGGCGCATGTACTGATAGTTGTCGTAGCTCTGCATCAGCGGACCGCGCAGGTCGGTCAGCCAGCGGCGGATGCCGGCCTGCACGGCCGGGTTGTATTGGACCATCTTGACGAAGCGCTGGCCGTCGTCGCTGAGCAGCGCGGCGGCGCGCGCGGCCTCGGGCACATCGGCGGCGAGGCCGTCGCTGTCGAGCTGGCCGGCGTCCTCGGCGTCCTCGTCGGTGTTGGCGACCGAGTCGGCGTTGGCCTTGAGCAGGCGCTTGTAGCCGGCCAGCATGGTGCTCGGCGCGCAGCCCTTCTGCTTGAGGCAGGCGGCGATCACGTCCTCCATGTCCTCCAGCGCGGCGTCGCTGTCCTGGCGGCCGGTCGGGTCGGCGTTGCGGATCTTGACCAGGGCCGACTGATAGCGGGCTTCGGCCGACTGCATGCGCTGGCTCAGCGCGTCGACCGCGGCCTGATCGCGCTTGGACAGGGCCGAGGCTTGCGGCGAGAGGCTGCACAGCGCGAGCGCGGCAGCGAGCGGCGCGACCGCCGCACGGAAGCCGACCAGGGCGCGCGCGGCGCGGGCGGAACGTGAATATGCAGGCATGAGGCGTGCGGCAGGTCCTTTTTGCGGGGGGCCAGGGTAACGGCGCGGGTCCAGCCCCGGCAAGGACCGTGACCTGACGCGGGTTTTCCGGCCCTTCCCGGCGGGTGGCGGGCGCTCGCCCGAGCGGATGAGCAAAGTTCGACTGAGCCGCGCCAGCGAAGTTCAGGCCGATGCCCGGTTTTTCGCGGTCGATCGGCGCAAGCGGGGGCGCCCCACCGCACCGCCCCCAAACCGCCCCACCCCTCCCTCCAATCTCGAAGCAAACCAACGCCCGCCATTCCGGCAAAAGCCGGAATCCATATTGCCGTTGCGGTTGTTATTGCCGTGGCCGTTGCTCTTCGCTCCCCCCGCCGCCCCGAACTCGCCACAGGCAATGAGAGACCCGAAGGGCGGCGCGCACGATGCGCGCCGTGCGCCACCCAGGCCATGGATGGCCTGTGTGGCGCATCCCCGCGAAAGCACCGAACCATAGTGGCTCTTGATTCGAAAACAGGGAAAGCGCCTTTCTTTGGTTACTTTCTTTGGCAAGACAAAGAAAGTAACCCGACCGCTTGCGGACGGAAGCTCTTGATGTTCGCTTGTCGTCAAACGCAGCCAACGGGCTTAGGTGGAGTTTGTCGTAGATGAATTGTCGCGGTCGCGGCTTGCGCCGCTCCTACAGGGTCTCCGGCAAGTTTCGTATCTCCGTGTAGGAGCGGCGCAAGCCGCGACCGCGACAACTCACCAACGACGCAAACACCACCCAAACGAAACACCGCCACCACAATCAACACCCATACCGAACACCACTCGAACGAACCCCAAGACCACCCACCCCACCCCGCTTCACGAACCCGACACGCCTCCCGCTAGAATCGACCCCGCGCAAGTTCCCCCGAAACACCCAACGAACCACCCAACGAAACACCCCACGCACCACCCCACCGAACCACGGAAACGGACATGGCCCCGACCCCCGGCGACACCCAGAACGACATCCTGATCGGCAAGGCCGTGACCACCCCCGACAGCGGACAAGTGTTCCTGCACACCAAGCTCGGCAACCGCCACGGCCTGGTCGCCGGCGCCACCGGCACCGGCAAGACGGTCACCCTGATGACCTTGGCCGAAGGCTTCTCGCGCCAGGGCGTGCCGGTGTTCCTGGCCGACGTGAAAGGCGACGTCGCCGGCCTCGCCGTCGCCGGCGCCGCCAACGACAAACTGCAGGAGCGCCTGAAGGAGATCGGCGTCGCCGACTGGGCCCCGCAAGCCAACCCGGTGGTGTTCTGGGACCTGTTCGGCAAGCTCGGCCATCCGGTGCGCACCACCGTCAGCGAAATGGGCCCGACCCTGCTGGCGCGCATCCTCGAACTCAACGACACCCAGTCCGGCGTGCTCGACATCGTGTTCAAGCTCGCCGACGACCGCGGCCTGCTGCTGCTCGACCTGGAAGACCTGCGCGCCCTGCTCGGCCTGGTCGCCGACGAGCGCAAGGACATCTCCACCAGCTACGGCCTGGTCAGCGCGCAGTCGATCGGCGCGATCCAGCGCTCGCTGCTGCGCCTGGAGCAGGACGGCGGCGACCATTTCTTCGGCGAGCCGGCGCTGGAACTGGCCGACCTGATGCGCACCACCCCCAACGGCCACGGCGTGGTCAACGTGCTCGCCGCCGATTCGCTGATCCTCAAGCCGCGCCTGTACTCCAGCTTCCTGCTGTGGCTGCTGTCGGAGCTGTTCGAACAACTGCCCGAAGTCGGCGACCTCGACCGGCCCAAGCTGGTGTTCGTGTTCGACGAAGCGCACCTGCTGTTCGACGACGCCCCGGCCGCGCTGCAGCAGCGCGTCGAGCAAGTGGTGCGGATCATCCGCTCCAAGGGCGTGGGCGTGTACTTCTGCTCGCAGTTCCCCGACGACATCCCCGACAACATCCTCGGCCAGCTCGGCAACCGCGTGCAGCACGCGCTGCGCGCGTTCACCCCGCGCGACCAGAAGGCCGTGCGCACCGCCGCGGAAACCTTCGTGCCGAATCCGGCCTTGAACGTGGCCGAAGCGATTTCCAAGCTCGGCACCGGCGAAGCCCTGGTCTCGACCCTGCAGGACAAGGGCGTGCCGATGCCGGTCGAACGCACCCTGGTGGCGCCGCCGCGCTGCCGCATGGGCGCGATCACCGAGGCCGAACGCGTCCAGGTCCGCGCCGGCAGCCCGATCGGCGGCAAGTACGACACCGAGGTCAACCGCGAATCGGCCGCCGAAATGCTGGCCAAGCGCGCCGACACCGCGGCCGAACAGGCCCAGGCGCCGCCGGCCAAGACCCGCGAGCAGGACGACCAGGAAGAAGGCGGCTTCGGCCAGGCGGTCAAGGACGCGGTGTTCGGCACCAAACGCCGCCAGGGCATGGTCGAGACCATGGCCAAGCAGACCGCGCGCACGGTCGGCACCCAGGTCGGCCGGCAGATCCTGCGCGGCCTGCTCGGCGGCATCTTCGGCGGCAAGCGCTGACCGACGAAGCGACGGGCGGCGGACGCGAACAGCGAGAACGCGAAGACTGAGAAACCGCTCGCTTTCGCCCGCCTCCCGCTCCACTACGCTCACCGCTCGCTGCAAAATCCCGAATCCGCATCAGGAGCCGCATGTGAATCGCAAACTGCTCGCCCTCGCCTGTCTCGCCACGCTCGCGTTGAGCGCTTGCAATAAACCAACCGAAGCGTCGAAAGCCCCCGCCGAAACCACCCCGGCGCCGGAAACCGCCCCAGCTCCCGAACCCGCCCCGGCGCCCGCCGCCGAAGCCGCGCCCGCCGCGTTCGACGCCGCCGCCTTCGCCGGCACCTTCAGCGGCACCCTGCCCTGCGCCGATTGCAGCGGCATCGACACCAAGCTCGCGCTCAAGGCCGACGGCAGCTACGCCATCGACGAGAGCTACCAGGGCAAGAAGGACGGCCAGTTCAAGGGCGACGGCACCTGGACCGCGGAAGACAACGGCAAGCGCGTGCGCCTGGACCCGAACAGCAAGAGCGATGACGACCGCCTGTTCGAGATCGTCTCCAAGGACGAGATCCGCATGCTCGACACCGAAGGCAAGAAGATCGACTCGCAGCTCGATTACAGCCTCAAGCGCGCCGCTGGGCAGTAATCGCGCCGGTTCGTATCGCCCCTGTAGGAGCGGCGCGAGCCGCGACCGCGACACCGCAGTTACGACGCAAGTGAGGTGTCGCGGTCGCGGCTCGCGCCGCTCCTACAGGGGGTAAACCGGTTTTCGCGTCGATTCGCTTGAACCGCGCCGCGCGCTCTGCGATAACGTCGGCCCCGCTGTTGCGAGTACCGCCGCCATGGGCCGTTGGCGCCCGCCCGCCGAACACAGCACCGCGCTGATCACCCGCGAGGGCCACGCGCGCCTGAAGCACGAGCTCGACGAGCTGTGGCGGCTGCGCCGTCCCGAGGTGGTCAAGGCGCTGGCCGCGGCCGCGGCCGAGGGCGACCGCTCCGAGAACGCGGAATACACCTACCGCAAGAAGCAGCTGGCCGAGATCGACCGGCGCGTGCGCTATCTCAGCAAGCGCCTGCCGCTGCTGCGGGTGATCGAGTCCACGCCCAGCGATCCGCAGTCGGTGTTCTTCGGCGCCTGGGTCGAGGTCGAGGACGTCGCCAGCGGCGAGCTGGCGCGCTATCGCATCGTCGGCCCGGACGAAACCGACGCCCGGCTCGGCCACATCAGCATCGATTCGCCGCTGGCGCGGGCCATGCTCAAGCGCCGCGTCGACGACGAGTTCGAGGCGGTGCTGCCGGGCGGGCCGGCGCGGTTCGCGATCGTCGAGGTTTCGTACGCGCCGCCGGCCGGCTGAAGCGCCGCTCGAGGCCTCGCGCGGTTGCGTTGTCGGCTGTAGGAGCGGCGCGAGTCGCGATCAACCGAAGCGGCGTGCGCGAGCGTTCTGTGTGAAGCCTGGATTTTGTAGCGCTGCATTGGAGCTTTCCGATTGCCGGCCTTTTCGGGTGATTGCGCTCGCGTGCACCTCTTCGGTTGGTCGCGGCTTGCGCCGCTCCTACAGGGCGAGCGGCCGGCTGACGCGGTCGGCGGGCGACCCGGCGAACGGCGCCGGCACGCGACAACCGAGCAGTTGCGGGCACCAGGCGCAACGCGGCGGCAGGTTGCGCGGCGGTGCGCTTCGCGCCGCCGGTTGCGCCGCCGCGGGCGGCGGCGGCGCTGACGGCGGCTCGATCGCGCGAGCGGCGTCCATCGCCGCCTCAGCCGCGCTGCTGCCGGCGCAGGCCGAAGTACTGCAGATCGGCGAACACCGCCACCACCGCCGCCTGCGCCAACACATACACCGTGCCCAGCGTGTTCGGCGCGATCGCTCCTTCCAGCCACACCAGCACCGACGCGGCGACCCAGGCCAGGTTGACCGCGATCAGCGTCCACGCCAGCGGCGCGGCGATCGTACGGCGGCTCAGGGTCCAGCCGAGGAAGGCGACCCAGGCCATCAGCACCAGGCCCGAGCCGCGCAGGAATCCGGCGTCGATCGCGGTCAGTCGCGCCAGCGGTTCGGCCGCGGCCAGTTGCAGCGCGCCGGCGGCGGCGGACACCGCGAGGTCGGCCTGGACCACGCGGCGCAGGAACAAGGCGGGATGAGTGCGGTGAGCGGCGATGGCCATGATGCGTTCTCCTGTCGAGTGTGGGTTCGTTTTGGACCGGGCCATCACACCGCGGCGCGTGCGTCCGGTCGATTACCTCGCAGGTAATGCCGGCGCCGGCGCGGCTGGGCTAAGGTGGCCGCATGAACGATTCCGCCCCCGTGGGCGAGCTGCTGCGCCAATGGCGCCAGCGCCGCCGTCTGACTCAATTCGATCTGGCCGAGATGGCCGAGATTTCGACCCGCCACGTCAGCTTCATCGAAACCGGCCGCTCGCTGCCGAGCCGGGCGATGCTGCTGCGCCTGGCCGACCGCCTGGACGTGCCGCTGCGCGAACGCAACGCGCTGATGACCGCGGCCGGGCTGGCGCCGATCTATGCCGAGCGCGCGCTCGACCATCCGGCGATGCGCGAGGCTTACGCCGCGGTCGAACTGGTGCTGTACGCGCACGAGCCGCATCCGGCGCTGGCGGTGGACCGGCACTGGAACCTGATCCAGCACAACCGCGCGCTGGCGCCGATGCTGGCCGGCGTCGCCGAGCATTTGCTGGCGGGCCCGGCCAATGTGTTGCGCGCGGCGCTGCATCCCGAAGGCATGGCGTCGAGCATCCTCAACCTGGGCGAATGGCGCGCGCACATCCTGCATCGGTTGCGTCATCAGATCCAGACCAGTCGCGATCCGGTGCTGGAGGCGCTTTACGCTGAGCTGGAGGCCTATCCGGCGCCTGCCGATTTCGATCCGGCGGAGCTGACCGGCGCTGCGCATGTGGCGGTGCCGTGTCGGATGCGTACGCCGTTCGGGGATTTGTCTTTCATCAGCACCACTACGGTGTTCGGTACGCCGATGGATGTGACGCTGGCTGAGTTGGCGATCGAGTCGTTTTTTCCGGCGGATGCGGTTACTGCGCAGGCGATGCGGGAGTTCGGGACGAGTTTGGCGCCTTCGGCTGCGGCTGGCTGAGGTGCGCTGGTGCAAGTCGCGCCGCGTTGAGGCTTGCATGGCTCGTGGGGTTCGCGGTCGCGGCTTGCGCCGCTCCTACAAGCGCTTCGGCAAGTTTCGTATCTCCCTGTAGGAGCGACGCAAGTCGCGACCAACCGCAGCGACTTAGCTCCGCCGAATTCGCCCGAAGACCCGAACTCCCACGCCGTCATTCCGGCGAAAGCCGGAATCCAACCGCAGCGACGTAGCTCCGCCGAACTCGCCCGAAGACCCGAAACTCCCACCCCGTCATTCCGGCGAAAGCCGGAACCCATTTTGATGTTGCTTGTGCTTTTCTCGTGACAACGAGTGAAGACAAGCCAAGATCAAAAGCTTCCGTCCGCAAGCGGCCGGGTCACTTTCTTTGTCTTGCCAAAGAAAGTAACCAAAGAAAGGCGCTTTCCCTGTTTTCGAATCAAGAGCCACTAAGGTTCGGAGCTGACGCGGGGATGCGCCACACAGGCCATCCATGGCCTGGGTGACGCACGGCGCGCGTCCTGCGCGCCGCCCTTTGGGTCTCTATTTGCCTGTGGCGAGTTCGGGGCGGCGGGGGGAGCTGAAAGCAAGAGCGAATGAGCAACGGCGGCAGCTGGCAACAAATCGGCTTGGCCAGGCCGCCGCCGCTCGTCGGCTCGCGGGCAAATATTTTACCAACTGGTTGACAGTCGTCCTGCCTGAGCGGATATTCAACTCCATGGTTGACTATCACTCCGAACGCCTCGACGCCCTGTTCCAGGCCCTCGCCGATCCCACCCGCCGGGCGATGCTGCGCCGGCTCGCCGAAGGCGAGCGCAATGTCGGTGAGTTGGCCGGTCCGTTCGACATGACCCTGGCCGCTGCGTCCAAGCACATCAAGGCGCTCGAACGCGCCGGTCTGGTCCGGCGCGAGGTGCGCGGGCGCATCCATGTGTGCCGGCTCGACGCCGAACCGCTGCACGGCGGTTTCGAATGGCTGCGCCATTACGAGCGCTTCTGGAACCAGCGCCTCGACGATCTCGAAGCGCTGCTGCGCGCCGAAGACCAAGCCGTTCCCGCCACGCCGGCGGATGCCGCGCCCCAACAAACGCCACCGCCCTCCCCCGGACCCAAACGGCGCAAGCCGCGCCCCTGACCCGCCCGCCTCCCTGGAGATCGCCATGAACCTGTCCGTCAACGACGCCTTCGGCGTCCTTACCGCTCCCGACTCGGTGCGCATCGAGCGCGTCCTGCCCGGCCCGATCGAACGCGTCTGGGCCTATCTCACCGAATCCGACAAGCGCCGCCGCTGGCTCGCCGCCGGCGATATGGACCTGCGCGTCGGCGGCGCGGTCGAACTCAACTTCGACAACGCCCGCCTCACCCGCAACGACGATCCGCCGCCGGCCAAGTACGCGAACGACTGCGTCAACACCATGCGCGGCCGGATCACCGCGATCGAACCGCCGCACCGGCTCAGCTACACCTGGAACGAAGAATCCGGCAGCAAGTCGGAAGTGACCTTCCTGTTGAGCGAGCAAGGCGATCAGGTGCAGTTGGTGGTCGAACATCGCCATCTGTCCAACCGCAGCGGCCTGGTCAGCGTGTCCGGCGGCTGGCACGCGCATCTGGGCCTGCTGATCGACGTGCTGGCGCAGCGCGAACCGGAAGGATTCTGGCGCACCCACGGCCGCCTGGACGCCGAGTACGAACGGCGCATCCCGCAGGCCTGAGCGGCTCGGGCTAAGCTGTGCGTCCTATCGCACAGCGTTCCGAGGTCGTCCGTGGCAGCAGCGTCGCGTTCCATCGTTTTCACCGCTCTGCGCGCACCGGCGCTGGCCGCGTTGCTGGCCGGCGCCGCGCTGACCCTGGCCGGCTGCCAGCGCCCGTCCGCGCAGGAAGAACAGGCGGCGGCCGCGCCCAAGGTTCTGCACGGCCGCATCGACCAGTTCCAGGCCATCGACGAGCGCGTCGGCACCGGCGCGGTCGCCCAGTCCGGGCAGGAAGTGATCGTGCAGTACACCGGCTGGTTCTTTGACGAAACCGCCGCGAACAAGCGCGGCAGCAAGTTCGACAGTTCCTACGACCGCAACGGCCGGCCTTTCAGCTTCCTGCTCGGCGCCGGCCGGGTGATCCGCGGCTGGGACGACGGCGTGGCCGGCATGCGCGTGGGCGGCAAGCGGGTGCTGATGATTCCCTCCGACCTCGCCTACGGCAAGGACGGCGCCGGCGGCGGTGCGATTCCGCCGGATGCCTCGCTGGTGTTCGAAGTGGAGTTGATCGGGATCGAGGCGCGCTGAGCGCGCGTCGCAGCGCGGCGCAGGCCGCGCTTTGGCTCAACGCAAACGACGACGGCGCGCGGATCCCGCGCGCCGTCGTCGTTTTCAGCTCCGCACGCTGCGGCTCAAGCCAGCGAACGCAACGCCTGCGCGGCCAGTTCGAACGAACGCAGCCGCGCGCCGTGCTCGAAGATGTTGGCCGTGACCATCAGTTCGTCGGGCAGGTGCCGCTCCACGAACGCGGCGATGCCGGCGGCGACTTCGCCCGGGTCGCCGACCACTGCGCAGGCCAGCGCCTGGGCCACGCCGGCCTTCTCCAGCGGCGTCCAGAAACTTTCGATGTCGTCGATCGGCGGCGGGATCAGCCCGGGCCGGCCGCGGCGCAGATTGACGAAGGCCTGCTGCTGGGTGGTGAACAAGCGCCGCGCCTCGCCCGAAGACGACGCCGCGACCACGTTCAAGGCCAGCATCGCGTGCGGCGCCTGCAAGCGCGCGGACGGCTGGAAATCGCGCCGATACAGGCTCAGCGCCTGGTCCATCGCGTCCGGCGCGAAGTGCGAGGCGAACGCGAACGGCAGGCCCAGTTGCGCGGCCAGGCGCGCGCTGAACAGACTCGAGCCCAGCAGCCACACCGGCACCTCCAGCCCGGCGCCGGGCACCGCGCGCACCGCCTGCTGCGGCTGCGCCGGTTCGAAGTAGTGCAGCAGTTCGGCCACGTCCTGCGGGAAGCTGTCGGCGCCGTCGTAGTAGCGGCGCAGCGCGCGCGCGGTGGCGTGGTCGGTGCCGGGCGCGCGGCCCAGGCCCAGGTCGATGCGGCCGGGATACAGCGAAGCCAGGGTGCCGAACTGTTCGGCCACCTGCAGCGGCGCGTGGTTGGGCAGCATGATGCCGCCGGCGCCGACGCGGATGGTCGAGGTGCCGCCGGCGAGATGGCCGATCAGCACCGCGGTGGCGGCGCTGGCGATGCCGGGCATGTTGTGGTGTTCGGCCAGCCAATAGCGGGTGTAGCCGAGCGCTTCGGCGTGGCGGGCGAGGTCGAGGCTGTTGGCGAAGGCCTGGCGGGTGTCGCTGCCCTCGGTGACGGGGGCGAGGTCGAGGACGGAGTACGGCAGCATGCGGGGGTCGGCGCTCCGGAGGGGATCGTTACGATCTGGGGCCGGGCGGCGGGGGAATCCAGCGTGGGATTGGGGAAGGATGGGCGCGAGTGTGTTGCCGCATGGGCTTGGCTGCGTGGCCCTCATCCGCCCCTTCGGGGCACCTTCTCCCGCACGCGGGAGAAGGAACAGCACGTGGCTACGTCGCCTAAAGCCCCTCTCCCGCTTGCGGGAGAGGGGTTGGGGTGAGGGCCGCGCCCCTCAAAACAACTCGAACACCAACCCCTCACGCTCGTTGTCCCACACCGTGCACACCACCCACCAGCGCCCGTGCTCATGGCAGACCTGGATGCTGTTGGCCCCGCGCTTGAGCAGCACCGGCGAACCCGGCGCCGGCCGCGCGTCGTACTTGCTCCACACGTGCGCGATCTGGCCGAAACGCTCGATCCGCTGATCGGTCTCGACTTCGAAGAAATCGGTCTGGGCGAACAAGGGCTCGACATCGGCGATGTACTGCTCCACGTCGAACACCACCGCGCGGGTCGAACCGTCGGCCTCGACCACGGTGCGCAGGCTCAACGCGCGCGGGTGCATCAGGTAGCGAAAGCGCGCCCAGTCGCGCGCCGCGCCGGCCGGACCGGAGATGCATTCGTACACCGCCCGCACCAGGCGGCCGATGTCCTGGGTGTCGGCGATCCAGTGCGCGGGAACGGCGGCGGACGGCGAATCGGGCATGGCGGCGAACTCCTGTCGGAACGGGATGGGCGGGGACGGCGCCGGGACTAAGGCGCCGGACTAGAACGGCATCGGCCAACCGGCCAGCGGCGCGATCAGCCAGTAGAGCCCGCCGAGCACCAGCAGCCACATCGCCGAGCGCAACGCGAACCCGACCAGCTTGAACGCCAGCCACAAGGCCGCGACGACCACCAACAAGGCGACGATGTCCATGCATGCTCCAGCGCAAAACGGCCCCGAGCTTACCCCGCCGGCGACGCGCCCGCCCCCTGCCATTGCTCCCGTGTCGCCGCGTCCGCACCGCGATGCACTCAAGCGCACCGCGGCCAGCAATAAAAAAATCTCGACAAGCCGACGAACGGCAGGAACAATTTCCTAACATTTGGGTCTACTGGTTCCGACACCGCCGCGCCGCGCGCCACAACGCACGACGCCGCCGCAGTCGGCGCAAAACTCATCGGGGACCGGCCGGGTCAAGGAACGCCCGGCCCGGCACTGGCCACCGCACCACGGATCGGAACATCGCAATGCAAACCACGCCCTCGCCGTCGCAACCGGCTCCCCCCGCGGAGGCCGGCGCGTCCGGCCGCGCCAACGCCTGGACCCGCGCCACCCAGGCCGTGTTCGGCCAGATGGCGTGGACGCCGCCGCCGTGGTTGGCCGCGCTGATCGCGCGCATCCGGCAGCGCCCCGGCCTTTACCTGGGCAGCCTGCTCGGCCTGCTCGTCGCGGCCTGGCTCGCGCACTGGCTGATCACCCGGCCCAAGCCGGTGATCCCCGGCGCGCTCAGCGTCGAGCTGCACGCGCCCGAACTCACCGACTACGAGCGCAAGCCGCCGACCGTGCAACGGCTGAGCCTGACCTTCTCCGACTCGGCCGCCCCGCTCAAGCAGATCGGCAACGCGCCGGTCGGGGTGAGCCTGTCGCCCGAGCTCAAGGGCGCGTGGACCTGGGAAGACGACAAGACCCTGGTGTTCGTCCCCGCCACCGACTGGCCGGTCAAGACCAAATACAAGGTCGAGATCGATCCGCAGACCAGCGTGGCGCCCAAGGTGGCGCTGCAGGAACACGAATTCGAATTCGAGACCGCGCCGTTCAAGGCCGAGCTGTCCAACAGCGAGTTCTATCAAGACCCGCAGGATCCGGCGCTCAAGAAGGGCGTGTTCGAACTGAAGTTCTCCCACCCGGTCGATGAGGCGCAGTTGCAGCGCCGCGTCGTCCTGGCCCTGGTCGACGGCGGCGGCAGCGCCCAGGCCGCACCCAAGTACACCCTCACCTACGACGACAGCCGGCTCAAGGCCTGGGTCCACTCCGAACCGCTGAAGCTGCCGGAGAACGGCGGCACCCTCACCCTCGACGTCGCCGCCGGCGTGGTCAGCGCGCTGGGCGGCGAAGGCAGCCCGGAAAAACTCTCGGCGCAGGTCAAGCTGCCGTCGCTGTACAGCGTCAATATCGACGATGTAACCACCACCTTGGTCGAGAACGAGCGCTTCGAACCCGAGCAGGCGCTGGTGCTGAGCTTCAACAACGCCATGCGCGACACCGACGTGGCCGGCGCGACCCGCGCCTGGCTGCTGCCGGCCAAGGACCCGCGCCGCCCGGCCAAGGAACAAAGCGGCAACCGCTCCTGGTCCACCGGCGATGTCGACGAGGCCGTGCTCAAGGCCGCCGCGCCGCTGCCGCTGAGCCCGATCCCGGCCGAACGCGAATACACCGCGGTGCACAGCTTCAAGTTCCAGGCGCCGCCGGATCGTTATGTCTACGTGCGCGTCAACAAGGGCCTGAAGGCGTTCGGCGGCTTCCTGCTCGGCCGCGACCACGCCGTCGCCCTGCGCGTGCCCGAATACCCCAAGCTGCTGCGCTTCGTCGGCGAAGGCGCGCTGCTGTCGCTGCGCGGCGAACGCCGGATCAGCGTGGTCTCGCGCAACGTGCCGCGGGCGCGGCTGGAGATCGCGCGGATCCTGCCGGAGCAGATCCAGCACCTGGTGGTCGACAACCGCGGCGGCTACGCCACCCCGCGCATGTACAACATCGATGCCGACAGCCTGGTCGAGCGCGAGGAGCGCCGCCTGACCCTGCCGGCCGAGGATCCGGCCAAAGCCCATTACGAAGGCGTGGACCTGGGCGCCTACCTCAAGCCCAACCGCCGCGGCGTGTTCCTGCTGAGCCTGCGCACGATGAGCGACAGCGACGCCGAACGCCCGAGCGAGGAAACCCTCGCCGACGACGCCGGCAGCGAAGAGGACAGCCGCCTGGTCGTGCTCACCGACCTGGGCATCGCGGTCAAGCAAGGCCTGGACGGCCGCCGCGACGTGTTCGTGCAATCGCTGTCCAACGGCACGCCGGTGGCCGGCGCGCGGGTGCGCGCGGTGGCGCGCAACGGCGAGACCCTGGTCGAAGCCGACACCGACGCCAGCGGCCGCGCCCAGTTGCCGTCGCTGAAGGGCTTCAAGCGCGAGAAGCAGCCGGCCATGCTGACCGTCAGCCAGGGCGAGGACTATTCGTTCCTGCCGATCGACGACTACCAGCGCAAGCTCGACTACTCGCGCTTCGACATCGGCGGCGAACCCAACGACATCGAAGCCGGCGCGCTCAACGCGTTCCTGTTCTCCGACCGCGGCCTCTACCGTCCGGGCGACACCGTCAACATCGGCATGATCGTGCGCGCCGCCGACTGGAAGCGCCCGCTCGCCGGCCTGCCGCTGGAATGGGAGTTCACCGACCCGCGCGGCAACGTGGCCAAGCGACAGAAGCTCAAGCTCAGCGAACAGGGCTTCGAAAGCGCCAGCTTCGCGCCCAGCGAGAGCGCGCCCAGCGGCACCTGGCAGGTGCAGTTGTTCCTGCTCGGCCGCGACGACCAGCGCACCAGCATCGGCTCGACCTCGGTGCAGGTGCGCGAGTTCGCGCCGGACACGATGAAGGTCGCGGTCAAGCTGTCGGCCGACAACCCGCGCGGCTGGATCAAGCCCGACCAGCTCTCGGCCGTGGTCAGCGCCGAGAACCTGTTCGGCACCCCGGCGCAGCAGCGCAAGGTCGAAGGCACGATGGTGCTGCGCCCGTACCTGCCGCGCTTCGCCCAGTACCCGGGCTATCAGTTCTCCGACCCGCAGGCCGCGCGCGAAGGCTACGACGAGGCGCTCAGCGATCAGACCACCGACGCCCAGGGCCAGGCCACCTTCAAGCTCGACCTGACCAAGTACGAGCGCGCGACCTACCAGCTCAGCTTCCTGGCGCGCGCGTTCGAACCCGGCAGCGGCCGCAACGTCGCCGCGCAGACCAGCGCGCTGGTGTCCAACAACGACTTCCTGGTCGGGATCAAGGCGGCCGATTCGCTCGACTACATCCAGCGCGGCGCCAAGCGCTCGCTGCAACTGCTCAGCATCGGCCAGGACGGCGAGCCCAAGCCGGTGCCGGGCCTGCGCGCGGTGGTGGTGGAAAAGCGCTACGTCTCGGTGCTGACCAAGCAGGATTCGGGCCTGTACCGCTACGTCTCGCACGAGCGCCGCTACGACCTGCGCGAGCAGCCGCTGGCCCTGGCCGGCGGCCGCCAGAGCGTGGCCCTGCAGACCGACCAGCCCGGCGACTTCGTGGTCGAAGTGCGCGGCAGCGACGGCAAGGTGCTCAATCAGATCGGCTACCGCGTGGCCGGCGCGGCCAACCTGTCGCGCTCGCTGGAACGCAACGCCGAACTCGGCCTGACCCTGTCCAAGCCCAGCTACAAGCCCGGCGAGACCATCGAGGTCAGCATCCGCGCGCCCTACCCCGGCGCCGGCCTGATCACGATCGAGCGCGACAAGGTCTACGCCCACGCCTGGTTCCGCGCCGACAGCACCGCCAGCGTGCAGAAGATCGTGCTGCCGGCCGATTTCGAGGGCAACGGCTACGTCAACGTGCAGTTCCTGCGCGATCCGAACTCCGACGAGATCTACATGAGCCCGTTGTCGTTCGGCGTGGCGCCGTTCGCGGTCGACCGCAGCGCGCGCACCCAGCCGCTGAGCGTGTCGCTGCCGAAGGTGACCAAGCCGGGGCAGACGGTCAACGCGTCCATCACCACCGAAGGCAAGGCCCGGGTGGTGCTGTTCGCGGTCGACGAAGGCATCCTGCAGGTCGCGCGCTACCGCGTCGGCGAACCGCTGGACCACTTCTTCCGCAAGAAGATGCTGCAGGTCGACACCGCGCAGATCCTCGACCTGCTGCTGCCGGAGTTCAGCCGCATCGTCGCCGGCGCCGCGCCGGGCGGCGACGGCGAAGGCGGCATGGCCAAGCACCTCAATCCGTTCAAGCGCAAGACCGAGAAGCCGGCGGTGTGGTGGTCGGGCATCGTCGATGTCGACGGCCGCCGCGAGTTCCCGTTCGTGCTGCCCGACCACTTCAACGGCAAGGTGCGGGTGGTGGCGGTAGCGGTGACGCCGCAGCGCATCGGCATCGTCCAGGACGAGGCGATCATCCGCGGCGACTTCGTGCTTACCCCGACCCTGCCCACGCATGTGGCGCCGGGCGACGAGTTCGACCTGCCGGTCGGCGTGGCCAACACCATCGAAGGCGCCAAGCAGGCGTCGAAGGTGACGGTGAGCCTGCAACTGCCGCCGGGTCTGAGCCTGGCCGGCGCCGCGCCGGCGCCGGTGTCGATCGCCCCGCGCAGCGAAACCACGGTGCGCTTCCGGGTCCGCGCCGGCAACGCGCTGGGCGCGCTGCCGGTCGCCATCCAGGCGGTGTCGGGCACGTACAACGCCAAGCGCCGGATCGAACTGTCGCTGCGCCCGGCCATCGTCGCGCGCCAGGACCTGATCGCCGGCCGCGCCGACAAGCGCACGGTGATCCAGCCGCTGCGCGCGATGTTCGACCAGCAGGCCACGCGCCGGGTCTCGGCCTCGGTGTCGCCGCTGGTCGCGGTGGACGGGCTCAGCGCCTACCTCGCCGATTACCCGTATCAGTGCAGCGAGCAGGTGCTCAGCGGCGCGTTCCCGGCGCTGGTGCTGGGCGCGCATCCGGAACTGGGCAAGGTGGTCGCGGCTGGCAAGGGCGATCCGCGCCAGGCCGTGATCGACCTGCTGCGCGCGCGCCAGAACAGCGAAGGCGGCATCGGCCTGTGGACCGCCACGCCCGACGCCGACGACTTCGTCACCGGCTACGCCGCGCTGTACCTGATCGAAGCGCGCGAGCGCGGCCAGGCGGTGCCCGACGATCTGCTCAAGTCGCTCAACGGCTATCTGGAGCAGCGCGCCGCCGACCGCTCCGGCAACGACCTGCCGGCGCTGCGCCACCGCGCGCTCGCCGTGTACCTGCTGGTGCGCCAGGGCCGTACCGCGAGCAACCTGCTCAGCGCGGTGCACGAGCAGATCAAGCGCGACCAGCCCAAGACCTGGGAGAACGACGTCGCCGGCCTGCTGATCGCGTCGAGCTATCAGTTGCTGCAGCAGGACAAGCCGGCGCGCGCGCTGGCCACGGTGGCGCTGCGCCGGGCCAATGCGGCCGCAACCACGGTGCGCACGGCGTATGCGTCCTACTACGACGGCGGCATCGACCAGGCCTGGACCGTGTACCTGCTCAACCGCCACTTCGGCGCGATCAGCCGCGACCAGCTCAAGCAGACCGCGCTGGAGCGGCTGCTCGATCCGCTTCGCCACGACAGCTACAACACGCTGTCTTCGGCGCTGACCGTGCTGGCCCTGGACGCCTACGCTTCGGCCCAGCCGCAGCAGCCGCTGCCGGTGCTGGAAGCGGCCGGCAAGGACGGCAAGTCGCGCCGGATCGGCGCGGCCGCCGGCCTCATCAGCCGCGGCGACTTCGCCGGCGGCGACGTGCGGCTGTGGGTGGCGCCGGGCGGCGACGCGCCGGCGTGGTACCTGATCAACCAGAGCGGCTACGACCGCGTCGTGCCCAAGGCGGTGCAGGACAAGGGCCTGGAAGTGGTGCGCGACTACCTCGACGACGCCGGCAAGCCGGTGACCTCGATCAAGCAGGGCCAGGAAGTGACCGTGCGCCTGCGGGTGCGCGCGCTCGGCGCGCCGATGCGCGACAACATCGCGGTGGTCGATCTGCTGCCGGGCGGCTTCGAGACGGTGATGCAGTACGCCGCGCCCGCGGCCGCCGCCAGCCAGAGCAGCGCGTCGGAAGACGAGTGCGGCGAGGAATGCGGCGAAGGCGAGGAAGGCGACGGCGACGGACAACCCTCGCGCGACGGCCCCGACCCGAACGCGGCGCCGACGCAGACCCTGGCCCTGCCCGGCTCGAGCTTCCAGCCCCAGCACGTGGAACAGCGCGAGGACCGGGTGATCCTGTACGGCAGCATCGGCGGCCAGGCCAGCGAGTTCCGCTACAAAGTGCGCGCCAACAACAGCGGCAACTTCGTGGTGCCGCCGGCCTATGCCGAGTCGATGTACGAACGCTCGGTGTACGCGCAAGGCGGCCCGGCCGGGACGCTGCAGGTGACCGCGCCGACGCCGTGAGCCCGAAGCCATGAAGGTGTTGTCGTCCCTGCGCCGGGGACTGAAGCGATGGCGGTGGGCACTGATCGTGCTCATCGCCCTCGCCGCGGCGCTGACCGCTATCCGTTTCTACCCGCGCCCCGGCCTGGCCGACGCGATCCCGTTGTCGACCGTGGTGCGCGATCGCGAAGGCCGGCTGCTGCGGCTGGCTTTGGCCAGCGACCAGCGCTACCGCCTGTGGGTGCCGCTGGAAAACATCTCGCCGCAACTGGTCGAGTCGGTGATGCTGCAGGAGGATGCCTGGTTCTACTGGCATCCCGGCTTCAACCCGATCAGCCTGGTGCGCGGCGCGTGGTCGACCTACGGCAGCGGCGAGGCGCGCGTGGGTGGCTCGACCCTGACCATGCAGCTGGCGCGGTTGCGCTGGCGCCTGCAGACCCGCGACATCCGCGGCAAGCTGGTGCAGATCGCGCGCGCCGCGCAGTTGGAGCTGTGCTACTCCAAGCGCGAGATCCTCGAGGCTTATCTGAATCTGGCGCCCTACGGCGGCAACATCGAAGGCGTCGGCGCGGCCAGCCTGATCTATTACCGCAAGCCCGCCGGCGAGCTGACCCTGCCCGAATCGCTGGCGCTGGCGGTGCTGCCGCAGGCGCCGTCGCGGCGCGGCAAACTCGCCGCGCGCGACGACGACGCCTACTACATCGGCGCCGGCCTGGAAGCGGCGCGCGCGCGCCTGTACGCGCGCTGGCGCGAGCGCCATCCGCGCGACGCCGCCCAGGACGCGCTGCTGCGCCTGCCGCTGCGCCTGCACAGCGCGCGCGAACTGCCCTACCGCGCACCGCATCTGGTCGACCGGGTGCTGTCCGAACGCGCCTGGCATCCGCAGTCCGGGCCGGAACTGACCACCACCTTGGACCTGCGCCTGCAGCGCCTGCTCGAAGAACGGGTCGGCAACTACCTGCGCCGCGGCCGCGAGCGCGGCCTGCGCAACGCCAGCGCGATGCTGATCGACACCCGCGACATGGGCGTGCGCGCGCTGGTCGGCTCGGCCGATTACTTCGACGCGTCGATCCAGGGCCAAGTCAACGGCAGCGCCGCCAAGCGCTCGCCCGGCTCCACCCTGAAGCCTTTCATCTACGCGCTCGCGCTCGACCAGGGCGTGCTGCATCCGCAGACTGTGCTGCGCGACGTGCCCAGCGCGTTCGGGCCGTACACGCCGGAAAACTTCGACGGCCGCTTCATGGGCCCGGTCACCGCGACCGATGCGCTGGTGCGCAGCCGCAACATTCCCGCGGTCTACGTCGCCTCGCAACTCAAGCAGCCCAGTTTCTACGATTTCCTGCGCCAGGCCGGGGTCAGCCGCATGGCCAGCCGCGACCATTACGGCCTCGCCCTGGTGCTCGGCGGCGGCGAGGTGACGATGGAAGAGTTGGCGCGCATGTACGCCATGCTCGGCAACGACGGCCGCCTGCGCGCGCTGCGCTGGCGCGACAGCGACCCGGCCGAGGACGGCGCGCGCCTGCTCAGTGCCGAAGCCGCGTTCATCACCCGCGACATGCTGCGGCAGAATCCGCGGCCCGACGCCGGCTCGCAGTCGTCCTCGCGACCCTTGCCGGTGGCGTGGAAGACCGGCACCTCGTGGGCGTTCCGCGATGCCTGGAGCGCCGGTCTGGTCGGCCCCTACGTGCTGGTGGTGTGGCTGGGCAACTTCGACGGCTCCAGCAATCCGGCGCTGATCGGCGTGGAAGCGGCCGCGCCGCTGTTCTTCGACATCGTCGACGGCTTGCAGGCCGCGCGCGTGGATCTGGCCGAGCCGGTGCGGCAATGGCCGCTCAACCTCAAGCGGGTGGAGATCTGCCGCGCCAGCGGCGACCTGCCCAACGCCTGGTGCCCGCAGCGCGGCGTCACCTGGTTCATCCCGGGCAAGTCGCCGATCCGAATCAGCACCGTGCATCGCGCGGTGATCGTCGACAGCGCCAGCGGCAAGCCGGTGTGCGGGCGTTTCGATCCGGCGACGATGCGCCAGGAGGTCTACGAATTCTGGCCGTCCGATCTGGCCCAGGTGTTCGCCCAGGCCGGCATCCCGCGCCGCCGCCCGCCCGCCGGCCACGACTGCGGCGGCGCCCAGGACTGGCTCGGCAGCGCGCCGAGCATCACCTCGCCGTTCCGCGCCACCCGCTACACCATGCGCCTGTCGCATCCGGAGCAGTTGTCGCTGAGCCTGGCCGCGACCGTGGACGCCGACGTGTCGCGGCTGTACTGGTTCGTCGGCAACACCTTCATCGGCAGCGCCGAAGCCGGCAAGGCGCTGGCGTGGGCGCCGGACCGCACCGGGCAATTCCGCTTGTCGGTGGTGGACGATCACGGGCGCAGCGATCAGCGCGAGATCGAGGTGGCGGTGGTGCAGTGAGGCGCCATCGTTACCGCCGCTCGCACCCGCCATTACTACCGTCGCTCCCGTCCGCCGTCATTCCGGCGAAAGCCGGAATCCATTTTGCTGTTGCTCTCGCTCCGCGAAACATAGCGCAACGGCAAGATCAAAATGGATTCCGGCTTTCGCCGGAATGACGGTGCGTGGATTCCGGCTTCGCCGGAACGACGGTGGGCGGGTTCCGGCTTACTGGAACAACGGCGGGGCGGTTCCCGCTTTCGCTGCAATGACGGTGGCTGGGTTCGGGCTTGCGCCGGAACGACGGGAGGCGAGCGATCGCCGCAGCCACCCAGCCGGTATTCATCCCGCTTTCGCTCCGAAGGTTTACGGTGGCCGTACCTTCGCGCGAGATCACACCATGCTCCGTCCGATCATCGCCTGCTTCGCGCTCGCGGCCCTGGCCGGGACTGCGGGCGCCGCCACGCCGCAGCCGCCCGCTTCGTCCGCCCCGCAACCGCCGTCCGCAAGCCCGACACAGGCGCAGGACGTCGCCTTCGATCACATCCGCGGCTGCTGGATCCGCCGCGAAGAACGCGACGGCCGCGCCACTGCGCTGCTGCGGTTGCTGCCGCCGCCCGAGCATCCCGGCTGGCTCAACGGCCAGATTTCGCGCCCCGAAGGCGACGACCCGGACCGGCGCCTGCAACTGTGGTTCGCGCGCGACGGCCGCACCGCGGTGCTCGCCAGCCAGCTGCTCGCCGACCCGGCCCGAGCGCCGGCCGGCGGCAAGCCCGAGACGCAGATCCGCCCCTTGGCGAAAACCTATCCGCCCGGCCGCGCGCCGGGCTCGTCGCAATCGCTGGTGCTGATGCCGCAGCCGCGGATCGAATTCGTGCGCGTGCCGACGGTGACTGCGTTAACCGCGGATTGGCCGGCCGATGCGTTCAACGCCGACTACGTCGCCGGCGCCGCGACCAGCGGCACCCGCCGGCTGCGCGTGCAGGCCTCGCCGGAGCGGCTGACGCTGACCCTGCTCGCGGGCAGCGGCCAAGCGCGCGACCTGACCCTGTTCGACGGCCGCCGCGACGGGTGCGATTGAAGCGACGCGATTGAACCAGAACCATTGAACCGGGCGGCTGTGCAAGCGTGATTGAGAGAGCGTCGTTGAGCGCGCGCGATCGGGAGAGCCCGATCGCGCGAATGCGATCAACGGGCCCGACCGGTTGCGACCCACCGCATACGACCGAACGAACGCCCTCGAACCGCAGCGCCCTGACGGACCTCCCACAACGCAGGCGGTCCGGCCGCACGCGCCGCACTCACCCGCCCGCCGCCGTCACCCGCCACACCGTATTGCCGACATCGTCGCTGACCAACAGCGCGCCGCGCGCATCGATGCGCACATCGACCGGACGGCCCTGCGCCTGCTCGCGCGCATCCAGGAAGCCGCTCAGCACGTCCTGCGGCGCCCCCGCCGGCTTGCCGTCGGCGAACGGCACGAAGATCACCTTGTAGCCGCTCTTGGGCTTGCGGTTCCACGAGCCGTGCTGGCCGACGAACAGGCCTTGCGCGTACTGCGCCGGCAATTTCGCGCCCTGGGCGAAGGCGATGCCGAGCGAGGCGGTGTGCGGGCCGAGCGCGTAGTCCGGCGCGCGCGCCTTGGCCACCAGATCCGGCCGCGGCGGCTGCACGCGCTCGTCCACGTGCTGGCCGTAATAGCTGTACGGCCAACCGTAGAACGCGCCGTCCTCGACCGAGGTGATGTAGTCCGGCACCAGGTCGCTGCCGATCTCGTCGCGCTCGTTGACCGCGGTCCACAGCTTGCCGGTCGCCGGCTCCCAGGCCAGGCCGTTGGGATTGCGCAGGCCGGTGGCGAACAGGCGCTTCTCGCCGCTGGCCGGGTCGAGCTGCCAGATCGCCGCGCGGCCTTCCTCGGCGGCCATGCCGTTTTCGCCGACGTTGCTGTTGGAGCCGACGGTGACGTAGAGCTTGCTGCCGCTCGCGTCGGCGATGAGGTTCTTGGTCCAGTGATGATTGATGCCGGCCGGCAGGTCGGTCACCTTCTCGCCCGCACCGGCGATCGCGGTTTCGCCGGGGCGATACGCAAAGCGCCACACCGCGTCGGCGTTGGCGACGTAGAGGCGGTCACCGATCAGCGCCATGCCGAACGGCGAATGCAGGCCTTGCAGGAAGATCGTGCGGGTCTCGGCGACGCCGTCGCCGTCGGCGTCGCGCAGCAGGCTGATGCGGTCGGCGCTGGGCACCGCGGCGCCGGCCTTTTTCATGAAGCGCGCGGCGAACCAGGCCTTGATCCCGGACGGCTTGTGCTCGCTTTGCGGCGCGTTGCTCTCGGCCACCAGCACATCGCCGTTGGGCAGCACGTACAGCCAGCGCGGATGGTCCAGGCCCTGGGCGAAGGCGTTGACCGCCAGGCCCGGCGCGGGCGTGGGCTTGGCGCCGGCGGGCCAGCCGACTGCGGTGGCGATGTCGACGGTGGGGATCATCGTCGGATTGGGCGCCGGCAGCTGCGGCGCCGGGCCGGTGCCGTCGGCGACCTGCAGCTTGGCGCGCTCGCCGCAAGCAGCCAAGGCTAAGGCCAGCGGCGCCAGGGCGATCCAGCGCAGACGTTCGGAACGGGACGCAGCGCTCATGTCGGGGGCTCGTCGATAGGGCTTCGGGAGAATGCCGGTGCGGCGATTAAGCACGCGAGAAGGGGCGCGTGGGGGATGTTGTCGCGGCGGTAACGTGGCGGTCGCAGTCGCAATGCGATTGGCGTCGCGCATGTGCGGGCGGCCGGCGTGTGCGTGGGGCCACAAACGTTGGAGCTTCGTCGCGATGGAGCCCTGGATCCCCGCCTTCGCGGGGATGACGGTAGGAGGGGGTGCGGCCGCGTGGGAGATTGCGGCTCGTCGCGATGAAGCCCTGGATCCCCGCGTTCGCGGGGATGACGATAGGTGGGGGCGCGGCGGCGTGGGAGATTGCGGCTCGATGCGCCACGCGCAGCGGGATTCCGAAACCCGCGCGCGGCGGGCCTAGAATGCGGCGATGAAACTCACCCTCGACGAACTGCTCGCCTTCGTCAGCGTGGTCGACACCGGCTCGATCACCGCCGCCGCGCAGGCGCTGGACCAGACCGTCTCCGGCGTGAGCCGCGCGCTGAGCCGGCTGGAAGAAAAACTCGATACCACCCTGCTGCGCCGAACCACGCGCCGGCTGGAGCTGACCGAGGAAGGCGAGGCGATGCTGGCGCGGGCGCGGGCGATCCTGGCCAGCGTCGAGGACGCCGAGGAATCGCTGGCGCTGCGCCGCCAGCAGCCCGCCGGGCGGCTGCGGGTCAATGCCGCGTCCCCTTTCATGCTGCATGCGATCGTGCCCCTGGTCGGCGACTTCCGCCGCGCCTATCCGCAGGTCGAACTCGAACTCAACACCAACGACCAGATCATCGACCTGCTCGAACAGCGCACCGACGTGGCGATCCGCATCGGCCAGCTCACCGATTCGACCCTGCATGCGCGGCCGCTGCCGGGCAGCCGCCTGCGCGTGCTCGCCAGCCCCGCCTACCTGGCCGCGCGCGGCACCCCGCGCGAGGTCGCCGAACTGGCCGGCCACACCCTGCTCGGCTTCGCCCCGACCCAGACCCTCAACCGCTGGCCGCTGCGCGACGCCCACGGCAACGAACTCGACATTACCGCCGACCTGCACGCCTCCAGCGGCGAAACCCTGCGCCAACTCGCCCTGGCCGGCGAAGGCATCGTCTGCCTGTCCGACTTCATGACCCGCCGCGACCGCCGCGACGGCGCGCTGGTGCAGTTGTTCGCCGAGCGCACCCTGGACGTACGCCAGCCGATCAACGCGGTCTACTACCGCAACACCCAGCTGGCCTCGCGCATCGCCTGCTTCCTGGATTTCGTCGCCGCCCGGCTGGCGCCGCGCGGCGGCGAATCGGCGTGGGAATAGAAACCGCCCGAGATGCACGCCACAGCCCACCGTCATCCCCGCGAACGCGGGGATCCAGGGCCTCATCGCGACACAGCCCCCAGCCGCTGAAACCGCAAGCGCCAGTCTCGACGCGACGACAACCAAGCGTCGGCATCGATGTGGGAATGAAACCTCCCGAGATGCGCGCCCCTACCTACCGTCATCCCCGCGAAGGCGGGGATCCAGGGCTTCATCGC
>NZ_FNOG01000004.1:165463-456985 GCF_900106525.1 Lysobacter enzymogenes
AATGAAACCTCCCGAGATGCGCGCCCCTACCTACCGTCATCCCCGCGAAGGCGGGGATCCAGGGCTTCATCGCGACACAACCCACAAGCCCCTGAAACCGCAAGCGACGGCCGCGCGCGACCCCGCGAAGGTGGCCCCGCACCGCGTAGCGCCGCGGTGCGGGGCCGGAAGTGGCTTAGCGGTCACGGTACCGCGTCGCCACGAGCATGGCGCCGTCACCTGGAGAAATGCCGGCGCTGAGACTGGAAGCCAGTCTCAGCTAGTAACGCCGGCAGCGCCCGCTCCCCCTACCCCGCGATCGCACGCGGCGTTCAATGCGCCTTGACGGCGCCGTCGGCCTCGCCCTTGGCCACCGGCGTCAGCCGCAGGTCCTGGAAGTCGAAGCTGAAATCGGTCAGCGGCGAAATCGCCTCCATGCGCAGCTCGCGCACCTTGCCGTCCGGGGTCAGGGCGAAGTTGAGGAAGGCGTCGGCGTTGAGCCAGCGCTGGTCCCAGCGCACGATGAAAGTGTCGTGCTGCCAATGGCTGAGCTCGCCGGTCAGATCCTTGGTCCGGCCGAAGCGCACCCGCAGCTTGGCGCCGGTCTGTTCGACGACCACATCGCCGTACCACGGGTCGCGGTAAGTGCCGGCGTAGCCCGACAGCGGCAGCGAAGGCTTGGACTTGGCGTCGCGCGCCTTGAGGTGCTTGGCCCAGTCGTCGTCGGCCTTGCCGCGGTTCTTGGCCAGCGCCGCGGCATAGGCGGCGTTCCAATCGGTCTTGGGCGCGGCCAGGAACGCGTCGAGCGCGCGCATCGTCACCGCCTGAAACGCGCCGCCGAGTTCGGCATTGGTCAGCACCACCACGCCGAGCTTGCGCGCCGGCACCAGGGTCACCCGCGAGACCATGCCCGGCCAGCCGCCGGTATGCCAGACCAACTTCTCGCCGCGGTAATCGGTGAGCTGCCAGCCCTCGCCATAACCGGCGAAATTGGGCTTGGCCGGCGCCAGCTCCGGCACCGCCGGCTCGGCGATCGGCATCGGCGTCACCACCGACCACATCTCGCGCTGGCGCTTGGCGCTGAACAAGCGCTGCTCCTTCTCGCCGTCGCGCGCGTACACGCCGCCGTCGAGCTGCACCCGCATCCACTTGCTCATGTCGTGCACCGACGAATACAGCCCGCCGGCGCCGGCCACGTTCGACCAGGTCATGCGCGGGGCGACCTGCAGGTCCTTGAAATCGGCCTTGGCGTGGCCGCTGGCGACCTTGTCGCCGGCGCGCAGGGCATCGGCGTTGTAGCGGGTCTCGTCCATGCCCAGCGGCTTGAAGATGCGCTGGGCGAGGAAGTCGCTGTAGCTCTGCCCGCTGGCCTTCTCCACCACCAGTTGGGCCACGCCGTAGAGGATGTTGTCGTAGGCGTACTGGCCGCGGAAGCCGCCGGATAGCGGCACGTGGGCCAGGCGCCGGGCCACTTCTTCGTTGCTGTAGTCGGTGCCCGGCCAGTACAGCAGGTCGCCCGCGCCCAGGCCCAGGCCGCTGCGATGGGCGAGCAGGTCGCGCAGGCGCATCTCCTGGGTCACGTAGGCGTCGGCCATGCGGAACCACGGCAGGTGGTCGATCACCCGGTCGTCCAGGCTCAGCTTGCCCTGGTCGGCCAGCATCGACAGCGAGGCGGCGGTGAAGGCCTTGGTGTTGGAGGCGATCGCGAACAAGGTGTGGGCGTCGACCGGCTCGGGCTTGCCGATCTCGCGCAGGCCGTAGCCGCGCTCGAGCACGATGCGGCCGTCCTGGACGATGGCCACGGCGATGCCCGGCACCTCGAACTGTTTGCGCACCGCTTCGACGTAGGCGTCGAAATCCTGCAACTGCTCCGGCAGCGGCGGCGCGGCCGTCGGCGCGGCGGCGGGCGCCTGCGCGCACGCGCCGGCGGCGCTCAGGCTGATCAGCAGTCCGGCGCCTTGCGCCTTCCAGTCGTTGGCTCGCATCGGTAGTCCTGGCGATTCTGAAAGCTCAGGACTGTGGCGCAAGCGGCGAGGCGGCGCCAGAGCCGGCGGCCATGCCTGCGGCGGCCGCCGTCGCCCGGCCCGGACGCGCCGCACCCGGCCGCGACGGCGCAGCGGGCATAATGCGCGCCCGCTCGCCCGCCCTTCGCCGCCCGCCTTCGCCCCATGTCCGCGCCCCACTCCGCCCTGTCCCTGCCCGAAACCCTCCCCGCCCTGGCCATCGTCGGCGGCGGCCCCGCCGGGCTGATGGCCGCGCAGGCCGCGCGCGCGCTCGGCGTGCAGGTCGATCTGTTCGAGGCCAAGGGCTCGGTCGGGCGCAAGTTCCTGATCGCCGGCAAGGGCGGGCTCAACCTCACCCACGGCGAAGCGCGGCCGGCGTTCGACGCGCGCTACGGCGAACGCGCCGCGCAGATCGCGCGCTGGCTCGACCGCTTCGACGCCGACGCGCTGCGCGAATGGGCGCGCGGCTTCGGCGTGGAGACCTATGTCGGCAGCTCCGGCCGGGTGTTCCCGCTGGACCGCAAGGCCGCGCCGCTGCTGCGCGGCTGGGTGCGGCGGCTGCGCGAGGATGGCGTGCGTTTCCACGTCCAGCACCGCTGCATCGGGATCGACGCCGACGGCACGCTGCGCTTCGCCACGCCCGAGGGCGAGGTCCGCACCCGCGCGCGCGCCTGCGTGTTCGCGCTCGGCGGCGGCAGTTGGCCGGAGCTGGGTTCCGACGGCGCCTGGGTCGAATGGCTGCGCGAACGCGGCCTCGACATCGCCGCGCTGCAACCGTCCAACTGCGGCTTCGACATCGGCTGGAGCGAGCACTTCGCCCAGCGCCACGCCGGCGCGCCGCTCAAGCCGGTGGTCGCGCACTGGCGCGAAGGCGATGTCGAGCGCTCGCTGCAGGGCGAATGCGTGGCCACCGCGACCGGCATCGAGGGCAGCCTGATCTATGCGCTGTCGGCGCGGCTGCGCGAGGCCATCGCCGCGGATGGCGAAGCGTTGCTGCACCTGGACCTCGCGCCGGGCCGCGAACTCGAACGCCTGCAGCGCGACTTCGCCCGCCCGCGCGGCGGCCGCAGCGTCGGCGAGCACCTGCGCCGGCAGACCGGGCTGGACGCGGTCAAGGCCGCGCTGGTGTTCGAAGCACTGGGCAAGGACGGTTTGAACGACGCCGCCACGGTGGCGCGCACGATCAAGCGCCTGCCGCTGCGGCTGCTGCGCGCGCGGCCGATCGCCGAAGCGATCAGCAGCGCCGGCGGCGTGCGGCTGGAGGCGCTGGACGATTCGTTGCGTGCCAAGGCGCCAGACGCTTCGCTACCCGCCAAGACGTCGGACGCTTCGCTGCACGCCGGCGCATCGGCGCCGCCGTTGTTCTTCGCCGGCGAAATGCTGGACTGGGAGGCGCCGACCGGCGGCTATCTGCTGACCGCGTGCTTCGCCAGCGGTTTGATCGCGGGCGAGGCGGCGGCGCGGGCGGTGTTGGACGGCGCGGTGGAGTGAAGCGTCGAAGCGCGGTCTTCAGCGCGCTTGCCTTCATCCCTGTCATCGGCTCCAACATCGTCATTCCGGCGAAAGCCGGAATCCATTTCGCTGTCGCTTCGGCCGCCGACGGTCGAGCGAAGGCACAGCCAAGATCAAAATGGATTCCGGCTTTCGCCGGAATGACGAACGTGCAGGTTTCAATGACGAACGTGCAGGCTCCAATGACGAACGTGCAGGTTTCGCCGCGACAACAGCGCTGACGGCGACGCCGTCGATCAGCGCGCCAAGCGCCGCAGCGCTTACGACGTCGCCTTCTCCGGCAACGCCTTGCCCATGTAGAACATCGACGCGCACAGGCCCACGCCTTGCGCGCTGGCGGCCGGCAGGTCGCTGCCCTGCAGCGCGATCAGCTTGATCACATCGCCGCTGCCTTCGCTGATCTTGGCCAGGGCGATGAAGCCGGTCGGCTGGGCGCCGCAGAACGAATTGGCCGGGGTTTGCTTGGGCGGGGTCTGCTCGATCACGCGGCGCAGCTCGACCGCCTGGCTGGCCTCGACCTGCATGGTCGCGCCATACGTCTGCCCGGCGCTGTACTGGTCGCCGCCGCGCACGATCGCGACCCGCTCGGTCTTGTACAGCGAACCGTTCTCGCCCTTCATCTCCAGATCGTCGATGGTGAGCTTGCCGGTGGTCGCCTGGGCCACCGGATTGCCGGGCTCGAAGGTGCCCAGCGCGACCGGGGTCAGCATCGGCGGCGAGGCGCGCGAGACCGGCTCGGCGTCCGGATCCGGCACGGCCTTGGGCGGCGCCGGCGCGGCAGCGGTGGTTTCCTGCGGGGCAGCGGTGTTGACCGGCGCGCTCTGGCTGCACGCGGCCATCGCCAGGGCGGCGCTCGCGAGCAGGCACACAGCGGGGAACAGGCGTCGGTTCATCGGGAATCCTCGTAACGAATAAGGCCGGCGGCGGCTGCGCCGCGGCGGCGTCCATGGCGATGGCGGGGGACGGCGCGGGGCCGGTCCATCGCGAACGCGCAGCCTAACCGCAGGCCGCGTTTGCCCGGGTTAACGATTTGTAATGAATGGCAAAAAAAGCCAATCAGGCGGCAGCGTCATGCAAAGGCCGCAGCTGCGGGTCGAGCGCGACGCGCTCGTCGAACACGAAGCAGCCGCCGTCGTAGTGGCGCGCGCCGACGCGTTCGAAGTAACCCAGGATCCCGCCATCGAGCTGGAGCAGGTTGTCCATGCCGTCCGCGCGCAGCCAAAGCGCGGCTTTTTCGCAGCGGATGCCGCCGGTGCAGAAGCTCACCACGGTGGCGTCGCGCAGTTCCTCGCGGTGCGGGGCGAGCGCTTCGGGCAGTTCGGTGAAGTTGTCGATCGGCAGGGTCAGCGCGTTTTCGAAACTGCCGTAGCCGATCTCTTCGCGGTTGCGCGTATCCAGCAGCACCACGCGCTGGCCGGCGTCGTCGTGGCCCTGGTCGAGCCAGCGCGCCAATGTGTCGGGCGTCACACTGGGTGCGCGGCCGTGCAGCGGCGAGCCGCCGTCGCGGCGGAACGCGATGATCTCGCGCTTCAGCTTGACCTTGAGCCGGGCGAAGGGCTGAACGCGGCTGTGGCTGTACTTGGCGGTGAGCCCGGCCAGGCGCGGATCGGTGCGCAATTCGTCGAGCAAGGCGTCGATGGCCGGCGCGGCGCCGGCCAGGAACAGGTTGATGCCTTCCGGCGCGACCAGCGCGGTGCCGCGCAGTTGCAGGGCTTCGGCGCGCTCGCGCAAGCGCGCGGCCAGCGTGGGCGGGTCGTCGATGACGGCGAAATGGTAAGCGGCGATGTTGACGACCATGCCGCCATTGTACCGCCCCGCCCCGCGAGTGATCCCACACCCTGACATGGCCCGGCTGGGCCGAAGCTGAACGCAACGAGAACCTTCCACGCAGGCGCCGGTCGGAACTTGTGCGTGGCCGACAAGCCGACCGAACAGCGGCGGACCGCGCAGACGCCGGGCAAGGGCCCGCGCGTCGACCCGACATCTGCGCCACAAGGAGGCGTTTGCATGAAGATCCAGCTCAACACCGACCACCATGTCCGCGGCGACGAATCGCTGGGCCAGCACGTGGAAGGCGTGATCGACCAGAACCTGGGACGTTTCAGCAGCCACATCACCCGCGTCGAAGTGCATCTGCGCGACCTCAACGGCGAGAAGGCCGGCGGCCACGACAAGCACTGCACGATCGAGGCGCGGGTGGAAGGCCGCCCGCCGGTGGCGGCGACCGAGGACGCGGCGACCATGCGCGCGGCCATCAGCGGCGCGGCGCGCAAGCTGCAGCGGGTGCTGGGCAGTTCGCTGGGACGATTGTCGGCTTGAGCTCGACGGCGGCGGCGCTGCGGCGCCGTCGCTTGCGAATCCACAACGCCGCGGCACGACGCACCAGGCGCCGCCGCGGCGCTCCCCTCCCCCATCGCGGCGGCACTGCCGCCCTCAGTTCCCGTCACAGCGGCGCAAGCGCCGCGCTCGACCACCGCGACGGCGCGGCTTGCCGTCTTGTTTCCACCGCAATGGCGATTCGGAGGCGCCTGTTCCTATCGCGACTGATCCAGCGGTACCGCGGCGCGAACGCGCCGCACATTCGACGACAGCGGCGGCCCGGGCCGCCGTTCCCCTCCACCGCCACGGCGGCCGCGCACAGCGGCCGCCGTTTTTTGTGGGAGGGGCTTCAGCCCCGAAGTTTTCCGGTCCGGTTGCGATGGAGATTCCGGCAACCTGAGCCGAGAGCGTCGGGGCTCAAGCCCCTCCCACAAGAGCGAAGGCAACGTCCACGCGTTGCTCGGCTTTTGTGGGAGGGGCTTCAGCCCCGATGCTTTCCGGTCCGGTCGCGATGAGGATTCCGGCAACCTGAGCCAAGAGCGTCGGGGCTCAAGCCCCTCCCACAAGAGCGAAGGCAACGTCCACGCGTTGCTCGGCTTTTGTGGGAGGGGCTTCAGCCCCGACGCTTTCCGGTCCGGTCGCGATGAGCATTCCGGCCATCTGAGCCGAGAGCCTCGAGGCTCAAGCCCCTCCCACAAGAGCGCTCAGCGCTTGGTGGTCACCGCGCGCCGCAGGTTGTTGCGCGCTGCGGCGTCGTAGCGCTGATGGAAGAAATCGCTGAGGAAGATCCGCTCGCGCTTGAGCAGGGCCTTGAGGAAGCGCCGCCGGTTGAGCCGGAACAACGGGCCGGGCACGTGGCCGCGGTATTCGGAGGCGATGCCGCGGTCGTAGGCGTCGAACACCGCCGGTTCGGTGCCGAGGATGGCCATGTCGCCGTCCAGGAACAGCCGCACCTGCTCGCCGACGTCGTCGCGGGCGATGGCGCCGTGGCGCGCGGTCAGTTCGATCAGTTCGGCGACGAACTCCGCATCGATGCCCGCATCCGGCAGCCAGCGCGCGATGTGCTCGCGCGCGAGTTGGGCCGAGCGCGCTTCGTTGTCGCGGCGCCCGGCCTGGTAGATCGCGTCGTGATAAAGCACCGCCAGCGCGACCTCGCGCGGCCGCTCCCAGCCCGGTCCGGCGGCGACGTCCGCGTAATGGCGCAGCACTTCGGCGACGTGGCCGATGTTGTGGTACGCGCGCGGCGGCGCGGCGTAGGCGGCCTGCAGCGCGGCGAGCTGTTCGGCCGGCAACGGCAGCGGCAACAGTTCGAGCGAGGCCTCGCCGAGGCGGTCTTTGGCGGCGCTGGCGAAAGCGGGCGTGGCGGAGTCGGACATCGCGGCGGAATCGCTGGGGGACTGCGCCCATCTTGGCACTTCCGCTGCCGCCGCGCGGCGCGAGCGAGTGCGCCGCCCGGGCCGGCTTTTTTTTGTGGGAGGGGCTTCAGCCCCGATGCCCTTCGGTCCGGTCGCGATGAGGATTCCGGCAATCCCCTCCCACAACAGCGAAGGCAACGACCTCACATCGCTCGGCTTTTGTGGGAGGGGCTTGAGCCCCGAGGCTTTTCTCTCGGGCAAGCAGGGAGTTATCGGCGATCTGAGAAGAAAGCGTCGGGGCTGAAGCCCCTCCCACAGCGAAGCCCTCCCACCGCGAAGCCGCTCCCACCGCGAAGCCCCTCCCACAGCATGGCCGAACCGCGCGCAAAAAACGGCGGGCGCCCGAAGGCGCCCGCCGCTGCTTGCATCCCGCTTCGATCAGTACTTCTTTTCGACGTTGATCATGAAGCTGTTGTCGTCGTCGTTGCCGCTGCCGAACAGGCCGCGGTACTCCAGTCGCAGCGCCCAGTCGCGCTCGGTCTGCAGCACCGCGCCCAGGCCGAACACGAAGCGGTTGCGGTCCAGGCCCTGCAGGCGGGCGCGGTAGAACGGGCCGCCGACCATGTCGGCGTAGCTCATGATCGCGTAGCTCGCATCCTGGAAGTCGTGCTGGTATTCCAGCCGCACCTGCGGCGAGAACGTGCCCCAGCGCACCGGGTAACGCCAATCCAGACGCAGGCCCAGGCTGGTGGTGGTGGTGTCGACGTCCTGGTCGCGGTACTTCAGCACGTACTGCGCGTCGCCGCTCTCGGTGTAGCCGTCGAGGGTGGCGCGGGCCACGTCCAGGCGCGCGTACGGGGTGATCCGCACTTGCTCGCGCTGGTACTCAAGGCCGGTGGACACCGAAGCGAACCACTGGTTGCCGTCGCGACGGCCGTTGACCATGCCGCCGGTGTCGGTGACGTAGCGGCGCGAATCGAACGACAGCCACTGGTAACCGAGCAAGCCGTCCAGGTAGAAGCTCTCGCCCGGATGGTAGCTGGCGTACAGCACCGCGCTGTAGCTCTCGCCCTTGCTGCGGCTGCCGCGGGTGCCCACGTCGGTGTCGTCGCGGCCGTAGCCGATGCCGCCGCCGAAGGCGAAGTCGCGGCGCACGCGGTAGTCGGCGCCCAGGCTGATGCCGCTGGTCTTGAAGTCCAGCCCGCCCGAACCGCCGCCGCGGCCGTCGCGGTTGCCGCTTTCGATGGTGCCGCCGGTCCACAAGCCGTACTGCGGGCCGGTGCCTTCCACTCGCGGCTTGCCTTCGGCCGCGGCCTGCTCGTCGGCGAGGTCCGGGTTGCGGCAATCGCTGCCCGGGGTGCGGCTCGCGCCGTCGCGGCAACGCGGGTCGACCGAGAAGCTCAGGCCGTTGTCGAAGCGCGAACCGCCGGTGCCGCCGTCGTGCAGGCCTTCCATGCGCTTTTGGAAGTTGCCGATCTGGGCGCTGGCGAAGCGGCGCGCGGCCTCGGCCTGGGCGTTGAGGATGCCCAGCACCTCGGCGTCCTTGGACGGATCGCTGCGCGGCGCCACGTCGATCTCCACCGTCGCCGGCGCCGAGGTCGCATACGCATTGCTCAGGGTGAAGGTCGCCACCGCCACGCCGGAGTAACCGATCACCGGGGTGTAGCTGAGCTTGTAGCTGCCGTTGGCGGCGCTGACCGTGGCCGTGCCCGAGGTGGCCGGGGTCAGCGAGACCAGGGCCGCGCCGGTGAACGGGCCGCCGCGCGCGTCCTGGGTCAGGTCGACCGTGACCGTGGCGCCGGCGACGGTGCGCACGCGCTTGGGCGTGGCCACCGGCACCGGGTTGACGGTGATGGTCGAGGTGATCGGCGCCGACGGGCCGAACGGGTTGTTGAGGGTGTAGGTCAGCGCGATCGCGCCGGCGGTGTCGGCCGCGGGCGTGTACAGGATCTGCGTGGTGCCCTGCACCACCGCGGTGCCCGAGCTCGGCGGCGTCAGCAGGGTCACGCCGGTGAACGGCGCGCCGCTGGCGCCGTTGGCGGCGTCGATGGTGACCGCCTGGGTCGACAGCGTGGTCACGTTCTGCGGCTGGCCCACCGGCACCGGCAGCGCGTTGACCGTCACCGTCACCGTGGCCGGCGCGGAGGTGCCGCCCGGGCCGCTCGCGGTGTAGGTGAAGGTATCGGTGCCGAAGTAGTTGCTGGCCGGGGTGTAGACCACGTTGGTGCCGCTGGCGGTGGCGGTGCCGTGGGTCGGCGCCGAGGCCACCGCGACCGCGGTGATGATGCCGGTGTCGTTGGCGATCACGTTGATGGTGACCGGCTGGTTCGACATCGTGCTGGCGCTGTCGTTGACCGCCACCGGCACCGCGTCGGCGACGACGATGGTGTACGGCACCGTGGTGTTGTAGCCGGCGTCGTCGGTGGAGCGGATGTTGGCGGTGTAGCTGCCGGCGGTGGTCGGGGTGCCGCTGATCGCGCCGGCCGAGCTGAGGGCCAGACCGACCGGCAGGTTGCCCGAGGCGATCGCGTAGGTGTACGGCGCGATGCCGCCGCTGCTGCTCAGGCTCTGGTTGTAGGCGGTGCCGACCACGCCGCCGGGCAGGGTCGCCGGCGTGATGACCACGGTCGCCGGGGCGATGGCGAAGGTGTAGATCTTCGACGCGGTCTGGCCGTTGCTGTCGCTGGCGCGGATGGTCACGCTGAAATTGCCGTCGCTGCGCGGGATGCCCGACACCGCGCCGGCCGTGTTCAGGCTCACGCCGATCGGCAAGGCGCCGGCCAGGACCGAGAACGTGTACGGCGCGACGCCGCCGGTGGCGCTGAAGTTCGCGCTGTAGGCGACCGCGGCGGTGCCGTTGGGCAACGACGGCGGATCGATCGCGATGCTCGGCACGGCGACCACGATGGTGTAGCTCTGGTCGATCCGGAACGGCGCGCCGGCGCCGGTGCTCGAATCGAGCGCGCGCACGGTGATGTTGTAGTTGCCCGGCACCGTCGGCGTGCCCGCCAGCACGCCGGCCGAACTCAGGGTCACGCCCACCGGCAGCGAGCCGGCGGCGAGGCTGAAGCTGTACGGCGCGGTGCCGCCGGCCGCGGCGAAGTTGATGCTGGTGGCGACGCCGTAGTTCATCGGCAGGTTGCCGGCGGCCGGGGTCATCGACAGGGTCGGCGCGCCGATGGTCAGCGGGAACAGCTGGCCGACGGTGAACGGCCCGTTGCCGGTGCTGGAATCGCGCGCGCTGGCGGTCAGGTTGAAGGTGCCGGCGGCGGTCGGCGTGCCCGAGATGGTCACGCTGTCGTTGCCGGTGGCGGTGACGCTCACGCCCGGCGGCAGGCTGCTGACGTTGTAGTTGGTGTACGGCGCGGTGCCGCCCGACCAGGTGAAGGTCTGGGTGTAGGCGGTACCGACCTGCCCGGTCAGCGGGCCGGAGGTGGCGATGGTGATGCTTGGGTCGGTCACGTTCACCGTCACCACCGCCGGCGTCGAAGTGCCGGCGACGTTGGTCGCGGTGTAGGTGAAGGTATCCGGGCCGGAGTAGCCGGCGGCAGGCTGGTAAGTGATCGAGGTGCCGCTGGCGACGGCGGTGCCGTGCGCCGGCGCGGCGGCGACCGCGACCGAGGCCGGGATGCCGCCGGTGATGTTGAGCGTCACCGGATTGGCGCCGCTGCCGTAGGCGACGGTGACGCTGACCGGATTGGCCACCGGCTTGATGTCGTCGACCACCAGCGCGTAGCTCTGCGGCGCCGAGCTGTACGGGCCGCTGCCGGTGCTGGAGTCGGTCGCCACGACGCTGAAGTTGAACGTGCCCGGCGCGTTGGCGGTGCCGCTCAGCGCGCCGGCCGTGCTCAGCGTGATGCCCGCCGGCAGGCTGCCGGAGGAGATCGCGTAGCGGTACGGCGAAGTGCCGCCGCTGGCCGGATTGAGGCTGGCGCTATAGGCCGAGGCCACCGTGGCATGCGCCAGCGTGGTCGGCGGCAGCACGATGGTCGAGGCGGCGATGGTCAGCGTATAGGCGCGCGAGCCGGTGTACGGGCCGCTGCCGGTGCTCGAATCGGTCGCGGTGACGGTGAAGTTGAAGGTGCCGCCCGCGGTCGGCGTGCCGCTGACGACGCCGCCGGCGCTCAGGCTCAGCCCGGCCGGCAGGCTGCCGGCGGTGATCGCGAAGCTGTAGCCCGGGGTGCCGCCGCTGGCGGTGATCGTCTGGCTGTAGGCCTGGGCGATCCCGCCGTTGGGCAGCGTGGCCGGCGCCACGGACACGGTCGCGGCGCTGACGGTGAAGATGTAGGCACGGTTGCCGGTCTGGCCGTGCGCGTCGGTGGCGATCACCATGAAATTGAAGCTGCCGCCCGCCGTCGGCGTGCCGCTGAGGGTGCCGTCGCTGGCCATGCTCAGGCCCGGCGGCGCGCTGCCGGCCGGGATCGCGAAGGTGTACGGCGCGATGCCGCCGCTGGCGCTGACGCTGGCGGTGTAGGCGGCGCCGACCTGTGCGCCCGGCAGGGTCGGCGGCGCCACCACGATGCTCGGCGCGGCGACTTGCAGCACGTAGTTCTGGGTGCGCGCGAACGGCGCGCCGGCGCCGGTGGAGCTGTCGCGTGCGCGCACCGAGAAGGTGAACAAGCCGGTGACCGTCGGCGTGCCCGACAGCACGCCGGTGACGGCGTCCAGGCTCAGCCCGGCCGGCAGCGCGCCGGCGCTGACCGTGTAGTTGTACGGCGCGGTGCCGCCGCCGGCGACGTAGGTCTGGCTGTAAGCCGTGCCGTAGGTCGCCGACAACGTGCCCGCGGCCGGGGTCAGGGTCAGGGTCGGCGCCGACACCGACAGGGTGAAGGCCTGGCCGACGGTGAACGGACCGTTGCCGGTGCTCGCGTCGGTGGCGCTGGCGTTGAGCGTGAACGACCCGGCCGCGCTCGGCGTGCCGGACACGGTCACGCTGTTGGCGCTCTGGCCGGTGATGCTCAGGCCCGCCGGCAGGCCGGTGACGGCGTAGCCGGTGAAGGGCTGGGCGCCGCCGTTCCAGGTGAAGGTCTGGGTGTAGGCCGCACCGATCTGGGCGGTCAGCGGACCCGACGCGGTCACGGTGATGGTCGGGTTGCCGACCGTGATCGTCACCGTCGCCGGCGCCGAGGTGCCGGCGGTGTTGGTGGCGGTGTAGGTGAAGCTGTCGGGGCCGGCGTAGCCCGCGGTGGGCTGGTAGGTCACCGTCAGGCCCGTGGCGATCGCGGTGCCGTGCAAGGGCGCGGTGCCGATCGCGACCGACGCCGGAATGCCGCCGGTGATGTTGAGCGTGATCGGATTGGCGCCGCTGTTGTAGGCCACCGTCGCCGAGACCGCATTGGCCACCGGCGGGATGTTGATGACCTGCAGCGCGTAACCGCGCGGCGCCGAGCTGTACGGACCGCTGCCGGTGCTGGAGTCGGTGGCGGTAACGGCGAAGTTGAACGTGCCCGAGGCGGTCGGCGTACCGCTCAGCGCGCCGCTGGCGGCGTTGAGCGTCACCCCCGCCGGCAAGGCGCCGGCGGTGATCGCATAGGTGTACGGCGAGGTGCCGCCGCTGGCGGGATTGAGCGTGGCGCTGTAGGCCACGCCCTGGGTGGCGTTGGCCAGCGTGGTCGCCGGCAGGTTCACCGTCGGCGGCGCGATCACCAAGGCATAGGCGCGCGAACCGGTGTGCGGCGCGCCGGCGCCAGTGCTGGTGCCGGTCGCGGTGACGGTGAAGTTGAAGGTGCCGCCCGCGGTCGGGGTGCCGGCCAGGACGCCGCTGCTGGCGTTCAAGCTCACGCCGGCCGGCAGCGCGCCGGCGGTGACCGCGTAGGTGTACGGGCCGATGCCGCCGGACGCGGTGATGGTCTGGTTGTACGCGGCCGCGACGGTGCCGTTGGGCAAGGTGGGCGGCGCGATCACGATCACCGGCGGCGCCACCGTCAGGGTGTAGGCGCGGGTGCCGGGGAAGTTGGTCGCGTCGGTCGCGCGCACGGTGAAGTTGAAGGTACCGGCCGCGGTCGGCGTGCCGGTCAGCGCGCCGGTGGTGGTGTTGAGGGTCAGCCCGGCCGGCAGCGCGCCGGCGGAAATGGAGAAGGTGTACGGCGCGGTGCCGCCGCTGCCGGTGAAGGTCTGGTTGTAGGCGACGCCGACGGTGGCGCCGGGGATGGTGGCCGGATTGACCACGATCGTCGGCGGCTCGAGCACGGTGCCGGTGTAGGTGCGGGTGCGGAACGCGACCGCCGGCACGCCCGGGCCGGGCAGGCTGGAGTCGGTGGACTTGATGGTGACGCTATAGGCGCCCGACACGGTCGGCGTACCGACGATCGCGCCGCCGCTCAGGCTCAGGCCGGCCGGCAATGCGCCGGTTTCGATCGCGTAGTTGTACGGCCCGTAGCCGCCGCTGCCGGTCAGGGCGATGTTGTAGCTGCCGGTGCGGTACAGGGTCGGCAGCGCCGCCGGGGTGAAGTCGTGCGGATCGTTGGGGATCGCGATGGTGTACGACTTGACCGTGGTCAACGGCGTCGGCGAGGTCGAGTCGGTGATCGAGACCTGGACCGGGAAGTTGCCGCGCTGGCGGACCGTGCCGGAGAACGTCGCGGTCGCGGGGCTGAAGGTCAGCCCGGTCGGCAGGGTGCCGACGTTCTGCACATAGGTATAGGGCGCGACGCCGCCGGTGGCGCTGAGCGCCTGGCTGTAGGGCACCCCGAGGGTCGGCGTGATCGTCGCCGGACTGACCGTGATCGGGCTGACCGCCGGCGAGATGGTGACGTTGACCGTGACCACGCCGCCGACGCCGTCGCCGAAGGTGAAGGTGTCGGTGAGGGCCGAGTCGCCGTTATGGGTGTAGGTGACCTTGTCGGTGCTCTGGTTGACCGTCACGTTGCCGTGCGCCGGCGGAGCGATCAACGTGCCGATGCCGAAGCCGATCGGCGGCGGGCCGCCGTCGCAGGCGTCGGCATCGAGGATCGCGGTGCCGCCGTTGGCGACCGCCAGGGTCATGACCGGGCACCGGATCGATGGCGCGGCCACCGCCGCGGCCGACCACAGCCCGGCCAGGACGATCAGAATCGCTGCCAACCCGCGTCGCCAGGTGCTGGCTCCGGCCGAATGTCCCCTGCGCGAGACGTGCGAAACGCCCGCAAACCGCGCCGACTGCTGTTGCATGTTGTTATCCCCTGACCCCCGGCCGGCGCGCCTCGTGCGCGAATCCGCCAGGGTTGTGCCCGTGAGCGAAGCTGGTCGCGTGTGCCATTGACCCCTGGCACACCCCTTTCATTGACCTGATACGCAAATCGAACGCAAAAGCGGCCGCATCCGGCCCCGCTTCTCGTTAATCGAGGTCATGGCGCTGATGCGCCATGCCCGAACCTGGCCGGACCGGCCCGCCCGCCGTGCGCGGACGGGGCGTGCGGCCGAGGCTCCGGGCACGCAGTCCCGGTGCGCGCACGGCGCCCGGTTACACCTCTGGGGGAAGAGATGACAGAAGTATTCTTGGGGCAGATCACCACCTTCGGCTTTCAGTTCGCGCCGAAGTATTTCGCCTTTTGCAACGGGCAGCTCCTTCCGATCGCGCAGAACCAGGCGCTGTTCTCGTTGCTGGGCACCCAGTACGGCGGCAACGGCACCACCAACTTCGCCCTGCCCGACCTGCGCAGTCGCACGCCGGTGGGGGCCGGCAGTTCGGTCGATCCGGGCTGGAACCCGACGCCCTACAACCAGGGCGAAACCGGCGGCGTCGAGAACGTGACCCTGCTGTCGACGCAGATGCCCAGCCACAACCATATCTTCGGCGGCAACTCGACCGCCGCCGACAACCGCAACCCGACCGGGATGTACTTCGGCACCACGACCAAAGAGATGTACTCCACCACCGGCGGGGCCCAGGTGCCGCTGAGCCCGGCCACCATCGGCATGTCCGGCAACACCCAGCCGCACGCCAATGTGCAGCCGTATCTGGCGATCAACTTCTGCATCGCCCTGAGCGGCGTCTACCCCTCGCGCAACTGACTCGCGAACGAGCGTCCGGCCGCATCGCGGCCCCTCCTGTGCGTTTCATTACTTTTCTGGAGCATCTCTCATGAGTCAGCCATACCTGGGCGAGATCCGCCTGTTCGGCTTCGGCCGCGTGCCGCAAGGCTGGTTTACCTGCAACGGCCAGTTGGTCTCGATCGCCGAGAACGAAGCGTTGTTCATGCTGCTGGGCACGACCTACGGCGGCGACGGCGTCACCACCTTCGGCGTACCCGACCTGCAGGGCCGGGTGCCGGTCCACCAAGGTCAGGGGCCGGGCCTGAGCAATTACCTGCTCGGCCAGCGCGCCGGCACCGAATCGGTCACCTTGAACGGCCTGCAATTGCCGCAGCACACCCACACTCTGGTCGCGACCACGTTGACCGCTACCGCCAAGACGCCGGCGCCGACGCTGGAGCTGGGCGCGCTCAACGGCGACGTGCTCTACGTCACCGACACCAGCGGCGCGACGGCGTTCGCCGCCGATGCCCGCTCGGTGAGCTCGGTCGGCAGCACCCAGCCGCACGAGAACCAGATGCCGACGCTGACCGTGCAGTACTGCATCGCGCAATACGGCGTGTTCCCGTCGCAAAGCTGACCCATTCGCACCCAGGCCCGCGCCGGCGACCACGCTGCGACGGGCCGCAGATCGAGGACATACCCATGACCGAACCCTTCATCGGCCAAATCCAGATTTTCGGTTTCAACTTCGCGCCCCGCGACTGGGCCGTGTGCAACGGCGTGACCATGCCGATCCAGCAGAACACCGCGCTGTTCTCGCTGCTGGGCACCCAGTACGGCGGCAACGGGCAGACCACGTTCCAGTTGCCCAACTTCATCAATCGCGCCGCCACCCAGCAGGGCCAGGGGCCGGGGCTGACCCGGCACGCCATCGGCGAGCCCTACGGCGTCAATGCGGTCACCCTGAGCACCCTGGAGATGCCGGCGCACAGCCACTCGCTGAACGTCTACAACCAGCCCACCGACAGCAAGAAGGCGGCCTCGCCCTCGACCGGCAACTCGCTGGGTTCGCCGAGCATGAGCGCCTTCGTCGCCGGCACCGCGGCCAACGCGCCGTTCGCGCCGACCGTGCTGCAGCCGGCCGGCGGCGGCCAGCCGCACGAGAACCGCCAGCCGTATCTGGCGATGAACTTCTGCATCGCCTTGCGCGGCGTGTTCCCGGCGTTCAACTGACATGCAAGCCATGCTCTCGGCTGCGCCGTCGCTGGCGTTCCCGCCGCCGCGCGACGGCCACCTGGACCTTCCCGCGCCCCTGGAGGGGCGCGGGATCGGCCTGCGCCCGGCGACCGACGCCGACATCGGCTGGCTGCGCGCGCTGTTCCGGCAGCTGCGCGCGCACGAGTTCGCGCCGATGGGCTGGCCGCCGCAGGCGCTGGCCGCCTTCCTCGACCAGCAGTTCGCGATGCAGCACCTGCACTACACCCGCCATTACGAACGCGGCGAGTTCCTGGTGGTCGAACGCGACGGCGCGCCGGTCGGCCGCATCTACCTGCAACGCAGCGCGCCGGAGCATCTGTTGATCGACATCACCCTGGACCCGCACGCGCGCGGCGCCGGCCTTGGCAGCGCGCTGATCCGCTGGGCGCAGGACGAAGCGCACGCGCGCGGGCGCGGCATGCGCCTGCATGTGGAACACGGAAATCACGGCGCGCGCCGCTTGTACGAACGGCTCGGCTTCGCCGTAGCCGACACCTTGCCGACGCATTCGCTGATGCGCTGGGAAGCGGATATGCGTTGAGCGACGGGGCGGATCGCCGCGACCACGCCGGCTGATCGGCTTCCCCCTGTAGGAACGGCGCGAGCCGCGACCGCGACAACCCAACCATTGCGCCAGTGTCGGCGTAGTTGGGTTGTCGCGGTCGCGGCTCGCGCCGCTCCTACAAAGGGCTGCCGCTACGTCGTCTACGGCACTGGGTGCGCCGCGCGCGGACTCAGTTGAACACGGCCTGGTAGAGAAACCCCTCGCGCTCGCGCGCGACCGGGACCAGGAAGATGCCGACCTCGCCGATCGAGCCGTGGCGCATCATGTACATCTGCTGCGGGAACAGGAACGCCGAGCCATTGCGGAACAACAGCGAAAACGGCACCCGCGCCGCCATCGGCTGCGGCTGGGTGCTCAGCGCGCGCGCCTCGACCAGCACGAACGGCACTTCGCCGTCGTTGATCTGCGCGGCGTAGGTTTCGTTCACGTACGGAGCGAAGTGATCGAGCGTCAACAGATCCATCGATGCGGGCCTCCCCAAAGCCGAGGCCGCATCCTCCCCGCGACGGCGCGCGGATGCAAGCCCCGGCGAAGGCGGAGCTCGTCCGGCCGACCGGCGGCGGCGCGCGCCGGGTCGCCCGATGCGTGAGCGGCGTCGCAGCGCTGCGCCGCAGCTCGGTAAACGGATCGGGCCCGCAGCCCGCGCAGCGCGGCCGCAACGGCGGCAACTGGCGCGAGGGCTGCAGGCCCGCTGCATTCGGATGTGTGCGGCTCTGCGCCCATCGTCCGGCCCCGACCGCCGCGCCGCGCCCAGAGCGGCGCGACGGCCGGAGCCGCCGATGTCGCGGGCGTCCCTGCCCGCTCGGCTTCCATCACTGACGAGGATGAAAGACGTCCTGTTCCCGGTGTCGCGTTGCGGCGCGGCGCGAACAGATCGCGATCGCGCGCAGAAAATGTCGGCCCGTACCGGCCGCGACGGCGCAGATCGATGCGTCTGCGCACGCCGCGGCCGGCCGATGCCAGGGGACTGCCGCCGTCGCCGCGCCCGGCGACGACTGCGCACGCGCCCGGCCGGGCCGTCACCACGACGAGACGGCCGGCGGAGCGTCCGCGCCAGCGCGCGAGGCGCCGGCGACGACGGCAGCGGCTCGCGCGCCTGGCGCCGGGAGCCGTCCCCTACCCCGCACCTGCGGGATCCTGCGGGCGCCGCCGCGCTGCGCGGCGACGCCGAAAACCCGAAGCGCCGCAGCGCGCTCGCGCGGCGCCTACAAAGCCGCGGCGGCCGTCGCCGGCAGGCTGCGCGCGCCGATCGCGGTCACCGCGACCACCGCCTCGGCGCTCGCGCCGCCGGCCTGCACCCGATAGGTGTAGGTGTCCACGCCGGCGAAGCCCGGATCCGGCCGGTAGGTCGCGCGATCGCGTTCGATCGTGACCCGCCCGTGGCGCGGCGCCTGGGCCAGGCTGTAGCGCAGCGGCGCGCCGCTGCCGACCGCGCCGCGCAGCACGATGGTCGAGTCCTTGCCGTCGACGCTGTGGGTGACCACATCGCCCGCGCGCAGCGGTTCGAAGCGGCGCAAGCGCGCCAGTTCGCGCGCGATCGGCGCCAGCGCCGCGTCGCGATCGCGCGGCATCAGCGCGCGCTGAAAACGCGCGCGGTCGGCGTCGCGTTCGGCCGCCTCCAGGCGCGCCTGCTCCGAGGCGGCCGAAACGACCTGACTGAGGGAAAGACCGAGCAGCCCATCCTTCGATTGCGGGGCACCGATCGCGCCCGCTCCCAGCGCCAACAGCGCCAGGCTCAACGCGAGGGGCCCCTGGATACTCTTGTACGGCATGCCAACTCCTTCTGGTGGTGTCGAGTACGCAGACTCCGGACCGCGCATCCTTGCGCGCCGCGCCATCGCGAACGCGTTCCTGGCTGGGTCCGGACCCGTTCGCGAACGCCTGCCGCCAACGGGAAGACATCATCGCAATCGCACGTCGCACAGGCCGAGACCGGGCGCGAACGCGGTCGAAAAAAATGTGGTTGCGACGAGATTTTTTCGTCGCTCGCGTGACTGCGGATCGCGCCGTTTCGAAGTCGCTATCCAGGCGGCTTGCGCGCTGCATCGCCGCGTTCGCGCAAGCAAAGAAAAAGCCCGCCGAAGCGGGCTTTTTTGCAACACGGCGCAGCGGCGCTAACCGCTGCGCGCAGCCTCAGTACTGACCCATGAAATCGCGCTTGCCGATCTCCAGGCCGTTGCTGCGCAAGATCGCGTAAGCGGTGGTGGCGTGGAAGAAGAACTGCGGCAGGCCGTAACGCAGCAGATAGTCGTGGCCGCCGAAGCGGCGCTCCTTCGGCGTACCCGCGCGCAGCACGATCTCGCGCTCGGCCGCGCCTTCGAACAGCGCCGGTTCCAGGCCGTCGAGGAAGGTGCGGGTCTTGGCGATCAGCGCCTGCAGTTCCTCGAAGCTGCGCTCGCTGTCGTCGTAGACCGGCACTGGCACGTCGGCCAGGCGCGCGCCGATGCCCTTGGCGAAATCGCAGGCGATCTGCACCTGGCGCAGCAGCGGGAACATGTCGGGGAACAACCGCGCCTGCAGATAGGCGTCGGCGTCGATCTTGCGTTCGCTGGCGTGGGCTTCGGCGCGGGCGAGGATCGTGGCCAGGCTGCCGAGCAGCTGTTGCAGCACCGGGACGCTGGCGGAGTACATCGAAACGGTCATGGCGGAACCGAGGTGGGGGACAAGCGCCTATGGTACGGGGTGCGCGGCCGGCGGGCACAAAAGCGTCGGGCCTGAAGGCCCTCCCACAACAGCCGAAGCCCTCTGGCTTGAAGGCCTTGCCACAACTGCCGAAGCGTTTGGGCTTGAAGGCCTTGCCACCAAAGCCGAGGCCGCCGCGCAAGCGCGCGCGATTCAGGCCGCTGTTGTGGGAGGGCCTTCAGGCCCGACGCTTTGCGCTCGGCTCGCCGCCGACTTCACTCCCGCGTCCGCTTCCCGCCGCGCTTGCCGCGGCTCTCGCGCAGCGCCGTCGCCCAACGCTGCGCGCCGGTGCCCTGGTCGCCCAGCGCGTCTTCGGGATTGGCCAACCGGCAACGATCCAGCGACAAACAGCCGCAGCCGATGCACTGATCCAGGGTGTCGCGCATCAAGGTCAGGTGGGCGATGCGCTGCTCCAGCTCGTCCTTCCACGCCGCCGACAGCCGGGTCCAGTCGGCGCGGGTCGGCACGCGCGAATCGGGCAGCGTGTCCAGCGCTTCGCGGATCGTCGCCAGCGGCATGCCGACGCGCTGGGCGACCCGGATCACCGCGATCCGGCGCAAGGTGTCGCGGCTGTAGCGGCGCTGGTTGCCGGCCGTGCGCACGCTGTGGATCAGGCCCTTGGCCTCGTAGAAATGCAACGCCGAAACCGCCACGCCGGAGCGCTCGGCCACCTGCCCCACGCTCAATTCCATCGCCACGCTCATGCCTCGTCTCGCTTCGGGCCCTGGGGTGCGGCGATACGCCGCGCGAACTTTCGCGCACAAACCGCTCGCGACCTCTTGACCTCAACTTAAGTCCAGGTTCTATGCTGCGCTTCGTCTCTTCAAGGCGTCAAGTCATGGCCTCGCAGCGCAGCGGCATGCCCGCGAACGATTCCCCGCCACCCTCCCCCCGGGTCAAGGCGGTCGTGTTCGACCGCTACGGCGCGGCCGAAGTGCTGCGCGCGATCGACCTGCCGATGCCGCAGGCCGGCCCCGGCGAAATCCGCGTGCGGGTGCGCGCGGCCGGGGTGCGGCCCAGCGACATCGCCTTGCGCAGCGGCTTGAGCGCGCGCGCCCAAGGCGGCGCGCGCGCGCGCTTTCCGCACCGACTCGGCAACGAATTCGCCGGCGTGGTCGACCAGATCGGCGCCGGCGTCGCCGAGTTCGCCGTCGGCGACGAAGTGATGGGCTGGGCCGCGGCGATGAGCTACGCCGAAGCGCTGACCGTGCCGGCCACCCAGGCCGTGCACAAGCCGCACACCATGACCTGGGCGGTGGCCGGCGCGCTGCCGTCGACCGGCCAGACCGCGCACGCCGCGCTGCGCCAGCTCGGCGTCGGCGCCGGCCAGACCGTGCTGATCCACGGCGCCGCCGGCGCGCTGGGCTGCGTGGCGGTGCAGTTGGCGGTGGCCTGGGGCGCGCGCGTGATCGGCACCGCCGCCGCAGCCGACCACGACTATCTGCGCAGCCTCGGCGCGCAGCCAGTGAACGACGACAACACCGGCGTCGAACAGGTACGGGCGTTGGCGCCGCACGGCGTGGACGCGCTGTTCGATGCCTGCGGCCAGGACGATTTCGCGCCGTGGCTGGCGCTGGCCGCACCGCAGCGCGCGCTAAGCCTGTCGCCCCGCTACGGCCTGGCCGAACTGCGCAGCGCGCGCAGCCGCGAGCGCCTGGCCGAACTGGTGACGATGCACCAGCGCCACGGCCTGCTGGTGCCGGTGCGCGAGATGTTCCCGCTGACCCGCGCCGCCGAAGCGCACCGCGCGGTCGAGCGCGGCCCGGCGCGCGGCAGGGTGGTGTTGATGGTCTACGAAGCCATGCCGCTGGCGCTGCTGAGGCTCAGCGCGTGAGCGAACGCAACAGCGACCCGGCGCAGCCGCACGCGCGGACGTTGTCGGGAGAGCCTTCGGAACCGATGGGCCATGTGATCGGGTCGCAGGGCGACGGCGCCGAAGGTTCTCCCCACAATCTCCGCGACGCGCCGCCTGGCGCGGACGTTTCCATCCCGGTCCCCGACGAACCCATGCTGGCGCAGCGGAGCGGATCGGCCGGGGTGGGAGCGTCCGTGCGAGGCGGTGCCGGCGAACAGTTGGCGAACCCGGCGCGCAGCGTCGACACTGCGCTGCCTCACGCCGAAGAAGACGCCGGGCCCGCAGGCCCCGCCGCGATGTCCATGCAAGAAGAAAGCCTGTTCGCGCCGCGCTACCGCGGCCTCACCGCCGGCGCGGTCGCGCTGGTGGCCCTGGTCGGGTTCGAAGCCTTGGCGGTGACCACCGCGATGCCGACCGTGGCGCGCGCGCTCGACGGCCTGCCGCTGTACGCGCTGGCCTTCGCCGGCACCCTCGCCGCGAGCGTGGTCGGCATGGTCGCGGCCGGGCCCTGGGCCGATGCGCGCGGCCCGGTCGCGCCGCTGCGCCACGGCATCGCCTGGTTCGCGCTCGGCCTGATCGTGGCCGGGCTGGCGCCGGCGATGGGCTGGCTGGTCGCCGGACGGGTGATCCAGGGCTTCGGCGGCGGCCTGATCTCGGTGGCGCTGTACGTGGTGGTCGGGCGGGTCTATCCGCCGGCGCTGCGGGTCAAGATCTTCGCCGCGTTCGCCGCGGCCTGGGTGCTGCCGGCGGTGATCGGCCCGGCGATCAGCGGCGCCATCGTCGAGCACGTCGGCTGGCGCTGGGTGTTCCTGGCGGTGCCGGCGGTGGCCGCGCTGGCCGCGTGCTGGGTGCTGCCGGCGCTGCGCGGCCTGGGCCCGGTCGCGCAGGCCGAACCGCCTCGCCCCGGCGAGGCGCTGCGGCTGCCGTGGGCGCTGCTCGCCACTGCCAGCCTGCTGGCCCTGCACTACGGCGGGCAACAGCGCGGCTGGAGCGCGCTGGCGTGGCTGCTGCCGGCAGCCGTGGCGTTGTTGCTGGCTGCCTCGCGGCTGTTGCCGGCCGGTGCGCTGCGCGCCGCGCGCGGCCTGCCCACCGTGGTCTCGCTGCGCGGCATCGCCGCCGGCTCCTACTTCCTCACCGAGGCCTACATCCCGCTGCTGCTGTCGTCCGAGCGCGGCCTGTCGCCGACCTGGGCCGGCGCGGTGCTGACCCTCGGCGCGATCGGCTGGTCCACCGGTTCGTGGCTGCGCGGCCGCAGCGCCCACGCGCAGCGGCCGTGGCGCTACCTGCAGGCCGGCATGGCGATGATCGCGCTGGGCATCGCGGCGGTGGCGGCGCTGGCGCTGCTGGATGCGCCGATCTGGTTCGGCATCGGCGGCTGGATCGTGTCGGGGCTGGGCATGGGCCTGATTTACCCGACCCTGTCGGTGCTGATGCTGGAACTCTCGCCGCCGCAGGAACAGGGACGCAATTCCTCGGCGCTGCATCTGGGCGATGCGATCTACACCGCCGCCGCGCTGGCCGCGGGCGGCTCGCTGTTCGCGGCGCTGCTGACGCGCTCGCACGCGCTGGCCTATGCCTGCGGGTTCGCGATCGCGTTCGCGCTGGCGCTGGTCGGGCTGGCGCTGGCGGCGCGGGTGCGGGTCGCGCCGGCGGCTTGAAGATCGGTTGTGGGAGGGCCTTCAGGCCCGATGCTCTTGTTTCAGGTCGCTGCGATCTGAGCGAAAGGCATCGGGCCTGAAGGCCCTCCCACAACAACAGCCAAGGCCAGCACGAAGGCCGAAGCTCAGCGCGCCGTCTGCGCCTGCGTCCCGGCCGCGGCGAGCTTGCGCGGCGCCGCCTGCGCCAGGCTCTGGTACAGCGCCACCACCTGCTCCATCAGGCCCTGCGTGCTCCAGCCGCGCGCGTCCTGCGGCCCGGCGGCGGACAACTGCGCGCGCAGTTCCGGCGAGCGCAGCACCTGCGCCACGTGCGCGGCGAAGTCCTCGATGTTTTCCTCGCTGATCACCGCGCTGCGCGCATCGCGCAGCACCGTCGCGGTGCCCATCACCGCGGTGGAGACGATCGGCACGCCCAGCGCCATGGCCTCGATCAGCACCAGACCCTGGGTCTCGGTCGGCGAGGCGAACACGAAGGCGTCGCCGGCTCGGTAGGCGTCGAGCAGGGTCGTGCGCCGGTCGAGGTTGCCGAAGAAGCGCACGTTGGCGTCCAGGCCGTACTCCTTCGACAAACGCTTGAGCCGCTCAGCGTCCGGGCCTTCGCCGGCGATGATGAACATCAGATCGGGGAAGTCCACGACCAGCCGGCGCGCCACCTGCAGCAGGAAGGCGATGTTCTTCTCCACCGCCAACCGGCTGACCGTCACCAGGGTCGGCCGCGCCGCATCGATGCCGTGCTCGGCGCGGAAGCGCGCACCGTCGCCGTGGGCGAACTCGCTCAGGTCGATGCCGGTCGGCAGCACGGTCGAGGGCGTGCTGATGCCGTAGCGGTCCAGCACCTCGACCATCTGCGCGGTCGGCACGATCAGGTGATCGACGCCGTGGCAGAGCATGCGCGAGAGCCGCCGCGCCACCAGCCGCAGCAGCCCCACCGGCGCCCAGGGCAGGTAGTGGCCGATGTATTCCTCGAAATAGGTGTGATAGGTCTCCACCGTCGGCCGGCCGGTCAGTTCGGCCAGGCTCACCCCCAGGCGGTGGGCTCGAAACGGGGTATGAATATGGATCACGTCCCAGTGCCGCTGGGCCAGTTGCGGCAGCAGCCGGCGCGCTTCGGGGGCGCGGATCAGGCGGTCTTCGGGATCGAAGAAGATCACCCTTGCCGGCAGCCGCAGGATTTCGAACTCGTCGCTGTGGTGCAGTTCCTGGCCGCTGCCGGGGCCGTAGTCCGGCGCCACCAGGGTGACCGCGTGGCCCATGCGCGCCAGCGACTGGGCGAAGGTGCGGATCGAGGTCGACACCCCGTTGACCCGCGGGAAGTACACGTCCGAGAGCATCAGGATGTTCATCCTGCCAGCCTAGAGAGCGTGGATGACCGATTTGTGTCCTGGGGCGCCCTCAGCCCAACCTGCACCCCGGCCCGAACGCAGAGCGTTCGGGCGTTCGGCGCTGCGCGAGCCGATGGCTCGCAAGCGCAGCCCCTCACCCCGCCTGCGGGAGAGGGGTTGGGGTGAGGGGCCCGCCACGCCCCGCAAACCCGCAAGGTTGCACAACCCGCCCGCTGTCCCGACCATGGCTAACCGCCCAGTCCGCAGTACCGATGTCCGCCTCGTCCGATCCCCACACCGCTCCCGCCTCCACCTTCCGCCGCAAGCTGCGCTGGCTGCTCGCGCTGTGCCTGCTGGCCTGGGTCGCCAGCGGCGTCTACCACGTCTACAAGCCGCTGCCCGCCGGCATCGGCGTCGCCGGCCCGCTGCGCAGCGCGCGCGACGTCGCCCTGCTCACCGACATCACCTGGACCGACCCGCAAGGCGCGCGCCACAGCGACCAGCACGTGTTCGACGAAGCGCTGCGCCTGATCGGCCAGGCCCGCCGCGCGATCGTCGCCGACCAGTTCCTGTTCAACGATTTCGGCAGCGAGAACGCTGGCCCGGCGCACTACCGCAAGCTCAGCCAGGAACTCACCGACGCGCTGATCGCGCGCAAGCGCGCGGTGCCCGCGCTGACCGTGGTGCTGATCACCGACCCGATCAACACCGTCTACGGCGGCCGCGCCTCGCCGCATCTCGACGCGCTGCGCGCAGCTGGCGTGGAGGTCGTGGTCACCGACCTCGCCCGCCTGCGCACGCCGAACCCGGCCTGGTCGGGCCTGTGGCAGTTGTGCTGCCGCTGGGCCGGCAACGCCAGCGACGGCGGCTGGCTGCCCAATCCGCTCGGCTCCGGCAAGGTCGGCCTGCGCAGTTGGCTGGCGCTGCTGAATCTCAACGCCAACCACCGCAAGACCTTGGTCGTCGACGACGGCCAGGACTGGACCGCGCTGGTCGCCTCGGCCAATCCGCACGACGCCAGCAGCCTGCACGGCAACGTCGCCCTACGCTTCAGCGGCGCCGCCGCGCTCGACCTGCTGGCCAGCGAGCGCGCGGTGGCAGCGCTGTCGGGCGCAGCGTGGCCGCGCGCGCTGCCGGCTTCGGTTCCGCGCGAGAGCATCGTCGACACCACCAGCGCGCCGCGCGTGCAGGTGCTGACCGAAGGCCGGATCCGCGACGCCCTGCTCGCCGCGGTCGACGACGCCCGCGGCGGCGACCGGCTCGATATCGCGGTGTTCTATTTCTCCCATCGCCGCCTGGTCGACGCGGTGACCGCCGCGCACAAGCGCGGGGTCAGCGTGCGGGTACTGCTGGACCCGAACGAGGACGCATTCGGCCGCAAGAAGAACGGCGTGCCCAACCGTCAGGTCGCCGCCGAACTGGCCGCCGCCGGCGTGCCGCTGCGCTGGTGCGACACCCACGGCGAGCAATGCCACGCCAAGCTGCTGCTGCGCAGCGGCAGCGACGGCAAGATCGAACTGATCGCCGGCTCGGCCAACTACACCCGCCGCAACCTCGACGACTACAACCTGGAATCCAGCGCGCGCGTGGTCGCGCTCGAGGACGCGCCGGTGGCGCGGCAGGCGCAGACGTACTTCGAGCAGAGCTGGAGCAACAGCGGCGGCCGCACGATCAGCACCGACTACGCCCGATACGCCGACGACTCGACCCTGCGCAAGATCTGGTACCGCATCGCCGAAGCCAGCGGCCTGTCCAGCTTCTGACCCGGCCCACCCGAAGCCCCTTGTAGGAGCGACGCAAGTCGCGACCGCGACAACGCAACTGCGACGCGAGTCTCGACGTAGTTGGGTTATCGCAGTCGCGGCTCGCGCCGCTCCTACAGTCGTACTGCCCGGCCAAGCACGCCGATCCGGCCGCTACCGCGAATCGACCCGAAGCCCCTGTAGGAGCGACGCAAGTCGCGAACGTTTTGCTTCGGCGTAGTTGCGTTGCCGCGGTCGCGACTCGCGTCGCTCCTACAGGGCTTGCGTAATCGACCCGAAGCCCCTGTAGGAGCGACGCAAGTCGCGACCGCGGCAACGCAGCTGCGACGCAAGCTTCGGCGTAGTTGCGTTGCCGCGGTCGCGACTCGCGTCGCTCCTACAGGGAGATTCCGTCGCCGAACAGCCGATGCTGCGCCGCAGCTTGCCCCATCGGACGATGGCGCCGCGCGCGCCGCGGCGCTTCACTGCCGCCACGCCGGAGCCGGTTCCGGCCTGGGGAAGCGCCGCATGTCCGCCGTCCGCTCGCTGCACCGGTCCGCGCCCCGCGCGGCCCGCTGGCTGTCGCTGTCCGTCCTGCTCGCCGGCGTCTGCTGCGCCGCGCCCGCCTTCGCCTCCAGTGAAGTCGCCGGCTTCGGCAGCAACCCCGGCAACCTGCGCATGTTCGCCTACGTGCCGCCGAACCTGCCCGCCGACGCGCCGCTGGTGGTGGCGCTGCACGGCTGCTCGCAGAGCGCGGCCAGCTACGACAACGAAACCGGCTGGGAGATGCTGGCCCAGCGCTGGCGCTTCGCCGTGCTGCTGCCGCAACAGCAAAGCGCCAACAATTCCAGCGCCTGCTTCAACTGGTTCGAAACCGCCGACACCACCCGCGGCCAGGGCGAGGCGCTATCGGTCAAGCAGATGATCGACCGAATGCGCGCCGACCACGCCGTCTCCGCCAGCCGGGTCTACGTCACCGGCCTGTCCGCCGGCGGCGCGATGGCGGCCGCGTTGCTGGCGACCTATCCGGACGTGTTCGCCGGCGGCGCCATCGTCGCCGGTATTCCGTACCGCTGCGCGACCTCGTCCAGCGCCGCGTTCTCGTGCATGTCGCCGGGCAGCGACCTGACCCCACAGCAATGGGGCGACAAGGTGCGCGCGGCCAGCGCCCACACCGGGCCGTGGCCGATCGTGTCGCTGTGGCAGGGCGACGCCGATTACCTGGTGCGGCCGATCAACCAGAGCGAACTGATGCAGCAGTGGACCAACGTCCACGGCATCGACCAGACGCCCGACGTGCAGGACAACCTCGCCGGCGTGCCGCACAAGGTCTATCGCGACGCCGCCGGCCGCGCCCGGGTCGAGACCTACACCGTCGCCGGCATGGGCCACGGCGTGCCGGTCGATCCGGGCAGCGGCGAAACCCAGTGCGGCGCCGCCGGCGCCTACATCCTCGACGTCAACATCTGCTCGAGCTACTACATCGCGCGCTTCTGGGGCCTGGACGATCTCGACCCCAACCCGCCGCAGGTCGCGCTGACCGCGCCGGCCGACGGCGCCCAGGTCAGCGGCACGGTGACGCTGGCCGCGCAGGCCAGCGACGATGTCGGCGTGGAGCGGGTCGAGTTCCTGCTCGATGGCGCCCTGCTCGGCAGCGATGCCAGCGCGCCGTATTCGCTGCCATGGAACAGCGCCAACGCCGGCAACGGCGCGCACACGCTGCAGGCGCGGGCGTTCGATCTGGCCGGCAACAGCGCCTCGTCGGCGGCGATCGCGGTGCAGGTCAGCGGCGGCGGCAGCGCGCCGCTGACGATGGAGTTCGACAACGAAGACGGCAACGACGGTTACGTCAAGGCCAACGCCGACGGCAGCGCCGCCGCGATCGGCACGCTGGAGGCGACCTACGGCCTGGCCAGCGGCCGCGGCGCCGACGGCAAGCACAACCGCAGCGTGCTGTCGTTCGACACCTCGGCCCTGCCCGACGGCGCGCAGATCCTCGCCGCCACGCTCAGCGTCGGCTTCGGCAGCGCCTACGGCGACCCGTGGAGCCAGCCGGCCGGCAACCGCCTGCTGATCGACGCGCGCCGCGGCTGCTTCGGCGGCTGCGCGATCGAGGCCGGCGACTACGCCGCCGCGGCCGACGCCAGCGCGGTCGCCGAGCTGGCCCGTTTCAGCGGCGGCCGGCAGACTTCCAGCGCGTTCGACGCCGCCGGCCTGGCGGCGATCGACCGCACCGGCCGCACCCAGCTGCGCCTGCGCTTCGAACAACCGCCCGCGGCGACGAACTACCTGTGGATCGAGCGCGGGGCGAGCGCGAAGCTGCGGGTCGAGTACCGGCCATGACCGCATCGCCGGCTGCGGGAAGGCCTTGAGCCAGGAGCGAACGCGCAGGAGTGAGGAATGAGCGAAAGCAAGCGCCACAGCGGGCTTTTCTCGCTCCTCGCTCCTAACTCCTAGCTCCTAGCTCCTAGCTCCTAAGGTATCGTGCGCGCATGGACCCGCTCCGCTACCTGCGCGGCTACCCGCCGCACGTACTGACCCAAGTGCAGTCGCTGATCGACGCCGGCAAGCTCGGCGAGATCCTGCGCAAGCGCTACGACCACGGCAGCCATGCCGTGCGCGACGACAAGGCCTTGTTCGCCTACGTGGTGGGGCTCAAGGACCGCTACATGCGCAAGGCCGAGCCGCTCAACAAGGTGATCTACGACAACAAGCTGCACGTGGTCAGCCACGCCCTGGGCACCCACACCGCGATCTCGCGCGTGCAAGGCGGCAAGCTCAAGGCCGCGCGCGAGATCCGCATCGCCACCTTGTTCCGCGACGCGCCGGCGCCGTTCCTGGAAATGATCGCGGTGCACGAGCTGGCCCACCTCAAGCACCGCGAGCACGACAAGGGCTTCTACCAGCTGTGCGCGCACATGAGCCCGGACTACCATCAGCTCGAATTCGACCTGCGCCTGTACCTGACCGCGCAGGAGATCGAATCCGCCGGCGCGCGCTGAGACCCGCGCAGTTCGGCGCCGGCCACGACTGCGATGTTGTAACCGCGGCTAAACCGCTGGCATGCCCGGTCCGCGGCGCCTGCCCCGAACCGCGTCGAGCGGATCGCGCCCGCGGCCGCAGCCGCGGCCGGAGCACCGTTGCGGCGCGCAACCCAAGCCTTGCCCGGCTGCGCAGCCACGGCCGTCGAAGGCCTCAAGGCCTAGCGCCGGCAACGCCGCAGCCGCCCTGAACCAGCACAAACTACAGTCTCGATACACAACGCCCGCGGCCCGGCCGTTCCGGCGCCGACGCCGGCCGTCCGCTAACGGTTAGAATCTGCGGCTTCCGTCGCACCTCAGCTCACGCCATGGACCGCATCGAGATCGGCCGCCTGATCGAACAACGCCTCATCGCCCAAGCCGCCGACATGCAGGCGCAGTGGCGCGGGCATGCGTCGATCCGCCATTGCTTCGTCGACGATCTGCTGCCGCCGGAACTGGCCCAGCGCATCCACGCGGCGTTTCCGCCGCCGGCGAGCATGATGCTGCGCAAGAACCTGCGCGAGCTCAAATACGTGTCGGCGCAGATGGACCGGCACGATCGGCTGCTGGAGGAAATCGTGTTCGCGTTCCAGCAGCCGGGCGTGCTCGAACAAGTGCGCGCGATCACCGGGCTGCGCTCGCTGTATCCGGACGAACACCTCTACGCCGGCGGCATTTCGGTCATGGGCCACGGCCACTTCCTCAATCCGCACCTGGACAATTCGCACGACAAGGACCGCGAGCGCTATCGCGTGCTGAACCTGCTGTACTACGTCTCGCCGGACTGGAGCGAAACCGACGGCGCCAACCTGGAGCTGTGGCCGCACGGCCCGCAGGGCGAGCCGATCACCGTGGTCAGCCGCTTCAACCGGCTCGCGTTGATGGTGACCGACCGGACCTCGTGGCATTCGGTCTCGGCCAACCGCAGCGAGCGTCCGCGCTGCTGCGTGTCGAACTACTACTTTTCCGATCACCCGGTCGGCGACGCCGACTATTTCCATCCGACCTCGTTCCGCGGCCGCCCCGAGCAGCGCGTGCGCGACCTGGCGCTGCGCGCGGACGCGTCCTTGCGCGGCTGGGTGCGCAAGCTGTTCCCCAAGGGCCTGCGCGCGACCCGCCACGTCTACCGCCGCGACCGCTGACGCGCATCGCGGCCGCCGCGCTCATCCCGCCGCTTCGTCCTCGCGCATCATCAACAACGCGATCAAGGTCAACGCGCCGGCCGCGGCGAGGTAATAGCCGACATAGGCCAGGCCGTAGCTCTGGGCCAGGAACATCGCGATCGACGGCGCCAGCGAGGCGCCGAGGATGCCGGCGAAGTTGAACGCCAGCGAGGCGCCGGTGTAGCGCACCGCGGTGGGGAACATCTCGGCCAGGATCGTGCCCAGCGGCCCGTAGGTCAGCCCCATCACGCCCAGCCCCAGGCTCAGGAACGCGAACACGCCCCACGGGTTCGCGGCCACGAACAATTGCTCGAAGAACGCGCCGAACAGCATCACCGCCAGGGTCGAGACGATCATCGCGATGCGCCGGCCCTTGCGGTCGGCGAACACCGCCGACAGCGGAATCATCGCGGCGAAGAACAGCACGCTGCCCAGCTGCAGCAGCAGGAACTGATGGCGGGTGTAGCCCAGGTGGGCGGTGCCCCAGCCCAGCGCGAACACCGTCATCAGGTAGAACAGCACGAACGTCGCCAGCGCGCAGAAGGTGCCGGCGATCAGCGCGCCGGGATGCTTGAGCAGCACGCTCAGCATCGGCACCTTGACCCGCTCGTGATGGTCCATGGCCTTGCGGAACGCCGGCGTCTCGCTGATGCGCAGGCGCACCCACAGGCCGACGAACACCAGCGCCGCGCTGGCCAGGAACGGGATGCGCCAGCCCCAGGCGAAGAAGGCCTTGTCGCCCATCAGATCGGTCAGCAGCAGGAAGATGCCGGTCGACAGGAAGAAGCCGATCGGCGCGCCCAACTGCGGGAACATGCCGTACCAGGCGCGCTTGCCCGGCGGTGCGTTCTCGGTCGCCAGCAGCACCGCCCCGCCCCACTCGCCGCCCAGGCCCAGGCCCTGGCCGAAGCGGCACAGCGCCAGCGCGATCGGCGCCAGGATGCCGATGCTGTGATAAGTCGGCAGCAGGCCGATGACCACCGTCGACAGGCCCATGGTCAGCAGCGCCGCCACCAGCGTGGCCTTGCGCCCGACCCGGTCGCCGAAGTGGCCGAACAGCGCCGCGCCGACCGGGCGGGCGAAGAACGCCAGCGCGAACGCGGCCAGCGATTGCAGCTGCGCGGTGTTGGGATCGGCCGAGGGGAAGAACAGCTGCGGGAACACCAGCACCGCGGCGGTGGCGTAGATGTAGAAATCGAAGAACTCGATGGTGGTGCCGATCAGGCTCGCGAACAGGACCCGCGAGGGAGAATTGACCGTGGCCTGGGCGGCTGCGCTCATCGGCATGTCCGGATTGGGGGGAGGTGGTGCATTGATACCCGATCCCGGGCCGGTTCGGCAAAGACCGGATGGTCGTAGCCGCTGGCCGCGCGCGGCGCGATCCGGCAAGGTGGGCCGTCCCCCGAACCGACCCTCGCCGCCATGAGCGAAACCGCCCCTCTCCGCGTCGCCCTGATCGGCTACGGCTTCGCCGGCAAGACCTTTCATGCGCCCTTGATCGCGGCCACGCCGGGGCTGGAGCTGGCGCTGATCGGCTCCAGCGACGCGGCCAAGGTCGGCGCCGATTTCCCCGCCGCCGCGGTCGTCGCCGACCCGCTGCAGGCCGCGGTCGATCCGCGCGCGGACCTGATCGTCATCGCCACGCCCAACCACAGCCACGCCCCGCTCGCGCGCGCCGCATTGGCCGCCGGCAAGCACGTGGTCGTGGACAAACCCTTCACCCTGGATCTGGCGCAGGCGCGCGAACTGGCCGCGCTGGCGCAGCGCCACGGCCGGCTGCTGTCGGTGTTCCAGAACCGGCGCTGGGACAGCGATTACCTTGGGGTGAAGCAGGCCATCGAATCCGGCCGGCTCGGCGCGATCGCGCACTTCGAATCGCATATCGACCGCTTCCGCCCGCAGGTGCGCGAACGCTGGCGCGAGCAGGCCGGCCCCGGCACCGGGGTGTGGTGGGATCTGGGCCCGCATCTGGCCGACCAGGCGCTGCAGTTGTTCGGCCTGCCCGAGCGCGTATTCGCCAGCCTGGCGGTGCAGCGCGACGGCGCGGTGGTCGCCGACTGGGCGCATGTGGTGCTGGAATATCCGCGCCTGCGCGCGATCCTGCACGCCGGCATGCTCGCCGCCGGCGGCGCCCGGCGTTTCGTGGTCCACGGCGACGCCGGCAGCGTGGTCAAAGTGCAGGCCGATCCGCAGGAAGCGCAGTTGCTGGCCGGCCTGATCCCGGGCGCGCCCGGCTGGGGCGAGGATTCCGATCCGCTGCAGTGGTTCGGCCCGGCCGAAGCCAGGCACTGGCCGACCCCGGCCGGCGACCAGCGCCGCTTCTACGCCGCGGTGCGCGACGCCGTCGCCGGCCGCGCCGACAACCCGGTGCCGCCGGAGCAGGCGGTGGCGCTGATGGCGGTGCTGGAAGCGGCGGCCGAATCGGCCGCGCAAGGCCGCGCGCTGCCGCTGGCCCTGAGCCAGAGCGAACGCGAAGCAGCCGACGAGGCGCGGCTGCGGCGCGCTCACCTTCGCTCATTCTCGCTCGCGCAATCCTGAGCGCTGCGCGCGTTCGCACGCGGCCGCAGCGCGTCGTCGCATGCGCGGCTTCGAATACGCATCGGTACTGGGCGCAATCGAAAACGCGATTCCAACGCGGAAAACAATTCGCGCGCGGCCGATGCGCGCGAGCATGAACGACGCGGCCACCGATCACGCCCGCAGGCCAACCGCACGCACACGCCCGCTGCGCGCGCGCATCGAATTGCAAGCGCGGCGCAACTCGCAAGCGCGCTTCGCGCACATGCCCAGCGCCTAATCCATCGCAGATCGGCAAAGCGGAACTAAGCCCGGCGGCTAATGCGCGAAACATCAAGGATTCGCCGGCACCGGCTTTCCTACTCTGTGCGCGCTCCAACCGAGCGGCGCCGGCATTCCCTGGCATGGCGCCGCGACGCAACGGATGCGCGCTTACACCCCGGCCCCGCGCGGGCCGTTGTTCAGTTGCGCCAGGCCCGGCCCCGGCCGGATCCGCGCCATGCAGCAGTTGCGGCGAGGCCACGGCCGCGCCGCGCCACAGGGGAGTCATCGGCGGCCTCGTCCATCGCCAACGCTGCGGCGCGCCTGCGCCGACGGCGGCGCGTGCGCGCGGCGCCGATGCGACGCAACTCCATCCCTACACCTCCACCGAGCAGGTACTCATCATGAATCAGCGCATCCTCCGCTCCGTCCGCCTGAGCGCCCTCGCCTGCGCCCTGGGCCTGTCCTTCGTCGCCACCCAAGCCAGCGCGCAGAGCGCGGAAGTGGTGTCGGCCGGGGCCAAGGCCTGCGCGCTCAGCGGCGGCGTCACCGTCACCGTGCTGGGCCTCAACACCACCCTGCCGCTGCCGTGCACCGGCCAGGCCCAGGTCACCGCCCCGGGCAACAAGGAGAACAGCGCGCTCGGCCTCGACATCGGCCTGCTCGGCCTGGTCAGCGTGGTCAAGCTCGACGTCGCCCGCCAGCGCGCCGACTACACCAACCTCAGCGGCGCCACCGCGCTGGACGGCCGCTCCAGCGTCGCCGGCCTGAGCCTGGTGCAGAACCTGGTCGCGCTGGAAGGCGCCAGCGGCGCGCTGTCGTGCGACTCGCTGACCGGCAGCACCGTGCTGCAGTGCCAGGCCAGCGCCGACGTCGCCAACGTGCGCATCGCCGGCGGCAACGTCATCACCGTGCCGACGCCGCTGCCGCAGAACTTCCGCGTGCCGGTCGGCGGCAGCATCCGCCTGGTGGTGCTCGGCATCACCGTGGAAGTGCCGGTCGGCGGCGCGCTGACCCTCAACAGCGTCGCCACCGCCGGCGTCGGCAGCCGCGACGTCAGCGTGACCCACAAGCCGGTCCAGCTGACCCTGGGCGGCAGCGTCAACGTCGGCGGCCTGGGCCTGATCGGCGTGCAGGTGGAAGCCGCCGCGACCCCGTCGACGATCAACGTGCGCGGCCGCACGCCGTTCACCGCGGTGACGGTGGACTGAGCCTCGCGCTAACGCCCGTGCACAGCGCCCCGCGTCGGCGACGACGCGGGGCGCTGCGTTTTTACTGCCCCGCAACGCGGCGATGCGGTGCGACCCGGCGCCCACCCGCCGCCCGCGTTCGCCAGCGCAAACCCGCTATCCTCCCGCCCGTCGCGCCGCAACTGCGCAACCTCGATCAATTCCGCGCCGGCATCCTGGCGCGGCACGACGACGACGGAGCAACGCCTTGGTCCGCAGCACCACCTTCGAGCAGTACAGCGCCCGCATCGAGAAAGTGGTGGCGTTCCTGGCCCAGCGCCTGGACCAGCCGCTGACCCTGGCGCAATTGGCCGAAGCCGGCCATTTCTCGCCCTATCACTTCCACCGCGTCTATCGCGGCCTGATGGGCGAGACCATCGCCAGCACCCAGCGCCGGCTGCGCCTGCACCGCGCCGCGCACGAACTGCTGCACAGCCCGCACAGCATCGCGCGCATCGCCCAGCGCGCCGGTTACGCCAGCGTCGCCGCCTTCACCCGCGCGTTCGGCGCCGCCTACGAGCAGACTCCGGCGGCGTTCCGCAAGCGTCGTGCCGCCCCGCCCGCGCTGACCCGCGCGGACTTCGACCCGACCCTGGAGAGCCTCATGTACACCGCGCAGATTTCCACCCTCGCCCCCGTCCGCGCCGTCGCCGCGCCGCACCGCGGCGACTACAACGGCATCGGCGCCGTGTTCGAACGCCTGTATGGCTGGGCCGGCGCCGCCGGCCTGCTCGGCGCGCAACCGGTGCGCGCGTTCGGCATCTACTACGACAGCCCCAACGACACGCCGGCCGAGCAATTGCGCTCGGACGCCTGCCTGGCGGTGCCGGCCAACACCGCGCCGGGCGCGGACATGCGCTGGGTCGAGATCGCCGGCGGCCGCCACGCCGTGGTCGTGCACACCGGCCCCTACAGCGAACTGCAGCGCGCCTACGACTGGCTGTTCTGCCAATGGCTGCCGGCCAGCGGCGAAGAAGCCGGCGACGCGCCGGTGTACGAGGAATACCTCAACGACAGCCACAGCCTGCCGCCGGAACAATGGCGCACCGCGATCTGCCTGCCGCTGAAGTAAGCCATCCGCAGCCCCTGTAGGAGCGGCGCGAGCCGCGACCGCGACAACACAGCTACGGCGCGGCTTTCGTCGCAGTTGCGTTGTCGCGGTCGCGGCTCGCGCCGCTCCTACAGGAACCGCCCCAATCGCGCCGCGCTCACGGATGCGATTGAAGCCCTCGCACCGCTTCAACGGATTCTTAGCGTTCATCGCGTTAAGTTTCCCCCATGAAGAACCCGACCCGTCCGCAGTCCCGGGATCGCCTGCGATGAGCGCGCAGTGCGATTACAGCTTCGGCATCGAGGAAGAGTTCTTCCTCGTGCGCCCGCACAGCCGCCTGCTCGCCGCGCAAGTGCCCGCGCGGCTGCTCAAGCGCGCCCGCGCCGAGTTCGGCGACAGCATCGAGAGCGAGCTGCTGCAGGCGCAGATCGAGATCGCCTCGCCGGTGCAATGCGACCTCGGCCAGGCCCGCCGCCAGCTCGGCGAACTGCGCCGCGGCCTGGGCGCGCTCGCGCACGAGCACGGCCTGGCGCTGCTGGCCGCCGGCACCCATCCGCTCGGCCAATGGCGCGAGCAGGCGCAGACCGACAAGCCGCGCTATCGGCAACTGGTCGAGGACTTCCAGATCGTCGCCCGCCGCAGCCAGGTCTGCGGCCTGCACGTGCACGTGCAACTGCCCGACGGCATCGACCGGGTGCAGGCGATGAACCGGGCGATGCCGTGGCTGCCGCTGCTGCTGGCGCTGTCGACCTCCTCGCCGTTCTGGGACCGCTGGAACAGCGGGCTGATGAGCTACCGCCAGGCGATGTACGACGAATGGCCGCGGACCGGCATTCCCGATTTCTTCGCTGGCGAAGCCGAGTACGACGCCTTCGCCCAGGTGCTGGTGCGCGCCGGCGCGATCGCCGACGCCAGCTCGCTGTGGTGGGCGATCCGGCCTTCGCCGAACTTCCCCACGGTCGAGCTGCGCATCGCCGACGCCTGCACCCATCTGGACGACAGCATCGCCATCGCCGCGCTGTTCCGCTGCCTGATGCGCCACATCGTCCGCCACCCGGCGCCGGCGCCGCCGTGCGACGCGGCCACGCGCCGGCTCATCGACGAGAACCGCTGGCGGGCCAAACGCTCGGGCCTGCAGGCCGAATTCCTCGACGCCCACGGCCGGCTCGAACCGGCGCTGGCGCAGTTGCAGCGCCTGCGCGCGCTGATCGCGCAAGACGCCGCTGCGCTCGGCTGCGCCGACGCGCTCGCGCACCTGGACGTGCTCGCCGCGCGCGGCACCAGCGCGCACGCGCAACTGGCGATCTATCGCGAACAACGCCAGGCAGGCGCCAGCCGCAACACCGCGCTCAAGGCGGTGGTCGACTGGCTGCTGCACGCCACCGTGCCCGCCGAAACGCCGGCCCACGCCACCGCTGCCCACTGATGCCCGCCATGCCCACGACTGCCCGCAAACTGCTGATCGGCCTGTCCCCGCGCCTGATGCGCAACCTGCCGCCGGAATACGGCTTCCGCAACAAGACCCTGCAATACCTCGAGCAATCGATGGCGCACTGGGTCATGAGCGGCGGCGCGCTGGTGGTGATGATCCCCACCGTCGACGCCGAAGGCGCGGTGCAGGCCACCGACCTGTCGGTGCGCGACTACGCCGGCGGGCTCGATGGCCTGATCCTGCAAGGCGGCGCCGACATCGACCCGGTCGCCTACGGCGAGCGCCCGAGCGAATTGCTGATGACCACCGACCCGGACCGCGACCGCTTCGAACTGAGCCTGCTGCGCGCCTTCGTCGAGGTCGGCAAGCCAGTGCTGGGCGTGTGCCGCGGCATGCAGCTGATCAACGTCGCCCACGGCGGCAGCCTGTACCAGGACCTGGTCGGCGCCGGCGCCACCCGCGCCGAGCACTACATCCCGGCCCAGTACGACGAACACAAGCACGCCCTGCGCCTGCGCGAGGACGGCTGGCTGGCGGCGCTGTATCCGCAAGTGGCGCAGCCGCAGGTCAACTCGATCCATCACCAGGGCATCAAGCGCATCGGCGCGGACCTGCAAGCCGAGGCATGGTCGGAAGACGGCATCGTCGAATGCGTGCGCGGCCGCGGCGACGGCTTCGTGGTTGGGGTGCAATGGCACCCGGAATTCCACGACCACCGTTTTCCCGAACTGCTGCCAGGGCGGCCGCTGTTGATGGCGTTCATCGAGGCCGCGCGCGATCGTGCCGCGTCGTCGTGAACGCGATCGGCGACGGGCCAGTGCCCGCGATGGGCTAACGACCGCCGCGAGCCAATGCTTGCTCTGCGCCAGCGACTGCTCTGAGCCAATGCCCGCTGTGAACTTATGCGATTGCCGGCGCCTCGCCGGCCGCCGTATCGTTCGAGCAGACCGCATCGCACAAGGACTGCCCGCATGAATTCCGCGCCCCGCCTACCCTCCTTCGCTGCGGCCGCGACCGCCGCACTGCTGGCCGCCGCGGGCCTGAGCGCGTGCAAGCGCGAAGCCGCGCCGGCACCCGCGACGTCAACGCCGCAACCCTCCGCCGCGCCCGCCGACGACGACCCCGCCGCGCTCCAGCGCGCCGCCGACTCGCTGATGAAGCAACAGTACGGCGACGCCTTCGACGCCACCCAACGCTGCTGGAAATTCGCCGCCCGCTTCGACGGCGGCCAGGGCGGCAACGACTACTGCATGCGCGCGGCCGAGCCGCAGCTGATCGAACTGCAAGGCCAGCGCCGGCTCTACCTCGCCGCCGCCAGCGTCGCCGACGCGCCGGCGTACTCCTACGGCCACGCCGAACCCGGCCTGATGGGCGCCTTCGTGCTCGGCCCCGACTCCCGCGGCGGTTGGACCCTGCTGGCCGGCGACAAACAGCTCGCGCTCGGCAGCTCCGGCAATTGCGGCTGCCAGGACGCGCAACTGGTGCGCATCGGCGCCGGCACCATGGCCTGGAAGTTCGCCAGCGGCGGCGTCTGGCAAGGCACGGTGGTGTCCTACTACAGCCTGATCGCGCCGCTCGACGGCAAGATCGCTGAACTCAGCGCGATCCCGCAGATCACCGAGGACGATCAGGACAGCGAATACAGCATCGCGATTGACGACAGCGACACCGCCAAGGCGATGTTTCCACTGCGCGTGACCAAGCGCTCCAACGCGCCGGGCAGCCAGGACGCGCACAGCGAGCAGGTGGTCGAGTTCGATCCGGTCAAGCGCACCTACGCGTTGCCCGAAACGAAGTAAGCACGACGGAAATCTGCACAGGCAGTTACGTCGTCATTGCATTGGCGCGGTCGCGGCTCGCGCCGCTCCTACAGGGGGGCTGCGTCCCCACCTAGGCTACCTGTAGGAGCGGCGCAAGCCGCGACCGCGCCACCGCACATACGACGCGACCACCCGCCAAAAGACGAGGGCGGCCAAAGCCGCCCTCGCCTATTCCGCAACGCCGCTCACGCAGCGCCCGCAGCGCTCAACTCGCCACGCAGTTGTAGCAAACCAACGCAAAATCCTGATCGGTGTCGTCGCCCGAATTCGGCAAGCCGTTGGAGTTGATGTCGGTCGCGCGCACCTCGATGGTGAACGCGCCGCCGCCGTGCTGCGCCGGCTGCAGGAACACGCCCTCGTTGTTGTTGCGCGCATCCGCTGCGCCGCCGGCGGCCGACCAGCCGCTGGCGCTGAACACGTTGCCTAGGAAGGTGCTGGCGCCCGAGCTCACGCGCAGGTCGAGGTTGTTGTTCCAGGCCGGCGTGGTGCCGCCCAGGCCGTGGCCGGGCGCGTCGGTCCACACCAGCATGATCCGCACCGGCTTGCTCGCATCCGCCGCGCGATAGCTGCGGGTCCAGTTCTCACCGCTGTTGTTGAAGATGTGGGTCTGGTCGATGTACTGCACCGTCTGCGCCGGCTTGATCACCGGATCGATCAGCATCCGGCCCCAGCCCTGCTTGCTGTCCGGCGCGGTCGTCAGGGTGCCGCCGTCGGCGTCGAGCTTGCCGACCAGGTTCAACGACACCGCCGTGAACGCGGCGCGGGTCAGGGCCGGGCTCGGCGTGGCGCCGGCGAACTTGTTGCGGTAGTACTGCGTGAACAAGGCGCTGGCGCCGGCGACCTGCGGCGAGGCCATGCTGGTGCCGCACATCAGGCCGTGGCCGGTGGCGCTGTTGGCCGAATCGATCGAACAGCCCGGCGCGACGATGCCCGGGATGCGCCGGCCGTCCAGCGCCGGCCCGTGCGCGCTGTTGCTGGACAGGTCGTTGATCGCGGCGATCTGCACCGTCGCCGAGCTCTGGCCCTTGGTCGAGCCGACGGTGAAGGTGTTCTTGGCCTCGTCCGGCGAGCCCTGGCTCTGGGTGCCGCCGTTGCCGTTCATGAACGACAGCACGTAGTTGAGCGGCTGGTCGCCCGGCGCGCTCGGATCGGCGTCGCGCACGCCGACGTCGACCTGGCGGGTATCGCCGTCGTAGCCGCGCGGCGAACCGGCCGGCCCCCAGCTGTTGCCGGAGATGGTCGCGTTGTTGCGCACCGACTGGGTCATCAGCAGCAACATGCCGCCGGGCTGGGTGAAGAACGGCGAATACACCTGCTCGACCAGCTTCGCGCCCGGGGCGACGCCGAGCCCGCGCAGGAAGCTGCCGGTGGACGCGGTCGCGCGCACGTTGGACGCGCCGTCGCCGGCCATGATCGCCGCGGTGTGGGTGCCGTGCGCGCTGCTGGCCGAACCGCCGCAAGTGGTGCCGGTGCAGGTGGTCATGCGCGCGGCCAGATCCGGATGGGTCTGATGGATGCCGCCGTCGACGTTGGCCATGATCACGCCGGTGCCGTTCACGCCGGCGCCGCTGAGATAGCTCAGGTAACCCGGCACCGCCAGATTGCTGGCGTTGACGTTGCCGGCGTTGATCTGCCCGCTGATCTCGCCGCGCAGGCCGCCGTCGGTGGGCACGCTCTGCACGCTGTACACGCCCGGCGCCTGCGCCAGCAGCGCGATCTGGTCGGCGGCCACGCGCACAGTCTGGCTCTGCAGCGTGCGGTCGACGATCTGCGCGCCCAGGCCGGCGTCGGCGGCGCCGATCTTGCTCAAGGTCGCGGCCACGCCGGCGCTGCCGCGGCGGCTCACCACGCGCACGTCGAGCGGACCGGCGTTCTTCGCGCCAGCGGCCTGGCGCAGTTGCGGCAGCACTTTGTAGGCCGGCAGGAAATCGCCGCTCCAGCGCACTTCGCGCTGCCCGGCCACGCGCGCCAGCGCATCGCGCTTGCCCCACACGATGTAGGTGTACGGATGCAGGTACTGCACCGGCTCCAGCCCCTTGCTGCGCAACTCGTCGAGCCAGGCCTGGCGCACCGGCCCCTGGAACTGCACCAGGCGCCAATCCTCGCCGTCGGCGCGGGCGCGGCCCCACACGCTGGCGGCCTGCACCGGTTGCTGCTTGAGCGGATCGAAGCGCAAGCCGCCCAGATCCAATTGATAGTTGGCGGCCGGCTGTGCCTGTGCGGCGGCCAGCGAGGAAGACACAGCCAGGGCCACGGCCAGCGCCGTGAGCGTGATGCGACGGTTCATGCGGTCATCTCCAGAAAAAGTTCGGCCGTCGCCGTCCGTGCGGACGGCGTGGGAGGGGAATCGATCGTGGATACACCGGACAGCGGCGTCCCGGCTGCCTGCGTCGCGGGAACGCTCAAGCGACACTGCGCGCGCGCGTTCGGCGCGTCCATGCCCAGGCGAACGCGGCGCAGATAAGGCTCTTGCTGGCGATCACAGAACCTCGAAGTGACGCGAGCCCGATGCCTGCGGCAGCGGCGGAACAGGGATTTTTCGCACGGTCGTTCAGCGATTCAGGCTGCGCCGCCGCGTGATTGCGGCTTCGTCGATTCCACTTTTTCTGCGCCTGAATCAGACATCGAAAACTGGACATGCGCATCCAGCGCGCAACCTGAATATTCGCGACGCACATCGCATCAGGAAAACATCCTCACGATTGCATCCACGGCGAAAAATTACGTTGCGTTCCGCGTTTTGGTGGGATTTGATTCGCTCGCGAACGCGCGATCCGACCGCGCCTCGAACGCAGCCCCTCGAACAAGGAAGCTCGGCAATGACCTCATACTCTTCCGTTTCCCGCCACACCCAACCGCGCGCGCGCATCGTCACCGTACTGGCAACGGGCGTGTTTCTTTGCGGCCAATGGTTCGCTCCCGCGGCACATGCGCAACTCGTGGTCAGCGACCCTCTCAATTTCGGCGTAGCCATCAAGGACTTCATCGAAAAAGTCACCGTCTACGGCAAAGAGGCCGCGCGCTGGAAACAGCAGTACGACCACTACACGCAACAGCTGATCAGGATTCAGCAGTTGCAACTGGCGCAATCCAACATGCGCGACGACTTCCCCGAACGCGACCCCGCCTACGGCATGGAAGACATCTGCCCCGGCGCTAAACGCGAAGGCCTGGCCGGCGCGATGAGCGCGTTCAATCCGCAATTGGACTCCGACCTCATCGCCGAACAGCGCCGCCTGTGCCAGCGCATGGTCCTGGCCGACAACGCCAAGTACAACGAATCGGTGCGCATGCTCAAGCAGCTGATCCAGCGCAACCGCGAGTTCTCTCAGGTCGAAGGCCAGCGCGGCCAGGTCGGCGACAGCCAGGGCAAGCTCGCCGCCAACGACAACGAAACCCAGCGCTTCATGGTCCGCACCCGCATGGACCTCGATTACTGGCAGGCGCGGATGAAGGCCTACGACGACTACATCGTCGCGTTGCAGAAAGACCAGGCTCGGCTGGCGCGGCGCGCGCTGGAGGGCAAACGCCAGGGCGGCGTCGGCCAAGTGATCCAAAGCGAAGCTATCAAGGGCGCGCTCTCATTCTGATCGGATCGGCTTAGCGCCAGGACTTAATTCGCCGCACTCAAGGATTGAACATGCAACTGATCACCGCATTATCCGACTGGCTTATTCCGCAGGTTCAAGGCATCGGCGACTACGTCTACTTCAAGCTCATCAGCGCATACTTCGATCACAAGATCAGCCAGTTCGGCCTCGGACTGATGAAGCGAACGATGGCCTGGGCCAGTCAGATCGCGCTCGTCCTGTCGACCCTGTGGATCCTGTTGTCCGGGTATCGCATCGTTACTGGCCAGTCACGCGAGCCGATGATGGGATTGATCGTCAACGCGGCCCGCGTGACATTCATCGTGGCATTGGCCACCACCATGTCATTCGGTGGCGCCAGCCTGCACAGCTTCTTCACCAAAGACCTGGACCGAGAGATCCACGAACTTTTTACCGACGATAGCGGCTCCAGCGCCGACGCCATCGACAAGAACCTCGCCTACATGCAGATCGCCATGAGCGCGATCGATGTCGTGCAGATTCCCGACGACAATGTGAAGCTCCAGAAGGAAAAGGAACGCGCCCTTCTTTTCGCCGGCGTCGGAACTGCTGCACCCCCGATGGTGGCCGGAGCCATGCTGCTGCTCTATAAATTCACGCTCGCCATGTTCATCGGTCTTGGACCGATTTTCATCCTGTGCTTGATGTTCGACCAGACCAAGGACTTGTTCAGGAAATGGTTGTTGTACGGGATAGGAAACCTGTTCTCGATGGCCATGCTCAGCGTAGTAGTGTCGATGACCATGGAATTGATGGCCAAGATCGCAGTGGTTCTATGGGTGGCGAAGGCTACAAAAATCATGGGCACAGCCACTGAAGGCCTAACCACGCAAGCCATGCAGCAAGGCGGGATCGGCCTTTTGATGACGACAGTAATCGTTACGGTGCCGCCGGCCGCCGCGATGTTCTTTCAAGGTACTGCGGCCAGTTTCAACTACAACACCGCATTCGGCAGCGCGTCAAAAAGCCAAGCACAGAATCCGACCGACAGAAGCGACGGCAATTCTCGTGGATTTGCAGGAAGCAACGGCGAGCCCACCCGGCAGCAGCATGGCGTTCCAATCAACTCGCAATCAGGAAATGCCGACAGAATCAAAACGCACGATGAAGTAAAGAGGGGGCAGCCATGAAGACGACGACCGCACTCCTGCTGATTCTCATCATTCTCATGCCGGGAAATTCCGCCGCCTGCACCATGGTGTACGGGAACGGCTGGCAAGGCTGCGCCGAAACACCCGAGCGAGAACCGGTATGGCACGACAGATGGGGAGCCGTAGCGACCGACGGATCCACGGGCGCGTTCGGTGCGGCGGACACCGTATCCGGGAGAGACAACGCCGTAAAGAAAGCGATCAAGCAGTGCACGAAAAACAAAGGCAAAAACTGCGAGATCAGACTGATCTATAGAAACGAGTGCGCGAGCATGGTTTCGGGAAAGGAATGGGACTTTTTTCAGAGCGCCCCGACCACGGAAGATGCCGAATCGATAGCGATGCGTAGATGCCAAGGTAAGGACATCGATTGCAACGTCGTGTACACACGCTGCAGTCACGGATTCAGCACGTAATTGCTCTGCCCAGGCGAAGCCGCTTTACGACCCTACAAAAGAACCGATGCGAGCCGGATGCGTGCAGTTCCAGAAGCCGATCCGCGCCCGTGCTTACCTGTCCCCACTAGGGAACCTCTGAACAATTCATAGGTTCCGCGTGCCAAGGATGGCGCGCACGCAAAGCAGGCACGCAAGTACTGTTCGACACGCCCCATTCGGCACCGCCAGCCCACCGATGGTCGCCGGCGCGATGCTGCTGCTCCCTTGGCAGCGCACACTCGAGTCTTTCACGCTCTTGCGCTTCCCTAGCGGCAGTCGCCTGTTCCCACGCGTACCGCGCTGACCACCTCCCACATCGCCGCTGACGCGCCGACGGGCGATCCGAACCATCGCCCTCATCCCTCCGGCGGCTACGGCCTCGCGTGCACCGCCGATGCGCGCCGCAGCTACGCGCCGCCACGCATATGTGCCGTCCTTGCACATCATCGCCAAAACACAGCCGTTCTGATGGCACCGTCGCCGCGCCACCTCGGACGCAACTAAAAGTTGCCTCTTGATTTCGCCGAAGTTGCGGGTTTAATTGCACCGCATAAAGCAATCTGAATTCGCATTATCAACACCTCAAAGGGTGCGATTCGAATTCACCCGGATCGCACGACGGCGCGGCGCGCCGGACGGCTCGGCTCAACGGACGGACCCATGCACTCGATCGCGATATCGCTGGACTGGCTGATCCCGCACGCCCAAGGCGTCGGCGACTACGTGTTCTTCAAGCTGGTCAACGAGTACTTCAATCACGAGATCGATCATTTCGGCCTCGCGCTGATGCGGCGCGCGATGGCCTGGGCCGCGGGCATCGCCCAGGTGCTGGTCACGCTGTGGCTGCTGATCGCCGGCTACCGCATGGTCACCGGCCAGTCGCGCGAACCGATGATGGGCCTGGTGGCCGGCGGCGCGCGGGTGGCCTTCATTGTCGCCATCGCCACCAGCATGTCGTTCGCCGGCACCGACCTGCATCGCTTCTTCACCCAGGATCTGGATCGCGAGATCCATTCGCTGTTCACCGATCAGGACGGCTCCAGCGCCGACGCCATCGACCGCAACCTCGCCTACATGCAGATCGCGCTCAACGCGATCGACGCGGTGCAGGTGCCCGACGGCGACGAAGCGCTGCAGGCGCGCAAGCAACAGGCCCTGCTGTTCGCCGGGCTGGGCACCGCCGGCCCGCCGATGGTCGCCGGCGCGATGCTGCTGCTCTACAAGTTCACCCTCGCCTTGTTCATCGGCCTCGGCCCGTTGTTCGTGCTGTGCCTGATCTTCGATCAGACCAAGGAACTGTTCCGCAAGTGGCTGATGTACGGCCTGGGCACGCTGTTCTCGATGGCGACGCTGAGCGTGGTCACGGCGATGACGATGAAGTTGCTGGCCAAAGTCGCGGTGGCGCTCTGGCTGTCGAAGGTCACCGGGCTGCTCGGCGACGCCGGCGAGGGCTTGACCACGCAGGCGATGCAGCAGGGTGGTATCGGCCTGCTGATGTCGGTGTTGTTGGTGAGCGTGCCGCCGGCGGCGGCGATGTTTTTCCAGGGCACGCTGGGCGGTTTCAACCCTATATCGCAGTTGGGCGGACGGTCGCCGTCGGATTCCGGCTCGCGCGGCGGCGATGGATACGACCCACGCGCGAGCCGGTTCGACCAACGAGAAGGCGTGCGATCCGAGTCGCATTCCATCCCTCCGCGGGGCGGCGCTCCACGTTGAAACCCCGGCTCGGCCGCAACAGGAGAATCGAAATGAGATGGCCCTTGTTCCCGCAGGCACTCGCCGCAGGCGCGCTGACGATCCTCGCGCTGACCAGGCCCGCGTTCGCTGAAGGCGCTTGCCCAGCCGGTTATTACCAGAACAGCCCGAGCGGATACGGATACATCGGCTGCGCGCCGATCCCGGAGCAGCCTCCGCCGGTGCGGATGATATTGCGCTGGGGCGCAGTCGCCGGCGACGACGACGGCCATTGGGGCATGTCCGAATCTCGCCGCTTTCGCCTGCAAGCCACGCGCGAAGCGCTCAAGCGATGTCGCGAAAGCGGCGGCAAAGGCTGCCGGTTGGCTCAGGTGTATGGCGACAGTTGCGTAGCCATCGCCAGCGACAGCAATACCGCTTCCGTGTTGGCGCGCCAGACCCGTGAAGAGGCGGTGGCTGCCGCGCTCAAGGATTGCGCAGGCTACGCGCGAGGCGGCGAATGCGCGATCAAGTACAGCGCGTGCAGCGAACTCTGACGCCGGGTCGCATCCGCGCGGCCGGCCGCCGAGCCGGCGCCCCCTGCCGAGACAATACCCATGAAACGTTCCGACTTCTCTGCGCTGCTCCTTGTCGTTCTCGCCTGCGTTTGCGCGAGCGCCTGCATCGCCGACGCCCGCCCCCCCACGCACGCACGGGCCGAAGCTGCGCGCACCACTGCGCCAAGACCGCAATACCAGCGCTGTCTTGACGCCAGCGGCGGCGTCACGCCCACGATGCAGGACTGCATCGATACCGAATACGCCTATCAGGACCGGCGCCTCAATCAGGTCTACCGCCGCTTGATCGCGAGCCTGCCCAAGGCCGAGGCCGCGCGTCTGCGCGAACGCCAACGCGCCTGGATCGGCCAGCGCGACCGCGACTGCGATCCCGGCGCGGCGCCCGGCCAGGGCCAGTTGCTCGGCGCCGACGGCTGTCGGGTGCGCAAGACCGCCGAGCGCGCCGCGCAGTTGCAGACGCAGCTCGATCGCGCGCGCTGAGCGCCGCTGCGCCCGCAGTTCAACCACAACGCCACACAGGAGCACCCACGATGACCAAGGACTGGACGCTCGGCAGCACCTCCGAGCGCTACGAAACCGGCGGCCGCGGCGCGGCGACGATCTCCACCGGCCACGGCGATCACGGCGGCGTGTCCTACGGCGCCTATCAACTGTCCTCGCGCGCCGGGACGCTGCGCGAGTACTTGCAGCAATCCAAATACGGCGAGCAGTTCGCCGGCCTGACTCCGGCCACGCCGGCGTTCAACGCCAAATGGAAGGAACTCGCGCGCAGCGATCCGGGCTTCGCCGCCGACCAGCACGACTACATCCGCAGCAGCCATTACGAAGCCGAGCGCGACCGGCTCAAGGCCCGCGGCATCGACCTCAGCGAGCGCGGCCCGGCGGTGCAGGACGCGCTGTGGAGCACATCGGTGCAACTGCGCGCGCTGACGCCCGCGATCGTCGAGAAGGGGCTCAAGCAGAAGTTCGGCCCGGACTATGCGCTGGAGCGATTGTCCGACCGCGACATCGTCGAAGCGATCCAGGATTACAAGATCGAGCACAACCGGCGTTTGTTCCGCAGCTCGCCGGAGTCCTGGACAGGCCTGCTCAATCGCGCCCGCCACGAGAAAGAGGATCTGGTCGCGCTGGCCGAAGGGCGCGAGCCGGTGCGCGGCGAGAAATCGCGGGCGCCAGTGTCGGCCGAAGTCGAACGCGCCCAGACCGCGCTCAACGCGCTCGGCATCGGCGACCGCGACGGACAGCCGCTGGAGGTCGACGGCCGCCTCGGCGCGCGCAGCCGCGAGGCCGTGAAAGCGTTCCAGCAAGCGCACGAGCTGGATCCGGACGGCCGCTTGAATCCGCGCACGCTGCAGGCGCTGGACGCGGCACTCGCCCAGCACGCGGCGGAGGCGCATGGCCCGCGCATCGACGAGCGCGACCATCGCGATCATGCACTGTACCTGCAGGCCGCGGCCGGACTGGAGAAACTCGGCGGCGATTTCGCCCGTCGCGAAACGCTGGAACGCGCCGCGGCGACGATGGCCTACGAAGCGCGCATCGGCGGCTTGCAGCGCATCGACCATATCGTGCCCAGCGCCGACGGACGCCGGCTGTTCGCGGTCGAAGGCGATCCGCTCGACCCTTCGCACCGGCGCGCGGTCGCCGACAAGGCGCAAGCCGTCGCGCAGACGCTGCAGGAGACCACGCGCGCGCTGGAGCAGGACGCGCCTGCGCGAGCGCCCTCGCCGCCGACGGCGCCGCAACCACTCGCGCCGACGCAGGCCGCACCCGTACCGCTGTGAACGCGTGGGCAAGTCCGCTTCAACCCTGACGCGACCCTGCGCGGCACCGGCGCAACACGCACCGCCGGCACCGGCATCAACACTCGCGCCGCCGCCACGTCACGGCGGCGGCAACCGTTCGAACCGCAACGCCCGGGCCGCACCTGCGCGGCCCGAACGCTAGAACCGCGCCGCAGCTCAGCCCGCCGCCACCGCCGCAGTTACCACGATCTCGACCCGGTACTTGGCATTGGCCAGCGGCGCCTGCACGGTCGCGCGTGGCGGGGTGTGGCCGGGCTCGACCCAAGCGTCCCAGACCACGTTCATGCCGTCGAAATCGGCCATGTCGGCGAGAAAGATCTGCGCCATCAGGATCTGGGTCTTGTCGGTGCCGGCGCGCGCCAGCAGGGCGTCGATCGAAGCCAGGGTCTCGCGGGTCTGGCCGGCGATGTCCAGCTCCTCGCTGTCGGGCACCTGCCCGGCCAGGTAGGCCACGCCGTTATAGACCGCCATTTCCGACAAGCGCGCGCCTACGTCGAATCGCTGGATCATGCTGCACCTCGCTGCTGTGGGGCGGCCATTGTCCCCCATCGCGCGGCCGCGCACAGCCCCGGCCGCGGCGCTCACATTTCCGGCGTGTTCGCCTCGATGATGCGGTCGCTTTCGGCGCGCTCGGCCGGACGTTCGGCGCGGCGCGCCGCGTCGGCGTTGGCGCGGTGCTGGGCGCGCATCTGCGGCGGCAACGCGTCGATCTGGCGATTGCTCTGCGCCATCGCCCGTTCGCCCGGCGGCAGCTGGCAGTTGCGGCTGAGGATCTCCAACTCGTCGCCGGTGCGCGCCGCGCCGCTTTGCAGGTTGACCACCACGCCCAGCGTGTCGCCCAGCGGTTCGAGCTGACGGCAGATCGCATCGACCGTGTCGTAGCTGCGCTCGGCGTTGTGGCCGACGATGGCGAACAGGTTTTCGTTGTCGATCCACACCACCGAGCGCACGCCCTTGACGCTGCGCGCGGCGATGCGCGCGTTCTCGCGGTCCACGCGCTTGCTCGGGTCGGCGAGCTTGATCGAGCGGTTGAAGTCCTGGTTGAGCGCCTGCAGGTTCTGCTGCAATCCCTGCTGATCGCCGCCGAGCGCCTGCGCGCGCATCTTGACCAGACGCGCCGCGGTTTCGCCCGGGTCCAGCGGTTTGCCGGCGCGCTGCGGCGCGGCCTGCGCCTGGCTTTCGGCGCCGTCGCGGGCGCCGCTGCAGCCCGCGGCCGAGGCGGCCAGCGCCGCCGCCGTCAACACAAGAATCGCCGGGATCGCATTGCGCTTCATCGCTGCACCTCGCCGCCGCGCGGCCTGGGTCCGGAACGGCCGCGGCGGCGACGCCGCCGGGCCCTGACGGCCTTATACCGCGCCGCGGCGTAAAACGGTTGTCGCATCGCAGCGCAAATGCGACACGGGTCGCGCCTGCAGCGTATACCGGCGGCGGCTTGCGGATTCGCGACCGTCGCCGCGCGGCTTCCGCGACCGCGGCACGAATTCAGATTCATCGCGCCGCTACATTCGGCTCCAGGCGCATCGCACCGCGCCCGCTTCGCCGCCGCGCGCGGCGACGGCCGGATATCGCACCGGCCGCGGCGGGCCCGGCGCGCGCCGCATACCGATAACGACGCAATCGCAATCGCAATCGACGCGCCGCGCTTTCGCCGCGGCGCGCCTCGGGGGGAATCAGCAGCCCAACTCCTGAGGAATCGCCATGCCCAAGCTCCGCCTTCGCACCGCCCTCGCCCGCGCCGCCGGCCTGTTCGGCCTGTTGTGCGCGCACAGCGTCCTGGCTGCGCCGCAGTCGCCCGTCGTCGAACCGGCGTTCGCGCCCGACGTCTCGGTCGCGGCCTGCAACTACGTCGAATGGACGCGCGGGGTGAACTACACCCTCGGCACCATCGTGCGCTATCCGCCCAACGGCCAGTTCTACAAGCTGGTCAACGTCGGCAGCAACGGCAGCGACGGCACCGACCCGACCATCAGCACCTGGTACTGGCAGCCGACCACCTGCGACGACGGCGGCCCGGCACCGGGCGGCTTCGTGGTCAGCGAGGCGCAGTTCAACCGGATGTTCCCCAACCGCAATTCCTTCTACACCTACGCCGGCCTGATCGCGGCGCTGCGCTCGTATCCGAACTTCGCCAAGGACGGCGGCGACACCGTCGCGCGCCAGGAGGCGGCCGCGTTCCTGGCCAACGTCCACCACGAGACCGGCGGACTGGTGCACATCCGCGAACAGAACCAGGCCAACTGGGACCACTACTGCCAGCCGGCCGGCACCTGCGGCGGCAAGCAGTACTACGGGCGCGGGCCGATCCAGTTGAGCTGGAACTACAACTATTCCGCCGCTGGCAACGCGCTGGGGCTGGACCTGCTCAACAACCCAGACTGGGTCGCCACCAACGCCGCGATCTCGTGGCAGACCGCGCTGTGGTACTGGATGACCCAGCGCGGCGGCGCCAGCAACACCCCGCACCAGGCGATGGTGAACCTGCGCGCGTTCGGCGAGACCATCCGCGCGATCAACGGCGGGATCGAGTGCAACGCCGGCGGCATCGGCCATCAGCAGATGCTCAACCGGGTCGCGAACTACCGCAGCTTCACCTCGATTCTGGGCGTGCCGACGGGCAATAACCTGGAGTGCTGAGTACGGATCGGGCCTGGCCGCTGCGGCGGCCGGGCCCGATTGGGTTGCGTCGTGGTTGGGTTGGCGCGGTCGCGGCTTGCGCCGCTCCTACAGGTAGGCCATGCGGGATCGCGGCAAGCGGCGGCTCAGCCGTCGAAGCCTACGCAGCCGATTTCCTGGGTGCCGGGCTGCTTGCCTGCGCGCACGAACTGGATGTCGGGCATCGGCACGTCGTCGCTGGCCGGCGCGGTCGGCACGCCGTCGTGGTAGTCCGGGCCGTAGGTCTGCGGCAAGGGCTTGGCGCCGATCGCCGCGCGCGCCTGTGCGCCATCGGCTTCGACCAGCACCGCGAACATCGCGCCGCTGTCGTAGTAATACGTCACCTGCTTGACCGGAAATCCGTGCAGACGGATCGGCCGGCCCGGGGTCAGCGTGCCGCCGCCGACGCCGATCTCGCCGATGCCGCTGTCCTCGCTGACGCGCACGCCGCTGGCGAGCAGGCGCTGGGCGAACTGCGCATCCTGCAGATCGGCGATGTAGTCGCCCTGGCAACTGGCGTTGGCGGCGACCCAGGCTTCGAAGTCGAACGCCGGCGCGGCCGGTACGGACGCCTTTGCCTGCGCAGACGCGGCCTTCGGCGTGGCCTGCGGCGCATCGGCCGCTCCGCAGCCGCTCAACGCCGCGATCGACACGGCCAACAACGCGCCGCGCACGCGCGCGGACTGAAACAAACCCCGATTCATGCAGTTCCCTTTCCCTGGATCCGTGCTTGGACGGCGACAGCCTACCGGTTCGCAGGCGCCGCCGCAGCCGCGGCGTGCGGCGGCAAGGTGATGCAGGCGCCGCTGCCGTTGGCCGGCGGACGGCTCGGGAACTCGCCCTGCGGGTACACGAACACCGGCGAGGTGGCGACGAACCCGTCGGCGAAGGAGAACTCGACGAAGGCCGCGGCCCAGCCGCGCTCGGGCTTGGCCAGCGCCGCCTCGACCGCGTTGCGTCGGGTCGGCAGCGGCTGCTCGCGATAGCGCACGCCGCAGGCGAAGCGGAAATCGCGCGAGTCGGGGTTCTCGGCCAGCCACAGCTTGGCCGAGACCGGCCGCTCCGAGGCGCGCGCACGCAAGCTCAGGCGCCCGTCGCGTTCGCTCAGGCGCGCCTGCACCTGCGGCAGCGCCTGGTGCCGGTTCCAGCGCTGCAAGGCCGGAATCAAGGTCTCGCGGATATGCCGGCGGATGCCGCCGTGATCGGAATTGGGCGCCGCGCGCAGCGCGGTCGCGCCGGGCAGATCGTCGACGTACAAGCGCTGCGCGTCGGGCGGAAAGAAATCGTCGCCGCTGGCGCTGACCACGTATTTGGGAATAGCCAACCTGGAGCGATACGGCCCGCGCAAATAGGTATACGGATCCTCCACCTGCATCAGCTGCGCGAACGCAGGTTCCTGATAACGCCGGGTGATGCCTTCCTGGTAATAAGGCTGCAACGCGATCGGCCAGCCGCCGCCGTAAGTACGGCCGATGTGATCGATCAACGGCGCAATGCGCATATCGATCACGTAGGAAACGATGCCGCTGACGCGCGGATCGCCGATCGCGGTCAGCCACGCGGCCCAGCCGCGCTTGGACGCGCCGGTGACCACGAACGAGCGCAGCCGCCACGGCGCCAGTTCGCGCTGGGCCAGATCCATCGCCTTGACCGCGCTCTCGGCCATCGGCACGTGCAACGGCAAGGTCGCGTTGGCGGCGCTGGGGTCGTCGAGGAAGCGGCGCCAGGTGGCCGCGACCAGCACGTCCTCTTTCTTCGGCGCCTCGCCGGGCAGGGTCAGGTATTGATTGGGAACGTCGGACACCGAGACGATGATGGTCTGGGTGGCGAGCGCGGTTTCCAGCGCCAGCGCTTCGTCGAAATCGCCGGGCGGTCGCTGCGGGTCGCTGCCGTTGCCGCGGTTGGTGCCGTTGTTGATCACCAGCAGCGCGGACTTCGGCCGCGCGGCGTCGGGCACGTACAGATCGACGCGGTGGCTCCATTGCGCCGGCTCGGCGCCGCCGGTTTCCGGCCAGCTTTGCGAATACAGCCGATAGCTGCGCCGCTCCGCGCCGTCCAGGCGCACGCGTTCGATCGCTTCGTAACGCAGCGGCAGGCGCGACTGACGCTGACGGTAGTCGGGCCAGGCGCGGCCGAAATCTAGCGGGCGATGCTGCGCGGCGGGAGCGGGCCCGACGACAGCAGACTCGGCGGATGCAGGCGCGACAGCGGCGGCGTGCGCGGCGCAGCCGGCGGCGAGCGCGACGGCCAGCAGCAAGCCGGCGCGCGAGCGGACGAAGCGGGAACGGGCCATGCGGGGAAGTCCTGGGCGGCTGAGGCCGAAGCATAAACCGCGTCGACGGGCGATGCCCGCGCGGGTTGTCACTCTATCGAGGTGAAGACTCGCGACGCGGGAGGCGGCGCAGGCGCTGTCTGCGCATCGCGCTTGTTCATCGCCTCGCGCCGCGACGGACGGTAGCCGATTTTTTGCGCCTGCCGACATCGGCAGCAGTGTTCTTGATGTCCGCGCCGCGTGAAACGCTACGCCGCCGCCATCGCTGCGCAACCTCATCATGCGCGCGTGCACAGCGCGTGACGAAACGAGCAGCCGCGACCGCGTCGTTCATTCATGTCGCCACCGCCCGCCGCGCAAATAGTCCGTAGCGCGCGAATCGTCACAAAACCGCTGACCTCTCGTGCGTTTGCGCCGCGTTGTTATTTGCAACATCGCCTTCGCAGCGCGCGCCCGTCCGCATGCGAAGCCTTCAGCGCCACTCCCGCGACCCGCCATCCGCCTTCATCCGCCGACACGCGAACCCGCGCGGCACGGCCGCGCGCGTGCGCATCACGCCGCCCCAAGCAGAAAGGAGCTCCGCCATGTGCACCAACTTCCTGTTGACCGTCCCCAACGTCCCCGCCGCCGCGGGCCAACCGGCGCTGCAGCACATCTCCGCGCGCTGCATGGAACTGACCGGCACGCTCGCCACCCGCCTGTATCGCGTCCCGGCGCTGCAGCAGTTCCCGGTGTTCAAGAACCACTCGCAGCCGTGGGTCGGCAGCTACGGCTTCGTCGGCTTGTGCGATCCGCAGACCATTCCCGAATTCACCATGTTCATGGACGGCATCAACCAGACCGGATTGTCGTGCGCGGCGCTGTGGCTGCCGGGCAGCGAGTTCGCCGAAAAGCCCGGCGCCGGCGAGCAGCCGGTGGCGTTCCACGATTTCGTCGCCTGGGTGATGAGCCAGTTCGACTCGGTGCCGTCGCTGGTCGCGGCCATGGCCAAGGTGCGCATCGTCGGCCCGCAACCCGGCGCCCCGACCTACCTGCCGGTGCATTTCATCGCCACCGACAGCCAGGGCCTGAGCGCGGTGATCGAATGCATCGATGGGCAGACCATCGTCTACGGCCCGGACTACCGCGACGGCGCCACCAACGACGCTGTGCTCACCAACGCGCCGACCTACGACTGGCACCGCACCAACATCGAGAACTACGCGCACCTGAGCGTGGTCGGCACCGGCACTTCGCGCAAGGCCGGCGGCGTGCCGGTGGGCGCGGGCCTGGTTGGGCTGCCGGGCGACATCACCTCGATCTCGCGCTACGTCAAAGCCTGGACCCTGCGCCAGGGCTTCGCCAAGCTGCCCAAGGACGGCAACGGCTGGCTGCCGACCGCCAAACTCGACGGCGCCACCGGCAGCACCCAGACCATCGTCAACGTCGCCCTGCAACTGGTGACCACGATCCAGGCCACGCCTTACGGCACTGCGCTGGTCGACAAGGACGCGCGTGCGCAGCTCGGCGACTGGACCATGTGGCAGGTCGCGCGCGACCACACCAACATCGCCTATTACTTCAACACCGCCTTCAACGCCACCGTGCACGGTGTGCAACTGAGCGGGCTCGACTTCACCGGCGGCAGCACGGCCGCCAAGGACTGGCCGTCGGTGCCGGTAATGCCGGCGCAAGGCCCGTGGTTCCAGGATGTCAGCGCGAACTTGTGACAAGTGTCTGCGACGCGGCGGCGCCGGCGCGCATCCAGGCAACAAGACCGTCCTGATTCCGGAGCCGTAATGCACCCCTCGCGCCGCCGCCTGCGTACGTTCGCCGCCGCCCTGTTTTCGCTGGCCCTGAGCTTGCCCGCCGCCGCCGCGCCGCCTGCGCCGGCGGCGGACCCGCGCGCGACCGTCGACCAGGTCGCCGCGGCCATCGACCGCAACTTCTACGACCCCGAGCGCGCTGCGCGTCTGGCCGCGCAATTGCGCAGCGAGGCCGGCGCCGGCCGCTACGATGCCTATGCCGATCCGCGCGATCTGGCCACCGCGCTGAGCCAGCGCTTGAGCCAGGAAGACAAGCACTTCCGGGTCGAATGGCGCGACCCGGCACGGTTCCCGTCGCCGGACGCGCGCGAACGCGGCGCGCCCGACGCCGATTACGCCGATGCCGCGCGCCGCGGCAACTACGGCGTGCGCACGCTGCAAACCCTGCCGGGCAATCTGGGTTACCTGGACCTGCGCGAACTGCCCGATCTCGACTTCGCCGACGCCGCCGACCCGGCCCGGCGCGCGCTGGACGCGTCGCTGGCCCTGCTCGCCGGCAGCGACGCGGTGATCATCGACCTGCGCGGCAACGGCGGCGGCTCGCCGGCCTCGGTCGGCTACCTGGTCAGCGCGTTCACCCCGCGCGACGCGCCGATCTACAACGTGTTCCGTTGGCGCGAGGGCGGCCGCCTGCGCAGCCAGAGCGAAGCGCCGGCGCAATGGCATGCACAGCCGCGCCTGGAGGTTCCGCTGTACGTGTTGATCAGCGCGCGCACCGGCTCGGCCGCCGAAGCGCTCGCCTACACCTTGCAGGCCGCACGCCGCGCCACGGTGATCGGCGAGCGCAGCGGCGGCGCCGCCAATCCCGGCGACGAGTTCGCCGCGGGCGTGGGCTTTCGCGTGTTCGTCGCCACCGGTTCGCCGACCAACCCGATCACCGGCGGCAACTGGGAAGGCCGCGGCGTGCAGCCCGATGTCGACGCCGAACCTGCGCAGGCACTGAACGTCGCGCGCGAACGCGCGCTGCAGCGGATCCTGGCCGCGGGCGGCAAAGGCACCGGCGCGCTGGAAGCGCGTTGGGCGCTGGAGACGCTGCGCGCGCAGGCCACGCCGGTGGCGATGGTGGCCGCCGATTACCTCGGCCAGTACGAGCGCATGCGCATCGACGAGCAAGACGGCCGCTTGGTGCTGCGCGACGGCCGCCGCCCGCCGCAGACGCTGATCGCGCTGCAGCCGGACCTGTTCTGCCTCAGCGACGACCCGCGCCTGCGCCTGCGCTTCGAACGCGGCGCCGACGGCCGTGTCGCGGCGCTGCAGACCCAACGCGCCGACGGCGGCGGCAGCCGCTACCGACGCTGAGCGCGGCGGGCCCGCGGTGCGCGGTTCACAACCGCGACGTCCGCGCGTTTCCACCCAATGCGCGACGACGGCGCCGGCCGAGCCCCTGAGGTTACCCATCCCAACCTCGCCCACGTCCGCACCGCCGCGCGCAGCCCCCTCCTCTCGCGGGGAGGGGGCTCTTTGCGTGCGCGGTCGTTTCGCCTGACGCAGCGCACGCCGAACTCAGCGATGCGGCGATTCCGGCGTCGGCCCCAGTCCGCTGCGCACGGCCGCGCGCGGCCTTCGGCTTCCGCACAGGCCGGTGCAGCGACCGCGCCGAAGCGTTCACAGCAGCGCCCATCGCGCGTTGTCACCACCGCGACCCCGCGGAGCTCGCCATGTACGTCATCGCCACCCTCGAACCCAAGCACCCCACGGCGACACGCGCGATCCAGCTGATCCTGGAAGACTCCAGCCCGATGCCGGCGGCGAGTGGCCGCTGCGAGCTGTGGTGGCCCGGCGAGACCCATGTGCTCGACGAAGCGGCCGAGACCATGTCGGTGCTGGTCCTGGTCGGCAGCGCCGACCAAAACGAACTCAGCGGCCATCGCGATTGGAACAGCTACCGCGCCGCGCTCGCGCACCAGATCGACCCGGCGCAATACGAGCAGGTGCACGTCGCGGTCTGCCCGATCCACGGCAGCCAGACCATCCGTTTCTTCGAAGGAGCGTTCGCCGCGGACCTGCAGCGGCTGCGCAAGGACGCGCAGATCTGGCTCTACGCCGTGCCCGGCACCGCCCCGCAAGACAAGGCCGGCAAAGCCGGCTGGAACCAGGCCTGGCCGCTGCCGTTCTGAGCGCGGCGGCACGCGGACGCCGATGGCGCGCGCGCCTTCCTGTCTGCGTTACTCCACTTCGCGCCAGCGGTAGAAACGCCGGTCCGCCAGCGCCAGCAGATCGCGGTCCTCGGGCGTGTCGCCGTAGGCGTAGACGCTGGCGTAGTCCTCCAGCGCGATGCGTTCGCGCACCCGCCGCGGCTTTTCCTCGTTGCAGCAATCGCGGCCGAGGTAGCGGCCGGTCAGCACGCCGTCGCGGCTTTCCAGGAGCGAGCTGATGTATTCCAGGCCCTGCTGCTCGCACCAGTGGGCCACGAACACGTCCAGGTTCGCGGTCACCACCACGACCCGGTCGCCGCGCTGGCGATGCCAGTCGATGCGCGCCTGCGCCTGCGGGCGCACCTGCGCCGACACCACCTCGCGCACGTGCCGCGCAGCGGCCGCGCGCACTTCGCGTTCGGGCCGGCCGCGCAGCGCCACCGCGACCACGCGGCGGCGCACCCGTTCGCCCGAGAGCCAACCGAGCTTGTAGCCGATGTAGTGCGGCGCCACCGCCACACCGCCGAGCCAGCGCCGGCGTCGGCCGATGCTGGCGCGGACGAAACCAGCGAAGGTCTCGCGTTCGGTGATGGTGCCATCGAAATCGAACAGTGCCAGATCCATGCCTTGCGACATCCTGCGTGCGGGCCGAGCCGGCCTGCGCGCAGTGTAGCGCCGCGCGCCCGCACTCAGCCGCGCCGCACCTGCGGTTGCGCGATCAAGTCGGTGCCCAGCTCCACGATCGACTGGATCTGGCTCAACGAAATCAGGATGCAGCCGCAGGCGCAGAAATCGCCGTGGCGCGCCACCGCGCGGCCGTCGATGGCTTGCTCGCTGTCGCCGGTGACGATCACGGTGGCGCCGTGCAGGCCGCACTGCACCGCATCGCCGATCCGCGCCCAACGCCGTCGCCCGCCGGCGCTCGGGCCGGTCTCGCCGAGCACGCGGCCGCCGCCGCTGGTGGTGTCGCCGGCCTGGATCCAGTAACGGGTCATCTGCGCCTCCTTCGGCCCGGTCGCGTCGTCATGCCGGACAACGGCGCGACGCGGCCGGCGTGACCGCGCACGCGGCGCATTGCGACGGCCTGCGCGGCAAAACCTGGCGGTGGATCGTCATTCGCATGGTGGGCTCGCTGCGGCTGGCGGCTCAGGCGCACGCCGCCCGGGCCGAACCGGTTATAGGGAATACGTACGAACGCGCCGATGGATGCAGCGCGGCCGGCATCGCCGTGACGCCGCCGAACCGGGCGCCGCCGCGGCCGTGCCGCGCCGCCGCGCAGCAACAGCGCCCGTCGAGCCATTCGCAGGCGATGCCGCCCGGACGCCCACGAGCCGCCGCCGCCGACGGACCGATCGCGATGGCGAACGCAGAAGCGGCCGGTCGAATACCGGGCCGGTTCGGCAAGAGCGAGCGCTGTGCACATGAAGAACCTGCGAAATTCCGATGACCGCCGCGACGGCGCTTGAAACGGCGTTTTGTCGCTTGCGTGCGCGACTTGCGCCGTCGCCCCGCACGATGCCGCCCCAGCGGCATTCGCTAGGTCTAACGCCCGCGGGCGCGGCGCGGAGGACATGGATCGCGCGCGGATATCGCGATCCGTGGCGGCCGGCTCACTAGCATGCGAACCGCGCGCGCAAACCGCGCCCTGGGCACGATCCTTGCCGGGCGCTTGCCGCTGCCGGCGCGCGCTGCCAGCATCGGCGGCGACCACCAAGGACGGCCCGAACATGCGCGTTTATCTGGACGACGAACGCGACACTCCACCCGGCTGGGTGCGGGTGTACTGGCCCGACGAAGCCATCGCCCTGCTCGAAACCGGGACGGTCGTCGAGCTGAGCCTGGACCACGACCTGGGCGACGACGCGCGCGGCACCGGCTACGACGTGCTGCTGTGGATCGAGCGCGCGGTGGCCGAACGAGGCTTCGCGCCGCCGCGCCTGCAGGTGCACTCGGCCAATCCGGCGGCGCGGCGGCGGATGCTGGCGGCGATCGAGGCGATCGGGCGGATCCGGCACGGGCAACTCGCGCAGGAACCCTCCGATATCTGACAAACGTCACCCCGCTGCGCCGACTTGCGACCGGCGCGCGCCGCGCGCGCATTGGCTAACCTGCGCCTACCGTCCGCCGTTCCGGAGCGTCCGATGCGCCTGCTGCCCTTCCCGCCCGCCGCCGCCGCGTTGCTGGCCGCCGCGCTCGCGCTGCCCTGCGCCGCCGCGGCCGGTCCGCGCGAGGACTACGACGAATTCCGCGCCGCGCTGATCCAGCAGGCCAGCGGCCCGACCGGCATGTATGCGATCCAGGACGTCGCCGTGATCGCCGCCGGCGCGTCCGCGCACGTGCCCGCGAACGCGAACGCATCGGCGCTGCGCTGGGCCGCCGGCGCCGGCAGCGACAAGGACGTGCGGGTCGGCTACCGCGACGGCCGCGCGCTGATCGAAGGACCGGGCCTGCAAACGCTCGACCTGCTCAAGGCGCCCGATCAGAAGCAAGCGCTGCCTGGCGGCCTGAGCGTGCGCGCCACGGTCTACGACGACTCGGTCAAGGCCTGGCTGTACAACCCCGCGCGGGTCGCGCAGCGCTTCAAGGGGCTGTCGTTCTTTCCTTACGATCCCAAAGGCATAGTCGCAGCGAAATTCGTCCGCCGCGACGCGCCCAAGCCGGTCAGCCACCTGGATTCGCGCAACCACACCGGCACGATGTACTGGATCGGCGACGTCGAACTGCCGCTGCAAGGCAAGACCTATACCCTGCGCGCGTTCAACAAGAGCAACGACTGGAACAAGATCGACCACCTGCTGCTGTTCTTTACCGACAAGACCTCGAAGAAAACCAGCTACGGCGGTGGCCGGGTGCTGGAGACCCACTTCCCCGCCGGCCGCCCGCCGAGCGCGTTGAGCCTCAACCTCAACATGCTCTACAGCTTCCTGTGCGCGCATTCGGACTACTACAACTGTCCGATCAACCTGACCACCTATGTGCCGGTGGAGTTGAAGTACGGCGAGAAGTATCCGCCGGGGAGCTGAGCGGCGACGCGGGTCGGAACCGCCGGCGCGTCTTGCGCGGCCGAGGCGTCACGCGAAGGGGCTGCGTGCCATCGGCTTGCGTTGCGCGAGCGCGGTCGAGGGATGCATGCCGCGCGCGTCGGCGAACGCGGCTGCGGTGGCGGCTGCGGTGGCGGCTACGCGCGATTTTTTGGATATGGATCTGGCAGATGCACGCCTGAAGGCTACGCATCGGATGATCGTGCGTCCGCCTCTCGCCTGTCCGATGACTGCACGCAGCCGCCAAGCGACGACAGGTGTCCTGTTCCTGTCGCAATGCGCAGGACCAAGACGACGAGCCGCGATACGCCGAGCAGTAGGAAGCTGGAGCGATTCGGATGCGCTCGGCATCCGCAGCCCGGCCGATCCTGGGATCGCAAACTGGCTCCATGGAGTTGATCGATGCGGGGCATCGCGCCGTGAGATAGCGGAGACGGCCTCGATCCGCTCGGCACAGGCGCATCCGCGCCAGCGTCGCGGCCGCAAACTGGCTCCATAAATTTTCCGAATTCTGGATCGATAGTAAGTCCAGATAAATCCCAAACTGGCAGCCGTCCCCAGGAGACGCCCGCCATGAACGCCCATTCCGCCCTCGCCCCCACTCCGACCGGCCTCGCCGCCCGCCTGCGCCTGGACGCGCTGGAACTGCCGGTCCTGGCGGCGATCTGGGGCATCTCGTTCTTGTTCATGCGCGTCGCCGCGCCGGCGTTCGGCCCGGTGCCGCTGGTCGAGCTGCGCCTGGCCTTGGGCGGATTGGTGCTGGCGCCGCTGCTGTGGCGCGCGCGGACGCAGTTCCCGTTGCGGCTGTGGCCGAAGCTGGCCTTGGTCGGCGCGGTCAATTCGGCGGTGCCGTTCGCGCTGTTCGCCTGGGGCGCGGAACGCGCGCCGGCCGGGATCGGCGCGATCACCAGCGCGATGACGGTGTTGTTCGCCGCGCTGGTGGGCTTCGCGTTTTTCGGCGAGAAGATCGGCGGCCGGCGTGCGCTGGCACTGCTCGGCGGTTTCGCCGGCGTGAGCGTGTTGGCGGCGGGCAAGGCCGCGGGCACCGGCATCGGCTGGGCGGTCGCGGCCGGTTGCGCGGCGGCGTTCCTGTACGGCGTCGGCCTGCATCTGGTACGCCGCCACCTGGGCGGCTTGTCGCCGGCGGCGGTGGCCAGTTCGACCCTGCTCAGCGCGGCGTTGCTGATGCTGCCGCTGGCGCTCGCGCAATGGCCCGCGCATGCGATCGCCCCGCGCGCCTGGGGCGCGGCGCTGATACTGGGCCTGTTGTGCACCGGCCTGGCCTACCTGCTGTTCTACCGCCTGGTGGCGCGCATCGGCGCCGCGCGCACCTCGCTGGTCACCTACCTGATCCCGCTGTTCGGCGTGGCCTGGGCGTGGTTGCTGCTGGACGAACCGGTGACCGCCTCGATGGCCGCGGCCGGCGCGCTGATCCTGGCCGGCGTGTGGCTGGCGCGGCGCGAGACGCATTGACGCGGACGCGCGCGTTTTCCCGCAGACCTCTTCGGCGCAGGCCGATAGCGACCCAACTCTCTGGAGTACCCGCCATGCAATGGATCGACCATCTTCGCGATGTGGATTGGGACGAATTGTCCGAGCTGTATCGGATCGCGCCCTTGGGCGAGAAGAGCCCGGACTACCTGCGCACTGCCTTCGGCAACAGCCGTTATGTCGCGTTGGTGTACGCGCAAGGCCGCTTGATCGGCGCCGGCCGCGCCTTGGCCGATGGCGTGGACTGCGCCTATATCAGCGACATCGCTGTGCATCCACAGCACCAGGGCACGGGCCTGGGCAAGGCCATCGTCGAATCTCTGGTCCAGCGCGCGCAGGGGCATCGCAAGATCCTGCTGTACGCCAATCCCGGCAAGGAAGGGTTTTATCTGCGGCTCGGCTTCAAGCGCATGAATACGGCGATGGGGATGTTCGCCGATGAAGCCGGCGCGCTGGCGACGGGTGTGGTGAGCGCGGCTTGAGCCGCGCTCCCGCATCGACCGTACCGTGGCCCGGATCGCTCAGGTCGGCAAGGCGCTCGCTTCGTACTGCGCGGCGAACTCCGCGCTCGGCGGGATCGGCTTGATGATGTCCAGCAGCACGCCGTTGGGATCGGCGGTGATGAAATGGCGCTGGCCGAAGGCTTCATCGCGCAGGCCCAGCAAGATCGGCAGGCCGGCGGCGACGAGCCGTTCGTGGACCGCGTCGACGTCTTCGACCTCGAAGTTCAACAGCAAGCCGCCGACCCGGCCGCGGCCGGATTCGGGGATGGTGTGGTGGGCGCCGTCGAGCACGGCCAGATTGATCGACGGGTCGTCGGCCGATTGCAGGTGTACGTACCAGTCGGCGGCGAACAGGGCGACGAAGCCGAAATGGGCTTGGTAGAAGGCGGCGGTGCCGGCTACGTCGGCGGTCATGATCACGGGGTAGTAGCTGCTGATCTTCATGGGAGCGGCCTGTGCTTGTCGGGTCCGGGGCTTTTACATACAGTCTGTATGTAGGACTTCAAATTAACATACAGGCTGCATGTATGGAAACGCCCAATCCCCGCCGCTCGTCGGCCCGCGCCGTGCGCAGCAATCGCGAACGCAGCGAGGGCACCCGCCGGACCTTGCTCGAGGCCGCGCGTTCGCTGTTCGTCGAGCGAGGCTATGGCGACACCTCGACGCCCGAAGTCGCCGCGCTCGCCGGGATCACCCGCGGTGCGCTGTATCACCACTTCACCGACAAGCGCGACCTGTTCCGGCAGGTGCTGGAAGCCGAGGCCGAGGCCGTCCGCGAGGACATCCTCGCCTCCACCCAGTCCGACCTGAGCCCGCAGGCCGCGCTCATCAGTGGCGCGCAGGCTTATCTGCGGACCATGACCATGCCCGGCCGCACCCGCCTGCTGCTGGTCGAAGGCCCGGCGGCGCTGGGCCTGGAGCAATCGCTGGCGATCGATCAGGCCAACGCCGGCAGCACCTTGCGCGAAGGCCTGGCCGACGCCTTGGGCAACGAGAACGTCGACTTGGACGCCCTCGCCCGCCTGCTCTCGTCCGCCTTCGACCGCGCCGCGCTGGAAATCGACGCCGGCGCCGACGCGGTGCGGATGCACCACACGATGGTGTGGCTGGTGCGCAAGTTGGTTACGTGAGGACTTCGCGGCCCCACCGGCTGCATGGCGCTTACTCACGGGCGCCGCAGGCGCAATCGATCGTCCTCGAGTAAGACGTAGCGCCCAGCCGCGATTCGCACCAATCGATCCGGTTCCGATGCCCGGCGCTCCCTCGCTCAGCAAACAAAGGGGCGACAATCGCGGCAGCGAACATCGACCGCCGCAAACCTGCTGACAAGCCCTGTCAGCACCCCCGCCCCACACTCCTGTCGACCCGAACCCACGGCTTCGCCGACAGGAATCCGCCATGCCCGATTGCGCTTTCGTTCTGCTCTACGTCGACCGCCCCGACCTCAGCGCGGCGTTCTATGCCGGATTGCTCGGGCGCGAGCCGCTGGAGGTCTCGCCGACGTTCGCTCTGTTCAAGCTCGAATCCAGCATGCGCCTGGGCCTGTGGTCGCGGCATACCGTCGAACCTGCGGCGCAGGCGGCTGTTGGCGGGGTCGAGTTGGGCTTCCCGGTGGCCGATTACGCCGCGGTCGATGCGATGCACGCCGATTGGCGCGACCGCGGCTGGCCGATCGCGCAGGCTCCGGTAGAACTGGACTTCGGCCGGACTTTCGTCGCGCTCGATCCGGACGGGCATCGCCTGCGGGTGTTCTCGCCTGCGCCGGAATGAAAAAACCGGCGCCGCGTCCGCGTCGTCGATGACGCGGACGGCCCGCAGAAGCGAAGCGCCGGACCGATGCAGGCCAGCCTTGGCCACAACGGCGAATGCGAAAAAGCGATTGCCGCGCTGGCAACCTTCGCGCTAACCGCAGCGCTGCAGCCCGCACCGCTTACCCGTGCGGACTCACTCCGCGCAGGCCCGATGCAACCAGGCGGCGAACGCCGAAGCGCCGTCGCCGGCCGGCTTCAGCGCCAGCCGTGTCAGCCAGTAACCGCCGGCGTCGAGCGTGGTCGCGAACGGCTGCACCAGCAGCCCTTGCGCGATCTCGCGCGCGAACATCGACGGCGGCGCCAGAGCCACGCCCAGATTCTGCAGCGCGCATTGCACCATGGTCAGCGACGAGTCGAAGATGGTCCCGTTGATCGGGCCGCACGGCACCGCCTGCGCCGCTTCGAACCACAGCCGCCAGTCGTCGACGAAGTACGAGCGCAGCAGAGCGAAGCGCGCCAGTTCGGCTGGTTCGCGCAATTGCTGAGCGATCGCCGGCGTGCACAGCGGCGCCAGCGGTGCGCCCATCAGGAACCGGCTCTCCATGCCGGGCCAGGTGCCGCGGCCGAAACGCACGGCGTAGTCGAGGCCTTCGGCGGCCGGGTCGACGCGGTTGTTGTGGGTGCTCAGGCGCACGTCGACCGACGGGTGCAGGCGCGCGAACTCGGCCAGCCGCGGCAACAGCCAGCCGCAAGCGAAGGTGCCGACCGCGCCGACGTGCACCACCTCGCGCGCCAGGCCATCGCCGACCCGGTCGAGCGCGTTGTCGATGCGGTCGAAGGCTTCCTGGATCGCCGGCAGCAGGCTCAGGCCCTCGTCGGTCAGCGCCAGTCCGCGCGGCAGGCGGCGGAACAGCTCCACGCCGAGTTGATTCTCCAGCAGCCGCACCTGATGGCTGACCGCGGCCTGGGTGACGTTGAGCTCGTCGGCCGCGCGGGTGAGGCTGAGCGCGCGCGCGGCGGCTTCGAAAGCCTTGAGCGCGCCGAGATTGATACGGGTGTGGGCCATCGCCGCTCCGGGAAACGCCGGTCGTCAGAGACCGGTGCAAGAAAAATTTGGGGCTGGCCCAAGAAATCGTCGCGGCGCGCGCGCAGCGGCGGGAGTGCAGGAATTCAAAGCCGCGCCGTCCGGGCTGTCAACGTGATGCGGGCGTTTTCGGGCGCGTTCGCCGCATTGTGCACGCTTGTGCTGGGGCTGGCACGGTGGGATATGCGGTTGTGGATGGGCGCCGCTATTGCCGTTACAGAGGTGTGGCCGGCGCAACGGTGTTGTTTCGGTCGAACAGCGCGGATCGTCGGCGCGCGCGATGCGTTGCGAGACGGTTGCAGTCGGCGTGGCAAGAATGTCGTTCGCCGGAAGCCGGCCGTGGGCGAATACGCGGAATAAGGTTGAGTCGCGGGATGTCGAAGGAGCGCGGTCGCGGCTTGCGCCGCTCCTACAGGTAGCCCAGGTGAGTTTCGAGAGGTGGGATGCAGTGTAGTTCTGCGCCTGCGTAGCTCAGCGGCGATTCACCCTTGCGCCGGCGTCGATTCGCCGCCCGCCACGACCTCGATACGTTTCTCCAGCAGATACCGATACCACTGCGCCTGCACCGCTTCGATCGGCCCCAGTTCCGCTTCGAACTCGGCTACGCCGCCGCGCCCGCGCAGCAGGCGGCGGTAGGCCGCGGCGTAGGCGCCGTCGCGGTAGTGGAACAGGAAGTGGGTCAGGCTCCAGTACTCCAGGTAGTACACGTTGAGATGTTTGCCGCCGATCGGCGGCCCGCTGTTGTCGATCAGTTGCCGCAGCGGAATCAACAGGCCCGAGCTCAGGTCGCGCTCCAGCGAGCCGGTCAGCGGCAGCTCGTCCAGCCACCAGATCGGATAGGCCTGCGGGTCGATCGTGCCCGGCCGCAGTTGCGCGCCGTCGAGGCGGCTGGCGCCGAAGTAGCTGGCCACGCCTTCGTTGATCCATTTGGCGCGCGAGAAGCCGGCGCGCTCGGCATGCAGTTGGTGGGTCGCCTCGTGCAGCATCCAGTGGTACGGATTGGCGGCGTCCGCGGCGAAATAGGCGTGGCAGTAAGGCCGGCGGTAGTAGGCCTCGGCCCAGGGCATGGCGGTGTTGAAGGCGCTGAACTGGGCGCGGTCGCGATACAGGATCAGGCGCAGGCGCGCATCGGCCGCGGCCGGCGGCAGGGCGAAGAATTCGCCATAGGCGCGGTACAGGGCTTCCACCGCGGTCGCCACCTGCACGGTCTGTCGCGGCGTGGCGGCGCTGAAGATGACGAAGTGGTCGGTGCGGTACTCGCGCGCCTGCGGTGGCAACGGCGTGGCGGCCGGCGCGGATGCCGCGGGCTTGGGCGCCGACCCAACGCCGCGCTCCGGGCCCGAGCACGCCGCGCACAGCGCGCAAGCGGCGAGCATCCCTCCAGCGGCCACCATCCCGAGCCTCGTCCGCATACGCCTCTCCTTGCGTTCCCGCCGCCAGCCTAACCCGCGCTGCGGCGGCCGCGAAGTGGCCTGCCCGCGCCGGCCAAACTGGCCCTGTCGCCGCGCCGCGCGGCGCCGCACAGTCGCCGCGGACTTCCTGCGAGCGCGCTATGCACGGTTTCGCCACCTCCCGTTGCCTGAGTGCGTCCCTGTGCGCCGGCGCGTTGGCCTCGCTACTGGCGTTGGCGCCGACGCAGGCGCAACGCGCCGCTTCGGCGGCGCCGCAAGCTACCGCGCAGCAAACCTCCGCGCCGCAACCATCTGCCGCCGCTTCGCCAGGACAACACGATTTCGATTTCGAAACCGGCCTGTGGCGCACCCAGGTGCGGCGCCTGGCCAAGCCGTTGAGCGGTTCGAGCCAATGGCTGGACTACACCGGCACGACCCACGTCGTGCCGCTGCACGGCGGCCGCGCCAACCTCGCCGAACTGGCCGTCGCCGGCCCGGCCGGGCGCATCGACGGCGTCGCCCTGCGCTTGTACGAACCGGCCACGCGCCGCTGGCGCATCCACTACGCCAGCCTGCGCGACGGCGCGCTGACCGCGCCCCTCGCCGGCGGTTTCGCGCGCGGGCGCGGCGAATTCTTCGGCGCCGACACTTTCGACGGCCGGCCGATCCAGGTGCGCTTCCGCATCCACTGCCCGCATGCGGATCGCTGCCTGTTCGATCAAGCCTTCTCCGCCGATGGCGGCCGGCACTGGGAAACCAACTGGCAAGCCGTCGATACGCGCATCGCCGACGCCGCCAGCCGATAGCCCCACCCCGGCGCGCCCACCGCCTTCATCGCCCTCAGGAGCGTTCATGACCACCCCGCACGACGCCTTGCGCCGCACGCTGCTGCGCGCGCCCTTCCTCGCCGCCGTCGCCGGTGTCCTGCCTGCGTCGCCGGCCGTCGCCGCCGCGTCCGATGCGGCGAGCGACGCAACCCACCCCGACGATCCCGCGCACGCCTTCGATTTCTTCCTCGGCACCTGGCAGGTGCGCTACCGCCGGCTGCGCGAACGGCTCGCCGACAACCACGACTGGGAAGAATTCGAAGGCATCTGCAAAACCCAGCCGCTGTTCGCCGGGCTGGCCAACTTCGACGAAAGCACCGTCAACCGCCCCGGCCTGCCCTACCACGGCCTGGGCCTGCGCAGTTTCGACCCGGCCACGCGCACCTGGGCGGACTGGTGGCTGGACACGCGCAACCCGCAGCGCCTCGACCCGCCGATGATCGGCGGCTTCGCCGGCGGCGTGGGCACCTTCTACGGCGAAGACGAATGGCGCGGCGCCAAGGTCAAGGTGCGCGGGCTGTGGAAGGACATCCGCGCGGACGGGCTGCAGTGGGAACAGGCCTACTCGGCCGATGGCGGCAAGATCTGGGAGACCAATTGGGTTTCGCGTTATCGGCGCATCGCCTGAGACGCGCAACCGTGCCGACTCCGGCGTGGTCTCTCAGGGCGGCGGATCGGCGCAACTGCAACTGGGGTGCAGCTGCGCGCATCGCGCCGGAACCCACCACCGCTGGCGATAACCGCCGTCCGCCGTCGGCTGCAGATGGACGACACCGCGCGCCGCGCCGAGCAGCCAGCCCTGGCCGAGCGGCTGGATCGAATAGGGCGTCACCGGCCACCAGTCGCGGCTGCGGTACAGGCGCTGCACGCGGCCGCTGTCCAGATCCACCCGCACCACGCCGTCGACGACCAGCAATAGCCAATCCTTCTCGCCGCTGCGCAGCGCCGCGATTGGGGCGGCGTCGAGCTCGGCCAGGCGATGGATGCGCCAGCGGCGTGCGTCGCGGCGTTCGAATCGCAGGACCGCGCCTTGGTTGGTGCCCAAGTGCGCCAAGCCTTCGGCGACGAGGACCTCGCCGCGATACCGCGTGGAAGCCACCGGATTAACGTACTCGACCTGGAAACGCGCGCCGCCGTCGCGCGGCAGCCATTCGATCCAGCCGCCGAATTCGCCGCGGTTGTAGCCGAGCAAGGCGCCGTCGGCCAACACTTCGCGCACCGCGAGATAGCGATGGCGGCGACGTTCCGACCGCAGGACCAGCGTGCCATCGGCCGCCGCGTTCACGCTCCAGTCCTCGAGCGAACGATTGGCGCAGTACTGCCCCGCTTCGCTCATCGGCGGATCCATCGCGACCCATCCCGGCGGTGGCCGGCCATCCGCGCCCACCGTCACCGCGCCCATCGCCGCCAGCATCCATGCCATCGCCGCCATCGTTTTCTCCTGTGGGAATACCCGCTCCCTGCCGCCGCTAACGCTCCAACCGCTGCGGCCTGCACTCGCACTGCGGCGCGGACAGGCGCCGGCAACGCTCGGGCACCAGCCATTGCTCGCTGAAGCGGCCGCCGAACGCCATCAGCCGGATCACGCCGTGGCCGCTGCCGATCAGCCAGCCCGTCCCCGACGGTTGCAGGGTCTGCGGCTGCAGCCGTGGCCATTGCGCATTGCGGTGCAAGGGCTGCGGGCGCTGCGCGGCCAGGTCGATCCGGACCAACCCGGTGCGGGTCAGCACCACCCAGTCGCGGCGGCCGCTGCGCGCGGCCGCGACCGGCATCGCGTCGAGTTCGAACAGGCGGTGGATGCGCCAGCGCTGCGCGTCGCGCCGTTCGAAGCGCAGGATCGCGCCCTCGTGGCGGCCGCCGCGCTCGCGGCCTTCTGCGACGAACACATCGCCGCCGAATTCGGTCGCGGCCTGCGGGCGGATGTCGGCGTTGCTGAGCACGAAGCCGGCCGCGGCCTGGCGCGGCGTCCATTCGACCCGGCCGTCGTCGCCGAAGCTCATCGCGCCGTCAGCCAGTTCCACTCGCAACGGCGGCGACGGCTGCGGCGGCGCGATGCGCACGCGGCCGCCGGCGTCGGCGCGCACGTCCCAGGGATGCAGCGCGTCGACCGCGCATTGCCACTGTGCGGGGTTTTCGGGGGCGGCGATCGCCGCCCAGCCCTTGGGCACCTCGCCGACGCCGACCGAGGCGCCCGGCGCGCCGGCGGCGCTGGCGGCGCCCGCGGCCAGCGCGCACGCCGCCGCCCATGCGATCCGACTTTGCCGCATCCGTCCCCCGACGTGGCGCCGCGAAGGCGCGGCCCGTGCAGTATCGCCGATCCGGCCATATCCGGCCGCGCCGCCGCCGGCGGCCTGACGCGGCCGCCGCGACTGCCTACAATGCCCGCCCCCCAACCCGTTCGGAACGCCGCACGCCGCATGGATATCGTCATCAACGAATCGCTCAAGGCCTACATCGACCCGCTGACCCCGGAGGAACACGAAGCGCTGGAGGCCAGCCTGCTCGCCGAGGGCTGCCGCGACGCGCTGATCCTGTGGGGCGACGTGCTGGTCGACGGCCACAACCGCTACGGCATCTGCAAGCAGCACGGCCTGCCGTTCCAGACCGTGCAGAACAAGCGCTTCAAAACCCTCGACGACGTTCATTTGTGGATGATCGACCAGCACCTGGGCCGGCGCAGCGTCTCGGACTTCCAGCGCGGCGTGCTGGCGCTGCGCAAGCGCGAGATCCTGGCCGAGCGGCGCGCGCGCGCCGAGGCCGAACGCGCGGCCCAGGCCGAGGCCGAAGAAGCCGCCGCCGCGAGCGCGCAGGCCGCAGGCGACGCGCCGCCGTGGTCGGACGATGCCGCGTTCAAGGCGCCGGTGCTGGACAGCCGTCAGGCGCTGGCCAAGGCCGCGCGCCTGAGCAACAGCCAGGTCGGCATGATCGAGACCATCCACAAGCAGGCCGCGCCGGAAGTGGTGGCCGCGGTCAAGTCCGGCGCGATTTCGATCAACGCCGCCGCCGCGGTGGCGACGCTGCCGGAAGAAGAGCAGCGCGCCGCGGCCCTGGCCGGCGGCGCCGAACTCAAGCAGGCGGCCAAGCGCGTGCGCGAGTCCAAGCGCAAGCCGCGCGAGGCCAAGCCCGAGGTCGAAATCGAGGAAGAAGCCGCGCCGGCGAAGTTCGTGGCGAACGCCGACGAGAGCGAAGAATTGCAGGCGCTGCGCCAGCGCGTGGCCGAGCTGACGGCCGAGAACGAAGCGCTGAAGCTGGAAGTGGTCGGGCTGCGCGTGGCGCTGGGCCGCGACTGAAGCCAGCGACTAAACTAACGACGCGCCAAGCAGGCGCGATCGGATTGCGCTGACGCCGCCCGGGCCGCGCCCGGGCGATGCGTCCGACATCGGCGCGGCCTCGCCGCGCCCACGCCGCCGAGACCGTGCGCGGCGCTTACTCCGCCGGCTTCTCGCACTTGCCGTCGCGCATCAGCGCCCATTCTTCGCAGACGCGGCCGTCGGGCAGATGGCACAGGCCGTATTGGCCTCCGTCCTTGCCGGTGCGGATCTCCAAGGTGCCGCCGAGCTTCTGGCAGTGCACCGAGGCCGGGTTGGCCATGCCCACGCCCTTGGGCGCGGCCTCGGCCTGCGGCGCCTTCGGCGCGGCCGGTTCGGACGGCGTGCTGCAGGCGCTCAAGGTCAGCAGTGCGAACGGCAGGAGGGCGGCGAGCGGGCGGGCGATCATGGCGGCGTCCTTGGGGGCGGTCGAAAACGGCCGCCACTATACGGCGGCGCGCGTTGATGCCCGGGTGAAGGTGCGACGCCCCGCCCGCACGAGCGCGGCAAGCGGCCGCGCCGCTCGCCTCAGGCCGCCTTGACCGCTACCGCCGCCTCGGCCTGCATCAGCGTCTGCGCCTGATCGGCCCAACGCACATCGGCGCCGCTCGGCGGATAGGTGCTGAGCATCGTCCATTGGGTTTCGCCGTCCACCTGGTCGGCAAAGCGCCCCTGCCACTGCTGCGGCGACAGCGGCAGCGCGTTTTCCAGCACCACGGTCAAGTTCAGCAGCGCATGCCGCGCCAGCAGGTGCGGGAACCATTCCTTGTCGACGTAGAACGAGGTGCGAAAACCGGTGCCGACCGCGCGGTAGTCGAACGCCGACGGCGGCAGCGAGGGCACGTAGTCCCAGTAGTTGTAGACGCGGATGCTCTGGCTGGCATCGATCCGGCCGGCGTAGGCGCTGGCCCAACTGTCTGTGCCGACCATCGGGCTGGCGAAGTTGATGTTGAGCGCCGTGATGGGCTGGCTCACCGCGACGTCCAGCGAGAACAACTGACTCAGGGCCGCACCGAGGCTGTGGCCGGTGATGTAGAGCTGGGTCGGCCGATACTTGGCCAGCAGCGCGAACAGTTGCTGGCGCATCGACGCGCTCATGCCGCCGCCGGTGCCGTCGTAGATGCCGTAGAAGCCGGAAGACACCCACGGCGTCGGGCTGATGCTGTTCTTGGTCGGCACGAACTCGGTGGGAATGAAATGCACGTCCTCCCAGGCGTCGAGATCCGAATCGGTGCCGCGGAACGCGAAGATGCAGGTGCCCGGCTCGCTCAGCGACTGGAACACCAGGCCGAACGATTCGACCGCGCCCGACAGCGCGATCGCGTCCCACCCGGTCCAACTGTCGACCATGCGATAACCGCTGGGCGCGACGACGGGTTTCTGCGGATCCTGGAAGTAGGCGTACGCGGCCTTGGACGCGATCGCCAGGGCCAAGGTGAGATCGGTGTCGAGCACCGGATTGGCGGCGTACGCCCCTGCCTCGGGGATCGCGCGGACAGCGGCATTGCTCGCATTCATGGAAGGGTTCCGGCTGGGGAGGTGGATCGGAACAACGCGGATCGATGCAGTCGCGAACGCGCGCCGGCCGCGACCCGCAATCCGGCGGGCGGCGCGCGACAAGCCACGTCCTGTGACGGATTTTGCGGATCGGCGAGGGCTTGCCGTCCGCGCGGCATCCATAAGTACGCGCAACGGCGGCGACAGCGGACAGCGGTCCGGCCTGCAGCGGCGAAGAAAATCGAGCGGAAGAACATTGCGCGAAAGCCGTCGCAAAAAATCGCAGGAAAACCGCGCGCAAAAAAAGGCCGCGCTGAGCGCGGCCATAAACCCCGCCAAGGACGGGGTCTGGGATCGAATGAACAGGATCAGGGCGCGTCTTCGAGCACCACATCGTCGAGCAGGAAACTCGCGCCGGCGTGCGCGCCCGAATCGCTGGAGCCGATCAGCAGCACCCACACGCTCGCGGTCTGCGCCGGCGGCTGCACGTTGGCCACGACCTGACGCCAGTCGTCGCTGTCGGCGCCCAGCGCAACGTCGCTGTAGGAGGTGTCGTCGTCGCCGGTCGCGGCGGTGCCGTCCTCTTTCAGCCAGCGCAAGCGCACGCGCGCGTTGGCCGGCAGCGGCGCGGTGCCGGCGACATGGCGCACCCAGAAGCTCAGGCGCTTGGCGCCGCCGTCGGCCAGATAGCCCGGGTGGTTGGCCACCGACACGCCCCAGTAATTGTCTTGCGCCACCACGCGCAGGCTGTACCCGCTCGCATGACCCTCGTTCGCGCGATCCACCGCGCTGCCGTACCACGCCGACCACAAGCCGATGGACTGCTCCAACGTCGCGGTCTGCGCGTCGATCAGATTGAACGCGGCACCGTCGGTGGTGCTGCCGGCATCCTGCAGGTACGGCGCGGCCTGCCAGGCCTTGAAGCCGATCGCCTCGCCGTAACGCTTGGCGAAGCGCCACGGGCCGTAGTAGTGGTTGTTGGCGAAGCGGTTGCCGTTGTTGAACATCACATCGTTCTGCACCTGCCGCACCGTGTACGGCGACCAGGCGATGTTGTCGGTGCCGGTCGCGTACAGCGCCTGCGCACCGCAATAACTGGAGCTGCCGCAGGGCACCGCGGCCGGATCGAAGTAGAACTCGTTGCCGGTCACCTCGATGTTCTGCGCGCGCCAGCGGCAATCGCGCTGCAGGGTCGGGTTAGTGCCGATCTGGGTGTAGCACGGGTGTTGGTTGCTGACCGGATCGGGATAGCTGCTGGGATGCTGCGGGTCGGGCCGCACGATCAGCGCCGGGTGCACGAACGGGGTGCAGTAGCCGGTGCTGGTGTTGCCGTGGGAGTTGCAGAAGCGGTTGGCGTTCTCGTAGATCGACACGCCGGAGAAATTGTTCTCGAAGTAGTTGTCGTACACCCGCAGCTTGTCCGAGCCGCTGATCGCCGAAGGCAGGCGCGCGTCGCCGCCGGATTCGGACAGGTAGATCGCCGGCGCCGGCGCGCCGCGGTCGGCGCCGCCGGACACCCAGCCATTGCCGATGAAGGTGTTGGCGCGGATGGTGGCGTTGTAGCTGATCTCGTACCACAGCCCGACGCCGTCGTTGCCGCGCACAAAGTTGTTCTCGAACAGGAAGTCGATGTTGTTGGTGTCGGCCCACAGCCCGGTGCCGCGGTTGCCGTGGACGTAGTTGCCGCGCACGCGCGCGCCGCGCACGTCCCAGAACTTTCCGCCGCCGGTGCAGCCGCACTTGGTCGAGGCTTCCCAGTCGTCGGTGTTGTTGCCGGCGATCTCGTTGTCTTCCAGCACGATGTCGACGATGGCCGAGCGCCCCGGCACCGGGTTGGTTTCGCTGATCGGCTCGCTCTGCAGCGGCGGGCGGTACATGCTGAAACCGTACTGGCCGTTGTTCTTCAGGCAGTTGCGCCGCACTTCGTTGCGGCTGCCGAGGAACACGCCGGCGCCGTCGTTGTCGACGATGGCGTTGTCTTCGACGATCCAGTGCTCGCCGGCGTCGTGGTTGACCACGCCCTGGTCGAAGTTGTCGCGGCCGCGGCCGAAGTTGCGCACGGTCAGGTGGCGGATCGTCACGTTGGGGACGTCGCCGGTGAAGGCGTAGAGGTTCTTGTTCTTGCCGTCGAGGATCGCGCCGGGCGCGCCGAGGTAGGTGTTGCCGGCGCGGGCGATGATCTGGCTGTAGATGTGGTCGCCCAGGGTGTGTTCGCCGGTTTCGAACCAGAAGGTGACGCCGGTGCGGGCGAAATCGAAGCCGCTGTTGTCGCCGGCCGGAACCACGATGGCGCCGGACGGCGCCTGGGTCGGGCCGGGACGCAGCGCTTCGCAGTAACGCGCGGCCGGCTCGGCGGGCCACGCGAGGCCGGCGTGGGCCTGGCCTTCGCCGCCGATGCGCGCGGCGCCGGGCGCGGCGGCCAGCGCAAGCGCCGGCGCGGTCAACGTGGCGGTCAAGGTCAATACCGCCCACCACTGCGGGCGGCGGTTGCGGAAAGCTTCGGACGGGTGGCTCACGGCGCGGTTCCCCTGCTGAAAGTTCGTGGCGGCGCGCGGTCGCAACAACGGCCTCGCAAACACTCCCCAGACGAGTGCGGCGCGCTCGTGGATTGCAGCCGAGCGCGTCATGACGCAACAGTGGAGGCTGTCACCTCCCCTCCAGGCTGTGATCGCGGTCGCGTACCGGCGATGGCACGAATGGTCCGCAGTTGCGCGTTCGCCGGCCCCGCTTTGCGCAAGCGGCGCAATCGCGCTCGCGGGCAGGCGACGCCGCGATCGCGGGACAACGTCGGCGCCGCCGCGCCGCTAGCGTGTGCGCACCTTCCGCCGTAGACAGGAGCGCGCCATGGATCTCTCGCACTATCGTTTCCGCCGCATCGCCTTGGTTCTCGCCAGCGCCATCGCATTGGGCGGCGCCAGCGCCGCCGCCTGCGCCGCCGGGCCGGGCGCCAGCGCGAACATCAGCGCGAACGCGCCGCAGAACCCGCTGCACCGCTGGTGCGCGCGCCAGTTCGACACTGCCCAGCGCGTGGACATGGAATCCTTCCGCGACTACGACGCCGAAACCTTCCGCGCCGGCCACGACGCGCGCGCGGTGACCGTGTTCGACAGCGGCGCGGTGCGCACCGGCATCGACGCGATCATGGCCGCGCTGGCCAGCCACTTCCAGAACCGCGAGGCCAAGTGGAGCTGGAGCGAGCGCTATCGGGTGGTCGACGGCTGCCGCTCGGCCTACATCGTGTACGAGACCGTGTACGAAATCCCGCGCATCGGTTATCGCCAGCGCGCGATGACCGGGGTGACCTACACCCACGACGGCTGGCAGTGGCTGGCGGTGGCCGACCAGGGCACGCGTCTGCCTTGAGCGCGGCGGCGCCTGAGAAAAAGCCTGAGAAAAAGGCGGCCGTGCGGCCGCCTTTTTCGTCATCGCGCGAGCGCGCTCAGATCACCTTGCAGCAACGCACATAGGTCTGCACGTTGCGCGGCGTGCTGTTCTGGTTGTCGACCCATGTCCGCCAGCCGTTGCTCAGCGGGATATGCATCACCCAGATGCCGGGCACGCCGAGGCTGCCCTCGTGGAAGTAGTAGCCGCCGCCGGTGGCGGTGCGGTCGGAGGGACAGTACGCATCCACCGCGGTCCAGGTGTTGAACGGCGCGGGCGTGACAGCGGAGGTGTAGTTGGCGCAGTCCAGGGTCGCGGCGGTCGCGGCCGGCACGGCGGCGGCGAGCACGGCGGTGAGCGCGCAACGGATCAGGGCATGACGGGAAGTGCGGCGATTCATGTTCGGCTCCTTGAGTTGAGTGAGACCACACTGACGCCGGCGCGCCGCGTCGCGGCCTGCGCCGGGCTTGCGGCCGCGCGCACGGCCGCAGCCGTCCGCGCGCGGCCCGCAAGACGGGTCGCGCGATATCGGTGGGAAGCGATATCGGCGGGAAACGGGCGGGCGGCGGCGAGCGCCGCGCGCTCAGGCGCGGGCGAGTCCCGCGCGCAATGCGGATCCGGTCATAGGCAGTCCTTCGCTATCCAGTCCAGGCCCGCGGCATCGGGATCGCCCCGACGCCGCGCAGCGACAAACGGGTACAACGCGCCGCCGCCGCGCGGGCGGACAGCGCAATGCCGCGCCGCGTCCCGAAGCCCCTGTAGGACCGGCGCGAGCCGCGACCGCGACAACCCGACTGCGCCGCAACCTTCGTCGTAGCTGCGTTGTCGCGGTCGCGGCTTGCGCCGCTCCTACAGGGGGATTGCAACCGTCGTCGCGGCGGACGTATCCAAGGTCGTAAACCCAGGCCAGGACCATCGCCATGCGCACAACCCCCGCCCTGCTCGCCCTGCTGCTGTCCGCCGCCTGCGCCGCCGCGCCGGCCGCCGCCACCGAATGCAAGGACACCGGCAAATACGCCGAAGCCCGCGCAGTCATCGAGGATCTCGACCGCATCGTCGCGCCCAGCGGCGTGCAGGAAGCCTATGCCGCGCCGATCGGCGGCATCCAGCAGTGGATCAACGTGCGCGGCCAGGATCGCGACAATCCGATCCTGCTGTTCGTCCACGGCGGCCCAGCCTCGCCGCTGATCCCGGCCCTGTGGCAGTTCCAGCGCCCGCTGGAGGAATACTTCACCGTGGTCAACTACGACCAGCGCGGCGCCGGCAAGACCTACACCCTGCAAGATCCGCAGAGCTACGCCGACACCATCCACATCGCCACCTACGTCGACGACGCCATCGAAGTCGCCGAACACGTGCGCAAGCGCTACGGCAAGCGCAAGATCGTGCTGGCCGGCCACAGTTGGGGCACCATCGTCGGCATGCAGGCCGCGCTCAAGCGTCCGGACCTGTTCTACGCCTACGTCGGCATCGGCCAGGCGATCAAGGTGATGGAGAACGAGCAGCTCAGCTTCGACTTCGGCATGCAGCAGGCCTTGGCCCGCGGCAACACCGCTGCGGTCGAGGAGATGAAGACCATCGCGCCCTACCCTGGCGACCAGCCGGTGACCCGCGAACGCATCATCACCGCGCGCAAGTGGTCGCAGTACTACGGCGGGCTGACCGCCTACCGCGACGAATCGCCGTACTACTACCGCGCACCGAAGCTGTCGCCGGACTACAGCGACGATTGCGAACGCGCCGCGGTCGACGCCGGCAATGTGTTCACCCTCGGCAAGATCCTGCCGGAGTTCCTGGCGGTGGACATGAGCGGGGTGCGCGAATTCCCGATCCCGGTGGTGATGTTCATGGGCCGCCACGACTACACCACGCCGGCGCAGCCGGTGGAGACCTGGCTCGGCCGGGTCAAGGCGCCGTACAAGCGCGGCGTCTGGTTCGAGCGCTCCTCGCACATGATGCAGTGGGAAGAGCCCGGCAAGCTGCTGACCAGCCTGCTGACCTATGTGCGGCCGCTGACCCAGGAGCCGCCCGCCGCGCGCTGAAGCCGCATCGCACTGAGCGCTCGGCCCGGCCTCGCGCCGGGCCGAGCGCAGCGGTGTTCGCCGCCGCAACCGCGCGCCGAGCCGGCGCATCGCTGTCCTGGCCCACCCGCTTCGCCCCGCCCTGGCGCGACGAAGTCCGATCGCCCGAGCCGGTACGGAGAATCCGCCATGCATCGCTCGTTGCTGCCGCGTCTGCTGCTGTCGCTGTCGTTGCTGCACGCCGCCGCGGCGGCCGCCGCGATTCCGGAACGCTTCATCGCCGAATACGCCCAGGCCCACGACTTCAGCGGCACCCTGCTGGTCCGCCAGCGCGGCCAGCCGGATTATCGGCGCAGCTTCGGCCTCGCCCAGCGCGCGTTCGCGGCGCCCAACGCGGCCGACACCCGCTACAAGATCGCCTCGATCACCAAACTGTTCACCGCGGTGCTGGTGCTGCAGGCGCACGAGCAGGGGCGCCTCGACCTGGACGCGAGCATCGGCCGTTACCTGCCCGACTACCGCGGCCCCGCGCGCGACCGGGTCGAGCTGCGGCAGTTGCTCAACCACACCTCCGGCCTGAGCAACTTCGATCAGGTCAAGACCGCCGAGCAGGCATTGCGCGAAGGCCTGCCGCCGTATCAGAAGCCCTACACCAGCCAGCAGTTGCTGGACCGATTCTGCAGCGGCGCGCTGGTGCACGCGCCGGGCAAGGTCTTCGACTACAACAACGGCGACTACGTGATCCTGGGCAAGATCCTCGAGCGCGCCTACGGCCGCAGCTACGAACAGATCCTGCGCGAGCGCATCCTCGATCCGCTGGGGTTGCGCGACACCGGCGTGTTGCGCTCGCAGGCGCTGGTCGCGCGGCTGGCCGACACTTACTACCACCTCGAACCCGGCGGCCCGCTGCGCCGCGACCCGCCGATGTATCCGGAGAACTGGTATGCGGCCGGCGCGCTGTACTCCAGCGCCGACGACACCCTGGCCTTCGCCGAGGCGCTGTTCGGCGGGCGCCTGCTGCGGCCCGAATCGCTGGCGCTGATGCTGAGCCCGGGGCTGGACCACTACGGCTACGGGCTGTGGAGCTACACCGTGCAAAGCGCCGACGGCGCGCACCGCATCGCCCGGCGCCCGGGCGCCATCGCCGGCGCGCAGGCGCAGCTCTATCGCGATCTCGACGCGGAGCTGACCGTGGTGATCCTGGCCAATACCGACAGCGTCGATCTGGACGAATTCGCCGCCCAGATCGGCCAGCGCGCGACGGCGCCGTGAGCGCCGCGCTCAGCCCGCGGCGAAGAACATCAGATAGACGAAGCGCGCGTTCTCGGGGCGGTCGCCGAAACCCGGGCCGGCCGTGTGCCACAGCCACGGCCGCAGCAGCACCAGGCGGTTGAAGCGCATCGGTACGGTCATGGTCGGCTCCCAGCAGCTGTCGTCCATGCCGTCGCGTTCGATGATGTCCTGGTGCGCTTCGTCGATCGAGGCGTAGCCCAGTTTCGCCAGCTCCTGGTCGTTCATCGGCCGGCGGTCGGTCTGGGTGCGGCGGTGGCGGAAGAACTCGGTGCCGCCGCGGCAATCCTCCGGCCGGCTCAGGTACAGCACGCCGGACCAATAGCCCGGGTCCACGTGCACCTTGCCGCGGCCTTCGTCGCTGGCCTGGGTGATGCGGAACTTGGCGTGCGAGCCCAGCGGCGAGATGGTCTTGACCCGTTCGCCGACGATGCTGGAAACGTGCTGGTCCAGGCCGTCGAGTTCGATGCGCTCCTGCGAATTGCGGCCCGGGAACGCGCCTTGCTGGTCGGGATAGGTCAGCCGGAGGCCGGCCTGGCGCAGTTCTTCGGCGTGGCCGAAGAAATCGTCGACGACGATCAGCGAAGTGGTCATGCGGCTCACAGTCCTGGACGCGCCGCGGTCGGTGGCGCGCCGGTCATGGTAGGCGATGGCGCCGGGATTGGCGACCGCGCGGCGATGCGGGCCGATACGAGCGTTCGCAACGCCGGTGCGCGGGTCGCTGCGACCGACGCGCTCGCTTGCGGCATGCCCGCGGCCGCTCCTGCCCCCGCCCTTTGGTGCAATACCCAAGCCTGCCGCGCGGGTCCAGCATCGATGCGTTGTCCGGACGGCCCGGCGCCCGCCGCGGCCGCGCACACGCCCTGGGGAGGGAAACGCGCATGTTCCGCAGCACGCTCCGATGGTTTTCCGCCAGCGCCGCGACGCTGGCCCTGGCCGCCGCCGGCGGCTTCGCCGCACTGGCGCCCAGCAACGCCTACGCGCTCGATTGCGGCGCCAACAACGGCTACACCTGCCAGGGCGCGGCCAGCCAATACGCCGGCGGCTTCGCACCCGGCGTGGGCAGCGGCGGCTTCGGCGGCGGCGACTGCGTCGCCACGCGCACGCCGGTGGTGTTCATCGCCGGCAACGGCGACAGCGCGATCAGCTTCGACATGCCGCCGGCCGCAGTGACCGGCTACGCCACGCCGGCCAACTCGGTCTACGACGAGCTCAAGGCGCGCGGCTACAACGACTGCGAACTGTTCGGCATCACCTACCTCGACGCCGACGAACGCGCCGCGCCGCAGTACAACTACCACCAGCCGGCCAAGTACCAGGTGCTCAAGACCTTCATCGACAAGGTCAAGCTCTACACCGGCCGCAGCCAGGTCGACATCGTCGCCCATTCGCTGGGCTCGTCGATGGCGCTGGCGATGCTGCGCTATCACGGCTACCAGGCCAGCGTGCGCCGCTTCGTCAACATCGGCGGCGGCCTGCGCGGCCTGCAGACCTGCCTGAGCACCGGCTACCAGTCGCCGTACGCGCCGACCTGCAACGCCGAGGCCTACGCCTTCCCCTACGACTACTACACCTTCGGCCTGTACCCGAGCACCGGCGTGGCCTTCTACGGCTACAACCGCTGGACCGGCAGCGGCAGCAACAGCCTGCGGGCGATGCCGGCGTTCTACAGCGGCATCGCGTTCTACACCATCACCGCCGGGCGCTACGACCAGATCCAGTGCTTCACCACCAGCTATTCGGCCGGCTGCGCCGACAGCGCGCTGTTCGCCACCGCCAGCAACCTCAAGGCGCAGGTGGACATCGGCTTCGGTTCGTCCGCGTACGCCTACGACTGGGACTGGAGCGACGGCAGCCCGTACAACATCGGCGGCGGCGACACCAGCAGCGGCGTCGGCCATTTCCGCTCCAAGACCAACGCCGGGCGCATCGTCTACAACATGCTCGCCACCACCTGCACCACCGGGTGCGCGAACGGCTACGTCGGCGTCAACGGGCCGGCGACCAACCGCTGAGTTGCCGGGTATCTCCCTGTAGGAGCGGCGCGAGCCGCGACCAACCGCAGCGACGCCATACCACGTTCCTCGCCGAAGCCCGGACAATCGGGCTTCGGCTTTTCTGCTTTACCGGACTTCGGATCGATCGCTTGCGTGCGTCGCTGCGGTTGGTCGCGGCTCGCGCCGCTCCTACAGGGGTTTCGCGCAGGCTCAGCGATTGGCGTCGTTCTCGTGGCAGCTGAGCTTGGCGTAGCGGCCCACCGGCAGGGACAGGCCGAGGTTGCGGCCGGTCAGTTCTTCGGCCGGGTCGTACTTGGGCTGGAAGGTGCAGGCGTTGGCCTTGGCGAATTTTTCCATCGCCGCGGTGCTGCCGGCCACCCGCACCACCGCGCTGACGCCTTCGTCGACGCAGCAGCCGATGTACTGGCTCATGTATTCCTCTTCCACCAGCACCAGGCTCTGGCCCATGAACGGCGCCGGCTTCTTGAGCACGCGGTAGTCGGTGTAGTCGGCGCGCACGCTGGGCTTGAGGTCGAGATAGCCGGCCTGGATGTAGGCCTGCAACGCCGGGCCCGACGGCGCGACGCGTTCGCCCTTGGCGCGGTCGTAGCGCAGCGCGTCGGTGAGGCCTTTTTCCAGGGCCGCTTCGTCGGCAGCGAACGCGGCCAGCGGCAACAGCGCGCAGGCCAGCAGGGCCAGGGCGACGGGACGTTTCATGCGGCGCGATCTCCTTATCGGGGCGCGACAGACTAGCATCCGCACCGCTGCGGTTGCGCGCTGTTAGCTTCCTGCAGGAGCGGCGCGAGCCGCGACCGCGACAACACCGGTACGACGAAAGTTTCGGCGCAGTTGCGTTGTCGCGGTCGCGACTCGCGTCGCTCCTACAGGAGGCTTGACGGAGGCTTAGCCGCAGGCGTTGTCCGGCATCAGCGGCCGCACTTCGCATTCCAGATCCCAGCCGTCGCCGTGGGCGTCGAGGAAGCGGCGCGTCAGTGCGGTCGCGGCGTCGAGGTCGGGCGCTTCGAACAAGGCGTAGCCGCCGATCACTTCCTTGCTCTCGGCGAACGGGCCGTCGGTGGCGGCGACGCGTCCGCCGCGCAGGCGCAGGCGCCGGCCGTTCGCGCTCGGCATCAGGCCGGCGGTTTCGATCAGCACGCCTTCGCGGGTCATCGCTTCCATCAGCTCGCCCATCTTGGCCAGCAGCGGCTCGTCCGGCGGGCGGGCGGTGGTTTCGTCAATACGGATCAGGGACAAAAAGCGCATGGGCAGCTCCATCGGTTCGGGGTCGGTCGGGCCCGGCGGAGCGGGCCCTTACCGACACGACGAATGGGCGTTCCCCATTTCGACACGTGTCGACCGGCGTCGACACGTGCGTCTTTCAACGCGCGGTCAGCGCTTGCGCCAATAGCGCAACAAGCGCATCGGCGTGCGCGCCGGCGCCGCGGTGAAGCGCCGCGACAGGCCGCCGCGCCGATTCTGGCTCTGGAACTGCCGCTGCTGCGCCAGCGCCTGCCGGCGCTGCAGCATCTGCCGTCGTTGCCACTGCGTCTGCCGCTGCGTCTGGCCCTGGCGCTCGCTGCGCGCCGGGTCCAGGATCCGCACCTGCCGCGGCACCTGCACCGGCTTGTTCACCGGCAGCGGCGATTGCGCGGTCGGCGGGCTGATCATCGCCGCCGACGCCGCGGTCAGCGGCTGGTTCTGTTCGGTCCGGCAATCCTGCGAGCTGATCGCCGCCTGCTGGCAGCCGCTGCCGTAGTAGAACATCACGCCTTCGTAATTCGCAGCCACCGCCACATCGCGACAGCCGTCGCCGTTGAAATCGCCATAGGCGAGTTCGCCCTGATGTCCGCCGATCTGGGTCGGACCGTGCGAGGTTCCGTTCCACTGCGGCGCGGCCAGGGCACCGTCGCGCTGCAGGTGATACGCCAGCACCACCTGGTCCTCGGGCAGGCCCGGCGCCTGCTGCACCGACACCAGGTCGGCGCGGCCGTCGCCATCGAAGTCGGCCACCAGCAACTGCGATTTCATCGGATTCGCCGGGAACGGTTGCGCCGCGGAGAAACCGCCGCCGGGCAACTGCGTGTAGACGTTGGCCGACCCCTCGTAGTATCCGCCGGTGACGATGTCCAATCGGCCGTCGCCGTTGAAGTCGCCGACGCTGGCTTCCAGCGGCAGCCAGCCCGGCCACGCCCCGATCACCGTGGCCTCGCCCAGGCCGCCTTGCGGCAACTGCCGCCGCCACATCAGGCGACGCGGGCCGAACGGCTTGTCGGCATCGCTGTAGACGATGTCGCGCCGGCCGTCGCCGTCGAAGTCCAGCACGCCCGCCACCCGCACGTCGGAGCGGCCGAGCGGCAGTTCCGCGGTGCCGCGGATGCCGCCCTGGCCGTCGCTGTACAGTACGCGCAGACGCTCGCAGCTCGTGCCGCCGGACTCGCGCACGCATTCGCCCGGCGCGGCGGTGCGCGCGACGATGCCGACGATGTCGTCGTGGCCGTCCTGGTCGATGTCCATACCCATGGTGCGGCCGACGAGGGTCTCGCCGAACCACTGGCGCAAGCTCAGGCCGCCGCGGCCGTCGGACAGCAGTACGTTGAACCCTGCCGCCGGCGCATCGTTGGTATATCGCGCGCGCGGGACGACGATGTCCAGCGCGCCGTCGCCGTTCAGATCGAGCAGCTGCAAGGTCATCTGGCGGAAGCGGCCGTCGTGCGGAAAACGCCAGACCTGCGGCGGCAAGGCCAGGCCGCCCTGCGGCTGCTGCAGGAACACGTGGACGCTGTTGTCCTGGGTCGTGGCGACGAGGTCGTCGCGGCCGTCGCCGTTGACGTCGCCGACCGCCACTTGATCGAAGATCTGATAGCCCTCGTATCCCATTGCGTCCTCGGCGATCGTCGGGCGATAACGCGGCCCTTCGGTCAAGGCATAGCCGCCGGACGCACTCGCGTTCGCGCCCGTCGCCGCCGCTGCGGCGTCGCGCAACCGTGCCGGCGCCGGCGCGCCGCCGATCGGCGCGCCCTGCTCCGATGCGGCGATCTGAGCCACCGGCGGCGCCGGCCGGGCCTCCGGCGCGCGCGCGGACGACAACGCCGCCGCCAGTCCGGCCACGCCGACGCTCGCCCAAACCTTCCAGATCAACCCACGCATAAATACCGCCCCCTGTGAAATGATCGCCGTGCCTCAGCGTCAATACGCCGCCGTCCGCGAGCCTTGCGCCTGCCCGCGCATCCGCGCGCGAACCTGCGCGTGCGCCCACTCGCGCGCCTGCGCCTGAGGCGCCGGCGATTCGGCCCGCGTCGCCGCTGCAGCGTCCAGCGTCGCGCTCTGCGCACCCGCGCCCTGGACGACGGTACTTTGCTCGATCCGGCAATCCTGCGAGCTCATCTGCGCTCGACCGCAGCCGCTGCCGTAGTAGATCGCCAAGCCTTCGTAATTGGCCGCCACCGCCACATCGAGGCAACCGTCGCCATTGAAATCGCCGTGGGCCAGATCTTCTCCGCCGCGCATCTGGGTCAGCGCATGCGATTGGCCGTTGTATTGCGGCGCGCTAAGCCCGCCGTCGCGCTGGAGCTGGTAAGCCAGCACATCCACGTTGTCCGGCGCCTCCGGCGGATGCTGCACCGAGACGATGTCGTCGCGCCCGTCGCCGTCGAAATCGGCGACCAGCATGTGCGACTCCACCTCATGCGCCGGATACGGCTGCGGCGCCGCGAACCCGCCCGACGGCAAGCGCAGGGACAGGGTCGAACCGCCGGCCTGGCGGCTGCCGGTGGCGAAGTCGAGCCGGCGGTCGCCGTTGAAGTCGCCCACGGCCACGTTGATCGACGGCCACACCGGCAACTCGCCCAGCCTCACAGCCGTCCCTAGCCCGCCTTGCGGCAGTTGCCGCCGCCAAAACAGGCCGCGAGTGCTGGGGGCGATGGCGGTTTCGCGATAGATCAGGTCGCGACGGCCGTCGCCGTCGAAATCCAGCGCCTGCACCACGACGATCAGGGGCTCGCCCAGCACCCGATGATCGATCGCTCGCACGCCGCCGTTGCCGTCGCCGTACATCGTGCGCAGCCATCGGCACAGATCGCCGGCCGGACGGCCGCAATCGCCGGCCGCGCCGGGCCGGTTGACCAGTCCGACGATGTCCTCGATGCCGTCCTGGTCGATGTCCATGACGTAGCCGATGCCGCTCTCCGGGGAGAGGCCCTGCAACTGCCGCTTGGCGAAGCCGCCGTGGCCGTCGGAGAGCAGCACCTCGAGTACGCCCGACGGCTCGCCGTGCACGTACGGGCGCGGCGAGACGATGTCCTTGGCGCCGTCGCGGTTGAGATCGATCAACATCGCCATGTTGGGCTGCAGGACGCCGCCGTTGGGATAGGCCCAGACCTGCGGCGGGAAACTCAGTCCGCCCTCGGGTTTTTGCTGGAACATCTGGATCGTGCCGTCTTCGGTGGTCGCGACCAGATCGTCGCGGCCGTCGCCATTGACGTCGCCGACCGCGACCGAGCCGAAGATCTGATAGCCGTCCTGCCCCAGCGCCGGGTCGGCGACGGTCGGGCGGTAGCGCGTACCTTCGATCAGGGCATAGCCACCGCTCGCGGCCACGCCCGCCCCCGTCGCCGTCTGGGGCGCGCCGCTGGCGCTGCCGGCAGTGGCGGCGCGCGCCGGTGTCGGAGCGCCGCCAACCGGCGCACTTACGGGCGCCGAGGAGGCGGCCGATGCCGCCTGCGGCGCCGGCCCGGGCGCCGGCGCGCGGGTCCACGACAGCATCGCCAACAGCGCCACGAAACCGCCGCTGGCCCAAATCTTCCAGATCAAGCCACGCATCCTTACTTCCCCCTGTGCTGTCGCGGCCGGTGCAGCCGGCGCCGCCGTGCGCACAATGGCGGACGACAACGCGCCGGTCCGCCCGTTACTGGGCGCGATGATATCGGTCGGCCAGAGTCCACCGCCACCGTGGCCGCAGAGGCCCCCAGAAGCCACCGCCGGCGTGCGCGCATTCAGGCTTTTGTGAAGCCTGCGGCAAATCGCGTGATTGCCGCCGCCGCGCTGTCCGTCGCCGCTCGGCCGCCGCGTTCATTGCTACGCCGCACCGTTGCGGCCGGCGCAGCGCCCAGGCCGACCGGACAGGGGACATCGCCACGCACGTCTCGCATCGGGCCGCTCAGGTCCGACCGGTCGTGCGCCCGCCCCCCCTCCGCGGCCGAGCGACGCGTCCGCACCGCACCCCCAAGAGGAGCGCAGGATGCATTACACCCGCCGCGAGTTTCTGACCACCGCCGCCAGCGCCGCCGGCGCCGCGATGCTGCCGCTGGGCTCGGCCCTGGCCGCCGCCACCGGCGCCGGCCGCGCCGCCGAGCCGGCGCGCTGGCGCCGCTACGACGTCGCCAGCCCCGAGGGGCAGCAAATGCTCGTCAGCTACGCGCGCGGCATCGAGGCGATGCTCAAGCTGCCGGTCGACGACCCGCGCAACTGGTTCCGCTACGCCTTCGTGCATTTCTTCGATTGCCCGCACGGCAATTGGTGGTTCTACGTCTGGCACCGCGGCTACATCGGCTATTTCGAGAAGATCGTGCGCGAGCTCAGCGGCGATCCCGAGTTCGCCCTGCCGTACTGGGACTGGACCCGCCATCCCGAGCTGCCCGCGGGCATGTTCGACGGCGTGCTCTCGCCGACCGACCGCGCCTACGCGCCGTTCACCGGCAACCTCAAGCTGTTCACCGACTACATCAAGCCGACCATGGCCGGCTACTTCGAGCGCCTCGACGACGACCAGCGCGCGCAACTCAAGCTGCGCGGCTACACCACCTTCGAAGAGGCCTGGTGCGACGTCAACGGCTATTACGCGGCCAAGCAGACCGGCCTGACCGGCAACCAGGCCTTCGCGGTGACCTGCGCGGCGCGCTATCCGAGCAAGTCCAACGCCAGGCTCGACTGGCGCAGCCAGTTCGCGGTGTCGCGCCTGGTGGTCGGCGCGGGCCTGCTGCCCACCCACTTCCAGGCCGAGTCGATGGCGCAGAGCTTCACCAGCCCGGTCGCGCCCTCGCATCTGGTCCAGCCGGCGTCGGGACAGAAGTTCTCGATCCTGGAGGGCTATCCGCACAACAAGGTCCACAACTACATCGGCGGCGTGCACGCCATCGACCCGGGCCCCTACGGCAACATGACCAACTTCCTGTCGCCGGTGGATCCGATCTTCTTCCTCCACCACGCCAACATGGACCGGCTGTGGGACGTGTGGACGCGCAAGCAGCTCGCCCACGGCCGGCCGATCCTGCCCGAGGGCGATCAGGCCAAGGCGTTCATGGACGAACCGTTCCTGTTCTACGTCGACGCCGACGGCAAGCCGGTCGGGCCGTCCACGGCCGGCCAATACGTCGACCAGCGCAGGTTCGATTACGACTACGGCCCGGGCGGTTACGAAGGCTTTTCCTTCGACGCCGCGGACCGCCGCCGGCTCGGCGCCAGCGCCGAGATCGACGGGCAACTGCACGCCGGCGCCGCCTCGCTGGCGCTGCCGGCGGCGACCGTGCGCGACCATCAGGACGACGCCGCGCCGCTGATCGCCGAGATCACCATGGAACGTCCCGACGAACTGGCGCTGACGCGCGAGTTCGACGTGCTGGTCAACGCGCCGGACGACGTGACCGGCGCCAGCGCCGACAGCCCCTACTACGCCGGCACTTTGGCCTTCTTCGGCCCGACCATGCCGGGCATGCAGATGTCGCACAACACCACCTTCGCCCTGCCCTTGCCCAAGACCTTGCGCGCGCTGACCCAGGCCGCCAACGCCAAGAGCGCGGCGCAACTCAACATCCGCGTGGTGCCGGCCGGCCCGCTGGCAGCCGAGCCGGTCAAGGTGCAGGGCGTGTCGGTGCGTCCCGCCGGATGAGCGCACCCGCGCCGCGCGTCGCCGCGTTCGCGCGGTGATGTGCGGCGCGAACGCGGCTTGGCTATGCGCTGGTTCGCTCGCAAGACAGCGGTCTATAGTCGTGGCCCGCCTCCCGCCCGCCGCCATGAACGTCGTCGCCGAATCCGAACGCCTCGCGCGCCTGCGCGCACTGCCGCTGTCGCCGGCCCTGCGGGCGATGGCCGAGGGCCGACTGCCGCATCCGCAGTTGTGGCGCTGCCAGACGGGCACGCCGTTCTATGTGTATCGCGGCGCCGAAGTGCCGGCGGGGCCGGTGTTGATTCCGTTGTGGGACTGGAACGACTGGGTGCTGGGCGTGCGCGAGCGGCCCGACGGATTGGAGTTCGTCCGCTTCGATATCGAAATGCCGGACGAAGTCGAATGCCTGGCGCGCACCGAAGCCGGGCTGTGGGCGCGGCTGTTCGATGCGCTGTACGAAGACGACCTGGAACTCGAGGAGCTCGAAGCGATCGCGCAAGCGGTGGATTACCGCTACTGGCCGCTGCAGTTGCAAAGACGTCAGACGGCAGAGCCGCAATTTGGCACCGATTTGACGCATCCGCAGTGGCTCGAAGAAACGATCGCAGCCGTCGATGCCGTACAGAGCGTGCAGCCGGGCGCTTAGACGAAGCCCCGCTCGACTTCGCGGTTTCGAATGCCCCTCCTCCCGACGCTCCGTATTAGGCGCTAAGGTAGGGGCAGCCATCAGGAAGGCCGCGACCAAGGAGGACGGGCCCATGGGCAAACTCATTCCCAGCCGCAATGCTTGCCTGCCGCGAATGACCCCAGGCGAACGACGCTTCGCCCAGCGCCTGGAGGACAAGCTCGACGAGGCCCATCTGTGCTGGTACGACGTTCCGATAGGCCCGCGCCAGCGCCATCCCGACTTCATCGTGCTGCACCCCAACAGCGGTTTCCTGATCCTGGAAGTGAAGGACTGGAAACTGGACACCATTGCCGCAATCGACCGCAGCAGCGTCACGTTGCACACCGAACGCGGGCGATCCGTTGTCGAGAATCCGCTGGTACAGGCGCGCAGTTGCGCGCTGGAGGTCAAGGCGCTGCTTGAGCGCGATCAGGCTTTGCGCCACCCCGAAGACCACCGTTACGCCGGAAAACTCGTCTCCCCTTGGGGCTGGGGCGTCGTGCTGTCCAACATTACCCGGCGCCAATTCGAAGAAGCCGGCCTCGAGGACGTCATGCCGGCACACTTGGTTCTGTGCAAGGACGAGATCGCCGAGTCGGCGGATCCCGACGCGTTCCACAAGGCCTTAGCGGACATGTTCATGATGCCGTTCGCCTGCGCATTGACCCCGCCGCAGATCGATCGCTTCCGCTGGGCGCTGTTCCCCGAACTGCGCGTGCCCGAGCAAGGAAAAATGTTCGAATCCCGCGCCGAATCGGAACCGGATCTTGCACGCGTGCCGGACCTGATTCGGGTGATGGACTTGCAGCAAGAGCAGCTCGCACGCTCGATGGGCGATGGCCACCGGGTCATCCACGGCGTGGCCGGATCGGGCAAAACCATGATCCTGGGCTACCGTTGCATCGAACTAGCCAAGCGCTATGCCAAGCCGATCCTGGTCTTGTGCTTCAACAAGACCCTAGCCGCGCGCCTGGAACAGATGGTCCGCGGCTCCGGCATCGACGACAAGATCTTCGTCGCCCATTTCCATGGGTGGTGCAGCCAGCAACTTTCGGCCTACGCGATAAAAAGACCCTCGTCGAACCTGTCGATCGCCCAGTACGCCGACGCGCTGGTCGAGTCGGTGATTCGAAGCGTCGACGGCAATGCGATCCCGCGAGCGCAGTATGCCGCGGTACTGATCGACGAAGGTCACGACTTCAAGCCCGAATGGCTCAAACTCGTCGTGCAGATGGTGGACCCGGACACCAACTCTTTGTTGCTGCTCTACGACGATGCCCAGAACATTTACGAAGGGCAAGCGCGCAGAAAATTCAGCTTCGCCAGCGTCGGCATCCAAGCTCCAGGCCGGACCACAATCTTGCGCCTGAACTACCGAAACACTCTGGAAATCCTGGCCACCGCGAAGGCTTTCGCGCAGGAGGTGGTGAGCGAACAAGAAAGCGACGACGACCACGTACCATTGATCGCCCCCGAAAGCGCGGGCCGGCGCGGGCCGATGCCAGAGCTGGTCCAGTGCCCAGATCCGTGGGCAGAAGCCGCGCTGATCGCAGAACACATCCGTACCGCCGTCGCCCAAGGCGCCAGCGCCAACGATTTCGGCATCGTTTGCCGGACCACTCACATCGCCGAACGCGTCGCCAGCAAGTTGTCGCAAGCAGGCGTATCCCATGCCCTGGCAGGAGCCGATAAGCGTCGTCATCTTTTCGACGGCCCGCCCAGCGCGAAAATCATGACGCTGCATTCGAGCAAGGGCCTGGAGTTCGACACTATCTTCATTCCCAGCCTGTGCGCGACGCCTCATTCACAAGACGCAGAGGCTTTGAACCGGGAAGCTCGGTTGCTTTACGTCGGCATGACGCGCGCATTGGGGCGGCTGGTGATACTGCATCACCGGCCCGCACCGATGGTCGAACGAGTCCGCAACGCGATCGCGAACGTCAGACAGGTGCTGGAAGCCGCCTGACCGCTCAGGCCGCGTAGCTGGCTCGCACCGATTACTTGGCGACCACCAACTCGCGCTCGAACGCCTCCGCATCGGCCATGTTCAAGCCGCTCACGCGCAAGCGCCCGCCGGGGATTTCGCCCTGGATCGTCGCCACATTCACCGCCATCGCGCCGACCACCACGGCGAGGCGCTTGCCGACGTTGTCGCGGGTGACCTGGGCCAGGCGCTGCGCGCCGGGCTCGGTCAATTGCAGATCCAGCGCGCTTTGGCCGCTTTCGTCGACGCTCAACGCGACCAGGGCGACCTGGCCGCGCGCGATCACCGGCACGGGCTTCACCGCCACTTGCGCCGGCTGGCCCGGGTAAGGACGCAGCACCGGAAACGTCCGCGCGCCGGCGGTGTCGCCGTCGGCCGCCAGATAGAAGGCGACGTCGCCGCGCACCGGCTTGGCGTTGCGCAAGGAGTCGGCCGCCCCGTCGGGCGGCTGCGGCGCGCAAGCGCTCGCGCCAGCCAGCATCGCCAACGCGAGCATCGCAGCGAGCGCGCGCGCCTTCATCGGCTCAACCCCGCGCCAGGGCGAAGTCGATCGCCGCGCGCACCGCCGCGGCCTGGGCCTGGTTGCACTGCTCCGGCGTCGCGCGCGGGCTGTCGGGATAGACCTCGGTGGTGGTGCGGTAGCGCGCGCGGGTGATGCCGGCGCACAGGCCAAGTTCGCTCACCGGGTAATCGATGACGCCGCGCGCGACCACCGGCGAGCCGATGATCTCGCCGCTGGCGTCGGCCGGGGCGATGTGGGTGACCTTTTCGACCTCGGCAATGATCGCCTGCTGGAACTCCGGCTGCGGGTCTTCGCTGTCGCCGACCAGGTAGAAACCGTCGGGAATCTCGCCCTGTTTGCAGGCCTTGCCGTCGCGCGCGGCCAACGCCGGGCGGAACTCGGTCTCGTCGCTGTCGGTGGTTTCGTGCAGGTCGATGTGCATCGCCGTGGCGTCGCGCAGCGGCGTCGCCAGCGCCCACAGCGCGGCCGATTCGCCGGCCGGGCTATCGTCGCGGAACGAACGGTTGGGATCGATCGCCTCGGGATTCCAGCGATGGATGCGCTCGTACGCCCACGGGCTCACGCACGGCGCCACCAGCAGGTTGATGCGGCCGGCATAGGCGCCGGCGTCCTGGTCCAGGAACAGCAGCGCGCCGTGCACGCCGCTGGTTTCGTAGCCGTGCACGCCGCCGGTGACCAGCATCGTCGGCAGCGCGTCGTTCCAGTTGCGGCTCTTCAGCGCGAACAGCGGGAAGCGGCCGTCGTCGCCGTAGTCGAGCTCGCCGTACTGGATCTTTTCGTAACGCTCGCCCAGTCGCTCGATGACGCTGGCCACTTCCTCGAAATAGCTGCGATGCCGAACCTGGCGCGAACGCCATTGCGCGACTTCGGCCGGACCCCAGGGCTGGCCGGGGGTGCCGATGGGATAAAAAGCGGTGGCGGTGCTCATGGCGGCGGCTCGTCGTTGCAGCGAAGGTCTCGATTTTAGCACCCATGCGCGTGCCCGGCCGCACGCGGGACCGGCCGGCCGGACGCCGCCGGCCGCCACGGCCTGCGTACGCGATGAAGCATCGATGCGCACTCGATGCACGCATCACCATCGCCCCGGCGCCCGGCATCCGCCAGCACAGCGAAAAACAGCGAAAACAGCGAAAAAAACAAGTGTTTCCGCACTTGCCCGGGGCGCCCGTTTTGCTAATCTGCGTCCACCGCGACCGGCATGGCGCCCGCCGCAAACCGCCCCTTTCGCAGCGAAGCCGAGCCATGTCGCCTCCCCGTCCCGCCTCGTCCCCGGTGCCCGCACGCAGCGCGTCGCGCCGCACCGCCGCGGCGCTTGCGCTCGCGTTCGCCTGCGCGTTCTCGAGCGTCCAGGCGCAGACGCCCCTGCTCCGGGTCGACTACGAATCGGGCACGATCGACTCCGGCATCCCCGATCTCAGCACCAGCGACGCCAGCGCGGCCGATGCCATCTTCGTCAGCGAAACGGCGCGCGCGGGCCGCTACGCCATCGCCCATAAGGTCGTGCTCGACGACCCGGCCTACGTCTCCGAAGGCAAGCCGCGCAGCGAAAGCGCCGCATTGAGAACGCTGCCGACCAGATACCGCAGCGGCGACCATCGCCGCTACGCGTTCAGCCTGATGCTGAAGGACTGGGAGGACTACACGGCGGGCAGCATCGCGTCGGTCGACGTCGTGTGGCAGTTCAAGCACACCCAGGGCGGGCCCGACATGTTCGTCGGGGTCAGGCGCAATCAGCTGATACTGCGCTATGGCAACAGCCAGTCGGTCCTGATCAACGACATACGTCCCTACGACAACGCTTGGATCGACCTGCGCTTCGACGTGCTCTGGACCGATACCCCGACCGGATATTTCACCGCCGACCTGCGCCTGCCCGGCGAAAGCGGCTTCACCCGCAGAGCCGCGGCCTCCGGCATCGTCACTTTGGATCCTACGGCCACCGGCGCCTTCGGCTATCCCAAATGGGGCCTGTACCGTCCCGATTCGAATTCGACCCGTGGCTCCGCGCGCACCCGCATCGCCCTGCACGACGAAATCTCCGTGACCGCCCTGCCCGCCGCGCGCATCCGCTTGAACAAGGCGTTCGCGCCCAGCGGCCGCGCGGATGCCGGCGATCAGTTCACACTCGCGATCGCGCCGCCGGCGCCGGCCGGCACCGTGAGCGCAACCACCGCCGGCAGCGGCGCGCAAGTGACTTCGCCGCCCGCGCTGCTGGTCGCCGCGAACGGCGGGGGACGCTATGTGCTGAGCGAAACCGCGGCCGCCAGCGCTCCAGGCACCGACCTGCGCCGCTACCGCAGCACCTACGCCTGCACCAACGCCCTCGCCGGCGGCCAGGCGCCGCAGGGCGACGGCGCGTCGTTCGCCCTGACCCTGGCCGACAACGACGACCTGAGCTGCACCTTCACCAACACCCGACTGAGCAACTCCGACCTGGCGGTCGCGGTGACGAATACGCCAGCGCAGGGGCCGAACGATCTGGCGGACGACGGCGTGGTCGCCGGCGCCCTGACCACTTATCGCATCCAGGTCAGCAATCACGGGCCCGACGCGGCCGCGGGCGCCAGGGTGCGCGACAGCGCGCTGGCCGGGCTGAGCTGCGCCGACCCGGTGCCCTGCACCGGTGCCGCCTGCCCTGCGGCGACCGTGCCGATCGCCGAGCTCATGGGCCAGGGCGTGGTGCTGGGCGAACTGGCCGACGGCGCTTCGGTGTCGCTGGACGTGAGTTGCACCGTCGCGCGTTGACCGCTGGCGTTCGCGCCGGCGCCCTCACAGCCAGCGCAGGGCGATCGCCGCAGCGATAAGGTAGCGGCCGAGCTTGGCGGCCGACATCAGGATCGGGAACGCGCGCAAGCGCTCGCGCATCGCCCCCGCCGCCCGGGTCGAAGGATCGCCGATCACCGGCACCCAGCGGCGCTGGCCGCCCCGGCGGACGAATGGCGTTGTTCTGTCGTCCGCGCCGCATCGTCCGCTCTCGCCCTCACCGCGCGGGGCGGCCTTGCGCTCACGGGGAGCCCGGACAGCGCAGGGGTCGCACAGCGGCCGTCGGCGCCGGTTCCCCTTCGCCTACACAGGGGGCACCATGAAACGCTACGTTATCGGCCGCACCGGCCGCAGGCTGCATCCGTTGCCGTTGGCCATGGCCGTGCTGACGGCCGCCGCGCCCGCCATCGCGCAAACGCCCGCGGCGTCCGCCGCACCGCCGCGGATCGAGGAAGAAATCTGCGAACGCGTGCGGATCGACGAAGACCGCCTGCACGGCATCCGCGCCGACGAGACCCTGGTCTGCCACGACAAGTCCGAGGTCGAACGACCGCTGCTCAAGGGAACCCCGGATTGGGGCGTCTACATGCAGGTCGACTACGTCCTGGTCGAAGGCACCAAGGTCCGCTACGTCTACGACCGCCCCGCCGGCAACTGCGTGCGCGACTGGCGCGACTGGGAAGAAACCGCCGGCGGCGGCGACTACGGTTCGCGCCTGATGTTCACCGCCGTCGCCGGCTCGATGTGGGACTCGTGCGCGTACGAGCGCTCCTACGGCTCCTGGAACATCACCGCGACCGCGCCGGACGGCGCCACCGGCAGCGTCAACATCCGGATCATGACCGGGTCGGCGAACGCGGGCGCGCACTACGCCGAAGTTCAGTGCCACTTCGCCAAGGACCTCGCTTGCGTGGGCGGCTCGGACATCCAGATCGCCAAGCTCGGCAAGCAAGTCACGCCCAGGCTGCGGTTGGGGCCGCTGACCAGCGCGCCGCCGCCCGCCAAGCAGAGACTGAGGTGCACCCACTCCGTGTATATGGTCGCAGGCGAATCGATTCACGAAGAGCCCACTTGCACGACCGAAGGCTTCCCACACCCCGAGGTGAGGGTCGACGGCTTGCCCGCGGGCCTGTCCCTGACGCGCGCGGCGCCCCCGCTCGACGACCGACTGGTACTCAGCGGCCGGGTCGACCGACACTTCCGCGGGCAGGTGACGGTCACCGTGCTCCTGCCCGGCGGACTGATCGAGCGCCGATCCTTCCAGCTCGACGTGGACTAAGCCGCCGGCGCGAATCTACGGGAGCGCGCGCGGCTCACGTCTCGGCGCGCGCCGCCCGGCTCGAACTCACACCCAGCGCAACGCGACCGCTGCGACGACGAGGTAACGCGCGAGTTTGGCCAGCGTCACCAGCAGCAAGAACCTGCGCAGCGGTTCGCGCATCGCCCCGGCCGCCAAGGTCAGCGGATCGCCGATCACCGGCACCCAGCTCAGCAGCAGACTCCATTGCCCGTAGCGGGCGTACCACGCCTGCGCCCGCGCCAGTTGCGCGGGCTTGACCGGAAACCAGCGGCGATCGCCGAAGCGGGTCAGTTCGCGGCCCAGCCACCAGTTCACGGTCGACCCGAGCACATTGCCGACGGTGGCGACCGCGACCAACAGCCACGGCGCGTAGCCCTGCACGATCGCGCCGGCGAGGGCGGCTTCCGACTGCGCGGGCAGCAGCGTGGCGGCGATGAAGGCGATCAGGAACAGGCCGAGGTAAACCATCGCGGGATTTTAGCGGCGCCGGCGTTTGGTGTTCGCGGTCGCGGCTCGCGCCGCTCCTACAGGGAGCCCATGTAGGAGCGGCGCAAGCCGCGACCGCGAAAACGCACTCACGCCGCCACCGCGAAGTCCGACCAACCGCTCCGACCGCACCCCAACCGCTCTCGTGGCCGGAACCGCAGCCACGCAGCGTTGTTCAATTCGCTTCCCGCATCCCACCCGCCGCAGCGCCACCGCGCGCCGGCGCGCCGCCACCTCCGGCAGGAGACTCGCCATGACCGCACCGACCCAAGCGCAGATCGACGCCGCGCGCAACAACCTCGCCATCCTGCGCGAACTCAACCAGGAAGCCGCGGAGCACCACACCCTCAAGATCGTCAACGCCTACGCGCTGCTGGTCGGCGAATCCGACACCGCCGACCCGGGCCTGCCGTTCGTGCTGGGCGTGTTCGAGAACGTGTTCTCCTACCTGTCCGGCGAAGCCTTCGGGCCGGCCGGCAAGGCCGCCGCGACCTTGTTCGGCGGCATGATCGCCGGCTGGATCGACAACACGCCGCCGTCGCTGGCCGGCGCGTTCGCCTCCTACGCCACCCGCTACGACGCGACCTGGCGCGAGCTCAACCACCAGCTCGACAGCTTGAACGATCAGCTCGGCAGCAAGGACCCGGCCACGGTCGAAAAGGCCTGGAACACCCAGATCCAGTTCAACGGCCAGACCTCGACCGTCTCCGCCCTGTCCAGCTCCGGCCTGCCGTCGAAAGTCGACAGCAACCGCTTCGACGACATGGTCGACGGCGTGGTGTTCTCGCAAGACCAGTCGCTGTGGCGCAGCATGCTGCAGGAACACTACGAAGCGCCGTACTACACCTGGTACCACCGCGGCCAGGGCGAGGACGGCAACTACGAAACCCTGCCGCTGGAATGGGCGCGCTACCGGATGGGCTATTACCCCTACGTGTTCTATTGCTACTACGACTACCAGGGCGGTTACGAGCCGCCGTTCCATTTCATCTGCGCCAACGAGTACGTGGTCTGCCGCAAGGGCACGAACAACTGGTATTACCTCAACGACGACGCCTGCCGCTATCTGTTCATCGACAGCACGCCGAACTCGGTGATCAACGCCGACGGGCTGTTCCATCGCGAGGCGGTGATGAATTTCCTCGGCATCAAGCACGTGGAGACGGTGCGTTACTGCACCACCGACAATCCTTTCGACTGGCGCGAGCCGCCGCGCGCGGCGCGGCCGGATGCGGCGCCGCAGGCAGCGGCGGCCTGATACGCGGGTGATGCAGGCCAAACACCGGCGCGGCCTCGCGGTCGCACCGGCATTTGGTTTTCGCGGTCGCGGCTCGCGCCGCTCCTACATGGGCTACCTGTAGGAGCGGCGCGAGCCGCGACCGCGCCACCTCGACCACGACGCAACCGCCACCCCGCGAGGCCCCGCAAAAACGAAGGGCGGGTCCACGGCCGAATCGACCGAAGCACCCGCCCCTCATCCACGCACGACCACAACCGCCGACCGCGCGCTTCAACCTACCGGCACGCTGCGGACAGCGCGCCTCATCTCATCCGCATCACCAAATCCGCACGCGCTGACCCGGCGCGATATACATCGCATCGCCCGGCTTCACATCGAACGCCTGGTACCACGGGTCGAAATTGCGCAGCGGCCCGTTCGCGCGGAACTGCGAGGGCGAATGCGGGTTGGTCTTGATCTGGTTCAGCAGCGCCTCGTCGCGGTACTTGCCCTTCCAGATCTGGCCCCAAGACAGGAAGAAGCGCTGGTCGCCGGTGTAGCCGTCGATCTTCGCCGCCGGCTTGCCGCCCAGGCTCAGCTGGTAAGCGGTATAGGCCATCGACACGCCGCCGAGGTCGCCGATGTTCTCGCCCATGGTCAGCTGGCCGTTGACGCACTGGCCCGGCAGCGGGCAGAACGCGTCGTACTGCGCGCCCAGCGCCTTGGTCAGCTGCTCGAAGCGGCTGCGGTCCTGGTCGGTCCACCAATTGCGCTGGATGCCGGCGTAATCGGACTTGCTGCCCTGGTCGTCGAAACCGTGGCCCATCTCGTGGCCGATCACCGCACCGATGCCGCCGTAGTTGACCGCCGCGTCGGCGTTGAGGTCGAAGAACGGCGCCTGCAGGATGCCGGCCGGGAACACGATCTCGTTGAAGGTCGAGTTGTAGTAAGCGTTGACCGTCTGCGGGGTCATGAACCACTCGTCGCGGTCGGTGCGGGTGCCGATCCGGCGCACCTGGTCGGCGCGCTGGTAGCGACGCAGCTGCTGGGTGTTGGCCATCAGGTCGCCGGCGACGATGGTCACGCTGGAATAGTCCCGCCACTTGTCCGGGTAGCCGACCTTGGGCCGGAAGCTGTCGAGCTTGCGGTAGGCCTCGGCCTTGGTGTCCGCGCCCATCCAGTCGATCTTCTCGATGTTGGCGCGCAGCGCCTTGCGCAGGTTTTCGACCAACTTCTGCATCGCCGCCTTGGCCTGCGGCGAGAAGTGGCGCTCCACGTACAGCTTGCCCATCGCATCGCCCAGGCCGTCGCTGCCGGTGACGGTGGCGACCGCGCGCTTCCAGTCGTCGCGCTGGGCCTTCTGGCCGCTGAGCACGGTGCCGTTGAAGGCGAACGCGGCGTCGTCGATCTCGCGGCTGAGCAGTCCAGCGTTGTTGCGCACGGCGTGGAAGGTCAGGTAATCGCGCCACACCGGCAGCGGGGTCTTGGCGACCGCCTCGATCACCGGCTGCACCGCGCTCGGCGTGGCGACGTTGACCTTGTCGACCACCGGCATGCCCTGCGCCTTGAGCTGCGCGGCCCAGTCGTAACCCGGGTACTGCTTGCTCAGCTCGGCGAAGCTGGAGACGTTGTAGGTCTTGTCGCGGTTGCGCAGCTGCGCGCGCTCCCACTGCGGCTTGGCCAGCGCGGTTTCCAGGTCCAGCACGGCCTGCGCGCGCGCCTTGGCGTCCTTGACTCCGGCGAAGCCGAGCATGCGCTCGATGTGGGCGAGGTAGGCAGTGCGGATGCCGACGAAACGCGCGTCCTGGTTGAGGTAGTAATCGCGGTCCGGCAGGCCCAGGCCACCGACGCGCAGGCCGACCAAGTACTGGTCAGGATCCTTGCGGTCCAGGTCGACGCCGAAGCGCAGCGGCGCGCTGGTGCCGTCCAGGTCGGTGTCGCCGAAGGCGGCGATCAGCGCGCCGGCCGAGTCGATCTTGGCGATCTTGTCCAGCACCGGCTGCAGCGGCGCGATCCCGGCGGCGTCGCGCGCGGCGCGGTCCATGTAGCTGGCGTAGTAGTCGCGCAGCTTGCGCTTCTCGCTGCCGGCCGGCAGGTTCTGCTGCTTGGCCAGTTCTTCGATGATCGCGTGCACGTCGGCTTCGGAGTCGTCGCGCAGCTTGTTGAACGAGCCGTACGAGGTCTCGTAGTCCTTCAACTGATAAGTCGCCAGCCAATGGCCGCTGACGTAGCGGTTGAAGTCGTCGCCGGGCTTGACGCTGGTGTCGCGCGCGCTCAGGTCGACGCCGAAGTCGCCGAGCACGGGCTTGCCGGCGGCGGACTTGGCGGCGGCAGGCTTGGCCTTGGCCGCGGCGGCGCCGGCGGCGTGAACGGAAGGAACGGCCAGCGCGGCGGCGAGCGCCAGGGTCAGGCTCAGGCGGGAAAGGTTCATGGGTGGTGCGGTCCCCGGTGGAAACCGCCGAGACTAGCGCAGGCGGCCGGATGGTGTCGTGGGCCGTTGGTTGGGACCAGGAAAGGCCCGGCCCGGCAGGGTCAGTGGCGGTTTCCGGCAAACCGCGGCAAGGTCGAACGTCAGAAGCGTGGCAGTCAGCGGCGAAAATCCAAAGAAACGGCCATCCCCGGGAAGCGCGCCGCCAGGCGCTCCAAGGCCGCGCCGAGCGCTGTTTCGCTAAGGGCGGTCTCGGCCAACACGCTGTTGTCCAGTTCGAATTCGATTCGAGTGCCGTCGGGGCGGTCGCTCGGCGTTACGACGCAGGTTCCGATCTGTTCGCCGCGCTGGAAGCGCAAGTGCACGCCCTGCCCGGCATCGACGGTATCCACGTCCATTTCGCTGCATACCGCGTTCAGGATGCCCAATCCGATCCCGCAGAATTCCGAACCGATCTCGATGTGCTTCTTGCGCGAACTGCAACCGCGCAAGGTGAGCAGGAACATCTCGGCCACGGTCCACTGCGGATCGTACGGATCGGGAGTCAGCGGCATGCCGCAGTCGTACCGCACCTCGACGCGCGAGCCGAACACGCGCACCGACACGGTGTTGCAGCGTCCGTCCATGGCCTCGTCGGCGGCATGGCAAAGCGCCTGCATCGCCAGCTCCGATGCGATATCCGCCTTGCCGGTATCGAAGTACATATGCTGGCGGCGACGCACCGCCGCCATCGCCGACACGACCTCGATGTTCTGCGGCGAGAAATGCGATTCCATGAGATCCCCTTCGACGGCCAAGCGCTGCCGATCGCATTATCCCACGCCGCTCACCCACCGCGCCGCTTGCGAAACTCGCTGACCTTATGCCGGTTCCCGCACAGCGCCATGCTGCACCAGCGGCGCCGGTGCGACTTGGTCGTATCGTGGAACCACAGCACGCACTCGCTGTGTTCGCACTGCCGCACCAAGCCGAAATCCAATTCGGCCAACAACTGCGCCGCCGCTTCGCCCAACGGCGCCAGCGCCAGCCACGCGGGATCGCCGACCGCCGCGCGCCGCAGCGCGGGACCGCCTTCGCCCGGCTCCAGCACCAAGTGACTGTGCATGCGCGCCAACAGCGCGTTGAGCGGCGCCAGTTCAAGCGGCTGTTCCTGTTTGCGCGCCTGCACCGCGGCGCGGATCGCCTCGCGCAGTTCGCGCGCGCGCTCGGCCAACTGCGGCTGCGGCGCCTGCGCGGCGCCGGTCAGGCGGCTCAACCAGACGGCCGCGGCGGCATCGTCGCCCAGGTGCTCGACCAGCGCGCCGTCCTCCAGGGTCAGCGTGTTGAGCAGATCCAGCGCAGGTTGGCCGGCGATCAGCGGCGGCCAGTCGGTCGGTGTCGGCGTAGTCATCGGGCGGTGTCCTCTGAGCCGCCAATGTAACCATAAAAATAACTGTTGACAAGTTACATAGGGCAGGCCTAGGCTTTTCGTAACCTTTATTCATATCGAATTGAGGTTACCAAATTCCCAGGAGCCTCCCCCATGTCGTCCACCCACTTCCCCGTCCGCCACCGCCACATAGACGCCGACGGCGTGCGCGTTTTCTATCGCGAGGCCGGCGATCCGAACGCCCCGACCCTGTTGCTGCTGCACGGCTTCCCGACCAGTTCGCTGATGTTCCGCGAGCTGATCGACAAGCTCGCCCACCGCTTCCACCTCGTCGCCCCGGACCTGCCCGGCTTCGGCTTCACCGAAGTCCCCGAACAGCGCGGCTACGTCTACAACTTCGACAACCTGGGTCGCACCCTGGAAGCCTTCGTCGATGCCCTGAACCTGCAGCGCTACGTGCTGTACGTGTTCGACTACGGCGCCCCGACCGGCCTGCGCCTGGCCCTGGCCAAGCCCGAGCGCGTGGCCGGACTGATCTCGCAGAACGGCAACGCCTACCTGGAAGGCCTGGGCGATGCCTGGGACCCGATGCGCCGCTATTGGGCCGACCCCAGCGCCGAGAACCGCGAAGCGCTGCGCCACTTCCTGTCGCTGGAGGCGACCCGTTGGCAGTACGAGAACGGCGAGCCCGACCCCAGCCTGGTCGCGCCGGAGGCCTATCACCTGGATTACCTGCTGATGCAGCGCCCCGGCAATGCCGACATCCAGCTCGACCTGACCCTGGACTACGCCAATAACCTGCCGCTGTATCCGCGCTTCCAGCAGTTCTTCCGCGAACGCCGCGTGCCCACCCTGGTGATCTGGGGCCAGCACGATCCGTTCTTCATTCCGCCGGGCGCGCAGGCCTGGCGCCGCGATAACCCCGACGCGCAGGTGGAACTGCTCGACGCCGGCCACTTCGCCCTGGCCACCCACGGCGCGCACATCGCCCGCCGCATCGGCGAGGTGTTCGGCGATTTGCCCGGTTGATCCGCGCCGGTTGCGCGGCCGCTGCACCGCCGCGGGTCGAGATATCGGCCCGCGGCCTTTATGCTTCCGCCTCCGCGCCAACCGCCGAACCGGACCGTCCGCCGTGCCGCATTACTCAGGCCCCCTGCTCACCCGCCCCGACGCCGAGGCCCTGCACGCCGCGCGCGCGGCCGGCCAGCCCGCGTGGAGCGGTTCGCTCGACCTGGGCCGCAGCCAGGGCCAGGCGCACTTGCACGACGAGGCCTGGGAATGGCGCGGCCAGCGCTATCCCTATCCGGCCGCGCTCAAGGACCGCACCGTCTATTACTGGGACGGCGAAGACTTCGCCGCGGTCTCGCGCTTCGCCGCCTCGCTGATCAAGCTGGTGCCGACCTCGTGGGGCGCGCCGACCTTCGAGATCGACGGCATCAAGATGCTGCCCACGTCCAAGACCTCGCCGCTCGACGACGCGCGAACCAAGGTCGCGTTGATCCAACCGCGCGGCAAGGCCGTGCTCGACACCTGCGGTGGCCTGGGCTATTTCGCCGCCTGCTGCCTCGACGCCGGCGCCGCGCGCATCGAATCGTTCGAGAAGAACGCCAGCGTGCTGTGGCTGCGCACGCTGAACCCGTGGTCGCCCGATCCCGACGCGCCCGAGCACGCCGGCCGCCTGCGCCTGAACCACGGCGACGTCTCCCAAGCCATCGCCGGCCTGCCCGCAGCCGAATTCGAGGCCTTGCTGCACGACCCGCCGCGTTTCGGCATCGCCGGCGAACTGTATTCGCAGACCTTCTACGACCACCTCGCGCGCGTGCTGCGCCGCGGCGGCCGCTTGTTCCACTACACCGGCAGCCCGAACAAGCTGACCACCGGGCGCGATGTGCCGCGCGAAGTGGCCAAGCGGCTGGAGAAATCCGGGTTCAAGGCGGAGCTGGCGTTGGACGGCGTGTTCGCGGTCAAGCGCTGAGCGCGAGCGCACGCCGCAGATGTCGCGGCGCGCATGCGCGCCATCGCCCGCTGACTGCGCGGCCTACTGAGTCACCAAGCCCAGGCCGTATTCCTGCAGGATCGGATTGATCGGCTGGAACCAGCTTTGCCGGCGGTCCTGCGGAATATCGCAATTGCTCCGATCGGCGCGCGAAGAGGCATTGCCCGAATGCACGCCTTGCGCCTGCCCTTGCCCGTCGATCCAGGCGCCGCCGGAATCGCCGCCGGCCGAACAGGCATTGCTCTGGGTCAGGCCGTAGATCGCGCCCTCGGGGTAATTGACGGTGACCTGCGTCGCGGTGACCCAGCCGCACTGATAGCCGCTGCCGCCGCCGGAGCGGCAGACCGGCGAGCCCAGCGGCGCCTCGACGCTGCCGCGCACCGGCAGGAAATTGCCCTGATAGTCGGCGACCAGCGCGTACAGCGTCCAGAAGACCGAGGTGCGCACCCAGGCCTGATCCTTGCCCGGAAACTGCGAGGCCATAAAGATGCCCACCCAGGCGCTCTCGCCGTCCTTTTCCCACACCTCCTTGCCCGGCTGGCCGCAATGGCCGGCGGTGAGGAAGCCCGGCACCGTGCCCTGCCTGACCGCGAAAGCGCCGGAGCACCACGAGGGATGCCGGAAATAGATCATGCCGCCGAAGATCGAAACATTGGTCTGCGGCCGCAGCGCGGAGAATTCCACGCGCAGCACCGAAGCATCGGCTCCGCTGGCAGCGATCAGATCGGCCGCCGCGCGCTCGCTGCCTTGAGCGACCTGCACCACCACGGCATTGCTGCGCGGATCGACATACCACGATTGCAGGCTCGACAGATCGCGCGAGATTCCCGCCACGCGCTTGCCCGCCGCCGCCGCATCGAGCTGCGCCTTGGCCGCCTCCAACGTCGCCAGGCGATGGCGCACATGGCGCAACTCCACGCCCGCCGGCAGCGCCGCGCGGCCGGCCCCGCTGCTGGCGACGACCAAACGATAGCGGCCGTCCGCATCCGGCTCGATCCAGCTGCCGGCGAAATCGCGGCCCAAGCGCGCGCGCAAGGCCTCGCCCTGGCCGGCATGAATCCGCTGCGCCTGCCAGGCGCTGGACAATTGCGTCGCGGACAATCCGAGCGAGCGCTGCATCGGAACCGCAGCAGCCGCATTCGATAAGCCGCTCGTGGGCGGCGCGGTCTGCGCGAAAGACATCGGCAGGGCGCCCAGCGCCACGCCCGCCAACGCACCCGCAACGACAAAGCATTTCGCTTTCATGCACTACGTTCCTTGTGATCTGGCTCCATGGAAGGCGGCCGGCGCGAATGCGCGATGGCCGCCTGTGTGATCGGCACTGTGGCAAAACCGTTGGGGCGCTGGTTGTGATCGCGTTAGCGGTGGGTGGCGCCGATCTGGCGCAAATCCCGCTGCGTACGCGAACGGCGAACCGGCGCACGCTCGCGCAGACACCGGCGTCTCGTGCGCGTTCAGCGCATTAAGTCGCCGCGTCCGATGGTTCAATCGTCGCGATCGCCGCGCTTGGACGGCGGATCTTCACCCGGCAAGGTCTGGTGTCCCTGCCCCGGTGGCAGATCGGCGTTTTGCACATGTTTGCGCTGCGCGCCCACCCCGTGGGGCGACGTCTCTCCGGGCAAAGGTTGATGGCCCTGCCCGTGCGGCGGTTTGGTATCGGCGTCGTCGGTTTTACCTGAATCGCGTTTGGAATCGTCGCGATCTGGATCGGAAGTACGCGTATTCATCGGGTGCTCCTCGTTGCCGCGCAACCACATTCGTGCCCGGCGCCTGCGCAGACTGCTGCCGAAGCGGTTAACGCCCGGTTGCCTGCATCGGCGCAGTTCTTCACGAACGGCGAACGTCGCGGGCTACGTGAAGACCGTCACGGTGGCCGGCGCCGATCCAAGCGCCGGCAGCCCTTACCCTTCGTTTCCACCGCTTCAGGCGTTATCCTCGCGCCCAAAGGGGGGATACCTTTGTGTTGATCAAGATCAAGGACGACGATTCGGCCCTGCTCAAGGAACTGGAGCTGCGTGCGGCGGGCACCGGAACGGCCGCGCGCCAAGCCGCCACCGAACTGCGCATCCGCCAGGCCGGCCTCAAGGGTGAGCGCGATTCCGCGTACCACATCGACTTCCATTTCGAGCGCTCGCCGAACTGGGCGGTCATCCATGACCTGCGCCTGGAGCGCGACGGCCGCGTCGCCCAGATCGATCACCTGTTGATCAATCGCTGGCTGGAGATCTACGTGCTGGAAACCAAGCACTTCCACGCCGGAATCAAGATCACCAGCGACGGCGAGTTCCTTGCTGGAGCGCTCAAGGCAAGACCTCCGAAGGCACGGACTCGTCGCCGAAGCAGAACGAATGGTATTTCGCGGTGTTGAGCGAGGTGATGGATACGCCGGATTGGCCCTCGTATATAGCCGAAAAACAAGCCAACTTCTAACAAAGCTGGAATGCATATATGGAAGATATTGAAGCGGAGGTCGAATACCTCGCTGACGCCATTGAGGAAATTAGCGCGGAACTCCAAGATAAGGAGGTACCTCAACAGCTACTAGAATCCCATCGTGGATTCAATATCCAATACAAGCTATTCACCGGAAATTCCAAATCCGGAAGCGGTGAAAATTTGTCGATGTTAATTGCTGCCGTATTCAGTGCATCTCAGTTTTTTGTGCAAGTACAAAAACTGGATGACATCACCGAAAAGAGCAAAGCTTTAGCCAAGGACAGCCAATCCCTAGCAAATAAAATACTGGCCGACACTCAAAATCGACCCGTTCGATTTTCGCTCAACAGTACCACCAAAGAAACCGCAGGCGACATCTCAAGCGCACCAAAGAAAGAGATCGAAAGACAGTATCAAAAACTGAAAGACCAAGTAAAAAGTACATCCGCTAACGCATCCAGACTAGAAGAACAAGTAAACGGCCTCACCGATAAAGTCTCTGAAGAGATAAAGAACGTACGCAGCGCATATGAAAGAGGAAAAACTGAGGTAGAAGCCGCAAAAGCCGACTTTACGGAGCTACTCAGCGATTCGACCGGAACCCTACTAAATAGTGATTACAGAAGCAGCGCCGAACGGGAACTTAGATCAGCGAACACCATGAGAAATTTATCTTTAGCCTTTATGGTCGCCACAATTCTCGTCCTGACCTTGACTTGGATTGACCACGAATCTGCTGAGCTAACCTGGCAAACGGCTACAATTAGATTTCTGATTGCCTTGGCTTTCTCTATTCCAGCGGGATACTTAGCCCGCGAAGCAGCTCGGCATCGTGAGCATCACCACAACTACCTACAGACATCTTTGAACTTAAAGGCGCTAACCCCCTACATTGCCTCGTTGCCGCCAGAGCAACAGCACGCTTTAAAGGCTGAGATGGCAAAAAAACTATTCGTCAACACAACCATGCAACCAGGAAATGATCTCGGCCTCATAAATGTGCACGAGCTTCTGCTTCAAATAATAAAGCAAGCAAAAGATCCGACCGTGAAGTAGCCGCCCTAGCTGGAGCAAATCGCAGCCGAGGCTCGAACTTCATAATTCATTGTTCACCATACCTCGCACCGCAACGCCTGCGCCCGCACCATCGCATCCCCCGCCTTGCACTGAAACGTCTGCTGGAACACCGGCAGGTTCGACAGCGGTCCATTGACGCGGTACTTGGCGACCGGATGCGGGTCGCCCTGGATCATCGTGCGCTGGGTTTCCAGGCGGGTTTCGTCGCCGCGGAACTGGCCCCAGGCGATGAAGAACTGCTGCTCGGGGGTGAAGCCGTCGAGGGTCGGTTCCGGGCCCTTGCCTTCGCGCGACTTCAAGTACGCGCGGTAGGCGATCTTGGCGCCGGCGAGGTCGCCGATGGATTCGCCCAGCACCAGCTTGCCGTTGTGGTGCAGGCCGGGTTCGATGAAATAGCCCTCGAATTGGTCGACCACGCACTGGCCCTTGGCGGCGAACTGCTTGCCGTCGGCCGGCGTCCACCAGTTCTTCAAACGGCCTTGCGCGTCGAACTGCGCGCCCTGGTCGTCGAAGCCGTGACTGATCTCGTGGCCGATCACCACGCCGATGGCGCCGTAGTTGACCGCGTCGGTGGCGTCCACGTCGAACGCCGGCGGCTGCAGGATGCCGGCGGGGAACACGATCTCGTTCTGCAGCGGGTTGTAGTACGCGTTCGAGGTCGGCGGGGTCATGCCCCAGCGGCCGCGGTCGGTCGGCTTGCCGACCAGGCGGCGCTCGTCGGCGACGTTCCAGCGCGAGGTCGCAACCAGGTTGTTCCAGGCCGAAGCGCGGCTCACTTCGACGCCGGCGTAGTCCTTGAACTTGTCCGGATAACCGAGCTTGGCGACGAAGGTGGAACGCTTCTCCAAAGCCTTGCGCTTGGTCTGCGCGTCCATCCAGTCCAGTTCGCCGATGGTGTCGTCCATCGCCGCGAGGATGTTCTTGACCATCTCCTGCATGCGCGCCTTGGCCTGCGGCGGGAAGTACTTCTCCACGTACTTCTGCCCCAGCGCATCGCCGAGCTGGGCGTCGGCGAGTTCGGCGCAGCGCTTCCAGCGCGGCTTGATCTGGGTGGCGCCGGTGAGGAACTGGCCGTTGAAGGCGAAGTTCTCGTCCACGAACGGCTGCGACAGCGTATCGGCCGCAGTATTGAGCACATGCCAGCGCAGATAGGCCTTCCACTGCGCCAGCGGCGCGCCGGTCACTTCCTTGTCGAACTGGCGCAGGAACGCCGGCTCGGCCACGTTGAGCGCCACGCGCGGCAGCCCGGCGTGCTCGAAATACGCGCCCCAGTCGAATCCCGGCGCCAGCTTGGACAAGCCGGCGAACGTGGTCGGGTTGTCCTGCCGCCTGGGATCGCGCAGTTGCACGTTGTCCAGCGATGCCTGGGCCAGGCGCTTTTCGAACTCGAACACCGTCTGCGCGTCGCGCGCGGCGTCCGCGGCCGGCGCGCCGGCCAGTTCGAACACCTTCGCGACGTGGGTGAGGTAGCGCGTGCGCGCCTCGACGAAACGCGGCTCGGGCTTGAGGTAATAGTCGCGATCCGGCAAGCCGAGGCCGTCGGCGTTGATATGCGCGATGGTGCGCGTCGGCTCGCGCGGATCCTCGGCGGCCAGGATCGCGAACGGCGCGGCGATGCCGGCATCGTTCAAGCGGGCGATCTCGCGCTGCAATCCGGCGCGGTCGGTTATCGCGTCGATCTGCGCCAGCCACGCCCGCAACGGCTCCACGCCGCGCGCGTTCGCCGCCGATTCGTCCATGCACGCCGCATAGAAATCGCCGGCCAGTTGCCCGGCGCTGCCCTGGGGCCAATCCTTCCGCGCCGACAGTTCGGCCAGGATGTCGCGCACCCGCTCCTTGTTGAGCTCGCCCGACTGCCAGCGCCGGCTCCAGCGGTCCATGTAGTCGGGGATGGGATTCTTCTGCCGCCACGCGCCGTTGGCGTAAGCGAAGAAGTCCTCGCAAGGCTTGGCGTTGCGATCGATATCGTCCGGCTGGATGCCGTGCACGGCGCCCAGCGACGCGGTGGAAACTGCCAACAACGCGAACAGCGCAACGCTGGACCTGGCCACGGCACGACTCCCGCTGGGATAGTCCGGCCACTATAGCCGCGGCGCGCGGCGCGGCCCGTGGCGGAAGTACTGGGCGCCGCGGCGGCGCCCGGTCGCGGCGGCGCGGAAAACCTCAAACCGTGCCACGTCCGCGCACGCCGCGGCACCGGTTCATGCACCGGCGCAACCCGCAAGCCGTGTGCGCGATCAGGGTTTGTGCAACAAAAACAGGCTCGCCCGACGCATCGGCGAAACCGTGATGCCGCGCCGTCCGGGCCCCGCGCCGCCTGCCTACCCTCGCCTGCGGATCGCCCGCCGATCCGCCCGCCGCACCGACCGCGAGGCCCGCCCAGCGCATCCATTCGGCTTCGCACGACGACACACCCCACCCGACAGGAACCCCTCATGCGTTCTATCGCCTCTTACGCTCCCACCGCGCTGCTGCGCGCCCTGCTGCCGTGCCTGGCGCTCGCCGCGATGCCGCTGGCCGCCCAGGCCGCACCGCCTTCGGCCGGCGCCGACCCGGCCGCGCCGCGACAGATCCTGCCCAAGCCGATCAAGACCCAGCTCGGCCGCTACGACTCGCGCGAGTTCATCGAGGTCAAGTTCGTCGACGGCAGCCAGATCGCCGCGCACAACGGCCGCCTGAGCTCGGCCAAGCTCGGCGGCCTCGCCGCGCTCGACAGCCTCACCAGCGGCGCCGGCCCGGTGGCCGCGCTGGAACCGCTGTTCCGCGCCGACGCCGCGACCCTGCAGTCGCTGGCCGCCGACACCCAAGCGCAGGCCGGCGCGCCCGACCTGAGCCAATGGTTCCGCCTGCGGGTGAAGCCGGGCCAGAACATCGCCCGCGTCATCGACGAACTCAACGCGATGGGCATCGTCGAAACCGCCTACGCCGCGCCGCTGGCGCTGCCGCTGCCGGCCTCGCCCAATTACGAGAGCAACCAGTACTACAAGCTGCCCGCCGCGCAGAACGGCATCGACAGCGAATACGCCCGCACCCAGCCCGGCGGCAATGGCGCCGGCGTGCGCGTGCTCGACATCGAGTACAGCTGGAACACCAACCACGAAGACCTGTCCAAGCTGCGCGCGGCCGGCGCGCGCATCAACAACGGCACGCCGAGCGATCCGTTCAACGACAACAACCACGGCACTGCGGTGATGGGCCAGTTGGTCGCCGACAACAACGGCATCGGCGTCACCGGCCTGGTCGACGGCGCGCGCGCGCACGTCACCAACGCGATGAACACCGAACGCGGTTACGACCCGGCCAACGCCATCCTGACCGCGGCCAATGCGCTGAGCGCGGGCGACGTGATCCTGATCGAACAGCAGGCCGCCGGCCCCAGCGCCTGCAACGGCTACGTGCCGGTGGAATGGATCGCCTCGGTGCACGCGGCCATCGTGACCGCGACCAACAAGGGCATCCACGTGGTCCAGGCCGGCGGCAACGGCAACATGAATCTCGACAACACCGCTTGCTTCGGCTCGCCCTTCCCCGGCGGCCGTGCCGATTCGGGCTCGATCATCGTCGGCGCCGGCGGCCCGCGCTCCAACACCTGGTGCAGCGACGGCACCGCCGAGCGCGCCAAGCAGTCGTTCTCGACCTATGGTTCGCGCGTCAACGTGCAAGCCTGGGGCCGCTGCGTCACCACCACCGGCTACGGCAACCTCTACAACGGCGGCGCCAACGCCTATTACACCAAGGTGTTCTCGGGCACCTCCAGCGCTTCGCCCATCGTCGCCTCGGCGGTGGTGGCGTTGTCGGGCATCGCCAAGCAGCGCGGCATCACCCTCACCCCGCGGCAGATGCGCGACCTGCTGCGCACCACCGGCACCGCCCAGACCGGCGGCGGCAACATCGGCCCGCTGCCGAACCTGCGCGCGGCGATCGCGCAGCTCGGCGCGCTGCGCTGAGCGTACGCGGGCGAAGGGCCGGCGCCCTTCGCCCGCGTTTTGCGGGCCGCATCCGGCGCCCGCAAGCGCAACGCCGTCGTCATGCGACGGTCGCATCGGCGCTATCGACGCCGCGCGCCGATCACACGCGCCCATCGCAGCGCTCACTGCGTCTAGCCGCAGCTAGCCGCGCTCGTCCGAACGCACCGTATCGGCGCGATGCAGGCCTCACTCGATCACTGCCGATGCGCGCAGTTCCCACCGCTTTCGGCGACAACTGCGACTGCGACGACGCAACCGCCAACACCGGCAGGTTCCCGAAAGGCGCCGCGCGCGCGGCAACGCCATCCTGCGCGCCGACCCGCTGCACGATCCGCCCGTCACGACCCGACGACGCGCGCGTTCGAACAACGCGGCACTCCGCCGTATCGCCCACCAGGACCGCGCGCCATGCACGCCTCGCCCCTTCCCGTTCCCAACGCCGTCGCCGCACGCGAATCGCCCGGCGACGCGCCCCACGCCGACGCACCGCCGCTGCGCGGCCAGGTGACGCTAGACAGCGCCGAACTGCGACGGCTGCGGCAAAGCCGCCTGCTGAGCCAGCAAGACCTCGCCGACGATTGCTGGCGCCGCAACATCCGCGTTTCGGTCGCCACGATAAAACGCGCCGAATCCGGCCGCGCCGTGCGCTTCCGCATCGCCCACGAACTGGCGCGCTGCTTCGGCGTCCCGGTGATGCGCCTCGTGCGCGCGACGCCGGCGTGAGCGCTCACGTCGCATCACCGAAGTGATCCCGCGCTGAGCCCGCACTGAGCCTATGCGCCGCATAGCGAACGCGAATACTGCCCGGGCAGCGAAGCCGCGCATTCGCCCGCACCGCGACGTCAAAGCCTCGCGACCGCCGCGACCGCGCACCGCTCCGCCGCACTCCACGCAACCGACCATCACCAATCAGGGGACGACTCATGGCCACCGCGATCAAAGTCAGCCAGTGCGACAACGAACTCCACATCATCGCCTCCACCGGCGCCGGCTCGGCCGAGGTCTGCCACCTCAGCTCCGGCTACAACGACCCGGTGAGCTACTCGGTCAACCTCAACTCGATCCTGCCCGCCGGCAAGTACGACCTGACCCTGGTCGGCATCAACTGGGGCGGCCCGGCCGGATTCAACGTCAACGTCGGCGGCACCGCCTACACCTATAGCGACCAGAACGCGCCGGTCGGCGTGGTGTGGTCGAAGACGATCCAGGTCACGGTCTAAGCGCCGGCGCGCGAGCGCCGACGCCATCGGCCAAACGCGGCAAACAGGCCTGCCGGGCTTCCGGCAGGCCTTTGCGTTTTCTGTATTCGTACCGAAAGCCACGCAGCGCGCATCACGTTTTGCGGCCCGGCTTCAGCACGCGCTAAGCCAGCCAAGCGTGCGGAAGCGCGGCCGTAGAAACACTACGAATGCGCATCACGCTACGCGCTTGATGTTCATTCTTTTCATCCGATCGCCGCCAAAAAGCCGATCTTCCGAAGTAGCACGATCGTCTCATTTCGCAGGTAGGGGCGCCTTCGCCGGTGCCCGTTTCGAACAGTGCGGCACAACGGCGCACCCTGCACAGGCACGTGCGCGAACCAACGACTCGCCAGACCTGCCGCATCCATCGTTCGCATCCCTACCCTTGCTTAAGGAGTTTTCGGATATGCGCAAGTTCAGCACGTCGGTTCTCGCTGCCGCCGCAGCCCTGATGGTGTCCGGCTCGGCTCTCGCCGCCGACGACCTCTCCCCCGCCTTGAAGACGGCCATGCAGCGCGACCTGGGCCTGAGCGACACCCAGCTCAGCCAATACCTCAAGCTCGAAAGCGTCGCCGCGACGCAAGCGCAGACCCTGCAGAGCAAACTCGGCCGCAACTTCGCCGGCACCTGGCTGGAGCGCAAGAGCGACGGCTCCTTCGCCCTGGTCGCCGCCAGCACCGCGATCGACAACACCGCCGCCAAAGCCGTGCCGGGCGTAGAAACCCGCCGCGTGCGCAACAGCCTGGCCGCGCTCGACAGCGCCAAGGGCCAGCTCGACAGCCAACTGGCGCGCAACGGCAAGGCGCCCAAAGGCGTGTACAGCTGGGCGGTCGATCTGCCCAGCAACACCGTGGTGATCGGCGTGGCCCCGGGCGCGGAAGACGCCGGCGTCGACTTCGCCGCGCGCAGCGGCCTGGACGCCAGCACCGTGCGCTTCGAAACCATGAAGGACCGCCCGCAGCGCCGCATCGCCGTCCAAGGCGGCCGCGGCATGCTGCGCGACCCGGGCGACGGCTACCTGTACGCCTGCTCGGTCGGCTTCACCGTCACCAAGGGCAGCACCCCGGGCTACGCCACCGCCGGCCACTGCGGCACCGTCGGCGAAATCGTCTACCAGGAAGTGGGCCAGTGGAACGTCGGCGTCCGCGTCGGCACCTTCGCCGCCTCGACCATGCCCAGCGGCACCAACAGCGGCCCCGACCGCGGCTGGGTGAAAGTCGACACCACCCACACCCTGTCGCCGAGCGTCTACGGCTACGGCAACGGCGACGTCACCGTGCGCGGCAGCACCGAAGCCGCCGTCGGCGCCGCGCTGTGCCGCTCGGGCCGCACCAGCGGCTGGCATTGCGGTGCGATCCGCACCAAGAACGTCACCGTTTCGTATGTGGACGACAACAACAATCCCGATGGCACGGTGACTGGGTTGACTCGCACCACTGCTTGCGCCGAGGGCGGCGATTCGGGTGGTTCTTTCATCACCAGCGCTGGGCAGGCGCAGGGTGTGCTGTCGGGGGGTAGCGGTAGCTGCCAGGGTAGCCAGGGCAACAACGGTGGCGGTAACAGCTACTACACGCCGATCAATTCGATTCTGAGCACGTATGGGTTGACGCTGCGCACCAGCCCGTAACTTCGTAACCGAACCTCCCCCTAAGCGCCCCGCTTCTGCGGGGCGCTTTTTTTGTGCGACGCCAACGCAGTTCTGTAGAAGCGGCTCAAGCCGCAGCGATACGCTGCGAATGGATTGCACACTTTCGGACTTTCGCAAGGCAGCCCAGGTGGCGCAGCAAAAACTGTCGTTGCACGATACGTCGCGCGGCCCGCAGCAACTCAAGCACCAACCACGCGCAGCAGGTCTCCATCGAAAGACCTGCAATAGCGACACCGAATTATAAGGACCCGCGCGATGCGGCCGCATTCGCGAATCCAAGTCGATTTCGACGCGACTGCATAAGCACACGCAACCGTTCACATGGAGAAAGTGAAATGTGGCGAAATCTAATGCTCTCCGCCGTCATCGGTGGCTTGGTCGCAACTACCCCAGCGCAAGCGCAACTCAAAGACCCGCCCCCCGAGGTCAGGCGCCAACAGGTACAAACGGATCAACAAGAGCGCCTGCAAGCTCTGACCCGGCGCGGACGCCTCGACGCTTATCGCCAATTAGTCGATGCCAACAAAGCAGCAGCCTCCACCGCCGGCACCTCGCGCGATGCAGCCATCGACCTGGCGGCCCTGGGACTCACGGCGTCCGAGGTGAACGCGTTACGCCGCAACAACACGGACCTGTTCGACATAGCCCACCGGTTCTTCGAAGGAACCACGACCACCCCGTCCGAACAGATGCTTCTGGCCGATACCGTCGTCATCGCCAGGGCCACGCAGGTGCAGACCGGCAAAGCCCGAGTCGACGGCTTCCTATCGGAAATTCCCTTCACGGTGGTGAAACCCCTCAAAGGAACGCGAGCCGCCGGCGATGTGATCCTTGTTCCGCGAAACTCCGGACCGCTGGGAAACGGCAGCGAAGAGGTCGACTTCTCCGACATACGGTTTACGCCCGACAAAACCTATCTGCTGGTGCTCTCGAAGAACTGGTACGAGCAGTACGTAGCCTTGCGGAAAAAACAGCCGGAGAGCCATTTCACCGCGCTGCCGTATCTGGCCTATGAGGTGTCCACCACGGGCGCCCTGCTCCCCGGCCCCAGGCCGGCGTTGTCGGGCATCGCGCCGAAAGACCTCAAGTCGATCGAGGCTGAGTTGAACGCATCCAGGGACGCGCCCCGGACAAAAATCCCTCGGAAAATCTAAGCAGCTATCACTCGCAACTCACACCGCTCCTGTAGCCGGGACGACGCAACCCACACCGGCCCCCTGTAGGAGCGGCGCAAGCCGCGACCACGCCACCCCAGTCACGCCGCAAGACCGATCCGCGTAAAAGCAAGACTAGTCCGATTGACCATTCCCGCATGGGCGCCGATGCTCGCTCTCGAAGGCGAACCAAGGAAGGGCAACATGCGCATTCCATCGTGGATGATCGTAGTCGCGGCAACCCTGGCATTGGCCGCATGCCGACAAAGCAACCCGGGCATTGAATCCTCTGGGCAACTGCGGCTGATGTCGCAGCGCCCAGCGTCGATCCCGATCAGCGACTTGGCAGCGGTGGCCGAATTGTTCGCCAGCCCGAAGGGACGGGATTGGGCCGAATACGATCGGCTATCGAACGTCGCGTGGATCGATCCGATACCGCAACGGCGCGAAGGGCGCTATTCCCGACAAGGAAAGGTCTTACTGCTGGGGTTCTCCGAAAGGGATATCCCCAACGGCAAGCCTGGAATGGAGTACGCGGCCGTCAAGCGCAACGAAGGCGAGTCCCTTCTTACGGCCGGCGGCACGGCCACGACAGTCCAGTCGATTTCTATCAGCAAGCCGTTTTACTCCGACGACTATGCCGGCGTCCTCAAGCGGCAGTTCGCACCGGATGCAGAAATTTCGACCATCGCTCAACACTGCGCGGCCAATGAATCCGCGGAAGGTGCCGCAATGGGCGCCTTCTATGCGATCCGGCTGGCGAGCAGCAACGACATTTATGTGCAAGCCAGACAAGAAGATGGCGGCAAGTACACGGCCGGGTTCACCGTGTTCGAGCTGACGCCCACCCGCCCCACTCGGGCTATCGAAGCGCTGAATTGCAAACCACTGCCATAGTGCGGGGTATCCCTCGCGCGGCGTGGGATACGCCACGCATTGCGCTAAGCAGATCGATTACGCCGGCTCGGTTTCGGGTTCCGCTTTGATGAGAGGGTCGGCTTGGCGTCGGGACCGCCATGTTTCCAGCGGAAGCCTTTCGTCCAACGCGGTACCGTTTCATGGGCATCCTCCAGCCGCCCCGCTTTCAGCAATGCTCGCGCCGCGAAAAATCCAGCCTCCAGCGCCAATATCCACAAAGCGCACCCAAAAAACGTTTTGCCACTAAGAACAGCCAGCCACGCGAAGCCGAACATCGCGAGAGCGGCGACCATGTAAACGGCGATCAACCCCCTTCGCTCCCAAACCCTTACTCGCGCGGAGTAATGCCGTTCACTGCGCCAGCGCAGTTCGCCAGTGGTCTCATCCATATCCAAAAACGGCCATGCATAGGCCAAATCTCCCAGAGCCCGTGCCCCCTGCGGATGGCTGAGAAAGCGGCGAATGAGCGCCGGCGGCAGGACACTGCCGAACAGATGGCGTACCGCCACTTGGAGCCACAGATCGTCGGCCTTATCCGACTTCGCCCAAAGATCGAGGAAGTCCTTTCGATCCTGACTGCGGGAACGGCTGAGTCCGAAGACCCCCTTCACCAGCATGAAACCCGCCGCAACGATGGCAAGCGGCACTATCCATTGCCCGCCGCCTTCCTTCAGTAGTTCGCTCCACACGCGCATCGTCCTTTGTGATGATTGTTTCGATCTCCGAGCGGCCACCGGGAAGCTGGTATCCCTCTGCGCGCAATCCAAACTCACTGCGCCTAGTCGCTCGCCGTCAACACGCAACGGAACAGACAAACGAGGGCGCCGTAGCGCCCTCGTATCAATCGGGAACTAGTGCTTCTCATCCTTGGGCGGATGCGGATCGTTCCCATAGCTGTCGCTGTCCTGGATCTTCCCATCCTTCCCATGGATGACGAGTTCCACCTCATCCTTGCGAGCCAGATCGCGCCCCGCCGCCTCGGCATCGACTTTGCGCTCGTGCACGGAACTGGCCCGCTCGGCGCCTTCGCGCTTGACGGCCCAGCCTTCGGGGTGGGGGACGACGTGAACGTCTTTCTTCGACATGGTCCTTTGTCCTGTTGAGCTTGCGCGCCAGTCGCGCGAGCCGACGCTAGCACCGGCGATGCGGTCTGCCTGGGCGTTTGTGCAATCCGTGTGCCTGGGCGTGCCGCGTCTTTACGGAAACGAGACGAGGCTCGGATCGAGGCCATGCCCGTTGGAGCGAAAAGCTCGTGCAGCCGAGCAAGTAGCTCGGCCCACGAGGCTTTTAGCCGCTGGCACCGAGCGGATTTCTCGGCCGATCAAGCGAAATGCCCGGCGGTTGAAGCTCTGAGCCTGGGCGACCGAGCCCGGAGCGGCATCGATGAGGCTCGTTGCTCGGACGGCCGAGCCCGCCGCTGCATCGGCCGAGCAAAACGCTCGGACGCCCGAGCTTCGCGCTCCATCGGCCGAGCGTTTTGCTCGGCCGATGGCGCTTGGCGCAACAAACCGCGCCCCCTGCCCCGCACCGCCGCACCCGCCCGGCCGGTTCACCGGCGCCAGCCACCTGCGGGGCAAAAAAATGCCGCCCGAAGGCGGCATAGACATTCGATACCCCGGGCGGGCGCGCCCATCGCGGCGCCTCACGCCGGCGGCGCAGCGGGCTCCCGGCGGGTGCGCGCCCAACGCGCCGACATCTCCTTGCGCAGCCCGTCCAGGCCCTGGTTCTTGCCGGCCACCTTGAGCAGCCCGTAGGCCTCCAGCGAGAACGCCATGATGTCGGCGCCCAGCGCCAACTCCGTATCGTCGCCGCGCTCGGCCAAACGCTGCAGGCGGTCGAGCAGCGGGCTCAGGCGGTCGAGCGTGCGCAGGTCCAACAGCGCGCCGGCCAAATCCACGCTGGGCGGGACCACCTGCGGGTTCTGCTCCAACACCCGCACCGCCTGCCGGCAGAACGTCTCGGACTTGGGGCCCATCTTGGCCAGGCGGCGGCGATCGTCCGGCGACAGCGACACCAGGCCGGACAGCACTGTCTCCAACTGGGACAAGGCCGCGTGTGCAGTAGCGAGCTGCTCGTCGCTGACTTCGAGGGTAATCAGGTTCTGACTCATCACGACACTCCATTTCGATTGGGACGCACGTCGGATCGACGGCGAACAGGATCGTCGCGGAGGCCGCGCGCGATGGGGAGTCGGTGAGCGCCGCATTGCGGGGTCGGAGATTTCTTGGGTGAAAAAGTGTGCACAACGCAACCGCTACTCAATCCGCTTGCGCAATAGACATACTAGCAATTTCGATTTAATTCCAACTACAAACCTCCTTAGGGCATCGACCGAATAGCAACGACAACCACATCCAAATCATCTGCGAATCGATCGAAGCACTGCGCCAACGCCTCGGCGGATAAATATACAACATCAGCGCCTGCCTCTCCCTGAGGCTCAGTCAGCTGAGCGAGGAGCCGCAACTGATCACGGACACGAACTAGCTCTTTGAGTCGCCCGTCTATGAGGGCCCCAAAACATACAGAATCATGGCATTTCACGCGCATTAGGAACCCTCCTGGACGAGCCCAGAGGATATCAGCGCATCAGATAAATTCAAAAATAGAATAAAACCTTATTCGAACTGAGATACCACGAAAATAAAAATAAGCAGAAAATCAGCGGCCGTAGGCAACACTAACTACAGTTCGCTCTGCACTCCCGGTCTGAAGCCAATACAAATTCCGCCAATCCAGCGGGAAGAGGGGCTCTGGCCGCGAGACTACGATAATCCAAGCTAGCAGGCGTGAATGCCATATCAGTCACCTGCTCATGATGCAGCGTGGGCCGAGCAGAACGGACATCATTATAAACAAGATGAACCCAAACCTTAAAAAAATGATACAAAAACTTCCCCCTAATCCACTCACGAGAATTGATCGAACTGAAAAAATCCCGCGCCTCCTCAATTGCCTCAGCCGGAACTGGATTTTCAGTTCTCACCAACCTCTCCAGACGCTCAGCATCTCGCACAACAGCAGTATCCAGCGAAATATTAATAGACGAAACTGCCGCATCCCATATATTAACCCCCCCAACCGCCCGCCCCACAGCCCCATGCAATACAAAGCTCGCAGGAAGCACACAAGCCACAAAATCATTCATAGCAGCCAGATACTTATCTATCACCCCAGCTCTAGCACTTGGATCAGCGGAAAAATAAATATCCGCCTTCAACAGCGAATCAAGCACATCAGGATGCACTAAAAAATTTTCAAAAGAATAAGCAGGGGAAATATATATATCGCTATCAGAATGCGCCCCCCGCAAACCATCGTAATCATGATCAACAATAAAGTATGTACAAGTGCGCAATCCCGTTCGGTCTCGGAGGAGCATCTCCCTAAACTCTAGAGCACTACCCTTACCCCTAGCCACTAATGGCTCCCATTTCAGATCAGGGGAAACTCGCCGCAACCAAATATCATAAACAACAAGATCATCCTTCCCTTCAACAACAAACACAAGCATGCATCTATCGAGCCCCCGCAATCGAGCAAGGGCCGTTTTTAGCACTGCGGGCTTATCCCTCTGAGAACGCAAATATTCACTAGTTATTCGAGTCATCAGAATAACCCCTGCGGAACCTTCGTTACCTCCAACGCCCCCGCATACGGATCCAGTTCATTATCAAAAACGAAAGGAGAATGCGTAATCGCTAACAATTGACATACAGAACCGGAACGCATCATGTCCGGGAGAATTCGCCTCTGCCAATCAATTGACAACGACAGCTCGGGCTCGTCAACCAAAACCAGCTTCTGTCTCTCATACAAATACAACTTGGCCAGTATCGAAACAATCTGCTTCTCACCAGACGAAAGCTGACTGAGGGGAATTGATTTTCGTGTCCAGGAGTTAATGACAGCCACTCGCATTAAATTTTGATCATAGGTAAATACTTTCTCCTCATTCGAATCGCTTAAATAACTATTGCATGCATCAACAAAGCGCTGAAGCATTGCCTCAGTCTCCTTTGTCTTTTCTATCACACCTCCGAGTCGGCTTAGAAAATATCTAAGCAACCGCTGATCCTCCGCAGAAATATCCCCAGAAACGTAAAGAGCAGCTATTGCCGATATTCTTTTCTCATTCTGAACATCAGAAACAGAAGAAACTCTATGACTCTCCACGCCCAACTTAGAATCTCGCGAAATTCGCGACAAAAAACGCCTCAGAGATTCAAGATCGGGCAATTCCGCTATGGATGCCGACTCGAACTTAATCTTTCCGGAAAGCGCGTCATCAATGATAGTAGCGCTCGCATTTCTGTACTCCAAATTGGAAATTCTTTCCACATCATCTGAGAGCTGAGCCAGACGAAGCTCTACATCTTCTAATCCAAAATTAATCCCTCCCGCATCTAGAGGCACGCTCTTTCTAGATGCAGCTACATGCCTTGAGCTAGTCGTGGCATACCCCTTTCGCATCCTTGTTCGAGGGCTTAAGAGCGGATTCTCAATTCTCCTATAAGTTGGCAGATACAATATGTCAGCATCCCCCAAGGCCGCCGCCACGGAGTCAGAAATCGCACTAAGCTCAACAGTATTATTAAAAGACAACCCTGCCACAATACTGTCAAGGGCCGCATATATATCGCCATAATCCATGGGCGTTGCAGAGTACAATTGCCTAAAAATATTACTACTGCGAACCGCTTGCGACTCCCTGCCTAACATATAATCATTATGTATGAAATCGTAAAGATCCTCTTCTGAGATCCCAGACTCTCCCGCCAACCTAGTCAATCTCTCGTGTGCATCACCTTTAACGCCCCCAATTGACTCTTTTCGAAGCAAAACAGGTTCAGTCAAAGTGCAGAACTCGCACTCAATTGATAAAAAATCCAACGATTGCAGCCTATAAAACCGTCGCCGCAAGAATGCATGAAGAGCATTCAGTACGGTTGTCTTTCCTGATCCATTACCAGCAATCAATATAAGCAAATTGTCATGGAAATTTATTTCGACATCCTTATACCCATACAAGCCATTTATCTTGAACCTACGAATTATTGGCCCAGTCATAGTCAATCCTCAACTTATAGCACGGCACATTAATAATCCCCTTAACGAGGCCATTTCTCAGCGACGGTCAGAATTCCGCGGGAAAAAAGCCCAAACTCTTTTTCTAGCCGTTGCATTTCCACTTCTTGAAAATCACTGCACAAACGATTTTTTAGAAACTCGACCGCATCGATCGCCGCACTTAATAACCGGCCACTACCATAATCACTGAGATATATCCCCGTTTGCACATCTAACCCGCGTACTGTCGGCCCTAATTCCACTCGCAGCATCTCAAATTCAAACTCGGCTTTCGCTTCTTCATCGAGAGCACGCAATGCCTGATCCAAATCAAGCTCGAAGTTAGTAATAGCCCAGTTCGCCTCCGACATCCGAGCTCCTGTCTTACATTGCCCCTGCACCACTTCCCCCCGCCTTAAATCCCGCAGCACCTGCTCAGCCACCCCACGCCAAGCCCCGGGATCTCGCTGCCCTCGCTCGTCCTCGACCATATCGAACGTCTCATAGACGTTGATCCCATGCTCAGGCGGCAACAAATGCCGGTTATTCCCAACCCCGTTGGTATAAACCGGACACCCTTGGTGCACCGACTCCAACACATAGAACCCAAACGGCTCCGGGAACCGGTTATAGGCCAACCCAAACCGACACCCGCGCATCAGCCGGAACAACGCCGCTTGGCTCAGGTGCGGCACGCGCACGAAGTAATCGGCGCAGCTGCGCCCGGCCGGGGCCAGCATCGCGTCCAGGCCGCGACGGACGTCTTCGGTCAGCGAGTGCTCGGAGACGAACAGGCGTATCGGCGGCAGCGGCGCGGTGCGCAGTTCGTTGAGCCAGTAGAGGATGCTCAGCGTCGCCAGCCAGTCTTGTTTGCCCGGTTGCAGGGCGTGGCCCCAGACGGTGGCGCCGCTGTCGAGTTCGCGCAGCAGCGCGGGCGGCAGGTCGGCGCCGTGGGCGAAGCCGGGGTGGCCGTCGGGGTATTCGACGCTGGGCAGCGGCAGGCGGATGGACTTCGTGCGCATCAGGCCGCGCGGGTTGAGCACGCGGCGTTGGCGCCAGTTGGGGAAGGCGAACAGCGATCGCAGCACGTCGGCGAGGTACGGCGAGTTGGCGAGGTGCAGGTCGACGGCGGGGTTGGCGATCCAGGCGCCGGCGCCGTAGGCCAGGCCGTGGTAGAGCACGGCGTTGTGGCGCGCCCAGCCGCGCGCGGGCGAGCGCGCGGCGGTGCCGGTGGCGTCGAACAGGGCGATGTGCGGGGGCGCGTCGGCGTCGAAGCGGGTCAGTTGGCCGGCCAGGCCGTAGGGCAGCATGGCCTCTTCGCCCAGGTCGTTGCGCGGCGGTTCGAACGATCGCACGTCCCAGCCGTTGCGGGTCAGGATCGGGCCGATGGCGTGGTTGACGTAGCCGACGGAGTGGAACGGGGGGCCGCCGCTTTGCGACAACATCAGTGCGATGGTATTCGACATTCCTTGCCTGCCCCGCCGAGGTGTGAGGCGCGACGGGATGCAGGGGTGTGCCCATCGACCCCGCCGGTCGCGACTGCGAATCCGTGCTGTGCGAGTCTTACATGCCCTGGCCTGCGCCGTCATCCGCCTTTGGCGCGGGACGTGACGGACGATCCGCGCGGATCCGGCGGCAAGGCCGCGCCGGCGGCGTTGCCGGCGCATCTTTTCTTCGCCGCGAAGCCTCGCGGCTCACGCGCTGTCTGTCTGCGCTTCGTCGGCCTCCGCCTGCGCCGCGATCGCTTGCATCCATTCGCTCCGGAACGCCTCGAACTTTTCCATCGCCGCTTTCATCTCGGCTTGGGTCATCGAGGTGCGTTGGAAGTACCAGCACACCGCCATCCATTCGGGCGATAGCCACGCGGGGGCGTGCGAGCTCTCGAGCTGGTCGGCCATCAGATGCATCTGGAACGGATACAGCAGCGCGAACACCAGGTCCAGCGCGGTCGGCGTCGCCCCCTGCCACAAACGCAGTTCGACCAGATAGTCGCCGCCGACGCCCGCACGCAGCCCGGCCGAGCCGGTGAAAAACCGCGACAGCGCCGACTCGTCGGCGAACAGCACGCCGTCCCGCGCGCCCGTGGTGGCGTAGGGCAAGGCGTTGAGGATGCAGGGAACGATGGTCTTGCCGATGCCTTCGGGGAGGTGCTGTTCCAGGATCTGCGGGTAGCGCTCCAAGGCATCGGCCAGGCGTTTGACCTGTTTGATGTTTTCGCGGCATTCCTTTTCGAAGTAGTACGCGGCCACCGGGTGGTTGGACGACAGTGTGTGGTTCTTGCACTCGAACACGAACAGGAAGTCGCCCCAGGCCAGCAGCGCGTCGTACTGGTATTGCTGGTCGTCGAGCTTGACCGTCGGCGCGCCGGCCTTCAGGCCCAGGCGCTGGAACAGGTCGAGAATGCGGCGCTCGAAAGCCTCGCCCTTGCCTTCGACCTGCGCCGTTTCGTGTTCGTCCAGCCGTGCTTTGGAGGCGATGGCCGACAGCACCACCTGCGAGATCAGCGAGGTCGCCAGTGCATAGGCCACGACGATCAGGTCGCCGCCCGTGGTGGCGATCAGCGGTTGGTCGAAGAGATCGCGGCTGGAGCGGTGCAGCGTGACATGCGACAGGAAGGTTTCGGCCTTGTCTTCGCTCAGGCCGCAGGCGGTCAGTTCGGCCAGCAGATCGGCCCGGGCGTAGCGCAGCCAGAACGCGTTTTCCTGCGCGCCGGCCGAGTCGTTCTGCACGCGCCGCCGGATCGCGGCATAGCCGCGGATCCATTCGATCATGCGCAAGCCGGAGAACACCTGCTCGGAGGTGGTCGCGTCGATCGACAGCAGATGCGCCATCGATTCCACTGCCAGCGCTTCGTCAATGGACAGATACGTCTCGGGCGGCAGGTGGTGATCGCCGGAATTCTTGAGGGTGCGCTTGGACAGTCCCCGCGCCATGATGCGCAGATCGTTGCTGATCCGGTCCATCAGGCGTTCGTTGGCGCAGATATCGGGAAACTCGCGCTCGCCGTCGAGTTCCAGGACGTGGCCGTAGCGGCTCACGCCGGGTTCGCCGTACCGTTCGCCCACCAGATGCCGCACTTCCGCTTCGCTCAACGGCCGCAGCCGGGCGCCCCGGAACCGTACTTTCTGTTGTGCGCCGTCCCAGTTGCGCCATGAGTTGGCGTAGAGGCCGTAGCCGTTCATGCGCTGGACGTCGGCCTCTTCGATGGCCGGGCAATCCGGGACCCGCACGTGGCCTTGCGCGTCGAACCACTTGCCGCGGTAGGCCTCCATCATCACGGTGTTCTTGACCAGATCCAGCAAGGCGCCCAGGGCCACGTCGGGATCGAGCCGGCGGCCGTCGGGCGCCTGGATCATCGGGTTGGCGACGCCTTCGCCGCTGACGATGGCCTTTTCCATCTGCGCGTTCAAATAGCGCGATTCGCGGCTCGCCAGTTCCAGCATGCTCGCGACCCGCGTAGCCCCGCTCATCGGCTTCCAGGGGCCGGTGTCGATCTCTTTGAGGATTCCGGCGAAACCGGCTTCGACCAGGGCGAGGTCGGCGGTGTGGGCCTCCAGCGCCGAGGCGTGGTCGCCCTGCCCCGCTGCGCGCAGGTAGGCGGCCAGCTGCGACAGCAGCTCATCGCGGGCGGCGAGTCCTTTGCCGCCGTGCTTGAACAGCATCGACTCGTTGATGCGCACCAGCTCGACCAGCTTCTCGCCGTCGAATGTCGCAATCGCATCCATGTGCGCTTTCAAGCTCGCCCATGAAGTGTCCTTCAAGGCCGCCTTGACTGTGTCTTGGCTCAGCATCGTCTCCCCCCGAGACGTTGTCCCTTCACTGGGACGTCAGTTCGATCCGATGGCGGCCGGTCTTTGCGTCCGGCGCGCCGTCATGGTCGAACGTGAAAAATCTTCCGTTCCGGCCACGGCACTACAAGGCCGAACTACAGGACGAAAGGCCGAGGCAATGCGCTTCGGCCCCACGCCTGACATCGAGCAACGACTATCCCCGCCAGTTGGCGTGCGCGCTCCAGAACTCCACGCTGCGCTTGTAAGCCTCGCGATCCAACGCCACCCCCGACCCGCCCTCCTCCACGCCCAGCGCATTGCGCATCATCGTGATCGGCGCCATCGGCGTTTCCATCGGTTCGGCGGTGTACATGCAGCCGACCACGCCCCAGTCGGCGTCGATGACCGTGCCTTCTTTCGCCAGTTGTTCGCGGTCGTAGAGGATGACGATGAGGTAGTCGGCCACCGGCGGGTCGATGTCTTCGAACCAGCGCGTCAGCACCGGCAGTTCGTCCTTGGTGCGGGCGTCGTAGCCGCTGCGCAGCAAGTGGCGGTTGGCGTCGGTGATCGGCACGGCCAGGCAGCGGGTGCTGGTCCAGTTGCGGTGCACGTGCAGCTTGCAGAACGGGGCGTAGCCGTCGAGCACGGCCAGTGGCGGCACTTCGTTGAGGTGGCGCTCGAACTGCTCGGGGGTGATGTCCTGGATGGTGTTGCGGCGCGGTTCGCGCGGGAACAGGCGCGGGCGGGCGAAGTCGGTGAGGAAGATGGTCATGCGGCCATTATCCGGGCGACGGTGGGGTTGGGCGAGCGGTGGCGGTCCGCGGGGCCGCGTTGGTTCGGGCGGGTTGTTGCGGTGGGGTTGTTGGGGGCGCCGGAGGTTGTGGGGGCGCGGTCGCGGCTTGCGCCGCTCCTACAGGGGGATCGCGTGGGTGGATCGCTATTTGTAGGAGCGGCGCGAGCCGCGACCGTGGGCGTTCAGATCGCGGCGCCGCTCAACAGCGGATCGGTGCGGCTCACCCGCCCGGTTTCGATATGCCCGGCCAGTCGCCGCAGGAAGCCGGCCGGTGCGTCGCTGGTGATGCTCAGGTCGTACCAGCCGGCGCTGTCGGCGAACGACCAGTGCACATCGACGCTCTGGCCGGGCGCGAGGCGGTAGCTGCGCGCGGGTTCGGCGCTGTAGGCGTTGGCGGCCACGCGCACGGTGCAGGCGGCGGCGCCGCTGTTTTCGATCGCCAACGCCAGGCGTGCGCGCGGTTTGTCGTACACCGCGATCACGTCCGGGCGCGCGCCGCGCGCGTCGATGCGGCCGGCGTAGCGGCGGAAATAGCCGTTGGGCCCGTACACGACAAGGCCGTAGGCGCCCTGGGCGTCGGCGATCCAGTAGTCGCTCAGCTGTTTGCCGGATTCGACGGTGTAGGTCCACGGGCCAGCGTCGCCGTTGTCGGCGTAGACCTGGAACACCGCGGCGCGCGGGCCTTGGTTGGCGAACTCCAGCCAGAACTCGCGCTGCGCCGGTTCGCTCCACGAGGTGACGTAGAGGTCGTAAGGCACGGCGCGCGCGGGTTTGATGCCGCGTTCTTGCGGCGGCAGTGCCGGCGAGGCGGCCGGGTAATCGGGCTTGGCGTAGTAGTACTGTTTCCAGTACGCGTCGTTCATATGCGCATCGGCGGCGGCGACGTCGCGCGCGGTCGCGGGCACGGCGGTGTCGGCGCCGTCGAAGTCGAACAGCGCGGTGAGGTCGCCGCACACCGCGCGCCGCCATTCGCTGATGTTCGGCTCGGCCACGCCGAAGCGCGTTTCCAGGAAGCGGATCACCGAGGTGTGGTCGAACACTTCCGAGCTGACCCAACCGCCCTTCGACCACGGCGAGATCGCCAGCATCGGCACGCGGTGGCCCAGGCCGATCGGCAGGCCGGAGGTGGCCTCGATCTCGCCGGTGGTGTGCACGGTCGAGGCGCCGCGGCCCTGTTGCCACGGCGGCGTTGGCGGCGGCACGTGGTCGAAGAAGCCGTCGCATTCGTCGTAGGTCAGCAGGAACACGGTCTTGGCCCAGACCGCGGGATTGGCGGTCAGCGCTTCGATGACCTTGGCCACGTACAGCTCGCCGAACGCCGGGCCCCACCACGGATGCTCGGACGAGGAGAACGGCGGCACCAGCCACGACACTTGCGGCAGCTTGTCGTTGAGCGCGTCTTCGCGCAGCTTGTCGAGGCCGCGCACGGTCATCGCGCGCTCCCACAGCTGCGAGGCGCGCGGCGCGTTCTTGAACTGGCTGAACCAGGCCAGCGCGTTGCAGTCGTAGTTGTTGTTGTCGTCGATCTTGTAGCGGCTGAGCAGGAAGTTCAGCGCGGCGTTGTAGGAGCCCGCCGCGCCGTTCTGGTAGATCCGCCACGACACGCCGGCCTGTTGCAGGCGCTCGGCGTACGTGGTCCAGCCGACGCTGCCGCCGGTGTCGGCCATGTCGTTGCTGGTGTGCACGCCGCTGCCGTCGGCGTTGGCCGAGGCGCGGCCGCTCATCAGGTACAGGCGATTGGGATTGGTCGGCCCGAGCATCGAGGCGTGATAGGCATCACACACGGTGAAGCTGTCGGCCAGCGGGTAGTAGTACGGCAGGTCGGCGCGGGTGAAGTAGCCCATCGCCTGCGGCCATTGCACCTGCATCCAGCGGTCGTTGCGGCCCTGGTTCCAGCAATCGTGCAGGCCGCCCCAGCCGTGGTCGTTGCTGTCCAGCCACTGCGCCCAGGTCTTGCTGGTGTCGAGGTGGTACGGGGTGTAGTCGCGGCCCTTGTAGTTCTGCTGCCATACCGGCTTGCCGACCTGGCGCAGCGCGCGCGGGTCGTTGAAGCCGCGCACGCCGCTGAGGGTGCCGAAGTAATGGTCGAAGGAGCGGTTCTCCTGCATCAGGATCACCACGTGCTGAACGTCTTGAATCGTCCCGCTGACCCGCGCGGGCGCGATCGACAAGGCCTTGGCGATCGACGGCGGCAGCATCGCGCCGGCGGCGAGCGCGGCGGCGGATTGGCCGGCGAGGCGGAGGAAGTCGCGGCGGGAGGTGTCGGACATGGCGAGGCCTGCGGGGCAAAACGCAGGAACCTAGTGCGGCGCCGTGACGCGCCGATGACGTCGGCGCGCCCGGTTGCGCGTTCATGCGCGGGTTCGGCGGAAACTGGAACCCGCGCCCGCTTCGACGGCCGGCGTCAACGCTGTGCGGCGACGATCTTCCTGCGCGAGGGCCAGTACACCGCGAGGTGGGCGACGAACAAGATCGCGGTCATCAACGCCGCGCCTTCCAACAGCATCGCCCGGTAGCCATCGGCGCCGGGGGGCACGACGCTGCCGTAGCCGATCGCGGCCAGCACATACGGCATCGGCGCTACCACCGTCAGGCCCATGTAGCCGGGCGCGGTGAGCACCGCGCCCAGCAGCGACACGCCCAGCGCGGCGGCCCGATGCGCGCTGGGCAGACGGAACAGTTTCGGCCGCAGCAGCCACCACGCCGCGACGGTGAGCAGATAGCCGGCCGGCGGCCCGACGCGCTGCCACGACCATTCCCAATAGCCCGAGCCGGCGATCCACACCGCGGGGATCACGGTCAGCGTCAGCCAGCACAGCGCGTAGCCGATGCGCGCGGCGACATCGAACGGCCGCAGCCAGCGACTGAGGATCAGGCCGAGGATCGCGACCGCCCAGCCGCCGACCGTGGCGGCGACGAGGCCGACGACCGGCAGCAGCCAGCGGTAACGGTTCGGGGCGACGCGTTCCTTGTCCTGCATGGCGTTCCTCTCGACTGGGGCCGAAACCTTGCGCTTGCGCCCTGCGCAAACAGGCCCGCATGCGCGGGCCTGTTTGCCTGGAACGGTTTACATGTTGCGCCGGTACTCGCCGCCCACGTCGTACAGCGCATGGCTGATCTGCCCCAGGCTGTGCGTCTTCACCGCCTCCATCAGGCTGGCGAACACGTTGCGGCGCTCGCGCGCCGCGGCCTGCAAGCCGCGCAGCCCTTCGGCCGCGTAGCTGTTGCGGCTGACCTGATAGGCCTGCACGTTGTCGATCTGCTGGCCCTTCTCGCCTTCGGTCGAGCGGATCAGTTCGATCTCGGTGACGATGTCGCCGCCGTGGTCCTTCGGCAGGAAGGTGTTGACGCCGACCAGCGGCAGCGAGCCGTCGTGCTTCTTGTGCTCGTAGTACAGGCTCTCTTCCTGGATCTTGCCGCGCTGGTACATGGTGTCCATCGCGCCGAGCACGCCGCCGCGCTCACTGATCGCTTCGAATTCCTTGTACACCGCCTCTTCGACGATGTCGGTGAGCTTGTCGACGATGAAGCTGCCCTGCCAGGGGTTCTCGTTGAAGTTCAGCCCCAGCTCTTTGTTGATGATCATCTGGATCGCGACCGCGCGGCGCACGCTTTCTTCGGTCGGGGTGGTGATGGCTTCGTCGTAGGCGTTGGTGTGCAGGCTGTTGCAGTTGTCGAACAGCGCGTACAGCGCCTGCAAGGTGGTGCGGATGTCGTTGAACTGGATTTCCTGGGCGTGCAGCGAGCGGCCCGAGGTCTGGATGTGGTACTTCATCATCTGGCTGCGCGGGTCGGCGCCGTAGCGCTCGCGCATGGCGCGGGCCCAGATGCGGCGGGCGACGCGGCCGATGACGGTGTACTCCGGGTCCATGCCGTTGGAGAAGAAGAACGACAGGTTGGGGGCGAAGTCGTCGATCTTCATCCCGCGCGCGAGGTAATACTCGACGATAGTGAAGCCGTTGCTCAGGGTGAAGGCGAGCTGGCTGATCGGGTTCGCGCCGGCTTCGGCGATGTGGTAGCCCGAAATCGACACCGAGTAGAAGTTGCGCACGTTCTTGTCGACGAAGAACTGCTGGATGTCGCCCATCATGCGCAGGGCGAACTCGGTGCTGAAGATGCAGGTGTTCTGGGCCTGGTCTTCTTTGAGGATGTCGGCCTGCACGGTGCCGCGCACGGTGGCGAGGGTCTTGTCGCGGATCTTCTGGTAGGTCTCGGCGTCGACGACCTGGTCGCCGGTGACGCCGAGCAGGCCCAGGCCGAGGCCGTCGTTGGTTTCCGGCAGCAGGCCGCTGTATTCGGGGCGCTTGCGGCCTTCGAAAAGGGCTTCGATCTTGTCGTGGGCTGCGTCCCAGCGCGATTGGTCTTCGCGCAGGTACTTCTCGATCTGCTGGTCGACGGCGGTGTTCATGAACATCGCCAGGATGATCGGCGCCGGGCCGTTGATGGTCATCGACACCGAGGTGCTCGGCGCGCACAGGTCGAAGCCGGAGTACAGCTTCTTCATGTCGTCGAGCGAGGCGATGTTGACGCCGGAGTTGCCGATCTTGCCGAAGATGTCCGGGCGCACGGCCGGGTCTTCGCCGTACAGGGTCACGCTGTCGAACGCGGTCGACAGACGCGCGGCCGGCTGGCCGACGCTGAGGTAATGGAAGCGGCGGTTGGTACGCTCCGGGGTGCCCTCGCCGGCGAACATGCGGATCGGGTCTTCGCCGGTGCGGCGGTACGGGTAGACGCCGCCGGTGTAGGGGTAATAGCCCGGCAGGTTTTCCTTCTGCAGGAAGGTCAGCAGCTCGCCCCAGCTCTTGTAGGTCGGCGCGGCGATCTTCGGGATCTGCTGGTGGCTCAGGGACTCGCGGTAGTTTTCTACGCGGATGACCTTGTCGCGGACTTTGTATTCGTTGACTTCGTCGGTGATCGACTTCAGGCGGGCGGGCCAGTCGCGCAGCAGCTTCAGCGCTTCGGAGGTCAGCGACTGGACGGCGTCGTTGTAGCGTTGGCGCAGGGTCAGCAGGGTGCGGTCCACACCTGCGAGTTGCGCGGTCGCGGCTTGCGCCGCTCCTACAGGGGCTTCGGGCAGCAGTGCGTCGGCGGCGTAGAGATCCAACGCCTTCGGTAACGCGGCGTCTTCGAGGTCGTGCAGCGACTGCCAATACGACTGCGCGCGATCAGCGATCTCAGACTGCGTCTCGATCTGCTTATTGATCGAACGCCCCTGCTCCGCGATCTCGGCGAGGTAGCGCACGCGCGCGCCCGGGATCAGCACGGTGGCGCGCGGTTCCTTGAGCTCGGTGTTGACGTCGGGCGTCCACTTCTCGGCCGGCAGCGACAGCTTCTCGCGCAGCAGGCGGCACAGGTTGGCGAACATCCAGCTGATGCCGGGGTCGTTGAACTGGCTGGCGATGGTCGGGTAGACCGGGACGTCCTCATCCTTGGTCTGGAAGGCGACGCGGTTGCGCTTCCACTGCTTGCGCACATCGCGCAGCGCGTCCTCGGCGCCGCGTTTGTCGAACTTGTTGAGCACCACCAGTTCGGCGTAATCGAGCATGTCGATCTTTTCCAGCTGGCTCGGCGCGCCGAAGTCGCTGGTCATGACGTACATCGGGAAGTCGACCAGGTCGACGATCTCCGAATCGCTCTGGCCGATGCCGGCGGTTTCGACGATCACCAGGTCGTAGCCGAGGCTGCGCAGGTAGCCGATGCAATCCTTCAGCACCGTGTTGGTCGCCGAGTTCTGCCGGCGCGTGGCCATCGAGCGCATGTAGACGCGGTGGCTGCGCAACGAGTTCATGCGGATGCGGTCGCCGAGCAGCGCGCCGCCGGTGCGGCGGCGGGTCGGGTCGACCGAGATCACCGCCATGCGCATCTCGGGGAAGTTGGCGAGGAAGCGATTGAGCAGTTCGTCGGTCACCGACGACTTGCCGGCGCCGCCGGTGCCGGTGATGCCGACCACCGGAGTCTTGCCGCCGGCCAGCTGCCACTGCTTGCGCAGGTGGGCGAGCTGGGATTCGTCGAACGCGCCCTCTTCGATCGCGCTGAGGGTGCGGCCGATGCTGATTTCATCGCCGATGCTGGAGGCCTGCGGGCTCGATTCGGTCGCCAGGCGCGCGTCGCTGGCGCGGCGCACCACGTCTTCGATCATCGCCACCAGGCCCATGTGCATGCCGTCGTTGGGGTGGTAGATGCGCTCGACGCCGTAGGCCTGCAGTTCGCGGATTTCTTCTGGCGTGATCGTGCCGCCGCCGCCGCCGAACACGCGGATGTGGCCGGCGCCGCGTTCTTTGAGCATGTCGACCATGTACTTGAAGTATTCGACATGGCCGCCCTGGTAGCTCGACAGCGCGATGCCGTCGGCGTCTTCCTGCAACGCGGCGCGCACCACATCTTCGACCGAGCGGTTGTGGCCGAGGTGGACGACTTCGGCGCCCTGCCCCTGGATCAGCCGGCGCATGATGTTGATCGCGGCGTCGTGGCCGTCGAACAGGCTGGCGGCGGTAACGAAGCGCAGCGGGGTCGCGTCGGGCTGGGCGGCGGGGATGTTCGCGGCGGTGGTGCTCATGGGCATCTCGATACGCAGGACGGTCTGCGCGTATTGTAGCTCTGTGCGCGCCGCCCCGGTTTGCCCCGCGCGTGCGGGGGCGTAGGGAGGCGCGGCGCTAGCGGAGTCCGGCGGCGGGCGTCAATAGGGGCTGTGCGGCGCGGGTGCGCCGGAAGTGACTGGACGGTCGCAAGCGGCGACAACGGCCGGTTCGATACGTCGCGGCGCCAAGCCGCACTGCCCCATGCAATCCCCCTGTAGGAGCGGCGCGAGCCGCGACCGCGAAGCCTGCGCTCGCGTCGAACCTTGCGTCGTAGTTGCGTTGTCGCGGTCGCGGCTCGCGCCGCTCCTACAGGGGGATTTCAGGCGGCTTTGCCGGCATTGCCGGGTCGGTGTGCGGGCGCAACAAACGTCGCGAGCGTCAACCGCTTCGCGCTGCAACCGTTTTCCAGCAAGCCGGCCTTCAGCAATCCGGCGCATCCGTGAATGCGCGCAGGCGCGCCGTCAACAGCGGCGCGGGCGTGGCGTTGTCTGCGGTAACCGGCGGGTGGCCGCCGGATCGAGGAGAACGATCATGGCTATGCGTCCTTTGATGGTGGCGGCGGTATTGGGTGTGGCGACGCTGGCGGGCGTGCATGCGCCGCAGGCGCAGGCGCGCGCTTACGTGGATGTGGACGTGCGCGTGGCCCCGCCGCCGCCGCGTTACGAGCGGGTGCGGGTGCGTCCGGGTTATGTGTGGACGCCGGGTTATTGGAGCTGGAACGGCCGCCGCCACGTGTGGATCGGCGGCAACTACGTGGTCGCGCGTCCGGGGTATGCCTATGTCGGGCCGCGCTGGGTGTCGTACGGGCCGGCGTGGCGCTTCCATGGCGGGCGTTGGGTGCGTCGCTGAGCGGTCGCGGGCGGAGGCGCAGTGCAGAACCCAGCCATGCAGAAGCAAAATGGATTCCGGCTTTCGCCGGAATGACGGCGGGTTTCGGAATGACGGCGGGTTCCGAAATGACGACGGGTTAGCGTCGATGCGCTGATTCCGCGTCCGCTAGCGCGACGCGCCTCGATACGGGCGCGTCGCGCATCCGCCTGGCCGCGTCCTGCGGCCCGATGCGGCGCACGGCACCGTATCCGCGCGACGCACCTGCATCCCTGCCCGCCGCATCCGGCGGCGGCTTCGCGTCCCTGCAGCGCCGTTCGCTTACCGCTTCGCCAGCCCGCGCACGATCTTGGCGCGGCGCTCGGCGGTGCCGGATTCGGAACGATGCAGATCGAAACCGCTGCGGCCGCTGACGCCGGAGCGCCCGGGGCCGAGGATACGCGCCAGGGTCGCGGCCAAGGTCGCGCGGTCTTCGTCGAAGCCGCCGTGCGAGGTGGCGAAGGCGGCGTTCGGCGAGCCTTCGGCCTGGCCCGAGGTCGGCGACTGGACCCAGTCGATCAGCCCGCGATCGAGCAACTCGCGCAGCTCCGCTGAGCCTTGCTCGGCGCCTTTTTCCAGGAACTTGGCCATGCCCAGCAGCGGCGTGCCGTTGCGCAAACGCCGGTTGATCCAGCTGCGCGGCTGTTGTTCGAACGCATGCGCGACCAGGTACAGCAGCGACTTGTGGTAGATGCTGGCGCAGTGGTCGTCGTTCTCGGCCTTGTCGGTCAGGGTGAACAGCGCCAGGCGCTTGATCTTGCCGCTGCGCAGCGCGGGCGCGTAGGTGTCGAGGAACAGCTCGACGGTGATCGCCGGCGCCCACAGCGCGACGCTCTCGATGGTCAGGCCCAGCCCTTGCTGGCCGACCGCGGGCCCGCTGGGCACGACGCCGTCGGCAGTCAGCAGTTGCACCAGCGGCGCCAGCAGGATCGAACCGGCGCTGTGCCCGGCCAGATGCAGTTCGACTTTGCTGTCGCGCGCGCGCCATTCCTGCAGCAGCCGCGCCACCAGCGCGGCGCCGCCGGCTTCGCTGACTTGTCCGCCGGGCAATACGCTGCGCGCGGTGGTGGCGCGCAGGCCGTTTTCCTTCATCTCGTCCCACAGCAGCTTGCCGCCGGCGACCCGCGCCAACGGTTCCAGAGTGTCGTCGAGGCGATCGAGCAGCAGATTCTTGGCGCTGTCGACGATGCCTTCGCTGCGCGGCTTGGCGACATCGCGCAGGATGTTGCCGAGCGTGGTCCAGGCATCGGTCTTCCAGACGAACGACAACGGGTAGATCTGTTGCTCCAGCATCGTGTTGCGGTAATCGGCGACGCGCTGGATCGCCGCCTGCTCGGGCACCAGGCCGCCGTGGGCGTAGAGCAGCACGCGCTTTTTCGGCCAGGCCGCGGTGATCCGCGGCAGGTCGTTGCGGATCAGGTTGCGCACGTCGTCGACGCTGGTGCCGAAGCGGCCGTCGTCGCGCAGCGCGCCGTCGTTGCCGAGGCTGACGATGTGCGGGCGCAGGTCGGCCTGCGAATAGCCGGTGGACTGGCGGGCCAGGCTGGAATGGCTGACCGCGCTGGACTGCGCGCTGTGCAGCCGCACCGGCACCGCCAGCCGCGCCACCCACACGTCGGTGCCGCGTTCCAGCCATTCGTCGTAACTGACGTAGCCGTAGCCGCTGCGGCCCCAGGTCTTGCCCCAGGAGTTCTGGATCCAGAAGCCGCCTTCGTCGTAACCGACGATGGCGAAGGCGTGGTAGCCGGCGATCTCCTGCTGTTCCCAGGCGATCACGCCGCGCCGGCCGGGCTCGTCCCAGCCGTCGTGCACGGCGCTGGAGGCGTACAGCACGCCGACTTCGGCGAACGCCGCGTGCATCGCCACCAGGTCTTTGTGGTTGACCCGGAAGTACGCGCCCAGCGGCCGCTGCGCGGCGTCGCGAGCGCGCTGCTCGGTGTAGGTTTCCAGGCGTTTGCCGGGCTTGTACGGCCAGACTTTGTCGGCGCACACGCCGTGGTGGTGCCAGCCTTTCATCGCGCCGCGGCAGCTGGAACCGGAGTATTCCTCGCCGCGCCATTCGTCGTAGCGCCGCGCCATGTCGTAGAACATGCGCGTGCTCACCGGACGCAGCACCGCGCGCGGGTTGCGCTTGCGCAGCAGGGCATGGGCGACGGTGGCCAGGCCGAACGCGGTGCAGGCGCCTTCGTCGCCCTGGTCGAGGATCGGCAGGCGCAGCTTGAGGTGTTCGCTCAAGGGTTTGTGCGCGGGCACGTCGACCAGGGTCGGTTCGAACATGCGGTCGCGGAAGTCGGCGGTGTCGGGGCGGGCGTCGAGCAGACGCGCGTTGAGCTGGCGCACGCCGGCGTGGGCGCGGGCCGCTGCCTTGCGTTTGGACGTCGCGGACGTGGACGCCCGCGGCTTGGACGCCTTGGGTTTGGACGTCTTGGACTTGGAACTCTTGGGCGAGGCCGGCTTGCGCGCGGCGGCGGTCCTTGCGGTGGCCATGGGGGCGGCGTCCTGAATGGGCGGGTGCGATGCGCGGGCGGGCGGTACGCATCCGGGCAAACGCCGCCGCGCGGCCGGCCCGGACACACGGTTTGCATCGTTATTGTGTTTGACGACGCCAGTCTTCGCGATATCGGCGGCATGCCGACGCCCCTTTCGACCGCCGCCGCGAACGCCATCGCGCCATTTGGATCGAGCCAAACGGCAAGCCCGGCAAACCCGCGCCGCAAGCGCCCGCGCCGCCTTCGCGCAACCGCCCCGGCATACGCCCGGCATACCTAGCCGTATTGCCCGATTGCTTTAGACTAGCGGCCCTGCGCCGGCCGGCTCGCCGCCAGCGCACAGGCGATTTCTACTCATTTCAACGACTTAACCCACAGCCAGGCGAAACCGCGCTCGCATCAGCGCTGCGCAACCCGCCCGGTTCGGAGCACCCGATGATTTTCGAAACCCTCGACACCTTCGGCCATGAGCAGGTCGTGTTCTGCCATAACAAGGACGCCGGCCTGAAGGCCATCATCGCGATTCACAACACCGTGCTCGGCCCGGCCCTGGGTGGCCTGCGCATGTGGCCGTACAAGACCGAGCAGGACGCGCTCAACGACGTGCTGCGCCTGAGCCGCGGCATGACCTACAAGAACGCGGTCGCCGGCCTCAACATCGGCGGCGGCAAGGCGGTCATCATCGGCGATCCGGCCGCCGACAAGTCCGAAGCGCTGTTCCGCGCGTTCGGCAAGTTCGTCGATTCGCTGGGCGGCCGCTACATCACCGCCGAAGACGTCGGCATCGACGTCAACGACATGGAATACGTCTACCGCGAGACCGAGTACGTCACCGGCGTGCACCAGGTCCACGGCGGTTCGGGCGACCCGTCGCCGTTCACCGCCTACGGCACCCTGCAGGGCCTGATGGCGGCGCTGAACAAGCGCTTCGGCGACGAGGAAGTGGGCAAGTACAGCTACGCCGTGCAGGGCCTGGGCCATGTCGGCATGGAGTTCGTGAAGCTGCTCAAGGAGCGCGGCGCGAAGATCTTCGTCACCGACATCAACAAGGGCCTGGTCGACAAGGCCGTGTCCGAGTACGGCGCCGAAGCGGTGGGCCTGGACGAGATCTACGACGTCAACGCCGACGTGTACTCGCCGTGCGCGCTGGGCGGCACCGTCAACGAGCAGACCCTGCCGCGCCTGAAGGCCAAGATCATCTGCGGCGCCGCCAACAACCAGTTGGCCAACAACGCCATCGGCGACGAAGTGGCCAAGCGCGGCATCCTGTACGCGCCGGACTACGCGGTGAATGCGGGCGGCGTGATGAACGTGGCGCTGGAACTCGACGGCTACAACCGCGAGCGCGCCATGCGCATGATGCGCACGATCTATCACAACCTCGGCCGCATCTTCGAGATCGCCGAGCGCGACAGCATCCCGACCTACACCGCCGCCGACCGCCTGGCCGAAGAGCGCATCAGCGCGATCGGCAAGTTGAAGCTGCCGCTCGGCCGCTCCAACCCGAGCTTCCGCGGACGCATCCGCAGCGGGCACTGAACCACACTTCGACGGGGCCGACGGCCCCGTCGTCGTATTCGCGGTAGGGTTTTTCGTGCGCCATTGCGTTTAGCAAAACGCACGCGCCGTCCACCGTTTTCGTTCGCGTCGCCAACCCTGGAGCCAAGCCATGCGTTCGTCCGCTTTCGCCGTGCCCGCCGTTGCCGCGCTCGCCGTCGCCGGCCTGTCCGCCGCCCTCGCCTTCGCCGCGCAGGCGAACGGGCCGGCCAAGCCGGCCGCCGCCGGCCATCACGAGGTCTACGACTACGACCACCAGGAAGCCTGGCAGGCGCTGCACGACAAGTCGCAGTCGCCGATCGACATCGTCACCGCCGGCGCGGCCGCGGCCGATCCGGCCGAGCCGCGCGCGATCGAGTTCAGCCACACCCACGGCGCCATCGACAAGGTCGAGGACAACGGCCACGCCGTGCAGGTCGACACCCACGCCACCGAGGCGACCATCCGCGGCCGCCACTTCAAGTTGGCCCAGTTCCACTTCCACGCCCGCAGCGAGCACACCCTGGACGGCAAGCATTTCCCGCTGGAAGGCCACTTCGTGTTCAAGGCCCAGGACGGGCGCCTGGCCGTGGTCGGGGTGATGTATGAACAGGGCAAGGCCAATGCGGTCGCGCAGGAAGTGCTGGACGATCTCAAGCCCGGCAAGGCCAAGCCGGCCCAGCCCGAGATCGACATCGAAGGCCTGCTGCCGAAAGCGCACGGCTACTACCACTACCTGGGCTCGCTCACGACCCCGCCTCTGACGGAAAATGTCGAGTGGTACGTGATGCCGGCGCCTGTGACCATGTCGAAGCAGCAGATCGACGGGTTCTTGTCCCATTACCGCCGCAACAACCGCAACATCCAACCGCTCAATGGGCGGCCGCTGATTCGTTACGAGGGCTGATATGCGCAGTTTTCCCCTGGGTGAAGAGATCGACGCGCTGCGCGACGCCGTGCGCCGTTTCGCCGAAACCGAAATCGCTCCGCGCGCGGAGCGCATCGACCACGACAACGCGTTCCCGCAGGACCTGTGGCCCAAGCTGGGCGAGATGGGTCTGCTGGGCATGACCGTGCCGGGCGAGTTCGGCGGCAGCGAGATGGGCTATCTGGCCCATCTGGTCGCGATGGAAGAGATTTCGCGCGCTTCCGGCTCGGTCGGTCTCTCCTATGGCGCGCACTCCAACCTGTGCGTGTCCAACCTGTTCGCCAACGGCAATCAGGACCAGCGCGCCAAGTACCTGCCCAAGCTGTGCAGCGGCGAGTGGAAGGGCGCGCTGGCGATGAGCGAGCCGGGCGCCGGCTCCGACGTGGTCGGCTCGATGAGCTGCCGCGCCGAGCTGCGCGACGGCGTGTGGGTCGCCAACGGCAACAAGATGTGGATCACCAACGGCCCCGAGGCCGACGTGCTGCTGGTGTACATGCGCACGGCGGGCAAGGCTGCGGGCAGCAAGTGCATGACCGCCTTCATCGTCGAGAAGGGCATGAAGGGCTTCAGCACCGCGCAGAAGCTCGACAAGCTCGGCATGCGCGGCTCCAACACCTGCGAGCTGGTGTTCGAGAACTGCGAGATCCCGGTCGAGAATGTGGTCGGCGAGGTCAACCAGGGCGTCAAGGTGCTGATGAGCGGCCTCAACACCGAGCGCCTGGTGCTGACCGGCGGCCCGCTCGGCCTGATGCAGGCGGCGATGGACATCGCCCTGCCCTACGTGCGCGAGCGCAAGCAGTTCGACGCGGCGATCGGCACCTTCGGCCTGATGCAGGGCAAGATCGCCGACATGTACACCTCGCTGCAGTCCAGCCGCGCGTTCGCCTACCAGGTCGCACGCGATTTCGACGGCGGCTACAAGAGCCGGGTGGACGCGGCCTCGTGCCTGCTGCACGCCTCCGACGCCGCGGTCGAAGTGGCGCTCGAAGCGATCCAGACCCTCGGCGGCAACGGCTACATCAACGAATACCCGACCGGCCGGCTGCTGCGCGACGCCAAGCTGTACGCGATCGGCGCGGGCACCAACGAGATCCGGCGCATGCTGATCGGGCGGGAGTTGTTCGACGGCAAGAGCTGATCGCAGCGTCGCTCGTCTCCCTCTCCCGCTTGCGGGAGAGGGAACAAGAAGCCCCGCGAACGCGGGGCTTTTTCGTTGTCGCGCAAGACCTGCTCTAAGCCGCGCGATCTCCCTGTAGGAGCGGCGCAAGCCGCGACCGCGAATCCGCGACTACGACAAACCCAGCGGCCGCCCGCGCCATCGCGATAGCGGCTTGCGCCGGACGCCGCAGTTTCGCGGTCGCGGCTCGCGCCGCTCCTACAGGGCGAGCCCGAAACAATGACCGCGCATTGCGCTTAAAACGGCAGCGACCAACTCGCGAACGCGCGCGGATACTGCCGGCCGAACTCGTAACGATTGTCGAAATCCAGCGCGAACACCCCGCCGCGCGCGAATCGCGCATTGAACCCGAGCCCCAACACACCGGCCTCGCGCGCGAACGCGTCGCTGACGATCGGCGACCACACTTCCATGCCGGTGAAGCGCGCATCGATGTAGCGGCCCGACTGCGCCAGCGTGCGCTGCCATTCGGCGCGGCCGCTCAGGCTCAGCAGGGCCGATCCCAGCCGCCACTGGCGCTCCAGCCGCGCGCCGGCAAGCAACTGGGTCGCGCTCAACGTCGAATCGCCGGCGCTCAGGCCGAAGCCGGCCGCTCCCGATTCTTCGAAGCCGCCACGATCCAGGCGCAGGCTCTGCGCGCCCAGGTAAGGCGTGAGCACGCCTTCGCCGAAGCGGAAACGATGCCCGGCCTGCACGTTCAAGCTCAGATAGCGCTCGCCGTAATCGCTGCCGGTGCCGAATCGGTCCGCGCCGAGTTGCACTTCGCGCTGCAGGTAGCGATCCATGTGGCCGAACGCCGCGCGCCCGAGCAGGTAATGCCCGTCGCGGTTCCAGGCCGCGTAGAACTGCCCTTCGACCTGGCGGTTGCGCTCGCGGTCGCGGCGCTGCGCGCTGTAGGCGTAGCCGTCGGTCTGGCTCAGCGCGGCGCCGAGGTTCCAATCGCCGAAGCGCTGGTCGTGGCCGACGATCCAGCCGGTCGCGTCCAGATCGAAGCGCCCGGCCATCGCCCGGCGCGCGTCGAGCCGGTCGCTCCAGGCGCCGGAACGCGTGCCGTCGAGGTATTGCGCATCCAGCCGCGATTCCAGCGCGCGCCGGTTGCCTTCGACCGTCATCAGCGCGAACGCGGCGTCGGCGCCGTGCAGCTCGCCCGACAGGCTCGCCAGCGACTGCTGCGCGGCCTGCGCCGTGGCCGAGCGCTGCAGCGCGCCGGCCGCGGCCGAGAACGCGCCGGCGCCGCCGGGCGCGGTTATCGCCGCGCCAGCGCCGAGGCCGCCCAGCGCGGCGTCCACGCGCGCGGCCGCCGCCACCTCGCCGGCCGGCATGCCCAGCGATTGCGCGGTCGCGCTGATGTTCAATGCGGTGATGTCGAGCCAGGCCTGGGTGCTGCTGTAGCCCACTGTCGCGGTCAGGAACACGCCCGGCGCGCTCGACAGGCTGGCGAACTGGCCGCTGAGGCTGCCGGCGTTGAGGAACACCTCGCGGCTGGAGCGCACATAGCCCGGTAATTGCCCGAGCACGCGCGCATCGCCGGCCAGCGTGGCGGCGCCGCCGACATCGAGCCTGGAGCTGATGAAGAACTGCAACTGCCCCGCCGCCGACTGCGCGTAATCGCCGTCGATGCGCAGGCCCGCGCCTTCGACCCGCAGCGCGCCCTGGTTGTCGACTCGGCTGGCGATCCGGGCGCCGTTGCCGCCGGCGAAGGTCGCGCCGTTGCGCACGGTCACCGCCGAGGCGAGGCTGCCTCCGTCGTTCAGGCGCAAGGTGCCGCCGGCGACGTCGGTGCCGCCGCTGTAGGTGTGCGCGGCGCTGCTGTCCAGGCGCAGCGTGCCGCTGCCGTCCTTGATCAGGCCGCCGGCGCCGGTGAGCGGGTTGGTCCAGGTCGAGCTGCCGTCGAAGCTCACCCGCGCATTGCCCCAATCGAGCCGGTGCAGGCCGCGCACCGCCGCGCCGACATCGAGCAGGCCCTGGCCGAACACCGGGTCCACGCCCGGCGCGCCCAGGTCCTTGGCGTTGCCCAGCAGCGCCTGCCGGACCAGATCGTTGTTGAAATACGGAAACGCCTGCCACACCAGCGCCGCCGCGCCCGACACCTGCGGCGCGGCGAACGAGGTGCCGCGCACCACCCAATAACTGGGGTTGCCGACGCTGTCGTTGACGCCGGTGGCCTGCACGTCGCCGGGCGCGACCAGGCAGTAGTTCATGGCGATGCCGCAGGCGTTGGAATAACTCGCCAGCCGGGTCGGGTTGAGCGTGTCCAGCGCGGCCGCGGCGATCCAACCACGCTCGAGCGCGTCGGCGCCGGCGCCCTGGCTCGGCAGCGACGCGTTGTCGGACGGCTGCGGCTTGGACTCGTTGCCGGTGGCGAACACCACCAGCCCGCCGTTGTCGATGAAGGGCTTGTAGGCGTCGATGAAACTGCGGGTGACGTTGTCGCCGGTCCAGTACAGGCCGCCCCAGGAGTTGTTCATGATCCGCACGCCGGCGTTCATGAGGTCGCGACTGACGATGTCGAGCCCGCCGTTGCCGGTGGCCTGGTTGCCCATGCCCGAGCCGTCGTCGCTGGGCCGGGTGTCGGCGAGGATGCGCGCAGAGACGATGCTCGCGCCCGGCGCGATCCCGCCCGGCCAGGCGCCGACCGGGGTGCCGGCGATGATCTGCGAGACGTAGGTGCCGTGGCCGAGCACGTCGTCGATGCGGTGGTTGTTGCTGCGCGGATCGGTGTAGATCAGCATCGGCCCGACCCGGCCGTTGAGCGCGGGATGGTCGCGGCGCACGCCGCTGTCGACCACGCCGATGCGCACGCCCTGCCCGGTCAGGCCTAGCGCCTGCGCCGAGCGCGCGTTGGTCAGGTCCAGGTGCGCGCCGATCGGCGGCGGCGGCGTGGTCGGCGTAGTGGGCGGGGGCGAAGACGGCGGCGGGGGTTCGCGGACGTTGCCGCCACCGCCTCCGCCGCCGCAGGCGGTCAACACCGCCGCGGCCAACGCGCCCAAGGCCCAATGCGTACTGCGCCGCACCGCCGGTTCGAATCGTTTCATGGGCTCACCCCAGTCGCTCTGGATCAGGAAGACGCGACCGCTCCCCCCGGGCGGCCGGCCGCACCGGGCCGCATCGCGCGGCGCCGGCGTTTTCGAATCCGAACCCGCTCCTTGTAATGCAAACGCCGGCGGCCGACAAACGAATCGCGCGGCGGCGAAGCAAAAGCGCCAGAAGGCTGGGTTCGGCGCTTGCGCGCATCGCCTCAGAGCGCTCGGCCAGGACAGGCGGGACGGGCCGGGAGCCTGTGGGAGGGACTTCAGTCCCGACGCTTTCCGATCGGATCGCCGCGAACTGAAACAAGAGCTTCGGGACTGAAGTCCCTCCCACAGATCGGATCGCAGCGGACGGGAACATGGGTGTCGGCCTTTAAGGGCCTTCCACCGGGCAGATCAGAGCGGCCTGAGACGACGGCGTCGGGACTGAAGTCCCTCCTACAAGGGCCGCCAAGGGCCGCTACGGATTCAGCCGCCGGCCGGGCTCGCAGCCCAATTTGTTGGTTTTTCGTTATCCGCCCTGGCCCCATTCCCCCTGCCCGAAAGGGCATTTGCGGCACCGCAACACGGCGCCGCATAATCGGCGGGTTCCGGCCTCCCGGGCCCTGTCCCGCGCCGGCCCTCACACGCCACAGTTTTCCGGAGTTCCGCCATGAGCGATGTCGTCATCGTCGGTGCCAAGCGCACCGCCATCGGTTCCTTCCTCGGCCAGTTCACCGGCGTCCCCACCCCGACCCTGGGCAGCGCCGCGATTACCGGCGCGCTGGAACAGGCCGGCGTGGCCGCCGACCAGGTCGACGAAGTGATCATGGGCTGCGTGCTCCCGGCCGGCCTCGGCCAGGCCCCGGCGCGCCAGGCCGCGCTCGGCGCCGGCCTGCCGGCCGCGGTCGGCTGCACCACCATCAACAAGGTCTGCGGCTCGGGCATGAAGGCGATCATGCTCGCCCACGACCTGATCCAGGCCGGTTCGGCCAAGGTCGTCGTCGCCGGCGGCATGGAGTCGATGACCAACGCCCCGCACCTGCTCAACAACTCGCGCACCGGCATCCGCTACGGCAGCGCCGAGTTCCTCGACCACATGGCCTGGGACGGTCTGACCAACCCGTACGACGGCAAGGCCATGGGCGTGTTCGGCGACGCCACCTGCGCCAAGTACGGCTACGATCGCGCCGCCATCGACGCCTATTCCGAAGAGAGCGTGAAGCGCGCGCAGGCTGCGCAGTCGGCCGGCCACTTCAAGGATGAAATCGTTTCCGTGACGGTCAAGGGCCGCAAGGGCGATGTCGTCGTCGACGCCGACGAAGAGCCCGCCAAGATCGACGTGGCCAAGATTCCGACCCTGCGTCCGGCGTTCGGCAAGGACGGCGTGCTGACCGCCGCGGCCTCCTCGAAGATCTCCGACGGCGCCGCCGCGACTACGCTGATGAGCGCCGAGGAAGCCGCCGCGCGCGGGCTCAAGCCGCTGGCGCGCATCGTCGCCCACGCCGGCCACGCACAGGCGCCGGAATGGTTCACCACCGCGCCGGTGAAAGCGATTTCAAACGTGCTCGAAAAGGCCGGTTGGAAGGTCGAAGACGTCGATCTGTTCGAGGTCAACGAAGCGTTTTCGGTGGTCGCGATGGCGCCGATGACCGAGCTGGGCATCGCCCACGACAAGCTCAACGTGCACGGCGGCGCGGTCGCGCTGGGCCACCCGATCGGCGCCAGCGGCGCCCGCCTGGTGGTCACACTGATCAATGCCTTGCGCATCCGCGGCGGCAAGCGCGGCGTCGCCTCGCTGTGCATCGGCGGCGGCGAAGCCACGGCGATCGCCATCGAATTGCTGTAAAAAGTTAAAAACGCGTTGCACAAAAAAAACCGGCGGGCCGCTTGACACACGTCACCGGCTTGTCATCATGTTATCGGCGCGCTTTTGCGCGTTGCCTAACTAAACGACGAGGAATCCGAATCATGAACTTCAACAAGGCGCTGATCGCCCTGGCTCTGGGCCTGGCCCTGGCCGCTTGCTCGAACCAGAAGCAGGCCGACACTGCCGCTGCCGACGCCGCTGCCGCTTCGGGCGAAGCCCAGGCTGCCGCTGACACCGCCGCCGCCGCTGGCGACGCCGCCACCGCCGACGCCGCCGCTGCTTCGGCCGACGCCGCTGCCACCGCCGCCGACGCCGCCGCCACCTCGGCCGACGCCGCTGCCAACGCTGCGACCCCGGCCGCTGCCGACGCCGCTGCCGACGCCGCCAAGGGCGCTGCTGACGCCGCCGGCGCTGCTGCCGACGCCGCCAAGGACGCTGCCGCCCCGGCGGAAGCGGCCAAGGAAGAAGCGAAGAAGTAATATCGCGCAAGCGATACTGCAGTTCCGGCGCGGGCAACCGCGTCGAACGGGAAAGCCGCCGGTTCTCCGGCGGCTTTTTCCGTAAGGTCAGTGAACGATCGAAGCCGGCTTGCCGGACCGCTGCGAGCACTGGCGTTGCCTGACAGCTCCACCTAGCGTTTTTCTCAGACAACTCCTCAGGAGACAGCTCATGAAGACCCATCTCTACGTCCTGCTCGCCGCTGCCGCTCTGGCTCTGTCGGCTTGCGCCCAGAAGACCGAAGAAGCCAAGGACGCCGCTGCCGAAGCCTCGGCCGCCGCCGAGCAGGCCGGTGCCGACGCCGCCAAGGCCGCTGATTCGGCCGGCGCCGCCGCTGCCGAAGGCGCCGCCGCTGCCGGCGCTGCCGCGACCGACGCCGCCAACGCCGCTGCCGGCGCTGCGACCGACGCCGCTGCCGCCGCTGGCGACGCCGCTGCCAAGGCCGGCGATGCCGCCGCCGCTGCGACCGACGCCGCCGCTGCCGGCGCCGCCGGCGCTGCCGCCAAGGCTGCCGACGCCACCGCCGCTGCCGCGCAGAACGTCGCCGACAAGGCCGGCGCCGCTGCCGACGCTGCGAAGAAGGAAGAAGCCAAGCACTAATCTGCTTGCGCTCTCGTTCGCTGAAAGGCCCGCCTTGTGCGGGCCTTTCTTTTTGTGCGGCGGCTCGAGTGTGGGAGGGGCTTCAGCCCCGACGCTCTTCGTTCCGATCGCCGCGAACCGAATGAATACTTGAATGGGGCGCCCGCTCTTGTGAGAGCGATTTCAGCCCGATGAGCTCAGGCCGCAGCGAACTGAAACAAGAGCGTCGGGGCTGAAGCCCCTCCTACAACGGCGCGGGCCGCGCCGCTGGAAACGCGTCTTTCGAGGCGACCCGAGCCCGACGCGCGTTCCGCCGCGCTCGCCGCTCACGCAAACCAAGCGCGCATGTCGCATTGTGTGCGCATACGCCGGCGTTTGCCGCGGCTTCGCCCGCACAGGCCATTGGCCGGCGCTGGCGCTTTGTGTTTTGATGCCGCGTCTCCCGCTTCCGGCCGTGCCCGCAATGCCCGCGATCACTTCCCAGCTCGACCCGCGCTCGCAGGATTTCCGCGACAACGTCGCCTACCACCGCGCCCTGGTCGAAGAACTCGACGCGCGGCTGGCACGCGCCGCCCACGGCGGCGGCGACAAGGCCCGGGCCAAGCACACCGAGCGCGGCAAGCTGCTCGCGCGCGACCGCATCGCCGCCCTGCTCGACCCGGGCTCGCCGTTCCTGGAAATCGCCCCGCTCGCGGCCGAAGGCATGTACGACGACGCCGCGCCGGCCGCCGGCATGGTCGCCGGCATCGGCCGGGTGCAGGGCCTGGAAGTGGTGATCGTCGCCAACGACGCCACGGTCAAGGGCGGCACCTATTTCCCGATGACGGTGAAGAAGCATCTGCGCGCGCAGGAGATCGCGCGCGAGAACCGCCTGCCCTGCGTGTACCTGGTCGACTCCGGCGGCGCGTTCCTGCCGCTGCAGGACGAGGTGTTTCCGGACAAGGAGCACTTCGGCCGCATCTTCTACAACCAGGCCCGGCTGAGCGCGGAGAACATCCCGCAGGTCGCCGTGGTCATGGGCAGCTGCACCGCCGGCGGCGCCTACGTGCCGGCGATGTGCGACGAGTCGGTGATCGTCAAGGAACAAGGCACGATCTTCCTCGGCGGCCCGCCGCTGGTGAAGGCCGCCACCGGCGAGGTGGTCGACGCCGAAGCGCTCGGCGGCGCCGACGTGCACACCTCGGTGTCGGGCGTGGCCGATCATTTCGCCCAGGACGACCGCCACGCGCTGCAGATCGCGCGCGACATCGTCGCCACCTTCAACCGCAAGAAGACCTTGCCGGTCGCCGCGCAGCCCGCGCGCGAGCCGCTGTACCCGGCCGAAGAGCTATACGGCATCGTGCCCAAGGACACGCGCAAGCCCTTCGACATCCGCGAGGCGATCGCGCGCATCGTCGACGGCAGCGAGCTGCAGGAGTTCAAGGCGAGGTACGGCAAGACCTTGGTCACCGGCTTCGCCCACCTGCACGGCTATCCGGTCGGCATCGTCGCCAACAACGGCATCCTGTTCGCCGAGAGCGCGCTCAAGGGCGCGCACTTCATCGAGCTGTGCAACCAGCGCGGCATCCCGCTGGTGTTCCTGCAGAACATCACCGGCTTCATGGTCGGCAAGAAGTACGAGAACGCCGGCATCGCCAAGGACGGGGCCAAGATGGTCACCGCGGTGGCGTGCTCGCACGTGCCCAAGTTCACCGTGGTGATCGGCGGCAGCTTCGGCGCCGGCAACTACGCCATGTGCGGCCGCGCCTACGGCGCGCGCTTCCTGTGGATGTGGCCGAACGCGCGCATCAGCGTGATGGGCGGCGAGCAGGCCGCGTCGGTGCTGGCCACGGTGCGCCGCGACGGCATCGAGGCGCAGGGCAAGCAGTGGTCGGCCGAGGAAGAAGACAGCTTCAAGTCGCCGATCCGCGATCAGTACGAGAGCCAGGGCAACCCCTACTACGCCACCGCGCGGCTGTGGGACGACGGCATCATCGACCCGGCCGACACCCGCCGCGTGCTCGGCCTGGGTCTGTCGGCCAGCCTCAACGCGCCGATCGAAGAGCGCACTCGCTTCGGCGTGTTCCGCATGTAATTCTGTGCGCTCCATCGCAAGGGACTGTGGCTTCGCATGATCGTCGGCATCGACCTGGGCACCACGCATTCGCTGATCGGCGTGTACGCGCCGGACGGTCCGCGGCTGATCCGCAACGCGCTGGGCTCGCTGCTGACGCCCTCGGCGGTGAGCCTGGGCGACGACGGCAGCATCATCGTCGGCCAGGCCGCGCGCGAGCGCCTGGTCTCGCACCCGCGCCAGAGCGTGGCCGCGTTCAAGCGCTGGATGGGCAGCGACCGGGTCACCACGCTGGGCCCGCACCGCTTGCGTCCGGAGGAACTGTCGGCGCTGGTGCTCAAGTCGCTGATCGCCGATGCCGAAGCCGAGCTCGGCGAGAAGGTGCGCGAGGCGGTCGTCAGCGTGCCGGCCTACTTCTCCGACAGCCAGCGCAAGGCCACCCGCATCGCCGGCGAGCTGGCCGGGATCAAGGTCGAGCGGCTGATCAACGAACCCACCGCTGCGGCGCTGGCCTACGGCCTGCAGCAGAGCGACGACGGCGGCCGCTACCTGATCTTCGACCTCGGCGGCGGCACCTTCGACGTGTCGATCCTGGAGCTGTTCGACGGGGTCATGGAAGTGCACGCCAGCGCCGGCGACAACTTCCTCGGCGGCGAGGATTTCTCGCGCGCCCTGCTCGACGGCTTCCTGCGCGAACACGGCCTGTCGGCCAGCGCGCTGCCGCTGGGCGAGCTGGCGGTGCTGGAACGGCGCATCGAAGCCTTCAAGCAGCAGCTCGCCGGCAGCGGCGAGGCCCAGCTCGAGCTCGCCCTCGCCGGCCAGGCGCGCGCCTGGCGCCTGGACGAGGACGGCTTCGCCCGCCTGTGCGAACCGCTGGTGCAGCGCCTGCGCGCGCCGCTGGAGCGGGCGATGCGCGACGCCAAGCTGACCCCGTCGCAACTCGACCAGATCGTCCTGGTCGGCGGCGCCTCGCGCATGCCGCTGTGCGCCAAGCTGGTCTCGCGCATGTTCGGCCGGCTGCCGCTGCGCCACCTCAACCCGGACGAGGCCATCGCCCACGGCGCCTGCGTCGCGGCCGGGATGAAGGCGCGCGACCAGAGCCTGGAAGAGGTGGTGCTGACCGACGTGAGCCCGCACAGCCTGGGCGTGAGCACCGGCCAGGAAGTCGACGGGCGCTTCGTCAGCGGCCTGTTCTCGCCGATCATCCACCGCAACAGCACGGTGCCGGTGAGCCGGGTGGAACGCTATTTCCCGGTGCACGACAGCCAGCGCAAGGTCGAGCTGGAGATCTACCAGGGCGAGAGCCCGCGGGTGGAGAACAACGTGCGGCTGGGCGCGATCACCATCGAGCTGCCGGCCAAGGCGCGCCAGGACAATCCCATCGATGTGCGCTTCACCTACGACATCAACGGCCTGCTGCAAGTCGAGGCCGAAGCGGTCGCCAGCGGCCTCAAGCGCGAGGTGATCCTGGAGAAGAACCCCGGCGTGCTCAGCGCGGAGCAGATCCGCGAACGGCTGCAGGCCTTGGCGGCGCTGAAGGTGCATCCGCGCGAGCACCAGGAGAACGTGGCGCTGATCGCGCGCGCCGAGCGCTTGTACGAAGAACTGCTGTGGGCGCGCGAACAGGTGCAGGTGGCGCTGGTCCGCTTCCGCGGCGTGCTCGACCTGCAGGACGACGCGCTGATCGCCGAGCACCGCCGCGATTTCGCCCACTTCCTCGACGCGGTCGAGGCGCAGGCCGGCGGCGCGTGAACCCGTTCGCCGTGCTGGGCCTGTCCGCGGACGCGGACGAGGCGCAGATCAAGCGCGCCTACGCCAAGCTGCTGCGCGCGAACCGGCCCGACGACGATCCGGCCGGCTTCCAGCGCCTGAACGAGGCCTACCAGCACTGCCTGGAATGGGCGCGCCGACGCGCTGCGGCCGCGGCCGCGCTCGCGCTCGCGGCGGATGCCGCCGCAGACGAGCGCGAGGACGCTGACGAGGACGAAATCGAGGCCGACGGCGAGACCGCGCAACGGCTGCGGATACCGCCAGCGCCGCGGCCGCCGCCGGTCCCGGTCGCACCCACGGACGGTCCCGCCGCGCCGCAAGCGCCCGCCGCGCCGGCGCCGTTCGCGCCGGCCGCACCCAGGACGCCGTTCGTGGCCTCGGCGCCACCTGCTCCGGCGCCGGCACAGCCGCCGGCACCGAGCGCGCCCGCTGCGGCGTCCGCGCCATCCGCACCGCCTGCACCCGCAGCAGCGAAGGCTCCGCGCGCGCCCGAACCGGCGCCGCTGCCGGCGCACGTCCCGGCCGCCGCGGCACCTGCGCGCGAGCCGGCGCGCGAGGCCGAGTTCGACGCCAAGCGTTTCCTCGACGAGCTCTACCGCCGCGCCGAAACCGACACCGTCGCCGAGCTCGAACACTGGCTCGCCAAGCACCCGGCGCTGTACCAGCTCGAACGCAAGCACGCGCTGGCGCCGGCGCTGATCGCCTGCCTGAGCGCGCGCGCGCCGCTGTACCTGCCGCAGTTGGACGCGATGCTGCGTTTCTTCGACCTGGACACCGTGCACGAGCGTTCGGCCGGGCTGCAGGCGCGCATCGTCGAACTGCGCGCGCAGACCCGCCGACGCGGCGTGGATCTGCGCGAGATCGAGTTCGATCCCAATCCCAAGCCCGGCAAGCGCGGCCGCCACCCGATCGATCTGGATGCGAGCACGGTCATCTTCCTGCTGATGGGCTTCGCCGTGCTCGTGCGCGTCGTCGCCGCCCTGGCCGGAACCGATCGCCCGTGACGCCGTTCAAGCGACTGGGGCTGTCGCCGGGCAGCGACGAGCGCGAGATCAAGCGCGCCTATGCGCGCGAACTCAAGCGCTGCCGGCCCGACGACGACCCGCAAGGGTTCCAGGCGCTCAACGAGGCGTATCAGCAGTGCCTGCGCATCGCCGCGCAGCGCGCTGTCGCCTTCGCCCTCGCCGCCGCGGACGAAGACGACAGCGCGCCGCCCAGCGCGATCGCGCAGACACAGCCCCACCCTGCTGCGCCGACGCCGCCCGCAGCGCCCGCGCGCGATGCGCCGTCTCAGCCCGCACCCGAGTCGCGCCACGATGCGCAGCCCGCTTCGCACGAGCCGCATAACGCCGACCCCGCCGAACCGCAAGCGCGCTACTTCGACCTGCAAGCCTTCCTCGAGGAACTGTTCGATTTCGCGCAGCGCCGCCTCGCCGTCGACCTGCAACGCTGGCTGCGCGATTGCGAACCGCTGTACTCGCTGGACCTCAAGCACGCGCTGCGCGCGCCGGTCGCGCACGCGCTGGCCCAGCACGAACCGCCGCTGGCGCCGGCGGCGACCGACGCCATCGCCGACTACTTCGACCTGGGCGCGCTGTACGACCCCGACCCGCGCCTGCGCCACTGGCTGGCCGTCGCCAGCGATCGCGGCGCGCGCAGCGTCGCGTTCGAACGCATCCTCGGCGAGTACCGCAACGCCCACGACCGGCTGGTCGACCGCTGGCTGTTCGGCGAACTGCAGCGGCCGGCGTTCTGGCCGCGGCGCGCGCTGATCGCGCTGATCCCCTCGCTGCCCAGCCGCCTGCGCGGCCTGTTGCTGCGCCTGCAGCGGGTCGGCCCGGAATGGCTGGAGCGGCGGCTGGACCCCAGCGCCGTCGGCTTCTGGCTGCGCGCCTGCGATCCCGAGCGCCTGGACCCGCGCCGCATCGCCATCGCCGCGGTGCGCATTCCGCTGTACTACCTGGCCGCGGCCTGGTTCGTGTGGCTGCTGATGGCCTACGACCCGGCGCCGTTGCAGGACATCCCGCGCAACATCGCCGTGCTCTTCGCCGCCTGGATGGCCGCGGCGCTGGGCTGGATCGGGCTGGTCCGCTCGCGCCGCTGGATGACGCAGCGCATGGGCTGGGATCCGTTCGTCGCGTACACGATCGTCCTGCTCGCCGCCTGCGCGGCCTGCGCGTACTGGCTGCCGTTCCAGGCCGCCTTGATCGCCTGCGTGATCGGCTTCGTGCAGGCGCGCTCGCGCGCCGCGCCGGTGCCGGCGATGCTGTGTTTCCTGATCGGCGCACTGGCCACGATAGCGGTGACGCCGTCGTCGCTGCTGGCCTACGACTCGGCGGCGCCGCTGATCCCCATCGCCGCCGCCACGGTGCTGCCGCTGCACGACTTCGCTTTGTCGCGCCGCCTCGGCGTGCCGATGGCCCAGGTCCGCGCCGGCGCCGGCAAGCTGTGGCGGCTGGCCCAGATCCTGGCGGCGGTGGCCGTCGCCGGCTTCTTGCTGCGCTGATCGGGCACGCCGCGCGCCGGCGTCGCCGCATTCATCGATCTGAAATATTTCTTAATCACTGTCGTTCGTGCGCGCGTTCTCGCGCGCGCCGCGAACGCGCGCACGCATGCGCCGCAAGGCCTGCCGCGAAGGCTCGAAACTGAATTCGCACGAGCCTTCGCAGGCACGCCGATTCGGTGATATTCATCACAGTGGGCGCTTCGTATCAGCGTGTTAGGCTCCAAAGTTCACGCGTGTCATCACCTGATCCCCCGACCTGAGGAACACCGCGTTATGGCCATTTTCAACCAGCCCGCCCCACCCAAGCGCGACACGCCGCTGCCGCCGCTGCAACCGGAAACCGCGCTCAAGAAAGAGCCCGACGCGACCACCGAGTTCAGCTTCGGCCAGCCCGCCGCGGCCGCTCCCGCGCCGATCAGCGCGCCGGCGCCGCAGCCCGCGCCGCAGCGTCCGCTCGAGCCGGCGCGCGAGCAGGTCAAGGAATCGCTGATCGCCTCCGACCTGACCATCGAAGGCAAGATCCACGGCGCCGGCCACATCCGCATCGCCGGCCGCTTCAAGGGCGATGTGCAGGTCGACGGCGACCTCACCGTCGAGCTCGGCGCCAAGGTCAACGGCGGCGTGCGCGCGCGCAAGGTCGTGATCGCCGGCGAGCTGGAAGGCAACATCGATTCGGCCCAGCGCGTGGAGCTGCTGGAGACCGGCGTGGTGGTCGGCGACGTCAAGGCCGGCACCGTCACCGTCGCCGCCGGCGCGCGCGTGCGCGGCCAGGTCGAGTTCGGCTGGGAAGACAGCGGCAAGTCGGTCGCGCGCAACGACAAGGGCGACGGCAAGAGCGACAAGGGCGACAAGAACGGCAAGGCGGAGACCGGCGCCGACTCATGAGCGCGCAACGCCAGGGCATGCCCGGGGCGACGCGCGTTTGTCCGCACTGCAAGGCGACGATCCTGGAATCGGCCAGCGTGTGCCCGGCCTGCCGGCACCACCTGCGCTTCGATTCCGACGCCAACGCGCTGGCGGCGAAACGGTTTTCGCCGCTGCGCGTGGAAGGCACCATCCGCCATCCGCCCAGCGACGGCGCCTGGGAGTATTCGATGGTGTTGTCGATCAAGAACGACCGCGGCGAAGAGATCACCCGCCAGGTCGTCGGCGTAGGCGCGCTGTTTTCGGGGGAAGAGCGCACCTTCACGCTGTCGGTCGAAGCGTTCGAAGCGGTCGGCTACAAAGCCGCCGGCAAAGGCCGGCTGCGCCGCTGAGCGGCGACGCGCCGGTGTCATAGGAAAGGATCCCGCCGATGTCGGAACCCGCATCGCTGTACGCCCGTTTCACCCTCAGCCACGAGCAGTACGAAGCCTTCATGAGCTCCGTGCCGGCGCGACCCTCGGGTTTCGCCGACTGGCAGTCCTGGTTCGACCGCCGCCAGATGAGCGGCGGCAGCCACGTCCCGCCGGAAATCCTGTCCGACCTGGAAGCGGCCAGCGTGGCCGAGGTCATCAAGGCTTGGCGCGAGGACGCCTGGACCGGCATGCCGCCGGTGGAGTACGACGAACTGCGCCGCACCTTGCGCATCGCCATGCTGCAGGCCTCGGAGAACTACCACGAGATGCTGCGCCTGCTGACGCCGCTGCGCGGCGCGGCGCGCTTCAACGATCCCGGCGCGGACGATTTCGTGGTGATCCTGGATTTCCTGTGGGAAGAGGAGCAGGAGATCGAGGCGTATGTGCGCTTCGCCGACGGCGCCAGCCGGTTCGAGCAAGAGTGCGCGCCGGAGCATCTGGAAGAGGCGCGCGGCTATCTGGGCGAGGCTTTGAGCTATCTGCAAAGCCGCGCGGGGTGAGTTCGGCCGGGTGCGCGCGCGGGGTTTAGCGTTGCGGTAATCGACCCGCGGGTTTCGACGTAATCGCAGTGTCGCGGTCGCGGCTCGCGCCGCTCCTAAAGGGGCTTCGGCTAGTCTCGTTTGCGACTGTAGGAGCGGCGCGAGCCGCGACCGCGACACTGCGCCGACCGCGAACCCCGCCTACCCCAGCCGCCCCACCCTATCGTCGGCGAAGCATCCCAGCGCCGACGAAAGCGTCTCAGTCCGACGGCCCGCAGTTATCGCACCCCGCGCAATTCGGCCCGCCCGCGCGCGCCGGCGGCGCGATGCGCTTGCCCAGCGCGCGCATCCACGCCGGCCGCCCGTCGCGCACCAGCGGCAGCGCGCAGGCGATGCGCAGGCGGCGCACGCCGCCGGGGAACTGCTTGCGCGCGACCACGACCGCGCTGACCAACACCGCGATCGCGATCACCACGTATTGCGCGAACAGACCGGCGCTCATCGCATCCTCCTCAGCCCGCGCCCAGCGCCACGGCGATCTGGTAGGTCGCGAACGACGCCAGGTACGCCAGCGCGAACAGATAGCCGGCGCTGATCGCCACCTGCTTCCACGAACCGGTCTCGCGCCGGATCGTGGCCAGGGTGGAGATGCATTGCGGCGCGTAGATGAACCACACCAGCAGCGACAGCGCGGTCGCCAGCGACCAGGTGTCGGTGATGATCGGGGTCAGCGCCTGCGCGGCCGCGTCGTCGTCGGCCGCCGACAGCGCGTACACCGTCGCCAGCGACGACACCGCCACTTCGCGCGCGGCCAGGCCCGGGATCAGCGCGATGCAGATCTGCCAGTTGAATCCGATCGGCGCGAACACCGCCGACAGCGCGTGGCCGATGCGGCCGGCGAAGCTGTAGTCGATCGCCGGCTGGGTCGCGCCTTCCGGCGCGCCGGGGAACGACAGCAGGAACCACAGCAGGATGGTCAGCGCCAGGATGATGCCGCCGACCCGGCGCAGGAAGATCCAGGCGCGTTCCCACAGGCCGATGGCCAGATCGCGCAGGTGCGGGATGCGGTAGGACGGCAGCTCCAGCAACAGCGGGTGCTCGCTCTTGTCGCGGCGCCACTTCTTCATCACCCACGACACCATCAGCGCGCTGACGATGCCGGCCATGTACAGGCCGAACAGCACCAGGCCCTGCAGGTTGAACGCGCCCCACACCTTCTGTTGCGGGATGAACGCGCCGATCAGCAGCGCGTACACCGGCAGCCGCGCCGAACAGGTCATCAGCGGCGCGACGATGATCGTGGCGAGGCGGTCGCGCGGATCCTGGATCGAGCGCGTGGCCATGATCCCGGGGATCGCGCAGGCGAAGCTCGACAGCAACGGAATGAACGAGCGCCCCGACAGGCCGGCGCCGGCCATCATCTTGTCGAGCAGGAACGCCGCGCGCGGCAGATAGCCCGATTCCTCCAGCGCCAGGATGAAGGCGAACAGGATCAGGATCTGCGGCAGGAACACGATCACCCCGCCGAGGCCGGCGATGACGCCGTCCACCAGCAGGCTGCGCAGCGGCCCGTCGGGCAGCAGCGCGCCGGTGTGTTCGCCGATCCAGGCGGTGCCGGCCTCGATCCCGTCCATCAGCGGCGTGGCCCAGGCGTACACCGCCTGGAAGATCAGGAACATCACCACCGCCAGCGACAACAGGCCCAGCACCGGATGCAGCAGCCAGCGATCGAGCGCGTCGTCGATCTTGGCGGTGCGGGTGGGCATGCTGACCGTCAGATCCAGCAGGCGGCGGGTTTCTGCGTGCAGGTCGGCGCCTTCGGCCAAGCGCGCGTGCGGCTCGTGCGGAGCGGCGGCGACCTGGTCGAGCGTGGCCACCAGCTCGCGCGCGCCGCCGCGCTTGACCGCGACGGTCGCCACCACCGGCACGCCGAGCTCGCTTTCCAGCGCGGCCAGGTCGATGCCGATGCCGCGGCGCTTGGCCGCGTCCATCATGTTGACCGCGACGATCATCGGCCGGCCGAGCTCGCGCAGTTCCAGCACGAAGCGCAGGTGCAGGCGCAGGTTGGTCGCATCGACCACGCACAGCAGCACGTCCGGCGCCGGTTCGCCCGGATAGAAGCCGCGCAGCACGTCGCGGGTGACCGCTTCGTCCAGGCTGGCGGCGCTGAGGCTGTAGGCGCCGGGCAGATCGAGCACTGCGTAATGGCGGCCCGAAGGCGCGTGCAGGCGGCCTTCCTTGCGCTCGACGGTGACGCCGGCGTAGTTGGCGACCTTCTGCCGGCTGCCGGTGAGCTGGTTGAACAGCGCGGTCTTGCCGCAGTTCGGATTGCCGACCAGGGCCACGCGCAGGTGCTGGTCGGCGGCCTCGCGCGGCGCGCTCATCGCGGGGGCGGCGGCGCTCATGCCCCGTTCTCCAGCGGTGTCACCCGCACCCGCGCCGCTTCGCTGCGGCGCAGGGCGAAGCGGGTGTAGCCGATCTGCACCAGCAGCGGCTCGGCGGCGACGGGGCCGGCGGCCATCACTTCCACCCGTTCGCCGGCGACGAAGCCGAGCTCGCGCAGGCGTCTGGCGATGGTGTCGTTCGGCGCTTGGTCGTCGACGGTCTCGACCGTGGCCGCGGTGCGGTGCGGCAATTCGGACAGCTTCAAAGGGGCGGCTTCCACGAAAAAGGTGGCGTCCCAAATGGGAATTGTTCTCATTCTAGCACCGACCGCCGTACAGGGGCGGAGGGAACAAGCTGAACGGTATCATTCGGCCAACTCTCACAAACTCCCCCGACCCGATGAACCATCCGCTGCTGAGCCTGCGCGACGGCCCCGTCGCCCGTTTGCGCCTGAACCGCCCCGACCTGCACAACGCTTTCGACGCCGTGCTGATCGCCGCCCTGACCGGCGCCCTGGAAGCCGCCGGCGCCGACGAAGGCGTGCGCGTGGTGGTGATCGAGGGCGAAGGCGCCTCGTTCTCGGCCGGCGCCGACCTGAACTGGATGCGCGGCATGGCTGCCGCCGGCGAGGCCGAGAACCGCGAGGACGCGCTGGCGCTGGCGCGGCTGATGCGCACCCTCAACGAGCTGCCCAAGCCGACCATCGCCCGCGTCCACGGCGCGGCCTTCGGCGGCGGCGTCGGCCTGGTGGCCTGCTGCGACATCGCCATCGGCGTGCCGGAGGCCAAGTTCGGCCTGACCGAGAGCAAGCTCGGCCTGTTGCCGGCGGTGATCTCGCCATACGTCATCGAGGCCATCGGCGCGCGCCAGGCGCGACGCTGGTTCGCCAGCGCGGAGATCTTCGACGCCGCGGTGGCGCAGAGCATCGGGCTGCTGCATCAGGTGGTGGCGGCCGATGCGCTGGACGCGGCGGTTGCGCGCCAGACCGGTTTGCTGCTCAAGGCGGGGCCGCATGCGGCGGCGACGGCGAAGGCGCTGGTGCGGCGGGTGGCGGGCGAGCGCGACGGGGCCAGGCTCGATGCCGACAACGCGGCGTTGATCGCGGGGTTGCGGGTGTCGGCGGAGGGGCAGGAAGGGTTGTCGGCGTTTTTGGACAAGCGGTCGCCGGGGTGGGTGGGCTGAGTTTGCGCGGCGTTGTGCTTTCGCCGCGGCCGCGTTGTCGCGGTTGCGGCTTGCTCGGCTCCTGCGGGGTTTGCGGTCGGTTTCGTATCCGACTGCAGGAGCGGCGCGAGCCGCGACTGCGAATACGCAACTACGACGAAGCCAAGACCGTAGCTGTGATTTCGCGGTCGCGACTTGCGTCGCTCCTACAGGGTCTCCGGCGAGTTTCGTATCTCCCTGTAGGAGCGACGCAAGTCGCGACCAACCGCAGCGACGTGGCTCCGCCGAACTCGCCCGAAGACCCGAAGCTCCCACGCCGTCATTCCGGTGAAAGCCGGAATCCATTTTGACTTGGCTCCTGCTTCTCTCGTTGCGACGCGTGATGACAAGCCAAGATCAACAGCTTCCGTCCGCAAGCGGCCGGGTCACTTTCTTTGTCTTGCCAAAGAAAGTAACCAAAGAAAGGCGCTTTCCCTGTTTTCGAATCAAGAGCCACTAAGGTTCAGTGCGTTCGCAGGGATGCGCCACACAGGCCATCCATGGCCTGGGTGGCGCACGGCGCACATCCTGTGCGCCGCCCTATCGGGTCTACGCTTGCCTGTGGCGAGTTCGGGGCGGCGGGGGGAGCTAGAGACAAGAGCTAGGCCAAGGGCAAGAACAAAGGCAACAGCGATCGTGCGGGGCCGCAGGCCTATCGAGCGCCAAACACCGCCCCACCCAACACCGCACCGTATGGCACGCCCAAGCGGCCACCAAACCGCCTAATCGGGGCTTCGGTCGCGCAAACCGCGTCCCCCGCCGGCGCCATGAGGCGACAGCCGCGGCCGCATCGGTGAAAATCCCCCTATCGCGCCGGTCCGCCGTCGCGGCGGTTCGTCTTCCCTTCCACGCGCGCGTGCGCGCACCGACCTGCGAAGTGCCCATGTTCGAGAAGATCTTGATCGCCAATCGCGGCGAAATCGCCTGTCGGGTGATCCGCACCTGCCGCAAGCTCGGCATCCGCACCGTCGCGGTCTATTCCGAAGCCGACGCCGATGCCCAGCACGTGCGCCAGGCCGATGAGGCCTATCCCATCGGCGGGCCGCGCCCGGCCGAGAGTTATCTGCGCGGCGATGCGATCCTCGAAGTCGCCCGCCTCAGCGGCGCGCAGGCGATCCATCCGGGCTACGGCTTCCTCAGCGAGAACGCCGACTTCGCCGACGCGGTCGAGGCCGCCGGCATCGCCTTCATCGGCCCCAAGGCCGCCTCGATGCGCAAGATGGGCAGCAAGGCCGGCGCCAAGGAACTGATGCAGGCCGCCGGTGTGCCGGTGGTGCCGGGCTACACCGGCGCAGACCAGGATCCCGCCCTGCTCCAGCGCGAAGCCGACCGCATCGGCTATCCGCTGATGATCAAGGCCGCCCACGGCGGCGGCGGCAAGGGCATGCGCATCGTGCGCGAGGCCGGCGAGTTCGCCGCCAACCTGGAAAGCTGCCAGCGCGAAGCGCGCAACGCCTTCGGCCGCGACCGGGTGCTGCTGGAGCGCTACGTCGAGCGCCCGCGCCACATCGAGATCCAGATCTTCGGCGACAACAACGGCCAGGTAATCCACCTCAACGAGCGCGAATGCTCGGCCCAGCGCCGCTACCAGAAGGTGCTGGAAGAATCGCCCTCGCCGTTCCTGAGCCCCGAACAGCGCGCGCAGATGGGCGCCGCCGCGGTCCAGGCCGGCCACGCCATCGATTACGTCAACGCCGGCACGGTCGAGTTCATCGTCGGCCAGGACGGCGCGTTCTACTTCATGGAAATCAACACCCGCCTGCAGGTCGAGCACCCGGTGACCGAACTGGTCACCGGCCTGGATCTGGTCGAATGGCAGCTGCGCGTGGCCGCGGGCGAAGCGCTGCCGCTGGCGCAGGACGCCATCGTCCAGCGCGGCCACGCCATCGAGGTGCGCCTGTACGCCGAAGACCCGGAAGCCGGCTTCCTGCCCGGCTCGGGCAAGCTCGAGCGCCTGCGCCTGCCGGCCGCCGACGCGCATGTGCGCCTGGATTCGGGCGTGATCGAAGGCGACACGGTGACGATCTTCTACGACCCGATGATCGCCAAGCTGATCGTGTTCGACAGCGACCGCCCGCGCGCGCTGGCGCGGCTGCGCGCGGCGCTGGCCGACAGCGAGATCGCCGGGCCGAAGTCGAACATCGAATTCCTCGAGCGGCTGGCGCGGCATCCGGCGGTGGTCGAAGGCACCATCGACACCGGTTATCTCGACCGCCACCTCGACGAATTCATGTCGGCCGCGACGGCCGACGAAGCCGCCGACGCCGACCTGCTGGCCGGCGCCGCGGTGGCGGCGCTGCTGACCCAGGAGCGCAACACCCGCATCGACGCCGCAGCATCCAACGACCCGACCTCGCCCTGGGCCATCGCCGACGGCTGGCGCCTGGGCCACGGCGGCCGCCGCAGCCTGGCGTTCGCGCGCCGCGACCAGCGCCTGGAACTGTCGGCGCACGGCAGCGCCGGCGACTACCGCATCGACGGCCTCGGCGAGGCCGCGGTGGACGTGCGCGGCGCGCGCCTGGACGGCGACGAGCTGAGCCTGCGCATCGACGGCCGCATGCGCCGCCTGCGCACGCTCGGCGACGGCGCGCGCGTGGTCGTGCACGACGGCGAACGCCGCCTGCGCCTGGAGGCGGTGCCGGTGTACCGCCACGAAAGCGCCGCCGCCGGCGGTTCGGGCCACAGCGTCAACGCGCCGATGCCGGGCCGCGTGGTGGTGGTCAAGGCCGCGCCGGGCGACAGCGTCGAGGCCGGCCAGGAAGTGATGGTGATCGAGGCGATGAAGATGGAGCTGAGCCTGAAGGCGCCGCGCGCCGGCGTCATCGCCGAAATCCGCGCCGCCGCCGGCGACTTCGTCGAAGCCGACGCGGTGTTGGCGACGCTGGAAAGCGCTTGAACGCCTGAGCGCAGGGACGATTCGCACACCGGCCGGAAGCGCCGGACGCCGCCGCCGAGTCCCGGCGGCGGATTCGCGCATTTCTAAGGAGGGAAGCTCCATGCATCGTCGCCCAGCAGGTTTCGATCGATTGCGCCGTTGCGCGAGCGCGCTGTGCGCCCCGCTCGCAGCGCTGTGCCTGGCCGCGGCGCTCGGCGGCTGCCTGCCCGCGGAGAATCCGCCGTCGGCCGCGCAACCCTGCGACCCGGCGCTGGTCGGCGACTGGGGCCTGGTCGAAGGCGAGGGCTTCGAGCGTGCGCCGATCACCGACCCCGCGCTGTTCGGCCGCGACGGCGAGCAGCGCCTGCGCATCGACGCGCACTGCCGCGCTTACCTGCCGCCCAAGCAGTACCTGCGCCAAGTGGATCTGGCGGTGTTCAAGGCCGACGGACAGCGCTACCTGGGCCTGCGCCTCGTCGATTGGCGCACGTTGATGCTCGGCCCCAAGCAAGCGCGCGATTCCGACACCGAACAGGCCCAGGCGCGCTTTCCGCATCTGGTCGTGCTGATGCGCTATCGCGCCGACGCAGGCTCGCTGACCGTGGACGCCGGCGACGGCGATGCGCTCAAGCGCTGGGTCGCGCAGCGCAACCAGCAACAGGCGAGCGACCCGGAGCAGTCTGCCGACTTCCTCAACGGCGACGCCCGCAGCATCCGCAAGCAACTGCGCGCGCATCCCGAGCTGTTCCCGGGCGGCAAGACCCTCTACCGGTTCGAGCGCATTCCCGCGGCCGCGCGCTGAGTCGCGACGCTGGCGGGCCCGGCCGCTCTGGCGGCCGCCGGGGCGGCCCTGCGGCGACCGGATCGCAGTATTCTTTGCCGTTAAGGACGTTTGTCCCCTCTTCCCGGCCACGGCCCGCCATGAACGCCTCGCCCTTCCGCCTTCGCGCGTCCGTCCTGCCGCGGCTCGGCGCCGCCGCAGTGTTCGCCTGCCTGAGCCTGCTCGGCGGTTGCGTCGCCTTCGAGCGCGCGCCGGTGGCCGAGCTGCGCTGCGACCCGGATCTGGCCGGCGCCTGGACGGTCAAGGCCGGCGGCAACGCGCACAAGACCGTGCACGTCGACGCGCGCTGCCGCAGCACCGACTGGCCCGGCATGGGCGACAAGCCGACGACGCTGGACCTGACCGGCTTCACCATCGGCCGCGACCGCTACATCGCACTCACGCCCGAGCAAGCCCAGCGCGCGATCGGCGCCGACACCGGCAGCCTCACCGCCACCGCGCCCAAGGGTTCGATGTTCCTGGTGCTGTACCGCTTCAATGCCCAGGGCGGCCTGGACGCGTGGCTGCCCGACCCGCAACGCGCGCTCGACGCGATCGCCCGCGGCGAGCTCGCCGGACGCAAGCTCGACGACCGCTTCGCCCTGGTCCAGGGCGATCCCGAGCAGCTGCGCGATACCCTCGCGCAACACCCCGATCTCTTGTACGACACCGACAGAAAGGCCATGGTGTTCGAACGCGCCAAGGCCGCCCGCCAGGATTCCCCATGAGCCAGCCCTTGCCCTATCCCGCCAGCGTGCGCATCGTCGAAGTCGGCCCGCGCGACGGCCTGCAGAACGAAAAGGCGCAGATCGCCACCGCCGACAAGATCGCCCTGATCGACCGCCTCTCGGCCACCGGCCTGCGCAGCATCGAGGCGACCAGCTTCGTCAGCCCCAAGTGGGTGCCGCAGCTGGCCGACGCGGCCGAGGTGTTTTCCGGCATCCAGCGCAAGCCCGGCGTGCACTACCCGGTGCTGGTGCCCAACGAACAAGGCTACGAGCGCGCGCGCGCGGTCGGCGTGGAAGAGATCGCGGTGTTCACCGCCGCCTCGGAAGCCTTCAACCGCACCAACATCAACGCCTCCATCGACGAATCGCTGCAACGCTTCGCGCCGGTGATGGCGCGCGCCAAGGCCGACGGCGTGGCGGTGCGCGGCTACGTCTCCACCGTGCTCGGCTGCCCCTACCAGGGCGAGGTGCCGGTGCGCGACGTGGTGCGGGTGGCGCGCGCGCTGCACGAGATGGGCTGCTACGAAATTTCCCTCGGCGACACCATCGGCGTCGGCACGCCGGGCAAGGCCCGCGCGATGTTCAAGGCGGTGGCCAGCGAAGTGCCGGTGGCCGCGCTGGCGGTGCATTTCCACGACACCTACGGCCAGGCGCTGTCGAACATCCTGTCCTGCCTGGAAGAAGGCGTGGCGGTGGTCGACTCGGCCGTGTCCGGCACCGGCGGCTGCCCTTACGCCAAGGGCGCCAGCGGCAACGTCGCCAGCGAGGACGTGGTCTACATGCTGCACGGCCTGGGCATCCACACCGGCGTCGACCTGCCCGCGCTGGCCGAGACCGGCCGCTGGCTGGCCGCCCTGCTCGGCCGCGAGACCGGCAGCAAGGTCGGCAAGGCCCTGGCGGCGGCGTGAAGCCGCAAGCGCCCGCGGCCGACAGCGACCGCGGCGCCGCGGACGCGGCGCCGGTCGACGCGCTGGCCGCGATGCAAGCCGCGCTGGACGATCCGCAACTGCCCGCGCACCTGCGCGCGCAACTCGAACGCGCCGCCGACGCGCTGCGCGGCGAGCGCCACCACGCCGCGCTGTACCGCGAAGCCTTCGACGCCATCCCCGATCTGGTCACCGTGCTCGACGAAGACGGCACGGTGGTGGAGATCAACCGCAACGGCATGGGCGCGCACCGGCGCCTGCGCGAGGACATCGTCGGCCAGCCGATCCACGTGCTCAACCCGGAGCTGCCCGAAGACCACCTCGCGCCGGTGTGGGAAACCCTCAACCGCGGCGGCAGCTACATCATCGAGGTCACCAACAAACGCGGCGACGGCACCCGCTTCCCGGTGGAAGTGCATTCGGCCGGTTTCATCCACGACGGCGCGCGCCGGATCATCGCGGTCGCGCGCGACCTCAGCAGCCGCGAAGAGAGCGAGCTGCGCTTCCGCGAGCTGGTCGAGTCCATCGACCGCGGCCTGATCGTGCAGGACGACGCGCTGCGCATCGTCTACGCCAACAGCGCGGCGATGCGCCTGCTGTCGCTGCACAACGGCGACAGCATCGCCGAGGAACTGCGCTCCGGCGACTGGATGGTGGTGGACGAACGCGGCCACGAACTGCCGCCGGAGCACTACCCCTCGCGGCTGGCGCTGGACAGCGGCGCGGTGGTCAACAGCACCGTGCTCGGCCTCTACCACCGCGTGCGCCGCGAACTGATCTGGCTGTCGATCACCGCCGTACCGCAGTTCCCGCCCGGCGGCGACCGCCCGCACCAGGTGTTCGCGCTGTTCTCCAACATCACCGAACTCAAGCGCGACAGCGCCCTGTTCGACCGCGCCCAGGCCCTGGCCCAGATCGGCGGCTGGGAATGGGACGCCGGCCGCGACCGGCTGTATCTCACCTTCGAAGCCCAGCGTATCCTCGGCCGCGACCCCGCGCCGACCCGGATCGAGGAACTGATCGGCTGCCTGCTGCCGCTGGACCGCCACCGCCTGCGCAACACGCTCGAACGCACCCTCGCCGGCGGCCGTAGCCTGGACCTGGAGCTGCAAGGCCTGCGCGCCGACGGCAGCGTGTTCTGGGTGCGCGCGATCGCCGACGCCGGCGTCGGCGACGTGGTCCGGCAAGTGCTGACCGGCACCCTGCAGGACATCACCGAACGCAAGCTCGAAGAAGAGCAGTTGCGCATCCAGGCGCGCAGCGATCCGCTCACCGGCCTGCTCAACCGCGACGCGGTGCAGGACGAACTCGAACGCCGACTGGACGCGTTCCCGCACGCGCCGCTGGCGGTGCTGTACATCGACCTGGACCGCTTCAAAGTGGTCAACGACATCCTCGGCCACGCCGCCGGCGACCGCCTGCTGGCCTCGGCCGCGCGCCGCATCCGCCACGCGGTCGGCGACCGCGCCCAGATCGCCCGCTTCGGCGGCGACGAATTCCTGGTGGTGTGCTCGCTCGACGGCGACCCGACCCACGCCGAGCGCCTGGCCGACGCGATCCTGGCGATCTTCGGCGACACCTTCCGCGTCGACGGCGAGGAATTCACCATCACCGCCAGCATCGGCATCGCCCAGTCGCCGCTGGACGGCCGCACCGCGCAGCAGCTGATCCAGAGCGCCGACGTGGCCATGTACGACAGCAAGCGCCGCGGCCGCAACAGCTGGCAGGCCTTCACCCCGGAACTGGCCGAACAGCAATTGCATCGCCTGCAACTGGAAACCCACCTGCGCCGGGCCGTGCACAACGACGAGTTCCACCTGGTCTACCAGCCGCAGGTGAACCTGCACGACGGCCGCGTGGTCGCCGCCGAGGCCCTGATCCGCTGGCGCAACCGCTCGCTCGGCGAGATGAGCCCGGACCGCTTCATCGACCACGCCGAAACCACCGGCGACATCGTCGGCATCGGCGGCTGGGTGCTGCACGAAGCCTGCCGCCAGCTGCGCCAATGGCGCGACCAGGGCCTGGCCATCGAGCGCATCGCGGTCAACGTCTCCTATCGCCAGTTCCTCGGCGACGACCTCGGCCACACCGTCGCCGCCGCGCTGGCCGCGCACGGCCTGCCCGGCAGCGCGCTGGAGCTGGAATTCACCGAGCGCGTGCTGATCGAAGACGCGCCCGACACCGTGCGCACCTTCGCCCGCTTGCGCGAACTCGGGGTCAGCCTGTCGATCGACGATTTCGGCGAGGGCTACAGCGCGCTCAACTACATCCGCCGCCTGCCGATCCACGGGCTCAAGCTCAGCCAACTGTTCGTGCAGGGCGTGCCGGACAACCAGTCCGATGTCGCGGTCTGCCAGGCGGTGACCGGCATCGCCCGCAGCCTCGGCCTGGGCCTGGTGGCCGAAGGCGTGGAAACCCAGCGCCAGCGCGCGTTCCTGCGCGAACTGGGCGTGCTGATCGGCCAGGGCTTCCTGTTCGCGCCCGGCCTGGCGCCGGACGAACTGCGCGATTACTGCCTGGCGCAAACGCCGCACTGACCCGCGCAAGCCGCGTATCCGACTGTAGGAGCTGCGCGAGCTGCGACCGCGACATCCGGCGTGCGTCGCAAGCGAGGTTTCGCGGTCGCAGCTTGCGCAGCTCCTACAGTCGGACTTCCGTTGTCCTGGCGATCATTGCGACGAAGCGCTCCGCCGCGGCGGAGCGCTTCGCGCCGCAGCACTTACGGAATCATGCAACAGCTATGGCGGTCGCCACCGTAAGTGCAACCGGCCCGGCACGTACAGCCGGTTTCCGGGCTCACGCACTTGCCGTCGACGAAGGTGGGCTGCACCGCCACCGCACCGAAGCTGAAAGACCCTGCGATAGCGAACGCCAGCAGCGCCGACTTCATCCGCGAACCGATCTTCATTTGCGTCTCCTGATGGGAACCGCGCGCAACCGTCCCTGGCCCGCAACGCGGCGGCTTGAGAGCGACCTCCTTGTCCGGTTCGGTACGACGGGGGGAGTACGGCACTGCGAACGCGACGCGCCCGCACCGGAGCCGAGGGCCAGCCTGCCAGAGGCCGGCGCGGCCGCATGCAAGGGCGACGCGCATGCAATGCCAAGCCGCACAGGCCGTCACGTTCGCGCGCGCCGCGGGGGCGGTGGCGCGCGGTGCGGCGCCATGGCGAGAACGCGATGAGTCCTCGCACGATCGTTCGTCGCGAGCCCGGTCCGTGAAGGATCGGCCCGCGAATATCCAGCCGGAAAAAACCCGCCGGAAGAACTCAGTCCTTGAAACAGCCGCCCAGCAGCGGATTCAGCACGCCGCCGATCTTCTGCGCCGCGAGCGGATTGGACGACACCGTCGCTGCGCGCAGCTTCTTGTACGCCGGCGAATCCATGACCGCCTTGGCCCGCGCCCACTCGTCCGGGGTGAAAGCCTTGTCCGGATCGGCGTTGACCAGCATCGCCGCCTGGTACTTGGCGCCGAGCGCGCTGGCGTAGAAGGTTTCCAGCGCGGCGCGGTCCTCGGCGCCGAGGCTGGCCTCGATCACCTGCTGCACCGGCGCGGCCACCGCGTCGGGGGCGATGGCCTGCACGCACTGGATCTGCGCCGGCTTGGCGCTGCGATCCTGCTGCGCGCCCTGGCGGATGCCGGCGAGGATGCCCGCCGACACCGCGCGCGCGGTGGCGCTGGCGGCCGGTGCGGCATCGGCGGGCTTGGCCGGCGCCGGCACCGCCGGTTCGAGCGCATGCGCGGCGAAGGCGGCGCTCAGGAGGACGGACAGCGACAACAGCGAGGCGGCGCGGAGCATGCGGTTTCCCGTGGCGGAAGCGGCCGCGCGACACGGCGGCGATGCCGGCGACGATACCGCAGCGGCCGCGCCGGGTCATGCCCCGCCGGCGCGGACGCCGCTCACGGCGCCTGCGCGGGCTCGGCGGCGAAGGCAGCGTGCAGCAGGCGCAGGAACTCCGGCGCCGGCGCCCAGGCGGTCTCGCCGATGCGGTTCACCGCCACGCCGGGCGTCCACGAGTTCATCACCGCCGCGCCCTGCAGCGCCGGCAGATCGGCCTGCGTCAACGCCTGCTCGCGCTGCGGCACGCCCTGGCGTTCGAGCTGGCGGCGCACGATGCCCTGAGTGGTGCCGACCAGCATCGGCGCCTGCGGCCACACCACCGCCGCGCCGTCCCAGAACGCCAGATTCCAGATCGTCGCCTCGCTGAAACGGCCGGCGCGGTCGAGGAAGGCGGCATCGTCGAAGCCCGCGGCGATCGCGCGGCGCAAGTGATACGTCTTGGCGATTTCGCCCACGTGCTTGAGCTGCGGCAACACCCGCTCGTGCTCCACCGCGATCAGCGCCAACGGCCCGCGCGGCCCGTCGGACGGCGGCGCGGTGCGCACCAACACGCGCGGCGCGGCGCCGTCGTCGCCGGCGGTGAACTCGCCGGCCGGCTGGAATACGGTCGCGGTCAGCGACAGATCGGCCGGCGAATGGCGCAGCGCTTCGCGCAGATACCCCAGCACGACGTCGTTGGGCACGGCGCGGCCGTACAGCTGCAGCGAGGCCTCGCGCAGCCGGCGCAAATGCAGATCGAGCCCGCGCACGCGGCCGTCGCGGACCTGCATCGCGGTGAAATGGGCGTGGCCGGCGAAGGCCAGCGGCGCCAGCGCGGCGGCATCGGCATCGCGGCCGTCGATCTGGGCCACGGCGGCGAAGCCGGCGGTTGCGGTAGTGGTGGAAACGGACATCGGAACACTCCGGGAGGACGATGCCGTGGACTATCGAAGATTGACCGCGCGCAGGGAAACGAGTACTTCTCGGCCCACCGTTGAATTTCGCTTGAAGATCGATGCCACGCTCCCTGCCGGGCACCCGCGCCCTGCGCACCTTCGACGCCGCCGCGCGGCATCTCAACTTCACTCGCGCCGCCGAGGAAGTCGGGTTGACGCCGGCTGCGGTGAGCTACCAGATCAAGGAAATCGAAGAACAACTGGGCGTGACCCTGTTCGTGCGCAACAGCCGCAGCATCCAGCTCACCGCCGCCGGCGCCGAGTTGCACCGCGCCGCGGTCGAGGCGCTGGGCACGCTGCAGCGCGCGCTCGGCCGCGCCCAGCGGCTGGAGCGCGGCGACGGCCCGCTGCGGCTGTCGCTGAGCGCGCGCCTGGCCAGCAACTGGCTGCTGCCGCGGTTGCCGCGGTTCAAGGCCGCGCATCCGGATCTGGCGCTGAGCTTCGATGTCAGCGACGAGCTGCGCGACTTCGACGCCGACGGCATCGACCTGGCGATCCGCTTCGGCGCCGGCAACGACGCCGGCCTGCGCAGCGAGCGCCTGTTCGCGCCGACCATCGTCGCAGTGGCCAGCCCCGCCCTGCTTGAGCGCGCCGCGCCAATGCCGCAACCGCGCGATCTGCTCGAACGCGGCCTGTGCCTGAGCCACGTGGTCTGGCGCAGCGGCGAAATGGTCTGGCCGGCCTGGAACCAGTGGCTGGCCGCAGCCGGCATCGACGCCGCAGCGTTCGACGCCCACGCCTGCCTGGGGTTCGCCGATTCGGCGCACGTGGTCCAGGCCGCGCTCGACGGGCATGCGGTAGGGCTGGTCGAACTGGAACTGATCGACGCCGATCTCGCCCAGGGCCGGCTGGTGCGGCTGTTCGACGTTGCCGTGCCGATGCCGCGCGGTTACGCCTATCGCGTCGTCCACAGTGCGCAGCGCGACGACGACGAGCGCATTGTCGCGCTGCGCGATTGGCTGGTGGCCGAGGCGGCGGCGATGACTACGGCCGCGCCCGACTTCCATCGCTAGCGCGCGCAGCGGCGTCAGTCAGCCAGTTGCGGCCGCGAATCTCACTCGCCCGCTTCCGCCACGCTCGCCGCCAGATCTTCGAGCAAATGCTGCTGCAACTGCGGATCCAGCTGGAAGAACCCGCGCGCGTTGAGGATGCGGTGATTGGGGTTCGGCCGATAACCGTCGGCGACGATGCGGCCATCGGCAACCTGGAACGCGCCGACGATGTCTTCCGGCGGCACCGCATCACCCGGCGTCTCGGCGCGGCCGTCGACGATCACCACCAAACCGTCGCCCTGTCGCTGCGCCTCAGCGATCAGCGCCGGCAGCGACGGCCCATGACGGGCGACGACCGCGTGCAGGAACTCGACGAACAACCGGTTGCGGGCGAAGTTGTCCGGCGCGATGCCGGGGCGCTCGGGATCGATGATCTGGCCGACGATTTCCTGCGGCGCGATGCCGCGCGCGCCGAGTTGGTCTTGCGGGGTCAGGGTCACATAGGCGACCGGCCCGTCGGGCAGGACGACCTTGCACACCAGCATGGGCAGATCCGATGGCATGCGCGCTCCGGCGTGGCGATGCGCCGCGACGCTGCGGCGCGCGCCATCCTAGCCCGCCGCGCGGCCTCGCGCACGGCCCGCGACGCGGGCGATGGGCCGGTGCGGGCCGCAGTGCGCTCGCCGGGGTTTCCGCTGGGCGCCGTGCCGCGTTCGTCGTGCGATTGCGGCGGGAACGCCGAAGCCTTCCCGCCGCCGCAGCCGTCGCCTCAGAACGCTACCCAAGGCCGGTTGCCGGTGCCCGGGTCGTCGGTGCCCGGCACGCAGTAATGGGTGATGTAGGCCAGCGGAATCGAGGTCAGAAACGCCAGCTCCACGCCAGGATCGGCCATGCCGCCGCAAATGCCGAACAGGTTCGAGGCCGCCAACGTGGCGCCGTCGAAGAACACGTTGGCGCCGACCCGGCTCTGCAGCAGGGTCGGATTGTTCCCGACCGCCGTCACCGCGCCGGTGCCGGCGGCCTGCACGTTGAGCGTGAACGACATCCGGTAGACATAGCTGCTGGAATAGCCGCCGCACTGGGGCGAACTGTCGGTCGAAACGTGCACCGTGCGCTCGTTCTTCTCGACCTTGATGTCGCGCAGCACGTCGATCAGCTTCACCGTGTTGGTGTTCAGCAGCGTCTGCAGCGACGACTGGCTCGCCGGCGGCGGCAACTGCGGCGCCGGCGTGCGCGGCGCGATGCAACGGGTGATGATGCCGCGGCCGGTGGCAGCGGTGGTGACCACGCGCGGATTGAAACCGCCGGCGGCGTGGATCTGCTGCGGCGTGCGGCTGTCGCCGCGGTAGATGTCGATGGGCATGGAACGCTCCGAGTGGCGCGGCCGGCGGCCGCTGGGAAGGACGCGAGATGGAGCCCGCGGATGGCGCGGCGCCACAGTGCACATCGGTTCCAACGTGTCGGGCCGGGGAGCGTGAATTCAGCGGAACACGGCCCGCTGCGCCGACGCTGCACGCGCCGAGCCGCCATCGACGTTCCGTGCCATCGGCTATCGCCGGAGCCTCCGGCGCCATGGACTCTTCAAGAAGATCGCGATCGGCGCGCGCCGTCTCAGCGGCGGAAATCCTGCACGCTGTCGCCGCGCCCGAGCGCAAGGAGTCTCGCGCCGATCTCGTCCATCCATTGCGCCTCGCTACGCCGGGTCGCCCAGCCGTAGGTGCACGCAAACAACAATGGCCGATTATCGAACGCCGAAATCAGCAGGTCGTTGAGGGAATCCGTGGCGATGGGGCGGCGCCCCGGAAGTCCCAGCGCCAGATCCTCCGCGTGCCGGGCGACGGTGCCCAGAACGCGTTGCTGGGCCTCGGGATCGCGTTCATGAGCCTGCTGGTACACCGAGTGGGCGACCAACAGGTCCGGCGCACGCTCTTCCAGCAACGCAGCCCGCAATCGCGCATGTCCATCCACAATGACGTAAGCCTCCAGGCAACTGAGATACCACAGCAGCACCGGCGGCAAGGCGCCCTCTCTGGATTTCTTGCGCCACCATGCGATTCTCCCCTCGTCGGCCTCGGTCAATGCGCGCAGGTTCAGTACTTCGCGGCGCGGACGCCACCAGTCCAGGTAGATCAAGGGATCCTCGCGCAGCGCCTCACGCAGGTTCTCGACCCAACGATAGCGATAAGGCTCCATTCCGCGCAGGGGCCCAGTCTCGAAGCGCCAGTCGTCGGTTACCACATGCGCCCCCAGCAGCACCCAATCGCCCGAATGCAGGAACGACGCAGGACCGTCGGCCAAGGCGCGTGCGAAAACGCGACTCCAACTGGCCATGCGCTGCCCCGGTTCGAGGTCCGCATGTCGTTGTACCGTCGCAGAATCCAGCGCGGATGCCGGCACCGGCGACGCCATCGCCGCATCGCTGCGCAGTAAGTGGACTCCGTCATACCCTTTTTCCTGGCGAGCCCACCAACGCACCAACGGTTCGTCGGATCCGACAGAGTCTTGCACCAGGCGCAACCAACCATCGACGCCGCTTTCCAGGCGCAAGGCCGGCTTGCGAAAACCGGGCTCGCGCTCGCCGCACCGGATTTCCAAGCCGACCCAACTGCCTTTATCGCTCTCGATATCCTTCCAATACATCCTTGAAGCTCCTTTCAAGCCGGGTCGGTGCCAGTGCACCGGACTGGTGTCGAGTCCGTCGTCGGCAGCAAAGCGTTTCTGGGCCCGCTGAGCCCTGCGGCATCTTGCTCCGGGAAAACTGCGCTTTCCAGCACAAATCGCATCAGCCGTCGCTCCTAGCATGGACCGGCCGCGCAAGCACCGCCCTGCCGGGCGACTGCCAGCGGCATCGCCACTTTCCAGGAGGTTTCCGATGAAGCAAGGAACGATCCGCATCGCCCTGTCCGTGTTCGCGTTCGGTCTGGCGTTCTGCGCCGTCGCAGCGCCGACCAATCCGTGCCAGATCTGCGAAGACAACTACACGCGCTGCATGACCGGCACCGACACCAGCAAGTGCTGGAGCACCTACTTCGGCTGCATGCGCCGCGGCGACGGCCAGCATCCCTGCCCGCTGTAATCCCGATCCGCCCGCCGCCCGCGCGGAACCGTTCCGCGCGGGCGGCGCGTCCCTGTCTTGCAAGGAGGCTTCGATGAAAACCCCAACCCGCCTGCGTCTGGCCCTGGCGACCTTCGCCTTCGGCCTGGCCGCTTCGCTCGGCGCCAACGCCGCCAACGTCTGCACGCGCTGCGAGAACAACTACACCGCCTGCCAGTCCAGCGGCACCAGCGAAGCGCAGTGCTACCAGTGGTATGTGGAGTGCCTGCGCTACGGCGATGGGCAGCGGCCTTGTCCGATGCCGCGTTGAACCTGGCCCCGGCGCGTCGAGGCGCGCCGGGGATTGGACGGCGTTAGTCCGCCATCTCGACCCAGTGCTTCGCACGCCGGTGCCTGATCGTCCAATCCTCCAGACACTGGGGCTGGCCGAACGAGGCCGGATCCTCGGCATAACGGCGCACCGTGTGCTTCACCGGAAATCCCGAGCCCCAGTAGAAATCGACCACGGTTCCGCAGCCTGGCTTGGCCTCGACAAACGTCGCGTACGCCAGATCGGCGGCTTCCGGCGGCAGCGCTACGCGAACCGAGGTACCCACAACCGCTTGCGATTTCGCCCAGTCGGCGGCGACCTGATAGCGCGGCAAGTCGCGCTGGAACTGCCATGCCCGCAGACTTCGGCCGATATGCGCGCCCGATGGCAACGCCGCCAATAGCAGCGCTGGCGCTAGCAAGCTCAGGAGTCCGAGCTTGCGCCAATGCCAGATGGCGCGCCCCGCGAAAACCACCAATAGCGCTGCGGTAAGCAGTACCGCGAATATCGACAGCAGTTGCCCAAGCGGCGTAGGCCGGGTAGCGAATGCCGCGACCCCGATCAGGCACAGCAATGCCGACACACCGCCGGCGATATCCGCTTTCACCCCGCCTCTTCGGCAGCGCCGCTGTTTCGCTTCGGCCTTCTTGTCGCCGCCCACCAAAACGCCAACGCCGCCACCGCGCCCACACCGCACATCCACGGAAAGTGGCGAGGATTCGGCGTATCTGGAAGCTGCAGAACGATCGTCACCAGCGCCCCGCCCAGCGCGCCGGCCAATGCGGTCGACCACCAGCGCGCCCAGCCCAGCGCGCGCAGGACCAGGAACAACGGCAATCCGATCAGCGCCACCGCCGGCAGCGCGAAATAGAACGCGAACAGCGCCATGCCGAAGTCGCTGATGGATAAGGAACCGCGCTGCAACGGCGCGTTGGAGACCAGCAACACGCCAGTGACCGCGGCCGCGAGCATGGTGCCGCGCAACAACGATTTCCATTCGCTCTGGGTCGATCCGTCCATGCGCCAAGTATGCGCGAAGCCCCTCCCGAACGCCTCGGCCGCGCCCGCGCCCGCGCCCGCGCCGCGATACGGCCCGCCAAAAACAAAACGGGAAGGGCTTTCGCCCTTCCCGGTATCAACATAGTACTCCGTCCAGGGCTTGCAGCAAGCCCCCCGCGCGGGCGCAGGATCGCCGCCCTCCGCCGCTATCGGCGCAAACGGGAGTAACGGCATGCGTGTTTTGTTATCGACGTTCGGCTCGCGCGGGGACGCCGAGCCGCTGGCGGCGCTGGCGTCGGCATTGCAGGCTCAAGGCGCGCAGGCGCGGGTATGCGCCTCGCCGGACTTCGCCGGGCGGATGGAACAGGCCGGGGTCGAACTGTTCCCGGCGGGCCCGCCGGTGCGCGAATGGATCCGCGACGTGCTGGCCGACCCCAAGCCCGACATCCCCCGACGCGGCGCGCAGATCATGGGCCTGTACCGCGACGCGCTGGCCGTGGCCATCGAAGACTGCGACGCCGTCGTCGCCACCGGCCTGTTCCCCTCCACCACCGCCGCGCAGATGCTGGCCGAACGCCATCGCCTGCCCTACGTGTACGCCGGCTACTGCCCCACCTACCTGCCGTCGGCGCACCACGCGCCGTTCCAGTTCCCGCACTATCCGCGCCCGCCGGACAGCGCCGACAACCGCGAGCGCTGGGCGCTGAACGCGCAAGCCATGCAGGACACCTTCGGCGACACCGCCAACCGCCACCGCGCCGAACTCGGCCTGCCGCCGGTGCACGACCTGCGCGACCGCGTATTCACCGACCTGCCCTGGCTCGCCAGCGACCCGGTGCTGAGCCCTTGGGCGCCGACCAGCCTATGCGAGGTGTTCCAGACCGGCGCCTGGATTCTGCCCGACGACCGCCCGCTCGCGCCCGACCTGCGTACCTTCCTCGACGCCGGAGACGCACCGGTGTACGTCGGCTTCGGCAGCATGTCGCTGCACGCCTGGAAAGACGACGCCGCGCGCGTGGCCGTCGATGCTGTGCGCGCGCAGGGCCGGCGAGTGCTCCTCGCCGGCGGTTGGGCCGGCCTGACGCCCATCGACCACGGCGAAGACTGTTTCGCCCTGGGCGAGGTCAACCAACAAGCGTTGTTCCCGCACGTGGCGGCCATCGTCCACCACGGCGGCGCGGGCACCACCATGGCCGCGACGCGCTCGGGCCGGCCGCAGGTGGTGGTGCCGCAGATCGCCGATCAACCGTATTGGGCCGGGCGCGTGGCCGACCTCGGCATCGGCGTGGCGCATGCGGGGCCGGTGGCGAGTATTGAATCGCTCAGCAACGCGCTGGTTTCGGTGTTGAAAACGGAGACGGAGGTGCGGGCGGAAGTGGTCGCCGGAATGGTTCGCGGCGATGGGGCAACGTTAGCGGCGAAGCGGTTAATCGATCTCTTCGGCCACGGCATCAGGTAAGCACCAGGCAGCGGAGCGTGCGTTTTGTTTAACGCACGCTTCGCACGTCAAATCACGGAGAGCCTTCAATGAAAATCTATCAAGCTAAAAACCTTGAAAAGAAGATCAACAAATGCCATGAATCAAGCTCATCCATCAAACAGCACAAAGCAGCCCTAGCAAAGAGCCATTCAATTTTCCGGCCGTAGCTCAATAACTTTCTTTGCCTCCTTTCTTAACTGCTGAACATCGTTCAGGGCAAAACTAAATGGGGAATCGCTTCTCGCCACCCTCCTATATTTGAACAGTGGAATCTTTGCTCTCCCAGCCGCTGTCTGATAGGGCGTTTCAATTAAACAATCCTCTGTGAGAAAAATGGATCGCGTAGGAAATGTCTCAATAGAATAAATCACCACGCTGCCTTTTTTTTCCGAGTTCTCATAAGCAACCTGTATGCGCTTCCAGCTATCTTCAATTTTAGAACGAAGGGCAGCCGGATCAGATCCTATTTTCTTGGCGAGCGTATCAACAAACGACGACGCCGGGTCTACGGTGAAGAACTCCGTGGTCGATTTTTTTGAAAATCTCTTACAAAGAGAAGTCGCATAATTACCAACCCAACGCTGACCGTCATTCATAACCACGAATAACTGATCAGAATCCTCCAGCATTTCGGTGAAATTGTATCCCTGCACCTCAGGAAGGATCTCTACCAAACCAAGCTCATCAACGCTGTCGTGGATACGCAACAACCTACGGAGTGTTGAATTGGTCTCCTTGTCCTGAAAAATCTTAAACAATAAAGACAATAGGCCACCAACTAACAAGGCACTGGAAACCTCAGACAGATAAGGCTTCTGCCAACTAGTCTGATCGAGCGCGCCCCCGTACGCAATTACAACAAGGCCAATTATTATCATGATAGAAGCAATTATATATATACGCATACACCCCCCTTTATTTTTGGCGTCATCCCAACACCCCTCGGCAACAACCTGACACAAACGACATTAGCAGTAAACAACCTTTATCGGCGACTTAAGACCCCTCATGAAGCGGTTTCGTTTCTGAAAACATGATGGCTTTTGCGCCTAATGTTCAGGCACAAGCTCGACGAGCTCTTACGTCGCGAGGGCGCTAATACAACACCCGCAAGGGGAATACGCCCGCCGTCTTTGTGCGGTTTCGAGCCTCCCGACTTCCCGCCTGCGACGTCCGCAGCGCGGGCCCTGGCGCTGTAACCAAGGAACAGGAGTGCCGCATATGCCGCCCAAAGCCCCGACCGTCGAGCCCGACTGTTTGGTGTCACGCCGTATTTCGCTGTCGTTGGATGCGTATTTCGAACTGCAGGCGTTTCAGGATCAGTTGCTGGGTGCGGCCCACACCATCGATCCGGAGACTTCACCCTCGCCCTCCCCTCGCAAGACCGAGCAAGCCCGCCATCGCGCGTTGGCCTCGGTGTTCCGCACTTGGGCCGATCAGGTAGAACGCACGCTGGAAACCGCTCGTTCGACTTGATCCCGCTCGGGAGGCGATGCGTGGCTCGCCTCCCGCCGAAATGCCAACGCGCGCGCGCCGGTCATCTTGCTCAGCCCACATCTACCGTAGGCGACTGCACTGCGCCGTTCCATCGCAACGGTTGCGGTCCCCACTCGCCCTCGCCCAACACCGCCTCCACCAAGTGGCCTACCGGATAGCCCAAGTGTTCGTCCGCCTTCGCACCGCCATCGTCGCGATGCGCCGCCAGCACGAACGGCACGAACGCAGCGTGGTCGTGCGCGGCCAATCCCACCATTTTCTTGGCTAGGTCGTAGGACAGTAGGTTGCCGTCGTCGGTGCGGTGAAACGCGGCGCCGGACCAGAATTCCTGGATTCGTTCGGCGTTCCAGAACGCTTCGTGCTTGCGCTCGATTTCCTTCGGCGTGTAGAGCTGGTTGGCGGGATGGGCCAGCTGCGGGAACAGGCTGTGTTCGGTGTTCACCGCCATGCCTTCGTTGAGCCAGGTCGGGATCGGCAGGTGGGCGAGCAAGGCGTGGGTCAGTTCGTGGGCGATGGTGGGTTGCATCGCGTCGCCGTGGCTTTCGCACAGGGCGAAGTGGCCATAGCCGGCGCTGAGGAAGACGCCGGCGGACATCGCGTATTCGCCGCCGTCGGGGTAGTAGTGGGCGATGTAGTCGTAGTACTCGTCTTCGTCGATGAAGACCAGGCACACGTGCTTGCCGCCGCCGATGGGTTGGGCCAGCGCGCCGAGGTTGCGCACGATCCGGCGGCGCGCGGTTTCGCAGAATTTGAGATAGGTCTGGGCGTCGGCGGGTTCCATCGCGGTCAGCAGCAGGAAGCGCTCGGAGGCCTGCACGCGGTAGTCGGGGCCCAGGGCGTCGGCCAGGGCGCGCAGCCAATGTTCGGCGGCGGCGGTCCAGAAGGCGTCGCGTTCGGCGATGGTCCAGTCCGCGCGTTCGGCGGCGGCGATGCGCTCCCAGTCGGGGATGGGCTGGCGGGTGCCGCCGAACCAGTGCATCTCAACGATGGGCTGCGGCGCGGCGGCGGCCGGCGCGGAAGGCTGGGCGGCGGTGGGCCGGAACAAACGGCGCAGGTGGGTCAGCATGTCGGTGCCATCCAGGGCGGAAGAACGCGGTCGTCGCGCGGACGATTCTGGCCCGGCAGCCGGGGCGGACGCCAGAGGCGGCGCGGGGGATGACGAGGATTTCCGTAGCGGGCGCAGCGGCCGCTCGGGCTCGCGGGCGGTTGCCTGCGTCGCGTGCGACGCGGTTCGCCTGGGACGCGGTGCTTTTTGCTTCACGCGCGTGGCGGTGAGCCCGACGCGCAAGCTATTTCGATTCGCGCTCAAGGCGAATTCGTTCGCCGTCGGTGCGCGCAAGCCCAGCCGCAACCCGACGCGGCTCGCGCGCAAGGCAATGTCCCCCGGCTCCGCACCCACTTGGCTCAGCGCCGGCTCCGAACGCGTCGCGAGCAAGCCGCCAAGCGTCGCGCGCGAACCGTCACGGCTTGCGCGCAAGACAAAATGCCTCGGGGAAAAAGGCCAGGCTAGTTACCGACGAGGCATTTCGGTCCGAACCTGAACCATCGCGGCTTGCGCGCAAGCCAAAACGCCTTGCGCGCAAGTCTCGCCCTACTCGGCGCCGCCCCAATTTGGGGCAGCGCCGGGATTTTCCGACTCGCAGCCGGGGCCGCCGAGCTTGCGCACAAGCGCGTACGGCTTGCGCGCAAGATCTCAGAGCTTGCACACGAGGTAACGACGCTCGCGCACCACCCTCCCCGCACCCAACGCCGTCCTCAATCCGCGTCGCGATCCACCCGCGGCAACGGCGGCGCATTGCTCAGATCCACCGGCGCCGCGGCCTTCAGGCCCCGCGTCGCACGCGCCGCTTCCGCCGCCACCGGCTGCGGCTGGCTGCGCAGGTTCTGGTAGTAGTTGCGGATCCCAGCGGTGACCTGCAGCGAGTAGTCCGTGGTCATGAACTGACTCCCGTCCTGCGTCTCCACGTGCGCCCCATCCGGGATCGGCTTGAAGAACTCGCCGAACTTGTCCATCGGGTACTCGCTGGGCTTGTTGGCGGTGAACACCGCCATCGCCATCGGCCGGCCGCGATTGAGCGGGTCGTTGGCGTTGGCGAAGGTGCCGGCGCGGCCGTGGCAGGACACGCACGAGGACACCGGGCTGTCGATCGGGCCGTTGACCCGGCCGCCGAGGCCGTGGTGGCGCACGTAGGCGCGGTTGCCGTAGTCCCAGCCGGTTTGTTCGACCAGGAAGCCGTTGATGCGCGCTTCGGTCAATGCGGTATTGACGAACACGCCGTCGCGCTGGGCGTCGGTGCGCACCGCCAGGTCGTCGCCCCAGCTCAGGCCGACCGGGCTCATGCGGTCCCACACGGTCTTGCCGGGCGAGCCGCCGTCGTAGACGAAGGTGCCGAACACCCAGCCGGTGGTGCGCGCCAGGCGCGGGTCCTTCACCGCCACGTCGAGCTGCAGCAGGCGCATCTCGCGGTTCACCCGCGGCTTGTTGTAGTTAGTGTCGGGGTAGATGTTGGCGGTCCAGACTTTGCCGTTCTGCAAGTACGGAACCTGCTCGACCGGCGCGTCGGTGAACAGCAGTTTGCAGGCCACGCTGTTCGGCGGGAACGTCGACTTGGCCGGGTCCGGGCGGCCGTCGGCGGTCAGCCAGACCTTGCCCAGGGCGGAGCCGCCGCGATCGTTGTAGAAGCCCACCGCCCAGTTCTGGCCGCGACCGGTCTGCCGGGTGTGCAGTTCGAACGGGCGCGACATGCGCTCGCGGGTCATGCCGTGGCGGTATTCGCGGCCGCCGCCGAATTGGTTGCCGTCGTCGTGCAGCCACGGCGCGTGGTACCACTTGCGCACGCGGTTGTCCTGGACGCGGAAGTCGACGTCGACGTTGCCTTCCAGGCAGTAGTTCAGCACCGCGCGCAGGTATTCGTTGGGGAAGGCCTTGAAGTCGATGGCCATCCACGGAAAGGTTTCGTTGGCGTAGGTCTTGGGGTAGTTCTGGCTGAGCTGGAAGATGTCGGCCGGCGGCGTGCCCGGCGGCGGCGGATAGCGCGGGTCGTAGCTGGGAAAGCGCGCGGCCGACGCCGCGGCGGCGGCATCGGCGGACGCCGCGGGCGCGGCGGGACGTTCTTGCGACACGGCCGTGGCCAGCACGCAGGCCAGCGCGAGGGCCGAGACGGCCAGTGCGGTTTTCATCGTTGCGCTCCCCTGTGGATTGACCGTGTTAACGCGTTCGCGCCGTTGCCGAGGCCAGCCGCGGGGCCGCGTCGGGCTCACGGTCGCTCAAACCGGTACCGGGTCGGGCTTTCTTTTGGGCGTGGCGCGCGCGGGCGCGAGCACGGGCGTTCGCAAACTGCCGCGCGCCGAGCGCGCCGCGCGAGCGAGCACGGGATGCGCGGCGCCGTTCGCCGCGCGCTTAAACGCAATGCGCCTACCCCTGCGGCCAGGCCGGGCCGGCGCCGCCGGCTGTGCAAACTGCCGGCTTCGCAAGCGCCCGTCGTTGAGCGAGGATGTGCGCTACGTCCTGAGGAACCCCGCTCGCCATGACCTTGCCGCCCGGTGTCGTCCTGCGTCCGATCCTGCCGCGCGACGACGCGGCGGTGGCGGCGATCACCCGGCAGGTGCTGGCCGAGTTCGGCTCCGGTCTGGCCAACGATCCCGAAGCCGATGCGATGCAGCGCGCCTACAGCCGGCCGCGCAGCGCCTACTTCGTGGTCGAACGCGACGGCCGGCTCGGCGGCGGCTGCGGCATCGCGCCCTTGCTGGGCGGCGACGACGGCGTGTGCGAACTGCGCAAGTTCTATCTGCTGCCGGGCGTGCGCGGCATCGGTCTGGGCCAGGCGCTGCTGGACAAGTGCCTGCTCACCGCACGCGGGTTCGGCTATGGCCAGTGCTATGTCGAGGCGCTGGACCGGATGAGCGAGGCGCACCGTTTGCTGGAAGCCAATAGTTTCCAGTTGCTGCAGGCGCCGCTGGGTTACGGCGAGCTGCGCGGCAGCCACACCTGGTACCTGCGTTCGCTGTGAACCGATGCAGTCTTGGGCGGATGCGCCTCGAACCGGGCCGCGCGGCCGAAACTGCCGTGGGAGGGCCTTCAGGCCCGAGGCCTTTCGGTCCGAGCACCGCGGTCTGAGCGAAAAGCCTCGGGCGTGAAGGCCCTCCCACAAGTGCCGGCGTCGCGTGGGGAACCATCCGGAGCCGGATCGGCCGGGAACCGCGGCCGTCCCGGGGCGGCGCCCTCACCCGCGGTCCTTTAGAATGGCGCCTTTTCCGCCCTCAGGACCGCCCCATGCAACTCGAAAATGCCCGCGCCGTCATTACCGGCGGCGTCTCCGGCCTCGGTTTCGCCGTGGCCCAGCATCTGGTCGCCCGTGGCGGCAAGGTCGCGCTGTTCGACGTCAACGACGACAAGGGCGCGCAGGCCGTGGCCGCGCTGGGCGAGGCCAACGCCCGCTATTTCCGCACCGACGTGACCGACGAGGCCGGGGTGGCGGCGAACCTGCAGGCGGCCAAGGCGTTCCTCGGCGGCTTGAACGCGGCGATCAACTGCGCCGGCATCCTCGGCGCGGGCCGAGTGCTGGGCAAGGAAGCGCCGATGGCGCTGTCGCAGTTCCAGACCACGGTGATGGTCAACCTGATCGGCAGCTTCAACGTGGCCAAGGCCGCGGCCGACCTGATGCAGCACAACGACGCGGGCGAAGACGGCGAGCGCGGCGTGATCGTCAACACCGCCTCGGTGGCCGCGTACGAGGGCCAGATCGGCCAGGCCGCGTATTCGGCCAGCAAGGGCGGCGTGGTCGCGATGACCCTGCCGATGGCGCGCGAACTCTCGCGCTTCGGCATCCGCGTGATGACCGTCGCCCCGGGCATCTTCTGGACGCCGATGGTGGACGGCATGCCCGAGTCGGTGCAGCAGTCGCTGTCGGCCTCGATCCCGTTCCCCTCGCGCCTGGGCCGGCCGGAAGAGTTCGCCGATCTGGTCGCCTACATCCTCGGCAACCGCTATTTGAACGGCGAGACCATCCGCCTCGACGGCGCGACCCGCCTCGCCCCGAAGTAAACCCCACCCCCTACCTGTAGGAGCGGCGCGAGCCGCGACCGCGACAACGCAACTACGCCGGCAGTTTCGGCGCGAACGTGCAACTCCGCAGTCGCGGCTTGCGCCGCTCCTACATTCGGATACGCCACAAAACATCGATCGGAATCGACGCAATGAAAGCCTACGACGTCAAAAAAGGTAACGTCATCGAACACAACAACATCGTGTACCAGGTGCGCGATATCGAACGCAGCTCGCCGCAGGGCCGCGGCGGCAACGTGAAGTTCCGCTTCACCATGTACTCGGTGCCCGGCGGCACCAAGTTCGACCTCAGCGCCGGCGCCGAGGACGAACTCAAGGAAGTCGAGCTGAGCCGCCGCCAGGCGACCTACTCGTACAAGGACGGCGACGCCTTCGTGTTCCTCGACGACGAGGACTACACGCCCTACACCCTCGACGCCGACGTGGTCGGCGACGCCGCCGGCTACATCATCGCCGACCTCGGCGGCTTCTACGTGCAGATCATCGACGACCAGCCGGTGGGCCTGCAGTTGCCGGCCAGCGTGTCGCTGGAAGTGATCGAGACCCCGCCGGAACTCAAGGGCGGCACCGCGACCAAGCGGCCGAAGCCGGCCAAGCTGGAAACCGGGATCGAAATCATGGTGCCGGAGTACATCGGCACCGGCGAGCGCGTACTGGTCAACACCGCCACCGGCGAGTTCGCCGGACGCGCGGACTGATCGCCGCCGAGCTTTTCGCAAGCAAGCCCGGCCCGCCTCGCGCGGGCCGGGCCGCATCTGAGGTAAGCAAAATGAGCCAGAACGATTACGCCTTCGCGCCCGCCACCGCCGCCGACATCGAGCGGCTGATTCCGGTGCTGCGCGAGTTCTACGAAGTCGAGCACCTGCCGTGGAACGAGCCGGCGCTGCGGCGCGCGCTCGGCGCGCTGGTGAGCGATCCCAACGCGGGACGGCTGCGGCTGATCGTGCGCGACGGCGAAATCGCCGGCTACTTCGTGCTGGGCTTCTGCTTCAGCCTGGAATTCGGCGGGCGCTTCGGTTTGCTGGACGAGTTGTTCGTGCTGCCGGCGCATCGCGGCGGCGGCCTGGCCAAGCGCGCGCTGGCCGAAGTCGAAGCCTTGTGCCGGACCGAAGGCTTGGACGCGTTGCGTCTGGAAGTGAACGACGACAATGCGCATGCGCGCGGCATCTACGAGCGCGCGGGATACATCGTGCACCCGCGCCGGTTGATGACCTTGTGGCTGCGCGATTGAGATCGTTGCGGCAGCGGCTTCGCTCCTGAATGTGAGAGGGGCTTCAACCCCGACTGTATGGGGCTTCAGGATTGACTGTGGGAGGGGCTTCAGCCCCGACGCTTTTCTATCCGCTGAGGCATGGCGATCGGACCGGACAGCGTCGGGGCTGAAGCCCCTCCCACAATCGCTGCCCGAGGCTCTTGTTCAGCCGTAAACGAAAGAAAAACCGGCTGCGGCTTTCGTTGCGCCGGATCCGCGCACCGCACCGACGACGAACCTCAAGCCGCACAACGCCGGATATCGATAGCAGCGACGGCTTTCACATAAAAATCCCGGAAAAATCCGGCCATCGGCTTGTCATTGCGTGATCGCGCACGCACCGAAACCCTTGCCACGAAGCTGCAATCTGCGTTTCCCAAGCTTTATCGTTTCCCCCGGCGGCGCAACCGCGCCGCGCCCAGCTTGGAGCAAGGCCTTGGCATCCCCGACCCGTCGCGATTTCCTCAAGCTCGCCGGCTCCGCCGCCGCGCTGAGCCTGCTGCCGCCCAGCATCCGCACCGCCCTGGCCACGCCGGCCGCGCGCGTCACCGGCACCATCCAGGACGTGCAGCACGTGGTGATCCTGATGCAGGAGAACCGCTCGTTCGATCATTACCTGGGCGCGTTGCGCGGCGTGCGCGGTTTCGACGATCCGCGGCCGATCCCGCTGCCCGGCGGCAAGACCGTGTTCGAGCAGCCCAAGTCCGCGAGCAACCCGAACAACGTGGTGCTGCCGTTCCACCTGGACACCGCCAACACCGCCGCGCATTGCCTGGCCGACATCGACCACAGCTGGAAGGGCGCGTATTCGCGCTGGAAGGACTACAACGCCTGGATCTCGGTCAAGGGCCCGATGTGCATGGGCCACTTCACCCGCGAGGACATGCCGTTCTATTACGCGCTGGCCGACGCGTTCACCGTCTGCGACGCGTACTACTGCTCGCACCACGGCCCGACCAATCCCAACCGCATGCATTTGTTCACCGGCACCAGCGGCATGACCGTCGGCGACCTCGGGCCGCAGGCGGTCAACAACGCCGACGACGGCAACTGGACCGGCGATGCGTCGCGCGACAATCCCAATTTCGCCGGGCACAAGTGGACCACCTACGCCGAGCGTCTGCAGAACGCCGGAATTCCGTGGCGCGTCTACCAGGAGCACGACAATTACGGCGACAACTCGCTCGCCTACTTCGCCGCGTTCCGCAAGCTAGACCCGAGTTCGCAGCTGTACAAGCGCGGCCGCGCGATCGTGCCGGGCTCGAACGAGGCCAACGCCAAGACGTCGCGCGGCGAGCATCTGATCGCCGAATTCGCCAAGGACGTGCGCAACGGCACCCTGCCGGCGGTGTCGTGGATCGTGCCGTCCTACATCATGAGCGAGCACCCGGAAGCCACCCCGGCCTACGGCGAGTCGCTGACCGCGCGCTTGCTGGAAGCGCTGGTGGCCAATCCCGAGGTCTGGTCGAAGACCGTCTTCATCATCAACTACGACGAGAACGGCGGCTTCTTCGATCACCTGCCCGCGCCGCTACCGGCGATCAACGCCAACCTCGGCAAGAGCACGGTCGACACCGCCACCGAGAACTACAACGGCATCCCGGTCGGCCTGGGCGTGCGCGTGCCGATGTTCGTGATCTCGCCGTGGAGCAAGGGCGGCTGGGTCAACTCGCAGGTGTTCGACCACACCTCGGTGCTGCGTTTCCTGGAAGCGCGCTTCGGCGTCGCCGAGCCGAACATCAGCGCGTGGCGCCGCACCGTGGCCGGCGACCTGAGCACCGCCTTCGACTTCGCCACGCCCAATGCGGCGTGGCCGGCGCTGCCGGACACCGACGACAGCATGAGCAACGCCGACGCCAGCTGCCGCCTGGCCGTGCCCAAGCCGCCGGCGCAGCAGCGCCTGCCCAAGCAGGAACGCGGCCAGCGTCTGGCGCGCGCGCTGCCGTACGAGTTGCAGGTCGGCGGCCGCATCGAAGCGGCGAGCGGGCGCTATTGGCTCGACTTCGGCAACAGCGGCGTGGCCGGCGCCTGCTTCAACGTCTATGCCGGCAATCGCAGCGACGGGCCGTGGTACTACACGCTCGATGCAGGCACCGCGCTGTCGGACTACTGGAGCGCGAAGCAGTACAGCCAAGGCATCTACGACCTGTCGGCATACGGGCCGAACGGTTTCCTGCGCGCGTTCAAAGGCGACCTCAACAAGGCGCTGGCGGCCGACGGCGCCAACCCCGAGGTGACGGTGCGCCACGATGTCGCCGGCGGCCGCCTGCTGCTGGAGCTGGTCAACACCGGCAAGGCCGCGTGCACATTGACCCTGAAACCCAACCGCTACAGCAGCGCCGCCGCGCGCACCTACACGCTGGCGCCGGGCGCCAAGCGCAGCGACAGCTGGCCGCTGGCGGGCGGCAAGCGCTGGTACGACCTCAGCGTCACCTCCAACAAGGACAGCGGCTATCTGCGCCGCTTCGCCGGGCATGCGGAGAACGGCGAGGACAGCGTCAGCGATCCGGCGATCGGGGTTTGATTTCGGCGGCGCCGCGCGAGCGCGGCGCTGCGCGAACGCAGTGAAGGGAACAAGGGGAACGGGGAATAGTCGGGAGGCAGCTTCGGCGCTTCCCCGGCGCCCCGTCATCGCCTGTTTCCTTGGCCCCTGCGTTTCGCATACCGAATCCAGGCGCAACGCCCTCACCCGCCCGCGCGAGCTCTGCTACGTTGCAGGCCAGCCTGAGCCGGAGCCTGCCGATGAGCGCCGCCGACCGCCGCAACAACCGCCGCACCGTCGCGGCGTACGAAGGCTATGCGCGCGGCTACGCCGCAGCGGTGTCGTCCACGCCGTCGGAGCCTGCGGCCGAGGACTTGCGCCGCTTCGCCGCCGCGCTCGCGCCGCCGGCGCGGGTGCTCGACATCGGTTCGGGGCCGGGTTGGGACGCCGACTTCCTCGAAACCCTGGGCGCGCAGGTGCGCCGCACCGATGTCACCGCAGCGTTCGTGCAGTTTCAGATCGAGCGCGGCAAGCAGGCGTACCCATTCGATCTGCTGACCGACGAGATCGATGCGACCTACGACGGCATCTTGATGCTTTACGTCGTCCAGCACTTCGAGCGCGATCAGCTCGACGGCGTCTTGTCCAAGCTCGCGCGCGGGTTGTCCGCGAACGGCGCGATGCTGCTGTCGCACATGCTCGGCGACGGCGAAGAATGGGAAGGCGACGCGGGCGACTACCGGGTGGTGCGCTGGTCGGCGGCGGCGCTGGACGAGCGCTTGGCACGGGCCGGGTTCGCGGTGGAATGGGAGAGCTTCATCGACAGCGAACAGCGGCCTTGGCGCAGCGTGTCCGCACGCAGGCGGTAGCCGCTCGCTCGCGCTGCAATCGCGTCGCCCGAGGGCGGGTTCGTCGTGGTTGGGTTGGCGCGGTCGCGGCTTGCGCCGCTCCTACAGGGGGCGATCCGGCATTCGCGCGGTTGCGGCGGCTTCCTGTAGGAGCGGCGCGAGCCGCGACCGCGCCACTGTGCATTCGACGCAAGCCACGCGTAGAAGGGCCCGGATCGCGGCGCAGTGCGGCCGCACCCGCAAGCGGCGACCCGGAACGACGCATGCGCAACCGGCGCGGCCTATCGCTATCGGCGGCCGGGTTTCAGCCAGCGCCGCAGTTGCGCATAAACCTGCGCATCGCCGAGCAGGTCCAGATGATGCAGCCCGTAGCCCAGCCACTGCCGCGACGCGGGGATGCGCAGGTCGAACGCGGGATTGCGGTGCTGGCCCAGCGCGCTGGCGACCGGCACCAGGCCGTCGCCCGACGGTGGATCGTCGCGGCGTTGCTCGCCCGCATCGCGCGCGGCGCGCGCGTCGGTCGACACCGCCATCGCGTAGCTGCGCACGCCCTTGGGCAACGGCACCGGCGTGCGGGTGTCGGCGCGCGCGTCGGCGCCGGCGCGCTTGCGGTCGGCATGCGCGCGCCAATCCGAATCGAGCAGATTGCCGTGGCGCAGATCCTGGATGCCGGCGCTGCGGATCTTGCCCAGGCGCGCGAACGGCGCGGTGTACGGGCTCAGCTGGATCACCGTATCGAACCAGCTGCCGGCGCGTTCCAACGGCGCGCCCTGATGCGGCGTGCCGAGAAACACCAGGCTGTCGAGCGTATCGATCCAGCCATGCCGCGCCTGCGCGGCGGCGTGGCAGGCGCTGCGCGCGACCAGGCCGCCCATGCTGTGGCAGACGATCGCCAGACGCTCCACCGGCACCGGCCAATCGCGCAGCAAGCGCTCGAGCTGGATCGAGAAATCGCGGCCGTTGCGCGAAATGCGGCGGCCGCTGTTGTAACGCAGATAGACCGGCGTCCAACCCGCGTCGTGGGCCAGGGCGGCGCCGTGGTCGTGGCCGTTCCAGCGCCACTGCCGATCGTTCATGCACAGGCCGTGGACCAGCACCAGCACTTTGCCGCTGGCCTGCGGCAGCGCCGCGCTCAAGGCCTTGCGGCCCGACGGCAACGGCCGGCCGCCGCTGCACAGGCGCATGCCGATGGCCAGCGGGTTGCCGGTGTCGTCGAGGTGATCGCCGAGCACGCCGTTGAGCGCGCTGATCGCCGCGTCGCGTTGCGGCAGCGAGTCGATCCGGTCCAGCCACGGCGCGACCTGCGCCAGCCCCAGATCGAGCGCGCCGCCGACCAGGCGGGTGATGCCGCGCACGCCGCGATAGACCTGCCCGGTCAGGCCGCGGGTCGGGTCGTACACCGGCGCGCCGAGCGGCCCGGGCAAGGCGGCGATGGTCGCGTGGACGGATTCGACCAGATCGGTGACGCCGGTGATCGCGTCGACGGTGAGCCGGCCGATGCCGCGCAAATCGCCGCCGAAGCCGGTTTCGTTCAGAGCCGAGCGTTTGGTCGACATGCGGCAGCGCGGGCGGATGGGGGGTTCAGCGTAGCGCAGTTGCTTGCGCGGCGTAGGCGCGGGCCGCGACTGGCGGTCGCCGCCTCAAGGCCAATGCCGAACCCTGCCGCGCTAGCGCGTCAGCAACGCGCGCAGGAAACAAACGCTATGCGCGAGCGCCAGCCAGACGACCAGCATCGCCGCGAAACCGGCAACGAACATCAAGCCCCACGACCACAGCGGCGCCGGCGCGCCCAGCGCGCGCTCGGCCGCGTGCAGCGTTTGCAGCGCGACGAAACCGCCGCCGGCCCACGCGCACTCAGCGATCGCGCTGGAGACGATCAAGGAAGGGTTCGACCTGCGCTTGCACGTCGCGCACTGGCTGAAGGCGCCGAAGCAGCCGAGCAGATCGACCGCGCGCACCCGCATCCGCGCGCCGCAATCCGGGCATTGACGCGTGTACGTCGCGCTCAGCCCGCGCGCGCCAGCCACTTGCGCGCCAGCCGCCGCATCGATTCGTCGCTGTCGGGGTCGCTCAGCACGTCGCCGATCCCGCGCCAGGCCAGGTCCAGCGATTCTTCGCTGACCACGAAGGCTTCGTCGTCGCCGGCGCGCACCACGTAACGCAGGTCGTAGTGCCAGTGGCCGGGCACGTCGCGGCGTTCGGGAATCCAGTGGCGGTCCAGGTCGAACAGTTCCGCGTCCACGCTCAGGCCGCTCAGGCCGGACTCTTCCTCGGCTTCCTTCAACGCCACCGCGGCCATGTCGCGGTCGCCGTCGGCGTGGCCGCCCAGTTGCAGCCAGCGGCCGAGCTTGCGGTGGTGGGTCAGCAGCACGCGCGCGCCGGCGCGGTCGACCAGCCAGGCGCCGCCGGTGAAGTGGCCGGCCAGGCGCTCGCGGCGGAACGGGTCGGCCGGCATATGTTGCGCTGCATCACGCGCTGCGTCGAAATCCTCGGCCTCGGCCAGCAATTGCAGGAACGGCGCCGTATGTTCGGCTTCTTGCGGCCAGCGGCGCGCATAGTCGGTGAGTTCGGAACGAAGTTCGGCGAGTGCGTCGGGGCGTTGCGCTGGCATGGAGACGGGCTGGCGATTCAGGAACGGGAGTCGGGATTATCGCCGCCCGGACCATGACCGTGTGCGCTTGCCGCTTATTTACACCCTGAGTTAAGGTGGCCCGCCGCCCCGTACCGGGGTCGGTCACGTCGTCGCCAGAACGACGGGCACAGATCACTTCTTACGAGAGAGAGGGGAGTTCGATGTCGAGAGGCCTGTTCATCACCAAGCCGGTGGCACCCGCCGGCCATGTGGACGCCGGCGAGCCCGTAGAGGGCAGCCTCCAAGGCGAGGCAACGCTGAAACGGTCTCTGACCGCGACCCAATTGGTGATGCTGGGCATCGGCGCGGTCATCGGCGCCGGCATCTTCGTCCTGTCCGGCCACGCCGCGGCCGAACACGCCGGCCCGGCGATCGTGCTGAGCTTCGTCATCGCCGGCTTCGCCTGCGCCCTGGCCGGCCTGTGCTACGCCGAGTTCTCGGCGATGCTGCCGGTGTCGGGCAGCGCCTACTCCTATTCCTATGCCACGCTCGGCGAGTTCGTCGCCTGGTTCATCGGCTGGAACCTGGTGCTGGAATACCTGTTCGCCGCGTCCACCGTCGCGGTGGGCTGGTCGGGCTACCTCAACAGCCTGCTGACCAGCTTCGGCGTCGGCCTGCCCGCGTCGCTGTCGACCGCGCCGCTCAACATGGTCGACGGCGCCTTCGTCTACACCGGCGGCCTGGTCAATCTGCCGGCGGTGGCGATCGTCGCCGCGCTCAGCGGCCTGTGCTACGTCGGCATCACCCAGTCGGCCTTCATCAATACGATCATCGTGGCGATCAAGGTCGTGGTCATCACCTTGTTCGTCGCGTTCGCCGCCAAGTACGTCAACCCGGACAACTGGGTGCCGTTCATTCCGGAAAGCCAGGGCCCCGGCAAGTACGGCATCGACGGCGTGATCCGCGGCGCCTCGGTGGTGTTCTTCGCCTACATCGGCTTCGACGCGGTCTCCACCGCCGCCGGCGAGGCCAAGAATCCGCAGCGCGACATGCCCATCGGTATCCTCGGCTCGCTGGTGATCTGCACCGTCATCTACATCATCGTCTCCGGCGTGCTGACCGGCCTGCTGCCGTACCACATGCTGAGCACGCCCAAGCCGGTGGCGACCGCGCTGGAAGCCTATCCGGCGCTGGGCTGGCTCAAGCTGCTGGTCGAAGTCGGCGCCATCGCCGGCCTGAGCTCGGTGATCCTGGTCATGCTGATGGGCCAGCCGCGCATCTTCTATTCGATGGCCAAGGACGGGCTGCTGCCGCAGTTCTTCGCCAAGGTGCATCCGAAGTTCCAGACCCCGTACGTGGGCACGATCGTCGTCGGCGTGTTCGCCTGCATCCTGGCCGGCCTGCTGCCGATCGGCCTGCTCGGCGAGCTGGTGTCGATGGGCACCCTGCTGGCGTTCGCCACGGTCTGCGTCGGCGTGCTGATCCTGCGCAACACCCGCCCCGACCTGCCGCGTCCGTTCCGCGTGCCGCTGGCGGTCGTGGTCTGCCCGCTCGGCGCGGTGGCCTGTCTGTACCTGTTCTGGAAGCCGTTCTCCGAGCATTGGCACCTGATGACCGGCTGGACCGCGATCGGCATGCTGATCTACTTCGGCTACGGCTACCACAACAGCAAGCTGCGCAAGGCGGCGGGCGGCAAGGCCTGAATCCGGCGCATCCATGATTCGAGGCCGGCGGGATAACCCGCCGGCCTTTTTCCTTTTACAGCGGCACGTTTCTATCGCGTCCGGCTCCATCGTCGGAGACTTCGCTTGAAGCCGTCATTCCCGCGAACGCGGGAATCCAGAGACTTCAGAGTCTTGCCTCGGTGAAGCCCTGGATTCCCGCGCTCGCGGGAATGACGACCGAAGGATCGCAGCGCGCGGATAGACGCAACACCAGGACGAACCACCATGCTGGAACAACTCCGGGCGACCAAACACCCGCACGCCGCCCACACCGAGGCCGAAGGGCTGAGCCTGCACCGCACCCTCGGGCCCTGGGGCCTGACCGCGCTGGGCATCGGCGCGGTGATCGGCGGCGGCATCTTCGTCATCACCGGCAAGGCCGCGGCCGAGCACGCCGGCCCGGCGATCATGCTGTCCTTCATCCTCGCCGCGATCTGCTGCACCTTCTGCGCCCTGGCCTACGCCGAGTTCGCGGCGATGGTGCCGGTCTCCGGCAGCGCCTACACCTACACCTACGCCACCCTGGGCGAGCTGGCGGCCTGGTTCATCGGCTGGATGCTGATCCTGGAGTACGGCGTGTCCGCCTCGGCGGTGGCGGTGAGTTGGACCGGCTACTTCCTGAGTTTGTTGCAGCACTTCGACATAACGCTGCCCGCGGCGCTGACGCAGGCGCCGCTGGACGCCAAGCTGCGCCCGACCGGCGCCATCGCCAACATCCCGGCCGCGACCATCGTGCTGCTGCTGACCTGGCTGTGTTATGTGGGCATCCGCAAGTCCTCGGCCATGAACATGGCCATGGTGGTGCTCAAGTCGGGCCTGATCGTGCTGGTGATCGTGGTCGGCTGGAAGTACGTCAACCCGGAGCTGTGGACGCCCTTCATCCCCGAATCGCAGGGCCACGGCAAGTACGGCTGGGAAGGCGTGCTGCGCGGCGCCTCGATGGTGTTCTTCGCCTACATCGGCTTCGAGGCGGTGTCGGTGGCGGCGCAGGAATCGCACAAGCCGCAGAAGGACATGCCGATCGGCATGATGGCCTCGCTGGCGATCTGCACCGTGCTGTACATCGCCATGGCCGCGGTGATGACGGGCCTGGCGCCCTACTACACCCTGGGCACCGACGAGCCGGTGGTGACCGCGATCGCCGCGCACCCGGCGCTGAACTGGCTGCGCGTGGTGGTCGAAGTCGGCGCCCTGGTCGGGCTGTCGTCGGTGGTGCTGGTGATGATCATCGGCCAGCCGCGCATCTTCATGATCATGGCCCGCGACGGCCTGCTGCCGCCGGTGTTCACCAAGATCCATCCCAAGCACCGCACCCCGCACATCAACACCGTCATCACCGGCATCGGCATCGCCCTGCTGGCGGCGCTGTTCCCGCTCGACATCCTCGGCGACATGACCTCGATGGGCACCCTGATCGCGTTCGCCGCGGTCTGCGCCGGCGTGCTGATCCTGCGCCGCACCCAGCCCGACCTGCCGCGGCCGTTCCGGATCCCGTTCGCCTGGCCGATCTGCATCAGCGGCATCCTCAGCTGCCTGGTGCTGCTGTCGACGATGAGCGCGCACAACTGGATGCTGATGGGGGTCTGGACCGGCATCGGTTTCGCGATCTACTTCGCCTACGGCTACCGCCACAGCTTCCTCGCCAAGGGCCGCTGAGCGCAGCGCTCCCCGCGAAGGCCGGCCCCGGGCGCCCCGGGGCCGGCCTTTCGTTTTTCTGGAAAAGCCTTCAGGCCTGGTGTTTCAGCGTTTGTGGGAGAGCCTTCAGGCCCGAGGCTCTCCGGTCGGATCGCGGCGATCTGAGACAAGAGCATCGGGCCTGAAGGCCCTCCCACAAGAGCGCCCTCCGGCTTGCCGCCATAACGCTGCGTTATGGCAAAAACGAGGCAAGCGCCACATCCGGGCGCTAAAATGGGCGCATGAACAGCCCCCTGCCCTACGACCCGCAGCGCCTGGCGCATTGCGCCGGCGAGATCATCGTCAACGTGCGCGAGCTGGCCCAGCGCGGCTGGACCCCGGCCACCAGCAGCAACTTCTCGCGCCGCATCGACGGCCAGCACGTGGCCATCACCGTCTCCGGCCGCGACAAGGGCCGGCTGACCGAAGAGGACATCATGGTCGTGGACCTGGACGGCGCCCCGGTGGCGACCAGCCACCGCCCGTCCGCCGAGACCCTGCTGCACACCCAGCTGTACAAGCGCTACCCCGAGATCGGCTGCGTCCTGCACACCCATTCGCAGACCCAGACCGTGGCCTCGCGCCTGTACTCCGGCCAGGGCCACGTGCACCTGGAAGGCTACGAGCTGCTCAAGGCCTTCGCCGGCACCACCACCCACGACACCGAGCTGGACCTGCCGGTCTATCCCAACACCCAGGACATGCCGACCCTGGCCGCCCAGGTCGACGCCACCCTCGACCAGCAGGCGATGTGGGGCTATCTGATCGACGGCCACGGCCTGTACGCCTGGGGCCGCGACATGGCCGAGGCCCGCCGCCACCTGGAGGCCTTCGAATTCCTGCTGGGTTGCGAACTCGAACTGCGGAGACTGCGCCGATGAGCCGCTTGCGTATTTTTCCCCAAGACCAGCCCGACAGCCCGGCGCTGAGCACCAGCGACCAAGCCGAGATCGCGCGCGAGCTGGCCAAGATCGGCGTCGGCTTCGAACAGTGGCAGGCGGCGCAGCCGGTCAAGCCGGGCGACACGCCCGAGACGATCATGGCCGCCTACCGCGCCGACATCGAGCGCATCACGGTCGAGCGCGGCTTCAAGACCGTCGACGTGGTCAGCATCGCCCCGGACAACCCGCAGCGCGAAGCCATGCGCAGCAAGTTCCTCGACGAGCACTACCACAAGGAAGACGAAGTGCGTTTCTTCGTCGCCGGCTCGGGCCTGTTCACCCTGCACGTCGAACCCAACGTGTACGAGATCAAGTGCGAACAAGGCGACCTGATCTCGGTGCCCGACAGCACCCTGCACTGGTTCGACATGGGCCCGGAGCCCAGCTTCGTCGCGATCCGCTTCTTCACCGAGCCGGACGGCTGGGTCGGTTACTTCACCGGGACCGACATCGCCCAGCAGTTTCCGCGCTACGAGCGCGGCCAAGCGGGCTGAAAGCAGGAGATGGCGAACAGGAGATAGGAGATAGCGAAAGCCATCGCCTCGCCGTATTCGCCTTCGCTTCGCCTCCCGCTTTTCTCTATCTCCTATCTCCCATCTCCTATCTCCCATCTCCTACCGGCCATCTCCTAGCCCATGCCTATCCGCGCCATCCTCACCGACATCGAAGGCACCACCAGCAGCATTTCCTTCGTCAAGGACGTCCTGTTCCCGTATGCGCGGCGCGCCCTGCCCGGCTTCGTCGCCGCGCGAGGCAAGGAGCCGAACGTGCGCAAGTGGCTCGACGTGGTGGCGGTGGAGAACGGCGGCGCCTGCCAGGATTCGGTGATCGTCGAGGTGCTGCAGGGCTGGATCGACGAAGACCGCAAGCACACCGCGCTCAAGGCGCTGCAGGGCATGATCTGGGCCGACGGCTACAAGAGCGCGGACTTCACCTCGCACATGTACCCGGACGCCGCGCCGGCACTGCAGCGCTGGAAGGACGCCGGCCTGCGCCTGTACGTGTACTCCTCCGGCAGCGTGCCGGCGCAGCGGCTGCTGTTCGGCCACAGCGACGCGGGCGACCTTACCGACCTGTTCTCCGGCTTCTTCGACACCGAAGTGGGCGGCAAGCGCGAGGCGGCGAGCTATCAGCGCATCCGCGAGAGCATCGGCCTGCCGGGCGAAGAGATCGCGTTCCTGTCCGACGTGGTCGAAGAACTCGACGCCGCGCGCGAAGCCGGCCTGGGCACGGTGCTGGTGGACCGGCGCGAAGACTACCCGCAACCGCGCGAAGGCGAAGCCACTCACGGCCACGTGCGGGTGGTTTCGTTCGACCAGATCGAGACCTGATCGCCACCACATGGGCTACCTGTAGGAGCGGCGCAAGCCGCGACCACGAAAAGACAGCTACGCCGCAATCATCGCCGCGCGCGAAACCCGCAATCCGTGCAGGTTGAGCCTTTCGCAGGCCTCCGCAAGCTTCGTCGCAAACGCAATGTCGCAGTCGCGGCTCGCGCCGCTCCTACAGGTAGCCCATGTAGGAGCGGCGCGAGCCGCGACCACGAAAAGACGACTACGCCGCAACGATCATCGCGCCCGCATTCCGCGTTCGCCGCGCTTTGAACGGCCCGCTCCCGCAGCGAATCCGCGCGGCTACAACAACCGGCTCAGATTCCTGACCCGCACCTCATCGCGCTCCACACCGTGCTCGCGCGCGGCCTGGCGACGAATGCGGTCGAGCAATTCGGCCGGATCGAAACGGCCCGGTTCGCCGGGCGCGTAATCGAGCGTGGTCTGGCCCCAGACGATGAACCGGCCGCCGACCAGGATCTCGTAGTCGGCGAAGTAGCAGTAATGCGCGTCCATGGCCGCTCAGGTGCCGACGTGGATGTCGTTGCCGCTCTCCGCACAGCCCAGGTGCTCCAGCGCGATCGACAGCGCCAGGGTGTAGCTCTGCGCCGAGTAGCCGTGGACCAGGCGCAGGCGGCGGCCGCAGTCCGGCGCCAGGCTCGGCTCCAGCGCGTTCATGTGATCGTCGTGGACTTCGATGTACGGCACCGGCAGCTGTTGCAGCGCGCCGCGCAGTTCCGCGCTGGCCGGCAGGCAGGCGCCCGGGTCGAGCAGCAGCAGTTCGGCGTTGGCCGCGCGCATGCCGCGCAGGCATTCCACCAGCTCGCTCTCGCTGCGGCAGCTGCGCAGCGTCAGCGCCTTGCCGGCGCCGGCGGCGCGTTCGACCAGGGTGGCGCGCACTTCGCCGGCCAGCGGCGGGACCATCGAATCGACGGCCGCATCGGTGTTCGGGCCGCGCAGGATCAGGATCGACACGTTATCACTCGCTGCGCACTCGGAGCGGTGCGCCATGGATGCCACTGTAGGAACCGCGGGCATAAAGGCGCTATGCAGCGCGCGCGGCGGGCCGTAAAACCTGCGTCAATTCTGGCGACGCCCGCGCCGTATGGACGGCGGTGCGATTGCTCCGTGTGGGAGCGGCGCGAGCCGCGACCGCGCCAATGGAGCGACGACGCGATTGACGATCGCGCGCGCGTGTTTGCAGCCGTGAGCCGTGGCCGCTCGCCTGCAACGAGGTTGCGACGCAGTTGAAGTTTCGCGGTCGCGGCTCGCGCCGCTCCTACAGGAGGCAGCCGGAGCTAGCGATGGATCTTTTCGCCGCGCGCGAGCATGTCGATCAGCTTGGCGATGCGCGCGGCGCGGGTGTCGGGCTTCTTCGCGGTGTGCACGCGCCACAGCACGGCGTAGCGGTTGGCACCATCCAAAGTGTCGAAGAAACGGCGCGCTTTGGCCGATTGTGCCAGCGCGGCGGCCAGGTCTTCGGGCATTTCGATGGTCTTGGCCGAAGCGTAGGCGGCCGCCCAGCGTCCGTCGGCCTTGGCCGCGTCGATCTCGCGCTGGCCGCCGGCGCGCATGCGCCCCTGCGCGATCAGCGCCTCGCATTTGCCGATGTTGATCTGCGACCACAGGCTGCGCGCGCGCCGCGGTACGAAGCGCTGCAGGAAATAGGTCTCGTCCAGGCTGCGCTTCTGCCCGTCGATCCAGCCGTGGCACAAGGCCACCTCCAACGCCTGCGCGTAGTTCAAGGTGACCACGCCCGTGCCCTTCTTGGCGATCTTCAGCCACAGCCCGGCCTTGGCCGGCGGCGAAGTAAGCCAATGTTCGAACTCGGCCGCGTCGGCGAACGCGATCGCCGGCAGGTCGTCGGCCGGGCCGATGGGCTTGGCGGTCATGGCGCGGCCTCGATCAGGCGATAAGAAGTGCCCAGGCGCTGTTCGCCCTGCCAGGGGTCGAACGCGCGCACCTCGATGGCATGCTCGCCGGCGGCCAGGTCGGTCGGCAATCCGGCGTTCCACAGATGCGGCGTGGGCGTGGCGGGCGCGGCGCGGTCGAAGCCGCGCAACTGCGCGGAAGCGTCGTCGCGCGCGTTCTCGCCCAGCAGCGCCGGATCGGGCTGCTCGACCCGGCGCATCGGCTTCCACGCGCCGCCGTCGATGCGGTACTCCACGCGGCTGTCGTCGCGGCCCATGAACACGTTGGCGTAGACGCCTCGGACCGGATACGAATCCTTGCGCAGCGCCTTGGGCGCATACAGCCGCAGATACTCGTTGGCGACCGCCGCCGCGCCGAGCGCGTGCCCGGCCGACGGCGCCGGATGCCAGCTCAGCGCGTAACCGGCATCGCCGCGCACGCGCAGGCGCGCGTAGCCGTTGGGCGTGCCGTCGCTCATGGTCGAATCGGGCAGGCCCTGCGCGTCCTTGATCCCGGACCAGAACGCGCCGCAGGCCGCGCCGACGTTGTACTCGTGCAGCGGCGCCGCGCCGCGCCAGCCGCTGTCGCCGCTGTGATAGACGTGGCGCTGGGCGTGGCTGTGCCCGCTCAGCACCAGCACGTGCGGGAACTCGCGCAGCAACCCGAACAGGCGCTCGCGGTCGGCATGGCGAAAGGTCTCGCGCCCGGGCGCGGCGTCGAACAGCGGGATGTGCATCGCCAGCACCAGCAGCCGGCGCTTGTCGGCGCGGGCCAGATAGGCCTGGAGGAAATCGAACTGCTCCGGCCGCAGCCCGCCGATGTACTCGGGTTTGGAACCGGGCAGGTAGATCACGTCGTCGAGCACGACGAAGTTGGCCTGCGCCTCTTCCCAGGCGTAAGTGTCGGGGCCGTAGACGTGGCGGTAGCTCAGCAGCGAGTCTTCGTCGCTGCGGGCGTCGAAGTCGAGATCGTGATTGCCCGGCGCGTGCAGCCACGGTACGCCCAGGCTCGCGGTGACCGCGTTGATCTGCGGATACAGCGACAGATCGTCGTGGACGATATCGCCCAGGCTCAGGCCCAGATCGGCCAGCGGCGCGCGGCCTTTGCGCTGCGCCAGCAAGGGCTCGACGATGTCGCGGCGGTAGTAGCCGATTTCGGTAGCGTTGCGGGTCTGCGGATCGGCGAACACCAGTACGTCGAGGTCGCCGCTACGCGCGGCGCGCTTGTCGGGGATCAACGCGTAATCGCGGCAGCCCGGCGCGGCCTGCGGCATCCCGCCGTATTTCAGCGGCGGCGGCGCGCTGGGGTTCACGTTGAGCCAGTAATCCGGCAGGCCGCTGTCGGCGCGCGCCGCCAGCCGATAGCCGGCCGGCTTGATCAGGAACTGGCTGCTGCGCTCGCCGGGCGGCAGCGCGTAGCGGCCCTGCGCATCGGTCAGCACGATGCTGCGGCCGTCGGACACGCGCTGCCCGGCCAGCCCGGGCTCGCCCGGATCGCGCCGGCCGTTGCCGTTGCGATCCTCGAACACCGTGCCGCCGGCGCACGGCGGCGCGGAACCGGCCGGCGCCGCGGGCGCGGCGGCCAGCGCGACGGTGGGCATCGCAGTGAGCAGGGACAGGGCGAGCAGGCTGGCGCGCAGGCGCATGGAACGGTCTCCGGAACGAAGCCGGCATTATGCGGCGGGTCCAGGCGGGGCGGCTGGGCGGGGGTGGCGCAATCAGGCCGGTGGGTGTCCGCGATTGGGCGGGCGGCGCGGGGTTGCGGGGTTTCGTCGCAGGTGCGGTGTCGCGGTCGCGGCTTGCGCCGCTCCTACAGGGGCTTCGGCTGCGGCATGGGCTCCTGTAGGAGCGGCGCGAGCCGCGACCGCGACATCGCGACTACGACGAAACCCGCTTCAACGCGGCAGGTTACTCGGCGGGTTTGAATCCGCGATGCGGCTGGCCGTGACGCTGCTGCAGCACCGCCACCGCATCGGCCAGCGACAGGCCGCGGGCGCGCAGCAGCACTTGCAGATGGAACAGCAGGTCGGCGGCTTCGCCGGCCAGCGCGGAATCGTCTTCGGCCACCGCGGCCAGCGCGGTTTCCACGCCCTCTTCGCCGACCTTCTGCGCGATCGAACGCAGCCCGCGCTCGAACAGGCCGGTGGTGTAACTGCCGGCCGGGCGCTCGCGTTCGCGCTGGGCGATCAGCGCGTCGAGTTCGCCGAGGAACGCCAGCGCGTCGCCTGGCGCATGGGGAAAACAGCTGTCGCGGCCGAGATGGCAGGTCGGCCCGTGCGGCAGCGCGCGCACCAGCAAGGTGTCGCGGTCGCAGTCGGTTTCGATCGAGACCAGGTCGAGGAAGTGCCCCGAGCTTTCGCCCTTGGTCCACTGCCGCTGCTTGCTGCGGCTGAAGAAGGTGACGTGGCCGCTGTCGAGCGTGGCCCGCAGCGCGGCGCGGTCCATGTAGCCGAGCATCAGCACGCGCAGGCTGGCCGCGTCCTGCACCACCGCCGGCAGCAGGCCGTCCTGCTTGTCCCAGGCCAGCGCGTCGATCTCCTGCGGGCTCAGCGTGGCGGCGGCCATCAGTTCAACTCCCGCACCGGCACGCCCTGCGCGCTCAGCGCGCGCTTGAGTTCGGGAATGCGCACGCTGCCGGAATGGAACACGCTCGCCGCCAGCGCCGCATCGACGTCGGCGCGCAGGAACACTTCGCCGAAATGCTCGATCGCGCCGGCGCCGCCGGAGGCGATCAGCGGCACCGCGCAGATCGCCCGCACCGCGGCCAGCTGCTCGATGTCGTAACCGCTGCGCACGCCGTCGCTGCCCATGCAGTTGAGCACGATCTCGCCGGCGCCCAGGCGCTGCGCCTCGACCACCCAGTCCAGGGTGCGCTTGGGCAAGGCCTGGGTGCGCGAGGGGTCGCCGGTGTACTGGCGCACCCGCCACTGGCCGTCGGCGTCGCGCAGACTGTCGACGCCGACCACCACGCACTGCACGCCGAATTCCGCCGCGATCTCGCTTATCAAATCCGGCCGTTCCAGCGCCGGCGTGTTGATCGAGATCTTGTCGGCGCCGGCGTTGAGCACGCCGCGCGCGTCGGCGACGCTGCGGATGCCGCCGGCGACGCAGAACGGGATGTCGATCGCGCGCGACACCCGCTCGACCCAGTCGCGGTCGACGCTGCGCCCCTGCGGGCTGGCGGTGATGTCGTAGAACACCAGCTCGTCGGCGCCTTCGTCGCGATAGCGCAGCGCCAGCGCGACGATATCGCCCATGTCGACGTGATCGCGGAAGCGCACGCCCTTGACCACGCGCCCGTCGCGCACGTCGAGGCAGGGCACGATGCGGCGGCTGAGCGTGGTCGTCGGCAAGGGCGTGGCGTTCTCGGGCATAAGGGTCAGCAGCGGCGTACTTGCTTCAAGGCATCGGTGAGTTGGAAGCGGCCTTCGATCAGGGCCTTGCCGAGCACCGCGCCGGAACAGCCGATGCTGTCGGCGGCGACGATGTCGGCGATGTCGCGGATGCCGCCGGAGGCCTGCAGCTGCACGTCCGGGGCGATTTCGCGGATGTGCTTGTACAGATCCAGGTTGGGCCCGGCCATGGTGCCGTCGCGCGAGACGTCGGTGCACAGCAGGTGGCGCAGGCCGGCGGCGGCGTAGCGCTCCAGCAGCGGTTCCAGGCGCACGCCGCTGTCCTGGGTCCAGCCGGCCACCGGCAGTTCCCATTCGCCGGACTCGTTCTGGCGCACGTCCAGGGCGATGGTGATGCGTTCGGAACCGAAGCGCTTGAGCCAGCCGATCACCGTGTCCGGATCCTTGACCGCGAGCGAGCCGACCACGACCCGGTCGGCGCCGGCGTCGAGGATGGCTTCCACATCGGCCTCGCTGCGCACGCCGCCGCCGGTCTGCACGCGCATCCAGCTGGAGGTGGTGATCGCGCGCAGCAGCGGCGCCAGGGTGTAGCCGCCGTAGCGCGCGGCGTCCAGGTCGATCAGGTGCAGCCACTTGGCGCCTGCTTCGGCGTAGCGCGTGGCCAGCGCCAGCGGTTCGGTTTCGTAGCGGGTTTCCTGGGCGTAGTCGCCCTGGTGCAGGCGCACGACGCGCCCGTCGCGAACGTCGATCGCGGGGTAGAGGGTGCTGTTGCCCATGTTCATGCCTCCAACGCCAGGAAATTGGCGAGCAGGCGCGAACCGACCGCGGCGGAACGCTCGGGGTGGAATTGGGCGCCGAAGCAGCGGCCGCGCCCGGCGACCGCGGTGAAGCGGGCGCCGTAGCCCGCGCTGGCCAAGGTGTCGGCGGTGACGGGGGCGGCGTAGCTGTGCACGAAATAGGCTTGATCGCGCTCGCCGATACCGGCCAGCAAGCGTTCGCCTAAGGCCGATTCATGCTTCTGAAGGAGATTCCATCCCATATGCGGCACTCGTACTCCTGGTCCGGTGGGCAGCCTGGTGATACGGCCCGGAAGGAGTCCGAGGCATTCGACCTCGCCCTCCTCCGAGGACTCGTACAACAGCTGCATGCCCAGGCAGATCCCGAGCAGCGGCTGCTGCAAGCGGCGGATCGTGGCGACCAGGTCGAGTTCGCGCAGTCGGGCCATCGCGGGGGCGGCGGCGCCCACGCCCGGCAGAATCACGCGATCGGCTGAGGCGATCATCGCGGGGTCCGCGGTCAACATCGACCGCGCACCCAGCCGCTCCAATGCATAACGCACCGAGCCGATGTTCCCCCCACCCGAATCGATGACAGCTACAACCGTCATCACAGAACTCCCTTGGTACTCGGGAGTTCGCGCCCTTGACGGGCGATGGCCTGCCGCAGCGCGCGTGCGACGACCTTGAAACAAGCCTCTATTTTGTGGTGATCGTTATCACCTTCCACGTTCAGATTCAGGTTCAGCCCGGCGGTTTCGCACAACGAACGGAAGAAATGCGGCAGCAGCTCGGTCGGGAAATCGCCGACCTTCTCGCGCGCGAAGCCGCCGCCGAAGACGAAGTACGGACGCCCGGAAAAATCCAGCGCCGCGCGCGCCAGGGTCTCGTCCATCGGCAGCACGAACTCGTGCGCGGCCGGCGCGGCGACGTCGTCGCCCTGCCCCGCGCGCGGCTCGAAGCCGTAGCGGCCGATGCCGCGCTTGTCGCCGAGCGCTTCGCGCAGCGCCTGGCCCAGCGCCAGCGCGCTGTCTTCGATGGTGTGGTGCTCATCGATGTGCAGGTCGCCCTGGCAGCTCAGCTCCAGGGCGAAACCGCCGTGCTTGCCGAGCTGTTCGAGCATGTGGTCGAAGAAGCCCAGGCCGGTGGCGACCTGCGGCTCGGCCGCGCGGTCCAGGTCGACGCGCACCTGGATCCGGGTTTCCTTGGTGTTGCGCTGCACGCTGGCGGTGCGCGGGCGCTCGGCCAGCACGTGGGCGATGCCGGCCCAGTCCCACTCGCCGCCGAACTCGCGGGTCCGCAGCTGGAACGCGCGGATGCCCAGATTGGCGGCGAAGCCGTTGTCGGTCTCACGATCGCCGACCATCGCCGAGCGCTCCCAATCGATGCCGCGGTCCTTCAGCAGCGGCAGCGCCAGGCCGATGCCGGGCTTGCGCGTCGGCAGGTTCTCGGCCGGGAAACTGGTGTCGATGAGCACGTCGCGGAACACGATGCCCTGGCTTTCGAACACCTGCATCATCAGCTCGTGCGGGCCGTCGAAGGACCAGCGCGGGAACGACTCGGTGCCCAGCCCGTCCTGGTTGGTGACCATGACGAATTCGTAGCCGGCGTCGCGCAGCTTCAGCATCGCCGGGATCGCCCCGCGCACGAAGCGCAGCTTGGCGTAGCTGTCGATCTGGAAATCCGCCGGCTCCTCGATCAGGGTGCCGTCGCGGTCGACGAACAGGATCGGCTTGAGCGCGCTCATGCGGCCACCCCACTGCGGCGCAGCGCGCGGCCCAGCACTTCGATCACTGCCGAGTTCTGCTCCGGCGTGCCCACGCTGATGCGCAGCGCATCGCCCAGGCCCGGCGCGTGGCGGAAGTCGCGCACCACCACGCCGGCGTCGAGCAAGGCATCGAGCGCGGCCTGGGCGTCGTCGAAACGCGCCAGCAGGAAATTGGCCTGCGAGGGATAGACCCGGCGCACGCCGGGCAGCGCGCGCAACGCCTGGAACAAACGTTCGCGCTCGCTCATCGCGGTGGCCACGCGCGCCTTGGTGGTATTGCCCGGCACTTCGCCGAGCGCGCGCAAGGCCAGGTTCACGCACGGCGTGGGCAACGGGTACGGCGCCTGGCAGCGCTGCAGCGCAGCGACGACCTGGGCGTCGGCGATCACGCTGCCGATGCGCGCGGCCGCCAGCGCATGCGCCTTCGACAATGTGCGCAGCACCGCGACGTTGCGGCGCCGCGCCAGCAAGGTGGTCGCGGAGTCGCCGTCGGCGAATTCGAGGTAGGCCTCGTCGACCACGACCAGGGCGCGGCCGCTCAAGCGCTGGGCCAGCGCGTCGATCGCCGCCAGCGGCTGCAAGGTGCCGGAGGGATTGCCCGGCGAGCACACGAACACCAACTTGGCGCCCTCGCGCTCGGCCACCTCGGCCAGCGCGTCGAAATCGCAGGAAAAGCCGTCGGCGCCGTCGCGCAGCGGAGTTTCGACCACGCGCACGCCGTGCAGGCGCGCGCTGACCGCGTACATGCCGAAGGTCGGCGGCGCGATCGCGATGGCGTCGCCGCCGGGGCGGCAGAACGCGCGCACCAGCAGGTCGATGCCCTCGTCGCTGCCGCGTCCGGCCAGCAACTGCTCAGGTGCGCAGCCGTACAGCCGCGCCAGCGCCGCGCGCAGCGCCGCCGGCTGCGGGTCGGGATAGCGGCGCACCGCGCCGTCGCAATCGGCCACGCTCGGCCAGGCCGCCTCGTTGGCGTTGAGCCAGACCCGGCCGCTGCGGGTGTCGCTGCGCGCCGACTTGTAGCCGGCGAAATCGCGCAGGTCGTCGCGCAGCAGGTCGAGGGGATTGTCGTCGCGGGTCTGGGACATGGCGGGGAGGACCGGATCAGTTCTGCTTGGAAGGTGCAATCGCCCGGCGTGCGGCCGGGCGGACTCGCTCAGGCGCGGCGCGCCTGCGCCGGCGCGTCGGCCAGCGCGGCCAAGCGCAGCGCCACCGCCTCGCGGTGCGCGTCCAGGCCCTCGGCATCGGCCAGGATCACCGCGCAGGGGCCGATTTCCAGCAGCCCGCGCGGCTGCACTTCCTGCACGGTGATCGCGACCTGGAAGCTGGACACGTTGAGCCCGCCGGCATAACGCGCCGCGCCGCTGGTCGGCAGGACGTGGTTGGTGCCGCTGCAATAATCGCCGAGCGCTTCCGGCGCCCAGTCGCCGAGGAACACCGAACCGGCGGCCTCGACCTTGGCCAGCCACGCGCGTGCGTCGCGCAGGGCCAGGATCAGGTGCTCGGGCGCGTAGCGGTTGCTGACCTGCATCGCGGTGGCGATCGAATCGACCTGGATCGAGCGCGACTTGGACAACGCGGCGCGCGCGGTGTCGGCGCGCGACAGCCGCGCCAGTTGGCGTTCGAGTTCGCTATCGACCGCGTCGAGCAGGGCTGCGTCGTCGCTGAGCAGGATCACTTGCGAGTCGGCCCCGTGCTCGGCCTGCGACAGCAGATCGGCGGCGACGAAATCGGCGCGCGCGCCGGCGTCGGCGATCACCAGCACCTCCGACGGCCCGGCCGGCATGTCGATCGCCGCGCCGCCTTCCAGCAGCGCGACCTGGCGCTTGGCCTCGGTGACATAGGCGTTGCCCGGCCCGAACAACTTGTCGCACTTGCCGATGGTTGCGGTGCCGAAGGCCATCGCCGCGATCGCCTGGGCGCCGCCGACCTTGTAGACCGTGCCGATGCCGCAGCGCCGGGCCGCGCACAGCACCGCCGGATCGGCGCTGCCGTCCTTGCGCGGCGGCGTGCACAGCACCACTTCGCGGCAGCCGGCCAGACGCGCCGGCACGCCCAGCATCAGCGCGGTCGACGGCAGCGGCGCCGAGCCGGCCGGCACGTACAAGCCGACCCGCGGGATCGGCCGTAGGATCCGTTCGCAGCGCACGCCCTCGGCAGTGTCGAGCGCATAGCCGGGCATCATGCCGGCGGCGTGGAAGCGTTCGATCCGGCGCGCGGCTTCGTCGATGGCGTTGCGCAGCGGCGCGCTTACCGCGGCCTCGGCAGCAGCGAATTCGGCTTGGGAGACGGCGAAGGCCTCGGGCGCGGCGCCGTCGAAGCGTTCGCCGAAGCGGCGCAGCGCGGCGTCGCCGTCGGCGCGCACTTCGGCCAGGATCGCGGCGACCGCATCGGCGGTGGTCTGACGGGTTTCCTGCGCCGGCCGGCGCAGCGCCTGCGCGCGCTGCCCGGCGTCGAGGGCGCTCCATTCGTAGCGTTGCATGGCGGCCCGGGCGTTCATGCCAGCATGCCCTCCACCGGCAGCACCATCAGCCCGCGCGCGCCGGCGCGCTTGAGTTCTTCCAGCCGCTGCCAGGTCACTGCGCCGTGGCACAGCGCCTGCAGGGCGACATCGTCGCCGTCGTCCAGACGCATCACCGTGGGCTGCTCGGCATCGGGCAGCAGCGGCAGCAGTTCGGCCAGCAGATCGCGCGGCGCCTGGAACATCAGCAGCTTGCTGTTGCGCACGCGCAGCGCGCCGTCGAGGCGGCGCAGCAGCAGGTCGGCCAGTTCGCCGCGCACGTCGTCGAATTTGTCGACCGGGCCGGCCAGCACCGCCTCGCTTTCGACCAGGGTCTGCACCGCCTTGAGCTGGTTGGCCGACAGCGTGGCGCCGCTGGAGACCAGGTCGCAGATCGCCTCGGCCTGGCCCAGACGCGGGGCGATTTCGACCGAACCCGACAGCAGCACCACCTGCGCATCGATGCCCTGCTGCGCCAACCACTGCGACAACAGCGCCGGGTAGCTGGTGGCGATGCGCTTGCCGGACAGATCCTGCGGCCCCTGCCACTGCCACGCGTCGGGCACGGCGATGGACAGGCGGCAGCCGCCGAAACCCAGCGCGCGCCATTCGCGGAACGCCGGCGCGCGGCCGTTGCCGCGGCGGTCGCCGTCCTGTTCCAGCAGCACGTTGCGGCCGACCACGCCGAGGTCGCAGACGCCGTCGGCGATCAGGCCGGGGATGTCGTCGTCGCGCACCAGCAGCAGGTCCACCGGCAGGGTTTCGCCGTAGCAGAACAAACGGTCGCGACTTTCGCGCCAGCTCAGGCCGCAGGCGGCGAGCAGCGAGCGCGCCGGATCGGCGAGGCGGCCGGACTTTTGGATCGCGATGCGCAGGCGGTCGCGTGCGGCGGCACTGGCGGGAGGGCTCATGGACTCGGTCTCGGGAGAAGGCGTGGGCGGGCGGCGGTGCGGGCCAGGGCCGGCGGCAGCGCCGGCGGCGGACGGAACGGGCCGTCAGCGATGTCGCAGGCCGCGCCGATGCAGGGCCGCGGCATAGCCGCCGGCGCCGCGCTCGAGCACCCGCGCGACGCGGCCGATGGTGGTCACGCTGACCTGGGTGCGGTCGTGGATTTCGCGATAAGGCACGCCCTCTTCCAGCAGCGGCACGACCCGCCAGCGGTCGCTCATCGCCTCCAGCTCGGCCGGCGTGCACAGGTCTTCGAGAAACGCGCGCACCTGCTCGGGCGAGCGCAGCGCGGACAAGGTCGCGGCGAGTTCGGCCAGAGAGTCTTCGGCGTAGGCTTCGACGGTGGTGGCGGTGCGGCGTTTCATGGAGGAGGGCTGGACGGCTGAAGGAAAGGATGGATGAACGGGGAAGCGAATCTGGACCCGGCGGGGCGAGGCTCATCGGACCGCCCAACCATGGCGAGCGATCCAGCGGGCCGGCGTCTCGCCGGACACCCCTGGACGCATCTACCTGTACGAGAGAGCGAACTAATGCATTAATGTGATAACGCGTTAATACATTAGCTCGCGAAACCGCCGTCCGTCAACCCGGCCTGCATGGCCCGGGATTTGCGTTAAGACTCCAGGCACGCGTCGCGCGCCGTCCACCGGCGCCGCCGCCCCTCCCTCACCGGCGCGACGGCCTGCGCCGGCAGGCCCAAGGAAGGTTCCGGTCCAAGGAAGATGAATACGACTCCCGCCCGCTCCGCGCGCCCGTCGCCGTTGTTCCGGCTGTGGCTGCTGCTCTGCCTGTTGCTGTCGGGCGGGGTTCCGGCCGCCGCGGCGCAGAGCCTGCTCGACCTCGACCGGCACAGCGCCGAGGTCGCACTGGCCCCGTTCACCGGCTACTACCACGACCCCGGCGGCCGCCTCGACTTGCCCGGCGCCGAACGCGCACGGGTCGAAGGGCGCTTTCGCCTGCTGCCGGGCGGCAACAGCTCGTTCGGCTTCCAGCGCGGCGCCTACTGGTTCCACTTCGCCGCGCGCAACGCCGACGCCGACACGCCGCGCTGGCTGCTGGTGCAGGGCTTCGCCCTGAGCGACCGCATCGACGTCTACACCCACAGCGACGACGGCGGCGTCCGCCACCAGCGCGGCGGCGACAACCTGCCGTTCGACTCGCGCGCGATCCGCTACCGCCATCCGAACTTCTGGATCGACCTGCCGGTCGGCCAGCGCGTGGACGTGTACGTGCGAGTGCAGAGCCAAAGCTCGATGCAGGTGCCGCTGACCCTGTACACGCCCAGCGCCTTCACCGAACAATCGCGCGACGCGCAACTGGGCATCGGCATCTACTACGGCATCCTGCTGGCGCTGTTCTTCTACAACCTGGTGCTGTGGCTGAGCCTGCGCGATTCGAGCTACTTCTGGTATCTGTTCCACATCTGCGCGTTCGGCCTGGTGCTGCTGACCTTGAACGGCCTGGGGTTCGAATACCTATGGCCGGACTCGCCGTGGCTGGCCGACCACTCGGTGCCGCTGTCGATCTGCCTGGCCCAGGTCGGCATGCAGCAATTCGCGCGCGAATTCCTCGGCCTGTCGCAACGCTGGCGCTTGGGCGACTACGTCGGCCGGGGCATGATCGCCTTCTTCGTGCTGCTGGGGCTGATCGCGACCCAGGCGCCTTATCGCATCGTCACCCCGATCGCCTCGGCCGCGGTGTTCGTCAGCATCGGCTGGATCGCGGTGGCGAGCGTGGCGGCGCTGCGCCGCGGCTACAAGCCGGCGCGGCTGTTCCTGCTGGCGTGGTCGGCGTTCCTGCTCGGCACCGGCATGTTCGCGGCGATCGCCTTCGACCTGCTGCCGAAGGTGTTCATCACCGAATACGGCGTGCAGATCGGCTCGGCCCTGGAAATGCTGCTGTTGTCGGTGGCGCTGGGCTACCGCTACGCCTCGCTGCGCAACGAGAACGAACGGATCGTGCGCGAGGCCAAGGAACAGCTCGAACAGAAAGTCGAGCAGCGCACCGGCGAGCTGCGCACCGCGCTGGCGCAGTTGGAAAAAGCCCACGACCGCCTGCGCGAAACCGCCCAGCGCGACGGCCTGACCGGGCTGCACAACCGCAGCCATTTCCGCGAGGCGTTCGAATCCTTGCTGCACCGCGCGCGCCGGCAGCGGCGGCCGCTGGCGCTGATGATGATCGACCTGGACCACTTCAAGCAGATCAACGACCACCACGGCCACCTGGTCGGCGACGAATGCCTGCGCTGGGCGGCCGGGCTGATTTCGCAGACGCTGGCGCCGCACCACGCGCTGCTGGCGCGCTTCGGCGGCGAGGAGTTCGTCGCCGTGCTGCCCGATCACGACCTGGAAGCGGGCTCGCGCGTGGCCGAAACCCTGCGCTTGCGCCTGCGCGCCCAACCCTGCCCCAGCCGCAGCCACGACATCCCGGTCACCGCCAGCATCGGCGTGCACGAGATCGCGCCGGATTCGGACCTCGGCGTCGAAGCGGCGCTGCAATTCGCCGACCAGGCGCTGTACCTGGCCAAGGCCGGCGGGCGCGATTGCGTGCGGATGTGGGGCGCGGCGGCCTAAACGCGCCGCATTCGGCTCACGCCGGCGGCGCGTACATCACATCCGAGCGCAGCGCGTACTTCACGCCCTGCTCCACCGCCGAGCCTTCGTGCCAGGTGTCGTGCACGAACAGCAACGCGTCGCCGACGCGCGGCTCGACCCGGAACCCACGGAACGCGGTGTCGCCGCCGACGAAGCCGTCGTTGAGGTAGACCAGCAAGGTCAGCTTGCTCGACCGGCCGTCCTCGCTCCAGGGGCCGTCCTTGTGCATGCGGAAGCGCTGGCCCGGGCCGTATTTGTAGAAGCGCAATGCGCGCGGCAGCCCGGCGGGGATTTCGTTGTCGAGCGCCGGCAGATCGGCGGCGCGCAGGCGTTGCCACAGCGTGTCGACCCAGTGCGGCGATTCGAACACCACGCGCTTGTTGTTGCGCACGTGGGCCATCGATTTCTGGCCGCCGTCGGCGGTGCGCACGCCGGCGGGTTCGAAGCCGTGGGCTTCGGCCTGCGCGATCAAGGCCTCGCATTCGGCCGGGGTCAGCAGGCCGGCCAGGGTGAAGACGGTTGCGCTGTGATGGATGACCTGCATGGCGGCTGTCCGTGGCCTGGGGTGTTGTAGAACGATAGCGCCGATCGGCGGGGTACGGGCGTTGCGCCGGTCTGGACGAGGCTTGGCGGAACCGGTTGTGCGGCCGCGATCGGGTCGAGAATCGCGTCGCAGTTGTTATGTCGCGGTCGCGGCTCGCGCCGCTCCTACAGTCTGGAACGAAACCGGCCGGAGCCCCTGTAGGAGCGGCGCGAGCCGCGACTGCGCTATCGCAGCGACGTCGAAACCCGCGTCGTAGTTGTATTGTCGCGGTCGCGGCTCGCGCCGCTCCTACAGTCTGAAACGAAACCGGCCGCAGACCCTGTAGGAGCGGCGCGAGCCGCGACTGCGCTATCGCAGCGACGTCGAAACCCGCGTCGCAGTTGCATTGTCGCGGTCGCGGCTTGCGCCGCTCCTACAAGGGGAAACGCGGCTTGCGCGGCGAATGCGGCCCCTCCCAGGCGGGAGGGGCCGCACCGGATCAGTCCTGCAGACCCGCGCGCACCGCCGACAGCACGCTGCCGTCGCGCACCAGTTGCACCGCGGTCGCGACTTCGCCGTCGAGCGCGCGGTCGTGGTCGAGGAAGGCGATCGACTCGCGCAGCTTGGCGTGGGCGATGGCCACCGCGCGGCCCGGGCGGAACTCTTCGGCCGCCGACAACTCGGCGCGCAAGCCTTCGACTTCTGCCAGGAACCCGGCGTGATCGTCCGTGCCGGCGACCGGGCCGCCGGCGACCTTCGCCGCCAGGGTCGCGGCGTCGGCGCGGTCGGCCAGGTCGCGCGCGGCGTTGATCATGTCGCGGCGCAGGTCCAGCGCCTGGGCGGCGGTGTACAGCTCCAGCGCCAGCACCTTGCCCAGATCGTCGGCCATCGCCAGCACATGGCGCGCTTCGTTCGCGCCCATCGAGACGTGGTCTTCGGCGTTGGCGCTGGTCGGGATCGAATAGACCGAAGCCGGATGCGCGCGGCTGGCCAGGTCGTTGACGATGGCCGCGGCGGTGTACTGCACGATCATGTGGCCCGACTCGGTGGCGTCTTCGTTGCCGATCAGGAAGCCCGGCAGGCCGTCGTTGGTCGCCGGGTCCACCAGCTTGTTGAGGCGGCGCTCGGAAATGCTCGCCAGCACCGGGATCGCGGCCTTGACGTAGCTCATCGCCAGCGCCAGCGGCATGCCGTGGAAATGGCCGGCGGAGATCACCTGCTGTTCGACGTGCTCGGCCTGCGCGTCGGGGAACACGATCGGGTTGTCGGTCAGCGAGTTGAGTTCGATCTCCAGCACCCGCGCAGCCTGGGCGATGGCGTCGCGCACCGCGCCGTGCACCTGCGGGATGCAGCGCAGCGAATAGCTGTCCTGCGGCTGGTGCTTCTTGCCGCCGCGGAACGGACGGAAGCGGGTGTAGAACTTCTCGCGACCGTGGCGCTGGCTGAAAGGCACCCAGTCCCAACCGATGTCGAAGCTCAGCTGCTGCGCGGCTTCGGTGTCCCAGCTCTGCGGCAGCCACGGACGGAAGCGCGGCACTAGGTGGTAGGGAATATCGGCCAGGGTCGAACCGTCGAGCAAGCTGCGCAGGTTCTCGGCCACCTTGACCTGACCCGGATGCGGACGCAGCGCATGCACTTCCGGCGCGAACGCGCCCAGGCGCCCGGCGAAGGCGTCGATGGTCATCGCCGCGGCGAGGTCGGCGGTGTCGAGCAGGTCTTCCAGCTTGCTCAGCGCCAGCACTCCGCAGGCCAGCATCTGCGCGGTGCCGTTGTTGAGTGCCAGGCCTTCCTTGTACGACAGCTTCACCGGCTCCAGACCGGCGCGCGCCAGCGCCTGCGCGCCCGGCAGGCGCTCGCCTTCGAAGAAGGCTTCGCCGCCGCCGAGCAGGACGATGGCCAGATGCGAGAGCGGCGCGAGGTCGCCGCTGGCGCCGACCGAACCCAGTTGCGGCACCACCGGCACGATCCCGGCGTTGAGCATCTGAGTCAGCGCCTGCAAGGTCTGCACGCGGATGCCGGAGTGGCCGCGCATCAGCGTGTTGATGCGGATGCACAGCATCGCGCGCACGATCTCCGGCGCGAACGGCTCGCCCACGCACACTGCGTGGGTGACGATCAGATTGCGCTGCAGCTCTTCGTGCAGGGTTTCGGGCGAGCGCTTGGCGCCCGGCAGTTGGTCGCGCAGGTGGTGGGCGCCGAGCAGGCGGTCGGCGTTGCTGCCGAAGCCGGTGGACACGCCGTAGATGGGCTCTTCGCGGCGCACCTGTTCGGCCAGGAAATCGGCCGCGCGCGTCACGGCCGGCAGTTGCTCGGCGGATAGTTCGACCTGGGCGCCGTAAGCCACGGCGACGAGCTGGGACCGCGTCAGCGAGCGGCCGTCGAGTCGGATCTTGTTCAAAGCTGGGGTTCTCCGCATCGCACCCTGGCGATCATCTGCGCGGCGCCGGCGGATCGGCGGCGCGCATACTCGGGAGTCGGTGCGTCAGACAAAAGGAAACCGCGGCGGGTGAAGGCCGCGGCGTGGGTGTCGGCTCGCGCCGATGCTGCTGCCGGCGCCGGGCGATGCCGGCGCGGCGAATGACAGGATGGACGATGGCGGCGATGCGCGCGGCAACCCGCGGCACCGCGCGCGCACGCCGCGGGCCGTGCGCGACGAACGCGCGCGCGGCCGCTGCGATGGGCGCGCCGCAAGGTCACTTCATGACCCGCGACTGTTCCAGTTCGACCCGCAAGGTGCGCGCGAGCTCGCTGCGCGCGACCTCGAACTGGTCCTCGCGGCGCAGGTCCTTGACCGTGGCGCTGCCCTTGGCGATTTCGTCCTCGCCCAGCACCACCACGAAGCGGATGCCGGCGCGGTCGGCGTACTTGAACTGCTTGCCGAGCTTGGACGCTTCCATCACCACTTCGGTATTGAGCCCGGCCGCGCGCAGCTCGCTGGCCAGCGCCAGGCACTGCGGCAGGTGCGCATCGTCCATCTGGGTGATCAGCACCTGCACGCTGCTGTCGGCGGTGCTGACCAACCGAGCTTCCTGTAGTTGCCAGAACAACCGCGTCAGACCGATCGAGATGCCTACGCCCGGCAGTTTGGACTTGGTGTAGTGGCTGGCCAGGTCTTCGTAACGCCCGCCCGAGCAGATCGAACCCAACTGCGGGTAATCGTTGAGCGTGGTCTCGTAGACCGTGCCGGTGTAGTAGTCCAGGCCGCGGGCGATGGAGAAGTTCAGTGCGTAGTTGGCCTCCGGCACGCCCAGCGCGCGGATCAGCTCGAGCACTTCGCGCAGCTCGGCCACGCCCTGGCGCAGCGAGTCGTTGCCCTCGCCCAGCGCGTCCAGCTTGGCCAGCGCATCGGCGTGCGAGTTGGAACGCACCGCGACGAAATCGAGGATCCGGTCCACCGCGTCGCTGGGCAGGCCGAAATTCGCCCCGATCAGCACATCGCGCACGTAATCGGCGCCGCGCTTGTCGAGCTTGTCGACCTCGCGCAGTACCAGCGCCTGCAGCTCGCCGTCGGCCACGCCCTGGGCTTCGAAGAAGCCGCGCAGCAGCTTGCGGTTGTTGAGCTGGATGGTGAATGCGCCGATGTCGAGCTCGGAGAACACCGCGTAGATGCAGGCCGGCAGCTCGGCGTCGTAGCGCACGCTGAGGCTGTCCTTGCCGATCACGTCGATATCGCACTGGTAGAACTCGCGGTAGCGGCCGCGCTGGTGACGCTCGCCGCGGTAGACGCGCTGCATCTGATAGCGGCGGAACGGGAACGCCAGTTCGGCCTCGTGCTCGGCCACGTAGCGCGCCAGCGGCACGGTCAGGTCGAAGCGCAGCGCCAGTTCCGGCGTGGCGCGGCCGTCGCCTTCCTGTGCGTTGTTGGCGCGCGCGCCAGTCGACTCGACGAAATACACCTGACGCTCGGTCTCGCCGCCGGACTTGGTCAGCAACACCTCGGTCAGCTCCATCACCGGCGTTTCCACCGGCAGGAAGCCGAAGCGTTCGAAATTGCGGCGGATCGTGTCGAGCATGCGCTGGAACGCGATCTGGTCACGGGGCAGCAGCTCCATGACCCCGGGCGGGGTGCGAGGCTTGATCAAGACAGACTCCGAAATCACTGCAAAAGGCGCGAAAGGGCGGGCCCGGAACGGGTGCGGCGGGCGTCCCCGAGGGGATGCGCCGCGGGCGCCGCCGGCATGCCGCTTAGTTTAGCGATTGCGCGGCCCCGGGACCGCACTCGCGCGCGCATCCCCGTCCAGCGCCGCCGGACGGCGCCCGCGCTGGAATTTGCCGGACTTTGCCGATAATGGCTGGGGCGCAGCCCCGCGCCACGCGGGTTTCCGGCCATCCGGGACGGGCGGCGCAACCGGAATGAAATTTTTCTGTCGTCCCCTATTGCGCCCCCCGGTCAGCATCGCTAGAATTTGCGGCTCACGAAGTCGGGGTGTAGCTCAGTCTGGTAGAGCGCTACGTTCGGGACGTAGAGGTCGCAGGTTCGAATCCTGTCTCCCCGACCAATCATCGTGCGATAAAAGCCGGCCCAGTGCCGGCTTTTTCGTTTGCGCGACAAACTCGCGAACGCATCGCCCACGCTGCTGCAAGCGCGACTGCGCCCCTCCCCGCCTGGATCGACGCAGTTTGCGCCCACGCCAAGAAGGGCCGCCGCCGCCTCGCCCCATCGCAGCCTGCGACTATGATGGCCCCGTCGACACGGGGGCGAGACATGAAAACAACGGCCTGCAATCGGTTCGCGCGAACCGCGGCGGTGTCGATGGCGGCTGCGATGCTGGCCGGGACGCTGTGTGCATGCAAAGTACAAGTCGGCCCCTCGCAGAAGAAGCAGGCGCAAGCCGTAAACACCGGCACCGAAGCCGAGCAGCTGCAATTGCTGCGCGCGGCCGAAGCCGTGGCGAAAGATCTCGACGCCGGCCGCTATACCGCGGCATGGGCCAAGGCTAGTCCGAGGCTGTCCAAGCAGGCGTCCCAGGAGGAGTTCGGGAACACCGCCGCGCGGATGAGGAGCGTCGCGGGCACGCCTGGAGAGCGCAAAGTCGCCGGCTTCGGGTTCGAGAACGAGATCGACGGCATCGCCGGGCGTTTCGGCACGATCGCGATCACGACCGAATTCTCCCGAATCAAGACCGGGCAGGAGAAGTTCGTCTTCGAGCACGTCGACGGCAAGTGGAAGCTGGCGGGCTACTTCGTGTCGGCGAAGGTCAAGTTCCAGTCCGATTGAGCCAGCGGCCGCCGAATCAGCACCACGCCAGCGCGAGCGCTCGCGCGAACGTTCGCCCCACTGCGCCGTCGTCGCGCCGCGACATGGCCCGGCCGCGTTTGCGGCCACGGCGCACCCATGCGCGGCAACGGCCGGCGCGCTAGCGCGCGCGCCGGATCGAAACCGGAATCGATTTGTACGCCGGGGTTCCGCTGCGCTCGTCGTACTGGTCCAAGGCCAGCAACCCGTTGGCTTCCGGGTAATACGCAGCGACCGAACCGGGCGCGATCTCGTAAGCCACCACGGTCTGCCCGCGCAGCGCACGCGGCGGTGCGCCTGCGTGCGCCGCCACCGTCTCGACATCGACCAAGTCGCCGTGCGCCAGCCCTAACCGCTGCAAATCGCGCGGGTTCACGAACACCACGTCGCGCCGCCCGGCGATGCCGCGGTAGCGGTCGTCGAGGCCGTAGATCGTGGTGTTGTACTGATCGTGGCTGCGGATCGTCGCCAGGCGCAGCGCGTCGGCGCCGCCGGCGCGCGGGTCTTCCTCGACCCCGGCGCAGAGCAGGAAGTTGGCCTTGCCCGAGGCGGTGCGCCATTCGCGCCGCGAGGCCGGCACGTCCAGGCGGAAACCGCCGGGCACCGCGATGCGCTCATTGAAACGATGGAAGTCGGGAAACACCGCTTCGATCTTGTCGCGGATCAGCGCGTAGTCGGCGATCAACCCGGCCCAGTCCACCTTGGTTTCAGCCAAGGTCGCCTGGGCGATGCCGGCGACGATGGCCGGTTCCGAACGCAGTTGCTCCGACGCCGGTTTCAGCGTGCCGCGCGAGGCGTGCACCATCGACATCGAATCTTCGACCGTCACCGACTGGCGGCCGCCGGCTTGCACATCCCGCTCGGTCCGGCCCAGGCACGGCAGCAGGATCGATTCGCGCGCAGTCAGCAGGTGCGAGCGGTTGAGCTTGGTCGCCACGTGCACGGCCAGTTCCAGCCCGCGCATGGCGGGGAACACGGTTTGCGGATCGGGCATGGCCACGGCGAGATTGCCGCCCAGGCAAATGATCGCCTTCGAACGCCCCGCCGCGATCGCCTGCAGCGCCTCCACCGCGTTGTGGCCCCTGGAATCCGGCGGGGCGAAGCCGAACGCGCGCTCGATCCCGTCGAGCAAGGCGCGCGAGGGAATCTCGGTGATGCCGACGGTGCGGTCGCCCTGCACGTTGGAATGGCCGCGCAAGGGGCAGATGCCCGCGCCCTCGCGGCCGATATTGCCGCGCAACAGCAACAGATTGGCCAATTGCTGGACGTTGGAGGTGCCGTGCCGGTGCTGGGTGATGCCCATGCCGTAGCAGACGATCACCCGCTTCGCCGCGGCGTAGACTTGCGCCGCCGCCTCGATATCGGCGCGGCTCAGGCCCGAATGGGCTTGGATGGTCGGCCACGCCAACGCCTCCAAGTCCGCGGCCAAGGCCTCGAAACCGGTGGTGTGTTCGGCGATGAATTCGCGGTCGAGCAAGCCTTCGCCGCCATCGGCGATGGCCGCCGCGTCGGCGGCCAGCAACGCCTTCATCATGCCCTTGAGTACCGCCACATCGCCGCCGACCTTGACCTGGTAATAGGTCGTGGCGATGGGCGTCGCGCTCAATGTCAGCATTTCCACCGGGTCCTGCGGCGCGGCGAAGCGCTCCAGTCCGCGTTCCTTGAGCGGGTTGAACACGACGATGGGCACGCCGCGGCGCGAGGCTTCGCGCAACGTCGACAGCATGCGCGGGTGGTTGGTGCCGGGGTTGTGGCCGATGGAGAAGATCGCGTCGCAGTGGTCGAAATCCTCCAGCGTCACCGTGCCCTTGCCGACGCCGATCGACTGCGGCAGGCCGACGCTGGTGGCCTCGTGGCACATGTTGGAGCAGTCGGGGAAATTGTTGCTGCCGTACTCGCGCACGAACAGCTGGTACAAGAACGCCGCTTCGTTGGAGGTGCGCCCGGAGGTGTAGAACTCCACCGTGGCGGGATCCTCGTAGCCGCGCAACAGCGCACCGATGCGGGCGAAGGCCTCGTCCCAGGAAATCGGCAGATAGCGGTCGCTGGCGCGGTCGTACGCCATCGGATGGGTCAGCCGCCCGGCGTCTTCCAAGGCGTGATCGGACCATTCCCACAACTGCGCGAGCGTGTGCTCGGCGAAGAACTCCGGCGCCGCGCGCTTGCTGGTCGCCTCCCAGGTCACCGCCTTGGCGCCGTTCTCGCAGAACTCGAACGAAGAGGTGTGCTTGGGATCGGGCCAGGCGCAGCCGGGACAATCGAAGCCCCAGGGCTGGTTGACCCGCATCAGCGTGCGCACGTCCTCGGCGATCGCCATCTGTCCCTTGAGCGCGCGCGCCACCGCGCCCAACGCGCCCCAACCGCCCGCCGAACCCTCGTAGGTTTTGACTCCGGGCACTTCGTCGTCGTGCTTGGCCATGACAGCGTCCTCCGCCGCGCTCGCGGCATGATCGCGTGAAGCGCGCGCGCCGCGACCGCGGCGTACGCGCCGAACCCTATGAAACCGCGGGCGCGGCGGCGGCGGCCGTCGCGGCCTGTTCGTCTTCGTCTTCGTCCTCCACGTCCGCCAGGAACGTCGCCGACGGCGCGAAGAACAGCGAGCCGGTGACCGCGCGGCTGAAGTCGAGCAGGCGGTCGTAATTGCCCGGCGGGTCGCCGAGGAACATGTTTTCCAGCATCCGCTCGATCCGCCGCGGCGAGCGCGCGTAGCCGATGAAGTAGGTGCCGAACTCGCTCTTGCTGGCATCGCCGAACGGCATGTTGTCGCGCACGATGCTGAGCTCCTCGCCGTTCTCCTCGATCACGGTCAGCACGTTGTGCGCGTAGGACGGCTTGGCCGCGTCGTCGAGCTCGACGTTGGACAGCTTGTGCCGGCCGACGATGCGCTCCTGCTGCTCGACCGGCAGCGATTCCCAGCCTTTGAGGTCGTGCAGGTATTTCTGCACGATCACGTAGCTGCCGCCGGCGAAGCCGGAATCTTCGGCGCCGACGATGGCCGAGTCGATCGCTTCCTGGTCGACCGGGTTCTCGGTGCCGTCGACGAAGCCGAGCAGGTCGCGCTGGTCGAAGTAGCGAAAACCGTGCACTTCCTCGGCCGTGGCTACCGCCTCGCCGAGGCGGGCGAGGATCTGCTGGGTCAGCTCGAAGCACAGGTCCATGCGCTCGGCGCGGATGTGGAACAGCAGATCGCCCGGGGTGGACACCGCGCGATGGCGGCCTTCGATGGCGCGGAACGGATGCAGCTCGGCCGGCGCGGGCGCGCCGAACAGGCGCGACCAGGCCTGGTCGCCGAACGCCAGGATGCACGACAGCCGCCCGTCGAGATCGCGGAAACCGACCGAACGCAGCAGGCCGGCCAGGTCCGCGCACAACGCGCGCACGGCGCGCCGATGTTGCGGCTCCGGCCGCAGGGTCACCACGAGAAACACGGCCGAACGGGTCAGGCCGGCAACGATGGGTTGGGCGACGACGGATGCCACGGACTACCTCGCGATGATTCGGGTTCGATGAATGCGGGACGCAGGCTGCGGAAAACGCCGCATACGCGAGCGCGCCGCTGCCTCGTGCAGGCCGCGATGATAGCGCCGCCGACGGTGAAAACCGCGCGCAAGGGCGCCCGGCCGCGGCGCGGGTTTGAGCCGCGCGCCCACACGATGCTAGATTCGCCGGGTACCTCAAGACGGACAGTACGCATGCGCAGGCAAGCCGATCTTCCTGAATCCGACGACGCGGCCGCTGCGGCCGACGCGGCGCCGGCGTGGCCGCGCGAGCCTTTAAGCCCGCAGCGCCTGCGCGACGCCGAGGTCGCTCAGGCCCAGGCCACGCTCAAACGCGAGCTGGTGCGGGTGTATGCGCTGTCGTGCGGGGCCAGCCGGCCCAAGGGCTGAACCGATATGGCCGCGCGCAGGGATCGCGCGGATTTGCCTGCACTCTTGCCGCCGTTGGCGTTTACCGCCGCGTCTGCGTGAATCTGCCAGACGGGTTAAGACGAGCAGCGGTGATTTCGCAGCATTGAGCTAGCGGTGCCGGCCTATGCGATGTCGCGGTCGCGGCTTGCGCCGCTCCTACAGGTAGCGACCGAAGTTTGCGATCTGCCTGTAGGAGCGGCGCGAGCCGCGACCGCGACATCGCATAGGCCAGCGCCACTCGACTCGCGCGCGACTCGCCCGCCCCCTGCCTCACCCCAGCTCCCCCTGCGCCTCGCGCTCGCGCAACAAATCGCCGACCCGCACGAAGCCATAACCCTGCGCGCGCAGCGCCGGCACCAGCTCGCGCACGATCTCGACGATGCGCGACCGCGCCCGGCCGTGGTCGTCGTCGCCGTCGTGCAGCAGCACGATCGCACCGGGATGGGTTTGCGCCAGCACAGCGCCGGCCACGCAGTCGACGTGGCCGGGCGCGTCGGGTTCGAGCCAGTCGCACGGATCGATCGACCAGCCGGCGACGGTGTAGCCGTGCCGCGCCAGCAGGTCGACCTGATCGGCGCGGATCTCGCCGAAGGCCGGACGGAACAGCCGCGCCGACAGCGCGTCGGCGCCGGCGCGGCGCAGTTCGGCCGCGGCCGGAGCCACTTCGGCGTGCAGCAGGGTTTCGGCGTCGAGGCCGCGGGCGTCGACGTGGCTCATCGAATGATTGGCCAGTTCGTGGCCGTCGGCGAGCATGCGCGCGCTCAGCCACGGCGAGGCGCGCAGCAGGCGACCGATGCAGAAGAAGGTCGCGGCCACTTCCAGTTCGCGCAGCGCGGTCAGCAGCGCCGGCGTCGCCTGGCCGGGGCCGTCGTCGAAACTCAGCGCGAGCGCGCGTCGGCGCGGCAGGCCGCGGCCGAGGTAGGCGCGCGGACGCTGGGCCAGGAAGGCGTGATAGTCCATGCGCGCCTCAGCGGGTCATCCAGCTTTTGCGGCCGCCGCGCAACTCGTCGAGCAGGCCGATCAGATTGGCCGGCAGCAACAGCACGTCGATGACGGTGTTGTAGACCGAGACCAGCAGCAGATCCAGCGGCCCCAGTTGCAGCCGTTCGCGCGCGTGCAGCACCGAGACGAAATTGAGCGCGGCCATCAGCAGCCAGTTCAGTGCCGCCACCGCCAGCAGCGCGTGGCTGCGGTACAGCAGCGCGCCGGCCGCGGCCAGCAGCAGGGTCGGCACCAGCGCCGACTGCGCCCACAGCAGCCACCACGGCAGCATCTTCATCGTCCGCGGCCAGGAGATGCGCCAGGCCACGCGGAACGATTCCAGGCGCCCGCGCGCCCAGCGCCGGCGTTGGCGGAACAGGCCGCCCAAGGTGGTCGGGCAGATCGTGTAGGCCACCGCGTCGGGCGCGTAGGCGATCGAATAGCCGTGGGCTAGCGCGCGCCAGGTCCAGGCGATGTCCTCGACCAGCCACTCGCCCCAGCCGCCGAGTTCGCGGATCACGTCGGTGCGGTGCAGCGAGAACGCGCCGGCGACCACGTTGACCGAGCCGAGCTTGCTCTGCACGTAGCGGATCGCCGCCAGCGCGCCGATGTGTTCGTAGAACTGCAACCGGTGCAGCCAGGATTGGTTGCGCCCGGCCGGCACGATCAACCCGCAGGCGGCGGCGTGGCGCGGCGAGGAATACAGCGCTTCGACCGCGCTGCGCAGCGCGCCGGGCAGGATCACCGTGTCGCTGTCGATCACCGTGACCACTTCCGAATCCGGCGACAACTGCGGCAGCGCCGCGTCCAAAGCCAAACCTTTGGCGCCGCCGTTGCGTTCGCGCGCGATCAGTTGGTAGCGCTTGCCGCGCGCTTGCCGCAGCCAGTCGGCGACCGCGGCGGCGGTGGCGTTGGTCGAACCGTCGTCGACCAGCAGCACTTCCACCGGCCCGGGATAGTCGTTGCCTTCGATCGATTCCAGCGTGTCCAGCAGCGAGCCTTCGGGCTCGTTGTAGAACGGCACCAGGATCGACACGAACGGATAGCGCGCCAGCACGCGCGACGGCGGCCGGCGCACACCGCGCCAGCACCCCCAGCCGATCAGGAACAGCAGGCAGGCGAGCAGGATCAGAGTGGAAAAGCCGACCACGCCGGTCAGCAGCAACTGACTGAAGACGAGCCGATCGAAACCGAACTGGTTGAGCATGGGGCGGCGCATCCGGCGGACGCGGGCACGACGGCGCTGCGCGGATTCGCGCATGCGCTGCGGGCTCGCAGGGTCTGATTGGCAGACCGGACGCGTCGATACGGACGGCCGCGATGCGGCGCCCGCACGCCTGGTGCTGAAGCTTGCGGATTGGAGCGGACGGAACGATTGCTTGGGGGGAACGCTGGCCGAAGCTGGTGCGGAAGGAAGCTCGCATCGGCTGCCGCGAAAGCGCAGTGCCCGATAGAAGAATTCCGACGCCGTCCGCGCGGCGCGAGCGCAGTGCATCGCCGCGCTTTCGCAACGAAGAATGAAAGCAGCGCACGATTTAATCTGTGACGGCGCCGTGCAGTTCCGCGAACGCCGCGCTGCGCCGCTCGACACGTGTTCGCGCATGAGCGAAGAATCGACGCGCCCCGTCCGCGTCCGAGCCGCTGTCATGAATCCGACTTTTTCCGCGTCCGCCGTTCCCGCCTTCCAGCCGCGCTTCGACATCGGCGCCGACCGCATCGATTGTGGGCGCGAGCCGCACGTCGACACCCACCAGGGCGCCGACGAACGCGCGAGCTGGCCGCTGCTGGACTATTCGAACTGCGAGCCGACCGAAGATCAGGCGGCGATCAACCGCTGGCTGCGCAGCGCCGCGCTCGACGGCCTGGACGTGCTGCACGTGGGCACCGGCAATTCCTCGGTGGCGCGCCTGCTCGACGGTCGCGCGCGGGTGGTGTCGGTCACCGTCGCCCGCGGCGAGTTCGAGCACGCCCAGTCGCTGGGCCTGCGCGACTATCGCGTGCACCTGCTCAACAAGCACAGCCGCGATTTCGCCGAACGCTTCGCCGCGGCCGGCTTCGACTGCGTGCTCGACAACAACCTGGCCAGCTTCGCCTGCTGCCAGCGCCATCTGGAGCGCTATTTCGACGCGCTGGCGCGGCTGCTCAAGCCCGGCGGCTTCGTCCTGACCCACTGGCTGGGCATGCAATGGACCCTGGATGTGGGCGTGGACGATGTCGAAACCGTCTGGCGCCTGGACGCGGCCAAGCTCGAAGCCATCGCCGCCGCGTTCGGCTTCCAGGTCGAACGCGAGGGCGAACTGTTCTTCCTGCGCCGCCCGGCGCGGACCTGAGCGCGTCCGCATGAGCGCGCGCCGCAGCGCGGCCGCGCGGCTGCTGCGGATCGGCCGGCGCGACCGGCGTCCGGCCTGGCTGCTGCTCGACAATCTGATCACTACCTTCGGCGCCGCGTTCACCCTGATCGCGCTGCCGTTCCTGGTCATGCGCCTGAGCGGCCGCGCGCTCGACCTGGGCGCGGTCGCGGCGATCGAGGCGCTGCCGAGCCTGGTCTTGCTGTTCGCGTTCCGCGGCGCGCTCGATCGCTTCGATCCGGCGCGCCTGCTGTGGTGGTGCCGCGCGGCGTACGTGGCGATCAACCTCACCCTGGCCGCAGCGACCTGGTTCGACGCGATGAGCCTGGAACTGATCTATGCGCTGGCGCTGATCGGCGGCATCGTCTGGGCGGTGGCGTATCCGGCGGGGCGCGCCTGCTTCGGCCTGTACCTGCGCCGCGGCCTGCTGGCACCGGCCAATGCGGTGTTCGCGCTGGCCTCCAGCGTGGCGACGATGGCGATGCCGATGCTGGCCGGCGGCCTGATCCTGTCCTCGTCCGGCCCGCACGCGCTGGCCGCGGCGTTCGCGGTCGATGCGCTATGCGTGGCGGCCTCGCTGCCGCTGATCGCGGCGCTGCGCCGGCGCGGGCCGGCGCGCGGGCGCGAGGCCGTCGACGCGGAAGCCGGCGCCGCAACGACGAACGCTGCGACCGTCAACGCGCCCGCCATCGCGCGCAGCTATTACCTCTACCTGCTCGCCAGCAGCCTGCTCGCGTTCGGCCCGGTGCAGATCCTGCTGCCGGTGCTGCTGGTGCAGCGCCACGATCCGCGCTATCTGGCGGTCTACGCCGCGCAGTTCCTCGGCGTGTCGCTGGCCGCAGCGCTCGCGGCGCGGCGCCCGCCCGAGCGCATGGAACGGATCTTGTACGGGGTGGCCGGTTGCTGGCTCGCGGCCGCCCTCGCCTACGTCTTGCTCGGCTGGGGCGCGGCGGCATGGCCGTTGGGCGCGACGGTGCTGGCGTTCGGTTTGCTCGCCGCAGCAAGCAACCACTACGGCATCCGCTCGCTGTCGTGGCTGCAGCGCAGAGCCGATCCGCGCCGGATGGGGCGCGAGATGACCTGGTTCTCGGCCGCGACCATGGGCGCGATGCCGCTGGCGGCGCTGGCGACCGGCTGGCTGATCGAAACCCGCGGCCTGGCCGGCGCGAGCCTGACTCTGGCGGCCGCGCTGGCCGCATGCGCACTGGCCGGCGCGATGCACCTGCATCTGCGCGCGACCGTCGCGCGGGCGGCCAGCCCACGCGACGGCGCGGCGTCGCCGGCCGCGTTCGCGGCCGACGACTGAAGCGTCTTACTTGGTTTGCAGGCCGTACATGAAGGTGTTCGGCACGCCGAGCAGCGGGCCGTCCGGCCCCGGTATCGGCGCATTCCACGGAGTGCCGTTGAGGTAGTTCGGCTGGCCCAGCGAATACAGGCCGGCTCCGACCGACGACAACGCGTTGAGCGCCTGCTTTTCGGTCGGCGCGGCGCCGTAGTACGTCACGAAACTGCGCGTCGCGCCCGGCGCCAACGATCCCAGACGGAAGTCCATGTGCGAGCCGAGATCGCCGGGGCCGTTGTCGGTCATCGCACCGGTGGTCGGGTGCGCGGCCAACGGATCGAGCGAAGTGAAGCCGTTGTTGTTCCAGCCCACCAGCAGCGGCGACGAACCGGCCAGGGTGATGTACTCCGAGAAGGTGTTCGGCGGCACGTCGTAATCGATGCCGCGGGTATAGCGCAGGTCCTTCACCGTGCTGCGCCCGATGTTCTGGATCGACACCTCGACGCGGTACAGGAACGGCGTCACCGCGGTCGGGATGAAGCGATGCACGATGCGGAAGGTGCTGCCGACGGTGACCGTCGAGGTGGCCCGGTCGAACGGCGCGGTCGGTTGCACCGTCAGCGGCGCAGCCACGACATTGGCGGTGGTGCCGCAACGCGAGGCGTGCGCGGTGATCGGCAACGCGGGGTCGGCGTTGGCCACGCCCCAGCCTTCGCACGGCGCGCCGGGCGCGGAGGCTTCGCCGTTGGTCGACATCAACCGCAGGCCGACCAGGCTGGTGCCGTACAGGCCCATCGAGGGCTTGATCGCCGGACACTCGATGTTGAGGTAGCCGGCGTCGTGCACGCCGAGCATGACGGTGCCGTTGTCGATCACGCCCGGGCAGCCGTTCGGCGGGTCGCGCTCGCACGCGTACTTCCAGTCGCTGGCCACGATCGGCTCGGTACCGGCCGCGGACCACTTGTCGATGCGCTTGGGCTCCGGCCGCGTGTCCTTGTACGGCAGGTCCACGCCCATGCCCTGCGGCGTCCAGTCCTGCGCGCAGCGGGTCTTGAGCACCGGATCGCTCTGCACGAAGTAGACGTCCTGCGGATCGCCGGAGCCGTCGCGGTCGGCGCCGGTGTAGCCGGCGAGCACGAAACGGTCGCCCTTGCGGTCGATCGCGTAGATCGCTTCGCGCTTCTCGTTGCCGTAGAGACGGGCCAGCGGGCCGGCGGCGTACTGGCGCAGGTCGGCCGGATTGGCGGCGAAACTGAAGCCTTGGGTGCCGTAGATCGTGCCGGCGACGGCGAGCGCGCCGTCGTTGCCGTCGATGTTGCGGGCCTCGACCACATCGAACGCGGTGAAGCCCTGCTTGTCGGGCGCATACCAGTCGGCCTGCGCCTTCGGATCGCAGCTGCCGCGACCGAAGCGCGCGAGGTACGGCCGCGGCAGCGCGCCTTCCGCAGGCCCGCGCGCCTCGCCCACCAACACGGTGTCGCCGCTGTAGCCGCGCGACAGCAAGGCGGTGAGGCCGTAGAAATCCCGGTGCTCGCGCTCGTCGCCCAGGGTGGTGGCGCACACCGGCGCGCCGTTGGCGTCGGTGCGGAACATCAGCGCCTTGCGCAGATCGCCGCCCGACGCGCCGCCGGCCACGACCAGATCCGTGAACGCGCCGGTCGCGGCGAGGTTTTCGGTGACTGCGCGGAACTGCAGCGTCGGCCATTCGCGGCCGTCGTAGCGCTGGTCCCAGATCACGTTGCCGCCCAGATCCAGGCGCACGATACGGCCGAAGGTCCGGCCTTGGCTGGGCACGATCTCGTCGCCGACGACCACGATGTCGCCTTTCCCCGAGGAGGTCAGCGCGCCGCTCTGGATCAGGTCGTAGCCGGTGGCGATGGCATTGCCGTCGGCGTTCTCCAGCAGCGTGGTCCAGACCATGTTGCCGGCGCAGTCCACGTTCATGACGTAGATGCGCGAACTGTCGCCCGCGCGCACCGTGCCGGTGACGGCGAAGCCGCGCCGTTCGCCCAGCTCGACGATGCCCAGGCCGGAAGAGAACTTGGCGCCGGCGATCGGATACGCGCGCTGCCAGGTGCCCGGCGCGGCGCCGTCGCTGACGCCGTTGTCGTCCATGCGCGTGATCAGCACCTGGTCGGAACTGCCGTTGCGGCGGGTGGCGACAGTGACCGAGCCGCCGCCCGGGCACTGGGCGACCGACTTGACGTCCTCGGCGGCGTCGCGCCATTCGGGCTGCCCGTAATACGTTTCGAAATTCTGCGCCTGCGCCAGGGGAGCGGCGAGCAGCAGACCGGCCGCCAGCGTTGCGGCGCATCGCCGCAGGCCGGGCCGTGTGAGTCCCTTCGTGTCCATGTCAGCCTCGTTTGCGGAACCAGTCCGCGCAGTGGCCGGCGCGGCGTAACGCGCCGGCGGAGTGGGCTTGCGTTGAACCACATGCGCGAACCATCGCGCGCATCGACCTTAGCGCGGCGCGCGACGACGGCGAAGGACGGGCGTGGGCAGGAAACGGGACGCGGCGGGAAGGTTTCGCAGGCCGCGTGGGCACGCGTTGCGACGGCGTTAGCGGATCGGCGTTAAAGCGCGCAGTGCGTCACGCGCGGCGCACGGTCGCGCCGGCGGTCGTGTCGGCGCGGTCGCGACTCGCGTCGCTCCTACAGGGGCGACCTGTAGGAGCGACGCGAGTCGCGACCGCGAAGCCGCAAACTCGCGGCGCAACCGGTCGGGCTACTTCGCCTCGCCCAACAACTCGACCTCGGCCAGCTCGATCCCGCCCGCGCCCTCGCCCACCAGCCGCAGCCGGTAACGCGAGAATGCCTGCGGCGCGGCGATGGCGAATGCGCGCGTCTGCCGCCGCCACGGGAAGTTCTGGTCGCGGCGTTCGTCCAGCGTGGTCCACTGCTGGCCGTCGTTGGAGCCTTGCAGCGCCCAGGCCGCGGCGTCGCCGGGCTTGTCGGACGAGGTCAACGTGTACAGGCGCACGGTCGCGGCGGCCTTGAAGTTCCAGCTCAGCAAGGGCATCGGCGCGTTGAGCCGGGCCGAGGTGGTCGCGTCGTCGTCGAACAAGGCCGCGGCCTGCTTGGCGTTCAAGCCGGCGACCGTGGCGTTGTCGCGCCGGGCCAGATCGCGCAGCGGCAACGGCAGTTCGCCGTCGGCGCTCAGCGATTCGGGCAGCGCCGCGGCCGCGCTGCCCCAGTTCGACGGGATCGGCCCCATCTTGAATTCCAGCAGCGCGCCTTGCGCGAGGCGCGCATGCGGCAGGGTCAACCGCTCCCACGGCTCGCCGTCGATCTTCAGCGACTGCACGTAACGATTGCGCGCGCTGACGCCGGGCGCGCGGATCTCGATGCGCTTGCCGCCCTCCAACGCGATGCTCATGCGCTCGAAGCGCGGCGCGCCGATCACGTACTCGGGCGAGCCCATGCGCAGCGGGTAGAAGCCGGCGGCGCTGAACAACCACCACGCGGACATCTCGCCGTTGTCTTCGTCGCCCGGATAGCCCTGGCCGATGTCGCTGCCGGCGTACAGGCGATCCATGATGTCGCGCACCTTCTCCTGGATCCGCCACGGCTGCCCGGCCATCGCGTACATGTAAGGGATGTGGTGCGAGGGCTGGTTGCTGTGGCCGTACTGGCCCATGCGCACGTCGCGCGCTTCCAGCATTTCGTGGATCACCCCGCCGTAGCTGCCGGTCTCGAAGGTGCCGGGCGTGGCGAAGAACAGGTCGAGCTTGTTGCCCAGCGCGATCCGTCCGCCGTACAGCGCGGCCAGCCCGGCGCCGTCCTGCGGCGCGTGGAAGGCCATGTTCCAGGCGTTGGTCTCGGTGTAGTCGCCGCCCCAGCGGGTCGGTTCGAACTCGGTGTCGGTCGAACGCCAGCGGCCGTCGCGGTGGCGGCCGAGGAAGAAGCCCAGGCGCGGATGGAACAGGTTGACGTAGCCCAGCGCGCGGTTGCGGTAATAGGCCGCATCGTCGGCGTAGGCATCGCGATACGGATCGTCGGCGCCGGCCTCGCGCGACAGCGCGGTGGCCAGCGCGCCGATGGCGAAGTCGTTGATGTAGCCGTCCATCGACCACGACAGCCCCTCGTCGGTGCTGGTGTCGGTGTAGCCGCGGAAGATCGCCCGCTCGATGCCCTTGCGCCCGGTGCCGGCGAGCGGGCTGGCGCTGGACGCGTTGCGGATCGCCGACTGATAGAACCCGCGCACATCGAAGTTGCGCACGCCCTTGAGCCAGGCGTCGGCGAAGGCCACGTCCGAACTGGTGCCGACCATCAGGTCGGCGTAGCCCGGCGACGACCAGCGCGCGATCCAGCCGCCGTCGCGGTATTGCTGGACGAAGCCGTCGATCATCTCGCCGGCGCGGGTCGGGGTCAGCAGCACATAGGCCGGCCACGCGGTGCGGTAGGTGTCCCAGAAGCCGTTGTTGACGTAGACCCGGCCGTCGACGATGCGCGCGCCGGTACGTTCGGCGTCGCTTTGCGCCGGCGCCGGCACGAACGGGCTGGCGTACTGCCAACGCGGCTGCTGCGCGCTGCCGGTGTTCTCGCTGGCGTTGTTGGGATACAGGAACAGGCGGTAGAGATTGGAGTACAGCGTGCTGCGCTCGTGCTCGGGCGCGCCTTCGACCTGGACGATGCCCAGTTGCGCGTCCCACGCCGCCTGCGCGCGCTCGCGCACGCTGTCGAAGTCGTCGTCGGCGGCGATTTCCAGTTCGAGATTGCGCCGCGCCTGCTCCACCGAGATCAGCGAGGTGGCGATGCGCATCGTCACCTGGCGCTCGCGGCCGAGTTCGAAGCCGTACCAGGCCGAGACCCGGTCGCGCCCGGCCTCGCGCTGCAGGCGCTCGCCTTCGCTCGGCGGCCGGTCGAAGCGCGCATAGACATACAGCCGCCCGGCGCCGGCGGAGAGCTTGCTCTTGTTCTCGGTCCAGCCGCTGAGCGTGCCGGTTTCGCGGTCGAGCGCGATGTCGCCGTGCTCGTCGCGCTGATCGAACAACAACCGCCCGCGCTCTTCGGGGAAGCTGAAACGCAGCATCGCGGCGTGGTCGGTCGGGGCCATCTCGGCGACCATGCCGTTGTCGAAGCGCACCCGGTAGTAATCGGCGCGCGCGGTTTCCTGGTCGTGGCCGAAGCTCAGCGCGCGCTTGCCGCGGTCGAACTCGACCGCGCCCTCGCCGGGCGCCGGAAGGATATGGAACGCCTGGCGGTCGCCCATCCACGGGCTGGGCTCGTGCGACAGCGCCAGCGCCTCCAGCCGCGGCCGGTTGGCCTCGCCGTTGCGCTCCTGGTACTGGTAGATCCAATGCGAGCCGGCGTTGGTGGTCGGCGTCCAGAAATTGAAGCCGTGCGGCAGCGCCACCGCCGGGAAGTTGTTGCCGCGCGAATAGCGCGCGTTGGAATTGCTGCCGCGGCGGGTGTCGACGAATTCGCTGGGGTGCTTGGCCGCGAGCTTGTCGAGTTCCTTGTCCTTGCGCCGCGGCGCCGGCTCGATCCGCACATCGTCGAGATAACCGCCGTAGAGCGCGCCCGCGCCGCCATCGTGGACCAGCACGATCTTGCGCACGCGCTTGCCCGCGGCCACCTCGCCGATGCGGCTGGCGACCGCGTTCCACTGGTCCGGATACAGCAGCCGCGCCTCGCCCTGGCCGCGCGCGGTCAGGGCGAAACCGTAGCGGTCGACCGGCTTGAGCTGCGACAGGCGGCTGCCGTCGTCGAATTCCAGGTCGAGCGCGACGAAGGTCGAGGCGTAGCGCAGATCGTCCAGTTGCCCCGCCTTCGCATCGAGTTGCCGCGCCGACAGCGGGAACAGGCGATACGACAGCTCGCTGTCCTTGCTCACCGGTACATCGACCTCGAACACCTGCGCGCGTTGCTCGCCGCCGCCGTTGCCGTCGTAACGCAGCGAATGCAGACCGGTGAAACCGGCGTCGGGCTTGGCGGTCAGCGCCGCGGCAGCGGGCGGGCCGCCGGCCGGGCTCAATCGCGGCACGGCGCCGGCGAGCAGGGATGCGGCCGGGTCGGACGGCTCGAACGAACTCCAGAACGCCCGGCTTTTGGCCTGCGCCTGCGCGCCTGCGGCCACGGCCAATGCCGCGGCCAGCACCGCCAGCCCTGCGCCCGCGCGGCGGCCGCCTCGGTTTACCGACATATCTATTGCTCCCTTGCCCCGATCCGCGGCGCGCAGTGGGCGCCCCGACGTCTGTCGCGAACGGCGCCGATCGGCGCGTCCTCCTGCCTCGAATCGATTTGAATCGATCTAAAAGAGCAATGTCAAACCGCGGCGCAGCACATTAGACACCCCCTTCACGGCACAAAAATACAATCAAAACAACGGCTTGAATTATAAGAACTGATCGCCGTTCACACCCTCTTGGCACAGCTTTTGCGTCCCTATCGCAAAATGTGATGTTTTTCACATTTTGATCGGCCCAGATTTACCCGGGCCCCCACGGAAATCGGTGCCCATGCCCACACAGCGTCCCCTGGCCCTCGCTGCCGCGCTCGCGGCGGTGATCGCAACCTGCCCTTCAACGTCAGTTTTTGCCGCACCGCGTCATAATGCAGACACCGTCGTGGGCGATCCCCTGCCCGAGATCGAGCGTCTGCGTGAACAACGGCAATGGCTGCCGGCGTTGGCGCGGATCGAAGCCGCCCAGGCCGCCCGCCCTGGCGACGACCGGCTCTATCGCCTGCAAGTGCTGACCCTGGCCGATCTCGGCGGCGCCGAGCGCGCCTGGAGCCTGGCCCAGGCCAAGCCGCAGTTGTTCAGCGAGGGCGAACGCCAGCGCCTGAGCGCCGACCGCTTCGCCCGCCGCGTGCTGTGGGGCGCGGGCTACCCGCAGAGCGAAGCCCAACGCCTGGACGAGATGCGCCAGGCGAGCGAACTGCTGGCGCAACACCGCGCCGCGCAGACCCCGCAGCAGCAACAGGCCGACCTGCGCTCGCGCTTCGACGAACTGGTGATGCTCAACTACCTGGAGCGCCACGCCGACGTGGTCGAGCGCTATCGCGCGCTGCAGGCGGAGAAGGTCGAGATCCCGATGTACGCGCTGGCCAAGGTCGGCCAGTCGCTGCTGGCGGCCAAGCATCCGGAGGAAGCGGCGACCGTGTTGGAAACCGTCGCCCGCCAGTGGCCCGAAGACGAAGACTCGCAACTGCAGCTGGCCTACGCCTATTCCGAAAGCGAGCGCTTCGGCGACGCCGACCGCCAGCTGGAGAAGATCAAGCAGGCGCAGCCCGCGTTCGTGCGCGTGCCCGGGGCCAAGGAAAGCCATCAGAACCAGCGCCATTACGACGCCGACAGCCAGCAGGCGATGATCCGCCTGTACGGCGAAGACACCGTCGGCGCGCAACAGCGCCTGGAGACGATGGCCAAGATCGGCCCGAACAATCCGGGCCTGCAGTCCGACCTGGGCGTGCTCTACCAAAAGCGCGGCTGGACCGACCGCGCGCTGGAACGCTTCCGCATGGCCCAGACGATGGAGCCGACCAACGTGTCCGCGCGCGTCGGCCAGGTCGGCGGCCTGCTCGAACACAACCGCGTCGATCTGGCCCGGCCGATCCACGACGAACTGCTGCAAAACCGCGCGCGCGACGTCCAGGTCGAGCAGATGGGGCGCTCCTGGGACAGCCGGTTGGGCTGGCAATGGCAGGTGTCGACCGCGTTCGGCCGCAGCGATTCGGACGGCGACCGCGCCGCCACCGCTTCGCCGCTGGGCTCGCGCGATGCGACCCACAAGGTCGAAGTCGCCAGCCCGCTGATCGGCGATCGCTGGCGCCTGACCGCGCACGCGCAAGACGCCTGGGCCGATTACGACAACGGCGACGGCGGCAAGGACCGCGTGCACGACCGCCGCACCGGCGTCGGCGCGCTGTACGCCTACGATCGTTTGACCCTCGGCTTCGGCGTCGACCGCAGCAACGACCGCTGGCTGCCCAGCGGCGACCGCACCGGTTATTACCTCGACGCCGGCTGGCGTTTCAGCGACGTGCTGCAAGGCACCGCCTCGTGGTACGCGACCACGCCGGAGGCCTCGCTGCAGGCGCGCCGCGCCGGCCTGCACGCCGACGCGCTGAGCCTGGGCCTGCGCTGGACACCGAGCGAACGCAGCTCGCTGGCCGCGACCGCGCAGCAACTGCGCTACAGCGACGACAACACCCGCACCGCGTTCGGCCTCAGCGGCGCGCAGCGCCTGTACACCCGCCCGCACCTGCTGATCGACGGCCTGGCCGACGTGTTCGCCAGCCGCGCCAGCCGCACCGGCCCCGACATTCCCTACTTCAATCCCAGCCGCGACGGCTCGCTCAACCTCGGCCTGCGCATCGACCACCTGGCCTGGCGCCGTTACGAGCGCCACTTCCGCCAGCGCCTGACCGTGCAGGCCGGGCCGTATTGGCAGGAGAACTTCGGCAGCCACTGGGTGCCGCAGGTGCGCTACGAACACGAATGGCGCTTCGGCACCGGCCGAGTGCTGAATTACGGCGTGAACTGGTCGCGCCCGGTCTACGACGGCATCCGCGAAGACCGTCTGGGTTTCGACCTGAGCTTCCGTTGGGGAGAGCAATGAGCATGACGCACGCATCCATCCACGCCGCACTGCGCCGCGTCCTGTCCACCGCCGCGCTGCTGCTGGCCCTGCCGCTGGCCGCGCAGGCCGCGCCAGTGGCGCAAGGCGCGCAAGACAAAGACCTCAGCGCCGCGCAGGCGGCCGAACGCGAAAGCCGCGGCGACCAGTTGCTGGTGCTGAGCTACCACGACGTGCGCGACGACGTCGCGCGCAAGGGCGACCCCGACGCCTACGCGGTCAGCACCCAGAACTTCGCCGCGCACCTGGACTGGCTGTCCGGCCACGGTTACCGCCCGGTGTCGCTGAGCGACGTCATCAAGGCCTCGCGCGGCGAGCTCAAGCTGCCGCCCAAGGCGGTGCTGCTGACCTTCGACGACGGCCTGCGCAGCATCTACACCCACGTGTTCCCGCTGCTGCGCGCCTACAACTACCCGGCGCTGATGGCGGTGGTCACCGGCTGGGTCGACCTGCCGAAAGACCAGAAGGTCGACTACGGCCCGCGCATGTTCACCCACGACGATTTCGTCACCTGGGACCAGTTGCGCGAGATGCAGGCCTCGGGCCTGGTCGAGATTTCCTCGCACAGCGACAACCTGCACCGCGGCATCACCTCCAACCCGCAGGGCAACACCATGCCCGCGGCGATCACCCGCGAGTGGAGCGTCAAGGCCCAGCGCTACGAAACCGAGGCCGAATACCTCGATCGCGTGCGCCGCGACCTCACCGCCAGCAAGACCAAGATCGAGCGCGAACTGGGCGTGTCGCCGCACTCGGTGGTGTGGCCGTACGCGGCCTACAACAGCCAGACCAACGACATCGCCGACAAGCTCGGCATGAGCGTCACCTTCGATCTGGAAGGCCGCCACCAAACGATCGGGCGCGACCTGCACGGCCTCGCCCGCCTGTTGGTGTTCGACAACCCCACCATCCAGGACCTCACCTTTGAGCTGCGCCACGACACCGAACTCGACGGCGTGCGCGCGCTGCAGGTCGACCTGGACTACGTCTACGACAAAGACCCGGCGCAGCAGGCGCGCAACCTCGACAAGCTGATCGAACGGATCAAGCAGGTCGGCCCCAGCCACGTGTTCCTGCAGGCCTTCGCCGACCCCGACGGCAACGGTTCGGCCGACGCGCTGTACTTCCCCAACCGCCAGTTGCCGATGCGCGCGGACCTGTTCAACCGCGTCGCCTGGCAGATCAAGACCCGCGCCCGCGCCAAGGTGTTCGCGTGGCTGCCGGTGCTCGGCTACGAGCTGCCGGACAAGGCGCTGGACGCGCAACTGGCGATCAAGTCCAGCAACACGGCCGAAACCCACCGGCTCAACCCGTTCGACCCGCGCACCCGCGAGATCGTCGCGCAGATCTACGAAGACCTCGCCATCAGCGGCTACACCGAAGGCCTGCTGTTCCACGACGACGCCTTCCTGCGCGACGACGAACTGCGCGGCATCGCCCCGGCCGCGCCGGCCGCGCGCACCCAGGCGCTGATCGACTTCACCCAGGAACTGACCCGCGCCGCCGGCAAGTGGCGGCCCAAGCTGATCACCGTGCGCAACCTGTTCGCCGCGCCGGTGCTGCAGCCCAAGAGCGAGAGCTGGTTCGCCCAGGACCTGGCCGCGTTCAACAACGCCTACGACTACACCGCGGTGATGGCGATGCCGTGGATGGAGAACAGCCGCGACCCGCAGCGCTGGATGGACCAGTTGGTCGAACGGGTCAAGGCCTCGCCGCGCGGCCTGTCGCACACCATCTTCGAACTGCAGACCGTGGACTGGCGCGACAAGAGCAAGCCGATTCCGGCCGAGCAGCTCAAGCGCATGGCGCGGCGCCTGCAGGCCGACGGCGCGCGCCATCTGGCGTGGTACCCGGACGACTTCATCGCCGACCGCCCCTCCACCGCCGACGCGCGCGAAATCATGTCCGCGCGCGGCTTCCCCTACCTCGAGAAATAAGCCGACACCGCCGCACCGCGCAGACAGACCGCACTTTCGAAACCAGACCGGCGCGCGGCCAGGATCGGCCGCCGTCGATGGAGCGTCGCCACGCATGAGCCCTCAAACCAGTCCACTGTTGACCGCGCTGTTCCAGTTCGCGTTCTTCTATCCGATCGTGATGTCGTTCTTCTGGATCGCCGGCGGGCTGTATTACTACTTCCGCCGCGAGCGCAGCGCGCGCGGCCGCACCGACCCGCCGCCGCTGGACGCGGCGCCGTTCGTCAGCATCCTGATCCCCTGCCACAACGAAGGCGACCACGTCCACGAAACCATCGCCGCCGCGCTGGCCCAGCGCTATCCCGATTTCGAAGTGATCGCGATCAACGACGGCAGCCGCGACGACACCGGCGAGCAGCTCAACCGCCTCGCCGCGATCCACCCGCGCCTGCGCGTGGTCCATCTGGACCGCAACCTGGGCAAGGCCAACGGCATGCGCATGGGCGCGCTGGCGGCGCGCTCGGAATACCTGGTGTGCATCGACGGCGATGCGCTGCTGGACGAATACGCCACCCACTGGATGGTCTGGCACCTGATCTCCGGCGCGCGCGTCGGCGCGGTCACCGGCAACCCGCGCATCCGCAACCGCTCGACCTTGCTCGGCCGGCTGCAGGTCGGCGAGTTCTCCTCGATCATCGGCATGATCAAGCGCGCCCAGCGCGTGTACGGCCGCATCTTCACCGTGTCCGGGGTGATCTGCGCGTTCCGGCGCAGCGCCCTGCACCGCATCGGCTACTGGTCCGATTCGATGGTGACCGAGGACATCGACATCAGCTGGCGCCTGCAGATGGACCACTGGGACATCCGCTACGAACCCAACGCGATGTGCTTCATCCTCATGCCCGAAACCCTCAAGGGCCTGTGGAAACAGCGCCTGCGCTGGGCCCAGGGCGGCGTGGAAGTGCTGCTGCGCCACAGCCGCGACCTGTTCTCGTGGCGCAAGCGGCGGATGTGGGCGGTGATGGCCGAGTACGTCGCCAGCGTCGCCTGGGCCTACATCATGGCCTTCATCATTTTGCTGTGGGCGCTGGGCCTGTTCGTCGATCTGCCGGTGCAACTGCGCGTGAGCACGCTGCTGCCGTCGTGGCACGGAGTGATCCTGGCGCTGATCTGCCTGCTCCAGTTCGCTGCCAGCATCATCATCGATCGACGTTACGAAACCGGTGTCGGCCGCAATTACTACTGGATGATCTGGTACCCGATGGCCTATTGGCTGTTGAGCTTCTTCACCACCGTCACCGCGGTGCCCAAGGCCCTGCTCAAGCGCCGCGGCACCCTCGCGACCTGGGTCAGCCCGGACCGGGGGCTGCGATGAGCAACGACCGCCGCCCGCCCGACGAAGGCGCGCCGCCGCGCGGCGCCGACACCGGCCGCGCCGCCGACGGCTTCTCGCGTCCGGCGCACAGCACCGCCGCGCCGCCGCTGGCGCCGGCGAAATCCGCCGCACCCGCAGCACCCGGCAAGTCCAACAAGGCCGACAAACCCGCCTCGCACAAGCACGACTCGCGCCTGATCCAGAAACCCGGCTCGCAGCACCCGCTGCCGCGCACGCTGTGGGGCGTGGTCACCGGCGCGTTCTGGCTGGCGTATCTGTACCTGTGGACGCCGGTGCTGACCCTGGTGCTGTGGCTGCTGGGCCTGCGCACGGTGGCCTCGGAGCTGTACCTGCGCACCCACGAAGTCGATCCGTTCCTGATGCTGGCCCTGCCCGCCACCGCCGCCGCAGTGGTCGCGCTGCTGCTGACGTGGGCCGAGTACAACCGCTGGCGTTTCGCCGGCGACGACGCCGAACGCCGCACCCGCCTGGCCGACGTGAGCCTGGACGAGGTCGCGCAAAGCCTCGGCGCCAGCGCCGAAGTGGCGCAGGCGCTCAACGCCGGCCGCGTCAGCGTGCTGCACATGGATACCAACCAGGCCGTGCCGCTGTCGGTGACCGCGGTGACGCCGAACCCGCCCGCGCAAAACCCGTTCCCGCCGCTGCCGCCCAAGCCGCGCTTTACCCGCACCGCGACCGCGCCGAGCAGCAACTGGCTGCTGGTGGTGGCGTTGGCGGCGATCGCGCTGGTGATCGGCGTGTTGATCGTGGTTTCGCACGGTTATCGCCAGATCGAAAGCTCCGAGCCGGTGCACGGGTTGGAAGGCGCACCGGGCATGGACCGTCCGGCGCTGCCGGCGAACGCCGACGGCCCGGGCTTCGTCGGCCCGGCCGACGACGCAGTGGCCGGCACGCCGGACGCCGCGACCCCGAACGCCGCCGCGCAAGCGGCCAGCGCCAAAGCCGATGCCGCCACCCGCGCGCGCGAAGCCAAAGCGCGGCGCGAGGCCCAGGCCAAAGCCCTGGCGCAACGCAAGGCCGCCGCGGCCAGCGCCAAACCGCGCCCGCTGCCCGGCTTCAGCCCCAAACCGGTCTACCCGCTGGACGCGCTGCGCCAATCCGAAAGCGGCCTGGTGACCTTGCGCGTGCAAGTCTCGGCGCAGGGCGAACCGACCCGGGTCGACGTCAGCCGCCGCAGCGGCTTCCGCGCGCTCGACCGCGCCGCGGTCAGCACCGTGCGGCGCTGGAAGTTCGCGCCTGCGATGCGCGAAGGCAAGCCGGTGGCGGCGGTGGTGATCGTGCCGGTGGAGTTCAAGCCGCGCGATTAAAAGCACGACCGACGCAAACCCGACCGAACCAGCGCACAGCCGACGCGTGCGCCACCGCACGCATCGACGCAAAGCCCCGCCACCGGCGGGGCTTTGCGTAAGCGCCGCCCGCAGCCTCCACCGACGCGCGCATCGCGCCTTATCCGCTGCGCACATCGCGTCATAACCAACGCGATGCAGTGAGCGTAGGTGAGGGATGGATCGCCTGTGAGCGCAGTCACGACGACCGCGATATCGCCGGGCTACGTTGCGCAAGAACGCGTAGCCGCTCGTCAAGGGATCGATATGGCGCTCGTCCACTACCCGACTGCGCTCGCCTGCGACGAGCCCTTCGAGCCGTTGCAAGCGCACATCGCGGCCGCGCCGCCCGACCTCGCCGAACTCGGCGCGGCGGTCGCCCGCTGGCTGCGCACGCAGGCGCTCGACGTCGGCCGCGTCGCGCGGATCGAACGCCTCGCCGGCGGCCTGTCGCACCTGACCTACCGGCTGCGCTGCGACCGCGACGACCTGGTGCTGCGCCGCCCGCTGCACGCGCAAGGCGGCGCGCAGCGGCTGCGGCGCGAATTCGCCCTGCAAGCCGCGCTCGCCCCGCACTATCCGGTGCCCGAGATGCTGCACCTGTGCGACGACCCGCACATCGCCGGCGCGCCGTTCTACCTCATGCGCTACGTGCCCGGCATCGTCCCGCAGCGCAACGCGTTCGCGCACGCGACGCCGACGCCCGAGGATGCCCAGCGGCTGTGCGCCAACCTAGTCGACACATTGATCGCGCTGCACCGGATCGACCCGGGCGCGCTCGGCGGCGGCGGCGCGCTGCCGGCCGATCATCACCCGGCCTATTTGCGCAAGCGCCTGCAGCACTGGTCCAGCCGCTACCACCGGCTCAAGGCCTGGACCCTGCCCGACCTGCGCTGGATGGCGCAATGGCTGATCGACCGCGTCCCCAGCCACGGCCCCGTGCGCGTGCTGCACAACGACTGGCGCCTCGCCAACCTGGTCTTCGACGCCGCCCAGCCCACCCGCATCCGCGCGGTGCTGGATTGGGAATTCGCCGCGCTCGGCGACCCGCTGATGGACCTGGGCATCGCCCTGTCGTACTGGGTCGAACCCGGCGACAACGCGCTGATGCGGCGCTACCAATGGCAGCCCTCGCACCTGCCCGGCATGTTCACCCGCGAGCAGATCGCCGACCGCTACTTCGCCGCCACCGGCCGCAGCCGCGAGCACTGGCCGTTCTATCGCGTGTTCGGCCTGTTCCGCTACCTGATCAACCTGCAGGAGCTGCACCAGCGCCACGTCATCGAAGACGGCGAAGAAAAAGCCTTCCTCACCCGGATCTGGGCGCTGGCGCATTACCTCAACTGGACCTGCCGCGGCTTGACCCTCGGCGCCTGAGTCGGCCATGCCCTTCTCGCGATTGCACGAGTGGATCCTCGGCGACCTGTCCGCCGCGCTGGAGCGCCTGGCGTTCCTGCCCGAAGCCTGGCGCTACCGGCTCGTGTCGGCGGCCGTGGGCCAGCAGAGCCGCTACTTCCGCACCCACCGCCTGCGCATCGTCCAGATCGCGCCGGGCCGCGTCTCGATCCTGGCCGGCAACCGCCGCGCGCTGCGCAACCGCGTCGGCGCGCTGCACGCGATGGCCGCCAGTGTCGCCGGCGAGTACGCCGCCGCGCTGGTGGTCGCGCAACACCTGCCGCGCGGCGCGCGCCTACTGGTCAAAAGCGTGCACGCCGACTTCCGCAAGCCGCTGCACGGCGGCGTGCAGGCGCAGGCCAGCCTGGATCCGGCGCAGATCGGCGCGGCCGCCAACGCCGGCGGCGGCCGCCTGCGCGTGCCGATGAAGGTCATCGACGAAACCGGCGCGGCGCCGGTGCGCGGACACGTCGACGTGGTGTGGTCGTCGGCGCCGCGAACGCCACGGGCGCCAACGTGAGCGGCGAAAGCCGCGCGCCGGCTTCGGCGCAAACGCCTCCCCATCGGGACAACGCATCGGCGCAGCCCATCGCACCGATGCGAGCCACCGACACCACGCCCCCGCAAACCGCACGCGAACCCGCGCAAGCCGCAGACGCCCGCGCGCGAACGCCGCCCTCGTCCGGCCTCGTGCTCGCGGCCGCGTGCTTCGGCTTCATGATCGTTCAACTCGACGTCACCATCGTCAATCTCGCGCTGCCCACGCTGGCCGCCGACCTGCGCTCCGACCTCGCCGGCCTGCAATGGGTCATGGACGCCTACACCCTGCTGTTCGCCTCGCTGCTGCTGTCGGCCGGCGCCTTGAGCGACCGCATCGGCGCGCGCCGCAGTTTCCTGCTCGGGCTGGGCGGCTTCCTGCTCGCCTCGATCGCCTGCGGCCTCGCCGGCAACGTCGCGCAGTTGGTCGCCGCGCGCGCCCTGCAAGGCGTGTTCGCCGCGTTGCTGGTGCCGTCCTCGCTGGCCTTGCTCAACCACGCCTTCGCCCACGATCCGCCGCGCCGCGCGCGCGCCCTGGCGGTGTGGACCGCCTCGGGCGCGGCCGCGGCCACACTGGGCTCGGTCGCCGGCGGCGCGCTGCTGCAGACGCTGGGTTGGCGCAGCATCTTCCTGGTCAATCTGCCGATCTGCGCGGTGGGCATCGCGCTCGTATGGCGACTCGCGGAAACGCCACGCCGGCCCGAACGCGCGCTCGACCTCGCCGGACAACTGCTGGCCGTCGTCGGACTGGCCGCGCTGATCGCCGCGATCATCGAAACCCCGCGCCTGGGCGCGCAGCATCCGGCGGTGTGGAGCGCGGCAGCGCTGGCCGTGGTCTGCGCGCTCGCCTTCGTCGCGGTGGAATCGCGCGCCGCGCAGCCGCTGCTGCCGCCGCGTTTGTTCGCGCGGCCGCGTTTCAGCCTCGCCCTGCTGTCGGCGCTGGCGGTCAGCCTGGCCTACTACAGCCTGCTGTTCGCCATGAGCCTGTACCTGCAACAGTTCGCCGGCTACACCGCGTTGCAGGCCGGCCTGGCCTACCTGCCGCTGGCCGCCGCCTTCATCGCCGCCAACCTGCTCAGCGCGCGCGTGCTGACCCGCCACGGCGTGCGCACCGCGATCGCGCTGGGCTCGGCGGTCTGCGCCGCCGGCTTCGCCTGGCTGAGCCGGCTCGCGCCCGGCGACGGCTACCTGTGGATCCTGCCCGCCTTCCTCGCCATTCCCGCCGGCATGGGGCTGGCGATGCCGGCCGCCACCGGCCTGATCCTGAGCAGCGTCGAGCGCGAGCAATCGGGCACCGCGGCCGCCGCGATCAACGCGGTCCGGCAAACCGGCGCGGCGCTGGGTGTGGCATTGTGCGGCCTGTTGCTCGCCGGCGGCGGCGCGGGCGCAGGCATGCGGACCGTCTGCTATGTCGCGATCGCGGCGCTGCTGGTCTCTGCGGCGCTCGCGTGGGCCTGCCTGCGCGAAGCGCCTTCGCCCTAGCGACGACGCGCGCCGCTCGACCGTCCGCACCACCGATTCCGCCGCCACCCCAAGGCCAGCCATGAGGCGCTCCATGACCACGCTCGCGGTACTCGCATCGATGATGGTTGGCAACGCCGGCCACGACGCCCACGCCGGCGACACCGCCGCGCGCCCGGCCATCGCCTACAAGATCCTGACCCGGCCGGAAAAGACCACGCTCGAAACCAGCGGCCGCTTCGAAGGTTCGCCGCAGGATGCCGCCGACGGCTACATCCACCTGTCCACCGACGCCCAGCTCACCCGCACCGCCGACCGCCACTTCGCCGGCCAGTCCGATTTGTTCATCGCCGCGGTGGACCTCAAGGCCGCCGGCGACACGATCAAGTGGGAACTGTCGCCGCGCAGCGCGATGGAGTTTCCGCATCTGTACGGCGTGTTGCAGCAGCGCCAGGTGCTCTGGGTCGAGCCGCTGCGGCGGGACGAGCAAGGTCAGGTCGTCGTCCCCGCGAACGGCGCTCGATAAGGCCTCGCCGAATTCGCGCCCTCACCGCACCCACGGCAACCACAGCCATAGCGCGACCAAGCTCGCCAGCAGCACCGGCGGGGTCAACACCAAGCCGACCTTCATGTACTCGCCCCAGCCGATCCGCTGGCCCTTGCCGGCCAGCACGTGCAGCCACAGCAGCGTCGCCAGCGAACCGATCGGAGTGAACTTCGGCCCCAGGTCGTTGCCGACCACGTTGGCGTAGACCATCAACTCGCGCGTCAGCGCCGGCACCGGCGCCGCGTCGATGGCCAGCGCGCCCACCAGCGTCGCCGGCATGTTGTTCATCACCGACGCCAGCACCGCCACAGCGAAGCCGGTGCCGACCGTGGCCGCGAACGTGCCCTGCGCCGCCAGCCAGGTCAGCACCGCACTGGCCTCCCGCGTCAGCCACGCATGGCCCAGGCCGTAGACGACCAGATACATGCCCAGCGAAAACAGCACGATCTGCCACGGCGCCTCGCGCAACACCTTGCCTAACTGCACCGTCGCGCCGCGGCCGCCGCGGCCCCAACGGCCGGCGATGGCCATCAGCACCACCGCCGCCGCGCCGGTCACCGCCGCGATCGGCACGCCGAGCGGCCCGGTGACGAAGTACGAGAGCAACAGCAGCCCCAACAGCGGGAACGCCGCGCGGAACACCGCCTCGTCGCGGATCGCATGGCGCGGCGGCTCCAGCGCGTCGACCGCGTAACGCACGGCGATATCGCGGCGGAACCACGCCCACAACACCAACAACGTCGTCGCGACCGAGACCAGGTTCACCGGCACCATCACCGCCGCATAGCGGCCGAACGGCACCTCGAAGAACTGCGCGCTGACGATGTTGACCAGGTTCGACACCACCAGCGGCAGGCTGGCGGTGTCGGCGATGAAGCCGCAAGCGATGGTGAACGCCATCGCGCAGGTCGGGGCGACGTTGAGGCGCAGCAGGATCGCCAGCACGATCGGCGTCAGCAGCAACGCCGCGCCGTCGTTGGCGAACACCGCGGCGATGGCCGCGCCGAGCAGGACGATCAACGGAAACAGCCGACGCCCGTCGCCGCCGCCCCAGCGCGCGACATGCAGCGCCGCCCAGGCGAAGAACCCCGCCTCGTCGAGGATCAGCGAAATCACGATCAAGGCGACGAAGGTGAAGGTCGCATCCCACACCAGCCCCCACACCGTGCCGACGTCGTGCCAGCCGACCACGCCCGTGGCCAAGGCGACGGCCGCGCCGGCCAGCGCCGACCAACCGATGCCGAGCCCGCGCGGCTGCCAGATGACGAAAATCAGGGTGACGACGAAAATAGCGAGGGCAAGCATGCGGCGCTCAGTCAGAGATCGAACGAAGATGGAAGACGCATCAAGCGATGCATCGGGCAGCGCCTTAGATGGCGCGTTGATTCACGCGCCGGGACAATTCTTCAGCGCTCTCCACACGCTCCGAGTATCGGTCGGTCAGATACGCCGAGCGCCCGCGCACCAGCCAGGTGAACTTGACCAGTTCCTCGCACACGTCGACCACGCGCTGGTAATACGACGAAGGCTTCATCCGGCCCGCCTCGTCGAACTCCTGGAACGCCTTGGCCACCGACGACTGGTTCGGAATCGTGACCATGCGCATCCAGCGGCCGAGCGTGCGCAGCTGGTTGACCGCGTTGAAGCTCTGCGAACCGCCGGACACCTGCATCACCGCCAGCGTCTTGCCCTGGGTCGGCCGTCGCGAACCGACCGTCAGCGGAATCCAGTCGATCTGCGCCTTCATGATTCCGGTCATCGCACCGTGGCGTTCCGGGCTCACCCACACCATGCCCTCGGACCAATCGGCCAAGTCGCGCAGCTCCTGCACCTTGGGATGGTCCGGCTCGGCGCCGTCGGGCAGCGGCAGGTCGCGCGGGTCGTAGATCCGCACCTCGCAGCCGAACCAGCGCAGCAAACGCGCAGCCTCATGGGCGAGAAAGCGCGAGTACGAACGCTCGCGCAGCGAGCCGTACAGGATCAGGATCCGCGGAGGATGGCTCGGATCGCCCGGCGCGGCGAGCGCGGCGGTGTCGATCGCCATCAGTTGCGCCGGGTCGAGGTTCGGCAACTCCATCGGCATCGCCTCGCTCATGCCGACGCCCCGGGCAGCTTCACCACTTCGCCGTCTTCCTTGACGAACGACGTCAGCGGATGCGCCAACAACGCCAGCACCTTCTCCGACGGCCGGCACAGCGCCGCGCCCTGGTCCGACACCACGATCGGCCGGTTGATTAGGATCGGATGCGCCAGCATCGCGTCCAGCAAGGCCTCATCGCCCAGCGCCGGATCGGACAGGCCCAGCTCCGCATAAGGCGTGCCCTTCTCGCGCAGCAACTCGCGCGGCGCGATGCCCATCGCTGCGATCAAGCCCTGCAAGGTCTCGCGCGACGGCGGCGTTTTCAGGTACTCGACGACCAACGGGTCTTCGCCCGATTGGCGGATCATCGCCAATGCATTGCGCGAGGTGCCGCAATCGGGGTTGTGGTAGATCGTGATGCGCATGACGAAACCTCAGGTCGAGCCAGGACGAGGCGCCGACGCAGCCGGCACCCACTCGCGAAACATCGGCGCGGCAACGGCGCCCCTCATAGGCCGTCGGCGCGGAAAACCAAAAGCGAAACCGCTAGCCGCCGCTCATGAACACGTCTTCGCATCGCAAGCCGCGACGAAGTCGGTGAGCGGCGCGCAGATCTGCGGATTGCCGGAACAACAGTCTTCGGTGAGGAACGCGAGCAGCTCGCGCATATCGTCGTAACTGGCCGCGTACAAAATGCGTCGCCCGTCGCGCCAGGAGCGCAGCAGCTTCGCCCGCTCCAGCGCGGCCAGATGGAAGCTCATGCGGGTCGGCGCGATCGCCAGCGCCTCGGCGATCTCGCCCGAGGCCATCCCCTGCGGCCCCGCCCGCACCAGCATGCGGAAGGCCGCCAGCCGGTCGGCGTGAGCGAGGGCGGAGAGCGCCTGGACGGCGGTGTCGTCGTTCATGGGCGAAATACTACAAGAATACTTGTAGAGTTCAAGAGCCAGCCGTGTATGGCTGGCTAGCGCCGCGGTCATCGTCACGGGAAATTGGGAAACGCCACAGAATGGCTCTGCGCCGCTACCGGTCGAGCACTCACGCAATGGCCATAACAGCTTCAGCGCCCTGCCCAGTTCGCCTGCTAACGTCTTCAAACAGCGCCGTCCAACCATTCACTCAAGCCGACGCAAGCTTTTGGCGAGCTTGATCCAGACATCAGGTCTTTCATGCATCTATCCAGCGATGTACGGCCAGTCGACTCGTTCTTCCAAAAAACGGGCAATGCACTGCCCGCCTCTCCCGGCGTCTATGCCTTCTGGTGGATCGCAACGAAGTCGGAACTGATGTCGGCCAATAGGCACATCGTGCTGAAAGGGCCCCGCGGGCAAGCAGTGGATGTCGAGTACCGCGACTGGTGGCCGAACGAGCTCGCCTATCCGTGCCTGTATGTCGGCAAGACCACGAACATCAAGAAACGTTTCGCCCTGCACATCAAAAGGAAATGTCCTGGCCGACTTCACCCTCCGTCTTCGGATAACAGGAAAGCCAAGCCCCGGACGAGCTCATGCCAATTAAGGTTTGGAATCGAGCACATTTTCCCGAGGGAGCTGGACCCGCTGAGCGTCATCATGCGCAATGTGGGCTTTTCCTACACCACGGAATTTCTCGACAATGCGGTAGCGGAGCGATTCTTTACGGAAGACCGTCTGGTCGGCTGTTGGCGGCCTTGGTTCAACATTGACTCTGAGCGCTAGAAGCCGGCATAACAACGCATTAGATGTCTGAGCAGCGTTGAACAACAGACGAAGGGAAGCGCACATGAACCGATGGGACTGGATCTACGAAACGAATGACGCGATTTATAGCGCCATCAATGCATGCTGGAACGAGGAAGATCAACGCACACACACTTGGGACGAGAACCGAATCACCGGAGATGTTCTGCGCGCGATCGGGACGTCGGGTACCGTGCACTGGGAAGATAAAGCCTGCAGCGCCTCTTGGAGAATGTTCAAGGCGTATGGCGACTACGAGACGGCCAACGGCGACATCGCACTCAACGTCACTCTATGCACGCAGCGAGGACATGTGCTGGCTGGGGTGAAGCATTTCGAAGCCAAAGCGGCGTGCCCAGACAAGAAGAAATACAAGGCAATAAGCCGGTCCCAGCTTGGTCGAATGGTTGGCTTGGTAAACCATGAAGTCCTGCTTTATTCGATCCAACCTGTATTCAAAGATCACTGGTGGCCAGGAAAACCATGCCCCGGAGCCGGGTCGCTTCCGACCGAGCTTGCCCTGGCACTCGAGCCCGACGGTCATACGGCCTTAAACGCCAATGCAGTTTTATTCGTTCGCGTACTGGCGGACGCCCTTTGCGGTAGAGGCCTGGACACGAACCCAAAACGCGTCAGCGCTTTCCAGCATGAACTGAACCGTGTCGATGCCCGCTATGTCGGTGCGCCAAGACCCATCGCCCCACTTCAGCGTCCTGCTTTTCTTATGCAAGCGCGCGTCGCAATCGGCGCAAACCTTGAGCTGAGGAGCGACTTCACACCTCCAAAGGCGTATCGCTCGCTTCCCGAAGCCGCCCCGCCCCCCGACAAACCTTCCGGCGGCTCACCGTCCTCGCGTCCGTGATCGCGAGGCCAACGCCGGCCGCCAGAACCTGATGGCATCATCAACCGCCTGCGCGCCCCTTCGTATCGCGGTTCACCACATCCAGCGAGTCGGCAGCTCGCTGATGATCGGTAACGGCGCACTGGCATTCGGCTGGCGCCGCGCGGCGGCCAGACTGCAACGTCGCCGATTCTCACCGGCTCAGCGGAATCTCCAGATAGCTGCCGCCATACCAGCGCACCCGCAGCGGTTCGCCGGCGTCGGCGATGCTCTCGGCGGCGACCGGCTTGCCGCTGCCGTAGTTGATCTGCTGCTGCGGATTGCGCAGCACGCTCACCACCGCCAGCAAGCGGCTGCCGGCCTGCATGCGCTTGCTGGTGGCGCGTCCGGCTTCGAAGTTCAGTACCGTGCGGCGATCCGGCTGCAACAGTTGCCGGCGGCTGAGGTCGCCGACGTAGCTGGCGCGCGATTGATAACGCGACAGCTCGAAGTAACGCCCGTCCGGCATCCATTCATACAACGAAATGTTGAAGTCGAAATCGCGCTTGTTCGCGCTCGCCTCCAGCCGGCCGGAAAACAGGCCGCTGAACTCTTCGGCCGCGGCGAAAGGCGCGCTGACGAACACCACGCTGCCGGCCGTGTCCAGCTCGGCATCGACGATGCCGCCGCCGGGCACGATGCGGTCGGCGTCGCTGCGGTCGCGCAGGTCGATCGTCTGCTCAGCAAAGACGTCCGCGCCGGCGGGCGTCGCCAGCAACCCATGCCGGCCATCACCGCCGGCGGCCGCACCGAAGTAGAAACGCTGCCGCCGCTGCGCCATCGCCGCCAGCGACGGCGCGTGCTTCCACTCGTTCGCGCCCATCACCTGGTAGTTGATCCGGTCGGCCAGCAGCGCCGGCTTCGGCGCGCCCTTGAACACGTAGTCGAACCACTGATAGCGCAACTCGCCCAGGTCGATCTGCGCCTGCGGGTCGAGCGTGTACCCGCGCAAACGCGTGCCCGTGGCGACGGTGCCGCGCTGGCCGCTGATGTGGTTGTACGGCCCGATCACCAGGTAATGCTCGGCGTTCGGGCGATAGCGATAATGCTCGCGCAGGTAATACAGCGCACCGATCTGGGCGCCGTCGTAATAGCCGGTGGTGGTCAGCACCGGCAGGTCCAGCGCGGCGAATTCGTCGCGGTAAGGGATCATCGCCTGCCAATACGCGTCGTAATCCGGATGCGACAGCCAACGCAGGTAGAACGGGTTCGGCGTGCCGTCGATCTGCGGCAGCTCGCGGTAAGCGCGGCCGCTGAGATACCACTGGCGATACAGGCGATTCCAGCGCGCCTCGTCCTCCATCGCCGCGGTGTCCACCTGGCGGTTGTTGGTCACGTAGAACGGCCAGTAGTACTGGAAGGCGTAGGAGATGCCGCCCTCCATCGGCACGTCGATGCCCGGCGCGCCGGTCACCGACGGCATCAGCGCCTTCAACGCCTTGGGCCGGCGCTTGGCCGCGGCCCACTGGGTGAAGCCCTCGTAGCTGCCGCCATACATGCCCACGCGCCCGTCGCTCCACGGCTGCGCGGCGATCCAGTCGATCAGCGTCGCGGCATCGTCGCCGTCGTGCTCGTAAGGCACCGCGCGGTCCGTGCTGCAGCCCTTGCCGCGGCTGGTGCCGGTGACGCCGACATAACCGTTGGACGCCGACCGCCGCGCCTCGTTGAGCGTGGTGACCGGGTCGGCGTAGATGGTGAAGTTCAACAGCGTCGGCCGCTTCGCCGGCGCGCCGCGCGGGCGCACGACTGTGGCGCAGACGGTGGCGCCGTCGGGCGTGGCCACGGCCACGTCGCGCTCGATCAGATAGCGCCGCGCATCGTCGCCGGCCACCAGCGCCGGCAACCGCGCCGACATCGCCGCATCGCTGCGCTCGGCCAGATAGCTGCGCACCAGCGCTACCGCAGCGTCGCGATCCAGCGCCGGCCGCTCGCGCAACGGCGCCAGCGCATCGGCCAGCGCGCGGCGCTGGCGCGGCGCGTCCGCCGCCTCGGCATTGAGCACGCGCATCGCCACGCCGGCGCGGCGGTCGTCCATCGTCGCCACCGTCTCGGCGAACGCGCGCTCCAACGCCGCGTCGAAGCCCTGCCCATGCCGCGCCTGCAAGGCCTTGGCGCGCGCATACAGACGGTAATGGGCGACGTTCGGCCGCACCGGCACCGGCCCCTGGGTGGCGCTCGCGGCGAACGCCTCCAGGCTGCGCTCGGCCGCGGCGTAATCGCCGGCCGCCAGTTGCAGGCGGAAGCGCTGATTCGAATCGCCGCCGCTCGCGCCGTCGCTGTCATCGGCAAGCAAGCGCCGCGCCAACGCCGGCATCGCCGCGTCCAGGCGCTCCGGGTCGTCGGCGACGCCCGCGGGCAAGGCATACAGCGCAGACGGCGCAGCAGGCGCCGCCGACGCAGCCTCGCCAGCGCAGAACAACCCCACGGCCACCGGCGCCGTCATCACGATGGATCGCAGCATTCGCCCTCCCAGGCGCAACGGAATCCTTCAAGGGATGCCGTCACCGGCCGGATCGTCGCGCGCGCGCCGCAAAAAGCAAAGGCCCCGCTGATCGCGGGGCCGTTGCGTTGCCAGCCTTCAGGCCTTGGCCGAATCGCCCGGCGGCCCGGCCCGCTTGGCCGACGTGCGATTGAACCCCCGAACGAGGTCGCCGACACTGGCGCGCGGCGCACCGAATCCACTTGCGCGGCACGCCCTCCCCAAAACCGAACCCTCCCCAGGCACCGCCCCCATGCCCTCCTGGCTTTCCGACACCCGGCCCATCGCGTCGCTGCAAGTCGACGTGTGCTTCCTGATCCAGGAGCGCCTGTACTACGGTCCCGACCGGTTTTCCGATCCGGCCGACCTGCAGACGTTCGCCGAGCCGCTGGCGCCGCCCGCCCTGCCGATGCAGGATCCCGGCCTGGTCCGCTCTGCCGAAGCGCGGGGCTATGAGCGCGCGCTGGCCGATCACTACCGCCAGATCGTGCGCCTGGCCCGCCAGCACCGATTGCCGTTCAATTCCATCCGCCACTATTTCTGGCTGCGCCTGTGGCTGTGGAATCCCGAGCAGCGCGTCGGCATCGCCTTTCCGTGGTACGACAGCTTCGCCGAGATCGACGGCTTTCTGCGGCCGCTGGTCGACATCGCCGACGGCCCCGTGCACGACGACACGGATCAAGGCTGGGCGCTGCAGACCTACGCCCGGGACGACACGCTGTACTTCCTGCAAAGCGATCCGGACGAAGACGCAACCCAAGTCGCGATCTCCACGCCGCGCGCCGCACTAGTGGCCCAAGTCGCGGAACTGCGCGAACGCATGCACGGCATCCTCGCGCGGCTTCACGACGAACTCGGCGCCGACGTCTGGTCCGCCTACGTCCGCGACGAACCCACGTTCAAGGCCTAACACCGCGCCGGCGCCCCAACACGCGCGGACGCCGGCAACGCCATCCGCCCGAACCCGACCGCCTCGTCGCCCGTCTGCGCGCCCGCGCAGGCGGGCGTTGACCGCTCACGCCCCCACGCCACGTTCCTTCAGGGTTGCGCCCCGCCACCCCACGCACACCAAGGAACACGGCCATGAGCTTCCCGGATTGCCAGTTTTCCCACATCACCTGGCTCAACACCGAAAGCGCCGCCTACCAGGCGCTGAGCGCGGGCCTCAAGAACCCGGCCACCGCGCCCGACGCGGTCGCCCACTTCCTCGAAACCCTCACCGCCGCCCACCAGGACTTCAAGCGCGGGCTCGGCCCGGGCGCGAACACGATGGCCCTGCTCAAGGCCTACCAGGACAAGACCGGCATCATCTCCACCCGCGACTACACCCTGCCCGACATCCCCAGCAACCCCAACGATCCCGGCAACAGCATCGCCCTCGACCTGATCGAAGGCATCGCCGGCGCGGCGGAAACCGAGATCGGCATCGGCATCAGCCTGTACACGCTGGTGCTCGACCTCATCGAACTGTTCAACATCAAGCTGCACCTGCAAGGCGTGCTGTTCAACACCGCCAACACCGACCTCAGCGAGATCCACTTCCACATCGGCCCGAACGGCCAAGCGAACGTATTGCCGCTGGCGACCACGATCCCCGCCGCCAAGGCGATCATGAACCCGGTCGACAAGAAGAATTACCCCTGCGTCGGCTTCGCCCTGTTCGGCGGCGTGGGCGTGCAGTCGCTGGAAGGCTTCTATATCGCGGTGAGCGCGTACCGCAAGCACGGCCAACCGATCCAGGCCTACTGCCAGTTCTACGCCGGCGAGCGCGGCGTCGCGCCCGGCACCGACGACCGCCACCACGCGCCGCTGCGCGAGGTCTGCTACACCACCGAATTCGTCGGGGTGATGTCGGAGAAACGCTCGGTGCCGAATGGAATCGTCGCGGTCTTCTGCGGATAAGCGCCGCCGGCCCGCCGCGCGCACGCAGGCGCGCCCACTGCACCCGCACCTGCGGCGCAAGCGCCGCCGCCGCGGGTTCCAGATTCGCAGGCGGCCGCGCCCCGCCCCAAAAAAACAGGCCCCGCGCAACGCGGGGCCTGTTCGTATCCAGCACTCAAGCCCTGGCCGATTCGCCCGGCGGCTCGGCGCGCTTGGCCGAGGTGCGATTGAACCGCGCCGACAGCATCTGCCGCAGCGCCTCCAGGCCCTCGCCCTTGCCGGCGATCTTGAGGAAGGCATACCCCTCCAGCCCGTTGGTCATCAGATCGCTGCCCAGCGCGGTCTCGGTGTCGCGCATGCGCTCGTGCAGGCGGGTCAGGCGCAGCGCGCGCGGGCGCAGGGTGTCGAGCAAGGCCAGATCGCGGCGCAAGCCGTCGAGGTCGAAATTGCGCGGCAGGATGCCGGGGTTCTCGCCCATCACATGCAGCGCCTGGCGGCAGAAGGCTTCGGATTTGTCGCCCATCTTGGTCAGCTGGCGGCGCTGGTCCAGCGGCAGCGCCACCAGCCCGGCAAGGTGGATTTCCAGCACGTTCAGCGCCTCGTCGATGGCGGCGATGGACTCGGCGGACAGGGTCAGGTCGATCAGGTTCTGGCTCATGGCAGTCCTTGGCAATCGGGGGATTCACGCCGGCCCCAGCGGCCGGTCCGCGCAGCCTAGAACCGCGCGCGCGACCCGCCACGCCCCGCGCGCAAGCCCCGCCGCCCCGACCGCAAGCCGTTGCGCCTTGCGCGCACACCGCCAACACCCAAGCGCAAACCCGCGCGGGCCGCGCGCGACACCTCCGGCTTGCGCGCAAAGCGCCGCGCGTTGCGCCCGCAAGCCACATCGGCTTGCGCGCAAGCCTTGCCGCAGCAAGCGCAAGCCGTTGCGCCCCGCGCGCAACCCAAACGGCTTGCGCACAAGCCCCGACGCATTGCGAACGCAAGGTGCGAAGCGTGGCGCGCAAGATTCGGCAGCCCGCGCGCAACGCGCCGCGGCTGGCGGCTGGGATGCGCGAGCTTGCGGGCGGGGCGCCGCAGCTTGCGGGCGGACCCGAACCGCCCGACACCGGAGCGAATCGCCTTGCGCGCGGCCCGTTTCGGCTTGCGCGCAAAGCGTTTTGTGTTGCGGCCGGAGCGATTCCGGCCGATGCCCGACCCCAGCGACTGGCTGACGGGACGAGGCGGCTTGCGCCCACCCCGCCCCCACTCAAACCGGGCCGGCGCGGATCAGTGCAGGCGCTGCGACGCCGCAGACCCGGCGCCGCCGTCCCCGGTGGGCGTCCACACACAGGCATCCATGACCGGATCCAGCCGGCGCGCCAGCGCCTGGAAGACTTCGCGCAACAAACGGTGATCCTGGCCGGGCGGATAACCGATCTCGATCAACACCTCCGGCTGCAAGGTCCGCACGATGCCGTGCAGTTCCTGCTGGAACGCCGAGAGGGCTTTGAACGCGTCAACGGGCATGACCACGCCTTCGGGCGGCGGCGTGTGGTCGGGGGTGCGGGGCATACGCGGTACTCCTGTCCTTGGGCGGGAACCCGCCGGACGCAGACGCGCCGGCGGGATGTCGGGAGGCTCTAAACCGCAAACAGACGGCGGGCGTATTCCCCTTTCGGGTGTTGTATTAGCCGCCCTCCCGACGCAGGACGCAGCATCGGTCATGCCCAAACTTCAGGCATGAAAAACCCACCGATTTTCGGAGGTGGGTTCCGCTGTTTGAGGAGTTTAGAGGCTCCTTGGCTGCGACTTTGCTGAGACCAACAAAGGCTGTCAATCAGACACGTCCGATTTTATCGCCGGAGATCAACGACGCAAGCTGCTAACCCAAGCATAACGGACTATGTTATTTTTTAAAAACAAGAAAATCAGCGATTGCGCTTGGCACGAGAGGCAGGCCGAACCTTGGCAATAGCGCGATTAACCGAGTACTGATCTTCAACACTCAAAGCACTCAAATCCTTTTCAACTTGAATCAGGTACTCTTCCCCACGATACAACTTAAGGACTCTCGCAAAAAATCTCGGCGCATCACCACATCGAATAGCTGTCAATGCGAAATGCCCCGGCCTCCAGCTTGAATATACGAAAGCTTCAACAAGATCTTCGCGAGCGGATTTCCGCGAGTACTTACCAAGAAAGGAAAATACTCCAAAAAAATCAGATGCCTCCTCATCTTTATCAAGACGGAGGTAAATTTCGGGAAAAAGAGCCGCAACAAGCAGAGAGACTGGGCGTCGGCGCGCCAGTAAGAGCGGCGCTACTAACCAGGCGGCAGCGCGCCCATAAGAATTCCGTGCCGATTCCCCAGCGTCGAACATCAGCTTCGCGCATGCATCAAGTGCATCCTCTGAAAGATCAAAATTTCGTCGCTCCTTCAACATACGAGCAAACTCATCCACAACAGCAACAAAGCATGCGCGAACTTCGATTTGAGACCTCTCAAATATGATTGCATTTCTACTGGCAACCTCAGCAGAAAGCCCACGCGACAAGCCAACTTTGACCACCCATAGCCCATCAACCTTAGAGCCCAACGCGTTGAGCAAAAGCAATAGGGTGTCGCCATCATCTTCTTCAAAACTAATCGACAAGAATTTCTTCAACGCGTGAGATACGACTTCAGCCTTAGCCTCTCCGTCAGCTTTCGAGATATAAGCCCGAACAAAATGAGCATACGCATTGAGCGGAAGAGCATCTTCTAGAACGATGCGCGCCAAAATATCTATTTCGAAGTTCGCGGAGTACCTTACAGCTCCCACACCTATCACTTCATGGGATAGCAACTCCCGGAGCTCCTTAACGCTTGCATGTCTGAACAAAATCGCCAGCAGCTTACCTTTCAAATCCTCGGAAACACCGTCTCTATTAATTACCCATAGAACATCAGCAACACTTGATCTCAGCGTTGCTTCGATCATTTCATCTCGACGCGGGGAAGGCTTCAGTGAAATCAAAGCATCACGTGCAGCGAGAAACCCATCGATTTCCTCTGCACGAGCCAAGAGCGCCTCACATAGCTCCATTGCACCAAAATCATTGACATGCCCTAGCCATCTCAGCTCATTTGCAACACCTATGCTGTCCAGTTTTTCGAAGATTGGCTCAGCGACTGGAAGATGGCGAGCCTCCACCAATAGCGGAAGCAGCACAGCACTCGCATCATCTGCAAACTGAGGCGCGGCGGCGTCCCTCAGTACGGCGCCCGTCTTTTCTATTAGAGCATCAGAGCTTATAGACAGCTTTGATAGCTCCGTATTTTGAAATACTAGCTTTGCAAACACATCCGGCGGAGCGTCAATAAGAGCATTCTCGATCTGAGGCTTAGCTCCTTCACTAAAACCAGCAGCGATACTAGGAACGAGAGCGCCAATCTCCCCCTTTACATCGGGCCGTCGCAACAACTCAATCGCGCCACGGGGAGAGCGCTTTGCAAGATTAGTCGCAAGCCTCTCAATAGCAGCGTGCCCTGCCGGCATCGTGCCGCTTTGAAGCTTCCTCACAATAGCTCCGACAAAGTCCCATGCGTCGTCGACAGGAAGGCTAACAGCCACGTTGCGAGCAGCAGAGACCAGGCGATGCTCTAGCAGACTAGAAACTAAATCACTATTCACCAGGCCAGAGTTGGCAATATCAAGCAATCCCAGCACTGCCGTAGGCGTCTGTTCAACTTTTGCAACAAGCTCATCCCATAACAAGGCTATACGCAGCACCGAGGCACTATTAACCGAATTTCCACGAACCAACTCATTCTCACGAGCGGACAAAAGCTTTGGATTAGGATCAACAAAAACCCGACGAACAACTGCACCCGTCCATCTATGTCTTTCAGCCTGTTGCAGACGCCCATCAATCTTGCGACCAGCCCAGCCAGCGAACTTAGCCTTCGCATTCAACGGCGCAAACACAAGATCGAAGTCACGTCCACCAATCCTTCTGGGCGATAAGGCAAACGTCGAAAGCGCAAAACCCGCGCGAATATCAGGCCAAAGCGAAGACAATATACGCAAGCCAATCAACTCAGGATCTGGCGCGTCAAACACCACAACAGGCATTAGCTCCTCAAAGAAAATAGCCTCGAGAAGCTCACTAGAATTGAAACTTGGCACAGTTGCAAAACCCTCTTCATGCCCATCTCCGACATTAAGAGACTTCGCCTCACTTGCATCAGGCAGATCAGTGGAACTGATTTGCTCAAGAATCCCTCCCACCGACGCGCCGCGACGCCACGCATCCATTTCAACAAATATACTTTTAGTACGAACGCACCCTGCTCGCGAAACAGTCATGTCTTGCCACGTCCTCGCAACGACGTAGTAAGTCCCGCTCGGCAATGGATAAGCAGACAGATATGGGGAAAATACCTCTCGGGGTCGCAACGGACCAGCTACGTCTGACAATCTATCCACGACCGATTGATCATCCCTAGCTAATGCTACGGATGATGCTAATAGCTGATGCCCTTTTCGATAACCATGAACTTGGACTTCGAATGTATTCACGAAATTACAGACCCATCGCCCACGCTAACGGTAAAGTCACATCAGGATTTTTCCGCCATACACCGTCTACCAGTACCGCAACCCAGCCGCGGCCATCCAGACCATTCCGTAGAAATTGCTCTCTATAAGCAAGGTCATTCTTCAAATCACCGCCAACAACACTGAGGCCGTACACACGGACGTCGATATCTGACATGTCCCCCAACCTCCCAAAAAATAACGGATACTCTTGTTTCAGATATTCCACCGGGCCACTCGTAAAAGTAACCGAATCGACGAGATCCCATGCGGAAACAATAATCGATAAACGCGACATCCCGCCATTACTTTGGCGAGCCAGTGAACACTCCAAAAAGCGTAGAAGCTCACAAAGCATTATTTGCGTCGGCATCCCATGATCATCGTCACTTCCGATTAACTCCAGCATTTTACGGGAAGTAACCCAGTCGAGCGGGCGCACGTCCTGGTCAGAAGCAACGCGTACAAAAAGCAGCGCGCCGCTGGCATTGCGCAGTTCTTGCATCCAGTCTGCCGCAATTTCGCTCTCTAGCACTGCGGTTTGCCAAAGCTCACCTGAGATATCTGGCACAATTAGTTTGGTTGTCGCCCCGCCCGACTCCGCAGCCACCACAACATTAAAATCCCTGCGCGCTTCACTGAGTTCGGTACGCGGCGCGAATTCGCCCTCAAATAGATGATCGGCGATTTCAAGAACGAAGCTCAAGTCCTCAGGCTGCTCCGCAACATGCAGCGCACCCGCGGCCTCATCCAGAATCCTCCAAAGACGCCCAATATAATTGGTCTTACCAGAGTCCGGACCGCCCAGAAGAACAATAGATTGGCTCATACGAGCCTCCGATAGTTTAGATAATAACGGTCACCATCAACATGCTCGCTAGCAGGCCAAAACACCGAATGATTAGGGTTGCAATCCACTGTCTGATTGATGAGTTCGGATATACCGAAGCCCGCAGGAACAATGTCTGGCTGATCTGAAAATGGAGCAATTTCGACAATTTCAGCATGAATTTGACGACGCCACAGTTCATTATTCAGGCGCGCAACAACAACTTCGTCCACAGCACATTGATCTCTGTGCGTTACGACCAACAATATTCTCGGTTTATTTCCGCTAAGCATTTTATTTAGCCGCGCCGCTAGTTGTCCCACACGAACTATAAGACCCTGTCGCTTTTCGAGGCTCGCTAGTACACGACCGTCTAACACAATCCAGATTACCTCAGCGGACTTCATGTAATCGAAACGATCAGACTCGGCGGAAGTTATGAGCGCCTGTGTCCATTCTCCAGGCACATCTGGGAGAGCGAAATCGACTCGCCTCCCGTCCCTCTCTCGGACTAGCCTGAGATGCAAAAAGCCTGGTTGACGGTCGTCAGATAGCTCGGTATGAACCGTCATTTGCTCGGGGGGCGCGCCGTTATTCCATTCTCGTGCACCTCGAGCGATATCCTCAAACGCTGTGAGTGTTCTACTATCAGCGAACGACCAACCTTTCAGCATCGCGTTAGCCACAAGTAAATACAGACTAGCAAGACATGCCGTTTTTCCTGACTCTGGATCACCTAGAATTCCGACCACATTGACATATCGGGTAGCCATCAAGGCATTGAGATCCTCTAGGCCAAGCGTACGGCTTGAGGGAAAAGGACTTTTGATAGCGGGTCGATTGAGTACAGGAGTGCCGAGAGACTCGCCGGATTGAGGGAATTGGCTGCTATCAAAAGATGTCTCACCAATAACTGCCTCAGCCAGGGCTCCATCTCTATTCTCGCAGGTCGATGCAGGACGCTCCAGCGCACACACCCCAGTCTCATCAACGGTACATCCCTCGTACTTGCAGGTCCTGCTCATAAGGTCCGCAATCCTTTTGCTGCCATATGGCTTAGACTGGCCTCTACCAGAGCTCTTGCGCCCCACTCAGAAACGGCACGCTTTATGCACGCATCTTCACCAGTCACCGCACCACTCGTTAAAGCCAAGAGGACGGGAAATACTGCGGGGTGATTGGTCACGTTATCCAATCCAAAGCCAGCACCAATTGCAGCTCGATCCTCACCGAGCATATCGAGAAGCTCGCTTAGATCAAGCTGGGGATCCTCATTCAGCGTACGCAGAATAATTTCGCGATGCACTTCACTAGGGAGGCGACGCAAAATCGCAGCACCTTCAATCGCTGCGCCGATAATTCTCGTCGGCTCATTAAGAGAAGAAATTTTTCTCCTCAGCAGCCGACTACTTCCGATCTGCGCCCACCAGAGAAAGTCTAATTCCTCGCGGTCTAGCGCAGCATTACGCCTCAAGGCATTGATTGATCCATCGATCACGGCCTTGAAATTGTGCGTAACTAAACCATTCTCGGCGACCGTAATCTTTAGTTCTGCCGGATTCTTTACCTCAGACCTTGATCTTGCCTCGCGAGCAGAGGAGATCGCCCAATTTTCGCAGCTTTCAAGTACTTCTCTACGAAGCTTCTCACGCCGAGCATCTCCCAAGCTTGGTTGATATGTAAGAGCCAGCCATAACGCTGTCGCATACACATCTTTATTTGTCCAGCCACTATTCCCCGGCTGCTCATTGATCAACGACACCATCGCCATACCGGCACAGACACCTACGTCGAGGGGGCGTTCTTCGTATAAGTAAGCTGAGGACTTTTTTTGAATAGCAGCCTGCACCTCTACACCTAACGACTGAGTAGCTCGACCATCACCACCTAACGCGATTGCCACATCTTCGGCTCTTCGCAAAAGAGTTGTGATATTAGTTTCCTTCCCCCAAACGACAGCAAGACTTGTTACCGCTGCAGTCCTCGAATTAACCTCATCGTCACTGATGGAGACCGCGCAAATCCGCATGTGGGTCGAGATGTTATTCATTCACACTCCCCTATCTTTTTCGCTAATCAGTTGATCAATCATTTTATTTATTTGCTCAAGCCTACCGCCGCTAACAAGCTTATCCAGTAAGCGTCGCTCAAGCCCCTGCGTCATGCGCTCATCGAAACCTTTATCAAGGGCTCCGAGTTCAACAAGAATGCGCAATCGCTCCCCTTGAAGGAGGTCGCGGAAAAAGCGTAGGCGGGCGATCTCATAGCCCTCTATGTTTGATGGCATAACCTGATCCCCTTCCATCAACGGCCCTATTGGGACCATTTCTATGACTGGGTCAATAGCGCTCAAACCAGCATCACGCCCAGTGGATGTCACCAAACCGGCTGATTCATCAGCAGCAAGCTTCTCCGCTTTTCGAAATGAAGGGCACTGCAAGCTAAACTTCGGGGACCTACCGCCGAGCCGCTGTTGATCGTCTTCAAAACAAGTTCGTTGCGGGTTCCATGCTCTTGGATGAATAGTCACAGAAAGGCCATCGATTTCCTCATCCCAGTCGAATTCAATGACGTTATATGTGAATGTATAAATTTCATTAGATTCGAATGGGACCGTCGCGCCGGCAGCGAGCATCATCAAATCGCAACCGGGCTCTACCGCATCAACGATCACTTTAGGATCGTGCTCATGCCCAGATATCATCACTCGTACACGGCTACGAATGTAGTCACGCACTTGAGCTTGGTCTTTGTACCAATGCAGCGGATGGTGAACTAGCACTATGTTCTCTACCCCATCTGCCCTGGGAATAGTGAACTGCCTAGCCCCAATCATCAGCTCCGGATGCTCATGACGCTCCTTCCCATGACATAGCAGCGACGAGTTGAACCGAATGAATCGTATTGCTCGCCCTGGGGCCAACGTTACTTCCATCTCAGAAGCGAATGCACCTTCGTTGTTGAGCGGGCAGTTGTAGCCAAAGCTAAATTTTCCGTAATCCTCGAATCTTTCGAACAATGCAGCCCGATCGGTTGGATTCCGGAGGATATTCTCAAACTCTTTTGCTCCGCCATCGCGGATGTGAGCGAGAATCTGGCCAGCTGCAAATGAAGCCTTGGAACGGTCAAGATCGTGATTGCCTGGCACCATTTGAACGCAGTGAATCTCAGCGCCGATACTTGCAGCCAGCTCATCCAACCATTTCCCAGCCTCTTCGTACTGCTCCCGGACACCAGAGTGGGCAATATCACCGGTAACCAGAATGCCATGCGCCCCTCCTGAACCGATACTCGCCACAACATCCCTGGCATCAGCGATGAGCTGGCGTTTTACATCACCGTGAATATAGACACGATCATCCTTTTCCTGCCCGAAATGAATGTCGGACACATGAATAAATACCGCGGGCATACCCCCTCCTTGCGAACCCCAGTAAATTCTTATTGCTTCAGAGTACATCAGATCTTGAATGCCAGTGCGCCACGACCGATACCCGCTACTGGCTTTCATCGCACTCAATTCTGCGACGCGGTCCGTGCCGGATGCCTTCCCATACTGCCAAAGGAAAGGAACGCATATGAGCCCCTCGAATGTGATCGTTAGCAAGCGTAGTTGTTTGACAATGCTGCCGCCCCTCTGACGTTGGCCGTACCGACACTGCAGGTACGAGCTCATTCGTTCACCACCCGGTGGATCTGACCGGCCGGGCCAACTAGATTTACATTGTCGACAACCTCTTTGGCCCGTTCTACGTTGCAGAACGCAAGCGCACTCATCCGCCAGTTGGTGAAGCGGACAATGACGGAGCAACGGATGCCCGGCCTTGAAGTAGTAGTCGTCAGAGACGCCCGAGTAGTTCTGTCGGAGAGCTACGGTCTAGCCAAAGTCGAGAACCAAGCCCCCGTAACGCCCTAGACCCGCTCCCTCATCAGCTCCGCCACCAAATCCTTCACGAGCATAGCGATGATGCAACTCGCGCAGGCCCGAAAGGTGGACCTCGACGCCCCAGTCTTGCGCTATCTGAACGACCTGCCCGCAACGTGGCGGGCGATCCGCGTGCGTCAATTGCTCGGGCATACCTCCGGCTACCCGACATCGTCGACCAGAACGGCTCGATCGGCATCGGCCCCGAGGCGGAGGCGTGGCAGGTAATTAACGCGACCGTTGGATGCGCCTGTCGGCGGCCATCTCGGCTGCTACCAGACCAACGACAGCCAAGCACCCACCCGTTTTTTGTGAACACTTGGAAGGTTGGATTAGCGTCGCCCGTTTCGAACGCGCGCATCCTATTTTTTAGGGCACGACCCACTACATCATGCTCGCGGCTTCGCACCATGATGGATGCGGAAAAAAGAGAACCGCCCCCTGCGAAAAAAAGGGGCGGATCAAGACTTTCGTTGCGCCGTGGACTTTCACTGAGCGCGCGTTTGCGGCCCTGCATCGCTTAGACGATGCCGCACAAGATCACACTTCCGCCGCGCCCTACTTCGCCTGTCGATCATCCGGCCTGCGAAGGATGTCGACAACCGCCCCCGCCACCTGCTTCGCAGAAAGATAGTTCTGCCCAGTCACCAACCTCCCATCGACCACCACATACCCCTTATCCCGCGCTGAAGTCAGGAACGTACCGCCCCGCGACTCCACCGTCTGCCGGATCAGGAACGGAAACTCTTTGAAATAAGCGGCGTCCTGCCGTTCGAATTCCTCGGGATAGCCGCTGACGCGCTTGCCGCCGATCAGGTATTTGCCGTCGGACAACTTGAGGTTCACCAGCCCCGCCGTGCCGTGGCACACGGCCGACACCACGCCGCCGTTGCGCTCGTAGACGTGCATGGCGATGTTTTGCAGTTGGGTGTTTTCCGGTACGCCGTAGATGGCGTTGCTGCCGCCGACGAAGTACACGGCGCGGTAGCGCGCCGGGTCGATCTGCGCGGGCGTGTAGGTGTGTCCCAGCGCGTACATCAGGTCCGCGTCGTAGAGCCGGCTGCGGAACTCGCCCGCTTCGGTCACGTTGATCGGCGCGGCGTTGCCTTCGGGGGTGACGAAATCCACCGTCAGGCCGGCGGCCAGGAACGCGTCCCAGGCTTCCACGACCTCGCCGAAGCTCACGCCCGCCGGCAGTTTGGAGGCGCCGTGGAACTGGCTGCTGGACAGGACGAACAGCACGCGCTCGCCGCTGCGCTGGCTGGGCTCGCGGGTGGCGGTCTTGGCGACGATTTTCCATTCGGCATCGAGCTTGCGCAGCAGGAACAAATCGATGAACCGCGCGCCTTGGCCGGGCATCAGGATCTCGGCCTTGACGGTGGCGGTGTCCCCCTCGACGTCGATCGACAGGACCTTGCCGATCCGCCCGGTCGGTTGGCCGGCCTTGGCGCCGGAGAACCAGCCGACGTACTCGTCGACGCCGACCGGCCAATAGGCGGTGCCCGGCCGGCTCAGCAGCAGGCGTGCGTCGGGATGGAACGCGCGCCGCAACTGCTCCGGCCGCGCCTGGCCGCTGCCGTCGATGTAGTCGGTCAAGGTGCGGGTGATGGCGGCCCGCTCGGGGTCTTCATCCGCCGCACGGGCGTGGGCGACGGCCGTCAGGCCGGCCAGCAGCAGGACGAGGCATCGCAACAATCGAAACGTGTACATGGCACCGGCTCGCAATCGAGGGAGGCCACGTACGCTACAGGCGCCCTTTCAGATCAATGCCTTGGAATCGCTTCGAGGACTCCGGGAATCGATTGCCGGAGTCGCGCAGCGCTGTCGGAACGCCGCCGGGGTGATGCCTTCGGCTTTTTTGAAGGCGCTGTAGAAGGTCGACATCGACTGGAAGCCCGCCGCTTCGGCGATCGCTTCGAGCGGCTTCGAAGGTTCCCGGGCCAGCAGCGTTTTGGCCTCGCCGACGCGCAGTTGCGCCAGGTATTGCTTGAACGAGGTCTGGTTGTTGTCGTTGAGCAACTGCGTCAGCCGGGTCTGCGGCATGCCGAGCCGGCGAGCGAGGCGTGGCAGGGTCAGTCCGGGTTCCAGATGCAAGCGCTCGTTCGCCATCAACTCGGCCAGGGCCTGCAATTGCACGGCGGCTTCGGCTTGGGGAATGCGGCGATCCTGGTAGGGCTCGATCGGGGCGCGGCCCGCGCGCAGGCGCAGATAGACCAGCACGCTCGCCGCCAGGACGAAGGTAAAGGACAGCGCGCCGACGATGTAGGCGGTGTAGCCGGAGGTGTAGTAGGCGATCCAGATCAACCAGATGCCGCCTACCGCCCCCAGCAACAGCGGGCCCGAGGGCGTCCCCGCAAGCCGGCTGCGGTGGCGGTACACCTGCGCGGTGGCCAGCAGCAGGTAGCCCAGCCACGAGTAGGTGATGCCCGGCACAATCACCTGTCGCCACAGGTCGATATGCCCGGCATAGGGCAGCAACACATTCACGGCGGCGGCGATGGCCAGCAGGCCGGCGATATGCCAACGGTCGGCCCGCCCGAGGCTGGGGTTGTCGCTTTGGCTCGAGCGCACCAGGAAGAACAGGCATGGCCCGATCATGAAACAGGCGGTCAGGCCGAGCTGCAGAACGATCTTGGGAATGGCGGGCCAAAAATAATAGGCCACCGATTTTCCCGTTCGCACGCTGACCGCCAGGATCAGCAGCGACAGCCAACGCTGCGTGGGTTGGCCCTTGGCCCGCCACCAGAGAAACGATGCCGCGCCGATGCCGTTGAAGGCGCCGAGCATCGCGAAGAAGAACAGGAAATGCTGGCTCAGCATGGTCGATGCATCGAAAGGTCGGTGTTGATCGGGTCGCGACCGCACGGCGAGAGCGACGACGCACGCGTGCGGCGAACGGGCGGGAGAACATTCCTGCATCGCCCCGACCCGATGCCCGGCCGCGTGCGCTTCGACGAGGGTAGGCCATGGTACACACTCGCTGCCCTCCTTCCGGACGCGCTGTTGTGGCGAGGCCGAGCGGTTTAAACCCTCCCGCCATTGGCTACATCCACCCACCGGGCTGGTCACAGGCATCGCCCGGCCAGCGTCTTGAACCTCACCTCACCGGCGCCTTCGCCACAGGGACTTGCATGCCGTCCGTAAAACTCCGCGTCACCGCGCTCATCGCCGCGGTGCTGATGTCGTTGCCGTGTGCCGCGCTCGCCGCCACCTCGTTGCGCGAGGCCAACGAACTCACCCGACGGTTCGTGCAGCAGACCATGACCGAGCAGCGGATTCCCGGCCTGCAAGTGGCCGTCATCAAGGACGGTCGGGGCGTGCTGTCCGAGCGTTATGGCTACGCCAACGTCGAGAACAAGGTGCCGGTGACGGCCACCACCCGCTTCCCCATCAACTCCGCCACCAAGGCCTTCACCGGCGTCGCGATGATGCAGCTCGCGCAAGCCGGGCGCGTGGATCTCGACGCGCCGGTTTCGCGTTATCTGGACGACCTGCCCGCAGCGTGGCGGGCGATCCGCGTGCGTCAGTTGCTCGGGCATACCTCCGGGCTGCCCGACATCGTCGATCAGAACGGTTCGATCGGCGCCGGCCCCGAGGCGGCGGCGTGGCAGGCGGTCAAGGCGCGGCCGCTGGAGGCGCCCATCGGCGAGCGCTTCGCCTACAACCAGACCAACTACGGCCTGTTGGCGCAGATCATCGTCAAGCAGACGCAGATGCCCTACGAGCAGTATCTGGCGCAGCGCCAGTTCGCCGTGGTCGGCATGCCGCTGACGACCTTCGGCGACAGCTACGACCTGGTGGCCAACGCGGCGACGATCTACAGCCACTCGCCGCGCGGCACCTTGGCGAAGGACGACGGCAACCGCATGTCGCGTTGGATCTACGACATGCCCTACAGCCTGTGGGCCGGCGGCGGCATCCAGACCACGGCGGACGAGTTGTCGCGTTGGCTCATCGCGCTGTCGAACGGCCGGCTGATCGACCAAGCCCATCTGTAGCGCATGTGGACGCCGGAGAAAGTAAACAGCGGCGCCGACGGCGCCTGGGGCGCCGGCTGGCCGGTGCTGCGCGCCGCACCGCCGCGGCAAGTGGCCGGCATCGGTGGTGCGCGCGCGGCGTTCGTGGTCTATCCGGACGATGGGTTGGCGGTTGTGGTGTTGACCAATCTTGCGGGGGCGAATCCGCAGCGGTTTATTCCGAAGATTGCGGAGTTCTATGTGCCGTTGAAGCCGGCCGCTTCGCGCTAAAGGGCTTGGCTGCACATGGGGCGTGCCGCGTTTTCAGTTCGTGCGGCCCATCGGCACACCTGAACGTCACACATAAAAAGCCCGCCTGCAAAAAGCGGGCGCGCCGCTGAGATCGTGGTCATATCCTGGCGTCGTCGGCGCCTGCGCTGCTTGACCCTCGGCGGAGGCTCTTCCACGATGAGCCGCGAGTGCGCTGCTCGTTTGGCCCTGAGCCGAAGCGCACATGGAGACGTGAATGCCCATGCTCCCTTGCCACTTCTTGGCGACGAGACGGCCCACTGGGGCCCGTGTGCTCGCTGCCTGCGCATGCGCCACCACGGCCACGGACCCAATGTCGGAACCGACCAGCCCAGCAGAGGACGGCAGCGGCTCATGACCTTGCATCGCTGGCCCCACATCGGTTTATTCGCTTGCCTCGCACTCGCAGGCTGCGCGCGCCCTGACCAAGCTTCTGCTGAGCAGGAAAAGGAAGTCCCCGTGGCCGAAGCTCAACCGTCCTCCGGTGAAATCGCTGCGCGAGAAGTCGCTGAGCAGTTGGACCGCATCGCCGATGAGGCGCCCCACCCCTCTTCTCATACGGTCCCTGTTGACGCTCCGGTCACTCCACCGCCACCCGGACCGCTCTTGGCTTCCAGCGATCTGATCGACCGCACCACTCGCTTGATCGCGAGTTTGAAATCCAGCCAAGACTTGGCGCCCGAGCGGGTGGCGGCCGTGACCGGCCTTGCCCTCGGCAAGAGCGCCGAGCACCCGGACGGTCGAGGTTGGACCGTGCGAGGACGCTTGTCTGACGGGGGCGAGTATTCCCTGGATGTGGACGCGTTGTATCTCGACACTCCCAACGACTGGACCGTCTCGATCACAGGCTTTGGTGAGGCCGGGAGCGGCTCGCATACTTCAGCGAAGTCCCAGTGTTCGTTCTCGCAGGAAACCCTCAAACGCCACGTTACGGCGCTGGGCTATTCGGCCAACGAGGGATGGTCGGACCGAGCGGGGCGTGAGCGATCGACCTACGTCAAACGCATCCCAGGCCTCTCCTTCTCGGTGACCGCTCTTGTCCATCGGGTTGGTGCGTCGGATAACAATCCGGGCGAAGCGTGCGTCGGCAACTTGCGTATCGAAGCCGACACCAAGGGGCGCTGAGGTGGCGGAGGTTCGATCCGACATCGGGCCGCTCATCGACGAACTGGCTCGGCAAAAAAATCTCCCGCCCTCGGCAGTGGCCGATATCGAAGCCACCATCGCCAGTTCGCCCTACTTGGCCAACGTCATGGGTGCGGCTATCGCCAATGGCAGCCTCAAACATCTGGGCATGACGGACGAGCCCCATCAATCAGGGCACTACGATCCAGGCACCGGCACGGTCCATCTCAATCGCAGCAACTTCGATCCGGCACGCTTCGACAAAGCGGAGGTTCGCCAGAGCAACTTGGCGGTGGTGATCGGCCATGAAACCGGTCACGCACTGCTGGCGGAGGCTGGACGGCTTGAGCGTTATCAGCTCTTGTTCGATGCGACCCATGCGATTCGAGACGCGTCCAGAGACTTCGAGTCCGCTGACCTCACCGCTCCCGTCCAACGTTAGGTCGCGTTCGAGCGGCGCAACGAGGCCATGGCGGAGCTGATTGGAATGAACGCCCTGGCGAGCCGGGCCACCCACGGCGGGCAGGAGCCATTCAACCGCGACGCGTTCGCCAAGCTCGCGGCTACTTCAACTCCGTGCGTGGATGGCGACAACAAGCTCTACGACGGCCTCAAGCTGTCTCCCGACGGCATTCAGCGCATCGGCAAGTTCCAACCCAGCCCAGCGCTGGAAGCGGTGGCCCAGTGCTACACGGACACGTCTGCCACGCTTGGCCCTCAAGGCAAATCCAGCTATCGGGATCAGGCCGGGGCGTATGCCATGAGCACCGTGTCCCAGGCACTGGCCGATTACGCCAAGAACACGATGATGCATGTCCCGCAGATCGAGCTGGACATGGCGGCGCTCAAACTGGACCCACGCCGGATAGAACGGTTCGGCGTGGACCTCGGCGGCCCCGGGCGCCAACTGCATTACGTCGACACCAGCGACGGCAGGCACGCGCAAGAAAGCATCTCGCACACTCGATCTATCAGCGGTCACGTCTCGCACCGGCAGGATGCCCCTGTTGTAGAGGCAACAACATCGGCGTTGCGAGCCGACCAGCCGGAACATCCCGACCACCCAGCCTTCGAGATGTTCCACCGCGCCGCGCTGGCCGACGGCCGCTGGAGTCAAGCCGAGGCCCGCAACCTCGCCTCAGCGGGCTTGGCGGCGGTGAAGGCAGACCCGACCGTAGGGGCGAACCTCACCGGCGTCGTGATCGGCCAGGCGGCGGATGGAGGCACGAGCCTGATTGGGTATGCGTCCCCGCATGGACCGGCCGGTCCGCACCATCACCTCGGGATCGACGCCAGCAACGCGGCTCAGGTGCCTGCGCACAAGAGCCTGGAACGGGTGGAGCAACTCAACCAGCAGCAGGCCCAACAGCAAGCTCAGGCCCAAACCCTGGGCATGGACGGGCCGTCCCAGGGCGGACCGAAGATGGCCTTCTAGGGCACTCGTCAGAACCGTGGCTGGGTTCTGATGTATCGAGCCGGGCGGCCGGTCGGGTGCTAATGTGCGTTTCCGACCCAATCGGCGACCGGTGAGCACGCATGTACTTGAACGTCAGCGACATCCGGCAGACGGCAAGCGGCGGAAGCTACGTCGTCATCTACGATGCAGACATCGAGCTAAGCGACGCCCCTCTCATCGAAGTCGAAGTGGTCGCGACCGAGCCGGCTGACGCTGATCCGCAATGGGTCGAGGCGGCTCGCTTGGCGATTCTCGAGGGCGCAAGCACCGTATTGAATCCGATAGGACAAGGTGCGTTCGTTCGCGTGCATCGGCTGGTGGTTCACCCGACGGATTTCCGCCCAAACCACTTTGCGCGCTGCACCGCTCTGGAGCTCGGGCGTGCTCTGGCGCGATTGGCTTAAGGGCATTCAACGAATGCCGTGAGCGGCAACGTCGCGACTCCTTGCAGCCTGTGGCCCGGCGGTGGCCCAAACCATCGCTGGCGATGGCCGCCACGCGTCCGCGCCGGCAACGCCCTCACTCCAACGCAAGCTCGCGCCGCAACGCCGCAACGTACGCCCGGCCCACGGACAGCTCCGCACCGTCGCTCAGCACCACCCAATAGCGGCTGCCCGAGCCGGCGTGCAGGCTGCGGATGTGGCGCAGGTTGACCAGGTACGAGCGGTGGCAGCGCACGAAGTCGGGCGGCAGCAGGCCGGTCAGGGCGGCCAGGGATTTGTCGTGCAGTTCGCTGCGGCCGTCGCGCAGGCGCAGTTGGCTGTAGTCGCCGTCCGCGCGGATCCACACCACGTCGGCCAGTTCGACCAGCGCGGTGCCTTGCGCGCGCCAGATGCCGAGGTAGCGGGCTTGGCCGCTGCGGTAGCGGCCGGCATCGAGCAGGCGTTCGAGCGCTTGGCTCAGGCGCTCGCGCGAGAACGGTTTGGGCACGAAATCCAGCACGCCGTGTTCGAAGGCCTGCAGCGCGCGTTCGCGATGGGCCGAGACCACGACGCAGTGGTAGCGTCCGGCCACCGCGCGCCGTAGCAGTTCGAAGCCGTCCTCGCCTTCCAGGTTGAGGTCCAGCAACAGGCCATCGTAGACGTTGCGCTGCAGTCGGTCGCCGGCCGCTTCCAAGTCCGCGACCGCGTCGAAACGGGCGCGCGCGCCGGCCAGTTCTGCGCTCAGGCGCAGCAGGCGCTGGCGCACCAGCGGTTCGTCCTCGACGATCAGGATGCGCATGTCAGCTCGATCCGGCCGCACCAGTCGGCGCCGTCGGCGCCTTGGTCGAAGCGCCAGCGGTCGGGATAGGCAGTGGCCAGGCTGGCCTCGATATAGCGCGTGCCGGTGCCGCGGCCGCGGTGCGGCGCCGATCCGCGCGCGCTGCGCAACTCCAGGGTCCAGCGCTCGTTCTGGCGGCGCACGCGCAAGCGGAACGGCCGCTGCGCGCAAGCGCTGGCGCCGGCGTGGGTCAGCGCGTTCTCGATCTGCGCGTGCAGGATGCCGGGCGGCAGCGACAGCCGGGTGTCGTCGGCGTCGACCTCCAGCGACAAGGGCTGATCCGAGGCCAGGCCGACGATGTCCAGGTGGTTGCGGCACAAGGCCAGTTCGTCCTCCAGCGCCACGCTGGGGCGGGTGCTGCTGTCGCGCAGCCGGTCGAACTGCTCGGCCAGCGACTCGACCAGACGGCTGGCCCGCGGCGGCGCTTGTTCGATCAACTCTTGCAGGCAGGTCAAGGTGTTCATGAGCCAGTGCGGGTGGATGCCCCGTTGCAGCAGTTGCAGCGAGAGCTGGGCGCGCTCTTCGCGCAGGGTCGCGTTGTGGCGGTCCAAAGCGCGCAGCTGCGCCGCGTGGCGAATCAGCAAGAAGCCCATCAGCACCGCCAGCAGCAGGAAATACGGGCCGTCGAGGAAGGCGTTGCGCGCGACCGCCATCGCCAGCATGCCGGCGATCGACAGCGCCAGGATCGGCGTGCGTTCCTCCGCCGCGCCTCGGGCGCGCGCCAGCACCGCCGCCGAGGCGAGCAGGCTCAGCAGCAGCACCGCCGCCGAACGCGCATCGAAGCTGGGCACGAACGCGGCCAGCGCGACGAGCGTCGCCAGATAGGCGACACGCGCGGCAACGGGCACGGCGACGCCGAAGTGACGCGCGAGGTAGGCCGGCAGCAGCGCCGCTGCCGCCAGGTGCAGCGCCAACAGAAGCAGCAAGCGCGGCGCGTGCCAGGGATAGGCATAGCCCAGCAGCGGGCGCCAGGCTTCGACGACCGGCAGCGCCAGCCCGACCGCGCACAGTGCGAGCAGCAAGCGCGCGCCGGGCGTGCGCGGGCGGCCGCGCTGGGCCGCCAGGAAGTAAAGACACGCCGCCGCCAGCGCGCCGGTGGCGAAGGCGGCGATCAGCCAGGGCCGCAGAACTTGGCCGTAGAGCATTTGCGCTGGCGCGACCACGGCGATGGCGTCCGCGCTGCGCAGATACCCGCTGCGATAGTGGCTGGACGCGAGCACCAGCAGTTCGTCCGTCCCGGCGGCGGCGGAGGGCGGCAGCGCGCGGACGATGTCGATGCGGCCCGGGCGTTCCTGCGCGGCGGTGCGGCCGACGACGCCATTGCCCGCCAACGGGCGTCCGTTCCAGTACAGCCGGCTGGCGCCGCGCAGCGACACACGCAGCGCGCGGTCGTCCGGGTCCTGCGTCGCGGGCGCGGGCGAGCGCCAGCGCAGCCAGTAGGGGCCGCGCCAACCGGCCAGTACGCGCTGATCGAGCGGGCGCCACTGCGCGTCGGCGGGCGGGCGCGCCGGCAAGGCGCCGGAGGCTGCCTGCGTCGCGGGCGCCATTTCTCCGGTCAGCAACCGCACGGCCGTCATGTCGGGCGTCGCGGCGAGCAGCCACGCGGCGACGGCGACGAACAGGACGACGATGACGGCCAAGCCGCGTGGGATCTGCATGCCCGCATCTTATCGGCTGCGCGGAGACGCTGGACCGCCGTTTGGAGCGGTTCGGCGGACGGACGCGGCCGGTACGCCGCGGCCAGGGAGAAGCTGGACGCCGTGGCCGCTGGGCTCGTCGCAAAGACGCGAAGCGCCCGGCCACGTTCAGACCTTCTCTCAACCGGAGCGCGCTATGTCGAGCCAATCGTTTTTCGTTTCAAGCCGTCGCGGCCGGCCCTTGCATCGGGCCGCGCGCTGGGCGGCGCTGTGCATCGCCCTCGCCTGCACGGCGCCGGCGCTGGCCGGCGACGCGCGCAAGCCGCTGGCGTTCGCGCCGTATGCGATGCAGACCAAGGGCAACGGTACGATCGCGACTGAGGAAGCGTTTATCGAGGTGCCGCGCCGGCACAGCGAGCCCGACGGGCCGCGCATCCGTCTGCGCGTGGTGCGCCTGCCCGCGACCGGCGGCGACGGCCGCGCCGCGCCGGTGGTCTATCTCGCCGGCGGCCCGGGCGGCTCCGGTTTCGGCACCGCGCTCGGGCCGCGCTGGCCGGTGTTCGACCGCATCCGCCGCGAGACCGATGTGTTGCTGCTCGATCAGCGCGGCACGGACTTCTCGGAAATGCCGCCGGAGTGCACCCAGCAGCATCGCTTCGACGACGCGCAACCCTTGCAACGCGAGGCCGCGCTGACCGCGCTGCGCGCGACCGCGGTGACGTGCATCGCGCAGTGGCGCAAGGCCGGCGTCGATCTGGCTGCCTACACCACGGTCGAGAGCGCCGACGATATCGACGCGCTGCGGCGCGCGATGGGCCTCAAGCGCATCAGCCTGTGGGGAATGAGCTACGGCACGCATCTGGCGTTGGCCACCGTGCGCCGGCACGGCGCGAGCCTGGAGCGCGTGGTGCTGATGGGGACCGAGGGGCCGGACGACACGATCAAGTTGCCGCTGGCCGCGGACGCCTTGTTGGCGGATCTGGCCGTCGTCGCCAAGAAGGACGGCTTCGACGATATGCAGGGATCGGCCCGGCGCGTGCTCGAAGCGCTGCGCCGTCAGCCCGTCCAGGGCAGCAGCCCGATGCACGACGGCAGGAAAGTCGTGATCGGCGAATTCGACGCTCAGTTGGCGATCGCCAACGCGCTGGGCCGGCGCTCTTCCCAGCGCATGCTGCCGCTGCTGTTGCGCGACGCCGAACGCGGCGACTACAGCCTGCTGGCGGGCTTCGTGCTGATGATGCGCGAGGGGCTCGGGGTCCGCGCGATGCCGCTGGCGATGGACGTGGCCTCCGGCCAGAGCCCGCAGCGTCGCGCCCTGGTCGAGGCGCAGGCGCGCGAAAGCCTGTTCGGCGACGCCTTGAACTTCCCGTTCCCGCAGCTCGCCGACGGCCTGGGGCTGGTCGACCTGGGCGAGGCGTTCCGCGCGCCGCTGCGCAGCAAGGTGCCGGTGCTTTTCGTCAGCGGCACGCTCGACGGACGCACGCCGCGCGCCAATGCGCAGGCGCTGTTGCCCGGCTTCCGCCAGGGCCGGGAACTGCTGGTTCGCGGCGCCAGCCACGACAACGAGCTGTGGCTGGGCCACCCGGGCATCGCCGAGAACATCGCCGATTTCCTAGCCGGCCGGCCGGTCAAGGACGAAGCGCTGGACGTGCCGTTGCCAGTGTTCGTCAAGAACAAGTCCGAGCTGTAGTCGCCTAAGATAGCCGGCCACACACGGTTCCTGGATTCGGTCGATGCCGGTTCGCGACGACAACGCAGACGGCGAGTGGAGCGTTGAGGCCGTTCAATCGCGCTACCTGGCGCACTGCGCCCGATTGAACCTCCCCTCGCCCCGCCCGCTCCAGCCCAGGACGCATCGCAACGCCAACGGCGTCTGGGCGGAGCCGATCCTGCAGACCGTCATCGACGGCATCAAAGCCGGCGATGCGGCCTGCGTGGCGCTCGGCGTCGAGCTCATCGAGCAAGACCGCAAGTTTCCGTTCGGCCGCATCCTCAAGAGCAATGCCGCGCGGGCGCTGCGCAGCGCCGAGTTGCCGGACGCGCTGAAGCAGCGCGTCCGGCACCGGGTGGCGAACATGCTGGCGGCCGGCAATACGCCGCACGAGTTCAAGGAATATGCGCGTCTGCTGCGCAAGGTGGGGTTCGACGAGGAGTGGCCGCGGATGGCTGCGTCGCCGCCCAGCGCGAACAAGTACGCGATGCGTCACTTTGCGTATTTCCGCGCGGTGCAGGAACGGGCGCCCGGGTTCTTTCCGCGCGGGCGTTGAACGTTGGCGCGCGTCCGGCGTCTTTAGCGCTCGGCGCACTGCATCCGGCGCGAGCTGGAAGGTTCGCGGTCGCGGCTTGCGCCGCTCCTACATGTAGGGCGGCGCGAGGTTACGCGTGCGGCGGGAGGGCCGTTCTTCGGCTTGGTCATCGCAAGGGGATCGGCTTTTCTTGCCCTCAAGTGCAGCCATCGCGTTCCGGCCTGCGACGCATGCGACGTCGCGCAGGTTTCCAAATCCGTAAGCGCGGGCCGCGTTTTTTCGATCCGATCAACCCCTCTGCGCGCCCGATCACGCGCGATCTGAGCAATCGCGAAGGCGGCTTGCCGCTGCCGCGACGGCGCCGTTGAATCCGCGTGTGCCGCGCGGCGACTGCTCGCCAGACCGCGGCATCGCGACGCGGGGCGCTCTCTCCGCTCCCGCGGTCGCGCCCTGCGAACCCTACGGAAAGGAAACCTCATGAGCACCTCGAATCTGGGCACGATCAAGCGCACCTGGTTGGCTTCGCTGTTGGTGCCGCTGGCCTTGGCCCTGCCGTTGCAGTCGGTGCAGGCGCAGTCGTTCACCACCCTGCGCACGTGGCCGGCCGGGTCGTTCGCCACCGGCTGGACGACCATCGTCGATACGCCCAACGGCCTGCTGTACTACAACGCGCAAAACGGCGCCGGTTCGGTCGGCCGGATCGACAGCACCGGCAATCACGTCACCATCCGCAGCTATCCGGCCGGCTCGTTCGCCACCGGTTGGACCAGCATCGTCTCTACACCCAACGGGTTGCTCTTCTACAACGCGCAGACCGGCGCCGGCGCGATCGGCCGGCTCGACAGCGCCGGCAACCACACCACGCTCGCCACCTATCCCAACGGCGCCTTCGCGCTGGGGTGGAATCGCGTGGTGTATTCGCCCAACGGCGTCTTGTTCTACAACCCGGCCAACGGCGCCGGCGCGACCGGGCGGGTGAACTGATCGCTGCGCATCGATGGACATCCACTTTCAGGAGAAGATCGCCATGAAGTCTCTGTTCGCCGTATCGGTCGTCGTGTGCGCTGTCGTTGCTTCGCTCGCGCCGGCCCATGCCGGCTTCAAGCAGTACGTCGCCGTCGACGTGGGCACCAACTACGCCGAAGGCAGTGTCGGCTACGCCCGCAACAGCACCGACACTCGCCAGAGCATCGGTTGCACGGTGTACGCCACCTCGGGCGTGGCGTCGCTGTCGGCCATGTGCTCGGCCGCCAATGCGTTCGGCGCGCGCGCCACCTGCACCACCACCGAGGCGCCGCTGGTGTCGGCGGCGCAATCGGCCAAGGGCGATTCGTATATCCACTTCATGTTCGATGCCGCCAAGAAGTGCACGGAAATCTGGGTCGACAACGACTCCAGCTACGAGCCCAAGAAGCCCTGAGCCGCGCGCGACCGGCGGGCGGCGGCGCGGTTTTCGGTCTGGAGCGTTGTGCGAACGCGACGGCCCGCATTGGCCGTCGCGTTCTTGTTTGCGCCGCGGGTGGACGCCCTCGTTTGCGCGGCTGCGTCGCCGCAGGCCGGCGTGTGCGAAGGAGTATGCTGGGCGACGGTTCCTCCCGCCTATGGACGCAATGGATCGTTCGCACGACGACGCTTGGTATTTCGAACCGCTCGGCGCGTTGCGTTTCGCGCCTAGCGGCCATGTAGGCGGCGGCTGGAACCCGCGCGAGCAGCACATCGCGCCGGCGTTCGGCTTGCTGACGCATCTGCTCGAACGGCATCGCGAGCAACGCGGCGGCGGCGATCTCGCGCTCGGCCGGCTGAGCTTCGATATTCACGGCGTGCTGCCGATGGAGGCGTTCGAGGTCGAACTGGACGTCGTTCGGCCCGGCCGCACCATCGAGTTGGTGGAAGCGCGCATCGTGCACGGCGGGCGGACCGCGGTGGTGCTGCGCGCGTGGTGGCTGGCGCGTACCGACAGCGCCGCTTTGGCCGGAACGCCCCAATCGCCGCTTCCACCGCCGGAGGCGCTGCCATCGTGGGATTTCGGCAGCGTCTGGCCCGGCGGCTTCGTCCGCAGCGTGCGCACGCGGCGGCGCGAGCAGGCGCCGGGGCAGTGCGTGTTCTGGGTCGATACGGACGTGGCCTTGCTGAAGGGCGAAACGGTGAGCCCGACCGCACGGCTGATGGGGCTGGTCGATATCGCCAACGGCGCGACGCCGCGGGTTTCGCCGGAACGGGCGCTGTATCCGAATCTCGACCTCACCGCGCATCTGCTGCGCGCGCCGGTCGGGCCGTGGGTGGGGTTCGATACGTCGGTGAGTTTCGGGCCCGGAGGCGTGGGGCTGACTCACAGTTGGATCCACGACCGCGAGGGTGTGGTCGGAGTGGTCAGTCAGTGTCTGACGGTGCGGCCGGTGGCTGGGGCTTGAGCGGTGCGGGTTGACCGATGGCGGCTTGCGTGAGCTTTCGTTCGCGCGTGTAAGCCCGCGGTCGCGACTTGCGTCGCTCCTACAGGGCTAGCCCGATGATTGCGCGGATGGGTTGCCCCCTGTAGGAGCGGCGCGAGCCGCGACCGCGAATTCCGGCGTGCGGCGCAAGCTGGCGACCCCGCGGTCGCGACTTGCGTCGCTCCTACAGGGGCCCAGGGCGGTGCGTGGGGCTCAGCGATTCAGGGATTCGGGGTGGCGGACTTGCCCTGCCCCGCGCACGACGAAGCGTTCGATGGTCAGCGATTCCACGCCCATCGGGCCGTAGGCGTGCAGGCGGGTGGTGGAAATGCCGATCTCGGCGCCGAGGCCGAGTTGGCCGCCGTCGTTGAAGCGCGAGGAGGCGTTGACCATCACCGCGGAGCTGCGGGTGCGGCGGACGAAGGCGTCGGCGGTCGCGGGGTCTTCGCTGGCGATCACTTCGGTGTGGTCGGAGCCGTAACGGGCGATGTGCGCCAGTGCGGCGTCGAGGTCGTCGACGACGCGGGCGGCGATGATGAGGTCGAGGTATTCGGCGGGGTAGTCGCTGTCGTCGGCGGCGGCTACGTCGATGCCGCTGTCGCTCGCCAAGGCACGGATGCGCTCGCAGCCGCGCACTTGCACGCCGCGGCCGGACAGCGCCGCGAGCGCGCGCGGCACGAAGGCGGGCGCGATGTCCTGGTGCACCAGCAAGGTTTCCAGCGCGTTGCACACGCCGGGGCGCGAGGCCTTGCCGTCCACCAGCAGGTTCAGCGCGAGATCGAGATCGGCGGCACGGTCCACGTAAAGATGGCAGACGCCTTTGTAGTGCTTGATCACCGGCACGCGCGCGTGTTCGGCTACGAAGCGGATCAGGCTTTCGCCGCCGCGCGGGATGGCCAGGTCGATCAGGTCGGACAGTTGCAGCAGTTCCAGCACGTGTTCGCGCGCGGTGTCTTCGATCAACGACACCGCGGCCTCCGGCAGGCCGCGTTCGCGCAGTGCGGCATGCAGGGCGGCGGCGATGGCGGCGTTGCTGGCGCGCGCTTCCGAACCGCCACGCAGCAGCACGGCGTTGCCGGCCTTCAGGCACAGCGCGGCGGCGTCGGCGGTCACGTTGGGGCGCGATTCGTAGATCATCGCGATCAGGCCCAGCGGCACGCGCTGGCGTTCGATGGTCAGGCCGTTGGCGCGGGTTTCGCTGCGGGTGACGCCGTCGAGCGGGTCGGGCTGCGCGGCCACTTCGCGCAGGGCAGCGGCGATGGCGGCCAGACGCGGCGGGTCCAGGCGCAGGCGGTCGAGCATGGCGGCGCTGAGGCCGCCGGCTTCGCCGCGGGCAACGTCCTCGGCGTTGGCGGCGAGGATGGCTTCGCGCTGCGCGTCGAGTTGGCCGGCCATGGCTGCGATCAGCGCGGCGCGTTCGGCGCCGTCGAGCGCGGCCAGGGTCAGCGAGGCCGCGCGCGCGCGTTCGGCGAGAGTGCGTACGTAACCGCTCATTGCGCTGCCTCTTGGCTGTTCGATTCGAAAGTCGCGGATTCGATGGCGGCTACCGGCGCGGATGCGGCCGCCTTGTCGCCGATCATCACCAGATCGTCGCGATGCACGACCGATTCGCCATAACCGAAGCCCAGCACGGCCTCGATATCGCGGCTGTGCCGGCCCTTGATGCGCACCAGTTCGCCGGCGCTGTACTGCACCAGCCCGCGCCCCACCGCGTCGTCGCCTTCGGCCACGCGCAACTCGACCACGTCGCCGCGACGGAACTCGCCCTGCACCGCGACCACGCCGCCGGGCAGCAGCGAGGCGCCGCGCACGCGCAAGGCGTTGGCGGCGCCGGCGTCGATCAACAGGCTGCCGCTGGCCGGGGCGTGGCGCAGCCATTGCTTGCGCGCGCGCAGACGGTCGCTCTGCGCGGACACCAAGGTGCCGTGCAGGCGGCCCTGCGCCAACGCATCCACTACATCGCTGTCGCGCCCGCAGAACAGCGCGGTGGCGACGCCGGCGGTGGCGGCCTTGGCCGCGGCTTCGAGCTTGGTGCGCATGCCGCCGGTGCCGAGCGCGCCGGCGCCGCCGCTGGCGGCGAGCAACAGCTCGGGCGTGACCGCGGCGACGCGCTCGATCGGCCGCGCGCTCGGGTCGCGCTGCGGATGCCCGCTGTAGAGCCCGCCGATGTCGGTGGCGATCAGCAGCAGGTCGGCATCGACCAGCGAGGCCACCGCCGCGGCGAGGTTGTCGTTGTCGCCGAGCTTGAGCTCATCGACGGCGACGGTGTCGTTTTCGTTGATGACCGGCAGCGTGCCCAGCCGCAGCAGCTCGCGCAGCGAGGCGCGTGCGTTGAGGTAGCGGCGGCGGTTGCGCAGGTCGTCGTGGGTCAGCAGCACCTGCGCGACCGGCACGCTGGACAGTTGCTGCCAGAACGCGATCAGCGAGGCCTGGCCGAGCGAGGCCAGCGCCTGCCGCAGCACCAGCCCGTCGCCGCCGGCCTGGATCCGGCTGCGCCCGGCGGCGACCGCGCCGGACGACACCAGCACCACTTCGCGCTGTTGTTCGCGCGCGCTTTCGATGAAGCGCGCCAGGCCCGCGGCATAGCGCGGGTCGAGCCCGCCGCCGTCGAAGCCGGCCAGCAGGCTGCTGCCGACCTTGAGCACGGCGCGGCGCCAGGACGGCAAAGGCTGCGCGGCGAAGTCCTTTGCCGTCGCGCTCATGTGAGTTCCTTCAAGCGCGCCTGCAACACGTCCAGGCGCAGATCGGCGGCGGCGCCGGGCGAGACGCGCGCGGCCAGGCTGGCTTCCGGGTCGCCCTGGGCCCAGCGCGCCGGGTCGGCGGCCTGCTTGTAGGCGTCGCGGAACGGCAGGCCTTGGCGGGCCAGATCGACGGCGAGGTCGGTGGCGTACATCGACGGGTCGAGCGCGGCGCGCATCGCCTGCGGCTTCCATTCCAGGTTGCGCAGCAGGTCGGGCAGCAGTTCCAGCGCGCCCAGGCCGCGGCCGAAGGCGTGGAAGATCGCGCCCTTGGAGAACTGCAGATCGCGGTGGTAGCCCGAGGGCAGCGACAGCAGGTGTTCGATTTCCGCGCGCGCGGCCGCAGCGGCGGCGTAGCTGGCGCGCATGAGTTCGATCACATCCGGGTTGCGCTTGTTCGGCATGATCGAGCTGCCGGTGGTGTACTCGGCCGGCAGCGCGACGAAGCCGAATTCGGCGCTGGTGAACAGGCTCAGGTCCCAGGCCAGCCGGCGCAGGTCGAGCAAGGCGGTGGACAGCGCGTCGATCGCGCCGAGTTCGAACTTGCCGCGCGAGAGCTGCGCATAAGCGGCGGAGACCTGCATGCGGCCGAAGCCGAGCGCGGCGGTGGTGTGGTCGCGCGCCAGCGGCAGGTTGACGCCGTAGCCGGCGGCGCTGCCGAGCGGGTTGGCGTCGACCCAGTCCAGCGTCTGCCGCGCGCGCACCGCGTTGTCGATAAAACCTTCTGCCCAGGCCGCCCACCACATGCCGGCGCTGGAGACCACGGCGCGCTGCAGATGGGTATAGCCCGGCAGCGGCAGGTCGCGTTCGGCCGCGGCGCGCGCCAGCGCGACTTCGGCGGTCTCCACGCACAGCGCGTGCACGCGCGCCAGGCGGTCCTTGAGCCACAGGCGGGTGGCGACCAGGATCTGGTCGTTGCGGCTGCGGCCGGTGTGGATCTTGCGGCCGGCATCGCCGAGGCGTTCGATCAGGCGGCCTTCGATGGCCGAATGGCCGTCTTCGAAGCGCTCGTCGAGGACGAAGCGGCCGGCCTGGAAGTCTTCGGCCAACAGCTCGAGTTCGCGCGACAGGCCGTCGAGTTCCTCGGCGCTGAGGATGCCGATCTGCTGCAGGCCCTGCGCGTGCGCGCGGCTGGCCTGGATGTCGAACACGAAGAATTCGCGGTCCAGGATCACGTCCTCGCCGGCGAGGAAGTTCTGGATGCGCGCGTCGACCTTGACGCCGGGTTTTTGCCAAAGCAGATCGGACATGGGGGCGTTCGCTCGAATGCGGTCTGGAAAGACTCAGGAAGAAAGATGGTTGGCGATGTGGGCGACGGCGTCGTGTGGGGCCAGGCTCAGGCGCTCGCCGGTGGCGCGGCGCTTGAGCTCGACCGTGCCCTCGCCCAGGCCGCGGCGGCCGACGATGAGCTGCCACGGCAAGCCGAGCAGGTCCATGCGCGCGAACTTCACCCCGGCGCGCTCGTCGGTGTCGTCGTGCAGCGCGTCCAGGCCGAGGGCTTCGAGCGAGTTCTGGATGCCGGCGCAGACTTCGCCGACCTGCGCATCGCCGGGGTCGAGATCGACGATGCCGACGTTGAACGGCGCCACCGCGTCGGGCCAGACGATACCGGCGTCGTCGTGGCCGGCTTCGATGATCGCACCTAGCAAGCGCGACACGCCGATGCCGTAGGAGCCGCCGTGGATCGGCTTGTCGCTGCCGTCGGGGCCGGTCACCAGCGCCTTCATTGGTGCCGAATACTTGGTGCCGAAGTAGAACACCTGGCCGACTTCGATGCCGCGCGTCTGCACCCGGCGCTCGGCCGGCACTTCGCGTTCGAAGCGTTCGAAGTCGTGCACGTCCTCGGTGGCGGCGTAAGGCGCGGTCCACTGTTGGACGATCGGGTCGAGGTCGCCGTCGTAATCGACGCCGGCGCCGGGGATCGGCAGGTCGAGCACGGCCTTGTCGCAGTACACCGCCGATTCGCCGGTCTGCGCCAGCACCAGGAACTCGTGCGAGAGGTCGCCGCCGATGGGGCCGGTTTCCGCGCGCATCGGGATCGCGCGGATGCCCATGCGGGCGAAGGTGCGCAGGTAGGCGACGAACATGCGCTGGTAGGAACGGCGCGCGGACGCTTCGTCCAGGTCGAACGAGTACGCGTCCTTCATCAGGAACTCGCGCCCGCGCATCACCCCGAAGCGCGGGCGCTGCTCGTCGCGGAACTTCCATTGCACGTGGTAGAGGTTCAGCGGCAGCGCGCGATAGCTCTTGACGTTGGCGCGGAAGATCGCGGTGACCATGTCCTCGTTGGTGGGCCCGTACAGCAGCTCGCGCTCGTGGCGGTCGCGGATGCGCAGCATTTCCGGGCCGTAGGCGTCGTAGCGGCCGCTTTCGCGCCACAGGTCGGCCAGTTGCAGGGTCGGCATCAGCAGTTCGAGCGCGCCGGCGCGGTTCATTTCCTCGCGCACGATGGCTTCGATCTTACGCAGCGTGCGCAGGCCGGCCGGCAGCCACGAGTAGATGCCGGCGGCCTCTTGCCGGATCAGGCCGGCGCGCAGCATCAAACGGTGCGAGGCGATCTGCGCCTCGGCGGGGTTTTCTTTCAGGGTTGGCAACAGATAACGCGACAGACGCATGGCTTTACTCCGAACGCTGGGCCCAGACGTGGGCCGACGGTCTTACCGGGTGTCCCTTGCAGGCAAGGGCGCCTGGGCGACTCGGCCGGCCGTGGCCCGCATCGGGCTGGGCGCGTGCGGCGGCCGGGCGAATCCCCTGCCCCTTTGCGCGCAAAGGGGCGGCGTAAGCGTCACGGTCGCGGTCGCGGGTGGGCGTCGATGCCGCTGAGTTCGTCGTAGCCGAAGGCCAGGTTGAGGTTCTGCAGCGCCTGCGTCGCCGCGCCCTTGAGCAGGTTGTCGAGGGTGGAGACCACGACCACGCGGCGGCCGTCTTCCGACAGCGCGAAGCCGCCGACGTCGACGTGGTGTTGGCCGGCGATGGAGCTCACCCACGGCGCGTCTTCGGTCACCCGCACCAGCGGCTCGCCGTCGTAATGGCGGTGGTAGTGCTCGACCAGTTCCTCGCGGTCGAAGCGGCGCTCCAGATGCAGGTTCGAGGTGACGGTGAGGCCGCGGAAATGCGGCGCCACGTGCGGCATGAACTCGACCGGATGGCCGAGGTGGCGGGTCACTTCGCGCTCGTGCAGGTGCCCGGTCAGCGCGTAGGGCATCAGGTTGTCGCGCAGCTTGTCGGGGTCGTTCTTGTCCGAGGGCGTGGTGCCCGCGCCGGAGTAACCGGACACGCCGAAGCACTGCACCGGCCCTTCCAGCACGTTGAGCAGCGGCGCGATCGCCAGCTGCATGGCGCTGGCGTAGCAGCCGGGATTGCTGATCCGGCGCTGGCCGTGGAATTGCGCGCGGGTCAGTTCCGGCAGGCCGTAGTACCAACGGTCGTCGAAGCGGTAATCGGCCGACAGATCGATCACCACCGGATCGACGCCGACGGCGTCGAACGCCGCCACGCAGTCGGCGGCCTTGCCGTTGGGCAACGCCAGCACCACCGCGTCGGCGCCCAGGCCGGGCAGTTCTTCGTGGCTGGGCGAGCTGTAGCGCAGCTCGGGGTTCTTGGCCGCGTACTCGGGAATATGGTCGGCGAGCTTCTGCCCGGCCAGTTCGCGCGAGGACACGAAGGCCAGCTCGAACTGCGGATGCGCGGCGATCAGCCGGACCAGGTCGGCGCCGACGTGTCCGCGCGCGCCCACGATGCCAATGGTCTTAGCCATGCGCCGCTCCGTTGGAGTGCTGGTCGAGTTTGTACTGCAGGCTGCGCTTCACCGCCGGCCACTCCGTATCGATGATCGAAAACGCGACCGTGTCGCGCGGGCTGCCGTCGGCGTGGCGGCGATGGTTGCGCAGCACGCCGTCCTGCTTGGCGCCCAGGCGCGCGATCGCGGTGCGCGAGGCCAGGTTGAACCAGCTGGTTTCGAAGCCTACCGCAATGCAGCCCAGGGTTTCGAACGCGTGTCGCAGCAACAGCAGCTTGGCTTGTGTGTTCAGGCCGGTGCGCTGCACGCGCGGGGCGTAGAAGGTGTAGCCGATCTGGACGCGCGGGACCGCGGCGTCCATGTCGTAGTAGCGGGTGCTGCCGACTACCTCGCCGTGCGCGTCGAGCACGGCGAACGGCCAGGCCACGCCTTTGTCGCGCATCGCCAGGGCCGCATCGATGTAACCGTCCACGCGTTCGGGCGCCGGCACGTTGGTGTACCAGGCCTTGGCCAGCTCGCCGCCGGCCAGGGCCGCGCGCAAACCGTCGGCGTGGGCGTGGCTCAGCGGTTCCAGCGCTACGTGCTCGCCGCTCATGCGCGGTTGCGCGGTCCAGGCTGCGTTGCCCATCTCAGTCCTCCAGGGTCGGCGTGCGCCGGCCGGCGTACGCGACGCAGGCGGCGATCTCGTCGAAACCGTCCATGCCGTACCAGAACACCTTCCACTTCTCCTGCTTCAGGCAGCCGTCGGATTCGGAGTAATAGAACGGATTGACCGCGTTGCCGTGGCGCGAGCGCCAGAATACGCTCGGGTTCTGCTCGCGCATCACCTGCCAGACCGCGCGGCCGAGGCCTTCGCCTTGCGCGTCGTCGAGTACGGCGAACTTGTCCAGGTAGGTGCGGCCGTCGTCGGCTTCGATCAGCACGATGGCGGCGCGGTAGTTCTCGCTGACGTAGGCCTGCTTGAGCTTGGTGTTGTCGAAATAGCCGTCGACCAGCTTGCGGCCGAACGCCGAGTCGATCAGCCCGCGCAGGCGCACCAGATCCAGCTCGTCCCAGCGCGAGGCCTGCAGCACGCGTTCGCCGCGCCGCACCAGGGTGCCCGAGCCCTTATGGGTGAACAGTTCCTTGGCCAGCTCCGACGGCTTGGTGATCGACACCGACGAGGTCAGCGGCAGCTTGTCCAGCAAGTCCTTGATCTGCTCGATCTTGACCTTCATGCCGCCGTTGATCCACGGCTGCTGGATCAGGTGTTCGTACTCGGTCGACAGGTTGATCGAGTCGATCACCCGGCCGTTGTCGTCGAGCAGGCCGCCGGTGCCGGTCAGGAACACGATCTTGTACGGCTGCAGCACCTGCACCAGTTCGTTGGCGGCGAAGTCGGCGTTGACGTTGAGGATCTGCCCGCCGGCGGTTTCGCCGAGGCTGGCGATGACCGGAATCGAACCGGCCTGCAGGCTGGCTTCGATCGGCGCGAGGTTGACCTTCTTGACCTCGCCGACCAGGCCGTAGGTGTCGCGGTCGAGGTAGTCGGCTTCGAACACGCCGGAGATGATCGAGGTGGCGCGGCCGTCGCCGGACTGCAGCGCTTCGACCAGCTTGAGGTTCTGCGACTGGAACACCCGGCGCACGATCGCCAGCGCTTCGGGCGAGGTCACGCGCAGGCCGCCCACGGTCTGCTTGACGATGCCGGCGGCCGACAGTTCTTCGTCGAGCTGCGGGCCGGCGCCGTGGATGACGATGGGGGTGAGGCCCACGTCCTGCAGGAACGCCAGCGACGAGGTCAGCGCGGCCAGATCGTCGCGCAGCACCGCGCCGCCGACCTTGACCACGGCGAAACGCTTGGAATCGAGCTGCGAGAAGCGCTTGAGGTATTGCGAGATTTCCTTGGCCGAGGCCATGCTCGACAGCAGCCGCACAATGGTCTGGCGGGTCTGCAGGTGGTTGTCCATGGAAACGCTCATTGCGCCTTGCTCCCGATGATGCGCGCTACGCTCTGGGCGTAACGTTCGAGTTGTTCCAGCGCGACCCATTCGTCGGCGGTGTGGGCCTGGGCGATGTCGCCGGGGCCGTAGACGATGGCGGTCAGGCCGCCGGCCGAGAACAGCGAGGCTTCGGTCCAGAAGTCCACCGCGTTGCCGATCGGCAGGTTGAGCGCGTCGGCGAGGTCGCGCGCTTCCAGTCGGCGATCCTCGGCCTCGGCCACGCCGCCGGCCGGCAGCGGCGGGCCGCGGAAGGTTTCTTCGTAGCGCTCGATCGCGCCGGCGTCGGTGAGCGTGCCGAAGGTCTCGTGCAGGCCGTCGATGGACTGCGACGGCAGCGGGCGGAAACCGAAGCGCAGCTCGGCGCTGGGCGCGATCATGTTGGCCTTGATCCCGCCCTCGATGCGGCCGATGTTGAAGCGCAGTCCGGTCAGGCCGCCGAAGCGCTGGTGCGACTGCGCTTCGACGTAGTCCAGCGCCTTGCCGCCCCAGCGCACCGCCTGGTGCAGCGCGCTGGCCTGCATGGCGTTGGCGCCGGAGGCATGCCCGGCGACGCCGCGGAAGCGCAGCAGCACCGAGCTGATGCCGCGGTGGGCCAGCACCGCCTCGCACATGGTCGGCTCGGCGACGATGGCCTCGGTGAAACCGTGATTGGTGGCGAGGAAGCCGGCGATGCAGCGCGCGTCGTTGGCTTCTTCGTCGGTGGAGAACAGGAACGCCGCATCGCCGTCGGTGACGGCGGCCGCAGCCAGCAGGCCCGCGGCCGCGCCCTTGATGTCGCAGGCGCCCAGGCCGATGGCGCGATCCGCGCCGACGCGCAGCGTGTGCGGGTCCGCGCTCCAGGCTTCCGACGAGGGCACCGTGTCCAGGTGCACGTTGAACAGCCGGCGCGGGTTGCCGCGCACTGCCAGCATCGACACCGCGCCGGCGCCGAAGTCGGTCACCTCGATGCGGAAGCCGGGCAGCTGGCTGCGCAGGTAATCGAAAATGCCGCCGGTGCCGATGTCGCGCGGCGGGTTGCGGGTGTCGTAGGAGACCAGGGCGTGCAGGTGGTTTAGGACTTCGGGGAGCATGGTCGGCGGTTAGTTGGAGTCGGTCGGGGGCGTCACCGCAGCGGCTTCGCTTGCGTCCCCTCTCCCGCTTGCGGGAGAGGGTCAGGGTGAGGGTGTGCGGGATCGCCGCGCTCTGCCCTCACCCTGACCCTCTCCCGCACGCGGGAGAGGGGCTTTCACGGGATCAGCCCTTGCGGTTGATTTCCGCCCACAGCGTGCTGCTCATGCCGAACAGCTTGATGAAGCCTTCGGCCTCGGCCACGCCCCAGTCGGCCGCCTGCGCGTAGGTCGCGCCCTTGGCATTGAGGATGTGCTTGGAGTCGATGGCCACCGCGTTGACGATGCCGCCCTGGGTTTCCAGGGTCACCTCGCCGTTGACCGTGCTCTGCGAGCTGGCCAGGAACGCTTCCAGGTCGGTCTTGAGCGGGTCGTGGTAGAAGCCTTCGTACACCAGCTCGACCCACTTGCGCGCCACGTCCGGCTTGAAGCGGTTCTGCTGTTTGCTCAGCACCGCCTCTTCCAGCGCGCGGTGCGCGGTCAGCAGCGCGATCAGGCCCGGCGCTTCGAAGATGATGCGGCCCTTCAGGCCGATGGTGGTGTCGCCGGTGTACAGGCCACGGCCAACGCCGTACTGCGCGAACAGCGCGTTGAGCTTGGCCAGCAGCGTGTGGCCGGCGATCTTCTCGCCGTCCAGCGCCACCGCCTCGCCGTTTTCGAAGCTCAGCTTGACCCGCAGCGCTTGCTCCGGCCACTGCGCGCGCGGCTTGCACCAGCCCACCGCGCCCTCGCCCGGCGCCTGCCAGCGGTCGATCTCGCCGCCGGACATGGTCAGGCCGAGCAGGTTCTCGTTGATGGTGTAGGCCTTCTGCTTGGCGCGCACGCCGAAGCCGCGTTCTTCCAGATACTTCTGCTCGTAGGCGCGGACTTCGGTGTGTTCCTTCTGGATTTCGCGGATCGGCGCGACGATTTCGTAATCGCCCAGCGCCTTCACCGCCAGGTCGAAGCGGACCTGGTCGTTGCCCATGCCGGTGCAGCCGTGGGCGATGGCCTTGGTGCCCAGTTCGGCGGCGCGCGCGAGCGCGGCTTCGACGATCAGGTAACGGTCGGACACCAGCAGCGGGTACTGGCCCTGGTAGCCCTCGCCGGCCCACACGAACGGCTTGACGAAGCCCGACCAGATCGCCGGGCCGCCGTCGACGGTGACGTGGCTGGTCACGCCCAGTTCGGCGGCGCGCTGTTCGATGAAGGCGCGCTCCTCGGCATCGACGCCGCCGGTGTCGGCGAACACGGTGTGCACGGCCCAGCCGCGCTCTTGCAGGTAGGGCACGCAGAAGCTGGTGTCGAGGCCGCCGGAGAAGGCGAGGACGATGTCTTTGCTCATGTTCGGAAAGTCTCTGCTCTGTTTGGCTCCCTCCCCCGCTTGCGGGGGAGGGTCGGGGTGGGGGCAAACGGATGAAGCGGGTGTTTCGGAGCCAAGGCGGACAGCGCCCTCACCCCAACCCTCTCCCACTGTGCGGGAGAGGGAGCAATACGGGTTACTGGCCGATCAACGCCGCCATCACCGCCTTCTGCACGTGCAGGCGGTTCTCGGCTTCGTCGATGGCGATGCAGTTCGGCGAATCCATCACCGCGTCGGTCGCCTTGACGTTGCGGCGCAGCGGCAGGCAGTGGCTGAAGACGCCGTTGTTGGTCAGCGCCATCTTGGCTTCGTCGACGATGAAGTGCTTGTACTGGTCGCGGATCGGCTTTTCCGGGGCCCAGTTGCCGAAGTACGGCAGCGCGCCCCAGCTCTTGGCGTAGACCACGTCGGCGCCGCGGTAGGCGCTGTCGATGTCGTGGCTGACCGTGAGCGAACCGCCACTCTCGGCGACGTTCTGCTCGGCCCAGCCCATGTAGCGCTCGTCGAGCACGTACTCGGGGGTCGGGCACAGCAGGGTCACGTCCATGCCTAAGCGCGTGGCGATGGTCAGCGCCGAGTTCGCCACCGCGGTGTTGAGCGGCTTGGGGTGGTAGGTCCAGGTCAGTACGTACTTCTTGCCGCGCAGGTCGGTGGTGCCGAAGCGCTCCTGCAGGGCCAGCGCGTGGGCCAGCTCCTGGCAGGGATGGGTGATGGTCTCCATGTTGATGACCGGCACCGGCGAATACTTGGCGAAGGCCTTGAGCACCACGTCCTGGCGGTCGTAGGCCCAATCGACGAACTTCGGGAACGCGCGCACGCCGATCAGGTCGACGTAGCGGCCCAGCACCCGCGCCACTTCGGCGATGTGCTCCTCGGTGTCGCCGTCCATCACCGTGCCCAGGTCGAACTCGATCGGCCACGCGTCCTTGCCCGGCTGCAGCACCACGGCGTGGCCGCCGAGCTGGAACGTGCCCAGTTCGAAGCTGGTGCGGGTGCGCATGGACGGGTTGAAGAACACCAGGGCGACGGATTTGCCCTTGAGCTGGTCGCCGAACTTGTTGCGCTTGAACGCGGCCGCCTGCGCCAGCAGCGCGTCGAGGTCGGCGCGCGACCAGTCCTGGGTGTTGAGGAAGTGCTTCATCGTTGGGTCGAGTCCGGGAATCGGGAATGGAGAATGAGGAATCGGCAAAGCGGTGACGCGGTGACCGGCAGTCGCGAGGGGAAGCGGGCGCCGGCGTCCGATGGCGCCCAGGGCCTGTTTCCCGTTCCCGATTCCCGACCGTGAAAAACAAAAAAGCCCAGCGCTAGGCTGGGCTTTTCGTGTGTGCGGCTTGTTACACGAACGACGGCGCGATCCGTCACCCAGCGGATTGGCAGGGCAACGGTCGGCGCGCGCGCGAGGTCATGCCCGCCGCCATGTAGGCGGAGGTCAGAACGTCGGCGTCGGCGTAGTTCGGGTTCATGAGGCCGCGAATGCTGCCATGCGACGGGCGCGGGCGCAAGCCGCCTGGGCCGGCCGAGCCGGGAACTGGGAGGATGGCGGCGCCCGCGGGCGCTCGGAAAAGCATCGGTCGGCCGTCGCGGCCGGACCGGGCGCTCAGCGCGCGGTGCTGATCGGCGCCACCACCGGGGTCACCGCGACCCGGACCTTGAGCTTGTTGCCAGGGTCTTCGGGCAGGCGCGAGCGGAACCGGTTGCCTTTGTAGACGTAGTCCACGTCGTAGGCGATGGGCCGGCGGAACTCGCGCTCCACCGGCACCGGGCGGCAGTTCTCGCCGGTGCTGGGCTTGGGGTCGCGCTCGCGGCCCAGGGCCTCGCGCACCGTGCCCAGCACCCGCTGCAGGCGCGAATCGGTCTTGCCTTCCTCGGGGTCGCACTGCTGCTCGACCGTGGTCGCGCGCAGGGTCTGGTAGACCGGGGTGACCCGCAATACCTGGGCGTAATCGAAGCGGACGTTCTCGGCCTGCAGCACGGTGGTGTGCTGCTGGGCCGGCGCGGGCGCCGTCCACAGGACCGCCACGGCGCCGGACAGCGCCAGGATCGGGACCTGCAGAAGAAGTCGGTTCATCGGGCTCGCGGCGCTGGATTCGTGAATAAAGTGTAAGAGCAGTCTGCCGGGATGGCCTGAATCCCGCCTTTAGACCCCGTGCCGCCGGTGCTTGCGCGGGCCCGCCGTGGCCCGGCCGACCGCGCCGGATCGGCCGAAGTTGGACCGATTCGCCGGATCCGGCCGGGATTAGTGGCCCGCCCGACACACTCGGCCGCTAGAATGAACCCGAACCCAAGCCCTGCGTCCATGAGCCTGCATCTCTACAACAGCCTGTCGCGACAGGTCGAAGCCTTCGCCCCGCTGGATCCGGCCCGCCCGACGATGTATGTCTGCGGCCCCACGGTCTACAACTACGCCCATATCGGCAACGCCCGCGGCCCGGTCGTGTTCGACGTGCTGGCCGCGCTGCTGCGCCGCCGCTACGGCGCGCTGGCCTATGCGCGCAACATCACCGACGTGGACGACAAGATCAACGCCGCGGCGGCCGAGCAGAAGGTGCCGATCTCGGCCATCACCGAGCGCTTCGCCGCGATCTACCGCCAGGACATGGGCGCGCTGGGCGTACGCCTGCCGGACATCGAGCCGGCGGCGACCGCGCACATCGGCGAAATCGTGACCATGATCGAAGGCCTGGTCGCCAGCGGCCATGCCTACGAGGCCGAAGGCCACGTGCTGTTCTCGATCGAGAGCTACCCCGATTACGGCAAGCTCTCGCGCCGCGACATCGACGACATGCGCGCCGGCGCGCGCATCGAGGTCGCCCCGTACAAGCGCGACGCCGGCGATTTCGTGCTGTGGAAGCCCTCCACCGGCGACCTGCCCGGCTGGGATTCGCCCTGGGGCCGCGGCCGCCCGGGCTGGCATATCGAATGCTCGGCGATGGCCGCCGCCCATCTGGGCGAGACCATCGACATCCACGCCGGCGGCAACGATTTGATGTTCCCGCACCACGAGAACGAGATCGCGCAGAGCGAATGCGCGCACGGCGGCCGGGTGTTCGCGCGGTTCTGGCTGCACAACGGCATGCTGACCTTCGACGGCGAGAAGATGGCCAAGTCGCGGGGCAACATCGAGACCGTGCACGACCTGCTGCGCAAGCATCCGGCCGAGGCGCTGCGCTACGCGCTGCTGTCGGCGCACTACCGCCAGCCGCTGGACTGGTCGCCGGAGCTGATCGAACGCTGCGCGCGCACGCTCGACCGGCTGTACGGCACCTTGCGCGACCTGGCCGGCGTCGATCCCGGCGAGTTCGCCATTCCGGCCGAGATCGAGGCCGCGCTGAACGACGACCTGGGCACGCCGCAGGCGCTGGCCGAGATCGCCCGCATCGCCTCGGAAGCGCGCAAGGCGACCGATCCGGCCGAACAGGCCCGGCTCAAGCGCGAGTTGATTGGCGCCGGCCTGGCCCTGGGCCTGCTGCAGCAGGATCCGGCGGTGTGGTTCGCCGGCGCCGCCGGCGACCAGGACGACGTGCGCATCCAGGCGCTGGTCGACGAACGCAACGCGGCCAAGAAGGCGCGCGACTTCGCCCGCGCCGACGCCATCCGCCAGCAGCTCGCCGAAGAAAACATCCTGCTCGAAGACACGCCGCAGGGCGTGCGCTGGGTGCGCAAGCGCCCCGAACTGGAAAAGGAAAGGCGGATCTGAGCGCTGCGCCGCTTCGCTTCCGCCTTCGCTCCGCGCCCACTCCCACCCGGTTTTGATGAACGCCCCCGCCCTCCCCGCTTCGCCCTTCCCGCTCGAACCCAGCGCCGCCGAGGCCCAGGCCGCGATCCGCGACGAATTCGCCTTCTTCGGCGACTGGTCCGAGCGTTATCAATATCTGATCGACCTCGGCCGCAAGCTGCCGGACCTGCCGGAGGCCTACAAGACCGAGGAGCACCGGCTGCTCGGTTGCCAGTCGATGGTCTGGATCGTGGTCGACGGCGATGCCGACAAGCTCGTCTTCCACGCGATCAGCGATTCGGCCATCGTCTCGGGCCTGATCTACCTGGCGCTGCGCGTCTACAGCGGCCGCAGCGCCACCGAGATCATCGCCACTTCGGCCGACTACATCGCCGACATCGGCCTGGCCAAGCACCTCTCGCCGACCCGCAGCAACGGCCTGGCCGCGCTGCTGGCCTACATCCGCGAACAAGCGCAACGGCGGCTGTGAGCGAGGCCGCCGCCCGCGCCGACAGTCCGCAGGACCCCGACGCAGGCGGCCCGATCAGCGCCTCGCAGTTGCTGCGCAATCCCGGCTTCGCCGGCCTGCTGATCTATCGCCTGCTGGCGATGCTGTCCTACCAGATCGTCGCGGTGACGGTCGGCTGGCACGTCTACGAGCTCACCCGCGATCCGTTCGCGCTGGGCCTGATCGGCCTGACCGAGGTCGTGCCCTACTTCTGCTTCGCGCTGTTCGCCGGCTACGCGGTCGACCACCTGCCGCGGCGCAAGCTCGGCATGTTCGCCTGCCTGGGCCTGCTGCTGACCACCTTGATGCTGGCCGGCGTCGCCAGCGACACCTTGCCGGCCGGCGCGTTCGGCATCGGCACCTTCACCATCTTCGCTGCCATCGCCATCAACGGCGTGGTGCGTGCGTTCCTGTCGCCGGTGTACATGTCGCTGTTCGCGCGCGTGCTCAAGCGCGAGCACTTCGCCCGCGGCGCGGGCGTGAGCAGCGTGGTGATGCAGACCGGGTTGGTGTTGGGTCCGGCCTTGGGCGGCGTGCTGGTGGCTTGGGGCGGGAAGACTTCGGCGTATCTGGTCGCAGCGGCCTTCGCTTTGGCCGGCGCGATCGCCATCATCACCCTGCGCGTGACCGAACCGCCGCCGCCGGCCGAATGCGCGCCGGTGTTCCAAAGCATCGGCGAAGGCCTGCGCTTCGTGTTCAACAACCAGGTCGTGCTCGGCGCGCAGGCGCTGGACATGTTCTCGGTGCTGTTCGGCGGCGCGGTCGCGCTGCTGCCGGCCTTCATCCACGACGTACTGCATTACGGCCCCGAAGCGCTGGGCGTGCTGCGCGCGGCGCCGGCCGCCGGCGCGGTGATGATGGGGCTGTGGCTGGCGCGGCATCCGCCGCAGAAGCACGCCGGGCGCCTGCTGCTGTGGGCGGTGGCCGGCTTCGGCCTGTGCATCATCGGCTTCGCCCTGTCGCGCGAGTTCTGGCTGTCGGCGCTGATGCTGATGCTGTCGGGCATGTGCGACGGCGTGTCGGTGGTGCTGCGTTCGACCATCCTGCAGTTGTCCACGCCCGACGAGATGCGCGGGCGGGTGTCGTCGATCAACGGCATCTTCATCGGCTCGTCGAACGAGCTGGGCGCATTCGAATCGGGCCTGGCGGCCAAGCTGATGGGCCTGGTGCCGTCGGTGATCTTCGGCGGCTGCATGACCCTGGCCGTGGTCGGCGCCACCGCGAAACTGGCGCCGAAGCTGCGCCGGCTGGATTTGCGCGACTTGCAGTGAGGCCGCTCAGCGCGGCCGGTCGCGGCGATCTTCGCCGGTGCGGTCGCGCTCGTCCTTGGACGCGGCCGGCGGCTTGCGCAGCGCCACCGCGATCGCGCCCAGCAGCGCGACCACGCCATTGAACAGCCCCACGGCGATGGCGACGAGCACGTCGGCGTAACCGTCGACGTAGTTCGTATCGACGTCCTGGCTGGCCAGCTTCCAGCCGAGCACGCCGATCAGCGGCGAGCCGACCAGCAGGTTGAGCGCAAACATCGCCACCGCGGCATAGCGCAGATAGCCGCGCGACCAATGCCACAGCAACACGTTCCAGCCCAACACCAGCACCGGGCCGAAGATCAGGATCGCTTGTTCCATGCGCGGATTCTCCTGGCGAAGCCGGCATCCTAGCCGCATTCGCCGCGCGCCGCGCCGGCCGGCGTCAGGCGCGCTGCGCCCATTGCGCGTACAAGCCGGCCTCCTCGTGCGGCCGCAGTTGCCGCAACGGTAGCGTTTGCTGCGCCGGCGGCAGCGCCATCTGCGCGTAGACCGCGGCGGTGGACAGGCCGAACGCTTCGCCGTCCTCGTTCGAATAGGCGTAATACGCGGCCTCGATGCCGGCCAGGTGCATCGCCGCCAGGCACATCGGACAGGGATGGCCGCTGGCGTAGATCGTGCAGCCCGTCAGCCGGGTCAGGCCGAGCGCGTGCGCGGCCGCGCGGATCGCCAGCAGTTCGGCGTGCGCGGTCGGGTCGCCGGTTTCGACGATGCGGTTGGCGGCGCGCGCGATCGCCTGCCCGTCGCGCACCACCACCGCGCCGAACGGGCGGCCGCCGGCGGCGGCGTTGGCACGCGCCAGGGCGATGGCTTCGCGCATGAATTCGAGATGACGCGGGTCGGCAGGGCGGTCGTTCATGGCGGGCTCCGCGGCGGCGAGGAGGACAGCGTGCCTGTGCGAGGCGCGCGCGGCGTGGACCGATCTTGGCGGCTTGCGGCCGCGTCCGCGACCGTCGCTACCGCTCCCGTTGCGGTGCGCGGTGCGCGGTGCGGCGCTTGCCCCAAGCCGTCATCCCCGCGAAAGCGGGGATCCAGGGATTTACCGCGACACCACTCTGAAGTCTCTGGATCCCCGCCCTCGCGGGGATGACGGCTTGGGGGAAACGCGGGCGCTGTCTCGGGCGCTGTCTCGGGCGCTGTCTCGGGCGCTGTCTCGGGCGCTGTCTCGGGTGCTGTCGCGAGCGCTGCCGCGAACGAAGCGGCCTCGGCGCGGCCTCGGCGCGGCCTCGATGCGCCGAAAACGAAAAAGCCCGGCCGAAGCCGGGCTTTCGTCGGATGCCGCAAGCCGACGGGCTCAGTCGCCCATCTGCTTCTGCATGTGCTCCCAACGCTCCTGCGCGTCGATGGTGCGTTCGGCGGTCAGGCGCGCCTCCAGGCGATCCAGGCCGATCTCTTCGCCGGTATCGACGCAGAAACCGTAGTCGCCCGAGTCCACGCGCTTGAGCGTGCTGTCGATCTTGCTGATCAGCTTGCGGTAGCGGTCGCGGGTGCGCAGTTCCAGCGAGTTCTCCGTCTCGCGGGTCGCGCGCTCGGCTTCGTCGCCGACGTCGCGCACTTCGTCCTTGAGGTTCTCGATGGTCTGCTTGGATTCCTCGACCAGATCCGTGCGCCATTGCAACAGGCGTTGACGGAAATACTCGAGCTGCAGCGGGTTCATGTATTCCTCGTCCGAGGTGGGCTTGTAGCCCTCCGGCACGATCGGACGGCCGGTCGCGGGATCGTTCTTGTACTGAACGACCTTGACCTTGGTCTTCGGCGCGGGCGAGGACGGCGCCTTGGTGGTCACCGCCACGGCGACCTTGCCGGCCGGACGGGCCGCAGCGGCCGCGGGCTTGCCGGCGGGAGGATTGCTGGATGCTGTCTGGGTCACTGTGTTCTTGCTTTTGTCGGAGATGCTGTCGGCCTGCTTCGCTTTGGACGCCGGGGCGGCCGGCTTGGCAGGTTGCGGTGGGGTTCGCTGTGCGCTCGGCGCAGGCGGCTGCTTCACAGCTTGAGGCTTGTTCGCTTCAACTTTTTTAAGGTCGGCCTTGGCGGCAGTTTGCTTGATCGGCGTCGCTTTGGTTGCGACCGGCTTGGCCGCCGCGGCGGGCTTGGCCGGTGCGGCCGCCTTGGTCGCCGCCGGCTTGGCTGCGACCGGCTTGGCCGCGGGTTTGGCCGGCGCCGCCTTCTTGGCCGCAGCGGCCTTGACCGGGGCCGCCTTGGCGGCCGGCTTGGCCGCGACCTTCTTGGCCGCCGCCTTGGCCGGCGCCTTCTTGACCGCCGGCTTGCTCGCCGCCGTCTTCTTCGGCGCAGGCTTGGCAGCCTTCTTCGCGGCCGGCTTGACGGTCTTCTTGGCGGCCTTGGCGGCCTTCTTCGCAGGTTTTTTCACTGCCACGACAGGCTTGTCCTTCTATTCCCTGAGGGCGCCGCCGGACGCGGTCCGGCGGCATCGCGGGCCAAGCATGACCCACCCGGCCATCAAATGCACATGCGTTCGATGACCGCAAGTGAAATCCGGCGCAACGCCGGTTTTCGCCCGGCCCGGACGGCACGGCTTCGCGTTTCGCGCCGCGGCGGACCTTCGTCTTGCACTTGCCTTGTTTTGGGGAAAGCGCGCTGTTATACCCTGCCGGGGCACCCGCGGCAACCGCGCCGCACGGGGTCCGCGACACGCCCGCCGGAGGCGTAAAATACGTCCCGGCGCGGGGCTTTACCTCGCGCCCTTCCCCGCACCGTCACTACCGTTGCCGGCATTAAGGAAACGTGATCGCCCGCCTCCTCCTCGTCCTGCTGCGCGGCTACAAACGCTGGATCAGCCCCCTGCTCGGCCAGCGTTGCCGCTTCCACCCGAGCTGTTCGTCGTATTCGATGACGGCGATCGCGCATTACGGCGCGCTCAAGGGCAGCTGGCTCACGCTCAAGCGGCTGGCGCGCTGCCATCCGCTGCATCCCGGCGGCTACGACCCGGTGCCCGGCACCGAAGACCCCGCCGCCTCCCCCGACTCTTCCGGACACTGCTCATGCCATCGACCCTGATCGTCAACGCCCGCCTGGTCAACGAAGGACGCGAATACGACGGCGACCTGCGCATCGACGGCGAGCGCATCGCCGAAATCGGCGCCGGCCTGTCGGCGCGCGCCGGCGAGACCGTGATCGACGCGCGCGGCCGCCGCCTGCTGCCGGGCATGATCGACGACCAGGTCCACTTCCGCGAACCGGGCATGGAATACAAGGCCGACATGGCCACCGAATCGGCCGCGGCGGTGGCCGGCGGGCTGACCACGTTCATGGACATGCCCAACACCAGCCCGCCGACCCTGGATGCGGCCGCGCTGGAAGACAAATACCGCCGCGCCGCCGGCCGCGCCTGGGGCAACTTCGGCTTCTATCTTGGCGCGAGCAACGACAACCTCGCCGCGATCCAGTCGCTGGACCCGCGCAGCGCGCCGGGGGTGAAGGTGTTCATGGGCGCGTCCACCGGCAACATGCTGGTCGACGATCCGGTCACGCTGGACGCGATCTTCCGCGACGTGCCCACGCCGATCATCACCCACTGCGAAGACACGCCGATGATCGACGCCGAGCTCGCCCGCTACAAGGCGAAGTACGGCGACGACATCCCGGCGCAGTTCCATCCCGACATCCGCTCGCGCGAAGCGTGCAAGAAGTCGACCGAGCTGGCGATCTCGCTGGCGCGCAAGCACAACACCCGCCTGCACGTGCTGCACATCAGCACCGCCGACGAGCTGGCGCTGTTCCAGCCCGGCCCGATCGAAGGCAAGCGCATCACCGCCGAGACCTGCATCCACTTCCTGCGCTTCGATCGCAGCGATTACGAAAAGCTCGGCCATCTGATCAAGTGCAATCCGGCGATCAAGGATCCGGCCGACCGCGAGGCGCTGATCCGCGCGGTGGCCGAGAACGTGATCGACGTGCTCGCCACCGACCACGCGCCGCACACGCTGGAAGAAAAAGCGCGCCCTTACACCTCCGCGCCGAGCGGCCTGCCGCTGGTGCAGTTCGCGCTCAACGCCGCGCTGGAGCTGGTGCACGAAGGCCGGCTGAGCACGGCGCAGGTGGTCGACAAGTTCGCCCACGCGCCGGCCAAGCTGTTCGACGTGGAGCTGCGCGGTTTCCTGCGCGAAGGCTATTTCGCCGACCTGGTGCTGATCGACGACACGCCGTACACGGTGGCGCGCGAGGACGTGCTGTCCAAGTGCGGCTGGTCGCCGTTCGAAGGCCGCACCTTCCGCAGCCGCATCGCCTCGACCTGGGTCAACGGCCAGTTGGCCTGGGACGGCGTGTCGCTGGTCGGCGCGCCGAACGGGCAGCGTCTGGCGTTCGCGCGATGAGGGTTGCGATGCACGCGGCCGCGCTGTTGCTGGCGGCCGCGGCGCCGGCGGCATCGGCGCAGGTGGTCGCTTCCGGCACGATTCCCGACGGCAATGCCGCGCCGGCGCAGGCGGCCGATGCGCGAACGGTATTTCCCGCTTCGGTGCCGCAAGGCTCGATGGTGATCGGCAAGGTGCCGCCGGGCAGCGTGGTGCGCTACGGTGGCCGGACCTTGCGGGTCACGCCCTACGGAAGCGTGGTGTTCGGCGTCGGCCGCGACGCCAGCGGTACGCTCAGCGTCGAGGTGCAGTCGCCGGGCGGCGCGCCGCAACGCGCGGCGATTGCGGTGACGCCGCGCGATTTTCCGACCGAATACATCCAGGGCGTCCCGCCGAAGACCGTCAACCCGCCGCCGGAAATCGCCGCGCGGATCGAGCGCGAACAGGCGCAGGTGACCGCCGCGCGCGTGCGCGACGACGAGCGCCCCGACTTCGCCCAGCCGTTCCAGTGGCCGGTACAGGGCCGCATCAGCGGCCGCTTCGGCAACCAGCGCGTCTACAACGGCCAGAAGGGCTCCGGCCATTCGGGCATGGACATCGCCGCGCCGACCGGCACGCCGGTGAAAGCGCCGACCGCCGGCGTGATCACCTTCGCCGCGCCCGACTTGTACCTCACCGGCGGCACCGTGCTGCTCGATCACGGGCATGGCGTCAGCTCGAACTTCCTGCACCTCTCGCGCATCGACGTGAAGGTGGGCGACCGCATCGCCCAGGGCCAGATCGTCGGCGCGGTCGGTGCGACCGGCCGCGCCACCGGGCCGCACCTGCATTGGGGCATGAACTGGTTCGACGTGCGCATCGATCCGCTGCTGGTGCTGGAGCGGGCGCAGGCGGCTGGCAAGGCGACGCCGTAAAGGGCGCTGTCGCGTTGACTACGAAGCGATGATGGCTGCGATCTACCTGTAGGAGCGGCGCGAGCCGCGACTGCGGGGCATCGGATCGCGGCGAAATCGTGCGCGCGCCCGG
>NZ_FNOG01000004.1:457285-527266 GCF_900106525.1 Lysobacter enzymogenes
CGCGGTCGCGGCTTGCGCCGCTCCTACAGGGAGCGGTTGGTGGTTGCGATCTGCCTGTAGGAGCGGCGCGAGCCGCGGCTGCGGGGCATCAGGTCGCGGCAAAATCGTGCGCGCGCCCGGCCGCAATGCTGGCTGCGGGTTGCGTTCGTCGTAATTGCATTGCCGCGGTCGCGGCTTGCGCCGCTCCTACAGGGGGCGGTTGATGGTTGCGATCTACCTGTAGGAGCGGCGCGAGCCGCGACTGCGGGGTTACAGGTCGCGGCGAAACCGCGCATGCCCAACCGCCGCGCCATCGCAGTTGCGTCGACGCAATCGCGACTACAGCGCCAGCGGCTGCAGCGAGGGCGACAGTTCCAGTTCGCGCAGGCGCACGCATTTGGGGTTGGGCAGGCGCGGGCCGGCCAGCGCCAGCAGGGCGTTGCCGCGTTCCATCAGGCCCAGGCGTTGGCGCGCTTGGGTCTGGGCTTGTTCGAGTTCTTCGGCGTCGGCGTGCAGGCCGGCGGCGAGCGCGTCGTCGGCGGTCAGCCCCAGCGCGTCGCGCCGCGAGGGGCGCAGCCAGGCGCCGATCTGCAGCCACAAGGCCGGCCAGTCCAGTTCGGGGAACGGCAAGGCCGGCGGCGTCGCGGCCGGCAGGCTCGGGGCCAGGCGGCCGCGCGGTTGCGCGGGGTTTTCGGCGAAGCAGCGGTAGACGAACTCGCTCGCGCTCATCGCGCCGGGGCCGTCGGCGGCGGCGTGCAGCAAGGCTTCGCGCAGCACCGCGCGCAACGGCGCCGAGTCGGGCAGCGTGCGGTCGCGCAGCGCGGCGGCGCGGCCGAGCGCGGCCAGCGGGTCGCCGGAAAACGCCGGCCGGCGCAACGACAACGCATGGGCGAGCACGGCGATGCGGTCGGGATCCTGCAGCGGACGCGCGGCCACCAGCGGCCGGCGCGCCTGCGCGTCCTGCAGCGCCGGGTCGGCCAGACGTTCGGCGAGCGGACGTTCGATCACTCCGCCGGGCCCGGTTTCGATCAGATAGCCGGCGCGGCCGACCAGGGCGACGTGGTCGAAGCGGCTCTCGCCGAACCAGGCGGTCAGCGCCGCCAGCGGCCCGCGCGCGCGCAGCAGCAGCACGTCGCCGGTGCGCAGTTGCGCCGGCGCCGCGCCGCCCTCGGGGGTCACGAGACCACCTCGGGCGCGGTTTCCGCGCCGTGCGCGGTGACCCGGTCGCGGCCGGCGGATTTGCTCGCGTACAGCGCCGCGTCGGCGCGCTCGAGCAACTGCTCCGGCGTCTCGTTGGGCAGCAGTTCGGCCACGCCCAGGCTCAGGCTCACCGGCAGCAGGCGGCCGTCGATCGACAGCGGGCTGCCGCTGACCGAGTCGCGCAAATGTTCGGCCACCCGCACCGCATCGCGCAGATAGGTGTCGGCCAGCACCACCAGCACTTCGTCGCCGCCGTAGCGGCCGAACAGGTCGTAGGCGCGCAGCCGGTTGCGGGTGCGCAGGGCGACGATGCGCAAGGTCTCGTCGCCGACCCGGTGGCCGTGTTCGTCGTTGATGCGCTTGAAGTGGTCGATGTCGAAGAACACCACCGACAGCGGCCGGTGCGAGCGGTGCGCGCTTTCCACCGCGCTGCGCAGGCTCTGCGAGATCGCCGCGCGGGTCATCGCCCCGGTCAGGCTGTCGTAGGTGGCCAGGCGGTTGGCGGTGTCGCGGTCGCGGCGCAGCTGCTGCAGCTTGGAGGTCAAGCCCAGCAGCAGGCCCAGCCCGCCGAAGGCCAGGCCGACCGGGAAGGTGTATTCGAGCCAGCTGAACTCCGGCCACCACTGATGGTTGGCGCCGACCAGGACCACCAGCAGCGCCATCAACGGCAGCCATGCCAGCAGCAGGAAATAGGCTTCGCGCTGGCGCCGCCACACCGCCACCACGGTCGCGTACAGGATCAGCGCGACCACCACCAACAGATTGAGGTTGCCGAACAGCGCGCTGTACTTCCAGGTGCGGAACAAGGTGACCAGGATCAGGCCGCCGAGCGAGTAGCTGCACCAGTCCAGCAGGCGCGAGATCCGCGGCTGGGTCGCGCGCAGGCCGAGGAAGAAGATCAGGAAGCGGATGCTCGCCAGCACCGCCGCGGTGTTGAGCACGATATTCGTGCGCGCGTCCGGCGCGATCTCGTTGAGCCACGGCACCACCCGCATCTCGCCGCCGTCGGAGGTCAGGGTCAGGATCTGCAGGATCAGGGTCAGGCCCAGATAGGCGTAGCCGCGCTCGCGCAGGCCGATCCAGAAGCCGAACGCCAGCACCGCGACCACGCCCATCGCGGTCAGCACCACGCTGCGCAGGCCGACGTGCATCATGTCCTCGCGCTGGACCATCGCCAGCGGCTCGATCTCGACCCGCGACTGCATCAAGTCGGCCGCGAGCATGCGCAGGTACAGCGTGTCGCCCTTGTGCAGCCCCTTGGGCAGCGGGAACACGATCATGCGGGTGGAATGGTTGAGGTCGATGTCCGGGCCGTAGATGGCGCGGCGCAGCGGCAGCTCGTCGCCCGGCCGCCATAGCTCGATCTCGCGGCGCGAGGGCCGGTCGATGGTCAGTTGCGGCGCGACCGCCGCATCGACGTCTTCGTTGACCACCACCCGCCACCACGCCGGGCCGCCCTTGGGCGCCCACACCTGCTGGCCGGACACGGCCTCGAAGCGGTTGTCGAATTCGCCCGACAGCACCCGCGCCGGCACCGGATCGCCCTGCACCAGCCGCGACAGGCTCAGCGACGGCGCATGGAAACCAGTGGGATCGTAAGGGTCGCGCTGCGCCTGCTGCGCGGCGCCGAGGGCGACGGAGGGCAGGGCCAGAGGCTGCGCCGACGCTATCGCCGCCACCGCCCACAACGCGAGCACGGCCAACCAGCCGCGCCAGCTTCCACGCCAGGGTGTCCCCATGCCCCTTCCGGTCACCAGTCTGCTGTGCCGAGCATAGCCCAAGGGGGCCGGTATCCGGTGCAGGGTGCCATCACGGTTTCCACCTTGAAATTGTGCCGACGCACACGCCTCCATGCCCGACCGCGCGATTGCGGGCGCACCGCCCCCATTGGCGGCCGGCCTCGATGGCGGTCCGGGGCGATCCTACACCGGCGCAGCGTGATGGCGCTGCCGACAAAAACGACAGTGGCGAAGCGTCGAATGGGTGGCGCCGAGGCAGCGCCACGGATGCCGCGGCGACGCGCCGGCGCACGCGGCCGGCATCGCCAAAGCGGCAAAATGCCGCCGAATACGGCCCGAAGCGGCCGAACCCGGCCACCCAGGTCACATCGCTGGGGTCACACCGCGCGGCTTACTCGCGCGCGCCCTGCCCGGTCACGCGGGCGACCGCGTCGTGCGCGTGCAGGCTTTCGAAGTGCGCCACTTCGGCGTCGAAGCGCTCGATCCGCGGATCGGCCGACAACGCCGCGGCGACCCGGCGCGCGGCGTCTTCGCAGAACATCAGGTTTTCGGCGTTGAGGCGGGCGAAGGCCTGCTCGTCCTCGCGCTTGACCGCGGTCTGCACCGGGGTGGCGAGCGCGGTTTCCAGCGCGTCGATCAGCGCCACCAGCGGCAGTTCGTCGAAGGCCGGACGCAGCTCCACGCGCACGTCGGCGCGGCTGCGCTGGGCGTGCGGGGTCGCGGCCAGGCCGCGCTCGGAGGCCAGCCAGTCGCTGACCACGGCGGTGGACAGCGGATGGGCGGCGGCGAAATCGGCGGCGAAGCGCTCGGCGTTGAGCTGGCGCGACAGCGCCGCCGAAGCCGGACAGGTGCTGGAGTATTCGACCGCGAAGCGCAGGCCCAGGTGCAGGTGGCCGTCGACCAGGCGCGCATCGATCTCGACCGGATAGCGCTTCCACCCAGCGTTGTCGCTGGCCAGGGCCGGACGCAGCAGCAACTGCTCGTAGCGCAGCACCAGGCGCGCGGCGCTGGAAATGCCGCCCTGGCCTTCGATCAGGCTCTGCAGCACCCGGCGCAGGCCGGCCGGGGTGACCGTTTCGCTGGCGAAGGCGTTCTGCAGGTGCAGGTACATGCGCGACATGTGGATGCCGCGCGCGTTGGCGTCGCGCAGGTTGACCGAGACGTCGACCGAGGCCGGCACCTGGATCGCGGCGCCGTCGGCGCCGGCGATGCGCAGCGGCAACGCGATATGGGACATGCCGACCCAGTCGAGCGGACGCGCCGCGGCGGCGGCATCGAAGGCGACATCGGGCAGGCTGGAGCGGGAGGGTACGAAAGGAGTGTTCACGACGCTGAAAGTGGGGGCGCGTGGGGGATACGCAACGGCGCCATTCTACCGGGGCCGGCCCGCCCTGCCCCGGCCCCGCCCTGCAACGCTCAGTTGCGGGCGCCGCGCCAGGCCGCCAGCAGCGCGGTCCACGGCGACAGCGGCCGGGCCGCGTCGCCGCGCTGCAGGCGGGTATGGGCCAACGCGGTCCACAGCCGCCGCGGCACGGTCGCGCCGAAGCGCTCGGGCCACTGCGCCAGCAGCTCGCGGCTCCATTCCACCGCCGCGCCCTCGCCCGGCCGCGCCATCGCGCGGGCGACCACGCTCAGCGGCACCGCGGCGTCGCCCTGCAGCACCAGCCGGGCCTCCAGCAGCGAGGACTGGATCGCCGGCACCGCCGCCTCGGGCAACTGCCCGGGCACCGGGTCGAACAGGGCCGCGTCGATCGCGGCGCAGGCCTGGGCCAGCGGCAGCAGGCCGTCGAAGGCTTCGTTGCGGTCGCCGGGGCGCTCGCGGCTGTCGCGCAGGCCCGGCAGGGCCGCGGCCAGCGCCGCCCACGGCGCGCTCTGGCGCTGCAGGGCCAGCCCCAGCGGATGCCGGCGGCGGCCTTCGCGCCAGCCTTTGAGTTCTTCCATCCACCAGCCGAGCTTGGCCTCGCCGGGCAGCGCGTCGCTGCCGCCCCAGGCGGCGTCGGTCAGTTCCTGCTGCAGCGCCGCCCAGGCCACCGCAGCGCCGCGCTGGGCGCGCGGCACGAACACTTCGGCCACCGACCACTCCGGCCAGCGCGCCCGCCATTTGCCGGCGAAGTCCTGCAGCGCCTGCTCCTGCGGGACGGCGTCGGCGGCCGGGGCGGCGTTCATCGTGTCGCCGGCCATGCGTCCGCCGCGGCCAGCGCGGCCGGGTCGTCGACCAGCACGTCGCCTTGCCAGGCGATCGGGTCGTCCAGTTCCAGGCGGTAGCCCCACAGCGCCACCACCGACGGCATGCCGGCGGCGCGCGCGGCGAGGATGTCGCGCTCGTCGTCGCCGACGTAGGCGCAGGCGCCGGGCTCGACGCCGATGCGCTGCGCCGCGACCGTCAGCGGCAGCGGATCGGGCTTGCGCGCGGCCAGGGTGTCGCCGCCGATCAGCACCGCGCAGCGGCTTTCCCAGCCCAGCAGCGGCATCAGCTTGCGCGCCAGGTATTCGGGTTTGTTGGTGACGATGCCCCACGGCGTGCCCGCGGCTTCCAGCGCCGCCAGCATCGCTTCCACGCCGGGAAACGGCGCGCCGTGCAGGCCGAGCTCGCGCTCGTAGATGGCGAGGAATTCGGGCACCCAGGCTTCGCGTTCGGCCGCCTCGACATCGGCGAAGGCCGCGCCGAGCATCGCCCGCGCGCCCTTGGACACGTGCGGACGCAGCGCCTCCAGCGGCATCGGCCCGCGGCCGCGTGCGGCGCGCATGGCATTGGCGGTGGCGAGCATGTCCGGGGCGCTGTCGAGCAAGGTGCCGTCGAGGTCGAACAGCGCGGCCTTGGGAAAGGCCGCGGCTGGCGCCGCGCTCATGCCGACGCGTCCTGCGCGTCGGCAGGCTTGAGCGCGCAGGCCAGATAGTTGACGTCGGCGCGCGGGACGATGCGCGCGCCGTTGCGCCAGGGCTCGTACATCAGGCCGCTGACGTCTTCCAGGTGCAGGCCGGCCTCGCGCAGCCAGGCGGCCAGCTCGGACGGCTTGATGAAATCGCGGTATTGGTGGGTGCCCTTGGGCAGCAACCGGGCGACGTACTCGGCGCCGACGATGGCCAGCGCGAACGCGGCCGGGGTGCGGTTCAAGGTCGACAGGAACAAGCGGCCGCCGGGCTTGAGCAGGCTCGCGCAGGCGCGCACGATCGCGCCCGGGTCGGGCACGTGCTCGAGCATTTCCATGCAAGTGACCACGTCGAAGCGCGCCGGCATCTCCTGCGCCAGCGACTCCACCGACTGCAGCCGGTAATCGACGGCGACGCTGGTTTCCAGGCGGTGCAGCTTGGCGACCTTGATCAGCTCCGGGGCCAGATCGATCGCGGTGACCTGGGCGCCGGACGCGGCCAGCGCCTCGCTCAGCAGCCCGCCGCCGCAGCCCACGTCCAGCGCCAGCGCCTCGCGCAGCGGTGCGCGCCGGGCGACGTAGTCCAGCCGCACCGGGTTGAGCGCGTGCAGCGGCTTCTGCGGCCCCTGCGGATCCCACCAGCGGTTGGCCAGGGCGCCGAACTTGTCGAGCTCGGCCTGGCTGAAGTTGTCGCCGCCCGCCGGGGCGCCGGTGTCGTGCGATGCGTTGCTTGCTGCGCTGCTCATTGCCTGCCTGCCGGTTCGGTGGCCGCGCGCGCGATGCGGGCGGCCGGTGTGCTGCGTGCGTGACGGGTTGCGTGCCTGGCGTGTTGCTTGTCTAGTCTGAAGCAGGTCCGCCGCCGTCTGCGTGAATGCCCTGCGTCGCAGCGTCGCAGCGTCGCGGGGCGTGCGGGTCGTCGCGGATCGCCGCTGCGGTGCGCGCGGCCGCGCTCAGCGCGCGATCGCGGCGATGCGCTCGCGCCACTGGCGCGCGTTGGCGATCAGCGCGGCGGTGTCCATGTCCACCAGCACGCGCTCGCGCAGCTTGGCCTTGCCGGCGATCCACACATCGCTGACCTGATGGCGGCCGGTGGCGTAGATCAGTTGCGAGACCACGTGGTGCAGCGGCTGGGTCTCCAGCTGGCCGAGGTCGACGCAGGCCAGGTCGGCCTGCTTGCCGACTTCGATCGAGCCGACCTTGGCCTCGAAGCCCAGCGCCTTGGCGCCGCCCAGCGTCGCCGCGCGCAGCGCGCTGAAGGCGTCGAGCGCCTTGGCGTCGTTGGCCACCGCCTTGGCCAGGATCGCCGCGGTGCGGGTTTCGCCGAACATGTCCAGGTCGTTGTTGCTGGCGCAGCCGTCGGTGCCGATCGCCAGGTTCACGCCGGCGTGCTGCAGCTTGCAGGCCGGGCAGAAGCCCGAGGCCAGCTTGAGGTTGGATTCGGGGCAATGCACCACGCTGACGCCGCGCTGCGCGCACAGCTCGATCTCGGCGTCGGTGAGCTGGGTCATGTGCACCGCGATCAGGCGGTCGGTGACCAGGCCCAGGCGATCCAGCCGCGCCAACGGGCGCTGGCCGTATTGCTTGATCGAATCGGCGATTTCCTGCGCGGTCTCGTGGGTATGCAGATGGATCGGCAGATCCAGCTGATCGGCGAGCATGCGGATGCGCTCGAAATTCGCGTCGCTGACCGTGTACGGCGCGTGCGGCGCGAACGCGGTCGCGACCAGCGCGTCGTCGCGCCACAGGTCGTGCACTTCGCCGGCGCGGTCGAAATATTCGTCGGAGGTCTTGGCCCAGGCGGTGGGGAAATCGATCACCGGCAGGCCGACCCGGGCGCGGAAGCCGTGACGCTTGTACACCGCGGCCTGCACGTCGGGGAAGAAGTAGTTCTCGTTGGCGCAGGTGGTGCCGCCGCGCAGCATCTCGGCGATCGCCAGGGCGATGCCGTCCTCGACGAACTGCGGGCCGATCACCGCCGCTTCGACCGGCCAGATGTGGCCTTGCAGCCATTCCATCAGCGGCAGGTCGTCGGCGACGCCGCGCAGCAGGGTCATCGGGTTGTGGGTGTGGGCGTTGACCAGGCCGGGGATCAGCGCCGATTCGGGGCGGCTGACAGTCTGCGCCGCGGCGTAGCGCTGGCGCGCCTGGGCGATCGGCAGCACATCGGCGATGACGCCCTTGCTGACGATCACCGCGTGGTTCTCCAGCACCACCGCATGCGGCTCGACCGGCACCACCCAGCCCGCTTCGATGGACAGGTCGCAGGGAACGGGCTGGAGTTCGGAGGTCATCGGCGCTGCTCGCTGGTGTGGGCCGGTGTTCGGGCCGCAAGGGGGACGCCGCCCCGTGGCCGGGCCGGCCGGGTGTTGCCAAGCGTGTTGCGGAACGTGTTGCGAAAACGCGGCCACAGGTGCCGGCCGCGTTCTGGGTGTCGCCTCGGGTGTTGCGGCTCGGCGCGCGCTGCGGGAGCGGGTAGCTCAAGCGCCGCGGCGCCTGGAAATCCGCTGGTTCGCCGCAACGTGCTGCCCGGCGCCCGTTTCGACACCGTCGTTCCGGCGAAAGCCGGAATCCATTTTGCCGTGGCTTTTCTTGCTTGAGCGCTACAGCGGCCGAAGCAACCGCAAAAGCAAAATGGATCCTGGCTTTCGCCAGGACGACGATCCGGCAAAGCCGTGGCCGCCGATAGCGGCCACGGGCCGATGCGTCACTTCACCCGGCTGACGTACTCGCCCGAACGGGTGTCGACCTTGATGGTTTCTTCCTGGCCCACGAACAGCGGCACGCGCACCACCGCACCGGTTTCCAGGGTCGCCGGCTTGCCGCCGCCGCCGGAGGTGTCGCCGCGCACGCCCGGATCGGTTTCCACGATCTTGAGCTCGACGAAGTTCGGCGGCTGGACCGAGATCGGGGTGCCGTTCCACAGCGTCACCACGCACTCTTCCTCGCCCTTGAGCCACTTCTCGGCGCCGGCCATGCCGGCCTTGTCGGCCTGGACCTGCTCGAACGATTCCTGGTTCATGAAGTGCCAGTACTCGCCGTCGGAATACAGGTACTGCATGTCGGTATCGACCACATCCGCCTGCTCGACGCTGTCGGTCGCCTTCATGGTCATTTCGACCACGCGGCCGGACTTGATGCTGCGGTACTTGACGCGGGTGAACGCCTGGCCCTTGCCCGGCTTGACGTACTCGGTCTCGGTGATGATGCACGGATCGTTGTTGACCAGGATCTTCTGACCGTTCTTCACGTCGTTCATGCCAAGGGTGGCCATGCTCAAACTCCCTACCAATGTTGTATTTGTCGATGAATGAGGTTCCGTCCGCCGCAGCCGCAGGCCGCGGGCGTCCGCCGCCGTCGCGCTCCCCTGCCGGCCGCGCCCGGAACCGGGCGGGCTCCCGCGGCCGCCGGGCGGCGCGGGGAAGGCTAGAATGTCGGGCTGCGCCGGCCCCGTCCGCGGCGAACCGCCGCTCCGGAACCCGGGCGCCGCGATCGGAACCCTGAAGGCTAGCCCCGCATGATACCTGCTGCGCATCCCCTCTCGCACCCGGCCCCCTCCCAGGGGGGCGACGCGCCGCCGCGCTGGCAGGCGCTGTGGCGCGAGGCGGTGCGCGATCCGCGCGAGCTGCTGGGCCTGCTCGGCCTGGACCCGGACGCGCTGGGCATGTCGGACGCCGCCGCCGCGCAGTTCCCTCTGCGGGTGCCGCGCGGCTTCGTCGCGCGCATGCGCCACGGCGATCCGGCCGACCCGTTGCTGCGCCAGGTGCTGCCGCTGGACGCGGAAATGCGCCCGATGCCGGGCTTCAGCCTGGACGCGGTCGGCGACGGCGCGGCCAAGGCCGGCCACGGGGTGATCCGCAAGTACCGCGGCCGCGCCCTGCTGATCGCCACCGGCAGCTGCGCGATCAACTGCCGTTACTGCTTCCGCCGTCACTTCCCCTACGCCGAAGAGACCGCGGCCGCGGCCGGCTGGCGCGAGGCGGTGGCGGCGATCGCCGCCGACCCGGACATCGACGAGGTGATCCTGTCCGGCGGCGACCCGTGGTCGCTGGCCACGCCCAAGCTGGCCGAGCTCACCGACGCCCTGAAAGGCGTGCCCCAGCTCAAGCGTTTGCGCGTGCACACCCGTCTGCCGGTGGTGCTGCCCGAGCGCGTCGACGCGGCCCTGACCGAGTGGTTAGCGGCGCTGCCGTGGCCGGTGGCGGTGGTGCTGCACGCCAACCACGCCCGCGAATTCGATGCCGCCGTGGACGCGGCGATGCGGCGCCTGCGCGAGGCCGGCGCCAGCTTGCTCAACCAGGCGGTGCTGCTGCGCGGGGTCAACGACAGCGTCGAGGCGCTGGCCGCGCTGAGCGAACGCAGCTATGCCGCCGGCGTGCTGCCCTACTACCTGCACCAGCTCGACCGCGTGCAGGGCGCGGCCCACTTCGAAGTCGCCGACGAACAAGCGCTCGCGCTGCACCGCGCCCTGGCCGCGCGCCTGTCGGGCTATCTGGTGCCCAAGCTGGTGCGCGAAGTGGCAGGCGACCCGGGCAAGCGTCCGTTGTAAGGTTGTAATCTGGTTGGGGTTTGATGGGGAACGCCGCAGGTTGCGGCTTTGCGTTCGCGCAAAGTCCGCCAGCTTCGCATCCGTGGCGTGTTCGAACCCTAAAACGGGTCACAGATTCTCGTCCCCGCGTGGACGAGGCCGGCGCTTCGTGTCATAAAACCGGCCCACGGAGGTGGTGAATGCAATTCGGCAAAGACATGGTGCTGCGCTTGCTGATCGTCGACGACAGCGTCGAGGCGGCCGAAGCCATCGTCAGCGCGCTGCGCAACAGCGGCATCGCGGTACGGCCCACCCGCCCTGAGAGCGAACAGGAACTGGCCGCGCTGATCCTGCAGCACCCGCCGGACCTGGTCCTGGCCGCGCGCAACTCGCGCCACGTCTCGCTGGCCAGGCTGATGCAGGCGGTCGACGCCAGCGGCAAGGACCTGCCGGTGCTGGTGATGATGGAAGCGGTCGACGAGACCGCCCTGCTCGGGGTCATGGAGATCGGCGCGCGCGGCATCGTCCTGCGCTCCAACACCGGCCACCTGCAGAACCGGGTCCGCGCCGAATGGGCCGACCTGGAAGCGCGCCGCTCGCTGCGCAAGCTCGAGGCCCAGGTGCGCGAGACCGAGCGCCGCTGCGACGCGCTGATCGACTCCTCGCGCGACCCCATCGCCTACATCCACGAAGGCATGCACATCCGCGCCAACGCGGCCTACCTGGAAATGTTCGGCTTCGAGTCGTTCGAGGACATCGAGGGCATGTCCCTGCTCGACCTGGTCGCGCCCGGCCAGGTCGACGGCTTCAAGCAACTGCTCAAGCAGCTCAGCAAGGGCGAGGCGCCGCCGCCGAGCTACGAAACCCAGGCCCGCACCCTCGACGGCAACGCCTTTCCGGCGGTTATGGAGTTCACCCCCGCCACCTACGAAGGCGAGCACTGCCTGCAGGTGGTGCTGCGCCGGCAGGAGATCGACCCGGAACTGGCGCGCGAAGTCGAAGCGCTGCGCCAGCGCGACCAGGTCACCGGGCTGCTCAACCGCGCCACCTTCCTGCGCCAGCTCGAGGACGCGGTGGCCGACGCCGCCCAGGGTCAGGCCCATCACGGCCTGCTGCTGGTCGAGCCGGACCATTACAACCAGTTGCTGCAGGAAATCGGCCTGGACCAGGCCGACCAGTTGGTCGCCGCCTGCGGCCAGCGCCTGCGCGAGGCGATCGGCCCGGACGACATCGCCGCGCGCTTCAGCGAGCACCAGTTCGCGGTGCTGACCCTGCGCAGCGACCACCAGCACACCTCGGCCCTGGCCGAGCGCCTGCGCGCGGCCTTCTCCGAGCGCGTGTTGGAGACCGACCATCTCGCCCTGAGCGCCACCGCCAGCGTCGGCGGCGTGCAGATCGGCGAGAAGATCGCCAGCGTCACCGCGGTGCTGGGCAAGGCCAGCCAGTGTCTGCAGTCGGCGATCGACATCGGCGGCAACCGCAGCGAACTGTTCGACCCGGGCGCGGCCGACCGCGCCGAGGAAGAGCGCATCGCCGCCTGGGTCGCGCGCATCCGCGACGCGCTCGACGCCGACCGCTTCGTCATGAACTACCAGCCGCTGATCAACCTGCACGGCGAGCCGATCGAGATGTACGAGGCCTACCTGCGCATGCAGAGCGCCGGCCCGGACGACGGCAGCGAGCTGGTCCAGCCGCTGTCGTTCCTGCAGGTCGCCGAGGAACACGGCCTGCTGTGGGAAATCGACCGCTGGGTGGTCGGCAAGGCGATCCAGGTCATCGGCGAGCGCATGCGCCAGGGCAAGCGCACCACCTTGCTGGTCAAGATCACCCAGGCTTCGCTGCAGGACGAGAGCCTGCAACAACACATCGTCGAGCAACTGGCCAAGCACGGCGCCGACGGCAAGCTGCTGGTGCTGCAACTGCCCGAGTCGAAGGTGTTCACCAACCTGCGCGCGGCGCAGGAGTTCCAGTCGCGGGTCTACCACTACGGCGTGCGCGTGGGCCTGGAACAGTTCGGCGCCGGCCTCAACTCGTTCCAGTTGCTCAACCACTTCGACGCGGCCTTCCTCAAGATCGACCGCGGCTACACCGAAGAGCTGGCCACCCACCCCGACCACCAGCAGCGCATCCGCGAGATCGCCGAAAAGGCGCGCGAGCTGGGCCGCCAGACCATCGCCGAATTCGTCCAGGACGCGGCCAGCATGAGCCTGCTGTTCGCGGCCGGAATCGACTACGCGCAGGGACACTTCCTGGCGGCGGCGGGGCCGGAGATGGATTACGACTTCCAGTAAGGCCGCAGTCGGAACAAGCCTCACGAAATCCAAGCGCAAAAAAAGCCCGCCGGATGGCGGGCTTTTCGTTTGCGTCGCGCGCCGGACTCAGCGAACCACGGCCGAACCGCGGGCGCGCTCGGGCGCGGCGTCGATCAGGGCCTGGATGCGCTCCTCCAGCGGCGGGTGGCTGCGCATCAGCTTGCCCATGCCGTGGCCGACCGCGCCGCTGATGCCGAACGCCTGCACCTGGTTCGGCAAGGTGCTCTCGCCGTAGGTCAGCGAAAGGCGCTTGAGCGCGGCGATCATCTTCTCGCGGCCGGCCAGGCGCGCGCCGCCGGCGTCGGCGCGGAACTCGCGGTAACGCGAGAACGCCATTGCGATCATGCTGGCCAGCAGGCCGAACACGATGTCGAGCGCGAACACGGTGACGAAGTAGAACAGGCCGCGGCCGCCGCCTTCGCGGTTGCCGCTCATCATCGCGTCGATCCAGCCGCCGACGATGCGCGCGGCGACCAGCACGAAGGTGTTGAGCACGCCCTGGATCAGCGCCATGGTGACCATGTCGCCGTTGGCGACGTGGCTGACCTCGTGCGCCAGCACCGCCTCGGCCTCGTCGCGGGTCATCGCCCCGAGCAGGCCGGTCGACACCGCGACCAGCGAATTGTTGCGGTTGGCGCCGGTGGCGAAGGCGTTGATTTCCGGCGCGTCGTAGATCGCCACTTCCGGCATGCCGATGCCGGCGGCCTCGGCCTGGCGGCGCACCGTGCTGACCAGCCATTGCTCGGTCTCGTTGCGCGGCTGCTCGATCACGTAGGCGCCGGTGGATTTCTTGGCCACCCACTTGGACATCAGCAGCGAGATCAGCGAGCCGCCGAAGCCGAACACCGCGGCCATGACCAGGATCGCGCCGTTGTTGCCCAGGCGGATGCCGAACACGTTCTGCAATACCGACATCACGATGCCGAGCAGGACCAGGACGGCCAGGTTGGTGGCGAGGAACAGGGCTATGCGTTTGAACATGGTTTTATCGTCTTTATGGGCGTTGGGCCGCGCGCCGGCGGCCTTGGCTGTTCGACGCTCCGTGTCTGGCGCGACGCCGGCCTGGCCGACGCCGTCGATGTGGAAATGTGGCGAAGAGCGCGTTAATTCAACGAGAATCCGTACAACGACCGCAGCGATACGGGTTTTCGTTCATTGTCGGGACATAAACATTCCATCGACGGCCACAGCAACGGCGATCGGGCGCCCGCCTATCGCGGCCGCTTCGCGCCCTCGCCCACCGGCGATCTGCACGCCGGTTCGCTGCTGGCCGCGTTCGGCAGTTGGCTGCTGGCGCGTCACGCCGGCGGACAATGGTTGATACGTATCGAAGACCTCGACCCGCCGCGCGAAGTTCCCGGCGCCGCCGGGCGCCAGCTCGATGCGCTGGAGGCGTTCGGTTTCGCCAGCGATCTGCCGGTAATCCGACAAAGCCAGCGCCATGCGTTGTACCAAGCCGCGCTGCAACGCCTGCTCGATCAGAACAAAGCCTTCGTCTGCCATTGCAGCCGCAGCGACCTGGCCGCTGCCGGCGGCGTGCACCGGCGCTGCGTCGCGCACGGCCCGCGCGCCGGCCACGCCGCGCCGCAGGCGGCGGTGCGGCTGCGCGTGGCCGACGCCGCGCCGGTCGAGTTCGACGACCTCGTGCTCGGCCGCCAGCGTCAGGACGTGGCGCGCGAAGTCGGCGATTTCGTCCTGCGCCGCGCCGATGGCCATTGGGCCTACCAGCTGGCGGTGGTGGTCGACGATGCCGACCAAGGCGTCACCGACGTGGTCCGCGGCGCCGACCTGCTCGATTCGACCCCGCGCCAGATCCTGCTGCAGCGCGCGCTCGGCCTGGCGACGCCGCGCTACGCCCACCTGCCGCTGCTGCTCGACGCGCACGGCCGCAAGCTGTCCAAGTCCGAAGCCGCGCATCCGCTGAATCCGGCCGATCCGCTGCCGGCGCTGCGTGCGGCCTGGGCCGCGCTCGGGCAGGATCCGCATGCGCTGGTTGCGGTGGAAACTGTCATGCAGTTGTTGGCGGCGGCCCGCGATTCGTTCAGTCCGGCACAGATTCCGCAGGCCGCTTCAGGTCTCGCCGCGATGCACAACGATCCCGGCGCGAATGCTGTCTAGAATCGGAACGCGACCGCCCTTTTGCGGCCATGGAGAGCTCAGCATGCAGTCACGCGTTGCACTCGTCACCGGCGGTACCGGTGGCATCGGCACCTCGATCGTCCAGCGCCTCGCCAAGCTCGGACACAAGGTCGCGACCAATTACCGCGACGAAGCCAAGGGCCGCGCCTGGCAGGCGCAGATGAAGGATCAGGGTTACGACGTCGCCGTCGCCCACGGCGACGTGTCCTCGCCCGCGCACGCCGAAGCGCTGGTGCGCGAGGTCGAACGCCAGCTCGGCCCGGTCGACATCCTGGTCAACAACGCCGGCATCACCCGCGACACCACCTTCCACCGGATGACGCCGCAGCAGTGGACCGAGGTCATCGACACCAACCTCAACTCCTGCTTCAACGTCACCCGTCCGGTGATCGAGGGCATGCGCGATCGCAAGTGGGGCCGGATCGTGCAGATCAGCTCGATCAACGGCCAGAAGGGCCAGTACGGCCAGGCCAACTACGCCGCGGCCAAGGCCGGCATGCACGGCTTCACCATTTCGCTGGCGCAGGAGAACGCGAAGTTCGGCATCACCGTCAATACGGTCTCGCCCGGCTACATCGCCACCGACATGGTCATGGCCGTGCCCGAGGACGTGCGCAACAAGATCATCGCGCAGATCCCGACCGGGCGTCTGGGTTCGCCCGAGGAGATCGCCTACGCGGTGGCGTTCTTCGTTCCCGACGAAGCCGGCTGGATCACCGGCGCCAACCTCTCGGCCAACGGCGGCCAGTACATGGGTTGGTGACGGCCGCGCCGTCGTTGCGGGCCGGCCGCGCGCGCCGCGGCCGGCCACCCCGCTTCATCCGTCTTCGGTTTCCCTGTTCAGGTCTTGCGCCGCGCGCACCGGTTCGCGCAACGGGCGCGGCGAAGGCCACGTCGCGGCACTGATCGCGAGCCGCGCATCGCCTCCCGCGCGCCCGTCGAACACACCCGCAAGACCGCGCCGTGCGCGCATTTTCCGCTTTTTTCAGGGAATTATTTCCGCCCTCGCCGATGCCCGCCGCGGCCACCCGCGACGCCCGCCGCCGGCCCTTCCCGCCAACTGTTGCAAGGCCCGCCGGCCTGCGCCATGCTGCAAGGCACCACGATTTTTAGAGCCAAAGCTCAATGGCCTCGACCCGCGTCATCAAGAAATATCCGAACCGTCGTCTCTACGACACCGAGATCTCCAGCTACATCACCATCGAAGACGTGCGCCAGCTCATCGTCGACGGCGAAGAGTTCGAAGTGCGCGATGCCCGCTCCGGCGACGACCTGACCCGGCAAGTGCTGCTGCAGATCATCGCCGAGCACGAGCAGGACGGCGACCCGGTGCTGTCGACCCAGTTGCTGAGCCAGATCATCCGTTTCTACGGCGATTCGCTGCAGGGCTTCATGGGCAACTATCTGGAACGCTCGATGCAGCTGTTCCTCGACCAGCAGCAGCAGTTCCGCAACCAGATGGGCGGCATGCTCGGGCAGACGCCGTGGGCGATGATGAACCAGCTGACCGAGCGCAACCTCAATCTGTGGAAGGAATTCCAGCAGAATCTGTCGGGCAGCGTCGGCCAACCGGTCACGCCCAAGCCGAAGGCCAACAGCGAGCCCGGCAAGCACGATCCGGGCAAGCGCGAGCGCTGAGCCGCGCCGGGTTTCGAACCTTTCTTCGCGCGCCGCGAGCCGGCGCGCGCCTGCGCAGGCGGCCTGGGGAGGACGCCCGCGCAACGACCCACACGACCGCAACTATCGCCGCAGGCACGACCGTTCGCGCGCTCGGCCGCGCCGGCGCGCAACGCACGGCCGCCTGCGGCCGCGAACGCGCCGGGCGCCGCGCGCATCGCCGCCGCCGCGCTCCAGTTTTCGAGGTAATCGCATGAACAAACGCATCGCCGTGGTCAGCGGCGGCATCGGCGGGCTCGGCAGCGAGATCTGCCTGGCCCTGGCCCGCGCCGGCCGCCGCGTGATCGCGCTGGACCTGGGCGCGCGCGAGCAGCGCGTCGCCGAATTCGCGCAGCAGACCCAAGGCCACGACATCGCCTTCGAAGCCGCCGACGTCGGCGACTTCGACGACTGCGCCGCCGCGGTGGAACGCATCGTCGGCCGCGAAGGCGCGATCGACATCCTGGTCAACGCCGCCGGCATCACCCGCGACGGCAGCCTGCGCAAGATGGACAAGCGCGCCTGGGACGAGGTGCTCAACGTCAATCTCGACGGCGTGTTCAACCTGTGCCGGCACACCGTCGACGCGATGGCGCAACGCGGCTTCGGCCGCATCGTCAACATCAGCTCGGTCAACGGCCAGACCGGCCAGTTCGGCCAGACCAACTATTCCGCGGCCAAGGCCGGCATGCACGGCTTCACCATGGCGCTGGCGCGCGAGGTGGCGCGCAAGGGCGTGACGGTGAATTCGGTCTCGCCCGGCTATTGCGAGACGGCGATGGTGATGGCGGTGCCGGAGGAGATCCGCAGCAAGATCGTCGAATCGGTGCCGGTGGGACGGCTGGGCAAGCCGAGCGAGATCGCGCGCACGGTGGAGTTCCTGACCGCGGACGAGGCCGGCTTCATCACCGGCGCGAACATTCCGGTCAACGGCGGGTTGTTCATGAGCTTCTGATGCTGCGCAGGCTCCCTGTAGGAGCGGCGCGAGCCGCGACTGCGAAACCTCGCTTGCGTCGTAGGCGCGATGTCGCGGTCGCGGCTCGCGCCGCTCCTACAGGGGCTTCGGCTCAGTTCGCCGCCAGCGGTTTGTTTGCGCAGTTGGCCTCGTAGAACTTCAGCGCGGTCGGCATCAGCTGCTGCAGCACCTGGATGCGGTTGGCCGGGTCCGGGTGGGTCGAGGCGAATTCCGCCGGGCGCTGGCCGCCGCCGAGCTGCGACATGCGCTGCCACAACGGCACCGCTTGGCGCGGGTCGTAGCACGCCGCCGCGGCCAGCATCAGCCCGACCTTGTCGGCCTGGGTCTCGTGATTGCGCCCGTACGGCAACACCAGGCCGTACTGCGCGCCGGCGCCGAGCGCGCCCATGATCATCTGCTGCTGTTGCGGGTCCATCCCGCCGACCGCCGCGCCGGCCGCGACCTGCCCCAGCTGCACCAGCTTCTGCTGGGCCATGCGCTGCGAGCCGTGGCGCAGCAGCGCGTGGGCGATCTCGTGGCCCATCACCACCGCCAGCGCGTCGTCGTTCTGGGTCACCGGGAACAGGCCGGTGTAGACCGCCATCTTGCCGCCCGGCAGGCAGAAGGCGTTGGCCTCCTGCGAATTGATCACCGCCACGCTCCACTTGAAGTTGCGGTAGTCGGTCGGCGCTTGCTGGTTGTTCTGCCGCGCCAGCGCCTCGGTGACCTGCGGCACCTTGTCAATCAGGCGCTGGGCGATCTGGCTGACCGCCTGGCTCTGCGGCGCGCTGGAGGCCAGCAGCGCGCGCTGCGAGCTGGCGTCGTTGAGCACCTGCACGAAGGCCTGCTCGCCGAGCTGCACTTCCTCGTCGGCGCTGGTGCCGTAGTGCGCGGTCTCGCCGGTGTAGGGATCGGTCTTGGCATTGCCGAACCACGACCACGCCGCGTACAGGCCGAACAGCAGCAGGATCCACCAGCGGAACCCGCCGAAGCCGCGCCGCCCGCCCTGGGCCTGATTGCCGTAGGGATCCACTCTCATCCGCCCGCTCCCGAAAAATGCCGGACGTCGCCGTCCGCGAAATCCACTGCCGACCACGCTGCCGGCGAGCTCGCCGACTCCGTGTCCCGTGCCCGCCGCTTCCACCTTCGCAGCCGCAGCGCGCAGGCGGACATCAGATCAGATATCCCGCACCACGCGGAAGCCCAAGCGTCCGTTGGTGGTGTCGGCGCTGGTGCCCTGCCGCCACGCCGCGCGCGATTGCGCCGGCGAGCTCGACCACGAGCCGCCGCGGAACACCCGCGTGCGGCAGCCCGGGTTGAACCACGCCGCGCCGTCGCGCGGCGCGCGCCGGTAGTTGTCGTGCCAGCAGTCGGCCACCCACTCGCTGACATTGCCGCCCATATCGTGAAGGCCGAATGCATTGGCCGCGTAGCTGCCCACCGGCGCCGGCCCCCAGAAGCCGTCGCCGTAGCCGGCGAAGGCGTTGCGCCAACGCCGGCCGCTGGGCGAGACGTCGAGCGCGCCGGTCAGATTGCCGGCCTTCGCCGGCGGCGCGCCGTCGCCCCACGGATAGCGGCCCTGGCTGCCGGCGCGCAGCGCGTACTCGTATTCGGCCTCGCTCGGCAGGCGGTAGCGCTGGCCTGTGATCGCCGACAGCCATTCGACGTAGGCGGTGGCGTCCTTGGCGCTGACATGGACCACCGGCAGGTTGTCGGCGGCCGGCTGGCCGGCGTAGTCCGAGCGCCAGTCCACGCCGCCGCGCCGGACCAGGTTGCCGCTGCGCTCGTCGTAGGCGATGGAGTAACCGCGGCGGGTGGCGCGGGCGCGGTGCTTGCTGGCGTTCATGAAACGGCGGAACTCGCCGACGGTGATTTCGTAGCGCGACACCGCCAGCCCGCGTTCGAAGCGGATGTTGCGCAGCGGCCGCTCGGCGTCGCTGGAGCCGGGCTCGCCGGCCTCGGCGCCCATGCGGAACGCGCCGTGCGGAATCACCACCATCTGCGGGCCGCGCCCGCCCAGGTTCATCGCGTCGGTGAAGATCTGGCCGGGGCGGAACAGGCCGTAGTGGGTGGCCAGTTCGATGCGTTCGCGCAGTTCGGCCGCGGCCGGATCGCCGGGCGGGGCGATGCGCAGCAGGGTCGCCAGCACGCCGCGCGCGTCGTCGATGCCGCGCAGCTTGGGCAGCAGGGCGATGCCTTGGTCGCGCAGGCGGCGGATGCGCTCCTGGCGCTGCGCGGCGATGCGGCCCTGGGCGTCGGAGGCGGTCGCCATCTTCGGCCGCACCTGCGCGGCCTGGGCCAGCCAGCGCTCGGCGCCGGCGTAGTCGTCGCGGTCGGCGGCCAGCTCGGCGCGGCGGATCAGCGCGCTTTCGGCCGCGGCGATGCCTTGCTGGGCGCGCACATCGCGCGGCCGCACCTCCAGCGCATCGCGGAAATGCGCCAGCGCCCCGCCCTCGCGGCCGTCCTCGCCGATGCGGCCGGCGTTGAGCGCCTCCTCGCCGAGGCGGTCGGATTCCTGGGCCTGGTCGGCGGCGTCGAGCCGCTCCAGGAAGGCCTCGACCTTGCGATGCTCCGGCGCCACCGCGCGCGCCACCGCCGCGGCCCGGTGCGCCTCGCGCAGGGCCAGCGGCTCATCGTCGATGCGCTTGAGCGCGGCGTCGCCCTCGGCCAGCAGCAGCGCCACCGCGCGGTCCAGCCCGGCGGCGACGCCGCGGTCGTTGGGGGCGAAGCCGCGCAGGGCCAGATACAGCGGGATCGCCGAATCGGCGCTGGCGTAGAGATCGCCGGCCTTGAGCGCGGCGTCGGCGCGCTTGCGCAGGCCGGCCTGGGTGTCCTCGCTCACCGTCACCGCCGGCGGCCGCCACGCCGGCACCGGCGAGACCGCCTGGTCGGCGCTCACCGTCACGATCGGCTGGCGCGGCGCGACCGGCGCGCCGGCGGGCCCGCCGCGGTCGCCGCAGCCGGCCAGCAGCCCGGCGCAGGCCAGGCCCAGGGCTAGCGTGCGGGTCCAGTTCGTTGCGGGCAAACCTGCGGCCTCGGTGGGAAGGCGAACACCCGCGCAGCATATCGCCTCGGCGGCCGGCGCCGGGCATCGGCGCCGCGGGAATGAGGATTCGGCAAAGCCGCGATCGCGCGATTTCGCGTTCTTTCCCGGCCGGTCGCGGCCGGCGCCGGCGATTTGAGCTATTGTCGCCCGCCCGGCCCTGCCGGCTCATTCCCGCCCGCACGTTGCGCTCATCGCCCATGCCTCTCTGGATCGACACCCCCGCCGCGCTGCAAGCGCATTTCGAAGCCAAGCCCGCGCGCATCGGGCTGGACACCGAGTTCATCCGCGAACGCACCTACTGGCCGCAGCTGGCCCTGGTGCAGATCGCGATCGAGCGCGACGGCGAGGACGAGCCGACCATCCTGCTGGTCGATCCGCTGCGCCCGGGCATGACCCAGGCGCTGGCGCCGATCCTGGCCGACACCGGCATCCTCAAGCTGGTGCACAGCCCGAGCGAGGATCTGGTCGCGTTCAAGCACGCCTGCGGTGTGGTGCCCAAGCCCTTGTTCGACACCCAGCAGGCCGCGGCGCTGGCCGGGATCGGCGGCGGCCTGGGCTATCAGAAGCTGGTCGAACAGCTCACCGGCGTGGCCCTGCCCAAGGGCGAGACCCGCTCGGACTGGATGCGCCGGCCGCTGTCGCCGTCGCAGCTGGAATACGCCGCCGACGACGTGCGCCACCTGTTCGCCATGCACGACGCGCTCGACGGCCAACTCGGCCAGCTCGGCCGGCGCGAGTGGTTGGCCGAAGACGCCGCGCGCACCGTCGTCAACGCCGAGAACGAAGCGCCCGAACGCTGGCCGCACCTGTCGATGCGCAGCGCCCAGTTCCTCGACCGCCCCGCGCAACAGCGCCTGCTGCGCCTGCTGCGCTGGCGCGACGGCTACGCGCGCGACAGCGACAAGCCGCGCAGTTGGATCCTCGACAACGAACTGGCCGTGGCCATCGCCCGCCAGGCCCCGACCGACCGCGACGCGCTGCAGCGCCAGATCGAAGCCCACCCGAAAGCGCCGCGCAAACTGGTCGACGCGATCTGGGCCGCACTGTCGGCGCCGCTGGCCGACGAAGACCAGGCCCCGGACGCCGGCATCGCCGAAACCCGCGACAAGCAGCGCCTGCGCCAATTGCAGGACGCCGTCGCCGGCCGCAGCGCCGCGCTAGGCCTGCCCGACGGCGTGCTCGCCTCGCGCCGCTGGCTCGAAGCCCTGCTCGACCACGGCGAATGGCCCGACGCCCTGTCCGGCTGGCGCCGCACCGCGCTGGAACCGGCGCTGGCGCCGCTGCTGGCGCCGCCCGCCAGCGCCGGCTGAGCCCGCGCAAACGCAGCAGCGGCGGGCGTTCCGCGAATTTTCCCGACAGGGCTAGCGCGGCCGCGCGAGTGCCGCTAAACTTGCCGCCTCGGATTCATCCGGGGCCATAGCTCAGCTGGGAGAGCGCGTCGTTCGCAATGACGAGGTCGGGAGTTCGATCCTCCCTGGCTCCACCAAATCAACGAAAAAGCCGACGAGCGATCGTCGGCTTTTTTGTTGGGCAGCTGTTTCGAAGGACGTAGCCGAGACAAGCCGGCACGCTGGGGGCGGAGTCGCCGGTCAAAGGCAACCCGCTGCCTAAATCTTCTCCTGTTACGGCTCGCGAGGCGTCCAGGACGTCCTCCCCATCCTAAAGTAGACCTTTGGACGGACTACCGGGCCGCGCTACACAGGGGGATGAAGCCATGGCAACGATGACTAACTGCAGGTTCGGCAGCGTCGTGATCGATATCGAAGAAGCTCTACGAATCAAATCGTCGGGTGCGCTGTTCGAATTCAAGTGCCTGGAATGCGACCAACTCGTCCGCCCGCACAGATCGGGCGGAAACGCTCGCGCCCATTTTGAGCATCTAGAACGAAATGCAGCTTGTTCGCTCAGTCATGAAGCCAGAGAACGGGACCCGGCTTCGAACGACGAACCATGGGCGGATGAGGAACTGCTCGCCTCAGTCCAGGCCTACCTCGAAATGCAGCGCCGGATCAAAACCGGAGAATCGTTCGTCAAGCGCCAGATATACTCGGCGCTGGCAAAGCGCTTCGGCAGAACTCCGAAGGCATTCGAATATCGAATGCAAAATATCTCCTACGTATTCGCCTTGCTCGGACGCTCTTGGGTGCCAGGGCTCAACCCAGCTAGAAACGTCGGAATCAGCGTCGCGAGCAAGATCGAAAGCCTCGTCGCAGAGCTGGAGGGACATAATTCCCTTCCCATAATCGCTTTCGAGTTGGCCGCCCAAAAAGCCACAAAACAAGGGATTAAAAAACCTCAGGGCAATCGAAACCAGGCCGCGAAGAAGGTCGCTGTAACCCAGTACGACCGAGATCCCGAGGTCAAAGCATGGGTTTTAACCCAAGCGAAGGGCATATGCGAATGCTGCCGACTACCGGCCCCATTCGACACGATCAATGGCCCCTATCTTGAAGTTCATCATGTACAACAACTTGCCGACGGAGGCTCGGACACAACGTCAAACGCTATCGCCATTTGTCCTAACTGCCATCGACGATTGCATTACGCGCGAGACGCTCACGCGGCAATCGATCTTCTGTACGAAAAAATTCATCGTCTCGTCCGAGAGATACCGAAAGCAGTCGTATAACGGCTGCTTCATTACGATTGACTCTCGACGTGATTGAACCTACTCGCTTCAATCCAGATTGAGCTGCCACGACACCCCGAACCGATCCTGCACCCAGGCGAACCGCTGGCTGAAGCCATAGTTGTCCAGCGGCATCAGCACCTTGCCGCCTTCGCTCAACTTCTCCGCCAACTCATCCAACTGTTCGCGCGATTCGCAGGTGACGAACAGCGAGCTCGAGGGGGTGAAGTCGAAGGCGTGCTGGACCGGGCTGTCGCTGCACATCACGGTCAGATCGCCCAGGGCGAAGCTGGCGACCATCACCGAGCCTTCGGGGCCGGCTTCGCCGGGGCCGTAGCGGCGGATGTCGAGGATGCGGCTGTCGGGGATCAGCGCGACGTAGAGCGTCATCGCGGCCTCGCAGCGGCCGGCGAACATCAGGAACGGGCAGACCTGGGCGGGCATGGCGCGGCCTCGGCGCGGACGCGATGCGGCGATCGCGGGTGCCCAGGGTAGCCCCGCCGGCGCGGCGGCGCCGGTGGCGAATCGTTTCGAAGTGTGCGGGCTCGGCGCGTGCGCAGATCCGCGCGTGGCGGGCGGGCCAGAGGCGCAGTCAGGGCATGCAACCGGAACGCGCGATCAGGACCGCCCGGCCAACCGCCGCCGGTTGCGTGCGACCGTTCGCGCCACCGGCCGCAGGCCGCTGGCCAGCACCGCGTCGCCGGCGCGCATCGACTCCTGCCACCAGCGCAGCGGGTCGTCGCCCATCGGGCCCAGCCACGGTTGCGGACGCAGCCACCAGCCGGCCTGCCACTGCCACCACTGCGCCGCCATCTGCCACCACCCGTCGCCGAGCGCGAGCCATTTCTCCTCGACCATGCGATGCAGTTCGCCGACATCGCGCGCGCTCGGTGCGGAGGCCGCGCGCGAAAGCGCGCCGAGGCGGCTGGCGATCACCCACGGCGCGTCCTGGCCGATGGCGATGAGTTGCGATTGGGAACGCCGTGCGTTGCGCATCTTCGTCTCCCGTCCGGGCCGGCGCAGCGCGGATGCGCGCGCCGCCGAGCTCGACCCATAGTCGCGCGACCGACGTGACTGCGGCGTGTCAAACGCGAGACATGCGCCCCACGCGGATGAAGCCGCGAACGCTCGATACGAAAAATTCACCGCGAAAAAACGGGCGCGACGGCGCAGAACCGCCGCCGCGCCCGCCCACCTCGACGCGATGACACGATGCGGCGCAACCGCTGCCGCGGGCGTTGGCTCAGCAATCCGGCGCGACGCGACCGTCCGAGCCGGTGTAGGTGTAGGCATCGGGAATGAAGCGCCCGCTGCCGATGCGGTTCCACAGGTTGCTGGTGCCGTAAGTGCCGGTGACGCTGGTGCCGGTGGTCTGGCACTGGATCGTCACGCCGGCGCCGTCGGCGAGCGTGCCGACCACCGAGTACGAGGTGCCCGGCCCGGAGCGCACATTCAGCGGCGTGCCGTTGGTGGCGACGGTGCCCGCCGCGCCGCCCGGCGTGCCGCCGCCGGGATTGAGCAGCTTGTAATAGCGCGCCCAGTCCCAGTTCTTGCCCGGATCGGTGTGGTCGTTGCCGCTGTAGTGCTGATGGCCCTTCACTTTGACGCTGGCCGGCAACACCCGCACCACGCTGCCGGCCGGGCCCTGGAACGCGCTGGAGCAACTGATCGCCGCGTATTTGGCGCAGAAGTGGCGGACGATGCCGGCCGAGGCGTTGTACATCGCGGCGGTGTACCAGGCCGCGTTGTCGACATAGCCTTCGTGCTCGATCCCCAAGGTGGTCTTGTTGTGCGAGAGCACGTGATGGGCCGCGCGGTTCTCGCGCACCATCTGGGTGATCTGGCCGTCGCTGCTGCGCACCAGGTAATGGATGCTGACGTGGTCGGGATTGTTCTGGAACCACGAAATGCTGCCGGCGTAGGAGCCTTGCACGGTGTGGATCGTCGCCGAATCGTAAGACGTGCGCTCGGAGTGGTACGGCGAAGCCGCCCACAACGCCGGCGCGTAGTCGGTGCTGGCGGCGGCGGTGGCGAGCTTCGGATCCTTGCTGCGCAGCGTCTGTGTATCGGGATCGACGTAGTAATCGGCGGTCTCGATGCGGTCGGCATCGGCGTTCAGGCGCAGCAGCGGCGCGCGCAGGCGCACCAGCGCGGGCGCGTCGAACGCGCGCTCCCAGGCGATCGCGCGCGCGGGCACCTGGATGCCGCTCTCCTCGACGCCGCGATCCTGAGTCAACAACACGTCGTAAGCGAAGCTGGTGCGCGCGTAATCGGCCACCGCGCTCTTGGCCGCGCCTGCCACAGGTTTAGCGAAACCGGCGTAGCGCTCCAGCGCCGGGCGCAGCGCTTCGGCATCGGGCTTGCGCAGCGCGCCGTCGCGGCCGATCTCGCGGTCGAGCAAGGCGGCCGCGGCGAGGATGTTGAGCGAGGGCTCGGCGAGGATGCGCGACTGCGATACGCCGAGCAGACGCGCGGCCTCGCCGACCTGATCGGCGAAGCCTTCGCCGTGGTAGAGGCCCATCACGCCGTAAGCGCGCGGCATTTCGCTGTGCTCCTGGCTCGTGCTCGGACGCAGGTGCTGCCAGCGGCTGGCGACATACGCCAGCGCTTCGAGCGTGCCGGCGGGAATCGCCGGATAGCGCGCGTAGGCCTGGCGGAAATAGCCCGGCAGTTGCGCGCGCTCGGCGCGCAACGCGTCCTGTTCGACGCGCACGCGCGCGCTCAGCGCCGGATCGGCCAGCGCATCGAGCGCAGCGGCGGGTTTGCCGGCATAGGCGGCCGGCGCGCACGCGACGGCGAGCGCAGCCGCGAGCAGAGTCCTGGAAAATGCGGTCACGGAAAGTCCTTGGATGAGTTGGGAGGTGACGGCGCGCGGCGATCTCGCCGCGCGCCGCGCGCGCATCGCGCCGCTCAGCAATCCGGCGCGACCCGGGAGTCGGAGCCGGTCTGGGTGTAAGCGTCGGGAATGAAGCGCCCGCTGCCGATGCGGTTCCAGATGCTGCTGGTGCCGAAGGTGCCGGTGACCGAGGTGCCGTTGGTCTGGCATTGGATGGTCACGCTGCTGCCGTCGGCGAGCGTGCCGACCACCGAGTGGCCGGTGCCCGGCCCGGAGCGCACGTTGAGCGGCGTGCCGTTGGTGTCGACCGTGCCCGGCGCGCCGCCGGGGTTGGAGCCGCCGCCGTTGGAGCGGAACGCGTTGCGCATGCCGGCGGGCTTGTCGTTGTTGTTGAAGTAGTGGTCGGTGATCCACTTCCAGTCGCGGCCGTTGTTGGCCGCCCAGCGCTGGGTGCCCCACTGGCTCATGCCGCGGCCGTGGCCGAAGCAGCCCTTGCCCTTGCCGACCGAATCGCTCAGGCACGGCCAATTGTTGCGCGGCGAGCCGTTGTTGCCGTTGCCGCAGCTCAGGTCGTTGTTGCTGCACGACAGGCCGTCGCTGGGGTCGTCCCAGGCGTTGTTTTCCGAGGAGTATTCGCTGAAGGCCGCGCTCTTGCCGTCGCGGCTGAGGATCACCCCGGCGGTGGCCTTGGCCGCGGCGACGGTGGCCGAAACCGAGTCGGCGTTGAACACCTGGCACGAGGTGGTGTTGCAGATGTCGTAGCGGCTGCTGATCGGATGGGCGACGAAGTAGGCGCCGTAGGTGCGGTAAGCGACCGCGCCGGCGGCCAGCGACTGCGCGTGCCACGATGGGATCCACTCTTCGTCCAGGCCCTTGGCGACGTAATCCTCCAGGCTGTAGACCGACACGCCCGAGCACGAGCGCCCGGAGCAGCTGGTGCCGACGCGGATGCTCGAGGGCACCGACACCGCGGTGGCCGACACCTGCGCCGCGGCCAGGGTCTGGCCCGCGCGCATCGCCTGGCCGGCGTTGTCGGCGTCGAGCTTGCTCATCACCGCCTCGCGCTCGCGCCGCGCCGCGGCATTGTCGTCGGCTTGGACGTGCACGCGCTTTTCCACGCTGCGGCCGCTGCCGCGTTGCAGGTCGACGACGAAGTGGCTGGAATCGTTGACCAGCGACAGGCCTTCCAGACGCTGCGCGCGATAGCCCGGGGCTTCGATGTCGAGCGAGGTCGTCGGCGGCAGCGCTTCGTGCCTGGACGCGTCCTGCGCGAACTTGCCGCGCACTTCGAAATAGCCGTCGGCATCGGTGGTGGCGCGCTCGCCCAGGCCGCTGCGCACGCGCGCGCCGACCAGGGGCTGGCCGCTGCGCTGGTCGTAGACGTGGCCGCTGAGCACGCTGCAATCGCGGCATTCGGCGGCCTTGAGCGCGAGCAGGTCGAGCGCCTCGGATTCGAGCTTCGGCGCCAGCCACACCGTGGTCGGCAGGCCCAGCGCAGCGTCGGAATGGACCGTGGTGACCACCGGCAGATAGCCCGGCGCGGACACGGTCAGGCGGTACTCGCCGCGGGCCAGGCCGGCGACGCGGCCACCGGCGGCGGCCAGGTCCAGGCTCTGGCGGTCGGCGGCGCGGCCGACCGGTGCCAGGCTCAACTGCGCCGGCAGCGCGCGGCCGCTGACGCTGTCGCGCACGCGCAGGTCGAACGCGGCCGCGCTGGCGTCGCTGCGCACGGCGATGCGTGCGGCCTCCCCTGCCGCGGCCGGCGCCACCGGCGCGCTCTGGCCGGCGAAGGCGCTGCCCATGATCAGCGTGCAGAAGCCGGCCAGCCACGGCAGGCCGCTGCGCGCCAGCGGCGCCGGCGCGGCGGCGAGGCAGCGGCCGGGAGAGGAGAAACGGATACGGCGAGAAGTCATGGCGGAATCCCGGATCGACTGGATGCGTCCGCCGCGGCCGGCGAAGGCAACGGGCGGCGCCCGCGGCCTTCGTTGTAGGCCGCCGGGCTGTCGCGGACCTGTCGATCGCGCGCCGCACGGCGCCGTCTTCGCGATATCGCGATGGCAGTCACTGCCGGCGCGTGCGTGCGGGCGAGACCCGCCACGCCGCGGTCGCAGCGGCGACATGCGTGCGGCCGATACTGCCGTGGCCGCGCGCGCCGATGCGGCCGGGCGTCGATCGAAACATCGTCCGGCTACGTCGACGGACGCGGCGTTGCGCCCGACCGGCGGCTCGCCGGCCTCGACGCGCGTCCAACCCGGTAAGACGCCGACCGGCGCTAATGGCCTGGCCGACGATCGCACCGCGACCGCGGCGGGCGACGCCGGCCACGGCGCGCCCCTTCTGTGTTCCGACAAGGAGTCCCATGAACTTCAAGCGTTTCGTTGCGTTCTGCGCGCTGGCCCTGGCCAGCCACGGCGCCCTCGCCTCCGGCTGGACCTCGCTCGGCCGGCTCAACGCGCCGAGCGGTTTTCCGCAGGCCGGCACCTGCGACCTGCGCGTGATCAACCACTACTGGAGCAACAAGCCCATCGTCGTTCCGAGCACGGTCAACCGCTACGGCCCGACCAACGTGCAATACGTGTTCGCGCTCGACATCTCCTCGCTGCGCAACTTCACCAGCAACTCGGTGGCGCTGTCGCGGTTCAAGACCGCGGTGGACGCCTACAACGCCACCAGCGGCGCCAAGAGCCTGTACGCCACCCTCAACGTCGGCGATTTCCCCGGCGTGAGCATCAACCTGTCCTACGCCGACTCGGCCGGCCTGGTCCAGGGCAGCGGCTGGGGCGTAGCGCCGTCGGAACTGCAGTACTACGAACTGCAGGAGTCGTGCCCGCAGTAAACCGCGCGGCGCGGGCGTCGGTGAATGCCTGCACCGGCGCTCGCGCCGAGCTCAGCGAAACGACGACTCCCGGGGCCGCAGCGCGGCCCCGGGATCGTGTCGTGCGTCGTCGGCAGCGGTGCGACTGCTCAGCGCAGCGGAATCGCCACCGGCCGCAGCGGCGCGGCGTCGCCGCCGCGGATCTTCAGCGGGCCGCCGATGAAGGCGAACTCGTAGACCTTGTCGCGCGAGAGTTCGTCCAGCGCGATCAACTCGATGATCGGCACGCCGTGCTGGGCTAGCAGGTAGGTGTGCAGCGGCACGTACTCGCCCTGCACTTCCGAGGGGAAGGTCTCCAGGCTCAGGTTGTCGGCGCCGATCACCATAGCCCCGGCCTCTTCCACCAGATAGCGCGCTGCATCGATGCCCAGCCCCGGCGGCTGGGCGATGTAGGCCTCGGCTTGCTCGAACAACTTCATCCGGCCGGTGCGGATCAGCACGATGTCGCCGCGCTGCAGTTCGGTCTTCTGCCTGGCCAGCGCCTCGCGCAGATCCTGGCGGGTGATGCGGTACTGGTCGGGCAGCATGTCCACGCCCTTGGCCGCGGCGATGTCGAGCATCACCCCGCGCCCGACCAGCGGCGGGAATTTCTCGATGCCGGCCTTGTTCCAGCCGCGGTCGCCGAGATGCTTGTCGGCCTCGAAACCGTTCCAGATCCGCCCGCCGATGCCGAAGTGGTTGAGCGCGTCGATATGCGTGCCGGTGTGGCTGTACATCGAGAACGCGGTGCCGGTGTAGCTGGTGTGGGCGTTCATCGCCGCGCCGACGCGCATCGGGTCGTCGACCTGGGTGCCGCGCGGGGTGTGGGTCATCCAGAACTGGTAATGCGGATCGCCGGCGGCCTGCCAGCTCGGCATGCCGACGAAGTATTCGGTGGCCAGGTCGTAGACCTTGCCGCCGCGCAGGCGGCCGAGCACGGCGGCGCGCGATTGTTCGGTGATCAGGTTGAGGCGGCCGATCTGGTCGTCGGCGCCCCACGGGCTGCGGCCGACTTCGGCGGCGCCGGCGGGGGCGGTCAAAGCCAGCGCCAACGCGGCGCCGGCAAGGGTGGGGGCGAGTTTCATCGAAGTCTCCATGCGTTCGCGCCGGGGCGGCGCGGTGGGGGCGGCGCGGCGCCGCATGGACACAGCTTGGGCGCGGCGCTTGCGGCGAAACAGCCGCGCCGGGTGCAGGGACTATTCGCTGGCGGTCAGCAATCCGCGCTCGTAACCGCAGGCGCTAGCCGTCGGCGACCAACGCCGCCGGCAACTGCGCGCCGAGGAAATCGACGAAGGCGCGCACCTTGGCCGGCAGATGCCGGCCGGTGGCGTAAACCGCATGCACATGGCGCGGCGGCTGGCGATGGCGCGGCAGCAGCTCGCGCAGGCGGCCGGCGGCGATTTGCGGCCGCGCCACGAACGCCGGCAGGCTGCCCACGCCGTGGCCGTCGATCAGCAGGTCGCGCAGCAGCAGGCTGTTGTTGGCGGCCACGCGCGGCGCCGGCACGGTGAATTCGTGTTCGCCGTCGGCGCCGCGCAACTGCCAGGCGCGCGGCGATTCGGACAGGCTGTAGCCCAGCAGCGCGTGCCCGCACAGCTCCTGCGGCGTGCGCGGCTCGCCGTGGCGCTGCAGATAGTCCGGCGACGCGCACAGCAACTGCCCGACCTGGCCGAGCCGGCGCGCGACCAAGCTGGAATCCTCCAGCTCCGCGCGCAGCCGCACCGCCACGTCGAAGCCTTCGCCGACCAAGTCGACGACGCGATCCTCCAACGCCAGGTCCAACCGCAGATGCGGATGCTCGGCCAAAAAACGGCTCAACAGCGGCGACAGCACGCACAGGCCGAACGACAGCGGCGCGCTGACCCGCAGCAGGCCGTCCACGCGCTCGGAGCCTTCGCGCACGCGCTGCTCCAGCGCTTCGATCTCGTCGAGCAGGCGGCAGCATTCGGCGAAATACAGCCGGCCGCCGTCGGTGAGGCTCATGCGCCGGGTGGTGCGCTGGAGCAGCACCGTGCCCAGCCGCGCTTCGAGCTGGCGCACCTGCTTGCTCAGGCCGGCGGCCGACAGGCCCAGGTCGTCGGCGGCGCGGGCGAAACCGCCCAGCTCCACCACCCGGCGGAAGCTGCGCATCAGCGCGAGTTGATCCATGTCGGAGCCGGGGTTGCGCGTTCGCGGGCGGCCATGATGCCGCCGCGGGCGCGCGCCGGCCAGCGCGACGGCCCTAGCTCGTCGCGCCTTCCCAGGCGCCGATGCGGCGCGGCGGCGCAGCGGGCACGATGGGCGCGGCCTCGGCCGGCAGCGTCAGCGCGGCCGGCGCCGCGGCGAAACGATGCCGCTCCAGCCAGGCCTGGAACATCAACACGTTCCACAAATGGGTATGCCACTTGCGCTCGCCGGCCTGGAACTCGCGCCACAACGTGGCGATCGCGCTCGCGTCGAAATGGCCTTCGCGGCGCAGGCGCGATTCGTCCAGCAGCGCATCGGCCCACTCGCGCAGCGGCCCGCGCAGCCAGCGCGAGACCGGCGCGCCGAAACCGGTCTTGGGGCGGTAGATCAGCGGCTGCGGCAGGTAGCGTTCGAGCAGGCGCTTGAGCACGTATTTCTGCTCGCCGCGATGGTGCTTGAGCGCGGTCGGCAGCGACCAGGCGAACTCGATCACGCTGCGGTCCAGCAGCGGCGAGCGCGTCTCCAGGCCGCAGGCGCTGCCGGCGCGGTCGATCTTGGTGAGGATGCCGTGGGCCAGGTCCATGCGGAAATCGAGGTATTGCACGCGGTCGGCGGCGTCACCGACCGGCAAGTGGCCGTCGCGGTCGAAGAACAGCGTCGCCGGTTCGCGCGCACCGAGCACCGCCGCGGCCGGGTCGCGCCAGCGCGAGACCCGCTGCAGATAATGGTCTTCCACCCGCTGCGCACCGAGCTCCGCCCACAGCGCGCGCAGGCCGCCCAGGCGCGCGCGCTCGGCCTGCTCGCCGCTGCGTTGCGGCGCCAGCCGGCGCAGCGGCGCCGGCAGCCGCGCTTTCCAGCGCGCGTTGCGCACCGCGCGGCAATAGGCCGAGTGGCCGAAGAACAGTTCGTCGCCGCCGTCGCCGGTCAGGGCGATGGGGCTGCGCCGCGCCACCAGTTCGCTGGCGATCAGGGTCGGCACCTGCGAGGAATCGGCGAAAGGTTCGCACCACACCTGCGGCAGGCGTTCGATCGCCTCCAGCGCCTCACGCCCGCCGACCCGGTGTTCGGTATGGCGGGTGCCCAGCGCGCGCGCCACCTTGCGCGCCCAGTCGCTCTCGTCGTGGCGGTCGTCGTCGAAGCCGATGGCGTAGCTGTCCACCGGCACCGAGGACTGCGCCTGCATCATCGCGGTGACCAGCGAGGAATCGGTGCCGCCGGACAGGAACGCGCCGACCGCGCACGGCGCGCGCATGCGCGCGCTGACCGCCTGTTGCAGCAGGATTTCGAGCTGATCGACGGCTTCATCCACGCCGATCTCGCCGCGCAGCTCGATCGCCTCGGCCATGCGCTGGCGCGGGCACCAGTAAGTCTGCGCGTCGCGCTCGGGCTGGTGCGCGCCGGCGCCGGCGCGCACGGCCTGGAAGTTCATGCGCAGCAAGGTGCCGGGGGCGAGCTTGAACACGCCGCGATGGATCGAGAACGGCGCGGGAATGTAGTCGTAACGCAGCAACAGGCTCAGCGCATCGCGGTCCACCGGCGCGTCGAAGCCGGGATGGCGGTGCAGCGCCTTGAGTTCGGAGCCGTAGGCGAAATCGCCGCCGACCCAGCCGTAATACAGCGGGCGCTCGCCGACCCGGTCGCGGGCCAGCCACAGCTGCCGCTCCTGGCGGTCCCACAGGCTCAGCGCGAACGCACCGTCGCAGCGCGCCAGCGCGCGGCGCAGGCCCCAGCGCACGATCGCGGCGAGCACCAGTTCGGCGTCGCTGGCCTGCTCGCCGACCGCGTCGGACGCGATCAGCGCGCGGTGCAGCGACTCGCGCTGGTACAGCGCGCCGTCCAGGCTCAGCAGATAGCGGCCGTCGGCGCTGGCCACCGGTTGCGCGGCGCCGTGGCGGTCGCGGCAATGGCCGACGGCGACGCCGGCGGCGGGGTCGCTCCACACCTCGTGCGAATGCGCGCCGCGGTGCTGCAAGGCGTGGATCATCGAGCGCATGCAATAACGCAGGCGCTCGTCGTCCCAATCCGGCTGCGCGCGCCACAGCCCGGCCAGGCCGCTCATGCCGGCCTCCGGGCGCTGCGTCGAGGGGAAAGACGGCGGGTCGCGATAGTCATCAGGCGCGCTCGGCGGAAGGAGAACGCGGCGGAAGCGGACGCGCCGCTTCCGCCGGCGGGGGCGGATCAGAAGCGGTACATCACGCTCAGGCTGGCTTCGCCGGTCTTGATGTCGTCGGCGCCGGCCTTGCGGCGGAAGCTGCCGCCGTCGGCCTTGCTCAGGCCGGTGACGTCCAGGCGCAGGGCGAGCTGATCGTTGAAGTGGTAGTTGGCGCCGATGCCGAGCGAGGCGATGTTGACGCTCTCGCTGGCCTTGCTCAGGCCGACCGCGCCGCGCACCGGGCTGAATTCGTTGCGCGCGCGCCCGGCCGAGATCTTGCCGAACACTTCGAAGCGCTCGCCGATCGGCACGATGCCCAGCGCGCTGAGCTGCAGCGTGCGGGTGTCGTAATCGCCGACGCCGCGACGGCTGACCTCGCTGACCATGTCGTGGTAGGAGCCTTCCACGGCGAAGTACTGGTTGAAGCGGTAGCCGCCGCCGAGCACGTAGCTGGTGCCGGTCTTGTCCTGGCTGCGCTTCTGCCCGGCCGGCACGGCCGAACGCTTGGCGTCCCATTGGGTCATCGCGGCGCCGACGCCGCCGAATACGTAGAAACCCTCGCGATCGCCGGCGCCCTGGGCGTTGGCGGCGGTCGAGAGGCTCAGCGCGAGCGCGGCGGCGCTCAGCGCGAACAGCTTGCGTTGCATGGGGGAAATGCTCCGTCGTGGGGGACGGAACCATGCTGCGGCGCGGGAAGCGCGACGTCAGTTGCAGTATCAGGGCGCGCGAGTGACGGCCGGCGACGCTCGGTAACGGAGTGTTACCGGCGAAGGGGGCGGCGCTGCGGCGGCCCGATCGGCCGCCAGCGGGGAGAGCTTACGACGCCGCGCGCCGCCGTTGCGAACGCGCACGCGGCGCGCGGGTGCGCTTACTGCGCCGGCAGATCGATGCGAAAGCGCGCCCCGCCCAGCGCCGATTCGCCGACCGTGGCGCGGCCGCCGTGCTTCTCCGCGACCACCCGCACCAGCGCCAGGCCCAGGCCGAAGCCTTCGGGGTGCTTGCGCAATTGCGCGAACGGCTGGAACACGCGCTCGCGTTCGGCCTCGGGCACGCCCTCGCCGTCGTCGTCCACGCACAGCGCATAGCCCTCGTCGGTGCGCGCCGCGCTCACCGCCACGCGCGTGCGCGCATGGCGCAGGGCGTTGCCGATCAGATTGCGCAGCGCCAGCTCCAACGCCTCGCGATGCGCCGACAGGCTGTCGATGCCGCCGCTGTCGAAGCTCAGCAGCAGCGGCGGCTCGGGATCGAACACATCGGCCAGATCGGCCAGCAGCGCGCTCACCGACACCGGCGCGCGCTCGATCCCGACCATGCGCCCGATCCGCGCATAGGCCACGCTGTGCGAGGCCAGATGCTCCAGCCGCTGGATGTCGGTTTCCAGGCCTTCGCGCAGATGCGCGCGCTCCTCGTCGCCGCCGGCCTGCTCGAGCATCTCCAGACCGAAGCGCATGCGCGCCAGCGGCGTGCGGATCTCGTGCGCCACCGCCTGGGCCAGGATGCGCTGGCTTTCCAGCACCTGCTGCACCTGCCCGGCCATCTGGTTGAGCGCGTGGCCGAGCGGATTGACCAGGCGCGTGGTGACCTCCGGCGCGCGCGCGTCCAGCTCGCCCGCGCTCAGCGCCTCGGCGGTGGTGCGCAGCCGGCGCAGGTCGCGCCAGAAGCGGTAGACCAGGAAATACAGCGGCAGCGCGATGGCGAGGAAGTACATCGCCAGGATCACGATCGAATCGATCAGGTCCAGGTCGCTCCACGGCACGCCCTGCACCATCACATCGTCGAAATTGCCCAGCGCCACGGCCTGGTCGCTGCCGGGCAGGCGCTGATAGGTGTAGGCCTCGTCCTCGCTTTCCATCACCACTTCACCGCGCAGCAGGCGTTCGTACTCGCGCGGGGTCAGCGTCTCGCGCAGTTCCGCCAGCGGCGCCAGCCGCACCGGATAGGCGAAGTGCTCGCTCAGTTCCTCGCCCAGCGCCGGCCATTCCTCGCGCGGCGCGCCGAGGTAGCGCTGCTCGATCAGGTAGTGGGTGCCGCGCAGCTGCGCCTCGCCGTAGCCGCGGCTGTTCTCGGCGGTAATGCTGAGCCAGGCCGAGATGCCGCCGACCACGACCAGGGCGTAGATCAGCACCACGATCAGGTAATAGCGCACGAACAGGCCGAAGTGGCCCTGCTTGGCCGGAGCGGGCTTGGCCGGATCGAAGCGGGCGCAGCCGGCGTCGGCCGAGCCCGGCTTGCGCGGCAGCCACTGCCGCAGCCATTGCGCCGCGGTCATTCCCAGGCGGCCCGATTGAACAGATAACCCTTGCCGCGCACGGTCTTGATCCGCTCGGGCTCCTCGGCCAGATCGCCGAGCTTGCGCCGCAGGCGCGAAATGCGCGCGTCGATGGAGCGGTCGAGCCCGTCGAACTGGATGCCGCGCAGCGCCTGCAGCAAATCGTCGCGGCTCAGGATCTGGCCGGCGCGGCCGGCCAGCAGCACCAGCAGGTCGAACTCGGCCGTGGTCAGGTCGATGCGCGCCTCGCGCAGGGTCGCCTCGCGGGTTTCGCAATCGATGCGCAACTGGCCGAAACGCATCACCCGGCCGCTGTGGCGCGCGGCGTGATCGCGGCGCAGATGCGCGCGCAGCCGCGCCAGCAGCACGCGCGGCTCGATCGGCTTGCCGATGTAGTCGTCCGCGCCCAGCTCCAGGCCCAGCACCTGGTCGATGTCGTCGGTGCGCGCGGTCAGCATGCAGATCACCCCGGCGTAGCGCGAACGCACCGCCCGGCAGATCTCGAACCCGTCCTGCCCCGGCAGCGACAAGTCCAGCAGCACCACCGCCGGTTGCAGTTCCAGGATCGCGGCGACCGCGCGCGCGCCGTCGGTTTCCAGGGCCACGTCGTAACCGTGTTTGCCCAGGTAATTGGCTACCAGCGAGCCAAGGCGTTCGTCGTCTTCGATGAGCAGGATATCGGTCATAACCACGCAGCCGGGAGTGCGAGCGCGCCCGCGCGGCGGGCGTGCGCTGCGCCGCGGCGCGGGGGCCGGGCGTTAAGCGGTCAAGTATTGCCCGCCGGGCCGCAGTTGAATCGTTCCGGCCCCCGCCCGCTTCAGCCGGAAGTCGGAGACCTGACTGGTAGCGGGCGCGGCGTTCAGGCAGGCGGCCGGTGCCGACGCTGTGGCGCGGCCGCCGGCGCAGGCGCGAAAACCCGGCGTTTGGGCTCGATCGCGGGGGCTGCGGCGGGATCGATTCGGCGCTGCGGCACGTGCGGATACGTCGGCGCGGTCCGGTCCCATGCGATACCCGGCGTTAGCGCGCGATCACCGCGATGCGCGCGCGCCGCTTTTCTCGCGCGCAAACAAAAAACCCCGCTTTCGCGGGGTTTTTTGTTCGCTTCGTCGCGGTGCGCCGAAGCTATGTAGTGGTGCCCAGGAGAGGACTCGAACCTCCACGGTTTTACCCGCTAGTACCTGAAACTAGTGCGTCTACCAATTCCGCCACCTGGGCCTTTCGCTTCGTTGCCGATGAACCGGCGCCGCTGCGAGGAGGCGTATGTTGCGTTGCGAGGACGCGGCTGTCAACGGTTATTTCAAAAAATTTTCGCACTCCGCCGCGAGAGCCGGACCGGCCCCTCGCGACCTGCGCGCGCCGGCGCAATCACAACGCGATGTTGCCTTTCGCCACCACCGGCCCGGTCGGCACGCCGTGCGGGGCGCCGCCCTTGGGTTCCAGGGTGATCGCCAGGGTCGCGCCGGCGGCGAGCTTGGCCACGGCCTCGGCCGGTACCTTCACCGAGTCGGCCCATTCGGTCGAAATCAGGCCCAGCGAACGCGGCGGCTCGCCCTTGGGAATCAGCCACAGTTCGGCGACGCGGCCCTGCGGATCCTGCGGCGCGGGCACCGGCATGGTCATGACCTTGGCGTGGCGCTGGTCGATCGAAGCCAGCCAGCCGGCGCTGCCGTCGTCGCGCGCGAGCCGGGTGACCGGGAACGCGGGCTGGTGCTCGATCATCACCGGCGGTTGCTGCGCCACCTTGGGCGGCGACGGCGACGGCGCGCGATCGCTCCACAGCGCCACCGCGGCCAGCGCCGCGGCGGCCGCAGCCGCGCCGCGCCAGAAGCCGGCGCTGTGCCACAGCCCGCGCGGGCGCTCGCCCTGCGCCGGCGACCAGCCCAGGCGCACGCGCAGGCGCGCCCACAACTGCGCGGGTGCGGCGACCGGTTCGATCTCTTCCAGCAGCGCGGCCAGGCGCCGCTGCCACTGCTGGACCAACTGGGCGAAGGACGGGTCGGTTTCCACGCGCAATTCCGCCAGCCGGCGTTCGCGCTCGTTCAACACGCCCAGCACGTATTCGCCGGCGTGCACGTCGGCGCCGGGCGGTTCGCGGTCGATATCGTGTTCGCGGATGTCCATGGCGGCTCAGCGCTCCAGGCAGACGCGCAGTTGGATCAGCCCGCGCCGGATCCAGCTCTTGACGCTGCCCAGCGGCGAGCCGGTGCGCTGGGCCAGTTCCTCGTAGGTGCTGCCGTCGAAGAACGCAGTGCGTATCAGGCCGCGGCGGCGCGCGTCGAGCTCGTCCAGGCAACGGCGCAGGCGCTCGTTCTCGTCGGCGCTCTCGGCCTGCGCCGACGGCGTCGGCGCGGCGTCGGCGATCTCGTCCATCAGCTCCAGCGGCGCGCGCCGCAGCGACGGCGAGGCGCGCAGGCGGTCGATGGCCTTGTTGCGCGCGATCATCGCCAGCCACACCGCGGCGCTGGCGCGGCCGGCGTCGAACTGGCCGGCCTTGCGCCAGACCGTGGCGTAGACCTCCTGCAGCACGTCCTCGGCCTCGGCGCGCTCGGGCAGCAGGCGCAGGCACACGCCGAACAGGCGCGCGGAGGTGTCGCGGTAGAGCCGCTCGAACGCGGCGCGGTCGCCGCGCGCGATCGCGCCGAGCAACTCGGCGGCGGGGTCGTCGGCGGGATCGGAAAGGGCGGACTGCGGGGCCGTGAGTTCGGTCATCTGCGCCTCGAAGGTGCACGCCGGCTCGGCGCGCGAATGCGGGGATTCTAGCCAGCCGGCGAACAGATTCGGCAAACCTGCGCGCGGCGGCGGACGCCCCGGAAACCGCGCGGCCGCCTCGCCGGCGTCGCGCCGAGCATGCCAGCGCGGCGGCGGGTAGACAGTGACGAGAGGCGGAACCGGCATGGCGGAGGCTCGATCGCGGGCGCGGCCCGGGGCTTGATCGGGGATACGGGGCGCAATGCGGCGCGGATGCAGGCGCGGGCCGGTGCAGGCGCGGGCTAACGCGCGGGGCGCGACTCGCAAGCCTTCGCCGCGCGAGCTTGCGTACGCTGCGCCGCCACGGGACCGGCGCGATACCGACTCGAGAGAAACCGATCGCGAATCGGCGCACGCGGCTTGATGCGCGCGCACGCGCCGGCTATGGTCGGCGCACACCCCATTGCGGGCGGCGCGTCGGCGCCGCCCGCTCTTGCTTTGGAGCCTGCCATGAACGAGCGTCACCTGCCCCACCCCTCCGGCCTGCCGCCGCCGCTGATCGTCTCGCGCCTGGATTGCGAGCGCCTGGAAGCCTTGCTGGAAACCCCGCAGGCCGCCGGCCTGGACACCAGCGGCCTGCGCCGCGAACTCGACCGCGCCGAACTGCGCGAACCGGCGCAGATGCCGGACGACGTCATCACCATGAATTCGGTGATCCGCTTCCTCGACGAGGACAGCGGCGAAGAGCGCGAAGCCGCGCTGGTCTACCCGCGCGACGCCGACGGCAGCGCGCAACGCATCTCGATCCTGGCCCCGGTCGGCAGCGCCCTGCTCGGCCTGCGCATCGGCGCGAGCATCCAGTGGCCGCTGCCGGGCGGACGCAACACCTCGCTGCGGGTGCTGGCGCTGCGCTACCAGCCCGAAGCCGCCGGCGACCTGCATCGCTAAGCGCGCGTTGAGCGCCGATGCCGCGCGATGAAGCCGGGTCGGCGCCGCGCGCGAAGCAATCCGGCGCTGCCGGAGACTGTAGAACCCCACACTCCGTCATTCCGGCGAAAGCCGGAACCCATTTTGCTTTTGCTGCTGCCACCGCTGCTCTGCAGGCGATGTTTCTTGGCTGATCGAGAAACGCGGTCAACAGCAAAGGCAAACGCAAAATGGGTTCCGGCTTTCGCCGGAATGACGGAGTCGGGAGGGGCGGCAGGCGGGAGGCGATGCAGCCGCGCACGCAGCCGCCGGCGCTACGCCGCCGGCGGGGCCAGGCTGAAGCCGACCGTGGTCTGGCCGTCGCCGCTGGCGGCGAACACACTGCCGCCGTGCAACGAGGCGATCGCCTTGACGATCGACAGGCCCAGGCCGTGATGGCGTTCGCCGCCGTGCTCGCGCGCGGCGTCGACGCGGTAGAAGCGGTCGAACATCCGCGCCAGGTGCTGCGGCTCCACGCTCTTGCCGTGGTTGCGCACCGCCACGCTGGCGCCGTTGCCGCAGTCGCCGGCCGCGCCGTCGCCGCCGCGCACTTCCACCACGATCTCCGAACCCGGCGCGGCGTGCTGCACCGCGTTGTGCAGCAGGTTGGTCATCGCCCGGCGGAACAGCGAGGTGTCGATCCAGGCGTCGGCGGCGCCGTCGATGCGCAGGCGCATGCCGGCCTCTTCCAGCAGGTATTCGAGGAATTCGCCGGTCTTGGCCACTTCCGTCGCCAGCGGCACGCAGACCCGGTCCAGGGCGATGTCGCCCTGCCCCGCGCGCGAGAGGAACAGCATGTCGTTGACGATGCCGCGCATGCGCTCGAGCTCTTCCAGGTTCGAGGTCAGCACTTCGGTCAAGCGCTGCGCCTCGCGCGGGCGCTGCAGCGCGACCTGGGTCTGGCCCATGAGGTTGGTCAGCGGCGTGCGCAGCTCGTGGGCGACATCGGCGTTGAACGCTTCCAGCCGGGTGTAGGCGGCTTCCAGGCGGTCGAGCGCGCCGTTGAACGCGTCGGTCAGCCGGCCCAGTTCCGGCGGCAGGTCGGTCGGTTGCAGGCGCTGCGACAGCTTGCTCGGGCTCAGCCGCTGCGCTTGCTCCGACAAGCGCTGCAGCGGGCGCAGGCCGACCCGGGCGATCCAGTGCCCGAGCAGCGCCACCAGCGCGGCGCCGCCCAGGCCGAGCGCGACCAGGGCGAAGGCGAAGCTGCGCAGCGCGGCGCGATAAGGCTGCGAATCGATCGCCACCCACACCTGCACCGACGGCCGCTCGCCCTTGGCCGGGATCGCCTGCGCCAGCACCCGGTACGGCGCGTCGCTGTCGTCCAGCCACAGCCGGCCCATGCCGCGGTCGGCGGCGCCGCGCGCGGCCTCGACTTGCGGCGCGGCCGGGCCGATCCGGAACAGATCGCTGTCGCTCCAGGCCCAGACCTTGGTGCTGCGGTCGCTGGAGACCATGCTCTCGACCTTGTCCTCGACCTTGTGCCAACGCTCGCGCAGGTCGCAGGCGCCGACGCTGCCGGCGACGTAGCGCAGTTTGGTTTCCAGCTCGGCGTGCTGATAGCGCACGATCTGGGTCTGCAGCACCTGATACAGCGCGACGCCGACCAGGGCGAACACCAGCAGCGCGGCGCCGGCGAACATCGCCGCCAGGCGCCGGGCGATCGGCAGCTCGCGCCACGGCGTCACGCCGGCGACCTCGCGCTGCCGGCGTCCTCGTCCTCGCGCGTTTCCAGCACATAGCCCATGCCGCGCACGGTGTGCAGCAGCTTGCTGCGGAACGGGCCGTCGATCTTGGCGCGCAAGCGCTTGATCGCCACCTCGACCACGTTGGTGTTGCTGTCGAAGTTGATGTCCCACACCTGCGCGGCGATCACCGTCTTGGACAGGATCTGGCCGCGGCGCTGGGCCAGCAGCGCGAGCAGGGCGAATTCCTTGCCGGTCAGGTCCAGGCGGTTGCCGTCGCGGAAGGCGCGGCGCGCGATCAGGTTGATCTGCAGGTCGCCGATGCTCAGTTCGGTCGGCTCCTGTTGGCGGCCGCGCCGCACCAGCGCCTGCAGCCGCGCCAGCAGTTCGATGAAGGAGAAGGGTTTCACCAGGTAATCGTCGGCGCCGGCGCCCAGGCCGTGCACGCGGTCGTCGATGCGGTCGCGCGCGGTCAGCATGATCACCGGGGTCTGTTTGCGCAGGCGCAGCTCGCGCAGCACGCTGAAGCCGTCCAGGCCGGGCAGCATCACGTCGAGCACGATCACGTCGTAGTCGAACTCGCGCGCCAGGTGCAGGCCGTTGTTGCCGTCGCGCGCCACGTCCACGCTCCAGCCCTGCTCGGCCAGGCCGTCGCGCAGGTAATCGGCGGTCTTGGCTTCGTCTTCGACGATCAACAACTTCATGGCGGGCGGTGGCTGCGGACGGGGCCTGCGGTCATCCTAACCCCGCCGCGGCCCGGCGCCGGCGCGCGCAGGTGCGGCAGGCGGGCGGAAGGGCTGCGTTCGGGCATGGGCGGCGTCCTGGACGGCGCGGGAAAAAGGAAGGCGGCGCCTCGCTCGACGCGCCGCCCATGGCCTGCGAGGGGAGGACGCGGGCCATGGGCGGCACTGTAGGCGCGCGGCGCCTACGCCACGCTGTCGCCGCGCTGACAAATTCGTCAGTTGCGCCGCTGCGCGCGGGCGCCGCGGTTGCGAACTGGGTTGCAAGAACGCGCAGGCGCCGGCGGCGGCATCGGCGGCTGCGCTAGCATCGGCGCATCCCCCGCCGCCCCGTCGCAGGAACGACCCACCGCGCATGACCGCGAACCCTCCGCCCTCGCGCGCCCCGGCCTGGCAGGTCGACGCGGCGCTGATCGTCGATGCGGTGTTCGAATCCGACGGCCTCCTGCACGCCTGGGCGCGTCTGCCCGATGCGACCTGGCGCGCGCTGGCGCCGGTGCTGGCCGGGCGCTACGACCGCATCGGCTTCGGCTTCGGTTTCGGCATCCGCCTCGGCGCGGGCAGCGAGGACTTCCTGCGCAGCGGCATCGCCCGTACGCTGGAACTGGACGCGGCGCAAGCGCTGCCGGCGACCGAAATCGACGGCGAACGCTACGACCTGCAGGTCTGCGACTTCAACGCCTACACCGCGTATCTGCTCGGCCGCACCGGCTTCAACCACTGGCATAGCACCGACCCGGAACTGTGCGCGGACGAGCTGTGCTTCTTCCGCGAGGGCCGGATCGAACTGCTGGCGCAGCCGTGGAATTCGATGCTGCGGCTGTTCTCGGTCGAACACCGTTTTCTGCAGGACATCGAGGCCGCGCACCCGCGCTTCGCCGGCGCGGTCTACGTCAGCGAAAACGGCCGCCTGCGCGGGGTGTGAGGCGCGGCGCTTGCCGGATCAGCGCTTGCCGGGCTTGGCCGGCGGCACCAGTTCGATCTGGAACAGGTCCGGCCACAGCTTGCCGGTCACGAACAGGCGGTCGCCCTGGGCGTCGTAGGCGATGCCGTTGAGCACGTCGGCGCCGCGGCCGCCGCTGCCGTGCTGGCGCAACAGGCCGGACAGGTCGATCCACCCGCGCACTTGCCCGGTCTTGGGGTCGATGCGGGCGATGCGGTCGCTCTGCCAGACGTTGGCGTAGATCTCGCCCTTGACCCACTCCAGTTCGTTGAGCTGGTCGATGGCGCGGCCCTGGTCGCGGACCTGGATGCGCGAGCGCTCGCGCAGCGTGGCCGGGTCGAGCAGGCGGATCTGCGCGCTGCCGTCGCTCATGTAGATCGTGTCGGCCGAACGGGTCAGGCCCCAGCCCTCGCCCGGGTATTGGAAGGTGCCGGCGAAGGAGAAATCGGCGCGGTTGAGCACGTAGCCGGCGCCGTTGGTCCAGCTCAGCACCAGCAGCTGATCGCCGCGGTCGGTCATCCCTTCGCCGAACACCTCGTCCGGCAGCGCCGTGCGCTGCAGCACCCGGCCGCTGGCCAGCTCGACCTTGCGCACCGAGGAATGGCCGTTGAGGCCGGTGCTCTCGTACAGAAAGCCGTCCTTCCAGATCAGGCCCTGGGTGAAGGCCTGCGGATCGTGCGGATGGCGCGCGATCACCTTGTAGGAATACACCGGCGCGGCGGCGGCGGCGGCGTGCGGCGCGGCCGGCGTCGGCGCGCAGGCGCTGGCGAGGGCCGCGGTCAACGCGGCGACGGCGAACGGATGCAGGCAAGGACGACGCTGGGGCATGGGCGGGTTCCGGGAGCCAAGGCGGCAGAATACCTTGGGCCATGGCTCGGCGACTGCCTCGCCCAGGCGCCAGGGCTCTTGTGGGAGGGGCTTCAGCCCCGATGCCCTCCGCTCAGGTCGCGGCGATCTGGCACAAGAGCTTCGGGGCTGAAGCCCCTCCCACAAAGGCTGCGAGCCCCTCGCGTCGCCGCCGGCCGCCCCGCCGCCTTCACCCCCGTCGCACCCCCTGCGACCTGCTCCCGGGTAGAATCCGGGCCTGTGCCCCACCCGGTTGCCAGTTTCAGATGACAGATTCCGTACGTACGGCGTTCCACGGCTTCGAACAGATCCCGCTGCGCGAATACGCCGAACGCGCCTACCTGGACTACTCGATGTACGTGGTCCTGGACCGCGCCCTGCCGTTCCTGGGCGACGGCCTCAAGCCGGTGCAGCGCCGCATCGTCTACGCCATGAGCGAGCTGGGCCTGAACGCCCAGTCCAAGCCGAAGAAGTCCGCGCGCACCGTGGGCGATGTGATCGGCAAATACCATCCGCACGGCGACAGCGCCTGCTACGAGGCGATGGTGTTGATGGCGCAGCCGTTCTCCTACCGCTATCCGCTGGTCGAAGGCCAGGGCAACTTCGGTTCCAGCGACGATCCCAAGTCGTTCGCGGCGATGCGCTACACCGAGTCCAAGCTGACCCCGATCGCCGAGGTGCTGCTGGGCGAGCTCGGCCAGGGCACGGTCGACTGGACCCCGAACTTCGACGGCACCCTGGAAGAGCCGACCTGGATGCCGGCGCGGCTGCCGCACCTGCTGCTCAACGGCACCACCGGCATCGCCGTGGGCATGGCCACCGACGTGCCGCCGCACAACTTGAACGAAGTGGTCAGCGCCTGCGTGCGCCTGCTCGACGATCCCGACGCGACCACGCGCGATCTGTGCGAGCACGTGCTCGGCCCGGACTACCCGACCACGGCCGAGATCATCACCCCGCGCGCCGACCTGCTGCAGATGTACGAAACCGGCCTGGGCAGCGTGCGCGCCCGCGCCGTGTTCGAGAAGGACGGCGCCAACCTGGTCATCACCGCCCTGCCCTACCAGACCTCGCCGGGCAAGGTGATCGAGCAGATCGCCAGCCAGATGCGGGCCAAGAAACTGCCGTGGCTGGAAGACATCCGCGACGAGTCCGACCACGCCAATCCGACCCGGATCGTGCTGGTGCCGCGCTCCAACCGCGTCGATGCCGATCAGTTGATGGGCCATCTGTTCGCCACCACCGACCTGGAACGCAGCTTCCGCGTCAACTTCAACGTGATCGGCCTGGACGGCCGCCCGCAGGTCAAGGGCCTGAGGGCGTTCCTGAGCGAGTGGCTGAGCTTCCGCGCCGACACCGTCACCCGCCGCCTGAATCACCGGCTGGAGAAGGTCGAGCGCCGCCTGCACCTGTTGCAGGGTTTGCTGGTCGCGTTCCTCAACCTCGACGAAGTCATCCGCATCATCCGCAGCGAGGACGAACCGCGTCCGGTGCTGATGAAGCGCTTCGACCTCACCGAAGAGCAGACCGACTACATCCTGGAAACCCGCCTGCGCCAGCTGGCGCGGCTGGAAGAGATGAAGATCCGCGGCGAGCAGGCCGAGCTGGAGAAGGAGCGCGAACAGCTGATCGCGACCCTCGCCAGCAAGGCCAAGCTCAAGAAGCTGATCAAGGACGAACTGCTGGCCGACGCCAAGAAGTTCGGCGACGCCCGCCGCTCGCCGCTGGTGTCGCGCAATGCGGCGCAGGCGCTGTCGGAAACCGAACTGGTCGCCAGCGAACCGATGACCGTGGTGGTCAGCGAAAAGGGCTGGGTGCGCGCGGCCAAGGGTCATGAGATCGACGCGTCCACCCTGAGTTACCGCGACGGCGACGGCCTGCTCGCGGCCGTGCGCGGGCGCAGCACCCAGCAGGTCGCGTTCCTGGATTCGACCGGCCGCGCCTACTCGGCGCTGATCCACGGCCTGCCGTCGGCGCGCGGCAACGGCGAGCCGCTGACCGGGCGCTTCTCGCCGGCCGCGGGCGCGTCGTTCCAGGCGTTGGCGGCGGGCGACAACGACATGCGCTTCGTTCTAGGCAGCAGTCATGGCTACGGCTTCGTCACCCGCTTCGAAAACCTCACCGGCCGCAACAAGGCCGGCAAGGCGATGCTGTCGCTGACCCCGAACGCCAAGGTGCTGCAACCGGCGCAGATCGGCGACGTCGAACAAGACCGCGTGGTCGCGGTGACCAACGTCGGCCACCTGCTCGCGTTCCCGGTGGCCGAGCTGCCGGAGCTCGACAAGGGCAAGGGCAACAAGATCATCGATATTCCGAAGGCCAAGCTCGGCACCGAGCGCGTGGTTGCGGTGGCGGTGGTCGCGCCGGGACAAACGCTGAGCGTGAAGTCGGGAGCGCGGACGATGAGCCTGTCGTTCAAGGATCTCGACACGTACCTCGGCGCGCGCGCGACTCGCGGCGGGTTGTTGCCGCGCGGGTGGCAGAAGGTGGAAGGGTTGGCGGTCGAGTAAGGCCGCCGCCACTGCGCGGCTGGCCCGGTACGCCGGCCCAGCCGCGAGTTGTTTGCCGCAACGCCGCGGCGCCAGCTTCGCATCTCGTATCTCGATCGCCGGGGCAAGCAGCCGATGAGAAAGTACCTGGATGGTTTTTTCGGCGTGCTTGCCTTGTGCGGCTTCGCAGCGAGCTTGATCGTGCACTTGCGCACGTTCTGGGGTTACACCCTGGACCTGCCCGGCGGCCAACATCTGCTCGCGCTCGCCCTGCCCGTGGTATTCGCACCGTTGGTGCTCGAGACCTACCGCATCCCGCCCGAACAACGCAACATCGTTGGACTGCCCGGCAAACTGCCCCGGTGGGCGGTCGCCGTCGTCATCGCAGTGTCGGTGTATGCCGGGCTCAACTTTCTTGTGAATGTCGCGTCCAACGGCTCGCCCGTCGTTTCCGACGGCAGGTATGTGCTGCAGGAGCATGGGCGCGTGATTCGGGAACTCACCGCGCAACAGTACCGCGAGGCGATAGTGAGACAGGTCCGCGGGTTCAGTGGGCACATGCTGCCGTTCTATCTGGCACCGGCGATTTGGTTCTTGTTCGCCAAGAGGGCGCAGCGCCCCGTTGTCGGTTGAGGCGACGCTCTTCTATCGGCAGCGACTGCGCGCGTCTATCGGCCGCGGGCTCGACGGACCGAGCGCAGCTTGGCCGCATCCGCAGCGGCTTGACGGCTCCTCATGATTGGGCTCGCCGGAGCTTGCCGACTCTGGCGAGGCCGCCTTGCCTACCCTGCCCGAACGCTGCCGCTGGGCCGAACCATTCCATTTGCGCCAACCCGCGCAAGCGCGAGCGGACGTAGCCTGGGTGCACGCGCCGTCGGCGCGGCGCGGCGAGGCCGCGCACTGACATGGAGTGGAGACGGATATGAATCGCGAAAAAGCCGAACAGATCGCGGCGCATCTCGCCGCGGGGATGCTGGCCAGCGGGCAGTACGCCATGAGCGAGGACACCGGCGGCGACGCCGAGTTCGTCGCGTCCTTGTACAACGCCATCGTCGACAAGCTGGTCGCCGGGCGCGGCGGCGACGCCGGCGGCTGATCGGCGGCCGGCGCACGCAGGCGTTGCTTCTGCGCGCGTTTCCGCGCGGGCCGGCGGCTGAGGCGCCGGCCCGCGGGCGTGAATCGATCCGACGGTGCGGGCGGTTTACTGAATCGCGTCGCCGTAGCCGCAGCCGACCGTGACCCAGCCCGGCGCATAGCTCACATCGACCAGCACGCGCACGGTCTTGTCGGCGCCCAAGGGCTTGCGCGAGTCCATGCCCTTCCAGTCGTAAGTTTCCTTCATCGCTTCGAGGTCCGGGCGCGGCTTCATCCCGCCGATGCGCGCGGCCAGCGCTTCGCCGACCTTGATTTCCTGGCCTTCGGGCACCTTGAATGCCAGATGCATCTCCTTGCGGCTGGGGAAGTTGATGTAGGCCGAGTTCTCGCCCCAGGCCGACACCGGCTGCGCCGACTTCCACAGCATCAGCGCGGCCGAGCCGCCGTCGTCGCTCTGGGCGAAGCCGGCGAACTCCTCGGCATGGAGCTTCTGGTTGAACTGGGCGACCTGCTCGGCGCTGAGTTTGCATTCGACGAAATCGGCCAGCGCCTTGGCGGTGTCGTTCTGGGCCAGCGACGCCAGCGGCATCGCGGCGGCGCAGGCGACTGCGAGCGCAGCGATTCGGCGGATGTGGGTGGGCATGTGACTCTCCATCGAGGTTGGGGGAAAAATTTTCGGATGCGCGCCGGCGGCGCGGCATCGTCGCGGCGAACGCGGGCATCGGGGTTCGGGCGAATTGAGCGCTGCGCCGCTCGGCGCAATGTCGACCTACTCATCGCCGCGGCGGCCGTCGCGCCGCGCGCAGGCTCTAGGCGAGCCGCGCTTCGCTCTCGCGCAGGTAATGCTCGACCACTTCGTCGAACCGCTGCGGGTCGTAGCGCAGGCTGTTGGTGTAGACGATCACCGGCGAGCCGGCGGTCTGGTGCGCGGACAGCATGCGCCGATAGAGGCGATGATCGCGGTGCGCGGCGAGGAAGCGGTCGGCGTCCTTGAGCACGACCTTGTAGCCGTGCAAGGCCGGATCGGTGAAGTCGTAGTACGGCTCGACGCGGTCGATGTCGCGCCAGGCGATGCGGATAGCGCCATTCAAGTCCAGGCCCTCGGGGCCGGCCCGCAGCGGGCTGCCGCCGCGCAGTTTCGCCGCGCCGAACGCGGCCAGGCCCAGGAACAAGGCGCCGCCCAGTCCCACCGCCGGATAGAAGATGCGCGGATCGCGCAGCATCGCCCGGGCGCTGTCCGGGTCGGGACCGCGCAGCAGCAGATAGGCGCAGGCGATGCCCAGCGCGAGCAGGAACGCCACCGCCGACAGGATCCGCAGCTTGTCGATTTCGGCGCGAAAGGTCGGGTGATTCATGCGGCGGCCTCTGAGTCCTTCGGCGGCCCGGCGCGAGATCGCGGCCGGGTGTCCTTGATGGGCTTCGCACAAAACCGGCACGGCTCGGCGCGACCCGGCCGCAGCGTAGCACGCAGCACCGGCGGCGACGCGCGGCCGCCGCGCCGCCGGTCCGCGTCGGGCGGCGCGGCGCGATCAATGCAGCGCGATCAACGCACCGGCAAGGCCAGCACCTGCGCGGTATGCATCACTTCGCCGAAGGTGTCGGCGATCGACGCCAGCGCGGCGCGATGCAGGTCCGCATGCGCCAGCACCGTGCCATCGCCGTTGTCGAGATCGCGGGTGGCGCAGGCGTCGCCGGCGACGATCACCTCGAAACCCAGCGGCACCGCGTCGCGCGCGGCGCCGGCGACGCAGGCGTGGGTCATCAATCCCGCGATCACCAAGGTGTCGATGCCGGCCTGCTTGAGTTGCTGTTCGATGTCGGTGGTCGGAAACACGCTGACCGAGGTCTTGCGCACCACGCGATGGTGCGCGGCCGGCTGCAGTTCGGCGTGGAAGCGCACGCCGTCGCCGTTCTCGGCGAACACCGGCGCATCGGGCGGGGTCACATGCTGGATATGGAAGACCGGCAGGCCGTGGGCATCGGCGTGCTCGACCAGCGCGCGCGCGTTGCGCAGCGCCGCAGCGCCGCCCGGTAGCGGCATGCGGCCGCTGAAGTATTCGTTCTGGAAATCGACGACGAGCAGCGCGGTGCGGCCGGCGGCGAGCGATTGCGGCGCGGCGGCGCCGCCGATGGTGCGCAGGGTGGGATGGTTCATGGGCAACTCCTTGCAGGATCGAACGAAACGCGCGCCCGTCCGACGGCGCTTCGGCCTTCGGTTCGATTCGTGTCGGGGCGCGCGGCGATGGCGGTCCGAATCGCTGCGCGTGCGGCAGGCGATCAACGGACGCAGCGCAATGTAGGCCAGCGTCCGCGGCGCGGCCATTAAGCCGAGTGCTGGGCGTTTAAACGATCGTCCACGGCCGCTGCGGCGCGGCGCTCAAGCCGGAGGTCTTGCCCGGACTCACACCGCCTCGCCCGCTCCTGCGCGCCGGCGCGCGGCGCCCGGCGGTTCTCCGGCGATGCTGCGGAACGCGAGGTGCATCCCCACCACCGAGGCATAGCCGACCTGCTCGGCCACGGCTTCCTGCGACAGTTCGGTGCTGCGCAGCAGCCGCCGCGCTTCGGCCACGCGGATGCGCGCCAGGTGCCGCGCCGGCGGTTCGCCGACCAGCGCGTTGAAGCGCGCCGACAAGGCCGACTTCGACAGGCCGGCGTGCGCGGCCAGTTCGTCCAGCGAGCATTTCTCGCCGAAGTGGGTGTACATGTAGTACAGGCAGCGCGCGATGCGCGGATCGCGCAAGGCGGTGTCGGCCTGCTCCTCGCCCGCGCGCACCGCGCCGGCGACGGCCAGTTCCAGCGCCAGCGCGTAGATCAGTTCCAGCGCGCGCAGCAGCACCGGATTGCGCAACGCGGCGGTGCGTTCGAGTTCGCGGCTGAGCCCGTGCAGCGCGTGGCTCAGCATCGGCTCGCCGGCGATGGCCGCGGCCGGCGCGATCATGATCGCGCCGAACAGCCGGCACAGCGGCATCGCGCTGGTCGCGTCGTAGTGCAGGCCGGCGCACAGCGCGCGCGGCGCGGTCTCGCCTTGCGCGCCGGCGGCATCGCCGCGCAGCAGCGCTGCGGGCAATTCGGCGTCGGCCGCGGCGCCGGCCATGCGTTCGGCCACGCTGTGCGGCAGCAGCGCGAGATCGCCTTGCTCCAGCACCAGCGTGCGGCCGCGATCGTCGAGTTCGATGCGGCCGCGCGCGGCGTACACGAACAGGGCGTTCGCAGAATCCGCGCCGCCCTCGCGCCAACGCTGCGGTCGGTTGGTTTCGCACACGAAGCGCGCTTCCAGCCGGACCCGGGTCAGCAAGGCGATCAGCAGGTCGGCGTGTTGCTGCATGAGGCGATCGGGCGGGCGCACGGTGCGGGTGCGCCGACGATAAGCCAGCCGGCGCGCGCTTGTCAGCCGCCACGCGCGCAACCGGCCGGTGCGGCAACATCGCGCGCCGGAGCGGCGCCGGTCGCGCAATTACTCGGCAATAGCCCGGAAACGGCGCGGCTGCGAAACGGCGCGCCTCAGAAACAGCGCGGCCCAAAACAACGCGCCTCAAAAACAACGCGGACGCGGCCCACGCCGCGTCCGCGCGCTGCGACCGCTAAGCGCCGGCCGCGCTCAGTACGAACCCACCGGCCGCGGCCGCGGCTCGAACATCGGCACGGTCACGCCCTGAGCCGGGCGGCCGTCGGCTTTCCACACCAGCGTCTCGGGCGGGAAATCTTCCTTGCGCGTCATCGCGTCGATCTGCTTGGCGATCAGCTTCGCCGCGCCCTCGACCTCCGGATTCCAGGCGAACACGCCGACCTGGCCGTACCACACCGCCGGCGCGGCGGCGTCGAGGCGGCGATCCGGACACATCGTGTAGTTGCGCTGCGCCAGCACCCGCAGCGCGCCGACCGGGACCGCGCGCACGCCCGGCGTGGTGCGTTCCTTGGAATGGCCGGGGCACAGGCGCGAGGCCTTGGCGATGGCCGCTTCGTAGACTTCGTTGTCGCTCTGGGCGTGGGCGGCGCCGGCGCCGAGCAGCAGCGCGAGCGCGAGCGGGAACAGGCGGCGGGGCGAGGCGGAACGCGCGCGGACACGACGCGACGGGGTAAAGCTCGGCATGGCGAAACTCCTTGTTCGACGACTGCGAGGGGCATCGGGGGATGCCCGCGGGGCAAGGCCCCGGCGCCGATCCGATCGGCGCGCGCTGGGGCCGCCGGCAGGATAGCCAATGCCTTCGCCGGGAATGTAAGCGCAACGTGAGCCTGGACGGCGGCGTGCGCCGGGGATGGCGAGAGCGCACTTCGATGGCGACGCCGGCGCACATCGAAGCAACGCCGCGCAGGTTTCGCGCACAAAAAAGGAGGGGCTTTCGCCCCTCCTGCGTCTGTTCCAGGCCGGCCCGGAGCGACGCTCCGGGCCGTAGCGCGCGCTCAGCGAGCGCCGTCGCTGCTGCCGGTGCGCTGCGTGCCGGTTTCGCCGGCCGGCGCATCGCCGCCCGCAGGCGCCGCCGCCATCGCCGAAGCGGCGCCGAAGCCGCTGGCCGGCGAGTACGACAGCAACAGGCCGAAGCTGGTGCCGGCGTCCAGGCCGCTGGCGTGCTGGCGGCGCAGCAGCAACGACAGGCGCCAGCGCCGCGCCAGTTCCATGTCCAGGCCCGCGCCGTAGCTCAGCGCGTTGTCGCCGTAGCTGCGCATACGCAGCAGGTAGTCGTTGGCGGCCGGCAGGATCACGTAGTTCAGGCGCACGTCGCTGCGGTCTTCCAGCGCCTGGCGGTACTCGATCGTCCAGTACGGGCGGAACACGTTGCCGCGCGTGGTCAGGATCGGGAAGCTGCCTTCCAGGCCGAGCGCGGCGCCGCTGTTTTCCACCGTCTGCGAGCCGTAGCTGAGGTCGTAGATGCCCAGCCCGGTTTCGCGGTAGCCGTCGAGCTTGGTGCGGCTGCCGTCGAGGCGGCCGTAACCGGTCAGCAGCACGCCGCCGGCGCTGGTGTGCTCGTAACCGGCGGTGAGCGTGCCGAACACCTGGTCGCCTTCGCGGTCGGCGCGGGCGATGGCGCCGGCGGTGGCGCTGAAGCGGCGGATGTCGAAGTCCAGCCGGCCCCAGCCGAGGATGCCGTCGACGAACCAGCGCTCGCTCGGCCGCCACAGGCCGTACAGCGACAACGCGCGCTGCTTGGCTTCCAGCTTGGAGCGGCCGTCGTCGAGGTCGGTGTCGTTCCAGCCGAAGCCGCCGGCGACGCCGAGCAGGAAGCGCTCGCCCATGCGCCAGTCGGCGCCGACGGTGACGCCGTCGCTCTGGAAGTCGAAGCCGTCGCTGCGCGCGTTGCGGTCGCGCTGGCCGCTGCTGACAGTGCCGGCGGTCCACACGCCCCAGCCCTGCGGCAGGCGCGAGCCGTCGATCTGCGCGATCTGCTCGCCGCTCAGCGACATCCCGCCGCCCGAGCGGCTGTTCACGCTCAGCGCCAGGCCGTTGCTGGAACGGTTGGCGCCGGCGTAACGCTGCTGGCGCAGGCGGTCGTTGATGTTGGACTGCTGCGCGGCGGCGAAGCGCACGCTGGCGTCGGCCTGCGCCTGCAGGCCGCCGACCACGCTGGGATCGCGGGTCGGGTCGGGCCGGTCGGCGACGGTCAGCACCAGGCTGACGCTGCCCTGCAGATAGTTCGGCGTCGCCGCCTGGGTCGCGGTCAACGTCGCCGTGCCGGGGCCGACGATGGTCACGCGGCGTCCGCTCACCGTCGCCACCGAGGTGTTCGAGCTGGCGAAGGTGAAGGCGCCGCTGCTGTTGCTGCTCGGGTTCGGCAGGTCGAACGCGGCTTCGCCGAGGGTCTTGGCGAGGTCGCCGATCCACGACAGCGTCGGCGTCGCGCCGCCGATCACCACCTGCAGCGCGACTTGCGGCGCGGCGGTGTAGCTGACGTTGCCGGCCTGGTCCGCGGTCAGCGAACAAGTGCCCGCGGCGAGCATCGCCACGGTGCTGCCGCTGACCGTGCACACCGCCGGCGAGGCGCTGGCGAACGTGACCGGATTGCCCGAGGCGCCGCCGTTGGCCGAGACCGCGAAGCTGCCGCCCGGCGTGTACACCGGCGTCGCCGGATTCGCGGCGAAGTTGCTGATCGCCTGCGCCGCGGCGCCGATGGTCACGTTCAACGACACCTGCGCGGCGGCGCTGTAGTTGCTGTCGCCGGCCTGGTTCGCGGTCAAGCCGCAGGTGCCCGCGCTGAGCATGGTCACGCTGCTGCCGCTGACCGTGCACACCGCGGCGGTGGTGCTGGCGAACACCACCGGGCTGGTCGAGGCGCCCGGCGTGGCCGAAACCGCGAAGCTGCCGCCGGCGGCGAACACCGGCGCGGCCGGATTGGCGGCGAAACCGGTGATGGTCTGCGCGGCCAGGCCGATGGCGACGTTCAAGTTCACCTGCGGCGAAGCGCTGTAGTTGCCGTCGCCGGCCTGGTTCGCGGTCAGCGCGCAGTTGCCCGCGCCGAGCATCGACACGGTGTTGCCGGCGACGGTGCACAGCGCCGGCGTGGTGCTGGCGAATACCACCGGGCTGGTCGACAGGCCCGGCGTGGCCGACACGGTGAAGCTGCCGCCCGGCGCGTACACCGGCGCGGCGGGGTTGGCGGCGAAGTTGCTGATCGACTGGGTCGCCGCGCCGATGGTCACGTTCAAGCTCGCCTGCGGCGCGGCGGCGTAGTTGCCGTTGCCGGCCTGATCGGCGGTGAGCGCGCAGGTGCCGGCGCTGTGGATGGTCGCGGTGTTGCCGCTGAGCGTGCACACGCTGGCGCTGGTGCTGGCGAAGGTCACCGGATTGCCCGAGGCGCCGCCCGTAGCGGAAACGGTGAAGGTGCCGCCCGGCGAATACACCGGCGCGGCCGGGTTGGCGGCGAAGGCGGAGATCGCCTGCGCGGCCTGGCCGATGGTCACGTTCAAGTTCGCCTGCGGCGCGGCGCTGTAATTGGCGTTGCCGGCCTGGTTGGCGGTCAGCCCGCACGCGCCTGCGGCGAGCATGGTGACGGTGCTGCCTGCGACCGTGCACACCGCCGGCGTGGTGCTGGCGAACACCACCGGGTTGCCCGAGGCGCCGCCGCTGGCCGACACAGTGAACGCGCCGCCCGGCGCATAGGTCGGCGCGGCCGGATTGGCGGCGAACGCGGTGATGGCCTGCGTCCCCTGGGCGATGACCAGGGTGTAGGCGCGGGTGCCGCTGAAGCCGTTGTTGGCGGTGGCCTGGGCGGTGAAGTTGAACGAGCCCGCCGCGGTCGGCGTGCCGCTCAGCGTGCCTGCGCCCGACAGGGTCAGCCCGGCCGGCAAGGCGCCGGCGCTGATCGCGAAGGTGTAAGGCGCGACGCCGCCGTTGCCGCTGCTGGCGCTGAGCGTCTGCGAATACGCGGTGGCGAGCGCGCCGTTGGGCAAGGTCGCCGGCGCGATCGCGACCGTCACCGTGGTGCAGGTCAGCGCGACGTTGCTCACGTCCGCGGCGATCGCCGCGCCGCTGGCCGGCGCGACCGAACACAACTGCCCGGCCGGCGCGCTGAGCACGCTGACGTTCCAGTTCGCGCCCTGCGGCAAGCGGGTGGGGAAAACGAAGGTATTGGCGGCCTGGGCCACCACCACCTGCTGACTGCTGGCCGGATTGGTCGCCGCCAGTTGCAGGGTGACCGGGCCGGTCTGGCCGGCCGCGGTGCCGCCGACCGAATACTGCGGCGAGGCGAAGCAGATCAGCGCCGCGCCGTTGCCGGCCTGCACGCCGTTGTTGATCGACACCGCGGACAAGCCGGTCGCGCCCGAGCTGCCGCCCGCGCCGCCGCCGCCGCCGCCGTTCCAGTTCTGCTGGCAGCCGGTGGTGCCCACGCCCGCTCCGCCGCCGCCCGCGCCGACCGTGGCGCCGCCGCCGCCGCCGCCGCCGAAGCCGGCGCCTACGAACGAACCGGAGAAGTTGAACGAGCTACCGCCGTTGCCGTTGGCCGCGTTGCCGGCCGTGGCCGGGAAGCTGCCGCAACCAGCGCCGCCGGCGCCGCCGGTACCGACGCTGCCGCCACCGCCGCCGAACGGGCCGGGGCCGCCGGGCACGGTCGCGCCCGCGCCACCGGTGCCGCCGCCGCCGACGCCGCCGGCGCCGCCGGCGATCACGTTGGCGGTGCTCCAACCGGCGTTGCCGCCGCCACCGCCGCCGCCGGCGATGGCGACGCGGTTGCCGATGCCGTTGCCGCCGAGGCGCAGGTCGGTGCCGCCGCCGCCGATGCCGTCCACGCCCTGGCCGACGCCGCCGGGGTTGACCGCCTGCGAGCCCTGCCCGCCGACCCAGATCGACAAGGTCGCGCCCGGCGTCACCGCCAGGGTGCCGCGCACGCGTCCGCCGAGGCCGCCGGTGCCGCCGGGAGAATTGGGACTGCCGCCGATGGTGCCGGCGCCGCTGCGCCCGGCCCCGCCTTGCGCGCCGCTGAGGTACACGGTCAGCGATTGCACGCCGGACGGGACGGTCAAGACCTGCTCGCCGCCGGTGAAGCCGAACGCCGCCGGCGTCTCGCCGACCGCGCAGCTCTGCGCCTGGGCCGCGCCGGCCAGGCCCAGGCCCGGCAGCAGCAGCCAACCCCACCACGCGGCGCGACGCCGCCCCTGGCGTGCCCGCAGGCCCGCATCCAACGACGCGCCCGCGCGCTTCGTCCCACCCATCGAACCGATCATGTTGTCCCCTGACGGGCCGCTGCTCAGCGGCGCCCGTTGCCGGACCGCGGTGTGCGGCCCTGCCATCCCGATCCCCTGACGACGCCAGCCCCTGGCGCGCCCCGATTGCGAGCCGGGCGCAGCGCCCGGTTCGCTTACGTCCACGGCCGTCGCTGAAGCGGCCGTCCGGACGTCACTGCGGCCTGGAATCCCAGGCTTCTTTCCCCGTTAACGCGGAATAAGCGCAATTCAGGCCACTTATTCGAACTCCTTGTACGCATTATTCATGCTTAAAAACATCATCGGAGCGACGCGCGGCCACATCGACCGACCATCGGTAGATGCAGGGGCCGTGCAAGGCGGACGCGCGCCCGCAGCGCCCGGCGCAGGCGCCGAAATCGCACAGGCCTGGGCTAAAGTGGCGCCCGCGGCGCCGCTGCGCGCGCCGGACCACAGGGGATCACCGATGAAACGTCCGCTCATCCGGCTGCTGGCGCTGGCGCCGTTGCTGTGGCTGTGCACGGCCAGCCACGCCCAGACCCGCGCCGAGCCGGGGCTGCAACGGGTGGTGGCCTACTTCCTCGACGTGTTCTACGTCCGCCATGCCATGAACCAGAGCCTGGAACAGGGCGCCGCCGACGAACCCGAGCTTCGCGCCCTGATCGGCGGGGCGTTCGCGCAGTTCGACCCCGACGCGCTCGCCGGCCGGATCGCCGACGGCCTGGCGCCGTCGCTGCCGGCCGAGGACGCCCGCGCCTGCGCGGCCTTCGTCGACTCCGCCGACGGCGCCGCGCTGCGCGGCGCCAGCCGCAAGGCCGGCGTCCCCGACCGGCTGGTGGCCGAGCTCGAAGCGCTGCCGCAAGCGCAACAGCAGGCGGTCATCGCCTTCCTGTCGTCGGACTGCAGCAAGCGCGTGCAGGCCTTCATGGTCTCGGCGCAGGGCAAGCAGATCACCGGCGACTACGGCAAGTACCTGACCTGCGACTACATCGCGCGCAACGACGCCGCCAAGCTGAAGATCCTCAAGCAACACGGGCAGTGCCCGCAGCACTGAACCGGCTCCGACCGGAACCGACGAACGCCCGGCCGCCACGCGGCCGGCGCTGCGCGCAGCGGCCCGGCGACCGCTTCGCCGGCCCGCGCACCCGCCCGCACGCGGGCGCGGCAACACGCGCAACCCCAGCGGCCTCACCCGCACAACCATCGCCCCTGCCGTGAAAGCGCCCCCCTGGCTACAATAGGGCGATGGCGTGGTGTCGCGTCCCGTGATGCACGGGCTCGGTTCCGGAACCGCCCGGCTCCCGGAGAACCCGTATAAGCCATTGATTTCAAAGCCGGCCCCGTAGCTCAGCTGGATAGAGCATCCCCCTCCTAAGGGGAAGGTCACACGTTCGAATCGTGTCGGGGTCGCCACCTTCCGGCGCGACGCGCCGCCGCCATTGCGGCCCGCGCGTCGCCGTCGCAACCAGTTCAATCCGTTCGCCACGCCCCCCGGCGTGCCACCACATGGAGCTTTCGGTATGACCCACCCCGTTCTCGCCGCCCTGGGACTCAAAGACAACGAGTCCGGCACCTACCTCGGCCACGGCGAATGGTCCAAGACCGCCGACGCCGGCGTGCTGGAACCCGTCAACCCCAGCGACGGCGAAGTGCTGGCGCGCGTGCAGGCGTCCTCGCAGGCCGACTACGAGATCATCCTCGCCCGCGCCCAGGCCGCCTTCGCGGTGTGGCGCACCACCCCGGCGCCGCGCCGCGGCGAAGCGATCCGCCTGTGCAGCGACGCGCTGCGCAAGCACAAGGACGCGCTGGGCTCGCTGGTCGCGCTGGAAATGGGCAAGTCCAAGCCCGAGGGCGACGGCGAAGTGCAGGAGATGATCGACATCGGCGATTTCGCCGTCGGTCTGTCGCGCCAGCTCTACGGCCTGACCATGCACTCCGAGCGTCCCGGCCACCGCATGTACGAGCAGTGGCACCCGCTGGGCATCGTCGGCATCATCTCGGCGTTCAATTTCCCGGTCGCGGTGTGGGCCTGGAACAGCTTCATCGCGGCGATCTGCGGCGACATTTCGATCTGGAAGCCCTCGCCCAAGACCCCGCTGTCGGCGATCGCGTCGATGAAGATCTGCAACGAGGCGCTGCGCGCCGGCGGCTTCCCCGACCTGTTCTTCCTGTTCAACGACGCCGGCACCGAGCTGGCCTCGAACTTCGTCGACGACAAGCGCGTCGGCCTGGTGAGCTTCACCGGTTCGACCAAGGTCGGCCGCCACGTGGGCGAGCGCGTCGCCCGCCGCATGGGCCGTTCGCTGCTGGAACTGGGCGGCAACAACGCGATCATCGTCGACGCCAGCGCCGACCTGAAGCTGGCGATCCCGGCCATCGCGTTCGGCGCGGTCGGCACCGCCGGCCAGCGCTGCACCACCACGCGTCGCCTGTTCGTGCACGAGTCGATCTTCGACGACGTGCTGGCCAAGCTGGTCGCCGCGTACAAGCAGGTCGAGAAGAAGATCGGCGACCCGACCGACCCGGCCAACCTGATGGGCCCGCTCAACAGCCAGGACGGCGTGCAGGCGTACCTGGACGCCATCGCCAAGGCCAAGGCCTCCGGCGGCAAGGTCGAGACCGGCGGCGAGCGCATCGACCGCAAGGGCAACTTCGTGCTGCCGGCGATCGTCACTGGCCTGACCAACGACGCCGAAGTCGTGCAGACCGAAACCTTCGCGCCGATCCTGTACGTGATGAAGTTCAGCACGCTCGATGAAGCCATCGCGCTGCAGAACGACGTGCCGCAGGGCCTGTCCTCGTCGATCTTCACCGCCAACCTCAAGGCGGCCGAAGCGTTCCTGTCGGCGGCCGGCTCGGATTGCGGCATCGCCAACGTCAACATCGGCACCTCCGGCGCCGAGATCGGCGGCGCGTTCGGCGGCGAGAAGGAAACCGGCGGCGGCCGCGAGTCGGGTTCGGACGCGTGGCGCGCGTACATGCGCCGCCAGACCAACACCATCAACTACTCCGACGCGCTGCCGCTGGCCCAGGGCATCAAGTTCGATCTGTAATGCGATAGCGCGCCGCAACGCGGCGCAAGGCAATCGCGACTGCGGGGCGGCCGGCGACGGCCGCCCCGTTGCGTTTGGCGTCGTTGTGTTCGGAATCTTCGCGTTCGGCGTCGTTGCGTTCGAAGTCGCGCCCGCCGTCGGCGCACGATGTCGCATCGCCGCGGCGAAGGCTGCGGGAGCCCGCCGCGTACCGTCGGAAAACGCGGCATTGGCAGCGCCCGGCATCGCCGCGCGATGCCGCACCGCAGCGAGCGCTGCGTTCTGTGATCCCCCGCGTGAATTCCGCCGCGGCCGCACATGACCCGGACGCCTGCGCGCGCCTAGCATCGACGGGCCAGATGGACTGGCGACAGGAAAAGGAGCGTTCGCGATGTCACGCCGCATGTTCCGTTTGACCGCAGTGGCCCTGGGCGTATTCGGTTTTTCCGCCGCGCTGACCGCGTCGGCCGGCCTGCCGAACTGCGACTACTGCCTGCAGGGCTATTACCAATGTCGGGACAACACCCCCGACGCGCAGCCCAGCTGCATGGACCAGTTGTTCCAGTGCCAGATCGACAATCGCTGCGAGCCGACCTTCCCGCCGGACTGAGTCCGCGCACGATCGGCGACGCGACGGCCTGCGGATGCGAATCCGCGGGCCGTTCGCGCTGGCGTCGCGCCGCGCTGAGCAGTGCGCGCCAGCGCTGCGCGCGACGTGCGCGGACCGCGACGCCGATGCCGATACCGCCGCATCCGCGCGCCTAGGATGGCCGGGCCAGAAGGACTGGCGACACATGAGTGAAGCTTGTGGACACACGGAACCGTCGCATCCGCCCGCGCCTGATCGCCTTCGCCGTGGCCGCGTTCGGCCTGGGCGCCGCGCTCGCCGCCAGCGCCGAGCCGCCGCAATGCCTGCACTGCGTGCAGGACTACTACTACTGCCGCGACCACAGCGGCAACGACTACGGCACCTGCTCGAACCAATTCATGAACTGCCAGATGGACGGCGGCTGCCCGGTCGGCCTGCCGCCGTTCTGAGCCCGGCGCGCCGCTGCGCGCGCGCAGCCGGGCTTGCCGCTTCACCACTGCCGACTCGATCACGACCAAGGAGGTCTCATGAACACCCGCCGCATCCGCCCGCGCCTGGTCGCGCTGGCCCTCGCCATGTTCGGCTTCGCCGCCGCGCTGACCGCCACCGCCGGCGTGCCGCGTTGCGATCAATGCCTGGATCAGTACTACGCCTGCCGCAATGCCGGCGGCGATTACGACGGCTGCCTCAATGAGTTCTGGGCCTGCGAACGCGCCAACGGCTGCCCGCTGAGCTTTCCGCCGGAAATCTGATCCGCGACCGCAGCGCCGTCGGCCCGCGCGCACGCGTGCGCGGGCCGGCGGCGCGATTGCGCGCGCGCCGCCGCGTCGCATCCGCCGACCGAAATCGCCATCCGCAACGATGCGCCGATCGCACGAAGCATCCGCACGTTCGTGCATCCGCGTTGCATCGCCGCAACAGGCAATCGCCCTCGCCCGGCCGCATGCGCGGACCGCGACGCCGATGCCAATCCCGCGCGCGCCGCCGCCCTAGCATGGCCCTCCACCACACACCGCCGGCTCGCCAGGGAATGCCCGTCATGACAAGGAATCGTTCAGCACGCCTCGCCGCCATCGCCTGCGGCGCGTTCGGCTTCGCCCTCGCCCTAAGCGCCAGCGCCGGCATCGCCCAGTGCGACCATTGCCTGCGCGATTACTGGCTGTGCGAGGAAAACCAGCCCGATGCGCAGCCCAGTTGCCTGCAGCAGTACTTCGACTGCCAGACCGCCAACGGCTGCGAAGCGACGTTCCCGCCGGGCTGACGGCGCGCGCACCGCAGCGACCGCTGTCAGCCACGCGCGTTTTCGCGCTGGATTCCTAACCACGTTACGCCATCGCGCACGCAACGACCGCCGCCACGCATCGACTGAGCAACAACGCGACGGCAGCGACGAACGCATCGACCGCATGCGCCGAACATCGCCACGCTTGATGTTGTGGCGACTCACCCAGGACGACTCACCAAGGAGGTTCCATGCCCGCACGCCACCGCCGTTTCCATCTGCGCCTGGGCGCGCTCGCCGTCGCCGCGTTCGGCTTCGCCGCCGCGCTGACCGCGACCGCCGCCGTCCCGGACTGCGCGCAATGCATGACCGGCTACTACGATTGCCGCGCCGCCGGCTACGACGCCGATTCCTGCCGCAACGACTTGTTCTTCTGCCAACGCGTCAACCGCTGCCCGCTGGAAGAGCCGCCGGAAATCTGAACTGCGCAAGCATCCGCGCAGACGGCGCGCCGTCTGCGCGGACCGCGACGCAGTCGGCGTTGCGCCGGCTCGCGCCGCCCTAGCATGAGCGGGCCAGATGGACTGGCGACACATGAAGGAGGGTCTTGTGAACACACGGAACCGTAGCATCCGCCTGCGCCTGGGCGCGGCCGCACTGGCCGCGTTCGGCTTCGCCGCGACGATGACGGCCACCGCCGCCGGCTTCGGCTGCGATCATTGCGAAGGCCAGTATTACGCCTGCCGCTCGGCCGGCGGCGAATACGAAACCTGCGCCAACGACTTCTGGAACTGCCAGACGTCCAACGGCTGCATGATCAGCCTGCCGCCGGATTTCTGATCCGGCGCCGGCGACGCGTGTTGTCGCCCAGGCCCGCGGACGCGAGTCCGCGGGCTTTTTCGTCGCTGCGCTGCGCGCGGCATCGACGCCGGCATGGCGCGAGGCCCACGCGAACTCGATGCGCCTGCGACTCGTCGCGCCGCCGCGTTGGCCCAAGCGCGGCCGCCGCCGTATGCTGTGACCGGTTTCACTCAAGCGAAGGACTGTCCGCATGCAAGCACCCATCCGCCAGACCAGCGGCCTGGCGATCTTCAGCCTCATCGCCGGCGTGCTCGGCTGGACCTTGTTGCCGTTCCTGGGCAGCCTGGCGGCGATCGTCAGCGGGCATATGGCGCGCGGGCAGATCCGCCGCGCACCCGACCGCCTCGACGGCGACGGCCTGGCCATCGCCGGCCTGGTCCTGGGCTGGGCCTCGGTCATCATCGCCATCCTCAGCGTGATCGTGTTCGTGGTTTTCTTCGGCGGCCTGGCCGTGGTCCTGGCCTTCCTCGCCCAGCAGCACTGAGCCTGCGCGCGGCATGCTGCGCCGCGGCTTGCCGCGCGCGGCCGGCGGCCTCTAGCGTGGCCCGGCCAGAAGGACTGGCGCCACGCACAGGACGCAACACCATGGAACTGCATTCGTTCAAGGCCGGTTCGCGCCGCACCGGCCTGGCGGCGCTCGCCGTCGCCGTATTCGGATTCGCCGCATCGCTGACCGCCTCGGCCCAGATCGATCAATGCCAGCGCTGCCAGTACGTCCTCGACGACTGCCTGCTGCACGCCGAGACCCAAGGCCAGACCCGGGCCTGCGAGAACGCCTACGCCCAGTGCATGAGCACCATCGACTGCCCGGCGCCGGAAGCCTGAGCCCCGCCGCGCCGGCTGCGGCCGGCGCGGTTCCCGGCCGCGGCCTCTCGCCGCCCGCCGCCGGACTGCGGCCGAATCGCGGCCGAATCGCGGCCGAAGCACCGCCGCCGCACCGGCATACCAAGGATCTGCGTACAAGCCGTTCGCTCGCGCTCGCCCGAGCGGTATCGATTGGGCGATAATCGGCCTCCCCCCGCCCGAGCCGTCCGCGCCGAACTCGTGTATAGCCTCGCCCGACCCTTCCTCTTCGGACTGGACGCAGAACGAGCCCACGGCCTTGGCCTGACGGCGCTGGAAACCGCCTACCGCAGCGGCCTCAACCCGCTGGTGGCGCGCGCGCCCAAGCCGTTGCCGACCAAGACCCTCGGCCTGACCTTCCCCAATCCCGTCGGCCTCGCCGCCGGCCTGGACAAGAACGGCGCCCACATCGACGCCTTGCTGGCGCTGGGCTTCGGCTTCGTCGAAGTCGGCACCGTCACCCCGCGTCCGCAGCAGGGCAACCCGCGTCCGCGCATGTTCCGCCTGCCCGAGCAGCAGGCGGTGATCAACCGCCTGGGCTTCAACAACGAAGGCGTCGACGCGCTGGTGCGCAACGTGTCCAAGGCGCGCCGCCGCGGCGACGGCCTGCTCGGCATCAACATCGGCAAAAACAAGGACACGCCGAACGAGAGCGCCGAGAACGACTATCTGTACTGCCTGGAGCGGGTCTATCCGCTGGCCGACTACGTCACCGTCAACATCTCCTCGCCCAACACCGCCGGCCTGCGCGAGCTGCAGGAAGAGCAGTCGCTGCGCCGCCTGATCGGCACCCTGCGCGAGGCGCAGGAGAAGTTCGCCGCGCGCGAGGGCCGGCGCGCGCCGATGCTGGTCAAGATCGCGCCGGACCTGTCCGACGACGACATCGAGGCCGCCAGCCGGGTGCTCAGCGAACTGCAGGTCGACGGCGTCATCGCCACCAACACCACGGTCGCGCGCGAAGGCGTCGAAGGCAGCCCGCACTCGGGCGAAGCCGGCGGCCTGTCGGGCCGGCCGCTGCTGGCCCAGGCCACCGCGGTGCTGCGCAAAATGCGCACGCGCCTGCCCGAGACCATTCCCATGATCGGCGTCGGCGGCATCCTCGGCGGCGCCGACGCGGCCGCCAAGATGGCCGCCGGCGCGAGCCTGGTGCAGGTCTATTCGGGCCTGGTCTACCGCGGCCCGGCGCTGATCGGCGAATGCGTGGACGCGATCCGCCGGCGCAAGGAAGCCCCCAGCCGCGGCCACGTGCCGCCGCAGATTTGAACGCCTTGCTGTCGACCGCCCGCGCCCGAACCGCCGCCATTCCACGCCTTTCCGCCATCGCCAAGCCGCCGCGCGCATGAATCCGAACGTCCGCATCGTGCGCGATGCGCCGCTGCAAACCCGCAACACCTTCGGCGTCGCCGCGCGCGCGCCGTGGCTGGTGTCCGTCGACGACGCCGCGGCCCTGCCCGAGGCGCTGGCCGCCGCGCCGCTGCGCGAGGGCTTCGCCCTGGCCATCGGCGGCGGCAGCAACCTGCTGTTCGCCGGCGATCCCGACGGCGCCGTGCTCGAACTCAGCGGCCGCCAGGTGCGCGTGCTCGAAGACGACGGCGAGCGCGCGATCGTGCGCGCCGACGCCGGCACGGTCTGGCACGGCTTCGTCATGCAGACCTTGGCCGCGGGCTACGCCGGGTTAGAAAACCTGGCGCTGATCCCCGGCACCGTCGGCGCCTCGCCGATCCAGAACATCGGCGCCTACGGCGTGGAAGTGCGCGAGTTCGTGCACGCGGTGGAAGCCTTCGAGCCGGCCAGCGGCCAGTGGCGCCGCTTCGACAACGCCGCCTGCGCCTTCGCCTACCGCGACAGCCTGTTCAAGCGCGAGGCCGACCGTTACCTCATCACCGCGGTCGAATTCGCGCTGCCGCGCCGCGCCGCGCCCAAGCTCGACTACGCCGGCATCGGCGAGGAGCTGGCCGCGCGCGGCATCGCCGCGCCGACGCCGCTGGACGTGGCCGAGGCGGTGATCGCGATCCGCCAACGCAAGCTGCCCGACCCGGCCGTGCTCGGCAACGCCGGCAGCTTCTTCAAGAACCCCATCGTGCCCGCGGCGCAGGCCGAGGCCTTGCTGGCCCAGCACCCGGCGCTGCCGGTGTTCCGCGGCGACCGCGCCGACACGCGCAAGCTGTCGGCGGCGTGGCTGATCGACGGCTGCGGCTGGAAAGGCCATCGCGACGGCGACGCCGGCGTGTCCGCCGCGCACGCGCTGGTGCTGGTCAACCACGGCGGTGCCAGCGGCGCGCAACTGCTCGATCTGGCCCGCCGCATCGCCGAGTCGGTGCGCGAGCGCTTCGGGGTGGCGATCGAACCCGAGCCGCGCATCGTCGGCGCGCGCTGGTGAGCGCCGGCGCGCCCGCCGCGACGCCCGCACCGACGCAACCCATGCGCGCCGCCGGCCTGATGCTGGCGAGCACGCTGAGCTTCGGCGTCATGGCCATCGCCATTCGCCTGGCCTCGCAATCGCTGCACACCTTCGAGGTCGCGTTCTTCCGCAACCTGTTCGGGCTGATGGCGGTGCTGCCGCTGCTGCTGAGCGCGCGCCGCGCCGAACTGCGCACGCACCAGTTGCCCAAGTACTTCGTGCGCTGCGCGATCGGCATCGTGTCGATGCTGTGCGGGTTCTGGGCGATCGGCCACCTGCCGTTGGCGCAGGCGATCTCGCTGACCTACTCCACCCCGATCTTCGTCACCATCGCCGCGGCGGTGTTCCTGCACGAACAGGTGCGCGCGCGGCGCTGGGCGGCGGTCGCGGCCGGCTTTCTCGGCGTGTTGGTGATCGTGCGGCCGGGCTCGAGCGAATTCTCCATCGACAGCCTCGCCGCGCTGGCCGCGGCGGTGCTCGGCGGGGTGATCTCGATCCAGATCAAGCAGCTGTCGAAGATCGATTCGGCCAACACCATCGTGCTGTACACCTACGCGTTCTGGGTGCCGATGTCGCTGTTGCCGGCGTTGTTCGTCTGGCAATGGCCGCAGGGCATCGCCTGGGTCTGGATCGTCGCCGCCGGCGTGTTCGGCACCGGCGGGCAGGTGCTGTGGACGCATGCGCTCAAGCTCGGCGAAGTCTCGGCGCTGACGCCGATCAGCTTCGTGCAACTGCCGCTGGTGTCGATCGCCGGCTGGCTGTGGTTCAACGAGAGCCTGGACCGCTACACCGTGATCGGCGCGGCGATCATCCTCGGTTCGAACGCGTATATCGCCCATCGCGAGGCGTTGCTGGCGCGCAAGCGCGCTTCGGCCGCGGCGACGGCGGGGGCGGCGCCGGGGGAATAGGCGGTTGCATCGTAGGTGTGTTGGCGCGGTCGCGGCTCGCGCCGCTCCTACAGCGGCTTCGGCGGCCACGTATCCGACTGTAGGAGCGGCGCAAGCCGCGACCGCGCCAACACACCTGCGGCGAAACCTCCGCATCGCAGCGCCACGCCCACCGCCGAAATCATCGATGCCGGTCACATGGTGCAGCGCACGAACCCACCGCGCCGCCGACCGGCCCGCAGCCGCCGCAGCGGGGCAATAACGGCCACCTGCGGCCACATTCGCGGCCAATCTCGCCCCGCACCGGAAAACCCGGCCGCCGCCGATTGACCCTGCCCCTGCCCCGACGTTATCCAGACGCTGCAGTACGGAGAGGAACCGGCCGCGCGCACGCCCTAGCACGCGCCGGATGCGCGTTTCGCTCTGCCTTCATGACGATCACAGGAGAGGACTCATGGCCGCATTGAGCCGTTACGTCGCCGTCGCCCTGGTGGGCGGCGCCGTCGCGTTATCCAGCCTGCCCTCGCAGGCCGAACAGGGCGATTACGGATTTTTCCAGACGCTGCGCAACTTGGTCTCGCCGCCCAAGGCCGACAACAAGGTGCAGCCGCAACAACGCACCGGCCACTACCCGCTGCTGAGCCGCGACGCCGCGCGCGCCGACGGCTTCGACCCCGGCGCCTACTACCAATGGCAGACCGTGCAACTGCCGGCCGAAACCGGCGCCATCTGCGGCAACGGCTCACCGTACAAGATCTTCGTCAACCGCGTCCCCAACACCACCAACACCATCATCTACATGGAAGGCGGCGGCGCGTGCTGGGACTACGCCAGCTGCACCGGCGCCACCGGCGTGCGCGGCGCGCGCAATCCCAACGGCGTGCCCGACGACTACATGAAGCTGCTCAACCCCGGCGCCAGCCTGGTCAGCCCGTTCGTGACCCGGGTGAGCCCGTTCGATGCGGTCAAGACCCAGGGCTGGAACATGGTCTACGTGCCCTACTGCACCGGCGACATCTACAGCGGCGACAAGGTCGCGGTGTACGACGATCCCAGCGGGCAGAAGCCGCCGCTGGTGTGGCACCACAACGGCCTGCGCAACAGCCGCGCGGTCATCTCCTGGCTCAAGGACAACCTGCCGCGGCCGGGGCAGATGCTCAACACCGGTTGCAGCGCCGGCGGCGCCGGCAGCCTGATTTCCTACGACACCTTCCGCAGCAACATCGCGCCCACCCGCGGCTTCCTGATCGACGATTCCGGCCCGATCTTCCCGACCCCGAAGAACGGCAACCCGGCCGAGTATCCCTCGCAGCCGCTGATGACCAAGATCCGCGACGTCTGGGGCCTGGACGCGCCCAACGGCCCGCTGCAGTTCCTCGCCGCCGGCCTGCCGCAGATGGACCTCAACGAGCTCGGCTCGATCTATCCGGCGCTGTCGGCCAAGCACAGCGGCGACCGCCTCGGCCACACCCACTTCTGGCAGGACCTCAACTACTCCTCGTACTCCTACGAGCGTTTCCACGACGACATCGCCCAGGCGCCGAACCAGGCGGCGAAGGAAGCGCTGATCCACGCCAAGTGGGGCACCGACACCCAACGCCTGTCCGCGCGCCTCAACGGGCTGGACAACTTCGGCGGCTACTTCCCGCAGTACCGCGCGCTCAACGAGAGCCACTGCACCACCATCGTCGACTTCAAGAACGGCGACGTGCAGGCGCAGAACCTGCAGCTGAAGTCGTTCATCGACTCGGTGCTGGACGGCAACGGCAAGGTGCTCGACGCCAGCGAGAGCAGCGATGCGGCCGACAAGGCCAAGCCGTTCAATCTGCTGTACTGGCTGGTCGATCAGCTGATCTGAGCGGACCGACGGCATGAATCGCAACACCGTCATGCTGGGCCTGGCCCTGACCGTCGCGGCGTTGGCCGCGGCGGTCAGCCTGGGCTGGCGTCCCGCCGGCGCCGGCCGCGCTGCGGCCGCGCCGCTCGCGCAGGCTGGCACCGCCGCCGACGGCGGCGCCAACCTGCACGCGATGCTGGCCACGCCGCAGGGGCGGCAGTTCCAGCAGCGCCGGCAATTCCAGGACGAGGCCAAGCGGTTTTTCCGCGAAGCCAAGACCCTCGCGCCGGCCGAGCGCGAACGCCGCGCGCAGGCGCTGCAGGCGCAGATCGAACGCTACGAGCAGGCCGACGAATTGTCGGCCGGCGAAACCATGCTGCTGCGCGTCGGCCTGATCCAGGCCACCGTGCCCGACGAGGCGCAGCAGGCGCTGATGGTGCAGCGCCTGGCGCAGAGCTACAAAGCCCAGGCGCAGCAACGCGAGCAGGCCTGGGCGCAGCAGCAGGCGCACGATCCCAAGTTCCAGGCCTACAAGCGCAGCGAAGCGCAGATCGTGGCCGAGACGATGAAGATGCAGCGCTTTCCCGACGGGCTGAGCCGCGACGACTATCTGCGGCAACGCCTGCAGGCCGAGCGCGAGCGGATCTATCGCTGAGGCTGCGCCGGTTCCCTCAGCTCCGATGCTCTTGAGCTGTTGTGGGGGGGCCTTCAGGCCCGATGCTTTTCTTTCAGGTCGCTGCAGTCTGAAACAAGAGCTTCGGGCCTGAAGGCCCTCCCACAAGGGAAAGCGCAGCAGCGCTCAGCCCTCGTTCGCCAGCACTATCCGATTGCGCCCGTGCAGGTCCGTCGGCACTGATGCACTGAAGCTATTGTGGGAGGGCCTTCAGGCCCGAGGCTTTTCTTTCAGGTCACTGCGATCTGAACAAGAGCCTCGGGCCTGAAGGCCCTCCCACAAGGGCGCTCAGCCCTCGTCCGCCAGCACCACCCGATTGCGGCCGCCGCGCTTGGCCGCGTACAGCGCCTGGTCGGCGCGCGCGAACGTCGCCGCGCTGTCTTCGCCGGCGCGGCGGCCGGCCAGGCCGATGCTCACCGTCAGCGGCAATCCCAGCGGCAGGTTGGCGATGGCTTCGCGCACGAATTCGCATTGCACCAGCGCCTGATGCAGCGGCCCTTCGAACAGCATGAGGAATTCCTCGCCGCCGTAGCGCGCCACCCCGCTCGGCCCGGCCGAATACAGCCGCAGCGCGTCGGCGACCGCTTGCAGCACGCGGTCGCCCTCGGCGTGGCCGTGCACGTCGTTGATGGTCTTGAAGTGGTCGATGTCGAGCACCGCCACCTGCAGCAGCGCGGCGCTGTGGCTGCGCGCCACCGCCTGCTCCAGCGCCAGCGCGAACGCGCGCCGGTTGGGCAGGCCGGTCAGCACGTCGGTGCGGGTCAGTTCGGTCAGGTCGGCGTTGCTGGCTTCCAGCGCGGCGTGGCTGGCCTCCAGCTCGCCCTGGTATTGCAGCAGGCGGCGCTCGTACCAGTCGCTTTCCTGCAACTGCCGCGCCAGCGCGCCGCCGACCCGGCGCAGCTCCATCGCCCGCGAGGCCTGGCGCGACAGCGCGGTCAGCGCCTGCTGCTGGCGCGCCGGAAGTTCGCGCGGCTTGGTGTCGATCACGCACAAGGTGCCCAGCGCTTCGCCGTCGGGCGTCACCAGCGGCGCGCCGGCGTAGAAGCGGATGTTGGGATCGTCGACGACCAGCGGGTTGTCGGCGAAGCGCGCGTCGTCGCGCGCGTCGGGCACCACCAGGGTGCGGTCGGGGCTCAGGATCGCGTGCGCGCAGAACGCCAGTTCGCGCGGGGTCTGCTGCGCGGCCAGGCCGACGCGCGCCTTGAACCACTGGCGCTGTTCGTCGATCAGGCTGACCAGGGCGATCGGCACATCGCACACGGCCGCGGCGATCGCCACCAGGTCGTCGAAGTCGCGCTCCGGCGGCGTGTCGAGGATGTCGTAGCGGCGCAGCGCGTCCAGGCGCTGGGCTTCGTTGGCGGGCGTGTCGGGTTTTTGCACGGCGGTGTCGGGACGGTGACGGTCGCGGTGGAGAGGACGGTCGGCTTCCGAACGGTTCGGCTCGCGCGCGGCGCGGCGCGCAAGCGGCCCGGCTTACGGACGGCGCGGCCGGCTCCGGCAGTCTAGCAAGCGCGGGCGCCGCGTCCGCAAGCGGGCGCTTGAAGCCGGCCGCGTCAAGCCCCGGCGCGCGCGGATCGGGCAAGCGGCGATGGCGGTCACAAGCGCAGCGCGACGCGCGCCCGGCCGGGTTTCCTTCGCCTGCAATGTCGCGCCGATAGACTCCGGCGTGCACGCCGCGATACGGCGCGCAGCGACCAGCGAGGGAGGCAACGGGTGCAGGTGGAGACCAACGATTACGTCGAGCTCAAGCACGAGATTCTCGACGGCATGCGCAGCTACAGGGAGGACCTGGCCCAGGACGGCGCCGACGCCGGCTACGGCGAGGCCGAGATCGACGAATGCGAGCGCATCCTCGAACGCTTCCTGGCCAGCCTGCGCAACGCCGTCGCCGACGGCGAGCGCGTGCCCTCGCGCGCCGCGCTGGACCGCACCGCCCGCGCGGCGGTGGAGCAGACGGTGCGCGCGCTCAATGCGCTCAACGCGCGTTGCCGCTACAACCTGATCGAAACCGACCAGCGCGAAGGCCTGTGCGAGCTGATCCGCGGCGCCGTGGCCGAGATCGGCGCGCTGCGCGGCGAGGACGATCCGACGGAGGATTGGCGGGAGTGGTGAGGCGGGACTTCGCAGCCTTGTCGCGGTGAAGCCCTGGATGCCCGCCTTCGCGGGCATGACGATAGGCGGGTTTCGCGGTGAGTGGGTTTTGCCGCGAACCGGTTACGCTGCGAG
>NZ_FNOG01000004.1:527676-630088 GCF_900106525.1 Lysobacter enzymogenes
GTGAAGCCCTGGATGCCCGCCTTCGCGGGCATGACGATAGGCGGGTTTCGCGGTGAGTGGGTTTTGCCGCGCAACTCCAAGCCGTCATCCCCGCGGAGGCGGGGATCCAGAGACTTCAGAGTCATGTCGCGATAAAGCCCTGGATGCCCGCCTTCGCGGGAATGACGATAGGTAGGTTTCGCGGCGAGTAGGTTTCACCGCGCAACTCCAAGCCGTCATCCCCGCGAAGGCGGGGATCCAGAGACTTCAGAGCCATGTCGCGGTGAAGCCCTGGATGCCCGCCTTCGCGGGCATGACGACAGGTAGATTTCGCGGCGAGTAGGTTTCCCCGCGCCACCCCAAGCCGTCATCCCCGCGAACGCGGGGATCCAGAGACTTCAGAGCCATGCCGCGGTAAAGCCCTGGATGCCCACCTTCGCGGGCATGACGATAGGCGGGTTTCGCAGCGATTGGATTCGCAACGCCCCCATAAAAAAAACCGGGCCCGCGAACGGACCCGGTCGTTGCAGCCGCGACTGCGCGGCCGCTTTCTGACTCAACCCAGCGCCCACGGCCGGCCCGCGAACGGGCCGGCCGCAGCACCGCTCAACGCGCGCTCTGCGCCTCCCCCGCCGGGACCGCGCTGCCGGTGACCACCGCGACCGGCTTGGGCGCGTCCGGCGCCGGCGCGGGCGCCGGCACCGAGACCGCGATCGGCAGGTGCAGGGTCGGCGACTTGCGGCTCAGCAGCGGCTTGAGCTGCAACTGGCCGAAGTGCCAGCTGCCGTCGGCGGCGTACTTGCGGCTCAGCACGATCACGTTGATCGGCGTGTTGCTGCCGCGCACCGAGGCGAACACCGGCGGGAAGGCGATGCCGTCCACGCCCTGCACCTGCGCCAGCCACAGCTCGGCCGGACGTTGGGCGTGGCGGAAGCTGCGCTTGAAGGTGCAGGCATTGGTGCAGGCGCTCTGCTCCATGCTGGCCAGGTTGAGCGTGGCCGGGTCGCCGCCGGCGGCCGGATCGGCCGCCTGGTAGCGCGCGGTGGTCTCGTTGAGCACCAGGCCCGCGTTGACCGCCTGATCGACCTGGATCCGGCCCGAGCCGGTGTCGAACGGATCGGCCTGGGTCACGCCGTCCTCGCGGAACACTTCCTGCTTGGCGGTCATCATCAGCGCCGACTTGATCTCCGCCGCGGTCCAGTCCGGACGCGCCTGGCGCAGCAGCGCCGCCGCGCCGGCCTGATGCGGCGAGGCCATCGAGGTGCCGCTGAGCAGGCCGACCAGGTTCTCGCTGCCGCCGATGGTGGTGCCGGCCAGCACCGCCAGCACGCTGACGCCCGGCGCGGCCACGTCGGGCTTGATCAGGTTCAAGCCGGTGGCCGGGCCGCGCGAGCTGAAGGCCGCGAGCACGTCGGGCGTGTTCGGAATCGGCGTCGGCGGATAGCCGATGCCGCCGGTGGAGACGTTGCCGTTGCCGGCGGCGAAGTCGCGCAGCGCGTTGCTGTCGTCCTGCGCGGCCAGGAACACCGGCACCGTGGTGCCCGGCACGCTCGGCGTCGCCGAGGTGACCTGGTTGTTGGCGATGACCACCGCGATCGCGCCGGCGGCGGTGGCGTTGTTGGCCTTGACCGAGAAGTTGCAGGTGCCGCGGCGGACCACCGCGATGGCTCCGGCGAACGCGCCCGGCGCGAAGCCGGCGCAGCCGTCGTCGGCGCTGTCGATGCGTGCGCTGATGCGCACCGGCGTGCTCGGCGGGATCGAGGCGGACAGCGCCACGCCGCCGCTGCCTTCGATCAACTGGATCGCCTGCAGGTCCGAGGGCACCGAGCCGGGCCCGGTGATCTGCAGCAGCGAGGCGAAATCGCCGCGGCCGTGGGTGGTGGCGGCGGTGGTCGAGGTCCACGGCTGGCGATGGCCGGTGGTGCTCGGGCCCGGGCCGCTGTTGCCGGCCGAGGTGGCGATGAAGATGCCGGCGTCGGCGGCGTTGAGGAAGGCCAGCGATACCGCCTCGCCCCACGGGTTGGCGCCGCCGCCGATGGAGTAGTTGATCACGTCCACGCCGTCGGCGATGGCCTGGTCGATCGCCGCGACCGCCGACACGTTCGGGCACAGGCCCTGGCCGGTGGCGATGTTGGTGTAGCAGATGTCGTAGGCGACGATGTTGGCGTGCGGGGCGACACCGGAGATGCGGATGTTGCGGCCCTTGAAGTTCGCGGTCCAGGCGTTGCCGGCGGCGGTCGAGGCGGTGTGGCTGCCGTGGCCGTTGGTGTCGCCGAAACCGGGTTCCTCGCGGATGCCGGGCACGTCGCAGGCGCCGGCCGGCTCGCCGCAGACGAAGTCCCAGCCGCCGATCAGCTTGTCGTTGCAGCGGCCTTCGTCGACGCCGCCGGGCGCGCAGGTGCCGAGATAATTGCCGGCGCCGTTGGGATTGCGGTGACGGTAGCCGGTGTCGTCGATCGCGGCGAAGGCCGGGCTGCCGAAGTTGATGCCGGTGTCGAGGATGCCGACCACCACGCCTTCGCCGCGCCAGCGGCCGGGCTTGGCGTTCCACAGTTCCGGCGCGCCGATCAGGGCCGGGCCGACGTCGGTGGCGACCGGATACTCGTGATAGGCCTCCACCAGCGCCACGCCGGGCAGCTTGGCCACGCGCGCGGCTTCGCTCGCGCTCATCTGCGTGACCACGCCGTTGACCGCGTGGCGCAGGCGCCGTTCGACTTTCAACGTGCGGCCGAGCGCGGCGTTGATGCCGCGTTCGTGGTTGCGCTGAGCGCCGTCGAGATAGCTCAGGTATTTGCTCGCCTGAGCGCTGCGCAGGTCGATGCGCGCGGTGCCGCCGCCGGCGATGCTGGCGGCGTCGCTGTTGGCGTTCTGCGCGCCGGCCAGGCGCTGCGGCGCGGCCAGGCCCGCCACTTCGCCGTTGTAGACGCTCAGCGGAGCTTCGTCGTACAGCACCAGAAAGCGGTCGGCGCGCGTGTCGGCGGCCGCGCGTTGCGGCGCCGGTGCGCCGCCGACGGCGGCGCTTTGGCTCGCCGGGGCGTTGCTCAAGCTGCTCACCGCCGCGGCAGCAGCGAGCGCCGTCAGCCCGGTCAGGCCGAGCGCGATGGCGAGAGTCAGTCGGTTCTTTGCGTTAGGCATCGGGAGGTACTCCACGTATCGTTCGCGAAGAAACCGCCCCACGCCTGTTCCCTGTCAACAGGCGCAGGTCGCGGTTCAAGGGTTGGGCCAGGGAGGGATCGCCGTGATCGAGCGTCGTCCGTGAGCCGACGCGCACACCGCGCATCGGCCGATCGCTCCTGTCACCGTGCCCGTGCGCGACAGCGCCGGGCCGAACCTTCCTACCCACGCCGAACACTGCAAGAGGCGGGAAGATTTCGGCGTGATCATGCGCACAAATCGCATTTGGTTACATATGCAGGTGCAGCATGTTGCGACGGTGAAACTTCACTTGCCTAAACGGCAGCGCCTGCAGCGGTTACAGTGCGGCTGCGAATGGTGAACCCGGGACGCTCGGCTCCGCGCGTGCGCGCAATGCGTTCATCGGACTCGCATACGAGCATGCGCGGCGAAAGCGCGCATCCGATCGCGCAGATGCGCGAAACGACGACGAAGCGTTCGCGTATCGATGAAAATGCCCGGCCTAAGCCGCGTCTTTCACGGCGCGCTTGCCTGGCTGCGGCGCGAGACGATATCGCCGGGCATCGAATCGCGCCCGCGTCGATTGCGGTTGCACCGATTCAAACCCAGCTCGGCATTCTGGCTCACCGCTTGAACGCGAACCCGCTCTGGGAATAGGCTGCCTTCCGCATCGTCGACGCCCACCTGAGCCGCACCGAATTCGCGCGGACCGAGCCGCCAGCGCCAAACCCGCGACCGATCCCCGAGCGAGCTTGCGAATGATTCCCGAACCCCGTTACGCGCTGATCGAAACCACCCTCGGAAACGACCCTGCGGTCGTCGTCGTCAATTCGTCGCTGCGCTCCTTCCGGGAGCGCGCGGCCTTTGCGTGGCATTTGCGGATCGTCATCGACTGCGAGTTCACAAACGCCTATGGCATGCCGACGGTCGAGGAAGCGGGCGTCTTGCGGCGATTCGAAGAAGATCTCGCGCCGCGATTGCAAGCCGCCGACAACGCGATATTCCTCGCGCGCATCACCGCGCGCGGCGAACGCGTGCTTTTGTTTCGCATCAAAGACGCCGATGCCGCGAACGGCACGCTGCAAGCGCCGACCTCGCAGGACGCCCCCATCCGCGGATGGGACTTCCACATGCAACACGACCCGGAATGGGCGCTGGCTCAACCGGAGTTGAAACTGGTGGAGCGCGCCGCGAGCCCGAACTGACGCGGCATCGCCTTTGCGGCCGCCGAACGCCTCGATGCGAGCGCTCCGACCGGCCTCATGCCCTGGGTCGCAAGACGACCGCCATCGATCTTGTCGCCGGACAGTCCGCCTTGCGATGGCGCACCGCCAGTCGGTCTGCGCAACGCAATGCATTCGCCGACGGCGGCGCGCCTGGGCGATGTCTGCGGCGAAGGCCGCACAAACGAAAACGGCGCCCCGCAGGGCGCCGTCGCGTATCGATGCGGCGCCGTCGCGGCGCCGCATCGGGATCGATCACCAACCGAAGCCCAGGCCCACGCCGGCCGAGCTTTCGCTGTCGCTGAACGCGCCGCCGACGGTGAAGGTCGCGCGGTCGCTGATCGCGCGCTGGTAGCCGATCGACAACGCCTGCTCGCCGCCCTGGAAGCCGGCGCCGACCGCGACCCGGTTCTGCGTGCGCAGGCCCGAGGCGCTGGCCGACATCTGCACCATCGCCGCGGTCATCGCGCCCATCCGGTCGATGCGCTGGTCCTGCTTGCGCAGCTTCCATTCCATGTCGTCGCGCAGGCGGTTGATCGCCTCGGTCGGCGCGGCCAGCATCTGGCTCACGCGCGAATCGGTGTAGGCGTTGGCGCTGCGCAGGGTCGACGCGTCGCCGGCCTGGACCTGGCCGACGTTGGCCGCGTCGGTCGGCGCGGTGCCGGCGGCGACGTTGCTGACGCGGGTGCCGTTGCCGCCCTGCAGGGTGACCGCATCGCGCGTGGGGCTGTCGTAGACCACCGAGTTGGAGGTGTTGCTGCCGACCAGGCCGTACAGATCGGTCAGGCGCCCGTCGACCGCGGCGAAGGCGGCGCCGACGTCGCGATAGCTGCCGCCCTGGATCGAATAGGTCGGCGCGGTGAACGCGCCGCCGGCGAAGCTGGCGCCGCCGCCGAGCGCGCCGGCCAGGGTGTTGAGCTGCTGCACGTTGGCCGCGTCGGTATCGGCGGTACCGGCGGCGACGTTGGTCAGTTGGCGCTCGGCGCCGGCGCTGCCGAAGGACACGGCGTTGGCGCGGTCGGCGATCGAACCGGCGCCGAGCGCGACCGAATTGGCGGCGCTGGCCGAGCTGTTGGCGCCGATCGCGGTGGCGTTGTCGGCGCTGGCCGAGCTGCCCGCGCCGTTGGCGGTGGCGAATTGGCCGTCGGCGACGCTGGACGAACCGGTGGCGGTGGAGAACTCGCCCGAGGCGCTGGCGCTGTCGCCGATCGCGCTGCTGTTGGCGGCCGAGGCGGTGGCGCCGGTGCCCAGCGCGGTGCTCTGGTCGCCCGAGGCGGTGGTGTTGGCGCCGACGGCGGTCGAGCCGACGGCGCTGGCGGTCGCGCCGGCGCCCTGGGCGACGGCGAAATCGCCGCTGGCGGTGGCGCCCTGGCCGCAGGCGATGGCGCTGCCGCCGGTGGCGGTGGCGCCGCCGGTGGTGGTGCCGCCGAAGCCGTCGTCGAGCACGCAAGGTTCGCCCGCCCAGGCCTGGGCGCAGGCCAGCGACAACGCGGCGGCGAGAATGGTCTTGTGCGAAATGTTCAAGCTGTCCCCCAGAAGAATGTGATGCGCGCCGCGCGGCCGTGAACGCGCGCGGCGGCGGAAAACCCGTCGGCGCGGGCCGCATGCGGCCCGGCCGGATCAGGCGCGCCGGGCCCGCGCAGGGGCCCGGCGCGCAGCGCCGTCAAGGCGCGGCCTGCACCGTCAGCGCGACGCGCAGCGCCGCCTTCGGACGCAGCGGATCGTTGCTGGCCACGCAGACATAGCCCGAGTAGCTGCCCGGCGCGAGGCCGGCGGCGCTGATCTGCACCGTGGTGTCGACGTTGGCGCCGACCGCGATGCGGCCGAACGCGCGCGACGGCGCGCCGATCCAGGTGGCGCCGCAGTTGTTGCTGCCGCTGAGCTGGTAGGCCATGCCGGGTGCGCCGGCGGTCGCCGTCCACGCGCCGCTGCCATCGGGGTTGATGATCGCGCCGCGGTAGACGTTGTCGCCGCTGGTGGCGTTGAACCAGAACCAGCTCGTCGCCAGCGGAGCGCGCACCGAAACCACCAGCCAATAGCGGCCCGGCGCCAGGTTCACGTTCTGGCCGGCGGCGGCCAGGTTGAGGTTGATGGTGGCGAAGCCCGAGGTCGACACGCCGGTGCCGTTGTAGGTGGAGGTGTAGCTCCACAGCGCCAGTTGCGGCGTCGACTCCGGATTGCCTTCGGGATTGCCGCCGACGTCGCGGAAGATCGACCAGTTGATGTTGGTCGAGGTCGTCAGGTTGCCGCCGTTGACGAAACCGTCGGCGACGATGCGGCTGATCGCGGTGGCGTCGGTCAGGGTGAAGTCGTCCGCCGACAGCTGCGCGCGCGCGCCGACCGAGGCCGCGTCGGTGAAGCGGGTCGAGCGGCGGCCGTTGGCGTTGTTCGGCAACTGCGCCACCAGCGTGCGTCCGCCGCTGCCGGTGTTGTCGATCTGCCAATCCAGGTTGGAACCGCCGACGTTGCCCAGACGCAGGTTCACGCTGCCGCTACCGCCTTGCGCCAGGGTCAGCGCGCTCGACTCGGTGGCGGTCAGACGCGGCGGCTGCACCGCCACGGCGATCGGCAGGCGCAACAGCGGCTGCGTGGTGTCGCCGCCGGACGGCGTCAGCACCAGCTTGCCGAAGTTGAAGTTGCCGTTGGACGCCTGCGCGCTCGTGCTCACCGTGATCTTGACCGTCTTGGTCTCGCCCGGGTTGAGCGTGAACAGCGACGGCGAGACCAGCGCGCTCAGGCCCTGCACCTTGCCGGTCCAGGTCTGGCGGGTCGACAGCACGTTGCGGAAGGTGCGGGTGAACGAGCACGAGGTGGCGCAGCTGTACTTGGCCATGCTGGCCAGGTTCAGCGCCGACACGTCGCCGCCGCTGGCCGGATTGGCCGCACGGTAGTTGGCGGTGGTCTCGTTGAGCACCAGACCGGCGCGGATCGCCTGGTCGACCTGGATGCGGCCCGAACCCATCGCGTGGGCGTCGGCCTGGGTGACGCCGTCTTCCTTCAGCACTTCCTGCTTGGCGGTCATCATCAGCGCCGACTTGACCTCGGCCACGCTCCAGCCCGGACGCGCCTGACGCACCAGCGCAGCCGCGCCGGCATGGTGCGGCGAAGCCATCGAGGTGCCGCTGATCAGGCCGACCTGCTGCTCGAACCCGGAGATGGTGGTGCCCGCGGTGACGGCGAGGATGTCCACGCCCGGCGCGGTGACTTCCGGCTTGATGATGTCGAAGGTGTCGGCCGGGCCGCGCGAGCTGAAGTCGGCGAGCTGGTCGGGCGTATTGCGCAGGATCACCGACGGATACAGGATGCCGCCGGTGCTGGTGTTGCCGTTGCCGTTGGCGAAGTCGCGCAGCGCATTGCTGGCGGCCTGGCTGGCGACGAAGGCGGGCACCGTAGCGCCGGGCACCGACGGCGACAGCCCGGTGACCTGGTTGTTGGCGATCACCACCGCCACCGCACCGGCGGCCGCGGCATTGGAGACCTTGTCGGTGAAGTTGCAGGTGCCGCGGCGGACCACCGCGATCGCGCCCTGGAAGGTGTTGGCCGGGAACGCGGCGCAACCGTCGTTGGCGGTGTCGATGCCGGCGCTGATCTTGACCGGGGTGTTGTTCGCAACCGCGGTGGTGAACGGCGTGCCGCCGCTGCCTTCGGTCAGCTCGATGGCCTGCAGATCGCCGGGCACGGCGCCGGGGCCGGACACCGACAATACCCAGGCGAAGGTGCCGCGGCCGTGCTGCGACGCGGCGGTGGTGGCGACCCACGGTTCGAGGTGATCGCTGGTGTACGAGGCCGGGCCGTCGTTGCCCGCGGCCGCGGCGACGTAGATGCCGGCGTCGGTGGCGTTGAGGAACGACAGCGAGGTCGCTTCCGTCCACGGGTTGGAACCGCCGCCGATGGAGTAGTTGATGACGTCGACCACGCCGTCGGCGATGGCCTGGTCGATTGAGCGCACCGTCGAGGTGTTCGGACACAGCCCGCGGCTGGTCGAGATCTCGGTGTAGCAGGCGTCGTAAGCGATGATGTTGGCGCGCGGGGCGACGCCGGAAATGCGGACGTTGTGGCCGCGGTAGGTCGCGGTCCAGGCGTTGCCGGCGGCGGTGGAAGCGACGTGGCTGCCGTGGCTGTTGGTGTCGCCGAAGCCGGGCTCCTCGCGGATGTTGGCCACGCCGCACTGGTTGCCCGGCGCGTTGCAGACGAAGTCGTAGCCGCCGATCAGCTTGTCGTTGCAGCGGCCTTCGTCGACGCCGCCGGGCGCGCAGGTGCCGAGGTACGTGCCGGCGCCGAGCGGATTGACGTGGTGGTAGCCGGTGTCGTCGACGGCGGCGAACGCCGGGCTGCCGAAATTGATGCCCGAATCGATGATGCCGACCACCATGCCTTCGCCGCGGAACCCGGTCGGGGCGGCGTTCCACAACGCCGGCGCGCCGATCAGGGTCGGGCCGACATCGGTGGCCTGCTTGTATTCCATGTACGGCTCGACGAAGCGCACTTCGGCGAGCTGGGCGATGCGGTCGGCCTCGCTCTGGCTCAGTTCGGCGACCATGCCGTTGAGCGCGTGGCGCATGCGGAAATCAACGCGCGGGCTGCGGCCGATCAGGCCGCGGATGCTTTGTTCGTGATCGGCCTGGACTTCGCCCAGGTGCTGCACGTAACCGCGCGCGGCAGCGCTGTGCACGTCCAGCCGGCCGACGCCGGAAACGCCGGCGGCCAGGCGCTTGGGCGCCGGCAGACCGCGCAGGTCGCCCTTGTAGGTGCTCAGCGGCGCTTCGTTGTAGACCACGATGTAGCGCTGGCGCTTGTCCAGCGAGGCCTCGCTCGCCAGCGACGGCGGCGGCGCTGCGCCGGTGGCCGCGGACGGGCTCGCGCCGCCGCCGGACATCGTCATCGCCCCCGCAACGGCGGCGACCGCAGCGATCGCCACGGCGATGGACGTTTTCCTCATTACCTTGCGCATTCCCCTTTCCCCAGTTGTCTACCAAACGCCAAGCGCAAGGCGCCACCGCAGCGGCCGACCGTGCGCATCCGTGAAGGGGAAGGGACGAAATAGTGAGTTATGCGCCGGACTGCACCCCGCCGGCATTTCGATTGCGCCTGCACTTCCCCCTAGAAGTCACAACGCACCCCGATAGTAACCACCCTACCCGGACTTTGCGATATGTGCCGGATGTCGTGATGTGTCGCGGCCGAAACGCGCAATACCCTGCCCGATGGGCCTTGACAAATTCTTGCGCGGGGAATAACGAACGCGTGTGCTAGGCGATTTTCTGCCACGGCTTGTGCAAGCCGCCGCGATACGCCAGCAGGTACACCGCCACGACCCAGGCGGTCGCCACCGCCCAGCCGGCGAGGATGTCGGAGGGGTAATGCACGCCCAGATACAGGCGCGAGAAGCCGACCAGGACCGTGAACGGCACCATCGAGACGATGACCGCCCAACGCCAGCGCGTCGGCCAGCACAGCAGGATCAGCACCGCGGCCAAGGTCATCGAACCCATCGCATGGCCGCTGGGAAAACTGTAGTTGTGCTCCGGCGCGATCGATTCCCACAGCGACGGCCGCTCGCGCGCGAAGAACTGCTTGGCGGCGATGTTGAGCAGGCCCGAACCGCCGAGCGCGAGCGCAGCGAAGCTGGCCTCGCGGAAACGCCGCAGCACGGTCAGCGCAAGCACCAGGACGATATCGAACGGCACCACGCCCCACTGGTAGCCCAGCTTGGAGAGCAGGCCGAACAGGAAATCCAGGCTCCCGCGCGACAGCCCGTGCGCGTACTGCAGCACCGGCACGTCGAACACCAGCGCTTCCTGGCGGTGGATGTCCTCGGCCAGTTCGGCGAAGGCCCACAGCGGCAGCAGCAGGCCGGCGAAGGCCAGCAGCAGGCTCCAGACGTGGCGGCGCAGCAGCGCCAGGCCGAAGCGCGCCTCCTGTTCGAACGCGCTGTCGCCGGCGCCGCGGCGCAGCGCGGCGCGGTCTTCGTCGGCGGGCGCGCGCTCGTCGGCGCGCGGCCGCTCGTTCACGCCGCCGCGCCGGAGCGCGCGCCGTAGCGGCGCTCGACGTAGCCGTCGATCAGTTCGACGAACTCGCGCGCGATGTTCTCGCCGCGCAGGGTCACGGTCTTCTCGCCGTCCTCGAACACCGGCGCCGACGGCGCTTCGCCCGTGCCCGGCAACGAGATGCCGATGTTGGCGTGGCGCGATTCGCCGGGGCCGTTGACCACGCAGCCCATCACCGCCAGGGTCAGGTTCTCGGCGCCGGGGTGGGTGATCTTCCACTCCGGCATCTTGGCGCGCACGTGCTCCTGCACGGTCTGCGCCAGTTCCTGGAAGAAGGTGCTGGTGGTGCGGCCGCAGCCCGGGCAGGCGGTGACCATCGGGGTGAACGCGCGCAGGCCCATGGTCTGCAGCAGTTCCTGGGCGACGATGACCTCGTTGCTGCGCGCCTGCCCCGGTTCGGGCGTGAGCGAGATGCGGATGGTGTCGCCGATGCCTTCCTGCAGCAGCACGCCGAGCGCGGCGCTGGAGGCGACGATGCCCTTGCTGCCGATGCCGGCTTCGGTGAGGCCCAGGTGCAGCGCGTAATCGCCGCGCGTGGCCAGTTCGCGATAGACCGCGATCAGTTCCTGCACGCCGCTGACCTTGGCGCTGAGCACGATGCGCTCGGCCGCCAGGCCCAGCTCGACCGCGCGCGCGGCCGAATCCAGGGCCGAACGGATCAGCGCTTCGCGCAACACCTTGCCGGCGTCCCACGGGTCGGCGCGGTTGGCGTTCTCGTCCATCAACTGCGCGGCCAGGGCCTGGTCGAGCGAGCCCCAGTTGGCGCCGATGCGCACCGGCTTGCCGTACTTGATCGCGAACTCGATCAAGGTCGCGAACTGGCTGTCCTTCTTCTTGCCGAAGCCGACGTTGCCCGGGTTGATCCGGTACTTGCCCAAGGCCTCGGCGCAGGCCGGTTCGGCGGCGAGCAGCTGATGGCCGTTGTAGTGGAAGTCGCCGATGATCGGCACCTCGATGCCCATCATCGCCAGCTTGTCGACGATGCGCGGCACCGCCGCGGCGGCCTCGACGGTGTTGACGGTGACGCGCACCAGTTCCGAACCGGCGCGCCACAGCTCGGCGACCTGCTTGGTGGTGGAGGCGACATCGGCGGTGTCGGTGTTGGTCATCGACTGCACCACCACCGGCGCGCCGCCGCCGACCTGGACGCCGCCGACGACGACGGAGCGGGTCAGGCGGCGCGGCAACGGGCCGAAATCAGGGAGCGAGCAAGGCAGGACGGCATCGGAATTCATGGGCCGCATTGTACCGCCGCCGCGGCGCGCGGTTGTGCGGCGGGAGTGAAGCGCGGCTGACGCGGCGGCTTGGGCGCGAAGGCTTGCGGGGCTTGGGTTTCGGCGTGGTCGGGGCGGGAAATCGCCAGCCCGGGCGGCCTCGCGCCGGGTTGCGCGTTCCCGCCGGCTCGCTCCCTCCGGCGCGCCCCCGCCCGTGCACTCCTCCCCGCTCGTCCCCGCCAACGCGCTCCCTCCGGAACGTCATCCCCGCGCAGGCGGGGATCCAGGGCTTCACCGCAACATGACTCTGAAGTCTCTGGATCCCCGCCTGCGCGGGGATGACGTTCTGGAAGGAGCGCCTCAGCCTCCGGTGGGAGGGCCTTTGTGGGAGGGCCTTCACGCCCGACGCCTTCCGATCCGACTCGGCAAACCCTTCCCCGCAAGCGCCGCGAGGGACGGGTTACTATCGCCGCAACTGTTTCGCTTCGGGCGACTTACGTCGTTTGCGTTTTCTTATGCCCCCCAGTTCCCCCGACGAAGTCCTCACCCCGAGCCAGCTCAACACCCTGGCGCGCAACCTGCTCGAGGACACCTTCCCGCTGATCTGGGTCGAAGGTGAGCTGGGCAATCTGTCGCGGCCGTCGTCCGGGCATCTGTACATGACCCTCAAGGACGCGCGCGCCCAGGTGCGCTGCGCGATGTTCAAACCCAAGAGCACCTGGCTGAAGTTCGTTCCGCGCGAGGGCCTGCGCGTGCTCGCGCGCGGCCGGCTGACCTTGTACGAAGCGCGCGGCGACTACCAGTTGGTGCTCGACCACATGGAAGAGGCCGGCGAAGGCGCGCTGCGCCGCGCGTTCGAGGAACTCAAGGCGCGGCTGGCCGCCGAAGGCCTGTTCGACCGCGAGCGCAAGCGCGAGCTGCCGCGCTTTCCCGAACGCATCGCGGTGATCACCTCGCCCAGCGGCGCGGCGGTGCGCGACGTGCTCAGCGTGCTCGGCCGGCGTTTCCCGCTGGCCGAAGCCGAGGTGCTGCCGGTGCCGGTGCAGGGCGACGGCGCGGCCGAGAAGATCGTGGCGATGCTGCAGCGCGCGCAGGCCGCGCAGCGCTATGACGTGATCGTCCTGGCGCGCGGCGGCGGCTCGCTGGAAGACCTGTGGGCGTTCAACGACGAACGCCTGGCGCGCGCGATCGCCGCCAGCGAGGTGCCGGTGGTCTCGGCCATCGGCCACGAAACCGACTTCACCCTGGCCGACTTCGCCGCCGACGTGCGCGCGCCGACGCCCTCGGTCGCGGCCGAGCTGCTGGTGCCGCAGCGCGAGGATCTGCTGCACCGCCTGCGCGTGCTCGAAGCGCGCCTGCGCAATCTGCACGGGCAGCGCCTGAACCAGGCCATGCAGCGCACCGACCGCGCCGGCCTGCGCTTGAACGCGCTGCGCCCGCAAGCGCGGTTGGCGACCCTGCGCGGCCGCCAGCAGGATGCGCTGCGCCGGCTCGAACAGGCCTGGCGCCTGCGCCTGGAACGCGAGACCGCGCGCCTGCGCCACAGCGACGCGGTGTTGCGCGCGCACCATCCGCGCCGGCGCATCGCCTCCTTGCGCGAACGCCTGGCCGCGCTGGCGCTGCGCCCGCGCGCGGCGGTCGCGCGGCGCCTGCACGGCGACGCGCTGCGCCTGCGCGGGCTGGCGCGCTCGCTGGAAGCGGTGAGCCCGCTGGCCACCGTGGCGCGCGGCTACGCCATCGTCCAGCACGAAGACGGGCGCGTGGTCCGCAGCGTGCTCGACGCCGCCCCGGGCGACCGGCTGACGGCGCGGGTGCAGGACGGGCAGATCCGGGTCAAGGTCGAACCGCGCGAAGGCTGATTCTTGTAGCAGAGCCTTACCGCTGTTGTGGGAGGGCCTTCAGGCCCGACGCTGTTCGGCCAGTCCACTGCAATCTGGAACAAGAGCATCGGGGCTGAAGCCCCTCCCACAACAGCCCTCCATCGCGCCCCACCGGCGCTGCAGCTTTTCCGGGTTGGGCGAAAGCTGCGGGCGGCCCGCACCGTTCCATCGCCGTCGCCCTTCGCTCACGCCGTTTGCGCGATCCTGGGCGCCCTGCGTTTCCGTCTCCCGGAGTCCCGCATGACCAAGGCGTCCGACCTGTTCGTCGCCGCGCTCGAAGCCGAAGGCGTGCAATACGTGTTCGGCATCCCCGGCGAAGAGAATCTCGATCTGCTCGAATCGCTTCGCACCTCCTCGATCAAACTCGTCCTCACCCGCCACGAACAAGCCGCGGGCTTCATGGCTGCGACCTACGGCCGCCTGACCGGCAAGGCCGGCGTGTGCCTGTCCACGCTCGGACCCGGCGCGACCAACCTGGTCACCGCCGCGGCCTACGCCCAGCTCGGCGCCATGCCGATGCTGATGATCACCGGGCAAAAGCCGATCAAGACCAGCAAGCAGGGCCATTTCCAGATCGTCGACGTGGTCGACACGATGCGTCCGCTGACCAAGTACACGCGTCAGATCGTCGCCGCCGACAGCATCCCGGCGCGGGTGCGCGAAGCCTTCCGCCGCGCCGAGGAAGAACGCCCCGGCGCGACCCACCTGGAACTGCCGCAGGACATCGCCGGCGACCCGACCCAGGCGCGGCTGATCCCCGCCTCGTTCTCGCGCCGCCCGGTGGCCGAGGACAAGGCCATCGAGCGCGCGGCCGAAGCCATTGCCCAGGCCCGCCATCCGATCGTGATGATCGGCGCCGGCGCCAACCGCAAGACCACCTCGAAAACCCTCGAGCAGTTCGTCGCCAAGCTCGGCATCCCCTACTTCACCACCCAGATGGGCAAGGGCGTGCTCGACGAGCAAGGCCCGCTGTGGCTCGGCAACGCGGCGCTGTCGGACCACGACTTCGTCCACCGCGCCATCGATGCGGCCGACTGCATCGTCAATATCGGCCACGACGTGATCGAGAAGCCGCCGTTCTTCATGCGCGAAGGCCGGCGCACGGTGATCCACGTCAACTACGCCGCAGCCGAAGTCGATGCGGTGTACTTCCCGCAGATCGAGGTGATCGGCGACATCGCCCATTCGGTGTGGCGCCTGCAGGAAGCGCTGCAGCCGCAGCCGCATTGGGATTTCGGCTATTTCGACCGGGTCCGCGCCGCGCTGCTGGAGCAATTGCAGGAACGCACCGACGACGACCGCTTCCCGATGGCGCCGCAGCGCCTGGTCGCCGACGTGCGCCGCGAGCTGTCGCCACGCGACGTGGTCTGCCTCGACAACGGCTTGTACAAGCTGTGGTTCGCGCGCAGCTACCGCTGCCGCGAGCCCAACACCCTGCTGCTCGACAACGCGCTGGCGACGATGGGCGCCGGCCTGCCTTCGGCGATCGGCGCGCGCATCGTTTGCCCCGACCGCAAGGTGGTGGCGGTGTGCGGCGACGGCGGCTTCATGATGAACTCGCAGGAACTCGAAACCGCGGTGCGGCTGGGCCTGGACCTGGTGGTGCTGGTGCTGCGCGACGACGCCTACGGCATGATCAAGTGGAAGCAGGCGCACGAGCGCTATCCGAGCTTCGGCATGGACCTGGGCAATCCCGATTTCGTCGAGTACGCGCACAGCTACGGCGCGCGCGGGCATCGCCCGGCGTCCGCCGACGAGTTCGCGCCGCTGCTGCGCCGCGCGCTGGACACGCCCGGCGTCGACCTGATCGAGGTGCCCATCGATTACAGCGACGACGACGTCATCCTCAACCAAGACATTCCCCAGCGCGCCGCCGCGGTGGTGTGAGCGCGGCGCCATCCACGGAGCATTCGCATGGCCAAGTCCGAGAAGAAGAACAAAGCCGCCAAGCCCGGCAAAGGCTTGAAGAGCAGCTATCCCTACTACCTCGCCGGCCGCGCCGTCGCTGCCAACGGCGATCTGGAGGTGCTGGACAAGTACAGCGGCAAGCGCGCCACGCGCGTAGCGATGGCCGACGCCGCCGCGGTGCGCAAGGCGATCGTGGCCGCGCACAAGGCGCGCGAGGCGATGGCCGAATTCGCGCCCGACCGCCGCCGCGACGTGCTCGAGCACTGCGTGCGCCGCTTCGGCGAGCGCTTCGAGGAACTGGCGCTGGCGCTGTGCATCGAGGCCGGCAAACCGATCAAGGACGCGCGCGGCGAAGTCACCCGCCTGATCGACACCTTCCGCATCGCCGCCAACGAGGCCACGCGCGATCCGGGCACCTTGCTGGAACTACAGATTTCGCCGCGCACCCGCGGCTATCGCGGCATGGTCAAGCGCGTGCCGATCGGGCCGTGCAGCTTCATCACTCCGTTCAACTTCCCGCTCAACCTGGTCGCGCACAAGGTCGCCCCGGCCATCGCCGCCGGCTGCCCGTTCGTGCTCAAGCCGGCGATCAAGACCCCGGTCGGCGCGCTGATCATGGCCGAGATCCTGGCCGAGACCGACCTGCCCGAGGGCGCGTTCTCGGTGCTGTGCTGCTCCAACGAAGACGCTTCGCTGCTGGTCGAGGACGAGCGGATCAAGCTGCTGAGCTTCACCGGCGGCCTGATCGGCTGGGATCTCAAGGCCCGCGCCGGCAAGAAGAAAGTCACCCTGGAACTGGGTGGCAACGCCGCCTGCATCGTCGATGCCGACCCCGGCGTCAGCCTGGACCACGTGGTCGAGCGGCTGGTGTTCGGCGCCTACTACCAGAGCGGCCAGAGCTGCATCAGCGTGCAGCGCATCTACGCCCACGCCGATATCTACGACAGGCTGCGCAAGAAGCTCAAGGCCGCGGTCGGCGCGCTGCGCATGGGCGATCCGCGCGAGGAGCAAACCTTCATCGGCCCGGTGGTCGACGAGCAGGCGGCGCAGCGCATTCAGGCCTGGATCGACGCCGCGCTCAAGGGCGGCGCCAAGCGCATCGCCGGCGGCGCGCGCCAGGGCACGATGATCCCGGCGACCTTGCTGGAGCACGTCGCCCACGACGCCGAGCTGTACCGCAAGGAAGCCTTCGGCCCGGTCGCGCTGATCGAGCCGTTCGACGATTTCGACGCCGTGCTCGAGCGGGTCAACGACAGCGACTTCGGCCTGCAGGCCGGCGTGTTCACCGGCCGCCTCGACCACGCCATGCGCGCCTGGGACCGGCTCGACGTGGGCGGGGTGATCGTCGGCGACGTGCCGAGCTTCCGCGTCGACAACATGCCGTATGGCGGGGTCAAGGATTCGGGCCAGGGCCGCGAGGGCGTGCGTTATGCGATCGAGGATATGAGCGAGCAGCGGTTGTTGGTTATTCGCGATCCAACCGAAGCCACGTAACCCCGGCCCCCTCCGAAGCCCGGAGTCCCCATCTGCCGCCGCCGACGCCACGAACTGCGTTCCGGCGACGCAGCTCCCAGCCGTCATTCCGGCGAAAGCCGGAATCCATTTTGATTTTTCGCCCTGGCTTTGCGCACGAGAAAGCGAAAGGCCAAGATCAAAACGGATTCCGGCTTTCGCCGGAATGACGGTGTTGGGGGAGCCCGTTTTCCGCCGCCCTCAAAAAAATCGCCCCAAGCTAACCCCACCGCCCGACCCCGCCCGTTCGCTTTCCCAGGTCCACACACCAGGGAAGCCGACATGTCCGCCGCCGTCCGTCCGCACTCGCCTCGCCTCGCCGTCCATTGCCTCAGCGCGGCCTTGCTCGCCGCCCTCGCCCTCGCCGGCTGCCAGTCCACCGGCAGCACCGCCGACGCCAAGGCCGAGACCCAAACCATCGCCGAAGCGCCGGCGCCCGCCGAGGCCGCACCGGTCGATGCGGCCGCCAGCGCCGCCAATGCCGCCGGCGTCCCGCAACCCACCGCCGCGCCGCCGGCCAAGCCGCAAAGCATCGCGCCGGCCGGCGCGGTCGCCGACCAGCGCCTGGAACAGGTCGTCGTCACCGGCTCGCGCGTCGGCGCACCGGTCGCGGCCAAGGCCGCCGTCGCCCGCCGCGCCATGACCGTGCAATCGGTGGGTTACGGCTACGCCGCGCCGGCACCGCCGCCTCCGCCGCCGTACTACAGCCAGCCGGCCAACACCGAAAAATATGCCGAGCGCGAAGACAACCCGGTCCAGCGCGCCAGCGAGCAGCCGCTGTCGACCTTCTCCATCGACGTCGACACCGGCAGCTACGCCAACGTGCGGCGCATGCTCAACGACGGCATCCGTCCGCCAGCCGATGCGGTGCGCGCGGAAGAGTTCATCAACTACTTCGACTACGGCCACCCGGCGCCGGCCTCGCGCGCGGTGCCGTTCAAGGTCTCCACCGAACTGGCGCCGGCGCCGTGGAACGCGCAGCGGCAGTTGCTGATGATCGGCATCAAGGGCTTCGACGTGCCCAAGCAGACGCTGCCGCCGTCGAACCTGGTGTTCCTGATCGACACCTCCGGCTCGATGAATTCGCCCGACAAGCTGCCGCTGCTCAAGAGCGCGTTCTCGATGCTGGCCAAGCAGCTGCGGCCGCAGGACCGCATCTCCATCGTGGTCTACGCCGGTTCCGCCGGTCTGGTGCTGCCGCCGACGCCGGGCGACAAGCAACAGGAGATCCTCGACGCGCTCGAACGCCTGCAGGCCGGCGGCAGCACCAACGGCGGCGACGGCATCCGCCTGGCCTACGCCACCGCGCGCCAGAGCTTCATCAAGGACGGCGTCAACCGGGTGATCCTGGCCACCGACGGCGATTTCAACGTCGGCACGGTCGGCACCGACGCGCTGGAAACGCTGGTCGCCGACCAGCGCAAGAGCGGCATCGCCCTGACCACGCTCGGCTTCGGCGCCGGCAACTACAACGATGAGCTGTCGGAGAAGCTGGCCGACGTCGGCGACGGCAACCACGCCTACATCGACACCCTGCAGGAAGCGCGCAAGGTGCTGGTGCAGGAAATGGGCTCGACGCTGATGACCATCGCCCGCGACGTCAAGATCCAGATCGAGTTCAACCCGGCGCAGGTCGCCGAATATCGCCTGATCGGCTATGAAAACCGCCTGCTCAAGCGCGAGGACTTCGCCAACGACAAGGTCGACGCCGGCGACATCGGCGCCGGCCACGAGGTCACCGCGCTGTACGAGATCACTCCGGTCGGCTCCAAGGCCGCGCGCCTGCCGCCGCTGCGCTATGCCCAGGCCGCGCCGGCCGCGGGCGCGGGCAACGGCGAGCTGGCCAACCTCAAGCTGCGCTACAAGCGCCCGGGCGAAGACCGCAGCCAGTTGATCGAAACCCCGATCCTGCGCTCGGGCGAGCGCGCCGCGGCCAGCGATTCGCTGCGCATGGCCGCCGCGGTCGCCGCGTTCGCCGACGCGCTGCGCGGCGGCAGCCAGTACGACGGCTGGGGCTGGGAACAGATCCTCGGCGCGGCGCGCGCAGTGAAGTCGGCCGATCCCTGGGGCCAGCGCGCCGAGTTCGTGCGTCTGGTCGAGCGGGCCAAGGCCCAGATCGGCGAGCTCAAACCGGCCGCGAAGGTGGCGGTGAGCCAGTAAGTTTCGAGTACAGGCGTTGCGCACGCCGCCGGTACCGTTCTGCGACGCAGTCAGGCCCGTCGCAGCCGGCACCGGCGGCGTTTTCGTTGCGAAACTCTTGTAGGAGCGGCGCGAGCCGCGACCGCGACAACGCGACTACGGCGCAAGGTTCGACGCAGTTGTGTTGTCGCAGTGGCGGCTCGCGCCGCTCCTACAGGTCGATACGCGGCTATTCGCCTACGGCTGGCTGCATGGTGTGCATGCGCTCGGCCGGGCGGCCAAACAGATAGCCCTGGCCGTATACGCAGCCCAGCTCGCGCAAGACCGAGCGCTGCGCCTGGGTCTCGACGCCTTCGCCGATGGTGTGGATGCCCAGCGTGCCCGCCAAGGCCTGGATCGCGCGCACCACCGCCACGCTTTCAGGCCGCGATTCGCCGACCAACCCCGCGACGAAACTCTGATCGATCTTCAGACACTCGATCGGGAATCGATGCAGGTAGGACAACGCCGAAAACCCCGTGCCGAAATCGTCCAGCTGCGCCAACACCCCATGATTGCGCAGCGTCCGCAACATCCGCAGCGCGCGCGGCACGTCGTCGAGCAGCGCCACCTCGGTGATTTCGATGCGCAGCCGGCGCGGGTCGGCGCCGGCACCGTCGAGCAGGCGCAGCAGTCGGTCGGCGAAGTCGCCGGCGCGGAAATGCTTGGGCGAAACGTTGACCGAGATGTAGCCCTCGCCGCCGCGCGCCAGTTCCTGCACGACCCGGCCGTAGAGGATCCAGTCGGCTTCCTCGATCAGGCCGCTGTCCTCGCCCAGGCCGATGAACTCGCGCGGCAGCAGCAGCCCGCGCTTCTCGTGGCGCCAGCGCAGCAGCGCTTCGTGGCCGATGGCGACGCCGTCGTCCAGGCGCACGATCGGCTGGTAGTAGGCGATGAACGCATCGGAGTTGATCGCCCGGCGCAGGTCGGCTTCCAGGTCGAGGATGCGCATGGCCTGCTCGCGCATCTCTTCGTCGAACACCGCGAAACGGCCGCGCCCGGCGCCCTTGGCCCGGTACATCGCCGCGTCCGCGTCGCGCAGCAGCTCGATGCCGCTGCGATAGCGCGGATGCCACAGCGCGATGCCGACGCTGGCCGAGGGGAACACCTCGCGCCCGGCCACCCAGCACGGCTCGCCGAGCGCGCGCAGCACGCGCTGGGCCAGTTCCTCGGCCACGCTCAGGCCGTCGATGTGCTCGACCAGGATCGCGAACTCGTCGCCGCCCAGCCGCGCCACCATGTCGTCGCCGCGCACCGCGCCGACGATGCGGCGGCCGCTTTCCACCAGCAGCTCGTCGCCGGCGGCGTGGCCGACGCTGTCGTTGACCAGCTTGAACCGGTCCAGGTCGAGGAACAGCACCGCGAACGGGCGCTGCTCGCGGCGCGCGCGGGCGATCGCGTGGTCGAGCCGTTCCAGCAGTTGGCTGCGGTTGGGCAGCTCGGTCAGCGGATCGTGCAGGGCCAGGTGGGTGAGCTTGCGCTCGGCGCGCTCGCGCTCACCGATCTGCGCGACCAGTTCGGCGTTGGTGTGGGCCAGTTCGCGGGTGCGGCTGGCCACGCGCTGTTCGAGCTCGCCGTGCGCGGTCAGCAGCCGGTCCTGGGCCTGCTTGCGCGCCAGGCCGATGCTGATGTGGTGGGCGACGAAGGTCAGCAGTTCCTGGTCGCGGGCGTTGAAGCTGATCGCGCGCGAGTAGCTCTGGATCGCGATCACCCCGACCACGGCGTCGTCGCGGTACAGCGGCACGCCCAGCCAGCAGTGCGCGGCCGAACCGTGGCTGCGCACCTCGCCGCGGCTGTTGAGCTCGGCGATGCGGTGGCGGTCGGCCAGCAGCGGCCGGCCCTGGCGGATCACGAATTCGGTCAGGCCGCCGGCGAGCTGGCGGGTCTCGCGGATCATGTCGCGTTCGTCGATCGAATACGGGAACTGCAGGCGCGCGCCGTCGTCGGAGAGCAGCGCGATGTAGAAGTTGCGCGCGTACAGCAGCTCGCTGACCACGTCGTGGACCTGCGAGTAGAAGCGCTCCAGCGTGTCGGAGGTGATGGTCAGCTCGGCGATGCGGAACAGCGCGCGCTGCAGCCGTTCGGAGCGCTGGCGTTCGATGATCTCGGCCTGCAGGTCGCGGTTGCTCAGCTGCAGCGCGTAGGTGCGCTCGGCGACCCGGCGCTCGAGCTCTTCGCGCGCGCGGAAGCGGTCCAGCGCGGTGAGGATGTGCTGGGCCACGAACGCCAGCAGCGCGCGGTCTTCCTCGCCGTAGCTGTCGGCGCTGTCGTAGTTCTGCACCACCACCGCGCCGCACACGCGCTCCTCGCGCCGCATCGGCACGCCCAGCCAGTCGGCGCTGTCGGGGCCGTGGTGCTCGTCGTTGGGCACGTTGAGCCGTTCGCGCAACTGCGCCGAACTGCCCTGCAGCGGCTCGCCGTGGCGCAGCAGGGCCAGCGTCAGGCTGGTCGGCATGTCTTCGCCGCGGATCACCTGCAGCGGGTTGGCCACGTACGGGTCGTTGCGGTCGGCGAAATACAGAAAGCGCATCGTGTCGGCGAGGTCGTCGTAGAGCACGATGTAGAAATTCTCGGCGTACATCAGCCCGCACACCACGCCGTGGATGCGGCTGAGCAGGTCGTTCATCTCCAGGCCCGAGCCGGCCAGGTCGGCGATGCCGAACAGCGCCTGCTGCAGGCGCTCGGATTTCTCCAGCGCCTCGGCGCGTGCGTGCGCGCGCAGCACGGCCAGTTCGGCGGCGACCACCCGCCGCGCCATCGCCAGCCACGCCGCGCGCAGCGGCGCCGGCAGCGCGCGCGGCATCTGCGCGATCAGGCTGGCGCGGCTGCGGTCTTCCAGCCACCACGCCGCTTCGATGCGGTCGGCGTAACGGTCGGCGGAGGCGCCGATGGCCGGCGGATCGCATTCCAGCCGGTCCAGCGCGCTGGCGCGCAGCGCGCCGTCGGCGCCGGGGGTGAACGATTCGGCGACCCGGCCCTGCGCAGTGCGCCAGCTCACCGCGATCTGCGAACCCGACGGCAGCGCTTCCAGCAACGCGGCCGCCAGCGCCTGGCCGGGCCAGGCGCCTTCGGGCGAGTCCGCCGCTGCCGCTCGCATCGCATCATTCCGCACCCGATCGCCCCGCACCGGACCGCCTGTCCTGAACCGCCCGTAGTCGAGCTTTCGCAAGGATAACGCGAGCGTTCCCCCCGCGGCAGGCCGCAAACCCCGCTTTGGGTCGGCGTTTGCCGCGGCAAACCCCATCGGCGGCCGTGATCCGTTGGTTCCTGTCATGATCCTGGCGCTGCAAATCCCGCTATACGACCCGGCCGCGACAGGCAAGCGCTTCCCGTCGGCGCCGTCTGCGCTTAACCTGCCGCCGATGAACTCCGGTGCGGACGCAAGCGACGATGTGTTGATGCTGGCCTGGGCGGCCGGCGACGCCGGCGCGTTCGAGGTCCTGTACGCGCGCCATCGCGGCCCGCTGTACCGCTTCTTGCTGCGCCAGTTGCGCGATTCGGCCCTGGCCGACGAATTCTTCCAGGATGTGTGGCAGCGCGTGATCGGCGCGCGCCAGGGCTGGAAGCCGGACGCGCAGTTCAACACCTGGCTGTTCCGGATCGCGCACAACCGGCTGAACGACTACTGGCGCGGGCTCAAGCACCGCCCGGCGACGCCGGAGGACGGCGACGAGCGCGCCGCGCGCGTGCCCGACCCGACCACGCCGGAGCGCGAGCTGTCCGACTTCGAGCAGCGCCGCCGCCTGCAGCGCGCGATCGAGGAATTGCCCGAGGAGCAGCGCGAAGTGGTGCTGCTGCGCCTGGAGCAGGAGTTGAGCCTGGAGGAGATCGGCGCCATTACGGGGGTGGGTCGGGAAACGGTGAAGTCCAGGCTGCGGTACGCGATGGACAAGCTGCGCGCGAGGTTGACCGAATGAACCGCCGTCCCGACGCTCCCGATCCCTTGTCGCCGGAAGAACGCGCGCTGGCCGATCGCCTGCTGCGGCTGGGCCCGCACGAGGGTCCGTCGCCGGCGCTGGACGCCGCGATCCTGGCCGCCGCCCGCGCCGCCGTGGGCCAACCGGCCGCGGCGCAGGAAACCTCGCCGCAGGCCGCGGCGTTGCGCGCTGCCGCGCCGATGGCGGCTGCGCCCGTGGCTGCAGCAGCGGCCAAGGCCGCGCCGCCGCCCGCTGCCGTGCGCGCGAAACCGAACAAATCCCGCTGGCCGGCCTGGATCGGCGTGGCCGCCTCGCTGAGCCTGGCCGTCGGCGTGGCCTGGCAGCTGCGGCCGCAGGACAAGGCGCCGCAGGCGCTGAGCGAGGCGCAGATCGCCGAGGATCGGGCCATGCCGGCCGCCGCGCCCGAGGCGCCGATCGCAGCGAGCGAAGCCGCCGCCGACGCAGTGGCGTCGATGCCCTCGGGCGGCGCGGCGGCGGACGCCGCAGCCGAAGCCGCGTCCGACCAGGAGGCCAAGGCCGCCGACGCCGTGGCCTTGCCGGACCAAGCTCCGTCGCTGGCCAAGCCTGCGCAGCCGCGCGCGGCGCCGGTCGCCAACGCCGAACCGGCGCGCAGCGCGCCGCCGGGGCAGTTGCAGCTCAAGCGCGAGGTCGCGCCGATGGCCGCGCCGCCGATGCCCGAATCGATGCCCGCCCTGGCCGTGGAGCCCGTCGTGGAGCCGATTCCGGCGCCACCGCCGCCGCCCGCCCCGGCCGCCGCCGCCCCGGCGCTGCGGTCCCGGGCCGCCGCGCAGACCGCGGACAGCTACGGCTATCAAGCGCCCGCCGACGCCGCCCCGGCCGAGGCCGCGGATCGCCGCCAACGCCAGGAAAACGCCGCCGCCAAGCGCGCAGCGGCGCCCGCAGCGGCCGCCGCCAGCCAGAAAGCGCGGGCCGACAGCGCCCCGGCCTACGCCGAAACCGCCGCGGCCGCAGGCGCGGTGGCGCCGGCTCCCGCAGCGCCTCCGCCGCCGGCGCAGAACGCCGCCGACACCGGCCTGGACCAGGTCCAGGTCACCGGCTCGCGCATCGCCTCGCCGCAGCGCGCCGCCGCGCCGCCGCCCGAGCAATGGCTGGAACGCATCCGCCAGTACCGCGACGACGGCCAGACCGACCTCGCCCGGCAGGACCTGCGCGCCTTCCGCCGCGCCCACCCGCACATCCGCATTCCCAAGGATCTGCGGCCGCTGCTCGAATGAGCGCACCCGCCGCGCGCGGCCGCGGAGCGCTTCGATGAGCGCGTCGACCCTGGCCGAGCGCGCCAGCCACACGCTCGAGGTCAAGCACAGCCGCTTCATCGCCCTGGCCGCGCCGGCGGCCTCGCCGGAAGCGGCGCTGGCATTCCTGGCCGAAGTCGCCGATCCGGCCGCCACCCACAACTGCTGGGCCTACCGGATCGGCGCGCAGTACCGCTCCAGCGACGACGGCGAGCCCTCCGGCACCGCCGGCCGGCCGATCCTGGCGGCCATCGACGGCCAGGGCTGCGATCAGACCGTCGTCGTGGTCACCCGCTGGTACGGCGGCATCAAGCTCGGCGCCGGCGGCCTGGTGCGCGCCTACGGCGGCGCTGCGGCCGAATGCCTGCGCCGCGCGCCGCGCCGCGAGCTGGTGGTCTACGCCGAGCTGGAACTGGCGTATCCGTTCGCGGACACCGGTGCGGTCCATGCGACACTGAACGCCTTCGGCGCGGAAAAGGCCGACGAACGTTTCGACGCCGCCGGCGCGCGGGTGCGCATCCGCTTGCCCGCCGCGCAACTGCCCGCCTTGAAAGCGCAGTTGCGCGACGCCACCCGTAATCGCGTACGCCTGGACGAACCCGGCGCGCCGCCCTCCCCAGTCTGAAAACCCGATGACCGACGCCAGCGCCGGCTCCCAGGCCGCATCCAACCGCGACAAGGCTCCGATCGGCAGCCTGCGCATCCTGTGGCCGTTCGTGAACAAGTACCGGCTGTTGTTCATCGCCTGGCTGTTCGCGCTGGCCGCCTCCAGCGCGGTCACCCTGACCCTGCCGGTGGCGTTCAAGACCATGATCGACCAGGGCTTCGCCCAGAGCGCGGCCGGCCACGGCAGCGGCGCGATCGACCAGGCCTTCCTGCTGCTGTTCGCAGTGGCCATCGCCCTGGCCCTGGCCACCGCGGCGCGCTTCTACTTCGTCTCGGTGCTGGGCGAAAAAGTCGTCGCCGACCTGCGCGAGCAGCTCTACCGCCACCTGATCGCGCTCGACGCCGGCTTCCACGACCGCAACCGCAGCGGCGAGCTGGTCTCGCGCCTGACCGCCGACGCCGAACTGCTGCGCAGCGTGGTCGGCTCGAGCATGTCGGTGGCGCTGCGCAGCATGGTCACCTTCATCGGCAGCCTGGCGATGCTGTTCGTCACCAGCCCGCGCCTGGCCGCTTACGCCCTGCTCGGCATTCCGCTGGCGGTGCTGCCGATCATCGTCGGCGGGCGCCGGCTGCAACGTATCTCGCGCTCCAGCCAGGACCGCATCGCCGACGCCAACACCCTGGCCAGCGAAACCCTCGGCGCGGTGCGCACGGTCCAGGCGCACGCGCGCGAGCCTTACGAGCAGGGCCGCTTCAGCGATTCGCTGAAAGTGGCGATCAAGACCGCGCGCAAGCGCATCCGCGCCCAGGCCTGGGTCACCGCCATCGCCATCACCTTGGTGTTCGGCGCGATCACTTTGGTGCTGTGGTCGGGCGCGCACGACGTGGTCGCCGGCCGCCTCACCGGCGGCACCCTGGCCCAGTTCGTGCTGTATGCGCTGATCGGCGGCGGCTCGATCGGCGCGCTGGCCGAAGTCTGGAACGACCTGCAGCGCGCCGCCGGCGGCATGGGCCGGATCGGCGAACTGCTGTCCGAGCGCAGCGCGGTGCAGCCGCCCGCGCAGCCCACGACGCTGCCGCAGCCGGTGCGCGGCGAGGTCGTGTTCGACCAGGTCGGCTTCCATTACCCGCAACGCCCGGACCTGCCGGCGCTGCAGGATTTCAGCCTGCATGTGAATCCCGGCGAGACCGTCGCCCTGGTCGGCCCGTCCGGCGCCGGCAAGAGCACGGTGTTCTCGATGCTGCTGCGCTTCCACGACCCGCAGCACGGCGCGGTAAAGGTGGACGGCGTGGATGTGCGCGAGGCCGACCTCAGCCAGTTGCGCGGCGCCATCGCCCTGGTGCCGCAACAGGCGACGGTGTTCGCCACCACCGCGCGCGAGAACATCCGCTACGGCCGCCTCGACGCCAGCGACGCCGAACTCGACGAAGCCGTGCGCGCGGCCCACGCCACCGACTTCATCCACGACTTGCCGCAGGGCCTGGCGACCGAGCTGGGCGAACGCGGCGCGCGCCTGTCCGGCGGCCAGCAGCAGCGCATCGCCATCGCCCGCGCCCTGCTCAAGGACGCGCCGATCCTGCTGCTGGACGAAGCCACCAGCGCGCTCGACGCGCAGAGCGAGCGCGCCGTGCAGCAGGCGCTGGAAGCGCTGATGCAGGGCCGTACGACTTTGGTGATCGCCCACCGCCTGGCCACCGTGCTCAAGGCCGACCGGATCGTGGTCATGGACCGCGGCCGGATCGTCGCCGAGGGCACGCACGAGCAACTGTTGGCGCAGGGCGGGCTGTACGCGGAACTGGCCAAGCTGCAGTTCCTGGATTGAATCGGCTACCGTCGGGTTCGTCATGCTCATCGACGCTAAAGAACGCGCCGCCGATATCGCCACCCGCTTGTCGTCGCTGGCCGAGTCGGGCCTGAGCCTGGAACGGGCCGTCGCGGCGCTGCTAGCGCAGCGTTGCGGCCGGCTTTACCTGCACACTGCGCTGGTACACGGGTTTGGTCTTTCGGGACGCGAAGCCGCACGCATGATCGCAAAGCAAGTTATCGCCTCCCCACCCGACAGCCCCGAGATGCCACGATGACTCGCCTTCTTGCCGCCCTGCTGCCGCTGATCTTGCTGGCGCCCACCGCATCGGCGGCGACCCAGGTCGAAACCGTCGGCGTCTACAGCAACGTGCGCATCAGCCACAGCGAAGACCCGCACGCTTACGGCTACGACGTCGAGCTCTATCGCCAGAACGGCGCGCTGTTCGGTCTGTTCTATTCCTCCCAGGGCATGGTCGGCGACACCCCGCGCGGGCGGCTGCAGGACGTGCGCTTCGATGCCGCCAGCGGCAAGCTGTCCTTCCGCGCCAAGCTCACCGTCGGCCGCGAGTACAGCAAGGACAGCGGCGACGACGGCCGCCCCAGCCGCGACCTGTTCGAATTCGACGGCCGGCTGAGCGCGAAAAACCTCAGCGGCGCCCTGCTCCACCGCAACGGCTACCGTCCGCAGGAAGTCGACGAGCGCGAGATGGTGACACTCAAGCTCGACCCGCAACGTACCCGCGACGCGCGCGAACTCGCGCCGGCGAGCCGCGCCGCGTGGGAAGCCGAGCCGCTGCTGTACGGGCCGCAGTGGTAGCGCGCGCCGCGACGGCGCCGCGCTGAAAAACGAACGCCCCGCGCAAGGCGGGGCGTTCGCATCGACGGCGCTGCAGGCGCGGCGCCGCTGATCTTGTCGGCGATCAGCCGGTGACCAGGCTCAGGCCGTACTGGCTCAGGATCGGCTGCAGACGCTCGAACAGGCTGCTGCGCTGCGAGGCCGGGATGCCGCAGTTGTTGCCGTTGGACTGCACGTTGCCGCCCGACATCACGCCCTGCGCCTGGCCGGCGCTGGTGATCCACGAACCGCCCGAATCGCCGCGGCCCATGCAGGCGTTGCCCTGGGTCAGGCCGCGCACCGCGCCTTCGGCGTAGTTGGCGGTGACGTTCTTGGCGGTGATGGTGCCGCACTGGTAACCGGTGGTGCGGCCCGAGCGGCACACCGCCGCGCCGACCGCGGCCTCGGTGCTGCCGCGCACGGTGACGAAGCTGCTGCCGTTGGCCACGCGCGGCAGCAGAGTCTGCGCGCTGGTCAGGCTGACCCAGGCGCGGTCGTTGCCGGGGAACACGCGCGCGGCGAAGGTGCCGACCACCGCGCCGCCGATGCGCGCGGTCGCATTGACCGTGCCGCAGTGGCCGGCGGTGACGAAGCCCTTGGTCGCGCCGCGGGTGACCGAGAAGCCGACCGAGCACAGCGAGGCGTTGTTGATCGAGTATTCGATGCCGCCGACGATGTTGGCCGTGGTCTGCAGCTTGCCCGGCGAGCTTTCGATCCGCACCTGCGCACTGTCGGCGCCGCTGAGGGCGACGAAGTCGACGCCGGCATCCGTCGCGCCGTCGTCGACTTTGACCACCACCGCGTTGCTGCGCGGATCCACGTACCAGCTCTGCACGCCGTCGAGCGGCTTGCTGACGCCCTTCACCCGCGCGTTGGCACCGGCGTCGAGCTGCTCCATCGCCGACTGCAGCTGCTTGAGGCTGTAGCGCACGTTGCGCACTTCCACCCCGCCCAGCGTGCTCGACTTGCGCGCGCCCGAGGTCGCGGCGACGAGCTTGAAGCTGCCGTCTTCGTTGCGCTCGATCCAGCTGCCGGCGAACTGAGCACCGAACTCGCGCTCGATCGCCGCAGCCTGGGTGCGCGCGAGTTTTTCGGTCTGCAGGTACTGCGGCAGCTGGGTCGGGAAGATGCCCAGATCGCGCTGCATTGCGAATTTTAGCTGAGGATCGACCTGATCGGCCGCCAGCGCAGCGCCGCAGGACATCGCCGCCAGCGCGGCGACGAGGCAGGAAACGGACACGCGCGCGACGCGGCGCGAACGGTGGTTCGATACGTACATGCGAAAACTCCTAGAGGAATCTTTCATGGGATCGTCGGTGAAGCCGGTCGGCTTCGCGAACGCCGTTGCGCGAACGGCGGCCCGTAAGCGGCGAGGCGCAACGCCGTCGTTGGGCGCGGCCTCGCGGGGCTATGCCAGATAAAAAGATGCGCGCCGCCAGCGCAAGCCGCTTGCGCGAGGCCGGATCACACGCGCAATTCGAGCCGTGTCACAAGACGGCGCATTCGCCTGCGCATTGTACGAATTCATCGATCGATTCGAACATCGCGTTGATGCATCGATGTTGCTTGCTGCATTGCAGCGCACGCGGCAAGTGTGTTTGTTCGTGCATGTGTAGCGTGATGCACGAAAGAAGACGCGCGTTGTTCGTCGTTGCAGTCGTGAGGATTCTTGCCCGACGCGTTATCGCAGCATCGCGCTGAAGTCTCTGGATCCCCGCGTTCGCGGGGATGACGTTCTGAAGGGAACGCGGGATGAGGCTCTGGATACAGATGCGGTAATAGCGGCCTGGAAGAGGCACAGAAATTACGTCGCGGAGAAGCGCCGCGAATTCCACCTGCCGTAATGCCCGCGAAGGCGGGCATCCAGGCTTCATCGCAGCATGACGCTGAAGTCTCTGGATCCCCGCCTTCGCGGGGATGGCGTTCTGGCAGGGACGTGGGAATGACGTTCTGGAAGAGATACGGGGACGACGTTCTAGAAGGAACGCAGGGACGCCGCACTGAAAGGGACGCAGGAATGCCGCGCTGGAAGAGACGCGGCAATGACGGTGCAGAAGAGGCACGCAAATGACATTGCGCAAGGAACGCCGCGAACCCCACCTACCATCATGCCCGCGAAGGCGGGCATCCAGGGCCTCATCGCAGCATGACTCTGAAGTCTCTAGATCCCCGCCTTCGCGGGGATGACGTTCTGCAAGGCGTGACTCAGGAGTCTGCGGACCAAAATCTCGCGTCTCGCCTGCGCACCCCAAGCTAAGACTGCCGCTGCGCCTGCGTCCACAACCACAGCATCAGCGCGCACAACGCCAGCAAGCCCGCGCCGCGGCCGAGCCATAACAAGGCCAGAGAAAAATCCGAGCCGTGCGCCGGCGGCGGCACCACCGCCAGGGCCAGCAGGGCCAAAGCCTGGGATTTACGCGAACCACGCATGGCGGGCCTCCCGTGGCGGCATGGATGCCGCCTGGCGCGACCTTACACCCGATCGCGCCGGGCCGAACCGCACTACCCGCGCTGCGCGACCGACGGTATTGGCCGTCCCGCGACTAAGCCGTTGTAACGCGCATTCAGGCGAATCCGCAGGCCAGGCCGCCTCATCGCAACGCAAGCGGCCTGCCCTTCACAGCGACCCTATCCACCGCTTCGATCTTCGCGCGTACCAACCCGCCCAAGCACGCACTGTCGAAGCCACGCCGAACCGGCCGCAAACCACCGCTCAACCGCTCAATCACTCAACCGATCGTCGCGAACACATCGTCCCCACGCTGCGCCGCTGCGGCATAGAACCCGCTCAGTTGCGCGTAGTAGTCCAGCACGTAGTCGCGCGCGTCCTCGCCGTCGCGCAGCCAGATCACGTCGGGATAGATCTGCGCCTCGGCCAGCGCCTGCGCGTCGTAGCGGCGCGCGAACTCGGCCGGCGGCAACCCGGCCAGCGCTTGCGCGACTTCGCGCACTTGTTCGGCCGGCAGATGGCGCCAGCCGGCTTCATCTTCGCCGACCGGCGTGCCGCCCAACACCGCCCAGGCCCAAGGCGCCTCGCCGGCCCAGGCCGAACCAGTCAACACGAAATGGATCGCGTGCCAGGCCTTGTCGAGATAGGCGTCGGTCGCCGCTTGCGCGTCTTCGCGTTCGTACAGCTCCGCTTCGACGCTGTCGGCGCGCTCCAGCAGCGCGGCGGCGCGCGCCGGGTCCATCGCGGTGGCGCTCCAGGTCATGCCCATAACCAACGACTCCGATGTCGGACGATCGCGCGAGTGTGCACCGCGCGCATCTCAAGCGCCGATACGAATCGATGCGACCGCCGGCCTGGAGCGCGGTCCAGGCTGCGCGCGCTTCAAGGGTCGATGCGGATCGGCGTGCCGGTCGGGACCAGGCTCCAGACTTCTTCGATCTGGCTGTCGGTCAGGGCGATGCAGCCGTCGGTCCAGTCGCGCGTGTAACCGCGCGGCGTGCCGCCGTGGATCATGATGTCGCCGCCCGGATCGACGCCGCGCGCCTGCGCCTGCTTGCGGTCGGCCGCGTTCGGATACGACACCCGCAACGACAGATGGAAACGGCTGTTGGGATTGCGCCCGCTGATGCGGTAATCGCCCTCGGGCGTGCGCTCGTCGCCCTGCTGGCGCTTGTGCCCGGCCGGCGCGTCGCCGAGCAGGATCGAATAGGTGCGGATCAGCTTGCCGTCGCGGTACAGGCGCATGCGTCGCTCGGATTTGTCGACCTGGATGCGGTCGGCCTGCTGCGCCTTCGCCGCCATCGCCGGCGGCGTGCGCGCGAACGCGGGCGCCAGGCCGAGCGCCAGCAGCGCGAACGCCCACGCGATGCGCGCGCTCACGCCGGCACCCCGCGCTGGGCGATGGCGACGAAATCCAGGTCGTCCGGCAAGGTGCCGAAGCCCAGGCCGTGTTCGCCGCGCAGGCGGCTGCGGCAGAACGCGGCCGCGAGCGGGCTGTCGGCGCGCAGCAGCAACGCCGCCTGCAGCGCCAGCGCCAGTCGTTCGACCCACAGGCGCATCTGCGCTTCCGGCAGCGCCGCGCCGCCCGCCAGCGCGCCGGCGAGCGCGTCGGCGTAGGCGTCGAAGCCATCGTCGCGGCCGCGCGCGGCGTCGAGTTCGGCCAGCAGCGCCTGCCCGGCTTCGGGCTCGCGCGTCAGCGCGCGCAACACGTCCAGGCACTGGATGTTGCCGCTGCCTTCCCAGATCGAATTCAACGGCGCTTGGCGGTAGATCCGCGGCAGCAGCGATTCCTCGACATAGCCTGCGCCGCCCAGGCACTCCTGCGCCTCGTTGACGAAGGCCGGCGCGCGCTTGCAGATCCAGTACTTGCCGATCGCCGTGGCGATGCGAGCGAGCGCCGCCTCGCGCGGATCGCGCGGCGCGCGGTCGATGGCGCCGGCCACGCGCAGCGCCAGCGCGGTGGCGGCTTCCGATTCCAGCGCCAGGTCGGCGAGCACGTTGCGCATCAGCGCGTGCTCGGCCAGCGGCTTGCCGAACGCGCGGCGGTGGCGCGTGTGGTGCAGCGCCTGGCTCAGGGCCATGCGCATTTCGCCGGCCGAACCGAGCATGCAGTCGAGCCGGGTCAGCATCACCATCTCGATGATGGTCGCCACCCCGCGCCCTTCCTCGCCGACGCGCTGCGCCCAGGCATTTTGGAATTCCACTTCCGACGAGGCGTTGGACCAGTCGCCGAGCTTGTCCTTGAGCCGCATCAGCCGCAACGCGTTCTTGCCGCCGTGCGGATGCCAGCGCGGCAGCAGGAAGCAGGTCAGGCCGCCCGGCGCCTGCGCCAGGACGAGGAAGCCGTCGGACATCGGCGCGGAGAAGAACCACTTGTGGCCGACCAGTTCGTATTCGTCGCTGCCGATCGGCGTGGCCACGGTGCGGTTGGCGCGCACGTCCGAACCGCCCTGCTTCTCGGTCATGCCCATGCCCAGGGTCAGCCCGGGCTTGTCGGCGGCGGCGACGTCGCGGCCGTCGTAGTGCGGCGCGGCGGCCTTGCGCATCCACTCGCCCAGCGCCGGCGCGTGGCGCAGCACCGGCGCGCTGGCGTGGGTCATGGTCAGCGGGCAGCTGGTGCCCGGCTCGGATTGATGGTGCAGATAGCTCAGCGCTGCGCGCGCCACGTGCGCGCCGGGCACCGGCTCGTGCCAGGACAGGCCGGCGACGCCGTGCTCGATCGCCGCGCCCATGATCGCGTGGTAATGCGGATGGAACTCGACCTTGTCGATGCGGTGGCCGAACGCATCGTGGCTGCGCAGGCGCGGCTTGTCGCGGTGCGCGTCCAGGCTCAGCGCCAGCAGCCCGTCGCCGGCGAACGCGCCGTAGCGCTGCAGGCGCGCGGCGAAGGCGCCGCCGCCTTCGCGCTCGACCGCTTCGCGCAGCGCGGCGTCGTCGGCCCACAGATCGCGCGGCGCGAACGGCGGCGGCTGGTTGTCGACCGTGTGGGTGGCGAACGGCGGCAGCGATTCCATGTGAGCGCATCTCCTGCGGGGTTCGCTCCATTCTAGCCCCGCGTTTTCCCGCCCTGCCGCCGCGCCGCAGCGACTAGGGCGCGAGCGGGCGTCCGGCCCGCTGCCGGTCCTGGATCTCGGCGACCGTGCGCCGGATCGCGACGTAGCGCTCCGGCGAGCTGGGGTGGGTGTCGGCGGCCTTCTTGTCGGCGCTGGAGGCTACCGTAACTCCGATCTCGCGCCACACGCGTTCGGCCTGGGCGATGTCGTAGCCGGCGTTGGCGGCCATGTACAGGCCGGTGTAGTCGGCCTCGGCCTCCATGCGCCGGGAGAACGGCGCACTGGCCAGGCCGGCGACCAGCCCGGTGTCGCCGAGCGCGGTGTCCAGCAGCGCGCCGAACACCGCGGCGGCGCGGCCCTTGGCGACATGGCCGCGGGTGCCGTGCGCGAGTTCGTGGCCGAGGACGACGGCGATGTCGCGGTCCTCGGCGAACAGATCCAGCATGCCGGCGTAGAAGACGATCTGTTCGCCGTCGTTGAAGGCGTTGATGGCGGCATCGGGATTCGCCATCACCGGGTAGTCGCAGGCCGGCCGGGTCGTCGCCGACACCGGCTGTTCGCGGCCGTCGCGCCACACCGTCAGCCGCAGTTCGCCGTCGCTGGCCTGCAAGGCCTCGCGCCATTGGCGCAAACCGCGCTCGCCCGGCTCGGCCGGCACGCCGCGGATCGACGTCACCCGGTCGCCCTCGCGCAAGGCCGATTCGCCCGGCAGCGTCCACAGCACCGACAAACCCTCGCCGACGCCGAACCGGCGCGCGACGGCGGCGCGCCGGGCCTTGGGAAAGGCGGCCAGATTGGCCACCCGCGCATCGACGCCGGCTGTCGCGTCGTTGCCGCACAACGGCGCGTTGCGGCGCATGAAGTCGAACGCGATGCCGTCCAGGCGGCGCTGCCTGCGCAGCTGCCGCTCGACGATCAACTCGTTCTGGGTTTCGCGCTCGCGCACCAGTTCGGCGTCGTCGGCGCGCGGCCGGTTGACGCTGGCGCAGCCGGCGAGCAAGGCGCAGGCCATGGCGGCCGCGGTGGTCGCCGCGAGCGCTCGGCTCGGCAAAAAGGGAGTCGTGGGGAGTTTCAACGTGGGAGTCCTCGTAGGTCGTCGGCGGCGGCGGCGGAGCGCCGGCGGCGGCCACTGTTTCCCGACAGCGCGCAAACGAGGAAGTAACCGCGTGTAACCGCGGCCGGCGCGGTTGAGCGCCAATTCAGTGTTGGACGGACAACGGCCACGCGCGATGCATCGATGCAGCATCGATGCAGCATCGATACGGCATCGGCGGTGCGCAGGCGCGCGCAAAGAAAAAGGCCCCGCCGAAGCGAGGCCTTGGAAACTGTCCGGCGGATCGGTCCGTCAGGAGCGGTCCGCGTTGGAACGGTAGGGCGATACGCCGAAACCCGCGCGGCGGGCAATGCGAACGATCAAGCCTGCGGAGTGACTTCCGAAGCCTGCGCGCCCTTCGGGCCCTGGGTCAGCTGGTAGCTGACGCGCTGGCCTTCCTGCAGGCTGCGAAAGCCCTTGGCGTTGATCGCGGAGAAATGCACGAATACATCCGCGCTGCCATCTTCGGGAGAAATGAAACCGAAGCCCTTGGCGTCGTTGAACCACTTCACGGTGCCGTACTGCATATCCTTATTGACCTCATGCTGGATGCGTTGACGTGCGTCGCCGCCGCGTGGCGTTTGACGCACCGCCGAGTATGCAAACTGTGCCAATGGATGACAACGGCCCAGCGTGACGGCATCGAACACGTGAAACGATGAAATTTCCGGCCACGCCGGCGACACGTCTTCGCGTTTATGCGACCGCTGTCACTCGGTGCGGCGGTCGCTCAGTGCGTCCGTTACTCAGTGCGGCGACTCAATGCGATTCCAGCAACGCCGCGAGCAAAGCCGGCAAACCCGACGATGCGGCGGCGACGTTGTCGAGCACGTCCTGCAAGGTGATGACCTCGTCCGGATCGGGGCCGGCGCCGGCCGCCCAGTTGGCGACGATCGCCAGGCAGGCGTAGTCCAGGCCCAACTCGCGCGCGAGCCCGGCCTCGGGCATGCCGGTCATGCCGACCAGGTCGCAGCCGTCGCGGCGCATGCGGGCGATTTCGGCGCGGGTTTCCAGGCGCGGCCCTTGGGTCGCGCCGTAGCAGCCGCCGTCGACCAGCGCCACGCCGGCGCGCTGCGCCGCCGCCAGCACCGCCGCACGCAAGCTGCGCGTGTACGGTTCGCCGAAATCCACGTGCAGCACTTCGGTGCCGGGCTCTTCGCAGAGCGTGGAGATACGGCCCCAGGTGTAGTCGATCAACTGGTCCGGGCAGCCGAGCACGCGCGGGCCGAACCGTTCGGTGATGCCGCCGACCGTATTGAGCGCGAGCACGCGGCCGGCGCCGACGGCCTGCAGCGCGGCCAGATTGGCACGGTAGTTGATCTGGTGCGGCGGCAGCGAATGGCCTTCGCCGTGGCGCGCCAGGAACGCGACGCGACGGCCGCCGAGCGTGCCGACCCGGATCGGGCCGGACGGCGCGCCGTAGCGGGTGACCGGCTGGTGCGATTCGACGTCCTGCAGTTCGGCGATGCGGTAGAGGCCGGTGCCGCCGATGACGGCGAGATCGATGGGCTGGGTCATGAGGCGGGATTCGAAGTGAAGATGGGAATGCAGGCGCGCAGCGGCGGCGCGCCGTCGATGCGGGCCGCGCGCTCAGCGCAGCGCGTAGATCGCCGGCAGGTTGCGGCCCTGCTCGTGGAAATCCATGCCGTAGCCGAACACGTAGCGATCGGGCACGTCCACGCCGACGTAATCGGCGCGCAGGCCTTCCACGCAGCGGTCGTGCGCCTTGACCGCCAGCGCGGCGATGCGCACCTCGGCCGCGCCCTGCTCCAGGCACCAGGCGCGGATCGCGTGCAGGGTATGGCCTTCGTCGACGATGTCGTCGGCCAGCAGCACCCGGCGCCCGCGCAGCGGCGTGGCCGGGCGGTGCTTCCACACCAGGTCGGCGCCGGTGGTGGCGCCGCGGTAGCGGGTGGCGTGCAGGTAATCGAACTCCAGGTCCAGCCCGCGCTCGCCCAGTTCCATCGCCAGTTGTGCCGCGAACGGCAGGCCGCCGTGCATGACCGTGAGATAGACCGGACGCGCGCCGGCGTAATCGTTGCGGATGCGCACGGCCATGCGCGCGATCTCGCGCTCCAGGGTGCGGCGGTCGAAGATCAGGTCGGCGTTTTCCAGCGCCTGGGCCAGGTCGTTGTCGCTCATCAAGCCAGTCCTTCCAAACGGGTGCGGGTGTCGGCGTAGCGGGCATCGGCGATCAGGCCGTCCCAGCCCATCGCGCCGCGGCCGATCAGGCCCAGCAGCGCGGCGGTGTTGAGCGGCCGGCCGGCGACCGCTTGCAGCGACTCTTCTACCAACTGCGGATGACAGACCAGCACGACGTCGCAGCCGGCGTCCAGGTGCGCGTCGATGCGCGCGCGCACGCCGCCGACGGAGAACGCCGCGGCCATGCCGATGTCGTCGCTGAAGACCACGCCGCGGAAGCCCATCTCCTTGCGCAGGATGTCTTCGATCCACAGGCGCGAATAACCGGCCGGCTCCGGCGCCACCGCCGGATACGACACGTGCGCCATCATCACCGCGTCGGCCTTGGCTTCGATGCCGGCGACGAACGGGATCAGGTCGGTGCGGCGCAACTCGTCGAGGCTGCGCGGATCGGCGGCCTGGTCGAAATGGGTGTCGGCCAGCACCGAGCCGTGGCCGGGGAAATGCTTGAGCGTGGCGGCCATGCCGCGCGCGTGCATGCCGCGGATGTAGGCGCGGGTGAACTCGGCCACGACCTGCGGATCGGCGTCGAAGGCGCGGTTGCCGATGGCGAGGTTGCCGCGGCCCAGGTCGACCACCGGCGCGAAGCTCAGGTCGACGCCGCTGGCCTGCACTTCGCCGGCCATCAGCTGCGCGTGTTCCTCGGCCAGCGCCAGCGCGGCCGCGCGGTCCTGGGCGTAGAGCTTGCCGAGCAACTGCAGCGGCGGCAGCGCGCTGTAGCCCTCGCGGAAACGCTGCACGCGGCCGCCTTCCTGGTCCACGCAGATCAGCTGCGGGCGCGGCGCAGCGGCGCGGATCGCCTGCGACAGCTCGGCGACCTGGGCCCGGGAGGCGAAGTTGCGGGCGAACAGGATCACGCCGGCGCAGGCGTCGTGCTGCAGCCAGTCGCGTTCCTGCGCGGTGAGTTCGGTACCGGCGACGCCGATCACGAGCATGCGGGGACTCCTGAGGGAGGATTACGGCGCGGTGCGCGTCGGGCGCATTGTCGCGCAGATGGGGCGGCGGGGCATCCCGGGGATGTCGGGCGCCAGGGGGCTGTTGTGGGAGGGACTTCAGTCCCGATGCTCTTGTGCCGGGTCGCGGCGATCGGAGCGGAAAGCGTCGGGACTGAAGTCCCTCCCACAACCGCAGTCCCTGCGCAACAGCCGCCGGCCCCGGGGCTATGGATCAGTCTTCGCCGGCGCGCTCGGCCGGGCTCCACTGCGCGAACGGCCGGGTCGACAGCGCCAGGTTGTAGTAGCGCGACGAATCGGTGACCTCGCGTCCGGCCCAGGCCGGGCGCTCGAACGCCGTATCGGCGCTGGGCAGCTCGATCTCGGCCACCACCAGCCCGGCGTTGTCGCCGAGGAACTCGTCGACCTCCCACACGAAGCCGGCGTGCTCGACATAGTGCCGCCGCTTGTCGACCAACCCGCCCACGCACAGCGCCAGCAGCGCGCGCGCATCATCGACCGGGATCGGATAGTCGAACTCCTCGCGGGTGTGGCCGAGCTCGCGCGACTTGAGGTTGAGGAAGGCCTCATCGCCGGCGATGCGCACGCGCACAGAGGCTTTCATCGCGCCCTTATCCATCGCGGCCAGGTCGTTGAGATAGCCCTGCGCCATCGGCGCGACCTTGTGCGCGGCTTCGCGCCAGGCGTCGCCGACGACGAGGAATTTGCGTTCGATTTCGATGCCCACGGGAATTCCAATTAGTAAAAACAACGCCGAACCCACCGTCCGCGCGCAGCCGCCGCAACCATCGCCCGCGCCGCCGTACGATGCAAACCATCGCCCCACGTCCCAACGCCGTCATTCCGGCGAAAGCCGGAATCCATTTTGATCTGGCTCTTATTCGGCTCGCGTTGTTGCCCGCAAACCCCGCGAGCGAAGAGCAAAGTCAAAATGGGTTCCGGCTTTCGCCGGAACGACGGCATCAGGGCACTGCAAGCACAACCCGAACCCGAACGCCTCAGCGCTCGAACATCGCGATCGATTCCACATGCCCGGTATGCGGGAACATGTCCATCACCCCCGCCGCGCGCAGCTTCCAGCCCTTCTCGCGCACCAGATAGCCCGCATCGCGCGCCAGCGACGCCGGATGGCAGCTCACGTAGACGATGCGCTTGAACTGCTTGAGCGGCAGCTGGGTCAGCACGAAATCGGCGCCCGAGCGCGGCGGATCCAGCAGCAGGCGGTCGAAGCCTTCGCGCATCCACGGCTCGCTGCGCAGATCCTTGCTGAGGTCGGCGGCGTAGAACTGCGCATTGCCCAAACCGTTGTGCTCGGCGTTCTCACGCGCGCGCCGGACCAGCCCGGCCTCGCCTTCCACGCCGACCACTTCGCGCACGCGCCGCGCCAGCGGCAGGGTGAAATTGCCCAGGCCGGCGAACAGATCGAGCACGCGGTCCTCGGGCTGCGGTTCCAGCAGGTCCAGCGCGTGCTGGATCATGCGGCCGTTGAGCGAGGCGTTGACCTGGATGAAGTCCAGCGGCCGGAACTTGAGTTGCAGATCCCAATCCGGCAGCGAGAACTGCAACTGCGGATCGGCCGGCCACAGCGGATGCACCGTGTCCAGGCCGCCGGGCTGCAGGAAGATCGCGAACTCGTGCTCGCGGCCGAACGCGATCAGCTTGTCGCGATCGCCGTCCGACAGCGGCGCCAGATGGCGGAAGGTCAGCGCGATGCCGCTGTGGTCGCTCATGCGGTCGCCGCCGATGAACTCCACCTGCGGAATCTCGCGGCGCCCGTCCATGCCGTCGATCAACGCGGCCAACGCTTCGACCTTGTCGCCGATCGCCGGGATCACGGTTTCGCAGCGCGAAATATCGGCGACGAAGCGCGGATCGTTCTCGCGGAAACCGACCAGGGTCTTGTCCTTCTTCTCGACCCGGCGCACCGAGAACCGGCCCTTGCGCCGGTAGCCCCAGGCCGAATCGGTCAGCGCCGGCAACACCCGTTCGGGCATGACGTGGCCGATGCGCTCGAAGTTCTCCATCAGCACGCGCTGCTTGGCCAGGATCTGCTTGTCCTCGGCCAGATGCTGCAGCGCGCAGCCGCCGCACACGCCGAAATGCGCGCAGCGCGGCTCGACGCGGTCGGGCGAGGCTTGCAGCACCTGCACGGCGATGGCTTCGTCGAAACTGCGCGAACGCGCGGTCTGCTTGGCCATGACCCGCTCGCCCGGCAGCGCGCCGGTGACGAACACCGCCTTGCCGGCGCTGTCGGGAGCCTTGGGATCGGGACGGCGGCCGACGCCGCGGCCATCGTGGGTGAAATCGGAGATGGCGATTTCGAAGGGAGTCTGATCGATGCGGGCCACAGCGGCTGGCGGGTTTTACGGCCGGCTATTGTCGCATGTTCGGCCATCCCGGGCCGGGGCCGGAAAACCTGAACGTCTGCGCGCCCAAGCTCCTGCGCAGAAACGACAAAGCCCGCCGATGGCGGGCTTTGCGCTTGGGCGCTGGGCGATTGCCGGTTACTTCTGCTTCCAGGCCCCGCCACCGTCCTGATACCACCAGCCGCCCTTGGCGCTTTCGATCCATTGGCGCGAGAACACCTGGCGGATCTGGCCTTCCCACTCCGGGTGGTTGTTGGCCACGGCGATTTCCTTGTAGACCGCGTTGGAATCGCGGTTCTGGTCGGCCACCGCCTGGTTGACGCCGACCCGGTCCGACAGCGGGATCTTGGCCGCGTCGCGCACGCTCACCGTGCCGTTGCTGGCGAAGCCGAGCGCGCCGGAGTCGAACTGAGCGCGCAGCTGCGAATCGAAGCGCTGGGCCATGCGCGACTGGATCGCCTGGATCGCCGGGGTCTTGATCGAGATGTCCGGCGACTGCGCGCGGGCGCTGCCGATGCCGGCCACCGACCACCAGTCGATGCGACTGGCCAGTTGCCCCCACTGCAGCGGGGGACGCTGCAGCGAAGCGCTGCCGCCGGGCTTGCCGCCGTCGGCGGGCTTGGCCTCGGGCTGCGCCGCCGGCGTGTCGCCGATGACCTTCTCGACGAATTCCTTGGCGGCTTCCTTGGCCTCGGCGGCCGGGAAGTAGACGTTGATGGTCACGCAGGCCGTCAACATCACGGCGGCGACCGGTACTCCCATCCAACGGCGCATGTGCGGGTCCTTTCTGGTTGTGCGCGTCCGGCGCGGCGGGCCGCGGGTCCGTCCGCGGCAGTGAACGAATGCGGGCCATTGAACCACGGCGCCGTTGAACCGCAAGGCTACGCCGGCGCGGGCGCGGGCTTCATTGCACCACCGGCTTGAGCTCGCCCTTGCTGACCGCCTCCATGCGCTCCAGCAGCGTCGGCCAGTCGACCCGGTGGTTGTAGCCGACCACGTCCAGGTGCGGCACGCCGGCGCCGCGCACGATGACGAAGCCGGGCCTGCCGTCGGGGCCGGGCTTGGCCGCGTCGAGCCCGCCCATCTGGCAGACCTCGTCGGCGAGCTTGCAGGAGATGCCCAGGCGGGCGTAACCGAAGTCGTCGAAGAAGCCGATCAGCCGGTCCTGCAGGCTGCCGACGAAGGACGAATCGCCGACGCTGGACAGGTCCTGCACCGCGCGCTGGCTGATGCGCTGGCGCACGCCGCGGGTTTTTTCGGTGTGCAGTTCGGCGTTGAACGCGGTCGGCTGCCAGTCGACCAGGCGCAGGCTGTCGATGCGGCCGTACAGGCGCCCGGTGATGCTGCCGAAGCCGAACACGCCGGTCAGCGATTCCAGGTCGATATTGCGCAGCGCCAGGTCCGAGCTCAGCGTCGGCGCGACCCCGAGCGGCCGCTCCATCGCCAGCGACGACACTTCCACGGTGCCGCCGAACAACTGCATGGCCAGGCCGCCGTCGAGCTCCAGGCGCTCGTCGGCGTAATGCGCTTCGGGAATGCGGCCGCTGAGTTCGCCGGTGAAGGCCGGCCAGTCCAGCGCCTTGGACAACTGCCCGACGTCGAGCTTGTCCAGGTTCAGGCCGAAGCGCAGGTCCAGCCCCTTGCCGCCGGCCGGCGGCCGCAAGCGCAGGTTGTCGGCGCCGACGCGGCCGCCGAGCATCGGGAACGAGATCGCGCGCTGCAGCCGGAATTCGCCGTGGTCGCTGGAGAACGGCAGACGGGTGGCGCCGAATTCCAACCCGTACAGCGCGCCGCTGCGCCAGCTCAGTTCGCTCTCGCGCGGCGCGGCATCGGAGTAAGCCAACGTGCCGTCGAGCCCATCGAAACGGAACCGCCCCTGCGCGTCGCGCAGGCGCACCTCGTGCAGCCGCGCGCTGGCCTGCGAGAGGTCGCCGCCGCGTAGGCTCAGCTGCGCGTCGAGGCCGCCGGAGAGTTCCAGTTGGGCCAAGCCGGCCAGGCCGAGGAAACCGCTCAGGTAGCGCTCGCGCAGCGGGGCGAGGTCGGGGCTGTCGAGCTGCAGGTCGAGCGCTTCGATGCTGGCATCGCCGCGCAGCGCGGCGCTGCCGCTCGCGCTCAGCGCGCCCGGGTCGCGCCAGGCGATGCGCGGCAGGCGCCAGCCCTGGCCGGGCGCGCTTTCGGCCTGCACGTCCAGTTCCACCGGCTTGCCCTGCAGGGCGATGTAGGCGTTGCCGAACAGCATCTCGCCGTCGCGCAGGCGCCCGCCCAGGCGCACCCGGGTGACCGCGCCCAGTTCGCTGTCCACGCGCAGGTCGGCGGCGAGTTTTTCCCCGGCGATCAGCCCGTCGGGGGTGTCGAAGCCGGCGCCGGCCAGACGCAGCTCGCCGGCGATGCGCAGCGGCGCGCGCGCGGGCGCGGCGATGTCGAGGCGGCCGTCGAGGGTGCCGCTCTTGATCCGGCCCTCGCTCCAGGCCTGCGCCGCCAGCGCCTGGGTCCAGGCCAGCGGCACCCGGGTCAGGTCGATCCGGGTCAGGTCGGGCGTGGCCGCGGCGCGTTGCAGCGAGACCGCGCTGGCGCCGCGGCTCAGGCGCGCGTCGGTGCTGGCCACGCCCAGGTCCAGCGCCAGCGTCAGCGGCGCGCCGCCCGGCGCGCGCAGCTCGCCCGCGCATCGCCAGCCGCCGCGGCCGTCGCGGCGCAGCGGGCAGCGCCAGGCCACGTTCTGGAAGCGGTAGCCCAGTTCCGGCGCGTCGATCCGCCCGGCCTGCAGCTCCAGTTCGCCCTGCGCGGCGCCGTCGGGCCAGGCCAGCCGCACCCGCACCTGCTCCAGCCGGGCCACGGACGTGACGACCTTGGCGATGCGCGCCTCGAGGGTGCGCGCCTGCGCCGCGGCCGGCAAACTGCACAGCGCCGCCGCCCCGAGCAGGGGCAGCGACAACCCCATCAGTAGGCGTAACATGGGCCGCAGCATGGAAGCAGGATAGCGGGCGGAAGCGAACCGGCAATGAAGAATTCCCAGGTCCCACGCGTGCTGTTGGTCGAGGACGACCCGACCAGCCGCGCCTTTCTGACCGCCGCCGTAGAGGCGGTACCGGCCCAGGTCGACGGCGCCGACAGCCTGGCCGCGGCGATGGCGCTGAGCGCCTCCACCGATTACCAGTTGTGGCTGTTCGACGCGCACCTGCCCGACGGCAGCGGCATCGACCTGCTCGAACGCCTGCGCCGCTCACATCCGGCCACGCCCGCGTTGGCGCACACCGCCACCGGCGAGAGCGAAGTGCGCGCGCGGCTGATCGCGTCGGGCTTCTCCGACGTGCTGGTCAAGCCGCTGCCGGCGGCCGCGGTGCGCGGCGCGATCCGGCGCCTGCTCGACCTGCCCGAACACGACGCGCTGGCCGCCGCGCCGCTGCACGACGCGGCCGCGCCGGTGTGGGACGACGACGCCGCGGCGCGCGCGCTCAACGGCAACCGCGCCCACATCGCCACCTTGCGCGAGCTGTTCGTGCAGGAACTGCCGAACGCGCGGCGCGCGATCCTGGCCGCGGCGCGGATCGGCAATCTCGACGCGCTGCGCGGCGAGTTGCACAAGCTGCGCGCCAGTTGCGGCTTCGTCGGCGCGGCGAAACTTGCGCAGGCGGTGCAAGCCTTGCAGACCCAACCCGATTCGGCGCACGAGCTGCAACGCTTCGAGCGCACGGCGCAGGAAACGGCCGAGCAGGCCAACTGAGCGGGTCGGCCGCGCACCGAATGGTGTGGGCGGGGTCGCATCGAAACAGTCGTTCGCAGCGAGCCGTTCGGCGCGCACGATCCACAGCGTTCGCCGCCAGCCGGCGAACGCTTAGCCGCCGTCGTCGCGCGCCGGCTTCGGCCGCGACACCTGCGCCAGTTCGGCCATCATTTCCCACGATTTCAAACCGCGCGGCCCGAGGTGGTGGACCAGCACCGCGCGCAGCGCATGGCGCAGGCCCGGCAGGTCGCTGGCCTCGGGCAGGCGATCCTCGGCCAGCGCCAACAGCGCGCGCCCGGTCGCCGCGGCGCTGCGTTCGCCGTGGCCGCGGTCGCTGAGCAGGCGGCGCGCGCCCTGCTCCGGGTCGAGCCGATAGCGCGCGGCCGGATCGATCGGCGCGCCGTCGGCATCGGCGCCCCAGTCGAAGCCCGAGCCCAGCGCATCGAGCAGGTCGCGTTCGAACCGGCGCAAGGTCCACGCCAGCTGCGGCCCGTCCAGGCGCGCGCGGGTGCGGCCGTAGAGTTCGTACAGTTCCGGGAACGGATCGCCGCGCGGCACCAGCCGCAGCAGCAGTTCGTTGATGTAGAAGCCGGCCAGCGCGGCGTCGCCGTGCAACCGCGGAGCCGCGTCGACCGCCTCGGCCGTGGTCAGCCGCGCCAGTTCGCCGCGCAGCAAGGCATCCAGGCGCACGTGCTGGAACGGCTGCAAGGCCGCGCGCAGCACCTGTTTCTTCGGCCCCTGCACGCCGCGCGCGACCAGGCCGACGCGGCCGTGCTGCTCGCTCAAGGCTTCAATCAGCAGGCTGGTCTCGCGCCAGGGGCGCACGTGCAGGATGTAGGCGGGTTCCGCGGTCAGGCGCATGGCTTAGGAGCGGGGAACAGGCGATGAGGGATCGGGGAAGGATGGGGACGTTGGCGCTTTGGGTTACGCCGGAGGCGCAGCTTGACCCAGTTTCGGTGTCCGGCGCGCAACGCGCTATCGCGCCGCGCCCGCCATCGCCGGTTCCCTCAGGCCCCTATTCCCGGCCTCATTCGTAACCGAGCTGCCGCAGCGCGGCCTCGTCGTCCGACCAGCCCTCGCGCACGCGCACCCAGGTTTCCAGGAACACCTTGGAACCGAACAGGCGCTCCATCTGGATGCGCGCCTTGGCGCCGATCTCGCGCAGGCGCGTGCCGGCCTTGCCGATGACGATGGCCTTCTGGCCGTCGCGCTCGACCCAGATCACCGCGCCGATGCGCAGCATCGCGCCGTCGACTTCGAAGCGCTCGATCTCGACCGTGGTCGCGTACGGCAGTTCTTCGCCGAGCTGGCGCATGAGCTGTTCGCGCACCATCTCGCCGGCGAGGAAGCGCTGGCTCTTGTCGGTGATCTCGTCCTCGCCGTACAGCGCGTCCTGTTCGGGCAGCAGCGCCAGCAGGCTCTTGACCAGGGCTTCCAGGCCGCTGCGCTTGAGCGCGGAAATCGGATGCACGCCGGCGAACTCGCGGCCTTCGGTGATCTTGGCCAGGTACGGCAGCAACTTGGTCTTGTCGGCGATGCGGTCGACCTGGTTGACCACCAGCACCACCGGCACGCCGGCGCCGCGCAGGGCGTCGTAAGCCAGCGTGTCCTCGTCGTCCCACTGGCCGGCGCGCACGACCAGCAGCGCGGCGTCGACGCCTTCCAGCGAGCCGCGCGCGGCGCGGTTCATCATCCGGTTCATCGCCCGCTTCTGTTCGCGGTGGATGCCGGGGGTGTCGACCAGCAGCAGCTGGCCTTCGGGGAATGTGGCGATGCCGAGCAGACGGTGGCGCGTGGTCTGCGGCCGCTGCGAGACGATGCTGACCTTGGCGCCGACGAGGGCGTTGGTCAGGGTGGATTTGCCGACGTTGGGTCGGCCGATGACGGCGACGTAGCCGGCGCGGTGCGGAGTGGGAGTCATGGGGGGAATTGTCCGCTTGGGCGGCTGGGACGGCAAATTGAGGGTTGGGGGTTGGGGATGGATCGAAGGATCGAAACAGGGGCTAAGGAGTTGGGAATCGGGGGCTGCAGTGGGTCCAGGAGCCTGGATCCGGCGCTGGGAGCGGCTGCAGGTTCCCGAGCCTCACCAGTAACCGTGCCCGCCACCTACCGTCATCCCCGCGAAGGCGGGGATCCAGAGACTTCAGAGTCATGCCTGGATAAAGCCCTGGATCCCCGCCTTCGCGGGGATGACGGTAGGTGGCGAGCGCGGCGGCTTGCGGGCTTGCAGGCTTGCCGCCTCGCCGATGCCTTCGAAGGTCGGCATCCGAGCAAAAACCTGAAGGCGGGCCTCAAGCGCTTCAATCTCCAGGCCCGGCCCCGAAGCGAAAAGCCCGACACCGGCCCCAAAAGCAAAAAGCCCGCCAAAGGCGGGCCCCAAGCTCCAAAGCGATCCCGAATCCCGCCGCTCAATCGTCCGCCTTGAGCTGCCGCAGCACGTCCTCGGCCGCCAACTGCTCCGCGGCGCGGCGCGAGCCGGCCTCGCCCACGGCGCTCAGCGCCGGCTGGGCGACCGTGCAGCTGACCTGGAAGGTCTTGGCGTGGTCTTCGCCGCTCTCCGACAGCAAGGCGTACACCGGCAGCGCTTTCTGCCGGCCCTGCAGCCATTCCTGCAGGCGGGTCTTGGCGTCCTTGCCGACCTTGTGCGCGGGCGGCAGCGCGTCCATCGCCGGCAGGAACCACGGCAGCACCTGCGCGCGGCAAGTATCGAAGCCGGCGTCGAGATAGATCGCGCCGACCACCGCTTCCAGCGCGTCGGCCAGGATCGAGTCGCGGCGGTGGCCGCCGGATTTCATCTCGCCCGGCCCGAGGGTCAGGCGCGCGCCCAGCTCCAGCGCGCGCGCGATCGGCGCCAGCGCCGATTCGCGCACCAGTTCGGCCCGGGCGCGGGTCAGCGCGCCCTCGTCGGCCTGCGGCCAGCGCTGGTACAGCGCTTCGGCCACGATCAGGTTCACCAGCGCATCGCCGAGGAACTCCAGGCGCTCGTTATGCGGCGCGCCGGCGCTGCGGTGAGTCAGCGCCTGCTCCAGCAACGCCGGGCTGGCGAAGCGATGGGAGATCGGATCAGTCACCTTCTTTACTGGTCATCGCCTGCTTGGCTTCGAAATGGCCGATCACGTCGAGATTGGCGATCAGCGGACGGCGCACGTCGTAGGTCACCGTCACTTCCAGGCCGCGGTCGGTGCGCTGGATCTTGAAGTTCTCCGGCCGGACGCTTTCGACATAGCTCATGTCCATGCGGCGGAAGAACAGGTCGCGGATCTTGGCCGAATCCATCTGCCCGGCGCCGGGCTCCTTGGCCAGGTCGGCCAGCGAGCGCTTGACCGAATAGAACTCGGTGTACATCGGCACCAGCTTCATGCCGACGTAGGCGAAAACGCCGACCACGGCCAGCGTGATGATGAAACCCAGCAGAGTGATGCCGCGCTGATTACGCTTCATGAGCTTGAATCCCCGTTTGCTCTAGAGTGCCGATCCCGGCGGAACCGATGCGGAACCGCCGATCCTGGTTGCCGACCGCGCCGTCCCGGGCTTGCCGCTGCGGCCCCGATCCGCGATCCCCGGCGCCGCGCGCCGCCCCATCGGTGCGTCGCGCCGGTCAGGGAATGCTATTACCGATTCGGGAAAAATCCACGCCTTCGTCGAAATTCATCCAGATCAGGAAGGCCCGGCCGCGCAGGTTCTGCTCCGGCAGGAAACCCCAGTATCGGCTGTCCTCGCTGTTGTCGCGATTGTCGCCCATCACAAAATATTCGCCCTGCGGCACCACCCAGTCGCCTTCGCCCTGATCCAGCAGCGGCGATTCGGTGCGCAGCAGGATGCGGTGCACGTGCTCGCCGATCTGCTCGCTCAGTTCCTGCGCGCCGGTCATTTCCGCGCCGTTGCCGCGGCCCTGGTAGGAGCCGATCGGGGTGTAGGCGATCGGCGCGCCGTTCACGGTCAGGCGGCCGTCGCGGTAGCTGATCTTGTCGCCCGGCAGGCCGATGATGCGCTTGATCCAGTCCTGCTCGGGATGGTGCGGCGGACGGAACACGACCACGTCGCCGCGCGACGGCTCGCCCATCGCCAGCACCTTTTGATTGGTGATCGGCAGGCGCAGGCCGTAGGTGAACTTGTTGACCAGGATGAAGTCGCCGGTCAGCAGGGTCGGCATCATCGAGTTCGACGGGATCCGGAACGGCTCGGCGACGAAGCTGCGCAGGATCAGCACCACGGCCAGCACCGGGAAGAACGCCTTGGAATAGTCGACCAGCACCGGCTCCTTGCCGTCGTCGAGCAATCCTTCGCGCGCGGCGCGGCGCTTGGCCAGCACCATCTTGTCCAGCAGCCACACCAGGCCGGTGAACAGGGTCAGCGACACCAGGGCGATTTCGAACCAACGCATGCGTTTTCCTTTGGAGGCCGCCGGAAGCCGGGAGTCGGGAGGCGCAAGCGGCTAGCGCCGCTGCGTTTCCCTCATGCCCGCACCCACCGGCCACGATAGTGGTTGAAGACGAAAACCTCGGGGAGCCCGGATCGCGAGCGTCGCATCGACGAGTCCCGATTCCCCATTCCCTATTCCCGTCCTGATTGCTTGATTGCCCGACTACTTGCTGTCGGTCGAGAGCACCGCCAGGAACGCTTCCTGCGGGATCTCGACCCGGCCGACCTGCTTCATCCGCTTCTTGCCCTCTTTCTGCTTCTCGAGGAGCTTCTTCTTGCGGCTGATGTCGCCACCATAGCACTTGGCCAGAACGTTCTTGCGCATGGCCTTGACCGTGCTGCGGGCGATGATCTGCGAGCCGATCGCGGCCTGGATGGCGACGTCGAACATCTGCCGCGGAATCAGGTCTTTCATCTTTTCGCACAGCTCGCGGCCGCGCCGGTCGGCGTGGCTGCGGTGGACGATGATCGACAGCGCATCGACCTTGTCGCCGTTGATCAGCGTGTCCACGCGCACGAACGGACCTTCCTGGAAACGCAGGAAGTGGTAGTCCAGCGAGGCGTAGCCGCGGCTGACCGACTTGAGCTTGTCGAAGAAGTCCAGCACCACCTCGGCCATCGGCAGCTCGTAGCTGATCTGCACCTGGCTCGCCATATAGGTGATGCCGATCTGCACGCCGCGCTTTTCCTCGCACAGCTTGATCACGTTGCCGATGTAGTCCGGCGGGGTGAGGATGTTGGCGCGGATCACCGGCTCGCGGATTTCCGCGACCATGTTCAACTGCGGCAGCTTGGCCGGGTTGTCCATCGGCATCACGGTGCCGTCGGTCTTGAGCACTTCGTAGATCACCGTCGGCGCGGTGGAAATCAGGTTCAGGTCGTACTCGCGCTCGAGCCGCTCCTGCACGATTTCCATGTGCAGCATGCCGAGGAAGCCGCAGCGGAAGCCGAAGCCCATCGCCTCGGAGCTTTCCGGTTCGAAGCGCAGCGCGGCGTCGTTGAGGCGGAGTTTTTCCAGCGCTTCGCGCAGCGCCGGGTAATCCTCGGCGTCGACCGGGAACAGGCCGGCGAACACGCGCGGCTGCATTTCCTGGAAGCCCGGCAGCGGCGTGGGCGCCGGATCGGCGGCCAGGGTCAGGGTGTCGCCGACCGGCGCGCCGTGCACGTCCTTGATCGAGGCGTTGATCCAGCCCACCTCGCCGGCGCCGAGCTTGGTCAGCTCCTTGCGCTTGGGAGTGAACACGCCGACCTTGTCGACCTGATGGGTGCGGCCGGTCGACATCACCAGGATCTTGCTGCCCGGCTTGATCTCGCCCTGCATGACCCGCACCAGCGAGACCACGCCGAGGTAGTTGTCGAACCACGAGTCGATGATCAGCGCCTGCAGCTTGTCGGTATCGCGCGGCTTCGGCGGCGGGATGCGCTGCACGATCGCTTCCAGCACCAGGTCGACGTTGAGGCCGGTCTTGGCGCTGATCGCCACCGCGTCCTCGGCATCGATGCCGATGACCGCTTCGATCTCGGTCTTGGCGCGCTCGATGTCGGCGGTGGGCAGGTCGATCTTGTTGAGCACCGGCACCACTTCCAGGCCTTGCTCGACCGCGGTGTAGCAGTTGGCCACCGACTGCGCTTCCACGCCCTGGGCGGCGTCGACCACCAGCAGCGCGCCTTCGCAGGCGGCCAGCGAGCGGCTGACTTCGTAGCTGAAGTCGACGTGGCCGGGGGTGTCGATGAAGTTGAGCTGATAGGTGTTGCCGTCCTTCGCCTTGTACGGCAAGGACACGGACTGCGCCTTGATGGTGATGCCGCGCTCGCGCTCGATCGGGTTGGAATCGAGCACCTGGGCTTCCATCTCGCGCGCCTCAAGGCCTCCGCACAGTTGGATGATGCGGTCGGCGAGCGTCGACTTGCCGTGGTCGACGTGGGCGATGATGGAGAAGTTTCTGATCAGATGCATGCAGGGCGACGCGGAATTCGCCGGCTCCAAAGAGTGGGTCGGTCGGGAAAGTTAACGGGATATTGTCGCACAGCCGCCGCTGCGAGTTCGCGGCTCCTGAACCGGCCGCCGGCGCGCGGCCGGACGGGATCACGGATCGCGGCGAACGCCCGCTCGGGCAAACCCGGCCCGGCAAGATCGGCCGGGCTAGGCCGAGGCTTTACGCCCCTCCCCCATCCACGGCCGGCCAACGCCGGCGCGCGAACGGAACCCGGAAGCGACGACGCCCGCCTCGGCACGGCGGGCGTCGCAGCAGGCCCGGCCCACCGCGGCTGCGCCCGCGGGCGCAACCGCGACGGCCGTCAGGCCCGGATCACTTGGCCTCGGCCGGCTGGACCGCGATGAACTGGGTCTGCGCGCCGCGCCGGATCAGCAACATCACGGTCTGGCCCGGACGGGCGCCGGCCAGGGCGCGGTTGAGCGCGGCGACGTTGCCGACCGGGGTGCGGCCGACCGACAGCACCACGTCGCCCGGACGCACGCCGGCGTCGCCGGCATCGCCCGGGTCGCGCACGATCACGCCCTCGCCCGCCTTCAGGCCCAGGCGCTGGCGCGCGGCTGGGTCGACGTCCTGGGCGACCAGGCTCAGCGGGTTGCCCTTCGCGCTCGGCGCCGCCGGCGCGCCGTCGCGGTCGGACGGGCCCGCGCCGCCGGCCTCGCCGGCCAGGTTCGGATCGAGCTCGTTGACCGCCACGCTGATCTCGACCGTCTTGCCTTCGCGGAACACGCCCAGGCGCGCCTTGGAACCCGGCGCCATGTTGCCGATCAGCGGCGGCAGGTCGCTGGATTCGCGCACCTGCGCGCCGTTGACGGTGCGGATGATATCGCCGGCCTGCAGCCCGGCCTTCTCGGCCGGACCGCCGGACACGACCTGCGTGATCAGCGCACCGCTGCTGTCGGGCAGGCCGAAGCCCTTGGCGCTTTCGGCGGTCAGCGCCTGCACCACCACCCCCAACTGCCCGCGGCTGACCTTGCCCTTGGCCCGCAACTGCTCGGCCGAATTCATCGCCACGTCGATCGGAATGGCGAAGCTCACGCCCATGTAGCCGCCGGAGTTGGAGAAGATCTGCGAATTGATCCCGACCACCTCGCCCGCGGTGTTGAGCAGCGGGCCGCCGGAGTTGCCCTGGTTGATCGCCACGTCGGTCTGGATGAAGGGCACGTAGCGCTGGTCGGCGTAAGGATTGGCGCGGCCGACCGCGCTGACGATGCCGGCGGTGACCGAGTGGTCCAGGCCGAACGGCGAGCCGATCGCGACCACCCACTGGCCGGCCTTGGTCAGGCTGGCGTTGGCGCTGCGCAGGAACGGCAGGCCCTTGGCGTCGATCTTGAGCAGGGCCACGTCGGACTGCTCGTCGCTGCCGATCACCTTGGCCTTGAACTCGCGCCGGTCGGTCAGCTTGACCGTGACCGTGTCGGCGCCGTCGACCACGTGGTGGTTGGTCAGCACGTAACCGTCCTGCGAGATCAAAAAGCCGCTGCCGATCGAGCGCGCGCCGCCGCGCGGCTGGCGCGGGCCCTGGCCCTGGCCGCCGCCGGGGCCGGGGAAATCCGGGCCGAAGAAGCGGCGGAAGAATTCCGGCACCTGGTCCTCGTCCGGCATCTGGTTGCGCGAACGCGCGACCCGCTTGGGCGTGACCTCGGCGCTGATGTTGACCACCGCCGGGCCGACCCGCTGGACCAGTTGGGTGAAGTCCGGCAGGCCGGCGACGATCGGCGCGGACGGGGTGGCCGACGGCGGCGGCGCGATCGGCGCGGTCGGCGCCTGCGCGGTGCAGGCCACCGGCAGCGCGGCGATGATCGCGCCGACCAGGGCCAGCGATTGCAGCGGCCGGCGGCGGCGGAAGGACAGGGTCGTGGACAGACGGTTCGCGGACGGAGCGGGGATCGGCAGATTCATGGCGGCGGCCTCGAGACGGCTTGGTGGGTCCGATGGTGGGGGCGACACGCGGCAAAACCGCGGCAAGGCGATCCCGTCGCGCGGACGAAGCGCGCAGGCGGGAAGGTTTCGGGGGAGGGTCCGGCCGGCGGCGGCGCGGACCCGGGCGGCGCGGTGCGGTCGAACCCGCACCGCTGAGCTTAGGGCTGCTGCGGCTGCGGTTCCTGGACCGGCGGCCGGGTTCGCGCGGCGGCGTCCTGCGCCGGCTCGAACGGGTAGAACGACGGCGACGCCAGGCCGGGCCCGCCGTAGCTGGCGGTGTAGGCGCTGTTGCTGGGGTAGTTCGGCAACGCCGCGCGCGGCCACGGCCGGCCCGCCGGCGCTTCGCTCTGCTGCGGGCGGAACGGATTGGGGTGGGCGCCGGCATTGGCCGTGGCGCGGGCGTCGGCGACCAGCGGCGCGGCGCCGGCAACGGCCTGCAGCGGCGCTTCCTGGCGCTCGGACGCGCGCACCGCGGCGCGCTGGCTCTGGCCGCGCGAACGGCGCTCGTTGAGCCGGCGCGGCAGCTCGGCCACGGCCACCGCGGCGCCGGCGGCCAGGCCGGAGGCGTCGGCCGAGGTCAGTCCGGTTTCGGCCGGCGTGTTGGCGGCGACCGCCTGCGGCGCCGGAGCCGGCACCGGCTGCTGCGGCGCAGCGGGCTGGGCGGGCGCGGGCTGGGCGGCCTGCTGGGCGACCTGGGCCGGATCGCCGGCGCCGGTCGCGGTGTCGTCGGAGAACGGCCGCGCCACGAACAGCGCCGCCACCGCCACCGAGGCCGCCAGCGCCGCGCCGCCGAACCAGCCGCGACGCGATCCGGCCGCCTTGCGCGGCTTCAATTCGGTTTGCGCCGGCGCGGCGGCGCGCTGGCTGGCCTGCAACGCGGCGTCGGCCTGGATCGCGGCGGCCACGCGCTCGGCGAAGCCGGCCGCGGCGAAGCCCGGGGTCGGCTCGGCCGCGCCGTGGGCGCGGCGGCGCAGCACGTCGCCGCACAGCTGCCAGCGGCCGCAGGCCTCGCGCCATTGCGCGTCGTGGCCGAGCCGCTTGAACGCGAAGCGCGCGGCGTCGCCGTCGAGCTCGCCGTCGAACAGCGCGCTCAGGTTCTCGCGTTCGTCGCTATGGATAGGGGTGGAAGTCATCAGTGAGCGCGCTCCCTGGTGCGGTGGGTACCTTGGTCTTGATTGTCCAAGAGGGGCCGAAGTTCCGTATCGATCGCCTCGCGGGCGCGGAAGATGCGCGAACGCACGGTGCCGATCGGACAATTCATCTTCTGCGCGATCTCTTCGTAGCTCAGGCCTTCCACCTCGCGCAGGGTGATCGCAGACCTCAACTCCTCCGGCAGGGACTCGACCACGCGCATGACCGTGCGCTCGATCTCCTGCCGCAGCAGTTCGTGTTCGGGGGTGTCGGTGTCGCGCAGGCGGATGCCGGTCTCGAACTGCTCGGCGTCGCCGGCGTCGATGTCGTCGGTCGGCGGGCGCCGGTTCTGCGCGACGAGATGGTTTTTGGCGGTATTCACGGCGATGCGGTGCAACCACGTATAGAACTGCGCGTCGCCGCGGAAATTCGCCATCGCGCGGTAAGCGCGGATGAAGGTTTCCTGGGCCACGTCCTGGCATTCGCTCCAGTCGGGAATGTAGCGCCCGATCAGCGCGGTGATCCGATGCTGGTACTTGCGCACCAAAGCATCGAAGGCCGTGCTGTCGCCGCGCTGGACACGCCTGACCAGCTCCTGGTCCAACAACTCGTTATCGGCCATACCGCGCCGGCACTCCTGTCGGCTCGGCGCATGGCCGAGCAATGGGACAACCCTGTCGGGGCAAAAGTTCAATCGTCGCAGTAATGGGGCCGCCGGCGACCGCTCGCAACCGCCAAGTGTCACACAACCTGTATCCCCGACGCCCGCACCGCGGCTGAAAGCCCCGCCGGACGGTCGCGGGACCGGGCCGCGGCGACGCCGATTTGACGGCAGCCGAGCCTGATCGGGATGATAGCGGCCTATTCCATACCTGAACGGATGGTGCGGCATGACTGCAGCCCTCGACGGCCTCCCCGCGTTTGACGGGCTACGCGCCCGCCATTGGCATACCGAACTGCGCGCGGACGGAGTGCTGGTGCTTTCCTTCGACCGCGAAGGATCGCCGGTCAACACCTTCGCCCAGGAGGTGCTGATCGAACTCGACGGCCTGCTCGAACGTCTGGCGCTGGACCCGCCCAAGGGCCTGGTGCTGCGCTCGGCCAAGGCCAGCGGCTTCATCGCCGGCGCCGACATCAAGGAATTCCAGACCTTCGACGAGAAGGGCACGGTCGGCGATGCGATCCGCCGCGGCCAGCAGGTGTTCCAGCGCCTGGCCGAACTGCCCTGCCCCACGGTCGCGGCGATCCACGGCTTCTGCATGGGCGGCGGCACCGAGATCTCGCTGGCCTGCCGCTACCGCGTCGCCAGCAACGACGCCTCCACCCGCATCGGCCTGCCGGAAGTGAAGCTGGGCATCTATCCCGGCTGGGGCGGCAGCGTGCGCCTGCCGCGCCTGGTCGGCGCGCCGGCCGCGTTCGACATGATGCTCACCGGCCGCAGCCTGTCGGCCTCGGCCGCGCGCGCGATCGGCCTGGTCGACAAGACCGCCGAACCGGCGGTGCTGGTCGATACCGCCGCGGCGCTGGCGCTCAACGGCGCGCAGCGTCCGTTCAAGCAGCGCTTCACCGCCTGGGCCAGCAACACCTGGCTGGCGCGCAAGATCCTCGCGCCGATGCTGGTCAAGCAGGTCGCGCGCAAGGCCAAGAAGGATCACTACCCCGCGCCCTACGCGCTGATCTCGACCTGGGAACGCAGCAGCGGCGGCGTGCAGGCGCTGCTCGCGGCCGAGCGCAAGTCGGTGGTCAAACTGTCGGGCACGCCGACCGCGCGCAACCTGATCCGGGTGTTCTTCCTGCAGGAGCGGCTCAAGAGCCAGGGCGGCAAGGATCACAAGATCAAGAACGTGCACGTGGTCGGCGCCGGCGTGATGGGCGGCGACATCGCCGCGTGGTCGGCCTACAAGGGTTTCGAGGTCACCCTCAGCGACCGCGAGCAGCGCTTCATCGATGGCGCGCTGGAGCGCGCGCAGGCCTTGTTCGCCAAGAAGGTCAAGGACGAGGCCAAGCGTCCGGCGGTGGCGGCGCGGCTCAAGGGCGACCTCGCCGGCGACGGCGCGAAGGACGCCGACCTGGTGATCGAGGCGATCATCGAAAAGCCCGAGGCCAAGCGCGAGCTCTACGACGCGGTCGAGCCGCAGCTCAAGCCCGACGCGCTGCTGACCACCAACACCTCGTCGATTCCGCTCGACGAACTGCGCGAGCACATCCGCCGTCCGGCCGAGTTCGCCGGCCTGCACTACTTCAACCCGGTCGCGCTGATGCCGCTGGTGGAGATCATCCGCCACGACCGCATGGCGCCGGAAACCGAGCAACGGCTGGCCGCGTTCTGTCGCGCGCTGGACAAGCTGCCGGTGCCGGTCGCCGGCACGCCCGGCTTCCTGGTCAACCGCGTGCTGTTCCCGTACATGCTCGAAGCCGGCACCGCGTTCGCCGAAGGCATCCCGGGCGCGGCGATCGACAAGGCGGCGGTGAAGTTCGGCATGCCGATGGGCCCGATCGAACTGATCGACACCGTCGGCCTGGACGTGGCCGCGGGCGTCGGCGCCGAACTCGCGCCGTTCCTCGGCCTGACCGTGCCCGCAGCGCTGGCCGGCGTAGAGCCCGGCAAGCGCGGCAAGAAGGACGGCCAGGGCTTGTACAAGTGGGAAAACGGCCGCGCGCAGAAGCCCGAACTGCCGAAGGACTACAAGGCGCCGACCGACCTGGAAGACCGCCTGATCCTGCCGATGGTCAACGAAGCGGTGGCCTGCCTGCACGACGGCGTGGTCGCCGACGGCGACCTGCTCGACGCCGGCGTGATCTTCGGCACCGGCTTCGCCCCGTTCCGCGGCGGCCCGATCCAATACGTGCGCGAAACCGGCGTGGACAACGTGCTGGCGCGGCTCAAGCAGCTGCAAGCCCGCTATGGCGAGCGGTTCGCTCCGCGCCCCGGTTGGGACTCGCCGGCGCTGCGGCGATAAGCCCGCTCTGCAAAGAAAAAGGAAAAGCCGCGCATTGCGCGGCTTTTTCTTTGTGTCAGTTCGCAGCGACAACTACCACTGCCGTTCTGCCCTTCGCTCCCCCCGCCGCTCCGAACTCGCCACAGGCAACCGTAGACCCGATAGGGCGGCGCACAGGATGTGCGCCGTGCGCCACCCAGGCCATGGATGGCCTGTGTGGCGCATCCCCGCGAACGCACCGAACGATAGTGGCTTTTGATTCGAAACAGGGAAAAGCACTTTCTTTGGTTACTTTCTTTGTTGCTTTGGACAAAGAAAGTGACCCGGCCGCTTGCGGACGGAAGCTGTTGATCTTGGTCTGTCGTCAAGCGAAACCAACGGGCTTAGGCGGAGTTTGCCGTAGTTGCGACTTCGCGGTCGCGACTTGCGTCGCTCCTACAGGGTCTCCGGCGAGTTACGTATCCGGCTGTAGGAGCGGCGCGAGCCGCGACTGCGAATTCGCAACTACGACGACACCTGCGCGATGGTTGTGTTGTCTCGGTCGCGACTTGCGTCGCTCCTACAGGGGGGGCGTTCCGCGGGGGCTTTCTTCGTTACCTGCAAAACGAGTGAGGACAAGCCGAAATCCAAAGCTTCCGTCCGCAAGCGGCCGGGTCACTTTCTTTGTCTTGCCAAAGAAAGTGACCAAAGAAAGGCGCTTTCCTTGTTTTCGAATCAAGAGCCACTATGGGGCGGAGCTTGCGCAGGGATGCGCCACACAGGCCATCCATGGCCTGGGTGGCGCACGGCGCACATCCTGTGCGCCGCCCTTCGGGTCTACGCTTGCCTGTGGCGAGTTCGGGGCGGCGGGGGGAGCGAAAAGCAACGGCAACGGCAACGGCGATATGGATTCCGGCTTTCGCCGGAATCGCAAGGGAGAGGCGTTGCTTCGGTACGCGACGGCGGAGCTCTGTCGCTTCGGTTGGATTCCGGTCGCAACCGGAACAACCGCCAGGGGCCTGGCTTTCAACACACTGCAGCGGTGCCGCACAGCTTCGGCCGTTCGCCGCCAACGCTCAATCCCGCAACGCGGCGCAAATCGCGCTCACATCGTATGCGTCGGCCGCTCCGCGCCCAGCGTGCCGGCCAGCAAGGCCTCGATCTTTCCTTTGACCGCATCGCCCTCGGCGGTCTCGGCGAACTGCACGCCGATGCCGGCAGTGCGGTGGCCCTGAGCGCCGGTCGGGGTCACCCAGACGACCTTGCCGGCCACCGGCAGGCGTTCGCCGGATTCGGGCAGGGTCAGCAGCAGGAACACTTCATCGCCGAGGAAATAACGCTTGGGCGTCGCCACGAAAATGCCGCCGAACTTCAGGAACGGCATATAAGCGCTGTACAACGCCGCCTTGTCCTTGATCGTCAACGACAAGATGCCCTGCCGCGCTGCGCCCGCTGGTGCGTTCATGCCCTTCCTCCCCCGGCGCGGCGCGCATCGTCGCTGCGCCAAGCCATCAACAATTCGGTCACCGCCAGATCCGCGCGGACCGTGGTCCGCAGCAGGTCGCGGGTGCGGTTCGCCCGGTCGAACCAGGACGCAAGACTGCGCGCGCGCGCCGGGTCGGTCAAGCCGGCGCTGGCTTCGGCGAGCGCGATGTCCGACGCGTGTCGCAGACGCAGCGCAGCGTGTTCGTCGCCGACCCAACGCTGCGCGACTTCGGGCGCGGAGGTTTCGCCGCGGCCGAGCTTGGCCAGGTCGGCGGCGACTTCGCGGCGCAGCTTGAGGCCTTCGCCGGTCAGCCAGTCGTGGGCCAGGCCGGGATGGCCGCGCGCGGCGTCGAACGCCTCGCGCGCGGCGGCGTCCGCATGGCCCTGTGCCTTGAGCCAGGCCAGCGCTTCGTCCGCCGGCGGCAGGCGGAATTCCAGGCGCTGGCAGCGGCTGCGCACGGTCGCCGGCAGGCGCGCCGGATGCGAGCTCACCAGCCACAGGTAACGGCCCGGCACCGGCTCTTCCAGGGTCTTGAGCAGCGCGTTGCAGGCGGCGTTGTTGATCGCGTCGGCCGGATCGATGATCGCGATCTGCGCGCCGCCGTACTGCGGCGTCAGCGACAAGCGCTCGGACAGGTTGCGGATCTGTTCGATCACGATTTCGGTGCGCAGCCGGGTGCCTTCCTTGTTCGGCACGAAGCTGACGAACTGGTAATCCGGATGCGTACCCGCGGCCAGCAGCAGGCAGCTGCGGCAGCGCCCGCACGGCCCGCCGTCGGCCGTGCGCTCGCGGCACAGCAGGCCCTGGGCCAGGCGCTCGGCGACCGCGCGCTTGCCCAGTTCGGCCGGCCCGCAGAACAGCAGGCCGTGGCCGAGCCGGCCGGCGCCGATCGAGGCCTGGGCCTGTTCGTAGATGCGGCGCTGCCAGGGCGCGAACGCGGCGTTGGAGACGGCGCTCATTGCACGCTCTCCCCGACCACTTCGATCTGCAGGCGCAGGCAGGCCACCGCCTGCGCGACCACTGCCTCCACCGGCTGCGTGGCGTCGATCACCTGGAACCGCTTCGGCTCGGCCGCGGCGCGTTCGAGGTAGCCGCGGCGCACGCGTTCGAAGAATTCGTTGCGCTCGCTTTCGATCCGGTCGGCGGCGCCGCGGCCGCGCATGCGCGCCAGGCCGACGTCCACCGGCACGTCCAGCAGCAAAGTCATCAGCGGACGGATGCCGACCACGCGCCGCTCCAGTTCGGCGATGAACGCCGCGTCGCCGCCGCGCCCGGCGCCCTGGTAGGCGTAGCTGGCGTCGGTGAAGCGGTCGCTGAGCACCCAGGCGCCGCGTTGCAGCGCCGGCAGCACGGTCGCGCGCACGTGCTGGGCGCGCGCGGCGAAGGCTAGCAGCAGTTCGGTTTCGTTGCTGGCCGGCTCGTGGTGGGTGTCGAGCATGAGCCCGCGGATCTGTTCGGCCAGCGGCGTGCCGCCGGGCTCGCGGGTGTACACCGCATCGATGCCGGCCTGCGCGAACGCGTCGCGCAGCGCGGCCAGCACGGTCGACTTGCCGGCGCCTTCGCCGCCCTCCAGGGTGACGAAGCGCGGCCAGGTGCGCAGGCTCATCGGGCCGCTCCCGGCGCGGCCGGCAGCGTCGCGGCGGACGGCGCTTCGGCCGCTTCCTCCAGCACCGCCTTGCCCTCTTCCGGTTGGCCGCGGCCCTGGTTCTGGCGATAGCGCTGCAGATAGATGCGCACGTTGGCCTGGTGCTGGGCGTAGGTCGCGGCGAACAGGCTGCGGCCGCTGCCGTCGCCGGCGGCGACGAAGAACAGCGCGTCGCCCGGCGCCGGATTGGCCGCGGCCTTGAGCGCGGCCAGCCCCGGCATCGCGATCGGCGTCGGCGGCAGGCCGGCGCGGGTGTAGGTGTTGTACGGCGTGTCGGTCTGCAGGTCGCGCTTGCGGATGTTGCCGTCGTAGGCCGGGCCGATGCCGTAGATCACCGTCGGGTCGGTCTCCAGGCGCATGCCCAGCTTGAGCCTGCGCTCGAACAAGCCGGCGATCTGCGCGCGCTCGGCCGGCACGCCGGTTTCCTTCTCCACGATCGAGGCCATGATCAGCAACTCGTACGGCGTCTTGAGCACGCTGTCCTTGTCGCGCCCGGACCACGACGCCGCCAGCGCCTTGTCCATCGCCGAGGACGCGCGCTTGAGCACGTCCAGGTCGCTGTCGCCGCCGGTGTAGAAATAGGTTTCCGGCAGGAACCGGCCTTCCGGATGCTGCCCACCCTTGCCCAGCGCCTTCATCAGCGCCGCGTCGTCGAGCTGCGAGGCTTGTTGCTTGAGCTTGTCGGCGCGCGCCAGCGCGGCGCGCAAGTCGCGCACGTTCCAGCCATCGACGATGACGAAGCGGTGGCTGACCACCTTGCCGTCGCGCATCGCGGTCAGCAGCGCGCGCGGGCTGGTGCCCGGCGCCAGCGAATACTCGCCGACCTGCAGCCGCCCGGCCGCGCCGAGCTGCTTGGCCAGCACCCGCCATTCGATTTCCTCGCCGACCGCAACGCCGGACGCGCGCAGCTTGCGCACCACCGCCGGCAGCGAGTCGCCGCGCTCCACCAGCAGGCTCTGGTCAGGCTGCAGGCCCTGCAGCGGCGCGTCGGCGAAGCTCAGGTAACGCTGCCACGCCCAGCCGCCGGCCGCGGCCAGCGCCGCCAGCAACAGTACGATCACGATCAGGCAACCGCAGCCGCGCTTGCCCTTCTTTTCCTTTGCCGCCACGCAACCTCCATCGAACGGTCTGAGCCCGCCGCGCCGGCGCGGACCGGCGGCCGCGGGTGCGGCGGCTCAGTCGTCGCCGGGGACGAAGGCGGGATGGGCGTCGCCGAGCCGGCGCCGCAGCCCGGCCACGGCCGGATGCGGCGCCCATTGCCGCTCGCCGAGCCGCGCCACGGGCAGGATACCGCGCACGGCGTTGCACAGGAAAATCGCATCGGCGCGTTGCAGTTCGTCGGCCGTCAGCGCGGCGACCCGCGCCGCGCTCAGTTCGATCAGGCGCTGCCGGCAGATCCCGGCCACGCCGCAGCGATCCACCGGCGGGGTCGTCCACTGTTGCGCGTGCAGGACGAACAGGTTGGCGGCGGTGGCGCAGACCGGCTCGCCGGCGGCGTTGCGCAGCAGGCCTTCGTCGATGTCCGGATCGTCCCATTCGGCCCGCGCCAGCACCTGCTCCAGGCGGTTGCAGTGCTTGAGCCCGGCCAGCGCCGGCTGCTCGCCCAGACGCAGCTCGCACCAGCGCAGGCGCAGGCCGCCGGCGCGCGCGGGCGGCGGCAGCGGGTGGCGCGACAGCGTCCACACCGGCTCGGCCTGCGCCGGCGGCGCATAGCCGCGGCCGCCCGCGCCGCGGCTGAGGATCAGCTTGAGCACGCCGTCGGCGCCGGCAAGCAGGTCGGCGGCCTCGCTGCGCACGCGCCGCGGATCCGGCAGCGCCAGGCCCAGGCGTCGGGCGCCGCCGCTGAGCCGCGCCCAATGCGCGTCCCACCACGGCAGCTCGCCGCGGTGCGCGCGCAGGGTCTCGAACAGGGCGTCGCCGTAGGCCTGGCCGCGGTCGAACGCGGGCAACGCGGGGACGCGCTGGGCGCCCTGGAAAAAACGCGCTTCGGGGAGGTCGTCGGGAGCCATGGCCGCATCCTACCGTGGGCGCGCAGGTCGCCGCGCCGGTCGCGCGGTTCGCACCAAACCCCAAAAAGAAAAAACCCGCGAAGCCGAAGCTCCGCGGGCCTTCGCGTTGATCGTTGCGAGCCGATCAGATCCGCTTGAACACCAGCGTGCCGTTGGTCCCGCCGAAGCCGAACCCATTGGACACCGCCACATCGATCTTCGTCTCGCGCGCCACGTTCGGCACGTAGTCCAGATCGCAGCCCTCGCCCGCTTCGTCGAGGTTGATGGTCGGCGGGATGATGCCGTCGTGCAGCGCCAGCACCGAGAAGATCGCCTCGGCGCCGCCGGCCGCGCCGAGCAGATGCCCGGTCATCGACTTGGTCGAGCTGACCATCATCTTGTAGGCGTGATCGCCGAACGCGCGCTTCATCGCCAGGGTCTCGGCCAGATCGCCGAGCGGGGTCGAGGTGCCGTGCGCGTTGAGGTAGCCGACCTGATCGGGATTGATGCCGGCGTCCTTGAGCGCGGAGACCATGCAGCGCGCCGGGCCTTCGCCGTTCTCGCTCGGCGCGGTCATGTGGAAGGCGTCGGAACTGGCGCCGAAACCGGCCAGTTCGCAGTAGATGCGCGCGCCGCGCGCCTTGGCCCGCTCGTATTCTTCCAGGATCAGGATGCCGGCGCCGTCGCCGAGCACGAAGCCGTCGCGGTCCTTGTCCCACGGCCGCGAGGCGCGGGTCGGATCGTCGTTGCGGGTCGACATCGCCTTCATCGAGCAGAAGCCGCCGACCGAGGTCGGCGAGGAGCCGCGCTCGGCGCCGCCGGCGACCATGACGTCGGCGTCGCCGTACTGGATCATGCGCATCGCCATGCCGATGGAATGGTTCGAGGTGGCGCAGGCCGAGACCGCGGAGAAGTTCGGGCCCTTGGCGCCGGTGATCAGCGAGATCTGCCCCGGCAGCATGTTGATGATGGTGCTGGGCACGTAGAACGGCGAGATCTTGCGCGGGCCGCCCTCGTGGTACTTGACCGTCTGCTCCTCGATGCCGAGCAGGCCGCCGATGCCCGAGCCGACCAGCGCGCCGATGCGCTCGGCGTTGGAGTCGTCGACGACGATGCCGGCGTCGCGCAGCGCCATCAGCGAGGCGGCGACGCCGTAATGGATGAACTCGTCCATCTTCTTCGCGTCCTTCGTACTCACCCCGTAGCGGGTGATGTCGAAGTCGCGCACTTCGCCGGCGATGCGGGTGGTGAACGCGGCGGGATCGAAATGGGTGATCGGACCGATGCCGGAGCGGCCGTTGACGATGCCGTCCCAACTGCTGGCGACGTCGTTGCCGAGCGGGGAGATCAGGCCGAGGCCGGTGACGACCACGCGGCGGTTGAAGGAACGGTTGGACATTCAGCCTTACCTCTTGGGGATCAGTCTTGTTTGAAGCAGGTCTTGTTCGAAGCGGGTCTTGCTTGATGCAGCTCTGATGCAGGAGCGGCGGTCGCGCGCCGCGAACGGCCCGAAGCTGCCGCTACGCTACGCTGGCGTATCGACGCCCCGGAAAAGCACGGGGCCGCAATGCGGCCCCGGGTGGTTGCTTATCGATCCATTGCGATGGTCGTGCGATGGTCGCGCAACGCATGCCGGCGCACACCGCGCGCGAGGACTCGCGCGCGGCTGCGTCGCGGCCGATTACGACTTGACGTGCGCCTTGACGTAATCGATCGCCTGCTGCACCGAGGTGATCTTCTCGGCCTCTTCGTCCGGGATCTCGCACTCGAACTCTTCCTCGAGCGCCATCACCAGCTCGACCGTGTCGAGCGAATCCGCGCCGAGGTCGTCGACGAAGGAAGCGTTGTTGGTGACTTCCTCTTCCTTGACGCCAAGCTGTTCGACCACGATCTTCTTGACGCGTTCTTCGATGCTGCTCATGGATGCTGCTCCTCCCGTGAGGGGTTTTTCGATGGGATAGTCTAATGGAATCGGGATGTTTCGCGAGACCGGCCCCCGGTGTCGACGAAACCCCTTTGGGTTCAATCGCTTACTAGCCTACGTCAAGGCCTTACGGCATGTACATGCCGCCGTTGACGTGCAGCGTTTCGCCGGTGATGTAGCCGGCCCCGGGGCCGGCCAGGAACGCCACCGCGCGGGCGATGTCGGCCGGTTCGCCGAAGCGGCCCAGCGCGATCTGGTCGAACATGGCCTTCTTCGCGTCTTCGGGCAGGTCGCGGGTCATGTCGGTGTCGATGAATCCGGGCGCCACGACGTTCACGGTCACGCCGCGGCTGCCGATCTCGCGCGCCAGCGACTTGCTGAAGGCGATCACGCCGGCCTTGGCGGCGGCGTAGTTGGCCTGGCCCGGGTTGCCGGTCACGCCGACCACCGAGGCGATGTTGATGATGCGGCCGCGGCGCGCCTTCATCATCGAACGCATCACCGCCTTGCTGGTGCGGTAGACGCTGGTGAGATTGGTGTCGAGGATGGCCTGCCAGTCCTCGTCCTTCATGCGCATGAGCAGGTTGTCGCGGGTGATGCCGGCGTTGTTGACCAGGATCGAGATCGCGCCGATCTCCTTGGCCACCGCGTCGAGCAGCGACTCGACCGAGGCCGGGTCGGCGACATCGACCACGCGGCCGTGGCCGCCGTGCGCGGCCAGGCGCTCGCCGATGGCCTTAGCGCCGGATTCGCTGGTGGCGGTGCCGATCACGGTCGCGCCCTGCGCGGCCAGTTCGTCGGCGATCGCGGCGCCGATGCCGCGGCTGGCGCCGGTGACCAGCGCGATTTCGCCCGAAAGCGGGGTCGTGCTCATTGGTTTCACTCCGTAGTGCTGGCTCGTGGTGGCGCCGCTGCTGATAACCGCCGCGTCCTGCGACCCCGCCCGCCGGGCACGGGGCCCGGGCGCGGCCAGCCTACAGGCTGAGGCGGCGATTGAGTAGCGCTGCGCCCGGTGATGCGGCTGCGGGTTCAGCGCCAGTCGGACAGGGCGGTTTCGAACTCCGCCGGGGTGCCGATGGCGCGGCCGTCGATGGATTTGTCGATGCGCTTGATCAGCCCGGTGAGGACCTTGCCCGGCCCGCACTCGGCGGCGCGCTGCGCGCCATGCGCGGCCAGCGCCTGCACGCAGGCGGTCCAGCGCACCGGCAGGTAGAGCTGGCGCACCAGCGCCTCGCGGATCGCCTCGACGCTGGCGTGGACCTGGCCGTCGACGTTCTGCACCACCGGCAGTTGCGGCGCGCGCCAGTCCAGCCCGGCCATGGCTTCGGCCAGGCGGTTGGCGGCTTCGCGCATCAGCGGGGTGTGCGAGGGCACGCTGACGGCCAGCTTGACCGCCTTGCGCACGCCGGCTTCGGCCAGCCGGGTCAGGGCCTTGTCGACCGCCGCGGCGTGGCCGCCGATGACGATCTGGCCGGGCGAGTTGTAATTGGCCGGCACCACCACTTCGCTGCCGGACACGGCCTGGCAGATCTCCTCGACCAGGGCGTCCTCGGCGCCGAGCACGGCGGCCATCGCGCCGATTCCGGCCGGCGCCGCGTCCTGCATCAGCTGGCCGCGCAGGCGCACCAGATGGGCGCCGTCGCGCAGCGACAGCGCGCCGGCAGCAACCAGCGCGGTGTATTCGCCGAGGCTGTGGCCGGCCAGCAGCGCCGGCTGGGCGCCGCCCTGGGCCTGCCACAGCCGCCACACCGCCACGCCCGCGGCCAGCAGCGCCGGCTGGGTGTATTCGGTGCGGTTGAGCATCTCTTCCGGACCGCCCTGGCTCAGCGCCCATAGATCGACGCCGGCGCCGTCGCTGGCTTCGGCGAAGGTCTCGCGCAGACCCGCGTGCAGTTCCGACAGCTCGGCCAGCATGCCCACCGATTGCGAGCCCTGGCCCGGAAAGACGAAAGAAAGTCGCTGATCGCTCACACGCACTGCCGTATCGGTTGGAAGCGCGCATGATACGGGCGAAAAGTGGCGAACGTCTGTACTCGGCGGTACGGCGTCACAGCGCGTCGCAAAGTGACGCGAGCGGCTGTGCGGGATCGGCGGTTTCGGCGTGATCGACTGGCGATCATTCAAACGTTCGCATGAAAAATGCTCGTTGTAGGAGCTGCGCGAGCTGCGACCGCGAAACATCGCTTGCGTCGCATGTGTTGTTTCGCGGTCGCAGCTTGCGCAGCTCCTACAGGGGGATCGCCAACATCGCGATGATCATGCGGATGCGAAAACGGCCGCGGGTCGCCCCGCGGCCGTTGTTCGCGCAGCGCTCGCGCCGCGCGCATCAGTCGATGAATTCGGCCACTTCGCGCAGCGAATCGAAATCGCGGTCCGGCGCGAAATCCACGCCCAGGCCGATCAGCACGGCGGCCAGCATCCACAGCCACGCCGCGCGGCGCAGCGCCTGCACCGCGCCGCCGAGGCCGCGCGCGCGCCGGCCCAGCCAGCGGGTCAGCGATTGCACGAAACCGAGCCGGTCGGCGGCATCGCCGAGGCCGCGGCGCACCTCTTCGGCGCTGCCGCGCAGCGAGTCGGCGATGATCGCGCTGAGCTCCTGGTCGGGATCGCGGAAGTAACGCGAAGCGCCGGCGGCGAAGATCAGCCAGTCGCGGATCTGCGCCTGCTGCACGGTCATGACTTCGGCCGGGTCTTCCTCGAAATCGATGAAGCCGATCCGGCCCTCGGCGTCGACGGTGAGATTGCGCGCCAGCGGCTGGCCGATGTAGCCGCCGCGCGCGTGCACCTGCGCCAGCGTACGCGCGGCCTGGGTCACCAGCCGATACGCCTGCTCCGGCGTCGAGCGGCGCAGGCGCGCCGACAGGGTTTCGCCGATGTCGCTGAGCAGCAGATAGGTGTCGCCCTCGCCGAGGATGCTCGGCACGCGCACGTCGACCGCGGCCAGCTCTTGCAGGCGGCGCTGTTCGGTCTGGCGCGCGTCGGCGCCGACTCGGTGCGGCGGCGGCAACAACGAAGGCACGCCGAGGCGGCGCGCGGTCAGTTCGAGCGCGCGCAAGCGCAGGCGGCGGCTGCCGCCGCCATAGGATTTGAGCCAGGCCGTGCGGCCTTGCAGGTTCAGTCGGGTCACCATGACGCGAGTCCTTGTGCGTGGCGCCGCGCGCGGGCATCCGGCCCGCGATCGGGACGCCGCTCCGCGCAGGAGCGGCCGCCCCTGTAACGAATCAGTAACGCAGCAGCGCCGAACCCCAGGTGAAACCACCGCCGAACGCCTCAAGCAGCAAAAGCTGGCCGCGCTGCACCTTGCCCGAACGCACCGCCTCGTCCAGCGCCAGCGGCACCGAACCCGACGAGGTGTTGCCGTGCTTGTCGACGGTGACGATCACCCGCTCCATCGGCATGTCCAGGCGCTTGGCGGTGGCCTCGATGATGCGCAGGTTGGCCTGGTGCGGGATCAGCCAGTCGATCTCGTGGCGGTCCAGGCCGTTGGCTTCCAGGGTCTCTTCGACCACCGAATCCAGCGCCTTGACCGCGTGCTTGAACACTTCGTTGCCGGTCATCAGCACGCGCACGCCGGCGTTGTGCTCTTCGGGCTTGAAGCCGGCCGAGACGCCGACCGGATTCCACAGCAGTTCCTTCTTGCCGCCGTCGGCGTGCAGATGGGTGCTGAGGATGCCGGTCTCGCTGTCGGCCTTGAGCACCACCGCGCCGGCGCCGTCGCCGAACAGCACGCAGGTGGAGCGGTCGGTCCAGTCGAGCATGCGGGTCAGGGTTTCCGAACCCACGACCAGCACGGTCTTGGCCGCGCCGGAGCGGATGAACTTGTCGGCCACGGTCAGCGCGTAGACGAAGCCCGAGCAGGCCGCATTGACGTCGAAAGCCGGGCAGCCGTTGGCGCCCAGGCGGTGCTGCAGCAGGCAGGCGCTGGACGGGAAGATCAGGTCCGGGGTGGTGGTGCCCAGGACGATCAGGTCGATCTCTTCGGGCGTCACGCCGGCGGCTTCGAGCGCGCGCAGCGAGGCCTGATAGGCGAGGTCGACGGTGGTTTCGCCTTCGGCGGCGACGTGGCGCTGGCGAATGCCGGTGCGGGTCCGGATCCATTCGTCGCTGGTCTCGACGCGCTTGGCCAGCTCGTCGTTGGTCACCACCTGGGCCGGCAGGTAGCTGCCGGTGCCCGCGATACGGGCGTAAATCCGATCTGTCATCACCGCTCCGCGGAATGGCCGGGGCGGCCTGCGCAACGGCGGCGTCGCGAACGCGCGCGCACCCGCAGGCCACCGAGAAACAGGACCGCCAGCGCGAAGCTGGCGGAAGACGAAGCCGCGGCGGCCGCAGGTCTGTTGTCGCACGGACTCGCCGCGGGGGCGGTCCGACCGGTGCCGGCGCGATGTCGGGCGACATCCTCCGCCGGCCCAGATCGCGGCGACGCGCGCCTATGCCAGCGCGCGCCGCGGCGGGCCGGGAGGATTACTCCTCGTCGGCGACGCGCGACTTGGTGTCGATCACCTTCTTGCCGCGGTAGTAGCCGTCGGCGGTGACGTGGTGGCGGATGTGGGTCTCGCCGGTGGTCGGGTCGGTGGCCAGCTGCTTGCTGGTCAGCGCATCGTGCGAACGGCGCTGGCCGCGGCGGGACGGGGTGACGCGGGACTTCTGAACGGCCATGGTCTTGCTCCGGAAAAGCGGTGGAAACCTGAGGTGGATAGCGTAAGCCCGATTAGCAGGACTCGCTCGATGCCTGCAGGTCGGAGTTGGAACTGGGTATTGTGAACCAAACGCGCGGGTTTATCGCTTGGCTCAGTTGTTTTTCTTCAGCGACGACAACACCGCGAACGGGTTGGCGGCGTCCCGCTCGGCCTGGTCGGCCGGCCAGTCGCGCTCGACCGCCTCGTTGCCGGGCGCCATCGGCACCACCGGCACGGCGAGGATCAACTCGTCCTCGACCAGGTCCGAGGGCTGCAGCATGCCGTCGGCGGGCATCAGCAACGGCTCGTAGCCGGGCGACAACGCGGCTTCGTCGGCCTCGTCGCGGATCAGCCCGAGGCGCTGGACGATCTGCACCGGCAGCACGAACCGCTCCAGCGAACGCTGGCACAGCAACGGCAATGCGGCGTCGATCTTCAGCTCGGCGTAGGGCGTCTGCAGTTCGTCGGTGTCGAAGTCCAGCGAGAACCGGACTTCGCCGTCGGTGTCGTACAGCAGACCCGCCAGGCGCGACAGCGCCGACAACGGCAGACGGCCTTCCACGCCGCGCCGTGCCGCCACCAGGCGCCAGGCATCCAGAACTTCGGGCACCCGCCCAGGTGGCACTTCGGCTGACATAAGCCGCGAAATGGTAGAGACCGATCGGGTCGCTGTCAAACCATTGTCAAAACGCAAGTCCCGGGCCGGGTTGGGATTTGCCCGTGGCGGGCCCGCGCGTGCAGACTGCCGGGCCTTGCCCCCCGCCATCGTCCCGGCCGTGAACCTAGTCCTGTTAATGTTTCTGACTCTGGTGGCCGCCGCGGCCGTGATCGCCGCCCTGCTCTACCGGCCGCTGCGCCGGCAGCGCGCGGTGCGCGAAGTGCTCGACGCCGCCGACGCGCTGGAGGCGCGCCTGCGCACCGCCCGCGCCGAGATCGAGGCGGTGGCCGGCGACGAGGGCCGCGACCCGGTCGGCGATGCCATGCGCGAAATGCTGCGCCAGCGCCTGTGGCTGCGCGACCACGGCCGCCAGGCCAGCCTGAACCAGCTCGGCGAGGTCCGCGCCTCGATCGACGCCGCGCGCGGGCGGATCGAGCAGCAGCTGGTGCAGATCGAGCAGGCCCGGCTGAACTGAGTCGCGCATGCGCAGCGGTGGCCGGGCCGTACCCACTCCTCACCCCTCTCCGCTCAGGCCCGCCTTGATGACCCCGCTGATCCTCGCCTCCACCTCCCGCTACCGCCGCGAACTGCTCGGCCGCCTCGGCCTGGCGTTCGAGGTCGCGCGCCCGGAGACCGACGAAACCCCGCAGCCGGGCGAAGCGCCCTCGGCGCTGGCCTGGCGCCTGGCCGAGGCCAAGGCCGCCGCGGTCGCCGCGCAGCGCCCGGACGCCTGGGTGATCGGCTCCGACCAGGTCGCCGAATTCGACGGCCTGCCGATCGGCAAGCCCGGCGGACGCGAGGCCGCGATCGCCCAGCTCGGTGCGATGTCCGGGCGCGAAGTGCGCTTTTGCACCGGGCTGTGCGTGCTGCGCGACGGCGAGGCCGCGTTGAGCGAACTCGACGTCACCGTGGTGCGCTTTCGCGAACTCGGCGCGGCCGAGATCGAGCGCTACGTCGATGCCGAGCAGCCGTTCGACTGCGCCGGCAGCTTCAAGTCCGAAGGCTTGGGCATCGCCCTGTTCGAGGCGATCGAGTCGCGCGACCCGACCGCGCTGATCGGCCTGCCGCTGATCGCCACCGCGCGCCTGCTGCGCCGCGCCGGCTACGCGCTGCCTTAAGCCTCGACTGCCTACCTGTAGGAGCGGCGCAAGCCGCGACCGCGACAACTCAATCGCGTCGAAACCGCATCCGCGCTCGCCGCCGCAACAACGACCGAGCGCTACGCAGCCCCGCCCGCTCAACGCCGACGCAAATCGATCGGCTGCTCCGCCCAATCCTCGACGCTGCCGTCGCGCCCATGCAGGCGCAGGCCCAGCCAATGGCGGCCGGGCGCTTCGGCGTCGAGCTCGACCGTCGCGCTGAACCCCACCCGCGGGTGCTGCGGATCGCTGGAATGGCGGCCGTCGCGCAGGCTCCAGTATTCGCGCACGCCGGGCCGCTCCTGGCCGTAATCGGCCTGTGCCACCACCCGGCCGTCGAGCATGATCTCGACCTTGGCCAGGCCCACGCCGTCCTTGAACGCCCAACCCGAGACCGCGAACGCGCCCGGCCCGACCCGCGCGCCGCCGGCGGGCTGGTCGATCCAGGCCATCGCCGGGGTGGTGCACTCGCCTTCGCGCCGCGCGCCGTCGAAGGCGAACAACGCGAACCGCTGGCGGCCGTGATCGATGTTGAGCATGCGCGGCGGCGGCAGCGGCCCGACCATCGCGCACAGGTCGTGATAGCGCTGCAGCAGATTCTTGTATTCGACCTCGGTCGCGCCGACCACCAGCAGCACCGGCTGCGCGCCCCAGTCGGCGCGACCGTCGCGGTGCAGGCCCCACAGCCGCAACTGCGGCGCGCGGCCGTGCTTGTGGTTGATCGGATGATCGAGCACGGCGATGCGCGGATCGTCGAGGGCGAAGCCCAGCTCGGCGCCGGCCTTGAAGTTGTCGGCGACCAGGCGCGTGCCCGGCGGCATCGTCTTCAAGCGCGCGCGCACGCCGCGCGCTAGCTCGTCCCAGCCGGCGAAGTTGGCCGGATACCACTTCTCGCCGGCGCTGCGCGCGCGCAGTTCCGGCCGCGACACCGCCACGTAATAGCCCAGCATCGCCAGCAGCGCCGCGGCAGCCAGCGCCGCGGTCAATCCGCGCGCCCACTCCGGCCAGCGCGCCAGCACCATCGGCAACAACGGCAACAACGCCATGAAACCCGGCAGCGGCCAGTGGAAGCTGACCCGTTCGGTGTCGGCGAAGAAGCCGAGCACGAAGAAGCCCAGCACCACCAGGCTGCCGAGCAGGGCGAAATAGCGCGTCACCGGCGAGGGATCGCGCGCGCCGCGCCAGCCGGCGACGGCCAGCGCGGCGAACAGCAACGGCGTGACCAGCAACGCCTGGATCGCGACGAACCACAGGCCGTCGGCATGGAACGCCCAGGGATGGCGGTCGACCAGTTGGAAGCGCAGGCCGGCGTCGGCGTTGTCCAGGTTCCAGGCCACCAGCGGCGCCCAGGCCGAGGCGCCGATCGCCGCCGCGGTCAGCACGCGCGCGTCGCGCAGCGCGCGCCGGCCTTCGGGCAGCAGCAACAGCACCACAAAACCCACGCCGATCACGGCAATGAAACGGTAATGGCTGAGCGCGCCCAGCGACAGGCCGGCGGCGAGCTCGACCGCGCTGCGCGCATCGACCTGGCGCAGCAGGCGCGCGCCGGCGTCCAGGCACAGCAAGGTCGCCAGCGCCATCATCGCGTCGGGCAATGCCAGCAGGCCGAGCGTGCCCGCCAGCGGCAGCAGCAGCGCGTAGCAGCCGGCGATCCAGCCGTTGCGCGCGCCGAACTCGCGCGCGGTCACCCGCGCCAGCAACCACGGCACCAGCGCGGCGATGGCCAGGAACGGCGCGCGCAAGGCCAGCGCCGAATTGCCGCCCAGCTCCACCCCCAGCCGCGCCAGCCACGCGGTCAGGCCCGGCAGGTCGGAATAGGCCGCGGCCGGATGCCGGCCTTCCTGCCAATAGAAGGCTTCGTCGACGAACAACGGCAGCTTGGCGGCGACGGCGAGCTTGAGCAGCAGCACCAGCGTCCACAGCGCCCAGAACAGATTGCGCATCGCGCTGGCTTCGTCCCTGTCCCGCATCGGCACCCGACCTCGCTACACTCTGGATCTTGGGGAACGTCTCGTCTCATCGCATCGCCAGCGCACTGCGTTTTGTTGACGCTTATCGCAGAAGCGGGTTCTACGGTACGAGGTCGACGCTCACGAACCTGACAAAAAAGACATTTTCGACGTCGCGCGCTTCAACGCAAGGTTGCAACGCAAGGTTTTGCGCAATCGATTCTGCATCGCGCGCGCTTCACCATCGTGTTGCCGGAGCGGCGTTTTCGCAGTCGCTGCGTTTCAGAACGACGGCCTTTCAGAGCAGTTTTTTTCGCAATCGGGCTTTTCGCAGCAACGCCCTTCCGAACCACGCGCCCCAGCACCACGCTTCCACGCATCACGCTTCCCAACCTCACGCTTTCTACGACGGCAGGCCCGATGAGCGCAGGCAAGACCACCGCAAGCAACGCAACGCACGAAGCGATCATCCTAACCGATGCGCTGCGCAGCGCCCTCGAACAGGCCCAGGCCCAGGTCAACGCGCTGGTGCTCGGCAAGGCGCAGGCGGTGCGGCTGGCCTTCGTCGCGCTGCTCTCCGACGGCCATTTGCTGATCGAGGACCTGCCCGGGCTGGGCAAGACCACCCTCGCCCACGCGCTGGCGGCCACCTTGGGCCTGGAGTTCCAGCGCGTGCAGTTCACCTCCGACCTGCTGCCGGCCGACGTGGTCGGCGTGTCGGTGTTCGACCCGACCTCGCGCCAGTTCCAGTTCCATCCCGGCCCGGTGTTCACCCAGGTGCTGCTCGCCGACGAGATCAATCGCGCGCCGCCGCGCACCCAGAGCGCGCTGCTGGAGGCGATGGCCGAGCACCAGGTGACCATCGACGGGCGCACCCATCCGCTGCCGGATCCGTTCTTCGTCATCGCCACCCAGAACCCGGTCGACCTGTCGGGCACCTACCCGCTGCCGGATTCGCAGCTCGACCGCTTCCTGCTGCGCCTGCACCTGGGCTATCCGGACGAAGCCGCCGAGCGCGACCTGCTCGCCGGCGCCGACCGCCGCCACCTGATCGCGCAGGCGCGCGCGCTGCTGTCGAGCCAGGACGTGCAGGCGATCCGCCGCGCGGTCGATTCGGTGCAGGTAAGCGAATCGCTGATCGCCTACGTGCAGGCGCTGCTCGCGCGCAGCCGCAAGCACCCGGGCGTGCGCGTGGGCCTGTCGCCGCGCGCCGGGCTGGCGCTGCTGCGCGCCGCGCGCGCCTACGCGCTGCTGCTCGGCCGCACCCATGTGGTGCCCGAGGACGTGCAGGCGCTGTTCGCCGCAGTCGCCACCCACCGCCTGGTCGCCGAAGCCGACAGCGCGGCCGATCTGGCCAAGTCGATCCTCTACGCCGTGGCGGTGGATTGAGCGCGGCCATGGCCGGCGCCGACCCGACGCCCGCCTCCGCCGCGCGCACGCGCTGGCGGCACTGGCGCGCGCGCATGCACGCCTGGACCCGGCCGCGCCGGCCCGAGGCCTTGCCGGCGCAGTTCGACCGCCGCCGCATCTACGTGCTGCCGACCGGCTTCGGCGCGTTCTACGCCGCGTTGCTGACGGCGATGATCCTGGGCGCGCTCAACTACAACAACAACCCGGCGTTCCTGCTGGCACTGCTGCTCGGCGGCGCCGGCCTGGCCAGCCTGATCGCGGCGCAGTTGCAGTTGTCGGGCCTGCGCATCATCGCCGTGGACGCCGAGCCGGTGCCGGCCGGCAGCGCGATGCGGGTGCGCGTGCACGCGCGCGCCGCGCCGGACCGGGTGCGGCGCGGCCTGCTCGTGGACGACGGCCTCGCCGGCGAGATCGAGCCGGCGCGGCTGGACCTGGAACAAGGCGCGGGCGAAGCCGAACTGCGCATCGCCACCCACCGCCGCGGCTGGCTCGACGCGCCCAAGCTGCGGGTCTCGACCACCCGCCCGCTCGGGCTGGCGCGGGCCTGGTCGAACGTGTGGGCGGAAACGCCGCTGCTGGTCTACCCCGCGCCGGAAGCGCACGGGCCGCCGCTGCCGGTCGGCGGCGGCGATCAGACGGTCACCCGCCTGCATCCCAGCGGCGACGACGTCCACCACCTGCGCGGCTACCGCCTCGGCGACGCGCGCAGGGCGATCGCCTGGAAGCATTCGGCCCGGCGCGACCAGTTGCTGGTGCGCGAGTACGAACAACCGCTCGGCGCCGACATCGAACTGGACTGGCAGCGCCTGCACGGGCTGGGCCAGGAGGCGCGGATCGCGCGGCTGGCGCGCTGGGTCGACGAGGCCGAGCGCGACGGTTGCCGCTACCGCCTGAGCCTGCCCGGCCACCCCACGCTCGGCCCCGGCAACGGCGTCGCCCACCGTCACGCTTGCCTGCGCGCGCTGGCGCTGCTGCCGCATGCTTGAGTCCGCTTCCTTCGACAACGCAGCGACCGCTGCGGTGCGCGCCAAGCCCGTGGCCGTTCCTCTCGACCCCGGCGCGCGGCGCTGGGCGCTGCTGGCCGGCGCCAGCTGCCTGTTGCCGCTGCTGCTGCAATTGCCGCCGACCATCGCCGCGGTCATCGCCCTGGTCGGCCTCGGCGTCGGCGCGCTGTCGTGGCGGCGCGCGCAACCGGCGCTGCTGCGGCTGGTGCTGGTGATCGCGCTGGTCGGCACGGTGCTGGTGCTGGCGCGATTCTCGTTCGGCCGCGACACCGGCTGCGCGCTGCTGGCGGCGATGTTCGCGATCAAGCCGGCGGAGACCTACACCCTGCGCGACGCGCGCAGCCAGATCGGCTTCGGCCTGTTCGGGCCGTTCGCGACCTTCCTGCTCGACCAGGGGCCGCTGTCGCTGGTACTGGGCCTGGCCGCCTCGATCTTCGCCCTGGTCGCGCTGCAGCGCCTGGCCGAGATCGACACCCTGGCCGCGCCCGGCCAGCCGCGCGCGCCGGCGCCGCCGGTGCGCCAGCAGCTGTGGTCGGTGGCGCGGCTGATCGGCATCGGCCTGCCGCTGGCGCTGGCCGCGTTCTGGCTGTTCCCGCGCCTGGCCTCGCCGCTGTGGGGCGTGCCCGACCGCGCCCTCGCCCGCCCCGGCCTGTCCGACCGGATGGCGCCGGGCGAAATGGTCGAGCTGATGAACGACGAGACCGTGACCCTGCGCGCGCGCTTCAACGGCGACGCGCCGCCGACCTCGCAGATGTACTGGCGCGGGCCGGTGCTGTGGAACTTCGACGGCCGCACCTGGACCCAGGCCTGGTTCGGCGGGCTGCCGCCGGCGGGGTTCCAGGCCTCGGCCACGATCTGGGACTACGAACTGGAAGTGGAGCCGACCGACGACCGCCAGTTCGTCGCCCTCGACCTACCGCTGGGCGCGCCGGACAACGCGCGGCTGAGCTACGACTACGGCATCTACGCGCGCCGCCCGCTCAACGCGCTGACCCGCTGGCACCTGCGCTCCTCGCCGCCGCGCCGCTTCGAAACCGACCTGCGCGAAACCCTGCGCCGCGCCGCGCTGGACCTGCCCAGCGGCTACAACCCGCGCACCCTGGCGCTGGCGGCACAATGGCGGCGCGAGGCCGGCGACGACGACGCGGCCATCGCCCAGCGCGCGATGGACCTGTTCCACCGCGAGTTCGCCTACACCCTGGGCACGCCGCTGGCGGGCCGGCATTCGGTCGACGAATTCCTGTTCGAACAGAAGGCCGGCTTCTGCGAGCACTTCAGCTCCGCGTTCGTGGTGCTGATGCGCGCGGCCGGGGTGCCGGCGCGGGTGGTGACCGGCTATGCCGGCGGCTACTACAACCCGGTCGGCGGCTATTGGCTGGTGCGCCGCTCCGACGCCCACGCCTGGGCCGAGGTGTGGCTGCGCGGACGCGGCTGGACCCGCATGGACCCGACCGCCGCGGTCGCGCCCGAACGCATCTACGACACCCTGGCCGACCGCACGCCCGGCGCCGGCGGCCTGTTCGGCGGGATCGGCGCGGCCACGCCCTTGTTCAACCTCGGCGACTGGGCGCGGCGCGGCTGGAACGACTTCGTGCTCGGCTTCGACGCCAGCCGCCAGGAGCGGCTGCTGCAGCCGTTCGGCGTGGACCGGCTCGACGCCCCGCGCCTGATCGCGCTGTTCGTGCTGTTCGCCAGCCTCGCCGGCGCCTGGATGGTGTGGCTGAGCAGCCGCGGCGAACGCCAGCGCGATCCGGTCCTGCGCGCCTGGCATGCGCTGGGCCGGCGCTATCGCCGCCTGCGCCTGGAGCGCGCGCCGCACGAGCCGGCGCTGGCCTGGGCTGAACGTGTCGCAAAGGCGCGGCCGGATCTGGCCGCGGAGCTGCGCCGTCTCAGCCAAAATTTCAGCGATTGGCGGTACGCTGGCAACCAAGCCGGGCGGCGCGACGCCCGAGAACTGCGCAACGAACTGGTCCGGGCCCTACGCGCGCACCGCCCGGGCCGCACAGGAGAACCTCGATGAAGCTCCGTCTTGCCTTGTTAGCCGCCGGCGTCGCGCTGCTCAGCGCCTGCGTCTCGGCGCCCCAACCCCTGCAGGGGACGTTCACTGCGATCACCCCGTCCGATGCGGCCTCCCGCGACGCCACCGGCTCGCTGGTGCGCTGGGGCGGCCGCGTCGTCAACGTCGAACCGCAGTCCAACCGCACGTGCTTCGAGATGATCTCGACCCGCCTGGGCGACACCGGCCGGCCGTACTGGGCCAGCGACGACACCGGCGGCCGTTTCCTCGCCTGCCGCACCGGTTTCTACGACCCGGCGCTGTTCGAGAAGAACCGCGAAGTGACCTTCACCGGCCGCATCGCCGGCTACGAGTCGCGCCGCATCGGCGAGTACGACTACCGCTTCCCCAAGCTCGATGCCGAAGTCGTGTACCTGTGGCCGGTGCGCCAGCAGGTCGACGTGATCGAACGCCCGGCGCCGTGGCCGTGGTGGGGCTGGTGGTAACACCGGCGCGCAGCGCAGGCTGCGCGGCCCGGATGCGACGAAGGCGCCTCGCGGCGCCTTCGTGCGTTTGGGGACGGCGAAAAACCGCTGCGCTCAGCGCGGCGTGCCGAAGCGGCCGAGGTGGTCGCCGGCGAGCAGATGCAGGTGCAGCTGGAACACGGTCTGGCCGCCATGTTCGTTGCAGTTCATGACCACGCGGTAGCCGTCCTCGGCGAAGCCCTCGCGCTTGGCGTACTGCGCCGCCGCGTAGGCGAGCTTGCCGACCACCGCCGCCTGCTCGGGCTGCAGTTCGTTGAGCGTGGCGATCGGCGTCTTCGGCACGAACAGCACGTGCACCGGCGCCTGCGGGGCGATGTCGCGGAACGCGATCAGCTCGTCGTCTTCATAGACGATGTCGGCCGGCAGTTCGCGGCGGATGATCTTGCCGAAGATGGTCGGGTCGGTCATGGCGTTGGGATCGGGGAGTGAGGACCGGGAGGATCGTAGCAGTGCGGCGCGACCGGCAGGCTTCGCGCTCGCCGAACGGCCACCGCAGTCGCGAAACCGCCGTTCGCCGCGGCCGTCGCTGCGCTTGTCCCGCAGCCCTCAGCTCACTTCCGTGCGGCTGCCGAACGCATGCGACAAGGTGCCTCGGTCGACGTATTCCAGCTCGCCGCCGAGCGGCACGCCGTGGGCCAGGCGGCTGGGCTTGACCCCGTGCTGGCGCGCCAACTGCGCCAGATAGTGCGCGGTGGCCTCGCCCTCGACGGTGGGATTGGTGGCAATGATCAGCTCCTGCACCTCGCCCTCGCCTAGGCGCGCGGCTAGGCTGTCCAGGCCGAGCTCGCGCGGGCCGATGCCGTCCAGCGGGCTGAGCCGGCCTTGCAGCACGAAGTACAGGCCGCGGTAGCCGGTGGCCTGCTCGATCGCCAGCCGGTCGGCCGGCGATTCCACCGCGCACAGCAGATGCGCGTCGCGCGAGGCGCTGGCGCAGGTCGGACAGACCTCGCTTTCGCTGAAGTCGCGGCAGCGCACGCAGTGGCCGATTTTCTCGATCGCCTCGCTCAGCGCCTGGGCCAGGCGCTGGCCGCCGCTGCGCTCGCGCTCGAGCAAATGGTAGGCCATGCGCTGGGCCGATTTCTGGCCCACGCCGGGCAGCACCCGCAGCGCGTCGATCAGTTGTTCGAGCAGGGCGCTGCTCATGCGCGCGCCCCGCCCGCGGCGGCGACGGCGCTCACTCGGAGGGGGTGAAGTTGCTGCGCGCGGTCGGCTCGCGGTTCATCGAGCGCACCACGTTGAGCACGACGATGGCGCCGAGCAGCGGCAGCAGCCAGACCATCGCGGATTGGATGCCCTTCTGCGCGCCGGTCAGATCCGGCTCGCGCCAGACCGCCCAGGTGGCGTACAGGTCCAGGCCGAACAGGCCGGCCGCGACCAGCGCGGCGGTGATACCGATATGGAAGCCCATGGGATTGGTCTCGCTTGGCTCAGAACGGCAGCTTCATGCCCGGCGGCATCGGCATGCCGGCGGTGGCCGCCGACATCTTCGCCTGCGACTCGGCGTTGATCTTGTTGACCGCATCGTTGAACGCCGCGGCGATCAGGTCTTCGACCATTTCCTGGTCCGACAGCACGCTGGGATCGATGCGGACCTTGCGGCACTCCATGCGGCCGGTGACGGTGATGCTGACCATGCCGCCGCCGGCGCTGCCGGTGACTTCGATCTTGGCCAGTTCTTCCTGGGCGCGCTGCACGTTTTCCTGCATCTTCTGCGCTTGTTGCATGAGTTGGGCGATGTTGCCGCGCATGGTGGTGGTCCTGCTGTGTCGTGAAGAAAGGGGTGGCCGGGCGGGCCCGGGGCGGGCCGGACTTTGGCCGGGCCGGGCGCCGCCAGTGAAGCACGGCGCGATGTCGGTTCAGGTGTTGGGCCGGCAGCGGCCGCGCGCAAGGGGCGGCCGCGCGGCCCGCTCAGGGTTCGTCGAAGGGGCGGATCGAATCGGGCACGACCTTGGCGCCGTATTGCTCGATCAGGCGGCGCACGTCGGGATCGTTCATGAACATGTCCTCGGCCCGCGCCTGGCGCTCGTCGCGCGCGCGCAGGTTGCGCTCGTGCACCGACTCGCCGTTGCCGGCCGCACCGGCCGGCGCGGCTTCGAAGCGGATCTGCGGCGCCGCGCCCAGGCGCGCGGCCAGGGCGTCGGCGACCAGCTTGATCAGCGCCGGCGCCTTGAGGTGCTCGTCGTTGGGGCCCAGCGCCAGGGTCAGCACGCCGTCGGCGTAGCCGAGGAAGGCGGCGTGCTCGGCCAGGATCCGGGCCGGGCCGCGCAGGCCGCTGCTGTCGATCAGGGCGTGCCAGGCGCTGTCGTCGGCGATGCCGGCGCCGGCCGCGGCGGCGCGCGCGGGCATGGTGATCGGCTCGGCCGCGGCGAGGATGTCCTCGCGCGCGGGCGGCGCCGGCCGCGCGGGCTCGGCGGCGCGCGGCGTGGGCGCATCGCGCGGATCGTCTTCGAACAGCGGGCCGCGCGCGGACGAGGGGGCGGCGACGCTGTCGGCGTCGCGCGGATCGTCTTCGAACGGGTTGGCGCGGGCGGGCGTCGCGGGCTTCGGCTCGGCGTTCGGCGCGGCATCGCGCGGGGCGTCTTCGAACGGATTGGCGCGGGCCGGCGTTGCGGGTTTCGGCGCGGCGTTGGTCGCGGCCTCGCGTGGGGCGTCTTCGAACGGATTGGCGCGGGCCGACGTTGCGGGCTTCGACGCAGCGTTCGGCGTGGCCTCGTGCGGATCGTCCTCGAACGGATTAGCGCGGGCCGGCGTTGCAGGCTTCGGCGCGGCGTTCGGCGCGGCATCGCGTGGAGCGTCTTCGAATGGATTAGCGCGGGCCGGTGTTGCGGGCTTCGGCGTAGCGTTCGGCGCGGCATCGCGCGGGGCGTCTTCGAACGGATTGGCGCGGGCCGGCGTTGCGGGCTTCGACGCGACGTTCGGCGCGGCCTCGCGCGGAGCGTCTTCGAACGGATTGGCGCGAACCGGTGCAGCAGGCTTCGGCGCTGCGCTCGTCGTCACATCGCGCGGATCGTCTGCGAACGGATTGACGAGGGCCGCAGCCGCGGGCTTCGCCGCCGCTTCGCGCACCGGCGCGGGCGGTTGCGGCGCGGCCGGCGCCGGCGCCCACGGCGGCGTGTCGTCGCGGTCTTGAATCGAGGCGTCTTGAACGCGCGCGTCGGTGCGGTACACCGCCGGCGTCTCGCGCACCGCCAGCGGCACGCGCGCTTCGGGCGTCGGCGCCGGAGTCTGTGCGGATGCCGATGCCGATGCCGATGCAGCCGCCGTAGCCGAAGCGCCCATCTCGCGCATCGCCGCAGCCGCCTGCGCAGCGGCGCCGGCGCTGCGCGCCGATTCGCCGCGGCTGCCAGAACCCGACGGCGGCGGCGCGTCGCCGCCCGCACCGGGACGGAACGCGAGCATGCGCAGCACGATCATCTCGAAGCCGGCGCGCGGGCTCGGCGCCAGCGGCAGGTCGCGACGCCCGCTCAAGCCCATCTGGTACCACAGCTGCACCAGTTCCGGCCGCAGCTGCGCGGCCAGGCCGTCGACGTCGACGCCGTCGGCCTCCACCGCCGCCTCGGGCACCAGCTGGCGCACCTGGATGCGGTGCAAGGCATCGCCGAGCGATTCCAGCACATTGCCCCAATCGGGCGAGAACTCGGCCAGGGTCGCCACCTCGTCGAGCAGGCGGCGGCCGTCGCCGTCGGCCAGCGCCGACAGCACCGCGCCGACGCGGGTGCGGTCGACCGAACCGAGCATCGCCGCGACCGCCGCGCCCGGCAGCGGCTGCTCGCCGCCGACGCCGTCGGCGCTGCCCGCGCCGCTGTAGGCGATGGCCTGATCGAGCAACGACAAACCGTCGCGCAGGCTGCCGTCGGCGGCCTTGGCCAGCTGGCGGATCGCCGATTCCTCGGCGGGAATGCTTTCGGCGGCCAGGATCCGGGTCATCTGCCCGGCGATCTGCTGCTCGTCCAGGCGCTTGAGGTTGAACTGCAGACAGCGCGACAGCACCGTCACCGGCAGTTTCTGCGGGTCGGTGGTGGCGAGCAGGAACTTGACGTGCCCCGGCGGCTCTTCCAGCGTCTTGAGCAAAGCGTTGAAGGCCGACTTGGACAGCATGTGGACTTCGTCGATCAGGTAGACCTTGACCCGTCCGCGGCTGGGCATGTACTGCGCGTTGTCGATCACCTCGCGCACGTCGTCCACGCCGGTGTTGCTGGCCGCGTCGATCTCCAGCAGGTCGATGAAGCGGCCGGCGTCGATGTCGCGGCAGGCGTTGCACTCGCCGCAAGGATCGGCCGAGGTGCCGCGCTCGCAGTTGAGCGACTTGGCGAAGATGCGCGCGATCGTGGTCTTGCCGACGCCGCGGGTGCCGGTGAACAGGAAGGCGTGGTGCACGCGTCCGGTGCTCAGCGCATTGGTCAGCGCGCGCACCACGTGCTCCTGCCCGACCAGTTCGGCGAAACGCTTGGGGCGCCATTTGCGGGCGAGGACGAGATAGGACATCGGATCCTTGGACTCGGTTGGACGGGGGAGCGGCGCGCGGCCATCGGGCCGCCGCGGGCGCCGGCGACGCAGCCGGCGCGCCGGCCGACGGCGCGACGCGCGCGGACCGGCCCTGCATTGTGCCATGGCCCACCCCCGCTCCCCAGGGCGAGGCGAGGCCGGGCCCGTCGCGGCCCGCGCGAGCGCGGCCGCCCCCCACTCGACGCGCGCGCAGCGATATCGGCCGGGGCGATGCCGCTCGCCCTCGGCAGCTTGTCCCGCGCCGCCGCGCCGGCTAGAATCCCTGGCCCTGCACGGCCCGCCCACGGCGGCCGGACAGTTCCGGAGAGGTGTCCGAGTGGTTGAAGGAGCACGCCTGGAAAGTGTGTAAGCGTCTAAACCGCGCTTCGGGGGTTCGAATCCCCCTCTCTCCGCCAGATCGCGAAAAGCCCCTGGGATTCCCAGGGGCTTTTTGTTTGCGGCGCGAACACGTGTGCGCGCGCCTTAGGACGCCACCTGCGTCCACTCCTCGTCCCCGCTGACCCGCCCGCGCCCATTGCGCTTGCTCGCATACAACGCGCTGTCGGCGCGCTTGAGCAGTTCCACCGCCGGCTCGCCGGCGCGCAACTGGGCCACGCCCAGGCTCAGGTCGATGTCGATCAGGGCGCCGTCGATCGCGAACGGGCTGGCGACGATCGCCTGGCGCAACTGGTCGGCCAGGCGCAGCGCCTCGACGAGCGCGGTGTTGGGCAACAGCAGCACCATTTCGTCGCCGCCGTAGCGGCCCAGGCAGTCGTCGGCGCGCAGGCGGTTGCCGACGCGCTTGGCGACGATGCGCAGCACTTCGTCGCCGATCGCGTGGCCGTAGGCGTCGTTGACCAGCTTGAACCGGTCCACGTCGATGAACGCCGCGCACAGCGGGCGGCCGCTGGCGTGCGCGCCGGCGACGGCGGTCGCCAGCGCGTCCTCGAACGCGGGCCGGGCCAGCACGCCGGTCAGGCCGTCGTAGGCCGCGCGCTGGCGCGCGGAGTCGCGGTCGCGGCTGAGCTGGCGCACGGCGCTGCGCAGGATCGCGCCGTGCTGATGGGTGAAGCCCCACAGCAGCGCGAGCCCGCCGAAGGTCACCGTCCAGGGATAAGCGAAGTGCAACCACTCGTAGTTCGGCCACCACTTCGCCTGGCCGCCGATGCGGACCACCAGCACCGCCATCAACGGCGCCCACGCCGCGAGCAGGATGAACGCCTCCGGCCGGCGCTCGCCGATCGCGCGCACGCAGGCCAGCACGATCGTGGCGATGACGATCAGCAGCACGCCGTTGCCGAAGAACGAGGTCCACGGCCAGACGTGGAACACCGATACCACCAGCAGCGTGCCGAGCACCGCGCTGCAGGCGTCGAGCGCGCGGGTGACGCGCGGCTGGGTCGCCGGCAGGTCGAGGAAGAAGCGCAGGAAGCGCACGCTCGCCAACACTGCGGCGGTGTTGAGCAGGATCGCGGTGCGGCGGTCGGTGGCGATCGCCGACAGCCACGGATTGGCGCGGAAGTCGCCGCCTTCGATCGCCAGGGTGATGACCTGGGTCAGCAGGGTCGCGGCCAGGTAGCTGTAGCCGCGCTGGCGCAGCGAAATCGAAAAACCGATCGACAGCAGCGCGACCACGCCCAGCGCGGTCAGGAAGAAGGTGCGCATGCGGTTGTAGGCGCCGTCGCGGGCATAGACCGCGGCCAAGGGCTCGATCGACAAAGTGGAGACGACGTTGGAGCTGGAGCGGATCCGCAGGTACACCGATTCGCCCGCGCGCAGGCCCTGCGGCAGCGGCACCACGTGCGACAGCGCGGAATGGCTCAGGTCGCTGTCGGGGCCGTACAGCGCGCGGCGCACGCCGAAGCTGTCGCCGGGGCGCCAGACTTCCAGGCGCTTGAGGAACGGGTGCGACATGACCAGTTGCGGCGAGTCGCCCGGGTCGATGTCGCGCAGCGCGGTCAGGCGCCACCAGCGCGCCTGCCGACCGCGCACCAGGATCGAAGCGCCCGGCACGGCATGGAACAGCGTCTGCGCCTGCGGTGAGCGCACGAACTGGTAGGACTGGTCCGGCACGTCCGCCGGCAGCAGGGCCAGTTCGAACGGCACCGCAGGCTGCGCGCCCAGCGCCGGCCACGGCGCCAGAGCGCACGCCAGCAGCCACACGACGATGCGCAACGCTCGGGCCATACGACGATCCATGGGCTCTCCCCGCCTTATCCGGCGAGGATAGCGTCGCCGACGGCGAACGTCGCCGAAAATCCGAGCGCCGAACGCGCGGCTGCCGCAGATACGCACGCGCAAACCCCAGCGCGCGCCGCTCGTCGCCGCGCGAGCGGCGCGGGCATTTTGCGCGCGCCGACGCGCCGAATCACGGCGATGTCCGGCCGGCGCTTCACATCCGCCCGGTCGCCAACGCCTTGGCCCAGTCCGGCCGGCCGTTGCGCTCGGCCAACGCGGCGGCGGCGTTCCAGTCGTACTCGACTTGCAGCAACTGCGCGTCCCAGCCGTCCGCGCCGCGCTCGACGATGGCGTAGCGCGCGTGCGGGCTGGCGTTCTCGACTTTGTGCGGATGCGGCCGCTCGCTGGCATAGGCCTGCAGGCCGACGCTGCCGGGATTGACGATCAGGCGCCCGTCGGCGAGCCGCGCGATGCGCGGCGTGTGGGTGTGCCCGCACAGGATCAGCCGCGCATCGCTGGCGCCGGCGCGCGCGTCGACCTCCTGCGCGGTGGCCGCGCGGATGCCGTCGGCGTCGATGGTTTCCAGCAGCGGTTCCAGATCGCTGGCCGGCGTGCCGTGGACCATCAGCACCTCGCCCAGGCGCCGGCTCGGCGGCAACGACTGCAGCCATTGGCGCTGGTCGGGGCGAAGGTCCGCGGCGGCGTAGCGATCGGATTCGCCCATGCCCTCGGGCGGGTCGTACAGCACCTGGCGCTCGTGGTTGCCGGCGATGGTCGGCCAGTCCAGTTCGATCAGGCGGTCGCAGGTTTCGCCCGGCCGCAGCGGGCCGGACAGCAGGTCGCCCAGATCGAGCACCTGCTCGATGCCGCGCCCGCCCAGGTCGGCCAGCACCGCTTCGAGCGCGGCGAGGTTGCCGTGGATATCGGAGACGACAGCGATGCGCATGCGCGGATCATAAGCGTTCGCGCCGCGGCGGTTCGCGACGGCAGTCCACCGCCGCGCCGGCGCGGCGCAACCGCGCACCAGGCGCTCGCGCGGCCGGCAAGCCCGCCGGCGCCGGCCCGGCGCCGGCGGTTTGCGCCGCGGCCCCGCTTTCAGGCAGAATGCCGCCCCTCCGGCAGCGATCCGTCCGCCCAGTGCGAATCGGTCCTCACTGCCGCGACAGTTCTATGGTGGCCCCGTTGGCGCCTCCGCGACGATAGATCGAAAATCCCGCCAGGGCCGGAAGGCAGCAACGGTATCGGTCGATTCGGGCGCCGGAGTCACGCTTGCGGGGCCGCCGCCTTTTTGCGGGTCGGAAACTCCGCGCGGCGAAGACGCTCGCGCCGGCTCTCTCCTGCACACGAAACAGAAAGCCGACGCCTCCGCGTGCAGGCAGCAACTCCGCGAAGCCCCGCTCCCGCTGGCGGGAGCGGGGTTGGGGTGAGGGCCCGCCCCTACGGCGCCACCACCGCCACCGCATCCGGCTCGCGCCCGGTCTTCCAGTACGCCACCGGCTTCCAGCTCGCGCGGTCGATCACCGCGATCTCGTCGCCGCCGCTGATCGCCACATACACCCGCGGCCGCGCCAGATCGGCGACCACGCCGATCGGCAACGCCGCGCGGCCCAGCATGGTGTCGCGATACTCCTTGCCCTCGCGGCTCAAAGCCACCGTCGCCAGCGGCCGCTTGCGTTGCGCGTCGAACACCGACAGCGTCGCCGCGCGCGCGTTGCTGACCAGGGCCTGGCGGCCGTCGGCGGTGAACGCGACCCGGATCGGAAACCCAGGGCTCGGCAAGGTGCGCAGGATCGCCAGGCTCTGCGGCTGGTGCACGGTCACCGTGCCGGCCTCTCGATTGGTCACCCAGACCTCGCCGCCGCCCGGCCGCACCGCGACGCCCTCGGCGCCCTTGCCCGCATCGACTTCGTCGGTCTTGCGATTGCCGACCAGATCGATCCGACTGACCGTGCCGCGGTCGACCTTGGTGACGTAGGCGCTCTTGCCGTCGCCGGCGACCGCGACCATGTGGCCCTTGCCCGCGCCGAGCGCAATCTCGGCGACGATCTTGCCGCGCGCCACGTCGATCCGCAGCAGATGCTGCGAGGCCTCGGTGGTGGCCAAGGCCTCGCGCCCGCCGGGCAGGAAGCGCAGCCCGTGCGGGCGGCCGTGGCGGCCGAGGTCGACGATCCGCGGCGGCGCTTTGCCGCGCAGATCGAGCACGCTCAAGGTGTTGCCGGCGCTGTCGCTGCCGTAGTTGGCGACCAGCGCGGTGCGGCCATCGGGCGCGACCACGATCTCGTGCGGCGCCTTGCCGGTCGCGAATTCGCCGAGCTTGCGGCCGTCGTCCAGCGACAAACGCCAGACGGTGTCGGCGGATTTGTTGCCGACCAACAGCTCGCCGGCCGCCGCCGGAAGCGCAGCGCACAACAGCAAGGGCAAACACAGCGAACGCAGGCGCATGGCGGCGTTTCCTCGATCCGGTCCGGTGTCCGACGCTACCGGATCGCGATGACGCGGGCATGTGCCTTGGGGTTCGCGCGGGTCGATGTATGTCGCGGCGGGCACGAAAGCGTCGGGACTGAAGTCCCTCCCACAAAAGCCGTCGCGGGCAGAATCCAGTCCTGGGTCTCGGGAAGAACCCAGTCCTGGAACGTCTTTGGGAAATCCCCTGATACCGACGCTTTTGTAGAAGCGAATTCAGTCCCGGTTTTTTGCGGGAGGGACTTCGCTGTTGTGGCAGGGACTTCGCTTTTGTAGGAGGGACTCTGCTTTTGTGGGAGGGACTTCAGTCCCGACGCGGTCCTCTCCGACCCGGCTCAACCCGCCGCCGGCAACTCCGGATGCAACCAATCCGCCGCGCCGTCCGCATAGCGCTCGTGCTTCCAGATCGGCACCCGCGCCTTGGTCTCATCGATGATGTAGCGGCAGGCCGCGAACGCCGCATCGCGATGCGCCGCGCTCACCCCCACCCACACCGCCAGTTCGCCGATGGCCAGGTCGCCGACGCGGTGCACGCAGCGCGCGTCGACGACCGCGAAGCGCTCCAGCGCTTCGGCCAGCACCTTCTCGCCTTCGCTGAGCGCCAGTTCCGCATAGCTCTCGTAGCGCAGCCCGAGCACGGCGCGGCCGGCGTGATGGTCGCGCACCCAGCCTTCGAAGCTCGCATACGCGCCGGCCTGCGCGCTGAGCAGCGCCGCGCGCAGCGGCGCGAGCTCGAACGCGGTGTCGGACAAGGCGAACCGCGACGTCGATGCTTCCGCTTGCGTCATCGCTCAGCCTCCCGACACCGGCGGAATGAAGGCGACTTCGCTGCCTGCGCGCGGCGCCTCGTCCCAGCGCGCGAACGCGCCGTCCACGGCGACGCGCAAGCGCTCGACCGGCAGGACGAAGCCGTGGCGTTCGCGCAAGATCTCGTACAAGCCGCGCAAGTCGCGCGCATCGGCCTCGACCGACTCGCTGGCGGTGCCGGCGGCATCGCGCAGGCTGGCGAAATACAGTACGGTCAGCCGGCTCATGCGCCCTGCCCCGCGACGCCGAAGTCGCGCTTGCCGCCGCGCTTACCCACCAACTGGGCCGGCCCGATGACGATGGCGTGCGACAGCGCCTTGCACATGTCGTAGACGGTCAGCGCCGCGACAGTGGCGCCGGTCAGCGCCTCCATCTCCACGCCGGTGCGGTGGGTGGTGCGCACTTCGCATTCGATCGACAGCGCGGTGTCGCTCGCCCATTCCACGTCGAACCGGCAGCCGTCGATCGGCAGCGGATGGCAGAACGGAATCAGCTCGTGAGTGCGCTTGACCGCCATGGTGCCTGCGACGATGGCGGTATCGATCACCGCGCCCTTCTTGCTCTTCATGCCGCCGGCGCGCAATTGCGCGGCCAGCGCGGCGGGAAAGCGCACCCGGCAGCGCGCCACCGCGGCGCGCGCGGTGACCGGCTTGGCGCTCACGTCGACCATCGCCGGACGGCCGTCGCGGTCGAGGTGGGTCAGGGTCGCGGCGGCGTTGGCCTTGGTGTTCCTTGCGACGGTGGTTGGCTTGGCTTTCAAATCGCCGGACTCCAGTGCGATGCGTACCCGGGCTCGGCCGGTACGCACGAAAAATGCAAGACGCGCCATAGCTCGGGTCGAACCCGCGGCGGCGACAACCGCATGATAAGCAGATCGGCCGCGCCGCTCGCCGCCACGGCCGCTCAACCGCCGATCAGGAACATCTCCACGTGCCGCTTCGGCCGCGGCGCGTCGGCTGCGCGCAGTTCGCTGTAGCGGTCGTTGCGGCCGCTCCACAGCGCGGCCACGCGCTCGGTCAGCGCGTTTTCGCCCTGCGCCAGCGCGCCGCGCAGGTCGCTGCCGGCGGCGGCGAACAAACAGGTGTACAGCTGGCCGTCGGCCGATACCCGCGCGCGGTGGCAGTCGCCGCAGAACGGCGCGCTGATCGAGGACACGAAGCCGACTTCGCCGGCGCCGTCGCGGTAGGCGTAGCGCGAGGCGACTTCGCCGCGATATTGCGCGTCCAGCGCGCGCAGCGGCCAGCGCGCGTCGATGGCGTCGCGCAGCTCCTGCGAACTCACCACCCCGCGCGGATCCCAGCCGTTGCAGTTGCCCACGTCCATGTATTCGATGAAGCGCAGCACGTCGCCGCTGCCGCGGAACCGCTCGGCCAGCGGCAGCACCTGGTCTTCGTTGACGCCGCGCTGGACCACGCAGTTGATCTTCAGCGGCCCGAACCCGGCCGCGCGCGCGGCCTCGATGCCGGCCAGCACCTGCGCGACCTCGCCGCGGCCGCCGGACAGGCGCCGGAACAGGTCCGGGTCGAGCGCGTCCAGGCTCACCGTCAGCCGGCGCAGCCCGGCCTCGCGCAGCGCGCGCGCCTGCCGCGCCAGCAGCGAACCGTTGGTGGTCAGGGCCAGGTCGTCCAGGCCGTCGATCCGGCTCAGGCGCGCGATCAGCTCCGGCAGCCCCTTGCGCAACAGCGGCTCGCCGCCGGTCAGGCGCAGCTTGCGCACGCCGACGCGGACGAAGCCGCGCACCAGGGTTTCGATCTCGTCGAAGCTCAGGCGCGAGGCGGCGTCCAGACCGTAGTCGTCGGCCACGCGCTCGGCCGGCATGCAGTAGGGACAGCGGAAATTGCAGGCCTCGATCAGCGACAGCCTCAGGTCCCGCAACGGCCGGCCGCGGCGGTCGAGCGGACCGGGCGCGGCGAGCGGGATGAGGCGGTCGGCAGCGGCATTCACGAAGGCGGCACCTGTGCGGCAGTGGGGTCGGCCAGGTCGATGGCCTCGCCGGGCCTGCCGACACGATACCCCCGCGCGGCCAGCGCGTCGCCATCCTCGCGGCTGGCGTAGTGATACAGGACACAGCGGTTCAGCAGCGCCGGCGGGTATTCGCGCTCCAGGTCCTCGATGCCGCTGTGCGAGGGGTTGCCGTGCAGGGCGCAATCGTGCGCGATCAGTTCGCCGTCGTTGGCGAATTGGGCCAGCATTTCCGGGATCGGCCGGGTATCGCCAGTCCACACCGCGCTGCCGCGCAGGCGCAGGCCGAACGCGCTGTCGGGCCAGTGGTGGCGCACCGGGAATGCCTCCATGCGCAGGCCGCGGTGCCAGAAATGGCCGCTGACCGGCACCAGCTGGAACGCATCCCAGAAATTCACCCCGCCCTCGGCCAGCACGTTCGGGTAGTCGGCCACGCGCTGCTGCAGCAGCGGCACCAGCGGCGCGGGGATATATAGCCGCGGCAGCCGGCCGCGCCGGGCCTCGTCGAAATAATGGGCGACGAACAAACGCTCGAAGCCGGCGATGTGGTCCATGTGCGCGTGGGTCAGGAACACCGCCTCGGGCATGCGCCCGTAGTGCGCCAGGAACGCGGTCAGGCCCTCGCCGCCGCAATCGATGGTGAGCCAGGGCTCGCCGTCGCGCTCCAGCGTGGCCATCGCCGATCCCAGTTCCACCGCCGACGCATTGCCGACACCGTGCAGACGCAGCCGCCAAGTCATTCCGCCCCCCTTGCAACATCCGATCGCCCGGCGCGCCGGGATTTTGAGTGATTCGCCGCCCTGTCCCGGGCCGCTATCTAGTAACCACGTTCCCAGGCGCGGTCATAGGCCGTGCGCAATCGGGCGAAGTCGCGCTCGACCTCGGCGACCGGCCGCTCGCCGCGCAATTTCAGCAGCGAGCGCTTGAGTCGGGCGAGGTTGCGCTCGCGCCAGCCGGTGGCGGGGATGCGGAACTGGCCGCGGTCCAGGTCGATCACCCAGCCGCGGCCGGAGGCGTCGAACAGCAGGTTGGTGGCATTGAGGTCGGCATGGTCGAGCCCGGCGCGGTGGCAGCGGGCGATCAGCCGGCCGGTTTCCTCCCACGGAGCGCCGTCGCCGGCGACCGCGGCGCGGTCGGCCAGCGAGCGCACGCCGTCGAGCCGGGCGACCAGGATCGCGGCGCGGTAGCGCAGCCCCTCGCGCCGGTACAGCGCGGCGATCGGCGCCGGCACCGGCAGGCCGCGGCGCGCGGCCTCGCGGGTCAGGCGGAATTCGGCGAAGCTGCGGGTGCGCTCGCCGCCGCGCCACCAGTACAGGTCGCGGTTGAAGCGCGCGACCAGCCCGCCGCGCAGATAGCGGCGCAGCACCGCATGGCCGAACGGCGCATCGACGAACCAGGCCCCGCCGCGGCCGCCGCTGTCCACCGGCCGCGCTTGCGCGCCCCAGTGTCCGGGCGTAAACCATTCCGGCGCGGCTTGCTGCACCCGTGCGCGGTCGAACAGAATCGCTCCGTAGCCGCTGTCGTCGCGGTACGGCGTCAGTCCCTCGGCGGCGTCATAACCCGTCATCCGTCCGAGTCTAACAAGTCACGTGAACCAATCGACCCCGAACCGTCCGACTTTGGGGCCCGCCCCCAGCCTGTGCCTGCTGCGCCTGTCGGCGCTCGGCGACGTCACCCACGTGGTGCCGCTGGTGCGCACCCTGCGCCAGGCCCGCCCGCAAGCGTCGATCGCCTGGATCATCGGCAAGGGCGAGCGCCGCCTGCTCGAAGGCCTGGACGGCGTGGACTTCATCGAATACGACAAGAAAAGCGGCTGGGCCGGCATGCGCGCGCTGCGCCGCGGCCTGCGCGAGCGAGGCCTGGCCGGCGGCAAGTTCTATGCGCTGCTGCAGATGCAGGTGGCCGCGCGCGCCAACCTGCTGTCGGCGTTCGTGCCGGCGACGCGGCGGATCGGTTACGACCGTTCGCGCTCCAAGGACCTGCACGGCCTGTTCGTCAACGAACGCATCCCCGACCGTCCCGGCATCCACGTGCTCGACGCCATCGGCAGCTTCTGCGAGCCGCTGGGGCTGCGCCAGACCGAGGTGGTGTGGGACTTGCCGGTACCCGAGGAGGCGCGCGAGTGGGCGCGGGCGCAGTGGCCGCAGGACGCCACGCCGACACTGCTGATTTCGCCCTGCTCCAGCCACACCCTGCGCAACTGGCGCCCCGAGCGCTACGCCGCGGTCGCCGACCACGCCGCCGCGCAGGGCTGGCGGGTGGTGATGTGCGGCGGCCGCAGCCAGCTCGAGCGCGACACCACCGACGCCATCCTCGCGGCGATGGCCCATCCCGCCCTCGACCTGGTCGGCAAGGACACCCTCAAGCAACTGCCGGCCCTGCTCGAACGCGGCCAGTTGCTGATGACCCCGGACTCCGGCCCGATGCACATCGCCAACGCCATGGGCACCAAGGTGCTGGGCCTGCACGCGGCCAGCAACCCGGCGCGCAGTGGCCCCTACAGCGACCTGCGCTACTGCGCCGACCGCTACGACGACGCCGCGCGCAAATACCTCGGCAAGCCCGCGGCGCAGGTCGCCTGGGGCACCAAGATCGAACACGACGGGGTCATGGACCTGATCGAAGTCGAGGACGGCATCGCCGCGTTCGAACGCTACCGCGCCGATCATCCGGGGCGCTGAGCCGCACCGGCCCGAATGCCCGGGAGAGGTTCGAGTCCTCTCCTGGGCACCGCCAAGCGGCCGCAGCGCACCGCAACCCAACTCCTGCAAAGAATCCCCAGGCCATCGCCATGCCCCCGCTTTCGCTGGACCGACTCATCGCCGCCGTCGGCAACGGCGCCCACTTCGATTACCTGTGCTTCTGGGGCCACCGCGACCGGCCCGGCCGGGTCGGCAAGGGCTGCCTGAGCCAGTGGTACCCGGCCGCGTTCGAGCTCGACGGCGAACGCTACGCCAGCGCCGAGCACTGGATGATGGCCGGCAAGGCGCGTTTGTTCGGCGACGACGCCATTACCGCGCGGATCCTCGCCAGCGACGATCCGGCCGAGGTCAAAGCCCTGGGCCGCAAGATCGCAGGCTTCGACGAGACCCGCTGGGCCGAGCACCGCTACCGGCTGGTGGTCGCCGGCAACCTGGCCAAGTTCGCGCAGCACCCGGCCCTGGGCGAGTTCCTGCTCGGCACCGGCGAACAGGTGCTGGTCGAGGCCAGCCCGGTCGATGCGGTCTGGGGCATCGGCCTGGCCGCCGACCACGCCGACGCGACCAGGCCGACGCAGTGGCCCGGGCTCAATCTGCTCGGTTTCGCGCTGATGGACGTGCGCGCGCAACTGGCCGCGCGCGGCTGAGGCTCAGGGCGCGGGCGGCGCGGCCGCGGCGTCCTCGCCGCGCTCGATCTGCACCCGCCGCCACACCGACAGCTGGGTGCGCTGGCGGCGGCGCTCGCGATAGACCGCGGCGACCAGGGCCAGGCCGATCGCGCCGCAGGCGATCGCCACGCGCGCCCCGCTCCAGTCGGCGACGCCGCCGGACAGCGCATCGATCAGCACGAACACGAAGCACGCCGCCGCGGCGTTGCAGCTCAGGCTGCACAGCACCTTCATCCGGTCCAGGGCGGCGCGCGATTCGGGCGCGACCGCTTCCAGATATTCGCGCAGGCGCCGGTCGGCGTCGTGGAACTGCGAGGCGGTCATGGTCGCGGCCGGCGGCAGTTGCAGGCCTTCGTCGCGGCGCAGGCGCTCGCCGAGGAACTCCAGCGCCGGCGTCCAGGCCCGGCGCAGCCGCGGCCAGACCACGGCCTGGGCGAAGGTATAGACCAGCCGGCCGAGCGGGCTCAGCGCCAGGCCCAGCACGTAGGCGCCGGCCAGCCAGGTCGGCAGGACCAGTTCCGGTGCCTGCTCGCGCAGCGCATGCAGGCCGCCGGGGTGGCGCAGCACCAGCGCGGTCAGCAGCAGCCCGCCCGGGCACAGCCAGGCGAGCAGATCGTCGTACAGCCAGGCCGCGGCCGAACGCGGCCGCGACGGCGCGTCGTCCTTGCGCGCAGGGCTCATGGTCGAACGGGCCTCAGACCGGGCCGGTGCCGTAGTCCTGGTAGGACTTCTCTTCCACGTAGGTCGAACCCAGGGCCTGGTTGATCTGTTTCTTGACCCGCGCGCGCACGTCGTTCTCGACGTAGACCGAACGCGCCAGGGCGATGAATTCGGCATCGAACTCCTGGCGCTTTTCCTTGACCCGGATGTCGTCCTCGATGACCCACAGGCGCTCGTTGACCGCCTTGAGCTCGGCGCGCAGGCGCACGATGTCCTGGCCGGCGGCCGGATGGGCCATCCAGGTTTGCTCCAGCGCGCTCAGTTCGTTGCGCACGTTGGCCAGCTTGGCTTCGTCGCTCATGCGCTCGGACTTGATCTGCAGGATCGCGATCTTGTCGAGCAGTTCGCCAAAGGACACCGGGACCAGGATTTCGGACATGGGCGCAACCGCCTGAATGCATGGGGGGACGGCTAGTGTAGCCCTGCGCCGGCCGCGCCGGCTTTGCGCGCGGCCGCCGGGCGGATGCGCGGCGCGCGCATGCAAGCCGATGAAGGCGGATCGTGCGCCAAGGCTTGCTCCGGCGCGCGACAGTCCGTAACATACGCGGCTCGACTGCACCCGGAGAGGTGGCAGAGCGGTTGATTGTACCTGACTCGAAATCAGGCGTACGTTTATAGCGTACCGGGGGTTCGAATCCCCCCCTCTCCGCCAGATTCAAGCGCAACGGGCCCCTCGCGGGCCCGTTGCGTTTTCTGGCTCCGGCAAGCGCACCGCCCTTCCCGCCACCGGCTCCGCACATGCGCTACGCCATCGCTATCGCGAGTTTTCGGCGGACAGCGGCGGCCGCGCGCCTTCATCCAGGGTTTTGCCGGAACCGGCAAGTCTCGCAATCGCGGCCTCGACGTGGCAGTTTTGAAACGCGACGCATGCACACACGGCCTTCATCGGCGCTCATGCATGAAGCGCAGAACGGATCACGCTTTCTTGCCACCCGGCCGCTCGCTCGCGATGATTCCGTATACCTCTTCAGTGGCGATCCCGACGACGCGAATGGCATGACCGGCAGATGATCGAATTCGGACACCTCACGCACGTCGGCCTGCGCCGAGAACTCAACGAAGACACCTACTACGGCGACAGCGAGCTGGGCTTGTGGCTGGTCGCCGACGGCATGGGCGGCCACGAGTACGGCGAGGTCGCCAGCGCGCTGGCGCGCGAGGTGATCGTGCGCGAGGTGCGCGGCGGCGCGGCGCTGGCGCAGGCGATCCGGATCGCCGACGAGGAGATCATCCGCACCTCGCGCCGGCGCAACGACACCCTGCCGATGGGCACCACCGTGGTCGCCGCGCGCATCAACGGCAACCGCTTCGAAGTGGCCTGGGTCGGCGACAGCCGGGTCTATCTGTGGCGCGACGGGCACCTGGCCCAGCTCTCGCAGGACCACAGCTACGTGCAGGAGCTCATCGCCAACGGCGTGATCACCCACGAGCAGGCGCGCAGCCATCCGCACCGCAGCGTGGTGACCCAGGCGCTGGGCGTGACCGACCCGCGCAACCTCAACGTCGAGACCATGACCGGCGAACTGCGCCCGGGCATGCAGTTGCTGCTGTGCAGCGACGGGCTGACCGAGGAAGTCGACGACCGCGCGATCGCGCGGGTGCTGGCGCACCACGACTGCAGCGCGCAGGAATGCGTGGACTCGCTGGTGGCCGCGGCGCTGGACGGCGGCGGCTCGGACAACATCACCGTAGTGTTGGTGCGCAGCCACTGACGCTTCGCGGTCGCGGCTTGCGCCGCTCCTACCGGTAGCTCATGCGGCGGCGCTTCCTGCCTGGGCTGCCTGTAGGAGCGGCGCAAGCCGCGACCGCGCCACTTCGGGCGCCAACGCAACCCCGGCCGTACCGCGTCGGGCAGAAGAGCATCGGGCCTGAAGGCCCTCCCACAAGAGCGCCGGGCCCGCAGCCCGGTCTTGTGGGAGGGCCTTCAGGCCCGATGCTTTCGTTTCAGCCCGCCCGGACTCAGGCTTCGGCCGCAGCCGCCACCGGCGGATCGATCAGATCCCACACGCACTTGCCGGCCTTCTTGCGCAGCTTCTCCAGCCGCGCCTGGTGCGCGGCCAGCTCTTCCGCCGGCACCACCACGCGCGGACGCGGCGCGCTCAGGTCGACCTGCACGCTGACCCGCTCCGCCTGCGCGGCCGCCGCGGCCGGATCGCCGAAGCCGATCTCCTCCTGACCCGAGGTCAGCGCGATGTAGACCTCGCCGAGGATCTGCGCGTCGAGCAGCGCGCCATGCAGTTGCCGGTGCGAGTTGTCCACGCCCAGGCGCTTGCACAGCGCGTCGAGCGAATTGCGCTGGCCGGGGAAGCGCTGGCGCGCCATCAGCAGCGAATCTTCGATGCCGGTGACGTGGTCGGCGAGCTTGCCGTACTGCGCGCCGCAGATCGACAGCTCGTTGTTGAGGAAGCCGACGTCGAAGGCCGCGTTGTGGATGATCAGCTCGGCGCCGCGGATGAACTCCAGGAACGCCTCGACCACCTGCTCCATCGGCGGCTCATTGGCCAGCCGCTCCAGCGACAGGCCGGTGACTTCCTGCGCGCCGGCCTCGAAGTCGCAATCGGGCTTGATGTACTGGTGGTAGGTGCGGCCGGTGGGGCGACGCTCGACGAACTCGACGCAGCCGATTTCGACCACGCGGTTGCCGCGCTCCCAGCTCAGGCCGGTGGTTTCGGTATCCAGAATGATTTGACGCATGCCGCATTGTAGCCAGGAGATAGCAGGTAGGAGTTAGCAGATAGCAAAGCAGCCAGGAGATAGCGGATAGGAGTTAGGAGATAGCAAGAGCGCAGGCGCGGCGACCTGCTCTTGCTATCTCCTAACTCCTATCCGCTATCTCCTAGCCCTCAAGGCCGGTACGGGCGCAAACGCTCGGCCTGCAGCCGCGCCAGCGTGTCCACGCGCTCGTTCTCCGGATGCCCGGAATGGCCCTTGACCCACTTCCAGTCGATCGAATGGCGCTGGCTGGCCAGGTGCAGGCGCTCCCACAGGTCGCGGTTCTTGACCGGATCGCCGCCGGCGGTCTTCCAGCCGCGCCGCACCCAGTTGCCGATCCACTCGGTGATGCCCTGGCGCACGTACTGCGAGTCGGTGGTCAGCACCACCTGGCACGGCTCGGTCAGCGCTTCCAGGGCCATGATCGCGCCCATCAGCTCCATCCGGTTGTTGGTGGTGTCGGGCTCGCCGCCGGACAGCTCGCGCTCGTGGCCCTTGTAGCGCAGCAGCGCGGCCCAGCCGCCGGGACCGGGATTGCCGAGGCAGGCGCCATCGGTGTGGATGGAAACGATCTTGTCGGCGCCCGGGTCGGTTTGGCTCACGCAACGCTACTCATGGAAAACGGCCGCGCATTATGGCCCGTCCGGCCGGCGCGCGGCGGCGCGCGCTCAGTCCTTGCCGTCTTCGCGCTCGCGCGCGGCCGCGGGCGCGCCGCGCTGGGTGGCGGCGTCGCGCGGCACCAGCCCGGTCTGCCAGCGCAGTTGCTGCAGCCGCGACGGCGGGATCGCGGCGTGCACGCGCTTGGTCAGGCTCAGCGCCAGCCCGGCGCGCAGGACGTCGGCCGCGCCGACCCCGACCTCGCCGTGCGCCTCGCGCCAGCGCGGGCCCAGCCATTGCAGGCTGACCGGATCGGCGGCGAAGCCCGAGCCGCGCAGCGCTGCCTGCCAGTGGCCGGCGTCGCGCGCGCGCAGGCCGCTGCGCGCCCAGCGCAGCCGGTACGGGCTCCAGGGATTGAGCGTGGCCAGCCACAGCCGCCCGCCCGGGGCGAGGATGCGCGCGCATTCGCCCAGCAGCGGCAGCGGGTCGGCGCCGTCGTCGAACACGTGCTGCAGCAGCACCGCGCCGAACGCCTCGCTGGCCAGCGGCAGCGGCAGGCGGCAGCGCAATGCGCCGTCGAAGCCTTCCAGGCTGCGGTGCAGGGCCACCCCGCGCCCGTGCGGCGGCGAGGCCGCGGCGACCCCGAACCAGGCCCAGGGCAAGGCCGGGCTGGCCGCCAGCACCCGCGCCATCGCCCCGGACTCGACCTCCAGCAGGCCGTGCCCGGAGACCTCGCCGAACCAGCGCAGGGCCTGGCCGGGGCCGGCCCCGTGACCGGGGTTGGGTTGACGTCCGTGGGACAGGGCGGGCATGGTCGCCTCTCGGTAGGGGGTCGGGACCGCGACCGCGGGCCCGGAGCCGAGCGATGGATATAGCAAAAACCACGGTGCCGGCGCGAACCGCGCCGACGCCGCCCAGCCTACTGCGGCGGCGTCCCCGCCGCGCGTGCGCCAGCGGGAGCGGCGCTGCCAGGAGAACCGGTTCGATGCGGCTGCTCGCCTTGCCCGCCCTCAGCGACAACTACATCTGGGCCCTCGTCAGCGAGGCCGGCGACGCGCTGATCGTGGACCCGGGCGAACCCGGCCCAGTGCTTGCCGCGGCCGCCGAAGGGCTGCGCCCGGCGGCGATCCTGCTGACCCACCACCATAACGACCATATCGGCGGAACCGCGGCGTTGCTGCAACGTTGGCCGCAGATTCCGGTGTTTTCGCCGCACGACGAACGCATCGCCGAAGCCACCCAACGTCTCGGCGAGGGCGACCGCATCGAGGCGGCCGGCCATTCCCTGCGCGTCCTGGAAGTGCCCGGCCACACCCTGAGCCACATCGCTTATGTGCTCGACGACGGCCCGGACGGCGCCCCGGTGGCGTTCACCGGCGACACCTTGTTCAGCCTGGGCTGTGGCCGCCTGTTCGAAGGTACGCCCGCCCAGATGCTGGCCTCGCTGAGCCGGCTGGCCGCCCTGCCCGACCCGACCCGGGTCTGCTGCGGCCACGAATACACCTTGTCCAACGCCGCCTTCGCGCGCGTGGTCGAACCCGACAACCTGGCGCTGCAGCGCCGCATCGAACAGGCCCAGGCCATGCGCAACGCCGGACAACCGACCCTGCCCAGCACGATCGCCGACGAGCGCGCCGCCAACCCGTTCCTGCGCAGCCGCGAGCCTGCGGTGATCGACGCGGTGAGCGCGCGCCTGGGCCGGGCGCCGGCCGACGAGGTCGAGACCTTCGCCGAACTGCGGCGCTGGAAGGACGGGTTCCGCGCGTGAGCGGGCCGCAGCCGAGTCCGGCCGCGGGTCGCCGCGGCCTGAGCGCGCGCCGCGCCGCCGCGCCGCCGGCCGTACCGCGCCGGCCGCTGCTCGCCGCCGTCGCCGCCGGCCTGTGCTGGCTCGCCGCCCTGCCAGTCGCCGGCGCCGCCGAAACGCTGGCCGCCCCGGCCGCCGCCAGCGAGGCGGCGACCCGCAACGGCCGCGAGATCTACCAGCGCTTCCGCGACGGCCTGGCCGATCCGAGCTGCGAGCCCGGCGTCAGCAGCCGCTGGCGCCAGCACTTCGCCACCGCGCCCAAGCGCCTGGCGGCCAAGGACGACGACCTGCTGCCGCTGTTCGGCTACGTGGTCGACGCCCTGCGCGAGAACCACCTGCCGACCGAGTACGCGCTGATCCCCTTCGTCGAAAGCGGCTACCGCCCCGGCGCGCGCAGCGCCGCCGGCCCGGCCGGGCTGTGGCAGATGATCGCGATGACCGCGCGCAACCACCGCGTGCCGATGCGCGAGGGCTACGACGGGCGCCTGTCGCCGGTGGAATCCACCCAGGCCGCGGTGCGCTACCTCAAGACCCTGCACGGCATGTTCGGCGGCGACTGGCGGCTGACCGTGATGGCCTACAACGCCGGCGAATACCGCGTGTTCAACGCGATCAAGCGCGCCGGCGTCAACATCGCCGACGCCCGCCACGACCAGCTGACCGGGCTGTCCGACATCACCACCGCCTACGTGCGCAAGCTGCACGCACTGTCGTGCCTGATGGAGCAGGCCGACGACCGCGAAGAATGGCTCAGCGCGCTCGACCGCCCGGTGCCGCGGCTGGCCGCGGTGACCGTGCCCGACGGCGTCGACAGCCTCGGCGAATGGGCCGCGCGCACCGACCAGGACATCGCCTGGCTGCAGCGCCTCAACCCGGTGTTCGGCGACGGCCGCATCGGCCGCCCCGGCGGCCGCCGCGCGCCGCTGCTGGCGGTGGCCGCGACCGCGGTCGGCGCGCCCGCGACGACCACGGCCGACGTGGCTACCGCCTCCGGCGATCTGCCGGCGAGCGAGGTCAATACCAGAACTGTGGCCAACGCCAAGCCGGGCGATGCGGCCAAGAACGATACGAAGGCCGGCGCTAAACCGGGCGATGCGGCGAAGGGCGACATCAAGATCGTTGCGGCCGCCAAACCGGGCGACTCAGCGAAAAGCGACGCCAAGACCACCGTCAGCGCCAAGCCGGGCGACGCGGCCAACAACCAAACGAAAACCGTCGCCGACGCCAAGCCCGCCGGCACGACTAAGAACGACGACGCGCAGGCCCTCGCAGCCGCCGAATCGCGCGACGCCGCGCCGATGACCTTCGGCTCGGCCGCCGCCGAGCGCCCGGCCGAAACGCCGCAGCGCCCGGCCAAGCCGCAGCGCGCCGCAACGGCGGCCGCGCCGCGCAAGCACACCGTCGGCCGCGGCGAGAATCCCTGGACCATCGCCAAGCGCTACGACGTGCGCGCCGCCGATCTGCTCAAGCTCAACGGACTGGCCGCCAATGCAGTGCTCAAGCCCGGGCAGGCGCTGTTGATCGATCCGCCGGTGGGCAAGCGCAAGTAAGCGCCAGACGACCCAGCAACGAAAAAGCCCGGCATCGCCGGGCTTTTTTTGTCGCGGAAGTTCTCGATGTCGCGTGAGCTCTTGCTGCGGAAGTTCTCGCTGTTGCGGGACCTCTTGCTGCTGTGGAAGTTCTTGCTGTTGCAGAAGCTCTCGCTGCTGCAGGAGTTCTCGCTGTCGCGTGAGCTCCTGCTGTTGTGGGAGGGACTTCAGTCCCGACGCTCTTCGGCCTGATCGCCTCAAACAGACCGAAGAGCGTCGGGACTGAAGTCCCTCCTACAGCGACAGCCGGTGCCGCGCGCGTTACTGCGCGGCCGCCACCGTCTCTTCGGCCTTGCGCTTGCGCGACGGCCACAGCATCGCCCCGATCGTCACCGCGCCCAGCAACCAGCTGTAATGCACGTTGCCGACCAACTGCAGCGGCGAAACCTTGCTCAGCGACGCCGCCAACAGGATCTGCGCGCCATAGGGCAGCACACCCTGGGTCACGCAGGCGAAGATGTCGAGCACGCTCGCCGCGCGCGCCGGCGGCACGCCGTGCTGTTGCGCCACATCGCGCGCCAGCCCGCCGCTGATCAGGATCGCCACCGTGTTGTTGGCGGTGAACACGTCGGTGGTCGCCGACAGCGCGGCGATGCTGACCTCGCCGGCGCGGCGACTGCGGTGGCCGCGGGCGAACTTGCCGATGGCCTGCGCCAGCCACGCCAGTCCGCCGGCCGCCTTCATCAGCGCGCCCAGGCCGCCGACCAGCAGCGACAGCAAGGTGATCTCGACCATGCTCTCGAAGCCGTCCCAGATGTGGGTGGTGTAGGCGGCGAAGCCGAAGTCCTCGGCGAAGAACACGCCGAACAGGCCGGCCACCACCAGGCCCAGGCTCAGCACGATGATCACGTCGACGCCGGCGATGGCCAGGCCGAGCACGATCAGGTACGGCAGGATCAGCCACGGCGAGACCGGATCGGGCGTCTGCACCGGCGCGGTTTCGCCGAGGAAGCCGAGCAGCACCAGGGTCGCCAGCGCCGCCGGCAGCGCCAGCTTGAGGTTCTCGCGGAATTTCTCCCGCATCGTGCAGCCCTGGGTGCGGCTGGCGACGATGGCGGTGTCGGAGATCACCGACAGGTTGTCGCCGAAGGTGGCGCCGCCGATCACCGCGCCGAGCACCAGCGCGCGGTCCAGGCCGGAGGCGTCGGACACGCCCAGGGCGATCGGCGCGACCGCGGCGATGGTGCCCATCGAGGTGCCCAGCGACAGCGAGATGAAGCCGGCGACCACGAACAGCGCCGGCAGCAGCAGCGCCGGATGCACGTTGCCCACGCCGAGCGCGACGATGGCGTCGACCGCGCCGATCGCCTTGGACACCTCCACGAAGCCGCCGGCGAGCAGGAAGATCAGACACATCAGCACCACGTTGTGGTCGCCCATGCCCTCCAGCAGGGTCTCCAGCGGCTTGATCCCGCGCCGCCAGGCGATGAACGCGGCCAACGCCAGCGCCGGCAGGATCGCCACCGGCGCATGCAGTTGGTAGAAGCCCATCGCATCGCCGTGCGCAGTGAAGTACAGCCCGGCGCCGAAGAACAGCGCCAGGAACAGCAACAGCGGGGTCAGGGCCAGGGCGCTCGGGGCGATCGGCGCGCCCGGACGCGGGGAGTCATTCATCGCTTCATCCAGATGGATTAGAAAACCGTGCGATTTTGCAGTGCAGCACACAGTTCTGTCGAGTGCCGGGGGTGGAATGCTGTGGCGGGATAAATGCTGACTGGGGCGTGGGGGGCGGCCCTCATCCGGCCCAGCCCTCATCCGGCCCTTCGGGCCACCTTCTCCCGCAAGCTGGAGAAGGAACAGCAGGCAGCGCCGCTGCTTTAGCCCCTCTCCCGCTTGCGGGGTGAGGGGCTGCGCTTGCGAGCCACCGGCTCGCGCAGCACCGAACGCCCGAACGCTCTGCGTTCGGGCCGGGGTGCGGGTTGGGGTGAGGGCCGCGCCCCCCCCCCCGAAAACCAAACAGGGCGCCCGAAGGCGCCCCGTCCAAACCTCGCGACGCCCCGGACCGACTCGCCCAGGCGCCGCCACCCACGGTCAGATCACGATCGTGCAGCGGCCGCGGTTGTCGCAGATCGCATACAGCTGCCAAAAACCGTCGTCGCACAGATAGATCCGCGAGCTGCCGTTGGACGCGGTTTCGGTTACGCGCTGGCCCTGGTTCGCGGCGGTGCAGGTGCCCGGCCTCGGAATCGCGGCGACCGTGCCGGCGGCGGCGAACAACGCCAGTGCCAGCCATGCGAGCGCTTTGACCTTCGTTTCCCTGGTCTTCATCGATACCTCAATGCGAAATGGCCGCCGCGAGGGAACCGTGGCGATGCAGCGCGCTGGCGCGCATCGACGGCCATTCGAGCAGTGGACGGCGTCCTGCCGAACTTCGCCGCCGAGCCTAGCACCGGGCTTGCGCCGCAATGCGGCCGGCGCGCACAGCTGCGCGGCGCGGCCCGTGCGCTGCCCCGCAAAAAACGAAACGGGGCGCCCGCAGGCGCCCCGTCGTCGATCCATCCAATGGCCCGCGGGCGGGCGCCGCCTTACGCGATCGCGCGGCTGGCGATGGCCTTGGCGAACGACATCGTGTTGCCTTCGCCGCCAAGATCCGGGGTCAGCGAATCCTTGGCTTCCAGGGTGGCGATGATCGCTTCGCGCAGCTTGGTCGCCTTCTCGGGCTGGCCGAGGTGGTCGAGCATCTGCGCCGCGCCCAGCAGCAGCGCGCAGGGGTTGGCGATGCCCTTGCCGGCGATGTCCGGGGCCGAGCCGTGCACGGCTTCGAAGATCGCCGCATCCGTGCCGATGTTGGCGCCCGGGGCCAGGCCCAGGCCGCCGACGAGGCCGGCGCACAGGTCGGAGATGATGTCGCCGAACAGGTTGGTGGTGACGATGATGTCGAACTGCTCCGGACGCATCACCAGTTGCATGCAGGTGTTGTCCACGATCATCTCGTTGCACTGGATGTCCGGATACTGCTGCGCCACTTCGCGCGCGGTCTTCAGGAACAGGCCCGAGGTCGACTTCAGGATGTTGGCCTTGTGCACCACGGTGACCTTCTTGCGGCCGCTCTTGCGGGCCAGGTCGAAGGCGTAGCGGACGATGCGCTCGGAGCCGCGGCGGGTGATCTTCTGGGTCAGCAAAGCCGTCTCGCCGTCGTCCGACAACGACTGACCTTCGCCGATGTACACGCCTTCGGTGTTCTCGCGCACCGTGATCAGGTCCACGCCCGAGGGGAAGCGCGACTTGGTGTTCGGGAACGACTTGGCCGGACGCACGTTGGCGTACAGGTCGAAGCGCTTGCGCAGCTCGACGTTGATCGAGCTGAAGCCCTCGCCGACCGGCGTGGTCAGCGGGCTCTTGAGCGCGATGCGGTTCTTGCGGATCGAATCCATGGTCGCTGCGGGCAGCAGCTCGCCGTGCTTCTCCAGGGCGACGAGGCCGGCGTCGGCGAACTCGTAGCTCAGGCCGACGTTCATCGCGTCGAGCACGTGCAGGGTGGCGTCCATGATCTCCGGGCCGATGCCGTCGCCACGGATGACCGTAATCGTTTGCGTCATGAGGGAATTCTTCCAGCAGTGGGGCG
>NZ_FNOG01000011.1:0-34268 GCF_900106525.1 Lysobacter enzymogenes
ACGAGAGCGTGTGCGCTACTTCAATACACCGAAGCCAGCGACCCTCCACCCTCTCCCTGGTGATAATAGCTGTGTGGAACCACCCGATCCCATCCCGAACTCGGAAGTGAAACGCATATGCGCCGATGGTAGTGTGGCTTAAGCCATGCAAGAGTAGGTCATCGCCAGGGGCTTTACCCTGAAGGCCGGATCCGAAAGGATCCGGCCTTCTTCTTTTGCGCGACATAAAACCCATCCGAGAGCGACGTGCAGTAACCCGCGCAATATCGAGCGGCGCTTGGCACTGCCGGCGTGGGCTACGGGCCGTTCGCGGGCGGGAATCGCGACGAGCCCGCCAACCGCTTCGGTCGGATGCAGATAATCCAAATAATCCACGCATCTGCCGACTTCTGCCGCGATCGTTCAAACTGCAGCTCGGACTCGTCGGCCCCACACCTCGATCAATCGCAGTTCCTGAGAGTTCCAAGCGGCAACCTGGCAATGCAGCCAAGACGGCTGCAGACGTCGATAGACCAGGAGCTCCCATGCACCGCCGCCAATTCATGTCCGTCCCACTCGCCGCAGGCGCCGCCGCCGTTTCCGCCGGTGTCGGCCTGGCCGGATTTCCCACCACCGCGTTGGCGGCCGCTGCCACTCCCAGCGAACGGATTTCGGTGCTGGATTTCATCCCAGCAGGGCTGTGCGCCGGCGTGCTCGACGGCACCGGTACCGCCGATCTCACCGCCTATATTCAGGCCGCGATCGACACCCGCCCCGGCGTGTTCCTCGATGTGCAGTTTCCGACCGGCGTCTACCGCGTCGACGGCACCCTGCGCGTCCTGCGCAGCCATATCTGGCTGAGCGGGGAAAACGCGACGCTCTTGCACGGCGGTGCTGGCGACGCGATCCAATTCGGCGACGGAATCAATCGCTGGGACCGGATCCAGATCGGCGGCTTCCTGATAGGCAAGGCCCAGGCGGCCTCCGCCGGCGCGATGATCCGCTCGCGCCTGTGCAGCACGGTGACCGTGCGCGATTGCTACTTCTACGGCGACAACAAGATCTTCGATGTGATGTCGTTCGAGCGCGGTTACATGATCTACGTCCACAACGTGATCTCGGAACGATGCCTCGGCACGCATGTCTCGATCAGCGGTACCGGACCAGACACCGACCGCCTGGTCGATCTGACCGTGTACGACTGCCGTTTCGACTACGGCCGCACCGCCCTGTCGGGCAATGGTTACGTCGAAGGCATCTATTTCCGTCGCAATATCTGTCTGCGCCAGCACAACATCAGCGTCAGCCTCAACGGCACGCCGCAATGGACGATTCCGTCGGTGAAGCTGCAGGAGAACGACTTCGACGGCGGCGACTCGATCGGCGTGCAGGTCAATTACCTGTCCAATTTCCAGTTCAACGACAACTGGTTCTCGAGCCTGCAGGACACTGCGCTGCGCATCGACGCGCAGGCGGCGGGCGGGACGGTCTCGGCCAATCAGTTCTACGCAACGCCGGGCCGCAGCGCGATGGAAATCGGCGGCGGCAACGTCGTCATCACCGGCAACACGATCTCCGGCGGAAACCAAGGGCTGTACCTGCGCGGCAGCAGCCGCAACGTCGTGTTCACCGGCAACGCGATCACTTACATGCAAGGATCGGCGATCAACCTCTACGAGAACCCGTCGCAGGTCACCATCGTCGGCAACAATTTAATCGGGAATGTTGGCGGAATTTCGTCGGGCGGCACGACGCTCAACGTCGCCAGTAACCTGATCGCGGCGGCCTGAGGGGGGCGCGGAACGGCTAGCCCCGCCGATGCGGATGCGGCCTGACCTGCTGTCGAGCGGATCGTGAGCCGCTCCTGGCCAAACGTGCCGGAGCGGCGTTCAGGAGGCCGCCCTGAACGTCACCACCAACACGTCGCGATGCGCCTCGCAGGTGGCGTCTTGCGGCGTCACCGCCGTCACACCGTGGAACACGCGCGCGTCGTCGACCAAGGCGGCGTCGAGCGGGGCGGTCAGGGTGAAGCTGCCGAGCAGGCTGCCGTCGCGGTCGTGGATGGTGGTGGTGCCGCTGACGATGTTGTGGCGGTCGATCAGCAGCACCAGCACGTAGTCGACGCCGTCGCGGTGCACGCCTTCGGGCGTGGGCTGGCCTTCGTTGTCGGGGCCGGCCTCGATGCGGAACTGGTGCAGTTCGATGTGCCAGTCCGCGGTCTGCGGCGCCAGCGCGGAGAAGAAGTCGCGGCAGAAGCCCAGCACCGTGCGCAGGCTGGCGCCGTCGGCGATGTGCTCGCGCACCGGTTCGAACCAGCGTTCGATATCGCCTTGCAGAGCGTTGTAGGTCAGCGCCTGGTAGTGCGGCTGGTGCGGCTGGCGTTCGATCGCGCCGTCGCGTCCGGCGCGGAACACCGCGTGGCGGCGGCGCCGGTGGCGGCCGACCTGGGCCAGGTAGGCGTCGGGCGCCAGATCGTTCCAACTGGCGGCGAAGGCGTCCCAGTCCTCGAGCGCGCCGTGCTGCAGCAGGTGCCCGCGCATGTCGGCGCCGGCGACGAAACGGAAACCGCTGGCGCGGACGGAACGGGCGAACTCTTCGTGATCGGACGGCGGGGCGGTCATGGACGGGCTCGAAATACGGACGCAGCGGAAAGAGCGGACGGCGGAGCGCGGCTGGCGATGGCTAGCGCGCGAGGCGGAGGACGCGGGCCTGCCGTCGCCATCGGCCGTGGGCCGTGCGCTGCGTGGATTCCGATCTGCGTGCGTTCATGCCGTGCGTTTGGTTCGCGTGCCGGTTCAGATCGCCGCCAGCGCGGCCAGCACCAGCAGCGCGACCACGCACAGGAAACCGCCGGCCCAGGCTGCGCTGCGCAGCGGCGGCTTGCCGGCGATGTAAAACACGCCGTGGAGCACGCGGAAAACGATGAAGGCGATGGCGAGCAGGTCGATCCAGCCGGTGTCCACGCCGGCCATCTGCGCGCCGAGCACGCCCGCGGCGAACGCCGGGAAGGCCTCGAAGGCGTTGAGGTGAGCGGCGTACGCGGCCTTGGAGCGCGGGTTTTCCTGGCGCGCCTGCCAGCCGCGCGGATCGCGGTTGTCGTAGCGCTGGCCGTAGGCCTTGGCCAGGGAGGTCCACAGGTACGGCAGCAGCGCCGCGGCAAGCAGACACCAGTACGCGATCGTCATCGACATGGGCCTTCCTTGCGGCCGTGCCGCACCACCGCGGCGACTCCAGCCTAGCGGAAAAAACGACGGCGCCCAGGGGCGCCGTCGTCGGATCGCTTTGCGGCCGCAGGCGGCCGGACCGGTGGGCCGGTCCGCCGCGGCAAACGCGGCCCGCCGGCTTACTTCTTCGCCGGCGCCATCAGCTTGTCGTGGGCGGCGCGGAAGGCGTTGCCCGGGTACCAGTTCGGCCACTGTTCGTTGCCGGCCAGAATCTTGCCGACGCCGTACAGCGCGTCCAGATCCTGGACCACGCCGTCGAGCTTCCAGCTCGGATCGAACTCGTCGGCCGGCTTGTGATAACGCTTGTCGCGGTAATCGACCTGCGCCTTCTGCCCCGCTTCGACGCCGCCGTCGAGCAGGTCGTCGCCGCCCTTTGCGTACAGCGCCGGCACGCCGGCCTTGGCGAAGTTGAAGTGATCGGAGCGGAAGTAGAAGCCATCCTGCGGCGTGTTCTCGGCATGCAGCACGCGGCCCTGGCCATCGGCGACGGTCTTGAGGATGTCCTCGAGCTCCGAGCTGCCGAAGCCGACCACGGTCATGTCCTTGGACTTGCCGATGATCGGCATCGCGTCGAGGTTGATCACGGCGACCGTCTTGTCGAGCGGCACGGTCGGATGGGCGACGTAGTACTTCGAGCCGAGCAGGCCCGACTCTTCCAGCGTCACCGCCAGGAACAGCAGCGAGCGGTCCGGCGGCGGCGTCTGCTTGCTGAAGGCCTCGGCGATTTCCAGGATGCCGGCCACGCCCGACGCGTTGTCGACCGCGCCGTTGTAGATGGTGTCGTGGCCTTCGCCCTTGGCCGCCGCGGGGTGGCCTTCGTGGCCGCCTTCCTCGCTGTGGTGGCCCAGGTGATCCCAGTGCGCCATGTAGACGATGGCCTCGTCCGGACGCTTGGCGCCGTCCAGGCGCGCGATCACGTTGCGCGAGGACTTCTCGCTGATCTTGCTCTTCAGATCCACCGAGGCCTTGGCCTGCAGCGGAACCGCCTTGAAGCCGCGCTTGCCGGCGGCCTGGTAGAGCTGGTCGAAGTTCTGGCCGAGGTCGGCGAACAACTTGCGCGCGGTGTCGGCGGTGATCCAGCCCTGCACCGGCAGGCGCGGTTCCGGATCGTCCTTGGCCGGCAGGTCGAACTGCGCGCCCGACCACGAGTTCTTGACCACGTCCCAGCCGTAGGACGCGCCGGCGTCGTCGTGCACGATCAGCGCGGCCTTGGCGCCCTGGCGCGCGGCCTCTTCGAACTTGTAGGTCCAGCGGCCGTAGTAGGTCATCCGCTTGCCTTCGAACAAGGTCGCGTCCTGGCCGTGGAAGCCCGGGTCGTTGACGAACATCACCACCGTCTTGCCCCTGACGTCGACGCCGGCGTAGTCGTTCCACTGCTGCTCCGGCGCGTTGACGCCGTAGCCGACGAACACCAGGTCGCTGGCCTCGACCTTCACCTCCGGCTGGCCGGTGCGGGTGCCCACGACCATGTCGGTGCCGAACTTCAGCTCGCGCGCCTGTCCCTTGACGTCGAGCTTGAGCACCGTGCTTTCGTCGGCGGTGGTTTCCACCATCGGCACGGTCTGGAAATAGCTGTCGCCGTTGCCCGGCTTCAGGCCCAGGCGCTTGAACTGCGCCTCCAGGTACTGGACGGTCTTGTCCTCGCCGGCGCTGCCGGGCGCGCGGCCCTCGAACTCGTCGGAGGCCAGGACTTTGACGTGCTGGGCGAAGTCGGCGGCGTTGATCGCCGCGTCGAAGGCGTGGTCGGCGGCGGCCGGAGCGGTCGCGGCGGCATCGCTGCCCGGCTGCGCCGGTGCGGCGCCGTCGGCGGGCGGTTTGTTGCAGGCGCTCAAGGCCAGGGTCGCGACGACCAGCGAGGTCGCGGCGAACAGCGGATTGGGTCGGGACAAAGTGTGGAACCTCCAAGGGCGGCCGGCGGCCGGGGCGTGGGGGAGGTCCATTCTAGGGGCTGGTCTGCGCGGCGATGGCGCTGAACGGCCGGGCCGGACTTGTCCGAACCGGCCGCTTCGCCCGGCGGCGCGCTCGCGGCGCGAGGCCGAAGCCCCCGCGCAGGGCGCCCTTCACGGCCAGGAGAAGGGGCGCCCGGGCGGGGGCGCAGGACGGTTACTGCCCCGGCGGGGTCGTGCCGGTGAAGGCGACGGCGGTGGCGCCGCGGATCGCGCCGGTCTTGGCGCTGGCGTGCACGTACAGCTTGACCGGACGTTCGAACACCAGCGGACCGTCGACGCGCGCGTTCGGCCCGATGATGACCACCGGATCGCGCTGCTGGCGGAAGCTGATGCCGTTGGGCTTGGTGTACTTGATGCCGCCGCTGACGTGCGAGTCGACGCCGACGGTGACGTCGCCGTTGACCGTGTCGATGCCGCCGTTGAGCTCGGTGGCGACCAGGCCGATGGAGCCGTTGACCGTGCTCACGTCGCCGCCGAGGCGGCCGCCGCGGTCGACGAAGATGCCGCCGTTGACGGTTTCCAGGCTGCCGCTGGCGGTGAGCTTGGTCCCGGCGCGGATGCTGCCGTTGACCGTTTCCAGCCGGTTGGCGCGCGAGTTGTTGCCGACGCTGATGCTGCCGTTGACCGTCTTGGCTTCATCGACCGAGGCGTTGTCGCCGATGCGGATGCTGCCGTTGACGGTGTCCAGGTCGCCGCGGGTCTGGCCGGCGTCGACGGTGATGCTGCCGTTGACCTTGCTGACGTCGTCGCCGGCATAGGCGGCGCCGCTGGACAGGACGATCAGGGCCGACAGGCAGAAGGAGAGGCGGGTGCGGGTCATGGCGGGTTCCGTTGTTCGGGTAGGCAAGGCTTGTGATGCGGCGGCCGTGCGGACGGTTTACGCCGCGGCGAAAAAATCTGCGGGACGGGAGCGGGCCGGCCGCAGCGTCGTTGGCGCCGCCGTTTGCGGCACCGTTCCCCGGGGCTTCATCGCGCGCTTCGCTACAATCGCCCAATCCGTGCGCCGCGGCGCCCGTCCTTAGTCATACCGCCCTTCGTCATAGGAACCGCCCACGTGTCTGCGACCTCCCGCCCCAAGCCCGTAGTGCTGCTGATCCTCGACGGCTGGGGCCACCGCGACGATCCGGCCGACAACGCCCTGGCCCAGGCCGAGCTGCCGAACTGGCGCGCCCTGCTGGCCAGCCAGGCGCACACCCTGATCCACACCGAAGGCCGCCACGTCGGCCTGCCGGACGGGCAGATGGGCAATTCCGAAGTCGGCCACATGAACCTGGGCGCCGGCCGCATCGTCTATCAGGACCTGACCCGGATCGACGCGGCGATCGAAGACGGCAGCTTCTACGCCAACGACGAACTGCGCGCCGCCTGCGCCGCGGCCAAGGTCGCCGGCGCCACCTTGCATCTGCTCGGCCTGCTCTCGCCCGGCGGCGTGCACAGCCACGAGCGGCACATCTTCGCGATGATCGAACTGGCCCGCCGCGAAGGCGTGGCGAAGGTCGCCGTGCACGCCTTCCTCGACGGCCGCGACATGCCGCCCAAGTCGGCCGCGCCGAGCCTGCAGCGCTTGCAGCAGGCTTGCGACGAAGCCGGCAACGCGCGCATCGCCAGCATCGGCGGGCGCTACTACGCGATGGACCGCGACAAGCGCTGGGACCGCCAGCTGCGCGCCTGGGACGCGATCGTCGAAGCCAAGAGCGAGCACCGCGCCGCGACCGCGCTGGAAGGCTTGGACGCGGCCTATGCGCGCGGCGAGACCGACGAATTCGTCGCCCCCACCGTGATCGGCGACGCGCAGCCGATGGCCGACGGCGACGCGGTGGTGTTCATGAACTTCCGCGCCGACCGCGCGCGCCAGCTCACCGCCGCGTTCGTCGATCCGAACTTCGACGGCTACGAAGCGCGCCAGCCCAAGCTGTCGCGCTTCGTCTGCCTGACCGAGTACGACGCCAAGCTGCCGGCGCCGGTCGCGTTCGGCCCCGACGACCTGCGCAACACGCTCGGCGAACTGCTGGCCGCGCAAGGCCTGACCCAACTGCGCATCGCCGAGACCGAGAAATACGCCCACGTCACCTTCTTCTTCAGCGGCGGCCGCGAAGAGCCCTACGCCGGCGAGAGCCGCATCCTGGTGCCGAGCCCGAAGGTCGCCACTTACGACCTGCAGCCGGAAATGAGCTGCCCGGAAGTGACCGCGAAGCTGGTCGAGACGATCCGCACGCAGGCCGTGGACGTGGCGATCTGCAACATCGCCAACCCCGACATGGTCGGCCACACTGGCGACCTGCAGGCCGCGATCCAGGCCGCGCAGGCGGTGGACAAGGCCATCGGCGCGATCGCCGCGGCGGTGCAGGACGTGCACGGCGCGCTGCTGATCACCGCCGACCACGGCAATCTGGAAATGATGCGCGACCCCTCGACCGGCCAGCCGCACACCGCGCACACCGTCGGCCCGGTGCCGCTGGTGTACATCGGTCCGCGCAAGGCGAGCCTGCGCGCCGGCGGCGCGTTGCGCGACGTCGCGCCGACCATCCTGGATCTGCTCGGGCTGCCGCAGCCCGAGGAGATGACCGGCCGCAGCCTGCTGGAGGGCTGATGCGCACCGCCTGCGCGTGGTTGCTGGTGCTGTTGGCGGCCCTGCCGCCGGCCTTGCCGCAGGCGCGCGCGGCGGCGCAGGGCAACAGCCGCGAGACCGAACGCAAGCTCGAGAAGGTCAAGACCGAGCTCAAGTCGGTCGCGGCCGAGCGGCGCAAGCTGGAAGGCCAGCGCGGCGACGCCGCGCAGCGGCTGCGCGCGGCCGACGAACAGGTCGGCCGCTCCAACCGGGTGCTGCGCGACACCGAGACCCGGCTGGCGCGCGAGCACGCCGCGCTCAAGCAGACCCAGGACAAGCGCGACGCGCTCAAGAAAACCCTCGGCGCGCGCCGCCAGGAACTCGAACAACTGCTGCGCGCCGCCTATGCGCAGGGCAACGACGCGCCGCTCAAGGCGCTGCTGTCGCAGGACCGGGTCGCCGACAGCGGCCGCATCCTGACCTACCACGGCTATCTGCAGCGCGACCGCGCGCGCCGCATCGACGAACTCACCGCGCAGTTGCGCGAGCTGGACGCGCTCGAACGCGAGATCGTTGATCGCCGCGCCAGCCTCGACAGCACCCGCAAGCAGCAGCTCTCGCAGCTCGGCCAGTTGGAGAAGGACCGCAAGGATCGCGCCGCTCTCGTCGCGCAGATCAACGAAAAATACGAAGACCGCAGCACCCGCGAGCGCGAGCTCGGCCGCGACGCCAAGGGGCTCGAGCAGTTGTTGGCCAAGCTGCGCGCCGCCGCCGCGCGCGCCGAGGCGCAGCGCCGCGCCGCGGCCAAGGCCCGCGCCGAACGCGAAGCGCGCGAGGCCCGCGAAGCTGCCGCTGCCGCGGCCAAGGGCAAGCCCGCGCCGGTGCGCAAGCCGCCGGTGCAAGTCGCCAGCGCGCCGGCGCCGCAGGTCGGCGGCCTGGGCTGGCCGGTGTCGGGCGCGCTGTTGGCCGGCTTCGGCGGCACCATGCCCGACGGCCGCAGCAGCGAAGGCCTGCTGATCGGCGCGGCGGCCGGCGCCACGGTCAAAGCGGTCGGCGACGGCACCGTGGTCTATTCGGAATGGATGACCGGCTACGGCCTGCTGCTGATCGTCGATCACGGTAACGGCTACATGAGCCTGTACGCCAACAACGACGCCTTGCTCAAGGACGCCGGCGCGACGGTCAAGAAGGGCGACGCCATCGCCACGGTCGGCAGCTCCGGCGGGCACGGCCGGCCGGCGCTGTATTTCGAACTGCGCCGCGGCGGGCAGCCGGTCAATCCGAGCGTGTGGTTGCGGCGCTGAGGGTTTGGGCGGCGGACCAGTGGCGCGGCGGCTTCGAAGTTGCGGCGCAGTTTGCGCTTTAGCGGTCGTGGCTTGCGCCGCGCCTACCGTCTGGGGCGCGGCGTCGCGATACGGACGGCCGGCGCCGGGGTTTTAACGAAAGCTTGCAAGCGCCCCGCTTAACGTGCGCAGATAATCGACCGAACCTCAGGCCGCCTGGCGCGGTCTGACCGCCACGGACCGCTGCGCGCGGTCCAACCGCCATCCGCTTCGGAGCGTCGTGCATGTCCCTGCGTCACCCCCTGCGTAGCCTGCTTCCGCTCGCCCTGGCGCTGGGCGCCGTGCCGGCCCTGGCCCAGCAGCAGCCCGCGCCGCCGGCGCAGGCGACCCCGCCCGCCGCACCGGTGCAGGCGCCGCCCGCCGCGTCTCAACCCGCGCCCGCCGACGATGCGGACGACGCCGACGCGCAAGACGGCGACCCGGCCGCACCGGCGCAAGCGCCGGGCAAGCGCAGCGCCAAGACCGGCAAGGACGACAGCGACTCCAAGGTGCCGATCGACGAGATCCGCCGCTACGTCGCGGTCTACAACGCGGTCAAGCAGGCCTACGTCGAACCGGTCGACGACGCCAAGCTCATGCATTCGGCGATCCGCGGCCTGCTGTTCGACCTCGACCCGCACAGCGTCTATTTCGACAAGGCCGACGCGGAGAGCTTCGACGAACAATCGCGCGGCAACTACGAAGGCATCGGCGTCGAGCTGCAGCGCCAGCCCGACGGCACGCTGCGGGTGATTTCGCCGATCGACGACACCCCGGCCGCGCGCGCCGGGATCAAGGCCGGCGACCTGATCACCGCGATCGACGGCAAGCCGTTCAAGGTCGACGAAGGCGACAGCTCCGGCCCGTTGCGCGGCCCGGCCGGCAGCAAGGTGGTGCTGACCATCGTGCGCGAAGGCCGCGACAAGCCGTTCGACGTGACCGTGGCGCGCGAGACCATCCGCGTGGCCAGCGTCAAGAGCCGCATGCTCGAACCGGGTTACGGCTACCTGCGCCTGGCCCAGTTCCAGGCCGACACCGCGGCCGATTTCGAAACCCATCTGCGCAAGCTCAAGGAACAGTCCGGCGGCAAGCTGCGCGGCCTGGTGCTGGACCTGCGCAGCAATCCCGGCGGCCTGCTGACCTCGGCGGTGCAGATCGCCGACGACCTGCTCGAACGCGGCAAGATCGTCAGCACCCGCGGCCGCATCGCCATCAGCGACGCCGAATTCAGCGCCACCCCCGGCGACATGCTCGACGGCGCGCCGCTGGTGGTGCTGGTCGACGCCGGTTCGGCCAGCGCCTCGGAAGTGCTGGCCGGCGCGCTGCGCGACAACGGCCGCGGCCGCGTGGTCGGCAGCCGCACCTTCGGCAAGGGCTCGGTGCAGACCGTGCTGCCGCTGGACAACGGCGACTCGGTCAAGCTCACCACCGCGCGTTACTACACGCCCAGCGGCAAATCGATCCAGGCGCTGGGCATCGTGCCCGACGTGGTCTTGCGCGCGCCGAAGAAGGACAAGGACGAGCGTCCTAGCTACACCGAAGCGGCGTTGCCGGGCCACCTGCACGGCGACGAAGAAGGCACGCCGGGCAGCAATGCCGGCGAAGTGCTCGAAGGCGACGCGCCGATCGCGTCGGCGCTGGCGGAACTGAAGACGCCGGGAGCGACCGCGCGCGCGGACGCGCAGGCCAAGGCGTCGGCGGGGAAGCGCAAGGCGGCCGAGGCGAAAGCCGCCGAAGCGAAAGCGGCCGAATCCAAGGCGGCCGAACCCAAGGCAGTCGGCGCGAAAGCGGCCGAAGCGAAAGGCGTCGATTCCAAGGCGGCCGAACCGAAAGCCGTCGACCCGAAGGCAGCCGATCCGAAAGCGGCGGAACCCAAAGCGGTCGAACCCAAGCGCTGACGCCGCGCTTCAGCGGTTGCGAAAACGCCCGGCCTAGGCCGGGCGTTTTGTTTTTCCAACCGAGTAACGCGCTTTTGTAGGAGGGACTTCAGTCCCGACGCTCTTCGGCCGGATCGCAGCGATGTGGGACAAAAGCATCGGGGGCTGAAGTCCCTCCCACAAAAGCCCTTGCTTCGCGCCTCAGCGCGGCGGCTTGGCCGGCAGCGGAAACGGCGTGACCACGCGCTCGCCCGAGGCAGCGTCGCGGATCGCCGACTGGCCTTTGCGCTCGACTTCCTCGATCCGCACGATGCTCTGCATCGGCAGATGCAGCACGCGGGTGTTGCCGAACTCGTCGCGCAGCCGCTCCTCGGTGGGATCCACCACCAGCCCGTCGTGCACGTCGAACACCAGCTCGCTGATCTCGGTGAAGCCCCACAGCGTGCCCGCGCCGATCTTGCGCGCGTACAGCTCGTAGATCTTGCCGGCGTTGAGGAAGGTGACTTTGTAGAGCGTCGACATGGCGGGATCGGCAACGAAGGGAATGGAGAATCGAACGAGCGCCGCGCGGACGCTCTAATAGCGTGGGGCCGGGAACCGGCGAGTCAAGAGCGGACCTCGGTCCGGACCGCGGCCGATTCCCTGAGCTGAGCGCTCAATACCCGCGCTTGCGCCGCAGCCGCCGGGCGATGCCGGCGCGGGCGATCAGCGCGAACGCGCCGCCGAAGGCGAAGCCGGCCAGATGCGCCGACCACGCCACCGCGCCGAACGCCGGGCCGATGAAGGTGAACACCACTTGCAGCAGCGCCCACACCCCGATCAGCAGCGGCGCGGGCACTTTGACGAATTGCAGGAACACGCCCAGCGGCACCACCACGCCGAGCTTGGCGCTGGGGAACAGCGCGAGATACGCGCCGATCAGCGCCGACACCGCGCCGCTGGCGCCGATGATCAGCCGGTCCGGCGTGGCGATGGCGATCACCGCCGCCAGGTTGGCGACCGCACCGCCGAACAGGAACAGCGCGAGCAGCCGCCACGGCCCCATCGCGCGCTCGGCCGGCAGGCCGAAGATCAGCAGGAACACCAGGTTGCCGAGCAGGTGCGCCCAGTCCGCGTGCAGGAACAGCGCGCTGAACAGGCGCAGCGCGCTGCCGTCGCGGATCGCGTTCCACCACGCTTCCGGCGAGGACAGCCCGCCCGACAGCGCGCCCCATTCCACCATCAGCCGGCGCTGCTCCGGATCGGGCAGGACCACGGCCGAAACGATGAAGCTGATCCACAGCAAGGCGAACAACAACGGCGTCGCCCACCGCAGTCGGGCGCGCTCGCGCGAGGGAATGGCGACGAACACGGCGTCAGCTCCGCAGCGGTCCGATCGCATCTGCCCTATTCAGGCAGAAACTTAATGTAAGTGTCTGTAACAGCAGGGTTTGCGACATCGGTACGAGACGAATTTGCCCGGTTGGGCGTATTGTTAGCGTTCGGTTAACGGCCGCGCTATAGTGCATACGGCGTCGTACGTCGGGAGGGGTTTCCGGCGGTATCGGAGTCCGCGCTTGCGGCTCCATGCACACGGCCGCGACAGACGAAAAAATACTCCAACGGAGAATACACGCATGCAACCCTCACACCGCTATATCCGCCTGACCGCGATCGCATTGGGCGTGGCCGGCGTCATCAGCTTCGGCTCGGCCAGCGCGACCGGTTTCCAGATTCGCGAGAACAGCGTCAAGAATCAGGGCCGCGCCTTTGCCGGCAGCGCCGTCGCTGAGAAGGACGCCTCGGTCGTCTCGAACAATCCGGCGGCTATGGTGAACATCGACACGACCACCATTCGTGCCGATGTGACCGCGATCGATCTGACCGCGAAGTTCAGCGGCGGCGGCACCGCCGCGGCCGGCTCGCCGCTGGCGCGTCCGCTGACCGGCGGCAACGGCGGCGACCCGGGCGACATCACCGCCGTGCCGGCGATGTCGATCGTGGTGCCGCTGTCGGGCTCGTTCGAGAAGCTCACCCTCGGCGCTCAGCTCAGCGCGCCGTTCGGCCTGAAGACCGAATACGAGAACGGCTGGGTCGGCCGCTACAACGCGCTCGAGTCGGAAGTGAAGACCATCGACCTGACCCTGTCGGCCGCGGTCAAGCTCACCGACCGCTTCTCGGTCGGCGCCGGCTTCATCTACGAGCGCGCCGAAGCCACCCTGACCAACGCCGTGGACTTCGGTTCGGCCATCTGCCGCGTTTCGCCGGCGGCCTGCCTGACCCCGAACCCGGTCGCCGCGCCGTTCGGCCCGCAGAAGAACGACGGCACCGTCAAGGTCAAGGGCGACGACAACGGCATCGGCTGGATCCTGGGCTTCCAGTGGAAGCCGACCGACCGCCTGTCGATCGGCTACTCGCACCGCTCGGAAATCGACCACGATCTGGAAGGCACCGTCACCTTCACCAAGCCGGGCAACGTGTCCGCGCTGCTGGGCGCCGCCCGCATCACCCAGTACGACACCGGTCCGGGCGGCGCCAAGCTGACCACCCCGAGCACCGACACGCTGAGCGTCTCCTACGCGTTCACCGAACAGTTCCGCATGATGTTCGACGCGCAGAAGACCGATTGGCATTCGTTGCAGGCGGTCAACATCGTGCGCGCCAATGGCACGCCGGTGGCGCAGGAGTCGTTCCAGTGGGAAGACACCATGATGTACGCGCTGGGCGCCGAGTACGATCTCAACGATCGTTTCACCCTGCGCGGCGGCGTCGCCAAGGACGAAACCCCGACCAACGACACCCACCGCACCCCGCGTCTGCCCGACAACGACCGTACCCTGTACTCGGTCGGCCTGACCTGGAACGCGAACGAGCACATCAGCGTCGACGCGGCCTACACCCGCATCCAGATCGACAGCCCGGACGTGAACGTGGTGTCCACCAGCGGTTCGACCCTGGTCGGCAAGTTCAAGGGCCACGCCGACCTGTTCGGCATCGCGGCTCAGTACAAGTTCTGATCGCGTAACCCGCGGTAGCGTCATCCGAAAGCCCCGCTCCGGCGGGGCTTTCTTTTTGCCCGCGCGAAAACCGCGAGCGGGAAAGCGCTTGACCAAATTATTTAGGAGTCCTAATAATATGGCCATGAGCGATCCCGCCTACCACCTGCGCCAAACCGCCCTGGGCCTGGAGCGCCTGGCCGGGCTGCTGCGCGCGCAGCAGTGGCGCGAGCCGGACGAGCACGCGCTGCATCCGGCGCAGCGCGCGCTGCTGGAACTGCTGGGCGAGGACAAGCGCGGCTGGCGCGTGGGCGAATTGGCGCAGCGGCTGGGCGTCAGCGCGGCCAGCGCCAGCGACACCATCGCCGCGCTGGAGGCGCGCGAGCTGGTGCGGCGCGCGCGCGATCCCGACGACGGCCGAGCGGTGCGCGTGCATCCGAGCCGGCGCGGGCTGGCTTGGCTGCGCCGCAGCCGCGCCCGCGGCGGCACCGGCGAGCGGCTGCTGGCAACGCTGGCGCCGGACGATCTGGCCGCGTTCTCGCGCTCGCTGCAATTGCTGATCCTGCAGGCCCAGCGCGACGGCCTGGCGACCGGGCTGCGCACCTGCGCGGGTTGCGAATTCTTCCGTCCGTTCGCGGGCGGCGGCGAGTCGCCGCATTACTGCGCGCTGGTCGGCGCCGCGTTCGGCGATGCGCAACTGCGCGTGGACTGCGCCGAGCAACGGCCGCGCGGCATGGATGTGGGCATGAGCGCAGCGGACGCGGTCGCGCAGCGGTTCCGCGCCGGCGTCGCCCTTCTCGGTGCCGACGACAGCAGCGACGACCACAACGACAAGACATCGCGCAGCGGCCGTACGCCGCCGCGCAGACATTCCGCGAGCGCGGAATAGGCGGGCGGCGGCCGACTGGCATCGGCGCGCCGCCCTTCCTCTCACCACCCGTCTAAGAGCAAGCAAGAGGAGATTCCAGTATGCGTCAGAAAGCCGTGTTCTTTCATGCCGGTTGCCCGGTCTGCGTGGCCGCCGAACAGCAGGTGGCCGAAGCCATCGACCGCCAGCGCTTCGAGGTCGAAGTCGTGCACCTGGGCGAAGCCTCGGCGCGGATCGCCGAAGCCCGCGCCGCCGGCGTGGCTTCGGTGCCGGCCCTGGTGATGCAGGGCCAGGTGTTCCACATCAACTACGGTGCGGCCCTGTCCGACCTGGGCTGAGCCCGGACGCGCCGGCCGCGCGAGCGGCCGGCGCTTGCAGTGGAGAGTTGCATGCAAGCCAGCGACACCGGCGTGGAAGTGGCCGCGCTGCTGTGCGGCCGCGCCGTGCCCTACACCCGGCCGGGCAGCCGCAGCGGGATCGACAAGCGGCCGCTGCGCGGCCGCGTGCGCATCGGCGAAACCGGCCTGGACGGCGACGAGCAGGGCGACCTGCGCGTGCACGGCGGCCCGGACAAGGCCGTGCACCACTATCCGCGCGAGCACTACCGCCTGTGGCGCGAGGAACTCGGCGCGCACGCGCTGCTCGACGCGCCCGGCGCGTTCGGCGAGAACCTCAGCAGCGAAGGCCTGACCGAGGCGCAGGTGTGCCTGGGCGATCGCTACCGCTTCGGCGGCGCGCTGCTGGAAGTCAGCCAGGCGCGGCAGCCGTGCTGGAAACTCAACGACCGCTTCGGCGTGGCCGACATGGCGCGGCGGATGCAGGCCAACGGCCGCACCGGCTGGTACTACCGGGTGCTCGAAACCGGCGAGGCCGAAGCCGGCGACCGCCTGATTCTGCTGGAGCGCCCGTGGCCGCGCTGGTCGCTGCAACGCATCGCGACGATGCTGTTCGTGCGCACGCTCGAACGCGAAGAATTGCAGGCCGCGCTGGCCTTGCCGCTGGTGCCGTCGTGGCGCAAGCTGGTCGAGGCCCGGCTCGCGCGCGGCGAAGTCGAGGATTGGAGTCGCCGCATCGACGGCCCGTCGAAGGCGTAAGCCCGCGCTGCCGCGACAGGAGCGATGCGACGGTGGATACGATCCGGTTCGACGATCAGGAAAAGGCGCTGCTGGTGGCCAAGCTGCAGCGCTATTTCACCGAAGAGCTGAAGCAGCCGATCGGCCGCTTCGACGCGGAGTTCCTGCTCGACTTCCTGTCCGAAGAGCTGGGTGCGTACTACTACAACCGCGGCGTGGCCGATGCGCAGGCGGTGCTGACGGCGAAGGCCGCGGATCTGGCCGATGCAGTGTGGCAACTGGAACGGCCGACCGAGTTCAAGCGCTGAGGTTCGGCCTGGCCTGAAACAAAAGCCTCGGGCCTGAAGGCCCTCCCACAAAAACCGCGGCGTGGCCGATGCGCAGGCGGTGCTGACGGCGAAGGCGGCGGATCTGGCCGATGCAGTGTGGCAGCTGGAACGGCCGACCGAGTTCAAGCGCTGAGGTTCGGCCTGGCCTGAAACAAAAGCCTCGGGCCTGAAGGCCCTCCCACAAAAGCGCGAGCCGCGACGGGCCGCTGTTGTGGGAGGGCCTTCAGGCCCGACGCTTTCCGCTCCGTCGCGACGAACTAACCGACCCGCCCGCCCGGCCGCGCCGCCATCGCGAAGCACGCACGCACCGGCGAACTCACGATCAATACCGCTTCCTGCTTGAAGCGCCGCTTGTACTCGTCGGCGATCTCGACCACGCGCTTGCGTTCCTCGGCCGTGTCCTCGTGGATCAGGTCGATCGCGCGCGAGTCTTCCTGTTCGACCTGGCCGCTGTCGCCGCGCCACTGGCCCTTGGCCTGGTAGACGGTAAGGCCGGCCGGGAAGCGCGGGGTGACGAACTCGGCCAGGAACGCCTGCCACTGCGCCTCGCTGACCGGGCCGTCGGGGCTGTTCATGCCGAACAGCACGCGGTCCTGGCGGCGCTCGGCGCAGGCGCTGGGGTCGCCGGGTTTGACCGGCAGCGGCGCCAGCGAGGCGCAAGCCGTGAGCGCGCACAGCGCGAGGCAAAGCACAGTGGGGCGGAGCATGGGCGGACCCTGGAGAGCGACAGGCGCAAGCGTACTGCGCGCAGGGTAGGGCGGCGCTGCGACTGCGGTCGCGAGTTCGCAGTGCCGGTTCGATTCGGGCGGATATAAAAGCGTCGGGCCTGAAGACCCTCCCACACCTTCCTGTGGGAGGGCCTTCAGGCCCGACGCTTTGCGCTCAGACGCATCAGAACCCAACACAAACAAAAGGCGCGGCCGCCGCAGCGGCCGCGCCTTCGCGATCGCCCGATCAGTCGCCCAGCGTCAGCAGCGAGGCGTTGCCGCCGGCCGCGGTGGTGTTGACGGTGATGGTCTTCTCGGTGGTGAAGCGCGGCAGGTAGTGCGGGCCGCCGGCCTTGGGGCCGGTGCCGGACAGGTTCTGGCCGCCGAAGGGCTGCACGCCGACCACCGCGCCGATCTGGTTGCGGTTGACGTAGCAGTTGCCGACCTTGACCCGCGCGCTGATGCGCTCGATGGTCTCGTCGATGCGCGAGTGGATGCCCAGGGTCAGGCCGTAGCCGGTGGCGTTGATCGCATCGATCACCGCGTCGAGCTGGTCGGCCTTCCAGCGGATCACGTGCAGCACCGGGCCGAACACTTCCTTGTGCAGCTGGCCGAGCGACTTGAGCGCGTAGGCGCGCGGGGCGAAGAAGCTGCCGTGGGCGGCGTCGGCGTCGAGCGCGACTTCGGCGATCTTGGTCGCTTCGCTGTCCATGCGCTGGGCGTGGTCGCGCAGCATCTTCAGCGCGTCCTCGTCGATCACCGGGCCGACGTCGGTCGACAGCAGGCCCGGGTCGCCGACCTTCAGCTCGGCCATCGCGCCGGCGAGCATGTGGGTGACCTTGTCGGCGATGTCGTCCTGCACGAACAGCACGCGCGCGGCCGAGCAGCGCTGGCCGGCCGAGGTGAAGGCCGAGCCGATCGCGTCCTTGACCAGTTGTTCCGGCAGCGAGGAGGAGTCGGCGATCAGCGCGTTCTGGCCGCCGGTCTCGGCGATCAGCACGCCGATGGCGGCGTCGCGCGCGGCCAGCGCGCGGTTGATCGCGCGCGCGGTGTCGGTCGAGCCGGTGAAGGCCACGCCGGCCACGCGCGGATCGCGGGTCAGCGCCGCGCCGACGGTGGCGCCGTCGCCGGGCAGGAACTGCAGCACCGCTTCGGGGATGCCGGCTTCGTGCAGCAGCTTGACCGCGTAGTAGCCGATCAGGTTGGTCTGCTCGGCCGGCTTGGCGATGACGGCGTTGCCGGCGGCCAGCGCCGCGGAGATCTGGCCCAGGAAGATCGCCAGCGGGAAGTTCCACGGGCTGATGCAGACGAACACGCCGCGGCCGGACAGGTGCAGGGTGTTGGATTCGCCGGTCGGGCCCGGCAGCGCTTCGGGCGCGAACAGCTTGCGCGCCTGGGCGCCGTAGTAGCGCAGGAAGTCGACCGCTTCGCGCACTTCGGCGACGCCGTCGGGGATGGTCTTGCCGGCTTCCTTGGTGCACAGCGCGATGTATTGCGGCATGCGCTCTTCCAGCAGCTGCGCGGCGTGCTCGAGGATCGCGGCGCGGCTGGCGGCCGGGGTGGCGTCCCAGGCGTCGTGCGCGGCGACCGCGTTCTTCAGCGCCTGCTCGACGGTGGCGCTGTCGGCGGCCTTCCACTGGCCGACGATCTCGCGGCGGTCGGCCGGGTTGGTCACGGCGATGTCGGCGCCGCCGACGGACGCGCCCGGCACCAGCGGCGCGGCGCGCCAGTCGGTGCGGGCGGCGGCGTTGACGTCGGCGGCGAGGGACTGCAGTTGCTGGTCGTTGGCGAGATTGACGCCCATGGAATTGGTCCTGTCGAAGCCGAAGCTACGGTAGAGGTCGGCCGGAAGCGGAATGCGCGGATGCGGGATGCTGGCGAAGCCGGACACCGTTTCGACCGGATCCTGGATCAGGTCGTCGATGGCGATGTCCTCGTCGGTGATGCGGTTGACGAAGCTGGAGTTGGCGCCGTTCTCGAGCAGGCGGCGCACCAGGTACGGCAGCAGGTCTTCGTGCGAGCCGACCGGCGCGTACACGCGGCACGGCGCGTTCAGGCGGTCGGCCGGGATCACTTCGGCGTAGAGGTCGTCGCCCATGCCGTGCAGCTTCTGGAATTCGAAGTGCTGCTCGCGGCCCATCGCCTTGGCGCGCTGATGGATGGTGGCGATGGTCTGGGCGTTGTGGGTGGCGAACATCGGATAGATCGCGTCCGAAGCCTCCAGCATGCGCCGGGCGTTGGCCAGGTACGACACGTCGGTGTTCGGCTTGCGGGTGAACACCGGATAGCCCAACTGGCCGTCGACCTGGGCGCGCTTGACCTCGCTGTCCCAGTACGCGCCCTTGACCAGGCGCACCGGGATGCGGCGGCCGACCCGGCGGGCGAGGTCGGCGATGAAGGCGATCGCCTCCGGCGCGCGCTTCTGGTAGGCCTGGATCGCCAGGCCGTAGCCTTCCCAGCCGTCCAGCGAGGCGTCGGAGTAGGCGGCCGCGATCACGTCCAGCGACAGCTCCAGGCGGTCGGCTTCCTCGGCGTCGATGGTGAAGCCGATGCCGTAGCCCTTGGCCAACTGCGCCAGTTCCAGCACGCGCGGGGTCAGTTCGGCGAATACGCGTTCGCGCTTGGCGTGCTCGTAGCGCGGGTGCAGCGCCGAGAGCTTGACCGAGATCGACGGCGTGGCGAACACGTCGGCGTTCTTGTAGTTGCCGCTCTTGCCGATCGCGTGGATCGCGTCGCGATAGGCCTGCAGGTAGCGCAGCGCGTCCTTGGTGGTCAGCGCGCCTTCGCCGAGCATATCGAAGGAATAGCGGTAGTTCGCGTTGTCGCCCTTCTTCGAGCGCGACAGCGCCTCGCCGATGGTGCGGCCCATGACGAACTGGTGGCCCATGATGCGCATGGCCTGGCGCACCGCCAGCCGGATCACCGGCTCGCCGACGCGGCCGATCAGTCGCTTGAAGGCGTTGTGGACGTCGCGCTTGGTGTCGTCGGCCAGGTCGACCAGGGTGCCGGTCAGCATCAGGCCCCAGGTCGAGGCGTTGACCAGCACCGAGTCCGATTGGCCCAGATGCCGCTTCCAGTCGGCCTCGCCGAGCTTGTCGCGGATCAGCTTGTCCGCGGTCTCCTGATCCGGAATGCGCAGCAGCGCCTCGGCCACGCACATCAGCAGCACGCCTTCCTCGCTGCCCAGGTCGTACTGGCGCATGAAGGCTTCGATCGCGCCCTGGTCCTGGGCGCGGGCGCGGACCCGGCGGACCAGATCGGCGGCGGTGGCCTGGGCGGCGTTGCGGTCGGCGTCGGGCAGGCGCGCCAGTTCGAGCAGGCCGCGCACGTGCTCGGCTTCGTCGCGCACCCAGCCTGCGGTGAGCGCGGCGCGCGCGGCCGCCGGCGGTGCCGGCAGTTCGGGGCTGATCATCGGCGACAGCGGCGGGGTGCCGGTGCGCGGCGGCGGGCCGTCGCTGGCGACGGCGGAGGACTCGTTGGTGGACATCGGACCCGGGACAGGGGTGGGAAGTCCGCCATTTTAGAGCTTTCTCTCGACCGCCAGCTGCCTTTTGCGGCCGGATCGGGCGCGGCCGCGCCATCCGCCGCAGTAGGGAGGCCGCGCTCGCACGCGCGCCGCCGAGGCGGGGCCGGCATGGCCCGATGCCGGCCGGGCGCGGGCCTGACATGGGCTCGACATGGGCTCGACGCAGCGCCCGAATCGGCGCGGATCGCTCGCGCGGACAGGCGATCGGGCCGTTCCGGCAAGGTCTGCGGCCGCGCCGCGGACTTGCTCGCAAGGCCTGCGTTGGATGCGCTAACTTGCATCGGTCACGTTTGCGACGCATGCCCCGATTGCGCGCCCGGCCGGCCGTGCGCGGCGCAAACCCGCGCCGACATTGGTTCTGCGCGATTTTCGCCGGCGCACGCTCGGTGCAAGTGGCGGGTTGCCGCAGGGCGGGGGCGCCGCTACCATTTCTCGGTTATCCGTAGCGCCGATCCCGGCGTGATGGGCCCGGCAGGGCTCGCCAGCCACCTCGCAGTTCCCGCACGGTCCGCGCGTCCCTCCAAGGGCGCCGCCGGCGCCGGGACGAGAGGCAGCCCGCGGAGCGCGCGTTAGATCACCACACTGATTTATTCGGGGCTCGAACTGATGAAAGCCGGTCGTTTCAAGCAGTGGGCAGCGGGCGTCGCCGCGATGGCGTCGCCGGTCCTGGCGTTCGCGCAGGCGGCCGATCCCAAGCCGTGGCAATTGAACATGGGCAAGGGCGTCACCGCCCAATCGATGAACGCCCACTCCGCGCACATGCTGGCGCTGTGGATCTGCGTGGTGATCGGCATCCTGGTCTTCGGCGCGATGGCCGTGGCCATGTTCAAGTTCCGCAAGTCCAAGGGCGCGGTGCCCGACAAGGACTTCGTCCACAGCACCAAGCTGGAGATCGTCTGGACGGTCGTGCCGGTGGCGCTGCTGGTGCTGATGGCGTTCCCCGCCACCAGCAAGCTCATCAACATGTACGACACCCGCGATTCGGCGATGACGGTGAAGATCACCGGCTACCAATGGATGTGGAAGTACGACTACCTCGGCGAAGGCGTGTCCTTCACCAGCCGCCTGGACCGCAAGAGCGACCAGCTGCGCCAGAGCGGCAAGCACGTCACCGCCGCCGACCACGAGCACTACCTGCTCGACGTCGACAACGTGCTGGTGCTGCCCACCGACACCAAGATCCGCTTCGTGATCACCGCCGACGACGTCATCCACGCCTGGTGGGTGCCGGCGCTGGGCTGGAAGCAGGACGCGATCCCGGGCATCGTCAACGAGGCCTGGACCGACATCAAGGAGCCGGGCATCTACCGCGGCCAGTGCGCCGAGCTGTGCGGCAAGGACCACGGCTTCATGCCGATCGTGGTGCGCGCGCTGCCCAAGGCCGAATACCAGCAGTGGCTGGCCGAGCAGAAGGCCAAGAACGCGCCGCCGGCCGCTCCGGCCGCCGCGCCGGCCGCGGCCCCCGCCCAGACCGCTCCCGCCGCCGCGCAGGCTCCCGCCGCCGGCACTGCCAGTTCCGATGCCCCGGCCGCCGCCCCCAAGGGCGCCGCGACCGCCGGTTGATCGTCCGCATTTATCAGAGGTAGGTCATGGCAGCCACGCACCCCGTCGCCGATCACCACGATGATCACGCCCACCAGCAGGGCTTCATCGAGCGTTGGTTCTTCTCGACCAACCACAAGGACATCGGCACGCTGTATCTGATTTTCAGCTTCGTGATGTTCATCATCGGCGCGGGCATGTCGGTGATCATCCGAGCCGAACTCGCCGAGCCGGGCCTGCAGTTCGTCAAGCCCGAGTTCTTCAACCAGATGACCACGATGCACGCGCTGGTCATGATCTTCGGCGGCGTGATGCCGGCCTTCGTCGGCCTGGCCAACTGGATGATCCCGCTGCAGATCGGCGCGCCGGACATGGCGCTGCCGCGCATGAACAACTGGTCGTTCTGGATCCTGCCGTTCGCCTTCACCCTGCTGCTGATGACCCTGTTCCTGCCGGGCGGCGCGCCGGCCGGCGGCTGGACGCTGTACCCGCCGCTGTCGCTGCAGGGCGGCTCCAACGTGGCCTTCGCGATCTTCGCCATCCACATGATGGGCATCAGCTCGATCATGGGCGCGATCAACGTCATCGCCACCATCCTCAACATGCGCGCCCCGGGCGTGGACCTGTTGAAGATGCCGATCTTCTGCTGGACCTGGCTGATCACCGCGTTCCTGCTGATCGCGGTGATGCCGGTGCTGGCCGGCGCGGTGACGATGCTGCTGACCGACAAGTTCTTCGCCACCTCGTTCTTCAACGCGGCCGGCGGCGGCGACCCGGTGATGTTCCAGCACATCTTCTGGTTCTTCGGGCACCCCGAGGTCTACATCATGATCCTGCCGGCGTTCGGCGTGGTCTCGGAGATCATCCCGACCTTCGCCCGCAAGCCGCTGTTCGGCTACCAGGCCATGGTGTACGCGACCGCGTCGATCGCCTTCCTCTCGTTCATCGTGTGGGCGCACCACATGTTCACCGTCGGCATGCCGCTGGGTGGCGAGATCTACTTCATGTTCGCGACCATGCTGATCGCGGTGCCGACCGGCGTGAAGGTGTTCAACTGGGTCACCACGATGTGGCGCGGCTCGATGACCTTCGAGGCGCCGATGCTGTGGGCGATCTCGTTCGTGATCCTGTTCACCATCGGCGGTTTCTCGGGCCTGATGCTGGCCATCGTCCCGGCCGACTTCCAGTACCACGACACCTACTTCGTGGTCGCGCACTTCCACTACGTGCTGGTGACCGGCGCGCTGTTCTCGATCATCGCTGCGGTCTACTACTGGTGGCCGAAGTGGACCGGCCGCATGTACAACGAGACGCTGGCCAAGATCCACTTCTGGTGGACGATGATCTTCGTCAACCTGCTGTTCTTCCCGCAGCACTTCCTGGGCCTGGCCGGCATGCCGCGCCGTATCCCGGACTACAACGTGGTGTTCGCGGACTGGAATCTGGTCAGCTCGATCGGCGCGTTCGGCATGTTCCTGACCCCGTTCCTGATGGCCTTCATCCTGCTGCTGTCGAAGAAGTCCGGCGCCAAGGCCGAGGCGCGTTCGTGGGAAGGCGCCAAGGGCCTGGAGTGGACGGTGCCGAGCCCGGCGCCGCACCACACCTTCTCCACGCCGCCGGTCATCCGCGACGGCGATCTGGCCCACGGCGACATCACCCATTGATCGCGCAGGCGGCGCCGCGGTCGTGACGATCGCGGCGTGCGCTTCCGGGAGGCCGACATGACTCCGATCCAAGAACCGCACGACCTCGCTCAGCGCCGCTCGGCCGCGCGGCGGACCGCGTTGTGGTTCGGCGCGGTCGCGGTGGCGGTGTACGTGTTGTTCATCCTCAGCGGCGTGTTCGGGCTCGGCAAGTGAGCCACGACCGCGACCCGCGCGAACCGCAGCCGCAGGATCTCGCCGAGGTCCGCCGGCAGGCGTCGCCGAAGATGACCAAGCTCATGGTCGGCGTGGCGCTGGGTGCGTTCGCCTTCACCTTCGCCCTGGTGCCGCTGTACCGCATCGCCTGCGAGAAGGTGTTCGGCATCCGCCTGGAGCGCGGCGTCGCCGAGGCCGACCGCGGCGGCCATGCGGTCAGCGACCGCATCGTCACCGTGCAGTTCGACGGCAGCGTCAATTCCAAGCTGCCGTGGGAGTTCCGTCCGCACGTGGTGAGCATGAAGGTGCGCCCGGGCGAGCAATACGAAACCACCTACTACGCGCGCAACACCAGCGACGCGCCCATCGTCGGCAGCGCCTCGCCCTCGGTGGCGCCGGCGCGCGCGTCGGGCTATTTCAACAAGACCGAATGCTTCTGCTTCACCGCGCAAACGCTGCAGGCCGGCGAATCGCGCGAGATGCCGGTGCGTTTCATCGTCGATCCGAACCTTCCGGACGGCGTCGAGACCATCACCCTGTCCTACACTTTCTTCAAGAACGACGTGCTCACCGCACGGCTGCAGCAAGGCGCGGTCTCCAAGACCCCGTCCTCGCCGCTGGCCGCGCCTTGAGTTGGCTTCGCACCACCTGACTACGGAACGCCGCCATGGGCCAAGCGCACTCGCCAGACGCCAACATCTATTACGTCCCGCATAGCAGCCGCTGGCCGTTCCTCGGTTCGATCGGTCTGTTCACCCTGATGATCGGCGTGGCCAGCTGGCTCAACGAAGTCAGCTGGGGCAAGCCCACCTTCTTCGTCGGCGTGGCGATGATGATCGCCGTGCTGTTCGGCTGGTTCGGCGACGTGGTCAGGGAGTCGGTGCGCGGCAACTACAACAAGCAGGTCGACGTCTCGTTCCGGATGGGGATGATCTGGTTCATCTTCTCCGAGGTGATGTTCTTCGCCGCGTTCTTCGGCGCGCTGTTCTACGCCCGCACGCTCGCGCTGCCGTGGCTGGGCGGCGAAGGCGACGGCGTGATGACCAACAGCCTGCTGTGGCCGGAATTCAGCGCGGCCTGGCCGAGCGCCGGCCCGGGCGACGTCGGCGGCCACTTCCAGACCATTCCGGCCTGGGGCCTGCCGCTGCTCAACACCCTGATCCTGCTGACCTCCGGCACCACGGTCACCGCCGCGCACCACGCGCTCAAGGGCGGCCACCGCAAGGCGCTGCTGTTCTGGCTGGGCCTGACCGTGCTGCTGGGTTGCGTGTTCCTGTTCTTCCAGGCGGAGGAGTACATCCACGCCTACACCGAGCTGAACCTGACCCTGGGTTCGGGCATCTACGGCTCGACCTTCTTCATGCTCACCGGCTTCCACGGCCTGCACGTGACCCTGGGCACGATCATGCTGGCGATCATCTGGTTCCGCTGCCTCAAGGGCCACTTCGACAAGGACAACCACTTCGCGTTCGAAGCGGTGGCCTGGTACTGGCACTTCGTCGACGTGGTGTGGCTGGGCCTGTTCCTGTTCGTCTACGTGCTGTAAGCGCGGCGAACCCATGATGCGAAAGGCCGGCCCGGTGGCCGGCCTTTCGTTTTGTGGGTCGGGACGGGCTCGTTGGCCGGGATGGATCAGCTGTGGCCGGGATGACCTAGCTGGGATGGGCCGGGCTCTGCTCTTGTGGGAGGGCCTTCAGGCCCGAGGCTCTTGTGTCGGCTCGCCGCGATCTGATCGAAGGGCATCGGGCCTGAAGGCCTTCCCACCAGGGCAAGAGCGAAGGCTGGCGCGAGGCGACCGGCCGCCGCATCGCGGCGGCGCCCCGGACGGGCGACAATAGCGGTCCGCTGTTCGCCGGCCCGATCGCAGGCCGGGCTCGGCCCGCCGCGCTCAGCCCGGATTCGACCCCACGCCGTGCGGCGTGATCCAACCCATCCAGATCGACACCACCACGATCAGGATCAGCGCGATGGACAGCGCGATGCGGCGGGTCAGCGCATTGACCGTGCGTTTGCTCTGACCCTTGTCCACCAGCATGTAATAAAGGCCCGCCCCCAGGTTCCACAGGATGACCGCCAGGAACGCCACCACCAGCAGGATTTTCAGTTCTTGGCTCATCGAAGCCTCGTTCGGTGCGTGCGCGGGTGCGAAGCGGGGATTATCGCAGCACGCCGGGAGCTTGGGGTGAGCCGCCGCGGCACCTTGCTGCTGGGCTGGACGCTGGCGCTGGCGACGATCGCGCTGTTCGCCAACCTCGGCCTGTGGCAAGCGCGGCGCGCGGTGGAGAAGCAGGCCATGCTCGACGCCGCCGCGCGCGTGCTCGGCGAGCGCGTGCCGCAGCCGCTGTCGCGCGCGGCCGATCCGCACCGCGCGCACGACTATGACTGGGCCGAAGGCCGCGGGCGTTTCGATCCACGCGGCGCGTTGCTGCTCGACAACCAGCAGCGCGGCGGCCGCGCCGGCGTGCGCGTCTATCGGCTGTTCGTGCCCAACGGCGGCGAACCGTTGCTGGTCGACCTGGGCTGGCTGCCGCTGGGCGGCGAGCGCAAGCTGCCGGCGGTGCCGCGGCCCGAGGGCGAACTGGCCTTGCGCGGGCTGCTCAGCGCGCCGCCGTCGGTCGGCATCCCGCTCGGGCCCGGCATCGGCCGCGAAGGCGAGGGCTGGCTGCTGACCCGCGTGGACACCCGCGCGATCGCCGCCGCGCTGGCATTGCCGGCGCCGCTGGCGCCGCGCGTGCTGCGCCTGGACCCGGCCGTGAAGCTCGGCTTCGACCGCGACCTGGAACTGCTCAGCAACACCCTGCCGCCGGACAAGCACCGCGGCTATTCCCTGCAGTGGTTCGCACTCGCCGCGGCGGTGCTGATCACTGCGCTGATCCTGACTTTCCGGCGCCCGCGCCGCGGAGCCGACCGATGAACTCACCCGTGCCCGTCTCCAACGCCCAGCGCAACCGCAACCGCCTGACCCTGGTGCTGATCGCCGCGTTCTTCTTCGTGCCGATGCTGGTCGCCGGGGTCATGCGCTTCACCGACCGCCATCCGGCGATCAACCGCCAGCACGGCGAACTGCTGGAGCCCAAGCCCGACCTGCGCCAACTCGAGCCGGCGCTGGCCGACGGCAAGCCCTATCCGTGGAACCCGGGCAGCCGGGTCTGGCGCATCGTGGTGGCGCCGCAGCCCGATTGCCTGCAGGCCTGCGTCCAGTTGTCGCACGAGCTCGACACGGTGTGGCAGCTGTTCGGCAAGGACGCGGACCAGGTCGACATCCTGTGGCTCGGCGAGCCGCCGGCCGGCGCGGCGCGTCCGGCCTCGCTGCGCGTGCTCGGCCCGTCGCCGCAGTTGCGCGAGCGCCTGCCGCGGCTGAACGACCCGGCCGGGCTGCCGGTGTATGTGATCGACCCGAACGGCTTCGTGATTCTGCGCTACGCTCCCGGCTTCCAACCCGGCGGGCTGCGCACGGACCTGAGCCGGCTGCTGAAACTGATGTAACGACGGGCCGCGGCGGCCACGGCGGGCGCAACGCGCCGCCGTCCCGCACGCGGCGCCTCCAGCGAGACCAAGCGAAGAAATGAGCGTATCCAGCCTCACCGGCCTGAGCGGTCCGGGCCTGCACAAGAATTTCCACCGCATCGCCTGGCTGGCGGTCGCGCTGGCGTTGTGCGTGATCGTGTTCGGCGCGTTCGTGCGCCTGTCCAACGCCGGCCTGAGCTGCCCCGACTGGCCGACCTGCTACGGCCGCGCCGCGTGGCCGTCGCACGCCGACGACGCGGTCGACCATGTCGCCACCCAGATCCGCCCGGTCGAAGTGCACAAGGCCTGGCGCGAACAGTTCCACCGCATGATCGCCGGCCTGCTCGGCGTGCTGGTGCTGACGCTGGCGCTGGTGTCGGCGCGCCGGCGCAGCAAGGGCATGGCGCAGATCGCGCTGGCCTCGTTGCTGGTCGCCATCGGCATTCCGCTGTACATGAAGGGCCAGCACGTCGCCGCCTCCGCGCTGGCGATTATCGGCGAAGCGATCCTGATCGCCGCCGCCGCGCGCTGGAGCAACACCGACCTGTCGCGGGTCTCGGCGATCACTCTGGCGGTGATCATCTTCCAGGCCCTGCTGGGTATGTGGACGGTGACCTGGCTGCTCAAGCCCGTGGTGGTGATGGCGCATCTGCTCGGCGGGCTGCTGACCTTCTCGCTGTTGGTGTGGACCGCGTGGCGCGCGACCCATCTGCCGATCCGTCTGGCCGATGCGCCGCGCCTGCGCGGCTGGATCGGCGTGGGCATCGCTGTGCTCGGCGTGCAGATCGCGCTCGGCGGCTGGACCAGCGCCAACTACGCCGCACTGGCCTGCGGCAACGATTTCCCGACCTGCGTCGGCCAGTGGTGGCCGCGCCACGACTTCGGCGAGGCCTTCGTGCTGTGGCGCGGCATCGGCGTGGACTACGAAGGCGGCATCCTCGACGGCGAGGCGCGCATCGCCATCCAGCTCGCCCACCGGATCATGGCCGGCGTGGTGTTCGTCTATCTGGCGGCGCTGACGGTCAAGCTGCTGCGCACGCCGGGCCTGCGCGGCTGGGCCACGCTGCTGGGCGCGCTGCTGTTGCTGCAGGTCGGCCTGGGCATCGCCAACGTCAAGCTCGGCCTGCCGCTGGCGGTGGCGGTGGCGCACAACGGCGGCGCCGCGCTGCTGCTGTTCGCCCTGGTCTCGCTGCTCGCGCGCCTGCGCACGCCGGAGCCGTGATGAACGCCGCGCCGCGACCCACCGCCAAGCAATACTGGGATCTGACCAAGCCGCGCGTCGTCGCGCTGATCGTGTTCACCGCCATCGTCGGCATGTTCATGGCGGTGCCGGGCTGGCCGCCGCTGCGCGAATCGGTGCTCGGCTTCTTCGGCATCTGGCTGGCGGCCTCGTCCGCGGCGGCGATCAACCAGCTGCTGGATTCGCGCATCGACGCCAAGATGGCGCGCACCTCGTGGCGGCCGATCGTCGCCGGCCAGGTGACGCCGCGCCAGGCGCTGGTGTTCGCGCTGGTGCTGGCGGCGCTGTCGATGACGATCCTGGTGCTGTGGGTCAACGCGATCACCGCGCTGCTGACCTTCGCCTCGCTGATCGGCTATGCGGTGGTCTACACCGTCTACCTCAAGCGCGCTACGCCGCAGAACATCGTCATCGGCGGCATCGCCGGCGCGGCGCCGCCGCTGCTGGGCTGGGCCGCGGTGACCGGCATGCAGGGCGAGTGGGACTGGGCGCACGCGCTGCTGCTGGTGCTGATCATCTTCGTCTGGACCCCGCCGCACTTCTGGGCGCTGGCGATCTTCCGCCGCGCCGACTACGCCCGCGCGATGGTGCCGATGCTGCCGGTCACCCACGGCGTGCAGTACACCCGCTGGCAGATCCTGTTCTACACCGTGCTGCTGGTGGCGGTGACGGTGCTGCCGTGGGCGGCGGGGATGAGCGGGCTGTTCTATCTCGGCGGCGCGTTGGTGCTCGGCGCGGTGTTCCTGTACTACGCCTGGAAGCTGATGGACCCGCCGGACGAGCTTTATGCGATGAAGGTGTTCAACTACTCCATCGTCTATCTGATGGCCTTGTTCGCGTTCCTGCTGGCCGATCACTGGATGCTGCCGGCGCTGGAGCCGGCGGCGGCGTTCGAGCTGCATCAGCTCGGCTGAGCTCGGCTGGCCGGGCTCGATCCGGCGAGTCGGATTAGAGGGCGCGTCGCGCGCGCAACCCTTTGCGAGACGGCTGCATCCAACGGACTCGTTTCCGCTGGAGTGCGTTGTGCGCCGACTGGTTTCCCCGCGTCTGATCGCCTGCTGCTTCGCCGTCGCCGCTATCGCCGCGGCCGCCGTTTCCGTCGCTTCCGCGCCTGCGCCTGCGGCGCGCACCGCCGAAGCGCGAACTGTCGAATTCAACAACGGCCACTGGTTCGACGGCGAGGGTTTCCGCACCGGCACCTGGTATTCGGTCGACGGCGTCCTGACCCGACAACGCCCCGCACGGATCGACCGCGTCGTCGATCTCGCCGGCAGCTATGCCACGCCGCCGCTCGCCGAGGCGCACAACCACAACCTGCAAAACGCCTGGGGCGTGCGCAACTTCCGCGGCCGCTACATCGACGGCGGCGTGCAGTACGCGGCGATGCTGTGCGGCGACGGCGCCGACCGCGATAAAGCGCGCGCAGCGCTCGGAGTGGACGCGCCGCTGGACGTGCTCTACGCCAGCGCCTGCATTTCCAGCTCCGACGGCCACCCGCTGGCGATGGCGCGGCGCAATCCCGACGGCAGCCTGCGGCCGGTCGAGGAGGTGCACGACCACGATTACTTGGTGATGGACTCGGTCGAAGACATCGAACGCAAATGGCCGCGCGTGCGCGCCGCCCGGCCGGATCTGATCAAGGCGATCCTGGTCCACAGCGAACGCCCCGAGCGCCGCGACGACACGCGCTATTTCGGCATGAACGGCCTGCGCGCAGAGCTGCTGGCGCCGCTGGTGCAGCGCGCCCATCGCGACGGCCTGCGCGTGGCCGCGCACGTCGAATCGGCGGCCGATTTCCGCGTCGCGGTCGAAGCCGGCGTGGACGCGATCGCGCATCTGCCGGGCTACCAGATCTGGGACGGCCGCAGCGAAGCCGACTACCGCCTCGACGACGCCGACATCGCCCTGGCCGCGCGGCGCAAGATCCCGCTGATCGCCACCGCCGGCGCCGCGCAACTGGTCGCCGGCAAAGACGTCGCCAAGCTCGAACGCGTGCGCGCGTTGCAACGCGACAACCTGCGCCGGCTGCTCGCCGCCGGCGTGCCGCTGGCGGTCGGCAGCGACCGTTTCGACGCCACCGTGCGCGCGGAGATCGACTATCTGGCCGCGCTTGAGTTGATGCCGCCGGCGCGGCTGTGGCGCGCAGCGGTGCAGGACACGCCGACGCTGCTGTTTCCGCAGCGCCGCATCGGCCGCATCGCCGAAGGCTTCGAGGCCAACTTTCTGGTGCTGGCCGACGATCCGCTGAGCGCGCCAGCGGCGCTCGATCGCATCCGCATGAAGGTGCGGCGCGGCGCGCTTTACTGAGCGGCCCGCACTGGCGGAGCGCGGCCCGCTCGTGCCTATACTCGCGGCACTGTTCCGCCGATGGGGAGATCGGTGCCGATGATGCCGTACAGCACAAGCAGGGAGCCACGCGCGTCGCGGCGTGGATGGACGCGTGAATGGGTTCGGGCGCTGTCGGCGCTGGCGTTGGCGGTCGCGCTGCCGGCGGCGGCGCAGACGCCGTCTGCGTCGCCGGCATCCGACATTGTCGTAGTCACCGCCGCGCGTTTGTTCGATGCGAGCAGCGGCCGGCTGGTCGAGAACCCGCAGATCGTGATCCGCGACGGCCGCATCAGCGCGGTCGGCCGCGCCGGCGACGCCGCGCCCGAAGGCGCGCGCCGCATCGACCTGGCCGGCATGACCGTGCTGCCGGGCCTGATCGACATGCACGTGCATCTGGATTCCGACCCCAGCTACGGCGGCTACACCGGCCTGCAGTTCAGCGACCGCTTCTGGTCGGTGCTGGCGGTCAAGCACGCGCAGCAGACCTTGCAGGCCGGCTTCACCACCGTGCGCAACGTCGGCGCCGACGCCTGGAACGACGTCGGCCTGCGCCAGGCCATCGACGAGGGCAAGCTCGCCGGCCCGCGCATCGTCACCGCCGCCTATTCCTTCGGCGCCACCGGCGGCCACTGCGATTCGACCTATTTCCCGCCGTCGATGGCGCAGAAGAATCCGTACAACGCCGATTCGGCCGCCGAAGCGCGCAAGAGCGTGCGCGAGCTGCGCAAGTACGGCGCGCAGGTGATCAAGATCTGCGCCACCGGCGGCGTGTTCTCGCGCAACACCGAGCCCGGCCAGCAGCAGATGAGCTACGAGGAAATGAAGGCGGTAGCCGACGAGGCGCACCAGTGGGGCCTGCGTGTGGCCGCGCACGCGCACGGCGCGGCCGGCATCCGCGATGCGATCCGCGCCGGCGTGGACACCATCGAGCATGCCAGCCTGATCGACGAGGAAGGCATCCGCCTGGCCAAGCAGCACGGCGCGTGGCTGTCGATGGACATCTACAACACCGACTACACCCAGGCCGAGGGCAAGAAGAACGGGGTGCTCGAGGACAATCTGCGCAAGGACCGCGAGGTCGGCGATATCCAGCGCGAGAACTTCCGCCGTGCGCATGCGGCCGGGGTGAAGATGGTTTACGGCACCGATGCGGGCGTGTATCCGCATGGGCTCAACGGCAAGCAGTTCGCGGTGATGACGCGGTATGGGATGAGCGCTGCGCAGGCGATCCGTGCGGCTACGTTCGATGCGGCGCAGGCGTTGGGGCGCAAGGATGTGGGCTTGGTCGAGGCGGGGCGTTGGGGGGATTTGATCGCGGTGGCTGGGGATCCGACTCAGGATGTGCGGTTGCTTGAGGCGGTGCCGGTGGTGATCAAGGGTGGGGAGGTGGTGAAGGACGTGCGCTGAGTGGGCGGTCTGGTTGACGTGTGGGTTTTGTAGGTCTTGGTGCTTCTGGTTCTGTCGTGGCGTTGTTCCGATGAAGGCCGGGGGCGACTGAAACGACGCAGCTACGCTGAAACCTCTCGGAGCCACGCAACCTCCAGTCCGTCATTCCGGCGAAAGCCGGAATCCAACCGCAGCGACGTAGCTACGCCGAACTAACCCGAAGACTCGAAAACTCCCACGCCGTCATTCCGGCGAAGGCCGGAATCCATTTTGACTTTGCTGTTGCTTCTGCCTGTCTCGTAGCAACGAGTGACGACCCGCCAACATCAACAGCTTCCGTCCGCAAGCGGCCGGGTCACTTTCTTTGTCTTGCCAAAGAAAGTAACCAAAGAAAGGCGCTTTCCTTGTTTTCGAATCAAGAGCCACTAGCGGTCGGAGCCTGCGCAGGGATGCGCCACACAGGCCATCCATGGCCTGGGTGGCGCACGGCGCGCGTCCTGCGCGCCGCCCTTCGGGTCTCTGATTGCCTGTGGCGAGTTCGGTGCGGCGGGGGGAGCGAGGAGCGACGACAACAACAACCGCAACGGCAATATGGAATCCAGCTTTCGCCGGAATGACGAGTCGGAAGTTGCGGGCTTGGGAGGTTGCTGCAGAGCAGCGTCGCTGCGGTTGATTGCGGCTGTCGCTGGAAGCCGCTTGAGCCCTTGCGCGCTCAGCGGCGATATCCCAACCCGCTCAGTCCGCCGCTTCCTCCAGCTGCGCCCGCGCCGGCGCCTTGCGCGCGTAGCGCTGCGCCAGTTGCGCGCAGACGATGAGCTGGATCTGGTGGAAGATCATCACCGGTAGCACGATCGCGCCGAGTGCGCTGCTGGCGAACAGGATCTTCGCCATCGGTACGCCGGTGGCCAGGCTCTTTTTCGAGCCGCAGAACACGATGGCGATTTCGTCTTCGCGCGAGAAACCCATGCGGCGCGCGGCGAACGTCGTCAGCACCATCACCACTGCCAGCAGCAGCGCGCATACCGCGATGACTACGTATAGCGCGGTCGCCGGCATGCTCTGCCACAGGCCGCTGTTCATCGAGGCCGAGAACGCGGTGTAGACCACCAGCAGTACCGTGCCTTGGTCGGTGTAGCGCAATACTGCGCGCTGGCGTTCGACCCAGCCGCCGATCCAGCGCCGCAGCAGGTGGCCGGCCACGAACGGCACCAGCAGTTGCAGCATGATCTTGCCGATGGCTTCGCTGGGATCGGCCATGCCGCCGTGCGCGCCGGCCAGCGCGCTGAGCAGCAGCGGGGTCAGGAATACGCCGAGCAGGCTCGAAGCCGAGGCGCTGCACACCGCCGCGGGCACGTTGCCGCCGGCCATCGAGGTGAAGGCGATCGACGATTGCACGGTCGAGGGCAGGGTGCACAGGAACAGCAGGCCCAGGTACAGCTCCGGCGTCAGCAGGTGGCCGGACAGCGGTTTGAGCGCCAAGCCCAGCAGCGGGAACAAGATGAAGGTGCTGGCGAAGATCACCAGGTGCAGGCGCCAGTGCAGCATGCCGGCGAGGATGGCCTCGCGCGACAGGCGCGCGCCGTGCAGGAAGAACAGCGCGGCAATGGCCAGGTCGGTGAAATCGTCCATCCACTGCGCGGGCGCGCCGTGCAGCGGGAATTTCCAGGCTAGCGCGACGGTGGCCAGCAGGGCCAGGGTGAAGGTGTCCACGCGCAGACGCTTGAGCCAGCTCATCGAAGACCTCGGAGGCGGGATGCTCGGTGGCGCGCGTGGCCTGGGGCCGTCCATGGCCGCGGGCGCTCGCGCGGCTGAGGCCATTGTGGCGGCTGCGGCGTCCGCCGGCCATGCGCGGCGTGGCGAGGTGGTTCAGGCGGATGGGTGGCGTGGCTCGTTCGGGCTTTGCGGGCTCCCGTCTTGCAGCGCCTGTCTGCAATCCGTCATCCCCGCGAAGGCGGGGATCCAGAGACTTCAGAGCCATGCCGCGATGAGGCCCTGTATGCCCGCATTCGCGGGCATGACGGTCGTGTGG
>NZ_FNOG01000011.1:34498-86898 GCF_900106525.1 Lysobacter enzymogenes
TGTCGCGGTGAAGCCCTGGATGCCCGCATTCGCGGGCATGACGGTCGTGTGGGATTCGCGGGCGCGGCCTATGGACTTCGCAGCGCCTCTCTCAATCCGTCATCCCCGCGAACGCGGGGATCCAGAGACTTCAGAGCCATGTCGCGATGAGGCCCTGGATGCCCGCCTTCGCGGGCATGACGGTGGTGTGGGTCCGAAGCCCCGACAGCCCGCCTTCGCGGGCACGACGCCCGCAGTTAACTCCAACCGCTCAACAAGGCCGCACGCGCTCGGCGATCTCCGCCGCGCTGTCGGGCGTGACGTACCACTTGCCCGGTTCTTCGTATTCGAAATCGATCGCCACCTCGGCGGCTTCGCGGTTGATGCGCATGATGCACACCCGCCACGGCGATTCGCCGGGTTTCTGGGTGACCCGGCGCAGTTCCTCCAGCCGGTTCTCGATCTCCACGCCCGACGGCGTCAGCGCTTCGCCGGGCTGGCCCTTGTCGTAGCGGAAGCCGTTGAAGCGGCTGATGCCTTCGCCGTACCAGGCGATCAGCGCGTAGCCGTCCCACGGACGCTCGCCGACCTTGGGGTCGACCACGATCAGGCGCGCGATTTCGCCGAGCAATTCGTCTCTGTTCATGTCGTGCTTGTGGTCCTTGCGGTCAGCTGGCCGCGATCAGTCCGTCCATCTCGCCCGCATCGACGCGGTCGTAGCGCTGGCCGGCGCGGTTGTCGAAGCTCACGCGCTGATCGTAAACCCTGTGGCCGTCGGCGGGGTCGAGGACCTCATAGGAAATGCGAACCCGGTCCGGTCGGTCGGCCTCGCGCGGGCTCAGGTCGATGCTCACGCGCACCTCCATGCCTTTGTCGATCCACGCCGCCCACTCGTTCTCCAGGGTCTTGTAGGCGCCCATGTTGAAGTTGCCGTTCTGCGGGAACAGGTTCTTCAGGCCCTGGTCGGTGACGAAGCGGTGGCCGAGCAGGTGGCCGCCCTGATCGCCGTCGACGCCGCGGTCGGCGGCGGTGCGTTGCGCGGCGGTTTCCGCGTCGCCGCGGTCGAGGTCGCTGAACACGGTGCGCAGGGTGCCTTCGGCGTGAATCGGCCGGCCGCGGTCGTCGACGGTCCAGGTGGCGTCGTTGATTTCGCCGCCGTCGGGATTGACGACCTGGGCGGAGATGTCGCGGGTCTTGCCGGGATCGGCATGATCGACGGGCAGTTCGTCCGTGGACAACGCGAGCCCTTGCTTGAGCCCATCGACGAAGCGTGCGACCGCGCCGTCCTCGCGCGGCAGCGCGGCGTAGGCCTCGCGCAGCTGCGGCCCGCCGCGTCGCTCTACCGCTTCACCGATGGCTTCGCGGCCGAATGCGGTTTCCAGCTTCTGCAGCTGCGGCGCGTCGAGCTTGCCCGCCAGTTCGTTGGCCAGCGTTTCGCGCTCGGCCAGCGGCAGCGCGCGCACTTGTTCGCCCAGCGCGCGCAGGCCCTCGTCGTCGAGCGCATCGACCTGGGCGCGCGCCTGCTCCGGCGTCGCGCGCTGCAGCGTTTGCGCGGCTTCGTCGGCCGGCAACGGCGGCGCAGAGGCGGCAAGGCCGGCGCGGATCGGTTCGCTCATAGTGTGCCTGCAGGCGCTTGCGTTGCAGCACAAACTAGCTAGAAACCGACCTGAACCCCAGTAGGGAAAACCCCAGAGAGTTGTTTCAATTCAAAGACTTCGGCCTGGGCGGGGTAGGGTCGACCCCATCCGGCATCGGCGAGATCGGCCGATGCCGCGATCCCGACTGTAGGAGCGGCGCGAGCCGCGACCAACCGAAGCAACGCACGAAAGCGCCTCACCCCGAAGCCCGCAAACCGCACGACCCGCTTTTTGCAGGAGCGGCGCGAGCCGCGACTGCGACATCGCAACCACGACGAAACCTGCGTCGCAGCTGCATTGTCGCGGTCGCGGCTCGCGCCGCTCCTACAGGGGGATTGCCGGCAGCGGCCGGCATCAATGAATCGCCCTCGCGCACAAGCGCGAGGGCGCATCTGCCTCAGCGCTGCGTCGCAGCGCCTTCGCCGATCAGATGCTGCTGCAGGAACAGCATCATCGCCGCGCTGAAGTAATCCGAGTTGGCCTTCTTCTGGAAGCCGTGGCCCTCGTCGTCGAACATCAGGAACCACACCGGCTGGCCGTTGGCGCGCACCGCTTTCACGATCTGCTCGGCCTCGGTGTAGGGCACGCGCGGGTCGTTCTTGCCTTGCGCGACGAACAGCGGCGAGCGGATCTTGCCGGCGTTCTTCAGCGGCGAGATGCGGTCGAACACCGCCTTCATCTCCGGGACGCGCTCGTCGCCGTACTCGGCGCGGCGCAGGTCGCGGCGGTAGCTCTCGGTGTTGTTGAGGAAGGTGGTGAAGTCGGAGATGCCGACCACGTCGACGCCGGCGCGGATGCGGTCGCTGTAGTGCATCAGCGAGGCCAGCACCATGTAGCCGCCGTAGCTGCCGCCGTACACGCCCACGCGCTTGGCGTCGAGTTCGGGCTGCTTGCCGACCCAGTCCAGCAGCGCGCCGATGTCCTTGACCGAATCCTCGCGCTTCTCCGCGTTGTCCAGGCCCAGGTAAGTGCGGCCATAGCCGGCCGAGCCGCGCACGTTCGGCACCAGCACGGCCACGCCGAGTTCGTTGGCGAGGAACTGCGCGGCGGCGTTGAAGGTCGGCAGCGCCTGCGCTTCCGGGCCGCCGTGGATTTGGATCAGCACCGGCAGCTGCTTGCCCGCGGCGGCGCCGGCGGGCCGGTAGTAGAACGCCGGAATCGTGCGCGGCTTACCGTCGACCTTGTCGAAGGTGGGATAGCGCACCAGCGTCGGCGCAACGAACTTGGACGAATCCAGCCCGCCGACTTCGCTGCGGGTCCAGCGCGCCAGCTGGCGCGCCTGCAGGTCGATCACGTAGACGTCGCTGGGCGAGGTCGCCGAATTGATCGACAGCGCGATGCGCTTGCCGTCGGGCGAGAAATCCACGCCGCCGATGGCGCCGGCCGGCAGCGCCGGCAGCGCGATTTCCTTGTGCTCGGGCAGCGACAGCACATGCAGCTTGCCGATGCCGTCCTCGTTGCTGACGAACAGCAGGCGGCTGCCGTCTTCGGACAACGCGACCCGGTCCACGTCCCACGGAATCTTGTCGCTGAGCAGTTCGAACTTGCCGCTGGCCGGCTCGTGCCGGCGCAGAGTGCGGAATTCCTGCGGCTTGCCGGCGACGATCTCATCGGAGACGTAATAGACCGAGCGGCCGTCGCGCGAGAAACGGAAGTCGCTGATCGAGGCCTTGCCGCCGTCGACCGGGAACAGGCTCAGCTTGCCGCTGGCCAGATCGACCAGGCCCGGGTACGACTCGCTGGCCGACACGTACTTGATCACCAGCAGTTGCTTGCCGTCGGGCGAGAAATCCTGCGCGCTCCACTGGCCGCCCTCGGTCACCACCGCGCGCGCCTGGCCGTCGGGGAAGCCGCCGACCCACACATCGGTGTCCTTGCCGTTGCGGCGGGTGCTGCTGTACGCCAGCTGCTTGCCGTCGTGCGAGAACAGCGGCGATTGATTGCGCGACTTGCCGTCGGTGAGCAGGCGGGTCTGGCGCGTGGCCAGGTCGAACCAGTGCAGTTGCCAGAACTCGTTGCCGCCGACGTCCTTGCCGAACACGAAGCCGTCGGCGGCGCCCGGCGCCACGGTCAGCGCGTTGACCGGTTCGGGATAGAAGGTGAGCTGCTCGCGCATGCCCAGCGGCGCGCACACGCGGTGGGCCTGCGAGGTTTCGGCGAAGCGGGTGGAGATCAGCAGGCAGCCGTCCTGGGTCCAGCCGGCGAAATTGGCGCCGCGGGTGTTCTGGTAGCGGTTGAGGCGTTCCAGCAGTTCGGCCGGAACCACCGGCACGTTCTCGCTGGTGCGGTTGCCCTGGTGCAGGCGTTCGACCGGCGCGGCGGCTTGCGCGTGGGCGGCGCCGGCGCAGGCCAGCGCCAGCGCGGTGGCGGTCAGGAACGTGGTGCTGGGCAGCAGGCGGCGCAGGCTCATCGGCGGTCTCCCCGGGACGGCCGTGCGCGACGCGCAGGCCAAGGCGCGCCGCGGGAGCGGCGCAGGAAGCCCGAGCTTAGCGCGCCGGCGCCGCGGCGATCCCTCCCGAAAGTCACGGCTTACCTAGGCCGGCGTTCCGCCTAGAGTGCGTTGTCTGCAATCGTGCCGATTCGATCCGATCGCAGCGCGTGCGCGAGAAGCACGTTCGTTCGCAGCGCTCGCGTTGCGTAAGCATCGGTTCGACGCGGCCTGTTTCCCATCGCCCGCGCTGGGGCGCGCGCGATGGCATCTCAACTGGGGAGTGCAATGAAATGCCCGATCGCAGAAGTTTCCTGATCCACAGCGCGCTGGCCGGCGCAGGCGCGCTCGCCGGCGGCTGGGCCGGCGCGTTGCGCGCGGCCGCGCCGCCGCTGCGCTGGGCGCCGTACGCCGAGGCGATGGTGGTCGATGCCTGCGGCTTCATCGGCAGCGACGAGGCCAAGCCCGGCGACCTGCTGTCGCCGAAGCTGCTCGCCGAGGCGCGCGAGAGCGGCCTGCGCGTGTTGCAGACCACGGTCGGCCCGGTGGCGCAGTACGAAGGCGCGTTCGAAGCGACCGTGCGCGACATCGCCGCCTGGGAAAACGAGATCGCCCTGCATCCCGACACCTTTCTGGCGGTGCGCAGCGGCGCCGACCTGGAACGCGCACGTCGCGAGAAGAAGCTCGGCGTGGTCTACCAGTTCCAGGACAGCGCGCCGATCGGCGAGAAGCTCGAGCGCATCGACGACTACCACCGGCTCGGCCTGCGCACGGTGCAGCTGACCTACAACGTGCGCAATCTCGCCGGCGACGGCTGCCTGGAGCCCGGCGACGCCGGCCTGAGCAAGTTCGGCCACAGCCTGGTCGAGAGGCTCAACGAGCGCCGGATCCTGGTCGACCTGGCCCACAGCGGCCGCCGCACCGCGCTGGAGGCGATCGCGGCCTCGAAATCGCCGGTGCTGATCAGCCACACCGGCTGCGCGGCCCTGGTCGAGCGCCCGCGCAACAAGACCGACGCCGAACTGCGCGCCTGCGCCCAGCGCGGCGGCGTGGTCGGCATCTACCTGATGCCGTTCCTGCGCGAGAGCGGCCAGCCCGGCGCGGCCGACGTGATCCGCCACCTCGAGCACGCGCTCGACGTCTGCGGCGAAGACCACGTCGGCATCGGCACCGATAACCTGGTCTCGGCGGTGGCGCTGACCGAAAGCTACAAGCGCGACCACGCCGAATCGATCCGCGAACGGCGCAAGCTCGGCATTTCCGCACCGGGCGAGAGCGAGACGGTGTATCTCTACGTCGAAGGCCTCAACGCTCCGCGCCGGTTCGAAACCCTGGCCGCGCTGCTGTCCGCGCGCGGCCACAGCGACGCGCGCATCGGCAAGATCCTCGGCGGGAACTTCGCGCGGGTGATGAACGAGGTATGGGGCTGAGGCGAATGCCCGAAGCGCGGCTGTAGGAGCTGCGCGAGCCGCGACCGCGGGGTAGCCGCTCGCGTCGCAAGCGAGGTGTCGCGGTCGCGGCTCGCGCCGCTCCTACAGGGAGCGGCCGCAGCGACGTAGCAAGATCGCCGCTCAGCCCGAAGTCCGACCTGTAGGAGCTGCGCAAGCTGCGACCGCGGGGTAACCGCTCGCGTCGCAAGCGCGATGTCGCGGTCGCAGCGCTTACCGCCGGCTTGTGCAGCCATGCACAGGCCTACTGCGCCCGCTGCAATCCCGCACGCATCTGCAACAACGCCAGCAACTCGCGCTTTTCCGCATCCCCGAGCCCGCCATCGCGCTGCTGCGCCTGCAACTCGTCCAACCGCTGCACCACGGTCTGCTTCTGCAACTGCTCGATCGCATCGAGAAACTCGCGTTGCAGATGCTCCTCGTTGCCCGGCAGGCTCTGGCTGGCCAGTTTCTGCAGCGCGCCGATCTGCGCGTGCTCGGCGAAATGCTCCAGCAGCGCGCCGGTGCTGATTTCCGGGCGTTGCTGCACCACATCGACGATCTCGACCAGCAAGTCCACGCCCGGTTGGTTGAGCCGGGCGAATCCGTACGGCGGTTCCAGCGCTGCGGCCAGCGCCGGCTTTTGCAGCAGCAATGCGATCGCGCTGCGCACCAGCGAGCGCTTGGGCGTCGCCGCCGGCCGCTGCGCGGCGCTGGCGCGCTGCGCCGGCACGTGGGTCTGCGGCGAGGCCGCGCGCGCGCCGACGCCGGTCAGTTCGGTCAGGCGCTGCTGCATCAGGTCGGCGAAGGCGCCGTCGGGAATCTGCGTGAGCAGCGGCTTGGCGCGCTCGGCCAGGCGGCCCTTGCCTTCGAGCGTGTGCAGGTTGACGTCGGCGGCGAGGCTGTCGAACAGGAACTGCGACAGCGGCATCGCCTCCTGCAAGCGGCGGTCGAAGCCGTCGGCGCCTTCCTGCCGCACCAGCGTGTCCGGATCCTCGCCCTCGGGCAGGAACAGGAAGAACGCCTGGCGCCCGTCCTTCATCCGCGGCAGCACCGATTCCACCGCTTTCCACGCCGCGCCGCGGCCGGCGCGGTCGCCGTCGAAGCAGAAGTAGACATCGGCGGCGTTGCGGAACAGCAGCTCGGCGTGATCGGGCGTGGTCGCGGTGCCGAGCGTGGCCACCGCGGTGTCGACGCCGTGCTGGAACAGCGCGATCACGTCCATATAGCCCTCGACCACGATCAGCCGCGGGATCTTGTTGTGGGTCTGGCGCACCTGCCACAGCCCGTACAACTCGCGGCCCTTGTGGAACAGCGGGGTTTCCGGCGAGTTGAGGTATTTCGGGCCGTCGTCCTTGTCCAGCACGCGCCCGCCGAAGGCGATCACCCGGCCGCGGCGGTCGTGGATCGGGAACATCACCCGGTCGCGGAACTTGTCGTAGACGCGGCCGCTGTCGTTCTTCGACAGCAGGCCGGCGCGGTCGAGCAGTTTGAGCCGGCGCTCGTCGGTGCCCAGCGCGTCGCGCAAGCCGTTGAAGCCGTCGGGCGCGTAGCCGATGCCGAAGCGGTCGCGGATGTCGATGCTGACGCCGCGGTTGTCCAGATAGCCCTGGGCCTTGCCGCTGGTCGAATACTGGCGCAGGAAGAAGCGCTGCGCGGCTTCCAGCGCGTGGATCAAATCCTGGGTGTCGGAGTTCTCGTTGCGCGCGCGGGTGTCGCGCGGCACTTCCACGCCAACGCGCTTGGCCAACTCGTCGACCGCGTCGAGAAACTCGAGGCGGTCGTAGTTCATCAGGAAGCTGATCGCGGTGCCGTGCGCGCCGCAACCGAAGCAGTGATAGAACTGCTTGGTCGGCGAGACCCAGAACGACGGCGAGCGCTCGTCGTGGAACGGGCAGCGCGCCGAGTACTCCTTGCCCTGGCGCTTCAACGGCACGCGCGCGCCGATCACCTCGACGATGTCGGTGCGGGCGAGGAGGTCGTCGATGAAGCCGTCGGGGATGCGGGCCATGCCGGGGCCGCCCGGGCGGGCGGCGGAGTCTGGAAGGAAGCGGCGACTAGGATGCCACGGGCGGGGCGCAGCGGCCGCGACCGCGGCGGGCGGTTGGCCCCGCGCGCCGGCTCAGGCCGCGTCCAGGCCGGCCGCGGCGCGCTCCTCGGCCAGGCGCCGGCGCACCCGCGCGTGCTCGTCGAGCATCGCGGTGATCAGCGCGCCGACCAGGAACACCACCGCGCAGTAGTACATCCACACCAGCATGACCACCAATCCGCCGGCCGGGCCGTAGGCGGTGCCCAGGCTGGCCTGGCCCAGGTACAGGCCGATCGCGCTGCGCCCGAGCATGAACATGCCCGCGGTCAGCGCGCCGCCGAACAGCGCGCGCCGGCGCGTCACCGGCCGGTCCGGCAGCCAGCGGTACATGGCCGCGAACACCGCCGCGTACAGCAGGAACGAGAACGCCGCGGCGAACGCCGGCAGCAGGTCGGGCACGTAGGCGATCAGCAACTGCAGCGCCGCCTGGGCCGCCATCGACACCACCAGCAGGAAGCCCACGCTGATGACCATGCCGAACGACAGCAGCCGCTTGCGCAGCCACACCGCCAGCCCGCCCAGGCGCTTGGCGTCGCTGCGGAACACCCGGTTCAGCGCGGCCTGCAGTTGCCCGAACACGGCCGAGGCGCCGACCAGCAGCGCCAGCGTGCCGAGCAGCGCGGCCATCGAGCCGGTACCGGGGCGGTGCTGGGCGTTGGCGACGATCAGCCGCGCGGTGTTCTCGACCTCGTTGCCGGCCAGCAGGCCCATCTGGCGGAAGAATTCCTCCTGCGCCGACGGGTACAGCGCCGTGCTCAGCCACAGCACCATCAGCACCAACGGCGCCAGCGACAGCAGGGTGTAGAACGACAACGCCGCGGCCAGGGCGAGGATGTCGTAATCGACGAAGCGCTGGACGAACTTGCCCGGCCAGCTCTGCTCCAGCCGGGTCTGCAGCGACTGGACGCGCTGCAAGGCGTCGTGGGCGAGCCCGGCGGCGGCCGAGCGCTCGCCGTCGCGGCCGGGGGCGTCGGCATCGACGGGCGAAACCTGATCGGATCGGCGGATATCGTTCGAAGGCATGCGGCGAAGGCGGCGGCGCCGGACGGCGTCGCGTTCAGTATCCGACAAGCCGGTTAGGCGTGTGTTGGCGCGGCGTTAGGCGCGCGGTTCGATGGTCGCATCGTGGTTGCGATCTCGCGGTCGCGGCTCGCGCCGCGGCCCCAGTCGGATCCGAAGCCGGCCGAAGACCCTGTAGGAGCGGCGCGAGCCGCGACCGCGCAACCCGGCCCGCCGCGCCGCGTCGCGTCGCCGCGAAGCCGGGAAAGCCTCCGGCTGCGCCCCAGGCCGAACACGAAAAAGCCGGCGCAGCTTCACGCCGCGCCGGCTCAAGTCTTACTCGCGGAAGTAATCGCCCCGCAGCACGCCCTCAAAACGTCCGCCGCTCAGGCAGCAACGCCTTGAACCTCCGGGTCGAGCCGCACGGGCAGGGATCGTTGCGGCCGAGCTTCTCGACCAGTTCCTTGTCGCCATGCACGAAGCGGCGGCCGCGCTTGACGCGGCTCTCGGAGGGATAGCCCTTGCGGCGTTTGCGGGTGATCTCGACCGACGCGCCGGCGCCGAGCGCCGTTTCGTCGGACGTATCGGTCGGCGGGATGCTGTGGAGAAGCGCGTCCTCGCGCGGATCGAGCGGTGCGTCCTCGATACGGTCCGGCGGACCGTTGACGGCCTGCGGATCAGGCGGAGTAAAAGCAGTCGGTAGCGAAACGATGGCGTTGCATGGTGCACCTCCAGGTGTGCGGCCCTTGCGGGCGTCGAAAACCGGGCGCGGCCCAGGCCGCGTCCGGGGAACATCGGGCCCGCCGCATCCGGCGGCGGGCTGGAGCGGACCTGAGAAGCCTCAGCCCGCCAGACGCTTCTTGGCCAGCGCCGAGACCTGGCCCATGTCGGCCTTGCCGCCGAGCTTGGCCTTGAGCGGGCCCATCAGCTTGCCCAGGTCGGCCGGGCCGGTCGCGCCGACTTCGGCGATGGTGGCCTCAAGCACTTCCAGGATCTCGGCCTCGCCCATCTTGGCAGGCAGGTAGCGCTCGATCACCACGACCTCTTCGCGCTCGATCTGGGCCAGGTCGTCGCGCTGGGCGGCTTCGAACTGGGTCACCGAATCGCGGCGCTGCTTGACCATCTTGTCGAGCACGGCGATCACCGCGGTGTCGTCGAGCTCGATGCGCTCGTCGACTTCCTTCTGCTTGATCGCGGCGTTGATCAGGCGGATCACGCCCAGGGAATGCTTGTCGCCGCTCTTCATCGCGGCCTTCATGTCTTCGGTGAGGCGTTGCTTGAGGCTCATGGGACGAATCCGGGGTAGGGGGAAAGAAGGGGGCGCAGAACGCGGCCGCCGGGCCCGGTGGGCGGGCCGCCGCGGCCGGGGTTCGCCGAACCGCAAACGCAAAGAGCCGGCAGCGCACGAGGCGCAGCCGGCTCGATGGTCGTTCCTCGCAAGCGCCGGCCGCGAAGCCGGTGCAGCGCGGAAAGCGCGATCAGTACAGGCGCTGGCGCTTGGTCACATCGCGCGAAGCGCGACGGGCCTGACGCTTCACCGCGGCAGCGGCCTTGCGCTTGCGTTCCTGCGTCGGCTTTTCGTAGAACTCGCGCTTGCGGGTCTCGGCCAGGACGCCGGCCTTCTCGCAGGTGCGCTTGAAGCGGCGCAGGGCAAACTCGAAAGGCTCGTTTTCGCGGACTTTGACGCTGGGCATACGTTTTCTCGTTAAAGGACCAGCCCGGGCAGGCCGGGAGAAGAGCCGCGCATTATAGCGGTGCTCGGACGGAAGGTGCAACATAGGCGGTATGAACGCGACATTCTCCCAGAAATCGGCCGCCGCGCCAGCCCCCACGGGGCTCCGCGGCCGCCTGGAGGGCCCGGCCCGATGAACGTCCTGGGTATCGAAACCAGCTGCGACGAGACCGGGGTGGCCGTCTACGACACCGATACCGGCCTGCGCGCCCACGCCCTCTACAGCCAGATCGCCCTGCACGCGCAGTACGGCGGGGTGGTGCCCGAGCTGGCCAGCCGCGACCACGTGCGCAAGCTGCTGCCGCTGATCCGCCAGACCCTGGCCGAGGCCGGCCTGCGCACCGACGAAATCGACGGGGTGGCCTACACCGCCGGCCCCGGCCTGGTCGGCGCGCTGCTGGTCGGCGCCGGCGTCGCCCGCGCCCTGGCCTGGGCCCTGGACGTGCCGGCGATCGGCGTGCACCACATGGAAGGCCATCTGCTGGCGCCGCTGATGGAGGACGACCCGCTGGGCCGGCCCGAGCCGCCGTTCGTGGCCTTGCTGGTGTCCGGCGGCCACACCCAACTGGTCGCGGTCGACCGCATCGGCGAGTACCGGCTGCTCGGCGAAACCCTCGACGACGCCGCCGGCGAAGCCTTCGACAAGACCGCCAAGCTGATGGGCCTGCCGTACCCCGGCGGCCCGCAACTGGCCGCGCAGGCCGAGCTCGGCGTGCCGGGCAAGTTCAAGTTCGCCCGGCCGATGACCGACCGGCCCGGCCTTGATTTCAGCTTCAGCGGTTTGAAGACCCAGGTGCTGCTGGCCTGGCAGAACAGCGACAAGAGCGAGCAGACCCGCGCCGACATCGCCCGCGCGTTCGAGGACGCGGTGGTCGACACCCTGGCGATCAAGTGCGAACGCGCGCTCGACGCGGCCGGCTGCGACACCTTGGTGGTGGCCGGCGGCGTCGGCGCCAACAAGCGTTTGCGCGTCAAGCTCGCGGCGATGACAGGCAAGCGCGGCGGCCGGGTCGCGTTCCCGCGGCCGATGTTCTGCACCGACAACGGCGCGATGATCGCCTACGCCGGCGCGCTACGTTTGCAGGCGGGGCAGCGCGCGGATGCGTCGGTGCGGGTGACGCCGCGGTGGGATATGGCGTTGCTGGAAGCGGTGTGATCGGCGCTGGCGGCGTCGCGGCCGAGGTGGGGCGTTCGTCGTAGGCGCGGGGTCGCGGTCGCGGCTTGCGCCGCTCCTACAGGGGCTGCGGCGAGTTTCGTATCCGACTGTAGGAGCGGCGCGAGCCGCGACCGCGACGACGAAACCACGACGAAGCTCCCCGTACCGCCGCACCGTCGCCGCATCGGCGACAAGCCTCGCCGCGCTCAGGTACATTGCGCCGCATCCTCGACTGCACCGGCCCGCGCACACGCTCATGGACCACGTATTCATCGAAGGCCTGGAAATCGAGGCCGTCATCGGCATCTACGACTGGGAGCGCGAGATCCGCCAGCCGCTGGTGTTCGATCTGGAGATGGAGTTCGACAACCGCGCGCCCGCGGCCAGCGATGCGATCGAGCACACCCTGGATTATTCGGCGGTGTGCGCGCGCATCAGCGCGTTCGTCGCCGCCTCGCGCTTCGGCCTGGTCGAGACCTTGGCCGAGCGGGTCGCGGCGCTGGTGATCGAGGAATTCGGCGTGCGCCGGGTGGCGCTCAAGCTGACCAAGCCCGGCGCGATCCGCAACGCGCGCGGCGTCGGCGTGCGCATCGAGCGCGAGCGCGCGCCGGGCTGAGGCGCGTCCGGCTGCGGCTCGACCGCGGTTGCAACCCGCCTCCGCGTTCCCCGCGCCGGTCCGCACCGCGGCGCATCGCCGCCGCCCGCGCCGGGCGACGACGTTCCCCACTTGCGCCGCGCCGCCGCAGCGCCGACGATGCGCCGTCATCAAGCTCTGGGGAGAGACGATGTTCGACAAGATCAAGCGCAGTTGGGAGCTGGCCAAGGCCAGCGCCTCGGTCCTGCATTCCGACCGCGAACTGCTGGTGTTTCCGGTGATTTCCGCCGCCTGCGTGCTGGTGGTGCTGGCGACCTTCCTGGTGCCGGCGCTGGCGCTGGACCTGTTCCGCGACGGTTACGGCCCGGGCACGATCGCGTTCGCCTTCGCGTTCTACTTCTGCCAGTACTTCGTCATCGTGTTCTGCAACTGCGCGCTGGTCAGCGCGGCGATGATCCGGCTGGAAGGCGGCGACCCGACCCTGCGCGACGGGCTGCGCGCGGCGACCGCGCGGATCGGCACGATCGCCGGCTACGCCGCCATCGCCGCCACCGTCGGCATGATCCTCAACGCGCTCAAGGACCGCGACAACAACATCATCGTGCGCCTGATCGGCGGCGCGCTCGGCGCGGCCTGGACCATGGCGACCTTCCTGGTGGTGCCGGTGCTGGTGGCCGAGGACGTCGGCCCGATGGACGCGATCAAGCGCTCGGTGGCGATGTTCAAGCGCACCTGGGGCGAGAGCGCGGCCGGCATGGTCGGCATCGGTCTGGCCTGCGGCGCGGCGATGGTGGGCGTGGCCGTGATCGGCTTCGGCCTGGCCTGGCTGCTAGGCACGGCCTCGAGCGCGCTGGCGGTGCTGATCGGCGCGATCACCGTGCTCGCCCTGCTTGGGCTTGCGGTGTATCAGAGCGCGCTGGGCGGGGTGTATTCGGCCGCGCTGTACCGCTACGCCACCGACGGCGAAGTGCCGGCCGGGTTCGAAGGCCTGGCGCTGGAATCGCCGCAGCGCTGAGCGGCGTTCGCCCGCCGCGGGAAACGACGAAGGCCGCCTGCGAGGGCGGCCTTCGCGCTTATGCGCTTAGGCGCGCGCTCAGCCCAAGGCCTGCGACAACTGTGGCCGCTCGCCGAAACCGACCACGATGCGGTGGTCGTCGTCGGCGGCGTGCGGATAGAACCACACCAGCACGCGTTCGCCGGCGCGCGGCAGCGCGCGCGGGTCGAAATCGCCGATCTTGGCCACGCGCCGTTCGGTGCCGGCGTGGTCGTCGAAGCGCACCACCACCCGCACCCGCGACGGGTTATAGACCTCGGTGCCGACGTGTTCGGTGTGCACGACGGTACCGGCCACGCGCACGCCGTGGGCGAGCAGTTCGCGCACGCGGCGGTCGCGTTCGCGATAGCGGCGCAGGCACACCATCGCGCCGAGGGTCAACAACAGCGCGATCAGGGCGAAGGAGGCGGGCAGCGAGCGCGGGGCGTCGCCGAACAGCCACTGCGGCCAGCCCGCGGCCAAGCCGGTCAGGGCCGCCTGCGGATGCCAGGGCCAGGCCCGGGCCAGGGCGAAGCCGGCGGCGAGCGCGGCCACGGCCAGCGCCAGGCCGGTCTGCAGCGCCACCGCCAGGCCGAAGCGCGCGCCCAGGTCGGCGTTGACGAATACGCCGAAGATCAGCCCGGCGAAGCCGCCGGCCAGCAGCGACCACAGCAGCGCCTGCAGCGGCGCGCCCGGGGCGATCGCCTGCGGCGGCTGGCCGAGCGCGCCGGCCAGCGCGTAGCCGCACAGGGTCCAGCCGGCGGCGCACAGCGCCAGCAGCAGCCACAGCCGCGGCGGCAGGCGGTCCGGCGGCGGCAGCAGCCGGCTGTGTTCGATCACGCGGTGTTCGATCTCGATCGCGGCAACGGGGTTGCTCATGCCGAGGCGTCCTTGTCGATGCGGAACCGGGGAGCCATGTTGCATGCGACAAGCGAAGAAAGTGTGAGTTAAATCACAAATTTCCGTGGGCTGGTATGGCCGTTTGCAGTGGCGCGGTGCGTTTTTCCCGTGCTTCGCCGCGTTCAGCGCAGGTCGGCGGCGGCCCCGGCACGGCCACGGGACAGCCCTGTTCAGCCAGTTAGGCTCACTGCGCGGCCAGCCGCTCTTCGATCTGCGCGTCCTCGGCGCTGCCGAAGCCGACCACGATGCGGTCCTCGTCGCCGGGCGCCTCGCGCAGGAACCACACCTGCACCTCGTCGCCGACCCGCGGCACCCGGCTGGCGTCGAACTGGCCGGTCTTGGTGACCCAGCGCTCGGCGCCCAGGTGGTCGGTGAAGCGAGCGACGAAGCGGATGCGCGGTTCGTTGCCGACTTCCACCCCGGTGTGCTGGGTTTCGGTGACCAAGCCGGTGGTGCGCTGGCCTTGGGCCAGGGTCTCGCGCATGCGCCGTTGCTGGCGCAGATGGCGGCGGCGCGCGGCCAGCGCGGCCCAGGCCAGCAACGCGGCCAGCGCAGCCAGCAGCGCCGGCGCCCAATACTGCGCGGTCCACGACAGCCAGCCGCCCGCGCCCCAGGGCAGGGCGGCGGCAGGGTCGAAGAAGCCCGGCCGCGGCGGCGCCACCCAGCGGTCGGCGGCGCCGCGCCACAGCCCCAGCGCGATCGCCGCGAGATTGACCGCGAACGCGGCCAGGGTGCCGCCGATGCCGCCGAGCGCGGCGCTGAGCACGGCGTCGACGCCGAAGCCCAGGATCATCGCGCCGAACACGCCGACGAACAGCATCCACAGCAGCCCGGGCGTTGCGTTCGGCGGTTGCAGCTCCGGGGCCAGGTAGCCGGTGGCGATGGGATAGGTCGCCACGTCGCCGACGCCGTAGCCGAACATCGCCCACAACCCGGCGCAGGCGGCGACCAGCAGCCAGGCGCGCCAGCCGGGCCGCGCCGGCGCGCCCGCCTGCAGGCGCTGGCGGCGGCGGGCGAGGGCGGGGTCGACGGTGCTCATGGCGGCGGTCCTTCGGGCGCGGGCGTGGCGGCGAGTATGGCCGCTGCCGGCGCGCGGCGCGCCGCCCGGGTCCGCAAAGCCGCGCTGCTTTATCCTGGGCGCCCGCTCGCCACCGCCGTGCCCGTGACCGCTCTCGACCTGCCGCTCCCCGATGCCGACGCGCTCGCCCACAGCGCGCGCCTGACCCGCCTCATCCACGACCAGATCGCCGCGAACGGCGGCGCGATCGCGTTCTCGCGCTTCATGGAGCTGGTGCTGTACGCGCCGGGCCTGGGCTACTACAGCGCCGGCGCGAGCAAGTTCGGCGACGAAGGCGATTTCGTCACCGCGCCCGAACTCGGCCCGGTGTTCGCCGCGTGCACGGCGCAGGCGCTGGCGCCGGTGCTGCAGCAGATCGGCGCGCAGGCGCGGCTGCTGGAACTGGGCGGCGGCACCGGCGCGTTCGCCGAGGTCGCGCTCAAGCGCCTGCTCGAACTCGACGCGCTGCCCGACCGCTACGCCATCCTCGAACCCAGCGCGCAGCTGCGCGAACGCCAGCGCGAACGCCTGATGCAGCGGCTGACGCCGCCGCTGTTCGAACTGGTGGAATGGCTCGACGGTCCGTTCGGCGACGAGTGGGACGGCGTGGTGTTCGCCAACGAAGTGATCGACGCGCTGCCGACGCCGCGCTTCGCCGTGCGCGAGGGCGAAGTCTATGAGGAACACGTCGCCAGCGACGGCGACGGCTTCAAGCGCGAGCTGCGCCCGGCCGACAGCTTTCTCGCCAACGCCGTGCTGCATGTGCAGCGCGGGCTGGAGCAGCGCTTCGCCGACGGTTATCGCTCCGAAGTGCTGCCGCAGCTGCCGTACTGGATCCAGGCCGTGTCCGGCGGCCTGCGCCGCGGCGCGCTGTTGTTCGTCGATTACGGCTACGCGCGCAGCGAGTTCTACGCGCCCGAACGCGACGACGGCACCCTGCGCGCCTATTACCGCCATCGCGTTCACGCCGAACCGTTGCTGTGGCCCGGCCTGCAGGACCTCACCGCGTCGGTGGACTTCACCGCGCTGGTCGAGGCCGGCGTCGGCGCCGGTTTCGACCTGGCCGGCTACTGCTCGCAGGCCAGCTTCCTGCTCGGCAACGGCCTGGACGAAGTGCTCAAGCGCATCGAGACCATCGCCGATCCGGTCGAGAAGCAGCGCCGCCTCAACGAGGTCAAGAAGCTGACCCTGCCCAGCGAAATGGGCGAGCGTTTCCAGGTCATGGGGCTGGAGAAGGACGTGGCGTTCGGCGTGGCGTTCATGGCCGGCGACCTGAGCCACCGCCTGTGACCGCGTCCAAGACGCTGCGCGAGTTCCATCGCCCGGCGCTGTGGATCGCGCTGTGGCTGGCGATGATCGCCACGGTGATCGCCACCTGCCTGATGCCGGCCAAGGATCTGCCGCCGACGCCGTTCGACAGCTTCGACAAGGTCGAGCACTTCACCGCCTATCTGCTGCTGTCGCTGTACGCCGGCATGCTGTTCGCGCGGGTGCGCGCGCAGGCGCTGGCGACGGCGGGCCTGATCGCGCTGGGCGTGGCGCTGGAGTTCGCCCAGGCCAAGCTCACCGATTCGCGCAGCGGCGATGCGGCCGATGCGCTGGCCAACAGCCTCGGCGCCTTGGCCGGCCTGTGGCTGGCGCGCACGCCGGCGGGCGTGTGGCTGCAGCGCCTGGACCGGGCACTGGCGCGGCGCTGATCGCGGCGCCGCGGCCTGCGCGGCGGCGTCCGCTGCGCGCACCCGTGCCGTGCGCTTCAGCGAATTCATGAATGCGTCGGCGGCGTGCCTGTGCGGTGCGATCCCGCCACCTTTACGCCTTCCCTCATTCGGTGACGCGCAACCCATTCGGGTCTGAACGCTGGCTAGCCGATTCGTCGTAGTAGGAAAAGCGTCACAAAGGCAAAGTCGGCACAGTCACGCGGCGTATTGCGAAAAGGTTAAGAAGCCGTGAGGCTCCAGCGCGGGCCACGGGCGCCCGCCTCTACCTTCGCAAGGAACCGACTCATGTCCCCAGCGCAGTACCGCCACCGACTGGCGTTGGCCGTCGCCGCCGCCATCGCCGCGATCGCCGTCGTTCCCGCCGCGTCCGCACAGCAGCCGGCGGCGCCGGCCAGCCGCGATGCGACCACGCTCGACGCGGTGCAAGTGACCGGTTCGCGCGCGCGCGGCCGCGCCGCCGAGGACACCGCGGCGCCGGTGGACGTGATCGGCAAGGAGGAACTGACGGCGACCGGCGCCACCGAGGTCGGCCAGATCCTGCAGATGCTGGAGCCCTCGTTCAATTTCTCGCGCACCTTCGTCAGCGACGGCACCGACATCCTGCGCCCGGCCACGCTGCGCTCGCTCGGCCCCGACCAGGTGCTGGTGCTGGTCAACGGCAAGCGCCGCCACCAGCAGGCGCTGGTCAACGTGCAGCAGACCATCGGCCGCGGTTCGGCCGGCACCGACATCAACGCGATCCCGCTGTCGGCGATCGAGCGCATCGAAGTGCTGCGCGACGGCGCCGCCGCGCAGTACGGTTCCGACGCGATCTCCGGCGTGATCAACATCATCCTCAAGAAGCAGACCAACGAGACCCAGGTCTCGGTGCAGGCCGGGCAGAACTACGCCGGCGACGGCGAGAACTACTCGGCCTCGGTCAACACCGGGGTCAAGCTCGGCAGCGACGGCTTCCTCAACCTGTCGTTCGAGTACCGCGACCGCGGCGCGACCAACCGCGCCGGCCCCGACAGCCTGCGCGTGAGCCCGCCGCGGGTGACCCAGCGCCTGGGCGACGCGGACGCGACCGACGCCTACTTCTGGTTCAACGGCGGCCTGCCGGTCGGCCGCGGCGAGCTGTACTGGTTCGGCGGCCTGTCCAAGCGCAAGGGCGATTCCTACGGCTTCTTCCGCAGCCCGGGCGACAACCGCACGGTGCCGGCGCTGTACCCCAACGGCTTCCTGCCCAACATCCGCACCAAGGTCGACGACACCTCGCTCGCGGTCGGCTACAAGGCGCCGATCAACGACAACTGGGATTGGGACGTGTCGGTCAACCGCGGCCGCAGCAAGTTCGGCTTCGAGGAAGCCGACTCGGTCAACGTCAGCTGGTGGTACGAGCCCAAGCCCGGCGGCGGCATCTACGCCGAATCGCCGACCAAGGCCGACACCGGCACGCTGCAGTTCGACCAGACCACGTTGAACCTGGATTTCCGCGGCACGCTCAAGGGCTTCAACGACCGCCCGCTGTACCTGGGCACCGGCCTTGAGTACCGCAAGGACGAATACCAGATCCGCGCCGGCGCGCCGGTGACCTACACCTACGGCCGCACCAACAACCGCGCGATCAACATCGTCGGCCAGACTGGCGACACCGCGCAGCCGGGCATGCAGGGCTTCCCGGGCTTCTCGCCGAACGAGGCGATCGACGACGGCCGCCACAACTACGCGGCGTACCTGGACCTGGAAACCAACCTCAGCGACCGCTTCCTGCTCGGCGCGGCGGTGCGTTACGAGGATTACTCCGACTTCGGCAACACCACCACCGGCAAGCTGTCGGCGCGCTTCGACGCCAACGAGAAGTTCGCCCTGCGCGGCACCGTGTCCACCGGCTTCCGCGCGCCGGGCGTGCAGCAGCTGTTCTACAGCCAGCGCTCGACCAACCTCAACGCCGCCGGCGAGCTCACCGACACCCTGACCGCGCGCCAGAACAGCGCGGTGACGCGCGCGTTCGGGATCGAGCCGCTGAAGGAGGAAACCTCCAAGAGCGGCTCGATCGGCTTCGTGCTCAAGCCGACCGACCGCTTCTCGTTGACGATGGACGTGTTCCGCATCGACATCGACGACCGCATCATCTTCTCCAGCAACATCCAGCCCGAAAGCGTCGGCACCAACGGCCAGCCGTGCGCGCCGGGCAACGGCAACTGCCCGATCCGCGCGATCCTGGATCCGATCGGCGTCGGCCAGGTGCTGTTCTTCACCAACGCCATCGACACCCAGACCACCGGCGTGGACCTGGTGGCCAACCACAACACCGAATTCGCCGCAGGTTCCAAGCTGACCCTGACTGCGCTGGTGCACTTCAACAAAACCGAAGTGAAGGCGCGCCGCTCGCAGTCGACGATCCTGCCGCCGAACGTGCTGTTCGACGACACCCAGGTGACCCTGATCGAGAAGGGCCAGCCGCGCCAGCACCACGTGCTGCAAGGCGTGTACGAAACCGGCCCGTGGGAGTTCACCGGCCGCGCCAACTACTACGGCCCGGTCACCGGCGAAGGCTTCACCCCGGGGATCAAGCAGACCTGGAGCGGCAAGTGGCTGGCCGATTTCTCGGTGCGCTACAAGCTCAACGAGCAGATCAGCTTCACCGTCGGCGGCAACAACATCTTCGACACCTATCCGGACAAGTGGGATCGGGTCAGCGGCGCGCCGTTCCCGGAGCTGGGCTTCAAGTACGGCTGGGAGACGCTGCCGTTCGGCATGAACGGCGGCAGCTACTACATTCGGGCGGATTACCGCTTCTGACCGCATGCGAACCGTCGCGGCCTCGCCGCGGCGGTTCGCAGCATCCCTGTAGGAGCGGCGCGAGCCGCGACCGCGACAACGCAACTACGCCGAAGCTGGCGTCATGGTTGCGTTGTCGCGGTCGCGGCTTGCGCCGCTCCTACAGGTAGATACGCACCATCGCTTCAGTCTTGCTGCTTGCGTCGCGCCGCGATCGCCGCGATCCGCGCGCGCCGCATCGCCTCGCCGATGGCGGGGCCGCTCAGGCCCGGCGGCAGATCGCTCGCGCGCACCTTCAGTGCCGCGTGCAGCGCATCGACCAGCGCCTGCCGCGACGGGTAATCGCCGTCTTCCAGTCCCAGCCGGCCGCGCTTGTCGGCCTCGCACACCAGCGCCATCTGCTCGATGCGCTGCGGGTTGCGCCAACCGTCGCAGCGCGCGATCAGCTCGTACACGCTGCGCGGGCGCATCTCGCCGAGGCGATGCACGTTGAGGTGTTCGCGGCACACCGCCTCGGCCAACAGGCGATGCTCGGTCGGCACTTTCAGCCGCGCGCACAGCTGCGCCAGCGGCTCCAGGCCGTTGTGCTCGTGGTTGTGATGGCGCGGCAGCAACTCGGCCGGCGTGCGCGCCTTGCCCAGGTCGTGCGTCAGCGCGGCGAAGCCGATCAGGTCGTCGCCGGGCGCGAGCCTGGCCGCCATGTCCACGACCATTTCGGTGTGGACGCCGGTATCGACTTCCGGGTGGTACTCCGGCCGCTGCGGCACGCCGTACAGCGCTTCGACTTCCGGCAGCACGACGCCGAGCGCGCCGGCCTCGTGCAATGTGCGCAGGAACGCCGACGGCTTTTCGCAGCGCAGCGCGCGGCGCAGTTCCTGCCACACGCGTTCGGCGACCAGATCGCCCAGTTCGCCCGATTCGGCCATGCGCCGCATCAGCGCCATCGTTTCCGGCGCCACGCGGAAGCCGTGCGCGGCGAAGCGGGCCATGAAGCGCGCCGCGCGCAGCACCCGCAGCGGGTCCTCGACGAACGCCTCGCCGACATGGCGCAGCACTTTGGCTTCGAGATCGCGCGCGCCGCCGTAGGGATCGACCAGGCGGCCGTCGGCTTCGTCGCGGGCGATGGCGTTGATGGTGAAGTCGCGCCGGCCCAGGTCGTCCTCCAGCGTCACCGCCGGATCGGCGTCGACGACGAAGCCGCGGTAGCCGCGGCCGGACTTGCGCTCGGTGCGCGCCAGCGCGTACTCCTCGCCGGTGTCGGGGTGCAGGAACACCGGGAAATCCTTGCCCACGGCCTTGAAGCCGGCGGCGAGCATCGCCTCGGGGGTTTCGCCGACGACCACGTAGTCGCGATCGCCCGCCGGCAGGCCGAGCAGGCTGTCGCGGACCGCGCCGCCGACGAGATAAGTCTTCATTGCGTTTTCTCCGTGGAACCGCGAGGCGATCTTTGCCGATGCGGATCCGTTCCGCTTGGCCGCGTATCGGAACGAAGCGGCGTCGCCGTCCTCGTCGCCTGCGAAGTCCCGATGCCGCCGCGCTTCAGCGCGGCGCGTTCTGCGCCAGCAACGCGATGATGTCTTCGGCGCCGGCGCTGCGGCCCAGGTGGCGCACGATCGGATTGGGCTGGCCCGATACCCACAGCCGCAGTTCGGCTTCCAGGTCGAAATGGCCCGCGGTTTCCAGCGAGAACATGACGATGCTGCGGTAGGGCAGGCTGAGGAATTCGGTCTTGCGTCCGGTCACGCCCTGCTTGTCGACCAGGATCAGGCGGCGGTCGGTGAACACGATCAGGTCGCGGATCTCGCCGAAGGCGCGCTGCACGGTCTCGCCCGGCGCCAGCAGCGCGCCGAAGTCCTGGTTGATCTTGTCGGCGGACTTGGCGCCGGCGTGGCCGAGCAGGGTGTCGAGCAGGCCCATGGCGTATTCCTTTCGCGTGAGGTGTGCTGCGCATCCTAGCGCAGTGGGAAGAACCCCTGTAGGAGCGGCGCAAGCTGCGGCCAACCGCAGCGATGTACGAAAGCGTTCGTGCCGAAGCCCGGCAATCCGGCGCTCGCCCCTCAGAAAGCAGCCGACTATCCGAACCTCGGATGGGCCGCTTTCGTACGTCGCTGCGGTTGGTCGCGGCTCGCGCCGCACCTGCAGTCAGGCGCTGAGGATTTCCGGCAGGCGCGACAGCACCGGCGTCGGTTCGATGCCGAGCTTGAGCAAGCCGTTCTCGACGCTGGTCGAATCGGTCTGCAGCGAACGCCAGTTGTCGCGGCTGATCGGCTTGCCCGGCAGGTGCTCGCCGATCTCGGCCTGCAGCTTGCCCAGCGCGTCCGGCAGCGGCAGCACCGCGCGCAGGCGGCCGCGGCCGTGCGCGCTGGCGCGCACGATCTCGCCCAGGGTCATGACCTGCGGCCCGACCAGGTTGTAGCTGCGCTGCACGTGGGCGTCGTCGGCCAGCGCGTTGACGAAGGCCTGGGTCACATCGCCCACCCACACCGGCTGGAAGCGCGCGTTGGCGCGGCCGATCGGCAGCGCCGGGGCGTAGCGCAGCAGCGCGTCGAAGCGGCAGAACAGGCCGTCGCCGGGGCCGGCGATCACCGACGGGCGGAACAATGTCCAGTCGAGCTTGGACGCGCGCACCTTCTGCTCGGCGCGGCCGCGCGCTTCCAGGTAATGGCTTTGGCCGGTGCCGGCGTTGAGCGCGCTCATCTGCAGCAGCCGGCGCACGCCCATGTCGCGCATGGCGTCGAGCAGCGCCTCCAGCAGTTCGACGTAGACGTGCTCGAAGCCGCGGCCGGTGTCGCCCTGTTCGTTGAGGATGCCGACCAGATTGACCACCGCGTCGACGTCGTCGAGCACCGCGCGCAGGAAATCCGGGTTGGCCACGTCGCCTTCGATGATGCTGGCGTCGCGGCTGAGCTTTTTCTTCTTCGACGGATCCACGCCGCGGCTGAGCACGGTGACGCGGTAGCGCTCGCGCAGCAGATGGGCGACGAGGTGGCGGCCGACGAAACCGGTGCCGCCCAGGATCAGGACGTGACGACGGGCCACGGCGGCGGCCTCACTCGGTTTCCGCCGGCAGCGGCGCGCTGGCCGTGGCGGCGGTGGCCGAGCAGACGAAGGGCTTGCGCTTGGCGTCGGTGACGCCGCGCAGGCGGTCGCTGACGCTGAGCGCGTCGCCGTTCATGCGCCAATCGTAGAGCACGCTGAAGGCCAGCACGCGGGCGACGTACTCGCGGGTTTCCTTGTAGCTGATGGTCTCGATCCAGAAGTCCGGTTCCATGCCTGGGCGCTGCGACTGCCAGCGCGCCAGCGGCGCCGGGCCGGCGTTGTAGCCGGCCATGGCGAAATGCGGCTGGCCGCCGTACTTGTCGTGCAGTTGGCGCAGGTAGGCGGTGCCCAGGACGATGTTGGTGTCCGAGTCGTACAGGCTGGCCGCGCCGCCCCAGGGCAGGCCCAGGCTCTTGGCCACCTGCGCGCCGGTACCGGGCAGCACTTGCATCAGGCCCATGGCGTTGGCGCCGGAGCGCGCGGTCGGGTTGAACACGCTCTCGGCGCGGATCTCGGCCGCGACCCAGGCCGGGTCGAGCCCGTTCTTGAGCGATTCGCGGCGGATGGTCTCGCCGTGGTGCAGCGGGAAGCGCAGGTAGTACAGGCGCTGCTCCTGCGGGGTCTTGTTGAGCGAGAACACCGCGCGGTCGAACCAGTTGTAGCCCTGGGCGATCTCGATCGCCAGGCGCCGCTGGGTGTCGTCGAAGCGGCTCAGCGCGTCGTCCCATTCGCGGATCGCCCACGCTGTGCGCTCGATCTGGAACAGGCCCATCGCCCGAACCAGCGCCGGATCGCGCGCCACCTGCGCGCGCGCGGCCGGCGCGTCGGCCGGCTGCAGCGGGCACAGCGTGTACGGCGCGCCGAGCTTGTCGGCGGACAGGAAGCCGTGGAAGTCGGCGTTCTTGGCCGCCTCGCGGTACAGCCGGTTGGCGGTGGCCTTGTCGCCGGCGCGTTCGGACAGGCGCGCTTCGAAATACTCCCAGCGCGATTCGCCGCGCTGCTTGGCGCCCATCTTGCGGATCGCCGCCAGCGCCGCGTTCCAGTCCGAGCGCGCCATCGCTTCGCGTGCGCGCCACTCGTGCAGGCGTTCGTCATAGGCGACCTCGGGCACGGCGTTGAGCCGGCGCGCCGATTCGGCGTCGTAGGAGGCCACCGACCACAGCGCCGTCTGGTACAGCACGCGGCCGCGGTCTTCGTCGCTGAAGCCCAGCGCGTTGGCGTACTTGGGCAGCTGCGCCTCGGCGCTGGCCGGCTGCGCCTTGGCCAGCTTGGCCAGGCCGAAGCTGGCGATCTTGCGGCTGCGTTCGGTCTTGGGCCAGGCGAGCGCGCGTTCGTTGACGTTGTCCAGGAACGCCGCGTAGTCGTTCGCCTGCGCCAACTGATCGGCCGGCAACCCGCGCGCCGCGGCGCGCATCACCGCCGGCTGCCATTCGGCGGCGGCGGCATCGATGCGTTCCCAGCGCAGTTCCGGGGTCAGCCCGCCCTGCGCGGCCAGCACCGCGAACGGCGCGTCGCAGGCGTCGGGCAGCGACTTGCCGCTGCTGCGCCAGATCGCCTGGGCGTCCTTGGTCCATTGCGCGTCGGCGCGGCCCAGCGCTTGGCGCGCGTTCAATTCGGCGCAGCGCAACTGCGCGCCGCGGTCCTTGCCGGCGCGGTTCTTCGGCGTCCACGCGGCGAGGAAGGCGTTCCAGTCTTCGCGCCGCGCGGCCGCGGCCAGCCAGACCTCGCGGAACGCTTCGCCGGAGGCCTCGTTGCCGCGGCGGGCGAGGAACTCCTGGGCCTGGCCGTCGTTGACGTTGTCGATGGTGCGGCGGAGCGCGGCGTACTCGACCCAGCCGTACAGCGGATGGCGGGCGATGTCGGCGTACTGGCCGGCGTCGAAGCCGGCGCGTTCGGCCGCGTCCAGCGCCGCGCGCACGCGCGGCAACTGCGGATCGACGTTGGGCGCCGGCGGCGCGCGCAAGGCCGGCGGCCTGGCCGCGGGCTGCGCCGGCGTCGACGCGGTGGTCTGGGCGCAGGCGGTGGTGGCGATGGCCGCGATCAGCGCGGCGGCGAGCAGGGGAAGAGGGCGCGGGAGCATCGCCGGACTATAGCCGAGCGCGCATGAATGTCTTATGTGAACGCAGCGTGGATGAGGGCGAAGCGCGAACGCGGTCGCGTGTGTTGCGGGAGAGAGCGGCTGCGTAACCCAATTGTCGTCATGCCCGCGAAGGCGGGCATCCAGGGCTTTATCGCGACACGGCTCTGAAGTCTCTGGATCCCCGCCTTCGCGGGGATGACGGCTGGAAAGAGGCGCGGCGAAACCTACCTATCGTCATGCCCGCGCAGGCGGGCATCCAGGGCTTCACCGCGACAGGCTCTGAAGTCTCTGGATCCCCGCTTTCGCGGGGATGACGGCGTGGGCGTGCGGGGATGACTGTTTGAGAGCGACACGCCGAAACCATCCATCGCGATCGCCCGCACCCGTACCCATGCCCGCACCCGCGTCCGCACAGTAGTGCAGAATCGAACGCCTGGCAGCGCTCGGTGCCGCTGCGCTGCAGGAGTATCCGCATGGCGATCTGGCTGGTCTTCCTCGTCCTCGGCGTCATCGCCGGCGTGCTCGCCGGGCTGCTCGGCGTCGGCGGCGGCTTGGTGCTGGTGGCGGCGCTGGCCTGGATCGCGCCGGCGTTCGGCATTCCGCAGGAAGCGGCCATGCATACCGCGTTGGCCAGTTCGCTGGCCAGCATCGTGCTCACCGCCACCGCCTCGGCGCGCGCGCATGCCAAGCGCGGCAGCGTGCTGTGGCCGACGGTGCGCTGGATGGTGCCCGGGTTGCTGGTCGGCGGCTGGCTCGGCAGTTGGGTCGCGGTGCGCATCGACGGCGAATGGCTGCGCTGGATCGTCGCCGGCTACTGCCTCATCGCCGCGGCGCAGCTGTTGTTCGGCAAGACGCGCGCCGCGCTCGGCGAGGACGCGCCGCCGCCGCAGGGCGCGGCGATGTCGGGCGCGGGCGTGGGCATCGGCGCGGTGTCGGCGGTGGTCGGTATCGGCGGCGGCAGCATGACCGTGCCGTTGCTGGTCTGGCGCGGCGTGGCGCCGGTGCGCGCGGTCGGTACGTCCTCGGCCTGCGGCGTCGCCATCGGCCTGGCCAGCGCGATCGGCTACGCCTTCAACGCGCCGCCGGGCGCGTTGCCGCAGTACGCGATCGGTTATGTGTACCTGCCCGCGGCGATCGGCGTGGCCGTGGCTTCGGTGATCGCCGCGCCCTATGGCACACGCTTGGCGCATCGCCTGCATGGCGACACCTTGAAGCGGGTGTTCGCGGCGTTCCTGATCCTGGTCGCGCTGAGCCTGTTGCTCGGCGGCTGATTCCAACGGCGCTCGATTCGAGCAAGGCCTGCGTCCGCCAGAGCCCGCTTCCGCCGAAGTCGGCTCCGCCAAAGCGATTCCGCGACCTCAATCACGCTTTGCCAGCGCACTCCGCGGCCGAGGCTCTTGCGGCCTGAACGGGCGGTATCGGCTATGCCGCATCCGCCGTTTATGCCGGGCCTGGTCGCAGGCCAAACAAAAGTGCGACCGGTTTGGCAAGTACTCCTATTTTGCGCCTTGTGGCGGATTCACGGATTGTGTACAACCTTTCGGTTGCCTCCGGCACGGTCCGGCCGGCACGCCAATAGCCATCAGAGCTAGCCACGCCAATTAGAGGGAGAGAGTTAATGAAGCCGTCGCGTCGCCATGCCCTGGCGAAAGCCATCCAATTGTCCCTGCTGGTCGCGCTGCCCGGCCTCGCCGCCGCGCAGGACGCCGCACCGCGCAAGGACGCCACCACGCTCGACACGGTCCAGGTCACCGGCACCCGCATCAAGAAGGCCGAGATCGAAAGCCAGGTTCCGGTCCAGACCCTCAGCCGCGACGACATCGAACGCACCGGCCTGACCTCGCTGGCCGACATCGTCCAGGAGCTCACCGGCGCCGGTTCCGCGCTCAACACCAAGTTCAATTCCTCGGGCAACTTCGGCTTCTCGCCCAACGGCGACGGCATCGGCGCCGGTTCGGCCCAGGTCGACCTGCGCCACCTCGGCCCCAAGCGCGTGCTGGTCCTGGTCGACGGCATGCGTTGGGTCAACGAGTCCTCGGCTTCGGGCGTGGGCGCGGCGACCGACCTCAACACCATTCCGCTGGCCATCGTCGAGCGCATCGAAATCCTCGAAGACGGCGCGTCCTCGCTGTACGGCTCCGACGCCATCGCCGGCGTGGTCAACATCATCACCCGCCGCAACTTCGACGGCGGCCAGATCAGCCTCAACTACGGCCAGTACGGCAAGGGCGACGGCCAGCTGCAGGGCGTGGACCTGGCCTGGGGCTTCAACACCGACCGCGCCAACCTGTTCCTGGGCCTGAGCTACGTCGACCAGGATCCGGTGTACTCGCGCGATCGCGGCGTCGCCGCGTTCCCGGTGCCGGGGCTGGGCGTGGAGACCGGCAGCTCGGCCACGCCGAACGGCCGCTTCATCTTCACCGACCCGCGTTGCGCCGGCGGCACCTGCAACCTCACCACGCCCAACGGCACCAGCTATCCCAACGGCGTGCGCTACCCGCAGGACTTCATCCCCTTCACCGGCGCGAACCGCTACAACTTCGCCCGCGAGAACATGCTGCTGACGCCGTCCAAGCGCACCGGCGCGTTCGGCCAGTTCCGCTATCACTTCACCGACAACGTGCAGGGCTACGTCAAGGCGCTGTACAACCGCCGCGAGTCGGTCAACCAGGCCGCGCCGGAGCCGATCTTCCTCGGCCTCGACGCCGGCACCGGCAATCCGTGGTCCGAGCGCGTCACCATTTCGCGCCTGAACCCGTACAACCCCTTCGGCATCGACCTGACCTCCGAAGGCGCCAACCCGAACCTGATCACCCTGGCCCGGCGCCCGGTCGAAGGCGGCCCGCGCATCTTCGAACAGAAGGTCGACACCCAGTACGTGGCCGGCGGTTTGGAAGGCAGCTTCGACGCGGGCGACCGCACCTTCTTCTGGGACGTCAACGCTGCCTACAGCCGCAACAAGGCCGACCAGACCAACCGCGGCAGCTACAACATCCGCAACATCAACATCGCGCTCGGCGATCCGGCGGTGTGCGCGGCGACCCCGGGCTGCGTGCCGCTGAACCTGTTCGGCGGCCCGGGCACGATCACCCCGCAGATGCTGAGCTGGATCAGCCCGGTCGTGCGCGACCGCAGCGAGCAGAAGCTCAAGACCTTCACCGCCAACTTCTCCGGCGACCTGTTCAACCTGTGGGCGGGCCCGCTGTCGTTCGCCGCCGGTTACGAGTACCGCAAGTACGAAGGTTCCTACTCGCCCGATCCGATCACCGTGGCCGGCTACTACAACGGCACCCAGTCGTTGCCGACCAGCGGTTCCTACGACGTCAACGAAGCCTATGTCGAGCTCAACCTGCCGCTGATCAAGGAAGGTTCGTTCGGCAAGAGCCTGGATCTGAGCCTGGCCGGCCGCTACTCGGATTACTCGACCTTCGGCGGCCAGTTCACGCCCAAGTACGGCCTGCGCTGGCAAGTCGCCGACGAGTTCCTGCTGCGCACCACCTACGCCGAAGGCTTCCGCGCGCCGTCGATCGGCGAGTTGTACGGCTCGGCCAGCCGCGCCGACCTGCAGCTCAGCGATCCGTGCCTGATCTCGATCACCGGCGCGCCGCCGACCGGCAACCGCGCCAACTGCGCCGCGCTCGGCGTGCCGGCCGGCGCCGCCCAGGCCAACAGCCAGATCTCGGTGCAGACCGGCGGCAACAAGGACCTGGACCCGGAAACCGCGCGCAGCTTCACCGCCGGCTTCGTCTACAGCCCGGCCTGGGCCGCGGGCGTGCCGTGGTCGGAGAAGTTCGACTTCGAAGTCACCTACTACCGCCATTCGCTGGAAGGCGCGGTGCAGGCGATCGACGCGCAGACCCAGCTCAACCTGTGCGTGCAGACGCTCGACCCGCTGTACTGCGGCGGCATCACCCGCTCCAGCGTGGGCGGCATCTCCAGCTTCGAGAACAAGCTGACCAACCTGGGTTCGATCAAGACCTCCGGCTGGGACGTGGACTTCTTCTGGACCCTGCCGGAAACCTCGCTCGGCCAGTTCAAGCTGGCCTGGCAGAACACCTGGGTGACCCAGTACGACGCGCTCGGCGCCGCCGGCCAGGTGCAGCCGCGCCGGCCGGGCGTGGAAGTCAACGACAGCGCGATTCCGGAGTGGACCTCGAACGCGACCCTGTCGTGGAAGCGCAACGCCTGGAACGGTTCGTGGACGATCCGCCACATTTCCGAGCTGACCGAGACCTGCCAGGCCTCGGCGCTGGATTCGCCGTACTGCGACAACCACGTCACCGGCGAGAACAAGCTGTCGCCGACGACCTATCACGATCTGCAGTTGGGCTATCGCTTCGAGCTGCTCAAGGGTCTGCAGGTCACCGGTGGCGTCAACAACGTGTTCGACAAGGATCCGCCGGTGTGCCTGTCGTGCTCGCTCAACGGTTACGACGCGTCGACCTACGACATCCCGGGCGGTCGGTTCTTCTACGTGCGGGCGGATCTGCGGTTCTGATCCAGGGGTAACGCGACAACGTGAAACGACGGCCGGCGCTGCGAGGCGCCGGCCGTTTTTGTTTGTGGGATTCGCGGGTGCGGGGCTGCTTTCGTCGTTGTCGGGTTGTCGCGGTCGCGGCTTGCGCCGCTCCTACAGTCGGATACGTACTTGCCGGGGTTCCCTGTAGGAGCGGCGCGAGCCGCGACCGCGACAACGCAACCACGACGAACTTCGCCTAAGTCCGTTGGTTACGCCTGACGACAAGCGAACATCAACAGCTTCCGTCCGCAAGCGGCCGGGTCACTTTCTTTGTCTTGCCAAAGAAAGTAACCAAAGAAAGGCGCTTTCCTTGTTTTCGGATCAAGAGCCACTATCGTTCGGTGCGTTCGCGGGGATGCGCCACACAGGCCATCCCTGGCCTGGGTGGCGCACGGCGCGCGTCCTGCGCGCCGCCCTTCGGGTCTGCGGTTGCCTGTGGCGAGTTCGGGGCGGCGGGGGGAGCGGAGAGCAACGGCAACAGCGATATGGATTCCGGCTTTCGCCGGAAGTGGGGATTAAGGTTGCGGGGCTTCGGCGGTTGCGGCGGGGCTGCGTTGCTTCGGTTGGTCGCGGCTTGAGCCGCTCCAAGGGCTTCGTCAAGTTTCGTGTCCTGTAGGAGCTGCGCGAGCTGCGACCGCGGCAATGCGATTGCGGCGAAACCTGCCTATCGCTCGCGCACCGACGCGTGCCGGATCACGTCCAGTGCGAGCTGCGCATCGCAGGCGTACAAACCCGCGCCCCAGGCCGCGTTCTGTTCCACGCAGGCCCAACCGCGACCCTCGATGTAGCCCACGTCGATCACGCAGGCGCGCGGCAGGTTCACTTGCGCGTCGTCGAGCATGCGCTGCAGGAACGCGGTGGCTTGCGCATCCTCTTCTTCGCTGCTGGCAAAACCGCTGTCGCGCGCGAGCTCGCCGTGGCGCGAATACAGCGACCACGTGCGCAGTGTGCGGTCGAGCACGAAGCAGCGCAGTTCGCAGCGCCAGCGCACGACTTCGGCGACGAGCACCGGCATGTCTTCGTCGTAGCCTTGCGGCAGGCCGACGCCGTTGTAGACGTTCGCGGGAAAGCTCTTGTCGTTGGGCGGCTTGACGAACGCCGGCTCGGTCCGCGCGCGCTGGGCGCCGAGCGTGCTGAGGGCGATCTCGCGCAGGCGGTATTCGTATGGCAGCGTCGGCAGCCAGTCTTCCGGTGGATTGTCCAGGCGCAGGCCGAGCGCGGCGCCGAGTTCGGGGGCGAACAAGGCTTCGCCGTAGAACACCGGTTCCTCGAGTGCGCGCAGATGCTCGGGTACGCGCCAGCCGTGTAGCCGCTCGATCGACCAGCCTTGGCGTGCGGCGGTTTTCCACAGCGCTTGCGAGTCGTCGCTGTGGCGAGGCGTGAGAATCAGGGTGGGCATGGCGCTTGCGTCGCGCTGGGACGGCAGCGCAGCGTCGGCGAAGCCGGCTTGGGCGTCAACGCGACCTGGGCGCGTCGGTCGGGGGATGGGCGGTTCGCGCGCGGGACGCTGCGCTGAAGGAAGCGAGCGTCGGTTGGTCTGCGCCAGCCGGACGTGGCCGAAAGGATTGCGGCTCGGCCAGCTTCGCAGCGCGCCGGCAGCCGCCGGCACGGCCGAGCGGCGAACGTCGCCTCAGCGCAACGCCTGATCCGGAACGTCCAGCTCCAGCGACAGCGCCAGATGATCCGACTGCGCCGCCGGCAGCGCCTTGGCGGCGATGTAGCCCAGGCCGTCGCCGAGCAGGATGTGGTCGATGGCGCGCTGCGGGCGCCAGCTGGGGAAGGTCGGCAGGGTGTCGGCGGGGCGCTGCAGGCGGGTGTCGCGGAACAGCGCCTGCATTTCGGGGCTGTCGGCGGAGCAGTTGAAGTCGCCCATCAGCACCGCGTGCGGGTGGTCGTGCAGCAGTTCGGCGATGAAGGCCAGCTGCGAGGCGCGTGAGCCGGCGCCCAGCGAGAGGTGGGCGACGGCGACGGTGAGGCCGTCGTCGCCGCTGCCATAGTGCGCGATCAGCACGCCGCGGCCGGAGATGCGGCCGGGCAGCGGGTGGTCGACCACTTCGCGCGGCTCCAGCCGGCTGAGCAGGCCGTTGGCGCTGGAGGCGACGTTGCCGACGCGCCGGTTCGGCTGGTGGCTCCAGTAATCGAAGCCGGCGCGCTGGGCCAGGTAGTGGGTCTGGTTGGTGAAGCCCGAGCGCAGGCTGCCCGGATCGCTTTCGTTGAGGCCGACGATGTCGTGCTCGCCGGCCAACTGCGCGATGGTGTCGAGGCTGCCGCGCTTGTTGCCGGCGGGCAGCACGTGCGACCAGCTGCGCGTCGCGTAATCGCTATAGCGACGCGTGCTGGAACCGGCCTGGATGTTCGCGCTGAGCAAGCGCAGCCGGCGAGTGGTCATGCCTGGTCCGGGTAAGACGCGGAACCGATCAGTTCTTCTTGGCCGGCTCGGCCGCGGCGGCCGGCGCGGGCGTCGCCGCGGGCGCGGCAGCGGGCGCAGCGGCCAGGGCGGCGCGCTCGCGCGCGATCAGGTGATCGCTGACGCGCAGCATATCGTCGAAGCCCTTGGCGGTGGTGACCAGGTACTTGCCGTTGATCACGATGCTCGGGCTCGCGCTGACCCCGGAGCGCTGCATGAACTGCTCGGCGCGCTTGCCCTTGGCGGTGATCGCGAAGCTGTTCATGGTGCCGATGAAGTCGGCCGGCTTGACGCCGTACTTGGCGTAGAACTCGCCGAACGTCGCGTCGGTGACGGTGCGGAAGTCGATCGACTGGTCGATGTGCACGGCGCGGAACATCGCTTCGTGGCTCTTGTCGACCAGGCCCAAGGTCTGGGCGGCGTAGAAGGCCTTCTCGAACGGGATCGGATTGCCGCCGAACGGGCCGGCGATCGGGGTGAACTTGACGTCGGCGGTCTGCTTCTTGCGCCAGTCGAGCAGGATCGGCTCGAACTGGGCGCAGTGCGGGCAGGTGTAGCTGAAGATTTCCGCCACTTCGATCTTGCCGGCGACCGGCTCGAACGGCTGGCCGCCGGGGATTTCGTTGTAGTCGGTGCCCGCGACCGGCGCCGCGCCGGCCGGCGGAGTGGCGGTGGCGGCCGGGACGATCGCCGGTTCGGCCGGTGCGGTCTCGGCCGGGGCCGGGGTTTCGCCCTGGGCCGGCGCGTTGGCGGCCGGCGCGGTGTCGCCGGCGGCCGGGGCGGGCGTGCCCTCGGCGGCGGGCGCGCTCGGCGCCTCGGTCTTGCCGCACGCGGCCAGCGCGAACAGCGCGCTGAACACCAGCGGGTAACGGGACAGGGTGGCGATACGCGAATTCATCGGGATCTCCGCAGAAAAAGCAGGGAATGGCGGTTGCGGCGGCGGTGCCGTCCGCGAGGCCCGCCAGCATAGCGGGCGGGCGACTTAACGGGGAGTGTAGGGCGCCTCAGCGCTTGGTCTTGGCCCGCTCGCGCGCGATCAGGTGATCGGCCACGCGCAGCATGTCGTCGAAGCCCTTCTGGGTGGTGATGCGGTACTTGCCCGCGACCACCATGCCGGGGGTGCCGTCGACGCCGGAGGCCATGATGAAGTCGGTGGCGCGCTTCATCGCCTGCTCGGTGGCCTTGCCGGTCATGGTCGCGGCGAAGGTGCTCGGGTCGGCGCCGAACTTGGCGTAGAAGCCGGCGATTTCCTGGGTGCTGGCGTTCTGGATCGGCAGGCTCTTGTCTTCGTGCAGGGCCTTGAACACGGCCTCGTGGGTCTTGGGCAGCAGCTTGAGCGACTGCGCGGTGTAGAAGGCCTGCGCGTACGGGGTCCAGTAACCGCCCCACGGCGCGGCCAGCGGGACGAAGTTGACGTCGGCCGGCAGCTTGGCCTTCCACTTCGACACCAGCGGCTCGAAGTGCGCGCAGTGCGGGCAGGTGTAGCCGAACACTTCGACCACCTCGACCTTGCCGGCCGGCGTGGCGAACGGCTTGCCGCCGGGGATCTCGACGTAGTCCACGCCGGGTTCGGGCGCGGGGCCGGCCGGGGCGGCGGCCTTGGGCGCGGCGGCCGCGGCGAAGGGAATCACGGCGAGCAGCAGCAAGGTGGCGAGGCGTCGGTTCATCGGAAAGGGTCTCGTCGAAGTGGGGCCGGCTGCGCGTCGCGCCGGTGGAGCGGGCAGGGAAAGCGAAATCGCGTCGCCAAGGATAGCGGCGGGCGCGGGCAACCAGGAGTGCGGGGTGGGACCGGTCGACGGTAGCGGAGTTCCCGCGCGGCCGGGCGGTGTGAGGTGCGTCACTTTTACGCAGGCGGCGGTGGGCTTTGCGTGGGAACGACGCGCACCGCGACTGCGGCGACGCAGCGGCGGCGCTGCTTTCGCGGTGGTTGCGTTGTCGCGGTCGCGGCTTGCGCCGCTCCTACAGGGGGCTTGGGCACCTGCTGTGGTTACAAACAAAAACGCCGGCGCGAGGCCGGCGTTTTCGTTGGTGTCGTGCGCGCTCAGCCCTTGGCGGGCGTCGCCGGCGCGCCGGCCGGCTTCGGCGCGGGCGCCGGGGCGGCCGCAGGTGCGGCGGCGGGCTTGGCCGCCGGCGCCGGGGCGCCGGCCGCGGCGATGTCGTCGGCGCGCTCGTGCAGGCCCTGCAGGTAGCTGGCCAGCGAACCGATCTCTTCGTCGGTGAGCTGCTTGGCCACGCCGGCCATCACGTTGAACAGGTGCGGGTCCTTCTGGGTGGTGGTACCGGCGCGGTACTCCTCCAGGCGGCGCTGCGAGTAGGCGGCCTGCTGGCCGGCCAGGTGCGGATAGGCCGGGCCGGGATTGCCGGCGCCGCCCGGGCCGTGGCAGGCCATGCACGCGGGGATGCCGCGGGCCTTGTCGCCGCGGCGGAACAGGTCTTCGCCGACCTGGTAGAACTTCTTGTCCTTGTTCGGGCCGGAGGCGACGACGGTGTCGTCGGCCACGCCGGCGCCGGACTTCTGGGTGGCGAAGTAGGCGCCCAGGTCGCGCGCGTCCTGCTCGCTGAGCGCGTCGGCGAAGGGCTTCATCGCCGCGGCCATGCCGGTGTTGCGCTCGCCGCTCTTGAACAGGGCGATCTGGTGGGCGATGTAGCGCTCGCTCTGGCCGGCCAGGCGCGGGTATTGCGGGTCGGTCGGGTTGCCGTCGAGGCCGTGGCAGGCCGCGCAGGTGCCGGCCTTGGTGGCGCCGGCCTTGACGTCGCCCCACTTGCTTTGCGGCCCGGCGTTCAACGGTGCGGTCTGCACCGGTTCTTTATCCGGGATCGGCGTGACCGTGGTCTGGGCGTATGCGACGGCGGCGACCGCGAAGACGGCGAGACCGACGAGGCTCAGGACGCGGGCTTGGCTCATGTAGCTGGGCTCCGAACTGCGTGCGTAAGGCGGGCTTGCTGGAAGGCGAGGACGGGTAGGAACTCGGTCTGGCTTTGGCCGGCCGCGCACGGCGCCGGAACCTCGGAATTATCATCGCCGGCCCGGACGGGGTCAACGCGGGTTCAGGTGCCCGCGGTCGCGGAACGCCCGCCGGCGCCGCCGCGACCGCCTGCGCGCACGCGGCGTGCACGGGTCCGGGCCGGCGCCGTGCGATCCTATGGGCATGAGCAATCCCCTCGCCCGCGCCCGTTACCTGTTGTCGGCGCACAACGTCAAACAGCTGCCGCCCGACGGCGGCTTCGAAGTGGCCTTCGCCGGCCGCTCCAACGCCGGCAAGTCCAGCGCGCTCAATGCGCTGTGCCAGCAAAACGCGCTGGCGCGCGTGTCCAAGACGCCCGGCCGGACCCAGCAGCTGGTGTTCTTCGACGTCAGCCCGCTGCACCGCGGCCCCGAGCCGGCGCCGGAGCCGGACCGCTTCCTGGTCGACCTGCCCGGCTACGGCTACGCCAAGGTGCCGCAGGACCTGCAGGCGCACTGGCAGGCCTTCCTCGACCGCTATTTCCAGACCCGCCAGGCGCTGCGCGGGCTGGTGGTGGTGATGGACATCCGCCATCCGCTCAAGGACTACGACCGGCAGATGATCGCCTACGCGGTCAACCGCGGCCTGCCGGCGCACGCGCTGCTGACCAAGGCCGACAAGTTCGGCCGCGGCCAGCAGCAGCAGGCGCTGATGGCGGTGCGCAAGGATCTGCACGCCAGCTACGGCGACACCGTCAGCGTGCAGACCTTCTCGGGCGAGTCCAAGCAGGGCGTCGACGAGGCGCGCGCGGTGGTCGGCGGCTGGCTGGAGCTGGGCGCGGCGAAGTAGGGCTCGCGCAGCGGACGTCGGGCGGATTCTTGTGGGAGGGACTTCAGTCCCGAGGCTTTCCGGTCCGCCCGGGCAAGACTTACCCGCAAGGCCAGCCTCGCCGGAGCCGAAAGCGTCGGGACTGAAGTCCCTCCCACACCTCAAGTTCCTCCCTCAAGCTCCGTTCGCCCCGGCACTGGCCGCCCGCGGCCCGCCGTTCGCGTTATCTCCTGGGTACGCCCTCAGGAGCCCTTCGCCATGGACGCGATCGCCGATCCCAGCACCATCCTCGCCGCCGGCGCCTACGGCACCGCGCTGCTGTTCTTCGCCTACGGCGGCTACGCGCTGCTCAAGGCCAAGAGCGCCGAGCAGAGCAAGAACGTGCGCTGGTACCTGGGCATCGGCGCGGTGGTGGCGCTGTCGATGATCGGCTTCGACGCGTTCAAGCAGCAGATCGGCGGCGCGCGCGCCCAGCCCGACGTGTTCCTGGCGTTCTCGCCGAAGTTCTCCGCCGTGGGCCTGCCCGAGCCGGCGGTGGAGTACCGCGGCCAGGCGCTGAAGCTCAGCGCGCCGATCCGGGTCAGCGACCAGAGCAGCATCAACATCTCGGTCGACGCGATCATCGAGAAGGTCAAAGGGCTGCAGCAGAACAACCAGCAACTGCGCAGCGCGCTGGGCAGCGCGGCGTTGGCGGGGCAGCCGAAGGAACTGGGCGAGCGCATCGCCGCGGCCGACAGCGCCGGGCAGGACCCGTGCGCGAGCGGTGGCGACGCCACTTTGTGCGGCTGGAAGCAGTTGTCCAACGGCGAGTTGGCGAGCGCCGAGACCACTCTGACCCAGGCGGTGAAGGATGCGCCGGCCGCCGACCACGGCGCCAAGAGCGCGGCGCTGAGCGGGCTGGGCGAGATCTACGTCGGCCAGGGCCGCATCGACGAGGCCAAGGTGCTGCTGCGCAAGGCCGCGGACCTGGGCAACGAAGGCGCGAAGAAGCGGCTGCAGACTTTGGCGCTGCCGGTGCGCGAGACCGCGCCGGCGCCGGGCGCGGCGCTGCGGCCGGAGTTGCGCGAGCGGCCGCAGCGCGAGGTGCGCCTGCCGCAGCGTTAGCCGCGTTCGCTTTGTGTAGGAGCGGCGCAAGCCGCGACCGCGAAACCGCACTTGCGTCGTAAGCGCGATGTCGCGGTCGCGGCTTGCGCCGCTCCTACAGGGGGCGGGCGAGGCTTAGTTCGCGGATAGGGGTTCGCTGTGGCGGACCTCGCCGCGTTCGTCGTACACGCGTGCGGTGTCCAGCGCGCCGTCGCCGTCGCGGTCGATCTCGCCGCCGCTCAGGCGCCCGCCGGTGTAGGTGTCGCGTTTGATCACGCGGCCCTGCTTGTCCAGCCATTCCACGGTGTGCAGCACGCCGCGCAGGTAGTTCTCCTGCCGCTCGGGCACGCCGTCGCCGTCGTAGTCGGCGCTGCGCGTCGCCAGCAGGCCCTTGGCCAGGGCGGAGACGGTTTCGCGCACGCCGTTGAAGTCCTGGTCTTCCTCGATCGAGGCCGGCAGGCCGTTGCCGTCGTACATCGTCACCAGGTCGACGTTGCCGTCGGTGTTGCGGTCGCTGTCGCTGCGCACCAGACGTTCGTCTTCGTAGCTCAGGCGCTCGTCGGCGATGCCGTCGGCGTCGTAGTCGACGTTCTCCACGCTGGCGGTGGGCTGCAGCGCGGCGCCGGTGGCCAGCGCGCCGGCGAGCGCGCCGACGACCAGGGCGAACACGATGCCGGCCATGCCGAAACCGCCCGCGGCCGGCTTGCGCGCGTTCAAGGGGCGGTAGAGGTTAGCGTCCTCGACATGCTCGGGCGTGGCGTCGTCGCCGTAATCGCGGTCGGGTTCGTCGTCGTCGTCCGACTGCGGCACCTCGGCGGCCTGCCATTCGTCGATGATCGCGCGGGCGCGCTCGACGTCCTCGTCGGCGACTTCCACCCGCACCGAGCCGCCGACCGGCAGCAGCCCGGCGCCGCCTTCCAGCGCGCCGCCGAACACGAACGAACGGATGCCTTCCTGCGCCAGCAGGCCGCGCACGAGTTGCGCGTCGGCCGAATGCGCGGCCTGGTAAACGATCTGCATGCGGGCTCCCCTTTGGGCGGAGTATGCCCGAGCAGCCTGCCGCCGCTGCGGCTACGCGGCCGGCCGTGCGGCGTAGGCGGCGTGGCCCGGCAGATGCAGGCGGCCGCCTTCGACTGCGCCCGACGGCAGGCCGTGGCCGCGGTCGGCGATCCAGCCGGCGCGCTCGCCCAACGCCAGCGTCGCTTCGCCGGGGCCGAGGTTGAACGCCATCAGCAGCGCATCGGCGCCTTCGCCGCGCACGAACGCGATCACCGGCTCGGCGCTGGGCAGGAAGGCGATGGTGCCGTCGAGCAGGGCGCGGTGGCGCTTGCGCCAGCCCAGAAAACCGCGGAAGCCGTTGAGCGGCGAGGCCGGGTCGTCCTGCTGCGCGGCGACGTTGAGCGCGCGGTGTTCGGCCGGAATCGGCAGCCACGGCCGGCCGCGGCTGAAACCCGCGCCCTCGCTGTCGTCCCACGGCAGCGGCGTGCGGCAACCGTCGCGGCCCTTGAAGTTCGGCCAGAAGGTCTTGCCGTAAGGATCCTGCAGCGCCTCGAACGGTACCTCGGCCTCGGGCAGACCGAGTTCCTCGCCCTGGTACACGCACACCGAGCCGCGCAGCGAGCACGCCAGCGCGCTGACCAAGGTGGCGAAATGCTTCGGCGCCTCGCCCCGGCCCCAGCGCGTGACCACGCGCTGCACGTCGTGGTTGGAGATCGCCCAGCACGGCCAGCCTTCGCGCATGCTCGCCTCGACCCGCTGCACGGTGCCGCGGATATGCTCGACGTTGTAGTCCTCGGTCAGCAGCTCGAAGCTGTAGCCCATGTGCAGGCGACCGTTGCGGGTGTATTCGTCCATCGTCGCCAGCGAGTCCTCCGAGGAGATCTCGCCCAGCGCCACCGCGCCCGGATAGCGGTCCAGCAGCGCGCGCAGCTCGCCGAGGAAGGCCAGGTTTTCCGGCTGGGTGTTGTTGTAGTGGTGGTACTGGAACGCGTACGGGTTGTCCGGGCTGAAGCCGCGGCCCACGCGCTGCGCCGGCGGCTTGGGCGGGTTGTCGCGCAGTTGCGCGTCGTGGAAGCAGAAGTTGATCGCATCCAGGCGCAGCCCGTCGACGCCGCGCTCGAGCCAGAAGCGCACGTTGTCCAGCACCGCCGCGCGCACCGCCGGATGGTGGAAGTTGAGGTCGGGCTGGGCGGACAGGAAGTTGTGCAGGTAGTACTGCTGCCGGCGCGGTTCCCAGCGCCAGGCCACGCCGCCGAACAGCGACATCCAGTTGTTCGGCGCGGTGCCGTCGGCGCGCGCGTCGGCCCATACGTACCAGTCGGCGAACTCGTTGTCGCGGCTCTCGCGGCTGCGCTTGAACCACTCGTGCTCGTTGGAGGTGTGGCTGAGCACCTGGTCGATCATCACCTTCAGGCCCAGCGCATGCGCCTTGGCCAGCAGGCGGTCGAAATCCTCGATGTTTCCGAACAGCGGATCGACCGCGCGGTAGTCGGCGATGTCGTAGCCGAAGTCGGCCATCGGCGACTTGAAGAACGGCGAGATCCAGATCGCATCGACGCCGAGGTCGGCGATGTAGCCGAGCTTCTCGACGATGCCCGGCAGGTCGCCGACGCCGTCGCCGTCGAGGTCGCGGAAGCTGCGCGGGTAGACCTGGTAGATCACCGCGCCGCGCCACCACGAGGGATCGCGTTGCGCGGGCTGGGAAGAGACGGCGGCGGACAAGTGCGACCCCTGTTTTTGTAGTGCGGCTTCGTATAGCCGCTCGATGGCGCGGCGCGCGGCGGCGCTGCGCTGCGGCGATGCGCGCCAGCTTACCGCCGCCGTCCGCGACGGCCGCGGAGCTTGCATACGTATTCATGGCGCAAGCGCGGCCGGAACTGCGACATGAATGCGACTGCATCCCATGAATACGTATGCAGAACCCGCTGCAAGGCGTTGGGCATGCCTAACATGCGCTCGGACCGCGGCCCCGATGCCGCGGCGGACGCAGCGCGCCGACAGTGCGCGCGCGGCCACAGAACACAACGCTTCTGGAGGGGAGCCATGTCGCATTCCAAGCCGGCCGCACGCGGGCCGAAGCAACTCGACCGTCATCTGTTGACCCTGGCGCTGGCCGCGCTGGGCCTGTGCGGCTTCGCCCCGGCCTGGGCCGCCGACGCGCCCGCGCCGCAGGATCCGGCGCCCGCCGCAGCGGCGGCGCCGCAGACCGCGCACGAGCTCGACGCGGTCCAGGTCACCGGCAACCGCCGCGTGCAGTCGATCCAGAAATACGCCGGCACCATCCAGTCCTTCAGCGGCGAGGACATCGCCAAGCTCGGCATCAACACCGACTTCCGCAACCTGCAGGCGGTGGTGCCGGGGCTGCAGATCACCAAGCAGGAAGGCAAGTACGAAATCTTCCTGCGCGGCATCGGCGCGGCCGACTCGGACTTCTCCTCCGACCCGTCGGTGGCGACCTATTACAACGGCATCTACCTGCCGCGCCCGCGTTCGATCGGGCCGATGTTCTTCGACGTCGAGCGCATCGAGGTCAACAAGGGCCCGCAAGGCACGGTGCGCGGCCGCAACGCCACCGGCGGCTCGATCAACGTGATCTCCAAGCGCCCCGAGCTGGGCGTGACCAGCGGCGGGCTCAAGATCGGCGCCGGCAACTACGACTACACCAACGCCGAGGGCGTGCTGAACCTGCCGATCGGCGACACCTTCGCCCTGCGCGCGGCGCTGTTCGACGAGGAGCGCTCGTCCTACATCACCAACGGTTACCCCAAGTCGCTGTTCTCCGCCGAAGGCCCGAGCGCGCTCGACAACCAGGCCGCGCGCCTGTCGGCGCTGTGGCAGCCCAACGACAAGTTCTCCGCCTACGTGATGCTGGACAAGGTCACCGAGCGCGGCACCGGCGACCCGGGCCTGTTCGCCGAACGCGGCCTGGCCGCGGGCTACGACATCAAGGACCTGGACGACCCGTTCAAGCAGTACTTCCGCACCCAGGGCAAGACCACCAACGACATCGAAGGCATCGCTGCGACCTTCACCTACGCGTTCAACGATGCGGTGTCGGTGGAGTTCAACACCTCCTACCGCAAGTACGACTTCTACAACCGCAACGCCTCGCGCGAGTGGCAGCTCGGCCCGGTGTATCCGGGCTCGGACCGCGAAGCCTATTTCAATCCCGAGCGGCTGGACTGGTACGACACGTTCTATCAGGCCGACAAGTCGTCCTCGCGCATCAACGAGCTGCGTTTCTTCGGCGACACCGGCAAGCTGATCTGGTCGGCGGGCCTGTTCAATTACCAAGAAAAGTACGACTACGTGTCGTGGGACGTCGGCAACGGCTATTTCGGCGACTGCGACTGGTGGCGGCCGGGCACGGTCTGCGGTTACCAGGACGGCCTGGGCGGCGAGAACCGCGGCGACAATTCCAAGGTCGAGTCCAACGCGGTGTACGGCGATTTCAGCTTCGCCGCGACCGATTCGCTACGCCTGATCGGCGGCATCCGCTACACCCGCGACAAGAAGATCGCGCGCGAATCCAACGTCAAATACCAGTTCATCATTCCCGAGGAACTGTTCCAGCAGTTCACCGGCCAGCCGATCAACACCGCGACCAATCCCTACACCACCGGCTTGATCCTGGGCTCGCCGGGCTTCCAGCTGGCCGGCCCGGGCCGCCGCCGCGGCGGCGATCCGAGCATCTGCACCGGCTGGTCGCCGGCCGATCTGCGCTGCGGGCCGGGCGGCAACACGCTCGACTATTTCCTCGGCGGCTTCCAGAACTTCGGCGCCAACGACAACTGGGCGCAGTTCCTGCAGAAGAACCGCGACCAGATCCAGGTGATCGCGCGCTCGGACTTCCCCAACGGCCGCAGCGAAGACGTGTACAAGGACAACTACGTCGACTGGCGCGTGGGTTTCGAGTACGACCTCGCCGCGAAGGTGATGCTGTACGGAACGGTCTCCACCGGCACCCGCGCCGGCGGCATCAACCGCCCGTTGACCCTCAACGACGGCAGCGCGCTGGCGCCGAGCTTCGCGCCGGAAGAGCTGACCGCCTACGAGGCCGGCATCAAGGGCGACTACGTCTGGGGCGAGACCCCGGTGCGCCTGAACGCGTCGGTGTTCTACTACGACTACAAGAACAAGGTGCTGCAGAACCTGATCGACGTGCCGGCGCCGACGCCGACCAATCCCAACGCGACCAGCCGCCAGGTGTTCAACGACAACGCGGCGAATGCGAGCGTGCTGGGCCTGGAGCTGGAAGGCAAGGTCGGCCTGCCGCACGGGTTCGACATCGGCTACAACTTCACCTACCTCGACGCCACCTTCGACGATTCCAAGGTGCTCGACACCCGCTCCGGCGGCCTGGGCCTGATCGTGCCGCTGGACGGCAACCGCCTGCCGAACACGTCCAAGTACAACGCCAACGTCAGCCTGTCGCAGACCATCGACATCGGCCGCGGCGCGCTGAACTCGTTCGACTGGACGATCAACCTGACTTACCGCTCCGACTACTACCTGACCGCGTTCAACAGCCGCGGCTTCGGCCTGGATGCGAACGGCAAAGTGATCGAGATCCCGCTCAAGGACATGGCGTTCAACAACGGCTCCAACCCGGCCGCCGGCGGCGGCCCGGCCAACGGGCTGGCGATGCGCGACGACGTGGACGGCTTCTTCACCGTCAACGTATCCGCCGGCCTGAACTTCGGCAGCGAGAACCAGTTCCGCGTCGACGGCTTCGTCTCCAACCTCACCGACGAGGTGTATTCGGGCAAGGGCTTCGTCAACAACGCGACCAACATCCGTTACTTGAATACGCCGCGGATGTACGGGATCCGCTTCGCTTCGCAGTTCTGACCGTCGCGCGGCCCCGTCTTCTCGCGCAGAAGCGGGGCCGCAGCCGTTATCGCCCCTGAGGCCGCGCGGCGGCGGGCGCGCCGTTTCGCGGCCGCATCGCCAATCCCCCGCGCGCGCTTCGTGACAGACTCCCTGCCATGACCGATCGCCCCGACGCCACGCCCCGCAAGCCGACGCTGACGTTCTGGCAGATCTGGAACATGTGCTTCGGCTTTCTCGGCATCCAGTTCGGCTTCGCCCTGCAGAACGCCAACGTCAGCCGGATCTTCCAGACCCTGGGCGCGCCGATCGACGATATCCCGATGCTGTGGATCGCCGCGCCGCTGACCGGGCTGATCGTGCAGCCGATCGTGGGGTATTTGTCCGACCGGACCTGGACGGGACTGGGGCGGCGCCGGCCTTACTTCTTGGTCGGCGCGATCCTGGCCACGCTGGCGCTGATCGCGATGCCGAACTCGCCGACGCTGTGGATCGCCGCTGGCCTGCTGTGGATGCTCGACGCCTCGATCAACGTATCGATGGAGCCGTTCCGCGCCTTCGTCGGCGACCAGCTGCCGCAGCAGCAGCGCGCCGCCGGCTACGCCATGCAGAGCTTCTTCATCGGCGTGGGCTCGGTGGTGGCGAGCCTGCTGCCGTACCTGCTGGCGCACTTCGGCGTCGGCAACACCGCCGCCGCCGGCGAGGTGCCCGACACCGTGCGTTACTCGTTCTATTTCGGCGGCGCGGTGCTGTTGCTGTCGGTCGGCTGGACCGTGCTGCGCAGCCGCGAATACCCGCCGCAGCAATTGCAGGCCTACGACGAGGCGCCGCCGATCGAGCCCTCGCCCGAGCGCGACCGAGTGCGCTGCCTGCTGTTCGGCGCCTCGTGGATGGTGATCGGCGGCATCTGCGCGACTGCGATCTCGATGCTCCGGCTCGACCGCCAGCTGTACGTGCTGGCCGCATTGATCGCCGCGTTCGGCGTCGCGCTGCTGGCGCGCGGCATCGTCCGCGACGGCGGCGGCTTCGCCACGGTGATGGACGACCTGGGCGCGATGCCGGCGGCGATGACGCGGCTGGCGGTGGTCCAGTTCTTCTCCTGGTTCGCCCTGTTTTCGATGTGGATCTACACCACGCCGGCGGTCACCCAGCTGCACTACCACACCAGCGATGTCGCTTCGGCCGCCTACAACGAAGGCGCCAACTGGGTCGGCGTGCTGTTCGCCGCCTACAACGGCTTCGCCGCGCTGGCGGCGATCGCGATCGCGCCGATGGCGCGGCGCTGGGGGCTGCGCCGCAGCCATCTGTTCAATCTGACGCTCGGCGGCGCCGGGTTGATTTCGGTGGCGCTGGTGCGCGATCCGCAGATGCTGCTGCTGTCGATGGTCGGCATCGGCTTCGCCTGGGCCTCGATCCTGTCGCTGCCGTACGCGATGCTGTCCGACTCGGTGCCGGCGGCGAAGATGGGCGTGTTCATGGGCATCTTCAATTTCTTCATCGTCATTCCGCAGTTGGTCGCGGCGAGCCTGCTCGGCTTCCTGGTCCGGCATCTGTTCGGCGGCCATCCGGTCGCGGCGCTGGTGATCGGCGGCGTCAGCCTGTTCGTCGCCGGCGCCTGCACCTTGTGGGTGCGCGAGCCCGACGCGCAGGTGCGCGCATGAGGGCGCTGGCGCTGGCCGCGCTGAGCCTGACCCTGGCCGCGTGCGTGCACGGCGGCGCCGCGCGCGAAGCGGCGGCGCGGCGCGACTACTACGGCACGCTGGAGCCGATGGCGAGCGAGGCGGTGTACTTCGTGGTCACCGACCGCTTCGTCAACGGCGACCCCGGCAACGACCAGCGCGCACAGGGCGGGCCGGACCCGGACACGCGCAGCTTCGACCGCCCGGTGCCGGGCGGCCCGCCGGGCGAGAGCGACAACATCGGCTACCTGGGCGGCGACTTCAAAGGCCTGCTCGACAACGCCGGCTACATCCGCGACATGGGCTTCGGCGCGGTGTGGCTGACGCCGATCGTCGACAACCCCGACCAGGCCTTCACCGGCGGCGATGCGGTGACCTGGGGCGGCGCGTTCCAGGATCGCGGCAAGACCGGCTACCACGGTTACTGGGGCGTGGACTTCTATCGCCTCGACGAGCATCTGCCGAGTCCGGGCCTGGATTTCGCCGGGCTGACCCGCGGGCTGAAGCAGCACGGGCTCAAGACCGTGCTCGACATCGTCGCCAACCACGGCTCGCCCTCGTTCACGATGCGCAAGCCGCAGCCGAAATACGGGCAAATCTATCGCGACGGCGTGCTGGTGGCCGATCACCAGAACCTGCCGCCGGAACGGCTCGATCCGGCGCACAACCCGCTGCACCGCTTCTTCCATAACGAACGCGACCTGGTGCAGCTGTCGAACATCGACGACACCAATCCCGAGGTGATGGAGTACTTCGTCGGCGCCTATTCGCAGTGGATCGACCAGGGCGCCGACGCCTTCCGCATCGACACCATTCGCCACATGCCGCTGGCGTTCTGGCGCGGGTTCGCCGAGCGCATCCGCGCCAAGCGGCCGGGCTTCTTCATGTTCGGCGAGGCCTTCGATTACAAGGCGGAGAACATCGCGCCGTTCACCTGGGCCGAAAACGGCGGCGTCAGCGTGCTGGATTTTCCGCTCAAGGAGCGACTGGCCGAAGTGTTCGGGCGCAACCGCGCCGACTACGCGCGGCTGGACGAGCGCCTATATTTGCAAGACGGCCCGTACGCCAACCCGTATGAGCTGATGACCTTCTACGACAACCACGACATGCCGCGGCTGGACGCCAGCGACGATGGTTTCATCGACGCACACAACTGGCTGTTCACCGCGCGCGGGATTCCGGTGATCTATTACGGCTCCGAGGTGGGCTTCGAGCGCGGACGCGCCGAGCACGCGGGCAACCGCAACTACTTCGGCCAGCCGCGCGTCGATGCCGCGCGCTCGCATCCGATCCGGATCGCGCTCAGGCGCATCGCCGAGGTCCGCAGGCAGTCGCCGGCCTTGCAGCGCGGCCTGCAATTGAACGTGTCGTTGCAAGGCGAGCGCGCCGCGTTCTATCGCGTGTACGAACACGGCGACACGGCGCAGATCGCCCTGGTGCTGCTCAACAAGGGCGATGCGCCGGCGCCGTTCGCGGTGAGCGAGTACTTGCAGGCCGGGCGCTGGCGCGCCGCGCTGGGCGGCGGCGAGATCGTGATGGGCGAGGGCGGGACATTGCGCGCGTCGGTGCCGGCGCACGGCGTCGAGGTGTATCTGCTCGATGCGCCGGTGCGGCGCGCCGACCTCGCGGCCGCGCTGGACCAGGCGATGGCCCACGCACGCAAGCGCTGACCGGTCGCCCCCTGTAGGAGCGGCGCGAGCCGCGACCAACCGAAGCCGCGTAGCCCTGCCGAACCCACACCGAAACCCCAATCCCCGACCCCGTCATTCCGGCGAAAGCCGGAATCCATTTTGCCGTTGCATTTGCCTCTCGTACCCAGCGAAGAAGCAAGGTCAAAATGGATTCCGGCTTTCGCCGGAATGACGAAGTGGTAGGCCCCTGGCTTTCGCCCGGATGACGGGATTCCGGTCTGCGCTGAAACAGCGGCTCGAAAACGCGCCTCGACTCGCCTCAGCCGCCGCAGGACTTGCGTACCACCAGCGTCGTCGGCAAGCGCTGGCTCTGCGCCGGCTCGCCGCGGATCAGCCGCATCAAAGCCTCCACCAGCAACTCGCCGGCCTGCTTGGTGTCCTGGAACACCGTGGTCAGCGGCGGATGGGCGAAGCGCGCGGTCGGCAGATCGTCGAAGCCGATCACCGACACGTCTTCGGGCACGCGCAGGCCGCGTTCGGTCAGCGCGCGCATCGCGCCGATCGCGATCAGATCGCTGGCGGCGAACACCGCGTCGAACGGCAGCCCGCGCGCGAGCAGCGCCAGCGCGGCGGCGTGGCCGGCGTCTTCGGAGCTTTCCGCATCGACCTGCAGCGCGCGGTCCAGCGCGAGCCCGGCCTCATGCAAGGCCTGCTCGCAGCCGAGGAAGCGGTCGAGGAATTCGGGGTAATGGCTGGACGCGTCGCCGAGAAACGCCACCCGCCGGCGCCCGAGCGCGACCAGATGCGCGCCGGCCTGGCGTCCGCCGCCGAGGTTCTCGCAGCCGATCGACAGCCCCGGCTGATCCGGCAGCACCGCGCCCCAGCGCACGAAGCGGGTGCCCTGTTCGACCAGCCGCTGCAGCTTGCCCTGGTAGGCCAGGTAATCGCCGTAGCCGAGCAGGATCAGGCCGTCGGCCTTCATGCTGTCCTCGTAGTCGGCGGCCCAGTCGTCGGACAACTGCTGGAACGAGATCAGCAAGTCCTGGCCGTGGCGCGCGCAGGCGCGGGTGATCGAGCCGAGCATGGACAGGAAGAACGGGTTGATGTGCGACTCGTCCGGGGTCGGATCCTCGAACAGCAGCAGCGCCAGCGTGCCCGAGCGCTGCCGGCGCAGGCTGGAGGCGTGGCGGTCGACCTTGTAGTTGAGCTCGCGCACCACCGCCTCGACCCGCTTGCGCGTCTCGGCGTTGACCAGCGGGCTGCCGCTGAGCACGCGCGAGACCGTGGCCTGGGAGACGCCGGCCAGGTGGGCGATGTCGACCGAGGTGGCTTTGGTCTTTTTGCGCATGGGCCGCAGTGTAGCGGGGTCGGGGCGGGCGGCGCCCGGGCCGGAAGGCCCGGCGCTGCGGCTGCGTCTACGTCGGCGACCCGACCCGACCCAACGCCTCTCACCCACCGTCATTCCCGCCTTTGCGGGAATGACGGCGGGTGAGTAGCGCTGGGTCTTGCTCCAGCCGCGGATCCATCAAGTCGGAACGGCGGGCCTGCGGGTTGGAATGTACAGCGCTCTGGATTCCCGCCTTCGCGGGAATGACGGTGGGTGAGTAGCGCTCGGTCTTGTTCCAGCCGCGGATCCATCGAGTCGGAACGGCGGGCTCGTGGGCGGGAATGTACAGCGCTCCGGATTCCCGCCTTCGCGGGAATGACGGTGGGTGAGTAGCGCTCAGTCTTGTTCCAGCCGCGGATCCATCCAGCCGCGCAGCGCGTCCACCGCCACGTTGATCGCCACGATCAGCGCGCCGATCACCAGCACCACGCCCAGCACCAGGGTGTAATCGCGATTCAACGCGCCTTGCACGAAGTAGCGGCCCATGCCGGGAATGCCGAACACCTGCTCGACCACCGCCGAGCCGGTGACCACGTTGATCAGCGCCGGCGACAGCCATGCCGCCACCGGCAGCAGCGCCGGCTTGAGCGCGTGGGCGAACAGCAGCCGGGTTTCCGACAGACCGCGCGCGCGCGCGGCGCGCAGGTAGTCGGCCGACAGCGTGTCCAGCAGCGAGGCGCGGGTCAGCCGCGCGCAGTAGGCGATGTTGGGCAGGGCCAGCGCGATCACCGGCAGCACCACGTTGTCCCATTCGCCCCAGCCGCCGGCCGGCAGCCAGTGCAGGGTCACCGCGAACAGCAGCACCAGCAGCGGGGCGACCACGAACTTCGGGATCGCCAGGCCCAGCCCGGCCAGGAACATCAGCGCGCGGTCGCTCCAGCCGCCGGCGCGCAACGCCGCCCACGCGCCCAGCGCCACCCCGCACAGCAGCGCCAGCAGCAGCGCCAATCCGCCGTTGAGCGCGGACACCGGCAGCGCGTTGGCGATGAGCTGGTTGACGGTGTAGTCGGGATACTGGAACGACGGGCCGAGATCGCCGCGCAGCGCATCGCCGAGCCAGCCCAGGTATTGCATCGGCAGCGATTGATCGAGCCGGTACTGCGCATCGAGCACCGCCTGCACTTCCGGCGGCGCGGCTTTTTCGGTGTCGAACGGGCCGCCGGGCGCGGCGCGCAGCAGGGCGAAGCACAGCGTGCCCAGCAGCCACAAGGTGATCGCCGCTTCCAGCAGGCGGCCGCCCAGGCGCAGCAGGCGCGGGTGCGGACGCATCAGACCTGCACGCCGAACAGATGCCCGACCGCGGTCGCCGCGGCCATCGCCAGCGCGCCCCAGAACATCACCCGCAGCGCGCCGCGCAGCACCGGTGCGCCGCCGGCCCAGGCCGCGAGCGCGCCGGATACCGACAACGCCGCCAGCGTGGTGGCGATCGCCGCCGGCTGCACTTGCGCGTGCGGCGCCAGCACCACCGCGGCGATCGGCAGCGCCGCGCCGCTGACGAAGGCGCCGGCTGAGGCCAGCGCCGCCTGCACCGGACGCGCGCGCAAGGTGTCGGTGATGCCGAGTTCGTCGCGCGCATGGCTGGCGAGCGCGTCGTGTTCGCTGAGCTGGCGCGCGACCTCGCGCGCCAGTTCCGGCGTGAGCCCGCGCTGCACGTAGATGTGCGCCAGCTCTTCCAGTTCGGCGTGCGGGTTCTCGGCCAGTTCGCGCTTTTCCACCGCGATGTCGGCGCGCTCGGTGTCGGCCTGCGAGCGCACCGACACGTATTCGCCGGCGGCCATCGACATCGCCCCGGCCACCGTGCCGGCGATGCCCGAGGTCAGGATCGCGCCGGCGTCGGCGCCGCTGGCGGCGACGCCGACCACCAGCCCTGCGACCGAGACGATGCCGTCGTTGGCGCCGAGCACCGCCGCGCGCAGCCAGCCCACGCGTTCGGAGCGGTGCGCCTCAAGGTGGCGGCTGCGCGCGTGCGCGCGCGGCCGGGCGGGCGGGGACGGCGCGGGTTGCGTGGTCATGGCGTCAGGCTCAGCCAGCGGCTGGCGTGGCGGTCCAGCGCGTTGGGCTCGAACCCGCGCACGCGCCGCGACACCAGGTGCTTGGAGGTATAGAAGTACAAGGGAATCGCCGCGTTGTCGTTGAGCAGGCGCTGCTCGGCCGCGCGCAGCCAGGCGTTGCGCGCGGCTTGCGTGGCCGCGGCGTCGGCGCGGGCCAGGCGCTCGCGATAACCGGCGTCGTCGTAGCCCATCCAGTTCAACGGGCCGTCGTTGGCGAACGCGGCGAGGAAGTTGCGCGCATCGGGCAGATCGCCGATCCAGCCGCCGCGGAAGGCCTGGGTGATCGCGCGCTGCTTGCGGTTTTGCACGAACACTTTCCATTCCTCGTTGCGCAGCCGTACCTGCACGCCGAGGGTCTGCTTCCACATCGCCGCCACCGCCAGCGCCAGCCGGCGGTGCGGGGTGGAGGTGTTGTAGCGCAGCTCCAGCACCAACGGATGTTCGAGCGAGTAACCCGCATGCCGATACAACGCGCGCGCGTGCGCTTCGCGTTGCGCCTGCGGCCACGACGCCCACGGCATCGCCGCCGGCGCATAACCGGCGATGCCCGGCGGCACGATGCCGTAGGCCGGGGTTTCGCCCAGGCCGGTGACATAGCGGGTGAGCTTGTCGCGGTCGATCGCCATCGTCAGCGCGCGGCGCAGCGCCAGCGCCTGCTCGCGGCAGCGCGCGCTGGCGCAGGCGGGGCGGAACGGCGGCTGGGTGGTGTTGAGGCCGAACCAGAACGCGCCCAGGTACGGCGACAGCCGCAACTGTTCGCCGAAGCGCTCGCGCAGCGCGGCCAGCGGCTGCGGCGGCACCACCTCGGTGATGTGCAGGTCGCCGGCGGCGAAGCGCTGCAGTTCGGCGGCGGCGTCCTCGGTGACGTGGAAGCGCACCCGCGCCAGCGCGACGCGGGCGGCGTCGTGGAAGTGCGGGTTCTTCTCCACCACCAGGTTCGCCTGCGGCGTCCACGCGGCCAGGCGGTAGGCGCCGTTCGACACCAGCCGCCCGGGCTGGGTGTGCTGGGCGCCGTAGTTCTGCACCGCCGGCAGGTACACCGGGAACGCGATCGGCAAGGTCAGCAGCGCCGGCAGCGAGGCGCTGCGGGTCAGCCGGAACACCACGGTGCGCGGGTCCGGCGCGCTCACGCCCAGGCGCTCGGGCGGCAGATCGCCGGCCTGCACCGCCTGGGCGCCGTCGAGCGCGTCGAACAATTCGCCGAACGGCGCGGCGGTGGCCGGGGCGAAGGCGCGGCGGAAGCTGGCCACCACCTGCGCCGCGTCGAGCGCTTCGCCGTTGCTCCAGCGCAGGCCGGGGCGCAGGGCGAAGGTCCAGGTGCGGCCGTCGGCCGACACCGTCCAGCGCTCGGCCAGGCCCGGCACCAGCCGGCCTTGCGCGTCTTCGGTCACCAGGCCTTCGTACAGATCGCGCAGCACGTTGCCGCAGGCGACCTCCTGGCAGCGGTGCGCGTCCAGCGTGCTCGGCTCGGGCCCGTTGCCGCGTTCGAGCTGCGCTGCGGCCGCGTGCGCCGGCTGGGCAGGCACGGCCGGCATCGCCAGCGCCAGTAGCAGGGCCGAACCATAGCGTTGCAGGACGGACGTTGTGCGCGGCAAGACGGGCTCTACACTGCCTGGGGTCTTGCGATTGTAGGCGAGCCGCCGCATATCCAGACTCTGAAATGCTGCAAGGTAGGACCGTGCCGCCGCGCCGGCTTCCCCTCGGGGGAGGCCGGCCGCGCGCGCTGGCCGCGCTCCGCGCGACGGTGCGAGCGGTCCCGACGACGACCCAAGGTTTACGAAGCGAGGTGGATGTGTCCGGTCCCAGCCAGGTGAAGGATCTCGAGATTCCCGACGTCAAGGGCGGCGGTCGCGCCGTGCTGATCGACTACCTGGCTTCGGGCGCGCGCCCGGAATCGGATTGGAAGATCGGCACCGAGCACGAGAAGTTCGGCTTCCGCACCGACGACCTGCGCCCGCCGACCTTCGACGGCGAGCGCGGCATCGAGGCCTTGCTCAAGGGCCTGGTCCAGTTCGGCTGGGCGCCGGTGGAAGAGAACGGCCGGGTGATCGCGCTGACCCGCGACCAGGCGTCGGTCTCGCTGGAGCCGGCCGGCCAGCTGGAACTGTCCGGCGCGCCGCTGGCGACGCTGCACGACACCTGCGTGGAAGCGGCCACCCACCTGCGTGAAGTGCGCACGGTGGCCGAGCCGATGGGCCTGGGCTTCCTCGGCATGGGCTTCCAGCCCAAGTGGCGGCGCGAGGACATGCCGTGGATGCCCAAGGGCCGCTACAAGATCATGCGCGACTACATGCCCAAGGTCGGCCAGCTCGGCCTGGACATGATGACCCGCACCAGCACCGTGCAGGTCAACCTCGACGTGCGCGACGAAGCGGACATGGTCAAGAAGTTCCGCGTCTCGCTGGCGCTGCAGCCGATCGCGACCGCGCTGTTTGCCGATTCGCCGTTCCTGGAAGGCCGGCCCAACGGTTATCTGTCGTACCGCTCGCACATCTGGACCGACACCGATGCGGACCGCACCGGTCTGCTCGATTTCGTGTTCGAAGACGGCTTCGGTTACGAGCGCTACGTCGATTACCTGCTCGACGTGCCGATGTACTTCGTCTACCGCGACGGCCGCTACATCGACGCCAGCGGCCAGTCGTTCCGCGATTTCATGGACGGCCGCCTGCCGGCGTATCCGGACCAGCGCCCGACCTTGAAGGACTGGGCCGACCACAGCACCACCGCGTTCCCGGAAGTGCGCTTGAAGAAGTATCTGGAAATGCGCGGCGCCGATTCGGGCCCGTGGAATCGGATCTGTGCGCTGTCGGCGTTCTGGGTCGGGCTGTTGTACGACGCCGAGGCGCTGGATGCGGCTTGGGATCTGGTGCTCGACTTCACGCCCGAAGAGCGTCATGCGCTGCGCGACGGCGTGCCGCGGCATGGGTTCCAGCTGCCGTTCCGCGACGGCAAGGTGCTAGAGCTGGCGCGGCGCGCGCTGGAGATTTCTGCGCACGGGTTGAAGCGGCGTGGGCGTTTGAACGGTAATGGGGCGGATGAGTCGATCTATCTGGAGCCGTTGATGGAGTTCGTGGCGATGGGTAAGAGTCCGGCGGAGCGCAAGCTCGAGTTGTTCCACGGCGAGTGGGACGGGAATGTGGATCGGGTGTTTCGGGAGTTTGCGTACTGAGGGCTTGGGGCGGTGCGCTCTTGAGGGGATTGCGGCTGCGGCGGAGCGTTCGTCTTGGCTGCTTGTCGCGGTCGCGGCTTGCGCCGCTCCTACAGTCGGACACGAAGCTTGCCGGAGTTCCCTGTAGGAGCGACGCAAGTCGCGACCAACCGAAGCGACGCAGCTCCGCCGAACTCCCCCGAAGACCCGAAACTCCCACCCCGTCATTCCGGCGAAAGCCGGAATCCATTTTGATGT
>NZ_FNOG01000011.1:86968-109197 GCF_900106525.1 Lysobacter enzymogenes
GGGATGCGCCACACAGGCCATCCATGGCCTGGGTGGCGCACGGCGCACATCCTGTGCGCCGCCCTATCGGGTCTACGCTTGCCTGTGGCGAGTTCGGGGCGGCGGGGGGAGCGAAGGGCAAAAGCAACGACAACGGCGATAGCGAGAGCAGTTTGCCGATGCGTCGTGCGTGGCATGTTCGCTCGATACGCTATCCGTCTAGCACCGCTCAAGCGGGCTACGAAGCCTCTGCCCGCTGCGCACGCGCACCGCTGCGCAAGGCCACCACCGCGCCCGCTACGACCAACGCGGCGCCGAGCATTGCCGATGGCGCGGCTACGCGGTCGAACAGCAGCCAGTCGAGCGCGGCGCTGACCGGGACCGCGACGTACATCAGCGGGGCCAGGGTCGAGGCGTTGTCCATGCCGCGGTAGGCCAGGTCGCGCAGGGATTGGTTGCCCAGGCTGCAGGCGGTCATGCCGAGCAAGGCCAAGCTCAGCACCCACACCGGTTCGGAGGCGGCTTCGCCGGCCAGCACGGCGGCCCAGGGCGTGTGCGCGGCGCCGAGTGCGGCCAGCGGCAGGCTCAGCAGCGAGGCTTGGGTGTAGAGCTTGAACTGGTTGCGCAGCGGCGGCTGGCGCTGTGCGCTGCGGTAGAACAGCACCTGCGACACCGCCATCGCCAGGCCGCCGGTCAGTGCGATCAGCGCCAGCGGATCCAACCCGCGCGTGCCGGGCTGCAGCACCGCGAGTACGCCGAGAAAGCCCAGCGCCAGTCCGGCCAGCGTCGCCGGGCGCAGGCGTTCGCCCAGCCACAGCCACGCCACCAGCGGAATGAACAAGGGGCCGGTGTTGTAGAGCAGCACCGCCTGCAGCAGGTCGCCCTGGGTCGCGGCGAGCACGAAGCAGACCTGGGCGATCACCGCGCACAGCGCGCGCACCCAGCCGGGCCGGTCGGCCAGCGACCAGGCCGCGCGCCAGTCGGGGCCGCGCACGAATGCGGTCAGGATCAGCGCGGGCAGGATGAAGCGGCCCCAGGTCACCAGCTCCGGCGCCAGTCCGCGGGTGTAGCGGCTGAGCAGGGCCAGCAGGGCCAGCGAGGTGGAGGCGGCGGCCATCAGGCCGGCGCGCAGGAGCAGGGGGCGGGCGGCGACGGCGGCCGTGGCGGTCAGCGGGGCGATGGACATGTGGTAAATCTATCCGCCGATATCCTTTTGAAAAATCTCGTTTATCGAGAAAGGCGGTAAGTAAAAGTGACCACTAAGCCCGGCTCGCTCCCGCCCGGCTCCGGCGACGACGCGCCCGCCCGCCGGTTGCCGCCGTTGCGCGCCCTGCAGGCCTTCGCCGCGGTGGTCCGCCACGACGGCATGCGTCGCGCCGCCGAGCGCCTGCACCTGAGCCACGCCGCGCTGAGCCAGCACGTCCAGCATCTGGAGGAAGCCTTCGGCCTGCGCCTGCTCGACCGCAGCGGCGGCCGCGCCCGGCCGACGCCGCTGGGGCGCGAGTTCGGCGAAGCGCTGATCGACGGGTTCGAGCGCATCGAGGCGGCGACCGCGCGCCTGCGTCTGCGCGGCGACGAGAGCCGGCGCCTGCAGCTGGGCGCGCCGACCAGCCTCAGCGTGAGCCTGCTGTTGCCGCGGATCGAGGAGTTCTCCGCGCGCGCCGGCTTCGAACTGCAGCTGTTCTGCCCCGCCGGCCCGGCCGACTTGGCCCAGGCGCGCGTGCACGCGCTGCTGATGCACCGCGAGCCGGCCGAGCACGGCCTGCGCGGCGAACTGCTGTTCGAGCAGGCGCTGCTGCCGGTGGCCTCGCCGGGCCTGCTGGCGCGCCTGGATCCGCAGCGCTGGTGGCTGGACCCGGTGCCCGGCGCGCGCCTGCTGCACGTGGTCAGCGACGGCTGGCGCGAGGACTGGCCGGCGTGGTTCGGCGCCGACACCGCGGCCTGGCCGCTGCCGCAGCTGAGCCTGTCCTCGCCGATGCCGGCGATCAGCGCGGCGCTGGCCGGGCAGGGCATCGCGCTGCTGTATCCGCGCCTGATCGCCGAGCGCCTGGCCAGCGGCGAATTGGCACCGCTGACGTTGCCGCAACCCGCGCCGGTGAAGCGCCTGTACCTGGCGTGGCTGCCCGAGGCCGAGGGCGCGGCGCGCTTGCAGTGGGTGAGGGATTGGGTGGCGGCGTTGCTGCGCGGCGAAGACGGCGGGGGATAGGGTCAGAGAACGTAGCGGTTAGGAGTCAGGAGATAGCGAAAAGCGGGCTTGCGCTATCTCCGGATTCCTATCCGCTATCTCCCGCCGCGTCACAGGGCCTGCGCGCGTTTTTCCAGCTCGCGCAGCTTGTCCAATTCCGCACGATGCATCTTGCGCGCATACGCCGGCAGCCGCCGCGCCTTGGCCTGCGCCTGTTCGCACAACTCGCGCGCGCGGCCGGTGTCGCCCCAGCCGATCAGGCATTCGACGTAATACGCATGCGCTTCGAAGCCGCTGCTGTAGCCGGTCAGCGCTTCGAACTCTTCCTTCGCCTTGCTCTTGTCGCCTTGCGCGGCGACCGCGCGCGCATAGGTCAGGTGGCCGTCCGGCGAGCGGAAATCCGGGCGCTTGGCGATCAGTTCGTCGAGCAGTTGCCGCGCCTGCGCCGGCTCGCCGGCTTCCAGCAGTGCGTGGGCGAGCTTGACCTGGATGTGCGGATCTTCGCGATGCACGCCGCTGAGCGCGGCGCGGTACAGCGGCAGCGCATCGCCGGCGCGGCCCGCGCCGAGCAGGGCGTCGGCCAGGCGCAGGCGGTTGTCGGTGGTGGCCGAGTCGTCGAAGGCGTCCTGCGCCTGACGCAGTTCGCGGCCCGGGTCGAGCATGCGCCGCACGTTGCCGACCAGGGCGCGGCCGTGGCGGCTGTGGCGCTGTTCGGGCAGCCAGATGGCGAAGGCATAGACCACGCTGCCGAGCAGCGGGAACATGAAAAGCACCATCAGCCAGTAGCGGTCCTGGCCGCTGCGCACGGCGTGCACGGCGAAATACAGGGCGACGACGATGTGCAGTCCGAGGCCGAAATACGGCATGACGCGATCCTTGCGAACGGGCGGGCGGCGGAAAGTGCGACAGTGTCCGCGTTGCGCGCGCGCCGCGCCAGAGGCGGCGGCGCCTTCGGTCGTCCGATCGGTGGCGCGGCGGGCGTCGTCGTCGCCGCGCTGCAACGCCGCTGTCATGCGCGCGCCGCCGGGGAGGTCGTTTCAACTGCAACCAAGCCGTCCCGCCATGCTTGCTGCAATGCACAAGCCACTGCGCTAGCCTTGGACGGATGAACGTCATGACCGACAGCAGCGACGAACCTTTGCGTGCCGCGGAATGGGCCGAGCAGGCGGCCGAACGCGCGGCCGACTTCGCCCCCACCGATGCTTTATTGCGCGAGGACGTGAAAACCCTCGGCGCGCTGGTCGGCGAGATCCTCGCCGAACAGCGCGGGCAAGGCTTCCTCGACGGCGTCGAGCGCTTGCGCCGCGCCGCGATCCGCCGGCGCGAAGCCGGCGAGCCCATCGACGCGCTGGCCGCGGCGCTGGTCGACATCGATCTCGAACAAGCCGCCGACCTCGTGCGTGCGTTCGCCACCTACTTCCAGGCGGTCAACCTGGCCGAGCGCGTGCACCGCATCCGCCGCCGCCGCGACTACGAACGCAGCGGCGCCGGCGCCCAGCCCGGCGGACTGCGCGACGCGCTCGCGACTTTGGCGCGGCAGGGCGTCAGCGCCGAGGAAGTGGCCGCGCTGCTGCCGCGGCTGCGGATCGAGCCGGTGTTCACCGCCCACCCCACCGAAGCGGTGCGGCGCGCGCTGCTGGAGAAGGAACGCACCATCGTCGAGTGTTTGGTCGCCGACATCGACCGCGGCCGCACCCCGCCCGAGCGTCGCGCCGACCGCGAGCGCATCCGCCTGGCGCTGACCGCGAGCTGGCAGACCGCCGAAGCGCCGGCGGCCAAGCCCAGCGTCGCCGACGAATTCGAGCACGTCGGGTTCTATCTGTCCGACGTGCTGTACCGGGTGCTGCCGGTCTATTACGAAGTGTTCGAAGAAGCCTTGCGCGAAACCTACGGCGGCGCGCCGGCGCTGCCCGACGTGCTCGGCTTCGGCACTTGGGTCGGCGGCGACATGGACGGCAATCCGAATGTCGGCGCCGACACCATCGCCGCCACGCTCGCCGGCCAGCGCGCGCTGGTGCTGGCGGCGTATCGGCGCGATCTGGCATCGCTGGAAGAATTGCTGAGCCAGTCGGTGCACCGCGTGCGCGTCGACGACGCGGTGCTGGCCAAGGTCGAGGATTATCGCTACCTGCTGCCCAAGGCCGCCGCGCTGCTCAAGCCGCGCCACGCCGACATGCCTTACCGCAACCTGCTCGGGCTGATGTCGGCGCGCTTGCAGGCCACGCTGGAAGAGAGCGTGCACGGCTATCCCGACGCCGCCGCGTTCCTGGCCGACATCGATTTGATCGAACGCAGTCTGGCCGCGCACCAGGGCGCGCACGCCGGCGGCTTCGCGGTGCGGCGCCTGCGCCGGCGCGCGGAGTGCTTCGGCTTCCATCTGGCCGGGCTCGACCTGCGCCAGGATTCGGCCACCCACGACGCCGCGCTGGCGGCGCTGTTCGAGCAACCCGAATGGGCCGCGCTCGATGTCGCCGCGCGCGCGGCGCGCCTGCACCAGTTGCTCGACGGCGAAGCGCCGCCGGCGCGTCCGGCCGCGGCCGCGGCGCAGCCGACGCTGGACGTGTTCCGCGCGGTCGCGCGGCTGCGCCCGCGCTTCGGCGCGCGCGCGTTCGGCCCCTACATCGTCAGCATGAGCCGCAGCGCCGCCGACGCGCTGGCGGTGCTGGCGCTGGCGCGCACCGCCGGCTGCGCCGACGACCGCGGCCGGGTGCCGCTGGACGTGGCGCCGCTGTTCGAAACCGTCGACGACCTCGATGCCGCCGCCGACACCTTGCGCGCGTTGTTCTCCGACCCGGTGTATCGCGATCACCTGCGCTCGCGCGGCGACCGCCAGGTGGTGATGCTGGGCTATTCCGACAGCGCCAAGGACGGCGGCATGGTCGCCTCGCGCTGGGCGCTGCAGCAGACCCAGATCGCGCTGACCGCGCTGGCCGCCGACAGCGGCGTGCGCATCGCGTTCTTCCACGGCCGCGGCGGCTCGATCAGCCGCGGCGGCGGCAAGACCGAGCGCGCGGTGATCGCCGCGCCGCGCGGTTCGGTCGACGGCTATCTGCGCTTGACCGAGCAAGGCGAGGTGATCCACCGCAAGTACGGCATCCGCGCGCTGGCGCTGCGCAACCTGGAACAGACCAGCGGCGCTGTGCTGCGCGCGACCCTGCGCCCGCGCGCGCCGGAGCCGCGCGAGGCCGGTTGGCGCCGGATCGCCGGCGAACTAGCCGGCGAGGCGCGCGCGCACTACCGCGCGCTGGTGCACGAAGACTCGCAGTTCCCGGCGTACTTCCGCGCGGCCACGCCGATCGACGTGATCGAGCGGCTGCGCATCGGCTCGCGTCCGGCCAAGCGCGCCGGCAGCGGCGATATCTCGTCGCTGCGAGCGATCCCGTGGGTGTTCGCCTGGTCGCAGAACCGCGCCGGGCTGACCGCGTGGTACGGCGTGGGCACTGGCCTGGCCGCCGCGCTGGACCGCCACGGCCGCGACACGCTGGCGGAAATGGCGCGCGACTGGCCGTTCTTCGGCACCCTCATCGACGATCTGGAAATGGTGCTGGCCAAGTCGGATCCGGCGATCTTCGAGCGTTACTCGCAGCTCGCCTCGACGTTGCCGGACGGCGACCTGCACGCGCGATTCCATCCCGGCATCGCCGCCGAGTTCGAACGCACCCGCGACGCGGTGCTGGCGATCAAGGGCAGCGACGAACTGCTGCGCGGCGATCACCGTTTGCGCCAGTCGATCCGCCTGCGCAATCCCTACGTCGACCCGATCAGCCTGCTCCAGGTCGACCTGCTCGCGCGCTGGCGCGCCGCCGACCGGCCCGACGACGCGCTGCTGCAGGCGTTGGTGGCGACGGTCAACGGGATCGCGGCGGGCGTGCAGAACACCGGCTGAGCGGCCGAGCGCTCCGCCCCCGCCAAACGGCGCGCCGTTTTCGCATCCGCCCGAAGCCCCCTGTAGGAGCGGCGCGAGCCGCGACCGCGGCACCGCAGTTGCCGGCGCGGCTGTCCTCGGGCGGGTGGGTGTCCGGCCGCTGTGCTGTTTGCGCCGGCGCGTGCGATGGCGCGGTCGCGGCTTGCGCCGCTCCTACAGGTAGGCCATGTGGGGTGTGCATCTGATACTATCCCCCAGTATCAGGCGCCACCGCCCGGAGCCCGTCATGCCGCACTCCCCCGCCGAAAAAAAGCGCGTCCTCACCCGCGTGCGCCGGATCAAGGGCCAGACCGAGGCGCTGGAGCGCGCGCTCGAGGCCGGCAGCGAATGCGCGGCGGTGCTGCAGCAGATCGCGGCGATCCGCGGCGCGGTCAACGGGCTGATGTCGGAAGTGCTGGAAAGCCATATCCGCGAGGAGCTCGGCCAGGCCGTGGCCGACCGCGGGCGCGAGGCCAGCATCGACGAGATCGCCGCGCTGGTGCGCTCGTACCTGAAATAACCGCGACGTCCACTCACCACGAATTCCGCGGCGTTCGCCGCGATCACCTCCCGCCACCAGGAGATATCCGCCCATGAGCCGGGTCATCAAAAGCCGCGCCGCCGTCGCCTTCGCCGCCGGCGAACCGTTGAAGATCGTCGAGATCGACGTGCAGCCGCCCAAGGCCGGCGAAGTGCTGGTGCGCATCCACGCCACCGGTGTCTGCCACACCGACGCGTTCACCCTCAGCGGCGACGATCCCGAAGGCCTGTTCCCGGCCGTGCTCGGCCACGAGGGCGGTGGCGTGGTGGTCGAAGTCGGCGAAGGCGTCACCAGCCTCAAGCCGGGCGATCACGTGATCCCGCTGTACACGGCCGAATGCCGCAAGTGCAAGTTTTGCCTGTCGGGCAAGACCAACCTATGCCAGGCCGTGCGCGCCACCCAGGGCAAGGGCCTGATGCCCGACGGCACCACGCGTTTCAGCTATGAGGGCCAGCCGATCTATCACTACATGGGCTGCAGCACCTTCAGCGAGTACACGGTGGTGCCGGAAATCTCGCTGGCCGTGGTCAACCCCGAAGCGCCGCTGGAGAAGGTGTGCCTGCTCGGTTGCGGCGTCACCACCGGCATCGGCGCCGTGCACAACACGGCCAAGGTGCAGCCGGGCGACACCGTCGCGGTGTTCGGCCTCGGCGGCATCGGTCTGGCGGTGATCCAGGGCGCGGTGCAGGCCAAGGCCGGGCGCATCATCGGCGTGGACACCAACGCGACCAAGTTCGAACTGGCCAAGTCGATGGGCGCGACCGATTGCGTCAACCCGAAGGACTTCGACCGGCCGATCCAGGAAGTACTGGTCGAGATGACCGACGGCGGCGTCGATTTCAGCTTCGAATGCATCGGCAACGTCGAGGTGATGCGTTCGGCGCTGGAATGCTGCCACAAGGGCTGGGGCGAGTCGGTCATCATCGGCGTGGCCGGCGCGGGGCAGGAGATCAAGACGCGTCCGTTCCAGCTGGTGACCGGCCGCGTGTGGCGCGGCACCGCGTTCGGCGGGGTCAAGGGCCGCACCCAGTTGCCGGGCATGGTCGAGCAGGCGATGAAGGGCGAGATCGACCTGGACCCGTTCATCACCCACACGCTGCCGCTTGAGCGGATCAACGAGGCCTTCGATCTGATGCACGAGGGCAAGTCGATTCGCACGGTGATTCACTACTGAGCGCGGCGACCCTCACCCCAGCCCCTCTCCCGCGAGCGGGAGAGGGGTTAGAAGCGGCGACGCTGCTCGCTGTTCCTTCTCCCGCTGGCGGGAGAAGGTGCCCGAAGGGCGGATGAGGGCCGGAGCCGAGGACGAGACGCGAATGGAAAAAATCGAATCCCACGGCTGCTTCGGCGGCCGCCAGCAGGTCTGGAGCCACACCGCCACCACGCTCGGCTGCACGATGCGCTTCGGCGTCTATCTGCCGCCGCAGGCCGAGAGCGGCGATTGCCCGGTGCTGTACTGGCTCTCGGGCCTGACCTGCACCGAGCAGAACTTCATCACCAAGTCCGGCGCGCAGCGCTATGCGGCCGAGCACGGGCTGATCCTGGTCGCGCCCGACACCAGCCCGCGCGGCGAAGGCATTCCCGATGCCGAGGGTTACGACCTGGGCATCGGCGCAGGCTTCTACCTCAACGCCACCCGGCCGAAGTGGGCGGGGCATTACCGCATGTACGACTACGTGGTCGATGAATTGCCGGCGCTGGTGGACGCGCATTTCCCGACCACCAGCGCGCGCGCGATCAGCGGGCATTCGATGGGCGGGCACGGCGCGTTGACGATCGCGCTGAAGAATCCGGGACGCTATCGCAGCGTGTCGGCGTTCTCGCCGATCGCCGCGCCGTCGCAGTCGCCGTGGGGCGAGAAGGCGTTCTCGGCGTATCTGGGCGAGGATCGCGAGGCCTGGCAGGAGTGGGATGCGACGGCGTTGGTGGCGGGCGCGAAGGAGCGTTTGCCGCTGCTGATCGACCAGGGCGGCGACGACGAGTTTCTGGTGGCGCAGCTCAAGCCGGATCTGTTGCGCGCGGCTTGCGAGGTGGCGGGGCATCCGCTGCAGTTGCGGCTGCGGCCGGGGTACGACCACAGCTACTACTTCATCTCGACTTTCATCGGCGAGCATATTGCGCATCACGCCAAGGCTTTGCGCGGGTAGGGCGCGGCCCTCACCCCAACCCCGCACCCCGGCCCGAACGCAGGGCGTTCGGGCGTTCGGTGCTGCGCGAGCCGATGGCTCGCAAGCGCAGCCCCTCACCCCGCAAGCGGGAGAGGGGCTTTAAGCGGCATCGTTCTTACACGCGCTGGAGCGGAGCTTCGATCAGCGACGCCGTCCGCCGTTCCTTCTCCCGCTCGCGGGAGAAGGTGGTCCGAAGGACCGGATGAGGGCCCGTCGGGCTTACGACTTCTTCGCCGGCGGCGGCAACGCCTTCGCGCTGACCTTGTTGCCGTCGGCCAGCAGCGCGTTCGGCGCCAGCACCACGGTGTCGCCCGGCGCGATGCCGGTCAGCACTTCGATCTCGTTGCCGAGATTGCGGCCGAGGGTGACGTCGCGATACGCCAAAGTCGAACCCTGCGTCACCGTCGCGATCTGGGTGCCGGCGGCGCGCTGGACCACGGTCGAGACCGGCAGCACCACCGCCGCCGCCGCGCGCGGCAAGTGCAGGCGCGCGCTGCCGACCATGCCGGCGGGGATGCGGCCGTCGGGGTTGGGCAGGCGCAGTTCGGTGCGCATCACCCCGGCGTCGCGCGACAGCGCGCGCGCGCTGCGCGCGACTTCGGCCTTGAACACCTGGCCCGGCAATTCGGGGAAGGTCACTTCGGCCTGCAAACCGTTCTGGATCTGCAGCGACACGTTCTGCGGCACGTCGACCACCACGCGCAGCGGGTCGAGCACGGCCACTTCGAACATCGGCACGGTCGCGGTGGCCGAGTCGCCGACCACGCGGTCGCCGCGCTCGATGTTGCGCGCCACTACCACGCCGGCGAACGGCGCGCGCACGGCGGTGAAGGACTGGCGTTCCAGCGCCGAGGTCAGCCGCGCCTGCGAGGCGTTGCGCGCGGCCACGGCGACGTCGAAGTTGCCCTTGCGGTCGCTGAAGTATTCCTTCGATACCGCGCCGGTGCCGATCAGCTGCTGCGCGCGCTGGAAGTTGATCTTGGCCAGTTCTTCGTCGGCCGTGGTCTGGGCCAGCACCGCGCGCGCTTCGCGCACGGCCTGGTCGATCTCCGGCGCGGAGATCGTCGCCAGCACCTGGCCGGCGCCGACCTTGTCGCCGAGCTCGACCTTGCGCTCGCTGACGAAGCCGGTGGCGCGCGCGTACAGCGCCGCCGATTCGCCGGCCTGGGCGCGCGCCGGCAGGCTCAGGTCGTAGGCGGCGTCGGCGGGCTTGGCTTGCACGGTGAGCACTTCGGGCGTGGCCGGCGCTTGCGCGGTCTCGGCTTCGCTGCGGCCGCAGCCGGTGGCGGCGATCAGTACGAGGCCGGCGACCGCGAGGCTCAGCGCGGTGCGCAACGAGGGCGCGCGGACGGTCGCTTGAGTGGGGATCGAGCGGTTCATGCGTTGGCTCCAGCGGGGTTGCCGTCGCCCGGGGCGGCGGCGGTGGTGTCGGTGGTGGCGTCTTCGCCGCCGGCCGGTTTGCGGCGGCGGCCGACCACGGCGAGGATCGAGGGCACCAGGATCAGCGTGGCCGGCGTGCCGAACAGCAGGCCGCCGATCACCGCGCGGCCCAGCGGCGCGTTCTGCTCGCCGCCGTCGCCCAATCCTATCGCCATCGGCACGATGCCCAGGATCATCGCGCTGGCGGTCATCAGCACCGGGCGCAGTCGCACCGCGGCCGATTCGTACGCAGCCAGTTCGGGGTCGTGGCCGTCGGCGATCAAGCCGCGCGCGAAGCTGGTGACCAGCACCGAGTTCGCGGTCGACACGCCGATCACCATCATCACGCCCATCAGCGCCGGCACGCTCAGCGGCGTGCCGGTGACGAACAGGCCGACGGCGGCGCCGGCGATCGCGATCGGCAGGCCGGACATGGCCACGGCCGGCTGGATCCACGATTGGAAGTTCACTACCAGCACCAGGAACACCAGGATCGCCGACATCACCAAACCCGCGGCGAGCTCGCCGTAGGCGTTCTGCATCTCGCCGGCCTGGCCGACGATCTCGATGCGGTTGCCGGGCTTGAGCTTGCCGTTGAGTTCCTTGGTGATCGCGCTGAGCTTGTCGTAGACCGAGCCCAGGTCGGTGCCTTCCACGTTCGCGATGACGCTGATGGTCGGCGCGAGCGTGGTGCGGGCGATGCTCGCCGGCACGTTGCGTGGCGTCACGGTGGCGATGTTGCGCAGCAGGACCGCCTCGCCGTTGGCGCCGATGCGCAGCGGCGAGTTCATCAGCTGGTCGATGTTCTGCATCTGGTTGAGCGGCGCCTGCACCTGCACGGTGTAGGCGATGGCGTTGACGGTGTCGGTCCAGTACACCGGCGAGACCGTGCCGGCCGAGCCGAGCACCGCCAGCACCGCGCGCGCGGCCTGCTGCGGGTCCAGGCCGAGCTGGGCGGCGCGGGTGCGGTCGATCTTGACCTGGTACTCGGGCAGGTCCAGCACCTGGCGCAGGGCGATGTCGACCGCGCCGGGCACTTGATGCAGGCGCTTTTCGATCTCGCGCGCCAGCGCCATGTTGCCGGGCACGTCGCGGCCGATCAGCCGCACTTCGAACGCGGCCGCGGCGGAACCGGCGAGCGTGCGGCTGGTCGCGTCCGGCGGACGCTCGAACAGCTTCACGTCGGGGAAGCGCTCGGCGATGCGCTTGCGGATCTTGACCAGATAATCGTGGCTGTTGGCGTGCGGCGAGCGCAACTGCAGCATGATCTCGGCCTCGAACGAGCCGACCACGGTGCTGTCGACCAGCGACAGGTTGATCGCGTCGGGCACGCCGATCTGCTCGTACACGGTCTGCAGTTCGGCGGGCGGGATGATCGCGCGGATCTCGCGCTGGATCTCGCTGAGCTTGGCCGCGGTCTCTTCCAGGCGGGTGCCGGTGGGCAGGCGCACCTGCAGGCGCAGCTGGCCGGCGTCCACCTGCGGGAAGTACTCGCGGCCCAGCGACGCCGCGGCCAGCGCGCCCACACCGAACACCAGCAGCGCGACCACGGTCAGCACCGCGCCATGATGGCCGAGCCGGACCAGCAGCGCGTGATGCTTGTCGCGCAGCGAGTCGAGCGCGTGCTCGACCTTGTGGTTGATCGCGAGCAGGAACTTCTCCGGCGCCCAGCGCGGATTGGCGCGGCTTTGGATGTCCGCCGGCAGCAGCAGATAGCACAGCACCGGGATCAGCGTGCGCGAGAGCAGGAACGAGGCCAGCATCGCGAAGATCACCGCCAGCGCCAGCGGGGTGAACACCCACGCCGACAGGCCGGTCATCAGCAGGATCGGCGTGAGCACGATGCAGATCGAAATGGTCGAGACCATTTCCGGGAACACCACTTCCTTGGCGCTGTCCAGGATCGCGGTGCGCACGTCCTTGCCCAGGGCGATGTTGCGGTTGGTGTTTTCGACGTCGACCACCGCGTTGTCGACCAGGATGCCGATCGCCAGCGCCAGGCCGCCGAGGGTCATCACGTTGAAGGTGTAGCCGAGCAGATGCAGCATCGCCACCGAGGCCAGCAACGCCAGCGGGATCGCCGACAGCACGATCAGGCTGGAACGCCACGAGCCGATGAACACCAGCACCACCAGCGCCACCAGCAGGCCGACCAGCATCGCTTCGTGCTGGATCGAGCCGATCGCGTTGTCGACGAACACCGACTGGTCGAAGATCGCGTGGATGCGCGTGCCCGGCGGCGCCGAGGCTTCGATCTCGGGCAGGCGCTCGCGCACTGCGCGCACGATCTCCACCGCCGAGGCGCCGCCGAGCTTGATCAGCGCCACCGACACCGCGCTGGAGCCGTCCATGCGCGCCACGTTGGTCTGCAAGGCGCCGCCGTCGCGGACCGACGCGATGTCGCGCACGTAGATCACGGTGCCCGCGCGCGAAGCCACCGGGATGTCGAGGAACTCGGTCGCGGTCGCCGGGCTGGTGTCGATCGAGATCTGCATCTCGCGCGCGCCTTCGCGGATCGAACCCGAGGGCAGGGTCGGGCTGCCGCGTTCCAGCGCCGCGGTCACGTCTGCGGGGGTGAGGCCGTAGGTCTGCAGCCGCGCGGGGTCGAGGTCGACCATGATCTGCCGCGGCGCGCCGCCGTAGGGCAGGGTCATGCGGATGCCGGGGATGGTCTGGATCTGCGAGCGCAACTGCAGGCGCGCGTAGTCGTAGAGCTGCGCTTCGGTCAGCGAATCCGACGACAGCACCAACTGCAGCACCGGCGTGGAGGAGACGTTGTTGCGCACCACCAGCGGCGGCGAGGTGCCCGGCGGCATGCGCCGCAGGATCGTCTGCGAGACCGAGGTGATCTGCACCAGCGCGCGGTCGAGGCTGACCGTGGGCTGGAAGTCGATGCGCACGATGCTGGCACCGTTGAGCGTTTCCGAACGGACTTCCTTGAGGTCGTCGACGGTGTTGAGGATCGCCGCCTCGGAGAACGAAGTCATCTTGGCGGCGACGTCGGCGGCCGGTAGGCCGCTATAGGTCCACACCAGGTTGACCGAGGGGATGCCGACTTCGGGCAGGATGTCGGTCGGCATCTTGCGCGCCGACAGTACGCCGAACAGCAGGATCAGGATCGCCAGGACGCCGATGGTGTAGCGGCGGCTCAGCGCGTATTGGACTATCCACATCGTTGTGAGGTTCCGACGGCAGGATCGGTGGTGCGGAGTTTCCACGCTGTGCGGCCGTCGAGCAGCCATAGCGCGTGGAAAGATTCGTATGCGTGCCGCAACGCTGCGGCGAATGCGCGGCGCGCACGAGGGCCGCCGTCGCACTGTAGGCGCCGCGCGCATACGCGAGGCTGTCGCTGCGCTGACAAATTCGTCAGCCGCGATGCGCATGGACGCGACGAGGCGCGCGCGACGCAGCGGCGGACGAACGGTTGGCTGTGGGTTCCCGGGGCTGGCGTGGTCTCGCTGGCAGGGCGGATCGGCGGCGCTCGCGCACCGGCCCGCCGGCGGCTCCTGACCGGCGCGCCGGCCGCGGCCGGGACCGTCACCAGGGACGCCGCGACCGGGCCGCCGCCCACCGGCCCGTCCGGCAAGGCCGGAGTCGGGGACCGCTGGGGGAGTAGGATTAAATTAGGCTCGAAACCGTCATCGCGTTAGTACATTACTGCCGCATCATTGCCCGATCCTGCAATTCGGCCGAAGCGGCACAGTCTCAGGCCAGATTCGTACCGATAATCGTAAGCGTCAGCCCGCCCCCGGGAAGCCATGAGCGCCAATACTTCCGCCGATACCATCGCCCAGCGCGGGCATTGCGCGGCGCAGGCCGAGCTGGTGGACCGGATTGCCCGATTGACGGTCGCCGGCGACGGCGTGCACGACACCCGGGTGCGCCCGCTGCACCTGATCCGGATGGGCGCGCCGACCGAGTGCTCGCCGTCGGTGTACGAGCCGCGCCTGTGCGTGGTCGCGCAGGGCCGCAAGGTGGTGACGCTGTCCGATCGCGTCTATCACTACGACCCGCTCAACTACCTGGTGGTGTCGGTGACCTTGCCGATGATCGGTCAGGTGATCGAGGCGACGCCGGACAAGCCCTACCTGTGTTTGCGCATCGACATCGATCCGGCCGAGATCGCGCGCCTGATCGTCGATGCGGGGCAAGCGCCGCCGAACGAACACAGCGGCGTCGACCTCGGCCTGTACGCGGCCAAGGTCAACACCACGCTGATGGACGCGGTGCTGCGACTGATGCGCCTGCTCGACACGCCGCAGGATTTACCGGTGCTGGCGCCGATGGCGCTGCGCGAGATCTTCTACCGCGTGCTGATGGGCGACCTCGGCCATCGTCTGCGCGCGCTGGCGGTCACCGACAGCCGCTCCAGCCGCATCGCCAAGGCGGTGACCATGCTGCGCCAGCGCTACCTGCTGCCGCTGTGCATCGAAGACCTGGCCGACGAGCTGCACATGAGCACCTCGTCGCTGCACCACCAATTCAAGGCGGTGACCACGATGTCGCCGCTGCAATTCCAAAAGCACCTGCGCCTGCACGAGGCGCGCCGGCTGATGATGATCGACGGCATGGAGGCGGTGACCGCCGCGCATCGCGTCGGTTACGAAAGTCCTTCGCAGTTCTCGCGCGAGTACAAGCGCCTGTTCGGCGCGCCGCCGCGCGCGGAAACGATCCTGGCGCGCGGCGCGCCGCAGGGCTGAGCGCGACGCGATCGTTGCGGATGAAACCGGTGGCGCCGCCGGGGTTTTGACGCCGCTTTCGACGTCTTAATGCAAGCGCGCGAACGCGGCGCGATTTGCCCGGCGTGGACACAACGCATCTGCGCGCCTTCCCCCTATCGCCGCTTTTATGGCGATTCGTTCTTTAGCAAATCCGACACCTGCGTAGGGGGATCGCGCGGCGATCGCGTTTGAGTCTGTGAGCGCACACGAAACATGCAACTTACTGCGCTCCATTCCACCTTCTATTTCTTTCGCAGGCACCCGGCGCTGAGGCCGGGCGCTGCGAGGCGGACGGCTGCGCGCGTTCGGTACGCGCTTGCCTCCGTTCATTCGCACACAGGAACGGTCCATGAAAAAGCTGTCCTCGAAGAAGTTCGCCGTACTCGGCCTGGCCGCGGCCTGCGCCTCGGTGCTGGTGTGGTCGCGCCAGGCGCCGCAGGCCAATGCGCAGGCGCAGGCACCGACGCCGGCCGCCGCAGCGAGCGGCGCGTTCGGCGCGCCGATCGTCGCCGCGCCCGTGGCCGCGTCCTCCGCACCGAGCCTGCGTGCGGTCGCTTATGTCGCGCCCACGCCGCGCAACCCGGCCCAGGCCAAGCTCGGCGGCGGCCAGTTGCTCGAGGCGGTGCAGGACTTTGCCGCCAGCCCGGCGGCGCAGGGCGCCGGCCCCGCGTCCGGCAGCGCCGCGCGCAGCGCTGCGACCGCGACCGCGCAGATCGCCGCGCTCGAACGCGCCGGCATCCCCGGGCGCTGGCGCGAGGGCGAGAAGGTCAAGGTCAGCGTCGGCCTGGCGCTGAGCTTCGATGAGTTGCAGAACCCGAGCCTGCTGGAACGCGCCAGCCACACGCTGCGCGACACCTTGCTCGCCCAGGGCGTGCACGCCGCCGCGATCAACGGCTCGCCGGTGCTGGAAGCGCTGGTGCCGCTGGACAAGCTGGAATGGGTCGCGGGCCTGAGCGGGGTCGCGACGGTGGGCCTGAAAGCAATGGCCGAACCGGTCGCCTACACCGAGGGCGCGGACGCCAGCGCGCTGAATACGCTGCGCGCGTTCGGCAACGCCGCGGTGGTGGCGCAGGCGCTGCGTCGCGAATTGCGCGGCGACGGCCTGACCATCGCGATCATGGACCAGTTCGGCGACAACAACGGCCAGGTCGCAGCGCTGCAGGCTGGCGACAACTGGCCTGCCGATGCGCGCCTGACCAAGATCGCCCCCGGCAACGGACGGGCGTTCGGGTATTCGGGCCAGTCGCACGGCAACGCAGTGACCGAGATCGTCTACGACATCGCGCCGAACGCCAGCTACCGTACTTACGACGTGTCCGGCAGCGACGCGGCTTGGGTCGCCGGCGTGCAGAACGCGGCCAACCTCAATGCCCAGAACGCGCCGCAGGGCGAGCCGCGCGCGCAGGTGATCACCGCTTCGCTGGGCTTCAACTATCCCTTCTCGCCGGGCGACGGCAGCACCAGCAACAGCGAATTCAAGGGCCTGTACGATGCCATCGCCGCGGCCGCGGCGAACGGCGCGATCGTGCTCAACGCCGCCGGCAACCACGGCCAGCACTATTGGGATGGCGACAGCACCGCCGGTGCGGGCGCCAACGTCTATCAGAACTTCGGCGCCGCCAATCTCAACCCCGACGGCAGCGCCCGGCCGTCCAACGTGATGGTGCTGCTGCCGACCACCGGAGCGTTGAACCAGCCGGCCGCGCAAGCGCAATGCACGCCGGTGGGCCTGGCCGAACCGAGTGCTTCGACCTGGTCGCTGTTCGCCGCGCTGGGCTGGAACGACTGGCAGAGCGCGAACAACGCCACCGACGCCGACTATCGGCTCGAGCTGGTGCGCTGGCGCGACGCGACGGCCCGGCGCTTCGATTTCGCCACCTGGCGCTGGATCGACGCGGCGCCGGCCGGGTGGGTGCAGGTGGCTTCGTCCGACGACGCGCAAAACGGCGGCGCCGGCCAGCGTCCGGTGGAGCTGATCAGCTACAAGCCGCCGCTGGCCGACGCCACCGCCGTGTGCAACAACGCCTTCCCCAGCGCGCGCGGCATCAGCGGCGGCATCTTCGGCGTGCGCATCCTGCGCAAGACCGCCGGCGCGGCCAACTTCCTGCGCATCATGGGCAGCAAGGCGATCGATCCGGAGTTCCGCTCCAATGAGCGCTCGCTGCTGCCGCCTTCGGATTCGGCCAGCGTGATCAGCGTGGCCGCGATCCGGGCCGCCGACTCGGCGCTGGAAGCCTACAGCTCGCGCGGCCCGGTGCTCGCCGCCGGCGGTGCGCGTCCGGCCGGGCAGGCCGCGGGCAACGCCAAACCGGACCTGGCCAGCTTCGCGGTGGTCAGCACCGAATCCAGCGCCGGCTTCGACGGCACCTCGGCGGCGACGCCGCACGTGGCCGCCTTGGCGCTGCTGGGCCTGCAGCACCAGCGCCAGCTCACCGACGCGACCGTGCCGGCGGCGTTGCCGGCCAACGCCACCGCGGCGCAGAAGGCGCAGCGCGAGACCGACCTGCGGCAACGCCGGGTCGCCTTGGCCGAGTCGACCTACGACTCCCTGGTCAAGGTCGCCGCCACCGGCGGCAACGATCTCGGCGCGGTCGGCTTCGACAGCAGCTTCGGCAACGGCCGACTCAAGTTCCACGCCCAGTCGGCGGCGTGCCTGCTGGCCTCGACCTACGACGCCCGCTATCGCGCATTGTTGCCGGTGCAGGCGCAGGGCCAGAAGAGCTACGACACACTGGCGCAGGAGAACAGCGTCGCCTGCGCAGCGGTGGCGGCGGCCGCTCCCTGAGCACCGTAGCGGCGCGGCCCCGTGGCGGGGCTGCGCCGTAGGGTCGGCGGCCCGCGCCGTGCGCATGCGGCGCGGGTTGCCCCCAGGGGCGCCGGACTTCGGTCCGGCGCCTCTTTTTTTGTTCGCCGTCTGCGGCCGCGGCGCGCGCGCCTTCGCGCAAATCCGCGCTGCGGCGCAACAGTGTTCACTCACGCTCACCTTCGCACTACCGCTGTTCGCCGTTTCTGGCGCGCGGCCCGCACGGTCCCACGGTTGTATACGCAGTGCCGTGCCCGGCGAGGACAAATGCGCCGCGCGAATGCGCAGTTGCGCGATCGGCGCGGCTTCTGCTTCGCGCATCGCACTTTCGCCGCGCTCGCGCCGCTAGCGTGCGTTCCCGACGCGAAGCAGCCCGCGCTATGCCAGCCAGCCGACGTCGCCACGACCGCGCAGCGCGCGCGGCCGCGCGCACTGGCACGGGCCGTCTCGCCGCGAAGCGGAAGCCTCCGCTTCGTCCATCGAGGAGCCCGGGGACCAGGACATGCCGCATACCTTCCGTACACACGCGCGCTCGCCCGCGCGGACGCGCTCGCTGCCGTTGCTGGCGGCGGCGCTGACGCTCGCGCTGGCCGCCTGCAGCGACGGCAACGTCAAGACCGAGTCCGGCGCGCCGGCGCGGCCGCAACAAGCCTGGAACGACGCGCCGCCGCCGCCGCCGCTGAGCTCGACGATTCCCAAAGACGTCAGCGTGCCGCAGAGCAATCCGAACCTGCAGGACCTGCAGGACGATTTCGATCTGTTCTCGTGGCAGTCCTTCGTCGCGGTGAACTGGCCGGCCGGGCCCGACGGCAATCCCCAGTCCGGCGCGACCATCGGCCCGGACGTGCCGACGGTGTGGGAGAACTGGAAGGAAAGCCGCGAGATCTTCCTGCCCGGCGGCGCGACCCCGCCGCCGTGGGGCCAGGACACGCCGCCGCCGGCGGTGTGCAACGGCCAGGGCGATGCGAACTTGCGCCTGACCCAGGTCGGCAAGACCCCGAACGTGCTCGACGAAAGCGCCGAGCCGTTCGAGACCGGCCCGCTGATCGACCAGAACGGCCAGTACGTGCGCTTCGCGATCCTGACCAACCAGGACATGTTCGACAACATCGTCGCCAACGGCCTGTACAGCAAGGCCGGGCAGGAAAAGTTCGCCCAGCCGGCGAATTTCGCCCTGCCCAAGGGCTCGCCCAAGGTCGGCGCGATCATGGTCAAGTCGGCGTGGAAGGTGATGGGCGCCGGCGACGACGCCAAGCGCTTCCACACCGCCAAGGCGCTGGTCTACACCAACCCCGGCGAACACGAGGGCGTGCAGGCGGCGTGCAAGCTGCAGACGGTGGGTTTGGTCGGCCTGCACATCGCGCACAAGACCCAGGGCGAACCGCAGTGGGTGTGGTCGAGCTTCGAGCACGTGGACAACGTGCCCAGCCAGGGCGAGCCGATCGACAAGGCGCATTACAACTTCTTCAACAAGAGCTGCACGACCTGCCAGGTCAACCAGCCGCCGCCGCGGCCGTGGAATCCGAACACGCCCTACACCCAGCCGACCCAGGTGATGCGGGTGATTCCGCTGACCGACTCGACCAAGCGGCTCAACGCGACGTATCAGGCGCTGTTGAAGAAGAACTACCCGGGCACGGTGTGGGCCAACTACGAGCTGATCAGCACGCAGTGGCCGACCAACGCCAAGAACCCGATCGATCCCACCGGCAATCCGGCGCCGACCTTCCTCGCCAACGCCACCATGGAGACCTACATCCAGGGCCGCGTGCCGAAGGGGTCGTCGAGCTGCATGGACTGCCACAACGACGCGACCATGCACAACAGCAAGCGTGCGGATTTCACCTACCTGCTGCAGCGCGCGCAATAAGGGGACAGCGACATGGTGTTCGACTACATGGATTATTTCGTCAGCATGAGCGTGGGCCTGACCGGCTTCAGCCGCGATGCGATCGCGCCGCAGCTCGACACGATCAACATCAAGGCCGAGTACCTGCAGGCCTTCGACGACAACCTGCCCAACGGCACGGCCGAGCAGATCCTGATCCAGTACAAGAAGCTGTTCGAAGCCGGCGGCAGCAAGCCCGGCAGCGAGGAGCAGATCGTCGGCCAGATGCTCGGCGGCACCGGCACCAACGCCGCGCAGATCCTGGCGATGCGCCAGCTGATCTTCCTGTGGTACGCCGGCGCCTGGCCGACCGTGCTGGCCGATGCGGGCTCGCCCACCGGCGGGCAGACCTTCAGCACCGTGCTGTCGGCCGACAGCTACACCCAGGGTTTGGTGTGGCGGGTCATGCAATCGCATCCGATGGGCAGAACCACCTACAACTACGGTTATTGGGCCAACGACCCGCCGCCGCTGTCGGCCTATCTGGAGAATCCGGTATGAACATCCCGACGCCTCCCGGCGGCTTCGACGTGGTGATCGTGGGCGCGGGCATCTCCGGCGCGATCATCGCCTACCAGCTCGGCAAGGCCGGCAAGAAGGTGCTGATCCTCGAAGGCGGGCCGCCGGTGCCCAAGAGCCGCGAGGACTATCTGCAGACGTTCTTCACCGCCAACGCCAAGACCCCCGAATCGCCGTATCCGCCGACCCTGCAGGGCCCCGGCAGCGACGGCAATCCGCTCGGCCAGCCCGATCCGGCCACGCTCAACACGCCGCGCTACACGGTGCTGCAGATCAACGCCTGGCAGAACCCGAAGCAGTGCTATTTCGTCTACGGCCCGCAGGCGGTGACCTCGCCGACCGATCCGCAGATGACCTTCGCCTTCGGCAGTTCCTACGAGCGCGTCGCCGGCGGCACCACCTGGCATTGGCTGGGCACCTCGCTGATGCACCTGCCCAACGACTTCCAGCTCAAGAGCAAGTACGGCCAGGGCGTGGACTGGCCCGGCGGCGCGAAGTTCTACAACCAGTTGCTGCCGTATTACCGCGCCGCGACCGAAGTGATCGGCGTGTCCAGCGACCGCGATGCGATGGTGACGCTGTACAAGACCTTCAACGTGCAGCCCGACGGCGTGTACGGGCCGAACTACGATTTCCCGATGCCGGGCATCGTGATGTCGCTCAACGACGCGCTGTATCAGCAGAAGGTGACCTCGCTGACGGTGGACGGCATCTCGCTGTTCGTCACCCCGACGCCGCAGGGCCGCAACTCGCGCCCGGGCAACCGCCGCCAGTGCGCGGGCAACACCAACTGCATTCCGATCTGCCCGATCCAGGCCAAGTACGACGGCAGCGTGACCCTGGCCCAGGCGCTGCAGACCGGCAACGTGCAGATCCAGTACCAGGCCGTGGCCAGCAACATCCGCCTCAGCGGCAAGCAGGTCAGCGGCATCGACTTTCTGACCTACGACACCCAGACCGGGCCGTCCACCGGCGGCGGCACCGCGGTGGGCAAGCGCTACATCCTGGCCGCGCACGCGATCGAAACGCCGAAGCTGCTGCTGATGTCCAACCGCAACCCCGGCTGGCCCAACGGCGTGGCCAACGGCTCCGGCCAGGTCGGGCGCAACCTGATGGACCACGTGATGTACCTGGCCTGGGGCCTGGCCAAGGATCCGATCTACGCCTATCGCGGGCCGCTGGCGACCTCGGGCATCGAAGCCGCGCGCGACGGCGCGTTCCGCAACCAGCGCGCGGCCTATCGCATCGAGATCGGCAACGAGGGCTGGAACTGGGCGGCCAACGATCCCAACACCACCCTGGCCGATTTCGTGTTCGGCCAGAACAACAGCCAGCTCAACGGCAACTCGGTCAACGCGCAGGGACAGAAGCTGCGCTTCGATCCGAACCTGCCGGCGTTCAGCCAGCTCTACGGTTCCAAGCTGGTGAGCACGCTCAACGCCGTCTACATCCGGCAACTGCGCCTGGGTTATCTGATCGAGCAACTGCCCGATCCCGACAACCGGGTGACGCTGTCGAGCCAGTACAAGGACCACCTCGGCCTGCCGCGGCCGCAGGTGACCTACCGCATCCGCGAAGACTACGTGCGCAACGCCTTCGTCTCGGCCAAGCAGGTGTCGACCCGGATCTTCCAGGCGCTGGGCGCGACCGAATACACCCAGCCGCCGGCCGATGCGGTGATGAAGGGGCCCGGCGCCTCGCCGACGACCTTCCGCTACCAGGGCCAGAACTTCGTCTTCTACGGCGCCGGCCACATCATCGGCACCTACCGCATGGGCACCAGCGCCACCGACTCGGTGCTCAACGCGCGCCAGCAGTCGTGGGATCACGACAATCTCTACATGGTCGGCAGCGGCGTGTTCCCGAGCACGGCGACGGCGAACCCGACCCTGACCATCGCGGCGCTGGCGTTGCAGGCGGCGGACAACATCCTGCACGACTTGGGGTGAGGTGTTTCGCCAGCGACCGGCGGCGCCCGCCTGGGCGCCGCCGTAGCGGGAATGCTGCTGTTGTGGGAGGGACTTCAGTCCCGACGCTTTTGTGCCAGAGGCTGCAGCGCTTGCAGGAAGGGCGGCGCGTGCGGATCGGAAAGCGTCGGGACT
>NZ_FNOG01000011.1:109747-125597 GCF_900106525.1 Lysobacter enzymogenes
GGTTCCGCCGCTTTGTTGTGGGAGGGACTTCAGTCCCGACGCTTTTGTGCCAGAGGCTGCAGCGCTTGCAGGAAGGGCGGCGCGTGCGGATCGGAGAGCGTCGGGACTGAAGTCCCTCCCACAAAAGCTGCCGCTGCAACAACGGCAGAAGCAACAACGGCCGCGGCAACAGCTAGGCTGGTCCCGCCTCCAGCCCGCGCAGCAACCGCTGCGCGACCTCGCGCAGTTCCTGCCGGCGCTCGTGGCCGTCGATCAGTTCGAACTCGACCCCGGTCAACGCCAGCAGCGCCAGGATTTCCTCGGCGCTGTCGCCGCGCACGTGCAGCAGGCTGCTGGTTTCGTCGATGTGTTCGAGCACGCCGCACCACGGCGGCAAGGTCGGCGCCAGCACTTCGGCGCTGCCGCGCAGGCGTACGCGCAGGCCGTCGCCGGTCATGACCTGGCTGATCGAGCGCTGCACGTAGGCGGCCACGTCCTCGGGGAACTTGCGCGGCACGAAACCGCCGCCACAGCGCATCGCGCGGATGCGGTCGGCGCGGAACAGGCGCCAGTCCTCGCGGCTGCGGTCCCAGGCCAGCAGGTACCAGCGCCGGCCGCTGTTGACCAGGCGCAGCGGCTCGATGGTGCGGCTGCTGGCGCGGCCGCCGCGGTCGCTGTATTCCAGCTCCAGCAGGCGGTGGTCGCGGCAGGCGCCGGCCAGTTCGGTGAGGGTGTCGACGTCGGGGCTTTCGTCGTTGCGGCCCAGGCTCAAGGTCACCGAGTACAGCGCGCCGACGCGCCGGCGCAGGCGCGCCGGCAGCAACTGGTCGAGCTTGCCGAGCAGGCCGACCGCGGTGTCCTCGATCCGCGCCACGCTGCTGGCGGCGCAGCGCAGCGCCACCACCATCGCCACCGCCTCGTCGTCGTCGAGCAGCAGCGGCGGCAGGGTCGCGCCGGCGGCGAGCCGGTAGCCGCCGCCGACGCCGGTGGAGGCTTGCACCGGATAGCCCAGCTCGCGCAGCCGGTCGACGTCGCGGCGCACGGTGCGCGCGTCCACTTCCAGGCGTTCGCACAGTTCCGCCCCGGTCCAGTGGCGGCGCGATTGCAGCAGCGACAGCAGTCGCAGCAGGCGGGTCGAGGTCTTGAGCATGGGCCCAGTGTAAAACCGATTGAGGACATATCCTGTCCTCAAAGCGGGGTAAGCTGTTTTCGACCCGGGGCCGTCGCCCCGCCCGAACCGGAGAACGCCTCGCCATGACCGTCCAGACCTACCAGGGCAGCTGCCACTGCGGCGCGATCCGCTACGAAGTCGACCTCGACCTGGACGCCGGCACCTCGCGCTGCAACTGCTCGATCTGCGGCAAGCTGCGCAAGTGGGGCGCGATCGTGAAGCCCGACGCGTTCCGCCTGCTCGAAGGCAAGGTCGAGGAGATGGGCGACTACCAATTCGGCACCTTCAGCGGACACCACCGCTTCTGCAAGCAGTGCGGCGTGCACGCCTTCGGCGAGGGCGAGCTGGAGGTGCTGGGCGGCAAGTATTACTCGGTCAACATCGCCTGCCTGGACGTGGACCACGAGATCCTCGCCGCCGCGCCGGTGCGGTTCATGGACGGCTTGCACAACAATTGGTTCGAGCTGCCTAAGGTGACGAGCCACCTGTAAGCGGCGCCGTAGCCGATGCGTCGCGGTCGCGGCTAGCCCCGCTCCTACATGGGCTACCTGTAGGAGCGGCGCGAGCCGCGACCGCGAAAACGCAACCACGCCGAAACCCCGGACGCCCGCGCAAAACGACCGCCATGGACACCGCCGCCCTCAAGAAACACTGCTGCGCCTACCCCGGCGCCGAAGAGAAACTCCACGGCGCGCCGTCCAACATCCTCGTCTACAGCGTCGGCGGAAAATTCTTCGCCTACTTCAAGACCAGCGAGCCCGAGCGCTGGCGTTTCAGTTTCCGCGCCGGCTCCGACCGGTTCCTGGAGCTGACCGGCATGCCCGGGATCAAGCCGGCGCGCTTCATGGGCCGGCATCACTGGGTCACCGTGGTCGATGTGCGTCAGCTGCCGGCCGACTATCTGCGCGAACTGGTGGACTGGTCGTACCGGCGCGCGCTCGGCAACCTCAGCCGCAAGCGTCAGGCCGAAGCGTTGCACGAGGCGAGCGATGCGGTGCGCGCGCGGCTCACGCCGGTGGCGCCGCCGAAAGCGCGCCCAAGGTTGCTAGCGCCGTCTCGATTCGCGCATCGAGCGGGTGGCCGCAGTTGAGGCGCAGGCAGCGCGCGTAGCCGCGTTCGGCCGAGAACATCGGCCCCGGCGCGAGGCTGATGCCGCGTTGCGCGGCGTGCCGCTGCAGGGCCAGCGCGTCGCCGCCGGGCGGCAGTTCCAGCCACAGGAAATAGCCGCCGTCCGGGCGGGTGACGCGGGTGCCGGCGGGGAAGTGCCGCGCCACCGCGTCCAGGTACGCGGCCTGTTGCTGCGCCAGGGTCTGGCGCAATCCGCGCAGGTGCCGCTCGTAGCCGCCGCGCTGCAGATAGCGCGCGATCGCCAGCTGCGCCGGCACGCAGGTGGCCAGGGTGTTGGTGAGTTTCAGCCGCGCGACCTGCTGGGCGTAGCGCCCCGGCGCGGCCCAGCCGATCCGGTAGCCCGGCGCGAGCGTCTTGGAAAACGACGAGCAGTGCAGCACCAGCCCGCGCGTGTCGAAGGCCTTGGCCGGCGGCGGCCGGTGCGCGCCGAAGTGCAGCTCGCCGTAGACGTCGTCCTCGATCAGCGGTAGTTCGTGGCGGGCCAGCAACTGCACCAGTTCGCGGGTCTTGGCTTCCGGCAGGCTGGCGCCGAGCGGGTTCTGGAAGCGGGTCATCAACCAGCAGGCCTTGGGCGCGTGGCGGCGGATCGCCGCGTCCAGCGCATCGAGCTCGATGCCCTCGCGCGGGTGGGTCGGCACCTCGACCGCACGCAGGCCGCGCCGCTCCAGGGTCTGCAGCGCGGCGTAGAAGCACGGCGATTCGACCAGCACCGCATCGCCCGGTTGGGTCACCGCGGCGATGCACAGGTTCAGCGCTTCGATCGCGCCGTTGCAGATCACCAGGTCGTTCGCGCCCAGTTCGACCCCGCCGACCCGGTAGCGCAGCGCGATGTGGCGGCGCAGCTCGGCGTTGCCCGGGGTCAGGTCGTCGACCGTGCTGCGCGGATCCAGATGCACCGCTTCGTGCGCCATCGCCCGGCCGAGCTTGGCCAGCGGGAACAGCGCCGGGCTCAGGAAGGCCGAGCCCAGCGGCACGATGTCGCGCGCCATCGCCGACTCCAGCACCTCGAACACCAGCGCGCTGACATCGACCGGGCGCGATTCGCCGCGCGGCGCCGAGGCCGTGTCCGGCTCCGGCGGCAGCCGCTGCGCCGCCTGCGCCACGTAATAGCCCGAGCGCGGCCGCGACTGCACCAGCCCCTGCGCTTCGAGCAGGTAATAGGCCTGGAACACCGTGGCCGGGCTGAGCTTGCGCGCCGCGCTGGCCTGGCGCACCGACGGCAGGCGCTGGCCGGGCCGCAGCAGGCCTTGGCGGATCGAGCGGGCGAGGTCGTCGGCGAGGGCTTGATAGCGGGTCATCGGGGAGGGGTGGGGCGTCGGGGGCGGGATCTGGGACTGGCGAAGACGTGGCGGCTCCGGCTTCAGCCCGTCGCGAATCCCCTGCTTCGAATCTCTACAATTCCTGCGACTGATCCGGTTTTTCCTTCCGAATCTGAGTCTACGCAATCTGCGCCGGTAGGCGAACAATAGACCCCGCAGCAAAAGCTGCGCGAGCTCCCAAACCCATGAATCCGCAAGTCGAACTCAATCTGGCGCTGATCCTTTTCGTGCCCTGGTTTTCGATCCTGGGCTGGCTGTTCTGGGCCTATCCGCGGCAGCCGCGCAGCGCGGCGCGCACGGTCTTCGACAGCGCTGCCCTGGTCCTGGCCGCCATCGCTGCGTTCTGGGGCATGCACTGGGGCATGCACAACGCCGACCCGCACGCCGGCGCGATCTGGAAGCAGGTGCTGGCGACCTCGGTCGCCTACGGCCTGTTCCTGGCGGTGATGACCGCGGCGCTGATCGCGCGCTGGCGCTGGCTGCGCGGACGCCGCGTCGCCGCCTGATTCTTCCGTCCCCCACCGCCCGCACGGGCAAGGTCGCACCATGAAACTGCTGTTCGTCGCCGGTTTCCTCGCCGTGATCGTCTACAACCTCGGCGCCGGCCTGTACTACATGCTGGTCGACAAAGGCACCAGCAAGCGCACGGTCAACGCGCTCACCCGCCGGATCGGGTTCTCGATCGCGCTGATCGCGCTGGTGGTCCTCGGCATCGCCACCGGCGTGGTGCAGCCGCACGGCGTGGGCGTCTGACCCCGCGCAACTGCGCAGCGAAACAACCCGGCGCGCGGATCGGTCGCGCGCCGGCGCTAGACTCGGGGTCCCGCCACCCGCGAACGCGCACCCCATGGCCGAGCCGCGCATCGTCCGCCGCGACGAACCCAGCGAGTACTACCTCAGCGAACGCTGCCACGTGCTCGAGCACTGGAACGCGGCCGAAGACGCGCAGGCCTCGGTCGCGCGCATCCGCGTCGCGCCGGGCACGACCACGCGCCTGCACCGGCTGCGCGGCACCGCCGAGCGTTACCTGATCCAGAGCGGTCGCGGCCGCGTCGAAGTCGCGGGCCTCGCGCCTGCCGAAGTGACGGCCGGCGATGCGCTCTTCATTCCCGCCGACGCCGCGCAACGCATCGCCAACCTCGGCGACGACGACCTGGTGTTCCTCGCGATCTGCACCCCGCGCTTCGTGCCCGAGTGCTACGAAGACCTCGAACCGGAGGCCGCATGAGCGCCGCGCCCGACCTGAGCCAGCGCTACCTCGGCTGCCTGCTCGGCTTGGCCTGCGGCGATGCGGTCGGCACCACCGTGGAATTCAAGGCGCGCGGCGATTTCGCGCCGCTGACCGACATGACCGGCGGCGGCCCGTTCGGCCTGCGCGCGGGCGAGTGGACCGACGACACCTCGATGGCGCTGTGCCTGGGCGCGAGCCTGCTGCATTGCCGCGGTTTCGACCCGCGCGACCAGATGAACCGCTATTGCAACTGGCGTTCGCACGGCTACATGAGCAGCAACGCAGAGTGCTTCGATATCGGCAACACGGTCGCCGCCGCGCTCGATCGCTACCTGCGCAGCGGCGACCCCTACGCCGGCGATCCCAACCCGCGCAGCGCCGGCAACGGCGCGCTGATGCGGCTGGCGCCGGTGCCGATGCTGTGGCGGCGCGACCCGGAGCGCCTGCGCCGCTACGCCGCCGAATCCACCCGCACCACCCACGGCGCGGCCGAAGCGCTGGAGTGCTCGCGCCTGTTCGCCAGCCAGTTGCGCGCGGCGCTGATGGGCGCCGGCAAGGAAGCGGTGCTGACCCCGGCGATGCCGCCGCCGCAGAGCGAAAAAGTCGCGGCGATCCACGCCCGCGCCTACGCCGGCAAGCGCGAGGACGAGATCCGCGGCAACGGCTACAGCGTGGATTCGCTCGAGGCCGCGCTGTGGTGCTTCCTGCACACCGATTCGTTCCAGGCCGCGATCCTGCGCGCGGCCAACCTCGGCGAAGACGCCGACACCACCGCGGCGATCTGCGGACAGATCGCCGGTGCGTTCTATGGCGTGGACGCGATCCCGCCGGCGTGGCTGCAGCGTCTGGTCATGCGCGATGAGATCGCGGCGATGGCGCAGGCGCTGCTGGCCTTGTCCGAGGAATCGTTCGAAACGGTCGAATAAGGCCGCGCGGCCGCAGCGGCGCGCGCGGCCGGACGAGCCGGCGCGGCGCGCTCAGGCCGCGGTGACGTCGCGCAGTTCCCAGCCGTTGCCGGCCAGCAGGCGCAGCCGGTGCTTGAGCACGGTGCCCGACAGCGCGGTCACCACGGTCAGGTCCTGGCGCAGATCGCGTTGTTCGCCGGTCACGGCCGCGTTCGGGTCGGTCGCGCCGAGGCTGGGATCGACTTCGTCCGGATCGGGTTGCTTGGCGCGCCAGCGCTCGAACAATGCATCGCTGCGCAGCGCATCCTGCAATTGCGCGGCGAAGCCTTCGGCGCTGATCGCGGTGAAGGACAGGTCGGCGTCGCTGCCGCGCGCGCGGTCGGCGTCGGGAATGCTGAGGAAATAACGAGTGGCCATTCGCATCTCTCGGTGAGTGGACGCGTTCAGATTAGTGAGCGCGACATTGGGTGCGCGTGAACGCCGGGAACCCGATCCGCAGTCCGGGCGGGTTCGTGCGTAAAGCAGCGCGGCCGTCCGCATCCGACCCGGTCGCGCGGTGGCGAAACTATCACGATGTTGTGGTTCGGCGCGTGGATTCAGGCGCCACTTTTGCATGCGCTACTTTCGCTGCCTATTGACGCGTCATTCGTAATGCGATTTAAGGCGAAAGGTTCGTGCACGAGCGGACCGAAGCGGCAGAACCGTTCGCCCCATCTTCTCGGCCGTAAGACGCTCAAGGACGACCACCCGCATGAAAAGCAGAAAGCCGATGCAAGTGCGTTGCGCCGTCGGGTTGTTCTACCTGGCGTTGTCGCTCAGTTTGATTCAACCGTTCATCGTGTCTTCCGCCATGGCCCGACCGCCCGCCGCGATCGTGTTGGCGATGGCGATAGCGGCGGTGATGACCACCTTCCTGATCGAGTTCGTTTCCATAGGAAGAAACTGGGCGCGCGTAACCTACCTCGTGCTCACCGTCCTTTCGCTGCCGTGGTCGCTCCTATACCTTCAGGCCCGGCTTATGCACTCCCCGCTTGCAGCGACTTCGATCGTGGTGCAGTTGGCCGTGCACGCTATTGGGTTGTGGCTGGTGTTCAGTGCGCCGGGCAGTGGTTGGTTTCGCATGCGAGAAAAATAGTCCCCAAGACACGCTGTCGCTGTGCAAGATTCGCCGTTCGTCCATGATAAAAAAGGACATTCTCATGCAGCCTATTACACCGCCGGTTCCGCAGAAGCTGCAAAATTTGCTGGAGAGTTATCCAGGGCATATCGAGCGGCTTCAAGAGGCCCTCGACTCCGCCGTTAACGAACCGTCGAAGACAACGCCGCCATCCGAGCTTGCGGTTTCGGCGCTTGAAGATCTTCTGTCGAAAATGATCGATGAGGCCCGCGCCGAACTGAGCGCCGCCGAGCGCAGCGGCCATGTCCTTTCAGCACAGCAAGCCGACAAGAAGCTGGCCGATCTTGGCTATGCGCGGTTCAATATGGGAGGGCTCCCCGATCTGTATGCGTATTTCGAGCGGCGCACATGAACCCGCATTCCGATGGCTTGAGTCCGGATGAGCATAGGGCCATTTTCGAGAAGGAAGTCGTTCCGAGAAGCGGCCTGTACCTTCAGGATCGGCTTGTGCACTTCCCGCTTGCGGCGACCTCCGGTGTAGTGCAGTTGGCCGCGCACGCTGTGGGGTTGTGGCTGGTGTTCAGCGCGCCGGGGAGGGAGTGGTTCCGCGCGAGGCAGAAGTAGAGCCTGAGCCATTGAGATACATTTATCTTGCAACGTAAGACTTGCTGCTCTTCTAAGAAAGGATGCCGTCATGCCGCCCCTTCCCCCTCCGCCGGTGCCACAGAAACTGCGCGAAATGCTCGGTGGATATCCTGAGCATATCGTTCGCTTGCAAGAGGTCATGAACCACCTGGCCGCGACATCATCGGTTGGGGTTGGCTTGTTCGAGCGAGCGGTGTGGCTGCTTGAGGGGCGACTGGATACTTTCATATCCGAAGCCCGCAGCGAAATAAGCGCAGCGCAAATCGATGGCGACTCGGAGAGGCTCGCTCGCGCAAATGCCATGAGGGCTGTCTTTGGCAAAGCCAGGATGCAATTGCCTGGGCTCTTGCCCGATCTTCAAGAGTATTTAGCGGTCAGGGATGAATATGGCCGATCAAGATAGTTTGAGCCCGGGAGAGCATGAGCGCATCCTTCGCGAGGAAATTCTCCCCGATGTCGGATTATCCGATCGATCCAGTCTGAAGCAGCCGCGGGCTGTGATACTTGCGGGCCAGCCGGGCGCGGGTAAAGGCGGTTTGGCTGGGACCGCCGCGTCGGAGCTGCATCATGATGCAGTCATCATCGATCCGGACGCATTGCGCGGCTACCACTCCGATGTCGGTCGATTTAGAGCGGAGAATCCTTATTCATGGTCAGGGCGGACGCATCGCGACGCCAGTCTATGGGCTGACGAACTTCTTGAGCTGACCGCGCAATCCAAGAAGAATTTGATATTCGACACTACCTTGAGCAACGGCCAATGGGCTTCAGAGCTGATCCAGGATTTGCAGGCGCGGGGTTATGAAGTAGAGGTTCGGGCGATCGCCGCCCCCAAGCTGGAAAGCGAGTTGGGAGTCGATAAAAGGTTTTCCGACAAAGTTGATACGGAAGGTCATGGGCGTTACGTACCCGAAGGCGCCCGCAACGCGATCTACTCTAAGTTGCCCGATAGCCTCGATACCGTTCATGCGCGGACCACTGCGCCGATCCGCATCTTCAATCGCGAAGGCATAGAACTTTACGACAGTCGAATCGATGCCCGCGCGCCAGGGCAAGCGTTGGACCAGGAGCGTGTGGCGAGGCTCAAAGACCCAGCGGTTACCCAGCGTGTACGCCAAGGCTGGGAAGAGCAGCACGATTGGCACCGCGACCTGCCGCAGAACTTGCGGAACAATCCGAACATCGCTGCGGAGACTCAGCTGCGGCTGCTCGACGAACGGCGTCAGCTCAAGGTCGCCGACGGGATCCTTCCGCAGGTCGAGGGCATCGCCACCCTAGACGAGTTGGTGCGGCCAGGCGCGGCGCCCGCGCGCGCGGTGATGGCCGAGCCGATGCTTCCAGGCTTGCATCGCGCCGCGACGCTGGCCGGAGCGTCGACCTTAGGTCTTGCCGCCAGTGCGTACGATGCGAGCGAAACCGGACAACGCGTTAGCACGCTGTTGGCGCAGGACAACCCCCTCGCCGCGCAATCCGCCCTGACCCACTACGCCGCTCGCGGCGCTGGCGGCTGGGTCGGCGGCGCGGTCACCGGCTTCGCGGTGGGTTGGGGCAGCGGCCCTGCCGTGATCGGATTCGTGGCGGTCGGGGCGGTGGCGGGCAGCCAGATCGGCGAGAACGTGGCGACGTGGTGGGACAACAAGCAGATCTACGAGCACAAGGATCAGCAAGGCGTCGACTGGGAGTTCGACGGCCGGCAATGGCTGTGCCAGGAGCAGGCCGATCTGAACGACGATGGCGTCGACGCGCCGACGACGCAGTCGTTTTCCGCGTTGCCCGACAAGGCGCGCGAACTCAATTTCAAGGCGAGCAGCGCCGCGACCGAACTCGCGTTCGGCAGGGCCGAACGGCCGCGCGATCCTTACGATCTTCCGGCCAACGACAAGGATTCCCAAAGCCTCGGCGACGCGAACTGGAAGCGCAACGCGGACACCGGCGACTGGCAGCGCGAAACCATCGTCGCCCGCACCGACCGCGGCCATCCGCTGACACGTACCGATATCGCTTCGCCCGAGCGCGCCGCGGAGCTGGAACGCGAAGCCGGGCAAGTCGTCCAGGCGAACATCGCGGCCGGTCCCGCGCCCATCGCCGCGCGCTACCAGCTCGCTTACAAAGCTTGCGGGTGGCATGCCTTCGGGCAGGAACCCAGCGCCGTCGCGGCCGCACTCGACGGCGACCGGCTTAGCGCCTCCGACGAAAAGACGTATCGACGCGACGATGCAGGGCAGTGGCGGACCGACAGCGGGGACGTGGCGCGCGGCAACATCGCTCGCGAGCTCGACGGCATGCGCGAGCAGCTGCGGCCGGCGCTGGCCCAGCATGCCGAGCAACTGGCGGCGATGCCGGTTTGGACGCCGCCCACGCGCGACGAGCTGGACCGGATCAATCTGCGCTCGGCGTATGAGGCCGTCGGCGTCGCGCCCCATCCGGAACGGTTCGAGGCCGCGCTGGAAGCGGTCCGGCGCACGCGCGAGGCGCAGGGCGTCGACCCGAGCCTGAGTTCCTTGTACCTGTGGCGCAACGACAAAAACGGCTACGACACCCACAGCCCGATCGTTCATCTCGCCCGGGATGCGAAGGGCGTGCACATCGCCGCGGTCACCAGCGCGCAGGAGATCGAACTGGCGTTGCTCGACCTGCGCGGCATGGACTCGCCGGCGCCGCGCGCGCCGGCTGCGGATAGTCCGACGCCAGACGCGCCGGAATTGCGCATAGCCGCGTTGTCGCCGCAGCAGCGCGATGCGCAAGAGCAGATGATCCGCGAGGCGAACCGGCAAGGCGCGTCGAACGATCAGATGCGGGAAGTCGCGGCGGCGGTAGCGGCGGTGCCGGTTGGCGCGGAAGGCGCGGCGCCCGTGCGCGAGGCTGAAGCCGTGCGCGCAGTGGCTCGGCCCGAGTCTGGTCCGACAGCGAAGACCGTCGATGCGCCTCCTCCAGCGCCTGCACCTACGCCCGCACCGCCGCAGCCGGCAGCCGTCGCCGCCGCGGCATCCATGAACACGCCGCTTCCACCGTCGACGACGGTCGCCGAAGCCGTAGCGCCGGCACAGAAGGCGCAGGAAGCGACGCGCGAGCTGCCCGCTTCACCGGACGAGCCAGCGCGCTCCGACATCATGACCACCAAGCCCTCGGAGACGGACGCGCCCGCACGGCCCGTGCCCGTACCCGATGCGCCGACAGCGCCGGTCGCCCAGCCCGAGGCCGTCTCGGCGCCGGACGACGACAGGCTGCGCGCCGGCGATCGCGGGCAGGAAGTCGAGCTGCTGCAGTACCGCCTGCACCGCATCGGCTATCGCGACGCCGACGGCCGGCCCCTGCCGCAGGACGGCCGTTACGATACCGCCACCGAACAGGCCGTGCGCCAGTTTCAGCGCGACCGCGGCCTTGCCGACACCGGCGTCGCCGACTCCGCGACCCAGCAGGCGATGTCGGCCGCGCAGCATGCGCGGATCGAATCGCAGAAGGCGGCGGGCCAGGATGCGGCCGCTGCGCCGGCGGAGCCTGCGCCGGCCGCCGTATCGACGATCGCCGTGAATGCGGCGCCAGTGCCGCCCGTGGAGTCCGCGCCGCCGCGAGCGTACGGCCATGCGCCGCAAGCGTTGGATGCCGAGGCGCCCGCGTTCGATCGCGCACCTGGGCAAGCGCCCGAGCGCCCCGTCGCGGCGGCGGCGCGAAGCGCGGCGTCGGAGACATCGCAGCCCATCGCGCCCGAGCCGTCTGCGACCGATGCCGCCCCTTCAAGTCGAGCGGCCGCGGAGCAGGACCGGCCGCGCCTGTCGGCCGAAGACCAGGCGATGTACGCCAAGATTCGCGCGGGCGCGCCGGCCGGCGTGTCGGACGAACACGTCGCGGCGTTGCTGCTGGCGGCCAAGCGCAACGGCGTACAGACCGCGGACGAGATCAAGCTGGTCGCCGTGGCCGGCGACACGCTCTGGCTGGATCGCACCACGCCCGGCTTCCACACCGGCGTCGAGTTGGACCGGCCGGCGCCGGCGCTGCACGAGACGGCGCGCGACACGCAGGCGTTCAATCAGCGCCGCGATCAGCAACTGGCGCAGGACGCGGCGCAGCGCGGACAGGACGATCCCGGCCGTGGCCCGAAGGTCTAAGGTCTGAGCCGGACCGCAGTCGCGCCAGGCCATCGCCGAGAAAGCTTTCTCATCCAGGCGCTGAGTGTTGCCCGCCGGTCGCGGGGCGCGACGGTGTCTGCCCGTTTCCGCTCGGTCGCAGTCGTCGTGGCAGCGCAATGTCGGCGTGGACGGACGATGCTGCCGGCCAGCAAGGCGGCGCCGGCCACGGCTTCGGCCGCCGATAAAGAAACGGCCCCGCGCGTGGCGGGGCCGTCGTGGTTCTTCGTCGCGACGGGGCTTACTCGTCCTCGTCGTGCGCCGCATGCGGGCCGTGGCCCTTCGGGCAATGGCAGACCGAGGTCGGGCCGTATTCGGCGCCGAAGGTGCGGCCGTCGCGGTGGCGCTGCCAGTAGAAGAACGGCGCCTTCTCCGCCTTGTTGCCGATCTCGGCCATGTCCGCGTCGATATCGAACAAACGCCCGTCGACCATCACGTAGCGGGTGTCGATGGTGGCGCGGATGTTCTCCAGCGGATTGCTGTTGAGCACCACCAGGTCGGCCTTCTTGCCGGTTTCCAGCGAACCCAGCGACTTCGACAGGCCCAGGTAATCGGCGCCGTCGATGGTCGCCGCGCGCAGCGCTTCGAAGTTGCTCATGCCGCCTTGGGTCAGCATCCAGATTTCCCAGTTCGCCGACAGGCCCTGCAACTGGCCGTGGCCGCCGACCTGGATCTTGATCCCGGCGTCGCGCAGCTTCTTGACCGACTTGGCCACCTGCACGTGCCAGTAATCCCAGTCCGGCGCGGTTTCGCGGCGGATCGAGCGCGCGTCCAGCGTTTCGCGCGGGAAGAAGCGGTTGAGCTTCTTGTCTTCCCAGACGTTGTCGCGCGCGTACCACCAGTACTCGCCGGACAACCCGCCGTAGCTCACTACCAGGGTCGGCGTGTTGCGTACGTCGGTCTGCCGCCACAGCTCGACCACGTCCTTGTACAGCGGAGCGACCGGGATGTTGTGCTCGATGCCGGTGGCGCCGTCGAGGATCATCGGCAGGTTGTGGTTGAAGGTCGAGCCGCCTTCCTCGACCACCAGCATGCCGAGTTCGCGCGCGGCCTGGTTGATCTGCTGGTGCTGCTCGCGTCGCGGCTGGTTGTAGCTCTTGACCGAGAACGCGCCGTTGGCCTTCATCCGGCGCAGGTGGCCGCGCGCGTCGTCGAGCGAATTGACCACCGCCTTGAAGTCGCCGTCGGCGCCGTACAGGATCGTGCCGGTCGAGAACACGCGCGGGCCGACCATCTTGCCGGCCTTGACCAGTTCGGATTCGGAGAACACGAACTCGGTGGTGGCCGAGGGGTCGTGCATGGTGGTGATGCCGAAGGCGAGGTTGGTGTAATAGGCCCAGTTCTGCTGCGGTACCACGCCCTGGCCGAAGTGGGCGGCGTGGGCGTGCACGTCGATGTAGCCCGGCAGGATGGTCTTGCCGCTGGCGTCGATGCTGCGCGCGCCGGCCGGCACCGTCACCTGCGCGCTCGGGCCGACCGCGACGATTTCATCGCCGCGTACCACCACGGTGCCGTCTTCGATCACTTCCTGGCCGTTGTCGGCGTTGCGCATGGTCACCACGCGCGCGTGGGTGAAGGCGACGGTGTCCTTGGGCGCGTACACCGGAACCTCCAGCCCGACCGCGACGCCGCGCTCGTCGGCCGAGGGCTTGGCGATGCTGGCCGGCGCGCCCGGCAGGAACGCGAAGGCCTGGTTGAGCGCGCGCGAGTGGTACTGGTTGCCGACCATCCAGTGCAGCGATCTGGAATCGGCCGACCAATGCAGATAGCTGCCGACATCGGCGCTGACCGGCGCCACCGGCAAGGCCTTGCTGTCCTTGCTCAGTTCGACCGAACCGGTGCCGGTCATCATCGGCGCGACATAGGCGTTGAACAGTTCGGTGAACGCGACCCACTTGCCATCGGGGCTGATGCTGATCGAATCGACGTACTTGAGGTTGAAGACTTCGCGTTCGTCCTCGCCGTTCAAGCCGACCGACATCAGCTTCTTCTTCAGGCCGCCGCCGGTGAGGTAGTACACGCGCGTGCCGTCGGCGCTGAACTGCGGCGACTCGCCGCTGGCGGCCACGCGCACCGGCTTGCCGCCGTCGGCGCCCATCACGTAGATGCCGCGGTCGACCGACCACAGGCTGCCGGTGAGGCCGCCGCCGCCGGTCTTGGCGTAGACGATGCGGCGCCCGTCGGGCGAGAAGCGCGGGCCGTAGTAGAAGCCCTTGTCCTGGGTCAGGCGCTTGCCGCCGCCGCCGTTCGCGCCGGTGACGTAGATCGCGCTGAGCGCGGCGTCCGACCACGTGGTGTAGAGCAGCTTGGAGCCGTCGGCGCTGAAGCTGGGCTGGTATTCGTAGAGATTGTCGTTGCCGGTCAGTCGTTCGGGCTTGCCGTCGGGCAGGCGCTTGCGCCACAGCTGGCCGACCGCGTGGAAGATCAGGGTCTTGCCGTCGGCGCTGGTGGCGACGTCGCGGATCATCTTCGGGTCGAAGCGGCCGGCGTCGAGCTTCTGTTCGAAGCGCAGCGCCTGCGCCACGGTTTGTTCGATGTGCGCGTTGAACGCGATCGGGGCCGGCTTGCCGCTGGCCATGTCCACCCGCCACAGCTTGCCCTGCGCCCAGATCACCACCGACTTGGAATCAGGGGTCCAGGCGAAGTTCGCGTAGGGGCCGAAGATCGCCCAGGCTTCCTGCATGTCGTGCGAGAGCCCGTCCCACACCGGCCGGGCTTCGCCGCTGGCCAGGTCGAGCACGTGCAGCACCGACTTCTCGCGGATGCGCTTGACGAAGGCCAGCGACTTGCCGTCGGGCGAGGGCTGCGGCCGTACCGCGCCGCCGCCGGTGTCGATCACCGTGGCTGTTTTGCCGGTCTGGCGATCCAGGCGCTTGATCGCGTAGATGGTGTCGTGCGGGTTCTTGTTGTACTGGAAAGTAGGCCCGCCGGTGACGTCTTCGGAGTAGTAGACGTAGCGCCCGTCCGGCGACACCGCCGGTTCGCCGAGATCCTGCTGGTCGTTCTTCTGCTTGGTCAGCTGCAGGCCGCCGCCGCCCGCGGCGGCGTGGTAGATCCACAGCTCGCCGGCGCCGAGCGAGCGCTCGCCGGTGAAGTGCTTGCGGCCGATCAGGTACTGGCCGTCGGGCGTCCAGGCCGGGTTGTTGAGCAGGCGGAAGTCTTCCTTGGTCACCGCCACCGGATTGCCGCCGTCGCGGTTCATCCGCCACAGGTTGTTGCCGCCGCCGCGGTCGGAGGTGAAGGCGATCTGGCGGCCGTCGGGCGAGAACCGCGGCTGCACGTCCCAGGCCGGGCCGTTGCTGATGCGGCGCGCCTGGCCGCCGCCGATCGGCAGCAGGTAGATGTCGCCGAGCAGCGAGAACGCGATCTCGCGGCCGTCCGGGGACACGTCCAGGTCCATCCAGGTGCCTTCGTCGGTGTCGAAGGCGATGGCCTTGGTCGGGCCGTGGGCGGCGTTGACGTCCCACTTCTTCTCGTCCTTGTCGGCGGCCTTGGCCGCGCCCTTGGCGCTGGCCGCCGGCGCGCGCGCCGGGTCGGTGCCGGCGGGCTTGAGCGCGTCCTGCTCGAGCTGGGCGGCCGGTTTGTCGGCGTCCTGGCCCTTGCGTTCCAGGGGCGCCGGCGGCGTCTGGGCGAAGGCCGGCGCGGCTAGCGCGCTGGCGAGGGCGAGGGCGAGCAGGCGATGGCTGGGCATGGAGCGGTTACCTGGGACGGACAAGACCGGCAGGCTAACCCGCCGTGGGGCGTATGGGCCTGGGCTGGAAGTCCTGTTGGTGGCGACGGGAGGCGCAGGCCCGGGTCGAGCGGCTGTCGCTCTTGCACCTGCACCTGCACCTGCACCTGCTCTTGCCCTTCGCTCCCCCCGCCGCCCCGAACTCGCCACAGGCAATCGTAGACCCGAAGGGCGGCGCGCAGGACGCGCGCCGTGCGCCACCCAGGCCATGGATGGCCTGTGTGGCGCATCCCCGCGAAAGCACCGAACCATAGTGGCTCTTGATCCGAAAACAAGGAAAGCGCCTTTCTTTGGTTACTTTCTTTGGCAAGACAAAGAAAGTGACCCGGCCGCTTGCGGACGGAAGCTTTGGATTGCCGCTTGTCCTCACTCGTCATCCGAGTAACGACGAAAGCCACCGCGGAACGCCCCCTGTAGGAGCGACGCAAGTCGCGACCGCGAGAATGCAGCCATTGCGAAGGTTTCGTCGTAGTTGCATTGGCGTGGTCGCGGCTCGCGCCG
>NZ_FNOG01000013.1:0-46691 GCF_900106525.1 Lysobacter enzymogenes
GTCGCTGCGGTTGGATTCCGGCTTTCGCCGGAATGACGGCGTGGGAGCTTCGGGTCTTCGGGCGAGTTCGGCGGAGCTACGTCGCTTCGGTTGGTCGCGACTCGCGTCGCTCCTACAGGGTCTCCGGCCAGTTTCGTATCCGACTGTAGGAGCGGCGCAAGCCGCGACCACGACACCGCACCCGCGACGCCATCGCGACGCACTGCCACTACTCCCAAACCTGCTCACGCAAAAAATCCACGAACACCCGCAACTTCATCGGCAACTGCTTACGCTCCGGGTAATAGATGTAGAACCCCGGAAACGGCGACAACCACTCCGACAACACCTCCACCAACCGCCCCTCGCGCACATCCGCACGCGCCGACGGCTCGAACACCTGCGCCAACCCCAACCCCGCGCGCGCCGCCGACAGAATGTGCGCGCCTTCGTTGAGAATCAGCCGCCCGCGCACCTCAACATCGAAATCGCGCCCATCGCGGCTGAACTCGAACGGATACAGCCGGCGGCTGCCGGGCAAGCGCAGACGGATGCAGTCGTGCTCGGCCAGATCCTGCGGCGTGCGCGGCGGCGGATGGCGTTCGAAGTACGCCGGCGCGCCGACGATCACCTGCCGCTGCGGCCCGCCGAACGGCACCGCGACCATGTCGCGCGCCAGGCTCTCGCCCAGGCGGATGCCGGCGTCGAACCCCTCGGCGACCAGATCGGCCAGGGTGTCGTCGGCGAACAGCTCCACTTCCAGTTCCGGGTAGCGCGCCATGAACCGCGGCAGCAATGGTTCGATCATGATCCGCAGCGCGGTGCGGCCGACGTTGATGCGCAGCCGCCCGGTCGGGCGGTGGCGGACGTCGTCGAGGTCGTCGAAGGCGGCCTGGATCTGCGCCAGCCCGGGCTGGATGCGTTCGAGGAAGCGCGCGCCGTGCTCGGTCAGCGCCACCCGCCGGGTGGTGCGGTTGAGCAGGCGCACGCCGAGCCGGGCTTCGAGCGCACGCACGCTCTGCGACAGCGCCGAGGGCGAGACCTCCAGCTCGGCCGCGGCGCGGGTGAAGCTGCCGAAGTGGGCGACCCGGGCGAAGCCGAGCACGGCGGGCAGTGGATGGGCGGCGATGGCGGCGGCTCCGGCGGGGTCGACAGCGATTATGAAGACATTCTTCATGACGCATGAGGACTAAGCCGGTTTTTCGCGCAATCGCGCCGCCCTACAGTGCCCGCACGCCCTCCCCGGGCGCCGCGGCGGCTCCCCCGCCCGCCGCGTCCCGTCTCTCCCCCCGATCATGGAGAACCGCCGCAATGACTACGCTTCCGACCCGCCGCCTCGGCCGCAACGGCCCCACCGTGTCCGCGCTCGGCCTGGGCTGCATGGGCATGAGCTTCGCCTACGGCGCTGCCGACGACGGCGAATCGCTGGCCACGCTCGAACGCGCGCTGGAGCGCGGCGCGAGCTTCCTCGACACCGCCGACATCTACGGCCCGCACACCAACGAGGTGTTGATCGGCGGCTTCCTGCAGGGCCGCCGCGAGCAGGTGTTCCTGGCGACCAAGTTCGGCTTCGTCAACGACCCGGCCAACCCCGCCGCGCGCACCGTCAGCGGCCGCCCCGAGTACGTGCGCAGCGCGGTCGAAGGCAGCCTGCAGCGCCTGCGCACCGACCACATCGACCTGTACTACCAGCACCGCGTCGACCCGAACGTGCCGATCGAGGACACCGTCGGCGCGATGGCCGACCTGGTCCGTCAGGGCAAGGTGCGTTATCTCGGCCTGTCCGAGCCCTCGGCGCAGACGCTCGAACGCGCCCACGCGGTGCATCCGATCACCGCGGTGCAAAGCGAATATTCGCTGTGGACGCGCGACCCGGAGCGCAACGGCGTGCTGGAAACCTGCGAGCGCCTGGGCGTGGGCTTCGTCCCCTACAGCCCGCTCGGCCGCGGCTTTCTGACCGGCGCGATCACCGACGCCAAGACGCTGAGCAGCGACGACTTCCGCCTGAGCACGCCGCGTTTCCAGGGCGACAACTTCGCCCGCAACCTGGAGCTGGCTGCGCAGGTCAAGACGATGGCCGCCGACAAGGGCTGCACGCCGGCGCAGCTGGCGCTGGCCTGGGTGCTGGCGCAGGGCGAGCACCTGGTGCCGATCCCGGGCACCAAGCGGCGCAAGTACCTCGACGACAACCTCGGCGCGGTGGATGTGGTCGTCTCGGCCGAGGAACTGGCCACGCTCAACGCGGTGTTCGCCCCCGGCTCGGTCGCGGGCGACCGCTACACCGAAGCGGGCATGGCGATGATCGGTCGCTGAGCCGCGTGTGCGGGACGCAGCGGCGACGCTGCGTCCCGTTTTTTTCGGGCCGGTGCGGCGGCGATTGCAGCGACCGCGGTTGCCGCGCGATCTGCCGCTGCGCGGTCGCGACTTGCGTCGCTCCTACAGGGGGCAGATGTCGCAACGCAGCGACTGTAGGAGCGACGCAAGTCGCGACCGCGAACCCGCACCTACGACGAAACCCGCCACCGCCGAACCATGCGGCGGCGGCGCGTCAACGCTTCACCAGCGATACCGCACCGACGCCGTCACCGTGCGCGGATACCCGTAGTAGCACCACGCCGCGCTGTTGCACACCGACACGTATTCCTTGTCGCTGAGGTTGCTGGCGTTGAGCTGGAAGCGCCACGCGTCCAGGTCGTAATGCACGGCGGCGTCGAACAAGGTGTACGACGGCGTCTTCCACTGGTTGTAGGTGTCGCCGTAGTGCTCGCCGGTGTAGCGCACGCCGGCGCCGAAGCCCAGGCCCGACAGCGCGCCGTAGCCGATGGTGTAGTCCGCGCCCAGGGACGCGACGTTGCGCGGCTGCAGCGCGATCTGCTTGCCCAGCGCGCCGGCGTCGTTGCTGCGGGTCACTTCCGAATCGGTGTAGGTGTAGGCGCCGTACACGCTCAGGCCGTTGGCGAAATTCCAGCGCCCTTCCAGCTCGGCGCCGCGCACGCGGGTCTCGCCCTGCTGGACCGAGAACAGGGTGTGGACCGGATCGACGGTCAGGGTGTTCTTCTGCTTGATCTCGTAGGCGGCCAAGGTCAGCAGCGCGCGGCCGTCGGCGGGCTGGAACTTCAGGCCCGCCTCGATCTGCTCGCCGGTGGTCGGCACGAACGAATTGCCATTGGCGTCCTCACCCACGGTCGGCTCGAACGATTGCGACCAGGCCACATACGGCGCCCAGCCCGACTCGAACACATAGTTCACGCCCACGCGCCCGGAGAACTTGCTGTCGTTCTGGCGTTCGCGCGTGACCGGATTGGCCAGCAGTTGGTCGGTGCGCGTGCGCACGCGGTCCTGGCGGCCGGCGGCGGTGATCACCCAGCGGTCGATGCGGATCTGGTCCTGCACGTACACGCCGATCTGTTGCTGCAGCTTATCGGTGCGCGAGGTGTAGGCCGGCTTGACGATCGGCGCGCCGTACACCGGGTTGAAGATGTCCAGCGACGGCGCGCCGAACGCGAACGCCGAACTGTAGTCGCTTTCCAGGCGGCGGTAGTCGATGCCGGCGAGCACGGTGTGGTCCCAGTTGCCGGCGCCGAACTTCCATTCGACGTTGTTGTCGACCGCGAACGACTTGGACTGCTCTTCCAGCGGGAAGTAGTAGCGCGTCAGCGTGCGCTGGTCGTCCTGCAGGCCGAACGCGCCGACGCCGGCGTCGTGGTCCACATCGACCTTGCCGTAGCGCAGGTTCTGGCGGAAGGTCAGCGCATCGCTGAAACGATGGCTGAGCTCGTAGCCGATCGACTGCATGGTCTTGACGTAGTCGTTCCAGCCCGGCTCGCCGGTGTAGCGCTCGCGCGGGATCTTGCCATTCGGGTTCGGCAGCAAGGTGCCGGCCGCGGGCAGGAAGCCGCCGCCCTGCGCGGTGTCGGCCTTCTGCCAGCGCGCCAGCACGGTCAGTTGGGTGTCTTCGCTCGGCTTCCAGGTCAGCGCGGGGGCGAAGAAATAGCGGTCGTCCTTGACGTAATCGACGATGTTGTCGCTGTTGCGGGCCAGGCCGGTGAGGCGATAGCTGAGCGTGCCGTTTTCGCCGAGCGCGCCGCCGAAATCGAACGCGGCTTGGCGCAGGTCGTAATTGCCAAGGGTGACTTCGACCTCGCGCAGGGTGTCGGTGGTCGGCCGCTTGCTGACCATGTTGACCAGGCCGCCCGGCGGCATCGCGCCGTAGGCCACCGACGACGGCCCCTTGAGTACGTCCAGCCGCTCCAGGCCGTAGGGCTCGATGCGGGTGCCGCCGGTCCACACGCCGTCGGTGAGGGTCAGCCCGTCCATGTAGCGCGCCGGGCTGAAGCCGCGCACCAACAGCCAGTCGCTGCGGGTGTCCTGGCCGTAGCCGCCGCCCTGGGCGCCGGCGGTGTACCAGACCGCTTCCTCGATGCCCTGGATGCCGCGTTCGCGCATCTGCTCGGCGGTGATCACCGAGACCGACTGCGGCACCTCGATCAGCGGGGTGTCGGTCTTGGTCACGGTCTGGCTGCGCTTGGCGATCGGCGCCTGGACCTGGACCTTGTCGAGCGTGGTCGCGGCGGGCGCGTCGGCGGCGGGCGCGGCGAAGGCGGCGGCCAGCAGCGGCAGGCCGGTCAGGGCGAGGCGGATCGCGCGGCCGAGCGGGCGCGGACGGGGAGCGGTGTGGGACATGTGGGCCTGGGCGGAAGCGGAGAAGGGCGCGATCGCGGCCGCGGCGTCCTGCGCGCCGGCAAACGATAACCATTCTCATTTTAGGCCCGGGGCGGCGGCGGGGCAAATCCGGGGGCGCGCGGTTGCGAAAGGCGGCGCTTGGGCGGCTTCAAGGGCGGGGCCACGTCGCTACCGACGACCGGCGACCGGTGATCGGCGACCGGGGCCGGTGCGCTGCCGCCGGTGCGCGGGCGCGCCGCAGCGCGCCCGCGGGTCGAACGCTTATTCGATTTCGGATTCCGGCATCAGCGGGCAGTTCATCGGCTGGGCGCACAGGTTGTGGCGGTGCGCGCACCGGCTCTGGGTGGTGCCCGGCTCGTTCATGCAGTCGTTGTAGATCTGCAGGCAGTCCCAGCAACTGCCGGCCACGGCAGTGCCGGCGAAACCGGCGGCGAATACGAACGCGGCGGCGAACAGGGTCAAGCGGCGGCGAATCGGATGCATACGAACCTACTCCTTGGTCGTGGATGGATGGCGCCGGAGTCCGGCGCAAGACGGCGCGATGCGGCTCAGGGATCCAACGGCAGCGGCATCAGCATGCAGCCCGGCGGCACGCACTCGTTGTACTGGCGCGCGCAGACCTCATAGCTCGGGTTGGGCCCGGCCATGCAGTCGTCGTAGATCTGCCGGCACGGCGCGCACCGCGCCGGCAGCGCGCTGGCGACGGTGGCGAAACCGGCGGCGAACGCGAACGCGGCGACGAACAGGGTCTTGTGGCGAATCGAACGCATACAAACCTTCTCCTTGGTCTTGGGTCGATGGGTCTGGATCGACACGCCGCGCGCACGGCGCGCGCGGTCGTACGGGGGCGCTTATTCGGGCATCACCGGGCAGTTGATCGGCCCGGCGCATTGGTTGTGCTCGCGAATGCACTGCGTCTCGTCGCTGCCGGGCCGGGCCATGCAGTTGTCGTAGAGGGCGAGGCAGTGGTTGCAGTTCGGATCGGCGAGCGCGCTGCCGGCGAAACCGGCGGCGAATACGAATACGGCGAGGAACGACATCGCGTGGCGAATCGGTCGCATGGGAACGGGCTCCTGGATGTGTGGACGTGCGCGCCGCGGCCTCAGAACTCGGGCATCAGCGGGCAGTTGATCGGCTCGGCGCAGCGGTTGTGCTCGCGCGCGCACAGGCCCTGGTCGGCGTCGGGCTGGGCCATGCAGTTGTCGTAGATCGCAGTGCACCAGCTGCAATTGCGTTGCGCGAACGCGCTGCCGGCGAAACCGGCGGCGAACACGAATACCGCGAGAAACAGCGTCTTGTGGCGAATCCCATGCATACGAACCTTCTCCTTGGTCGAGGCGGGCGCGCGCCGCGGCGGCGCGCGGGCCGGTGGCGAAACGACGCACGCGCCGACGGCCGCTCGGCGGCTGCGGTGCGTGCGGCAGCGGAACTCAGGTCTGCGGCTTGAACGGGCAGCCCAGCGACTTGGCGCAGCGGTTGTGTTCGAGCACGCACTCGTACTCGCTGGCATCGGGCTGGGCCATGCAACGGTCGTAGATGCCGGTGCAGATGCTGCAGTTGCGCTGGGCGGCCGCGCTGCTGGCGAATCCTGCGGCGAGCGCGAATGCGGCGGCGAACATCACGGTGCGATGACGGATCGAAGGCATGCGAACCTGCTCCTTGGTCGGCGGGCCGGGCGGCCTGCGACAGCATGCGCGAGGGGGTCGCCGCGGCCTGTGACTGCTATCACGGGGCCGCCGGTCGATCCTGGGCGAACCGGCCCGACGGCAACGGCGGCCGCTGCGGGTATCGCCCATCGCGGCTTCGGCCTTAGCATCGGATGTTGTCGCGGCGGGGCCGACGGTTGTGGGAGGGCCTTCAGGCCCGATGCTTTTGTTTCCGGTCGCCGCGATCGGAGCGCAAAGCGTCGGGCCTGAAGGCCCTCCCACAACGGCCGATCCTGTCGCCGAGCCGATTTCCTTTATTCGCCGGAGTTTCGCGATGCCCCCTCGTTTCCGTCTGCCGGCGCTGCTCGCGCTCGGCCTCGCCGCCGCCCCCGCGTTCGCCCAGAACGCCAACCCCGCCGCCGACTCCGCCGCCGTCGCCCAAGCCGCGCAGTCGGTGCAAAGCCGCGTCGTCGCCTGGCGCCGCGACATCCACCAGCACCCCGAGTTGGGCCAGCACGAAACCCGCACCGCGCAACTCATCGCCGACCAGCTGCGCAAGCTCGGCCTGCAGCCGCGCACCGGCATCGCGCATACCGGCGTGGTCGCGGTGCTCAAGGGCGGCAAGCCCGGGCCGCGCATCGCCATCCGCGCCGACATGGACGCGCTGCCGGTGACCGAACCGGCCGGCCTGCCGTTCGCTTCCAAGGTCACCGCCGACTACCGCGGCCAGCCGGTCGGGGTGATGCACGCCTGCGGCCACGACGCGCACGTGGCGATCCTGCTCGGCGTCGCCACCGCGCTGGCGGCGCAGAAGGACCAGCTGCCGGGCGAGGTGATGTTCGTGTTCCAGCCGGCCGAAGAAGGGCCGCCGACCGCGGGCGAACCATTCGGCGCCAAGCTCATGCTCGACCAGGGCGTGTTCAAGGACTTCAAGCCCGAGGCGGTGTTCGGCCTGCACGTGTGGGCCGGGCTCAACGTCGGCCAGATCGGCTACCGCAGCGGCCCGATGCTGGCCAGCGCCGACGAATGGAGCCTGACCGTGCGCGGCAAGCAGACCCACGGCTCGCGGCCGTGGGACGGCGTCGACCCGATCACCGTCGGCGCGCAGATCCTGCTCGCCAGCCAGAGCCTGATCGCGCGCCAGGTCAACATCGCCGCGACCCCGGTGGTGCTGACCGCCGGCCAGTTCAACAGCGGCGTGCGCTTCAACATCATTCCCGACGAAGCCAAGCTGGTCGGCACCCTGCGCACCTTCGACCCGGCCGTGCGCGAGGACGTGATCGCGCGCCTGCGCCGCACCGCCGACGACTACGCCCACGCCGCCGGCGCCAGCGCCGAGCTGGCCGTGGTCAACAACGCCCCGGCCACGATCAACGATGCCGCGCTGACCCGGCGCGTGCTGCCGTCGCTGCGGCGCGCGGCCGGCGAGGCCAACGTGGTCGAGTCGGGCCTGGTGACCGTGGCCGAGGATTTCTCCCAGTTCGCCAACACCGTGCCGGGTTTTTATTTCTTCGTCGGCTCGACCGCGAAGGGCAGCGACGCGGCCAAGGCACCGATCAACCACTCGCCGAATTTCATGCTCGACGAGGGTTCGCTGGACGTCGGCACCAAGGCGATGCTGCAGGTGGCGCTGGATTACCTGCACGGGCCCTGAGACGTGGATGCTCCGGCAACCGATGCGCAACGCGGCGCGGCCGCGCCGCTACGCCTGAGCGGCGCGGTGCGGCGGCTGCAACGCACGGTGCAGACCCTCAGCCCCGGCGGCCGCCACGGCGCGCGGGTCGAATTCGCGGTGTATCGCTTCGACCTCGAGCGCCGGCGCGTAGCGCTGTATGTGCCGCTGGCGCCGGCCGGGCCGGCGGCGCCGCCGCTGGCCGAAGGCGACCGCGTCGACCTGCTCGCGCAGCGCTACCGCGCCGATGCGCGCGACGACGCGCGGCAAGCCGAGGCCGGCGCGGTGGTGGCGCTGCGCAATCATGAAGACGGCGCCGCCTACGCCTGCCACAGCGCGTTCCGCTGGCTCGCGCTGGACATCGCCCCGGTCGGCTACACCCCGCGCATGCTGCGCGCGGCGCTGTGGTGGACGCTCGGCCTGTCGCTGCTGGCCTGCGCGGCGATACCCGGTTTCAGCCTCGCCATCGGTGCTTCCACGCCGTGGCAGCGCGTGCTGGCCGACGTCGCGGCGCTGGTCGGGCTGATCGACGCGGCGATCTGGCTGCCGGTGGCGGCCTTGCAACTGCGCTGGCGGCTGGGCCGGCCGAGCGCGCGCCAGCGCTACACCGAACAGGTCTACGCCGCGCTCGGATTCGGCTCGCCGCTGGCGCCGGCGCCGGGCCTGATCGAGCTGTGAGGACCGCGCGGTAAGTTCTCGCGACCAACGTCGCGCAGCCCGGGCTGGCCGCATCGGCTAGCATCGGGACTTTCCCGCCGGAGTCCGTCGATGAAGCGTCCGCTGTCCGTCGCGTTGAGCTGCGCCCTGACCTGTTCCGCGCTGGCCGCGCTGCCGCTGGCCGCGTCCGCGCAAGCGGCGGCTTCGCCCGCGGCGCAGCGCCCCGAGGTCGCCGCCGCCGCGGCCAAGGTCCAGGCCAACGTGGTCGCCTGGCGCCGCGACTTCCATCAGAACCCGGAGCTGTCCAACCGCGAGGAGCGCACCTCGGCCAAGGTCGCCGAGCACCTGCGCAAGCTCGGGCTCAAGCCGCGCACCGGCATCGCCAGGCACGGCGTGGTGGCGATCATCGAAGGCGGCAAGCCCGGCCCGCGCATCGCCCTGCGCGCCGACATGGACGCGCTGCCGGTGACCGAACAGGTCGACGTGCCGTTCGCGTCGAAAGCCACCGCGACCTTCCGCGGCGAGACCGTCGGCGTCATGCACGCCTGCGGCCACGACGCCCACACCGGCATCCTGCTCGGCATCGCCGACGCGCTGGTGGCGATGAAGAAAGACCTGCCGGGCCAGGTGATGCTGATCTTCCAGCCGGCCGAAGAAGGCGCGCCGGCCAACGAGGAAGGCGGCGCCTCGCTGATGCTCAAGGACGGCCTGTTCAAGGACTTCAAGCCCGAAGCGGTGTTCGGCCTGCACGTGTTCTCGACCTTGAACGCCGGCCAGCTCGGCGTGCGCGGCGGCCCGCTGATGGCGGCCTCCGACCGCTTCAGCATCAAGATCAAGGGCCGCCAGAGCCACGGCTCGACGCCGTGGATGGGCGTCGACCCGATCGTCGCCGCCGCCGACGTGATCGGCAGCGCGCAGACCATCGTCAGCCGCCGCACCAACATCGCCAAGCTGCCGGCGGTGGTGACCTTCGGCGCGATCAAGGGCGGCATCCGCTACAACATCATTCCCGACGACGTGGAAATGATCGGCACCATCCGCACCTTCGACGAAGGCATGCGCCAGGCGATCTTCAAGGACCTCAAGAACGTCGCCGAGCACGTCAGCGCCGCGCACGGCGCGCACGCCGAAGCGCAGGTGCCCGACCAGGACGGCAACCCGGTCACCTACAACGACCCGGCGCTGACCGCGCGCATGCTGCCGAGCCTGAAGGCCGTGGCCGGCGAGGCCAACGTGATCGAGATGCCGCTGGTGATGGGCGCGGAGGATTTCTCCTACTACGCCAAGGAAGTGCCGGCGATGTTCTTCTTCGTCGGCGCGACCGAGAAGGGCGTGGATCCGGCGACGGCGCCGAGCAACCACTCGCCCAAGTTCAAGCTCGACGAGAGCTCGCTGGACCTGGGGCTGCGGGCGATGCTGCAGGTGACGCTGGATTATCTGAACGCGCCTAAGGCGGGGTGAGCGGTAGGTTCGCGTTTGCTCACATCCGTCCTTCGCGGGCGCGGCTCGCAACCACGAAAGCGGCGGAACGGGCCGGGATCGTGGTCTGGGATCGACGATCCGACGATCCGACGATTTTCCGGGCTTCGGCGACGGCGCTTGCGTTCGTCGCTGCGGTTGGTCGCGGCTCGCGCCGCTCCTACATGGGCTACCTGTAGGAGCGGCGCGAGCCGCGACCGCGAACTGCGCCGCCCCGCGCAAACCCGCGGCCCGGGGCGAACCCCGCCGCAGCGGCTAAAATACCGCCATGACCGCCCACGAACTCCCCCTCGGCCGCCACGTCGACTACCCGCGCGAGTACGACGCCTCGCTGCTGTTCCCCATCGCCCGCGCGCTCGGCCGCGAGCACATCGGCGTCGACGACGCCGCGCCGCCGTTCGTCGGCCACGACCGCTGGCACGCCTACGAACTGAGCTGGCTGGACCCGCGCGGCAAACCGCAGGTCGCCACCGCGACCGTGTCGGTGCCGGCGACTTCGCCGCACCTGATCGAATCCAAGTCGCTCAAGCTGTATCTGAATTCGTTCAATTCCAGCCGTTTCGACAGCGCCCAGGCGGTGCTGCACACCATCGCCGCCGACCTCAGCGCCGCCGCCGGCGCGCCGGTCGCGGTCGCCTTCGGCCTGCCGCCGATCGGCGGCGACGGCGCGGTCGAATCGATCGACGGCCTCGACGTGGCCATCGACGACTACGGCCCGCCCAACGCCGGACACCTGTCCGCCGACGCCGGCGAGATCGTCGAAGAAGCCCTGAGCTCGGCCCTGCTCAAGTCGAACTGCCCGGTGACCGGGCAGCCGGACTGGGCGCGGGTGGTCATTGCGTATCGCGGCCCGCGCCTGGACCGGGCCGGCCTGCTGCGCTACCTGGTCTCGTTCCGCGACCACGCCGAATTCCACGAGCAATGCGTCGAGCGCATCCACGCCGACCTGACCCGCATCGCCGCGCCGCAGTGGCTGTCGGTGGAAGCGCGCTACACCCGCCGCGGCGGCCTGGACATCAATCCCTGGCGCGGCAGCCCCGGCCTGGACGCGCCTGCCGCGGGTCGCGACGAACGGCAATGACGCGTCCGCAGGCACCGGTTCCGCGCGGAGCCGGTGCCTGCCGGCACTTCGGCCGCGCGACGGCGCCTTAAGCTCGTCATATCCCCATTCAGTTTCATCATCAAAGTTCACGCGGGCGCTATGTCTTTTTAACAAGCGCCGTGTCATGGTGCCCCCGCCAACACGGCAGGAGCCCTCTACCCATGACTACCCCGGATAAGAAAGCCGATTTTTCCGATGTGCAAGGCGGTGTGTCGAGCACCGACGAAATCAAAGAGAAAGCCGATTTCAGCGACGTCCAAGGCGGCTCGAGCTCGACCGACGAGATTACCGGCGGTGGTGAGCAGACCTACACGGTCCAGAAGGGCGACACGCTGTCGCATATCGCCAAAGAGTTCTACGGCAAGGCGAACAAGTGGAACGCGATCTTCGAGGCCAATCGCGATCAGCTCGACGATCCCGACAAGATCCAGCCCGGCCAGATCCTGAAGATTCCGACCGTCAACGACTGACGCATCGTCCACGACGAGGCGCGTGCGCGCGCCGCGACGCTTTCCACTTCATCGCTTTCCAAGGAGATCCACCATGCTGATCCGCAATCGCACCACGTACGCTGTCGCCGCCGCCCTGGTCGCCTCGCTGGCGCTGGCGGGCTGCAAGAAGAAGGAAGAACCCGCGCCCGCGCCGCCGGCCGCCGAAACCCCGGCTCCGGCGCCGACCGCTCCGGAACCCGCTCCGGCTCCGGTCGCTGCGACCGCGACCGTCGCCAGCATCGACCTGGGCAGCGCCATCGGCGCCGACAAGAAGGTCACCGCCGCGGCGACCGCGTTCAAGCCGAAGGACACGATCTACGCGTCGGTCTCCACCAGCACCTCCGACCCGGCCGCCACCGTGGCGACCAAGCTCGGCGCCAAGTGGACCTTCCAGGACGGCCAGACCGTGCATGAGAACCCGGTCGAAGACGTCCAGGCCACCAACGGCGGCGTGACCGAGTTCCACATCAACAGCCCGAAGGGTTTCCCGGAAGGCAAGTACAAGGTCGAAGTCACCCAGGACGGCAACGTCGTCCAGAGCAAGGATTTCGAAGTCAAGAAGTAAGCCTCCTCGCCTCAAGGGCGGGCAAGCCCGGGCGCGGCCTCACGGCCGCGCCCTTTTTTTGTCTTCGATTCGCGCGAATGCGGCGGTTGCTTTTTGTAGGAGCGGCGCAAGCCGCGACCGCGAAACCGCAGCTACGACGCACACCGAAAATCCCGCGCCGACACCCGCCGAGTCGCACACGCACCGAGGTTTCATCGTGGTTGCGTTGTCGCAGTCGCGGCTCGCGCCGCTCCTACAGCGAGCTACCGCGACATCAACCGCGCGGAAACTCGCCGTCCACATACACCCAGCGCCCATCGACGCGGGCGAACCGGCTGACCTCGTGCAGGCGCACCGCGCTGCCGCCGCCGACGCGGTAGCGGGCGACGAATTCGACCACGGCCGTCTCGCCCTCCTCGCGCTGGCGCTTGAGCTCCAGTCCCAGCCAGCGCACCGCCGGGTCGAAGTCGAGCTCGGCCGGGCAGGTCTCGGGCGACCAGCTCGCGCGCAGGTACTCCAGGTCGCCCAGCACGTAGGCGCTGTAGCGCGAGCGCATCAGCGCCGCGGCGCTGGCCGCGGCCTGGCCGGCGTGGAGCGGCCCGCAGCAGGCGGCGTAAAGGCGGGCAGGGTCGCAGGGGCAGGCGGCGGGTGGGGCGGGGCGCGTAGTTGGGGCAGTCATGCGCGGTATTTTCGCCGCGGCGACGCGCTTGCGACTACCATGCACGCCCCGTTTCCCCCGCGAGCCCTGCCATGAAAGCCCCCGCCTATCTCGACGACGACCAGATCGAACGCCTGGCCGACCTGCTCGACCAGCGCGCCGTGCCGTACAAGGGCTTCAACCTGGAAGCGCTGGACGGCTACCTCTCCGCCCTGGTGGTCGGCCCCGAGCACCCGGCCCCGGCCGAATGGCAGCCGGCGGTGTGGGGCGGCAAGGAACCGCGCTGGAGCGACGAGGCCGAGGCCGCGCAGGTGCAAGCCCTGCTGATCGGCCACTGGAACATGGTCAGCGCGCGCGTGCGCCACGGCGACGACGACCTGCCCGACCACCTCGCCCCGCTGCTGTGGCTGCCCGAGGAACCCGACACCGAGCAGCCCGACGAGCTCGACGTCGGCCGCGACTGGTCGCTGGGCTTCTTCCGCGGCGTCGAGCTGCGCGAGGCGACCTGGGAAACCTGGCTGGACGAGAACGACTGGATCGACGAGATCTTCGTCCTGTTCGACCGCCTGGCCAGCGGCGAGGTGCTCGGCGAAGACCCGGCCGCGCCGCCGACCCCGGTCAGCTACCGCGAGCGCCTGGAGATCGTCGCCGGCCTGCCCGGCATGCTCGCCGACCTGCAGCACCACCGGATCGAGGCGCTGACCCCGCGCGAACCGCTGCGCCGCGCCGAGACGCCGGACCGCAACGAGCCGTGCCCGTGCGGCAGCGGCAAGAAGTACAAGAAGTGCTGCGGGGTCTGAGCGCCCGTCCATCGCCGCGCGCTTAAACCGGCGCGGCGACCGCCGCGGCGCGGGCGTATCCTGATCGCGGAGACCGCTTTCAGGGACGAGCGTCGTGCGCGAATCGCAGTTCGGCTTCAGCTATTCGTTTGCGGACCTGTGGCAGGTGCCGATCCTGTCCGGCCTGGTGATCGCGGGCGAGCTGGTCGGCGCGGCGATCGGCTACTTCAACCTGCCGTCGCCCGACGCCTTCATGCGGGTATGGCTCGGCGGCGTACTGGCGCTGATTCCGGCCTACCCGCTCGGCCTGCTGCTGCAATGGAAACTGCAGCCCGAACGACTGGCCGCGAACGCGGTCATGGTCCGCCGGCTCGGCCTGATCGCGGCGCTGCTGGGCTCGGTCGGGCTGGGCATGTGGCTGACCGGCTTCGACTTCTAGCCCGGCGCGGCGCCGCCGCTGTCGGCCGACGCGGCGCGGGTGCGACAATCGCGCTCCTTCGGCGCCCCTCGGCGCCGTCCCCGCCCACGACCCGCCGGCCATGCCCGACGCCACCCACCCCTGCCTGCGCTGCGGCGCCTGCTGCGCCGGCTTCCGCGTCGCGTTCCACTGGAGCGAAACCGACGCCTGCGAAGGCGGCCTGACCCCGACCGCACTGACCGAACCGCTCGACCCGCACCGCGTGGTCATGCGCGGCACCTACGGCGCGGCGCCGCTGCGCTGCGAGCAATTGCGCGGCAATGTCGCGACCGACGCGCACTGCGGCATCTACCCGCTGCGGCCCTCGCCCTGCCGCGAGCTCAAAGCGGCGTGGGAAGACGGCGCGCCGAGCGCGCAATGCGACAGGGCGCGCATCGCGCATGGGATGGCGCCGTTGACGCCAGCGGATTGGCGCGACGCTTGATCTACGCCAGGCCGCTGCGGGCCGAGCTCAAAGCACGAACGTGGCGATGACGCCCACCCCGGCGACGACGCCCAGCACGCCGATGAGGATCGCCGCCCATCCGCGCACCGTGATGCTGCCGGAGTCGCTGGAGTCGGTGTCGCCGATGTCGATGTCCGTGCGCCGGGTGACGATCGCGCGCACGCCCAGACCGATCAGCAGCAGGCCGATCAGGCCGATCAGCGCCTTTTCCATGACGGTCCTCCGATCCATAGCCGGAGCACAATTCGACGACTCGCGTCTGCGTACGCGCATTCGGCGTTCCCGAATCTACAGGCGCGCGGCTCGATCAATCCCGCGCCAGTCCGCAGTGACGGCACTCGCGCGCGAACGGCCAGTAGCTTAGCGACGTCACGAAGAACGCGCCGTCGCAGCGCGGACAGGCGAATCGCTGCAACCGCACCGCGACGACGACGAAACCCAGCATCCAGGCCAGGCCCGCCGCAACGAAAACCGGGCCCGCCATCGCCTTGGGAATCAGCGGGAGCAGGCCGAAGGCGATGAGCGCGAGCGCGGCGAAGCCACCGAGCCACACGGCGTAGAACCACCACCGGCGCGAGCGGTAGTCGCGCCACTGCCGCTCATAGACCGGATCCGCCATCGCCCGCCTCGCCTGCGTCATCCACGTCCTCCACCATAGCAAGCCCGCGCGGCGGCCCCGCAACACAGCGACCCACCCCGCACTTTGCCTCGCCTCCCCCGAACCGCGACAATGGCCGGCCGGCCCGCTGCCTCGTCCGCGGGCCGCAAGGAACCCTGTACCGTCCATGCGCCCGCGCACGGCCGGCCCCACTGGAGATCGTAATGACCGAGTTCGTAGCGACGCCGCCCTCCGGCGGCGCCAAGATCACCAAGACCCCGACCGGCCTGAACGTGCCGGACCGCCCGATCATCCCGTTCATCGAAGGCGACGGCACCGGCCCCGACATCTGGCGCGCCTCGGTGCGCGTGCTCGACGCCGCGGTCGCCAAGGCCTACGGCGGCCAGAAGAAGATCGAGTGGCTGGAGGTCTATGCCGGCGAGAAAGCCAACAACACGTATGGCACCTGGTTGCCGGATGGGACCGTGCAGGCCTGTCGCGACTACTTGGTCAGCATCAAGGGCCCGCTGACCACGCCGGTCGGCGGCGGCATCCGCTCGCTCAACGTGGCGCTGCGCCAGATGCTCGACCTGTACGTCTGCCTGCGCCCGGTGCGCTGGTTCGAAGGCGTGCCCTCGCCGGTCAAGAAGCCGGGCGATGTCGACATGGTGATCTTCCGCGAGAACACCGAGGACATCTACGCCGGCATCGAATGGGCCGGCGGCAGCGCCGACGCCAAGAAGGTGCTCGACTTCCTGCAGACCGAGTTCCCGCAGGCCTTCGACAAGATCCGCTTCGGCACCCAGGCCAAGATCGACGCCTGGCAGGACGAGCTGGTCGCGGTCGGCGCGCCCAAGCGCGAGCTCGGCGTGGACGTGGGCATCGGCATCAAGCCGGTCTCCTTCCTCGGCACCACCCGCCTGGTCCACGCGGCCATCGAATACGCGATCGAGAACAATCGCAAGTCGGTGACCCTGGTCCACAAGGGCAACATCATGAAGTACACCGAAGGCGGCTTCCGCGACTGGGGTTACCAGATCGCGCGCGAAGCCTTCGGCGCGGTCGAGCTCGACGGCGGCCCGTGGCACGTGATTCCGGAAGGCAAGCCGGGCGCGGGCCTGATCATCAAGGACGCCATCGCCGACGCCTTCCTGCAGCAGATCCTGCTGCGTCCGAAGGAATACGACGTCTCGGCCACCTTGAACCTCAACGGCGACTACCTGTCCGACGCGCTCGCCGCGCAGGTCGGCGGCATCGGCATCGCGCCGGGCGCGAACATCAACTACGTGACCGGTCACGCGGTGTTCGAGGCGACCCACGGCACCGCGCCGAAGTACGCCGACCTGGACAAGGTCAACCCGGGCTCGGTGATCCTGTCGGGCGAGATGATGCTGCGCTACCTGGGCTGGACCGAAGCCGCCGACGCGATCATCGCGGCGATGGACAAGGCCATCGCCTCCAAGCGCGTGACCTACGATTTCGCCCGTCTGATGGACGGCGCGACCGAGGTCAAGTGCTCGGAGTTCGCCGACGAGATCATCAAGCATCTCTGAGGTGGCTGCGCTGCTTACGCTGTAGAAAACGGGGCGCTTCGGCGCCCCGTTTTTTTGTCCGCCCCGAATGCCACGGCCGCTACCTGTAGGAGCGGCGCAAGCCGCGACCAACCGCAGCGACGTACGAAAGCGCCCCCTCCGAAGATCCGAAAATCGGGCGAATCGACAAGCGCCGGTCATTCGGACTTCGGAAAGCTCGCTCACGTACATCGCTGCGGTTGGTCGCGGCTCGCGCCGCTCCTACAGGGGGCTATCGAGGCAACGTTGTACGCGGACGACAGCCGGCATACCAGCCACGGCCGGTTGCGCTAGGATCGCGGCAAGCCCCGCGCCCGCGCGGGCCGCCGCATCGCCTCACACCGGACGCGAGGTCGCCCCATGCGCTTGCTGCTGTCGGTTTTGCTGCTTCTGGCCGGGATCGTGCTGGCTGGAATCTCGCCCGCGTCCGCCGCAGCGCCCTACACGGTCGACTCGATCATGCTGCTGCAGCCGCAAGAGGCGCTGCAGGAACGCATCGACGGCGCCGAGCCGCTGGCCGCCTACATCAAGGCGCTCAACGCCGCCGCGCAGGAGCACCTGCGTCAGGCCGCGCCCGGTGCGCCGGCGTCGGGCTACATTGTCGTCGCGGTGCGCGCCGACGGCGCGCGCAAGATCTGGCTGGACTACGCGCCGGCCTTGCCGGCCGCGGTGTCCGGCCCGCTGCGCGCGGCGCTGGAGCGGGTCGCGCCGATGCGCGTGCGCCGCGGCGCTGCGGTGTTCGCGATCAACGCCTCGCTGTGGGGCGGTGCGCGCGCGAGCGCGCCGCCGTCGCCGGAAGAATGGCGCCGCGCCGCCGGGCGCGCAGGCGAGCCGGTGGAAGTGGAAGACCTGGTGCTGCGGATCTTCGACGGCCGATGAGCATGGCGACCGACCTGCGCGCTTACCGCGTCTACGACGACGGCGCCATCGAAGAACTGGGCCGGGTGCCGACGGCGAGCCTGGGCGAGTTGCTGGCGCAGGCGCAGGCGGCGCTGCACGATCGCGCCCACGGCATCGGCCTGTACCGCGACCAGCGCGATTTTCTCGAAGCGCGTCCGGCCGAAGACGGCGGATTCGCGTTCCACAGCGACCGCCTGAGCCGCGGCTCGGTGCTCTCGCGCCTGAGCGGGCGCGGCGCCGGTCTGGATTTCAGCGTCGCCAACGTCGAGCAGGCGGTGGCGGCATTCGTTTGCTATGCCGGATTAGCGCGCGATTCGTTCGAGCGCAAGGCGGCGGATTTTCCGAAGGTGCGATGAAACCCCGACTGCGTACACACCGGCCGCGTTCGAGGCGGCCATCGACGAGCGCGTCCCTGCGACGCGCCTGCCTGCCGGCCCTGGCCGCGCTGACGCTGTCGCTGCTGGCCGCCTGCGCGCATACGCCGCCCGGCGGCGACGCCGCGCTCACCGTGCTGCGCGTGGACGCGGCGCGGTTCGACGACCCGCAAGGGCGCGAGCCCGCGCTGCGCGAAGCCTGCGCGGCGTGGCGGCTGAGCGAGCGCCAGGTCGCGGCGTTCTTCGCTGCCGGCCGCGAGTATCCCGACGGTACCCACGACGCGTTCTATTGGCTGCCGTGCTCGATCAAGGGCCGCCTGCGCACGCAGGGGCGCGAGTGGGACTTCGAGATCAACGCCGCGGCGACGGCGACCTGGACCGACGGCGCCGATCAGCGGCGCTGGGGCTGCACGGCGAAAGCCTGCGAGCCGTTGGTGCTGTTGATGCCCGACGAGCACGCGCAATAGCGGGGAAACTCCCTGTAGGAGCGGCGCGAGCCGCGACCAACCGCAGCGATGTACGAAAGCGTCCCGTCCGAAGCCCGGACAAGCGGACAAAGCGACATGCGCCGGTCATCCGGACTTCGGGGATGTTCGCTCGCGCGCACCGCTGCGGTTGGTCGCGGCTTGCGCCGCTCCTACAGGGGCGACCGCGAGCGGCGCAGTCGTTCAACCGCGCCGCTTGCACCGCTCGAATTCGTCCTTGAGCGTGGCCTTGAACGCATCGTCGCTGCCCGAGGCCATTTCGGCGTTGAGGCGGTTCAAGTCGTGCTTGGCCACGGCCGCGTCGGCGAAGCAGGCGCAGAAGCCGGCGATGCGCTCGGCGGTCAGCGAGGTGCGCCCGCTCAGGCGGCGCTCGCAGGCGCTGAGGAAGGTGGCGCGCGCTTGCTGCGGCGTGGCGGCGGGTTCGGATTCGGCGGCGGGCTTGGCGCAGGCGGCCAGCGCCAACAGCAGCAGGCTCAGCGCGATCGGGCGATACGGATTCATGAGGGCTTCGAAAGACTCGACGGCAGGACAGGCGCGGCTTCGAGGCGCCAGCGCAAGGGCCCGCCGCAGCGGGCCCCGCGATGTTCGCACGCCTTGCGCGACGGGCGTCAGCGCATGTACGGCGCGGTCGAGTTCTCGACCTGCTTTTGCTTGATCGCCTGGACCTTGGCCTGCTCTTCCTCGAGCGACATGCGGTGCCGCGGCGCGATGTTCGGCTCGATCAGGCGCAGCCAGTTGCGGGTGATCTGCTTGCTCTCGTCCTGGCAGCGCAGCGCGCGCGCCTCGGGCAGCCGGCCGCTGGTGACGATGCGCAGGTACTTGCCCGGGTCGTGGCCGTAGATCATGCACTGCAGGTTGAAGAAGCGCTGCGCGCCGACCGAATGCTCGTCGGCGTAGGTGGCCATGTCGTGGTTGCCGCCGTCGGTCAGCAGAAAGAAGTTCGACGCCATCTGCAGGTTCTGGGCGATGTCGCCGTCGGACTCGTCGGAGCTGACCAGCGACAGCATCAAGGTGGTGGCGAGCTGGTCGACCGCGTCTTCCTCGCGCCCGGTCTGCGGCAGGTCGAGCATGTCGACCAGGGCGTGGCCGGTCTCGTGCAGCATCAGGAAGCGCAGGTTCGCCATCAGGTACTTGAGCTGGTCGCCGGTGCTGCCGCCGTTGGCCTGGACCACCGCCGCGCCCTGGCGCACCAGCAGGTCCAGCATCTCGTAGCACAGCACCACGTCGCCCTTGTCGCGGGCGTAGAAGGCGTTGATGGTGCCGCACTCGGCGGTGATGAAGTTGATCGGCCGCGGCAGGGTCAGCCAGCCGTCGAGCTGATTGACCTCCGGCAGGTGGTGCAGGATGTCGATCTCGCTGGCCATGTTGTACATCGCCAGCAGCTCGGGATTGCGCGGGGACACGTACTTGTAGGTGAAGTGGGTGCCGTCGGCCTTCTCTTCCTGCGCCGCTTGCGCCGCGACCGGCGCGATCTCGGCGGGCGCGGCGGTTTCGGCCGGCTTGGGCGCCGGCAGCGCGGCGGCGGGCGCCGGCGCGGGCGCGGCGGCCTGCCGCTTCTGCCAGGCGCTGTAGCCCCAGACCGAACAGACCGCGATCAAGGCCGCGGCCAGCACGCCGATGATGATCTTCTGAACCATTGTGTGTCGCTCTCGTCAGGAAAGTCGCGGGGCGTGAGAGCCCCGGTTCGAGCGCACAGACGCGAGCGGCGAACGGTTCCGGCGATGCGTTCGGGGCGGCGCGCCGCTCCGGACGGTCCCCCATCGGGCCGGTCCGATCGGCGCGTATAGGCATCCCTGCACCGTCGGGCCGGATGGTACTCCGATGTTTTCGAGAAATGCATCAGGTTTTGCCGCTAATGACAGTAGGAACTGTTCGGGCGGCGGGGTGTGCGGGGCGGTTCGATGGGCGGGCTGCGGGGCGATGCGGGTTGCGGTTGCGACATCGCGCGGGCGGCGCGAGCTGTGGGTTCGCGGTCGCGGCTTGCGCCGCTCCTACAGGGGGGCTTCGGGTGCGGCGCGGTGGGCTGGGTCTCGTAGTGGACCTTCTGTGCCATGCGTTTGCGCTTGGCGGGCGAGGTCGCGGGATTCCGTGTCCGGGGCTGCACGACGGTTTCATCGGTAAGGAACATCGGGCCGCGGGCGGGCCGCCGCCGCGCGCGCGGCGCCGTACACTGCGGCCATGTCCGCCGCCCCCGACACCCTTGCCGAAGCGGTCGCCGTCGCCGGCCAGATCCGCGATGCGTTCGCCGATTACCACGCGCGCTTCGCCGCGATCACCCGGCGCGCGCAAGGCCGCTTCGAGCGCGGCGACTGGAACGGCGCGCGCGAGGATGCGGTCGAGCGCATCGCCCTGTACGACCGCTGCGTCGGCGAGGCCGGGCAGGCGCTGGAGACGCGGCTGGGCCTGCGCGCGCGCGAACGCGCGCTGTGGTCGCGGGTGCGCGAGGCCTACGCCGACACCGTCGCGCCGCTGCTCGACGGCGAGCTGTACAAGACCTTCTTCAACACCCTGACCCGGCGCTTCTTCAAGACCCGCGGGGTGGACCCGGCGCTGGAGTTCGTGGCGCTGGACATCGAGCCGACCGACGCGATCACCCACCCGGTGGCACGGCACAGCTATGCGGTGTCCGGCGACCGCTTGGTCGAGACCTTCATGCGTGTGCTCGACGACTACCCTTTCGCCGTGCCCTACGCCCACCGCACCCGCTGCGCGGCCGGCATCGCGGTGCGGCTGCAGGAGGATCTGCAGCACTGGGGCCCGCAGCCGGTGCGCGCGGTGGAGTTGCTGGACACGGTGTTCTATCGCGAACGCCGCGCCTATCTGGTCGGCCGGGTGTTCGGCGAACGCAGTTTCTCGCCGTGCGTGATCGCGCTGGTCAACGAGGACGGTGCGCTGCGGGTCGACGCGGTGCTGACCCTGCGCGCCGAGGTGGTGCAGCTTTTCAGCTACTCGCGCAGCTATTTCCACGCCGACCTGCCCACGGTCGGCGACGCGGTGGTGTTCCTGCGCACGCTGCTGCCGGGCAAGCCGATCGACGAGCTCTACACCGTGCTCGGCCGCGCCAAGCAGGGCAAGACCGAGCGCTACCGCACCTTCTTCCGCCAGTTCGCCGCGCAGCCGGGCGAGCGCCTGATCCGCGCCGAAGGCGAGCGCGGCATGGTCATGGCGGTGTTCACCCTGCCCAGCTATCCGCTGGTGTTCAAGCTGATCCGCGACCGCTTCGCCTACCCGAAAGAAGTCGCGCGCGAGGAGGTGGAAGCCAAGTACTCGCTGGTGTTCCACCACGACCGCGTCGGCCGGCTGGTCGATGCGCAGCCGTTCCGCTTCCTGCGTTTTCCGCGCGCGCGCTTCGATCCGGACCTGCTCAACGAATTGCTGGACACGTGCGCCGGCAGCATCACCCTCGACGGCGACGACCTGGTGCTGCACCTGTGCTACGTCGAGCGCCGCCTGCGCCCCCTCAACCTGTACGTGCGCGAGCAGACGCCGGAGGCCGCGCGCGCGGCGGTGATCGACTACGGCCAGGCGATCCGCGATCTGGCCTTGAGCAACATCTTCCCCGGCGATTTGTTGCTGAAGAACTTCGGCGTGTCGCGCCACGGGCGGGCGATCTTCTACGACTACGACGAGCTGTGTCTGGTCAGCGACTGCCGCTTCCGCGAGGTGCCGGCGCCGCGCAACCACGAAGAAGAAATGGAATCGGGCGCGTGGTTCTACGCCCACGGCAACGACGTGTTCCCCGAGCAGTTCCCGCGCTTCCTCGGCCTGAGCCCGCCGCTGCTGGCCGCGCTGATGCACGCCCACGGCGAGATTTTCCAGGTCGATTGGTGGCGGCAGGTGCAGGCCGGGCTCGCGGCCGGGCGGATCAACGATGTGGCGCCGTATCCGTCGGCGCGGCGGCTGCCTTAGCCGGCGCGCCCGGTGGACGCGCGCTCAGTTGGCGGCGAACGCCGGCGGCAGGTCCGGCAGGTCGGCCAGATTCAATTCCAGGCGGGTGGCGCCGTCGTCAGCTTCGGCGCCGATGGTGAACACGCCGGCGGCGATGATGCGCAGTTCGGCGGCGCCGTCGCTCAACAGCGCTTCGCGCACAGCCGGGTCGAAGGTCGGATGCAGGTGGATCCGCACCGGCCCGCGCAACGGCCGCGCCGGATCCAGCGAGCGTACCCGGATGGTCACCGCGCAGGTCTGGCCGGTTTCGCTCAGCGGCTGCACCTGGGCGCTGAGTTCGCGGCCGTCGGCGCTGGCCTGGCCGCCGAAGCGGCCGAGGTTGGGGTCGCTGTCCCAGACGTCCTGCTGCGCCGCGGCGGCTTCGCCCGAGGCGATGTCCTGCTTGTATTGCTTGTAGTCGCCGATCAAGCGCGTCCACGATTCGCGGGTCGGCCAGACGCTGCGCGCGCGCTGCGCGCCGACCTGCAACGGCGCGACCGTGCCGCTCTGCAGGAAGCTGGCAGCGCGGCTCATCTCCTGCGCCTCGCTGCTGGCCTGTTCGGCCTGTTCGCGCGCCTGTCGCGCCTGTTCGTCGGCTTCACGCGCGGCTTGCTCGGCCTGTGCCTTGCGCTCGCGCTCGAGGTCGGCGTTGCGTTCGGCCGCTTCGGCGTCCTGCTTGGCCTGCTGCGCGACCTCCTCGGCGTCCGCGGCGCGACGCTCGGCCAACTCGCGCTCGCGCCGCTCCGCCGCGACCGCGGTCTCGTTGTATTCCAGGTAATAGACGAACGCGGTGCGGGTCCAGATGTAGAACCCGATGAAACCGAACAGCAGCGAGGCCAGCAGCACGAAGCCGGCGCTGGGCGCGCCGTCCGCGCCCAGGCCCCAGGCGATCGCGACCTGACGCGAGAGCGCCTGGAACTCGCTGGAAATGCGCTGGGCTTCGACCAGGCCGATGCCGACCACGATCTTGGTCAGCCAGTCGCTGATCTGCTCCAGGTTGGTGTTGTGGGCGAAACCGCCGCCCGGCGCGACCGTGGGCTGGCCGTTGCCGGCGGCGGGTGCGGCCACCGCCAGCGAGCGCGGGATGCCGAACAGGAAGCCGAGCGTGGCGCCGGACAGCATCGCGGCGAACACCGCGCCGAGCACGGCGCCGACGACATAGTCCGAGGCCGCCAGCGCCGCCGCGACGACGATGCCGGCAAACAATCCGCCGAGAATGCGCAGCGCCGCCTTCTGGATCGCGGCGACCTGATCGCCCGGGTTGCGTGCGGCCGGCGCGCCGGTTGCGGTCGGATCGTTCATGGCGGCATTCCCCCGAGTGCCCGATGCGCGGCGGCGGCCGCGCGCGTTCCTTCGTCAGTACCTTCCTTCGCCAGGATCAACGCAGCCGCGCGGGGGGCGCGGCCACCGGGCCGGGGGTGCCGCGCTCAGGCGCAGCCGCGCGCGCCGTCGCAGCCGGCTTCGACCCGCGCGCTTTGCGCCGGCCACAGCCGCAGCCACCAGCGGCGCCAGTCGGCGCGCGGTGCGGCTTGAGCCGGGCGCGAGGCGGGCACATAGGCGGCCGGCCGGCGCGGCGGCGCCGGCGTGGCGGCCGGCGACTCGTCGTCCGCGTCGCGCGGATCGACGAAATGGCCGTGCAGGAACATCAGATTCTTGTAGATATTCATGGCCTGGTCTCCTTGAGGACCGAGCCCCGCCGGCGCGTGGGGAACGCCGGGGGCTGCGGACGAAGCTCAGGCTACGCTCGCCAAATACGGCAAAAAAGCGATACGTTTGCAAGCCAGACTTGAGCCGGATCGAACGCTCCGCCACCACCGGGAACCGCCGCGATGAACCGTCCGCCGTTGCACGCCCTGCTGGGTTTCGCCACCGCCGCACGCTTGAACAACCTCACCCGCGCGGCCGAACAGATGCACCTCACCGTCAGCGCCCTGAGCCACCAGATCCGCACCCTGGAGCAGCGCCTGGGCCGGCGCTTGTTCGAACGCGGCCCGCGCGGGGTGCGCCTGACCGCCGACGGCGAGCGCCTGCTGTCGGTGGTGGCGCCGCACCTGGACGCGCTCGACCACGCCCTGCGCCCGTACAGCCCGCGCCGCGACGACGTGCTGACGCTGAGCCTGATGGCCTCGATGGCCTCGTCCTGGCTGGTGCCGCGGCTGGGCGGCTTCGTCGCCCGCTATCCGCAGCTCGAACTCAACCTGTTCTCGTCCGCGGCGCTGGTCGATTTCGACCGCGAGCCCGGCATCGACGCGGCCATGCGCGGCGGCTACGGGCGCTGGCCGGGGCTGGTGATCGAGCACCTGTTCGACGAAACCCTGATCCCGGTGGCGAGCCCGGCGCTGGTGGAGCGCATGGGCGGCCTGCCGGCGCAGGAAGACCTGCACCGCTGGCCGCTGCTGGGCGACCTGTCCACGTATTGGCAGGACTGGTTCGACCGTTACGGCGGCAAGCCGCCGGCGCGCTTCGTCGCCCACTTCGACGACTCCGAGACCATGCACCGCGCCGCGGTCGAAGGCCTGGGCGTGGCGCTGGGGCGGATGGCGCGCACCCGCCTGCTGATCCGCAACGGCCAGCTGGTGCCGCTGAGCCAGGGCCGGCTGAAGATCGACTGGGGCCATTACCTGGTGTATCCGCCGCGCTCGGTCGATCACGCCGGGCTGGAATCTTTCCGCACCTGGCTGCATGAACAGGCACGCGAGTACGTCGAACAGATGGACAGCGACCTCGCCGTGCGCGACCTCGCCGGCGCGCCGGCGGCGACGCGCAAGCCGCGCGCGAAGCGGGCCTGAGCGTTCCTGTCGCAGCGCAGCGCGGCCGCGACCGGCTCGCCGCGCACAGTCGCGCTGCAGCGCAGGCTGAACGCATGCGGTAGGCTGCGGCCTTCCGAACGTCAATGGAGTGGGTTGCATGGAACGTCAACGCCTTGCCCGACTGCTGCTCGCCGCGGTGCTGCCCGCCGGCCTGTGCGCGGCCGCGCATGCCCAGGAAACCAAACCAACCGAAGCCGCCGTAGAGCAGGCCGCCGAGAAGCCGGCCGAAGCCGCGGCTGCGCAAGCCGCACCGCAGGCCGCGCAACCGGCCGCAACGCCGGCCGCCGTACCGACCGGCCCGGTGCCCACCGGCCCGGCGCAGACGGGCGCCGAGAAGCCCGCAGAACAACCCGCGCCGAAGCCGGCCGAACCGGCCGCGGCGCCAGCCGCCGAAAAGCCGGCCGAGAAGCCTGCCGAAAAGACCGCTGCCCAGGCCGCGCAAGCCGCGCCGAAGCCGGCCGAAAAGACCGCCGAGAAGCCGGCCGCGCGCAAGCCCGCCGCTGCCGCCGCCGCGGGCAATCCGCTCAAGGCCGCCATCGCCGGCAGCTGGCGCGATCCGAACAACATCGCCCGCGATCAATACCGCCATCCGCTGGAAACGCTGCAGTTCTTCGGCGTGCGCCCGGACCAGACCGTGGTCGAAATCACCCCGGGCGGCGGCTGGTACTCGGAAATCCTCGCCCCGTACCTGCGCGAGAAGGGCCGCTACGTGGCCGCGGTGGTCGATCCCGACAGCCAGACCAAGGACAGCGCGCGCATCTACTACGACAAGGCCAAGACCGGCCTGGAGAAGAAGTTCGCCGACGCGCCGCTGCAGTACGCCGCCGCCGTGGTCGCCGCCTACGACCCGTTCAAGCCCGCGTTCGGCCCGGCCAATTCGGCCGACGTGGTGCTGACCTTCCGCAACGTGCACAACTGGCGCAGCGCCGGCCAGGCCGAGGTGATGTTCAAGGGCTTCTTCGAGGTGCTCAAGCCGGGCGGCACGCTCGGCGTGGTCGAGCACCGCGCCAAGGCCGACGTGCCGGCCGACGACAAGAGCGGTTATGTCGGCCAGGCGCAGGTGATCGCGATGGCCGAGGCGGCCGGCTTCCGGCTCGAAGGCAAGAGCGAGGTCAACGCCAACCCGCGCGACACCAAGGACTACCCGAAGGGCGTGTGGACCCTGCCGCCGAGCAATCAGCACGACGCGGCGGACGAGGCCAAGTACAAGGCGATCGGCGAGAGCGACCGGATGACGCTGCGGTTCCGCAAGCCGCGTTGATCGCGGCGCGGTTCGATGATGTGGAAGAAGAAGCCGGCGCGCGAGCGTCGGCTTTTTCGTTTGGCGTGGCGGTATTTGTGGCCGGCGGAACTTGGCGAGCGAGCGAGCGAGCGCGTGGCGGGCGCGCGGGCGTAGGCGTGTTGCGGCGCGGTTGAGTTGTCGCGGTCGCGGCTTGCGCCGCTTCTACAGGGGCTTCGGGGTCAGCGCGGGCGGACGGGGCGGTATTGCTTGCGTTCGCCGTAGGCGGCGGCCTTGTCGTCGACGTTGGCGCACAGGCGCTCTTCGCACAGGGTCACGTCGGCCTGGTTGTAGGCGCGCAGCAGTTCGGCGGAGATGCGCTGGCGATCGATGTCGGCGCGGTATTGCCACAGCAGCCAGCCGCCGCCGAGCAGCAACAGCAGCACGCTGCCGAACGCGGCGCCGACGATCTTCCACACCAGGTGCCGGTGCAACTGCTCCATGCGCTTGAGCTGCGCCGCCAAGGTCTGCGAGCCGTCGTGGAGCAGGCTACCGGCCTCGCGCAGGCGTTTCTCGTAAGCGCCGACCGGTTCGGACAGACCGCTTTCGAGCTTGCCCATCACCGCGCCGGGCAGGCTGCGCAGGCTGTCGTCGGCCGATTGCCGCACCACGCCGGGCACTTGCTGCGCCAGCGCCTGCAGATGTTCGGCCAGCGCGCGCTGGTGACGCTCGAGTTCTTCGCAGCGGCGCTCGAACTGCTCCATCAGTACTGCGGTCTTGCTGATCAGCGCTGTCAGCTCGTCGTGTTGCATCCGCTTCTCCTTGCCGCTCCTTGTCCGCCGCGCCGGCCGGCGGGCGAACCCATTGCGCGTGCCGGCCCGAGCCTACGCGAGCGCTCGCGCCCGGGGCAACGCGGGGCGGCGGCGGTGCCAGCCGATTAGCGAGTCCGGCCCGGTCGCCCGCGGCTGATTCCCGCCCGCCCCGTCACATCCCGCCCGGCCCCCGCGTCTAGGTCGTCAGTCATGGCAACCCTGATCGGCCCCGCCACATCTCTATCCACGAACCCGGCAGATGCAGCCCGCCGGCCAGCCCCCAGAACCCGCCGGGGCATGACCAAAGAGACACATGACTTCCAGCACATAGCGACTTCCGCCCAGGTGTTGTACTTTACCAACACACCGAAGCACTACTACTCCACGACAGACAGAAAGGACCCCACCATGAACGCCACCAACGCCCGCACCGCCACCGCCGCCCCGACCACCAAGACCCCGGCCGCCAACGCCCCGGTCCGCCACGTCCACCGCCAGCGCGACTTCGGCGTCGGCTACGGCAACTCCAGCGGCTACGCCAGCAACCGCAGCTACGCCAGCAACTGGGTCCAGCCGCGCTTCCGCTTCGCCTGATCGGTAATCGCGCGTCCATGGTCCGGTGGTCCACGCTTCCCTGGTCCGGATCGGCGCACTGAGCGCTCCCTTTTCCCAAAGTCCCAGCGCGCGCCGATCCGGCCTCTTTTCCCGGATTCCCCTAACCCGACCCGCAACCCGGCTGCACCCCGCTCCAGACCCTCGTAGCTCCACCCGCACCGCAGCTCGTTCCCGGCGCAAGCCGACACGTCCAGGCTGGTCCGGTCGTCGCCGCGTCGCTATCGTTGCCCGATGAGCGCATCCGACCCGACCAGCCCCGCGGCGCCCGCCGCCGAAGCGACCGCCGCCAAGTCCTTGTTCCGCGGCACCACCACCGTCGACGACCTCAACCGGCTCTCGCGCAACACCGCGATGGAGCCTTTAGGCATCGTCTTCACCGAAATCGGCCCCGATTACGTGCGCGGCACCATGCCGGTCGACGCGCGCACCCACCAGCCCTACGGCCTGCTCCACGGCGGCGCCTCGGTGCTGCTGGCCGAGACCCTGGGCAGCAGCGCCGGCAACCTGTGCTGCTCGGAAGGCCGGATCTGCGTCGGCATCGAGATCAACGCCAACCACGTGCGCGGGGTGCGCAGCGGCACCGTCACCGGCACCGCCCGGCCGATCCACGTCGGCGTCAGCACCCAGGTCTGGGAGATCCGCATCGAGGACGAGGCCGGCCGCCTGGCCTGCATCTCGCGCCTGACCCTGGCCGTGGTACCCAAGGCCTGAGCCGGCGGGTAGGCTAGGACTCCGCGTGGCGCGCGATGCGCGCCCGCACCGCGCCATCGCCGAGGTCCCGTGCGCCGACCCACCATCAAAGATGTCGCCGAACTCGCCCAGGTCTCGCTGAAGACCGTCTCGCGGGTCATCAACGACGAGTCCGGCGTGCGCGCCCGCACCCGCGCGCGGGTGCACGAGGCGATCGCCGAACTCGAATACCGTCCCGACCCGTCCGCGCGCAGCCTGCGCAGCGCCCAGCCGTATGCGCTGGGCGTGGTCTACGACAACCCGAACCCGTACTACATCATCAGCGTGCAGAACGGCGTGCTGGCCGCCTGCCGCGAGACCGGCTACGGCCTGCAGATCCATCCCTGCGATTCGTCCTCGCCGCTGCTGGCCGCCGACCTGATCGACCTGGTCCAGGGCGCGCGCCTGGCCGGCCTGGTGCTGGCGCCGCCGATGTCCGAGCGCATGGAGCTGGTCAGCGAACTGCTCGCGCACGGGATCAAGCTGGTGCGCATCGTCTCGGCCGCGGAAGACCCGCGCGACGGCGCGCCGTGCGTATGGGTCGACGACCGCGACGCCGCCTACGACATCACTGAGCACCTGATCCAGCTCGGCCACCAGCGCATCGGCTTCCTGTGGGGCGGCAAATCGCACCGCTCCAGTTGGGAGCGCTACAAGGGCTACGCCCAGGCGCTGACCGACTACGGCATCGGCGAAGACGAAAACCTGGTGCTGCCCGGCGACTACTCCTTCGACGACGGCTTCCGCGGCGCGCGCCGCCTGTTCGCCCTGCCCGACCGGCCGACCGCGATCTTCGGCAGCAACGACGAAATCGCCGCCGGCGTGCTGGCGGCGGCGAAGTCCTCCGGCATGCACGTGCCCTACGACCTGTCGATCGCCGGGTTCGAGGACAGCCCGTTCTCCAAGCAGTCGTGGCCGACGCTGACCACCGCGCGGCAGGCGACCGAAGAGATCGCGCGCCACGCCGCGTATCGCCTGATCGCCGAATTGCGGCGCGAGAGCGAGACGCCGGCGGAAGCGCCGGCGAACGAGGGGTTCAGCCCGATCCTGGTGGTGCGCGGGTCGACGGCGCCGCCGCGGCCGCTTGGCGGCGCTTGAGCCGCGACTGCGGCGTCATCGGCCGCAGCCTGCGCTACCGCCACTTCGCCACAGAGCGCCGCAACGCCCGGAGCGACGCGTGCGTTCCCTCTCCCGCTTGCGGGAGAGGGTTAGGGTGAGGGAAACACGACCTCGCCGCAGCGACGGCCCACGCGATCGCGCCTGCCCTCACCCCGGCCCTCTCCCGCAAGCGGGAGAGGGAGACCGGCTCACTTAAGCGCCGCAGCTTCGCGCGCCAGCGCTTCGATCTTGGCCCAATCGCCGGCCTTCACCGCCGCCGCCGGCGCGACCCACGAGCCGCCGACGCAAGGCACTTTGGCCAACGCCAGATACTCGTGCGCGTTGTTCGCGCCGATGCCGCCGGTGGCGCAAAAACGCAGTTCCGGCAGCGGGCCGCCCAGCGATTTCAGCGCGACCGCGCCGCCGATGGATTCGGCCGGGAAGAACTTGAGCTGGGTGTAGCCCTGCTCCAGCAGCGCCATCGCTTCCGACGCGGTGGCCGCGCCCGGCAGCCACGGCAGGTCGATGTCGCGCGCGGCGGCGATCAAGCCCGGCGAACTGCCCGGCGAGACCGCGAAGGTCGCGCCGGCCTTCAAGGCATCGGCGAAATCCTGCGGCCGGCGCACGCTGCCGACGCCGACCGCGGCGCCTTCGACTTCGGCGGCGATCGCGCGCACCGCCTCCAGCGCGACCGGCGTGCGCAAGGTCACTTCGATCGCCGGCAGGCCGCCGGCGACCAGCGCGCGCGCCAACGGCACGGCGTGGGCGAGGTCGTCGATCACCAGCACCGGCACCACCGGCGCCAGCGCCAGCACCGCGCCGACGCGCTTTTGCAATTCTGCGATCGCAGTCATTCGTTCGTTCCTAATCGGTGGCGACTCAGGCGCGCGCGGCGACTTCGTCGATGTGCTTGAGCAGGTCGGCCGGATCTTCGTAGACGCGGAAGCCGCCGGCACGTTCGAGTTCGTCCTGGCCGTAGCCGCCGGACAACAAGCCGACGCCGAGCGCGCGGGCGCGGCGCGCGGCGAGCAAGTCCCAGATGCTGTCGCCGACCACGACCGAATGCTCGATGTCGGCGCCGAGCTTGTCGGCGGCGGCGAGGAACAGGTCGGGATCGGGCTTGGCGTAGCGGACCATGTCGCGGGTGATCACCACATTGCGCTCGGGATCCACGCCGAGCGCGACCAGGTTGTGACGCGCGGTTTCCATGCGGCCGCTGGTGGCGATGGCCCAGGGGATATCGTTGTCGGTGAGGTAGGCGAGCAGTTCGACCGCGCCCGGCAGCGGCCGGATCTGCGTGGCCTGCGCGGCGTAGGCCTGCGCGTGCAGCTTGTGCAAGCGCTCGACCCGCTCGGGAGTGATGTCGATACCGGTCTCGCGCAGCAGGATGTTGGTGAACAACCCGCCGCTCATGCCGATCTTGCGGTGGATGCGCCACACCGACAGCGGGATGCCGTCGGCGTCGAGCGCCTGTTTCCATGCAAGCACGTGCTGATAGACGCTGTCGACCAGGGTGCCGTCGAGGTCGAACAGGAAGGTGGTGCGGATGGGGGCGGGCATGTCGCGCTCCGAAGTCGCGGGATGGGCCAACGAGGAACTTACCTATCGTCATTCCCGCGAAGGCGGGAATCCAGAGACTTCAGCGCCCTGTCGCGATGAAGCCCTGGGCTCCCGCTTCCGCGGGAACGACGGGTGTAACTGTCGCGGTGAAACCCCGGGTTCCCGCTATCGCGGGAACGACGGGCGCAACTGTCGCGGCGAAGTCCTGAGTTCCATCTTCGCGGGAACGACGGATGGTGCTTTCGCGGACGTTCGCTTTCGACTCAATCGATCACAAGCACCCGCGTTCTTTCCTACCGCCATTCCCGCGAAGGCGGGAATCCAGAGACTTCAGAGCCATGTCGCGATAAAGCCCTGGGTTCCCGCTTCCGCGGGAACGACGGGTGCGACTGTCGCGGTGAAGCCCCGGGTTCCCGCCTGCGCGGGAACGACGGTCGTAGCGGCGCGAACCATCGATGCCCGCGTCGCCGCTTGAATCACAACGGCACCGGCCCGAACACGCCCGCGCCCTGGTCGGCCGGCGCGGCCGCGGCGCGGAACGCGGCGAACAGCTCGCGGCCGAAGCCGACATGGTGAGAGGACAGATCCGCGGTCGCGATCTCGCGCGCGGCCCAGTCGGCCGGCTCGATCACGCTCAGCGTCCCGGCCACCGCGTCCACGCGCAACACGTCGCCATCGCGCAGCCTGGCCAGCGGGCCGCCGGCCTCGGCTTCGGGGGTGACGTGGATCGCCGCCGGGACCTGGCCCGACGCGCCGGACATGCGGCCGTCGGTGACCAAGGCCACGCGATGGCCGCGCTTCTGCAGCACGGTCAAGGTCGGCGTCAGTTGGTGCAGCTCCGGCATGCCGTTCGCGCGCGGGCCCTGGAAGCGCACCACCACGATCACATCGCGATCCAGCTCGCCGCGCTCGAACGCCTGCTTGACCTCGTATTGCTCGCTGAACACCCGGCACGGCGCCTCGACCACCCAGCGATCTTCCGGCACCGCCGAGACCTTGATCGCCGCGCTGCCGAGATTGCCGCTGAGCACACGCAAGCCGCCGTCGGCGCGGAACGGCTCGGCCACCGGGCGCAGCACCGCGGTGTCGCAACTGGTCGGCGTCGACGGCACGTACTGCACTTCGCCGTCCTCGCCCAGGCGCGCTTCGACCCGATAACGATCCAGGCCGTGGCCGGCGACGGTTTCCACATCGCCGTGCAGCAGGCCGTGATCGAGCAGTTCGCCGATCAGGAACGCCAGCCCGCCGGCGGCGTGGAAGTGGTTCACGTCGGCGCTGCCGTTGGGATACACCCGCGCCAGCAGCGGCACCGCCGAGGACAGCGCGTCGAAATCCTCCAGGCGCAGCTCGATGCCGGCAGCCGCGGCCATCGCCACCAGATGCAGCAGGTGGTTGGTCGAACCGCCGGTGACGTGCAAACCGATCACGCCGTTGACGATGGCGCGCTCGTCGACGATGCGGCCGATCGGCCGGTAATCCTCGCCCAGCGCGGTGATCTGCGCGGCGCGGCGCGCGGCCAGCGCGGTCAGCGCATCGCGCAGCGGGGTGTTGGGATGGACGAAGCTGGAGCCCGGCAGGTGCAGGCCCATCATCTCCATCAGCATCTGGTTGGAATTGGCGGTGCCGTAGAAGGTGCAGGTGCCCGGGCCGTGGTAGCTGCGCGCCTCGGCTTCGAGCAATTCGTCGCGGCTCGCCTCGCCGGTGGCGTAGCGCTGGCGCACGCGCGATTTCTCGTCGTTGGGCAAGCCCGAGGTCATCGGCCCGGCCGGCACAAAGATGCCCGGCAGGTGGCCGAAGTGCAGCGCGCCGATCAGCAGGCCGGGCACGATCTTGTCGCACACGCCCAGGTACAGCGCCGAATCGAACATGTCGTGCGACAGCGCCACCGCGGTGGACATGGCGATCACGTCGCGCGAGAACAGCGACAGCTCCATGCCTTCGCGGCCCTGGGTGACGCCGTCGCACATCGCCGGCACGCAGCCTGCGACCTGCGCGGTCGCGCCGGCTTCGCGCGCGGCGGCCTTGATCAGGTCGGGAAAGCGCTCCAGCGGCTGATGCGCGGAGAGCATGTCGTTGAACGAGGTGACGATGCCCAGGTTCGGCGCCGCGCCGCTGCGCAGCGCCTGCTTGTCGCCGGTGCTGCAGGCGGCGAAGCCGTGGGCGAGATTGCCGCAGGACAGGCGCTTGCGGTGCGGACCGCTGCCGCAGGCCGCGTCGATGCGGGCCAGATAAGCAGCGCGGCGCGCGCGGCTGCGTTCGACGATGCGTTGGGTGACTTGCGCGACGGCAGGATGCAGTTGGGTCTTCACTTGAACCTTGGTCGATGCGGGGCGCCGACATCGGCGCCTGGCCGGTGAATCCGAGAATACGGTCCCTTCGCGAAAAAGGGAGAGAGGGGGGATTTGCTCTTCCTGCACCTTCCGAAGAAGCGCCGGCAAAAGCAAATCCCCCCGCGTCCGCGGTGCGGACGCCGCCCCCTGCGCGAGGGGGCGACAGCAAAAGCCTTAACTGGGAGGGGAGGGAGTCAGGGCTTGGCTGTCTGCGGAACCCAAAGCCTGCGGGTTCCAATAAAACTACGAGTTACGGGCTCCAATACAGGATCGGCGCGCTCGGCGCGCCGGCCAGCGCGGCGCGGATCGGCAAGGTCGAACGCGGATCGCGCTGCGCGGCGTGCAGCAGCGCGCGCTTGGTCTCGCCTTCGATGTGCAGATACAGCGCCGGCGCGGTGAAGATCGCGCTCAGGGTCAAAGTCATGCGCGGCTCGGGCATGGCCGCGGTGCGCACCGACATCACCGGCGCGCGGCCGCGCGGCTGCAGGCCGATCTCGCGCAGCGCCGGGTTGTCGTGGCCCAAGTCGGGGAACAGCGAGGCGGTGTGGCCGTCCTCGCCCATGCCCAGCACCGCCACGTCCAGCGGCAGGCCTTCGTTGGCGATCTTGGTCAGCACCGGCATCAGCGCCATCTCCGGTGTGTCCACCGGGCGGTACAGCGGCAGGAAGCGCGCGGCGGCGGCGTTGTGCTGGAACAGGTGCTCGCGCAGCAGGCGTTCGTTGGAACGCGGATGCTCGGCCGGCACCCAGCGCTCGTCGATCGGCAGCACGGTCACCCGCGCCCAATCCAGGGTCTGCTGCGACAGCTGCTGGAAGAAGCGCTTGGGCGTGTTGCCGCCGGACAGCGCGATGCTGGCCTCGCCGTGGCGGACCAGCGCGGCACGCAGATCGGCGGCGACCTGGCGCGCCAGCGCCGACGCCAGCTGCTCGGAGTCGTCGAACAGTTTTTCGTGCAAGGGCAGCGGCAAGGGTTCGATCACGGTCAGTCGCTCAGCCTGCATCTTCATGCCACGTCCTCCCATCGCGTTCGATCAGCGCCACCGCGGCGCTGGGTCCCCAACTGCCGGCGGTGTACGGGCGCGGCGCCTCGGCGCTCGCGGCCCAGGCCGCGCGGATCGGGTCGATCCACTTCCACGCCGCGTCGACTTCGTCGCGGCGCATGAACAACATCGGATTGCCGCGCACCACGTCCATCAGCAGGCGCTCGTAAGCGTCGGCCTGGCGCCCGCCGAACGCGGCGGCGAAGCTCATGTCCAGCGGCACGTGGCGCAGGCGCAGGCCGCCGGGGCCGGGCACCTTGTTCATCAGCCACAGCTTCACGCCCTCATCGGGCTGCAGCCGCAGCACCAGCTTGTTCGGTTGCAGGCGGCTGGACGGGTCTTGTTCGGTCAGGCCTTCGAAGATCGAATGCGGCACCTGGCGGAAGGTCACCACGATCTCCGACACCCGCTCGCCCAGACGCTTGCCGGTGCGCAGGTAGAACGGCACCCCGGCCCAGCGCCAGTTCTTCACTTCGGCCTTGAGCGCGACGAAGGTTTCGGTGAACGACTGCGCGCCCAGTTCCTGCGCGTAGCCCGGCACCGCGCGGCCGTCGACCGCGCCGGCCTTGTACTGGCCGCGCACGGTGGACTGGGCAGCGTTGCCGTTCTCGATCGGGCGCAGCGCGCGCAACACCTTGAGCTTTTCGTCGCGGATCGCGTCGGCGGCCAGCGACGACGGCGGCTCCATCGCCACCAGGCACAGCAGCTGCAGCAGATGGTTCTGGACCATGTCGCGCAGCGCGCCGGACTTGTCGTAGTACGGCGCGCGCGATTCCACGCCGACGGTTTCGGCCACGGTGATCTGCACGTGGTCGATGTGCTCGGCCTTCCACAGCGGCTCGAACAGCGCGTTGCTGAAGCGCAGCGCGGTCAGGTTCTGCACCGTCTCTTTGCCGAGGTAATGGTCGATGCGGAAGATCTGGGTTTCGTTGAACACCCGCGCCAGCGCGTCGTTGATCGCATCGGCGCTGGTGCCGTCCTTGCCCAGCGGCTTTTCCACCACCACCCGGGTCTTGGGATTGACCAGCCCGTGCGACTGCAGGCGGTCGGAAACCACGCCGAACAGGTCCGGGCCGACCGCGAGGTAGAACACCCGCACCCGCTCGGCATCGCTGAACTCGGCGGCGAATTCGGGCCAGCCGCTGTCCGAGCTCAAGTCCAGGCGGCGGTACGACAGCAGCGCCAGGAAGCCGTCGAGCACCTCGGTCTGGGTGGCCTGTTCGCCGGCGAACTGGATCAGCGCTTCGCGGATCTTGCCGCGGTAGGCCTCGTCGCTGCGCTCGTCGCGGGCGATGCCGACGATGCGCGCGCCGGCCACGATCTGGCCGTCGGCGTAGCGGTGGAACAGCGCCGGCAGCAGCTTGCGCAGGGCGAGGTCGCCGGTGCCGCCGAAGATCACCAGATCGAACGGCGCCAGCGGCGCCAGGTGCGGCGGATGCGAGGGAGTAGGCACGGAATAGACGCTCATGGACGGGTCCGGCGGGGTCTCGACTGGTCTCGGTGAAACCATACCAGAAAAGATACCAGTAAGATACCACCTGTGCAAAACAACCATGAATCAATGGTTTAAACAGGTTTAGCACGCGTTTGTTGCCGCCAATGGTCTGCCACTGGTATCTTTTCCCGATGCAGGACTATCTGCAAAGCGAATTCCGCCGCCAGTCCGACGCGCGCCGCGCGCCGGCTTATCAACACCTGCGCCGAACCCTGCAGCACGCGATCGAGAACGGCGAACTGACCGCCGGCCAGGCGCTGCCGGGCGAACGCGAGCTCGGCAAGCTGCTGGACCTGTCGCGGGTCACCGTGCGCAAGGCCATCGCCGGCCTGGTCGGCGACGGCCTGCTGGTGCAGCGCCAGGGCGCCGGCACCTTCGTCGCCGAGCGCATCGTCAAATCGTTCTCGCGCCTGACCAGCTTCACCGACGACCTGCGCGCGCGCGGGCTCGACCCGCGCTCGACCTTCCTCGAACGCGGCCTGGGCGAGGTCACCCCGGAAGAAGCGATGGCGCTGAACCTGTCGCCCGGCGCGGCGGTGATCCGCTACTACCGCCTGCGCACCGCCGACGGCGTGGCCCTGGCGCTGGAGCGCACCGTGGTACCGGCCAGCGTCATCGGCGATCCGGACCTGGTCGAAAACTCGCTGTACGAAGCCTTCGCCAAGCTCGGCATCCGCCCCACCCGCGCGCTGCAACGGCTGCGCGCGATCGCCTTCGACGCCGAGCAGGCACGGCTGATGAACCTGCCCGAAGGCGCGCCCGGATTGTTCATCGAACGCCGCACCTTCCTCGACGACGGTCGCGTCGTCGAGTTCACCCGATCCTTCTACCGCGGCGACGCTTACGACTTCGTCGCCGAACTCCAGAGCGAACCCACCCCGTGAGCGCCGACACCCTGCTCGACCCCAGCAGCACCCGCATGTACGCCGAAGCGCAGGAAGCCGGCGACGCCGTCGCGCGCCAGTTCAAAGCCAACGCCGACATCGTCGACGAATTGGCCGACCGCCTGCGCGCGCGGCCGCCGCGCTTCATCGTCACCTGCGCGCGCGGCAGCTCGGATCACGCCGCGACCTACGGCAAATACTTGTTCGAGACGCAGTTGGGGTTGGTCACCGCCTCGGCCTCGCCGTCGGTGGGCTCGGTCTACGCGGTCAAGCCGCGGCTCGAGGAATCGCTGTTCGTGGCGGTGTCGCAGTCCGGCAAGAGCCCCGATCTGGTGCGGAACGCCGAAATCGCCAAGAGCGCCGGCGCGCACGTGCTGGCCCTGGTCAACGTGGCCGATTCGCCGCTGGCGCAGATCGCCGACACCGTGCTGCCGCTGCACGCCGGCCCCGAGAAGAGCGTGGCCGCGACCAAGAGCTACCTGTGTTCGCTGGCGGCGATGCTGCAGCTGACCGCGCGCTGGAGCAGCGACGCGCGCCTGTTCGACGCCGTGCACGCCCTGCCCGACGCGCTGCGCGAAGCGTTCGCGCAGGATTGGTCGCCGCTGGTCGAAGGCCTGCGCGATGCGCACAACCTGTTCGTGATCGGCCGCGGCCTCGGCCTCGGCGCGGCCCAGGAGGCGGCGCTGAAGTTCAAGGAAACCTGCGCCCTGCACGCCGAAGCCTTCAGCAGCGCGGAAGTGAAGCACGGCCCGATGGCGATCGTCGGCCCGGGCTTCCCGGTGCTGGCCTTCGCCCAGGACGACGGCACCGGCGACGGCACCGTGGCGGTGGCGCGCGAGTTCCGCCAGCGCGGCGCGCCGGTGTGGCTGGCCGCGCCGGGCATCCACGGCGGCGATGCGCTGCCGCTGGCGCGCTCGCTGCATCCGGCGATGACCCCGCTGCTGACCGTGGCCAGCTTCTACAAGGCGGCCAATGCGCTGTCGGTGGCGCGCGGGCTGAACCCGGACGTGCCGCCGCATCTCAACAAAGTCACCGAGACGGTCTGAGCCGATGACCGCCACGGCTTTCGCCAACGGCCGCGTGCTCAGCGAGCGCGGTTTCGAACCCGACCTCAGCGTGATCGTCGAGGACGGCTACATCGTCGCGGTGCTGCCGGGCCCGCCGCCCGGCGGCGCGCAGGTGGTCGATCTGCAAGGCCGCTACCTCGCGCCGGGCTTCATCGACACCCAGGTCAACGGCGGCGGCGACGTATTGTTCAACGACGCGCCCACGGTCGAAGGCCTGCGCACGATCGCCCAGGCGCATCGCCGGTTCGGCACCACCGGGATGATGCCGACGCTGATCAGCGACGACGTCGAGGTGATGCTGCGCGCGATCGCCGCGGTGCGCGAAGCCATCGCCCAGGGCGTGCCCGGCATTCTCGGCATCCACCTGGAAGGCCCGTACCTGGCGCCGGCGCGCAAGGGCGTGCACGACCCGGACAAGTTCCACACCCCGGGCGAGGACGAGCTCGACCGCATCGCCTCGCTCGACAACGGCAAGACCCTGCTGACGCTGGCGCCGGAGCGCTTCGACGACGCCACCTTGCGCGCGCTGGCCGCGCGCGGCGTGCTGCTCAGTGCCGGCCACACCGCCGCCGACTACGAGCGCCTGCGCGCGGCCTTCGCCAACGGCGTGCGCGGGGTCACCCACCTGTTCAATGCGATGACCCCGCTCGGCAGCCGCGAACCCGGCGGCGTCGGCGCCTGCATCGACGATCCCAACGCCTGGTGCGGGGTGATCGTCGATGGCGAACACGTGCACGACGCCTCGCTGCGCATCGCCATCGCGGCCAAGCCGCGCGGCAAGATCATACTGGTCACCGATGCGATGCCGCCGGTCGGCGGCGCAAGCGAAGACTTCGTGCTGTACGGCGAGACCATGACCTGCCGCGACGGCAAGTGCACCACCGCCAGCGGCACCCTGGCCGGCTCCGCGCTCGACATGGCCGGCGCGGTGCGCAACACCGTGCAGCGCCTGGGCCTGCCGTTGGACGAAGCCTGCCGCATGGCTTCGACCTACCCGGCGCAGTTCCTCGGCCTGGACGGCGAGTTCGGCAAGATCCTGCCGGGCTACCGCGCCGATCTGGTCGCGCTGGACGAGGCCCTGTTCGTGCGCGACAGCTGGATCGGCGGCGCGCGCTGAGTCCGGTCGCGGCGGCCTGCGCCGCGGCCCTTGTTTATCGGAACCCGCCCGCCGCCGCACCGCAACGGCGGCGCCCTGCCCTGCGTTTGGTTCCGCGCAGTTCTCGCGCAGACGAACCGCGCATGCGCACGCGATCCGCTCGCCGCATGCAGATTTCACATACGCGCTGCGGCCGGTTACAAACCGGCACACGAATGCGGTCAGGAACGAACCTCTAAAACGCGAATCGCGCTTTTCTCCGCGGGTTTTCGCAGGTGCGTGTGAATGCCGGTTTAGCTGCGGCATCGCCGTTGCGCCTTGGCCGTGCGAACGGACTGCATTCGCTATAGAGCCCCGCCCGCGCTTACGGTTTTGCTAACGCGGACGGATTCGGGACTGCCTAGCGTGCGGCGCGTCTGCCCTGCGCGCCGCCGTCCGAATGGCCTCTTCCCGTCCCGATGCATCGTTCCGCTTCGCCCGCGCCCCAAGCCGACCCGCGCCAACGCGCCGGCGCCGGTTCGCCACCCTGCTGCTGGTCACTGCCGCCGCCACCGTCTTGCTGTTGCTCGACGACTGCCTGCAGCAATGGCTCGGCGGCGCCGGCAACGACGCGCGCCTGCGCCCGGAGTGGATCGCCGCGCTGGCCATGCTCAACGCCGGCCTGTGGCTCGGCGGCAGCCGCTGGGCCGCCAACGCGGTGCTCGGCCTGTTCGCCTTGATCCAGCTGTGCCAGCTCTCGCACATCGCCGCGATCGGCCGGCCGCTGACGCCGCTGGACGTGGCGATGATCCCGCGCGAGCTGCGCGACATCCTCGGCGCCGGCCGCGCCGAATTCGCCGCGCACTGGCCGACCCTGCTCGCCGGCGGCATTCCTTACGCGCTGCTGTTCGCGCTGTACAACCTCGGCCTGCGCCGGCTGCCGCTGCCGCGCGCGCGCTGGGCGCTGCTGGCGGTCGCCGCGCTGCTGGCCTCGCAGCCGTACAAGGCCTCGCGCCAGAGCATGGTGCGGTTCCTGCCGCAGGCCGGGCACAGTTCGCTGTCCAACGCGCTGCGCGCTTTCAGCTACGGCGCGGTCAACCTCGGCGGCGTGCGCATCGACCGCGGCGCGCCGGCGTATCGGCCTTATCGCGTCGAAGCGGCGCCCGCGGCCGCACCGCCGCAGGCGATCTGGCTGGTGATCTTCGATTCCACCCGCCTCGACCGCTGGCGGCTGGCCGGCCACGCGCGCGACACCACGCCGAATTTTTCGCGCTGGGTGCGCCAGGATCAGGCGCGCTGGCACCGCGGCATCGCCGGCGCGGTCTCCACCCGCGCCTCGCTGACCCTGCTGCTCAACGGCGTGCGCGAACCCGGCAATCTGCAGCAGCTACGTTCGCACGACAGCAATCTGTTCCGATTGGCCAAGCGCGCGGGCTATCGCACCTACTGGCTGTCCACTCAATACCGCGACGATCTGCTGCAACAGTTCGACGCCGCCAGCATCGACATCGCGCGTTCGCGCGAAGACGCGACGGCGCAGGTGCACGCCCACGGCGACGAGGCGATCTTCGACCAGCTCTACGCGGCCGCGCCCGCGCGCGGCGAGCGCCGGCTGATGGTGTTGCTGCTGCGCACCGCGCACCTGCCGTTCGAAGACGCGTACCGGCGCCAGCCCCCACGCTATGTGCGCTGGCCCGACAGCGTCGCCGCCGGCGCGCACGACCGCGACGCGGCCCGGCGCAACGCCTACGACAACGCCATCGCCTATCAGGACGACCTGGCCGCGCGGCTGTACGCGCGTTTCGAGCAGATGGGCGAGCAAGGCCTGTTCGTGGTCACCTCCGACCACGGCCAGATGCTCGGCGAAGACGGCGTGTGGGGCCACAACGTGCTGACCCCGCAAGTCGCGCAGGTGCCGATGCTGGTGCGCACGCGCGGGCCCGGGCAGGCGCCGCTGGCCGGCAACGGCGAGTGGCTCGCGCACCACCAGTTGTTCCTGGCCCTGGCCGCGCGGATCGGCTATCGCATCGACAATCCCAACGCGGTGCCGGGCCGGTACTTCCTGCAAGGCTCGGACGTGTTCGGCGACAACCTCTATCGCGAAGCGCGCGCGGCCGGGACCCAGTTGCAGTTGGGCGCGCCGGCGGCGCTGCGGCAAAGCCGCTGAAGCCGCGCCGGGCTCAGCCGCCGCGGCAGTCGCGACGCGCGCGGGCTTCGCGCTGGGCGCTTTCGCCGGCGCCGGCTTCGCGCATGCGTTTGATCGAATGCGCGCAGCGATCGCTGATGGACTTGCGCACGTTGCCCTGCGCGTCGCGCTCGGGCGGATCGGATTCGCTCCAGCGCACCAGCGGCTGCGGCGATTGCAGGTCGAAGCCCGATTCGCCCGGCTCGGCCAGGCGCACGCTGGCCGGGCTCTGGCGATACAGCGCGTCCTGCGGCTGCCCGGCGCCGGGCGGCGCGCGTCGGGACGGGTCGTGCTTGGGCGGAATCAGCGCCGGCGGCGGGTTCTTGGCGGCGGCAACGGCGGCCGGCTTCGCCGCCGGCTGAGCGGGCGCCTGGGCGAAGGCCGGCGTCGACGACAACAGCGCGAGCGCCATGACGAGGGGAAGACGATGCATGCGCGAATCTCGGATGGGGAATGTCGGCGATCGCCGGCCCATCGAATGTAACGGCATCGGCGCCGCGTGCGCAGCACCGCGCGGCATCGGTATTCATCTTGCGTGCGAGTACGCCGCATCTTCGACTGAATTCGCGGCCGCGACATTCGCCGCGGCGCGTTCATTGCGGCGGCACGTGCGCCTGCCCGCAGGCCGCGCACAGCTTCGCCCGCGGCGTGCGCAACGGTTTGCCACAGTGCGCGCACGGCGGGCCGTACAGCGCGAGGCGGTGATGGCGGATCGCATCGAGGCTGGTTTCGCGGCGGCCGGTCAGGCGCTCGTACAGATCGAACGCGTCCTTGCCCGCCGCCGGCAGCGCGGCGTGCAAGCCGACCTGGTGCTCCTGGCGGTAGCGCTTGATCCGCACCACCGCCTCGTCCAGGGCCGGCGCCATCTGCGCCCATTCGTCTTCGTCGAGCATCGGCAGCACCTCGCGGCAGCGCCAGCAATACAACGCCTTGGCCATCGGCCGAACCTCCGCCGCGCGCGTGCCGGCTGCCTGAATGCGGCAAACGGTATACCCATTCAGCCGTGGCGCGAAGCGGCGCACGAATCGCACACCCAGGGCGCCTGGCGGCCCGATTGCGCACACAGGCTATAATTCCGAGTCTTTGCTCGGCTCCCGGCGCGCCACACCGGACCGCACGGACGCCCGCCGCACCGCCCCCGCCAGCCCACCCGCGGCATCGCCGCGAGAGCCCGCCCATGACCAGCACCGCAGAACTCAGCTCGCCGTCCTCGGCGAACACGGAACTCACCAACTCCGTGCTCGATCCCGATTACACCCTCGAGCACAAGTACACCCGCCAGGAAGGCCGCATCTATCTGTCCGGCGTGCAAGCGCTGGTGCGCCTGCCGCTGATGCAGCGCCTGCGCGACCAGGCCGCGGGGCTCAACACCGCCGGCTTCATCTCCGGCTACCGCGGCTCGCCGCTGGGCGGGTTCGACCTGGAGCTGTGGCGCGCGCGCAAGCATCTGGAGGCGGCCGGGGTGAAGTTCACTCCGGGCCTCAACGAAGACCTCGGCGCGACCATGGTCTGGGGCACGCAGCAGACCAACCTGTTCCCCGGCGCCAAGGTCGAAGGCGTGTACGGCATGTGGTACGGCAAGGGCCCGGGCGTGGACCGCACCGGCGACGTGTTCAAGCACGCCAACGCCGCCGGCACCAGCCGCCACGGCGGCGTGCTGGCGCTGGCCGCCGACGACCACGCCTGCCGCTCCTCGACCCTGCCGCACGGCTCGGAAGGCGAGTTCACCAGCGCGATGATGCCGATCCTCAACCCGGCCGGCGTGCAGGACATCCTCGACATGGGCCTGATCGGCTGGGCGATGTCGCGCTACACCGGGCGCTGGGTCGGCTTCAAGACCATCGCCGAGACCGTCGAGTCGTCCGCATCGGTCGACGTCAATCCGCTGGCGCTGCAGATCGTCACGCCCGACGATTTCGTCATGCCGGCCGGCGGCCTCAACATCCGTTGGCCGGATCCGCCGATGGACCAGGAAATGCGCCTGCACCAGTACGCGGTCAAGGCCGCGCAGGCGTTCGCGCGGGCCAACAGGATCGACCGCATCGTGGTCGATTCGGCCAACGCGCGCCTGGGCATCATCACCACCGGCAAGAGCTACCTCGACGTATTGCAGGCGCTGGAATACCTGGGCCTGGACGCGCGCGCCTGCGCGGACCTGGGCATCCGCGTGTACAAGGTCGGCATGACCTGGCCGCTGGAGCCGGTGGGCCTGCGCGCGTTCGCGCGCGGCCTGGACGACATCCTGGTGGTCGAGGAGAAGCACGCCTTCATCGAAAGCCAGATGAAGGAATCGATGTACAACTGGGACGACGGGCGGCGCCCGTCGATCGTCGGCAAGTACGACGAGAGCGGCGAGTGGATCCTGCCGTCCACCGGCGAGCTGACCCCGGCGCGCATCGCCGGCGTGATCGCGCGCCGCATCCAGCGCTTCCACAATTCCGAGCAGATGGAAAACGTGCTGCGCTGGATGGAAGAGAAGGAAAGCGAGCTGGCGCTGCCGCGCGCCGCGTTCCCGCGCGTGCCGCACTACTGCTCGGGCTGCCCGCACAACACCTCGACCGTGGTGCCGGAAGGCTCGCGCGCGCTCGGCGGCATCGGTTGCCACTACATGGTCACCTGGATGGACCGCGACACCAACACCTTCACCCAGATGGGCGGCGAAGGCGTGACCTGGTGCGGGCAGTCGGCGTTCACCGAAACCGAGCACGTGTTCCAGAACCTCGGCGACGGCACCTATTTCCACAGCGGCTCGCTGGCGATCCGCCAGTCGGTCGCCGCCGGCGTCAACATCACCTACAAGATCCTCTACAACGACGCGGTGGCGATGACCGGCGGCCAGCCGGTGGACGGCACCCTGTCGGTTCCGCAGATCGCCCATCAGGTGCGTTCGGAAGGCGTGCACACCATCGTCCTGCTGTCGGACGACATCGCCAAGTGGAACAAGCGCGAACTGTTCCCCAGCGACGTCGAGTTCTACGACCGCAAGGAGCTCGACGCGGTGCAAAAGCGCCTGCGCGAAACCAAGGGCGTCAGCGTGCTGATCTTCGATCAGACCTGCGCGACCGAAAAGCGCCGCCGACGCAAGCGCGGCAAGATGGTCGACCCGCAAAAGCGCGTCATGGTCAACTCGCTGGTGTGCGAAGGCTGCGGCGATTGCGGCAAGAAGTCGTTCTGCGTGTCGGTGCTGCCGAAGGAAACCGAGTTCGGGCGCAAGCGCGAGATCGACCAGTCGAACTGCAATAAAGACTATTCCTGCGTCAACGGCTTCTGCCCGAGCTTCGTCACCGTCGAAGGCGGCGGGCTGAAGAAGAAGAAGGGCTCCTCGGCCAAGGATCGCCTCGCCGACCTGCCGATGCCGCAGCTGCCGGCGCTCGACCAGCCCTGGAACATCCTCATCACCGGTGTCGGCGGCACCGGCGTGGTCACCATCGGCGCGCTGCTCGGCATGGCCGGCCATCTGGAAGGCAAGGGCGCGACCGTGCTCGACCAGACCGGCCTGGCGCAGAAGGGCGGCGCGGTGACCACCCACATCCGCATCGCCAAGACCCCCGAGGACATCCACGCCGTGCGCATCGCCGCCGGCGAGGCCGACCTGGTGCTGGGCTGCGACATGGTCGTGGTCAACGACTACTGGGCGCTGTCGAAGATCCGCGCCGGCCGCAGCCAGGTGGTGCTCAACAGCTACGAAGCGATGCCGGGCACCTTCACCACCCGTCCGGACATGCAGTTCCCGGCCACCGACATCGTCGCGGCGATCAAACTCGCGCTCGGCGATCAGGCCCCGCATCTGGTCGATGCGACCGAGCTCGCCACCGCGCTGCTCGGCGACGCCATCGCCGCCAATCTGTTCATCCTCGGCTACGCCTGGCAGCGCGCGCTGGTGCCGATCAGCTTCGATGCGCTGATGCGCGCGATCGAGCTCAACGGCGCGGCGATCGAGATGAACAAGACCGCGTTCGCCTGGGGCCGCCTGGCCGCGATCGACCCGCGCGCGGTGGCCGACGCCGCCGGCGTCACCCGCAAGGTGCCGACCGCGGCCGAAGCGACGCCGCGCGACCTGCCGCACCTCAAGCCCGGCGAGTGGGAAGGCAACGAGTGGGGCGCGACCTCCGCGCCGCGCGCGACCCGCAACGAGGACGAGCTGCGCCATCTGCCCGCCGGCGGCGCCAGCGACGGCGACAACGTCGCCTTCCTGCCGCTCGACGACCTGCGCCTGTCGCGCTCGCTCGACGAACTGATCGCGCGCCGCGTCGCCTTCCTCACCGACTACCAGGACGCCGCCTACGCCAAGCGCTATTCCGACTTCGTCGCCAAGGTGCGCGAGGCCGAACAGAAGAAGGCGCCGGGCTCGACCGACCTGGCCGAAGCGGTGGCGCGCTACTTCTTCAAGCTCATGGCCTACAAGGACGAGTACGAAGTCGCGCGCCTGTACACCAGCGGCGAGTTCCAGCGCCGCCTGCAGCAGCAGTTCGACGGCGACTACAAGCTCAAGTTCCACCTCGCCCCGCCGCTGCTGGCCAAGAAGGACGCGCAGGGCCGGCTGATCAAGCAGGAATTCGGCCCCTGGGTGTTCACCGCGTTCAAGTGGATGGCGAAGCTGCGCAAGCTGCGCGGCGGCACCTTCGACATCTTCGGCTACACCGAAGAGCGCAAGATGGAGCGGCGCCTGATCGGCGAGTACGAGCAGACCATCGGCGGCCTGCTCGCCAAGCTCGACGGCGGCAACGTCGACCTTGCCGCGGAAATCGCCGGCATTCCCGAGCACATCCGCGGCTACGGCCACGTCAAGGAAGAGCACCTGCACAAGGCCAAGGCGCGCGAGGCGGAGCTGCTGAAGGAATTCGCCAATCCGCTGCGGATCGTGCAGGCGGCGTAAGCCGGCTCGCAGCGATTGGGGCGGGCATTGGTGCCCGCTTTATCGCGACATCCCAGCGACAACGAACGCCCCGCCTGTGCGGGGCGTTTGTTTTTCTGCGCTTGCGAGGCATCGTGGGCGGGCCGACACTGCGTCTACGACTTCAACGGCGCCTCGATCATGAAACCGCCCATCTGCCATCTGTGCGGCCGCAACATGCTCGGCGAAGGCGGGCCCGAAGGCGACCTCGTCGCCTTCGCCGATTTCCAACCGCTGCCTTACGGCGTGGCCGGGCATCCTCATGGCCTGGAATGGTTCTGCGCCGAGCATCTGAGCGCAGCGCAGTCGATGCCCGGCTGGACTGCGCTGAAGCGATGCGGCAGTTGCGGGAGCGCTACGGCCTGGGGCCGTTGTAGGAGCGACGCGAGTCGCGACCGCGACAACGCAACT
>NZ_FNOG01000013.1:47303-59156 GCF_900106525.1 Lysobacter enzymogenes
CGCGGTCGCGGCTTGCGCCGCTCCTACAGGGAGCGACCGCGACAGCGCTCAGCGGCTCGGCCTCAAATCGCCTGCAACGCCCGCCGCACCACCTGCGCGCTGGCGTCGTCGCCGGCGCTGACCATTGCGTAGTTGTAGCCGCCGCGCGACCAGTACTGCGCGAGCAGGCCGCCGTCGCGGCGGTCGCCGCGCGGCAGCATGTGGTGGCGCGGGCCGGGCGGGCGGATGTAGAAGCTGATCGCCGCGCCGGCCGCGTCCTGGTACACCACCAGCGCCGCGGCGCCCTGGTCGGTGGCGAGCGCGCGCGCGCCGACCGGGCGGTAGCCGGCGGCGCTGAGGTCGGGCAGGCGCATGGGTTGGCTGAAGTTCGCGTCCAGCCACGGCTGCACGTCGCCGCCGGGGATGTCGCTGCGCAGGTCGTGGCGCGCGGCGAACAACCGGTGCGCGGCGATCGCGTCGGCCATCGGCGCGACCCCGGCCAGCATCGGCGCGGGAGCGCGGCTCCATTCGCGCGCCTGCCAGCCGCCGATCGCGCCCACGCCCAGGCTCAGCAGCACGCTCGCGGCGACCGCGTAGCGCGCGCGGCGGCGGCGCGCGAGGCCGGCGCGCAGGCGCGCCGGGTCGAGCGCGGGATCCGGCGCCGGCAGCGCGCCGGCGAGACCGGCGCGCAATTGCTGGGCGTCGCGCTGCCAGGCCTGCAGTTCGGCCAGCCGCTCGGGCTGGCGCGCCAGCCAGGCCTCGACCTCGGCGCGGCGCGCCGGGTCCAGGCGGCCGTCGATGTAGGCGTGCAGGTCGTGTTCGTCGGGGACGTGGCTCATGCGGAACTCGCAAGCGAAAACGGGGCGTGGCGGCGATGCGGCGCGGTCATTTCAGCAGCCTCAGCGGCGGCGCCGGCGTCTCGCCGTCGCTGAGCCGGCGCAGGGCCTGGCGCGCGCGCGACAGGCGCGACATCACCGTGCCGATCGGAACCTCGAGGATGTCGGCCACTTCCTGATAGCTCAGGCCTTCCACCGACACCCACAGCAGCAGGCTGCGCTGCTCCACCGGCAACTGCTGCAGCGCGTCCAGGGCCGAGCGCGCGATCACTTCGCGCTCGGCCGAAGGCTGGCTGTCCGGCGCGCCCAGGCCGATGCGCGCGAGCAGGCCGGCATAGCGCTGGGCGCGGCGCTGGCCGTCGAGGAACTGGCGGTACAGGATGGAAAACAGCCACGGCCGCAGGGCCGCTTCGTCGCGGCGCTGGTGCCAGCCGCCGATGGCGCGCTCCAGCGCGCTTTGCACCAGGTCGTCGGCGGCGTGCGGGTCGCGCGCCAGCCAGCGGGCGAAGCGCCGCAGCGAGGGCAGGTGGTCGCGCAGGGCCTGGTCGAGTTCGTGCGGGGACATGGGCGCGGTTCGCAGGGGTTCGTCCGGTGGGACGCCGCCGGGCCCAGTTTATTCCCGTCCCCGGCAAACGCATCGGGCCGGGAATAAGCCGCGCCGCCGCGCGTCGTACCCCTGACGCAGCCAACCGACGCCACGCACCCGCCATGAACGAACCCTCCGCGCCGCCCCGCCCACCCTTCCCGCTCGCCCGCTGGGCCCTGATCGCGCTCGCGGTCGGCGGCCTTGCCGGCGCCTTCGCCTATGTCGCCGGCTATCTCGATCCGCAGCGGCTGACGCCGGCGCGCGTGGTCGATCAACTGCAGACCAACGGCGGCCTGCACCCGGGCTACCGCCGCAACCACGCCAAGGGCGTGTGCGTGATCGGCCGCTTCGACAGCAGCGGCGCGGCCGCGGCCTACTCGCGCGCGGCCGTGTTCGCCGCCGGCGCAAGCACGCCCCTGGTCGGCCGCTTCGCCCTGCCCGGCGGCAACCCCTACGCGCCCGACGGCGGCGTGCCGATCCGCAGCTTCGCCCTGCGCCTGACCCAGCCCGACGGCCAGCAATGGCGCACCGGCATGAACAACATGCCGGTGTTCCCGGTCGCCACGCCGCAGGCCTTCTTCGAACAACTGCGCGCCACTGCGCCCGACCCGGCGACCGGCAAGCCCGATCCGGCCAAGCAAAAGGCCTTCTTCGAAGCGCACCCGGAAACCGCCGCGTTCCGCGCCTGGATCAAGGACCGCAAGCCGTCCGCCAGCTACGCCACCGACAGCTACTACGGCCTCAACGCGTTCTATTTCGTCGCCGCCGACGGCGCGCGCCACGCGGTGCGCTGGCGGGTCGACCCCGACAACGGCGCCGCGGCCGCGCCGCTGGGCGCGCAGGACACCGACGCGCTGGCCGCCGAACTCGAACGCCGTCTGGCCCAGGGCCCGCTGCGCTGGAAGCTGTGGGCGACCCTGGCCGCGACCGGCGATCCGGTCGACGACGCCACCCAGGTCTGGCCCGCGCAGCGCGAACAGATCGACGCCGGCACGGTGATCGTCGAACGCGCCCAGGACCAGGCCAGCGGCGAATGCCGCGACATCAACTACGACCCGATGGTGCTGCCCGACGGCATCCTCGCCTCGGCCGATCCGCTGCTGCCGGCGCGCTCGGCCGCTTACGCCGAGTCCTACCGCCGCCGCACCGCCGAGGAAGCGCGCGCCGGCGGCCGTCCGCCGCAGGAGGCTGCGCGATGAACATTGATCAGACCCGACGCGATGAGGCGATCCGCGATGACGCGGGCTTCGCCGGTCAGGATTCCGCCGCGGTTGGCCGCGACGACACGATGTTCTGGTGGCCGTCGCGCGCGCTGCACTGGCTGATGGCATTGATGCTGCTGACGATGCTGTTCGTCGGCGCAGGCATGGTCGCGAGCGTGTCGGAACGTCACGCCTGGCTGCTGGCGCTGCACAAACCTTTGGGCATCGCGATCCTGGCCCTGGCGCTGCTGCGGCTGGCGCTGCGGCTGTGGCGGCGCCCGCCGCCGCTGCCGCGCGAACTCGGCACGGCGCAACGCTTCGCCGCGCACGCCTCGCACTGGCTGCTGTACGCGCTGATGCTGGCGATGCCGCTGATCGGTTGGGCGATGCTGTCGGCGGGCGGCTATCCGGTCGAACTCGGCGCCGGCCTGCGGCTGCCGCCGATCGCGCCGTTCGACCCGAGCTGGTTCGCGGCCCTGCGCTGGCTGCATCGCACCTTGGCCTATGCGTTGTTCGCGCTGGTGCTGCTGCATCTGGGGGCGGCGCTGCATCACGGGCTGATTCGCCGCGATGGGGTGCTTCACAGCATGTTGTGGCGGCGGCGTGGGGCGGCGGTGCGGGAAAGCGACGCGGCGGATTGAGCGCCGGTCGCAACCCGTGCATACGCTGCGACCGGCTACTCCGCGGTCGCGGCTCGCGCCGCTCCTACAGGTAGCCACCCGACCTTCGCGCTGTACCGACAGCCCCCTGTAGGAGCTGCGCAAGCTGCGACCGCGACACCGCGGCTACGGCGCAAACGGCTATGCCCGCGGCCCCGCACGCACTGACCCGTCGAAACCCCAACCGCTCACCCCACCGCCGGCAACCCATGCCCACCGACCGGCTCGGTCTCCACATGCGAATCGAACCCGGCGATCAACGGCTTGGCCTTGGCGATCGCCGCCTGCACCTGCGGCAACGACAGCGACGCGCGATGGCTGGCGGCGTTGTCCCACACCTCGGTGATCCAGATCGCATCGCCATCGCCGGGGTCGCGCGCGACCACGTAGCTGTGGCAGCCCGGCATCGCGCCGACGTCGTCCAGCAACAGCGCGATCAGCGCCTCGCGCTGACCCGGCGCGGCTTTCATGCGGCCGATCAATCCGTACATGGCGGTGTCCTCCTCAGCGGGCGGCGGCCCGTGGCGAGGCCGACTCTAGCGCCGCATTGCGGACAAATCGCGGACAGCGCGCCCGCCAACGGCGCGCTCAGCGCCGCTCGCGCGGAAACTCGGCCCGGCCCAGCGCGTACGGCAGCAGCCGGGCGATGTTGCGGGCATCGTCGATGCCGCGGTGGTGGGTGCCGGCGAACTCGAGCCGGGCGCGGCGCACGCCGCCGTCGAGGCCGAACTTGCGGCCCGAGCCTTCGCGCTGGGCGAACAGGCGCTTGATGTTGCGGTGCGCGGCGCCGACCGGGTCGGGCACGCGGTGGAACTCGCAGTCCTGGCGCAGCTGATTGCGGTCGTAGTCGCCCCACGAGCCCCAGATCAAATCCGGATACGCCGCGCGCCACGCCTTCAGCGCGGCCGCGGCCGCGGCGAAACCGGGCGCGGCGTCGACGTCGGCCTGGCCGATGGTGGTCAACGCGGTGCAGAACGCGGTCAGGCGCGGATGCCGCACCGGCCGCACGAAACTTTGGAATTCGTCGACGACGCGCAGCGAGGCGGTCTCGACCATCACCGCGCCGATCTCGATGATTTCCATGTGCTGGCGCGGCAGCGAGCCGTCGTCGGAGCAGGTGGCTTCGAAGTCGATCAGCAGGTAGTGCGCGGGTTCTCTTTCGGCGTTCTCGTTCATGACGCCGTAGTGTCGCGCAGTCGGCGCCGCGATGCGGCGGCCGCCGGTCGGGCCGCGAACGCGCTCACTTCGGCGCGAAGATCTTCGACAACCGGTCCGGCGCGCCGTCGATGCGCTCCAGGCGCGGATAGCGCAGGCCGCCGCGGTAATCGATGCGCACGCTGCGCACCACCTCGCCGTTGCGCACGATCAGCTCGATCGGCTGCTTGCCGTCCTTGTTCGCGCCGACCGCGTCCTTGAGCCGCTCGCCGCTGGCGCTGTAGCCGTTGATCGCGATCAGCGTGCTGCCCGGGGCGATGCCGGCGTTGAACGCCGGGCCGTCCCAGCGCACCGCGCCGACGGTGTTGTCGTTGGACAAGGTCAGGCCCAGCGAATAGGTCAGATCGGTGTTCTTGCGGTCGCTCTCGGCGAACTTGCCGGCCTCGCTGGGCGTGTCGGCGAAGCTCAGCTTCCAGCCGCTGGCGGCGAGGCCGTCCAGCGGCGCGGTGCGCGCGTCCAGGCGTTCGCGCAGGAATCCGGCCCAGTCGAACGGCGCGACCTTGTCGAGCGCGGCGACCACGTCCTCGAACTCGTAAGGCTTGACCTCGTAGTCGCCGTCGGCACCGTGGAAGAAGGCGCGGGCGAAATCGTCGAGCGAGCGCTTCTCGCCGCTGAGCGCGCGCAGCTTGGCGTCGACCGCCAGCCACACCAGCTGGCCGCCGCTGTAGTAGTCCTCGCTGAGCTGCCAGCTCGAATACGACTTGGAGCGGCGCATCGCGATCACCGGGTCGAGCGTGGTGTCCTGGATCGAACGCCAGCTCAGCCCCGCCCGGTCCTCGGCGTAGCGCGCCGCCACCAGCGCCAGCGCGTCGCGCGCGAACTCGGGCTTCCACAGCCCCGAGCGCGCGGCCAGGACGAAGCCCCAATACTGGGTCTGGCCCTCGTACACCCACAGCAGGCTGTCGCGCAGCGGCTGGTTGAAGTTGCCCGCCACCAGCCCGGCCGGGCGGCGGAATTTGCCGTTCCAGGCGTGGGTGTACTCGTGCGCGAGCAGGTCGTGGCCGAGCGTGCTGCTGCCGTCCCAACCGGTGAAGTAGTCGGTGTCGACGCCGTTCTCGCTGGAGCGGTGGTGCTCCAGGCCGATGCCGCTCATCTGCCCCGACAGCGACAGCAGGAAGTCGTAATGGTCGTAAGGCTGCGAGCCGAACAGCTTGACCGCCTGCGTGACCAGATCGCGATGCGGCTTGAGCTGCTCGGGCTTGGCCTCCAGGTACTTGGCCGCATCGGCCACCAGGTTCAGCCGCACCGGGATCTTCGCGCCCGGGGCCAGATCGATCTGCTTGTAGTGGCGGCCGGCGAACACCGGCGAGTCCAGCAGCGTGTTGAGCGGCACCGGGCGGAAGCGCAAGGTGTCGCCCTGGCGCGCGTCCAGCTCCAGCGCGGTGCCGGCCTGCCAGCCCGGCGGCAGCTTCAGGCTCGGCGCGACCTGGATGCCGCGCGCGTAGTAGCCGGCCGGGTACAGCGCGACCTGATTCCACTGCACGTTGAGCAAGTCGGCGGTCATCACCACCCGGCCCTGGCCGCTGGCGGTCGGGGTGAGCATGTCGAACTCGACCTCCAGCTCGCTCACGCCTTGCGGCACGTCGAGCTTGAACGCGTACACGTCCAGCGGATCGCGGGTCCAGGCGATGGCCTGGCCGTTGCCGCGCACGCGCAGGCCGGCGAGCTTGTCGATCGGCCCGGTCGGCGAGTGGTTGCCCTGGATCCACTGCGGGAACAGCAGGGTCAGCGGCCCGGCCTGCACCGGCAGGCGCTGGCGCGCGCGCAGCACGCGCCGGGCGATGTCGCTGGCGTCCACGTCCAGTTGCAGCGTGCCCGGGTACGGCCGGTCCTGCGGCGGCGCGGTCTGCGCGCGCGCGCCGTGCAGCGGCAGCGCGGCGGCGATCAGCAGGGGCAACAGGGCGAGCGGGGATGGGCGCATTGGGCGCATGTAAGGACTCCGGGACGCGGGACACGAGGACGCATCCTACTCACCGCCCCGGCGCGCCGGCCCCCTGCCATTGGGCATGGGTCGCCGTTACCGCTGCGCCGGAACGGCGGAGCGGCAAATTGCGCACATCCGCGCCGCGCCGGCGCCGGCCGCGGGGTCGCTTCAACGCGGCGGCAGCGGGTCCTGCGTGCGTTGGCTGCGCTGGGCCTCGCCGGCGCCGTCTTCGAAATAGTCCACCGCGGTCACCGTGCCCGCGCCATCGCGCACCAGCTTCAGCCGGGCGATGCCGTTGGGATAGACGAACTCGCCGGCGCCGACCGCGACCAGCTTCGCCGGCGCGCCGCCGCCGACGCGCTGCATGCTCAAGCCGCCGCCGTCGACGCGCAGCGCCCACGAACGCGCGGGCTCGGTCTGGCGGTACACGCCCTCGGCCTGGCGCAGGGTCTGCGCGTCCACCGCCACCGGCGCGATCTGCGGATACGCATCGCCGAGCGCCGCCGCGGCCAGCTTGCGCACGATCGGCTCCAGCCCCGCGCTGCCCGGCGCGCCGCTGTCGCTGTTGCTCAGCACCGCCACGCTGATCTCGCGCTCGGGCAGATACAGCAGATACGAAGCGAAGCCGAAGATCCCGCCGCTGTGCGCGTAGCCGTTGCGCCCGCGCACCGCCATCCGGCCGATGCCGTAGCCATAGCCGTAAGCGCCCTGTTTGGCCTTGCCGTGCGCGGTGACCATGTCGCGATAGTCCGCCGCGCTGAGCACCTGGCCGCCGTGCAGAGCGCGATTCCAGCGCAGCAGATCGTCGAGCGTGGACACCAGCGCGCCGGCCGCGTGCGGCTGGCTCATGTCGAGAAAATCCATCGGCGCGACCGCGCCGTCGCGGCGGGTGTAGCCCTCGACCATGCCGGGAATCAGCGCGTGCACATCGCCATAGCGGGTGTGTTCGAGCTTGAGCGGCTGCAGCAGGCTCTGGCGCAGGTACTCGTGCCAGGGTTGGCCGCTGGCGGCTTCGATCACCGCGCCGAGCAGCACATAGCCGGAATTGTTGTAACGGAAGTCCTGGCCCGGGGCGAAGTCGGCCGGCAGGTCCTTGAACACCGCGATCAGTTCCTGCGTGCTCAGTTCGCGCTTGATCGACTCGCGCATGTAGCCGTCGATGCCGGTGTAGCTCTTCACCCCGGAGGTGTGGTCGAGCAAGTGCCGCACCTTGATCGCGTCGCCGTTGGGATAGCCCTTCACGTATTTCGACAGCGGGTCGTCGAGCCCGACCTTGCCGGCTTCGACCAGCTTGAGCAGGGCGGCGGCGGAGAACTGCTTGGTCACCGAACCGATGCGGAAGGTCTGTTCCGGGGTCAGCGGCACGCCGAGTTCGACATCGGCCAGGCCGCGCGCGCCGCGGAACAGCACGCGGTCGCCGCGCGCGACCAGCACGGCGATGCCGGGCGCGTCGGCGGGCGCGTTTTCGGCCAGCAGGCGTTCGGCCAGGGCGCGCAGTTCGGCGTCTTCGGCGGCTTGCGTCGCCGGCACAGCGGTGGCGGCGGCGAATACCGGCGCCAGGCTCAAGCCGGACAGGGCGACCGCGCAGGCGGCGGCGAGAAGGACGCGGCGGACGGCCGGCATGACGACTCCATTCGTGGGCAAGATCGGCCGACCTTAGCCGCGCGCCGGCGGCGGCCGACACGGCCGGAAGTCCTGGCGACTTCCGGCGCCTGCCAGCTAGGTTCTGCCGCGCGCAGCCGCGCCGCTCAGGCCGCGCGGTCGATCCCGCCGAGCAGGCTCATCGCCACCGCCTCGGCCGCCTTGATGCCGTCCACCGCCGCCGACAGGATGCCGCCGGCGTAACCGGCGCCCTCCCCGGCCGGGAACAAGCCGCGGGTGTTGAGGCTGTGGCCGTCGACGCCGCGGGTGATGCGCAGCGGCGAGGACGTGCGTGTCTCCACGCCGGTCAGCATCGCATCGGCCATGGCGAAGCCTTTGATCTGCTTGTCGAACGCCGGCAAGGCTTCGCGGATCGCGGCGATCGCGTAATCGGGCAGCGACGCGCTCAGATCGCTCAAGCGCACGCCCGGAGTGTACGAGGGCTGGACCGCGCCGAGCGCGGTCGAGGCGCGGCCGGCGAGGAAATCGCCGACGCGCTGTCCGGGCGCTTCGTATTCGCCGCCGCCGAGCGCGAACGCCTGCGCTTCCCAATGCCGTTGCAGAGCGATGCCGGCCAGCGGCGAGCCGCTGTCGTCGTAAGGCTTGTAGTCCTCGGGCGAAATGCCGACCACGATCGCGGCGTTGGCGTTGCGTTCGTTGCGCGAGTACTGGCTCATGCCGTTGGTGACCACGCGGCCGGGCTCGCTGGCCGCGGCCACCACCGTGCCGCCCGGGCACATGCAGAAACTGTAGACCGAGCGGCCGTTGCGGCAGTGATGTACCAGCTTGTAGTCGGCCGCGCCGAGAATCGGATGGCCGGCCTGCGGGCCGAAGCGCGCGGCGTCGATCAGCGATTGCGGATGTTCGATGCGAAAACCGATCGAGAACGGCTTGGCCTCCATGTACACGCCGCGCTCGTGCAGCATCTTGAAGGTGTCGCGCGCGCTGTGGCCGAGCGCGCAGACCACGTGATCGGCGCGCAGCTGCTGGCCGTCGGCGGTGACCACGCCGCGCACCTGGCCGTTCTCGATCAGAACGTCCTCGACCCGCTGCGAGAAGCGGATTTCCCCGCCCAGCGATTCGATGGTCGCGCGCATGTTCTCGACCATCGACACCAGGCGGAAAGTGCCGATGTGCGGCTTGCTGACGTAAAGGATCTCTTCCGGCGCGCCGGCCTGGACGAACTCGGTCAGCACCTTGCGGCCGTGATGCAGCTTGTCGCTGATCTGGCTGTAGAGCTTGCCGTCGGAAAAGGTGCCCGCGCCGCCTTCGCCGAACTGCACGTTGGATTCGGGATTGAGCACGCGCTTGCGCCACAGGCCGAAGGTGTCGACGGTACGTTCGCGCACCGCCTTGCCGCGCTCCAGCACGATCGGGCGAAAGCCCATCTGCGCCAGGATCAAGGCGGCGAACAGGCCGCAGGGGCCCATGCCGATCACGATCGGCCGCAGCGGCAGGGACGCGGGCGCGCGGCCGACGAACTTGTACGCGGTGTCGGGCGTGGGCAGCACTTTGCCGGTGCTGGCCGGCGCCGACGATTTGCCGGCCGGTGTACGGGAGGCGGGCTTCCCGACAACCGGCGCGTCGCCGTCGGGCTCGGCCGCGCCCAGGCGCGCAAGAACCTCGGCCTCGCGCGGCGTGTCGATGTCCAGCGAATAAATCAGCTCGATGCCGCCGCGCTTGCGCGCGTCGTAGCTGCGCTTGGCGATGCTGTGGCCGGCGATGTCGGCCGCGGCGATGCCCAGGCGGGCGGCGATGGCGTCGGTGAGCGCTTGCTCGCTGTGATCCAGCGGCAGGCGAAGGTCGGTGAGTCGAAGCATGGCGATATTCTAAGACCTCGCCGGAGCGTTTCCGACGCGCTCCGGGGCTCGGGCTGAACGCCGCACGCCCTGCCCCGGCGGCGCCTCACCGGCAGCGCACGCAGTGGTTCGCCCGGTGCCGGAGTACGACCGCGCTCCGGCTCGCGTCGCGACGCCGGCCAAGGGATGAAAGCCGCCGCAAACGTGACCCACCGCCGGGCTCGACATCGGCCTAACCACCGTCCCGGCCGGATTGGCTAGCATGTTCGCCTCCCCCGCCACGACGTCGCCTGCCCGATGATCCGACGCCAGTTCCTCCAATCCGCGGCCGCCGCCCTGGCCTCGTTCGGCCTGCCCCTGCCCGCGCTGGCCCTGGCCGGCCCGGCCACGCCGAAAAAGCTCGGCGCGCCGCAGCCGTTCGACTACGCCACCCTCAAGGGCCAGGCGCGCGCGCTGGCGCAAAAGGCCTACGTGCCGCGCAGCACCACCCTGCCCCCGTCGCTGGCCGCGCTCAACTGGGATCAGTACCAGTCGATCCGCTTCCGCCGCGACCACGCGCTGTGGGGCGACGGCGACGGCAAGTTCCTCGCCCAGTTCTTCCACCTGGGCCTGTTCTTCAAGTCGCCGGTGCGCATGTTCGAACTGGCCGACGGCCAGGCGCGCGAACTGGCCTACGACCCGGAAATGTTCGACCGCGCCGCCAGCGGCCTCAAGCCCGGCACGCCGCTGCCGCCGGACCTGGGCTTCGCCGGCTTCCGCCTCAACACCCGCAAGGACCCCGAGCGCGACTTCGCCGCGTTCCTGGGCGCCAGCTACTTCCGCGCGGTCGGCGCCGAGGGCCAGTACGGCCAGTCCGCGCGCGGCCTGGCGATCGACACCGGCAGCGGTCACGCCGAGGAATTCCCCGACTTCGTCGCCTACTGGCTGGAGCGCCCGGCCAAGGGCTCCGACACCGTCGTGGTCTACGGCCTGCTCGACTCGCCCAGCATCGCCGGCGCCTACCGCTTCGCCATCACCCCGGGCGAGGTGCTGCTGATGGACATCGACTGCGCGCTGTACCCGCGCAAGACCATCGAACGCCTCGGCCTGGGCCCGTGCACCAGCATGTACCAGGTCGGCGAGAACGACCGCCGCATGGACTGGGACTGGCGCCCGGAGATCCACGACACCGACGGCCTGTCGATCTGGACCGGCAGCGGCGAATGGATCTGGCGTCCGCTGTGCAACCCCGAATACCTGCGTTTCAACATGTTCGCCGACGAGAACCCGCGCGGCTTCGGCCTGCTCCAGCGCGACCGCAACTTCGATCACTACCAGGACGACGGCGTGTTCTACGACAAGCGTCCGTGCCTGTGGATCGAACCTAAAAAAGGCTGGGGCGCGGGCTCGGTGCAGTTGGTGGAAATCCCGACCCTGGACGAAACCTTCGACAACATCGTCGCGTTCTGGAACCCGCGCGAGAAACCGCAGGCCGGCCAGGAGCTGCTGTACGGCTACCGCCTGTACTGGGGCGCGCAACCGCCGGCGGTGCCCAAGCTCGCCCATTGCGTGGCCACCCGCACCGGCCTGGGCGGACGCATCGGCTTCAAGCGCGATTATTTCTCCTGGCGCTTCGCCGTCGACTTCGCCGGCGGCGACCTGGCCGCGCTGTCCAAGCGCGACGCCACCGTCGAGCCGGTGGTGCAGATCTCCAAGGGCAAGCTGGAAACCATCTCCTGCCGCCCCTTGCACGAGATCGACGGCTACCGGGTCATGTTCGACGCAGTGCCGCCGGGCGACGGCACCGAACAGCTCGACCTGCGCCTGTTCCTGCGCGACGCCAGCGGCGCGCTCAGCGAAACCTGGCTCTACCAGTGGTCGCCGCCGCCGAAGAGCGAACGCAAACTCTACTGACCCGCGCCGCCCTCGCGGCCGCTCCCTGTAGGAGCGGCGCAAGCCGCGACCGCGACAACGCAACTACGGCGAACCTTTCGACGCAGTCGTAATGCCGCAGTCGCGACTCGCGTCGCTCC
>NZ_FNOG01000013.1:59306-109159 GCF_900106525.1 Lysobacter enzymogenes
CAGCCACAACGAAACCGAGTCGCGCCGCCCTCGCAGCGGCTACCTGTAGGAGCGGCGCAAGCCGCGACCGCGACAACGCAACTACGGCGAACCTTACAACGCAGCCGTATTGCCGCAATCGCGACTCGCGTCGCTCCTACAGTCGGAATCGCAATATCGATTCGCCCGGCGAGAACGCCGCACGCGCGTGAGCTGCATCAGCCACAACGAAACCCAGTCGCGCCGCCCTCGCGGCGGCTACCTGTAGGAGCGGCGCAAGCCGCGACCGCGAACACGCAACTACGGCGAACCTTGCGACGCAGCCGTATTGCCGCAGTCGCGACTCGCGTCGCTCCTACAGTCGGAACCGCCGCATCGATTCGTCGGGAAAGAACGCCTTGGGCGCCCCGTCCCGCTCACGCCACCCGCGAACGCCGCGCGCGCGTGAGGTGCACCAGCAGCAGCGAGATCGCCGCCGGCGTCATGCCCGGAATGCGCTGCGCCTGCCCAACCGTCTGCGGCCGCACGCGTTCGAGCTTCTGCTGCGCTTCGGCCGACAGGCCGCGCACCGCGGCGTAGTCGAAATCTTCGGGAATCGGCGTGTTCTCGTTGCGCTGCTGGCGCTCGATCTCTTCGCGCTGGCGGTCCAGGTAACCGGCGTACTTGACCCCGATCTCGACCTGCTCGGCCACCTCGGCGTCGCTCGCGCCCGGGCCCAGCGACGCCACCTGCATCAGCTTGGCGTAATCCAGCTCCGGCCGCTTGAGCAGGTCGCGCGCGCTGCTCTCGCGGCTGACCTCGATGCCCAGCGTCTGCGCCAGCTCGCGCCCCAGCGCATTGTTCGGCGCCGCCCACACCGCGCCCAGGCGCGCGGTTTCGCGCTCCACCGCGTCGAGCTTGCGTTCGAACCGGCCCCAGCGCGCGTCGTCCACCAACCCCATCTCGCGCGCCACCGGCGTCAGCCGCTGGTCGGCGTTGTCCTCGCGCAGTTGCAGGCGGTACTCGGCGCGCGAGGTGAACATGCGATAGGGCTCGCTGGTGCCGTGGGTGATCAGGTCGTCCACGAGCACGCCCAGATAGGCCTGGTCGCGGCGCGGGCTCCAGCCTTCGACGCCGCGCACGAACCGCGCCGCGTTGAGCCCGGCCAGCAGGCCCTGCGCGGCCGCCTCTTCGTAGCCGGTGGTGCCGTTGATCTGGCCGGCGAAGAACAGCCCGGCCACGGACTTGGTCTCCAGCGTGCTCTTCAACCCGCGCGGGTCGAAGAAGTCGTATTCGATGGCATAGCCCGGCCGGGTCAGGTGGGCGTTCTCGAAACCGCGGATCGAGCGCACCAGCGCCAGCTGCACGTCGAACGGCAGCGAGGTCGAGATGCCGTTGGGATAGATCTCGAACGTCTCCAGCCCTTCGGGCTCGACGAAGATCTGGTGGCTGGCCTTCTCGGCGAAGCGCACCACCTTGTCCTCGATCGAGGGGCAGTAGCGCGGGCCGATGCCCTCGATCTGGCCGGTGTACAGCGGCGAGCGGTCGAGCGCGCCGCGAATGATCTCGTGGGTCTGCTCGCTGGTGTGGGTGATCCAGCACGAGACCTGACGCGGATGGTCGGCCGCGCTGCCGATGAAGGACATGACCGGACGTGGATCGTCGCCCGGCTGCTCCTCCATCACCGAGTAATCCAGGCTGCGCCCGTCGATGCGCGGCGGCGTGCCGGTTTTGAGCCGGTCGACCACGAACGGCCCTTCGCGCAGCCGCACGGCCAGCGCGGTCGCCGGCGGGTCGCCGGCGCGGCCGGCGGCATAAGTGGTCTGGCCGACGTGGACCTTGCCGGCAAGGAAGGTGCCGGCGGTCAGCACCACCGCCGGCGCGCGGAAGCGCAGGCCGGTCTGGGTGACCACGCCGGTGACGCGGCCGGCGTCGAATTCGATGTCGTCGACCGCAGCCTGAAACAGGCTCAGCCCCGGCTGGCCCTCGACCGCGCGGCGGATGAAGGCGCGGTACAGCGCGCGATCGGCCTGGCAGCGGGTGGCGCGCACGGCCGGGCCCTTGCTGGCGTTGAGCCGACGCCACTGGATGCCGGCGGCATCGGCGGCGCGGCCCATGACCCCGCCCATCGCATCGATTTCCTTGACCAGATGGCCCTTGCCGATGCCGCCGATGGCCGGATTGCAGCTCATCGCGCCGACGGTTTCGATCGAATGGGTCAGCAGCAGGGTGCGGGCGCCGGCGCGCGCGGCGGTCAGCGCGGCCTCGGTCCCGGCATGGCCGCCGCCCACCACGATGACGTCGAATTGGTAGAAGGAGTCGGACACGGGAGCGGATTCGGAAGAAGGGAGTCGGGGGCGGGCTCGGCAACGGCCGGCCGCAGCGCGGGCCGTATTTTCGCACGCTCCGGTCGAGCGGGCCGTCAGGTCGGTTCCACGGGCCGCCGTGCCTTCCCTCGCCCGCCATCCCCACGCCTGAAGTTGGCACAGTTCATGCTTGAGTTATTCATGCACCTTGCGGGGCAGGCGCTAGACGCCGGCTGGAATTGGAACAGGGGCTGGCCAAGCGCTCGCGGGGGAAGCCGGGGGCCGAATGTCGGGGGACATTCGGCCCCTTTTTATTGTCTGCGTTTTGGCCTTCGCCGGCCTGTGCCGCGCCCACGCGGCGACCGCGGCGCCCGTTCCGGGCTTTCGCCGCAACCCTTTGAAACAAAAAGAAAAGCGCGCGTAGATACGCGCGCTTTTCGGTCGCGTCCGCGATGCGGAGCGGAATGGGCGCCGACGCCTGACGGGGACGGAACAGGGGGGATCCGTGATTCCTCGCCAGGCGCCGACATAGAAGCCTGTGCTTACCGAAAACGTCCAAATGCGACGTAAGCGGTCAGTAGCGGTAGATTGCTGTCACTCCGTCAGGAACGCAAGTGCGCACCGTTCCAGTTCCGACGAAAAAGGGGCCCGTAGGCCCCTTGTGGTGTCTTGAGCGGTCGTAAACGACCGACGGCCGGTGTCCGGTTCAGCGGATTCAGCCGGATCAGCGCTCCACGTCGCGCCAGGCGCGGCCACCGTCGCGGCGCGCCGAAGGCATGGCCGGGGCGCGCGGCGTCATCATTTGCGGCTGCGGCGTCGAACGCGGCTGCGGCATGCTGCCGCCCGGATTGCGCGGACCCCAGGCGCCGCCGCCGACCGGGCGGGTGTCGCGCCACGGCAGGCCGCCGTCGCTGCGCGGCGGCGGATTGTGGTTCGACGGCGGGTTGGGCTGGTGCGGCCGGCCCGGGCGGTTGGGGTAGTAGTAGCGCGGATAGCCGTAGTAGTACGGATAGCCGCCGTAACCGCCGTAGTACGGATTGCCGTAATAGCCGCCGCCGTAGCGGAAGCGGTACGACTCGCCGTACGGGTAATAGCCGTAGCCCGGCCCGTAGTAGTTGCCGTAGTAGTTGTAGTCGACGCTCGGCCGGCCGTAATAGTACGAGCCCGGCCCACCGCCGCCGCGGACGGTGTAGTCGGAGACGCAACCGGCCAGCAGGCCGGCTGCGAGAAGCGGAATTGTCAGTTTGCGGATCATGGCAGACCCCCCGGATAGGGTTTCAGAGTCTGCCTGAAGCATTGAACTCGGGCTTAACTCGGCCGACCCGCAAATGTCAGTTTCAGGCCTGTTCGGCCTGGGCCGCGTTGTCGCTCAGATCGAAGTGGGGAACCGCCTGCTTGGCCGTGGGGATCACATCCGGCGGCTCGCAGCCGGTGAGCAGGACCAGGCTCAGAGCCAGACAGACCAAGAGTTTGCGCATGGGAGTTTCCCCTGTGATGGAGCGTCGTGGTGGGCCGGGCGCGGCTGCGTCCGGGTGGCGGGCGGCTGTCGTGGCCGATCGATCCGAGGGTCCAACCGCAACGCGGGCCGGCCGGGCCGGATAACGCTGTGCGGCGCGCATCCGATGCGCCTGCGCCCGTTCCGCGACCGAAACACCTGGCGGGTCGATCCATAAACTATCGATGAAGACCTGCGCGATTGCGGTACGGGTTCACATTCCTGGTTCATGAATCGTTGCCTGCGGGCGCGCGCGGACAGGCCCTCGCGCGGCGCCGCCGGACGAGGCCGGCGCGGCCGCCGGCACAAATTCTGACAAATAGGGGATTGCGCCGACCCGCGTCGGCGCGGGAACCTTCAGCGGGCGCGCCGGGTCGCAACGACACGGCAGCGCTCGCGCGGCGGACGTCCGCGCGCCGCTCTTCTCTCTTCTCCCGGCCCGGTTATCGATGATCGAATTGGATGCGGTCCATCGTCGCTATGAAATGAACGGCCAGGCGGTGAATGCATTGGCCGGGGTGGACCTGAAGATCGGTGCGGGCGAGTTCGTCGCCATCACCGGCGCCTCCGGTTCGGGCAAGTCGAGCCTGCTCAACATCCTGGGCTGCCTGGACCGCCCGACCCGCGGCCGCTACCTGATCGAAGGCCGCGACGTCGCCGAGTTCGACGACGAGGCCGCCAGCGACATCCGCAACCGCCGCATCGGCTTCGTGTTCCAAAGCTTCCATCTGCTGCCGCGGCTGACCTTGCTGGAGAACGTGCTGCTGCCGCTGCGCTTCCATCGCCAGCCGCCGGCGGACGCGCCGCAGCGCGCGCGCGAACTGCTGGCGCGGGTAGGGCTGGGCGAACGCAGCAGCCACCGGCCCAGCGAGCTGTCCGGCGGCCAGCAGCAACGCGCCGCGATCGCCCGCGCGCTGCTGCTGCAGCCGGCGCTGCTGCTGGCCGACGAACCCACCGGCAATCTCGATTCCAAGAGCGCGGCCGACGTGCTCGACCTGATCGGCGAAGTCCACGCCGGCGGCCAGACCGTGGTGTTGGTGACCCACGACCGCGACCTGGCCGCGCGCGCGCCGCGCGAGGTGCGCCTGCACGACGGCAAGGTCGAACTGGACAGCGCGCATGACTGGGCGGCCTGAGCGCATGGCCGCCTGCATCGCGACGCTCGCCCTGGCCGCCACGCTGGCGCTGGCGGCGCCGGCCGCGGGCGCGGTGGTGCTGACCGGCGAAGTGCGCTCGGTCGGCGCGCAGCAGATCTACACGCCGCAGGCCAATACCGCGCCGGTGTCGATCCGTTACTTCGTGCCGGAAGGGCAGGCGGTGAAGGCCGGCCAGGTGGTGCTGCGCATCGATCCGGGCCAGGCCGGCACCCAGATTCCCGAGCTCGACGCCAAGATCGAACAGGCGCGGGCCAAGTCGGCCAAGGAATTGGCCGAGCTGGAAGTCAAAGCGGTCGACGCCGAAGTCGCCCTGGCCGAAGCCGACGCCGCGCTGGCCACGGCCAAGATCGAGGCGGCGATTCCGCGCGGATTGATCTCGCAGCTCGACTACGACCGCCACCAGGGCGAACTGGACAAGACCACGCGCGAGCAGCGGCTCAAGCGCGAACTGCTCGACGCCGCGCGCGCCGCGGTCGCGCGCCGGCGCCAAGACGGCGAACTGGAAACGCGCAAGCTCGGCGTGCAGCGCGACTACTACGCCGCGCTGCTGCGCCAGTCGGAAGTGCGCGCCGAGCGCGACGGCGTGGTTCTGCACGGCTTCAACAACAACTGGATCGGCGGGCGCATCGACGAAGGCAGCTCGACCATGCCCGGCAGCAAGGCCGGCGAAGTGGTCGGCAGCGGCGGCGCGATGCAGGTGCGCGCGTGGGCGCTGGAGCCCGACCGCCCCGGCCTGCGCGTGGGCCAGGACGTGCAGCTGAGCTTCGACGCGCTGCCCAAGCGCGCACTGCGCGGGCGCATCAGCGCGATCGCCGGCGCGCCCGACCGCAAGCCCGAGTGGGGCGACGGGCGCTATTTCACTGTCGATATCGACTTGCCGAACGGCCACGGCCTGGCGTTGCTGCCGGGCATGAGCGTGCGGGTGACCGCGGCCGGAGCGCGCCGATGAGCCGCGCCGCCGCTATCGTCGCCGCGCTTGCGCTGGCCTGCGCGTGCGCCGCCGCCGGCGCCGCCACACCGCTGCGCGTGGACGGCGAGGTCTATGCGCGCCGCTCCTCGGCGCTGATGCCGCCGAACATCGAGCGCATGTGGCAGTTCAGCATCACCCAGCTCGCGCCCGACGGCGCGCCGGTCAAGCGCGGCCAGGCGGTGATCAGCTTCGACAGCAGCGACGTGATCAAGCAACTCACCGAAAAGCGCAGCCAGCTCAAGGAAAAGCAGAGCGAGCTGCAGAAGCTCGACCTGGAACTGGCCGACCGCGAACGCACCGAACGCCTGGCCACGGCCGAAGCGCAGGCCGCGCTGGAGAAGGCCAAGCGCAAGACCGAGCAACCGGCCGAGCTGATCGCCGGGGTCGAGTACCGCAAGCTGGTGGTGGCGCGCCAACAGGCCGAGCGCAAGTTCGAACTGGCGCGCAAGCGCGAGACGCTCTCGGCCGAGCAGCGCCGGCAGGAGCGGCGCCTGCTGGCGTCCGAGCGCGATCAGTTGCAGGCCGACGTCGACCGCCTGCAACGCTCGCAGCAGGCGATGGAAGTGACCGCGCCGCGCGACGGGCTGATGATGCACCGGAGCAATTTCGAGGGCGAGAAATTCGATGTCGGCTCGCAGGTGTGGGTCGGCCAGACCGTGGCCGAGATTCCCGACATGAGCACGCTGGCGGTGCGCGCCGAACTGGCCGAGCGCGATCTGGGCCAGGTCAAGGTCGGCGCGCCGGTGCGGATCGTGGTCGAGGGCGGCGCGGGCAGCGTGGTGCGCGGCAAGGTCGCCTCGGTCGGGCGCGCGGTGCGCAGCAAATCGCAGGTACAGCCGGTGCCGGTGCTGGACCTGGACGTGCAGCTCGACGATCCGCGCGCGCCGCTGCGGCCGGGGCAGGCGGTGCGGGTGGAGATTGCGGCGTCGGGAGCCGGCAAATGAAAAGCGGCGCTCGCGCTACGTGGTTTCTGCTGCGATGCGGCGGCTGGGTGGTGCTGCCTCTTTGGTTGGCCGCTTGCTCGGGCGAGATCGCGCCGGCCGCGACCGAAACCGTCGCGCCGGCGCCGCTGCGCCTGAGCGTGCGCGGCGAAGGCGAACTCAAGTCGGCCAAGGCCACGCCGCTCAACGTACCGGGCCGCAACTGGGCCGCGCGTCAGGTCGAATGGATGCTGCCGGAAGGCAGCGCGGTCAAGAAGGGCGACCTGATCGCACGCTTCTCCGCCGACCAAGGCAAGCAAGAACTCGCCCAGACCTTGATCGACCTGCAGCGCAACCAACTGGCGCGCGCGGCCAAGCAGGGCGACCTGGACACGGCGCAGAGCAAGGTCGCGGTCGATCTGGCCCAGGTCGCGGTGCAGTTGGCGATCGCCGAGCGCTACGCCAGCGCCGACCTCAGCACGCTGGCGCGCAACGAAGTGCTCGACGCGGTGCAGGACCGCAGCTTCCTCACCGCCAAGCAGGACATCCTGCAATGGCAGCGCGGCCAGTCCGGCGTGCGCGGCGGCGCCGAGCTGGCGGTGCTCGACGCCCAGCGCGCGACTTTCGATATCGCCGCCAAGGCGCGCCAGTCCGATCTGGATGCGCTGGAGCTGCGCGCGCCCAACGACGGCGTGCTGATGCTGGCGACCAACTGGCAGGGCGACAAGGCCAACGTCGGCGCGACCCTGCGCGCCGGCTTCGACTACGGCAGCCTGCCCGACGCTTCGGCGATGGAACTGGAGCTGAGCCTGCCGCAGATCGAAGCGCAGGGCGTGCGGGTCGGCAATGCGGTGGAGATGTTCCCGGTCGGCCGGCCGCAACAGAAGATCGTCAGCAAACTGTCCTGGGTCGCCAGCGCGGCCAAGGTGCGCAACCAACAAAGCCCGGTGAAGTATCTGAGCATGAAGGCGCCGATTCCGGCCGAAGCGATCGCGCGCTACAAGCTGGTGCCGGGCCAGCAGCTGGAAGCGCGGGTGGTGCTGCTGGACGCGCCGCGCGCGCTCAGCGTGGCCAACGTCGCGGTCGACAGCGACGACGGCCGCGACTACGTGCGCGTGCGCGTGCGCGACGGCGCAGGGTTCCAGCGCCGCGCGGTCAAGCTCGGCGTGCGCGGGCCGGCGCGCTCGCAGGTGCTCTCGGGTTTGAACGAGGGCGAGCAGGTGCTGCTGGCCGAGGCCGGCGCGATCGACGCGCCCACCGCCAAGGCCGAAGACGCGGCCAAGGATGCGGCCGAGCATCAGGAAAAGAACGCAGCGGCCAAGCCGCAGCCGGCGCGGGCGGTGGCGCGGTGAACCGCGCGCTGGGCTGGCTGCCGCCGATCTGGCGCGAAGCGGTCGAGGAACTGTGGCGGCGCCGGCTGCGCACGCTGCTGACCTTGCTCGGCCTGATCTTCGGCGTCGGCGCGATCGTGGCGATGCAGGCGGTGGGCGAGGGCAGCCGGCGCGAGGCGCTGCGCCTGGTCGAAAGCCTGGGCCTGAACAACCTCATCGCCGAAGCCAAATTGCAGCAGGACGAGAACAGCCTGCGCGAGATCCGCGCGCGCAGCCTCGGCCTGAGCCTGGCCGACGCCGACGCGGCGCTGGCGGTGGTGCCAGGCGCGCAGCGCTACGCCGCCGAGAAACCCATCCGCACCCATTCGGTGTTCAGCGACAGCGGCCACAGCGATGCGCAGGCCAGCGGCGTGAGCCCGGACTATTTCGAACTGTCGTCGCTGCGCGTGGCCAAGGGCCGCGCGCTGAATGCCGACGACGACCGCGCGCTGGCGGCGGTCGCGGTGCTCGGCCATCAGGCCGCGGCCGACTTGTTTCCCGGAGTCGACCCGCTCGGCCGCGATCTCAAGGTCAACCACGTGTGGCTGCAGGTCGTCGGCGTGCTCGCCGACCGCGACCTGAGCAAGGATCAATTCGAAGGCGTGCAGCTCGGTCTGGAGAGCAACCGCGTATACGTGCCGCTGGCCAGCGCGCGGGCGCGGTTCAAGTTCAATCCGCAGGAAGACGAGGTCGACCGCTTCCTGCTGCGCCTGTCCGACCCGTCGCAACTGGCGGCCGGCGCGCGGGTGCTGTCGACGGTGCTGGGCCAGCGCCACGCCGGCAGCGCCGACTTCCGCCTGGTGGTGCCGCAGCAGTTGTTCCAGCAGCACCAGAAGACCCAACGCATCTTCCGCGTGGTGATGGGCGCGATCGCCGGGGTCAGCCTGCTGGTCGGCGGCATCGGCATCATGAACATCATGCTCGCCAACGTGCTGGAGCGGCGGCGCGAGATCGGCCTGCTGCGCGCGCTGGGCGCGCGCCGGCGCGACGTGGTCGCGCAGTTCCTGCGCGAGGCGACGGTGATCTGCGTGAGCGGCGCGGCGCTGGGGCTGTTGTTCGGCGTGCTGCTGGCCTATCTGATCGCCGCGTTCGCCGGCTGGCAGGTGGCGTGGGCGCCGATTCCGGTGCTGCTGTCGGCGACCTTCTGCGCGGCGGTCGGGCTGGCGTTCGGCGTGTATCCGGCGCGGCAGGCGGCGCGGCTGGATCCGATCGCGGCGTTGCGGCACGACTGATCCGCAAGTCGGGATCGCAGATTCGCGAACGGCGTCGCGACGCGGACAGCGCCGCCGTCGCGCCCGCCGTGCCGCGCACGCTGCGCGCGCGCCGGCTGCGCTACGCTTGCGCGATGAACGCCCACGACACCCAGACCCTCGACGCCGTCGCGCTCGCCGACGCCCCCGCGTATGCGGACATCCTCGCCGCGGCCGCGCGCATCGCGCCGCACGCGCACGCCACCCCGGTGCTGACCTCGCGCGCGCTGGACGAACTGGCCGGCTGCCGGCTGCATTTCAAATGCGAAAACCTGCAGCGCGGCGGCGCATTCAAGTTCCGCGGCGCCTGCAATGCGGTGTTCTCGCTCAGCGACGAGCAGGCCGCGCGCGGCATCGTCACCCAGAGCTCGGGCAACCACGGCGGCGCCATCGCCCTGGCCGCGCGCCTGCGCGGCGCGCGCGCCACCGTGGTCGCGCCGCACAACACGCCCAAGGTCAAGCTCGCCGCGATCCGCGCCTACGGCGCCGACGTCGTGTTCTGCGAACCGGCGCAGTCCGCGCGCGACGAAACGACCGCGCAGGTGCTGGCCGACACCGGCGGCGTGCTGGTGCATCCGTTCAACGACCCGCGGGTGATCGCGGGGCAGGGCACCGCGACCCTGGAACTGATGGCCGCCGCGCCCGGCCTGGACGCGGTGATCGCGCCGGTCAGCGGCGGCGGCCTGCTCTCGGGCACCGCCATCGCCGCGCACGGCGGCGACCCCGCCATCGCGGTCTACGGCGCCGAACCGCTGGGCGCGCGCGACGCCCACGACTCGCTCGCCGAAGGCCGGCGCATCACCGGCCGCGCCACCGACACGGTCTGCGACGGGCTGCGCGCGGAACTGGGCACGCTCACCTTTCCTATCCTTCGCTCACACGTGTGCGAGGTGTTGCTGGTCGACGACGCCCAGGCGATCGCGGCGATGCGGCTGATCTGGGAGCGCATGAAGCTGGTGGTCGAACCCTCCGGCGCGGTGCCGTTGGCGGCGGTGCTCGCGCATCGCGACCTGTTCGCCGGACGCAGCGTCGGCCTGATCGTCTCCGGCGGCAATGTGGACCTCGATCAGGCGGCGCATTGGTTCGCCGCGCAGGCCTCGTGACCGGTTCCGTATTCGCTTTGCGTTTGTTATGCGGCGCACGTTGAGAGCAGGTACACGCGCCGCATAAAAAGCCTCAAAACCAGGGCTTTTCTGTGATCTGCGTTAGTGTTTTTTGTTAACGCAACTGGCACGATGCGCCATCGCGCGCCAGTCCCTGTCATGCCGCGCGGACCGCCCCATCCGGGCGATACCGACCCGTGCACAGGCCAGGGGAGTTCTGCATGGTGGATGTCGAGTTTCGCGTGGTTTCCGAGCGCCGCGACGGCCTGCTGCTGGCCCTGGGTCAGGTCGTCATCGCCAACGGATTCACCCTGCTGCGCCAGCGCATGCTCAACAGCGACGAAGGCGTGGTGTTGGTGATGGTGGTGCGCGGGCCGGCCGACCAATTGCTGGTGCTGGAAGAGAAGCTGGGCACCCATCACCTGGTGCAGAGCTTCGAAGCCTCGCCCTACGAAGGCGCGCCGAGCGCGCCGCCGCCGGTCGCGCGCGCCAACGGCCACAACGGCCACGGCGACGGCCATGCGCCGCCCGTCGCGACACCGGCGCCAGCGCCGGCCGCGCAGGCCGCGCCGGCGCCCGCCGGGGCCGCGCCGATCGACCTGCAACGGGTGGAAACGCTGCTGCCGCAGCTGGCCCGCAACTATCCCAACATCCTGCTGCAGTTGGTCGCGCTGGAGCGCGAGCTGCCGCCGGCCCAGCGCGAATCGACCTTGCGCTACATCGGCCAGCGCGTCGGCGCCTGGGTCTACAAGCGCGACTTCGCGCTCGGCGGACAGTTGCCGCTGGGCGACTCGGTGCGCCGCATCGCCCTGCCGGCGATGCGCCAGCTGGTCCAGGCCGAGCTGCAGGACGACGTCTTGCGCGTGCGCAACAGCCCCTTCTGCCATCGCGGCGAACATGGCGAGTGCTGCCATTTCCTGCGCGGCATGCTCGGCGGCCTGCTCGAAGGCCAGCACGGCGGCAGCGTGCGGGTGGTCGAAAGCCAGTGCCGCAACACCGGCGCGGAGACCTGCCGGTTCGAATTCGAAACCTGACCGGACAGACCGGTCGACCGCCGCGGCCGGGATCGCCGCGGCGCCACGCGCCGACGCACGCGCCGGCGTGGGATGTCGCCTTGGCGCGGGACGGCGCTCGGGCGGCCGATTGCTGTTCATCCCTGCCTTACAACCCATCCACCAGGGGGTTCGCCATGCCGCTCGACCAAGCAATCCAATGCGTCCACGACCCGTTGCTCGTCATCCTGTCCTATGTGGTGTCGGTGCTGGGGTCGTTCACCGCCCTGCAGTTGGCCATCGCCATTCCGGGCTCGACCGGCGCGGCGCGTTGGCGCGCGATCACCGCCGCCGGCATCGCCATGGGCGGCGGCGCGATCTGGGCGATGCACTTCATCGCCATGCTCGCCTGCCGCATGAACGTGGAAGTCACCTACGACCTGCCCGTGACCCTGGGCTCGGCGGTGATCGCGGTGGTGTCGTGCATGGCCGGCCTGGCCATCGCCGGCAGCGGCGTCTTCAACTGGGGCAAGCTGATCGTCGGCGGCGTGCTGATGGGCCTGGGCGTGACCGGCATGCACTACGCCGGCATGGCCGCGATGGTGATGCCGGCCGACACCGTCTACAACAGCACGCTGCTGGTGGCCTCCGGCGCGATCGCCGTGGTCGCCTCGATCGTCGCGCTGTGGCTGGCGTTCAACCTGCGCGGCTGGGGCCAGATGCTCGGCAGCGCGCTGGTGATGGGCGTGGCGGTGTGCGGCATGCACTACACCGGCATGCTCGCGGCCAGCTTCATCCCGGACAAGAGCGCGGCCGCCGCCGGCGGCGTCAGCGGCGGCTACCTGGGCGTGGGCATCTTCGTGGTCACCACCGCGCTGCTGGCGGCGGTGCTGACGATCAGCCTGCTGCGCCAGCGGCAGCGCGCGATGGTGCGGATTTGACGATAGCGATCTGACGAGCCGGTCCCACCGCGCTCGTCCGACCTCAGATAGCTGAGATCAGAACACGGCCCGGCGCTCGCACCGCCGGGCCGTGCGCGTTTGTGGGAGGGCCTTCAGGCCCGATGCTTTTGGCTCAGCTCGCCTCGTAGCTTCGCAGCGAAGAGCATCGGGCCTGAAGGCCCTCCCACAAAGGCTGCGCACGCTGCGCCGTCTCGTCGCGCCGACGCGAATGCGCGATCATGCGCCTGCCCCGCAACGCAGGACGATCGACGATGACCGAAAGCCCCCGCCGCCACGATCTGGCCACCGAACTGGTGCTGTCCTACTACGCCGCCTTCAACCGCGGCGATTGGGACGGCATGCTCGCCACGCTCGGCGACGAGGTGATCCACGACCTCAACCAGGGCGCGCGCGAAACCGGCCGCGACGCGTTCGCGGCGTTCCTGCAGCGGATGTCGCGGCACTACCGCGAACAACTGCGCGACATCGTGGTGATGGCCTCGCCGGACGGGACGCGCGCGGCGGCGGAGTATGTGGTGCACGGCGAATACGCGGTCACCGACCCGGGCCTGCCGGACGCGCGCGGGCAGAAGTACGTGCTGCCGGGCGGGGCGTTCTTCGAGATCCGCGAGGGCAAGATCCAGCGGGTGACCAATTACTACAACCTCGACCACTGGGTGGCGCAGGTCGGCGGGTAACGGTCGTCGCGTCCGCCCCTGCGCGAGCGACGGACGGCGGATTTCACTCGTATCGCACCGGGCCGTCGCTTGCGGCGTCCAGTCGCGCCAGGATCTTGTGCACCTCGTTCAACAGTGCGGCGTCATCGAACTCTTCGCATCCACGGTCGCTGTCCGGGTCGTAGTTGTCGGCGACGCAGAAGATGTCGGAGAGCGCCAGGCTCAGCGCCGGATCGTCGGCCACCAACGCGCCGTTGTCGCGCTCGCGTTTCCAGGCGGCGATGAATCAATCCTGGGCCCGCACCTCGCCGCGTGCGTACTCGCGCGCCGTCCATAAAAGTTCGCGACTCATCCGGGCGGCATCCGTTTCTTCGATCGATGCCGGGATCTTATCGTCAGCGCCCGGGCCAAGCAGGCACCGAACGGTGCCGCGCGATCGGAATGCGGGAAAAAGCCGACGAGTCGGCCGCAGCGGCTGCGGCGCGGGCGCGCTACCAGTCGCGCCTGCGCGCTGCGCGGCGGCCGGAACCCGTGGCCGCCCGCGCATTGCCGCTACGACCGGCCCGTCGGACCGAGGAATGCGGCGTCGCGGCCTGCGCGGCCGCGACTTAGCCAGGAACCGACCGCCCGGGACGCGCGGGGCGAGCCCCACCGCGAGGAACGCGCCGCGCGTCCCGGGCGAATCGATTCTGGTGGGCCGGCGCGACCGTGCGGTCGCGCCGGCGGCGATCAAAAAAACCGACGAGCGGCCTGCGGCGGAGAGAGGGGGAGGGGCCGGCCGCAGGCCGGGGTCGTCGGTCTGGAAAGCGGGGGTGGGCGTGGGAAACCGGAAAGCGGTATCGCGGCGCAAACGCTGCGTTGCCGTCTCCCGGACCCCACGCCCGGATCCCTTTACCTCAGTTGCGCGCCACGCCTTCGCGCACCGGCTCGCGCGCCGGCCAACCGCCGGCCATCGCCTTGTACAGAGCGATGGCGCCGGTGACCGAGCGGGTGCGGCCGTCGGCGAAAGCGTCCTGCGCCTGCAGCTGGGTGCGTTCGGCGTCGAGCACTTCGAACAGGTCGGCGGCGCCGGCCTCGTAGCGCACGCGCGCGAGCTTGGCGGCCTTGAGGCTGTCCTGCGCGGCGCGTTCCAGGTGCTGGTCCTCGACCCGCGCGCGGGCATAACGCACCAACGCGTTCTCGGTGTCTTCCAGCGCCAGCAGCACGCTTTGCTGATAGCGCGCCAGCTCGCCCTCGGCGGTGGCGTCGGCGGCCTTGATCCGCGAACGCACCCGGCCAATGTCGAGGAACGACCAGTCGATGCCGAGCGCGACCAGGCGGGTTTCGCTGGCGCGTTCGAACAGCGCGCTGGTGTCGATGGCCTGCGAACCGATCAGCCCCGACAGGGTGAAGCGCGGGAACAGATCGGCGGTGGCCACGCCGATGCGCGCGGTGGCCGCGTGCAGGCGGTGCTCGGCGGCGGCGACGTCGGGACGCCGGCGCAGCAGGTCGCCCGGCGTGCCGGCATCGAGCCGCGCCGGCAGCGCCGGCAGCGGCGTCGCCTGATCGAGCTCGGCGATCAGCGCATCGGGCGTCTGCCCAGTCAGCACCGCGAGGCGGTGCTGGGTGACCGCGACCTGGGCTTCCAGGTTCGGCACCCGCGCCAAGGTCGCTTCGAGCTGGGCGCGCGCGCGCGAGGTGTCGAACTCGGTGCCGCGGCCGGCGTCGAAGCGCGCCTGCACCAGGCGCAGGGTTTCGGTCTGGTTCTCGGCGTTCTCGCGCGCGACCCGCAGACGTTCCTGCAGGCCGCGCAGCTCGACGTAGCTGCGCGCCACTTCGCCGACGATGGACACCTGCATGGCCTGCAGGTCGGCCGCGCTGGCCCAGGTGTCGGCGCGCTGCGACTCGACGTTGCGGCGCACCCGGCCGAACACGTCCAGCTCCCAGCTCACGTTGGCCTGGGCGCTGTAGCTTTCGTTGTCGCGGCCGCGGTTGTCCACGCCCGGCATCTGGTCGCTGCTGGAGCGGGTATCGCTGCCGCTGGCGCTGCCGGTGATGGTCGGGAAGCGGTCGAACTTGGCGCCGCGCAACAGCGCGTTGGCGCGGTCGTAGTTGGCCAGGGCGATGCGCAGGTCGTGGTTGGCGCTGAGCGACTCCTCGACCAGGTGGGTGAGCACCGGGTCGTTGAAGTTCTGCCAGAACTCGGCGGCCGGATCCGGCGCGGCGGTGCCGTCGGTGGCCGCTTGCGCGTCGGCGCGGGCGAACGCGTCCGGCGTGGCCAGGGTCGGCCGGACATAGTCCGGACCGACCGCGCAGGCGGCCAACGCGAGCGTCAGCAACGCGACCGCGGGGAGCTTCAAATTACGCATGGACGGTCTCCGAAACATTGTGGTGGTCGCCGTGCGAGACCAGCTTGTTGCCGACCATCTTGCGCAGCGCCACGTAGAACACCGGGGTCAGGAACAGACCGAACAGGGTCACGCCGAGCATGCCGGCGAACACGGTGATGCCGGTGACCGAGCGGACCTCGGCGCCGGCGCCGTGCGACAGCACCAGCGGCACGGTGCCGGCGATGAAGGCGATGGAGGTCATCACGATCGGACGCAGACGCAGGCGGCAGGCTTCCAGCGCGGATTCGACGATGCCCTTGCCCTGCAGTTCCAGCTCGCGGGCGAACTCGACGATCAGGATCGCGTTCTTACAGGCCAGGCCCATCAACACCACCAGGCCGACCTGCACGAACACGTTGTTGTCGCCGCCGGTCAGCTTGACGCCGAGCAGGGCCGAGAGCATGCACATCGGCACGATCAGGATCACCGCCAGCGGCAGGGTCCAGCTTTCGTACAGCGCGGCCAGCACCAGGAACGCCAGCAGGATGGCGAGCGGGAACACGATCATCGCCGCGTTGCCCTGACTGGCCTGCTGGTAGCTCAGGTCGGTCCACTCGATCTCCATGCCGTTGGGCAGGACCTTGGCGGCCACGTCCTTGACCACGTCCATCGCCTGCGCCGAAGACATCACGCGCGGGTCGACGTCGCCGGCGATGTCGGCGGCCGGGTAGCCGTTGTAGCGCAGCACCGGGTCGGGGCCGAAGGTCTGCTTGATGGTGACCATCGAACCGATCGGCACCATCTCGCCGCGGTCGTTGCGGGTGCGCAGGTTGGCGATGTCCTCGACGCTGTCGCGGAACGAACCGTCGGCCTGGGCGATGACCTGCCAGGTGCGGCCGAACTGGTTGAAGTCGTTGACGTAGGCCGAGCCCAGGTAGGTCTGCAGCGTATCGAACAGCTCGGTCAGCGGCACGCCCTGCGCCTTGGCCTTGACGCGGTCGACTTCGGCGTCGAGCTGCGGCACGTTGGCCTGGTAGGTGCTGTTGGCGTAGCCCATGCCCGGGGTCTGCATGATCGTGCCCTGGAACGCGCTGACCGCGTTCTGCAGCGCGCCGTAGCCCAGGTTGTTGCGGTCCTGGATGAACATCTGATAGCCCGCGCCGTTGCCCAGGCCGAGGATCGGCGGCGGCATCAGCGCGAAGGTGAAGCCTTCCTGGAAGCCGGCGATCTTCTGGTTCAGTTCGGCGGTGATCTCCACCGCGCTGCGGCTGCGCTCGCTGAAGGGCTTGAGCGGCAGGAACGCCACGCCGGTGTTGGGCGTGTTGGTGAACTGCACCGCGTTGAGGCCCGGGAAGGCGATCGAGTGCTGCACGCCTTCGGTCTTCATCGCAACGTCGGTCACCTTGCTCAGCAGGGCGTCGGTGCGGGCGATGGAGGAACCTTCAGGCAGCTTGACCGCGGCGATCAGGTACAGCTTGTCCTGCAGCGGGATGAAGCCGGCCGGCACGATCTTGAACATGAAGCCGGTGGCCACCAGCAGCACCGCGTAGACCACGAACACCGCGCCGCGCTTGCCCAGGGTGCGCGAGACCGCGCTCTGGTACTTCTCCGAGCTGGTCTTGAAGAAGCGGTTGAACGGACGGAACAGCCAGCCGAACAGACGGTCGATCAGGCGGGTCGGCGCGTCCTTGGGCGCGTGGTGCGGCTTGAGCAGGCGCGCGGCCAGGGCCGGCGACAGGGTCAGCGAGTTGATCGCCGAGATCACCGTGGAAATGGCGATGGTCACCGCGAACTGCTTGTAGAACTGGCCGGTCACGCCCGACAGGAACGCCATCGGCACGAACACGGCGCACAGCACCAGCGCGATCGCCACGATCGGGCCGGACACTTCCTTCATCGCCTGGTGCGCCGCGTCGAGCGGGCTCAGGCCTTCTTCGATGTTGCGCTCGACGTTTTCCACCACCACGATCGCGTCGTCCACCACGATGCCGATCGCCAGCACCAATCCGAACAAGCTCAGGGTGTTGATCGAGAAGCCCAGCAGGTACAGCGCGGAGAACGTGCCCACCACCGACACCGGCACCGCGATCAACGGAATGATCGAAGCGCGCCAGGTCTGCAGGAACAAGATCACCACCAGCACCACCAGCAGCACCGCTTCCAGCAGGGTCGAGACCACCGCCTTGATCGAGTCGCGCACGAAGATGGTGGTGTCGTACACCGCTTCGTACTTGATGCCTTCCGGGAACGACTTGGACAGGCGGTTCATCGTGTCGATGACCTGTTCCTGGATCTGCAGCGCGTTCGCGCCCGGCGCCTGGAAGATGCCGATGCCGACCGCGTTCTTGCCGTCGAGCTACGAACGCAGGCTGTAGTCGCCGGCGCCCAGTTCCAGACGGGCGACGTCGGACAGCCGCACCACTTCGCCGTCTTCGCCGCGCTTGAGCACGATCTCGCCGAATTCCTTCTGGTCGCGCAGGCGGCCCTGGGCGTTGATCAGGGTCAGGAAGTCGCTGCTGTTGGCCATCGGCTCGGCGCCGAGCTGGCCGGCGGAGACCTGCACGTTCTGCTCGCGCATGGCGCGGACCACGTCGCCGGCGGTGAGGCCGCGCGATGCGATCTTGTCCGGGTCGAGCCAGGCGCGCATGGCGTAGTCGCCGCCGCCGAAGATCTGCGCGTCGCCGACGCCCGACAGGCGCGCCAGGTTGTCCTTGACGTGCAGGCGGGCGTAGTTGCGCAGATACAGCGTGTCGTACTTGCCGTTGGGCGAGGTCAGGTGCACCACCATCAGGAACACCGGCGACTGCTTCTGCGTCGTCACGCCCTGGCGGCGCACGTCTTCGGGCAGTCGCGCCAGCGCCTGGCTGACCCGGTTCTGCACGCGCACGGCGGCATCGTCGGCGTTGGTGCCGGGGCGGAAGGTCACGGTGGTGACCAGCACGCCGTCGGAACCGGCGACCGACTTGATGTACATCATGTCTTCGACGCCGTTGATCGCTTCTTCGAGTGGCGTGGCGACGGTTTCGGCGATGACCTTGGGGTTGGCGCCCGGATAGACCGTGCGCACGACCACCGAGGGCGGCACCACTTCGGGATATTCGCTGATCGGCAGGATCGGAATCGCGATCAGGCCGGCGGCGAAGATCACGATCGACAGCACCGCGGCGAAGATCGGCCGGTCGATGAAAAACTTGGAAAAGTCCATGACGGATTCCTTGGTGCGGCGATGAGCCGCATGGGTCCCCGGCCTGGCCCGTGGGTTCGGGCCGGCCTTTGATTGCTTTTGAACCGGATCGGGCCAGTCGCTCTTGCTCGTCATTCCCGCGAACGCGGGAACCCGGAGACTTCAAACGTTCTCGCCCGAACAGCCCTGGGTCCCCGCCTTCGCGGGGACGACGGTAGGAGGGCTACGCGGTTCGCAGATACCGCTCGACCTGCCTCACAAGGCCCCGGCCGCCGCGCCCGGCGCCGCGGGCGCCGGTGCCGGCGCGCCCATGGCGATGGTCTTGGGCTGCACCGGCATGCCCGGGAAGAACACCTTCTGCACGCCGTGCACGATGACCTTGTCGCCCGGCGCCAGGCCCGACTGGACCACGCGCAGGCCGTCGATCATGCGGCCGAGGACCACGTCCTTGCGCACCGCCTCGTTCTTCGAGCCGAGCACGTAGACGTACTTGCGGTCCTGGTCGGTCAGCACGGCCTTGTCGTCGACCAGCATCGCCTTGAACTGGCCGCTGCCTTCCAGCTGCACGCGCGCGAACAGGCCCGGGGTCAGCACGCGCTCTTCGTTCGGCACCACCGCGCGGGCGCGGATGGTGCCGGTGTTGGAGTCGAGCTGGTTGTCGGTGAAGTCGACGGTGCCGGCATGCGGGTAGCCGCTCTCGCCGGCCAGACCGATCTTGACCGGGTTCTTGTCGCCGGAACGCTCGCCCTTGCGGGCCAGGTCGTTGTAGCGCAGGTAGGTCTGCTCGTCGGCTTCGAAGTACACGTACATCGGGTTCTGCGAGACCACCGTGGTCAGCACGGTCTGATCGGCCGAGGCGAGATTGCCGGTGGTGATCAGGGCGCGGCCGTCGATCGGCGAGCGCACTTCGGTGAAGGTCAGGTCGAGCTGGGCCGAGGCGACCGCGGCTTCGGCCGCGCGCACCGCGGCGTCGCCCTGGGTGCTGGCGGCGCGGCGGGTCTCGAATTCTTCGCGCGAGATCGCCTTGGCCTCGACCAGGGTCTGGGCGCGCTTGTCCTGGGTCTGGGCCAGGCGCGCTTCGGCGCGCGCGCGTTCCAGTTCGGCCTGGGCGCGGTTGAGCTCGGCGCGGTAGCGGCGCTGGTCGATCACGAACAGCAGGTCGCCTTTCTTGACGTCCTGGCCTTCCTTATAAGCGACGCGATCCACGTAACCGCTGACGCGGGCGCGCAGCTCGACCGATTCGGGCGCGCTGACCCGGCCGGTGAACTCGTCCCACTGCCGGACCTGCTTGCTCAGGACCTGGGCGACGCTGACCTCCGGCGGCGGCGGCGCGCCGCCTTCATGCGGAGCGGCTTGGCTGCCGCAACCGACGGCGGCCAGGGCGATGACGAGACTCGCGGTCAACGCGAGCACGGAAAGTCCGACGCCGGGCTTGCCGGAGCGGACGGAGAAGTGATGGGTGCTCATCGGGGGGTGGGTTCCTGTTTGGGATTCGGTGCGGTCAGCGACTTCAGCAGGGCGCGCGCGTCGAGCAGACATCGTTGGCTCTTGTCGTCGGACGCACAGTCCGGTTCTTGCGCGGTTGCGGCGGCAGCTGGGAGCGGAACTGTCTGAAGCGGGACCGTCTTGGGTACGGCGTGCTTGCTGGCAGAAAGCGGGCTGGTAGTAGGGGAAGCGGTGGGACTCGGGGCGGGGCTGGCGGGCGTTGCGTCGGCGACGCGGCTGGCGGGCGCGGAAGGGGGGCGCGCCCGCGGCGGCAGCAGCGCCGGCGCCGGCGCGCGCAGCGCGTAGGGCACGATCGGGCGCGGCGGCTCTTCGCTGATGTCGTGATCGATCAGCGCCATCGCGCGCTGGCCGACCGACAAGGCGCTCGGCCATTCGGGGCAGGAATGGCGTTGGTTGAACTCGGTGCACACCGGCGTGTCCACGGCCAGCAACTGCACCCGCACCGCCAGCTGGCGCGCTTCGTCGTGCAGCACGCGGGCGAGCATGCGCAGCGCGGCGGCGCCGATCGAACGGTGGCCGTAACCGGCCCAGGGGTGCTCGCTGCCGGGGCCGCCGATCAGCACGTAGGTGCCGCCGCGGTCGCGTTCGGCCAGCAGCGGCAGCAGGTGGCGGGCCGCGGCGAGGTGGGGGAGAAGGTCCTCGTCGAGCTTGCGCCGCAGGAACTCGGCCGGGTTGTCGAGCAGGCGGCCGCGCTCGGCGCTGCCGCACACCGCCGCGACCACGCCGGCCAGCGGGCGGCCGAGCTTGCGCAGGGCGCGCGCGAGCTTAGCGCCGGCGGCATCGTTGGCGACCGAGCCGGTCACCACGCTTAGGTCGGCGTCGGGGTAGCCGGACTTGAGCGCCTTGAGTTCGCTGGAGCTGCGCGCGACCGCGATGACCGGGCGGCCGCTGTCGATCGCGGCCTGCACGACCCCGCGGCCGACGCCGCCGGTGGCACCGAGTACAACCAAAGGGGCTTTCATTGTCCCGTCCCTGGGACTTTCCCTCCCACAACCGGGACGATACCGTGACGCTTGTCATCCCGGGTGTAGTGCGCGAGCACGGCGCCGACCGCCGGCATCAACAACATGGCGGCCGGCAGGGCGATGGTGAAGGCCAGCACCCAGGCCAGCATCCAGGCTTCTTCGGCGCCCTGGGCGAGGCCTTGGCGGAACACGACCACGGCCAGCCCGATCAGGGCGGACATGGCCACCGACATGACTGGCAAAAATGCGTACCTGGCTTGGCGTGGGGTCAACATGGCGGGGGGACCTCGTGACGATGTGCGGCACAGGTTAGAGACGCGAACGGGTCTTGATTAGCCCGGGATTCAGGGAATAATTGTCCCGGCAACGGTCCAATCCCGGTTCCGCCCCCCTTGAAGGCCGGCGGACGCGCCCCAACCCCGATCCTGCGAAGGGGGGCCGCCGCGCAGGGCATCGCACGACGGGGCTACTTTCGGCGTTCGCCCCGGACGGCGGCAGTGGAGGCGATCAATCCACGCCGGTGACAGCCGTCACCCGACGAACTACCGACACCGCAACGATCCACCGCGCCGGCAGGAGCCGGCGGGCGCCAACCGCAAAGGATTCGCCGGCTCCACGCCGGCCGCCGCGCCGCAGTCCGCGCGACGACGCCACCCGTTCCGGCGCGCGGCCGCAGCGCGCCACGCCTCATCGCTGCACGTACATATCGATACAACTTCCGTCTCGCGTTCGAACACAATCGCTTGCCGACCCCGGGTCTGCGGCGCTGCGTTCCAGCCATCGAACCAGGAGTCCAACCCCCGTGGCTCACGATCTCAACGACACGCTGATCTTCGTCAAGGTGGTCGAAAGCGGCAGCTTCATCGCCGCCGCGCAGGCCCTGCGCCTGCCCAAGACCACGGTCAGCCGCAAAGTCCAGGAACTGGAAACGCGCCTGGGCGCGCAGCTCCTGCACCGCACCACGCGCAAGCTCGGCCTGACCGAAGCCGGCAACGTCTACTTCGAGCACTGCCAGCGCATCGCCCGCGAACTCAACGAGGCCGAAAGCGCGGTCGGCCAGTTGCAGGGCGGCCCGCGCGGCTGGCTGCGCATCACCGCGCCGTATTCGGTCGGCATCACCTGGATCGCGCCGCTGCTGGGCGAATTCCACGCCCGCCATCCGGAAGTGCGGGTGGAGATGAACCTCAGCAACGAAACCGTCGACATGATCGACCAGGGCATCGACGTCGCCCTGCGCGTGGGCGCGTTGCCGGATTCGAACCTGATCGCGCGCAAGCTGGCGGTGTTCCGCACCCAGATCTACGCCAGCCCGAACTACCTGGCGCGCCACGGCGAACCGCTGCATCCCGACGACCTGCGCCACCACCGCACCCTGGCCATGCCCAAGTCGCGGCGCAGCAACAACGAATACGTGTGGCCGCTCAGCGACGGCGAGCGCACCGTCGATTACGTCATCGACCCGGTCATGGTCGCCAACGACCCAGGCCCCTTGCGCGGCGCGCTGCTGTGCGGCGAAGCGTTGATGCTGGCCGCCGACGTCACCGTCAAGGCCTTCGCCGAACAAGGCTACGTGCAGCGCGTGCTGGCCGGCTGGACCGGCCCGGAGTACGAATTCAACGCGGTGTTCCCGCGCGGCCAGGTGCAGTCGCCGAAGGTCCGCGCGTTCGTCGATTTCCTGGTCGAACGGCTGAACTTCGACGCCGACTACATGCAGGTGCTGTGCCCCGACGCCAAGCGCTTCCGCAAGGCCTCCGAGGAAGCCGAAGCCGCGCTCGCCCACGGCCTGGCCAAGGAAGCCGGCGAACCGCGCACCATCGCGGTGCCGGTGGTGGAAGCGATCGAAGCCATCGCCGAGGCGGTCGACAACAGCGGCAAGCGCCCGGGCAAGGCGCGCACCGCGACCAAGGCCGACACCGCGCCGGCGCGGCGCGACGATACGCCCAGCGACGAGGATGCGGCGCTGGTTTGAGCGATACCGCGGCGCACGGCGCCGGACAGTTTCGTTGTGTGGATCCCCGTCGCCTCGCGGTCGAGGCGACGGTTTTTTTTGGCTGCTGATCAGCGATCGGCGCATCGAATCCTGCTTTTTCCGACTGCAGGGATCAAAGCAAGTCACGCGATTTATGTCCCGCTATCGATGTGACTTGAATCTTGATTTCCATTGCTGCAATGATCTGCGCGGGGTGGGTCAAGGATGCCCCAGAAATAAGCAGCTTCAGCCGCAACGGCTGATCCACGGACGATCCTATGAATTCGATGAATGAGCGCTTTCTTCGCTGCCAAGTGTTGCGATTCGGCTTGGCGTGGGCGTTGTTCCTGGCCTCGGCGTTCGCACTGAGTCCGGCGCGCGCGCAGCACACCGACTGGCCCAACGAGTACGCCAAACGCGTGCGCGCGACCGAGAACATCTCGCCACTCAGCGACGAAGCCTTCGGCGACAAGGTCAATCTGTTCAACGGCACCGTCCGCTTCAACCACGAGTTGATTTCCCTACCCGGCAACAGTGCGCTGCCGGTCCGGCTGGGCATCGTCTACGACCCGCACGACATCACCCAGGGCCAGTTGAGCGCCCCGTGGGATCTCGACATTCCGTACGTGGCCGCGGTCCACCACAGCAAGACGTCGGAGACCGCCGGTTGGGTAGCCATTCCCGGCTCCGTAAACAACGGCTACGTCACCTTCGAACGCTCGATGTTCTGGAGCGGAAACCGGCTCTCTCTCGACGGCGGCGGCGGCGGCGATCTGCTCAGGATCACCGCCGATCCCAAGCGGGTGAAGCCGAACAACTCCGTGACCTATACCTTCGCGACCAAGGACGGCTGGTACTTCTCCGAGCTGCCCTCGGTGCAGAACGGTCCAGGCAAAGGCTTGGTCGGCTACGCCCCGAACGGCACCAAATATACCTTCGACTGGTTGGCCTACCGGCGCTATTCCTCGATCACCCACCCCTGGGGCTACAACGTCCCCAACGCCATCCTGGGGCGCTACAAGCTGCAGCTTTACGTCACCAAGATCGAGGACCGCTTCGGCAACTGGGTCAAGTACGACTGGGAGTACGACCATCCCAAGCGCATCTACGCCAACGACGGGCGCGAGATCGTCATGACCTATTCCGAACCCTCGCCGGGCATGTTTCCTGGCCACCTGCGGAGCCAGATCCTCTCGGCCACCGCCAACGGCCGCACCTGGTCTTTCTCCCAGTTGGGCGGGTACGGCGGCAACGTCACCAACCCCGACGGCACCGAGTGGAAGTTCGAAGGACCCGCCACCTTCAACGCCTTCCGCCTGGACGTCGCCGAGTACCTGCTTAATCCCGAAACCAACCAGACCTACCTGAAGAAAAACCTGCCGTGCTCCCCGGGCGCGATCATCAAGGACACCACCTCGCGCATCCGCATCACCCACCCCTCCGGAGCGACCGCGCTTTACGTGTTCAAAGGCATGCGCCACGGCCGCACCAACGTACCGTTCTGGTGCGAAACCGGCATGGACGAGCAGCGCAGCGAACGCAACCGCTTCTCCACCTTCCACGACACCTGGTCGTTGGTCGAAAAACGCATCAGCGCGCCCGGCGTCGCCGAGAAGACCTACAACTACGCCTACGACGGTCTGGGCGAAGGCTACGAAACCCAGGACGAATCGCGCTGGGACATCGGCCCGGGCTGGAACGCCAAGTACGCGCCACCGGCGCCGAACTACAAGACGGTCACCGTGACCGAGCCCGACGGCACCCAGAATATCCACACCTTCGGTCGCGACCGCGACATCAACGAAGGTCAGCTGTTCAAGGTGGAAACGCGCAAGAACGGCCTGACCTATCGCGTGGTCAACAATGCTTACGTCGACAATGCCGAAGCAGCGGGCATGCCGTTTCCCGAATGGATGGGCTCCAGCGGCGACGAATTCGCCGACCGCCTGCCCAACTCGAACCGGCCGCTGAAGAACGTCGTCACCCAGCAGGACGGCGCCAGCTTCAACCGCAGCGTCAACGCCTTCGACGCCCTGGTCCGGCCGACCAACGTGACCAAATGGTCTTCCGGGTCGGCCAACGACGGCAGCCGCACCGACGCGACCGAGTACCACGACGACCTGGCGCTGTGGGTATTGGGCCAGGTCAACAAGGAAACCAACGCCAACACAGGCTGGGTCGCCGCGCAGACCGGCTACGACGCGCTGGCGCGGCCGTCGCAGCGCTATGCCTTCGGCCGCCTGGTCGAAAGCTACGGCTACAACCCCGACGGCACCCTGGCCACCGTCACCGACGGCCGCGGCAACGTCACCTCGTTGGGCAACTGGAAACGCGGCGTTCCGCAGTCGATCCAATACGCCGACCGATCCGCCGATTCGGCCGTGGTCGACGACAACGGCTGGCTCAGCTCGGTCACCGACGAGAACGGCTATGCCACCAGCTACGCCTACGACCCGATGGGACGGCTGCAGACCGTCACGCCGCCGGCGGGCGACAGCAACGCTTGGAGTTCGACCCAGATCAGCTTCAGCCGCCGCGACGTCGACGAATACGGTCTGCCGCCGGGTCACTGGATGCAGACCACCGTGGTCGGCGGCCGCGCCTGCAAGAACGTATTCCTGGACGGCTTCTGGCGTCCGGTGCTGACCCACGAATGGGACTGCGCCGACATCCCCGGTACTTTGCGCGCCAGCGTGCGGCGTTACGACGACAAAGGCCGGACGGTCTTCTCCAGCTATCCGGTCGGCTACGCCGAGGCCTTCGGCAACGTATTCACCACGCCGCTGAAAGGCACCTACACCGACTACGAACCGCTCGGACGCGTGTCGTTGGTGCAGCAGGACAGCGAACTCGGGCGCCTGGCCACACGCACGGAGTACCTGGCCGGCTTCCAGACCCTGACCACCAATCCGCGTCAGTTCCAGACCGTCGTCGCCTATCAGACTTTCGACGAGCCCAGCACCGAGGCTCCGATCGCCATGGTCCACCCCGAAGGCGCGCGCACCAATATTTGGCGGGATATCTTCGGCGCGGTCACCGCGATCCGCCGCAGCAGCGCGGACGGCGCCACCCAGGTCACCCGCAGCTACGTCTATGACGGCCAGCACCGGCTGTGCAAGACCGTCGAACCCGAGACCGGCGCGACTGCGGTCGGCTACGACGCCGCCAACAACATCGCCTGGACTGCGGCCGGCCTGGCCTTGCCGGCCAGCGACCAATGCAATGCCGCCGAAGCCCTGGCATCGGGCCGCGCGGTCCAGCGCGGCTACGACGCGCGCAACCGGATCAAGACCCTGGGCTTCCCCGACGGCCGCGGCAACCAAAGCTGGGAGTACTGGCCCGACGGCCTGCCCAGGCAGATCGTGACCCTCAACGGCGACGGCAGCGGCGCGGTCGCCAACCGCTACGAGTACAACAAGCGCCGCCTGCTGACCCGCGAGCAGCTCAGTTTCGACGCCATCGACTGGGCCTTCGGCGTGGGCTACACCAACGAAGGCCAAGTCGCCTCGCATACCTACCCCGACGGCCAGCAGGTCGCCTACGACAGCAACGGCCTGGGCCAGCCGCGCCGAGTCGGAGCCTACGCCAGCGACGTGAGCTACTTCGCCAACGGCGGCATGGCCCGCTTCGTCTACGGCAACGGCATCGTCCATACCCTGACGCAGAACGCGCGCGGCCTAGCCGAACGCAGCCGCGACGCCGGCGCGGCTGTCGTGCTCGACGACAGCTACGACTACGACGCCAACGGCAACGTCGCCGCGATCAGCGACGGTCGCGCCGGCGCGCCCGGCAACCGCAGCATGAGCTACGACGGCCTGGACCGGCTTACCGCCACCGCCGCTTCGATGTTCGGCCACGCGGCCTACAGCTACGACGCGCTCGACAACCTGCGCAGCGTCGCCATCGGCGGCACCGCTACCGTTGCGGGCCGCCAGCACGTCTATCAGTACAACGGCGCCAACCAACTGGAGCTGGTCAAGAACGCGGCGGGCGAGGGCGTGATCGGCCTGGGCTACGACCTGCAGGGCAACCTGCAGAACAAGAACGGCCAGGCGTTCGATTTCGATCTGGGCAACCGCTTGCGCGGGGTGGGCGACACCGAGTTCTATCGCTACGACGGCCACGGCCGGCGCGTGCTGTCCACCAGCCCCACGCTTGGCCGCATCGTCTCGATGTACGGACTGGACGGTGTGCTGCGCTACCAGCGCGACTACCGCAAAGAGAAGGACATCGCGTACTTCAGCCTCAACGGCAGCCCGGTGGCGAAGGCGACCACCGCGATCGCCCCGGACGTGCCGGTGCTGAAAGCGCCGAGCTACGTCTCGCAGCCCAGCTACACCGTGGAATGGAACGCCACCACCGCCGCCGGCAGCTATGAGTTGCAGCAGCGTGCCGGCACCGGCGCCTGGCAGAACCTGTACAGCGGCAGCCAGCGCAGCCACAGCGTCAGCGGCAACGCCAACGGCAGCTACGGCTACCGGGTGCGCGCCTGCAACGCCACCGGCTGCGGCGCATGGAGCGCCGAAGCGATCGTGCAGGTGCAGCGCGCCCCAAGCGCCGCTCCGGCCTTGAACGCACCGGCGACCGCGCTCAACGGCCAATACACGGTGAGCTGGAGCGCGACCGGCGGCGCCACCGACTACGTGCTGGAGGAAAGCTTCAACAACGGCGCCTGGACCACCGTCTACACCGGCGCCGGCCTGAGCCAATCGTTCACGGCGAAGCCCTACGGTTATTTCGCGTACCGGGTGAAGGCCTGCAACCCGGCCGGCTGCGGCCCGACCTCGGCGGCGAGCATGGTGTACGTGCTGTACCCGCCGGGTTCGGCGCCGACGCTGACCGCGCCGGCGCAAAGCGACGCCGGCAGCTTCAATCTCAGCTGGAACGCGATTGGCGGCGCGACCCGCTACGAGCTCGAGCAAAACGCGCTCGGCGGCGGCTGGGCGCTGATCCAGGACGCGGCCGCGACCGGCCGCACCATCGTCGGCGGCAGCACCGGCACGTATGCGTATCGCGTGCGGGCCTGCAACCAGGCCGGCTGCGGCGCAACCTCGGCCGAGGCCAGCGTGCAGGTCATCGGCCCGCCCACCGCCGCGCCGGCCATCAGCCTGGATGCCGTCACCAACACCGGCACCTTCTGGGTCGGCTGGACCAGCGTAGCGACGGCCACCTACTACCAAATGGACGAAAGCCGCGAGGGCGCGGCCTGGACCGGGGTGTACCAGGACACCGCAACCGGCGTCACCGTGTGGAACCGCGACGACGGCCGTTACGGCTACCGCGCGCGCGGCTGCAACGCGGCCGGCTGCGGCCCCTATGCCGACGCGCGCTTCATCACCGTAGACCGGCCGCCGGCCACGCCGGCCATCAACATGGCCGACTGGCTGATCAACACAATGCGCGGCAAGCCTTCAGTGAGCACCTGCACCGTGCGCTGGTCGACCTCGGCGAAGACTACCGCCTACGAACTGCAAAACGCCGATACCGGCGCGTTGCTCTATCGCGGCACATCCAACGATATCCGATCCACCTCCAGCGGCCAGTACTGCGCCTACAACTACAACGTGCGCGCTTGCGGATCGGGTGGTTGCTCCGCCTGGTCGGCGCCGGCGTATCCCGCGACCCGCCGCACCGTGCCGATGGATTGAGGAGCGAGCCATGCACAAGAGCCTGTCGAACCTGATCCTCATCTTCGCTCTCGATGCGGCCGCTCCAGCAAGAGCGGCCACAGTCGTGGAATACATCCATACAGACGCGCTGGGCTCGCCGACCGCAGTGACCGATGCAAACCAGAACATCGTGGAACGCAGCGAGTACGAGCCTTATGGACGCCTGATCAACCGGCCGCTCGCCGACGCCCCCGGCTACACCGGCCATGTAAGCGACGCTGCCACCGGCCTGAACTACATGCAGCAACGCTACTACGATGCCGAAATAGGACGCTTCCTGAGTACGGATCCGGTGACTGCGTACTCGAAGCCCGGCACGAACTTCAACCGGTTCTGGTATGCGAACAACAATCCATACCGGTTCATCGATCCGGATGGGCGTTACGTCTGCTCAGGAAGCATGGAAAACTGCAAACAGTTCGATTCGGCGATCGAAGCGGCGACCAAAGCCGCGGTCAATCCGAAACTGTCGACCGACCAGAGGGCCGCCCTCTCAAAAGCCGTCAACTTCTATGGGGAGAAGGGCAACAGCGATGTTAGGATTTCCTTCTCGAAGCTTGCGGGAGACTACGCGAACATCAGCACCGATAGGCAGGGCAAGGGCGATGTCGTTTTCGATCTGGCCAAAATCGGTAGTCGCGATCCTGCCAACGCTTCGGGACTTTCGAACGGTTTGGCGATGAGGATTCTGCACGAGGGCGATCATGGCGCCCGGATCAAAGACGACGGTTTCCCTGCCTCGCGATCCGACCGATTCGAGCGCGAGCAACATGGTTACCGGGCCGAAGGCTATTATCAGAAGGCCACCGGCTATCTGCAGAACGGAAACAACATCTGGGCGCCTTGGAACTCTGGCGACGGAATCGACGAAAGCACGGTGAACTCGCGCGCGCAATGGTCGGTAGAGTTCTCATGTCGCGGATCGAACGAAGGGAGTTGTCGGTGATGGCTAATCGATATCGTGTGTCGCTCCTGATCGCGGGTACAGTCATGGCAGCATGCGCTTGCGCGAGCGATCGCGTGCCCGAGTCCGGGCGAGACGGCGAGGACCGGATCGTCTTTTCCGATCCGGCCGACTTTATCGGCGTCACGTTCAAGGCGGGTCGACCTCGCGCCGGCGAGGCGCCCACCATCGAGGCCCTGCAGTCGCCTGTCGACGTGAAAGCGCTGGAGAGCGATCTGGAGCTGCTGAAGACCGCCCCGGCCAATATCGCCCTGGGAACCGCAGGCTTCACCGATTCCGCCGAATGTTCGGGAGATGCGTGCCGCGAGCTGTCGCTGCGCCGCGCGAAATTCCTCGCGAATTGGCTTTTCAGCCATGGCATCCCCCGATCGAGACTGTCCGGACCTAAGGGATTCGGCGCGGAGCAGGCAATCGGAGACAACACCACCGAAGAGGGCAGGGCGCGCAACAGGCGTGCGTACATCAGTTACGAATGACGGTCCGTTCCGCGCAGAGACAAGAAAACGACGCTCGCCGAGGCAACGCATCAAGCGCCGCCGCGAGGTAGTTGTGTGGCGAGCGAACGATGTCCATCGCTGAACCGCCTGTGTTCTATGTTTGCCCGGCCAACCGCCAAGCCAACCCCGACACCCGCGCCGCGTGCCGCGACAGCGCCGTGCGCAGCACCGCTTCGCTCGCGGCCAGATGCAGCTCGCTGCGCGCGCGGGTCAGGCCGGTGTAGACCAGTTCGCGCGAGAGGTGGCGCGCGTCCTGGCGCGGCAGTTGCAGCCACACCCGTTCGAACTCCGAGCCCTGCGATTTGTGCACGGTCATGGCGAAGGCGCCGCTGTGCGCGGGCAGGGCGGAGGGATGGAACGCGCGCACGCCCTGAGCGCCGCCGGCGAACCAGGCGACGGTGCCGGCGGCGAGGTCTTCGCGGCCGTCGGCGGCGCGCGCGCGCAGGCAGACGCCGATGTCGCCGTTGAACAGGCCGTGGCGATAGCTGTTCTCGGTGATCAACAGCAGGCGGCCGTGGAAGTAGGCGGAGCGGTGCGCGCCGGCCAGGGCTTCCTCGATGCGTGCGTTGAGCGGCGCCGCGCCCTGGCCGCCGTCGCGCAGCGCGGTCAGCAGGCGCAGGCGCGCGGCCAGGGCCAGCGCTTGTTCGGGATCGTCGGCTTCGCCGATGGCGCGCCACGCCGGCAGCAGGCGTTCGCGGCCGCTGCCGGCGAGCGGGTCGTGCACGTCCTCGTGGAAGTGCACGCCGCGCAGTTCGCCGCTGCGCAGCAGCGCCAGCGCGGTGTCGGCGTCGCCGCTGCGCACGGCTTCGGCCAGCGGCGCCAGTTGCAGGCTCTCGGCCTGGCGATAGCCGCGGCGCAGGTGGACGCGGCTGGCGGCCAGCGCGCTCGGCGCGGCCAACGCCGGCACCGCGTCGCCGAGCAGCGGGCGCAGCGCGCGGGCTTGCGCGGCGGGCAGGCCGTCGTCGTCGCCGGCGGCATCGACGATCGCGGCGAGCACGTCGCCGGCTTCCACCGACGGCAGCTGATCGCGGTCGCCGAGCAGGATCAAGCGCGCGCCGTCGGGCACGGCTTCGACCAGCTTGCACATCAGCGGCAGATCGACCATCGAGGCTTCGTCGACGACGACCACGTCGAAGGCCAGCGGATTGCGCGCGTCGTGGCGGAAACGCGGACGGTCGGGCACCACGCCGAGCAGGCGGTGCAGCGTGCCGGCCTGTTGCGGCAACGCGGCGAGCAGTTCCGCATCCACGCCCGGCAGCTCGCGCAAGCGCTCGGCCGCAAGGCGCAGGCTTTCGGCCATGCGCTCGGCAGCGCGGCCGGTCGGCGCGGCCAGGGCGATGCGCGGCGGCGCCACGCCGTCCAGGCGCGCCTGCGCGATCAGCAAGACCAGCAAGCGGGCGATGGTGGTGGTCTTGCCGGTGCCGGGGCCGCCAGTGGCGAGCAGCAGCGATTGCAGCAGCGCCAGCGCGGCGGCGCGCGCTTGACGGTCGTCGTCGCGCGCGTGCGGGAACAACTGCGCGAACAGCGGCGCCAGCGCGTCCAGGTCGGCCGGCGGCGGCGCGAACGCCTGCAGACGGCGCAAGCCGGCGGCGAGGCGGCGTTCGTACTCGCGATAGCGGCGCAGATACAACAAGCCGCGTTCGAGCACCAACGGCGCGGCCGCATCGGACGCCGCATCGGCGGCCGGCACCGCGACCCAGCGCGATTGCGCCAGCATCCCCAGCCACGCCTCCGGCTCGGGCCATTCGACCGCCGCTTCGCTGAGCAACTGCGGCCGGCGCGGATCGAACGCGGCGTGGCCGCGCGCGATCGCCTGCGAGGCCAACGCGGCCGCGGCCAGCACCGGGTCGGGCGTGTCGCGGTCGAGCCGGCGCAGCGCTTGGGCCAGGGCGTGGTCGACCGTGCGCAGCGAGCCGTCGCGGAACAGGGCGTCGAGCAGGCTCATCGCGGGCCTCCGGCGAACGCCGCGTCCATCGCCTCGATCAATGCCAGCGGCGGCTTGGCCGCATGCACGCCGGCGCCGGGATCGGCCGCGTCCAGGCCGCGGCAGAACAGATAGCGCACGCCGCCGAAATCGCGTTCGTAGTCGTACGCCTCGCCGAGGCGGAAGCGCAGCCAGCGGTGCAGGGCGACGGTGTAGATCAGCGCTTGCAGGTCGTATTCGCTTTCGGCCATCGCCCGTTCGACCTGCGCGGCGTCGAAGCCGGGCAGGCGGTTGGTCTTGTAGTCGAGCACGTAATAGCGGCCTTGGTAGGCGTAGACCAGATCGATCTTGCCGGTCATCAGGCCTTCCAGGCGTCGGCGCGAACCGAACGTACGCCGCTCGCGCACCTGACCGTGCGCGTGCAGCGCCGCCAGCAGCGCGTCCACCGGCGCGGCGTCGAGGGCGAAATGGAATTCCATCTCGCTGCGGCGCTCGCGCTCGGCCAGCTCGCACAGGCGCGCGCCCTCGGGCAGCGGCGCGACCAGGGTGCGGCCGACCAGCGAGGACAGCAGTTCGATGCCGTCGTCGATGTCGGCCTCGGCATAACCTTCGCTGCGCATCGCCGACGCCAGCGCCTCGTCCTCGCCCGGCGGCGGCGGATCGCCTTCGCGCCACTCGCGCCAGGCGCCGAAGTCCACCCGCTCCAGCGCGGTGTGCACGACGTTGCCGAAGCGGCTGCCGCCGAAACGCGCATCGCCCGGCAGCGGCGCCGCCGATGCGGCCTCGACCTGGGTCTGCGGCTCGTCCTGCGCGCCGCCCTCGTCCTGCGCGGCCGGGTCGAAGCCGGCGTCTTCGTTGGTGAGCTGGGTGAAGCTGTACACCCACCAGTCGCGCGCGGCGCGGCTGCGCGCTTCGCGCGCCGGCGGCACCGCGCCGTCGGCGACCGGCGGCAACGGCGCGGGCGGCGGGCCGACCGCGCTGGCATCGATGGCGACGCCGGGCGCGCGCGCCAAGCCATCGAGGTCGGCCAGCATCGGTTGCAGCGGCGACAAGGCCGCGTGGTACAGCGGCCCGGTCGCGATCCACAGCGCGTGGCGCGCGCGGGTCAGGCCGACGTAGAGCAGGCGCGCGTCCTCGGCGCGGGTTTCCAGCGCGGCGCGTTCGCGCGCCGCGTCCCAGTCCGGCGCGTTCGGGTCGAACGCTTCGCTCTGCAATTGCAGCACCCGGCCGTGTTCGGGATCGGGATACTCGCACCAGCGGCCCGCGCGCGGCTCGCGGCCGAGCGCCACGAACGGCAGGAACACCAGGCCGAACTCGAGGCCCTTGCTCTTGTGCAGGGTCAGGATCTGCACCCGGTGCGCGTCCGATTCCAGCCGCAGCTGCTGCTTCTCGTCGCCGTCGTCGGCCTCGGCGATGCGCAGGCGCAGCCAGTCGCGCAGGCCGTGCAGGCCGAGCGCGCGGCGGTCGGCTTCCTGCAGGGTTTCGGCCAGTTGCAGCAAGTTGGTCAGGCGGCGCTCGCCGTCGCTCAGCGCCAGCAGCCGCGGCGCCTGTTGCGCGCACAGTTCGGCCAGCAGCGCGAGCGGGCCGTGGCGCTGCCAGCGCTCGCGCCAGTGCAGCGCCTGCGCTTGCCAGCGCGCCTGCTCGGCCTCGTCGGCGGCCAGCCGCGCGACCTGCGCGCCGCCCAGGCCGACCAGCACCGTCGCCAGCGCCGCGCGCAGGCGGCCGCTGTCGCCCGGATGCAGCAGCGCGTCGAACAGGGTCAGCACCTCCATCGCCTGGTCGGTCGCGAACAGGCTGCGGCGGCCGGCGGCCACCGCGGGGATGCCGGCGGCGCCGAGCGCGTGCTGGATCTGCGCGGCTTCGTCGTGGCTGCGTACCAGCACGGCGATGTCGGCCGGACGCAGCGGCCGGCCCTGGATCGTCGCCCGCCCGGCGCGCGCGTCGGCGAGCCAGCCGTGGATCGCGGCGACGCAGGCGCGCGCGGCCAGATCGCGCGATTCGGGCGAACTCCATTCGGCTTTCTTGCGGCCGTCGGCCGGCGGCGGCAACGCGCGCAGCAGCAAGGCCGGCGCAGTGGCGCCGTCGCGCTGCAAGTCGTCGTCGGCGACCGCGCCGCCGGCTTCGACTTCGCGGAAACGGATGCGCGGATCGACGAACGCGGCCGCGCCGGCCTGCGCGTACAGCGCGGCGATCGCGCGCAGCAGCGAGGGGCGCGAGCGGAAGTTGTGGTCCAGCGGCGGCGCTGCCTGCGCCTGCGCGGCGGCGGCCAGATAGGTGTGCACGTCGCCGCCGCGGAAGCCGTAGATCGCCTGCTTGGGATCGCCGATCAGGAACAAGCCGGTGGGTTGTGACCCATCGCCGTCCACCGCCGCCTCGCCGAACACGCGGCGGAAGATCGCCCACTGGCGCGGATCGGTGTCCTGGAACTCGTCGACCAGGGCCACCGCGTACTGCTCGCGCAAACGCCGCGCCAAGGCCTCGCCGTGCGGGCCTTCCAGCGCGTTCGCGACGTCGGCGATCAGGTCGTCGAAGCTCTGCACGCGGCGCACCCGCTTGAGTTCGGCCAAGCGCTGCGCCGCCGCCGTGCGGATGCGATGGGCCAAGGCCAGCCGCTGCCCCGCCAGCCATTGCTCGCGCTGCTGCGCGACCTCGAGAAAGCGCGCCACCGCATCGAACAAGGGCGAGGCCGGCAGCTGCGCTTCCTTGCCCTTGTTGGCCTTGGACGCGAGCGCGGCCGGCGCGAGCTTGGCCGCGCGCTCGTCCAGCGGTTGCGACCAGTCGCCGTTCGCGCACCAGGCCTGCAACTGCGCGCGCAGTTCGTCGGGCAGGTTGGCGCGGTAGCTGTTGCCGTTGAGCGCCTTGCCGGCGATGGCCGCGGCCAATGCGGCGAAGGCGTCGTCGGCGTATGCGGCGAAGGCGTCGCGCAGCGCAGCGCCGGCGCGGTCGAGTTCGGCCAGCGGGTCGTCGCTTACGGCCGGTGCGGCCGGCAGCAACAGCGGTGTGCGCAGCAGCGCGCCGAGGTCGGCCGCCAGCGCGGCGGGGCCGCCCGGCCATTGCAGCGCCAGCAGTTCGGCGTCGCCGGCGTTGTCGCCGAACGCGCGCCACAGGTCGACCGCGATTTCGTCGTGCAGCTCGCGCTCGCTGCCGATCAGTTCGGGCGCGGCGAACGGCTGGCCGGTTTCCAGCGCGTGCTCGGCCAGCACCCGCGCGCAGAAGCCGTGGATGGTGACCACCGCGGCCAGGTCGATCTCGCGCGTGGCGCGCTGCAGCCGCGCGCGCAGCGCCGCCTCGCCTTCGATCGCGGCTTGCGCGCGCACCAGCGTGCGGGTCAGCGCGCGCTCGGCATCGTCGTCGGCCTCGTCCAGCGAGGGATCGTCCGCGGCGATGCGCGCGGCCAGCAGCAGGCGCCGGCGCAGGCGTTCGCGCAATTCCTGGGTGGCCGCGTCGGTGAAGGTCACCGCGAGGATGCGGCTCACGCCGAGGCCGCGTTCGATCACCAAGCGCGCGACCAAGGTCGCCAGGGTGTAGGTCTTGCCGGTGCCGGCGCTGGCCTCGATCAGGCGCAGGCCGTCGAGCGGCAGGTCCAGGAAGGGATCCCTCGCCGTCGCGTCGCTCGAAACCGGATCGTGCGCGGCGCTCATGCGGCGTCCTCATCGCGGCCGAGCACGACCGCATCGAACACCAGCCGGGCGATGCCGCGGAATTGCTCGCCGAGTTCCGCGTCGGCGAACGGATCGCGCCCGCGCAGCGCCAGGCGCACGCCGGGCTGGCCGCCTTCGCCCCAATGGCGCGGGCCGCCGTGCCATTGCGCTTCGGCCTTGGCCCAACCGTCCTTGTCCTGCATCGCCGCCTCGTACCACAGCCAGCCGGCGCGCGGCAGGAACGGCAGCGGCATGCGCAGGCCGTAGTCGCGCAGGCGCAGCAGCGCGGCCAGCGCGGCGCGCGCTCGCGGCGGCGGCAATGCGGCGCGCAGGTGCGGGCCGGGGCCGTCGCTGGCTTGGGCGAACTGCGCCAGCGGGCGCGCGTCGCCGAGCGCCGACAACACCAACCAATCCAGGCCGTGGGCGATTTGCGCCGGTCCATGCAGCGTATCGAAGCGCAATCGCGCCAGCCCACTGGGATACAACTCGTCGAGTCGCCCGAGCAAACGGGTGCCATCGACTTCCAGTTCGAACGGCAGCGTCTGCGCCGCGCCGCCGCGCCAGCGCGCGAACGCATCGGCGTAAGGCCGCACCTGGCTCAGCAAGGCATCGAGCTGGCGTCGCCCCAACGGCCCCGACGGCAGCAGCGCGCGCGCGCGCAACGAAGCCTGCAAGCGCTCGCGATCGACCGCGCCGTCGCCGGCGAGCAGATCGTCGAACACCGCGCGCTGCAGTTGTTGGCGGAACAGACCGCGGCCCGGCAGCACCAGCGGCTCGACGTCTTCGGCGCTGTCGATCTCCTCGGGCAGACGCAGGCCCAGGCGCTGGCGCAGGAACGCGGTCGGCGGATCGCGCAGGAAGCTGCGCAGGTCCTGGTAATTCAGATCGCGCTCGTCGCCGTCGCCTTCCAGCGGCGGCAACGGATCGTCGAGCCACGGGCCCAGCTCGCTGCGGCGGCCGGCGCCGGCGTCCGCCGCCGGCCGCCATTCGCTGCGATAGCTGAAACGGCGCGGCTCCGCGGCGTCGGCGCCGTCGCCGCCGAACGCGGCCGGCGCGAACGGCTGCAAGGGCTGGCGCACGACGAACTGCGCGCGCACCCGGGCCGGGTCGGCGTGGTAGCGCGCGACCGCATCGAGCAGCTCCGACACCAGCGGCGAAGGTTCACGCTGGCTGCCGTCGCGCGGGTCGGCGCCGAGGTAACTCAGATAGAACGCGTCGGAAGCGGCGCCGAACAATTGCAGGAACAAGAAGCGGTCGTCGTCGCGCAGCGAGCGGTCGCCGTGGCGGCGCGCGCCGGTGCCGAGTTCGGCGGCGAGGCGGTTGAGGCCGCCGGACGGATCGCGGCGCGGATAATCGCCGTCGTTCATGCCGAGCAGGCAGATGACCCGGAACGGAATCAGCCGCATCGGCACCATGCGGCCGAAGCTGACCCCGCCGGTCAGCAGCGGCGCGCGCGTGTCGGCCTCGGCCAGCGCGGCGCGGAAATGCGAACGCACCACTTCCGGCGCGACCGCGCCGTCGAAGCCGGCCGCCGCGGCGTCGCCGGCGAAACTCTCCACCAGGCTACGCAGGCGTTCGAGCGTGCGCTGGTCGCCGCTGTCGCGCGGGCGCTCGGGCAGCAATGCGCGCAGCAGGCCGAGCAGGCGCTCGGACCACTGCGCCGGCGTCAATTCGGCGGCGAGGCCGCGCTCGAACCGCGCCAGCACGCGCAGCAAACGGATCAGCGCATCCAGCGCGTCGAGCGCGGCGCCTTCGAGTTCGGCGTACGGCGCGACGCCGGCGACCATGTGGCCGCCCTCGTCGTCGTCGCTGTCGCCGGCGGCGTGGCCGATCAGCAGGCGGTCGAGCGCGAACGCCCAGGTGTAGGCGTCGTCGCCGGGCGCGTCGTGGCGGCCGCGATGGGCCGCGTCGATGCCCCAGCGCGCGCCGGCTTCGCTGAGCCACACGCGCAGGCGCTCCAGGCCGTCGCCGTCGAGGCCAGCCTGTTCGGCGATCGCCGGCGTCGCCAGCAGGTCGAGGATTTCGCTCAGCCCGAAGCGCGACACCGGCAGCGCCAGCAGGCGCAGGAACACTTCGGCCAGCGGCTCGGCGGCGAGCGGGCTGACGTCGGCCAGCGCATACGGGATGAAGCCCGGCCGCCCGGCGAGGCCGCCGAACACCGCGGCGATGTGCGGCGCGTAGGGATCGATGTCGGGCGCGAGCACCGCGATGTCGCGCGGTTGCAGCGGCGGGTCGAAGCGGCGGCCCTGTTCGGACTGCGGATCGAGCAGGCCCTGCAATTGGTCGTGCAGCACCTGCACTTCGCGCAGACGGGTGTGGCAGGCGTGGACCTGCACGCTGGCGTCGAAGCGGTCGAGCTCGGCGCGCCACGGCTGCGCCGGCAGCGCGCGCCGGTGCAGCAGGTCGCGTTGCAGGCGTTGCAGCAGGCTGTCGCGCGCGGGGTCGTCGAAGCGGCTTTCTTCCGGGTCGGCGTAAGCGGCGATCTCGCCGGAGGGATGCACCACTTCGTAACCGCCCAGCACCGCCATGAAATCGCGGCCGGCCGCGCCCCAGGCCTGCAGCAGCGGGTTGTCGTCTTCGCCGAACGCGGCCGTTTCGCCCTGGCGCAGGCGCTCGGCCAGGGTGCCCAGGTCGCCCCAGTACTTGCGCGTGGGCGTGGGCAGATAGAAATGCAGGGTGCCGGCGCGCGCCTGGGTGGCGATCACCCGCAGCACGTCGGGCGAGATGTTGAGGGTGGCGAAGGCGAACAGGCGCGGCGGCAGGCCGCGCGGCGCGTCGTCGCGTTCGCCGTCGCCGCCGGCGTCCCCGCCGAACCGGTGCAGGTACTCGTCGATGCGGCGCGCGCGGTAGCGGCGGCCGCCGGCGACCTTGCGCCACAGCGCGGCCTGCGGGTCGTGGCGTTCGTGCCCGGCGTCCCAGGCCAGCAGCCAGTCGCGGCGCCAGGCCTGATATTTCTCGAACAGGCCGGCCAGTTCGCCCGACAGCGACCAGGCCTTGAGCGGGTCGTCGCCGCCGAGGTAGGCGCGCAGCGGCGCCAGCGCCGGCTCGCGCAACTGCGCCGGTTGCGCCAGTTGCGCGTACAGCCGCCAGCGCAGCGCGGCGGCGTCGAGATCGTCCTCGCCGCCGGCCACGTTGGCCGCCAGCGCGCGCTGGACGAATTCGCCCGGGGTCAGGAATTCCAGGTTGGCGGCGATGCCGTGCGCCTGCGCCAGGGTCGCCTGCAGCCAGCGCCGCATCGCCACCTGCGGGATCAAGATGGTGTCCGGCGCCAGCAACGGCTGCCCCGGCGCCGGCGTGCGCAGTTCCTGCGCGAGCAGTCCGGCCAGCACGTCCAGCGCATTGGAATGGTAGAGACGGAAATCGGGACGCGCGGGCATAGGGCGCCATCTTGCCGCACGCTGGCGCTGCGCGCGCGCAGCGCATCGGGCGTTTGCGCGCGGCGCGGGTTACGCGCTGTTACCCAGCGCGCATGGGCGAGGGCTTAGGCTGAGCTGCGGCCTGTGCGCGACGATGCGTTGCTCTCGTGGTGGCGGCGCCGGCGCTTAAAACCGTTTTAATCGGCGAAGGCTCCAATCATCAAGGTCGCGCCGCGCGGCCGGCGAGGATTCGGCCCACTCAGGATCCGGTCAAACAAGCGGCACGCCGGCAGCGGCGCCCGCGGCCGGCTAAGCTGCGACAATGTCCCACGCTCCATCCCCGTTCAGGCTGGCTGGGCCAAGCTGCGCCGTTTTGCAGCCCCCCACCTGCCTGCTTGCTGGCCAGCTCGCTCTCACCGGATAGCCGCCCCCGCATGACGACGACTTCGACGCCCATCGTCCGCCTGACCGACCTGCGCCTGGATCGCGGCGGCCGCAGCGTGCTGCGTGGGATCAACCTGAGCGTGCCGCGCGGCAGCATCGTCGCCGTGCTCGGCCCGTCCGGCAGCGGCAAGTCGACCCTGCTGTCGGCGCTGACCGGCGAGCTGGCGCCGGCCTCGGGCACGGTCGAAGTGTTCGGCCAGCCGGTGCCGCAGAACCAGCGCGAACTGCTGGAGCTGCGCAAGGGTATCGGCGTGTTGTTGCAAGGCAACGGCCTGCTGACCGACCTGACCGCGGCCGAGAACGTGGCCCTGCCGCTGCGCGCCCACACCAAGCTGCCGAACCCGCTGATCCGCCGGCTGGTGCTGATGAAGCTGCACGCCGTGGGCCTGAGCGCGGCCGCCGACGCCTACCCGCGCGAACTCTCCGGCGGCATGGCCCGGCGCGTGGCGCTGGCGCGCGCGCTGGCGCTGGACCCGCCGCTGATGATCTACGACGAACCGCTGACCGGCCTGGACCCGATCGCCTCGGGCGTGGTCATGAGCCTGGTGCGCCGGCTCAACGACACTCTCGGCCTGACCAGCATCGTGGTCACCCACCACGTCCACGAAACCCTGCCGGTGGCCGACCACGCCATCGTCATCGCCAACGGCGGCATCGTCTTCTCCGGCACCCCGGCCGAGCTGGAGCACAGCGACGACCCCTTGGTGCGCCAGTTCCTGCGCGGCGAGCCCGACGGCCCGATCGGCTTCGACGCCGCCCCGCGCACTTCGGAGGCCGCGTAATGGCGTTGTTCGATGTCGTCCGCTCGCTGGGCCGCGCCGGCCTGTTCTCGCTGTCGGTGCTGCGCGCGTCCAAGCCCACGGCCGACTTTTTCCGCGAGCTGATCCGCGAGATCTACAAGATCGGCGCGCGTTCGCTGCCGATCATCGCCGTTGGCGGCGCGTTCGTGGGCTTGTCGGTGACCCTGCTGGGCTACCGCGCGCTCGACACCTACGGCGCGGCCAACCAGGTCAGCGCCATGCTCGGCCTGGGCCTGTACCGCGAGCTCGGCCCGGTGCTGACCGCGCTGCTGTTCATCGGCCGCGCCGGCAGCTCGATCGCCGCCGAGCTGGGGCTGATGCGCGCGACCGACCAGATCACCGCGCTGGGCCTGATGGCGATCGACCCGGTCGGCAAGGCGGTGGCGCCGCGGTTCTGGGCGGCGGTGCTGTGCGTGCCGTTGCTGACCGGCTTCTTCTGCAGCCTGGCGATCAGCGCGAGCTATTTCGAGTCGGTGCACGTGATCGGCCTGGAGCCCGGGATCTTCTGGCAGGTGCTCAAGGACAGCGTGGATTTCTTCGACGACTTCCTCATGGCGTTCGTGAAGTCGGCCGTGTTCGGCGGCACCGCGGCGCTGGTGGCGGCTTATGTGGGCTACCACGCCGAGCCGACCATCGAGGGCACCTCGGTGGCGACCACGCAGGCGGTGGTCAACGCTTCGTTGCTGGTGCTGATGTTCAACTTCGTGATGTCGGCGTTCCTGTTCAAGTAACGATTTCCCCTTCTCCCGCTTGCGGGAGAAGGTGCCCGAAGGGCGGATGAGGGCGAGCAAGGTGATCGGAGCCGCGCGCTGCGCGCCCCTCACCCCAACCCCTCTCCCGCTCGCGGGAGAGGGGCTTTCCGCAGTTCGCTGTCGCGATAACAGACAAACCGTTTCCCCAGCCGCGTTGAACCGCGCGGGCTTTATCCCCAAGGTGGTGCCCATGTCCGTCCGCAGTCCCCGCATCGAATTCGCCGTCGGCGCGTTCCTGCTGCTCGCCCTGGCCTCGCTGCTGGTGTTGGCGATCGCCTCCACCAACGGCAAGTTCGGCTTCGGCCGCGACAATTACGAGGTCACCGCCAAGTTCACCAGCATCGGCGCGCTGCGCCCGAACGCGCCGGTGAAGATCGGCGGCGTCAACGTCGGCCAGGTCGCCGACATTTCGCTGGATCCGAAGAGCTACGCCTCGGTGGTCACCCTGTCCATCGACAAGCGCTACAACAAGCTCTCGGCCGATACCTCGGCCGGCATCTTCACCAGCGGCCTGCTCGGCGAAAGCTATATCGGCCTGACCCCGGGCGGCGACCCGGACGACCTCAAGCCGGGCGACGAGATCTACCTGACCCAGCCGGCCATCGACCTGATCCAGTTGGTCGGCAAGTACATGTTCAGCGGCGGTGGCGCACAAGGCGGTGGCAACGCCAGCGGCGGCGACGCCGCCAAGCCCGCCGACGCCGGCACCCCCGATTACCTCAAGGGCGAACCCACCGCCCCCTCCAGCGAGAGCAAGCCATGAAGCGCATCCTGACCGCCTCCCTCCTCGCCTGCGCCCTGCTCGCCGGCGTGCCGTCCCTGGCCCTGGCCCAGGCCACCGCCGCGGCGGGCACGGCGCCGGCCGCCGGCACGCCCAGCGCGATGGTGCTGACCAACACCACCCGCATCCTGTCGACCCTGGAATCGCGCCGCGCCGAGTTCAGCAAGAACCGCGCCGCGCTGAGCCAGTTCGTCACCACCGAGTTCAACCAGCTGTTCGACCGCGACTACGCCGCGCGCCTGGTCCTGGGCACCCACGGCCGCGGCGCGGCCGACGCCGACGTGGCCAACTTCGCCGACGCGCTGACCAGCAGCCTGATGCAGCGCTACGGTTCGGCCCTGCTCGACTTCAACACCCGCCTGCAGGTGCGGATCAAGTCCGAAACCCCGCTGCGCGGCGGCGCCATCGTCAAGGTGTCGAGCGAGTTCCTGCGCCAGGGCGGCGAGCCGGTGCCGGTGGACTACCTGCTGCGCAAGAGCGGCAACCAGTGGAAGGTGTTCGACGTGATGGTGGAAGGCGTCAGCTTCGTGCAGACCTTCCGCAACCAGTTCGACACGCCGCTGAGCCAGAAGTCGATCGCCCAGGTCGCCGCCGACATCAAGGCCGGCAAGCTGCAGGCGCAGGCGAGCGGCAACCAGTGAGCCCGACGGCGCGCCCGGCGGACGCGACGGCCAGCGTGCGCCGCGACGGCGAGACGCTGGCTTTCGCCGGCACGCTCGACCGCGCCGCCGCGGCGGCGTTGTGGCCGCAGGCGCGGCCGCTGGCGGCCGGCGCGCGCCGTTTCGATCTGACCCAGGTGGCTTCGGTCGACAGCGCCGGCCTGGCGCTGTTGGCCGAACTGGCCGCGCAGGCGCCGGGCGTGGCCGTGGTCGGCGAGCCGACCGGGCTGGCCGAGCTGCGCGCGGCCTACCGCCTGGACGAGTCGCTCGGCTTCGGACGCTGAGGACCGCGCCGCCGGATCGCTGTCGCCCCTCCCCCATTGTTGCGGTCGCCGACGCCCACGGACGTGGCCTGGCCGCCCCCACCGCTGTCCCGGAAGACTAGACTGCAACCATGCGCCCCCACGCACTCCCTCTCGCGCTGGCTTTGGCCTTGGCCGCGCACACCGTCCCGGCCCTGGCGAACGACGCCGCGCCGGCCCTGCCGGGCGACCCGTCCGCGCTGATGATCGATCCGGCCACGCTGGCCGCCGCCGCGCAAGCGAGCGCGGCGCCCGCCGCCGATGCCGACGCGCCGGTGCAGACCGACTCGGCGCGCGCGCTGGCCAAAGCCGGTGCCGCCGATGCGCATGCCGGCGCCGATGCCGTCGCTGCCGATGGCGCGCAAGCGCCGCACGACGCGCCGTCGCTGGACTACGCCGTCGCCCAGGTCGACCCGACCGCCGGCGCGACCGCGCCGCCGGCCGAACCGGCCGCCGCGAGCGCCGACCCGCGCACCGACGCCGAACGCGACTTCGATGCGCTGTACGGCAACCCGCAGCAGGAATACAACCCGGTCGCCGATCCCACCCTGCCGGCGCCGGCCAACGTGCCCGGCGGCTACGACCCGTGGGAGAAGTACAACCGCAAGATGCATCGCTTCAACAACGCGGTCGACCGCAGCGTGGCCAAGCCGCTGGCGCGCGCCTACACCAAGGTGGTGCCGCGGCCGCTGCGCCTGGGCGTCAGCAACTTCTTCAACAACCTCGGCCAGCCGGTGTCGATGGTCAACGCGTTGCTGCAGGGCAAGCCCAAGCAGGCGGCGCAGTCGCTGGGCCGGTTCGCGCTCAACACCACGCTGGGCATCGGCGGCATCTTCGACCCGGCCACCGCGGCCAAGCTGCCCAACCGCAGCGAAGACTTCGGCCAGACCCTGGGCGTGTGGGGCTGGAAGCGCTCGCGTTACTTCGAACTGCCGTTCTTCGGCCCGCGCACCGTGCGCGACGCCTTCGGCGCGGTCGGCGACGCCCCGCTGAGCCCGCTGCGCCGGATCGAACGCGACCGCATCCGCATCGGCCTGCAGGGCCTGCAACTGGTCGACATCCGCGCCCAGCTGCTGCCGCTGGACAACCTGCGCGAAGGCGCCGAGGACGAATACGCGCTGGTGCGCGATTCGTGGATGCAGCGCCGCGATTACCAGATCTTCGGCGACCGCCTGGAGAAGAACGGCGAGACCCAGCTGCCGGACTACCTGCAGGACGACAGCAACCCCAGCGTGCCGGCCAACGCCATGCCGGTGATGCCGACCGACGGCGCCGGCGTGCGCTGATCTACGCAAGCCTTCGAAACGCGAACGGCCCGGATGCGAATCCGGGCCGTTTTGTTTTCAGATCGCCGCGTTGCTTCGGTTTCCCCCTGTAGGAGCGGCGCGAGCCGCGACCGCGGGGTGGCCAGCTTGCGTCGCAAGCGAGTGTCGCGGTCGCGACTCGCGTCGCTCCTACAGGGAGAAACGCGACCGCGCCGCGAGCGGGGCAACGCGCTTCATCCTGCTCCGACAATCCCGTCGCGTCTTCGATACGTTGAGCCGCGCAGGCCGTTTCGTTTCACGCCCGCCGCGTTGCTTCGGTTTGCCCCTGTAGGAGCGGCGCAAGCCGCGACCGCGGGGTGGCCAGCTTGCGTCGCAAGCGAGTGTCGCGGTCGCGACTCGCGTCGCTCCTACAGGGAGGAACGCGACCACGCCGCGAGCGGGTTACTTCGCTTCGTCCGGATCCGGCAAGCCTGCCGCGCCCTCGATCGGCCGCGGGCCGTCGGGTTCCAGCGCCTGCGCGTCGTCGTCGACCGGCGGCAAGGCCAGCGGGGCGGACGCCGCTTCGCCTTCGCGCTCGTCCTCATCCAGCGCCGATTCCACCAGCTTGGCCGGCATCGCCTTGTTCGGCTTGACGCCCAGCTCGCGCAGCATTTCGGCCTGGCGGATCGCGTTGCCTTTTCCGCGGCCGAGCTTGTCGCGCGCGGCCTCCAGGGTCTTGTTGGCGCCGTCGAGCTGGCTCGCGGCCTTGTCCAGGTCGGCCACGAACGCGGCCAGCTTGTCGTACAGCAACGCGCCGCGCTTGGCGATCTCCTGCGCGTTGCGGCTCTGCGCTTCCTGCCGCCACAGGTGCTTGATCGTGCGCACCACGAACAGCAGCGTGGACGGGCTCACCATCAGCACGTTGCGGTCCCAGCCTTCCATGAACAAGCCGCGGTCGTTGGCCACGGCCAGCATGAACGCCGGTTCGATCGGCACGAACATCAGCACGAAATCCAGCGAGCGCAAGCCGTACAGCTCCTCGTAGCGCTTCTCCGACAGGCCGCGCATGTGCTGGCGCATCGACTCGATGTGGCGCTTGAGCGCGCGCGCGCGGGTGTCTTCGTCCTCGGCGCTGACGTACTGCTCGTAGGCGACCAGCGACATCTTCGCGTCGACGATCATGTGCCGGTCTTCGGGCAGGTGCAGGGTCACGTCCGGGCGGCGCTCGCCGTCCTCGGTGCCGTGGCTTTCCTGCACGTCGTATTCCTCGCCGCGGCGCAGGCCGGCGGACTCCAGCACCCGCTCCAGCACCAGTTCGCCCCACGCGCCCTGGGCCTTGTTCGAGCCCTTCAGCGCGGTGGTGAGGTTCTTGGCGTCCTCGCTGAGCGACTGGTTGAGCGTCATCAGCTGGCGCACCTGCTCGCCCAGCGCGGTGCGGTCGCGGGTTTCGTTGTCGTAGACGGTTTCGACCCGGGTCTGGAACTCGGCCAGCTTCTGCTGCAACGGATCGAGCAGTTGGCCCAGGTGGCTGCGGTTTTGCTCGGTGAAGCGCCGGCTCTTCTCTTCCAGGATCTCGTTGGCGAGGTTGCGGAACTGCGCGCTGAGTTCGTCGCGCACCTCGCGCAGTTGGGCGATCTTCTCCTGCGCCTGGTTGCGTTCGGCGTCCAGCTGGGTCGCGGTGCGGCCGAGTTCGACCGTGCGCCGGTTGAGATCGCCGGCGATGGCGTCGCGCTCGCGTTCGAGCTGTTCGAACTCCAGACGCAGGCGCTGCAGAGCCTGCTGTTCCTTGTCGAGTTCGGCGCTGCTGCGGCCGATGGCCTCGCGCAGCAGGCCGCTGTCGCGCACCAGCTGGTTGCGCTGGGCGTCGAGCTCGTCGAGCCGCGCCTGCAGTTCGGGAATGCGCGCGCAGCGCTCGCTCAGCTGGGCGCGCTCGGCCTGGGCGGCGGCGAGCTGGGCGCCGAACTCGGCCCGGGCGGCCTCCTGCGCGCGCGCGGCGCCGGCGCGGGCCAGCAGCCAGGCCAGCGCGGCGGAGGCCAGGGCAGCGACGAGAACGACGGCGACGACAAGGGCTGGGGACATCCGGGACTCGGGACCAAGGCTGCGAAGCGGGGGAGGCGGGCCGTCCATGCCCGGGCGCCGCGCGGCGGCGCGGCGTGCAGGCACGTGCGGGTGCCTAGTCTAGGGCCAGTCTAAACGGGTGAGTCTCAGGCCCTGCGACCGGCGGCGGCGGCGCGACTACTGCGCGATCGGTCACACATTTTGCGCAAGATAGGCATTCCCTGTTCCATACGGAACGGCACTGGCGGCCACGGCTGTGCCAATCTTGGCCGCAGCCGTCGGGCGGCGCAGCCCGTTGCGTGCGAGGAGGCCCGCCCATGGACCCGCGAGACCCCCGACTGTACGCCGACCCGCGCGGCGTCTGGCGCGACGACGGCGCCGGCCGCGTGCACGGCATCCGCTGGCGCGACATCGACGGCATCGACGGCTACGCCATCGACGCCCCCGAGCGCCGCCTGATCTATCTCGAACTGGGCACCGCCAGCGGCGAACGCCTGGAACTGCGCACCGACTGGCCCGGCTACGCCGACGTAGCGCGCGCGCTCAGCGCGCGCCTGCCGGGGCTCGATGTGGACGCACTGCAGCGGCTGGAGCAAGCGCGGCCGGAGGATCCGCCGGCGATTCTGTGGTGGCGGGACTGAGCGTCAGCATTCCCGGCTGCCATTGGCTTTCCCCGCAAAAGTTTGGCTATTCTCCCCGGCAACAGGGGGAGCACATGTCAGGATCGACTTCTTTCAAAGTGGAAGGCCCGTTCGCAGTACCGTTCGAACGGCGCAAAGGCGGGAGAACCCTGGTCTTCTCCGACTTCTGGAAGGACGGCTCGGAAGCCGGCCATCTGGCGCACGAGCGCGGCTGCTACGTATTCGCGATTCAAAACCAGGGCAGCCCGCAACCGTTGTACGTAGGCAAGGCGACCAAGACGTTCAAGCAGGAAACGTTCAACGACGCCAACAAGCACAAATATCACAATGGCTTCAGCGAGTACGCGCGCGGCAAGCCGGTGATGTTTTTCGTCGTGCATCCGCGCAGCAAGGGCAAGACCAACGGCACCTACATCGCGCAGATCGAAGACTTCCTGATCCAGGCCGGCGTCGCGAAAAATCCCAATCTGCAGAATGTGCGGGGCATCCAGACGCCCAAATGGAAGATCAAGGGCGTGGTGCGCGGCGGCGCCGGAAAGCGGACCGACGCTGAAGTCCGCTTCGGCAATATGTTCGACATCCATCGATAGTCCGCGGCGAACCGGGTTCCGGCCCGCCGCGAACGCTCAGTCCAACACCCGACAGAACACCGCCTTCAGATACCGCGATTCCGGCACCTGCGCCAGCCACGGGTGGTCGGCGCCGGCGCCGGACACGCGCAGCACCTGCACGGTGCGGCCGGCGTAGAACGCGGCGCGGCGCAGCATGTCGAGGAACTGGTCCTCGCTGACCAGGCCGGTGCACGAGAAGGTCGCGAACAGGCCGCCGGGCTTGACCACGCTGAGCGCCAGCTTGTTCATGTCCAAGTATTTCTTCAGCGCCGGGATCACCTGCTCGCGGTCGCGGGTCATCTTGGCCGGGTCGAGGATGACCACGTCGAAGCGCTCGCCGGCGTTGCCCATGTCGCGCAGGTACGGAAAGATGTCGGCCTGGACGAATTTCACGTGCGCGCCGTTGAGCTTGGCGTTGCCCTTGGCGATGTTGATCACGTCGGCGTCGATGTCCACGCCGATCACTTCCTCGGCGCCGCGCACCTTGGCGTAGACGCCGAAACCGCCGGTGTTGCAGCACAGGTCGAGCACGCGCTTGCCGGCGACCTGCTGCGACAGCCATTCGCGGTTTTCGCGCTGGTCGGCGAAGAAACCGGTCTTGTGCGCGCCGGCCGGGTCGGCGCGGAACTTGATGCCGTATTCGGTGATGATCGCCGGCGGCACCGCTTCGGTGCCGCGGAAATCGAAGCTCTCCTGCTTCTGCACGTGCTCGTCGGCGAAGGCGTAGAAGCGGCAGCCGGGGAACTGCGCGCGCAGCGCGTCGTAGATCCACTCGCGGTGGCGGAATGCGCCGGCGCTGAAGTACTCGACCACGAGCAGGTCGCCGTAGCGGTCGACCACCAGCCCGCTGATGCCGTCGCCTTCGCTGTGCACCACGCGCCAGGCGTCGCTGATCTGGTCGAGCTTGAGCACGTCGCGGCGCAGCGACACGGCGGCGGCGATCTTGCGCGCGAACCAGTCGGCGTCGACCGCCACGTCGGGATCGTTCTCGAGCATGCGCAGGGCGATGCGCGAATGGCCGTTGTAGAAGCCGCGGCCGATCCACACGCCGTCCACGCCGATCACCTCGACGATGCTGCCCGGCTTGGGGCGCTGGGCCGGCTTGTCGACCAGGCGCTGGAAGATCCAGGGGTGGGTGGATTTCCAGGCGTTCTTGAGGCGTACGGTGGGGAGTTCGGTAGTCATCGCGCCATTCTACCGGGCCCGGCGCCCGAGCCCGGACTGCCAACCCCGGCCCAGTCCCGCCGACGGGACAAAGAAGCCCATCGCGGCCGGCTTGTTTTGGCCGCGGCCGGTGCCAATCTGGTTCCCATGCACCTGCCTACCGACGCCCCGATCCCCGACACCCCGGCGCAGCGCAAGGCCGACCGCGCGCGGCTGGTCCGGGCCCTCAACGCCAGCCTGGCCTTCGTGCTGCTGCTGGCGGCGGTGTTCGCCGCCCAGAGCAGCTTCGACATCCGCCCGTTCACGGTCCAGCCCGGCTCGGCCGAGGGCCTGCTCGGCCTGCTCACCGCGCCGCTGCTGCATGGCTCGATCGAGCATCTGGCCGCCAACGCGACCTCGTTGCTGCTGCTGGGCACCCTGGCCGGCGCGGTCTACCCCAAGGCGACGCTGCGCGCGCTGCCGCTGGCCTGGGTGGGCTCGGGGCTGGGGGCGTGGCTGCTGGGCGAGCCGGGGAGCCATCATCTGGGCGCCAGCGGCCTGACTCATGGCCTGATGTTCCTGGTCATGACCCTGGGCCTGCTGCGCCGCGACCGCTCCTCGATCGCCGCGGCGATGATCGCCTTCCTGCTCTACGGCGGCATGCTCCTGACCGTACTGCCGCGCGAAGCCGGGGTCTCCTGGCAGGCCCACCTGGGCGGCGCGGTGGCCGGCGTGGCCGCCGCCTTCCTGTTCCGCCGCAGCGACCCGCTGCCGCCGCGCAAGCGCTACAGCTGGGAAGACGAAGAGGACGCCGAACTGGTCCCGCTCAACGACGAACTGGAACCGCCGAGCCCGCGCCAGGTACCGGTGTTGTGGAACCGGCCGGATTCGCGCGATGTGCAGTCCGGGGTGGTGCTGCGGTTTCCGCCGAGGGAGCCGCCGGCGGCGGAGTGAGCGGTGTGGGATGACCGCGGCGATGCAACGCCGCCGAGCATCCGAAGCCGGCAACCTCCAGAGATTCGCCGCAGGTGCATTGGCGCGGTCGCGGCTTGCGCCGCTCCTACAGTCGGATACGAACCCCCGAGATCATCATTCCGGCGAAAGCCGGAATGCGTATGGCCGTTGCCGTGGCCGTTGCTCTTCGCTCCCCCCGCCGCCACGAACTCGCCACAGGCAATGAGAGACCCGGAGGGCGGCGCGCAGGACGCGCGCCGTGCGCCACCCAGGCCATGGATGGCCTGTGTGGCGCATCCCTGCGAACGCACCGAACCTTAGTGGCTCTTGATTCGAAAACA
>NZ_FNOG01000002.1:0-253531 GCF_900106525.1 Lysobacter enzymogenes
GCCTTCGGTGTTCTCGCGCACCGTGATCAGGTCCACGCCCGAGGGGAAGCGCGACTTGGTGTTCGGGAACGACTTGGCCGGACGCACGTTGGCGTACAGGTCGAAGCGCTTGCGCAGCTCGACGTTGATCGAGCTGAAGCCCTCGCCGACCGGCGTGGTCAGCGGGCTCTTGAGCGCGATGCGGTTCTTGCGGATCGAATCCATGGTCGCTGCGGGCAGCAGCTCGCCGTGCTTCTCCAGGGCGACGAGGCCGGCGTCGGCGAACTCGTAGCTCAGGCCGACGTTCATCGCGTCGAGCACGTGCAGGGTGGCGTCCATGATCTCCGGGCCGATGCCGTCGCCACGGATGACCGTAATCGTTTGCGTCATGAGGGAATTCTTCCAGCAGTGGGGCGGGCGCCCGTTGCGGCGCTGCGCACGAATCGAACGGTGTTAACCGCACAATTATGCCGGAAGCGGCCCCGGCCTGCATTCGCGGCCGTACTGGAGCCGGGCCGCAGGGCCTGAATCGGCCGATCCCGCCCGATTGGGATAAAGCCGCGGCCGCCCCCTGTAGGAGCGGCGCGAGCCGCGACCGCCTCAGCGCGGCCAACGGCGCAGGCCGGGTGACCTGCGTCTTTTCAGATCGCGAGACCGGCCTTGCGCCGGTTCGCTGGGGTTTCGTCGCAGCCGCGCCGGCGCGGTCGCGGCTTGCGCCGCTCCTACAGGGAGCTGCGGGTGGCTCAGCCGTGGTCGTGGGCGGCGGGGGCGGCGGATTCGCCGGCTTCGAGCTGGTCGAGGAAATCGACCGCGCGGCGCAGGTGCGGGATCACGATCGAGCCGCCGACCACCAGGCCGACCGAGAAGGTCTCGAACATCTCGTCGCGGTTGACGCCGGCTTCCTTGCACTGGGCGACGTGGTAGCTGATGCAGTCGTCGCAGCGCAGCACCAGGGACGCGACCAGGCCCAGCAGCTCCTTGGTCTTCACGTCCAGCGCGCCGGCCTGGTAGGTCTGGGTGTCCAGGGCGAAGAAGCGCCGCACGACCTGGTTCGGTTCGGCCAGGATGCGCTCGTTCATGCGCTTGCGGAACGCGGTGAACTCGGCGACGCGGTCCTTCTGCGCCTGCTCGTCGGCGCCGCTCATGCGCCACCGCCGAGCAGCGGTTCCAGGCCGCCGGCGCGGTGCAACGCCATCATGTCGTCGTAGCCGCCGACGTGGGTGTCGCCGATGAAGATCTGCGGCACGCTGGTGCGCTTGGTGCGCGCGACCATCTTCTCGCGCGCGGCCGGATCCAGGTCGATGCGCACCTCGCTCCAGCTTTGGCCCTTGCTTTTGAGGAAATTCTTGGCGGCGACGCAGTACGGGCAGATCGCGGTGGTATAGATCACGATCGCCGGGGTCGGGGAGGCGGTGTCGCTCAAAACGGTTCTCCGGAAACTTCGGGATGGGCTTGGTGTCCGAATATGGACGCGGGCCCAGGCAGTTTAAAGCGTGCCGATGGAACGCAGTCCGTCGCGGCGCAATACGCTTGCGTCGGGTCGCGGCGCCACGGCAGGGTGCGCAGCAGGGCGCAGTTAACGGCGGGTTCACGCCCTCGTCCCGCCCCGGCGGCATCCTGCCCTCGCAGCGGCCGCCGCGGCCTGCCGCCGCTGCAACCCCATGTTCGCGCTCCGCCCGTTCGCCCTTCACCGCCCCGCTTCCGCGTCCGCCACCGAGGAATCCCGCTTGCGCCGCATCGCCCTGCTCACCGCCGCCGTCACTCTCGCCCTGGGCAGCGTCTGCGCCAGCGCGCAGGAGGCCAAGCTGCCCGACATCGGCTCCTCGGCCGCGGAGCTGCTGACCCCGGCCAAGCAGCGCGAGTACGGCTCGATGATGCTGGCGCAGCTGCGACACTACGATTACCTGCTCGAAGACCCGCTGATCGACAGCTGGCTCGACACCCTGGGCACGCGCCTGGCCGCCAACAGCGACAAGCCGCGCCAGCCTTTCACCTTCTTCATGCTGCGCGAGCGCCAGATCAACGCCTTCGCCACCCTCGGCGGCTACATCGGGGTCAATTCCGGCCTGGTGCTGACCGCGGAGAAGGAAGACGAAGTCGCCGCGGTGCTGTCGCACGAAATCGCCCACGTCACCCAGCAGCACGTGCTGCGCGGGGTCGAGCGCGCCCAGCGCGACCAGTTGCCGATCCTGCTGGCCATGCTCGGCGCGATCGTCGCCGCACAGAGCGCCGGCAGCAATTCCAGCGACGATGCGACCATGGCCGCGATCACCTCCGGCCTGGGCCTGATGCAGCAGCGCCAGATCAACTACACCCGCTCCAACGAGTCCGAAGCCGACCGCATCGGCATCCAGACCCTGTATCGCAGCAATTACGACACCGGGGCGATGGCCGGCTTCTTCCAGCGCATGGCGTTGGCCACGCGCAGCAACAAGGCCAACTGGTACGGCGAGACGCCCGATTACCTGATGACCCACCCGGTCACCACCACCCGCATCAGCGAGGCCAAGGAACGCGCCGAGCAGATCGCGGCCAAGAACAGCATCACCGCGATCACCGCCACGCCCAACGCGACCTTGGTCGAGCGCATCGCCAAGGCGCCGATCACCCTGCCGCCGAACGCGGCCGGCACCGACAACCCGCTGCTGCCCAACGGCATCAAGCTCAGCGACGCCGGGCTCAGCTCCGGCGGCACCGGCGTGTTCGACTACGCGCGCGAGCGCACCCGCGTGCTCAGCGCCAGTTCGCCGCGCGACGCCCTGCGCGAGTACGAAAAGCTCGGCCTGGACACCGACGCCAAGCGCTACGGCCTGGCCCTGGCGCAACTGCGCGGCAACCAGACCGCGGCCGCCACCGAAGCCCTGGACGCGCTGCTGCGCAAGCATCCCGGCCAACTGTGGCTGAGCCTGGCGATGGGCGAGGCCGAGGCCCAGGCCGGCAAGCACGCCGCCGCCGAGGCCCGCTTCGACGCGTTGCTGCGGCAGAGCCCGAACAACCGCGCGGTGGCCCTGAGCTACGCCAAGGTGCTCAACGACCGCGCCACCGCCGCCGCCGGCCAGCGCGCGCAGGCGGTGCTGCGGCCGCTGCTGGGCGCCTATGCCGACGACCCGCTGCTGCAGCAGACCTTCGCCCGCGCGTGCGAGATCGCCGGCGACTCGATCCGCGCCGGCGAGGCCTACGCCGAAGCCGCCTACCTGCGCGGCCGCCCGGAGCAGGCCCTGGTCCAGCTCAACACCCTCAAGCGCAAGCCGGACCTGGACTACTACGCCCGCGCCCGGATCGAGGCGCGCATCGCCGCGATCACCCCGACCGTGCTGGAACTCAAGCGCCAGGGCGTGCGCGACGAGGATCTGCGCCGGCAGTAAAGGCGCCCGATGGAGGCGCCCGATGGGCGCCCGACGAACGCGGGATCGGCGACGCGACGGCCCGCTCCGGCACCGCAGCGGGTTTCCGCTCGGGAAAAAAATTTCGCCGGCTTGGGTGGATTCGCCGCCGCGCTGCGTCTGAACCAAGGCAGCCGCGCCGCTTGCGCACGACGCCTCCATACGCCGTGGCCGCGAACGGTCCGGCGGCGCCGCTGCAACCAGCGCGAAACACACCCTCCCGGCGACGCGCAACCGTCGCCGCGCCGCCGCGTGGCTGCCATCGCGATGTAACCTGGCCGCCAAAGTCCGGCCCGCGCCAGCGTCGCCCATCGCGCGGCCAACGCCGCTCAAATCGCCGCCCCTCGGCGCAAGTTCCCGTCCCGCTTGGGCCATCGCGCCCGACCGTGCACATCCGGCCGACATCGCCGGGGCGACAATGCCGCCCGTCCCATGTCATGGGCTCGTCATAAAACGGTAGTGTACTGGCGCGGTTTCAGGGAAGAACCCCTACCCCGCCTCCCCCTCGGTGACCGTGTGCAGAAGCGCATCCTGATAGTCGAAGACGAACCCGCCATCCGCGACATGGTGTCCTTCGCCCTGCGCAAGGGCGAATACGATCCCGTCCACGCCGGCGACGCCCGCGAGGCCCAGGCGGCCATCGCCGACCGCGTGCCGGACCTGATCCTGCTGGACTGGATGCTGCCCGGCACCAGCGGCCTCGAACTGGCCCGGCGCTGGCGCAAGGAATCGCTGACCCGCGAGATTCCGATCATCATGCTGACCGCGCGCGGCGAAGAGAACGACCGCGTCGGCGGCCTGGAAGCCGGCGTCGACGATTACGTGGTCAAGCCGTTCTCGGCGCGCGAGCTGTTGGCCCGCATCCGCGCCGTGCTGCGCCGCTCGCGCGAAGACGACGAGGACGGCAGCGTCGGCGTCGGCCCGCTGCGCATCGACGGCGCCGCCCACCGGGTGTTCGCCCAGGTCGACGGCGGCGACCAGCCGGTCCAGATCGGCCCGACCGAATACCGCCTGCTGCATTTCTTCATGACCCACCCCGAACGCGTCTATTCGCGCACCCAGCTGCTCGACCATGTCTGGGGCGGCAGCGTGTACGTGGAGGAACGCACGGTCGACGTGCACATCCGCCGCCTGCGCAAGACGCTGGAGCCGCACCGGCTCGACGGCATGGTCCAGACCGTGCGCGGAGCGGGCTACCGCTTCTCCGCCTCGCTCGCCGCGTAAGCTGGGGGTATGCCGCCGCGCGCGCGCTCCGCCTGGTTCCGCACCCTCGGTCAGCTCGCGCTGATCCTGGTCGGCGCGGCCGTACTCGGCATCCTGGTCGGCTATCCCTGGCCGATCGTCACCGCCGCCGCGATCGGCGTGGTCGCCTGGCATTACTGGCGGCTGCGCCGGGTGCTGATCCGGCTGACCGCGCGCCAGCGCCTGACCCCGCCGCTGGGCGAAGGCATCTGGAACGAACTCGACCGGCTGCTGCACCGCAGCCAGGCCGAGATGCGCGGACGCAAGCGCCGGCTGATCGAAATGCTGCGCGCCTACCGCGCCGCCGCCGCGGCGATGCCCGACGCGATCGTGGTGGTGGAGCGCAACAGCCAGCGCGTGCAGTGGTTCAACGAGGCCGCCACCGGCCTGTTCGGCCTGCGCTACCCGCGCGACATCGGCGCGCCGGTGGTCGACCGGCTGCAGCCGCTGCAGATCTCGCACTGGCTCGCCTCCGGCCGCAACGCCGAGCCGCTGGAAGCGGCCTCGCCGTGGAATCCGGCGGTGACCCTGAGCCTGCGCCTGATCCCGTACTCGGAAAACCTGTGGCTGCTGGTCGCGCGCGACGTCAGCCGCATGCTCCAGCTCGAACAGATGCGCCGCGACTTCGTCGCCAACGTCTCGCACGAGCTGCGCACGCCGCTGACCGTGGTCCACGGCTACCTGGACATGCTCGATCCGGAAGAACACCCGGACTGGGCGCCGATGCTGGCCGAGATGCAGCGCCAGTCGCAGCGCATGACCCAGTTGGTCGAAGACCTGCTGACGCTGTCGCGCCTGGAATCGCAGGACAGCCTGCCGGCCGAGGAAACCGTGTCGATGTCCTCGATGCTGGCCACGCTCAAGCGCGAGGCCAACGCGCTGAGCCAGGGCCGCCACGAGATCGCCATGGACGACCTGGCCGGCGTCGACCTGTTCGGTTCCAACAAGGAACTGCACAGCGCGTTCTCCAACCTGGTCAGCAACGCGATCCGCTACACCCCGGCCGGCGGCACCATCCGCATCCGCTTCCGCCCCGAGAGCGCCGGGATCGCCCGCGGCTGTGTGCTGGAGGTGGTCGACAGCGGCTACGGCATCCCGGCCGCGCACCTGCCGCGCATCACCGAGCGTTTCTACCGCGTCTCCACCAGCCGTTCGCGCGAGAGCGGCGGCACCGGCCTTGGCCTGTCGATCGTCAAGCACGTGCTGCACCTGCACCAGGCGCGGCTGGAGATCGCCAGCGAAGTCGGCCGCGGCAGCACCTTCGCCTGCCATTTCATTCCCGAACGCATGCGCCGCCGCGACCTGTACGGCGAGGCGCACTCGGATACTCTTCTCCCAGATGCACTGCCCTGACCGGGCGAATCCGAACTTAGGACGCAACGCAGCGCCATGAACGCGATGACCGAACCCTCGCTCGACACCGACCCGCTGCGCGACCCCTCGCTGTACTTCAACCGCGAACTGTCGCAACTGGACTTCAACTTCCGCGTCCTGGCCCAGGCCCAGGATGCGCAGGTGCCGCTGCTGGAGCGGCTGAAGTACCTGTGCATCTCCTGCACCAACCTCGACGAATTCTTCGAGATCCGCGCCGGCACCCTGCGCCACGCCCAGGACCTGGGTCTGGCGCCGGGCCCGGACGGGCTGGCGCCGCAGACCGTGCTCTCGCGCATCCACGACCGCGCCGCCGAGCTGGTCAAGGCGCAGTACGAATGCTGGAACGAGGTGCTGCGCCCGGCGCTGCAGGAAAACGGCGTGCGCGTGCTCGGCCGCAATTCCTGGAACGCGCGCCAGACCCGCTGGCTGCGCGCGTACTTCCGCGACGAGATCATGCCGGTGCTGTCGCCGCTGGGCCTGGACCCGGCGCACCCGTTCCCGAAGATCCTCAACAAGTCGCTCAACATCGTGGTCGTGCTCAAGGGCAAGGACGCGTTCGGCCGCGCCGGCAACCTAGCCATCGTGCGCGCGCCGCGCTCGCTGCCGCGCATCATCCAGATGCCCGAGAACGTCTCCGGCGGCAAGCACGACTTCGTGTTCCTGTCCTCGGTGCTGTCGGCCTTCGTCGACGAGCTGTTCCCGGGCATGGAGGTCAAGGGCGCGTACCAGTTCCGCGTCACCCGCAACTCCGAGCTGCTGGTGGACGAGGAAGAGGTCGACAACATCGCCCTGGCCCTGCGCGACGAACTGATCGGCCGCGGCTACCTGCGCGCGGTGCGGCTGGAGATCGCCGAGCAGTGCCCCAAGCCGATCGTGCGCACCTTGCTGGAGAACTTCGACCTGCCGGAGAACGCGGTCTACCGCATCAACGGCCCGGTCAACCTCAACCGCGTGATCCAGGTCTACGACCTGGTCCAGCAGCGCCCGGAACTGAAGTTCCCGCCCTACCAGCAGCGCGTGGCGCCCGGCATCGAGACCCTCTTCGACACCGTCGCCGAGGGCGACATGCTGTTGCACCACCCCTTCGACTCGTTCGCGCCGGTGCTGGAATTGCTGCGCCAGGCCGCCGAAGACCCGAACGTGCTGGCGATCAAGCAGACCCTGTACCGCGCCGGCAAGGATTCGCCGATCGTCGAGCAACTGGTGCAGGCCGCGCGCAACGGCAAGGACGTGACCGTGGTGGTCGAGCTGCGCGCGCGCTTCGACGAGGAGGCCAACCTGGGCCTCGCCGACCGGCTGCAGGAAGCCGGCGTGCAGGTCGTGTACGGCGTGGTCGGCTACAAGACCCACGCCAAGATGCTGCTGATCGTCCGCCGCGAAGGCCGCAAGCTCAAGCGCTACGTGCACCTGGGCACCGGCAATTACCACAGCGGCACCGCGCGCGCCTACACCGACTTCGGCCTGATCACCGCCGATCCGGACATCGGCAACGACGTGCACCTGATCTTCCAGCAGCTCTCGGGCCTGGCGCCCTCGCTCAAGCTCAAGTGCCTGCTGCAATCGCCGTTCACCCTGCACGCCGGCGTGCTCAAGCGCATCGACCGCGAGACCAAGCATGCCAAGGCCGGCAAGCCGGCGCGCATCGTCGCCAAGATGAACGCCTTGAACGAGCCGCAGGTGATCCGCGCGCTGTACCAGGCCTCGCAGGCCGGCGTGCAGATCGACCTGATCGTGCGCGGCGCCTGCACCCTGCGGCCGGGCGTGGAAGGCGTGTCCGACAACATCCGCGTGCGCTCCATCGTCGGGCGTTTCCTCGAGCACCACCGCGTCTATTGGTTCGCCAACGACGGCGCGCCGGACCTGTTCTGCTCCAGCGCCGACTGGCTGGAACGCAACCTGCTGCGCCGGGTCGAGACCGGCTTCCCGATCCTGGATTCGGAGCTGCGCGGGCGCGTGTACGAGGAAGCATTGGCCAACTACCTGGCCGACAACCTCAACGCCTGGGCGCTGCAGCCCGACGGCGCCTACGAGCGCGTCCTGCCGGCCGACGGCGCGATGCCGCACTCGGCCCAGGCGACTTTGTTGGCTAAGTTGTGCGGATGACCGAAAATCGGCCGCATGAATAATCTTTTCCCGACCAGCCGCCTGCCGCTCGAAGACGGCGACCTGCTCGCCGCGGTCGACATGGGCTCCAACAGCTTCCACATGGTGGTGGCGCGCTACGTGCTGGGGCAATTGCGCACCGTCGACCGGCTGCGCGAAACCGTGCGCATGGCCGAGGGCCTGGACCGCAAGGGCGGGCTCGCACCGGAAGTGCGCCAGCGCGCGCTGGAGTGCCTGTCGCGCTTCGGCCAGCGCATCCGCGACGTGCCGCCGCAGCGGGTGCGCGCGATCGCCACCAACACCGTGCGCCGCCTGGCCGCGCCGCAAGCCTTCCTGATGCCGGCCGAATCGGCCCTGGGCCACGCCATCGAAGTGGTGTCCGGCCGCGAAGAGGCGCGCCTGATCTACCTCGGCGTCGCCCACGCCCAGCCGTCCAAGCCCGGCGAGCGCAGGCTGGTGATCGACATCGGCGGCGGCTCGACCGAATGCATCGTCGGCTCCGGCTTCGAGGCGATCGAGCGCGAAAGCCTGCAGGTCGGCTGCATCGCCACCACCCGCCGGTTCTTCGAGAACGGCAAGCTGTCGAAGAAGAAGTGGCGCGACGCGCTGACCGAGGTCTCGGCCGAGTTCCAGCAGTTCGCCGGCACCTACCGCTCGCTGGGCTGGCACGAGGCGCTGGGCTCGTCGGGCACCAACAAGGCCATCGGCGAGATCTGCGCGGCGATGAAGCTGACCAAGGGCGCGGTCACGGCCGAGGCCCTGCCGGCGCTGCGCGACCGGCTGCTGCAGGCCGACCGCATCGACGCCATCGACCTGCCCGGGCTGTCCTCCGACCGTCGTCCGGTGATCGCCGGCGGCATCTTGATCCTGGAAGCCGCCTTCAACGTGCTCGGCCTGCAGCGCATGGCCATCAGCAAGGCGGCGATGCGCGAAGGCGTGCTCTACGACATGCTCGGCCGCGGCGGCGCCGACGACCCGCGCGATGCGGCCGTCATCGCCCTGGTCAAGCGCTACGGCATCGACGAACAGCAATCCGCGCGGGTCGAGGCGACCTTGCTGCGCTTGTTCGACCAGGTCGCCAAGGCCTGGAACCTCGATGCCGACGACCGCCTGATGCTGCTGCGCGCCGCGCGCCTGCACGAGCTGGGCCTGGTGATCGCGCACAGCCAATACCACGTGCACAGCTCCTACGTGATCGAGAATTCGGACATCTCCGGCTTCTCGCGCCAGCAGCAGCAATTCCTCGCCGCGCTGGTGCGCACGCACCGCCGCAGCATTCCCAAGACCGCCTTCGACGCCCTGCCCGACCGCCTGCTCGCCGCGGTGCGGCGCAGCTCGGCGCTGCTGCGGCTGGCGGTGCTGCTGCACCGCGCGCACGAGTCCGACCCGATCCCGCAGCTCGACGCCCACGCCGACGGCAACACCCTCACCCTGACCGTGTCGCGGCGCTGGCTGGATTCGCGCCCGCTGGTGCGCGCCGACCTGGAAGGCGAGCCGCAGGACATGGCGGGGTTGGGGATTTCGCTGAAGCTGCTGGCCAACTGAATCGCGCTCCAGCCGCAGCGCTGGTGCCGCCGTGCGGGCTGCGCTAGATTGCCGCGACATCCCATGCAGGCGCGCGCATGAGCGGCGTGATCTACGGACAGATACAAAGCTATACCGCCGGCTTGGACGCCCGCGCGGTGTACTGGCACAACCGCTCGGCACTGGCTTCGCTGCCTTCGGACGGCATATTTTGCCGCGACATGTTTCATCATCTGCCGCTGTATCGCCATCCGATCACCAGCAGCAGCCAGCTGATCGCCTTCGCCAGCGAAAACCCCGAAGAATATGCGATGGGCGCCGATTGGATCGCGCTGTTCGAAGACCTGCTGCGCAGATTGTGCTGGGACTTCGCCTCGGTGATCGAGACCTATTGCGGCCACCGTTTCGAATGGATCGCCGAGCGCGAGCCTAGGCGCAACGGCGAACTGTTCGTGCGCAGCTGGCGACGCATCGCCTACGAGAGCCATCACGAACTGAAAGAAGTCCCTTTCGGTTCCGGCAAGTTCGTTCCGCAGATGCAGTAACGCCGCGCTGGCACCTCAGCCCATTGCAACGGAGCGAGCGCTCGTGTCGGCCGCGGCAACCCGCAACGCCTAACCGGCGTCGCCCGCAGCCGCCAACAGTTCGATCATCTTCTCGCGCATCAGATACTTCTGCGGCTTGCCGCTGATCGTCATCGGCAGCGTCTCGACGAATTCGATGTAGCGCGGAATCTTGTAGTGGGCGATGCGGCCCTGGCAGTACGCGCGCACCGCCTCGGCGTCGAGCGCGGCGCCGTCGGCCAGACGGATCCAGGCGCAGACTTCTTCGCCGAACTTCTCGTCGGGTACGCCGAACACCTGCACGTCGGCGATGGCCGGATGGGCGTAGAGGAATTCCTCGATCTCGCGCGGGTACACGTTCTCGCCGCCGCGGATCAGCATGTCCTTCAGGCGCCCGACGATGCGGCCGTAGCCGTCGGCGTCGATGGTGGCCTGGTCGCCGGTGTGCATCCAGCCGTCCGCGTCGACCGCCTCCATGCTGCGCGCGGGATCGCCCCAATAGCCCTGCATCACCGAATAGCCGCGGGTCAGCAGCTCGCCAACCTCGCCGCGCGGCACGGTCGCGCCGCGCTCGTCGACGATGCGCACTTCCACGTGCGGATGCACCCGGCCGACCGAATCCACGCGTCGCTCCAGCGGATCGTCGGGCACGGTCTGGAAGCTGACCGGGCTGGTCTCGGTCATGCCGTAGGCGATGGTCACCTGCTGCATGTGCATGCGCGCGACCACCTGCTTCATCACCTCGATCGGGCAGTTGGCGCCGGCCATGATGCCGGTGCGCAGGCTCGACAGGTCGAACTCGCCGAACTGCGGGTGCTGCAACTCGGCAATGAACATGGTCGGCACGCCGTGCAGGCCGGTGCAGCGCTCGGCGGCGACGGTGCGCAGGGTCGCCAGTGGGTCGAAGCCTTCGCCGGGGATCACCATGCACGCGCCGTGGGTGACGCAGGCCAGATTGCCCAGGACCATGCCGAAGCAGTGATAGAACGGCACCGGGATGCACAGCCGGTCGCGTTCGCTCAGCCGCATCGCTTCGCCGACGAAGAAGCCGTTGTTGACGATGTTGCGGTGGGTCAGGGTCGCGCCTTTGGGCGCGCCGGTGGTGCCGGAGGTGAACTGGATGTTGATCGCATCGTCCGGCGACAGCTGCGCGCTGACCTGGCGCAGCAGCGCATGCGCGGCCGGATCCTCGCACGCGGCCACGGCGTCGAAGGCGTGCGTGCCCGGCGGCGGCTCGTGCGCGCCCATGACCAGCACGTGGCGCAGGTCCGGCAGGCGCCGCGCGCGCAGCAGTCCGGGCGGGTCGCGGCCGAGTTCGGGCGCCAGTTCGCGCAGCATGTCCAGGTAGTGCGAGGTCTTGAACGACGGCACGATCGCCAGCGCGCGGCAACCGACCAGCTTCAAGACGTATTCCAGCTCGTGCGTGCGGTAGGCCGGATTGATGTTGACCAGGATCAGGCCGGCGCGCGCGCTGGCGAATTGCAGCAGCACCCATTCGGCGCGGTTGAGCGACCAAACGCCGATGCGGTCGCCGGGCGCCAGACCGAGCGCGAGCAGGCCGGCGGCCAGCCGGCTCACCGCGTTGTCGAACTCGCGCCAGTTCATGCGCACGTCTTGCGGCGGCACCACCAGCGCCTCGCGTTCGGGCCACTGCGCGGCGATGCGCGCGAGCATCGCGCCGATGGTTTCCTCGAGCAGCGCCGGCGCATCGGCGCCGACGACGTGGCTGAGGGCGGGATCGGGGGCGGTGCGGTTTCGACTCATGGACCGAGCATAGCCGCTGGCGCCGGCGCGCCATCGCGGCACGACGCGCGAGAGCGCGCGAATCCGTGACCGCAACAGCGAACGCGCCTGCCGCTGCGTGCGCCCCCGCTACCGCCACCGCCGACGTTCGCGCCGCCGCACTTGGCCGCGGCGCGGCGCCGGTCGCGAAACGGCCGTGCCGCGCTTGCAGGTCTTCCACTCAGCCCAGGCGTCTCGTGCCGCCGCCGGCGCCCGGCGACGTGGACTCCACCCCGGTCGGAATCAAGTTTCAACATTTCTTATTGATGTATAAAACATCTATTGATATGTTCAAAACATCCAAACTGTCGTCTTACCGGGATAAACGCCAAAGCGCGAGGCGGCGCCCCCGGCGAGCGCACGGGAACGAGCGAGGGTCCGGTGGGCGTGCATCTGCCGAAATGGGTCTGGGTGGGAGGCGGCGTGCTGGCCTGCGTGGCCGGCATGGTCAACGCCGCCGGCGTGCTCGGCTTCGAGCATCAGGCGCTGACCCATCTCACCGGGACGACCACCTCGCTCGGCGCCGCCCTCGCGCAAGGACGGGCGCTGGCCGCGTTGCAGTTGTCGGCGATCGCCGTCGCCTACGTCGCCGGCGCGGCCTTGAGCGGGCTGATCGTGCAGGGCCGTTCACTGCGCCTGGGGCGGCGCTACGGCGCCGTGCTTTCGATCGAGTCCGCGCTGCTGTTCGCCAGCGTGCCGCTGCTGCACCGCCAGCCGATGCTCGGCGGGCTGTCGGCGGCGATGGCGATGGGCCTGCAGAACGCGATGGCGACGACCTTCAGCGGCTCGGTCCTGCGCACCACCCACCTGACCGGCATGTTCACCGACCTGGGGATCGGCCTGGGCCACGCCGTTCGCGGCCGGGACGTACCGCGTCGGCGGATCCTGCTCAGCGCGTTGGTGATCTGCGGGTTCCTGGCCGGGGCGCTGCTCGGCGCGCTGCTGTACCAACACTGGGGCGCCCGCATGCTGTACCTGCCCGCCGCACTGACCGGCATCGCCGGCGGCGGCTATGCGATCTATCGCCAGCTGCGCCCGTGGCGCGAGTGAGCCGCGGCGATCGCGGCGCAGCGGCCGGCGGCGCGGATCACTCCGCCGGCGGCGACTTCAACCGCACTCCGCGGCCAGTGCCGTAGCTGGGCATGTTCTCGCCGATCAACTCGACACCCGCCGCATCCAGGGCATTGACGATCTTGGTCAGGGTGTCGACCACGCCGCGCACATTGCCCTGGCTGGCCTCCATGCGCTGGATCGTCGGCAGCGACACGCCGGCCTTCTCGGCCAGGGTCTTCTGGTCCATGCCGACCAAGGCGCGGGCGGCGCGCAACTGGCTGGCCGTGATCAAAGTCGCGGCTCCGCGGACAGAGAAAACGCAAGGCGTGCGCAGAGGTCGAAGGTCATCGTCATAAGCAGCGGGTGTTCGAGGCTGCGCATCATCGCCAATTGCGGCAGGTTCGGCACCCGCCGGGGGCCGGCTTGGGTTTGTTGCCCGTATAATGATGCATCAAACATCTATTGACATGCTTCGCGCATCCGCGTCAAGCGCGCAGGCCGTTTGCCTCGTGCGGCCGGGATGCGCGTCTGTCCGGCCGCGCAGCGCCCGCGCGGCGGCGACCGCATGGCCCACCCGCATCGCTTTGGTTTCCCTGGAGTTCGACATGATCGTGAAAGACAGCAACGGCACCCCGCTCGCCGACGGCGATTCGGTCCTGGTGATCAAGGACCTCAAGGTCAAGGGCACTTCGGTGACGCTCAAGCGCGGCACCTTGTGCAAGAACATCCGCCTGACCGACGACGAAGAGCTGATCGAGTGCAACGTCGAGAAGGTCAAGGGCCTGGTGCTGCGCACCGAGCTCCTGAAGAAGGCATGATCGGCGGGCGCGGCCGACCGTGCCGCGCTCGATCCGCCGCAACGCCGCCCGGGGGAGATCCGCGATGAACGAGCAAGACCGGGAACTCGACGCGCTGCGGCGACGCATTCCCTCGTTCGCCTGCCGCGAGGGCTGCCACGATTGCTGCGGGCCGGTGACCGCCTCGTCCGAGGAAATGTCGCGCCTGCCGTTCAAGCCCGAGCGCGAGCGCGACGCCGCGCTGGCGGCCTGGAGCTGCCCGCACCTGGGGCCGCAGGGCTGCCAGGCGTATGAGGAGCGGCCGCTGATCTGCCGGCTGTTCGGCACCACCCCGCGGCTGCGTTGCCCCAATGGCTGCGGGCCGGAACAGATGATCGACGAAGCGGCCGAGAACGCGGTCCACGCCTATCTGCGGCGGACGCGGCAGGTGCTGGTCTAGCGACCCGCCGCGCGCATCGCGCTATCGCGGCGCTACCCGCGCAACAAACCTTCGGCGCCCGCGGCGAGCCTCAGCCCGCCGCTTCGGCCGCGGCGCTGCGCTTGGCCGCCTCCGCGCGCAACTGCGTCGCCCGCACCAGCACCGGCGGCGGGCTGATCTCTTCGGGAATGCGGAAGATGCCGACCTTGCGCAGCCACTGCCCCGGCCCGCGCGCGGAGGTGAAGGCCACCACCGGGATCGAGACGATCAGGCCCAGGATCACCGGCGACATCCACGCCGCCAGCGGCGGCGAGATCGCATAGGCCATGCCGCCAATCAGCACGCCGAACAGGGTCAGGCCGCCGTAGCTGCGGATCAGCCCCGACAGCGGCAGGCTGCCGTCGTCGCGGCGCTGCGATTCCCAGCCCGAGTCCTTGCCCGACAGCACTTCGGCCACGCCGCGCGACTGCAGGTACATGGTCACCGGCGCCATCAGCGCGGCCAGCAGGGTTTCGAAGATCATGCTGAAGAACGCGCGGATCGCGCCGCCGCAGCCGCGCCGGGTCTCGCGGTCGGTCAGCAGCGCCAGATAGGCCATGAACTTCGGCGCCAGCAGCACCGCCATGGTGGCGATGAACACCCACAGCACCCGGTCGGGATCCTGGTCGCGCCAATAGGCGCTGGGCGAGAAGCCCGGCAGGCGGATGCTCTGCCAGCTGAAGTAATCGAGCTTGTCGAGCGGAATGATCAGGCCGATCAGCATCAGCATCGCCCACATCGGCGCGGTGAAGTAATGGCCGATGCCGATCATCAGGTGCATGCGGCTGATCCAGTGCAGGCCCCGGGCCGGCAGCACCGCGGTGTGCTGCAGGTTGCCCTGGCACCAGCGGCGGTCGCGCACCAGCATGTCGGTCAACGACGGCGGGCCTTCTTCGTAGCTGCCGACCAGGCCCGGCACCATGTGCAGCGCCCAGCCGCCGCGGCGCATCAGCGCGGCCTCGACGAAGTCGTGGCTCAGCACGGTGCCGCCGAACGGCTTGCGTCCGCGCAGCTCGGGCAGGCCGGCGTGCTCGGCGAAGGCGCGGGTGCGGATGATCGCGTTGTGGCCCCAGTAGTTGCTCTCCGCGCCGTGCCACCAGGCGATGCCGTAGGCGATCACCGGGCCGTACACGCGCCCGGCGAACTGCTGCATGCGCGCGAACAGGGTCTGGCCGTTGACGATCATCGGCAAGGTCTGGATCAGCGCCACGTCCGGGTGCTGCTGCATCGCGCCGGACAGCTTCACGATCACCTCGCCGGTCATCAGGCTGTCGGCGTCGAGGATCAGCATCTGCGGATAGGCCGCGCCGAAGCGGCGCACCCATTCGGCGATGTTGCCGGCCTTGCGCTCGGCGTTGTTCTTGCGCCGGCGGTAGAAGATCCGCGCCTGCCCGCCGGTGCGTTCGCGCAAGGCGTTGAACGCGCGGATCTCGGCCTGGCGGATCGGTTCCTTGGTGGTGTCGCTGAGGATGAAGAAGTCGAACTTGTCCAACTGGCCGGTGGCCTCGACCGATTCGTAGATCGCCTGCAGGCCGGCCATCAGCCGCTCGGGATCCTCGTTGTAGGTCGGCGCCAGCAGCGCGGTGCGCTCGCCCAGCGCCGGCAGTTCGCCGCCCTGCTTGAGCCCGAGCCGCCAGCGCCGGCGCGACAGGATCAGCACGAAGCCGGCCAGCGAACTGGTAAAGGCCAGCGCGATCCAGGCGAACAGGAACAAGAACAAACCCAGCAGCGCGCCTTCCAGCACGCTCAACCCGCCGACGTAGAGCACGCGCAGGATGTGGTAGGCGGCGACCAGGGTCAGCAGCGCGGCGCCGCCGATCACGTACAGGCGGCGCAAGGCCATCCCGCGCGGCGCGGTCGGCAGCGTCTTGGACGAGAGCGCGCCGGCCTTGAGCGTCTGCACCGGCATCGCCATCGGCGATTCGGGCGGCAGCGCTTCGTAAGGCACGGAGGCGGCGGGGCGGAGCGGCGGTGCGGCAGTTGCGTTCATGCGGTCCAACGATAAAGCCAGGTTTCGGAAACGGGGCCGGAGGCGTCCTCCATGACCGCGCGCAGCTCGATGGCGCGCGCATCCCCGGGATTGAGTTCGAACGAAAGCCGCCAGGTCTTGCCGCCGTCGATGCGGCGCGCGGTGGCGTTGGCGACCTGCCCCGCCGCGGCCCAGACCACGGCGCGCAGCTGCGCATCCGCCGCCAGCTGGGGCAGCCGGCCGCCGTCGATGTCCAGCACGATCAGGCGCGCGCCGTTGCCGGCGCCGGCATTGGCGGCGCCGATGCGGGTGCGCGAGACCGTGGCGAGCTGCGGCTTCCACGCATGCGTGGCGCACCAGTGCAGGCGGTAGTCGAAGCGATGCTCGCGCCCGGCGGCCAGCGGCGCGCGCGGACGCCAGAACGCGACGATGTTGTCGTGGTACTCGTCGCCGGTCGGAATTTCGATCAGGTGCACCGCGCCCTCGCCCCAGTCGCCCAGCGGCTCCACCCACAGGCTGGGGCGGCGTTCGTAATGGGCTTCGCTGTCGGCGTAATCGGCGAACGCGCGCTTGCGCTGCATCAAGCCGAACGCGCGCGGGCGGCGGTCCTGGAACGCGCTTTCCTGCAAGTGCTTGGGGTTGTGCAGCGGCCGCCAGATCTGTTCGCCGGCGCCGTTGAACAGCGCCAGGCCGTCGGAATCGTGCACGGCCGGGCGGAAGTCGTCGACGCCGCGGCGGTCGGTGTCGTCGAAGTGGTACATGCTGGTCAGCGGCGCGATGCCGGCGCGATCCAGCGCCGCGCGCGGATACAAGCGCAGCGTGGTGTCGAAGGTGGTGTCCACGCCGGGGGTAATCACGAAGCGCATCGCGCCGGCGGTGCTGGGGCTGTCGAGCAGCGCATGCACGACGATGGACCGAGCGCTCTTCGCCGGCCGCTCGATCCAGAACGCCACGAACGCCGGAAATTCCTCATTGCCGTCGGCGCCGGTGTTCAGCGCCAGACCGCGCGCCGACAGGCCGTACAGCAAGTCGCGCGCCACCGCGCGGAAATAGCTGGCGCCGAGGAACGCGCAGACTTCGTCGAAATAATCCGCGCGGTTGATCGGCGCGTGCACGCGGAAACCGGCGAAGCCCAGGTCGGCGTCTTCGGGCGGGCGCGGCGCCTTGCCGAAGTCGAACAGCCCGCTGCGATAGCGCAACGGCGCGGCGCGCCCGGCCTCGACCAGATTCAGTTCGACCCGCTGCTTGAACAGGAACGCGCGGTGGAACAGCTGCAGCTGGAACGGCAGGCCGTCGTTCTTCCACACCGCCTGGGCGGGGTCGAAGCGGATGTCGCGCCAGCGGTCGTAATCGACCTGGCCCAGGCCCGCCGGCAGTTCGGTCGCCGGCGCGCGGTACGGCTTGGCCGCCAGTGCGCGCGCCAACGCCGGCACGGTGCCGGCGTCGAAGGCCTGCACCGACCCGGCCGCTGCCGCCTGCGCGAACGCCGCCGGCCAGGCGCCGCCCGCGGCCCAGGCGGCCACCGGCAGGCTCAGTCCGGCTTTGATCAGTTCGCGTCGGTGCAAGCGGGTCCCCTGTCGGTCGTGATGCGGCGGCGTGCAATGGGTTTGCACTTAAACGGGGCGATTGTAGGGACAGGCTTGTTAACGAAGCGGAAGCTGCGCGATCGCCGACGATGCCGCGCCGCGCTTGACGGATCGCGGCAAAACCGGCCCCCGCGCGGGGTTTCGTGACGTCGCCCGGATGAAATCGGTTTCGGAAAACGGTTACCCGGATCGAGTCATGCGCGCGTCATGCACCGGCAACGGCAGGGACACGGCCCAAGCCCAGGATTGCGCAAACCCGGAGCCGCGCCATGCGCTACGCGATCGTCACCGAGACCTATCCGCCGGAGATCAACGGCGTCGCCCTGACCGTGCGCGGTCTGGAGCAGGGTCTGCGCGCCCGCGGCCACGAGGTCAGCGTGGTGCGCCCGCGCCAGGCCGCCGACGGCCACGGCGACGGCCCCGCGCACGAACTGCTGGTGCGCGGCCTGCCCTTGCCGCGCTACCCGGGCCTGCGCTTCGGCCTGCCCTGCGCGGCGCGCCTGCGCCAGGCCTGGTCTGCGGCCCGGCCGGATGCGATCTACGTCGCCACCGAGGGCCCGCTCGGCGGCTCGGCGCTGAAGGCGGCGCGCGCGCTCGGCATCCCAGCCGCGACCGGCTTCCACACCCGCTTCGACGAATACATGCGCGACTACGGCGCGCCGTTCCTGGTCGGCGCCGCGCTGGCGTGGATGCGCCGCTTCCACAACGGCGCCGACGCCACCCTGGTGCCGACCCGCGAGCTGGCCGACTTCCTGCGCGAACGCGGCTTCCACGATGTGGTGCGGCTGCCGCGCGCGGTGGATACCGCCTTGTTCGACCCGGCCCGCCGCGACCGCGGCTTGCGCGGCCAGTGGGGCGCGGACGATGCGAGCCTGGTCGCGATCTACGTCGGCCGGATCGCGCCGGAGAAAAACCTCGACCTGGCCGTGCGCGCGTTCCGCGCGCTGCAGCAGCGCCGGCCCGAGGCGCGCTTCGTCTGGGTCGGCGACGGCCCGGCGCGCGCCAGGCTGGAACGCGACAACCCGGATTTCGTGTTCTGCGGCGTGCAGCGCGGCGAGACCTTGGCCGCGCACTTCGCCAGCGGCGACCTGTTCCTGTTTCCCAGCCTCAGCGAAACCTTCGGCAACGTCACCCTGGAAGCGATGGCCAGCGGCGTACCGACGGTGGCCTACGACTACGGCGCCGCGCACGAGCACCTGCGCGACGGCGAACACGGCGCGGCGCTGCGCAACGGCGACGAGGCCGGCTTCATCGATGCGGCCGCGCGCATCGCCGGCGACGACGCGCTGCGCGCGCGCATGGCCCACGCCGGGCGCGAGGCCATCGCCGGATTGCGCCCGCAGCAGGTCGCCGCCGATTTCGACGCGCTGCTGCACGGCCTGGCCGAACGCAGCGGCACGCCGCGCCGGCTCAGCCAAGAACCCCGTCCCGACAACAAGCCCGAGCAGGAGGTCGTATGAACCGGTTGCCCTTGCGCAAACGTTTGATCGCCGGCGAATCCGGTTGGTGCCTGCGCGCCAACCGCCTCGGCGAACGCAGCGGCTCGCGCGCTTATTTCGCCGCAGTCAGCCGGCTCGGCGACGGCGTGTTCTGGTATGTGCTGATGGCGGTGCTGGTGCTCGCCGACGGCTACGACGGCCTGCGCGCCAGCGCGCACCTGGCCGCCACCGGCGTGATCGCGCTGGCGCTGTACAAGGCGCTCAAGCGCTGGACCCGGCGCCCGCGCCCGTTCGCGTCCGACCAGCGCATCCACGCCTGGGTCGCGCCGCTGGACGAATTCAGCTTCCCGTCCGGGCATACCTTGCATGCGGTGGCCTTCAGCCTGGTGGCGATGGCGCACTATCCGGCGCTGGGCTGGATCCTGGTGCCGTTCACCGCGTCGGTGGCGGCCTCGCGCGTGGTGCTGGGGCTGCATTACCCCAGCGATGTATTGGCGGCGACGGTGATCGGCACGACCCTGGCGGGGATTTCGCTGTGGTTGGTGCCGGGGGTGTCGTTGTTCGCTTGAGTGCGCGGCGCGTAGCGTCGTCGTTTGATTTTCGCGGTCGCGGCTCGCGCCGCTCCTACAGGTAGCCCATGTAGGAGCGGCGCGAGCCGCGACCGCCATCGCTCACATTCGCCGCGCGCCTATTTCTCACCGCCCCACTGCGCCATCTGCGCCCGCGCCAGCGCCGGCTTCCACTGCCCGGCCCAGTCGCGATCGTTGGCCACCTGCGCGCGCTCGCGGCTGGCGTCCAACGCGGCGAAATCCAGTTCCGCGAACGCCCACGGCTGGCCGCCCTGGGTGCGCGCGAGCACGCCGTCGGCCGGCAGGCCCACGTCCATCGGCGCGTACACCGCCGCCTCGCCGGTGTTGGTGTCCAGCGCCGGGCTCCACAACGCCTCGCCCGCGGTCACCGCCTGGGCGACGAAGGCGCGGTTCTCCAGCGCGCGCGCCAGGCAGCCCACGCGCACGCGGGTGGCGCCGGCCTCGGTGTCGGTGCAGCTCGGCGCGAGCAACAGCCGCGCACCGGCTTCGCATTGCGCGCGCACCGGCAGTGGGAACTCGATGTCGTAGCAGATCGCGATGCCGGCGCGCTGGCCGGCCAGTTCGAAGGTCTTGAGCGCGTCGCCGGGCTCGATCACCCCGGCCTGTTTCTCGAACCCGGTCAGTTGCAACTTGTCCTGCCAAACGCGGCCGCCGTCGGGCGCGAAGGCGTAGCTGCGGTTGCGGTAGCGGCCGTGGCCGGGGTCGTAGAGAAAACTGCCCGCTACGATGTGCAGGCGCAGCTCGCGCGCGAGCAGGCCGAACAAGTCCAGCCACGCGCCGTGGTACTGCTGGGTCGCCACCAGCGAAGCGTGCAGATCGCCCTGGGTGGCGGCGCCGAAGGTCGCGCCCAATTCCAGGGACAGATACTCCGGCAGCACCGCCAGCTGCGCGCCGCCGTTGCGCGCGGCGCTGAGCCACTGCGTCTGCTTGTCGGCGAACTCGGCGAAATCGCGCGGCGCGCCGATGCGGTATTTGGCCACCGCCACTTTCATCGCGCACGCTCCAGCGGCCGCAACCAGAAGCTCAGGGAATGCTCGCGCTCGCCGCGGCCGACCTCGTTCCACGGCAACTTGGCCACCAGCTCCGGACGATGGGTGTAGCCGCGTTTCTTCCAGAACGCCTCGTTGCCGCGATGGAAGGCCGGCCGGCGCGGATCGCCGGGCTCGCGGTCGACCGCGCAGAACGTGGTCCAGCGGAAATCGCCGAGCGCGCGCGCATGCGCCTCGCGCAGGTCGAAGAAGCGGTGGCCGACGCCGCGGCCGCGGTACTCGGGCAGCAGCACCGATTCGCCGCAGTAGAACACGTGCTCGATGCGGACCAGATGGCCGTCGAAGGCGGCGCGGATCTCGGCCGTCTCGTCGGCCAGCGGCAGCCCGGTGGACGCGCCGACGATGCGCTCGCCGTCGAAGGCCAGCACCGCCACGCTGCGCCACGAGTCGCGGTAGACCTGCAGATACTTGGCCTCGTAGGCGGCGTCGCCGTCGTACAGGTACGGCCATTCGCGGAACACCGCGATGCGCAGCGCCGCGATCGCGTTCAGGTACGGCGCGATCTCGGCCCCGGTGAAACTGCGAAGGGTGGGCATCGGTTTCTTCATCCGCTCATCTTAGGCAAAAGCGCAGGCCGGCGCGGTCACAAATACGGCGGCGGGCCATGCGGCCCGCCGCCGTCGGGACTCAAACGTCCGGCGCAGCGGTTGCGCCGGTCATGCGCCGGCCGGCGCGTCCGGCGGCGACGGCGCCGTGGGCTGCGACGGCGACTGCGGCGGCAGCGGCGGCGGCACGTCGGCGCGCTTGGCCGGGGCGCCGAGCTGGTACCAGTCGACCTTGCGGGTGATGACCATGATCGCGGCCAGGATCAGGAACAACAGGCCGGCGCCGAGCACCAGCGCGTTGTCCTCGGAGATCAGCAAGCCGTACAGCGCGCCATACAGCGTCACCAGCATCGCGCCGAAGCCGAGCGCGCGCACCAGGCTGCGCAGCACCGCGCTGAGATAGAACACCAGCAAGCCGATGCAGGCGACGCTGGCGATCAGATACGACAGGCCGAAATCGATGTGCTCGCTCAGGCTGACCAGCAGCAGGAAGAAGATCGCCAGGGCCAGGCCGACCAGGCCGTACTGGATCGGGTGGATGCGCAGTTGCTTGATCAGCTCGAACATGAAGAAGCCGACGAAGGTCAGCAGCACGAACAGCAGGCCGTACTTGGTCGCGCGGTCGGCCTGCGAATAGACGTTGACCGGATCCTTGAGGGTGATCTGGACCGCGTTGATCTCGCTGCCCAGGTCGGCGGCGACATCGAAGCCGTCTTCGCCGCGGCCCGACAGCGCCACCGACGGCAGCACCGCGCCGGCGGCGTACTGGCGCTGGGCGTTGGTGGCCACCGAGGACACCCGCCAATCGGCGCGGAAACCGTCGGCGCCGATGCTGTCCGAGCTCGGCGGGAAGCTGCCGCCGTAGTTCGGATGCGGCCACTTGGAACGCAGCGAGAAGCGGTTGTCCTTGCCCAGCGGCACCAGCGCCAGCGATTCGGTGCCGCCCAGGACGAACTCCAGTTCGCTCTGCGCCTTCAACTGCGTCGCCGGCGCCGGCGCGGCCAGCCGCACATGCACGCCGCCGCCGTCGCGCGCGCCCTGGCCGTCCTCGATCGCCGCCTCCACGCCGTCCAGGCGCAGCTTGGGATCGCGCAGGCCGCGCACGTCGGCGAAGGCGTAGCTCAGCCACGGCTTGCCGATGCTGCGGGCGATGCCGTTGACCGTGGTGCCGGCGGCGGCGACCGGGTTGGCCGGGATATCGGCGGCGAAGCTGGCCTTGGCCTTGCCCTGCCATTCGTACACCAGCACCTTGTACAGGCCCAGCGTGCGCTCGCGCGGGACGATCTCGCCCTCGACTTCGAGCTTGCTGGGGAAATAGATCCAGCGACCCTGCTCGCGGTGAGCGACGCGCTTGAGCACGCCCTTGTCGTCCTTTTCCTCGCTGATCCAGGTGTCCTCGTAGGGCACGATCAGCGCCGGCCCGGAGAACGCCTGCGCGCCGGCGTAGCTGCGCGCCACCGTGGCCACCGCCTGGGCGCGGTAGGTCTGGCGTTCGCCGATCACCCCGCCGATCATCAGCAGCGGCACCAAGATCGCCAGGGTCAGCCCCAGCACCATCAACATTTTCAACCAGACCCGCATGTCGTGCTCCTTGTCCGCGAGGTTGTCCGCGACGTTGCCGGCAAGCTTGGGAGGCGTGTGCGGAGGCGCGATGGCGAGGCGGTGCGGCGAGGGTGAAGCAGCGGTGAAGCGGCCGCTGCGCTGCGCGGGGCCTTGGGGCCGGCGCGCGGAGCGGGGATACTGGGCGCGGCCGCTGCGCCCCGGCGGCCGCTTCCCTACCCCTCTTTCGCCGCTGCGCACGCCACCACAACCAAACACCGGAATGGATTCCCCCACCGACCATCCGCACGGCGCCGCGCGCGACGTCATCAACGCCGACGCGATCCGCGCCGCGATCGACCGCCGCAGCCAGCAGCGCCGCGACCACGCCGACATCGCGCGCTGGCTGCGCAGCCATTTCTTCCGCTGGGCGATCAACCGCTTCGCCCACGTCATGCCGGTGCGCAGCGTCGAGCAGTGGCGGGTGTGCATGGGCGCGCGCACGCCGCCGGACTGGTTCCTGCGCAAGCTCGACGCGGTCGGCGCGGCGGCGATGCTCTACATCGATCCCGAACACCGCCTGCTGCGCGAGCGCGAAAGCCGCATGGTCGAGTTCTTCGACGCGCGCCTGCATTCGCGCCTGGCCGGCAAGTTCCACCGCATCGCCTTCGACGCCGCCGACGCGGCCTGGCAGCGCGACCACGAGCGCATGCAGCGGCGCAGCGGCCGCGGCTGGTGGCCGAGCCAGCCGCACGCGCTGAGCGAGATCGCGGCGACGCCGAACGGCCGCTTCGTCGAACTGCGCGGCAGCGGCCGCAGCCTGCGCGCGGAACTGGCCTACGAGTCGTTCCACATGCAGCATTGCCTGGGCCAGTTCGCCCAGCGCGAGCGGCTCGAAGGCGGTTACGGCGAGCATTACGCGCACGGCTGCGAGCAAGGCCGGATCCGCTTGTTCAGCCTGCGCGACGGCGGCAACCGCCCGCACGTGACCGTCAGCCTGGTCCAGGATCTGGACGAGTGGAGCGTGGAGCAGATCAAGGGCAAGCAGAACGCCGTGCCGTCGGCCAAGTACCTGCCCGACGTGCTGTGTCTGCTCGACGCGCTGCGCCCGCGCGACAACGGCAGCCACGACTTGCTGCAACTGGGCATCGTCGCCCACGAATGCGACGGCGCCACACGCTATGTCGCCTACGCCGCGCTCGACGAGCCCGCGCGCCAACATGCGTTGCTCGGCGCCGCGCCGCACCTGCTGCGCCAGCACCCGCGCCCGGATCCGCTGGTGCAGTGGCTGGCGCTGGGCGCGGGCGCGGCGGTGCTGGGCGAAGTCGCCGCGCCGCACGGGCCGGTGCTGGCGGCGTTGCAGCTCATGCAGGCGCAGGCCGATGCGCATTCGGGCGCGAACGATCCGGAAGCGGCCGATCCGGACGCCGGCGACATCGCGACCCAGCGCCGCGAACGACTGAACGCCGCGCTCGCGCAGCACTTCCCGCAATGGCTGGTCCGCCCGACCGATGCGGCCGCGCACGCAGACACCAATGAGCGGCGCGGTTGGCTGCGCCGCTGGCTGAGCAACGCCCCGCCCAGCGCCGCGACCCAGGCGCGCCCGCACCGACAGTGGGCGCTGGCCGTGGCCGAACCGCTGTTGTTCCGGCTCGGCCTCGACGGCGGCATCGCGCGCGATCGGCTGGCCGCGCCCGCCGACGTGCCGCAGCGGCTGCGCGAGCAGGTCGAAGCCGAGCTCGCCGAACGCGACGACGACGCCAGCGCCGCCGCGCGGCGTTTTTGCGCCGAGTTCTTCCGCATCCCCTGCCTCGCCCATCCCACTCTCGGCGAAGCCCGCCAAGCCCCCGGCGAAGACGCCGCACGCGACCTGCTGGCCTGGCACGCGATGCGCCAGAGCTATCTGCTGCGGCTGCTCGCGGCCTGGCAGCGGATCGACGATGCGCAGGGCTGGACGCTGGCGCTGCTCAACGCCCGGCGCGTGCAGGACTGCTTCGACTCCTGGCCCGAGTTCGGCGCCGCGGCCGCGCGCGGCCACGCGACCTGGCTGCGCTGGAACGGCCGCGAAGCGCGCCACGCCCGCGCCACCGAAGTGGCCTTGCAGGATTTCCAGGAACAGTTCGGCTGCCCGTGGCAGCGCCTGCGCTGGTCCGATTTCGACTTGGCCCAGGCCATCGCCGCGCCTGCCGCGCGCGTCGAGGCCTGAGCCGCTCCTTCTTCTTTTCGTACAGGTAACGCGCATGTCCGAGATCCAAGCCCAATCCGTCGCCGAGTCCCTGGTCGCCGATGTCTGCGTCGATTACGACGCGTGGCTGCCGCAACGCGCCTGGGACGAACTCGAACGCGCGCTGGCGGCGCTGCGCGACGCGCCGCACGACCGCAACGGGCAGCGCGACTACTACGGCGCCTATCGCGAATTCGCCGATTACAGCCACCGCCACGGCAGCGAAGCGCTAGCCGCGCTGCGGCACTGGCGCGCGGACCGGCCCGACAGCGAGTTCCCCGCGTTGCTGGAAGCCGCCTACTGGACGTCGTGGTTCGAACGCTATCGCTCCACTTCGACCGTCGACCAAGTGACCGCGGCGATGTGGGCGGCCGCGCGCACCGCGCAGGACGCGCTGCTGTGCACGGTGGTGCGGATGCTCGAGCGCGGCGGCAACGGCTGGCCGGCGCTGGCCAGCACGATCTACACCGTCGCCGCGCTGGGCGAGCCGGACTGGTGGACGCGCTGGCTGCTCGCGGGCGAGCGCCCGGCCTCGCTGCCGGCGCACGGCGCCTCGGTCGAGATCGACGAATTGCTGGCGCCGTCCGGCGCGGTCGAGGCCGTGCGCGAGTACGCGCAGGCGCTGCCCGCGCAACTGCCGGCAGTGCTGACCGGCGAGGCGCTGGCATGGCGGCGCGCGCAGGACGAGGACGGCCCGGCGCCGCAGCAGTACTGGCTGCGCGCGGCGTTCGCGCTGGATCCGTCCGCATTGGAAGCCGCGGTCGTCTACGTCTCGCTGCGCATGCCGCGCTGGGGCGGCAGTTGGGAGGAGATGCTCGCCTTCGCCGATTCGCCGCTGTGCGACCGCTTCGACGAGGAAGAGCGCAACGTGCTGCGCTTCTTCGCCTGGTTCGACGAACTGGAAGTCGACGACAGCGCCTGGCTGGAAGACCCGCGCGTGCTGCGCCACCACCTGCGCCTGGGCCAGCAGTTGCTGGAGCGGCCGCTGCCGCAGAACCTGCGCGGCCGCGTGCATAAGTACCTGGCTTATCTGGAAGCGCTCAACGGCCGCATCGACGCGGCCTGCGCGCACTACCCGCACAGCGCGCCGCACAACCATTACCAGGAATGGGAAATCGTCCGCGCGGTGTGGACCTGGGCGGCCAGCGAGGATCGCGGCCCGTGGCTGGGCCGCATCGCCGAGACCAACCGCCTGGTCAGCGCGCACGGCGCCGCGCTGTACGGCCTGCTCAGCCTCAACGGCTGGGCCGGCGTGCAGCGCCGGCCCGAGGTCGCCGACGCCTGGTTCGAGCGCGCCGTCGCCGCCACGCCCGACCCGAGCAGCGTGCCGAGTTCGCCGTTCAACGCGCTGTCGGACCTGGCCGATCTGTACGGCTCGGCGGCGCTGCGGCCGATGTGGCTCAGGGCCGCCGAACTCGGCGACGCTTCCGCGCAGTTCCGCTGCGGCGCGTTGTTCGCCGACGAGGACAACGACATGGCGCGCGCGATCGAGTACTACCGCCTTGCCGCCGACAACCGCCACGAGGTGGCGATGTACAACGTCGCCTCGCTGTCGCTGATTCCGGTGCGCGACGGCGAAGTCGCCGGCGCGCAGGCCGAAGCGGTGGCGCGCGACGCGCTGGGCTATCTCGACCGCGCGCTGGCGCGCACCGAGCACCTCTTCGCGCAGGATACGACCGAGTTCAACCAGGAACAGTTGGAACGGGTCAAGGATCTCTACGGCACGGTGTTGTTCAGCGACTGGGCGCCGTTGAGCGCGCGCCAGCGCGCGCTGCCGCAGGTGCTGGCCTTCGCCCGCCAGGGCCGGTTCAACTCGATGGTCTCGCTGGGCTGGTGGTACGGCGACAAGGACCTGGCCGCGTTCGATTTCGAGGAAGCGGTGTACTGGATCGAAGCCGCGCGCCATCTCGAGCCCGACAGCGAGTACGTGCACAAGCTGCGCGCTTACATCGAGGTCGATACGTTCTTCGGCCGGATGAAGTTCGCCTCGGCGCAGAGCAAGGCCAAGCGCCGCGGCTTCCCGGGCCAGGACGACGCGGGGCTGTAAACAGCAGTGCGGGCGGCGCGGCGCGACCCAGCCGCGCCGCCTGGTTCAACCCGGCACGCTCAAACTCGCCTGCGCGCCGCCGCCGTCGCGATTGGCCAGCGCGGCCTCGCCGCCGTGCAGCGCCGCCACTTCGGCCACGAAGCACAGCCCCAGGCCGCTGCTGCGGCTGCCGCCGGCCGGGCGCGGCAGCGAGTAGAAGCGCTCGAACACCCGGCCCAGCGCGTAGTCGGGCACGCCGGGGCCGCGGTCGCCGATCTCGATGCGCTGGCGGTCGCCGTCGCGGCGCAGGCGCAGCAGGATCTCGCCGCCCTCGGGCGAAAAATCGGCGGCGTTGTCGATCAGGTTGACCAGCGCCTGGCGCAGCAGGAAGGCATCGCCCTGCACCGGCGGCAGGTTCGGTTCCAGGTCCAGCAGCAGCTTGGCGCCGCTGTCGCGCAGGCGTTGGGCGCAGTGCTCGGCCGCTTCCTGGGCGATCGCAGCGAGCGCCGCAGGTTCGGGCTTGTCCAGGCTCTGGCGGTGTTCCACCGCGGCCAGCGCCAGCAGCTTGTCGATCATCTGCGCCAGGCGCTCGGCCTGGCGACGGATGCTGCCGGCGAAGCGGGCGCGGTCGGCGTCGCCCATGCCGGCTTCGCCGGGCGGCGATTCCAGCAGCTCGGCGCTGCCGCGGATCGCCGCCAGCGGGCTCTTCATTTCGTGGGTCAGGGTGTGCACGTACTGCTCGACGTACTGCTTGCCCTCCAGGCGCGAGCGCATCGTCTCCAGCGCGCGGCCGAGTTCGCCGAACTCGCCGGCCGCGTCCGGCGCGGTCGCGCGCGCGCCGGCGGTGACCGCGTTGGCGTAACGCCGCAGCAAGCCGATCTGGCGCGACAGCCACCACGACACGCCCACCCCGACCAACAGCGCCGCGCCCATCAGCACGAAGCCCCAGCGCGCCACCACGCGCTGGCTGCGGGCGATGAACGGCGCGATCGCGCTGTTGGGCTTGGCCACGCTGAGCGCGCCCACGATCCGGCCGGCGTCGTCGCGGATCGGCGCGGCCACGTGCATCACCGTGTCGTCGGGGTCGCCGCTTTCGCCCGGGCTGGAACGCGCGCCGTAGCTGCCGCGCAAGGTCAGGTAGACATCGTTCCAGCGCGAATAATCCTTGCCCACGTCGCGCCCGGAACTGTCGAACACCACCTTGCCGCTGGCGTCGGTGACGTAGACGCGATAGCTGGACGAGCGCTTGCGGAAGCCCCAGATCGCCGCGCCGACATCGCGCGCGGCCAGCGCGCGCACGCGCTTGGCGAAATCGCCCTGGTCGATGCGCCCGGCCAGGAAGTCGTCGGCGGCCAGTTCGGCCAGCACGTTGGCGGTGTCGACCAGGGTGTCTTCCATCGCCTGGCGCACGCCCGGCTTGACCTCGGCCACGAACACCCGCGCCAGCAAGGTCGCGGCCAGCGCCACGATCAGGAAATAGCCGAGGAAGATCCGCAGTCCGATTTTCATGCGCGCGCGCCTTCGCTCCGCATGCTCAGCCGTTGTCCAGCGAGTAGCCCAAACCGCGGTGCGTGCGGATCGGATCGGCCTCGGCGTCGACTTCGCGCAGCTTGGCGCGCAGGGTCTTGATGTGGGTGTCGACGGTGCGGTCGCCGCTGTCGAGCGCATCGCCCCAGACCCGGTCCATCAGCTGCGCGCGCGACAGCACCGCGCCCGGGCGCTGCAGCAGCGCGGCCAGCAGGCCGTATTCGTAGCGGGTCAGGTCCAGCGCCTGGCCGCGGTAGCGGATGCGCTTGCCTTCGGAATCGTGCGCGAACCCGGGTTCCGGCTCCGTCGCCACGACGCTGCCGCTGTTGCCGCCGGCGCGGCGCAGCACCACGCGCACCCGGGTGGCCAGCTCGCGCGGCGAGAACGGCTTGGTGACGTAGTCGTCGGCGCCGATCTCCAGGCCCAGGATGCGGTCGGCCTCGGCGCTCTGCGCGGTCAGGAAGATCACCGGCAGGTCGCGCTCGCGGCGCAGTTCGCGGCACAGCGCGAACCCGCCGATGTCGGGCAGGCCCACGTCCAGCACCGCCAGGTCGAACGGGGTGCGCCCGGCCTCGCGCAGCGCCTCGCCGCCGGTCAGGCAGTGCACCGCGTCGTAACCCTCCGCGCGCAGCGCGTAGAGCACGGTGTCGGCGATGGCGGATTCGTCTTCTACCAGGAGGATGCGCATGATCTGGAGCAGGGAAATAAAGGGAATCGGGAGGAAAGAAGGCGATGGCGGGGACGCGCGGGCAGGACGCCCGATCGCCCTCGGGCCGACCGCGGAGCATACAGGCGGCATAATGCCCCATCCCGGGTCGGGCCCACCGCCCCCTCTTTCCCCTCTTTCCCGGCTCCGTCATGAACTATCGCCACGCCTTCCACGCCGGCAACCACGCCGACGTGCTCAAGCACATCGCCCTGCTCGCGCTGTGCGACGCGCTGACCGCCAAGCCGGCGCCGCTGTTCGCCCTGGACACCCATGCCGGGCGCGGGCTGTACGCGCTGGACGGCAACTCGGCGCAGCGCACCGGCGAGGCCGAGGGCGGCATCGGCCGGCTGTTGGCCGAGGCGCCCAAGCAGCCGCTGATCGGCCGCTACCTCGCGGCGGTACGCGCCTGCCGCCAGGAGCACGGCGCGGCGGCCTATCCGGGCTCGCCATGGCTGCTGGCGCACGCGCTGCGCGCCGACGACCGCATCGCCGCCTGCGAACTGCAGCCGGAAGAAGCGGCCCAGCTCAAGCACGTGTTCGCCCGCGACGAGCGCGTCGCCGCGCACCAGCGCGACGGCTATGCGGCGATGAAGGCGCTGCTGCCGCCGCGCATCGGCGCGACCCGCTACAACCGCGGGCTGGTCCTGATCGACCCGCCGTTCGAAGCCCAGCTGGCCGAGTTCGACACCGCCCTGGGCGCGCTGCGCGAGGCGCTCGGGCGCTGGCCGCAGGGCACTTATGTGCTGTGGTACCCGATCAAGCGCCGGCGCGCGCTGCAGCCGTTCTACCGCCGCGCCGCGACCTTGCCGGCCAAGTCGGTGCTCACCGCCGAGCTGCTGGTGCGCGCCGACGATTCGCCGCTGCGCATGAACGGCAGCGGCCTGCTGGTGCTCAACCCGCCGTGGCACTTCGACCAGCAGATGCAGGCGCTGCTGCCGGCGCTGGCGCGCACCCTGGGCGAAAGCGCGGACGCGGCCGGGGCCCTGCAGTGGTTGAAGCAAGCCGAGTGAGCGGCCGCGGGCGCCGTCGCGCTGCGCATCCGACGCGCCGCGCGCCCGTTCGCGCTCTCGCGCTGCACCGCAACGAAAACCGCAGCGCGCGCCGGCGTCGCGGCTGCGCCCGGCCGGTGCAATCGCGCCGCCGCACAATCGTTTAGCGCGCGCCGCCGCGGCCGCGCTCACCGCGAAGTCACAGTTCCGTCAGCGCCGGCTTGCTGCGCCGGCGCCGCTGCCGTAAGACCGAACGCGCCCACTGACGGGCTCCGATAAGGATTTCGCCATGTTCAGGAAGAAAGTCCTGCTCGCCTGCTGCGCGTTCGCCTTCGGCCTCGGCCTGACCGCCACCGCCGCGGCCGCCTGCAACAACGCCTGCCGCCTGAGGTGCGAACGCGACCACCGCCTGTGCAATCCGGCCACCGATTGCGAGCTGCAATACATCCGCTGCTATCAGAGCTGCGGCTGCGCCCTGCCCTGAGCGGCAGCGGCGCCCCGACCGCGACGACCGGGCCGCGGCTTCGCGACCCGGTCGCTGCCGCCTGCGCTCAGCCCGTGCGCTCGGGCTGGGATGGCACTGGCCGGCGCATCGCCACCAGGTCGTAGCCCGGGGCGAAGCCGTCGGCTTGCTCGCGCGTGGTCACGAAACCGTGGCGGGCGAAGAAATCGCGGCAGCGGGGCAAAGTCTCGATCACCACCGCGGTGTAGGCCGGATCGGCGTCGATCCGGCGCAAGCGCTCGCTGAGCAGGCGCTCGCCCAGGCCGCGGCGATGCAGGTCGCGGCGCACCATGCCCCAACACAGCACCGCCAGGTCGGCGTTGGACTGCGGGCCGCCGTCGGGATCCGGGCGCGCCGTCGCGTAGCCGCCGCAGGCGACCACGCCCTCGCCGTCGAGTTCCAGCACAAAGTAGTCGTCGATGTTGTCGAGCGTGTCGATGAAGTCGTCGCGCTCGATCTGCGCGAAATAGTCGGGCACGTTGCTGGCGAACAAGGCCAGGCAGGCCTCGCGGTCGGCCGGTGTGTAGGGACGCAGATGCATCGGTGGCGATCTCCAGGAAACAGGCCTGCGCGCGCACGGGCCCGACAACGAACAAGCCGAGCAAAAGCAGCGCCGGGCGAAAACCGTGTTCGAAAAACCGCGCTCGATCGGCGCGGACTCAGTAACAGTCCCAATGGTAGGACACGCGGCTGAAATCCGCGCGCGCCAGGTCGTCGGGGTCGATGAAGAAATTGGCGATGCCCGAATCGCCCCACATCATCTGGTCGTCGCTGTCGAGCTGGAACAACAGCACGCGACGGTCGCCGGGCTCGCGCGGATCGCTCTGGGTGAACTGCGGGTGGCCGCCGAGCTTGTGGCCGCTGCGGTCGAGGTAATCGGCGACTTCGTCGGCGAGTTCTTCCGCGTTTTCTTCGGTTTGCGGATGCTCGCGCAGGTATTGCGCGGCCAGCTCCTCCGGGTCGCCGCCCAAGGCCTCGTTCACGCCGACGTCGCTGTTGCCGATGCTTTCGTAATCGGTGGAAAACTTCATCCGCCGCGGCTTGGCCGGATCGAACGGCAACTGATCGCTGGCCGCGCCCGCCGGCGGCGCAACCTCGGGCGCCGACGCGTCGGCCCAATACACCACGCGAAACCCCTTCTGCTGCGCCAGCGCGCGCATGCGGTCGCCGCGGTCGGCGCCGTCCAGGGCGGCGCCGTAGTAGTCGTCGCTGTCGATGAAGAACTGCAGCAGGCCGCGCTCGGGATAGCCGGGTATCTTCGGCACCGCGGCCAGGTCGATCTGCGCCAGCAGGCTCAGCGGGCGGCCGTGCGGACCGCGCGGATACTCGCGCCCGGCCGCCCAGTAGGCGCGGCCGCCGACCTTGCTGGCGCGCGTCTCGTCCTTGGCCATCGGCTCCAGCGCGATGCGCAACACCGGGCGCTGGCTGCGTTCCAGCGCCAGCGCGGCCGGGGCCAGCACGGCCTTGGCGCGGCGATGTTCGTCGCGCGAGGCGCAAGCAGCCTCGGCGGACTCGGCCTTGCCCGCGGTGGGCTTCGCGCTCGTTTGCGCGGCGTCCTGGGCAGGGCGCAGCTTGCGCTGCAACAGATAGACCCCGCCGCCTGCTACGCCCAGCAGCGCCGCCACGATCGCGGTCGACAACAACACCGCCTTGCCCGTATTCATCGCATCGCTTCCGTTCGGCCGAATCCGGATTATCGCCGCACCCGGTGCGCAAACGAAAAGCCCGGCGCGAGGCCGGGCTTTTCTCGTATCGCCGCGGCTCAGGCCGCCGGCTTGTAGTCCGGTTCGAAGAAGCTCCAGCGCACCTCCGGGAAGGCCTGCTTCATCGCCCGCTCGACCGTATTGATCTGCTCGGTCAGGCCGGACACGCTGTGCTCTTCGCGCATCTGCGCCTGCACCGAGACCATCACCTCGTTGCCAAGCTGCAGGGTGATGACGCTGATCACCCGGCCGATCTCCGGACGCGCATCGAGGAACTCGCGGATCTGCTGCTGGCGCAGCGGGTCGACGCTCTGGCCGATCAGCATCGCCTTGACCTCGATGGCGACGAACACCGCCACGATGATCAGCAGCGCGCCGATGCTCACCGTGCCGATGGCGTCCCAGATCGGGTTGCCGGTGACCACGGTCATCATCACCGCGCCCAGCGCCAGCACCAGGCCCAGCAGCGCGGCCAGGTCTTCGCCGAAGATCACCACCAGTTCGGCCTGGCGGCTCTCGCGGAACCACTGCCACAGCGAGCGCTGTCCGCGCGCCTTGTTGACTTCCTGCAGGCAGGCGCGCATCGAGACGGCTTCGGCGACGATGCCGAACACCAGCACGCCGGCCGCCCACCACCACTGCTTCAGCGGCTCGGGGTGCTGCAGTTTGTGGATGCCTTCGTACAGCGAGAACATGCCGCCGACGGTGAACAGCATCACCGCGACCAGGAACGACCAGAAATAGATCGCCTTGCCGTAGCCCAGCGGGTAATCCGGCGAGGGCGGGCGCTTGGCTTGCTTGAGGCCGAGGATCAGCAGGCCCTGGTTGCCGCAGTCGGCCAGCGAGTGGACGGTTTCGGCCAACATCGCGCTGGAGCCGGTAAAAAACGCGGCCACGCCCTTGGCCACCGCGATCGCGAAATTGGCGCCGAGCGCGAACAAGATCGCGCGGGTCGAATCACCACCACCTGCCATGACTGAACTGCTCCCTGGGTCGAAGCGCCGGAGTCTAGCATTGCCGATGCTGGCGGTTGAGTGGCTTGCGCTTGGCTGGGTTGGGGGGCGCGGGAATCCAGAGACTTCAGAGTCCAACCTCGATGAAGCCCTGGATTCCCGCCTTCGCGGGAATGACGGTAGGTGGGTTTCGCCGTGCCTCTCACCAGCCGTCATCCCCGCGAACGCGGGGATCCAGAGACTTCAGAGTCCTGCCTCGATGGAGCCCTGGATTCCCGCGTTCGCGGGAATGACGGTAGGTGGGTTTCGCCGCGCCTCTCCCAGATCGTCATCCCCGCGAACGCGGGGATCCGGAGACTTCAGAGTCCAACCTCGATGGAGCCCTGGATTCCCGCCTTCGCGGGAATGACGACAGGTGGGTTTCGCCGCGTCTCGCTCCAGCCGTCATCCCCGCGAACGCGGGGATCCAGAGACTTCAGAGCCATGCTTCGGCGAAGGCATGGATATTCGGCTGCGCCGAAGTAAAGCAGAGCCCGCGTTCGCAGGAACGACAGCAAGCAAGTGCCGCCCCTATCCATTGCCTCAACCCTCAGCCCACCACGAATCCACCTCTCCACCTCATCCCCGCCACACCCCGGACGCCCCCCCGCCCCCACCCGGCACCGGCACCACCCCGCCCCGGCACTGGCGTCGCGTCCGTCGGGCAGGCATTGCCAGTCCGCATTCACGCGGCCATCATGCCTACGGTTCGCATCCCTACTGCGACGGCCGTACCCAATGGAAGTGCCGTACCACCCCGGCAGGGCCCACCCTTCACCCCGCCGGACGCGCATTCAGGCTGTTCAGTGTCGCTGGGCGCACCGCGCCCGCGCCGCGATCCGGATGAAGGGCCAAATTCGTCACAATGTGCCACTATCCGCTCATGGCCACGCGTGAACGTCTCCCGCCCTGGCACGAACGCCAGCGCCTCCCCAACGGACGCGAAGTCCTGATCCGTCCGGTCAGGCCCGAGGACGCAGAACCCTTGCGCGCCGGCTTCGCCCTGCTCCAGCCCGACGAAGTGCGCCAGCGCTTCCTCTACGCGCTCAAGGAGCTCACCCCCGAGATGGCCGAACGCTTCACTCGGGTCGATCCGCGCACCGAGTTCGCCCTGGTCGCAGCCGAACCGCTGCCGCCGGGCGAGGCCCTGGTCGGCGCGGTGGCGCGGGTCGCCATCGACGAGCGCAGCCAGGACGCCGAGTTCGCGATCCTGGTCAGCCGCTACATCGCCAACATGGGCCTGGGCCGCTATCTGATGACCCGGCTGGTGAAGTGGGCGCGCGGCAAGAAGGTGCACCGGCTGTACGGCGATGTGTTCGAACACAACACGCCGATGCTGTCGCTGGCGCAGTCGCTGGGCTTCGAACGCGAGTTCCACCAGGACTCGCCGGGCCTGATCCGGGTGTCGCTGGATCTGCGCAACAAGCCCGCCCCGGCCGAAGGCGCCCCCGGCGCCTGAGCGCTTCCCCGCAGTGCCGTCCGCCGCCGCGCGCGGCGACGGACGGCTGCGCTTATGTCGCAACGCTCATGCCGCAACGCTCAGGGCTCGCTGCCCGGAGGCGCCGCGCACGGCATGTACGAATACGTCTTCTGGCTGGTGCGCCGTCCCCACGGCAACGGCATCGGCGAGCCTTGCGGGCACACCCCGTCGACATCGCCGCCGACCGCTTCGCCTTCGAACCAGTAGGTGGTGATCAGCAGCTTGCCGTGCGGTACCGCCGGCCCGGCCGCGGCCGCCGCGGCGAAGCCCAGCGCCGCGGCCAGCGCCGCGACCGACAACGCCGCCCTCATCGCGCGTCCTCCGCCGGCGCCGTCACCTCGATGCCGCCGTCGTCGCCACACGCCAGATAGGAGATGACCGCCGTCCCGCCGGTGCTGCCCCACGACAACGGATACGGGCCGGGACAATGGCCGTACACGCGGCGCCCGACCACGGTGCCGTTCTGGACCCAGTCCACGATCATCCAGCCGTTGTCCGGCGGCGCCGGCAGCGCCGAACCGGTCATCGAGAACGCGCTGCCCACGACCAGCAGCGCGGCCGCCAGCCGCCATTTGCGATGGTTCCCTTTCATTTCGTCCTCCTTGTCTCCATTGAGGTGGGCGACGCGCGCTCGCGACGGCCGCAACGTCCCCGCGACGGCGCGCAGCGCGCGCCGAACGACCGGTTCGCGCAAAGTCCCCCGCTGCGGACCGATCCTGGCCGGTATAGCGCGTCATCGTCGCCGCTTCCGCGACCTCCCCCGCAAACTTCGCAGCCGCCCGTCGCCACGTCTGGACTTACACTAGCCGCCCGCAATGACCCAAGCTTCCGCATCCGTGTCCCTGCTGCCCAAGACCGGCCAGCAGCGCGCCTGGTGGCGCGCTCCGGCCTCGCCCTCCGCGCTGGCGTGGGCGATCGCCCGCGCCGCCGGCGAACACGACGGCCCGCTACTGGCGGTGACCCGCGACAATCACGGCGCGCACCAGCTCGAAGCCGACCTGCGCACCTTGCTCGGTGCCGCCGGCGCGGCCGGCGGCCCGCTGCCGGTGCTGCCGTTCCCGGATTGGGAGACGCTGCCCTACGACGTCTTCAGCCCGCATCCGGACATCGTCTCCCAGCGCCTGTCCGCGCTGCACCGCCTGCCGGCGCTCAAGCGCGGCATCGTGGTGGTGCCGGTGCAGACGCTGCTGCAGAGGCTGGCGCCGCTGCGGCATGTGATCGGCGGCAGTTTCGACGTGCGCGTCGGCCAGCGCCTGGACCTGGACAGCGAGAAGCGCCGGCTGGAAACCGCCGGCTACCGCAACGTGCCGCAAGTGCTCGACCCCGGCGATTTCGCCGTGCGCGGCGGTCTGCTCGACGTCTACCCGATGGGCGCCGATTCGCCGTTCCGGGTCGAGCTGCTCGACGACGAGATCGAAACCATCCGCGCGTTCGATCCCGAATCGCAGCGCTCGCTCGACAAGATCGAGCGCGTGCACCTGCTGCCGGGCCGCGAAGTGCCGCTGGACGAGGCCTCGCTCAAGCGCGCGCTGGACGCGCTGCGCGAGCGCTTCGACCTCGACACCCGCCGCAGCGCGCTGTACCAGGACCTCAAGGCCGGGCTGGCGCCGTCGGGCATCGAGTACTACCTGCCGCTGTTCTTCGAGCAGACCGCGAGTTTGTTCGACTACCTCGCCGGCAATGTGCTGCCGGTGATCGCCGACGGCGCGCTGGACGCGGCCGACGCGTTCTGGACGCACACCGGCGAGCGCTACGAACAGCGCCGCCACGACATCGAACGGCCGCTGCTGCCGCCGGACCAGCTCTACCTCACCCCGGTCGGCCTGCGCGAACGCCTCAACCAGGGCGAGCGCATCGAGCTGTGCGGCGAGCAGCACCCGCAACGCGCGCGCGCATTGGCGCTGGGCGAACAGCCCGCGCCGAGCCTGCCGGTGGCCGCGCGCGACGTCGCGCCGGCCGAAGCGCTCAAGTCGTTCCTGGCCAACTATCCCGGCCGCGTGCTGATCGCCGCCGACACCGCCGGCCGCCGCGAGGCGTTGCTGGAAGTGCTGCAATCCGCCGGCCTGCGCCCCGAGGTCGTCGCCGACTGGACCGCCTTCCGCGACGGCGCCGCGCGCTTCGCCATCGCCGTGGCGCCGCTGGACGACGGCTTCGCCATCGACGAACCGGCGCTGGCGATCCTCACCGAGCGCCAACTGTTCCCCGAGCGCGCCTCGCAGCCGCGCCGGCGCAAGCGCGTCGGCCGCGAGCCCGAAGCGATCATTCGCGACCTGGGCGAGCTGTCCGAAGGCGCGCCGATCGTGCACGAGGACCACGGCGTCGGCCGTTACCGCGGCCTGATCGTGCTCGAAGCCGGCGGCCAGCCCGGCGAATACCTGGAAATCGAATACGCCAAGGGCGACCGGCTGTACGTGCCGGTCGCGCAGTTGCACCTGATCAGCCGCTACTCCGGCGCGTCGGTGGAAACCGCGCCGCTGCATTCGCTCGGCGGCGAGCAATGGACGAAAGCCAAGCGCAAGGCCGCGGAGAAAGTCCGCGACGTCGCCGCCGAATTGCTGGAGATCCAGGCCAAGCGCCAGGCCCGCGCCGGCCTCGCGCTGGATGTGGACCGGGCCATGTACGAACCCTTCGCCGCGGCGTTCCCGTTCGAGGAAACGCCCGACCAGCATTCCTCGATCGAAGCGGTGATCCGCGACCTCGGCAGCAGCCAGCCGATGGACCGGGTGGTGTGCGGCGACGTCGGCTTCGGCAAGACCGAAGTCGCGGTGCGCGCGGCCTTCGTCGCCGCCGCCGCCGGCAAGCAGGTCGCGGTGCTGGTGCCGACCACATTGCTGGCCGAGCAGCACTACCGCAATTTCCGCGACCGCTTCGCCGACTGGCCGCTCAAGGTCGAAGTGCTGTCGCGCTTCAAGAGCAGCAAGGAGATCAAGGCCGAGCTGGAGAAGCTCACCGAAGGCAAGATCGACGTGGTGGTCGGCACCCATCGCCTGCTGCAGAGCGACGTGCGCTTCAAGGACCTGGGCCTGGTCATCGTCGACGAAGAGCAGCGCTTCGGCGTGCGCCAGAAGGAAGCGCTCAAAGCGCTGCGCGCCAATGTGCACCTGCTGACCCTGACCGCGACGCCGATCCCGCGCACCCTCAACATGGCCATGGCCGGCCTGCGCGACCTGAGCATCATCGCCACCCCGCCCGCGCATCGCCTGGCCGTGCAGACCTTCGTCGTGCCCTGGGACGACATGCAGTTGCGCGAAGCGTTCCAGCGCGAGCTCTCGCGCGGCGGTCAGGTCTATTTCCTGCACAACGACGTCGAGAGCATCGGCCGCATGAAGCGCCAGCTCGAAGAACTGGTGCCGGAAGCGCGCATCGGCATCGCCCACGGCCAGATGGCCGAGCGCGAGCTGGAGAGCGTGATGCTCGACTTCCACAAGCAGCGCTTCAACGTGTTGCTGTGCACGACCATCATCGAGTCGGGCATCGACATCCCCAACGCCAACACCATCATCATGAACCGCGCCGACAAGTTCGGCCTGGCCCAGTTGCACCAGCTGCGCGGCCGCGTCGGCCGTTCGCACCATCGCGCTTATGCGTATCTGGTGATCCCGGACCAGCGCTCGATCACCGCCGACGCGCAAAAGCGCCTGGAGGCGATCGCCTCGATGGACGAGCTGGGCGCCGGTTTCACCCTGGCCACCCACGACCTGGAAATCCGCGGCGCCGGCGAACTGCTCGGCGAGGACCAGAGCGGGCAGATGGCCGAGGTCGGCTTCAGCCTGTACACCGAACTGCTGGAACGCGCGGTGCGCTCGATCCGCCAGGGCAAGCTGCCGGACGTGGATTCCACCGACGCGCGCGGCGCCGAGGTCGAGCTGCACATCCCGGCGCTGATCCCCGAAGACTACCTGCCCGACGTGCACACCCGCCTGACCTTGTACAAACGCGTCAGCGGCGCGCGCAGCAGCGAGGAGCTGCGCGAACTGCAAGTGGAGATGATCGACCGCTTCGGCCTGCTGCCGGATGCGGCCAAGCATTTGTTCGCGGTGGCCGAACTCAAGCTCGGCGCGACCGCGCTGGGCATCCGCAAGCTCGACCTGGGCGACAAGGGCGGCCGCCTGCAGTTCGTCGAGCGTCCCAACGTGGATCCGATGTCGATCATCAAGATGATCCAGGGCCAGCCGAAGCTCTACCAGATGGACGGCCCGGACAAGCTGCGGATCAAGCTGGAACTGCCGGATGCGCCGGCGCGGCTGGCGGCGGCGAAGGGGTTGTTGATGTTGCTCGATACCAAGCACTGAGCCGCGCGCGGCGCGAATGGCGCGCCGCGGGTCGGTGGCAGCGGGGTCGCGAGCTCGCGTCGTAAGCGAGGTGTCGCGGTCGCGGCTCGCGCCGCTCCTACAGCGGCTTGCGGCCGGCCCCGCAGCGACGAAACCCGCATGCGCCCCCTGTAGGAGCGGCGCAAGCCGCGACCGCGCAACCACCCGTTCGCGCCGCAAACGCGAAGCCGAGACCGAACCCAACGCGACCCAGTACAAAAAGCACTGCCGCCGCCCCCGCCGCGCCGCTAGCCTCAGCGCACCTACCACCCGAGCCCGCGCATGCTCCGCCCTTCGCTCCCGCTCGCCGCCCTGCTGCTGATCGCCACCATGCCCACCCTCGCCGCCCCGCCGCTCAAGACCCAGCTGACCCAGCGCACCGTGCTCAACCTCGCGGCCGCCGAGCAAATCGCCGCGGCCGCCGCGGCCAAGGCGCGCGAACAGAACCTCACCGTCGCCATCGCCATCGTCGACGAAGCCGGGCGCCTGATGCACTTCCAGCGCATGGACGGCACACCCAACTCCAGCGTCGAGGTCGCCATCGGCAAGGCCGTGCACGCGGCCGATTACCGCCGCGACAGCGGCTTCCATCAAAAGCTGCTGGAGGGCGGCAACAACGTCGTGCTCGCCCTGCCGCATTCGTTGCCGATCGAAGGCGGCGTGCGTCTGCTGCTCGACGGCCAGGTGATCGGCGGCATCGGCGTGTCCGGCGCGCAGGCGGCGCAGGACGGGCAGATCGCCCAGGCCGGCGCCGACTTGCTGAAGTGATCGGCGTGCGCTGGCGCAGATTTCCGCTTCTGTCGCGATGAAGCCCTGGATGCCCGCCTTCGCGGGCATGACGTTGGGTGAGTGCGCGGCTTGATGAAGCCCTGGATATCCACGTTCGCAGGCATGACGTCGGGTAAGTGCTCGGCGTCTGCGCGGCGTCGTTCCCAGATCGTCATCCCCGCGAAAGCGGGGATCCAGAGACTTCAGCGCCATGCCACGGCAGAGCGCGCGGCCGCGCTGCAGTAAGCTGGCCTCTTCGCGTCCGCCTGGAGCCGCCGTGCACACCCTCGCCGCCTCTCTCGTTTCCGCCGCGCTGCTGGCGACGCTCGCCGGCTGCGCCAGCGCGCCGTCGGCGCAAACATCGCCTGCAGCGCGCTATGTCGTCGTGCGCCATGCCGAAAAGGCCGACGACGGCACCCGCGATCCCGACCTCGCTCCAGCGGGCCGCGAGCGCGCCCAACGCCTCGCCGCGCGCTTGCGCGAAGAGTCGCTGCGCGCGGTCTACGTCACCGCCTACCGCCGCACCTTGCAGACCGGCGAACCGGCCGCGCGCGCGCACGGCCTGACGCCCGTGGTCTACGACGCCAAGCGCGCGCCGGCCGAGTTCGCCGCGCAGCTGCTCCGCGAACATCGCGACGGCGCCGTACTCGTGGTCGGCCACAGCAACACCGCGCCCGATATCGCCGCCGCGCTGTGCGCCTGCGCGGTGGAGCCGATGCCGGAAACCGAATACGACCGGCGCATGATCGTCGACATCGACGCGCAGGGCCGGGCGACGCTGCGGATCGAACGCGACCGCTGATCGAGCAGCCGGTGTCGTTGGTGCCGTCGGTGTTATCGGTGTTGTCGGTGTTGTCGGGCCACGGGCCACGGCGTGTGGATGTTGCGGATGTGCGGATGCGCGGGCGTGCGCGTGCCGGCGTGCGCAAGCGATCTCGATCCGACGATCGCACGCAGGCGCTCGCCGCCGACTCACCGACGATTGCCGGCGATCAGCGACGCCGCGCACACACACCGCACCCGCAACTGGACGGCGCAGCGCGGATCGCCGAGGATCGCGCCGACGCGCACCGCTGCGCAAAGTCCGCGAAGGTCCGCGACGCACATCCGCGCAGCCGCACGACGCCGCCACCAGGAGCCCACCGCATGAAACTCGCCCCGTTCGCCGTCTCGCTCGCCTGCGCGCTCGCGCTGTCCGCCTGCGCCCACGCCGGCGGCGCCGGCCGCGCCCTTGCCGCCGGGCAATCGGCGCAGCTGCGCCCGGGCGACAGCGTGGCCCTGCCCGACCGCTCGCGCCTGCGCTTCGTCGAAGTCGTCAACGACTCGCGCTGCCGGCCCGGCCTGCAATGCATCCACGCCGGCGAAGCGGTGCTGGCGTTCGAACTGACCGGCGGCGACGGCGCCAAGTCGGCGCTGTCCTTCGACACCTCCGCGCCCGAGCCGCGCCAGCGCGCCGGCGCCTGGACGCTGGAATTGCAGTCGCTGGATTTCGCCGAGCCGCCGCAGGCCACGATCAAGCTCGAGGCTGAATAACCCCGAGATTCGCGGCAAAAAGCCGCAAACGTTGCGGCGCGGGGTTATGGGCTGCGCCCGCCGCGCACCACCCCGCCGCTTGCAACACCGAGTTGCGCACCCGGTTGCAAGATTGCAGCCAAGACGTGCCAATCTGCAGCCATCAGTCCTGCAGGAGATCACGTCCATGACCACGATCGTCGCCCCGCGCGTCCACGACCTCGGCGGCTTCCAGGTGCGCCGCGCCGTGCCCAGCCTGCAGGCCCGTTCGGTCGGGCCGTTCGTGTTCGTCGATCACATGGGCCCGGCCGAATTCGCGCCCGGCCAGGGCATCGACGTGCGTCCGCATCCGCACATCGGCCTGGCCACGGTCACCTTCCTGTGGTCCGGCGCGATCGGCCACCGCGACACCCTCGGCAGCGTCCAGGACATCCACCCCGGCGACGTCAACTGGATGACCGCCGGCCGCGGCATCGCCCATTCCGAACGCACCCCCGACGCGCCGCGCGCGGCCGGCCAGGCCGTGCACGGGCTGCAGACCTGGGTGGCGCTGCCGCGCTCGTTCGAGGAAACCGCGCCGGCCTTCCACCACCACCCCGCCGCGACCTTGCCGCAGCAGCGCCGCGACGGCGCCTGGCTGCGCATCGTCGCCGGCCGCGGCTTCGGCGCCGAATCGCCGGTGCGGGTGTTCGCCGACACGCTGTATGTCGCCATCGATCTCGACCCCGACGCCGAACTGGACATCGAGGACAGCCACGCCGAGCGCGCCCTGTACATCCTGGAAGGCCAGTCCCAACTCGACGGCGCCGATCTGCCGGAGAAACACCTGGTCGTGCTCGACCCGGGCACCCGTCCGCGCCTGCGCGCCAAGACGCCGCTCAAGGCCATGCTGCTCGGCGGCGAGCCGCTCGACGGCCCGCGCCACCTGTGGTGGAACTTCGTCTCCAGCTCGCGCGAGCGGATCGAACAGGCCAAGCAGGACTGGGCCGAAGGCCGTTTCGGCCAGATCCCCGGCGAGCACGAATTCATCCCGCTGCCGGAGCGATGATTTTTCCTAATCTGCTCTATGACTTTGCATAAGCGTTTGTCAATCCCCGCAAACTCGACTAAGGTCACGGTCGAGGGCTATCGCAACACTGCTTAAACCAACATTCGGTTTTCAGGGGGACGTGTCGTGAAGTCATGGGGTCAGGGCCGCGCTTTGCCGTGGCTGGGGTTGCTGTTCGTTTTGTGCGCCGCGGCGAAGGCCCAGGAGGCCCCGCCGGCGCAGGGCAATTGCCCGATGCTGCCGGCGTCCACCGGCCTGCACTGGGAATACCGCGGCACCGCCGACACCGACTTCTGCCGCGCGCTGCGCGAGGACGGCAGCGAAGCGTTCGGTCTTTACATCGCATCCAAGCAACCGTTCGAGCCCAAGCGCGGCAACCGCGCCGAAGACGCGACCATCGACGGCAAGCAAGTGCACTGGTATCGCAGCGAAATCGCCGGCAAGCCGGACGTGCAGGCGCGCGAGACCTTGATCGAGGTCGGCAACGGCAAGATCGCGCACGTGTGGCTGCAGGCGCAGTCGGCCGATCAGCTCAAGGAGGTCCTCGGCCAGACCGAGGGTTTGCGATTTCAGTCGTCCCGACTGAGCAGCAAGTAAACCGCCTCATCACATCGCAAATGATCCGATGCCACCGTCCTTGGGCGGTGGCATTGTTTTGCCGGTTCAGGGGCTGATAGTGTGACGAATTGCGCATTTTCCCCGGTTCGCGCAGCATGAGAATCGGCCTGGCTGAACAGGGTCTGCGTTAACGCCGCCCCCTGCTGAACAGGCGCGATCGTCGATCCCGGGGCCGCCGGCCTCTCGCAAGAGAGTCGCTCAACCCTCTTTAAGGAAAGACATCATGATCAAGCGACTGGGTGCGGAGTTCATCGGTACCTTCTGGCTCGTGCTCGGCGGTTGCGGCAGCGCGGTGCTCGCGGCCAACTTCGGCGGCGCCGGCAATCCGCTCGGCATCGGCCTGCTCGGCGTGGCCCTGGCCTTCGGCCTGACCGTGCTGACCGGCGCCTATGCGCTGGGTCATATCTCCGGCGGCCACTTCAATCCGGCGGTGAGTTTCGGCCTGTGGGCCGGCGGCCGTTTCCCGGCCAAGGACCTGCTGCCCTACATCGTCGCCCAGGTGCTCGGCGCGATCCTCGCCGGCTTCGTCCTGTTCCACATCGCCAGCGGCACCGGCAGCTTCAGCATCGATCCCAACGCCGCCGGCACCTTCGCCAGCAACGGCTACGACCTGATGTCGCCGGGCGGCTATTCGGCGGCCTCGGCGTTTTTGACCGAGGTGGTGATGACCGCGATGTTCCTGGTGATCATCCTCGGCGCGACCCACAAGAACGCGCCGGCGGGCTTCGCCCCGATCGCGATCGGCCTGGGCCTGACCCTGATCCATCTGATCAGCATCCCGGTGACCAATACCTCGGTGAACCCGGCCCGCTCCACCGGCGTGGCGCTGTTCGCCGGCGCGGCGGCGCTGAGCCAGTTGTGGATGTTCTGGGTGGCGCCGATCCTGGGCGGGTTGATCGGCGGTGCGGTGTATCGTTGGTTGGGCAAGGACGATTGATCGTTCGCTCATGCAAGAAAAAAGCCGCGCAGATGCGCGGCTTTTTTCTTGGTGGCACGCGAGCCGCCTAAGCCTCGTTGCCGTTGCTGTCGCTGTCGCTGTTGTTCGTCGCTCCCCCCGCCGCCCCGAACTCGCCACAGGCAATCAGAGACCCGAAGGGCGGCGCGCAGGACGCGCGCCGTGCGCCACCCAGGCCATGGATGGCCTGTGTGGCGCATCCCTGCGCAGGCTCCGAACCTTAGTGGCTCTTGATTCGAAAACAAGGAAAGCGCCTTTCTTTGGTTACTTTCTTTGGCAAGACAAAGAAAGTGACCCGGCCGCTTGCGGACGGAAGCTTTGGATTGCCGCTTGTCCTCACTCGTCATCCGAATAACGACGAAAGCCACCGCGGAACGCCCCCTGTAGGAGCGACGCAAGTCGCGATCGCGACAACACAACCATCGCGCAGGTGTCGTCGTAGTTGCGAATTCGCAGTCGCGGCTCGCGCCGTTCCTACAGTCGGATACGAAACTGGCCGGAGCCCCTGTAGGAGCGACGCAAGTCGCGACCGCGCCAACGCAACCACGACGAACTTCGCCTAAGCCCGATAGTTGCGTTTGACGACAAGCGAAGATCAACGGCTTCCGTCCGCAAGCGGCCGGGTCACTTTCTTTGTCCAAAGCAACAAAGAAAGTAACCAAAGAAAGTGCTTTTTCCTGTTTTCGAATCAAGAGCCACTATCGTTCGGAGCTTGCGCCGGGATGCGCCACACAGGCCATCCATGGCCTGGGTGGCGCACGGCGCGCATCCTGCGCGCCGCCCTTCGGGTCTCTATTTGCCTGTGGCGAGTTCGGGGCGGCGGGGGGAGCGAAGAGCAACGGCAACTGCAACTGCAACTGCAACTGCAACTGCAACTGCAAGATCAAATCAGGCCGGGCCTTCGCCGGAATAACGGGATCGTGATGTGTCGTCGTCGTTGCGTTGAAGCGGTCGCGGCTTGCGCCGCTCCTACAGTCGGATACGGAGCTTGCCGGAGCTGCGGCAGGAACTGCGCCTCGGGCTTGCCCCCGTCCGCAACAATGCGCCGACGTCGCCCACGCAGCGAAAAACTGGCGCGCACAACGAAAAGGCCACGCCGAAGCGTGGCCTTTCTTCGTAGCGGTTATCTGCGGCCTATGTGCTCGACCGCGAGCACGCGCCTCAGAACTTGCCTTCCTGAAAATCGACGAACGCCTGCATGATTTCCTGCTTGGTGTTCATCACGAACGGGCCATAACGCGCCACCGGCTCGCGCAGCGGGCGGCCGGCGACCACGATCAGGCGGCTGCCGCGGCCGGCATCGCCGAGCTTGAGCGTCGAACCGCCGGCGAGCACCGCCATTTCCTGCGCCTCGACGATGCGCGCATCGTCGCCGTCGCCGAGCGACACGCCGCCCTCGTAGACGTAGGCGAACGCGTTGTGGCCTTCGGGCAGTTCGTATTCCCAGGTCGCGCCGGGCTGCAGTTCGACGTCGATGTAGACCGGGTCGGTCGCCGGCTGGCGGATCGGACCGCGCACGTCGCCGATCTGCCCGGCGATCAGCTTGACCTGCACGCCGTCGGCCGGCGCCAGCTGGACGATGCGCTCCGGCGCGAACTCCTGGTACTTGGGCTCGGTCATCTTCTCGCGCGCCGGCAGGTTCACCCACAGCTGGAAGCCGCGCATGCGGCCTTGCTCCTGCTCCGGCATCTCCGAATGCACCAGGCCGCGGCCGGCGGTCATCCACTGCACGCTGCCGGGCACCAGCACGCCTTCGTTGCCGTGGTTGTCGCGGTGGCGCATGCGGCCGTCGAGCATGTAGGTCACCGTCTCGAAGCCGCGGTGCGGGTGCTCGGGGAAGCCGGCGAGGTAGTCCTCAGGCTGGTCGGTGCCGAATTCGTCGAGCAGCAGGAACGGATCCAGGTCGGGCAGCTGCGGCCCGCCGATGACGCGGGTCAGGCGCACGCCGGCGCCGTCGGACGTGGCCTGGCCGCGCAGCTTGCGGCCGACGCGGGCGTAAGTGGTGGCGGTGGTGGCCATGGGCCTTGCTCCTGAGCGATCGCCGGATTGGCGCTGGGGCTAGGATGCCACTTCATTTTCAGAACGATATAGCCAAAACCGCAATCATCCGTAACAAAAACAGAACGAAAGCGGGCCGGAGGCCTGAGCGGCGCGAGCCGCGACTGCGACAACGCGGCTACGGCGAAACCTTCGATGCGACCGGCCACCCCGCGGTCGCGGCTCGCGCCGCTCCTACAGGGGGCCTTCGGCGGTTACGGCGCGGCGGGTTCGCGGGTGTAGACGTACACCGTCGCCGGCGGCACGTTGCGCAGTACGAATTCGCCGCGGCGCACGCGCAGCGACAGCTGCCGCGCCACCGCGTCGGCCACCGGCGCGGCCGGGCCGTAGGTGAACTGCACGAATACGCCGCCCGGGCGCAGGCACTGGAACGCCGCGGCGAGGATGTCGCGCTGCAACGGGTGCGGCATGGTCAGCAGGCCCAGCCCGGACACGATCGCATCGGCCGGGCCGGCGGCCAGATAGCCCTGCTCGCGCGCCAGCGCCGGCAGCATGCGCGCGTCGCCGAGCAGCACCGGCACCTGCGGAAACCGCAGTTGCAGATGCGCGTGCAGTTCCTCGTTGAGTTCCAGCACCAGCAAGTCCGGGTCGCGGATGCCGGCCGCGAGCAGGGCGCGGGTGATCGCGCCGGTGCCGCCGCCGAGTTCGATCACGCGCGCGGCGTCGTCGGGCAGCTCGGCGATCATCGCCGCGGCCAGTTCCGCGCTCGACGGCGCCACCGCCGCGACCCGCAGCGGGTTCTTCAGCCATTGGCGGAAGAAGGTCCAGGCGCCGGGCTTGGGGTGCGCCTTCATGCGCGGCTCCCGACGCAACCGCGCGCGGGCGCGGGCGCGCCGGCGGCAACGCGCCTCTCGCAGCGGGCGGTCATCAGCGCGGCTCCAGGCGCCAGCAACGGTGGATGCGCGCGTCGCGTTCGAAGTCCGGCGGGATCGTCGCCGCGCTGATCTCCTCGCAACGGGCGAACTGCGCGATCGCGTCGCTGTCGAGGCGGAAGCGGCGGAAGTTGTTGGAGAAGTACAGCACACCGTTGTCGGCCAGCCGCGCCACCGCTGCGCGCAGCAGGCGCACGTGTTCGCGCTGGATGTCGAAATCGTCGGCGCGCGCGGAGTTGGAGAAGGTCGGCGGGTCGCAGAAGATCAGGTCGAAGCGGCCGCGCTCGGCTTCCAGCCAGGCGATCGCGTCGGCATGGATGAGCTGGTGCTGGGCGCCGCCCAGACCGTTCTCGCGCAGGTTGTCGGCGCACCACTGCAAATAAGTCGCCGACAGATCGACGGTGACGGTCTGCGCCGCGCCGCCGACCGCGGCTTGCACGCTGGCCGCGCCGGTGTAGGCGAACAGGTTGAGGAAGCGCTTGCCGCGCGCCTCTTCGGCGATGCGCAGGCGGATCGGCCGGTGATCGAGGAACAGCCCGGTATCGAGATAATCGAACAGGTTCACGCGCAGGCGCGCGGCGCCCTCGCGCACCGGCACGAACTCGCCGCGCTGGTCGAACTGGCCGTACTTGCTGCCGCCCTTGCCGCGCGCGCGGGTCTTCACTGCGATGCGTTCGCGCGGAACTTCGAACACCTCGCGCGCGGCCGCCAGCAGTTCGTTGCGGCGGCGGCGCTGGTCGGCTTCGGGGATGTCGGCCGGCGCGGCGTATTCCTGCACGTGCAGCCAGGTGCGCGGCGCGGCTTCGTCGCTGGCGTAGACGTCGATGGCCGCGGCGTACTCGGGCAGGTCGGCGTCGTAGGCGCGGAAGCAGCTCACGCCTTCGCGCTGGCGCCAGGACTTGAGCTTGCGCAGATTCTTGCGCAGGCGGTTGGCGACCATCTGCGCGCCTTCGCTGAGCGGCTGCGGCGCGGCGTCCTGCTCCTTGGCGCGCTGCTCGGCGTGGCCGACGCGGGCGATGGGATCGCAGACGATCAGCGCGCATTCGATCGCGCCGTTGAACACCTGGTACTTCTTGCTCGCGCGCAGGCCGGTGGCCTGGGCCAGCGCCGGATCGCCGCACAGCAGGCTGGCGCGCCAGGACGGGACCAAACGTTTCAGCGCGTCGCCGAGGCCGCGGTAAAGCGCGGGGTCGGCGGCGAGGCGGGCGTCGTAAGGGGGGTTGCAGACGGCGAGGCCAACTGGGGTAGCCGAACTCCCAACCGCCAGCGCCCCACCAGCGAAGCCATGCTCCGTCCCGGCACTCTTCTCCACCCCGTCAGCTTCGTCGCGATGAATCCCTGGATCCCCGCCTTCGCGGGGATGACGGTCGGACGGTTGCGACGCCGCTTGCGCCGCTGCACCGTCTTGCGCCGCTGCACCGTCTTGCGCAATTGCGTCGTCTTGCGCAACAGCGCTCGCCCGCAACGGCTCGGGCACCACCTGCAACGCTTCCACCGCCGCCACGTCCCAGCGGATCAACCCCGCCAGCCCCGCCATCGCTTCGTTCTCGCGCGCCGCGCGGATCGCTTGCGGATCGATATCGCTGCCGGCGAACACCGGCCGCAGCGCCGTCAAACCGGCGGTCTCGCGCGAACGCGCTTCGTCGCACAGCGCGCGCCAGCCGGCGAAGTCGAAACCGCGCCAGCGCGTCGGCGGCAGCAGGCCGTGGCGCAGCAAGCCCGGCGCGACGTCGGCGGCCATCAGCGCGCCTTCGATCAGCAGCGTGCCGCTGCCGCACATCGGGTCGAACAGCGCGCCGCCTTGCGCGTACACCTTCGGCCATTGGCCGCGCAGCAACACCGCCGCGGCGAGATTCTCTTTCAGCGGCGCCTCGCCCTGATGCTGGCGCCAGCCGCGCCGGTGCAGCGGGCCGCCGCCGAGGTCGATCGACAACACCGCGCGGCCCTTGCGCACCACCAGGTTCAAGCGCAGGTCCGGCGCTTCGGTATCGACGTCCGGACGCGCGCCGGTCTGCGCGCGCATCACGTCGACCACCGCGTCCTTGACCCGCTGCGCGGCGTAGCGCGCGTGGGTGATGGCCTCGCCGGAGACATGCGCGTCCACCGCCAGGGTGTGCACCGCTTCCAGGTGCTCGGGCCACGGCAGCGCGGCCACGCCGGCGTACAGCGCGTGTTCGTCGGGGCAGTCGAATTCGGCGATCGGCCACAGCACCCGGCTGGCCAAGCGCGACCACAGCACCGCGCGCTGGGCGTCGGCGAGCGTGCCCTCGACGTTGGCCCCGGCGGTGGCGGCGGTGGCGCGCTGGCAACCCAATGCGGCCAGCTCGTCGGCCAGCAGGTATTCCAGGCCCTTGCCGCAACTTGCGTAGAACTTGCTCATGCGTTGTACAGACTCTGCAACAGGCGGCGGAAAGCGGAGGCGCTGGCGTCGACGTGCGTGGACAGACGGTGGTTGTCGTCGACCAGCAGCAGGCGCGCGCGGCGCGGCTGCGCCCAGGCCACGACCTCGGCGGCGGGAATCAGTTCGTCGTCCCAGCCGTGGACGATGCTCAGCGGCACCGGCGCGGCCTGCAACGCGGGCGCCGGGCCCATGTGGATCGGCGGCGCCATCAGGAACAGGCCCGCGGGCCGCACCTGCATCGACACCGCACCGGAGATGTACGCGCCCAGGCTCGAACCGGCCAGCACCACCGGCCCGCGCTCGGCGGCTTCGCGCGCCAGCGCGAGCAGACGCTCGATGCGCGCGTACACGTCGCCGTAGGGGCTGATGTCGCTGCGCGCGTCCAGGTCGGTGTAGTCGGGGCGCTCGGCGGTCCAGCCTTGGCTGCGCGCGGCCTCGGCCAAGGCGGTGACCTTGGTGGCGTCGGGGCCGCTTTCGAAGCCATGAGACAGGATGCAGTGTCCGGTAAGGACCATCTTCAGAACCGTTGGGAAGTAAGTGCCGGCCGCTTCGAGGCGAACCGCCGGCGGCGAAACGATTGCGGTGGGGTCGGGGCGCGGCGGACGCCGGCCGTCATCGCGCCTGGGCGCCGGGCCCGGCCGGGCCGCGGGATCGCGCGGGACGGGGCATGGCTGGGGCGGAGTCGGCGGGCGGCGGGATCGGCATGGCGGGCTCCGGGCAAGGCGCGAATGGTAGCATCCGGGCCCATGCCGCCCCTGAATTTCGCCCTCGCGCCCCTGCCCTACGAAACCCGGCTGGAGACGCGCGATCCGGCCGCGATCGACCTGGCGGTGATCCATTGCACCGAGCTGCCGGAGCTGGCCACCGCGCGCGAGTACGGCGAGCGCGTGCTGTATCCGGCCTCGGGCACCGGCAACAGCGGCCACTACTACATCGACCGCGACGGCGCGGTGCTGCGCTACGTCGCCGACGAGCGCATCGCCCACCACGTGCGCGGCTACAACCCGCGTTCGGTCGGGATCGAGCTGGTCAACACCGGGCGCTATCCGCACTGGCTGGATTCGCGCCATCAGGCGATGGACGAGCCCTACCCCGCGGCGCAGATCGACGCGCTGCTGGCGCTGCTGGCCGACCTGCGCGCGCGGCTGCCGTCGCTGCGCTGGATCGCCGGCCACGAAGACCTGGACACCGCCACGGTCGAAGCCAGCGACGATCCGGCCGTGCAGGTGCCGCGCAAGCGCGATCCCGGCCCGCGCTTCCCGTGGCCGCAGGTGCTGGCCGGCTGCGGCCTGGAGCGTCTGCAGCCCTGAGCCGGCCGCGTCGCCGCGAGCGCCGCGCCGACGCCCGCCGCGCCTTGCCGCGCAAGCCCCGGCGCGCCCCCCGCGCGCGCCAGGAGCGTGTCCGCCGTCCCGCTATACTCCCCCGCGACCTCCCCATCCGACCGTCCGATGACCACCTCACCCGTCTCCGAACTGATCGAACTGCTGTCGCTTGAGCGGCTCGAAGACAACCTGTTCCGCGGCCAGAGCCGCGACATCGGCACCAAGTACGTGTTCGGCGGACAGGTGCTCGGCCAGGCGCTGTCGGCGGCGCAGGCGACGCTGGATTCGGCGCGCTCGGCGCATTCGCTGCACGCCTATTTCCTCAAGGCCGGCGACATCGAAGCGCCGATCGTCTATCAGGCCGACCGCACCCGCGACGGCGGCAGCTTCTCGGTGCGCCGGGTCACCGCGATCCAGCACGGCCAGCCGATCTTCTTCCTCGCCGCCTCGTTCCAGGTCGAACAGGACGGCGGCGAGCACCAGTTGTCGATGCCGGAAGTGCCCAAGCCCGAGGACATCGCGCCGGCGCCGCCGGTGCCGCCGGAGGTGATGGCGTCGCTGCCGAACAAGGTCCAGCGCTGGCTGTCGCGGCAGGGGCCGTTCGAGTTCCGCCACGTGTACCCGCGCGACGAACTCAACCCGCCCAAGCGGCCGCCGTATCAGCAGGTGTGGTTCCGCCTGAGCGAGCGCGTCGGCGACGCGCCCGAGCTGCACCGCGCGCTGCTGGCCTACGCCTCGGACTTCCATCTGCTCGGCACCGCGACGTTTCCGCACGGCATCAGCTACTACCAGCCCAACGTGCAGATGGCCTCGCTCGATCACGCGCTGTGGTTCCATCGCCCGTTCCGCGCCGACGAGTGGCTGCTGTATTCGATCGACAGCCCCAGCGCGCAGGGCGCGCGCGGGCTGGCGCGCGGGCAGATCTACGACCGCGACGGCCGCCTGGTCGCCAGCACCGCGCAGGAAGGCCTGATCCGCGTGGTCGCCGACCCGGCCGCCGCCACCCACGTACCGGCGAAGGAATGAGATGAGGCAGGTCTTCAGCAGTTCCCGCCTGGAGAACGTCGAAGGCGTCGCCCAGTTCCTGCGCGAGGCCGGGATCGAGGTGCGGGTCACCAACGACCGTTCCTACAAAGGCAATCGCCGCTCCAGCTTCAGCTATCGCGAAGACGCCGGCGAGCGGCCGACGGTGTGGGTGATCCGCTCGGAAGATCAGCTGCGCGCGCGCGACCTGCTGCGCGAGGCCGGCCTGATCGACAGCACCCGCAGCGAGCAGGCGAACCAGGCGCCCTACCGTTTCCGCTCCGACGCCGAGCTGGCGCGCCGCCCCGGCGACAAGCGCATGCTGCGGATCAAGGTCGGCCTGCTGGTGTGCATCGCGGTGGCGATGGGGCTGGCGCTGTTCCAGGGATTGCGCCATCGCCCGGCGCCGAGTGCGCCGGTGGACCCGGCCGAAACCGCGCTGGCCGCGCGCGCCTTCGACGGCAGCGTCGCGGCCACGCCGCGCGCGCTGGCGCAGGCGGTGTTCGCCGCACAACTGGCCGAAGCCGACCAACCCACCCAATGCCTGCGCCTGGACCGCGGCGACGCCCCGCGCGCGCTGCTGAGCGCGCTGACGCGACCGGGCCTGCGTCTGTTGCCGGCCAGCCAGTGCGAGGAGATCGCCGACGACAGCGGCAGCCGCGCGCGCGACGGCCAACCGGCCGAACTGATCGAACTGCGCGCGTTCCGGCCGACCTCGAAGGACGCCGGCACGATCGAATACAGCGCCTACTTCAACCGCTCGGTGGCGGTGTACAAAACCCTGGCGGTCGAGCGCGTCGATGGGACGTGGCGGGTGGTGAAGACGCTCAAGACCGTGCGTGCGATGGGGTGAGTGGTGGGAAGGGCGCCGGCGCTTGTCGGAGTCGATTCTTGTGGGTGCCGGCTCTTGTGGGAGTCGGGTCTTGTGGGAGTCGGCTCTTGTGGGAGTCGGCTCTTGTGGGAGTCGGTTCTTGTAGGTGCCGGCTCTTGTGGGAGTCGGTTCTTGTAGGTGCCGGCTCTCGTGGGAGTTGGTTCTTGTTGGTGCAAGCTCTCAGAGGCGCCGGATCTTGAGAGGTGTCGGCTCTCGAGAGGGCCGGCTCTTGTGGGAGGGGCTTCAGCCCCGACGCCTTTGGACCAGCCCGCCTTGTAGCTTCGAGCGGTCCGACAGGAAAGCGTCGGGGCTGAAGCCCCTCCCACAAGAGCCGCCGCCCCACAACAGCCGCCCTCCCACAAGAAGCGCCTCCCACAAGAAGCCGCACCTACAAGCCGCAGTTGCAAGAGCACCTGCCTCGACCGGCCTTCTGCGCAGACAAACCGCCGCCCTTAAAGCAGTCACATTTCCCAGCCGCCGCCGTCTCGGACTCCAGGCATCGCCCGATGCCGCCGCAGCCAGGAGCCCGACCGCATGCGCCACGCCGCCCACCGCATCGCCGCCCACCGCCCCGCCACCGCATCCCGCCCGCGATGAACGCCGACACCCTGCACTCGCTGATCGGCCACGAGCTGCCGCTGGCCTCGCGCGGCGACAGCGCCGCCTACTCGCGCATCGTCGGCGCCTGCCAGAACTCGGTCACCGCCATCGCCCTGGCGATGGTGCGCGACGTCCACGCCAGCGAGGACATCGCCCAGGAAGCCTTCCTCAGCGCCTGGCAGAACATCCGCAAGCTGCACAACCCGGCCAGCTTCCTGCCGTGGCTGCGCCAGATCACCCGCAACCTCGCCCGCGACCACCTGCGCGGACGCGGGCGCCAGCCGCGCGAAGTCGAGGACGCGGACCTGGCGATCGAACTGGCCGCCGACCCCGGCCCCAACGCGATGGAGCGCCTGCTCGAAGCCGAGCGCACCCAGGTCGCCGCCGAGCTGATCTCGGCGCTGCCCGACGAAAGCCGCGAAGTGCTGTTGCTGTATTACCGCGAAGGCCAAAGCTCGCAGCAGGTCGCCGCCTTGCTCGGCCTCAGCGACGCGGCGGTGCGCAAGCGCCTGTCGCGCGCGCGCGGCGCGGTGCGCGAGGAACTGCTGGAACGCTTCGCCGTGTTCGCCCGCGCCAGCGCGCCGTCGGTCGGCTTCACCACGATGGTCGCCTCGGCGCTGGGCGTGCTGGCGCCGCCGTCGATCGCCACCGCCGCCGTGGCCGGCAGCGCGGCCGGCTCGGGCTTGGCCGGCAAGCTCGGCCTGGGCGCGTCCTCGGCCAGCGGCGGCGTCGCCGGCGGCGGGTTGATGGCCATGCTCGAACGTCTGCACGCGCCGCTGGCCGGCAACGGCGAGACGCTCGCGCACGGCGCCCAGCTCGGCCTCCAGCTCGGCGGCGTGGTCGGCGGCATTGTCGGCGGCGTGGTCGGCACCTACGCCACTGGGCGCGTGCTGCTTCGCCACGCCCGCGACGCGCAGGAACGCCGGCGCGTGTACCGCCTGTTGATGGTGATGACGGCGCTGGCCGCGCTGGTGTGCTTCGGCCTGCTGGCGGTGCTGGCGATAACGACCGGCTGGCTGGCGCCGCTGACGTTCGCGCTGTTGTCGATCGGCGCGATGACCTGGCAATTGCTGCGCTGGATCCCGCGCGAAATCGACCCGATGATCGAACGCACCCGGCGCGAGACCGGCTACGACCTGCGCCGCACCCGCACTTATCGCTGGATGCTCAGCAGTGAGGCGATCGTATGGAGCAGCGTTTTCCTGCTCGCCACCATCGTGTGGGTGCTGCACCACGAAGGCCGCTTCGGCTGAGCGCGGGCCAATGCGATGCCGGCGGCGCGCGATGGATAAAACGCGATACATAAAAACAGGGCGCCTCGCGGCGCCCTGAACTACAGCTAGGGAGGGGTCGGTGGCCGCATCGCGGCCGCCGGGGTTCAGCGATGCGCGTCGGGCTTGAGTTCGGTCTTGCTCAGGAAACCGTCGCGGTTCTCGTCGAGGAAGGCGAACTGCGAGGCCAGCCGCGGCATCTTTTCCTGCACTTCGATCTTGCTCAGCTTGCCGTCGTGGTTGAGGTCGGCTTCGGCGAACTTGGCGTCGAAGCGCTGGGCCCGCTCGGCTTCCCACTTCGGCCGTTCGCGCTGCATGTAGGCGCGCAGCTCGCTGCGCACGATGTAGCCGTCCTTGTTCGTATCGATCTGGGCGAAGTTCTGCGCCAGCCGCGGCGACTTGGCCGCCTCGGCCTGGCTGATTCGGCCATCGCCGTCGGTGTCGAGCCGGGCCGCGCCGCCGTGGCGTCCGCCGTGCTCGCGGCCGCCGCGGCGCTGCGGGCGCTCGCTGGCGTCGAGCTTGCCGTCGTGGTTCTTGTCGAGCTCGTCGAAGCGCTCGGCCAGGCGCGGGAACTTGGCGGCTTCCTCACGCGAGATCACGCCGTCGCCGTTGGCGTCGATCTTCGCGCGCGGACGCTGCTGCCCGCCGGCGCCGGAACCGGCGTCCTGCGGCGCGGCGAACACGGCGGTCGCCGCGCCGGCGAACATGGCGGCCGCGGTGATCGCGGCCAGGTAAAGGGGGAAACGGGTCATCGTCGACTCCTGCAGCAGGCGCCACCGCGGCGCCGATGACCGGATCAACGCCCGGGCCGCGTGGCGGTTGACAAGGGCCGCGCCGATCCGGGCCCGCCACCCGCACCGTTCAGCGCCACACCCGCGCCGCGCGGCTGCGCAAACCGGGAGCCACTGCATGCGCAACTCACCGACCCGGCGCTATGCTGAGCGCATGGGCACGCAACCGCAGCCGGACAGCGACGACCTCCGCCTGTTCCACACCGGCGAGCACGCCTGCGGCTACTGGCCCGAACGCGTCGCCCGCGACCTGGTGCTCGACCCGCGCGATCCGCGCCTGCGCGACTGGTATCCGCACGCGCTGGGCTGGGGCTTCCGCCGCTCCGGCGACATCGTCTACCGCCCGCATTGCAGCGGCTGCCGCGCCTGCGTGGCGGTGCGCATTCCGGTCGACCGCTTCCAGCCCGACCGCAGCCAGCGCCGTTGCCTGGCGCGCAACGCGCAGGTGGAGATGCGCGTGCACCGCGCCGAGCGCACGCCCGAGCAACTGGCGCTGTACAAGCGCTATCTCGCCTCGCGCCACGCCGGCGGCGGCATGGACGGCCACGGCGCGATCGAGTTCGACCAGTTCCTGATCGGCAGCTGGAGCGAGAACCGCTTCCTGGAACTGCGCGAGGCCGGCCACGGCCGCCTGCTCGCGGTCGCGGTGACCGACGTGGTCGAGGACGCGCTGTCGGCGGTCTACACCTTCTACGACCCCGACCTCGCCGACCGCAGCCTGGGCACGCTGGCGATCCTGCGCCAGATCGAATGGGCGCGGCGCGAACGCCGCCGCCACCTCTACCTCGGCTACTGGATCGCCGGCCATCCGAAGATGGACTACAAGCGCCGGTTCCGACCGTTGGAGGCATTCGATGGTCGCGATTGGCGGGTTTTTACACATTCGTAACACGCCTCTCGTTCAGGTCGTGTATCTCGTAGCCGCGTCGTGATCACGACGCGCGGGATGGCGCCACTCGCTGGCCTGGCAATGGAGCCGCCACCCTCATCACTTATCGCCACATGGAGTCCGCAATGAAATTGAAGGTCCTGTTCCTGGCCGCCGCCGTCACCCTGGCGCTGGCCGCGTGCAACAAGCCCGCCGACAAGCCGGCCGATGCCGCGCCGGCCGACGCCGCCGCCCCGGCCGCTGCCCCGGCGGGCGACGCTGCCGCCCCGGCCGCGACCCCGGCTCCGACCGATGCCCCGGCCGCTCCGACCGACGCCGCTGCCCCGGCCGCCGCGCCGACCGCCAGCGTCGGCGTGCCCGAGTGCGACGACTACCTGACCAAGGTCCGCGCCTGCCTCAGCGACAAGGTTCCGGCCGAACAGCGCGCCGGCCTGCAGGCCGCGCTCGACCAGAGCCAGAACGCCTGGGCGCAGATGGCCGCCACCCCGCAGGGCAAGACCGCCCTGGCCGGCGCCTGCAAGACCGCGCTGGAGCAGAGCAAGGCGCAGTACTCGGCGATGGGCTGCACGCTGTAATCAGCAACGCCTGTTCCACGACGACGCCCCGGCTTGCCCGGGGCGTCGTTTTTTGCGGAGCCGGCCATCGCGGCGGCCATGCAAGACCGCAGGCGGCGCCGGCAATGGCCGCTGCCGGCCGTGCCGCTGCCCGCCCCCGATCCGGCCCGAAACCGTAACCATCCCGCCGCCCGCCCCATGCGATCATCGCGCGCATGTCCAGACTCCTCCTCCCCTGCGCCGCGCTCGCCGCGGCCCTGCTCGCGGCCTGCACGCAAGTGAACGTCCACGGCGACCCCAAGGCTTACGTCCGCGCCCAGAGCGAGGCCGCCGCGCCCGCGCGCCTGCGCGTGGCCACCTACAACACCTCGCTCTACGACGAGACCGACGGCGGCCTGATCCGCCGTTTCGAAGCCGGCGACGACAACGCGCGCAAGATCGCCGCGGTGCTGCAGCGCGTGCGCCCGGACCTGGTCCTGCTCAACGAATTCGACTACGACCCGCAACAACGCGCGGCCGACCTGTTCCAGCGCAACTATCTCGAAGTCGCCCAGCCCGGCGGCGGCGAAGCGCTGCGCTATCCCTACCGCTACCTCGCCCCGGTCAACACCGGCGTGCCCAGCGGCCTGGACCTGGATGGCGACGGCAAGGCCGGCGACGCCGCGCGCAACGACCGCGCGCGCGGCAACGACGCCTGGGGCTACGGCCTGCACCCGGGCCAGTACGGCATGCTGGTGCTGTCGAAGTACCCCATCGACACCGCCGCCGTGCGCAGCTTCCAGACCTTCAAGTGGTCGCACCTGCCCAACGCGCGGCAACCGCGCGACCCGGCCACCGGCAAGCCGTGGTACTCGGCGGCGGTGTGGCCGCAGCTGCGCCTGTCGTCGAAATCGCACTGGGACGTGCCGGTGAAAACGCCGCTGGGCGTGCTGCACTTCCTCGCCGCGCATCCGACCCCGCCGGTGTTCGACGGCCCGGAAGACCGCAACGGCGCGCGCAATCACGATGAAATCGCGCTGTGGGCGCGCTACCTCGACGGCGGCAAGCCGGCCTGGCTGTGCGACGACCAGGGCCGCTGCGGCGGCCTGGCCCAGGATGCGCGCTTCGTCATCGTCGGCGACATGAACGCCGACCCGGTCGACGGCGACGGCGTGCCCGGCTCGATCAAGCAATTGCTCGACCACCCGCGCGTAGACGCCAGCCACATCCCGCACAGCGAAGGCGCGCGCGAACGCGCGCAAGGCTACGGCTTCGCGCGCAAGGGCGACATCGCCACCCACACCGGCGACTTCGGCCCCAAGGCCGGCACCCTGCGCCTGGACTACGTACTGCCCTCGCGCGGCTGGAAGGTCGAGGACACCGGCGTGTTCTGGCCGAAGGCGGGGACGGAAGAATCGAAGATCTCCGAGGCCAGCGACCATCATTTGGTGTGGGTGGATTTGGCCCAGTGAGTCGCCGCGCAGCGGTGGGCGCCGTTCGGCTGCGACCCTCGTCGCCGCCGAACGGCGCGCATGCGCTGCCGAATCTTTTCGCTCGGTTACTCGCTAGTGCATCAAGCCGGATTCACGCAATGCCGTCAGCAGCGCTTGCGGTGGGCCGGACCGGCTCCAGCCCACGCTTTTGCCGACCAACTTGTCTGCCTTGAAAAAGAAAAAAGTCGGTTGCCTTGTGAAATCCACGTCCTTCCAGGCCGAATGATTGAAGGCGATACGGATCGGGCTATTCGGGAAATCCGCGTTCCATCGCTTCACCTCAACAGGATCGAAAGTCCGGTCCGCCGGCGTAAGCCATAACGCGCCGCCCCGCCGAAAAGCCTCGCGAAGACCAGCATCGCCGGCAATGCCTCGAGCGGCATCGCGGGCGGCATGGCAACCGGAAACGATGAGGATCTGCACTTCGTCGCCGGGCGCACTCGCATTGCGAAGCATGAGCTTGTCGCCGGAGTACTCGAAGTAGCCCGGACGCGCAGGGTCGAAGCCCTCGGCGGTATCGAATGTCGGAACGGTCCGACCCCGCAGGGCCGAACTCGTCCGGGCGAGATCTCTGGCCTCATCGAACCTACGCGCGGCGATCAATGCATCGTAAAGATTCTGATCGTTCGACTCGGATTCGCCACCCGCAGATTGAAGCAGACCGCGCGCGCGGATCATATCTTCGATATAGCGGGGATTGTCTTCGACTCTGAAGTACATCGTGTAGCTGGCCATCATATTCGCCGCATCGAACAAAGCCTGCGAATCCTCGCGCGAAATTCCTTGCTGGCGCGCAACCGGACCGAAATGCAAAGCGTATTCCACATTCAGCCTATCGGTCTTCTCGGCCGTCGACAGTTCGGGCTGGCGACTGAGCGCCAACATGACGGACCGGTAACGCTCGCTCAGCGAACCAGCCCTTGATGGAGCGGCCGCAACCACAAGCGCTATGAACACGCTCGCAAGCCTTACAAGGGCCATGAAATCTCCCGATGAAAAGCGCCAGACCAACGGCCTGGCGCCCGAACGATATTGCTCAGTCACTTTCCGCAACTGCTCGCACAGATATCGCCAAAGCTGAAATTGCAAGAATACGTATCGCCGCCGTCGTTAGAGCAGACGTAATCCGTCTTCGTCTTGCCTCCGCCTGCCTCGCACATCGGAGAGTTCGGATCCTCACAAACATCGCTCATTGGGCTTACGGCCAGTCCTTGTCCGGCGGGAACGAACTGCAGCGTAGGAATATTCGCAACCGTTTCCTGAGCACCGAAAAGAGACAGCACCCGCGCGATCTCGTGTACCGTCAGATGCGGCGACAACCCCAGGTACGAATAGGAGCCGAGCCCTTTCGGCGTAAAAACGAGGCTGTCGATGAAATTCTGCAGAACAAGGGGAGGAAGCTTGTTCAGCGGGGAGTCGCTGTTGCGCGACATGTACTCAAGCAAAGCCGCCTTCGACGCAATATTTACGTCGCCCTCGCGAACCTGCGCTTGACTCCATTGACCATCAGAGCCGCCACTGGCGATGTCGCGAGGAGCCGAAACCGCCGAAGTCGAAGTCACAAAAACGCAGCAAGCGAACACAATCCGTCCGTACCTCGAAAACCCGATCCGCATGAAGCCTCCCTTGTTGGCAGTTGCAGCGCTTTTCAGTTAGCTGCCGCGCGAAGACGCGCCACTGATCCTCTGCCAACGACCGAAACCTGTAAATATTCGGGTTACTTTGCATTCGCGGAAAATGCAAATCAGCATCACACAAGCGAATAGAAACGGGGCAGCGCAAGAACTTCAACCTGGCATCCGAGCGACTCCATAAAGACGAAGCTCTCCACCTTCCCGAACTCAATAGGAAAAACCCCGTCTCTCGATTCTTATCCCGCCTAAGTCGGAGAGGCATACAGTCAACATCTTTGATGCTGATTTATTCCACACATAACACCGACCGCCTTGCTACCAGGCCCAAAGGCGCGAGGTCCCGCTCACGAAACTTCGTGCCGCAGGCTCCGCGTACCGAGCGGCGCGCGCGAGCCTGTGCCGCTTACTCCGGCTTGGCGTCGGTCGCGATCACCGGCGCGGGCGTCTGCGGCGCAGGCGGTTGCGCCGGTGCAGGTTCAGCGGACGCCGGCACGGACGCGCCAGCCGGTTTCGCCACGGCCCGCGCGATGCGCGGACCGAAACCGAACGAACCTTCGCCGTGCGCCGACACGATCATGCGCAGCATGTTGCCCGGCACCATCAGCTCCAAGGTCATCTCGCGGCCGTCGGCGTTGCGGCCTTCCAGGGTCATCTCGGTGAACGCGCCGCCGGTGTCGATCTCCTTGCACAGCACGTGCGGGCCGGCGGGGCCTTCCAGCAGGTAGGGACGAATGGCCTCGCCCAGCGCTTCCAGCGCTTGCGGGAAGAAGAACACGGCGTAGCCCTGGGTCTCGTTCATCGTCGCTCCGGTGCGAAAGGTCGTACGGTTTGGACCGCGCTCAGCGCAATTCGATTTGCAGTTGCGCCGCGGCTTCGCGCGCCTTGGCGCGGGCTTCGTCGATGTCGCCGCCCAGGGCTAGGGTCACCGCGACGCGGCGATGGCCTTCCACGCGCGGCTTGCCGAACAGGCGCAACTGGGTGTCGATCTGTCCCAGCGCCGCGTCGACGCCGGAGAACACCGGCACGCCGTGGCCCTGCGCCAGCACCGCGCAGGACGCGGCCGGGCCGTGCTCGCGGATGGTCGGGATCGGCAGGCCGAGGATCGCGCGCGCATGCAGGGCGAATTCGCTCAGGTCCTGCGAGATCAGCGTGACCAGGCCGGTGTCGTGCGGGCGCGGCGAGACTTCGCTGAACCACACCTCGTCGCCCTGGACGAACAGCTCCACGCCGAACACGCCGAAGCCGCCGAGGTCGTCGGTGATGGCGCGGGCGATGTCCTGCGCGCGCGCCAGCGCCACCGGGCTCATCGGCTGCGGCTGCCAGCTCTCGCGGTAGTCGCCGTCGCGCTGCAGGTGGCCGATCGGCGCGCAGAAGGTGGTGCCGCCGGCGTGGCGCACGGTCAGCAGAGTGATCTCGTAATCGAAGTCGATGAAGCCTTCGACGATGACCCGGCCGGCGCCGGCGCGGCCGCCGGTCTGGGCGTAGTCCCAGGCCTTGTCGATGTCGGCTTCGCCGCGCACCAGGCTCTGGCCCTTGCCCGAGGACGACATCACCGGCTTGACCACGCACGGCAGGCCGATCTCGGCCACGGCGGCGCGGTAGTCCTCAAGGGTGTCGACGAAGCGGTACGGCGAGGTCGCCAGTTGCAAGGTCTCGGCGGCGAGGCGGCGGATGCCTTCGCGGTCCATGGTCAGGCGCGCGGCGCGCGCGGTCGGGATGACTCGCGTGTCGCTGCCGCTGCGGGCGAATTCGGCTTCCAGCTCGACCAGGGTCTGGGTGTGGATCGCCTCGATCTCCGGCACGATCAGGTTCGGCCGCTCGGCCGCGATCAGCGCACGCACGGCCTGGCCGTCGAGCATGTCCAGCACGTGGCTGCGGTGCGCCACCTGCATCGCCGGCGCATCGGCGTAGCGGTCGGCGGCGATCACTTCCACGCCGAAGCGCTGCAGCTCGATCGCCACCTCCTTGCCCAATTCGCCCGAACCGAGCAGGAGCACGCGGTAAGCGTGCGGGGACAGCGGCGTGCCGAGCGTGGTCATGGCGTGCAACCTCGAAAAACGGGGGGACGGAATGAGCCTAGTCTAACTTTCCGCGCCCGCCGCGGCCTTGCCGGGCTATGGCGGCGGCGGGCGCGCATGCGATGCTGTGGTCCATGTCCCCCGCGTCCGAACGGCACGCCGAGCGTGCCGCCGCCCCTGCTGTCTCCGCTACGCCCGGCGCCGCGCGCCGCTGGCGTTGGCTGGCCGCCGGCGCGCTGGTCGCGGCCGCGCTGGCGGGCGGGTCGGCGCTGTGGCGCGTGCACCGCGCGCAGCCGCCGGCGCCGGGCAGCAGCGAGCTGGCCGGGATGCTGCTCGACCCGCAGTTGTCGGAAATCAGCGGCCTGGCCGCCTCGCGCCGGCACCCCGGCGTGCTGTGGATGCACGACGACGGCGGCAACCCCGAGCGCCTGTTCGCCGTGGCCGAGAACGGCGACCGCCTGGCCACCTTGCGCATCGAGGGCGCGATCAAGACCGACTGGGAGGACATGGCCGCCTTCGAACTCGACGGCCGCCATTACCTGCTGATCGCCGACACCGGCGACAACGGCGGCCTGCGCCGCAGCCTGCAACTGCACATCATCGAAGAGCCCGAGCGGATCGAAAACGCGCGGCTCAAGCCGGCCTGGTCGATCGCCTTCCGCTGGCCCGACGGCGCGCGCGACTGCGAGGCGGTGGCGGTGGACGTGGCGCGCAAGCAGATCCTGCTGATCTCCAAGAAACGCCAGCCGCCGGAGCTGTTCGCGCTGCCGCTGATGCCGGCCGGCAACGCGCTGCAGACCGCGACCAAGCTCGGCGCGCTGGCCGGCATTCCCGAGCCGGACGCGCAATTGCGCCAGTCCAATGCGTTCCGGGCCAAGATCCAGGGCCAGGTCACCGCCGCCGACGTCTCGCCCGACGGCCGCACCCTGGCGGTGATGACCTACCGCTACCTGCTGCTGTACCCGCGCCAGCCGCAACAGGACTGGGCCCAGGCCGTGGCCGCCGCGCCGCGGGTCAGCGAACTGCCGTGGCTGCCGCAGGCCGAAGCCCTGGGCTGGTCGGCCGACGGCCGCTTCCTGTACGCCACCGGCGAGTTCATCCCCGCGCCGCTGTACCGCATCGCCCCGTAAGCGGCGACCCCGCGCGCCAACCGGTTTACTTCCTGTAGGAGCGGCGCGAGCCGCGACCACGACACCTCGCCTGCGCCGAAAGCCCCGACGCGAGCGGATACCCCGCAGTCGCGGCTCGCGCCGCTCCTACAGGGGCTTCGGCCACCGCGCGCGTCCTTGGCGATATCCATCTGAAACGACCCATTCGCCCTCACCGGATCGCCGCACAAGCCGGTTTCCCCCTGTAGGAGCGGCGCAAGCCGCGACCGCGACACCTCGCCTGCGCCGAAAGCCCCGACGCGAGCGGATACCCCGCGGTCGCGGCTCGCGCCGCTCCTACAAGGGCTTCGGCCACCCCGCGGCAGGCCTTCGCCCGACCAACGGCAGCTGACGGACTGATATCAATCTGATATCACTATTACCCAGAATCCCAAGGACGAGCCGCCATGAAAGAGAACCCCTCCCAGTCCCTCCCCGGCATTCCGGTCCTGCTCGCCCTGCTGCTGATCGCGGCCGGCTGCGGCTACGTCTTCCTCGCCAGCGCCGCCGCCGGGCCCGGCGCGATCACCGTGGTCGCGGTCCTGGCCGGCCTGCTCGCGGTGGTCTGCCTGTTCGGCCTGTACATGGTCGAGCCCAACCAGGCCGCGGTGCTGAGCCTGTTCGGCAAGTACGTCGGCACGGTCAAGGACAACGGCCTGCGCTGGAACAACCCGCTCTACGCCAAGCGCAAGGTCAGCCAGCGCGTGCGCAACTTCGAGAGCGGCAAGCTCAAGGTCAACGAACTCGACGGCAGCCCGATCGAGATCGCCGCGGTGATCGTCTGGCAGGTGGTGGATTCGGCCGAAGCGGTCTACAACGTCGACGACTACGAAACCTTCGTCCACATCCAGTCCGAATCGGCGCTGCGGGCGATGGCCACCAGCTATCCCTACGACCAGCACGAGGACGGCCAGCTGTCGCTGCGCAGCCATGCCAACGAGATTTCCCAGCATTTGAAGGAAGAGCTGCAAGAGCGCCTGGCCGACGCCGGCGTCACCGTCTCCGACGCGCGCATCAGCCACCTGGCCTACGCGCCGGAGATCGCCCAGGCGATGCTGCAGCGCCAGCAGGCCAACGCGGTGATCGCCGCGCGCACCCGCATCGTCGCCGGCGCGGTCGGCATGGTCGAGATGGCCCTGGCCGAGCTGCAGAAGAACGGCGTGGTCCAGCTCGACGAGGAACGCAAGGCGCAGATGGTCAGCAACCTGCTGGTGGTGCTGTGCGGCGAGCGCGGCACCCAGCCCATCGTCAACACCGGCAGCCTGTACTGAGGAGCGCGCGATGAATCTGCCGAACAACGAATTCGTGTTGCCCGCGATCATGCTCATCAGCGGCGTGCCGGTGCTGGTCGCCGCGGTGCTGGTCGCGCGCGGCAACCTGCAACTCATCAACGGTCTGGACGCCTCGCGCCTGCGCGACCCGGCCGCGGCCGCATCGCGCTTCGGCAAGCTGCTGGCGATGGTGGCGATCGCGATGTTCCTGGCCGCGCTGGGCTTCTACTGGGCGCACGGCGACCAGAGCCGGACGATGTGGGTGACCATCGCGCTGTTAGTCGCGGTCAACGCCGTGGCGGTGGCGATGATGCTGGCGCTGGCCAAGCTCAAGCGCGACTACCGCGCGCCGCGCGACGACCAGCGGGCCGGCCGGCGGTGAGCGAGAAGAAGGCCTATCCGCTGCGCATCAGCGCCGAGGTGCTCGCCGCCGCACAGCGCTGGGCCGACGACGAGTTGCGCTCGCTCAACGCCCAGATCGAATATGTGCTGCGCGACGCCCTGCGCCGCAGCGGCCGCCTGCCGCGCCAGGAACCGCCCCCCGCCGCCCCCGAGGAAGACGCATGAGCCAGCCGTGGAAGCACCTCGTCATCGAACTGACCTACAAACTGTTCGAAGCGCCGATGCGCGAACGCATCCAGGAAGAGCTAGACCGCCAGGGCGCGCAGGGCTGGGAACTGGTCGCGGTGGAACACGACCCCGGCGTGCTCGGCACCCGCCTGTACTTCAAGCGCCCCGCCTGACCCGCTTCCGCCTCAGCCCCCTGTAGGAGCGGCGCAAGCCGCGACCGCGAAGCCTCCGGTCGTGGCGCCACCGCACTCGCCCGCAGCCGGCAACGCGCCCGCCCCGCAAACGGCAAACACATCGCCGCCACCGCGGTTGGCACCCCGCCCCCCGCGCGCTACCCTGCGCGCATGCGCGGACCCGGCCACGTCCTGATCAACACCCCGGACATCGAACTATGGCCCGGCGGCCTGCTGCGCGCGCGCAGCAACGCCGACGCCCGCGCCCTGGCGCGCGCGCGCCACGTGCTGCGGCGCAAGCGCGACGGCCGCTTCCTCGCCGCCGACCTGCCCGAAGGCGTGCTGCCGCTGGTGCACCGGCTGATGCGCGAGGACGGCATCGACGCTGCGCTGGACGCGCTCGAACGCATCGTCGAGTACCGCCGCGAAGGCCTGGTGCGGGTCGGCGAACTGCCGCTGGACCGCCTGGAAGAACGCCTCGACGCGCTCGGCCTGGACGCGCACGGGTACGAGTCGCGCACCGGCCTGGCCCTGATCGCCGAACCCGACCGCCTGGCCCTGGCAGGCTTCGACCGCTACCGCCGCCCGCTGTGGCTGCACCCGGCCGCCGCGCGCGCCTGGACCCACCTGCGCGACGCCGCGCTGGGCGACGGCCTCGTGCTCGAAGCGATCTCCGGCTACCGCAGCCACGATTACCAACTGGGCATCTTCGAACGCAAACTCGCGCGCGGGCTCAACGTCGGCGACATCCTCACCGTCAACGCCGCGCCCGGCTACAGCGAGCACCACAGCGGGCTGGCGCTGGACATCGGCGCGCCGGGCGAGCCGCCGGCAGAAGAATCCTTCGAACTCACGCCCGCCTTCGCCTGGCTGCGCGAACGCGCCGGCGGCTACGGCTTCGCGATGAGCTATCCGCGCGACAACCCGCACGGCATCGTTTATGAGCCGTGGCATTGGCGTTATTCGCCGGCATGAACCGGCGCGCGGCGGGATCGGCCGAGCTGCGGCGATGAACGCTCTCGCGGCCAGGAGCGCCGACACCGGCCGCAATGCCGTGACGGATCCGCGGCTCGCCCACTCGCAGGGAGCGCCGCGATGAACGCCGTATCCGCGCACATGGATCGCTGCCAACGATGAGCGCCGACGAAACCGCACGCCACAGCGACGCGCGCGTACTCGAAGCCTGGCGCGAGAACGCCGCGCCGTGGACGCAGACGGTGCGCGCCCAAGCCATCGAGAGCCGTCGTTTGGTCACCGACCGCGCCATCCTCGACGCCGCCTTGCGCCTGCGCCCGCGCGACGCGCTCGACCTGGGCTGCGGCGAAGGCTGGCTGACCCGCGCCCTGCGCGCCGGCGGCGTCGCCGCCGACGGCATCGACGCGATCGGCGAGCTCATCGACGCCGCGCGCCGCGCCGATCCCGACGCGCCGCCGCAGCGCTACGCCCGGCTCAGCTACGAAGACATCGCCGCCGGCGCATCGAACGCGCGCTACGACCTGATCGTGTGCAACTTCTCCTTGCTCGGCGGCGCCGCGGTCGACGCGCTGCTGAGCGCGCTGCCGGCGCTGCTGCGCGACGGCGGCCACGTACTGATCCAGACCCTGCACCCTCCGACCGCCTGCGGCGACGCGCCCTACCTCGACGGCTGGCGCGACGGCAGCTGGGCCGGCTGCGACGGCGCCTTCGGCCAACCGGCGCCGTGGTACTTCCGCACCCTTGGCGGTTGGCTGCGGGTTTTGCGCGAAAGCGGGCTGGTGTTGCGCGAATTGGAAGAGCCGGTGCATCCGGTTACCGGCAAACCGGTGTCGTTGATACTCGACGCGGTCGGTGCCTAACGGGATCGGTTGCCGGAACGGCGCGAGCTGCGACTGCGCCAACCGGCTCGCAGCGAAAGTTTCGTCGCAGCTGCGCCTTCGCGGTCGCAGCTCGCGCAGCTCCTACAGCCTGAAACGAAACTCACCGGAGCCCCTGTAGGAGCGACGCAAGTCGCGACCGCGCCAACCGGCTCGCAGCGAAAGTTTCGTCGTAACTGCGCCTTCGCGGTCGCAGCTCGCGCAGCTCCTACAGCCTGAAACGAAACCAACCGGAGCCCCTGTAGGAGCGACGCAAGTCGCGACCGCGCAGCCACCGGATCGCGTCGCAAGCGCGACTTCCCAAACCGCTCACCCCTGCGAGCGATTGACCGGCTTGGCCGCCCCTTCGGCGATGTCGGCGATCCGCCACAGGTACAGGCTGGCATAGGTGCGGTACGGCCCCCAGCGCTCGCCGATCTGCGCCAGGACTTTCGGCGCCGGCATCGCCTCGAGCTTGTCGACGTATTGCGCGCCCTTGCGGATGCCCAGGTCGTCCACCGGCAAGATGTCGGGCCGGCCGAGGCGGAACATCAGCATCATCTCCACCGTCCAGCGGCCGATGCCGCGGATCGGCACCAGCGCGGCGACGATGGCGTCGTTGTCCATGTGCGCCATCGCGCGCAGGTCGGGAATCTCGCCGCGGGCCTCGCGCGCGGCGAGGTCGCGCAAGGCCAGCAATTTGTTGCCGGACACGCCGCAGGCGCGCAAGGTCGCGTCGTCGCAGCCGCCCAGGGTGCCGTGGTGCAGGCGCGCGCTGCCGATCGCGGTTTCGACCCGCCCGACGATGGTCGAGGCGGCCTTGCCGCTGAGCTGCTGGAACAAGATCGCGCGCGCCAGGGCATCGACCGGATCGAAGCGCCCGCGCCAGCGCGGGTCGTTCGGGATCGGGCCGTTCTCCAGCCGGTCGACCCGCTTCATCCACGCGCCGAGCCGCCGGCACGTGCGGCCCAGATGCTCGTGCGCGGCCTGCGCGTCGAACCCGCGGACGTGGCGCGGCATGTCAGCGCCGCATCGCGTCGACGGCGTAGCCTAGCCACGCCAGGATCATCAGGCTGCCGCCGTAAGGCACCAGCCGGGTCGAGGCGCCGAAGAAGTGCGCCGCCGCCAGTCCGCCGGCGAACACGATCACGCCGAGCAGCAACGCGCCGAGCAAACCGCGCGTCAACGCGCGTCGCGACGGCGGCGCCAGCGCAGCCAGGGCGATGCCGTGGCCGAAGGCGAACACCGCGGCGGTCTGCAGCCGGGCCTGCGCGTGCGGGTCGGTGCCCGCGTGCGCGGCATAGGCCGACAGCGCCACCGCGAGCGCGGCGAGCACGCCGCCGCTGGCGGCGAGCAGGCGCGCGGACAGCGGCGCGGCGGGACGGGAATCGGAAACGCTGGCGCTCATGCGGGCGAACGCGGGAAGTGGGAGGCGCTCCACGATAGCAGCGTTGGCGTGGGGCGCGCGGGGCCGGTAGCGCCGCGATGTCGCGGGCTCGCCCTGTAGGAGCGACGCGAGTCGCGACCGCGGAGTCGCCAGCTTGCGTCGTATGCGCTGTGGCGCGGTCGCGACTTGCGTCGCTCCTACAGGGCGAGTCCGGGCCTTCGCGTACAAAACCTGCGCCACAAAAAAACGCGCCGCGGAATCCGCGGCGCGTTCGGGTGTCGCATCCGGCCCGCGCCGTAGCGCGGGCGGCGGAATTACTTGACCGGCCAGTAGACGTCGAACTGGCCCAGGGCCGGGTCGAAGCTCTGGTCGATGCCGGCCTTCCACGACTCGTACGGACGGTCGCTGGTGGTGTAGCCGCGGGTCATCGCCCAGGCGCGCACGGCGTCGCGCACCGGCGGCAGCGCGGCGAAGTTGTGGCCGCCGCTGGAGGCGACGACGACCTTCGAAGCCGGCAGCAGCGAGGCCTTGACCGGGCCTTCGACCTTGACCTCGATCGCGGCGGCATCGCCGGTGGCGGTGTCGCCCTTCTTGCGCACGACCTGCACGGTGTCGAAGTCGTAGGTCTCGGCGCCGAACTCGTTGGTCACGATGCGCACCGGACCGACCGCTTCCAGGCCGTTGGCGGCGATGACCTTGTTGATCCACTCCATGTTGGAATGGATCTGTCCCTTGATCTTGTCGTTGTTGCGCTCGACCGCAGCGTTGACGCTGAGGATGTTCTCGGCCGGACGGTCGACGACCTTCGGCGCGTTGTTCGGATCGGTTTCCGACAGCTTGGCGTAGTCGTAGTTCGGCACCGTCGCCAGCAGGTTGCTCAGGCGCTGCAAACCCATCTTGATGTCTTCGCCGACGCTGCTGCTGACGTACAGGCCGGAGTAGCGGCCGAGCAGGTTGAAGCCGTAGTCGACGTCGTAGGTCTGGGTGATCTCGACGTTGCGGTTGTTGCGGCCGGTCGGCTTGAGGGTGAACTCGCTGCGCTTGTTGTCGCCGCGCTCGGGGTTGGTGATCTTGTAGCCCACCAGCTTGCCCGGCTCGCTCTTGACGATTTCCCAGCTGCCGTTGCCCAGGCCGCGCTCCTTGGACGAGTACTCCAGGCGGGCGCCCACGCCCTCTTCCTTGCCGGTCAGCTTGATTTCCATCGCGGGGTCGCGCAGCGCCAGCGGGTTCCACTCCTTGAAGCGACGCAGGCTGTTCAAGGTGTCGAACACGATGGTCAACTTGCGGTTGGTCTCCACCGAGTGCGACAGGTGGCGGCTCGACGGCAGAACGATGCCGACGACCAGGAACAGCACGGCGACGATCGCCAGGGAAATCAGAATCTCGATCAGACGGGTCATTCAGGGTTCTCCAGGGCCGGGCCCAGGTGCGGGCCAGGGGCGCAGACCCGCAATCGTAGCAAGATAAATCCCGGCAAGGGCAGCCGTCACAAGCAAGAAATCCCACCGGAACGGGCATCGGCGGGAGCGGGCGGCGAAAAGCGCGCAACTGGCCGGCTTTGTGCCGCCTCACAGCCGCATTCGCCCCGGTATGCGGTCGCGGCGCGGGCGCGTAAGCGCAAATCAAGTCAAGTCCCGCCACCGCCGTAACGTCCGCGCGGACGGGTCCGTGCGCGGCCCGGCTCGCGCGGCCCGGGCTGTGGATTACGACGAAAGTAGAGCCCGCCGCGGGCGCGGTCCGGGGCGACGAGCCGGAGCGCCGCGGCTTGAGCCCGGCGTGGTTCGAATGCGGCCGGTGATCGCATCCGCGAACGGTCGGCGCCACGCTGCATCCCGCCTCGTACCGGTGCGACCGGACTCAGGCCACCGGGCCCGCCGTGCGCACGCCGGCAAGCGCCGGCGCGACTGTCTCAAACCCTGCGCAGATCGAACGCCTTGCGCACGGCCCGAGCACGGCCGCACATGCCGGACTCGGGCCAACGGGCGCCGCCCGCGAACGCCCGGCGCCGCGCGCCGGGCCGGTTCGAACGCCTCAGACCAGTTGCAGCTCGAACGCCTTGAGCACCGCCCGGGTGCGGTCGCGCACGCCGAGCTTGGGTGAGCGGGCGCCGCTCGCGAGCCATCGGCTCGCGCGCCCGCGAACGCCCGGCGCACTGCGCCGGGCCGGTACGCGTGGGCTCAGACCAACTGCAGCTCGAACGCCTTGAGCACCGCCCGGGTGCGGTCGCGCACGCCGAGCTTGGACAGGATGTTGGACACGTGGTTCTTAATCGTGCCCTCGGCCACCCCAAGCGAGTTGGCGATTTCCTTGTTCGAAAAGCCGCCGGCCATCAGCCGCAGGATCTCGGTCTCGCGCTCGGTCAGCGGGTCGGGCCGGTCCAGGCTGACGAAGTCGTTGCGCATGTGCTCCAGGCCCGACAGCAGGCGCTGGGTCATCGCCGGCTGCACCAGCGAGCCGCCGTCGGCCACGGTCTGGATCGCCCCGACCAGTTGCTCCAGCGACACGTCCTTGAGCAGATAGCCCTTGGCCCCGGCCTTGAGCCCGGCCAGGACCAGTTGGTCGTCGTCGAAGGTGGTCAGGATGATGGTCGGCGGCAGGTAGCCGGAGCGGGCCAGAGCCTGCAGCGCCTCCAGGCCGGACATCACCGGCATGCGCATGTCCATCAGGACCACGTCGGGACGCAGGTTCGGGATCATCTCGACCGCCTGGCGGCCGTCGCCGGCCTCGGCCACGACCTCGATGCCGTCGGCCAGGGCGAGCAGCGAGCGCACGCCCTGCCGGACCAGGGTCTGGTCGTCGACGAGCAGTACGCGGATGGGATTGGGGATCATGTCGGAGCTCCTTCGCGGCCCATGACGGCCGCGGTGGCGGGCAGGGTCAGGCGCAGGCTGAAGCCGGCCTCGGCCCGGGTTTCGATTCGCAGTTGGCCACCGTACTGCATCAGCCGCTCGCGCATGCCGCGCAGGCCGTTGCCGGCGACCAGGTGGTCGGCGCCGCGGCCGTCGTCGCGCGCGCTCATGACGATGTGGCCGTCGTCGCGGCGCACGTCGATCCACAGGTGCTGGGCGCCGGCGTGGCGCACCGCGTTGGTGATGATTTCCTGGGTGCAGCGCAGCAGCACGTGGGCGCGCTCGGGGTCGTCCAGGGTCAATGGGGTCTCGATATCCATGCGGATGTCCAGCGCGGGCACGTTCTCGGCCAGCGGGCGCAGCGCCAGCGACAGGTCGATGGCGCCGTTCTCGCGCAACTGGCTGACCGCCTCGCGCACGTCGGTGAGCAGCAGTCGGGCCAGAGTATGCGCCTGCTGCACGTGTTCCTTGACCCGCCCTTCCGACAGGTGCCCGGCCACTTCCAGGTTCAGGCTCAGCGCGGTGAGGTGGTGGCCGAGCAGGTCGTGCAGCTCGCGCGAGATCCGGGTGCGCTCGTTGATGCGCGCGCTTTCGGCCAGCAGCGCGCGGGTCGCGCGCAGCTCGGCGTTGAGCCGGCGCTGGTCCTCGCGCGCCTGAGCCTGCTGCATCGCCACCAGCGAGCTGACGAACACCAGGCTGGAGAAGCCGGCGTAGGCCACCGATTGCACGATAGCGACCAGCAGCGGCTGGCCGATCGCGATCACGAACACCGGGATGATCGACAGGTTGCTCAGGATCAGCCAGGCCACCCCGACCCGCAGCGGCAGCAGCCACGGCAGCAGCCCGGCCACGACCATCAGCAGGATGCTGCCGATGCCGGAGTTGGAGTAGTAGCCCACGCCGATGGCGCAGGCGGTCAGCACCAGCAGCAGGGCGTGGTCGGCCGGCCCGGGCCGGCGCTGGCCGAGGCCGCGGCTGGCCCACCAATAGACCACGCCGAAGGCCAGGTGGATCGCGACCCAACGCAGGATCAGCAGGAAGAAGGTGTGCTCGCTGCCGCCGGGCAGCGACGCCGCCGCCTCCGGCTCCAGCCACATGATCACCAGCCAGCACCCGGCCACCCCCCAGGTGAACAGCCCGGCGAATCGCATCAGTTGGGTGGGGGTGAGGCGAGCCAGCATGAATGCATGCTAACGGTAGCGGCCCTCGCCCGGAGCCGTCCGAAAGTCATGGACCCGGGCGTTCGCCCCCCGGCCTCCCCCCGTGCGATAATCGCGGCCGCCGGCACGGATTGCGCGTCGGCTTGCAACTATCTGGAGCCTGGAATGTCGATCGTCGTCCGCGACGTGCGCGAGCACGAGCTGGATTCCGTCCTTGCCCTCAACAACGCCGCCGGGCCTGCGATCCTGCCGCTGGATGCGGCGCGTCTGCGTCACTTCTTCGATACCGCCGAATATTTCCGCGTCGCCGAACGCGACGGCACCCTGGCCGGTTTCCTGATCGGCGTAGGTTCCGCCGCCGGCCACGACAGCAGCAATTTCCGCTGGTTCCGCGAGCGCTATCCGGATTTCTTCTACATCGACCGCATCGTCGTCGCCAGCCGCCGTCGCGGCGGCGGCGTCGGCCGCGCCTTCTACGCCGACGCCCAAAGCTATGCCGAGCTGCGCTATCCGCAGCTGGCCTGCGAGGTGTTCCTGGAAGGCGGCAACGACCCGGCCCTGCTGTTCCACGGCAGCTTCGGTTTCCGCGAGGTCGGCCAGCACGTGATGGAAGAATCCGGCCTGCGCGCGGCCATGCTGATGAAAGCCCTGTGCAGCTACGAATGGGTGCGCCAGACCTACGGCGACGCCCTGCCCGAAGCCGCGTGGCTGACCGTTCCGCGCGTGCCGGCCGCGCGCCTGCACGCCGACGCGCCGCGCCCCACCGGGACGTGTTCGTGAGCGTGGCGGTGGATTACGAACAGGCCGGCGAACTCAAGATCGGCCAGGTCGGCATCGCCAACCTGCGCATCCGCACCCTCGACGTGCCGCGCCTGGTCGAGGAAATGCGCAGCCGCGTGCAGCGCGCGCCCAACATGTTCGGCCGCGCCGCGGTGGTGATCGACTTCGGCGGGCTCAGCCACACCCCGGATACCGCCACCGCGCAGGCCCTGCTCGAAGGCTTGCGCGCCGCCGGCGTGCTGCCGGTGGCGCTGGCCTACGGCACCAGCGAGATCGAAAAACTCTCGCAGGCGCTGGGCCTGCCGTTGCTGGCCAAGTTCCGCGCCGGCTACGAGCGCGTCGACGGCGCCGCGGCCGAAACCGCAGCGCCGGCGCGACGCGAAACCCCGGCGCCCGCGCCGGCGGCCGAGCCGGCCAAAGCGGCGCCGCGGCCTCCGGCCGGCGCGGCGGCCGTCGCGCAGGCTTCATCGGTAGGAATGATCCAATCCACTCCGGTGCGCTCGGGCCAGCAGATCTACGCCGACAACCGCGACCTGACCGTGCTGACCACGGTCGGCGCCGGCGCGGAAGTCATCGCCGACGGCTCGGTCCACATCTACGGTCCGCTGCGCGGCCGCGCCCTCGCCGGCGCGCAAGGCAACGCCCGCGCGCGGATTTTCTGCCGCGAGTTCCATGCCGAACTGGTGGCGATCGCGGGCCATTACAAAGTGCTCGAAGACATCCCCAAGGACCTGCGCGGCAAGCCGGTGCAGGTCTGGCTGGAAGACGAACAAATCAAGATTGCGGCGCTGGACTGACGCCGCACGAACGGAGGAACGAATTTTGACCGAGATTATTGTTGTCACTTCGGGCAAGGGCGGCGTCGGCAAGACTACGACCAGCGCCAGCCTGTCCTGCGGTCTGGCCCGACGCGGCCACAAAGTAGCGGTCATCGACTTCGACGTCGGCCTGCGCAACCTCGACCTGATCATGGGCTGCGAGCGCCGCGTGGTGTACGACTTCGTCAACGTCGTCAACGGCGAAGCCTCGCTCAAGCAGGCGCTGATCAAGGACAAGCGTTTCGACACTCTGTTCATCCTGGCCGCGTCGCAGACCCGCGACAAGGACGCGCTGACCAAGGAAGGCGTGCAGAAGGTGCTTGAAGACCTCGCCGCCGAAGGCTTCGACTACATCGTCTGCGATTCGCCGGCCGGCATCGAAAAAGGCGCGTTCCTGGCCATGTACTTCGCCGACCAGGCGGTGGTGGTGGTGAACCCGGAAGTGTCCTCGGTGCGCGACTCCGACCGCATCCTGGGCCTGCTCTCGTCCAAGACCCGCCGCGCCGAGAACGGCGAGCGCGTCAAGGAGCACCTGCTGCTGACCCGCTACCACCCCAAGCGGGTGGAAACCGGCGAGATGCTCAGCATCGGCGACGTCGAGGAAATCCTCGGCCTCAAGACCGTCGGGGTGATCCCGGAATCCGGCGACGTGCTCAACGCCTCCAACAAAGGCGAGCCGGTGATCCTGGAAACCGAATCCGACGCTGCTCAGGCTTACGACGACGCCGTCGCCCGCCTGCTCGGCGACACCCGTCCGATGCGCTTCACCCAAGTGGAAAAGAAGGGCTTCTTCAGCAAGATTTTCGGAGGCTGAGCTCATGGGTCTGTTCGACTTCCTGCTGGCCAAGAAGCAAACCGCCGCGGTCGCCAAGGACCGCCTGCGGATCATCGTCGCGCACGAGCGCGCCGGCCGCGGCGGCCCGGATTATCTGCCGATGCTGCAGCGCGAACTGTTGGAAGTGATCCGCAAGTACGTCAACGTCGACGTCGAAGCGGTCAAGGTCGATGTGGTCAAGGAAGGTCAGCACGACGTGCTCGACATCTCGGTGGCGCTGCCCGACGCGCCCGGCTCGACGCCGGCGCAGGCCTGACGCACAGGCGGCCGACCTCCCGGCCGCCCCGCGTTTTTTCGCATCCACGCAATCCCCTTGTAGGAGCGGCGCAAGCCGCGACCGCGAAACCACCGATCGCGCCGCAAATATGAGGTCGCGACCGCGACCCTCACCACCCCGCCTCTTCGCCACATGCTCCTGCTCGCCGACATCGCCTTCGACGCCGCCGCCGCCCTGCTCGCCCGCTACGGGCTGACGCTGGAGCGCGTGCCCGCCGGCGCGGCGATCCCGGGCAGCTACTGGGGCGACAGCGAAGCCGGCATCATCGCCAGCCGCGTCTACGTGCGCGACGACACGCCGGTGCATTCGATGCTGCACGAGGCTTGCCACCTGATCGTGCTGCCGCCGCAGCGGCGCGCCGCGGTGCACACCGACGCCACCGACTCGATCGAAGAAGAGGACGCGGTGCTGGTGCTGCAGACGGTGCTGGCCGACGCCCTGCCCGGCGTCGGGCGCGAGCGCATGTACGCCGACATGGACGCGTGGGGCTACAGCTTCCGGCTGGGCTCGGCGAAGGCTTATGTCGAGCAGGATGCGGACACGTCGTGGCGCTGGCTGGCCGAGCGCGGCCTGGTCGCGTTGCCGGAACGTACGCTGGCGGCGTAACGGCATAATTCGCGCAGCTGCGTTCGCAGCCTGCGCATCTGCGGTGCGTGCTTCTGTAGCAGCTCCCGTTCGGGAATCCCCGCTTTTGTGCGGGGCGCGCTTGTGGGAGGGGCTTCAGCCCCGATGCTCTCCGCTCGGATCGCGACAGCGCGGCCATCGGGCACAAGAGCGTCGGGGCTGAAGCCCCTCCCACAAGAGCGCCTCCTACAAGAGCCGCTCGCACAAGGGCGTCGCCCCATGACATCGGGCGAACGGGCACGACGTGGACTTCGGAGCGCGACCGCTGAAGCCTCAGCGGGCAAGTCGCATGCAAGCCGGCAATGCGCGGCGCATCGCCACGAGCGGCCACCGACGCCCTCCCTGGCGCCGACGCCATTCAAACGGTGCGGAGCGGCTATCCCCATAACCGGCTCCGGCGGGTACTGCCTGCATTGCGTGTTGCGCGTTGCGTGTTGCGTGCTTCCCTTCCCCTGAAGCGCCATCCAGGCGCCACTCTCCCCGAGTTCTTCGCCGCCGCGCTCAGTGCGCGGCGAGGCGGTCGCGCCGTTGCGAGGCCGTCGGCGCGGCCAGTTCCGGCAGCGCCACGGCGCGGTCGACTTCGACCTCCGCTTCGCTGACCGGATCGGGCAAGGCGCGCGCGGCGCTGCGGTTGGGGCCGGCGTCGGCCGGGCCGTTGATGACCACCACGCCCACCGCGGCCATCGTCAGCAGGGCGAACAGCGCGATGCGCACGAGGCGGCGGGCGAACGGGCGGCGGCTGCGCACCGGCGCTTCGGGCTCCTGGGTCCAGCTCAGGTCGGCGCTGAACAAGCGGGCGCCACCCTCGCGTCCGCGCGGCGGCAGCGCCGTCAGCGTGGCCGTGTGCAACTTGCCGTTAGCGGAGCCCAAGGTCGGTTTCATGCCTTATCCGTTGCAGCCAATACGCGGTGCCGAAGTCCCCACCCCGGCGCGGCCAGCCGACCAGCGGCTGCCCTTGGACGTCACTTTTTCCGTTTTCGCGTCACAAATCAAATCCGTTTTCGTGACAAACGCCCGCCCTGACCGCTCACGCGCTGTTCCCCAGACTGAACGAAACCGCGACCTAAGCCGCGAGCGTTGCGTCGATGCGATGTGAATACCGAATATTTAACAATCTAACCGGTTACACAAAACAAATTCTTAACTTGTTTTCGCGAACCTGTCAGCAGTTTGTCGTAGATAAAACGCCCGAATCGGCCAAAGAAACTAATTTGGCGTGCTTCATGTAAACGCTTTCATCACCACAACTGTGCCGGATTTGCGCAAACCCGTCTCAGCATGTGCTGCGCGGCACGCCGTCTCCGCCCGGCGTCGCAGTGCGGCTTGCGCCATCCCCACCTGCCCTCTAGCCTTCCGGTTCGCGCGCCAAGCGCGACACTTTTTACTGGAGAGAGCACACATGAAACCTGTCCGCGCCTTATTGGCGCTCGGCGTCGCTGCGGCCGTGTTCGGCCTGGCCGGCTGCAAGAAGGAACCCGCCCCCGCCCCGAGCGCCAACGCCCCGGCCGCCGCGCCGGCCGGCGAGACCGCGGACCAGTTCATCGCCCGGGTCAACGACGAATACAAGAAGATGTATCCGGAGATGACCGCGGCGCAGTGGCTGTCGTCGACCTACATCAACGACGACAGCCAGTTGCTCTCGGCCAAGGCCAACGAGCGCTACCTCGGCCAGCTCAACAACTGGATCGAGCAGTCCAAGAAGTTCGAAGGCCAGCCGATGTCGCCGGCCACCGCGCGCGCGATCCAGTTGCTCAAGATCGGCACCGCGATGCCGGCGCCGAAGGATCCGGCCAAGCTCGCCGAGCTGACCCAGATCGCCACCCGCATGGAAGGCATGTACGGCTCGGGCAGCTTTTGCAGCGGCCCTGGCGACACCGATTGCCGCCAGCTCGGCGAACTGGAAGACGTGCTGCGCAACAGCCGCGACTACAACGCCCAGCTCGACGCCTGGAAGGGCTGGCACACCATCTCCAAGCCGATGCGCAAGGACTACACGCGCTTCGTCGAACTGGTCAACGAAGGCTCGCGCAATCTGGGCTACGCCGACACCGGCGAGCTGTGGCGTTCGGGCTACGACATGAGCCCGGCGGAACTGTCGGCCGAGACCGACCGCCTGTGGGGCCAGGTCAAGCCGCTGTACGAACAGTTGCACTGCTACACCCGTTCGCGCCTGGAAACCAAGTACGGCAACGACAAGGGCCAGGTCGCCGGCGGCCTGTTGCCGGCGCATCTGCTCGGCAACATGTGGCAGCAGGACTGGGGCAACCTGTGGGACGTGCTGGCGCCGTACAGCGAGCAGCAGGCCGGCAGCCTCGACATCAACGCAGCGCTGGCGCGCCAGTACCAGCAGGCGCTCGACGCGCAGCAGGCCAAGGGCGGCGGCGAAGGCGCCAGCGCCGCGCAGCAGGCGCAGGTCGAAGTCGACGCCTCGCTGGCCAACGCCAAGCGCATGACCGAGCGCGCGCAGGACTTCTACGTGTCGCTCGGCATGCCCAAGCTGCCCGACAGCTATTGGGCCAAGACCCAGTTCGTCAAGCCGCGCGACCGCGACGTGGTCTGCCACGCCAGCGCCTGGGACATGAACATGAGCGGCGACGTGCGCACCAAGATGTGCATCAAGCCGAACGAAGAAGACTTCACCACGATCTACCACGAGCTCGGCCACGTCTATTACTACCTGGCCTACAACAAGCAGCCGCCGCTGTTCCAGACCGGCGCGCACGACGGCTTCCACGAAGCCATCGGCGACACCATCGTGCTGGCGATGACGCCCAAGTACCTGTCCTCGATCGGCATGGTCGCCAACCCGCAGCAGAGCCAGGAAGCGCTGATCAACGCGCAGATGCGCATGGCCCTGGCCAAGGTCTCGTTCCTGCCGTTCGGCCTGATGATCGACCGCTGGCGCTGGGGCGTGTTCGACGGCTCGATCAAGCCCGACCAGTACAACAAGGCGTGGTGGGAACTGAAGGCCAAGTACCAGGGCGTGGCGCCGGTGGAAGCGCGCGGCGAAGAGTTCTTCGACGCCGGCGCCAAGTACCACGTGCCGGGCAACACCCCGTACACGCGCTACTTCCTCTCGCACGTGCTGCAGTTCCAGTTCTACAAGGCGCTGTGCGATGCGGCCGGCTACAAGGGCCCGCTGTACGAGTGCAGCTTCTACGGCAACAAGGCCGCCGGCGCCAAGTTCGAGGCGATGCTGAGCAAGGGCGCGAGCCAGCCGTGGCAGCAGACCATGAAGGAACTCACCGGCGGCGAGAAGATGGACGCCTCGGCGGTGCTGGAATACTTCGCGCCGCTGCAGACCTGGCTCAAGCAGCAGAACGAAGGCAAGAGCTGCGGCTGGCAGGCCTCGGCGGCGGGCGCTGCGGCGCCGGTGTCGCCTGCGGCCAAGCCTGCGGCGAAGAGCGAGGCGCCGGCCAAGCCCGCCAAGGGCTGAGCCGCGGTTTCCAGGCAATACGACGGGCCGGCGCATGCCGGCCCGTTTTTTATGCGCGGCGAAAAGACACGTTTTTCGTGACTGCTACAACTCGACGAACCGTTGCGCCGAAAGCGCGCCGACGTTCCCCGCCCGCCTTCCGGCGCCGGCTTGCGCGCCGAAACACCCGATCCGATCCATCACCTCCGCCCGACCCGGTACTGGCGCGCGGCGCGGCGGCGGCCGATGATCCGGGCCTGACCGGCGGCCTCCCGCCGCTGCCGACGAGCCCGCTCCGCATGACCGCTTCCCGCCCAATCGCTTCCCACCGCATCGCCCCGCGCCGCACCGCGCTCGCCCTGTTCGTGGCGGTTTTCGCCGCCGCCGGCGCGCACGCCGCCGAGCCGGTCGACCTGCTGATCCGCCACGCCAACGTCGTCGACGTGATCGCCGGCAAGCTGCGCAGCGACCGCCTGATCGCCGTGCGCGGCGATCGCATCGTCGCGGTCGAGGCGGACGCCAAGGCCGCGCGCTTCGCCGCGCAGCGCAGCATCGATGCGAGCGGCAAGTACGCGATCCCCGGCCTGTGGGACATGCACGTGCACTTCGGCGGCGGCGACAAGCTGATCGAAGAGAACAAGAACCTGCTGCCGCTGTACGTCGCCCACGGCATCGCCGCGGTGCGCGATGCCGCCGGCGACCTCAGCCCGAGCGTGTTCGAATGGCGCGACGCGGTCGCCGCCGGCCGCCTCGACGGCCCGACCATCTTCACCTCCGGGCCGAAGCTGGAAGGCTACAAGTCGATCTGGCCCGGCGACATCGAAGTCGGCAGCCACGCGGAGATCGCCAAGGCGCTGGACCAGTTGCAGGGCTGGAAGGTCGACTTCGTCAAGATCACCGACAACACCTTGTCGCCGGAACTGTTCATGGACGCGCTGCAGCAGGCGCGCGCGCGCGGCCTGCGGGTCTCGGCGCACCTGCCGTTCGTGCTGCCGGTCGACGAGGTCAGCCAGGCCGGGCTGAGTTCCATCGAACATATCGAATACGCGTACAAGGCCGGCTCGTCGCAGGAAGCGCAGATCAGCGCGATGGTCCGCCGCGGCGAGATCGACAGCCGCGAAGGCTGGAACCGCATCCAGGCCAGCTTCGACCGCAAGACCGCGCTGGCCGCGTACCGGCGCCTGGCCCAGCGCGGCACCGCAGTGACGCCGACGCTCAACGGCAGCTTCGTCACCACCTATCTGGACCGCGACGATCACAAGAACGACCCGTACCTGCAGTACATCGGCCCTGGGTTGCAGGCGACGTATGCGTGGCGGGTCGAGCGCGCGGCCAAGGACGACGCGGCCGCGATCGTGCGCCGGCACGAGCGCTACCAGCGCAACGCTTCGATCCTGCCGCTGCTGCAACAGGCCGGGGTCAACATCCTGGCCGGCACCGACGCGGGCTTCCTCAACTCGTTCAACTACCCCGGCGTCGGCCTGCACGACGAGATGCAGCGCTTCGTCGAAAGCGGCCTGACCCCGCTGCAGACGCTGCAGGCGGCGACCATCAACGGCGCGCGCTTCCTCGGCCAGGACAAGCAGCACGGCTCGCTCGCGGCGGGCAAGGCCGCGGACATCGTGCTGCTCGATGCCGACCCGCTGCGCGACATCGGCTCGACGCGCAAGATCGACACCTTCGTGCTGCGCGGCCAGGTGCACGACCGCGCGGCGCTGGATGCGATGCTGGCGCAGGTGCGCGGAGAAGTGGCGGCGCAGCGGGCGGCGGATGAGGCGGCGAAGGCGGCGGACGCGGCCAAGGCGGAACCGGCGGCGGCGAAGCGCTGAGGCTTGCGAGCTTGCTGAGCGGTTGCGGCCTTCGCGGGAACGGGCGGGGTTCGCCGTAGCTGCATTGTCGCGGTCGCAGCTCGCGCAGCTCCTACAAGAGCTCCCTGTAGGAGCTGCGCGAGCTGCGACCGCGAAAACCGGGCTACGCCGCAACCCGCGCCAGACCCGGACATCCGCCTCGCGACACCCGCCACCTAGCCGCTCTTCGCCCCGCGGAACCTCTGCGGCGTCGTCCCGCTGAACTGCTGGAACATCGCGATGAACGCCGACGCGCTGGCATAGCCCATCTGCGCGGCCACCTGCTGCACGCTGCGCCCCTGCTCCAGCAGCGGCAACGATTGCTGGAAGCGCAGGCGCTGCCGCCATTGCGCGAACGACATCCCCAACTCGTCGCGGCAGCGCCGGCTCAAGGTGCGCTCGGTCGTGTGCACGCGCTGCGCCCATTGCGCCAGCGTGGTGTTGTCGCCCGGGGCGTGCTGCAACGCGTCCAGGATCGGCCCTAGCAGACGGTCGTCGCTGTGCGGGACGAAGCTCAGCAGCATCGGCGTGGCCAGCAGCTTGTCGATCAGCACCCGCGCCAGGCGCCGGTCGGCGGGCGTGTCGGGGATCTCGATGCCGCGGTCGAACAAGTCCTCGACCCCGGCCAGGAACAGCGGATGCAGGCGCACGATGCCGGGCGCGGCCGGCAGCGCCGGGGTGTAGCGCTCGGCGATGTTGATCAAGCGGCATTTCGCTTCGCGCCGGTTGTGCGAGGTGTGGTCCATGCCGGCCGGGATCCACGCCGCATAGCCCGGCGGCGCGAACAGCGGCTGGCCCTCGACCACGAACGACATGCTGCCGGATTCCACGAACGCCAGCTGGCCCCAGGGGTGCCGGTGCAGCGCGCTTTCGGTATCCACCGCCAGCGCCTCGTAGCGCAACAGCAGCGGGCCCGGTAATGAACGGTAGGGGTAATGGAACTGGCGGCTGCGGCGCATTTGTCCGGGGTTCGCTACGGCGTGTCGGGTTATCGGCATTTGCCGGCTACCCGACATTCTAAAATAGCCTGCCCCCACGTTGTACCCGTTGTACGAAGGATGTCTGCGATGCACCTGTTACTGCCGATCCTGGCCACCCTGATCTGGGCCGGAAACACGATCGTCAGCAAGCTCTCGGCCGGCGCGATCGAGCCGGCGGCGATCTCGTTCTACCGCTGGCTGGTCGCGCTGCTGGCGCTGACCCCGTTCCTGCTGCCGCGGGTATGGAAGCTGCGCGCGCAGGTGCGGCCGTACTGGCGCAAGCTGGTGGTGCTGGCCGCGCTGGGCATGGTCCTGTACCAGTCGCTGGCTTACTTCGCCGCGCACAGCGTCAGCGCGATGACCATGGGCCTGGTGGTGGCGGCGATCCCGCCGATGACGATGCTCATCGGCATGGTCCTGCTCAAAACCCGGCCCTCGCCGGGCATGCTGATCGGCGCGGCGGTCTCCTTCGTCGGCCTGACCTGGCTGCTCAGCGGCGGCCATCCGGCGCGGCTGCTGCAGCAGGGCCTCGGCCGCGGCGAGATGATGATGCTGCTGGCGGCGTTCTCGTACGCGTTGTACGGCGTGCTGGTGAAGCGCTGGGCGCTGCCGATCCCCAACGGCGAATCGCTGTACCTGCAGATCCTGTGCGGCACCGTGCTGCTGTTGCCAGGCTTCGCGCTGGCGCCGTCGGTGGCGCTGACCGCGCACAACCTGCCGCTGGTGCTGTACGCCGGCATCCTCGCCTCGACCCTGGCGCCGTGGTTCTGGATGCACGGCCTGCTGCGCCTGGGCACCGACAAGACCGCGGTGCTGATGAACCTCACCCCGGTGTTCACCGCGCTGCTGGCGGTGCTCTTGCTGGGCGAACCGCTGCAGCTGTACCACTGGATCGGCGGCGGCCTGACCTTGCTCGGCGTGGCCGTGGCGCAGGCGCTGAAGCAGAAGCCGGCGCCGGTGCTGCAGGTGCGCGAGTGCGCGGGTTGAGCGTCGCCAGGCGATAAACCCAAGCCCCTGCAGGAGCGGCGCGAGCGGCGACCGCGACACCGCGCTTGCGTCGCAAGCCGACTGTCGCGGTCGCAGCTTGCGCAGCTCCTACAGCCGCGAACGAACCATCCGAAGCTCCCTGTAGGAGCGGCGCAAGCCGCGACCGCGACACCGCAACCACTGCGCAACTCGCCAGCCCGCAGCGTCACTGACACGCCGCCTGCCACCCGCTTCGCGCACCGCCCGCAACCGCCCCGCTCCGCCGCGTTCGCCCTGTGAGCCGCGTCAAGTTCGCCATCTGCGCGCGCTGCTAGGGTCGCAGCCATGTCGTCGCCACCCGACAGCGCTGCCGAACCCAATCCGCGTCCGCCCTATCTGTTATGGGCGGCGCTGGCCTTGGCCAGCGCGCTGGTGGTGGCGCTGGGCTGGCAGGTCATGCAGTTGCGCGAAGGCCAGCGCTGGTTGGTCGAGCGGGTCGATCGCCCGTATGTCGGCATGTTCGTGCCGAAAGTGGCCGCCACCGCGCTCGACGGCCGCGCGCTGTCGCTGGGGCAGCCGCAGGGGCGGCGCCAGGTGCTGTTCTTCTTCAACACCACCTGTCCGCATTGCCGCGCCTCGCTGCCGCAACTCAAGCTGGCCGCGCGCGAGCTGCGCCGCCACGACGGCGTCGAACTGATCGGCGTGGCCTTCGCCCGCCCCGAGCAGGCCGCCGCCTATGCGCGCGAACACGCGCTGGAATTTCCGCTGGCCGCCGTCGACGACGACCGCCGCACCCTGGCGCTGTTCCGCGCGCGCCGGCTGCCGTCGCTGTTGGTGATCGACGGCGACGGCCGGGTGCGCTATCAGCGCGTTGGCGAACTCAACGGCAAGACCCCGTTGCACGAATTGCTGCGCGCGGCGGCGGAAGCGCCGGCGCCGGCGCGGCCCGATTCGAACCCGACGGCCTCGAACCCGACAGCGATGGCCTCGCGCTAGCCGCGAAGCCGGCGACGCGGACGCGGCGCGCGCCACGGCGCGGCGACGGTTCCGCGGCGTCCACGCGCAGGGCGCGACCGCGGCGACGCGGGCGAGCCCACCGCCACGACGGCGCTCGCGCCGTCGGGCATCGCCCGCCGCCGCGAGGAACGTGGCGCTAACGACAGGAGCAGTGCGATGAATCAACGCAAGCGTGGTGCCCGGATCGCCTTCGCGGCGCTGCTGTTCTGCGCCGCGATGGGATTCGGCGCGCTCCAGGTGGTCGCCGGCAACGGCGCCGCACCGGCGCAATCGGACTATTGCGACCACGTCTCGTGCCGCGCCGAATGCCCCGGCTTCGGCGGCGACCTCGGCCCCGGCGGCCCGGGCCGCCCGGACGTCTGCTATTGCTGCGGCTGATCCCCCTCGGCCGCAAGCCTGTGCCGGCCGCGGGGGGTGGCCCCCGGCCGGCTTTTTTTTGATCGACCCACCCTTGCGCGCATCGCGCCGCGACCGCCTCGCCGCCGGCTATCCGCACGTTCGTGCCGCGCACGTGCGCACCTCCTCGCCAGCGCCGCCCGTCGCGCGCCCGCGCGCGTTACGCAAAACGCGACCGCGAGCGGACAAGCGCGACGACGAGTTTGCCCATACTGCGAACGCACGAGGCGGTTGCACATCCGATACAGACGCAGACCACAAGGTTTGTTAGTTTGCGCACTGCAACACCCCGCCCGACGCCGCGAAGGGGCGCGACGTCCACGGCGGCCTCTCGCCCGATGCGCGCTGCGCATCGCGGCTGCGGGGCGCGCATGAGGCTTCATGCGGACATCGGCCCCGACGACTGAAGCAACGAAAGGCGAGCGGACGCTGCGATGCCCCAACGCGTCGATCGGATCAAGAACCTGGCCAGCGTCTCGCAGTTCCGCATCGGCGCGCTGCTGGTCCAGCCCGACCGCCTGGCGATCGTGCGCGACGGCCAGTCCACCGCGCTGGAACCGCGCATGATGGAGGTGCTGATCGCGCTGGCCGAACGCGCCGGCGAGGTGGTCAGCGCCGAGCAGTTGCTGATCGAAATCTGGCGCGGCACGTTCTACGGCGACAACCCGGTGCACAAGACCATCGCCCAGTTGCGCCGGCGCCTGGGCGACAGCAGCCGCGAACCGGAATTCATCGAGACCATCCGCAAGCGCGGCTATCGCCTGGTCGCGCCGGTGAGCTTCCCCGACGACTACCGCAGCGGCCTGCCGCGCGCGGCGGCGTGGACCCAGGGCAGCCCTTACGTCGGCCTGCGCTCGTTCGACCAGGACCACAGCGGCGTGTTCTTCGGCCGCAGCCGCGCCACCGCGGAACTGCTGGCGACGCTGCGCGAACAGATCGACAACCAGCGCCGCTTCGTCCTGGTCGCCGGCGCCAGCGGCTGCGGCAAGACCTCGCTGCTGCGCGCCGGGGTGCTGCCGCTGCTGCGCCAGGACGGCGGCTTCGACGGCCTGCACGCGCTGGCCAGCGCCTACTTCGATCTGGGCGCCTGCCGCGGCGGCGACCTGCTGGCGCGGCTGGCGGCGGCGCTGTGCGCGTGGTCGCTGGACGGCCGGCCGGTGTTCCTCGACGGCGAAGCGCAGTGGCTGGAACAGCAATTGCGCAGCGCGCCCGAAGCGGTGCGCGCGCGCATCGACGACGCCTTCGCCCGCCGCACCGCGCCGCTGGCCGAACGCGCGCACCTGCTGTTGGTGGTCGACCACGCCGAAGCCGCGGTCGCCGCGCCCGGCATCGGCGACGCCGACCGCCGCGACTTCGGCGCCGCGCTCGACGCGCTGTGCTCGAGCCCGCGCGTGGCCGCCATCGCCATCGCCCGCAGCGATTTCTATCCGGCGCTGGTGGAGAAGGTGCCGGGCCTGGCCGAGCTCAAGGCCGGCGACGGCCACATCGACCTGCTGACCCCGCGCATCGGCGAGATCGGCCAGATCATCCGCGCGCCCGCCGCGCTGGCCGGCCTGAGCTTCGAGGAAGACCCCGACAGCTCGCTGCGCCTGGACGACCTGCTGCGCGACGCCGCCGCCGAACATCCCGATTCGCTGCCGCTGCTGCAGCACACCTTGCAGGCGCTGTACGAACGCCAGGGCGACGGCGGCCTGCTGCGGCTGGCGACCTACCGCGAGCTCGGCGGCCTGGAGGGCGCGCTGGCGCACCGCGCCGAGCAGGTGTTCGCCGAACTGCCGGCGAGCGCACAGGCCAGCCTGGAGCGGGTGCTGGAGGCGCTGATCGTGATCCGCCCCGACAGCGACTCGGTCACCGGCCGGCGGGTGCCGTGGTCGAGCCTGGACGGCGCGGCCGCGCGCGAGCTGGCCGAAGCCTTCGTGCGCGCGCGCCTGTTCGTCGGCGAGCTCAGCGGCGGCGAGCCCGGCTTCGGCGTCGCCCACGAAGCGCTGCTGCGGCAATGGCCGCGCGCACGCGAGTGGACGCGCGAGAACCGGCAACTGCTGCAGGCGCGCGAACGCCTGCAACGCGCAGCGCGGCGCTGGGCCGCCGAAGGCCGGCGCAACGATCACCTGCTCAATCCCGGCCGGCCGCTGGCCGAGGCGCGCGAAGCCGCCCGCCGCCTGCCCGACCAGCTCGACGCCGACGACCTGCAGTTCCTGCACGCCTGCGAACGCCAGCAACGGCGCAAGCAATGGCTGCGCGCCGGCGCGATCGGCGCGCTGTGCGCGCTGGCGCTGGTCGCCACCGGCCTGGGCCTGCAGGCGTGGCAGGCGCGGCGCGAGGCCGAGCAGCGGCGCGATCAGGCGCAGACCTTGGTCGCCTTCATGCTCGACGACCTGGCCGAACAACTGCGCCCGCTCGGCAATCTGAAACTGCTGCGCAGCATCGCCAACCAGTCGCTGTCCTATCTGGAGCGCATGCCGGAAACCGACATGCAGCCGCGCGAACTGGTCAGCCACGCGCGCGCGCTGCGCACGGTCGGCGAGGTGCTGCTGGACCAGGGCAAGTTCGACGACGCGCGCGTCGCCTTCGAGCGCGCCCACGCCGCTTCCGCGCGCGCGCTCGATCAAGAACCGCAGTCGCTGGAAGCGCTGGCCGAGTCGGGCACCACCGCTTACTGGCTGGGCTATCACGACTACAAGCAAAAGAAGTTCGACGCCACCCGCACGCACTGGCAGGCCTATCTGCACGCGTCCGAACGGCTGGTCCAGCGCGCGCCGGACGATCCGCGCTGGCGGCTGGAGCTGTCCTACGCGCTCAACAACCTCGGCACCCTGGCCTACAGCGGCCAGCGCCTGGACGAGGCCGGCGAGCTGTTCGCGCGCTCGGCGGCGATCAAGCGCCAGTTGCTGGCCGACAAGCCCGACGACAGCAACCTGCGCTACGAACTGGTCGACAGCCTGTCGTGGCTGAGCAGCGCGCAGGACGCGCGCGGGCTGCTGGCCGAAGCCGCGCAAGGCTACGCCGCGCAGACCCAGATGCTGCGCGAACTGGTCGACAGCGAGCCCAACGCCGACGAATGGCGGCGCAAGCTGGCGACCTCGCTGCTGCGCAGCTCGGTGCTGGCGCTGGACCGCGGCCAGACCGAGCAGGCCGAGCGCGAGATCGCCGAGTCGGTGCGCATGCTCAAGAATCTGTCCGAGCAGCAGCCCGACAACCAGACCTGGCAGCGCAACCTCGGCCACGCCTACGCCCACGCCGGTTGGGTCGCGGCCATGGCCGGCGCGCGCGCGAGCGCGCTCGAACGCCTGCGCGCGGCCCAGCGCACGCTGGCGCCGATCATGCAGGCCAAGGACCGCCCGCCGGAATGGCGGCTGCTGGACGCGACCGTGCGCCTGCGCCTGGTCCAGGCCGATCCGCTGGCCTCGGCCGAAGACGCCGACGCGGCCATCGCCGACCTGCAGAGCCTGCACGAAGGCGCGCCGGCCGACCTGCCCAACCGCTCCAGCTTCGCCCGCGCGCTGGCCTGGCGCGGCGAGCGCTACGCCGCCGCCGGCGAAGCGGCGCGCGCGCGCGTCGACTTCCAGCAGGTCGATCGATTGCTGGCGCAATTCGCCGCCGACACCCGCGACCGGGTCGTGCTCGACGCCTGGAGCCGCGCGCAGGTGCGCCTGGGCGCGCGCACGCACGCCGCGCGCCAAATCGCCTGGCTACAGCGCGCCGGCTACCGCCATCCCGGTTTCGTAGCGCTTTACGAAACCGCTCCCCAGCCACCATGACCGACAGGAATCCATCATGGCCAAGAAAGACTCCGCCAAGCCGGCGGCCGTATCCGACAAGAAGCGCAAGCGCCCCACGCCGTGGGACGGCCAGTACCCGGTGCGAAAGATCGAGCTGACCGTGGCCCATGTCGGCTTCGGCGGCAACGCCGGCAGGGGACATTATTTCTACAGCTTCGCGCCGGACGTGGTGACCTTCCAGCAGCCCGGCGGGCTGTGGATCGAGTACGCGTTCGAAGCCCAGGTGCCGGACCGTTTCGAGATCCGCAACGTGCTGACCTCCGACGCCAAGGACCAGATCGGCCCGCCGGTGTTCGACCCGTCGGAGAAGGACCCCGACTACCGCCGCCGCGTGTATCTGTTCAACCGCAACACCGAATCGACCCTGATCTTCTTCACCGTGCTGGTCCGCGACAGGCTCAGCAACTACAACGACGTGGAGCTGATTTCCTGCGACCCGCAGGTCGGCAACGATCCGCAGATCGTGCCGGGCACGATCAAGGGCGAGAAGCCCAAGAAGTCGAAGAAGGGCTGAGCCCCGCGGCCGCGGGCGGCGTTCGCGCCGTCCGCGGTCGAGCTGCGGCAGCGGGACGGCCGCCGCAGCGAACGCCCCGCCGACGCGACTTGCGTCGCCGCGCTCAGTTGGTCGAACAGAACGTCACGTAGTGGTCCGGCGAGTAATAACGCGCGTTGATCACCTTCTTCGTGCCGTCGGTGACCAGGTACACCAGGCGGCGCTGGCCGGCCGCGCCGGTGGCGGCGCGGATCTTGCCTTCCCAATACAACTGCCCGCGGCCGGCCGCCGGCAGCCTGCCTTCGTTGTTGGAGAAGATCTGCACGTCCAGGCCCATGCGGCCGCAGTCGGCCAGCGGGTTGGCCATGGTGATGCAGACCGACATGTCGCGCTTGGCGTCGCGGATGTCGGGCGGCAGGCTGCCGCACGCGGGCGGCGCGGCCGCCGAAGCGGCGGCGGCGACGAGGCACAGGCTCAGCGCCGACACGGCGCGGGTGGCGAGGTTCATGGCGATACTCCTGGGTAGTGGAACCGCCGCGGCGATGGCCGCAGCGACGGCGGGCCGGTCGCCCGCCGTGGACCGGCGGACTCGTCCCGGCATCGAAAGAACGGCGGCGCACCCGCGCCGCCGTCCGCGCGCGCTTACTTGCCCGCGACCTGGCAGAAGCTCTTGAAGTTGTCGTCGGTGAAGTAGCGCTTGGCGACCGGCTTGCCCTTGGCGCCGACGGCGACGTTGTAGACCAGGCCCTGCGGCGAACCCAGCAGCGCCGGCGAGGCGCGCCAGTACTGCGCGCCGATCCCGCCCAGCGGCGGCAGCAGGCCCTGGGCGTTGTCGTAGACGCGGGCGTTGAGCCGGTACTTGAGGCAGGCCTTGGCCGGGTCGGCGGCGTGCACGCAGATATTGAAGTCGCGCACCAAGGCCTCGGGCGGGGCGGTCTTGCACGCCGGCGGGTCGCCGGCCAGGGCGGGCGCGGCGGCGCACAGCAGGGCGGCGGCCAGCGACCACTTCACAAGTTGGACGTTCATGGGTTCTCTCTCTCCGAAGAAGGTGGGCCCGCGCGGGCCCGGCCCGGAGGCGGTCTGCGCGAGGCGGCCGCTAGTGCCGCGCCGCCACCTTGGCCGCGCCGCGGCGGCCGCGCCTTCCGGCAACCTTACGGTCGCGTCCGGGCCGCGCCCGGCTCGGGCCGGACTGTGTCGCACCGCACCCGCGCCGGTGAGGCCCGGTAGAGCCGCCGTGAGCGGGCGGCGAAACTGGGTGAGCGCGCGGCCGCGGCGCGCGTGCGATCCGCCCGGTCCGGGCGTCGCGCCCGCCGCAACCTGACGGAACTCATCACAACCCATTGAAATTAAAGAACTTCGTGCTCCGTAAGGTTGCCGTAAGGCGCGGCCGCGGACGCCGCGCGCAGCCTGCGCGGCAACGGATCGCCGCACGCCGCGCTCCGCCGTCGACGCGCCGCCGGGCGCGCGGCCACCGGCGCGCACGCCGCCCCGCGGCGAGGCAGGAGCGCAGCATGTCCGCATACGAGCCCCCCTATTCCCACGTCGGCGAAGCGTCGACCCCGACGCTGGAGTCGCCGGACGAAGAGGTCGGCCCGCTGTCGCAGTTCCGCCACGGCGCCCAGGACCGGCGCCTGCTGGAGCTGGCGCGACTGGACGCGGGCCTGGCCGCCAATGCCGACTTCGACGACAAGCCCTGGGGGCTGCTGTACCGCGCCCTGGTCGATTCGATCGGGCTGTCGCCGGACGACTTCCAGCTCGCCTACCCCAGCGCGCCGTGGGACTGGCCGTGCCCGCAGGAAGGTTTCATCCACGCCGCCCAGTACGACTTCTGCGCCACCGCGCCGCAGTGGAGCGCGATCGGCGCCTACGTCTCCAGCGGCGACACCGTGCACCAGGCGTACCAGCAGTTCCTCAACACCGCGCTGGCCCAGACCGACTACCGCAGCCTGCGCCAGCACCTCAACGACGCCGACGACGCCCTGACCACGGCGACCAACCAGTACACCTTGGCCACCACCTCGGCCGCCTCGGCCTATGCGGCCCAGGTCGAGGACAACCAGCCCAGCTTCACCCAGTGGCTCGGCAGCGCGCGCGGCCACGGCCACCAGACCCGGATCGTCGCCGCGCAGGTGGCGATGAACCGGGCCCAGGCGCACTACGCCGCGCTGGTGGCGCAGTGCCAGTCGCCGGAACTGGGCCAGGCGCAACGCCGCTGCGGCGACGAGCGCTTCCACGTGCGCCTGTCCGACCTCAACCTGATCCGCATGCCCAAGGTGCCGGACTGGCGCCTGGCCCAGAGCAGCGACGACTGGGTCGCCCAGGTCGAAGCCGGCCGCGGCCCGGCCGGGGTGACCCTGGGCTTCAGCAACCGCGAGGCGCCCTACGACTTCGCCCAGACCTGGGCCGGCCGCCGCGGCCGCATCCGCCAGTTGTTCTGGCAGGTGCGCATCAACGGCCGCTGGGAGCGCATCGACGAATTCGAGTTCGACAACAAGCTCGAGCTGTCGCTGGACTTCCAGGCGGTGGACACCATCGCCATCCGCCCGGGCGAGTGGTTCGACGGCGACTTCGCCCGCTCGATGATCGACGGGCCGTTCATGCCCGGCTACAGCGCCTTCGGCGGCGACAGCGTGGAAACCCGCGGCCAGCCGGTGTTCGGCGAGCGCGGCTTCTTCGGTTTGATCAAGAGCGGGCTGTGCGTGGGCTACCGGCCCTCGTTCGCGATCCGCACCACCACTTCGACCTTCCGCCGCTTCGTCGATCCGTTCAAGGCCGCCACCGCGCTGCGCATCGGCCCGTTCGTGTTCGAAGCCGAAGGCGGCAGCCTCGCCGCCGGCTGGAAGGCCGACCCGGCGACCCAGACCTTCACCGGCGCCACCACCTCGCGCAGCCCGCTGATCCTGGGCGCGACGGTGGCCGAACTGCCCAACGCGGCCGGCTGAGCGCCGCGGCGAAACCACGCCGCCGGCGCGAGGCCGGCGGCAGCAGCAAGCATCGGCTCGTCCGGTTAGCGACCCCAGCGCGAACCGGGCACAGCATCCGCGGCGGATCGCCCAGCGACGCGACCGCCGCACGGGCCGATGGGGAACCGGCTTGCAGGAGCCGGTTCCGGCGATCCGGCCGGTGCGCGCCTGTCAGGGGGCAGGCGCGCACCGGTCGGGGCTTGCGTTGTCGGGGCGCGGCAGGCGCTGGAGTCGCGTTGGGGATTCGCGCGGCGGCGCCGATACGTTGCGCGGGCATCTGCGATGCAGAGGTGGAGACTGCGTTGTCGGAGCCGACAGCGTCGGGCCTGAAGGCCCTCCCACAAGAGAGCATCGGGCCTGAAGGCCCTTGCCTAAAAAGCTTCAGGCCTGAAGGCCCTCCCACAAAGAGCTCCAGGCTTGAAGGCCCGGCCACAAGAGGCGGCCTGAAGGTCCGCGCGCTCGGCGACTCGCTATTTTGTGGGAGGGCCTTCAGGCCCGACGCTTTTGGCTCCGCTCGCCGCGCAGCCTCAGCGCAACTGCGCCACCGCGATCACCAGCCACGCCACCGCCGCGACCGCGGCCATGATCCCGGCATCGAGATCGCGCTCGCGCCATGCGCGCCAGCCCACCACCGCCAGGCACGGCACGCCGGCCGCGACCACGCCCGCGCCGAACCAGCGCGCGCCGGGCTCCTTCTGGCCCGAGCCGAGCAGATAGCCGAACACGTCCATCGCCCACATCGGCAGCGAGAACATCCACGCCGTCAGCGGCGCCAGCACCAGGATGGTGAAGAACGCCAGCACCAGCGCCTTGACCAGGGCGAAGCGGGTCGGCACGTGCATGTTCCAGCGATAGCGCTGGTTCGACCGGCGCCATCTCATGAGCGCGACAACCTGCGCGGGATCGCGACCAGGAACACATAGCAGACCGCGATGAAGGCCATGCCCAGGAAGGTCAGCAGGATCGAGTTGGTCCAGCGGTCCAGCGGCGTCGCCGCGGCCGCGCGCAGGCTCGCGTAATAGCCCTGCGCATGCTGCATCAGCCAGCCGAACGCCAGCGGCGCGGCCAGCGCGGCCAGCGCGCGCACGCGCCCGGGCAGACGCGCGCGCCAGCCGCTGCGCGACGGCGCCGGTGCGGCCGGCACTTGCGGCGGCGCGTAGTACGGATTCCATTGCGGCGGCGGCTGCGGCCGCGCCACCCGCAGACGCGGTTGCGCGGTCGACGCCGGTTGCGGCGTCGCCGCGGTGCGCCACCAGCCCAGGGTCTGCGGTTGCGCGCGCGCGGTCGCGATCGCGGCGGCCGCGCGCGGCGCCGGACGCGGCCGGCTCGCGGCCTTGCGCGCGGTGGCGTTGAGCAAGTCGTGGCGCACGCACGCCGCGCAAGGTTCGCCGGCGTAGTGCTGATGCTCGCGGTTGCGATCGCAGATCACGATCAGCCCGCGCGAGGGCTGGGCGTAGGCGCGCAGCGTCTCGCTCCATTCCGCCGAGCTCGGCCGCCGCGCCGGCTCTTCGCCGAACGCGCGGTCGAACAGATCGCGCAGCCCGCGCGGCATCAGCGCGTGGCCGCTGACCGGGTTCGGCGCCATCATCGGATTGCCGCGCTGCGAATAGGCGTAGCAACGTTCGCGGATGCGCCCGGGCACGTCGGTCGGCACCCGGTCGTAGGCGGGGCGGCCGCTGTAGGGATGGATGCCGAAGTTGAGCAACTGGAAGATCACCACCGCCAGCGCGAAGCGGTCCTGGGTTTCCTCGCCGGCCTCGTCGAGCGCGCGGATCTGATACTCCGGCGCCAGATAGTCGGGAGTGAACTGCGGCGCGTGGAAGCGGCCGCCGCGGCCCTGGATGCTGAAGCCGTCGCAGTCCAGCAGCGCGATGTACAGCGAGGCGCGGTAGAAGCGCAGGTTCACCGGCTTGAGGTCGACCACGTAATGGTGCTGCGCGTGCAGCGCTGCCAGCACCGAGGCCAGGTTCGCCGCCAAAGTGACCTTGTGGCCCAGCCCGACCGGTAATCCGGCCGCGCGCGCCTGGCGTTCCTGCAGGATCTGTTCGACCTCGTTGGTCGACTGCACGTCCAGCGCCGGCATGGTGAAGCCTACGAAGCGGCCCTGCTCGTCGCGCACGCTCGCGTCGGGCCAGGCGATCTGCACGTAACGCTTGCCGCTTTCGTACTGGTCGGGCAGCTTCGGGCGCAGTTGCAGCATCGCCTCGATGCGGTCGGTGTAGCTCGGCGGATCGACCCGCGCGTGGTAGATCTTGGCCACGCTGTGCGGATCGTCGGCCAGCAGGTACACGCTGCCGGCGCCGCCGCTCTTGATCAACGGCCCCAGGCGCGAACGGCGCGAGCCGATCACGATGGCGCTGCCGGTGGTGAGGCTGCTCATCGCCGGCGTTCTCAGGCCCGCAGCGCGATCAGCAGGGTCTTGTCGTCGGAGGTGATGCCGTGCGTGCGCGGATCGGCCAAGGTGCCGTGCAGCGCGCGGCTGCCCTCGGCCTCGTCCACCGACGCCAGATAGCGCGCCACCGGATCGATGAACGGCGCGTACAGCGCGGCGTTGCCGCGCGTCATCGCGAACGGCATGGCCCCGTCGGACATCAGCGCCAGGCGCGCGGTCGGCGCCGGCACCTCCAGCACCCGCAACTGCTCGCGCCAGCTTTCGCCGGTGACGAACCAGGTTTCGTTGGCGTACTCGCCGTTGGCCGGCAACGACACCACCGCGTCTTCGTCCGCGTCGGCCGCCTCGGCCACGCCGATGCCGTCGCCGATGTGCAGGAACCAGCCGCGCTGCGCGTCGCCGGCGTAACCGACCACGGTCGCGGCGTAGTCGCCGAGCGCGCGGCCGTCGGCCTGCGCGCGCTCGACCACGCTCGCGCGCGCCTGCGCCACCGCCTCGGCGGCGGCTTCGAAGAAGGTCTCGCGCGGTGCGTCCAGCAACTGCGGCTCGCCCGCCAGGCGCTCGCCCAGCGCGCGCGCCAGCCCATCGGCGATCAGACGCGCGCCGATGTCGCTGTGCGCGGCCGAACCGGCGCCGTCGCAGACCACCGCGGCCAATACATCGCCGCTGACGTGGAAGGCGCAAGCGTCCTGGCACGGAATGCCTTTGTCCAGGTGCGAGCTGCCCACCGCCGATGCGGCATAGATCCGCCAGCCCATGCGCGCCCCGCTCAGGTCGGAACCGAGGACCAGGTGTCGGTCGAAGGCAGCTGCGCAGCGCCGCCCGGACGCGACTGCGAAACCACCTGCATGCTCGCGCTGAGCCACAGGAACAGCTCGCGGAACTGCAGGCCCTGCAAGCGCTTGACCCCGCCGGGGCCCTTGCTGCTGAACTGGCTCATGATGCGCTCGTCGCCCTGCCCGACCGCGATCGGGAAGATCGCGACCTTGTTCGCGGTTTCCGCGTCGCGCGCGCGCTGCGCGGCGGCTTCCCAGGCGTCGGTCGGCGCGCCGTCGGACATCAGGAACAGCCACGGCCGGGTGTAGGCCACGCCGGCGGCCTTGAAGCGCTGCTTCTCGTTCTCGACCTCGCCCAGGGCCAGGTCGATCGCCCGCCCGGTCGGGGTGGTGCCCGCCGCTTCCAGCACCGGCGCGGTGAAATCCATGGCATCGCACCAGTCGCCGGCCAGCTCGGCCTGATCGAAGCCGCCGTAGCGCACCACCAGCACGCGCACGCGCTTGGCCGCGATGACGTCGCTCTTGAGCTCTTCTTCCAGCAGCTTCAAGCCTTCGTTCAGCTGATCCATCGGCGCGCCGGTCATGCTGCCGGAGCAGTCCAACACCAGGACCAGCGGGGTGCGCTGCTCGGTGTTGTCGACCAAGGCGACGTCTGGGATGGCGGTCTGATTCATGACATTCCCTTGCTTTGACTGAACCGGGAGTATGCCAGCGCCGGGCCGCAGGTGGCCATCGCGCACGCTGGCGACGCGAACGCCGGCACAGGTCGGCGCCGCGGTCGGCGAACCGTCACCGCACTGCCATACGCCCGCAGCACGCTGCCGGAGCGGCGCTGCCCGCCGCTTCCCCCAGCCTCCGCTTTCGAGCGGGTATCTCGCCCGGATCGCCATGACCGACCAACACGACCCTTCGCGCCGCGGCTTCCTGCGCGGCGCCGCCGGCGCGACCGCCGCCGGCCTCGCCCTCAACCTGTTCCCGCCCTCGATCCAGAAGGCCCTGGCGATCCCCGCCGCGCGCGTCACCGGCACCCTGCACGACGTCCAGCACGTGGTGATCCTGATGCAGGAGAACCGCTCCTTCGACCACTACTTCGGCGCGATGCGCGGCGTGCGCGGCTTCGGCGACCGCTTCCCGATCCCGCTGCCCGGCGGCAAGCCGGTGTGGCGCCAGAGCGACGCAAAGGGCCGCGAAATCCAGCCCTGGCACATCGACACGAAGACCACCAGCGCGCAGCGCATCGCCGGCACCCCGCACACCTGGCCCGACGCCCAGGCCGCCTGGAACCACGGCAAGATGGACCAGTGGCTGCCGGCCAAGACCGAGCGCTCGATGGGCCATTACGTCGAGGCCGACATTCCGTTCCAGTACGCGCTCGCCAACGCCTTCACCCTGTGCGACGCCTATCACTGCTCGCAGCTCACCGGCACCAATCCCAACCGCCTGTTCTTGTGGACCGGCAGCAACAACCCGGCCGCCGACCGCGGCGGCCCGGCCATCGTCAACACCTTCGACGACTCCGGCCCGGCCAGCGAAGGCTATTTCTGGACCACCTACCCCGAGCGCCTGGAACGCGCCGGGGTCAGCTGGAAGCTGTACCAGGACATGGACGACAACTTCTCCGACAACCCGCTGGAAGGCTTCCGCCAGTTCCGCGCGGCGGCGCCCGGTTCGGCGCTGGCGGAAAAGGCGCTGAAGACCTGGACGCTGGAGGATCTGGCGAGCGATGTGCGCAGCGGCAAGCTGCCGCAGGTGTCGTGGCTGGTCGCGCCGGCCAAGTATTCCGAGCACCCCGGCCCGTCGGCGCCGATCTGGGGCGCCGACTACACCGCGCGCGTGCTCGACGCGCTCACCGCCGATCCGGCGGTGTGGGCCCGCACCGTGTTGATCGTCAACTTCGACGAGAACGACGGCTTCTTCGACCACGTGCCGCCGCCGGCGCCGCCGTCGCTGGACGCGCAGCGCAAGCCGCTCGGCGGCTCCACCGTGGACCTGCGCGGCGAACACCACTTCGCCCGCAGCGGCCCCTCTCACGGCACCTCGGCCGATCCGGCGGTCTATTACGACCGCCCCTACGGCCTGGGCCCGCGCGTGCCGATGTACGTGATCTCGCCGTGGAGCCGCGGCGGCTGGATCAACTCGCAGGTGTTCGACCACACCTCGGTGATCCGCTTCCTGGAAAAGCGCTTCGGCGTCGTTGAGCCCAACATCAGCCCGTGGCGGCGCGCGGTGTGCGGCGATCTCACCAGCGCGTTCAATTTCGAGAACCCCAATCACGAACCGATCCCGACCCTGCCCTACACCGGCGATGCCGACCGCATCGTCGCCGAGCAGAGCAAGCTGCCGGCGCCGAAACCGCCGGCGACGCCGAGCGCGGCGCGCCAGGAGCCCGGCATCAAGCCCTCGCGCGCGCTGCCCTACGACCTGCACGTGGGCGAGCGCTTCGACCGCGACGCGCGCTCGCTGCGGCTCAACTTCGGCAACAGCGGGCGCGCTGCGGCGGTGTTCCATGTCTACGATCTGCTCGACCCTGAGGCGATTCCGCGCCGCTACACGATCGAACCGGGGCGCTCGCTCAATGGCGACTGGGGCTTGCGCAGCGGTGGTGCGCGCGCCTATGCGCTGCAGGTGTTCGGGCCGAACGGGTTCTTTCGCGAGTTCCGCGGTTCGCTGCACGGCGCCAATCCTGGCGCCACCACGATTCCCGACCTGCGCTTGCGCCATCGCAAGCTGATTCTGGCGCTGCGCAATCCGGGGCGTAAGCCGCTGCGGCTGGAGCTGGCCGATCAGTACGGGTTGTATGCGCCGCGGTTGGAGCGGTTGGGTGCGGGGTCGTTGCGTTATCGGCCGGTGCGGTTGGACGAGAGTTGCCAGTGGTACGACTTCGTGCTGACCGATGCCAACGATCCGGAGTATTACCGTCGGATTGCGGGGCGGGTGGAGACGGGGGCGCATGGCGTCACCGATCCTGGGTTGATCTGAGGCGGTTTGTCGTTTGCGGCGGAGAAGGTCGAGGCCTTCTCTGTCGCGGGCGCTTCGAGGGGCGCGGTGCATCGGGCGCGGCTGGGGTTCGTCGTAGTCCGACTGTCGCGGTCGCGGCTCGCGCCGCTCCTGCAGTCGGAGACGAAACCGGCCGGAGCCCCTGTAGGAGCGACGCAAGTCGCGACCAACCGCAGCGACGCAGCTCCGCCGTGACCTCCCGAAGCCCGCAACCCTCACGCCGTCATTCCGGCGAAAGCCGGAATCCAACCGCAGCGACTCAGCTCCGCCGAACTCACCCGAAGACCCGAACCCCCAACCCGTCATTCCGGCGAAAGCCGGAATCCAACCGCAGCGACGTGGCTCCGCCGTGACCTCCCGAAGCCTGCAACCCCCACGCCGTCATTCCGGCGAAAGCCGGAATCCATTTTGATGTTGCTTGTTCTTGTCTCGTAGCAACGAGTGAAGACAAGCCGACATCCAAAGCTTCCGTCCGCAAGCGGCCGGGTCACTTTCTTTGTCTTGCCAAAGAAAGTAACCAAAGAAAGGCGTTTTCCTTGTTTTCGAATCAAGAGCCACTAAGGGGCAAAGCGTGCGCAGGCATGCGCCACACAGGCCATCCATGGCCTGGGTGGCGCACGGCGCACATCCTGTGCGCCGCCCTATCGGGTCTACGGTTGCTTGTGGCGAGTTCGGGGCGGCGAGGGGAGCGAAGAGCGAGAGCAACAGCGAAAACAACGCTGCGTCGCTTCGCCTTCGCCTACTCCAACACCCGTCCTTTGCGCCAATAGCCCATGAAGCTGATCGCGGACTTGGCGAATCCGCGCTCGCCGACCAGATGCCGGCGGATCGCCATTACCGCGCCGGCTTCGCCGGCGATCCACGCGTAGAAGCCCGATGCGGTGACCGCGGCTTGCTCCCACAGGATTTCGCGGTCGATATCGATTTCCGACAGCACGGCTTCCGCTGCGTCCGTGCGCGTCTGCGCCGGTGCGAGTTGTGCGGCGCGGATCGCCTCGATCAGGCGCGCGCCGTAGTCGGCCGCGTCGGTATCGCGACGTTCGGCGCGCGGCAGCCAGTGGATGCGCAGGTCGGGAGGGCCGTGCAGGTCGACCGCGTCGGCGCGCAACGGTACTTCGATGTAGGCGCGCACCTTCGGCGGTTGCGGCTGCGCCGCCAACGATTCGAGGATGCCGGCCACCGCCGGCAGCGCGGTTTCGTCGGCGATCAGCAGCACGTCGCGCACGTCCGCGGGCGGCCGCCATTCGACACCGCCGGAATCGGCTTGCGAAGCGTGCGGCGCCATCAGCACCACGCGATCGCCGGGCCGCGCCTGCAGGGCCCAGCGCGAGGCCGGGCCGGTGTCGCCGTGGGCGACGAAGTCCACGTCCAGCTCGGCCGCCTGCGGCCGCAGCGCGCGCACGGTGTAGGTGCGCATCGGCGCGCGCTGCGCCGGATGCTGGTCGCGGTAGCGCGCGTACCAATCCTCGCCGCGCGGCACGCTGAGCTCGCCGGCGTCGTTGGGGAAGAAGATCTTGATGCGCTGGTCGGGACCGAAACTGCGCGCCTGCGCCAGCGATTCGCCGGCGAACACGAAGCGCAGCATCGACGGGCTCAGCTCGATGCGCTGGCGCACCGAGACGTCGAACAGATGAAAGGGGTTGCGTTGCGCCATGGCGGCTTCTCCTGCATGAGCGTGTGCACATGGCTGGGAGCGCGTGGCGCGGCCTGGCTGCCGGAGGACAGCTTAGTCCCAGGCGCGGTGGACGAAGTTGCCGGCCTTGGCCGGATCCGGGCGGCCCCCTGTAGGAGCGGCGCGAGCCGCGACCAACCGCAGCGGTGCAGGCGACCGCAGATACCCGAAGCCACCGGCAATCGGCAGGATGCTCGGGCAGGCTCGGCGAGACCGGGCTTCGGGGAGGGCGCTTGCGTACATCGCTGCGGTTGGTCGCGGCTCGCGCCGCTCCTACAGGGAGCAACCGATACGGCGCTGGAGCGGGTTACAACGAATCCTGCGGCTCGACCACCACCGCATCCTCGGGCACCCGCGACACCGGGTTGCGCGACACCCACGCTTCCCAGCGCCAGAACAGCCACGCCACCGCGGTCAGGCACGACGCTGCCACCGCCAGATGCAACGCGCTGTCGCTGAGCATCGGCGAGATCACCCCGGCCAGCACCGCGTTCAACACCAGGCCGGTGAAGGCCTGCAGCGACGAGGCCGAGCCGCGCTGGTGCGGGTACATGTCCAGGATCGACAAGGTCACGATCGGGAACACCAGGGCGATGCCGAACGCGCCGATGCACATCGGCACCACCGCCCACGGCACCTGCGGCACATCGGTCCACAGGTTGTAGCCGAGGTTGACGGCGATGGCGAGCGCGCAGCAGGCGAAGCCGAGGTCGACCAGACGGTCGCCGCTGACCTTGCCGGCCGCGCGCCCGGACACGAACGAACCGGCGACCATGCCGCCGATGGTCGGCACGAAGAACCAAGCGAAATCGCGCTCGCCGAGCTTGAGCAGATCCAGCACGAACGCCGGCGCCGAGGCGATGTACAGAAACAGCGCGCCGAAGTTCAGCGCGCCGACCGCGGCCAGACGCTGGAAACGCGGATTGAGGCAGATCGCGAAATAGTCGCGCAGCAAGCGCTTGGGCTTGAGCGGCAGGCGCGCCTGCGGCGGATGGGTTTCCGGCAGCAGCAGCGCCACTGCGATCCACAGCGCCACCGAGAACGCGACCAGGAACCAGAAGATCGCCGGCCAGTGCGACCAGCCCAGGATCCAGCCGCCGATCACCGGCGCGATCGCCGGGGCGATGCCGAAGATCATCATCACCTGGCTCATCAGCCGCTGCGCGTCGTCGCCGTGCAGCAGGTCGCGGATGACGGCGCGGCCGACGATCAATCCCACACCGGCCGACAAACCCTGGATCGCGCGGAAGATCAGCAGCGAGGTCAGATCGTCGGCCAGCGCGCACGCCGCCGACGCCAGCGTGAACACCGCCAGCCCGCCCAGGATCACCTTGCGCCGCCCGATCGCGTCCGACAGCGGGCCGTGCACGATGCTCATCAGCGCATACGCCACCAGGTACACGCTGATGGTCTGCTGCATCTGCAGCTTGTCGGCGGACAGCTCGGCGCCCATCGCCGGGAACGCCGGGAAGATGGTGTCGATGGAGAACGGCCCGAACATCGCCAGCCCGCCCAGCAGCAGGGCCAGGCGGCGGATCGGGATGGGCGGCTTGACGGTGGCGGCGTCGTGGCTCATCGCGCGGCGTGGTCCGCTGGGGCGCGATCCAAGGGCGCGTCGGGCGGGCCCTTGAGCTCGACCATGTTGCCTTCCGGGTCGTACAGGTACTGCGAGGGGCCCTCGCCTTCGGCGCCGTAACGCGAGCCGAACTCGCCCACGCGCACACCGAAGGCGGCCAGGTGGGCGAGGATCGCGTCGCGGTCGAACGGATCGGCGCGCAGGCACAGGTGGTCCATGTTGCGGCCCTGCTCGCCCGGTGCGGCGCCGCCCAGGCGGCCGATCTTGCCGTCGACGTCGACCAGGTCGATCAGCGACTCGCCGGCGCGCAGCTGGACCAGGCCGATCTCGTCCTGGCGCCGCTCCACGCTGCAGCCGAGCACCTCGCAGTAGAACGCCGCCATCGCCGCGCTGTCGCGCACGCGCAGCACCACGTGGTCGAGTTGCAGCAGGCGGAACGGTCGCGCGGCCATGGCCGGACCTCATCGCATGAATGGGGGCCGACAGCATACTCCCGCGCGGCATCGCGCACGGCCGCCAGAATTGTTCCGATCTGTCCGCAGCCCCTGTAGGAGCGGCGCGAGCCGCGACTGCGGGGTAGCCAGTCGCGCCGTAAGCGCGGTGTCGCAGTCGCGGCTCGCGCCGCTCCTACAGGGGGTTCCGGGCGGGTCCCCGCGCCGCCCGCCAGCGGCTATAATCGCCGCTTCGACCACGCGGTGGGAGAAGCGGCCACCCGGGCCTCCCGGCCGGCCGCTGCCGAAGGCGCAACGCCCGTAATCGCTCAGGCCCCAGACCGCCGCGTGTACAAAACTCTGGAGAGACCGCCCGCCCGCAGCGTCACCGCGGACGGAACCGGCGCCGAAGGGGCACGAAGCGAGCGCGGACAGGAGCGGCCCCAGCGGCCCACCCCTCCCCCAAGCGGCCTGAGCCGCAGCGCGCTTCCAAACTCTCAGGCAAAAGGACAGAGGGGCGCCTCGCGTGCGGCACCGCACGTTCGCCTTAGGACGCCCCCTGCCATGACCCATTCGACCCTGCGCGACCTCGAGCACCACGACGCCTTCATCGAGCGCCACATCGGCCCCAACGACGCCGAGATCGGCCACATGCTCGGGCAGGTCGGCTACGCCTCGCTCGAAGCCCTGACCGACGCCATCGTCCCCGGCTCGATCAAGTCCCCCCAGCCGCTGGCCCTGCCGCAGGCGATCAGCGAAGTGGAAGCGCTGGCCAAGATCCGCGCCATCGCCTCGAAGAACCAGGTGCTGCGCAGCTTCATCGGCCGCGGCTACTACGGCACCCACACCCCCAACGTCATCCTGCGCAACATCCTGGAGAACCCGGCGTGGTACACGGCCTACACGCCGTACCAGGCCGAAATCTCGCAGGGCCGCATGGAGGCGCTGATCAACTTCCAGACCATGGTCGCCGACCTGACCGGGATGGAGATCGCCAACGCCTCGCTGCTCGACGAAGCCACCGCCGCGGCCGAAGCGATGACCCTGGCCAAGCGTTCGGCCAAGTCCAAGTCCAACACCTTCTTCGTGTCGAAGAACGTGCACCCGCAGACCCTGGAAGTGCTGCGCACCCGCGCCGAGCCGCTGGAGATCGCGCTGCAGATCGGCGACGACGCGGACGCCGCCGGCGCCGACGTGTTCGGCGCGCTGCTGCAATACCCCGACACCTTCGGCGGCCTGGGCGATTACCAGGCCGTCGCCGACGCGCTGCACGCGCGCGGCGCGATCCTGGCCGTGGCCAGCGACCTGCTCGCCCTGGTGCTGCTGAAGTCGCCGGGCGAATTCGGCGCCGACATCGTGGTCGGCAACACCCAGCGCTTCGGCGTGCCGTTCGGCTTCGGCGGCCCGCACGCCGGCTTCATGGCCTGCCGCGACGCCTACAAGCGCTCGATGCCGGGCCGCTTGATCGGCGTGTCGGTCGACAGCGACGGCAAGCCCGCCTACCGCCTGACCCTGCAGACCCGCGAGCAGCACATCCGCCGCGAGAAGGCCACCAGCAACATCTGCACCGCGCAGGTGCTGCTGGCGGTGATGGCGAGCATGTACGCGGTCTACCACGGCCCCGACGGCCTGACCCGCATCGCCCTGCGCGTGCACCGCCAGGCCGCGATCCTCGCCGCCGCGCTGCGCCAGGCCGGCGTGAAGGTCGCCGACGGCTTCTTCGACACCCTGCGCATCGACGGCGTCGACGCCGCCGCGATCCACGCCAAGGCGCGCGCCGCCGGCATCAACCTGCGCGAGATCGACGCGGCCAGCGTCGGCATCAGCCTGGACGAAACCGTCGCCCGCGCCGACCTGACCGCGCTGGCCGGCGTTTTCGGCGCCGCGCTCGACATCGACGCGCTCGACGCCGCCACCGCCGACGCGATCCCGGCCGCGCTGCGCCGCACCTCGGCGTTCCTGCAGCACCCGGTGTTCAACACCCACCACAGCGAACACGAGCTGCTGCGCTACATGCGCTCGTTGGCCGACAAGGACCTGGCGATGGATCGCACCATGATCCCGCTGGGCTCGTGCACGATGAAGCTCAACGCCACCGCCGAGATGATCCCGGTGACCTGGCCGGAGTTCGGCAACATCCATCCGCTGGCGCCGGCCGAGCAGGCCGTGGGCTACAAGCAGCTCATCGACGAGCTCGAAGCGATGCTGGTGGAATGCACCGGCTACGACGCGGTCAGCCTGCAGCCCAACTCCGGCGCGCAGGGCGAATACGCCGGCCTGCTGGCGATCCGCGCCTACCACCGCTCGCGCGGCGAAGCCCATCGCGACATCTGCCTGATCCCCGACTCCGCCCACGGCACCAACCCGGCCTCGGCGCAGATGTGCGGCATGACGGTCGTAGTCACCAAGACCGACGCCAACGGCAACGTCGATGTCGAGGACATCCGCCGCAACGCCGAGAAGTACAGCGACCGCCTGGCCGCGATCATGATGACCTACCCGTCCACGCACGGCGTGTTCGAGGAAGAGGTGGTGGAGATCTGCGAGATCATCCACAAGCACGGCGGCCAGGTGTACACCGACGGCGCCAACATGAACGCCCTGGTCGGCGTGGCCAAGCCGGGCAAGTGGGGTTCGGACGTTTCCCACCTGAACCTGCACAAGACCTTCTGCATCCCGCACGGCGGCGGCGGCCCGGGCGTCGGCCCGTGCGCGGTCAAGTCGCATCTGGCGCCGTTCCTGCCCAAGACGGTGGACGGCGAAGGCGCGGTCGGCATGGTCAGCGCGGCGAGCTTCGGCTCGGCCAGCATCCTGCCGATCTCGTGGATGTACGTCACCCTGATGGGCACCGCCGGCCTGCGCAAGGCGACCCAGGTCGCGCTGCTCAACGCCAACTACATCGCCAAGCGCCTGGCCCCGCACTACGAAACGCTCTACACCGGCCGCAACGGTCTGGTCGCGCACGAGTGCATCCTCGACCTGCGCCCGCTCAAGGACGCCACCGGCATCAGCGCCGAGGACGTGGCCAAGCGCCTGATCGACTTCGGCTTCCACGCCCCGACCCTGAGCTTCCCGGTCGCCGGCACGCTGATGGTCGAGCCGACGGAGAGCGAATCGCAGCACGAGCTCGACCGCTTCATCGACGCGATGATCCAGATCCGCGAAGAGATCCGCGCGGTCGAAGACGGCCGCCTGGACCGCGAAGACAACCCGCTCAAGCACGCCCCGCACACCGCCACCCAGGTCAGCGGCAGCGAGTGGACCCGCGCCTACCCGCGCGAACTGGCCGCCTTCCCGCTGCCGTCGCTGAAGCTGCAGAAGTACTGGCCGCCGGTGTCGCGCGTGGACAACGTGTACGGCGACAAGAACGTGATGTGCGCTTGTATTCCGATCGATGCTTATAAGGAAGAAGTCGAGGCGTAAAATGCGCCCCCTTCGGCCCATTTGCACTTGATGGTGCCAACGTAAGCTGTTTCCAGCCAACCGCGGATGCGGTTGCTGACACATCGGTCTGATCGCTGCAACCAAAGAGCGGGCCCGCCATTGGCGTGCCCGCTTGCGTCGAACAGCTCACAACCGCCACTTTCCATGCGCATCCGGTGGCGAATCAAACCATAGAGCCTCGTGCCCATCGGAACGCGCCGCACACGATCTCCGTAGCCGACCCTCATCACAGCGATCAGCCGCTTCGCCCCAAAAAAAGCCCGCTCTAAGCGGGCTTTTTTTTGGACGCGGGTCGGAAGCCGCGAACCGCGGACATCATCCCCATTCGTTGGAAAATTCGGCGTCGTGCGCCTCAATCGCGGCGATAGTCGAATCGTGCCAACTGCAACGCTCCAGCGGGCTGTCCTCCAGCATCAACTCGACGAATTGACGATTGAAGTACTCGACCCCAATCTGCTCGTTCGAGTTAAAAAAATCAGCGCTATGGACAGCAAAGCGACCCGAAGCGACATTCATCAAAATTACATAACGAACACATGCCTGGCTACCAATCCGCCTCCAAGCGAAGCTCTGCATGTAAAGATCATCGACACTCATTTCTTAGGCTCCCATCTGCCGGTCCTGATTCGCGTCGCGGTGTTAGCCCTACTGTTTGTGAATTGGGTGACAATTTTCCCTTCCGGAGATCGCACGACAACTCGATTCCCGTTCACGTGGACGGTATTTCCTGTCTCAGTATCCGTGAACGCGCGCCCCTCCCGAACGACCCTGTTTGAATCGCCGACATTTCGATTCGCATCGGTACGCGCTTCGTCGGACCGTTCCTTGCCATGCCGGGTAAATTGATTGTCATCGTCGTCGGGCGGAGGGGTCGCGGCAGCGGAACCAGACGAGGCTTCCGAGGAAGAGCCGCTGCCGGAGGAAGAGTCCCCGCCCCCCGAGGAAGACGAAGACATCGACTCGATGGCTCGATTTCCCAACCAAAACAGACCGCCGCCGATGGCCGTTCCGGCTATCGCCGAACCATACACCATCGCCTTTCCGGGCGCCGCTGCGTCGCTCGGGTCCGGAGTTGCAGCGTCCGCCGCCGCAAACGCAAGCGCCCATCGCAACGCAATGAATTCACCCTGGCGCCCGTCGGGGTCGGTGAAACTGTAAGGATTGTTGTAGGCATACGCATACCGGTTGAAGTGGCGCATGTCGCCGCCGAGCGCCACCACCGGATCCACGCTCAGGAACCTGCCTACGTTCGGATCATAATAGCGCTGCTGCATCTGGACCAAACCGGTCGTCCGGTCCATGACATGCCCGGCATATCCGATCCCGTCATACCCGGGGTCGTTCATCACCTTGCCGAACGGCTCGTATTCCGTACGATTAATCAGTAGGCCCGCCGCATCGGTAACAGCGACCGGGCTACCGAGCGCATCGGTATGCTGATAGTAGATATGCTCGGCGCCCGTAGCATCGCGCGCCCTCTCCCGGATAGCCAGCAACTCCCCTCGCAAGAAGATATTCGCGGCATCCACCCCTCTTTCGAGATCCTGCTCGTATACCAGCTGCCCGACCTTGCTGTACTGAGATATCACTCGCGTATTGCCATCGGGAAAGATACTGAGGGCGCGACGTCCCTCAGCGTCATATCGATAGCTTTCCTGCCCAAGAGAAGCGCGCAACCGATTACCGTAGTCAAAGACGTATACCTGACCGTTTTTATTCTCTAGATTTCCTTGAACATCGTAACCCAGGCCTACGACCGACTCACCTGCGCCGTTGCGGATATTGGTCAAGCGCGAATGTTCGTCATAAACATACGTGGCATAGTCCTTGATTCCGGGCAGAACCCACGATCGCAAATTACCTTGAGCATCGTAGGTGAACCGATGCCAGCAATCCCCGCCGAAGCTGCACGAACCCGCAGCCTTGAGCCTTTCGAGTCCGTCGTACTCCATAATGCGGTTGTAATGATCGCCGCGCGCTCGATCGTAAATCGCACTGACGTTGCCGTTGGCGTCGTACACGGTCTCAAGATCGATGACTCCGGCCTCAGTGCTGCGCCGCGGCAACTGCCGAAGGTTTTGAGTCATCGTGTGAACGATGCCGTTACCGTAAACGAATCGCTGTAATCCGCCATTGGGGTAGTAGTCGATCTGCGACGCATAGACCGCGCCCGGGCTGCTCATCCGCTTGGGCTGACCCAGCGCATCGGGCTCGAACGTCACAGCGAGCCCGTTTGGATAGACTTGGCTGGCCGGATTGCCGATACGGTCATAGCCATAGCCCAAATCCCAACGGTACAAACCGGGCTGCGCCACGGCCTCACCGATCATCATGCGACGCTTATTATAGGTGTAGATATTTTCGACCGGCTCAGTATTATCCGGTTCGTTATAAGTGACCACCTTGCTCGGCAAGCCGTCGAGCGCGTACTCCCAAACCTGATTGCCGCGCCCATCCGGGAACACCAGCGTCTTAAGCCTCTTGCGCGCGTCGTAAGTGCGAAAGACCGCGCGTCCGGAGGCCGAAGCCTCGGCCCGGTTGCAATTATCGGTAGCCGGCAGATTCAAACCCGAAGCCGTCCATACGACATTGTTCGCGTCGTCGTACGCCGTGACCGTCGCCCCTGTCTCCTGCTCGATCACCTTGCACAACCGCTGCTGATCGTCGTACACGTAGCGGCGCGTATTGGGCTGGATTATCGGAACCGTCGGCGCCGGCACGCCGTAGCGGCCGGACGCGTTGACCGCGAGGTTGGCGGCACCCACTGGCGAAACGCCGTAGACGTAGATCAGCCGCCCCGAATACTGCGCGCGCAGTTCGTTACTGATCGGGATCGCGAAACGATGGTTGTTGCTGTCGACCTTACACGCGGTCGCCACCGACGCTTCGCTGGCCTGGTTCGCCGGATAGATGCCGATCAACACCGAGCCCGCCGCGCCAGCGGGGCCGCCCACGTACATCTGCACATCGATCGGCGCGTCGTGCGCGGTCGCGCAAGCCCAGCCGATCAGCGCGCCGCCGTCGGACGTCAGGCCGTCGATATTACCGGTGATCACCGGCTGCGGGCGGCGACCGACCACGTCGACCGAAGCCAAGACTTGGCCATAGCCGATCACTCGGAACCGTGAACCGGCCTCGGTGATGTCAGTCACATTGAGCGTACCGCTGTCCGCGGTGATCATCCGCACGGCGCCGTTGCCGTTGAGGTCGCTGCGCCAAACTTCGGTGTTGGCATTCAGCGTATTCGCTTCCCAGCGCACCGTCGTAGCACAGATCGTCGCCCCGACCGAAAGCTCGCAGGGATTGGGCAAGGCGCTGATGCTGCCGACCGGAGCCGGCCGCACGTCGATCGAGCCGGGCGCCGATGCCTGCCCGAACCACTCCACTCCGTCCTGCACCATTCGCCACTGCACGCTCACATTTCCCGCGCCAGTGACCTGTGGCGCAGTCAAGGTCATGTTGAACGTCACCGTCTCGCCCGGGGCGACATCGTGCGGGAGCGCCACGCGTCCCATGCCCCAGTTCCAATTGTCTTGCGGGCTCTGCGAACCCAGCGCATATGCGTGGGACGCCGACCATGTCGTCGTCCCGTTGTTGCGCATCTGCACGCTCAACGGCATCGTTTGGCCCGAGAACAACCGTGTATAGCCCGCTGGCAACGATTGCGACACGAACTGCGCCTCGTTGTACAGCGCCGGCGGCGGGTTGACCGTAATGGTGAACTCAGGGGTGCGCAGCGTACGCACCCGCTCTTCGCCGCGGACTATGCTGAGCGCATTCCCCTCCGCGTAATAAGTGTACGTCCCCGCGGAAAGACCGCCCTCGAGCAGTGTTCCGGACCGCCCGTAACTTGCGGCGACCTGCCCGTTGCGAAAGATCTTGACGCCATTGATGGTCTCGACACTGCTACCTTGAACGCCGTTCCCCGAGGTGAGTACCACGGAGTAAGACGCAGGTACCGTGTAAGAAGACTGTGGCGGCGGCGCCAGATTGATCCAGGCCGGGGCCGCTAACGCCAGCGCCGGCGCCACAAGCAGCGCTAGCGCCAAGAGCCACCGCATCGCCGCAAAGGAATGGGCGACGCATGCAGGCTTCATTTCGTTGTTCCGCTTCAAAGATACCCGCTCCATTGGACGCAATACGCTCTCCAGGACAGCGCCATCGCTAACTACGGTGTTCCGTTTTGCGCTATTCATCGGCCGCCTCACTGCGCCGTCGACATGCGTTGGATTTCCAAAGGCTTGCCGAACGCATCGCGCATGATCTGGGTACGCGAACTCTCCGGCGCATCGATTACCGCAGGAAACTCGTACTTGGGCTCGCCGAAGACCTGGAACGTCTCGATCGTGGCGAAGCCGCGCGGGTTGGTCGTCTTGCGCTTGAAGCCGGTCGAATACTCAGTCGCCGTCGTCAACGGGCCGAGTTCGGAATCTTGAACCGCGGCGGTCTGTCGGCCCAATGCGTCGTAGCTGTAAGCCATGCCCGGCATGGCTTGGCGGAAATCCCCGACATGGCGCGTGGGCAACGAACGGAACGCCGCCCGCCCCATGACGTCGTATCGCGTGAACACCTGCTTCTGCGTATTGCGGCTGGCGTCGGACAGATCGAATTCCATTTCCAGCACCGGCCGCAGAAACGCATCGTAATAGGTGTCGCTGCGACGGTTTCCAGTGATCGCGACTCGTCGCCAGTGATTGCCTTCCAGGCCGTACTCTGGCGTAGCGACGCGAACGAACTCCTGAGTCATCGGGTGCCAGTCCACGGTATCGCCCTGCGGATAGACGATGCCGGCCAAGCGCCCCATACCGTCGTAACTGTACTGATTGACGAACCCGTTCTCGTCGGTCGTCGAAGTCACCCAACCGCGATCGTCGACTACCGCGCTTTCGACCGCGCCGGAAGGGCTTTCCGGCGTCGCAGGACGGCGAATCGTCTGCGGCACGCCCCGCTTCCAATCGGCGAAACCGGTCACGTTGCCGTTTCCGTCTTTGACCGTGTCGATCGTGCCGTCGGTTCGATAGACGAAGGTCGACTTCAACTTGCCGAACTCCGTGATCCGGATCGGCAACGCGGAAACCGGATCGAACTCAGCCCGCGCGGTTTCCACGCCGTTGACCGATGTCGCCGATACCTGTCCGACCACCCACTTGGCGAGTTGATCGTAATACTCGCTGCCTTCGTTGCGGCTGTATCCCAGCGTGTTGTAGCTACTGGAGCGCAGCACGCGCGCAAAGCCGTCGAATGCCTGGTTGTCGGTGATGAAGTTCACGCCGTCTTGAGTGACTTGGCGGACCTTCAACGGGCGATTGGCCAAATAGCCCTTGCTGCCCGCGATCATCGCAGGAATGTTTCCGTTGACCGGGGGAAACGGCTGCCCATCGGCACCGATGTACGTGCTGCTAGTGGTGCGCAACGCGCGGCCAGAAGAGTCCATGACCGATTCCTCCACCAACTCGCCGACGTTGACGGTGAAGTCGTTGCCGAACTTGTACGAATTGATCGAGCCGTCCGGATTGGTCACCCGTGTTTCGGTCAGCGCCGCGCAGGCGCCCGGCGCAGTGCAGTCGCCTTTCCAACTCCAGGTCGGCTTGTAGAAATAGCTCCAGCTCAGAGCCGGTATGCCAGGGCCTGTAACTTTCTTTGAATAGAGCGAGCCGACCGTGTATGCCATTGGCGTACCGGTCAGTCGCGTCCACACCTGATCTTGCCGAGGATCGCAGGTCCCAGCCGTACGGTTGGTCCCATGCAACAACCGCCGGAATTTGAACTCGCCTACTGCACCGGAAGGATGGCTCACGATCAAGGAGCTCACGTCCGCGGGCAGCGGCTCGCTGGCGGATGTCATCGTCCTGACGTTCGGCGAGCAGGTCGTCCATACCGCGCCGACATCGGTATGCATGAAGCGGAAGTTGGCGTCGTACTGGTAACCCCACTTGCCGCCATCGGGCAAAGTTACCGCACTGAGCCATTGATTGACCGGCGGCTCTCCGGAATTCGGCCGCGGTGCGTACTCGTATCGCCACACCCGTCCCGCGGCGGTGATCGTCTCGATTTTCCCGTAACCGTTGTACGTCAGACGCGCTTCAACGCCATCGTTGGAGCGGACGACGAGCAAACGATGCGGATTGGCGGGGTCGTAATCATAAGCCACCCAATTGCCCTGTGCGTCTTCAACGCGAGTGGCATAGAGGAAAGCCTCCACGCGATTGATGCCCAGACCGCCACCGGACTCACCCGGCGATCCTTGCAACGGTTTGCTTCTCCGGGCCACCATCCAATCGAATGTGTAACGCCTACCGTTGGGCAAAACCACAAGGAAACCCTCGCCCGTGGCGTTTCGGACGGAAGGCAGGCACGACACCTTCCAATTGGACTTGGTACCGCCGTAGTAGGCGAGGCCATCGTTGGGCCGCACATGCCCCGCGCCCAAATTGAGCATCATCTCCTCACCTTGGCCAGGGATATTGATCATGTTGCCCGCCCAGTAATCGCTGCCGGAATAAGAACTTCTGCGATCGCTCAGATCACGATCCGGCATGGTCGGCGGCGAATAATCGGCGACGCTGCAGCGCTGCGCACTGCCCTGCCAAGTTTCTGGAAACTGCGGCCCCTGGTACTCGCGATCGCGAACCACCCAACCGGTGCGCTGATCGAATGTGCCGTGGATGTTGGGGACATCCAGTACCCAGGAGGGTCCGAACACGGCGGTTTCGTCGTTCCAAGCGCTGTTGGCAGTGCTGGCCATGGCCAACTTCCGACCGATGCCGACGTTCAACCCGCTATTGGTCTTGAGCGACACATCCATGGCGCTGAAACTGGTCGCCCCGTCGAACAGGCTGGTGCTGTCGCCGAACATGCCGTCGGCGGTGATAGCGACCATCGCCTCTCCCTTGACCAAACCGTCGTAGTCCTCGATAACGGTTGGGCTGGCAATGGCGGCGTCGGCCGCGCCAGGCGTTAGAAATGCCGCGGCGATCGCCACGGCAAGCAGACGAAGACGGACTGGGAATACGGAATTCACTTCAAATCCTTGTTTTGGTGTTGCGGGTCGCTGCGGCGCGACAAATGCATTTCCCCGAAGACGATCGCATGATCGCTAAGCGCCCAGAGCACGCCAATCGATCACGCACAGCCGATGCGCAAACACCGAGTCAAGCGGCGTCCACGAAGCGGTTTACGGGTATTAGTCGTATTGTCCCTTGCGTTCCGTGCATTCACTCTCCAATCGAGGCGAGCGTAATGCTGCGTCGCCTGAAGCCACGGAGCAGTTCGAGTTCCAAGAGCCAGAGCGCCCAGGAGACCCAAGATTCCAAGGCCGTTTTAGACTTTCCAATAGACAGACCTGCGAGCGGCCATTTCCCCGCTGGAAATGGTCGCTGGTTACAAGGGAAATGCAACTGTCGTCGGAGTACATGGCCGCATTTCGACGGATTCGGCAAAGAAAACTGCTAGTCCGACTGGAACAACGGCACATCCTGGTCAAGAAAGTCGGAGCCACCGAAGTCTGCCATCGGCACGGACGTTCGGACCGTTTTCATCGCGCGCTGTCGCACGCACATGCACGCCGCTTCGGCAAAACAAACGCCTGAGTACCAGACAAACTTATGTAACGTCCCACATCACCCGAACATTCCAGATCGTGACGTAGTCCGGGCGCTCCACCCTCCACGAGCCTCCTTCTACCAAGATGAGCACGAACTCTCGCAAGCCTGCTGCCTTCCGCAGCACCGGCGCGCGGTCTAAACATCACGACGATTTATAGACCACACGCTCATCGCCCACCGCCGTCCAGAACGGCGCGAACGCGGTTAGCGGAATCTCACCGCAGAAGTGATTCCGGATGCCTGGCAACTCGACCAGACGGTTGAATACATACGGCTCGCCGCGTCCTCGCGCCACAGCCAGTCACGACCGGTGTCAATCGCGCGAAAGCCCGCTCCATTGCGCATCACCAACGGTGCCACGCATTGGCGCAAGGCCGTTTCCATCAACTCCGACACGATGGCGAACGCCATCGGTTCGTCGCTCGGCAGGAACATCCGTGGGCGGCTGAAGGTCGTGTCCATTGATCTGTAGGCGTGCAGCGACTTGCCCGCGTCGAGCGCTCCCCTATCCTACATCGCGGCTCTCCCTGTGCCCTGTCGCGAATCCGACGCCAATCATCGCAACCCCGCAGCGGTCACATTGTGCCGAATCCGCCCGGCGTGCTCCCGGGCGCTCAACGGTATACCGGTATACATCCGGCACCCATGGATTCGCATGTTCGGCCCGACATTCGTTGCCTCCTGAATGCGGACCCCAGACCGCCGCGACCCGGCGATATACTGCGCCCCATCGCCGGGGGGCGTATGCCATGAACATGCAGGAACCGAAGCTGCAGGCGTTCTCCGAGCGCCTGTTGAAAGTGATCGAAACGCAGACCGAGATCGCCCGCCTGGGGCTGGACCTGGGCGGCGTCATGGACTTGGTCGCGCACCGCGCGCAGGGCCTCACCGGCGCGGTCGGCTCGGTGGTCGAGCTGGCCGAAGGCGAGGACATGGTCTACCGCGCCGCCGCCGGCATCGCCGAATCCAGCCTGGGCATGCGCCTGCGCCGCGACGCCAGCCTGTCCGGCCATTGCGTGGCCGAAGGCCGGCCGCTGAACTGCCGCGATTCGGAAACCGACGAGCGCGTCGACCGCGCCGCCTGTCGCGCGGTCGGGCTGCGCTCGATGATCGTGGTGCCGCTCAAGCATCACGACACCGTGGTCGGCGTGCTCAAGGTGATGTCGCGCGAACCCACCGCGTTCGACGACGACGACCTGCGCGTGCTCGACATGATGTCGGGCCTGATCGCCGCGGCGATGTACCACGCCGCCAAGTACGAAACCAACGAGCTGTTCTACCAGGCCACCCACGACGCGCTGACCGGCCTGCCCAACCGCGCGCTGTTCTACGACCGTCTGCGCCACAACCTGGCCCAGGCGCATCGCGAATCGCGCCGCGTGGGCATCCTCAACCTGGCCATGGACGGGCTCAAGCCGGTCAACGACCAGCTCGGCCATCGCGCCGGCGACGCCGCGATCCGCGAGTTCGCCGCGCGCATGAAACTCAGCGCGCGCACCGGCGACACCGTGGCGCGGGTCGGCGGCGACGAGTTCGCGGTGATCCTGCCGCGCATCGAGCACCGCGAAGGCGCGTTCGCGCAAGCGCAACGGCTGGCGCAGGCGCTGCGTTTCGGCTTCGAGTTCGAACAGCGCCCGATCGCGCTGGACGCCAGCATCGGCTGCGCGATCTATCCCGACGACGGCGAAGAGCTGGGCGAGTTGCTGGAGAAGGCCGACCAGGCCATGTACGACGTCAAGCGCTCGAAGAAGACCTCGCGCGAGTGAAGCGCCGCGGCGCGCCTGACGCGCCGCAGTTTCGATGCTGGCGGCGACGCCGTTTTGCGTTGCTTTCGTTCATCGTTCATCGACGCGGGAGATCCGCGGCGACGGCGTGCGCTTTGGCCGCGCCCCATCGCAGCGCCATTGCGTGCCGGATAAACGCCTGCAGGCGTCCTTCCGCGGATTAATACACGCGCACGGCATATCCAGCTGCATAGAAAAATCATATTTCCTGGGCCTATCGCCGGCGCCGGCTAGTTCGTAGCATTTTCTTCGCAAGCGCTTGCGCCGAAAGCGGCGGTCGCTTCGTTGTATCGCCGCAGGTCTGGAGTCGCTGCACCCCTCGACTTCGATGATCCGCAGATCGCGCAGGCGCCTTGATACCGAACGGAACAGGAAGTTCTGCATGCCCCAGATCGACATCGCATCGCTCGCCACCCGGCTCGCCGCCGCCCTTCTCGCCGTGTCGCTCTGCGCCCCGGCGCTCGCCCAGAACGCCTGGGAAGTGCACGACAAGCATGCCAACGATCATCTGGCCGAGATCGAGAAGCGCATCGGCAACGACGGCAACGTCAACGCCAATCTCAACAAACTCGCCAAGATCGGCAACGCCAAGAAAAGCGGCGACGACGCCAAGGAGCCGGAGGAGAAGCTCGACGCCAAGGATCCCAGCGTCCAGGTCAAGAAGAGCATCGACGAACGCTGCCCCAACCCTGGCGGCAGCGCTGGCGCTGCGCAGCAGCAGTGGCAGCTGTGCCAGGAAATCGTCAAGACCGAACTGGCCCAGTACACCTACTCGATGACGATGTACGAACTATCGCGCAAGCGCCAAGAGCGCCTGCAGGAGATCGAGCGCGAACGCGGCAACCTCAGCGTCGGCGAACAGGGCAAGCTGCAGGACAACAGCAACAAGCTGCTGGCGCTGCTCTCGCGCATGGAGGTCGACCGCCAGCAGAGCCGCGCCTACATGGACGCCTACACCGCACGGCTGACCTATCTGCGCGCGGTGCGCGACATGCTCAGCAACGAGATCCTGAGCGGAAAAGAAAGCGGCGGCGGTGGCGCGGGCGGCGGCGGCAACCTGATGCCGAAGAAGATCGTCGCCGCGGTCGCCGGCATGGCGGCGATGAAAGTGGCACTGGATAAAGCGAAATCCCCGCGGTTGTGCAGCCCCTGGATTCCTCTCCAGGGGGACGAAGAATGCACGCCACGGCAGCCTTGACCGAGGAAACGACGAATGTCTCTGTCATGGACGACCGCCGCCGCACTCGCACAACTGCTCGACGGATTGAGCGCGCAGTTCGAAAGTCTCGGCCAATGGGTGTTCTTCAAGCTCATCTTCGAGCATCTCGACCACGAGATCGTCGTATTCCGCGACGAAATGATGCACCGCATGACCAGCGTCATCGGCGCCATCGCGGCCACATTGGCGACGATGTGGATCGTGACCCAGGGCTATCGCATCATGACCGGCCAATCGCGCGAGCCGATGATGAGCCTGCTGGTCAGCTCGCTGCGCGTGTTCCTGATCCTGACCGCGGCCACCTCGGCGACGTTCGTGACCGGCAGCATCCACACCACGCTGAGCCACGACCTGCCCAGAGCCATCGGCAACATCGTCACCGGCAGCGACAAGGATCCGGCCGAAGTCATCGACAGCGGACTGACCAACATGCAGTTGGCCATGGCCGCGATCGACGCCTTGCCTGCGCTGGACAGCCCCGCGATCAAGGACGACAAGGACCGGGCCCTGCTGATGACCGGCATCGGCGTCGCCGGCCCGGCCGTGATCGGCGGCGCGTTGCTGATGATGTACAAGTTCGCCATCGCGCTGTTCATCGGCTTCAGCCCGTTGTTCATCCTCAGCCTGATGTTCGAGCGGACTAAATCGATGTTCGCACGCTGGCTGCAGTACGGCCTGGGCACGATGTTCTCGATGGCGGTGCTGAGCTTCACCGTGACCGCCGCGATGAAGATGGTCGCCGCCGTGGCGGCGAACTTCGCCACCCAGTACCTGACGATGATGGCGCTCGGCGCGGGCGACTCGCCCGGCGTGAACACGATGGCGCTGCAACAGGGCGGCCTGGGGATTTTCCTGACCGTGTTGATTCTTTCGGTGCCGCCGATGGCGTCCAGTTTCTTCCAAGGGGCGCTGGGGAACTTCGTGCCGCAGTCGATCTTTGGGGCCAATTCGGCGGCGAGCCGCCAAGAGTCTCCGGGAGGTCACCAAAGCAATAGATACCAGCAGGGAGCTCCAGGCGGCTCAGCGAATCAACAGCGAATTGAGCAAAACCAGCATACGAATCAATCAATCTCGAATGCCTCACTGGGATCCGGAAAGAGAACATCGGAACAAACCGATGTTCATGCGAAGGACCGGTCAAGTCCGATAGATCCACCGAAAGACAAGATCAAGAACACCGAAAACCGTCGCCCGGAGGATTCATGAAAACTCGAATTTTATGGATGACATTCGCACTTTCCGTCCTGCCCGCGGGAAATTCCTTCGGCTGCCCGCCAGGCGAGTGGCTGCAACAAGGCGCGGGCTGGCAGATGTGCGTGCCTATTCCAGGAATGCAGAACCCTACTTCTGGCCCCCCTAGCGCAGCTCCAGTGTGGGCAACTCGATGGGGTGCTATCGCCGTGAACGAATCCGACATCGCAGCCGGGGTCGGCTCCGCATCCGGAATGGAGGGAAAAAGACTGGCAGAAAGCGCGGCACTGCGGGCTTGCCGAGAAAAAGGAATCACTGGATGCAAAGTGAAGTTCACCTATAAAAATCAATGCGCGGCTATCGTCTGGGGAGATCACGGCTCCAACGTAAGCGGCGCTGCATCCATAGAAATGGCTACTCGGGTCGGCCTCGATAAGTGCGTCAAAGATAAGGATACGAATTGCGAAGTGTATTTCACGGAATGCAGCTATCCAGAGCGGCTCAGATAACTGCCGTCACCGCCCCAACTCCACCGAGGAACACCCCCGTGAAATCTGCCTTTGCTTTCTTCATTCTCGCCTCGGCGCTGTACCTGTCCCCCGCCACGGCCCACAAGATCTCCCCCGGCGTTTACACCCAAGTTCCCTACAACAACAACCCCGACAAATTCTGCAGGCTCGGCATGCCCCATCACGGCTGGGTCTCCGTCGTCCCGAAGCTGGGCAAGTGGAAACCGATCTCGCAGTACTACAACCCGCAATGGACACGAACCTTCGAGCGCGTATGCGCCGCGGGCGGCCGTCCCGCCGGCGGCGGCGGTAAGTACAAGCCGCGCGATCCGGCGGCCGCGTTGTGATGCGCGGTGCCGACGCCGGGATCGATACGGCGGTACTGGAGCTTGCGCCGCTGTGGACGCAGGCGCAGCGGGCCTACCAGAGCGCCTGTGTCGGGGCGCAGTGGCTGGTGCTCGGCATCTGCGCGGCATTCCTTGCTCCGAAGTTGGAATTGGGCTGGCTTGCGCGCGTCGCCGCGATGGCGGTCGCGATTTCGGCGTTCTTCCACGGCCGCGCGGCATGGCTGGAAACGCGGTTCGCGTTGGCGGTGCGCGCCTGCGTCTGGAATCGCTGGCGCGCCAGCGCCCTGCCGGAATTGGCCTGCCTGCGTCGCCTCGGGCGAGGCCTCGCATGGGCGGCGGTCGCGGGCTGGACGCTCGCGGGCGTCGTGTCGTTGCTGGTTTTCCCGATCGGGTTGAGCTACGAGCTGCCGGGGCTGTTGAGGGCCTACGCCCTCATCCTGGCCATCAGCGTCTTGCGTCTGCCCTACACGGCCACGGCCAGCCGCCGGCTGCTGGTTGAGCTGGATGAGTGTTCGCATCGCGTCGCTTGCTCGGACGTGGCCGCGATGTAATCCGCGCGGTTCGCGGCAAGCAACGACGAGCCATCGCGCCTTCGAGCCGGAGTCGCGGACGCCCACCGAGCGGCCCGGCCTTCCCCCCGCTGGCCCAAGCCACATCCCACCGCCGACACCCGGCGCACCACGCCAGCGTTCGCCCCGCCCTGCGCTCGGCGCACCCGCGCCCTCCCCCACGCGCCCCGATTTCGCTCCACCCCACCCCGGTTTCGGTCGCCCCGCCCTCGCTTCCGTCGCGCGGCGGCTTCCCTTGTGCCCGCAGACCACTATCCTGCGCACAACCCACCGCCGGACCGCCCCGTGATCCGCAATCTCTTCTTTGTCGCCCGAATCGCCGCCGCCTGGTTCGGTGTGTTCGTGCTGCTGGCACTGGTCGCCTCGGCCCTGCCGGGATTGCAGCGCCTGGACCAGGGTCCGTTGTTCATGCTCGCGATCCTGGTGTCGATCTACGCCGCCAGCAAGGCGTTTTCGCACCTGCGCCGGGTGCGCCTGATCGCCGGCCACGTAGATGCGACCACGCGCGCCAACCGCCAACGCCGCCAGATCGAGGTGCCGTTCGAGGTCGAGGAGACCTTCGAGCTGCTCACCGCCGCGATCCGCGAGCTGCCGCGGGTGCAGGACGTGGAAAGCGCCCGCGACAGCCTGCAGGTGCGTGCCAAGGTGCAGCGCTCCGATCAGGCGTGGATGCTCAACCTGCAAAGCGCCGACCCTAATTCATGGAAGTACAGCCTGGCGCTCAACCAGATCCAGGCCACGGTCGATTCCGGCGCCGACGGCAGCCGCATCACCCTGATCTGCGAACCCGAGGTCGGCGCCTGGAGCGACTGGTTCTGCGTCGACCAGGGCACCAACCTGGAGAACGCCGAAGCGCTGGCGCGCGCCATCGCCCGGCGCATGGCCGAGCGCCGCCGCGGCGAACGCGCCGAGGCCGCGCGCACCGCCACCGAGAAAGAACTCGCCGTGGCCAAGCTGAGCCTGCTGCACGCGCAGGTCGAACCGCATTTCCTCTACAACACCCTGGCCAGCGCGCAGTACCTGACCCGCCACGACCCGCCGCGCGCCGACGAAATGCTCGGCCATCTGATCGAATTCCTGCGCCGCTCGCTGCCGCGCACTGAGGACGCGCTGTCCACTCTCGGCGACGAACTGGAACGTTCGCGCGCTTATCTGGAGATCCTCAAGCTGCGCATGGGCGCGCGCCTGCAGACTCAGATCGACGTGCCCGAGGAACTGCGCACGCTGCCGCTGCCGCCGATGATCCTGCAGACCCTGGCCGAGAACGCGATCAAGCACGGCCTGGAGCCCAAGCCCGGCGGCGGCACCGTGTGGATCCGCGCGCGCAGCAACGAAACCGGCGTGGCGATCACCGTCGCCGACGACGGCATGGGCCTGAACTCGATCAACTCCGGCAGCGGCATCGGCCTGAGCAACGTGCGCGAACGCTTGCGCCTGGTCTACGGCGAGCGCGCGCAGTTGTCGATCGTCGCCAATTTCCCCAGCGGCGTCGCCGCCACCATCGTCGTGCCGGCCGCGTCCGGCGAGGAGCCTGCCCGTGTCTGACCCCACCGCGAACGACGGCGCCGCGGGCGCGCCCGCCGCGCCGACCGCATTGATCGCCGAAGACGAATCGCTGCTGCGCCAGGCGCTGGTCGACGCGCTGCGCGAGGCCTGGCCGGAACTGCGCATCCTGGCCGAATGCGAGGACGGCGCGCAGGCGCTGGAAGCGCTGGCCGAACACCGCCCCGACGTGGCTTTCCTCGATATCCGCATGCCCGGCCTGACCGGCCTGGACCTGGCCGCCGCCGCGACCGAAGTCAGCCCGGCGACCCAGATCGTGTTCGTCACCGCCTACGATCAGCACGCCATCGACGCCTTCGAACACGGCGCGGTGGATTACCTGCTCAAGCCGGTGACCGTCGACCGCCTGGCGGTGACGGTGCGGCGCCTGCGCGCGCGCCGCGGCCCCGGCGACGACCGCCACGCCGCGCTGCGCGAGATCGCGCGCCAGCTGGCCGCGCGCCGCGCGCCGCAGGAAGACAAGCCCGGCCTGACCTGGATCACCGCCAGCGCCGGCCGCGAGACGCGGCTGATCCTGGTCGACGACGTGGTCTATTTCCGCGCCGACAACAAATACACCACCGTAGTCACCGCCGACGGCGAAGCGCTGCTGCGCACGCCGATCCGCGACCTGCTCGACCGTCTCGACGGCGAGCGCTTCAAGCAGATCCACCGCTCCACCATCGTCAACCTCAAGGCCATCGCCGGCATCGTCCGCGACGACAGCGGCAAGGGCACCGTGCGTTTGCGCGGCCGCCCGGAAACGTTGAGCGTCAGCCAGACCTTCATGGCGCTGTTCAAGAGCATGTAACCGGAACCGCAGCCGGCGCCCGCTGCAAGCGCAGCGCCGGCCGCGACCGCACCGCCCGCACCACCCGCCGGCGCCGCCAGCGCCGGCACCCCGCCCGCGCCGCACCCCGGCGCGTGCGCCCGCGCGCGTCGCTTTCCGGCGCGCGGCCCTGCGCGCCGCCGATAGCGGCGCGTTCACGCATCAACGCGCCGTCATCGGCGGCGCGCCACGCACCAAGGAGTCGGACATGCGTAACCTGATGGCCCTGCTGTACTACCTCTGCGCCCTGTTCGGTTGCAGCGTCGGCGGCACCACCATCGAGCACCACACGGTCGTGGACGGCATCGACATCGTCGACAGCCGGGTGCGCATCAGCGAACGCATCGCCCGTTTCGAATGCCAGGCCAGCCGCAGCGGCCAGTGCCACTACAGCCTATTCCGCAGCGAGTGCAAGCCGCCGGCCGCCGGCGCCGCAGCCGACCCGCGCTGCGCGCAACCGGCGGCGGAGCGCTTCGCTCTCGATGCGGGCGCGACGCGCGAGATCGTCGGCGTCGCGTCCGGGTTCAAGGTGTGCGTGAGCGAGGACGATGGCGCGGTGCAGGCCGATTGCAAACCCGCCGCGCATTGATCGGCCGACGTCGCGTCGGCCCTGCGTCAGCATCTGCGATCAACCGCTGGCCTGCTGTCGCGACAGCAGATCGTGCTGCTCGATGCTCAGCGCCTTGCGCTGGATTTCCCAGCGTCCGGCGGCGATCTGCAACGGCCACAACATGCCTTGGTCGAACAGCCCATAGCCGCCGCCGTTGCTGCAGATCACCAAGTAGACATTCGGCCGATGCACGGACAGCTCCACGCTGCGTTCGTACCAGTCCACGGACTCCCATGCTCGCTCCGAGGGCTCCGGCTGCAGCACGCAGTCGTTTAGAAAACTCGCCACGCGACGCGCGGTCGGCAGCAAGGGATCGACGCGCTCATCGTCGCGCCAACTGCGCTTGAGCGCGCGCCGGCTTTCGTCGGACAGGCCGTCCCACCAGCGGCGCGCGGCGGGATCGGCGGAAACGGCATACGGTGCGGGAATCGAAGTCATCGTCGCTCCTTTCGGCAAGAGGGCATCGCTGCAGGTGCAAAGCGCCGCTGCGGTTACAAGGCCCACCAAGAACCCGAAGCCAGCACGTCGCCCAGGGTCGGCTCGCGCATCATGCGAGTCTGCGGCAGCGCATCCTGCCAATAGCACGCGCGATCCAGACGGATGTCGAGCAGATCCGCGTGCGCGATCCGGTACTCGTAGCGATCCTGCACGCCCCAATCCCATCCGGCCGGTTCCGCATCAACGCAAGCCCTCGCCAGACCGCGCCGGTGCAGCTCGCGCGCGATCGGATCGCGCGGCTGTTCGTGCTCGTCCATCCATTCGTTCAAGTACTGCGCCGTTCGCCGCGCCACCCGGTGCAGCGGATCGGCGCATTCGTCCTCGCTCCAACTGCGCATGAGTGCAGCGCGGCTGCATCGGGGCAGACCGGCCCACCAATCCTGGACCGAAGCATCGTCGGCGATTGCGTAAGGTGCGGGAATCGAGGCCATCATCGCTCCTGTGGGTTGGAATTCGGGAAATCGACACCCGCGCGCGACCGAACGACGCCAGCTCACCATTCGGGAATGTTCTCCAGCAGATTCGGCGCTTGCCCTGGGCGATAGATCTCATAGAGGCTCATTTTCCTGATCCGCGGCACGCGATCGGACCAGTATTCGCAGTAATCGCGCTCACCCCAATGGCGAGGATCTTCCCCGCAACGCGAACGAGCCGGGCGCAACGACCGAAGGCGCTCGCGCGTATGACTGCGTCCCAGCTCGATGGCGCGATCGCGCGCATGGTCGCGCAAGCGACTGCGCAACAGCGCCAGGCGTTGCCCTGCGGGCAGCGCGCGCCACCATTCGCACACCTGCTGCGAACGCTCGGATTCGAACAGAACCGACGGCATCGACGCTCCTTTCCGCGCGCCGCGAACCGGCGCCGGTATCGACGTGGATGGAAGCAAGACCGAAGCGGACCGCGAACCCGGCGGCCTCCCCAGGCGGCCGGTGCGAAAACGAGCCGGCATGGTACGCCTGCGCGGGCTGATCGGCGCGTCGCCCCGCGCCGGCGCTTCAGCGCGGGTCGTAGCGGCCTGAGGTATGATGGCTGCGCTCTCGGGATAGAACCTGCGGCTTTCCGCCCCGCCTCAGCCCTCTTCGGCCGCCTACTCCCAGGGCGCCGTGCGCTCCGCCAGCCAGCGCTGCAGCGCCGGCTCATCGCTCAACGCGAACAGATGGCCCCAGGGCCAATCCACCAGCAACAACTCCCCGGACTTCGGCAGCGAACGCAGCAAAGCCGCGATGGCCGACGCCTGCTGCGGCGCCCAGTGCTCGTGCGCCAGCCACAGCGCTTCGATGCGTTCGCCCTCGCCGTCGGCGAACAAGGCGAAGTCGCCCTCGCCCCAGGCGCGCAGCCGCGGGCACGGGGTGCGCCACGAGGAATAGCCGGTCCACACCTGCGCGTACGCCGGAAACTGCGCGGCCGCGGCCGCTGCGACCCGTTCCATCGGCAATTCCAGTTCGGCCAGCGATTGCGGCGCCTGCGGCCGCACCATCAGGTCGGTGTAACCGGCGCCATCGAAATGGGCCTGGGCGAAATCGTGCAGCTCGGCCAGCGTGCGCTGGCAATGCAGCCACGCCGCCAGCGGCAGCAGTTCGATCTGGCTGTCGTCGTCTTCGTGGAAATACAGCGAACGCGGTTCGGACATAGCGGGCTCCGGCGATCCTTCGCGATGCTGCGTCGCGGTTATCGGTGCGTGCGTCGGTCTTGCCGGCGACGCGCCGCGGCACTCAAGCGCCTTCGACGATCTCGACCGCACCGATCCAGTTGCGTTGGCGCCGTTCCAGCCGCGCGGTTTCGCTTTCGCCGTCCAGCGACGCGGGCGCGCGCTGGATCCGGCCCGGGTCGAGGCTGTCGAACGCATTGACGTTGACCACCGCATACAGCCGCCCCTCGATCCGGCTGACCACGGCCGGCACCGCGCCGCAGCTCGCGCAGACCAGGAAATCGGCGGTCCGGGTGCCGAAGGCATAGCGCGAGACCCGCTGCGGATCGCGCAGATGCAGGCGCAGCGCCGCGTCCGGGCGCGCGGTCCACACGCCGCCGTGCTTGATGCAGAAACTGCAGTCGCAGGCGCGCGCGGCGATGGCGTCGGCCTCGCCGGGCCAGTCCAGGGCGAAGCCGATGTTGCCGCAGTGGCAGGCGCCTTCGATGAGCATGGGTGAGTTCCGTGGCGAAGGCGCTCAGCTTACTCCGCAGCCGCCGCGCCTGGCCGGGGGCGCCGTCGCAGCGCGTTGAACCGCTTCGGCAGCGGCGGCGCGGCGAGCCCGCGCGCCCTGTCCGCCCGCGCGCGGCGGCCGCGTTGTCAAACACATGCAAGGACCGGCCGGCAGGACGGCGGGGAGAGCACGACATGGAATCGTTGAGCGTCGATCATCGCGCCGATGGCGCAGCACGGCTCGTGGTCGGGCCGCCGGCCGCCGAACCCAGCGCGCGGAAGCAGGGGCCGCAGGCGCAGGCGGGGTCGCACGCGCACTCGCGCGACCCCAGCCGGCTGGATCGGCTATACCGGCTCAAGCTTGCCGGGCGCGATCCCGAGCGCCGCAGGCGCCGTCGGCGGTCCTTGCACGAACTGGCGTGCTGGTTCGCGCTGGCCTTGCTGGTGGCCGCCGCGCTGGTCTCGCCGGTACGCGCGGCGCCGACGCCGGCCGCAGTTGCGGCGACCGCGGGCCGCTGATCGCCGTCGCTACGCCGCGCCGGCGGCGAACAATGCGATCCGATCCGGCGACCACGCCGGCTCCAGCAAGCGCAGCCACGGCTGCGCCGCCAAGGTGCGCGTGCACGGGCCGAGGCTGGCGACGCGGATCGGCCGCTGCAGCGCCAGCTCGCGCACGCGCTCCAACACCTGCGCCAGCAGGTCGCCGGTGAACGGCGTATACAGATAGAACACTGTCCCCGCCGACAGGTCCGCGATGCGCGCGTCGGCGTGCAAGAACTCCGCCCGTTGCAGACGCAACGCCTGCGCACCGGCGCGCGCGCTATCGACGTAAGCCGTTTCGTGTTCGATGCCGATGCAGCGCGCCGGCGTGCACGCCGCGGCCAGCAACGGCAAATGGCCGAGGCCGGAACCCAGGTCGATCAGCACGTCGTGTTCGCCCAGGTCCAGCCGCGCCAGCAAGTCGAGCAGATGCCGCGCCGGCGTCGGCTGATAGAACACCGTCTGCGGCGCGGGCGCGGCGATCTCGCCGCGCGGTTCGACCAATCCGAGCACCGCGGCGAGCAAGGCATCGAGCGGGTCGTAGCCGTCGCCGTGCGCGTCGACCGGCGAGGCCGACCGCCATTCGCGCAATAGCTGCGCGCCTTCGCCGGCGAAGATGCGTGCGCGCAAGGCCGCGGCTGCGTCGGCGTCGGCCGCGTCCATGCGCGCCTGCGCTGCGTCGGCGCGTGCGGCCAAGACCGCGGCGTCGGCATCGGCGCCAAGCGCCAGGGCCAGGCGTTCGATCCGCTCCTGCAGTTGCGCGCGCTCGCGCCAGCGATCCGGCCGCAACCAGTCGTCATCGTGCCCGAGCCCGTCGAGCAGGCGCCGCAGGGCTTCGCTCATGTCGCTTCGTTCCTGTGCCGCCGGGGCGGCGATGGTCGCATGGACGCGCGCGCTGCGGCAGCCGTCCGCCGCACCCTGCGCGCCCCCGCCCGCGTCGGCGCAGGCCGGCCTGCGCCAGCCCTTGCGCCGCCACGGCCCGGATACTCAGACCGCTGTCGCGCCATTGTCACGAAACAGCCATAAATTGCGCGGAGCCGCGCGGCAGCGGTCCCGCTGACGGACCTGTCTGCCGCCGCCCCTCCTTCCTAGCGATTCCCAGGCGATCCCCCATGCGTCCGTTCAAGCTCGCGTCCCTGCTGCTGGCCCTGCTCGCGCTGTCCTTCGCCGCGCAGGCGCGCAAACCCTATGTCGAGATCGAGCGCAAGCTGAGCGCGCAACAGTTGCAGGAGGTCGGCCTCAGCGCCGAACAGCTGGCCAAGCTCAACCGCATGCTGCGCGAGGCCGACGAAGGCGCGCCGGGCAGCGCCGAAGCCGTCGCTGCGGCCGATGCCGGCAACACCGACAACGCCGGCCCACAGGTCGGCGCCGGCGCGCCGCGCGAGCGCAGCCCGGGCGCGGGCCAGTTCATCGGCCTCAACGACGAGCCGATCAAGAGCCGGCTCAAGCACGACGTGTCGGGCTGGGAGCCGGGCACCGTGTTCGAGCTGGAGAACGGCCAGCAGTGGAAGGTGCTCAAGGGCCGGATGAGCCTGAAGAAGCCGATGCCCAAGCCGGAGATCGTGGTGGTGCCGGGCGTGGCCGGGCGCTGGTTCCTGCAGGTCGATGAGGACATGCCGAAGGCGCGGGTGTACCGGATCGATTGAGGCGGCGCAGGCCGAACGCCCGACTACTCAAGTCCGGCTTTCCGCGAGCCGGCCGACAAGCACGCGACGCGCGCCGATCCGGCCGCGCGCCGCTCAGACCACCTCGATCGGAACCGAAACCCAGGCGCCGCCGTCGCTCAAGTGCTCCCTGGCGTACAGCGCGAAGCCGATAGACAGCGTCGCCGGCCCGGCCGGGAATTCGCGCAGTTCCTCGCACAGATCGGCGTGTTCGGTCAGCTTGGCGTAGAGGTCCAGCGCGAATTCCACCGTTTCTCCGGCTTCGAAAACCACCTCGCCCTGCAACCGCCGCATGACCTGGATGGAGAAGCCGAGCGAACAGCCTTGCTCCGGCTCGTCGATGCTGAGCCGGTCCCAGAGCAAGGGCGATCGGTAGGCCGAAACGCGCCGCAGGAAACGGATGCGCGCGGTGGCGGCGAAGCGCTGTTGGCCGCGATCGAACACCCAGCCGTGCGCCGGGTCCGGGACCAGTTCCAAGACGATGATCCGTTCGCGTTGATCGGTGGCCTGGTCTTGTCCGTTCATCGTGCTGTGCGGGCGTCGTTCTCGACAGCGAACTCTATCGGATAGCTCAAGGCTGCGTCGCCACCGCATACGCGCCCTGCACCACCTGCGCCATACGCGCGTAGTCCAGGGTCTCGAAGGTGTCGTCGGCCTGGTGGTAGCGGCGGCTGCGCAGGAACGCGGTGTCGCCGATCATCAGCGCCGGAAATCCTTCGCGCCAGTACGACAGGTGATCGGAGAAATCCACGCCCTGCACCAGCAGCGGCGGCGCGTTGATCGAGTGCACCGGCAGCGGCGAAGCGCCGGCCATCCTTGCCTTGACCCGGCGGCTCAGGCCGAAATCGCCCAGGCGCCCGACCACGACGACGAAATCGCCGCGGTCCGAATACAGGCGGTGCATGCCGCGCACCGGATAGGTCTGGCTGCCGGGCCGGTCGCTGAAGCGGCCGATCATTTCCAGCGACAGCATGAATTCGACCTCGCGCCCGGATTCGCGCAGGGCGCGCGCGTGCCAGGCGCTGCCCATGTGTTCGCTGCGGAAATGCGGCGGTTCTTCCAGGGTGTAGGCGACCAGTTCGATCGGCTGCGTCGGCGGCGCGCGGCCGAGCATGCGCGCCAGCTCCAGCAGGCCGGCCACGCCGCTGGCGTTGTCGTCGGCGCCGGGCGTGTGGGTGCGCGGCGAGTAGCCGCGCGCATCGCCGCTGTCGGCGCCGGTGTCGGCGTAGGAATCGTAGTGCGCGCCGATCACCCGCAACGGCCCGGTGTCGGGGCCGAAACGCGCGACCACGTTGCGGTAGGCCTGCCCTTCCACGGTCACCGGCTGGTACTCGACCCGCGCGCCGGCGCGCTCGAATTCCTCGCGCAGCCAGGCCGCGACCCGGTCGAGGTTCTCCGGCCGGTCGTAGCTGCGCGGGTAGAAATCCACCGACAGCCGCTTCACGTCCTCGCGCAGGCGCTGGGCGTCGGCGGCCGGCGGCGTGGTGGGGCGCGGGTCCACGCCGGGCTGGACCACGGCGAACAATACGGCGGCCAAGGCGGCCGCAAGCACGGCCAGCAAGAGCGATAATCGGCGCAACCAGGCCATCGAGGCGTCCTTGTCCCATGCGGATCCAGGCCTCCATGCAACTGCATTTCGCGCCGCCGCGCCAGTCTCCGCCGGCGCCTGCGCCGCGCGCGTTCACGCCGCTGACATATGCCGGTGATCGACTCGGCAACGCCGCCGCGTCCGCGCGGCTTCTGTCAAGGACTGTCCGCATGTCGATCCGCGCCTCGTCGCTCGCCCTCGCTCTCGCCCTGGCCGCCTGCGCCCAGGTTCCCGCCGACGCCGCCAGCGCGCGCGACGGCTGGGTCGTGGAGCAGATCCGCGATCACAACCACCCCTACGCCGCCGGCGCCAAGGGCGAGCTCGACACCAAGCTGGCGACCATGGCCGGCGGCCCGTTCGCGTTCTACCGCGGCACCGCGCACCTGTTCTTCCAGGACATGAAGACCCTGCCCGCCTCGGCCTACACCAGCGCCCAGACCGGCTACACCTGGATCGGCGGCGATGCCCACCTGGGCAACTTCGACGCCTCGCGCGACAGCAGCGGCAAGGCGGTGTTCAAGGTCGCCGACTTCGACGAAGGCTATCTCGGCCAGTACGTGTGGGACCTGCGCCGGCTCGCCGCCAGCCTGGTGCTGGCCGGCCGCGACAACGGCCTCAGCGACGCAGCCATCGGCACCGCGGTGGAGACCCTGGTCGGCGCCTACGTCGACCAGATGGGCGCGTTCAAGGGCAACGACAGCGAAAGCAGCTTCCGCTTGAACAAGGACACCACCACCGGCGTGGTCGACGACACCATCGGCAAGGCAGACGGCAAGAGCCGCGCCAGCCTGCTGTCGAAGTACACCGAAATCGCCGGCTCCGCGCGCCGCTTCCAGTCGCTGTCGAACCTGGTCGCGGTGCCGGCGGCGAGCTACAGCGCGGTGACTTCGTCGATGGCCGCTTATGTTTCCTCGATCGCTTCGTCCAAGCGCTATCCGGCTGCGTTCTATACGGTCAAGGACGTGCGCCGCAAACTCGGTTCCGGCGTCGGCAGCCTCGGCCGCGCGCGCTATTACGTGCTGGTGGAAGGCGCGACCTCGTCGACCTCCGACGATGTGATCCTGGAGTTCAAGCAGGAAGCCGACAGCGCGGTGATCGCGGCCGCGCCGGGCCGGCTGCCGGTGAGCGCCTACGACAGCCACGAAGGCATGCGCGTGGCACGCACGGCCAAGGCCCAGGTCAGCAACGCCGAGGTGTTGATCGGCTACGCCAGCGTCGCCGGGGTGCCGTTTTACGTGCACGAGAAGTCGCCGTTCCAGGAGGACTTCGATCCGGCCAAGCTCGACAGCGCGGGCAAGCTCGACACCGCCGCCGGCTACCTCGGCCAGGCGCTGGCCAGCGCGCACGCCCTGGCCGATCAGGATTACGACAGCGCGGTGGTGAGCTACAGCATCGACAAGCAGGTCAGCGATGCGGTGACGAGCAAGAGCGGATTGAAGTCGGAGATCCGCGCGTTCGCGTTCGCGTATGCCGCGCAGGTGGAGCTGGATTGGGAAGGGTTTGTGGCGGCTTACAAGGCGGGGACGCCGTTGTATTGAGGGCGCGTGCCCTCATCCGCCCCCCTGCTTTCGCAGGGGCAGGCTCTTTGGGGCACCTTCTCCCGCTAGCGGGAGAAGGAACAGCCAGGGCGGCGCTATTGCTTTAGCCCCTCTCCCGCTTGCGGGGTGAGGGGCTGCGCTTGCGAGCCATCGGCTCGCGCAGCACCGAACGCCCGAACGCTCTGCGTTCGGGCCGGGGTGCGGGTTGGGGTGAGGGCAGCGACGCCCTTCGAATCAGAAACTCCGCACCACCCCAAAAAACGCCTGCGCCACGCCATCGGTGTCTTCGGCGATCAACGGGCTGTCCTTGATCTCGTCGGGCAGCACCTGATAGCCGACATTGGCCATGAACCGCCACTTTTCCGCGAACGGCCGCGCCACGGTCACGCCGACATACGGAATGGTCGCGCTGCCCGGACGGTAGGCGACGACGCCGCGGCGCACTTCCTTGTCGAGGGTGCCGTAGTAGTAGTTGGCCAGGTCCTTCGACAGCACCGTCACCCCGACCGCCGGCGTCAGCAGCCACTGGCCGGCCTGCATCGGGTAGCGATAGCTCGCGTCGGCCTGGAAGCCGCCGCTGACGTCGAGGATGTCGGCCTTGACCTCCAACTGCACTTCGCCGGCGCTGCCGCGCCAGCTCACCGAGGCGCCGGCGTCGACGCTGTCGTCGCGGTCGGACAGCAAGTCGCGGTTGATGCCGCGCCGCGCCAGGTCGCGGCGGCCGAAGTCCTTGGCGTCCATCGCGTCCAGGCGCCCGCCCAGGAACACGTCGACCACCACGTCCTCGCGCTTGATCAGGTGATAGCCGGCGGTGATGCCGCGGAAGTAGAAGCGCTCGCCCTCGTAGCCGAAGAACGGGATGACCCGGGTGTGGTTGCCTTCGCCGGCGTACAGCTCGGTGCGGCTGCCGGCGGCGATGCCGACGCTCCAGTTCGACGGCGCCATGTCGGCGCGCTCTTCTCCGTCTTTGCGGACTTGGGCGGATACCGCGACAGGAAGCGAAAGCAGCAGCAAAGGAACGATGCGAACGATGCGCATGAAAGGAATGTCCTGATGGTGGGGAGGAAAGGCAGCAGTCGGCCGTCGCGGCGCGCGAACGCGCGCCACGACGCTAACGGCGGGGTTTTAAGAGTTGTTTAATCGCGCCGCCGCCGCGTGCGGCGGTGGCGATGCGTCGGTACGGCCGTGCGGGTACGACAGTGCGGGTGCGGCGATGCGGACCGGGAGGTCGGTGCGCCATCGCCTGCGTCGCGGTTCGCTGGCGACGCGCGACGCGGTGCGGCCGCGCCGGCGTCGCCGCCGTTCGCGACCGCGTTCACGAAATACCCGATGCGATGTGCGCAAGTGTGCGCGACTTGTAACCACGAGACCGGCTGCGCGGTTTTTCGCGCGCGACGGATAACTGCCGCTCAGCTTTCGCCGACCAGCGCGTCGATCAGCGCGCGCGACGCCGCCGACAAACGCCGGTGCGGGGCGTAGATCAGCGAGAACGCACGCGCGCGACCGCGCAGATGCGGCAAAGTCTCGACCAGCGTCGCCGCCGCCAGACGCTGCGCGACGACGAAGTCGTAGCTCTGGCACAGGCCCAGGCCGTGCTCGGCCAGCGAGACCACGCCGAGCACGTCGTCGCTCACCTGCAGCGGCGAATCGGGCGTCCAGTCGATGTCGCGCCCGTCCTGACGGAACTGCCACTGGGCGATGCGGCCGGTGCTCGGCATCTGGAACGGCAACACGCTGTGCGCGGCGAGGTCGTCGAGCGTGCGCGGCTCGCCGCGCCGGCGCAGGTAGTCGGGCGAGGCGACCACGCACAGCGCCGCGTCCTCGAGCTTGCGCGCGGCCAGCCCGCTGTCGGGCAACGGGCCCAGCCGCACCGCCAGGTCGAAGCCTTCGGCGACCAGGTCGACGTTGCGGTTGGCGATGTTGAGCTCGACCCGCACCCGTGGATAGCGCTCGGCGAAGCGCCGCAGCAGCGGCGGCAGACGGTAGTGGCCGTAGGTGGTCGGCACGCTCAGGCGCACGCGGCCGCTGAGTTCGCCGCCCTGGCCCTGGATCGCGCGCTCGGCCTCGTCGATCTGGGCGAACGCGGCGCGCGCCTGCTCCAGGTACAGCCGGCCGGCTTCGGTCAGGCCCTGGCGGCGGGTGGTGCGGCGCAGCAGCTGCGCGCCCAGGCGCTGCTCCAGCCGCGCCACTGCCCGGCTGACCACCGAGGGCGTGGTTGCCAGCGCCACCGCCGCGGCGGTCAGCGAGCCGTGCTCGACCACCGCGATGAAGGTTTCCACGTCGCCGAGGTGATCGAAGCGGCGGCTCATCTTTGCTCCTGAAGAACAAATCAATTCGCGTTTCGGGATTTTATCGCCGGCAAAGCAGGCAATACAGTGCCGGCCATCGTCCCCGTCCTTGCTCAGGAGCCCTGCAATGAAACGTTTCGGCCTCATCGGCGCCGCCCTGGCGCTGGCCCTGTCCTTCGGCAACGCCCAGGCCGCGCATGTGCTGGTGGTGCTGTCCGATTCCGACCATCTGGAATTGAAGGACGGCAAGACCTTCCGCACCGGCTTCTACCTCAACGAACTGATGCAGCCGGTCAAGGCGCTGCTCGACGCCGGCCACGAGGTCAGCTTCGCCACCCCGCTCGGCCGCGCGCCGAGCCTGGACCGCGGCTCGGTCGATCCGATGTACTTCGGCGGCGACGCGCAGGCGCTGCGCGCGCACCAGGCGCTGCTGGACAAGCTGGCGCTGACCGCGCCGGACAAGTCGCCGGTGCTGAGCCTGGAGCGGGTGGCGCAGATCGGCTACGACCGCTTCGATGCGGTCTACGTGCCCGGCGGCCACGCGCCGATGCAGGACCTGCTGGCGAGCCCGGCCCTGGGCCGGCTGCTGAGCGACTTCCACGCCAAGGGCAAGACCACCGCGCTGGTCTGCCACGGCCCGATCGCGCTGCTGTCGACCCTGCCCGACGCCGCCGGCTTCGCCGCCGCGCTGGCCGCCGGGCGCCGGCTGTCGGCGCCGCCGCAGTGGATCTATCGCGGCTACCGGGTCACCGTCATCAGCGACCGCGAGGAAGAGATCGCCAAGCCGCAGCTCGGCGGCGGGGCGATGAAGTTCTACCCGCAGGCCGCGTTGCAGGCCGCGGGCGTGCGCTACCAGAGCAACGTCGAGCCGTGGACGCCGCAGGTGGTGAGCGACCGCGAACTGATCACCGGGCAGAACCCGGCCTCGGCGCCGGGCGTGGCCGCGGAACTGCTGCGGCGGCTGCGCTGAAACCGGCGTTCGCGCGGCGATGTCACGTTGCGCCGCGCTGGCCCGTCGAACCGGTACGACCCAGCGCTGCGATCACCGAATGCAGCGCCGGGGCGACATCCCGTCCCCGACCTACCGGAGTTCCGCCATGACCCTGCAAGCCCGCATGTCCCACCCCGCCCAGCAGCTGCCCGCCGCGATGAAGGCGCTGTTCTCGCTCAAGGCCGCGACCCAGCACCAGGGCGTGGACGAAACCACGCTCGCCCTGGTCGAGCTGCGCGCCAGCCAGATCAACGGCTGCGGCGCCTGCGTCGACATGCATGCGCGCGCGGCGCTGAAGGCCGGCGAGAGCGCCGAGCGCCTGTTCGCGGTCGCGGCCTGGCGCGAGGTGCCGGGCTTCAGCGACGCCGAGCGCGCGGCGCTGGCGCTGACCGAAGCGCTGACCCGGATCAGCGACCGGCCCGAGCCGGTGTCCGACGACGTGTGGAACGAAGCCGCGCACCACTACGACGAAAAAGCGCTGTCCGCGCTGCTGTTGGCGATCGCCAACATCAATGTGTGGAACCGGCTCAACGTGGCCGTGCGCCAGCCGGCGGGCGCCTGGAAGGCCTGAGCCTGAGCCGCGTGCGGCCGCGGCGGCGATGCCCGCGCCGCGGTTGCGCGGCGCGGGCGTAGTGCAACCGCGCGTCAGCTCAGCACGGCGCGCTTGTTTTCCTGCGCCGGCGCCGCTTCGGCAGGCGCCTGCGCCAATGCGGCGGCGTCCGGCGCCGACTGGGTGCGCTGCTGATCGACGAACACGCGGCGGTGGCCCGGATCCTGCAGCCCGCCTTCGATCGCGAAGAAACCGCTGCCGTCGCGTCCGGCGACGACGTGGTCGATGGCGCGCATGCCCTGCCCGTTCGCGTCCACCACCGCGTGCGCGGCGGCGTTGCGGTAGCCCTGCTCGCCGCCGAATTCCATCGCCCCGGGCGGCAGCCCGCGCAGGCCGTGCAGCGCCTGCTGGTACATGCCGTTGTGCGGATGGGTCGGATCGCCCAGCGCCACGCCGTCGCTGTCGCGCGCCGCGCCGGCGCGGGAGACGTCGTCGCGCGCCGCGCCGGCGCGACCCGGATCATGGCCGCGCTCGCCCGGCATCGCCTGTTCCTGCGCCTTGATCACCGCTTCGATGTAATGGATGTCGATGCCGTGCTTGATGCCGCTGCCGGGAATCAACTTCTGCCAGAACGATTGCGGGTCCGGATCGGGCAATTCGATCTTGTGCCCGACCGCGTCGGGCATCGCCCACTTCAGCGGGATGCTGTGCTCCTGCAGGTCGGTCAGGATTTCGTTCTTGACCGCGTAGCGGCGGATCTGGCCGTTGTCGGCGACTTCGCGCTTGGCCGCGTCGGCGTCGATGCCGATGCGCTCGAGCGTCTTGTCGTGCACGCCCGAGGCGTTGAAGGTCACCGCCGGAATGCCGCTGGAAATCGAAGCCACGCCGGCCAGGCCGCCGCCGAGCGAATGGCCGGTGATCACCACCTCGTCGCCGAACGCGACCTTGGCCTCGCGCGCCAGCGCGATGGCCTGGTTGTACTGCGCGTCCTCGAAGCCCAGGCCCTGGCGGAAGTTGCTCAGCCAGTCCTTGCCTTCGTCGGTGCCCGAAAAGGCGACCACGTAATGGCCGTGCTCGTCGCCGTAGACGCGGGCGAGAAAGCCGGAGTCCTTGTTCTCCAAACCGGCCGGGTCGATGCCCTTGCTGCGCAGCTGATCGGCGCTGAGCGGCTTGAAGCCGTCGATGCCGGGGCCCTGGTCGTACAGGTCGTCCATCAGCCGCGACAAGGTCTTGTCGATCGGCTTAGCCTGGGTGCCGCGCACTTCGTCGGCGAAGGACTGCGGCGGGGTCTGCTGGCTCATCCTGCGGTCTCCTGAATTCCTTGGCGTACCTGGTTCCTGAGGTGCATGTCGGCGATGCGCGCGCCGCGGCGATCGCGGCGCAGCGCGCGGATCAGCCGTTTTCCAGGGCGATGCCGCGATCGCGCATCCAGCCCACCAGGGCCTCGCGGTCGGCGCGGGCCTGGGCGCTGAGCAGGCTCGGCGGGGTCATGAAGGCGTAGCGCTGGAAGGTCACATCCTGGGCGTTGCGCGCCAGCGGGTCGGTGCCGGCCTTGAGCAGTTCCAGCGCCAGATCCGGCTGGTTGACCTTGCCGGCGACGTGCAGCGCGGTGTTGCCCATGCGGTCGGCGTGGCACGGATCGGCGCCGGCGGCGAGCAGGCGGCGGAACTGGATCGCGCGCTCGCCCATCAGCGCCGCGGCCAGCGGCGCGGCGCCGGTGTGGGCGTGCTCGACGTTGGGATCGGCGCCGCGCGCGAGCAGCGTTTCCAGATAGACCGGATCGCGCGCCATCGCCGCCAGATGCACGACGGTGGAACCGTCGACGCCGGGCTGCGAAGGATCGGCGCCGAGCGCGAGCAGTTCGTCCAGGCCGTCGGGGCTTTGGTTGAACACCGCCCACTCCAGCAAGGTGACGTTCTTGTCGCCGCGCGCGGCCAGCGCGGACGAATGCGCGCGTGCGGCCAGACGGCGGATTTCGCCGCGATCGCCGGCGGCGACGGCGTCGGCCAGCTCGGCCACGACCGGATCGGCGAATACTTGGGCGGCCAGCGACGGCGCCTGCACATCGGACATAGCGACTCCTCCTGAGTACCTGACGGACTTTCCCCGAGCCCCGCCGGACCGGCGGGAGTGCTGCGGCGCGACGGTACCCCTACCGTGGCGCGGGACGACATACGGCCACGTACCGTGGCAGCGGGCAGCCTAACAAGAACCCGATGGGTTTGTAGCCGGAACCAGGTCACAGTTTTGGCGTAAAAACTGAACAAAACGACCTGAGCCGCCCCGATCCGCCGTTTTAACCGCCGCCTCGGCCCGGCGCCGGGCCCGAGTGCGCGGGCCGCAGAAAAGCAAACGGCGGAGCTCGCGCCCCGCCGTTTCGTGTCGCCCGGTGCGGCCGTCGCCGGCGTCGCGGGGCTTTAGTAAGCGCCCGGATTGGCGGAGAAATTCACCGGCACGGTGATCTCCACGCAGGCGCCGACCGGCAACTGCAGGTTCGCCACCGCCACGCTGGTGTCGCCGGCCGCGCCGCCGCCGGCCGGGCAACTGCCGCCGCCGGACACGCTGCGGCACGACCACGCGCCGCGCAGGCTCACGCCGCGCGGCAGCGTGTCGCTGACGCTGGCGCCGGCGGCCACGTCGGGGCCGTTGGCGTTGCAGGCGCGCAGCAGGTAATCGGCGGTGCCGCCCGGGGTATAGGTCGCGCTGCCGTCGTTCTTGCTCAGCGACAGCGACACGCACACCGGGTCGACCGACGCGCTGGCGCTGTTGTTGGCGTTGCCGCCCGGCGCCGGCGTGACGAAGCCGGCCTGCGCCGATGCGCCTTCGGCGAACGGCGCGGTGGCCTGGATGGTCGCGGTGTTGGCCACCGCCGTGCATTGGCCGGCGGCGACCCGGGCGTCGATGACGTAGGTCAGCCCGGCGCCGGCCACGGCATTGCCGGCCGGCAGTGTCGCACTGGCGGAAATCGCGCCGGTGCCGCTGGCCGCCGGACAGGTCGCGTTGCCGATCGGCGTGCACGTCCACGCAGTGAAGGTCAGCCCGGTCGGCACCGCGTCGGCGATGTTGACCGTGGCGTCGTGCACGGTGGTATCGGCCACGGTCGGCCGCGCGGTGTTGTTGCGGAAGGTCACGGTGAAGCGGACCGTGCCGCCCGGCGCCGGCGTGGCGTTGTCGACCTGCTTGGTGGTCAGCACATCGACGTCGTTGTCGAGGATGGTCAGCGTCGCCGTGGTCTGCCCGGCGCTGCCGGTGGCGCAGGTGGTGGTCGAGGTCAGCGTGTAGTCGTTGGCGCTGGGCTGGGCGGCGAAGGTGACGGTCTCGTTGTTTTCGATGACCGCATCGTCGACCACCGCGATCGGCAGATCGAAGCTGGTGTTGTCGTAGGTGCCGGCCGGGATCGCCACATTGATCGTGGTGCCGCTGCCGTTGGACACGGTGTAGTCGCTGCCCTGGGTCGCGGTGCCGCCGGTGATCCGCACCGGCACGACGATGCCGCCGGCCGGCACCGTGCCGATCACGCGCAGGCGCGGCAGGCCGGCGCTCTGACCTTCGCGCACGGTGTAGTTGGCGGCGTCGAACTCGATGTACGGGCGCAGGGTGATCTGGATTTCGTCGAGGAAATTGCCCAGCGAAATGCCGCCGCTGCTGCTGACCGCGGCGAAGCCGACCTGCTGCACGCCGGTGCCGCCGTTGTAGGTGAAGCTGCCGTTGTAGTCGCGCCAGCCGTCGGCGGTGGCGCCGATGGTCAGCGTGCCTTGCGTGGCCGAAGACGGCGTGCCGCCGGTATCGACCCGGTCGGTGCCGTTGTTGGTGGTGCCGATGCGCGCGATCTCGCTGGTCACGCCGACGCCGTTGCTGCCGGAGGCGTTGATGCCGAAGCTCATCACGTCCGGCGTGGACGCCGAATTGCGGCCGCGATGGCTCAGCCGCCAGCCGATCACCTCGCCGTTGGTCAGGCAGATGTTCTGGTAGATGCGCGAGGCCTGGTCGGCATTGAGTTCGGCGTGCTGCTTGCCGGCGCGCGCGGGCGTGCCATTGAAGCTGTTGCCCCACAACTCGATGATCGGCCCGGTGGCCGGATTGGCGACGATGCCGCAACCGCCGGTGGCGCGGCTGGGATGGGTGGTGTTCCACCCGGTCACCTGCTGCGGGCCGGCGAAATAGCCGACGCAGGCGCCGGTGCCCAGGTCGGGCTGCTCGAAACCGAGATTGACGAAGGTGCGCTGCACCTGCGCCTGCGCCGGCAACGCCGCCGCCAGCGCCAAGGCCGCCGCCAACACGAGGCGCGGCCCTCGCGGGCCGCGCTGCAAGACTGTCTTCATAAGCCGCCGGACTCCCCCTGTGCGCCGCCGCGCCCGGCCAGAACCCGCGAGGCGGGACGGGCGCCGCGCTGGTTTCAGCGCGACGTCCGGCAGCGGGCGGCGAGTTCTCGCCTGAACAAACTGAACAGAAATGTGACGTACAGCACAAATATTTTGTGCCACTACGCACTCTTTTGTCAGCCTCAGGCCCGCGTTAGGGGTTCAGCTACCTGTCTCTCAACGGCTCCGGCGAGCCTCAAACCGCGCCGGCGGGCGTCACGTGCAGGGCGAAACCGCGTTCGCCGCCGGCTTCGCGGCCGGGCTTGAGCAGCAGCGACGGCAGCTCGTAATCGCCGCCGTTCTGGCGCCGGAACGCGATCGGCGCATCGCGCCACAAACCGTCCACACGCTGCAGCAGCGCCGCGCGGGTCTGTTCGAACTGCTCGGCATCGAGCCGGTCGCTGCGATAGGCCACGAACGGCGGCAGCACCTCGAAGCCGGGGTAATGCAGCAGGCCGTGGTTGATCGGGAACAGCAGATCCTCGATCGGCCCGTTGATCCCGCGCGGCGCGTAATGCGGCTGCCAGCCGCCGGCGGTGACCGACACCAGCGCGCGCTTGCCGGCCAGCGCGCCCTCGCCGTAGCGATCGCCCCAATGGGTGTCGGAATGCTCGCCCACGCCGTAACCGAAGCCGTAGGAATACACCCGGTCGAACCAGCCCTTGAGGATGGCCGGCATCGAGAACCACCACAGCGGAAACTGCAGGATCAGCGCATCGGCGCGGCGCAGCTTGTCCTGCTCGGCGCGCACGTCATTAGTGAGCGCATCGGCGGCGAAAGCCGCATGCGAATCCTTCGGCACGCGCAAGCGCGCGGCCGCGTCGCGCTGCGGGAAATCGGCCGCATCCACCGCGGCTTTCCAGCCCATCGCATACAGATCGCTGACTTCGACCTCATGCCCCTGCGCGCGCAGATGCTCGCTCATCGCGTCCTTGAGCGCGCCGTTAAGCGAGGCCGGTTCGGGGTGGGCGTAGACGATGAGGATGTTCTTTTTCATGGGGGCGCATCGAGTGATCGGGGCGCTCAGGATAGGCAGCCGCGTGCGGCCGCTGGGCGCGGGGCGGCGGTTTCAATGGGGACTGGTTGGAACCAATCCGGCACGCCTAGGCACCGCAATTCGATGCAGCCCAGAACGACGGTTGACAGCGTGCGCGGCGCGGGTTTTCACTGCCCTCGACCTGCATGAACGCTCAACACGCAAGGAGCACAGACCGATGCGCACAGCACCTGCGACACCGTTGCTCTTATTGACTGTGCTCGCACTGGGCGCCTGCTCGACTACCGGATCGCCCGCATCCTTCGCCGACCCGGTCGAAAACGCGCAAGCGAGCACGACCCTCTACGACTTCGAGTTCCGCTGCGCATACGCCGATGGCGACTTTTTCCGCATCTCGGGAGAAACCCGCTGGATCGACGCCGCCGACGGCTACCGCTCGCGCATCGTGCGGTTGTCCAAGGGTCGCAAGGCGGTTGCGCAGCATTGGATCGAAGAGATCAACAAACGCATTCCCGACGGCGCCTATCAGGAGCGCCCGTGGGTCGTGTGTTCGGGCGGCGGCGCCGAGATCGAGCTTCGCTTCATGGACCGCAGCAACGGCACCGTGGCCGGCTTGCCGCGAGTGATGTTCACCCTTCACTCCGACGGAACGCTGGAGTTCCGCGATTGACCGAGCGCTCCATCGCAAGGACGTGACTCATGGAAGAAATCGGGCGAAACAACACCAACCCCGATCTGGCGCAGACCCAGGAGCTCGCCAAGCGACTGGCGCTGGAGATAAAGAGCAAAAGCGACCATGGCCGCGCCGAATACGTGGCGGCCGTGTATCGCGACGGCGGCGAGCTCAAGACGACGCCGCTGTACACGAAAGGCGATCCCTTCGCAGCGCCGCTCGGCGATGCGATCAAGGCCGCTGGCGGCGTCGAAAATGTCGTGGCCGTCGTCCATAACCACACCCGCGAGAACGCCCGCCAATCCTTCGATGCGGCCGCCACGCTGAAGCTCGATGAGTTGCCGTCCTCGCGCCCGCGCAACAAAGCCCTGCCCGGCGACTGGGATATCGCCCCATCCTTGTTCGCCAACCGCACCGACGTGGCCTATTACCTGCTAGACCCCAACGACAAACTACGCCGCTACGACTACGCAGACCGCGAGGCCTGGATCCGCGAAGCCCAGCCGCCGACACCCATCGAAGCATCGCGCGGCGGCAAGAACTACCGCCCGGCGCCGGCCATCGATATGCAGCCCGCGTTGCCCTCGCCCGAGCCCCCGGCAACCGCGCCGCCGAAACCTTCCGACCCGCGCGCCGCCAAACTCCACGCCGAAGCCCGCGACGCCGTCGCCGAGATGGAATCCAACCTCGGCATCGCCTGGAACCCGAACAGCGAACGCGTCGCCGCCTGCGTCGGTCGCCTCGCTCACGAACGCGGTTTCGACGGCATCGTTTCGGTCGGTCTCAATCGCGCCGGCGACGGTCAGCCAGCCGGCGAATCGCTGTGCGTCCAGGGCCGCTCGGCCAATCCCGATCCTTACGCGAACCGCGCCACCATTCCCACGCGCGAAGCGACGAACACGCCGGTGGAAGAATCGATGCGGCGCATCGAAACGACGCAAGCGCCGGTGCAGGAACCCGCCGCCGCGGATGCGGCGCAACGCCCGTCCGCGCCCTCGCGCTGAACGCAGGATTCGAACGCAACTCACCCTGCGAGTGCCGCGCAAAAGAAAAGCCCCGCATTCGCGGGGCTTTCTCATTTCGCATCGACCCAGGCTTACGCCCAAAGATCCTGCAGCACCATCGTGTGGTCGCGGTCCGGGCCGGTGGAGACGATCGCCAGCGGGCAGCCGGCCAGTTCTTCCAGCGCGCGCAGGTAGGCGCGCGCGGCCGGCGGCAGCTTGTCCCACTCGGTGATGCCGTGGGTGTTCTCGTCCCAGCCCGGGAACTCCAGGTACACCGGCGTGCACTCGTCCCAGCCGGCCGCGTCCAGCGGCGCGTACTCGGTGCGCTTGCCGCGGTATTCGTAGGCGATGCAGATCTTCAAGGTCTTCATGCCGTCGAGCACGTCGAGCTTGGTGATGCACAGGCCGGTGATGCCGTTGATCGCCACCGCGCGCTTGAGCGCGACGATGTCGATCCAGCCGCAGCGGCGCGGACGGCCGGTGGTGGCGCCGTATTCCTGGCCGCGGTCGCGGATGCCCTGGCCGACTTCGTCGTCCAGTTCGGTCGGGAACGGGCCGCCGCCGACGCGGGTGGCGTAGGCCTTGGCGATGCCGAGCACGTAGTCGATCGAGTCCGCGCCCACGCCGGTGCCGGCGAGCGCGCCGCCGACGGTGGTGTTGGACGAGGTGACGTACGGATAGGTGCCGTGGTCGATGTCGAGCAGCGAGCCCTGCGCGCCTTCGAACAGCACGCGCTTGCCCTGCTTGCGCAGGTCGTGAAGGATGCCGGCGACGTCGGACTTCATCGGCTCGACGTATTCGCCGAACGCCAGCGCTTCGTCGAGCGTCTGCTGGTAGTCGACGGCATCGACGCCGAGGTACTTGGTCAGCACGAAGTTGTGATAGTCCAGCGCGGTGCGCAGCTGTTCGGCGAGCTGGGCCGGGTAATGCAGGTCGGCCACGCGGATGCCGCGGCGCGCGACCTTGTCCTCGTACGCCGGGCCGATGCCGCGGCCGGTGGTGCCGATGGCCTTGCCGCCGGCGGCCTTTTCGCGGGCCTGATCCAGGGCGATGTGGTACGGCATGATCAGCGGCGTGGCCGGGCTGATCTTCAGGCGCGAGCGCACTTCCACGCCGGTCGCCTCGAGCTCGCCGATTTCCTTCTGCAGCGCGGCCGGGCTGAGCACCACGCCGTTGCCGATCAGGCACAGCGCGCCTTCGCGCAGGATGCCCGAGGGGATCAGGTGCAGCACGGTCTTCTTGCCGCCGATGACCAAGGTGTGGCCGGCGTTGTGCCCGCCCTGGAAGCGCACGACGGCGCCGATCTGCTCGGTCAGCAGGTCGACGATCTTGCCCTTGCCTTCATCGCCCCACTGGGCACCGAGAACGACGACTGACTGACCCATGAGTCCAAACTCCTGCGCTTTTTAGCTGTGAAGGCGGCGGATGCCGCAAGGTCCGCCCGCGCCCAGTCGCAGCCGATGCCGCGCCACAGGGCCATGAACGGAAAAAAGCCGGCGGGGATGGCCCCGTCCGGCTTTTGTGCATTATCCGGGTTTCGGGGGGGCAAGGCCACCCCAGAACGGTCCGATTTTGGCGAAATGTCGCGACCGGCCTTGCCCAGAGGCGCCGGCATTCATCTGCCGGCCCGGTCCGGGCCCTGCGGTCGCGGCGAAAACCGGGCCGGGGCGCTGGAAGTCCTCGGCCGACACCTCGCCCTGGATGCCCCTCCCGAGCCCGGCCAAGATCGCCGCGGAGCAGCATCCGATCGCAGGCATGCCGGCGGGACGCCGGCTGCGTGCGCCGTCGTACGCCCGCCACGACCGCACAGGGAGGCAGATCCAATGAAAGGATGGTTCGCCCATCGCGACAGCAAAGGGCGATTTCGTCCTCAGCGAAAAGGTCTTGCGTTGCTTCGGCTCGAAAGTGCGTCAGCTGGGCTGAATTCGGACACGAACGAAAACGCGGGCCCGGCCTTGCGCCGGGCCCGCAGCGGCGCCGCGGTCCGACGCGCGGCGCGCCCTTGAAGCGATGGAGTTGCGGTCCGCACCGCGGCCGCCGGAGCGCGTGCTCCGACGGCGCGGCGGCTCACTTGCCCTGGCGCTCGTCGATGTAGTCGTCGACGCCGTTCTTGTTGCGGTCCAGGCGCCGTCCGGTCACCTGGTAGTAGGTGCGCGACACCAGCGGGCCGCGCACGTATTCGCGCCGGGTCGGATCCCAATACGTGGCGTTGTCGTCGACGCTGTTGGCGGTGAAGTACATCGTGGTCGAGGGGAACAAGTCGATCGCGGTGCCCGGCTTGCAGTCGGCCACGTCGCGGCCGCTGAGGAAGCTGTCGCCCTGCTTGCAGTCGTCGGCGGTGATGACCTGGTAGACGTGGCGCGGCTGCGACACGTTCGCCACCGGCAGCGAGATCGCCTCGCCGGGACGGCTGGTGCGCTCCTGCACCAAGGTGCGCTCGGTCTTGGCCCAGGGGCTGAACTCCTGGCCGGCGAAATCGGCCATGCGCCCGTTGGCGACCATCTGGTCCAGCCCCAGCACCCGCGGCAGCTCGCGCACCTGCAGGTTCTGCAGGCGCAGCGGCACCTGGGCGACGTTGAACACGCCCAGGTTGAGATTGCCGATGGTGTCGAGCGTGCCGGCGTCGAACGCATGCAAGCGCGGGTTCAACGCCATCGCCGTGCTCGAGGAATCGCGCAGGGTGATGTCCTTGATGACGATCGGGTTGGGCGTGGACAGGTTGAAGTTCACGCCCATGAAGGACGCGCCGATGTGGAACAAGATGCCGCCCGGCGCCTGCCCCGGCGCGCCCGGCAAGCCGGTGCAGCTGCCGGTGCCCCAGGCCGGATTCGGCGTGCTCCACTTCACCGTGTAGGGATAGTAGGTGCCGCCCTGGAAGGTTTCGGCCGGGCCGATCGGGCCGATCACGGTCGGGTTGATCCACGGGCTGTTGCAGCCGGCGTAGGCCCAGTCGATCGACGGCGCGGTGCTGGACGGATGCAGCACGCGCATCTCCAGGCTGTGCGCGGGATTGGCGTTGGGGTTGACCAGGTCCCAGTTCCACATGGTCTGCAGCGACAGGCCGACGTTGGCGGCGAGGATCGAGAATTCGGTATCGCTGAAATGGCGGCGGTAACCGGCGCGGTCCTCGGCGGTGAGGCTGCCGCCGGCGGGCATGACGTGGTGCTTGAAGGTGTCCTCGCCGGGATTGAGCGTGGTGTTGTGGGCCAGGCCGTAGTTGTGGCCGGCTTCGTGCGCGGCGGTGCCGCCGATGGAGTTGGCCCAGCGGTCGAGGGTGGAGCTGGCGCCGTTGAGCGCGCCGCCGGAGCCGCCGGTCCAGTCCTGGTAGGTCTTGCCCCAGACATAGGAGAAATCGACCGCGGTCGCATCGCCGGTGTCGACCGCCTGGGCCAGGCCGAACAGGCCGTCGGCGATGTCGGATTTGGTCGTCACCGCGACCGTGTTGCGGCGCGCGAAAGTCGTCGGCGGCAGGGTCGTGGTGTCGAGCACCTGCACGTTGAACTCGCAGTAATCCAGTTCGACCACGTGCTTGACCGCGGCGCGCAAGGCAGCGGTGGTGCCGGTGTAGCTGGGCAGGTCGGCGGCCGAGAACGGCGCAGCCGGGTTGGTGACCGAGCCGGGCGTGAAGCCGAACGAGGGATAGGCGATGTTGGCGGTCGGGAACACCAGGTACAGCTTGTTGGCCTTGTTCGACGGGTTGTACGCCGGACAGGTGGCGGCCAGGGCCGAACCGCTGAGCGAGAGCAACGCAAGCGCGAGCGCGCTGCGCCGCAACGACGGGATCTGCTTCATGACGCTGACTCCATTAGCGCGATGGGGCGTTGGCGGCGTCGTGGACGGCGCGCGCCCCGGCTAGCGGATGCGGCGCGGCGGCGGCCTCGACGGAGAAGGCTCGACGCGCCGCGGGTCCGGCGCTCCCCGCCGGACGGCTCCGCGCAGGCGCCGGCCGCCGTCGGTTCTAGACGGCGCGCGGCGCGGGGGACAGGGCGAAAGCGGGAACGAATCCGGACGCCGCGGGAAGGATTCGCAGCGCGTGCGGACATGTCCGCATTTGGGTGATGGGCATCGCTGCGCGCGCTTGAAGCCGGTCAAGCGGCGGGAGATTGGGTGAGCGAGGTTGGGGCGCGGTGGAGCGGCGATCAAACGGCGATCAAACGGCGGTTGGACAGCGATTGGACAGCGATTGGACAGCGGTTGGACGCTCGTCGCGCAGCGCCCCGCGTCGCTCCCCCACCGTCATTCCGGCGAAAGCCGGAATCCATTTTGACTTTGCGCTGTTGCGGGCGGGCTAAAGCCGCGCAGAAGCAAGATCAAAATGGATTCCGGCTTTCGCCGGAATGACGGTGCTGGGTGGGCTCCGGCTTTCGTCGAGGTGGCGGTGCTGGATGGATTCCGGCCGCCGCGAATGGATTTTCGCCGCGATGCCGCAACGCCATCGTCGCCGGCGCGCATCGCGCGCGCTCGCTCACACGCCGCGCAAGCACCACAGCGCGGTCAGCGCCATCGTCACCACGATCCCGCCGACCGCGCGCAAATGCGGATCGGGCAAGGAGCGCAGTTGCTCGGCGGCGCGCTTCCAGCCGTGCGGGGACACGAACAACACCAGCCCCTCCAACACGGCCACCAGGCACAGGGCCCGCCACAGCTCGCCGGCCATCGGCCGGCCTCAGCGGTCGGACTTGAGGTATTGCAGGTACGGATCGTCGCGGTCGAGCACGATCACGCTCTGGCCGTCGGCGAAGGCCTTGCGGTAGGAATCCAGGCTGCGCTGGAACGCGAAGAACGAGGGGTCCTTCGCCGCCGCCTCGCCGTACAGGCGCGCGGCCTCGGCGTCGCCTTCGCCGCGCAGGCGCTGCGCGTCGCGCTCGGCCTCGGCCAGGATCACGGTCTTGTCGCGGTCGGCCGTCGCGCGCACCGCCTGCGACTGCTCGAAGCCTTCCGCGCGCAGCTGGCTGGCCACCTGCAGGCGCTGCGAACGCATCTGGTTGTAGACCGACTGCAGCACGTTGCTGTCCTGCGGCAGGTCGATGCGCTTGATCCGGATGTCGAGGATCTTCACGCCCAGCGTCGAGGCGCCGCGGTTGATCGCCTCCAACTGCTTGCCGACCACCGCCTCGCGGTCGCCCTTGACCACGTCGAGCAGCTTGAGCGAGTTGATTTCGTTGCGCAGCGAGTCGCGGATGATCGGCGCCAGGCGCTCGGCCGCGACGTCTTCGTTGCCGCCGGTGGCCTGGAAGAAGCGGCGCATGTCCTCGATCCGGCCGAGCGCGAAGAAGTCGACGCTGACGTCGAGCTTGTCGGCGGTGAGGTAGCGCTCCGGCTCGGCCGGCAGCACCTTGAGGCGGCGGTCGAAGGTGCGCGCGGTTTCGATCAGCGGCCACTTGAAGCGCAGGCCGGGGCCGACGTCCTCGCGCACCACGGTGCCGAGGCGGAACACGATCGCGCTGTGGCCTTCGTTGACCACGAACACCGAGCCCAGCAGGGCCAGCAGCAGGGCGACGCCCGCTGCGATCAGGGCAGGAACTCTCATCGGCTCACCTCATCGCGGGTCTTCGGGCGCGTGGGGCGGCCGACGTAGGGCACGGTCGAACCGGACGAGGATTCGGTCGCGGTCACCGAGGGCAGCAGCTCGGGCTGGTTCAGCGGCACGCTGACCGGACCCGGGGTCATCGGCCCGCCGCTGCGGTCGCCCATCGGCACGTACAGGATCTGCTTGGAGTCGCCGCCGACGATCTTGCGGTTCTGGCTCAGCACTTCCTGCACCGCGTCCAGCCACAGCCGCTTGCGGGTGGCGTCGGGCGCGCCCTTGTATTGCTCGGCCAACAGGGTGAAGCGCGCCGCGTCACCTTGCGCGCGGGCCACGGTCGAGGTCTTGTAGCCCTCGGCGGTGGTGCGGATGCGCTGGGCGTCGCCGCGCGCTTCCGGCACGATCTTCTTGGCGTAGGCCTGGGCCTCGTTGATCGCGGTGGACTTGTCGGCGTTGGCGCGCTGGGCTTCGTCGAAGGCGTCCTTGACGTCGTCCGGCGGGCGCGCGTTGGGCAGGTTGAGCTCGGTCACGGTCAGGCCGGTCTCGTAGTCCTTCAGCGAGGCCTGCAGGCGCTGGCGCACCTGGGTGGTCAGCACGCTGCGCGAACCGAGCACGGTGTCCAGGTCGGAACGGCCGATCTGCTCGCGCACCGCGCTCTGCGCGGCCTGCTTGAGCACTTCCTCCGGCTCGCGCGAGCCGAACAGGAACAGGCGCGGCGACTCGATCCGGTACTGGACGTTGATCTCGACGTTGACCATGTTGCCGTCGCGGGTCAGGACCGGAACGTTTTCGCTGTAGGCCTTGCTCTGGGTGGCGTTGACCTTCTTCACGCTCTCGATCGGCCACGGCAGCTTGAAGTGCGGGCCGGGCTGGAGCACGCGCGAGAAGGTGCCGAAGCGCAGGACCACGCCGCGTTCCTGCTCGGTCACCAGCACGAAGCAGTTGAATACCAGCCACAGCGCGACCAGCAGGCCGACCCAGCGCAGGATCCCGCCGCCGCCGTTGCCGAACAGGCCGCGCGCGGTATCGAGCAGGGAATCCAGGCCGCGGCCAGGGGGTTTGCGTTGCCGCGACGGTCGGTTGTCGCCGGAATTGTCACTACCGGGGGTGTTCCAGGCCATGCCTGCTCCTAAAAAAGTGGACGCCGGGCGGAGCATCCTGCCGCTCGGCAGACCTGTTCCGACCGAGCACCGGCCGCGGCGGGCCGGCGCCGGTCCGCGGACGTCGGGACGGCCGCGGCGGCTCGCGCGCGCATTGCGATGCGCGCGAACCTGTCGATTCTAGGTGGGGGTCTCCACCGTCTCAAGCAAGGGCCGCAACGGCTCGCCGTGGGCCTGGGCGAACAGGCGCTGGGCGTCGGCCACGGCCAGGTCCACTTCGACCCGCCAACCGTGCTCGTCGGCCTGCTCGGAGCGCACCGCGCCGAGCTCGTGCAGGCGCGCGCGCAGGCGCGCGTCCTGCGGCGCGATCCGCACTGCGCCCTGAACGCGGTGCAACTGCAGCGCCTCGCCCAAGGCTTCGCGCAACAGGTCCAAGCCTTCGCCGCTGCGCGCCGACAGCCAGACCCGGTGGCGCTCCTCGCCGGGCCGGTCGACCCGCGCGGCGATGCCGTCGAGGCGGTCGATCTTGTTGAACACCAGCAACTGCGGCAGGTCGCCGGCGCCGACTTCGGCCAGCACCGCGTCGACCTGGGCGATGCGCTCGTCGCGGTGCGGGTCGGCGGCGTCGATGACGTGCAGCAGCAGGTCGGCCTCGCGCGCTTCCGACAGGGTCGAGCGGAACGCGGCGACCAAGTCGTGCGGCAGATCCCTGACGAACCCGACCGTATCGGCCAGGACCACGCCGCCACCGCCCGCGTCGCTGCCGCGCCCCGGCTCCGAGCCGGGCGCGAGGCTGATCTTGCGCACGGTCGGATCGAGCGTGGCGAACAGTTGGTCGGCGGCGTAGGCGTCGGCGCCGGTCAGCGCATTGAACAAGGTGGATTTGCCGGCGTTGGTGTAGCCCACCAGCGCCACCCGCGGCAGTTCGCTGCGCAGGCGCGCGCGGCGCATCTGGTTGCGCTGCACCTCGACCTTGTCCAGGCGCTTTTGCAATTGCTCCAGGCGCTTTTGCAGCAGGCGGCGGTCGGTTTCCAGCTGGGTTTCGCCGGGGCCGCGCAAACCGATGGAGCCGCCGCGCTGGCGCTCCAGGTGGGTCCAGCCGCGCACCAGCCGGGTCGACATGTGCTTGAGCTGGGCCAGCTCGACCTGCAGCTTGCCCTCGGCGCTGCGCGCGCGCTGGGAAAAGATGTCCAGGATCAGGCCGGTGCGGTCGACCACGCGGCGCTCGAGGAAGCGCTCGAGGTTGCGCTCCTGGCCGGGGCTGAGCGGATGGTTGACCAGGATCAGGTCGGCGCCGCTGGCCTCGGCCGCGGCCTTGACCTCGTCGAGCTTGCCGCTGCCGATCAGGGTGGCTGCATTGGGTCGGTCGATCCGCGCGGTCAGCACCGCGGCCACGGACGCGCCGGCCGAGCGCGCCAGATCGGCGAACTCTTCCAGCAGGTCCTCCTCCGGCGCGCCGCCGGAGTGAGGCTGGATCAACAGGGCGTGTTCGCCCTTCTTGGAACGTTCGAACATCGATAGGAAGAGAACTGGCGGGCCGAACCCGGGGTCGAACCCTGGCAGATGGAGGCGCCGCGCCGGTTTCTCAATTCTCCCGACCGGATCGGACGCTTATTCGTTCTCGTCGCTGCCGTCGCTGCCATCGGCGGACTGGACGTAGCCGCCGCCCGGGCCGACGCGGACGTTGCGCGCGGGAACCACGGTGGAGATGGCGTGCTTGTAGACCATCTGGCTGACGGTGTTGCGCAACAGCACCACGAATTGGTCGAAAGATTCGATCGTGCCCTGCAGCTTGATGCCGTTGACCAGGTAGACCGAGACCGGCACACGTTCGCGACGCAGCGCATTCAGGAAAGGATCCTGCAGGGATTGCCCCTTAGACATCTTCTAATTCCCCAGCATGTTCTAGTTATTAGGACGGCGCGCCTCGCCGGCGGGAACCGGGCGGTTGGCCCCGGAGCCCGGTGACGGACGCTTCCGTATCGCCGGCTGTTGTCCCCACAGGGGCGACTGCCCGATGTTAACGCAAGTGCAAGCAAACATTGCGACCCGGTTCCGGGTTTGTGCGCGCGATGGTAGGCCGCGCTAGGCGCTCTGCGGGCGCGTGCGCAGGCGCCCGGCGGCGAACAGCCTCAAGGCGTGCCCGAGTTCGGCCGCGTCGCGCAAAGGATCGAACCAGCGCGCGTCAAGTTCGCCGCGCAGCCAGGTCAGCTGGCGCTTGGCCAGCTGGCGGGTGGCGTAGATGCCGCGGTCGCGCAGCTCGGCGGCGGAGTACGCGCCGTCCAGATGTTCCCAGGCCTGGCGGTAACCGACCGCGCGGATCGCCGGCAGCTCCAGCGGCGCCGGATGCGTCGCCAGGCCCGGCAGCGCGCGCAGGGCGCGGACTTCGTCGAGGAAGCCGTCGGCCAGCATTTGCTCGAAGCGGCGCTCGATCCGCGCGTGCAGCACCGCCCGGTCGGCCGGCGCCAGCACCAGCTTGAGCACCCGGAACGGCAGCCGCGGCCGTCCGGCCGAGGCCCGGCGCCAGTCGCTGATGGTGCGCCCGGACAGGCGCCAGACCTCGAGCGCGCGCTGGATGCGCTGGGCGTCGGTGGCGTGGATGCGCGCCGCCGCCTCCGGGTCGAGCGCGGCGAGGTCGGCGTGCAGCGCGGCCCAGCCGCGCTGGCCGGCCTCTTCGCTGAGCGCGGCGCGCACCGCCGGATCGGCCTCGGGCATGTCCGACAGCCCGCGCAGCAGGGCGTGGAAGTACAGGCCTGTGCCGCCGGCCAGGATCGGGATGCGCCCGCGCGCGGCGATCTGTTCCATCGCCACGCGGGCGTCCGCGGCGAACTCGGCGGCCGAATAGGCCTGCCACGGCTCGCGCACGTCGATCAGGTGATGCGGCGCCGCCGCCTGTTCGGCCGCGCTGGGCTTGGCCGCGCCGATGTCCAGGCCGCGGTAGACCAGGGCCGAGTCGACGCTGACGATCTCCGCGTCCAGGCGCTGCGCCCAATCCAGCGCGAGCGCGGTCTTGCCCGAGGCGGTCGGGCCCATCAGGGCGATGGCGAGCGGGCGCGGGTCGTGGGAGGCGGTCATGCGGGAGCGGCTGAACCGCGCGGCGATAGCGACGCGCAGCCTCGCACAGGCGCGCGGCGCGCGAAAGCCGGCCGGCGGCCGCGGCGGCGCCCGTCATCGCTGCGCAAACAAGCTGCGGCAAGCCTCCGGCGCGACCGCCCCACCCTGCCCCGGGCCCCGGCGCCGGGCCAATTTGGACATTTCTTGACCCGCCCGTTGCAGTTGTCCACATCCCCTGTGGACAAGCCTGCGGACAGTTTTTCGATTGCGTTCGCGAAGCCTTGCGGCATAAGCATTGCAAGAGGTTTGGCGAGAAATTGACCAGTGAATTTCCTTGACTTTGCCGGCGCCATCGGCATCCGCGCGGCAGTGTCCACAGCGCCTGTGGACAAGCATGCGGACACCTGTGCGGGAATCGGGTTTCACGCCTTGTACGGCGGGGCCCGGGCGGGATTGGCGGTTTTTTGTCCAGGCGTTTGCGGGCGCCCACGGGCGGTGCGGGCGGGCCGGAATTGCCGCAGGCGGCGTGTTGCGGCGCATCAGGGCGGCTGCGGGGTCCGCACTTGTGCCCTGCCCGACCGCGCTCGCGGCGCGCGGCCAGGCGCCGATGCCGGCCGCGCGGGCGCGGCGGGCCTCGCCGCTATCCACACAGGCTGTGGACAAGCATTGGGACACACGCGCGGGAATCGGGTTTCACGCCTTATGCGGCGCGGCTTTGAAGAGATTGGCTGTTTTTTGTCCAGCCGCGGTTTGGAGCGCTCGCGCCGCGGCCGGCGCTGCATCGCGCACGCGCGGGCTTGCTTTTTTCGCGCTTTTCTCGCAGTCGCCGCGCCGACGACTCGCTTGGCTATCCACACAGCCTGTGGACAAGCATTGGGACACACGCACGGGAATCGGGTTCCACGCCTTATGCGGCGCGGCTTTGAAGAGATTGGCGTTTTTTTGTCCAGGCCGGATCGCGAGCGCGCGAAAGCGCATCGTCTCTGCGTCGCGATGCCGCGCCGGCCGGATTTCTTCAAGTCGTCGCCGGCGCCGCATCATCGCCGCTCGCCGCTATCCACACCGCCTGTGGACAAGCATGCGGACAGCTGCGTTGGAATCGGGTTTCACGCCTTGTGCGACAAGGCTTCGGCGAGTTTGATCATTTTTTGTCCAGGCGCTGCGGACAAGCGTCGCCTTAATCCTCGTCCGGCCACTTCGGCATCGCCGGCGCGGCCGCGCGCCGCGGCTGGGCCTGCGCGGCCACCGCCTCCCACACCTTGAGCGCGTCCACGGTCGCGGCCACGTCGTGCACGCGCAGCAGGCGCGCGCCGCGCTGGGCGGCGATCAGGTGCGCGGCGACCGAGCCGTGCACGCGCTCGCGCGCGTCCTCGCGGCCGGTCAGCTCGCCGATGCTGCGCTTGCGCGAAAGCCCGGCCAGCACCGGCACGCCGAGCTCGCCGAAGCGCTCCAGCTGCGCCAGCAGGGTCAGGTTGTGCTGCAAGGTCTTGCCGAAGCCGAAGCCCGGGTCGACCACGATGCGCTTCTTGGCGATGCCGGCCATCTCGGCGGCGAAGATGCGCTCGGCCAGGAACCGGTGCACCTGCGCGACGACATCGTCGTAGCTCGGCTCGTGCTGCATCGAGCGCGGCTCGCCCTGCATGTGCATCAGCACCACCGGCACGCCGAGTTCGGCGGCCGCGTCCAGCGCGCCGTCGCGGCGCAGGCCGTAGACATCGTTGATCAGGCCCGCGCCGGCGGCGACCGCGGCGCGCATGACCTCGGGTTTCGAGGTGTCGATGCTGATCGGCAGCGAGGTTTCGCGCGCCAGGCGCTCGATCGCCGGGATGGTACGGCGCAGTTCTTCTTCCACCGGCACCTCGGCCGCGCCGGGCCGGGTCGACTCGCCGCCGATGTCGAGGATATCGGCGCCCTCGGCGGCCAGGCGCAGGCCGTGCGCGACCGCCGCTTCGAGCGTGTCGTGGGCGCCGCCGTCCGAGAACGAATCGGGGGTGACGTTGACGATGCCCATCACGCGCGGGCGGTCGAGCTTGAGCGCGCGGCCGTTGCAGTCGAGGGTCGGGGCTAGGTCGAACATGGGCGGTTCCGAGGGACGTGTCGACCTCGAATGCTACCCGCTTCGTCAGCCTGTGCAGCCGCGGTGGCGCCCTGTAGGAGCGGCGCGAGCCGCGACCGCGGCATTGGGCTTGCGGCGAGAGTTTCAGTTCCCGCGGCTGCGGCTACAGTCGCGATCCCGACGCTGGCGCCGTTGCCCAGGGTCGCGGTCGCGGCTTGCGCCGCTCCTACAGGGAGCTGCCGTAACTGCGCAGGGAGTCGCGAGGAACGCAAAACAAAAACGCCGGGGGGACCCGGCGTTTTGTTGGAGCGCGTTGAGCGCAACTTCGTTAGGTCTGCGCCGCAGGCCCGCCGATCGCGCCGCCGGGACGGTTGTCGTCCTTCGACACCTTGCCCGACTTCGCCCAGTCCGCGGGCGGACCCGGCTCGCGGCCGGCCATGATCGCGTCGATCTGGGTCGCATCGATGGTTTCGTACAGCAACAGCGTCTCGGCCATCACGTGCAGCTTGTCGATGTTGTCCTTGAGGATCTGCGAGGTGCGGCCGTACGCCTTGTCGAGGATGCCGCGCACCACTTCGTCGATCTTGCGCGCGGTCTCGTTGGACACGTTCTTGTGCTGGGTGACCGAACGGCCGAGGAAGACTTCGTCTTCTTCTTCGCCGTAGGCGATCGGGCCCATTTCGTCGCTCAGGCCCCACTTGGTGACCATGTTGCGGGCCATCTTGGTCGCGCGCTCGATGTCGTTGGACGCGCCGGTGGTGACCTTGTCGACGCCGAAGATCAGCTCCTCGGCGACGCGGCCGCCGTACAGCGAGCACAGCTGCGATTCGATCGCCACGCGGTTCATCGAGTACTTGTCGCCTTCCGGCAGGTACATCGTGACGCCCAGGGCGCGGCCGCGCGGGATGATGGTGACCTTGTAGACCGGATCGTGCTCGGGCACGACGCGGCCGACGATGGCGTGGCCGGCTTCGTGGTAGGCGGTGAGCTTCTTCTCGTCCTCGCTCATCGCCATCGAGCGGCGCTCGGCGCCCATCAGGATCTTGTCGCGCGCCTTGTCGAAGTGCTCCATGCGCACTTCCTTGGCGTTCTCGCGCGCGGCGAACAGCGCCGCCTCGTTGCACAGGTTGGCCAGGTCCGCGCCGGAGAAACCCGGGGTGCCGCGGGCGATGGTCATCGGCTCGACGTCGTCGTGCAGCGGCAGCTTGCGCATGTGCACGCGCAGGATCTGCTCGCGGCCCTTGACGTCGGGCAGGCCGACCACGACCTGGCGGTCGAAACGGCCCGGACGCAGCAGCGCCGGGTCGAGCACGTCGGGGCGGTTGGTCGCGGCGATCACGATCACGCCTTCGCCGCCTTCGAAACCGTCCATCTCGACCAGCAACTGGTTGAGGGTCTGCTCGCGCTCGTCGTGACCGCCGCCCAGGCCGGCGCCGCGATGACGGCCGACCGCGTCGATTTCGTCGATGAAGATGATGCACGGCGCGTGCTTCTTGGCTTGCTCGAACATGTCGCGCACGCGGCTGGCGCCGACGCCGACGAACATCTCGACGAAGTCGGAACCGGAAATGGAGAAGAACGGCACCTTGGCCTCGCCGGCGATGGCGCGCGCCAGCAGGGTCTTGCCGGTGCCCGGCGGGCCGACCATCAGCACGCCGCGCGGGATCTTGCCGCCGAGCTTCTGGAACTTGGACGGATCGCGCAGGAACTCGACCAGCTCGCCGACTTCTTCCTTCGCCTCGTCGCAGCCGGCGACGTCGGCCAGGGTCACCTTGACCTGGTCCTCGCCCTGCAGCTTGGCGCGCGAACGGCCGAAGCTCATCGCGCCCTTGCTGCCGCCCTGCTGCATCTGGCGCATGAAATAGACCCAGATGCCGATGAACAGCAGCCACGGCAGCACGTTGATCAGGATCATGATCAGCGACGGGCCGCTCGACGGCGGGGTCTGGTCGGTGACGACCTTGTGGTTGATCAGGTCGTTGATCAGGTACGGATCCTGCACCGTATAGGTGGTGAACTTGCTGTCGTCCTTGCGCGTCCCGCTGATCGTGGTGCGATCGTCGGAAAATCTGATTTCCTTGATCCGGTCGTTCTGCACCTGGGAGACGAACTGGTCGTAGGGGACGACGTCGGTGCCGGCGTTGCGCGGGCCGAACGCCTGGAACACCACCATCAGCACGACGGCGACGATCACCCAGAGCAGCAGATTCTTGGCCAAATCGTTCATTTGTTTCCTACCCTGCGGCCCCGCGGGGCCCGTGGCCGCGAACGCCTCGTGCGCCCGCGGTAACCGCCAGATTGTCACACCGACCGCCCCGGTACATCTGCCCGCGGCGGCGCCGTTCACGAACCGGCTCGTTCAGCAAGCCGGCCTGCACGGCCTGTCCGGGGCGGCCCCGGTCAGGTCGGCGTCGCCCGTTTGCCCTGGGCCAGCGCATAAACCTCCGGCGACCGCTTGCGCGAGGCCGCCGGCTTGCGGATCGAGACCTTGGCGTAGCGACGGCGCAGTTCGCGCACGTAATCGTCGAAGCCCACGCCCTGGAACAGCTTGATCAGGAAGGTGCCCTCGACCCTCAGGTGCCGGTCGGCGAAGTCCATCGCCAGCTCCGAGAGGTGCATCGCTCGCGGCAGGTCCACCGCGTCCACCCCGCTCATATTGGGGGCCATATCGGACAGGACAAGGTCCACGACCTGGCCGTCCAGGGTCGCCTCGAGCTGCGCCAGGACCGCGTCTTCGCGGAAATCGCCGTGAATGAACTCGACCCCGGCCAGGCCGGGCATGTCCAGGATGTCCAGGGCGACGAGCCGGCCGGGCTGCTTGGGCCACAGCCGCTCCATCTCCTGGCGGACCCATTGCGACCAGCCGCCGGGGGCGGCGCCGAGGTCGACCACGACCATGCCGGGCTTGAGCAGGCGGTCGCGTTCGACCAGCTCCTCCAGCTTGTAGGCCGCGCGCGAGCGCAGCCCTTCGGACTTGGCCTTCTTCACGAAGGGGTCGGAAAAGTGTTCCTTGAGCCAACGTTGGCTGGATTTGCTGCGGGTCGCCATGGGCGCGGGCGGCCGTTCCGGGTGGGGGTTGGGGACGCCATGATACCCTGAGCGCCCATTCCGCTTAGATTCGTGTGTCCCGATGCCGACCCTGCTGACCTCCGCCCAGACCCGTTTCCTGCGCGGACAGGCCCACGATCTCAAGGCCATGCTGCAGGTGGGCGGCAAAGGGGTGACCGATGCCCTGCTCGCCGAGGTCGACCTGGCCCTGGAACACCACGAGCTGATCAAGGTCAAGGTCGGCGCCGAGGACCGCGAGGCCCGCGACGCCCTGATCGACAGCATCGCCGAGCGCACCGGCGCCGCCCTGGTCCAGCGCATCGGCCACACCGCCGTGCTGTACCGGCCGAGCAAGGACAAGCGCCAGATCGTGCTGCCGCGGGCCTGACGGCCGGGCCCGGGCCGGCGGAATCCAGGGTTCGCGAACCGCGCCCTTTCCGCTTGGCCCGCCCCGAATCCCCCACCCCGAATCCCGTCCCATGCAACTGACCCTGGAACGCCCCGACCACGAGTTCTTCCTGCGCGGCGCCGACGGGCGCGTGGCGCTGGTCAACGACCGCCGGCTCGAACGCAGCTTCATCCTGGCGCCGAACGCGCTGATCGAGGACTGGGCGGTGAGCGATGTGCGCGTGCTGCGCATCGAAGACCTGGAACCGCTGTTCGCCCTGCAGCCGGAGCTGATCGTGCTCGGCTGCGGCGGCACCCAGGCGTTCCCGCCGGCGGCGACCCTGGCCGCCAGCCTGGCGCGCAAGGTCGGGCTGGAATCGATGACCAACGCGGCGGCTGCACGCACCTTCAACGTGCTCGCCGGCGAAGGCCGGCGCGTGGTCGCCGGGTTCGTGCTCGGCGGCTGAATGCGGGGGCCGCTCGCTGTCTCAGGCTGACTGAAGACCGATGCCACGCGCGCCGACGGCCGTAACTGCACCGGCAAATAACCGCCGCACCTGACACCGCCCCTGATTGGCGCCAGCGCCCCCCGGCGCTATAACGGCACCGACGCATCGGACCGCCGCGATCCCCCGCGCAAGGTGGCGCATGACCCACGACCGCCAGGCCGCCGCCCCCCCTGCGGCGCCCGTCCCCGCTCCCGCCGACGGCGTGCCGCTGGACGAACGCGAGCGCGCGTTCCTGCGCGCCAAGCAATCGCGCGAAGCGCCGTGGGTGCTGTGGTCGTGCGTCGCGTTCGGGGTGGTCTGCTTCGTGCCCGCGATCGTCTTCGACCCGGATTTCCGCAATTTCTGGGCGATCGCCGGCATCTGCGTGGCGCTCGGCTTCATGGCCCTGCTCGCCGCGAGCGAGTCGTACGACCAGTCCAGCCTGCGCGACGACCTCGCCGCTGGAATCAAGCTCTGGCGCGAAGGCGTGCTCACCGGGGTGATGGAACGCGACGACGGCGAGAGCTGGCCGCCGATCTACTGCCTCTACATCGCCCTGGACGGCGACGACCCCGAGGCACCGACGCGTTTCTCGGTGCCGTGGCATTGCTACGAAGCCGTCCACACCGATCAGCGCGTGCGCATCGCCTATGCGCCCAAGGCGCTGCGGCTGTTGAACCTGATCCAGGGCGAATACGACTACGTCGCGGTGAACCGACAGTTCGACGTGCATCCGCCGCCGCCTTGAGGGCGCTTCGCAGACGCGTTCGACGATTCGCTTCGCAGCGCGATTGCGGCCGATCGGCCGTCAGGCGATTCCGCTTGCGCGAGCGGCCTGCAGGCGCCGAACCGAGGGTTACGACTCCGGCCCGGATTCGCGCGCCGGCCGTTTCTCATCTGCCTCTCCCTCATCGCAAATGGAATATTCGTACGTCGCCGTGCGCAACTGAATGATGGTCTTGCTGTTCGGAACGTAGGCGATCCGCACCGCCTCGTCGATGTTCACCGATTGGTACAGCGCCTCGCTCACGTGAAAAATCAGCGGCCGCGTCGGGCCTTCGTCGATCGCCACCCACAGGTAACGATACGGCGGCCCTCCTTCCGAGGAGTCCGTGGGCATCTGCACGATTCGCCCGGTGGCGATCAGCTTGATTCCCTCATCGGCGTCGGCGTCGAACTGGCCGTCCGCGTTGCCCACCACGAACACCACCAGGCCCAGGCCGCAGACGACGAAAAAAGCGGTCAGCACGGCCGCCTCCCCGCTCAGGCCGTCGGGCCCCATCGCGACGAGGCCGACGGCAACGACCGCGCCCACCAGCGCCACGCACGCCAGCAGTCCGAGCAGTCCGCAACCGCCCGCCTTTTTCGCCAGCAGCCGGCTTCGCTCGCACTCGCTGAGCGGTTCGGTATTCGCTTCGCTGGCCGCTGCCTGCATGTCGACGATCCTTGTGCTTGCGTTGCGCAACGCGGCACGCATGTGCGCGGCCTCTTCAGGCATCATGCATGAGGGTGCGGATGCGGTCACCCGACCGTGAGGAAGCAACTGCGCTCGATCCGCCGAAAACGGCGCGGCAGCCGCGATGGCTACGCCGGCGCGATCGCCAACTGCGCGAGCTTGCGCGCCAGGCCTTCGCGCGTATTGAGCGTGTGCAGGCAGCCGCCGTCGGGCCGGCGATACGAGATCAGGCCGCCATCGGCCAGCCGCGCGACCAGCACGACATCGCGCGCCGAGGCGCTGCGGTGTTCGGATACGCGCACATCGGGGCCGAGCAGATCCGCAAGCGTCAACGCGGGGCCTGGGTGCTTAAGTACGAAGCGGCCCGGGCAACCGGCGATTTCGGTCCAGGGCCACGCCGCTTTCAAGGTCGCGAAATCCATGGGTTCGCCCGGCATCGCGCCGCGCCGGCAGGAGGCGCGCGGCGCGATCAGCGCCGCTCACTTCGCCGGCAGATACAACAGCGGATCCACCGGCTTGGCGTTGTAGCGCACCTCGAAGTGCAACTGGTCGCGCGCCGCGCCGCTGCGGCCCATCTCGGCGATCTGCTCGCCGGCCTTGACCAACTGGCCTTCGTTGACCAGACGCTTGCGGTTGTGGCCGTAAGCCGACAGCCACTGCTCGTTGTGCTTGACGATGATGAGTTCGCCGTAACCGACCAGGCCGGTGCCCGAATACACCACCACGCCGTCGGCGGCCGCGCGCACCGGGGTGCCCGGCGCGCCGCCGATGTCGACGCCCTGCTTGGTCGGCTCGTTGGCGACGAAGCGGCCCAGCAGCGGGCCGTCGGCCGGCCAGCGCCAGCGAATGCCGCTGTCGATCGGCGCGGCCGGTGCCGGTGCCGGCGCGCTCGGGCGCGTGGCGCTCGAGCCGCCGGAAGAAGACGAACCCGACGAGGAAGAACCGCGCCCCGGCGGATACAGCTTCAACCGCTGGCCCGGATACAGGTTGTACGGCGGCGACAAGCCGTTCCACGCAGCCAGGTCGGCCAGCTGGATGCCGTTGTTGGTGGCGATCCGGTAAAGGCCTTCGCCGCGCTGCACGACCACGGTCGCGCCGGGCTTGGCCACCGACGGCCGCTGCGCCGGGGTCGAGGGGCGGCTGGCGCCGCCGCGCGAACCGCCGCGGGAAGGTTCGCGGACGACCGAACTCGAACATCCGATCAGCGCCAGCGTGGCCAGCAGGCAGGCGGCCATCGCCAGGGTCGGGGTTCGGGTCGTCTCGCTCATGGTGCTCCTCTTGCCGCGCCGCTCGCCGGGCGCGTGGTGTCTCGGATGTCCGATGCCGCCGGGTCAGTGTCGCCGGCCGCGCGCCTCAGCGCTGTGAATGCCAGACCAACACCGCGATGGCGACGACCACCAACGCCGTGGCGATCCAGCCGATCGGCTCGATGTAGCGCCGCAGCGCGGCTTCGGCGCGTTCGCCGCCGATGCGGATCGCCAGCGCGAGCAGGTACACGCGCTTGGCCCGGCCGATGAACATGCTCGGGATGTATTGCAGCATAGGCACGCCGACGATGCCCGACGCCCAGGTGAACACCTTCATCGGAATCGGCATGAAGCCGCCGAGCACCAGGAAGGTGAACACCGCCCACGGCGATTCGACCATCTTGGCCTGCACCGTGGCGATGCCGGCTTCGATCGACGGCAGCATGCCCAGCGCGGCGAACACCGGCTTGAGCGCCTCGAAGGCGTAATGGCCGAGCGCGTAGCCGACCAGCGCGCCAAGCATCGAGCCGATGATGCTCAAGGTGGCGAACCAGAACGCGCGCTTGGGCTGGGCCACCGACATCGGCGCCAGCATCACCTCGGGCATGATCGGGAAGATGATCGCCTCCACGAAGCTCAGCCCGGCCAGATAGGCCGGCGCATGCCGGTGGCGGGCCCAGGTGATGGTGCGCTCGTAGAGCGGTCCGAAGATTTTCAATGCCATGCGGAAGGTCGGCTCTTGGAGAGTCGGCGGCGGCGGCCGCGAGGCCGCCACGAGGAAGTCAGTCGATCATGCCCGACAGCAGCGGCACGAACACCACCGGTGCGAGCGTGGTTTGGCTGATGTTGCCGTCCGCGTCCTTGCGCAGCTTGAGCAGCGATTGCGACGAGGCCGCGCCGACCGGCGCGATCAAGGTGCCGCCGGCGGCGAGCTGATCGGTCAGCGCATCGACCAGCGCCGGCGCCGCGGCGGTGACGATGATCGCGTCGAACGGGCCGTTCTCGGGCCAGCCGATGCGGCCGTCGTCGTGCTTGCTGCGCACGTTGAGGCCGAGCTGGCGGAAGCGCTTGCGCGCGGTGCGCAGCAGTTCGCCGATGCGTTCGACGGTGTGCACTTCCAGCCCCAGCGCGGCCAGGATCGCGGCCTGATAGCCCGAGCCGGTGCCGATCTCCAGCACCTTGCCCGGCACGCCGTCTTCGAACAGCGCTTCGGTCATGCGCGCCACCACCCACGGCTGGGAGATGGTCTGGCCGTGGCCGATCGGCAGCGCGGTGTCTTCGTAGGCGCGCATCGCCAGCGCCTCGTCGACGAACAGGTGGCGCGGCACGGTGCGGATCGCGTTGAGCACGCGCTCGTCGCGGATGCCGGCCTCGCGCAGGCGCTCGACCAGGCGGTCGCGCACGCGCTGCGAGGTCAGGCCGCTGCCGATGGCTTCCGGCTGCAGGCGCATGCGCTGGATCATGCGGCGCGCTCCGGCGCCGGCGAATCCAGCGCCGCGGCCAGCCCGCCGACCCAACTGGCGACCTGTTCCAGCGCCTGGTAGCGGGTCAGGTCGACGTGGATCGGCGTGATCGAAATATTGCCGGTGCGCACGGCGTGGAAATCGGTGCCCGGGCCGGCGTCGGCCTCGGCGCCGGCCGGGCCGATCCACCACCAGTCGCGGCCGCGCGGGTCGGTCTGCTGGATGCAGGCTTCGGCGCGGTGGCGGTTGCCCAGGCGGGTGACTTCGAAACCGGCCACCTCGTCCCATGCCAGGTCGGGCACGTTGACGTTGAGGATGGTGTCGGCCGGAAGCGGGTCGGTGCGCAGGCGGGCGATGATCTCCACCGCCGCGCGCGCCGCGGTCTGGTAATGGCGGCCGTCGTGATCGGCCGCGGCCAGCGACATCGCCACCGCCGGCAGGCCGAGGAAGCGACCTTCCATCGCCGCGGCGACGGTGCCCGAATAGATCACGTCGTCGCCCATGTTGGCGACGGTGTTGATGCCGGAAACGACGATGTCGGGTTCCACGTCCAGCATGCCGCTGAGCGCTACGTGCACGCAGTCGGTGGGCGTGCCGTGCACCCGCCAGGTGGTCTCGTCGAGGCGGGCGACCCGCACCGGCATGTCCAGGGTCAGCGAGTTGCTCGCGCCGGAACGGTCGCGGTCGGGCGCGACCACCAGCACTTCGTGTCCGGCCTCGCGCAGCCCCTGGGCGAGGATGCGGATGCCGGGCGCGTCGACGCCGTCGTCGTTGCTGACCAATACGCGCATGAGACTCCGCTGACGGAAAGACAGACGTGGGGGAGCCCCGGATGATACCTGATAGGGCGGCGCCCTTCCCGCGCGGCGCCGGGCCGACCACGCGCGGCGGGCGTATGTATGATGGCCCGACCCGCCGGAAGCAGGTGACCAGCACCGCATGGAGTCCAACGCCGCATGGAGTATTGGGATCACATCGATCGGGTGATGCGCGCTTCCTCGCTGGACGAGGTGAAGTCGGCGACATCGGCCTTCTCCCGCGCCGTGGGTTTCCACAACCACGGTTACGCGACCAAGCTGCGCGAGCCGCTGCCGGGCGGTTCGGACTTCGTGTTCTTCGAAGACTTCGACAGCGACTGGTCCAAGACCTACCCGGCCCTGGCCGCGCCCAACGCCGAGCGCAGCGACCCGCGCATCACCCTGTCGCGCGAAGGGCTGCCCGCGGTGGCCTGGAATTCGCGCGGCCGCACCACCTGGGAACCGCGTCCGCAGCTGTACCAGATCGGCCGCCGCACGCTGATGGCGGCCGGCGAATTCGGCCTGCACGGCGGCATCACCGTGCCGAGTTGGTCGCCGGGCACGCAGTGGTCGTTCACCACCTTCACCCTCAATGTGCTCGCCGACCCGCGCGAGCTGACCCACACCCTGGGCCAGGCCACCTACTTCGTCAGCTGCATGCACGCGGCGATGGACCGGCTGCTGCGCCGGCCGCGCCACGCGCCGCGGCTGAGCGAGCGCGAGTGCGAGGTGCTGCGCTGGTCGGCGGTGGGCAAGACCTCGTGGGAGATCTCGATGATCCTGCAGATCAGCGAGCGCACGGTGAACTTCCACCTGCAGCAGGTGGCGCGCAAGCTCGGGGTCAAGGGCCGGCGCGCGGCCTGCGCGCGCGCGGTGGCGCTGGGCCTGATCGCGCTGTAGCCGCCGCCGACGCCGTCGCGGCGACGCGACCGGCTTTGCCGAACCTGTCGAATCGATGCCCGCGGCGGCGGCCGCGGATGCGCGCGCGCGGCCGCGATCCGGCGCCGCGGTGCCCGGCCCGGCACGGTTGTGCGACGAACCCGCCGCGTAGCCGTCGCCGCGCGCGCCCATCGCAGGCCGCGCCGGCCCGCCCTGTCGGTTTTGACAGGGCCGCCCCGCCGGTCCGCGGAAGCGTGATGAACTAGACGTTCGCGGCACCCTCGGATGCGCGCCCACTGCGCGAGGGGACATCTCGCAGCGCGTGCCGCGCTTTTCCAACCCATGTTTCCCCGGTGACGGCCCGATACCGACGGGTCGCAGGTCCCAAGGATGGGCCGGGGCTTTCTCTTCATGTCGTCATGCCGCCGCCGCGCCGCGCCTGTCGCGCGCGGCGATTATCCTGTGGCCATGACGTCCCAGCCCGACCGCCCCGACGAGGATGCCGGCGACGACGACGCGGCCTTGTTCCGCGCCGCCGTCGGCGAGGTCCGCCGCCTGCCCGAAGCCGCGCTGCCGCCGGCCGCGCCCAAGCCGCGCCCGCGCCCGCGCATGGCCGAGCGCGACGAAGCACAGGCGCGCGAGGAATTCCGCCACGCCCTGGAAGAACAACTGCTGGAAGCCGGCGACGCGCTGAGCTATCGCCGCGACGAACTGCCGCCGAACGTGTTCGCGCGGCTGCGCCGCGGCGAGATTTCGGCGCAGGAGGAATTGGACCTGCACGGCAGCCCGGTGCGCGAGGCCGAGGCGCTGCTGCGCGCCTTCCTCAACGACGCGCGCACCCACGAAGTCGGCTGCGTGCGCATCATCCACGGCAAAGGCCGCGGCGGCGGCAACGAGTTCGTCGACAGCCGCGGCCTGCCGGTGCTCAAGAACCTGGTCGACCGCATGTTGCGCCAGCGCGCGGACGTGCTGGCCTTCCACTCCGCGCCGAGCGCGCAAGGCGGCACCGGCGCGGTGCTGGTGCTGCTGGCGCGGCGGCGGCGCTGAACGCGGCGCGCCGCGCCCGTCGCCGGATCAGCGTTGCTCGGTGTCGGCCAGACGGCGCCGGTCCGGCGGATTGACCCACTTCACTTCGATGCCGCGGCGCAGGGCCAGGCGTTCGACCGCCGAGACATAAGCGTTGTCGCGGTCCATGCCTTCGATCTGGTGCTTGGACAAGGTCGCCGGCAGCGACGGATCGGCCGGGGCGATGTAGGCGCTCTTGCTCTGATGCCCGGCGCAGGCGGCCAGGACGCAGACGGACAACGACAGGACTGCGGTGCGCAAAGCGTTCATGACTTCGGCTCCCTGACGTGATGTCCCGCCGCGGGCGGCGGGCGCAGCCGGCCGATGCCGACTGTCGCTTTCGGCTTATACGCGCGCCGCGGCGACCGGCCAGTGCCCGGCCATACCACCCGACGAGCGGTCGCGGCGAGGGAGCCAATCCGGCCTGCGCGCAGGCCGCTGCGGATGCCGCGTGCGCGCGCGGCGCGCGCCCGCACGAACGGCCGTCAGCGCGCGCCGTCGATCCGGCCGATTTCGGCCAGCACCACGGTGGCGTAAGCGCCGGCCGGCAGGACGAAGCCGACTTCCAGCGCGCCGTCGTCGAGCCAGCGCCATTGCATCTGTTCGGCGCGCAACCGCAGCGCGCGGCGCTCCTGGTCCATCCCCGCCGCTTCCAGCCCGGCGCGCAGCGCCAGCGCCTGTTCGCCCTGCAGCGCGTCGAGTTCCAGCACGCGCACCGCATCGGCGCTGCGCAACTCGCCGCGGCCCCACAGCGGGCCGCTGGGATGGATGTCGCAACGCGCCAGGCGCTCGGCCAGGGCCTCGTTCCACGGCTCCGGCCCGAACACGCTGCGGCTGCCGGCCAGCGACCAGACCTCGCCGTCGAGCCCGACGCCGTCGCGCAGCCCGCTCCAGCTGCCGTCGCGCACGCGCGCGGCCAGGGCGCGGTTGAACAGTTCCGAGCGCGCCGCCGACAACAGCAGGCTGCGCTGCTCGCGGCGCACGCGGCGGCCGGCGAACATCGCCAGCGCGTTGGCGACGTTGTCGCCGTCGCGGCCGAAGCGCTGTTCGCCGAAATAGTTGGGCACGCCGTGCGCGGAGATTTCCTGCAGGCGCTGCTCGATCCGATCGCGCTCGCCTTCCACTTCGCGCATGGCCAGCACGAAGCGGTTGCCGGCCAGCGCGCCGCGCGGCAGCTTCTTCGCGTGCCAATGGTGTTCGAGCACGCGCAGCTCGTCGCTTTCCAGCGATGCCAGATCCGGCGCCACCCGCTTGGGCAGGTGCACGCTGAAGCGCTGCACGGTCACCGCGTGGCGGTCCTTGAGCCCGGCGTAGCCGATCGCGACCTCGCCCACCCCGGCCCACTGCGCCAGCCGCTTGGCGGCGAAGGCGGTGTTCATGCCGCGCTTTTCCACGGTCAGCAGCAGGTGCTCGCCGCTGCCGCTGGCGGCGAACGAGGGCAGCTCCTCGACCCGGAAATCCTCGGGCGCGCTGCGGATGCGCGCGCGCAGCGCCGGCGCGCCGTGCGCGCGCGGCAGCTCGTTCAGGCCCGCTTCGTCGCCGCCGCTCATGCGCCGACCAACAGGCACACGGCAGTCGCCGCGATGCCTTCGCCGCGGCCGGTGAAGCCGAGTTTTTCCGAGGTCGTGGCCTTGACGCTGACCGCGTCGACCGCGATGCCCAGGTCGGCGGCGATCGCCTCGCGCATCGCCTGCGCGTGCGGGCCGACCTTGGGCCGCTCGCACACCACGGTGACGTCGCAATTGCCGACGGCGTAGCCGCGCTGCGCGATCAATTCGTTGCAGTGGCGCAGGAACGTGCGGCTGTCCGCGCCGCGCCAGCGTTCGTCGCTGGGCGGGAAATGCTGGCCGATGTCGCCCAGCGCCAGCGCGCCGAGCATGGCGTCGCACAGCGCATGCAGGACGACGTCGCCGTCGGAATGGGCGATCACGCCGCGTTCGTGCGGCACGCGTACGCCGCCTAGGACGACGTGGTCGCCGTCGCCGAATGCGTGGACATCGAAGCCCTGGCCTATGCGGATGTTCATGAGTAGAAACCTGGAAGCTGAAAGCTAGCGAATAGGAGTCAGGAGATAGCTGGAGCAAGAGCGGAACAGTTGCACGCAGGCGTGCTTCAGCCATCTCCTAACTCCTGTCGGCTACCTTCTAGGGTTTGCCGATCAGATACTCGGCCAGCGCCAGATCGGCGGGGGTCGTGACCTTGAGATTGTCCTCGCGGCCTTCCACCAGCCACGGCTGCACGCCGGCGCGTTCCATCGCCGCGGCTTCATCGGTGACCACGATGCCGGCGCGGGCGGCCTCGCTTAGCGCCGCGGTCAGCGCGCCGCGGCGGAACGCCTGCGGGGTGAACGCGCGCCACAGCCCGTCGCGCGGCTCGGTGCCCAGGATGCGGCCGCGGCCGGCGCGCTTGAGCGTGTCGCGCAGCGGTGCGCCGAGGATGGCGCCGTCCGGCGCGGTCTCGGCCGCGGCGATCAGGCGGCCGATGTCTTCGCCGCGCAGGTTCGGGCGGGCGGCGTCGTGGACCAGCACCAGGGCGTCGTCGCCGGCCTGCGCCGGCAGCGCGCGCAGCGCCGCCAGCACCGAGTCGGCGCGCTCGCCGCCGCCGGTGCAGCGCAGCACCGGCTTGCCGAGCAGTTCGCTCCAGCCCGGCCACAGCGCGTCGTCGGCCGACAACGCGACCATCGCCCCGGCCACGCGCGGATGCGCCAGCAGCGCGCTCAGCGCGTGTTCGATCAGCGGCTTGCCGGCGATGCGCAGGTACTGCTTCGGAACGTCGCCGCCGAAGCGCTGACCGCGGCCGGCGGCGGGAAGTACGGCCCAGATCATCGGCAGGCTTCGCGGTTAAAGGACGGCGCGGTCAATGCTGCACCGGCGCCGGCATCGGATGCGGCTCGGGCGCCGACGGCGGCACTTCGGTCGGCGGCTCGTCGACCTGTTCTTCCAGCGAGGGTTGCTCGTCGGCGGCGTCCTGGCCGGCGGCGGTGCCGTTCTGCACCGCGCTCACCGCAGCCGCGGCGTTGGGCCCCGGCGCCTGCGGCTTGGCTTCGACCACGCGGTAGAAAGTCTCGCCGGGCTTGATCATGCCCAGCTCGCTGCGCGCGCGCTCCTCGACCGCGGCCTCGCCGGACTTGAGGTCTTCGACCTCGGCGGCGAGCGCGTCGTTGCGTTGCTGCAGGCCCTGGTTCTCGCGCGTCTGCCCGTCGACCTGGGCCTGCAGCGCGGCGACGCTGCCGCCCCCGCCGCCGCCGGCCCACCACAGCCGATACTGCAGCAACGCGAGCAGCGCCAGCAGCGCCAGCGCCACCACGCCCAGCCACGCTTTGCGCGACTTCTCCGCCATACCGGCTCCGTCGGCCTCGCCTTAGCGGCGCAGCGACACGAACGCGTCGCGGCCGGCGTAGCGCGCCGCCGAGCCGAGCTGCTCTTCGATGCGCAGCAGCTGGTTGTACTTGGCCACGCGGTCGCTGCGGCACAGCGAACCGGTCTTGATCTGGGTCGCGGTGGTGGCGACGGAGATGTCGGCGATGGTGGTGTCCTCGGTTTCGCCGGAGCGGTGCGAGACCACCGCGGCGTACTTGGCGCGGTCGGCCATGGCGATGGCTTCCAGGGTTTCGGTCAGGGTGCCGATCTGGTTGACCTTGATCAGGATCGCGTTGGCCACGCCCTTGTCGATGCCTTCGGCGAAGATCTTCGGGTTGGTCACGAACAGGTCGTCGCCGACCAGTTGGACCTTGTTGCCGATCTTGTCGGTCAGCAGCTTCCAGCCGGACCAGTCGTCTTCGGACATGCCGTCTTCGATGGTGACGATCGGGTACTGCGCGGCCCAGTTGGCGAGGAAATCGACGAACTGCTCGCTGGTCAGGCGCTTGCCTTCGCCGACCAGGTGGTACTTGCCGTTGTCGTAGAACTCGGTGGAGGCCACGTCCAGGCCCAGCAGGATGTCTTCGCCGGCCTTGTAGCCGGCCTTGCCGATCGCTTCCAGGATGGTTTCCAGCGCTTCTTCGTTGCTGCGCAGGTCCGGGGCGAAACCGCCCTCGTCGCCGACCGCGGTGCTCAGGCCGCGGCCCTTGAGCACCGACTTGAGCGCGTGGAACACCTCGGCGCCGGCGCGCAGCGCCTCGGCGAAGTTCGGCACGCCGACCGGCAGGATCATGAATTCCTGCAGGTCGACGTTGTTGTCGGCGTGCGCGCCGCCGTTGATGATGTTCATCATCGGCACCGGCAGCACCGGCGCGCGGTCGCCGGCGAGGTACTTCCACAGCGGCAGCTTCTTGCTCGCCGCGACCGCGTGGGCGTTGGCCAGCGACACGCCCAGCAGCGCGTTGGCGCCCAGGCGGCCTTTGTTCTCGGTGCCGTCCAGGTCGATCATGCGCTTGTCCAGCGCGGCCTGGTCGGTCGCATCCATCCCCTTGAGCGCCTGGGCGATGGTGGTGTTGACGTTCTCCACCGCCTTGCGCACGCCCTTGCCCAGGTAGCGGGTCTTGTCGCCGTCGCGCAGTTCCACGGCTTCCTTGCTGCCGGTGGAGGCGCCGGAGGGGACCATCGCGCGGCCGAAGCTGCCGTCGGCCAGGGTCACTTCGGCTTCCAGGGTCGGATTGCCGCGGCTGTCGAGGATTTCGCGGGCGTGGATCTGGGTGATCGAGGTCATGTCGGAGGGGTCAGGGAGGGTGGGAAGTGGTGTTTGCCAGGCCAACGATAGCCGAGATCGCGGCGCGCGCCTGCGGGCTGTTGCCCCAGCAACTGGCGCGCAGCATACCGGCGACCTGCGCGCAGATGCGCGCCGGGTCGGCGCCGGCGAGCGCGTTCAGCGAGCCGTAACCCGCCTGCTCCAGGCGCGCGATCACGGTTTCGCCGACGCCCTTGAGGGCGAGCAGGCGCTGGCGTTCGGATTCGGAAAAGGCCATCGGCGCCGGCTCAGGCGCCGGGCCGCGCGCGGCGGCGGCGGGAAAGCGGTAAGGCGGCGGCCGCGGCGGATGCCGGGGCCGCGCTCGCGGTCGTAATGGGCCGCGCTGGGTCGGGCATCAGAAATCCTGCTCCAGGAACCCGTTCTTCTTGGTGATCCGGTCGATCTCGACCAGGGTCTCCAGCAGCCGGCGCATCTTCGGCAACGGCACCGCGTTGGGGCCGTCGGAGAGCGCTTCTTCGGGGCGCGGATGGGTTTCCATGAACACGCCCGACACGCCCACGGCGATCGCCGCGCGCGCCAGCACCGGCACGAACTCGCGCTGGCCGCCGGACTTGCCGTCCATGCCGCCGGGCAACTGCACCGAGTGGGTCGCGTCGAACACCACCGGGCAGCCGGTGTCGCGCATCACGCTCAGCGAGCGCATGTCCGAGACCAAGTTGTTGTAACCGAAACTGGCCCCGCGCTCGCAAGCCATGATCTGCTCGTTACCGGTGGCCTGGGCCTTGGCGGTGACGTGCTTCATCTCCCAGGGCGAGAGGAACTGGCCCTTCTTGATGTTGACCGGCTTGCCGGCGCGCGCCACGTTCTGGATGAAATCGGTCTGCCGGCACAGGAAGGCCGGGGTCTGCAGCACGTCGACGACGGCGGCGACCTCGTTGAGCGGGGTGTATTCGTGCACGTCGGTCAGCACCGGCACGCCGATCTGGCGCTTGACCTCGGCCAGCACCTTCAAGCCCTCCTCCAGGCCCGGGCCGCGAAAGCTCGTCGCCGAGGTGCGGTTGGCCTTGTCGAAGCTGGACTTGAAGATGAAGGGGATGCCGAGCGCGGAGGTGATCTCCTTGAGCTGGCCGGCGACGTCGAGCTGCAGCTGCATCGATTCGATCACGCAGGGGCCGGCGATCAGGAAGAACGGCTGGTCCAGGCCTACCTCAAATCCGCAGAGTTTCATCGCTTGTTTCCTAAGTTCATGAGTACGCGGTCGTGCGTGCGCGGGGTATCGCCGTCAGATGGATGCCATCGGCGTCCGATACAAGCGCGGCGGTCATGATCGGCCGTTGCCGTAGCGATTGGCGCGCACCACGCCGATCGACCACAACACCGCCCCGATCAGGCCCAACGGCCCCGCGATGCCCGCAGTGACGACGGCCATAACCGTGGCCAACAGCCCCATGCCGTCGCTGTCGTCGCCGAGGATCAGCCGATAGCCCACAAACCCGGCCACCACCACCGCCCAGGCCAGAACGAACAGCCATTTGCCGGCGGCGCGAAAATGATTGCCGGCAGGCCGGCCCGGAACCGCAGCGGCCTGCGAAGTATCCGCCCGACCGGACGGACCGGGCGGAGGAGGCTTCAACCCTTGACCTCGCGCAACAGCTTGCCGCCGGCCTTGGCCTCGCGCGCGGCGCGCACGAAGCCGATGAACAGCGGGTGGCCGTCGCGCGGCGTGGACAGGAATTCCGGATGCGCCTGGCAGGCCAGGAACCACGGGTGCTGGGCGCGCGGCAACTCGACCATTTCCACCAGCAGGTCGTCCATCGACTTGGCCGAGATCACCAGACCGGCGTCTTCCAGCTGGGTGCGGTAGCGGTTGTTGAACTCGTAGCGGTGGCGGTGGCGCTCGCCGACCACATCGCGGCCGTACAGCTCGCGCGCCAGGGTGCCCGGCTTGATCCGCTGGTCCTGCAGGCCCAGGCGCATGGTGCCGCCGAGGTCGCTGGCTTCGTTGCGGCGCTCGACTTCGCCGGTGGCGGTGCGCCATTCGGTGATCAGGCCGATCACCGGATGCGGGTTGTGCTTGTCGTTCTCGGTGCTGTTGGCGCCGTCCAGGCCGACCACGTGGCGGGCGTAATCCACCACCGCGGCCTGCATGCCGTAGCAGATGCCGAAGTACGGCACCTTGTTTTCGCGCGCGTACTTGGCGGTGGCGACCTTGCCTTCGAAGCCGCGGTCGCCGAAGCCGCCGGGCACCAGGATGCCGTCGACGCCGGCCAGCGCGTCCACGCCGTGGCGCTCGACTTCGCTGGATTCCAGCCACTTCAGCGTGACCTTGGTGCGCTGGCGCAGGCCGCCGTGCTTGAGCGCCTCGGCCAGCGACTTGTACGCGTCCTGGTGGTCGATGTACTTGCCGACCACGGCGATGGTCACCTCGTCCACCGGATGGGTGCTGGCGTCGACGACTTCGTTCCACTCGCCCAGCTCGGCCGGCCCGGCCTGGATGCGCAGGCGGTCGAGCACGATCGCGTCCAGGCCCTGCTCGTGGAACCACTGCGGCAGCTTGTAGATGTTGTCCAGGTCGACGGCCGAGATGACCGCCTTTTCGGGCACGTTGGTGAACAGCGCGATCTTGCGGCGCTCGCCGTCGGGCAGCGGCTGCTCGCTGCGGCACAGCAGCACGTCCGGCTGGATGCCGATGGAGCGCAGTTCCTTGACCGAATGCTGGGTCGGCTTGGTCTTGAGCTCGCCGGCGGCGGCGATGAACGGCACCAGGGTCAGGTGCATGAACAGCGCGTGCTCCGGGCCGCGCTCGGTGCGCAGCTGGCGGATCGCCTCCAGAAACGGCAGCGACTCGATGTCGCCGACGGTGCCGCCGACCTCGACCAGGGCCACGTCGAAGCCTTCGGTGGCCTCCACGATCAGGCGCTTGATCTCGTCGGTGATGTGCGGGATCACCTGCACGGTGCCGCCGAGGTAATCGCCGCGGCGTTCCTTGCGGATCACGTTCTCGTAGATCCGGCCGGTGGTGATCGAGTTCTTGCGGCTCAGCCGCGTGCGCAGGTAGCGCTCGTAGTGACCCAGGTCGAGGTCGGTCTCGGCACCGTCGTCGGTGACGTAGACCTCGCCGTGCTGGAACGGGCTCATGGTGCCCGGGTCGACATTGATGTAGGGGTCGAGCTTCATCATCGTCACGCGCAGCCCGCGCGCTTCGAGGATGGCCGCCAACGAGGCCGCCGCGATGCCCTTGCCAAGCGAGGACACCACGCCGCCGGTGACGAAGATCAGGGGAGTCATGGATTTTGCAGCCGCTGGAAAGCCGCAGTTTACAGGTTGGCGCGTGAACTCGCGACTGCTTGACACCGGGCCAGGCCGTGGTGAAGCCGCGCAAAGCCTTGCCGGACAAGGGTTTTCGCCGATTCGGCGGATCCGCCCGGGACGGTGCGCCGCAACACCGCGCCGCCGCCGCCGGCCGCAGCCGGCGCTCGCCGCGGGCGTCCGCGGCAGGATCCGGCCGGCCTACTCGGCCGCCAGCTCGATGCGCCGCCAGCGCACCGCCGTGGTCCAGTCCTTGTCGCCGCGCGCGTACGACTTGAATACGGCCGCCACGGCGGCGGCGTCCAGCGGCCCCTCGGCCAGGTAATGACAGGCGGTGGTGACCAGTTGGTGCTCGAGTTCGTACTGCCCCGATTCGTCCTGGTAGACCTGCATGTAGGTGCCTTCGCCCATGAGCAACACCGCGAAGGGATCGTGGTGGCGGTTCAGGTGCGCGATGCTCGCGTCGATGACCTCGTCGCCGGCCGGCCCCTCGTAGTCGGCGTACGGGCATACGAACACGATTTCGTTGTATTCGGCGCCGATGTCGAACAGCAGCCAGGCCTCGGGCGCCGCCTGCGTCGGCGCGCAGACCAGGATCACGAAGCAGTCGTCGTGGTCGGCGTTGATGTGGACGAGCAGGCGCCCGTGCGGATCGCGATGGCAGGCGATCACCTCGCGCGGCTGCGCCTGCCACGGCTCCAGGCCGGTGTCCGGCCAGATCCGCCGGGCCTGTTCCAGCCAGCCCGCGCGCAGTTCCTCCGGCACCGGAACCGAACTGCCGCCGGCGGCCAGCAAATCCAGATACTCGTGCAGTTGCAGCAATCGCATGGCGCCTCCGGTAAAGCCGGCAGCATGTCACATCGCTGCGTCGCCTTCGTGCGCGCTCAGCCGGCCATGCGCGCGCCGCGCTCGGCCAGCAGTTCGCGCAGGATCGAACGGTGGCAATGCGATTCGTCCTCGCAATAACAGCCGACCGAGAAATCGCTGTCGCGCGACATCGCCGCCAGCAGGTCCAGCGCGTGTTGCGCATCCAGGCTCTTCATCTCGGCCTTGTACTTGCGCACGAACGCGTTCCACTGCGCCGGGGTCTGCGCGGCCTGAGCCTGCTTCATCGTCTCCAGGCTCGGCGCGAGGGTGGGAAACCACACGTCGTACCAGTTCTGCTCGGCGAATTGCGACTTGGGCACGCCGCGCGGCGGACGCCGCACGGTGCCGATGCGCAGGCCTTCGCCGCGCAGCCGCGGCGTGCCCAGACGAACGATGCGGATGGCCATGATTCGCTCCCGGTCGATGCGCCGCTCAGCGCCAGAATCGCCACCAGGGCTTGCGCGCGGCGGGCTCGGCGTCGCGCGACGCCACCGCCTCCAGCCCCTGGATCCCGCCGCACAGCGGACATTTGGCGGTGAACATCTCCATGACCGCGCCTTGCGGAACGTTCGCAAACACCGCACGCATCAGGTCCGACGGCGCATCGAACAGTTCGTCGAAGCCGCATTGGTCGCAAGGCGTGATCGTCCAGTCGGCGCGCTCGCGCAGGTATTTGTCGCTGGTCATCACCGGATGCGGCGCGGTGGCCGGCGCCAGGAAACGGATCGGCCCGTTCTGGGCGACGCTGCGCAAGCCGTGCGGCTGGTTGAGCACGATCCCGTCGAACACATCGCCGGACGCCGCGACCACGCGCACCCAGATCAGCTCCGGCGACGCGTGCGCGATGCGCGGCCCGCCGTCGTGCGCGATCACCTGAAGATCGTCCGGATAATCGGGCAGGAACCGCCCCTTGAGCCTCGCATGCTCGCGCCATTGGCCCATCGCTATCCCCTCGGCCGATACCATCGCCCCTGCGCGACGGTTTCGCGCGATGCTCGATCCGCGCCCCGCCCGTGTCAAGGCGCGGCGGAGGGCTCGACCACCGCCAGGATCGGACCGAGCTTGCCGCGCCGGTCGCGGCGCCCAAGTTCGGGCGCGTACAGCGACGACAGCGTGCCGTCCAGGTACAGCGCGTCCTGGCAGCCCAGTTCGTCGCGCAAGTAACGCGCGAATTCGTACAGGCTGACCTTGTCGTCGCTGATCGCCCAGATCACTTCGTCGCCCTTGACCCCGATGCCGTTGCGCAGGTGGCGCGAGCGCGACTGCGGGTCCAGCGCCGAATGGATGCGACCGCCTTCGACCAGCAGCGGCCCCGACTGTGTCGCCAACCGCGCGCCGCGGGCGAGGTCGGGATAACGCGAGGCTTCGATCACGTGCGGCTTGCCGTCGCGATCGAGCACGAACACGCCGTTGGGCTTGAGGTAGAAGTTGCCCTCGCCCGCGCGCAGGTTCAGCGGCGCGCGCTCGCGGCCGTCGGCGACGAACAGGCCCACCGGCGAATAATCCGGCTCGAACATGCCGGCGTTCATCGCGTAACGCAGGCGCTGGCCGCGCGCTTGCAGCCAGGCATCGAGATCCTTGAAGCGGTGGAACGGCCGGCCGCGCTCATCGTTCAAGTACAGCGCCAGCGGCTGGCTGCGCGTGTCGATCCGCAGCACCGTGTAGCGCGGCTCGCGCGCGGCCGCGGGCAGGCCGAGCAGCGAGGCCAGGGCTAGGCAGATCCAGGCGATGGCACGGCGCATCGAAGATCGATCCTGGCGAAAGTGCGGCCATCCTAGCCGCAACGCCCGATCAACGGCCGCCGACCGCCCTGTCGGTCTCCACCTGCACCCAGCGCATCGGCCGTTGCGGATGCCGCGCAAGGGTGCGCTGGATCGCGCGCGACAGCCGCGCGCAATCGCGGCAACGCGGCGAGACGAATTGCAGGAACAGCAGCCCGCGCGGCGGCGCCGCCAGTTCGGCCGGCGGCGGCAGCAGTTCGGCCAACTGGCAAGGGCCCAGCCACGGAATGCGGAAATAACTGCGGTCGACCACTTCGCCCCAATAGGCGTCGTCTTCCGCGGCTACGAACTCCGCCTCCTGCATCCACTCCAGCGGGATGTCGCCGGCTTGCGGGTCGCGTCCGTCGAAGCGGTGAATCAGGCCGGCGTCCGGGTCGAACACGTACAGCGGCGGCAGATAGTCCAGGCCGCCCGGCGGCCGTTGCAAAGGAATCCGCATCGGCGCGCCCGGCGCCCCGGGGCCGTGGGTCGCGGGGCCGGCGCGAACGAATCCGGCCGGCGTCGACGGATCGGACGGAACGCCCGAGCATCCCTTCACCGCAACAGGCTGCGCCTGCGCGTCGTCGACGCGCGGCGCTCTCGCGCCCGAATGCGCACAAGCGGCAAGCGCCGCCATCAGCACTGCGACCATCCCTGCCCCGAGCGTACGCATCGGCCTTCCTTGCGCTGGGTTTTGCCTACTCTAGCCCTTGCGCCGCACCAAAAAGAACGCCCCGGCGCTGGCCGGGGCGTTGCGATGCTCGATTCGAGGCCGCTGCGCGGCCGTAGCGGCGCGGGCGGCTTACTTGTTGCCCTCTTCCTCCGGCTCGACCCCGCGGTCGCCGGACTTCTGCCGCTTCTCGGCCTCGGCCTTCTTCTTGGCCTCGGCCTTCTTCGCGTCGTCGGCCTTCTTGGCCTCTTCGGCCTTCTTGTCGGCCTGCGGATCCTGCTGGGCGAACGCGCTCGGCGCGACCAGCACGGCCAGGGCCGCGACGATGGCGGCGGGGAGCAGCAGCTTGCGGATCTTCATGGCATACCTCCAAAAAGTGGAATGACCGGAACCGGGACGGGCGCCCGGTCCGCGGGCGGGCCGGGGCATCCCTGCCGCGACGCCGCGAACCCTAGCGCCAGCCGCCTCGCCAGGGGCTGAACGATCGGTCCAGCGGGTCGCACGGCTGGTGTAGACGGTACAGGGGATGGGGGCGGTAGAGCGATTTTTCAATCGCGGCCGGCGCCCGCGCCGCGCGCCGCCGGCGCGTTCAGTAGCGGCCACTGAACATCTCGATCACCGCCTGCATGGCCTGGCGCCAGCGCGCCAGCAAGGCCTCGTCGGCCTGTTCGTCGAACTCGCGCACCGCCCGCAGCAGGCTGTCGATCCAGTACGGATACAGCTCCGGCCGCACCGGCGTGCGCCCGGTGCGGGCGTGCACGTCGGCCATCTGCTCGCTGGTGCGCTTCACCACCGCGCTGCCGGCGGCGTAGAAGATCGCCACGCTGATGCCGCGGCGCAGGGCCAGGCGCTGCTTCTGGAAGTCGGTGCGGTCGAACAGCGGCGCCACGTCGGGGTGGCTGGCCATGAAGATTTCGTAGAAACGCTCGATGAAGCCCTTGCGGATGAGGCAGCGGCCGTAGCTCTGCTGCAGGTCGTAGTACTGGTCCTGGGCGGACACGTGCCCTCCTGTGGCGTGGGGGTGGAAGCGCCGTGCAGGATGGCAGCGCCGCGGCGCGCGCGGCTTGCGCCAGATCAAGCCGGCGCCGTGGCGGGCGCCGCGCTTGCCGGCGGCGGGCGCACGGTTTTGCGGACCCGGTCGCCGCGCCGGTCGCAGCCGGCGAGACGGCGGCGGGCGTGAATGTCGCCCGGCCGCGGCGCGGCGGCGGCCGGCGAACGCGGATCGAACGGGAACGGCCCGGCCCGGCTTGACCCGGCCGCCCCCGGTCGCCATGCTCGCTGCGCCGCGCGCCCGGCCATGCCCCGCCGCGCCCACCGATGCGCCGCCGTCACCGGCCGATGGCAAGATGGCCGCCGTCGCCGCCCCGCGGGCGCGCCCGCGCCGCCGCGCACGCCACTCCTTACTACTGACGCAGGTTTCATGAGCAGTCGCTACAACGCCGCAGACATCGAAGTCCTTTCCGGCCTGGACCCGGTCAAGCGCCGGCCCGGCATGTACACCGACACCGCGCGGCCGAACCATCTGGCCCAGGAAGTCATCGACAACGCGGTCGACGAAGCCCTGGCCGGCCACGCCCGCAGCATCGAGGTCACTCTCTACGCCGACGGCAGTTGCGAAGTGTCCGACGACGGCCGCGGCATGCCGGTGGACATCCACCCGGAAGAGAAGGTGCCCGGCGTCGAGCTGATCCTGACCCGCCTGCACGCCGGCGGTAAGTTCAACAACAAGAACTACACCTTCTCCGGCGGCCTGCACGGCGTCGGCGTGAGCGTGGTCAACGCGCTGTCCAAGCACGTGGAAGTGCACATCAAGCGCGAAGGCAACGAATACCGCATGGCGTTCAAGGACGGCGACCGCGCCAGTCCGCTGGAAGTGGTCGGCAGCGTCGGCAAGAAGAACACCGGCACCCGCGTGCGCTTCTGGCCCGACGCCAAGTACTTCGACACCCCGAAGTTCAGCCTGCGCGCGATCAAACACGTGCTGCGGGCCAAGGCGGTGTTGTGCCCGGGCCTCAACGTCAAGCTGTTCGACGAAGCCACCGGCGAGCGCCTGGAGTGGTACTACGAGGACGGCCTGCGCGATTACCTGTCCGGCGAGCTGCGCGAAGGCCAGCCGCAGCGCGAGTTGCTGCCGCCGGACCTGTTCGTCGGCCAGCTCAAGAAAGACACCGAAGTGGTCGACTGGGCGGTGGCCTGGGCGCCGGACGGCGAACTGACCCAGGAAAGCTACGTCAACCTGATCCCGACCGCGCAGCACGGCACCCACGTCAACGGCCTGCGCACCGGCTTCACCGATGCGCTGCGCGAGTTCTGCGACTTCCGCAACCTGCTGCCGCGCGGCGTGAAGCTGGCGCCGGAAGACGTGTGGGACCGGGTCGCCTTCGTGCTCAGCATCAAGATGACCGACCCGCAGTTCAGCGGCCAGACCAAGGAGCGCTTGTCTTCGCGCCAGGCCGCCGGCTTCGTCGAAGGCGCCGCGCACGACGCGTTCTCGCTGTGGCTCAACCAGCACACCGAGCTGGGCGAGAAGATCGCCCAGTTGGCGATCGAGCGCGCCAGCGCCCGGCTCAAGACCGAAAAGCAGATCGTCCGCAAGAAGATCACCCAGGGCCCGGCCCTGCCCGGCAAGCTCGCCGACTGCAGCTCGCAGGATCTCTCGCGCACCGAGCTGTTCCTGGTGGAAGGCGACTCCGCCGGCGGCAGCGCGCGGCAGGCGCGCGACAAGGACTTCCAGGCGATCCTGCCGCTGCGCGGCAAGATCCTCAACACCTGGGAAGTGGCCTCCGGCAGCGTGCTCGCCTCGCAGGAAGTGCACGACCTGGCGGTGGCGATCGGCTGCGACCCGGGCAAGGAAGACATCGGCGGCCTGCGCTACGGCAAGGTCGTGATCCTCGCCGACGCCGACTCCGACGGCCTGCACATCGCCACCTTGCTCAGCGCGCTGTTCCTGCGCCACTTCCCGGCGCTGGTCGCGGCCGGCCACATCTTCGTGGCGATGCCGCCGCTGTTCCGCGTCGACGTGGGCAAGAACGTGTTCTACGCCCTGGACGAAGAGGAAAAGCGCCTGCTGCTGGAGAAGATCGAGCGCGAGAAGGGCGACCGCAAGAAGGGCCTGAGCGGCGCGATCAACGTCACCCGCTTCAAGGGCCTGGGCGAGATGAACGCCTCGCAGCTGCGCGAGTCGACCATCCATCCCGACACCCGCCGTCTGGTCCAGCTGACCGTCGACGACAACGCCCAGACCGTGTCGCTGATGGACATGCTGCTGGCGAAGAAGCGCGCCGGCGACCGCAAGACCTGGCTGGAGACGAAGGGCGATCTGGCGACGCTGGAAGTCTGATCGCCCGCCGCCCGGCCCTGCCCCGTCCGCCGAAACGGCGACGGTGCGCCATCGCCGAAGGTCTTTCCCGAACGCCGCGGCCCGTCCGCGGCGTTCGTCTTTGCGGGCTCGTCGTTCGCCACCGCGCGCGAACGCCGGCCGCCGCAACCGCTACACTGCGCGCGCGCCGCTCGCGTCCGCTTTTGCGCCGCGACGGCGTTTCCCCCACCTGACGCGCCGCATGCCGCCCGCCCCGGGCCGTCACGCGGCGCTGCCGGGCGATGCGGCATCGTGCGCGCATCGATACCGGCCGGAGATCGATATGAAAGGACGCAACCCTATCGCCACGCGCGCTGCGCGCGTGCGCCCCGACACCGCCGACCGCGCAGGCCGCCGCCATGGCCGTTGACCGCCGCGCCGGTTACGGCCTGTCTCCGCCCGGCGCCGATGCCGATGCCGACAACCAAGCCCCCGGCGGCGGCCGCCTGTTCGGCGCGCTGGCCTGGTTCGCGCTGCTGCTCGGCCCCGCGCTGGCGTGGTTGATCGTGTTCGGCCTCACCCCCGACAGCCAGTGCGGCACCTGGAGCCTGCACTGCACCGGTCGCGCGATCATGTACAGCGCCGCGAGCTGGCTGTTCGGCAGCCTGCTCGCCATCGTCGCGCTGTTCCGCCGCGAACGCCGCGGCGTGGCGGTGCCGGCGCTGGTGTTGAATCTGGTTCCGCTGCTGGGGCTGTTGGCCGCCTCCATGTTCCTCGCCGAGCGCGCTTGAGCCGACGCGCGCCCGGGATCGAGCGAGGCGACCGGCTTCGCGCAGCGGACCGCGGCCACAGGTAAGCTGCCCGCACCGCCCGCGGAACCGCGCCATGGCCCAGCCGTCCGTCCAGAATGGATTCGTCGTCGCGCGGCGCGAGCTTGCGCAGACGCAGAGCGCGCTGTACCGCAAGATCCGCGCACTGGAAGCCGCCGGCACCGCCTTGCCCAAGGCCCTGGCCGCGGAAAAACGCCGGCTGGAGCGCGCCGCCGACGAGGCCACCGTCAGCATCGCGCTGCGCTATCGCGGCGAGACCCTCGCCCAGTCCGCGATCGAAAGCGGCGCGGGCGCGGTGCAGATGCACAAGTTCGTCGCCGCGCTGATGCAGTCGGCGCCGCACATGGATGAAGCGACCCTGCTGGAGAATGCCGATGCGGCCTGGGCCCGCGGCAAATCCGCCGACGCCGCGCTGTACCGCGACGCGCAGGTGCGCGTGCGCCTCAAGCTCGTGGTCGACGCGAAACAGCGGATCCATGCGCGGCTCATCATCGAGTCGATGAAGAAATCCGTGCGCGGCTCGATGAGTTCGGAGACGACGACCGATCCCAAGCTCGCCCGCAAGCGGATCGCCCGTGCGGTCGCACTGCTGCAAAAAGCCGCACAGCGATACGCGCCGGAGAACCAAGGCTAGCCGTGTCGCGCTTGGATCGACGGCCCGTCGTTATGCGACCGACCGACGTGCGACGCGATTCACTCCGCGCTTGCCGCCGCCAACGCCGCCTTCAACGTCTTGGCGAACGCCGCCGGCCGGCAGCGACCCAGCTTCACATTCGGCGTACCGTGCCAGTGCGCGCATTCGCTGATCGCGCCGGCGATGTCTTGCGCCAGCGCTTCGTCGCCGTCGATGCCGTCTTCCAGGTACAAGGCTTTGACCTCGAACACGCCCGCGGCGCGATGCGCCTTCGCGTCGAGCCGCCCGACCAAACGGCCGCGCACCAGGATCGGCAGCACGAAGTAGCCGTAGCGGCGCTTGGGCTCGGGCGTGTAGCACTCCAGGGTGTAGTCGAAGCCGAAAAATTCGCTGGCGCGTTCGCGGTCCCACACCACCGGGTCGAACGGCGACAGCAGCGCGCTATGGGTCGCGCGCAAGCGGCCGGCGGCGGCGCGGGTTAGCGCGTCGGCGTGGTCAGGGTGGACGTAGCCGGGCGCGTCCCAGCCTTTCACCGCCACCCGCAGCAAGTCGCCGTCGGCGACCAGCGCGTCGAGGTCGCGGTCGCGCAGACGCGGTTTGGTCCGGTAGTAATCGGCGATCCAGCGCGCCTGGGCGATGCCGAGCGCGGCCACCGACTTGAGGATGGTGCTGCGCCGCACCTGCGCCGGTTCGATCGCGGTGGCGTTCCAGCCCGGCACCGCCGCGCCGGCCACGCGTTCGGCCAGGTCGTAGACGCGCTGGAAGTTGTCGCGCCGCGCCACCATCAGCTCGCCCAGGGCGAAGCCGGCTTCGAGCCAGCGCTTCTCGTCCTTCCAGCCCCACCAGCCGCCGCCGCTGCCTTTGTCTTCGCGTTCGAAGTCCGAGGACTTGACCGGGCCGAGCTCGCGGATGTGGGCGAGCAAGCGCTCGATCTCGCCGCCGCGGCTGCCGCGGTGGCGCTGGGCGCTGCGGATCGCCCAATGGTGTTCGCGCTGATGCAGGGCGTTGCGGTGCAGCAGGTAATCGTCCATCGGCGCGAAGCAGGCTTCGTGCGCCCACACCTCGAAGATCGCGCGCTCGGCCAGCAGTTGCTCCAGCCAGCGCGGCTCGTACGCGCCCAGGCGCGAGAACAGCACCAGGTACGGGCTGCGCGCAACGACGTGGATGGTGTCGATCTGCAGCAATTGCATGCGCGCCACCGCCGCCAGCGCGTCGGCCTTGCGCGCGCGCCGGCGCGGCCGCGCCAGCAGGCCTTGCGCGTGCAGGTGCAGCGCGCGCGCCTGCGCCAGCGACAACGGCGCCAGCGCGCTCGTCGCGTTCGCCACGCCCGCCTCGCCGCCGCCATCGCGCGCCGGGCTCATCCGCGCTGCGAATCCAGCGCCGCCTGCAGCAGCGCGCGCAGCAACGGCTGCAGCTTGGCCGCCTTGGCTTCGTCGTAGGCGAAGGAATCCTCGTCCATGTAGTTGCGCTGGCTCAGTTCCAGCTGCACCGCTTCGACTTCGATCGCCGGATCGCCGTAGTGGCGGGTGATGTAGCCGCCCTTGAAGCGGCCGTTGGCGACCCAGTCGTAATCGCCCTGCCCCGCCAGCACCGCTTCCAGCCGCGCTTGGGTCGGCGCCAGGCAGCTGTGGCCGGCGGCGGTGCCGAGGTTGAGGTCGGGCAGCCGGCCTTCGAACAGGAACGGCACTTCGCCGCGGATCGAATGGCCTTCCCACAGCAGCGCGCGGCCGTGTTCGCCGCGGATGCGGTCGAGTTCGGCGACCAGAGTCTCGTGGTACGGGCGCCAGTACAGGTCCACGCGCTGCGCGACTTCGGCCTCGTCCGGCGCCTGGCCGTCGAGATAGACCGGCTCGCCGCTGAACTGCACCGCCGGGCACAGGCCGGTGGTGTTCTGGCCCGGATACAGCGAGGTGTCGTCGGGCGGGCGGTTGAGGTCGACCACGTAGCGCGAATAGCGCGGCACCAGGATCGAGGCGCCGAGCTCGCGGGCGAAGTCGTACAGGCGCGAGACGTGCCAGTCGGTGTCCGGCGCATGGCGCGCGGACTCGACCATGCGCGCGGAGAATTCGTCGGGGATCATCGAGCCGTCGTGCGGCAGGCTGATCAGCAGCGGCGCGTGGCCGCGGTGCAGTTGGAACACGGGCCAGGCGGGGGCGGGAACGGTCATGGTCGGGTCGCGTCGGCGCCGGTCGGCAGGTGCCGGCGGAAGAAGGCCATGGTACTGCGGCCGGGCCGGCGCCGGCTTGCGCAACGAGCGCGCAGGCCGGCGGGTATGCTGGATTTCACTGGGCGCGTTCGGCGCTGCCCTGTTCTGAGCCGCCCTGCTCGGATGTGCGCGGCGCGGAATCGCGCTGAACGGAATCGCCCGGCCGCAGCTGCCTGTCGAAGAACGCCTCGGTGGCGCGGTGCACGCGCAGCCAGGTCGCGTAACGCAGGAAGAAATGGTCCTCGTCGGGAATCACCAGGGATTCCACCGGCACCCGCCGCGCGCGCAGGCGCTCGACCAGATCGATGCTCTGCGAGAACTTGACCGCGCGGTCGTCGTCGCCGTGCACGAACAGCGCCGGCGAGCGCCAGCCGTCCAGGCGCGACATCGGCGAGGACTGATACGCGAGCTCCAGTTCGTCCGGCTTGAGCCCCCACAGCCCGCTGTTGTCGCCGCCCTTGGCGCTCTCGCGCCAGTCGTGCACGCCGTGGCGGTCGACGCCGGCGGCGAACAGATCGGAGTTGCGCGCCAGCGCGCTGGCGGTGAGGAAACCGCCGTAGGAGCCGCCATAGATGCCGACCCGGCGCGCATCGACATCGCTGCGCGCGGCCAACCACGCCTGCGCGGCGAGCACATCCTGATACTCCGAAGCCCCGCGCGGCCCCTGTTTTTCGGCCAGACGGAACTTCTGCCCGTAACCGGTGCCGTCGCGATAGTTCAGCGCCAGCACCACATAGCCGCGGCTGGCCAGCCATTGGTTGCTGGCGTAGTCGTTGTAGTAGTAGCTGCTGTAGTGCCAGCCCGGCAGCATCTGCCGGATCGGCCCGCCGTGCACGTAGATCAGCGCCGGGCGCTTGCCCTTGAATGCAGCCGGCGGCTCGAACACGGTCGCGTGCGAGACCACGCCGTCGGCGGCCTTGAGCGTGATCGGCTTGGGCTGCACCAGCCGCTGCAGCGGGAAACGCTCGGGCAACTGCGCCGGGAAGATCCGCCGCGGTTCGCCGCCGGCGCGCGGCATCACCGCAATCGCGGTCGGCCGGCGCGCATCGGCATGACGCAGCGCGATCCATTGGCCGCCGGCCAACGGCAGCGGGTCGGTGGCGATTTCGTTCTTCGCCGTCAGCAGCGTCTGCGCCTTGCCTTGCGCGTCGACGCTGAACACCTGGCGGTAATCGATCTGCGCGCAGTTGCCGCTGAACACGAACGCGCCGTCCTGGGCGAGCGCGACGGTCTCGGCCTCGCATTCGCCGCGGCTCAGCGGCGCCGGCGCGCCGCCGTCGGGCGAGAGCGCGTACCAGTGCAGCCAACCGCTTTGTTCGGAAGCGAAGATCAGGCGGCCGTCGCGGCTCCACCGCAGCGGGTCGGCGCCGTTGAACTGGGCGTAGCCGCCGGCGGTTTCGCTGGAGCGGAAGACCTTTTTCGCAAGCCCTGTGTCGACGTCGGCAACCCAGATTTCGAAGGGATTGGCTTTGGTCAGGTCGAACGCATCGCCGGGCTTGTTGCCGGCGGTGCGCAGGAACGCGACGCGGCGGCCGTCGGGCGAGAACGCCGGCGCGGCGTCGTTGTTGAAATCGGCGCCGAGCCAGCGCACCTCGCGCTTGTCCAGGTCGAGCAGGCCGATGAAGCTGTGGTCGCCGCGGTTGCTGACGAAGGCCAGCGACTTGCCGTCGGGCGAAAACTCCGCCGCGCTGTTGGCGCCGCGGGTCTTGAGCAGCGCTTCCTTGCACCATCCCGGCGCGGTCGCGCCCGGCAGCGGGTAGCAGCCGACGCTGCGGCCTTGCACGATCAGCGCATCGCCGTTGGGCGCGAACAGCACCGAGCGGCCGGCGGCGACGCGCTGCGGCTTGCCGCTGCCGTCGCTGGCGACCACCCACACCGCCTGCTCCTGGCCGTCGGGGTCGCCGTCGGGATTGCTGTTGTTGCCGGCCGCGTCGGCGCTGCCGCCGCGCACGTAGGCCAACCAGCGGCCGTCGCGGCTGAGTTGCAGGCTGCCGATCAACTGGCCGTCGTCGCGGTCGTAGCCGCTGAGCCGGCGCGGCGCGAATTCGGGCGCGCGCGCCGCCCACAGGTTGCGCGCGCCGCGCTCGTTGCCGACCCAGGCGATGGTCGGCGCCGCGGCCGCGGCGGTGAGCTGCTCGGGTTGCGGCGCGCTGAGCAGGTCGGCGATGTCGAGCGCCGGTTGCGCCGCGGCCGTTGCCGACGCGCATGCCGCGGCCATCGCGATGACGATCGTCCCGGCGCGCATCGCGCCGCGCCGCGTTCCTTCCGCCCTGCCCTTGCTCATCTGCACGCCCCGCCGAATGGGTTGACGACCGACCAGGCGCGAGCGCCTCAACGCATCAGCACCACTTCCTCGGCGCTGGTCGGATGGATGGCGACCGTATCGCGCAGGTCGTCCAGGGTGATGCCGCGCTTGAGCGCCACCGCGAAGCCCTGCAGCATCTCGTCAGCGGCGTCGCCGACGAGATGGATGCCGACCACCCGGCGTTCCTGGCCGACGCAGACCAGCTTGAACAGGCTGCGCTGCGGCGACTCGGCCAGGGCGTACAGCATCGGCCGAAACCCGGCGCGATAGATGTGCAGATTGTCACCATGTCGTTGCCGCGCCTCGTCCTCGGTCAGGCCGACCTTGCCGATCGGCGGATGCGCGAACACCACGGTGGGGATGTCGTTGCGGTCCAGCGTGGCGCTGGCGCCGGCATAGACGCGGTCCATCAGCCGGCGCGCGGCGGCGATCGCCACCGGGGTCAGCGGCGGATCGTTGGTCACATCGCCGACCGCGTCGATGCCGTCCACGCTGGTGGCGCTGCGTTCGTCGATGCGGATGAAGCCGTCGGCGTCCAGCGCCACGCCGGCGCTTTCCAGACCCAGGCCGGCGCTGTTGGGCTTGCGCCCGGTCGCGAACAGCACCTTGTCGAACGGCTCGCTCAGCGAACCGTCCGCGCCGCGTACGCGCACTTGGGCACCGTCGGCTTCCAGCGCGGCGATGGGGTGGCCGAAATGCAGACGCACGCCGCTTTGGCGGTAGTCGTCGGCCAGTTGCGCGGTGATCTCGTGGTCGAAGCCTTCCAGCAAACGCTGGCCGCGCGCGAACAGTTCGACCTGGCTGCCCAGCGCCTGCAGCACGCCGGCCAGTTCCACCGCGATGTAGCCGGCGCCGACCAGGGCCACGCGCTTGGGCGCGGCGGTCCACTGGAAGAAATCGTCGGAGGTGCCGCCCAGCTCCACGCCGGGAATCGCCGGCTTGACCGCGTGGCCGCCGGTGGCGATGAGGATGCGCGAGGCGCCCATGCGCGCGCCGTTCTCGCATTCCACGGTGCGCGCGTCGAGCAGGCGCGCGCGCATCGGCGCGACGACGATTCCGGCCTTGTCCAGGCGCTTGCGGTAGCTGTCGTGGATGCCGGCGATATAGCGCTGGCGATGGACGATGAAAGTCGGCCAGTCCAGCTCGCACGGCTGCGGCGGCGGCGCGTCGACGGCGAAGCCCAGCGACCGCGCCATGCGCAGCTTGGCGCCGATGTCGGCGGCCAGCCACATCGCCTTCTTCGGCACGCAGCCGACGTTGACACAGGTGCCGCCGAGCAGGCTCGGCTCCAGCAAGGCCACGCGCGCGCCGTGCTCGGCGGCGCGGAACGCGCCGGCCAGGCCGCCGGAGCCGCCGCCGACGACGATCAGGTCGAACTGTGCTTGCTCGGATTCGCTCACGCAAAACGCTCCGGTCGATAAGGATGCGGGTCGATCGCGGGCGCGCGCCCGCCGATCAGGTCGGCCAACAGCTGGCCGGTGCCGGCGCTCATGCTCACGCCCATCATGCCGTGGCCGTTGGCGATCCACAGGCGCTGGCGGCCCGGCACGCGGCCGATCAGCGGCACGTCGTCGAAACTCATCGGCCGCCAGCCGTACCAGCGTTCGCGCTCGACCGGGCCCAGCGGCTGGTGCAGGAACTGCGCGGCGCCGCGCTCCAGCGCGGCCAGCCGGCGCGGGTTGAGGCTTTCGTCGAAACCGGAGAACTCCATGGTGCTGCCGAGCCGGTAGCCGCTGTCCCACATGGTCACGCAGACCTTGGGCTCTTTCAGCACCACCGGCCGCCGCGGCAGCAGTTCGGGCCGGTCGTAGGTGATCGAATAGCCCTTGCCGGGCTGGATCGCACCCTTCAGCGCGGGCAGGCCGATCGCGTCGGCGAGCTTGGGCGACCACGCGCCCAGCGCCACCACCGCCTCGCGCGCGTGGACCAGGCCGTGGCTGGTATCGAGCACGACGCCGTCGGCGTCTTCGCGCAGATCCTTCAGCGCGCAGTATTCCTGCAGCTCGCCGCCGCGCTCGCGCACCGCGCGCGCCAGCTCGGCGACGTAGCGGTCCGGGCGCAGCACCGCGTCGTGGGCGAAGCGGATCGCGCCGACCAGGCCGGGCTTGAACGCCGGGTCCTGCGCCTCGTAGGCGCCGCCGTCGATCAGCTCGACGCCGACGCCGAATTCGCGCAGCAGGTCCAGTTCGTGCTGGCCGTGGGCGTAGCCGTCCTCGGAGCGGAACACGTAGTCGACGCCGGAGCTGTCGAACTCGCACACCAACCCATAGCGCGCCACCCACTCCTGCAGACGCTCGCGAGAATCGTTGAGCAGCGCCGCCTTGGCCACCGCGCTGGCGCGCCAGTCGCGCTCGTTGCAGCGCGCGGCGAAGCGCAGCAGCCAGCCCCACAGCTGCGGGTCGAGCCGGGGTTGCAGGTACAGCGGCGCGTCCGGGGTCAGAATCCACTTGAGCGCCTGCGCGATCACCCCCGGCGCGGCCAGCGGGGTGGCGTGGCTGGGGGTGATGGTGCCGCAGTTGCCGTGCGAACTGCCGCCGCCGATGCGGCCGGCATCGATCACCCGCACCCGGCGCCCGTCCTCGATCAGGATCAGCGCGCAGGCCAGGCCGATCACGCCGGCGCCGACGATCACCACGTCCTCGCGCCGGCCCGCGACGGGCCCGGCCGACTCCTGCTCAACCTGCACTTCTGCCTGCACTGCGCCCATGGTGCTCCGTAGCTGGCTTGCGAACCGATCCGCGCGCGGCGCGGCGATGGTCTGCGCCGCCGCGCGCGGCGTGCCCGACATAGTAACGAGCGCGCGCCGATGCAGTTGCGATGTGGATCGGATACAGGGTTTCGGTGATGCGCATCCGCTCGCGTCGGTGCGCCGCGGTTTGCGTGCGGGGGCCTGCGGCGGCGGCGAATCCGGCGCGAGGCTTGTCGGTTTCGGGCGTGTCGGCGCCTGCGCGCACGCGGCCGGCGCGGGTTCGGTGCCGCACGCGCGTCTGCAGCCGCAGCGGCGGCGCCTTCGCAGCACGGGCGCGTTCGCGGACGCCAGGTGACTGGTTCGCGAACGGCCGGATCGGACTCGTCCGAAAGCGGAAACTTTGCAAATTCAATCACATATTCACATTCAGAAGATTCTCGTCCGGTCGCTACCGCCGGTTGCGCAACTCCTAACGTGGATCGCGACTCGCCGCGTCGCCGCGCTTTCGCCAGCGCGCCGGCGCGACGCAGCCGACCGGCGGCGTCCGCGCGCATCGCGCCCGAGCGCCGCCTCTTCACAGCACCTTCCATAGGGGATCGCTCCATGCAGTTGAAGACCGCTTTGCTCAGCACCGCCGTCGTCGCCGCCCTCGCCGGCCTGTGCCTGCATACGGCATCGACCGATACACCGGCCGCACGCGCCGCCGCCCTGCCGGCGGCCGGCCAGGCCGCGTCGGCCACATCCGCCGCGCCGGCCCTGGCCGCGACCACGGCCGCAGCGCACGCCGGGCACCGGCTGTCGGGCCTGTTCGCCGGCACCGGCGCGCGTCCGGGCAGCGAACTGGCCGCGGCGTCCGAGTCGCCGGCGCAGGCCGATGCCTCACCCGCGGCGAACCGGGCCCGCGCCCTGCTGCACGGCGCGACCGGGCAAGAGCTGCACCGCGTCGCCGCCGACGCCTTCGTCGCCCGCGACGTGATGATCGACCGCGACGGCACCGAGCACGTGCGCATGGAGCGCACCTACCAGGGCCTGCCGGTGGTCGGCGGCGATTTCGTCGTGCACAGCCGCAACGGCGAACTCGAGTCGATCAGCCAGGGCGACAACCTGCGCACCTTCGGCCGTCCCGACATCCAGCCGAAGATCGACGCCGCGCAGGCGCGCGCCACCGCCGCCAGCGCGTTCGACGGCGCCGTCGCCGCGGTCGACAACGCCGGGCTGGTGGTGTTCGCCCAGGGCACCGCGCCGACTCTGGCCTACCAGATGGAGCTGCGCGGCGATCGCCGCAACGATCAGGCGCCGGGCCACCTCACCTATTACGTGGACGCCGGCACCGGCGCGCTGCTGCACACCGAAGACCGGGTCCAGACCGCCGCCGCCAACGGCACCGGCAAGAGCCTGATCTACGGCAACATCGGCATCGTCACCGACTCCACCGCCAGCGGCTTCCGCCTGGTCGATCCCAATCGCGGCGGCGGCTCGACCCTCGACGCCAACAACGCCTCGGTCAACAACGTCAGCGGCGGCTATCCGAACGCGGTGCTGTTCACCGACGCGGACAACGTCTGGGGCAACAACGCCATGTCCGACCGCGCCAGCGCCGCCACCGACGCGCACTACGGCGTCGCGGTCACCTGGGATTACTTCAAGAACGTGCATGGCCGCAGCGGCATCTTCAACGACGGCAAGGGCGTGCGCAGCGTCGTCCATATCGGCACCAACTATGTCAACGCGTTCTGGTACGACAACGGCAGAACGGTCAAGTACATGGGCTACGGCGACGGCGACGGCAACACCTACAACCCGCTCGTCGCCATCGACGTGGCCGGCCACGAAATGACCCACGGCATCACCGGCGCGACCGCCCGGCTGGGTTACTACAACGTCAAGGACACCGGCGGCATCAACGAAGGCATCTCCGATATCTTCGGCACGCTGGTCGAGTTCTACGCCAACAACGCCAGCGATGCGGGCGACTACCTGATCGGTGAGAAGATCTATAAGAGCAATCCCAGCGGAACCAACGCGCTGCGCGTGATGTTCAAGCAGGACGCCGACGGCGCCTCCAAGGTGTGCTATCCGTCCGGCGGCTTCGCCACCGGGACCCAGGCCAGGGGGCCCAACGATCCGCACCTCACCTCCGGCGTGATCAACCGCGTGTTCTATCTCGCCTCCGAAGGCGCGGTGGTGCCGAGCGGCTTCAACTACACCAAGGCCCAGTTGGTGTGCAACAACGACACCACCATCGCCGGCGTCGGCCGCGACAAGATCGGCGCGATCATGTACCGCGCGCTGACCCGTTACTTCGTCTCCAGCACCACCTACCCGCAGGCGCGCACCTGGACCCTGCAGGCGGCGGCCGACCTGTACGGCGCCAACTCGCCCGAGCACGCCACCCTGGCGCGGGCCTGGAGCGCGGTCAGCGTCAACTGATCCATCGCCACATCGCGCCGTCGCGGCGCTTGCGAACGGCCCGCACACGCGGGCCGTTCGCCTTTGCGATCCGGGCGCCGACCCAGCGCGCGGCGCCGCTTCGCACGCGCCACAGACCGACCGTTCGGCTGCTTGCGCATTACGGCGCTGTAATGTGTGACAAACAACAATAAGCACTGCGCGATTGTGTGACGCGCGGGAGGGTTCGCTCGCTCACACAAGATGTGCCGCGCGCCTAAGGTCTTCCTGCCCGCTCGTTATCGGCACGCCACTTGGAACGTGCCAGGCGACGCGGGTCCACCGCACCCGACGCGTTGCCGCCACCGGCGCGGCACGGGCGCGCTTTGGCCCGATTTTCCAACTCTTATGGGGAAGACCGCAGATGCAACTCAAGACCGCATTGCTCGGCAGCGCCATTCTCGCCGCCCTGGCCCTCGTCGCCGGACGCACCGGCGCCGGCATCGACACCGCTCCGGCCGGCCGCGCCGCCGACACCGCCGCTACGGCCGCCGGCAGCGCCGCGAACGCCAACGCGCCGCAGTCCGTCGCCGCGCACCACCACACCCCGCTGGCGGCGCTGTTCGCCGGCACCGGCGCGCGTCCGGGCAGCGACCTGGTCGCGTCCTCGTCCGGCGAAGCCGAAGCCGACGCCTCGCCGGCCGCCACGCGCGCGCGCGGCCTGCTGCAAGGCGCCGCCGGCGAGCAGGTGCATCGCGTCGCCGCCGACGCCTTCGCCGCCCGCGACGTGATGGTCGACCGCGACGGCACCGAGCACGTGCGCATGGAACGCAGCTACCACGGCCTGCCGGTGGTCGGCGGCGATTTCGTGGTGCATAGCCGCAACGGCGAACTCAAGTCGATCAGCCAGGGCGACAACATGCGCACCACCGCGCGCCCCGAGCTGCAGCCCAAGATCGGCCTGGAGCAGGCCAAGATCGAGGCCGGCGCCAACTTCGACGGCCAGGTGCGCAAGATCGACAACGCCGGCCTGGTGGTGTTCGCGCGCGGGGTCGAGCCGACCCTGGCCTATCAGCTGGAACTGCACGGCGAGCGCCGCAACGACCCGCTGCCGGGCCACATCACCTACTTCGTCGACGCCGGCAACGGCAAGCTGCTGCAGGCCGACGACCGGGTCCAGACCGCCGCGTCCAACGGCACCGGCAAGACCTTGCTGATCGGCAACGTCGGCATCGTCACCGACTCCACCAGCAGCGGCTTCCGCCTGGTCGACCCGAGCCGCGGCAACGGCTCGACCTACGACGCCCAGGGCTCGATGAGCTACAGCACCGGCTTCCCCGGCGCGCCGTTGTTCACCGACGCCGACAACACCTGGGGCAACAACGCCACCAGCGACCGCGCCACCGTCGCCGCCGATGCCTACTACGGCGTCGCTGCGACCTGGGACTATTACAAGAACGTGCACGGCCGCAACGGCATCTTCAACGACGGCAACGGCGTGAAGAGCTTCGTCCATGTCGGCAACGCCTACGACAACGCCTTCTGGTACGGCTCGCAGAAGCTGATGGCCTACGGCGACGGCTCCAGCTTCAAGCCGCTGGTGGCGCTGGACGTGGCCGGCCACGAGATGACCCACGGCGTCACCGAGGCCACCGCGCGCCTGGGTTACTACAACATCAAGGACACCGGCGGCCTCAACGAAGGCATCTCCGACATCTTCGGCACCCTGGTCGAGTTCAGCGCCAACAACCCGAACGACCCGGGCGATTACCTGATGGGCGAGAAGCTGGTCAAGAACAACCCCAACGGCACCAGCGCGCTGCGCATCCTGTTCAAGCAGGACGCCGACGGCCGTTCGAAGGTGTGCTACCCGTCCGGCGGCTTCACCGCTTCGCAGACCGGCCAGGGGGGCACCTACGATCCGCACTTCACCTCCGGCGTGCTCAACCGCGTGTTCTACCTCGCCTCCGAAGGCGTGGTGGTGCCGAGCGGCTTCAGCTACACCAAGGCCCAATTGGTGTGCAACAACGACACCACCATCGCCGGCATCGGCCGCAACAAGGTCGGCGCGATCATGTACCGCGCACTGACCCGCTACTTCGTCTCCAGCACCACCTATCCGCAGGCGCGCACCTGGACCCTGCAGGCGGCGACCGATCTGTACGGCGCCAACTCCGCCGAGTACAACGCGCTGGCGCGGGTGTGGACGGCGGTCAACGTCAACTGATCCATCGCTGCATCGCGCCGCGGATCGCGGCGCAAGGAACGGCCCGCTCGCGCGGGCCGTTCCTTTTTCGATGCGGTCTTGGCGGCGCGTTCGTCGCGACCGTTTTATCGGCGCCGTGTTTTCAGCGCTGTCGCTTCAACGCCGCGCCGGCTCGACCCGCAACGGCGGCCAGCGCCCGTAGGTGAACGCGCGCCACAACCACTCCACCGGCCCAAAGCGAAACCGCCGCAGCCACCACGCGCTGAACGCCATTTGCGCGGCGAACAACACCAGCGCAGTGACCATCAGCGTGCTGTACGGCCAGCGCCCCCACTGGCCCAGGCCGTAGCCGTACAGCGCCCAGGTCGCGATCAGCGATTGCGCGAGGTAATGGCTCAGCGCCATGCGCCCGGCCGGCGCGAAACGCAGCGGCCAGCGCACGCCGCGCGCGAGCATCAGCGCCACCGCACCGGTCGCGGCCAGCGCCAGCGGCAGGCCGGAGGCGACGTGCAGCGCCTGCGCCAGCACCGATCTTGCCGTGAACACCGCCATCGCCGGCGACGGGTCCAGGGCCACGCTGGCGGCGGTCAATACGACGCCGAGCGCAACGCCCCAGCCGATCGCTGCGCGCCAGTGCGTGCGCCACCCGGCCGCGTCGGCGAGCGCGCCGCTGCGCGCGATGCCGGCGCCGATCAGGAACAAGCCCAGCGTCAACGGCAGCATCACCACCCAGCCGCCCACCGTGGCGTCGAAGAAGAACGACCAGCGCTGCGCGGTCGCCGCGGCGTAGTCGCCGCTCGCATAAGCGGCCACTTCCGCGGCGCGCTCGGCCTGCGCTGCGGCCAGGTGCACGGCGTCGCCGACGGCCACGCCGGGCAGGCTCAGCGAGGCGGCGATCAGCAGCATGAAACCGATGCCGCTGGCGTACAGCGCGCCGCCCAGCACGACCCAGCGCTCGGGCGCCCAACCGCGCAGCGCCAGCAGCGCGAACGCGCACAGGGCGTAGGTGACGAGGATGTCGCCGGCCCAGATCAGCCACGCATGGATCAGGCCGATCGCCAGCAGCCCGACGCTGCGGCGCAGATAGATCGCGGCGAAACCGCGCCCGGCCGACGGCGCGCGCCCGAGCATGCTGGCGAAGCCCATGCCGAACAGCAGCGCGAACAAGGTCCAGGCCTTGTCGCGGATCGCGACGTAGACGAAGGCCGACCAGGCGTAATCGCCGCCGCGCAGCGAGGCGTCGATGCCGTCGTGCAGTTCCCGCAACGGCCCGGCGAACGCGGCGACGTTGCTCAGCAAGATGCCGAGCAGGGCCAGGCCGCGCAGCGCGTCGAGCGCGGCGATGCGCTCGGGCGCCGGCACGGGCGCGAGTTCGAGGGAGGCGGTCGTCGGGGGCATTGCGGTACGCAGGCGGAAAGGCGAGCGCGAGTATGCCAAGCGCGGCGGGCAAAGCCGCGGCCGGCGGCGGCGCGCGAACCCACGCAGCCTGATTACTTGCCGAAAGCCACCAACACCGACAACACCAGCAGCGCCGGCGGCCAAAAACGCACCGGAACCGAATACAGCGACGATTCGGCGCCTATGGACTCTCTAAAGAAGAAGATCAGCCCCGCCGACGCCGCCAGTCCGGCCGCGGTGCCGGGATGACCGCCCACCTTGCCCGCGCCGGCGACGATCAGGGCGACCAACAGCCCTGCCCACAATCCATTCCCCCGCCACCACATCGCGACTGCCCCCTGTGCCTTGCCGTCCCGAACGCCAGTATCGGCGCGCCGGAATTCGCGCGGACATCCGGTTCGAGCCGAACCCAGCCGCTCCGCCCCGGGCCGCCGCGCGTGGCGGCGATGGTAAGCCGCTGGGGCTTGCACGGGTGAGGCATCGGCGATCCGGGCACTCGGCCGCGGTCGGTCGCGGCGGCCGTGCTGCCTTCCCTTGCCTGTGCTGCTCCCCTCGGCCGCCGACGCATCGCCGCCGCCCTCATCGCAAACCGCAGCCCCGCAAACGCGAACGGCCCGCATGCGCGGGCCGTCCGGTGTCGCCTCGTCGCAGCCCGAACGGGCCGCGCAGGTTCAGTGGGCGTGGCCGCCGTCGCCGTGCACGTGGCCGTGCTCGATCTCTTCGGCCGCCGCTTCGCGCACATCGACGATCTCGATGGCGAAGTGCAGGTCCTTGCCGGCCATCGGGTGGTTCAGGTCGACGTCGACCACGCTCATGCCGACCTTCTGGATCGTCACCGCGCGCGGGCCGAAGTTGGTCGGCAGCACCGCCTGCATGCCCGGGACCAGCTTGGCGTCCTTGAAGTACTTCTTCGGCACGCGCTGGGTCAGGCCGTCCTGGCGCTCGCCGTAGGCCTCGGCGGCCGGGACGTCGGCTTCGAACTTATCGCCGGCTTCGCGGCCGTCCATCGCCTTTTCCAGGCCCGGGATGATGTTGTTGTGGCCGATCAGGATCGCCAGCGGTTCGCGGCCTTCCGAGCTCTCGACGGGCTCGCCGCCCTGCTCGGCTACGGTGTAGTGGAAACGCACGACGCGATCTTTTTCGATTTTCATGGCTAGTCCGGCTGGGTGGACGCGCACGGCGCGCCCGGGAAATGGAGGAATCGGCGGCCGATGCGTGCCGGCCGCCACAAAACGACACATCGATTGTCTTGTCGCCGTTGCCGCTAGCCGCCAAGCTATCGGCCGTGACGAAGGCCGCGCATTATCCCGGCAACACCGCTCCCGCGCCAGCGCGCGGGCCCTGGCCGTTGCCGGCCGCCGTGCTCGCCGCGGCCCTGTGCGGCCTGCTCGCCGCCTGCAGCGGCGGCAAGCAGACGGTGCGGCGCGGGCCGCCGCCGGCGCAACCGGCCCGGGTCTGGCCGCACGTCGCCCCGGACAACCCCGAAGCCGCCAACGCCGTGCTGATGCGCGCCTTCAGCCTGGTCGGCACCCCGTACCGCTACGGCGGCAACACCCCGGAAGGCGGCTTCGACTGCAGCGGCCTGGTCAACTACGTCTACCGCGACATGCTGGCGCTGAACCTGCCGCGCACCTCGCGCGACCTGGCCGGCTACCAGGGCCCGCGCATCGACCCGATGCGGCTGGCCGGCGGCGACCTGGTGTTCTTCGGCAGCGCCGGCAACGTCAGCCACGTCGGCATCTACGTCGGCGAGGGCCGCTTCGTCCACGCCCCCAGCAGCGGCGGCACGGTCCGCCTGGACCGCCTGGACGGGCCGTACTGGCGCGATCACTACAGCGGCGCCAAGCGAATTCTCAAGTAATTTTGAGATCCGACTGAACAGGACTGAGGCCTGGGACGCGTCAGAAATGTGAGCAAAATCACATGGATGATTACGGCCGCCTAACGAAATTTGAACCACACTGTCCCACCTGGCGGGTATTGTCCTTCTCCGGTGACGACTCTGTGATTACTAAGTGACGACTTCGACCCATCGCCACAACCGCCAGACTGCCACCCCCCAAGCATCTTGCGACACCGTCCACGGCCGACGCCCCGGCCGCCGGGCCAGCCAACGAATCCTGCTGACCGCCACCCTGGCGGTCTGCGCCCTGCCTGCGTTCGCCCAGTCCGTTTCCGCCAGCGCGGCCTCGTCCCTGCTGCCGGGCGGCCCCTCGCTGCGCAACGATTCGGCCGACGCGCCGGAAGCCCGCGGCGGCAACATGCTGCCGGAGGCGATGACCCTCTCCGACCGCGCCCTGATGCTGGCGACCGACCTGAACCGCATGCTCGGCCAGGGTCAGGACGTCCCGCTGAGCAAGAGCGACATCCCGGTCGCCGAACAGGGCCGGATCAAGGGCATGCTGCAGAAGGCCCTGGCCCTGCTGGGCACCCCGTACCGCTGGGGCGGCACCTCGCCGGACCAGGGTTTCGACTGCTCGGGCCTGGTCGGCTACGTGTTCCGCAACGCCCTGGGCATCGAACTGCCGCGCGTCTCGCGCGAGATGGCCAAGACCGGCGAAGTGATCGACCGCGACGCCATGACCGAAGGCGACCTGGTGTTCTTCGGCCGCCGCGGCCGGGTCGACCACGTCGGCATCTACCTCGGCGACGGCCGCTTCGTGCACGCCCCGCGCACCGGCAAGGACGTGACCGTCTCGAGCCTGGACAGCGGCTACTGGAGCGGCAAGTTCATGGAAGCGCGCCGGGTCGACGGGATCTGAGTTTCGCCGCTACGCGCATTCGACAGGCCGCCTTCGGGCGGCCTGTTGCGTTTGGGGGCTGTATCCCGACTTCGTGCTTGCGCCGCGACCGGCTGCCCCGCGGTCGCAGCTTGCGCAGCTCCTACAGTCGGAAACGAAGCTACGGCCCCGCCCTGTAGGAGCGGCGCGAGCCGCGACCGCGACACCGCGCCTACGACGCGACCGGCTACCCCACGGTCGCAGCTTGCGCAGTTCCTACAGTCGCAAACGAAACCACGGCCGCCCCCTGTAGGAGCGGCGCGAGCCGCGACCGCGACACCGCGCCTAAGACGCGACCGGCTGCCCCGCGGTCGCAGCTCGTGCAGCTCCTACAGTCGGAAACGAAACCACGGCCGCCCCCTGTAGGAGCGGCGCGAGCCGCGACCGCGACACCGCGATCACGACGCAACCCGCCTCGCGCGAGCCCGGCTCAACCTTCGTGCACGTACCGCTCCACCGTCGCCTCGATGCCCTTGCTCAGCTCCATGATCTTGAGCGCGTACTCGGCCAGGCGCTTGTCGTCGTCGGTGACCGGGGTCCACGGCGGCACCGGGGTCGGCTTGCCTTCGACCGTGTCCATCGCCACGAATACGATCACGCAGTGGGTGCACAGCCGCTCTTCCGGCTCGCCGTCGTCCAGGCCCGGGTCGCGCGCCTTGACGTCGACGGCGAAGTGCATGCTGCTGGTGCCGGTGTGGATCAGCTTGGTGTGCACGGTGACCAGGTCGCTGATCCGGATCGGCGCGACGAAGCGGATGCCGCCGACCGCGACGGTGACGCTGTACTTGCCGCTCCAGCCGACCGCGGCGGCGTAGCCGGCCTGGTCGATCCACTTCATCACCATGCCGCCGTGGACCTTGCCGCCGTAGTTGACGTCGGTGGGCTGGGCGAGGAAGCGCAGGTTCAATTCGCGTTGCTGGCCTTTCATGCCGGGGCTCCCTGGGTGGCGTAGACGCGCAGATGGCGCACGACCGCGGCGCCAACGCGGTGCACGGCTTCGCGCTGGCGCTCGTCGCCGAGTTCGCCGTAGTCGTGCAGCTTGTCGCCGGCCTGGCCGACCGCGACCTGCTGCGGCACCACGATCAGGCCGAGCTTGGCCAGCGCGTCGCGCAGCACCAGCAGCGAGCGCAAGCCGCCCAGCGGCCCCGGCGAGGCCGAGACGATGCCGGCGACCTTGTCGGCGAACAGCGTGGTGCCCGAGCGGCCGTCCGGCAGCGGGCGCGAGATCCAGTCCAGCGTGTTCTTGACCAGCGCCGGCATCGAACCGTTGTACTCGGGGGTGGAGATCAGCAGGCCGTCGTGCTGCGCCATCAGCTCCTGCAGGCGGCGCGCGTTCTCGGGCATGGCTTCGGCTTCGATGTCGCCGTCGTAGACCGGCAGCGAATAATCGCGCAGTTCGATCAGGCTGACCTGCGCGCCGGCGGCGCGCGCGCCCTGCGCCAGCACCGGGATCAGGCGGCGGTTGTAGGAACCCGAGCGCAGGCTGCCGGCGAAGGCGAGCAGGCGCGGGGGCGAAGGAACGGGGCTGGCGGACATCGACGGACTCCTGTGCTGGCGCGGGAATTATGCGCGAGCCGCGCGTCCGCGGGCCGACACGCGGGTGCACGCGCCTGGCCGCACCGAACTGCGCCGCGCTTGCAGGCCGCGCACGCCGGCGCGATGCTCGCGCTGTCGCCGGCCGCGCGCCGGCTTGCCAGGGAGCGATGCGATGGGACGCACGATGGTGGCGGCGATGGCGGGCCTGGCCCTGGCGATGGCGACGATGCTGCTGTTCGAAGCCGGCTACGGCCTGCTGCACCCGCTGCCGGCCGGCGCCCAGGCGCAAGACCCGGCGACGATGAGCGCGCACCTGGCCGCCGCGCCGCTGCCGGCCCTGCTGCTGGTGCTGGCCGGCTGGGTAGTCGGAGCGCTCGACGGCGGCCTGCTGGCCGCGCTGATCTCGCGCCGGCACAAGCGCGGCGCGGCGCTCGCGATCGGCCTGCTGGTGACGGCGGGCGTGGTCGCGGTCACCGCGATGTTCGCCCACCCGCTGTGGCTGCTGATCGCCGGCGTGGCCTTGCCGCTGCCGGCGAGCTGGCTCGGCGCGCGGCTGGCGCAGCGGCGCGCGGCGGGCTGATCCCGCGCCGTCGCCGCGCCGGGCTGCGGCGCCCGATCCGAAGCCGCTTAGCGCCTGCAAGCTCTCGCTGCACCTGCCCGCACCGCCTCGAGGCTGTCGCTCGCGGCACGAGCGCGAGCGCAGATTGCGCGACCGCCCTCCCCGCGCGCATCCGCTGAAAACAGAAACCCCGGCCGAAGCCGGGGTTCGCGGGCACTGCGCGCAAACGCGCGGAACTCACTTCTCCTGCTTGAACTCGCCGAACTCCTTGAGCTGCGGCGCCACCGCCTTGTAGTCGCCGACCACGACGATCGACTGGTCCTTGGCGGCGTAGTACTTCTTCGCCATCGCCTGCACCTGGGCGGCGTCGACTGCGCGGATCTTCGGCACGTACTCGCCGAGGAACTCGGCCGGCAGGCCGATCAGCCAGTTGCCGGCCAGGCTGGCGGCGACCGAGCGCTGCTGCTGGTTGCCGATCAGATAACCGCCCGCGACGTAGCGCTTGGTGTCTTCCAGTTCCTGGGTCGGCACCGGGTAGTCGTTGAGGCGGCCGAACTCGTAGACGAACTCGCCCAGCGAAGCGCCGGTGACTTCGTTGCGCACGTCGGCCGAGGCCTGGATCGCGCCGCCGGCGCGCATCGTGGTGAGGCCGCCGCGGGCGCCATAGGTGTAGCCCTTGTCCTCGCGCAGGTTCTGCATCAAGCGGCTGCTGAAACCGCCGCCGAGCACGATCCCGGCCAGTTGCGCGGGCACGTAGTCGGCGTCGGTGGCGGCGATGCCGGGACGGCCCAGCCGCAGCGCCGACTGCACGCTGCCGTCGCGCTGGATGAAGATGCGCTGGGCCGGCGCGCTGCGCTGCGCCGGCGCGGTGTCGGCGATCGCTTCGCCGCTCGCCTTCCAGCCGGCGAAGGCCGCTTCGGCGAGCTTGAAGCCTTGCTCGGCGGAGATGCGGCCGGTCACCACCAGCAAGGCGCGGTCGGGACGGAAGCGGCGCGCGTGTTCGGCGCGCACCTGTTCGGCGGCGACCGCTTCGATCGAGGCCTCGGTCGGCTGGGTGCGGGCGTAGGGATGATCGCCGTACACCGCCGCCGACAGCGCGCGCGCGGCCTTGTAGCCCGGCTGCGCCTGCGCCACCTTCAGGCCTTGCAATGCATTGGCCTTGGCCAGTTGCACTTCGGCGTCGGGGAAGCTCGGGCTCTGCGCGACTTCGGCGATCAGCTGCAGCATCGAAGCGGCCTGCGAGGCCAGCGCGTCGCCGCTGAGGACCACGCCGTCGTTGGTCGCGGACGCGCCGATCGAGCCGCCGTAGCTCTGCGCGGCTTCGGCGATCGCCTTGGCGTCGCGCTTGGCGGTGCCTTCGACCAGCAGGCTGGCGTAGAGCGAGGCGAAACCGCGCGCGTCCGCGGCATCGGCGGCGTAGCCGGCGTTGCGTACGGCCAGCACGTAGTCGACCCGCGGCAGGCCCTGGCGCGGCACCACCCACACTTCCAGGCCGTTGGCGAGGGTCTTGCGGGCGATCTGCGGCACCGGCAGCGGCTTGTCGGCGGCCAGCGGCGGCAGCCGCTCCGGCAGTGCGACCGAGGCGGCGCTGGCGGCCCCGGCGGCGAGGGTCAGCGCCAGCGCGAGCGGCAGCGCGAGGGGCTTGATGGTCAGGCTCATGGCTGGGCTCTCCTCAGGGCTTGGCCGGCGCGGCGGCGGCGGGCGCCGCGGCGGGCGCGGCCGGACGGCGGTCGATGACGGTGCGGTTGGCGCGGGTCAGGTAGGTCTTGGCCACGCGCTGCAGATCGGCCGAGGTCACCCCTTCGATCAGCGCCGGGATCTTGTTGATCGCGTTGGCGTCGCCCCACAGCGTCTGCATCACCGCCAGGGTGTCGGCGCGGTCGATGAAGGCGTCCAGGCCGTTGTACCAATTGGCCAGCATCTTGGTCTTGACCCGCTTGAGGGTGGCCGCGTCGACGCCGCTCTGGGCGATCTTGGCCACTTCCTCGTCGATCACCGCCAGCACCGCGTCGGCGCTGCTGTCGGGCTTGTACAGCGCGAACAAGGTGTAGAGCGTGGGGCCGTTGTAGTTCCACTCGTCGCCCAGGCCGTACAGCGGCTGCACGTTGAGCGCGAGCTGGCGCTGCTTGACCAGCGCCTGATGCAGGCGCGAAGCGTCGTCGCCGGCGAGCACGTTGCCCAGCACCGCCATCGGCGCCTGGTCGCGGCTGCCGCGCGCGGGCATCTTCCAGCCGGCGGCGATCGCCGGCACCTGGGCCAGCGCGTCGGTCTGGCTGATGCGCTTCTCGGCGCTGTTGAGGCCTTCGCTATAGTCGGCCGGCGCCGGCGTCGGCCGCCCGGCGACCGCGCCGAAGTACTTGTCGGCCAGGGCGAAGGCTTCTTCCGGCGAGATGTCGCCGGCGATGCCGAGCACCGCGTTGTTGGGGCCGTAGTAGTCGCGGTGGAACGACTGCACGTCGGCGAGGCTGGCGCTCTCCAGGTCCTGGAAGCTGCCGTAGCCGTCGTGGTTGTTCTCCCACTTCTGGAACGCATGCTGGCCGATGTCGAGCCACATGAAGCCGCCATAGGGCTTGTTCTTGACGTTGACCCGGATCTCTTCCTTGACCACGTCCTGCTGGTTCTTCAGCGTGGCCGGGTTGAAGTCCAGGGTCTTCATGCGGTCGGCTTCCAGCCACAGGATGCGTTCCAGCGCGGACACCGGCGCGACTTCGATGTAGTTGGTGTAGTCCGGCCGGGTCGAGCCGTTGTTGCGGCCGCCGCCGCCGGAGATGACCTGATCGAACACGCCCTTGGGCGCCTTCGGCGTGCCCTGGAACATCAGGTGCTCGAACAGATGGGCGAAGCCGGTGCGGTTCTTCGGCTCCAGCCGCATGCCGACGTGATAGACCACGCTGACGCCGACGGTCGGCGAGCTGTGGTCGGGCGATACGACCACGGTCAGTCCGTTGTCGAGTTTCTTGACCGCCACCGGCAACTGCCAGCGATCGCTCTCGGCGGCGGACGCGGAGGTCGCGAACGCGGCGGAGGCGAGCGTGGTCAGGCCGGCGAGCAGCACGCAAAGGTGAGGCTTGCGCATGAGGGCTCCCTGTCCTGTCGTAATGGTCCGCGCCGGCGCGGCGCGGGCGCAGTCCTGCGCACATTAACCGAGCCGCGGCGCCGACGGTGCGGGTCGGAAGTCACGTGGGGATGCCGGCGCCGCTGGCCGTTGCCGGCGCGATCGCCCACACTGTGCGCCTGCCCTTCCCCGCGCGCCGATCCGCCGATGCCGTACACCCCCATCGTGGCCACCCTGGGCTACGTGATTTCGCCCGATGGCCGCCAGGTCCTGATGGTCCATCGCAACGCCCGCCCCGACGACCACCAGCTCGGCAAGTACAACGGCCTGGGCGGCAAGCTCGAACCCGACGAGGACGTGCTGGCCGGCATGCGCCGCGAGATCCGCGAGGAAGCCGGGATCGAATGCACCTCGCTGCAGTTGCGCGGCACCATCAGCTGGCCCGGCTTCGGCAAACGCGGCGAGGACTGGCTGGGCTTCGTGTTCGTGATCGACGCCTTCGAAGGCGAGGCGTATGCGAGCAATCCCGAAGGCACGCTGAAGTGGGTCGACATCGACCGCCTGCACGAGCTGCCGATGTGGGAAGGCGACCGCGAGTTCCTGCCGCTGGTGTTCGACCGCGACCCGCGGCCGTTCCACGGGGTGATGCCGTACCGCGAGGGGCGGATGGTGTCGTGGACGTATTCGCGGGTGTGAGCGGCTTTGTGCGTAGCGCGGCTGCCTGATCGGGTCGAAAGGCGTCGGGCCTGAAGGCCCTCCCACAACTGCGCAGCCGCTCATCCATGCGGCGATGCGGTTGTGGGAGGGCCTTCAGGCCCGACGCTCTTCGGCCCGCCCTTGCGCCTCAATCCCCCATCCGCACCGTGCCGCGACCTTCTTTCTGTTCGAATACGAAACTGTAGGCGAGGCTGACCGCGACCGCTTCCTCGCGGCCGCTAACGCAGCCCTGCTCGTCGGCCGGCTTGGCGCCGGGATAGACGCAGCGGAACGCCGGATCGAAGCGCCAGCGCGCGACCGCGGCGCGCGCGGCGTCGAGCAAACGCGGATCCGCCGGTGTCTGCGCGGGGCAGCCCTCGCCCGCCGCCAGCGCGCGGCTGCCGGCGACCGCGCCGTCGGCGCCGATGGCGACGCTGAGGCACACCGTCTGCGGCGGCAGGCGCTGCGCCAGCAAGGCCTGCGGATACTCCGGCGCGGCGTTGCCGGCTTCGGCCAGCGGCATCTGGAAGGTTTCGTTGGCGGCCAGGGCCAGGCGCTCGGCGGCGACGAGGCGTTTGTCGATGGAACGCACGCCGACGGCGCCGGTGGGCGCTGGCATCGCAACTGGGCGCGGCGCGCTGGCGCAGGCGGCGAGCGCCAGCGCGCAAACGGCCGGCGCGAACAACGACAGTCCGTTCGGCATGCGGCGTCCTCCTGGATGACTGCGGCGATCATGGCCGATCGCCGGCCGGCCGCCAATCGCGGCGGAACCCGCAGCAAGCGCTAACGCAAACGCCGCTCGACCTCGGCCCAGTCGTGCTCCCACAGCCGGGCGTCGTGGCTCCAGTCGGGCACCGGATGATCGAGCGGTTCGAGCTCGCAAGGGGCGAAAGGCTCGCCCTCGAAACGCAGGCCGAGCAGCAGTTCCGATTGCGGCGCCCAGCGCAGGATGGCTTCGCGCGCCGGCCGCAACGGGCTGGCCGCCGGGTCCGCGCCGCTTTCGGCCAAGTCGAAGCTCGCATGATCGAACACGACCAGGCAGCGCCCGTCGTGCGTGCGCAGCAGATAGATGCGGCCGCCTTCGTCCGGCTCGCGCACCGCGCGGCACTCCAGCACGCGGTAGCGCTCCTCGCGCACCAGCGCGGCCTCGGCGTCGGCGCGATACGGGCCGAGGGCTCGCGACAGGTTGGCTCGCGCATCGCGCGCAAACGCCCGGCGCACCGCGATCGCGCCCAGCGCCACCGCGGCCGCGCCGAGCCAGGGCGCCGCGCGCCAGAAGCCCGCGCCCCACCCGGGCGCGCCGGCGACGTCTCGGACGATGTGGGTGACGATCCAGGCCAGGATCAGCGCGAACGACACGTAGATCGCCGCGACGGCGACATGCAACAGCCACTCGCCGACGCCGGCGGGTTCGACGCGCTCGCAGGCGTCGCTCATCGGCCGCAGACGCTCGCGTTCTTCCGACGTCATCGCAACGACAGCGGTTTCCATCGCCCCACCTCCCTGTGTCGGCCTGCACGGCGCTTGGCGCCGGCGTGCGCATCAGCCCTTTGCGTTTTCCTCGATCCCGACATCGGTCGGCGCCGCCTCGTAGATCTCGCGGTCGAGCAAGCCGGTTTCCTTGGCCACCAGCACCGGCACCAGCATCTGCCCGGTGACGTTGGTCATGGTCCGCATCATGTCGAGCACGCGGTCGATGGCGTACAGATAGCCGATGGTCTCCAGCGGCAGGCCGGCGGCGCTGAGCACCACGGTGGCCATGATCACCGCCGTGCCCGGAACGCCGGCGGTGCCGAAGCTGCCGAGCACCGAGGCGATCAGGACGATGAAATATTGATCGGCGGTCAGCGGCGTGCCGGTGTATTGGGCGATGAACACCGCGCACAGCGCCGGATAGATCGCGCCGCAGCCGTCCATCTTGATGCTCGCGCCCAAGGGCGATGCGAACGCCGCGTAATCCTTGTTGACGCCGAGGTTGTGGGTGATCGAGCGCATCGCCACCGGCATCGCGGCGAAGCTCGACGAGCTCACGAACGCCACCTGCATGCCCGGCGCGGCGCCGCGGAAGAACTTCAGCGGGTTGAGCCCGTGCGCCAGCAGCAGCGCGCTGTAGACCACCACGATGTGCAGCGCACAGGCCACGTACAAGGCCAGCACGAAGTTGCCCAGCGGCAGCAGCTTCTCGAAGCCGTAGGCGCCGACCAGCGCGGCGATCAGGCCGAAGGTGCCGATCGGGGTGACTTCCAGGACGAAGCGGGTGACCTGGATCATCAGCTCGCTGGCCTCGCCGACCAGCTTGCGGAGGCCTGCGACCTTCTCGCCGAGCTTGACCATGGCGAAGCCGAGCAGGCCGGCGAAGAAGATCACCGGCAGGATCGACCCCTTGCCGACCGCCAGCACGGTCTCGCCGGCGGCGTTCTTGGTCGTGCCGATGCCGGTCAGGGCGTAGAACGGATTGCTCGGCACCACGTCGAGCAGCACCTTGGTCACGCTGGGCACGTCGCGCGGCTTGTAGTCCGAGTCCATCGCCAGGCCGATCACGCCGGCGCCGGGCTGCAGGATCGTGCCGACCGCCAGGCCCACCGCCACCGCCAGCACCGCGGTGATCGCGAACCACAAGAAGGTGCGGCCGCCGAGCGCGGCGATGGATTTCTGCCCGTGAAGCGAGGCGACCGCGTTGATCACCGCGAAGAACACCAGCGGCACCGCGATCATCTTGATCAGGGTGACGTAGAGATCGCCGAGCGGGCCGAACCAGGTCTCCGCCGCCGGCCCGAACGCCCAGCCCGCCAGCGCGCCGAGGACGAAGCCGCCGACCACGCGCTGCCAAAAGGGAATGCGGAACCAGGCGGAGAACAAAGCGGTCATCGCGGGCTACCGAGGTCGAAAGGTGGCGGGGACGGGCGTGTCGTCAGCGCAGGACGGGCCCGCAGGACGGCACAAGGGACGACACGATAAACAGCTTGGCCCGCGCGCCGGCTGATCCAAGTGCATAAGCGCGCAACCAAACGTCATGACTGTGAGCGGCATCGGCAAAATCGCACCAGGCCGCGGCCGCGCTCACGAGCGCGCGCGCCCCGTGCGCGCCGGCGCCGCGGCCGTGCGCTTGGACGCCGCGGCCGGCCGCGAAGCCGCGCGCGGCGCGGGTTTGGCGGCTTCGGCGGGCGCCGCCGCGCCGGTTTCGGCGAACAGGATCGCGCGCAGCAGGCCCGGGAAGCGCTGCTCCAGGTCGTCGCAGCGCAGGGTGTTGAGATACTGCGTTCCGGACTTGACGGTGTGCACCAGCCCGGCCGAGCGCAATACGTCGAAATGCCGCGACAGCGTCGCCCGCGGCAGCGCCAGCTGCTTTTCCTCGCTCACGCGGATGCACGACACCGGTTTGTCGCGGCTCAGACCGCGCACCAGGCTCAGGCGCACCGGGTCGGCCAGCGCGTACAGCACCGAGGTCAGCTCGATATCGGCGGTGGCGGGGTGATGCAGGGGTCTCATGCTCACAGCTTGCTACAAGCGCGGGGCGCGCGCCAATGATCCGTAGTTCCGAAAATCGGAATCTGTGTCCCGAGGCGCCAGGGCCTTCGCTGGTGATGGGCTTGGAGCGACCTCGGGTTTCGTCGCTGTCGTGGATTCGCGGTCGCGGCTTGCGCCGCTCCTACAGGTAGCCCATGCGGTATCCGTAGCCGCTGTAGGAGCGGCGCGAGCCGCGACCGCGAAACCGCGAACGACCGCGAACCCCGCAAATTCCGCCCCCACCGCCAGCCACACTCCGCAAACCCCGCCTGCGCCGCGGACCTTCCGCCGTCACGCACCCCGGGCATAATCGCGGGCTTGTCCGTCCACCGCCCGGCCCGCCCATGTCCAAGCTGCGTTCCGCCTCCGTCCTCCTCGTTCCCGCCCTGCTGACCGCCTGCGCGGCCGCCGCGCCGGCCACCCGCGCCGACGCGCCCACGGCCGGCGTCGTCATCGACGTGCCGACGATCAAGCACCCGCAGGAAGAGACCCCGGCCTGGTGGTACCGCGACGGCGCCGCCCAGGCCGCGCAGCGCGGCGCGCCGCAGGCCAAGGCCAAGAACGTGATCCTGTTCGTCGGCGACGGCATGAGCCTGACCACGGTCGCCGCCGCGCGCATCCTCGCCGGCCAGCTCAAGGGCGCGCCGGGCGAAGAGAACCGGCTGAGCTGGGAGCGCTTCCCCTCCACCGCGCTGAGCAAGACCTACAACACCGATTCGCAGACCCCCGACTCGGCCGGCACCATGAGCGCCATGGCCACCGGCGTGAAGACCCGCGCCGGCGTGCTCAGCATCGGCCAGAAGGGCTCGCGCGGCGACTGCAGCGAAGCGCTCAAGGCGCCGATGCTGACCCTGTGGGAACTCGCCGCCGGCAGCGGCCTGGCCACCGGCGTGGTCACCACCACCCGCGTCACCCACGCCACCCCGGGCGCGACCTTCAGCCACTCGGCCGACCGCAACTGGGAAAACGACATGGACCTGCCGGAGAAGGCCAAGGCCGAGGGCTGCCTCGACATCGCCCGGCAGATGATCGAAAGCCCCTACGGCACCGGCCCGGACGTATTGCTCGGCGGCGGCCGCGCCAACTTCATGACGGTGGAACAGCGCGACCCCGAGTACGACGACAAGGTCGGCCAGCGCCTGGACGGCCGCGACCTCATCGCCACCTGGAAGCAACGCCATCCGGGCGGCGCGTATGTGTGGAACGCCAAGCAACTGGTAGCGGCGCCCAAGGACCAGCCGCTGTTCGGCCTGTTCGAGCCCGACCACATGCAGTTCGAGCACGACCGCCCGCAGGACGGCGCCGGCGAGCCTTCGCTGAAGGAGATGACCCTGGCCGCGATCGAGCGGCTCAAGCGCAATCCCAACGGCTACGTGCTGCTGGTCGAAGGCGGCCGCATCGACCACGCCCACCACATGGGCAACGCGTATCGCGCGCTGACCGACACCATCGCCCTGAGCGAAGCGGTCGACGCCGCCAACCAGGCGACCTCGGCCGACGACACCCTGATCCTGGTCACCGCCGACCACTCGCACACCCTGAGCTTCGTCGGCTACCCGACCCGCGGCAACCCGATGCTGGGCAAGGTGCGCGGCACCAGCGGCGAGGACGGCGACCCGAACGACTACGCCCGCGACGCGCTCGGCAAGCCCTACACCACGCTCAACTACAGCAACGGCCCGGGCTACACCGGCGCCAGCGCGCAGCAGCCCGAAGGCCCGCACACTTTCCCGCACACCGTCAGCGGCACGATGGAGATCGAGAAAGGCCGTCCGGATTTGACCAAGGTCAACACCGAAGCCCCCGACTACATGCAGGAAGCGCTGGTGCCGACCAGCAGCGAGACCCACGGCGGCGACGACGTCGGCATCTGGGCGCGCGGCCCCGGCAGCGCGGCGGTGCGCGGCAGCGTCGAGCAGAACACCATCTACCACTTCCTGCTCCAGTCCATGCCCAAGCTGCGCGCCTCGCTGTGCGCCAAGGGCGATTGCGACGGCCACCAGATCCCGGTGACCCTGCCCAAGCCCGAGGACTTCAAGAGCGCGCGCTGAGGCGCGACGGCGCCGGCCTGCGGGCCGGCGCGGCGAACCGGACGGCGGCCCGTGCGCGGGTCGCCGTTTTTTCGCCCGCGCACCGCGGCCGCAGCCGAGAGCTGCGCTCGCCGACGCACGCGGATCGCGCGTCGGGATCAGGAATAGAGTCTGACCAACCGGATCGCCACGCCGATCAGTTGCAGCACTGTGGGCAGCAGGAACACGACCACGAAAACCAGCGGCCCCGCGTTCCGCAGAATGTTCCGATAGCCGGTCTGGTAGCACAGCGCCATCGATATCGCCGCGATCCAGCCGGCGCGGAAATCGTCGCTGCGGTCCGCAGCGCCGAACACGGACACCCCGGCCGCGACGTACAGCGCGAGCGCCAGGAACGCGAGAACGACGACCATCGCCCATTTCTCTTGCTTCCGGGTGAACATCCCTTGTTCTCGTCTGGCCGGCCGTGGTGTCGGTTTCGCCCTGCGCGAGCGGCGAGACGCGCAGTGTAGGCGCTTCGCCCGACGGCACGCGCCTGGCCGCGGCGAGCGACGACGGGTTGCGCGGCGGCGGTATCGACTGCGCAGGCGCGCCGCAAGCGCGGCCTGCGCACCGGTCAGGGCGACGGCGGCGCAGCCGGCGCCGGGAGCGAAAGCGCGCGCTCCCAGCGCCGGCGCTCTTCGTTTTCCAGCGCCAGCAATTGCTCCGGCGAACCGCCGCCGGCCACGACCTGAAGGTCTTGCAATTGCTTTTGCACCGACGGCAGGGCCAGCACCTGGGCCACCGCTTCCTGCAGCTTGCGGTTGGACGCGGCCTGCGAATTTTCCGGCGCCCACAGGCTGAACCGGTCGTAGGCGGTGAAGCCGGCCAGTGCGGCATTGGATGCCAGCGTAGGCCACACCGCGCCATCGAAGCGCTGCGGATGCGCCGGCTCGGCCGCGGTTCCCAGCACCCGCAGCTGGCCGCGCCGCACCGCCGTCGCCACGCCGTTCACCGGCGCGAACAGCAACTGCGCCGCGTGCTGCTTGGTGATGACGTCCGAGTCGGGGTACATGCCCGCGACCACCACGCGCTGCACATCGACGCCGCTCAACGCGCGGAACTGACCGAAGGCGAGGTGCCCGGTCCAACCGTCGTCGCCGGTCGCGATGCGCAGCGCGCCAGGATGGGCGCGCGCGTAGTCGAGCAGATCGTCGATGTCGCCGATGCCCAACGCATCGGCCTGCGCGCTGTCGATCGCCAACACCTGCGGCTGCGACGCCAGCAGGGCGACCGGGCGCAGGGCATGCATCAGTTGGTCGATGTCCGGGCCCTTGTGCACGCCGGCGATGCCTCCGCGCGGCAGCCGCAGCGCGGCCAGCAGGGCCGTCGCCGTTCCGCCCTGCGTCATCAGTCGGCGGTAGTCGTCCTGCGTCGCCTGGGGCACGTAGTCGACCTGCACCTCGCGCCCGAGCAGCCTGGGCAGATGCTGGGCCAGCAGTTCGGCGTAGTAGCCGCTGCGGCCGCCCGGCGGAACCAGCACGGCGATGTGGAACACGTACTCCGGCATCGGCGCGAGCCATTGCCCGGCATCGTTCAACACGCCGTAGCGCAGCGCCCACTGTCCGCCCGTGGACGCGTTGCGCACCATCGCTTCGGCCACCCAGTGCCGGCCCGAGCGCTGGATGCTGCGCAGGATCGGGCGGCTGTCCTGCCAACCGGGCGGGCGCCACTGCTGCGGATACGGCCCCGAGACCACCGCATAGCCATGCCGGAATGCGCGCGCCTGCTGGAACTGCGGCGCGATCGCCCAGCGGCCGCTCGCGTCCTGGTAGCCCCAGCGGCCGCTGTCCGGGTCCTGGACCGGCCGCGGGGGCGTGCCGGCCGCGCCGCCGCGCAGGCGTTGCCAGCGGCAGGCGCGCGGCGTGTCGGCGCTGAGCCGCCGGTCCTGGCCGGCGGCGGTGCACAGGCGGATGCGGCGCGGCCCGGCCGCGTCGGGCAGTTCGGAGAAGAGGAAGGGGATCACCGTGCGTCCCTGCGCGTCGATGAGGCCCAGCGCGGTGGAGCCGGCAGGAACCGGCTCCTGGCGGCCGCGCATCCATTGCGCCGTGGCGATGTCGCGCACCGGCGCGGGCGTGCGCCAGTGCCCCTGCGCATCGCGCAAGCCGGGCTGCCCCAGCACCGTTTCCACCTGCAGGCCGGACTCGGTGGGCGCGGGTTCGCCGGCCATCGGGTAGGACAGCGCAGCCGGCGCGTCGGTCGATACCGTGTCTTCGCCCGCGCAGGTCTTGGGCGGCACGGCCCATCGGCCCTGGGCATCGACGCGCCCGTAGGCCTGGGTGGTGCGTTGCGCGCCATCGGGCCCGCGCTCGACCAGCCACACCTTGAGCTCGGGCTGCAGCGCGGCGTTGATGCCGATCCGCTCCAGCCGCACGACCCGCCAGCGACCGTCGCAGAAGCTGCGCGCCGTCGGCGCGAGGAACAGCGCGCGGCCCTCGAGCGTGTCGAACAGCGCCGGCGAGCGCTCGGCGTTGTCGCCGGGATTGAGGCTCAACCAGCGCGACCGCGCCACCAATTCCGGCGCCATCCCGAGGGTGAAGGCGAAGACGTCCTCCCACGGCGGCGCGTCCGGGTCCACCGGCCGAAGCTGCCACACCGGCTGCATGGGCAGCGCGTCGGGATCGGCGCGCAGATCGTCGTAGCTCGGCGCCGCGGCCTGGGCCGGCGGGAAGACGGCGCCGAACCACAGCAGGACGGCGAACAGATGCAGGCGCTTCATGGGATGGCGCATCCTCCTTGACGAACTTCTAGCGCTTCCAGCGTAAGCGCAAAACGGCATCGTGCCTCGACGGCAGCGTAGGCGCTGGCGCCGGAGAAAGACAGCCGGGCCGCGGGGGTGCTCGGGTTTCCCTGCCTGCCGTCGTTCCGGCGAAGGCCGCGGTCCACCCGCCCCCGGCTTCGGTTTCGGCCGTGAGCTTTCCGCCCCGCGCTCGCTCAGCCCTGGACAAAAATCAGCCACTCCGTCGGGGCTCGCTTCCGCACGTTCGCCCACGGCGATGCGGGTAGCGATCGGGCCCAAGCGCGCCCGGAACCTGCGACTTACGGCGCGTCCACGATGCCCGCTGCGATTTCCACCGCTGGACATTTTTTGTCCAAACCGCCGAAACCCTTGCAGCGCAAGGCGTGGAACCCGATTCCACAGCCGCTGTCCGCAACCTTGTCCACAGCGTGTGTGGATAGCCGCGCGCTCGCGGCCTGCCTGCGAAGCCCGGGCTAGGCGATGAGCGTGGTGGCGTCAAGCCGTCGCGATTTTCGCCGGTTTCGGCGGCTGGCTAAAATTTAGCCAAACTTGCGCAGGCCTTGTCGCATAAGGCGTGAAACCCGATTCAACGCAGAGTGTCCGCAAGTTTGTCCACAGGCGATGTGGATAGCGCAGTGCTGAAAAACCCGCGGCCGAGCGCATGCGCGGCCGGGCGCGATGCGATCCACGCTGGATTTCCAGCCTTTCCCCAGCCTGGACAAAAAATAGCCAAACTCGCGAAAGCCCCGCCGCATAAGGCGTGAAACCCGATTCCACGGCAACTGTCCGCATGTTTGTCCACAGCGCGTGTGGATAGCGCAGCGGCGTCGCGCAGGCTGCGAAACCTGGGAACGCGCCGGCGTGGAACGCGTGAAACTGCCGTGCAGAGCCAAGTCGGCGCGCTTATCCAGCGCCTGGACAAAAAATGACCAATTTCGCGAAAGCCTTGCGGCGCAAGGCGTGGAACCCGATTCCACGGCGTCTGTCCGCATGTTTGTCCACAGGCGCTGTGGAAATCGTTGCGGCGGGCGAAGCGACAGCACCGGCAAAGCCGGTGCGCGATGCGACGAAGCCGCTGTAGGAGCGACGCGAGTCGCGACCGCGACACCGCGCTGACGAGGCAACCGGCTACCCCGCGGTCGCGGCTCGCGCCGCTCCTACAGGAAGCTGCGGATCGCGCGCGCAGCTTCGCCGCTTCGGCGAAATCAGAACGGCTTGGCCAGCACCAGCCAAACGATCGCGATCAGGGCCACCAGCGGCAGTTCGTTGAACCAGCGCAACGTGCGCGAGGACGGCAGCGCGCGGCCCTTGTCCAGGCCTTTGAGCCAGCGGCCGGTGAAGATGTAGTAGGCCAGCAGCACCGCGACCAAGGTCAGCTTGACGTGCAGCCAGCCGCCGACGGCGAACATCTGCGGCAGGCCGTCGCCGAACACGCGGTAGCCCTGCCACATCAGCAGGCCGCAGACGAAGGCCAGGCCGAACATGACGTGGCCGAAGCGGTAGAGCTTGCGGCCCATCAGCAGCAGCCGCGCGCGCACCGCCGGTTCGCCCTGGGCCTCGGCGAGGTTGACCAGGATCCGCGGCAGGTAGAAGACCGAGGCCATCCAGGCGATCACGAACACGATATGGAAGGTCTTGGTCCACAGATAGGCGTTCATCGCAGGCTTCCCGGTACGGAACAGGTGGCGGTGTGGGCGGCCCCGCAGGCGTTGCGCGCCGATGCGAGGCTTGGTGCGTTTCCAGCGGGCCCGAGGGGCTCGCGCAATGCGGGCGGACCGATGCGGCTGCGCTTGTTTCCAGCGGGTCGGCGGCCGCGCCCGCTGCGCGCGGGCCTTGCGGCCCCGGGCGCGTTAGCATGCCACGCTCCACGCAACCCCAGCGCCCGGCCGCCGCATCCGCCGGCGCCGCCGCGGCGCTGCACCGACCGGCCCGACTCCGCATGAGCAAACAGTACGACCGCGACTACTTCCAACGCTGGTACCGCGACCCCGCCCTGAAGGACGAGGCCATCGGCGGCGCCGCGCGCCTGGCGCGCAAGGTCGCCCTGGCCGTGGCCGCCGCCGAGTACCACCTCGAACGCCCGATCCGCAGCGTGCTCGACATCGGCTGCGGCGAAGGCCCGTGGCGCGCGCCGCTGCTGAAGCTGCGTCCGCGCGCGCAGTATCTGGGATTCGACGCCAGCCAGTACGCGGTTGCGCGCTTCGGTCGCACCCGCAACCTGCACCTGGCCCGCTTCGGCGATTTCGAATTCCTGCGCCCGTGCGCGCCGGCCGACCTGCTGATCTGCAGCGACGTCATGCATTACCTGGACACGCGCGAGCTCGACCGCGGCCTGTCCGGCCTGGCCGACCTGTGCGGCGGTGTGGCGTTCCTGGAGACCTTCACCCGCGAGGACGGCATCGAAGGCGACACCGACGGCTTCAAGCGCCGGCCGGCCAAGTTCTACCGCGAGCGCTTCGCCGCGCATGGCTTGCAGGCGCTGGGTTCGCACCTGTGGCTGGGGCCGGCGTTGGCCGGAGGGACGGCGGCGCTGGAGACCGCCGGCTGATTGCCGAACGACGCCGCGCGAGGCCGCTCGCGTCGCAAGCGCGGTGGCGCGGTCGCGGCTCGCGCCGCTCCTACAGGGAGTGGCCGCGGCTTCGATCCCGACTGTAGGAGCTGCGCAAGCTGCGACCGCGGAGCTGCCGCTCGCGCCGCAAGCGCGGTGGTACAGGGAGTGGCCGCGGCTTCGATCCCGACTGTAGGAGCTGCGCAAGCTGCGACCGCGGAGTAGCCGGTCGCGCCGCAAGCCACGCCCCGGGCAAGTCTCAGCCCCGATCGCGACCGGAATCCCCCGCTTCACGCGACCGCCATCCCAATCCGCTATGCTGCGCCGCAGCAAACCGCACGTCCCGGAAGCGTTTACGCTCCCGCGCCAGCCCTGCCCGCCACAGAGAGTCCGACCCGAATGCTGCTCTATCAGATGCACGAACTCGGCCGCGCCTGGATGGCCCCGATGACCTACTGGGCCGATGCCGGCGCCAAGATGTTCGCCGCGCCCGGCAGTTGGCTGTCCACCCTGCCCGGCGCCTCGCGCGTGGCCGCGGGCTGCGAGCTGCTCTACCGCATCGGCAAGGATTACGAGAAGCCCGAGTTCGGCATCCACTCGATCCAGATCGACGGCAACGCCTATCCGGTGATCGAACGCGAGATGGCGCGCAAACCGTTCTGCCGGCTGCTGCGCTTCAAGCGCTACGCCGACGACGCCGGCAACATCGCCGAGCTCAAGGACGACCCGCCGGTGCTGGTGGTCGCGCCGCTGTCGGGCCACCACGCCACCTTGCTGCGCGACACCGTGCGCACCCTGCTGCGCGACCACAAGGTCTACATCACCGACTGGATCGACGCGCGCATGGTGCCGGCCGAGGAAGGCGCCTTCACCCTCGACGACTACGTCGCCTACATCCAGGACTTCATCCGCCAGATCGGTGCCGACACCGTGCACGTGATCAGCGTCTGCCAGCCGACCGTGCCGGTGCTGGCGGCGGTGTCGCTGATGGCCGCGCGCGGCGAACCCACGCCGCGGTCGCTGGTGATGATGGGCGGCCCGATCGACACCCGCGAGAGCCCGACCAAGGTCAACGACCTGGCCGAGCACAAGCCGCTGTGGTGGTTCGAGAGCAATCTGATCCACCACGTCCCGGCCAATTTCCCCGGCCGCGGCCGCCGCGTGTACCCGGGCTTCCTGCAGCACAGCGGTTTCGTGGCGATGAACCCGGAGCGGCATTTCCAGTCGCACTGGGATTTCTACCAGGACCTGCTCAAGGGCGACCTGGAAGACGCGCAGTCGCACCGCCGCTTCTACGACGAATACAACGCCGTGCTCGACATGCCGGCCGAGTACTACCTGGACACCATCGAAGTCGTGTTCCAGCAGCACCTGCTGCCGCGCGGCCTGTGGGACGTGGCCGGCGAGCGGGTGAACCCGGGCGCGATCAAGAACACCGCGCTGCTGACCATCGAAGGCGAGCTCGACGACATCTCCGGCCAGGGCCAGACCCGAGCCGCGCACACCCTGTGCACCGGCGTGGCCGAATCCCAGCGCGAGCACATCACCGTCGACGGCGCCGGCCATTACGGCATCTTCAGCGGCCGACGCTGGCGCGAGCAGGTGTATCCGCAGGTGCGCGAGTTCATCGCTCGCTACGCCGACTGAGTTCGCATCGCGACGCACGCTCCGAAAGCCCGGCCCCGCGCCGGGCTTTTTTCTTGCCGCTCGCGTCGATGCCCCGGCCGCTACCTGTAGGAGCGGCGCGAGCCGCGACTGCGACAACGCGGTCACGACGAAAGTTTCGGCGCAGTTGCGTTGTCGCAGTCGCGGCTCGCGCCGCTCCTACAGGGCGCTATCGCGAAAACGAACAAGGCCGGCGTGGGCGCCGGCCTTGTTCTCGATGCCCGTCGGCGGCGCTCAGCCCCAACGCACCAGCAACGCCTTGGCCAGTTGCGCATGCAGGTAGCCGATGCCGCGCGCCAGGTGCAATGTCGCGAACAGCAGCACGATGCCGATCAGCAGCGACAGCGGCCACAGCACCACGCCGGGCAGCACGCCTAGGTCGCCGGCGTAGGAACAGCCGCCGTCGATGCAGATGTTGCCGTCGAAGAACCCGAACCACACCGCCAACGGCACCGCCACGAACGACAGCGACACCGCCAGCGCCGTCACCGCGATGGTGAAGTAGGCCGTGCCCAGCGGCAGCATCAGCAACTGATACAGCAGCGTGCCCCAGGTGCGCGGATCGGTGAACACGTCCTTGATCCGCTCCAGCCACGGCCGTTCGCGGTCGGTGTACAGCGGCCGGCGCGGCATGCGCTCGCCGAGCATGACCTCCACCAGCCGCCCCTCCACCAGCGCCAGCACCCGCACCGAGGCCAGGAACAGGATCAGCAGCGGCACGCCGATGATCAGGATCAGCAGCCCCAGCGAGAGCGACAGGCCGGTGCTGACCCAGGTGAAGTAGAACGTGCCGGTGGCCAGCGACAGCAGCATGTAGAACAGCGCGCCGTAGCTGCGCGGCTCCAGCGCCACGCCGAAGAAGCGGCCCAGCCACGAGCGCCGCGGCGCCGGCTTGGGCGGGCGCAGCGCGGTCTGCACTTTGACTTCGGTGTCGCGGTAGATCTCGGCCACCTCGTCGGGCGCGCCGTAGCTGCCGGCGACGCTGGCGATCACCTCGGCCTCGCTCTTGCCGGGGTTTTCGGCCAGCTCCGCGCGCAGGTACTCCTCGGCGTCGTACAGCGCGTCCTGGACCAGCGCCGGGTCGGCGCCGCGCAGCGCCTGGCGCAGGCGCTGCAGGTACTCGGGGATCGAGCGCGGCAGGTCGACGGCAGCACTGGCCGCGGCGTGCGCGGGGTCGGCGCGGTCGGGCCCGGCCGGGACCAGGTCGGCGGAGGTCGGGGTGTGGGCGGTGCCGGTGATGGCGTTCATGGATCGAGCCCCTGCAGGACGGAATCGACGGAGTTGCGGGTCGCGCGCCAGGCCTGCGCCCATTCGCGCAGAACCGCCCGGCCGCTGTCGGTGATGCGGTAGTAGCGCCGCGGCGGGCCGGTCACCGACGGCTCGACGTGGCTGTCCAGCAGCCCGGCCGCACCGAGGTTGCGCAGCACCGGGTACAGCGCGCTCTGCTTGCCGCTGAGCACGCCCTCGCCCTCGCGCTCCAGGCGCTTGGCGATCTGGTAGCCGTACATCGGCTCGTCCGCCGCGCCCAGCACCGCCAGCAGCGCCAGCGACACGGTTCCGGTGCTGAGCTCCTTCTGGAACTTGCGCAGATGGCTGTCGAGGTCGGTCACGGGCGGGGCCCCTGGGCTAGTCTTGAGATCATGCTATTGCGAAGTTCGCTATAGCGAATGTGCCGGTAGTAACTAGGAGAGAGCGGATAGGAGCTAGGAGGTAGTGCGAGGCGAAGTGCGGTCGCTAACTCCTAGCTCCTATCCGCTACCTTCTAGCTAGCCCAGCCCCTGACCCGCCACCGGAGCCGCCATGCAACCGCCCCGCCCCGACCCCGCCCAGCTCGCCCGCCTGCACCGCCTCGCCGGCGACTGGGCCGGCGCTGAGCTGGCCCAGCCCTCGCCCTGGGGCGCCGGCGGCCCGGCCCACGGCCGCAGCCGCTTCCGCGTCGGCCTGGACGGTGTCGCCCTGCTGCAGGACTACGAGCAGGAGAAGGACGGCCAGGTGGTGTTCCGCGGCCACGGCGTGTTTCTGGTCGAACCCGACACCTCCGACGTGCTGTGGTGGTGGTTCGACTCGATGGGCTTCCCGGCCGAGCCCGCGCGCGGCCGCTGGGACGGCGAGGTGCTGCGCTTCGAACGGCGCACGCCGCGCGGCGAAGCGCGCTCGCGCTACGAGTTGCGCGGCGATACTTACCGCTTCGCGATCGAAAATCGCTTTCCCGGCCAGGACGACTTCGCCGAATTCATCCGCGGCGACTACGCGCGCCAAGCCTGAGCCACGACCCCAAGGACGCCCATGACTGCGAACACGATGAACCCCTCGCGCACCGCCCTGCTGGCCCTGTCGCTGGCGCTCGCCGCCGGCGCGGCGCACGCGGCCGCGCCCGCCGCGCCGGCCAAGGGCCGCACCATGCAGCAGGTGCTCGACGCCAGCCAGCCCGGCGACTGGCGCGAGTTGGATCCGCACAACACGATCTACCTGGAACTCGAGCGCGGCCGGGTGGTGATCGAGCTGGCGCCGCAGTTCGCGCCCGAGCACGTCGCCAACATCCGCGCGCTGGCCCACAGCGGTTACTGGAACGGCCTGAGCGTCAACCGTTCGCAGGACAACTACGTGGTGCAGTGGGGCGACCCGGAAGAAGACGCGGCCAAGCGCAAGCCGCTCGGCGCGGGCGCCAAGGCCAAGCTGCCGGCCGAGTTCGCGCGCAAGAGCGCCGGGCTGAAGATGACCGTGCTGCCCGACGCCGACGGCTGGGCCAAGCAGGCCGGCTTCGTCGACGGTTTCCCGGCGGCGCGCGATTCCGCCGCCGGTTCGAGCTGGCTGACCCACTGCTACGGCACCGTCGGCGCCGGCCGCGACATGGCCCCCGATTCCAGCAACGGCAGCGAGCTGTACGTGGTGATCGGCCAATCGCCGCGCCACCTGGACCGCAACATCACCACCGTCGGCCGGGTCGTGCAGGGCATGGAACTGCTGTCGGTGCTGCCGCGCGGCACCGGCGCGCTGGGCTTCTACGAGAAGCCGTCCGAGCGCGCGCCGATCGTTTCGATCCGACTCGCCGCCGACGTACCGCAAGCGCAGCGCCCCCCGCTCGAAGTGCTGCGCACCGACACGCCGCTGTTCGCCGAGCTGGTGGAATCGCGGCGCAACCGCCGCGACGATTGGTATCTGCAGCCGGCCGGGCACATCAACGTGTGCAACGTGCCGCTGCCGGTGCGGGAGAAGAAGGGCTGAGGCGTCGAAGCCCCTCTCCCGTTTGCGGGAGAGGGGTTGGGGTGAGGGCAAGCCAGCCGCGTGCCCTCATCCGCCCCTGCGGGGCACCTTCTCCCGCCAGCGGGAGAAGGAAAAGGCGGGGCTAGTTCCCGACCCGGCCCAGCACCTGATGCTGGAACAAGCACATCCGCACCACGTCGTGATAGCGCCCGTCGGTGAAGAACTCGTCGACCAGAACCCCTTCGCGCTGAAATCCGGCGTCTTCGTAAATCCGGATCGCGCGGGTGTTGTCCACGTCCACCAGCAAATACAGCTTGTACAGATTCAACACCCGGAACGCGTAGTTGATCGCCAGCCGCGTCGCCAGCCGCGCATAGCCGCGGCGCTGGTGCTCCGGCGAGATCATGATCAGGAACTCTCCGCGCCGATGCAGGTGGTCGATCTCGACCAGCTCGACCAGTCCGATCCGCTCCATCGCGCTGTCCTGGACGATGAAGCGGCGCTCGGACTGGTCGTGGATGTGCTTGCGGTAAAGCTCTTCGAGTTCGACGAACGACTCGTACGGTTCCTCGAACCAATAACCCATCACGCTGCGGTTGTTGTTGAGCATGTGGATGAAGTGCAGATCGCCGCGCTCCAGCGGACGCAGGGTCACGCCGTTGCCGGCGGGCGGGGGAGCGGGGTCTTCGACGGGCACGCTGGTCATGCCGCTACCCTACTCCGTCGCGATGCAGCGCGTGTGACGCCGCGCGACGGCGTGTGACGATGCGCGCGGATCGCGTATGCGCGATGTTCACGCAGTCTTAGCCGGCCGCTGCCTAGCCTCCAGACTCCCTCGCGATCCCAGGTGTCCGCCATGCCCCTGCTTCGATTGCGCATCACCGGCAACGACGACGACGCGCGCGCGATCGGCAACCTGCTCAACAGCCTCGACGGCATCGAACACGTCGAGGAAGTCGCCGATCTGATGCCGCACATGGACGATGCCGATTCCAGCTCCGCCGGCCTGCCCGACGACAGCGGCCCGGGCGTGCACGAACTGGAAATCGACGCGCCCAATGCCTCCACCGCCAACAAAGTGCGCGAAGCGGTGGAAGCGTTGGCGTTCGATCTGGACGTGCTGGTCGAGTTCGAGACCGAAGAGGAACGCTGAGGCCGGGCGCTCGTCCTCAAGGGGGCTCGCCCTCGACGGACGAGCCCCGAGAGCGGAATCGATCAGCCCGCGGCCTTGCGCCGACGGCGCGCGCGCCACAGCTTCAGCACCACCCACAGGCAGAACCCGCCGACCAGGCCCAGCGGCAGCAACACCGCGAACGCGCGGATCAGGAACGCGACCACCGAAGCGACGATGCCGCCGAATTCCTTCAGCGCCTGGCCGATCTCGCTGCTGCTTTCCTGCGCGGCGGTGGTGGCGAATTCGAAGGTGATCAGCTGGGTCGAGATCCGGCGCTGCTGTTGCGCGGCCTCCTGCTCGGCGGCCTGCAGCTGCGATTCGATCTCGGCGATGCGCTCGGACAGGGTCAGCACGTCGGCCATCTTCAAGTCGCGCCGCTCCTGGAACTCGAGCAGGCGCGCGTGCTCGCGGCGCAGGCGGTCCTGGCGCATCGTGTTGTCGCGCACGGCCACGGCCAGATCCTCGGCCTGGATGCCGCGCTCGGCGATCTGGTCGCCCTGCCCGGCCAGCGCGATCAGCGGCTCCACGCCCTGCGGCACGATCCGCACCTGCAGGCTCGCCGACGGCGCGTCGCCGCCGCTCTGATTCATGCCCAGCACCACGCAGGCGCCGAATTTTCCGCCGCTGCAGGCGTCCTGCACGGCTTTGGTGCGGCCGGCGATCTGCTCGCCGGACAGGCGCACGCGCACGCGGTGCTCGTAGGCCAGCAACACGCCGAGGTCGGCCTTGGCCGAACCGCCGCCTGCGTCCGGCGCGGCCGCCTCGTCCGCGGCCGACGCCGCCGCTTCCGGCGCGTGCTTGCTGCTGCAGCCCAGCGCCGCGACGGCCAGCGCCGCCAGCAACAGCCAGCGCATCGCCGATCCCGTCCTGCGCGCTCGCTCGCCCTGTGTTCCCTTACCCATGTGCGGTTTCTCCATTGTTGCCTCTCCCTCGCCGTCTTGGCTGGCGGCACTATGCCATTGCGGCGCGGAATCTGCGCATTCCCCGGCCCGCCGAACTGGCAACGTCCCGGGCGGCGCAACGGGGTTCGAACGCAACACCACCCTCCATGCCGACATCCCGCTTGCGCCGAGGCCGCGCGGCCAACCTGGCCGGGTGCGCATCGAGTCCGAGCGACACCGCCGCTGTTGCCCACAGCGATCGCACGCGGCGGCCGACCCCGCTCGCACTCGCCACAGCGAAAGCGAAAACCCGCACCGTGCGACGTCCGTGCACGCACCGACAACGTGAGAATCAGCACATCGAGACGCGCGGAATCGCGCAGAAAACTCCATCAGGCGATAAATTCTAAGTAAATAAAACGCCTATAAAACACATAAAAAACACTATTCGTAGTGCTCTTGAAATTACGCATTGCCAACGAAGTGCAGCGTGGAGGAATATCCGCGCTGCAAGCCACGACTCGACTGCGCGCGCAGGCACCGTAATCGCTGCGATGCGCCTGCGAGTCCTGTTCGCGATGTCCGGGTTCCGCCCAACGTGCAGGCACGTCCAACGGCAGGCCGCAATCGACGAAGGCGCACCCGCGGCATGACTTGCACCCAGCCGACGACATACAAAGACACAACGGCCAACACATGGATGCGAACAAGAAAGACCGCTGCGGCACACCACGACCGCCGCAACGTCCCCCAGGCCAGCCGTCGCGCACAGCGCCTGCGCCCTTTCGCCGCCTCGGCTGGCTCGCCGTTTTCGCCGCCGCGCTGATGCTGGCGCCGGCGGCGCAGGCGCAGTTCGCCACCGGCGGCAGCGGCGCTTATCGCAACAACATTCTGTGGTTCCGCTGGGGCGCCAGCGGAGCCAACATTGCGCAGACCGGCGCGACCATCACCAACTCCACGCGCGTGGACGACCAGTTCCTGCGCATGACCTGCAGCCTGTCCAACATCACCGGCACCGGCGCCAGCCCGGCATTTTCAGCTTATCGTCCCGGCAGCTTCAGCGGCGACGGCCTCGACGATCTCTACAACATCGGCGGCACCGGCACGGCCAATACCTTGACGGTCGGCTTGGCCACACGCGTTGGGGGATCGACGGCTACGGCCAGGTTCTCCTGCTCGGCGACGTTCGGCCCGACCAACAGCAATGCCGATCCCAGCTTCCCCATCGACGGCTTGGTGTTCGCCGACGCAGAACAATCCTGGACCGGCCAGGGCGAATTCGTCGCTGCGACGCTCAACGGCGCCGGCACCTTCCGCATCCTCGAGACGTTCCGCACCAGCGGCTGCACCACCAACGGCACCGTAACCGTCGCCGGTTCGACCATGACGATGAACGGCTCCAATCCTCTGTGCCCGTCCGGCCCGATGGCGATCGGCTTTCTCGACGGCGCGACCTCGGCCGACATCAGCCTCAAAGGCGGCGGCAGCTCAGCGATCGCTTTGGGCGTGATGGTGTTCGTCGCCGACGGCGGCGACGCGCCGGAGAGCTACGGCGACCCGCACCACCTGCCGGACTTCCGCTTCACCGGCGGCGTGCCCAGCGGCGCGAACTGGAACTACTCGACCAATGCGCTGGCACAACTCTCCCCACCGCTGATCCGGCTGGGCGCGCGAGTCGATACCGAAACCGTCTCGCTGGCCAACGCCAACGCCAGCGGCGACGACGGCAACGGCAGCGACGACGAAGACGCGTTCGCCAGCCTGCCCAACCTGCGCCTGCGCGCGGGCGGCACGCATACGCTCGCGGTGCCCTGCTCAGGCGGCGCGGCGGCGACGGTCTACGGCTATATCGACTTCAACCGCGACGGCGATTTTCTCGACCCGAACGAGCGCTCGGCGGCGGCGGCCTGCGCCGGCACCAGCGCCAGCGTGACCTGGACCCAGCCCACCGCGTCGGGATTGGCCGACGGCCCCAGCTTCCTGCGCCTGCGCATCGGCAACACCGCCAGCCAGCTGACCTCGCCGTTCGGCGTCGCCAGCGGCGGCGAGGTGGAGGACCATCCGATCGTCCTGGTCGGCGCGACGATTTCGCTGCAGAAGGCGCTCGGCGCCACCGGCCGGCGCAACCTCAACGACCAGTTCGTGCTGTCGATCGCGCCGGCCGGCGGTACTGCGACGACCCGCACCACCACCGGCGCCGGCACCGCGATCACCTCGGACGCGGCGGTGTTGGATCCGGCCACCATCGGCATCGCCCACACCTTGTCCGAAACGGCCGCGGTCACCACCCCGGCGACCGCGCTCGGCCGCTACCAGAGCGCCTACCAGTGCAGCAACGCGCTGCCCGGCGGGCAGACGCCGAGCGGCAGCGGCGCGTCGTTCGCGGTCACGCCGGTGCTCGACGACGAGCTGACCTGCACCTTCACCAACACCTGGGCGCCGACCGTGGACCTGGCGGTGGCCAAGAGCAACGCCGCCGCCTTCGATATCCGCACGCCGAGCGACGCCGCCGACGATGCCGTGAGCGTGGGCGCGACGACCTACACGCTCTCGGTCTGGAACCGCGGCCCGGACGATGTCGCCGACGCGATCGTGCGCGACGCGCCGCAAGCGGGCCTGACCTGTACCGGCGCGGTGAGCTGCACCAGCGTGGGCGATGCGGCCTGCCCGGGCGCGGCCACGGTCGCCGACCTGACCGGCGCCGGCCTGACCATTCCGCGCATCGCCGCCAGCGCCGCCACGCCGCCGCAGAATTACCTGACCTTGCAGGTGCCTTGCCAGGTGCAGTGAGCGCGGGCGCGCGGCGGCGGCAGCATCCGCACACAAGAACGAGAGCGCTACAACGAAAACGGGCGGGAGCCGCAGCCCCCGCCCGTTCGCGCATCGTTTCTTCGCGTATCCGCTAGCACGCGGCGCGCGCCGTCCGCCGCTCAGAACTTGTACTTCACCCCCACGGTCACGAAGCGGCCGAGCGCGTCGTACTGGGTGAAGTCGTACGGCAGCGCGCCGCCGGCCGGGTCGAACGGCGGCGCCTTGTCGGCGAGGTTCTGCACCGAGGCGTACAGCGTGGTGTCGCGCAGGCCCTCGTAGCCGACGTACAGGTCGAACTGGTGGTAATCGTCGACCTTGCTGCGCAGGCCCGGATTGCTGCGCGCATCGACCACGTCCTGCTTGTAGCCGCCGATGTAGCGCCACGACAGCTGCGCGTTCCAGTCGCCGTGGCCCCAGGCCAGCGAGGTGATGCCGCGCCACTTGGGCAGCGCGCCGAACAGGTTGCTGCCGGCGCCGTCGCGCTTGTCCTGCCCGGCCACCAGCGGCTGCTCGAAGCTCAGCAGGCGGGTCCAGGTGCCGTCCAGGGTCCAGGTGTCGTCGCCGGCATGCCAGACCTTGCGCCCTTCCACGTCGAAGCCGGTGGTGGTCAGGGTGCCCTGGTTGGCGTAGCGGTTCTCCACCAGTTGCAGGCGGCCCTGGGCGTCGCGGGTGATGCGGCCGGGGTTGGCGGTCGGGTTGGAGACGACGAACTGCACGTTGTCCGGCGCGATCAGGTCGTCCTGGCGAATCCGGTACAGATCGATGCCCAGGCTGGTGTCGGAGTCCGGCGCCCACAGCAGGCCGAGGTTGATGTTGCTGGAGCGTTCGGCCTTCAGATCCGGATTGCCGGCGCGCAGGATGGTCACGCCGCGCGAGGCGCCGGGCTGGACCGGGTCGAACGGATCGATCACCGAGCCGTAGCTGATCGTGGTGCTCTGCGCGATCTCCGGCAGCGACGGCGCGCGGAAGCCGCGCGAGGCGTTGAAGCGCAGCAGGAAATCGTCGCCCAGCTGCCAGCGCACGCCGAGCTTGGGCGAGAACGCGCTGCCGAAGTCGCTGTAGTGGTCGCCGCGGCCGGCCAACTGCACTTCCACCTGTTCCCACGGCTTGAGGCTGAGTTCGAAGAACGCGGCGGCGACGCGGCGGTCGCCGTCGATCAGGTTGATCGCCGGGCGCAGCTCGGTGCCCGACAGCACCTGCGGGCTGGTGCGCGCGTCCTGGGCTTCGTCGCGGAACTCCACGCCCGCGGCCACGCCGACATCGCCGGCGCGCCACTGGAACGGGAAGCCGGAAATCTTGCCGCTGAGCGTGCTCAAGCGATACGTGCCCGGGCGGCGCGTGGACAGGCGTAGCGCGTCGAGCGCGCCGGGCGTGCGCGAGGGGTTGAGGAAGTCGTAGCTGCCGTCGGCCAGCACCTGCTCGAACGCGTAGCGGTTGAGGAAGTTGCGCACGTACTCGCGCTGGCGGCTTTCCGAATGGCTGGCGGCGACTTCCCAGTCCCACACTTCGCCGTTGCCGCGCAAGCCGACCAGGGCGCGCGAGAACTGCGACTTGTTGATCTTGTAGCGCGCGCCCAGGTCGAGGAAGGAATACTCGAACGGGGTCGGCACCGCATTGGGATTGTTCGGATGGCCGACCGGCAACACCGCCGGGATGTCGACCAGACGGCCGGTGCTGCGGTCGTAAGCGCGCAGGCCCGCGCCGACCGTCATCGGCGCGCTGAAATAGGCGCCGTTGTGGCTGGTGCTGTAGAGGATCTCGGCGAAGCCCTGGACGTTGTCGCTCAAGCGCACGTCGCCGGCGACCATCGCCTGGTAGCGCTCCACGTCCGGGATCAGGGTGCGGAACGGCTGGGTGTTGAAGGCGCAGGCGTTGCCCGGCAGCGGGCTGCCGAAATCGCTGTACGGCCGCGACTGGGTGCCCGGCTGGCAGGCGAAGGCGACCGGCGCGCGCGGGTTGCTCAGGAACGCGCCGCCCTGGGTCGACCAACCGGCCAGGCGTCCGCCGGGCTGGCCGCGGTAGTCGCCGCTCTTGGTCAGGTCGCGCTCGTCGGCGTTGAGCTGGCCGCGCTGGAACACGTCCAGGCTGAAACGCAGGCTGTAGCCGTCCTGGTTCGGATCGCCGTGGCCGGCGCGCAGGCCGATGCTGTGCTGGTCGATGCCGCCTTCGGTGGCGGCGCCATAGGACGCGTCGAGTTCGACGCCTTCGATCTTGCGGCGCAGGATCAGGTTGACCACGCCGGCGATGGCGTCGGAGCCGTACAGCGCCGAGGCGCCGTCCTTGAGGATCTCCACGCGTTCGATCGCGCCCAGCGGCAGCGCGTTGAGATCGACGAAATTGTCCTGGGTGCTCTGGGCGAAACCGTAGGACGCCACGCGGTAGCCGTTGACCAGCACCAGGGTGTTCTTCTGGCTCAGCCCGCGCAGCGAGACGCCGGCCGAACCGTTGGCGAAGCTGCCGGTGTACTGCTCGTTGAAGCTGTTGCCGCTGTTGACGGTGAGGCTGCGCAGCAGGTCGGAGACGGTGACCTTGCCGCTCTTCTCGATCTGCGCGCGGTCGATCACCAGCACCGGGTTGACCCCGGCTTCGTCGCTGCGCTTGAGGTTGGTGCCGGTGACCTGCACCGCGTCCAGGGTGACGCCGGGGCCGGCCGCATCGGCCGCGTCGGCGGCCTGCGCCAGCGGCGCGGCCAGGCTGAGGGCGAGCGCCAGCGACAGACGTCGGTAGCGCGCTTCGGGAAGACGGATGGAACGGGACATGAGCGATTCCTGCAAGACGTGGGAGAGGCGAAGCGAAAACGAAGAAAAAAAGCCGGCCCGCGACGGCGTGCGGCCGCCATCGCTGCGGCGAGCGCAGCGCGGTCGTTGGGAGGGGAGAGAGACGAGTGCGGCCTCAGCCGCAGGTCGCCCGTCGCGCGGGCCGGTTTGGAAACGTTCGGCAGGCTCGGCCGGTGGCTGCGCTCAGCGCAGCGGCCTCACCCGCCCGCTACACCACGCGCGCATTCGCGCTACGGCGGCAGGACAGCGGGGACGGCGTGCGGAGATGCGCAGCGGCATGGCGAGTCGACCTGTGCAAACGGAACGTGCGAACGAAAACTTGAGCGGCGGGCGCGAAAGCGCGGCGGTCTCAGCGCCGACACATCGCCATGCGACACCCACCCGCGAAGCGGCGGTTGGCGGACGGCAGGACGGTCGGACGGAATGCGTTCACGGCGGAGAGTTCGGTTGCGAAGGAAGGTCGCGGCGCGTGCCGGCGACGGGGTTTATGTTGCATCGCGATAAAGCGATGTCAACGACACCGACAGCACGATCGGCGGCGCCGGGCCTTTTTCCCCGATTCGCGGGGATTCGCCGCACCCCGCCCTGTTCAGCCGCAACGCCCGCCGTACAAGGCGATCCCCGCGGCGACCGTGGTCGCCGTGCGCCCCGGCATCCCACCCCAGCCGCATGAGGCCATGACCGATGGTTATGAAACCCGCCCCCGCCGAGCCCCCGAAATCCAACCGCCGACACGACAACTGCGCAAAAACTCACCCGCAGCCCCTGTAGGAGCGACTGTAGGAGCGACGCAAGTCGCGACCGCGAACCCCGCATGCCGGCGCCAGCGGCGACCGCTCGGGATCCGCCCGACCGCATTGGGGCACCACGCCCATGGGCCAGGCCGAACGCGGATCGCGCGCATAGACCTCCCGCCATCGCCGGCCCACGACTGTCGCAGTCGCGACCCGCTACGCTCCTACAGGGGGCGCCCGCGGCCACCTCGCTTTGCCCGTCCTGCCGGCTGCATTGACCGCGACGCCGCCGCCTCGGCAAAGCCGCCGGCGCGAGCCCCGCGCCGCGCCGATCACGCCGCATCGCGGCCGCGCCGGCCCGCCGATCCGCCCCGACCAATGACCCATGCGGCAGTCATGCCCATGCCCTATCCTGCGCGCCAACCGGCCCGCGGCCGTTCCAAGCCACCGAGATTCCCCATGCGTTCGCTGCATCGCACCTCGCTCGCCCTCGCCCTGTCCGCTTCCCTGCTGGCCCTGGCCATGACCGCCTGCAAACCGCACGAAGCCGCCGCGCCGGCCGCTCCCGCCGCCGCGCCCGCCCAGGCCGCCCCCGCCGCCGCCGACCCGGCCGTGGACGCCGCCTTCGCCGAGCTGTCCAAGCGCTGGCTCGACGGCTTCCTCAAGATCAATCCGGTCGGCGCCACCCAGATCGGCGAGCACCGCTACGACGGCCAGATCGACGACCTCAGCGCCGCCGGCCGCCAGGCCCAGCTCGACTTCAACAAGAAGCTGCTGAGCGAACTCGACGCGATCGACGCGACCAAGCTCTCGCGCGAGAACCAGGTCGACGCGCTGATCCTGCGCAACCGCCTGCAAGCCGAAGTGTGGAACCTGCAGACCCTGCAGAGCTGGGCCTGGGATCCGCTGGTCTACAGCGGCCTGGCCGGCGATGCGATCTACAGCCTGATGGCGCGCGACTTCGCGCCGATGCCGCAGCGGCTGGAATCGGCCACCGCGCGCATGGAGAAGATCCCGCAGGTGTTCGCCCAGGCCCGCGCCAACCTCGATCCGGCGCGGGTGCCGAAGATCCACGCCGAGACCGTGGCCAAGCAGAACGCCGGCGTGCTCGACCTGATCGACACCTTCATCGTACCCAACGCCGGCCAGCTCAAGGGCGAACCACGCAAGCGCCTGGACGCCGCCGTCGCCGGCCTGCGCAAGGCCGTGGCCGAGCAGCAGACCTGGCTCGACAAGACCCTGGTGCCCAACGCCAAGGGCGACTTCCGCATCGGCCAGACCCTGTACGACGAGAAGCTCAAGTTCTCGCTCAACTCCTCGCTGTCGCGCGCGCAGATCATGCAGCGCGCCAAGGCCGAGCTGGCGCGCGTGCGCGGCGAGATGTACGCCATCGCGGTCAAGGAGCTCAAGGGCAAGCCGAACGCGCCGGCGCTGCCGGACAAGCCCACGCCCGAGCAGCAGCAGGCCGCGATCGAAGCCGCGCTGGAGCTGGCCTACGCCGACAAGGCGCCACGCGACAAGGTCGTCGACTTCGCCAAGCAGACCCTGGCCGAGGCCACCGAATTCACCCGCGCCAAGAACCTGGTGACCGTGCCCGACGCGCCGGTCAAGGTGATCTTGATGCCGGAATTCCAGCGCGGCGTGGCCCTGGCCTATTGCGACTCGCCCGGCCCGCTCGACAAGGGCCTGGACACCTACTACGCGATCTCGCCGATCCCCGACGACTGGAGCGACGCGCAGGTCGACTCGTTCCTGCGCGAATACAACACGCGCATGATCCACCTGCTGTCGATCCACGAAGCCATGCCGGGCCACTACCTGGAAGGCGCGCACTCGGCCAAGGCGCCCTCGACCCTGCGCGCGGTGCTGCGCTCGGGCGTGTTCGCCGAAGGCTGGGCGGTGTACAGCGAAGACCTGATGGCCGACTCGGGCTATTTGAACAACGACCCGCTGTTCCGCCTGGTGCAGCTGAAGTTCTACCTGCGCAGCATCGGCAACGCGATCCTCGACCAGGGCGTGCAGGTCGAGGACTGGAGCCGCGAACAAGCGATGGAGTTCCTGACCAAGCAAACCTTCCAGCAGGAGCGCGAAGCCGCCGGCAAGTGGGTGCGCGCGCAGCTGACCTCGGCGCAGTTGCCGACCTACTTCGTCGGCGCGCAGGAACACTTCGACATGCGCCGCGCGGTGGAAGACAAGCTCGGCCCGAAGTTCGACCTCAAGGCCTACCACGACCAAGTGCTGTCCTACGGCGCCCCGCCGGTGCGGTTCGTGCGCGAGCTGATGCTGGACGAACCGATTCGCTGAGCCTGCACGGCAACACCTGCGAAAAAGGCGCGGGCCAGCCCGCGCCTTTTTCGTTTCTGCGCCCGGCCCGAATGCGGGTTCGACGCGACCGGCCACCCCGCGGTCGCGACTCGCGTCGCTCCTACAGTCGCCTCCGGCCGCTTCCGCATCTCGCCCGAAGCTCCCTGTAGGAGCGACGCAAGTCGCGACCGCGACAACGCAACTACGACGCAACCCACGGCGGCCCGCGCAGCATCACGCCCGAATGCGGTTTCGACGCGACCAGCCACCCCGCGGTCGCGACTCGCGTCGCTCCTACAGTCGCCTCCGTCCGCTTCCGCATATCGCCCGAAGCCCCTGTAGGAGCGACGCGAGTCGCGACCGCGACAACGCAACTACGACGCAACCCACGGCGGCCCGTGCAGCGTCACGCCCGAATGCGGTTTCGACGCGACCAGCCGCCCCGCGGTCGCGACTCGCGTCGCTCCTACAGTCGCCTCCGTCCGCTTCCGCATCTCGCCCGAAGCCCCTGTAGGAGCGACGCAAGTCGCGACGCGACAACGCAACTACGACGCAACCCACGGCGGCCCGCGCAGCATCACGCCCGAATGCGGTTTCGACGCAATCGGTCGCCCCGCGGTCGCGACTCGCGTCGCTCCTACAGTCGCCTCCGTCCGCTTCCGTATCTCGCCCGAACCTCCCTGTAGGAGCGACGCAAGTCGCGACCGCGACAACGCAACTACGACACAACCCACCGCGGCCCGCGCAGCATCACGCCCGAACGCGGTTTCGACGCGGCCGGCCACACCGCGGTCGCGACTCGCGTCGCTCCTACAAGGTGGCTGCGTGACTGCGCGGGATCAGGAAAAAACCTCGCGCGCCGAGGCGAAGGCTTCGCGCAGGGTCTGCACCTCGCCGCACCGGCCCGCGTCGTAGCCCGCCAGCTTGCCGAGCTCGGCGCGGAAGCGGTCGCTGCGCAGGATCGCCAGCAGTTCGCCCAGGGCCGGCGAGTCCAGGGTGCTGGCCCGGGCCAGGAAGAAGTAGTGCTCGCTCGCCACCGGCACGAACTCCAGGCCGTAGCGCCGCGCCGGCGTTTCCAGGCCGAAGCCGGCGTCGGCCATGCCGCTGGCCACGTACGCCGCGACCGCGGCGTGGGTGAGTTCGTCGATGCCGCAGCCGCGCACGTCGCGGATGCTGTGGCCCTGCCGCGCCAGCATGCGTTCCAGCAGCAGGCGCGCGCCGGAGCCGGGCTGGCGATGGATGAAACGCACGTCGGCGCGCAGCAGGTCGGCCAGCGCGGCGATGCGCTTGGGGTTGCCCGGCGCCAGGATCAGGCCGATGCGGCGCGTGGCCAAATGCAGCACGCGGTCGCCGTGCGGATCGATGCGCTCGGCGTAATGGGCGAGGATGTCGCGCTCGAACGCGCCGATCGGCAGGTGCACGCCGGCCAGATCGCAGGCGCCGGCGCGCAGCGCGTCGAGCGCGTCGCCGGGGCTGCGGTACTTCAGTTCCACTGCGGCGTCGGCCTCGTCGAGGAAGCGGCGCAGTGTTTCGACCGCGAAGCCGTGCGCGGCGTGCACGCGCGGCGGCGCGGCCTGCGCGCTGAGCGCGCGGCCCAGTTCCACTTCCACTTCCGAAGCCAGACTGTCCAAGGTCGGCGCCAGCCGCGCGGCGATGCGCTGCTCGGCCCAGACCAGGCGCTCGCCCAGCGCGGTCAGGCGCGCGCCGCGGCCGCGCGCCATGCGCAGCAGCGGCGCGCCGAACAGGGTCTGCGAATCCTGCAGCAGGCCCCAGGCGTAACGGTAGGACAGCCCCAGCTCGCGGCAGGCCGCGGCCAGCGAACCGGTGGCGTGCACGCCCAGCAACAGCTCGATCAATTTCGGCGGCAGCGGCCGCCCGTCGGCGGCATGAAGTGTCCATTTGGGTTGGATCTGGACCTTGAACATGATCGTCCTCGCATCGTTTCGATACCGCTGCGCACACGCGCCGCATTCAGCCGTCACACCGGGGCCACTAATCGGCTTTTTGCAGCCGATTATTAGACTACCTTGCGATATACGGCCGCGTCCCGAGTGAGTTAGCCTCGTCCGCGCCCAGGGCCTTCCCCCGATCTTTATGCCCTGCACAGCCTATTGGCCGTCGTCATACCAGAGGGGTCCGCATGTCCAGTCAAAGCGCGCCATCCAGCCACAGCGCGGCGATCGCCGCACCGCCACCGGCCTCGGACGGCCTGCTGTCGAAAGAACGCATCGTCGCCAAGCCCGGCTTCAACCGCTGGCTGGTGCCGCCGGCCGCGCTGGCGATCCACCTGTGCATCGGCATGGCCTACGGCTTCAGCGTGTTCTGGCTGCCGCTGTCGAAAGCGGTGGGCATCGAGCAGCCGCTCGATTGCCCGGCCGACATGGGTTTCTTCGCGCGCATGGTCGCCACCGGCTGCGACTGGAAAGTCAGCGCGCTGGGCTGGATGTACACGCTGTTCTTCGTCCTGCTCGGCTGTTCGGCGGCGCTGTGGGGCGGCTGGCTGGAACGCGCCGGGCCGCGCAAGGCCGGCGTGGTCTCGGCGCTGTGCTGGTGCGGCGGGCTGGTGATCTCGGCCATCGGCATCAAGACCCACCAGATCTGGCTGCTGTGGCTGGGCTCGGGCGTGATCGGCGGCATCGGCCTGGGCCTGGGCTACATCTCGCCGGTGTCGACGCTGATCAAATGGTTCCCCGACCGCCGCGGCATGGCCACCGGCATGGCGATCATGGGCTTCGGCGGCGGCGCGATGATCGGCAGCCCGCTCGCCGACGCGCTGATGAAGCGCTTCGCCACCGCCGATTCGGTCGGCGTGTTCGAAACCTTCCTGGTCCTGGCGGCGGGCTATTTCGTGTTCATGATGGCCGGCGCGTTTGGCTATCGCGTCCCGCCCAGCGGCTGGCAGCCGGCCGGCTGGACGCCGCCGCCGGCCAGCCAGAACGCGATGATCACCCAGCAGCACGTGCACGCCAGCAAGGTCTGGGGCATTCCGCAGTTCTGGCTGCTGTGGGGCGTGCTGTGCCTCAACGTCTCGGCCGGCATCGGCGTGATCGGCATGGCCTCGCCGATGCTGCAGGAAGTCTTCGGCGGCAAGCTGATCGGCGTGGATGGCGGGATCAAGTCGCTGGGCGAGGACCAACTCAAGGCGATCGCCGCGATCGCCGCCGGCTTCACCGGCCTTTTGAGCCTGTTCAACATCGCCGGGCGCTTCTTCTGGGCGTCCACCTCCGACTACATCGGCCGCAAGATGACCTACGTGGTGTTCTTCGTGCTCGGCTTCGTGCTGTACGCGGCCGCGCCCTCGGCCGGTTCGGCCGGCAGCATCGCCGCGTTCGTGGCGATCTTCTGCGTGATCCTGTCGATGTACGGCGGCGGCTTCGCGACCATTCCGGCGTATCTGGCCGATTTGTTCGGCACCCAGATGGTCGGCGCCATCCACGGCCGCCTGCTCACCGCCTGGGCCACCGCCGGCATCCTCGGCCCGGTGGTGGTCAACTACATGCGCGATTACCAGCTCGGCCTGGGCCTGCCGCCTTCGCAGGTCTACAACACCACGATGTATATCCTGGCCGCGATGCTGGCGCTGGGCTTGCTGTGCAACCTGCTGGTGCGGCCGATCGCGCAGAAGCACTTCATGACCCCGGAAGAACTGGCGCGCGAGAAGGCGCTGGCGCACGAGAAGACCGGCCGCAACGGCGAAGCCGCCTACAGCGCCGAGCAGATGGCCTTGGTCGGGCGCGGCGGCAATCCGGCGCTGGTGCTGGCGGCCTGGGCCGCGGTCGGTGTGCCGCTGGCCTGGGGCATGTGGGTGACTTTGCAGAAAGCGTTCGTGCTGTTCCACTGAGCCATCGATGAGCGTGAAGCCGTCCAGTTCCGAACCGCAGGCCGCGCACGGCGACGGCGCCGTGCGCCGGCGCGTGCGCCGGGTGCGCGACGGCGAGCTGCGCGAGGCGATGGACGAAGTCGCCGCCGAGGTGCCGGTGGCGCTGGCCTACAACGACGAACCGTTCGCGGTGATGATGGCCACGCCGCAGGACATCGCCGATTTCGCGCTGGGGTTCTCGCTCAGCGAAGGCATCGTCGACGCCGCTGGCGAACTCTTGATCGAGGACATCGCGACGTCGCTGGAAGGCATCAGCGTCGCGCTGCGGGTGCCGCCCGCGCGCGCGGCGGCGCTGCAGGCGCGCCGGCGCAACCTGCAAGGCCGCAGCGGCTGCGGCGTGTGCGGCACCGAAAGCATCGAGGCGGTGCTGCGGCCGCCGCCGCGGGTCGGCGACGGCCCGCGCATCGCCGCGAGCGCGCTGCAACGCGCGCTGCGCGAACTGCGCCGCAGCCAACCGCTCAACGCGCTCACCGGCGCCACCCACGCCGCCGGCTGGGCCGACGCCGACGGCGCGCTGCGCCTGGTGCGCGAAGACGTCGGCCGCCACAACGCACTCGACAAACTGATCGGCGCGATGGCGCAGGCCGGCGTCGACCCGCAGCGCGGCGTGTGCGTAGTCACCAGCCGCGCCAGTTACGAGATGGCGATGAAGGCCGCCCAGGCCGGCATCGCCGTGCTCGCCGCGATCTCGGCGCCGACCGCGCTGGCGATCGCTCTGGCCGACAGCGCCGGCCTGACCCTGATCGGCTTCGCCCGCGACGACGGGCACGCCCTCTACACCCATCCGCAGCGGTTGCTGGACGACGATGCCGTCGCCGCGCCGGGCGGGCACGAGCGCGCGCCGCGCGCTACGGAGCATCAGCGATGAGCGACAAGAACCCGATCCGCCGCTACGACGGCCCCGCCGGCGGCTGGGGCGCGCTGCGCAGCGTCGCCAAGCACCTGATCGAACAGGACGTGCCGGTCAGCGGCGCGCGCACCCTGCTCTCGGCCAACCAGCCCGACGGCTTCGACTGCCCCGGCTGCGCGTGGCCCGACCGCGACCACACCTCGACCTTCGAGTTCTGCGAAAACGGCGCCAAGGCCGTCGCCGCCGAAGCGACCAAGCACCGCGCCACGCCGGAGCTGTTCGCCGAGCACACCGTCGCCGAACTGGCGCGCTACAGCGATTACTGGCTGGAAAACCAGGGCCGCCTGACCCATCCGATGCGCTGGGACGCGGCCAGCGACAAATACCTGCCGATCACCTGGGACGAAGCCTTCGCCCGCATCGGCGAACACCTGCGTGCGCTGGCCTCGCCCGACGAGGCGCTGTTCTACACCTCCGGCCGCTGCAGCAACGAGGCCGCGTTCCTGTACCAGCTGTTCGTGCGCGAGTTCGGCACCAACAACTTCCCCGACTGCTCGAACATGTGCCACGAACCTTCCGGCACGGCGATGAAAGCGCAGATCGGCGTCGGCAAGGGCACGGTGCTGCTGAGCGATTTCGAAGTCGCGCAGGCGATCTTCATCTTCGGCCAGAACCCCGGCACCAACCATCCGCGCATGCTCGGCGAGCTGCGCCAGGCGGCCAAGCGCGGCGCAGCCATCGTTTCGTTCAACCCGCTGCGCGAGCGCGGGCTGGAGAAATTCGCCGACCCGCAGGACAAGCTGGAGATGCTGCACAACGGCTCGACCCGGATCTCCTCGGATTATTTCCAGCTGCGCATCGGCGGCGACCTAGCCGCGGTCAAGGGCATCATCAAGCGCGTGCTCGAACTCGACGCGCAGGCCCAGCGCGAGGGCGCGGCGCGGCTGATCGACACCGCCTTCATCGCCGAACACACCGAAGGTTTCGATGCCTTCGCCGCCGACGTGGCGGCCGAATCCTGGGACACGATCGTCGCCGAGTCGGGGCTGTCGCGCGCCGAACTCGAACGCGCCGGCGACATCTACGCCACGGCCGACAGCGTGATCTGCTGCTGGGGCATGGGCATCACCCAGCACAAGCACTCGGTGGCGACGATCCACATGATCGTCAACCTGCTGCTGTTGCGCGGCAACATTGGTCGGCCCGGCGCCGGCGCCTGCCCGGTGCGCGGCCACAGCAACGTGCAGGGCGACCGCACCATGGGCATCTACGAGAAGCCCTCGCCGGCCTTCCTCGACCGCCTGCGCGACGTGTTCGGCTTCGAGCCGCCGCGCCATCACGGCCACGACACCGTCGGCGCGATCCAGGCCATGCTCGACGGCCGCTGCAAGACCTTCTTCGGCCTCGGCGGCAACTTCGCCACCGCCACGCCCGACACCGAAGCCACCCATCGCGCGCTGCGCCGCTGCGAGCTCACCGTGCACGTCACCACCAAGCTCAACCGCAGCCATCTGGTGCACGGACGCGACGCCTACATCCTGCCGTGCCTGGGCCGCACCGAGATCGATCTGCAGGCCGCCGGCCCGCAGGGCGTGACGGTCGAGGACTCGATGAGCATGGTCCACCTGTCGTCCGGCATCAACGCGCCGGCCGCGCCGACGCTGCTGTCGGAACCGGCCATCGTCGCGCGCCTGGCCCACGCCACCCTGGGCGCGCGCAGCAAGATCGACTGGCTGGAGCTGATCGGCGACTACGACCGCATCCGCGACCTGATCGCGCAGGTGTTCGACGATTTCCACGGCTTCAACCACCGCGTGCGCGTGCCCGGCGGCTTCCACCTGCCCAACGCCGCGGCCGAGCGGCGCTGGATCAATCCGCAGGGCAAGGCGTTGTTCAAGCCGCACGCGGTGCCGACCGACCTGCCGGTGCACCGCGCCCGCGCCAGTCGCGAGCAGCCGGTGTTCACCCTCGCCACCACCCGCTCGCACGACCAGTACAACACCACCATCTACGGCATGAACGACCGCTACCGCGGCGTGTTCGGCGAGCGGCGGGTGTTGTTCATCCACGCCGAGGACATCGCCCAGCTCGGCATGAAGGCCGGCGACTGGGTCGACCTGGAAAGCCTGTGCGAGGACGGCGTCAAGCGCGAGGCCAAGCGCTTCTTGCTGGTCGAGTACAACATCCCGCGCGGCTGCCTGGCCGCGTATTACCCCGAAACCAATTCGCTGGTGCCGCTGTCGAGCTTCGCCGACGAGGCGCGCACGCCGACCTCGAAATCGATCCCGGTGATCGTGCATGCGCACGCGCCGGCGCGCGCGGGCGAGCTGCAATCGGCCAAGGACATCGGCCTTGTCCGGGTTGACTGAGCCGCTGCTGGCGTTGCTGGCCGAGCATCCCGACGGCCTGTCGCTGCCGCGCGTGTGCAAGCGCCTGGGCGTGCGCATGAGCGTGCTGCTGCGCGAGCTGGCCTGGATCGGCGAAGACGCCATCGGCGATACGCCGGGGCCGGGCTGGGTGCGGGTGGATGCGAGCGGCGAGACCCAGGTGGCGACGATTACCGCGCGCGGACACGCGCGGCTGGGCCGCACGTCCGTCCCGAACGCCTGAGCAGCGCCGCCGCAGGGCCTGCGAACGCAGTTGACGCAACGCGGGCGCCCAGGCGCCCAAGCGGCGCAACCGCTGCGCCGGCAACGAAAAGCCCCGGCGCGAACGCCGGGGCCCCCTCCCCTGCGGCGGCCGCGCATGCGCCCGCCGCTTCTTGCGTACTCGCTTACGGCGTGCGCGCCGCCTGCACGGCCGCCGCCGCATTGACGATGCCCGCGCCGATCGGCTTGGCGCCCGGCGAGACCGGGAACGCGCGCGCGGTGTTCTTGAGCAGCGTGCGCATCTGTTCCTGGGTCAACGGCGTCGGCGCGACCGACTGGACCAGCGCCGCGACGCCGGCCACGTGCGGCGACGCCATCGAGGTGCCGTTGAAGCTGGCGTAGCCCTCGGTGGTCGGGGTGCGGGTGCCGGTGTTGACCGTGGACAGGATGCCCGAGCCCGGCGCGGCGATGTCGACGGCGGTGCCGAAGTTGGAGAAGCTCGAGCGCGCGCCGGACGAAGTGACCGCGCCGACCGAGATCACCGTGCCGCAGTTGGTCATGGTGTAGCCGACCGCCTGGTTGCTGGCGTTGCGCGCAGTGGTGACGTCGGCGTCGCTGTTGCCGGCGGCGACGACCACGACGGTGCCGCGCGCGACCGCGCCCTGCAGCGCGGTACGGTAGATCTGCGGGCAGGCGGCCGGCGCCCCGCTGCCGAGGCTGAGGTTGATCACGTCGGCCGGGTTGGGATTGGCCGGCACGCCGGGCACGCTGCCGCCGGAGGCCCAGGTGATCGCATCGGCGATATCCGAGCCGTAGCCGCCGCAGCGGCCCAGCACGCGCACCGGAACCACCTTGGCGCCCCACGCGGTGCCGGCCACGCCCTTGGCGTTGTTGGTCACCGCAGCCACGGTGCCGGCCACGTGGGTGCCGTGCCAGCTCGAGTTGCCGGTGCGGCAGATGTTGGCGTTGTCGTTCCAGTCGCCCGGGTCGGCCGGATTGGCGTCGCGGCCGTTGCCGTCGACGGCCACGAAGAAGCCGTTGCCCGGCAGGCCGGAATTGGGACCGTCGCCGCTGATGAAGTCGTAGCCGCCGATCACGTTGGCATTGAGATCGCTGTGGCTGGTGACGCCGGTGTCGATCACCGCCACCACCGTGCCCTCGCCCTTGGTGGTGTCCCAGGCGGTGGTGGCGCGGATGCCGCCGGCGCCGGCGCCATAGCCGAACTGCTGGCCGAAGCTGGTGTCGTTGGGCGTGAGGTAGGGAACCATGCGGATGTCGTTTTCGACCGAGACGACATTGGGATCGGCTGCCAGCGCGCGCATCGCGGCCAGAGCGCCGACGCGATCGAGCGAGCGGTTCAACACCACCACGTCGGTGCCGTCGGCGGTGCGGCGCAGGCGCTGGAACTGCAGCGCCTTGCCGCCGAGCGCGCGGCTGGCCGTGCCCGCAGCAGCGTCGATGGAGCGCTGGAAGCTGGCCGCGTCGCGGCGCGGGGCGCTGCCGGCGGCATAGGTGACCAGCAAGCGCTGGAAATGCGCGCTGCCGTCGTCGAGCGAGGCCAGATTGAGCTTGCCGGCCGCATAGGACGGCGCGGATGCGGACGCGCCCAGCACGAGGGCGGTGGCGAGGGACAGCAGATTGCAGCGATTACCCATTTGCGATGGACCCCAAGAGAATGATCGGGCGAGCCCGAGAGCGGCGGGGCCGGATCGCACCGCGCGGCAGCGCGAACCGCGGCCGTGCGGCCCCTGCGATCCGGGGCCCGCCTCCGCGCTGCGGCGACGCGATCGGTTTCGACGGGGAACCGCGCGAATCCGCTCGCGCCGCATTCGCAGCGCTCATAGAGTCCTAACGCGCCGGTACCGGCGCTCCCTATTGGGACGCGTCTGAAAGTGCGGCGCCGCTACCGCGATCTGCGATGCAGCGCACTACCGCACAACCGCACCGCAAATTCATCGGCGCGGCGACGCCGCATCTGCACATCGCCGCGCCCGGCCGCGCGGTGCGGCGTCGGTTCAGAACGAACGCCCATCGATCTCGACGATCTTTACCGCGCCCAGGTCCACGTCCTGCAGGCAACGCGCATTGACCGCGATCATCGGCGTGCCGTCGGGCATCCGTCCCTCGCTGAACGGCGCGATGCCGCACTGGGTGCAGAAGTGGTGTTCGATGACGTGCTTGTTGAACTGGTAAGTGGCGACGTCTTCGCGCGCGGTCTTCAGCTCGAACGCGTCCACCGGCACGAACCACAGCAGTCCGCCACGGCGGCTGCACATCGAACAGTTGCAGGCATAGGCTTCCTTGAGCTCGCCCTGCACGTCGTAAGCGATCTTGCCGCAATGGCAACTGCCGGCATAACGGGACATCGTGCTCCTCCTGCCGCAGCGCGGCACCGTGAAGGTGCCAGGATAGTCGCGCCGCGCTATGCTCGTCGCCTGCGTTTTGTCATGCCCCGACGCGGGGCGACCCGCGCGCATCCGCCCCGCCGCACAGGAGTTCCGATGAACGCTTTGGCCGGCAGCACCATCATTCCCTGCCTGCGCTACCGCGACGCCCACGCCGCGATCGATTGGCTGTGCCGCGCGTTCGGCTTCGAAAAGCACGCCGTCTACGCCGACGGTGCGATCGTCCACCACGCCCAGCTGACCTACGGACCCGGCATGATCATGCTCGGCTCGGTCGACCCGGACAACGAAAGCGAGTGGTCGCGGCGCATCGTCCAACCCGATGAGATCGGCGGGCGCGAAACTCAGGCCTGTTGCGTGCTGGTCGGCGACGCCGACGAGCACGCGACCCGCGCCCGCGCCGCCGGCGCGCAGATCGTGGTCGAGGTCGCCGATCAGGACTACGGCGGCCGCGCCTACACCTGTCGCGACCTGGAAGGCCGGCTGTGGTGGTTCGGCACCTACAACCCCTGGAATCTATGAGCAAGCGCAAAGACCCACCGCCCGCGGGCGGCGACCTGTTCGGCGCAGCGGCGCCGGCGCAGCCGTCCGCGGCGCAGACGGGCAAATCCCCCATCGGCAAATCCGCTGCCGCCAAACCGGCCGCCGAGGATCCGCTCGCCGGCGCAACCGGCGTCGCCGCGATCGACGGCATCCGCTGCGGCATCGGCGGCTGGACCTACGCGCCGTGGCGCGACAACTTCTATCCGCCCAAGCTGGTGCAGCGGCGCGAGCTGGAATACGCCAGCCGCCGGCTCAGCAGCATCGAGATCAACGGCACCTTCTACAGCGCGCAGAAGCCGGCCACCTACGCCAAGTGGGCGGCGGAAACGCCGGACGGTTTCGTGTTCTCGCTCAAGGCGCCCGGCCGGGTGACCCAGGCCGGCGCCCTGGCCAAGGCGGCATCGCAGGCCAAGGCCTTCATCGACGGCGGCCTGGCCGAATTCGGCGACCGGCTCGGGCCGATCCTGTGGCAGCTGGCGCCGAGCCGACGCTTCGATCCCGACGACCTGGCGCCGTTCCTCGACGCGCTGCCGCGCACGCTCGACGGGCGCGCGCTCAAGCACGTGCTGGAAGTGCGCCATTCCAGTTTCCTCGGCCCGCAATACCTGCAGCTCGCACGCGAGCGGCGCATCGCCACGGTGTTCACCGACTCCGACGAATACCCGTCACTGGCCGACCTCACCGGCGATTTCGTCTACGCCCGGCTGATGCGCTCGCGCGCCGAAATCGCCGCCGGCTATCCCGACGGCGAACTCGACGCCTGGGCGCAACGCGCGCGCACCTGGGCGCGCGGCGGCGACACCCCCGACCTGCCGCACGTCGGCGCAGCGCAGGCCGATGGTGCGACGCGCGAGGTCTATCTCTACTTCATCAGCGCCGCCAAGCACCGCAATCCCGCTGCGGCGATGGCCTTGACGGAGCGATTGCGCGGCGGCTGATCCCGCCACTCGCGCATCGGTCGCCGCAATCGCTCCTACAGGGGGCCATCGGTTCGAACGCCGATATCCGCGCTGCTACGGCCGCTCCCTGTAGGAGCGGCGCGAGCCGCGACCGCGCTGTTTCGATTCGCGGCGCAAGCCCGATGTCGGCAACGCCGCTGCGGCCGACAGGTCGCGCGGCGCGTGTCGATCCTTGCGAGCACAGGCTGACGTCGTAACTGCAGTTTCGCGGTCGCGACTCGCGTCGCTCCTACAGGGGGCCATCGGGTCGAACGCCGACATCCGCGCCGTCACGATCGCTCCCTGTAGGAGCGACGCGAGTCGCGACCGCGCTGTTTCGATTCGCGGCGTGAGCCCGATGTCGGGAACGCCGCTGCAGACGACGAGTCGTGGGACGCGTGTCGATGCTCGCGCACGCAAGCTGGCGTCGTAACTGCGGCTTCGCGGTCGCGACTTGCGTCGCTCCTACAGGGGGTCATCCGGTTGAACGCCGACATCCGCGCCGTCACGACCACTCCCTGTAGGAGCGACGCGAGTCGCGACCGCGCTGTTTCGATTCGCGGCGTGAGCCCGATGTCGGGAACGCCGCTGCAGACGACGAGTCGCGGGACGCGTGTCGATGCTCGCGCACGCAAGCTGACGTCGTAGCTGCGGCCTCGCGGTCGCGACTTGCGTCGCTCCTACAGGGGGCGGCCGTAGCGGCGCGCGGGGTCATGTTGTGGCGCAGCATGCGATGGTGCCGGCCTATGACTTCCAACACAGCGAAAGCGCGTTCGGTCGCGAAGGCGCGGGCGTTTCTGTCCGCCAGTGGTACCGTCCGATGACATTTCTGTCAGGCGCCTGCGTGGCCTGTGTGCGGCGATTAGGCTGGCGGCTTCGCGCAGCGTCCGTTCGCGCCGACGTGCGCGTGCGTGCCTGCTTCCCAGACGAGATCCCGCCAATGGCTAACCGTCGCGATTTCCTCCACACCGCCGCGCTCTCCGCCGCCGGGCTGGCGCTGGCGCCGCTGGCGGCCTGCAGCCAAGAGACCGCCGCGCCGGCGTCGACCGCAGCGGCGCCCACCGAAGCCGAGAAGCCGTTCTCCGGCACCTTGCTGAAACGCGAGATCCCCGCCACCGGCGAGCGCATCCCGGTGATCGGTATGGGCACTTCCGGCAGTTTCGAAGTCGGTGCCGATGCCGCCGCGCGCGCGCCGCTGCGCGAGGCGCTGCGACGTTTCATCGCTGCCGGCGCGACGGTGATCGATACCGCGCCGACTTATTCCAGCGCCGAGGATGCGCTCGGCGACCTGGTCGCCGAGGCCAAGGCCCGCGACAAGCTGTTCATCGCCACCAAACTCTCCGGCGTGAGCGGGCGCGAGCAAGGTTTGGCGCAGTTCGAAGAATCGCTGCGCCGCCTGCGCACCGAGCGCATCGACCTGTTGCAGGTGCACAATCTCGGCGACACCCGCACCCAGCTGACGCTGGCGCGCGAACTCAAGCAGCAGGGCAAGGTGCGGCTGGTCGGCCTCACCCATTACCGCGAACAGGCGCAGGAGCAGCTCGCGCAGGAAATGCGCGCGCTCAAGCCCGACTTCGTCCAGATCAACTACTCGCCAGTCTCCCGCGGCGCCGAACGCACGATCTTTCCGTTCGCGCGCGAGCTCGGCATCGCGGTGATGATCAACCGCGCCTTCGAGGACGGACGCCTGTTCGCCCAGGTCAAGGGCAAGCCGCTGCCGCCGTGGGCCGGCGAAGTCGGCGCCGATTCCTGGGCGCAGTTGTTCCTGAAGTTCGCGCTCAGCGACCCAGCCGTAACCGTGGTGATCCCGGCTACATCCAAGCCCAAGAACCAGACCGACAATCTGCGCGCGGGCACTGGCGTCATGCTCGACGCCAGGCAGCGCGAGGCGCTGGTCGCGGCGATCGGTTGAGACGCGCGATGACGGCTTCGTTCGTGTCCGCCGCGTTGCGCTGCGCAGGCCCGCCATCGGCGCTGCGCAAACCGCGCCGGCGCTGGCCGATGCGTTGACGCAGCGGCCGGCAATCGTTGCGTTGCTGATCGCGCGAGGCTAGGCCGTAGCAGGCGACGGATTCGCCCATGTGGTGCGCGCGAAATAGGAGATAGGCGATAGACAAAAGCCCCAGCGCTGCGGCTTGCGGCCTTTGCTACCTCCTGCACCATCCGCCCACTTCCGGCTTCGATACGTCAAGAAGCAGGAGACAACGGATAGAAAACAGGAGATCGACAAAAGCCCGTGCGCTACAGCTCGCAGCCTTCGCCACCTCCCGCCTTCCACCCGCCGACTTCCAGCCTCAATAGGCCAACGTAAAACGCGTGCGCGAATGCGCCGGCTGCTCGAGCTCGTCGATCAGCGCCACCGCATAGTCCTGCACCGAAATCTTGCTCTCGCCGTCGGCATCGACCAGCAACTGGTCGCCGCCCAGACGGAAGCGGCCGGTGCGCTCGCCCGGCACCAGGTGCGCGGCCGGCGACAGGAAGCTCCAGTCCAGTTCGCGCTCCTCGCGCAGGGTGTTGAGCACGCTGCGCATGGCCTCGGCGCCGCCGCGGTATTCGTCGGGGAAGCCGGGCTGGTCGAGCACTTGCTGGCCCGGCGCCACTTCCAGGCTGCCGGCGCCGCCGACCACCAGCAGGCGCGGCACGCCGGCCTGCTTGGCCGCGGCGACGATCTGCGCATAGCCGGCGACAGTGTCGGCGCCGAGGTTCGGGTTCTTCCAGCCGCCGGCGTTGAACGAGGCGATCACCGCGTCGGCGCCGCGCAGCACGGCGGCCAGCGCGGCCGGATCGCCGCTGCCGACGGTCGCGGCCTTGGCGGTCAGGCCGGCGTGAGCCGGCAGCGCATCGGTGTTGCGGGCCACGGCGGTGACGCGGTGGCCGCGGGCGAGGGCTTCTTCGAGCACGGCGCGGCCGACGTAGCCGGTGGCGCCGATCAGAACGAGGTTCATGGGGGACTCCCGTGGGTGTGTGGACGGGATATAGTCTGTGCGCTAACAGGTCCGGCGATAATCCGGCCGTGGAGACTAGGACCATGAAGCTGGACTTCACGATAGACCGCCTCAAGCGCATGGCCCTGTTCGCCCGCGTGGTCGAGCTGGGCTCGATGAGCGCGGCCGCGCGCGAGCTCGACATGACCCCGTCCGCGGTCAGCCAGCAACTGCGCCAGCTCGAGGCCGAGACCGGCGTGGCCCTGCTGCACCGCTCCACGCGCAAGCTCAGCACCACCGAAATCGGCCAGCGCTATTACGAGGACTGCGCGGCGATGCTGCACGCCGCGCGCGCCGCCGAACACCACCTGGGCGACCTGCGCGAGGAACCGCGCGGCGAGCTGCGCATCGCCGTGCCGGTCGGCTTCGCCCAGCATCTGGCGCCGGCGCTGGCGCCGCTGCTGCGCGCGCATCCGGCGCTGGCGCTGCGGGTCTTCGCCGACGACCGCCAGATCGACCTGATCGGCGAGCGCATCGATCTGGCGATCCGGGTCGGCCGCCTGCTGGACTCGAACCTGGTCGCCCGGCGCATGGCCGAATGGCGGCATCTGCTGGTGGCCTCGCCCGAGTACGCGCGCGAGCACGGCCTGCCGCGCACGCCGGAGGAACTGGCCGAGCACCCGATGCTGATCCTCAGCGTCATCAACCAGCCCGAGTACGTCGAGCTGTTCCGCGAGGGCGAACCGGCGCGCAAGGTGCGGGTGAGCGGGCGCATCGTCGCCAACAACTCGCGCGTGGTCGGGCAGATGATGCTGCAAGGGCTCGGCATCGTGCGCCTGCCCGAGCCCGACGCGATGCCGCTGGTGGACGACGGCCGCGCGGTGCTGGTGCTGCCGCAGTGGCGCATGCCGCCGCTGGGCGTGTTCGCGGTGACCGCGCAGCGCGAGCCGCAGCCGGCGAAGGTACGGCTGGCGATCGCGGCGTTGCAGGCGTATCTGCTGCGGTGAGGATTTGCTGGGGTGTAGCGCGGCCTCTTCTGAGAGAAGAGCATCGGGCCTGAAGGCCCTCCCACAAGAGCGGCGGGCTGAAGCGCCTGCATAAAGCGGCGGCTGCGCAAAGCGTCGGGGCTGAGGCTCCTCGCGCGAAAGCACCGGCCGCGGGATTGGGCCGCAGGCCGGTGGTTGTGGAAGGGCCTTCAGGCCCGACGCTTTCCTCTCAGCGGCGACGCACTAACCTTGCAGCTTCGCCAATGCCCGCACCGGGAACGTCCCCATCCTCTTCACCTTCGGCGGCACCGCGCTGAAGCTGAAACCCGTATCGGGCAACGCGGCCAGGTTGCGCAGGTGTTCGACGATCAGGATCCCCGCGCCGAGCAGCGTGGAATGCACCGGACGAGTCCCGCCGGAGGTGTCGTCGATATTTATCGAATCGATGCCGACCAGGCGCACACCGCAATCGCGCAGCCACACCGCTGCGGCCTCGGTCAGGAACGGATGGCCGTCGCCGTAGGCCTGGGTTCCGAAATGCCGGTCCCAGCCGGTGTGCACCAGCACCGCGCGGCCGCGCAGTTCCAGCGCGCGGAAATGCGTATCGTCGATCGCGCGCACCGACTCGGGCACGCGCACCACCAGCGCGTCGAGATCGACGCAATCCTCCGGACCGATCTGCGACAAATCCTTGCCGTCGGCGTAGCGATGCGAAGGGCAATCGATGTAGGTGCCGGTGTTGGCGACCATGTCGATGCGGCCGATCTGGAACTCGGTCCCGTCGGCATAGACCTCGCGCGAACGCTCGCGGCTGAGGTAATCGCAGATGTGCGCCGGCGGCATGCCCGGATAGGTGACCAGGCCGTCCTCGATGGTGTGGCTCAAATCGACGTAACGCACGCGGCCGCTTTCCAGCGCGCCGGCCGTGCGCTTGTGCGCTTCGGTCAGGATGGTCTTGTTGAGGATGCGCACCGGCCCGACCATCAGCAGGCGCAAGTCGCGCACGATGTAGGCGGCCAGTTCGGCGTCGGCGATGTCCTCGCCGTCGATGTCGAGGCGGAAACCCTGGCCCTGCAGGCCGCCGCCGTTGGTGAACTCGATTTCGAAGTCGAACTGGACGCGGTGCTGGATCGGGTTCACGTCTGGGCTCCGGGATGGGGTGGTTTGGGAATGGCGGCAGTTTGGGGTCGCGGCGCGACGACAGGTGTGGGTCGCGGCGTGACGGCAAGTGTGGGTCGCAACACGACGCCGGTCGGATTTCGTGGCGCCTCTCCCAGGTCGTCATCCCCGCGAACGCGGGGATCCAGAGACTTCAGAGACTTGTCGCGGAGAAGCCCTGGATGCCCGCCTTCGCGGGCATGACGATAGGTGGGTTGCGCGGCATAACAGCAGGTGGGTTGCGCGACGCGACGCCGGCTGGGTTTCGCCTCGCCGCTCCAAGATCGTCATCCCCGCGAAGGCGGGGATCCAGAGACTTCAGAGCCATGTCGCGATGAAGCCCTGGATCCCCGCCTTCGCGGGCATGACGGCCGGGAGAGTTCGCCAGCGCAACGCGGCGAAACGGCGGCCGAACCCGCGCGCGCTTACTTCGCCGCGCGCTGGCTCATCGCCACACTGCCCAGGATCAGCGCACCCGCGATCAGCATCGTGATCGTCAGCGGCTCGCCCAGCAGCATCCAACCCCAGGCCACGCCGAACAGCGGCACCAGGTAGGTCACCGCGACCGCGCGGCCGGCGCCGATGCGCTGGATCAGGCGGTAGTACATGACGAAGGCGATGCCGGTGCACAGCACGCCGAGCATCGACGCCGACAGCCACGACTTGGCCGGGATCGCGTGCGCCGGCCAGGTGGCGACGGCGAACGGCAGGGTCAGCAGCGCCGAGCAGCCCAGCGTCGCCGCCGCCACCGCCGCGGCCGGCAGGCCGGTGAGCTGGCGCCGCACCAGGTTGGCGCCGATGCCGTACAAGAACGCGGCCGCGCAGCCCGCCGCCACCGCCCAGCCGATGCTGGCGCCGGCGGTCTTGCCGCTGGCCAGCACCACCACGCCGGCGAACCCGGCCAGCAACGCGATGCCGCGCTGTATGCCGATCTTCTCGCCGAAGAACAGGAAACCGACCAGGGCGGTGAACAGCACCGCCATCGAGTTGGTGATCGCGCCGATGCCGGCCGGCGCGCGCTGCGCGGCCCAGGCGAACAGCGCGAACGGCAGGGCCGAGTTGATCAGGCCGATCAAGGCGAGCTTGGCCCAGATCTTCGCGCCGCGGAACGACTCGCGCGCCTTCCACAGGAACGGCAGCAGGATCAGCGCGCCCAGGCCCAGGCGCATCTCCACCAGCGGCAGCGCGCCGAAGTCTTTGGCGGCCACGCGCATGAACAAGAACGAGCCGCCCCAGATCGCGCCGAGCACGGTCAGCTCCAGCGGCGTGCGCCAACCGGCGCGGGCGGTGTCGTCGACGGCGGCCGGCGCGGGCGCAGAGCCGTTGGCGGCGACGGTGGCGGCGAGTTCGGGGGAACGCATGCGCAAGATCCTCTAAAACGGCGGCCGCGCGGTGCGGGCGCCTGCGGGGGAGTTCAATCGCGCCGGCCTCGCGGCGGCGCGGGCAACGCGTCGGCCGGCGCCGTCGCGTTGGAAAGGCGGGCCGCTGGCGACGCAGCGCATCCGATACCAGTGTCGCCGCGCGGGTCGTTCGCGGATATCCGCATTCGTAACGACTTCGCGCTGACTCGGGCCGGTGGGCGCGCGACCATCGGGCCCGACGCGCGGTCGCTCAAACGTCCAGGATCGCCAAGGTGCCGCGGCTGCCCGGCGCCACCGCATGGGCCACGCCCGCGGGCACCACGTACAACTGCCCCGCGCCGACATCGACGATCGCGCCGCCGACGCTCAGGCGCATCGCGCCGTCGAGCACCAGCAAGCCCTCGGCGAAATCGTGGGTCTCTTCCTCGTAGGCGCCGGCGTCCATGCGCAGCAGCTTGAAGTTGGCGCCGCCGAAGCGGCCGACCACGGTCGAACGCCAGGCATCGGGCAGTTCGGCGGCGGTCGCGAGCAGGTCGATGAGGCTCATGCGGGGGCGATGGCAGGCGGGGCGCGGCGGGGGGCGCTGGTTGCGACGACAATCTGGCTTTTCCCTGGCGCCTATTCTGACTGGCCCGAAACCCGACGCAAGCGCATACTTTCGCATCCAGCCACAAACCTGATTTGAGGCTCCGATGGCCTTGCGAGCGGACTGGCTTCCGGCCCTGGCGGCGTTCGAAGCGGCGGCGCGCCACCAGAATTTCGCCCACGCCGCCGAAGAGCTGCACCTCACCGCCAGCGCGGTCAGCCACCACGTGCGCAAGCTCGAAAGCCGGCTCGGGGTGAGCCTGTTCCAGCGCCATGCGCGCGGGGTCGCGCTGACCGCGCAGGGCCGCCAGTTGGCCGACGCCGCCGGCACTGCGCTGGCCGACGTCGACGGCGTGCTGCGCAGCCTGCGCCTGGCGCGCGATGAGCGCGACCGGGTACGCATCACCACCCTGCACTCGCTGGCCTACACCTGGTTGCTGCCGCGGCTGCCCGAGTTCACCCGCGAGCACCCCCACATCCAGCTCAGCGTCGACACCGAGATCGCCCTGACCCGCTTCGACGACGGCGGCCCGGACCTCGGCATCCGCCACGGCGCCGGCCACTGGCCCGGGCTGACCGCGCATTTGCTGATGGAAGACGCGCTGTTCCCGGTGACCTCTCCGCATACGCCCGGCGCGCAGGCCATCGTCGAGGCGGCGCAGATCGCCGAACTGCCGCTGATCGCCGACCACGCCCGCCAGGGCTGGCACGATTGGTTCCGCGCCGCCGGCGTGCACGGGCGCAAGCTGGAAGAGCGCTACACTTTCTCCGACACCACCGACGCGCTGATGGCCGCCGCCCACGGCCTGGGCGCGGCGCTGGCACGCGAGCAGATCGTCGTGCCCTACCTGCGCTCGGGCCAGCTGATGCGCCTGCCGGGCCCGAAAATGGCGGCGCGCTGGGCCTATTACGCGATCTACCCCGCGCACCGCCGCCTGCGCCCGGCTGCGCGGACGTTCCTGGAGTGGTTGCTGGCCGTGCAGAAAGATTGAGCCGCCGCGTAGCCGCGGTTCACTACCTGTAGGAGCGGCGCGAGCCGCGACCGCGGCAACGCAACTGCGCCGAAACTTTCGCAACAAGCGAGGTGGCGCGGTCGCAGCTTGCGCAGCTCCTACAGTCGGAAACCCACTTCCGCTGCGGGCTTGCGGCTCTTCAACAAGCCGCCGCGCAGCCGCGGTTTACTACCTGTAGGAGCGGCGCGAGCCGCGACCGCGGCAACGCAACTACGCCGAAACTTTCGCAACAAGCGCGGTGTCGCGGTCGCAGCTCGCGCAGCTCCTACAGTCGGAAAACCACATCCGACTCAGGCCCGCGGCTTTTTCTTCGCTGCCTTCTTGACCGCGCGCTTCTTCGCCGGCGCCTTCTTCGCGCCCTTGCGCAGCGCCGCCTCCCACGCCAGCGCCAGCCACGGCCGCATCTCTTGCGGCGAATCCATCGCCTCCTCCGGTACCGTCCAATAGCTGGTCGGCACCGTCTCGCCGCGCCGCGTGTACAGGAACGGCTGGCACCCTGCCGCCTGGAAGCGCGGCAGGGTCTGCTCGTCGGTCTTCAGGTACAAGGTCTCGTCCGACAACAACCCGATCATCGTGCCGTCGCGGTACACGCCGTGGCCGCCGAACATCCGGCGCGCGTCGAGCGCGCCGAAGCCGGCGGACAGGTCGTGCAGGTGGGCGATCAGATCCTCATGCATGGTCCGATCTTATCGCCCTGCCCCGCCGCTCAGAACCGATGCCACAGGCGCACGAAGTACGCCGCGCCGTTCAAGCCGAACTGCACGCTGTCGAAGATGTGGCCGTTGTCGGTCTCGTTCGGATCCTGACGGGTCGGCTTGACATTGAGGATGTTGGAGCCGCCGACGGTGAGCTTGGTGTTCTCGCTGAAGGCGTAGGTCACGCTGAGGTCGGCCGAGGCCTTGGCCTTGTAGCGCGCGTTGGGCACCCCGTTGGCGGTGCCGGAGAAGGTGCCCAGGGTCTGCGGGCCGAAGTAGATCGCCTTGATGTTGCCTTCCCACGCGCCGCGGCTGAGGTCGAAGCCCAGCACCGCCTTCGACTTCGGCGCGCCCTGCTCGATGAACAAACGCTCGCGCTCGGACAGCAGCACGTCCTCGCGGCCGACCAGCGCCGGCGGCGCGTGGATCGCGCGGACCTTGGTGCGGTTGAGGTTGAGGGCGAAGAAGGTGCCGAGCTTGAAGTCGTTGCCGAGCTCGCGCTCGTTGTTGAAGGTGAAGTCCAGGCCTTCGGTGCGGGTGTCGACCGAGTTGACGAAGAACTGCGCCTGGCCCACCTGCAGCGCGCGCAGCGCATCGCCGATGACCGGATCGTCGTCGCCGAAGCGGCCGCTGAGCACGATGCGGTCGTCGATGTCGATGCGGTAGGCGTCCAGCGTCAACGAGGTGTCGGCGGTCGGCGACCAGGTCAGGCCGAGGGTGTAGTTGCGCGACTTCTCCTTGGTCAGCGCCGGCAGCCCGGCCAGGTTGGCCAGATCGCCGCCGTTGGGCGCGATCACCACGTCCACCGGCTGGCCGTTGACGAAGTCGGTGATGGTCGAGGAGAAGTACTTCTGCTGCAGCGACGGCGCGCGGAAACCAGTGCTGGCCGAGGCGCGGAACATCAGCGTGTCGGTGGCGCGGAAACCGGCGGCGAGCTTGCCGGTGGTGGTGTTGCCGAAGTCGCTGTAGTCCTCGTAGCGCACCGCCACGCCGGCGGTGAAGCGCTCGGAGAAATCGGCTTCGATGTCGGCGTAGGCGGCCCAGCTGTCGCGGCTGTGGCCGCCGGCGTCGCTGGGACGGAAGCCGGGGAAGCCCTGGCTGCCGGCGTTGCCGCCGTCGGAGGCGCCGTCGTAGTCCAGGTACGAACCCGGCTCGCCGGCGAAGATCTTGTAGCGCTCGTCGCGGCGCTCCAGGCCAAACGCCAGGTTGAGGCCACGGAAGATATGGTCGTAGAAACGGTTGACGTCGAAATTCACCGTGTTCTGTTCGAACGAAAACCCGCCGGCGTCGAAGCTGCGCGGGCTCACGCCCTTGCCGCCGTTGAGCAGGTCGAGATTGGCCAGCGAGGCGTTGAGGGTGTTGTTGATCGTGTAGCGCAGCTTGCTGTAGCCGTAGGTGTAGGACAGGTCCGCGTTCCACTCGCCCCAGCCCCAGCGCAGGCCGAGGATGCCGAAGCGATCGTCGATGTCGCCGTCGATGAAGGGCACGAAGCCGTTCGGATACATCGCCGCGGAATTGCGCGAGGGAATGTCTTCCGAGCCGATGCCGTCGCGCGCGAACGCGGCCGAGGAGGCGTCGCGCTTCTGCACGCCGAGGGTGAAGTACAGATCGACGTTCTCGGCCAGCGGCTTGTCGCCGTTGAGGAACAGGGTCTGATTCTTGACCTTGGAGTCGCCGATGATGCGCGGGCTGCCGGCCGGCTCGGAGCGGTCGGAGCGGCCGCGGTCCTGCCATTCGCCGGTGATGCCCAGGGTGCCGTCGCTGCCCAGGCCGAAGCCGCAATACGCGCTGGCCAGCCAGTTTTCGCCATCGCCCTTGGAGTACTGGCCGTAGCCGGCCACGGCCTCGCAGCCCTTGCGCTTCTTCAGCGAGATGTTCATGACCCCGGCGATGGCGTCGGAGCCGTACTGCGCGGCGGCGCCGTCGCGCAGGATCTCGACGCTGTCGATCGCCATCAGCGGGATGGTGTTGAGGTCGGTGCCGGTGTTGCCGCGGTTGCGCGCGCCGAACAGGTTGAGCAGCGCGGTGGTGTGATGGCGCTTGCCGTTGACCAGCACCAGGGTCTGGTCCGAACCCAGGCCGCGCAGCGCGGCCGAATCGACCAGGTCGGCGCCGTCGGCGCCGCTCTGGCGGGTGGAGTTGAACGAGGGCGCGGCGTACTGCAGCGACTGGGCGAGGTCGAACTGCGCGCCCTCTTCGGTGTTCTTGGCCATCGGCAGCACGTCGACCGGCGAGATCGAGGTGGTGTCGGAGGAACGCTGGGCGCGGCGCGAGCCGAGCACCGACACGGTTTCCAGGGTGCGCGCTTCGCCGGCTTGCGCCGTCGCCTGCGCCCCGGCCTGCGGCGCCGGCTCGGCGTCCTGGGCAAAGGCGCCGGCGGCGAACAGGCTGCCGCCCAGCCACAAGGCGCAGCTCAGCGCGCGGTAGAGCGGCGCGCGGCGCGGACGGGCGTGGCGGGAGGCGAAGCGGGGCTGGGTCATGGCGGGGTCCTTGCGGTGGCTGGGCGGGGCGATCCCCCTAGCCTAAAGCCAAGACGACCGTTCGCGCACAGCGTCGGGACCGGAAATGTGAAGCCGGAAGCGTGACCGCGGACAGACCGGCGAAGCCGTGGCAGGTGCGCGACGGCGACGGCCGCGGACGGCGAGACGGTTTTTCGCCGCGATCGGAACGAGCGCAGTCGCGGCTCGCGCCGCTCCTACAGGGCGAGCCCGCAGCTGGAAGTCCACCTGTAGGAGCGGCGCAAGCTGCGACCGCGAAACCACGCCTGCGGCGCAACCCACTGCAACCGGGCCGCACCCCACGTAGCTCGGACGGCGAACCTTCGGCCGGAACTACTTCGCCGGTTCGGGCTTGGCCGCCGCCGGCGCCGGCTCGGCGCCATCGACCCAGCGCGCGAAGAACGCCGACAGGTCGCGCCCGCTGGCGCGCTCCATGACCTTGCGCAGGTCGGCGGTGCTGGCCGAATGCCCGTAGAAGGCGCGGGTGTAGGTGCGGATGCCGCGCCAGAACGCGCGCTCGCCGATCTCCTCGCGCAGCAGATGCAGCACGTAAGCGCCCTTCTGATAGACCACGGCGCGGTCGTCGGCGCTGGGTTTGCTCCAGTTGGCGTAGACCAGGCTATGGTCCTTGCCGCTCTCGCGCAGCTTGTCCACGCGCTTCTTCCAGCCGTCCACGCGCTCGCGATAGGCCTCATCGCCGTAGCGGTGCTGCAGGTAGGCGGCGGCCATGAAATTGGCGAAGCCCTCGTTGAGCCAGAACTGGCCCCAATCGAGGTTGGTGACCATGTTGCCCCACCACTGATGGGCCAGCTCGTGCGCGATCAAGCCCTGCGCCTCGGGCTTTTCCAGCACCTCGCGGCCGTAGGCTTCCGACATCAGGGCGAAGCCGTCGAGCTCCTGGCCGATGGTCTTGGCCACCAGCACCTGGGTGTAGGGCCCGCGGTAGCGGATGCCGGCGCGGCGGCCGAAGAAACGCATCATGTCGGCGGTGTCGGCGAACACCCGGCGCAGTTGCGCGCCCTGCAGTTCGGCCGAGAGGAAACGCAACTCGCCGTTCTCGCCGGTGCCGGCGGCCTCGTTGTAGCGGCCGGCGGCGAAGCCGTAGACGTAGCTCGGCATCGGCTGGTCCTGGCGCCAGCGGTAGGAATCGCGGCGCCCGCCGAGCGCCGACTTCGACACCAGGCGGCCGTTGCCGACCGCCTTGAGGCCGCCGGGCACGGTCAGGGTCAGGTCGAAGCTGGCGCGCTCGGACGGCGCGTCGATGCACACCAGCCACTGGCTGGTGGAGAAGATCGTATAGACCTCGCCGCGCTCGGGATGGAATTCCAGGCCATAGCGCGGCGCGCCGCGGTAGGCGATGTCGATCTCGTGGCGCTCGCCGGACTTGCCCGGCTTGGGCAGGCGCACGCGCAGGCGCTGCTCGGTCTTTTCGAAGGTCAGCGCCTGGCCGTGTTCGGAGACCTTGTCGATCTCCAGCTCGCCGGCGTCGAACTCCAGGTGCTGGGCGCCGTCGGCGCGCAGGGCCAGGCGGATCGAGACCTGCCCGCGCAGGGTCTTGGCGGCGATATCCGGCTCGATCCGCGCGGTGTAGTGCAGCACGTCGAGGTTGGCGCCGGCGCGCGCGGCCGGCGCGCCCTGCGCCGCGGCCGCGGCCGGCACCGCCAACAGCGCCGCGGCCAGCGCGGCGGCCCAGCGCAGGCGTGGACGCACTAGCGGACGGGGGCGGAACGGAAAGATCGGGGCTGGCATCGGCGATTCGTCCTGCGCTGCGCGGCGCCGCGGCGTCGCGTTCCTGACTACGGGGGACCGTCGGCGCCGGCTCGGGCGAGCCGCGTCGACAGGGTCGCCGATGATCGCGCAACCGCGCCCCGCGCTGAACCCACTTTTGGCGGAGGCAGGGCCGCGCAGGGCGCGAGCCGGCAGATGCGGTAAACCGCCGCGCGCATTCAGCTTGGACGGTAATCGCTTTCTCGCCGCAAAGCCGCCGCGTGCGGGCCGGGCGCGTGGACGATCTGCGGCCGCGATCACTGACAGCGCTGTCAGCCACAGGACAAGGTGCGGCCTGGGCGCGCCGCGCCCGCATCCGTCCACGCAGGCCCACCGGCTTCGCCGCGCACCGTTCTCGCGCGCCTGACCCGCCGTCGCGCTTGCCCACTCCAGGAGCCGCAACGATGGTCACCCGCCGCAACTTCCTCGGCGCCGGCGCCGCCGCGATCGCTGTCCCGCTGCTGCCGCGCCGCGCTTTCGCCGCCACCCCGGCGCGCTTCAACCTCGCCTTGCTCAATGCCTCCGGCCAGAACACGGCCTTCGCCTACGTCACCGGTTTCGACAACGGCCGGCCGGTGTTCGTGCGCGCCGACGGCAGCGCCTATTACCCGCCCTCGCCGTCGGCGCCGGTGACGCCGCTGGGCGCCGATTGCGCGATCCCGCTCGGCGCCAACGGCAGCACCGTGCGCGTATCGGTGCCGCGCATGTACGGCGCGCGCATCTACCTGTGCATCGGCAGCCGCCTGGATTTCTACGTCAATCCGGGCCCGGCGGTGGTGCACCCGAGCTTCCTCAACACCAGCGACACCAACTTCAACAAGAACTGGACCTTCGCCGAGTTCACCTTCAACGAGTACGAACTGTTCTCCAACATCAGCTACGTCGACTTCGTCGCCGCGCCCTTAGGGCTGTCGCTGCGGTCGCTGTCGGGGCGCGTGGAGACCATCCCGGGCCTGCCGGCGGCCTCGCTCGATCCGATCTGCTATTCGCTGCAGCAGCAGGCCACGCAGGAAGGCTCGGCCTGGAATTCGCTGATCCAGCGCGGCCCCGACGGCCGCAACCTGCGCGCGATGAGCGCGCATTACCAGGCTTCGCGTTTCCAGAACTACCTGACCGGCTACATCGACGCGTGCTGGAACAAATACCGCAACACCACCCTCACCGTGGACACCCAGTCCGGCTTCGGCGTGCTGACCGCGCGCGTGGGCGGCGACAACCTGCTGCGCTTCAACAACGGCGAAGCCTTCGCCAAGCCCAGCACCGCCGACGTGCTCAGCTGCGACAGCGGCCCCTTCAGCCTCGGCGGCGCCAGCGACGTGCGCAAAGCGATCATTCCGCGCCTGGCGGCGGCGTTGAACCGCACCACCCTGCTCGACAACCCCAACCAGCCCAACGGCGAAGTCGCCAGCCGCTTCTACCGCAACGCCCAGACCAACCACTACGCGCGCCTGGTGCACGAGCGGCTGCCGGACAACCGCGGCTACGCCTTCCCCTACGACGACGTCACCGCCAGCGGCGGCCCGGACTTCAGCGGCGCGGCGCGCTCGGGCGACCCGGATACGCTGACGGTGACCTTGCGCGCGTTGCGCTGAGGCGAGCCGAGCCGGCCGCAGCCCAGGCATCGGGGCTGAAAGCGCCTCTCACAGAAGCCCGGCGGGCCGCTGCGGTGGGAGGCGCTTCAGTCCCGATGCTCATCGCCGAAGGGTGGTCGCTGCAGTCCCGATGCTCGCCGCCCCGGTGTGGGAGGAACTTCAGTCCTGATACCCGCCGCCCCAATGTGAGAGGGACTTCAGCCCCGACACTCGCCGCCCCGATGTGGGAGGGACTTCAGCCCCGACGCTCGCCGCCCCGATGTGGGAGGGACTTCAGTCCCGACGCTTTCCGCTCGGTTCGCCGCGATCTGCGCCGAGAGCGTCGGGACTGAAGTCCCTCCCACAACTCCGGCGCGAACATCGGGCTGAAGAGCTTCACAGCGCCTGCGCCAGCGCAGCGCGATCCTGGCGGCCACCTTCATCGATGCGAGCTGCCATGAACGCCGACCGCTGGTCCGACCTGGGCAAACTGATCCTGCGCCTGAGCCTGGGCGCGCTGATCCTGCTGCACGGCATCGCCAAGCTGCGCGGCGGCACCGAGGGCATCGTCGGCATGGTCCAGGCGCACGGCCTGCCCGGCTTCCTCGGCTACGGCGTGCTGCTCGGCGAAGTACTGGGCCCGGCCCTGCTGATCCTGGGCTGGCACGCGCGCATCGGCGCGGCCCTGATCGCCGGCAACATGCTGGTGGCGATCGCCCTGGTCCACCTGGGCCAACTCGGCCAGCTCAACGAACAAGGCGGCTGGGCGATCGAACTGCAAGCGATGTTCCTGGCCACGGCCGCGGCGGTGCTGTTGTTGGGGCCGGGGAAGTATTCGCTCAACGGTAAGTGAGGGAGCGCCGGGTTGCGCGGCGGCGACCGCTTGATTGCAGGTTGCGTCGTAAGCGCAGTGTCGCGGTCGCAGCTTGCGCAGCTCCTACAGCCGGACTTCCAGCAAC
>NZ_FNOG01000002.1:253953-276968 GCF_900106525.1 Lysobacter enzymogenes
CGCAAGCGTCTGCGCGCCGGCGGCAGCGCAGCAACTGCCCTACAACCGATTGACCCGGAACTTGCGCCCCTTGATCTTGCCCTCCCGCAACCGCGCCAGCGCCGCGGCGGCCTGGCCGCGCGCGACGGCGACGTACGAGCGCGTGGCGAACACGTTGATCTTGCCCACCGACTCGGCCTTGAGCCCGGCCTCGCCGGTCAGCGCGCCGAGGATGTCGCCCGGGCGCAGCTTATCGGTCTTGCCCGCGTCGATGCGCAGGGTCGCCATCGGCGCGGCCGGGGCGTTGCGGGCCTTGCCGCCCAGCGGCTGGGCGCTGCGCCATTGCAGCGGCGCGCCCATGCGCTGGGCGATCTGGTCGGCGCGCGCGGTCTCGCGCGGGCCGCACAGGCTCAGCGCGACGCCGCCGCGGCCGGCGCGGCCGGTGCGGCCGATCCGGTGCACGTACACGTCCGGGTCGGTCGGCAGGTCGTAGTTGACCACCGCGGCGAGGTCTTCCACGTCCAGCCCGCGCGCGGCCACGTCGCTGGCGACCAACACATTGCAGCTGCGGTTGGCGAAGCGCACCAGCACCTCGTCGCGGTCGCGCTGCTCCATCTCGCCGTGCAGGGCCAGCGCGGTGAAGCCGTAGTGTTCGAGCGAACCGACCACTTCCTCGGTGTCCTTGCGCATGTTGCAGAACACCACGCACGACTCGGGCCGGTATTCCAGCAGCAGCGCGCCGAGCAGCGGCGTCTTGCGCCCGGCTTCGACCTCGTAGAAATACTGCTCGATGCGCGGCGCCGACGCCTCGCCCTCGACCGTGACCTCGAGCGGATCGCGCAGCGCGTTGCGGCCCAGCTCGCGGATCGCCTCGGGAAACGTGGCCGAAAACAGCAGGCCCTGGCGGGTCTTGGGCGTCTTGCGCACGATCTCGCGCACCGCCTCTTCGAAGCCCATGTCGAACATGCGGTCGGCCTCGTCGAACACCAGCGTGCGCAGGCCGTCGAGCTTGAGCGCGCCGTGGCGCAGCAGCTCCTGCAGGCGCCCGGGCGTGCCGACGGCGACGTGCGGCGCGTGCTCCAGCGAAGCCAGCTGCGGCGCCACCGGCATGCCGCCGCACAGCACCGAAACCTTGAGGTTGCCGACCGCGAAGGCGAGCTTGCGCAGCTGCTGGCCGACCTGGTCGGCCAGCTCGCGGGTCGGGCACAGCACCAGGGCCTGGGTGCGCACCGCGGACGGATCGAGCCGGTGCAGCAGGCCCAGCCCGAACGCCGCGGTCTTGCCGCTGCCGGTCGGGGCCTGGGCGAGCACGTCGCGGCCGTCCAGGATCGCCGGCAGCGCGCGCGCCTGCACCGGGGTCATGGCGGTGTAGCCGAGCGCAGCCACGCCTTGCAGCAGGGCCGGGCTCAGCGGGAGGGTGTCGAAAGCGGCCGGAGCGGCGTCGGCCGTGGGGATTTGCGGTTCCATGCGACATGATCGCAGGTTAGGCGCGGACGTGGCAGCGGGCCGCCTTGCCTGCGGCCCGCACGCGCGTCGAGCCGGACCGATTCATCGGGCCGATCAGACCGTCAGCTTCGGACGGTCCTTGTCAGGCTCGTCCGCTGCGGCAATCGCCTGCGTCTGCGCGGTCTGGGTCCGCTGCGACTGCGCGACCTCGAAAGCCCGCACCTGCTCGCAGCGTTGCCCGGCCGGAGCGGCCAGGGCCTCGGCCAGCGGCATATGCGTACGGTTGGCATATGGGTCCGGGGATGCGTTCGCGCCGTGCCGGGACAGGTGCAACAACGTCCCCGCCGCAACGTCGCCGCTGCGCCGGTTGAACGCCAAGCGCAATTCGTCCTCAGCGCCGAACCCGCATCTCTTGGCCATGACCAGGGCGCTGGCGCTCAGGCGCTCGCTTTGTTCGTCCCAACCTTTGCCGGCCGAGCGATCGAGCTCGCGCACCTGGGCGCGCAGGCGGTCGAGCAATGCGGCGTCCTGCGGATTCAAGCCGGCGCCGGCGGGATCGATGGACGACTGCGGTTGCAGTTTCGGCTCGACATACCGGGCGTAGTCGCGCAAATAGGCATCGCGGTGGGCGATCGCCCCGTTGCCGTCCATGTCCTGCGGCGGCTTGGCCAGGCTGTACGGCGCATCGGCCACCTTCGCCGCCATTCGCTCGACCACCTCGGCGTCGCCCAGCCGGCCGGCCTTCCAGTCGCCGTACAGCGAGCCCAACTCGACCTCGTTCAGATAGCCGATGGAGCCGAACGGCTTGCCGCCCTTGAACTCGGGCTGGTGTTCGAGTTCCTTGAAGATGGGAAAGGCGTTGAAGATCGCCTGCGCTTCCAGGCCGGCGCGGTATTGCACGTACTCGTCGGCGCTGCGGCCTTGGAACGGGACAGAGCCAGTGTTGTAGCGGTGGTGGCCGATTTCGTGGGCGAGGGTTCCGAACAGGTGGCGCTGGGGCCATGCAGGGGCGTCGCTGGCCTGCAGCGATCTCCATTGGGAGTCCTCGACCAGAATTCTCGGCGGCTCCAAGGGCGCGTAATAAGGAAGCCCAACGCCCGACTGGCCCTGGATAACGCCTTCGTCCTTGAAGAACCGCGCGAAATCGGCCGAAGCGCTGGGCGATTCCAGTATCCACGCTCGAATACGCCCAGGCATTTCGGCGAACCGGGGATGGGACTGGAGATACTCGCCGCCCTCACCCGGGACATTCATGGCTCTTTCCTACCCATGGGCCACATGTGGATGCTCTTTACGCATCTGTACGTCTCGTCTGTCGTGGCGAAGGAGACGTAAAAGCCGTTCTTCCCGGTGGTGTAGGTCTTGCCGTGATCGATCATATGCGCGTCCAGCTCGACCTTCCCCGTCGCCCCTCCAACCAGGCCGGCTGCGCGTTCTGGCGAATAACACGGTTCTTCTTTCACGCCGATATCGATCGCGCCGCTCAATCCGCGGATGGTGGCGAAGCTCAGGATGTAACCGTCCGCCAATTTCGCAGGCCCCGCACTGCCCAGACCTTGTACGCCGACCGGCGTCATCTCAAACGTCCGCTTAAGCCCGTTCAGGACCTTGTCGATTCCCGCCGAACCCTCGACCGACCAGCGCAACAGATTTTCGACCGTGACAGCGTCCGTGGAAACTTTATCGGGACCGCCACGACCCGATCCGCGCATCCTTGCCGAGCCGCACGACGCCACGATGCAAACGATCGACGCCAAGGCCACGAATGCAACGATCCGCGCCATAGCCGAGCTACCGCAACCTCGATTCATTGGCCTTCTCCTCCAACATCCTGTCGAACATCGCCAAGCGTCGCCCCAAGGGTAGGCACCCGCATTGCAAATGGGAAATAGCCAAAAAACGCAGGCTCACATTCAGCGCAGCTAAGCTGCCTTCGTCGCCATCCAGCGACCCGAGGCAGGCACGCGATGCATGCAAACCGGCAAATCCGGAATCGGTTCGCCCCTTCAGTCGATGAACCGACAGCTCCGGCAAAGCGCTAACCACATCGCACTCACCCTGAGACAACGTTAGCTGTCCTAGAGTCGGGCAATGTCTGTCCTTTACGCCCCCGCATGAGCCGCGCCTTCGTCAAGGAAGGCGACGGCGAGTCCGATCCCGGCGCGCTGCCCGAACTGCCGATCAGCGAGCATCCCAACTACGTCACCCCGCGCGGGATGATGTTGTTGCGCGCGCGCTTGAACGAAGCCGGGCGCGAGTTGCAGGCGCTGGACCGCGCGGTGGAGCGCGAAGCGGTCGGGGCGAAGCTCGAGCGCGCCCATGTGCAGCGCGAGATGCGCTGGCTGCAGGCGCGCATCCTCGGCGCGATCACCATCGCGCCCGAGCGCCAGCCGGCCGACCGGGTCGCGTTCGGCGCGCGCGTGGAAATCGCCGACGACGAGGGCCGCGAGCACCGTTACCGCATCGTCGGCGAGGACGAGGCCGATCCCGAGCGCGGCCTGATCAGTTGGGTCTCGCCGCTGGCGCGCGCGCTGCACGGCGCGCGCGTGGGCGACAGCGTGGTGTGGAAGCGGCCGGCCGGCGATCTCAACGTGGAAGTGCTGGCGATCGAGTACGGCTGAGCCGCATCGCGCGGCGCGGCGCGCATCGCGCCTGCGCGCGCGAAACGTCGGCGCGCGCGCCGCCAGCGGCGCCGACAACGTGCGTGCCCCGCCCCACACCCCGCCGACCGCTCATCGGCGCACGCTTGACGCCACGCAGGCCCGCACCGAATCATTTAGCAAATTAGTTAATTGCTGAATGCATGCATCGCGCGCCGGCAGGGCCGGCGCCAGGGCCGCTCCGGCCATGCAGCGCGCCAAGGATGCGGACCATGAAATCCCACGTTCCCGATGCGATCCCAGCCAGCCTGCGCGATCACCGCGTGCGCTCGCGCCCGGCCCTGGCCGATTCGGTCCGCAGCGTCAGCGCCGGTCGGGTGACGTGGGAACCGGTGCGCTCGCTGTGGTTCAGCGCGATGTTCGCCGGCGCCGCGGTCGGCGGCGCGCTGACCTTCAGCTGGGGCGCGTTCGCGCTGTTCGTCGCCAGCACCGCCGCGGTATTGCTGCTCGGCCATTCGCTGGGCATGCACCGCAAGCTGATCCGCGACAGCTTCGCCTGCCCGAAGTGGCTGGAATACCTGCTGGTCTACTGCGGCGTGCAGGTCGGGCTGGCCGGGCCGATCGCGCTGGTGCGCACCCACGACCTGCGCGACTACGCCCAGCGCCTGCCGCATTGCCACGATTACCTCGCCCACCGTCGCGGCTTTCTCCAGGACGCGTGGTGGCAGCTGCACTGCGAACTGCGCCTGGACGCGCCGCCGCGGATCGCGCTGGAACCGCGCATCGGCGAGGACCGCGTCTACCGCTTCCTGCAACGCACCTGGATGTGGCAGCACCTGCCGTGGGCGCTGGCGTTCTACGCCATCGGCGGCTGGGGCTGGGTGTTCTGGGGCGTGTGCGCGCGGGTGACCGCCGGCGTGTTCGGCCACTGGTTGGTCGGCTACTTCGCCCACAACCACGGCGGCATGCATCACGAAGTGCGCGGCGCCGCAGTGCAGGGCCGCAACGTGCGCTTCGCCTCGCTGCTGACCATGGGCGAGTGCTGGCACAACAACCACCATGCGTTTCCGGGTTCGGCGCGGTTGGGGTTGTATCCGGGCGAGTGGGATCCGGGCTGGTGGGTGCTGCGCGCGCTCGAGCGCGTAGGGTTGGTGCGCGGGTTGCGTTTGCCCGAGCACTTGCCGCCGCGCGAAGAATTGCGGTGCCTCGACGCTGCTCCGCCACCCCGCGCCGACAGCGCAGGCCAACCCTTGCGAACGCTGGTGAACCGATGAACGAACACGATCCACAACCGCACGGCCCTTCGTCCGAACCGCCGCCGCTGCCGCCGGGAGCTCATCAGCATGCCGCCAAGGCGCCCGCCAAGCGCTGGTTCGACGGCCCGCTGATCGCGCTGACGCCGTTCCTCGGCGGCGCCCTGATCGGCCTGGTGCTGCGCCTGGTGTTCAACGGCGACCCCGGCAGCGCCTGGGCGCCGATGCTGACCGTCTTCATCCTGCTCGCGCCGATCGCGATCGGCGCGAGCACGGTCTATCTCGCCGAGCGCCAGCAGGCTCGCCGGCTGCGCTATCACTTCTTCGCGCCGTGGCTCAGCGTCACCCTGTGCATGGCCGGGACGATGCTGTTCGTGCTCGAAGGCGCGATCTGCGTCGTGCTGATCTGGCCGCTGTTCGCCGTGCTCGGCTCGATCGGCGGCATGCTCATGGGCGCGCTGTGCCGCTGGGCCGGCTGGTCGAAGACGCCGACGGTCTACAGCCTGGCGATCCTGCCGCTGCTGCTGACCTCGCTCGGCATCGGCCACGACGAACCCCAGCGCCTGGAACGCACCGAACGCAGCGTGCTGATCCATGCTGCGCCCGACGCGGTGTGGCGGCAGTTGCTCGACGCCGACCACATCCGCGCCGAGGAAGTCGACCGCGCCTGGATGTACCGCATCGGCGTGCCGACGCCGCTGGCCGGGCTCACCCACGAAGACGCCGCCGGCCTCACCCGCGAGGTGCGCATGGGCAAGGGCATCCATTTCCGCCAGCGCTCGGCCGACTGGCAGCCGGGCCGCTACGTGCAGTGGCAGTACCAGTTCGCGCCCGACTCGGTCCCGCCCGGCGCGCTCGACGACCACGTCGAAATCGGCGGCCGCTACTTCGACCTGACCGGCACCCGCTACACCCTCACCCCGCGCGGCGCCGACACCGAACTGAGCATCCGCATGGACTACCGGGTGAGCACCGGCTTCAACTGGTACGCCGCGCCGCTGGCGCGCTGGCTGATCGGCGACTTCAGCGACACCATCCTGCAGTTCTACCGCCACCGCGCCGAGGCCGCCGCCGGCTGAATCCGTCCGTCCGCCCGTTCCGTCGCTGGGGGTGTGATGATTCGCCTCAGGGCGCGAATCACCCCGGCATGGACATCCAACGGACCGAGGCGATGACGATGGCGGATGGCGAACGCGGGCAGGCCACAGCGGCGCGGCAGCGCCGCTTCGAGGCCTTGCTGGATGCGCACCGCGGCATCGTCTACAAGGTCGCCGCCGGCTACGCCCGCGGCGAGGACGAACGCGCCGATCTCGCCCAGGACATCGCCGCGCAACTGTGGCGCGCCTTCCCCGGCTACGACCCGCAGCGCAGCTTCTCGACCTGGATGTACCGCATCGCCCTGAACGTGGCGATCTCGCATCTGCGCGAACGCAGCCGCCACCGCGACACCGTCGCCCTGGACGAAGACCTGCACGCGCTGCCCGCCGACGACGGCGACACGCCGGAAACCGCGCAGCGCCTGCGCCTGCTGCAGCGGCTGATCGCGCAGCAGCCGCCGCTGGACCGCGCCTTGCTGCTGCTCTACCTGGAAGACCGCAGCCATCGCGAGATCGCCGACGTCCTGGGCCTGAGCGAAACCAACGTCGCCACCAAGATCGGCCGGCTCAAGCAGCGCCTGCGCGCCGCGCTGGCCGACTGACGCCCTTCCCCACCGCGGAACCGAACCATGAGCGCATTGACGATGGAACTCGACGAACTCAAGCAGGCCTGGCAGGACCTCAGCCACAAGCTCGACCGCCAACACCGTACGGAACGGCTGCGCCTGCGCGAGGAGCGCGGCCGGCGCCTGCGCTCGGGATTGCGGCCGCTGGTATGGGGACAGGCGCTGCAGATCGCCGCCGGCGTGCTGCTGACGATATGGGGCGCGCTGTTCTGGAGCGCGCATGCGTACAGCGCGCACCTGATCGTCATCGGCCTGATCGTGCAGGTTTACGGCATCGCCCTGACCGTCTGCGGCGCGCTGGTCCAGTCGCGCGTCGCCGGCATCGACTACACCGCGCCGGTGCTGACGCTGCAGCGTCGCCTGGCCGCGCTGCGCCAGGCCTACGTGCGCGGCGGCCTCGCGGTCGGGCTGGCGTGGTGGCTGCTGTGGATGCCGGCGCTGGCGGCGATCCTGATGAACCTGTTCGGCGTCGACCTGTATCGCAACGCGCCGTCGCTGTTCGTCTACGGCGGCGCGGTCGGCGTGGCCGGGCTGCTGGCCAGCGTCTGGTTCCTGCGCTGGTCGCGTAATCCGCGCCGGCCGCGTCTGGCCAAGACGGTGGACGAGAGCATCGTCGGCGTCAGCTTGCGCCGCGCCCAGGCGGTGGTGGAAGAGATCGAGCGCTTCGAGCGCGAATGAAACAAGCGCGACCGAAGCGCGGCCGCGGCGTGACCGGCGTCAACCCGCCGACTTGCCCGCCGGCTTGCCCGTAGCCTTGCGCGCCGCGCGCCGGCTTTCGCGCTTGAGCGGGCCGCCGACCGGACAGATTTCGAACGCGAACTGGGTCAGGGTGTTGACCAGGCTGTCCGGCATCAGCTTGTAGACCACGAACTGGCCGCGCCGCTCGCTGCTGATCAGCCCGGCGTTGACCAGCACCGACAGATGGCGCGAAACCGCCGGCGCGCTCATCTCGAACCGCGCGGCGATGTCGCCGGCGCTGAGTTCGCGCTCGGACAGGAAGGCCAGGATCTGCCGGCGCGGCGACGAGGCCAGGGCTTCGAAGATCTTGTCCTGCGACATGGCTGCGATGGCGGCGGCGCGCCGGGGCGGCGCGGGGACGAGTATAGCCTTGATTACTTAACTAATTCCCTAAATAGCCCACAGCCGCGGACCGGCCAGAAAACCGCGAACGCGCGCTTCTCTCTCGCAACGCCTCTCCGCCATCTCCTGCCTTACCCTATCCGCATGCCCTGGTACGTCTATCTCATCGAATGCACCGACGGCAGCCTCTACACCGGCATCGCCGTGGACGTGGAGCGCCGCTACGCCCAGCACGCCGCCGGCAAGGGCGCGCGCTACACCCGCGCGCATCCGCCGGCGCGGCTGCTGGCGCGGTTCGAACATCCCGACCGAGGCGCCGCGCTGCGCGCCGAGTACGCGATCAAGCAGCTCACGCCCGCGGCCAAGCGCGCTTTGTGCGCGCAGGCGCAGGCCGCCGGCTGAGGCCTTACAGCAACGCCCACAGCAGTTGCGCGATCGCCCACAGCGCCACCGCCCACACCGCCGAGCGCAAGTACGGGACGCCGGCGGCGTAGACCGGCACATAGATCAGCCGCGCCCAGAAATACAGCTGCGCGGCCAACGCGGTGTGGTCGTTGCCGCGGCCGGCCACGACCACCGCCAAGGCCAGCGCGGCGAACAGCGGGAAGGTTTCCAGGTAATTGCGCCAGGCCCGCTCCAGACGCGCGGCCACGCCGGTCAGCGGCGCCGGCGTGCCGTCGCGCGCGCCGGCGTTCCAGCGCACGCCGCGCTGCGCGGTCATGAAGCCGGCGGCGACCAGCAGGTGGACGATGCCCAGCGCGACCGACCAGGCCAGCATCTGCAATTCGACGTTCATGCGCGACTCCCCGGTTGCGCGAGCGGATCATCGATGCTCGCACGCGCGGCGCCGGGCCGCGCGTGCCGCCGCGGTGCGCGGCTCACACCTCGCCGTTGGGCAGGACGAGGATCTTGCCGTCGCGCTCGCCCGCGGCCGCCGCGGCGACCGCGTCCTTGATCCGTTCCAGCGGATAGGTCGCCTGCACCCGCGCGTGCAGTTCGCCCGCGGCCACGCGCCGGGCGATTTCGCCGAACACCTCCGCGCGCCGCGTCGGCGCGGCCTGCTGGAACCAGCGCGACAGCCAGAACCCGCGCAGCGACACGTCGCGGAACACGAACGAGGCCGGCGAAATCTGGCAGGCCTCGCCGCTCATCGCGCCGTAGTTCACCACCACCCCGCCCTCGCCCAGGGCCTGGGCGATGTGCTGGGTGGCCAGCCCGCCGACCGCATCGATGCCGAGCTTGATCGGCACCTTCTGCGCCGCCTCGCGCGCGCGCTTGCCCAGGTCCTCGTCGTCGACCAGGACCACATCCGCGCCGGCCGCGCGCACCGCCTCCACCGCCGACTCGCGCCGCACCACGTTGATCGTGCGCAGCCCGCGCGCTTTGGCCAACTGGATCAGATACGTGCCCACGGCCGAATTGGCCGCGTTCTGGATCACCCAGTCGCCCGGCTCCAGCGCGACGATGTCGCTGAGCATCAGCAGCGCGGTCGGCGGGTTGATGGTGATCATCGCCAGTTGCTTCGGATCGGCGCCGTCGGGCAGCGCGATCAGGTGCCTGGCGGTGCCGACCATGTGCGTGGCCCAGCTGCCGCCCTGGATCGGCAGCAGCACGGTCTGGCCGACCTTGAGCTGGGTCACCTCGGGCCCGAGCTCGACCACCCGGCCCACGCCCTCGTTGCCGCCCACCGCCGGCAGCGGCGGCAGCAGGCCGTAGTCGCCGGTCAGGGTCAGCACGTCGGAGGGATTGATCGGCGCGGCCAGCACTTCGATCAAGACCTGTCCGGCCGCCAACGGCGGCGTCTGGAACTCGACCGCCTCGATCACGTCCTGCGGCACCGGGCCGCGCCGCTCGTACTGGGCTCGCTTCATCGTCGACCTCGAAAGATGGGCTGGACGGCGCCCGCGCGGGCGCCGTTGGCCCGAGAGTACGACGCCGGACGCGCAAACGTCTTGCGCCCAGGTCTCAGCGCTGCGACCCTGCCTGCCCGCCATCGCATTCCAGCCCCATCGCCATGCAATCGACCCGCTTCGCCCTCGACGCCGGCCACGACTTCGTCGAACTCAACCAACTGCTCAAGCTGATCGGCCTCGCCCACAGCGGCGGCACCGGCAAGGCCATCGTCGCCAGCGGCGCGGTGCGGGTGGACGGACAGGTGGAACTGCGCAAGACCTGCAAGATCCGTGCGGGGCAGGTGGTGGAGTGCGAGGGGATGCGGGTCGAGGTGGTGGCGGGCTGAGGCCCGCATCGCCGTCAAAGCAACCCTCGCAAGGACGCAGTCCGATGAAATCGTATCCGCCTGCCGCACCGCGGCATTTGCCAGCGGGGTGGAATCATTATCTCGCCTCGGCCCTGCAGGTGATGCGCCGACAGCGCGGCCTGGAGTTCGGGGCCGCCGAGTTGGAAAGCGCGCCGGCGGAGTTGATCGCCCTGACGCCCGACAAGCTGCTGCGGGTGGACACCGAGTTCCGCTCCAGCCTGTTCCGTTACCGGCTGTCGGACTGGGCGAATTCGCGCGCAGACCGTGCCGCCAGCGCCGATGTCGCGGCACTGAACGGCGGCATCGAGATCGAGTCACTGTCGGATCGGCCCGAGCACGCACAAGCCTGCCTGTTCGTCGCCACCTGCGACCCAAACGGATACGTGCGCGAACTCGCGCTGCGCCAGTTCGCCCGCTGGCCCGGTCGTCTGGCGATGGCGGCGGCCTTGATCCGCAACAGCGATTGGGTCGCGCCTGTACGCAAGGCCGCCGAAGCGCTGCTGCAACGATGCATCGAACACGAGCCGCAGGCGCTGTTCGAACTGTTGGAGCTGGCCCTGCCGATGCGCGAACGCCAACGCTTCGCGCCGGCTTGGAGCGCGCTGATCGAGCCGGTGCTCTATGCGCCGCAACACACCGAGTCGCTGTGGCGCGCCACCCGATCCGACTCGGCGGCCGTGCGCGAGTACGCCTACGCAGCGTCGGTCGCGACCGGCGTGCGCAGCGCCGAACAGGCCTGCATCGCGGCCCTGGACGATCCGCATCCGCGCATCGCCCGGGCCGCACTGGCGCAGGCTGAAACCGTGCTGACGCTCGATCAGTTCGATCATCAGTTGCGCCAAGCCCATGCTCGCCGCGTCCCGGCCCTGCGCCGCGATGCGCTGCGAGCGGCCGCACGTATCGGCGCGCCTTCGCTGCGCACATGCCTAGGCCAGGCGCTGTTCGACCGTTCCACCGGCCCGCGCCGGGTAGCGGCGCATCTGCTGCGCGAACGATTCGGCGAAGAGCCGCGGCAGGCCTGGCGCGAAGCGCTGGACGCCGGCGATTCGGCGAACGCGCGCATCGCGCTGGACGCGTTGAGCGAATGCGCCCAGGCCGAAGATGCGATGCGGCTGACGCCGTGGCTGTCGTGCGCGCAGGCGCGGCTGCGGTTGCTGGCGCTGCGCGGCTTGGCCCGCAGCGGCGCCGCCGACATGGCTTCGGTGCTGGCGCGCGCGCTGCACGACCCCGACTATCGGGTTTCGGGCGAAGCGCAAGAGGCCTACAAGCGCGGCATCACGACATTGCCGGTCGCCGCGCTGCAGCAAGCCTGGGACCTGCGCCCGGCCTTCCGCGGGCGCTTGCTCGTCGCCACCCAACTGCTGGACAAGTGGCAGGCCCTGGACTTCCTGTTGCAGGCGCTGGCCGAGCCGCAGCCTGCGCAGGTCGAAGCGGCCATCGTCGACGAATTGCAGACCTGGGTCGACCGCGGGCGCTACCGCTTCGGCTCGATCGCCGATGCCGACCCGCGCGTTCTGCGCGAACGCCTCATCCACGCCGGCGCGCGCCTGCCGAGCGCGTTGCACCGCGAACTGGCCGAATCGATCCTGAGCTGAGCGCCGCCGCTCACGCCATCGGCAAATTACGCTCGGCCCGGCACAAATCGTCGTGCAGACGCTGCACTGCATAGGTCGCCGACACGTAGTCGTTGCTGCCCAGCCGCTCGACGAAACGGCAGGCGGCGTAGCCTTCGGCCGTGCGCTCGTACTCGGCCACCCAGCGCTCGCGCTCGGGCCTGCGCTCCTCGGCGATCGGCCAGGTGCTGCGTCCTGCGGGCATGTGCTCGCGCAGGCCCATCCGCCACGGCTTGCCGCTGACCCGGGCGCGGAAGCAATGCTGGTGCTTGCACGACAGCGCGTAGTAGGCGTCCGCGCCGATCGCTTCGAAGAACGCATGCACCTGCGGATCGAGCGGGTCGAAGGTGCGGTGCATCGCCAGCAGGCGGAAGCCGTTCGGCGTGCGGTAGACGCGCAGGTGCCAGTCGGGATTCGCGGCCAGGAACGCTTTGACCGGCGCCAGCGCGCGCGCTTCCGGGCCGCCGCCTTCGCTGCGGTGGCGGCGCTGCGCGCGCTTCGCGCGGACCGTGCCGACGATCAGCATCGTCGCGATCGCGGCGACGATGCCGGCGACCGGATGGACCAGCACGCCGCAGGCCACGCCGGCGGCGAGCGACAACGCGGCCATCGCCCCGCCCAGGCGCACCGGCGGCAGCGGCTTGAAATCGACATCGGCGAACAAGACGTCCGGCGAATTGAGACAGCGTGCGCCGTAGCTGTTGCGGGTGATCACCACCTCGCCGTGGCGGGCGACGATCTCCTCGCGGATCGGCAGGCCTTCGGCGTCGTAGGGCACGCGCGGTTCGTTGCTCGGCAGTTTTTCGCCGGCGAGGATGCGCTCGAACGCGTCGCGGGCGCGCGCGTCGGCCATGGTCTGGGCTTCGGTCTGGCTGGCGTCGGACCAACCGAAGCGACGCACCGTAAGCGAAACCCGCCCGGAGACATGCCCCCTCCCGAACTTTTCCTGCACCCGCGCCTCGGCCCAATACTGCGGAACCTGCATCGTCATCGTCGCCCTCCTTTGCTTGACCCGATTGTATCGGTGCGGGCTTGGTGCGCGAGCGCTACGGGACTGAAGCCGCTTCGCTCTTGCTGAGGGAGCTGCGCTGTGCGGCGAGAGGCGATGGGTTCCGGCGTCTCGCCACGACCGGGTCGTTGGGTTCGGCCGGGCTTCGGGTGTCGCGGCTTGCGCCGCTCCTACAGGGGCCGATGCGGCGATGCGGGGGCACTTGACGGCGCTTCGGTTCGGCGTAGCATCTTGCATACGCCAGCGGACAGACCGCCGGCCACTTCAACTCCGTGAGGGATTCTCATGGCAACGCAGCAATACGATTACCTCGTCTTCATCGGCCGTTTCGAGCCTTTCCACAACGGCCACGCCGCCGTCGCCCGCCACGCGCTGGGCAAGGCCGCCAAGGTCATCTTCCTGGTCGGCTCCGCCGACACCCCCCGCACCGTCAAGAACCCGTTCACCGTCGCCGAGCGCGCGGTGATGATCCAGGCCGCGCTCGCCGACAGCGCCGAACGCCTGATCGTGCGCCCGCTGCGCGACCACCTCTACAACGAGAGCCAGTGGATCGCCAACGTGCAGCGCAGCGTCGCCGAGGCGGTACGCGCCGACGGCGGCAGCGCGCAGGCCCGCATCGGCCTGATCGGCATGGACAAGGACGCTTCCAGCTATTACCTGCGCGAATTCCCGCAGTGGCCGCTGGTCGACGTCAACCACACCGCGACCTTGTCGGCCACCGAACTACGCAAGTTCCTGTTCGAGGCCAACCAGATCGACAGCCACGGCGGGCTGATGCTGATCCGCGCCAACGTGCCGGCGCCGGTGTTCGACATGCTCGAAGCGTTCCGCAAGAGCTCGCCCGCGTTCAAGCAGTTGGTCGCCGAATACCAGTTCGTCGAGCAATACCGCGCCGCCTGGGCCGATGCGCCGTACGCGCCGACCTTCGTCACCACCGACGCGGTGGTAGTGCATTCCGGCCACGTGCTGCTGGTGCGCCGCCGCGCCGAACCGGGCCGCGGCCTGTGGGCGCTGCCGGGCGGCTTCGTCGGCCAGCACGAGACCCTGCTCGACGCCTGCCTGCGCGAGCTGCGCGAGGAAACCCGGCTGAAAGTGCCGCTGGCCGTGCTCAAGGGTTCGATCAAGGGCGAGCGGGTGTTCGACCATCCCGACCGCAGCGCGCGCGGCCGCACCATCACCCACGCCTTCCACTTCGATTTCCCGGCCGGCGAACTGCCGCAGGTGCGCGGCGGCGACGACGCCGACAAGGCGCGCTGGATCGCGGTCAGCGAGGCGCTGGAGATGAGCCCGCAATTGTTCGAAGACCACCTGCACATCCTCGAATACTTCCTGGGCCGCGGCTGAGCGCACAGCGCACCGCCCGGCCCTCCCGCCGGCGGACAGACCGCCGGCCACCCCCGACGCGAAGGAGCTTCCCGTCATGCAATGCCTCGACAACCTGCTGCTCAACACCGACAGCTACAAGGCCAGCCACTGGCTGCAATACCCGCCCGGCACCGATGCGACGTTCTTCTACATCGAATCGCGCGGCGGCGTGTACGACCGCACGGTGTTCTTCGGCCTGCAGGCGATCCTCAAGGAATACCTGGCCAAGCCGGTCACCCACGCCGACATCGACGAGGCGCGCGACCTGTTCGCCGCGCACGGCGAACCGTTCAACGAGGCCGGCTGGCGCTACATCGTCGACCATCACGGCGGGCTGATGCCGATCCGGGTCCGCGCCGTGCCCGAAGGCACCGTGGTGCCGACCCATCAGGCCCTGGTGACGATCGAATCGACCGACCCGCAGGCCTATTGGGTGCCCTCCTACCTGGAAACCCTGCTGCTGCGCCTGTGGTACCCGGTGACGGTGGCCACGATCAGCTGGCACGCCAAGCAGACCATCCGCCAGTTCCTGGAGCGCACCAGCGACGATCCCGAAGGCCAGTTGCCGTTCAAGCTGCACGACTTCGGCGCGCGCGGCGTGTCCAGCACCGAGTCGGCCGCGCTCGGCGGCGCCGCGCATCTGGTCAACTTCCTCGGCACCGATACCGTCTCCGGCCTGCTGCTGGCCAAGCGCTATTACCACGAGCCGATGGCGGGCTATTCGATCCCCGCCGCCGAGCACAGCACCATCACCAGTTGGGGCCGCGAGCGCGAGGTCGACGCCTACCGCAACATGCTGACCCAGTTCGCCAAGCCCGGCGCGATCGTCGCGGTGGTGTCGGACAGCTACGACATCTTCCACGCCATCCGCGAGCATTGGGGCAAGACCTTGCGCGAGCAGGTGATCGCCTCCGGCGCGACCCTGGTGGTGCGGCCGGACTCGGGCGACCCGGTCGACGTGGTGCATCAATGCCTGACCCTGCTCGACGAGGCCTTCGGCCACACCGTCAACGGCAAGGGCTACAAGGTGCTCAACCACGTGCGGGTGATCCAGGGCGACGGCATCAACCCGACCAGCATCCGCGCCATCCTCGAACGCGCGACCAGCTACGGCTACGCCACCGACAACCTCGCCTTCGGCATGGGCGGCGCGCTGCTGCAGCGGCTGGACCGCGACACCCAGAAGTTCGCGCTGAAGTGCTCGGCCGCGCGCGTGGACGGCGAATGGATCGACGTCTACAAGGACCCGGTGACCGACAAGGGCAAGTCGAGCAAGCGCGGGCGCATGACCTTGCTGCGGCATCGCGAATACGGGCACTTCAAGACCGTGCCGGTGCCGGCGGATGCGCCTTCGCTGGAGGAAGCGGCCAAGCCGATGGGTTATGAGGATGCGATGGTGACGGTGTGGGAGGACGGCAAGCTGGTGAGCGATTGGAGCTTCGCCGAGGTCAGGGAACGGGCTAACGCGGCTCGGCTTTGAGCGGCCCTCACCCCAACCCCTCTCCCGCAAGCGGGAGAGGGGCTCTAAGGCCGCGATGCTTCCAAGCCGCCGCGAATAGTTCCCTACCCCGCGAACGGGAAAGGGGCTCGAAAGCCGCGACGCTTGCAAGCCACCGCGAACAGTCCCCTCTCCCGTCTACGGGAGAGGGCTAGGGTGAGGGCAAACGCCCCAAGGCTCAGCCCCACCCAACGATTCCAAGGACGAATCCCATGCCAGCCCCCCTCGAAGGGCTAGCGACCGCCGATCCGGGCACGCTCCCGCTCAGCGCGGCCTCTTCCCTGTTCCAACGCCTGCGCGCGACCACGCCGCAACTGGCCCGGCGCGCGCCCGGCGAACACGACGCCACCCGCTGGCGCGAACACCGCATCGGCGAGCGCCGCTACCGCATCGCCCAACCGGTCACCTTCACCCCTTACGCTGCCGCGCGGCCGTGCTCGGCGCGCTGCCTGTTCTGTTCGGAAAACCTGCGCACGCTCGACGGCGGCGCGCTGGCGCAGAGCCTGCGCCCCGCGCCGGACCACTTCGAACGCCTCAGCGCGGCGCTGGCGCAGTTGCGCGGGCTGCCGCTGTCGTGGTCGCTGTCGGGGCTCGAATCCAGCGACGACGAAGACTGGTTCCTGCAACTGCTGGCCACGCTCAGCGCGGCCGAGCGCGACGGCGTGCAGGTGGAAGAGCGCGTGCTCTACAGCAACGGCGCCGGCTTCGCCCGCGGCCGCGGCGCGGAGCTGATCGCCGCGCTGCGCGGGTTCGGCCTGTCGTGGCTGGAGCTGTCGCGCCACCACTTCGACCCCGCGCGCAACCAGCGCATCATGCGCTTCCGCGACGGCGAGCCGATCGCTGGCGGCGCCGCGTTCGAGGCCGTCGCGCGCGAGCTGGCAGCGCAGTTGCCGCTGCGCCAGGTCTGCATCCTGCAACGCGGCGGCATCGACGATGCCGACGGCGTGCGCGCCTATCTCGACTGGGCCCGCGCCTGCGGTGCGGACACGGTGATCTTGCGCGAGTTCTCGCGCCTGGGCGCGGGCTATCGCGACAACGCCACCCGCCGCTACGTCGAGGCCGAACGCGTGGCGATCGAAGACGTGCTGGCCGCGTGCATGGACGCGCCGTGGTGGCCGCAGCTGACGCCGCTGCGCATCACCGAAGGCTATTACTTCTGGAACCTGCGCCTGCGCGAGCAAGCCAGCGGCATGCAGGTGGTGTTCGAATCCTCCGACTACGCCGCGATGCATCGCCGGCACGCCTCGGGCGATATCTACAAGCTGGTGTTCCACGGCAACGGCCGCCTGTGCGCCGGCTGGCAACCGGACCGCGACGTGCTGTGGCCCGCTGCGGAGCGCGCCGATGGATAGCCGCAGCTGGTTGTTGCTGGAACCCGATCCGCCGGAATTGCACCTGCCCGAGGATTTGCGCGCGCGCGATGCCTTCGGCGGCCGCGATTGCGGCTGGGTCGCGCAGATGCGCCCGTTCGTGCGCCACTTCGCCGCGCCCGGCGCGCGCGTGTTCGACCCGTTCTGCGGCTTCGGCACCACCTTGCTCGCCGCCGCGCTGGAAGGGCGCGAAGCTTGCGGCCTGGAGATCGATCCGACGCGCGCGCAACTGGCGCGCGAACGCCTGCACCGGCACGGCATCGATGCGCCCGTCGCCGTCGGCAGCCTGCCCGACACGCCCGCGCCGGCACCGTTCGAGCTGTGCCTGACCAACGTGCCCTACTTCGGCTGCCGCTGGCCGGAGACGGCCGAATCGGCCGATTCGCGCGTCGGCCAGCTCTACCTGGAGCGCGACTACGACGCTTATCTGCAACGCCTGCGCGACATCTTCCACGGCGTGCGCGCGGCCCTGCCCGAAGGCGGCTACTGCATCGCCATGGCCGAGAACCTCGAGCTCGGCGGCCGCACGCTGCCGCTGGCCTGGGATCTGGCGCGCGTGCTCGGCGCGCTGTTCGTGGCGCGCGGGGAACGGCTGCTGTGCTATGCGCGCGAATCGCGGCCGCTGGCCGCAGGCGACGCGCGTACCGACCGCAGCCACGAGTACGCGCTGGTGTTCCAGAAACAGCGCGAGCGCATCTGCCTGGACAGCACCCGCGACGAACTGCAGGCGCTGCGCGAGGCGGGCTTCGGGTTCGAACTGCATGGCGGCTTCGCGCGCTGGCTCGCCGATCCCGGCGCGCGCGAACCGGCCGATGCCGACCTGCTGCTGGCCGACGATCAGGCCGAGTTCGACCGCCTGCTGTGGTGGCTGCATGAGCGCCATTACGCGCTGAGCCTGTGGGGCGAACCGCTGCAGCCGCCGCTGCGCCTGCCGCGCCTACGCGAACATTGGTATGTGCGCGCGCAGCGGCGCGATCGTCTGGGGAGGCTGGTGCGGCTGGATTTGTCGTTGGTCGATCAGGCGGGGGCGTCGGCTACGCAGTGAGGTCCGACTCGGTCGAAGCGCCGCAGCCCGCGAGTTGGCCACAACGCAGGGCACCGTAAGCGGCGTCGTAGATGTAGTTGCGCGGTCGCGGCTTGTGCCGCTCCTACAGGGGGCGGTCGATAGCGAATGTAGGAGCGGCGCGAGCCGCGACCGCGATGCCGCAGATCGCGCCGTCCCTACAGCCGCCCGCTCACTCCTCCCCCGCCACCGACGCCGCCAGCGGCGCCAATCCCGCCACTCCGCCGAACGCGCGCAGCAATTGCTGGCAGCGCGTGCGGATCACCGCGGTCTGCAGCGGCCACGCCGGTTCGCGCCGCGAGCCGGGAAATACCACGCACAGCAGCGGCCCGGCCGGCGCGCCGCGGCCGCTGCGCGCTTCGGCGCGGTGCCCGGACAGATCGCTGGCCATGCGCTCGGACACCTCGCCCATCGCCCGGTCGCGGCCGCTGTCGCCGATCAGGCCGAAGCTGTGGCGGCCGCTGCCGCGATCGTGCACGACCACGAAATCGCCCGGCGCGCCGGCGCCGTCCTCGGCCAGCCAGTCCTGCGGCAAGGCCAGGTACGCCACCCGCCCCGCATCGAGGTAGGCCGCGGCGCTGGTGCGCGGGAAGCGCGCATCGTGCAGTGCGGTGGTGGAGACGAAATAGCCTGGGTATCCGCCCGCGTCCTGGCGCAAGGGCCGCTGCGGCTGGTACGGATCGGCCACCAGCCGCTGGCGCCAGTCCGGGCCCGGCCAGCCGGCGTCGCGCAGGCAGCCGCTGCCGGTGTCCTCGGGGTGGTAGGCGTCGGGCGCGCCCTGCGCGGTGATGCGCGGCCGCGGATTGACGAAGGCGTAGGCGCGGCCGGCGCTATCGCCGTCGCCGGCGTCGATGCGGCGCACGGCCAGGCCGGCGAACTGCGTCCATTGTTCGATCACCAGCACGCCCATGACGATCCATCCCTGCGCGGACGACGCGAGCGCTTCGCGCCTGCCTCCTGTCGGCAGCGATTGCGCCGGGGCGGATGTCAATGCGTCGTGATCTTCGCGGCGGAATGCACCGGGTATTCATCGCAGTCACGAGGCGCTGCGCAGTTACTCACGCTGTGGACGCAGAGTAGGTGCCATCTGGCACCTAAAACCCGTCTATCAATCGCAGGATACGTAAAAACTCAGAATCGGAAGTACCAGAAAAGTGCCGTTTCCTGCGCCAGATCCGGCTCGTTGGCGTAGTGGAAGCGGTCGCAGCCGCCGAGCACGAAGCCGTGGCGCAGGTACATCCGGCAGGCCACGACGTTGGTGTCCTGGGTTTCCAGCATGATTCCCGGGTAGCCGTGCTCGCGCGCCCAGGCCAGCGCCTGCCGCATCAGCGCCGAGCCGGCGCCGCGGCGGCGCACGTTGCGGTCGATGGCGATGTCGTCGATGTAGGCGTAGCCGTTCCAGGTGCGCGACATCATCAACCGGCCGGCCACGCGCCCGTCGACGCGGACCACGAACGCGGCCGCGTCGGGCGCGGTGTTGCCGCGCGCGCGCTGCAGATAGTCGCGCAGGCCCTCGGCGTCGGCGTCGTCGCCGTAGTTCTTGCGGTACGGCTCTTCGAGCCGCTGCGTATCGAACGATTCGAGATCGCAGTGCAGCGCGCCGTCGCGCAATTCCAGGCGCAGGCGCTGGAAGGCGATGTAGCTGCCGTCGAAGGCCACCGCCGCGTCGATGTCGTCCTCGCACAGCGCGTGCACCGTCGGCGCGCGCGGGTCCTCGTGCGCGCTCGCGTCGTGGTCGCTCGTACTCATGCCGTCAGGTCCAGGGCCAGGATCGCGTCTTCATAGGTGTTGGCGCCGACCTGGAAGCGCCGCTCGCCGACGCGCACATAACCGCAGCGCGCGTAGAACGCCAGCGCGCGTTCGTTGCCGGCGTACACGCCCAGCAGCAGGCGGCCGGCGCCGCGCGAGCGGGCTTCGTCGACCGCGTGCTGCATCAGCCGGCGCCCGGTGCCGCCGCCGTGGAAGCGCGACAACAGGTAGATGCGCTTGAGCTCCAGGTCGTCGGCGCGCAGATCGGCCAGCGGCAGGTACGGCGCGGTCAGCATGGCGAACCCGACCGGCGCGGCGCCGGCCGCGGTTTCCGCCAGCCACAGCGCGACCGCGGGATCGGCCAAGCTCTGCGCGTACAGCTCCGACGCGTGCTGCTTGCGGCAGTGGGCGACGATGTCGGCGCCGGCGAGGATGCCGGCGAAGGTTTCCAGGAAGGTCGCCGCGCCGGCCAGGGCCAGCGCATCGGCGTCGCCGGCGTGGGCGCGGCGGATCAGGGGAAGGTCGGCGGCAGCGGCATCGGTCATGGCGGCATCGTGGGGAGCCCGGAGGCGATGCCGTCAAGATCTCATGCGCGCAGGGGGTTCGACATCGGCGGATGGTCCCAGTCGTGGCGATGTTGGGTTGCGGCGCGCAGGGGATTGCGCCGCGATCTGTCGCGGCGCGGTCGCGGCTTGCGCCGCTCCTACAGGGAGCCCGTGCGGGAGCGGCGCGAGCTGTTGGCTACGACGCAACCTCGTCGTGCCGCCGCCTTACCCCGCAACCTTGATCGTCACCTTGCCGAAGTGCGAGCCGCTTTCCAGATAGCGGTAAGCCTCGCGCGCCTGTTCGAACGCGAAGCTGCGGTCCACCACCGGCACGATCCGGTTGACCTCGACGAAGCGCGCCAGGTCTTCGCCCATGCTGCGGCTGCCGACGAAAATGCCCGACAACCGCTTGGCGCCCATGATCAGCGCGATCGCGTCGAGGTCCCCGCCGAAGCCGCTGACGCCGCCGATGATCGCGACCGTGCCGTTCATCGCCGCGGCGCGCACCGAGCGCGTCAGGGTGCCGCTGCCGCCGACTTCCAGCACCGCGTCGACGCCGGCGCCGCCGGTCAGGCGCAGCACTTCGTCCTGCCATTCCGGCTGGGTGCGGTAGTTGATGGTCGCATCGGCGCCGAGCGCGCGGGCGCGTTCGAGCTTGTCGTCGCTGGAGGAGGTGACGATCGCGCGCAGCCCCGCCGCCTTGGCCAGTTGCAGGCCCCAGATCGATACGCCGCCGGTGCCCAGCAGCAGCACGCTCTGGCCCGGGCGCAGGCCGGCTTCGACGAACAGCGCGTTCCAGGCGGTGACGCCGGCGCAGGTCAGGGTCGCGGCCTGGAGGTCGTCCAGGTGCGCGGGCACGGCGAACACCGATTCCTGCGACACCACGATCTCTTCGGCCAGCACGCCGTCGGCGTCGGCGCCGAACGGGTCGCGGGTGTTGCGCGGGTTGGCCGCGCCGGCGTGCCAGTGCGGGAAGAAGCTGGTGGCGACGCGGTCGCCGAGCGCCCAGCGGCCGGCGTCGGGGCCGAGTTCGATCACTTCGGCGACCGCGTCGGAGGCGGGAATCACCGGGCGCTCGCCGCCGGCCGGATAGCGGCCGTCGGCGATCATCAGGTCGCGGAAGTTCAGCGATACAGCGCGCACGCGCAGGCGGATCTGGCCGGCGCCGAGCGGCGCGCGGGCTTCGTCGGTCAGGGCGAGCGAGTCGATGCCGCCGCCGGCGCGGATGCGGTAAGCCTTCATGGGGAACACTCCTGGAACACTGGGGGATGGAGGCCGCGGCGACGCCGCGGCGAAGTGGCGCTACGATATCGTCGCCCCGCGCGCTTTGGTGGCTAGCTTTGCGCCACTCTGCGTCGCCCATCAGGAACCAATCGCATGGCCGTCAACGATCGTCTGCTCGGCATCGTCGCCTTCGTCCAATCGGCCGAGGCCGGCAGTTTCGCGGTCGCCGCCGACCGCCTCGGGGTGACCCGCTCGGCCATCGGCAAGCGCATCGCCCGGCTCGAACAGCAGCTCGGCGTGCGCCTGTTCCACCGCAGCACCCGCCGCCAGAGCCTGAGCGAGGACGGCCAGGCCTATTACGAGCGTTGCGTCAAAGCCCTGGCCGAACTCGACGCCGCCGAGGCCGCGCTCGACAGCGGCCGGCGCGAGCCCAGCGGGCGGCTGCGGATCAGCGCGCCGGTGATGTTCGGCCGCCATTGCGTGGCGCCGGTGGCGCTGGAGCTGTCGCGGCGCTACCCGAAGCTGGAGATCGATCTGTCGTTCAGCGATCGCATGGTCGACCTGGTCGAGGAGGGCTTTGATCTGGGCATCCGCGTCGGCCGCCTGCGCGACAGCGCCACCCTCGCCGCGCGCCTGCTGACTCAGGAACACCTGGGCATCTGCGCCGCGCCGGCGTACCTGGCCAAGCGCGGGCTGCCGCGCGAGATCGACGACTTCGCCGGCCACGACGCGGTGATCTACGGCCGCCACGGCCAGACCGTGCCCTGGCGCCTGCGCGACAGCGCGGGCGAAGTGCGCGAGCCGCAGGTCGAGGCGCGCCTGCGCTTCGACGACCTGCAAGCCATCGCCGACGCTGCCGTCGCGGGCGCCGGCCTGGCGCAACTGCCGTGCTGGCTGCTGAGCCGTTACCTGCGCAGCGGCGAACTGCAGATGGTGATGCACGCCGACCGCGTGGTCGGCAGCCGGATCAGCGCGGTGTGGCCGCACACCCACTACCTGCCGCTGCGCACGCGGGTGGCGATCGACCTGCTGGTCGAGCGGATCCCGGCGATGGTGGGAACGGGCTTCGGGCAACCGCTGGCGGCGGCGGCTTGAGGTTGCGCGGGGCTGCGGCGAGTTGCGTCGTCACCGCGGTGTCGCGGTCGCAGCTTGCGCAGCTCCTACAGCCGGACTTCCAACAGCGTCGCGACCTCGGGCTCGCCCTGTAGGAGCGACGCAAGTCGCGACCGCGTTGCAGC
>NZ_FNOG01000002.1:277178-284854 GCF_900106525.1 Lysobacter enzymogenes
CGCGTTGCAGCCGCTTGCGTCGCCGCCGCGGTGTCGCGGTCGCAGCTTGCGCAGCTCCTACAGCCGGACTTCCAGCCGCGTCGCGACCTCGGGCTTGCCCTGTAGGAGCGACGCGAGTCGCGACCGCGAACCGCCGGCCACGACGCAACCTCCGCCGCCCCTCACCGCTCCGGCCAATACCACGCCGGCGCGTCCAGCAAGCCCTGCCCTTCCACTTCGGTCTGCCCGAACGGCTTGTGCAAACGGATCGCGTTGCAGCCGTCTTCGTCCTCCAGCGCCGCGACCAGGCGCGAGGCGTGCGAGACCACCCACACCTGGCTGCGCTGGGAGGCGCGCGCGATCAACCGGCCCAGCGCCGGCAGCAGGTCCGGGTGCAGGCTGGTCTCGGGTTCGTTGAGCACCATCAGCGGCGGCGGCCGCGGGGTGTGCAGGGCGGCGATCCACAGCAGGTAGCGCAAGGTGCCGTCGGACAGTTCCGCCGCCGACAGCGGCCGCAGCAGGCCGGGCTGTTCCAGTTCCAGCACGAAGCGGCCGCCCTCGCCGGCCACGCGCACGCGCGCGCCGGGGAAGGCGTCGTCGACCGCCGCGGCCAGCGCGCGTGCGTCGCCGATCTCGACGATGGTCTGCCAGGCCGCGGCCAGATCGCGCCCGTCGTGGCTCAGCACCGGCGTCAGCGTGCCCAGTTGCGGTTGCCGCGCCGGCGCCTGCGCGTCGCTGCGGAAATGATCGTAGAAGCGCCAGCCGCGGATGGTTTCGCGCAGGCTCAGCACCTCCGGCGCCGCGCGCGGGTCCGACAGCTGCGCGAACAGGCTTTCGAACGGGCTCAGATGCTCGGCGGCGACGCGCCAGCCGCGGCCCTCGCGCACCCGCGCCAGCCCGCCGCGGCGGTCGACCAGCAGGTTGGAACTGCGCAGGAACGGGCCGCTCCAGATCGCCTCGCGCTTGATCTGCGGGTCCATGCCGAACAGCGTGTTCGACGGGATCGGCAGGCCCAGGTCGATGGCGTAGCCGTACTCCTCGCCGGCGAAGCCCAGCCGCAACGCCACCGGCGCCTGGCGCTGGGTGCCCTGCACCGGCACCTCGCCGCGCTTCATCCGCGCCGACAGCGTTTCCGGCCCGGCCCACAGCGTCGACGGCAGCCCGCCCTCGCGCGCCAGCGCCGGCACCACCCCGCCCTGCGCGGTTTCCGCCAGCAGCCGCAGGGCGCGGTAGAGGTTGGACTTGCCGCAGCCGTTGGCGCCGGTCACCACGTTGAGCCGGCCCAGCGCCAGCTCGAGTTTGTGCAGCGAGCGGTAGTTGGCGATCGCCAGGGTGTGCAGCATCGGTCTGGTCCGGGAAGGCGAACTCGGCCAGCCTGCCGCGGCCGCGTCTCAGCGGCTGCGCCGCCGGCCGCGGGCCGTACCAGCGACCGCACGCACGTCCTTTTTAAGCAATGGATCACGTTATCATGCGGGCGTGAGTCGTCGTGCAGGCCGGGTTCGCCCGGCTTGTCTGCGTCTGGGGACCCTCCGGCCGACCTCCCGCTGCCCTGCAGCGTGGCCGAAGGAGGACGTTCGCGCTCCGTCGGGAGCCGCGGCCGCACGCGCCGCGGCAGGATGCTGTTCAAGACAGTTTTAAGGAACGAAACGATGAAGACCGCTAATCGGGGAATCCAGGCCGTGGCCTGCGTGGTGGGCCTGGGCGTGGCGCTGACCGCCGCGCCGGGCTGGGCCCAGCGCAAGAGCGCGCAAGAGCTGCGCGCGCAGAAGACCGCGGAAATTCCCACCTGCTCGAAAAACCTCGGCTCGATCTCGGTGATCGAACCCGAAGACGGCACCAACTGGTGGAGCGGCCAGCAGCTGCCCGCGCCGAGCAAGCTGATCAAGGTGTTCGTGCAGAAGTCGCGCTGCTTCACCCTGGTCGACCGCGGCGCCGGCATGGACATGGCCATGCGCGAGCGCGAACTGGCCTCCAGCGGCCAGCTGCGCAACAAGTCCAACATCGGCAAGGGCCAGATCCGCGCCGCCGACTACGTGCTGGTGCCGGACCTGATCGCGAAGAACTCCAACGCCGGCGGCAACGCCATCGGCGGCATGCTCGGCGGGCTGATCGGCGGCAACGCCGGGCGCGTGGCCAGCAACCTCAACTTCAACAAGAAGACCGCCGACGTGGTGCTGACCGTCACCGACGTGCGCTCCTCCGAGCAGGTCGCGATGGCCGAAGGCAGCGCCAAGAAGACCGACATCGGCTTCGGCGCCAGCGGTTCGCTGTGGGGCAGCAGCGGCCTGGGCGGCGCCGGCGTGTCGGGCTACGCCAACACCGAGATCGGCCAGGTCATCACCATGGCCTATCTGCAGGCCTACACCAATCTGGTCGCCGAGCTCGGCGGGCTGTCCGGCAACGCCTCGGCATCGAACGCGCAGCAGGCGGTCACCGTGGTCAAGGCCGCGCGCCTGTTCGCCAACGCCAACGGCAGCGGCAAGGTGGTGCGCCCGCTCGAGGCGGGGATGATGCTCTACCCCACCGGCAACAAGCAGGGCGCGATGTGGGAAGTGGAGGACGAGCTCGGCAACAAGGGCTGGGTGACCTCGCTGGCGCTGGAACTGTCGAAGTAAGCATCGCCGCGGGCGCCCTCCCGCGCGCGTTGCGCGAAAGGCCGCCGGGCGACCGGCGGCCTTTTTCGTTGGCGGCTTTGTCGGCGCCGGTTTCGCTGACGCTGGCGCAGGTGGCGACTGCGTCCGCGCGGTCGCTGCGAACGCGGCGATGCGCACGCTGCGGCGGCCAGCGCGCGGCGCCGATCCGCGAACCGGACTGCGTGCGCGAACCGGGCTTATGATCGAAGCCCCTCCTCCGCCGGCACCGCGCATGGCTCCCGCCGACGGCGATGATCGCCCCGAACGCCCCGGCGTGCTCGCCGACGCCGCCGGCCGCTTCCGCCGGTTCGCGCCGCGGCGCGAGTTGCGCGGCCACGTCGAAGCGATCTGGCGCAGCCGCGTCGCCGACAACCTCGACGCGCCGTTGGTGATCGTGCCGGACGCGCGCATCGACCTGATCTGGACCGGCGCGCAGTTGTTCGTCGCCGGCCCCGACACCGGCCCGGCGCTGGCGCGGTTGCCGCCGGGCGCGCGGGTCACCGGCTTCCAGTTCCATCCGGCCGCCGCCGGCGCGCTGCTGCGCGCGCCGATGCACGCGCTGCGCGATGCGCGGGTGGACTTCGCCGAATTCGTCGGTGCACCTGGACACGATCTGGCCGCGCGCGCGGCCGAAGCCGGCGGCGACGAAGCGGCGCTATCGATTCTTCAAGACGGCCTGGCCCGGCTGCTCGCCGACGCGCCGGCGCCGGACTCGCGCCTGCGCGCCGTGTACGCGCGCCTGGGCCGCGCCGGCGACGACGGCGCCGATCTGGCGCGGCTGGCGCGCGCCGCCGGCCTGAGCGAACGCAGCCTGCGCCGGCGCAGCCTCGACGCGTTCGGCTACGGCCCGCGCACCCTCGCGCGGATCCTGCGCTTCGGCCGCGTGATGGACGCGCTGCGTGCGCGCCGCGGCGAGCCGCTGGCCGAGCTCGCCGCCGCGCTGGGCTACGCCGACCAGGCGCACATGAGCCGCGAAGTCGCCGCCTTCAGCGGCTTCGCCCCGGGCGAAGTGCGGCGCCAGCTGGCCGCGCCGCTGGCCGTTTCGTTCAAGACCAACCGCCGCGGTTGATCTACAACATTCCCTCGCCTCCCATCGGACTCCGCCATGCCCAACCCCGACCGCAACCTGCGCCTGGACTACCTCGAATTCAACGTCGCCGACATCGCCGCCGCCAAGGCCTTCTACGGCGCCGCCTTCGGCTGGCGTTTCACCGACTACGGCCCGGATTACTGCGAGTTCGACGACGGCCGCATGAAGGGCGGCTTCAGCGCCCACGCCGCGCCGCGGCCCGGCGGCATGCTGGTGGTGATCTACGCCGACGACCTCGCCGACGCGCGCCAACGGGTCGAAGCCGCCGGCGGCCGGATCGTCGCCGAACACGAATTCCCCGGCGGCCGCCGCTTCCACTTCACCGACCCGGACGGCTACGAGCTGGCGGTGTGGACCGAGGTCTGAGCCGCGCGGATGTGCGATCACGGGGCGAGCCTGGGCTTGCCCTGTAGGAGCGGCGCGAGCCGCGACCGCGCTGCGGCAGGTCGCGTCGCGAGCGCGGTGTCGCGGTCGCAGCTTGCGCAGCTCCTACAGTCGGGCTTCCAGGCGCACCGCGACCTTGGCCCGCCTTGCTGGTAATTTGAACGCATCCCGCGCGACAACGATCCGCCCTCTCGAACGCCCGCCCCGCATGGCCTACGAACCGATCCACATGACCTGGGACTACTGGGACGGCCCGCGCACCGGCATCGCCGATTGCGAAGGCCGTCCGCATTATTTCGCTTGCCAGTTCGATCCGCAGCAGGAGGAATACCGCGATCTGTTCGCGCTCACCCCGCTCGACGCCGAAACCTGGGCCTGGGCGCAGGAGCATTGGGCGATCTGGCAACGCTGGGAGGCCGAGGTCAACGCCGGCCGGCTGACCCCGCAAAGCCATCCCAGGCATGGCCAGTTCGACCCGCGCTACAACGAACTCGAAGCGTTGATCGACGCCGGTATCGACCGCCTGCGTGCGCAGGCCACGCGCCGGCGCGGTGCGGTGCGGCGGCGCGCGGTCGAGGGCGAGCTGTTTCCCGGGCAGTGGAACCGTTACGAGATCGAATGGTCGGCGCCGCTGGATGAAGACGCGGGCGACTGAGCGCCGCCGGCCGCCATCGTCGAACTCAAAACCGAATCCGGGAACGCAAATGGCCATTGAGCAAGGACGCGACCGCTCTCCCCCTGGTACTGCAACCTCGACTGCGGCCGACCGCCGCCTCGTTCTGCTCGGCGCATTGCTGCCGCTGCTGGCCGCGTCCTGCGCCGAGCCGGCCGGCTGCGCCAGCGAGCCGGCCACGCACCCTCAGGGCCAGTGCCGCGCCCGCTACTACCAGACCGATTTCGGCGACCACGCGGTGACCCAGGCCATGGTCGAATGCATAACCGCCAACAACACCCTAGGCGGCAACATCGTCGCGATCCCGTCGCTGCGCGCCGGCATCGGCCTGCGCTGGCTCGATCCGCAAACGCTGGAAGTGGCGACCGCGCCGGGCGGCCGCCGCGACGACGCGGGCTCCTCGAGCGTCTACGACGGTCTGCGCCTGCGCTACGTCTACCGCGACCTGCGCCGCGACGAACCGGCCTGGGCCGGCTGCGGCCTGGCCAAGCGCGCGCACTGAGCGCAAGCAAGGCGGGGACGATGCCCGGCACCGGTGGCGCGCACGTCCACTGCGCTGTACCCGATGGCGCCATATCTGAAAGAGTGCATCGGGACTGAAGTCCCTTCCACACCATCCATGAGCGCCGCGCCAATGCGGCGACAGCGGTTACACGCTCGCGTTCTTCCAACGCCCGCGCGTGAACAGCCACAGGGTGAACACGCCGACCGAAGTCTCGGACACGAACACGGCCCAGAACACGCCCAGTTCCTTCCAGCCCAGGTGGATCGCCAGCCAGTACGACAGCGGGATCTGGATCAGCCAGAAGAACACCACGTTGATCTTGGTCGGGGTGACGGTGTCGCCGGCGCCGTTGAAGGCCTGCACCGTCACCATCCACCAGCCGTAGATGAAGAACGAGTACGACAGGATCCGCAGCCACTCGGCGCCGACCTTGACCACTTCCGGATCGCCGCTGAAGAAGCCGACCAGTTGCTGCGGGAAGGCGAAGAACAACACCGAGACCACGATCAGATAGCCCATGTTGTACCAGCCGATATGCCACACCGAGGCCTCCGCGCGGTCGGCGTGGCCGGCACCGAGGTTCTGCCCGACCAGGGTCGCGGCGGCGTTGGACATGCCCCAGGCCGGCATCATCGTGAACATCATGATGCGGATGGCGATGGTCGCGCCGGCCACCGCCTCGCTGCCGATCGTGGCGAGGATGCGCATCAGGAAGATCCACGCGGTCATCGCCACGATCATCTGGCCGATGCCGCCGAGCGAGGTGCGCACGATGTTCCACAGCATCGTCCCGCGCCAGGCCAGCTGCGCCATCGTCACCCGGATGTGCTTGCCGCCGCGGAACAGCGCCCACAGCTGATACAGCACGCCGGTGCCGCGGCCGATGCAGGTGGCGATCGCCGCGCCTTCGATGCCCAGCGCCGGGAACGGCCCGGGGCCGAAGATCAGCAGCGGGCACAGCACGATGTTGAGGCCGTTGGACAGCCACAGCACGCGCATGGAAATGGCCGCGTCGCCGGCGCCACGGAAGATCGCGTTGATCACGAACAACAGCATGATCACCGCGTTGCCGCCGAGCATCCACTGGGTGTAGCGGTAGCCGTGCTCGATGCTCCAGGCATCGGCGCCCATCAGCCGCAGCAGATCCTGGGCGTAGAAGATGCCGGCCAATGCCGGCACGATCGACACCAGCAAGGCGATCGCGATCGCCTGCACCGCGGTGAACGCGGCCTCCTCGCGCTTGCCCTCGCCGATGCGCCGCGCGATCACCGCGGTGACCGCCATCGCCAGGCCCATCGCCACCGCGTAGAGCAGGAACAGGTAGCTTTCGGTCAGCCCGACCGTGGCCACCGCCGAGGGGCCGAGCTTGGAGACGAAGAAGATGTCGACCACGGCGAAGGTCGATTCCAGCACCAGCTCGAGCACCATCGGCACGGCCAGCAGGAACACCGCGCGGCGCAGCGGGATCTTGGTGTAGTCGGCGTCGGTGCCGCGGACTGCGTCGCGCAGTTCGCGCCACAGCGATTGCGGAGCGGTGGAGTCTGTGGCATCGGCGGCCTGGGCCGCCGGAGAGTCGTGGGTCATCGCGTAGTCCCTGCGTTCGATCGCACCGACGCATGTTAGGGCCCCATGCCCGGCTCGCCAGTGACAACAGTACGACGTTGCGCAGGATCCAGAATCGACATCTCAACCGGTGAGATCGCGCAACCGCGACGCGCGTCGGCGCATCTGTTGCAGTGCAACCTGAACTGCGCTCCACGCTTGCCAGGTTTTTCGCTGGTCGCCGTTGCGGGCATGTCGATCCGGCGCCCGCCCGTTCGTCGCCCCAGTGAGGACCACGCCTCGCCACCCATCTGGAGAACCACCATGTCCGGTACCGTCCGCCTGCTCCGCGTCTTCACCAGCCCGCCCGAGCGCGTCCACCGCGCCTTCCTCGACCCCGCCGCGCTGTGCAAGTGGCTGCCGCCGGACGGCTTCACCTGCACCGTGCACGAGCTCGACGCCCGCGTCGGCGGCCGCTACCGCATGAGCTTCACCAACTTCAGCACCGGCAACGGCCACAGCTTCGGCGGCACCTACCTGGAGCTGGTGCCGAACGAGCGCATCGTCCACGACGACCGCTTCGACGACCCCAACCTGCCCGGCACCATGGTCACCACCATCACCTTCCGCGCCGTGTCCTGCGGCACCGAGGTGCAGGTGGTGCAGGAAGGGATTCCCGAGGTGATCCCGGTCGAGCAATGCCATCTCGGATGGCAGGAGTCGCTGACCTTGCTGGAGCGGTTGGTGGAGCCGACGATTCCGGAGTGAGTCGAGATCGCAACACGCCGAAACGAAGACGGCGGCCCCATGACGAGTCCGCCGTCGCGTTCCAGACTGTAGGAGCGGCGCGAGCCGCGACCGCGACAACGC
>NZ_FNOG01000002.1:285104-342389 GCF_900106525.1 Lysobacter enzymogenes
CGAAAACGGCGGCCCCATGACGAGGCCGCCGTCGCGTTCCAGACTGTAGGAGCGGCGCGAGCCGCGACCGCGACAACGCGGCTATGACGCAAGCGCCGCCGCGAGCGGATACTCCGCGGTCGCGACTTGCGTCGCTCCTACAGGGAGGGGCCGCAGCAGCGCGGCCACTCGGGGGATCGATGCTTCACAGCATCGGCAGCTTCAGGCCCTGCTGCTTCGCGCACTGCTGGGCGATCTCGTAGCCCGCATCGGCGTGACGCATCACGCCGGTGCCCGGGTCGTTCCACAGCACCCGGGCGATGCGGCGGTCGGCCTCTTCGCTGCCGTCGCAGACGATCACCACGCCGGAATGCTGCGAATAGCCCATGCCGACGCCGCCGCCGTGGTGCAGCGACACCCAGGTCGCGCCGCCGGCGACGTTGAGCATGGCGTTGAGCAGCGGCCAGTCGCTGACCGCGTCGCTGCCGTCCTTCATCGCTTCGGTCTCGCGGTTGGGCGAGGCCACCGAGCCGCTGTCCAGATGGTCGCGGCCGATCACCACCGGCGCCTTGAGTTCGCCGTTGCGCACCATCTCGTTGAACGCCAGGCCGAGCTTGTGGCGCAGACCCAGGCCGACCCAGCAGATGCGCGCCGGCAAGCCCTGGAAGCTGATGCGCTCCTTGGCCATGTCCAGCCAGCGGTGCAGATGCGCATCGTCGGCGATGATCTCCTTGACCTTGGCGTCGGTCTTGTAGATGTCTTCCGGATCGCCGCTGAGCGCGACCCAGCGGAACGGGCCGACGCCGCGGCAGAACAGCGGGCGCACGTAGGCCGGCACGAAACCGGGGAAATCGAACGCGTTCTTCAGGCCTTCGTCGAACGCCATCTGGCGGATGTTGTTGCCGTAGTCGACGGTCGGGATGCCCTGTGCGTGGAACGCCAGCATCGCCTCCACGTGCACGCGCATCGACTTCTTGGCCGCGTCGCGCACGCCTTCGGGATCGGTCTTCTGCTCGTCCAGCCAGCGCTCGACGCTCCAGCCGATCGGCAGGTAGCCGTGCACCGGGTCGTGCGCCGAGGTCTGGTCGGTCACGCAGTCCGGGCGCACGCCGCGCTTGACCAGCTCCGGCAGAATCTCGGCGGCGTTGCCCAGCACCGCGATCGACTTGGCCTCGCCGGCGGCGGTGTACTTGGCGATGCGCGCCAGCGCGTCGTCGAGGTCCGTCGCCTGCTCGTCGACGTAGCGGGTGCGCAGACGCATGTCGATGCGGCTCTGCTGGCATTCGATGTTGAGCGAGCACGCGCCGGCCAGCGACGCGGCCAGCGGCTGCGCGCCGCCCATGCCGCCCAGGCCCGCGGTGAGGATCCACTTGCCCTTGAGGTCGCCGCCGTAATGCTGGCGGCCCATCTCGACGAAGGTTTCGTACGTGCCCTGGACGATGCCCTGCGAGCCGATGTAGATCCAGCTGCCGGCGGTCATCTGGCCGTACATCATCAAGCCCTTCTTATCGAGCTCGTTGAAGTGCTCCCAGGTGGCCCAGTGCGGCACCAGGTTGGAATTGGCCAGCAGCACGCGCGGCGCGTCGGCGTGGGTCGGGAACACGCCGACCGGCTTGCCCGACTGGATCAGCAGGGTTTCGTTGTCTTCGAGTTCGCGCAGCGACTTGAGGATCGCGTCATAGCAGTCCCAGTCGCGCGCGGCGCGGCCGATGCCGCCGTAGACCACCAGCTCGGCCGGGTTCTCGGCCACGTCCGGGTCCAGGTTGTTCTGGATCATCCGGTAGGCGGCTTCGCTGAGCCAGGACTTGCAGGTCTTGTCGCTGCCGCGCGGGGCGCGGATCGTGCGGGACGGGTCTTTGCGGTTGTTCGCTGCGGACATGGCGGTTTCCGTGATGCGAGTGAGGCGGAAATTATCGCGCCGGGTTCGCGCCCCCCACCAGCGCAGCGGGACCGCGCAGGCCGCCGGCGGGGCGGTGCGGCGCACGAAACTGTCGCGCCAGGGCCGAAATGTTTACGCTGTACACATGAACCCGCCCGCCACCGCCGAGCGCATCGTCCAGGCCGCGCGCGCCCTGCTCGCCCGCGGCGGCGCGCAGGCGGTGAGCATGCGCCGGGTCGGCGAAGCGGTCGGGCTGACGCCGATGGCGATCTACCGCCACTTCCCCAACCGCGAAGCGCTGCTGCAGCGCGTGGCCGACGACAGCTTCGACGAGATCGCCCACCACTGGACCGCGCGCAAGCACGGCGGCGACGTGGTCGCGCGGCTGCGCGCCACTCAGCGCATCTACCTGGATTACGCGCTGGCCTATCCGCACCTGTTCGATCACGCCTTCTCGCTGCGGCGCGAGCGCGCGCGGCGCTATCCCGAAGACTTCCGCGCGCGCCGTTCGCCGACCTTGAACGTGGTCGCCGACGTGGTGGCCGAGGCGCAGCAGGCCGGCCGCCTGCGCGGCGGCGACGCCTGGGACATCGCGATGACGCTGTGGGCGCACACCCACGGCCTGATCGCGCTGTACCGCGCCGGCCGCTTCAGCTTCGACGAACGGCAGTTCCGCGAGTTCTACGAGGCTTCGCTGGGGCGCTTGCTCGACGGCTTGCTGGCTTGAACGCACGGCGCCGCGTCGCTGCGACCCCGCAGCCGGGCGCGCGGCGGCGAAACCCGCCGAAACCTGACAAAAAAGCGCCCGGCCGAAGCCGGGCGCGAGGACGGCGCGGACGCGAATCCGTGCCGGAAGGGATGCGGTGGGACGCTCAGCGCAGACGCGGATCGAGCTTGCGCAGGGCCTGGCCGACATCGGTCTCGCCGGTGCGCTCCAGATCCTTACGGTCGTAGCTGCGGCCGTAGCCCGCACAGGCCGGCTTGCCGCGCGAGCTGGCCTGGATGCGCGAACCGGTCTGGGTGAGGCAACGCGGGTCGTTGCGCGCCGCCTGCGCGGCGGCGGGGTCGGCCTGGACGCCGGCTTGCGCGCCGGCCTGTGTATCCGTCTGCGCAGCTTCGACGCGCGCGTCGGCCTGCGCCTGCACGGTCTGCGCCGAAGCGGCGCCGGCGCCGAGCGCCGCGGCCAACGCGGCGATGCAAACGATGTTACGCATGGGACACCTCCCGAAGGGCTGCGATGGCGAACGGTCCGATATGCGAGGCCTGCGATTTCCGCAGCGGTGCTGGGTTGGGATCGCTGGATTGCGAACGGCGCGATTGCGGACGGTTCGACTTGCGAATCGCTCGATATCCAAGCGATCCAGCCTGCCAACGGCCCATCGCGCGAACCCTTCGCCCCGGTTTCAGCGGACCCGGCCACCATACGCCCGCCCCGCCCCCGCGGCGGCGAGGGCGCGCAGGCCGTTTAAGCCGTCGTCAGCGTCGCGGGCAGTCCTCGCGGCGCCCGCGTTCGAACGCCATCGCCTCGGCCTCGGTGGCCGGGCGCGGCGCGATGCCGTCGTCGAACAGGATTCGCCAGACGCCGTCGCCGTCGCGGTGCCAGACCGATTGGTACTGGCCGATCAGATAACGCGGCTGCGCGCCCGGCTCCAGCCGCTGGTACAGCGCCGGCCCGGTCGACCAGGCGACGTCGCCGACCCCGCCGATGGTCACGCGCTGCGGATACCAGCGCAGGCGCAGGCCCTTGCCGGCGATCAGCCCGGCCCATTCGGCGGCGATCGCCTCGCGCCCGCGCGTGGGCTGCGGCCGGCCGGCGCCGAAAGCGGCCTGCGGATGCAGGAACGCGGCGAACCCGGCGGCGTCGTGTTCGGCCAGCGCGCGGGCGAAACCGAGTTCGCGCGCCCACACCGCGCATTCGTCGGCGCTCAGTTGCGACGGCGCGGCGGCGCCGGCCACGGGCTTGGCGGCCTCTTCGGCGAATGCGAATCCAGACAAGCCCGCCAGGCAGGCGGCGACGACAACGGCGACACGGCGCATGACGGACCTCGCGGCAGAAACCCCGCCGCCACTATCGGCCCGCGGCGATGCGCACGCCAGCGACTGAAGTCATGCCGCGCCCCGGCCGACCCGGCGCCGGCCCAACGCCGTGCCGACCTTGGCGGCCCGCCGCGCGGCCGGCGCGCGCGACGGCCGACACCGGCTCGACATGCGCCGCGGCTATCATTTTGCGATGCATTCGATCGCCCCCGCGGCCCGCGCCGCCTTGCTCGCAGTCCTCGTGTCCCTTGCCGCCTGCGCTACGCGCACGCCGCAGACGCCGCCGCACGCCCCTTCCCGGGCCGACACGCCGCTGCTGCTGATCTCCATCGACAGCTTCCGCGCCAGCTACCTCGAACTGGGCCTGACCCCGAACCTGCAGCGCATCGCCGACCAGGGCGTGCGCGCGCAGTGGATCAACCCGTCCTACCCGACCCAGACCTTCCCCAACCACTACACCCTGGTCACCGGCCTGCGGCCGGACCACCACGGGGTGATCCACAACACCATGCGCGACCCGGACCTGGGCCGGTTCAGGGTGTCCGATCCCAACGCGATCGGCGAAACGCGCTGGTGGGACGGCGGCGAGCCGATCTGGATCGGCGCGCAGAACGCCGGCCTGCGCGGCGCGACCATGCTGTGGCCGGGCGGCGAAGCGCCGGTCCGCGGCCAGCACGCGAACCGCTCGCGCGCGTTCGATCCGAAAATCACCGAAATCGCGCGCGTCGAGCAAGTGCTGGAGTGGCTCGGCGAGCCGGCCACCACCCGCCCGCACGTGACCGCGCTGTACTTCGACTCGCTCGACAAGGAAAGCCACGACTACGGCCCGAACTCGCCGCAAGCGCGTGCGGCGATGCAGCGCATCGACAGCGCGCTGGGCCATCTCACCGATGCCCTGGCCGCGCGCGGCGAACTCGACCGGGTCAACCTGATCGTCGTGTCCGACCACGGCATGGCCGAGGTTCCGGTCGGCCAGCGCATGGCGGTGGAAGACATCGTGACGCCGCAGCAGGCGGTGGTGACCTCGGTCGGCCAGTCGATCGGCGTCGCCCCGAACCCGGGCTTCGAAGCGGAAGTGGAAAAACGCCTGCTCGGCCGCCACGACCACTACCAATGCTGGCGCAAGGGCGAGCTGCCGGCGCGCTGGCATTACGGCACCCATCCGCGGATCCCGGCGATCGTCTGCCAGATGGACGAAGGCTGGGACGCGATCGAAGGCGAGGTGCTGAAGAAGTCGCCGAAGAACCAGACCCGAGGCTCGCACGGCTACGACCCGGCGCTGCCATCGATGCGCGCGATCTTCATCGCCCGCGGCCCGGCGTTCCGCCAGGGCGCGACGATCCCGGCGTTCGACAACATCGACGTGTATCCGCTGCTGGCGCGCTTGCTCGGCATCAAACCGGCGAAGAACGACGGCGACATCGCGCCGCTGCTGCCGGCGTTGAAAGACCCGCGGGCGCAGAAAAAGTAACAAGCGCAACTGTTGCCGCGACAACGACGTCGGTCGCGCCTCGCGTTGCCGATCCGATCGGCGTAGCGCTTGCACGGTTGACGTTTGTCATCGCATGCGGATTCAGTGACGCCGATACTGCTTCTTGCGCAGGCGACGGCGCTAACTTGCACGCGGGCACTCCAGGGACCTCCACTGCGCGCCCCGCAGAGCAAGACCCGGCCCGGCCCGTCTCCCCCGACGGCCGGGCCGTTTGCTTTCATGCCGTCGCGACAACCGACGACGATGCCGCGGTAGCTCCCTGTAGGAGCGGCGCAAGCCGCGACTGCGCCACTGCGCCAACGACGCATCGCGCCTACTCCGCCGTCGCCGATGAGCACGATTGCCGCTGTATCAACAGGTAGTGCCGCTGCATCGATAGCTAAGGTTCGTCGCCGCTGAATCGACGCAGTCGCGGCTCGCGCCGCTCCTACAGGGAGCGACAGAAACTGCCGCGACGAACGCCTGAACCGGCCCGTTTCGCGCCGATTGCGTTGATGTCCGAATCCGGCGAGTCCCCCTCCCGGCCCGATGCTAGGCTGCCTGCATGGACGCCCCCGCCCTCCCCGCTCCCGATCCTTCGCTGCCGCCGCCGCAGGTGTGCGAGCAGGCGCGCATCAGCCGCGATCCGCGCTTCGACGGCTTGTTCTTCGTCGCCGTCACCAGCACCGGCATCTATTGCCGGCCGGTGTGTCCGGCGCCGACCGCCAAGAGCGCCAACGTCAAATATTTCGGCCACGCTGCGGCCTGCGAAGCCGCCGGTTTCCGTCCGTGCCTGCGCTGCCGCCCCGAGCTGTCGCCGGCCGAAGGCGCGTGGCGGCGCGGCGATGCGGCGGTGGCGCGCGCGCTCAAGCTGATCGACGAAGGCGCGCTCGCCGACGGCCCGCTGTCGGCGCTGGCCGAACGCGTCGGCCTGGGCGAGCGGCAGCTGCGCCGGCTGTTCGTCGAACGCCTCGGCGCGCCGCCGATCGGCGTGCACGGCACGCGCCGGCTGTTGTTCGCCAAGCAGTTGCTGACCGAAACCCGGCTGCCGATCACCCAGGTCGCGCTCGCCGCCGGATTCGGCAGCCTGCGCCGCTTCAACGCGGTGTTCCTGGAGGCCTACCGCATGGCTCCGCGCGATCTGCGCCGGCGTCCGAACGAATCGCCCGCGAGCGAAGGCGACGGCGATGCGCTGGTGCTGCGCCTGGGTTATCGCCCGCCGTACGACCTGAGCGCGATGCTCGATTTCCTGCGCGGCCGCGCCCTGCCCGGCGTCGAGCACGTCGACGAGCGCAGCTACAGCCGCGCGATCGGCCCCATCGACGCGCCGGGCTGGCTGCGGGTGAGCGCGTGGCCGTCGGACCAGCGCGGCCGCCAGCACGCGCTGAAACTGGAGCTGCACGGCGCCGCGCCGTCGCGGCTGCTGGAAATCACCAACCGCCTGCGCCGCATGTTCGACCTCGACGCCGATCCCAGCGCCATCGGCGCGGCGCTGTCGGTGGATCCGCGCCTGCGCGAGCTGGTGGCCAGGCGCCCCGGCCTGCGCCTGCCCAGCGGCTGGGACGGTTTCGAGATTTCGGTGCGCGCGATCCTCGGCCAGCAAGTCAGCGTCGCCGCCGCGCGCACGCTGGCCGCGCGCGTGGCGCAGCGTTTCGGCCAAGCCCTGCCGCAGCCGTTCGGGCCGGGGCTGACCCATCTGTTCCCCACGCCGGTTGAGCTGGCCGAGGCCGATCTGGCCGAAATCGGCCTGACCCGCGCCCGCGCCGACACCGTGCGCACCGTCGCCCGCGCCCTGCTCGACGGCCGCGTCGACTTCCGCGCCGAGCGCACCCTCGACGACTTCGTCGCGCGCTGGGTCGCGCTGCCGGGCATCGGCCCGTGGACCGCGCACTACATCGCGATGCGCGCGCTCGGCCATCCCGACGCCTTCCCGGCCGACGATCTGGTCCTGCAAAAAGCCCTGCCCGAAGACGGCGTGCGCCTGAGCGCCAAAGCGCTGAACGCGCGCGCCGAAGCGTGGCGGCCGTGGCGCGCCTACGGCGTGATCCACACCTGGCGCGACAGCATGCCGGCGCCGGTGGCGTTGAAAACGCCAGCACGCGCTGCGGCCGTCGGCAAAGACAAAAAAACGAGGAAAGCCGCATGAGTTCGCCGATCCGCCTCAAGCGCGGCGAGGTGCGCTATCAGCACATCGACAGCCCGGTCGGGCGGCTGCTGCTGGTCAGCGGCGGCGACGGCCTGCGCCTGATCGAATTCGAAGAGCCCTGGCACCCGGCGGCGATGGACGAGCAATGGCGCGAAGGCGACGACGAAGTGCTCGCCGCGACCCGCCGCCAGCTCGGCGAATACTTCGTCGGCCGGCGCCGCGACTTCGAGCTGCCGCTGGCGCCGCACGGCACCGCGTTCCAGCTGCAATGCTGGCGCACGCTGGCGCTGATTCCCTACGGCGAGACCTGGAGCTACGGGCAGATGGCGCGGCATCTGGGCCAGCCGACCGCGACGCGCGCGGTCGGCGCGGCGAACGGGCGCAATCCGCTGCCGATCGTGCTGCCCTGCCACCGCGTGATCGGCTCCGACGGCAGCCTGACCGGCTTCGGCGGCGGCTTGCCGGTGAAAAAGCATCTGCTGATGCTGGAAGGTGCGCTGCACGAAGCGCCGAAAGTGGCCGACTTGTTCGGCGGTTGAGCTCCCCCTGTAGGAGCGGCGCGAGCCGCGACTGCGACATCGCAGCTACGCCGAAACTTGCGCAGAAGTTGCGTTGTCGCAGTCGCGGCTCGCGCCGCTCCTACAGGGAGATCGCCGGCTTCGGCCTCAGTCGGTCAGCAGCGCGCGCAAGGTCTCGCCGTAGCGCCGCGCGATCGCCTCGCCATCGCGATGGCGGCCGTCGGCCACCACCCGCTCGCCGGCGACGAAGACCTCGCGCACCAGGTTGCGGTTGCCGCTGAACAGCCAGCGGTCCACGTAGTCGCCATCGGTCGCGCCGGCGAAGATCGGGGCGTCGCGATCCAGCACCAAACGGTCGCCCGCCAACTCCGCGGCAGCGAAACCGGTCGAACGCGCAGCGCTCGCGGCGACGCCGCGCAGCAAGGTCTCGCCGACGCTGTCAGACCCGTCCGCGCCGACGCTCACCGCGATGTTGCGCCGGCGCGTGGCCAAGCGCTGCCCGTATTCGAGCCAGCGCAGCTCTTCCACCGGCGACACCGAGATGTGCGAATCCGAGCCCACGCCCCAATGGCCGCCGGCGTCGAGGTAGTCGCGCAGCGGGAACAGGCCGTCGCCGAGGTTGGCCTCGGTGGTGGTGCAGATAGCCACGGTCGCGCCGCTGCGCGCGATGCCCTGCACTTCGCCGTCGTCGAGATGGGTCGCATGCACCAGGGTCCAGCGCTCGTCCACGGCCGCGTTGTCGAGCAGCCAGCGCACCGGCCGCGCGCCGCGCACCGCCACGCAGTCCTCGACCTCGGCCACCTGCTCGGCGATGTGCACGTGCACGCGGCTGTCGCCCGGCAGCGCCGCCAGCACCTCGCGCATCGGCGCCGGCGGCACCGCGCGCAGGCTGTGCAGGCAGCAGCCCACGCGCAGCGTCGCATCCTGTTCGACGCGCAGGGTGTCCAGCAAGCGCAGGTAGGCATCGACCTCGTGGCCGAAGCGGCGCTGGCGCTCGCCCAGCGGGCGTTCGTCGAAGCCGCCGGTCATGTACAGCACCGGCAGCAGGGTCATGCGGATGCCGGTGTCGCGCGCGGCGGCGATCAGCGCGCGCGACATCGCCGCCCGGTCGGCATAAGGCCGGCCATCGGGCGCGTGATGCAGATAATGGAATTCGCAGACGCTGGTGTAGCCGGCTTCGAGCATCTCGACGTACAGCTGCGCGGCCACCGCATATAGCGCCTCGGGGGTAAAGCGGGCGGCGAAGCGGTACATCGTCTCGCGCCAGGTCCAGAAGCTGTCGGCGGGGTTGGTCTGGCGCTCGGCCATGCCCGCCATCGCGCGCTGGAAGGCGTGCGAATGCAGGTTGGCGATGCCCGGCACGATGCGTTCGCCGGACGCGTCGCCGCGCCAGCCTTGCGGGGTCCACACGGAATTCGGAGCGGTAGCGTTCATGGCGGGCATTCTCGCCTGCGCCGCGGCCGAGGAAAACCGTCGCGGCGGCGCTTTGCCGAAGCCGGCCGCCCGGCGCGCCGCCCGCGGCACGATGCGCCGGCGTACACAGCCGGCCGCGGCCGCAGCCACTAGAATCGCGGCCATGACGTCCTCATCGCACTCCACCGACCGCTTGCCCGACGACGGCCGGCCCTACGACGGCCTGATCCTCGGCGCCTCGCTCGCCACCCTCGACGCCGGCGCCGGCTACGGCGAAATCGCCGACGCCGCCCTGGCCTGGCGCAACGGCCGCATCGCCTGGCGGGGCCCGCGCTCGCAGTTGCCCGCGCCGCCCGAGGGCTTGGCCGCCCAGGTGATCCAGGCCCAGGGCTGGATCACCCCCGGCCTGATCGACTGCCACACCCACCTGGTCTTCGCCGGCGACCGCGCGCGCGAGTTCGAGCTGCGCCTCAACGGCGCCAGCTACGAGGAGATCGCCCGCGCCGGCGGCGGCATCGTCTCCAGCGTGCGCGCGGTGCGCGAAGCCGACGAGGACGAACTGCTGCGCCAGTCGCTGCCGCGCGCCCGCGCCCTGATCGGCGACGGCGCCACCACGCTCGAGATCAAATCCGGCTACGGCCTGGACTTCGACAACGAACGCAAGATGCTGCGGGTGGCGCGGCGCCTGGGCGAACAGCTCGGCGTGCGCGTGCGCACCACGTATCTGGCCGCGCACGCATTGCCGCCGGAGTACCAGAGCCGCGCCGACGAGTACATCGACGCCGCCTGCGCCTGGTTGCCGCGGCTGCACGCCGAAGGCCTGGTCGACGCGGTCGATGCGTTCTGCGAAGGCATCGGCTTCAGCCCGGCGCAGACCACGCGCATGTTCGAGGCCGCGCGCGCGCTCGGCCTGCCGGTCAAGCTGCACGCCGACCAGCTCAGCGACCTGGGCGGCGGCGCGCTGGCGGCGGCGTTCGACGGGCTCTCGGCCGACCATGTCGAGCACACCTCGCTGGACAGCGTGCGCGCGATGGCCGCGCACGGCACGGTCGCGGTCCTGCTGCCCGGCGCGTTCCACGTACTGCGCGAAACCAAGCTGCCGCCGCTGGACGCGTTCCGCGAACACGGCGTGGCGATGGCGGTGGCGACCGACTGCAACCCGGGCACCTCGCCGCTGCTGTCGCTGCGCCAGGCGATGCAGCTGTCGTGCACGCATTTCAAACTGACCCCGGAAGAGGCGCTGCGCGGCGCGACCGTGCACGCGGCCAACGCGCTGGGGCTGACCGACGCCGGCGCGCTGCGGGTCGGCGCGAGCGCGGACTTCGTGCTGTGGGATATCCGTCATCCGGCCGAGCTGTGTTATTGGCTCGGCGGGCGGCTGGCGCAGCGGGTGTTCTGCGCGGGGCGGCAGGTCGCTTGATCGCTGCTGGCGCGTAGCAGCGGCCTCGACATCGCGCTTGCGACGTATGCGAGGTTTCGCGGTCGCGGCTTGCGCCGCTCCTACAGGTAGGCCATACAGTCCGGCTTCGCTCGTACCCGCCCGATCGCCGGATCGCCGGATCGCCCCCTGTAGGAGCGGCGCGAGCCGCGACCGCGACAACACGATTACGACGAAAGTCGCGGCGTAGTTGCGTTGCCGCGGTCGCGGCTCGCGCCGCTCCCACAGGTAACCCAGTCCGTCCGACCCCGCTTCGTCGCTGCACCGCCACAACCCGCACCGCGGCGCTGTTGTACGCTGGCCCTCCCGCGCGCATCGATGCGCGCCGCGCCCATCCCGGAGGACCCGTGCGGATCGCCGCTCTCGCTTTAGCCCTCGCCCTGTCGACGCCGGCCGCGCAGGCCGATCAACCCCTCAGCGCCGGCCAGCGCTTCGCCCAGGACGCGATCATCGTCGACACCCACATCGACGCGCCGAGCCTGCTGCTGCGCGAGTGGGCCGACCTCGGCCTGGACGCGCCCAAGGTCGAGTTCGACTACCCGCGCGCGCGCCAGGGCGGGCTCGACGTGGCCTTCATGTCGATCTACACCTCGCCCGGCGAGGACGCCGCCGGCACCGCCACCCAGACCGCGCACACCCAGATCGACGCGGTCGAGGCGATGGTCGGCCGCCGCCCCGAGCAGTTCGCGGTGCTGCGCTCGCCCAAGGATTTCGAACGCTTGAACGCGCACAACCAGCGCGTGCTGCTGGCGCTGGGCATGGAGAACGGCGCGCCGATCGGCGCCGACCTGTCCAAGCTCAAGCTGTTCTTCGACCGCGGCGTGCGCTACATCACCCTCGCCCACAGCGAGGACAACCGCATCAGCGATTCGTCCTACAGCCGCAAACACACCTGGAAAGGGCTGAGCCCGTTCGGCGGCAAAGTCGTCGACGAAATGAACCGGCTCGGCATCATGGTCGACGTCTCGCATTTGTCCGACGATGCGGTGCGCGCGGTGCTCGCGCGCAGCAAGGCGCCGGTGATCGCCAGCCATTCGGGCCTGCGCCATTTCACCCCCGGCTTCGAGCGCAATCTCAGCGACGAACTGGCCAAGGCGATCGCGGCCAAGGGCGGCGTAGTCCAGGTGGTGTTCGGCAACGCCTTCGTCGACCCGGCCTCGGCCGCCGACACCCAGGCCTATTTCGTCGCCAGCGCCAAGTTCGAGCAGGAACAGGCGGCAGCGCGCAAGCGCGGCGAGACGCCGAAATCCTCGCAGGCCTTCGACAAGGAATGGGAAGCCGCGCATCCGCCGCGCGCGGTCAAGATCGACGCGGTGCTCGATCAGATCGATTACGCGGTGAAGCTGCTCGGCGCCGACCACGTCGGCATCGGCTCGGACTTCGACGGCGTCAGCGGCGCGCTGCCGCAAGGGCTCAAGTCGGTCGCCGACTATCCCAACCTGATCGAAGGGCTGAAGGCGCGCGGGCATTCGGACGAAACCATCCGCAAGGTGCTCGGCGCCAATCTGCTGCGGGTGTGGAGCGAGGTCGAGGCCAAGGCGGTGCGTTCGTGAGCGCTTCCGCCGCCGGCCCCACGTTCGCCCTGCTCGAGGCCAATCCCGGCGGCTCACCCGCCGGCCACCTGCGCTTCGAGGACGAGAACGGCGAAACTTATCTGGAGCCGTTCGACCTGGTCGAGACCTTGGCCGAAATCCTGGCCGCGCTCGGCCAGCGCGCGCACGTCTACGACAACGGCTGGATCGAGATCGGCGACGACGGCCTGTTCGCGTTCCCGCAACTGGTCGAGTTCACCGAGCTCGACGGCGGCACCATCCGCACCGCCAGCACCATCCAGTGCAATCACCCGCAGCTGTTCCCGCAGGGCTTGTTCGAATACCAGCACGCCACCGGCGAGAACTTCGACGCCTCGATCAAGCGCGGCCTCGACCAATGGGCGCGCACCGATCTGATGGCGCTGCTGGACGCGGCGCGGCCGGAGCCGGAGCACTGCATGAGCATGCGCATGGAGTTCGGCGGCGAAAACGGCGCGCCGCTGCGCAAGCGCCGGGTCGTGTTCGGCCCGGTCGCGCATTTCGGCCGCGCCGAGCAGGCCGAAGCGGCCGGCGCCTGCGCGGTCGACGGCGAGGAGGACGGCCACGATTTCTGCCCGTGCTGTCTGTTCACCAATTCGCTCGACGCGTTCCAGCCGTTGCTGGACGCGCAGGGCGTGTTCGCGCTGCGCCTGTTCGCCTCGCGCGACCACGAGGACGGCGAATGCCAGGCCGATTGCCGGGTCAACGGCGAAGACTGGCCTCAGGGTCTGGACGGGCTGCGCGCCTACGCCGCCGCCTGGCCGACCGCGCCGGGGCAGACGCTGGAATTCCGCAAGCAGTACGTGGTGGTGCAGGACGCGCCGGAGTAAGGCGCGCCGCGGCGGCCCGAAAAAAAAGCCCGGCGCGAGCCGGGCTTTTTCGTTGCAGGTGCCGCACGAACGCCGGGCTCAGAAGCTCCAGCGCACGCCGAGGCGGTACTGCTTCTGATCGCTGCCCATCTCGGCTTCGCCGACGATGCCCCAGCTGTCGTTGAACTTGATCAGGCCGCCCAGCGTGCCGCTGAACTCCTTGTCGTACATGTCGCCGTCGGTGTAGCTGGCCTTGACCCAACCTTCGAAGTTGCGCGCCAGCTGGCCGCGCAGACCGATCGAGGCGCGGTAGTCGTCGCCTTCGGCCTTGTTGTTGTCGAAGAAGCCCTGGTCGACTTCGAAACGGGTGCGCAGGAAGGCCACTTCGCCGTTCCACTCGACCCGGTCGCTGAGCTGGTGGGCGTAACCGGCGCCGGCATGCACCTGCTTGACGTCGGTACCGAATTCGAAAACGCGGCCGTAGCCTTCGACGTTGACGCCGAGCTTGTCGTCCTTGCCCTGGCTGTAGCCACCGAACACGTAGAACTTCTCGCCGACCGCGAACGAGCCGTTGATGAAGCCGCCGTTGGCGGTCATGTCGTCGACCGAGAAACCGGCGGGCAGCTGCGTCGGCAGCTCGACCTGGTTGCTGGCGAAGCCGGCTTCGACGTAGGTGTGGCTCAGCTTCTCGTAGGCGGAAGCCGAAGTGGAGGCGGCGGCCAGCGCGGCGGCCAGCGCGAGTTGCTTCTTCATAAGTCCCCTTGATCCTTGATGTGGTAAGCGTCCCGTTCCTCGGGAACGGCGGGGATGTTAATGAAAAAGTTACAAGCCGTCTCGGATTTTCGAGGGCCGGCACGTTTCGTGCGCGACGCAAGTGAGGTTTGTACCGGCTTGGGCCGGCGCGCGCGCCACGCGCGCTACGGATAAAGGCCGCAGCGGAAATGCCGCGGGCAAACAAAAGCCCCGCCGGAGCGGGGCTTCGTCGTCGCATCGGCGGCCGCGGGGCCGCGCAGCGACTTACTCCTTGGTGGCCTTCTTCGCCACGACCTTCTTGGCCGGCGCCTTGGCGACGGCGGTCTTGGCGGTCTTCTTGGCGGCCGGCGCGGCGGCGCTGCCGGTGGCCTTGGTCACGGCCTTGCGGGCGTTGCCGTAGCTGGAGTTGTAGCGCTTGCCCTTGGCGGTCTTGCGGTCGCCCTTACCCATGGTCGTGCTCCTGTAATCGTGATTTGCGGTCTTTCGAAATGATGGTCCGCGCAGGCCGCGAACGCCGCGGCCGGGTCGCGAAGCCCGGTGTCCGGCGCAGAAGGCCCGCGCGCGAGGCTGCGAAGCCTAGCACAAGCGCCCGGAACTCGGGTTCCACGCGGCCCGCAAAGGGCTCGGCGGGCGGGTGTGGGGACGCGCCGGAAACGGCAGGCCGGGGCGGCGCTCAGTGGGCGCAGCTGGCGTCGTGGACGTGGCCGTGGTTGAGCCGCAGGTTGGCCAGATGGGCCAGGCCGACCAGGGCGCCGCCGATGGTCATGGCGATGGCGTGCGGGACCAGGGAATGGTGCAGCGGGGCGTACAGCACGCCGACCCAGAGCAGGGCCAGGCCGGGCACCATCAGGCTCAGGGCGCGCAGGGCGTGGTGGCGGCGATAGCCGGAAATCACGCTGAAGCAGCCCAAGGCAGTGGCGAAGATCACGAACGCCAGCTCGAAGCTGTCGCCGAACCACGCCGCCAGCCCCAGCGAGGGCAGCACCGCGATCAGCAGCGGCAGGGCGGCGCAGTGCACCGCGCAGGCCAGCGAGCCGAAGGCGCCGATCCGGTCGAGCAGGCCGCGAAGGAATGCCGTCATGAGGGGGATGACTAATGGGATGGTTGTCAATCAGATTGCGTTACTTTATAACATTTCAACCTCCCCCGCCAGTTCAGAATCGGCTCTTTCATCATGTCCAACCCCATCGTGGCCTCTCCCCGCGCCCGCCGCAGCGCACTCGCTCTCGCCTTGTCCCTGGCCCTGCCGTTCGGCCAGGCCGCGGCCCAGGACGCCGCCTCCAATCCCAGCGACACCCGCCACGACAAGGCTACCAGCCTGGACGCGGTGGTCGTGACCGCCAGCCCGCTCAAGAGCAGCGCCGAAGACCTGGCCCAGCCGGTCGAAGTGCTGTCGGGCGAAAAGCTCGACGAAGCGCGCGGCAACACGCTCGGCGAAACCGTCGGCAAGCTGCCCGGCGTGCAGAGCTCCAACTTCGGCGCCGGCGTCGGCCGACCGATCATCCGCGGCCTGGAAGGCGCGCGCGTGGCGGTCATGAGCGGCGGCCTGGCGACCCAGGACGTGTCCACCGTCAGCCAAGACCACAACGTCGCGATCGAACCGTTCCTGGCCGACCAGATCGAAGTGCTCAAGGGCCCGGCCACCCTGCTCTACGGCAGCGGCGCGATCGGCGGCGTGGTCAACGTGGTCGACGGCCGCATCGCCGAAAAGCCGCTCGACGAAACCGTGTCCGGCCGCGCCGAGATCCGCCGCAGCACGGTCGACAGCGGCGTCACCGGCATGGCCCGCGTCGATGCCTCCGGCGCCGACGGCGCGCTGGTGCTGCACGCCGACGGCGTGTACCGCAACAAGGACGACTACGACACGCCGCTGGGCCGCCAGCGCAACAGCTTCGTCGACACCAAGACCGGCGCGCTCGGCGCGTCCTTGGTCGGCGACGCCGGCTTCCTGGGCTTCTCCGCCGCGCGCTACGAAGACAAGTACGGCAACCCGGGCGAGCCGGGCAACGCCGAGGAAGGCGAGTCGCCGGTGCACATCGACATGAAGCAGAACCGCTTCGAGCTCAAGGGCGGCATCAACCAGGAATTCGGCCTCTTCAGCGGCCTGCGCGCCAGCGTCGCCAAAACCGAATACGAACACACCGAATTCGAAGGCGCCGAGGTCGGCACGCGCTTCCTCAACGACGCCACCGAAGGCCGCTTCGAACTCACCCACAAGCCGCTGGCCGGCTGGACCGGCGCGATCGGCCTGCAGGGCTACGACCGCACCTTCCAGGCGATCGGCGAAGAGGCCTTCGTGCCGCGCACCAAGACCCGCGCCGGCGGCCTGTTCCTGACCGAACAGCGCGAGTGGGATGCGCTCAAGCTCGAGCTCGGCGCGCGCGTGGACAAGGTCAAGGTGACGCCGGACGGCGGCGACAAGCGCGACTTCACCCCGCTCAGCCTGTCGGCCGGCCTGCTGTGGAAGTTCAACGAAGCCTGGCGCCTGAGCCTCAACCTCGACCGCGCCGAACGCGCGCCGGCCGAGGAAGAACTGTTCGCGCACGGCCTGCACGCCGCCACCGCTTCGTTCGAGATCGGCGATCCGAACCTGCGCAAGGAACGCGCCGATCAGTTCGAGCTCGGCCTGCATTACCACGGCGCCAAGTTCGAGGCCAAGGTCGCCGCTTACCAGACCCGCTTCGACGGCTTCATCTACCTGGTCGATACCGGCGAGGTCGAGGAAGACAATCCGGTGCGCCAGTGGAGCCAGGCCGACGCCAAGTTCACCGGCTTCGAGGGCGAAGCCATCGCCCATGTGTTCGACGGCGCCGCCGGCAAGTTCGACGTGCGCGTGTTCGGCGACACCGTGCGCGCCAAGCTCGACCGCGGCGGCAACCTGCCGCGCATCGCGCCGGGCCGCTTCGGCGGCGAGCTGCGCTGGAACGCCGACAGCTGGCGCGCCTCGCTCGGCGCCACCCGCTACATGAAGCAGGACAAGGTGGCGGCGAACGAGACCCCGACCGACGGCTACACCCTGGTCGACGCGCACGTGGCCTATCACTGGGACGCCGGCAATCTGGGCTACGAGCTGTTCCTGGACGGCAACAACCTCACCGACCAGGTCGCGCGCGTGCACACCTCGTTCCTCAAGGACACCGTGGTGCTGCCGGGCCGCGGCGTGGACTTCGGCGTGCGGGTGTTCTTCTGACGAACGCGCGCTGAGCAACGCGCCAGCTGAAAATCGCGTCGGGCCAGCCCGGCGCGCGCATGGGTTCCGCGCGCGGAGCCGGGGCCGTCCTCTCTCCCGATCGCCGGTTCCCGACCGGCATCGCGGTCCCGCCTCCGCGCTTCTCCCGCGCTGGCGGTCCGACGCCTGCTCTCCGGATGCATGCCCTCCCGAACGCCGACCTTCGCGGTCGGCGTTTGCGGTCGCGGACGAATTAGGTGTATATACACACAATGACTGAACCCGCCGCCTCCGCCCAGCCCCCCAGCGTCTGCAGCTGCTTCCGCATGCGCAAACTCTCGCGGCTGATGAGCCAGCGCTACGACCAGGCGCTGGCGCCGGCCGGCGTCAACCTCAACCAATACTCGATCCTGCGCCGCACCGGCGGCCGCGGCCGGCCGCTGGGCGAGATCGCGCACGAGCTGGGCATGGACCGCAGCACCCTGAGCCGCGACCTCAAGCCGCTGAGCGCGGCCGGCTGGGTCGAATCGGCGCCGGGCGAGGACGCGCGCCAGCGGCTGTTGCGCATCACCGCCGCGGGGCGCGCGGTGGTCGAGCGGGCGATGCCGCTGTGGCGTCGGGCGCAGGACGAGATCGACCAAGGCCTGGGCGCGGACGGTATCGCTGCGCTGCATGCGCAGTTGGACCGGGCGATCGCGCAGTTGCAGGGCGAAGCGCCATGAGCGTCGGTGCACGGCCTTTGTGGGAGGGCCTTCAGGCCCGACGCTTTTCGCTCAGGCCGGAACGAAAAGCGTCGGGCCCGAAGGCCCTCCCACAACAGCGGGTCCGGCCTGCCTCGAGTCAAAAACATCGGGCCGAAGGCCCTCCCATAGCCGCAGATCCGGCCGGTCTTGAGCCAAAAACATCGGGACTGAAGGCCCTCCCACAACAGCGGGTCCGGCCTGTCTCGAGTCAAAAACATCGGGCCGAAGGCCCTCCCATAGCCGCAGATCCTGCCTGTCTTGAGCCAAAAACATCGGGCCTGAAGGCCCTCCTACAGCAGCAGATCCAGCTCGCTTTGAACCAACAGCGTCGGGCCTGAAGGCCCTCCACAACAGCGGGGTCGGCCTGTTCCGAGCCAGCCGCATCGGGCCCGAAAGCCCTCCCACCAAGAGCCCGCCATGACCCCCACCCCGCTCCCGGCGCCGACCAAGCCACCGTCCTACTGGCCGCTGCTGCTCGCCGCCACCGCGATGCTGCTGATCACCATGGGCATCCGCCAGTCGCAGGGCCTGCTGATCAAGCCGATCGGCCACAGCACCGGCCTGGGCATCGCCGAGATCAGCTTCGCCCTGGCCATCGGCCAGTTCGTCTGGGGCGCGGTGCAGCCGCTGTTCGGCGCGCTCGCCGACCAGCGCGGGCCGGGCCGGGTGTTGGTGTTCGGCGGCCTGCTGTTGATGGCCGGCATGGCGCTGACGCCGTTCGCGTCGTCGCAGTGGGGGCTGATGGTGACCCTCGGCGTGCTCGGCGCGGCCGGCGCGGGCGCGGGCAGCTTCTCGATCCTGATCGGGGCCACCGCCCAGCGCATCCCGGCGGAAAAGCGCTCGATGGCCGCGGGCGTGATCAACGCCGGCGGGTCGATGGGCCAGTTCCTGTTCGCGCCGCTGGTCCAGGCGGTGATCGCCGCGGCCGGCTGGATGGCGGCGATGTGGACCCTGGCGGTGGCCGCGCTGGCGACGCTGCCGCTGGCCTGGCCGCTGCGGCGCCGGCGCGAAGCCGCGACCGCGGTCACCAGCGCGAACGCTGCGGCGGACGGCATCGGCCTGCGCGAGCAACTGCGCATCGCCTTGCGCAATCCCAGCTACTGGATGCTGCACGTGGGCTTTTTCACCTGCGGCTTCCACATCGCCTTCCTGGTCACCCACCTGCCCGGCGAGATCGCGCTGTGCGGGCTGTCTGACAACGTCTCGGCGATGGCGCTGGGCCTGATCGGGCTGTTCAACGTCGCCGGCAGCCTCGCCGCCGGCTGGCTCGGCCAGCGCTGGCGGATGAAGTACCTGCTGGCCGGCATGTACGCCAGCCGCGCGGCGTTGATCGCGATCTATCTGATCTCGCCGCCGACGCCGCTGACCTTCTACCTGTTCGCCGCCGGCCTGGGCGTGACCTGGCTGGCGACGGTGCCGCCGACCGCGGGCCTGGTCGGCAAGCTGTTCGGCCCGCGCTACCTGGGCACGTTGTTCGGCCTGACCTTGCTGTCGCACCAGATCGGCGGCTTCTTCGGCGCCTGGCTCGGCGGTCTGGCGATGGCGAAGTTCGGCGCCTACACCTGGATGTGGTACGCCGACATCGTGCTCGCGCTGCTGGCCGCGGCGGCGAACCTGCCGATCCGCGAGGCCAAGCCGATGGCGCCGGCGCTGGCGGCCGCAGCGAAAGCCTGATGGCCTACCTGTAGGAGCGGCGCAAGCTGCGACCGCGAAACCGCAACCACGACGCAACCCCGTCAACAGGTTATTCGCCTGGACGAGGATTCCATCGATGTTGCGGATTCGCAGTCGCGGCTCGCGCCGCTCCTACAGGGAGCTTTCAGGCCTTAACGGCTTTGGCTTCGACGCAGTTCGCGCACATGCCGTGCACTTCCAGAGTCTGCGCCTGCGGCACGAAGCCCAGCGCGCGCGCGCGGGCTTCGAGCAGGTCGACGATGCGCTCGTCTTCCAGTTCGGTCGCCGACTGGCAGGTGTCGCAGATCAGGAACGGCACCGCGTGCTGGGCCGCGCCGGGATGGTGGCAGCCGACGAAGGCGTTGATCGAGGCCAGCTTGTGGATGAAGCCGTGCTCGAGCAGGAAATCCAGCGCGCGGTAGATCGTCGGCGGCGCCGCGGCGTCGTGGGTGGCCTTCATCTGGTCGAGCAGGTCGTAGGCCTTCATCGGCCTGCCCGCATCGGCGATCAGGCGCAGCGCGTGGGCGCGGATCGGCGTGAGCCGCAGCCCGCGCTGCTCGCAGGCCCGCTCCACCTCGTGCACGAAGCCGTCGCCGTCGTGGACGTGGTGTTGGGGATCGGTGCAGGCGGTGCTGGTGCTCATGGCGGGCTCCGGTGGCGGCGCGGCGGCTTTCGCTGGCCGAATTACGCAGGAATCTTAGTAAGGGCGGCGTCGATGCGTTGCAAGGCCTCGGCCTGGCCGGCCAGGTAGACCGTGTGCGAGATGTCCGGGCTGACCTGGGTGCCGGTGATGGCCACGCGCAGCGGCTGGGCGACCTTGCCCATGCCCAGGCCCAGGGCTTCGGCGGCCTCGTGCAGGGCCGCACCGACCGCGTCGGCGGTCCACGCCGGCAGCTGCGCCAGACGCGTGCGCGCCTCGGCCAGCGGCGCGCGCGCGGCGGCGTTGAGGTGCTTGGCCACCGCCGCCTCGTCGTACTGGGTCAGCGGACCGAACCACACCGCGGCGCGCTCGGCCATGTCCTTGAGCGTCTGCACGCGGTCGCGCAGCGCGATCACGATGTCGGCCGGCGCCGGGCCGGCGGCGAGGTCGTAGCCGTGCTGGCGCAGGTGCCACTCCAGATGCTTGCCCACCTCGGCCGGATCGTCGCTCTTGAGGTACTGCTGGTTCATCCAGCCCAGCTTGGCCTTGTCCAGGCGCGAGGCGCTGGAGTTGACGTCGGACAGCTGGAACAGCCGGGTCATCTCCTCGATCGAGAAGATCTCCTGATCGCCGTGCGACCAGCCCAGGCGGACCAGATAGTTCAGCAGCGCGTGCGGCAGATAGCCCTCGTCGCGGTACTGCATCACATCGGCCGCACCGGTGCGCTTGGACAGCTTGGCGCCCTCGGGGTCGAGGATCATCGGCAGATGGGCGAAATGCGGCACCGTCGCGCCCAGCGCGCGGTAGATGTTGATCTGGCGCGGCGTGTTGTTGACGTGGTCGTCGCCGCGCACGACATCGGTGATGGCCATGTCCAGGTCGTCGACCACGACCGCGAAGTTGTAGGTCGGGTAGCCGTCGGCGCGGAAGATCACCAGATCGTCGAGCTCGCTGTTGGCGATCTCGATCCGGCCCTTGACCTTGTCCTCGAACACCACCGTGCCGTCCAGCGGGTTCTTGAAGCGGATCACCCGGTTGGGATCCTCGCGATACGGCTCGTTGCGCTCGCGGTAGGCGCCGTTGTAGCGCGGCTTTTCCTTGGCCGCGAGCGCGGCGTTGCGCACGGTCTCCAGCTCGTCCTTGGTCTCGTAGGCGTAGTACGCAGTGCCCGCGGCGACCATCTGCTCGGCCACCTCGCGGTAACGGTCCAGGCGCTGGGTCTGGTAGATCGGGCCCTCGTCGTAGCTCAGGCCGAGCCAGTCCATCGCCTCCAGGATCGCGTCGATCGCCGCCTGGGTGCTGCGCTCGCGGTCGGTGTCCTCGATGCGCAGGACGAACTGCCCGCCCGCGCGGCGCGCTTCCAGCCAGCAATACAGGGCGGTGCGGGCGCCGCCGATGTGCAGGTAGCCGGTGGGACTGGGGGCGAAGCGGGTGCGGGTCATGCGCGGGCTCGGGTGGATCGGAGGGAGACCGGGGATTTTAACGGATGCGGGGCCGCCGGGTTTTGCGGGCCCGGCCGGGGGCCGAAAGCCGCCCCGCGCAGCCCGCACGGGCCTTGCGGGCGAAACGCCATAAACTAGGCCGATGACCACGCTCTTCATCTCCGACCTGCACCTGGACGCCGAACGCCCGCAGATCACCGAGCTGTTCGGCCGTTTCGTCCGCGACGAAGCCCGCGGCGCCGACGCGCTGTACATCCTGGGCGACCTGTTCGAGGCCTGGGTCGGCGACGACGACCCGGCCGAGACCGGCGCCTTCGTCGCGCGCGAACTCAAGGCGCTGGCCGATTCGGGCGTGCCGGTGCATTTCATCCGCGGCAACCGCGACTTCCTGCTCGGCCGCGACTACGCTGCGCGCGCCGGCATGCGCCTGCTGCCGGATCCGAGCGTGATCGTGCTGTACGGCCAGCCGGTGCTGATCGGCCACGGCGACCTGCTGTGCACCGACGATGTCGCCTACCAGCAGTTCCGCGCCCAGACCCGCCACCCGCTGTGGCAGGCCCAGTTCCTGGCCCAGCCGCTGGCCGCCCGCCTCGCCTTCGCCCAGCAGGCGCGCGCGGCGAGCAAGGCGCACCAGGCCGGGCTCAAGGACGCCGGGCGCATGGAAACCATCACCGACGTCGCCCCGGTCACGGTCGAGGAAACCTTCGTGCGCTACGGCGTGGACACGATGATCCACGGCCACACCCATCGCCCTGCGATCCACGCGCTCGACGCCGGCGGCCGCCCGCGCAAGCGCGTGGTGCTCGGCGATTGGTACGAGCAGGGTTCGGTGCTGCGAGTGGATCGCGACGGCATGCGCCTGCAGACGCTGGACTGATTCGGCGGGATAGCCGGTTGCGTCGTGTGTGCGGTGCCGCGGTCGCGGCTTGCGCCGCTCCTACAGGGGCTGCGTCCGGCATTCGCGAACGGCCGCATCAATTCGCTCAAAAACCCGCATGGCCTACCTGTAGGAGCGGCGCGAGCCGCGACCGCGGGGTAGCCGGTTGCCTCGTATCGGCGGTGTCGCGGTCGCGGCTCGCGCCGCTCCTGCAGTCGCTACGCCCCGCGTTCGATGCGTCCGCCACAAAAACGAACGCCCGCGGCAACGCGGGCGTTCGTTTGTCCGGCGCCCTCGCGGGCGCGGACCACTTCGATCAGAACTTCACTTCCGCCGTCACGAACAGCTGCCGCGGCGCGCCCGACTGCAAGGTGTAATTCAGGCCCTTCGGATCCGAGGCGACGAAGCCGTTGGTGCCGATGCTGCCGAAGTATTCCTTGTCGAACAGATTGGTCGCGTTCAACTGCAGCTTGAACGCATCGGCCCAGGACAGCTGCTTCCACTCGTACGACGCCGACGCGTCGACCACCCAGAACCCGTCGACCTTGGAGTCGTTGAGGTAGGTCAGGTAGCGCTTGTCGGTGTACTTGGCGCCCAGTTGCAGCGACAGGCCGTCTCGCTCCCAGCGCAGCTCGGTCGCGTACAGGCGCTTGGGCGCGTCGACCACCTGCTTGCCGCGGGTGCGCACCAGGGTGGTGCCGTCGAGATAATCCGACTCGTACTGCGAATCGTTGAACGCCAACGAGTGATACCAGGTCAGCCCGGCGATCGGCTTCCACTGCACGGTGATCTCGGCGCCGCGGCTTTCCACATCGCCGACGTTGGCGAAGCTCGACGCGCAGCCGACGATGCCGGCGCAACGCGCGATCGCCAGCAGGCGGTTCTCGAAGTTGACCCGGTACACCGCCACCGAGGCTTCGATCTGGTCGCGGCTGGTGCGCAGGCCGGCTTCGAAGGTCTTGGAGCTTTCCGGTTCCAGCGAACCCACCGCCGCGTTGAACGCCGCCTGCGAGGTCGAATGCGGACCGTTGACGCCGGTGCGGAACGCCGACAGGTTCTCGCTGTAGGAGCCGAAGATTTCCTCGTGCTCGCTGAGCTGCCAGCGCGCGCCCAGCTGCGGCAGGAAGTTGTCTTCCGACACCAGCTTGCCGCTGGCGCGGCTGGCGCCGCCGATCAGGGTCTTGCCGTCGGTCTCCACGCGCAGGCCCTTGAAGCCCGCGTCCACGGCCAGGCGGCCGTCGGCGAACTCCATGTGGTCGAGCACGTAGTACATGCGCGTGTCGGTGTCGAAGCGCTGGCGGAACACGCGCTCGGACGGGTTGCGGTAGAAGAAGATGTCGTTCGGCGGCTCGGTCGCCTTGAGGTCGTAGAAATTGCGCTGCACGCCGTGGTCGTTCTTCTCCAGCCACAGGCCGGCCTGCAGGCGGTGGTTGCCGAGCTGCCAGCTCAGGCTCGGCATGAAGCCGGTGCGCTCGATGTCGTATTCGGTGGTGCGCATGCGCAACGGCACCGTCGGCGACTTCGAATACGGCGTGGCCCAATGGCCCTGGCCTTCGTTGGTGTGGTAGTAGACGGTGGCCGCCAGGGTCACGTCGGGCGAGGCGTTCCACTCGGCGCTCAGATACACCAGATCGTCGTCGCGCACGCCGCGGGCGATGTAGTAGGCATCGTCCAGGCTGGTGACGCCGCCGCGGAACACGCCGTTGGCCGCGTCGATGGCGCGCTGCCAGTCCTTGGCGTAGTTGTCCCAGTCCATGCCCAGACGCTTGGCCGATTCCAGCGACAAATCCGCGTAGTCGGTTTCGCGGCGGCGCGAGGAGTCGGCGTAACCGGTGATCTTGAAGTCTTCGCCGGCGTAGACGAACTTGCCGTTGAACTGGGTGCCGCGCTGCGGGCCGTCGCCCTTCCACTTGTCGGTGGTGTGGTAGACGCCGCTCAGATACGCGCTGAAGCCGTTGTGGTCGCCGGTGTCCAGGCGCACGAAGCTGCGGCTGGTCGAATCGCTGCCCAGGGTCTGGGCCAGGCGCACGCCGAACTCGGAAGCCGGATCGGAGCTGAAGAAACGCAAGGTGCCGCCGAGGTTGCCCGACGACGCGGTGTCGATCGCGCCCGAACCCTGCGACAGCTCGGCGCCGGACAGGTTCTCGGAGGTGATCGCGCGGCCGATGTGCAGGCCGTTGTGGTTGCCGTAGCTCATGTCGCCCAGCGGCACGCCGTCGAGGGTGAAGCCGAGCTGCTGCTGCGAGAAGCCGCGGATGCTGAGCTTGCTCGACCACTCGTAATTGCCCCACGGATCGGAGCTCTGGAAGTGCACGCCCGGCAGCTTGGCCATCACCTTGAGCGGGTTGGTGCCGGCGGCTTCGCGCTGCAGTTCGGCGCGGCCCAGCGCCTGCACCTGGCGGGTCTGGCCGGTGCCGACCACCGACACCGCGTCGAGCGTGGTGGCGTCGCGGCCGGCATCGGCGGTGGCGTCGGCGGGCGCGGCATCGGCCGCAGGCGCTTCGGCGGCGAAGGTGTGGCCCGCATGCAGGCACAGCAGGATCGAGGCGGCGAGGAGCGTCGTCTTCGTCGTCATGGGACTTCCGATTTTTATGGGGGACCGCCACTGGCGCGATCCCTCGCGTCATTCGCTCCGGGCGGCAAGGAGCGAAGGCCGGAAGTCTGTTCTGGACGTGTGAAAGGCGTATTTCAGATCGGCGTCATTTGATGGATTCGGCGCGGATCGTGTGCGCGGGGTGTCATCGCCGGCGCAGGCGCGGTCGCAAGATTCGGCGCTGTGTGACGTTGTCTATCGTCGTTGGCCGGCGAAATGGCGGCGCGCGGGCGTATACGTTTACACGTCATGCAGCCGTCTGACGGCGCGCAGACGCGTCTACTCGGTGACGCCGACCGACAATCCGACGACTTTTCCTTCGCGCAAGTAGTAGCGATAAATCATGCCGTCGTCCCGCCCACGCGTGAGGAATTCGATTTCCTCGACTCGCTGTCCCAGCAGCCGCATCGGGCCGCGACGCAGCCAGTGCCGGCTTTTCGCCGCCTTGACCGCAGCGTCGGCGGGGCTGCCCAGCGTCACGCCGAACAACTCCACTGCGGCCAGCGATTCGGTCCTCCCGGCCACCGCGCGCGGCGGGCCGAAGGACAGCACCAGCATTTCATCGATGATGCGATAGAACGGCGCCGCATCCATGTCGCTGGCCAACCGCAGCCAGCGATCCGACCCGGCGTCGCGGTACCAGCGGTACTGCATGCCGTTTTCCACCGAGACCCAGCCTGGGCCGTAAGCGCGTACCAGTTCGCTTTGATCGTAAACCGTGGAGCCGGAGTCGCTCTTGGTCGCTCTCTTGCTTTGGTCATAGACCCTGGCGACGAAGTCGCCCTTGGCGAAGCTCTCGGCCACATACTGCCGCTGTCGCGCCACGGCCGCGCCGGCCACGCAGCACATCAAGGCCAGCGCCCACAGAGCATCGCGCGCGAACTTGCGCCAGGCGCGTTCGCGCAGGAAGGAAGGTCCGACGATCGATTCGTTGCGCTGCGCGTCCATCCGTTGTTCCGGTTCGTCCTTGATGGGGCCGCCGCTGCCGATACGGCAGCGGCAGTATCGCGCAAGCAGGCGATGCCAGGAACGGCTCGCCGGCGACGCACCCGGACACCTGCCCGGATGCGACGCCGGCGCCCGCACATCAGAACGCCTGCCCGGTCGGCTTGCCCGGTGGCGGCGCCAGCTTGTACCCCGCCGGCGGCTTGTGCCCGCCCAGATGCTCGACGAAGTAATCCCACATCCGCCTCGTGTAATACGCGTCGTTGCGGAACAGCTCGTGGTTCTGGTTCGGCAGGTACAGCAGGTCGAAGTCCTTGTTGGCTCGGATCAGCGCCGCGGAGAACTGCAGGGTCACCGCCGGCAGCGCGTTCTCGTCGAGATCGCCGATCACCAGCATCAGCTTGCCCTGCAGCTTGTCGGCCAGCGCCGCGTTGTCGAGCGGACGATAGTTGTTCGGCACCGCGCCGGGCGTAGGCTGGACGCGGCGGCCGTCGCCGTAGTCCGGCGGCCCGGCGAGCAGCCGTTCCAGGCCGTTGACACCGCCGCCGTACATGCCCTGGTAGTTGTGCGGGCCGGCCGAGGACACCGCGACCTTGTAGACATCCGGCCGGTGCAGCATCGCCCGGGTGGAGACGTAGCCGCCGAAGGAATGGCCGTAGACGCCGACGCGGCCGAGGTCGATGCCGGGAAAACGCTGCGCGAGTTGCTCGATCGCCGCGACATGGTCGTCGATCTGCGGATCGGCGAAGTCGCCGAAGCTGACGTCGTGGAACGCCTGCGAGCGGCCCGGCGTGCCGCGCGCGTCGATGGTGATCACCACGAAGCCCAGCCGCGCCAGAGCCGAGCGCGAGATCGGATTGGTGGTGGCCGCGGCGTCGACGAAGTCGACCGGCGCGTTGTTGATCTGCGGCCCCCCGTAGAACGCGTCGATCACCGGGTACTGCTTGGGCTTGGCCTTGTCCTTGGCGTAGTCCGGCGGGAAATAGGCCGTGGCCCAGATCTCGCTGCGGCCGTCCGCGGCGGTGAACTTGAGCCGCTGCGGCGGCACCCAGCCGGCGGCGCGCACCGCGCTGTCGTCGGCGCGTTCGAGCTCCATCGCCACCGCGCCGTCGCGGGTGGAGCGCAGCACCGTGCGCGGCGCGGCGTCGAGGGTGGAATAGCTGTCGACCACATAAGCGCTGTCGGGCGAGAGCGGAGCGTTCGGCGGGCCGCCGAGGATCGCGCTGGCGCCGGTCTCGATGGCGTGGTCGGCCGCTTCCGGCGTCAGCAAGGTCGGCTCGCCGCCGTCGAGCGACACCCGGTACAGCCGGCGCTGATACGGATCGCCGGGCTCGCGTCCGCCGGCGGTGAACAACAGCTCCCCGCGTTTTTCGTCGACGCCGACGACGTCGCGCACCAGCCACGGCCCCGAGGTGATGCGGCGGACCAGGCGTCCGTCGTCCAGACCGTAAAGATAGAGATGGCCCCAACCGTCGCGCTCGGAGAACCACACGATCTGCTTGCGCGCGCCGAGCACCGCTACCGCCGGGCGGCTGTAGAGGAAATCGTTGAGCTGGATGCGGGTGTCGGAGCGTTCTTCCAGCAGCGCGCGGGTGTTGCCGCTGTCGAGGTCGATCTCGGTCAGCTGCATCCGCGCCGGGCGGTCGTAGCGCGCGATCGGCGCGTACACGCGGCGGCCGTCGGCCGACCAGCCCAGCACATCGGATTCGATCGCGTGGTTCCAACCGGCCGGGATCGCGATGCGGCGCACCTTGGCGGCCGCGACATCGATGGAGTACCACTCGTCGCGCGCGGCATCCGCCTCGCCCAGCAAGCCCAGGCGAATGTCGTAGACCTTGGGCCGCCAGCCGTCGTCCGGCGCCATCGCCACCATCGGATAGGGTTTGACCTTGCGCTCGTCGTAGCGGGTGCCGAACACGCGCTTGCCGTCGGGCGACCAGCTCACCGTCATCGGCGGGGTCTTCCATTTGCCCTGCTGCCGCGGCACCGCGTGCAGGGCGAAATCCGGCAGCACGCCATAGCCGTAATGCGCTTCGCCGTCGCGGGTGAGCTGGCGTTCGCCGCCGCTGCGCAGGTCGCGCAGCCACAGGTTGTGCTCGCGCACCAGCAAGGCGCGCTCGCCGTCGGGCGACGGCAGCCACAGCGGATCGGCCGCGGCCACAGTGGAAGTTTTGCAGTTGTACGCCGACAGATCGCACGACCACGTCGTCGCGCCGGCGACGAAGCGCGCGTGCAGCGCGCCGTTTTCGATCCGCACGGACACCGGCGCCAAGGCGGCGTCGGTCGCAGGCGCGTTCGTAGCGGCGGCCAACGCCGCGCGCAGACGCGCCGGATCGAACAACGGCTCGCGGCTGCGCTTGGCCGGATCGATCAACACATACTCGGCGCCGGCCGCGCCATCGCGGCGATACCAGAAGCGGCCGTCGGCGAGCCAGTTCGGGTCGACCGTGGCGTTGCGCACTTTGCCCTTGAGGTTGTAGTCCAGCACTTTCTCGGCGCGGGCGTAATCGTCCGCGCCGGGGCCGGCGGCCGGCGCGTGCAACGGCGCGCAGGCCAACAGCGATGCGGCGAACAGCGGAATCGTCGGTCTCACAGCGTCCCCCTTCCTGGTCTGTGGAAGGGCGACCTTGGCATATCCGCCGGGGCGGCGCTTTGCGCGCGAGGGTGGCGGCGTGATGCGGCGCAGCGAGCGCGCGCAGATGTGTTTTTTTGTGGGCGCTTTTGTTGGAGGGATTTCAGTCCCGATGCTGTTGTGCCCGCTCGCGGCGATCTGAGCCGAAAGCGTCGGGACTGAAGTCCCTCCTACAAAAGCAAAAGCGGGTCAGTCGCGCGGGCCGGCGAAAGCCTCGAGCATGCGCAGCTCTTCGTCGTCGAAGCCGGCCTCGCTGCGCGCCGGGAAATTGAACGGCCCGTACAACACCGCGCGGGCGTACTCGGCCAGCAGCTCGCGGAAGCGCGGATGCGGATCGACGCCGGCGCGCTCGCAATACCAGCGGAACCAGCGCGAGCCGGCGGCGACGTGGCCGACTTCCTCGCGCAGGATGGTTTCCAGGATCGCGACGGTGGCGGTGTCGCCGATCGAGCGCAGCTTGACGATCATGCCCGGGGTCACGTCGAGCCCGCGCGCTTCCAGCACCCGCGGCACCAGCGCCATGCGCGCCAGGCCGTCATGGGCGGTCTTCTCGGCCATTTCCCACAGGCCGTTGTGGGCATCGAAATCGCCGTAGTCGTAACCCAGCGCCTGCAGGCGGCCGCGCAGCAGCTGGAAATGGCGCGCCTCGTCGTTGGCCACGCCGACCCAGTCGGCATAGAACTGCGCCGGCAGGCCGCGGAAGCGGTAGACCGCGTCCCAGCCCAGGTCGATGGCGTTGAACTCGATGTGGGCGATGGCGTGGACGAAGGCGGCGCGGCCTTCTGCGGTGCCGAAGCCGCGCTTGGGCAGTTCGCGCGGATGCACCAATGCCGGCTTGGTCGGCCGGCCGGGCATGCGGATCGGCTCGGGCGCCGGCGCATCGGCTGGCGTCGCCAGTTCGCCGCGCGCGAACGCCTGCGCGCAGGCGAAGGTCAGTTCGACCTTGGCCTGCGGCGTGGCGGCGTCGAGGCAGGCACGGGCGGCGTCGAACAGGGTGGCTGGGGTGGCGATCATGCGGGCAGCGGCGGGCTTGGGCGGAGGGCGACGACGCGGGCTCGCGAGATCGCCTCGCTCGCTTCATCCCCCGTCATTCCGGCGAAAGCCGGAATCCATTTTGATTTTGCTTGTGCGCTTGCGCTTGCGCTTGGCGACAGCAACAGCAACAGCAAGATCAAAATGGATTCCGGCTTTCGCCGGAATGACGGGGTTGGGGGGTATCCGAAGCCCGGGATCTAGCGCGGATACGGCGGATGTGGCGGACGCGGCGGCGTAAGCCGAGACGAAAGCCGCGCCGCGCTCACGAAGCGCGGCGGGTCTTCTTGGCGTCGTCCGAGCGCATCTGCTGGATACGTTCGAAATAGCCCGGCTCCACGCCGGTCACGTATTCGCCGTTGAAGCAGGACGAATCGAAATGGTCGATGCGGTGCTTGGGCCCGGACACCGCCTGCTCCAGCGCGTCCAGATCCTGGTAGATCAGCCAGTCGCAGCCCAGCAGTTCCTGCACCTGATCGTCGGTGCGGCCGTGCGCGACCAGTTCCTCGGCCGAGGGCATGTCGATGCCGTAGATGTTCGGATGCCGCACCGCCGGCGCCGCCGAAGCGAGATAAACCTTGCGCGCGCCGGCGTCGCGCGCCATCTGCACGATCTGGCGCGAGGTGGTGCCGCGCACGATCGAGTCGTCCACCAGCAGCACCACGCGGTTGCGGAACTCCAGCGGAATCGGGTTGAGCTTGCGCCGTACCGATTTGGCCCGCTCGCCCTGCCCCGGCATGATGAAGGTGCGGCCGACGTAGCGGTTCTTGATGAAGCCTTCGCGGTACTTCACGCCCAGGGTGTTGGCGATTTCCAGGGCCGAGTCGCGCGAGGTGTCGGGAATCGGGATGACCACGTCGATGTCGTGGTCCGGACGCAGGCGCAGGATCTTCTCGCCCAGGGTCTGGCCCATGCGCATGCGCGCCTTGTGCACCGAGACGTCGTCCATCATCGAGTCGGGACGGGCGAAGTAGACGTATTCGAAGATGCACGGGGTGTGCGTGCGCACTTCCGCGCACTGCTTGGTGAACAGCTCGCCGCGCGCGGTGACCACGATGCCCTCGCCCGGGCGCACGTCGCGCACGCGCTCGAAGCCGAGCAGGTCCAGCGCCACCGATTCGGAGGCGATGGCGTATTCGTCCTGGCCGCCGCTGCGGCGCTTGCCCAGCACCAGCGGGCGGATGCCATGCGGGTCGCGGAACGCGACCAGGCCCAGGCCGAGCACGGTGGCGACCACTGCGTAGCCGCCGATGCAGCGGCGGTGCACGCCCTCGATCGCAGCGAACGCAGCCTCCGGGGTCAGCGCGCGCTGGCGGTCGAGCTCGTGCGCGAACACGTTGAGCAGCACTTCCGAGTCGGACTCGGTGTTGACGTTGCGGCGATCCTGCTCGAACACCTCGCGGCGCAAGGTGTCGGTGTTGATCAGGTTGCCGTTGTGGGCCAGCGCGATGCCGAACGGCGAGTTGACGTAGAACGGCTGGGCCTCGTCGGAGCCTTCGCTGCCGGCGGTGGGATAGCGGCAGTGGCCGATGCCGACGCGGCCTTCGAGCAGGCGCATGGAGGCCTCGTCGAACACGTCGCTGACCAGGCCGTTGCCCTTGTGCACGCGCAGGCGCGCGCCGTCGGCGGTGGCGATGCCGGCCGCGTCCTGGCCGCGATGCTGCAGCACCGTGAGTCCGTCGTAGAGCTGAGCGGCGACATCCGTGTTGCCGACGATTCCGAGAATGCCGCACATAGCGCTGGTCCTGCCTGTCGTGTCGCGTGGGGACGCGTGATGAGTCGTGAAGCCGCCGTGGTGGGCCGCGGCGCCGGGCGGGTCGCGGCCGGGGCTGCGATCCGCAGGCCGGCCGAAACGACGATCGCGGCGCGCGACCGGGCGCGCGTCGCGGCGGCGATTATCGCCCGAGGCGGCCGCCAATGCAGTGATGGCGGCGAACGCGGACGCGAAACAGCGGGTTAGGTATGCCCGCACATGGCGGCGCGGGCGCGGGTTTGCAAGCCGCCGCGCGCGCCGCCGGGGCGCGCGCCGGCGTCTCAGCGCACGTAGGCGTCGTCGTTGTTGGCGTCGACCGGGCGGCCATCGTCGCGGATCCGGCCGGCTTCGGCGCCGCGCGGCGCGCGTGCGCCGTCGCCGTGACGGGCCGGCGGCGCCTGCTGCGGCAACAGATCGCGCATAGCGCCGGGGAGCAGATCGGTGAACCCGCCGACACCGCCGCCGCCGCCGCGCGAGCGCGACTGCGGTTCGGGCAAGGCCTCGGGCTGCACCTGGGCCGGGTCGCCGCCCATACCCTGCCCGCCGGACAACCCGCCCAGCGGATTGGGCAGGCCGCCGAAACCGCCGGTCAGGCCGCTGCCGGTCGACTTCATCTTGCCCTTGAGGTTCTTTTCGACCTGCCCGGCCTCGGCCTGCACGGTCTCCTGCAGCGAGCCGCCGCGGCCTTCCAGGTCGACCTTGCGCGCGATCGCGTCGGGCAGCGCGCTGCGCATGAGGTGGGCGCCCGGCATCAGCAGCTTGGCCACGCTCGACTCGCGCCAGGTGCGCTCGCGCGGCAGCGTGCTCATGGCCAGCACCACCAGCAGCGCGCAGGCGAAGATCAGCCCGCGCAGGGTGCCCAGGCCCAGGCCCATCAGCCGGTCCATCTCCGACAGGCCGTAGGAGTGGGCGACGGTGCGGATCACCCAGCCCAGGATGCTCACGGTGAGCCAGATCGCGGCGAAGCACAGGGTGTAGCCGCCGATGTAGGAACCCCAGCTCACGCCGCTGTCGCTGAGCCCGCGGGCGACTTCGCCGCCGAACAGGAACGCGCCCAGCCCGGCCAGCAGCCAGGCCCCCAGCGATACCGCCACGCCGATCAGGCCGCGCGCCATGCCCAACAGGGCCGACAGCGCCACGATCAGCAGCAAGCCCCAGTCCAGAGCCGTCATTTCGCCTTACTCCCTAGCGTTTGCGGCCGCCGTCGCCTGGCAGCCGGTTGCGGTCGCGTCGCGCCCGTGGGTCACGGGTGCGGCTTGACCAGCGCGTCGCCGATGCCGAGCTTGGCCGCGACCTGGCCCTTGAGCTTGTCGGCGTCGGCGCGATTGACCACCGGACCGATGCGCACGCGGTTGAGCGTGCCCTTGTCGGTGCGGACCTGTTCGACGAATGCGCTGAAACCGGCCGCGCGGGCGCGGTCGCGCAGTTTGTTGGCTTCCTCGGCGTTGCCGAAGGCGCCGAGCTGGACCGCGAAGCCGGTGCCGGCGGCGGCGGGCTTGGCCGGTTCGGGCTTGGCGGGAGCGGGTTTGGCAGGCTCGGGCTTGGCTGCGGCGACCGGCTTGGTTTCGGCCGGCTTGGCGGTGGGCTTGGTTTCGGCCGGCTTGGTTTCAGCCGGCTTGGCCGCGACCGGTTTGGCTGGTTCGGGCTTCGCGGGCTTGGGGAGCTCCGGCGGGAGCGCCGCGGGCTTGGTTGGCTTGGCCGGCGCAGGCGCCGGGCCCGAGGCCAGGTCGGCGGCGTTGAGCACGACCACCTTGGCGTTGATGTCGTTGCGCACCTTGGTCGAATTCAGGCGCGCGGCTTCGGCGTCGGCCTGGGTCGCGAACGGGCCGATGCGCACGCGGTAGACGGTGCGGCCGTTGGCGCCGGCCGCGGTTTCCTGATAGCCCGGCAGGCGCGCGCCCTGCAGCGCGGCGATGACCCGGTCGGCGTCGCCGGCGCTGGCGTAGCTGCCGAAGCTCACCGCGTAATCGCCGCCGGCGGTGGCGGCCGGCTGCATGCCCTGGCGGCCGGCGGCGGTGTCCACCGTCGGCAGGGTCTGGCCGTTGCCGGCCGGCGCGGCGCCGTTGGGCTCGGGCTGCGGACGTTCCATGCCGACCATGCCGCTCGAAGGCGCATCGCCCGGGGTCACCAGGGGCAGCTCGCGGGTTTCGGTCTGACCGCCCTGCGGCTGGTCGGGCAGGGTCAGCGGCACATCGGAGGCGCCGCTTTCGGGCGCCGGGCCCTTGATCAGCATGGGCAGGAAGATCACCGCCAGTGCGATCAACACCAACGCACCGATCAATCGCTGTTTCAGGGCAGGTTCCATCGCTACTCAGTCGCTCGCTGGCCGGGGTGCCGTGCGAATTATACCTCCGGCCGGCACCCCGGCCGGGGACCGGCGGCGCGGTCCGGTTAGGCGTTCAGAAAAACGCGCTGCGCATCGGGTGCGTTTGCGGGATGAAAACAGGCCGCTGATGTGGGTGGGAGAGCCTTCAGGCCCGATGCTTTCCTGCCCGATCGCCTCGACCTGACAGGAAAGCATCGGGCCTGAAGGCCCTCCCACAAGCGCATCGCGCTTTCGCGGCTGAAAGGCCGGCGACGGGCTTACTCGTCGGCGAGCGCCTGCAAGGCCTCGGCCGCGGTATGGAACGAGCCGAACACCAGAATGCGTTCGCCCTCGCCCGCCGCCGCGCGCGCCGCGGCCAGAGCCTCGGCGACGCTGGCGTGGCGCTGCCCGGCTGCGGCGGCGGTGTCGCTCAAGCGCTGCGCGAACGCGTCCACCGTCACCCCGCGCGGGCCGCTCAGGCCGGCCAGATGCCAGGCGTCGATGCGCTCGCCCAGGGCCGCGACCACGCCGGCCGCGTCCTTGTCGCCGAGCGCGGCGAACACCGCACGGGTCGGCCGCGGCGGCTGCGCGTCGAGCCATGCGGCCAGTTCGCGCGCGGCCTGCGGGTTGTGGCCGACGTCGACCAGGATCTCGGCGCCGCCGCGTTCGAACCGCTGCAAGCGGCCGGCCACGCGCGCCTGCGTCACGCCCTTGGCCAGCGCCGCCTCGCTCGGCGCCGTCTCCAGCGCGCGCAGCGCGGCGATCGCCACCGCGGCGTTGCGCATCTGCACCGGCGCGGCCAGGGCCGGGCGCGGCAGTTCGGCCTCGTAACCGACCTCGCGCCAGCTCCAGCGCGCCGCGTCGTCCGCCGCCGGGGCGAAGAAGAAATCGCAGCCCGCGCGCACCGCCGAAGCGCCGATCAGATACGCATGGCGCAACACGCTCGACGGCGGATCGTCGTCGCCGAGCACCAGCGGCTTGAAGCCGCGGGCGATGCCGGCCTTCTCGAAGCCGATGCTCTCGCGGTCGTCGCCGAGGTAGTCCTGATGGTCGAGGTCGACCGTGGTGATCACCGCCACGTCGGCATCGACGAGGTTGGTCGCGTCCAGCCGCCCGCCCAGGCCCACTTCCAGGATCGCCAGATCCAGCCCGGCGCGCTCGAACAGCCACAGCGCGGCCAGGGTGCCGTATTCGAAATAGGTCAGCGCGGTCTCGCCGCGCGCGGCCTCGATGGCCTCGAACGCTTCGACGATGTCGGCATCGGCCGCATCCGCGCCGTCGATGCGGATGCGCTCGTTGTAGGCCAACAGGTGCGGCGAGGTGTAGGCGCCGACCCGGCGCCCGTCGGCACGGGCGATGGCCTCGATGAAGGCGACCGTGGAGCCCTTGCCGTTGGTGCCGCCGACGGTGACCACCTCGCGGCCGGGGCAGGTCAAGCCCAGGCGCTGATGGACTTCGCGGATGCGCTCGAGCCCCATGTCGATGGACTTGGGGTGGATGCGTTCGATGTAGGAGAGCCAGTCGGCGAGGGAGCGGGTTTGCATGCGGCTATTGTCGCCGATCTGGGCGCATCGGGCGACGCAAGCCGCCGCGGAACGCCCCCTGTAGGAGCGACGCGAGTCGCGACCGCGAAAACGCAGCTATTGCGTCGGCCCGTCGTAGTTGCGAATTCGCGGTCGCGGCTTGCGCCGCTCCTACACTCGGACACGAACCATCGCGTTTTCGTCGCTACGCAATGCTGCGATGGCGCTAGGCCGGTTCGGTGGATTTCCGGCTTCGCCCGGAATCGCCACGCCCGGAATCCGCCGGCGCCGGCGTGCGTCGCCACACCGGCCGGGGCGCATCGTCCGCGTCCGCCGGCGCGGCGCCGCCCGGCTGCGGGCCGATCGGACGCAGTTGCGGCTGCCGATCCGGCGCCGGCACGTTCACCGGCAACTCTTTCGGCAACGGCTGGCCAGGCTGCTGCCGCGGCCAGCGTCGCAGTTGCTTCTCCCACTTGGCGCAGGCCGCCGCGTCGCCGTCGCACAGCGTGCGGCTGGCCCAGAACGATTTTTCGCCGTCGCTGACCAGGCGCTGGCGCACCAGCGCCGGTGCGGCGGCGTCGCCGGCGATGGTCAGCAGCCAGCGGAAACGCTGCCCCGCCTCAGTCAGCTGATACGCCGGCCAGCCCAGCACGCCGCCGGGAATCGGCCGGCCTTCGGCGCGCACGCGCGCACTCAAGGCCTGCGCTGTGCCCGGCTGCATCGACAACGGATCGGGCTGATAACCGTCGAGGCTGCCGTCGCGCGCGGCGGGGACCGCGGGCACTTGCAGCAAGGGCCACAGTTGGTCCCATTCGATCTGCGCCTTGGCCTGATATTCGACGAACTCGCGCGCGCTCGGCGCCTGGAAATCGACCGGCACCCGCGCCCGCGATGGCACCGCGACGCCAGCGCGCAATTCCGGCGTGAGCCGCCAGCTGCGCGCGGCATCGATCGCGGCGAGATCGAACGCGGTATAGCCCGAATCGCGTTCGATCCATATCTGCTGGACCACGCCGCAACGGTCGAGGTCCAGCACCAGCGTGGCGGTGCCGGACGCGCCGTAGATCTCGAGCGGAAACGCCGGCGCCGCGCGCGTGGCGACGCCGGGCGGGCAGTCCGCCGGCATCGCCCCGCCTTCGCCGGGCAGCACTGTCTGCGCCGAGGCGCTCGGTGCGAACGCGCACGCGGCCGTAGCGAGCCAGGTGGTCAACACGATACGCAGTGGTTTCACAATGCCCCGCCAATCGCGCCGCGTCCCGCGGCGGCGGCTATTGGAACACAGCCATACGGCATCGATCGGCCGCTCGCCCATCGGGCCAAGCTCAGCGCTTGCCGTCGCGCAAACCCGGCGGCGGCGACGGCGGCGGCGGTTTCGGCGTCTGCGGTTTGGCCGACACGCGCAGGAACTCTTCGAGCTTGGCGCAATCGCCGTCCGGCGCGCGCGCCGCACAGATCGAACTGGTCACCCAGAACGCCTTCTCGCCGTCGCTCACCAGGCGCATGCGCACGATCGCCGGCGAGAACACGAAGCCGCGTTCGAATACGTCCCAGTTGGAAATATCGAAGACGTCGTCGCTGACGTAACGGTCGACGCCGCCCTCCTGCGATTCCAGCCGCCGTTCGCTTTTGAGCTGGCGCAGGATTTCGTCGAAACCGCCGCGCATCGGCTGCGGATCGGGCAGATAGCCGGGCATCGTGCCGTCGGCGTTCAGCGCGGCCTTGGGCACCTGCATGCGCTTCCAGCCCGCGTACATCGCCTCGACGCTGGGCAGCTTGCCCTTGCCGCCTGCGGCGGCGGCAGACGGCGCGGCGGCGGCTGCGGCCGAATCGTCCTGGAACTGGATCGGCACCCGCACCCGCGACGGCACCGGCTTGCCGTCCTTGATTTCGGGACTCAGCCGCCAGGTCTTGGCCGCATCGATGCCGGATTGATCGAACGCGGCCACACCGGTGCTGTGCTCGACGTGCACCTGGGTGACCTGGCCGCAGTGATCCAGCGACAGCACCAGCACCAGCGCCGGCGGCGCGGGCTGGCCCTTCATCTCTGGCGGATACACCGGCGGCTGCCGGGGCGTCGCCGGCGGCGGCGCGCACGGCTCGGACGGCGACGAAGACGGCCGCGATCCGGGCGGGCCGACTTGAAACGGATTGGCCTGGATCCGCGACAGCTGGCTCGCCGTCGGCGTGCCGGGATCGCGTACCAGGGTCACCGGCTGCGCCTGTACGCAAACGCCGGCAGACAGCGCCAACGCCACGACTGCAGCCGTGGCGCGCGCGAGAACGCGTGGATCGATCATGTTGCCCCCTGAAGGCGCCGCGTCCTGCGGCGCGCGGGGTTATTGGAGCATATCGACGCCCCAGCGCGAATCGGCCGCGACGCCGCGCGTCGTTGCGGTGCGGCGCGCGGCCGAGTCGGCGCGGCTGCGCGCGTTCACAACGCCCGATGCACCGCCTCGCCGAACAACGCGGTGTGATGGCTGCAATCGTTGAGCCGCACCACTTCGAGCCGGTCCACGTGATCGCCTTCGAGCAGATTGAGCGTGGTCGGCGCCTGCCGGAACGTCCACAACTTCGCCAGCGGGATGCCGAGGATCTTGCACAGCAGCACCCGGTTGACCGCGTCGTGGGCGACCACCAGCAAGGTGTCGTCGTCTTTCAGGCCTTCGCAGGCGCGCGCGAACGCGGGCCAGGCGCGGTCGAGCACGTGCACGATCGATTCGCCGCCGGGCATCAGCACCTCGTGCGGGGTGTCGCGCCAGGCGCGCAGGCGGTCGCCGTCGCGCTCGCGGATTTCGCTGGCGAGCAGGCCTTCCCAGGTGCCGTGGGCGATTTCCATCAGGCCCGGGTCGAGCTTGAGCATCGACGCGCGCTCCTCGCCGAGCGCGAGCTCGGCGGTGCGGCGCGCGCGCGACAGCGGCGAGGCCACCGCGCGGGTGATCGGCACTTCGCGCAGGCGCGCGGCCAACGCGCGCGCCTGGCCTTCGCCGACCGGCGACAGCGCGATGTCTTCCTGTCCCTGGTAGCGGCCTTCGGCGTTCCAGGGGGTTTCTCCGTGACGGGCGAGCAGGATGCGCATGCGCTTACACCTGCGCCAGCGAGAGGATGCCCGGGGTCGCGCGCAGCGCCGCCAGTTGCTCGTCGTTGACCGGACGGTCGACGGTGATCGCCGCGCGCGCCTGGCCGTCGCCGGCCGCACCGAGAGCGAAATTGACGATGTTGACGCCGGCCGCGCCGAGGGTGGAGCCGACCACGCCGATCATGCCGGGGCGGTCCTCGTTGCGCAGCAGCAGCACGTGCGCCTGCGGGTCGAATTCGATCTCCACCCCGTCCAGGCGGACCACGCGCGGGCCGCGATGCAAGGTCGCCTCGATCTCGCGGGTGCGGTTCTCACCGACCACGCGCAGCTTGAGCAGGCGGTCGAACCCATCGCCGTTGCCGCCGAGGGTTTCCGACACGATGAGCCCGCGCGCGGCGGCTTCCTGCAATGCGTTGACCGGGGTGACCCGGCCCGACGCGGTGCCGAGCAACGCTGCTACCAGCAAGCGCGACAACGGCCGCGTGTCGAGCGCTTCGGTGCGCCCGGCGTAGGTGATTTCCAGACGCGTGGGCGCCGGCACCAGGCGCGCGGCGAGGCGGCCCAGCGCCGACATCAGCGGCATCCACGGGCCGACTTCGCGCGCGGCTTCGGCGGTCAGCGGCGGCAGGTTGACGCAGCCGGCGACCGCGCCGGTGGCGACGAAGTCGATGATCTGCCGCGCCAGGATCGTGCTCACCGCCTGCTGCGCTTCGCTGGTGGACGCGCCCAGGTGCGGGGTCAGGATCAGCTTGGGGTTGTCGCGCAGCGGCGAATCGGCCGGCAGCGGTTCGGTGACGAAGGTATCCAGCGCGGCGCCGGCGATATGGCCTTCCTCGACCAGCGCCAGCAGCGCGGCCTCGTCGACCAGGCCGCCGCGCGCGGCGTTGATCAGGTAGGCGCCCTTCTTCATCGAGCGCATGCTCGCTTCCGACAGCAGGTTGGTGGTTTCCTTGGTGCGCGGGATGTGCAGGGTGACGATGTCGGCCCAGGCCAGCAGTTCCTCCAGCGTCTTCAGCGGCACGCTGCCCTTGCCGGCGGCGGACGCGGGCAGGAACGGGTCGTGCGCGGCCACTTCCATGCCGATGCCCTGGGCCTTGCGCGCGACCGTGCCGCCGATCCGGCCCAGGCCGATCACGCCGAGCTTCTTGCCTTCCAGTTCGAAGCCGGTGAGGCCGTTCTTCGGCCATTGCCCGGCCTTCATGCCGGCGTCGGCGCGCGGGATGTGGCGGGCCAGCGCGAACAGCAGCGAGATCGCGTGCTCCGCGGCGGCGAGCGTGTTGCCGTCGGGCGCGTTCATCACCGCGATGCCGCGCTCGGTCGCGGCTTCCACGTCGATGGTGTCGACGCCGGCGCCGGCGCGGCCGATCACGCGCAGTTGCGCGGCGTCGGCCAGCGCCTCGGCCGGCACCTTGGTCGCCGAGCGCACCAGGATCGCGTCGACGCCCTTGAGCGCATCGGCGAGCGCGGCGGGATCCTTGATCGGGTCGGACACCACGACGTCCCAGCCCGCTTCGCGGAACAGGGCCAAACCGTCTTCGTGGATGCCATCGCAGGCCAGTACTTTCATCGCAAGCTCCAGGTCGTGAGGGGATCAGACGAGGAAACGCTTGCGAGCCGGCACTGCGGGAAAGATCGCCTGGGGTGCACCGGGGCCGCGGGCCGTCGAGGGCCGGGAACCGGGACCGCCTGGGGCGGCGCCGCCTGTGGGCGGCTTTCTGACACGGGTCGGGAGACGGGGCCGGCTGGCATGGGAATCCGCGACTGCCCGCGCAGCCTACGGCAGGCCGCGCGCGCATTGCAAGCGGCGCGTGCGCAGTCGGCGACTGGGTCACGAACGCGGCCGCTCGCGCACGAACGGACGGCCGCAACGGCCTGTCGGATTTGCCAGTTCGCGGTGCCTTGTGCGCCCGCGACGGGCGTTCCTAAGCTGCCTGGCGATCGGCCGAAGCACGGCCGCCGCCGCCGGCGCGACCGCCGGAGACCAGGGACACGATCCGGCCAGGGCGAGGCCTCACGCGCACCATTCGCACGCTCCGCCCGGTCCGACATCGCGCCGAGCGCGCGCCATCGCCCCGCTCTCCTGTGTCCGCGCAGACGCACCACGCCGCGACTCGATCCGGCGATCTCATCACGACAAGGAGAGCCACATGAGCAAGAAGAAACTCGTTCTGACCCTCGGCCTGAGCCTGAGTCTGTTCGCCGGCGCGGCCGTGGCGACTTACGTCGGCCCCGGCGAGTACGCGGTTTACTACCGCAACGGCGAAATGGTCGGCGTGGAATCGCGCGACTGCGAGAACAACCTCAGCCAGTGGGGCGAGGTCACCGACGATTACGAAAAGGGTTTCTGGTTCTGCCAGAACTGATCGCAGCGAGCATCGCGGCGGCGCAACGGCGGGGGCGACCCCGCCGTTGCTGTTTTCGCCGCGGATCGATGCGGCCTCGCATTGCGCCGCCCCACAAACCGCTGCGTCGATGCGCAGCGCTGCGCCACCGCATCGGACAACGCCGCAGCTACGACCAATTGGCACTACCCCGTATGACACCCTCGCGCATCGCACGATGCGCGTCACAAACCGAAATTTTGGTGTTAGTTGTCACGTGAGCGAACGGCTCGCGAGGCATAGCTTTGCTGCGCCGGCGCATCGCCGGCACATCGAAGAGAGACTCTCACCATGCGCAAGCATTTCGCTCTGGGGCTGGGCCTGGCGGCGATCGCCGTGGCCGGCGCCGCGATGGCGGCGATCGGCCCGACCGGTCCCGGCCAGATCTACACCTACTACGACGACGCCGGCGCGGTGGTCGGCCAATCGTCGATCCACTGCAACGGCACGCCCGAATCCTGGGGCAAGTTCACCAAGAACTACGGCGTGGGCTACTACCTGTGCGATCCCGAGCCGTGATCGTCGCGGCGCGCGACCGCGCATCCGCAACCGTCGCGACCGCTATCGTCTGAAGCACATCGCAGCACCACCGCACCGCGATCGAACCGACCCACGCAGCGCACGACCCGCTCCGACGAGAGCGACGTCCCGATGCGAGCCGCGCACCGCGCGTCGAAGATCCCGCCACCATTCGCGCCTCGCGCGCGGATGTCCATCTTCCGCACTGCCAATCAGGAGTTCGTCATGCGCAAGTCTTTCGCCCTCGGCCTCGGCCTGACCGCCGCCCTGGTCGCTACCGCCGCCCTCGCCCGCCCGCCGGGCCCGGACGAAATCGGCGAGTTCTACTTCTACTACGACGCCGCCGGCAACGTGGTCGGCCAGGCCGAACTGAGCTGCGCCGGCGTGTACAGCGAGTCGGGCGCGCGCACCGCCAAGTACAGCAGCGGGCATATGACCTGCCCGCCGCCGCGCGATTGATGTCGTTGTCGTGAACCCTCCGCGGCGCAGCGCCACGCGCCGCGGAGTTTTTCGGCGCAGACGCGCCGTTACTTGGCCGACGCCGGCACGCCCATCTCGGCCAGCAACCGCGGCGCCGGGAACGCTTCCTGCATGATCCAGCGGATATAGCGCTGATCGACCGAGATCGTGCGCGTCGCGGCCGGATCGAACAGCCAGCTGGCGCTCACCGATTCCCAGTTGCTGTCGAAGGCGATGCCGGCCAGCTTGCCCTGGCCGTCGAGCACCGGCGAGCCGGAATTGCCGCCGGTGATGTCCAGATCGGACAGGAAGTTGACCGGCACCGATTCCAGGCGCTTGTCGGCCAGCGCGCCGAAGCGCTTGGCCGAGATCGCGCCGAGCAGCGGCTGCGGCGCGGCGAACGGCGCGGCGCCGCTGTGGCGCGCGGCGATTTCCTCGACCCGAGTGAACGGCAATTGGCGCGCGCCGTTGTCCTTGGTATACGCGGTCACCGTGCCGTAGCTCAGGCGCAGCGAGCCGTTGGCGTCGGGATACGCGGCGCGGCCGACGCTTTTGCGGAAATCCGCCAGCGCTTTGAGGTAGAGCGGACGCGCAGCCAAGGTCTCGCCGGCGCGGGTGCGGATTTCCTGTTCCATCTGCAGCAGCGTCGGCATCGCCGCCACCGCGAACGCCAGTGCGCCGTCCTTGAGCGCGTCCTTGCTCTCGAACGAGGCGCGATCGGCGTTGAGCCAACCGGCGCGCTGCTCCACGCCGAGCATGCGCGACTTGCCGACCCGATCGAGCGCGCGCTTGATCGCCTTTTCGTCGTCGCCGTCCAGCCACTGGTCGATCGCGGCGACGCGGTGTTCCTTGCTCAGCTTGACGTATTCGTGCAGCCAGTAATTGAGAATCTGCCGGTCCACGCGCACATCGCTGCGCCGGTCGAACTGCTTGAAGCCGTTTTCGAATACCGTGCGCTCGTTGTCGTGGAAACCGCTCTCGCGCTGCGCGTCGGGCTTGGCCCGCTCGACCGCGCCGCGATAGAGCTGGGCGGCGTTCCACAACGCGCCGGTGGCGGCGAGCTGGCCGAGGATCAGGTCGCGGTCGCGCTCGGCGCGCGCCTGGTTGCCCAACTCGACCAGACGCGCATGCGCGTCCAGCGCCGGCTGCCCGGCCGCGCCCTTGCCGCGCAGCCATTGCAGCAGCTCGTTCTCTTCGTTGCGCTTGAGCTGCGCAGTGCCGGCGCGGCGGAAGCTCTCGATCTGGCTTTCGTAGTTCTTGGCCGCGCCGAGCCAGCCGCGCACGGTGGCCGCGTACTTGGTCTGGGTTTGCGGATTCTTGCGGCTCTCGGCCTCGACCAGCGCGGCCAGGCGCTTGTAGTGCGCGGCCACGGTCGGATAGGTCCACTCGGCGTTGGCCTGGAAATCGTCGGCCATGGCGTAGCGGTTGGTCAGCGACGGGAAGCCGGCGAGCACGACGAAATCGCCCGCGCCCAGCGGCCTGTCGGCGATCTTGAGCCAGCGCTTGGGCTGATACGGAATATTGTCGATCGCATACGGCGCCGGCCGTCCGTCCTTGCCGACGTAGGCGCGGTAGAAGGCGAAATCGCCGGTGTGGCGCGGCCACATCCAGTTGTCGTTCTCGCCGCCGAAGTTGGCGATGCCTTCCGGCGGCGCGTAGACCAGGCGCAGATCGCGGATTTCCAGGCTGCGCTGCAGCTCGAAGCGATTGCCGCCGAAGTAGCTGTACAGCCGGCAACCGTAGCCGGGCGTGCGCTCGCATTCGCCGACCAGCTGCTTTTCCAGCGCGTCCAGCGCGGCCATGCGCGCGGTCGGATCGGCGGCGGCGGCGAGCGCGGACTGCACCTTCGCGGTCACGTCCTGGACCGAGTCGAGCACATAGATGCGCGCGTTCGGCCCGGCCGAGACTTCCTCGTTGTTGGTGCCGGTCTTGAAGCCGTCGCGCAGCAGATTGCGCTGGCCGGTGGAATTGAGCGCGATCGCGCCGAGCGCGCAGTGGTGATTGGTCAGCAGCAAGCCCTTGGACGAGACGAAGCTGGCGGTGCAGCCGCCCAGCGGCACCACCGCGCCGAGCGGGTCGCCCTTGGGATCGGCCCATTGCGCCAGTTGCTTGGGCGTCGCGCGCAGGCCCGATTGCTTGAGCGCCGGCGTCAGCTCGGCCAGTTGCGAGGGCATCCACATGCCTTCCACCGCGCGCGCCGCGCCGTGCCAGGCCAGGCCGCTGAGCAACGTTCCTGTCATCGCCATCGCTCTGGCCAGCACCGCGTATCGCATCAAGACGTCCCGGGTTCGAGGGACGACGAGTCTAGCCTGTGGAAAACTGTGAAGGCCATTGCCAAAAGCGACATCGCTGCGATCGAAGCGCGAATTAACGCTGCGCTAATTTTTCCCGGCGAGAAAACTAAAAATTTCGTTAGCTCGGTTTTGTGGGAGAGGCTCTTGTGGGAGGGGCTTCAGCCCCGATGCTTTTGTTTCAGATCGCAGCGACCGGGCACAAAAGCATCGGGGCTGAAGCCCCTCCCACAAGAGTTTTCTTCGGCCGCGGCCGCAAACGAAAAACGCCGGCCCGAAGGCCGGCGTTTTTCGCACCGCGGCGAACCGCTGCGCTTACTTCTTCTTCGGCGCTACGCCCAGCTCGCTGAGCACCTGCGGCGCCGGATAGACCTCTTGCATGATCCAGCGCATGTAGCGCTGGTCGACCGCGATCATGCGGGTCATGACCGGATCGAACAGCCAGTTCGAGCTCACCGATTCCCAGTTGCCGTCGAAGGCCAGGCCGACCAGCTTGCCCTGGCCGTCAAGCACGGGCGAACCGGAGTTGCCGCCAGTGATGTCCAGGTCGGCGAGGAAGTTGACCGGCACCGTCTTCAGGCGCTTGTCCTCCAGGCCGCCGTAGCGCTTGTCGGCGATCGCCTCCAGCAGCGAATCGGGCGCGTCGAACGGATCGGCGCCGGTGGCCTTGGCCGCAACTTCCTCCAACTTGGTGAACGCCGCCTGCTTGGTGCCGTCGAGCTTGGTGTAGGGCTTGACGTTGCCGAAGGTGATGCGCAGCGTCGAGTTGGCATCCGGATAGACCGACTGCTTCTGGCTCTTGCGGTAGTCGATCACGCCCTGCAGGTACAGCGGCCGCGCGACCGCGCTCTCGCCCGCCGCGGTCTTGGCGTCCTGCTCGATGCGCAGGTTGGCCGGCAGCAGCGCCTGCGCCAGCTGGATCGCCGGGTCGCGGCTCTTGTCCAGGTTGGCGCGGTCGGCGTTGAACAGCGCCATGCGTTCCTTGAGCGAACCCAGCTTGGTCTTGGCCAGCTTGTCGAGCGCGCGCTTGATCGCCTTCTCGTCGTTGCCGCCGAGCCAGCGGTCGAGTTCGGCGACGCGTTCGCCGGCCGGCAGCTTGACGTATTCGCGCAGCCAATAGGCCTGCAGTTCGCGATCCATGCGCGGGTCGTAGCGGCGCTCCATCTGCTCCAGAGTCGCCTTGATCTCGGGCAGATCGCGCTGCTGGTAGCCCTGCTCGCGATCGGCATCGGGCTTGGCGCGCTCGGCGGCGAGGCGGTACAAGCTGGTCGCCGCGCCGATGACGCCGCCGCGGCGCAGCTGGCCGTAGATCAGGTCGCGCTGGCGATGGCTGACGTTGCGCGCCTGCAGTTCCTCCAGCTTGGCGTGCGCGTCCAGCGCCGGCTTGCCGGCGTCGCCGCGCTTGCGCAGCCAGGCCAGCACGGCGGCTTCGTCGGCGTGCTTGCGCGCGCCGGCGTCGGCGCGCTTGAAGCCTTCCAGCTGGCCGTCGTAGTTCTTCATCGCGTTCTGCCAGCTGCGCACGGTGCTGGCGTACTTCACGCCGATTTCCGGATCCTGCTTGGCGGTGCGCTCGACCAGGGCGACCAGGTTCTTGTAGTGCTGACCGACCACCGGATAGCTCCACTCGCGGGTGGCGTCGAACTCGCTGGCCAGCGCGTAGCGGTTGGTGCGGCCCGGGTAGCCGGCGACCATGACGAAATCGCCCTCGCCCAGCGGCTTGTCGGCGATCTTCAGCCAATGCCGGGGCTGGTAGGGCACGTTGTCCTTGGAATATTCGGCCGGCTTGCCGTCCTTGCCGACATACGCGCGGTAGAACGAGAAATCGCCGGTGTGGCGCGGCCACATCCAGTTGTCGACTTCGCCGCCGTAGTTGCCGATGCTGCTCGGCGGCGCGTAGACCAGGCGCACGTCCTTGATCTCGACGGTGCGGAACAGGCGGTAGGTGATGCCGCCGAAGAAGCTGGAGACCTCGCAGCTATAGCCCGCTTCGGCCTCGCACTGGGCGACCAGGCGCTTGGCCTCGGCCTCGGCGGCCTGGGTGCGCTCGATCGGGCTGGCGCCGCCGTCGATGGCGGCCTTGATCTGCGCGGTCACGTCCTGGATCGAATCCAGCGCGAAGATGCGCGAAGACGGGCCGGCGGACACTTCATCGCCGCGGGTCGGCGCGTTGAAACCCTCGCGCATCAGGTTCTTCTGCGCGGTGGAGTTGAGCTGGATCGCGCCGTAAGCGCAGTGGTGGTTGGTCACCACCAGGCCCTGCGGCGACACGAAGCTGGCGGTGCAGCCGCCCAGCGAGACCACCGCGCCCATCGGGTCGCCGGTGAGGTTGGCCAGTTGCTTGGCGTCGAGCTTGAGGCCGGCCTTCTTCAGCGGCGCGGCGATTTCCGGCAACTGCTGCGGCACCCACATGCCCTCCACCGCCGCGGCCGGGGCCGACAGCCCCATGCCCAGCGTCCCTGCCGCGACAGCGGCGGCCAAAATCGTGTAGCGCATGCGTATACCCCTGCTCAGTACGGAAAAAACGGCTTGGAAGTCTAGCCCGGCGAAGCCGCCCGCGGCCATGGCGCGGGGCGGCGGTCGGCGCAGCGGGCCGGAGCCGCCGCGCCCTGCCCTGTTCATTCTGCCGGCAACTGCATTTCCTTGAGCAGATGCGGCGCCGGATACACCTTGGCCAGCAGCCAGCGCAGATAGCGCATGTCGACGTGGATCGCGCGCTTGTAGCGCGGGTCGAACATCCAGCTGGCGCTGACCGCCTCCCAGTTGCTGTCGAAGTTCAGGCCGATCAGGCGCCCGTCGGCGTCGAGCACGGGCGAGCCGGAATTGCCGCCGGTGGTGTCCAGGTTGGTCAGGAAGTCGACCGTCTGGGTCTTGAGCTCGGGGTCGGCGGTGCTGCCGAAATCGCCCTGGGCGATGGCCTCGCGCAGCGCCTTGGGCGCGTCGAACGGCTTGGCGCCGGTGTGCTTTTCCACGATGCCCTGGACCGTGGTCAGCGGGCGATAACGCACGCCGTCGCGCGGGTCCATCGAACTGACCGCGCCGAAGCTCACCCGCAGGGTCGAGTTGGCGTCCGGGTAGACCGCGCGGCCCTGCGACTTGCGATAGCCGATCAGCGCGCGCATGTAGGCCGGGCGCAGGCGCAGCAGCTCGCCTTCGCGCGTCTTGCCCTCGTCTTCGATCCGCGCGAACGCCGGGCTCAATGCGGCGGCAGCCTTGAGCAGCGAATCATCGGACGCCTGCAAGGTCTTGGCGTCGGCCTTCATCGCCTGCAGGCGCGCGGCTTCCTCGCCGAAACCGGTGTGGGCGTAGACCGCGTCGATGCTGCGCTTGAGCGCGGCCTCGTCCTCGCCGGGGAAGACGCGCTCGATCTCGGCCACGCGCTGGGCGCCCTGCGCGGCGCGCTTGTACTGCACCAGCAGATAGCGCAGCACTTCTTTTTCCACTTCGCTGCGATAGCGCCGCTGCACTTGCTTGAGCCGGCCTTCGATCAGCGCCTCGTCGCGCTGCTGATAGCCGGTTTCGCGCGCGGCGTCGGGCTTGGCGCGCTCCTGCGCCAGCCGCTGCACGGTCAGCGCGGCGTTGAGCAACTGGGTCTGGCTGCGGATCGCGCTCAGCAGCTGGTCGCGCTCGCGCGTGGCCGCGCCGGCGTCGAGGATCTTCTGCGCGGCGTCGATGTCGGCGCGGATCGCGCGCGCGTCTGCCTGCTTGTCCAGCCAGGCCAGCATCGCCTTCTCGTCTTCGCCGCGCACGCGCACCGCGTCGCTGCGGCGCAGGCCGTCGAGCTCGCCCTGGGCGCGCTTGAGCGTGTTCTTGAAGCCTTTCACCTGCGCGGCGTAGCTGACCTGCGCATCGGCCGAACCGGCCGCGGCGGCGTCGATGGTCTTGATCAGATCGCCGTACAGCGCCACCCGCGAAGGCAGCTGCCACTGCACCTGCTGGGCGAATTCGGAGGCCATGCGGTGGCGGAAGGTCACGCCCGGATAGCCGGCGAGCATGGCGTAGTCGCCCTCGCGCACGGGCGCGGTGGCGATCTGCAGATGGCTCGGCGGCTGGTAGGGCACGTTGTCGGGCGAGTAGTCGGCCGGCTTGCCGTCGCGACCGACGTACGCGCGCAGCAAGGTGAAATCGCCGCTGTGGCGCGGCCACACAAAGTTGTCGATCTCCTCGCCGTAATTGCCGATGCTGTCCGGCGGCGCGTAGACCAGGCGGATGTCGCGCAGTTCGAGCTGGCGGATCAGATAGAAATCGCTGCCGTAGTACATGTTGGCGACGCTGCAGCGGTAGCCCGGCTCGCGCTCGCATTCGGCCACCAGCGCCTTGGTCGCGCTGTCTACGGCATCGTAATAGGCGCGGCCGCGCTTGCCGCGCGCGTCCTTGAGCACGCGCTCGGTGACCTTGTCGAAACCGGTGGTCACCAGCACGCGGAAATCCGGATTGGCCGGCAGCTCGGCGGCGCGGTCGGCGGCGACGTAGCCGTCGCGGATCAGGTCGCGCTCGGGCTTGGCGTTGTACTGGATCACCCCGAAGGCGACGTGGTGATTGGTCAGCACCAGGCCTTCGCCGGACACGAACGAACCGGTCGCGCCGCCGACCTTCACCACCGCGTTCATCGGCGCCCGGGTCAGGTCGGCCAGCCCGGCCGGATCGCCCTTGTAGCCGGCCGCGCGCAGCTGGCGGGCGATGTCGGGCAATTGCGAGGGCATCCACATGCCTTCATCGGCCTGGGCGGCGGTGGCGCACAGCGCCAGGGACAGGGCTAACACACGGGGGCGCATGGTGATTCCGTACGACGAGGAAGCCGCGACGATAGGCCAAGCCGCCCGCCACGGGCAAACCCGCCCGGGCGGCCGCGCCGCGACGGGGGCGTATAATTCGGCCTTCACTCCCGCCCGGCCCGGCCGCGGCCCCTAGGTATCGAAATCCCATGACGCAAACGATGAAGGCACTGGTCAAGCGCGAAGCCGGCAAGGGCATCTGGATGGAAGAAGTGCCGGTGCCGAGCCCGGGTCCGAACGAGGTGCTGGTCAAGCTCGAGAAGACCGCCATCTGCGGCACCGACCTGCACATCTACCTGTGGGACGAGTGGAGCCAGCGCACGATCAAGCCCGGCCTGGTGATCGGCCACGAATTCGTCGGCCGCGTCGCCGAGCTCGGCCCCGGCGTGACCGGCTACAAGGTCGGCCAGCGCGTCTCGGCCGAAGGCCACATCGTCTGCGGCCACTGCCGCAACTGCCGCGCCGGCCGCCAGCACCTGTGCCCGAACACCACCGGCATCGGCGTCAACCGCAACGGCGCGTTCGCCGAATACATCGTCATGCCGGCCAGCAACCTGTGGCCGATCCCGGACCAGATCCCCAGCGAGCTGGCCGCGTTCTTCGACCCCTACGGCAACGCCGCGCACTGCGCGCTGGAATTCGACGTGGTCGGCGAGGACGTGCTGATCACCGGCGCCGGCCCGATCGGCATCATCGCCGCCGGCATCTGCAAGCACATCGGCGCGCGCAACGTGGTGGTCACCGACGTCAACGACTTCCGCCTCAAGCTCGCCGCCGACATGGGCGCGACCCGCGTGGTCAACGTCGCCAACCAGTCGCTCAAGGACGTGATGGCCGACCTGCACATGGAAGGCTTCGACGTCGGCTTGGAGATGAGCGGCAACCCGCGCGCGTTCAACGACATGCTCGACTGCATGTACCACGGCGGCAAGATCGCCATGCTCGGCATCATGCCCAAGGGCGCCGGCGCGGACTGGGACAAGATCATCTTCAAGGGCCTGACCCTGCACGGCATCTACGGCCGCAAGATGTACGAGACCTGGTACAAGATGACCCAGCTGGTGCTGTCGGGCTTCCCGCTCGGCAAGGTGCTGACCCACCAGTTGCCGATCGACGAGTTCCAGAAGGGTTTCGACCTGATGGAAGCGGGCAAGGCCGGCAAGGTCGTGCTCAGCTGGAACTGAGCGGCGCGGCGCGCGTGCGCCGAACCCGATGCGCGAACGAAGCGGCCTGCGGGCCGCTTCTTTCGTTTTCGCGCCGCCAGCGCCGCGGCCGGCTGAACGGCAGGCCCGCAGGCGCGATGGACTAGAATGGCGGCTTTCCTCTGTCCGGAAACCGCACCGTGTCCGACGCCTCCCTGACCCGCCACTACGCCGACACCCTCGAAGAAATCCGCGCCGCCGGCCTGTTCAAGTCCGAGCGCATCATCACCAGCCCGCAGTCGGCGCAAATCGAGCTCGCCGACGGGCGTAAGGTGCTGAACTTCTGCGCCAACAACTACCTGGGCCTGGCCGACCATCCGGACATCATCCAGGCGGCCAAGGACGCGCTCGACACCCACGGCTTCGGCATGGCCTCGGTGCGCTTCATCTGCGGCACCCAGGACCTGCACAAGCAGTTGGAAAAGACCATCGCCGATTTCTTCGGCACCGAAGATACGATCCTCTACGCCGCCTGCTTCGACGCCAACGGCGGTTTGTTCGAGCCGCTGCTGGGCGAGAACGATGCGATCATCTCCGACGCGCTCAACCACGCCTCGATCATCGACGGCGTGCGCCTGTGCAAGGCCAAGCGCTTCCGCTACGCCAACTGCGACATGGCCGACCTGGAGAAGCAGCTGCAGGCCGCCGACGCCGCCGGCTGCAAGACCAAGCTGATCACCAGCGACGGCGTGTTCTCGATGGACGGCTTCATCGCCCCGCTCGACGAAATCGTCGCCCTGGCGAAAAAGTACGGCGCGCTCGTGCACATCGACGAATGCCACGCCACCGGCTTCCTCGGCGCGACCGGCCGCGGTTCGGCCGAAGTGAAGGGCGTGCTGGATCAAATCGACATCTTCACCGGCACCCTCGGCAAGGCCATGGGCGGCGCGCTCGGCGGCTTCACCACGGCGAAGAAGGAAGTGATCGAACTGCTGCGCCAGCGCTCGCGTCCGTACCTGTTCTCCAACTCGCTGCCGCCGCACGTGGTGGCCGCGGGGATCAAGGCGTTCGAGATGCTGGCGGCGGCCGGCGAGCTGCGCGACCGGTTGGCGCAGAACACCGCCTACTTCCGCGAGCGCATGACCGCGGCCGGGTTCGACGTGAAGCCGGGCGTGCATCCGATCAGCCCGGTGATGCTGTACGACGCGCCGCTGGCGCAGAAGTTCGCCGAGCGCCTGCTCGAGGAAGGCATCTACGCGATCGGCTTCTTCTTCCCGGTGGTGCCGCAGGGCCAGGCGCGCATCCGCACCCAGATGTCGGCGGCGCATACCCGCGAACACCTGGACCGGGCGATCGACGCCTTCATCAAGATCGGCCGCGAACTGGGCGTGATCAAGGCCTGAGCGCGCGCATGACGGCACGGACGCCGACTGTCGCGACGCGGGCCCGCGCGGCCCGCGTTCGCGCCGGCGCGGAGCGCTGAGTTGCGCTCCGCGCTGCGCCGCCGCCTGCTGCTGGCCGCGCGCACCGACGCGCTGGCCGCGCTCGACGGCGACACCTGGCGCAGCCGCTGCCTGCACTGCCGCCGCGCCCTGGCGCTGCGCGCCGACGGCGAAGCGCTGGGTTCGACCTCGCTGGAACACGTCGTGCCCAGCGCCTGGTTCGGCCGCCGCGCCGCGGCGGAGCTGACCGCACGCGTGGGCAACGACGCCGACGACCCGCGCAACCTCGCCCTCGCCTGCGCGCCGTGCAACCACGGCAAGGGCTGCAGCCACGACGCGCGCGGCCCGGGCGACGAGCGCGCGCGCGAGGTGGTCGCGGCCTTGCTCGATGCGCGCCTGATGCGCTGGCGCGAGCCCGACGCGGGCGATTGAAGCGGATCACGAGCCCCTTGAGAGGGGCCGACTGAAACCCATCCGATTGCGACGGACCGGCCGAACCGGGCCGATCGCATCGACCCGATCCGTCCGAACCGCAGCGGCGCTTATTGCTGCGCCGCGATCATTTCCTGTTCCAGCTGGATCATCCTGGCCGTCAGCAGGCCCAGGCTCTGGTCGGCGAGCACCAGGTCGAGCTGCGAGGTCGGCTGTATGCTCAGGATCATCAGCCGCGTCTGCAGTTGCAGGGTCAGGCTCCTGGCCACGTCGCTGTAGTTCACCGCCTGCTGCTGCGCCGCGCCGTTGAGATACAGGCCGTTGTCGAGCGTGTGCTGGTTGTCGTTGCGCAGCATCACCAGGTGCGAGGACATCAACTGCGCCTGCGTCTTGGCCAACGTGAACGACACCGCGGCGGGCGTGCTCTGCCCCATCTGCAGCTGCATCTTGGCGATGGTGTAGTTCTGCTTGAGCGAGGCGAAGCTCTGCTTGGCGATCGCGAGCCGCTGATCGGCCGCGGCCGGGTCGGCGCTGGCGCCGTGGGCGAACAGCATCAGCAGCGTCAGCGCGACGGCGCGCAGCGCGGCGAACGGCGCGCTCGCGCGGCGGCGGGCGGCGGATAAAGCGATCGTGTGCGACATCGTAGGTTCTCCTGGTCTGGAACGAGCGGGTACACCGCTCGCCTCAGCGCGCGGCATCGATGCGGCCGTGATGATCGAAAGAGCCGGCGCCGGCGGGCCGCAGTCGCCGGCGCCGGACGCGTCAGGCTTGGCTCAAGGCCAGGTCGAGTTCCAACGGCGCGAGCAGCCGGTCGAACTGGGCGCGCTGGGCGTCGATCAATGCGCGCCCGATCGGGCTAGGCTGCAACGTCATCTGCACCAGCGAAGCATCGATGAAATCGGCGCTGTCCTTGACCCGCCCGCATCTCACCCGCGCCCGCTCCAACGCCTGCGCGTCGGTGTACTGCCCCTGCTCGCGCGATTTGCGCACCTCCACCAGCACCTCGGCCAGACTCAGGCTGATCGCGGTGGTATTGGCGCGCGCCAGCGCGAAGCTCGCCACCGCGTCCGCGGTCTGGCCGCTGTCCATATACGCATAGGCCTCCTGCAGATTCGTCTCCAGTGCGGAGCGCTCGTCGCGGACCTGCTGCATCAGCCGCTCGGTCTCGACCGGATCGGCCTGCGCGGCGGTGCAGAACAACAGCGCGGCCATCAGCGCGAACGCGCGCAACGCGGCGATGGGGGCGCCGGCGCGCTGGTACGCGCCCCGGCGAACGGCGAGGGTCGTCTCGAACATGTTCAGTCCTTTGAAGTGGAAACGGTGGCGCGGCGGCCGCTACGGCGAGGCTGTGATGCGGCCCCGCCGCGCGGACGCGCCTCAGGCTTCGGCCATCGCCTGTTCGAGCTCGCGCATGCTCGTGTTGAACAACTCGATATGGATGTTCAGCAGTTGCCGGGTGACAGCCGTCGGCGGCCGCTCCATTTCCAGCGTCAACAGGTAGATCTCGACGGACTGGATCCGCTGCCTGGCTTGATTGCCATGCTGGATCGCGCGCTCCAGCGCCTGCAGGTTGTTGTATTGCCCGGCGTCGCGCGAGGCCAGGTTTTCCTGATGCAGTTGCTTCAGTCTCTGGTTGATCTTGACCGTATCGATCCGGGCCGTGATCAGGGCGACCGCGGCCTGGTTCGGGCTGATATCGAGATACAAGTTCACTTGCTGCATGTGCACGTCGAACACCTGACGGTCGACGTGGATCTTCTGCATGATCTGAGCGGCCACCACCGGGTCGGCCTGGGCGCCGGCGCTGAACAACAGCACCGTCGCCAATGCGGCGGCGCGCAGGCTGGAGATCAGGGGGGCGCCGGCGCGCTTGCGCGGGACGGATGTGGCGAGGGCGGAGGCGATTTGGAACATGAGGTTCTCCTTGAATGTGATGGCTCGATTGCGCAACCGCGGCGAGGCCGCATCACGGCCTCGCCGCCCGGACACGGATCAGGCCTCGCTCATGGCGCGTTCCAGTTCGCGCATCTTCGCCTCGTACAACTGGAACTGCATATCGAGCAGGGTCCGGGTGATCTGCGACGGCGGCCGCTCCATCTGCAGCGTCAGCAGATAGCTTTGGATCATCTGCATGCGCTGGCGGGCGACGGTGCAGTACGAGATCGCGCGCTCCAGCGCCTGCAGATCGGTGTACTGCCCCGCTTCGCGCGAATTGCGCAGTTCGTTGCCGAGCTGGACCATCTTGGCGTTGATGGCGATCGCTTCCGAGTACGCCATCGACAGACTGAACTGCGCCGCCTCGACATTGCCGGCGTTGAGATACATGTTCACGTACACCATGTGCGAATCCAGCACGGCGCGCTGGGTGCGCACCACTTGCATAAGTTGCTCGGCGCGCACCGGATCGGCCTGAACGCCGGCGCTGAACAACAGCGCCGCAGTCAACGCGAACGCACGCAAGGCGGCGAAGAAGGCGCCGGCGCGCTGGCGCGCGGGAACGGCAATCGACATCAGCGACATGGAATTCTCTCCTTGAACGGGGAACGGGGAACGGGGCATGGGTTCGCCTGCGAGCCGATGCCGCAGCGCGCGTCGCGCGGATGCGCGCGCCGCTGCGACGAGCGCGCGCAAGCGAGCACGCGGGCGTAGGCGTGTGTGCGGCCGGGGGGCCGCGAGGGGTCGAGCGAGCTTGTCGTCATCCGGCCTGCGCGCGGGGCGAGGCCCGGGCCGGCGTGGCACCTCCTTGTTTTCGCACCGTCTTCCTGTTCGCGCCGGCGGATCGCACACGCCGGCGCTGACGGCGCCCTGCCTCGACTCTAGCCGCAGGAAGCCGCGGCGACTGGTACTGGAGTCGGATTTCCGAGGCGCTGCACGCGCAATGGCGCGGCGCGAGCGCGAACTGCGTCAAATTTTTCGCAATGGCGTGCGCGCGACGCGCAATGCCGGCGCCCCAGCCTCAGGCTTCAACGCAGCTTGCGCAGATCGTCTTCGTCCAGCACGCGCCACTGGCCCTTGGGCAGCTCGCCCAGCGGCAGCTCGCCGATGGCGACCCGGACCAGCCGCAGCGTTTCCAGCCCGAACGCGGCCAACAGCCGGCGGATCTGCCGGTTGCGTCCCTCGTCGAGCACGATCTCCAGCCACGCGTTCTTCTCGCCGCTGCGCAGCAGCCGCACCGACTTGGCGCGCAGCCGCTCGCCGTCGTCGTCCACGCCCGCTTCCAGCGCGCGCAGCTGCGCCTCGTCGGGAATCGCATCGACCTGGACGCGATAGGTCTTGTCCGGCCCAAGCTCGGGGTCGGTGATGCGCGCGGCCCATTGCGGGTCGTTGCAGAACAGCAGCAGGCCTTCGCTGGCCTTGTCCAGCCGCCCGACCGGCGCCAGCCACGGCAGCGGCGCGCCGTCGAGTTCGGCGCCGTCGAGGCAGCGGTAGACGGTGTCGCGGCCGCGCTCATCAGCGGCGGTGGTGACCAGCCCGCGCGGCTTGTTGAGCATCAGATAGAACCGGCGCGCATCGCCGAGGTCGGCGCCGTCGACGCGGATGCGCTGGCGGCCTTGCACGATCGCGAACTCGGGATCGCGCACGATCCGCCCGTCCACCGACACCCGCCCCTGCGCGATCCAGCGCGCCGCCTCGCTGCGCGAGCACACGCCCTGCTTGGACAGCACGCGGGCGAGGCCGTGACGGGGCGGGGTCTTGTTCAAGGCGGGTCCGGGGATTCCAGGGGCGGCGCAGCGGCCTCGCGCATTATCGCAGTCGTCGCCGCGGTGGTGGCCGGGTTCGTGTGCACGCGCCCGCTACGCGGCTGCCGCAGTTGTGGGAGGGACTTCAGTCCCGACGCTTTTGTTGCGCAACGCCGCGAACCGAGCGGAAAGCGCCCGGGCTGAAACCATTCCCACAAAAAGCCAGGGCCTCTGCCGCGACCGCGATGGCTTGGCGCAGCGATGCTTTTTCGCGGATCGCTGCGAATCGACATGCGCGGCGATCCGACACGAAAGCATCGGGGCTCAAGCCCCGCCCACAGCAGCCAGAAAACGAAACGGCCGCGGGCGAAGCCGCGGCCGTCGTCGTTCGCCGCGGGCGCGGCTTACTTCTTTTTCTTGCCTTCCTCGGCCTTCGGCGGCTCGGCCTCGGCGACCGGCGCGGCAGCCGCGGCGGCGGCGCCCGGCGCGCCCTTGGCCACGCGCACGCCCTTGGCCTTCATCCAGGCGGCGAACTCGTCGGCGGTCATGCGCTTGCCGCCCTGGCTCATGTCGAAGCGCCACGGGGTGTTGTCGAATTCGGTCTGCGGCTTGTAGGCGGCCGGGTCGTTGGCCGAGGGCATGCCGGTCGAGGCCGGCGTGGCCTTGGCCACGGTGCAGGCGTCGAGCTTCATGCGCAGCAACACCTGGTCGACCGACAGCGCTTCGTCCAGCGCTTGCGACAGCACGCCGGTCGGCGCGCCGAGCTGATGCGAGGGCGCGACCAGTTCCGGCGCCACCGGCGCGATCAGGGTCGGCTGCACCGGTTGCGCGCGCGAGGCGGTCAGCGCAGCGCAGTTGGCGGCGCTGGTCTGCGCCTGCGCGGATGCGGCGATCAGGATCAAGGACGTGGCGGCAAGCAGTCGGCGCATAAGAGACTCTCTCCAGGTCGGCGCGGGACGGAACCGGCGCGAAGGCGATGGCTCGCGCGCGCGGTCGTCGGTGCGCGCCAGTGTAGGCGGCCGTGCCGGATCGGACAACCCGCAAAATCAGGCATTTATCGGCTTTTCTTATGAATGGGCCGAACTGCGGGACGCAAGCTCGTGTGGCGGCTTGGATCGCCGTCTGTCGCCGGCGTGAGCGTCGCGATGCGTCGACGAAGCCGCGCGCTCTTGTGGGAGGGGCTTCAGCCCCGAAGCTCTTGTTTCAGATCGCCGCGATCCGAGCCCAAGAGCTCCGCACAAAATCAAAAAAACCGCGATCTGAAACAAGAGCCTCGGGGCTGAAGCCCCTCCCACAAAAGCAGATACCTCTTATCCAAAAACTGCGGCCACAAAAAAGGAAGCCCGGCACGAGGCCGGGCTTCCTGGTCTTGCCACGTGCGCCGCGAACGGCGCGCGCTGCCGCTTAGTTCTGAGCGTTGAGCTCGGTGCGGCGGTTCTTCTCGCTCTTGCAGCCCGGCAGGGTCTGCGGGGTCTGCTCCAGCGGACGGCTCTCGCCGTAGCCGACCGGACCCGCCAGGCGACCGGCGTCGACGCCGTTGCTGGTCAGGAAGTCGTACACGGCCTTGGCGCGGCGCTCGGACAGCTTCTGGTTGTACGCATCCTTACCGCACAGGTCGGTGTGACCGGCGACTTCGACGCGCAGGCTCGGGTTGCGCTTCAGGATCTCGGCGGCCTCGTTGAGGATGGCCACGGCGTCCGGACGCAGGGTCGCCTTGTCGAAATCGAAGTTCACGCCCTTCAGGTCGAT
>NZ_FNOG01000002.1:342849-396617 GCF_900106525.1 Lysobacter enzymogenes
CGCAGGTCCAGCGAGATGCCGTACTGGCTCCAGTTGGCGTCCTGGTTGGCGTCGAACTTCGGGTTCTGATAGTTCAGTTCGCCGTCGAGCGACCAGTTCTTGTTCAGGAACTTGCCCAGGCCGATCGCACCGAACGGAGCGTTGCGGGTGCCGCGGTCGTTGTCCTGGATGTTCATGCCGGCAGCGCCGGTGAGGTACCAGCGGTCATCGAAATCCTGCGCGCTGGCCACCTGCGAGAAAGCCAAGCCCGCCAGCAAAGCGGTGCTCAACATACGGATCTTCATTTGTAACTCCTTCAGATCGATCGGAACGGGGGGTAGATCGGGACTGTGTGATCGGGACAGTCTTCTGCGGCGCTGACTCTACGGCAGAGACACTTTCAGCACTGGCACGAGCCGAGCGCCGCGGTCACTGGCGGGGGGATCATACACTGTCAAGAAGTTTGTTAATACCACTTAACGTAGTTCAGGCGGCCAAGAACCGATTCGTGTGTAACGCTTCCGTAGCTTTTACGCACACATCGGAACAGCCGCGCCGACGAACGGTCGGATACTGCGCGAAAAACTGCGCTGCAGTTCCATATTCGCGCCGCTCGTCGGCAAGAACCGGCCTTACAAAATCCAGTCCCTGCATAAACAAGGAAGCCCGGCGCGGGGCCGGGCTCCCGGGTATCGCATGCCGCGGACCCGAAGGCCCGCGGCGGTCGCTGCGTCCGAATCAGTTCTGGACGTTGAGCTCGGTGCGACGGTTCTTCTCGCTCTTGCAGCCCGGCAGCGTCTGCGGGGTCTGCTCCAGCGGACGGCTCTCGCCGTAGCCGATCGGACCGACCAGGCGGCCGGCGTCGACGCCGTTGCTGGTCAGGTAGTCGTAGGCGGCCTTGGCGCGGCGCTCGGACAGCTTCTGGTTGTACGCGTCCTTACCGCACAGGTCGGTGTGGCCCGCGACTTCGACCTTCAGCTCGGGGTAGCGCTTCAGGATTTCGGTGGCCTCGTTGAGGATGGCGATCGCATCCGGACGCAGGGTGGCCTTGTCGAAATCGAAGTTCACGCCCTTCAGGTCGATGGTGACCGGAACCGGGCAGCCGTCCGGACCGATGGTCTGGCCAGCCTGCGAGTTCGGGCACTTGTCGTCGCAGTTGTTCACGCCGTCGCCGTCGTCGTCCTTGTCCGCGCAACCCGGCTGCACCGGCGGCGGAGCGACGACCGGGGCGCTCGGCTCCGGACCCAGCGGCACCACGATGCCGACCGAGGCCAGCACGTCGCCGAACCAGTCTTCCTTCGAAGCGTTGACGCTCTGGTCGTCGAAGTCGGCGCGGTAGGCCAGCTCGGTGCGGATGCCGACGCGGCCCAGGTCGCCCTGGATGCCGACGCCGACCTTGGCGGCGAAGTTGCCGTCCTTACGCTTGCCCGGCGACAGCGGCGACGGAATGAAGTACTCCTCTTCCGAACGCTGGTAGCCGATGCCGGCCAGGATGTACGGGTTCCAGTTGCGGCCGTCGGTCACGAAGTGGCGGCGCAGGTCCAGCGAGATGCCGTACTGGCTCCAGTTGGCGTCCTGGTTGGCGTCGAACTTCGGGTTCTGATAGTTCAGTTCGCCGTCGAGCGACCAATTCTTGTTGAGGAACTTGCCCAGGCCGATCGCGCCGAACGGCGCGTTGCGGGTGCCGCGATCGTTGTCCTGGATGTTCATGCCGGCAGCGCCGGTGAGATACCAGCGGTCGTCGAAGTCCTGGGCGCTGGCGACCTGCGCGAGGCTCAGGCCACCCAGCAGGGCGGCGCAGAGGAGTTTCTTATTCATCTTCTAGCTCCTGTTTCTTATTAAAGGAAACCGCGTCTGCGAGGTTTCTACCGTTCGCGGCGGCCGCCTGGACCGACGCCGACCCGCGCAGGTTAGGTTTGCCAACGTGAAAGCGGTGTTAACAACCGTCTAACATTCGAGCCGGTTCCATGAATAATGGGATCCGGTCGCAATTCGTTCAGTTTAGAAAGTGCAGTTCCATTCAGCTGGAACTGCACTTCTGAAGTGCGAATGAAGTGCGAACCCGCACGCGGGTTCGCACCGGGCGCATTACTGGCGCACGAACAGGCTCATGAACTCGGTCACCGGCAGGGCTTCGAGCGCGGCCGGGTCGTTGGCCAGGGCCAGCAGACGCTCGGCCTGGGCGGCCGGCAGCTTGGCGCGGATGGCGGCTTCGAACTTGGCCATCAGCACCGGGATGCCTTCGGCGCGGCGCTTGCGGTGGCCGATCGGGAAGTCGATGGAGACCTTGTCGGTGGACGTGCCGTCCTTGAAGAACACCTGCACCGAGTTGCCGATGTAGCGCTTGTCGGGATCGAAGTAGTCCTTGGTGAACTGCTCGTTCTCCTTGACCACCATCTTGTCGCGCAGCGCGTCGATGCGCGGATCGGCGGCGACGGCGTCGACGTAGTCGTCGGCGGTCAGGCGGCCGAAGATCAGCGGCACGGCGACCATGTACTGCAGGCAGTGGTCGCGGTCGGCGTAGTTGGCCAGCGGACCGGTCTTGTCGATGATGCGCACGCCGGCTTCCTGGGTCTCCAGCTCGACGCGCTCGACCTGGTCGAGCTTGTCCTTGACCTGATCGTGCAGCTTCATCGCGCACTCGACCGCGGTCTGGGCGTGGAACTCGGCCGGGAACGAGATCTTGAACAGCACGTTCTCCATCACGTAGCTGCCGAACGGACGCTCGAACTCGAACTGCTTGCCCTTGAACGAGATGTCGTAGAAGCCCCAGGTCTTGACCGACAGCGCGCTCGGGTAGCCGACCACGCCCTTGTTGGCGTTGAGCGCGTGGGTGACGGCGCGGCGGCAGGCGTCGCCGGCGGCCCAGCTCTTGCGCGGGCCGGTATTCGGCGCGTGGCGATAGGTGCGCAGCACGCCGTTGTCGATCCACGAGTGCGAGACCGCGGTGATGATCTCTTCCTTGCCGCCGCCGAACATCTGGGTGGCGACCGCGGTCGAGGCCAGGCGGACCAGGATCACGTGGTCCAGGCCAACCCGGTTGAAGGAATTCTTGAGCGCGTAGCCGCCCTGGATTTCGTGGGCCTTGATCGCGTGGCCGAGCACGTCGCGCACGGTCATGGCCTTGCCGCCTTCGGCCTCGGCCTTGCGGCCCAGGTAGTCGGCGACGCCGAGGATGGCGCCGAGGTTGTCGGACGGGTGGCCCCATTCGGCCGCCAGCCACGTGTCGTTGAAGTCGAGCCAGCGGATCTGCACGCCGATGTTGTAGGCGGCCTGGACCGGGTCGAGTTCGTAGGAGGTGAACGGCACGCGCGCGCCGCCCTTCATCTCGCCGCCGGGGACCAGCGGGCCGAGGTGCTTGAGGCATTCCTTATGGTCCATCGCCAGCGCCGCGCAGGCCAGCGAGTCCAGCAGCATGTAGCGCGCGGTGTCGAAGGCCTCCTTCGAGTCGATCTTGTAATCGGCGACGTAGTCGGCGATGTCGGCCATCGGCTTGTCGGGATCGGGGCGGACGGTCGAACGGATGTCGAAGTGGCTCATGGGCGAAAGGCCTGCGGTGAGAGAGCCCGCTATTTTGCCAGACCGCGACGGCGCGGCGGACCGCACCGGTATGGAGACGGCGGCGGCCGGCGCTCGCCTCGCCTTCAACAATCGGCCACTGCGGGCCCGATTGCCGACAACTGCGGAACGATCAGGCGCGAACGCGCGGCTTTCAAATCGCCGGTGCGAGGATCACCCTTGCGGCATGGACATCCCTACCCGCCTGCCGACCCTGTTCCTTTCGCACGGCTCGCCGATGCTGGCGCTGGAGGATTCGCCCGCCGGGCGTTTCCTCGATGCGCTCGGCCAGCAGCTGCCGTGGCCGCGCGCGATCGTGATCGCCTCGGCCCACTTCATGACCGACCGGCCGATGCTCGGCGGCCATGCGCAGCCGCACACCGTGCACGACTTCGGCGGTTTTCCGCAGCCGCTGTACCAGATCCAGTACCCCGCGCCGGGCCAGCCGCGGCTGGCCGAGCAGGTGCTCGCGCGCTTGGCCGATGCCGGTTTGAACCCGAAGCTGCGCGACAACCACGGGCTCGACCACGGCGTGTGGGTGCCGCTGCGGCGGATGTATCCGCAGGCCGATATTCCGGTGGTGCCGTTGTCGGTGCAGCCTTACGGCACCGCGGCCCAGCATTACGCGGTCGGCCAGGCGCTGGCGGCGCTGCGCGACGAAGGGGTGCTGGTGATCGGTTCGGGCGGTTTCGTGCACAACCTCGGCGATCTGGACTGGGGTCAGCGCGAGGCGCCGATGCCCGATTGGGCGGCGGAGTTCGCCGGCTGGATGCATGCGGCGTTGGCGGCGGGCGATCGCGAGGCGTTGCTCGATTGGCAGGCGCGGGCGCCGCATGCGCGGCGGGCGCATCCGACGGTGGAGCATTTGATGCCGTTGTTCGTGGCCTTGGGTGCGGCGGGGGCGGAGCCGACGGCGCGGACGATTCATCGTTCGCATGAGATGGGGTCGTTGGCGTTGGATGCGTTTGCGTTCGATTGAGTTGGTGTGGGTGGCGGTGGTGCGGTGGCTGTGGCGTGGAATGCGCTGAGGTTCTTCGTGGCTGAAGGTTCGCGGTCGCGGCTTGCGCCGCTCCTACAGTCGGATACGAAACTCGCCGGAGCTCCTGTAGGAGCGACGCGAGTCGCGACCAACCGCAGCGACGCGGCTCCGCCGCCTCTCCCCGAAGCGAAACGTCTCCACCCGTCATTCCGACGAAAGCCGGAATGTAACCGCAGCCACGCGGCTCCGCCGTGATTTCCCGAAGCCTGCAACCCCCACGCCGTCGTTCCGGCGAAAGCCGGAATCCAACCGCAGCGACATAGCTCCGCCGAACTCGCCCGAAGACCCGAAGCTCCCCACCCGTCATTCCGGCGAAAGCCGGAACCCATTTTGACTTTGCTGTTGCTTCTGCCTCTCTCGTAATTACAAGCGACGACCAGCGAAGATCAACAGCTTCCGTCCGCAAGCGGCCGGGTCACTTTCTTTGTCTTGCCAAAGAAAGTAACCAAAGAAAGGCGCTTTCCTTGTTTTCGAATCAAGAGCCACTATCGTTCGGTGCGTTCGCGGGGATGCGCCACACAGGCCATCCATGGCCTGGGTGGCGCACGGCGCGCATCCTGCGCGCCGCCCTTCGGGTCTGCGATTGCCTGTGGCGAGTTCGGGGCGGCGGGGGAGCTAAAGGCAACAGCAACAACAACAACAAAGGCAACAACCACATGGATTCCGACTTACGCCGGAATGACTTGCTGGAGGTTGCGGGGCTTCAGACGCTGCGGCAGAGCCGCATCGCTTCGGTTGGACTCTGGCTTTCGCTGCCGTCGCTGGCTAATGGCCCGACATCGCCACGACCTTGCCATCTTCGCAACTCGCGTCGCTCTCGATCACAGCAACGCAGCGCCTTTCAGCCACCGCGCTCCCACGGCGGCACCTCGCCGAAAGACTCGGCGACGAAGTCGATGAAAGCCCGCACTCGCAACGGCACGTAGCGTCGCTGCGGCATCACGGCGTGGATCGCTGTTTCGGGCAGGCGGTGCTCGGGCAGTACCTGCACCAGGCGACCGGCGCGCAGGTCTTCGTGCACGTGCCAGACCGAGAAGTGGGCGATGCCGAGGCCGGCCAGTGCGGCGTCGCGCAGGACTTCGCCGAAATTGCTTTCCAGGCGGCCGTTGACCCGCACTACGGTTTCGGCGCCGGCGGCGTCGAGTACGCGCCAGTCTTCCAGGCGGCCGTGCGCGCCGACCAGCACCAGGCATTCGTGTTCGGCCAAATCCTGCGGCACGCGCGGTGCGGTGTGCTGGCGCAGGTAGTCGGGCGAACAGGCCAGTACGCGGCGGTTGTCGGCGAGCTTGCGCGCGACCAGAGTCGAATCGCCGAGCGCGCCGATGCGGATCGCCAGGTCCATGCCGGCGGCGACGAGGTCGAGGTTTTCGTCGCTGAGGTTCACGCTCAGCCGCACCAGCGGGTAGCGGCGCTGGAACTCGGGCAGCAGCGGCGAGAGGTACATGCGCCCGAACGAGGCCGAGGTGGTCACCCGCACCAGTCCGGCCGGTTCGCTGCCGGCGCGGCGCAGGTCGTCGGTCAGGCCTTCGAGTTCCTCGATCAGGGCGCGGCCGCGCTCGGCCAGGGCCTGGCCTTCGGCGGTGGCGTGCAGTTGCCGCGTGGTCCGGTGCAGCAGACGCACGCCCAGGTCGCGCTCCAGGCGTTTGAGGCGCTGGCTGGCGACCGCCACCGACAGGTCCAGGCTGCGCGCGGCGGCGCTGATCGAGCCCAGGTCCAGGACCCGCAGGAACAGGTTCAGGTCGGCGATCCGGTCCACGCGATTTTCAATTCTGGGTTGAGAGTGATTCGTCATCCTGCGGGTTTTTCCACAAGATGCAACGGCCCAGACTGCCGCATCCCTCCCCTCCCGGATGCGTCCCATGCACGCCCCCTCCTCTTCCGCCGACCTGCCCGCGCCCGCCGCGGGCGGCCGCGCGCGCCTGCCGGTGGCGCTGTACGCGCTGACCGTCGGCGCGTTCGGCATCGGCACCACCGAGTTCGTCATCATGGGCCTGCTGTTGCAGGTCGCCGCAGATCTGCAGGTCGGGCTGGCCGCGGCCGGGCTGCTGATCTCCGGCTACGCGCTGGGCGTGTTCGTCGGCGCGCCGGTGCTCACCATCGCCACCGAGCGCATGCCGCGCAAGGCGGTGCTGGTGGCGCTGATGCTGATCTTCACCCTCGGCAACATCGTCTGCGCGATCGCGCCGAACTACACGGTGCTGATGATCGCCCGCGTCATCACCTCGCTCGCCCACGGCACCTTCTTCGGTGTCGGCGCGGTGGTCGCCACCGCTCTGGTGCCGCAGGACCGCAAGGCTTCGGCGATCTCGATCATGTTCACCGGCCTGACCGTGGCCACCCTGCTCGGCGTGCCGGCCGGCGCGTGGCTGGGCCTGCAGTTCGGCTGGCGCTCGACGTTCTGGGCGGTGGCCGCGATCGGCGTGGTCGCCACGGTGGTGATCGCCGCGCTGGTGCCGCGCGACCGCGCCAAGCCCGAGCCGGTGGCGCTGCGCCGCGAGTTGAGCGCGGTGCTGCATCCGCAGGTGCTGCTGGGCCTGCTGATGACGGTGCTGGGTTTCGCCGGCGTGTTCACCGTCTACACCTTCATCCAGCCGATCCTCACCTCGATCAGCGGCTTCGGCGAAGCGGCGGTGTCGCCGATCCTGCTGGTGTTCGGCGGCGGCATGATCCTGGGCAATCTGATCGGCGGGCGTTTCGCCGACCAGCGTCTGGCGCCGGCCTTGATCGCGACCTTGATCGCGCTGGCGGCGGTGCTGGGGGTGATGACCTTCGCCCTGCACGACAAGATCGCCACGGTCGCCTTCGTCGGCCTGCTCGGCGTGGCCGCGTTCGCGACGGTGCCGCCGCTGCAGCTGTGGGTGCTGCAGAAGACCGACCCGGCCGGGCAGAACCTGGCCTCCAGCCTCAACATCGGCGCGTTCAATCTCGGCAATGCGCTGGGCGCGTGGCTTGGCGGCGCGGTGATCGAGTACGGCCCGGGGCTGGGCGCGGTGACTTGGGTCGCAGCGTTAGTGACGCTGTCGGGTCTGGTGCTGGCGGTAGTGGCGGCGCGGCTGGATGCGAAAGGGCGCGTGGTTACGACGCATACCGCCGGGCCCGCGACGGCGGCGGCTTGCGCAGGGTGAGCGAAAGCCCCCCTCCCCGTCATCCCCGCGAAGGCGGGGATCCAGGGCTTCAACGCGACATGGCTCTGAAGTCTCTGGATGTTCGGCTTCGCCGAAATAAAAGCAGAGCCCGCTTTCGCGGGAATGACGGCAAACAAACCGGCTTCGAACAGAAACCCAAACTTCCCGCGCCGCTCCTGCGACGCCTCCACGGCCCACATCCATGAACCCCCTGCGCAAAACCTTCTTCGCCGCCACACTCGCGCTGTCCCTGCTCGCCCCCGCTCACGCCCGCAACGCAACCCAGTGGACAAGCACCTGGATCGCCAGCCCGCAAGCCACCTGGGGCGCCGACTTCGTCCTTCCCAACAACGCGCCCGACCGCATCGGCGACCAGACGATCCGCCAGGTCGCGCGCCTCAGCGTCGGCGGCGAGCGCGTGCGCATCGCCTTGTCGAACGCCTATGGCCGCGAACCGGTGACCATCGGCGCGGCGCGCATCGCCCGCAGCCTCGGCGGTTCGCGCATCGACGCCGGCAGCGACCGCGCGCTGACCTTCGGCGGCCGCAGCTCGGTGACGTTGCTGCCGGGCGCGCCGGTGCTCAGCGATCCAGTCGATCTCAGCGCGCCGGCGCTGGCCGAAGTCGCCGTCAGCCTGTACTTGCCGCAGGACACCGCGCTGCGCAGCTTCCACTGGGAAGGACTGCGCGATGCCTACCTCGCCCAAGGCGACCGCAGCGCGCAGGCCGCGTTCGACGGCGCCGCGACGATCCCCAGCCGCCCTTACCTCAGCGGCATCTACGTCGAATCCGCGCGCCGCGCCCGCAGCGTGGTTGCGTTCGGCGACTCGATCACCGACGGCGCCGCCTCGACCCCGAACCGCAACCGCCGCTGGCCCGACGCGCTGGCCGAACGCCTGGCGCCGCGCGGCATCGCCGTGCTCAACGCCGGCATCTCCGGCGCGCAGGTGCTCAACGACGGCATGGGCGTCAACGCGCTGGCGCGGTTCGAACGCGATGTGCTGGCGCAACGCCCCGACAGCGTGGTGGTGCTGATGGGCATCAACGACATCGGCTGGCCCGGCAGTACGTTCGAGCCCGCGCGCGAAGCGATGAGCGCGCAGCGCCTGATCGACGGCTACCGCCAGTTGATCGCGCGCTCGCGCCAGGCCGGCGTGCGCATCGTCGGCGCCACCCTCACCCCGTTCGAAGACGCGCTGCCGGACGCGCCGGTCAAGCATTACTTCAACCCGGACAAGGAACGCGTGCGCCAGCAGGTCAACGCCTGGATCCGCAGCAGCGGCGAGTTCGACGCCGTCGCCGACTTCGACGCGCTGCTGCGCGACCCGGCCCACCCCACGCGCATGCGCGCCGCGTTCGATTCCGGCGACCGCCTGCATCCGGGCGACGCCGGTTATCGGGCGATGGCCGATTCGCTCGATGAGGCGGTGCTGTTCGGCGCGCATTGAACCCAGAGCATCGAGCCTAGCCCAGCCTCACCGCCCGGCTTCTCGGCGCCGTAATCCACGATCCCGCACAATCCGGCATCGCCCTGGCGACGCCGCTCCCCGCATTCCCCTCGCAACCGGAGTCCGCAATGAAAGCCGTAGCCCTCACCCGTTACCTGCCCATCGACGATCCGCAATCGCTGACCGACGTCGAACTGCCCGCGCCCGTCGCCAGCGGCCACGATCTGCTGGTGCGGGTCGAGGCGGTCTCGGTCAATCCGGTCGATACCAAAGTGCGCTCGCCCAAGCCGCAGGTGGAAGCGCAGCCGCGCGTGCTCGGCTATGACGCCGCCGGCACCGTCGAAGCCGTCGGCGAAAACGTCACCCGCTTCAAGGTCGGCGACCAGGTGTACTACTCCGGCGACATCACCCGCCCGGGCAGCAACAGCGAACTGCAACTGGTGGACGAGCGCATCGTCGGCGCCGCGCCGAAGTCGCTGAGCGCGGCCGAAGCCGCGGCCTTGCCGCTGACCGCGATCACCGCCTGGGAGCTGCTGTTCCAGCGCATGCCCTTCGACAGCGAGACCGGCGGCCGCGGCAAGACCTTGCTGGTGATCGCCGGCGCCGGCGGCGTGGGTTCGATCGCGATCCAGATCGCCAAGCGCGCGGGCTTCAGCGTGATCGCCACCGCCTCGCGCGCCGAAACCGTCGCCTGGTGCCGCAGGATGGGCGCCGACCACGTCGTCGACCATCGCCAGCCGTTGACGCCGCAGCTCCAGGCGCTGGGCATCGAACAAGTCGACGCAGCGATCAACCTCGCCGACACCGCGCGCTACTGGGACGAACTGGGCGAACTGCTGGCGCCGCAAGGCAGCGTCGGCCTGATCGTGGAGCCCGCCGGCGCGCTCAAGATCGGCGACCCGTACAAGCTCAAGTGCATCGGCATCCACTGGGAAATGATGTTCGCGCGGCCGAAGTTCCGCACCCCGGACATGATCGAGCAAGGCCGCATCCTCGACCGCGTGGCGCAGCTGATCGACGCCGGCGAGCTGCAGGGCACCCATACCGAAACCCTGGGCCGCATCGATGCGGCGACGATGCGCGAGGCGCACCGCCGGCTGGAATCGGGCGCGACCATCGGCAAGCTGGTGCTGGCGGGCTGGTGAGCAAGCCCGAACGCGGCCCGCTTGCGTTCAGCGCAATGCACGCACGCGGACGATGATGTCCGCTCCGCCCCGCCGCTACCGGCGGGGCGGACGCAGCCGCTCAGTTGGCCCGGAGCGCCGTGCGGGTCGGCCGGCTGGCGCAGCGATACGCGGCGATTTCGTTGATGCGGATGCGGCTGGGATCGTGGTCCGGGCCGCGGTAGCCGACGATGCGCAACTGCCCGATCCGGGTCGTCGGCAGGCGATGCTCGCGCACGGTCTGCACGTTGCCGCGCACTTCCTCGACCAGGCGCCAGGTCTCGCCGTCCAGATACTCCAGGTCGTAATCGCGCACTTCCCATCCGTCCGTGGTGTAGACCAGCACCTGATCGACCTCGGCCGCCGTCGGCAACGCGACCTGCAGCCGGTTGTAGAAGCTGGCCTTGGCCTGCGCCTTGTCCGCATCGCCCACGCTCGACCAGCTGTACTGGCCGCCGAAGGCGGTGTTGGTGTCGCCGTCGGTGGCGCGCGCGGCGCTGTAGCCGGGCGCCGTGTCGCTCGCGCTGGCCGCGCCGCCGGCCAGCAGATTGCCCGCGGCGCAGGCGCGCGGCGGCGCCGGGCCGAACAGGCGGTGATCGTAGGCCTGGGTCTGCAGTTGATCGTTCAACCACTCCGACAGGTTCGCCGCCGAGCGCTGATCGGTGGTGATCAGATTGGTCAGCCGATACGGCCCGTCGCGGCGGCTGGCGAACAGGTCTTCGCCGGCGAAGCGCAGGCTCGCGGCGTTGGCGCCGACCGCGACCTCCAGCGGCACCGCCGCGTTGGCGACCACTTGGCCGTCGCGGTCGACCAGATCGGCCGACACCATCGCCGCGCCCGCGTAGCTGGACTGGATCTCCACCGGAACCTCCAGCGCGGCGTAGCGCTTCGCCGACCCGTCGGGCAGCGGCACCGCGGTTTCCGCGCCGGTCACCCGCACGCCCAGGCTGCGCTTGCCGATCTGCACCGACTCGCTGCCGCCGCGTTCGAAATCCAGGCCGGTCGCGGTCAGGCCCGACACGAACCACGACACTTCGGCGTTGCCGGGCGCGTCGGGCACGTTGTAGCGGCCGACGAAGCGGCCGTCGTCGCGGCGCGCCAGCGGCAGCGTGTCGACCTTGCCGTCGATCGTGCGCACCTGCAGGTAGCCGGTCGCGCTCAACAGCGCGGAGGTCGGCTCCAGCACCAGTTCGGCCTGGGCGCCGCTGACCAGGAACGGGAACAACGCATCCAGCTGCACGCCCAACGGGCTGACGAACGAGGCCGAAGTCTCCAGTTCGGTGCTACCGGCGATATCCGAACCGCCTTCCACGATCATGCGCCAGCGCCCCGGGCGCGGCGCCAGCAGCTGATAGCTCGCAGTGGTGCCTTCGGCCTGATACAGCACCATGTCGGGCTCGAGCTTGTCGGTGACCGGCTCGCCGGGTTGCGGCTCGCCGTCGTAGACCGACGCGGCGAACTCCGGATCGAACACGCGCCCGCTCGGATCGACCAAGGTCACGCGCGCGCTGCCGGCGCTCCAGCGCGCGGCGAACATCGTCGGGCTGCCGTCGATCAGCAGCTCGCGCTCGATCTTGCCGCCGGCCTTCAACACCGAACGCAGATTCAGGCTGCGCTGGTTGTATTCCTCGCCGGCGGCGAAACCGCTCGGCGCCGCCGGGTTGTAGACCGCCAGCGTGTCGCCGAGCGGTTCGGTCTCGCGCAGCAGACCGCCGCCGAACGGGAACTGGAACGAGGCCGAGCCGCAATGGCTGCGCGAACGCGCGACCAGCACCGGGTGCACGCAGTTCCAATAGGCGTGCCCGCTCAGGCCGCCGCTCCAGTTGTAGTAATCGCGCGAGCCCAGCGTCGGGGTGATATGGATTTCCTGGGTGTTCATGCGATCCAGGTAGCCCGGCATGCCGGTGGAACTGTAAGTCTGGATCAGGCCGTCGTCGGCGCCGGGAATCAACAGGCCCGAGGTCCAGCCCCAGCCGTTGCGGAATTCGAAGCTCGGCAGCGGGATCGAGAACAGGCAGATGCGGCGGCCGAAGATGCGGAAGCACACCTGATGCTGGCGCCACATCGGCGCGTCGCCGCCGACCGCGTGGTAGACCACGCCCGGGCGCTGGCCGTGGGTGATGTTGAACAGCTGCATGCTCGGTTTCATCATCTCGCACACCGCCGGCTGGTTCGGCAGGCAGGCCAGGCCGGTGATCGCCGGCGCGCCGCGGTGCGGGGTGCCGAAGCTGAAGAGCTGCGAGACGTCGTTGCGGTACAGCAGGCTCTCGACGTACGAGCGCGCGACCAGCCCGCCCATGCTGTGGGCGAACAGGATCACCCGCGGCTGGCCGGTTTCGTAGCGCGCAGTGTCGATGGCCGAACGCACGCGCAAGGCGTTCACCCGCAGCGGCGGGGTGAAGCCCAGGCTGGTCTGGATGTCGGCGTCGAAGCCGCGGTAGCCGGCTTGCCGCAACGCGTCGAATACCGGAGTGAAGCGGTTGATGTTGTCGGTCCAGCCGCTGACGTAGACGATCGGATTGCGCCGATAGCCCCACAGGATCGGCATCGACGGCGAACCGCCGTTGACCGCGATGGTGTAGCGGTCGCGCAGAAAAGCGTCGCTGCCGAAGGTCCAGCCGGCCAGCGCCGGGCGCGTGGTGTAGGTGCCCGCGGGCAGGCCGAGGAAGGTGTAGTTGCCGTTGCCGTCGGTGGTCGTGGTGCGCCCGCCGCCCAGATCGACCAGCGCGTTGGCCACCGGCGCGCCGGTGCCGAACTCGAGCACGCGACCGCGCAAGGTCGCGTTCTGGGCCGAGCGGCAGTCGTAGACTTCCAGCTCGTTGATGCGGAAGTAGAACGCCTGCGCCGCCGAACCGGTGATGCCGACGATGCGCACCGCATCGGCCAGGCGCGGCGCGAAGCGGTCGTCGCGCGACACGCCGGTGTTGCCGCGCACCGAATGCACCGTGGTCCAGCTGCCGCCGATGCGCAGTTGGATGTCGTAGGCGATGGCTTCGTAGCCGCGCGTGGTGAAGAACTGCACCCGGTCGATATTGGCCGCGCTGGGCAGGAACAGGTCCAGGGTCATGGTCTGGCCGCGGTCGTTGACCCAGCTCGCCTGCCCGCCCAGATCGGTGCTGCGGTTGCCGTCGTTGACGCGCTGCGCGGAATAGCCCGGGTAAGTCGAATGGCCGACCGCGTTGCCGGCGCGGGCGAGATTGGGCGTGTCGCAGACCTGCGCGTGCGCAGGTGCGAGTGCGATCAGCGCGAACATCAGCGCGAGCGCGGCTCGGGTCAGCGACGACAGCCAAGGGCGAATGCGCGGGGTGATGCGGGCGGACGGGGCCATCGTCGGATCCTCCTGATCGCGGTGCGCGCCGGATCCGCAAGGCCGCGGGCCGGGGCGATTCCTGATTCGGCGCCAGTCAGCCCGAATCTCCGTCCGCCTGACGCGACCGCACTCACAGAAAGCGCCAGCGGCCGCGAGCCTCCGGACGGCCGGCGGGGTCACTGTGCCGGCGCGCATGGATCGGTCGCGACGGCCGGCCGGAAACGGACGAGCGTGCGCTGGGCTTGCGGCCGTCCGCCGCGTTGCAGCCTGCGCACTGGCTGCGCAAAAAGCACGCATTCGCGCGGAAAATTGACAAAAAAAGGGGGCCGGCGAACCGGCCCCCATTCCATTTACTTCCGTTTAGCGCCGTTTATGCGGCTTTGGGCAAACCGCGCGCGACTTCGTAGCCGTCGAACACCATCGACGCCGACGCGCGGCCCTGACTCAGCGAACGCAGCGTCGTCGTATAGCCCGACAACTGCGCCAGCGGCGCGCGTGCGGTGACATCGCTGCGGCCGCCCTTGTCCTCGATCGACAAGACCCGGCCGGAACGCCGCTGCAAGTCGCCGACCACGTCGCCGACGTTCGCCGCAGGCGTGTCCACCACCAGCGCCATCACCGGTTCGAGCAGGGTCGTGCCGGTTTGCGCCAGCGCGGCCTTGAGCGCCTCGGCGGCGGCGCGTTGGAACGCCATCTCCGAAGAGTCCACCGCGTGGGTTTCGCCGTCGGTCAAGGCGACGGTGAGCCCCACCACCGGGAAGCCTTGCGGCCCCTCGGCCAACGCCGCGCGCAGCCCCTTCTCGGTCGCGCCGACGAAGTTGCGCGGAACCACGCCGCCGACGGTGCGGTCGACGAACTCGAACTGCCCGTCCTCGCGCGGGGTCACATCGATGACCACACGCGCGAACTGGCCGCTGCCGCCGGTCTGCTTGGACAGCTTGCCCTCCACGCCTCGCACCGCGCGGCTCGGCGTTTCCTGATAGGCCACGCGCGGCGAACCGGTGCGCACATCGACGTTCCACAGCTCGCGCAGGCGATCGACCATCACTTCCAGATGCAGCTCGCCCATGCCCCAGACCAAGGTCTCGCCCGTATCCGCATCCGTACCGACACGGAACGACGGATCCTGCTGGGCCAGACTCGCCAAGCCCTGTCCAAGACGAATCAGGTCGCTGGCCTTGGCCGCGGTCAACCGCCACGACAACACCGCCGGCTGCGCCTGGATGCTGTCGAGCGCCAAACGCTCGCCGGCATCGCTGAGGGTCTCGCCGCTGATCGCGTCTTTCCAGCCCACGACCGCGACGATCTCGCCCGCATACGCCACGTCCACGTCCTGGCCGCGGTCGGCCTGCACGACTTGCAGACGGCCCACGCGCAGCGCCTTCTCGCGTCGTGACGCCCACACCGTGTCGCCGACCCGCAACGTGCCCGAGTACAGGCGCACGAAGGTCTGCGCGCCGTGTTCCTGCTGCACGATCTTGAACACCAGACCGGCGAGCGGGCCGTTCGCGTCAGGCGCCAGTTCGACCTCGCCGCGTTCGCTTTGCGCGCACACGGCCGGCCGGTCCAGCGGCGACGGCAGGTAATCGACGATGGCGTCGAGCAGCGGTTCCACGCCCTTGTTCTTGAACGCAGAACCGGCCAGCACCGGGGTGCCCGCGCCGGCCAGGGTGGCCCGGCGCAGCGCGGCCTTGAGCAGCGCGGCGTCGATGGCGCGAGCGTCGAGGAAAGCCTCGGCGAGCGCGTCGTCGTGGTCGGCGACCGCTTCGATCAGGCGCTGACGCGCTGGTTCGAAACGGGCCGCTTCTTCGCTCGTCCACGCCTGCCGCGACAGGGTGCCGGCGTCGTCCCACGACACGCTTTCGCGCGCCACGTAGTCGATCCAGCCGCTCAAGTCGGATTCCGCGCCGACGGTTTCGCCCAGCGCCCACGGCACCGCGTCGAGCTTGTCGCGCATCTGCGTCAGGGTGCGCTCGAGCGAGGCGCCGACGCGGTCCATCTTGTTGACGAACGCGATCAGCGGCACGCCGTGGCGGCGCGCCTGGCGCCACACGGTTTCCGATTGCGGCTGCACGCCGTCGACGCCGCTGAACACCGCGACCGCGCCGTCGAGCACGCGCAGCGAGCGTTCGACTTCGATCGCGAAGTCGATGTGGCCCGGGGTGTCGATGACGGTCAGGCGATGCTCGGCGCCGTCGTGCGGCGTCCAGCGCGCCTGCACGGCGGCCGCGCCGATGGTGATGCCGCGGCGACGTTCGATCGGGTCGAAGTCGGTGGTGGCGGCGCCGTCGTGGACTTCGCCGGTGCGATGGATCGCGCCGGTTTTCCACAGCAGGCGTTCGGTCAGCGTGGTCTTGCCCGCGTCGACGTGGGCGATGATGCCGAGGTTGCGCCAGCGGCGGATGGGGGTGTTGCCGGTAAGCGGGGTGTTCATAAAAAGGTTCGCACTCGTGGCCAACGTCAGGGTCGCCGCGCGACCCGGTTGGCTGCGGGACGCGCGGCTAGGCTTGGGTGTCTTCCGTGGTATTCACGACACGTTCTCCTTGGGTGTTCGGGCGATGCGGTTAGAAGGAAAGCCGGAGCGGGCCGGCGGTTTCGCAAACAGCGGGCAATAAAAAAGCACCCGGATGGGTGCTTGCTTTCATGCGACTCGGCTCAGCGCGGTTGGTCAGTTCGACCGCGAAGCCAAGATCGCAGGAGGCAGGCGCACCCGGCCCGCGCTCGCGCGCAGGGCGTTCAGCGATATCAGGAGCGGGAAGCGCTGCATGATGGGGCGGCCTGAGGAAAGGGGTGGGTGTTGCGTGTGCATATCGTAGGGGCGGCGCGGCGGGAGTCAAGCCGCGCGGGGGTTTGCGCGATGGGATTTATCGTTCCAAACCCCGCGCTGCCGCGTTCGCCCCCTGTAGGAGCGGCGCGAGCCGCGACCGCGACAACGCAACCATGACGAAGGTTGCGGCGTAGTTGCGTTGTCGCAGTCGCGGCTTGCGCCGCTCCTACAGGTAGATCGCGAAGCCGCGTTACGCGGCCTTGCCCTTGGCTTCGACCTGGCGCTTGAGCACCGCCACCGGCTCGGCCCAGGTGTTGCCGCCGCGGCGCTTGCTCGTGGTCAGCACCAGGTCCGACGGGTCGAACACGTTGAGGTTATGCGTGATCGGCGTGGTCAGGATGTACTGCGCGTCGGTGGCGCGCAGGAAGCGGCCGACCTTCTCGATGTTGAACACGTCCAGGTGGGCGAAGGGTTCGTCGATGAACACGAAGCCGCCCGGCTGGTCTTCGTCGCGCAGCAGCGCCACCAGCAGCAGCAGCGACTTCATCACCTGCTGGCCGCCGGAGGCCTCGCCGTCGTCCAGGCCGATCCAGCCCTTGCGGTCGAAGTCGAAGCGCACCGACAGGCCGGCCTGGGCCAGCGCCACGTCGTTGTTGGCCAGTTCCGGCATGTCGGCGTCGACGCCGATGCCGGCCAGCTCGCCGAGCGCGGCCAGGTTCTTCTTGTAGCGGCGCACGGTCGCGCGCAGCACGTTGATGTAGGCGCCGCGCGCTTCCTCGGTGAGGCGCTTGGCGCGATCGAGATGGCCTTCGCGGCGCATGATCGAACTGGCCAGCTCGTCGTGGTCGGCGCCGATCTTGTCGCGCATCGGCACGCACGACTCGTCGGTCACGAAGCCGCCGCGTTCCAGGCGGTCGTCGATGCGCTCCATCTCGCGGCGCACCGCCGAGGCGCTTTCGTATTCCTCGCGCGCGGCGTGCAGCGCAGCCGCGGTGCGCCAGGATTCGGGCATGAGCCCGCGCTTGCGCCGGTAATCGACGATGCGCTGGATCAGGCTCTGGCGCTCGCCGTTGATCTGCTGGGAACGCTCGCGCAGCTCGCGCGCCAGCGCGTCGATCTGGCCCTGGCGCTTGGCCGCAGCGATGCCTTCGGCCTTGTCCTGGTCGCCGGCCGCGTCGATGCGCGCGCGCGCTTCGGCCAACGCCGCGGCGGCGGCGGCGGCGGTTTCGGCCAGCTCCGGCAGGCGCTCGGCCGCGGCGGCGAATTCGCCGGCGCGGGTCACCAATTCCTGGGTCGCATCCAGGCCGAGCAGGCGCGACTGGTCCGCGTCCACGCGCTGGCTCAGTTCCTGCAACTCGGCTTCGCGCGCCTGCGCGCGCTGGACGATGGTTTCCTGCTCGGCGCGCAGTTCGGCCAGTTGCGACTGGCGCGCGCCGCTGCCGAAGTGCTGCTGGCCGCCGCCGATGTGGCGGCCGCCGCGGCTTTCGCGCAGATAGCCCTTCTGGGTGATCCAGTCCTGCTGCGCCGGCAGGCGCGAGCCGTGCTCGATGTCGGTGACGCGGCGGATGCGGTCGAGCTGGCGCGGCAGCCACGCCGGCGGATCGGCCGAGAAGCGCACCACTTCCAGCAGCGAACCGGCGCTGGGCTTGGGCACCGGCGCGCGTTCGGCGACGATGAAGTGGCGGTACTGCTGGCTTTCGCCGAGCTGCCACGCGGCGCGCGCGTCCTTCGGGTTTTCCAGCACCAACAGATGCCGGTACGGCGCCAGCACCGCTTCGACCGCGACCGACCATTGCGGATCGACGATCTCGACCAGTTCGGTCAGCACCCGGTGGTCGATGTTCGACTTGAGCAGGCTGGCGCGGAAATCGCGCTCGAACGGCTCGACGATGCGTCCGCCGCCGCTGAGCGCGGCCAACTGCGCGGCCAGCTCGCCGGCGCGCTTGCGGTCGCGCTCGGCTTCCAGCTTCAGCTCGGCCTGGCGGCGGCGGCCGTTCTCGACCGCGGCGCTGAGCGAGTCCACGTCCAAATCGCCGCGCTGGGCCTGCAGCTTGGCCAGTTCGTCGCGGCGCTTGACCAGCATTTCCGCGTCGCGCGCGGCGTCGCGGGCCTGGGTGAAGGCCTGTTCGCTGGCGCCGACCTGACGGCGCGCCTCGCGCATGGCTTCGACCAGGGTCTCGCGACCGCCCGAAGCGATCTGGTCCTCGCGCTGCATCTCGTCGAGCATGCGCTCGCGTTCGCGCAGCGCGCGGCGCAGGCCGGTCAGGCGCGGCTTGGCGCCTTCGATGGCGTTGCGCTGGTCGGCCAGTTCGACCTTGGGCGCGATCTCGCTTTCCAGGCGCTGGCGCTGGCCGCGCAGCGCGTTGTATTCCTCGAACGAGCGCACGTCGGCCTTGGCCGATTCCAAACGCAGATGCAGGCCGGCCAAGTCCTGGCCGAGCTGCTGCAATTCCTTCTCCACGTCGAACTGCTCGGTGCGCGCGCGCTGGTAGTCGTCGAGCACGGCCTTGTCTTCGAACACGTCGAAAATCAGCTGCAGCAGTTCGCGCGGCGAGTACTGGCAGAGCTTGTCGGTGGCGCCCTGCTCGAGCGTGAGCACGCGGCAGATCGCCCGGGTCAGGCCGGCGCCGGCCAGACGCACGCGGTAATCGCGCACGCCGAGCCATTCGCCGCCCTGCTCCAGCGTCTCCACCGGCACGTCGCCGCCGACGATCTGGTAGTCGCGGCTCCAGTCGCCGCCGCGCTTGCGGATGCGGCAGGCGAGCGTGACCTGATCGTCCTTGATCGGGAAGAACGGCCGGCCGCCGCGGCGGTCGGGGCTGTTGCTGACCACCGCGCGCAGCCAGGCATAAGGCTTGCCGTTGTGGCGCAGGTAGGTCTTGTAGTCGCGCGCGGTGTCGCGGTCTTCGATCGCCAGCAGGGTGCGCAGCGCATCGAGCAAGGTGGTCTTGCCCGAACCGTTGGGGCCGACCACGGTGACGATGGACGCGTCCAGCGGCAGTTGGAAGCGCTGCCAGTAATCCCAGTGCACGACTTCGAGCGAGCGGAACTCAAACATCGGCCGCGGCCTCCTCGTGCTTGTCGGTGTGCGGTGGTGCGGCGTCGGCCGGCGCTTCGGCATCGGTCGCCGGTGCGGCAGTCGGCGCGTCCGTGTCGCCCTCGCCCGCCGCCAGCGTTTCGGCCAGCCCTTGCGCGATCTCGGGCAAGACTTCGTCGAGATTGCCTTCGTCGACGCTTTCCACCGCTTCGATCGCGGCCTGGAACGCGTCGTAATCGTCGGCCTGCAAGCCGGCCGCGGCCAGCGCGGCGTCGGCCAGTTCGGCCACCGTCGCGCCTTCGCCCTCCAGCGCCGCGGCGTCGGCGGCTTCGCGCTCGGCCAGTTCCAGCGCGTGCTGGCGCGCCTCGGCGACGACGAACGACAGCGCGCCGTCCATCACTCGCCCGGCAATGCGTTCGTAATCGAAGGCCAAGTCCAGCATCGGCCCTTCATGGATCTTTTCCTTGCGCCGCAAGATGAAGCCCTGCCGCGCCAGCGAACCCAGGTTGAACTGGATGCGCGTTTTGCCACCGAGCTTGTCGCCGAAGTCGGCCATCAGCGTGCGTTCGTTGATCGGCTCGACCACTTCGGCGCCGACCGGCACCGGCTTGAGCTCGGCGAACATCTGTTCCTGGTCCTGGTCCCGGTCGGCCTTCTGCCGGGCGATCTGGCGCTGGCGCTTGGGCAGCACCAGCAGCGCCCACAGCACCACCAGCAAGGCGATGGCGTCGCGGTCGAGCTGCAGGTTGGTCGACGACCAGGCCTTGGCGCTGCCGAACACCGCCGATTCCTGCGGCCGGGCGATGCCGACCGCGACGTGCGCGGCGTAGGGATGTTCGAGCAGGCGCATGCCGACCGAGGCCAGGCGGCGGTCGAGGTCGTTGCGCAGTTCGGCGTCGGTCAGCAGTTCGCGGACCGCGGCGTCGTCGCGCGGCAGCCAGCGTTCGGCCAACAGACGCGCGATCAGGGAAGCGATGGGGTCGTTCATGCGGTGGGTACGGTGTCCTTGGCCGCTTTCTTGCCACGCCGCTTGGGTGCGGCGCCGCCTGCGGCGGTCTTCTTGTCGTCGTGTTCGTTGTTGCCGGCATCGCTGTCGGCAGCGCGCTTGCGCTTGCGCGGCGCGGCTTCGGCGGCCGCGCCTTGTTCGGCTGCGGCTGCATCGCCCTCTTCGGCCGCGGCCTTGCGCTTGCGCGGCTGGCGCGCGCGCAGCAGGTCTTCTTCGCTCAGCGTGTCCAGGCGGCCGCGGCTCATGTAGGCCACGCCGGAGTGGCCGACGGTTTCGAACACCGGCTCGACCCGCCACGCCAGCGGCAACCGCGCCATCGACGCGCTAACGCCTTCGCGGTTCTCCGCGCCGGGATCGCCGATCAGGCCGAGCAGCGACAGGCGATAGGCGCTGAGCGAGAAATTGTCGTGAGGCACCACCGCGGCCAGCGTGGTCGACGGCAGCGATGCGTCGTCCGCGAGCGGGCCGCCGGCCAATGCGGTGAGCTGGTCGAGCCAGTTCTCGGCGAAACCGAAATCGGTCGCCGCCGCGGGCGAGCCTTCCGCGCTCGGCGCGGCCTGCGCCGGCGGCAGCGACTGGTCCTCGCGCGCTTCGCGCTCGCGCTCGACCAGTTCGTACTCGGCCACGTCCAGCGCGATCGGCGCGAGCATGAAGGCCGGGATCGCGGTGCGGGTGAGCAGGTCGTCGGCGATGCCGGCGAGCTTGTCGATGTCGAGTTCGCGCAGAAAGCGGTTGACGTCCGACGAGGACAAGCCGCTCGCGCCCAAATGCACGCGGTGGCGGTCGAGCTGGCTCAGCGCGCGCTGGAACACCGAGGCCTGGCGCAGCATCGCGCTCTGGGCGCGGCCGATCTGCTGGGCGACGCGGTGGGTGTGGCTGTCCAGTTCCAGGTCGGCGGAGATCTCCTCGACGATCTGGGTGCCCTTCTCGATCCAGCGCCAGGCGTGCTGCAAGGTGCCGGCGGCGCGCTGGATGCGGTGTTCGGAGCCCGACAGCACCGCCTGGTCGAAGTCTTCGCGCAGTTCGTTCAAGCGCGACAGCAGGTGCTGCAGATCGTCCGAACGCACCCGGCCGACGGCCTGGCCGGCGGCGATCTGCGCGGTCACGTAGGCCAGTTCGTCGCCTTCGCGGTTGAACTGCAGCAGCATGCCGATCGCCGCCAGCGCCTGGCGCCCGGCCGGGCTGATGCGGTAGCGCTGGGTGTGGCCGTCCCACAGCAACAGGTCGTTGTCGCGCAGGCGGCCGATCACGGTGTCGAACTTGACCGGGTCGAGGTAGGCGAAGTGCTCGCGCAGTTCCTGCGGGCTCCAGTCCGGCGCCTGGCCGCGCTCGCCGATGGCGCGCAGCACCAGCAGCCGCACCATCACCGACTCTTCGCCGCCGTGGAACAGGGTGGAAAAGGCGCGCAGCAGATCGCGCGCGCCCAGCAGGGGCTGCAGGTCGGGAAGGTCGGCGGCGACGATGTCGGCGCGCAGGTAGTCCTGGAGGCTGGTGTCGGCGGCGGCGTCCATGTAAGGCGGACTACGGGGGGTCGGGCATGTTCGGCGATGCGCGAGGGCGTGACAACCGTTGCTTTGGCCGCGCCGGCATGCCTGTCTTCGCGCGGTTTGCACAGGCCGCGCTGCGAAAGTGGCCCGCAGCTGCGTCGAAATCGCGCACGTGCCCGACGCAGGCGTGGTTTCCCCCTTGAATTCCAGGGCTTTTCCCGGCATCGTGCGCAATCCATACGCCAGCGTATCCAGCCAGCAATGACCACGGCCGCCCCGACCGCTCCCGCCTCCGCCCCGGCCGCCGACACTGGCGCGCATCCGCTCTACCCGCATCTGTTCGCGCCGCTGGACCTGGGCTTTTGCACCCTGCCCAACCGGGTGCTGATGGGTTCGATGCACACCGGGCTGGAGGACAAGGCCGCCGACTTCCCCAAGCTGGCCGCGTATTTCGCCGAGCGCGCCGCCGGCGGGGTCGGCCTGATCGTCACCGGCGGCTTCGCGCCCAATATCGTCGGCTGGCTCAAGCCGTTCGGCGGCAAGCTCAGCTGGCCGTGGGAAGCGGCCAAGCACAAGCAGGTGACCGGCGCCGTGCACGCCCACGGCGGCCGCATCTGCATGCAGATCCTGCACGCCGGCCGCTACGGCTATCACCCGCTGCAGGTGGCGCCGAGCAAGCTCAAGGCGCCGATCAACCCGTTCACCCCGCGCGCGCTGTCGGCCGGCGGGGTCGAGCGCCAGATCAAGGCGTTCGTGAACTCGGCGCGGCTGGCGCGCGAGGCCGGCTACGACGGGGTCGAGGTGATGGGCTCGGAAGGCTATCTGCTGAACCAGTTCACCGTGCCGCGCACCAACAAGCGCCGCGACGGCTGGGGCGGCGAGGCGGCGCAGCGTTACCGCTTCAGCGTGGAAATCGTCCGCCGCATCCGCGAGGCCTGCGGGCCGGACTTCATCATCGTCTACCGGCTGTCGATGATCGACTTGGTCGACGAGGGCTCGACCTGGAGCGAGGTCATCGCCCAGGCCCGCGCGATCGAAGCCGCCGGCGCCACCCTGATCAACACCGGCATCGGCTGGCACGAGGCGCGGGTGCCGACCATCGCCACCTCGGTGCCGCGCGGCGCGTTCACCGGCATCACCGGGCGGCTGAAGGAAGAAGTGCGGCTGCCCTTGGTGACCACCAACCGCATCAACATGCCCGACGTGGCCGAGCGCATCCTGGCCGAGGGCGACGCCGACATGGTGTCGATGGCGCGGCCGCTGCTGGCCGACCCGGAGTGGGTGAACAAGGCGCGCAACCGCCGCGCCGCCGACATCAACACCTGCATCGGCTGCAACCAGGCCTGCCTGGACCACGTGTTCGAGAACAAGCACGCCAGCTGCCTGGTCAACCCGCGCGCCTGCGCCGAGACCGAACTGAACTACCGCCCGACCGCCACGCCCAAGCGCGTGGCCGTGGTCGGCGCCGGCCCGGCCGGCATGGCTTGCGCGACGGTCGCGGCCGAGCGCGGCCACCGGGTGACCCTGTTCGACCGCGCCGCGCGCATCGGCGGCCAGTTCAACCTGGCCAAGCGGATCCCGGGCAAGGAAGAGTTCTACGAGACCCTGCGCTACTTCGCCGGCCGGATCGAGCAGACCGGCGTGGAGCTGCGCCTGAACACCGACGCCGACGCGGCCGCGCTGGCCGGCTTCGACGAGGTGGTGCTCGCCACCGGCATCCGCCCGCGCCGGGTCGATTTCCCCGGCAGCGACCACGCCAAGGTGGTGAGCTACCTGGACGTGCTGCAAGGCCGGGTCGTGCCCGGCGCGCGCGTGGCCATCGTCGGCGCCGGCGGCATCGGCTTCGACGTGGCCGAGTTCCTGGTCCACGACGGCCCGCACTCGGGCGACGACGCCCCGCACTACCCGGACCCGGCGCAGTGGCGCGCCGAATGGGGCGTGGACCTGGACTACGCCGACAACCGCGGCGGCCTGGCCGCGCCGCAGCCGACGCCGCCGGCGCGGCAGGTCTGGCTGCTGCAGCGCAGCGCCGGCAAGCCGGGCGCGAAGCTGGGTAAGACCACCGGCTGGATCCACCGCGCGACCCTGAAGGCCAAGCAAGTGCGCATGCTCGGCGGGGTCGAGTACGTCGGCGTGGACGACGAGGGCTTCCACATCCGCATCGACGGCAGCGAACAGACGCTGCCGGTCGACCAGGTGGTGATCTGCGCCGGCCAGGAGCCGTACAAGCCGCTGGCCGAAGCGCTGGCCGGCAGCGGCCGGCCGGTGCACGTGATCGGCGGCGCCGACGTCGCCGCCGAACTCGACGCCAAACGCGCGATCGCCCAGGCCAGCCGCCTCGCCGCGCAGCTCTGAGCCACGCACACACACATATATATGTATGTGTGTGCGGCCCCCTGTAGGAGCGACGCGAGTCGCGACCGCGACAACTCAACTACGCCGCTGCTTTCATCGCAGTTGCGTTGCCGCAGTCGCGACTCGCGTCGCTCCTGCAGGGCGCCATCGCGGCATCCTCGCAGGCGCTCGCCCCACCGCGCACCCGATCAGATAGGGCAATGCGCGACCGCTTACCCCAATCGGTGGGGTTGGCTTGGCCGTCATGGCCCGAAATCCCACCCCGAGCGGAGTCCACCGTCGCCCGGAGACGCCAAACACCCCTCCCCCACTTTGCTGAACCGGCTCGCTCACACAAGGGTGAGACAACCTCGGCACGCTTCGTGCCGGCACAAAGCCTTTCAGAACCAAGCACCTAGCGCCTGTTCAGAATAAAAACTCCAACCAAATTAGAAACTTGGATTTTGTCGTTCAGTCTTGGTTTGGATTCGCGTCGCTACCGTTCGCCGACTTTTCCGCCGCCCCTGCAGAGGCGGCACCCACCACCGCCCCGGGCGCTCATTTGCCCCCGGTCCCGGTGACGGGGCAAAAGCGCGCCGCTAGAGCCGCTGCCCTCCCCAGTACGCCATGTCGGCCTCACCGCCGTCCCTTTCCTCCGCTGCGGAGGATGGACGACCCAGTGCGGCCCGACGCAACGGAGCAAGGAGTCCGATATGAAACTGGCTTGGATATTGTGGCTGGCCTCCGTGCTTCCGCCGCAGACCGCCGATTCGCTGTGCCTGAGCACCACCGTCTACCTGGAAGCCCGCGACCAGTCCCAACGCGGCCAGCAAGCCGTCGCCGAAGTGGCCCTGCGCCGCCGCGACAGCGGCCTGTGGGGCGACACCGTGTGCGAGGTCGTCACCGCCAACAAGCAGTTCGCCCCGACCCTGGTCTCGCCGGGCACGCGCCTGAGCAATTCCGAAGCCTGGGCCGAGTCCGTCAACGTGGCCCTGGCCGCGGAGCGCAACTGGGCCCTGCCGGCCGGTCAGCGCAAGGAGATCGTACCGGGCGCGAGCCACTTCGCCGCCCACGCCATCGCCAGCCCGTCGTGGCGCAATGCCTATCAGGTGGCGACGATCGGCGATCACACGTTCTACAAAGTGCAGGCGCTCAAGCCGCGGCGCGGCTGAGCCAGGCCGCTTCGTAACGCAGCGTTGCATCGGCTTGCTTGAGCATTTCCCTCTGGACCGGCGATAGTCGCCGGCTCACTACCACAGGGTCGCCACTGATGAAGCTCTACAGCAAGCCCGGCGCGTGCTCCACCGCCGATCACATCGCGTTGCAATGGGCCGGCGGCAAGTTCGAAGTCGAGATCGTCGACAAGGACACGATGAAGGCGCCGGCGTTCCTGGCGATCAATCCGGCCGGCGCGGTGCCGGCGGTGGTCGACGGCGAGTTCGTGCTGACCCAGAACTCGGCGATCATGGGCTACATCGCCGACACCTTCCCGCAGGCGCAACTGGCCGGCGACGGCAGCGCGCAACAGCGCGCCGAAGCCGCGCGTTGGCTGGCGTACTGCAACTCCGACATCCATCCGGCGTTCGTGCCGATCTTCTCGCCGGGCAAGTTCCATCCCGATCCCGCCCAGGCCGACGTGGTGCGCCAGACCGCGCGCGAGCGTCTGCGCGCGATGTACGCCGCCGCCGACGAGCGCCTGGCCGATCGCCAGTGGCTGGCCGGTTTCCGCAGCTACGCCGATCCGTATCTCTACATCACCCTGCGCTGGGCCGCCGCGACCAAGGTCGATCTGTCTGGCTACGAGCACCTGGCCGCGTTCAAGCAGCGCATGGAAGCCGACAGCGGCGTGCAGGCTGCGCTGAAGGCCGAAGGCCTGTAAGCGCGTAGCGCTGCGGCAATACCCGATCCTCCCGGTGCGTTGCGCCGGGGGGATTTTTTTTGTCGGCGCTTATCGGGTCGCGCGGCGCGGCGCGCGACTGCTGTCGCAGCAGCTCGCGTTTGCGGGCTGCGCGCGTATCGGGACGATGCTTGTTGAGAGCCGTGCCAGTCGAAAGCAGCTCTATCTGAAAACCGCGCTCACGCGCCCGCGGCGAACTGCGCCTCGATCTGCGCGGCGACTTCGTCCTTACGCGCCTTGGCCAGCGCCGCGCTCAGCTCCGGCAACACTGCCGCCAGTTCGTCGCTGTTGCTGCAGCGCTCGATCTTGAGCTGGAGGAAATAGCCGCGCAGCCCGAGGTGATCGCGCACCGCCTCGCTCATCAGCGAATACAGCGCCTGATAGCGCTGCGCCGGCGGCGAGGCCGCCGCATCGGCCGACGCGGACGCCGCCGCCGCGCGCACCGGCGCCTGCGCGGCCAGGCTCGCAGCAACCGCGGCCGAGGACGCGATCAAGCCCATGCCTTCCAGTTGTTCCAGCGCATCGGCCGGGCCGTGCAGGCTGACCGCCAGTTCGCGCAGGTGGCGCGCGCTGCGTTCGCCGTCGACGATCAGCAGGATCGAACGCAGCATCGGCGGCAACTTGCGCGTGCGGTGTTCGATCTCGTCGCGGCCTTCGTTGGTCTTCACCGGAACGTCGCTGTCGCGCATAGCTCTTCCTCGTGCTCGATGCTTCCTTGTCGCGCCGCCGCCGAGGCGCGAGCGCGCCGCATGCCTGGCGGCACCGGACTATGCCATCGCAACGTGCATGCGTTCTGTGTCGCATTCGACGTTAGCCGCATGCGGACGCAGGTCAACCACCGACGCTCGCGCGCTTCGCGCGGGCATGAAAAAGGCCAGGCTCGCGCCTGGCCTTTTTCGTTCGCGTCTTGCGTTTACGCCGCCGGGCGGGCCCGGCCGAGGCTCAACGCTTTTCGATCGGCACGTACTGGCGATCTTCCGGGCCGGTGTAGTTCGCGCTCGGGCGGATGATCTTGCCGTCCTCGCGCTGCTCGATCACGTGCGCGCTCCAGCCGGTGGTGCGGGCGATCACGAACAGCGGGGTGAACATCGGCGTGGGAATGCCCATCATGTGATAGGCCGACGCCGAGTACCAATCCAGGTTCGGGAACATCTTCTTGGTGTCCCACATCAGGTTCTCGATGCGCTCGCTGACGTCGAACAGGGTCTGGTTGCCGCCGTCCTTGCACAACGCGCGCGAGATCTCCTTGATGATCGGGTTGCGCGGATCGCCGACCGTATAGACCGGATGGCCGAAGCCGATCACGATCTCCTTGCGTTCGACCCGGGCGCGGATGTCGGCCTCGGCTTCGTCGGCGTCGTTGTAGCGCGAGATGATGTCCATCGCCACTTCGTTGGCGCCGCCGTGCTTGGGGCCGCGCAGCGCGCCGATCGCGCCGGTGATGCACGAATGCAGGTCCGAGCCGGTGCCGGCGATGACGCGGGCGGTGAAGGTGCTCGCGTTGAACTCGTGTTCGGCGTAGAGGATCAGCGACTTGTCCAGCGAATCGGCCAGCAGCTCGCTCGGCGGCTCGCCGTGCAGCAGGTGCAGGAAGTGCGCGGCGACCGAGTCGTCGTCGGTCTCGCAGTCGATGCGGCGGCCGTTGCGGGTGAAGTGCCACCAGTACAGCAGCATCGAGCCGAAGCTGGCGATCAGGCGGTCGGCGATGTCGCGCGCTTCGCTGGCCGGATGGCCTTCGCGCTCGGGCAGCACCGTGCCCAGCACCGAGCAACCGGTGCGCAGCACGTCCATCGGGTGGGCGTTGGCCGGCACCAGTTCCAGCGCTTCGGTCACGATCGCCGGCAGGCCGCGCAGGCGCTTGAGCTTGGTCTTGTAGGCCTTGAGCTGCGAGGCGGTCGGCAGCACGCCGTGGACCAGCAGGTGCGAGACTTCCTCGAAGGTGGACTGGGTCGCCAGGTCGTGGATGTCGTAGCCGCGGTAATGCAGATCGTTGCCGCTGCGGCCGACGGTGCACAGCGCGGTGTTGCCCGCGGCGGTGCCGCTGAGGGCGACGGATTTCTTGGGCTTGGGCAGGGTCGATTGGGTATCGCTCATGGTCCTTCCTCGATGAAAGTGGTCTTTTCTGCTCCCTCTCCCGCTCCGCGGGAGAGGGTTGGGGTGAGGGCGCGCAAACGTCCAGCTGCATCGCTGGATTGAAATCGCGCCTGCCCTCATCCGGCCCCCTGCCTACGCAGGGGCAGGCTCTTCGGGCCACCTTCTCCCGCTAGCGGGAGAAGGAAAAAACATCGGGTCCCCCGCAAGCGGGAGAAGAAAAAATCAACCGCCCTTCTTGGCGAACAACGCGTCGAGCTTGTTCTCGAACGCGTGATAGCCGATGCGGTCGTACAGCTCGGCGCGGGTCTGCATGCTGTCGACCACGTTCTTCTGGTGGCCGTCGCGGCGGATCGATTCGTACACGTTCTCCGCCGCCTTGTTCATGGCGCGGAACGCCGACAGCGGGAACAGCTGGATGGCGACGCCGGCCGAGGCCAGTTCTTCGCGCGAGAACAGCGGGGTCTGGCCGAACTCGGTGATGTTGGCCAGCACCGGCACCTTGACCGCGTCGACGAAGCGGCGGTAGGTCGCCAGGTCGTAGGCGGCTTCGGCGAAGATGCCGTCGGCGCCGGCCTCGACGCAGGCGATGGCGCGTTCGATCGCGGCATCGACGCCGTCGACCGCGATGGCGTCGGTGCGCGCGATCAGGAAGAAGTCGGGATCGGTCTTGGCGTCGGCCGCGGCTTTGACCCGGTCGGCCATTTCGCCGGCGCTGACGATCTCCTTGCCCGGACGATGGCCGCAGCGCTTGGCGCCGACCTGGTCCTCGATGTGGCAGGCGGCGGCGCCGGCCTTGATCAGCGACTTGACCGTGCGTTCGATGTTGAACGCGCTCGGGCCGAAGCCGGTGTCGATGTCGACCAGCAGCGGCAGGTCGCACACGTCGGTGATGCGGCGCACGTCGATGAGCACGTCTTCGAGCGTGTTGATGCCCAGGTCCGGCAGGCCCAGCGAACCGGCGGCGACGCCGCCGCCGGAGAGGTAGATGGCGCGGTAACCGGCGCGCTTGGCCAGCAGGGCGTGATTGGCGTTGATCGCGCCGATCACCTGCAGCGGCGATTCGGCGGCGAGCGCGGCGCGGAACTTGGCGCCGGCGGAGAGCTGGGACATCTGTCTGACTCCGGGTGGCCCGGTCGGGGCGATCCGGCCATTTTAACCCGCCGGACGTGTCGGCCGCCGATGCGCGCTGGGCGCCGGCGAGGGACGAGCGGGCTGAATGCGCAAAGCGCGCCTGGGGATTGCGGTGGGCCGGAACGAACGCGGTGCGCTTGAAGGCCCTATTCCCGCGGCTTTCCGCGCCCCGCCAGAACGTCATTCCCGCGAAGGCGGGCTCCGCTTTTATTTCGGCGAAGCCGAACATCCAGGGCTTCACCGTGGCAGGGCTCTGAAGTCTCTGGATTCCCGCCTTCGCGGGAATGACGTGCTGATGGCGGCGCCGGCTCTCGTGGCGCAGCGCTTGTCGCACCAGAGCGCTCTATCCGACGCGATTTCCAAACCCGCGCCCCAGCCTCAGCGCACCTGAACCTGCAACGCGGGAAACCCTTCGACCTCGTACGTTCCCGCTTGCGCCCGCAGCCGCTGCACCAGGCTGCGCATCGCCCGCTCGTCCAGGCGCAGATGCAGCACGCCGTCGACGACCAGCGCCTCGTTGCCGCGCGCAGCCGGCTCGAACACCACCCGCGCATCCGGCCCGACCGCGCTGAAGGCGTGCCCGAACGGCAGCCGCAGCGGCAGCAGCGCCAGCAGTTCGCCGACCTGGCGCGCGCTCAGCGCCAGCACCGTCACCGGCGCGCGCAGCAGGCGCTTGCGCTGCTCCCAACTCACGTGATCGGCATAGATGGTGCCCACCGACGAGCCCTCGCGCGCCGAGCCCTCGGCCAGGCGCGCAGCGACGTCGGGATCGGCCAGCAGCGAGCCGCGTTCCAGGTCGGTGATCCACAGCGGCAGGCGGTCGTGGAAGACCTCCAACACCTTCAGCGTCGACCAGCGCTTGAGCGCGAACTCTTCTTCGTTGGTCAGCCCGACGATCTGCAGGAACTCGAGCCGGCCGTTGTCGCTGTCCACCGGCGCCAGCTCCGGGTCCTGGACGAAGGCCAGCGCGCGGATCTGGCTGTCGCTGTCGGCGGCGATCGGCCCGCCGGCGCTGAGGTAGTGGCCGGCATGGAAGCCGTGGCCGCTGTCGAACACGTAGCGCGCCAGGTTCTGCAGGAAATTCAGTGCCCAGCGCGGCGGTTCCTCGGCATCGTCGGGATTGGCCAGGCGGAAGGTCAGTTCGAAGCCGTAGCCGCTGGTGGCCGCATCGTCGTTGCGCTTGTCGAACAGTTCGCTGAAGCCGTAGGTGACGAAATGCCAATGCGGCAGCGGGGTGATGCGCTTGTAGGCGCTGATGCCGGGCAAGGGCGCGGCCGAACCGGGCGGCGCGCTGGAATGCCACGGCGACTGGCGCGGATAGACGCGGTTCAAGGCGTGGTTGATGGCATCCCAGCCGGGCGCGCCGGCTTCGCTGCGATGCGCGTCGCCGCGGTGCGCATCGCCGTGGTGCGCCGGGCCGGGTTCGGCGTCGGTGCCGGAAGGACTGGTGTACTGCATTGCGCGCGTGCCTCGCTGGATCGAGGGCGGGCCGCAGCCCGCCCGTTGCCGCGATGCTAACGCTGTCGCAGAAAAATGGCGTCAACACCGGTGTTGCGCGGGCGAACGCTTTCGCTCGCGTTCACGCTGCGCCCAGGCTGGTCAGCCGCCCGCATCGGCGCCGCGTTCGAGCGCGCGCCGCACTTCCTCCAGCGCGCCGGGATCGTCGAGCGTGGACAGATCGCCGGGGTCGCGGCTTTCGGCCAGGGCCTGGATCGAGCGCCGCAGCAGCTTGCCCGAGCGGGTCTTGGGCAGCGCGGCGACCACGTACACCCGCGCCGGCCGCGCCACCGCGCCGAGCTGGCGCACCACGCAGTCCTGCATGCCCGCCGCGACCGCATGCGGGTCGTGCGCATCGCCGGCCTTGAGCGTGGCGAACACCACCGGCACCTGGCCCTTGAGCTCGTCGTGCACGCCGATCACCGCCGCCTCGGCGACGCTGGCGTGGCTGGCCACCGATTCCTCGATCTCGCGCGTGCCCAGGCGGTGGCCGGCGACGTTGATGACATCGTCGGTGCGGCCGAGGATGAAGGTGTAGCCGTCCTCGTCGCGGATCGCCCAGTCCAGCGAGCTGTACAACAGCTCCTTGAAGTGGCCGAAATAGCTGGTGAGGAAGCGCGCATCGTCGTTCCACACCGTGCTCAGGCAGCCCGGCGGCAGCGGCGGCACGATCGTCAGCACGCCCTTCTCGTTCGGGCCGACATCGCGGCCGGTGGCCTCGTCGATCACCCGCAGGTGGTAGCCCGGCATCGGCAGGCCGGGCGAGCCGAACTTGACCGGCTTGAGGTCCAGCCCGGGCATCAGCGCCAGCACCGGCCAGCCGGTTTCGGTCTGCCAGTAGTTGTCGATGACGGTCTTGCCGATGCCGTCGGTGATCCAGTGCGCGGTCGGCTCGTCCAGCGGCTCGCCGGCCAGGAACAGCCAATGCAGCGCGGACAGATCGTGCTTCTTCAACCAGGCCGCGTCCTGTTTCTTGAGCACGCGGATGCCGGTCGGCGAGGAGAACATGGTGCGCACGCCGTAGCGCTCGCAGATGCTCCACCACACGCCCGGGTCGGGATTGGTCGGCAGGCCTTCGTACAACACCGAGGTCGCGCCGGCGATCAGCGGGCCGTAGACGTTGTAGGAATGGCCGACCGCCCAGCCCACGTCGGAAGTGGAGAACATCACCTGTCCGGCGCGGATGTCGTAGATCGCCCACATCGACAGCGCCAGCGCGACCGCGTAGCCGCCGACGTCGCGCTGCACGCCCTTGGGCTTGCCGGTGGTGCCGGAGGTGTAGAGCAGATAGCTGGGCTCGTTGGATTCGAGCCATTCCACCTCGACCTGCGCGTCTTCGTGCTGCGTGCGCAAGGCCGCGTAGTCGACATCGCGACCGGGGATCAGGCGCAGGTCCGGGTCGAGCCCGCGGCTGACCACCAGCACGTGCGGCGGCGGCGATTGCGCCTCTGCGCAGGCCGCGTCCACCAACGGCTTGTAGGGAATGACCTTGCCGCCGCGCATGCCGGCATCGGCACAGATCAGCAGCTTGGGCGTGGCGTCGTCGATGCGCAGGGCCAGGTTGTGCGCGGCGAATCCGCCGAACACCACCGAATGCACCGCGCCGATGCGCGCGCAGGCCAACATCGCGAACACCGCCTCGGCCATGTTCGGCATGTAGATCACCACGCGGTCGCCGCGGCCCACGCCGAGCGCGCGAATCGCGCTGGCGAAGACGTTGACCTCGCGGTGCACCTGGCGATAGCTCAGCTCGCGGGTCTGCCCGGTTTCGCTGGAGATCGTCACCAGCGCGAGCTGGTCGCCGCGCTCGTCGAGGTGGCGGTCGAGCGCGTTGTAGCAAAGATTGGTTTCGCCGCCGGCGAACCATTGCCGGAACGGCGGGTTGGAGTAGTCGAGGATGCGCTGCGGCGGCGTGCGCCAGTGGATCGCCCGGGCCTGCTCGGCCCAGAACGCCTCGGGCTGTTCGATCGAACGGCGGTGGAACTCCTCGTAACGCATGGGGCGCGGCCTCGAAGGGACATCCGCCCGCAGGCTAGACCATGCGGCGCACGCGGGGCGTTACGACCTTGGTCTAGGCGCGGCGCGCGCCGTGGACGGGCCCGCACGATGACGGCTCGCACAAGAAAGCTCGCGCGAACACGAGCCCGCACCAACGAAAGACGCCGGAGCCTTGCGGCCCCGGCGTCCCACCGGGCGGGCGGCGCCCCGTTCCTGCGCGCCCGCGCCGATTCCTTGCGCCTTGCGAAGATGCCTCGGCCGGGCGCTGCGTTCGGCCCGGCGGTCGCCGCGTCAGTCCGGACGCACGTCCACGCGCACGCGGATGCGGTCGCCCGGGTTGTGGTCGGTGCGGGTGCGGTAGGTCTTGCCGGCGTATTCGTAGGTGACGTCGTAAGCGGTCACGCTGCGCTGATCGTTGACGTAGCCGTTGTTCGGCACCGGGTCGCAGACCCGCACCGTGCCGGTGCGCGGCGGTTCCTGGCTGCGCTTGCTCTGCTCGTAGATGCTGCGGCCGGCCATGCCGCCGACCATCGAGCCGATCGCCGAGGTCGCGTAGCGCGCGCTGCCGCCGCCGACCTTGCTGCCGAGCACCGCGCCGACGATGCCGCCGACCACGGTCGCGGCGGTGCGGCCGCCCTCGGTGCCGACGCCGCGGCGCTCGCTGCCGTACTGATCGTAGTAGCCGTCGTTGTTGCTGTTGTTGTTGTAGCCGTCGCCGCCGTAATAGTCGCTGCCGCCCTGGACGTAGGTCGGGCGCTCGTAGCAGCGCGGCGCGCTGGCCGGCTGGGAGTAGGTTTCGAACACCGGGTCGACCCGCACCACGCGGGCGAAGTCGACCTGCGAGCTGTAGCTGGGTGCGCCGTTGTAGCTGGTGGAGCCGTTGTTGTAGTTGCCCGAATACGCGCCCGACCCGGTCGGATACGACTGCGCCGAAGCGATGCCGGTGGCTGCGGCCAGGGCCAGGCCCAGGACGGTGACGAGCGAGCGGTTCATGGCGGGCTCCCAGGCGCCGGAATGGCGCGATGCGGATCGTCGGTCCGGCGCGGTCAACCCGGGCTGAATGCGGCCGGAGCCCGCGACGATGTCAAAAAATTGTTTACCTCGGCGACAGCCTGCGCGCCAGCCTCGCGGACTCAGGTTGCGGCGGCCGGCTCACCGACGAGCGACGCGACATACAGACTGTATGTCTGTACGGGCATACAGACAGTCTGTCCGGTTTGTCGCTTCGCCGCCCACCCGCTGCCCGCTAACCGTTCACCGCCCGCCGGCCGTCAGCCAGTCCGCCGCCTGCGCCGCCGCGCGCGCGGCCTCGCGTCCCAGCAGCGGGCCGACGTGGCTGCCCGGCAAGGCGATCAGGCTCGCGCCGACCGCCGCGGCGAACCGAGCCGTGGTTTGCGGATACACATCGGTGTCGCCGTGGCTGGCGATGCACAGCACCGGCGCGGCCGGCCGCGCCGCCTCGACGCCGGCCAGGGCCTGCGTCAGCACCGCGCCGGATTCGTCGCGCCAGCGCCGCAGCGCGTACAGCACGGCAGCTTCGTCGGCATCGGGCAGGGCCCGGCGGGTCGAAGCCAGGCGCGCGTCGCGCCGCCACGGCACCCGCGCCGGCCAGGGCCGCGGGGCCCGTTCGCCCGCCCACGGCGCCGGCGGCAGCGGGTTGACCAGCACCAGCGCGTCGGCGAGATCGCCGCACAGCCAGGCCAGCAAGCCGCCGAGGCTGGCGCCGACGACGGCGCGCGGATGCGGCAGCGCGGCCAGGGCGGTGCGCATCTGCCCGCAGTAGTCCTCCAGCGTGGTCGCCTCCAGGCCGGCCGGCGACGGCTGCAGATCGGGCGCGCGGCTGTCGATGCCGCGCGCGGCGAAGACCTCGCGCCAGAGGTTCCATTCCCAACCGCCGGCGCCGGCGCCGTGGATCAGCAGGGCGTGGCGGATGGAAGATGGCTCGGGCATGTCGTGACGTGGGTGGGCTTGGCGACGGTAGAAGTTGCGCAAGCTGCGACGAATGAGGGTGGCGTAGTGCCACGGGAGTCGCCGAAGCCGAGGGTCAGAGCGCTTGGGGTGTTTCGGCTTCGGGGACTGCGCTTGCGTTCACCGCTTGCGCCGTCGCGGCTCGCGCCGCTCCTACAGCGGCTGCGGCCGGATCACAGCAGCGTGGCTTCCAGGCTCACCGGCACCGCGCTGAGCGCCTTGGACACCGGGCAGTTGGCCTTGGCGTCCTCGGCGATGGCCTGGAACTTGGCCGCGTCGATGCCCGGCACCTGCGCCTTCACCTTGAGCCGGATCTGCGACAGCGTCGGCCCGCCTTCCATCGACAGATCGACCTCGGCGCGGGTGTCCAGGCTGGCCGGCGGATGCCCGGCCTCGGTGAGCTTGGCCGACAGCGCCATGGTGAAGCAGCCAGCGTGCGCGGCGGCGATGAGTTCTTCCGGGTTGGTGCCCTTCTCTTCGCCGAAGCGGCTGTTGAAGCCGTAACGGGTGTTGTCGAGCAATCCGCTCTGCGGCGTGCTCAGGCGGCCCTGCCCGCTCTTGAGATCGCCTTCCCAATGCGCAGTGGCGTGGCGGGAAATACCCATGGTGTGCGGCTCCGGTTGGTGGGGGCCGGTAGCGTAACGTCTGGCAGGTTAAGAAACAGGAGTGAGCGCGCAGAAGCGAGGAGTGAGCGGAAAGCGGTCCGCTGCCTGTGGCGCTCCTCACTCCTCAACGCCATGCCGCAACGCCATGCCGCAACGCAACACCCCAACCGCGACGCAGCACACGCAATCGCGGTCCGCACTTGACCCACCTCACGCGCTGCGCGAGCCTGTCCTCCCGGCTTCCGCCGGCCCGCCATGACCGCCCGCCGAGCGCCACGCTCGGGCGCGCAGCGCGGACAGCCATGACGGCCTTCCCACCCTAGCCTCAGGGAGAAGTCCGCTCATGTCCTACAGCACAGAACAAATCCGCAACGTGGCCTTGGCAGGCCACCCTGGCGCCGGCAAAACCACGTTGTTCGAAGCCCTGCTGCACGCCGGCGGCGCAGTCCAGACGGCAGGCACGATCGAACGCGGCAACACCGTGTCCGACTTCGATCCGATCGAAAAACAGCGCGGGCATTCGCTGGATTGCGCGATCGCCAGCACCGACCACGCCGGCATCCACCTCAACCTGATCGACACCCCCGGCTATCCGGATTTCCGCGGCCCCACGCTCTCGGCGCTGGCGGCGGTGGAAACCCTGGCGGTAATCGTCGACGCCGACAGCGGCGTGCAGTACGGCACCCGCCGGATGATGGACCACGCCCGCGCGCGCGGCCTGTGCCGCGCCATCGTGGTCAACAAGATCGATCACGACGGCGCCAAGGTCGCGCGCGTGCTCGACGACATCCGCGAGACCTTCGGCCCCGAATGCCTGCCGCTGAACCTGCCCGCCGACGGCGGCGCGCGGGTGATCGACTGCTTCGGCAACGCCGACGGCGACAGCGACCTCGGCCCGGTCGCCGACTGGCACCAGAAGATCATCGACCAGGTGGTGGAGATCAACGAGACGGTGATGGAGCACTACCTCGACCTCGGCGAAGGCGGCCTGTCCGGGCAGGAACTGCACGACGCCTTCGAGCAATGCCTGCGCGAGGGCCACCTGGTGCCGGTGCTGTTCTGCTCGGCGCGCAGCGGCGTCGGCGTGCAGGAACTGCTCGGCGTGGCCGAGCGGCTGTTTCCGCACCCGGGCGAGGCCAATCCGCCGCCGTTCGCGAAGGGCGCGGGCGAGAACGCGCAATCCATCGAAGCCCGGCCCGACCCCAAGGCCCACGTCATCGCCGACGTGTTCAAGATCGTCAACGATCCCTTCGTCGGCAAGCTCGGCGTGTTCCGGGTCTATCAGGGCACGGTCAAGAAGGACACGCAGTTGTTCGTCGACGACGGCAAGAAGCCGTTCAAGGTCGGCCATCTGTTCAAGCTCAAGGGCCGCGACCACGTCGAGATCGAGCAGGCCGTGCCCGGCGACATCGCCGCCGTGGCCAAGGTCGACGAGCTGCATTTCGACGCGGTGCTGCATGACAGCCACGACGAGGACCACATCCACCTGGCGCCGCTGAACTTCCCGCGGCCGATGTTCGGTCTGGCGGTGGAAGCGGCGAGCAAGGGCCAGGAGCAGAAGCTCTCCACCGCGCTGCACAAGCTGGCCGAAGAAGACCCGTGCTTCCAGGTCGAGCACGAGGCCGAAACCAACGAGACCGTGATCCGCGGCCTGTCCGACCTGCACCTGCGCATCAACCTGGACCGGCTCAAGGACAAGTACGGGGTGGAAGTGCAGTCGCGCCCGCCACGCATCGCCTACCGCGAAACCGTCGCCGGCCGCGCCGAAGGCCATCACCGGCACAAGAAGCAGACCGGCGGCGCCGGCCAGTTCGGCGAGGTGTTCCTGCGCATCGAGCCGCTGCCGCGCGGCAGCGGCTTCGAGTTCGTCGACGAGGTCAAGGGCGGCACCATTCCCGGCCAGTTCCTGCCGGCGGTGGAGAAAGGCGTGCGTCAGGTGCTGCACGACGGCGCCGTGGCCGGTTACCCGATCCAGGACGTGCGCGTGGTCGTCTACGACGGCAAGTACCACAGCGTCGACAGCAAGGAAGTGGCCTTCGTCGCCGCCGGCAAGAAGGCGTTTCTCGACGCGATCGGCAAGGCCCGCCCGCAAGTGCTCGAACCCATCGTCGACCTGGAGGTCAACGCGCCGGAGCAGCACATGGGCGACATCAGCGGTGGACTGGCCAGCAAGCGCGCGCGCATCAACGGGACCGACAGCGTGCGCGGCGGCGAGATCGTGGTGCGCGCGCAGGTGCCGCTGTCGGAGCTGGAAGGCTACGCGGCCGAACTCAAGTCGGTGACCGCCGGGCGCGGGCGCTATTCGCTGGATTTCAGCCATTACGAACCGGTGCCCAACAACGTGCAGCAGAAACTGGTGGAGGCCTACAAGCCGCGGCATGAGGAAGACTGATACCGTGTGCGCCCCTGTTCGATACGATCCGCCATGCCCAGGCAACGCAACGCGCGCGAGCGCGCCGAACTGCTCAACGAGTACGGCCACCGCCTCGGCGCGCGCGGCGACGACGAGCGCGCGCTGAGCTTCTACGCCCAGGCGGCCCAGGCCGATCCGGCCTGGGCCGCGCCGTGGTTCAACATCGGCCTGCTGCACAAGTACTTCGGCGATTGGGCGCAGTCGCTGCGCGCCAATCGCGAGGCCTTGCTGCGCGAGAGCGGCCACCAGGGCGCGTGCTGGAACCTCGGCATCGCCGCGACCGCGCTGCGCGACTGGCGCAGCGCGCGCGAGGCCTGGCAGCGCTATGGCCTGCCGGTGGAGCCGGGCGAGGACGCGCTGGAGATCGACTGCGGCCTGGCGCCGGTGCGGCTGGACCCGGACGGCCGCGGCGAAGTGGTCTGGTGCGACCGGCTCGACCCGGCGCGCGCGCGCATCCGCAACGTGCCGCTGCCCGACAGCGGCCATCGCTACGCCGACATCGTGCTCAACGACGGCGCGCCCAACGGCACCCGCCGCATCGGCGAGCGTGAGTACGCGGTGTTCGACCAGCTCGAACTGTGGCAGGCCTCGCCCTACGCCACCTTCGAGGCCTGGATCGAAACGCCGCAGCCCGACAGCCTCGCCGCGCTGGCCGAACGCGCGCACCGCGACCACGGCCAGGCCCAGGACTGGACCGACAGCGTGCGCCACCTGTGCCGCGCCTGTTCGCTCGGCGATGCCGATAGCGGCCACGATCACCCGCCGCTGGAACCGGACGGCGACGCCGCCGGTGCGCGCTGGGTCGGCCTGGCCGCGACCGACGAAGCGGCGGCGCGGGCGATCCTCGACGACTGGCTTCACGCGCATCCGGCGGCGCGCCTGCTGCAATTCCGCCTGGCCGTGCCGGCCGGCGCGGCGGACTGAGCGCGCACGACAGGATCGGCGCCGGCTGGCTACCATGGCCGCACCTCACGGAGAACCGCGCATGACCCACAACGGACGTCGCCCGCCCTTGCCGCGCATGCTTTTCGCGAGCCTGCGTCCGCCGCGCCTGCTGTGCGCGCGCATGGCCCTGGCGATCGCCGCGCTGGCGCTCGCCGGCCTCGCCGCGGCGGCGGCGCCGAAGCCGGAAACGCGCTGCGGCTGGTTCATCAATCCCACCCCCGGCAACGCCTGGCTGATCGATCCCGACGCGCAGTGGACCGTCGGTCTGCAGGGCGGCCATCAGGCCGAAGGACCGTGGCCGGAACCGCCGTCGCAACGGGACTGGGTCAAGCACGAAGGCGATCCGCGCGGCTACGGTTACGGCTGCGCCTGCCTCAAGGTGGTGACCGGCCCCGACCACAGCATCGCCCGCATCCTCTCGGCCAAGGGCAAGCCGCTGGCGCAGTGCCGCCGCGACCGCACCCTGACCGCACTCGAACCGGACTACTCCTCCGACCCATGACCGCCGCGCCCAAGCCGACGCTGGAAAAAGACCCGGAACTGACCGAGGCGGTGTCCGACGCCATCGACGTGGTGTCGAATCCGACCGACCTGGCGATCAATCTGCTGGTGCTGGCCGCCGCCATCGCGGTCGCGGTGCTGATCACGCGCAAGCTCAAGCAGTGGGTGGGCCATCAGCGTCCGAAGCGGCTGGTGCTGGTCGAGTACCTGGCCACACCGGTGCTGACCCTGGCGATCATCGGCGGCTTGAGCCTGTTCGGCGGCGTGCTGGCCAATCCGCTGGTCGGCCTGGCCGGCTCGATGCTCGGGCTGTTCGTGGCGATCCGCCTGCTCGGCGCGCTGATGGAGATCGCGTTCCGGCCGACGCCGCTGCTCAAGTTCATGCTGCGCCTGGTCACCGTGGTGATGTGGCTGGCGGCGGTGTTCAGCCTGTTCGAAGACCGCAGCAAGTTGATCGCCAAGGTCTATTCGGCGCACTTCAAGGTCGGCGGCATCGCCTTGTCGAGCGACGGCATGCTCAGCGGCCTGATCACCGGCGTGGTGGTGGCGATCATCGCGCTGTGGGCCGAGAAGAGCGTCGGCAATCTGCTGCGCCGCAGCCGCAACCTGCAGCCGAACTTCGTGCTGGCGCTGTCGAGGGTGATGAGCGTGGCGATCTGGATCGTCGCCACCATCCTCATCTTCACCGCCGCCGACATCAACCTCACCGCCCTGGCCGCGTTCGGCGGCGCGCTCGGCATCGGCCTGGGCCTGGGCCTGCAGAAGCTGGCGGCGAGCTACATCAGCGGCCTGATCGTGCTGTTCGAGCAGTCGGTGCGGGTCGGCGACAACATCGTCAGCAACTCGGTGTCCGGCCGGGTCACCCGCATGACCGTGCGCTACACCATGATCCGCACCCGCGACGGCGTCGAGGCGATCGTGCCCAACGATCTGCTGACCAACAACGTGATCGTCAACCAGTCCTGGTCCGACCGCAATCTGCGCCTGGTCTGCGGCGTGCTGGTCAAGGGCGACGCCGACCTGACCCTGGCGCGGGAGCTGTTCGTCGAGGCGATGAACGCGCAGCCGCGGGTGCTGCAGGAGCCGGCGCCGCACATGTACATCACCGGCGTCAACGACAAGGGCATCCAGCTCGACGGGCATTTCTGGATCTCCGATCCGGAGAACGGCCAGAACAACGTCGCCTCCGACATCTACGACGCGGTGCTGGGCGCGTTCCGCAAGCACGGGATCGCGCTGGTCGCGCAATAGGCCGCGCCGGCGGGACGCAGCGTCCGCCGGACGGCGCGCCGCCGCCGCGCGCCGGCAGTAGCATGGCCCGATGACCGAGCTCGCCCATCCCCGCTTCTTCTGGCAGTTCCCGATGCGGCTGGTGCGCCACGCGCGCCTGGACGAGTTCCTGCCCGACGACGGCCATCTGCGCATCTTGTTCCTGTGGGGCAAGGACTGCCCGAACTGCGACATCGCCAAGGGCCAGATGCTGCTGGCGCAGCAGCGCTTCGAATGGCCGGACGTGGAATGGCTGCACGACAACGTTTACGAAGACCCGTCCATGGCTACCCACTTCGGCCTGCACGGGATCCCGGCATTCTTCGTGTTCCGTGGGGCGAAGAAGCTGGGGCGGATCGGGCAGTGGCCGGGTACCGAGGCTTTCGTTGCTGCGATCGAAAAGCTGCGGGCCGGGCCGGGCGTGGCGCAGGCGCCTGGGTAGCGGCCATGCGGGGGCGATGGCTGGGGCGGTTTGATCTCGCGTTTTAGCGATAGCCGCTGCATCGCTCTACGGATCGAACGACCGTTCTGCACTGCCTTCGGATGTGGCGCTGGCGTACACCGCTTCGGTTGATCGCGGCTTGCGCCGCTCCTACAGGTAGCTGGACCGGCATCCGCCGCACTTGGCGCAGGCCGCTCGTCCAAGCAGACTTTCCCCTCACGCCCCCGACCTCGCCGCCATGTTCGACGCCGCCACCCTCGCCGCCTACCTCGTCGCCGCCGCCGTGCTGGTGTTCATCCCCGGACCCGGCACCGCCTGGATCGTCGCCCAGAGCGCCGCCGGCGGCACCGCGCGCGGCATCCAGGCCGCGTTCGGGCTGGAAACGGCCACGCTGATCCACGCCCTGGCCGCGGGCCTGGGCCTGTCGGCGTTGCTGGCGACCTCGGCACTGGCGTTCGAGGTGCTCAAGTACGCCGGCGCGGCGTATCTGATCTGGCTCGGCATCAAGGCCTGGCGCGGCGCGCCGGCCGCGGCCGCGGAAGCCGCGGCTGCGCCGCCGCTGCCGGTTTCCGCACGCCAGGTCTATTTGCGCTCGGTCATGACCGGAGTGCTCAACCCCAAGGTGGCCTTGTTCTTCCTCGCCTTCCTGCCGCAATTCGTGCATCCCGAGCGCGGCATGGTGTGGCTGCAGTTCCTGGTGCTGGGCGCGCTGCTGTCGCTGATCGGGATGTGCAACAGCCTGATGCTCAGCGTCGCGGTCGGCCGCTTCGGCCGCCGCTTCGCCGGCGGCGGCGGCCGCTGGAAGGAACGCCTGACCGGCAGCGTGTTCATCGCCCTGGGCCTGCGCCTGGCCGTGCAGCAACGCTGAGCGGCGCTTGAATCCGGGCTTTACGCGCGCACGGCCGCGGCGCCGCGTGGCTTGAACCAGCGCCGGCGCAGCCTCAGGTCGTAGGTTCACGACCTCGCACCGGAGCGCCGCGCATGAAGACCCAAGGCTTTCTCGACCAGTTGCTCAAGACCGCCCAGAACACATTGGGCGGCTCAGGCGGAGGACTGGGTGATCTGCTCGGCGGCGGCAATCCGCTGGCGCGCAGCGAGCCGCGCCATGACGAGCGCAGACGCAACCAAGACAAACGCAGCGAGGAAAAGCGCGGCCTGCTCAACGCCGACTTCGGCAAGGGCGCGCTGACCGGCGGCGCGCTGGGCCTGTTGCTGGGCAACAAGAAACTGCGCAAGCACGCCGGCAAGTTCGCCCTGGCCGGCGGCGTGGCCGCGGTCGGCGTGCTGGCCTACAAGGCCTACGACGACTACAAGCGCCAGCAGGAAGGCCCCGGCGCGGCCGAACCGCGCACCGTCGACCGCCTGCCGCCGCCGCAGGCCGAGCAGCACAGCCGCGCGATCCTGCAGGCGCTGGTAGCCGCGTCCAAGGCCGACGGCCACATCGACGCGCGCGAACGCGAAGCCATCGAAGGCGAGTTCGTGCGCATCGACGGCGATACCCAACTGCGCTCGTGGCTGCACTCGGAGCTGGAAAAGCCGCTGGATCCGGCCGAAGTCGCGCGCGCCGCGGAAACCCCGGAAATCGCCGCGGAAATGTACCTGGCCAGCCTGCTCGCCGCGGACGAACAGAACTATATGGAGCGCGCCTACCTCGACGAACTGGCGCGCCAGCTCAAGATCGACGACGCGCTCAAGACCCGGCTGGAGCAGCAACTGCGCGACGCGCAGCAGGGCTGAGCGCGCGGCGGCGCGGACGCGCATCGGCCGATGCGCGTCCGGCGCTGCGCTCCCGATCCAGCCGCGGGCCCGAGGCCGCCGATGCCGGTTGCAGCGGCGCGCGGCAGCGGCTCGTCTGCCATGCGTCAGGATCCGCTGCGTGCCAGGCACGCGCGCACTTCGCGACGCGCACCACGCTCCCCTCGCCGCGCAGTCGCCAGCGCCCCGCGCAACCGCTAGCATCGCCCACGCGCCGACCGGCGCGCTCGCGGACCGATGCCATGCGATTGCTGATTCCCGCCCTGCTCGCGCTGACCTTCGTCGGCTGTTCCTGCCAGCGCCACGCCGGCGACACCGACGCCACGACAACGCTGGCCGCGACTACGCCCCCGGCCGCGGACCACGCCGCCGAACCCAGCCAGGCCGAACTGCGCGCGGCCGCGACCGCGAAGAAGCGCAACGAAGCCACCAGCGACGCCGTCGACACCCTGCACCGTTATCTGCAGCTGATCGGCTCGGGCGACGGCGAAGCGGCGGCCAAGTACTGGGGCTACCAGCGCGCGCCGCGCGGCAACGAGGAATCGGACCTGCGCACGCTGAAGAACCTGCGCGCGTTCCGCATCGAAAACGAAACGCCCGAGCCGCTGGACCAGGAACCGGTGCCGGAGCTGCTGCGCATTCCGGTGGAGCTGCGCGCGACCTTGGAGAACGGCGAGAACCGGCGCTACAAGGGTTGGTATCGGCTGCGGCGCAATCAGGTCGAGCAGCGTTGGGAATTGACCGGGGTCTCGATGGCGACGCCGTTGCAGTAAGTCTGTTCGGGTCTGGAGTTTCGGCGCGGCGGGTGAGTTCGCGGTCGCGGCTTGCGCCGCTCCTACAGGGCGCGATGCGGCCTCCGAAGTCCCTGTAGGAGCGGCGCAAGCCGCGACCACGAACCCGCAACCACGACAACCCGCTCCAACCACAACGAACCGATCCCCAACGCCGCATCGCCGCGCCGATGCCGCAGCCACGCCGCGCGCCTTACACTGCGGGCTTCGCGCCGCGACCCGCGCGCGCCCGGTTTTTCAGGACTCCGCCATGCGCTCAACGCCCGCCCTCGCCCTGCTGACCGCCGCACTGCTGGCGGCCGCGCTCGCCGCCTGCGGCGGCAAGGATCCGGCCGTCGCCGGCGATGGCGCTCACGCCGGCGATCCCTCGGCGCTGCCGGCGCCGGAAGGCGGGCGCGGCAGCATCACCGGCATGCCCGACGCCGGCACGCCCGGCCAGACCGGCGCGCCGGCGCCCGCGCCGCCGCAACTGGACGAAAACGGCAACCCGCTGCCGCCGGCCGATCCGAACGCCGTCGCCGATCCCGCCGCGCCGGTCGATCCGAACGCGCCGGTCGACCCGGCGCTGCCGGTGCCGGCTGCGCACGATCCGGCCGCGGTCGATGCGGCCCCGGCAGCGCCCACGCCCGCGGGCGAACCCACGCCGGAAGACGCGGTCGCGGTGGTGCGCGATTACTACGCCGCGATCAACGCCCACCGCTACGAACGCGCCTATGCGCTGTGGTCCGACGGCGGCCGCGCCAGCGGCCAGGATGCGCAGCAGTTCGCCAACGGCTTCGCCCAGACCGCCGGCGTGTCGGTGGAACTGGCGCCAGCGGGCCGCGTCGATGCCGGCGCCGGCCAGCGCCATATCGAAGTGCCGGTGTCGATCACCGCGACCCAGCGCGACGGCAGCCAGCGCCGTTTCGTCGGCGCCTACACCCTGCGCCGCGCCGTGGTCGACGGCGCCAGCGCCGAACAGCGCGCCTGGCGCATCGCCAGCGCCGACATCCGCGAGCTCAAGCCGTGAACCTCGCGCACCTGACGCTCGCCGCCGCGCTCGCGCTGATCCTGGCCGGTTGCCAGCGCGAGGCCACTGCTCCAGCGGCGCCTGCGAAGAACACGGCGAACGCCGCGCCAGCCACCACTGCCGCACCGACGCCGCAATCCACCGACACGCCCGCACCGCCCGCGCTCGCGCCGGCGAGCGACTACGTGCTGCCCGGCGCGCTCGCGCCCGACCTCGGCGTCGAGCAACTGCGCCAGTTGTTCGGCGCCGGCAACGTCGCCATCGACGAGCGCCTGCCCGGCGCCGAGGGCGCGGAAATCCGCGGCGTGCGCCTGTTCGGCGCCGACCCGACCCGGCGCGCGCGCCTGTACTTCCAGGACAGCCAAGCACTGCGCGGCCTGTCGCTGGTGGTGGTCGACGACCCCGGCAGCCGCTGGCGCCTGGACAACGGCGTCGCCATCGGCCTGCCGCTGGCCGAACTCGTGCGCCTCAACGGCAAACCGCTGCGTTTCTACGGGCTGGATTGGGATTACGGCGGCATCGTCACCGACTGGAACGGCGGCGCGCTCGCGCCCAAGGACGGCGACCCGGTGCGGCGCAACGCGCGCCTGGGCTGGGCCGACGACGCGCCGGCCAACGCCGCCGCGCCCGTCGGCGACGGCGAGTTCTCCAGCGACGACGCGCGCTATCCCAAACAGGGCGCGCTGCTGCAGGTCGACGAGCTGAGCGTGTCCTTCCCCGGCGAGGACGACCTGTGACGCCGCGGCCGCGCGCATGAGCGGCGCGCCGCGCATCGTGCTGGACAGCAACGTCTGCCTGGACCTGTTCGCGTTCCGCGACCCGGCGGTGGCGCCGCTGCTGCGCGCGCTGCGCGAAGGCGTGCTGGCCGCGGTCACCGACGCGGCCTGCCGCGAAGAATGGCAACGCATCCTCGACTATCCCAAGCTCGGCCTGAGCGCGCAGACGCGCGCCGAGTGTCTGCGCGAGTACGACGCCTGGCTGCATCCGTTCGCCGGCATCGACGCGGCTGCCGGCGCGCCGCCGCTGCCGCGCTGCGCCGATCCGGACGACCAGAAATTCCTCGAACTGGCCCAGGCCGCCGGCGCGCGCTGGCTGCTCAGTCGCGATCACGCATTGGTGGTGCTGGGCCGGCGCACCGCGCGCGCCGGCCTGTTCGAGATCATGACGCCGCAGACCTGGGTGGCGTTGGAAGCGTGGCGCTCGCCTGGGGCGTGATCGGGATCTGAAAGGAAAGCCTCGGGCCTGAAGGCCCTCCCACAACAGCCCGCGCCGTGGCCGAAGCCGGCTGTTGTGGGAGCGCCTTGAAGCTCGAGGCGCGAGCTGTTGCGGGAAGGCCTTCAAGCCCGAGGCGCGAGCTGTTGTGGAAAGGCCTTCAGGCCCGAAGCGAGAGCTGTTGTCGGAAGGCCTTCAGGCCCGAAGCGAGAGCTGTTGTCGGAAGGCCTTCAGGCCCGAAGCGCGAGCTTTTGTAGGGAGACCTTCAGGCCCGAGGCACAGGCTTTTGTGGGAGGGCCTTCAGGCCCGAGGCTCTCCTCTCGGTTCGCCGCGCCCGCCCACGACCGCATGCCATACTCGCCCCATGCAAGGCGTGCCCGACCGCTTCGACGATGCCTTCGATGCCGCCCAGTTCCGGCAGGTCGCCCATCGCCCCGGCGTCGAGCTCTACCGCGCCCACATCGTCCGCCACTCGTTCGATCCGCACACCCACGAAGCCTACGGCCTGGGCGCGATCGAATCGGGCGTGGAGCGCTTCCGCTACCGCGGCAGCGACCACCTCGCACCGCCCGATTCGCTGGTGCTGATGAATCCCGACGTGTTGCACACCGGCCACGCGGTAACGGCCGAGGGCTGGCGCTATCGCATGATCTACGTCGAACCCGACGCGGCCGCGGACATCGTCGGCGAGCCGGGCTGGTGGTTCGACGAGGCCGTGCGCCACGACCCGCGCCGCGCGCGCCGGATCACCGCGCGCCTGGACGCGCTGTGGCATGCGCGCGAACCGCTCGACTTCGATAGCCAGTTGCACGCGCTGCTGGAGGAATTCCGCGACCACGCCAAGACCCCGCGGCGCGCGCGCCCGGAAGCGCCCAAGCGTTTCGCCGCGGTGCTCGACTGCCTGCGCGCGCGCCTGTCCGAGCGCGTCACCCTGGACGAACTGGCCGCGGTCGCCGAACTGAGCCCGTTCCACTTCCTGCGCCAGTTCCGCGCGCAATACCACGTCACCCCGCAGCAGATGCTGATGGCGCTGCGCCTGCACGAAGCCAAGCGCCTGCTCGCCGCCGGCCTGGCCCCGGCGCGGATCGCCGCCGACACCGGCTTGACCGATCAGGCGCATCTGACCCGCGCGTTCCAACGCCGCTACGGCGTGACCCCAGCGCGCTACCAAAAACAAATCCGCGGCTGAAAAAGCCGCGGTAACCCCCTGTAGGAGCGGCGCGAGCCGCGACCGCGAAACCGCGCCTGCGACGCAATCTGCAACCCCGCAGTCGCGGCTTGCGCCGCTCCTACAGTCGCTACGTTGCAGCAGCCCCGCGCACCGCAATCTCGTACAAGACGCGCGCCCGCAGCCCAGCGATCCTGCGTCCATGCTGCTAGGAACCCTCTACGCCCTGCTCGCCGGCCTGATCTGGGGCCTGGTCTTCGTCGGCCCGCTGCTGCTGCCCGAATACCCCGCGGCGCTGCAATCGGTCGGCCGTTACCTCGCCTTCGGCCTGATCGCGCTGCCGCTGGCCTGGCTCGACCGCAAGGCCTTGCGCCAACTCGGCCGCGCCGACTGGATCGAAGCGCTGAAGCTGTCGCTGATCGGCAACCTGCTCTATTACCTGTGCCTGGCCAGCGCGATCCAGCGCGCCGGCGGGCCGCTGCCGACGATGATCATCGGCACCCTGCCGGTGGTGATCGCGATCAGCGCCAACCTGCGCAACGCGCGCCGCGACGGCCGCCTGCCGTGGGCGCGGCTGGCGCCGTCGCTGCTGCTGATCGCGCTCGGCATCGCCTGCGTCAACCGCGCCGAACTGCGCGAGCTGCAAGGGCAAACCCACGCCGACCTGCACCGCTACGCGCTCGGCGGCCTACTCGCGTTCGGCGCGGTGATCTGCTGGACCTGGTACCCGCTGCGCAACGCCGACTGGCTGCGCGCGCATCCCGACCGCAGCCCGCGCACCTGGGCCACCGCGCAAGGCGTGGCGACGTTGCCGCTGGCGCTGATCGGCTACCTCGCGCTATGGCTGTACATGAGCGCCACGCATTCGCCGTTTCCAATGCCGTTCGGTCCGCGCGCGGGCTACTTCATCGCCTTGATGGCGGCGATCGGCCTGCTCGCCTCGTGGGTCGGCACGCTGTGCTGGAACGAAGCCAGCCAGCGCCTGCCGACCGCGCTGGCCGGGCAACTGATCGTGTTCGAAACCCTGTTCGCGCTGACCTATGCGTTCATGCTGCGCGGGCAAGCGCCGCCGACGCTGACTTTTATCGGGATCGCGTTGCTGGTGGCGGGCGTGTTGTGGGCGCTGCGGATCAAGCCGGTGCCGCCGGAGGTCGTGGCGGAAAGCGAGGCCTGAGCGCTGCGGATCTAATCGCAATCCAAGCGGGCGCATCCCACCGACGCTTCGCGCGGCCCTATCGAAAGAATCTTGACGCACTCTCGCTGCGCGAGCGGCCACCGGCAGCGGCGCGGCGTTTTGCCGCATCTGCGCGCAGCGCGGCGGCCCTAGGCTGGCCGGCATTTTCCCGCTGCCATGGCCTCGCATGCGCGCCGTCACGCTTTCATCGATCCTGCCTGTGTCGACCCTGTTGTCGCTGTCTCTCGCCGGCGCCGCGCACGCGCAGCCGCCGGATGCGACGGCGGCAGCAGCCGACGCGAACGCACCCGCCGCAACCACGCTCGACCGCCTGCGCGTGCACGGCCAGCGCCCGGCCACCGTCGCCACGCCCGCGCAGGCGCGCGAGCGCCTGGCCCAGCGCGCCGGCGCGACCGCGTGGATCGACGGCGAGTCCTACCGCGACGGCCGCGTCAGCACGCTGACCGACGCGCTCGGCTACGCGCCCGGCGTGTTCGTACAGCCGCGCTTCGGCGCCGAGGAAGCGCGGCTGTCGATCCGCGGCTCGGGCCTGCAACGCACCTTCCACGGCCGCGGCATCGAACTGCTGCAGGACGGCAGCCCGCTCAATCTCGCCGACGGCGGTTTCGACTTCCAGGCGGTGGAACCGCTGAGCGCGCGCTACATCGAGGTCTATCGCGGCGCCAACGCGCTCGAATACGGCGCCGCCACGCTCGGCGGCGCGATCGATTTCGTCTCGCCGACCGGCCTGGACGCCGCGCCCCTGCGCCTGCGCGCGGAAACCGGCGCGTTCGGCTACCGCCGCGGCCAGATCGCCGCCGCCGGCGCGTCCGGCGCGGCCGACGGCTACGCCAGCCTCAGCGGCCTGCGCCAGGACGGCTTTCGCGATCACGCCGAACAAGAAAACTATCGCCTGTTCGCCAACGCCGGCTATCGCTTCGACGACACGCTCGACGGCCGCGTCTACCTCACCCACGTCGACACCCGCTCGGCCCTGCCCGGCAATCTCACCCTGGCCGAATCGCGCCGCGATCCGCGCCTGGCCGCGCCGGGCAACCTCGCCCAGAACCAACGCCGCGACTATCGCCTCGACCGCATCGCCGGGCGCCTGGCGTGGTCGCCGTCGGCGGCCGGCACGCTGACGCTGTCGGCTTATTACGCCGACAAATCGCTCGACCATCCGATCTTCCAGGTGCTGCGCCAGGACAGCCGCGACTACGGCCTGGACCTGCGCTGGCGCGGCGAATATCACGGCCTGGGCCTGCGCCACACCTTGATCGCCGGCGCCGCCTTCGCCCAGGGCGACATCGACGACCGCCGCTGGTTCAACGTCGGCGGCCGCGCCGGCGCGCCGAGCAACCGCTTCGACCAGCGCGCGCGCAACGCCAAGCTGTATATCGAGAACCAGAGCTGGCTGACGCCGCAGTGGGCGGTCTCGCTCGGCGCGCAGGCGCTGCGATCGCAGCGGCGTTCGCGCGACCTGCTGATCACCCAGGGCCGCGACGAAAGTTTCGACAAGGATTACAGCGGCCTGAGCCCCAAGCTCGGCCTGCGCTATCTCGCCGGCGACGGACTGCAGTACTACGCCAACCTCAGCCGCAGCCTGGAGCCGCCGAGCTTCGGCGAACTCAGCGGCGGCCCTGGCGTGACGCCGGTGGACAAGCAGCGCGCCGACAGCGGCGAGATCGGTTTGCGCCTGGAGCGCGGCGGATTGTCGCTGGACCTTGCCGCCTATCGCGCGCGCATCCGCGGCGAGTTGCTCGCGCTCAACGACGGCAACGGCAATCCGCTCGGCACGGTCAACGCCGGCCGCACCCTGCACCAAGGCATCGAACTCGGGCTGGGCTGGACCTTCGCCCGCGACTGGACCGTTTCGGCCAGCTACCTCTACAACGATTTCCGCTTCGACGGCGACCGCGTCTACGGCGACAACGACCTCGCCGGCGCGCCGCCGCAACAACTGCGCGCCAAGCTGCGCTGGTCGCCGGACGCGCGCTTCTATCTTGAGCCGAACATCGAGTGGACGCCGCAGGGCTACTACATCGACCACGCCAACAGCTTCAAGGCGCCGGGCTATACCGTGGCCGGGCTGCGCGCAGGCGGGCGGATCGGCGCGCAATGGAGCTGGTTCGCCGACGCGCGCAACCTCGCCGACCGCAAATGGATCGCCAGCACCAACACCATCGCCGACGCGCGCGGGCTCGACGGACGCAACTTCCTGCCCGGCGACGGACGCGGCGTGTATGTCGGCCTGGAGTGGTCGGCGCGCTGAGGCGCAGCCGGCGATGCGGCGCGCCGCGCGAACGCACGGCGCGCCGCGACGGCCTCAGTTCCAGCAGCTGCTGGGCTGATCGTTGACCGTCACCCAGAACCGCGTGGTGTCGTCGATGTTGCCGTAAGCCTGCCAGCCCCAACCGCCGCCGCCGTCGTGATGCTCGGCGAGGCGGTAGCCCGGGCCGAACTCGGCGCGGCAGAAAGCGTCGGCTTCGGCGCGGCTCTTGAACGAATCGCCGCGCACCGCGCGGCTCAGGGCGATGTTGCCCTTGGCCCAGCCGTTGTAGAAATCGACCGGCACCGGCGACGGCGAGCCGTCCTGCTTCAAACACAGCGCCGGCAAGCGCGCCGAACACACGGTATCGCCCTGATACGCATCGCATTCCGGGCTGAAGCAGCCGATCCGGTCCACGCCGTTGGCGTGGCTGGCCTTGCGCCAGGTGACGCCCTTGCCGCCTGCCGCGGTGGCGGCGAATGCGGACAGCGCCAAGGTGAGAACCGAAGCGGCGATGCACACTGCACGAACGTTCATCGTATTCCTCCATGAGCCAGTCGGTGGGTGGCGTCCGGCCATCGCGCGCCGCGAACGCATCGCAGCGCTTGCGCCGTCGCCGGGCGCAAGCAATAGCACGGCGGATTTCGCCGAAACCGATAACCCCGCGCGCTTTTCCGCCGCATCGCGCCGCCGCATCGCGCAAGCGCATAGCGGTGCGAAAACCCGCGGAAAACAGCGCCCACAACCGATGTGCGCGTGGCTCCACTCTTGTCCCGCGTTGAGACTCGCGCGGCGCTCAGATCTCGAACCGATACGACAGCTTCACCAGCAACTGCTCGCTGTCGCGCAGACTGAACGCGTCGCCGAACTCGCTGCCGACATCGCGGCGACGGTCGCCTTCCTCGAACATCTCGCCGCCGCGTACGTAGGCGATGTAGAGGTACGACAGCGGCGCCAGTTCGTAGCGATAGCGCACTTGGAACGCGAGATTGCGCAAGCTGAAGTCCGGCACCTCTTCGGCGACCGGCAACGGACGCCCGGCGCCGTCGACGCGGTAGACCCGGCGCTTGCGCGCGTCCACGCCGATGGTCTCCAGGCGCACGCGCAGCTCCTGCTTGTCGTCGATGAACCACTCCAGCCCGCCGTTGAGGCTGAGGATGTCGGCGCGGAAATCGGCGACGCGGTTGTCGCCGCGCCACAGCAGCCAGGCCGGGTCGTGGCTGTATTCGACGCCGGCGAACAGCGACATGCGGTCGTTGACGTGATAGTTCGGCTCCAGGTACAGCGTCGCCCGGCCCTGGTCGAGATCGCCCAGGCCGTCGGCCTTGTAATAGGCCTCGGTGTACAGCGACCACGGGCTGCCGCCGCGCTGCGGGCGCAGCCGCTCGTAGCTGAGGAAGCCCTTCGCCGGCATCCGCACCACGCCGTTGCCGCGGGTCAGCAGATCGTCGTGGCCGCCGCTCCACAGCGCCGCTTCGACGAACTGGCGGCCGCCGTCGCGCATGTCGCTGCGGCGGTTGACCGCGATCGCGTCGGCGATGCGCACGCCGTCGTCGCTGTAGCGGCGCGATACGGCGAAGTGCCAGTCCTGCCCGGCATAGGCCGAGTCCGGCGGCAGGTCGCTGACCCGCTTGCCCAGGTCGTAGCGCAGGTAGTTGAAGTTGTTGCGCTCCAGGTAGCCGAAGTCGTTGAGCATCAGCTCGCCGCCCAGGTGCAGGCCGTACAGTTGCTGGCGCCAGCCGCCGCCCATGTCGTAGTCGATGCGCAACTGCGCGCCGCTGTCGCGGAAGCTGCGGCCGGCCTGCTGCACGTCGGAGGCGACCACGGTGCCGCGCAGCGACCACTGCGCGTTCGGCGCCCAGCGCTGGTCGAACTCGTAGACGTTGGCGGTGCGGTCCAGGAACGGCCGCTCCACGCGCGTGGCCATCGCGCCCAGGCCGAAGCGGGCGAAGTCGCGGGTGACGCGCGCGGCGTAGAAGTCGCGCCCGGCCTGGTCACCTTCGTTGGCGGCGAACACGCCGTAATTGAAGCCGCCGGCGCTGCCGTTGAGCTTGACCGCCGCAGTCACGTCGCCCGAGCCGCTGCCGTCGTCGGCCGGCCCGCCGACGCGGCGGGTGTAGATCAGCCGGCTGTTGTTGCTGTACGAGCCGAACGGCACGTCGAAAAAGCCCTGGTTCTCGGTGAAGAACGGGCGCTTGTCGCTGAAGAAGGTCTCGGTGGCGCTGAAGTTGACGGTGAGCTCGTCGCTCTCGACCTGGCCGAAGTCCGGGTTGAGCGTGGCGCTGAGCTGGAACCGGCCGCTGGGCTTCCAGAACAGATCCAGGCCGCCGTCGACGTCGCTGCCGTGGCCGACCGCGTCGCCGATGCCGACCACGTAGGGCGTGATCGCCAACAGCGACTGCTTGTACGCCGGCACCTGGATGCGCTCGAACGCGGACAGGTAGCGCGCTTCGGTGTAATGCACCGCCGGCCACGACACTCGCTCGCCGCTGGAGGCGATGACCCGGTCGAGCTGGATGCCGAGCGTGCGCGCGCCGTCCTGGCCCTGGCGCATCGGCGCGATGTGCCAGGGGATCAGCATCTCCGCCGACCAGCCTTGCTCGTCTTCGCTGGTGGCGTGGCGCCAGTCGCCGTCCCAGTCGTTGTTGAACTGGTTTTCGCTGGTGACCGTGGCGTCGGTGATGCCGTTGGCCAGGGTCACGGTGAAGTTGTAGCCGGTGCGGCCGTCGCCGTCGAAGTCCACGTACAGGTTGACCCGGTCGACGGTGCCGTCGCCGTCGCGCTGGATGTGCTGGCGCATGCGCGGCACGCCGGCGGGCTGGACGTTGCGGAAGGCCACAGCGAGGCCGCGCTCGGTCGCCATCAGCCAGGCTTCGGTCGGCAGCCGCGAGGGCTCGCGCGACAGCGGCTGGGTGTGGCGGAAGTCGGTAATGCGGCGCGCCTGGCTCCACTCCTGCGGGTCGATGCGCCCGTCGATTTCCAGGGCCTGCGCGCACGGCGCGCCCAACAGGCCGGCGCAGGCGGCGGCGCGCGCGGCCGCCCGGGCGGTGAACGAATAACGATGGCGCATGGCGCGCTCCCCCGACTGCGTGGACCGTCCCGGGCGCGCAGCGCCGCGGGCGGATCGCGGCGAACGGCACCGCGACGGCGCGCAGACTAACGGCACGGCGGCGGCGCGCTAACTGGCGTAAGTCATGCAAACCTTCGGCCGCTGGCGCGCATCAGCCTGTGCAAGGGCCGGCCGCGGCGTCGCGGAGGGGGCGCTGCGTTCCTGCATGGGCTGCCTGTAGGAGCGGCGCGAGCCGCGACCGCGGGGTAGCCGCTGGCGCCGCACGCCGGATGTCGCGGTCGCGGCTTGCGCCGCTCCTACAGGGGGCT
>NZ_FNOG01000002.1:396832-427769 GCF_900106525.1 Lysobacter enzymogenes
CCCTGTAGGAGCGGCGCGAGCCGCGACCGCGGGGTAGCCGCTGGCGCCGCACGCCGGATGTCGCGGTCGCGGCTTGCGCCGCTCCTACAGGGGGCAATCGGTGCGACGCGGGTGGTGGTTCGGAGAGCTGACAAACGTCAGCTCGCCGCGATGAAGCCTCGGCCGCGCGCTTACGGCGCGGTGGCGTCGTGCGCGACGAACGCCGATTCGCCCTGCGGCAGTTGCAGCCAGTCCGGATGGGCCAGCGCGCGGGCGATGTCGCCCTGCCCCGACAGCCAGTGCTCGCGCATCGCCACCCGGCCGAACTGGTAGTCCTTGAAGTGGCCGATCTTGGCGCGGTCGCGGTAGATCAGGTGGATCACGCTGTAGCGGCGGTCGCAGGCCAGTTCGGCGGCGTGCTGGGCCCAGGGGTTGCTGGCGCGCACCTCGGCGGGGATTTCCTCCAGCAATTCGCGCAGCAGCCGGCGATAGTGCTGGAACACGCGCTGGGTGTCGGTGATCAGACGGGTGCGGCTGGAGTACTGGATTTCCTTCTGCCGCTCGGCCACGTCGAGCAGGTTCTGCGGCAGCTCGCCGCGCGCGTTCCACAGGTCGACCTGGAACACTAGGGTGTCGCTGCGCGGGCTGGCGGTGAGCACGTGCGACAGCGGGGTGTTCGAGACCAGGCCGCCGTCCCAATAGAACTCGCCGTCGATCTCGATCGCCGGAAACGCCGGCGGCAGCGCGCCGGAGGCGAGGATGTGGCGCGCGTCCAGGCGCATCTGGGTGTTGTCGAAATATTCCAGGTTGCCGGTGCGCACGTTGACCGCGCCGACGCTGACGCGGATGCCGTCGTCGTTGAGCCGGTCGAAGTCGACCAGCCGGTTGAGCGTGGCGATCATCGGCGAGGTGTCGTACCAGCTCGCCGCGGCCGGGCCGGGCTGGCCGCCGGCGAACAGCGCCGGGTCCGGTCCGAGCCAGGCGCGCGGCACGTAGAAACCGCGCTGGCCTTCGATGATCGCGCGCCAGGCTTCCCAGGTGTCGAGCCAGGCGCGGGTGTCGGCGTCGATGCCGTCGAAGCGCGCTTCCTGGCCCAGCGTGGTCGAGGGAAACACATTCGGGCGCGAGATCGTGTCCCAGAACTCGCGCAGCGCGGCCATGCGTTTTTCCGGCGGGTTGCCGGCGATGATCGCGGTGTTGAACGCGCCGATGGAGATGCCGGCGATCCAGTTCGGGGCGATGCCGGCTTCGAACAAGCCCTGGTAGACGCCGGCCTGATAGGCGCCGAGCGCGCCGCCGCCTTGCAACACCAGGGCGATGTTCTCAGGCAACGCCGGCGCGGCATCGCGCACGCGCCGCACCGACTCGCGAGTGGCGCGTTCGGTGGCGTCGGCGCGGCGGGCCTGGCGCGGGGTCGCCGGTGCGGGCGCCTGCGCGCTGCGCGCGCGGGTCGGCACGCGCGCGGCCGTCGCGGCCTGTTTGCGCTTGGGCGGTTCCTTGCGCGCGGGCTGTTTCGACGGCGGGTCTTTTTTCGCCGGCGCGGCCGGCTTGGGGTCGCGCTTGGCCGGCGCGCGCGGTTCGGCGGCGGCCGATGTGCGGGCAGCGGACTTACGGGCGACGGTCTTGCGGGTGCGTGCAGCGGGCATGGCGGCCTCCATTGGCGGGAGGGCCTTCAGGCCCGATGCCTGTGTTCCCATTCCAGCCATCGGATCGGGAGGCATCGGGCCTGAAGGCCCTCTCGCACGGGCGGTTTACTGCATGTACCAACCGTGGCTGACCACGAAGCTCTGCCCGGTCAGCGCCGCGCTCGGGAACTCGGCCAGGAAGCGCACCGTCTGCGCCACGTCCTGCACGGTGGTGAACACGCCGTCGACGGTGTTGCCGAGCATGACCTTCTTGATCACCTCGTCCTCGCTGATGCCCAGTTCCTTGGCCTGCTCGGGAATCTGCTTGTCCACCAGCGGCGTGCGCACGAAGCCCGGGCAGACCACGTGGCTGCGCACGTTGTGCTTGGCGCCTTCCTTGGCCAGCACCCGCGACAGGCCCAGCAGGCCGTGCTTGGCGGTGACATAGGCCGACTTCAGCGGCGAGGCCTCGTGCGAATGCACCGAGCCCATGTAGATCACCACGCCGCCCTTATCGCCCTTGTACATGTGCGGCAGCGCGGCCTTGGTGGTCAGGAACGCGCCGTCGAGGTGGATGGCGAGCATCTTCTTCCAGTCGGCGAAAGCGTAGTTCTCGATCGGGTTGACGATCTGGATGCCGGCGTTGGAGACCAGGATGTCGATGCCGCCGAGCTGCGCGACCACCTGCTCGATGCCGGCGTTGACCGCGGCCTCGTCGGTGACGTCCATGGCCACGCCGATGGCGCGGCCGCCGGCGGCGGCGATCTCGTCGGCCACCGCCTGCGCGCCGGCCTGGTTGAGGTCGGCGATGGCGATGGCGGCGCCGGCGCGGGACAGCTCGAACGCGATTTCCTTGCCGATGCCGCTCGCGGCCCCGGTGACGACGGCGACTTTGCCTTGGATCGAACTCATGGGAACTCAACTCCTGGACGATGCGTAACGATGCGGAAAGAGACAGGCCGCGGACGGCGAACCGGCGGCCATTGTCGCTGCGCCGCGTTATCGCGGTGTGGCGACGAATGCATCGCAGTGTCCCGGGGCGCGAGGGCTACGGGAATCGGACCTTCGTCCGTCGGGGAAGTTGCGCGGTGAGTTTGCGCAATCGGCCGGGAGGCCGCGGCCGGAGGCTGCACCTGTAGGAGCGGCGCGAGCCGCGACCGCGAAAACGAATCGCCGGCGGAAGCCCGGCCTCTCATGATCTACCCGGCCTGCGTCCGGCCGGAATGTACCGGGGGCATCCGGCCTGCGCGGACGCCCCATTAGCGCGGTCGCGGCTTGCGCCGCTCCTACAGGAAGCGGGCGCCGCCTCGCCGCGATCGGTCAGTCCTTGTTCTTGCCCTTCTTGTCCTTCTTTTTCTTCTTGTCCTTCTTCTTGTCCTTGTCTTTCTTCTTTTTCTTCTTGTCCTTCTTCGGCTGCAGCATCGTGCCGGTGCAGTCCGGCGAGCCGCAGCGGCATTCCCAGATCTTCTTCAGTTCCTTGGTGTGCTTCTCGGCCAGGGTGATGCCGTAGTTGTACGACAGCTCCTCGCCCGGGGCGATGTCGCGGATCGCCTCGATGAACACCTGGTCCTGGCGACGGTCGTCGCCCTCGTCCTCGGCCAGCACCGCCTCGCAGTTGGGCGAGCAGCTGTGGTTGATCCAGCGCGCCGTGTTGCCCTCGTAATTGGCGTCGATGACGTATTCATCGTTGAGGGTGAACAGGAACGTGTGGCCGGAATCGGCGTCGCCGGTATCGCCGGCGTCGGCGTCCTCGTGGGTGCGGCGGCGGCCCTTGTATTCGATGATGCGTTCGCCCTTGGCGATCGGGGCGACGGCGAATACACCGTTGCCGTGGATGGCTGAACGACGGGCGGCGATCTTGCGCGGCATGAGGAGTCTCGAAATGACGAGCGGACATTCTCGCCCGTCGAGGCGGTCGGCCGCCATCGCCGCGGTCGCCTTTCCACGCCCGCGGGCCTGAACGCCCGCGCCCGCCGACGCCCGCGCCCGGACCGCTGAATCGGGCAAAACCCCCGGCTGGCCCTGGCCGCAATAAAACCGTACAATTTCGGTACGAATTAAAGCCCGCCCATCCAAGCCCGCCCTCAGCGCCCCCACGCCGATGCTCCGCGTCACCAAGCTCACCGACTACGCCACGGTCGTCCTGACCGTCCTGGCGGCCCCGCACGACCGCGTCCTCAGCGCGGCCGAACTGGCCGAGCGCGCGGGCCTGGAAGCGCCGACGGTCAGCAAGGTGCTCAAGCCGCTGGCCCAGGCCGGCCTGGTCGAAGGCTTCCGCGGCGCCAACGGCGGCTACCGCCTGGCGCGGCCGGCCGACGAGATCGGCCTGATCGAAATCGTCGAGGCGATGGAAGGCCCGCTGGGCATGACCGAGTGCAGCGTGCACGAGGGCCAGTGCGGCCTCGAACACCAGTGCGGCGTGCGCGCCAACTGGCGCCGGATCAACGACGTCGTGGTCGAAGCGCTCAGCAGCGTCACCCTCGCGCAGATGCTCGCCCCCACCTTTCCAACCGAAACAGCCGCCACCGCCAAGCGCATCGACCTGCGCCTGGCCGGCGCATAGACAGTAGGCAGCCGCCATGGCCACCGACATCAAGACCGCTCCCGCGCAGGCGGGCGACATCGCCAATCGCGAGATCCACGAGCAGTTGGGTCGCCGCTACGAAGCCGGGTTCGTCACCGACATCGAGTCCGACAGCCTGCCGCCGGGCCTGGACGAGGACACCGTGCGCGCGCTGTCGGCCAAGAAGAACGAGCCGCAGTGGATGACGCAGTGGCGCCTGGCCGCCTACCGCCATTGGCTGACCATGCCGATGCCGCACTGGGCCAAGCTCAACATCGCCCCGATCGACTTCCAGGCGCTGAGCTATTACAGCGCGCCCAAGGCCAAGTACAACTCGCTCGACGAGGTGCCGCAGGAACTGCTCGACACCTACGACAAGCTCGGCGTGCCGCTGCACGAACGCGCGCGTCTGGCCGGCGTGGCGGTGGACGCGGTGTTCGACTCGGTCTCCGTCGGCACCACCTTCCGCAAGGAACTTGCCGAGAAGGGCGTGATCTTCTGTTCGATGTCCGAGGCGATCCGCGAGCATCCCGAGCTGGTGCAGCAGTACCTCGGCAGCGTCGTGCCGGTCGGCGACAACTATTTCGCCGCGCTCAACTCGGCGGTGTTCTCCGACGGCAGCTTCGTGTTCATCCCCAAGGGCGTGCGCTGCCCGATGGAGCTGAGCACCTATTTCCGCATCAACGCCGGCCACACCGGCCAGTTCGAGCGCACCTTGATCGTGTGCGAGGACAAGGCCTACGTGTCTTATCTTGAAGGCTGCACCGCGCCGATGCGCGACGAAAACCAGCTGCACGCCGCGGTGGTCGAGCTGGTGGCGCTGGAAGACGCGGAGATCAAGTACTCCACGGTGCAGAACTGGTATCCCGGCGACGAGGAAGGCCGCGGCGGCATCTACAACTTCGTGACCAAGCGCGGCGAATGCCGCGGCGCGCGCAGCAAGATCAGCTGGACCCAGGTCGAAACCGGTTCGGCGATCACCTGGAAGTACCCGTCCTGCGTGCTGCTGGGCGACGATTCGGTCGGCGAGTTCTATTCGGTCGCGCTGACCCACCACCGCCAGCAGGCCGACACCGGCACCAAGATGATCCACATCGGCAAGCGCACCAAGTCGAAGATCATCAGCAAGGGCATCAGCGCCGGCCGCGGCCAGAACACCTACCGCGGCCTGGTCAAGGTGGAGAAGAACGCCGCCGGCGCGCGCAACCACACCCAGTGCGACAGCCTGCTGATCGGCAAGAAGTGCGGCGCGCACACCTTCCCCTACATCGAGGTCAAGCGCCCCGACGCCACCGTCGAGCACGAGGCCACCACCTCCAAGATCAGCGAAGACCAGCTGTTCTACTGCCGCTCGCGCGGTATCGGCGAGGAAGACGCGGTGTCGATGATCGTCGACGGCTTCTGCAAGAGCGTGTTCCGCGAACTGCCGATGGAGTTCGCGGTGGAAGCCAAGAAGCTGCTGGAAGTGAGCCTGGAAGGCAGCGTCGGCTAAGACGTTTCCTTCTCCCGCTTGCGGGAGAAGGTGGCCCGAAGGGCCGGATGAGGGCGCATGCCCTCACCCCAACCCCTCTCCCGCCAGCGGGAGAGGGGCTAAAGACAGAGCCGCCGCGCAGGCGCGCGACAGCGAACCCATTGGACAGATAACGATGCTCAAGATCGACAACCTCCACGTCTCCGTCGCCGGCAAAGAGATCCTCAAGGGCCTGACCCTGGAGCTGATCCCCGGCCAGGTGCACGCCATCATGGGCCCCAACGGCGCCGGCAAGTCCACGCTCGGCAACGTGCTGGCCGGGCGCGAGGGCTATGAGGTCACCGCCGGCAGCGTCGAGTTCGACGGCCGCGACCTGCTCGCGCTGGAGCCGGAAGAACGCGCCGCCGCCGGCGTGTTCCTGGCCTTCCAGTACCCGGTCGAGATCCCGGGCGTGAACAACACCTACTTCCTGCGCGCCGCGCTCAACGCCCAGCGCAAGGCGCGCGGCGAGGCCGAGCTCGACTCGATGCAGTTCCTCAAGCTGGTGCGCGAGAAGCTCGCCGTTTTGCATCTGAAGGACGAGCTGCTGCACCGCGGCGTCAACGAAGGCTTCAGCGGCGGCGAGAAGAAGCGCAACGAAATCTTCCAGCTGGCCCTGCTCGAGCCGCGCCTGGCGATCCTGGACGAAACCGATTCGGGCCTGGACATCGACGCGCTCAAGGCGGTCGCCGACGGCGTCAACGCGCTGCGCTCGAGCGAGCGCGCGTTCCTGGTCATCACCCACTATCAGCGCCTGCTCGACTACATCAAGCCCGACGTGGTCCACGTGCTGGCCGACGGCCGCATCGTCGAGACCGGCGGCGCCGAGCTGGCGCTGGAGCTGGAAGCGCATGGCTACGCCTGGCTCAAGGACCGGGTGGCGCCGGAGAGCGCGGCTTGACCGCGGCGCGAGCACAGGAGACCTGCCGATGAGCGCTCTGCTCGAAGCCTTCGCTTCCGCCTTCGACGCGCTGCCCGCGCGCGAAGCCGCCGGCCTCGGCCAGACCCGCCGCGCCGCGCTCGACGCCGCGCTGCGCGACGGCCTGCCCGGTCCGCGCACCGAAGCCTGGAAATACACCCCGCTGCGCGCGCTGGAACGCCGCGCGTTCGCCGCGGCCGAGGCCGCGCCGGCTGCGTTCGACGCCGCCGCGGTCGCCGGCATTCCGGCGCCGCGCATCGTCTTCCACAACGGCCGCTTCGACGCCGTCCACACCGACCTGAGCGATCTGCCGGCCGGCGTGAGCCTGCAGCCGCTGTCGCAGGTGCTGGCCGCCGGCGACGCGCGCGAAGCCAACTTCCTCGCCCGCCGCTTCGAGCGCGCCGACGAAGTGTTCGCCCGCCTCAACGCCGCGCTCGCCGACGAAGGCGCGGTGCTGCGCGTGGACGCCGGCGTACGCGCCGGCACCGCGGTGCATCTGGTGTTCGTCGGCAGCCCGAGCGAGGGCGACCGCGCCTGGCATCTGCGCCACCTGATCGAACTGCGCGAGGGCGCGAGCCTGACCGTGGTCGAGCACCACCTGGCCAGCGACATCCACAACCACCTCGGCAACAGCCTCACCCACGTCCACCTCGCCCCCGATGCGCAGCTGTCGCACGCGCGGGTGCAGGACGAGGCGCTGGGCGCGACCGTGATCGCGCGCACCGATGCGGTGCTGGCGCGCGCCGCGCACTACCGCCGCCTCGACCTGGAACTGGGCGCCGCGCTGAGCCGGCACGAGCTCAATGCCGCGCTGCATGGCGAAGGCGCGCACGTCCACGCCAACGGCGTGCTGCTGGCCACCGGCCGCCGCCACCTCGACACCCGCTTAGGCATCGACCACGTCGGCCGCGACACCCAGTGCGAACTGGTCTGGCGCGGCCTCGGCGCCGGCCGCTCGCGTGCGGCGTTCCACGGCGGCATCCTGATCCGCGAAGGCGCCGACGGCAGCAACGCCGATCTGTCGAACAAGAACCTGCTGCTCAGCGAAGGCGCCGAGATCGACACCCAGCCGGTGCTGGAGATCCACGCCGACGAAGTGCAGGCCGCGCACGGCGCCACCGTCGGCCAGCTCGACGCCAATGCGCTGTTCTACCTGCGCTCGCGCGGCGTGCCGGCGGAAACCGCGCGCGCCCTGCTGACTGCCGCGTTCTGCCGCGAAACCGTCTCGGTGCTCGAGGACGAAGGCGTGCGGGCGATGCTCGAGGTGCGGCTGAATCTGGCGCTGGAACGGCTGCAACCGTCTTGATGCCAGGAGATAGCGGATAGGAGTTAGGAGATAGCGAAAAGCTGTTTCCTCTCATGCTTTCGCTATCTCCTAACTCCTATCCGCTATCTCCTCGCACCCCGGGATCTCGATGACCGTCGCCCCCTCCCCCGCCATCGACTGGGCCGCCGTACGCGCCGACTTCCCGGTGCTGACCCGCGAAGTCCACGGCAAGCCGCTGATCTATTTCGACTCGGCCAACACCGGGCAGAAGCCCGACGCGGTCATCGCCACCGTCGACGATTTCTATCGCCGCCACAACGCCAACGTCAGCCGCGCCGTGCACACGCTCGGCACCGAGGCCACCGAGGCCTACGAAGGCGCGCGGACCAAGCTGGCGCGCTTCCTCAACGTGCGCGGCGACGAGTTGGTGCTGTGCAGCGGCACCACCTTCGCGATCAACCTCGTCGCCTATTCCTGGGCGTTGCCGCGGCTGCAGCCGGGCGATGCGATCGTGCTCACGCGCATGGAGCACCACGCCAATATCGTGCCGTGGCAGTTGGTCGCCCAGCGCACCGGCGCGGTCATCAAGGTCGCCGAACTCGACGAACTCGGCCGGCTGGACCTGGACCGGCTCTACGCGCTGCTGACCCCGGACGTGAAGCTGCTGGCGCTGACCCACGTCTCCAACGTGCTCGGCACGGTCAACCCGGTGCGCGAGATCTGCCGCGAAGCGCGCAAGCGCGGCATCGCTACCTTGATCGACGGCTCGCAGGCAGCGCCGCATCTGGCGCTCGACGTCGCCGCGATCGGCTGCGATTTCTACGCCGTCACCGGCCACAAGATGAGCGGCCCGACCGGCACCGGTGCGCTATGGGCGCGGCGCGAACACCTGGACGCGATGCCGCCGTTCATCGGCGGCGGCGAGATGATCAAGGAAGTGCGCTTCGAAGGCACCGTGTTCGCCGACGGCCCGCGCCGCTTCGAGGCCGGCACCCCGAACATCGCCGGTTTCGCCGGGCTCGGCACCGCGGTCGACTACCTGTCCGCGCTGGGCATGGCCAACATCGAAGCGCGCGAACAGGCCCTGCTGGAGCGCTTCAACGCCGCGCTGGGCGAAGTCCCCGGCCTGCGCATCTTCGGCGCCGCGCCGGGCAAGGCCGCGGTGGTGAGCTTCCTGATCGAGGGCGCGCACGCCCACGACCTGGCCACCCTGCTCGACCTGGAAGGCGTGGCGATCCGCTCCGGCCACCACTGCGCGCACCCACTGATGCAGCACTTCGGCGTGCCGGCGACCTGCCGCGCCTCGCTGGCCTACTACAACACCTTCGAGGAAATCGACGCCTTCGTCGCCGCCCTGAACAAGGTGCGCAAGCTGCTGGCCTGAGCCCGCGCGGCCCGCGCCGCGCCCGGCGCCGCGGGCCGATTCCGTACTACCATCGCCTCCCCTTTCCTGCCGCACGTCCATGACCCTCGCCGCAGCCCCGCTCGTTTTCCGCCACGCCACCCTCGCCGACACCGACGCGCTGATCGCGCTGGTCGAATCGGCCTACCGCGGCGACGCCAGCCGCGCCGGCTGGACCACCGAAGCCGATTTCCTCGACGGCCGCCGCACCGGCGCCGACGACATCCACGCTTGCCTGGCGCGAGAGCGCAGCGTGATCCTGATCGGCGAACGCTCCGGCCCCGACGGCCGCCCGGAACTGCTGGCCTGCGCGCATATCGCCGAAGAGGAAGGCGCCGGCTACTTCGGCATGTTCTCGGTGCGCCCGACCCTGCAGGGCGGCGGCATCGGCAAGCAGGTCATCGACGAGGCCGAGCGCATCGTGCGCGAAGACTGGCGCCTGCCGGCGATGCGCATGACCGTGATCGACATCCGCGACGAACTGATCGCCTTCTACGAGCGCCGCGGCTACGTGCGCACCGGCAAGCTCAAGCCCTTCCCCTACGGCGACGAACGCTTCGGCCAGCCCAAGCGCGACGATCTGCGCTTCGAGGTGCTGGAAAAAACGTTCTGACGTTTGCCGCGATGCAGGATCGGGAAACCGCCGCAGGTTCCCGATTCCTCTGCGATTACCGATTACCGAGCCAAGCAAGCGCCACCGCCAGGAAACCATCCCATGAGCGAAAACTGGGTCTTCGTCTGCGCCACCTCGCAACTGCTGCCCGGCGAATCCACCGTCGCCTGGGACGGCGACACCGCGATCTTCGTGTGCAACTACGACGGCGATTACTACGCGCTGGAAGACCGCTGCTCGCACGAGGATTTCGAACTGTCCTCGGGCACCTTCGACGGCGAAGAGGCGAGCATCGAGTGCGTGCTGCACGGCGCGCGCTTCGACGTGCGCGACGGGCGGCCGCTGTGCGCGCCGGCCTACGAGCCGGTGGCGAAGTTTCCGGTCAAGGTCGAAGACGGCGGGGTGTGGACCCGCGACGACCGCGAGTGAGGCGATAGCGCGGCGGCATCGCGAACTGCAACAACAGCGTCGGGGCTGAAGCCCCTCCCACAAGGATCAGGACGGCCCTGAACTTTGTGGGAGGGGCTTCAGCCCCGACGCTTTTCTGTCCCTAACCGCGAAACCACGCCGCATGCCGCCGGCGCCCCTCAAAACCGCGACGCCGACCACGACTTGCGGCCGCATTAAGCACATCCATGCGACGAAAACGGTTACAACACGCCCTCTGCGTTCAATTTTCGTTGCAAATGAGAATCTATCTCATTAGTATCGCGGCCTGACGCGGCCCCGGCCGCGGCCCTTTACTGTCCCCCAGAGATTCTCATGTCGACCACGAAGTTCGTCGTGTCGCCGCTCGCCGGCGCCCTTGTCCTCGCTTTCAGTCTGCCGTCCCTCGCCGACCCGGCCGCGGCCGAATCGTCCAAGGCCAAAGACCTGGACAGCGTCAAGGTGCACGGCCAGCGCGCCGAGCGCGCGAGCTCGCCGAAGATCACCGCTCCGCTGCTGGATACGCCGCGCTCGATGACGGTGATCGCGCCGGAAGTGATCCGCGACACCGGCGCCACCACCCTGGTCGAAGCGCTGCGCACCGTCCCGGGCATCACCTTCGGCGCCGGCGAAGGCGGCAACCCGCAGGGCGACCGTCCCTTCATCCGCGGCTTCGATTCGCAGAACAACATCTACATCGACGGCGTGCGCGATTCCGGCGCGCAGTCGCGCGAAGCCTTCGCGGTGGAGCGCATCGAGGTCATGAAGGGCCCGAACTCCGCCTTCGGCGGCCGCGGCGCGGCCGGCGGCGGCATCAACCTGGTCACCAAGACCCCGCAGCAAAGCACGTTCTTCGCCGGCAGCATGGGCCTGGGCACCGACAACTACACTCGCGCTACGGCCGATGCCAACATCGCCATCTCCGACAGCACCGCGTTCCGCCTCAACGCGATGGCCCACGACGCCGACGTGGCCGGCCGCGACGAAGTGCGCAGCGAGCGCTACGGCTTCGCTCCGTCGCTGGCCTTCGGCCTGGGCACGCCGACCCGGGCGACGCTGAGCTACTACTACCTCAAGACCGACGAGGTGCCCGACGCGGGCATGCCGTACCAGTACAGCAACGCCAACAAGCCGGCCAACGTCAAGGAATTCCACCCGGTCGACGGCGGCCGCCGCGAGAACTTCTACGGCCTGCTCGACCGCGACTTCCGCAAGACCGAAGCCGGCGTCGGCACCATCGCCATCGAGCACGACTTCAACGACGGCCTGACCCTGCGCAACACCAGCCGCTACGGCCGCACCCGCCAGGACTACATCCTCAGCCAGCCCGACGACAGCCAGGGCAACGTCGTCAACGGCCTGGTCTGGCGCCGCTCCAACAGCCGCGCCGGCAGCACCAAGAGCCTGAGCAACCAGACCGACCTGTTCGGCAGCTTCAATACCGGCTCGGTCCGTCACGACTTCTCCGCCGGCATCGAGATCGCCAACGAGAAGTCCTACCGCGACAGCTACGTCATCGGCACCATCCCCGCCGCGGTCGCCTGCCGCACGCTCGGCCCGGGCGCGCCGTCGTACTACAACTGCACCACGCTGGCGCGTCCGAACCCGTCCGACCCGTGGGTTTCGGGCAGCTACGACGCGGCCAGCAAGCGCTTCACTCCGGCGCCGATCCGCCGCGCGCTCAATCCGACCACCACCGATTCGGACACCCGCGCCGCGTACTTCTTCGACACCGTCAACTTCAACGAGCGCTGGCTGCTCAACGCCGGCGTGCGCTACGACAGCTTCGAAGTGAAGGCGGTCAACGCCACCAGCAACCTGCGCAACAAGAGCGACTTCTTCAACTACCAGGTCGGCCTGGTGTGGAAGCCGCGTCCGTTCGGCAGCGTCTACCTGTCCTGGGCCACGTCCTCGACCCCGGCCGGGGCGATGATCGGCGAAGGCACCGAGACCAACCCGATCAGCGCCGCCGACCTCAAGCCCGAGGAAACCCGCAACATCGAACTGGGCACCAAGTGGGATCTGCTCGACGAGCGCCTGTCGCTGACCGCGGCGGTGTTCCGCACCGAGAAGGACAACACCCGCGTGCAGGTCACCCCGGGCGTGTTCCAGCTGGCCGGCAAGAACCGCGTCGACGGCGTCGAGCTCGGCGTCAGCGGCAAGATCACCGAAGCCTGGCACGTGTTCGCCGGCTACACCTACCTCGACAGCGAGATCGTCAACGACGGCCCGCTGGCCGCCAACGACGGCAAGGTGTTCCCGAACACGCCGAAGAACAGCTTCAGCCTGTGGACCGACTACGCGGTGACGCCGAAGCTGTCCGTCGGCGGCGGCGCGTTCTACGTCGACAAGGTCTACGGCGACGTCGCCAACCTGCGTTACGTGCCCTCCTACACCCGCTACGACGCGATGGTCGCCTACGCCTTCAGCGAACGTCTGCGCCTGCGTTTGAACGTGCAGAACCTGACCGACGAGAAGTACTACGACCGCGCCTATGCCTCGCACTTCGCGATCATGGCGCCGGGCCGCTCTGCTACTGTCACCGCCGAGTTCAAGTTCTGACCGCCCCTCGGGCCGGCCGTCGCGGCCGGCCCCCGGGACCGCCCACCCCGCGCGCCGGCCGGCGCGCGGGTTCGTCATTGGAACGCGGCCGATGCTGCTTCACCTGCGAAATGTATTGACCGGCGACCAGGTCGCCCACTTCCGCCGCCGCCTCGGCGAGGCGGGCTGGACCGATGGGCGCATCACCGCCGGCCACCAGTCGGCCAAGGCCAAGGACAATTCGCAACTGCCGGGCAACGACCCGGTCGCGCGCGAGCTTGGCGACCTCCTGCTCGAGGTACTCGGCCGCAACAGCGAGTTCTTCGCCTCCGCGCTGCCGCGGCGGATCTTCCCGCCGCTGTTCAACCGCTACCAGGGCGGCCAGTCGTTCGGCTTCCACGTCGACAACGCGGTGCGCTACGACCACGAGCAGCGCCCGCCGCAGCCGATCCGCACCGACGTGTCGGCGACCTTGTTCCTCAGCGAGCCCGACGAATACGACGGCGGCGAACTCATCATCGAGGACACCTACGGCAACCAGCAGGTCAAGCTGCCGGCCGGCGACATGGTGCTGTATCCGTCCACCAGCCTGCATCGGGTGGCGCCGGTGACGCGCGGCGTGCGCACGGCTTCGTTCTTCTGGGTGCAGAGCCTGGTCCGCGACGACGCGCAGCGGCGCCTGCTGCTCGAGCTCGACCTGTCGATCCGCCAGCTCGGCGCCGACCTGCCCGACCATCCTTCGCTGGTGCAGCTCACCGGCGTCTACCACAACCTGCTGCGGCGCTGGACCGACGTATGACGCCGGCCGCCGCCCACGACCCGAACCGCCGCGCATACTGGCTCAAGACCCTGCACCGCTGGCACTGGATCAGCGCTGCGCTGAGCCTGGTCGCGCTGCTGCTGTTCTCGGTCACCGGCATCACCCTCAACCACGCCGCGCAGATCGAATCCAAGCCGCGCGTGGTCAATCTCAAGGAAACCCTGCCGGCGAGCCTGCTGCGCAGCCTGCAGGGCGAACGCGCGGCCGATGCGCCGTTGCCGGGCAATGTCAACGACTGGCTCGCCGATGCGTTGGACGTTCGCGCCGAAGGGCGCAAGGGCGAGTGGTCCGACAGCGAGGTCTACGTATCGCTGCCGCGTCCCGGCGGCGACGCCTGGATCAGCATCGACCGCGAAACCGGGGCGATCGAATACGAACGCACCGACCGCGGCTGGATCGCCTGGCTCAACGACCTGCACAAGGGCCGCAACACCGGCACCGCGTGGCGCTGGTTCATCGATCTGTTCGCCGCGGCCTGCCTGCTGTTCGCGCTGACCGGCCTGTGGCTGCTGCAACTGCACGCGCGCCAGCGCGGCAAGACCTGGCCGCTGGTGGCGGCAGGCCTGTTGCTGCCGCTGCTGATCGTCGTCTTGTTCATGCATTGAAGAATCCGAAGTTTCCACTCAGGAGCGTTCCATGAAGCCGTCCATGTTCAAGATCCTGATTCCGGCGCTGACCCTGCCGCTGCCGGCGTTCGCCGCCGATCTGGAACTCAACATCGAAGTGCCGCGCATCAATGCGGCCGAATACCACCGCCCCTACGTCGCGGCCTGGATCGAGAAGGCCGACAACTCCGTGGCGAGCAACCTGCTCGTTTGGTACGACGTGGACATGAAGAACGGCGAAGGCACCAAGTGGCTCAAGGACATGCGCCAGTGGTGGCGGCGCAGCGGCCGCACCTTGACCATGCCGGTCGACGGCGTCAGCGGCGCGACCCGCCCGGTAGGCCAGCACGCGGTGAGTTTCAAGGGCGCGTCCAAGCAGCTCGCCGGCCTGGCGCCGGGCAGCTACACCCTGGTGGTGGAAGCCGCGCGCGAAGTCGGCGGCCGCGAGATGCTGACGATCCCGTTCGAATGGCCGGCCAAGGCGCAGAAGCTGTCGGCGCAAGGCAAGACCGAGCTGGGCAAGGTCGGCTTGGCGGTGAAACCGTAACGCGCCGGGAATCGGCGATGGAACAGCGGCGATCGCGAACACGATCGTTCTCCATCCGATTCCTCCCGCAGCGCTCGCTTCGACGATGCTCCCTTCCTTATTCCCCATTCCCGGACCCAACACCATGAAACTCAAACTGATCTCCGCCGCGGCGCTGGCCGCGCTCGCCCTGGCCGGCACCGCCCACGCCCACAAGGCCTGGCTGCAGCCCTCGCAGACGGTGTTCTCGGAGAAGGGCTCGTGGATGACGGTCGATGCGGCCGTGTCCAACGACCTGTTCTACTTCAACCACGTGCCGCTGCCGCTGGAGCGGCTGCAGGTGACCGCGCCGGACGGCAGCGCGGTGCAGGCGCAGAACGGTTCGACCGGCAAGCTGCGCAGCGTGTTCGACCTGCAACTGCAGCAGGAAGGCACCTACAAGATCGCGATGAACAACGAAGGCATGTTCGCCAGCTACAAGCTCGGCGGCGAAGCCAAGCGCTGGCGCGGCAAGGCCGGCGAGTTCAAGACCGCGATCCCGGCCGGCGCGACCGAGGTCGAAGCCTCCGAGAGCCTGGGCCGGGTCGAGACCTTCGCCACCGTCGGCAAGCCGAGCACCGGCGCGTTCAAGACCACCGGCAAGGGCATCGAGCTGGTGCCGGTGACGCATCCCAACGATCTGTTCGCCGGCGAGTCGGCGACGTTCCAGTTGCTCGTCGACGGCAAGCCGGCGTCGGGCCTGAAGATCGAAATCGTTCCGGGCGCGACCCGCTACCGCAACGAGCAGGCCGAGATCCACGCCACCACCGGCGCCGACGGCAAGTTCGAAGTGAAGTGGCCGCAGGCCGGCATGTACTGGCTGGAAACCGCCAGCGAAGACAAGAAGACCACCCTGGCCGACGCCAAGCAGCGCCGGCTGAGCTACGTGGCCGTGTTCGAAGTGCTGCCGCAGTAAGCATGAGCGGGCGCGCGCCGCAGCCGCTGTGGTCGTGGACGGGCGCCGTGGCGCCCGCGCATGGCGCGGCTGCGGGTGCGCCGCACGTTGCGGTGCCGGATGCTTTCGCACCGATGCTTGCGGCGAACCTCGCCGCGAGCGCGACGCCGAATACCGCGGCGATGTCCGCACGCGCCGCCGTGCACGAACTGCGCGGCCTGAGCATGGGCACGACGTGGTCGGTCAAGCTGGCTGCGCCAGTCGCCGCCCTGATCGATCTCGAACGCGGCATCCAGGCGCGGCTCGACGAAGTCGTCGCGCAGATGAGCACCTGGGAAACCGGCTCGGACATCAGCCGCTACAACCGCGCCGACGCCGGCAGCGCGCACACGCTGCCGGCGCCGTTCGCCGAAGTGCTGACCGCGGCGCTGGCGCTGGCCGCGGACACCGACGGCGCCTACGACCCGAGCATCGGCCCGCTGACCGACCTGTGGGGCTTCGGCCCCGCCGGCGCGCGCGCGCAAGCGCCCGAACCGGCGCCGCTGGCGCAGGCGCGCGAACGCGTCGACTGGCGCCGCCTGCGCTTCGACCCGGCCACGCGCGAACTGATCCAACCCGGCGGCGCGTACCTGGACTTTTCCTCCATCGCCAAGGGCTACGGCGTCGACCGCGTCGCCGACTGGCTGCTCGCGCAAGGTTGCGGCGACTGTCTGGTCGAAGTCGGCGGCGAGCTGCGCGCGCATGGGCGCAAGCCCGACGGTTCGGCCTGGCGGGTCGCGGTCGAACAACCCGGCCACGAGGATGAAGCCGCCGCGGTGATCGCGCTCGACGGCCTGGCCATCGCCACCTCCGGCGACTACCGCCGCTATTTCGAACAAGCCGGCGCCACGCGCCGTTACTCGCACACGCTCGACCCGCGCACCGGCGCGCCGATCGAGCACGCGGTGGCCTCAGTCACCGTGCTGCACCAACGCTGCATGCACGCCGACGCGCTCGCCACCGCGCTGACCGTGCTCGGCGCCCGCGCCGGGCTCGCCTACGCCAACCGCCGCCAGCTCGCCGCGCTGTTCGTGCTGCGCGAAGGCGACGGCTTCGTTTCCCGCGCCACGCCTGGCTTCGTCGCCCGGCAGCGCTCCGCCTGATTTCTGCATGACTTCTTCATCCGCCGCGCGCGAGCGTCGTTTCACTCTGTCCTGGCTCGGCAACGCCGTGGCGTTGCTGGCGCTGTGCGCGCTCGCCGCGGTGTCGGCGCGCACCCAGGTCGACGGCTGGCAATGGATCGCGCCGGGGCGCGGCCAATGGTGGCTGGCTGCGGCGCTGGTCGCCGCCTACGTCGGTTTCATCGCGGCGGTGGCGACGTCGCGCAAGCGTAGCGCGCAGCGCGACGCCCTGCCCGAGCTGCGCGCCGATCAACGCGGCGAGTGGTTGGTCGCCTTCGCCAGCCAGACCGGCTTCGCCGAACAGTTGGCGCGGCGCAGCTGGCAGGCGTTGCGCGACGCCGGCCTGCGCGCCGACCTGGCCGTGCTCGGCACGCTCGACGCCGCACAGTTGAGCCAATACCGACGCGTTCTGTTCGTGGTCAGCACCACCGGCGAGGGCGACGCGCCCGACAGCGCCGCAGCGTTCGTGCGCAAGGCGATGGGCGCGGCCACGCCGCTGCCGCAACTGGGCTACGGCGTGCTCGCATTGGGCGACCGCGAGTACGCGCAGTACTGCGCGTTCGGCCATCGCCTCGATCATTGGCTGCGCCACGCCGGCGCGCAGCCATTGTTCGATCTGGTCGAAGTCGACAACGGCGAGGCCGGGGCGCTGCGTCATTGGCAGCATCACCTGGGCCTGCTCGCCGGGCGCACCGACCTGCCCGACTGGAGCGCGCCGGCCTACGCGCCGTGGCGTTTGAGCGAACGGCGCGTGTCGAACCCGGGCAGCGCCGGCGCCGCCGCGTTCGATCTGGCGCTGCTGCCGGCCAACGGCTCGGCGCTGCAGTGGCGCGCCGGCGACATCGCCGAGATCGGCCCGCGCAACCCGCCCGACGAAGTCGCGCAGTGGCTGGCCGCTACCGGCCTCGACGGTGCCACGCGAGTGCGTCGCGACGACAGCGAGATCGCGCTGGCCGAATTGCTCGCACGCTCGCGCCTGCCCGTCGCCACCGACGCGCGCGGCCGCGGCGCACAAGCCGTAGCCGACGAACTGGCGGCGCTGCCGCATCGCGAATACTCGATCGCCTCGATCCCCACCGACGGCGCGCTGCGCCTGCTGGTGCGGCAGATGCGCCGCGACGACGGCCGCCTCGGCCTGGGCAGCGGTTGGCTGACCGAATACGCCGGCGACGGCGCGGCGATCGATCTGCGCATCCGCGCCAACCCCTCGTTCCATGCCCCGACCGACGCGCGGCCGCTGATCCTGATCGGCAACGGCACCGGCCTGGCCGGGTTGCGCGCGCTGCTGCGCGAACGCATCGACGCCGGCCATCATCGCAACTGGCTGCTGTTCGGCGAACGCAACGCGGCCTGCGACCTGCATTACCGCGACGACCTGGACGCGTGGCAGGCCGACGGCCGGATCGAACGCAGCGACTACGCGTTCTCGCGCGACGGCGCGCAGCGGGTGTATGTGCAGGACCGGCTGCGCGAACGCATCGGCGAGATCCGCGAATGGATCGCGGCCGGCGCGGCGGTCTATGTTTGCGGCAGCCTGGAAGGCATGGCGCCGGCGGTCGACGCGGTGCTGCGCGAAGCGCTCGGCGACGACGCGCTGGAGACGATGGCGGCGGATGGGCGATATCGGCGCGACGTGTACTGACCGATGCCGTCTGCGGTCCGAACGCCTCCTGTAGGAGCGGCGCAAGCCGCGACCGCGGGGGTTCCGGTCGCGGCGGAAGGTTCGTCGTAGCCGCGGTGTCGCGGTCGCAGCTCGCGCAGCTCCTACAGTCGGAAACGAAACTCGCGATGGCTACTTGTAGGAGCGGCGCGAGCCGCGACCGCGGAGTTCCCGGTCGCGACGAACGGCTCGCCGTAGCTGCGGTGTCGCGGTCGCAGCTTGCGCAGCTCCTACAGTCGGAAACGCAACCCGCGATGGCTATCTGTAGGAGCGGCGCGAGCCGCGACTTCGGGGTTTCCCGGTCGCGACGAACGGCTGCTTCGCCTCAAGCCTCGCCGACGCGCACCAGCAGCACTTCGCCGCCGCCTTCCAGCACATGGCGCAGGCGATCCTCGCCCGCGGCCAGGATCGCGGTATAGCCGGCTTGCAGCGGCGCCAGCCCGCAGCCGTCGGCGAAATGGGCCTGGCCGGCGAGCAGGTGCACGGCCCAGCTCTGCCCGGGTTCGGCGAACAGCACCATCGGGCCGACCAGCGGGCGGTGCCAGAGCTCGGCGCGGACGCGGTCGCGGCGCCACATCAGGTTGAAGTCGTGGGTCGGGCCGTCGATCAGCTCGCCGCTGACCGTGCGTTCGCCGGCGAAGCGCAGCTTGTCGTGCGGCGGGCGCAGTTCGAAGGCCTCGCCGTCGTCAAAACGCAGGCGCAGGCCGTTGCCGCTGAGCAGGACCAGTTCGCGGTCGATGCCCGGAAAGGCCGAGAACGGGGCGTCGCTTTCGATTTCGGCGATCGACAGGCGCCAGTCCCAGTCTTCCTCGCCCGACGCGGGGCGGTCGCGGCCGGCTTCGCGGCGCATGCGCACGATCTCGCGGGTCCAGCCGAACTGGTTGCGCCAGCGTTCGCGGCGGTACTCGTTGGCGGGGATGCACCAGGAGGGACGGTCGGGCATGGGGGCGGCTGGCTGAATGGAGGTGCCAGTCTAGTGGGTCTGGAGGGGTGGCCCAAGCGGTGGGGGCGCGCGGGCGGCCAGGCAGAGCCGTGGGCCAGGGCGGGCTGGGGCTTGGAGCGGAACGCGTTGGGGCTGCGCGCGGTGAGGGTGGCGCCGGAGTTGAGGGGGCGCGGGCGCGGCTTGCGCCGCTCCTACAGGGGGTTTGCCTGTAGTACGGCGTCGGATGTAAGGCTTGGGGTGGTGTCGCTTCGGGGTGCGACGGCGGAGCTACGTAACTTCGGTTGGGTGTGCCCCGCCGCGGATCCTTCCGCGGCGGGGCAGCGTACTTCCGTGTCCAGGGACCTCCCCCCGAATCCTTCGGGCATCCTTGCCCGATCAGCTACCGGCTCCGCATCCTTACGGTGCCGGCAGGCGAGTTCAGCGCTTGCTGGCGGCGCGCGGCGCCGCGATGGCGCCGGCGGTGTTGGTCGGACGGCCGCCTTGCGCCGGCGCCCCACCCACCACGATACGGTCGCGGTTCTTTTCCACCGTCTTCAGACCGATCCCCTTGACCAGGGCCAGCTGCTCGGCGCTGCGGAAGGCCCCGTTGGCCTTGCGGTAAGCGACGATCGCTTCTGCCTTGGACGCTCCGATGTTGAGCAGCACGCGGTCCAGCGTGGCCGCATCGGCGCTGTTGATATTGACCTTCTCCGAGGCGTAGGCACTGCCGGCGAGGACCAGCGACAGCACCAGCGACTTGGCGATGAGGGCAAACGACTTCATGTTGAGCTCCTTGAGATTGGATTCCTTTCCAGTCCGGAGGACGTTGCTTCCTTGATTCCTTGTCCGCCGGTGGAGACAGTCTCCATGTCTCGACGGGCACAGGTTATCGCCGCTTGCGCCCCGGCGAAGTCGGGCGGAACCGCAGCGCAGGGTAGGAAAAGTCCTACACGCCCCGGCCGGCGTAAAATGGTCGCCTTCCCCAGCTCCGAGGCCCCGTTCATGGACGCCAGCAAGGTCGACCGCTACGTCGGTCAGAAGTGGGACGACGAAATCGTCCCGCAATTGGTCGAATACATCCGCATTCCCAACAAGTCGCCGATGTTCGACGCCGATTGGGTCAAGCACGGCTATATGGACGACGCGGTCAAGCTGATGGAGTCGTGGGCCAAGGCCCAGTCGATTCCCGGCATGCAGGTCGAGGTGGTGCGCCTGGAAGGCCGCACGCCGTTGATCTTCATCGATATTCCGGCCGCCCACGGCGGCAGCGACGACGACTGCGTGCTGCTGTACGGCCACCTCGACAAGCAGCCGGAGATGACCGGCTGGGACGACGACCTCGGCCCGTGGAAGCCGGTGATCAAGGGCGACAAGCTGTTCGGCCGCGGCGGCGCCGACGACGGCTATGCGATCTTCGGTTCGCTGGCGGCGATCCTGGCCCTGCAGGACCAGCAGATCCCGCACTCGCGCTGCGTGATCCTGATCGAGGCCTGCGAGGAATCGGGCAGCTACGACCTGCCGGCCTACGTCGACCACCTCGCTGAGCGCATCGGCAAGCCCTCGCTGGTGGTGTGCCTGGACTCGGGCTGCGGCAACTACGAGCAGTTGTGGTGCACGACCTCGCTGCGCGGCCTGGCCGGCGGCAACTTCACGGTCAAGGTGCTCAGCGAAGGCGTGCATTCGGGCGACGCTTCCGGCGTGGTGCCCTCGAGCTTTCGCCTGCTGCGCCAGTTGCTCTCGCGCCTGGAAGACGAGACCAGCGGCAAGATCCTGATCGAAGGCCTGTACGTGGACGTGCCCGAAGAGCGCATGGAGCAGGCGCGCCAGGCGGCCAAGGTGCTCGGCAACGCGGTCTACGACAAGTTCCCGTTCCTGCCGAACATGAAGCCGATGGCCGATGACTTGTCGGAGCTGGTGCTCAACCGCACCTGGCGTCCGGCGCTGTCGGTGACCGGCGTGGACGGCATGCCGCCGCTGGCTTCGGCCGGCAACGTGCTGCGTCCCTACACTTCGGTGAAGCTGTCGCTGCGCCTGCCGCCGACGCTGGACGGCAAGCGCGCCGGCGAGCTGCTCAAGGAAGTGCTGCTGCGCGATCCGCCCAACGGCGCGCAGGTGTCGCTGGAACTGGAGAAGTCTTCCAGCGGCTGGAACGCGCCGGCGATGTCGTCGTGGCTGTCCAAGGCGATCGACGCGTCGAGCCGCGAGTTCTTCGGCCAGCCTGCGATGTACATGGGCGAAGGCGGCTCGATTCCGTTCATGGGCATGCTCGGCGAGAAGTTCCCGGGCGCGCAGTTCATGATCACCGGCGTGCTGGGCCCGCATTCCAACGCACACGGCCCGAACGAGTTCCTGCATATCCCGATGGGCAAGCGCGTCACCGCGTGCGTGGCGCGGGTGGTGGCCGAGCATCATCAGGCCAGCCAGCGCGGCGAGACCGCGGGCGCGGCGGTGGTGGCCGACAGCGGCGACCGCCACGGTGGGCACGGTTGCTGCTGAGCAGTTTCGCTCGGGCGCCAACGCGGTAACGAAAAGCGGGCCTGCGGGCCCGCTTTTTCTTTGTCCGGGTTGAGGCCGAATGGGCGGCTTCGCCCAACGCAACGTCGCGTCGAGCGCCACGCGAAGAGCCGAAACCAGCAGCCGCCACGGGCCGAAGATGCGGCGCTGGCGACCGCCATCCGCACCTGCCGCAACGGCTTAACCGCGGCTCAATCCGGCCGCCGCGCCCTCACGCGGCGGCGACGCCGGCGCTCACATGATCCCTGCGCACTCCATTCCAGTGCGTTCCATTCCCTTCGAGGAGGCAGGCCATGTTCGGCGGCATCATTTCCACGATCATCATCGGCGCGGTCATCGGCATCCTCGCGCGTTTCTTCAAACCCGGCGCCGATCCGATGGGTTGGATCCTGACCATTCTGCTCGGCATCGCCGGCGCTTATGTCGGCAGCCTGATCTACGGCGGCGGCGGCTTCATCGGCCTGATCGTGTCGGTGGTCTGCGCGATCGTGCTGTTGTTCTTGTACGAGTTCATCCGCAGCAAGTCGGCGAAGAGCTGAGTCCTGGTTTTCCTGTCGTATGCGCGAACGCCCCGGCCTGTGCCGGGGCGTTCGTTTTTGCGGGCGGTGGTTGCGCCGAACATCGGCAGTTGCGGGGTTCGTCGTGGTTGCATTGGCGCGGTCGCGGCTTGCGCCGCTCCTGCAGGGAGCCCATGCAGGAGCGATGCGGGCGCGAAGCCGCGACCAAGCGTCAACCGCGCAAGAAGTCGACCACGCGCTGGGCCAATGCCTGCGGATCGTCTTCCAGCGTGGCCAGATGCAGCTCCGGCGATTCCGGGGCTTCGTACGGCGAGTCGATGCCGGTGAAGTTGGGAATCTTGCCGGCGCGCGCCTTCGCGTACAGGCCCTTGACGTCGCGGCGCTCGGCTTCCTGCAGCGGCGTGTCGACGAACACTTCGACGAATTCGCCGGCGCCGAACAGCTCGCGCGCGAGTTCGCGCTCGGCCCGGAACGGCGAGATGAAGCTCACCAGCACGATCAGGCCGGCGTCGGTCATCAGCTTGGCCACTTCGGCGACGCGGCGGATGTTCTCGACCCGATCGGCGTCGGTGAAGCCCAGGTCCTTGTTCAAGCCGTGGCGGACGTTGTCGCCGTCGAGGATGAAGGTGTGGTGGCCGAGCGCGTGCAGTTGCTTGTCGACCAGATTGGCGATGGTCGACTTGCCCGAGCCCGACAGGCCGGTGAACCACACGCAGCGCGGTGTCTGCCGCTTGGCCTGGGCGCGCGCGGCCTTGTCGACGTCGACCGGTTGCCAGTGGATGTTCTCGGCGCGGCGCAGGGCGAAGTCGAGCGTGCCGGCGGCGACGGTGGCGTTGGTCTGGCGGTCGATCAGGACGAAGCTGCCGAGCTCGCGGTTGTCGCGATAGGCCTCGAACGCGATCGGCTGGTCCAGGCCGAGGTTGCACCAGGCCACTTCGTTGAGTTCGAGCCGGCGCGCGGCCAGCTGGGCCTGGGTGTTGACGTCGATCTTGTGCTTGATCTCGGTGACGCTGGCGGTGACCGTGCGCGCGCCGATCTTCAGCCAGTACGAACGGCCCGGCAGCAGCGGAGTCGCATCCATCCAAAGAAGGTGCGCGGCGAACTGGTCGGCCACCTGCGCCGGCTGCGCGGCGCCGGCGATCACGTCGCCGCGGCTGATGTCGAGTTCGTCGGCCAGGGTCAGCGTCACCGCCTGCCCCGCCGTCGCCTGCGCCAGATCGCCGTCGGCGGTGACGATGCGCTGCACGCGCGAGCGCCGGCCCGACGGCAGGGCGACGATCTCGTCGCCGGGACGCACGCGGCCGGCGGAGATCGTGCCGGCGAAGCCGCGGAAATCCTGGTGCGGGCGGTTGACCCACTGCACCGGCAGGCGCAGGCCCAGGTCGGCGGCGTCGCGGCCGACATCGACGGTTTCCAGATGTTCGAGCACGCTCGGCCCGCGGTACCACGGCGTGGCCGCCGAGCGCGTGGTGAGGTTGTCGCCGTTGAGCGCCGACAGCGGCACCGCCTGCACGTGCTCGATGCCGAGCTTGGCCGCCAGTTCGCGGTATTCGCCGACGATGCGCTCGAACACGTCCGGGTCGAAGCCGACCAGGTCCATCTTGTTGACCGCCAGCACCACGTGGCGGATGCCCAGCAGGGACACGATGTAGCTGTGGCGGCGGGTCTGGGTCAGCAGGCCCTTGCGCGCGTCGACCAGCACCACCGCCAGATCGGCGGTGGACGCGCCGGTGGCCATGTTGCGGGTGTACTGCTCGTGGCCGGGGCAGTCGGCGACGATGAACTTGCGCCGCTCGGTGCCGAAGTAGCGGTAGGCCACGTCGATGGTGATGCCCTGCTCGCGCTCGGCGGCGAGGCCGTCGACCAGCAGCGCGAAGTCGATCTCGCCGTTGCGCGTGCCATGACGGCGGCTGTCGGCGTCGAGCGCCGCCAGCTGGTCTTCGAACAGGCGTTGGGTGTCGTGCAGCAGGCGCCCGATCAGGGTGCTCTTGCCGTCGTCGACGCTGCCGCAGGTGATGAAGCGCAGCAGGCTCTTGCTTTCGTGCTGCTTCAGGTAATCGGCGACGGCGTCGCCGGCCGAATGCGGGATACGCGCTTCGGGGTTCAGCGCGACGACGCTGCCGCCGGCTTTCTCGAACCCGTCCTTGCGCTGCCCGTCGCCCACGTCGCTACGCTCCGCCTTGGCCGATCCCGAATCCAGAATCCCGATATCCGCGCTCATCAGAAGTAGCCCTCTTGCTTCTTGCGCTCCATCGAGGCGGACGGATCGTGGTCGATCATGCGGCCCTGGCGTTCGGAGGTGGTGGCGACCAGCATCTCGGCGATGATCTTCTCCAGCGTGTCGGCTTCCGACTCGATCGCGCCGGTGAGCGGATAGCAGCCCAGGGTGCGGAAGCGCACATCGCGCAGCTGCGGGGTTTCGCCCGCGCGCAGCGGCAGGCGCTCGTCGTCGACCAGGATCAGCGCGCCGTCGCGCTCGACCACCGGGCGTTTGGCGGCGAAATACAGCGACGGCACCGGGATGCGCTCGCGGTAGATGTACAGCCACACGTCGAGCTCGGTCCAGTTCGAGATCGGGAACACCCGCACGCTCTCGCCGGCATGGATGCGGGTGTTGTAGAGGTTCCACAGCTCGGGGCGCTGGTTCTTCGGATCCCAGCGGTGCTGCGGATTGCGGAACGAGAAGATGCGCTCCTTGGCCCGCGATTTTTCCTCGTCGCGGCGCGCGCCGCCGATGGCGGCGTCGAACTTGTTCCAGTCCAGCGCCTGCTTGAGCGCCTGGGTCTTCATCACGTCGGTGTGCACGGCCGCGCCGTGGCTGACCGGGCCGATGCCCTGGGCCAGGCCGTCGGGGTTCATGTGCACGCGCAGGTCGACGCCGGTCTCGGCGGCGCGGCGGTCGCGGAAGGCGATCATCTCGCGGAACTTCCAGCCGGTGTCCACGTGCAGCAGCGGGATCGGCGGGCGCGCGGGATAGAACGCCTTGAGCAGCAGGTGCAGCAACACCGAGCTGTCCTTGCCGATGGAATAGAGCATCACCGGGTTGCGGAACTCGGCGGCGACCTCGCGCAGGATGTGGATGCTCTCGGCTTCGAGCCGGTCGAGATGGCTCAGCGCCTGGGCCAGCGGCGTGGCGTTGTCGGAGACGGGGTCGAAGGCAGCGCTCGGTACGGGTGACGCACTCATCGCAAAGGGGCTCGCTCGCCGCGTTCCTGGTAAGGCGGAGCGACGCGGCGGCGCCCGGCCTGCGAATTAGGATCCGATTCCATGGACGCCTGCGCGGCGGCCCAGCATGCATGGAATCACAATGTCGGTTGTCTGTCGCGCCGGCTGCGCCGGGCGAGGCGGTGCAAATGAGAACCCGGTCGCGTCCGATGGGCGCGCGGCCGGGCCGCAGTTACGAATGCGCCCTGCCCCGCGCCGGAGTGCGAACCCGGTCGCATTGCGGCCGCCCGCGACGACCCGAATCGGGGCGCGCCGCGGGCTCCGCCTTGGATCGCATTAGAAATCCCCCCGGATTCGGGGAGAAATGAACGCAAGGCATTAACGAATAACCGAGCATCCTTTCCGCGCGCCCGGCGCGCGCTCGTAGCCTGCGGACTCCAAAGCCACACGCAGACCCGCCACCGTGCCTGCCGCCGCCCCGTCCGCCCTCGCGTCCGCCCCCGCCCTGCTCGCCGCGCCGTTGCCGGCCGACCGGCTGGATTCGCTCGCCCGCCTCACCGACGGCCTGGACCGCGACAGCCTGTGGTGGTTGTCCGGCTACGCCGCCGGCCTGGCCCGCTCGGGCCTGACGCCCACGCCGATCGCCGCGGCCCTGGCCCCGGAAGCCGCGCCCGAAGCGCGCAGCGGCGAGCGCCTGACCGTGGTCTACGGCAGCCAGACCGGCAACGCCAAGCGCCTGGCCGAACAGCTGGCCGCGCAGGCCGAGGCCGCCGGCCTGGGCGTGCGCCTGCTGCGCGCCGACGCCTACCCGACCCGCGAACTCAAGAACGAGCGCCTGCTGTACCTGGTGGTCAGCACCCAGGGCGACGGCGATCCCTCCGACGATGCGCGCGGCCTGATCGAGTTCATCGCCGGCAAGCGCGCGCCCCAGCTCAAGGGCGTGCACTACGCAGTGCTCGGACTGGGCGATTCGAGCTATCCGCAGTTCTGCGCGATCGGCGCCAGGCTCGACGCGCGCCTGGCCGAACTCGGCGCCACCCGCGCCTTCGCCCGCGGCGACGCCGACCTGGACATCGAAACCGTGTCCGGCCCGTGGCTGCAGCAGGCGCTGGTCCAGGCCAGGGAAGCCCTGAAGCCGGCCGCCGCGCACCTGGCCACGGTCACGCCGCTGCGGCCGATCGCGCCAGCAGCGCCCGCCCATCACCGCGACGCGCCGTTCGCCGCCGAGCTGATCGGCAACCGCCGCCTGATCGCCCGCGCCAGCAGCGCGCGCGGCGCGGTGGTCGCCGACAAGGACATCCGCCACATCGAGCTGTCGCTGGAGGATTCCGGCCTGCACTACCAGCCCGGCGATGCGCTCGGCCTGTGGCCGCGCAATCCGCCCGCGCTGGTGCAGGCGGTGCTGGAGACGCTGCAGCTCGACGGCGACGCCGCGGTCGCGCACGCCGGCCAGAGCCTGCCGCTGCGCCAGTGGCTCAGCGAGAAGCGCGAACTGACCAAGCTGGCGCGCCCGTTCGTGGCCAGCCACGCCGCGCACGCGCGCAGCGACGAGCTCAACCGCCTGCTGGCGCCCGACCAATCCGCCGCGCTGGCGCAGTTGCTGGCGGGCACCCAGGTGATCGACCTGCTGCAGCGCTTCGACGGCGCCTGGTCGGCCGAGGAACTGGTCGCCGCGCTGCGGCCGCTGACCCCGCGTCTGTATTCCATCGCCTCCAGCCAGAAGGCGGTCGGCGAGGAAGCGCATCTGACCGTGGCCCACGTCGAATACATCAACGAACTCGGCACGCGCTGGGGCGCGGCCTCGCACCAGCTCGCCGGCGCCGAAGAAGGCGAGCGCCTGCCGGTGTTCATCGAGCACAACGAGCGCTTCCGCCTGCCCGCCGACGGCAGCCGCGACATCGTCATGATCGGCCCCGGCACCGGCGTCGCGCCGTTCCGCGGCTTCGTCCAGGATCGCGCCGCCGACGGCGCATCGGGCCGCAACTGGCTGCTGTTCGGCAACCCGCATTTCCGCACCGACTTCCTCTACCAGACCGAATGGCAGGCGGCGCTGAAGTCCGGCCAGCTGCACCGGCTGGACCTGGCGTTCTCGCGCGACCAGGCGCACAAGGTCTACGTCCAGCACCGCCTGCGCGAACACGGCCGCGAACTCTACGACTGGCTGCAGAACGGCGCCCACCTGTACGTCTGCGGCGACGCCACGCGCATGGCCAAGGACGTGCACGCCGCGCTGCTGGCGGCGATCGCCGAACACGGCGGCCGCGGCGCGGAAGCGGCCGAGGAATATCTCAACGATCTGCAACAACAAGGGCGCTACGCCCGGGATGTCTACTGATGTACGCCGTCGCTGTCCGCTGGTCGGAACATTACTTTGTCGAACCGCGCCGCACGTCGCAGGCCGGTGCGGCGGTTGTGGAGTCTACTGAGCGTCGCGGGACGTTCGGCCTTGCGCCCGCAACGATTGCCCCGGCAGTCCGGATGGAGCGCGATTCCCGCGCCGCCGCACACCAGCGCGCCGCTCAGAGCGCGCCGACGTCGTCGGGACGCGCTCCGTTCGGGCTGCAACTTGCGCTGCCGTGCGCGCCCGCACTCGGCGGAGCGCCGGCATGAGCGCGCATTCGGTCGAAGACATCAAGCTCGCCAGCGCGCGCCTGCGCGGCAGCCTGCTGGAAAGCCTGGCCAACCCGCTGACCGGCGCGCTCAACGAGGACGACCAGACCCTCATCAAGTACCACGGCAGCTACCAGCAGGACGACCGCGACGTGCGCGAAGAGCGCCGCGTGGCCAAGCTGGAGCCGGCCTACAGCTTCATGATCCGCACCCGCACCCCGGGCGGCGTGGTCACGCCGGAGCAGTGGCTCAAGCTCGACTCCATCGCCACCCGCTTCGCCGAGCGCGGCCTGCGCATCACCACGCGCCAGGCGTTCCAGTACCACGGCGTGATCAAGACCGAGCTCAAGTCCACCATGCAGGCGATCAACGCCGCGCTGCTGGACACCCTGGCGGCCTGCGGCGACGTCAACCGCAACGTCGCGGTGGCGGCCAATCCGCAGATCTCGGCCAGCCACGCGCAGGTATTCGCGCAGGCCGCGGCGCTGTCGGAGCATCTGCTGCCCAACACCCGCGCCTATTACGAAATCTGGCTCGACGAGGAACGCGTGGCCGGCAGCGGCAGCGAGGACGAGCCGGTCTACGGCCAGGCCTACCTGCCGCGCAAGTTCAAGATCGGCTTCGCGATCCCGCCGTACAACGACGTCGATGTATTCGCCCAGGATCTGGGCTACATCGCCGTCATCGAAGACGGGGAACTGCGCGGCTACAACGTCACCGTCGGCGGCGGCATGGGCGCGACCCACGGCGATCCGGAAACCTACCCGCGCGTCGGCGACGTGATCGGCTTCGTCACTCCGGACCAGGTGATCCCGGTCGGCGTGGCGGTAGTCACCGCCCAGCGCGATTTCGGCAATCGCCAGGTGCGCAAGCGCGCGCGGCTCAAGTACACCATCGACGACCGCGGCCTGGACTGGTTCAAGTCGGAAGTCGAACGGCGCGCCGGTTTCACTCTCCTTCCGGCGCGTCCGTTCGCCTTCCGCCACAACGGCGACCGCTTCGGCTGGGTCGACGGCGACGACGGCCGCGCGCACCTGACCCTGCGCATTCCGGCCGGGCGCATCGTCGACGGCGCGCTCGACGGCCGCGGCGAGGCGCTGACCCACCTCAGCGGCCTGCGCGAGATCGCCGAGTTGTTGCTCGACGCCGAAGGTTCGCAGTTCCGCATGACCCCGAATCAGAACCTGACCATCGCCGGCGTGCCCGCGGCGCTGCGCGAGCGCGTCGATGCGCTGGTCGCCCAGCACGGCCTGGACGGCTACCGCAGCGCCAGTCCGGTGCGGCGCAACGCCCTGGCCTGCGTGGCGCTGCCGACCTGCGCGCTGGCGATGGCCGAGGCCGAACGTTATCTGCCCGATTTCGTCGGCGAGGTCGAACGGCTGCTGCAGCGCCACGCCATCCCCGATGCGTCGATCAACCTGCGCATCAGCGGTTGCCCGAACGGTTGCTCGCGCCCGTACCTGGGCGAGATCGCTTTGGTCGGCAAGGCGCCGGGCCGCTACAACCTGATGCTCGGCGCCGATCATCGCGGCCAGCGCTTGAACACGCTGTACCGCGAGAACATCAGCGAAGCCGAGATCGCCGCGGCGCTGGACCCGTTGTTCGGCGCCTACGCCGCGCAGCGCGAAGGCGACGAAGGCTTCGGCGATTACCTGGTGCGCAGCCTGGTCGTCAGCATTCCCTACCCCACGCCCACCGGCATCCCCATCGCCCTCGTCGCAGAGACACACGCATGAGCGCCCCGACCGATCCCGTCACCGCCGCCGAATCCCCGCGCGCGCTGGCCGAACTCAACGCCTGGCTGGCGACGCAAAGCGCCGAGCAGCGGGTGGCCTGGGCGCTGGAGAACACCGCCGGCGAGCACGCGCTGTCGTCGAGCTTCGGCGCGCAATCGGCGGTGTCGCTGCACATGGTGACCCGGCAGGCGCCGCGGACGCCGGTGATCGTGGTCGATACCGGCTATCTGTTCCCCGAGACCTACCGCTTCATCGACGAACTCGGCGATCGCCTGTCGCTGAACCTGAAGGTGTACCGCCCGCAGATCGGCGTGGCCTGGATGGAAGCGCGCTTCGGCAAGCTGTGGGAACAGGGGCTGGAAGGGATCGAGCGCTACAACCGCATGCGCAAGGTCGAACCGATGCAGCGCGCGCTCGGCGAGCTGGGCGTGCGCACCTGGATCGCCGGCCTGCGCCGCAGCCAGTCCGGCAGCCGCGCCAACCTGGATTTCCTGCAGATCAAGGACGGCCGCTGGAAGCTGCACCCGCTGGCCGACTGGAGCGACCGCGACGTGTGGCAGTACCTGCAGACGCACGACCTGCCGTATCACCCGTTGTGGCACGACGGCTACGTGTCGATCGGCGACGTGCACACCACCCGCCGGCTGGAACCGGGCATGCGCGAGGAAGACACCCGTTTCTTCGGCCTCAAGCGCGAATGCGGCCTGCATTTCGACAGCGAGCCGGCGCAGGAAAACCAGGCGGCTTGAGCGCGACTGCGGGAACGCAACTGCGACGCAACTGCGACGCAGCTTTCGACGCGAGCGGATCGCCCGCGGTCGCGGCTTGCGCCGCTCCTACAGGTAGATCGCGCAGCGACGCTGCGACTCGCAACCATTCGCACTGTCGCCGAAGCCCCTGTAGGAGCGGCGCGAGCCGCGAC
>NZ_FNOG01000002.1:428220-535346 GCF_900106525.1 Lysobacter enzymogenes
CGCAGCGGCGCTGCGACTCGCAGCCATTCGCGCCATCGCCGAAAGCCCTGTAGGAGCGGCGCGAGCCGCGACCGCGGGAACGCAACTGCGACGCAGCTTTCGGCGCGAGCGGGTCGTCCGCGGTCGCGGCTTGCGCCGCTCCTGCAGGTCGATCGCGCAGCGCCTTAGCGCCGGTTCGCGCTCAGGAACTGATCGACTGGGTCAGCTCGACCCAGGTCGGGGCCTTCGGCCAGTGCGGTTCCAGGTTGCCTTCCAGCACCCGCCGCAGGTCGCGGCGGTCGATCTGCGGGGCCAGGCCCTGCACCAGTTCCAGCGCGTAGTCGCGCAGCACCCGCGCGCGCGGGATCACCGCCCAGGTGATGCACTCGGGCACCGCGTCGGGCGCGACCAGCGCCTTGAGGTCGTCGTCGCGCGAGGTCACCGCCATTTCGGCCAGCAGGCCCACGCCCAGGCCGGTGCGCACGTAGGTCTTGATCAGGTCGGCGTCGCGCGCGGTCATCGCCAGCTGCGGCTCATGGCCGCCGGCGGCGAAGGCGCGGCGCAGCGAGGATTCCGGCCGGGTCGAGGATTCGTAGCTGATCAGCGGATGCGCGGCCAGTTCGGCCAGGGTCGGTGCGCGCTCGAGCTTGGCCAGCGGATGGCCGCGTGGCACCAGCACCACCCGGCGCCAGCGGAACAATGGCACCGCCAGGCCGCCCTCGGGCGGCGCGCCGGCGGTGCTGATCACCGCCAGGTCGGCGTTGCCGTGCGACAGATGCGTCAGCACCTCGCCATCGGCCGCGGCCTGCAGGTGCACGCTGACTTGCGGGAAATCGCGCTTGACCTGGGCGATCACCGGCGGCAGCACGTAGCGCGCCTGGGTGTGGGTGGTCGACAGCACCAGGCGGCCGGCGTGCTGGCCGCGCTCGTTGGCGGCGTAGGCGCGGATGTTGGCCGCTTCCTCCAGGATCCGCCGCGCATGCGCGAGCACGCGCTCGCCGGCCGGCGCGATCGCCTCCAGGCTGCGGCCCTTGCGCACGAACAGCAGAAAGCCCAGCTCGTCCTCGAGCTGCTTGAGCTGCTTGGACAGGCCGGGCTGGGTGGCGTGGACGCGTTCGGCGGCGAGGGTGATGTTGAGGCCGGAGTCGGCGATGGCGACCAGATAACGCAGCTGGGTCAGGGTCATGGGGTGGCGATCCGGAATGAAAGTCGATGATGTGGAATGCGGAGAACGGCGCGGCGGCGACAACAGCCGGCGCCCGCGTCGCCGCGGCAGCGCGGATGCATCGCTCGCATTCGCTGGCACCTGGATTCCACGTATCTATCGCTCTATTCGGATGAAAGGATTTATAGATTAACCATCCGCCGGGCCGGCTGTCCAGTATCGGCCCCGCAACGCTACGGCTCATTACGTGACGGCATGTGCAAAGGCGCCGCCGTCATTTCCGCCGCGCCCGCCGGCGGCCGTAGGGTCGTCGCATCCTCCCCTCAACGCACGAACGCCGCCGTGACCCGCGCCTCGTCCTCCCGCGCCTCGACGCCGATGTACCCGCTGTTCGCCGACCTGCGCGGCCGCGCCGTGCTGGTGGTCGGCGGCGGCGCGGTGGCGCAGCGCAAGGCCGCGGCCCTGCTCGAAGCCGGCGCGCAGGTACGCATCGGCGCGCCGCGCTTGAACGCGGCGCTGGCGGCCTGGGCCGCCGAAGGGCGCATCGAACACCTGGCCGGCGAATTCGCCGCCGAATGGTTCGACGGCGCCTGGCTGGCGGTCGCCGCGACCGACGATGAAGCGGTCAACCGCGCCGTCGCCGCGGCCGGCGAAGCGCGCCGGGTCTGGGTCAACGTGGTCGACGATGTCGAAGGCTCGAGCTTCCACGTGCCGGCGCGGGTCGAACGCGGCCCGGTGCAGGTCGCCATCTCCAGCGGCGGCGGTGCGCCGATGCTGGCGCGGCACCTGCGCGAGCGCCTGGAAACCGAACTGGACGAATCGCTGGGCGAACTGGCCCGGCTGCTCAGCGGCGAACGCGCGCGCATCCGCCGCCACTACCCCGATCTCGGCCAGCGCCGGCGCTTTTTCGAGCGCGTGCTGGCCGGCCCGATTCCCGCGCTGCTGCGCGAAGGCCGCCGCGAAGACGCGCAGCGCGCGTTCGGCGCGGCCCTGATCGACGACAAGCCGGCCGCGCCGCCGGCAGGTTCGGTGGTGCTGGTCGGCGCCGGCCCCGGCGACGCCGGATTGATGACGCTGCGCGGCCTGCGCGCGCTCAACCAGGCCGATGTGATCCTGCACGACCGCCTGGTCAGCCGCGAAGTGCTGCAACTGGCGCGCCGCGACGCCGAGCTGATCGAAGTCGGCAAGCAGGCCGGCAACCACCACACCACCCAGGACCGCATCCACGAACTCATGCTCGAGCACGCCCGCGCCGGCAAGCGCGTGGTCCGGCTCAAGGGCGGCGATCCGTTCGTGTTCGGCCGCGGCGGCGAAGAACTGGAAGTGCTGGCGCAGGCCGGCATCGCCTTCGAAGTGGTGCCCGGCATCACCGCCGCGCTGGCCTGCGCCGCCTATGCCGGCGTGCCGCTGACCCATCGCGAGCATGCGCAGTCGCTGCGCCTGGTCACCGCGCACCTCAAGGATTCCGCCGACGATCTGGACTGGCAGGCGCTGGCGCAGGAAAAGCAGACCCTCGCCGTGTACATGGGCGTGGCCGGCCTGGACGTGCTGCGCGACAAGCTGATCGAACACGGCCGCGCCGCCAGCACCCCGTTCGCGCTGATCGAAAACGGCTCGCGCCGCGAGCAACGCGTGGTGACCGGCACCTTGGCCGAACTGGCCGAGCGCGCGCAGGGCCATCGCGTGCAATCGCCGGCGCTGCTGATCGTCGGCGAAGTCGCCGCGCTGGCGCAGCGCCTGCACTGGTTCGGCGATGCCCCGCTCACCGCTTTGCCCGAAGCCGACGCCGACGACGCGCTGGCCCAGGCCGCCTGATTCCCCATACACCCCACGCCACGGGAGCACCCACATGTCGCTGCACGAAAGCATCCTCGACACCATCGGCGACACGCCGATCGTCAAACTGCACCGCCTCGCGCCCAAGCACGTCTCGCTGTACGCCAAGGTCGAATCGTTCAATCCGGGCGGCTCGGTCAAGGACCGGCTGGCGCTGGCGATCGTGCTCGACGCCGAACAGCGCGGCGAGCTCAAGCCCGGCCAGACCATCGTGGAGGCGACCTCGGGCAATACCGGCATCGCCCTGGCGATGGTCGCCGCCGCGCGCGGCTACCCGTTCGTGGCGGTGATGACCGAGACCTTCTCGATCGAGCGACGCAAGCTGATGCGCGCCTACGGCGCCAAGGTGATCCTGACCCCGGCCGCCGAACGCGGCACCGGCATGGTGCGCAAGGCCGCCGAACTGGCCGAAAAGCACGGCTGGTTCCTCGCCCGCCAGTTCGAGAACCCGGCCAACCCGGCCTATCACCGCAACACCACCGGCCCGGAAATCCTGCGCGATTTCGCCGGCAAGCGGCTGGACTACTTCGTCTCCGGCTGGGGCACCGGCGGCACCCTCAGCGGCGCCGGGCAAGTGCTCAAGCTGGCGCGCCCGGACCTGAAGATCGTCACCTCCGAGCCGGCCGGCGCCTCGCTGCTGGGCGGCAAGGACTGGGCGCCGCACAAGATCCAGGGCTGGACGCCGGACTTCGTCCCGGCCGTGCTCGACCGCAGCATCGCCGACGAGATCCGCCCCATCGACGACGTCACCGCGCGCGACACCGCGCGCCGCCTCGCCGCCGAGGAAGGCCTGTTCGTCGGCATCTCCGCCGGCGCCACCATCGCCGCGGCGCTGGAAGTCGCGCAGGCCGCGCCGGAAGGCTCAGTGCTGCTGGCGATGCTGCCCGACACCGGCGAGCGCTATCTGTCCACGTTCCTGTTCGAAGGCGTCAACGAAGGCTCCGACGACGAGTGGCTCAAGTCCTTGGAGCAAGAGGAACCGGTCGCCGCCTGAGGCGTGGCCGGCAAGAGATTCAGTTCCACCCGGGCACCCGTAGGGCGGGGCCCGCGGCGCAAGCGGCAGGGGAAGGCGGTGGCGACCGTTCCCGGCCAAAGGCGACGCGGGCTTCGCCCTACACTTTTTTGCGGATCGCGAAGCAGTGGTGTTTTCCCGATCGCGACACGGCTACGGCCGCTACCTGTAGGAGCGGCGCGAGCCGCGACCGCGGGATTACGGCTCGCGGCGCCGGTTTCGGCGCAGTTGCGTTGTCGCAGTCGCGGCTCGCGCCGCTCCTACAGGGGCTCCGGCGAGCCGCGACGCAGCCGGTTCGCATCAGCGAACGCAACGCAATCCGGCTGATGCGGTTGCGCTCCCTGCCCGGCCGGCTACCCTGTGCGCCGGCGGCCTTCGCCGCATGGAGCCTGCATGACCCAGCCGTCCCCCTCCGACCGCGACGCCGCGCGCCTGGCCTGGGCCCGCGCCGCGACCGGCGACGAGCGCCTCGAGCTCGTCCGCGCCTCCTTCGACGCCGGCTTCCGCAGCTACTGGCGCGGCCGCGTGCACGCCGGCGCGGCGCTGCCCGAGGGCGACGCCATCGTCATGGACTCGCCGCCGGAGCTGGAGGACCCGCGCCCCTGGCTGCGCCTGCGCGACGTGCTGGACGCCGGCGGCGTGCGCGTGCCGCGGGTGTTCCAGGCCGATCCCGAACGCGGCTTCTTGCTGCTGGAAGACCTCGGCCGCGACACCTTCCTGCAGGCGGTCGAAGCCGGCCACGCTGATGCCGACGCGATGTTCGAGGCCGCCTTCGACCAACTGCTGAAGATCCAGGTCCTGCCCTGCCCCGACGACCTGCAGCCCTACGACGAAGCCTTCCTGAGCCGCGAACTGCGCCTGTTCGACGAATGGTTCCTCGGCCGCCACCTCGGCGTGGAACTGGACTGCGGCGACCTGGAACGGCTCGACCTGGCCTACCGCCGCATCCTCGACAACGTGCTGGCGCAGCGCCAGGTGTTCATCCACCGCGATTTCATGCCGCGCAATCTGATGCCGGCCGAAGGCGGGCTGGCGGTGATCGATTTCCAGGGCGCGCTGCGCGGGCCGATCGCCTACGACCCGATCAGCCTGCTCCGCGACGCCTTCGTCAGCTGGCCGGAGGATCGCGTCGAGGCGTGGCTGGCGCGCTACCACGCGCGCGCCGTCGCCGCCGGCATTCCGCTGCCCGACTACGCGCGCTTCCGCCGCGACGCCGATTTCGCCGGCCTGCAGCGCCACATCAAGATCCTCGGCCTGTTCGCGCGCCTGAACCACCGCGACGGCAAGCCCAAATACCTCGCCGATGCGCCGCGTTTCCTCGGCTATCTCGATCTGGTCCTGCCGCGCTATCCCGAGCTGCAGCCGCTGAGCGAGATCGTCGAGCGCTACGTGCGCCCGGCGCTGGCGACGCGCGCATGAAGGCGCTGATCTTTGCCGCGGGCCTTGGCGAGCGCATGCGCCCGCTGACCTTGCACACGCCCAAGCCGCTGCTGCCGGTGGGCGGCAAGCCGCTGATCGAATGGCATCTGGAAAAACTCGCCGCGCTCGGCGTGGACGAGGTCGTGGTCAACACCTCGTGGCTGGCCGAGCGGTTTCCCGCCACGCTCGGCGACGGCTCGCGCTGGGGCCTGCGCCTGCGTTTTTCCTATGAAGGCGCCGCGCCGCTGGAAACCGGCGGCGGCATGCTCAATGCGCTGGCGCTGCTGCAGGAGAACGCCGACCCGCAGGCGCCGTTCCTGGTCGCCAACGGCGATATCTGGACCGACTACGACTTCGCCCGACTGCCGCGCGAGTTCGACGCCGACGCGCACCTGCTGCTGGTCGACAATCCGCCACAGCATCCGCGCGGCGATTTCCGCCTCGACGCCGACGGCCGCGTCGGCAACGACGGCGAGGACAAGCTCACCTACGCCGGCATCGGCCTATATCGCGCCTCGCTGTTCGCCGACTGGCGCGACGCACTCGGCGATGCCGCCGGCACCGAGCTGGATCCGCCGCGTTTCAGCGTCGTCCCGCTGCTGCGCCGCGCCGCGCAGCGCGGCCGCCTGCACGGCTCGTACCACCGCGGCCGCTGGACCGACGTCGGCACGCCCGAGCGCCTGCGCGAACTGGACGCGACGTTCGTCGCCGACTGACGGCCGCCGCGGCACTGGCGCCGGCTCCGGCGCGCGACTAGCATGCGCGCCGAAAGCTTATGACCGACCAACAACACAAGAAACTCAGCAAGTTCCTCAGCCTCATCCTCCGTCACGACCCGCAGGCCATCGGCCTGACCCTGGACGCCCAAGGCTGGGCCGACGTCGACGAATTCATCGCCAAGGCCGGCGCGCACGGCAGGCTCTACAGCCGCACGCTGATCGCAGCGATCGTGCGCGACAACGACAAGCAGCGCTTCAAGCTCAGCGACGATGGCCGCCGCATCCGCGCCAACCAGGGCCATTCGATCGACATCGACCTGGCCTTGCAGCCGCTCGAACCGCCGCCCACGCTCTACCACGGCACCGCCACCCACTTCGCCGCCTCGATCCGCAAGACCGGGCTGGATAAACGTAGCCGCCAGCACGTGCACCTCTCGCTCGACCGCGACACCGCGGTCAAGGTCGGCAGCCGCCACGGCGCACCGCTGGTGCTGCACGTGCGCGCCGCCGAAATGCACGCATGCGGCTTCGCGTTCTACCGCGCCGACAACGGCGTATGGCTCACCGACGCGGTCGCGCCGGAGTTCATCGATTGGCCGGCGCAGGGGTGAGGCGATGGAGTTGCGTGCGATCCGCGCCGACATCACGACCCTGGCGGTGGACGCCATCGTCAACGCGGCCAACTCCTCGCTGCTCGGCGGCGGCGGCGTGGACGGCGCGATCCACCGCGCCGCCGGCCCCGGACTGATGGCCGAATGCCGCCTGCTCGGCGGCTGCAAGACCGGCCAGGCCAAGCTCACCGGCGGCCACAAACTGCCGGCGCGGCATGTGATCCACACCGTCGGGCCGGTGTGGCGCGGCGGCGACCACGGCGAGCCGGAGCTGTTGGCCGATTGTTATCGCAACAGTCTCGACATCGCCGCGCGTCGCGGCTTCGCGACGCTAGTGTTTCCGTGCATCAGCACCGGCATCTTCGGGTATCCGGCCGCAGCGGCCGCGCGCGTAGCGGTGGATACGGTGCGTCGGCACGCGCTCGGCGCTCAGATGCCGGAAACGGTCGTGTTTTGTTGCTTCGGCGACGCGGATCTTTCGATCTATCTGGAGCTGCTGGACCAAGTCGACTAAAAGCGCCACAGCTCCGCAACTGCGGCCTAAAGCCACGCAGCCTTCGGCTCGTCATTCCGGCGGAAGCCGGAATCCATGTTGATCTTGCTGTTGCCCTTGCTCCTCGCTCCCCCCGCCGCCCCGAACTCGCCACAGGCAATCGGAGACCCGAAGGGCGGCGCGCAGGACGCGCGCCGTGCGCCACCCAGGCCATGGATGGCCTGTGTGGCGCATCCCCGCGCAAGCGCCGAACGATAGTGGCTCTTGATCCGAAAACAAGGAAAGCGCCTTTCTTTGGTTACTTTCTTTGGCAAGACAAAGAAAGTGACCCGGCCGCTTGCGGACGGAAGCTGTTGATCTTCGCTGGTCGTCAGGCACAGCCCACGAGCGTAGACGAGGTTCGTCGCAGGTTTATTGGCGCAGTCGCGACTTGCGTCGCTCCTACAGCGGGCGTTCCGCGGATGCTTTCGTATTCGCTCGGAACAACGAGCGATGCTGCGCACATACCCCGCGCACTCAAGTCTCGTCGTCAATCGTCCGCTTCAAAAACGGCACCGTAATCCGCCGCTGCGCCGCCAACGAAGCGCGATCGAGCTTGTCGAGCAACTGCGTCAGCCCGCCAAGATCGCGATCCATGCGCTTGAGCATCCACTCCAACGCCGCCTCTTCCAACGCCAACCCGCGCCGCTGCGCGCGCTGGCGCAGGACCTGAGCGCGGCCGTCGTCGTCCAGCGGGGTCAGCACGATGCGGGTGCACTGCGACAGGCGCGAGCGCAGGTCCGGCAAGGTCAGCTTGAGCTCGTCGGGGTTCTCGCGCGCAGCGTAGATCACCGCGATGCCGGCCTGGCGCGCGCGGTTGTGGGTGTCGAACAGGGCGATCTCGTCCTCGCGCCGGCCGGCGATGGCCTCGATGCCGTCCAGCGCCAGCAGGTCGTTGGTTTCCAGCGACTGCAGCGCCTCGCGCAGGCGGCCCACCGCCGCGCTCAACGGCACATAGGCGGCGCGGCGCCCGCTCATATCGGCCTGCGCGCACGCGGCCAGCAGCAGATGGGTCTTGCCGACGCCGCCGGGGCCGACCAGATAGACCCAGTCGGCCTGGGTCGGATCGCGGTAACCGGCGGTTTCTTCGTTGTGGTGGGCCAAGGAACGCAACTGTGCGATCGCGCCCTCGGGCGCGTTCACATAGGTTTCCAAGCGCTGGTCCGGCGAATGACGCAGGGCCAGCGGCAACTGCGGAATGCTCACTGCTTGCTCTCGCGCTCCGCTGCGTCCGCGCCGGCCGGCGCCAGCGCCGGCTCCAGCGGCACGGCCGCCTGATCGCCCGCGTACAGGCGGCTATGGGTGTAACGCTCCTGAGCGTAGCGCAGCAGCACGTTGACCACCGCCGCCACCGGCAGCGCCAGCAGCATGCCGAGGAAGCCGAACAGCTGGCCGCCGGCGAGCACGGCGAAGATCACCGCCACCGGATGCAGGCCGATACGGTCGCCGACCAGCTTCGGGGTCAGCCAGTAGCTTTCCACCACCTGGCCCACGCCGAACACCGCCAGCACGCCGAGCACGTGCTTCCAGTCGCCGTACTGCACCAGCGCGGCGATCACTCCCAGGATGATGCCGCTGGCCGGGCCGAGGTAAGGCACGAAGGTCAGCAGGCCGGCGATGATGCCGATCAGGATGCCCAGGTCCAGGCCCACGCCCCACAGGCCGACGCCGTACATCACGCCCAGCGCCAGCATCACCAGGAACTGGCCGCGCAGGAACGCGCCGAGCACGTCGTTGGATTCCTTGGCCAGGCGGCTGACCGTGCTCAGGTAGGCGCGCGGAATCAGCGAGGCCACGCGCTCGACCAGCTTGTCCCAGTCGCGCAGGAAGAAGAACGTCAGCACCGGCAGCAGGGCGATGTTGGCGACCATCGCGATCAGGGCGAAGCCCGAGCGCGACAGATAGCCCAGCAAGGTCGTGGCGATGCCGCCGGCGCGCTCCCAGTTGCTGCGCACCAGTTCGATCATGTGGTTGAGGTCGAGCCAGACGCTGATCTGGAAGCCGGTGCGCTGCTCCAGCCACGGGATCGCGGTGTCGGTGAACCAGGTGCGGTAGGCCGGCAGCGACACGATCAAGGTGGTGATCTGGCGCTCGATCAGCGGCACCAGGATCAGCAGGATCAGCACCACCAGCAGCGCCATCAGCGCGAACACCAGGGTCACCGCGGTGTTGCGCGAGCGGCCGGTGCGTTCGATCCGGTCGACCAGCGGATCGCCGAGCCAACCGAGCATGGCCGCGACCACGAACGGGGTCAGCACCGGCGCCAGCACCCACAGCAACCAGCAGGCGCCCACGCCGAGCGCCGTCCATTGCAGACGGCGAAGGAACAGGGCGATGTCTTCCAGCGGGGCCCGGCCGGGCGATTGGTCGGTCATGCGGCGCTCAGTGCAGTTGGAACACGGGCGGCTGGCCTTCGAGGCCTTCCAGGCCCACGAGGGTGTCGCCGGCATCGGTCATGCGCTTGAAGCCGGGCAGGCCGGACAGCAGGTCGAGGTCGAACTCGACGCTTTCCGGAGTGGCGCGGATCGGCACGATCTTGCGCACCACCGCCAGCCCTTGCAGGTAGCCCGCCAGGCGGATGTAGTCGTCGGCGCTGCGCACGCCGGTGAAGACGATGCGGTAGGTGCCCGGGGTGCCGGACACGCTGCGCTTGGCGTAACGCTTCATCAGCGCGTCGGCCGCGCCGTCGGCGCCGCCGGCCATGACCTTGCGCGCGTCCGGGTCGGTGAGGTTCCAGCTGGCCAGCACCTTGCCGCCGTCGACGAAGGACCAATCGCCCTTCCAGCCGCCGCTCTTGACCCGGTAGAGCTTGCCGATCAGCTGCATCGGCGGGCTGTAGCGGGCCGAGGCGCGCGCCACCGCGGCGGCGTCGCCGCGCCAGATCGCGCCGGCGCTGGCCTGTTCGGCGGCGCTGCCGCTGGGCAGGCCGAGGCGGTAGCCGCGCTCGACCGCGCGGTTGAGCGCGGCGCGCGCGGCGTTGGCCTGGCCCAGGCCGACCAGGCGCGGGCCGCTGCCGTCGTCGATCGCCAGCCACAGCACCGGCTTGGGCCGCGGCTGCGGCCAGATCGGCAGGCCGAGGGTGGCGGCGAGGTTCTCGACCTTCTCCTGGTCGAAATTGACCACCAAGGTGGTCTGGAAGGTCGGCGCGCCGGTGACCTGGGACACGCCCTCGTCCTGGCGGTAGTCGTAGCCGATCGCGTAGTCCTTGGCCCGGCGCAGCTCCTGGCCGACGCCGGGACGGCCGGCCGCGGCGCGGTCGCCGGACATCTTGGCCAGCACCTGGGCCAGCGCCCGCGCCATCGCGCCGTTGCGCTCGTTCTCGCTCTGCCCGCCTACCGGCACTTCGGCCGAATAAGCGCCTTCGGCCTGGGCGCGGTCGCCCTCTACGCGTTGCGCGCTCGCGGCGAAACTCGCCAGCAGCGCCGCCGCCATTGCCCAAGTCCGGATTGCCTTACCCATCGACCAGCCCATCGCTGTCCCTATCAGTGCGTGGAGCGGGCTTCCCGCCCGCGTTGCGAGCCGCCTGGCCCGGCCGTCCGGCCGTGCGCCGGCCTGGGGCCGACTTCGGCGTTCAAGGTCGGAAATGGTGCCGCAGGTGGGCCAGGGAGTCCATTCGGGGGCTGAACGGGATGCGGCGAGCCCTGAGCGCGCAGCCGCGAGAAGCGCGCCAAAGCCAAGCAGGCCGGGGCTTTTACCCGAGCCCCGCCGCTGCGCGCTCACTTCTCGGCCCCCGCGGCCTGCTAAAATCGCCGGCTTCCCTCCGCGACCACCCCGGGGCCGCCGTGACCGCTTCCTCCTCCGACACTTCCCCCAAGCCGCTGACCTACCGCGACGCGGGCGTCGACATCGACGCCGGCAACGAGGTGGTCGAACGCATCAAGCCGCTGGTCAAGCGCAGCTTCCGTCCCGAGGTGATGGGCGGGCTGGGCGGCTTCGGCGCGCTGTTCGACCTGTCGGGCAAGTACCGCGAGCCGGTGCTGGTCTCCGGCACCGACGGCGTCGGCACCAAGCTCAAGCTGGCCCAGCAGTTGAACCGCCACGACACCATCGGCATCGACCTGGTCGGCATGTGCGTCAACGACGTGCTGGTGCAGGGCGCCGAGCCGCTGTTCTTCCTCGACTACTTCGCCACCGGCAAGCTCGACGTGGACACCACGGTCGCGGTGGTCGGCGGCATCGCCCGCGGCTGCGAACTGGCCGGCTGCGCGCTGATCGGCGGCGAAACCGCGGAAATGCCCGACATGTACCCGCCGGGCGAGTACGACCTGGCCGGCTTCACCGTCGGCGCGGTGGAGAAGTCGCAGATCCTCGACGGTTCGCGCGTGCGCAAGGGCGACGTGCTGATCGGCATCGCCTCCAGCGGCCCGCACTCCAACGGCTATTCGCTGATTCGCCGCATCTTCGACCGCGCCGGCCGTCCGGGCGACGTCGCCGTCGGCGGCGTGCGCCTGATCGACGCGCTGATGGAGCCGACCGCGCTGTACGTCAAGCCGATCCTGCAACTGCTGCGCGCGGGCGGCGGCGAGCATTCGATCCACGCCATGGCCCACATCACCGGCGGCGGCCTGACCGAGAACATCATCCGGGTCATCCCCGAAGGCCTGGGCCTGGACATCCGCACCGCCACCTGGACCCTGCCGCCGGTGTTCGACTGGCTGCAGCGCGAAGGCGCGGTGCCGCGCGAGGAGATGTGGCGCACCTTCAACTGCGGCATCGGCTTCGTGCTGGTGGTGCCGGACGAAGCCGCCGCGGCGACGCAAGCCGAGCTGACCCGCCTGGGCCTGGGCCACTGGCGCATCGGCGAAGTGGTCGGCCACAGCGGCGGCGAGCGCGTGCATATCGGCTGAGCGCGACGCGCCTGGCGACAGGAAAACGGCGGGCATGGCCCGCCGTTTTTCGTTTTGGGCCGCAGCGCCCGCGCGCGTCGAGCCCGAAGGCCGCGAGAGCTCTCAGCTCAGGCCGTAGCTCCAATAAATCAGTTCGTCCCTGATTTTCAGAGCGATCACCACGGCCGCCAACACGCCTGGAATCAACACGCCGATGGCGAGCCATCGATTGATCGGCGCACGGTGGTATCGGCCTTGCCACATAAGGAACACGACGATCGCCAAGGCGACCGCCGGAACCACGGCCAGCGCGAATGCATACACCGCCGCCACCGCGATCAACACCACCGCCGCGCCGAGCAAGGGATAGAACCCCAGGCGCTTGTTGATGCGGCTCAACAGCAACACCACTGCCGAATAGATCAGCGTCACGCTGAAGATCTTGAGCGCGGCGGCATCGTCGTCGCCGGCGAAAATATCCTGGATGGCGCAGTGCTGCCCCACCCGCAGCAAGCCGAAAAAGATCGACGGAAACAACAGGGTGATCGCCACGGTCGCCATGAGGGCGAGCCATTTGCCGGCATGAGCGGCGGGAGCCGCATCGGGCTGAGCGTTTTCCATAGGACTCCAGAACACGAGCGCCGACAGCCGGCGACAACGGTGCGGCGTGGGTTCGACAACGGCCCGCCCGGGACGTCCCGGGCGGCTCGACTACGCCAGATGGCGCTGCGTGGCTCGCTCGATGATCAGCGCATGCTCGGTGGCAAGCTCCAATATCCGCGGGGTGTCCGCGCGCAGCACCGCGATCGCGTGCAGCTCTTCGCTGTAATGCTGGCCGAGCAGGAGCAGTTCGTAGCCGCCGTTGTCTCCGGCGCGGCCGATCAGCTGCCGATCCAGCCAGGCGAAATACTCGTCCGGCAGGAAATAGCGGCCGTCTTCATGCATCGGAAAGTCCGGCAGCGGGTCGGCGAAGAAATCGCTGATCAGCTCATGCACCTCGTCGATCTTGTCGCCGACTGCGGTGAAGTCGACGAGCTGGAAGACGATCGCGGTCTGCATCAGTTCTTCGGTCGAAGGCTCGTCCAGCCAGGCCAGATCCGGATCGTCCGCCGCGCCTTCGATGGCGTCGACGGTCGATTCGAGTTGCTCGGGCTCGAGTTCGTGGGCCGTCAACAAGTCGATGAGTTCTTTCAGCATTGCGGTTCCTTCGCGATGGTGGTCGGGCCATTACAGCATGTCGCGCGGCGCGGTTCTTTCCCCCAGCGCAATCGGCGTCCCGAGCGTAGGGGCGCATTGTCCGTGCCGAGCGAAGGACGCAAGTCCGCCGCAGTTGCGCCAGCCTGCCGCGGCTTATGCAACGCCTGCAGGAGCGGCCGGTGCGGCGAAGACAACCGCGCGGCGCGGGCTCTACGGCCTATTCCCTTCCCCACTGCGCTCCGGTAGCGTGCCGGCTTGGTCAATGGAAGTACACCGCATGCCCGCCGCGCAAGGACGCATGAGCCCCCCCAAGAAAGCCGCACTGGCCTTCGTCCTGACCGTCTTCGCGATCACCTGGATCGCGCCCAAGAGCCCGTTCGAACAGGCCATGCACAGCGTGCTGACCGTGGTCGGGCTGCTGTGGCTGTGGCGGCACGACCGCCGCTGGCCGATGCGCGATGCGCACTTCCTCGCCATCTGCGGCTTCATGACCCTGCATTGCATCGCCGCGCGCTGGCTGTATTCCTACGTGCCCTACGACCAGTGGATCCAGTGGCTCACCGGCGGCTGGTCGCTGGACCGCGCGCTGGGCTTCCAGCGCAACCATTTCGACCGGCTGATCCATTTCCTCTACGGCGCCTGCTTCGCCCCGCCGTTGCGCGAGTACTTCCGTCAGCGCTGGCCGGCGCTCGGCGCGGGCCAGGCGTTCGTGCTGGCGGTGGCCGCGATCATGTGCACCAGCCTGATCTACGAGTGGTTCGAGTGGGCCATCGCCCTGACCATGTCGCCGCAGGATGCGGAGTCGTACAACGGCCAGCAGGGCGACGTGTGGGATGCGCACACGGACATGTTTCTTGCGACACTAGGATCGCTGGCGGCGTGGCCGCGCAAGCGCGCCGCCGGCTGAGCCGCCCCGCCCCATCGAAGGAACCGCACCATGAGCGAGCCGCTGCCGTCCGCCGCGCCGAGCGCGCCGCCGCCGTCGAAAGACGCCGCCAACCTCGACCTGATCGGGATCTTCTACTACGTGGTCGCGGCGATCGCCGCGCTGTTCTCGCTGTTCCCATTGATCCACGTGGGCATGGGCGTGGCGATGCTGTCCGGCGCATTCGACCAGCCCGGCCACGGCACCCCGCCGCCGCCGGCGGTGGGCTGGCTGTTCATCGTCATGGGCTCGGCCTTCATCCTGTGCGGCCTGGCCTTCGCCGCGCTGCTGGCCGTCGGCGGCCGGCGCATCCGCCAGCGCCGCGGCCACACCTTCTGCATCGTCGTCGCCGGCCTGAGCTGCATGTTCATGCCGTTCGGCACCGTGCTGGGGGTGTTGGCGCTGGTGCTGCTGGTCAAGCCGGAAGTCAAAGCCCTGTTCGCCGCGAACTGATCCGCGACGAATCGAAACGCGCGCGCGAGCGCATCCACTCAAGGACCGAGCCATGTCGAATCCCGCCCCCGCCGTCTCCGCCTTCAGCGCCGAAGACGAGTCGCACCTGAAGCTGCTGTCGATCTTCTACTACGTGCTCGCCGCGCTCGGCGCGCTGACCTTGCTGATGGTGGCCGGACTGGGCGCACTGGTGTTCGGCATGGTCGGCCGCGACGGCCACGGCAGCGCCGCGTTCGACGGCGGCGACATCGCCGTGCTCACCGTGGTCCTGCTGCTCTCGGCCGCGCTCAGCCTGGCCGGCGCCGTGCTGCAGTTCCTGACCGCCCAACGCCTGCGCCAGCGGCGCAGCCGCGGCCTGTGCCAGTTCACCGCGGCGATCACCTGCCTGTCGTTCCCGCTCGGCACCGCGCTGGGCGTGTTCACCTTCATCGTGCTGGCGCGGCCGCAGGTGCGGGCGGCGTTCGCCGACTGAGCGCGCGGCGCGGGCGCGGCTGAGGAGGCCGGCCCGCGGCGGGCGGCGCCCGCCAGGCCGGGCCACTAGACAGGTCCACCCGCCTGTCCCCGCGGTGTCATCACCGGGTTGCGCCCGGTGCCCAAGCTGGAGGCCTGTTCCGCAGCGCCTCCGGTTTCCATGAACTACCGTCTCGCCCTGTTCGATATCGCCGGCACTACCGTGTCGGATCCGGGCTTCGTCGCCGAAGCCTTCGTCGGCGCGATGACCGCCGCCGGCCATCCCATTGAGGCGGAAACCTGCCGCGCGCTGATGGGCTACCGCAAGCCCGAGGCGATCGCGCGCCTGCTCGGCGAGGCGGCGACGCCGGCCAAGATCGAAGCGATCCACGACGACTTCGTCGCGCGCATGCTGCGCTGCTATCGCGAACGCCCCGGGGTGGCGCCGCTGCCGGGCGCGGAGTCGACCTTCGCCCTGCTGCGCGCGCACGGCATCAAGGTCGCGCTCAACACCGGGTTCTCGCGCGATATCGCCGAAGCCATCGTGACGCGCCTGGGCTGGAGCGGCCGCATCGATGCGCTGATCGCCAGCGACGAAGTGCCCTCGGGCCGGCCCGCGCCGTACATGGCCCAGGCGCTGCTGCGCCGGTTCGGCATCGACGACGCGCGCGCGCTGGTCAAGATCGGCGACACCGAAGTCGACATCGGCGAAGGCCGCAACGCCGGCGCCGGCCTGGTGGTGGCGATCACCACCGGCGCGTTCCGCCGCGACGAACTGGAACCCTACGCGCCCGACGCCATCGTCGATTCGCTGTTCGAGCTGCCGGCGCTGCTCGGCATCGACGCCAGCGCCCGCGACGACGCCGCATGAACGCGCCGGTGTCCGCCGCGACCCTGCGCTCCTGGCGGGTCACCCTGCTCGCCGGCGGCGCGGCGCTGATGGCGTACGCCAGCATGTACGCGTTCCGCAAGCCGTTCGCCGCGGCCTCGTTCCACGGCCAGCAGTGGCTGGACGTGGACTACAAGGTCTGGCTGGTGGTCGCACAGATCCTGGGCTACATGTGCAGCAAGTTCATCGGCATCGGCGTGATCGGCGGGCTGCGCCGCGAGCGCCGCGCGCCGCTGATGCTGCTGCTGATCGGCAGCGCCTGGCTGGCCCTGCTCGGCTTCGCGCTGGTGCCGGCGCCGTGGAATATCGGTTTCCTGTTCCTCAACGGCCTGCCGCTGGGTATGGTCTGGGGTCTGGTGTTCAGCTATCTGGAAGGCCGCCGCACCACCGAGGCGATGGGCGCGATCCTGGCGTCGAGCTTCATCATGGCCTCGGGTATCGTCAAAAGCGTCGGCAAGTGGCTGCTGCTGGCGGGCGTGGACGAATTTTGGATGCCGTTCCTCACCGGCCTGTTGTTCGTGCCGCCGCTGCTGATCGCGCTGCGCCTGCTCGAGCGCGTGCCCGAGCCCGACGCCGCCGACCGCGCCGCGCGCAGCGAGCGATTGCCGATGAACCGCGCCGAGCGGCTCGCGTTCGTGCGCCGGTTCCTGCCGGGGCTGGCGCTGATGATCGGCTGCTATGTGGCGCTGACCGTGGTGCGGGATTTTCGCGACAACTTCGAGGCGGAGCTGTTCGCGGATCTGGGGTATGGCAACAACGCCGGCGTGTTCGCGTTGATCGAGACGCCTGTCGCTTTGGCTGTTCTCGCGTTGACCGCGGGCCTTACGTGGTTCCGCGACAACCTGCGCGGCCTGATGGCGCTGCATGGGCTGATGTTCGCCGGCCTGCTGACCGCCGGCTTCGCCACCCTCGCCTTCCGCGCCGGCGCGCTGCCGCCGCTGTGGTGGCTGGCGCTGGTCGGCTTCGGCCTGTACCTGGCCTATGTGCCATTCAACTGCGTGTTCTACGAGCGCCTGATCGCGACCTTCCGCGTCGCCGGCAACGTCGGCTTCCTGATGTACCTGTCCGACGCGTTCGGCTACCTGGGCAGCGTCGCGGTGCTGCTGGCCAAGGAGTTCTCCGGCGTGCAGCTGTCGTGGACCCAGTTCTTCGCCCAGATCGTGCTCGTGCTGAGCACGCTCGGCGGCGCCTGCCTGCTGGCTTCGGCCGTTTATTTCCATCACCGCGCCAGCCGCCGCGTGCAAGCGCCGGCGTTGGCGCCCGTTTGACTGGTTCGAACCCACATGAAAACCGAATCCGCTTTAGTCGTCGGCGCCGGCATCGTCGGCCTGGCCATCGCCCGCGCGCTCGCCGCGCGCGGCTACCGCGTCACCGTGCTGGAACGCTACGAGCGCGCGGTCGGCGCCTCGGTGCGCAACTTCGGCATGATCTGGCCGATCGGCGTCACCAACGGCGCCGCCTACGAGCGCGCGCTGCGCTCGCGCGCGATCTGGCAGGAAGTGATCGACGGCGCCAAGCTGTGGCACGACCCCTGCGGTTCGCTGCACGTGGCCTATGCGCAGGACGAGCTCGAGGTGCTGGCGCAGTACGCGCAGGCCAACCGTGCGCTGCGTCCGTGTTCGCTGCTCGGCCGCGACGAGGCGCTGGCGAAATCGCCGGCGCTGGTCGCCGAGGGCCTGCGCGGCGCGCTGTTCAACCGCGACGAGATGCTGGTCGATCCGCGTGAGGCGCTGGCCGCGCTGCCGCGCTATCTGCACGAACGCTACGGCGTCGAGTTCCATTGGCGCACGCCGGTCACCGCGGTGGAAACCGGCCGCGTCCATTCCGGCACCCGCCGCTTCGAAGCCGACCGCGTGTTCGTATGCAGCGGCCCGGAGTTCGAACAACTGTTCCCGCAGCTCTATGCCGCCGCGCCCTTGACCCGCTGCAAGCTGCAGATGCTGCGCCTGGCGCCGCCGGCCGACGGCCTGCGCCTGGGCGCGGCGCTGTGCGGCGGCCTGTCGCTGGTGCACTACGCCGGCTTCCAGCAGGCCGCCGACGTGGCGCCGCTGCGCGCGCGCTACCAGGCCCAATACGGCGAGCTGATCGAGTTGGGCATCCACGTGATGGCCGCGCAGAACGGCCGCGGCGAGATCACCGTCGGCGATTCGCACGCCTACGCCCACACCCACGACCCGTTCGACGAGCAGGCGATCAACGCCCGCGTGCTCGATTATCTGGGCGGCTTCCTGCGCCTGGGCGAGCCGCGCCCGATCCAGACCTGGCACGGCATCTATCCCAAGCTCACCGACGGCAGCAGCGAGTTCGTCGCCGAACCGCTGCCGGGCGTGACCATCGTCAATGCGGTCGGCGGCGGCGGGCTGGGCATGACCTTGAGCTTCGGCCTGGCCGAGGAGATCGTCGACGGCCGCTACGGCGCCGTGCGCCGCGCCGCCTGAGCGCGGCGCAGTCCCTGCGCGGGCTATGGCGGCCTGACCCGCCATAGCCCGCGTCGTCCGGTTCGCTGGCTCCCCCTTCGAACCGGCCGCTACCCGCCAGCGGGCGCATCGCGCGCCGGCGCCGACCGTGCCGGCGCGTCCTTGGCCGGAACGGGACGGGCGGCACCTCCATGTGCCTGTGTCTCCACCGTCGCCGCTGCATTCCACCCGTGCGGCCCGCGCGGCGCGTGCGGCTCGCGGCGGGCCTCGGAACGACGAGGCGACGGCGTTCATTTAGCGCTGCGGCGGCGCGCGTGACGAGGCTCAAGCCGGGATCGAACCGGGACGCGGCGGGAAGATTTCGCCGCATGCGCGCGCTCGCACGCGGCCAGTCGCGAACCCGGTCACGCCGGCAGCGTGAATCGCGACAGATTCGCCTGGAAATCGTCCCCTTTTGTGCCCGCTATTTGCTTGGACGCCGCCGCGGGCGGCTCCTAGGCTGACTGCGTCGCGCTCCCCGCGATGCAGCCAGGAGAATCACCGATGCGCACGCTGTTCAACGGATTGAGCTTCACCGCCACCACCGCCAAGACGCTGCTGCTCGCCGCCGCCCTGACCGCCGGCAGCGCCCAGGCCCACCAGACCAACCCGCAGTGCTACGCCGACGGCGTGCAGGTCCGCCCGGTCGGCAAGTTCGCTTTCAGCTCCAAGCAGGTCGCCGATTTCCATGCCGAGCTGCTGCGCCGGCCGCCCGATTCGTGTCCGGCCGGTGCCGGCGGGGTCCAGACCAAGTCCTGCGGCCAGGTCGATCACTGGCACGTGGCCCGGATCATGTCGGCGGAGTACTGCGCCCAGTTGCAGGGCGCCAAAGACGGCGCCAAGGACAGCCGCCTGATTCCGGTCGCCGAAGTGACCGCGCCGCCGAGCTATCTCTCGCCGGAGCACCACTCGCGCTACACCTACAAGGCCGCCAATCCCAACACCATCGTGCTGCAGGGCATGTGCGTGGTCTGCTTCACCATCGAGGCGCCGCCGAAGTAACGGCGCCGGCCGCACCCGCCGCCCACACCGACGCGCTCACACCAGCGCGTTGCGGCGGGTGTAGGCCAGCACCGCGTCGACGTGGCGTTGCAGTTCGCCGCGCACGGTTTCCTCCAGCGGGCATTCGGCCAGCACGTAATAGCCCGAGCGCAGCACGTCGCGCCAGCGCGGCTGGCGCGGCAGCTTGGACAGGCTCAGATAACGCTCCATCGCCCGCGCGCGCAGGCGGCCGTCATCGACGGTGACGCGCCAGATCCGGCTTTTCTCCGCCAGCTCCAACCGGCCCTGGCCGGTGCTGCGCTCCCAGGCCTCGACCACCGCCAGCATCAGTTCGACCAAGGCGCGCCGGAACGAACTGCGCAGCGCCTCGTCGCCCGGGCCGGCCGGCTCCACCTTGAACTCGACCGCCGCCTCCGCGCCGGCTTCGGGCAGCGCATCGACGGCATGTTCGGCGACGCTGCGTCCGGCCGCGCTGTGCTCGGCGCGGCGCAAGCCCAGCACGATCGATCCCTCGCCGTGGCCGCTTTCGCTGAGCTGCGCGTTCAAGCGTTCGCCGCCGAAGGAGAACGCCAGGCGCTGCGGCGCCGAGGATTCTTCCAGGTGCTCCAGCGCCTGAGCGAAGCGGCGCGCATCGTCGCCGTCGAGCAGTTCGCCGAAGCCGCGACCGGCCACCGGCGCCTGCGCGCCGGGCTGCACCAGTTCGCTGGCGGCGCGGTTGGCGGCGAGCACCTGGCCGGCGCCGTCGAGCACCAGCACCGCGTCTTCGCGGCTGTCCAGCGCGGCCTGCAGGCGCGCGCGGTCGACGCCGAGTTCGTCGGCGGCGCGGCGGTAATAGTCGATCTCCTCGTCCAGGCGCGCGCGCCGCGCCGCCTCGGCCACGCGCGCGCGCTGCTGGCGGCGCAGGAAGAACACGGTCAGGCCCAGCAGCGCGGCCAGCGCCGAGACCACGGTCAGCCACAGCGCCAGGCTGCGCACGCGGTTCTGCGCGGCCAGGGCGGCGATGGTGCGGTCGCGTTCGGCGGTGGCGAAGCGCAGTTGCAGCCATTGCGTCTCGCGGTCGTACTGCGCCTCGCGCAGCACCCGCGCGGCCTGCTCGGAGCGGCGCAGCGCGGCCATCGCCTGCGGCCATTCGCCCAGCGCCTCGTGCGCGGCGGCGGCTTCGGCCTGCAGCGCCGGGCGATCGCCGTCGTGCGCCGACAGCGCGCCCAGCGCGGCCTCCACCCGCTGCAACGCGGCGCGCGGCCGGCCGCGCAGACGTTCCACCTGCGCGGCCTGCAACTGCAACGGTGCCGGCGCGATCTCGCCCGCACCCGCGTTCACCGCGGCCAGCCCGCTGCGCGCCCAGCGCTCCGCCGCGTCGAGGTCGCCGCGCGCCTGCGCCGCGCGCGCCAATTCGGCATAAGTGCGTTGCAGGTATTTGCGGTTGTCGGTCTTGAGCAGGGCCTCGCGCGCCTGCAGCAGCAAGGCTTCGCCGCCACGATTGTCGCCGCGGTCGAGCAGCGAGGCGCCCCAGGATTCGAGCGTATGCGCGGCCTCGACCTGATTGCCGGTGGCCAGGTGCGCATCGTGCGCCTGGCGGTAATAGCGCGACGCCTGCGCGGCATCGCCGAGGTCGCGGTAGATCTCGGCCAGATTGTTGAGCGGGCGCGCGGCCTCCGTGGGCACGCCGCGCAGCAGATCCAGACTCGCGGTCTGCGCTTGCAGCGCGCCGCGCACGTCGCCCAATCGCAACAATGCGGCGCCGATGTTGGTCCAGTTCTTGCCCTGAGCGACGCGGTTTTCCGAACGCTCGGCCTCGGCCAGCGCGCGCTTGAACCAGTTCAGCGCCTGCAGCGGGCACTCGCGGCGGAACTCCAGCACGCCGCGGCGGCGCGCCAGTTCCTGCGCGACGGCAGCGGAGGGATGCGCGCCGGCGACGGCTTCGGCGCAGTCCAATATCTGCGTCGCCTCGGCGAACTGGCTCAAGTCCATGTGCGTGCCGGCGCGCTTGTACAACGCCGCCAACGTCGCCTCGGCCCGGTCGCCGCGGCCTGCCGCCGAGTCGAATCCATAACCGCGCAGGCATTGCGCCGGATCGGGCAGCACCGTAGTCGCCGCGACGCAGGCCGGCGGCGCGTGCGTGTCCGCCGCGGCCAGCGCATCGGCGCCGATGCCGAGCGATCCCACCAACACGGCCGCCAGCACCGCGACACGCCTGAGCTTTTCCTCGACCACTGACCGCTCCCTGTGCCCCCTGTCGGCAACTTTGCCGATCCGGGCGGCGGACGGGGCCAGACACGCGGGCTTCCGCGTTCGCGATCACATTCAGCGCGGACTTCAATCGCAATCGCGCGGCACGCGTGTGACCCGCGCGTGCCGCGGAGGTGTCCGTTCAGTTCATCCTCGCGCAAAGCCTGCGCGAGCGCGCCCGGCGCCGCCGGGCCGAATCCCCGGCCCGGCGGCGCCAACGCAATCGCTCAGCGCTGCACGCTCAAGCTGAGGTTGTCGGCGAACCCGTCGCCCTGCGCGTTGCCGTGTTCGAAGCGGATCTCGACCTCGGCCCACTGCGCGTCGGCGGGCACCGCACCGTCGAGCCGGTAGCGTTGCATCGCGCCGCTGCCGCCGGCCGGCGCCAGTTCGAACGCGGCGCCGGCGTACAGCGCCTGCAGCCCCGGCCAGTTGCCGGCGGTGATCGGCGCCGGATAGCCGGCGTCGGCGCGGTCGAGCGCACGGTCGTAACGCAGGTACTGGCCGGGCTTGAACAGATACGACTTGCCGTTGGCGAAGTTCAACGCGCCGGCCCAATGCGCCGGCCATTCGCCGCTGCCCGACCACGTGGATTCGGACAGATACGCCGGGTAGTAGCGCTCGGCGCGGTCCAGATCGAGGTTGTAGCGGATGTATTGATCGCGCTTGAAGAAATACATCTGGCTGCGGCTGAACATCAGCACCGCGTCGAGATCGCGCGCGCCGCCGGCGAATTTCTCCAGGCCCGGCCAGTTCGCGGCGATCGGCAAAGGGTAGCCGGCATCGGCGCTGCGCGTGGCCAGATCGACGCGGATGTACTGATCGCCCTTGAAGAAGAACGCCTTGCCGTTGCCGCCGTCGAAGGCCGCATCGATGTCGCGCGCGCCGCCGGCGAAGCGCTCCAGCCCCGTCCAGTTGCTGGCGATGGGCTGCGGATAGCCGCTGGCGACGCGGTCGGCGGCGATGTCGTAGCGGTAGTACTCGCCGCCGCGGAACACGTGGCCGACGCTGCCGCTGCCGAAGCTGGCCAGGCGGCGCGGGTCGTAGAAGCGCAGGAACACGCGCGCGCGGTGGCCGCTGGAGGCGCCCAGGTCGGCCGACAGCGAGAACGTCGCGGTGCTCAAATCGAGCCCGCGCAGGTCGACACGCTGGCTCAAGGTATTGCTGCGCGCGCTGTCGCGGCCGATGAACAGGTTGGCGCCGCCGCCGGCCGGGCGCGCCGGCAGCCACGGGTATTGCGCGTAGTCCACGACCTGCCCGCCGCGGCCCTTGCGCCAGCCCGGCACGTCGCTGTCGTAGCCGCGGTCGCGGCGGCCGATCGAATACTCGGCATCGCCGTTGGCCAACAGGTTGACGCCGAACGCCGGCGCCGCCTCGCGCGCGGGACGCTGCATCGGCCGGCCGTCGAGCCCGGCGGGCACGGCCAGGCCGAGGTGATTGAGGATGCTCGGCGCGACATCGACCTGGCGCGGCGCCAGCCGCAGCGGTTCCAGGCCGAGCTTGGGCACCGACGCGCCGCTGAAGGCGATCAGAGTCTTGCGGTCTTCCGGCGTGTTGTGGCCGTGGTGCACGGAGCCGCCGTGGTCGGTGCCGACGATGATCAGCCAATCTTCGTTGGCGTAGTTCGGCCGCGCGCGCAGCGCCGCGGTGAGTTTGCCGATCGATGCGTCGACGCCGCGGATGGCCGCGGTGTAGCCGTCGGCGTCGCGGTTGAAATAGCTGCCGGCGTGGCCGGCGCCGTCGGGTTCGTTGAAGTCGAGCAGCAGCACATCGGGGCCGGCCGGCTGCGCCAGCAGTTCCAGCGCCTTGGCCAGCACCTTGGCGTCGCTGCCGGCGTCGTAGACGGTGTCCACGCCGGTCCACGGCAGTTGCGAGGCCAGCGGCGACCACGCCACCGCGACCGCGGTGTTCTTGTTCGGCGCGGCGCGCTCGATCCGGGTCAGCACGTCGGGCCAGTCGGCGTAGTTCTTGCCGCTGAAGCTGTTGTCGTAGACGCCGTGCTTGTCGCGCTCCACGCCGGTGAACAGCGACGACCAGCCGGTGCCGCTGATCGCGGTGTCGGCGGTCAGGCCTTCGCGCGCCAGATAGCCGTCGGCGACCAGCGCGTCCAGGTTCGGCGTGGCGACCGCGCCGTAGACGTCGCCGCGAAAACCGTCGGTGCCGATGAACAGCACCTTCGGCGTCTTCGCCGCGGCCGGCGCGCAGAACGCGAGCGCCAGCGCTAGGCCGGCGCTGAGCGGATGGAGGAAGGATCGGGGCAACGGCATGCGGCGCTCCTGCAGCGGAAGGGAGCGCGCAGGCTAGAGGCCGATTGCGGCGATGGATGTGACCTGAAGCGCGCAGCGGCCACGGCCTGGCGGGCCCGTGTCACGGTTCGGTCATCGCCGCCGCGAGGCGCATGCGTTCGGACTGCATTCGGCCTGCATCGGACGTACGGAACCGCAGCGCCGCGCTCAGGCGTCGTTGCTGACCATCAGCTGCACCCAATCGCCGGCGAACGAGGTCACCCCGAACTGCACCGGCGCGCCCTGCGGATCGACGTTGAGCGAATGCACGCACAGCACCGGCCGGCGCGTGGACTGGCCGAGCACGCGCGCGACCTCGGCGCTGGGCAGGCGCGCCATCACCGCGGTGTGCTTGCGCAGATAGTCGCGCACGCCGAATTCGGCCAGGGTGCGGGTCACCGACAACTGCTGGGCGAACACCTTGTCCAGGCTGGGAAAACGCGCGGCCGGAAACCAGGCTTCGCTGTGATCGACCGTGCGGCCTTCGACTTCGCTGGAATAGACCACGCGGTGCACGCGCTCGCCGGCCAGCAGCCCGAGCGAGCGCGCCACCGCGCGCGGCGGCGACTGGGTGCCGGCTTCGATCAGGCGGTAGCGGCTTTCCACGTTGAGATCGTGCATGGCCTTGCCGAAGCGGGTGCGGCGGCCGATCGGATAGTGATACGGATGCTCTTGCACGAAGCTGCCGCGGCCGGTTTCGGTGCGCAGGAAACCGCGCTCCTCCAGCGCCTCGATCGCCCGCCGCACGGTGTGGCGGTTGACCCCGAAGCGCTTGGCCAGGTCGAACGCGGACGGCAGCTTGTCGCCCTCGCTGAGCGCGCCGCCGCGGATGTCCTTGAGCAAGGCGGTTTCGATCTGCTGCCACAACGGCATCGCGGCGTCGCGCTGGGCGTGGTCCACTGCGGCGGGGGGTGTCATACAACCTCCATCTGCGCTTGGTTCACTAGACAGGTCGCATCGCGCGGCCGAGGCCATGAGAACCCGCCGGCGTTGCACGACGGTGACAACCGCTCGCGCGCCGGCCCGAACCGATGCCTGCTACCGAAATGTCCGCCCCCGAACTTCTGCTCGATAACGCCCGTCTGGTTCTGCCCGACGGCATCGTCCACGGCCATCTGCGCGCCGCCGGCGGCCGCGTGCTCGAGATCGGCGCCGGCCGCCTGCGCTCGCCGGCGGCGCTGGATTGCGACGGCGACTACGTGTTGCCGGGGCTGGTCGAGCTGCATACCGACAATCTGGAAAAACATTTGCTGCCGCGCCCCGGCGCGCACTGGCCCGCGGCAGCGGCGGTGCGCGCGCACGACGCGCAACTGCTCGCCGCCGGCATCACCACCGCGCTCAACGCGATCTCGGTCGGCGAAGAAGAGGCCGAAGAAGCGGTAGAGCCGCACGGCGTGCTCGCCGCTTTGGCGCAGGCGCGCGAGGACGGCGGCCTGCGCATCGACCACGGCGTGCACCTGCGCTGCGAACTGCCCTGCCCCGACCTGCCGCAACGCCTGCAACCGCTGCTGGACACGCCGCAGCTGCGGCTGCTGTCGCTGATGGACCACACGCCCGGCCAGCGCCAGTTCCACGACCTGGAGCGCTACCGCGCCTACGCCGCGCGCCACGGCAACGCGCGCGACGACGCGGCGTTCCAGGCGCAAGTGCGCCGCCTGCAAGACCTGCAACATCGCCACGCCTGCGCGCACCGGCGCGCGGTGCTGACCCTGGCGCGCGAACGCGCGCTGCCGCTGGCCAGCCACGACGATTCCGACTTGAGCCATATCGCCGAAGCGGTCGAGGCCGGCGCGCGCATCGCCGAGTTCCCGGTCAACCTCGCCACCGCTCGTGCCGCACGCGCGGCCGGGCTGAGCGTGCTGGCCGGCGCACCGAACCTGGTCCGCGGCGGTTCGCACAGCGGCAACGTGGCCGCGATCGACCTCGCCCGCGCCGACTCGCTCGACGCGCTGTCGTCGGACTACGTTCCCGCGAGCTTGCTGCTGGCCGCGTTCCAGCTCGGCGACTGCGACAGCATCGGCCTGCCGCGCGCGGTGGCGATGGTCACCCGCACGCCGGCGCGCGCGGTTGGCTACGACGATCGCGGCGAATTGGCGGCCGGGCAGCGTGCGGATCTGTTGCGGGTGCGGCGGGTGCGGGGGTTGCCGCAGTTGGAGGCGGTGTGGGTGGGTGGGGAGCGGCGATACTGAGTGCAATGGCTGGATCGCTTCGGATCCGCTAGCCCGTCATTCCGGCGAAAGCCAGAATCCATTTTGCCGTTGACGTTGACCTTGCTGTTGCTCTTCGCTCCCCCCGCCGCCCCGAACTCGCCACAGGCAATGAGAGACCCGAAGGGCGGCGCACAGGATGTGCGCCGTGCGCCACCCAGGCCATGGATGGCCTGTGTGGCGCATCCCTGCGCCCGCTCCGAACCATAGTGGCTCTTGATTCGAAAACAGGGAAAAGCACTTTCTTTGGTTACTTTCTTTGTTGCTTTGGACAAAGAAAGTGACCCGGCCGCTTGCGGACGGAAGCTGTTGATCTTGCGCGTGTCGTCAGGCGTACCTAACGGACTTAGGCGAAGTTTGTCGTAGGTGCGTTGGCGCGGTCGCGACTTGCGTCGCTCCTACAGGGGTTCCGGCCAGTTTCGTATCCGACTGTAGGAGCGGCGCGAGCCGCGACCACGAAAATGCAACTACGACGAAACCTTCGCAATGGCTGCATTCTCGCGGTCGCGACTTGCGTCGCTCCTACAGGGGGCGTTCCGCGGTGGCTTTCGTCGTTACTCGGATAACGAGTGAGGACAAGCTGCAATCCAAAGCTTCCGTCCGCAAGCGGCCGGGTCACTTTCTTTGTCTTGCCAAAGAAAGTAACCAAAGAAAGGCGCTTTCCTTGTTTTCGAATCAAGAGCCACTAAGGGTCGGAGCGTGCGCAGGGATGCGCCACACAGGCCATCCATGGCCTGGGTGGCGCACGGCGCGCTTCCTGCGCGCCGCCCTTCGGGTCTCCATTTGCTTGTGGCGAGTTCGAGGCGGCGGGGGGAGCCAGTAGCAACAACAACAGCAACAGCAACAGCAACGGCAACGGCAACGGCAACGGCAACGGCAACGGCCAGCAATCGCGATCTCGCCCGATTTTGCAACCGCCAAACCACCTGAATCCGCCCCGCCGTCACGAAGCACTAGACAGGTTCCCCCCGCAGTCCGCACCGCGCGCCCCCGCCTTCATATCGCCTCGTTGTAATGCCGCCCCATCGCCACCGCGGCGCGCACTCCACGAGACCCCATGAACGCCCTCACCCGCACTCCCCTGGCCCTGGCCCTGTTCGCCGCGGCGCTGTCGCCGGCCGGCCATGCCGCCACGCCCGCTGCCGACGCGGCCGCCGGCGCGCCGCTGGAACGCGACGATGCCGTCAGCCTCGACACCCTGTCGGTGATCGGCCACCGCGACACCCGCCAGGTCCAGCATGTGGGTCAGGCCGAACTGCAATCGGTCGCGCCCGGCACCAATCCGGTCAAGGTGCTGGAGAAGCTGCCCGGCGTGCATTTCGTCAGCTCCGATCCGTGGGGCAGCTACGAATGGTCCAACCGCATCGCCATCCGCGGTTTCGCCCAGAATCAACTGGGCTACGCGCTCGACGACATCCCTTTGGGCGACAACAGCTACGCCAACAACAACGGCCTCTCGCCCAACCGCGCGATCCTGCCGGAGAACGTCGCCGAACTCGAACTCGCCCAGGGCGCCGGCGCGCTGCGCATTCCCTCCACCAGCAATCTCGGCGGCGCGCTGCTGCTGCATTCCTCCGACCCGGCCGCCGAATTCGGCGCGCGCGCCGGTCTGGCCTTCGGCGACAACGCCACCCTGCGCAGCTTCGTGCGCGTGGATACGGGCGATCTCGGCGGCTTCAGCGCCTACGTCTCGGGCATGCGCAACCAAGCCGATCGCTGGAAAGGCGCCGGCGCGCAGGAACAGCAGCAGTTCAACGGCAAGGCCGTGTACCAGTGGGACAAGGGACGCCTCGCGCTGTGGCTGTCGTCCTCGCGCCGCAACGAGACCGACGATCCGGATCTCTCGCTCGACCTGATCCGCCGCTGCGGCTCGGGCTGGGACAACTACGCGCCCGACTGGCAGCGCGCGCTCGCCGCCGCCAACGGCCGCTTCAGCGGCTGCGTCAAGACCAAGGACGACGCCTATTACCTCGCCCGCGGCCTGCGCAACGACGATCTGGCCGGCCTGTCGGGCGAGTTCGACCTCAGCGACGCGCTGCGCCTGAACGCCACCGGCTACTACCACCGCAACGAAGGCCAGGGCCACTGGTTCACTCCGTACATCAGCTCGCCGACGATTCCGATGGCGCTGCGCATCACCAGCTACGACATCGAGCGCAGCGGCCTCAACGCGCGCCTGAGCTACACCCTGGGCAGCCACACGCTCGAAGGCGGTTTCTGGTTCGAAGACAGCGTGCACGGCGCCGGCCGCAGCTTCGTCAACATCGACGGCCCGATCGACGACCAGCGCTTCTTCGACTCGAGCGAATTCGCCCAGCGCCTGTTCCGCCAGCGCTTCGACACCCGCACCCGCCAGTGGTACCTGCAGGACACCCTGCGTTTGTTCGATGAGCGCCTGACCGTCAACGCCGGCTTCAAGGGCCAGCACGTGGTCACCGACGGCGCCGTGGTGGTGCCCGGCCGTGCCGGCGGCCGCCTGAGCGCGCGCGACAGCTTCCTGCCGCAGCTCGGCGCGTCGTGGCAGTTGAACGAGCGCAGCGACGTGTTCGCCAATTACGCCGAGAACCAGGCCGCATTCCGCCCCGGCGTCAACGGCGCGTGGTCGCTGACCCAGGCCGCGTTCGACCTCAGCCGCGCCAGCGCCAAGCCCGAGCAATCCAAGACCCTGGAACTGGGCTGGCGCTACGGCGACGAGCATTACCAGCTCTCGACCACCGCCTACGCGGTGAACTTCGACGACCGTCAGCTGGTGATCGTGCCCTGCCCCGGCGTGGTCAGCTGCCCGAACCAGTTCGCCAACGTCGGCAAGGCGCGCACGCTCGGCGGCGAAGTCGCGTTCGTGTGGACGCCGAGCGAACACCTGCGCTGGCTGACCAGTTACGCCTACAACGATTCGCAGTACCGCTCGAACTACGTCACCGGGGGCAAACTGGTGCAAGTGCGCGGCAAGCAGATGGTCGACACGCCCAAGCAGTTGTTCGCCACCGAATTGAGCTACGGCTTGGGCGACGTGGAACTGCGCCTGGGCGGCAAGTACACCGGCAAGCGCTACTACACCTACAGCAACGACGCCGGCACCGACGCGTTCTGGCTGTGGGACGCGGGGGTGAGCTGGCATAAGCGCGATGTCGGCCAGATCAAGTCGCTGCGGGTCGCGCTGAACGTCTACAACCTGCTCGACAAGACCTACATCGCCACGCTCGGCAGCAACGGCTTCCGCGATTACGACCCGCAGGGCACCTTCCAGACCCTGCTGACCGGCGCGCCGCGGCAGTGGTTCGTGTCGGTGGACGCGCAGTTCTGACGACGGCCGGCGCGCTTGCCCGGTCTTGATGCCGGGCGAGCGCGGGGCGAAGGGCAAGTAGCGGAAAGCGAAGATCAAAATGGGTTCCGGCTTTCGCCGGAATGACGGGATGGGGGCAAGCCGCAAGCCCCGGACACCGTCATTCCGGCGAAAGCCGGAACCCATTTTGACTTTGCTTTTCCGCTCCGCCCCACCGCGATCCCCCGGATCGCCTAAAATGCCGCACCGCTCCCAACCCGCCGCCCGCAATGCCCCAGCCGCTTCCCCGCATCGCCGTCCTCGCATCGGGCCGCGGCAGCAACCTGCAGGCCGTGCTCGACGCGATCGCCGCCGGCACCCTCGCCGGCGACGTGGTCGGGGTGTTCTCCGACAAGCCCGGCGCGGCCGCGCTGCAGCGGGTGGCGCCGGCGCTGCGCTGGTCGGCCGCGGCCAAGGGCTACCCCAGCCGCGAGGCCTTCGACGCCGATCTCGCCGACGCCGTCGCCGCCGTGCGTCCGGACTGGGTGCTGTGCGCCGGTTACCTGCGCATCCTGGGCGATGCCTTCGTCGAGCGCTTCCGCGGCCGCACCATCAACATCCATCCCTCGCTGCTGCCCAAGTACCGCGGCCTGCACACCCACGCCCGGGCGATCGAATCCGGCGACGGCGAGCACGGCGCGAGCGTGCATTTCGTCATCCCCGAGCTCGACGCCGGTGCCGTCATCGCACAGGCCGTGGTGCCGGTGAATGCCGGCGATACGCCGGAGTTGCTGGCCGAGCGTGTCCTGGGTGTGGAGCACCCGCTGCTGCTGGCGGTCATGCGCCTGGCCGTCTCCGGCCGCTTGGCTGAACACGGCGCAACCGTCCAGGTCGATGGTCATCCGCTATTTACGCCGCTGCGTTTAGATTTCGCCGGCCGTCTGAGCGATCCCGCCAGCGGCGTCGCGGCCTGAAACCGCGGCCGCGCCCCGCAGGCGCGGCGTCGCCACCCGAACGACCGAACGCACCGCCCCTCCCCTCCGCGCCCCGCGCTCCAGGATCCGCCCGCGTCGTCATGAAGCCCTTCCTGCCCCTGCTGCTGGCCGCGCTGACGGGCGCGGCCGCGCCCACCAGCGCGTTGGCGCTGGAACCGTTCGTAGCCAATTACCAGGTGTTCAACGGCGGCAAGGCGCTCGGCGATGCCACCATGCAGGTCAGGCCCGAAGGCGGGCATTGGCGCATCGACCTGGACATCCGCGCCGAGCACGGCATGATGAGCCTGGCCGGCGCCGCCGCGCAGCAGACCACGGTGTTCGACCTGGTCGGCGATGCCTATCGCCCGCTTAGCCAGACCATGGTGCGCAAGGTGCTGTTCTCCAAGCGCATCATCAACGGCAACTACGACTGGAACCAGCGCGCCGCGCAGTGGAGCGGCGACGTCAAGGAACACCGGCGCAAGCCGATCCCGCTGCAGGACGGCGACATGAGCGGCCTGCTCATCAACCTGGCCGTGGTCCGCGATGCCCAGCCCGGCAAGACGCTGAGTTACCGATTCGTCGATTCCGGCCGCGCCCGCCCGCACCAATATGTGGTGCAACAGGAGCTGGAAGGGGTCAAGATCGACGACATGAGCTTCAACGCGATGCGCGTCAACCGCGTGCAGAGCGGCAACGAGGAAACCTCGATCTGGGTCGTGGACGGCGTGCCCACGCCGGTCCGGATCCTGCAACGCGAAGACGGCCAGGACACCTACGATCTGCGCCTGGTCGAATACAAAGGAGTCAACGAGCAATGACGACCGCCAAGTTTTCGAAGCTTTTCCGCGTGGCCGCACTGGCCGGCGCCCTGGCCGCGTTCAGCGCGCCGGCGCTCGCGGTCAAGCCGTTCAGCGCCGACTATTCGGCCAGCTACATGGGCATGCAAGGCGCCGGCCGCATGACCGTGTCGCAGGCCGACGGCGGCCGCTGGAAGTACGAGCTGTCCATCACCAGCCCGCTCGCCGAGTTGCGCCAGTCCACCACCTTCGACGAGGCCAGCGGCAAGCTGCGCCCGCTCAGCGGCAGCGATTCGAGCAAGGTGCTGACCAAGAAGAAGAACATCGACGCCAGCTACGACTGGACCCGCGGCGTGGCCACCTGGACCGGCGACGTCAAGGGCGATCGCGCCGGCCCGATCAAGCTGCAAAGCGGCGACCTCGACGGCCTGCTGATCAACCTGGCGATCGTGCGCGACGCCACCGCCGGCAAGCCGATGAGCTACCGCATGGTAGAGGACGGCCGGGTCAAGGAACTGAGCTACAGCGTGGTCGGCAAGGAAACCATCAGCGTCGGCGGCAAGTCGCAGCAGGCGACCAAGGTGTCGAGCAAGAACGGCGACAAGGAAACCATCGCCTGGGTGGTCGCGGACGTGCCGGTGCCGGTGCGCATCCTGCAGCGCGAGAACGGCAGCGACGCGATCGACCTGCGGGTGCAGGCGGTGCGCTGAGGCGCTTTGTTCGCCGCAACAACGAAAAAGCCCCGCGAATGCGGGGCTTTTTTGTGGGAGGGCCTTCAGGCCCGATGCTCTTCGATCCGATCGCGACGACCTGAAAAAAGAGCATCGGGCCTGAAGGCCCTCCCACAAGAGCAAGGGCCTTGCTCGGGAAGATCAATCGACCCGGCGGATCTTCGCCCCCAGCCCCGACAGCTTCTTCTCGATGTTCTCGTAGCCGCGGTCGAGGTGGTAGATGCGGTCGATCGTGGTCTCGCCCTGCGCCACCAGGCCGGCCAGGATCAAACAGGCCGAGGCGCGCAGGTCGGTCGCCATCACCGGCGCGCCGCTGAGCTTGCTCACTCCGCGCACCACTGCGGTGTGGCCGTCCACGCGGATGTCCGCGCCCAGGCGCAGCAGCTCGTTGACGTGCATGAAGCGGTTTTCGAAGATGGTTTCGTTGATGACGCCCGCGCCCTCGGCGGTGCAGTTGAGGGCCATGAACTGCGCTTGCATATCGGTCGGGAACGCCGGGTACGGCGCGGTCACCAGATCGACGGCGCGGGCGCGGCGGCCGCCCATGTCCAGGGTGATGCGGTCGCCGTCGACGTCGACCTGCGCGCCCGCGTCGCGCAGCTTGTCCAGCACCGAATCCAGCGTATCGGCGCGGCTGCCGGTGACGGTGACGCGGCCGCCGCTCATCGCCGCGGCGACCAGGAAGGTGCCGGTCTCGATCCGGTCGGGCAGCACGTCGTGGCTGCCGCCGTGCAGTTTCTCGACGCCGTGCACGACGATCCGGCCGCTGCCGGCGTGCTCGATGCGCGCGCCCAGGGCGTTGAGGCAGTCGGCCAGGTCGACCACCTCCGGCTCCATCGCCGCGTTCTCCAGCACGCTGGTGCCTTCGGCCAGGACCGCCGCCATGAGCACGTTCTCGGTGCCGGTGACGGTCACCATGTCGAACACGAAGCGCGCGCCCTTGAGCCGGCCGCGGCGCTGCGCCTTGATGTAGCCGTTCTCGACCACGATCTCCGCGCCCAGCGCCTGCAGACCCTTGATGTGCTGGTCGACCGGACGCGAACCGATCGCGCAGCCGCCGGGCAGCGACACTTCGGCTTCGCCGTACTTGGCCAGCAGCGGGCCCAGCACCAGCACCGAGGCGCGCATGGTCTTGACCAGTTCGTACGGCGCGACGTGGCTGTTGACCGTGGTCGGGTCGACCGTGATCTGCGAGCCCTCGCTGACCACGCCGGCGCCGAGCTCGCCCAGCAGCTTGGCCGTGGTCAGCACGTCGTGCAGGCGCGGCACGTTGCGGATGGTCACCGGCGCATCGGCCAGCAGGGTCGCGCACAGGATCGGCAGGACGGCGTTCTTGGCGCCGGAGATCTGGACCTCGCCGTTGAGCGGCTGGCCGCCTTCCACCACGATTTTTTGCATTGACGGGTTCGCTGAAGTCGAAAGAGTGAGCGGGAAGACCGGCGCCGCCGCAGGGCGCGGCCGGCCGCCGGACAAAGATAACGTGAGCGGCGTCGCCGCTGCGGCGCGACCGCCTAAGCGGATCGCGGGGGCGCCCATGGTAGAAGCAGGCGCGCCCGATTGAGTGAGGCGACGGTGAAGTGGAAGTGGGCCGGCGCGCCGGGTGCGGCGGCGGCCGGTCAGGCCTGGCCGGCTTCTTCCGGGGTCAGGGTCTTGAGCGCCAGAGCGTGGATTTCCCCGCCCATGCGCTCGCCCAGGGTGGCGTAGACCAGGCGGTGACGGGCCAGCGGCAGCTTGCCGCGGAAGGCCTCGGCGACCACGGTGGCTTCGAAATGCACGCCGTCGTCGCCGCGCACCTGCGCTTGCGCGCCCGGCAGGCCTTGTTCGATCAGGGAGCGGATGATGTCGGCGTTCACGGCGAAACCTCTTGGCTGGACGGGCCGGCGGCTAGGCCGGCGAGCGATGGAAAGGGGGGACGGCGGCGGCCCGATGCGCCCGCAGCGCAGCCGAAACCGGGGCGAAACCGGATAAGGGTTCGGCCCGAATCGGACCGGCGCAGGGCTGAATACGAAAGGCCCGGCAGCGGCGGATCTGCCGGCGGGGACGGCGCGGGGCGGACGAACCGCTTAGAATTGGCGGCTTAGCCTAGCCCAAAGCCCCGGTCGCCGGAATGCCGGCGGCCGCAACGAGCGTTTCCGCGGGTGCCCGCAACGCCCCGCCGCCGCGCCATCGTGCTCAAGAACCACAGCTCAGGACCGCCCCGCCCCATGACCCAGCCCGCCCCCGCCCGCGCCGCCGGCGCCACGATTCCCGCCGGGTCCGCGTCCGGCCTGGCCGATAGCGGCCGGCGCGTGTTCGCGATCGAGGCCCAGGCCCTGGCCGCGGTGGCCGAGCGCATCGACGGCGACTTCACCCGCGCCTGCCAGCGCATCCTCGCCGCCAGCGGGCGCGTGGTCTGCACCGGCATGGGCAAGTCCGGCCACATCGCGCGCAAGATCGCCGCGACCCTGGCCTCGACCGGCACCCCGGCCTTCTACGTGCATCCGGGCGAAGCCGGCCACGGCGATCTGGGCATGATCACCGACGCCGACGTGGTCCTGGCCCTGTCCTACTCGGGCGAGAGCGACGAGGTGCTGATGCTGCTGCCGGTGCTCAAGCGCCAGGGCAACGCGGTGATCGCGATGACCGGGCGGCCGCAGTCGACCCTGGCGCGCGAATCCGACGTCCACCTGGACGTGAGCGTGCCGGCCGAGGCCTGCCCGCTCGACCTCGCCCCGACTTCCAGCACCACCGCCTCGCTGGCGATGGGCGACGCGTTGGCGGTGGCGCTGCTGGAAGCGCGCGGCTTCACCGCTGACGACTTCGCCCGCTCGCACCCGGCCGGCGCGCTCGGCCGCCGGCTGCTGCTGCACATCACCGACATCATGCACGCCGGCGACGAGGTGCCGCGCATCCATGCCGACGCCAGCGTCAGCGAGGCGTTGGTGGAGATGAGCCGCAAGCGCCTGGGCATGACCGCGGTGGTCGACGGAGACGACCGCCTGATCGGCCTGTACACCGACGGCGACCTGCGCCGCACCCTCGACGACCGCGGCGTGGACCTGCGCTCGACCCGGATCGAAGAAGTCATGACCCGCTCGCCCAAGACCATCGGCGCCGACGCGCTTGCGGTCGAAGCCGCGCAGCTCATGGAAACGCACAAGATCAGCGGCTTGCTGGTCGTGGATACTGAACGCCGCGTGGTCGGCGCGCTGAATATTCACGACCTGTTGCGAGCGCGGGTGGTTTAAGGCCAGAAGCCAGGAGATAGCGGATAGGAGTTGGGAGTTGGCGGGTTCGCCGCGGCCTCCAAAATCGCCCGCCCTACAGTTTCCGATTCCGCTGCAAGCAAAAATCGCCTCCGCTAACTCCCAACTCCTATCCGCCATCTCCTAGCTCCATGCCCTACAGCCACCTAAACGACTACCCCGCCGACATCCGCGAGCGCGCCGCGCGCATCCGGCTGGCCTGTTTCGATGTCGACGGCACCCTCACCGACGGGCGCCTGACTTACGACGAGAGCGGCCGCGAGTCCAAGAGCTTCCACGTCCAGGACGGCCAGGGCCTGGCGCTGCTGCGCAAGCACGGCATCGCGGTGCATTTCGTCACCGCGCGCGGCGGCGCGATCGCCGCCCATCGCGCGGCCGAACTCGGCGCGAGCTCGCACGGCGACGTCAAGGACAAGCTGGTGTGCGTCAAGCAGATCGCCGAGAGCCTGGCGCTGACGCTCGACCAGGTCGCCTTCATGGGCGACGACCTCGCCGACCTGCGCATCCTGCCGCACGTCGGCCTGGCGGTGGCGCCGGCCAACGCGCACCCGTGGGTGCGCGAGCGCGTGCACTGGCGCACCCACGCGCGCGGCGGCGAAGGCGCGGCGCGCGAGCTGTGCGACCTGCTGCTGGGCGCGCAAGGCCATGCCGAAGCGATCCTGGCCGGAGCGCTGGGATGAACTGGCGCTTCCTCTCCACGGTGATCCTGCTCGCCGCCGCCGCGCTGACCGGCTGGGCCTGGTGGTCGCAACGCGACAAGCCCGCCGCGACCGCGAAGCAATCGCGCCCGGACTACGTGCTGACCGACTTCAACGTGGTCGTGCTCAACAAGGAAGGCCGCGAATCGTTCACCCTGCGCGCGCCGCAGCTGACCCGCAATCCGGCCGACAAGACGATGGACATCGTCACTCCGCTGTTCCTGATCCCCCCGCGCACCGGCGGCAACGGCGGCCCGTGGGAAGTGCGCTCGCAGCGCGGCTGGGTCAACGGCGAAGGCGACGAGGTGCGGCTGCGCGGCCAGGTCAAGGCCGACAGCACCAACGCCAACGGCAAGCCGATCAACATCGCGACCGAGCAACTGAACGTGTTCCCCGACACCAACCGGGCCACCTCCGACGTCCAGGTCCAGATGATCCAGCCGGGCACTATACTTACCGGTCAAGCGATGGAGGCCGATCTGGACTCCAAGAACATCAATCTCAAAGACGTCAAGGTCCGCTATGAAGCGAAAGCCCGCTAAGACGCTGGCGCTGTGCCTGGCCGTGGCCGCCGTGTCGCTGGCGCCGCTGGCCGCCGGCGCGCGTTCGTCCGACCGCAACCAGCCGATGAACGTCGACGCCGACGCCAGCAACTGCTCGACCGCCGACGACGGCCCCTGCGTGCTCACCGGCAACGTCAAGGCCGTGCAGGGCACCTTGGTCATCAACGCCGCCAAGGCCGACATCCGCCGAGCCGGCGGGGACATCAGCACCGTCCAGCTGACCGGCAACCAGGCCACGATCAAGCAAGAGCTCGACGACGGCTCGCCGTTCAACGGCCGCGCCAACAAGATCGACTACGACATGCCCAAGGACACCGTCGTGCTGACCGGCAACGCCTTCGTCGACAAGGCCGGCGACACGATCAAGAGCGAGCGCATCGTCTACAACATGAAGTCGGGCCAGGTCGAAAGCGGCGGCACCGGCGGCCGCGTGTCGATGCAGCTGCAGCCCAAGAACAAGGACGCCGGCGCCGCGCCGGCGCCCGCGCCGAAGCCGGCCGCGCCCAAGCCCGCACCGGCCAAGCCGGCCAAGAAGGGGGGCGGCTGATGCTGGTCGCCCAGGGCCTGCGCAAGGCGTACCGCCAGCGCGAGGTGGTGCGCGATTTCGGCCTCACCCTCGACGCCGGCGAAGTGGTCGGCCTGCTCGGTCCCAACGGCGCCGGCAAGACCACCTGCTTCTACATGATCGTCGGCCTGGTCCCGGCCGACGCCGGCCGGATCGTGCTCGACGGCAAGGACATCACCACCGAGCCGATGTACGCGCGCGCCAAGTACGGCGTGGGCTACCTGCCGCAGGAACCCTCGGTGTTCCGCAAGCTCAGCGTCGCCGACAACCTGCGCCTGGTGCTGGAACTGCGCGAAGACCTCGACCGCGCCGGGATCGAGCGCGAGCAGGCCTCGCTGATGGAAGAACTGCAGATCGGCCACGTCGCCGACCAGCTCGGCGCCAGCCTGTCCGGCGGCGAGCGCCGGCGCGTGGAGATCGCCCGCGCCCTGGCCGCGCGGCCGCGGCTGATGCTGTTGGACGAACCCTTCGCCGGCGTCGACCCCATTTCGGTCGGCGAGATCCAGCGAATCGTGCGCCACCTCAAGAATCGCGGGATCGGGGTGCTGATCACCGACCACAACGTGCGCGAAACCTTGGGCATTTGCGACCGTGCGTATATCCTGAACGACGGCGGCGTGCTCGCGCAGGGGGCTCCGGACGCGCTGCTGGCCAATCCCGATGTCCGTCGCGTATACCTGGGCGACTCCTTCCGTCTGTAACCTCTTCGAGCGGTTGCCGGGCGTGAGGCCACGCCCGCGATGCGCGACTCCGGCCACCCGCCTTGAGGCGGGCGTCCGCCCAACCGGTCGCGTCAACCATCGATATGAAGCCCCGCCTCCAAGCCTCTCTCGGACAACAGCTGGTGATGACGCCGCAATTGCGGCAGGCGATCCGCCTGTTGCAACTGTCGGCGGTCGAGCTGGAGGCGGAGCTGGCGAGCGCGGTGGAAAGCAATCCGCTGCTGGACTGGACCGAACCGGCCGCGCCGGAACCCGACGCCTCCGGCGAACCCGTGCACGCTTCCAGCGTCACCTCCGCGTCCTCGTCCGAGGACGGCGCCGGACCCGGCGGCGACGGCCCGAATTCCGACGCCACACCTGAGCCGGAATGGACCATGGACGACGGCGAGACCTGGTACGAGCGGGTCGGCCCGTCCGACCACGACGACGACTCGCCCGCGGCCGAACAGGTCGCCGACGCCGAAACCCTGCTCGACCACCTGCTGTGGCAGTTGCACCTGAGCCCGCTGTCGCTGCGCGACCGCAGCATCGGCGTGGCCATCATCGAAGCCATCGACGACGACGGCTATCTGCGCGAACCGCTGCAGGCCATCGCCGATTCGCTCGCGCCCGAGCTCAGCGTCGGCGAAGACGAAGTCATGACCGTGCTGCACCAGGTGCAGCGCTTCGACCCGGTCGGCACCGGCGCGCGCTCGCTCGGCGAATGCCTGAGCCTGCAGTTGGGCACGCTGCCCGACGACACGCCCGGCAAGGCGCTGGCGCTGCAGATCGCGGTCGGCCCGCTGGAACGGCTGCCGCGCATCGGCGTGCCCGGGCTCGCCGCCGAGCTCAAGCTCGACCCGGCCCAGGTCGAGACCGCGGTGCAGTTGCTGCGCTCGCTCGACCCGCGCCCCGGCGCGCAGATGGGCGCGATCTCCACCGACACCTATGTCACCCCGGACGTGGTGATCTGGCGCCAGCACGGCCTGTGGCGGGTGGCGCTGTCGGAAGCGATGCGCCCGCGCATCAGCATCCACCGCGGCTACGAGGGCATGATCCGCCACGCCAGCGCGTCCGACGCCAGCTACCTGCGCGGGCATCTGCAAGAAGCGCGCTGGCTGCTCAAGAGCCTGGAAGCGCGCGGCGACACCTTGCTCAAAGTCGCGCGCTGCCTGCTCAAGCAGCAGGCCGCGTTCCTGGAGTTCGGCGACAGCGCGCTGCGCCCGCTGACCCTGCGCGAGGTCGCCAACGAAGTCGGCCTGCACGAATCCACCGTCTCGCGCGCGATCGCGCGCAAGTACGCGCGCAACCCGCGCGGCACCGTGCCGCTGCGGGCGTTCTTCGCCTCCGGCATCGACACCGGCGCCGGCGGCGAGGCCTCCAGCACCGCGATCCAGGCCATGATCCGGCGCCTGATCGAGGCCGAGAACCCACGCAAGCCGCTGTCCGACGCGCGCCTGGCCGAGACGCTCAAGGCCACCGGCGTGCCGGTGGCGCGGCGCACCGTGGCCAAGTACCGCGAGGCCATGAGCATCCCGTCCTCGCAGGACCGCGTGCGCATGGCCTGAGCGGCCGCGCCGCCGGGTCCACGCCGGGCCCGTCGCCCGGGCTTCTCAGCAGTACGGGCCTCTCAGCAACACGGGCTTCTCAGCGCTCGACGCGACCGCGCCGCGGCTTATGCCGATTGCGTCCATCGCCATTGCAAAAACTTTACACAGTTCGAAAAACCCAGGCCGATCAAGGCCTTCGCGCGCACCTACGACCAAAGCACGACGCCGGCCCCTTGCGCCGGCTCATCAGCGTGCGATGCTGGACTCCCTGGTCCGGTGGTCCCGGCCAGGGCGTCACCCGGTTCCGTTTCGGTCCGGTCAAAGGCCGGGCGGAACCCAGTTCTGCATTCATCCGCGACGTGAAGGAGGTCCCCAGATGCGTATCGAAACCCACGGCCAGCAAATCGAAGTCACCGCAGCCTTGCGCGACTACGTGGAATCCAAGCTGGCTCGTCTGCAGCGCCATTTCGACCAACCTTTCGACGTCCGCACCCAGCTCAGCCTCGACAAGCCCGACCATCGCGCCGAAGCCACCCTCAATCTCGCCGGCCGCACCCTGCACTGCGACGCCGCCGCCGTCGACATGTACGCCGCCATCGACCTGCTCGCCGACAAGCTCGACCGCCTGCTGCTGAAGCACAAGAGCAAGCTGGTCGACCACCACCGCGGCGAAAGCCTGGCCCGCAACGGGGAAATCGGCGAAATCGGCTGAGTTCAGGCGTAAACTCCGCGCCAGCCAAAGCTAGCCAAGCCACACCCTGCCGCCATGCCGCTTTACGACCTGTTGAGCGCGGAGCGCGTTGCGATCCTCGGAAACCCCGGCGATCGCAACGCGGTGCTCGAAACCGCCGCCCGCCTGCTCGCCGGCGGCGACCCGCACACCGCCGCCGCCCTCGACGCCGGCCTGCGCGAGCGCGAACGCCTCGCCAGCACCGCCATCGGCCACGGCGTGGCCATTCCCCACGGACGCTCGCCGCTGCTGGAAACCGGCTGCGGCGCGTTCCTGCGCCTGGCCCAGCCGGTCGACTTCGGCGCCGCCGACGGCGAGCCGGTCGATCTGGTGCTGGCCATGGCCGTGCCCGAACACCACGTGCAGCAACACCTGCAATTGCTGGCCGAACTGGCCGAGCGCTTCGCCGACCCGGCCTTCCGCGACTGCCTGCGCAGCGCGCCGAACGCGGCGGAGCTGAGTCAGCGCCTGCTCGAGCAGTGCCGGCGCAGCGCCGCCTGACGCCGGAATCGCGGCTTCGGAACTAGACCTGCGCAGCGCCGGGCGCAGCGAAGCGGGCCGCCTGCCGGCGCGTGCAATCTCCAATCCCGTAAACTACCGGCATGAGCAAAAGCATCCGCGCAGGCGAACTGTTCGAGCAGCAGCGCGAGAAGCTGGCGCTGCGCTGGTTGGCCGGCCAACGCGGCGAAGGCCGCCTGGTCGAAGCGGTCAACACCGTCGCGCGGCGGCCGTCGCTGGCCGGTTATCTCAACGCGATCTATCCCAATAAAGTGCAGATCCTCGGCACCGAAGAGCTGACCTGGCTCGACGGCCTGGATTCGCGGCTGCGCTGGGAGACGATCGAAAAGATCATCCAGTACCGGCCGCTGGCCCTGGTCATCAGCAAGGACCAGCCCTGCCCCGAAGACCTGCGCATCGCCGCAGAAGAAAGCGACACGCCGCTGTGGGTGTCGCCGCGGCGCGGGCACGAACTGCTGAACCACCTGCAATACCATCTGGCGCGCGCGCTGGCGCCGCAGATCACCTTGCACGGCGTGTTCATGGAGATCTATTCCATCGGCGTGCTGATCACCGGCGAATCGGGCTCGGGCAAGAGCGAGCTGGCGCTGGAACTGGTGACGCGCGGGCATCGATTGGTCGCCGACGACGCGCCCGAGTTCACCCAGATCGCGCCAGACGTGCTCGACGGCACCTGCCCGGAAATGCTGCAGGACCTGCTGGAAGTGCGCGGCCTGGGCGTGCTCAACATCCGCCAGATGTTCGGCGACACCGCGGTCAAGAACAACAAGTACCTGCGCCTGATCGTGCACCTGACCAAGCCGATGAGCGAGCCCAAGGCCACCGGCATCGAGCGCCTGACCGGCGACACCAGCCTGCGCCGCGTGCTCGACCTGGACGTGCCGATGATCACCCTGCCGGTCATGCCCGGCCGCAACCTCGCGGTGCTGACCGAAGCGGCCACGCGCCTGCACAGCCTGCGCATGAAAGGCCTCGACCCCGCCGCGGCGTTCATCGCCCGGCACAGCAACTTCCTGGAGCGCGGAGAATCGTGAGCGGCGTGGCGTCCAATCCGGCCGGAGCGACGCCCGGCAACGCGGCCGAGACCGCCGGCTTCACCTTGGTCATCGTCAGCGGCATGTCCGGCTCGGGCAAGTCGGTGGCGCTGAACACCTTCGAAGACCTGGGCTTCTACTGCGTCGACAACCTGCCGGCTGAGCTGCTGCCGCAGTTCGTGCAGAACGTGATCAAGGCCGAAGACGGCATGCCGACCAAGCTCGCGGTCGGCATCGACGTGCGCAACCGCCACAGCGACCTGGCCAACATTCCCGAGTGGCTGTCGGCGGTGGGCGCGCTCGGCGCCGATCCGCGCCTGGTGTTCTTCGAGTCCAGCGACGCGGTGCTGCTCAAGCGTTATGCCGATACCCGCCGGCGCCATCCGCTGAGCCAGTTCGGGCTGGCCCTGGCCGATGCGATCTCGCTGGAACGGCAGGTGCTCAAGCCGCTGCGCCAGATCGCCGACGCCATCGTCGACACCAGCGAATTCAACATCCATCAGCTGCGCCGCCACGTCATCACCGAGTTCGGTCTGGGCGTGGAAGCGGGCATGTCGCTGCTGTTCGAATCCTTCGCCTACCGCCGCGGCGTGCCGGCCGACGCCGACTTCGTGTTCGACGCGCGCGCCCTGCCCAACCCGCACTGGAACCCGGCGCTGCGGCCGCTGTCGGGACGCGACGCGGGCGTGCGCGATTACCTGGAAACCCAGGCCGACGTGCAACTGTACGTAGAGCAAGTCGGCCAGTTCCTCGACACCTGGCTGCCGCGGCTGCAGGGCGACAGCACCCGCAGCTACGCCACCATCGCCTTCGGCTGCACCGGCGGGCGCCATCGTTCGGTGTATCTGGCCGAGCGCATGGCCGAGCATGCGCGGTTGCGCGGGTGGAATGAGGTGGCGGTGCATCATCGCGAGCTGGATTGAGTTCGGCTCGCTGCGGCGGTAACGCGGGTTTGGTGGGGCTTTCGCCGTAGTCGCGTTGCCGCGGTCGCGGCTTGCGCCGCTCCTACAGGCAGCCCAGGTCGCAGCCGAAGCCGCTGTAGGAGCGGCGCGAGCCGCGACCGCGAAACATCGCTCGCGACGCAAGCGCGATGCTCCGCGCCACTCCCGCATCGCATCGCCGCGCATGAATCGGCGCGCACCGCCATGCCGGCGCAAACCCCGCGCATTACGAAATTTTCCCATCTCTGTGCCGCGATGCTTGCACGCGGCCCCGTAGTTTCGAAGCCGCACCGGGGCCGCACACCGCGCGCATCGCAGACCGCAGGCTCCGCTGCGTCTGCATTCGCAGCCGCGAGACGATCTCCATGATCCGCATGCTGCAGCAGCGACGAGCGCCGACCGCGCTCCCCACTCCCACTGCGCTGACCCGAATCAGCAAAGGATCGACATGAGCCGCAACGACATCCGCCCCACCCTGCGACCGCGCTCGCTGGCCCTGGCGCTGAGCGCCGCGTTCGCCGCCGTCGCGCTGGGCGCCTGCAAGCCGCCCGAGCAGTCCCCGCCGCCCGACCCGGCCGCCGGCCCGGCGCCGACCGCGCCCGCGGACACTACGCCGCCGGCCGATGCCGCGCCGCCGGCGGACATGCCGCCTCCGGCCACCGATATCGCGCCGAACCCCGCACCGCCGGCCGACCCGGCCGCGACCCAACCGCCGCCGGACGAAGGCCAGAACAAGGGCCAGACCGAGACGCCGCCGAAGCAGTAAGCGCCGCGTCTCGCCGCGAGGGCCGCCTTCGGGCGGCCCTCGTCGCGTCCGCGCCGCGCGCCGTCGCCCGCACGTCCCGATGGCGGACCGCGTCGGGCCGAATCCGCAACCGCCGGCGGCGCATTTTCGTACGCCCGACACGCGCCGCCGCCCCGCACAGCGGCCTGGGGACGCCGATCGACCGTTCGGGCGCTTCCGGCCTGTCACCGTGCTCTGTTAAGTTGACGGTATGTCCGTAGGCGTCCTTCTCATCACCCACACCGGAGTCGGCAGCGCGATGCTGCAGGTCGCCGGCCGTCTGTTGAATCCGCTGCCGCTGCGCACCGAAGCGTTCGAAGTGCCGTTCGACGCCGATCTCGACCAGTTGCTGCCGCAAGCCAGCGCGGCCCTGCGCCGGGTCGACGGCGGCGACGGCGTGCTGGTGCTGACCGATCTGTACGGCGCTTCGCCGAGCAACCTGGCCGCGCGCGTGGCCCGGCTCGGCACGCCGGTGCGGCGGGTCTCGGCGCTGAACCTGCCGATGCTGCTGCGGGTGATGAACTACGCCGAACTGGAACTGGACCAATTGCCCGCGGTCGCCGCGGCCGGCGCCCGCAACGGCGTGCTGCACGACGACGCATGACCCCCGCGGCGCCCGCCGCCGCGACAGGAAGCCCGAACACCGCATGACGCAAGCCGCATTACTACCGTTCCCGCCATCCGCGCCCGCTGCGTTTGACCATTGCCTGAGGACCCCGACATGATCGAACGCGAACTCACCGTCTCCAACCGACTGGGCCTGCACGCCCGCGCCACCGCCAAGCTGGTGCAGGTGCTGTCGGCGTTCCGCAGCAACGCCACGCTCACCGCCAAGGGCCGCGAGGTCAACGCCAAGAGCATCATGGGCGTGATGCTGCTCGCCGCCGGCCAGGGCACCCACGTCAAACTGCGCATCGAAGGCGAGGACGAGGCCAACGCGGCCGACGCCGTGACCGCCCTGTTCGAACGCCGTTTCGACGAAGACAGCTGAGGCCGGAGGCGCGGATGCGGCACGAATTCCAAGGAGTCGGCGCCTCGCGCGGCAGCGCGCTCGGACGCGCGCGGGTGCGCCTGCCGCACGCGCTGGAAGTCGCCGAGGAGCGCATCGGCCGCGACCAGGTCGACAGCGAGCTGGCGCGGCTGCACGCGGCCATCGACACGGTGCGCGGCGAGATCCACGTGCTGCGCGAACGCCTGCACGGCGCGCTCGCGCACGAGGTCGGCGAATTCCTCGACCTGCACACCCTGTTGCTGGACGATCCCGAACTGCTGCAGGGCCTGGACGAGCTGATCCGCACCGGCCACTACGCCGCCGACTACGCCCTGCGCCTGCAGCGCGACCGCATCGCCTCGGTGTTCGAGGCGATGGACGACGCGTATTTCCGCAGCCGCGTGGACGACATCGACCAGGTCATCGGCCGCATCCACGCCGCCCTGCACCGGCGCGACCACGACACCCAGGGCGTGGCCGGCGAGATCCTGATCGCCGACAACGTCGCCCCGGCCGAACTGGCGCAGTTGCAGGCGCAGGGGGTGATGGCCATCGTCACCGCCGCCGGCAGCGCGCTGTCGCACAGCGCGATCCTGGCGCGCAGCCTGCACCTGCCGCTGGTGGTGGGCACCGCGCAAGCGCTGCTGAAGATCAACGACGGCGACGCGGTGGTGGTCGACGGCGCCACCGGCTCGGTGATCCTGGAGCCCGATGCCGGCGACCTGCGCGCGCACCGCGCGCGGATGCGCGAGCTGGCGCGCGAGCGCAAGCAGCTGCACCGCTTGCGGCGCGAGCCGACCATCACCCGCGACGGCGTCGACATCAAGCTCTACGCCAACGCCGAATCGCGCGAAGACGTGGCCGAGGCGCACGCGCTCGGCGCCGCCGGCGTCGGCCTGTACCGCACCGAATTCCTGTTCCTGCAGCGCAACGAACTGCCCGACGAGGACGAACAGTTCCGCGTCTACCGCGACGTGGTGCTGGGCATGACCGGCCGCGTGGTCACCATCCGCACCCTCGACCTGGGCGCGGACAAGGCCGACAAGACCGGCCTGGCCCTGCGCGACGAGCCCAACCCGGCGCTGGGCGTGCGCGGCGTGCGCCTGTCGATGGCGCGCGAGGGCCTGCTGGAAACCCAGTTGCGCGCGATCCTGCGCGCCTCCGGCTACGGCCCGGTGCGGGTGCTGGTGCCGATGATCAGCGCCAGCGAGGAAGTGCGCGCGGTGCGCGCGCTGCTCGACAAGGTCGCCATCGACCTGCGCCGCGAAGGCCACGAGATCGCCGAGCGGGTGCCGCTGGGCGCGATGATCGAAGTGCCGGCCGCGGCGCTGGCGCTGCCGGCCTTCATCGGCGCGGTCGACTTCCTCTCCATCGGCACCAACGACCTCGTCCAGTACCTGCTCGCGGTGGACCGCAACAACGAGGCCCTGGCCGGCCTGTACACGCCGCTGCATCCGGCGGTGCTGCGGGTGATCCGCGATGTGATCAAGCTGGGCAAGGCGCGCGGCAAGCCGGTGGCGGTGTGCGGCGAAATGGCCGGCGACCCGATGTTCGCGCCGCTGCTGCTGGCGTTGGGGCTGGAGGAGTTCAGCCTGCACCCGGCCACGCTGCTGGAGCTGCGCCGGGCGATCCGCGGCCTCAACCTGGAAGCGCTGCGCAAGCGCGCGCCGGCGCTGCTGCGCGCCGGCGACCGCAAGGCGATCGAACGTTGGCTGAGCCAAGCCAGCGCTTGAGCGCTGGCGCGCGCAACGCTCAGCGCGCGGACATCCCGTCGGGCGGGCATTGCGGCTTGCGCTTGGGCTGCGGCGTCGGCCGCGGCCACTGCACCGAGCATCCGCGCAGCGCGCCCAGCGCCGCGCGCGCCGCGCCGTTCAGATCGCTGCCCTCGGCGTTGGCGAAGGCGAACACCGCCACGCGGCAAGACGGGTCCACGATCATGTACGAGGCATAGCCCAACTTCAGCCCGTCCTTGGCCAGGCAGCCGTCGCCGACTTGCCAGCCCAATCCCATGCACAGGCCGAGCGGCTCCTGCGGGCTTTGGGTCGAGGCGATCGCGCGGCCGAGTACGTCCGGGCCGTGGTCGATCTGGCGCGCGAGGAAGGCGAGCATGTCCGGCACGGTCGACGACAGCGCGCCGGCGCCGATCGCCGCGGACTGCGGGTCGATCTCGCCCACGCCGATCGGCTCATAGCGCTGCCCCGGCTGGCGCAACCCGTAGGACTGGGCCAGCCTCGTCCGCACCGGCGGGCTCAGCTCGACCTGGGTGGAGGCCATGCCTAACGGTTCCAACAGCAGCCGGCGCGCCACCTGCGGCCAATCGCGATAACTGGAACCCCAGCCCGGCTCGCTCGGCGGCGAGTCGTGGTGGACGTGCGACATCAGCGCGCCGAGCAGGGCGAAGCCTTGATTGCTGTAGCACCACTGTTGCCCCGGCGGATACTGCGGCTCGAACTCGCGCAGGAAGCGCGTGGCGGCATCGAAGGAATAGTGGCCGAAGACATCGTCGCGCGGCGGGCACAGCCCCTTGGGAAAGCCGGCGCTGTGGGTGGCCAGATGGCGCAGCCGCACCGGCTGGTCCATGAGGTAAGGATGGATGTCGACGCCCGGCGGCAGCAATTCCCGCACCGGCGTGTCCAGCTCGACCCGCGACTGCAGCACCGCGATCGCCAGCAAGGTCGCGGTGAACACCTTGGTGTTGGACGCGATCATCACCACCGTGTCCTCGGGCGCCGCGCTGCCGCCTTGCTGCAACGGCACTTGCCCGAAGGCGTAGCAGTAACGCTGGCCTTGATGCAGCACGCCGACCAGCACGCCGGGCACTCTGCCCTTCTCCGCCACGTCCAGCGGCGCGATCAAGGGCTCGAACAACGGGGCGATCAGTGCGCCGACGCGTTGCCGGTCGGGTGCGGTCATGGCGGCTGTCCTTAGCGCCCGCGGATCGGGCCGGGCGCGAGTCTAGCGAGCTGTCGCGGCGAGGTGATTCACTGTCGCTCACGTTCTGCGCATCGTCGCGGATCGCGCGCGCGGCGCTGCATTTGCGCTGAAACGCTCGGCGGCGGCGCTGCCGGATTCGCTGCCCGCAGCGGCGGCCGCTACCGCCGCTGCGCTCGCGCAAGCCCTATGCAGCTTGCCGCTGCACGCGCCGCGGCCGCCGCCGCGCAGCCGCGGTTCATCTGCGCCCGGCGTCGCGGGCCCCATCGTCACTGGGCTTTGCCGCGGCTGCGGGCGATAATGCCGCGCACTCGTTGGATCCCGCCGGCTTCGTGGCCGCATCCGTCCCCCGCCAGGAAGTACCGCATGGCCGAAGCCGTCCGCCACGACAAGACCGCACGTCAGCTGCGCCTGCTTTCCGATGCGCTCGACAGCGGCCGTCTGGGGCCGGTTCGCCGCCTGGTCAACACCCTCTCCCCGGCCGAGATCGGCAACCTGCTCGAATCGCTGCCGCCCGGCAAGCGCCAGGTGGTGTGGGGGCTGGTCGATCCCGAGGACGACGGCGAGGTGCTGGTCCACGTCGGCGAGGAAGTGCGCGAAAGCCTGCTCGCGGACATGGACCCCGACGAAATCGTCGCCGCGGTCGAAGACCTCGACATCGACGACCTGGCCGACCTGGTCGAAGACCTGCCCGACACGGTCATCGACGAAGTGCTCAAGTCGATGGACCGCGACAACCGCGAGCGGCTCGAGCAGGTGCTGTCCTACCCGGAAGACACCGCCGGCCGCCTGATGAACCCGGATGTGGTGACGGTGCGCGCCGACACCACCATCGACGTGGTGCTGCGTTATCTGCGCCTGCGCGGCGAACTGCCCGAGCACACCGACCACCTCTACGTGGTCAGCCGCCGCCACCAATACCTGGGCCGCATCGCCCTGGCCGCGCTGCTGACCCACGAGCCCGGCACCCCGATCAACAAGCTGGTCGACGACGAACAACCGGCCATCGACGTCGGCGAGACCGCCGGCGAAGTCGCGCGCCAGTTCTCCGACCACGACTGGATCAGCGCGCCGGTGGTGGACGACAACAACATCCTGCTCGGCCGCATCACCATCGACGACGTGGTCGACATCATCCGCGAAGAGGCCGAGCACCAGGCCCTGAGCGCGGCCGGCCTGGACGAGGACGAAGACCTGTTCAGCCCGGTCCGGCGCGCGTTCCGCCGCCGCCTGATCTGGCTCAGCGTCAACCTGTGCACGGCCTTCCTCGCCGCCAGCGTGGTCGGCCAGTTCGAAGACTCCATCGCCAAGCTGGTGGCGCTGGCCGCGCTGATGCCGATCGTCGCCGGCATGGGCGGCAACGCCGGCACCCAGGTGCTGGCGCTGATGATCCGCGGCCTCGCCCTGGGCCAGATCGGCGCGTCCAACGTCGGCGTGCTGCTGCGCAAGGAGCTGTCGGTGGCGCTGATCAACGGCCTGGTGCTCGGCATCGGCCTGGGCCTGATCGTGCTGATCTGGTTCCGCCAGCCCGGCCTGTCGTTCGTGATCGGCAGCGCGCTGACCATCAACCTGCTCACCGCCGCCACCGGCGGCGTGCTGGTGCCGATCACCCTCAAGCGCCTGGGCTTCGACCCGGCCCTGGCCGGCGGCGTGATTTTGACCACGCTGACGGACGTGATGGGGTTCTTGAGCTTCCTGGGGTTGGCGACGTTGATTCTGTTGCGTTGAGCGCGCGCATGCGCCCGGAGGCGAGGCTCGACCGGGACATGCTTCCGGCCTCCATTGGTTCTGCCCTGCATCCGCAGATTACCGGGTAAACCCGGGACCACTTTTCTCGGTATCGCCGACGCCGCGCGCGGGTTCTTGCTGCACCACCCGCGCCTGCTCCTCCAGCCGAGCCAATCCGATCGCTTCTGCTTGTCGGTAGCGTTGCTCGGCAGGCATCGAAAGCGCCTCGGCCGTTTGCATGTGCATGCGATTGGCATCCGGATCCGGCGACACGTTCGGACCTTGCCGGAACAGGTGCAGCACTTCGCCCGCCGCGAGTTGGCCGGTCGGGCGGTTGAATGCGAGCTGCGGATCGTCCAGCAACGTGAAGCCCTTCGTCTTGGCCATCGCCAACGCACTGGCGCTCAGCCTTTCGCTTCCCTCATCCCAGTCTTTTCCGGCCTGCCGGTCCAATGCGCGCACCTGCCCGCGCAAATGTTCGAGCAACCCGTTATCGGGATGCTTCGCATCGCCTGGGCCGTTCGAGGAAGCCGGCACGGGCGCCTGTTGCAGCTTGGGCTCGATGTACTTGGCGTAATCCTGCAGATAGGCGTCGCGGTGGGTGAGGGCACCATCGCGATTCATGTCCGCAGGTGGATTGTTCAAGGTATAAGGCGCGTCCGCCACCTTCGCGGCGATCCGTTCGACGGCAGCGGCATCGTCCAGCCTTCCGGCCTCCCAGTCGCCATAGAGAACGCCCAACTCGACTTCGTTCAGATACCCGATGGAACCGAACGGCTTGCTGCTCTTGAACTCGGCAACCGCCTCCAATTCCTTGAAGATCGGGAACGCGTTGAAAATGGCGTTCGCTTCCAGGCCAGCGCGATAGCGCACGTATTCATCGGCAGTGGCGCCGGCGAACGGGACCGAGCCGGTGCTGAAGCGATCATGGCCGATTTCGTGCGCGAGCGTGCCGAACATATGCCGTTGCGGCCAGAGCGAAGCATCGGGCGCGAGCATCGCATTCCAAGCGCCCCGGTCGACGACGATCCGGGGAGGATCCTCCGCGGAATAGTACGGAAGGCCGATGCCGGCCCGCTGATCGATGATGCCGCCCCGGGCGAAGAATCCGTCGAACTGCGAGGTGGCGCTGGGCGACTCGAGGATCCATTCGCGCATCGCCGCTGGCATTTGCCGAAACTGCGGGGCCTGCGACAGCCTCGGCTTCGGCTCGGCATCGTCGCTCATTTCGGCGGCTTTGCCGGATACAGGTTGATCGAATCGATGCAACGATAGGTCGCGGGCGTGGTGGTGAATTCGATCCAGTTGCCTGCGCGTTGCGTCCGGTAGGTTTTCCCGCGGTCTTGCCCGTGCGCATCCTGGGTTATCGCCGCTTGCGCACCGATCCATCCGGCGGCCTGCTCGGGCGATACGCAAGGCTCGCCTGCCACGCCGATATCGACCTGGCCGCTCAGCTCTGCGATCCAGGCGAAGCTCAGTACGTTCCCGTCGGACAGTTTTACCGGACCATCGCCGGAGAATTGCCGGGCTTGCAGCGGCTTCATTTCGAAGATCCGTCGTAATGCCGCGTCGACCCTGCGCTTGCCGGCTTCGCCCTCGAGCGGCCAGCGCAACAAATTTTCGATGGTTATCGAGCCGGCCGGATCCGCAGCGGCCTGGCGCTGTTCAGGTGCGCGAGCTCCCGTCGTACTGCAAGACATCAGGGCGCAGGCGGCGAAGGCCAACGCAAGGCTGTAAGCCAGATGCCGTCGCGATGCACGCAGACACGTCGAGCGCATATATATTCAACCCTTCCTATCCTGGCGCCACTTCACGCTAGCACAGCCGAAATCCCCGAACCCACAGCCTCCCGTCGGCGACACGATCAGTCTTTTGAGAGAAGGCGTACTTCCGATGAAAATGCTGTCCTCTATCGCAGTTTCCTGTCTCGTTCTTACCCTGCTCGCCGCCTGCCAATCCGCAGCGCCCCGTCCCGACGCCGCCATCGCGGCGCACGCACCTGCCGGTTCCGCCATGACCGATCCACGCGCGCACGGCCGCTTCGTCAGCCGCGAACTCTCGCTCGCCGACGGTGTAACCCACCGCTATCAGGTGTTCATCCCCTCGCGCGCGGCCGGCGGCGAAACGCCGCCGCTGATCTTGTTCGTGCACGGTTCGGGCGAGCGCGGCGACGACAATCGCAAGCAGGTCGAGGTCGGTCTGGCGCCGGCGATCCGCGAGCGCCTGGACAGTTTCCCGGCGATCGTGGCGTTCCCGCAGATGCACAAGGACAAGGCCGACCAGCAGCGCTTCAACCGCACCGCACTGGCGGTGCTGGACGCGGTGCAGGCCGAGTTCGGCGGCGATCGCGCGCGCACTTACATGACCGGGTTGTCGATGGGTGGCTTCGCCAGTTTCGATCTGGCGCTGATGCAGCCGCAGCGCTTCGCCGCGGTGGTGCCGGTGTGCGGCGGGTTCGATGCGCCCAAGGCGGGCGATCGCGAACGGGTCGAGCAATTGGGCGGGCTGTGGAGCCTGGACGACGCCGCGCAGCGGATGAAGGGCCAGCCGTTCTGGATCTTCCACGGCGCCCAGGACGACGTGGTGCCGCCGCAGCGCTCGCGCGAGATGGTCGCCGCGCTCAAGCGCGCCGGCGCGCCGGTGCGCTACACCGAATTCCCCGAGGCCGACCACAACGCCTGGGATGCGGCCTATGCCAGCGAGGAGCTGTGGACCTGGCTGTTCGCGCAGCGGCGGCCGGATGCGGCGTCGGCGTCGGCGGGCCGCTGAGCGGCGCCGACGCGAAGCGAAGGCGCGGCACAGGCACGCATCGCGAAATATCGCGGCGCGCGTCTTCGAAAATCGAACGCAACGCCGGCGATCCGCGCAGCCGCGCGAATCGCCGCGCCGCCCGCGCTCAACCCTTGAGCAAGGTTTCCAGCACCGCCATGCGTACGGCGACGCCGTTGGCGACCTGGGTCAGGATCAGCGATTGCGGGCCGTCGGCGACTTCGTCGGTGATCTCCACGCCGCGATTCATCGGGCCGGGATGCATCACCACCGCATCGGGCGCGGCGCGCTTGAGCCGGGCCACGGTCAGGCCGTAGTCGCGGTGGTAGTCCTCCAGCGAATCCACCAGCCCTTCTTCCATGCGCTCGCGCTGCAGGCGCAGCATCATCACCGCGTCCACGCCGTCCAGCGCGGCGTCGAAGTCGTGGCCGACGCTGCAGCCGTCCAAGGTGCCGTCGTCGGGCAACAGCGAGGCCGGGCCGACCGCGCGGATCTCGCCGGTGCCGAGCGCGCGCAGCGCCTGCAGGTCCGAGCGCGCGACCCGCGAGTGCTTGATGTCGCCGACGATGGCCACGCGCAGGCGCGAGAAATCGTTGCCCTTGGCCTGGCGCAGGGTCAGCATGTCGAGCAGGCCCTGGGTCGGATGCGCACTGCGGCCGTCGCCGGCGTTGATGAGGCAAGTGCCCGGGCGCGCGTGCGCGGCCAACTCGGCGACCGCGCCGTCGTCGCGATGGCGCACGACGAAGCCGCGCACGCCCATCGCTTCGATGTTCTTGAGCGTGTCCAGCGCGGTCTCGCCCTTGGTCGTCGACGAGGTCGAGGCGTCGAAGCTCAGCACGTGCGCGCCGAGCTGCTGCACCGCCAGTTGGAAACTCAGGCGGGTGCGGGTGGAGGGTTCGAAGAACAGCGTGCACACCGCGGTGCCGGCCAGGGCGCGATGGTCGTAATGGCCTTCGGCGAAGGCCTGGGCGCGGATCAACAGAGCTTCGAGCGAGTCGCGCGTGGCCTCGCGCAGGCTCAGCAGGTGGCGCGAACCGCCGTGGGCGGAAACGAAAGTGGTCATGACGGTGCTGGGCGTTGCGGATCGGGGGAAGACGGTTTCAGGAATGCGGAATCGAATCGATCGGGGTGGCGTCGTCGGGCGAGGCCAGCCAGCGCTCGACGATCACCGCGGCGGCCACCGCGTCCAGCGCCTCAGCGTCGCGCCGGCGCTTGCGGCCTTCGGCGCGGTCGGCGGCGAAACGGTGCGCGGCCTCGACCGAGCTGGAACGCTCGTCCACCAGCACCACCGGCAGCTTGTAGCGCACGCGCAGTTGGCGGGCGAAGGCGAGCGCGCGCTGGCGCGCGGGCTGGTCGCCGCCTTCCAGGGTCATCGGGTCGCCGACGATCAGGCCGTCGGGCCGCCATTCTTTCTGCAAGCGGTCGATCGCGCCCCAGTCGGGGCCGGCGCCGTGCACGTCGATCACCGCCAGCGCGCGCGCGCCGTGGCCGAACGCGCTGGCCACGGCCACGCCGATGCGGCGCGCGCCGACATCGAATCCGAGGACGGTGCCGTCGCGTCGGATCGAATCGGGGGCGCTCGCGCTCATGCGTGCCCGGCGTAATCGGCCAGGTGGGCGAAATCCACGCCGATGCGGCCGGCCGCGGCATGCCAGCGCGCGTCCAGCGGCAGTTGGAACAGCAGCTCGGCGTCGGCCGGCGCGGTCAGCCAGTCGTTTTCGGTGATCTCGTGTTCGAGCTGGCCCGAACCCCAGCCGGCGCAGCCGAGCGCGACGATGGCGTGGTCCGGGCCTTCGCCCTTGGCCATCGCCTCGAGGATGTCGCGCGAGGTGGTCAGGAACAGGCCGTCGGTGATGGCCAGGGTCGAATCCCAGCGCGCGCCGCCGTCGTGCAGGACGAAGCCGCGTTCGGGATGGACCGGGCCGCCGGCCAGCACGATCTGCGCGCGCAGGGCCTCGTCGCCGCCTTCCACGCCCATCTGCCCGAACACTTCGCCCAGGGTGTATTCCGAGGGACGGTTGACCACGATGCCCATCGCGCCGTCGTCGTCGTGCTGGCAGATCAGCGCGACGCTGCGCGAGAAATTGGTGTCGGCCAGCGCGGGCAGCGCGATCAGGACCTGACTGGCGAGGGGCGTGGGCATTACCGGCATGGGGCCATTCTAGCGTGCCGAGCCGGGCTGCGGGGTCGAGCGGCGGGCCGAGGTCGCCATAACGCGAAATGCGGCCGATTCGGGACGGTTGGGGCATGGCGGGAGATTGAGGGGAAGGCCGTGTGGGAGGAGCTTGTGGGAGAGGGTTGCGGGAGGGGCTTCAGCCCCGATGCTCTGCGCTCCGATCGGGACGGACCTCGCAGGCGCGGCGATCCGAGAAAACAGCTTCGGGGCTGAAGCCCCTCCCACAAGCGCCGCTGTCAGCACTCGGGAGCCGGGGCAATCCGGCCAGCCATGGACCTGGATTCGCGCCCGCCGCACCGCGACAATCCCCGCTCACGCCGCGTCCGCGGCCCGCCACGAGGCTGCCCATGTCCGGCTATTGCGATATCGCCCCCGGCCATCCGATCCACGGCGATTACCACGATCGCGAATACGGCTTCCCTCAGCGCGACGAGTCCGACCTGTTCGAGCGCCTGATCCTGGAGATCAACCAGGCCGGGCTGAGCTGGGAGACCATCCTGCGCAAGCGCGAGGGCTTCCGCCGCGCCTACCACGGCTTCGACGTCGACGCCGTGGCCGCGTACGGCGAAGCCGACCGCCTGCGCCTGCTCGAAGACGCGGGCATCATCCGCAACCGGCTCAAGGTCGACGCGGCGATCCACAACGCCCAGGTGATCCAGCGCATGCGCGCCAGCCACGGCGGCTTCGCCCAGTGGCTGGACGCGCATGTCCTGGACGAGGGCCGCCCACGCGAGAAGGCCGGCTGGATCAAGCTGTTCAAGCAGACCTTCCGCTTCACCGGCGGCGAGATCACCAACGAGTTCCTGATGAGCCTGAGCTATCTGCCGGGCGCGCATCGCGAGACGTGTCCGGCGTATGCGCGCATCGACAAGATCGGGGCGGTGTGGAAGCGCGTGCGCGAATCGGCGGCGAAGGGTGGCGGCGCGGCGGCTGCGAAGGGTGGCGCAACGAAGGCGACGAAGCCGGTGGTCAAGGTCGTCGCGAAGCCGGCGGCAGCCGCAAAGAAAGTCGCGACGAAAGCGGCCGCGACGAAGACCGCAGCGAATAAGCGCGCCGCGAAGAAACTGCCGGGAACGCCGGGGAAAAAGCGCTCGGATTGATTCCGGTCAGTCGCCCTCTGCCGCGATCCGGCTTACTCGTCCCGCGACATTCCCCCACCCCGTCATTCCGGCGAAAGCCGGAATCCATTTTGCCTTTGCCGTCGCTGCGTCGAGGCTGCGAGCGAAGCCAGATCAAAATGGATTCCGGCTTTCGCCGGAATGACGGCGAAGTTTCGATAGCCGCCGCAGCCACGGCGATGAGCCATACCGCAGCGCCACCATCACCCCGACTTCATCCCCCGCTCACCCAGCCGCGCCACCCTCGCCCGCAGTAACCTGTCCGGCCCGCCGCCCTGCGGCGCCGGCCCGAGCCGATGCAAAGGAACCGCATGACGCCCCACACCGCTCCCGCCCCCGTCGAACTGTCGGCCAAGACCCGCGCCTTCATCGTCCTGATCGCGCTGCTGCAAGGCCTGCTGCTCTACCTCGTACGGGTCGGCGCCGGCACCGGCTTCGGCTTCGAACTGCAGATCGCCTGGTACGCGCTGACCCTGTCGATCCCCACCGCGATGCTGCTGACCGTGCAGCGCCTGGACGACGCGCGCTACTGGACCAACATCGCCCTGGTCGCCGCGATCTGCCTGCCGCTGTCGATCTGGGCCGGCTGGAGCGCCACCGGCGCGCCCGACCTGAAAGAAGCCGCGGTGCTGGCGCCGTTCGCCTGCAGCCTCGCCATCGCTGTGTTCGTCGCCCTGCCCTATCTGCAATGCCGCCTCGCCCACGGCCGCTGGTGCGCGCCTTACCACGAGCTGTTCGAGCACGGCTGGCAGAACGCGCTGACCCTGATCCTCACCGCCGCCTTCGTCGGCATCTGCTGGGCGGTGCTGGGCCTGTGCGCGGCGCTGTTCGCGCTGATCGGCATCCAGTTCTTCGCCGACTTGTTCACCACCCGCGGCTTCGCCCATCTGGCCACCGGCATCATGATCGGCCTGGGCGTGATGATCGGCCGCACCCAGCAGCGGCCGGTGCAGATCGCCCGACAGATCCTGTTCGCGATCTTCAAGGGCCTGCTGCCGCTGGTGGCGCTGATTGCGCTGATCTTCGTCGCCAGCCTGCCGTTCACCGGCCTGGACGCGCTGTGGAAGACGCGCTCGGCGACGCTGATCCTGATGTGTCTGATCGCGACGGTGGTGCTGTTCGTCAACGCGGTCTACCAGGACGGCGAAGCGCCGCCGCCGTATCCGCGCTGGCTGCGCGCGGTGGTCAACGCGGCCTTGCTGACCTTGCCGCTGTACGCCGCGCTGGGCCTGTACGCGCTGAGCCTGCGCATCGGCCAATACGGCTGGACAGGCGAGCGCTTCTGGGCGGCGCTGGCGGCCAGCGCGCTGAGCCTGTACGCGCTGGGCTACGCCGTCGCCGCGCTGCGCCGCAACGACGGTTGGCTCGGCGGGCTGCGCCGGGTCAACGTCGCGGTCTCGCTGGTGGTGCTGGCGTTGGCGGTGGCGGCCAACTCGTGGCTGCTCGACCCGCACCGCCTCGGCACCGGCTCGCAGCTCGCGCAGTTGCGCAGCGGCAAGATCGCGCCGGAACGCTTCGACCTGAGCTACCTGCGCTTCGACGCCGGCCGCCGCGGCTACCAAGCGCTGCAAAGCCTGGCGGCCGATCCGCGCTTCGCCGCCTCGGCGCCGGCCGCGAACGCCAATCTGCAGCGCGCGATGAAAGCGACGAGTTCGTGGGAATACCGCGCCGAGCTCGAAACGCCGGCCAAGGGCCGCACCCGCGAGCAGGCCTTGCGCGCGCTGCTGCGCGCCGACGGCGTCGCCGCGATCGATCCGGCCTGGATCGCCGCGGCCCTCGCCGACCAGCTGACCCTGCCCAATTGCGAGGACGAAGACGCCCGCTGCGTGCTGGCCACGCCCGACCTCGACGGCGACGGCCAGCCCGAATACCTGTTGTGCCGGATCAACGACTGGGGCACCAACTGCAACGCCTACGCGCGCCTGCCGCGCGGCTGGCGCAGCATCGGCCAGACCTATCTGTCGCAGCGCGGCAGCGAGGTCGAGGCGCAAGTGCGCGCGAACCGGGTCGAGGTGATTCCGCGGCGTTGGGGCGACATCCGCATCGGCGCCGGCAACGAGCGCATGCGCCTGGAACCGGGTCCGGGCCGGCATTGCCAGGACGGCGACCGCGACGAGGACTGCGCGCGCTGATCCGCGAGCGCGGCGCTACAGCATCAGCGCCACGTCTTTGGCCGCCGCGTCCGCCGGCGGCGCGCCGTCGCGCCAGAACGCTTCGACCCACGGCCGCACCAGGTCGAGTTGGGTCGAAGCGCCGCGCACCGCGCCGAAGCGGCGCAGATTGTCGGACTGCAGCGCCAGCATGCGCGCGTCCTGGTCGTTGACCCGCTTGAGCAGCGGCCACACCAGCGCGCGCACCAGCCACGCCGGCGCCCAGCGGTTTTCCACATGCAGGGTCGCGAACACCGAAGTGGTGGCAGCATCGTGCGGCGCGAAATGCAGGCTGATGCGCACCGCCCCACCGTTGCGGTAGCGGTATTCGATCTGCGCGCTGCCCGGCGCATCGAACAGCGCGCGCTCGCTTTCGCGCGGCGATTCGAACAATCGGTACAACAGGCCCGATTGCTGGGCCTGGCCGAGGTAATCGACCGCGAAACCTTCGGCCGACGGCGCGAACCGCGCCGTCGTCGGTTGCCGCGCGGCGCCGCGGCGCACCAGCCCCGGATGGATCCAGTGGGTGTGCAGCGGGTCGAGGAAATTCTCGATCGCATCGACCACGTGCGCGCGCCACTGGGTCTGCCACAGGAAGCGGCGCGAACCGGGCGGATTGCGCCGCACCATCGCCGGCAGCTCGCCCTCGTCGCGGCCGTCGGCGCGCAGCCAGATCAGGCCGTCGTGCTCGCGCACCGCGGCGCGGCGCACGCGCACCTGCGGCAGCGCGCCTCCCGCGGGCAGACCCGGAATGTCGCGCAGCCGGCCTTCGGCATCGAAGCGCCAGCCGTGGTACGGGCACGCCAGCCCGCCATCGCGGCAGGTTCCCTGCGACAGCGGCGCGTGCCGGTGCGGGCAGCGGTCTTCCAGCGCGAACGCGCGGCCGGCGCCGTCGCGCGCCAGCACGTAAGGCCGGTCGAGCAGGCTCACCGCCACCGGCTTGGCGCGCAGGCGCTCGCCGCACAGCGCGGCGAACCAGCGCGACTGATGCGAGGGATGCCAGCCGCTCATGCGCGGCGCGCTGCGGCGATGGCGACGGCGGCTCGGTGCTTGCGCTTCATAGCCCGAATCTTCGCATGATCGGCACGCCGACCCGCCGGGTCAGCAGCGACAACGCCGCCAGCGCGCGGCGCGTGCGCGCCGGCCGGTGACGGGCGTAGACCGCGCTGTATTCGATGCTGGCCTCGCCGCCGCGCAGGCGTTTGAACCCAGCCGCGCCGGCGCTGAAGTTGACCGTGTCGCCCTCGGCGATGGCTCGCTCGAACGTGGTCGCGGTGAGCAAACGGTAGAGCCCCATGCGCTGCGGCAGAGCGGTGTCGTAACCGACGATGGGCGTGGTCAAGGTGCCGCCGAAGCCGAACACGCCGGCGATGCAGATCAGCTGCCCGGCCTCGTCGCGGAAACCGTCGAAGCGCAGCAGCCCGGCGCGGTGCCACTCGCGCAGAAAACGCTCGCTGTAGCGCGGGTTGAACCCCGAATACTTGTCCATGTACAGGCTCTGGTAGAGCCAGGCGATGCGCGCGTAGTCGTCCTCGCCGATGTCCTGGTCGCGCGCGCGCCGCGGCTGCCGCGCGGCCAGCTTCAGGTCGATGCGCAGGTTGTGCCGGCGCTGCGCCGATGCGGCGACATCGCGGAACAGATACACCTGCCGGCTCGGAATCAGCGCGAAACCAAGCGCCTCGCACTCGGCCAACCAATCGGCGTGCTGGTCGCGGTTGAGCGAACGCAGCCACACCGCGCGATCGGGCCAGCGCTGCAGCGCGCCACGCAACAGCCGCGCGGCGCTGCCCGGGCGCCACTGCGGATACAGATTGGTCGACAGCCACCAGTTGTTGATCGCCACCGCACGGTCGATGCCGGCGCGGCGCAGCCAGCCGTCGAGCCCGCGTCCGCCGGCGCGCAGCAGCGGCGCCGCGGCGGACGGCGCGTAGCGCACGGCCTCTTCGGTGGCGTAATCGCCGTAAGTGGTGCGCGGCGAGCAGACCCAGGCGTTACCGTCGATGTCGCCGTCGTCGACGCTGACCGGATAGCGGCGCGCGCCGTCGTCGAGGAACTCCGCGCGGGTGGCCAGGTTGGCGACCAGTTCGCGCGAGTCGACGCCGGCGTGGATGCGTTCGAACGCCTGCACGCGGCGGGCGAATTCGTCGTCGCTGCGGGCCGGCGCGGTCACAGCTCCGGCAACTCCTCGCCGTCCCATTCGATGTCGCGCGTCGCCGCCTCGCGCAACCCGCCGCCGCGGCGCAGCGCGGTGGCGGCATAGGCGCCCAGATCGGCCAGCGCGCCGAGCGGCGGCGAACGGTCGCCGGGCACCGCCAGCACATCGTCGGCGCGGCGCCAGTCGCGCAGCCACTGGCGCGCGCGCCCGTGCGCCAGCGCTTGCGCGAGTCCGGCGCCGAGCATCACCGGTGCGAGCATGCGCGGCCGCGCCGGGCGCGCATCGACGCAGGCGATGTCCGCGCCGAGCAGCGCCGCCGGCAGATCGTCTTCGGCGCCGAACAAATGCACGCCGCTGGTCGCGCGCGGATTGCATTCCAGCACCGTGACGCCGCCGTCCTCGCCGACGATCCAGTCGAACGAAATCTGGCCGGTGTAGCCGATCTTGCCGACGAAACGCTCGACGAAGCCGCGGATCGCCGCATTCGGCGCCGGCTCGAAATAGAAGCTGGAACTGCGGTTGAGCCGGTACGCCGGCCGATACACCGAGTGCGCGAGCAGGCGGCCGCGATCGGCAACGCTGTAGGAACACAGCTCGGTGCCGGCGTGGAAGCGCTGCGCGACCCAGGTCTGCGCCAGCGGCAGCGGCGCCGCGTCGGCGGGCATGCCTTGCGGATACAAGCGCACATGCACGCCGAAACGCGAGTACTCGGGCTTGAGCACCAGCGGCCGGCCCGCGGCCCACTCGCGCGCTTGCTCGAGCGTGCGCACCGCGGCGCTGTCGGGCACGTTCGCACCGCAGCCGCGCGCCAGTTCGAGGAAGCGCAGCTTGCTGTGCAGCTCGCGCAGTGTGTCGAACCCGTCGACCAACACGCGCACGGACGCCGGCAGCGCGCTGCGGTAACGCGACAGCCAGAACGCTTCCTCGCAGGTCGGCACGATCAGGTCGATGCGGTGCTCGGCGACGATGCGAGCGAGATCGGCGGCGAACTGCGCCGCGTCGAAGCGCGGGCCGGCGATCGGCAGGCTCGCGCCGACCGCGTTCGACCAGCCCGACAGCCGGCACGACACGCTGTCGGCGACGATGGCCCGGGCGCGCCCGCCCGCGCGGAAGCGGCGGGCGATTTCCAGTGCGGCCGGCGCGCGGGCGCCGAGGACGAGAACAGTGGGCATGCGGCGGCGGTGCGTGGCGGAAGCTGAGCGATCGCGGCGCTGACGCGCGGCGGTCGATCGTGCGGACCGGCAAGGATCGAAGCATGGGCGCGGGTTAGCAAGCCCGGGGGCGCGGCAACGCGGCCGCGATGCGGCGTCGCAGGCGAGCGAAACGGTCTGCATCGCTGGCCGCCGCGCCTGCCGTTCGTCGTCGGGCGCATCGGGCCGCTCGCGCCTTTCGCCTTAAAACCACGATTTTTCAATTAGTTACCAAATTAATCGGCCGCCCGCCGCGCCTCAGGGCTGGGGCGCGCCCCAGGTACCTTCAGGCCGCGCGAGCTTGCTAGGGTCGGCCTGAAAAGCGCTTTCGCCGCGACCCGGCCCCGGCCGGGCGCGCCCCCAGGAGGGTGTTCTCATGGCAGACGCAGGCAACGGAGTTTCCGGTTCGGATTCCTCGCGCAACGCATCCGACGCCGCGCAACGCTCGGCCGAAACCGCCGCCGCGCAGCAGGCCGCCGCCGACAAGGCCGCCGCCGACGCCGTCGCGGCCGCCGCGGTCGATCCGGTCCAGGCCGCGCCGGTCGACCTGAGCATTTCGCCAGCGACGATCTCGCAACTCAGCGCCATCCCCGTGGACACGGTGCCCAACCTGGCCTCGTTCCCCACCCTCGGCGGCGTGCCGACCGCGGCCACCTACGCCGACATCGCCCAGAAACCGGCGGTGCCGGCGAGCATCGAAACCAACGTCTGGTCGCCGAGCTTCAGCATCACTCCGAACGAGCCGGCCGCGGTGGCCGCCGCGTCGCTCAGCGATGTCTCGATCAATCTCGGCCTGAACCATGTCGGCGACTTCAACGCCAGCATCGAAGCGCGCATGGACATCGCGCCGGCCAGCGTGACCGGCTTCGCCAGCGTCAGCTTCAACAACAGCTTCGACAGCCTCAGCCTGAGCACGACGCTGGGCCCGTTCGGGCCGAACTCCACGCCGAACTACAGCGCCACCCTCGCCGGCAAGACCACGCTGGGCAACCTCGCCGATTTCGATTTCAGCGCCAGCGCGACCTTCAACAACCAGGGCTTCGACAACGCCGCGGCCAGCGGCAAGCTCACCCGCAGCATCGCCGAAGGCTGGAGCGGCTCGGTGCAGTTGGGCGTCAGCGCCGACCGCCAAGGCGTTAACCGGCTCAACGGCGAAGGCGCGCTGGACATGAACCAGAACGGCCTGAATGTCGGCTTCGTCGGCCGCGGCAGCGTCGATCTGCGCACGGGCGATACCAGCGGCTACTTCGGCGTCCACGCCAAGGGACAGTTCTGACGCCATAAAAAAAGAAGCCAGCTTTCGCTGGCCTCTTCGAACAAGCGTCTCGATGCGACCGGGCGCTCACCGCACCTCAGCCACCTCAACCCCATCCAGCCCCTGCGACAAGGTCCGCGCGTCGCCGCCCTGCGCCAGCTTGATGCGCAGGCGCACCTCGTTCTGCGAGTCGGCGTAGCGCAGCGCGTCTTCGTAGCTGATCTCGCCGGCCTGGTACAGCTCGAACAGGGCCTGGTCGAAGGTCTTCATGCCGAGCTGCACGGAGTCCTTCATCAGCTCTTTCAGCTTGTGGATCTCGCCGTCGCGGATGTAGTCCTGCGCCAGCGGGGTGCCGAGCAGGATCTCCATCGCCACCCGGCGGCCCTTGCCGTCGGGAGTCGGGATCAGCTGCTGCGCGACCACGCCCTTGAGGTTCAGCGACAAGTCCATCAGCAGCTGCAGGCGGCGGTCTTCGGGGAAGAAGTTGATGATGCGGTCCATCGCCTGGTTGGCGTTGTTGGCGTGCAGCGTGCACAGCACCAGGTGGCCGGTTTCGGCGAAGGCGATGGCGTGGTCCATGCCTTCGCGGGTGCGCACCTCGCCGATCATGATCACGTCCGGCGCCTGGCGCAGGGTGTTCTTCAGCGCGGCGTCCCAGCTGTCGGTGTCGATGCCGACTTCGCGCTGGGTGATGATGCAGCCCTCGTGGCGGTGCACGAACTCGATCGGGTCTTCGATGGTGATGATGTGGCCGGTCGAGTTCTGGTTGCGGTAGCCGATCATCGCCGCCAGCGAGGTCGACTTGCCGGTGCCGGTGGCGCCGACGAAGATGATGATGCCGCGCTTGGTCATCGCCAGCGTCTTGATGATCGGCGGCAGGTTCAGCTCTTCGACGGTCGGGATCTTGGTCTCGATCCGGCGCAGCACCATGCCGACCTGGTTGCGCTGGTAGAAGCAGCTCACGCGAAAGCGGCCGACGCCGGTGACGCCGATGGCGAAGTTGCACTCGTGGGTCTTTTCGAACTCTTCGCGCTGCTGCGGGCTCATCACGTTCAGCACGAGGTCGCGGCTTTGCTGCGGCGTCAGCGGGTTCTGGGTGATCGGCGCGATCTTGCCGTGCACCTTCATCGACGGCGGCATGCCGGCGGTGATGAACAAGTCGGAGGCGCGCTGGTGCGCCATCAGCTTGAGGAAGGAGGTGAAATCGATCGCGCCGGAGGCGGTGGTCGGATTGGTCGGAGCGGGCGTGTTCATGCGGCTACCTCCTCGGGAGGTCGTTTACGGCGGCGAGGGCCGTCGGGGGATGTGGTGCTCGCGGCTGGCGCGACGTCGTCGGGCGGCGCGGCAGGCGCGCCGCCGGGGCGGGGCGTCATTCGAACAGACGCTTGTCCTTGGCGTACTCGCGGGCCTGCGGGCGCAGGATCAGGCCGCGCTTGACCAGGTCTTGCAGGTGCTGGTCCAGGGTCATCATGCCGAAGTTCTGGCCGGTCTGGATCGCCGAATACATCTGCGCGACCTTGTCCTCGCGGATCAGGTTGCGGATGGCGGGGATGCCGACCATGATTTCCCAGGCCGCGGTACGGCCGCCGCCGACCTTCTTCAGCAGCGCCTGCGAGATCACCGCGCGCAACGATTCCGACAGCATCGAGCGCACCATCGGCTTTTCGCCGGCGGGGAACACGTCGATGATGCGGTCCACGGTCTTGGCCGCCGAGGAGGTGTGCAGGGTGCCGAACACCAGGTGGCCGGTTTCCGCGGCGGTCAGCGCCAGGCGGATGGTTTCCAGGTCGCGCAACTCGCCCACGAGGATGTAGTCGGGGTCTTCGCGCAGCGCCGAGCGCAGGGCCTCGTTGAAGCCGTGGGTGTCGCGGTGGACTTCGCGCTGGTTGATCAGGCACTTCTGCGAGGTGTGCACGAACTCGATCGGGTCTTCGACCGAGAGGATGTGCGCGTACTCGCTCTTGTTGATGTGGTCGATCATCGCCGCCAGCGTGGTCGACTTGCCCGAGCCGGTCGGCCCGGTCACCAGGATCAGGCCCTGCGGCTGCTCGATCAGCTGGCGGAAGATCGGCGGACAGCCCAGGTCTTCGAGGGTCAGCACCTCGGAGGGAATGGTACGGAACACCGCGCCGGCGCCGCGGTTCTGGTTGAAGGCGTTGACGCGGAAGCGCGCCAGGCCGGGGATCTCGAAGGAGAAGTCGACTTCCAGGAACTCTTCGAAGTCGCGCCGCTGCTTGTCCGACATGATGTCGTAGACCAGCGCGTGCACCTGCTTGTGGTCCAGGGCCGGGATGTTGATCCGGCGCACGTCGCCGTCGACCCGGATCATCGGCGGCAGGCCGGCCGAAAGATGCAAGTCGGATGCTTTGTTCTTTACCGAAAACGCCAGAAGTTCGGCGATATCCATGCGTGCTCCCCGCACTGCGCTTGGGCCCGTTCGCGGGCCCGTAAAAAACCAGCCACTTAAGGCAACCGAACTGCGAGCGGCCCGTTGCCGTCGAGTGGCCCGATCGCAACCGTAAAGCTGGAACCAAACCACCCCCAAGAGGCAGTATAGCCCCGCCGGGGCCGCCCCGTTCCACCCTTCCTCACAGGATTTCCCCACGTGCACGCGCACGTACTTCACGACATCTTGCAACAGTTGCGCCGCGCGGCGCACGACGCCGGCCGGCCGGTACCTCGATTGCTTGCGGTCAGTAAGACCCAGGATGAGACCGCGGTCGCGGAACTGGCCTTGCAGGGCCAGGACGCGTTCGGCGAGAACTACGTTCAGGAGGCTGCGGCCAAGCGCACGGCGATGGCGGCCACGGCCGCGGCCGGGCGGGCGCTGGAATGGCATCTGATCGGCCATCTGCAGTCCAACAAGGCCGCCGAGGCGGCGGCGCTGTTCGACTGGGTGCACACCGTGGACCGGCCCAAGCTGGCGACGGCGCTGGCCCGGCACCGCCGCGCCGGCACGCCGCTCGACGTGCTGATCCAGGTCAACATCGACGACGAGGCCAGCAAGCACGGCTGCCGCCCCGGCGACGTGCCGGCGCTGGCCGCGGCGATCGCCGCCGAGCCGGCGCTGCGCCTGCGCGGGCTGATGGTGATCCCGACCCCGCATGACGACCCGGAGCAGCGCCGGCCCTCGTTCCGCCGCGCCAAGGCCTTGTTCGACGCGCTCGCCGCGCAGTTCGCCGGGGTGGACACCTTGTCGATGGGCATGAGCGACGACTTCGCCATCGCCGTCGCCGAGGGCTCGACCCTGGTGCGGATCGGCACCGCCCTGTTCGGCGCGCGCCCGCCCAAGGCTGCGCCATGAGCCGCGGCCGGATCGTGTTCGAAGGCAACCCGTGGCCGGAAGGCCATGCGGTCGAGGCGTTCGAATGGAGCGCGCGGGTCGAGGACGGCGAGGTCTGGTTCGACCTGCACCTGGTCAGCGCCGCCTACTACGCCGAGCGCGAGATCGAAGAGGACGAGGACGAACCCGAGGACGACAGCTGGAAGTCGCCGTCGGTGTGGGGCAACTATCACCGCTGCACCCTGTCGTCGACCTTCTGGGGCGAGCACGGCGGCTTTCGTGCCGGCCCGCTGGCGCAGCTGTCCGCCGCGGCGCTGGACGGCGCCGAGTTCGTGGTCGATCCGGTCGGCGAAGAGATCGACGACGCCGACGAGCTCGCCTTCGGCCTGTACCTGCTCGGCCACGACAGCGCGGTCGAACACCGCATCCGCTTCCTCCGCCGCGGCGACAGCGAGCGCTTCGATATCCTGTGGAGCGGCCGGATCGCGCTGACCTACGTCGGGCGCTACCGGCCCGACTACCGCTTCCAGGCGCGCATCGAGGATGTACCGATGCCGACGCCGCGCTTACCCTGACTCCACGATCCGGTCCCGACTCCATGCCCAACGCTCCCGCTTCCCCGTCCCACTCGCCCGTCCTGGCCTTCATCGGCGGCGGCAACATGGCGCGCAGCCTGATCGGCGGCCTGATCGCGCGCGGCGCCGACCCGGCCCGCCTGCGCGTGGCCGAGCCGGTGCCGGCGCTGCGCGAGGCGCTGGCGCGCGACTTCGGCGTGCCGGTGTTCGACAGCGGCGAACAGGCGGTGCAAGGCGCGCAGGTGTGGTTGCTGGCGGTGAAGCCGCAGGTGATGCGCGAGGTCTGCGCCTCGCTGGCCGCGCAGGCGCGCGCGCAGGCGCCGCTGGCGATCTCGATCGCCGCCGGCATCACCGCCGGCCAGCTCGATCGCTGGCTCGGCGGCGGCGCGGCGGTGGTGCGGGCGATGCCCAACACCCCGGCCCTGCTCGGCGCCGGCATCACCGGCCTGTACGCCAACGCCGCGGCGCGGCCGCGCTTCGACCAGGCCGCCGAACTGCTGTCGGCGGTCGGCCCGACCGTGCGCATCGACGACGAGGCGCAGATGGACGCGGTCACCGCGGTCTCCGGCAGCGGCCCGGCCTATCTGTTCCTGCTGGCCGAAGCGATGCAGCAAGCCGGCCAAGCGCAAGGCCTGGACGCCGACGCCGCGCGCGCGCTGGTCGTGCAGACCCTGCTCGGCGCGGCGACCATGCTGCAGGCCAGCGACGAACCGGCGGCGACGCTGCGCGCGCGGGTGACCTCGCCGGGCGGCACCACCCAGGCCGCGGTGGAAACCTTCGAAGCCGGCGGCCTGCGCGAACTGGTCGACCGCGCGATCGCCGCCGCGACCGAGCGCGGCCGGCAGTTGTCGGCGGCGAACGAATGAGCGGCCCGCTGCGTTATCGCTCCGGCCGCATAGCCGCCGCATTGACGCTGGCGCTGATGGCCGCGTGCGGACGCGAGTCCTCGGTGCCGCCGACGCAGGGCAATGCCGCCGGCAGCGAGAGCGTCAAGGTCGGCGAGGTGGTCATGCACCTCACTGCGGTGCAGACCGACAAGCTGCCCGAGCAGGTGGTGCGCCGCTACGGCGTGCCGCGCGATGCGCGCACGGTGCTGCTGGTGATGTCGCTGCGGCAAGGCGAAGACGCCGACGCGCGCGCGCTGAGCGCGCAGCGCATCCAGGCCACCGCGACCGACCTGCTCGGCCGCAAGCAGACCGTGAGCATGCACGAGATGCGCGACGGCGAACTGATCGACTACATCGGTACCGCCCAGGTGTCGCCGCCGGACACGCTGCGGTTCGAGGTGGTGGCCGACAACGGCCACGGCATCCATCGGGCCAAGTTCAACCGGGATTATTTCTGAGGCTTGCCTCTGCAGCCGGCGCTGCGGCGCCGGCTGGGCGACGCCGCGGCTGACGCAACAAGACCGTCCGCAACGCGCGCGACGATACGCAGCATCAGCGCCTCACTGCCCCGGCAACCCACCGTTGCGCGTCAACGCATCCACCCGCCGCCGCTCGTTCGGATCGAACCCGGCCAGCAACGCATCCAGCCGCCGGCGCCGCTGGTCCTGGCTGAGGCCGCCGTCGGCCAGCACGCGCTGACGCTGCGCGGCGTAACTGCGCAAGCGCAGTTGCCACTGCGCGCGCTGCTGGTCGAGCTCGCCCAGGCGCTGCGCCGCGGCCGCGCCGAACTGCGCTTCGCGCGCGGCGTAACGCGCGGCCGGGTCGGCGCCGTCGCGCTCGAACCGCTGCTCCTGATCCAACGCATCGCGCCACTGCGCGCTCGCCTGTAGCGCCGGCGCGGCCGCAGCCTCGTCGTTCAATTCGGCCGCGCGCCGCGCGCGTTGCGCCGGATCGGATTCGGCCGACAGCGCGCCGCGCGCTTGTGCGCGCTGTTGCGCCAGCCGGTAGTCGGCTTCGTCCTGTGCGTAGAAGGCGTCGGCCAAGGCAGCGCCGAGGCGCTCGCGGCGCAGCACGCGCACGCGCTCGAACGCCGCGTCGGCGCCGCCGGCGGCTTGCGCCGTCGCCACCGAGTCGCGCTCCAGCGCGACGTACGCGTCGTACCACGCCAGCACCGTGGCCAGCGCCGGCGGCGGCAACTGCGGGTGCAGGTGCAGCGCCAGCGCCGAACGGATCGCCTCGGGCGACTGTTCGCCGCTGCGGGCGAGGAAGTAGTCGAACAAGCGGCGCAGTTCGCGATCGGCGCGCGGCCGGCCGAGCGCGTCCAGCGCGGCCGCGCCGTCGATCTGGGTGTCGCGCAGCGAATCGCGCGGCGCCGGCGCGAGCGCCGCGGCCTCGGCGGGTGCGGCGCCGTCCGGATCGGCCAGCTTGCCGCCGGCGCCGCTGCTGATCACCGGCGCCGACGACAGCAGCAGCGGGCGTTCCAGCACGCCGCCGACGGCGAACACCGCGGCGATCGACAGCACCGCCACCGCCGCCATCGCCAGGCCCAGCGCGGTATCGCGCATGGCTTACAGCCCCGCGTTCTTGAGCCGGTTGAGATGCGCGCGGTAGACGCTGGTCGGGTTGGCGCTGAACACGCCGCGCAGGCCGGCGATCTGGTTGACCTCGTCGAGGTGGTTCCACTCGTAGTCGTCGCGGATCACCTGACCCCAGTGGCTGGAGCAGCGACCGACCAGGCCGTCGTTGGCTTCGCCGCCGAACAGCAGGCCGCCGGCGATCATCGCCGGGTCCGACAGATCCAGCCAGTTGGTTGAGTTGGACACGCCGCCGAACGAGTAATAACGCACCCCGCCGGCCGTCGCCGCGCCGCTGCCGCAGGCGTTGGTCGGCTTGCCTTGCGGATAGCGCGCGTTGAAGCGCGCCGAGCCGGCGCTGTCGAGCGCCTTCAGCGCGGCCAGCGAATCCTGCGGCGACTGCCCGCCGGACAGCGTGCCGATCAACGACGCGAAGGCGTTGACGAACGAGGCCACCAGCGGCCGCAGCGGCGAACCGTCGGGCAACACCGCGCCGACCGTGTCGGCGACCTTGCTGCCGGCGTGCGGCGAACCGATCGAGGTCATCGAGGCGACCAGGTCCGGCCGCACCGCCGCGACATAACGCGCGGTCGGGCCGCCCTGGCTGTGGCCGACCAGGTTGAACTTGGTGTAGCCGTGCAGCGCCTTCAGGGTTTCCAGTTGGCCGATCAGTTGCTCGCCGCGCATTTCGTTGGAATTGGCCGCCGACACCTGGGCCACGTAAACCGTCGCCCCGCCGTCGCGTAGCGCCTGCGGAATCCCGAACCAGTAGTCGTAGACGCCGCCGATCGCGTCGAAGCCGAACAGCCCGTGCACCAGCACCACCGGGTAGCGGGTCTTGGTGTAGTCGTCGGCGCTGGCGGGGAAGGCCGCGGCGCAGCACAGCAGGGCGAACAGCACGGGCGCGCCGAACAGGCGGCGCAGGTTGAGTCGCGACATGGTCCCTCCGCAGGACACGACGGCAGCGCGCCGACGCCACGACTGTACGAATGGGTATGGCGGGAACACGCCGCGCTGCACCATACCGTGGGGAACTGTGAACTGGACGGGGGAAACGATGGTGCGGGGTGGCGGGAAATGCTGCGCCGCATCGTAGTTTGCGCGGTAACTGTATTTTCGCGGTCGCGGCTCGCGCCGCTCCTACAGGGAGCCCATGTAGGAGCGGCGCGAGCCGCGACCGCGAAAATCCAACCACGACGCCACCGCCCCATCCCCCGAATCGCCGACAATGGCAGCCCCCGCTGTCGACACCTGGACCCATGGGCCCGCAACGCATCGTCTGCCTCACCGAGGAACCCACCGAAACCCTGTACCTGCTCGGCGAGCAACACCGCATCGTCGGCATCAGCGGCTTCACCGTGCGGCCGCCGCAGGCGCGCAAGGAAAAACCCAAGGTCAGCGCCTTCACCAGCGCCAAGATCGGCGAGATCCTCAAGCTCCAGCCCGATTTCGTGATCGGCTTTTCCGACATCCAGGCCGAGATTGCCGCCGAGTTGATCAAGCACGGCATCGAGGTGTGGATCAGCAATCACCGCAGCGTCGAGGGCATCGTCGACTACGTGCGTCGGCTAGGCGCGCTGGTCGGCGCCGGCGAACGCGCCGCCGCGCTGGCCGCGCAGCTGGAACGCAACCTCGACGCCGCGCGCGAGCGCGCCGCGCGCCTGCCGCGCCGGCCCAAGGTGTATTTCGAGGAATGGGACAGCCCGCAGATCACCGGCATCCGCTGGGTGTCCGAACTGGTCGCCATCGCCGGCGGCGACGACGTGTTTCCCGAGCACGCGGCGATGCCGCTGGCGCGCGACCGCATCCTGGCCGACCCGCGCGAAGCCGCGCGGCGCGCGCCGGACCTGATCCTGGGCAGTTGGTGCGGCAAGAAATTCCGCCCGGACCACGTCGTCGCGCGCGAAGGCTGGAGCGAGGTGCCGGCGGTGCGCGACGGCGAGCTGCACGAGGTCAAGTCGCCGATCATCCTGCAGCCGGGGCCGGCGGCGCTGAGCGCGGGGATCGAGGAGCTGAGCCGGATCATCGAAGGCTGGGCGCAGCGGCGGGCGGGATAAGCCCGCTGCGGCGACAGGCCTTCAGGCCACGAACTCGTGGAGGGCCTTCAGGCCAAAGGCTCTTGTGGGAGGGCCTTCAGGCCCGACGCCTTTCGCTCGGTTCGCCGCGATCCGGCACAAAAGCGTCGGGCCTGAAGGCCCTCCCACAAAATCGCGGCGCCGCCACTACCGTGCGTCGAGCTTGCGTCGGAAATACACCACCCGCTCGGTCTCCTCGAACCCGCAAGCCTCATGCGCACGCTGCGAATCCAGGTGATCGAGCAGCGCATCGGAGGCCAATTCGCGACAGCCGCGCTCGCGGCCCCAGCTTTCCACTGCCGCGATCAAGGCGCGGCCGACACCTTGCCCGCGCCGCCGCGGCGCCACGTACCAGCCTTCCAGAAACGCCACCGGCGAAGACTCGGTGCCGTTGACGTAATCGCTACGCAAGCTGGCTTCGGCGAAACCGCACAGCCCATCGTCGTCCTGCGCCACGAACGCGGCCAGGCGCGCGTCCTCGAACCAGTCGTCCAGTTCCTCGGCCAGATCCTCCAGCCGTTGCTGCGGCCACAGTTGCGCGCGCAACCGCGCCCAGCCGGCGCGGTCGGCGGCGACGGCCGCGCGCACGCGCCACGGCGGGTTCACGGGTACAGCATCCGCTTGCTGTACGCACCGGCGAGGTCGCTCTCGTACAGCCAGCGCTCGTGCAGGCGGAAATCGGCGCCGTACCAGAACTCGATCTTGTCCGCGCGCACGCGCAGCCCGGTCCAGCGCGGCGGCCGCGGCACGTCGCCCGGGAACGAGCGCTCGGCCTCGGCCAGGCGCTGTTCGAAGGCGTCGCGGCCTTCCAGCGTTTCCGACTGCTTCGACGCCCACGCGCCGAGCTGGCTGCCGCGCGGGCGGCTGGCGAAGTAAGCGTCGGCTTCGGCATCGGACACGATCTCCACCGCGCCTTCGATCCGCACCTGCACGCCGTGGCGCACGCGCGGCCAGTGGAACAGCAGCGCGGCGTGCGGATTGGCCTGCAGCTCGCGGCCCTTGCGGCCGTCGAGATGGGTGTAGAACACGAAGCCGCGCGCATCGTGCGCCTTGAGCAGCACCGTGCGCACGGACGGGCGGCCGTCGAGCGAGGCGGTGGCCACGCTCATCGCGGTCGGATCGGGCTCGCCCGCGGCGCGCGCTTCGGCGAACAGCACGTCGAAGGTGGCGAGGGCTTCGTTGAGCAAATCGGCGGTCTGGGTCATTGCGCTATTGTGAGCGCATGTCGCCGCGTCCGCATCTGCCCGCCCCGCGCGCATCCGGCCCTAACCGGGCCGAACCGGGCGCGTCCGCCACAACCGGCAAACCCGCCGCCGGCCGCGACGCCGCGCACGGTTTCGCCGCAGCGTTCGTGGCCGCCGCGCTCGACGACGCGCTCGCCATCGCCGCAGCGCCCGGACGCGCGCGCCTCTACGCGATCAGCGGCCTGCAAGGCAGCGGCAAATCGACGCTGGCCGCGCAACTGGCCGCCGCCGCTCAAGCGCGCGGAGTGCGCGCGGCGGTGCTCTCGATCGACGACTTCTACCTCGGCCGGCGCGAACGCCTGCGCCTGGGCCGCCGCGTGCATCCGCTGCTGGCCACGCGCGGCCCGCCCGGCACCCACGACATCGCCCTGGCCTGCACCGTGCTCGACGACTTGCGCGAAGGCGCCAGCGTCCGCCTGCCGCGTTTCGACAAACTCGCCGACACCCGCCTGCCGCCATCGCGCTGGCCGCAAGCGCGCGGCGCCGACCTGATCGTGTTCGAAGGCTGGTTCCTGGGCGCCCCGGCGCAGCGCGAGGACGAACTGACCGAACCGGTCAACGCACTGGAGCGCGACGAAGACCCCGCCGGCGTATGGCGCGGCTACTGCAATCAAGCCTTGGCCACCGACTATCCCTCGCTATGGTCGCGCCTGGACCGACTGCTGTTCCTGCAACCGCCGGGCTTCGAAGTGGTCGCCGGCTGGCGCTGGCAGCAAGAGCAAGCGCTACAGGCCCGCCATCCGCGCCGACAGGCGATGACCCAAGCCCAGGTGCGGCGTTTCGTGAGCCTGTTCGAGCGCGTCAGCCGGCAAGCGCTGGCAAGCCTGCCGGACATCGCCGACCGGACGGTCGTGCTGGATGCGCAGCGGCGGCCTGTATCGATGCCGGCCGCTCGCCGATAGCGAATCGGGCGGCAGCGACGCAGCTCTGCCGCAACTTCTCGAAACCCGGAATCCAACCGAATCGACGCAGTTCCGCCGCAGCATCCAAAGCCCCGCAACCTCCCAACCCGTCATTCCGGCGAAAGCCGGAATCCATGTTGCCGTTGCTGTTGCCGTCGCTCTTCGCTCTTCGCTCCCCCCGCCGCCCCGAACTCGCCACAGGCAAATAGAGACCCGATAGGGCGGCGCACAGGATGTGCGCCGTGCGCCACCCAGGCCATGGATGGCCTGTGTGGCGCATCCCCGCGCCCGCTGCGAACCCTAGTGGCTCTTGATTCGAAACAGGAAAAGCACTTTCTTTGGTTACTTTCTTTGTTGCTTTGGACAAAGAAAGTGACCCGGCCGCTTGCGGACGGAAGCTCTTGATGTCCGCTTGCCCTCACGCGCTACAGCGATAACGACGGAACCACCCGCGGAACGCCCCCTGTAGGAGCGACGCAAGTCGCGACCCCGAAAACCCAGCCATTGCGCAAGTTTCGCCGTAGTTGCGTATTCGCAGTCGCGACTTGCGTCGCTCCTACAGTCGGATACGAACCACCGGACCCGTCGTTCCGCCCCCTCACTTCACCACGAAACTCACCTTCAAATTGACCCGCCACTCCTGCACATTCCCCGCCGCATCGGTAGTGACCTTGATCTCATTGACCCAAGCCCCCTGAATGTCCTTGACCGACTCAGCGCACTTGGCCAAACCCGTCTTGACCGCATCCTCGATGCCGATATTGGAAGAAGTGCTGAGTTCGATGACCTTGGCGACCGCCATGAGCGTTTCTCCTGTAGCGCGCGGACACGACCGCGCCGCGGCGCGCGCGGAACCGGCGACGGCGGGAGCCCCGAGCCTAGGCCCGCGTCCGTTAAGCCGGCGCAAGCGTCGCCGCCGCGCGCAGCCCTCCTCGCGCCGCGGCGCCGTGCCCTACAATCGCGGCATGAATCCGGCCAGCAATCTGATCCTGATCGGGCCGATGGGCTCGGGCAAAACCTGCATCGGCAAGCGCCTGGCCGAGCGCTTCGGCCTGCGCGCGGTCGACGCCGACCGCGAGCTCGAGCTGCGCGCCGGCGCGCGCATCGCGCAGATCTTCGAACACGAGGGCGAAGCCGGCTTTCGCGTGCGCGAAAGCGCGGTGCTGGCCGAACTGCTGAGCGGCGACGGCCTGCTGCTGTCCACCGGCGGCGGCGCGGTGCTGGCGGCCGACAACCGCCGGCTGCTGCGCGAACGCGGCTTCGTCGTGCACCTGCAGGTCAGCGTCGAGCAGCAGCTCGAGCGCCTGGCCCTGGACCGCAGCCGCCCGCTGCTGGCGCGCGGCGACCGCGAACAGGTGCTGCGCGAACTGGCCCTGGCGCGCGCGCCGCTGTACGCCGAAACCGCCGACCTGGCCTTCGACACCGGCGCCGCCGGCGCGGCCGAGGCCGCGCTGGGCCTGGCCCAGCGGCTCGACGCGCTGTGGCGGCGGCCGCCCTCGCCGGCCCCTTCCCCCTTTGGAGTCACCGCATGAGCGCGCCGCGCAAAGTCGAAGTGTCCGGCGAGTCCGGCTACAGCATCGAAATCGGCCCCGGCCTGCTCGCCGACGGCGCGCGCCTGGGCAAGCCGCTGCGCGGCCGCCACGCGCTGATCGTCAGCGACGGCAACGTCGCCGCGCTGTACCTGGACCAGGTCGCCACCGCGCTGGCCGAAGCCAGGCCCGGCCTGAGCGTGGCCCGCTTCGTGATCCCGCCCGGCGAGCACGAGAAAACCCTGGAGCGCTTCAGCCAGTGCCTGCACGCGCTGTCCGAACTCGGCGCGACCCGCGACGCGACCGTGATCGCGCTCGGCGGCGGCGTGGTCGGCGATCTCGCCGGCTTCGCCGCGGCCTGCTGGATGCGCGGCATCGACTGCGTGCAGTTGCCGACCACGCTGCTGGCGATGGTGGACTCCTCGGTCGGCGGCAAGACCGCGGTCGACCTGCCCAGCGGCAAGAACCTGGTCGGCGCCTTCCATCCGCCGCGCGCGGTGATCGCCGACACCTCGGCGCTGCGCAGCCTGCCCGATCGCGAACTGCGCGCCGGCCTGGCCGAGGTGGTGAAGTACGGCGCGATCTTCGACGCCGGCTTCCTCGACTGGCTGGAAAGCCACGCCGAGGCCCTGCTCGCCCGCGACGACGCCGCGCTCAGCGAAGCGATCGCGCGCAGCTGCGCGTTCAAGGCCGACGTGGTCGCGCGCGATCCGTTCGAACGCGGCGACCGCGCCATGCTCAACTTCGGCCACACCTTCGGCCACGCGATCGAGACCGAGCAAGGCTACGCCGGCACCAGCGGCGACGGCCTCAACCACGGCGAAGCGGTCGCGGTGGGCATGGTCCTGGCCGCGCGCCTGTCGGCGGCGCTGGGCCGCTCCAGCCTCGCCGATGCCGAGCGCCTGCAGCGCCTGCTCGAACGCCTCGGCCTGCCGGTGCGCATCCCCGCCGGACTCGACCCGCAGGCCCTGCTGGCACGCATGCGCCTGGACAAGAAGGCCGACGCCTCCGGCCTGCGCTTCGTCCTGTGGGACCGCGCCGGCGCGGCGCGGATCGTCGCGGGCGTGGCGGACGAACAAGTCCTGGCGGTGCTGGCCGCCGGTTGACCCCGCGGCGCAGGCGCGCCGCCGCAGTTCCGACAGCAACGACGGCGGCGCGGCGACGCGCCGCCGTCGTCGTTTTCGTCCCCGCCTCCGCACCACCTCGACCACGGGCGATTCACGTCGCGCACGCGGCCGCGTTCTTTCCGGCATCGCCCCGCGGATCGCGCCGGATGGACGCCACCTCGCTGCTGGAACTGCTGCTGGCGGGTCGCGCTCTGGCCGGCGCCGCGGCGGGCGAACCCTCCGTCCAGTCCAAGCGGGAGCGCCACGTGGCCAACGAGTTCGAGTTCCTCGACAAGCACTTCGACCCCACCGGGATCGCCGAAGTCGCGGCGCAGGCCGCGGTGGAGCGTTTCGGCTATTACCCCAACGCGCGCACCAGCACGGTGATCTTCGGCGTGCCCTGGGAGCGGCTGACCGCGCAGATCGCGCAGGCGGTGAGCAACTACGGCAACGGCGGCGTCTACGACGCGCCGGCCTACGCCACCCTGACCGCGGACGGCCTGCAGTGGCAGATCGTGGTCACCGGCCTGCGCTTCGTCAACGCCACCCGCACCATGTCCGGCGGCCGGCCGCAGTACGAGATCGACGAATACGCCAACGGCACGGTGCTGCTCAACGCCGAGATGGGCGATGCGCTGCAGCTGGGCGAGATCGTCCACCTCGACACCGGCATAGGCACCTGGAAAAAGCGGGTGGAAGTGAAGAATCCGCCTTCGTACTGAGGCCGGCGCCGCTCAGGACGCTCGCCGCAGCCGCAGCTTGCGCAGCAGCCGCGCCAGTTGCGCGCGTTCGGCCGCGTCGAGCCCGTCGAGGCTGCGTTCGGCGTGGGCGAAGCGCTCGCCGATGGCGCGGTCGATCAGGCGCACGCCTTCGGCGCTGAGTTCGGCGGCGAGCGAGCGGCGGTCGTTGGCGTCGAAGCTGCGCGCGATCAGGCCGCGCGCCTCCAACCGGTTGAGGCAGGCGGTCATCGCGCCGGAGGTCAGCAGCACCGAGCGCCGCAACTGCGTCGGCGTCAGCCGGTACGGCGCGCCGCAGCGGCGCAGGGTGGCGAGCACGTCCAGGTCCGAATACGGGATGCCGAGCGCGCGCAGGCTGCGGTTGAGGTCGGCTTCGAACAGCCGGCCCAGGTGCAGCACGCGGCCGACCACGGCCATCGCCGAGGCGTCCAGGTCGGGGCGTTCGCGGCTCCAGTCGTGCAGCAGCTGGTCGACGACGTCGCCGCTGCGCTCGGCGGTTTCGGCGGCGGTTTCGGCGGAAGCGGAAGCGGCGGCGGCGCGGGCCGCGCGCGGCGCGGCGGGCGCTTGCCGGGACTGGCGACGCCCCGGCACGGGATCGGTGGCGGTCTTGCGGGTCTTGCGGTCGGGCGTCCGGCTCATGCGACGGATTATATTCACGGCAAGTATCTTGACATGAAGATAAATCGCCGAGAGCATGGCGCCACTCCCGCCGCCGGTATCCGCCGATGCGCACGTCCGCCTGGAAGCAGTCCCTTTGGCTGTTGCTGTGCTGCGGCGTCGCCTTCGCCGCCCCGGCCGCCGCGCATCGGCCCGGCGAGATCGAGGTCGAACGCGGCCGCGTCGACGGGCCGTCCGGCCCGGTCGATTACGAAATCGGTACCCTTTATGTGCGCGAAAACCGCGCCCGCGCCGACAGCCGCGTGATCGGCGTGGGCTTCGCCCGGATCAAGGCGCCGCGCGCCACCGGCGCGCCGCCGGTGTTCTGGCTGCCCGGCGGGCCGGGTCTCAGCGTGCTCGGCAGCTTCACCGACAAAAGCGAATCCGCGCAAAGCCGTCTGCGCTCGTGGCTCGCCTTCGGCGAAGTCGGCGATCTGGTCGTGGTCGAACAACGCGGCTACACGCTGCGCGGCGAGCGCCTGACCGCGGCCTATCCCGCCTCGCCGCTGGACCGCCCGGCCTCGATCGACGACGACGCGCGATCGATGCGCGAACTGGCGCGCGCGGCGGTCGCGGCGAATCCCGACAAGGACCTGTCCGGCTACAGCATCGTCGAACTCGCCGACGACGTGGACGAGCTGCGCCGCGCGCTGGGCTACGAACGCATCAGCCTGTTCGGCGGCAGCTTCGGCTCGCAATGGAGCCTGGCGGCGCTGCAGTTGTTCCCGCACCGGGTCGTACGCGCGGTGCTGTCGGGCGTGGAGCCGCTCGACAATGGCTACGACATGCCCTCGCACGTGTTCGCCGCGTTGCAGCGCATCGGCTTCGAGGCCGACCGCGACCCCGCGTTGGCGCCCTACCTGCCGCCGGGCGGGATGATGGGCGCGGTGCGCGCGCTGCACCAGCGCTTCGCCGCCGGTCCCGTGCGGGTGCGCGTACGCGACGCGCAAGGACGCGAGCAGGAAGTGACGCTCGGCGCGCAGGATCTGCAACTGGCCTTGCTCGCGCACACCGACGAGGCCGGGCGATGGCCGGCCTTCATTCTTTCGCTGTACCACCAGCATTACCAAGCCTGGGCGCGCGAAGTCGCGGCCCAGCGCGCGGCCGGCGAGATCAAGCTGATCGGCCCGCTGATTGACACCGGCCTCGGCGTCAGCGCCGCGCGCGAATACCGGCTGCGCAGCGATCCGGCGCTGGACTATCTGGGCGCATGGAACTTCGAGTCCTACATCGCTTCCGCGCGGGATTGGCCGACGCCGGGCATGAAAGATAGCTTCCGCCTGCCCCGCCGCCAGGAGATTCCGGTGCTGTTCGTGCACGGCGACTGGGACACCTCCACGCCGGTGGAGAACACCCGCGAACTGCTGCCCTACTTCCGCAACGGCCGCGCCATCGTGGTCCACCGCGGCGGCCACGACGGCGCGTTCTATCTGTTGCGCGACGCGCCGCAGGCGAAGAAAGCGGTCTACGAGTTCCTGCGCAGCGGCCGCGACGAAGGCTTGCCGGCGCAGGTCGATGCGCCGCTGCCGAAGTTCGAGGTGCCCGACTTCGCACCGCCGCCGCGCGGCTGAGCGCTCACGCCGCCTCGGCCCGCGCCCGCTGGTTCGACGCATACGGCGTATCGATCTCGAAACCTTCGCCTGCGCTCAACGCCGCGATCCAGGCATCGGTGCCCACCACCGCGGCGAAGCGGCTTTGGAACACCACGCAGAACACGCGGTGGATCTCCTCGCCGCTGGCGGCGCCGGCGCTGTTCTCGTAGGACAGCGAGCCGGCCGCGTCGTTGAGGAACTCGACCCGGTAGCCGCGGTGCGCGGCTTCGAACACGGTCGAGGCGTCGCAGTTGTGGGTCATGTAGCCGGCCACGGCGATCGTGTCGATGCCGTTGGCGCGCAGCCACGGGTCGAAGTCGGTGCCGGCGAAGACGCTGGGCAGGGTCTTTTCGATGTAGTGATCGCGCGGCCGCGAAGCGACGGTGGGGTTGAGCTCCCAGCCCGGCTGGCCTTTGTCGAACACCGGCGCGCCGGCGCGGGCGGTGTTTTGCACCACGACCACCGGCACGCCGGCGGCGCGGGCGGCGTCCATGGCGCGACCGATATTCGCCAACGTGCGCTGCGGCGGCGGGCATTCGATCGGCAGGCCGCCGCCGAAGTAATCGTTCTGCACGTCGATGACGACCAGGGCGCGCTTGGGGCCCGAGGCTTGCATGGCGGAACTCCGCGAGTGGGGACGGCAGGCATTGTTCGCCCGCGGCGGCGCCGGCGACACTGGCCCGAACGACAATCGTCGCCAGGATCGGGCCATGTACAATCGGGCCATGAACGCCGAATCGCCGCTGTCGCGCGTGGCCGTGGTCGCCTTCGACCGCATCAGCGCCTTCCATCTGTCCGTGCCCTGCCTGGTGTTCGAGCGGCGCGGGGATCCCGCGCTGCCGCCGTTCGAGCTGCGGGTGTGCGCGGCCGAGCCCGGCCCGCTGCGCGCGCGCGCCGGCTTCGGCCTCAGCGCCGATCACGGGCTCAAGTCGCTGGCCTGGGCCGACACGGTGATCGTGCCGTCCTGGCGCGACGGCAACGAGCGCCCGCCCGAGCCGCTGCTGCGCGCGCTGGTGCGCGCGCACGAACGCGGCGCGCGCGTGGTCGGCCTGTGCCTGGGCGCCTACGCGCTGGCCGAGGCCGGGTTGCTCGACGGCCGCCGCGCCACCACCCACTGGATGTGGAGCGAGCACTTCGCCGCGCGCTATCCGCGCGTGCAGCTGCAACGCGACGTGCTCTACGTCGACGACGGCCGCATCACCACCTCGGCCGGCACCGCCGCGGCGCTGGACTGCTGCCTGCATCTGGTGCGCGGCGCTTACGGCGCGGACACCGCCAACCGGCTCGCGCGCCGGCTGGTAGTGGCGCCGCACCGTCAGGGCGGGCAGGCCCAGTACATCGAGCAGCCGCTGGCGGCGACCGCGCGCGACGACCGCCTCGGCGAGGTGCTGGCCTGGGCGCTCGCCCATCTGGACCGCCCGCACAGCCTGGATGCGCTGGCCCAGCGTGCGCTGATGAGCCGGCGCACCTTCACCCGGCGCTTTCGCGACGCCACCGGCACCACGGTGGGCGAATGGCTGGCCGGGCAGCGGCTGGCGCGGGCGCAACGGCTGCTGGAAACCAGCGACCGCGGCCTCGACGCGATCGCCGCCGACACCGGTTTCGGCAGCGCCGCCTCGCTGCGCCAGCACTTCGCCGCGCGCCTGGGGATCTCGCCCTCGGCCTACCGGCGCGGCTTCCGCGGCGTCCATCCGGGCGCCTGAGGCGGCGGCCGCGCAACGCTGCGGTGCGCGGCCCGCGACGCGCGCCCGCCCGGCCCCGCCCCGGCTGCCGCTACAATCGCCCGGTGCGCCTACTCCTCCAACAACGGCCCGACGGCCACGAAGCCCCGCGCTTCGTGCAACTGATGCTGCAGCCCGACTTGCTCGGCGGCTGGACCCTGGTGCGCGAAAGCGGCCAGATCGGCGGCCGCAGCACGGTCCGGCGCGAGCAGTTCCTCGACCGCGACAGCGCCTTCGCCGCGCTGGAGCAGGCCCGCGACCAACAGCTCAAGCGCGGTTTCCAGCTGATGTTCAGCCAGGGCGCCGAAGCGCCGCGATGAGGCAATCCGCGGCGCCGCCGGCACGGGTGGGACAAACCGCCACTGCTGCCCCTTCGCGGCAACATCCACACTGCCCGCCGCGGCGACGCGCCGCGCACCGACGCCCCGCCCCGCTCCAACGCGGTTCCCGCCCCGACTTCCCGAACTGAAACCACGGCCCTCGCCCGACCCCATGTCCAGCCAGCCCCTCGCCAACGATCGCTTCCTGCGCGCCCTGCGCCGTCAACCCGTCGACCGCACCCCGGTGTGGCTGATGCGCCAGGCCGGCCGCTACCTGCCCGAGTACCGCGCCACCCGCGCTCAGGCCGGCAGCTTCCTCAACCTGGCCAAGAACCCGGAACTGGCCTGCGAAGTCACCCTGCAGCCGCTGCGCCGCTTCCCGCTCGACGCGGCGATCCTGTTCTCCGACATCCTCACCGTGCCCGACGCGATGGGCCTGGGCCTGTACTTCGCCGACGGCGAGGGCCCGAAGTTCGAGCGCCCGATCCGCTCGGCCGCCGACATCGACAAGCTCGGCGTGCCGGACATGGAAACCGACCTGCGCTACGTGATGGACGCGGTGCGCACCATCCGCCGCGAGTTGAACGGCTCGGTGCCGCTGATCGGTTTCTCCGGCAGCCCGTGGACCATCGCCTGCTACATGGTCGAAGGCGGCGGCAGCGACAACTATTCCAAGGTCAAGTCGCTCGCGCTCAACGACCCGGCGGCGATGCACAAGCTGCTGGGCGTGGTCACCGACGCGGTGATCGCGTACCTGAAGGCCCAGTACGCCGCCGGCGCGCAGGCGCTGCAGGTGTTCGACACCTGGGGCGGGGTGCTGTCGCCGTCGATGTACCGCGAGTTCTCGCTGCGCTATCTGCAGCGCATCGCCGCCGAACTGCCGCGCGGCGACGGCGAGACGCGCGCGCCGCTGATCCTGTTCGGCAAGGGCAACGATCCGTACCTGGACGAACTGGCCGCCAGCGGCGCCGAAGCGGTCGGCGTGGACTGGACCATCGGCCTGGGCGACGCGGCGCGCCGCATCGCCAGGCGCACCGCGCTGCAGGGCAATCTCGACCCGGTGACGCTGTACGCCTCGCCCGAGGCGATCCGCCGCGAAGTCGGCCGCGCGCTCGAGGATTACCGCGCCGGCAACGGCGGCTCGCGCGAAGGCCACGTGTTCAACCTCGGCCACGGCTTGTCGCCGGATATGTCGCCCGAGCACGTCGGCGCGCTGGTCGCGGCGGTGCACGAGTTGAGCGCGCGCTGAGGCGCTCGCAGTTGCGACGAATAAACCGGCGCCTGGCGCCGGTTTTTTTTTGAGCGTCGCACACGCGGACAGCAACGACGTGCGCCTTCTGCATTCGAAACGCATTTCTAATGCACAACGAGTACACGCAGTCGCGGCCGCAGGAGAAAACACATGACGAAACGTCATGTCGATCCCGGCCACTGCGTCGTTTTTTCGCGTCCGCGCCTTGCCTAGAGTAGGCCCCGCCGCGATCTGCGCGCGGCTTTCCCACTCCAGGATCCTGCCCATGCGACCGATGTTCCCTTCCCTGCAGCGTCCATCCACGGCGCTCGCCTTGCTCCTGTGTGCCTGCGGCGCGCAGGCACAGGCGCCGTCGTTGCGCGTGGACTACGAAACCGGCACGCGCGACTCGGGCGTGCCCGCATTGACTCTCAGCGGCGCGAGCGCTGCCGATGCCGAATTCGTCGCCACCGATCTGCCGCGCTCGGGCCGCTTCGCCATCGGCCACAAGGTCGCGCTCGACGCCCCCGCCTACGTCTCCAACGACGCGCCGCGCAGCGAAACGGCGAGCAACCGCGCCGCCAACGGCACCTACCGGCCCGGCGACCATCGCCGCTACACCGTGAGCGTGCTGCTCAAGGATTGGGAGGACTGGAACCGAGTCAGCGCGCCGCTGGACATCGTCTGGCAGTTCAAGCACGTCGGCGGCGGGCCGGATGTCTCCATCGGCGTGAAGCGCAACGCGCTGGTCCTGCGCTACGGCGCCAGCGGCCAGATCGTCCTGGTCGACGACATCCGCCCCTACGACAACCGCTGGATCGACCTGCGCATGGACGTGCTGTGGTCGCGCGCGAACGACGGCTATTTCACCGCCGACGTGCGCCTGGACGGCGAAACCGACTACACACGCAAGGCGGACCTGCGCGGTCTGGCCACCTTCGACCCGCGTTTCGCCGGCGAATTCGGTTATCTCAAGTGGGGCCTGTATCGGGCCGATTCGCGCAGCGCCAACGGCGACGCGCGCATCCGCGTGGCCTATCACGACGACATCACCGCCGTCGCCCTGCCCTGAGCCCCGGCGACGGTGCGCTCAGTGCAGGTGCACCGCCAGCCACACGCTCCCTTCAGCGACCCGCCGCACCGTATGCGGCGTGCCGGCGGGCAGGAACAGATAGTCGCCGGCGCGCAGGACCACGGTTTCGCCGGCGACATCGAGTTCGGCCTCGCCTTGCAGCAACGCCACCCACTCGTCCTGCGGCTGGGTGTAGAGCGTCGGCTGGATGCGCGCGGAGCTGACGATGCGCTCGACCACGAGGTTGCGGTGGGTCAGCAGCGCTTCGAAGCGCTCGCCCTCGCCCGGCGCTTGCGCATCGGCGAACAGGTTTCCGATCTGCATGATGTGCGGTGACTCCCTGTAGCAGCGGCGCGTGCCGCGAGCGCGGATATTCAACTACACTGCGGGCGTGCGGGTGCGAACGACAGTCACGCGAATGCGAGCCGGTAGGGCGCGATGGCGATAGGCGGATTGCGTCGTTGGCGCAGTGGCGCGGTCGCGGCTTGCGCCGCTCCTACAGGGGGACTGTGATGTTGCCTGCGCTACCTGTAGGAGCGGCGCGAGCCGCGACCGCGAAAATTCGGCTGCTGCGAAACCTTGCGGGTGCGGACGTACGAGCTCCGCACTAGCTACGCGGCGCGGTCAATGCGTCCAGCGCCTCGGCCAGCATCGCACCGGTCACCGGCTTGCGCAGGAAGCGGTCGAAACCGGCGGCGGCAGCCTGCGGTTCGGCGTCGGCGTCGGCGCGCGCGGTCACCGCGACCAGCGGTTGGGCGAAGTCTTGCGCGCGCAGTTGCCGGGCGAGGTCGAGGCCGTTGATGCCGGGCAGGTCGAGGTCGAGCAAGGCGATGTCGTAGCGCGCGGTGGCGGTTTCCGCCAGCGCCGCTAGGCCATTGCCGACGTGGGTGACGCGGTGGCCCTGCGCGCGCAGCAGGCCGGCGATCACTTCGGCCACGGTGGCGTCGTCTTCGACCAGCAGGATCGCCAACGGCCCCGCGTGCGGCCGCGGCAGGTGGGTGGCCGCGCCGCCGGCGCCGGCCGGCGGTTCGGCGTTGGCCAGCGGCAGGTCGAACACGAAACGCGCGCCCTGCCCGGGTTCGCTGTAGACCGCGATCTGTCCGTCCATCGCCGCGGCCAGTTCCTGGCTGATCGCCAGCCCCAGCCCGCTGCCGCCGTAGCGCGCGGCAGTGCGCGCGCCCTCGGCTTGTTCGAAACGGCGGAACAGGCGCTGCTTCTGTTCTTCGTTGAGGCCCGGGCCGGTGTCGCTGACTTCGAAGCGCACGCCTTGCGGGGTCAGCCGCTCCACGCTGAGCTTGACCGAACCGACCTCGGTGAACTTGATCGCGTTGCCGAGCAGATTGAGCAGGATCTGGCAGACCCGGCTGGCGTCGCCGCGCAAACCGCGCGGCACGCTCGCGGCTACGTGCACTTCGAACACCAACCCGCGCTGCTGCGCCAGCGGCCGCATCAGGTCGGCGGCTTGCGCGACCAGCGCGCGCACATCGAAGGGCTCGTGCGCGAGTTCGAGCTTGCCTGATTCGATCCGCGCCAGATCCAGCGCATCGTTGACGAGCCGCAGTAGATGTTCGCCGGCGCGCCGGATCGATTCGGTGTAACCCCGCTGCTTTTGATCCAGCGGCGTATCCAGCAACAACTCGCTCATGCCCAGCACGCCGGTCATCGGCGTGCGCACCTCGTGTCCCAGCGTCGCCAGGAACCGGGTCTTCGCCAACGAGGCCTGCTTGGCCACTTCGCGCTCGTGCTCCGCGCGCTGCCACGCCAGCCGCCGTTGCAGGCGGTTGCGGTGCGCCATCAGGATCCACGCCAGCACCAGCGCCAGCACCGCCAGCGCGCCCAGCACCGCCCACCAGCTCCACCACCACGGCGAATCCACGTGCAGCATGATCGTCAGCGGCGGCGTCCACACGTTGTCGGCGGTCTTGGCCATCACCTGCAGGCGGTAGTCGCCCGGCGAGAGCTGCGAGAACACGCGCTCGCCGCTGGCGCCGACGTCGACCCAGCCCGGATCGAAGCGGCTCAAGCGGAAGCGGTAGCGGTTGCTCTGCGAGTTGTTGAACGACAGCAGCCGCGCGACCACGCGCAGGTCGCGGTCGCCGTCGGCCATGGTCACCGCCGGCACCTTGCCCGGCAGCGTCCGGCCCGGGTCGGCTTCGTCGGTCGGGAACGCGACCTTCCGGCTGCCGCGGCGCACCTCGATGCTTTCCACGATCAGCGTCGGCGCCTCGCGGCTGGGCCGCACCACCGCCGGATCGAACAGCACCAGGCCTTCGGGGCTGCCGATCAGCAATCGCCCGTCGCCGGGGCGCGGCACCGGCGCGTGGTTGAATTCCTGGCTCGGCAGGCCGTCCTTGACTCCGTACACCCGCGCCGAGCGCGCGATCGGATCGACCCGCACCAGGCCGCGCTTGCTGGTGATCCACACCAGCCCGGCGGCATCGACGCTGATGCCGCGCATCTCGGTCGCCGGCAATCCGTCCGGCGCGCCCAGGCCGAACGCGCGCTGCAGCCGCCGGCCGTCCCAGTCGTAGGCCTCCAGCGTGCCGAAGCCGCCGATCCACAGGCGCGCGCGGCGCGCGCCCGCAGCGCCCACGGCGGGGCGCGGTTCGAACGCGAAGCTCTGCACGGTCTGGCCGTGGCCGATCCCGGGCACGTCGACGAAACGCCGCTGCGCGCGGTCCCAACGCCACAGGCCGTCGCCGGCCAGCCACAGCGCGCCGTCGGGGCCGGTTCCGGTCACCGGCGCGGACAGGTCGCGCGGCAGGCCGCGTTCGCCGAAGCGCAGCGCTTCGCGCACCGCGCCTTCGTCGTCGCGCGCCTGCACGTCGCCGTCGCTGCCGATCAGCCAGACCCAGCCGTCGCCTTCGACCAGCTCGACCGTGCCGGTGATGCTGGCGTCGCGCCCGTCGCCGCGGTGCCAGCTGCGCACCGCGCGCGTGGTCGCGTCGATCCGCGCCAGGCCGCCGTAGAAACTCACCCAAACCACGCCGCGGCGGTCGGCCAGGACCCGGTCCAGGGCGATGCCGCCGCTGAAATCCTTGGCGAAATGCACGACCTGGCCGGTCTCCGGATCGAGCTTGTCGAGCACGCCGCCGCTGCCGACCAGCCACATGTCGCCGTCGGCGGCGGCCGCGATCCCGCGCACGTGGCCGTTGGCGATCGAGCGCGGATCGTCGACGCGCCGGGTCAGCACCGAGAACTGGCGCCAGTTCGGCGGCAGGTACCACAGGCCGTGGCCGTTGCTGGCGAACCACAGGCCGCCTTCGCGGTCCTCGTAGGCGCCCGACCAACTCGGCCGCACCAGGCCCTGGCTGGTGGCGCTGAACAAGGGCACCACCTCGATCCCGTCCGGCCCGCCCACGCCCAGGCCCTGCGGCAGGTCGAACCAGTACTGGCCGGTGCGGTCGCGGCGCAGCACGTCGATCACCTTGAGCTTGGGCGCGAAGCCGGCCCAGGGCTCGGCCTGGTAGCGCCCGTCGGGCTGGCGCATGCCGGCGCCGGCGGGCGTGCCGAACCAGGCGGTGCCGTCGCGTTCGAAGGCGATGGAATTGACGATGTCGGACTTCAGCGCGCCGGCCGGCACGCGTTCGAAATCGTGGCCGGTCCAGCGCGCGGCGCCGGCCAGGGTGGCGATCCACAGCGCGCCGTCGGGGGCGACGGCGAGGTTGACCACGCCTTCGCTGGGCAGGCTGCGCGGGTCGCCGGCGCGCGGCATGAAGCGTTGCAGCTCGCCGTCGGCGTCCATGCGGTAGAGGCCGCCGCGCTCGGTGCCGAACCACAGCGCGCCGTCGGGGGTGGAGGCGATCGACCACACGCAGTCGTCGACCAGCGCCGGGGTGTTGGCGCGGTCGAAATAGGTCCAGCGCTTGCGCTGCGGGTCGAGCATCGCCAGCCCGGCCTGGGCGGTGCCGACCCAGACCCGGTTGCGCGCGTCCACGTGCACCGCCCACAGGAAGTTGTCGCGCAGGCCCTGCTCGCGCTGCCAGACCCGGTAGCCGGTGCCGTCGTAGCGCGCCAGGCCTTCGCTGGTGGCGATCCACAGATAACCGTGGCGGTCTTCGGCGATGCGGTTGACGGTGTTCGACGGCAGCCCGTCGGCGACGGTGAGCTGGCGCGGCCGCGGCGTTTCCGGCAGGCCCGCGGCGGCCGGCAGCGCGCACAGCGCGAGCAGCAGCGCGGCGGCGGCGGCGAGCGCGCGCCACACGCCGCGACGGCCGGCGGCGGCCGGCTCGGTCACGGCTCCTCCGCCTGCGCCAGCACCGTCTCGATGGCTTCGGCCAGCATCGCGCCGGTGACCGGCTTGCGCAGGAACAGGTCGAACCCGGCGCGGCGCGCCTGCGGTTCGGCGTCGGCGTCGGCGCGCGCGGTCACCGCCACCAAGGGCCGCGAGAAGCCTTGCATGCGCAGTTGCCGGGCCAGGTCCAGGCCGTTGATGCCGGGCAGGTCGAGATCGAGCAGCGCGAGGTCGAATCGCGCCGTCGCGGTTTCCGCCAGCGCCGCCAGGCCGTTGGCGACGTGGGCGACGCGGTGGCCCTGCGCGCGCAACAGGCCGGCGATGACCTCGGCCACGGTGGCGTCGTCTTCGACCAGCAGGATCGCGCGCGGCACGCTGCGCTCCGGCGCCACCGGCACCCGCGGCGAGTAACGGTCGCGCGGCGCCGACGGCGGCGGCGGCGGCGCCGACGGCAGCGGCAGGTCGAGCACGAAGCGCGCGCCCTGCCCGGCCTGGCTGACCACGCTGACCTGCCCGTCCATCGCCGCGGCCAGTTCCTGGCAGATCGCCAGCCCCAAGCCGCTGCCGCCGTAGCGCGCCGCGGTGCGCGCGCCTTCGGCCTGTTCGAAGCGGCGGAACAGCCGCGCCTTTTGTTCGTCGTTGAGGCCCGGGCCGGTGTCGCTGACTTCGAAGCGCACGCCTTGCGGCTCCAGCGCGCTGACCCGCAGCCCGACCCGGCCTTCCTCGGTGAACTTGATCGCGTTGCCGAGCAGGTTCATCAGGATCTGGCTGACCCGGTGCGGATCGCCGCGCAGCCCGGTCGGCGCGTCGGCGGTGATCTTGACCTCGAACTTCAACCCACGCTGGCGCGCCAGCGGCTGCATCAGCCCGGCGGCCTCCTCGACCAGCGCGCGCAGGTCGAACGGGCGGTCCTGCAGTTCCAGCTTGCCCGACTCGATCCTGGCCAGGTCGAGCGCGTCGTTGACCAACCGCAAGAGGTGTTCGCCCGCGCGCTTGATCGACTCCGTATAGCCCCGCTGCTTTTCGTCCAGCGAGGTATCCAGCAACAACTCGCTCATGCCCAGCACGCCGGTCATCGGCGTGCGCACCTCATGCCCCAGCGTCGCCAGGAACCGGGTCTTGGCCAGCGAGGCTTGCTCGGCCACTTCGCGTTTGTGCACCGCCAGCTGCCACGCGCTGCGCCGGCCCAGGCGGCGGCGATACGCGATCGCGGCGATGCCGAGCAAGGCGATGCCGAGCACGGTGAACACCAGTTGCGCCCAGGTCGAGCGCCACCACGGCGGCTTGACGTGCAGTTCGAAGCCGACCGGTTCGGACCAGATGCCGTCGGCGCCGGCCGCCTTCACCCACAGCCGGTATTCGCCCGGGTCCAGGCGCGAGAACACCCGCTCGCCGTTGGCGCGCTGCTCGATCCAGTCCGGGTCGTAACCGTCGAGCTTGAAGCGGTAGACGTGCGAGCGCGGATCCAGGAACGACATCAGCCGCGCGACCACGCGGAAGTCGCGGTCGTCCGATTCCAGCTGCACCCGGCCGCCGGCCGGCGACAGCGCCCAGTCGTCTTCCTCGCGGCGCACGCTGAGGCTTTCCAGCGACAGCCGCGGCGGGCGCGCGCTCGGGAACGGCGTGTCCAGGTCGAACAGCACCATGCCGTCCAGCGACAGTGCCGCGGCGATGCCGTCGGCGTTGCGGTGCGGGCTGGTGCGGGTCAGCTCGACGTTGGGGATGCCGTCGCCGAGGCCGAACAGGCGCAGCCGGCGCGCGTCCGGCGAGACCATCAGCAAGCCGCGTGTCGTGGTCGCCCAGACCGTGCCGTTGCGGCTCACCAGCAGGCCGGAGACGTTGGCGTCGGGGTAATCGTTGGTGTTGTCGATGCGGCGCTCGAGGATCAGCCGGCCGTCCTTCCAGCGATACGCCTCCAGCGCGCCGGTGCGCGCCAGCCACAGCCGCTGCGGGCCGGCGAAGCTCATCGCCTGAATGTCGCTGAAGCCGCCGCCGGGCACCGCGACGAAGCCGTCGCCGTCCCAACGCTGCAGGCCGGTGCTGCCGGCGAACCAGGGCTGGCCGTCGGGGCCGGCGCGGAACGTCGCCGGGCTGGTCAGGAACGCGGCGGTGCCCAGGGTCTTTTCGATCTCGCCCGGCGGCAACGGATCGCCGTCGCGGGTGTAGCGGTGCACGCTGCCGTCGGAGAACCACAGCCACAGCCCGCCGTCGGGCAGTTCGTGCAGGAACCACACCGTGCCCTGCACGCGCGGGCGATGCGGATCCAGCGGCCAGCTGCGGGCCTCGCCGCTGGCCGGGTCGAACAGGCTCAGGCCGGTGGAATGGCCGATCCACAGCCGCCCGTCGGGACGCGCGAACACGGTGTGCATCCACTTCAGGCCGGCCCCGCGCGAGTCGGCCACCGGCTCCAGCGTGCCGCTGCCGGCGCGCAGCCGGTACAGGTCGGTGGCGCTGAGCAACCAGAAGCCGCCGTCGCCGTCGGAGGCGATGTCGCGCGCGTCGAGCCGGTCGATCTGGCGGCCGCCGACCGAGGTCACCGAGGCGAAGCGGTTCCAGTCCGGCGGCAGGTACACCAGGCCTTGCGAATACGTCACCAGCCAGATGCCGCCCTCTTCATCGCGCAGCATCTGCAGCACGCCGCTGCGACGGTCCCACAGGCCGTCGCCGGCGTCGTCCTGAAGCAGGCGCACATTGTCGTCGGCATCGACCCGGTACAGGCCGGCGGTGGTGCCGATCCAGCGCCCGCCGGACAGGTCGCTGACGACGATGCCGTTGTTGGCGTCTTCGCCGAGCTTCCACGGCGCCGGGGTCATGCGGTCGTCGCCGTCGAGGCGGAACAGGCCGTTGTCGGTGCCGACCCAGATCGCGCCGTCGGTGTCCTGCGACAGTTCGCCGACGCTGAAGCCGGCGGTTTCGTCGCGGCCGACGCGCTCGAAGCGGCTGCCGTCGAAGCGCGCCAGCCCGCCGACCGTGCCGACCAACAGGCGCCCGCGCGGGTCGGTCATCATCGCGGTGATCGGCCCGCGCGGCAGGCGCGCGGCGGCGCCGACGCCGGGCTCGAAGCGCTCCACGCCGCGGCCGTCGGGGGCGATGCGGCACAGGTGGCCGTCGTAGGTGGAGGTCCAGATCGCCGCGTCCGGCGTGCCGGTGACGAAGGTGACGTTGTCGCTGCAGCTGGCGTTGCCGCCGCCGAAGGACAGTCGTTCGAATTCCTTGCGGTCGGCGCCGAGCACGCTCAGGCCGTTGCGGCTGGCGACCCAGATGCGGTCGCCGGCGTCGATGTAGAGGTCTTCGAGCATGTTGTCCGGCAGCGAACCGGACAGGCCCATGGTGTGGCGCCACAGGCTGAATTCGACGCCGTCGTAGCGCGCCAGCCCGTCCTCGGTGGCCATCCACAGATAGCCCTGGTGGTCGAGCTCGGCCGCGACCACCGACTTGGGCACGCCCTGTTCCTGGCCGAAGCGGCGGAAGCGCGGCGTTTCCGGCAGCCGCGCCTGCGCCTGTTCGATGCACGACGCGGCGCACAGCAGCAACGCGAGCAGACACCAACAACGTACCAGCACGGGGCTCCTCCTGGACCGCGAGCGATTGAGTCCCGGTAAGGCCGGTAAGCCTATCGTCGCAACGGGCCCGACTGTGCGCAAGCGCACGGCGAACGCGCGCAATGCGCTGGCGGTCACAAGTGCGGCAGGCGCGGCGGCGGGCGCCGGACGCGCGCGCCGCCGCGGCGCGGCGCGCTCACGCCTCGCGCTCGAAGATCTCCCCCAGCGCATCGGCCAGCATCGCGCCGGTCACCGGCTTGCGCAGGAACCGGTCGAAGCCGGCGCGGCGCGCCTGCGGTTCGGCGTCGGCGTCGGCGCGCGCGGTCACCGCGACCAGCGGCTGGACGAAGCCTTGCGCTCGCAGTTGCCGGGCGAGGTCGAGGCCGTTGATGCCGGGCAGGTCGAGATCGAGCAGCGCCAGGTCGAACCGCGCCGTCGCGGTTTCCGCCAGCGCCGCCAGGCCGTTGGCGACGTGGGCGACGCGATGGCCCTGTCCGCGCAACAGGCCGGCGATCACCTCGGCCACGGTCGGGTCGTCTTCGACCAACAGCACCACGCGCGAACCGACCCGCGGCCGCGCCAGCGACGGTTCGACCGACGCCGCGGCCTGCACCGGCGGCGGCGCCTCGGCCAGCGGCAGGTCGAACACGAAACGCGCGCCCTGGCCCGGTTCGCTGTACACCGCGATCTGCCCTTCCATCGCCGCGGCCAGTTCCTGGCTGATCGCCAGTCCCAAGCCGCTGCCGCCGTAACGCGCGGCGGTGCGCGCGCCTTCGGCCTGTTCGAAGCGGCGGAACAGGCGCTGCTTCTGTTCTTCGTTGAGGCCCGGGCCGGTGTCGCTGACTTCGAAGCGCACACCCTGCGGCGTCAACCGCTCCACGCGCAGGCTCACCGCGCCGACGTCGGTGAACTTGATCGCGTTGCCGAGCAGGTTCAGCAGCACCTGGCAGACCCGGCTGGTGTCGCCGCGCAGGCCGCGCGGCGCGTCGGCGGCCACGTCCACTTCGAAGCGCAGGCCGCGCTGCTGCGCCAGCGGCCGCATCAGGTCGGCCGCTTGCGCGACCAGCGCACGCACATCGAACGGTTCGTGCGCGAGTTCGAGCTTGCCCGATTCGATCCGGGCCAAGTCGAGCGCGTCGTTGACCAAACGCAAGAGGTGTTCGCCAGCGCGTCTGATGGATTCGGTGTAGCCCCGCTGCTTCTGATCCAGCGGCGTATCCAGCAACAGCTCGCTCATGCCCAGCACGCCGGTCATCGGCGTGCGCACTTCATGCCCTAGCGTCGCCAGAAAACGCGTCTTCGCCAGCGAAGCCTGCTTGGCCACTTCGCGCTCGTGCTCGGCGCGCTGCCAGTTGAGCCGCCGCGCCAGCCGGCGCCGGTACAGCATCGTGCCCCACCACGCCGCCAGCGCGAGCAGGCCCAGCAGCGCCGCCAGCGCCGGCGGCGTGCGCCACCACGGCGGGCGCACGTTGAATTCCAGCACGCGCTCCAGCGCGGTGTTGCCGTTGGCGTCGATCGCGCGCGCGTGCAGCACGTAGCTGCCCGGCGGCAGGCCGGCGAACACCCGCTCGCCGCTCTCGCCGACCGCGACCCAATCGCTGTCGTAGCCTTCCAGGCGGGTGTAGTAGCGGTTGGCCTGCGGGTCGTCGAACGACAGCAGGCGCATCTGCACGCGCATCTCGCGGTCGTCCGGCGCCAGGGTCGGCAGCGCTTCGTAGCGCGAGGCGCGCTCGGAGCCCGACGGCCGCACCGGCTTGTTCAAGGCCAGCGGCACCCAGCGGCCGTGGCGGCGCACGTCGAGCTGATGCCAGACCAGCCGCGGCTGGCGCGGCGCCGGGTCCGGCCAGGCGGTGTCGATCAGCACCACGCTGCCGTCCGACAGCGACGCGGCCAAGGTGCCGTCGCCGGTCAGCACGCTGGCGCGGCGCAGGAATTCCTGGCTGCTCATGCCGTCCTGCACGCCGAAGCGGCGCAGACGCAGTTGCTTGGGATCCCAGCGGAACAGGCCGCGCGCGGTCGGCAGCCACAGCCGTCCGGCGCGGTCGCGGAACAGGCCGGTGCCTTCGACCGCGGGAATGCCGCGCTCCACGCCGGCGCGGTCGCGCAGTTCCCAGCGTCCGCCTTCGCGCTGGTAATGCTCCAGGCCATTGAGCCGCTGCAGCCACAGGCTGTCGGCGCTTTCGAAGGCGAAGCCGAACACCCGGTCGCGCGGCAGGCCCGGCACCGCGGCCATGACGTTGCGCTTGGCGTCGCGGCTGAGCAGGCCCTCGCCCGAGGCGATCCACAGCGTGCCGTCGGGGGCGAAGCCGATGTTGTCGAAGTCGCCGTTGCCGATGCCCTGCTCCGGGCCGACGGCGATGGTGGCGAGCACGCGGCCGCTGTCGGGGTCGCGCTGTTGCAGGCCCTGGGTCAGGTAGGAAATCCACAGGGTGCCGTCGGGCGCGACCGCCATGCGGTCGGGCTCGCCGGGCAGGACCGGGTCGGGCCCGGTTTCGCCCCAGTCGCGCCAGGCGCCGGACGGATCGATCCGCACCAGGTTGTTGCGGCTGGTGGCGACCCACAGCCGGCCCTGGCGGTCCTCGACCGCGGTGTTGGGAATGCCGCCCTTGCTGAGCGCGTCGTGCGGGCCGTCGCTGATCGGTTCGACCACGCCGTCCTGGCCCAGCCGCTCGATCTCGCCGCGCGCGCCGATCAGCCAGAACCCGCGCCGCGCCGACGGCGCCAGCGCGGTGTACAGCTCGCTGCTGAGGCTGCCGCGCTCGCGCGAGTACTGGGCGATGCGGCGCCAGTCCGGGCGCAGATAGCCCACGCCGACACCGGCCAGCGGGAACCAGAACGAGCCGTCGTCCTGGCCGACGATCTGCTGCACCGGCCGCGCCGGCCGCGCCGGGCCCAGCGCCATCGGCGCCGGCACCGACTGCGGCGTGGCCCGCCAGATGCTGCGCTGGGTGCCCAGCCACAGGCTGCCGTCGCGGTCCGGCGCCACGCTCAGCACCGCGTTGAGCTGGGCGAACATCGCCGAGTAGTCCGGGTCGGTCCAGCGCCCGTCGCGCTCGCGCCGGTGCAGGCCGGTCTTGCTGCCGACCCACAGTTGCTCGCCGACCGGGGCGATGGCGAACACCCAGGGCGTGGGATCCTCGCCGGGCAGGCCGATGCGTTCGAAGTCGTGCCCGGTCCAGCGCGCCAGGCCCTTGAAGGTGCCGGCCCACAGATCGCCGCGGGCGTCGTAGCTCAGGGTCAGCACGGTCGGCGACGGCAGGCTGCGCGGGTCGCCGTCCTTGGGCATGAAGCGCTCGATCCGGCCGTTGCGGTCGATCCGGTGCAGGCCGCCGCCGTAAGTGCCGAACCAGACCTCGCCGTTGCGGCTGGCCACGGTGAAGGTGTCGTCGCTGCCGATCTGCGGGTGCTCGGCGCGGCGGTAGTGGACGAAGCCCTCGCGGCGCACGTCCATCATGCTCAGGCCGCGGCCTTCGGCGGCGACCCAGATGCGGTCGCGGTCGTCGACGTTGACCAGGGTCAGGTCGTTGCCGGGCAGCGAGGCCGGATCGCCGGGCACGTGCCGCCACACCTTCATGCCGACGCCGTCGTAGCGGGCCAGGCCGTCGGTGGTGGCCAGCCACAGGTAGCCGGCGTGGTCGAAGGCCATGCCGTTGACCTTGCTCGACGGCAGCCCGTCGGCCACGCCGATGATGCGCGCGCGCGGCGCCTCGGGCACGCCCGCGGCCGCCCACGGCGCCGCCGCGGCCAGGCCGGCGCACAACCACAGCGCCCGTGCCCAGGCTCGCGCCGCGCGCGATCGCGCGCCTAACCGCATTGCCCGCATCCGGTTCCCTCCCGCTTCGAAACAAGCCGTCCTGGCGGCGCATCGGCGGCGCGCAGGACAGCGAAACTGACGCCTCGCTGACGAACGGCTGACCGCATCATGGCCGCCGGATTACGGTTTCCGTGACCGCATCCGGCACTTTCCCCGGGCATAAGGCTCGGCGATAACCGGCCCGCGAGGCAAGTCGCGGAACTTCCGCCCCGCCGCGGGCCTCGTTTTGTGAGCGGTCCGCTCATCGGCGATCCGCCGCCGGCCGCGCGCTGCGATGAGCCGGCCCGACCGGTTCGCCGGCGCGCCGAAACGGATCGTTGCGCGCGTCTGAACGCGGCCTTGCGCCGCTGTGCCTAGAATCCCTGCCGAACCTTGCCGGAGCTGCCATGTCTCTCAACCGCCCTTGCGCCATCGTCCTGGCCGCGCTCGCCGCGCTGCCCGGCGTCGCCCTCGCCGAACAGGCGCCGGCACCGGCGGACGCGGCGGCGGGCCTGGCGAGCTACGGCTTCGACCCGGTCCACACCCGGGTGATGTTCGCCTTGTCCCACGCCGGCTTCTCCCAGGCCATCGGCACCGTCTCCGGCGCGGCCGGCAGCCTGCGCTTCGACCCGGCCGACTGGCGCAGCGCCCGCCTCGACGTGCAGGTGCCGCTGACCCGGCTGGAACTGGGCGACGACAAATGGAACAAGGCCGCGCTGGCGCGCAACCTGCTCGACGGCAAGCGCTGGCCGACCGCGCGCTTCGTGTCCGCGCAGGTCGAACCCGCCGCCGGCGACCCGCAGCGCTTCAAGGTCTGCGGCACCCTGAGCCTGCACGGCGTCGACGGCCCGCTGTGCCTGGACGTCAAGTTCAACGCGCTCAAGCGCCACCCGCTGCCGCCGTTCCACCGCACCGCCGGGTTTTCCGCCACCGCCACGCTCAGCCGCGCCGCGTTCGGCATCGACGCCTGGAAGTCGGTGATCGGCGACGAGGTGGAGCTGCGCATCGAAGCCGAAGCGGTGCGCGACAAATACGTCGGCGACTCGCCCAAGAGCGCGGCCTCCGCCGCTGCCGGGGACGACAGCGACGCCGCCCAGGCCGATCCGCCGGCCCCTTCAGATTCCGTGCGACCCGACCCCGCACCGCCCGCCCCCGCCCAGCCCCGACCGGAGCCCAGCCGATGACCTTGAAGAACACCGCCGACCGATGGGGCCCCGTCAGCCAATCGCTGCACTGGTTGATCGTGCTGCTGATCACGGCCCTGGCCATCATCGGCCTGACCATGACCGACATGAGCAACGGGCCGTCGAAGATCAAGATCTACGCCCTGCACAAGTCGCTGGGCCTGACCCTGCTGGTGCTGGTGGCGCTGCGCCTGGCCTGGCGCGCCTACGCCGGCGCGCCCAAGCCGGTGGCGGGCACGCCGCACTGGCAGGAACGCGTCGCCTCGCTGACCCATTGGGCGCTGTACGCGCTGATGTTCGCGCTGCCGCTGTCGGGCTGGCTGTTCAACTCCACCGCCGGCTACCCGCTGCAGTACTTCGGCCTGTTCAACCTGCCCAAACTGGCCGCGCGCAACGAAGAGCTCGCCCAGCTGAGCCGCAACCTGCACGAATACGGCTTCTGGCTGCTGCTGGCGCTGGTGCTGGCGCACGCCGCGGCCGCGTTCTACCACCATCTGTTCCAGAACGACGACACCTTGACCCGGATGCTGCCGGGCCGGCGCCGCCTCGCCAGCGCCGCCGCCGAGCCGCAACCCGCCCCCTCTTCCCCCGCTTCCCCGGAGAACCGCAATGCGCCTTAAGTCCCTGGCCCTGGCCGCCGCCCTGACCCTCGCCGCCGCGCCGGCCTTCGCCGCCGATTACGTGCAGCAGGCCGGCTCGAGCCTGACCTTCGCCACCAAGTACCAGGGCGAAGTCTTCGCCGGCAGCTTCCCCGGCTTCACCGCGCGGCTGAGCTTCGACCCGGCCAAGCTCGACGGCTCCAAGCTCGACGTGGTGATCCCGCTGGCCGGCGCCAACTCCAAGAACGCCGAACGCGACGACACCCTCAAGGGCGCGGATTTCTTCGACATCGCCAAGTTCCCGCAGGCGCGCTACAGCGCGACCAAGTTCCGCAGCCTGGGCGGCAACAAGTACGCCGCCGACGGCAGCCTGACCCTGCGCGGCGTCAGCCAGCCGGTCGTGCTGACCTTCACCTGGACCCCGGGCGACAAGCCGGTGCTGGCCGGCAAGGCCACGGTCAAGCGCCTGGACTTCAAGGTCGGCGACGGCGACTGGAAGGACACCTCGATCATTCCCAACGAAGTGGCGGTGAGCACCAAGGTCACCTTCGCGCCGGCCAAGTAAGCCCGCGCTGCAAGCACAAACGGGGCCCACGCGGCCCCGTTTTTCTTTGCGATCCCCCTGTAGGAGCGGCGCGAGCCGCGACCGCGACAACGCACCTGCGTCGAAACTTGCGTCGTAGCGGCGTTGTCGCGGTCGCGGCTCGCGCCGCTCCTACAGGGGCTTACGGCTGCTCTGCCGCCATGTGGACAGAACGCGCCAGGATCCAGCCGTCCAGGCCGTAGCTGGAACTCAGCCAGTAGGCCTTCAGGCCTTCGCGCTCGACCCACGCCCGCGCCGCTTGGAGGTCGCCGATTTTCCAAGGCCCGCCGGGCCAGCCGTTGCGGCGTGCGCGCAGTTGGATGTCATCCCATTCCTCCTCGATCAGCGCCTGCGCCGGCGCTTGCTCCAGGTCCAGCACGATGGCCGGCAACAGCGGCGCGTCGAAGCGGTGCGCGAATACGCCCTCGAACTCGATCCGGAACGGCCCCGGCGCGCTGCCGTGGTGCGGGCGCAACGACAGAATCAACCGGCCGCGCTCGCCGTCGACCTCGTAGCCCACCAGCAGCGCATCGTGCAGGCCGGCGAACACCGCCTCAGGCCTGCGCCAGCCAGGCGGCCAGCGTTCGCGCATCGAACGGCCAATCCAGTTCCACCCCGCGCGCCGCGTCGCGCAGCACCGGCACCCGCGTGCCGTAGCGTTCTTCCAGCGCCGCGTCCTCGTCGATGAAGACGCTCTCGAACTCCGGCGCGCGCGCCTGCGCCAGCACCGCCAGGGCCAGGTCGCACAGGTGGCAATCGTCGCGTTGGAACAAAGTCAGCACAGTCGCTTCCTGGTCTCGTCGCCGGCGCTCGGCCGGCAGCTGTTCAATGCGCCCGGGTATGGCGCGATCGCGTGCGGCGCCGCGCAAATCCGGGCGCGGAGCGACGCGGGCCGCGCGTAGAATAAGCGTATACACGCCCTCGCGGCGCCGGCGCGCCGCGCCGCCTCGCGCGGGTCGCCAGCAACGTCCGACCCCAGTTGGAGCAGCCAAACGTGGCAGTCAGCAGTTTCGACCTGTTCAAGATCGGCATCGGCCCGAGTTCCTCGCACACCGTCGGCCCGATGCGCGCCGCCGCGCGCTTCATCGAGCGCTGGCTGGTGGAAGGCTGCGGCACCGGCGAGAGCGGCGCGGACCTCGCCCGCACCGCGCGCGTGCGCGCCGAGGTGTTCGGCTCGCTGGCGCTGACCGGCCGCGGCCACGGCACCGACAAGGCGGTGCTGATGGGCCTGGAAGGCCATTGGCCGAACCAGATCGACCCGGACATCATCCCGGCGGCGCTGGAACGCATCCGCAAGACCAAGCGCATCAACCTGTTCGGGCGTCACGAGATCGGCTTCGACGAGAAGCACGACCTGATCATGAACAAGCGCCAGAAGCTGCCGTTCCACACCAACGGCATGCGCTTCACCGCCTTCGATGCCGACGGCAACGTCATCGCCACGCGCGATTACTACTCCGTCGGCGGCGGCTTCGTGGTCAACCAGGACGAAGCGGCCGAAGACCGCATCGTCGCCGACACCACCGACCTGCCCTACCCGTTCCATTCCGGCGACGAGTTGCTGGCGCAGTGCGCGCGCAGCGGCCTGTCGATCGCCCAGTTGATGATGGCCAACGAACGCGTGTGGCGCAGCGACGAGGAGATCAACGCCGGCCTCGACGAAATCTGGACGGCGATGCAGTCGTGCGTGAACCGCGGCATCCGCGAGACCGGCACCCTGCCCGGCGGCCTGCACGTCTCGCGCCGCGCGCCGGCGTTGCACGCCGAACTGTCGGCGAAACCCGAAGCCGGCATGCGCGATCCGCTGACCGTGCTCGACTGGGTCAACCTCTACGCGCTCGCGGTCAACGAAGAAAACGCCGCCGGCGGCCGCGTGGTGACCGCGCCGACCAACGGCGCGGCCGGCATCATCCCGTCGGTGCTGCACTACTACGACCGCTTCTGCCCCGGCGCCAACCTGCAGGGCGTGCGCGACTTCCTGCTGACCGCGGCCGCGGTCGGCATCTTGTACAAGGAAAACGCTTCGATCAGCGGCGCCGAAGTCGGCTGCCAGGGCGAGGTCGGCGTGGCCTGCTCGATGGCCGCCGCCGGCCTGGTCGGCGCGCTCGGCGGCAGCGCCAGCCAGATCGAAAACGCGGCCGAGATCGGCATGGAACACAACCTCGGCCTGACCTGCGACCCGATCGGCGGGCTGGTGCAGATCCCGTGCATCGAGCGCAATGCGATGGGCGCGGTCAAGGCGATCAACGCCTACCGCATGGCCATGCGCGGCGACGGCAAGCACAAGGTCAGCCTGGACAAGGTCATCAAGACCATGCGCGACACCGGCCGCGACATGCAGGACAAGTACAAGGAAACCTCGCGCGGCGGCCTGGCGGTCAACGTCATCGAGTGCTGAGGACGACCGGGGCATGGACGCGCCGCTGCGGCACATCGACGAAGGCCGCGGGCTGTGGCGCTACGCCGAGCGCATCGAAGTGCGCTGCCCGCGCTGCGCCCGCGCCGGCCAGGTGCGCGCGCCGCGCGATAGCCGCGAGGTGCGCTTCGCCTGCACCGGCTGCGGGCTGAGCGCAGCGACGGTGTCGTGCTGCGGCCTGCACGCCGCGCAACACGATTGGTACGGGCCGGTGCGGTTGTACGGCCGCCGGCCCTGCGGCCATTGCGGCCACCAATGGCTCGGCGTGAACCGGATCTACGACGGCAAGCCCGCGCAGACCCCGCAGCGCATCGCCGTGCGCTGCCCGGTGTGCGCGCGCGACAGCGAGGTCGATGTCGACATGCAGCCGCATCGCGGCCCCGAGCCGCGCGACCCGCACCTGGGCCTGCCGCTGCGCCTGCTCGAACCGACCCGCCACGGCCTGCTGTGGGCCTACAACGCCGAGCATCTGGACGAACTGCACCGCTATGTCGCCGCGACCCAGCGCGAACGCCTGCGCAGCGCCGGCAACGCATCGATGATCTCGCGCCTGCCGGCGTGGATGAAGCTGGCGCGGCATCGCGCCGCGGTGCTCAAGGCGCTGCAACGGTTGCAAGCGCGGCTGGGTGAGGACGACGAAGCGCCGGCGTTCGCCGCGCAACCCGAGCAGGCGCGCAACTTCAACCGCGCCGCGCGCCGCCGGCGCGGCTGAGCATGCGCTGCCTGGTCCTGCCCGGGCTCGACGGCGGCGGCGCCTTGCTGGCGGACTTCCTCGACGCGATGCGCCCGCGCTTCGATGCGCGCACGCTGGTTTATCCCAACGATCCGGCGCTGGGCTACGACGAACTGGTCGAATGGGTGTGGCCGCAATTGCCCGCGCACGAACCGTTCGCGCTGATCGGCGAATCCTTCTCCGGGCCGGTCGCGATCCGCCTCGCCGCGCGCCGGCCGCGGCAATTGCAGGCGTTGGTGCTGTGCGCATCGTTCGCGCGCGCGCCGCGTCCGCCGTGGTCGCCGCTGGGAATGGCGGCGCTGCCCGCGTGGACGCACGCCCTGCCGTTGCGGCAGGTGCCGCTGGCCGCGGTCGCGCGTGCGACCTTGGGCCGCTGGTCGACACCGCAGCGTCGGCAACGGCTGCGCGCCGCGCTGGACGCTTTGCATCCGGCGGTGCTGCGCAAACGGTTGGGCGAGATCGCACGCGTCGACGCGCGCGCGGCGCTGGCCGAAGTCGCCGCGCCCACGCTGTACTTGCGCGCCACTGCCGACCGGCTGGTGTCGCACGACAGCTGGGACGAGATCCGCCGCGCACGGCCGCACACCGAATGCATCGCCCTGGATGCACCGCATTTCCTGCTGCAGGCGCGCGCCGGTGAAGCCGCGGCGCAGATCGCGCGCTGGCTCGATCGCTGTTGAAGCGCGCGGCGTGGGCTGAGCGAAAGGCGGTGGGCTTGAAGGCCCTCCCACAACAGCGAGGCGACCGATGCGGCTCGTAACAGGGCTCCAGCCTCGGTGCGCTGCGCTTGGATGCTTTGTGGCGACCGGAGCCGAAAGCGTCGGGCCTGAAGGCCCTCCCACAACAGCGAGGCAACCGATGCGGCTTGTGGGAGGGCTTCAGCCTCGATGCGCTGCGCTTGGATGCTTCATGGCGACCTGAGCCGAAAGCATCGGGCCTGAAGCCCCTCCCACCACAGCGAGGCAACCGATGCTACTTGTGGGAGGGGCTTCAGCCCCGACGCTGTCCGCTCCGACGCAACACACCCCACACCCCTCGCTCACGCTGTTTCATCCCCTGCGCCACACCCGGCGCACACCGCGTGCAGCCGCACGGATTTCACCGGATTTTGCCCCGCAACATGCGCGTACTATGGCCCGGAGCCCGCCGGAGCCAGCCGCGTATGCCAGCCCGCCTCAGCCGCCGCGATTTCCTCAAATGCAGCGTGATCGCCGGCATCGGCGTCTACGTCGCCGCGCCCGGCAGCGCCGCGCTCGCCGCCTTGTTCGAACGCGAACGCCTGCGGCCGATGCCCTGGGATCCGGCCACCGGCCGCATCCGCTACCGCACCGACGCCACCGCCAAGGCCAGCGGCGAGAAGGTCTTCAGCTTCGACATGCGTTCGCGCGACCTGCCCGGCTGGCCGCGCGAACAGGCGCACGCGATGCTGCTGCGCGCGACCCTGGCCGACCGCGTCTACCAAGGCTTCGACCTGTCCTCGCTGCCGGCCGACCTGCAGCCCGACCGCATCGTGACCGCCGAGGATCTCGCCCGCGACGGCGTCGCTTTCCCCGCGTTCTATGGCGACGACCCGCTGCTGCCGCCGGGCAAGACCCCGGCCTATCTCGGCCAGGCCGTGGCGCTGCTGATCTGGAACGACTTCGCCCGCTTCCGCGCGGCCAAGAACCGGCTCAGGTTCCGCCCCGAGCTGATCCGCTGGGGCAAGCAGACCGGCCCGCTCGAACGCGCGCCGTGGGCCACGTTCCGCTACGTGCGCGTCGGCGGCGGCGATGCCTACGCCGACGACGTGTATTCCAGCTACAAGGACACCGTGCTGTTCCCCTCCGGCTATCGCAAACAAAACCCCGAGTGGGTCAAGGGCGACGCCGGCGGCAAGCTCGACGCGCAAGGCGTGGCCCACGCCGATGCGATGGACGCCGAACTGGCCGCGCCGGCCGCCGGCAAGCTGGTGATCGAGCGCGAGTACTTCTCGCAATCCATCGACACCGCGGCGATGGAGCTGGACAACGCCAACGGCTGGTTCGATGCCGAAACAGGCACCGTGCACCTGGTCAGCGCGACCCAATCGCCGAACGAAATCGCCGAAGACGGCGCGCGCATGCTGGCCGCGACGCGCTTCGGGGTGAAGCGGCTGGTGCTGCATCCCTGCTACACCGTCGGTTACGGCTCCAAGGACCACAACCCGTTCCCGTTCGTGGCGTTGATGGCCGCGCTGTACGGCGGCGGCCGGCCGGTGCGGCTGGCCAACGATCGCTACGAGCAGTTCCAGTCCAGCCTCAAGCGCCACAGCTTCCGCATGCATTACCGGCTGCAGGCCGACCGCGCCAGCGGCAAGTTCGAGATATTCCACGGCCGCATGACCGGCGACGGCGGCGGACGGATGAACTTCTCGCCCTCGGTGTGCCTGGTCGCGGCGACCGCGGCGCAGTCGATCTATTACTTTCCGCGCAGCGATCTGAGCAGCACCGTGATCGCCTCGCGCGCGCTCGACGCCGGCTCGGCGCGCGGCTACGGCACCTTGCAGAGCATGGGCGCGACCGAGATGCTGATCGACGAAATCGCCGCCGAGCTCAAGCTCGATCCGATCGAACTGCGCCTGCGCAACGTGTTCGCCACCGGCATGAAGAACACCCAGGGCGCGATCCCGGCCGGCGCCCAGCGCGCCGACGAGGTGCTGCGCAAATCGCGCGAGCATCCGCTGTGGACGCGGCGCGACCAGCGCAAGCGCGAGTACGAAGCCGCCCATCCCGGCAAGCGCTACGGCGTCGGCTACGGCTGCGTGCAGAAGGATTACGGCACCGGCGGCGAGGCCGCGTTCGCCGAAGTCGCGCTGACCCCGCAGGGCCGCATCCGCCTGCGCCACATCGGCATCGAGATGGGCACCGGCATGGCGACCAGCCAGGCGGTGGTATGCGCGACCTGGCTGGGCCGCCCGGCCGACGAGGTGCTGACCGGCGAAACCGACTGGTCGGCGCTGCCGATGCACGCCACCGACGACACCTGGACCATGTCGCAGGCGACCCAGGACGCGCACGTCGGCGATCCGCGCTGGACGCCGAACTACACCAGCCCGTCCAGCGCCAGCAACTCGGCGTTCTTCTTCAGCCACGCCACCCGCGAAGCGGCGCGGCTGGTGTTCACCCAGGGCTTGTGGCCGGCGGCGCTGGCGCTGTGGGGCCAGGGCTTCGGCGGCGGCCAGCTCGCGCCGCTGGCGGTGCGGCGCGAGGACGCGCGCTGGGTCGAAGGCAGGCTCAGCGCGGCCGGCCTGGCGCCGCTGACGCTGCAGCAACTCGCGGCCAAGGCCTTCGAACTCGGCCTGGCCACCGGCGCGACCGTGCACGGCTTCAACCGCTGGCAATGGGCCGAGGCCGACTATCCGCTGTCCGGCGACGACGCGCGCCTGCCGCTGGACGGCGTCGCCCTGCGCTGGGGCGACGGCCGCGGCGCCGGCGCGGGCACGCCGACCGCCGACGGCTATCGCATGATCGAACGCAGCCGCGCGCATTACCCACCGACCCAACGCAACAATGCCGGCGTGACCTATTACGCGGCCATCGGCACGATCGCCGAAGTCGCGGTCGATACCGCGACCGGTCAGGTCGAACTGCTCGATCATCATTCGATTCTCGAATGCGGCACGCCGATCGTTCCCGAGCTGGTGTCGAGCCAGTTGCAAGGCGGGCTGGCGATGGGCATCGGCCACGCCCTGCACGAGTTGCTGCCGCTGTACGAAGGCGGCCCCGGCGACGGCACCTGGAACTTCAACCGCTACACCCTGCCGCGCGCGCGCGACGTCGCGGTGTGGGCGCAGAGCGGCGAGCTGCTGCCGCCGCTGTCGCCGAGCGACGCGCCCAAGGGCATCGCCGAGGTGGTGATGATCGCGATCGTTCCGGCCATCGCCAACGCAGTGACGCACGCCACCGGGCTGCGTCTGCGCGAATTGCCGATCACCCCCGACAAAGTGCTGGCCGCGCTCGTGGCCGCCGAAGCCGCGCAGCGCGCGCGCGAGGCCCACGCATGAGCCAGAGCAGCCTGCGCCTGAAACCCTTGAGCCTGCGCATCAACGGCCGCAGCCACGGCCCCATCGACGTGCCCGACGACATGATGCTGGTCGACGTGCTGCACGAATACCTCGGCCTCACCGGCACCCGCTTCGGCTGCGGCCAGGGCGTGTGCCGCGCCTGCACGGTCATCGTCGACGATGAGCACGGCCCGCGCGAAGTGCGCAGCTGCATCACCGGCGCGCATTACTTCCAAGGCAAGTCGATCCGTACCGTCGAAGGCCACGCAAAGCGCGACGCCGACGGCGCGCTGGTGGAACTGTCGGCCGTGCAGCAGGCGTTTCTCGATCACTTCAGTTTCCAGTGCGGCTATTGCACGCCGGGGTTCGTCAATGCGGCGACGGTGTTGCTCGAGCGCCTGGGCCAGCAGCCGACGCGCGAGTACGCGCGCGACGAGCTGCGCGCGCTGATCCTGGAAGCGCTCAATCCGCATCTGTGCCGCTGCACCGGCTATGTGCGCTATTACCAGGCGGTCGAGGACTTGGCGCTCAAGCTGCCCAACGTGCGGGTGCGCGCGCAAGCGGAGACGCCGCGATGAGCAAGCGCCGCTGGAAACGCCTGATCCTGTGGGCGCTGCTGATCGCGCTGGTGTGGTTGGCCGTGGACGCGTTGATCGGCGGGTGGTATCGCCGCGGGCCAGCGGTGCAGGTGACGGCCACGCCGGCCCAGATCGAACGCGGCAAGTATTTGGTCGCCGCCGCCGACTGCGCCGCCTGCCACACCGCCGACGGCGGCGCGCCGTTCGCCGGCGGGGTGCCGCTGGCCTCTCCGTTCGGCGTCATCCACGGCACCAACATCACCCCCGACGCCGACACCGGCATCGGCCGCTACAGCGCCGACGATTTCTTCCACACCATCACCCGCGGCGAAGCGCGCGACGGCCACCAGCTGTATCCGGCCATGCCCTATGTGTCTTACAAGACCATCCAGCGCGCCGACAGCGACGCGATCTACGCCTATCTGATGACGCGCCCGGCGGTGAAGCAGGACAACCTCGCCAACGGCGTCGGCTTTCCGTTCAACATCCGCACCGGCATCCACGCCTGGAACCTGCTGTTCGCCGGCGCGCAGGCACGGCCGGCCTCGCAGGGGCAATCGCCGGCGTGGAAACGCGGCGAGTACTTGGTCGAAACCCTCGGCCATTGCGGCGAATGCCACAGCCCGCGCGGCTGGCTCGGTCAGGTCGACCGCGCACAGCCGCTGGCCGGCAACGCTGCACTCGGCCGTTTCGCTGCGCCCGCGCTGACCCCGCAAGCGCTGGCCGAACGCGGCTGGGACCGCGCCGGCCTGCAGGCCTATCTCGCCGGCGGCATCGCCGCGCACGCGGTGGCCTCCGACGAAATGCTCAAGGTGGTGAACCTGTCGACGCGCTGGCTCAGCGCGCAGGACATCGACGCCATCGCCACCTATCTGCTCGGCGATGCGCCGCCCGCAGCCGCCGCATGGACGGCCGCCGCCGCGACCGGCGGCGACGCGCCCGCGCAATCGCACTACTTCGCCCTGTGCGCCGGCTGCCACGGCCGCGACGGCCAGGGCGTGCCGCACGTCGCTCCGGCGCTGGCCGGCAACACCGGCGTGCGCGATGCCGATGCGCACAACCTGATCGTCGCGATCCTCGACGGCCTGCCCGAACACGATCTGCCGGGGCTGGAGCGGATGCAGGAGATGCCCGGTTTCGCCGATCAATTGGACGACCGCGAAGTCGCCGCGCTGGCGCAGTGGCTGCGCGGGCGTTACGGCGGGCAGAGCGCGGCGGTCGATCCGGCGCAGGTGCGCCGCTTGCGCGAGGCGGCGGGCGCGAAGCACTGAAACTCGCGCGCCGGCGGGGCCGGCGTGCGGGTTGGCTCCAGCGGGTTCGTCCAATCAGATTCGCTCAATCGAACCTCTTCAACCGAGCTCACTCAGTTGGGTGCGCTTGATCGATCCCGCTCAATCGAACGCACCGATCGCGCTCACTCTTCCGAGTAGGCCTGCACCGAAGTGGTCTGGACGATGCCCGGCGCATCGCTGTTGCGCTTGTACTGGCGCGGATCGGCCAGCGCCAACGCGCACGCGGCCGGGTCGCCTTCGATCCGGATCGCCGCGCCGTTGAGCCGCAGGTGCACCACCTGCGGCCGTTCCATTCCCGGCGGCGTGTAGAACGTCGCGCGGTGGCCGCGCAGCACCACTGCGTTGGCGCCCTGCGCGGCGGCCGCGTCGGCCAGCCGCTCGAACGCGCGGCCGTAGTGCACCGCCGGGGGTTTCTTGTCCAGCGAGGCCTCGGTGGCGCGAATGCCCGCTTCGATGCTCACTACGCCGAGCTTGCGGTGTTCGCAGGCCGGCGTGTCGGTCAGCACCGGCGGACGCTCGGCCGCAGTAGCCGACGCGGTCAGCGCCGCCCATCCGATCCACACGGCCGCCAGGCCGCGCATTGCGATGCGTTCGTGCATTCCAGCCCCCTGCTGCGCGCCCGCGTGCGCGCGTCCGGCGCCGCGTCGCGACCGCAGGCGCGTGCGGACTATAGCCCAATGCATTACGGCGGCCGCGGCGACGCTGTCCTACGATGGCCTGCCGTCACCCACGCCGAGGCCACGCCATGCGCCCGACCGCCGCGCTCCTGTCCTGCCTGCTCTCCGCCGCGGCCTTCGCCGCCGGCGCGCAGCCGTCGACGCCGCGCTACGGCGCCGAGCTGGAAGGCTTCGACTATCCCTATCCGGTGCAGCGCTATCGCTTCCGCTCGCAGGGCGAAGCCGTGCAGATGGCCTACCTCGACGTGCGCCCCGAGCGCCCCAACGGCCGCACCGTGGTGCTGCTGCACGGCAAGAACTTCTGCGCGGCGACCTGGGAATCGGCCATCGCCGCGCTGCGCGAGGCCGGCTATCGGGTGATCGCGCCCGACCAACTGGGCTTTTGCAAATCCAGCAAGCCCGCCCATCACCAGTACAGCCTGCACGAACTGGCCGCCAACACCCATGCCCTGCTCGCCTCGCTGGGCATCGAGCGCGCCAGCATCGTCGGCCACTCGATGGGCGGCATGCTCGCCGCGCGCTACGCGCTGATGTACCCGGACGCCGCGCAGCGCCTGCTGCTGGTCAACCCGATCGGCCTGGAGGACTGGAAAGCGCTCGGCGTGCCGTGGCGCAGCGTGGACGAGAACTACGCGCGCGAACTCAAGACCACCGCCGCGACGATCCGCAAGTATCAGCAAGAGGTCTACTACGGCGGGCAGTGGAAGCCCGAGTACCAGCGCTGGGTCGACATGCTCGCCGGGCTCTACGCCGGCCCCGGCCGCGAGCGCGTGGCCTGGAACCAGGCGCTGACCTCGGAGATGGTGTTCGTCCAACCGGTCGTACACGAGTTCGCCCGCCTGCGCGTGCCGACCACCTTGTTCATCGGCCAGCGCGACCGCACCGCGATCAACCGCGACCTCGCCGACGACGCGCTCAAGGCCAGGCTCGGCCTGTATCCCGAACTCGGCCGCGCCGCCGCGCGCGCGATTCCCGGCGCGAAACTGGTGGAGTTCGACGACTTGGGCCATTCGCCGCAAGTCGAAGCGCCGCAGCGTTTCGAGGCGGCGTTGCTGGATGCCTTGCGCGAGTGAGTGCGGGCGCAGCTGCGAACGCTTTCGTGGCGATGGCGGCTCGCAAGCGACACCGAGACCGCAACTGCCGCGACACCTACCCACCGCCATGCCCGCGAAGGCGGGCATCCAGGGCTTTATCGCGACAGGACTCTGAAGTCTCTGGAT
>NZ_FNOG01000002.1:535562-725374 GCF_900106525.1 Lysobacter enzymogenes
CGCGGCGAAACCGACTTGCCGCGAAATACACCTACCGTCCTACCCGCGAACGCGAGCATCCAGGGCTTTATCGCTACAGGACTCTGAAGTCTCTGGATACCCGCCTTCGCGGGGATGACGACTTGGAGAGGCGTGGCGAAACCGACTGACCGCGAAATCAACCTACCGTCATGCCCGCGAAGGCGGGCATCCAGGGCTTTATCAAGGCATGACTCTGAAGTCTCTGGATCCCCGCCTTCGCCGGGATGACGACATGGAGCGGCGCAGCGACTGCGCCCAGCGCATCGAGCCCACCGCTTCCCGACGGCAGCATTCGCCCCATTGCCCCGCGCCATCGACCCGGCCCATCTCCCCGGCCCATCGCCCCCACCCCATCCGTGACGCGGTTTTGACTCGCAAGCCGACCCCACTGTCCATTGGACATCGATTCAAGTCACTGTTTTTCAACATCATCTCGCGCCGCAACTCGCTGCGCCGCAGCAAATCGCGCCATTTCGCGCAAACGTTGTCACGAGGTTCTGTGAACCAGCGCGCAAAGACTCGGACAGTTGGTTGACAACGTTGTCACGCGCGGCCAGTTTCCCCATCCGAACGGCGCGCCGATCGGTTCGCCGGCACGGCCGCCGGAGGGATCGCACGCGCAACACCGCAAGCCACCGCGGCCTGGCCGCACTCGCTGAAGGCATTCGCTGACAACCCAAGAACTCTCGCGCACGGCCGGCCTATCGCACCGGTCCGGCCGCTTCGGGCGGCGGTGCGCCGCAACGCCGCACTACCCCACGACGGCGCGACGACGCCGATCGACGAGGAGGCCCGAGCCTCCCATGCAATTGGAAGGTTCGACGACCTTCCTTCGACACGGGCGGGAAATCGCCGCCGGCCGCGCGCGGCCGGCGAAGTCTTGACTATGCATCGGGAGAGAGGAAGCACCATGAGACACGCACGGTCCGCCAACCTGCTGTTGCTGACCGGCATGCTCGCCGCGTCGTCGATGTCGACGGCGTGGGCGCAAGCCGCCTGCACCGGCGTTCCCGCCTGGAACGCCTCCACCATCTACGCCGCCGGCGACAAGCTGACCTACCAGAACCGCCTGTACCAAGCCAACGGGCCGATCTGGAACACGCCGCCGACGCATTGCCCGAGCTGCAATTACTACGCCGACCTGGGCGCGTGCAGCACCGGCCCGGTCAACCAGCCGCCGACGGTGAGCCTGACCGCGCCGAGCAACGGCGCCAGCTACAACGCCGGCGCCAACATCGCCGTCAGCGCCAACGCCGCCGACAGCGACGGTTCTGTCGCCAGCGTCGAATTCTTCCGCGGCACGACCTCGCTTGGCGTCGACACCACCGCGCCGTATGGCGTGACCTGGAACAACGCCAGCGCCGGCAGCCACAGCTTCACCGCCGTGGCCAAGGACAACCAGAACGCGACCACGACGTCTTCCGCGGTCAGCATCACCGTCAACGGCGGCTCCAGCGACACCACTCCGCCGAGCGTGCCGGGCGGCCTGGCCTCGCCGTCGCAGACCTCCAACAGCGTGGCGCTGAGCTGGAACGCCTCCACCGACAACGCCGGCGGCAGCGGCGTCGCCGGCTACGACGTGTACCGCAACGGCAGCCTCGCCGGCTCGCCGACCACGACCACCTACACCGTGTCCGGCCTGAGCCCGAGCACCAGCTACAGCTTCACCGTGCGCGCGCGCGACAACGCCGGCAACGCCTCGGCGCAGAGCGCGTCGGTCAGCGCCACCACCAAGCCGGGCGGCACCGGCGGCAACAAGCACAAGATCGGCTACTTCGCCCAGTGGGGCATCTACGGCCGCAACTACCGGGTCAAGAACATCGACACCTCCGGTTCGGCGGCGAAGATCACCCACATCAACTACGCCTTCGGCAACGTGCGCAACAACCGTTGCGAAGTCGGCGTGACCATTCCGTCCGATCCGAACACCGGCGCCGGCGGCGACGCGTTCGCCGATTACTCCAAGGCCTTCCAGGCCGGCGAGAGCGTCAGCGGCGCGTCCGACACCTGGGATCAGCCGCTGCGCGGCAACTGGAACCAGCTCAAGCAGCTCAAGGCCAAGTACCCGGGCCTGAAGGTGCTGATCTCGCTGGGCGGCTGGACCTGGTCGCGCGGCTTCTCCAGCGCGGCGCGTCCTGAAAACCGCCAGGCCTTCGTCGCCTCGTGCGTCGACGCCTACATCAAGGGCAACATCCCGGTCACCGACGGCGCCGGCGGCGTCGGCGCGGCGGCGGGCGTGTTCGACGGCATCGACATCGACTGGGAATACCCGGTGGCCTGCGGCATCGAGTGCGGCAAGCCGGAAGACAACGCCAACTTCACCGCACTGCTGGCCGAGTTCCGCCGCCAGCTCAACGCGGTGCGTCCGGGGCTGCTGCTCACGGTCGCGGTCGGCGCCGGCGTCGACAAGATCCGCGTGACCGATCCGGGCGCGTACCACCAGTACCTGGATTTCATCAACGTGATGACCTACGACTTCCACGGCGCGTGGGATCCCAAGACCGGCCATCATTCGGCGCTGTACGCCTCGCCGAACGATCCGTCCACCGGCGATCAGAAGTTGTACAACTCCAACGACGCGATCCAGGCCTTCATCACCCGCGGCGTGCCGGCGTCCAAGCTCAACCTGGGCATCGGCTTCTACGGCCGCGGCTGGACCGGCGTGCAGAACGTCGCCAACGGCCTGTACCAGAACGGCACCGCGGCGCAGGGCACCTACGAGGCCGGCATCGAGGACTACAAGGTCCTCAAGAACAAGCCGGGCACGATCTACACCGACGCCACCGCCCGCGCCACCTGGAAGTACGACGGCAGCACCTTCTGGAGCTACGACTCGCCGCAGCTGATCAACGAGAAGATGCAGTACGTCAAGGCGCAGAACCTCGGCGGCGCGTTCTTCTGGGAGTTCAGCGGCGACGACGCGACCGGCAGCCTGGCCACCGCGATCGACGACGGCCTGAAGTGATCCGTCGCTAGTCCTGCAGCAGCCCCTCTCCCGCATGCGGGAGAGGGGTCGGGGCGAGGGTCGCCATGCCCTGTCCCGCACCGTTCATCTGAAACGCTTCAGCAGCGTTTCGAAGTCCAAGTTTTGCAAAGCCTCGGCGAGCGATACGCCGGAGCGATCTGCAGCGGAGCGCCGGTCATCCCCCCGATCGGCGCTCCGATTTCGTTTTTGCGGGTGCGCTTTCGCGCCGATGCGCGAAGAAGATCGAATGAGGACGCTCGCGCCGATACGCGGCGAGCAGCGCCGAACGCGGCGCAGCTCACTCCACCGGCCGCCACACCAACTTGCCGCCGCGTCCGGGCACGCGCTGCATCAGCGCCGGCATCACGTACAGCGCCTCCAGCACCAGGGTCGCGGGCAGGTTCTCGATCCGGTCGACCGCGTCCTGGTACTCCACCGGCAGCTCGAACCCGACGCTGCGCTCGCGATCCAGGTACAGGTACTCGTCGTCCAGCGACATCGCCGCGAGCAAGGCGCTGGGCGCGCCGGCGATCAGTTCGCGCACGCTCAGGCCGGGGCCGATGTATCCGAACAAGCGGCCGCGATAGCCGGCCAGCGCAGCCAGATTGACCACGACGAAGTCGCGATTGTCGACGATCAGCAGCAGCGCATCGTCGATGCGCACGCAGGTGTAGCGCGGATCCAGCGCAGGCCATTGGCGCACCTTGTGGCGCTGTTCCAGCTCGACCACGCGCGTCAGTGCGGGCTCGCCCAGGGCGAAGCCGCCGAGGCTGCGGCCGGGGACGATATCGGCGTCGAGATCCATCGCAGCAACGTTCCTTGCGTCCGCGGCCCCTCGCCGCGCAAGCGCGCTCAGCGCGGGCGCGCCGGCTTCCTCGGCTTGGCCTTGGGCGCGTCCGCAGCGGCCGCGGCCGGCGCGGCGACGGCGCGATGGCCGAAGGCGGCGACGCGCTGCGCGGCGTTGGCGCGGATGTCCATGTAGAACAACTGGTAATCGTTGACGTGCTGGTCGCCGCCGAACCACCACTGCCGCCACTCGCCGTCGGGCAGCGTGGTCTGCAGCAGGCCGTCGCCGTCGCAGCGCGCGCTCACCCGCCGCGGCTGCGGCTCCGGCAGCGGCCGGTTGCGCTCGGCGTGCAGCGCGCCCAGGTGCGCGGACAGCGGGCTGGACTCCTGGTCGGCGCGCCAGGTCACCGGGTTCACGCACAGCAGCGGCGGCCGCTCGACGTTCCGGAAACCGCCGGGATACCACGCCCGCACCCGTTCGAAACGCTTGGGCCGCTCGCCCGGTTCGAACGCGCCGGCCTCGATCGCGTTGTAGAACACTGCGCAGCCGGTCTGCTCCGGGCTCGCGCACAGCGGCACGCCGGGCACGGTTTCCGTCAGCGCGTCGCGCGGCACCGGCGCGCCGATCAGGTAGGCGGCGACCAGGCGCTTGCGCAGGGCCGGGTCCGAGCCGACGTCCGACATCAGCTCGGAGATCAGGCGCAGGCCGTGGCCGCTGCCCTGGCTGTGCGCGGCGATGATGAAGGGCCGGCCGTGCGACCACTGCTTCAGGAACACCTCGAACGCCGCGCGCACGTCGCGGTAGGCCAAGTCCAGCGCCTTGTCGCGGTCGCCGTCGGATGCCGACAGGTAGCCGTTGAGCGTCATCTGCCGGTATTGCGGCGCGTAGATCCGGCCGACGTCGTTGAACGCGCTGGCCTGCGCGCGCAGGGTGAACTCGGTGCCGCGGTTGGCGTCTTCGTCGTCGAGCGGCTGGTTCCAGCCGGCGCGGGTGAAATAGGTGGTGGGGTGAATGTAGAACACGTCCACCGAGGCATCGGCCTGGCGGTTGCGCATGCCGATCGGGGTGGCGTCGGCGCCGTCGCGCTTGTCCGGCAGCGAGGCCCAGTAGCGCGCGTCGCGATAGTCCGGCGCGGCCGGTTCGGGGGTGCGGTCGAATTCGCGCTTGGGGTCCAGCACCATCCGCTTCACCGGTGCGACCACGTGCTGCATCGGGCTGCAGCCCGCGGCGCACGCCAATGCGACCATCACCAGCCAACCTGCGCCGCTCTTCATGCCCACCTGCCCGTGTCGGAGTGCCGGTGCGGCCGGAACGATTCCGGCCGGCCCGCGCGGCATTCTAGGCCGAGCGCGCCGCTTCTGTCGGCCGGTTTCCACCGATTATGTGGTGCCGACATGTAGCCGCTGCGTCGTGGGGATTCGCAGTTTGTAACAAAGGGTGACCAAGTGCGGATCGGCAGCGTGCGCCGTGGCAGGACGCGGTTTCGCCGGGCTCAACCCACCAAGCGCAACACGTCGTCGAGCAGGCCTGCGGCGGTGACCTCGGCGCCGGCGCCGGGGCCCTGGATCGCCAGCGGCTGGGCGCGGTAACGGTCGGACCAGATCGCGACCTTGTTGTCGGTGCCGGCGCCGGCGGCCAGCGGATGATCGCCGGGCAGCGACTGCAGGCCGACCTGGGCGGCGATGCGGCCGTCCGCGCCGCGCTCCAGGCGGGCGATGAAGCGCAGCTTCTCGCCGTTCTTGTAGGCCTGCGCGTAGCGCTCGCGCAGCGGCGCATCGAGCGCGGGCAACGCGGCGTCGACGCCTTCGCGGCTGAGGATCGCCAGTTCCGGCGGCACCAGCGAAGCGACCTCGACCTCGCTCGCGTCCAGCGCCACGCCGGCCGCGCGCGCCAGGATCAGCAGCTTGCGCCGCACGTCTTCGCCGGACAGATCGTCGCGCGGGTCCGGCTCGGTGTAGCCGGCGTCGCGCGCCTGCCGCACCAGCGCCGAGAACGGACGCATGCCGTCGTAATGGTTGAACAGCCAGGCCAGCGAACCCGACAGCACGCCGGCGATGGCGTGGATGCGGTCGCCGCCGGCCTGCAGTTCGCGCAGCGAACGCAGCAGCGGCAGGCCCGCGCCGACCGTGGCGCTGTCGCCGTAGCCCGCGCCGCCGGCCGCGCAGGCTTCGCGGATCGCGCGCCAGCGCGCCAGCGTGGTGCCCTGGCCGATCTTGCACGCGGTGACCACGTGGATGCCCTGCGCCAACCACTGCGCATGGCGCTCGGCCACCGCTTCGCTGGCGGTGGCGTCGATCACCACGCGCGCGCCGAAACCGCCGGCCAACGCCTCGGCCACCGCATCGAGCGAACTGCTGCGATCGGCCGCGGCCAGCGCGCTGGCCGCGTGCTCGGGCACGATCCCGTCCGCATCGGCCGCGGCGCGGCGCGAGTTGGCCACGTGCACCAGCCGCAAGCGTTCGCCGAGCGGACCGCCGCGCCAGCCGCCCAGCCGCGCCAGCACCGCGCCGCCGACCGTGCCGGTGCCGAGCAAGGCCACCCGCGCAGGCGCCGCGCCGACCGTTGGGGAGGGACGCAGCGCCGGCGCCTGCGCGACGGCCTCGTGCTCGTGCAAGGCGCTGGCGACGGCGCTCATCGTTTCGCGCGCGCCGCCGTCGCCACCGCCGCGCTGGCGCGGTCGAGGGCGGCCTTGAGGTCGGCGACCAGATCGTCGACGTGTTCGATGCCCACCGACAGGCGCAGCAGGCCGTCGCCGATGCCGGCGGCGGCGCGCGCTTCGGCCGACATCGCCGCATGGGTCATGGTGGCCGGATGCGCGACCAGGCTCTCCACGCCGCCGAGCGATTCGGCCAGGGTGAAGCAGGTCAGGCCCTCGACGAACGCGCGCACGGCGTCGACGCCGCCGTCGATTTCGACGCTGAGCATCGCGCCGAAGCCCTTCTGCTGGCGCGCGGCCAACGCATGGCCCGGATGCGAGGCCAGGCCTGGGTAATGCACCACGCGCACCGCCGAATGGGCGTCGAGCAGTTCGGCGATGGCCTGGGTGTTTTCCTGGTGCACGCGCAGGCGCGCGTCGAGCGTGCGCAGGCCGCGCAGGGTCAGGAAGGCGTCGAACGGCGAGCCGGTCAGGCCGAGCGCGTTGGCCCACCAGATCAGCTGCTGGTGATGCTCGGCGGTCTTGGCCACCACCGCGCCGCCGACCACGTCGCTGTGGCCGTTGATGTACTTGGTGGTCGAATGCACGACCAGGTCGGCGCCGAAGGCGATCGGCCGCTGCAGCGCCGGCGACAGGAAGGTGTTGTCGACCACGGTCAGCGCGCCCTTGGCCTGCGCGGCCTCGATCACGAAGCGCAGGTCGGTGATGCGCAGCAGCGGGTTGGACGGGGTTTCGATCCAGACCACGGCCGGGTCGGTCGCCAGCGCTTCGGTCAGCGAGCGCGGGTCGGTCAGGTCGGCGGTGATCAGCTCGAACGCGCCCTTGGCGGCCAGCGCGTTGAACAGGCGCCAGCTGCCGCCGTAGCCGTCGTGCGGCACCACGATGCGGTCGCCGGGCTTGAGGAAGGCGTGCAGCACCAGGGTGATGGCGGACATGCCGGTGGAAGTGATCACGCCGCCGGCGCCGCCTTCGAGTTCGGCCAGCGCTTCGCCGAGCAGGTCGCGGGTCGGGTTGCCGCTGCGGGTGTAGTCGTATTGGCGCTTGTCGTTGAAGCCGGCGAAGCTGAAGTTCGACGACAGCACGATCGGCGGGGTCACCGCGCCGTAGGCGGCGTCGCGGTCGATGCCGGCGCGCACGGCGGCGGTACAGGGATTGCGGACGAGCTCAGGGGTCGATTCGATGGTCATGCGGGCCGCTCCGTAGGGGTGAATGCTCAGGCGGCCGCCGACGTACAGTCGGCCAACGCTTCGCGAAGAATGGTGTCGATCTGGGACTGTTCTTTCAGGCAGGCGTCGTGGCCGTAGATCGAGCGCAGCACGCGCAGGCGGGTTTCGCCGCGCAGGCGCTCGACCAGGTCGTAGGACTCGCCCAGCGGGATCAGGCGGTCTTCGCTGACCGCGACCACGGTGACCGGCACGCGGATCGCAGCCGGGTCGAGCTGCTGCAGGTCGATCGATTCGGACAGGCGCAGGAACGCGGTCGGCGAGGTGCGGGCGACGTACTTGTTGCCGCAGTGGTCGAGATAGTCCTCGGCGTCGACGCGCACGCGGCCGTCGACCACTTGCGCGGCCCCGAAGCGCTCGGCGAATTCTTCCGGGGTGCGGTAGCTCAGCACCGCCAGTTCGCGCGCCAGCGCCAGGCCCTGGGCCTCGTCGCACTGCAGCGCGCCCAGCGCGACCGCGCGGCGCTGCAGCGCGCGCCAGGCGGCGGCGTAGGGATGGGCGCGGTGGGTGCCGCTGATCGAGACCAGCGCGTCGAGCCGCTGCGGATGGCGCGCGGCGAACTGCAGGCCGACCATCGCGCCGTAGGAATAGCCGACGAAGGCCTGCAGGCGTTCGATCCGCAGCGCGTCGAGCAGCGCGGCGACCGCATCGGCCTGGTCGGCCGGGTCGATGGCGACGTCGAGCGTGCCGTCGGCGCCGATCCAGTCGAACGAGACCAGGCAGTGACGCGACGGATCCAGCGAGCGGCCGGCGCCGACCTGGCTTTCCCACCAGCCGCCTTCGCCGAATTCGCGGCTCGGCGCCAGATGGCGGTGCGCGGAGATGCCGCCGGCGACGAACAGCGCCGGCAGCGAGCGCTCGCCCTGGATCTCGTAGCGCAGGCGCAGCGCGCGGCGGCCGGCGTGGCGCAGGTCGAGTTCGACCGCGATCTCGCCGCGCACGGCGCCGGGACGCACGGACGGCGCGCGTTCGAACGCGGCGGCGGACGCGGCATAGGCGGCGTAGGAATCGTGGCGTTCGGTGACGGCGGTGTTGGGGGCGAAGCTCATGGCGGGCATCCGTGAAGTGAACGGGCCACCGAGCTGCAAGTCGCGCACGCGCTGCGGGGCGCGTGTTCGCAACCATCTTCCGACCGTCGCCTCGACGCCTGAAAGGCGCGGGCGGGCCGCAGGAATTGGCACCTTCACGCAGCTTGCGCTGCGTTGGGTTGCCCCGGCTTCTAAGGGCCTGTCCCTCAGCCGGTCTCGATGGATGGGCACAGTCTGCCGAGCGTATGGAGGCGTGTCAATCGCTTCATCCGCATATAGCGATTTATTATTTAGCGCCCGCCCGGACGCGGCCGCCGGCCCCCGCTTGCCGCGCGCTTGTCGTCGGCGCCGCATACACTTGCGCCGATGAACAGCCGCCTCGCCGCCGTTTTCCTCGCCAGCGCCCTGCTCAGCGCCTGCGCCTCGGCGCCGCCGCGCGCGCCCGAAGCGCGCCGCGTGCTCGCGCCGCCGGCCGGGACGCTGACCCTGCCCGAACGTTTCGTGTCCGCGCCCAGCCCGCAGGACGAGCTGGATTCGCTGGCCACCTGGCCCGCCGCCGACGGCTCGACCTGGCTGATCGCCAGCGCCAAATCGACCCACCGCCTGGCCGTGTACGACGCCGACAGCGGCAAGCGCCTGCGCGAATCCGGTGGCAAGGGCGAGGCGCTGGGCCAGTTCAAGCGCCCCAACGGCCTGGCGGTGTTCGGCGACTACCTGTTCGTGGCCGAGCGCGACAACCACCGCGTGCAGGTGCTGCGCCTGCCCGAGCTGACGCCGCTGGGCAGCTTCGGCGAAGCGCAACTGCGCAGCCCCTACGGCCTGTGGCTCAACGAAACCGCGCCGGGCGAGCTGGAGGTCTACGTCACCGACAACTTCATGTACGGCGCCCGCTTCGACCAGGTGCCGGCGCTGAACGAACTCGACCAGCGCGTGCGCCGCTACCGCCTGCGCTTCGACGAGGCCGACCGCCTCAGCAGCGAATACCTGGGCGCGTTCGGCGACACCAGCGACGCGGCCGCGCTGCGCATCGTCGAGTCCATCGCCGGCGACGCCGCCGGCGACCGCCTGCTGATCGCCGACGAAGACCTCAGCCGCGCCTCGACCCTGCGCGAATACACCCTGGCCGGCCGCTACACCGGTCGCGCGGTGCCGGCGGGCAGCTTCCAGGCCCAGGCCGAGGGCGTGGCGCTGTGGAACTGCGCGCACGGCGCCGGGTACTGGATCGCGGTCGACCAGCTCGACCCGCAGACCGTGTTCCATGTGTTCGAACGCGACAGCCTGCGCCGGGTCGGCAGCTTCCGCGGCGAGGCGACCGCGCACACCGACGGCATCGCCGTGCACGCCGCTGCCACCCGCGCCTTTCCCTACGGCGCGCTGTACGCGGTGGACGACGACCGCGCGGTGACCGCCTTCGACCTGGGCGATGTGGCCCGCGCCCTGCAACTGCAGGCGGACTGTCTCGACTAGAACGTCGGCCCCCCTGGATAACCGCCGCCTCGATCCGGACCGTCCCGGCTAGGATGCCCCCGATTGGCCCCCGCCTTCCGCCGACCCATGCCGCGCCCGACCCCATCCCACCTCCGCCCCGCCGTCGCTACCGCCCTCGCCGCCGCGCTCGCGCTCGCCGCTGCCGGCGCGCAGGCCGGCAAGCTTTATCGCTGGACCGACCGCAACGGTGTGACCCACTACGGCGACCGCGCGCCCAGCCAAACGGCCGCAGCCGCCGCGGGCGCCGCCGAGGTCAAGGTGATCCCGTTCCGCTCCGAGCCCAGCTCGATCGCGCGCCTGCGCGTGCAGCAGGACGGCGACCGCTACCTGGCCTGGGCCGACAACACCCTGGCCGGGCCGATCGAGGTGCGGCTGGACTTCAACCACAGCAACAACATCATCGGCAGCCCGCTGCTGCCGGCCAGCGCCACCCTGGACCCGCGCGGCAGCGCGGTGATCAGCGTGCTCAGCGCGCAAGACCCCGGCCGCGGCGGCGATTTCGAACTGAGCATGCGCTCGGTGCCGGGCGACCCGCGCGCGCGGCCGCAGAACGTCGAATACCTGCTGCCGCTGCGCCAGCAGCAGTTCCGCATCGACCAGGGCTACGGCGGCCATTTCAGCCACAGCGAGCCCGAACACCGCTACGCCCTGGATTTCGCCGCCGACATCGGCACCCCGGTGCTGGCCGCGCGCGACGGCACGGTGATGCAGGTCGAGTCCGACTTCGACAAGGCCGGGCTCAACCTGGAGAAGTTCGGCGATCGCGCCAACTTCGTGCGCATCCTGCACGACGACGGCACGATGGCCCTGTACGCCCACCTCAAGGGCGACGACGGGGTGATGGTGCGGGTCGGCCAGCGCGTGCGCGCCGGCCAGCAGATCGGCCTGTCGGGCAACACCGGCTTCAGCACCGGCCCGCATCTGCACTTCACCGTGCAGGTCAACCGCGGCATGCGCCTGGAATCGATCCCGGTCCGCATGACCGGCCCGCAAGGCCCCCTGCGCCTGTCCGGCGGCGGCCGCTAAGCCGCACGAAGCCCCCTGTAGGAGCGACGCGAGTCGAGACCGCGGGGCTTCAATCTCGCGCCGGCCGCCGGAGGTCGCGGTCGCGGCTCGCGCCGCTCCTACAAAAGGCCGCCCCCGGCATCGCCCCGGGCCGCAGGTATAATCCCCGCCCTCCCCTTGCCTGCCGACGCGCCCCGGGCGCGCCGTTCCCATGTCCGAAGTCACCCAGCAAGCCCTGCGCCGCCGCACCTTCGCGATCGTTTCGCACCCCGACGCCGGCAAGACCACCCTGACCGAAAAGCTGCTGCTGTTCGGCGGCGCGATCCAGATGGCCGGCTCGGTCAAGGGCCGCAAGGCCGCGCGCCACGCTACGTCCGACTGGATGGCGCTGGAAAAGGAGCGCGGCATCTCGGTGACCTCCTCGGTGATGCAGTTCCCCTACGAGGACTGCATCGTCAACCTGCTCGACACCCCCGGCCACGCCGACTTCGGCGAGGACACCTACCGCGTGCTGACCGCGGTGGACTCGGCGCTGATGGTGATCGACGTGGCCAAGGGCGTGGAGGAGCGCACGATCAAGCTGATGGAGGTGTGCCGCCTGCGCGACACCCCGATCATGACCTTCATCAACAAGCTCGACCGCGAAGGCAAGAACCCGATCGACCTGCTCGACGAAGTCGAGAGCGTGCTCGGCATCCAGTGCGCGCCGATCACCTGGCCGATCGGCATGGGCCAGCGCCTCAAGGGCGTGGTCCACCTGCTGACCGGCGAGGTGCACCTGTACGAACAGGGCCGCAACTTCACCCGCCAGGACTCGACCATCTTCGCCTCGATCGACGACCCGGCCCTGGCCGCGCGCATCGGCGAGAACATGCTGGCCGAACTGCGCGAAGAGCTCGAACTGGTCGAAGGCGCCTCGCATCCGTTCGACAAGGCCAGGTACCTGGCCGGCGAACAGACCCCGGTGTTCTTCGGCTCGGCGGTCAACAACTTCGGCGTGCAGCTGCTGCTGGACTTCTTCGTCGAGCACGCGCCCTCGCCCAAGCCGCGCGAGACCACCGGCCGCGAGATTCAGCCGACCGAGGACAAGCTCACCGGCTTCGTGTTCAAGATCCAGGCCAACATGGACCCGCAGCACCGCGACCGCGTGGCCTTCATGCGCATCTGCTCGGGCAAGTTCAGCGCCGGCATGAAAGCCTTCCACGCGCGCACCGGCAAGGAGATCAAGCTGGCCAACGCGCTGACCTTCATGGCCAGCGACCGCGAGATCGCCGAGAGCGCCTATCCCGGCGACGTCATCGGCATCCACAACCACGGCACCATCTCCATCGGCGACAGCTTCAGCGAAGGCGAGAACCTGTCCTTCACCGGCATCCCCAACTTCGCCCCGGAACTGTTCCGCCGCGCGCGCCTGCGCGATCCGCTCAAGCTCAAGCAGTTGCAGAAGGGCCTGGCGCAGCTGTCGGAAGAAGGCGCGACCCAGTTCTTCCGCCCGCTGATGAGCAACGATCTGATCCTCGGCGCGGTCGGCGTGCTGCAGTTCGACGTGGTCGCCTATCGCCTGAAGGACGAGTACGGCGTGGACGCGAGCTTCGAGCAGGTCAGCGTCGCCACCGCGCGCTGGATCCGCTGCTCCGATGCCAAGAAGCTCGAAGAGTTCCGCGAGAAGAACGCGCTGAACCTGGCCGTGGACGCGGCCGGCGAGCTGGTCTACCTGGCGCCGACCCGGGTCAACCTGCAGCTGGCGCAGGAACGCTCGCCGGGCGTGCAGTTCCTGGCCACGCGCGAACACGCCCACGCCGTCGCGCTGGACTGAGGCCGATGTCGCGCCTGCGCCAATGGTGGCTGTACCTGATGAGCAAGCGCAGCGAAGTCGCCGCGCTCGACTACAAGGACGCCTACATGGGCAAGGTGATCATGGACATCCACCGCCTGCGCAGCGACAAGGCGCAGGCGCTGGTGCCGCTGAGCGCGCTGCAGCCGATCCACCGCATCGACCGCGAATCGGCGCTGCAGGCCACCCGCGCGCGGGCGCAGGCGCTGGCCGCGCGCCGCGACGAACTGCTCGCGCGCGGCACGCTCGACCTGGCCGCGCTGAGCGAGATCATCCCCTCGGTCTCGCAGATCAAGGTCGTCGCCGACGGCGCGCGCTGGCTCGCCTTCGAAGGCAACGGCCGGCTCTACGCGATGCGCGAGGCCTTCGGCGAGGACTGCGCGCTGCAGGTGGAAGTGGAGGAATACCGCTTCGCCAAGCCGCACAAGATCCAGCGCCGGCTGCGCCGGATCCGCCGGCTCAACGCGCTGGAGTAAACGCGACCGGCGCCGATCTGCGCGCGCCGAACCATTCGTCCCGATGGCCGCCGCCGTTCGGCGCGCGATGTCTGCGTGCGTTGGGCTAGCATGTCGATGCCGGCAAGGAGCCGGTTTTCTAAGGGGGAAGGGTATGAGTGCGTTGTTGATGGGCCTGATGATCGTGGGCGGCCTGATCTGCTTTGGCGCTGGACTGTGGCTGCTGGTGTTGGCGTTCCAGGAAAGCGTTTGGTGGGGCTTGGGCTCGCTGCTGCTTTCGCCGGTCATGCTGGTGTTCGTGATCCTGCATTGGAACAAAGCCAAGGTACCGTTCCTGATCAACTTGGGCGGCCTCGCGCTGGTGATCGTCGGCGCCGTGATGCTGCCGAACTACGGCCCGCCCACGGCCTCCGTTCCAGCCGGCTATTAAGGGGCCATGGCTGAACCGGCTGAAGTTCGCGCCGGCGCCCCTCGCGGCGCCGGCGTAAAACCGCCACCGCCCTCGCCAATCCGCGACGCCGCGCACTTAACCCCAACAGTCCGTTCGCCGCGGCCGCGAGCATTCTCCCCCAGTCGCGCTAGGATGCTGGAACCATGACCGCCGCCCACGCCCCCGCACACGGCGACCACTCGATCCGCGAGGAAATCGCCAACGCCCTCACCCACGGTCTCGGCGCCACCGCCGCGCTGGCCGGCGGGTCGGTGATGATCACCCTGGCCGCGCTGCACGGCGACGCCTGGCAATTGGGCAGCGCGATCGTGTTCGGCGTCAGCCTGCTGCTGCTGTATATCGCCTCCACGCTCTATCACGCGATCCAGCACCCCATCGCCAAGGGCCGGCTGAAGGTGTTCGACCATTGCGCGATCTACCTGCTGATCGCCGGCACCTACACCCCGTTCACCCTGATCGGCCTGCGCGGGCCGTGGGGTTGGGGCCTGTTCGCGGCGATCTGGGCGCTGGCCGCGGCCGGCATCGTGTTCAAGCTGTTCTACACCGGCCGCTTCAAGCTGCTGTCCACCGCCATCTACATCGCCATGGGCTGGCTGGTGATCGTGGCGGCCAAGCCGCTGCTGGCCGCGCTCGACGCCTGGACGCTCGGCTGGCTGCTCGCCGGCGGCCTGTGCTACACCCTGGGCACGGTGTTCTATCACCGCCCCTCGCTGAAGTACTCGCACGCGATCTGGCATCTGTTCGTGATCGCCGGCAGCGTCTGCCATTACGTCTCGGTGCTGTCGCAAGTGGTGCCCACGCCCGAGGCGATGACGGCCTGAACGCCGCACGCGGCGTCCACCGCGCGTTCACCCACGCTTTACCGGGCCCTGGCGATGGTGGGGCCACCGTAGCGACCAGGCCCCTGCGCGGGCCGGCCTTTGATGCGGCCGTCCGCGCGCTCTCGCGATGAACTCCGCTTCCGCCATCCCAGAATCTGCCGTCCCAGACTCCGTCGCCGCCGCGCCGGCGCGCGCATGGCCGCGCCGGCATCCCTGGCTGACCGCGCTGGCCTTGTTGGCGCTGGCATTGGCGGCGCTGATCGCGCTGTGGGACTGGAACTGGTTCAAGGGCCCGATCGAGCGCCAGGTCGAAGCGCGCACCGGGCGCAAGCTGCAGATCGGCGGCAATCTCGACGTCGACCTCGGTCGGGTGCCGGTGATCCGCGCCGACGCGCTGAGCTTCGCCAACGCGCCCTGGGCCCAGCAACCGCTGATGGCCAGCGCGCAGCGGCTGGAGCTGGCGATCGAACTGTGGCCGCTGCTCAAGGGCGACATACGCATCCCCGACATCCGCCTGAGCCAGCCGCGCGTGTACCTGCAAAGCGACCGCGAGCACGGCGGCAACTGGGTGTTCGGCAACGACGGCGGCGGCGAGCTGCCGACGTTCCGGCGCATCTGGATCGACGACGGCCGCCTGGAATTCCTCGACCCGGCCGACAAGACCGACATCCGCCTGGACATCGCCAGCCGCGAACCCAAGCGCGAAGACGCCGCGCCGCCGGTCGAAGTCGCCGGCAAGGGCCGCTGGAAGAACAACGCCTTCACCCTGCAAGGCCGCGCCGAATCGCCGCTGGAACTGCGCGATACCCGCAATCCCTACCGGCTGAACCTGCGGGCGAGCGCCGGCGCCACCCGCGCCCACGCGCGCGGCGAGCTGGTCGATCCGTTCCATCTGCGCAATTTCGATCTGCAGTTCGCGCTCAGCGGCAAGAACCTCGCCGACCTGTATCCGCTGATCGGCGTGGCGATTCCGCCGACGCCGCCGTACGCGCTCGACGGCCGCCTGCGCCGCGACAACGCGCTGTGGCGCTACGACGGCTTCACCGGCAAGGTCGGCGACAGCGATCTGGCCGGCAATGCCAGCGTCGATGTCGCCGGCAAGCGGCCGTACCTGCGCGCCGACCTGGTTTCCAAGCGCCTGGACTTCGACGACCTCGCCGGCTTCGTCGGCGCCGCACCCGAGCAGGGCCGCGGCGAAAGCACCAACCCCGAACTGGCCGCGCAGCACGCGCGCCAGGACGCCCGCGCGCGGCTGCTGCCGGACACGCCTTACCACTTGGACAAGCTGCGCTCGATGGACGCCGACGTGAAGCTCAAGGCCGCGCGCATCGAAGCGCCGGGCTGGCCGCTGGACGACATGCAGGCGCGGCTGCTGCTCGAAGACGGCCTGCTCAAGCTCGATCCGCTGAACTTCGGCGTCGCCGACGGCGACATCCGCGCCACCATCGCCATGGACGCGCGCGCCGCAACCCTACGCACCCGCGCCGACATCCGCGCCCAGCGCCTGACCCTGGCCGAGCTGATGCCGACGGTGAAGCTGGGCCAGGACGCGATCGGCAAGGTCGGCGGCCGCATCGCGCTCAGCGGCAGCGGCAACTCCATCGCCGCGATGCTGGCCGGCAGCGACGGCAGCGTCGCCGTCGGCATGGGCCAGGGCCAGATCAGCAACCTGCTGATGGAATTCACCGGCATCGACGTGGCCGAGATCCTCAAGTTCAAGCTGGTCGGCGACCACAAGATCCCGATCCGCTGCGGCTTCGGCGATTTCGCGGTGCGCGACGGCGTGATGACGGCCAAGGCGCTGGCCTTCGACACCAGCGACACCGTGCTGATCGGCAGCGGCACGATCGATCTGAACCAGGAAAAGCTCGACCTGACCATCCGCCCGCGCCCCAAGGACCGCAGCCTGCTGGCGCTGCGCACCCCGCTGCTGGTGACCGGCACCTTCAAGAACCCCAACGCGCGTCCCGACTACAAGCGCCTGGGCCTGCGCGGCGCCGCGGCGCTGGCGCTGGCCGCGATCGCGCCGCCGGCGGCGTTGCTGGCGACGCTGGAACTGGGGCCGGGCAAGGACACCGGCTGCGCCGGGCATGTAGTGAACTGAGCGGCGCAGCGGTTCACGGCGCGACGCGCGCGACGCGCGCGACGCGCGAAGCCGGGCTCAGTGCGCGGCTGCGCGCACGTAGTCCTTGCCGTCGTAACGCAGGTAGATCGGGCTGGTGCTGCCGTCGTCGTCGGTCTTTTCCAGGTCGTACTCGAATCCGCCGTCGGCCGAGCGCCGCTGCGCGACCACGCGGATCCGGCGCAGGCAGGATTCGAGGTCCTGGTTGGAGGTCATCGACATCGAAGCCAGATCGAACTCCAGGTGCCGCAGCACCACCTCGCGACCGTCGCGGCAACGGCCGCCGTCGCGCTTGGGATCGCTCGCCGCTTCGGCGCGCACCAGCGCCTGGTAGACGTCGTCGCGCTTGCCCTGGGCGAGGATCGCGACCTTGTCGAATTTCTCCGCGCGCTGGTTGAAGAACTCGGCCGCGCCTTCCTCGAGGCTGCGCTCGGCGACGCCGACCGCGAGCGTGCGGCCGTCGGCCGAAAGCGTGGCCGCGACCGGCCCCTGGGCCAGATCCGGCGGCGCGGCCGGCTCGACCGGTGCGGCGGCGGACGGCGCGGCGCGTTCGCAGGCGGCGAGCGACAGCGCGAGCGCGAGAACGGCGAAATACGGGCGAATCGGGCCGAGCGGGCGGAATCCATTCATTGCGGACGATGCCTATCCGTAGCAGAAGAGGCCCGACCATAGCAGCCGCGCGGCGGCAGTGACCACGCCGCGCGCAGGCGCCGCCAGCGCGCGCGAGTCCATGCGGGGTATCGGCGCGAACCCGGCCAAGGCCGGCGCGCACTACGCGATAGGACGAACGATCAGCTGGCGATATACCGCTGCAACTGGTCCAGCTCGACCCGCTGATCCTCGATCACCGCCTTGACCAGATCGCCGATCGACACCACGCCGACCACCTGCCCGCCTTCCAGCACCGGCAGGTGGCGGATGCGCCGGTCGGTGACCAGTTGCATGCAGTGTTCGGCGGAGTCGCCCAGACTTACGCTGATCACCTGCGCGGTCATGATGTCGCGCACCGGCGTGTCGGCCGACGAACGCCCCTGCAGGACGATCTTGCGCGCGTAATCGCGCTCGGACAGGATCCCGGCCAGGCGCGCGCCTTCCATCACCAACACCGCGCCGATGCGTTTTTCCGCCATCAGCCGGATCGCGTCGATCACCGGCGCGTCGGGGCCGATCGCGAAGACCTCAGCGGTCTTCGCCTCCAACAACTGTCTGACTGTGCGCACGACCGTCTCCTTCCGCGAACGTGGGGAACGTAGAGATCGCTTTCCGGCCCGAGGATACTCCCGCCGCCGGCTGCCAGGTGTCGACGAGATATAAAGGCCGCCGCTTGGACTCCTCGTACAACCGGCCCAGGTATTCGCCGATCAGGCCCAGCGCGATCAGCTGCACCCCGCCCAGGAACAGGATCACCGCCATCATCGTCGGCCAGCCCTGCACCGGGTCGCCGAACAGCAGCGCCTTGAGCACCACCTTGAGCGCGAAGGCGAACGCCAGCGCCGCGGTGACCAGGCCCAGATAGGTCGCCAGCCGCAGCGGCGCGGTCGAGAAGCTGGTGATGCCCTCCAGGGCCAGGTTCCACAGCCGCCAGAAGTTGAACTTGCTGCGCCCGGCCACCCGCGCGCCGCGGTGATAGGGCAGCGCGACGCGGTTATAGCCGACCCAGCCGAACAGGCCCTTCATGAACCGGTGGCGCTCGCGCAGCTGCCGCAGCGCGGCCAGCGCGCGCGGCGAGAGCAGGCGGAAGTCGCCGGTGTCGGCCGGGATCGGCGTGCGCGAGAGCCGCCCGATCACACGGTAGAAGGCGTGCGCGGTGGAGCGCTTGAGCCAGCCCTCGCCCTCGCGCTCCAGGCGGGTGCCGTAGACGTCGTCGAAGCCTTCGCGCCACTTGGCCACGAACTGCGGGATCAGCTCCGGCGGGTCCTGGCCGTCGGCATCGAGGATCAGCGCCGCGCCGGTCTCGACCAGATCCAGCCCGGCGGTCAGCGCCGCCTCCTTGCCGAAATTGCGCGACAGCCGCAGCAGCCCCACCCGCGGGTCGGCCGCGGCGAAGGACTGCAGGATGCTCCAGGTGGCGTCGCCGCTGCCGTCGTCGACGTACAGCACCTGGCCGTCGACGCCGTCGGCGGCCAGCGCGTCCAGCGCCGCGGCGATGCGCGGCTGCAGCAGCGGCAGGCTCTGCGCCTCGTCGAAGGCGGCCAAAACGACGGTGACGCGTTCGCGGTCCATGCCGCGAATAGTAGCGGCGGCGGCCGTCGCGGGCACGGCCGCGGCGGCCTCACTCGATCTGCTTGAGATAGCCGTCGCCGCCGATGTTGCGCATCTGCCGCTGGATCGCCGCCGCGCGCCGCTGCACGTACGGCCCCGGCTTGGCGATGCTGTAGCGCTTGGGATTGGGCAGCACCGCGGCCATGCGCGCGGCCTCGCCGGGGCCGAGGCGGCTGGCGTCCTTGCCGAAATACGTGCGCGCGGCGGCCTGCGCGCCGTACACGCCATCGCCGAACTCGGCGATGTTGGCGTAGACCTCCATGATCCGGTGCTTGGGCCACAAGGTCTCGATCAGCAGCGTGTACCAGGCCTCCAGGCCCTTGCGCGCCCAACTGCGCCCGCCCCACAGGAACAGGTTCTTGGCGGTCTGCTGGCTGATCGTGCTGCCGCCGCGGACCTTGCGCCCGCGCTCGTTGTTCTTGCGCGCCTTCTCGATCGCGGCCAGGTCGAAGCCGTAGTGATCGGCGAACTTCTGGTCCTCCGAGGCCACCAGCGCCACCGGCAGGTCGGCGGAGATCTCGTCCAGGTCGCGCCAGTCGTGGGCCAAGCGGAAGCCGAAATCGCCCTCGCCCCAGGCCTCGAACTGGCGAATCAGCATGAACGCCGAGAACGGCGGGTCGAGGAAACGCAGCGTCGCCACCTGCAGGGTCGAGGCCAGCGCGAACAGGAACGGCAGCGCGATCAGCCAGCGCAGCCAGCGCCGGGCGCGGCGCGGCGGCGGCGCGGCGGCAGCGGCCGGCGCGGCGGGGTTCAAACCTTGCACTGGCCCACCTGCGTCCCCACTCTTGCCGCAGGACGGTTCGCCCGCCGTGTCGGCTTTGCTCGCACCGCTCGCAACCGCATCGCCTTGCATCCCCTTAGTTCACGCGAACGTGCGCATTATCCGCCAAGCCGCCGTCGCCGCGGCATCTACAGTGCGCGCCGCCTCATGAGAGTACCGACCCGATGACCACCGCCGACCACGCCCCGCCCGCCTCCGAAGGCCGCGACCGTCTGGCCCGTTTCCTGATCGAAGCCGCCGGCGTGCGCGGCGTGCATGTGCGCCTGGACGAGACCTGGCGCCAGATCCGCGAGCGCGCCGAGTACCCGCCCGCGGCCGCCGAACTGCTCGGCGAAGCCGCCGCCGCCGCGGCCTTGTTCACCGGCCACGCCAAGGTCGACGGCCGCCTGTCGGTGCAGTTGCGCGGCGCCGGCGCCCTGCGCACCCTGTTCGCCGAATGCACCGCCGCCGGCACCCTGCGCGGCATCGTCCAACTGGCCGAGGACGCCGGCGAAGTCTCGCGCGACCTGCGCGAGCTCGGCGACCAGGCGGTGCTGGCGATCACCATCGAAAACCCCAGCGTCGGCGGCCGCGACCCGATCCGCTACCAGGGCCTGGTGGCGCTGGAATCGGATTCGCTGGCCGGCGCCTTCGAGGGCTATTTCCGCCAGTCCGAGCAGCTGCCGACCCGGCTGCTGCTGGCCGCCGACGGCGACCGCGCCGCCGGCCTGATGCTGCAGAAACTGCCCGGCGACGGCGGCGACGAGGACGGCTGGACCCGGGTCGGCGCCCTGTTCGACACCCTGGGCAGCGCCGAACTGCTGGACCTGCCGGCCGACGACCTGCTGCTGCGGCTGTTCCACGAGGACGGCGTGCAGCTGCTCGGCGGCAGGCCGCTGGCCTTCGCCTGCTCGTGCTCGCGCGAGCGGGTCGAGGCGATGCTGGTCTCGCTGGGCCGCGAGGAAGCCGAAGCGGCGGTCGAGGCCGCCGACGGCCAGGCCCAGGTGCGCTGCGAGTTCTGCGGCCAGACCTACCGCTTCAACGGCGACGAGGTCGCCGGCCTGTTCGCCGCGGCTGCGGCCGAGCTGGAGGCCCCGCAACGGGTCCAATGACCCGACCGGCGGTCGTCGCACGGGCCGTTTCGGAGCGATATGAGACCGTTTTCCGATTGTTAAATAAACATAAACCCTCTATAGTCGATCCGTAATTCCGGGGAACTCGGCCGGCTTCATTCGGTCTTAACGACGGTCCGCGCCACCACTGAATCTTCACGATGCTCAAGCTCTTGCGCCATTTGCCGCTCGCACTGACGCTCGCCCTAGGCGTGGCGGCGGGTGCGCACGCGCAGGCCAAGCGCGACACCACCTACCTGCCGGTGTGGAACCAGAACAACGGCAAGCTGGAGTATCTGCTGCAGCTCGAGCCGGCCGATCGCGCCGGGGTGCGCTGGAAGAGCGGCGCCAACACCTTCGACGCCACCCTCGGCCTGGACAGCGGCGATGGTTTGGGCTTGGTCTGCGACCGTAAATCCGGCCTGGCCGGGGCGATCGGCAACCTCGCCAACCACTGCCTGCTGGCCGCGCTCGACGACGACGACCGCAACGACAACCGCCAGTTCTCCGCCGGCGCCAGCCTGAGCCGCCCGGGCGGCCGGGTCGGCGTGACCCTCGGCAACGGCCGCGACACCCTGCCGTCGTGGATGAGCCCGAACGGCCGCACCAGCCGGGTCGACCAAAACACCCTCACCGTCTACGGCCAGAAGAACATCGGCCGCGAGGCGATGGTCTCCATCGGCGGCACCTGGGCCCGCGCCAAGCTGATTCCGGCCGGCGAAATGCCCAATCTGGCCGACCACTGGAACAGCAAGAGCATCACCCTCGGCGCCGCCTACGGCAATTTCGGCGCCAACATCGTCGGCCGCGTGGTCGACACGCCCGGCCAGCCGGGCCAGTGGGAAGGCCTCGGCGTCGGCCTGACCTGGCGCACGCCGTGGAGCGGCCAGCTCACCGTCGGCGCCGAAAACGTGGTCACCCGCGGCAAGAACCCGTTCGCGCCGGGCAACGGCGAGAAGGACGAAGGCACCGTGCCTTACGTCCGCTACGAACAAGACCTGTAATTCCGCTGCGCTGCGCGCGTGCGCCGGCTTCGGCCGTCGATTCCCTAGTACTGCGGCACTTGGCCCTTCGGCCACGGGTGTGCGTTTGCGCTGCGTCTGATTGCGTTTCGTTTGGTCGCGGCACGGTTTGATCGCGCCTCCGCCCTGCCCTGCTGCGCAAGCCAGCATCGCGGCTTGGTCCCTGCCGCCTCGCGCCCCCCATCCCCCGCCGTCTTCCGCCGACCGCCGTCGTCGGCCGCGCCCTCGCATCGCCCCGCGATTGGCCCCGTTTCCGATCCCAAATCAGCGGATCCGCGCCATCCGGCGCCCTCGTAAAAATTGTGTGTATTTGTGCGAGCCCGGGAACGGCGCACAGCGCGCAGGCCGCTTCAGGTGCCTGAAATGGTCGAACGGCGACCTCGAAAACACCACCTGAATGCGGATTAGGCCTATAAATTTCGCCGATTCGGTCAAATTCCCGAGCGCGCTTTGTCAGGCCGTGTACGCAAAAGTATGGCTGGCGCACGGCTCCCGACGCGTCACATCCCGACACTTAACGACACTTTAATTTTTCCGAGGCCACGGTTAGCATCGGCGAACCTTGCCGGATCTTGGCGTTTCATTTGACGCTTCCGGCTTGGATTTCACGGGATTCATCAAGACCGATTTCGGAGAGAGAGAATGACTTTCAAGACCACCAAGCTCCGTGACGCGATCACTTTCGCGCTCGCTGTGGGCTCGACGGCCATCGCAGGTGCCGCCGTTGCGCAGGAAGCGACCGCGCCGGCGCAGCAAAAGGCCACCACGCTCGACCGCATCGAAGTGACCGGTTCGCGCATCCGTCAGGTCGACCTGGAGACCGCCCAGCCGGTGCTGGCGATCACCCGCGCCGATATCGAAAAGCAAGGCTTCCAGTCGGTCGCCGACATCCTGCAGAACATCTCCGCCACCGGCGCCCCGGCGATCAGCCGCGCGCAGCCGCTGTCGGCCGGTGAGAACGTCGGCGGCCAGTTCATCAGCATGCGCAACCTGGGTGCCACCCGCACCCTGATCCTGGTCAACGGCAAGCGCCTGGGCATCAGCACCAGCGGCTTGCAGGACGTCTCGCTGATCCCGACCGCCGCGGTCGAGCGCATCGAAGTGCTGAAGGACGGCGCCTCGTCGATCTACGGCTCCGACGCCATCGCCGGCGTGGTCAACATCATCACCCGCACCAACTTCGAAGGTGCGACCGCCAACGCCTACTACGGCCAGTACAGCCAGGGCGACGGCGCCACCACCCGCGCCGACTTCGTGCTGGGCTTCACCGGCGACCGCGGCTCGCTGACCGCCGCCGTCGAATACCGCAAGGAAGAAGCGGTGTTCTCCGGCGACCGCGAGTTCTCCGCGTATCCGCAGGGTCCGATGCACCCGACCCGCAACTGGACCACGGTGAGCCAGTGGGGCGTGATCAACCTGCCGACCGCCAACGGCGGCAACCGCGTGCTCAATCAGGGCGGCGACTGGCGCCGTCTGTCGAACTACCACGCGCTCAACACCAACACCGGCGCCACCGCGGCCGATCCGAACGGTTCGACCGTCGACAAGAGCAACACCAACCTGCAGACGCACCTGCGCACTCCGCTGGAGAGCCGCTCGCTGTTCGTCAACGGCGTGTTCGACATCACCGACAAGGTGCGCTTCCGCAGCGACATCCTGTACTCGCAGCGCGACGCCGAGCGCCAGGTCGCCGGCTATCCGTTCCAGAGCGCGTCGGCCGGCCCGATCCCGGGCGGCTTCCGCATGTCGAAGGACAGCTACTACAACCCGGCCGGCACCCAGTGGGGCCCGGGCAACGGCGTTACCGCCCAGGACGTGAACTTCTGGCGCCGTACCTGGGAAATCCCGCGCGTCGATAAGCCGACCTCCACCACCTGGCGCTTCGCCGCCGGCCTGGAAGGCAGCTTCGAAGTCGGCGAGCGCAACTTCGATTGGGACGTGGGTTACCTGTACAACAACAACAAGGTGACCCAGGAAAACTACGGCAACCTCAACATCGAGCGCACCAAGCAGGCGGTCGGTCCGTCGTTCCTGAACCCCACCACCGGTGTGGTCCAGTGCGGCACCCCGACCAACCCGATCCCGCTGACCCAGTGCGTGCCGTGGAATCCGTTCATCCCGTTCGGCCGTACCGGCGACGGCGGTCTGACCGGCAACCAGGCCCTGCAGGACTTCCTGTTCCAGCGCCTGAACTCCAGCGGCGAAACCGAAACCAACGTCTACAGCGCCAACCTGTCGGGTTCGCTGTTCGCCCTGCAGGGCGGCGACTTCGGCTTCGCGGTCGGTTATGAACACCGCAAGGAGAAGGGTCGCTTCATTCCGGACGCGCAGGCGGTCACCGGCAACTCGACCACCCTGGCCGGCGGCCCGACCAACGGCACCTACAGCGTCGACGAGTTCTTCGTCGAGCTGGCGATCCCGCTGCTGGCCGATCTGCCGGGCGCCAAGGAGCTGAGCTTCTCGGTCGCCAGCCGTTACTCCGACTACAGCACCTTCGGCGACACGGTCAACAACAAGTTCGGCTTCAAGTGGAAGCCGATCGACTCGCTGCTGTTCCGCGGCACCTATGCCGAGGGCTTCCGCGCGCCGACGATCAACGACCTGTACGGCGGCGGCTCGCAGACCTTCTCGTTCTTCACCGACCCGTGCGACAGCACCTTCGGTGCGGCGCGTGGCTCGGCCGCTTGTAGTGCGGTCACCCCGCCGGGCTACCGTCAGGTGGCGCAGGGCGGCAACGCGGCTCTGGGTCCGAACTCTCAGACCCCGGTGGCCTTCTTCTCCGGCTCCAACCCGAACCTGATTCCGGAAACCTCCAAGTCGCGCACCTTGGGCGTGGTGTGGAGCCCGGGCTTCGTCGAAGGCCTGAACGCCAGCCTCGACTGGTGGAAGATCAAGATCGAAGACACCATCGTCGCCGACACGCCGACGCAGATGCTCAACGACTGCTACATCTCGGGCGATGCGAGCCGCTGCGCCGGCTTCACCCGCGGCGCGGTCGACCCGCTCAACCCGCTCACCGGCTTCGTCAACAGCCTGACCTTCAGCACCATCAACGCGGGTTATCGCGAAGCCGAAGGCTACGACCTGGAAGTGAACTACCGCCTGCCCACCAGCATCGGTAACTTCGCTCTGAACTGGCAGACCACGTACACCGCCAAGGACGAGATCAAGACCGACACCAGCAAGACCGGCCTGCCGCAGCAGCTGGTCGGCTACGCGATGTCGCCGGGCTTCACCGGCACGTTCCGTATCCGCTCCAACGCTTCGCTGAGCTGGGAGAAGGGTCCGTTCAGCGCCACCTGGGGCGCGCGCTACTACTCCTCGCAGAAGGAAACCTGCTTGTCGCTCGCTCTGTTCCCGAGCGAGTGCGACAACCCGACCTTCCGCGCCGAGAACTCCGCGCAGACGCGTCCGATCAACAAGCTGGGTTCCAACACCTTCCACGACCTCGAGTTCCGCGTCGCTACGCCGTGGAATGCGACCGTCGCGGTCGGTGCGAACAACGTGTTCGACCACGTCGGCCCGACGCTGTACAGCCAGCCGAGCGCCAACGTCTCGTACCAGGGCCAGTTCGACATCGGCCGCTTCGTGTACATGAAGTACCAGCAGCGCTTCTGATCGATCGCGTCCGATCGATCCTGCTGCACCGCAACAAACGAACAAGGCTCCCCTCGGGGAGCCTTGTTTTTTTATGTGCCGACGGCCGTCTCAGATCGTAATGCGACGACAGCCGGGCTTTAACAACACTTTAATTATTCCTCGGGGCCGTCTAACATCGGGCACGCTTTGCCAACTTAGGCCTTCCCTTTTGCGCCGACTGGCTCAGCTATGTGCACGAATCCCATTCTTTCAGGTACAGACTTGGAGAGAGAGATGACCCTGAAGACCAACAAGCTGCGCGACGCGATCACCTTCGCGCTGTGCGTGGGTGTAACCAGCCTCGCCGGTACCGGTCTGGCTGCCGCCCAAGACGCAGCCCCGGCTGCACCGGCGGCACAAGACGCGACCACCCTGGATCGCATCCAGGTCACCGGCTCGCGCATTTCGATCCCCGGCCTGACCACCAACAGCCCGGTCATGACCGTCAGCAAGGAAGAAATCGCCCGCAGCCAGCCGGTGGCGGCGGAAGACTTCCTCAAGATCGTTCCGGGCGCGGTGCCCTCGATCGGCCCGGGCACCAACAACGGCGCCAACGGCGGCGCCACCGTGAACCTGCGCGGCCTCGGCGACAACCGCACGGTCGTGCTGATGGACGGCCGCCGCGTGGTTCCGTTCAACCTGTTCGGCGTGGTCGACACCAACGTCATTCCGGTCGCGCTGATCGACAGCGTCGACCTGGTCACCGGCGGCGCCTCGGCCGTGTACGGCGCCGACGCGGTCGCCGGCGTGGTCAACTTCGTGCTCAAGCGCAACTTCGAAGGCATCGAAGTCAACTCGAGCTACGGCCAGTCCAGCAAGCAGGACGCCGACCGCCGCAACACCACCGTCACGATGGGCATGAACCTCGACGAGGGCCGCGGCAACTTCGTGCTGAGCCTGGGCAAGACCGACAACGACCCGCTGCTGCAGGGTTCGCGCGGCTTCTCCGAGTTCAACCTCGACTCGACCAGCGGCGAAGCCGGCGGCTCGGGCACCTCGATCCCGACCCGGGCCGGCACCCTCGGCCAGATCAATCCGGCCACCGGCCGTTTCGACGGCATCTCCACGCCGTTCAACTACAACCCGTACAACTTCAACCAGACCGCGCTGGACCGCTGGCAGGCCACCGCGCTGGGCCGCTACGAGATCAACAAGCACGCCGAGGCCTACACCCAGCTGCTGTACACGCGTTCCAACGTGTTCTCGCAGATCGCTCCGGGCGGCCTGTTCGGCGGCCGCTTCAATCTGGGCATCGGCAACCCGCTGATTCCGGAACCGGCCCGCCAGCAGCTGTGCGCCGCGTTCGGCGCGCCGGGCATCAACTGCGCCGTCGGCAGCACCGACACCGTCAGCACCACGCTCAACCGCCGCACCACCGAACTGGGCACCCGCTCGACCGACTTCCAGAACAAGGTCTTCCAGGCGACCATCGGCGTTCGCGGCGACATCACCGACAACTGGCGCTACGACGCGTACTGGTCGCACGGCGAAGCCGATCAGCTGACCGTGTCGGCCGGCTTCCTGTCCAAGTCGCGCACCCAGCAGGCGCTGCTCTCGGTCGACGGCAAGAACTGCGTGAATCCGACCGGCGGCTGCGTGCCGCTGAACCTGTGGGGCCCGGAAGGCACGATCAGCCAGGACTCGAAGAAGTTCCTGGAAGTGCTGACCTTCGCCACCCAGCGCGTCGAACAGGAAGTCTGGTCGGGTTCGGTCAACGGCGATCTGGGCGACAACTTCAAGAGCCCGTGGGCCGATTACCCGATCGGCCTGGCGTTCGGCCTGGAAGGCCGCAAGCTCGACGCGCGCAACCAGGCCGACGCGGCCTCGCGCGATCCGGTCGAGGTGCAGGGTGCCGGCGCCGCCAACCCCGACGTGCGAGGCAGCTTCACCCTGCGTGAGGCCTACGTCGAAACCATCGTTCCGCTGATCAGCGGCAAGACCGGCGCGCAGAGCCTGAACTTCGAAGCCGGCTACCGCCACAGCCAGTTCAAGTCGGGCCAGACCGACACCGACTACGGCAGCTACAAGTACGGCCTGGAGTGGGCGCCGATCGAATCGCTGCGCTTCCGCGGCATGTTCCAGCGCGCGACCCGCGCCCCGAACGTCAACGAGCTGTTCCAGCCGGTCATCACCAGCCTGGACAACACCGCGGTCGACCCCTGCCAGGCGTCCGAGCTGGCCAAGCACGGCGGCATCAACGGCCCGGTCGGCCAGTTGTGCGTCGCCACCGGCGTGCCGCAGGCGATCCTCACCGGCCAGGGCGGCGTGGAAGAGCCGAGCGCCGGCCAAGCCAACGCCTTCATCGGCGGCAATCCGATCCTGGGCCCGGAAAAAGCCGACACCCAGACCCTCGGCCTGGTGTGGCAGCCGGTCGAAGACCTGTCGATCACCCTGGACTACTGGAAGATCGACATCAAGGACGCGATCACCCGTCCGGTGCTCGGCGATGCGCTGTTCGGTTGCTACGACCAGCGGTTCAACCCGACCCTCAGCATCAGCAACCCGATGTGCCAGCTGATGATCGGCTCGCGCGAAGCGCAGGACGGCTCGCTCAACGGCGAAGCGCGCGGTCCGTTCCTGAAGCTCTCGAACAAGGGCCGCATCACCACCAGCGGCTGGGATCTGGGCGTTCGCTACGGCATCCCGCTGGCCAACGAGTGGGGCCGCCTGGACTTCTCGCTGGACCTGACCAAGACCGACAAGTACGACTACCAGGGCGACCCGGCCGTGGGCAAGCACGACTGCGTCGGCGTCTACGGCGTCTCGTGCAACGTCATCGCCGGCATCGTGTACGACTACAAGTCGAACTTCCGCGCGGTGTGGTCGATCAAGGACTTCGAGCTGGGCGTCAACTGGCGCCACCTGAGCGCGGTGGACGTCGAAGAAGGCCCGATCGAGTGGTTCCCGGCCTACACCTCGATCGATTCCTACGACTACTTCGATCTGACCATGGCCTACGAGCTGCCGTGGAACGCGCGCATCAACTTCACCGTCAACAACATCGCCGACAAGAAGCCGCCGGTCGTGGGCAGCAACATCGGCAGCACCGGCTTCAACAGCGGCAACACCTTCCCGCAGTTCTACGACACCCTGGGCCGTTACTACACCATGGGCATCACGATGCGGTTCTGATAACAAAAACGGCGTAATCCGAGTCGTTGGAGGCGGGCTTCGGCCCGCCTCTTTTTTTGTTCGGAGTTCGGCATTGGCGATGCGGGATGCCGGATGCGAAATTCGGAGTGCCGGATGCCGGATGCCGGAAGCGAGGTGCCGGATGCAGGATGCCGAATGCCGCGTCGCCCACACGCTGTCATCCCCGCGAAGGCGGGGATCCAGGGCTTCACCGCGGCATGGCTCTGAAGTCTCTGGATCCCCGCCTTCGCGGGGATGACGGGCTGGGAGTTATGTCGGTTGCTGGCAAAGCGGCGGATGCATCGCGTCTGACGCCATCCCGCAAGAAAACGGCTGCGCTTGCCCTTGCACCTGCGCCCGCCTCAACGCTCCGCCCCGGCCAAAAACTCGCGATGCGCCTTCATCATCGCATCGACCATCGCCCGCTCGGCCAGCGACAGCGCCGGGTTCCATACGTCGAAGATCAGCACCACGCGCAGGTCGTCGCTGTCGTTGCGCGCTTCGTGCTCGATCGAATCGTCGAAGATCAGCGTCTCGCCGACCTTCCACTCGCGCCGCTCGAAGCCGACCCGATAGCTGCACTGCTCCGGCACGATCAGCGGCAGGTGCGCGACCAGCCGCGCGTTGGTCTCGCCGTGGTGCGGCGGGATGTGGGTGTGCGGGGCCAGCGCCGAGAACATCGCGTTCGGGCAGACGTCGGCGATGTCGGCCATGTCCACCGCCTCCAGCGCCGCGCGCGTGGCCGGGCAGCGCGCCAGATGGGCGTCGACCGGCTGCGAATAGCTCCACAGCTTGTAGGTGCTCCAGCGCCGCGAATGGTTGAGCTCGCGCCACTGGTTGACCGGATCGCCGGGCTGGTACTCGATGTAGGGCGTGAACTCGGCCTGCTCGTCGCGCAGCGCCTGACGCATCTCGCGCACGATGTCGTAGGTGCGGCTTTCCAGCTCCGGCACCCAGGCGAACTGCTCGCGCTCGAAGAACGGGATCGCCGGCAGGCGCGGCACGCACAGCTGGTTGCAGTCCGACAGATACGGCTTGCTGCGCCCGACCAGGATCGACGCCGCCTCCTGCCAGCGTCCGCGCGCGCCGAACGCCAGCGCCTCGCGCGGGCCGCCGATGCGGTGCTCGAGGAAGGCGGTGAATTCGTCGCGGTATTCCTCGAGCTTGCGCTGGGCGTGTTCCAGCTGCGGCCGCAGCGCCTCGGGCCAGTGCGGCGGCGGCGGCGCCACGGTCAGCGCGTTGCGCCAGGCCTGCGCGGCCGCGCGCGCCTGGCCCTGGCGTTCCAGCCACGCCGCCTTGGCCAACAGACCGGCGAGGAAATACGCATCGCGCGCCAGCGCGGCCTGGATCGCGTCCCACTCGCCCTGGACGTTGCCGCGCTCGCGCTCGACCACCCCGATCGACAGCAGGATCATCGGATCCTGCGGCGCGGCGTTGTGCGCGGCCTGCAGCAGCTCCTGCGCGCCGGCGGTGTCGCCGCGCTGCAGGGCGTGGATGCCCAGGCTGTACAGCGCCTGCGGATGCTGCGGCGCCAGCGCGCGCACCTGCTGCCACAGCCGCTCGGCGTCCTGCCAGCGGCCCGCGCGCGAGGCCAGGCCGGCGGACTGGACCAGTTGATTGACTTGCTCGTTCAAGACCCGCCCCCGCGGCCGCCGGCGGCGCCGGCGCAGCCTCCAGCATAAGCACGGCCGCCGGTGCCGGCCAGCCGGCTTCGGCGTCGCGCCGTCGCGTGGCGGGGATTGTGGGCATCGTCGGCGCTCGCTACCGTTTCGCGATGCGCCTGCGCCTGCCCCCGCTGTGGCTCCTGGTCCTGCTGTGGTGGATCGCCTATGCGGTGGTCTACGCCGGGCAGGTACTGAGCATGAGCGAGGCCAGCGGCCATCCCGAGCCGTTCGCCAAGATCCTGGTCGACAGCCTGTCGATCTGGCTGACCTGGGTGCCGATCACCCTGGGCCTGGTGTGGGTGGTGCGGCGCTGGCCGATCGAGCCGGGCCGGATCGGTCGCGCCTTGGCGATCCAGTCGCTGGCGGTGCTCGCCGCGGTGCTGCTGCGCGCGGCGCACATGTACTTCACCAACTCGATCCACGTCTGGTTCGAAGTGCTGCCGGACTTCGCCACCGTTGCGTTGATGAGCCTGCGCAACAACGTGATGATGGCCTGGATGATCGTCGCCGCCGCGCACGCGGTGGTGCTGTCCGAGCGCATGCGCGAGCGCGAGCGCCGGCTGCTGCAGGTCGAGGCGCATCTGGCGCGCTCGCGGCTGGAGGCGTTGAGCGCGAAGCTGCACCCGCACTTCCTGTTCAACACCCTCAACTCGATCGCCGAACTGGTGCACAGCGACCCCGACGTGGCCGAGGACGTGCTGGTCGGCCTGGCCGAGCTGCTGCACGACAGCCTCGACGCCGACCAGGCGCCGCTGCGGCCGCTGCGCGCGGAGGCCGAACTGATCCGCACCTACCTGGGCATCGAACAACTGCGCCTGGGCGAGCGCTTGCAGACCCAGTGGGCGCTGGACGACGACGCGCTCGACCTGCCGGTGCCCACGCTGCTGCTGTTGCCGCTGGTGGAGAACGCGATCGTCCACGCGATCGCGCGCCGGCGCGAACCCGGCCTGCTGTCGGTGCGGGCGACGCGCGAAAACGGGCGGCTGATCATCGAAGTGGCCAATCCGCTCGCCGCCGGCGGCTCCGCGCCCGGCAGCGGCCTGGGCCTGGGGACGACGCGCGAGCGCCTGCGCTGGCTGTACGCCGAGGCCGCCACGCTGGAGCACGGCCCGACGCCCGACGGCCGCCATCTGGTCCGGGTCGGCCTGCCGCTCACCCGGCCCGCCAACGCCGCCGACCCGGCGCCGGCGCCATGAACGCGTTGCGTGTGGCCATCGTCGACGACGAGCCGCTGGCGCGCGCGCGCCTGCGCCGCCTGCTCGAACGCAGCGACGGCGCGCGGGTCGAGGTCGCGGTGGAATGCAGCGACGGCGCCGACCTGGCCGCGGCGCTGGCGCGCACGCCGGTGGACGCGGTGTTTCTCGACATCCAGATGCCCGAGGCCGACGGCTTCGCCGCGCTGGCGCGGCTGCCGCCGCCGCACCCGGCGATCGTGTTCGTCACCGGCTACAAGCAGCACGCGGTGCGCGCGTTCGAAGTGCGCGCGACCGACTACCTGCTCAAACCGGTCTCGGCCCGGCGCTTGAGCGAAACCCTCGCGCGGCTGGTGCAAACGTGTGCGATGGCAGCGCACGAACCCGCGGCCGCGATCGCGTCGCCCGAGCCGGCGGCGCCGCGCGTCTACCCGGAACGGTTGCCGCTGCCGCTCGGCCAGCGCCGCGTGCTGGTGCCGGTCGAGGACATCGAACTGGTGATCGCGCAACGCAATTACCTGGAAGTGCAGACCGCCGAGCGCAGCTTCGTGCTGCGCCAGCCGCTGGCCGCGTTCGCGGCCGAGCTCGATCCGCGCCGCTTCGTCCAGGTGCACCGCTCGCTGCTGGTGCGCGCCGGCGCGGTGCGCGAGATCCGGCCGCTGGAATCGGCGCGCTTCCGCCTGACCCTGCACAGCGGCAAGCAGGTGCGCAGCGGACGCAACTACCGCGAAGCGGTGCGCGCGCTGCTGCAGCCACGCTGAGCCGTTCGCGGCCATCGCGCAACGGCCATCGACGGCCGGCGAACGCTGCGAAAACGCAGCGCATCGGCGCGAACGCCGCGCCGTAACGACGTCCGCGTGCAGTTCGTCGTCGCGGCCGTGCGCTTCGTCCCACAGCGCTTACCACCGCCGTTGCGCCTGCGTAGCATCGTTTTTGTAGACACACGCATGGGACGCGCGATGCAGCGCCAAGGAAGGCCTTGCCGCTTGGGCTGGCGGCATCGTCGCTGCGGACTGTTCCGGTGCGGTTCGGGGTCGATGGGCGGTTCCCAGGTTCCGCCGCCTGTCGCCTGTGCGCGGTGTCTGCTCCGGCTTCGCGGCCAAGGAGGGCCCGATCGCGCAAGGACGCGCGGGGAAGCGGGAAGGTCGGCAGGTGCGCAAGGATGCGTATCGCGCCGGCGGATCGGGGACATGCGCAAGGATGCGCATCGGACCGGGGGCTGCGGGACGCGCGCACGGATGCGCTTGGCACCGCGGCCTTCGGCAGCAAGGGATGATGCGGGACCGTCGCGCCTCGCGGCCGGAAGGAACCGGCCGAGGGGCGCGACTCCCGGAGTGTCGATGGAAAACCGACCGCGCCTGCGCATCGCGCCGGTCGCGGCGATGGCGCGCGGTGCAAGCCGCCGACAAGCGCCATCCTTACGATGCAACGCGGCGAAACTACCGCCGCTCGATCCCGCCAATTCGACGACGCGGAAACCCACGATTCGCGAAATGTCCCGTCGCGGCCGCCGCAGCATCGCCGGCGGCCCGAAGCGCGCCTGTCGCAGCGCGCCTTCCTGCATCGGCCGATCAGTTCAGATCCAGCACCGCATCGCCGGAGAACGTCTCCAGGCGGACCCGGCCGTTGCCGCCGCCGTAGCGCTGTTCGAAGCTCGAACCCGGGCCGTGCTTCGGCCGCTGGATCTGCGCGTCGGGTGCGCGCAGGTCGCCGCTGAAGCTCTCCCCGCGCACCACCGCCGACAGGTTGCGCGGCAGGCGCAGGCGCACATCGCCGCTGACCGTCTTCAGACCGATCTCGCCGCCGGCGGCGAGCGCCGCGGCGATGCGCAGATCGCCGGACACCGACTCGCCGGAGATCTTGTTCAAGCTCGATTCGTGCGCGGCCATGTCGACCGAGCCGGACACGGTTTCCACCGAGGCCTCGCCGCTGAGGCGGCCGCGCAGGTTCAGGTCGCCGCTGACCGTCTGCGCCGAAACCTTGGGGCTGTTAAGGGTCAGGTTGAGGTCGCCGCTGACGCTCTCGATCTGGGCCTCGCGCGGCGCGCCGGCGACGATCACATCGCCGCTGACGCTTTCGATCTTGAGCTCGCGCGAGGCCACGCCGTTGACGTCGACGCTGGCCGACACCGCATCGATGTCGAGCTTGGCGCGCAGCGGCACGGTGATCTTGAGATCGCTCGGCTCGCCCTTGTCGCCGCCGGCGAGGAAGCCGATGCCGCTGCCGCGGTTGGGATAGCGCACCTTGATCGACAGCTGCTGCTTGTCGCCTTCGATCGCCAGCTTCTCGACGCCGTCGCCGAGCGAGCCTTCGATCTTGACCTCGGGGCGGTCCCAGACCCGGACCTGGATCGAGCCTTTGACGTTGTCGATCTCGACGCTGCCGAGCGGATCGAGCGCGCGGGTTTCGTTGATCGGCGTGGCGGCGAAGGCCGGCAGCGCCGCGGCCAGGGCCACGGTCAAGGTCAGGGCCGGCAGGCCGGGAGCGACGGCGCGTGGAACGCTGCGGTTGCGGAAGGCGGCGGGAATCATCGGAGCGTTCTCCTCGGATCAGGTGTAGGCCAGGCGCTGCGCGAGCGCGAGGCGGCGTGCGTAGGTGCGGCGCAGCTGTTCCAGCAGCATCCGCGAATCGGGGTTGTGCGAAAGCGCATCGAGGATCAGCGCGGCGTTGCGGTCGAGGTCGTCGAAGGCCGGCTTCATCGCCACCGAAGCGGCCGAGACCGGTTCGACTTCGCGCAGCGCGGCCTGGTACTGCAAGGTCATGCCCTGGGCCTCGCGCTGGAGCAGGCTCGGCGCGGCGCCGGGCCGGGCCGCCGACGAAGCGGTGGGCTGGACGGCCGCGTAGCCGCCGGCCGGCGCGGACGGATCCTGGGCGCCGCGGAAATGCGCGCCCAGACCGACCGCGAGCGCGGCCACGCTCGCGGCCAGGGCCAGCGGCGCCATCCAGCCGCGGGAGGGGGCGTTGCGGCGCGGCAGGGCGACCACCGCGGCGGACTCATTGGCGACGCGTACGGCGGGTTCGGTCGGCTTCGCCTGTTCGCCGGCCGGGGCCTGCTCGCCCAGGCGTGCGGCGATGCCGGACCACAGGTCGCGCGACGGCGGCTGGTCGCGGCGCAGCGCGCGCAGTTGCCAGCGCAGCGCGTCGGGCAGTTCGCCCTCGCCGGCGCGGTCCGGGCCGCGCGGATGGAGTTCGTTGTCGTTCATGCCTGTTCTCCGAGCCGGGCGCGCAGCAGGCTGCGCGCGCGGTGCAATTGCGCCTTGGAACTGCCGACCGCCATGCCCAGTTCGGCGGCGATCTCTTCGTGCTTCCAGCCTTCCACGTCGTACAGCACCAACACGGCGCGGGCGCGCGGCGGCAGGCTGGCGACGGCGCGCTCCAGGTCCATCGACAGCGCGGTGACGTGGCCGGCCGAATCGGCGCTGCCGAGCGTGTCGAAGGTTTCCTCGTCGCTGTCCTCGAACGGACGGCTGCGACGGCCGCGCAATTCCATCAGCGCGGTGTTGACCGCGAGCCGGTGCAGCCAGGTGCCGAACGCCGATTCGAAGCGGAAGTTCGGCAGCGCCTGCCAGGCGCGGACGAAGGCTTCCTGGGTCAGATCCTCGGCGCGGGCGCCGTGGTAGCCGACCAGGCGCGCAATGACGCCGTGGACGCGGCTGGCATGGCGGCGGTACAGCGCCTCGAAGGCGGCCACGCCGCCGGCGGCGGCCTGCGCGACCAGGGCCTGGTCGGCGTCGGCATCGAGCGCGGGGGCGGCGTCGGGCATGGTGTCGTTCACGGCGGTCAGCATACTGAGTCCGATGCGGGGTCGGGGCTCAGGGTTTAAGGCGTTGGAGGCGGGCCGCGGGCGGCGAAGAGCCAAGGGCCGCGTCTGCTCAAGGTCGTCATCCCCGCGCAGGCGGGGATCCAGAGACTTCAGCGCTATGCCTCGGTGAAGCCCTGGATCCCCGCCTTCGCGGGGATGACGGCTTGGAAGAGGCGTAACGACGGAAAACGCGCCCGGCCGGAATGCCCGGCAGGCGGGACCACCGAAGCCCCTCTCCCGCCTGCGGGAGAGGGGTTGGGGTGAGGGGCCGCAGCCGCGTGCCCTCATCCGGCCCCCTGCCTACGCAGGGGCAGGCTCTGCGGGCCACCTTCTCCCGCAAGCGGGAGAAGGAACGGCGCGATCAGCCCTTCAACGCCGCAGCGATGCGCTTTTGCTCGTCGTGCAGCGCCTGCGGCATGCGCGGGCCGTACTCGCGCAGGTACTCGCCGATGCTGTCGAACTCGGCGCTCCAGCCGGCGTGGTCGAAGCCAAACAGCTTGGCGTGGGCCTCCTCGCTCAGCGCGACGCCGTCGAGGTTGAGGTCGCTCGCCTGCGGCAGATGCCCGATCGGCGTTTCCGCCGCACCGGCCTCGCCCTTGACCCGGCCGATCATCCACTCCAGCACGCGCAGGTTGTCGCCGAAGCCCGGCCACAGGAACTTGCCGTCGTCGCCCTTGCGGAACCAGTTGACGTGGAAGACCTTCGGCAGCTTCGCGCCGGCTTGGTCAAACGACAGCCAGTGGCCGAAGTAATCGGCGAAGTTGTAGCCGCAGAACGGCTTCATCGCCATCGGGTCGCGGCGCATCACGCCGACCGCGCCGGTCGCGGCGGCGGTGGTTTCCGAGCCCATCGCCGCGCCGACCAGCACGCCGTGGGTCCAGTCGCGCGCTTCGAACACCAGCGGCACCAGCGAGGCGCGGCGGCCGCCGAACACGATCGCCGAGATCGGCACGCCGGCGGGGTTTTCCGCTTCCGGCGAATAGCTCGGGCACTGCTTGGCCGAAACGGTGAAGCGCGCGTTGGGATGCGCGGCCGGGCCCTTGGCGGCGTCGAAGCCGTTGCCGCGCCAGTCGGTGACCGGGGCGAGGCCGTTGTCCAGGCCTTCCCACCACGGCTGCGCGTCGGCGGTGACGCCGACGTTGGTGAAGATGGTGTTGGTCTGGATCGAGGCCAGCGCGTTCGGGTTCGACTTGGCCGAGGTGCCCGGCGCGACGCCGAAGTAGCCGGCCTCGGGATTGATCGCGTACAGGCGGCCGTCGGCGCCCGGACGCATCCAGCAGATGTCGTCGCCGACCGTCCACACCTTCCACCCGGCCTGGCGATAGCCTTCCGGCGGAATCAGCATGGCCAGGTTGGTCTTGCCGCAGGCCGACGGGAACGCCGCGGCGACGTAATGGGTTTCGCCCTGCGGGTTCTCGATGCCGACGATCAGCATGTGCTCGGCCAGCCAGCCTTCGTTGCGGGCCTGGTGCGAGGCGATGCGCAGCGCGTGGCACTTCTTGCCGAGCAGGGCGTTGCCGCCGTAGCCCGAGCCGAACGACTTGATGGTCAGCTCGTCCGGGAAATGCATGATGAAGCGGCGCTCGGGATCGAGCTCGCCGATCGAATGCAGGCCGCGCACGAACGAGTCGCCGCCTTCGATGCGCTTGAGCGCGGCCGCGCCCATGCGCGTCATCGTGCGCATGTTGGCGACCACGTACGGCGAATCGGTGATCTCCACGCCGCAACGCGCCAGCTTTGATTCGATCGGGCCCATGCAGTAAGGGATCACGTACATCGTGCGTCCCTTCATGCAGCCTTCGAACAACGCGTCCATCTTCGCGTGCGCGTCGCGCGGCGCCATCCAGTGGTTGTTCGGGCCGGCGTCTTCGGGCTGCTGGGTGCACACGAAGGTCAGGTGCTCCACGCGCGCCACATCGTCCGGATGCGAGCGGTGCAGGTAGCTGCCCGGATGGGTGTCCTGGTTCAAGGTCTCCAGTGTGCCGTCGGCCAGCATGCGCTGCAGCAGCGCCTGGTACTCGGCGTCGCTGCCGTCGCACCACACGATCGCGTCGGGACGGGTCAGCGCGGCCACCTGCGCCACCCACTGGTTGAGCGCCGGCAACGAACTGCCCGCGCTCCCCGGCGCGGCAGTCGCGGGGGCGGGATCTTTCAAATTGGCATTCACGGCAGTGCTCTCCGGGGGATCGGAAAAGGAAGCGGTTTACGACGAGGGAATCAGCGTGGCCATCATGTGTTCGACATAGGCCTCGAACTCGTCGTGTTGCATGCGGGTCTGGTGCAGTTGCAGGTTCAACTGCAGGAAGCCCACATAGGCGGCGTAGAGCAGCCGCGCGCGGTGCTGCGCGTCGGTGCGGCTCAGGCCGGCCTGGCGGAACGATGCGGTGAGGTAATCCAGGCGGCGTTCGGAAACGCGGCCGATCACCGGCTGCACGGCGGGATGGTCCAGCGCCTTGAGCAGTTCGGAATAGATGATGTGCGACTTGACCTCGTGGGCGACGAGGTGGAACAGCGAGCGCAGGCGCTGGCGCGGATCGGGGATCGGCTCGAGCTGGCCGAACACGGTTTCCTGTTCGACTTTCTCCCAGCGCTCCAGCGCCGCGACCAGCAACGCATCGCGCGAAGGGAAGTGCCAGTAGAAGCTGCCCTTGGTTACGCCGAGGCGTCGCGCCAGCGGTTCAACCGCAACGGCGGCCACGCCTTGCTCGGCGATCAGATCGAGCGCGGCCTGCGCCCAATCGTCGGCGCTGAGGCGTCCGCTGCGCTCGGGCTTGCTGGCCTCCGCCTTGCTGGAGGGCTTGGCGTCGGCGGACGCGGTGTCGAGCGAGGGCTCGGACTTGTTCGGGGCGGGCTGGTTCATGGCTGCCAAGTTTATCCATACGCCTTGGTCGGGAACAGTACGCAGTGCAGCAAACCGTTCCGAATCGGCTCAGGAAGATAATGCTGCATCGCAACACGAACTCCGTCGAAAACGCCGCTTGTGCGCGCTTTTCCGCGGCGCGCGCGGTGCGGACGCAGCGTTGCGCGAAAAAGCGCGCCGGTCGGTTGACAGCACTCCGAGCGCGCACCCATACTCGACCGTATGTTATGCGTTTGATGCCAGCGTTTGAATGCCGGACATCACATGCGAACGACCCGACCCGCCGTAAACAGGGCCTGGCTCCCAAAAACAGCCCGGCCCGGCCACCGTCCTTACTAGCTGCCCTCACTAGCCTGGTCCAGCCGCACCTCTCTGGAGCGCCGTCATGAGTATCGCGATCCCCTTCCTCGCCTTCCTGCTTATCGGCGCGATCGCCGCCTACCACCGCCTGCGATTGCCGGTGTGGGCCGCGCTGACCGCGACCGCGCTGGTCGCCTGCTGGCTGCTCGGCGCCAATCCGACCGCGACCATCGTCGCCGCGGTGCTGGTCGCGCTGATCGCCCTGCCGCTGCTGATTCCGGCGATCCGCCTGCCGCTGATCACCAAGCCGCTGCTGGGCTTCTACACCAAGATCCTGCCGCCGCTGTCGGAAACCGAGCGCACCGCGCTGGAGGCCGGCACGGTCGGCTTCGAAGGCGAGCTGTTCTCGGGCAAGCCCGACTGGCAGCAACTGCTGAGCCAGCCCAAGCCGGTGCTGACCGCCGAGGAGCAAGCCTTCCTCGACGGCCCGACCGAAGAGCTGTGCAAGATGACCAACGATTGGCAGATCACTCACGTCGACGCCGATCTGTCGCCGCAGCTGTGGGACTACATCAAGAAGAACAAGTTCTTCGGCCTCAACATTCCCAAGGAATACGGCGGCCTGGGCTTCACCGCGCTGGCCAACCACAAGGTCATCCAGAAGCTGTCGTCGATCTCCAGCGTGGTCAGCTCCACGGTCGGCGTGCCCAACTCGCTGGGCCCGGCCGAGTTGCTGATGCACTACGGCACCGCGGAACAGAAAGACCACTACCTGCCGCGTCTGGCCGACGGCCGCGAAGTGCCCTGCTTCGGCCTCACCGGCCCGTGGGCGGGTTCCGACGCGACCTCGATTCCCGACTACGGCATCGTGACCATGGGCGAGTGGAACGGCGCGCGCGTGGTCGGCGTCAAGCTCACCTTCGACAAGCGCTACATCACGCTGGCCCCGGTCGCCACCCTGATCGGCCTGGCCTTCCGCATGTACGACCCGGACGGCCTGATCGGCGACAAGCGCGACATCGGCATCACCCTGGCGCTGGTGCCGCGCGACACCGCCGGCGTCGAAGTCGGCCGCCGCCACTTCCCGCTCAACTGCACCTTCCAGAACGGCCCGATCCACGGCAAGGAAGTGTTCATTCCGCTGAGCCAGCTGATCGGCGGCGAAGCCTACGCCGGCAAGGGCTGGCAGATGCTGGTCGAGTGCCTGTCGATCGGCCGCTCGATCACCCTGCCCTCCTCCGGCAGCGGCGGCTCCAAGCTCGGCGCGGTGGTCACCGGCGCCTATGCGCGCATCCGCAAGCAGTTCGGCCTGTCGGTCGGCCGCTTCGAAGGCGTGGAAGAAGCGCTGGCGCGCATCGCCGGCCATGCTTATGCGGTCAGCGCGCTGTCGCAGGCCACCGCCGCGGCCGTGGCGCGCGGCGAAAACCCGGCCGTGCCCTCGACCATCGCCAAGTACCACTGCACCGACATGGCCCGCGACGTGGCCAAGGACGTGATGGACATCCACGGCGGCAAGGGCATCATCCTCGGCCCGAAGAACTACGCCGGCCGCAACTGGCAGGCGGTGCCGATCATGATCACGGTGGAAGGCGCGAACATCATGACGCGCTCGCTGATGATCTTCGGCCAGGGCGCGATCCTGTGCCATCCGTGGGTGCTGAAGGAAATGAAGGCGGCGATGCTGCCCGACAAGGCCGAAGCGCTGCGCGAGTTCGACAAGAACCTGTTCGGCCACATCGGCTTCGCCATCTCCAACGCCGTGCGCAGCCTGTGGTACGGCCTGACCGCCTCGCGCATCGGCGCCGCGCCGGGCGACACCTACACCCGCCGCTACTACCGCAAGCTCAACCGTTACTCGGCCACGCTGGCGCTGATGGCCGACACCTCGATGCTGCTGCTCGGCGGCAAGCTCAAGTTCAAGGAATCGCTGTCCGGGCGCCTGGGCGACGTGCTCAGCCAGCTGTACATCGCAAGCTCGATGCTCAAGCGTTACGAGGACGAAGGCCGTCCGGTCGGCGACCAGCCGCTGCTGGCCTGGGCCTTCCACGACGCCGTGCACAAGATCGAACTGGCGCTGTCGGGCGCGCTGCGCAACTTCCCGATCCGTCCGGTCGGCTACCTGCTGTGGGCGCTGATCTTCCCCTGGGGCCGCCGCGCGCAGGCGCCGAGCGACCGCCTGGGCCACCGCGCCGCGGCGCTGCTGATGTCGCCCAACGACGCCCGCGACCGCCTCGCCGACGGCGTGTTCCTCACTCCGTGCGCGAACAACCCGGCCGGGCGCATCAACAGCTACCTGCAGAAGGTGATCCTGGCCGAGCCGGTCGAGCGCAAGTTCCTCAAGGCGCTGAAGAACAGCGACATCCAGGCGCTGGACTTCGCCGGCCAGCTCGACGAGGGCGTGCGCGAAGGCTGGATCACCATGGAGGAGCGCAAGCAGCTTGAAGAGCTGCGCGAGATGACCATCGACGCGATCAGCGTGGACGACTTCGACGCCGCCGAACTGCGTTCGGCCGGCTACAGGCCGTATGCGCAGGAAGACGCCGGTCGCGGCGACGCGCGCGCGGCGGCGTAAGCCTGCGGACTCGCGCATGCGAGGCGATGCATGACTGGAACGGCGGGCCTTCGGGTCCGCCGTTTTGGTATGCGGCGTTCAACCGGCGCAAGCACGACCCATCAACCGCGACGCCCCTACCTACCGTCATTCCCGCGAAGGCGGGAATCCAGGGCTTCACCGAGGCATGACTCTGAAGTCTCTGGATTCCCGCCTTCGCGGGAATGACGGATAGGCAGGAACGGCGCGAACTCAACCATTCAACGAAGACCCGCCACCACCATGAGCGCCAACGTCCTCGCCCTGTACAAAAAACTCACCCGCTACCCCGCCGGCCACTGGCTGTTCTCGCGCGCGGTGTGCATGAAAGCGCCCTACTTCGGCAGCATCAAGCCGCGCTTCGAATCGCTCGAACCCGGCCGCTGCAGCGCGACGATCAAGCACCGCCGCGCCGTCACCAATCACCTCGGCACCGTCCACGCCATCGCCATGTGCAACCTCGCTGAACTCACCGGCGGCGTGATGACCGACGTCAGCATTCCCAAGTCGATGCGCTGGATCCCCATCGGCATGCAGGTCGAATACCTCAAAAAAGCCGTCGGCACCCTGCGCGCGGTGGCCACGCCCGCCGCGCCCCTCGTCGAATCCGACGCGCCCTACGACCTGCCGGTGAACGTCGAAATCAGCAACCCCGCCGGCGAACCCGTGTTCCGCGCCCGCATCGCCATGCGCGTTTCGCCCAAGCCCAAGCGCGACTGACCGAAGCCCCTGTAGGAGCGGCGCAAGCCGCGACCGCGACATCCGGCTTGCGGCGTAAGCGCGATGTCGCGGTCGCGGCTCGCGCCGCTCCTACAGTCGCAAACGAAACATCCGCACCAACGGCGCCATCCCCGCTGCCACAATCGCCCTCTACCCCGCATCGGCCCCGCCATGACCGCCACCCAGTGGATCTACCTCGCCGGCCTGCACAGCCTCGGCTTCGCCGTCTTCCACATGGCCTTCTGGCGGATCTTCCGCTGGCGCGAGACCCTGCGCACCGCGACCGTGGCCGATCGCGCGATCATCCAGATCCTCAACCTGCGCCTGATCTACGTCGCCGCCGGCGTCGCTGCGCTGTGCTTTCTCTTCGCCGAAGAACTGCACAGCACCGCGCTGGGTCGCGCGGTGCTGCTGGGCATGTCGCTGTTCTGGGTCGGCCGCACCATCGAGCAGTTCGTGTTCCTGCGCATCAACCGGCCGATGGTGCATGTGTTGACGGCGTTGTTCGTGCTGGGAGCAGTGCTGTTCGCCATACCGCTGGCGACGTCGGCCTGAGGCCGCCGCCGCGGGCGCGCGTCGCTAAGCCAACAGACGGGCGACCGTCGCGATGACTTCGTCGCGCCGGGTTTCGAGGAAAAAATGCCCGCCGTCGAATCCGTGCATCGACGTGTCGCCCTGGGTTTCCTCGCTCCAGCCGCTCATGTGTTCGCCGACCAGTTCGTCGCCGCGGCCGTACAACGCGTCGATCGGCAGGCGCCATGACGGGCTCGGCGCGCGCACGTAGTCCTCGCTCAAGCGCAGGTCGGCGCGGATCGTCGGCAACAGCACACGCATGAGTTCGGCGTTGGCCAGCACCGCATCGGGCGTGCCTTGGTACTGGCGCAAGCGCGCGATCAGCGCCGGCTCGGGCAGTTGGTGCAGGCCGATTTCCGGTTCGCGCAGGCTCGGCGCGGCGCAGCCGGACACGATCAGCCGCTCGGGCAGCGGCAGGCCGCGGTCGGCGCAGGCGCGCGCGGTTTCGAACGCCATCAACGCGCCGAGGCTGTGGCCGAAGAACGCGAACGCCGGCGCGCGTTCGGCGGCGACCGCATCGGCCAACGCCTGGATCAGCGGCGGCCACTCGTGCATCGGCGCTTCGGCCAAACGTTGCGCTCGCCCGGGCAGTTGTACGGCGCGCACCCGGATCCACGCCGGCAGGCGTTCCTGCCAGGGCAGGAACGCGACCGGATTGCCGCCGGCGTAGGGGAAGCAATACAGGCTCAGGCGGCCGGCCGGCGGTGGCCGGCCGACGATCCACGACCCTGCGCTCATGCCTGCGCAGCCGCCTGCCGACGCCACTCGTCCACGATGGCGCGGCCCAGGCCGGCGGCGTTAGGCGGCTGCATCATGCTTTCGTGGTCGCCCTCGGCGCGGCCGTGGATCTCGCCGTCGCGCTCGCTGTGCGGATGCAACGGCCAGGCCTGCGCGCCGGGTTCGCCGACCCACAGCCGCTGCGGGCGAACCCGCAGCGACGGCGGCCGATAGCCGCGCAGCAAGCCGAAGCAGGCCAGCATCGTGCGCATGCGGCTGCGCAGGTGCGCGAGCTGCTGCGGCGGAATCGGCGTTCCGGTCCACGCTTGCAGGAAGCTCAGCGCCTGCGCCTGCGCTTGCGGCGCCAGGAACGGCTCGGGTTGCAGTTCGGCCGCGCGCAGTTGCGCGTCCAAGGCTGCGTGCTCGTCCGCATCGAGGAAGCGGCCGCGCATCGAACCGATGGCCAGGGCCATCGCGTAGGTCCATTCGTCCTGCGCCGACTGCGGTTCGATCGGACGGCAGTCCAGCAGGGTCAGCGAATCGACCCGGCGCCCGCGCCGCTCCAGGCTCTGCGCCACCGCGGTCGCGAACACGCCGCCGGCCGACCAGCCGACCAGGCGGCAGCCGCCTTCGCCATGGATCCGTTCGATCTCGTCGGCGTAGGCCTCGGCCAGACCTTCGAGATCGTCGAAACGCGCCGCGAGCTCGTCCGGGTCCGGCGCCTGCAAGCCGTACACCGGCCCGGCTTCGCCCAGGGTCTGGGCCAGGGCGAGGTACGGCGTCACGCTGCCGTCGATCAGGTGCAGGCAGAACGTCGGCACGCCGGCGGCGGCGCGGCGCAGCGGCACCGCCAGCAGCCCATGCAGGTCGCGCTCCAACGCCGCGGCCAGTTCGGCCACGCTCGGCCGGGCCAACAGCGCGGCCAGCGGCACCTCGCGCCCCAGGGCCTGTTGCAGGCGCGCGAGCGAACGCATCGCATTGAGCGAATGGCCGCCCAGGGCGAAGAAATCGTCGTAGCGGCCGATGCGTTCGACGCCCAGGAGTTCTTGCCACTCCGCGGCGATGGCGCGCTCGATGGGCCCCTGCGGCGGCGCGTAGCCGCGCGCCGCCAGCGCGGCGGCGTCCGGCGCCGGCAAGGCGCGCCGGTCGAGCTTGCCGTTCGGCGTCAGCGGCAGCCCATCCAGCAGCACATAGGCCGCGGGCAGCATGTAGTCGGCCAAGGTCTGCGCGAGTTGTTCGCGCAACTGCGCCGGCTCCAGCGTACTGCCCGGCCGCGCCACGACGTAGGCGACCAGATGCTTGTCGGCGGCGGACTCGCCGCGCGCGATCACCACCGCTTCGCGCACACCCTCGCACTGCGCCAGCGCCGCTTCGATTTCGCCCGGCTCGACCCGATAGCCGCGGATCTTGACCTGGAAATCGTTGCGGCCGAGGAACTCGAGCGTGCCGTCGGCGCGCCAGCGCGCCTGGTCGCCGGTCTTGTACATGCGCGCATCGGGCGACTCCGCGAACGGATCGGGCAGGAAGCGCTCGGCGGTGAGCGCATCGCGGCCGAGATAGCCGCGGCCGACGCCGCGGCCGCCGATGTGCAGTTCGCCGACTGCGCCCACCGGCACCGGCCGGCCGCGCGCATCGAGCAGGTACAGGCGCGCCCCGGCGATCGGGCGGCCGAGCGGAACGGCGCCGCCGCAATCGCCGGCGAGGATGCGGTGCGCGGTCGCGATCACCGTGGTTTCGGTCGGCCCGTACACGTTCCACAGCCGCTGCGGCGGCGCCGGGCCGCGCAGGGTCGCGGCGATGCGCGCCGGGTCGAGCACGTCGCCGCCAACCAACAGATCGCGCAGGTGCGCGAACGCCGGCTGCAAGGCTTCGGCATGCTCGTTGAACAACCCGGTCGGCAGCATCATCTGGGTCGCGCCGCAGGCCAGCAGTTCGGCGTTGAGCCGGCCCGCATCGAGCAAGGCCTCGCGCGGCACCACGTGCAGGCGGGCGCCGTTCAACAGCGCGCCCCAGACCTCCCAGGTGGTCATGTCGAAGGCCTGGCTGGAGCAGTGCGCGAAGCAGTCGTCGGGCTGGAATCCGATGCGGCCGTTGCCGGTCATCAGTTCGACCACGCCGGCATGTTCGAGCATCGCGCCCTTGGGTTGGCCGGTGGAGCCGGAGGTGTAGATCACATGCGCCAGCGAGCGCGCGGCCGTCGCCGGCGCGGCCACGTCCTCGGCGCGCGGCGATTGCGCTGCGATGACGGCGACGGTGGCTGCGTCGTCGAGCAACACGGCAACCGGCGGCGACGCTGCGTCGCAAGCAGGCAGCAACCGCTGCCATTGCGCATTTTCGGTCAGCACCGCGCGCGCACCGCTGTCGGCCAGCAGGTAACGCTGGCGTTCGAGCGGATAGGCCGGGTCCAGCGGCACGTAGGCGCAACCGGCCTTGAGCACGGCGAGCAGGCCGACCACGAACTCGGGGCCGCGCGGCAGGCACACGGCGATGCGCGATTCGGCGTCCAGGCCGAGCGCGATCAGGTGCTGGGCCAAGCGGTTGGAATCGGCTTCGACCTCGGCATAGCTGAGCTGGCGTTCGCCGCAGCTGATCGCGATGGCGGCAGGCGTGGCTTGCGCCTGCGCGCGGAAGCGCGCGTGGATCGTTTCGGCTGTGACCGCATCGGCGGATGCGAGCGCGTTGGCGTCGATTCCCTCGTCGGCATCGATCGTCGCGCTCGCGCCGTCAGCTAGCGCGAACCGCTGCAGCAGCAACGTGCGCTCTTCGGTCGGCAGCACATCGATGGCGGCCAGCGCGCCGCGCTCCGGACTGGCCAGCGCGTCGAGCAATCCCTCGACCGCGGCGCGCAGGTTGGCGCCGATACGCTGCGGATCCATCGGCGCGGCGCATTGCACGCCTAGCGAGAAACCCTCGCCGTCGTCGTTGAGGTTCAGCGCCAACGGATAGTTGCTGCGGCCTTCGCCGCCGAGCACGCGCACACCGTCCCACAGCTCGGCGGCGGCGCCGTCGAGCGCCTCGCGGCTGTGGCGGTAGTTGAAGACGCTGGTGAACAGCGGTGCAGCCGGGTCGACCCCGCTGCAGCGCTGGGCCTGTGCCAGCGACGCATGCTCGCGCTGCATCAGCTCGGCTAGGTCGGACTGGATCGCAGCGAGCGCGGCGCTGGCGTCGGCGTCGGCCAGATCCACGCGCAACGGCAAGGTGTTGACGAAGATGCCGAGCGCGCGTGCGGCGCCGTCGCCGCGCTGGCGGCCGGACAGCACGGTGCCGAACACCACGCTCTCGCGCCCGCTGCTGCGCGCCACCACCAAGGCCCAGGCCAGATGCAGCAACGCCGCCGGCGTAGCGCCGCGCTGCTGCGCCGCCGCGCGCACCCGCGCCGACAGCTGCGCCGGCAGCGCCAGCGTCGCTTCGCGCAGGTCGCGGCCGCTGCCGTGGACCTGGATCGCGCCGAACGGCGCGGTCGGTTCGTCGATATCGCCCAGGCGGGCGCGGAAGTAGTCGTCGAAATCCGCCGCCGGCGCGCGTCGCACCGCGGCGATGAAATCGCGATAAGGCTTGGGCGCCGGCAAGTCCTCGGCGCCGCCGGTGGCGATTTCGCGCAGTTCTTCCAGCAACAGCTCCAGGGTCAGGTGATCGACCATGGCGTGGTGCCCGAGCAAGGCCAGATAGCAGGCGCCGTCGCCGGCTTCGGCGATGTAGGCGCGCAGCAACGGCGCGCGGTCCAGCTCTAGGCGTTGCCGGCGCGGATCGGTATGGCGCCGCAGCTCGGCCAGCGCCTCGTCCTGCACCAGCAGTTCGTCGATCCGCAGCGCCGCCTGCCGTTGCACCACCTGCACCGGCTGCGACAGCCCCTGCCAATGCAGCGCGGTGCGCAGCACGCCGTGGCGCGCCACCGCGACCGTCATCGCCGCCAGGAACCGCTGCAGGCTCGCGCGCGAGTCGAACCCGAGCATCCAGCGCTGCACGTAGGCGCCGCCTTCCTCGCCGACGAGCAAGTGATGGAACAGCATGCCCTCCTGCAGCGGCGACAGGCCGTAGATGTCCTCGATGTTGGCCGCGCCGTCGGGGGTGGCGGCGACGATGCGGTCGATCTCGTCCTGGCTCAGTTCCGCCAGCGGCAGCATCGACGGCTCGATCGCCGTGGCATCGGCCGCGATCAGGTTCGGCGGCGCGTCCACTTCGGCTGCGGCCGCGCTCGCATTAGCGGCCAGGCGCGAGGCCAGCGCCTGCGGCGTCGGCGCGGCGAACACCGCGCCGGCGTCCAGGTTCAGGCCGCGCTGGCGCAGCCGCTCGACCATGCCGATGGCCTTGAGCGAATGCCCGCCAAGCGCGAAGAAATTGTCGTGGCGTCCGACCCGCTCGACGCCCAGCGATTGCTGCCACACTTCGGCGATGGCTTGCTCGGTCTCGCCCTGCGGCGGCTCGTAGCCGCGCACCGCCAGCGCGCCGGCGTCGGGCGCCGGCAAGGCGCGCCGGTCCAGCTTGCCATTGGGCATCACCGGCCATTCGTCCAGGCGCACGAACGCGGCCGGCACCATGTGCTCGGGCAGGCGCGCGAGCAATTGCGCGCGCAGCGACGCCGCCAGTTGCGGGTCCGGCGCCGCCAGCACATAGGCCAGCAACTGGGTCGACTCGCCGCTGCCGTGCGCCACCACCACCGCTTCGCGCACCTCCTCGCATTCGCACAAGTGCGCCTCGATCTCGCCCAGCTCGACCCGGAAACCGCGGATCTTGATCTGGTGGTCGTTGCGGCCCAGGTACAGCAGTTCGCCGTCCGGCGACCACCGGGTCAGGTCGCCGGTGCGGTACATGCGCGCATCCGCATCGCCGTGGAAGGGATCGTGGACGAAGCGCTCGGCGGTCAGTTCGGCGCGGTTGAGATAGCCGCGCGCGATGCCGACGCCGCCCAGGTACAGCTCGCCGATCGCGCCGGTGGGCACCGGCTGGCCGCGGCCGTCGAGCACGTAGACCTGATTGTTGTCGATCGGCCGGCCGATCGGCACCGCATCGCCGTCGAAATCGGGCGGACAGGCCCAGGCGGTCACGTCCAGCGTCGCCTCGGTGGGGCCGTAGAGATTGTGCAGCCGCGCCCACGGCAGGCGCGAATACCACTTGCGCACCATCGCCGCCGGCAGCGCTTCGCCGCCGCAGATCGTGCGCCGCAGCGAAACGCAGTGCGAGGCTTCCGGCGCCTGCAGGAACACGCCCAGCATCGAGGGCACGAAATGCGCGGTGGTCACCTCGTGCTCGACGATGGTCGCGGCCAGCGCGGCCGGGTCCTTGTGCGCGTCGGGCGCGGCCACCACCAGGGTGCCGCCCCACAGCAGGGTCCAGAAGAACTCCCACACCGACAGGTCGAAGGTGAACGGCGTTTTCTGCAACACGCGCTCTTCGGGCTGCAGCCCGAACGCGGTCTGCATCCAGGCCAGGCGGTTGACCACCGAGCGGTGCTCGATCATCACGCCCTTGGGCCGGCCGGTGGAGCCGGAGGTGTACATCACATACGCCAGCCGGCGCGAATGCATGCCCTCGACGTGCGGATCGTGGCCAGGGCCGTCGACATCCTCGTTGGGATCGATCGTCTCCAGCGTGTGTCCGTCCAGCGCAGCGCGGCCGACCGCGTCGGCCAGCAGCAGCATCGGCGCGGCGTCTTCGATCAGCTCGGCCAGCCGCTGCGCCGGATAGCTCGGGTCCAGCGGCACGTAGGCGCCGCCGGCCTTGAGCGTGGCCAGCAGCGCGACCACCATCGCCGGCGAGCGCTGCATGCACACCGCCACGTGCCGGTCCGGCCCGACGCCGGCCTGCACCAGGCGATGGGCCAGGCGGTTGGCGCGCGCGTCGAGTTCGGCGTAGCTCCAGCGCCGGCCATCGCCGATCACCGCGATGGCGTCGGGGGTGGCGTCGGCCTGGGCGCGGAACAGCTCGTGCAGGCAGCTCTCGTGCGGATACGCCGCCTCGGTGGCGTTGCGCTGTTGCAGCAGCAGCGCGCGCTCTTCGGCCGGCAGCACTTCGATTTGGGCCAGGGCGCGCTGCGGCTCCTGCGCCAACGCCTCGACCAGCCCCGCCACCGCCATGCGCATGTTGGCGCCGATGCGTTGCGGGTCCATCGGCTCGCAGCACTGCACGCCGAGCGAGAAGCCCTCGCCGTCGTCGTTGAGGTTGAGCAGCAGCGGATAGTTGCTGCGTTCCTGGCTGTCGATCACCCGCGCGCCGTCCCACAGCGGCGTCTGCGCGCCGGCGCGGGTGGTGCGGTTGTGGCGGTAGTTGAACACGCTGGTGAACAGCGGCCGCGCCGCGTCCACGCCGCTGCAGCGCTGCGCCTGGGCCAGCGAGGCGTATTCGTGCGCGACCAGATCGGCGAGGTTGGCCTGCATCGCAGCCAGCGCCTCGACCACCGGCGTTGCGCCCAGGTCCACCCGCAACGGCAAGGTGTTGACGAACAGCCCCAGCGCGCGCGCCGCGCCTTCGCCGCCGCGCTGACGGCCGGACAGCACGGTGCCGAACACCACGCTCTCGCGCCCGCTGGCGCGCGCGGCCACCAAGGCCCAGGCCAGATGCAGCAACGCCGCCGGCGTGGCGCCGTGGCGCTGGGCGAGGTCGCGCACCTGCGCCGACAGCTCCGCCGGCAGCGCCACCTCGGCCTCGTGGATGTCCTGGCCGCTGCCGCGCACTTCCAGCGCGCCGAACGGCGCGGTCGGTTCGTCGATATCGCCCAGGCGGGCGCGGAAGTAATCGTCGAAGTCCGCCGCCGGCGCGCGTTGCACGGCGGCGATGAAATCGCGGTAGGGCCACGGCGCCGGCAAGGCCTCGGCGCGGCCGGCGACGATCGCCTGCATTTCCTCCAGCAGCAGTTCCAGGCTGACGTGATCGATGATCAGGTGATGGCCGAGCAGGGCCAGATGGCAGGCGCCGTCGTCGGATTCGATCATGCAGGCGCGCAGCAGCGGCGCCTGGCCCAGGTCCAGGCGCTGCCGGCGCGGGTCGCTGTGGCGCAGCAGCGCGTCCAGCGCGTCGGCCTGCGCGGGCAGCTCTTCGAGCGGGATGTCGGCGCGGCGTTGCACCACCTGCACCGGTTGCGGCAGGCCCTGCCAGTGCAGCGCGGTGCGCAGCGCGCCGTGGCGCGCCGACACCTGCCGCGCCGCGGCCAGGAACTCGTCCAGCCGCGCGCGCGAATCGAACGCCAGCACCCAGCGCTGCACGTAGGCGTCGCCGCCGGCGTCGGCGAGCAGGTGGTGGAACAGCATGCCCTCCTGCAGCGGCGACAGGCCGTAGATGTCTTCGATATTGGCCGCGCCGCCGGGCGTGGCGGCGACGATGCGGTCGATCTGGTCCTGGCTCAGCTCCACCAGCGGCAGCATCGACGGCTCGATCGCCGTGGCGTCGGCCGCGATCAGGTTCGGCGGCGTTTCCGGCTCAGCCGCGGCTCTAGCGCTCGCAGACAAACGCGCGGCCAGCGCCTGCGGCGTCGGCGCGGCGAACACCGCGCCGGCGTCCAGGTTCAGGCCGCGCTGGCGCAGCCGCTCGACCATGCCGATGGCCTTGAGCGAATGGCCGCCGAGGGCGAAGAAATTGTCGTGGCGTCCGACCCGCTCGACGCCCAGCGACTCCTGCCACACCTCGGCGATGGCTTGCTCGGTCGCGCCCTGTGGCGGCTCGTAGCCGCGCACCGCCAGCGCGCCGGCGTCGGGCGCCGGCAATGCGCGCCGGTCCAGTTTTCCGTTGGGGCTCAGCGGCAGCGCCGGCAGTTGCACGTAGGCCGACGGCAGCATGTGCTCGGCCAGACCGAGCGCCAGTTGCTCGCGCAACGCGGCCGCGTCCAGCGCGACGCCGGGCCGCGCCACCGCGTAGGCGACCAGGCGCTTGTCGCCCGGTGCGTCCTCGCGCGCGATCACCGCAGCCTCGGCGACGCCGTCGCAGCGCAGCAGCGCCGCTTCGATTTCGCCCGGCTCGATGCGGAAGCCGCGGATCTTGACCTGGGCGTCGTTGCGCCCGAGGTATTCCAGCGCCCCATCGGCGCGCCAGCGCGCCAGATCGCCGGTGCGGTACATGCGCGCGCCGGCGGCGGCGACGAAGGGGTCGCGCACGAAGCGCTCGGCGCTCAGCTCAGGGCGGTTCAAATAACCGCGCGCGACGCCGCGGCCGCCGACGAACAACTCGCCGGGCACGCCGACCGGCACCGGTTCGCCGTGCGGATCGAGCAGATAGATGCGCGCGCCGCCGATCGGCCGGCCGATCGGCACGGTCGCGCCGGTCTCCTCGACGCAACGGTGCACGCTGGCCCAGACCGTGGCTTCGGTCGGTCCGTATTCGTTGTACAGCGCGATCGGCGCCGCGCCGTCGCCGCGCAGCGCGGCGGTTTCGGCCGCCAGCGCCGGCGGGCAGGCTTCGCCGGCGACGATGAGCTCGGCCAGGCTGGCGTGCGCGTCGTCGCGCAGTTCCGGCAGCAGCAGCCGCGCCAGCGACGGCACGCACAGCAGGCGGGTGATCCGGTGCGCGGCGATGGCGCGAGCCAGCGCGGGCGGCGACAGCGCCGCATCGCGCGCCGGCAGGCACAGCGCGCCGCCGGCGCACAGGGTGCCGAACAGGCCGGCGACGGAACTGTCGAAGGCCAGCGGCGACAGCAGCAGGAAGCGCAGTTGCGGGGTATCGCCGTAACAGGCGTTGCGCACGCGCGTGGACGCGGCCAGCTGGCCGTGTTCGATCATCACGCCCTTGGGCCTGCCGGTGGAGCCGGAGGTGTAGATGACATAGGCCAGCGAATCCGGGCCCAACCCGGGCACGCACGGATCGGCGCTGTCCTGCGCCGTGCCCTCGTCCGCGTCGTCCGCGGCCGGATCGAGCAGCGGCGCGCGCGCCTGCGCGCCCGCCAGCGCGGCGCGCCCGGCCGCATCGGCCAGGATCGCCAGCGGCGCGGTGTCGGCCAGGCTGTCGGCCAGCCGCTGCGCCGGGTAGTCCGGGTCCAGCGGCACGTACGCGGCGCCGGACTTCAGCACCGCCAACACCGCCACCACCATTTGCGGCGAACGCTCCAGGCACAGCGCGATACGCTGTTCCGGCCCGGCGCCCAGCGCGATCAGCCGGTGCGCGAGCCGGTTGGCGCGCGCATTGAGTTCGGCGTAGCTCAGCTCGCCGTCGGCGTGCAGCACCGCCGGCGCGTGCGGGGTGGCGCGGGCCCAGGCTTCGATCCGGGCGTGCACTGGCTCGGGCGCAGGTTCGTCGGCATCGGCGGCATGGCCGACGCCGAAGTCGTGCAGCAACAGCGCGCGCTCGCCGGCCGGCAAGGTGTCGATCTGCGCCAGCAGGCGCTGCGGACGCTGCGCCAGCGCCTGCACCAGGCCTTCCACCGCCGTCAGCATCGCCGCGACGATCCGCTGCGGGTCCATCGGCGCGCAGCACTGCACGCCGACGCGGAAACCGCGGCCGTCGTCGTCGAGGTTCAGCGACAAGGGATAGTTGCTGCGCTGTTCGCCGCCGAGCACGCGCGCGCCGTCCCACAGGCGCATCGCACCGTCGCCGTCGATATCGCGCCGGCGCTGGTAGTTGAACACGCTGGTGAACAGCGGCAGCGAGGCGTCCACCGCGCTGCAGCGCTGCGCCAGCGCCAGCGGCGCCTGTTCGCGGTCGAGCAGTTCGGCCAGGTGCGCCTGGATCCGCTCCAGGCCCTGCAGCGCGGCGGTGCCGGCCAGGTCGACCCGCAGCGGCAAGGTGTTGGCGAACAGGCCGAGCGCGCGCTGCGCGCCTTCGCCGGCGCGTTGCCGGCCCGACAACACGGTGCCGAACACCACCGTCTCGCGCCCGCTGGCGCGCGCGACCACCAACGCCCAGGCCAGGTGGAACAGCGCGGCCGGGGTGGCGCCGGCGCGCCGGCAGCCCTCGCGCAACTGCGCCGACAGCGACGCCGGCAGCGCGGTCTGCGCCTCCAGCAGGTCGGCGCCGCCGTGCACGTCGAGCGCGCCGTACGGCGCGGTCGGCTCGTCCACATCGTGCAGACGCGCGCGGAAATACGCCTCGTGCGCCTGCGCCGGCTGGCGGCGCGCGGCGGCGATGAAGTTGCGGTACGGCCACGGCGGCGGCAGCGCGGCGGCGCGGCCGGCGGAGATTTCGCTCAACTCGTCCAGCAGCAGCTGCAAGGTCGCGCCGTCGACGATGGCGTGGTGGCCGAGCAAGGCCAGGTAGCACGTGCCGTCGCTCGCCTGCGCGACGCAGGCGCGCAGCAGCGGTGCCTGGCGCAGATCCAGACGCTGCCGGCGCGGGTCGCTGTGGCGCCGCAGCGTTTCCAGCGCGTCGCCCTGCACCGCGAGTTCTTCCACCGGCACCGATGCGCGCCGCAGCACCACCTGCACCGGCTGCGCCAGCTCCTGCCAGTGCAGCGCAGTGCGCAGCGCCGCATGCCGGTCCACCGCCACTTGCGCCGCGTCGAGGAACCGCTGCAGGTCCGCGCGCGAGGCGAATTCCAGCAGCCAGCGCTGCACGTAGGTGTCGCCGGCGTCGTGGCCGAGCAAGTGATGGAACAGCAGGCCCTGCTGCAACGGCGACAGCGCGTAGATGTCTTCGATATTGGCCGCGCCGCCCGGGGTCGCGGCGACGATGCGGTCGATCTCGGCCTGGGTCAGCTCGGCCAGCGGCAGCATCGACGGGTCGATCGCTGCGCTGCCCGCCTCGATCAGGTTCGGCGGCGCCGTTTCGGCGGCCTGCACCGTCGCACTCGCAGCGCTGGCCTGGGCCGCCAGCGCGCGCACCGTCGGCGCGGCGAACACCGCGCCGGCCTCGACCGCCCAGCCCTGCCGGCGCAGGCGCTCGGCCATGCCGATGGCCTTGAGCGAATGCCCGCCCAAGGCGAAGAAATTGTCGTCGCGGCCGATCCGCTCCAGTTCCAGCAGTTCGCGCCAGACCGCGGCGATCGCGATCTCGGCCTCGCCCTGCGGCGGCGCGTACTCGGCCCGCTGCGCCAGCGCCGCGGCGTCGGGCGCCGGCAGCGCGCGGCGGTCGAGCTTGCCGTTCGGCGTCAGCGGCCACGCGTCCATGCGCACGAACGCCGACGGCACCATGTGCTCGGGCAGGCTCGACAGCAGGCGCTCGCGCAGTTCCGCCGCCAGCCCTGGGTCGTGCTCGGCCAGCACGTAGGCCACCAACCGCGCGGCCTCGCCTTCGCCCTGCGCCAGCACCACCGCCTCGCGCACCGCCACGCAGGCGCACAGGCGCGCTTCGATTTCGCCCAGTTCGATGCGGAAGCCGCGGATCTTGACCTGATGGTCGTTGCGCCCGAGGTACAGCAGCTCGCCGTCCGGCGACCAGCGCGCCAGATCGCCGGTGCGGTACATGCGCGCGTCCGCGTCGCCGTGGAAGGGATCGTGGACGAAGCGTTCGGCGCTCAGTTCCGGCCGGTTGAGATAGCCGCGCGCGACGCCGACGCCGCCCAGGTACAGCTCGCCGATCGCGCCCAACGCCGCCGGTTCGCCGCGGCCGTCGAGCACGTAGGCGCGGATATTGTCGATCGGCTTGCCGATCGGCACCGTGTCGGCGTCGAAATCGTCGGGACAGGTCCACGCAGTGACGTCGACCGTGGCCTCGGTCGGGCCATAGAGATTGTGCAGCGCCGCCCACGGCAGCAGCTCGCGCCAGCGCCGCACCAGCGGCGCCGGCAGCGCCTCGCCGCTGCACACCGCGCGGCGCAGCGACGTGCAGCCGGCCGCATGCGGCGAACGCAGGAACGCGCCGAGCATCGACGGCACGAAGTGCACGGTGGTCACGCCGTGTTCGACGATGGTCGCGGCCAGCGCGGCCGGATCCTTGTGCGCCTCGGGCGCGGCGACCACCACGGTGGCGCCGTACAGCAGCGGCCAGAAGAATTCCCACACCGACACGTCGAACGAAAACGGCGTCTTCAGCAGCACCGGCTCGCCGGGCTGCAAGCCATAGGCCGATTGCATCCAGGCAAGACGGTTGACGACCGAGCGGTGCTCGACCATCACGCCCTTGGGCCGGCCGGTCGAACCGGAGGTGTAGATCACATAGGCGAGGTTGCGCGCGCCCAGGCCTTCGACCTGCGGCGCATGGTCCGGGCCGTCGCCGACATCGTTCGGATCGAGCGCGGCCTGCGCCGCCGCGCCGAGCGCCGCGCGTCCGGTCGCGTCGGCCAGCAGCGCCTGCGGCGCGCAGTCGGCCAGCAATTCCTCCAAGCGTTGCGGCGGGTAGCCCGGATCCAGCGGCACGTAAGCGCCGCCGGCCTTCAACGTGGCCAACAGCGCGACCACCATCGCCGGCGAGCGCTGCATGCACACCGCGACCCGCTGTTCCGGGCCGACGCCGGCCTGGATCAGACGATGAGCCAGGCGATTGGCGCGCGCGTCGAGTTCGGCGTAGCTCCAGCGCTCGCCCTCGCCGACCACGGCGATCGCTTCCGGCGCAGCAGCGACGCGGGCCTGGAACTGTTGGTGCAGGCAGTGCGCGTCGGGGAACGGCGCGGCGGTGTCGTTGAAGGTCTCCAGCAGGCGCTGGCGCTCGTGCGCGCCGAGGATCGGCAGCCCATCCACGCGCGCGTCCGGATCGGCGGCCATGCCTTCCAGCACCGCCACGCACGCATCGGCGATGCGTTCGGCGGTGTCGGCGCGGTAGCGGTCGGCGTCGCAGGACAGCACCAGGCCGATGCCGTCGTCCCATTCCAGCGCCTCGAACATCAGCCCGACGCCGCCGTGCCCGCCGCTGCTCAGCGGCAGCGGGTACGGCCGCAGCGACAGCCCGCCCCAAGCGACCGGCTCAGCCTCGTCCGGTTCGCGCCACAGTCCGGCCAGGGCCGCGCCGTGGCGCGCCTTCTGCAGCACGAACAGGGTCTGGAACACCGGATTGTCGTCGCCGCCGCGGCGCAGCGGCAGGCGTTCGAGCAAGGCGCCGAACGGATAATCCTGATGGTTCATGCCGGCGTAGACGGTGTCGCGCACGCGCGCGAGCAGCGCGGCCACGCGCTCGTCGCCGTGCACGCTGTCGCGCAGCGCCAGCACGTTGACGAAATCGCCGGTCACCTCGCTCCAGCGCGGGTCGCCGCGCCCGGGCACCGGCGATCCGACCACGATGTCGTCCTGCGCGGTGTAGCGGTGCAGGACGATCTTGTAGCCGGCCAGCAGCACGCTGAACAGGGTGCTGTCGTGCGCGCGCGCCAGTTCGGTCAGCCGCTGCGCCAGCGGTTGCGGCAACTGCCGCCGCGCCAGGTGGCGGCGTCCGCCGCCGCGTGCCGGGCGCGGCGCATCGGCCGGCAACGGCAGCGCCTGCAGGTCGCCGGCCAGTTGCGCGGACCAGTACTCGTGCTGGCGCTGCGCATCGGCGCCTTGCAGCCACTCGCGCTGCTGGCGCACGCGCTGCGAATAACCGCCGGCCGGCGGCGCCTGCGCCGCGTCGGGGGCGGCGGCGTCTAGCAACTCGCCGAGCTCCTGCAACAGCCGCCAGTACGACCAGCCGTCGCCGGCGATGTGGTCGAACGCGATCATCAGCACCGCCGCGTCCGCGCCGGCTTGGTAAACGCAGGCGCGCAGCAGCGGCGGGCGGTCGAGGTCGAAGGCGCGCAGCGCGTCTTCGGTGACCCGCTCGCGCAGTTGCGTTTCCGACAGCCCGCTCGCATCGACGATGCGCAGCGCATCGCCGACCTGCGCCTGGATGCGTTGCGCCGGCTCGCCCTCGTGCTCGCCGATGCGCGCGCGCAGCATCGGATGGCGGCGCAGCAGCGCCGCCAACGCGGCGGACAGGCGTTGCGGGTCGATCGCGCCGTGCACGCGCGCGGCGAACACGTTGTTGTGCGAACCCTGTTCGTGCGGACGCAAGCGGTACTGGGCCCAGCGCGCCAGCTGCTCGCTCGACAGCGCGAACCACTGGTCCTCGGTGTCGGTCAGCGGCGCCTGCGCGTCGGCGGCCGGTTCGGCCGCGCCGCGCTTGCGCGCCAGGGTGCGTTGCAGCAGCTCGCGCTGCGCGGGCGTGAGCGCGCGCAGTTTCGATTCCAGATCGCTCATGCCTCGTCTCCGCCCGCGAGCAGACTTTCCAGTTGGTCGTCGCTGAGCTCGCTCATCTGCGCCAGCACTTCGGCCACCGCCGCGTCCTGCGCGGCCAGCCGGTCGGCCTGGATCTGCGCGGCCAGCAACGCGCCGAGCTGATTCGGGCTGGCGCCCTTGAGCAGTTCCAGCACCGACAAGCCGACCCGCAGCGAATGCTCGATCCGGTTCTTCATCTCGATCGCCATCATCGAGTCCAGGCCGAGCTGGGACAGGCTTTCGTCCAGACCCAACGCCGACGGATCGGCGCGCAGAATCCGGCACGCCAGTTCGCGCACGTACTCGGCCAGGGTCCGCGCCAGCGCGGGCTCGTCCTCGCACTGGGCCAGACGCAGGTGGATATCGACCTTGTCTTCGCCGGATCCGGCGCCGGCCTGCGCATCTTCCTGGCGCTCGGCCTCGACCAGCGCCTGGATGTGCGGCGCGGCGATGCCCAGCGGGCTGGTCTCGCCGACCCGCGTCCACTTCGCGCCCAGCACCACCGCATGCGGCAGCTCCGGCGCGGTCAGCAACCGCCCCAGCGCGCGGCAGCCCTGCTCGGCCGACATCGGGTACAGGCCGCGGTCGTGGAAGAACGTGGTCAGGTCGAGCTTGATCGCCATGCCGACATCGCCCCACGGCCCCCAGCCCACGCTCAGCGCCGGCAGGCCCTGCGCGCGCCGGTGCTGGGCGAGCAGATCGAGGAAGTTGTTGGCGGCGGCGTAATTGCCCTGCCCCATCGACGCGACCTGCGCGGCCACCGACGAGAACAGCACGAAGAAATCCAGCGGCCGCACGGCGAAGGCCCGATGCAGGTTCCACGCGCCGACCGCCTTGGGCGGGAACGCGGACAGGAACTCGGCGTGGTCGCTCTGCGCCAGCAACTGCGGCCGCGCCACGCCGGCGGAGTGGATCACCCCGCGGATCGGCGGCCGGCATTCGCCGTCCATGCGCGCGATCAGCGCGTCCAGCGCCGCCGCGTCGGCGATGTCGAAGCATTCCACCGCGACGCTGGCGCCGGCGCGTTCCAGTTCGAGCAGGCGCGCGACCAAGCCGGCCTGCGCATGCCCGTTCGGCAGGTCGCGCCACTGCGCGCGCGGCGGCGGCGGCGTGCGTCCGATCAGGATCAGATGACGCGCGCCGCGCTCGACCAGCCACGCAGCGATTTCAAGGCCCAGCGCGCCGAGCCCGCCGGTGATCAGGTAACTGGCGTCCGCGCGCAACGCCGGCAGCGCGTCCGGCGCCGCGTCGACGCCGCTGTCTTCCAACTGCAGCGAATAACGGCGCCCGTCGCGCCAGGCGATCTGGTCCTCGCGCCGCGTCGCCAGGCATTCGTCGACGAGGTTGCGCGCGTCGCTCGCGGCATCGCGGCCGTCGAGATCGACCGCGCCGCCCCACAGGTCGATGTGTTCGCCGTGACCGACGATCCGGCCCAGGCCCCAGACCGCGCCGGCGAACGGATCGGCGCGGTCGCCGGCCAGCACGCGTTGCGCGGCCTGGGTCGCGATCCACAGCTTCGGCTTCTCCGCCGCGACCCGGCGCGCCAGCGCGCGCACGGCGTCGAACGTCGGCAGGCAGCGTTCGGCGAGCAAGGTCATCGCCTGCGCCGCGTCGGGTTCGGCCGGCGCCGGCGGCACCAGGTCGATGACGCCGCGCAATGCGGCGGCGTGCGCGTCGAGCGCGCGCGACCAAGCCTCGACATCGTCCGCGACGAAGCCAGGCTCGGCGCTCAATTCGATGCAGGCGTGGCCGCGCCCGCGCAGTTCCGCGGCCACCGCCGCGGCCAGCGCGCCGTCGCCGCGCAACAACCAGGCGCCCGGCGCCATCGCCGCGGCGGCGGGCAGTTCGGCCTCGCGCCAGGCCGGCGCGTACAGGCGCTGCGGCGTCTCGATGAAACCGCCGGCGCCGCCGAGCACCTTTGCCGCGCAATCGGCGACTTCCAGCAGCAGTTCGCCGTCCGGCGCGTACACGCGCACGTCGCCGTGGATGCGGTCGTCCTCGCGCCGGGTCACCCGCGCGTGGATGTACAGATCCGGCGCGAACGCGCCGTAGCTGCGGCCGCGCGCGAAGCCGGTCGGCATGTAGACCTTGGAGCCTTCCACCTGCAGCGGCAGCGCCGCGGCCAGGGTCTGGAAGCACAGGTCGAGCACGGCCGGATGCAGATGGAAGCGGTCCAGCGACTCGTGCAGCGCCGCCGGCACCGCAACCCGCGCCAGCGCTTCGCCCTCACCCTGGCGCAGGCCCGCCAGGCCGCGGAAGGTCGGGCCGTATTGCAGGCCGACGCTGCGGAAATAGGCGTAGCAGTCCTCCGCCGCGATGTCGCGCGGGCAGCGCGCGCGCAGCGCGTCCAGATCGGCCGGCGCGGGACGCGCGTCGGTGTCGAATTCGATCCGGCCGGTGCAGTGGGTGCGCCAGCGCTCGTCCTCGCCGCGGCTGGCGATGCGCACCGCGCCGGTGTCCGCGTCGAGGCCCACGCGCAAGGTCGCGGCCTGCTCCTGCGACAGATACAGCGCGCGTTCGAAACGGATGTCGGCCAAGGCCAGACGCGCGTCGCCGCCGTGCAGCGTGCGTGCGGCGGTCAGCGCCATGTCGGCGTAGCCGGCGCCGGGGAACACCACGGTGCCGTCGAGCTGGTGGTCTTGCAGGAACTCCAGCTGCGGGCTGTCCAGATCGCTTTCCCAGCTCGGCAGGTCGTGGTCGATGCGCCGTTGCAGCAGCGGATGCGGCAGCGCCTGCAGGCGCGCGCGCGCCGAGCCCGGCGATTCGTGCCAGTGGCGCTCCTTGCGCCAGGGATAGGTCGGCAGGCGCACGTGCGCGCCGCGCGGCAGGCGCTGCGACCAGTCCGGCGCGGCGCCGGCGCAGTACAGCTCGGCGACCGCCGCGGCGATGCGCTCGGATTCGTCGCGCTCGCGGTGCAGGGTCGCGGTGGTGCGCACCGCGCGGTCGGCGGCGTTGGCGCATTCGCCCAGCGACGAGGCCAGCACCGGGTGCGGCGAGATTTCGACGAAATGCGCGCCGCCCTCGGCCAGGATCGCCGTCACCGCATCGGAAAAGCGCACCGGCTCGCGCATGTTGGCGAACCAGTAGGCGTTGTCGTGCAGGTGCCCGTCCACGCGCTGCCCGCTCACGGTCGAATACAGCGGCACCTGCGGCTCGCGCGGCGCCACCGCCGCGGTGCAGGCCAGCATCTCCTCGCGCAGGCCGTCCATGTAGCAGCTGTGGAACGGCACCTGCACGCGCAAGCGGCGCACGAACAGTTCGCGCGCGGCGAGTTCGGCCTGCAGGCGTTCGATGCCGTCCAGCGAGCCGGCCACGGTGACCTGGGCCGGCCCGTTGATCGCGGCGATCGACACGGTCGGATCGGCCAGCGCGTCGATCGCCGCCTGCGCCTGTTCGCGCGCCAGCCCGACCGCGAGCATCGCGCCGTGGCCGGCCATGCGGTGCAGCAGGCGGCTGCGATGATGGATCACGCACACCGCGTCCTCCAGGCTCAGGCAACCCGCGGCGTAGGCCGCGGCGATCTCGCCCAGGCTGTGGCCGACGATCGCGGCCGGACGCACGCCCCACTGCGCCAACAGCTCGGTCAGGCCCACCTGCAGGATGAAGCCGGCCGACTGCACCACATCGGTGTCGTTGGCGCGCGCGGTCTCAGACTCGGCCAGCATATGCGGCAGCAAATCCCAGCCGGCCACCTGCGCGAACAGCTGCGCGCAACGGTCGACCGCGGCCTTGAACACCGGCTCGCGGCGGTACAGCTGCTGGCCCATGCCCCACCACTGCGGGCCCGAGCCGGAATAGACGAACACCAGGCCGGGCGCGGACTGCACCGGCGTATCCGAGGTCCACGCGCCGTCGCTGCGGCCCTCGTCGGCCAACGCGCGCAGGCGTTGCGCCAGTTGTTCGGCCGAATCGGCGGCGACGCAGGCGCGGTGCGGATGATGCTCGCGGCCCAGCGCGGCGGCGCGGGAGAGGTCTTGCAATGCCACGTCGGCAAGCGCGCCGCCGCGTTCGAGGCGGTCGGCATAGCGGCCGGCCAGCGCCGACAGCGCATCGGGATGGCGCGCCGACAGCGGCAGCAGCCACGGCCCCGCGGCCGCCGGCTCGGGCTGCGCCGGCGCGGTCGGCGCGGGCGCGCTGGCCAGGATCGCGTGCGCGTTGCTGCCGCCGAAACCGAACGAGTTCACCGCCGCCAGCGTCGCGCCGTCGCGGCGCGGCAACGCAGTCAGCCCGGTCGGCACCCGCAGTTTCAGCGCCTGCAGGTCGATCTGCGCGTTGGGCTCGAGGAAATGCAGATGCGGCGGCACTTGCCCGCGCTCCAGCACCAGCGCGGTCTTGATCAGCGCCGCCACGCCGGCGGCGGCTTCGGTATGGCCGATGTTGGTCTTGACCGAGCCGATCAAGCACGGCTCGGCCGGGTCGCGGCCTTCGCTCATCACCGAGCCGATCGCACCGGCCTCGATCGGATCGCCGACCGGCGTGCCGGTGCCGTGCGCTTCCACATAGTCGATCTGCGCCGGCGCCGCGTCGGCCGCCGCCAGCGCCGCGCGCATGAGCAGGCGCTGCGCGTCCGCGCTCGGCACGGTGATGCCCTGGCTGCGGCCGTCCTGGTTGGACTGGGTCGCGCGGATCGTCGCATAGATATGGTCGCCGGCCGCCAGCGCATCGTCGAGCCGCTTGAGCACGACGATGCCGCCGCCTTCGCCGCGCACATAGCCGTCGGCGCGCGAATCGAACGCGCGCGAGCGGCCGGTCGGCGAGAGCATGCCGGCCTGCGATTCGGCGATGGTGTAGGCCGGGCCGAGCAGCGCGTTGACGCCGCCGGCCAGGGCGATGTCGGATTCGCCGTTGCGCAGGCTCTGGCAGGCCAGGTGCACCGCGACCATCGACGAGGAACACGCGGTATCGATCGACATGCACGGGCCGCGCAGGCCGAACACGTAGGACAGGCGCGCCGCCAGCAGGGTCATCATCGAGCCGGTGGCGGTGTGCGCCTCGACGTTGCGGTAATCCGCATTGCCCAGCTGCTGCAGCATGTAGTCGAGGGTGAAGCCGCCCATGTAGACGCCGACCGCGCGCTCGTGCAGCGACGACGGCACGATGCCCGCATCCTCGAACGCTTCCCAGCACACTTCCAGCAGCAGGCGCTGCTGCGGATCCATCACCGCCGCTTCGCGCGGCGAAATGCCGAAGAACCCGGCGTCGAAGCGGTCGATGCCGTCGACGAAACCGCCCCAGCGGGTGGCCGACTTCCCGCGCACGCCCTTGCGCGGATGGTAGAAGTTGTCGCGATGCCAGCGATCGGCGGGAACCTCGCCGATGCAATCGATCCCTTGCGAGAGCTTGTCCCAGAACGTTTCGGGGTCGTTACCGCCGCCCGGAAAACGGCAACCGATGCCGACGATGGCCACAGACGCATTAATGCCCGTAAACGTTTCCATTCCCTTGGTCCTTGCGACGTTGTCGATCCATGAGCACGACCGCAAGCTACATGCGGTGTGTGACGCAATATCATCGTAAACCACAACGTATTACACCGGTCAATGCGGCCAACGACATATTCAATGCGCGTAGCAGTCGCGCTATACGCTGTGTCACCGATCCGGTATACGCTGCATGCGTTACCGGTCGTGATGCATGCGCAGGGCGCGCGGCCGCGACCGTCCTGCTAACGTAGTTCGCAGGAAGGCACCGAAACCCGTCACGGTTCTGCGCCTGTCGTCGAAGCCAAGGAATGGACCTCCCAATGAGCTCGCCATCGAAGCGGAAAGCCGGGCTGATCTTCGTTTTCTTCACCGTCCTGATCGATGTGCTGTCGTTCGGCGTGATCATCCCGGTGCTGCCGCACCTGCTCGAACAGTTCGCCGGCGGCAGCGTGTCGGACGCGGCGTGGTGGGTGGGCATCTTCGGCGTGGTGTTCGCCTCGATCCAGTTCGCCTGTTCGCCGCTGCTGGGCGCGTTGTCGGACCGCTACGGGCGACGCCCGGTGATCCTGCTGTCGTGCTTCGGCCTGGGCGTGGACTTCATCGTGATGGCGCTGGCCGACGGGCTGGCCTGGCTGATGGCCGGACGGATCGTGTCGGCGGTGTTCGCCGCCAGCGCGCCGGTCGCCAACGCCTACGTCGCCGACGTCACCCGCGAACAAGACCGCGCGCAGGCTTACGGCCTGCTCGGCGCGGCGTTCGGCGTCGGCTTCATCCTCGGCCCCTTGATCGGCGGCGTGCTCGGCGACTACGACCTGCGCTATCCGTTCTGGCTGGCCGCGGCGCTGGCCCTGGCCAACTTCCTCTACGGCTGGCTGGTGCTGCCCGAATCGTTGCCGCCCGAGCGCCGCGCGCCGCGCGTGGACTGGGCCCAGGCCAATCCGTTCGCCTCGCTGCGCTTCCTGCGCGAACAACCGCAGGTGCTGGCCCTGGCCGCGGTGGTGTTCCTGCACTCGCTGGCGCAGTTCTCGCATCAGATCGTGTTCGTGCTCTATGCCGACTATCAGTTCGGCTGGGGCCAGAAGCAGGCCGGCTATGTGCTGGCCGCGGTCGGCGCGATGGCGGCGGTGGTCAGCGTGGCGCTGGTGGCGCCGATGGCGCGGCGCTTCGGCGAGCGCGCCACCCTGCTGTTCGGCCTGGTCTGCGGCACGCTGGGCCTGTGGATGCTGGCCGCGGGCGACACCCGCTGGTTCTTCTGGGGCATGCCGATCGCGGCCTTGTGGTATCTGGCCCTGCCCGCGGCGCAGGCGATGGTGAGCCAGCGCATCGACGCGCAGGCGCAAGGCCGCGCCCAGGGCGCGCTGACCAGCCTGATCTCGCTGGCCGGCATCCTGGCCCCGGCGCTGTACGCCAGCAGCTTCGCCTACGTCACCCTGCCGGACACGCGGCTGCCGCTGCCGGGCGCGCCGTATCTGGTCGCCAGCGTGTTGCTGCTGGCCGCCGTGGCGATCGTGTGGTGGGCGATCCCGGCCAAGGCGGCGACGCCGGAGCCCGCTGCGTTGGCGGGTTCGGCGCCGGTCGACTTCGAGCCGGCGCCGACGCCCGCGCCGCGCGAGGCCGGCGCAGAGGCGCGCTGAGCCGGGTTCGGTTGGTGCGGCGCTTCGTGCGCTGACACAAAGCCGCGCCCGTCAGCGATCGCGGCCCTTACCCGCATCCAGCCAAACCGCCGCCGCCAACGCGAGCGCGGCGATCATCATGACCGGCGCGAACAGAAACGGGAAAAACACCATGCCGCCGACCCTCATCGACACGCCGGTGTCCACGATCACGATCAACAAAGCCATCGCACTCGCGACCGTACCGCCCCATCGCGGCGGATAGCGCGTGGCCAGGGACACGCCGCCCATCCCCAACGCCAACCCCGCCAGCGACAGCGCGGCGTTGACCGCGCCCCACCAGATGCAACCCGACACGAACAGGTACGCGTTGAGGCCGAACACACCGGCGTACAGCACCAGCAACAACCACTTGCAGCCCGCCAGCGCAGTCGGGCTCGTGCCCGCCCGGCGTTTCAGCACCAGCAGCGCGCAGAACGGAACCAATCCGCCGGCAACGAACCAGACGGCCAGGCGCGATCCGCCGAACGACTCCCAGACGGCGAAGGCCGACATGGGCACGAACATCGCTATCAGCAAAACGTGAAAGCCCAGTTTCGCCAACAGCGGATAGCCGGTTTCGGCCGAATCTCTCATGCTCGTCGTTGCCCCTGCGTCCGGCCGCCCGCTCGCGCCGTCATGGCGCAAGAAGCCGCAGCCTATAGGAACCGCTTGCGCAGGTGTTCCCGCCGGCGACGGGCGGGCCCGCGGCGCCGATCATGCCGCCGCCGCGCGCCATCAGGTCGCGCAATCCGGCTCCGGCTCGCGCTGCCCGGCCGACATCAGCACGAACCCGACCAGCACCGACACGCCGACCAGCGCCGCCGCGGCGTAGCCGACGCCCGCCACGCCGACCGCATCGATCACCCGCCCGCCGACGATGGCGCCGACGCCGATGCCCAGGTTCGCGCCCGACACATTGAGCGCGGCGGCGAACGCCGGCGCCTGCGGCGCGGACTTCATCACCCGCACGTGGCTGACCGGGAACAGCGCGGCCTGGGTGATGCCCCACAGCGCCAGGGTCAGCGCGAACAGCGGCAGCGCGCTCACCGACGGCACCACCAGCACCAGGCCCAGCGCCAGCGGCACGCTGAAGATCAGCGAGGCGCGCAGCGGATGGCGGTCGACGATGCGCCCGCCCAGGGTGTTGCCGATCAGGCCGACCGCGCCGAACGCCATCAGCGCCCAGCCCACCACCGCGCCGTTGAAGCCGGCCAGGCGCTCGAACATATCGGCCAGATAGGTGTAGGCGGTGAACATGCCGGCGAACAGGATCACCGACATCAGCACGTGGCCGACCACGCGCGGATCGCGCAGCACCCGGAACTGTTCGCCCAGTCGCGGCGGCTGCGCGCCGCGGCTGTCGGGCAGGTAGGCGTAGAGCATGCCGGCCTTGAGCAAGGACGCGATGGCCAAGGCGACGAACGCCGCGCGCCAGCCGAACGCGTCGGCGATCAGCGTGCCGGTGGGAACGCCGATCACCGTGGCGCAGATCACGCCGAAGGAAATCATCGAGATCGCCTTGCCGGCGCGGTCCTGGCCGGCGATATCGACCGCGGTCTCGCTGGCCAGCGCCCAGAACACCGGCACGCCCAGCGCCGGGATCAGCCGCGCGAACGCCAGCACGCCCAGGTTCGGCGCCATCGCCGCGACCACGTTGGACGCGGCGAACAACAGCAACACCACGATGAACAAGCGCTTGCGTTCGAAGCGCGAGAAGTAAGCGGTGAGGAACGGCCCGGTGGCGGCGACCGCGAACGCGAACAGGGTCACCAACAGGCCGGCCTGCGACACGCTCACGCCCAGATCGCGCGACAGCGAGGGCAGCAGCCCGACCAGGATGAATTCGGTCGTCAGCACGGTGAAGCCGGCGGCCGAGAGCAGGATCAGGGGGAGTAGCACGGCAAGCTCCAAAGACAGGACGTCGCCGATGCGCGAGGGCGCAGCGGTGCGGCGAGGAGAAGGGGGGATTCGGAGAAGGACCGGGCCGGCGTGGCGGGCCGGCGAGTGCGAGCACTCTAGTCCGAGCAGGTGGCGGGATAAACCGCAACGCCACGCCGGCATTGTTCCGCAGCGAAGACGATGCGCGCAAGCCTTGGCGTTGCGAGGTTTAGCGGATTCGGCTCGGATCGGGACTGTCCATCCCGGATCGCGGGCTAGTCGCGCGCGGCCGCGTGCGGCATGGTGGCCGGCGATCTTGTGGGAGGGCCTTCAGGCCCGGTGCTCTGCTCAGCCCACGGCGATCCGGCACAACAGCATCGGGCCGGCCGCGATCGCGCAGCGCCGACCGATAGAGTCGCGTCCCGCATTCAAAAAAGAGCCCGGCGTTGCGCCGGGCTCCTGTCGTACTCAACACGCGGTTACAACCAGTATCAACGCTTCAGCAAGGTCCAACCCGACGGGAACGCCGGCATGTCGACGCCGGTGAACGCGGTGCCGTTCCATGACCACTGTTGCATCAGCTGACCGTTGGTCCAGACGATATCGCCCTTGCCGTCGCCGTTGTAGTCGCCGACTTGCAGCGGGGTCCAGTTCTCGCCGTAGGTGAAGCCTTGGCGTGCGGCAATGTTCGTCCCATTCATCCGCCAGTACGCGATTTGCCGGGCAGTGGCGTTGTTCCACAGCAGGTCGGTCTTGCCGTCGCCATCCACGTCGTAAGCCGCCAGCAGGTCCCAACCGAAGGGGTACTGATCGTCGATCGCGGCCGGCACGAACCCTTGCGCCGTCCCCATCCAGGCGTGCACCACTTCGCCGTTGGTCCAGATCAAGTCCAGCTTGCCGTTGCCGTCCAGATCGCCGCTGGCCAATACGCGCCAGGGCTGCGGAATCGGATACGCCGCGCTGCCGGCGACGTCCGCGCCGTTCATCAGCCAGATCGAGACGTTCGAACCGGCGTCGTCGCGCCAAACCAGGTCGCTCTTGCCGTCGCCGTCGACATCGCCGACAGCCACGACGTGATAGCCGGCCGGATAGTCGCGGATCGGAATGCCGATGTAGGAAGAGCCCGTGCCCGCCCACATCTGCATCTGGTTACCGTCGGTCCAGATGAAATCGAGGATGCCGTCGCCCTGGAAATCGCCGCTGGCCACGACCGCCCAGGCCGGTCCGACCGGATGGCTCAATCCTGCGGCCTTCACTCCGCCGTTCATCAGCCAGGTGGAGAGGTTGTCCCGTGCGGGGCCGATCCAGTTCAGATCGCTGCGCCCGTCGCCGTTTGCGTCGCGCTTGCCCGCGCCGATCAGGTCGACCAGCACCCGGAACGCGCTTTCCCCGGACGGCGCGCTACAGGTTCCGTTCTTGCAGGCGACTGTGCGATAGACATATACACCACCCGGCATGTCGCGCGCCGTCCACGACGTGGCCGGACCGATATAGACCGAGGCCCAGCCGTCGCCCGCGCGCCTCTCAAGCCGATACTGATCGACACCGCTGGAGGCCGCCCAGGTGATCGTGTGGGTCGGGCCGACCAGCGACGAGGACTGGGGCGGACCGGGAACGGAGGGCGTGGGCGAAATGACGATGCTCACCACGTCCGAGATTCCACCCGTCAGGCAAAGATCCTTGAGCCGGTACTGGTAAGTCGCCGGCTCGATGCGATTGGCCTGCCAGGCGGTACTGCCGCCCTTGTAGACCTCGTTCCACCCCCCGTCGTTGATCTTCCGATCCAAGGCGAAGCGGGTGCAATTCACGTTCGACTTCCACATCACCACGTGATTCGCGCCATCGGCCGCTCGTTGCGGCGGGAACAGCGTCGGGAGCTTTTCCGGCGGGGGCGGCGGGGGGGGCGGCGGCGGGGGCGGGGGCGTGGTGTCCTTGGTGCAGGTCACCGTCGCCGTCGCGTAGTAGGTCTGCCCCACCGGCCATTGCGTATAGCCCTTGAGTATGCAGCCACCATACCCCTGGTTAGCGGCGTTGCGCTCAGCGTCCGCCACAGCTGCTTCGAAGGCTGCGACGGAGGATGAGGACGAAGTTCCTTGTCCGTCGAAATCGTAGGTGAGGATGGCCGTGGGAACCGGCCCTTGTGCGAACGCGGCGCCGATCGACAAGACCGAGCACGCGAACGCAGTGCTGAAAGTCGTTACTTTCATATGATCCTTCATGGGAATTGCGCTAGGGAAGCGCCCGTTGCCGGACGCGGCGCCAGTGTCGGTCAGATCTCACGCCCCTGCCACCGTGGTTGCGGCACGCGGCGGCGACTCGCGCCCATTCCGGCAAAGTCCGCAATTCATTTTCTGGCGGCCATCCGCGACGGCGAGCAATCGCGATCCGTTCACGCGTTCCGCGGTGGGTGCCGTCCATCACAACGCCTGAAACCTTCCCATTCTAGGCTCGCCCCCTGTCCCAACCCGAGGCGACTGAGATGGCGAAAGTTCTGGTGCTCTATTACTCCGCATACGGCCACTGCGAGCAGATGGCGCAGGCCGTAGCCGAAGGCGCGCGCGAAGCCGGCGCGCAGGTCGATATCAAACGCGTGCCCGAGCTGGTGCCCGAAGAGGTCGCGCGTCGTTCGCACTACAAGCTCGACCAGGCCGCACCGGTCGCCCAGATCGCCGACCTGGAGCATTACGACGCCATCGTCGTCGGCACCGGCACCCGCTTCGGCCGGATGTCCTCGCAGATGGCCAACTTCCTCGACCAGGCCGGCGGCCTGTGGGCCAAGGGCGCGCTGCACGGCAAGGTCGGCGCGGCGTTCACCTCCACCGCGACCCAGCACGGCGGCCAGGAAACCACGCTGTTCTCGATCATCACCAACCTGCTGCACTTCGGCATGGTGATCGTCGGCCTGAACTACGGCTATTCCGGGCAGATGCGCCTGGACGAGGTCACCGGCGGCTCGCCCTACGGCACCACCACCATCACCGGCGGCGACGGCTCGCGCCAGCCGACCCAGAACGAACTCGACGCGGCGCGCTACCAGGGCCGCGAAGTGGCGGAAACGGCGAAGAAACTGCACGGCTGAGCCGGCAGCGGCGCGGCCGGCGCGATGCCGGCCGCGCGTGTCGAGGTAGTGCGTATCGAGGCAGCGCGACGATTACGCGCCTTAAGCGGCGGCCGCAACGGCCGCCGAACTCACAGCAGCCACAACGCCGCCAGCGCGGCGATCGCCGGCACCGCCTGCACGTAGAAGATCCGCCGGCTCACCGTGGCCGCGCCGAACGCGCCGGCGACCACCACACAGGCCAGGAAGAACGTCGCCACGTCCTGGCGCGCGCAGACCAATCCCCAGACCAGACCCGCGACCAAAAAGCCGTTGTACAGGCCCTGATTGGCGGCCAGCACCTTGGTCTGCTCGGCCTTGTCCGGGTTCATGCGGAAAGTCTTCATGCCCAGCGGCTTGGTCCACAGGAACATTTCCAAGACCAGGAACCAGGCGTGGAGCAAGGCGACCAGGGCGATCAGGACGACGGCTAGCCAGGACATAGGGCGGGCTCTGGGGTACGGAGGGGCAGCATAAGGCCTGGGCGGGAGTTTGCGCCGGGGTGAGGGGCGCGCAATGCCGGATCGGCCGCGGCGTTGTTCCCTGTCGTTGCGACGGGATTCGGCGTCCAACCGCCGCGACGTAGCTCCGCCGCGGCGTCCGAAGCCACTCAATCTTCAACCCGTCATTCCGGCAAGCGCCGAAATCCATGCTGTCGCTGTTGCTGTTGCTATTGCCGTTGCTCTTCGCTCTCCCCGTCGCCCCGAACTCGCCACAGGCAACCGTAGACCCGAAGGGCGGCGCGCAGGACGCGCGCCGTGCGCCACCCAGGCCATGGATGGCCTGTGTGGCGCATCCCTGCGCAAGCGCCGAACCTTAGTGGCTCTTGATTCGAAAACAAGGAAAGCGCCTTTCTTTGGTTACTTTCTTTGTTGCTTTGGACAAAGAAAGTGACCCGGCCGCTTGCGGACGGAAGCTGTTGATGTCCGCTTGTCGTCAGGCGCAGCGCACAAGCGTAGGTGAGGTTCGTCGTAGGTGCGTTGTCGCGGTCGCGGCTCGCGCCGCTCCTACAGGGGGATACGAAACTGGCCGAAGACCCTGTAGGAGCGACGCAAGTCGCGACCGCGCCAACACAACCACGACGAACTTCGCCTAAGCCCGTTGGTTGCGACTGACGACAAGCCAAGATCAAGAGCTTCCGTCCGCAAGCGGCCGGGTCACTTTCTTTGTCCAAAGCAACAAAGAAAGTAACCAAAGAAAGTGCTTTTCCCTGTTTCGAATCAAGAGCCACTATCGTTCGGTGCCTGCGCAGGGATGCGCCACACAGGCCATCCATGGCCTGGGTGGCGCACGGCGCGCGTCCTGCGCGCCGCCCTTCGGGTCTCTATTTGCCTGTGGCGAGTTCGGGGCGGCGGGGGGAGCAAAGAGCAACGACAACAGCAACGGCACCCGCAGCATGGATTCCGGTCTTGGCCGAAATGGCTGTAGCGAGGCCTCAGTCCCTATCAAGGCCAATGACGCAACCAGCCGTCAACTCAACCGCCCCGCTTCTCCTGCGCATGCCAAGCCGCCAACACCTCACCCTCCCGCTGCGCCGACAACCCAGCCTTCGGCTTGGCCCGCCGCTCCTCAGGCAACTTGCGCCACCACGCCAACGTATCGCGCACCGTCTCGCGCAGCGGCCGGTAGGTCAGCCCCGCCGCGCGCGCTTTGCTCACTGACGTGCGGCCGAAACCCGCGTACTCGCCGCGCGCCGGAATCCACGCCGGCATGTCGCCCCAGGCCGATACCTTCTGCGCTTCCAGGAAATCCGCCGGCACCCAGGTCACGCTGGACTTCTTGCCCGACGCGCGCTGCGACTCGCGCAGCAACGCGCCCATCGTCAACGCGCCCGGCGCGCCGTCGGCGTTGTAGATGCCGAACTGGCCGCGTTCGATCGTCGTCAACAAAAACGCGGCGAGATCGCGCACGTCGATGAACTGGGTCGGGTCTTGCGCGCTGCCGGGGCCGAGGATCTCGCCGCCGCGGTCGGCGCGCGCCGGCCAGTAGGTGAAGCGGTCGCTGTTGTCGCCCGGGCCGACGATCAGCCCCGGCCTCACCACGGTCGCGCGGCCCGGCAGCTCCGCCTCGGCCGCTTTCTCGCACAGCGCCTTGAGCCCGCCATAGGTTTCGTTGCTGACCTTGTCGACGGTGGGGTCGGCCAGCACCGCCAGCGGCGAGTTCTCGTCGCTCGGCACGTCGTTCTTGGCGTAGACCGAAATGGTGGAGACCAAAACGTATTGCTTGATCTTCGGCGCGAGCAGCTTGGCCGAGCGCGTCACATCCGCCGGAATGTAGGCCGAGGTATCCAGCACCGCATCCCACTGGCGCTCGCCTGCCAGCGCGGTCAGATCGGTCTTGCGGTCGCCGTGCAATTGTTCGATGTCGCGATAGTCTTCGCCGGAAAACTTGTCCGGGTTGGTCTTACCGCGGTTGAACAAGGTCAGCGTGTGTCCGCGCTTGCGCGCCGCCTCGACGAAATGCGGGCCGAGGAAGCCGGTGCCGCCGAGCACCAGCAATTTGAGCGGCTTCGCCCGGGCGGCGGCGAGCGCGCCGCCCGGCAGCGCGAGCAGGCTCATGGCGGCCGCGCCGGCGGCGAGGAAATCGCGGCGATCGATGGTCATGCGGCACCTCGTGGGTTGGGTTCGATGGACGGTACGGAATCGGTGGCGCCGGGCAAGCTGCGCTGCGCGCGCACGATGCTCCAGGCGCCGGCGGTCATGCCCGCAGCGGCGAGCGCGCCGGCGGCGAACACGGCCTGAGTGCCGAGCAGGGCCACGGCCTTGTGGATCCAGACGAAGGCCAGGTCGGTGCCGCGGAACACCGCGGTGTCGATCACCGCCTTGCCTTTGTAGCGAGAGGGCCGGTCCATGCGCGTGTACAGGGTTTCGCGCGCCGGCTTGGATAAGGCGAACTCGCTGGAGCGTTGCAACACCTGCACCACCGCGACCATCATCGGCAGCGGCGAGGCCATCAGCGCGGCGAAGCCCAGCAGCAGGATCAGCCCGGGCATCAGCAACGCCGGCGCGACGCCGTAGCGATTGAGCAGCCAGCGCGTGAGCAGCAACTGGGTCAGGATCGCCAGCAGATTCACCGCGCTGTCGATGCGGGCGAAATAGCGCGTGGCCGCTTCCGCGCTGGGATAGAACTCGCGCGCGATCGCCGACTGCTGGTTGTACAGCAAGGTCGCCGCGCCGACGCTGAAAAACAGGGTGATCGCCATCGCCCGCAACGCCGGCCGCTGCCACACCAGGCGCAGCCCCGCCCAGACCGACCCGCCCATCGCACCCTCGCCGCTCACCAGCCCCTGCGCGCGCTCGCGCGCGATCGCCCACGGCCGCAGCCGCACCACGCACAGCACGCACACCGACAGGAAAGCGGCCGAGACCAACAGCAGATTCGCCACGCCCAAGGGCTGGACCAACCACTGGGTCAACATCGGCCCGAGCACCGCTCCGGCGGTACCGCCCGCGCCGATGTAGCCGTAGACGCGACGCGCCTGACGGTCGTCGAACACGTCGGCCATGTAGCTCCAGAACACCGTCACCGCGAACAGGTTGAAGATCGCGGTCCAGACGAAGAACGCCATGCCGCGGCCCGGCACCTGCGCGTGGAAGGCCCAGTGAAAACCGAAGAGGCACAGGATGAACACGCCGTACACCATCGGCAGCAGCGCGCGCCGCGGGAAGCGCGCGACCAGCGCGCCGTACACCGGCTGCAGCGCCAGCATCGCCACGAAGGTGCAGGTAAACAGCACCTGCAGCACGAAGTCCTTGAGTTCCCAGCCGTGGCCGCGCGCCCAGTCGATCCAGGCATGCGGGAACACCGTGGCCGCGTCGGCCGAAGCGCCCATCGCATCGCGCACCGGGCGCAGCACGTAATAGCCGCACAGCAGGCAGAAGAAATAGAGCAGCGACCACCACAGCGGCGGCGTGCTGGTCAGGGCCTTGCGCAGGCCGCTCATGCGCGCGCTCCGGGTTCGCGCACAGGCGCGCGCAGACACCGTCGGTCATCGCTACGCGCCGCGCTCAACGGCGCGCGCACGTCTTCGCCCCCGCACCGCAAGCACGGTTCGCGCATGGTCGCTGCTCCCATTTTCCCGCGAACAAAGTAGCGCCGCGGCGGGAATGGCGGCGTCTGCGGATGGTCATCCCGACCTTTGGCATAGGCTGCGATGCCCCGCTCAGCGCAGGTGTCCGCAGATATCCACATCAGGCGTGCCGTCAGGCATCGCTGCGACGCAAGAACACCGAGATTCCGCGATCGACGCCACGAATTCGAACCGATGCGGCGCCAGTCGACGCCCGCGCCGATAGCCTGGGCTCCAGGTCGCCAGCGCAGGATGCCATGCCCGCCATCACCGCCCTCGCTACGCGGTTCCGACCGATCTGGCTGTGCGTGCTGCTCGCACCGGCCTGCGCCGGACCGAGCTTTACTTACACGCCGGCCAAGGAGATCGCCGCCATGCCCCACCCGCTCGCCGATGCTTCCGCCCCGCTCGAATCCGGGCCGCTCATCGCCCGCGTGCTGAAGCTGATCGACAGCATCCACGGCGCGGCCGATCTGGCGCCGGACAATATCGAACAGCAGACGGGTTTGTCCGTGCGCATCCATTCCGCGGACCGCACCGAGTACGCCGCTTCAGGCAGGATCGATCCCGACTGGGCTTACAGCCTCGCCTCGGTCTCCTATCGCCAGGGACAAGCGCCGAGCCGGTTGGATTTCGACTTCATCGATGCGCGCGCCGACCGCGGCGAACCCGCCAATCCGACCGCGATCTGCACGCTGGATCTGGACGGCTACCGGCGCGCGTTGTCCGCTCAAGGTTTCAAGCAGACGCGATTGGCGGGGCATGCGCCGGACCCGGGTTTCGGCTTTCGCGGGGTGGAGCTTTTGACCTTCGCACGCGGTAAGGTCGAGGTGAGCTTGCGCACCTACGGCGACCGCGCCCCCGACGATGGGCGCGCCTGCATCGCCGGCCTGCGCATCAGCGTGCAGTCGTGAGCGGGGACGCGGCCATGCCTACGCCTGCGGAACGGCTCGAAACCATGCTGGCCGACTTCGAGCGCGACAACCCCATCGCCGGAGCCAATCTTCGTACCTTGATCGAGACCACGCCGGAGTTGGAAGTACGGATGCTGACCGCGATCGGCGATGGCAATCTCGATACCTTCAAGCCGCTGGACCCCGCGCTGCGCGCGAGCGGCTGGATAGCCGGCTTCAACCCGAAAGACGACTCCATCCTGCTACCGATCGATCTCCTGCAGGGAGCCGGCGCGGATCCGCAGAAAGCCAATACGCTGCGCCTGGCGTTGGGCCACGAGGTCGAGCATGCGGTCAACAAGGAGGAGATCGCGCGCAACGCCGAATCCACTCAACGCGAAATCACTCGGATCGCGAAAAGCCCGTCGCCCCACGACTACACCGATGTCCTGAAGGCCTACAACGACACCCTGCGTCCGCGCGAGATCAACGATCAGATCGCCGGCTTCAACGTCCTGGCCGCGCACGTGCGTCGGGAAAATCCCGACGCCACGCCCGAGGAGCTGTATGCGAAACTCTACGCCTCCTCCGACCAGATGCAGCCTTACTTCGACGTCGGCCTCGACGCGAACGGCCAGCGTACTTTCACGCCCAAGCCCGGACTGACCCTCGGCCCTAACGGCGATATCGCTCCCACTGCGGAAAACATCGAGGCGATGGGCCAGCATTTCTTCGACAGGGCCCGGTATGCAGAGCGCTATGCCGCACGCAACTTGGAGATGGCCGAAAAAGCCGAAAACCAAGCGGCGCTGGCCGATCCGAGCCGGCCGCCAATGGAAATAAAGGTGGACCTGCAGGCGTTGGGGCTGCCCGGCCTTGCGCTGCCGCTGGGCTTCTCCGACAGCAGCCCTTCGCTGGCGCCGGGAGCTCGATCGCCCGAAACGGCGCCGCACTCCACCGAATCGGCGACACCTTCGCTCTTGCTCGATCCGTCTAGGGGCTTGCCGGGCGAACCCGGTCCCAGCGACCGCGCTTACTTCCAACTGGTGCGCGACCGGCTGCCCGAGCAAGTGCCCGATCACGCCGTTGCGCACGCGGTGCTGCAAGCCAAACGCGACGGGCTGGAAGCCGATCAGGTCGACCCGAGCAAGATCGGTTTTAGCCAGGGGAGAATTTGGATCGGCGCAACCACGCCGGGGTTCCACGTCAGCGTCGATCCGGCGCAGGCGCCGCCCATGGAGCAGGTACAGCGCGAACTTCAGACGCCGTCGTCGGCGCAGTCCCAGAGCCCCGCCGTCGGGTCCGAGGAGCTTCAATCCCCGGGTGGCCGGTCGCGATGAATCCGCGGGCTCGGCGGCGCGGCGCCCAGCCCGCTTGAGCCCGCGTCCGACCGAAGCGGGGATGCAGTAGCGCATCGTATCGACCTTGCCGCCGTGGCGGCCAGGAGCGCGAATACGCCGCATCGCGACTCCCGCTCTTCAGGCAAGCCTCGCCGCTCAGTGCGCGGTTTCGATCGGCGCTCGCAACGCCGCCCGCAACCTCAACCGCGAAATCTCCGGCGGCACCCCGAACCGCACCGGCAGGATGCTGGTGCCGATGCCGGTGGACACGAACAGCGACTTGCCGTCCTCGACGATGTAGCCGCCGGCGTAGCGTATCTGCGCCGGCACCACGGGCGTGCCGAACCACGGCAGCCGCACCTGGCCGCCGTGGGTGTGGCCGGCGACGGTCAGCGCGGCGCGCGCCGGGATTTCGGGAAACAGGTCCGGGTTGTGGGTCAGCGCGATGACCGGCGCTTGGTCGTTGACGCCGTCGAAGGCGCCGACGATGTCGTGGGCGGTTTCCCATTTGTCGCCGATGCCGACGATCCACAGCCCGCATCCGCCCAAACGCACCTTGCGCGCCTGGTCTTCCAGCACGATCACCCCGGCCGACTCCAGCGCCGCGCGCACGCGCGCGCCGTCCTTCCACCAGTCGTGATTGCCGAGCACCGCGTACACCGGCTTGCGCGCGGTCAGCGGCTTGAGGTGCGGCGCCAGTTCGTCGGCGGAGATGTAGGTGCCGCCGAGCACGCTGAGGATCACGTAGTCGCCGGCCATCAGCACCGCCGGCGCGTCGCTGGCGATCAGCCGGTCGACGATGCGGTCGAGCTTGTCCAGGCCGTTGTGCGGCGAACCGGTGTGGGTGTCGGCGACCACGTCCAGGCGCAGGCCGTCGCAGTCGCGCGACCAATGCGGCAGGGCCAGGTCGTAGTCGCGTTCGACCAATTGCCGCGGTTCCCAGAAGAAGCCCCAGGCCAGGCAGCCCAGCGCGATCAGCACCGTGCCGACGAACAAACGCTGCAGCCAGACATTGCGCGGCCACGGCCGCCAGCCGCGCGGCGTGCGGCTCATCGACCGCCCGCTCGCGGCCGCTGCGTGCGCGCCGCGCTCATGCGCGTGCGTCCCGCGCCGCTTCGTCGGCGCCGCCGCGCTGCACCCAGCGGGTCAGGTTCCAGCCGACCACGCCGGCGCCGACCGCGACTGCGGCGCTGATGCCGGCCAGCCCGGCCACCCCGGCACCGGCCCCGCGCAAGGCCACCATGGTGCTGGCGACCATGACATCGCCGAACCGCCACACCGCGGTGTCGACCGCGTTCTTGCCCTTGTAGCGCAGCGTGCGCGCGGCGCTGGCGAACAAGCTCTCGCGCGCCGGGCCGACCATGCCGTAGGACAGCCCGCGGCTCACCACCAGCGCCAGCGCCACCGCCGGCAACGGGCCGACCAGCCCGGCCATGCCGGACGGCAGCTGCGCCACCAGCGCGCCGTAGCCGGGGAACAGCTCGGTCAGCGGCACGTAGACATCGCCGACCGCGGCCGCCAGGCTCAACACCGCCACCGTCACCACCGACCACACCCCGATCACCGCCGCCGCGCCGCGCCGCGACAGCAGCCACGGCGTGATCAGCACCTGGGTGCTGAGCGCGACGATGTTGGTCATCAGGTCCAGATCGGCGGCGAAGCGGGTGCGCGCCACCGCGTCGGTGAAGGTGGCCTTGGAGTAATCGACCACCAGGCCGTAGTTGACCGTGCCGATCCAGTCGCCCAGCAGCATCAGGATCGCCATCGAGCGCACGAACGGATTGGCGAAGATCTGCTTGATCCCGTCGAACATGCCGCCGCCGATGGCGGCCTCGTGCTGGCCCTCGAAGCGGCGCGTGCCGTGCACGCGCGACCACTGGCCCAGCGCCAGCACCAGCGCCAGCGCCGCGCACAGCAGCCCGGCGGAGACCAGCAGCAGCGGCGCCACGCCGATCGTGCCGACCAATTCGCGGGTCAGCGCCGGCCCGACCAGCGAGCCCACGGTGCCGCCCACGGCGATGATCGGGAACAATCGCCGCGCCTGCGCCTCGTTCCAGATGTCGGTCATGAAGCTCCAGAACACCGACACCACGAACAGGTTGAACACGCTGATCCAGACGAAGAACAGCACGCCCAGCGCATGCGCGCTGAGCGGCCCGCCCTCGCCGAACAAGGGCACGAAGCCGATCAGGCAGGCGATGAAGAAGCCGTACACCACCGGCACCACCACCCGCCGCGGGTAGCGCGAGACCAGCGCCGAGAACAGCGGCGTCAGCGCCAGCGTGGCCAGGAACGAGGCGGCGTAGAACCACGGCAGCTGGGTCGAGCCGACCGCCGCGCTGAGCTGGTCGCGCACCGGCCGGATCACGTAGTACGCGGTCAGCACGCAGAAGAAATAGGCCAGCGACAGCGCCACCGCCCGCCACTCCCCGGTGTGGACCCGTCCGCCGGACAGGGTGGCGCCTTGCACAGCCGACATCGGGTCGCTCCGTGAGTGAACCGGCGGCGCCTCGCCGCCGGCCCTGCAGATCGTGGCCGGCCGCGCGCCCGTGTCGGGATCGCTCCCGGGGCCCGTCGCGGCCGCCGCCGCCCCGCGCCGCCGTGGCGGCCGCGCGATTGCCGGCACGGTAGCCCAAAGCCGCCGCGTACCGCTACCACCGCGCGTGGCGCGTCGGGCCCGGGGCTTGCCCTGCGGGAGCGGCGCGAGCCGCGGCCGCGACATCGCGCATACGGCGCGACCGGCCACCCCGCAGTCGCGGCTCGCGCCGCTCCTACAGTGCAATACGCAGCTGGCGGTGCCGGGCCGGATCGTTGGGAGCATTTACTCTAGCCACGGCGCTTACGGTCGCCCGATCAGCGCCGCACGCCACGCCGCGCCATAGCCGGAACCGCCAGTGCCCACCGAGTTCGACTACATCATCATCGGCGCCGGTTCGGCCGGCTGCGTCCTCGCCAACCGCCTCAGCGAGGATCCCGACACCCGGGTGCTGTTGATCGAAGCCGGCCCGCGCGACTACCACCCCTTCATCCACATGCCCGGCGGCATCGCCAAGCTGGTCAACCAGAAGGGCGTGAACTGGGACTACGACACCGCGCCGGAACCCAACCTCGACGGCCGCCGCCTGTGGTGGCCGCGCGGCCGCGTGCTCGGCGGCTCCAGTTCGATCAACGCCATGTGCTACATCCGCGGCGTGCCCGGCGATTACGACGAATGGTCCGCGCTCGGCGCGCGCGGCTGGGGTTGGGACGACGCCCTGCCCTACTTCAAGCGCAGCGAGCGCAACAGCCGCGGCGACGACGCCCTGCACGGCAGCCTCGGCCCGCTGTACGTGTCCGACCTGCGCCACACCAACCCGCTGTCGTCGGCCTTCATCGACGCCGCCGAACAGGCCGGCTACGCCCGCAACCGCGATTTCAACGGCGCGCAGCAGCAAGGCTTCGGTTTCTACCAGGTGACCCAGAAGAACGGCGCGCGTTGCTCCAGCGCGGTCGCCTACCTCGATCCGGCGCGCGAGCGCCGCAACCTGCAGGTGGTCACCGGCGCGCTGGTCAACCGCATCACCTTCGAACGCGGCCGCGCCACCGGCGTGATCTATCGCCACGGCGGCAGCGCGCTGCACCAGCGCGCCACGCGCGAGGTGCTGCTGTGCGGCGGCGCGATCAATTCGCCGCAGTTGCTGATGCTGTCCGGCATCGGCCCGGCCGCGCACCTGCGCCAGCACGACATCGAGGTGCTGGCCGACGCGCCGCAGGTCGGGCAGAACCTGCAGGACCATCTCGACATCTGCACGCTCTACCACGCCACCCAACGCATCACCTACGACCGCGCCAGCGAACTCAAGGTGATCTTCGATTACTTCCTGCGCGGCCACAGCGGCATCGGCAGCAGCAACATGGCCGAAGCCGGCGGCTTCGTGCGCTCGCAGTACGCCAGCGACGAGCGCGCCGACATCCAGTTCCATTTCGTCCCGGCGATGCTCGACGACCACGGCCGCCACCGCCTGCCCGGCGACGGCTACACCGTGCACGCCTGCTTCCTGCGCCCGCGCAGCCGCGGCCATCTGGAACTGGCCAGCGCCAGCGCCGGCGACAAACCGCGCCTGCATCCGAACTACCTCGGCGACGCCGAGGGTTTCGATCTGAAGATGACGATCGAATGCGCGAAGCTCTCGCGCGATCTGCTCAAGCAAAAAGCCTTCGACGGCTACCGCGGCACGCCGATCTTCCCGGCCCGCGACGATCTCGACGATGCCGGCCTGGAAGCGTTCGTGCGGGCCAAGGCCGAAAGCATCTACCACCCGGTCGGCACCTGCCGCATGGGCAGCGACGATGCCGCGGTGGTCGACCCGCACCTGCGCGTGCGCGGCGTCGAAGGCCTGCGCGTGATCGACGCCTCGGTGATGCCGACGCTGATCGGCGGCAACACCAACGCGCCGACGATGATGATCGCCGAGCGCGCAGCGGATTTGATTCGCGGGCGGGTTTGATTCATGCCGTGATGCCCGCGATGGCGGGCATCCGGAGACTTCATAGTCCTGTCTCGATGAAGCCCTGGATTCCCGCTTTCGCGGGAATGACGCTAGGTAGGTTTCGCCGCGCCACTCCCAGCCGTCATCCCCGCGCAGGCGGGGATCCAAAGACTTCAGAGTCATGCCTCGATAAAGCCCTGGATGTTCGGCTTCGCCGAAGTGAAGCGGAGCCCGCTTTCGCGGGAATGACGGTAGGTAGGTTTCGCGGCAAGTCGGTTTCGCCGCGCCGCTCCAGATCGTCATCCCCGCGAACGCGGGGATCCAGAGACTTCAGAGTCATGCCTCGATAAAGCCCTGGATGTTCGGCTTCGCCGAAGTGAAGCGGAGCCCGCTTTCGCGGGAATGACGGTAGGTAGGTTTCGCGGCAAGTCGGTTTCGCCGCGCCGCTCCCAAGTCGTCATCCCCGCGAAGACCGGGATCCAGAGACTTCAGCGCCCTGCCTCGACCAACCCGCTCCCGGCTTTCCAAGGGCCCCGCAAGCCCAGACCATCCTCAGCGCCCTCGCCCCAAAGGCTCACACTTCCCAACCACCGAAAAGCCACACCCGCAGACCGAGCCGCGCTTTGCAGAAAAACAATTAATCCCTGAAAAAACATAAACCTGAATGCGGTTGTTGCCCAACTCCCTGAGATCGGAGCTAGAATCGGGTCACCCGGTCTTTGCAGGCGCTGAGCGATGAAACGCGATCCTTCCCGACGCTCACTCACCCCTTGGCGCGTGAGTGCGCTCGCGGCGCTGCTCACCCTCACCCTCGGCTCCAGCGCGCAGACCTCGCTGCGCTGGCAACCGGCCAATCCGTCCCTGCCTACGCCGGTGTCCACCGACGCGGTCGCGCGCGGCCAGGGCAGCGACGGCACCGCGCCGCAAGGCCTGGGCATCGGCGCGCCGGCCAACGCTAATGTGCGCGTGCAGCCGCTGGCCGCCGGCTTCGACGTGCAGCAGTTCGAGGCGATGGCGCAGGCCATGGTCGCCGACCAGCGCATCCCGGGCATGGCCATGGCCATCGTCCACAACGGCCAGATCCTCAGCGCGCGCGGCTACGGCATCACCGACGTGCGCAACGCCGAGGCGATCGACGCCCACACCGTGTTCCGCCTGGCCTCGCTGTCCAAGAGCTTCGCCGGCACCCTGACCGGTCTGCTGGTCAACGACGGCACCCTGCGCTGGGACAGCAAGGTCGTCGACTACATGCCCGGCTTCCAGCTGGTCGACTCCAGCGCCGCGCACAACGTCACCGTCGCCGACGTGCTCAGCCACCGCGTCGGCCTGGGCCACAACACCTACGACCGCGACCTGGAGAACTACGCCGACTACCGCGTACTGACCCAGAAGCTCGCCTACGCGCCGATGACCTGCCAGCCCGGCACCTGCTACGGCTACCAGAACATCGCCTTCAGCCTGATCGGCGACGTGGTCTTCGCCGCCACCGGCGACTTCTACAGCCAGGAAGTCCAGCGCCGCCTGTTCAAGCCGCTGGGCATGAACGACGCCAGCCTCGGCCTGGAAGGCATCACCGCCAGCGCGCGCTGGGCCAAGCCGCACGTGCGCGCGCGCGGCGGCTGGGCCTCGGTGACGCCGAAGCCGACCTATTACCAGTTGCCGCCGGCCGCCGGCGTCAACGCCAGCGCCAGCGACATGGCGCAGTGGCTGATCGCGCAGACCGGCCACCGCACCGACGTGCTGCCGCTGCCGCTGCTGGCCACCCTGCATCAGCCGCTGGTTGACACGCCCAGCGAGATCCGCGGCTCCAGCTGGCGCCGCCAGCGCATCGGCTCGGCCGGCTACGCGCTGGGCTGGCGCGTGTTCGACTACGCCGGCCACCGCGTGGTGTTCCATGCCGGCGCGGTGCAGGGCTACCGCGGCATGGTCGCGATGATGCCCGAGCGCGACCTCGGCATCGCGGTGCTGTGGAACAGCGAGAGCGGCCTGCCCACCGGCCTGCTGCCGACCATCCTCGACCGCGCCATCGGCATGCCGGTGCAGCGCTGGCTCGACGTCGACGGCTTCGACGACCCGGGCCTGTACGCCTCCGAAGGCGTCGGCCCGGCGCGCGACATCAACGGCAGCAACGCGCAGAAGTCGACCGCGGCGCCGAAGTAAGCGGTCTGGGGATCGACAACGAAAAGGCCCGCTTCGGCGGGCCTTTTCGTTTGCGGCTGCACGGCCTTGCCGCCTGCGCTGTCGTGGGAGGGACTTCAGTCCCGATGCCTTGGGCTCCGATGGCGGCGATCGGAAAGCAAAGCGTCGGGACTGAAGTCCCTCCTGCAAGAACCTCGCCCCGCCCTCAGCGCGGTTCGTTCTCCATCACCTGCTTGAGCCGCGCCAGCCCCTGCTCGTAATCCTTGCCGACCATCTTCTCCATCGCCAGACCGATCCAGCGCGCCATCAGGTTGTAGCCGTGGTCGCTGTCCAGCGCCCAGGTCAGCCTGGTGCCCTCGCCTTCGGCGGCGAGGGTGTAGGTCGCGGTGGCCTGGCTGCCGTCGAAGTCCAGCGCGACCGCGATCCGGCTCTGCGGCACCGACTCGGCGATGCGCTGGCTGCCGCGGCCGACCCGCTTGCCCTGCCAGGCCATGCCCGCGCCGACGCCGGACTCCGGTCCGCTGTAGCTGTACTTGGCGTCGGGCTCGAGCGCGTACCACGGCGACCATTCGTTGAAGCGCTTGAACGAGTCGAGCAGGGCGAACACCTGCGCCGGCGGCCGCTGGATCACCGCGGAGCGTTCGACATGGGTCTTGTCCGGCAACAGCAGGCCGCCGCCGGCGAAGACCACGGCGAGCAGCACGATCAGATAGAACAGACCCTTGAGCAGAGCTTTCACGGCGCGATCCCCGGCGGTGGCTACGCACCGATCCTAGCGCCGTCGCGGCGCGGACGCGGGAATGCCGGGCGGCCGGCCGACAGGAGGCGCCGCGACGCGACACCGGTGAGGCTGGGTGAGCGACGCCGCGAGCGGCATCGACAGATCGAAGCGCGCCGGGCGCGGATCGCTGCAGCAAGCCTTCGCCCATAAAAAAAACTCTCCCCCCGCCTGGGCTGCGGGGAGAGAGTCTGATTACGGCCTAATCGGGGCGCTGATTCAGATCAGCGGAGCCGGGGTCGCCGGCAGAGCGGCGGCCTTCGGCTTGCGGGCGCGCTTGGCGGCCTTCTTCGGGGCCTTCTTGGCGGCCTTCTTGGCGGTCTTCTTAGCAGTCTTCTTGACCGCCTTCTTGGCGGTCTTCTTGGTGGCCTTCTTCGCGGCCTTCTTCGCAGTCTTCTTCACCGCCTTCTTGGCGGTCTTCTTGGTGGCCTTCTTGGCGGCCTTCTTGGCGGTCTTGCGGACGGCCTTCTTGGCGACCTTCTTCACGGCCTTCTTGGCGGTCTTCTTGGTGGCCTTCTTGGCGACCTTCTTAGCGCCGGCCTTCTTGGCGACCTTCTTCGTCGCTTTCTTGGCGGCGGACTTCTTAGCGGCTTTCTTAACGGCCATGGGATGGCTCCTCGTCAGTGGTTGATCAGGGATGATCAGTGGTGGTGCGGTAAGCCCAGTGGAGAATGACTCTGTGGTGGCAGAGCCGCGGGAGTCGGACCCGCGTGCAACCGCCGGCGCGCCAGGCGCGTCGGAACGGATCGGGGATCGCATCCGGCCGTGGCGGCGACCGGATCGATGGCTGGCCCGCCCAAGCGGGCGGGGGCGGCCGCGCAACCTCGCGGCCAAACAAAAACCCGGGCCGCCGAACGCGTACCGGGTGCATAGCAGGACGCCAGCGATGTCATCGGGACTTTGGATGTCATCGGCAAAGAGAGCGGTGCCAACATTTCTGCAGAGGAAGCGAACCCTGCGTCCACCGTTTTGATAATCCGGGCGGAGGTTCGAGTTGTGCTGCGTGTTGGCGCGCTGGCTGTTCTCACTCTCGTGGCAGGAAACGTCTGCTGGGCGAAACCTAATCACGCTTTTTCCTACTGTCAACAACCCCGGCGAATTTTTCTTCGCCCCGCCGGCCGCGCCGGCGCGACCGGCGCGCGAGCGCGCGTCGTCGACGAACGCGCGCGCGCGCCGCGCATCGCGCGAACGAATTTCCATCGCATCGCTGAAACCCAAGCGTGGCGCGGGTTTCGGCGCGTTCGCGTTTTTCTTTCGCGCGCATCGATCGATGCGCGCGCGCGTTCGACGACGCGTTCGACGCGCGCGCGGCGACCTGTATCGGAAGAAAAAATTCCGTTCCGCGGACGCCGCCGATTTCGCGCCGCACAAGCCCGAATGCGCGAAAGTGCGCAAACTTTTTTCCGCCGTCGACGACCGTCGGTCGGCCCTTCGCCGACGCTGGACGCGTTCGATGGCGTCCGCCGCCGACGCGCGCGCCGATGCCGGCGATGGCGCAGGCGGCGAGGTTCGACGTGCATGCGCAGCGCGCGCGACGGACGCCGCGCGCGCTGCTGCTCGGGATGCGCGGGCCGATTCGGGCGCGCTCGAACGCGGCGCGCGCGCCGCGACGGCGGTCCGGCGCGGATGTCGCGAAGCTGTCGGAACGCGCGCGACGCGGCGTCGGGATGCGCGCGCGAAACGCTACGCGAAAGTGGCGGACGCACGCGGCACGCGGCGGCAGCGAAGCGGCGACGCGGTGCCGGCCGGCGCGATGCGCGCGAGCGCGGCCGCCGTCGGCGCGGGCCGGCGGCGACGATCGGCGCGGTCGTGGATGCCGGCGCGGTCGCGACTCGCGCGCGGCCGCATCGACGCGGCCGACGCCGGCGCCGATGCGCCCGCGCACGACGGCGACGCGGTTTTTTCCCGAGCGAAATCGATGCGCATGCGAAAACGTTCGCGCGCTGCGTCCGGCCGACCGATGCCGGCATCGGGCCGTGGCGGGATACCGAAGCCGGCGCGACGCGCCTCGCACTGGCGTGGCCGAGCGCTGCGCGAACCGGGTCGCCGAGCTTCGCGGCGGACCGCTGGCGGCGCCGGCGACGGTTCGCAAGGCAGCCGCGAGCACGCGCGCGGCGACGTTACGCCGACGTCAACAACGCGCGTCCGAATGCCACCTCGTATTCGCATTCGCGCGAACGCGCGGCGGCGCGCGAGCCGGCACGGTGCCCGCGCCCGCAACTCACGCCACGCCCACGCCCACGCCGACGCCATCGTCGCGGTGCGGCGCAAGCTGCTCACGGTGGGAAGGATCGGGGCGCGGCTGCGCCGTCGTCGGGATCGCGAGGCGCGCGGCAGCGGGACGACTCGACTCGACTCGACTCGGCGCGGCGACCGCGCGCCGTATCGACGCTGACGCTGACGGCGGCGCCGGCATCGGCATCCCGGCCGCGTCGCTCCGCGGTCGGCGGCAACGCCGCGCTACCGATACGCGGCCCGGCGCCGCCGCGCTTCGCACAAACGAAACGGGGAGCGAGTCCCGGTTCCGCGTCGCGGTCCGGTCCTGCGCTCCCCGTCGGGGCCGTGGCCGATGCGTCGGCCACGGCGGGCGGATCAGTGGTCGTCGTCTTCGAGCAGTTCGGCGTAGTCGTCCGGCGAGAGCAGCTCGTTGAGCTGGTCCGGCTCGTCGATCTCGACCGTGTAGATCCAGCCTTCGCCGTAGGCGTCTTCGTTGATGGTCTCCGGCTTGTCGGCCAGCGCGGCGTTGACCGCGGTGACGGTGCCCGAGACCGGGGCGTACACGTCCGAGGCGGCCTTCACCGACTCCACCACCGCGGAGGCGTTGCCGGCCTCGACGCGGTCGCCGACGTTGGGCAGTTCGACGTAGACCAGGTCGCCGAGCAGGCCCTGGGCGTGGTCGGAGATGCCGACGGTGACTTTGCCGTCGCCTTCGACGCGGGCCCACTCGTGGGACTTCATGAACTTCAGATCGCCGGGAATTTCACTCATGGCTGGGGCCTCGGACGTTGCGGGGAGACGCGGATATTGGCGCGTAGTTTAACGATGCCGGCGCGTCGTGGGAGGGGGTGACGACGACCGGCGCGAGCGAGCGGCGCGATCGACCGGTACGAGCGCTCAGCGCGGCGGCCCGGCCGGGGCGAGGAACGGCGCGCGGCCGCTGCGCAGCGCCGCGCCGAGCGCGTCGACGCGATCCTGGCCCCAGAACGGCTCGCCGTTCAATACATAGCCCGGCAGGCCGGGCAGGTCGACGGCGATCGCCGCGGCGGTGTTGTCTTGGTAGATCGCCGCGACCGCCGCGCTGCCGGCCGCGGCGAGGATCGCATCGGCATCGTGACCGGCGTCGCGCAACGCCCGCGCCAGCAGCGCGCGGTCGGCGATGTCCTCGTCCTGCGCCCAGATCGCGCGCAGCACCGCGTCCATGTACTGCGCCGGATCGCGTCCGGCTTCGCACAGCGCGATCGCGCAGCGGTCGGCCAGGCCCGGGTCGACCGGGAAGTGCTTCGGCGTCAGGTTCAACGGCACGCCGCGCTCGGCGCGCGCGCGCTGCAGTTCGACCAGGCGGTAGCGCTGGCGCGCCGGCGCGCGCTGGCCCAGCGGCAGGCCGCCGTTGGCCGAGAACAGTTCGAAGATGCGCACCGGCTTGTAGGCCAAGCGTGCGCCGGTCTCGCGCGTCAGCGCCAGCAGCGGCGCGTGGCCGAGATAGACGTAGGGCGAGATCAGGCTGAAGTAGTAGTCGACGACGACGCTCACGGTGGCAGCTCCATTCAGGTCGGCAGATCGGGGGCAGCGGGATCGGTGCGGTGGTCGATGGAAACAGATCGGTGCGTGGCTTGTGGTCGAAGAGCGTCGGGGCTGAAGCCCCTCCCACAAGAGCGGACGGCGCGACGGGGAGAAGAATGGTGGGAGGGCCTTCAGGCCCGACGCTCTTCTACCAGCCGGCGACGCCCTGGCGATCCGGTCCGGCGACGAACCGGACCGGCGCCAATGCGATCAGCCCAGCACGCCGTCCTGCGCCTGGCCGTCGCGCACGAACGGGAACTTGACCACGCGCACCGGCACTTCCTTGCCGCGGATGTCCACGCGCACGTTGCCGGCCGCGCCGAGCGCGATCTCGCCGGCGGGCACGCGCGCGAATGCGATCGACTTGCCCAGGGTCGGCGAGAACGTGCCCGAGAGGATCTCGCCCTCGCCGTGCGCGGTCAGCACCTTCTGACCGTGGCGCAGCACGCCCTTCTCGTCCATCACCAGGCCGATCATCTGCCGCGGCGCGCCGGTGGCCTTCTGCGCTTCGAGCTTGGCGCGGCCGATGAAGTCGCGGCCCTCGTCCAGCGACACGGTCCAGGCCAGCGCGGCTTCGTACGGCGAGACGGTGTCGTCCATGTCCTGGCCGTAGAGATTCATGCCCGCTTCCAGGCGCAGCGTGTCGCGCGCGCCCAGGCCGGCCGGCTTCACGCCCGCGGCGAGCAGCGCGTCCCACAGCGCCACCGCGCGGTCTTCGGGCACGATCACTTCGAAGCCGTCCTCGCCGGTGTAACCGGTGCGGGCGACGAACAGTTCGATGCCGTCGGCGGTCTGCGCCTGGCCGGCGACGAACTTGCCGAGCTTGCCGATGCGCGCGCGGTCGTCCTCGCGCAGCAGGCCGATCAGCTTCTCGCGCGCGTTCGGGCCCTGCACCGCGATCATCGACAGCTCCGGACGCTCGGTCACGCCGACGCCGAACGCTGCGGCCTGCTGGCCGATCCACGCCAGATCCTTGTCGCGGGTGGCGGCGTTGACCACCAGGCGGAAATAGTCTTCCTCGTGGAAGTAGACGATCAGATCGTCGATGACGCCGCCGTCGGCGTTGAGCATGCAGGTGTACAGCGCCTTGCCCGACTTTTGCAGCTTGTCGACCGAGTTGGCGACCAGGTGGCGCAGGAACTCGCGCACGCGCGCGCCGCGCAGGTCGACCACGGTCATGTGGCTGACGTCGAACATGCCGGCGTCGCGGCGCACCTGGTGGTGTTCTTCGAGCTGCGAGCCGTAGCTGATCGGCATGTCCCAGCCGCCGAAGTCGACCATCTTGGCGCCGAGTGCGCGGTGGGCGTCGTTGAGGATGGTCTTCTGGCTCATGGGCGCGGCCTGCTCTGCTGGTGGGGGTGGGAGCCGGCGATTATCCCTCATGCGCGCGGCGTGCGGGTTTGCCGGATTTCGGTACCCCGGCGAATGGTGGGAGCGGCTTCAAGTATTGCCGGTGCGCTGGATGCGGGTTCGGGGCAGCGGATACCAAAGCGTCGGGGCTGAAGCCCCTCCCACAAAAGCGCGAAGGGCTTCGTCCCAGGCTGCTGTTGTGGGAGGGGCTTTAGCCCCGACGCTTTCGTACCCGATGCGGCAACGCTACCGAAACCCGCCTCACTCCCCGTCGGGCCCTTCGTTGTAGCACTGCACCTCGGCGGTCTTGATCTCGACGAACTTGCCCTTGCCGCGATCCAGCCGCACCGCCCAGCGCACCGCGTCGAAGGTCTCGCGCGCGGCGGCGTTCTCGACCAGGGTGTCGACGATGGCGATCACGCCGGGATCGCCGGCGCCGTCGAACAGGCAGGTGGAAATCGACACGCGCTCGCCGCGCTGCAGCCTGGGATAGGCGACCACGTCGGTGATCTTCCAGCGCGCCTCGTTGCCGGCGCGGCCGACCAGTTCGGCGGCGTAGAGCAGTTGCGAACGGTCTTCGCTGTCGTCGATGGTGCCGATGCTGCGCGCGCAGATCTGCTCGGCGCTGCGGCCGCTGCCGACGCAGCCGCCGGTGTTGGAGCGGTAGCCGTCCGGATACGGCGGCACCACCCGGCCGATCCAGTCGCGCATCGCGGTCTTGCCGTCGTCGCGCACCGCCGGCGGGCGGCCGAGGATCGGGCCGCTCGGCGTCGCCGCGCCGCTCGGCGCGGGCGCGGCTTGCGCCGGCTTAGCCGGCGCGGGCCCGTTCTGCGCGAGCTTGGCCGCGGTCGGCGCACTGGCGGCCGACGCGCGCGTGGCGGCCGGCGTGGTCGGGCCGCCCTGCGCGGCCAGGCACAAGCCCAGCGCGCACGCGCCCAACGCGGTCGACGCGCGCCGGCGCGCCGAGGCGGACGACCAGGGCTTGGCGCAGCGGGCGTTCACCGCTCAGCCCGCCGCTTCCACATGCAGCAACATCGCGTCGGCGCCGACCACGCGCACCATCGCGCCGGCCGGCAGCTCCGGGCCGCTGACGTCCCAGAACGCATCGGCGATCTGCACCCGCCCGCGGCCGGCGACGATGCCGCGCTCCAACGGCACCACCCGCCCGATCAACTGCTCGGCGCGACGGTTCAGCAGCGGCCGGTCGCTGGCCGGCTCGCGCTTGCGGAACCAGGTGCGGTAGACCTGGATCGAAACGAAGCTCAACACCACGAACGCGGCCACCTGGGCCAGCACGGTGAGTCCGGGAAAGGCGAACACCAGCACGAACACCGCCGCCGCAGCCAGGCCGAGCCAGAGCATGAACGCGCCCGGCGCCATCGCCTCGGCTGCGAACAGCAGCAGCGCCAACGCCGCCCAGGCCACGGTCGGCCAGTTCCAGCTCATGTCATGCCCCGCTGCGCGGCGGCCGCGCGCCGTGCGCGGCCTGCTGGGCCATCGCGTCCTTGGCCAGCTCGGCGATGCCGGCGATCGAGCCGATCACCCCGGACGAATCCATCGGCATCATCACGAACTTCTGGTTCGGCGCTTCGGCCAGGGCCTTGAACGCCTCGATGTATTTCTGCGCGACGAAGTAATTGATCGCCTGCACGTTGCCGGCGGCGATCGCGTCGGAGACCAACTGGGTGGCCTTGGCCTCGGCCTCGGCCAGACGCTCGCGCGCCTCGGCCTCGCGGTACGCGGCCTCGCGCTTGCCTTCGGCTTCCAGGATCGCGGCCTGCTTGTCGCCTTCGGCGCGCAGGATTTCCGACTGGCGATGGCCTTCGGCTTCGAGGATGTTGGCGCGCTTCTCGCGCTCGGCCTTCATCTGCCGGGCCATCGAATCGACCAGGTCGCGCGGCGGCTGGATGTCCTTGAGCTCGATGCGGTTGACCTTCAGCCCCCACGGATGGGTGGCCGCGTCCACCGCGTTGAGCACCTTGGTGTTGATCTCGTCGCGCTTGGACAGCGATTCGTCCAGGTCCATCGAACCGATCGCGGTGCGGATGTTGGTCATGACCAAATTGAGGATCGCAACTTCCAGCTGAGCCACCTCATACGCCGCCTTGGCCGCGTCCTGCACCTGGAAGAACACGATGCCGTCGACCTTGACCACCGCGTTGTCCTTGGTGATCACGTCCTGGCTGGGCACCTCCAACACCTGTTCCATCATGTTGATCTTGCGGCCGACGCCGTAGATCACCGGGACCAGGAAGTGCAGGCCGGGGTCCATGGTGTGGGTGTAGCGGCCGAAGCGCTCGACCGTCCACTGGTAGCCCTGCGGGACCATGCGCACGGTCTTGAACAGCAGCACGACGCCGGCGAACACCAGCACCAACGCGAGAAAGCTGGCTCCCATGACTCCCCTCCTTGTCCTTAGTCTTATGGGCGCAGTATAGGCCCAGGCGCCGGCTGCGACCCTTCACGCCCCTGGCGCATCCTTGCCTGGGAATGCCACCCGAACCCATGCCCCTGCCGCCGCCCTCGCCCGTCGCCGACCGGCCCGTGTCGAGCTTCGCCATCGACGTGCCCGAGTCGCTGCTGGCGCGCGCGCGCGCCGGCGAGGGCGCGGCGTTCGAGCAGATCTACCGCTGGTTCGAGCGGCCGGTGTTCACCCTGGCGGTGCGCATCGCCGGCGACCGCGAGGAAGCCACCGAAGTCCTGCAGGAGACCATGCTCAAAGTGCTCACGCGGATCGGCGACTTCCGCGGCCACCGCGACGGCAGCGGCACGCCGTTCTGGGGCTGGCTGCGCCAGATCGCTGTGAACGAGGCCCTGATGCGGCTGCGCAGCCGGCGCCGCCACGAACACGGCGACAGCGACGAAGAGCATCTGGCCGACGACCGCATCCCGCCGCCGCCGGCCGCGGCCGACGCCGCCGCGCTCGGCCGCGCGCTGGCGCAATTGCCCGAGGCGACCCGCAGCGTGCTGTGGCTGTACCACGCCGAGGGCTACACCCATGAGGAGATCGCCGCGCTGATGCAGCGTTCGATCAGTTTTTCAAAATCGCAGCTCGCCCGCGGCAGCCGCCGCCTGCGCCAGTTGCTGGAACCGGAGCAGGCCCATGCCTGATCGTCCCCCGCTCGTTCCGGGCGCGCCTGCCGCAGGCGAGCCGCCTTCGACCTGGGCCGGCGCGTTCGCCGCGGTGCCCGCCGAAACCCCGCCGGCCGACGGCTGGGCGCGCATGGTTGCGCGTTTGCCGGCCGCATCGGCCGCGACGTCGGCCGAGTTCGTCGCGCCGCAATCGGCTGCATCGAAATCGTCCGCACCGCGCGCAGCCGCAACGCCGCTGCGGCGCTGGGCGCTGGCCGCGATGCTGGCCGCGGCGCTGCCGTTGGGCCTGTGGCTGAGCCTGCGCGCGCAGCGGCCGGACGCGGAACCCGCCGCGCCGGTTGTCGCGGCGCAATCGCACGCGACGCCGACGCCGCAGCGCGATCCCGCACCGGCCGATGGCGGCCGCTCCGCGCGAAACGAAGCCGTCGCCGCGGCCGGTACCGGCCCGTCGGTGTCCGCTTCTTCGGCGGCCACTCCTTCTGTATCCGCTCCTTCTATATCAGCGGGCCCATCGGCCTCCGATCCCGCAACGGCCGCCACCGATCGGGACAGCCAGACGCGGGTCGCGACGACAGCGCCGAAGCCGAACGACGCAACCGCACCCGTCGCCGCCGCGTCGCAACACACGGCGACGCGCACGCGACCCGCCGATGCCGGCGCATCCACCGCAGCCGCAGCCGACGCCGACACTCGCCTCGTCGCGCAACTGCGCGAACTGCAAGCCGAGTCGGCCCAGCTCGAAGCCCTGGTCGCCGTCGCGCGCGACGAGCGCGTCGCCAGCGCCTCCGCCGCGGTGATGGGCGCCGGCCTCGACCAGCGCCTGCAACTGATCGACACCGCGCTCGGCGACGCCGCGCTGCCGGCGCCCACCCGCGTCGCGCTGTGGCGCGAACGGGTCGACTCGCTGCGCTCGCTGGCCGGCATGGAAAGCACCCAACGCTGGTACGCCGCGCGCGGCGAACGCTACGACAGCGCGCTGGTACGGGTGGACTGAGCGCGCCGCCGCCCCACCGATCATCGCCACGAACTATCGCCACGACTTTCACTGGAGACCGCCATGTCGTCCCGCTTCCTGCTTCCCGCCCTGCTCGCCGCCGCGATCGGCGGCGCGCTCGCGGTTCCCGCCGCGGCCGGCGCGACCGATGCCGTCGCGACCCCAGCCGTCCCGGCGCCGGCCGAACCGGCCCGGCTCGAATTCGTGCCGGCCCTGCCGGCGCCGCACGCAGTCCCCGCATATTTCATCCGCACCGACACAGCGGCCGTCCCGGCCCAGGCCATCCCGGCCGGCGTCGCGCCGCACCAAACCCGAGCCTATTTCTTCGCCGACACCGACACCGCGCCGCGCTTGCTGGCGCAGGCGCGGCCGATGGTGGTGGAGATGCGCCGCCCCGCCTATCCCATCGGCGCCCTGCCCGAGCCCTCGCAGTTCGGCCCGGTGCTGATCAGCGACGACCTGCGCGGCCCGCAGCTCGGGGTGATCCTGGCTCCGGACGAGCGCAGCGGCGTGGCCATCCTCGCAGTCACCCCGGGCAGCGCTGCGGCCCGCGCCGGCCTGCGCAGCGGCGACCGCCTGCTCGCGGTCGACGAACGCAAGCTCGCCGGCAAGAACGGCGAAGCGCGCCTGGGCGAAGCGCGCGAGCGGATCGCCAAGCTCGAAGCCGGCAAGCCGGTGCGCATCCGCTACCAGCGCGAGCAGCGCGAGGCCACGGTCGAACTCGCGCCGCAGGTCGGCGAGCGGATCATGGTCTACCGCAATCCCGACGGCAGCGAATACGTCACCAATCGGTACGCGCGCACCGTCGTCATCGATTCGGTGCCCGCCGCCGGCATCGCGGTCGCGCCGGGCCTGCGCACCGAGATCCACCGCATCGGCCCGGACCTGGACTGCGCCGGCAAGGACAAGGGCAAGGCCCGGCATCCGGCCTGCAGCATGCCGCTGATCAGCGAGGCGCTGCGCTGGAACGGCCTCAACCTGGCCACGGTCGAGCCCAAGCTCGGCCGCTACTTCGGCGCCCAGCGCGGCGTGCTGGTGCTCAGCGCGCCGGCCGGGCTCAAGGGGCTGGAAGCCGGCGACGTGATCCAGAGCGTCGACGGCCGCGCGGTCGACACCCCGCGCCAGACCATGGACGCCTTGCGCGACAAGCCCGAAGGCGCGCAGGTCGAGATCGGTTATCTGCGCGACCGCAACAGCGCCAAGCTCAAGCTCAGCGTGCCCAAGGCAGTGGCTTGGGTGCCGCCCGCGCCTCCGCCTCCGCCGCCGGCACCGCCTGCACCGCCCGCGCCGCCGGCCGCACCCGCAGCGCCGGTCCCGCCTCCTCCGCCTCCGCCCCCGCCGCCGCCGAAGGGCCGGCCCGCGGCCGCGCTGCCGGCGCCGCCGATGCCACCGATCCAAGCCGTGCCCGCCGAACCGATCGTCTGAGCGCGCAGTGTTCCCCTAGTCGGGCCGGCGGCGACACGCACCGGCCCGGCTCTTTTCATCAGCGTCGAACGCACCGAAGTCTCCCTGTAGGAGCGGCGCGAGCCGCGACCGCGCAGCGTCCGGTCGCGCCGAATGCAGAGCGGCCGGCGACGCGGGCGTAGTGGGTTTCGTCGTAGCCGCGGTGGCGCGGTCGCGGCTTGCGCCGCTCCTACAAGGGGCGTCCGCTACGGCGCAGTCGATGCGAAAGGAATCGCCGCCAACAAAGACGCGGGCGTAGTGGGCTTCGTCGTAGCCGCGGTGGCGCGGTCGCGGCTTGCGCCGCTCCTACAGGGGGCGTCCGCTGCGGCGCAGTCGATGAAGAAGGAATCGCGGCCAACAAAAAGGCCGGGCATCCTGCCCGGCCGGTTCCGATCATCGCTCCGACACCCGCGCTCCTTCGCAGGCCCGCGCCGGAAACTCTCGCGCCGCGGCTTACTCGGCCGGCGCCGCGGTCACCCACTTGGCGAACACCTGGTCGATGTCCTTGTCGGCGACCTTCTTGCCCTCTTCCAGCTTGCCGGCCTGTTCGAACAGCGGAATGATCATCGCCATGCCGTCGATCTTGGTCTTCAGCCGGACGCCCGGCGCCTTGCCGAGATAACCGTCCCAGCGCTCGCGCACCTTGGCCCAGAAGCCGCGGGTCGCGTCCCAGTATTTGTAGGCCGGCTTGAAGTCGACTTCCTTGGTCTTGACGTAATCGTTGAAGCCGAACTCGCGCGCCAGCGGCTCCTGGCTGCCGTCGGGCTTGCGCAGCACCTTGGTGTTGAACTGCTCGTGGGTCCAGCCGTTCGGGGTCAGGGTGTGGCGGTTGATCGCGACGATGGCGTTGTAGTCGCTGCGCTTGGTGTATTCGCGCCGCGGCAGCGGACGCCAGCTCGGATCGCTGGTCCAGGTGGCGTGGCCGTCGCGGTAGTCCCAGCGGCCGGTGCCGCAGTAGCGCGGCGCGTCGCTGACCTCGTACACGCACTGGGTCCAGGCGCCGCGGTTGAGTTCGGCCGGAATTTTGCGCACGTGCCAGGTCTGGTCGGCGCTGAACTCGAAGCGCTGCGGCGCCTCGAAGCTCCAATCCTGGCGCCAGTGCTTGGTCACGTGGCCGCTCTTGCCGTCGACCAGGATGTGCTGCAGCACCACCTTGGTCGGGGTGTCCTCGACCACGATCACGGTCTCGTTGCCGCCGCTGCGCATCGCCGGCGCGCGCTCGTAGCCGGGCTTGAGCAGCACGGTTTCGTCGAAGGCGAAATCGACGATGTACTCGCCCTGCATGGCCAGGATCGAGGCGCGGTCGCGGGCGATGTCGGCGGACTGGGCCAGCGCCGAGGTGCTGCACAGCAGGCCGGTGGAAAGCAGGCAGGAGGCCAGCACGCTGGCGCGGAAGTGACGAAGGTTCATGGGTTCTCGATTGGCTCTTTGGCTGTAGACAAATAGATAAGGAGGGAACGCATCGGCGCTCAGGGCTTCGCTGCCGCCGCGGCGGCCGAGGCCAGGCAACAACAGGCGTGGGCGCGCTCGTCCAGACGCGCGCCGGCCGCGGCGGCGATCCGCCGCGCCTGCGACCGGCCCAGCGGCGACAGCGCGGCCGCTTCGGCGAGCAGCACGCAATGGCCGGCCTCGTCGCGCAGCACGCTCAGGCGCAAGACCTGCGCGCGCCAGCCGCCGCGCAGGCGGCGCAGCCAGCGCGAGGCGGCCGCCCACGCGTCGGTGCGCGCGGGTGCGGCCGCCAGCGCCGCGCAGGCGTCGTCCCAGGCGAGGAAATCGCTGTCGGCCAGCAGATACAGCCGCCAGCATTCGCGCCCGGCCGCGTCGCGGAACGACAGCGCTTCGCTCGCGCCGTCGCCCAGCCGCCGCGCCTCGCGCGCCGCCAGCCAACCGGCCAGCACGTCGCGCTGGCGCCGCGGATGCACGCACAGCACCGTCGCCACCGCTGCCAGCCGCTCCGGCGCGGGCAGCGCGGCGCGCGCGCCGGCGTGGCCGGGCAGCAGCGAGAAAACCGACGACGGCGCCGCGCGCACGGCTTACCAGCTCACCGCCACGCTGGCGCCGACGTTGCGGCCCGGCGCGGTGTAGCGGTCGAGGATGGCGCTGCTCGCGGTCAACGCGCCCGGAACGTCGCCGTTGTCCCAGTACTTCTTGTCGCCCAGGTTGAACACGCCGACGTTGAACTTGGCGCCCGGGGCGAAGTTCCAGTGCGCGAGCAGGTCGTACACGCCGTACCCCGGCGCGGCGAAACGGCCGGCCTCGGGCAGGTCGCTCTTGCGGCGGGCGAAACGGCCGGCCAGCTCCACGCCCCAGGTGTCGCGGTCGTAGGCGACGCCGACGGTGGCGGTCAGCGGCGCGATCGATTCCAGCGGACGGTCGTCGGTCTTGTCCTCGCCCTTGCTGTAGGCGGCGGCGAAGCGGCTCGACCAGCCGGCCAGCGACGGATACAGCTCGCCGAAGTCCACGCCGCCGCGCAGCTCGACGCCGCGGATGCGCGCCTTTTCGACGTTCTGCGACTGGAACACGATCAACGGCGACTGCGGCGGCGCGCTGACCTGGCGGTTGGACTCGATGAAGTCCTTGTAGTCGTTGTAATAGCCCGACAGCTGCGCATACACCGCCTTGCCGCTGTAGCGCAGGCCCAGCTCGTAGCCGTTGCTGGTTTCCGGCTTGAGGTTCGGGTTCGGAATCGCGGTGTAGCCGAACTGCAGGTTGGTGAAGCCGAGATTGACGTCGCTGTAGGGCGGCGCGCGGAAGCCGCGCTGGTAGCCGCCGTACAGCGACCAGTCCTGGGCGAAGTGCCAGACCGCGCCGAGCTTGGGCGAGACGCTGGTCTTGGTCAGGTCGCTGATCTTCACCCCCGGGTTGTCGCCGTTCCAGATCGCATCGCTCTGCGGCTTGAGCTCGTAACGGTCCACGCGCACCGCCGGCACCAGCCGGAACGCGCCGTCGGCGAAGCGGATCTCGTCCTGCACGAACACGCCGGCGTTGCGGGTCTTGCTGATCGGGAAATCGCGCACCGGGAACGCATCGGGCGAAATGGTGCTGCTGATCGCGCCGGTGGTCAGGTTGACCGAGCGGCCGTCGCGCTTCTGGCGGAATTCGGTCTGCTCGTATTCGAAGCCGTAGGTCAGCGTGTGCTCGACCGAGCCGGTGGCGAAGTCCTTGTGCGCGGTGGCTTCGGCGCCGTAGACGCGCTGGTCGAAGTTGAACTCGCGCAGGCGTAGGGTCGGGCTGGTGTCGCGGCCGCCGACGACGCTGGCGCGTTGCTCGCGGGTACGCTGGGTGGTCTCGCTGTCCTGACGATAGACCTGCCAGTTGAGCGAATCGGCCAGCACGCTGTCGAGCGAGTCGATCTCGTGGGCGAACGCCACCCGGGCGCGGGTCTGGTGGTCGTTGCCGTACATCGACAGCACCCGCGTGCGCGGCGCGGTCGGCGGCAGGCCCGGGGTCAGCGCGCTCAGGCCCAGGGCGCTGAACACGTCGGTCTTGGTGCGGTCTTCGCTGCCTTCCACGGTCAGGCGGAGGCGCTGGTTCTCGCTCGGCGCGAACACCAGCTTGCTCAGCAGGCTGCGGCCTTCGAAGCTCTGCGGATTGGCGCGAGTGCGGCGGCTGTCGTGGGCGTCGTTGTCGCCCTGGTTCTCGGTCTCCTTGCCCTGGTGGTGGTTGACCACGACCAGGCCGGACCAGCGCTCGCCGGCGAAGGCGGCGGTGGCGCTGCCGTAGATGCCTTCGTTCTGGCTCTCGGCGCCGAGCTTGAGGCCGAAGTAGGACTTGGCGCCGTCCTTGAGGTAATCCGCGGGATCCTTGGTCACGAACGAAACCACGCCGCCGAGCGCGTCGGAGCCGTGCAGCGCGCTGGACGGGCCGCGCACGACCTCGACTTCCTTGACCGTGTCCAGGTCGACGAAGTTGCGCCCGGCGTTGGAGAAGCTGCCGATGGAGAAGCCGTCGGATACCGAGATGCCGTCGATCAGCACGCGCACGCGGTTGCCGCCGAGGCCGCGGATGCGGATGTCGCCCAGGCCGAAGCGCTCGCGGTTGCCGCCCACGTCAATGCCCGGCTCGTAGCGGAACAGGTCGCGGATGTTGCGGGTCAGCTCGTTGTCCATGCGCTCGCGGTCGATCGCGCTGACCGTGGCGGGCACGTCCTGCACGGCGCGCTCGGTGCGGGTGGCGCTGACCACCACGCGATTGAGTTCGTTGACCTCGCCGCTGGCGTCGGGCGCGTCGGCGGCGTGCGCGGCCGGCAACGCCAGCAACAGAGCCAGGGCCAGCGCGGAGCGCGCGGGAAGGACGGACGGAAAAACAGGGCGCGCGGACGCAGCCGGGGTATGGACGCGGGACATTCTTCGACTCGGTTGGATGAACAGTGGAACCGAGGCGAGCTGGCATCCGGAGAGAGGCGGGGCTGGCAGCCTGGGAGAGAGGTGCTGGCAAGTCGGCGGACCGACGCACCGCACCGCGCCCGGGGGTGGGCGCGGTGCGGGTGGTGCTTGCGGTGGCGCGGCTGCGGCGGCGGGCTCGGCAACGCGGTTGGGATTCGGGCGGCGGGACGTTGGGCGTCCTGTGCCTGGAGAATCTGGGCCGACGTGGGAGGGGATGTTGCTGAGCGGGCTGGGCTGGAGGCGCGCCTTGCGCGGGGTTGCTTGGACGGGATCGAGTGCGGACTGGATTCGGGCGTCGGGGCGGTTGCTTTGCCTCAGCGCTGAGGAATCCGGACCGGTGCGGCGTGGATGTTGCTGAGCGGGCTTGGGTGGAAGCGCGCCGTACGCGGGGTTACTTGGTGAGGATCAGCTTGTCGTTGCGGGTATGGCGCAGGCGATAGACCTCGCCGCCGTGGCGGATCAGGACTTCGCGGGCGCCGCGCAGCAGGGCGGCGCTCTCGACCAGTCCGCCCTGGGCGGCGGCGACCACCGCCGCGGCGGCGGCCGGCGCGACCGCGGCGACCGGCGGGGCGACCGCGGCCAGGGAACGATCAGTACGGGGCTTCAGCTGCAGCACGGGGTTGCGCAGAGACATGGCGGTGACTCGTTCGGGGGTGGGCTCCCGAATGATGATAATGATTCTCATTTGCCAGTCAACACGCGATTGCGTGAATCTGCGAGCCCGGTCAAACCGTCCGTCGGCGGGACGGTCCCGGAGCACCCTGTAGGAGCGGCGCAGGCCGCGACCGCGCCGCCCCGACTACGGCGCCCCGCCCTACGCCGACGTTCATGCCAGACGCCCACGCCGTAGGGCCAGCGCCGGCATCGCAGCCGCGCCGTGGTTCGGATTGCCGCGGTCGCGGCTCGCGCCGCTCCTACAAGGGGCGGTCGCCTCTGCGATCAGGCCGTGGCGGCTTCCACCCGCTGCCAGGCGGTGTCGTCCAACTGCAGCTCCAGCGCCTGCAGGTTCTGCAGCAACTGCTCGACCCGGCTGGCGCCGAGGATCGCCGTGGACACATGCGGATTGCGCAGACACCAGGCGATCGCCAGCGACGCCGGCGCCACGCCCAGTTCGTCGGCCAGGGCGACGAACGCCGCGACCCGTTCGAGCCGGCGCTGGCCGGATTCGCCGACCGCGATCCGCCGCAGCCATTCCTTGTCGGTATGGCCGAGCCGGCTCTCGCCTTCGAAACCGCCGCGGTACTTGCCGGTCAACAGGCCCGAAGCCAGCGGCGACCAGATCGTCGTGCCCAGGCCCAGCTCGGCGTACAGCGGCGCGTATTCCAGTTCGACCCGCTCGCGATGCAGCAGGTTGTACTGCGGCTGTTCCATCGTCGGCGCGTGCAGGTGATGGGCGCGGGCGATCTTGTGCGCCTCGCGGATCAGCGCCGCCGGCCATTCGGAGGTACCCCAGTACAAGACCTTGCCCTGGCGGATCAGCGCGTCCATCGCCCACACGGTTTCTTCCACCGGCACATCCGGGTCGGGGCGATGGCAGAAATACAGGTCCAGGTGCTCGACCTGCAGCCGCCGCAACGCGGCGTGGCAGGCTTCGGTGACGTGCTTGCGCGACAGGCCGCGCTGGGTCGGCAACGGCTCGGCTTGCGCGCCGAAGAACACCTTGCTCGACACGCAGTAGCCATCGCGCGGCAGGCCCAGCTCGGCGAGCGCCACGCCCATCACCCGCTCGGCTTCGCCGTTGGCGTAGCCCTCGGCGTTGTCGAAGAAATTGATCCCGTGGTCCCAGGCTGCGGCGATCAAGTCGCGCGCGGTGTCGCGGCCGATCTGCGCGCCGAAGGTGACCCAGGCGCCGAACGACAGCGCCGACACCTTCAGCCCGGACGAACCCAGTCGACGGTATTGCATAGCACGGCTCCGAATCGGATGGACGATTGCGGGCATGCTACGCCGGTGTACGCATCGAGACAGGACGGCAGCGGACGATGAAGGCCGGCATCCGGGTTTGGCTCGCAGCGGCGATCGCGCTCGCGATCGCACTGCTGGTCTGGCAGCAATGGCACGGACGCGACGCGGCGCCCGTGGTGGCGGCGACGCCCGCGCCCGAAGCGGCGCCGGCTCCGGCGCCCGCCGTCGTTGCAGCGCCTGCGCCGGCACCGCAACCGGCGCAGGCCGACTACCGCCAGCGTCGCCAGGCCGAACTGCGCCAGCGCGCCGAAGCCGGCGACAGCCGCGCCGCCTGCCAGCTAGGCGTCGAACTGCTGCGCTGCGCCGATACCTCCGCCGCGCAGCAGTTGCTCGCCTCCGCCGAACAAAACGCCAGCGCCTCGCTGGCGCCGGACCAGCGCGCCTACATGGCGCGGATGGAAGACCGCGCGCGGCGGATCATCGCCGAATGCCGCGATTCGCACAGCGACGCCTGGCGCCAGGGCAACCGCTACCTGCGCCAGGCCGCGCTGGCCGGCGAGCCCGAAGCGATGTACCGCTACGCGCGCGGCGACTCGGTGCTGCTGGACTACTCCCACCTCAACACGCCCGAGTTCGACCGCTGGCGCGCCGAGGCCGGCGCGTTGCTGCAACTCTCGTTCGAAGCCGGCTACGTGCCGGCGCTGTTCGATCTGATGATCGCGTACGGCGACGATTCCTCGCCGACCGCCGGCCTGATCGCCAACGACCCGACCAAGGCGCGGGCGATGCGGCTACTGGTGGCGCGGCTGACCGCCAAGCCCGCCGATCCGCCGGCTGCGCGCGACGTCGCGCTGGAGCCGGCGGCGGCGGCGTTGGCGGCGCAGTGGCAGCGCGATTACTTCGCCGCGGTGAAACCGCCGTTGCAGCGTCAGCCGCGGGTGATGCCGGCGAGTTTCGCGGCGTTGTATGGCGAGGAAGGCGGCGAGACGTCGGCGTGTTCGCAGTGAGTGCGGTGGTTGGGGCGGCGGATTCGACGTAGCGGTTGCGCTGCGCGGCATTGCCAGCCGTGAGCGATTCGGCCGGGTTGCGGTCGGTGTTGTTTTGTTCGTTGCCGTTCGCGGCGTCGGTTTGAAACGACGTTCGGAGCCTGCGCTGCAGTAAGAAGATGTCGTCGTGGTTGCGTTGTCGCGGTCGCGGCTCGCGCCGCTCCTACAGTCGCAAACGCAACCGGCCGGAGCCCCTTGTAGGAGCGGCGCGAGCCGCGACCGCGACAACGCAACTACGACGACACCCGCGCGCGCCCCACGCCCGTCCCCACCACATTCAGCCACCCAACCGAGAAAGCCTCTCATTTGCTGCATCGCCCCAGCGATGTGGCTACAATGCGCGCACTTTCCTCCTCCGGGGAGTAGCCCACCCGCCGGCGTCAGCTCGCGGGGGCATGCGTCAACACACTTGGCCAGCAGGCCATGGCGTATGAGCGGCAGCCAGCGCGAGCGTCTTTCGACCTCGAGCCAGCGACCACGGGCAAGACCGAAGGCAGGCGTTGTGCGTACCCGGGTCGGGCCGCGCGGCGTTTGCCTTCGCGTCCACGCGAATGCCCGACCCTGGAGCTCTCATGGATCTGTCCCACTTCCCGGCCTGGGTCGTCGCCTCCGCCGTTTCCACCGGTACCGTCGCGCTCGCCGAAATCGGCGACAAAACGCAGCTGCTGGCCCTGTTGCTGGCCGCCCGCTTCCGCAAGCCGGTGCCGATCATCCTCGGCATCCTCGTCGCGACCCTGCTCAACCACGCGCTGGCCGCCTGGTTCGGCACCCTGGTCGCGGCCTTCCTCAAGCCCGAAATCCTGCGCTGGGTGGTCGCCGCGAGCTTCCTGGCGGTGGCGCTGTGGACGCTCAAGCCCGACAAGCTCGACGAGGGCGAGACCCAGTTCTCCGCGCGCGGCGCGTTCATCGCCACCACCATCGCGTTCTTCTTCGCCGAGATCGGCGACAAGACCCAGGTCGCCACGGTGCTGCTGGCGACCCGCTACGAGCCGCTGTGGGCGGTGATCGTGGGCACCACCGTCGGCATGCTGCTGGCCAACGTGCCGGTGGCCCTGCTCGGCGCCCGCTTCGCCGACCGCCTGCCGCTCAAGGCCGCGCGCCTGGTCGCCGCCGCGGTGTTCGCCGCGCTGGCCTTGTGGGTGGCGATCCGCGGCATCGGCTGAGCATGGCCGCGCTGCCGCCGCGGCCGGTCCGCGGCGGTGCGGGCGGCGAACCGCGCCTTCCCTGACACGGTGTCAGGCCCTGCTCGCGCTATGCTCGCGCGGGGCCGAGGCGACGGAAGGACGGGGATGTACCAGGGCGTAGGCGGGCGGATGCGCAGCGTGTTGGTCGCGCTGCTGTCGCGCCCGGACGAAATCATGCTCGAGATCGGCGCCGGCGGCGAACTGCTGGTGGCGCGGCTGCGCGCGGTGCTGGCGGCGATGCTGCTGCTGTTGCCGCTGTTCAACGCGCTCGGCGGCGGCAGCGTCAAGGAAACCCTGATCGGCCTGGGCGGCGCGGTCTTCGTCAATGTGTTCTCGCAACTGTGGCTGGGGCTGGCGCGACGCCAGCGCCGCTACCGCTGGCTGCCGTTCTGCACCGCCGCCTTCGACGTCACCGCCACCACCGCGGTGCTGGCGATGCTGGCCGTGCAGCACCTGCCGGCCGGGCTCAACAGCCTGATCGTGTGGTGCGGCTATCTGCTCGCGATCTTGATGACCGCGCTGCGCAGCGACGGCCGCGTGACCTTGTTCGCCGGGGTGCTGGCGCTGCTGCAGTACGGCCTGCTGGTGCTGTGGGTGTTTGCCTCGTCCGGTTCGCCCGAAGACCTGATGTCCAGCGATTACGGCGCGGTCACCGTCGGCAGCCAGACCCAGCGCCTGGTGCTGCTGGCGATGATGACCCTGGCCACCTCGATGGTGGTGTACCGGATGCAGCGGCTGATCGAGATGTCCGGCACCGACGGCCTGACCCGGCTGCCGAACCGGACCTGGCTGACCCACCGCATCCCGCGCCTGTTCGACGCGGTGCGCCGCGACGGCGGCAGCTTGACCCTGGCGCTGATCGACCTGGACCACTTCAAGCGCATCAACGACGACTACGGCCACCGCCTCGGCGACCGCAGCCTGCGCCATCTGGTGGCGGTGCTGCGCGAGCAGGCCGAGCCCAGCGAATGGCTGGTGCGATTGAGCGGCGGCGAGTTCCTGTTGGTGATGCGCAAGCCGCTGGGCACCGCGTTCGAGGAAGTCGACGCGATCCGCCGCACCGTCGCCGAGCGCCCGTTCGAGCCCGGCCGCGGCGCCGAGCCGCTGTGGCTGAGCTTCAGCGCGGGGTTGGTGACCTTTCCGCAGGAAGGCGGCGACCTGTCGCGGCTGCTGCGCCGCGCCGACCTGCGCCTGCAACGGGCCAAGCAATCCGGCCGCAACCGGGTGGTGGCGCGCGATCTTTGACCGGCGCGCGGGCCGGCTGAACGATTTGGCCGGATTGTGTCGGGTGCGGCCCGCTTCGGTTCGACGCCGCTTTAGCCGGCGCAAACGCAGCTGCGAGCACGCTGCGGCGCGGTTTTCGCCGTATTGCGGCGCGGCCGCGGGTCGCGGCGCCATGGCGCCGGCCAGGAGGTTTCTGCCCTGCCCCGCCCCAGCGGCCCGCCGGCCCGCTAAAATCGGCGGTTTTCGCGTCCTGCGCTGCGCCGCGGCTTGCTGCTGACGCCCGCTGCCACTAGGCTGCGCCGACTAACTATTAGACGTCCAAACGCCGCCGGGGCTCCGGCGCCCGGGGAGAGTGGAGTGGATTCGATTTCGCGCGTGGGCTTCGGCCTGTTCGGACTGGCGGTGCTCGTCGCTATCGCTTGGGTGTTCTCGGTCAACCGCCGCAAGGTCGACTGGAAGCTGGTCGCCACCGGCATCACCTTGCAGATCGCGTTCGCCGCGGTGGTGCTGTTGGTGCCGGGCGGCAAGGACGTGTTCGACGCCATCGGCAAGGGCTTCGTGCGCGTGCTGGAATTCGTGGGCGCCGGTTCGAAGTTCATCTTCGGCGACCTCATGGACGTGAGCAAATTCGGCTTCATCTTCGCCTTCCAGGTGCTGCCGACGATCATCTTCTTTTCCGCGCTGATGGGCGTGCTCTACCACCTGGGCGTGATGCAGGCGGTGGTGCGCGGCATGGCCTGGGCGATCACCAAGGTCATGCGCGTGTCGGGCGCGGAAACCACCAGCGTCTGCGCCAGCGTGTTCATCGGCCAGACCGAGGCGCCGCTGACCGTGCGCCCGTACATTCCGAAGATGACCGAGTCGGAGCTGATCACGATGATGATCGGCGGCATGGCCCACATCGCCGGCGGCGTGCTCGCGGCCTACGTGGGCATGCTCGGCGCCGGCGATCCGGCGGCGCAGGCGTTCTACGCCAAGCACCTGCTGGCCGCGTCGATCATGGCCGCGCCGGCGACGCTGGTGATCGCCAAGATCCTGGTGCCCGAGACCGGCGAGCCGCTGACCCGCGGCACGATCAAGATGGAAGTGGAAAAGAACACCGCCAACATCATCGACGCCGCCGCCGCGGGCGCCGGCGACGGCCTGCGCCTGGCGCTGAACATCGGCGCGATGCTGCTGGCCTTCATCGCGCTGATGGCGCTGATCAACGCGCCGCTGACCTGGATCGGCGAGTACACCGGCCTGGCTGCGGCGATCGGCAAGCCGACCAACCTGTCGACCATTCTCGGCTTCGTGCTGGCGCCGATCGCCTGGGTCATCGGCACCCCGTGGGCCGACGCCAACGTGGTCGGCGGCCTGATCGGCGAGAAGGTCGTGCTCAACGAGTTCGTCGCCTACACCCATCTGGCCGACATCGTGAACGGCAAGGTCGCCGGCGTGAGCCTGAGCGACGAGGGCCGCCTGATCGCGACCTACGCGCTGTGCGGTTTCGCCAACTTCTCCTCGATCGCGATCCAGATCGGCGGCATCGGCGGCCTCGCCCCGGAGCGTCGCCAGGACCTGGCCCGCTTCGGCCTGCGCGCGGTGCTGGGCGGCTCGATCGCCACCTTCATGACCGCGACCATCGCCGGCGTGCTGACCCACTTCTCGTAAGCGCATGAGCGATTCCACTGCTTCGGCCGCGGGCCGCGTCGTCGTCGTCGGCTCGTTCAACGTCGACCATGTCTGGGCGCTGGCCGCGCTGCCGCGCCCGGGCGAGACCCTGGCCGGCACCTACCACACCGGTCCCGGCGGCAAGGGCTTCAACCAGGCCACCGCGGCGGCGCGCGCGGGCGCGGCGACCGCGTTCGTGTGCGCGCTGGGCGACGACGCCGGCGGCCAACTGGCACGCGCGCTCGCCGCCGGCGACGGCATCGACCTGCGCGCGCTGCAAAGCGCGCAGCCGACCGGCACCGCCGGCATCTACGTCGACGGCGAAGGCCGCAACACCATCGTGATCGGCCCCGGCGCCAACGCCGAGCTGTCGCCGGCCTTCGTCGGCGAACACGCGGCCGCGCTGGATGCGGCGCAGGTGGCGCTGGCGCAGTTGGAAACGCCGGACGAATCGGCGGTCGCCGCGTTCGCGCGCGCGCGCGATGCCGGCGGATCGACCCTGCTCAACCCGGCCCCGGCCGACGCCGTCGCCAGCGACGCGCTGTGGGCGCTGACCGACGTGGCCACGCCCAACGAAACCGAGTTCTGCGCGCAATTGCGCCGGCGCGGCGGCGCGGCGCTGGATCCCGACGCGCTGGCCGGCCTCGACGAGGCGACGCTGCACGCGCACTGCCGGCTGTTGCTGGCGCACGGCAGCGTGGTCATCACCCTGGGCAAGTCGGGCTGCTTCGTCTCGCACGCCGACGCCGCCCTGCGCGGCGATGCGCAAGCGTTCTATCGCGTCGACGCCGCGGCGGTGAAAGCGATCGACACCACCGGCGCCGGCGATGCCTTCAACGGCGCGCTGGCCGCCGCGCTGGCGCGCGCGCCGGGCGCCGCGTTCGTCGAACACGTGCGCTACGCGGTGCGCTTCGCCGGTCTGTCCACCGAGCGCACCGGCGCCGCTTCGGCGATGCCGCGCGACGCCGAAGTGCGGGCGCGGTTCGGCTGAGCGACCGGGCCGGGTACGGCTTGTCGCTTGTGCCGGACGTTTCGTCGCAGGTGAGTTGTCGCGGTCGCGGCTTGCGCCGCTCCTACAGGGGCTGCGGCCACCGCGCGATCTACCTGTAGGAGCGGCGCAAGCCGCGACTGCGGGGTGGCCGATCGCGTCGGAAGCCCCCGGGTGCCGGAAAGTTTTCCCATCCATTCGTCGAAGAGCTAAAGACCTGAAACAACTGGTGTTTTTCGCCGGATCGGGCCTTAGCCCCTACCCCACTTCGTCGGCAAGCCTTGATCTGAGAATGGTTCGCATTAACATGCGAGCCCTGTCGCAGTTCTCAGGCCGCCCGTCCCCATGCTCCGTCCCCAGCTTCTCGCCAGCGCCGTGCTGGCCGTCCTCGTCGCGCCCGTCGTCCAGGCCGAGGAGGCCAAGGATCTCGATCGCGTCACCGTCTCGGCCAGCACCAGCCGCATGCCCAATTCGGAAGCGGCGCTGGCCAACACCATCACCGTGATCGACGCCGAGCAGCTCAAGCAGCAGCTGGCGGTGACCCAGGACGTGTCGCAGATCCTCGCCAACCTGATCCCCTCGTTCTCGCCCTCGCGGCAGAAGCTGACCAACGCCGGCGAAACCCTGCGCGGGCGCAAGCCGCTGTACCTGGTCGACGGCGTGCCGCAGTCCACCCCGCTGCGCGAAGGCGGCCGCGACGGCCACACCATCGATCCGGCGATGATCGAGCGCATCGAGGTCATCCACGGCGCCAATGCGCTGCAGGGCCTGGGCGCCTCGGGCGGCATCATCAACATCATCACCAAGCGCGCTCCGCGCGAGGACGGCGCGGTCTTCCAGGACGTCAACATCGGCGTCAGCAGCGCGCTGCCGAACCAAAGCGACAGCGTCGGCTACCGCGCTTCCTACGTGTTCGGCACTCGCAGCGGCGACGTTGATTTCGTCGGCGGCGCTTCCTACGCTAGCGAAGGCCTGTTCTACGATGGCAACGGCCGCGCGATCGCGGTCAACGACATCCAGGGCGACCTGATGGACGCGCGCAGCTACAACCTGTTCGCCAAGGCCGGCTGGGACATCGACGCAGACAAGCGCCTGCAACTGACCGCCAACCGTTACGAATTGCGCGGCAACAACGACTACATCACCGTCAACGGCGACATCCGCACCGGCAAGCTCGCGACCTCCGCGCGCGGCAGCCGCGAGGGCCGCGGCGCGCAGAACCGCTCGACCTCGCTGGTGCTGGACTACACCGACAAGTCGCTGGCCGGCGGCTACCTCAACGCGCAGCTGTTCTGGGTCGACTTCAAGGGCCTGTACGGCGCCACCGACTGGGAAGACTTCTGGCGCGACGGCCGCGACCTGCACTGGTGGGACCAGTCGCAGAACGTCTCGGAAAAGATCGGCGGCAAGTTCAGCTGGTCGCGCGACAACCTGTTCGGCCAGCGCCTGCGCGCGACCTTCGGCCTGGACTGGAACCGCGACAAGACCTACCAGGAACTGGTCGCGGCCAAGCTCAAGTGGGTGCCGGAAACCCAATACGAATCCTGGTCGCCGTTCGTGCAGGCCGAGTGGTGGGTGGCCGACAAGATCATGCTGACCGCCGGCGTGCGCCACGAGCGCGGCGAGCTCAAGGTCGGCGATTTCACCACCATTCCGGCCAACGCCGGCGGCAGCCGCTTCGTCCGCGGCGGCACGCCCAAGACCCGCGAGACCCTGCCCAACTACGGCATCGTGTTCGAGGCCACCGATTCGCTGAAGTTCTACGCCTCCTATTCGGAGGGCTACACCGTGGCCGACATCGGCCGCGTGCTGCGCGGCATCACCACGCCGAACCAGAGCGTGGACAAGCTGGTCGACCTGTCGCCGGTGGTGTCGGACAACCGCGAAATCGGCGTGGACTTCGACAACGGCCGCTGGCTGGCGCATCTGGCCGCGTATTGGTCCGATTCCGACCTCGGCTCGCGCCTGCAGTTCGACCGCAACACCCAGAGCTATTTCGTCGTGCGCGAGCGCACCGAAATCCGCGGCCTCGAGGGCAACATCGCGTTCCAGTTCTCCGACGCCGGCCGCGTCGGCATGGGCTATGCGCGCGGCAAGGGCCGCTACGACAGCGACGGCGATGACCGCGTCGACAGCGACCTGCCCGGCGTCAACATCAGCCCCGACCGGGTCACCGCGTTCTGGGACCAGACCTGGAACGATCGCTTCTCGACCCGCCTGCAGGGCAGCCACGCGATCGACCGCGACTTCGACGCCAAGGGCGTGCGCGTGGCCAGCGCCGACGGCTACACCACGGTCGACCTGCAAGGCCGCTTCAAGCTGCCGCTGGGCCAGCTCAACGTCGGCATCGAGAACCTGTTCGACGAGCAGTACATCACCTACTACTCGCAGAGCACGCCGCGCAACGACACCTATGTGGCCGGACGCGGTCGCGTGTTCAACCTGAGCTGGTCGCACCGCTTCTGATCCCGTCCCCACCGCGCGCCGAGCCATGAACATCAGCCAGGCCCCTGCCGTACCGCCTAAACCCAAGCCGCGCCGCATGCGCGCGGCGTTGAAGGGGCTGCACCTGTGGCTGGGCCTGAGCCTGGGCACGGTGTTCGCGCTGGTCGCGCTGTCGGGCACGGTGCTGAGCTTCCAGCGCGAGCTGGGCCTGTGGGCGTATCCGCAGTTGCAGCGCGACGCCGACGTCGCCCCGGCGCAACGCGCGCAGGCGCTGGCGCGGATCGTCGCGCACTGGCAGGGCCAGGGCATGACCTCGCTGGATCTGCCCTCGGATCAGTTCCCGGTGTGGCAGGGCTATTTCCCCAACAACGAGCGGCGCTATTTCGACCCGGCCAGCGGCGAGCTGCTGCTGACCCGCAACACCGGCAACGACCTGATCCTGTGGCTGCGCGATTGGCATACGCATCTGTTGGCCGGCAAGAACGGCGAGCAGGTGCTCGGCGCCGTCGGCATCGGCGCGGTGTTCATGCTGCTCAGCGGCCTGTACCTGTGGTGGCCGCGCTGGTCGGCGCTGGCGGCGAGCCTGAAGTGGTATCGCGGCCCGCCGACGCGGCGCTGGCTGAGCTGGCACCGCGGCATCGGCCTGTGGCTGTTGCCGCTGACCCTGCTGGCCTCGCTCACCGGCACCGCGATGGTCTACGACGAAGTCGCGCGCAGCGCGTTGCGCGCGGCGCTTTCCGAAGCCAAGCCGCCCAAGCCGCCGACACTCGCCGCGCGCGCCGATGCCGCGCTCGACTGGGCCGCCGTGCTGCGCGCGGCCGACGCGGCGGTGGCGCCGGGCGGGCCGATGGCCGGCGCGCAACTGCGCCGCATCGGCCTGCCGAAGAAGGACAGCGGCCTGGTCACGATCCGCGCGCGCGCCGTCGGCGAGTGGCACCCGGTCGGGCGCAGCATGGTGTGGATCGATCCGTATCGCGGCGCGGTGCTGCGCACTCTGGATTCGACCCGGCAAGGCCCCGGCGCGCGCGCCTATGAGGCGATCTATCCGCTGCATGGCGGCTTCGTCGGCGGGCGGGTGTGGCAGGTGCTGATCGCACTGACCGGGTTGATGCCGCCGTTCCTGCTCGTCACCGGTTTCCTGTTCTGGCGACGCCGGCGCGGGCGCTGAGCCCGCCGCTCGCCCGCTGCCCCGGCGAGGCCCTGCTCTTGTGGGAGGGCCTTCAGGCCCGAGGCCTTTCGCTCGGATCGCCGCGATCTGGAACAAAAGCCTCGGGCCTGTAGGCCCTCCCACAAAAACCGCGGAATTTGTCCGCTTTCGCGCATAGCTTTCCGCCGCCGAAACATTTGTTGCGCCCGCGCATCCCCGCCCCCGCGTCCGGTCCGGCTTCACAACGCCGTTCTAAGGACGTGTACGCCTATGCGCGTGCCCAGCAACATCATCACCGCCGCGATGGCGGCGCCTAGGAGGGGAACGGACATGGCAGGCAAGTACGTCATCAGCAAGCAGAGCAACGGGCAGTACCACTTCGTGCTCAAGGCCGGCAACGGCCAGGTGATCCTCAGCAGCGAGAGCTACAAGCAGAAAGTCTCGGCGCTGGAGGGGATCGAGTCGGTGCGCAAGAACAGCCAGATCGACGCGCGCTACGTGCGCAAGCAGGCCGCCGACGGCCGCCTGTACTTCCTGCTCGACGCGAGCAACGGCCAGGCCATCGGCAACAGCCAGATGTACAAGGACGCCAGCGGCCGCGAGGGCGGCATCGCCTCGGTCAAGGAAAACGGGCCGTCGCTGAAGGTGGAAGACACCTCGGGGCCCTGAGCCGGCGTCCGCCCGCGCCGGCGCGCCCGGCGCCCGCCCCCGGCCCGTCGCGGCCGGGTGGCTTACAATGCGCGCCATGCGCATCGGCTCCCACACCCTCGCCCCCCGGGTGGTCCTCGCTCCGATGGCGGGCGTCACCGACAAACCGTTCCGGGTGCTGTGCAAGCGCCTGGGCGCCGGGCTGTGCGTGTCGGAGATGACCACCAGCGATCCGCGCTTCTGGTCCACGGCCAAGTCGCGCCACCGCATGGACCACGCCGGCGAGCCGGACCCGATCAGCGTGCAGATCGCCGGCACGGTGCCGCAGGTCATGGCCGAGGCGGCGCGCTACAACGTCGACCACGGCGCGCAGATCGTCGACATCAACATGGGCTGCCCGGCCAAGAAGGTCTGCAACGCCTGGGCCGGTTCGGCGCTGATGCGCGAGCCGGAACTGGTGGCGCGGATCCTGGAGTCGGTGGTCGCGGCGGTGGACGTGCCGGTCACGCTCAAGATCCGCACCGGCTGGGACCACGATCAACGCAACGCGCCGCTGATCGCGCGCATCGCCGAACAATCCGGCATCGCCGCGCTGGCCGTGCACGGGCGCACCCGCGACCAGCAATACACCGGCAGCGCCGAGTACGACACCATCGCCGCGATCAAGGCGCAGCTGTCGATTCCGGTGATCGCCAACGGCGACATCGATTCGCCGCGCAAGGCCGCGGCCGTGCTCGCCCACACCGGCTGCGACGCGGTCATGGTCGGGCGCGCGGCGCAGGGACGGCCGTGGATCTTCCGCGAGATCGCCCACTTCCTCGAACACGGCGAGGAACTGCCCGCGCCGCCGCTGGCGGAAGTGCGCGCGATCCTGCTCGGCCACCTCGAACACCTGCATGCGTTCTACGGCGAAGTCTCCGGCGTGCGCATCGCGCGCAAGCACCTGGGCTGGTACGCCAAGGACCGCCCTGAAAACGCCGCCTTCCGCGCCGTGGTCAACCGCGCCGAATCGGCCGAGCAGCAGTTGCGGCTGACCCGCGATTACTTCGACGCCTTGGTGGCCGGCGTGGCGCCGGAGTTGTCGGCGGCGGCCTGAGCGGCGCGGCGGCGGCTTCGCGCGCGGCGCCTATCGGTATTGGAACGGATCAGAACGACAGGACGCCGGCTTGCGCGCGGCGTCCCGGGCCGGGTCGTGCGACCCGGCGTGCGCAGGCTCGATCAGCCTTCGCCGGCAGCCGCAGGCGCGGCAGCGGCGGCGGTTTCGGCCACGTCGGCCTGCTTGGCTTCGGCCTTCTTCGCCTCGTCCTGCTTGGCCTCGGCTTTCTCGACCTTGCCGGCCTTGCTGCCCTTGTCCTTCTTCTTGCCCTGGGCCGCGTACTCCGCCGGGGTCTGCCCGCCGTCGGGCACGCCGGGGAAACTAGGCGCGACGCAGCCGGGCTCGCCGGCGACCAGGGTTACCGACAGCGGATTGGGCGTCAGGTCCTTGGTCGCGCCGGTGGCCGCGTCCACGCCCACGCCGATCAGGCCGCCGACCAGCACATTGCCGGCCATGCCGGCCGCGCCCGCGCCGGCGATCTGGCTGAGCACCTGGGTCACCACCGGCTGGTAGCCGGCCTTGCACACTTCCACCGTCAACGGATGCTTGCGCTTGAGCTTGAGCGTGCACGGCGTGGTGCAGCGCTCGCCGTTGGACAGCGACGCGGTCGCGCCCAGCGGCGCGCTGTCGATGGTCAGCGCCTGGGTCGAACCGCGGGTGATGGTGGCGCAGCCGGTGACGGCGAGAGACAAAACGATACCGATCGCCGGCGCGAGCCGGCGAGACATGTGACGCATGTGAAGCCCCCTGTAGAAATGCAGCCCTGTAGAGCGGGCCTTGTAGAAATACGGGCGTGGCCCGGCGGCTCCCCAGCCGCCGCGGTATCAAGCCACAGCCGCGCGCTTCATGCAATGCACGTCACAGTTTGTCCGTGCGGCCGCCGTCGCGCCGATACGAAGTTACTTCGCCGCCGCCTTCTTCTTGGTCCGCGCATATTCTTCCGGCGTCTGTCCGTCCTCGGGCACGGCCGGAAACTGCGGCGCGGTGCAACCGGGCGACTCTTCCACCAGCAGCACCGCCAACATGTTCGGGCTGAGGTCCTTGGCCGCGCCGCTGGCCGCGTCCACGCCGACCCCGATCAGGCCGCCGATCAGCGCGTTGCCGGCCATGCGCACCGCGCCGGCGCTGCCCAGTTCGCTGCGCACCAGGGTCTGGGCCTGGCGGTAGCCGGGCTTGCACAGCTCCACCGCGACCGGGTGCTTGCGCTTGAGCTTGAGCACGCACGGCGTGGCGCAGCGCTCGCCGTTGGACAGCGACACGGTGGCGCCGCCGGGCAGGCTGTCGATGGTCAGCGACTGGGTCGAGCCGCGGATGAAGGTGGCGCAGCCGCCGAGGCAGAGCGCGAGGACGACGACGGCCGCGAGCGCGATCCGGCGCGGGGACAGGGACATGGTCTACCTCGGAGGAGTCGGAAGCGCGGCCGTCCGGGGCCGCGGCGCGCCGATTATGCAGATTTGCATGACCGCCGGCATGGCCCGGCGGTCCTCGCCCGCCACATCGCATGCGCGCTCAGCGCATCGGTTCAGGCTCGCGGTGCGCGCCGAGCGGCTCGCCGCCGCGCGCGCGCAGCGCCGTGGCCCGCTGCAGCCGGCGCACGTCGGCGACCGTCTGCGCCACCGGCACCGGCGCCGGTTCGCGCCAGATCCGCTGCCACATCGCCGGCAGCCGCTCGGTCGCCTGCCACGGCCAGCGCAATTGCTCCGGCGCGATCTCGCGCCATTGCTCGCCCTCGCGCCGGGCCACGGCGAAGCGGAAGTTGTAGTCCGGCTCCATGCCCATGCGCAGGTCGCTCAGCACCAGCCGGCCGTCGCGCTCCTCGGCCTTCATGAAGCCGTGGTTGAACCATTGCAGCCGGTGCACCGCCGGATAGCCGCTGACCTGCGAATAGGCCAGCGCGTCGGAGGGATACAGGCGGAAGTGCATCGGCCCGCGGTCGGCGATCAGCGAGCGCTCGCCTTCGACGTAGCCGTCCGGGGTCATCGCTACCACCCGCCACAGCGCGGTGGTGAACGGCATCGGCACCGAGAAGCGCGGCGCGTTCTCCAGCCCCAGCGCGGCCAGTGCCGGCTGCGCGGCCGCCTCGACCCGCTGCTTGGCCCACAGCGAGCCGCCCAGGTACAGCGAGCTCAAGGCCAGGCCCAGCACCAGCGCCGGCTGCGCGCTGCGCGAGGCGCGCGCGAACCAGGCCCAGACGCAAGCGATCAGCAGCCACACGGTGTAGAGCGGGTCGATGATGAAGATGCTCGACCACATCGTCGGCCGCGCCGGCAGCGGCCACCACAGCTGGGTGCCGTAGACGGTGAAGGCGTCGAGCAGGGGATGGGTCAGCAGCGCGGCCTGCATCGCCCAGAACCAGCGCCGCGGCGATTGCGCCACGCGCCCGCCGCGGCCGCGGCACCAGCCCCAGATCGCCCAGGCCACGAACGGCAGCACCAGCAGCGAATGGCTGAGGCTGCGGTGCCAGGTCATGCGCGCGACCGGGTCGTCGGTGAGCAGGTTGACCGGGATGACGTCCAGGTCCGGCAAGGTGCCCAGCGCCGCGCCGGCCAGCAGGGCCGCGCGGCGGTGTTGCGCAGGAGCGATGGCGGCGCTCAGCGCGGCGCCGAGCACGATTTGAGTCAGAGAATCCATTAGCGGAATGCTAGCGGGGCCGGCGCGCGCAAGGTGTTTGTTTTTCGTTGCCGGCGCCGCGCGCGCGCACTTGCGCGACCGCGCCGGCGCACGCATGTTGCCGGCAGGCGGCGTCCGCCGCGCGTTTGGAGCCCGCATGTCCTCTGCCCTGCCGCTCGGCATCGTCGCCTGTTCTTCGGAAGGCGCGGCGCTGTGCTATCGAACCGTTTGCGCCGAAGCCGCGGCCCTGCTCGGCCCGCATGCGCACCCCGAGATCGCCCTGCACGGCCACTCGCTGGCCGACTACGTCGCGTGCCTGGAGCGCGGCGACCTCGACGGCGTCGGCGAACTGATGCTGTCCTCGGCGCGCAAGCTCGAACGCGCCGGCGCCAGGCTGCTGATCTGCCCAGACAACACCATCCACCAGGCGATGGACTACGTGCGGCCGCGCTCGCCGCTGCCGTGGCTGCACATCGCCGAAGTGGTGGCGAACGAGGCGCGCGCCCGCGGCTTGCGCCGGATCGGGCTGACCGGCACGCAGTGGCTGGTGGAGAGCGAGGTGTATCCGCGCCAGCTCGCGGCGCTGGGGCTGGACTACGTGCGGCCCAGCGCCGAGCAGCGCGCGCGGATCGGGCGGCTGATCATGGACGAGCTCGTCTATGGCGTGTTCAAGCCCGAGACCGTCGCGTACTTCCAGGGCGTGATCGAAGACCTCAAGGCGCAAGGTTGCGATGCGGTGGTGCTGGGCTGCACCGAGATTCCGCTGATCATCGACGACGGCAATTCGGCGCTGCCGACGCTGGATTCGACCCGGTTGCTGGCGCGGGCGGCGTTGCGGGCGTCGGTCGGCTGAGGCGGGAGGGGTTTGGGCTCCGATGCTCTCGGCTCGGATCGCTTCGTCGGATCGGATCGAAAAGCGTCGGGCCTGAAGGCCCTCCCACAGGTAAGACCTGCCCATAACAAGGGCAGCGGGCCCAGCTTGTTGTGGGAGGGGCTTCAGCCCCGACGCTTTCGGCTCAGGTCGCCATACAGCGCTTCGGCAAGGAAGGCATCGGGCCCGAAGGCCCTGCCACGCCTCACGCCGCGTGCGGCATCCCGACCTCGCGCGGCAGCGCCCTGGGCGCGCGCGGCGGCAGCACGGCGCGGGTTTCGCCGGTGTGGGTCACCAGGCGCAAGGTGCCGTCGGTGTCCTCGACCAGCGCGGTCAGGCTCTCGACCCAGTCGCCGTCGTTGGCGTAGACGCAGCCCTCGCGCTCGAACAGCGAGGCGCGGTGGATATGCCCGCAGACGATGCCGTCGAGCCCGCGCTTGCGCGCGTCGTCGAGCCCGGCCTGGACGAAGCGCGAGATATAGCGCTCGGCCGCACCGCTCTGGCGCTTGAGGAAATCGGCCAGCGACCAATAGCGCTTGCCGAACCGGCGCCGCACCTGGTTGGTGAGCTTGTTGCCGGTGAGGATGCGGTCGTACAGCCAGTCGCCGAACTTCTCCTGCATGCCGCCGAACTGGGTGATCGCGTCGTAGTCGTCGCCGTGGGTCACCAGCAGGCGGCGGCCGTCGGCGGTGAGGTGGATGGCGCGGCGGCGCACCTGCATGCGCGGCAAGGTCAGCCCGCAGAAGCGGCGGATCGAGCGGTCGTGGTTGCCCGGCACGTAGATCAGCTCGGTGCCGGCGCGGGCCAGCGCGTGCAGCGCCTCGACCACCCGGTACTGCGCCGAGCCCCAGGCCGCGCGCCGCTGCGCCATCCACCACAGGTCGACGATGTCGCCGACCAGGTAGAGCTTGTCGCAGCGCAGCCCCTGCAGGAAGTCGGCGAACTCCGCCGCATGGCAGTGCTTGGAGCCCAGATGCACGTCGGAGACGAAGACGGCGCGGCGGCGTAACGGCAACGGCACGATCGAGGCGGGGCTCATGGCACGGTCTCGTGGGCGGGGTCAGGTGTCCGGCGCGTGGGCCTGGGCCGGGGCGGCCGCGCGCGCGCCGCCGAGATAGCGCTCGCGCTTCTTCGGCCGTAGCTGCTGCAGGTCCACTTCGATCAGGCCATCGACCGCGTCGCTGAAGGCGGGGTCCACGCCGAAGGCGAGGAAGCGCGCGCCGCCGGGCTCGCACAGGTCGGTGTACTGCTTGTAGAGCATCGGCACCGAGCTGCCGAGCGCGTCGAGGTTGTCCTTGAGCACGCGGAACGCAGTGGCGGCGTCGAGTTCGTCGAACTGCGGCGGCGCGGCGCGGTACACGAACGGCTGCTTGGAGAACGCGTCGGAATCCAGGTTGCCGTAGTAGCGCGCGTAGTAGGCGACGATCTGCTCGCGCGCGTCGGCCGGCAGCGCCGAGCTGATCGAGACCGGGCCGAACAGGTAGCGCACGCCGGGATTGCGGATCAGGTAGGCGCCGATGCCCTGCCACAGATAATCGATGCTGCGGCTGTTCCAGTATTCCGGCGCGACGAAGCTGCGCCCGAGCTCCATGCCCTGCGCCAGCCGCGGCACCATGTCGTCGGCGTAGCGGAACAAGGACGCGGTGTAGAGGCCGGCCAGGCCGCGCTCGGCGATCACCCGGCTGCCGCGCGCGATGCGGTAGGCGCCGGCGATCCTCGCCTCGGCCTCGTCCCACAGCACGATGTGCTCGTACCAGCTGTCGTAGATGTCCACGTCCAGGCGCTGGCCGGTGCCCTCGCCGACCGCGCGGAAGGTCGACTCGCGCAGACGGCCGATCTCGCGCAGCAGCGGCGAACCCGGGCGCAGGGTGCCGACCCGGATCTGCTTGCCGTCGGTGGTCCGGCCCAGCGAATCCATCGCCTCGACCCCGGCGCGCACGTGCTCCGGATCGACCGGATCGATCAACGGCTCCGGGCCGACCGGCGCGGCGCGCTCGCGCGCGGTGCCGATCGCGTACAGCTCGGAGCGGATCTCGCGCAGCAGGTGCTGGGACTCGCCCTGCGCCGGCAGATGCAGCGGCCGGCCGATGCGCAGCGCGATCCGGCGCGCGCGGCGGGCGAACATCTCGCGCGCCAGCAAGGCGGTGCCGGCCGGCTTGAACAGGGCCGAGGCGCCGTAGAACAACGCCGAATTGCGCGCCTCGATCCGCACCGGCAGCACCGGCGCGTCGGTCTTGCGGGCGAAGCGCAGGAAACCGCGCTGCCAGCGCCCGTCGGTGACCCCGCGCAGGCCCAGCCGGGCGACTTCGCCGGCCGGGAACACGATCACGCATTGTTCTTCGTTCAACGCCGCTTCGATCGCGTGCAGGCTTTCGGCGCTGGGCCGGCCGCCGAGAATGCGCACCGGCAGCAGCAGGCCCTGCAAGCCGTCCAGGGCCAGCAGCAGGTCGTTGGCGACGATCTTCACGTCGCGCCGCACCTGGCCGACCGCATCGAGCAGGGCCAGCGCGTCGACCGCGCCGGAGGGATGGTTGGCGACGATCAGCAGGCGCCCGCTGCGCGGAATGCGCTGCAGTTCGGCCTGATCGACCAGATACCGCGCCTGGACGAAATCCAGCGAAGCGGTGACGAAGTCGAAATCGCGCAGGTGGCGGGTTTCGCCGAGAAATTGGTCGATGTGGTCGAATTTCGACCAGCGGCCGATGGTTCGGATCAGGGGTCGGGTCAGCGCGGCCCGGCGTCCGCGGAACCATTGCGGAAAGCGTTCTTCCAATCGGCGTTCGAAGTGCAGCATCGGTGTCGTCGCATCGAGGGGCGGCGGTATGCCGCGCAGCCTGAGCCGGCGCAGCGACAGCCGCATGGCGGTTTCGGGTCAGTGCGATGACAGCCCTGACCCGGCGGGAACGCGGCGTTCCGGGAGGGCGACTGAAGCGTCGGCGTGCCCTCCTGGCGCGCGCCGACAGCTTCCCATGCGCCCCCGCATCCAGCCTCCCCCCAAAGTCTGGACCCGCTCCAGCGTTCAGGAGCCGCTTAACGCCCAGACAACCCCTCGGGAAGGCACAATGCGCGCAAGCGGCCGAGCCTGTACAATGCTCGGCCATCTTTCTATCCGAATCGAAGGATATTGCCTCGATGTCCAGCTATCTGTTCACCTCCGAATCCGTCTCCGAAGGCCATCCGGACAAGATCGCCGACCAGATCTCCGACGCCGTGCTCGACGCGATCCTGGCCCAGGACAAGCGCGCGCGCGTGGCTTGCGAGACGCTGGTGAAGACCGGCGCGGCCATCGTCGCCGGCGAAGTCACCACCACCGCGTGGGTGGACATCGAAGCGCTGGCGCGCAAGGTCATCAACGACATCGGCTACAACAATTCCAATGTCGGCTTCGACGGCCACACCTGCGCGATCATCAACATGCTCGGCAAGCAGTCGCCCGACATCGCCGCCGGCGTCGACCGCAAGAAGCCGGAAGAACAAGGCGCGGGCGACCAGGGCCTGATGTTCGGCTACGCCTGCAACGAAGCGCCGGAATTCATGCCGGCGCCGATCTACTACTCGCACCGCCTGGTCGAGCAGCAGGCCAAGATCCGCAAGCAGAAGAACTCCAAGCTGCCGTGGCTGCGCCCGGACGCGAAGTCGCAGGTCACCCTGCGCTACGACGACAAGCACCAGGTCGCCGGCCTCGACGCGGTGGTCCTGTCGACCCAGCACGACCCGGGCATCAAGCAGAAGGATCTGGTCGAGGGCGTGTACGAGCACATCCTCAAGCCGGTGCTGCCGAAGGCGTGGCTCGAGAAGCTGCCGAAGAACAAGGTGCACATCAACCCGACCGGCATCTTCGTGATCGGCGGCCCGGTCGGCGACTGCGGCCTGACCGGCCGCAAGATCATCGTCGACAGCTACGGCGGCATGGCCCGTCACGGCGGCGGCGCGTTCTCGGGCAAGGATCCGTCCAAGGTCGACCGTTCGGCCGCCTACGCCGCGCGCTACGTGGCCAAGAACATCGTCGCCGCCGGCCTGGCCGACCGCTGCGAAGTGCAGGTCTCCTACGCCATCGGCGTGGCCGAGCCGACCTCGATCTCGGTCACCACCTTCGGCACCGGCAAGATCGGCGACGACAAGATCGAGAAGCTGATCCGCAAGCACTTCGACCTGCGCCCCTACGGCATCGTCAAGATGCTCGACCTGATCCACCCGGTCTACCAGCTGACCGCCGCTTACGGCCACTTCGGCCGCAAGCCGAAGGAAGTCAGCTACGTCGACGGCGCCGGCAAGAAGCAGACCGCCACCGCCTTCTCGTGGGAAAAGACCGACAAGGCCGAGGATCTGCGCAAGGACGCCGGGCTGAAGAAGTAAGCCCGCACGTCGTAGCGCAAAGCGAAAAAGGGCCGCGAAAGCGGCCCTTTTTCTATGGCGGCGGCTTCAGTCCCCACGCTTGAGGAATCGGGTCCCGGCGATCCGCGACAGACGCATCGGGCCTGAAGGCTCGCGCGCAGCAACCCACCGCTACGGCAAGCGCCGAAGTCCCTGTGGGAGGGCCTTCAGGCCCGACGCTCTTGCCTCCGAAGCCGCATAGCGGTCCGATCCGAAAGCCCCGCATCGAAAGCCGCTACCACTGCGATGCCCGCAACACCGCAACGCGACCCAAGCCGGACAAACCGCCGCACCCACACGCCGAACCGCAAGCAACCGCCGCGACCGGCCTCACACCCGCTTCATTCCCGCCGCACCCACGCCCGCCAGCCTGGGCCGGTCGCGATCCACGACCCGGCGCATCCGCGCGACCGGGCGCTGCGGTCGCGGCCCGCAGGTCGACCATGTCCCGATTCGCTTCCCTGCCCGGCCTGTCCGCGCTGTGCTTCGCGCTGGCCGCCGTGTGCGCGCTGGCCTACCACGCGATCGGCGCGCAGATCGATGCCGACGGTTTTCTGCGCGAACCGTTCGGGCTGATTCCGATCGGCTGGCTCTTCGCCGTATCCGGCGCGCTGCTGGCGATCGCCGCCGGCGCGCGCGCCTGGCGGCAGCGCCGACGCGCGCGTCGCAGCTGAGCGCACAGGCCGGCGCGGCATCGCACGCCGCGCCGGCCGGGCGCCTCAGTCCTCGCCGACCCGCACCACCAGCTTGCCGAAGTTGTGGCCCTGCAACAGGCCGATGAACGCTTGCGGCGCGTTTTCCAGGCCGTCGACGCGGTCCTCGCGCAGCTTCACTTCGCCGCGCTCGACCCACGCCCCCATCTCGCGGCGGAACGCGTCGAAACGCTCGCCGTAGTGGTCGAGGATGATGAAGCCCTGCACGCGGATGCGCTTTTGCAGGATCGCCGACATCAGCTGCGGCACCCGGTCCGGGCCGGCCGGCGCGGTCTTGTCGTTGTAGTGGGCGATGATGCCGCACACCGGCACGCGCGCGCCGATGTTGAGCAGCGGCAGCACCGCGTCGAACACTTCGCCGCCGACGTTTTCGAAGTAGACGTCGATGCCGTCCGCGCAGGCCTGCGCGAGCTGCTCGGCGAACTGCGGATCGCGCCGGTCCAGGCACACATCGAAGCCGAGCTCGTCGAGCGCGTAGCGGCGCTTGTCTTCGCCGCCGACGATGCCGACCACGCGCGCGCCGCGCAGCTTGGCGATCTGTCCGACCGCGGCGCCGACCGCGCCGGTGGCCGCGGCCACCACCACGGTTTCGCCCGGCTTGGGCTGGCCGATGTCGAGCAGGCCCAGGTGCGCGGTGAAGCCGGGCATGCCCAGGCCGCCGAGCGCGTGCGAGGGTTCGGCTATGTCGCCCAGCGCGATCAGGTCGCTGCCGTCGGACAGCGCATAGTCCTGCCAGCCGGCGTTGCCGAGCACCAGGTCGCCGGCCTTGAAGCCCGGATGGCGCGAGGCGACCACGCGATTGACCGTGCCGCCGACCATGACCTCGCCCAGCGGCACCGCCGGCGCGTAGACCGGGCCGACTTCGTCCATCAGGTTGCGCATGTACGGATCCAACGAGAGATACAGCGTGCGCAGCAGCACCTGGCCTTCGCCGGGCTCGGGCATGGGCGTGGTTTCCAGGCGCACGTCCTGCGGCGTCGGCAGCCCCTGCGGGTGGGCGGCGAGGACGAAGCGACGGTTGACGGCGGCGGTCTGCGGCATGGGACGGATTCCTTGGGTGGAGGTGGGTGGTCGGTTCGGCCGATCAATTAGACCGGTCGTCTAGCAACGGGGCGAAAGAAAGGGCGGACGCGCCGGGCGCGCCCGCCCTCGGGGTTCAGTCTTGCGCGGGCAGCCCCAGCAGTAGCCGGGTCGTGCTCATCGCGCGGTCCATCGATGCGCTGCTGCGCTGGACCTTGGCCAGCAGGCTGGCGCCGATCCAACTCTGGTACAGGGTCTGCGCCGCGGTCTGCGGGTCGGGCGCGGCGGCCAGCGAGCCGTCGTCGCGGCCGCGCTCGATGCACTGGGCGAGCCGGGCGATCACCGCGCCGGTGCCGCGATCCAGCGCCGCGCGCATGGGCTCGGACAGGTCGCAGACCTCGGCGCCGAGCTTGACCACCAGGCAGCGGCCGTCCGGGTCGGAACCGGTCTGCGCTTCGCGCCAATCGTCGAAGTAGGCGATCAGGCGCTGCGCGCCGCTGCCGGGCTGCGCCATCAGCGCATCGACATGGCGCAGATAGTCGGAGAAATAGGCCTCCAGGACGGCCTCGCCGAAGGCCTCCTTGGAGCCGAAGTAGTGATAGAACGAGCCCTTGGGCACCCGCGCCGCCGACAGCACCTCGGCCAGGCCGACCCCGGTGAAGCCCTTGCGCAGCATCAGCGGGTAGGCGATGTCGAGGATGTGCTTGCGCACGTCGTGGGTGGCGGGAGCGGCGTTCATGGGCGCTACTGTACGGACCATTAGACCGGTCGTCTAGTGACGAAACTCACCTCGTCGGCCTGCGTGCTCGGCGGCCGATTCGCCCGCCGGCACCGGTGCCGGCCAAGCCGCCGGAGGCCCGCCGCTGCGCTGGCGAACCGCAGCGGCGCACCAGCGCATTCATCCGCACCGCTATGCTCTGCGCACCGCGCCGTCCCCCGCCGGCGTCCGGCCATCACCGCACTACGACGAGGTGCCCCGCCATGCGCAACGCCCCGCACACCGCAAGACGATTCGGCCTGAGCCTGCTGCTGGCGCTCGGTCTCGCGACCGCCGCCCAGGCCCAGACCATCGGCTACAACATCCGCACCGGCGATGTCTGGGTCGACACCCGCCTGGGCGAGATCAATGACTACGGCCGCCGCTACCGCGATCCCTTCGTCGAGGAAATGACCGGCTACTACGGCGCGCCGCGCTCGCTGGTCGACGAACTGCTCGACCGCCGCCGCTGGGCGCCAGGGGATGTCTACTACGCCTGCGCCCTGGCCCGCTCGCTCGGCCGCCCCTGCCTGGACGTGGTGCGCGAGTACGACCGCCACCCCGGCCAGGGCTGGGGCGCGGTGGCCCAGCGCATGGGCATCAAGCCCGGCTCGCCCGCCTTCCACGCGCTCAAGCGCGGCGCGGTGCAGACCTACGACCATTGGGGCTATCCGATCCGCGTCGACCAGAGCGTGCGGGTGAACTGGGCCGAGCACGGCCCGGGCCACGGCAAGGGCCACGGCAAGAACAAGAACAAGAGCCACGGCGGCCCGAAGCGCCACGACGACGACGATTGGCGGGACGACGGCGGCAAGGGGCACGGCAAGGGCCGCGGCCACGGTAACGGCGGCGGCAACGGCAAGGGACATGGCAACGGCAAGGGTCTCGGCAACGGCAAAGACCACTGACGCCGTTGCCGCGCGCGTACGCTCGGCATCGCCAAGACGCAACGCAAAACGCCGGCCCGAAGGCCGGCGTTTTGCGTTTGCGACAACCCGCAGCGCTTACTTCGCCGCCTTCGTCCCCTGCCCCGCCGCTTCGGGCTTGGCGTTCTTGACGTAGGTCTCCAGCCAGCGGTTGGTCTCGGCCAGCAGGTGCAGGATCGATTCGCGCGCGCGGTAGCCGTGGCTCTCGTTGGGCAGCATCACCAGCCGCGCCTTGCCGCCCAGGCCCTTGATCGCCGCGTACATGCGCTCGCTCTGGATCGGGAAGGTGCCGGAGTTGTTGTCCTGCTCGCCGTGGATCAGCAGCAGCGGATCCTTGATCTTGTCGGCGAAGTTGAACGGCGACATCGCCTCGTACGTCGGCTGCGCCTGCCAATAGTTGCGCTCCTCGGCCTGGAAGCCGAACGGCGTCAAGGTGCGGTTGTAGGCGCCGCTGCGGGCGATGCCGGCCTTGAACAGACGCGTGTGCGCGAGCAGGTTGGCGGTCATGAACGCGCCGTAGGAATGGCCGCTGACCGCGATGCGGTTGCGGTCGGCGACGCCGCGCCGCACCACTTCGTCCACCGCCGCCTGGGCGCTGGCGGTGAGCTGCTGGATGTAGGTGTCGTTGGGCTCGCGCTCGCCTTCGCCGACGATCGGCATGGTCGGGTTGTCGAGCACCGCGTAGCCCATCGCCAGGTACGGCAGCGGGCCCCAGTAGCTGACCGCGTTGAACTCGTACGGCGAGCCGATCACCTGGCTGGCCGCGTCGGCGCTCTTGAACTCGGCCGGATAGGCGTACATCAGCATCGGCAGCGGGCCGTCGCGCTTGGCGTCGTAGTCCGGCGGCAGGTACAGGTTGGCGGTGAGTTCGACGCCGTCGTTGCGCTTGTAGCGGATCAGTTCCTTCTTGATGTCGCGCAGCTGCGGAGTCGGATGCGGGAAGTGGGTCAACGCCACCGGCGCGGCGTCGCCGCCGAGTTCGCGCCGCTGCAGGTTGGCCGGCTCGGTCGGCGATTCGCGCAGGGTCAGCAGGCCCTTGGCCGCGTCGTCGAGCACCGCCACCGGCCGCTCGAAATACGGCGCCTGCGAATGGAACAGGCGGGTGCGGCGCTTGTCGGACAGGTCCAGCCGGTCGAGGAACGGACGATCGCCCTCGGCCGAGGCGCCATCGCCGATGTAGTACAGGCTGTTGCCGTCGGCGCCGGTCAGCAGGCGCTCGCCGCCGGCCGCGTCCATCACCGTCATCGGCGTGCCCGGGTCGTTGTAGCGGTCTTCGCTGCTGCCTTCGCGAAGCAGTTCGGGCGCGCGATCGCCTCGATCGGGCGCGATCCGCCACTGCCGCACCTGTCGGCTCTTCCACCAGAACTCGTCGATCAGCGCCAGCTCGCCGCTGCCCCAATGCGCGCCTTCGAAACGCGCGGCCAGCCGCGCCAGCGTCTGCGGCGGCTTGTCGAACGGCGCGGCCTGCATGAACACCGCGTCGCGGATCTCGGCCGCGCGCGCCGGGTCGCCGCCGTCCTGCGCTTCGGCCCACACCAGCGTGGCCGGCGCGTCGGCGCGCCACTGCACTTCGCGCGGGCCGGTCGGCACGGCGTCGTTGCCGGTCGGCAGGCCGTCCACCAGCGGCAGGCGCGCGACTTCGTATTCGAAGCGGCCGCCGGCATCGAGCACCTCGACCCGGCGCGCGAACATCGACGCCGGCACCAGGTACGAGAACGGCCGTTCCAGCCGCGTGGTCAGCACATGGCGGCCGTCGGGCGAGGCCGACACGCCCATGAACAGATCCGACGCGCCGAACTTGGCGGTCTGGCCGGCCAGGTCCACCGTCGCCAGCTGCGTGCGCAGGTAATAGGCGAACAGGCGCGCGTCGCTCTCGTTGCGCAGCAGATCCTGATACGTGCGGATCTGGCGCACGCCGCCACCGGCCTGGGTTTCCTGCACCGCCGGGCCGGCGGGCACGGCGACCGCGGACGGCGCCTCGCCCTGGCCTTCGGGCTGCAGCCGCACCAGCAGGCGGCGGCTGTCGGGCATCCAGTCGTAGCCGCGGCCGACCACGGTGTTGAGGTTGGCGACGAGCTTGCGCGCGCGCCGGGTTTCCAGTTCCACCAGCCACAGCTCGTTGGCGCCGCTGGCGGCGTCGACGCGGTTGAACGCGAGCCAGCGCTGGTCGGGCGACCACTGCAGCGTCGCCAGCGACAGCGGCGAAGGTAGGCCGTCGATCTGCACGGTCTTGCCGCTGGCGATCTGCAGCAGCTCCAGGCCGCTGCCGAAGCTGAAGCGGCTGGCCGCGCGCACGCGCGGGTGGATGCGCAGGCCGGCGAGCTTGAGCTCGGGTTGGGCGACCACATCGATGCCCGGCAGCGACGGCGTGCTCACCATCGCCATCAGGTCGCGGCGCGGGCTCAGCGCCAATTGCGGCCGGCGCGGCGCGTCGACGATGGCCTGCAGCGGCTTGGGCGGCAGTTGATAGCCCTCGCCCCAGGCGCTCGCGGCGGCGGCCGGCGCGGCGGCCGCGGCTTTGCCGGACGAGGCCGCCGGCGCGGCCTGCGCCGACAGGCTCAGCGCCAATGCGGCCGGCAGCAGCAGGCGCGCGATCAGCGCGACTTGCGGAGCGCGCGGCGGCGCGGGAAGGCGGCGGTCGGAACGGCGCGCGGGCGGCTTCATGCAGATCGGTCCTCGGATGCGGAGAAATACGGAGCGCAGCGCCGCGCGCCCGCCCGCCCGCGTCGCGGCCGGCGGCGATGCGCGGCCGCGCTCCCCGCCCCGAGCTTAGCCGGCCCGCGCGGCCGCGCGCCTATGCCGTTGGGGCTGGTTGGCAGGCCGCGTGTGTCGACGCGCATCGCACCCTGCGGCGGCCGCCGCGTTCAGTCTCGCGCTGCCCCGCCTTGGGGCCGCCGCGGGGGCCGCGATATACTGCGCGCTCAGCCCGCCGAGGGGCGCTGCGACCGTGACGGACACGGCCAGGCTCGGCGAGGCGCAGGTCCCAACGGCGCCCGGTTTGAGTCTTCGCGACTCGCCGGACCCGGCATCCCGCCGGCTCCCCCCGCACTGGAGCTAATCCGAATGAACGCTGTACCCAAGACCTTCTCGACCGAAGGCGATTACAAGGTCGCCGATATCTCCTTGGCCGACTGGGGCCGCAAGGAAATCGACATCGCCGAGCACGAAATGCCGGGCCTGATGTCGATCCGCAAGAAGTACGCCGCCGCGCAGTCGCTCAAGGGCGTGCGCGTGACCGGCTCGCTGCACATGACCATCCAGACCGCGGTGCTGATCGAGACCCTGCGCGACCTCGGCGCCGACGTGCGCTGGGCCTCGTGCAACATCTTCTCGACCCAGGACCACGCCGCCGCGGCGATCGCCGCCAGCGGCACCCCGGTGTTCGCCTGGAAGGGCGAGTCGCTGGAGGAATACTGGGACTGCACCCTGGCCGCGCTGAGCTTCCCCAACGGCCAGGGCCCGGAGCTGGTCGTCGACGACGGCGGCGACGTGACCCTGCTGATCCACAAGGGCTATGAGCTCGAAAACGGCGACGGCTGGGTCAACACCCCGTCGGGCAACCACGAAGAGCAGGTCATCAAGAACCTGCTCAAGCGCGTCCACGCCGAGCGCCCGGGCTTCTGGCACGAAGTGGTCAAGCACTGGAAGGGCGTCTCGGAAGAGACCACCACCGGCGTGCACCGTCTGTACCAGCTGGCCGAAGCCGGCTCGCTGCTGATCCCGGCGATCAACGTCAACGACTCGGTCACCAAGAGCAAGTTCGACAACCTCTACGGCTGCCGCGAGTCGCTGGCCGACGGCCTCAAGCGCGCGATGGACGTGATGCTGGCCGGCAAGGTCGCGGTGGTGTGCGGCTACGGCGACGTCGGCAAGGGCTCGGCCCACTCGCTGCGCGCCTACGGCGCCCGCGTCGTGGTCACCGAAATCGACCCCATCAACGCCCTGCAGGCGGCGATGGAAGGCTTCGAAGTCAACACCGTCGAAAGCACCCTGGGCCGCGGCGACATCTACGTCACCACCACCGGCAACAAGGACGTGCTGACGCTCGAGCACATGTCGAAGATGAAGGACCAGGCCATCGTCTGCAACATCGGCCACTTCGACAACGAGATCCAGGTCGACGCGCTCAACGCGTCGGGCGCCAAGCGCCTGAACATCAAGCCGCAGGTCGACAAGTACACCTTCGCCAACGGCAACTCGATTTTCCTGCTGGCCGAAGGCCGCCTGGTCAACCTCGGCTGCGCCACCGGCCACCCGAGCTTCGTGATGTCGAACTCGTTCTCCAACCAGACCCTGGCCCAGATCGACCTGTGGGCGAACAAGGACACCTACGAGCCGAAGGTCTACATCCTGCCGAAGAAGCTCGACGAAGAAGTCGCGCGCCTGCACCTGGAAAAGATCGGCGTGAAGCTCACCACCCTGACCGACGACCAGGCCAAGTACCTGGGCGTGGCGGTGGAAGGTCCGTATAAGCCGGATCATTACCGCTACTGATCGGGTCGCCTTCGGGCGATAAGCTGTAAATGAAAACGGGCGCCTTCGGGCGCCCGTTTTTTTGTCTCGGAGTAATGCCGTTATGAAACAGCCAACTGCGAGCGGCCGTCTTCGTCTCCACGCGCGACAGGAGCCGTATGTCGCCCCAGCGGCGCTCGCGCCGAGTTCCCCCACGCGTCGCGCCGCTTCCGCCGGGCGACTCGAATCCTGTCACCGCCTGCCTTAGGTTTTACTGCCATACAAAAAAGTTGCAAATAGCTTCGTCTTTGCTGCAGAGAAAGACCCAGTTCGTCGAACCTGATGCATAGGAGCGCGGCTCATACCCATCGCCAAGCATCTTTTTCATGGAGGCACTGTCCGCTTCGACCTTAGACAGCGCCCCGTTGTACGGAGCCAGCCTAGACAAGAATGGAGCGTAATCTTGCTTACTGAAACTAAAGCTTCCGCGCCCAGCCGATATCTCAACCGATGTGGACACCTTTAGTTTGCGGGTAGACGCCGGAAGCAAATCTGGCAGCCACCCCTTTTCAAACACCCGGCTCGCCCTTGCATCACCCACCGAGTTGTAGCTGTCACTTTTTTCCATACACCCTGACAGCAGCGTTGCGGCAAGCAGAAAGCTCGCCCCTTTACTGATCAACTTACCCATAGCCTCGTCCTTTACGGCAGGTATATCGGGTTTATACCTTTAACAATGTATACCGAACATTGTTGCTGACAAGAGCCGCCATCAGACGCCGCGTTTCGGCCGTAAGCATTCGCAGCTTCATCCGCCAAACGATCCTCGCTATGCCAATTCGTCATCTCTTGCAAGTTTTTACGAGCTTCGGCCACCGCACACGCGGCAAGTTCACCAGCTAAGCAGCGCTACTGGCGACTCGCGAAGCCACGCCCAAGACAGACGTTCTCCATCGCCCGCCCGCGATTTATCAGCAGGACTTGCCGGCCACTCCTACATGATTCTTAACGAAAGGTGGCCGTCTCCCAAGCGCCAAGCCGACCAACAATAGCAATGAAACCAATCCGATCAACTTGAACCCGAAAGGATATCGAATCAAGTCAAACGTAATACCCGCCAAAAAACACGATGAGAAAAATTTGACCAGAGGCGCTGCAACTAGCCTCACTCGAACGCCGATGGCACTTCCAACGGCAAACAAGGCCAAGGGAAACGACACCAAAAAACCCGCCCCTAAAAAAATAAACGCACCCCCGTCGGACTGCAGCGCCCAGTTCGCAACGCCAAGCCCAAACGCAACCGAAAAGAAACCACAGGAAATAATCGAAAAAAGCGCCACCGCAGCTAGAAATAACTTGATCATGGCAGTCACTTAAAGATCAGGACTCTGCAAGACTATCCAATTGCCCTATGAGTAAGCAGGCGAAGTAACCAGCGCCGATCAATCATAGCCAAGAGGAAACCAGATGCCCCGGCTGGTGATAACCCCCATGTTCGGCACTACATGAGACTGGTCCAATTCCGACAGCTTAACGTCCTCATGAAAGTTTAGAACAACGAAATCATTGCCATCAAATACCTTGCTTCGGAGCAACCCAATCGCGTCGCTATAATCATGCGCGGTCACTCCACACCCAATATTAAGAGAAGTGGGCTGTGAAAACATCTCAAACTTAAACCAATAGCACTTCAACTCAGCCATCTTTCGCCTCGTTGGCTCGAATCTCATTACCGGCCCAATACTGAGATTTCCAACACCAGGAATAATTCCATGGCTTGGATCTATCCCAGGAGGCTTCGCCTCAAGCCCCTCGAAATGCCTGATGCTAGAGGGAAGCACAAAATAATCAATATCACTTCCGGCGCGTCTCGCACCTCTGGCTGCGCCGTCGACCTTGAACTGAGTCAGGCGGCAAGGTCGTTGTAGACGTACTGCTTGGCGGTACCTCCGACGCTGGTGGTGTTTTGCCGACGCCATCCGCTCTGGGCCCCGGCCCCGATGATGCTCAATCGGGAGGCGTTAGTGCATCAATACTTTATTTATCCAAGCAGTAGAGCCATAGCAATCACTAACACAAGTATTGAGCCAACCGAGTCCACCACTTTTTTTGATACAACCGATAAAACTGGCAATGCAATCATCAGCGACTGCTGTATTTTCAACGCCCTTCTAAGCAGGTAGTCGACAGCCAACTGCTCCGTCGACTGCAACCCTTGTGAAGATGAAAGGATGAAGTAGCCGCCGAACACGCCCCATGACATCGCCAGCAAAAAAGCGAACGTAGCGAACACGCAAATAGTTCTTCCAAATCCAAAGCCCTTCGAATCTATCCAGCAGATCAATCTTGCCGCCACATAGCCCACCAACACGAGATAGGCAGATAGAGCTCCCGCCAGAAGCACAAAGAACTGGGATTTCACCTCTCCCAAAGGCCATATCGATACGACGATTGAAACGATCATCGCCAGCAGCGCTACAAGCCAACACCTGCCTTCACTCAAACGGAAGACCATTGGCCGACTCCGTGATCATAAGCCCAGCATCGTAACGAAGATTCGGATTGGATGCCTTCACCGCCGCCACATAGCTAACAAGCTGATCGGCAGAAATGGTATCTACTGGCGACCAACTTTCGAATATTTTTTCGTAGATCTTCTTCGCCTCATCATCATATCCATCGCACATCCCTCGCTTGCTTGATTTTGTGCACGGGATTGAGCCAACCCCGGATGGATCGCCATCCAAATAATTCAGACCCCTGTCAAACTGCTTGGCGCCACCAGGCAAGGGACTCATCAGAAATGCCTTAAAGCCCCTTAACCTACCGCTCACCGGACCATAGAATCTCACTAAGAATCGGACTTGCCCTCGAAACTCTCCGCCAAGAAATCTCCTAGCCCGGACATCCATCAGCCCCAGGGGATCAATAGTATTTAGCGGCTACGCATTAGCGTAGACAAAAGTATCAACCCCGCCATTCAGACCAATCGGATCACTTTTAATGTATCGACCAGCGGCCGAATCGCAGTCGCGAAAGTAGTTGTAGACCAACCCGCTGGCGGAATCGCATCGCCGCCCCGGGAGCCGCATATCGAACACGAACTTCGTGCTGTCGAGATCCGGATCTTCATTCGGCGGTGTGTTGCCGAACGCTTCGCTCTCGATGCTCCATGCTCACATCGCCTTGCTGCGGCTCGGGTCGACTACAATCCTCGGCGCGCCCAAATGATCAGGCTCAATGCAGTACGGCTTCTGTGTCGTCTCGGCTCCTTGAATTACGCCGACCGGCAAGTCGTCCATCCAAACGACAATGCAGCGCAGTGCCTGCATTGTCTTACTCGCCCAGCCAACTGCCGTCTTAGGCGTACTACAAATGCCGGATGCTGGTTTCTTGTAAAGGCGTGCTTGCTGCCTCAGGCCGTTGTAGGCGTAGCTTTCATCTTCAGCGCACCATCGACCTTGAACTGGACCAAGCGATCCAATGTGAAGCGGCAACACGCATCAGCGCGCCGAATCCAACTACGTGCCTACCGCCCTCATAGGCGCCATACAATGCCGATTAAAGCAATAGACAGTATCTGGGACGAAATCACCAGCACAATCATATTTCTTCGAAAAATCGCTGCCGCAATCCCGCCGGCAACCAAACAACACGCCAGCGCCCCCATGGTAATCGCCAATAGGATATCGGCATTGATTTGGGAAGAAATCTTCAATGCCAGCGTGTAGCTCAACAGGACTACAAACGATGAAAACGAAGCCAATCCAAACCTTCTCAGATAAGTCACTAGAGCTCCCCCGGATGCGCTTGATCCATCAGTGAATTGAACCAATTCCCCATGCCCGCCGACTCGGCATTATCGAGCATAGCGCCCGGTCGGTCATACAACTTGCGCATCTCTGCGTGCGATAGGTACATCGAGTTGAGGAATGCCTCGGCTTGTGCGCGGGTCAACTGCTGTCCTGGCTGATAGCCTGCACGTTCATATTCGTCCTTCAGCTTGCCATCCAACTGCCCGCACTCAAGATAGTCGCGAACAGGATGCAGTGGCCCAACCCCACTGGGCTTCATAGTTTTGATTGCAGTCTCAAGCTTATTGACACCTTTCCTAAGCATCCCACCCCAACCAGGAGCATTCTTTATTGAGAACGGATTGAACTCCAAGGCATACCGCCACTCGTTCCCTCGTCCACCACCACGATTTACATACGCTCTAACTGTCAGAAGACCCGACGGATCAGAGAAAGAAAGCGGACTCCCTCCGGCGTAGCCATACGTATCGATCCCGCCCAACTGCCCAATGGGATCGCTTTGTAAATATCGACCTGTTGTTGGGTCATAGTCACGATAGTAGTTGTAGATCAGCCCGCTGACCGCATCGAACCGCTGCCCCGGGAACCGCATGTCGAACACGAACTTCGTGCCGTCGAGATCCGGATCTTCATTCGGCGGCGTGTTGCCGAACGCTTCGCTCTTGATGTTCCAGGTCCACACCGCTTTGTTGCGGGTGGGATCGACCACGATCCGCGGCGTACCCAGATGATCAGGCTCGATGTAGTACAGCTTCTGCGTCGCGCCTGAGCCTTGGATCACGCCGACCGGCAGGTCGTCCATCCACACGACCTGCTGCAGAGCAGCGCCGGCGTTGTCGTACTCGCCTAGCCAATTGCCGGCCTCGTCATACAGCGCGTGCCGGATGCTGGTTTCGTTGTAGCGGCGCGCCTGCTGTCCCAAACCGTTGTAGGCGTAGTTCATCTTCACCGCGCCGTCGACCTTGAACTGGCCCAGGCGGCCCAGGTCGTTGTAGACGTACTGTTTGGCAGTACCTCCGGCGCTGGTGGTATTGCCGGCGGCGTCGTAAGTACGGGCGATGCCGGCGACGCTTTGCAGGCGGTGGCTGGCGCTCGGGAACGTATAGCTCTGCGCCGCGCTCGCTCCGCTCTGGAAGCTGGTGCGGTTGCCGGTGGCGTCGTAACCGTAGGTTTCCAGCGGTGTCGCGGTCGGACCGTCCTGCGTCTGGGTCAGGCGGTCGAGCCGATCGTAGTGGTGGCGCGCCAGGATGGTCGATTGGTTCTCCGTGCTGAAGCGGCTGACGTTGCCGACCTCGTCGCGGGTCAGATGCAGCGACAGGCCATCGGGCGCCGAGCCGACCAGACGCGAGACGTCGTAGTTGCGGTCGACGTTGCGCGTCATCGGCTGGCTGTTGCCGTACACCCAGCCAGCGAACGGGCCGTAAGCGGCATAGCCGACCGCGGTCAACAGGATCTCGCGGGTCGAGCCGGGGCGGGTCACGCCGATCTGGGTGATCCGGCCGTGGTTGCCGCGCACGTAGTCGGCCACGCTGCCATCGGGATAGGTCACCGACTTCAGGGCGCCTGCTGCCGTGTAGGCGTAGCGCAGCGTCAGCACCGGGCCGGTGGTGACCACGATCTTGCGGACCATGCGGCCGAAGCGGTCGTAGCAATAGCGCAAGGCGCCACCGGTGCCGACGGACTGGCTCAGCCGCCCCTTGGAGAAGGTCTCTCCGGTCGGGCAGCCGGACGCGACCGTGTCGTAGGTGTAGGTCGTGCCCAGCACGGCGGTGGGATAGGCCCGCTGGGTGAGGCGGCCCAATGCGTCGTAGCTGTACGTGGTGGCGATGCCGCGCGCATCGGTCCGCGTCTTGGTCTGGCCTGCTGCATCGTAGGTGTAGCCGGTCACGCCGGTGTCGGGGCTGGTCAGCTGGGTCAACTCGCCGAATCCGTTGCGCGCGTAGACCGTGGACAGGCCCTTGGGATCGATCACCTTGGTCACTTGATCGAGCGCGTCGTACTCGATCTTGGTTTCGGCGTTGATCCGGCCGGTGCCGACGTCCTGCAAGGTTTTGACCAATCGCCCGAGCGGGTCGTAGTCCTGGTCGCTCACACGACCGAGCGCGTCGGTGGTCGTGTCCGGATGGCCCTCGGCATCGTAGGTGTAGCCGGTCGCGTGGCTCAGGCCGTCCTTGTAGGTCTGCACCTGGCCCAGGACGTTGAAGACGCGCGACAGCGTCGCCTGCACGGTGCCGGCGCTGTTCTTGGTGTCTTCGACCTTGCGGTTGCCGGCCAGGTCCAGGGTGTACTGCACCGTCGCGCCGGAGCGGTCGGTCACGCCGGTCAGGCGCTGCGCGTTGTCGTAAGCGAAGGTCGTGAAGTTTCCGTCCGGAAGCGTGACCTGCTTGGTCAGGCCGGTGGGGAAATACTCGATCTTGGTGACCAGGTCGTCCGTCTCGACGGCGTTGTCGGTACCGCGCACCTTGCTGGCCGTCAGCCAGCCGCGGGTGTTGTACTCGGCGTCGGTGACCACGCCGTTGGGGTCGACCACCGACAACACCCGGCCCTGAGGGTCGTAGCCGGAGATTTCGGTGACCAGGCCCGCCGCATCGATGGTCTTGCGCAGGTCGCCCTTGCGGAAGGTGCACAGCGCCGGCGTGGTCGCGCAGGTGCTGTCGTCGCTGCTGTAATACTCGAAGCGAGTGATGTCGTTCACGTCTGTGCGCGGGCCATCCACCGACTTCAGCAGGCCCAGGAGTGGGCAGGCGCTGTTGGCGGCGGCGACATCGGCGGCTTCGCAGTAGGTGTAGGCGGTGGTGCGTGTCACATTGGCGGCGGTGTCGCGCACGGCCACGCTCAGCGGCTGCATGCGGGCGTTACGGGTGATGCGGGTTTCCCGGTTGCCGATGGCCGAGCGGATCAGGCGGTTGCTGGCGACATCGGTCGTCGCGGTGCTGACCCGCTGCTCGGGTTTGCCGACGGCCTCGGTGGTCGTGACGGTGCGCGCGAGCGCGCCGGTGACCGCATCGTTGGCCTCGGCGTAGGCATATCCGGTTTGGATGCCTCGTCGATCGGTGCCCAAACTGGCGCGACCGCGGAAATCCGTCGATTCGGCATTGTAGGTTTGGCTTACCGCGCCACGACCATCCACCAAATCGCTGACTCGCCGCGGCAAGGCGCCGCTGCCTGTGGTGAGTCCGTAGGTCGTCTGTTGTCCAAGCGCGTCGGTGACAACAGCGCCCCCCTGGGAGCGGTAGCTCAGGGTGACGCCGTCGGCGCCGCCGTCGTGATGGCTGGAGATCACGCGGCCCTTGGCGTCGTAGGCGAAGGTGCTGTAGCGCTTGTTGTCCTCATGGGTCACGCCGGTCAGGTGGCGCGGGAAGCGGCTGTCCTCGTAGTGGTACTTGCGCTGGCCACCGCTGGGGAACGCCGCGGTTTCGACTTGGCGCCCTGACGTATAGGTGTAGCTGGCCAGGGTTGCTCCCCCCGACGTGATCGACGAGATCAGCGCGTCGCTGGAGTTGCCGGCGTAGTTGACCTTCACCGACCGGCCGGTCGAATGCGTCACCGAGTCCAGGCGGTCGTATGCGCCGTAGGCATAGGCCAGCTTGGTCCCGTCCTCGGCCTGCCGCTCCACCAGGCGGCCTTGGCTGTCGAACACCAAGACCTCGCCTGGGCGATGCAGCAGCCACTGCGAGCCCGAGGCGACGATCCGATCGCCGCTGCTGTCGGCGGCAATGAAGGCGCTGCCCACTTTGGCGAAGCGCACTTGGTAGCCGTTGCCGCCGCTCATGCCGAGCGTATCGGCCGAGAGGCTCAGCCGCAGGTCCAGCGAATGGGTCCAGCCCGGACCGAAGCCGCCCGAACGCACGGCGATGCCGGAATGATAGCTGCGCGTGAGGGAGATCCAGCCCAGGTCGAAGTCGATCTGGTTCTCGCTCTTCTCGCCGGTCTTGACGTTGCACGGGTTGCCGACCATTCCGTCGAGGGGGGCGAACGCAGGCATCCCTTCTCCCTCGCAGCTCTTGATCTTGTCGGTGCTGATCGTCGCGACGAAGTCCTCGTTCACGCAGGCGCCGCGCTGGTTGCTCCAGTTCATATGGGGCACCGGGCACTGCGTCCGCCGTGTGCGGGACAGTTCCATCGTATCCGTGCTGTCCTTCACGCACGGACGGGTGTCGGTGTTGTCGCCGCTGAAGTACACGATGTCGAACGTGCGGTTCTCCAGCATTCCCGCGAACTGCGGATCGGGCGGCGTCCAGGCGTTGGACGCAGTGGCCTTTGCGGTGGCCGGGCACGCAGGGGCAAGCTCGTTGTAGAAGGCTTCCAATTCGGCAACAGCGAGCGCCTCCGTGGGGTGCCTCACGCCGGAACCGAGGGTGGCGTCGTAGCCCCACTCCGGATCCAAGGGCTCTTTCAGGCCCATCCAGTAGGTGATCGTCCCTTTGCCGTCGGCGCGCAGCAGGTTGTCTTTGACGACGGTAACGAAGGGATACGGATTAGGGCCCTGTCCACCGTAGGGCAGCGCCTTGATCGCGTCGGCGGCCTGTTGATAGGTGTTGTGGGATTGAGTCTGGCCGGTGGGAACGACGATCTTCCACGCGATCTGGCTTTCCTGCGCGACGGCAACCGGAACGAAGACCGCTGCGAGCCAGACCAAGGCGAGCCTCGAAAGCCAAGACTTGGCGCAGCGGCCGAATTTGCGCTGCGCGAAACGCGTCCCTGTGAGCATGTTCGAACCCGAGAACGAAGGGCTGCGGCGCCGATGGCTATCGCCTGAGCGCCGGGGCTGTCGTCGTTGACCGCCCACCGATATTTTCGTTATCGGCGATGCAGAGATTCAAGTTCGAAAAAACAGTGTTTTTTTACTCACTTCCGGTGCATTTCCGCACGGCAATCGCCAAGCAAAAACGGACGCCTCGCAGCGTCCGTTTTTCTATTCAGTCGACATCGACGCATCGCTCCGACGGCCCATCGACGACCGCCTCGGCGCATCCCCTACAACGACAATCGCTCGCGCAACTCCCGCGACTGCCGCCGCGACACCTCGACCCGGCTGCCGTCCTTGAGTTCGAGCTCGTAGCCGTCGCCCACCGCCAGTTCCACCGACTTCACCGAGCGCAGGTTGACCAGGGTGTTGCGGTTGGCGCGGAAGAACAGCGATGGGTCCAGGCGCGCTTCCAGCGCGCTGAGGCTGCGCGCCAGCAGCGCGCATTCGTTGCGGAACCAGACCCGCGCGTAGTTGCCGTCGACGACGATGCGGTGGACTTCGCGCAAGGCCACGAACCAGCAGCGTTCGCCGTCGCGCAGGAACACCTGGTCGTCGGCGCCGAGCGGACCGCGCGGTTCGCTCGGCGCGGTATCAAAGGGCAGTCGCTGGCGCGCGCGTTGCAGCGCCGCGGCCAAGCGCCCGGGTTCGACCGGCTTGACCAGATAGTCCAGCGCATTGGCTTCGAAGGCCTGCACCGCGTATTGGTCGTAGGCGGTGGTGAACACCACCAGCGGCGCGCTGTCGAGCCCGGCGATGACGTCGAAGCCGCTGCCCGAGGGCATCTGGATGTCGAGCAGGACCAGATCCGGGCGCAAGCGCGCGATCGCTTCCTGCGCTTGCGGCACGTCCTCGGCCTCGCCCAGCACGTCGACCTGCGGCGATTGCGCCAGCAAGGTGCGCAGCTCCTGCCGCGCCAGGCGGGTGTCGTCGACGATCAGTACGCTCAACGGGCGCAGGTTCATTGCGAAATCTCCAGCTGCGCCGACACCCGCGCGCCGTGCTGGCGCAGTTCGAACGCGCCCGGCGGCGAGGCGTGGGCCAGGCGCGTGCGCAGGTAGGCCAGGCCGACGCCGCGGCGCACCGATTCGGGCTCGATCCGGCCGGGGTTGCCGACCTCGATCCGCAGCCGCCCGCCGTCGCCGCGCACGCGCAGGCTGAGCTCGCCGCCGCCGGGGGTGCGGGCGATGCCGTGCTTGATCGCGTTCTCCACCAGCAGTTGCAGCGCCATCGGCGGCAAGCGCAGTTCCAGCGCGGCCGGGTCGATCTCGCGCGTCACCCGCAGCCGGTCTTCGTAATGCACCGATTCGACCGCGAGGTAATCGTCGACCACGGCCAGCTCCTCGGCCACGCTGACGTGTTCGCGCTGGCTATGGTCGAGCGCGTGGCGCAGGGTCGAAGACAGCCGCGTGACCAGTTCGCGCGCGCGCTCGGTGTCTTCGTTGATCAGCGCGCGCAGGTTGTTGAGCGCGTTGAATACGAAATGCGGGTTCAGCCGCGCGCGCAGCGCGTCCAGCTCGGACGCGTTGCGCAGCGATTCGGCGTTGAGCCGGGCGATCTCGCCCTCGCGGTAGCGGCGCATCGCCACCGTCCAGCTCCACAGCGCGGTCCACAGCGCCAGCGCCATCGCCGTCTGCGCCCAGTACATCAGCAGCATCGGCCAGGCGAAGCCGGCGAGGTTGTCCGGCCCCAGGTAGATCCAGTTACCCTTGGCCGCGATCCACAACGGCGGAACCAACAACAATTGCGACAGCGCCGCGCCGATCACCACGCAAGCGAACAGGCGCACGGCCAGCCGCAGCGGCCCCAGTTCGAACCAATGGCGGCGGTGGGCGATGCGGCGCATCAGCCGGCCGGCGAGCCACAACTCCGCCGCCAGCGCGACTGCGATCACCACCGCGCCGGATGTGACCCGGCCGAACGCCGCCGACATGCTCAGATTGAAGGCGCAGTAGCCCGCCCAGAACGCAGCGTCGATCAAGGCCGAACGGGTCGAGTCTCGCAACATGGATCGCTTCGGAGTCGGGGTCGGAACGGGTGGAGGAAAGGGCCGCCGGGCCGCGGCGCGGCGGTCGCGTCATGCGATCCGCCGCTCGGTGCGTAGAGGTTCAACCGGCGGGCTTGGGCTCGGCCAGGAAACCGCGCACCTGATCCTGCAGCCACTGCGGATCGTCCCACATCAGGAAATGGTAACCGTCCTGGCTCATCTCGATGCGCACGCCGTCGAGCTTGGCGTAGTGCTGCTTGAACATCGCCAACGTCGACTCGCGGGTGGCGCCGTAGCGGGCGCCGCCGACCCAGCCGGCCAGCACCAGGGTCGGCGCCTTGACCTTGTCCAGCTCCGGGCGCAGGTCGGTGGTCATCATCTCCACCAGCGCCTGCGCGGTGGTAGCGCGGTCGCTGTCCTCGCCCCAACGGCGCAGCAGCGCGACCTTGTCGTCGCTGGCGGTCATGCCCTGCGCGGTGACGGCGATGCCGCGGAAGTAATGCGCCTGCGGCTGGTTCAGCACGATCGCGCGCATGCCCTCGGCCATCGGCCGGATCGTTTCCGCGGTCAAGGTCGGGCCGTACAGCGAGCCGAGGAAGCCCAGCGTGTCGACGATGACCAGCTTGTCGATCGCCTGCGGCTTGGCGATGCCCATCTTCAGCGCGACGAAACCGCCGAGGCTGTGGCCGATCACCACCGGACGCACCAGCTTGCGCTGCTCGATGTAGGCCAGCAGCTCGTCGCGCATGGCGTCGTTGTAGGCCGCGGTCTTGATCGGCGGCGCGCCGGCCAGGCCGGGGAACTGGACGATGTGGCACTGCACCTTGTCGGCCTGCAGCGCGGCGCAGGTTTCGCGCCAGGTGTCGGCGCCGGAATTGAGGCCGGGGATCATCAGCACCGGCCGGCCCTGGCCGACGACTTCGATGCTCAGATCCTGGAAGCGCTCGCTGGCGGCCTGCGCGGCGCCGGCGGCGAACAGCACGGTCAAGGCGAAGACGATGCGGCGCAGGGCATTGGCAGGGCGGGATTGCGGCATGACGGATTCCTCGGGGGGTGGCGGAGTGGCGCCACTTTGCCGGGCCCTCGCGCCGGCTTGGGGAGATCCGTGAGCAATGGCGGCTGGGCCGGGCGAGCGGCGGCGGGATCGGACGAGCGGCGCCCGCCGCGGCCCGCTGCGCTCAGCCGGCCTGCCGCAGCGACCAGAACGCAATATCGCGCCGCAGTTCGAAGCCGTTGCGCAGGTACAGCTCGACCGCGCGCGGGTTCTCGTGGCTGACGTGCAGGAACGGGATGCGTCCGCGCGCGTGGTTGTCGTTGGCCAGGAACGCCAGCAGCCGGCGCGCGTGGCCGCGGCCGAGGAAATCCGGATGGGTGCAGATCGCGCTGAGCTCGGTGTAGCCGTCCATGCCCATGCGCTCGCCGGCCATCGCCGCCAGCCGCCCGTCCTCGTACAGGCCGAAGTAGCGGCCCAGTTCCATCGTGCGCGGCCGGAAATAGTGCGGATAGACCAGCGCGGTCAGCGCCAGCACGTCCTCGCGCCGGTCCGCGCCGAGTTCGACGATCGGCGCCTCGCCCGCCACCGCCGGCACCGGCACCGGCGCGCGGCAGATCATCTGCGCCAGATCGGCGACCGGGCGCAGCTCCCAGCCGGCGCCGAGCGCCGGCGCGCGGCCGAGCCCCAGCGCGGTGTCGCCCGCCGGCACCAGCGCTCGCAGCGCTGCGTCGTCGATCTGCGCGTCCGCAGCCACACCCAGGAACGGCGCCACCTGCGCCGGATAGCGCGTCACCGCGCCCTCGCCCAGCGCCAGCGCGCGGTGGCGGCTGCGCAGCGAGGCCCAGATCGGATTGTCGAGTACGTCTTCGCTCATGCCGGCCGCCTGAAAGGACTGCCTGCAGGGATGGCGCCGCGGCCGCGCCGAGTCAAGCGGCGGCGCCGTGCGACTTTGGTCCTAGCCCCGCCCGGGCGATATTCCATTCCATCGCGATAAAGAGATATTATCCCCCGAACCCCTCGCCACGGCCCCGCCCATGCTGCCGATCAGCTTCGAGTTCTACCCGCCCAAGACCGACGAGCAGCGCAGCCAGCTCGACAAGACCGCGGCGAAGCTGCGCGCGTTCGCGCCGAGCTATGTCTCGTGCACCTTCGGCGCCGGCGGCTCGACCCTGAGCTACACGCCCGAGACCATCCGCCGCCTGCGCCAGAAGCACGCGCTCGACGCCGCCCCGCATCTGTCCTGCGTCGGCGGCACCCGCAGCGAAATCCGCGAACTGCTGGCGCTGTATCGCGAGATCGGCTGCCGCCGCCTGGTCACCCTGCGCGGCGATCTGCCCTCGGGCATGGCCAGCGCCGGCGACCTGCGCTACGCCAACGAACTGGTCGAATTCATCCGCGCCGAAACCGGCGACCACTTCCACATCGAAGTGGCGGCGTATCCGGAGACCCATCCGCAGGCGCGCGACGCGCTGTCGGACCTGGAGAACTTCAAGCGCAAGGTCCGCGCCGGCGCCGACGGCGCGATCACCCAGTACTTCTACAACCCCGACGCCTACTTCCGTTTCGTCGACGACGTGCGCGCGGCCGGCATCGACATCCCGATCGTGCCGGGCATCATGCCGATCGCCAATTTCAGCCAGTTGCGCCGCTTCTCCGAGCTGTGCGGCGCCGAGATCCCGCGCTGGATCGCCCAGCGCATGCAGGCCTACGGCGACGACGCCGACAGCATCCGCGAGTTCGGCGCCGAGGTCGTGGCCCAGCTGTGCAGCCGGCTGATCGAAGGCGGCGCGCCGGGGCTGCACTTCTACACGCTCAACCTCGCCAAGCCGACCTTGTCGGTGCTCGCGCGCATCGCCTGAGCGGCCTGTGGGAGGGACTTCAGTCCCGACGCGCTTGTTCCTGATCGCCGCGGTCTGAGCGAAGAGCGTCGGGGCTGAAGCCCCTCCCACACATCGGCCGCCTGCACAAAACGGCGAAAACTATCGGCCGCGAAAACCCGGCCGAACCGCCGCGTTCACCCTGCTGAAGCGAAACGACGCAACTCACAAAAACGCGCAGCGCCGCGCTGCGGCAATGGCGAACTGCACGCGCAGGTCTCAGCTTGCGCTTGCCTTGCGACAAGTTCGGTCTTGAGCCGCGCGACCGCGTGCGCGCCCACTGGCGTCAGGATGCATCGCCACGACGAGCGATGCCCTCGCGACCGCCACCGCCGGCCCGGCCACGGGCCCCGCGGCGCGCAGCGGTCCCCAATGGAGAGTGCGCACATGAGTGTCCGCAACAAGCTCTTGCCGTTGAATTTCGCCATCGCCCTTTCGCTCGGCGCCGCCGGCGCCGCAGTCGCGGCCGAACCGGCGCCGCTGTTCTCCGCGCCGGCCAGCACGCTGGCGCGCAGCGCCGACGCCGACATCACGTTCAAGGCGGTCAAGGCCGAGCGCGCCGCGGTGCGCGTCGACCTGGTCCGCGCCGACACCACGCAAGTCACCGAGACCCAGGACCAACTGCTGCTCAACCTCGCCCCCGGCGTCAGCCTGAAGGCGCACAAGCTGCAGGCGCAGCGCAAGGCCGACGGCATCGTGATCTGGCAGGGCATGGTCGGCGACCCGAAAGCCCAGCTCAAGCGCATCAACCAGTTCACCGGCGCCGAGCTGATCGACAATCCGGAAGAGTCGGCGATCCTGGTGCGCCAGGGCAATCAGATGTCCGGCACCGTGCGCAGCGGCGGCAAGCTCTACCGCATCGATCCGCTCAAGGCCGGCGGCCACGCGATCAGCCTGATCGACGAATCGAAGATGCCCGAAGACCATCCGGCCGCCTATGCCGCGCTGCCGTATACGCCGGTCAAGCTCGATCCCAAGTTCGACGAGGCCAAGGCCGGCGAGAAAGCGCCGAGCGTGGTGCGGGTGATGGTGGTCTACACCCAGGCCGCCGCCAACGCAGTCGGCAACACCCTGACCAAGGCCAACCTGGCCATCACCGAAAGCAACCAGAGCTTCACCAACAGCGCGGTCAACGTGCGCTTCGAGCTGGCCGGCCAGTACACCGACGGCTACACCTCGGCCGGCTTCGACACCGACCTGAGCCGCTTCGCCGGCACCAGCGACGGTTATCTCGACGGCTACCACGCCACCCGCAACAGCATCAAAGCCGACGTCAACGTGCTGATCATCACCGACCCGGCGTATTGCGGGCTGGGCTATCTCAACTCGAGCGCGTCCAACGCCTTCAGCGTGGTCGGTGCGAGCTGCATGACCGGTTACTACAGCTTCGCCCACGAGATCGGCCATAACTTCGGCGCGCACCACGATCCGAGCAACGGCAACAACACCATCTATCCGTATGGCCACGGCTATTGGGGTCCGGGCAACGCCTGGCGCACGATCATGGCTTACAACTGCGGCAGCAACTGTCCGCGTTTGAATTATTGGTCGAATCCGAACATCACTTACAACGGTTCGCCGATGGGTACGGCGGCGAAGAGCAACAATGCGCGTGTGCTCAATGAGCGCGCGGCGACGGTGGCGGGTTTCCGCTGATCTCGCGCACCGCGCGGCGCCTTGGGGCGCCGCGCGGTGTTTTTTGGGTTGTGTGCGGTGGGTTCATCAGTTGGGGAGTTACTGGGCTTTCGCCGCGGTTCTGTTTTCGCGGTCGCAGCTTGCGCAGCTCCTACAGGGGCTCCGGCTGGTTTCGTATTCGACTGTAGGAGCGGCGCAAGCCGCGACTGCGCCAATACAGCAACGACGCCACACCGCGACCCCGTCATTCCGGCGAAAGCCGAAATCCAACCGCAGCGACGTAGCTCCGCCATAGCTTCCAGAAACCTCGCAACCCCCAACCCGTCATTCCGGCGAAAGCCGGAATCCATTTTGACTTGGCTCCTGCTTCTCTCATTGCAATGAGTGACGACAAGCCAAGATCAACAGCTTCCGTCCGCAAGCGGCCGGGTCACTTTCTTTGTCTTGCCAAAGAAAGTAACCAAAGAAAGGCGCTTTCCCTGTTTTCGAATCAAGAGCCACTATGGTTCGATGCGGGCGCGGGGATGCGCCACACAGGCCATCCATGGCCTGGGTAGCGCACGGCGCGCATCCTGCGCGCCGCCCTTCGGGTCTCTGTTTGCCTGTGGCGAGTTCGGGGCGGCGGGGGGAGCGAAGAGCAACGGCAAGACGGAAATGGGTTTTGGGTTTTGCCGGAATGACGACCTACGATTTGTTACTGCGAATCGCAGCGACGCGGCGACGTCGCTGCGGTTGGATTTCAGCTTTCGCCGAAGCCGAAGATTCATCGCTTCAGGCCGCAACGGCAGAGCATCGTCGCTTCGGTTGACCACACCCCGCGACCGCTGCACTGTCCCTGCCCGGCCCTCGGCGCTAGTCTTCGCCGATGCCTTTCCCCGTCCGTCTCCTGACCCTGCTGCCGCCGCTCGCGCTGGTCGCGGCCGCGCTGTCGCCGAGCGCCGCCCAGGCGCAGATCCGCCGCTGCACGGACGCGCGCGGCAATTCCGTCTACACCGATCGCGATTGCGCCGCCGTCGGCGGTGTCGATCGGCTTCCGCGCGGTGCGGCGGCGGCGGCCAAACCCGAGGCCGCCTACGTGGGCGGCTGCGCGCGCAATCTGCGCGATCTGGTCGGCGCGATCACCACCGCCATCGATGCCCACGACGGCAACAAGCTGGCGGCGGTCTATCACTTCGCCGGCATGTCCGACGACCAGGGCTATGCGATCGTCCAGCGCCTGGACGCGATCGCGCAGCGGCCGTTGCTGGATATCGCGCCGGTGATGGGCGCCGCATCCGAGCCCCCGCCCGCGCCGCGCCCCGGCCCCTGGACCACGCTGCCGCCGGCCCCGCCCAACGCCGCGCTGGCGCCGCTGCCGCCGGTCGCGCCGCCCGCGCCGGCCACCGGCCTGGGCCGCCCCGCCGGCATGGACGGCGACAACGCCGCGAGCGCCGACAGCGCCGCGCCCGGCAGCGAGGCGACCGCCGCGCCCGCACCGGCCCCGCGCCGCGCAGCGCCGGTTGCGCTGCGCCTGGAGCAGACCCTGGCCAACGGCGTCACCCCGTCGCGCACCGTGTTCGGGCTGACCCGCCACTTCGGTTGCTGGTGGATCAAAGGCGGCTGACAGCGCGCCTGAACAGGCGTATCCGACGTGCCCTGCAAGCCCATACGCCGCAGTCGCGTTGGGAAGGGGCCGCGGTGCAGGGCACAATAGCGGTTTCCCTACCCCACGACGGAAGCCGACGATGCAATACCCCGAATGGATCTGGCACAACGGTTCGATCAAGCGCTGGGCCGACGCGACCACCCACGTGATGTCGCACGCCCTGCATTACGGCTCCTCCGTGTTCGAGGGCATCCGCACCTACGACACCCCGAACGGGCCGATCATCTTCCGCTTGAACGACCACAACCAGCGCCTGTTCGCGTCGGCCAAGATCTACGACATGGCGATCCCGTACTCGCTGGCGCAGATCAACGCCGCCTGCCATGAAGTGATCAAGGCCAACGGCAACACCACCGACTATCTGCGTCCGGTCGCTTACCGCGGCCTCGGCGGTTTCGGCCTGTCGGCCGACACGCCCACCGACGTGGCCGTGGCGACCTGGAAGATGGGCCAGTACCTGGGCCCGAGTGTGCTGGAAGAAGGCATCGACGCCTGCGTGTCGAGCTGGCAGCGCTTCGCTCCCAACACCATTCCGGCCGGCGCCAAGGCCGGCGGCAATTACCTGTCCGGCCAGTTGGTCGCGCGCGAAGCGCGCCGCCTGGGCTTCGGCGAAGGCATCGCCCTGGCCTCGACCGGCCTGCTGTCGGAAGGCGCCGGCGAAAACCTGTTCCTGGTCTTCAACGGCGCGCTGCACACCACGCCGGTGAGCGCGGCCCTGCTCAACGGCCTGACCCGCAACACCATCATCACCCTGGCCCGCGACGTCGGCATCGAAGTGGTCGAGCGCGACCTGCCGCGCGAGTATCTGTACCTGTGCGACGAGTTGTTCATGTGCGGCACCGCCGCCGAGATCACCCCGATCCGTTCGGTCGACGGCCGCCAGGTCGGCGCCGGCCGCCGCGGCCCGGTGACCGAGCGCATCCAGGAACTGTTCTTCGGCCTGTTCAACGGCAAGACGCAGGACAAGCACGGCTGGCTCGAAGCGGTGAAGTAAGCCGGACTCGATGAAGCCGGCCACGCCGGCCTGTCGCGACGCTACCGCGGGCGCCGCATTCGTCATTGACGACGGATGCGGCGCCCGTTGCTTTGTAGGGATTCGCTTTGTAGGGCTTCGTTTTGCAAGGCTTCGCTTTTGTGGAGCTTTCACGCGCTTTTGTGGGAGGGGCTTCAGCCCCGACGCTGTTCGATCACACCGCAGCGACCCGGCACAAAAGCGTCGGGGCTCAAGCCCCTCCCACAAAAGCCGAATCGCGGTCCGAAGCCAGCGCCTGCAAGCGGAAGTCCCCACGCCCACCCAAACGCTTACGCAGCGGCGATCACGCCGCCGGCCGCGAGAACGTCAGCGTCGCCACCACCCCGCGCACGTCGCCCGGCTTGACCCGCACGTCCCAGCCGTACAGGTCGCACAGGCGCCGCACGATCGACAGGCCGATGCCGCCGCCCTGCGAGTGCCCGGCGTGGGTGCCGCGATAACCGCGCTCGAACAGCTTGGCCGCGTCTTCCGCGCTCAGGCCCGGGCCGGAATCGATCACCTCGACCGAGCTCGCCAACAGCCGCACGACTACGCCGCCCTCGGTGGTGTACTTGACCGCGTTGCCGATCAGGTTGCCCAGCGCCACCGCCACCGCCGCTTCCGGCGCGTCCACCACCAGGCCGCGCTCGCCTTCCACGCTCAGCGCCAGGTTCTTGCTGCCCAACTGCGCGCGGTGCGCGTCGAGCAGTTGTTCCGACAGCTTGGCGATGTCGGTCGAGCCGTGCCCGCGCTCGTTGCGCGAGAGCAGCAGCAGCGCGCTGATGAGGTCGGTGCATTGCTGCTCGGCGCGCTGGATCCGCAACAATCGGTTGCGAGTCTTGTCCTCCACGTCCGGCCGCGACAGCAGCAGCTCGACCGCGCCCTTGATCACCGCCAGCGGCGTGCGCAGCTCGTGGCTGACGTCGGCGTTGAACTCGCGGTCGCGCTGGACCACGTTGGTCAGGCGCACCGCGTAATCGTCCAGCGCCTCGGCCAGCTGGCCGACTTCGTCGTCGGGGAAGTGCGAGGCCAGCGCCTCGGACTGGGCGCTGCGTCCGGAGCGCTTGATCCGCAGCGCCAGCTCCGACACCGGGCTCATCACCCGCGAGGCCGCCCACCAGCCCACCAGCAGCGAGAACAGGGTGAACACCAGCACCGACAGATACAGCGCGCGGTTGAACTGGGCCTCGCTGCGCGCCGAGGGCGTGATGTCGTAGGCCATGAAGAACCAGGCCTTCGGCGTCTTGCGCACCGCCAGCTTGTAGGCGAACGGCCGGCCGTCCTCGCCGGTGCCGTTCATGGTGACGATGCCGTCCTTGAGGTCGTACCACTCCGGCCGGTTGATCCGCACCGACTCGAACTTGTCCGGGGTGTAGACGAAACCGCGCACCTGGTCGAACGCGGTCTGGGTGTTGCTCGGATCCAGCTCGAACTGCTGCGCGGTCTTCTCGATGTTGCGGTTCATCACGTCCTCCACCAACTGGTTCTCCACCCGCGTGCGGGTCCAGTTGGTGGCGAAGGCGAACATCGTGGTCAGCCCGAATCCGAGCAGCACGAACGACAGGATGATGCGGCTGCGCAAGCGCCGCCGAAAGCGCTTCCTTTTTTTCAGCCGCGCTGCGGAAGGGTCGGACGAGGCCACGCGTCAGCCGTTTTCGGGGGCCGCGATGCGGTAGCCGATGCCGTGGCGGGTCTGGATCAGCGGCGTGTCGAACGGCTTGTCGACCACCGCGCGCAGGCCGTGGATGTGCACGCGCAGGCTGTCGGAATCCGGCAGCTCCTCGCCCCACACCCGGGTCTCCAGCTCCTGCCGGGTGACCACCGCCGGCGAGGCTTCCATCAGCGCCTGCAGGATCTTCAGCGCGGTCGGGTTGAGCTGCAGCAGCTTGCCCTGGCGGCGCACCTCGAGCGTGTCGAGGTTGTATTCCAGGTCGGCGGCGTTGAGCACCCGGGTCTGCACGCCGCGGCCGCGCCGCGACAGCGCGTTGAGGCGCACTTCCACTTCCTGCAGGGCGAAGGGCTTGATCAGGTAGTCGTCGGCGCCGGAGTCGAAGCCGGCGAGCTTGTTGTCGAGGCTGTCGCGCGCGGTGAGCATCAGCACCGGCGTCTGCTTGCGCGCTTCGTTGCGCAGCTTGCGGCACACCTCCAGGCCGTCGATGCCGGGCAGGTTCAAGTCGAGCACGATGGCGTCGAAGTCGTGCACCACGGCCAAGTGCAGGCCGGTGATGCCGTCGGCGGCGAAATCGACGGTGTGGCCGCGGTCTTCGAGAAAGTCGCCGAGGTTGGCGGCGATGTCTTGGTTGTCTTCGATTACGAGGATGCGCATGGGCTCGTCCCAGTGGGGTTGGCGGTACGACCATCGGCCGCGCGCCCGGGTTCCTGAGGCGTCGCACGCGAAGCGGCGACGGCAGGCGGAGGATTCTGCCAGAGCGTTTGTAAAATGAACGGGAAACGGACGGCTGCGCAAGCAGGCGCGCTTGCCGCGGCGGGCGAATGGGCCAGAAGTCACGCGCCCGCCCCGCTGCGCCTGATTTGCGAAACACCCTGAAAAACAAAGGCCCAGACGCGGGGCCACCGCGTCTGGGCCAAAAGGTGTTGCCCCGATTACCGTAACCTGCGTTCGCCCAGATGACGTCTGACGAGGAGCGTGATTGGGGGGATCGACAGTGCTGCGGTGGGGTAACGCTACGCGGATTTCGATTAAACCGCCGTTAAAAACGGTGTTAAATAAAAGTTAATTACAACCTGAAATTGGAATCGTCCCGGCCCGGCCCTTCCGCGCCGGGGACTCGCCGTTCGGCGGGTCGCCGACAGATGACCTGCCCGGCTTGCCATTTGCCGGGGATCGGGCAAGCCGGCCCCGGCCCGGAGGCCGCGTTCAGCGTCTCGCGACCAGCCGGCGGACCGGCTTTTCCCGCACCTGGCCGGCCACGAAATCGACGATTTCCACCGCCACGTCCACCCCGCTGGCCTCCTCGATGCCCTCCAGGCCCGGCGAGGCGTTGACCTCCAGGACCAGCGGGCCGCGGGCCGAGCGGATCAGGTCGACGCCGGCCACGCCCAGCCCCAGGACCTGGGCCGCACGCACCGCCACCTCCTGTTCGGCGGCGCTGGCGCGCACGCCCTTGGCGGTGCCGCCGCGGTGCAGGTTGGAGCGGAAGTCGCCCTTGGGCGCCTGGCGCTTCATCGCCGCCACCACCCGGTCGCCGACCACGAAGCAGCGCAGGTCCGCGCCCTTGGCCTCGGCGACGAACTCCTGCACCAGGAAGTTCGCGTACAGCCCGCGCAGCGCCTCGATCACGCCCTTGGACGCCGACAGCTTCTCGGTCAGCATCACCCCGGCGCCCTGGGTGCCTTCGTTGAGCTTGATCACGTGCGGCGGCGGGCCGAGCATCGACAGCAGGTCGGCGGTGTCGTCGGGGTTGTCGCCGAACACCGTCGCCGGCAGGCCGATGCCCTGCGCGGCCAGCAACTGGTGGCTGCGCAGCTTGTCGCGCGCGCGCAGGATCGCGTCGGAGGTGTTGGGGCTATAGCTGTCCATCAGTTCGAACTGGCGCAACACCGCCGAACCGTAGCGGGTCACCGAGGCGCCGATGCGCGGGATCACCGCGTGGTAGCCGGCGATCTCGCGCCCCTTGTAATGCATCTGGAAGCCGTCGGAGGCGATGCGCATGTAGCAGCGCAGCGGGTCGAGCACGCGCACGCTGTGGCCGCGGTGGCGCGCGGCTTCGACCAGCCGGCGCGTCGAATAGAGCTTGGTGTTGCGCGACAGGATCGCGAGCTTCATGGCGGGATCGGCTGGAAGGTGGACGGAAAAGGACGCGGGACGGGATCGTGCCAGCGGGTGCGGATGCAACAGGTGGGATCAAGCGGAGATGGGGCGTGCGCGGGCGGCTTCAAGCCGGCGACGGACCGGCTGGGCCGGCCGGCGCTCACGCGCGCGGCGCCCGCCGCCGCACGCGCCCATGCAGAAACGAGCGCGAGGGGTCGACGGTGAACGCGTGCGCGACCGCGGTGCGCCCGAGCAGCATCGGGAAACGCATGCCGCGACGATCCGCCAGGTTTATGTCAATTTCGCGTTCGCTGCCGGCCAGACTCAGCACGGTGCGGATGAACACGCGACGGGTGCGGTGGCCGCCCGAATCGGTGACCTCGCGTTCGTCGAACACCGGCGCGGTCGCTTCGACCACGCTGGCGCCGACCACGCCCCGGCTCAGGCGAAAGCCGACCCACGGCGCGCCGGCCTCGACGAAGCGCCACTGCGCGTCCACGTGCAGCGCCGAACTGCGCGCGCCGGTGTCGATCTTGGCGCGCATCGCGGCGATGCCCAGCCGCGGCAGCGCGGCGAATTCGCGCCAGCCCAGCAGGATCGGCGGATTCGACAACACGGGCGGATCCGACAGCGCGGGCGGAACCTGTGCTTGCGGGATCGGGGAAGACATCGCACCTCCGTTGTGGCGAATACTGAAAGAGTCGGGGGCGACAACGACGAACATCCGGCGGCGTCCATGACGGACCGCAGCCGCAACGAAAAACAGCGGCCTCGCGGCCGCCGTGACGTTGCGGTCGCGGCAGGCGCGGACGTTGCGCGGGCCTCGTGATCGAAGCTGCGTAGCGATGCGCGACAGGCCGCCGCGGGACCGGGCGCGCAGTCTAACCCGGCCGCCGTGCAAGCGTCATGCGATTTTCGCGGCAATGATTTTTTTACATCGGCGCGCGCCGGGCAGGCGCTGGCGGCGGTTGGCGGAGCGTCTGGAGAGCGGTAGTCGCAACGGCGGTGGCCGAGGTCGCGATGGACTGGCTTGCGCCGTGCCTGCCTGAATCGTACAGGTGCGAATCGCAACGGCTTGAATCGCGCTGGCTTAGGTCGCGCCGGCTCGAATCGCAACGGCCGCGAGCGCGATGAATGCGGCGCGACAGCCGGGAGCGCCAACGCCGGCGCGTTGAGGATCGCCTCGCCGATGCGTCGCGGGCGGCACTCAGTTGCCGCAGTTGCGCCGCTCTTCCTCCAGTTCCTGCGCCACCGCTTCGGCGCCGAGCACGGCCAGGTCGCGGATGTTCTTGCGCGTCTCGGCGCAATCGCTGGGCCCGCCGCCGCCGAACATTCGGCCGATGCGCTCGACGGTCGCCGCGATCGAACGCGGCGGCTGCATGCGAAAGCGCTGCGCGCCCTGCCCCGGCAACGGCGGCGAACGGCTGGCGAAGGGCTTGGCCGCGGGCGGCGGCGCGTCCCAGGGCGCGCGCGGCGCGGATGTGGGCGGTGCGGACGCAGGCGGCGTTGCGGTCGCTGCGCCGTCGGGTGCGATCTCCACCGCGGTCAGACCGGTGTCGGACGCGGGCGCCTGCGCAGGTGGCGCGACGACCGGCGACGAACGAGGTCGTGCGCGCGGCGCGGCAGAAGCCGGCGGCGCCTCGCGCGACAGCGGCGCGGCTTCGACGCGCAGCGTCGGCACACCCGCCGGAGCGATCGCCGGCGGCAGCCACACCAGCACCGGATCGTCGTCGTCGGCCGCAGCCCGCGGCGGCGGCATCAACAGCTTGCTCGCCAGCCAGAACAAGGCCGCGTGCACCGCCACCACCACCGCCCAGGCCAGCATCGATTCCAATCGCGAATTCCGCGACCGCCCGGCCTGGCGCATCGCCCGTCCCGGCGCCGCCAGCGCCGCTTGCTCCGCCTGCATCCGTTCCCGTCCTTGTGCGTCGAGCCGACCACGCGAGTGTGCGTGCAAGCGGCGACTCGGCGAAGGCCGGCCCGGAGCATCGGTTGGCCGGCGTTCAAGCCGGCCGCGCGCGCATCGCGGCGCAAGGGACCAACAGGCGAGCAACGGCGGCGACCCTCGCGCGCAAGCCTGCGCCGCGCTCGCGCGGCCCGCGCTTCAGCGCTCGGCCGCCACCGGCAAATTGTGGCCGATGCGCCACAACACGCCCGACGGATCGGTCAAGGTGAAATCGCGTATTCCCCACGGCCGGTCCTGCGGCGCATCGATGCGCGCGCCGAAACCGCCGGCCGCGTCCGCCGCCAGCGCCTGCGCATGCCAGTCGTCCGCGTTCTCCACCAACAGGTGCATGACGAAGTTGCCGGCATGCTCGGGCACATAGAACCGCTGCAACAAGAACGCGACCGGGCCGTGGCGGACATAGGCCAGATCCTCCGACGACCACGGCACCTCGAACCCGAGCGCCTGATAGAACGCCTTGCTGCGCTCGAAATCGCGCGCGGGGACGAAGGCTTTGAGTTCGACGGCGGTGAGGTTCATGGCGGTGCGATCCGAAGCGGGCGTGCCGGGGCTGCGCGGTATTGCGCGACCGGCGCTCGCGCCGAGCATGCGCCGCGCCGTCGTCGCGAGCAACGCGCCTGCCCGCGCATCGATGCGCCCCAGCGGACATCGATATGATGAATCCCCGCATCGCGAGCCGACCCGCATGACCGCCACGGACCTCACCGACCTGCTGCTCGACGCGCTCGGCAAGCGCATCGACGATCCCGCCGCCGTCGCCCTGGCCCAGGCGCTGGGCAGCAAGCCGTTCAAGAACGCCACGCCCGGCAACACCGTGCACCTGCGCAGCCGCAAGCTCGGCATCGAGGTCGGCGCGTCGATGCAGATCGACAATCGCGCGTTCTTCCCGCCGCGCAAGGACGGGCGGCGTTGGGTCACCTGGGTCTCGCACGCCTTCGTCTATCCGAACTACCGCGGCGCGCTGCCGGACGGGTTCGATTGGTCGCTGGACGATGCCGCGCTGTCGGCGCGCTTCCGCCGCCGGGTCGAAGGCGGGCTGGAGGAAGTGCGCTACACCTTGCCGCCGCCGCGCGAAGGCCTGCGCGCCAAGGCCACGTTGGACGAGGACGACAACCGGCCGCGGCATCTGCTGCTCGCCGTCGCCGAGGAAGCCGATTACGCGACCGTCTATCCCGGCGCCGACCCGGCGCATTCGGTCGAGGACGGATTCTTCGCCGCGTGGTGCGCGCTGCACGGCATGCTGCGCGAAGACCGCCTCGGCGCCGACGCGCTCGCCGCGCTGCGCGAACGCCGGATCACGCCGCTGGCCTTGCTGTGCGACGCGCTCGGCGGGCTGTTGTGGGAAAACGATGTGCGGCCCGAGCATGCCGCGTTCTGCCACGCCTACGCCAAGCGCCTGATGGAACCGGACGAGGCCTGCGCGCTGTGCGACGCGCAGGCGGTGTTCGGCGACAGCAACGCCTGGCGCAAGCCCGGCGAGGCGATGACCCAGGACCGCTGGGACGAGTACGACCGGATCGCGCCGCGTTACGCGCAGCGCTGGCAGCAGTGGCGCGACGGCGAGATCCGTTCGATCGTCGATCACCCGCACGGCGCCGACGCCACGTCCTGAGCGCGGCGCGGACGCGGCGGGCGGACGGTTGCGGCGCCGCCGCGGCCGCCGGCCTCAGCTGCGGTCGGTGGCGAAACGCAGGCGGTTGCCGTCCGGATCGGTCACCAGCATCTCGCGGGTGTCCCAGGGCGTGTCCTGCGGCGGCTCGGTCGGGGTGACGCCGTTGGCCACGAAGCTGCGGTGGCAGTCGTCCACGTCGGGCACGATCAGGTACGCCGCGCCGCCGACCTCGCAATCGCCGGTGTGCTCGGTCAGGAACAGGGTCTGGCCGGCGCGGGTGATCTGCACGAACAGCGGGAAGCCGGTTCGAAGCGGTGCTCCCAATCGACCGCGAAGCCCAGCCCGTCGACGTAGAACGGCAGGCTGCGGTCGGCGCGCAGGATGCGCAGTTGCGGGATGACGGTCTGGCGCATGCGCGGGCTCCGTGCGGCAGCGGTGGGCGGGACGCGCGCAGGCGAGGCCGGTCCCGGCCGCTGCGGCGAGCGGTCGCGGGCCCGCGGTCTCCGGCGGGCGCCGTCACTCATATCACGTTTCCCGGCGACGCCGGCCGCACCCCGGCCCTGCCGTCCGCGCACGCCCCCGGGTCGGCGCCGCGCGCGCTGTTGGCCGGTATACGGCACAAGTCCGGCATGCCAATTGTGAGTTTTCCGCCTTTTCCATATGCTGCCTCCCACATCAACGACCGCTTTTGGACGTGGATTGAACGTGGCGGCAGCGAATCGAGCGCGTCCGGATCCGGCCAGCCGGCGCCGCCCGACTGCGAGTCCGCCCGCGCATCCACCCGCCGCAACACCGGGCCGCGGGCGCCCGCGCCGCGAGCGACGCCCGGCGCGCGCGGACCGCGTTGCCCGCCCACCGCTCCGCCCGTCCCCTTCCACCCCCGCCGGCGCCGCCGCATCGCGCCGGCGCAAGCCAGCGCCGCCGACGGCCTCCGCAGGGAACCGATCATGATCAACATCACCATTCGCCAGCGGATCGTGCTGAGCCTCGTCGTGACCTTCGGCGTGCTCGCGCTGATGGGCGGCATCGCCTGGCAACGCCTGTTGCACATCGAAACCGAAGAGGCGGCGCTGCGCGACGACTCCATCCCCGGCATGTACGCGGCGGCGAAGATGGAATCGTCGTGGATGACCTACCACGCCAACGTGCGCGCGGTGACCGTCTCCGGCGCCGACGACGTCGCCCGCCTGGAGGAACTGGTGCGGCTGCGCCGCAGCCAGTTCGAAACCGCCGCCGCCGCTTACGAGCGCACCATCCGCCGCGACGAGGACCGCACCCAGTTCGGCGAGATCATGCGCCAAGCCCAGGCCGCCTTCGCCCTGCAGACCGAGCTGATGCGCATGGCGCACGAGCGTTCGCCCGGCCTGGGCGCGGCCTGGCGCGACCGCGCCGCGCCGGTGTTCGAGCGCAACAACAGCGCGCTGTCGAAGATGGTCGACAACAACCGCGGCTACGCCGCCACCTCGGTCTCGCGCATCGACGAGGCGATCGCCGCGGCCAAGACCGGGATCGCGTTCTCCTTCCTCACCGCGCTGATCCTGGCGGGCCTGGTCGGCTTCTACCTGTGGCGCGCGATCACCCAGCCGCTGCGGCAGCTGTCCGGCGCGGTCGAGACCCTGGCCAAGGGCGATTTCAGCAAGCGCCTGGCGCTGGCGCGCAGCGACGAATTCGGCACCCTGGCCCAGGGCTACGACCGCATGACCGACGATCTGTCGCAACTGGTCGGGCAGGTGCAGTCCTCCGGCATCCAGGTCAATTCCTCGATCAACGAAATCACCGCGACCCTGCGCGAGCAGCAGGCCTCGGCCGCGCAGATCGCCGCCACCACCACCGAGATCGGCGCGACCTCGCGCGAGATCGCCGCCACCTCCAAGGAGCTGGTGCGCACGATGGACACCGTCTCGGCCGCGGCCGAGCAGACCTCGTCGCTGGCCGGCAGCGGCCAGGCGGGGCTGGCGGAGATGGAGGAATCGATGCGGCGCATGATCGACGCCACCGCCGCGATCAGCGCCAAGCTGGCGGTGCTGGCCGACAAGGCCAACAACATCAGCCAGGTGGTCACCACCATCACCAAGGTCGCCGACCAGACCAACCTGCTCTCGCTCAACGCGGCGATCGAAGCGGAAAAGGCCGGCGAATACGGGCGCGGCTTCTCGGTGGTGGCCACCGAGATCCGCCGCCTCGCCGACCAGACCGCGGTGGCCACGCTCGACATCGAGCAGATGGTGCGCGAGATCCAGTCGGCGGTCTCGGCCGGCGTGATGGGCATGGACAAGTTCTCCGAGGAAGTGCGGCGCGGCACCCACGACGTGCAGCAGGTCGGCGGCCAGCTGTCGCAGGTGATCGACAACGTGCAGGCGATGGTGCCGCGCTTCGAAGCGGTCAACGAAGGCGTGCAGGCGCAGTCGGCCGGCGCCGAGCAGATCAACCTGGCGCTGAGCCAGCTCAGCGAGGCCGCGCAGCAGACGGTGGAAGCGCTGCGCCAGTCCAACCAGGCCATCGACGAACTGCACCACGTCAGCGCCGGGCTGCGCGACGGCGTGGTCAAGTTCAAGTTGCTGGCCTGAGCGCGGCGGGGCCGAGGCGCACGTGCTGTTCCTGGTCTTCCAGCTCGATGCCGAACGCTACGCGCTCGACGCGGCGACGGTGACGGCGGTGCTGCCGCGGGTGGAGCTGCGGCGGCTGCCGCAGGCGCACGCGGCGGTGGCCGGGGTGTTCGACTACCGCGGCGAGGTGGTGCCGGTGATCGACCTGTGCGCGCTGGCGCTGCAGCGCCCGGCGCGCGATGCGATGAGCACGCGCATCGTGCTGGCCGACTATCTCGACCGCAGCGGCGGCGCGCGCCGGCTGGGCCTGCTTGCCGAGCGCGTGGTCGACACGGTGCGGCTGCCGGAAGAAGCGTTCGCGCCCAGCGGCGTGGACCAGCCGCAGGCGCGCTATCTCGGCCCGGTCGCGCGCGACGCGCACGGCCTGCTGCAACGCATCGGCGTGCGCGAGCTGCTGCCCGAGGCGGTGCACGACCTGTTGTTCGTGCAGGCGGCGCAGGCCTGATGGACGCGGCCGGGTTCGAACGCTGGCTCAAGACCACGATGGGCCTGGACGCGTCCTCGGTCGGCCCGGGCGTGGTCGAGCGCGCGGTCGCCGGGCGCATGCGCGCGACCGCGTCCGCCGATGCCGCGGCCTATTGGCGTCGTCTGCTGGCGCAGCCGCTGGAGCAGCAGGAGCTGATCGAAGCGGTGGTGGTGCCGGAAACCTGGTTCTTCCGCGGCGTGGAGGCCTTCGACGCGCTGGCGCGCGCGTTCGCGCCGCTGCAGGCCGACGGCGCGCGCACCCTGCGCCTGTTGAGCCTGCCGTGCTCGACCGGCGAGGAGCCCTATACCCTGGCGATGGCGCTGATCGACGCCGGCTGGGCGCCCTCGCGCCTGCGCATCGACGCCTTCGACATCAGCCAGCGCGCGCTGGCCAAGGCCGCGCACGCGGTGTACGGCGCCAATTCGTTCCGCGGCCGCGAGCTGGGCTATCGCGAGCGCCACTTCCGCGCGCTCGGCCACGGCCGCTGGCAGTTGTCGGCGCAGGCGCGCGGCTGCGTGCGCCTGCATCGCGCCAACGTGCTCGACATCGATTTCCTGCCGGCGCAGGCGAACTACGACGCGGTGTTCTGCCGCAATCTGCTGATCTATTTCGACCAGGACACCCAGGTGCGCACGGTCGGGGTGCTGGCGCGCGCGCTGGCTCCGGACGGCTTGCTGTTCGTCGGCGCGGCTGAGACCGGCCTGCTGCTGTCGCTGGGCTACGCCTCGGCGCAGATCCCGATGGCCGCCGCGTTCCGCCGCCAACGCACGCCGCCGCCCGCGCTGGCGGCCGCGCCCGAGCCGTGGCGCGCGCCGGCGCTGGCGCCGCTGCCGGCACCGCGGCCGCGGCGCGCCGCGCCGGTTGCGCGCAGCGCGGCGCCGGCTGCGACTGCGGCTGCAGCGCCCGCAACCTCGCCCGCCACCGCACCCGACACCTCGCTCGAACAGGCGCGCCGGCTCGCCGACCACGGCGCCTTCGACCGCGCCGCCGAGCTCTGCCAGAACCATTTGCGCGCGCACGGCCCCAGCGCCGAAGCGCTGTACCTGACCGGCCTGATCCACGGCGCCACGGGCCTGGACGCGCGCGCCGAGGACGCCTTCCGCAAGGCGCTGTACCTGCAACCCGACCACACGGAGAGCCTGATGCACCTGGCCTTGCTGCTCGACGCCAAAGGCGACGCCGCCGGCGCGCGGCTGATGCGCCAGCGCGCTTCGCGCCACCGCGGCAGGAGCGGCTGAGATGGCGCGCGAACGCGACGACGCGGGCTCCGCCGTGGCCCGGCTGCTGGACCGGCCGCTGCCGCGCGAGGAGCGGATCGAGGCGGCCGCGCGCCTGGCCCAGAGCGCGTCGCGGCAACAACGCGCCAGCGCCGGCACGTTCGTGTTCCGCCTCGGCGAAGAATGGCTGGGCCTGCCGGCCGGGCTGATCGACGAAGTGCTGGAACTGCGCCCGGTGCACCGCCTGCCGCACCGCCGCGACGCGGTGCTGCGCGGGCTGGTCAACGTGCGCGGGCGGCTGACGGTGTGCGTCGCGCTGCCGGCGCTGCTGCAGACCGGCGCGCCGGTCGCCGCGCGCGCCGGCGCGATCGCGCGCCGGCTGGTGGTGCTGGCCGCCGCCGAAGGCGCGCTGGCGTTCGAGGCCGACGAAGTCCACGGCAGCCATCGCTTCGACGCCGAAGAAGTGCGCGCGGTGCCGTCCACCGTCGCCCACGCCCTGGCCCGCTTCGCCACCGGCGTGCTGCCGTGGGGCGAGCGCCGCATCGGCCTGCTCGACGATGGCTTGCTGTTGCACGCGCTGAACCGGCAGATCTCATGAGCAACGATTCCCTGCGCGACCGCTCGCTGCACGACCTGTTCCGCATGGAGGCGGACGGCCAGCGCCAGGTGCTGACCGAAGGCCTGCTGGCGCTGGAGCGCAATCCCACCGTCGCGGCCACGCTGGAGGAGTGCATGCGCGCGGCGCATTCGCTCAAGGGCGCGGCGCGCATCGTCGGCCTCGGCGCGGCGGTGGCGGTGGCGCATTCGATGGAAGATTGTCTGGTCGATGCTCAGCACGGCCGGCTGCGGCTGCAGCGCGGAATCATCGACGCGCTGCTGCGCGGGGTCGACCTGCTCGGCCGCATCGCCGACACCCCGGCCGAAGCGGCCGGCGCCTGGGCCGGCGAAGACAGCGCGCCGGTGCTGGAATTCCGCGCCGCGCTGGCCGCGGCGCTGGCATCGGCATCGGACCCGACGGCGGACGCCGCAGCGCCGCCAGTCGTGGCCGAAGCCGCGGTCGAAGCCGCAGCCGACCCCGCGCCCGTCGAAGCGCCCATCGAGGAAGGCGAAGAGCGCGTGCTGCGCATCGCCGCGCGCAACCTGCACCGCATGCTCGGCCTGGCCAGCGAAGCGCTGGTGGAATCGCGCTGGCTCGATCCCTACATCCGTTCGCTGGCGCGGGTCAAAGAGCTGCAGCGCCGCTCCGCGCTGGCGCTGGACCGGTTGTCCGAACGCAACGCCGGCCTCGCCGCCGATCCGTCTTCGGCCGAACTGCTCGCGCGCGCCCAGGCCGATCTGGCCGAAAGCCAGCGCCTGCTCGGCGAACGCGTCGCCGCGCTGGACGCGTTCGACCGGCGCCTGGCCGGCGTCGCCCACGGCCTGTACGACCAGGCCCTCGCGAGTCACATGCGCCCGTTCGCCGACGGCACCCGCGGCTTCAAGCGCATGGTCCGCGACCTCGCCCGCGAGCTGGGCAAGGAAGCGCGGCTGGAGATCGTCGGCAGCCGCACCCCGGTCGATCGCGACGTGCTGGCGCGGCTGGAAGCGCCGCTGGGGCATCTGCTGCGCAACGCGGTCGACCACGGCATCGAGGCGCCGGCGCAGCGGCTGGCGCGCGGCAAGCCGGCCGAGGGCGAAATCCGGCTCGAAGCGCATCACGTCTCCGGCCGCCTGGAAATCAAGATCGGCGACGACGGCCAGGGCATCGACGCCGAGCGCATCCGCCGCGCGGTGATCGCGCGCGGCCTCGCCGACGAAGACACCGCCCAGCGCTTCGGCCACGACGAACTGCTGGAATTCCTGTTCCTGCCCGGCTTCAGCCTGCGCGACACGGTCACCGACATCTCCGGCCGCGGCGTCGGCCTGGACGCGGTGCAGAACATGGCCAAACAACTGCACGGCAACGTGCGGGTGTTCTCGCAGCCCGATCAGGGCACCCGTTTCCAGTTGCAGCTGCCGCTGACCACCTCGGTGCTGCGCGCGCTGGCGGTGGACATCGCCGGCGAGGCCTATGCGTTCCCGCTCGCACGCATCGTCGCTACTGCGCTGGTCTCGCGCGAGCAACTGCGCTCGCTCGAGGGCCGCCAGTATTTCGAACTCAGCGGCCGCGAGATCGGCCTGGTGTCGGCGCGGCAGGTGCTGGAAGGCGGCGACGGCGCCACCGCCGGCGCGCAGCTGCCGGTGGTGGTGATCGGCGGCGCCCACGGCGAACATCTGTACGGGCTGGCGGTGGACCGCTTCGGCAGCGTGGTCGAACTGGTGGTGCAGGCGCTCGACCCGCGCCTGGGCAAGGTCAAGGACATCGCCGCCGGCGCCCTGCTCGACGACGGCACACCGGTGCTGATCGTCGACACCGACGACCTGCTGCGCTCGATCGAGCGCCTGGTCGCCACCGGCCACCTGGCCCAGCTGCGCCACCAGGACAGCGCCGCCGCGGCGCAACGCAAGCGCGTGCTGGTGGTGGACGATTCGCTGACCGTGCGCGAACTGCAGCGCAAGCTGATCGAAACCGCCGGCTACGCGGTGGAAGTCGCGGTCGACGGCATGGACGGCTGGAACGCGCTGCGCCTGGGCCGCTTCGATCTGGTGGTCACCGACATCGACATGCCGCGCATGGACGGCATCGAGCTGGTCGAGCTGATCAAGAAAGACCCGCACCTGCGCGCGCTGCCGGTGATGATCGTGTCCTACAAGGATCGCGAGGAAGACCGCCGCCGCGGCCTCGACGCCGGCGCCGACTTCTACCTCAGCAAGGCCGGCTTCGACGAAGACGCGCTGATGCAGGCGGTCGCCGATCTGATCGGAGCGCCGCTGGCATGAGCCGCGCGCGCCCGCACCCCACGCAACACCCAGGAACCGCCCGCGCGTGAGAATCGGCATCGTCAACGACCTGAGCATCGCCACCGAGGCGCTGCGGCGCGTGCTGGCGCGGCGCCCCGACCACCGCGTGGCCTGGGCCGCGGCCAGCGGCGCCGAAGCGGTGGCCTGCTGCGCGCGCGACACCCCCGACGTGGTGCTGATGGACCTGGTGATGCCGGGCATGAACGGCGTGGAAGCCACCCGCCGGATCATGGCCGACAGCCCCTGCCCGATCCTGGTGGTGACCGTCAGCGTCGGCGCCAACGCCGCGATGGTGTTCGAAGCGATGGGCCACGGCGCGCTCGACGCCACCGACATGCCTTCGCTGGGCAGCGACGGCGACAGCGGCGCGGACAAGCTGCTGGCCAAGATCGACCTGATCGGACGGCTGTCGGCGGCGCCGGTGCGCGCCTCGATGCCGCGCGCGCCGGCGCCGGCGTCCGCGCGCAAGCTGCTGGCGATCGGCGCATCGGCCGGCGGCCCCTCGGCGGTGGCGCGGGTGCTGGAAGGCCTGCCGGCGGATTTCGCCGGCGCGGTCGCGGTGATCCAGCACATCGACGAAAAATTCGCCCCCGGCATGGCCGAATGGCTCGGCCGCTACTCGCGCCTGCCGGTCGCCATCGCCAATACCGGCGACGGCCTGCAGCCCGGCCGGGTGCTGCTGGCGGCGACCAACGACCATCTGGCGCTGCGCGCCGACGGCCGCCTGGACTATGTGCGCGAACCGGCCGAACTGCCATACCGGCCCTCGGTGGACGTTTTCTACAAAAGCGTCGCCGTACACTGGCGCGGCCCCATCGTCGGCGTGCTGCTGACCGGGATGGGCCGCGACGGCGCCGCCGGCCTGCGCCTGCTGCGCGAGCAAGGCCACCACACCATCGCCCAGGACCAGGCCTCCAGCGCGGTCTACGGCATGCCCAAGGCCGCCGCCGAGCTCGACGCCGCGGCCGAAATCCTGCCGCTGGACCGCATCGCCGCGCGCTTGCGCGACCTCTTCGCCCAGAACTCCGACCTCAGCCCATGAGCGATCCCATCTTCCCCGGCCCGAACGAACCGCATCCGCACCTGCGCCAGCACCGGCTGGTGGTGCTGCTGGTCGACGACCAGCCGATCATCGGCGAAGCCGTGCGCCGCGCGCTGGCCAGCGAGGCCGACATCGATTTCCACTACTGCGCCCAGGCGGCCGAAGCGGTGGCCGCGGCCGAAGCGCTGCGCCCGAACGTGATCATGCAGGACCTGGTGATGCCCGGCGTCGACGGCATGACCCTGGTCCATCACTACCGCATCCACCCGGTGCTGAAGAACGTGCCGGTGATCGTGCTGTCGAGCAAGGAAGACGCGGTGGTCAAGAGCCAGGCCTTCTCCACTGGCGCCACCGACTATCTGGTCAAGCTGCCCGATTCGATCGAACTGATCGCGCGCGTGCGCCACCACGCCCGCGCCTACCTCAACCAGATCGAACGCGACGAGGCCTACCGCGTGCTCAGCGAGCACCAGCAGCGCCTGCTCGAACTCAACGAAACCCTGCGCCGGCTCAGCGACGTCGACGGCCTGACCGGCCTCAACAACCGCCGCTACCTGGATTCCTACCTGGAAACCGAATGGCGCCGCGCCCTGCGCGAAGGCGCCGACTTCGCGGTGCTGATGCTCGATGTGGACAACTTCAAGCTCTACAACGACTACTACGGCCATCTGGCCGGCGACGAAGTGCTCAAGGACGTCGCCGGGGTGATGCGCCGCACCGTGCAGCGCCCGGCCGACCTGACCGCGCGCTACGGCGGCGAAGAATTCACCGTGGTGCTGCCGGCCACCTCGGCCAGCGGCGCGCTGCAGCTGGCCGAACAGATCTGCGCCGGCGTGCGCGCGCTGTCGCTGCCCAACCGCGCCGCGCCGTCGGGGCTGGTGACCGTCAGCATCGGCGTCGCCGCGTCCTCGCCGGCGCAGGGCGAGCGTTACGCGCCGTTGCTGCGGGTCGCGGACATGGCGTTGTATGAGGCCAAGCGCGCCGGCAAGGATCGGGCGGTGTATCGGACCAAGGACGAGTAAGCGCGCTCGCCATCGCTGCCGGGATTCGCGCACGACCGGTCAAACGGTGCGCGGCGTTTTTTCGTTCGACACACGCAGCGGCGCGCTGCGCTGCAAGCCCACCGGCGCGCACACGCGCCACGCCGCCGATCGCGTCGAGACGCTCGGCCTTCTCTCGCACCGTTGCGACCGGGCGCGACACTGGTTTCGACTCAAGAGTTCGCCCTAGCCTCGCGCGGCCGGAATGCGCCGCAGCGCCCAGAACCGCGCGCCCGGCCGCGACCCGTGGCACCCGCCGGCGGCGCTCTGCGTTGTTCTTGCTGACCGGCCCGCAACGGGCCCGCCGCTGGCCCGGCGAACCGACCCAGCGTCCACGACGTCCATCGATCACAGGGGGTGATGTATGGGAATCCTCAGGCCGCGGGCCTATCCGACCAAGCTGTTCCTCAATGCCGCCGACCACACCTACGTGGAGTGCGGAAGCGGCGGCAAGGCCTGGGGCTGCTGGGGCGGCAAGACCGGCGGACGCATGCTGCGCCAGGCCGCGGGCAGCACCCTGCGCGCCGACGCCATCGCCGGCAAGCGCGAACGCGCCGGCATCACCTGCTACCTCGTCAACGGCGTCTGCCATCAGGCCGCCAATCGCATCCTGCTGCCGGCCGCGATCACCGTCGTCGGCGCGCGCGGCTACTCGCTGTCGAGCGCCATTTTCGGCGTCTACGGCCGCCCGCGCGGCCCCCTGGGCACCTGCTCGGCGCCGTTCGACCAGCACATCGGCGTCAGCGGCGAACTGCCCGCATGTCTGCAAGGCCCTGCGGACGACTACGTCGAACCGACTCTGCCCAGCGAGGACGACCACGCGCGCGGCCCGGACGATTTCGCCGATCCGGCCTACATGGCCGCGGTCAACGAGCTCTACCAGGACCGCTTCGTGCGCGCGCTCGACGATAACGTCGACGCCTACGGCTTCCAGATGGAGCACTTCGCCCTGTTCGTCGAACACAAGGAGCGCACCACGCCGCTGGCGCTGACCGCCTCCGCGCGCGACCGGGTGATGGCCGCGCGCAGCGACTTCGAAAAGGACCGCATCGAAATCGAACAGGGCCTGGCCTCCTCGCGCGACGCCCTGGCCTTCGTCGACGCCTTCGACGCGCTGACCCTGCGCTTCCAGGACGACGCCGCCGACGCGCTCGGCGAAGACAACTACCGCCACCTGCTTGACCTTTGGCCGGAAGAGCGCATCGTGTTGTCCGACCCCGATATCGTGGCATCGGCGTATGGCTCCAACTCCCGCGGACCGGCAGTCAGCTGATTTCGGGCCGAAACTGACCCGGGACGACTACGAGCGCCGCATCGTCGCCCTGCACGAGGGCGCGCCGCCAATGCCCGACGCCGAACGCGAGCGACGCACCCGGCGCGGCGAACTCGACCTGCTGATCGACTACCGCCTCGGCCAACGCTTCCCGGACTCGCGCCGGGAGGCGTTGTGGCAGGCGCAGGAGCGTTTGGACAAGCGGCGGGTGTGGCATTTGCTCGCGGGCATTCTTGCGCATCCGCGCGATCCGTCGGCGGCGGTGGCGCGGGCGCAGGTGCGGGGGTTCGCGAAGGTGTTGACGCGCGAGGAACTGAGCGAGCTGTTGGATTTTCCGCCTGAGGATCTACAACGCTTGCTGTGAGCGCGCAGCACTACGTCGGCAGCGATGCTGCGACAGCCGAGGGAACGCGCGGGACGCATCGCCTGCTTGCGTGTTATCCAGTCGCTTCGGATCTCGGTTACATAGTCAACTTTGGCCCGCCTTGGCCTGGACCCTCCATCGCTTGGGTCTGTGCCTGAGCCTGCGGTTGGGCTTGCTGTCGATTGAGCTGTTCGACGCGGTCCAGGCTCCTCTCTGCCGGCACCTGGGCTGCAGTATTGGCCTCCACCGCGAGATGGTGATGCGGACCCGACGGTCCATGCGGCGAGGCATAACCGATGAGGTTGAGCGCGCCATCCGCCCCCTTGCCGATGACCACCCCGGAGAGGTTCTGACCTACGGCAGGATCGGCCTTCACTGCCGCTAGGCCCGCGGCAGCAAGGTTGCGGGCTTCAGTCTGGCTCCAACGGCCATCGGCCTGGGCGGCACGGTGGAACATCTCGAAGGCCGGTTGGTCGGGATGGCCAGGGCTGTCCGCACGAAACGCTTGGGCAGGGCTCTGGACTTGAGCGGAGCTGTCCAGCCTGTGCGAGTTTTCAGCTGCAGATTGGGTCTGGGTGTGCGACACGCTTTCGTATTCGCGCCGACCGTTGCTCGTGTCCACATACGAAAACGAACGCCCGTTGCCGCCTAGGTCCAAGCCTGCTCGCTCGATGCGGTTGCGGTCGAGCTTCAAGGTTGCCATGTCGAGCTCGATGGTGGGCACATGCATCGTGGTGCCCTTCGCGTAATCGCTAAGCTCGCTGGCGGCCATCTTCATGACATAGGTGCCATGGGTGTCGCGGTAACTGCTGTCGCCATGCTGGCCGATGCTTGCCCCCGGGTCGGTGTAGCACGCCGCCACGGCCTCAATGGCGGGACTGGTGCGAAACTGCTTGCCGATTACCTGGATACCAGCGGGCGACAGGGTGATGCCGGGAGCGAGCGTCCCCTTGTCGACACAAGGGGTGGACAGATCCGCCCGGCGCAGAAACTCGGCCCGATCAAAAGAGCCATCGGTGCCGGCCGTGCGACTGGCTAAGGCATTCATACCGACGAGCTCAGCCATCGCCTCGTTGCGGCGCATGAAACTGACATAGCGGTTCGCCGGCCCGGTAAGGTCGGCAGAGGTTCCGTCGTGGGACGCGGTCCTTATGGTCTCGCCCATGGTGTAGCGCAGAGCGTAGCGCTCGCGCTCTGAGGCGTCTGCAAGCAGCGCATGGCCGGCTTCGTGGCCGATGACCACGGCCAAGTTATCTCGCCTGGCGGAGGCGTTATCGAAGCTCTTGGCGTCGAAGTTGCTGGTGTTGAGATGGATCGTGCCGGTGCGCTGCTGGTAGTGGCCGGACTGGAAGGGCTCGTTAGTCGTATCCAGGTGCGTCAGCGAGCCGTTCTCGATCGCCGCCACCATGACATTGCTGAGGTAGGGGGAACTGGTGATCGTGGCTTCGATGTCGGCAATGGCAGACGGCGGCAGCCCCTTCTTCTGGGCGAGCTCCTCAATGAGCGGGCGGATCTCCGGACGCAACTGGCTCACGCTTCGTCCTCGGGCGTGTTGGCATTGATCCGGACCTCCTGGATACAGCCGGCGCCGCCGGGAACCAATTGGGCCGAAACCACAAAGACAATTCCGCCCGGAGTCGGCGCGGAGCGATACAGGGCCCGCTCACTTCCGTCGCGTTGACGCACGCCTTCCGTGGCGCTGTAGCCGCGAGCACTGAGATGCTGGCGCAACTTGTCGAGAGCTAACAGGCAGCCCTCCTGGCCAGAGCGAGTTTCCTGGGACAGGCCGACCGTCCACCTGCCAGGGCGCTCCCGGTAAAGCGTGTTGACCCAGAGGGCGTAAGACCCGTGTTCGCCCAGGTCGCCGCGGGCCGCTTGCTCGCTGCCGGCCGGGTGCAGGTCCAGACCGAGGGTCTTGGCGACCTGGGGCGGCTCCAGATCGCCAGGTGATCTGAGCCCGTCAATGAGCTGGAAAATGCGCCCGATCCATTCCTCCGGCTTGAGGGACGGCCCAAGAGGAAGGGGAGCCGTTGGCTGCGCCGGCGCGGCCGCACTTTGGGCAGCGGATTGCTCGGCGATCTGGTCGAACCGGGCCGCAGCGCGTTCGGCCGCGGGCTCGCCGTCGATGGGAGCGCGGCTCGTTGAAGTCATGGGGGCGTCCTTGTCCTGGTCCGAAGAGGCCTGGGCCGGTGGTTGGGAGCAGCCGGCCAGAACGAGCCATGACAGTCCAATGCTCGTGTGGCGTATCCAGCGTTGCAGGGTCATGAGTGTGATCCCGTATTCCTGGCGTCTCGCCGCGAGTTGTTGAGCCTGGCCAGACAGGTCTTGGGGGCAAGGTATCTGGTCCTGGATGCAGCCAGTCCTTTTCATGCGTTCTCCGCCGCCGTGGCAAATGTGGTCAGGAACAGGTGGTATCTCGACAGCAATTCTAGAAAAGTAGAGCGTTAATCCGCTCTATTCATGTCTCGCTTTGGCGGGCTCAGCAACAAATCTAGATCCGACAGAAGCAGTGCTTGGTGCAATAGATCATTGCATCCATTCGGTTCCGCCGCCCCCCCCCTACGATACCGACCGACCAATGTCGAGCCCGCATGGCTTGGAGCTCTTCCGCTGAGATATGGTTCCGCCTCATGGCGACGCAGAGCAGATGGGAAGGACGCGTCATCGCTACATAGTGTTCCTTTAGCCTGCGTTGAAGATGATCCCCTCCTCTCGGCGGAAGCACACTACTGTTGCCAACGAGCCAACTTTTATGCGCTGAAGGTGGGAGCCGTTGTAGTGCGTATCCACCACCAATGTCGCCAAATGCGCCTCACCTTTTACCGAATGGATTGATCCTACTTTAATCCGGACAAGCGGAACTTCTCGCGGGAAGCCGTAGAGGTTTCGTAAGCTCCTCCGCCTGACACAGATGTTGAAAGTAGAACTTTCTGGCATGTTCCCCAGGAGGTTCCGATGAAAACTTCGAAGTTCACCGAGACGCAGATCGTCTCGATCCTCAAGCAGGCTGGTGCCGGGGGGCCGGGGGGCCGGGGGGGCCGGTCAAGGACGTCTGTCGCCAGGCGGGCATCAGCGTGGCGACTTACTACCAGTGGAAGAGCAAGTACGGTGGGCTTGAAGCCTCCGAGCTGCGCCGGGTAAAGGAGCTCGAGGCGGAGAACGAGCGGCTTAAACGAGTGTATGCGGAGCTGGCGCTGGACAACGCTGCGATGAAGGATTTGATCGCAAAAAAACTGTAGGGCCGGTGCGCAAGCGCGAGGCAGCGCGAGACCTGGTGGAGGTGCACGCGCGGCCGGTGTGTCGGTCCTGTGACTGCGTGGGCCTGTCGGAGGCGGCGTGGTACCAGCCGCTACTGGATTGGACCGTGCGCGACGCAGAGCTGATCGCTGCGCCGGCCAAGCTGGTCGAAGAGCGGCCCCGCCGTGGGTTCTGGAAGTGCCACGCGTTCCTTCGACGCAGCCATCCGCAGTGGAACCACAAACGGATCCACCGCGTGTGCCGAGCGATGCGACTTAACCTGCGTCTTACGATCGCAGCGTTTGAACGCTACCGGCCGGCGGTGTCCCTAGCGATCTACCAGAAGGGCCAGTTCAAGAAGACGCTGGGCGACCCCAGCAAGTTCTACCCTTGAATGTAACCAGCGAGCGATCATTGAACCACAAACGCTTGCCACAACGACGCTAAGTCCTATCAGCGCACCGAGCACAGCGGCACTAGGCCTTTCGCTTGTCGAGCTGTGCTCGCCACCAAGCCGCATGCGGACTCGAACTTCGCGGCATGAAGTGCCCCAATAGGGTGATGCGATGGACGATGGCGGGCATGCGCTCAAGCCGATCTGGGCGGCCGGAAGTCCACAGTTGCAGCAACTCTGGCGTTGAAATGAGCTGCACGCTCAAGCCGCCGGCTCGTATTGCCTCCGCCACCGGCTTGTCGTCGCTGCAGAAGGTCATCTGACGGGATGTGGCGAGCGCGATGCCTTCCGCCTCGCCATCGCCCAAACGCTCGGCCAGGCGGACCATCTGGTCCATCTCCTCTTGGGAGGTCATCTCCAGCCTACCAAGCGGGTACTCCTTGCGCAGGTCCGACATGGACAGGCTTTTACGGACTTGGGTTCCGTTAGGCTGAAACTCGAAGGCGTAAAGAACCTCGCCTTCCACGGCCTTTCCAACGTGGAAACTTTCAGCAAAGTCCGCAAGTTCGCGGAGGCCGTCCCAGCCGCAATAAAGGTTCAACAACGTGCAGCAATCCAGCACGTATCCGGTCATCAGGCGTTTTTCTCACGCTCCAAGACCGACGTGCTCAGCTTCAGTTTTAAAATCGGAAGTTCTTCGGTGTCGTCCACAACCATTCGGGAGATTTCCTCGGCCAGGGCTCTGGCCTCAATCGGAGAAAGCCTGACAAGTTTTGCGAACTGACTGGTCGTGATCGTTTCGGACGTCCAAGCTTGCACCGCGAGCCAGAGGTATCGACGAGGAAACGTTTCCACTTTTTCTTGCGGCGCAACGCTCTCCAGCCCGAGCTCGCGCTTCAAATCGCCGACCTTCGCCCCAGAGGCCTTGATCAAATCCCACGTGCCTCTCTGGATTAAGCGCATGTCTTCCATGCGCAAGGTCATCGCCATCAAAGATACACCATAAACATCCGCAATCCGGATGACATCGCCTACGTTTACATCTCCGGTTCGCGCCTTTGCATCGTCAAAATGGCGTTGCACCCCACCGGCAGGCATCAGAAAATTGGACGCAAACGCATCCGCAAATCGCTCCCCCTCAGGGCGGCGCTGAGGAGACGACACGTAATCCACGCCGGGTTTGTCTCGATCAAAAAGAAAATGACCGTACTCGTGCGCCACAGTCCAACGCATCCGGGTAAGGGGATGAAGCCTGTTTACCAAGATGCAATACCCAAACCCTGGAACGAACGTGTAAAGACCAGCCAACTTCGAGTTCAAAGCGTCCGCAAAGACCTGGACACCGACCTCATCCAGGGTCTTGCGAAGGTTGGCGATGGGTTCGCGCTCGCCTAAACCTAAACGGTTGCGCTCGTCTTGCGCCACTCGCGCCCCGACTCGCTCGACCGATAGTTGAGAACGCTCGATCGCAGGGGGCGGTACCACCGGAATGAAGCGCGTGTAGGTCTTATCCAACAAGAACCGGTAATCGTCAACAAAGGACGCCAGTTTCTCCAAGGCCTCGCCCACCCCAGAGTCGCCCTCTGCCCCCGAAATCTCCGCTCGAAGGTGGGGCGCAATCACGGGAACGGGCGCGTCCGGACGCACTAGGCGGCTGACCTGCGTCCTGTAGAGCTCAGCCAGGGACAACAACTCGTGGGATTTGACCTCCCGCGCTCCCTTTTCAATCGCGATGTAGGTCGGCCTGCTCATTCCTAAGTGATGAGCCGCGTCCGCTTGGGAAACGCCCGCAGCCTTTCGCGCCGCCGTGATCCTTTCAGCGAGGGCGCTGGCACTCATGGCGATGCCGAGACGCGTGCAGTTGCGGCATTGCGCGACTTGGGCATAAGCAGCGCCCCATACACCTGGATAACTTCCCGAGCGTGACGCTGTAAAAGTGCCGTCACGTCTTCAGCGTTTAGGTCCTCCATGTCCGACAAACGCCGATGATCTTCGAGCCTTTGCTTGAGGCGAGGATCACCAACCATCCAGGCTCGAGCGTCTTCCAAGTAACCGCGAAAGTAGTCGTCCTTCAACGGATCAGCCAACGTCATTAGGTCCGTTTTATACCCCGTCCGATCGTCATCGATCCCTGCGGCGAAGAATGCCTGCCGCCTCTCGATGCAAGCCGGACACTCACCGCAATGGGAGGTCACCGGCACGCGCAGTGACGAATGCACGCAGGAGAGCGACTGTTCAACCCAAGGCACCAGCTTGGGTTCCTGAGCAATTTCACGGACCATGGAAGCCTTCGTTGACCACAAGAAGGGCAAGCCGAACACCAGGTCGTGTTCCAGCGATTCGGATGCCAACTCGGTCATTTTAGCAAGGAAGCTCGGATGAGCGCCGCGAGTGGACAGCCCATTGCTTCCCGCACCGGCGACCAAGGGCAGATTGATGGCGCCGGGGCCGTTTTCGTAGAGATCGATGTCGTGGATGCCCCAGGCCGCAGCGACCAACGCCGCGGCGGTGCAAAACAGAAAGCCTCGCACGCGCTGGGTGGTTTCCTGCTCTTTAAGTTCCTTCGCGTTGTCGAGATGGACGATGAAGGACGCTTGGAACAACGTCGACGCTTGAGGCAGGGTCAAGCGCAACCGGCGAAGCTGCCGAATACAACGGGGGCGGATCGTGGATTGATGCCCCACCGTGAGCAGCAGGATGTTGCGTTGACCACGGAGCAGTTGGCATCCGAGGCCTGCAGCGGAGTCCAACCCACCACTGTAGAGCGCCAGACGTTGAGGGCGCTCGGCATTGGACAGTTCAAGGGTCTTTTGCACCCGCGCGAAGGACGACCTGTCGTGCGAGGCAAAGGACAGGAGCCAGACGTCACTGGTCAGGAAGTAGAGGAGATCGGCCAGCCGATCTTTGGCTCCGCCTTCCCAGTAGGAAATATCCGCCACGTGGAAACAAACTTTAAAGGTTCTGCCTCCGAACTCATTTTTAGCCTGGGTCTTGCGCCGCCGCACCACCCGATCCAGCGCGTATGCACCTGCTGCGATGCTCAGCAGATCGATCGCTCGGTCACTGGACTGCCCCACCAGATTCCCGATCAACGCCTGCGCGCTGATACGCAGCCGTTGGCTCACCGCTCCGGATAATTTGACCGACCCCGCTTCGTAGTGAACGTGTACGGTGTCGTCTCTTTCACGAAGCATGACGACCTCCCGGCGGCTTGGCCGCGACCGAGAACCCCAGCAGTTGCTTCGCGGACATGCGAGGCTTCGGGGAAGTGCGCGGTTTGAATGCCTTGATTGCGCTTCCCCGCAAGGACGCCTCGATCGAGGCACGCAGATCCCCTTCGTAAACCGCAAACCGCTCAGCCACCCGGGCCACGAGCGCGTCACGCGTGGCCTGGTCGCGGTAGTGCTCTTGCTTGCTTGCACGCAACGCGAACTGATCCACCAACCGCTCAAGAATACGCCGAGTGACAACTGCAGCAACTTCACCAGGCGCGGCGCTGCGAGTTAGCTTGAGCGCGTCCCGAACATAAGTCGCAAGACTGCGTTCGGTGAAAGCGGCCAGCACGGCCTGGGCCTGGGCGTGAGAATTCAACGCCGGCTCAAGAAGCAGCATCAAAGGGGGTGACTTGCGCAACACGCCAGGGATCTTCCTGCACATCCCCTCCATGTCCCCCTCGGCAGCGGCCAAGAGATCGTCCGGTCCGCAGGTGGGGTCTTTCAGCGCTCTACGTAGCCGACGCCACTGCGTGTGGTGCCCAAGATCGATGTACTCGTTCTCTGCCATGGAGCCTCCTGTTGAACATAGGCTGCTCCGACTCCGTCAAAATGTCAAATCAATAAACTATTAATTTGTAAATATGTAAAATAAATAACGTAACTCATTGTTTTATTTGATAGAGAGTGCGAACAAGCCTGGTGTACTTCGCTCAATTTCTTCAATGAAGGTCTCGGAATAGGCTGAGCTAGACCGCAATCCCGCTTTAAAAACCGTTGGGTTTAGAGCGGGGCAGTCTTACCCGTCACCCTCGGCCCTGTGGTGGGCCATGCGAAGTCACCGGCCGTCGCCGTAGCGGACTCAGCAGCAACACGCGACTGCCACCAAGCGACCGGTCCTGCATCAGGACGATCAGTTCGGGCAGAGTCTTCTCCGTCACCGCCTCGGCAAGTGCGTTGGCCAGAGCATCCTTCGCCCCCATTACCTCGACTCGGTGTCGCCCAGCGCGATCAGCCAAGCCCCTCCGGAGCCTTTCGGTACTCCGCCTCAAGGATCGACCACGCGCCGCTGACAGCCGGATGAGAGATTGCCAGCGCGTTGGCAAGCCCCAACTTGATCACGTCCGAGTAGGACCGAACCAGATGCTTCAACAGCACGAGAATGATGTGCGGGTGCGCGGCGTGAGCCAACGCGAGGTCGGGATGCGCATGGGTCTCGATAAGGACGCGGCGTCGGCGCGGATCAGCCGATAGAAGGCCAGGCGATGACCATCAACCTGGAAGCCCTGTTTAAGCTCGCCGAGACGCTGCAGGTACCGCCAGCGTACCTACTCGCCACCACGCCGGCGATGACTGAAACGCCAAGAACCCCACATCCAGAACCGGCTGTGCCAGCGGTACGAAGCGACGCGACTGCGCGTTCTTGATCTTCTGTCCTGGGAAACGACGGTTGACATGGAAGCCGGGCACACCGTCCACGGTCTAGATGTCGTCGACGTAGAGCTGCGCCACCTCGGTGACGCGGGCACCGCTGTAGAGCCCGAGGATCGGCGCCCGATAGCGGTGCGGATACTTCTTGGCCCACGGCCGGTAGGCCGATGGCCCGAAGATGGCTTGCAACTCCGCCGTGGTGAACGACCGCCCGGTCTCGACTTTGGCGCTCGCCGCGTGGGCACTCACCTTCATCGTCTCGATGACGTCCAAGGTGTCCTGGCGCCCCTAGGTCGTGACCGTGCCGAAATCCACGCCGCCGATGCGAACCCCGGTCGCCGTCCACTCACGCAGCGTGCCGTCGGCCACCGCCCGCCGGGCGCTCTCTATGAGCTTCTTCGGATCAAATCCGGCTATGCCCTCTCCCCCCTATCCTTAGGCGGTCGAACACGGCCGAGAGTCCCACAGCCTAGCGGGCCGCGGACAAGCGGGCAGCATCCCCGCGTAGGCCGCCCATCGAACGCACGACGAAACACAAGCCGATTCTGAAACGCAAGCCCTCGGGCATCCGAAAACGGACGTAAAGCCCGGCGGGTCGGGATAGGAAATAGGGCTTCGGCACGAAACGATACCTACGACGCCTCGTGGAAGGCAGCGCGATCGGAATCGAGGGTCCGCGGGAGCCTTTGCAAGTCAGCGCATTACGCGCGGCAAAGGTCGAGAAAGGAGCGGGTGGACGAGATGGAGCGGGTGATGGGAATCGAACCCACGCTAGCAGCTTGGGAAGCTGCAGTTCTACCATTGAACTACACCCGCGTCGGGTCGAAGTCTATGACGCGGCGACGCGGGAGGCAAATCGGACTGAGGGGGTCGCCTGGGTCGACCGGAAAGCGTCGGGCCTGAAGGCCCGCCAACCAGCAGCGTCTTCTTGTGCGAGGGCCTTCAGGCCCGACGCTTTCGTATCCGCATCCCCGAGAAACCGGCGCAAAAAGAAACCGGGCCAAACGGCCCGGTTTCCCATCGCTTCAAGATCGAACGCCGGCGGCCGCGAAGGCCGCCGCGCCGGGGTCAGAAACCGCCGCCGACCTGGGCGAACACCGTGGTGTTGTTGCCGCCGTCCTGGTTGAAGGTGACGCTGGCGCCGAGGTTGGCGTCCAGGCCGAACAGCTTGGTCCGCGCGCCGAACAGGAAGGTGCCGTAGTCCTGGTCGAATTCGCGGTTCTTGACCGAGTACCAGCCCAGGTTGCCGACGGTCTGCAGACGCGCGCGGGCGTCCTTCGGCGCGTCTTCGAACTCGCGGTCCATGGTCAGGCGCGCGTAGGGGCGGAAGCTCTCGCTGTAGGTGTAGTTGACCTGGTAGCCGACGCTGCCGATCAGCGAGTCGAAGGTCTGGTCCGGGTAGGCCAGCGAGGTCGACAGGGTCGGATCGCTTTCCTTGAAGCCGTCGATGTCGATGCGCTGGGCGACCACGCCGATCACCGGGCCGTGGCGCAGCGCGTCGCCGAACTCGTAACCGGCGTTGAGCGCGGCGGTGACGTTCTTGCCGTCGGCCGAGCCGCTGTGGGTGCGGGTGGCCGGGCCGAGGTTGACCTTGCGGTCGATGTCGTAGTCCAGCTTGGTGTAGCTCAGCTGGCCGTTGACCCAGGCGCGCTCGCCGTACCAGCCGACGAAGCCGCCGATGCTGGTGTCCTTCTGGTCGAAGCTGCCGTTGCGCAGGCCGAAGTCCTGCTTCTGCTGGCCGTAGCCGAGGAAGGCGCCGAACACCAGGTTGCCGCGGGTCCAGTCGACGCCGCCGGTCAGCGCCGGGCCGGCGCCGTCGTACACATCGCCGTGGCCGTAGCGCTGGAAGTCGCCGCGCAGGCTGCTCCACCAACGCATGCCGTCGCCGTCGCCGCGTTCGGCGTGGCCGGCGACCTGCTCGGCGCGGGCGCGGCCGGTCATCGAGGCCGAGTTCGGCAGCAGGGCGATGAAGCGCGGGGCTTCCAGCACCGAGACCGCGTAGTCGGCCAGGATCTGATGGGCCTTGGACGAGGGATGCACGCCGTCGGCGAAAGCGTAGGAATTCGGCGCGTCCGGCGCGGCGTAGGTGAGCGGGCTGCAGGTCACCGAGGAGGCGGTGATCTGCGGGTTGCAGCCGGTGCCGGTGACGTTGCTGATGCCGAACGGCGCGGGGTTGTTCACCACTTCGCGGATCAGGTTGAAGGTGTCCAGCGGGATCACCCGCAGACCGGCCGAGGCGATGCCGTTGTAGAGCGCGTTGTTGTAGGTGGTGGCGAGCTGGGTGCCGGCCGCCATCTGCGCCGCGCCGCCGGCGCGGAACTGCGGGGTCGAGCCCAGGTCGGGGATGTTCGGCACCAGGATGTATTCGGCGCCGGCGTTGCGCAGCGCGCCGATCACGCCGATCTGCGCGGTCACCGCGCCGCCGATGGTGGCCTGCGCCGGCGCGCCGCCGGCGACGGCGAACAGGTCGTTGGCGCCGCCCCACACGGTGTACAGCGCGTTGGGATCGGCGCGGCCGCCGTGGGCGGCGAGGTACTTGCTGGTCTGGGTGGCCAGCGAGTCGATCGGGCCGAGCGCGCCGGCGGTGTTGGTGCCGGTGCGCGCGCCGCCGACGGCGTAGTTGGTGCCGCCCTGGTTGTCGCTGTTGGCGTTGGTGCCGTAGTAGTCGGCCAGCCATTCCGACCAGACCAGGCCCGGGTTGGTGGTGAAGCGGCCGATCAGCGCGCCGTTGGGGCCGACCGCCTGGATCAGGGCCGGGCGGAAGTGGCCGGAATCGGAGAGGCTGTCGCCGATGAAGACGGTCTGCGAATAGGGGCCGCCGGCGAAGGCCGGAGCGGCGGCCAGCGCCAGGGCGGCAGCCAGCGCGGTACGAGCGGTTTTCATCAATGCGATTCCTTGCTTCTTGGTGGGGCTTGCGGTGGCGGCGCCCGCGGCCCGGAACGGGCGGCGCGGACGCCGGTTAGGCGTGCTTCCGACGGCATGGCTGCGCATACGGCGGCGCATGGCGAGGGATGGCGCGAATCGAAACACGGGGGCGACGAGGCTGGCAAGGCGCAGCGCGGCAAAGCCGCGGGCGCGCGCCCGGCCCCCGGCGGCGGATTATGCCCCCGACCGGGCGTGGCTTACCGGGGCCGGAGGTCACGGGCCCAGCATGACGCCACGCCGCCGGATCGAGCGGCGGCTGGGCTTGTTGCCGCGCTTGGCGAATTCGCGGGTCGCGCAGCGGGCGCTTGCGCCGGCGCGGAGGTGGCCGAAGCCATGCCCCGCAAGGCCCGGCGCTGACCGCGTTGCCGCCGCGCGCGCCGCGGCCGCGGCTGGCCGCGCTGCGCGGCAGCGGTGACAATGCCGGCATGAACATCCTGCTCAATGGCGAGGCGCGCGCCCTGACCGCGCCGGTCACCGTCGACCAACTGCTCGCCGCCGAAGGCCTGGGCGAGCGTCGGGTCGCGGTGGAGATCAACGGCGAGATCGTGCCACGCGGCCGGCATGCGCTGACGGCGCTGACCGAGGGCGACAAGGTCGAGATCGTGCATGCGCTGGGCGGCGGCTGAAGCCGTCGCGCCTTTCCGACCGCCGCGCGGCTTCGTTGGCTACCTGTAGGAGCGGCGCAAGCCGCGACTGCGAACTGCCGGCAGCGATGAAACTTTCGACGTAGTCGTTTTGCCGCGGTCGCGGCTCGCGCCGCTCCTACAGGGGCTTTGGCTGGCTCAGTCGCGAGTGCGGGTTGGTGCATTGGGTGAAACCGCGCCTTTCCGACCACAGCGCTGCTTCGTTCCCTACCTGTAGGAGCGGCGCAAGCCGCGACCGCGAACCTCGGACTGCGGCGAAGCTTTCGACGTAGCGGTTTTGGCACGGTCGCGGCTTGCGCCGCTCCTACAGGGGCTTCGGTGGGTTCGTTTCAGGCGGCGACGCGCACCGCGTTTGCTGCGACCCGACTTCGATGCCCCTGCCCGCCCGGCTTCAACGCCAGTTGAAGTAAACCGGATTCCCCACCAGCGCCAACCGCCCCAGCGCGTCGCGCACATCGATGCGCAGCCAATGGCGCCGGCCGTCGCTGGGCCAGTCGAAGTCGAACGACTGCTGCGCGGCGCTCACTTGCGGCTGCGCGATCAGCCCTACCTTGACGCCATCGAGCGTCGCTTCGATCCGGCCGCCGGCGAGGTTGCGCACCTGCACGCGCACGCTCGCGCGCTGGCCCGCGGGGACCTTCAGTTCGCCGCCCATCACGGCCGCGTCCGTGCTGTACCGAACCTGCAATTCCAGCAATCGGTCGCGGCTGCCGAAGGTATCGACGAAGACATTGCCCGCGCGCAATCCCTCCAGGATCCCGACCTGCGACAGCTCGCGCGCATGCACTACCGTGGTCGGCCGGCCGATGCGGCTGGGGCCGAACGGCTCCTCGGCCGCGGTCGGCGCGTCGTGGTTGTCGCTGCCGCCGACGCCGGTGAGGCGGTGGCCGGCGTCGAGTTCGCGCTGCCAGAACGCGATGCCCGAACCCGGCGTGTCGGCGTCGCCGCCGTTGACCGCCTCGACCATGCTCACCAGGTTCATGTCGGCGGCCGGATGCGGGGTCCAGCCGCAGCCCATGCAGCGCTCGTCCGAAGGGCGGATCGGATGGTTGATCGACACCGGCAGGCCGCGGCGGCGCAGTTCGCCCAGCACCGCGTTCCAGTCCGGCACCGCGGCGCTGCCGACGCGGAAATCCACCGGCGCGCGCACGCCGAATACGTTGGCGTGGCCCTGGAAGGTGGTGATCTCCATGCCCGGAATCAGCAGCAGGCGGTCGAAATGCGGCTGCAGTTCGCGCAACGCCGGCAGGTGCGAGACGGTGTTGTGTTCGGTCACCGCGACGAAGTCGAGGCCGGCTTCGCTCGCCGCTTTCGCGGTGAGGAACAACGGGCACGGCGTGCGCGCGCCGCTTTGCGCGGCGCAGTTGCCGTCGCTGTGGGCGCTGTGCATGTGCAGGTCGCCGCGGTACCAGCCCGCTTCGTTGCGCAGCGGTTCGGCGTCTTGTTGCGGCACCGCGTCGGCTTGCGCAGCCGGGGTGAGGCGGATGCGCGCGGTGTAGGCGGCGTCGCGGCCGGCGCGGATGTTGGGGATGCCGAGCAGCAGCTTCCAGGTCCCGGGCGTCAGCGCGCCGGGCGAGTAAGACGCGGTGGCGTCGGCGGCGGCGACGGTGAAGCGGCGCTTGTTGCCCCCGCTCCAGCCGCGAAAGCCGTCGCGGCCGAGAAAGTCGCCGGGGCCGATCAGGCCCAGATCGATGGTGGTCTTGTCGCTGCGGTCGTAGTCGAACTCGACTTCAATGCGGGCGGTGCCGGGTGGAACCTGGAACCGGAGTTCGCGGTAGGTTTGGTTGTCGGCGCCGGTGATGCGGCCTTGCAGGAGGAGGTCGGTGGCGTTGGTCGTGCCGGGGTTGGCTGTGGCGGATCGCGCTTGCGTCGCGTCGTTCGCCGGATCGAGCGATTGCGCGGACACGGACGTGCCGATGCATGACGCGGCCAGCGCGGATGCGAGCGCGCAAGCCCGCACGAGCCGATGTGTCGCCCTCCCCCAGCAGCCCAACAACCCGCGCCCCATCACTCCGTCATTCCCGCGAAAGCGGGAATCCAGAGACCTCAGGCGTTCTCGCACGAAAAGCCCTGGATTCCCGCGTTCGTGGGAATGACGGCTGGGGGGATGCGGGCTTGTCGGATAGTTCATTGGGTCGGCCAGTGTTCTCGCAGCGTGCAAGCTCAATCGTTCTGTTCGGGCGTGAGCCGAAGCGCTGGTCAGCCCAAGAAGCCGAACTGTCTGCGCTGCCCCACCCCGTCATTCCCGCGAAAGCGGGAATCCAGAGACCTCAGGCGTTCTCGCGCGAAAAGCCCTGGATTCCCGCGTTCGCGGGAATGACGGCTGGGGGGACGCGGGCTCTTCGGATAGTTCATCGCTTCGGCCGGCACTCGCGCATCAGGTGTCTCGTCTCGCGTCTCGCGTCTCGCGTCTTGCGTCTTGCGTCTCGGGTCACGCGTCTCGGGTCACACGTCAGGCTTCAGGCGTCACGCATCACGCAAGCTCAATCATGCTTCTCAGGCGCTTCCACCGCCCGCCGGTCGCAGCGGTCCTGCGCGCGCACAGGATTGCAGCGGACCACTTCGCTGCGCGGGAAGGTCACCCGGTAGCGGCTCAAGCGCAGGTCGGGCTTGGGGTAGTCGGTGGAGATGTACTGCGCGCCGCTGGCGAAGGCGGCCTCGCGCCGGCGCGGGTCGTTGCGCCGCGCTTCGGCGGTGTCGGCGTCGGCGCGGGTGCGCACCAGGAAACCGGCCTGTACCGCTTTGCGGATGCGTTCGCCATCGGCGATGGGGTCGTTGATCGTCAGGTAGGCCGCATCCGCCGAAGTCTCGTCGCCGTTGACGAACATCGCGCGCCCTTCCAGCGAACGCCGCGCGCCGCGGTACAGCGCGACCTTGCGCGGTTCCTCGTCGAGCGCGAACAACACTTTGCCGCGCGAGGCGCCGATCTTCGGCCAGGCGCCGGCCAGCACCGCTTCGCGCAGGGTCCCGGCGCGGCCGCGCACATCGTCGGGCACGATCAATTCCGCAGGCGGGAACACCGCGCGCACCTCGGCATCGAGCGCATCGAAGGCCTTGGCGTCGAAGGCCAGCGGCGCGACCGCGCCGGGGCCGCTCTTGCCGTCCTTGGCGTTGATCAGGATCAGGATCGGCGCGTGCTGCGGATGCTGGCGCGACCAGGCGCGGATCTGCCGCAGGCATTCGACGAACAGCATGCACTGGCTGCGGAAATCGATATCGGCCAGATGCATCACCTTGAAGCCCGGCTGCGCCATCTGCGCCGCCGCCTCCGCCGACCACGGCCCGGCGTCGCCGTAACCCTGGCGCAGCGCGCCGGGCGGATGCGCGTAACGGCCGCCCTTCGGGTCGTAATACACGTCGAGCTCGAGCTGGCGCATGCCCAGCTCGAGCTGCTCGTGCAGCGGCGCGTGGGCGTAGTCGAGCGAATCGGCGCCGGCGGCGTCGCGGGCGCGGTGCGCGGCCAGTTCCTCGGCCGGGATCGCGCGCTTGTAGCTGTTGTGGGTGCCGATGGCCTGGACATCGTTGATGCCCAGGTTGCGGTCGATCCAGGCCTCGGCGCAGTCCGGCCCGGCCTGCGCGGCGTCGGGCGCATCGAGCTTGCACGCCGGATCCACCGGCCGCGGCGCGGCCGGCTCGTCGTGCGCGCGCGCCGTGCCCGCCAGCGCGCAGCACAGTCCTAACGACAGCATCGGCAACACCCAGGCCTTCATCGCGTCTCTCCGCTTGGAAACCGGCAACGATACGCTCACCGGCGCGCGCTCAGAACTTGTACATCAGCGCCGCGCGGTAACCGCGCCCGAGCAGCGGCCGGGCGATGAAGGTGTTGGCCCCCGCGTCGGCGCTCTGCAGTTCGCCGGCGCGTGGGTTGCCTTCGGTCAGGCCGAGCGAGTTGGTCAGGTTGTCGGCGTACAGGAACAGGCTCAGCCCCGGCGCGAACTCGTAACGCGCGCTGGCGTTGATCACGTGATAGGACGGCAGCTTGACCGAGTTGGCGGTGTCGACGAAACGCTCGCCTTCGCGCTCGTACGACACCTGCAGGCGCAAACGGTCGTCGAGCAGGTTCAGGCCCGGCACCACGCGGAAGCTGGTCTTGGGCACGCGGATCAGTTGGTTGTCGACGAAGTCGCGCAGCACCGGCGCGCCGTTGACCAGTTCGGTGTAGCGCAGGCCCTTGTACTTGGGATCCTGCACCGTCGCGGTCAGCTGCAGGTCGAACCAGCTCACCGGGGTCCAGAAGCCTTCCAGCTCCAGGCCCGTGGTCTTGGTGTCGGCGTAGCCCTGCTGCACGCTCGAGGCGCCGCTGCCCAGATCGAACACGTAGTTGCTGAAGCCGACGTTGTCGTACTTGGTGTAGAACAAGGTCGCGAACAGGTCGAACTGTTCGTTGCTGAACTTGTAGCCGATCTCGCCCAGGTCCATGGTCTGGGTCACCGGGCGGCCGCTGGGGTCGTTGACGCAGGCGGCGAGCTTGGCCAGATCGCAGTTGGAGTACTTGGTGATGTAGCTCGACAGGCTCGGCAGGCGGAACGCCGGGGTCCAGCGCGCGAACACGCCCTGATGCGGATCGAACTGCCAGTTGGCGCCGACGGTCCAGCCGATCTTGTCGAACTTTTGGTCGTAATCGACGAACACGCCCGAGCCGGTGAAGATCTGCGAAGTCGCCGGCGTGCCCAGGTTCACCTGCTTACGCACCTCGGTCCAACCCTTGACCTTGACCTGCTCCCAGCGCACGCCGGCATCGATGCGCAGTTGCTGGTTGACCTGCCATTCGTCCGACAGGTACAGCGCTTGCGTGGTGGAACGGCCGCTGGCGTTTTCCCACTCATAACCGTAGCGGTACACGCCCTTGTCGGTCAGCGTCTTCAGCGGCCGGCCAGCGGCGTCCACCGCCACCAGATCCAGCAAGCGCGCATTGTCGCGCACATCGGTCAGCACGTTCGAAGAATAGCGGTCGAAGTCCTGATCGAACTGGGCGTAGTAATAGCCCAGGGTGACATCGTGGCTCTGCCCGCCGAAGTCGAAGCGGCGCATCAGGCGCGTGTCGCTGATGAGTTCGTTGACCGGCATGGTGACGCCGCGCAGGCCGGCGATGGTCATCAGGCCGTTGCCGTTCTGGTTGGCCGGGTCGAACACCTGGCCCGGCGCGTCGACATAACGCAGCTGCGCGCCGGCCGCGCCCGGCACCGAGGCGATCAACTTCTTCACCGCGGCGTCGTTGAAGAACTTGGCCCCGCTTTGCAGGGTCAGCGGGAACACGCCGTTGCGCTGGGTCCGGGTCTCGCTGTAGCGCAGCGACTGCGCCAGCTTGAAGCCCGCGCCGAGGTCGTAGTCGAACTTGACCGTGTACTGGTCGCGCTTGACCTGGGTGCCGAGCGCGTTGTCGAAGTCGTACAGCGAGCCGTCGCCCTGGATCATCGGAATCCGGCGGGTTTCCGGCCCGGCCAGGGTGCCGTCGTGGGCATCGAAACCGGGCACGCCGCGGATCTTGCCGTCGGCGTAGCTGCGCATCGGGATGCCCAGGTACAGCGCGACTTTGTCGTCCACGCGCTTGTAGTCGAAGCTGAACTTGCCGCGTTCGAACGCGCGCGACAGGTTGATGCGGTATTGGCCGCCGTCGTTGGCCGGATAGCCCGGATCGCGCAGGCCGTCGTCGGTGCGCCAGAAGCCGCCCAGGCCGAGTTTCCAGTCGGCGCCGATGGGGGTGCCGAAGAACAGGTCGTAGCGGGTCAGGCCGTAATCGCCGACGGTGAGCTTGGCCACGCCTTCGGCGCTGTCGCCGACCGTGCGCGGGATGAAGTTGATCGCGCCGGCCGGGGCGTTGGAATAGAACACCGACGACGGGCCGCCGCGCACCACTTCCACCCGCTCGATGGTTTCGTCCAGACGAAAGGCCTGATCGCCATTGAGATAGCCCAGCGCCGGGTCGTGCTGCACCGGGATGCCGTCTTCGAGCAAGGTCACCGAGCCGAAGCCGTCGACCGGGATGCCGCGCGCGCGGATGTTGCCGCTGGCTTCGCCGCCGCTGGCCTCGACCCAGAAGCCGGGCACCGACTTCATCGCCTCGGTCACCGAGGTCGGCGCCTGCATGCGCAGGCGGTCTTCCTCGATCGCGGTGATCGAGTAGCTGGTCTCGGCCTTGCTGCGCTGGCGGGTGCCGGAGCGGCCGGTGACGACGACTTTGTCGAGGTCCACCGCGCTGGACTTCGCCCCGTCTTGCGACGCCGAAGCGGACGCTGCGGAGGCCTCGCCCGCAGCGGCACCCCCGGCCGAAGCCGCCTGCTGCGCCTGCGCGGCAGCGGAAAAACCGAGGGAAACGAAGCTGGCGGCCAGGGCGATGCGGATCGCCCGGGTGAGCTGGCGGGAACGAGAGGTCATGGCGGCAGGATTCGGAAGGAAGGGATCGCTGCCGTCGGTTCCGTCCGAAGCCGTGCATGGCGCCCGGCAGCCGCAAAGAATGCTGAACGCCAAGGCTTAAAGATTCGTGACACGCGGCGCGTTGTTGCCGCCAGATACGGTCAAGTCCGCTGTTGTGGGAGGGGCTTCAGCCCCGAGGCTCTTGTTTCAGGTCGCGGCGATCCGGCCGGAAGGCGTCGGGGCTGAAGCCCCTCCCACAAGGGTCCCCAACCTCGCCCTTGAGCCTCAAGGCCTCGAAACCCCGCCTTTCAACATCCGCGCCGTCAAGATCCGCCATAACCGCCAAGCCCGCATCGCCCCACGGCCCGCCCCCATCGGCCATAATTGCGCGATGACTGACACTGCCTTCTCCGATCCGCTGGTCATCGCCGGCAAGACCTACCGTTCGCGCCTGCTCACCGGCACCGGCAAGTTCAAGGACTTGACCGAAACCCGCCTGGCCACCGAGGCCGCGGCCGCCGAAATCGTCACCGTCGCGATCCGCCGCACCAATATCGGCCAGAACCCCGGCGAGCCGAACCTGCTCGACGTGCTGCCGCCGGACCGCTACACCCTGCTGCCCAACACCGCCGGCTGCTACACCGCCGACGACGCGGTGCGCACCTGCCGCCTGGCCCGCGAGCTGCTCGACGGCCACACCCTGGTCAAGCTGGAAGTGCTCGGCGACCAGCGCACCCTGTTCCCCGACGTGATCCAGACCCTGGCCGCGGCCGAAACCCTGGTCAAGGACGGCTTCGACGTCATGGTCTACACCTCCGACGACCCGATCCTGGCCAAGCGCCTGGAAGAGATCGGCTGCGTCGCGGTGATGCCGCTGGCCGCGCCGATCGGCTCGGGCCTGGGCGTGCAGAACAAGTACAACCTGCTGGAAATCGTCGAGAACGCCAAGGTGCCGATCATCGTCGACGCCGGCGTCGGCACCGCCTCGGACGCCGCCATCGCGATGGAACTGGGCTGCGACGGCGTGCTGATGAACACCGCCATCGCCGGCGCGCGCGACCCGATCCTGATGGCCCACGCGATGAAGCTGGCGGTGGAAGCCGGCCGCGCCGCGTTCAAGGCCGGCCGCATCCCGCGCAAGCGCTACGCCAGCGCGTCGAGCCCGGTCGACGGGCTGATCGGCTGACATGACCGACCCGTTCTCCAGCGACGGCCACAAGGCGCCGCCCAAGCCGTTCACGATCGAGGAAGGCCGCCGCCAGGTGCGCAGCTTCGTGCTGCGCCAGGGCCGCTTCACCCCGGCCCAGCAGCGCGCCTTCGACGAGCTGTGGCCGCGTTTCGGCATCGACTACACCGGCGCGCTGCGCGACTTTGATGCGATTTTCGGCCGCAGCGCCAAGCGCGTGCTGGAAATCGGTTTCGGCAACGGCGACGCGCTGCGCTACGCCGCGCAGAACTACCGCGACCGCGACCTGATCGGCATCGAAGTGCACGCCCCCGGCGTGGGCCGGCTGCTGAACGCTTTGGCCGAGGACGACAGCACGCATGTGAAGCTCTACCACCACGATGCGGTGGAAGTGCTCAACCATGAGGTCGCCGACGGCGCCCTGGACGAGGTCCGGATCTACTTCCCCGACCCGTGGCACAAGAAGCGCCACAACAAGCGCCGCCTGGTCCAGCCGGGCTTCGCCGAACTGCTGGTGCGCAAGCTCGCGCCCGATGGGCGCTTGCACCTGGCTACCGATTGGCAGGACTATGCCGAACAGATGTGGGACGTCCTGGACGCGACCAGGGGGCTCGCCAACCGCGCCGGCAAGCGCGGCAGCGTGCCGCGACCGGAATGGCGCCCGCAGACGCACTTCGAGACCCGCGGCCAGAAACTCGGCCACGGCGTCTGGGACTTGCTGTACGACCGCGTGCCCGACGACGGCTTGCCCGGCAACGGCCGCGACATCGCGCAGCAGGCGTAGGGCGAACAGGTTTTCCTAGCGACTCGACCGAGACCCCGACCAAACCGGCATGGACACCTCCCTCGCGCTGACCACCGACATGATGCTGGTGCTCGGGCTGGTGGTGTTCACGATGGCGATGTTCCTGTTCGAGCGCGTGCGCGCCGACGTGGTCGCCCTGGTCGTGCTGGTGCTGCTGGGCCTGTCGGGCCTGGTCGAGCCGGACGAGCTGTTCAACGGCTTCTCCGGCAACGCGGTCATCAGCATCATCGCCACGATGATCCTCGGCGCCGGCCTGGACCGCACCGGCGCGCTCAACCGCCTGGCCGGCTGGCTGCTGCGGCGCGCGCACGGGGTCGAGCAGCGCCTGTTGCTGCTGACCACGGCGGTGGCCGGCCTCAATTCCTCGTTCATGCAGAACCCGTCGGTGATGGCGCTGTACATGCCGGTCGCCGCGCGCCTGTCCTCGCGCACCGGGCTGTCGCTGCCGCGGCTGCTGCTGCCGATCGCCGCGGCCATCGTCATGGGCGGCGCGCTGACCATGGTCGGCAACTCGCCGCTGATCCTGCTCAACGACTTGCTGCTCAACGCCAACAGCAACCTGCCCTCGGGCGCGGCGACCATCGAGCCGCTGAAGATGTTCGCGCCGCTGCCGATCGGCATCGCGCTGCTGGCCGCCTCGCTGGCCTATTTCCACTTCTTCGGCGACAAGCTGCTCAAGGACGACAGCGACAAGGGCGCGACGCCGGCGCGTACCCAAAGTTACTTCGCCAAGGCCTACGGCATCGACGGCGACGTCTACGAGCTCACCGTGACCGCCGACAGCCCCTTGGTCGGCATGTCGCTGGGCGAGGCCGAGACCCTGCGCGGCGCGCCGCTGCTGCTGGCGCTCAAGAGCGACAACGACTCGCGCCTGGCGCCGCCGGCCGACACCCGCATCTGGGTCGGCAGCGTGCTCGGCGCGATGGGGCCCAAGCAGCAGGTCGCCGATTTCGCTCAGAACCATTTCTTGCGCCTGTCCTCGCGCCTGCGCAACTTCGCCGACCTGTTCAATCCCAGCCGCGCCGGCATTTCCGAGGCGGTGGTGCCGGCGACCTCGGGCTACATCGGCAAGACCGCCGGCGACCTGCACCTGCGCAAGCAATCGGGCCTGAGCCTGCTGGCGATCAACCGCGACAAGACCGTGCTGCGCGACAACGTGCGCGCCGTGCCGATGCGCGCCGGCGACATGCTGGTGTTCCACAGCATCTGGACCGACCTGGCCAGCGCCGCGGCGAGCAAGGACCTGGTCGTGGTCACCGACTACCCCAAGGGCGAGCAGCGCCCGCACAAGCTCAAGATCGCGCTGGCGATCTTCGCCGTGGCGATGCTGCTGGCGCTGTCCTCGCGCCTGCCGGTGTCGATCGCGCTGATGACCGGCGTGGTCGGCATGCTGATCACCGGCGTGCTCAACATCGACGAGGCCTACTCGGCGATCAACTGGAAGACGGTGTTCCTGATGGCCTGCCTGATTCCGCTGGGCTGGGCGATGGATTCCAGCGGCGCGGCGGCTTGGATCGCGGGGCACAGTATCGAACGATTGCCGCACGGGACGCCCGTGTGGCTGCTGGAGATATTCGTCGGGCTTCTGACCACTGCCTTTTCTTTGGTCATCAGCCACGTCGGCGCGACCATCGTGGTGGTCCCGCTGGCGGTGAACCTGGCGCTGGCGGCCGGCGGCAACCCGACCGCGTTCGCGCTGATCGTGGCGCTGTCGGCGTCGAACAACTTCATGACTGCGTCGAATCCGGTGATCTCGATGATCACCGGGCCGGCGGGCTATAGCGGCAAAGAGCTGTGGAAGATCGGCGGGCCGCTGTCGTTGATCTACACCGTGGTGACGGTGCTGATGATCAACATTCTGTATTGGGGCAAATAAGGCGACGCCCTACCGCTTCGGCCAGATCCTCCAGCCCTCGCAAGCCCAACCTGGGCTACCTGTAGGAGCGGCGCAAGCCGCGACCAACCGAAGCGACGCCATACCACGGCCTGCACCGAAGCCCTTGAGCATCCATGCTGTGGAGGCTTGGGTCTTCGGAGGTTTTCGCTTGCGTTCGTCGCTTCGGTTGGTCGCGACTTGCGTCGCTCCTACAGGTAGCCCAGGCGAGTTGCCTCGCGCGCCTTACGCCAACCAGACCGCCCCGTCGCGCACCGCCACCGCCACCGCGCGCAACGCCTCGCCGCGACACGGCCCGGCCACGCACTCGCCGCCGGCCAGCTCGAAGCTGGCGCCGTGCGCGGCGCACACCAGCAGGCCGTCCTTGCTCTTGAGAAATTGCCCGGGGGCCCAATCCAGTCTGCGTCCGGCGTGCGGGCAGATGTTGAGCCAGGCGCGCACGGCCTCGCCGTCGCGGTAGAGCAGCAGCGACTCGGCGTCGCCGTCGAGGGTCGCCTCGACCTCGGCGAAACCGCCGTCGGCCAGCTGCGCCAGCGCGATCAAAGGTTCACCGCCGGCCGCTGGGTCGGTGGACGGATTTAACGAAGTTCTCACACCATCGTTCATGCCTGGAACGATACTCGACTGTCCGGCCCAGGCCCTATTGTCTCACGACGACCGAAAATGTTCGCCCAGACCTTCCGTTTCGCCGATCAACGTTCGCAATGGAATGCGTTCCAGTCGCGCGTGCGCAGCGCTTTCGAGCCGCGCAAGCCGCGTCACCGCCTCCTGCGCTTCGTTCTGGGCGTGGTCGGCCTGGGCCTGCTGGCGCTGCTGGTGTTCTTCAGCGTCTTCGTCGGCGCGGCGATGATCGCGGTCGGCTTGGCCTACAAGCTATGGCAGCGCCGTGGCAAACCGATGACGGCGCGGGCCAAGGCACGTGGCGACGTGGTCGAAGGCGAGTTCCGCGTGGTCGCGCCGCGCGCGCTGCCGCGCGACCGCAACGCCGGCCCGGCACGCTGAGCGCATGAGCGACGTCGTCGCGGCCGCGCCGGCCACCCGCATTCCCGTCCGCGGCCAGGGTCTGGCCGCCGATGCCGCCTTCCCGGTCCACCGCGTCTACTGCGTCGGCCGCAACTTCGCCGACCACGCCCGCGAAATGGGCGCGACCGCGCCGACCTCGGCCGCCGATCGCGGCCGTCCGACCTTCTTCCTCAAGCCCACCGATTCGCTCGACACCGGCCAGGCCGTGCCCTACCCGCCCGGCACCAGCGACCTGCACCACGAGGTCGAACTGGTGGTGGCGCTGGGCCGCGACGCCCCGGCCGGCACGCTCGCGGCGCAGGACGCGCAGGCGCTGGTCTACGGCTACGCCGTCGGCCTCGATCTGACCCGTCGCGACCTGCAGGCCCAGGCCAAGGCCAAGGGCCTGCCCTGGGACACCGGCAAGTCCTTCGACCACGCCGCGCCGATCAGCGCGATCGTGCCGGCCGCCGACGTCGGCGCGCTGGGCGCACGCAAGCTCAGCCTGGAAGTCAACGGCGAACTGCGCCAGCAAGGCTCGCTCGACGACCTGATCTGGAACGTCGCCGACGTCCTGCACGAGCTCTCGCAGCTGTACGCGCTGCGCGCCGGCGACCTGATCTTCATGGGCACCCCGGCCGGCGTCGCCGCGCTGCAACCCGGCGACCGCTACCGCGCGACGCTGGAAGGCGTGGCGGAACTGCACGGACACATCACCCCGCCCCGGCTATAGTCCGGCCCCGGCGCCCGCCCCTTCATCCGAAACCGGCGCCGTTCACCGTCCTTCAGTCGTAGTCGTAACCAGGGAGAGCATGCGATGGGCATGATCAGCGAGTTCAAAGAGTTCATTGCGCGCGGCAACGTGGTCGATCTGGCCGTCGGCGTCGTCATCGGCGCGGCCTTCGGCAAGATCGTCACCGCCCTGGTCGACGGCATCGTCATGCCGACCATCGGCTACATCACCGGCGGGGTCAGCGTCACCGACTGGAAGTACGTGCTCAAGCCCTCGCAGCTGGACGCGGCGGGCAAGGAAGTGGCGGCGGAAGTGGCGATCAAGTACGGCGCCTTCCTGCAGACCGCGATCGATTTCGTCCTGATCGCGTTCGTGATCTTCATCTTCCTCAAGGCCTACAACAAGGTGCGCAAGCCGGCCGACGCGGCGCCGGCGGCGACGCCGGAAGACGTGCTGCTGCTGCGCGAGATCCGCGATTCGCTGAAGAAGTAAGCCAGCCGCGCACGCTCCATCGAAGGCCGCCACCCTGTGGCGGCCTTCTTCGTTTCCAACCCAGACCGCTCATGACCGACAAGACCGCATCCACCGACGCCTATTGGCGCGACTACCTCGACCACGCCGGCGCCATAGCCGACGACTACGCGGTGTGCAGCTTCGGCGACAACCCGCGCGACGCCGCCGAGCTGGCGGCGCTGGTGCTGGCGGGGACCAAGCGCGCGACCGCTTCGCTGGCGCGCGATTACCCGGCCGACGGCCTGCCGCGCGTGGGCGACCATGTCGTCGTGGTCGACGGCGACGGGCGGCCGTGCTGCCTCTGGCGCACCAGCGAGATCCAGATCAAGCCGATGCGCGAGGTCGACGCGGCCTTCGCCTGGGACGAAGGCGAAGGCGACCGCAGCCGCGAGGACTGGCTGCGCGGCCACCGCGACTACTTCAGCGCGCAGGCGCGGCGCGAGGGCTTCGCGTTCGACGACGGCATCGAGGTGGTGTTCGAGCGGTTCCGCATCGTCTGGCCGCTGCGGCTTGCCGATGCCGCGGTGGATTGAGCCGGGGGCCGAGGCGTTCGTGCGGTAAGCGGCCGGCGTCGGCGATCGATGGGCGCGGTCGCGGCTCGCGCCGCTCCTACAGGGAGCGTTCGCAAATGCCGCCTGGGCCCCTGTAGGAGCGGCGCAAGCCGCGACCGCGACACCTCGCCGACCGCGCCCGCACCGAAGCGCCGCCGAAACGACAAACCCGGCAAACCCGCAATCGCCGCCCCGCTCCCCCAGCGCGCCACCATCCCGCCTGCATCAAACCCCACGATAGCCAGCGACAAAAACCCCGCGCGCCCGGCGTGACTTTTCTCAGGTCGCGCGCCGCCCGCGGGTTGTTAAGCTCGACGTTTCGCCTAGCCGCGCGACCTTCCGCACGGCCGGCCAGCACGAGGAGATTGGGGATGCGCGCACCGTTGTGGGCAGCGATGGCTGCTGTGTTGTTCGCGGGTTCGATCCTGGCCGGCGATGCCGCCGCCGCGCAGCGCGAAACGCGCATTCCGCAGGCCGCCGTCGACGCCGCCGGCGAGTTGCGCGAGCGCGCGCTGGCCAGCGACCTGGGCTTCAAGATCACCGAATCGCTGACCACCGAAGTCGGCCCGCGCCTGGCCGGCAGCGAGGCCGACGCGCGCGCGGTGGCGTGGGCGCAGGCCAAGTTCCGCGAACTGGGCTTCGACAAGGTCTGGACCGAGCCGGTGACCTTCCCGAAATGGCAGCGCCGCAGCGAGCACGCCGAAGTGCTCGGCGCCAGCGCGCAGCCGCTGCGCCTGGCCGCGCTCGGCGGCAGCCCGGGCGGCACGGTCGAGGGCGAGGTCGTGCGCTTCGCCGACCTGGCCGCGCTGGAAGCCGCGCCGGCCGGTTCGCTGGCCGGCAAGATCGCCTTCGTCGACTTCGCCATGCCGCGCGCCAAAGACGGCGCCGGCTACGGCCCGGGCGGACGCGTGCGCAGCCGCGGCCCGTCGGCGGCGATCCGCGCCGGCGCGTCCGGGTTCCTGATGCGTTCGGCCGGCACCGACTCGCACCGCATGCCGCACACCGGCATCACCCGTTTCGACGAAGGGCTCAAGCCGATCCCGTCGGCGGCGCTGTCGGCGCCCGATGCCGACCAGCTCACCCGTCTGGCCGCGCGCGGCGCCACCCGCGTGCGCGTGGCCCTGGACTGCGGCTGGGACGGCCAGGCGACTTCGTACAACGTCATCGGCGAGATCCGCGGCAAGAGCAAGCCCGAGGAAGTGGTGGTGATCGGCGGCCACCTGGATTCCTGGGACCAGGGCACCGGCGCGATCGACGACGCCGCCGGCGTCGGCCTGACCATGGCCGCGGCCAAGCTGATCGGCCAGAGCAAGCTGCGTCCGGCGCGCAGCGTGCGCGTGGTCGCCTTCGCCAACGAAGAGCAGGGCCTGTACGGCGGCAAGGCGTACGCCGACAAGCACGTGGCCGATGTGCGCAAGCACCAGATCGGCGCGGAGAGCGACTTCGGCGCCGGCCGCATCTACGCCTACTCCAGCTCGGCGCCGCAGTACGCGCAGGCCGCCGACAAGCAGATCGCCGACGCGCTGGCGCCGCTGGGCATCGAGCACACGCCCGGCAAGGGCGGCCCGGGCCCGGACATCGGCCCGTTCGCCGCCAAGGGCCTGGCCTGGGCGCGGCTGGCGCAGGACGGCACCGACTATTTCGACTACCACCACACGCCCGACGACACGCTCGACAAGATCGATCCCAAGGCGCTGGCGCAGAACGTCGCCGCGTATGCGGTGTTCGCCTACCTGGCGGCCTCGGCCGACGGCGATTTCGGCAGCGCGCCGAAGCAGGTGTCGCCGCCGGAGGAGTGAGTTGGGTGTAGCTAAGTCGCGATGAAGCCCTGGATGCCCGCGTTCGCGGGCATGACGATGGGGTGGGTTCGCGGCGTCTCTTTCAAGTTCGCGGCGTCTCTCACACCCCGTCATCCCCGC
>NZ_FNOG01000002.1:725784-771948 GCF_900106525.1 Lysobacter enzymogenes
TGTCGCGGTAAAGCCCTGGATCCCCGCCTTCGCGGGGATGACGGTAGGGAGGTTTCGCGGCGTCTGCCGAATCGCGACCCGCCGCTCCATCGCCCATCGCCCACCGCAGCGCAACGCCCCATCCGCACACCCGTGAACGCCGCGCATCGGCGCGCTGCGGCGAAACCGTAAACGCCCTCACGCTTTGACGCCGCGCGCCTGCCCTGTCCGCGCGCCGGTTTGCGTTATTTCGAAAACAGCGCGCCCGCCGGCCCGCATTTCGGATCCGCACCTTCGATGAGCGATGCCCGCAACGCCGCCGCCACCGCCGACCGCTCTCTGCGCGGCGATGGCGCGCGAACGCCGCTGCCGTCGCCCGAACGCGCCCTGCGCACGCTGTGGAACGCGCTGCGCGAGGCCACCCTCGCCCTCGGCGAGCAGGCGCTGGCGCAGCACAGCGAAGCGGCGCTGCGCGCCGACGCGGTCCTGGCCGCCGGCGTGCGCCGGCTCAAGCAGCGATTGTCCCAAGCCACCCTGTCCGCGGCCGACGACGGTCCGCACGCACCCGAGGCGACCATGACCGAAAGCACCGACAACGACAACGACGACGCCGGCGCCGCGCCGAACGCCCAACCCGGCACGCCGCCGCCCACCGGCGCGCCGCCGCGCGCGGACACCGAAGCGCCGCTGGAACCCGAAGAATTGCTGGAGCGGCTGCGCGCCGCGCTCGCCGGCCACGGCGGCGGCGAGCCGTATCAGTACACCGGCGTGCATCAGCAGATCGAATCGGCGCTCAAGCAGTCCAACGAAGCCGTGCTGGGCGCGGCCGGCGAATTCGCCTACGGCCACCGCGCCGCCACCGACGCGTTCGCGGCGGGCCTGCGCAAGGTGTCCGACGCGCAGCACCGGCAGAACCTGCAGACCCTGCAGGCCGCCGCGCTGGCGGTATGCCTGGACGCGATGCTCAAGCAGCCCGATCAGGCCGAGGAGTACGCCGGCCTGCTCGAGGCGATCAAGCACATCGTTTGAGCGCGGCCGGGAATCGGGAACCCAGAAACGGCAACCGCGGATCGGCACCACAGAACCGAGAACGAAGAACCGGGAATCGGAAAACGTCGTCGCCGCGATCCAGTCGTTCGCCGCACAACGCCTTTCCGATTCCCTGTTCTTAGCGCTTCAGTGCCGCGACCGCCAAGCCGCAAGCAGCACCGCCGTGGCCGCGGCGACGTTGAGGCTCTCGACCCGCCCCGTGCCCGGAATCGACAGGCGCCGGTCGCAGGCCGCGGCCAGTTCGCGGTCCATGCCCTCGCTTTCGGCGCCAAGCACGTAGATCAGACGCGGCGGCAACGGCGCGGCGAACACGTCCTCGCCGCCGTCGACCACGGTCGCGGCCAGTTCGAAGCCGGCGCCGCGCAACTGGGCCAGGGCGTTGTCGCTGCGGCCCATGCGCACCATCGGCACCGCTTCGGCGCCGCCTTCGGCCACGCGCGCGGCCGCGCCGGACAGGGCCAGGGTCGAATCCTTCGGCAACAGCACCGCGCTCACGCCGAAATGCGCGGCCGAACGCAGGATCGCGCCGAGGTTGTGCGGGTTGCCGACGCCGTCGAGCCACAGCGCCAGCTGCGGGCCGGCGGGCAGATCGCGCAGCCAGGTCGACAGCGGCGCGGCTTCCTCGCGCAGCACCTCGGCCACCACGCCTTCGTGGTGGCCGCTGGCGGCGAGCTTGTCCAGGTCCTGGGTCTCGACCACGCGATAGCCGACCCGGTTGGCCACGCACCAGGCCAGCATCGGCTGCAATTGCGGGATGCGCGGCGCGTCCAGGTACAGCTTGCGCAGCGCCTGCGGCCGGCGCGCGAACACCGCGCGCACCGCGTTCAGGCCGTACAGGCGGATCTCGGCGTCGCGACGGGCGCGCTGCGGGTGCGGCGCGCCCAATCCTTGGTCGCCCTGATCGTCGTCGTCGTCGCGGCGTTGATGGCCGCGGTCGTGGCGCTCGTGGCGGCTGCCGCGCGGGCGATCGTCGTGCTCGCTGCCGTCGTGGCGCGTGCGCTGGTCGCGGCGCTGGTCGCGCGAATGCGGATGATGCGAACCGCCGCGCTCGCGCCACGGGCCCTGCCCTTCGCCGCCGCCGGGACTGGCGGGAACGCCCGGTGCGCCCGGGCCGGCCGCTCCGCCGGGGCCGCCAGGACCTCTGGGTTCGCCCGCACCGCGGTGGGCGCCGCCCGCGCCATAGGGGCTGCCGGGCGGCTTGCGCGGGCCGCGCGGGGGATCGTCACGTCGCATCTTGCAGGCTCCTTCTCACCTTCGCGAACACTCGCAGGTCGTGCAATTGGCCGTGCTTGTACACGGCGCAGCGCTGCACGCCCTCTTCTTCGAAACCGTTCTTCGCCAACACCCGCGCCGAGGCCGGATTGCCGTCCAGCACCGTCGCGTACAAGCGGTACAGCGCCAGATGCCGCATCGCCCACGGCGCGAACGCGCCGACCACCCGGGTCATCAGGCCGGCGCCCCACAGCGGGCGGCCGAGCCAATAGCCGAATTCGGCGCCGTGCGCGCGTTCGCCGCGGCCCGGATGCGCGCCGATGCCGCCGACCGCGCGGCCGCCGACCTCGATGGCGAACACCGGATGATCGAGATCGACCACCTGGCCTTCGAGGAAACGCTCGCCGTCCTGGCGCGTGTACGGATACGGAAACCGGTCGCTGAGCCCGCGCGAAACCTCGGCGTCGTCGGCATGGGCGACCAGGCTGTCGAGGTCGTCGCGGCGCCAGGGACGCAGCAGGAACCCCTCGCCCTGCGGCGGCGGGAGGGTGGCGGGGTCGGCGTTCATGCGCGTAGCCTAATTTCGCCGGCGGCGGGCTGCAAACCCGCCCCCTGCCAAGCCTCGCTTCTCTCTGTAGGAGCGGCGCGAGCCGCGACCGCGACAACGCAACTGCGGCGCAGGTTTCGTCGCGGGCGCGTTGTCGCGGTCGCGGCTCGCGCCGCTCCTACAGCAGGCGGCCGCCGTTACGCGTGGCCGCCGACTTGCGGGGTTTCTTCCTCCAGCCGCTCCAGCTCATGCGCCACCGCGTCGGGCGACTTGGTGAAGCGCGCCAGCAGCACGTAGAACGCCGGCACGATGAACAGCGACAGCAGGGTCGAGAACGACACGCCGAAGATCACCACCACGCCGATGGTGGCGCGGCTGGCCGAGCCCGGGCCGCCGGCCAGCACCAGCGGCACCGCGCCGACCACGGTGGCGATCGAGGTCATCAGGATCGGGCGCAGGCGCACCGCCGAGGACTCGACGATGGCCTGGTGGATGCTGCGGCCTTCGTCGCGCAACTGATTGGCGAATTCGACGATGAGGATGCCGTTCTTCGCCGCCAGCCCGACCAGCATGACGATGCCGATCTGACTGAACAGGTTCAGCGTGCCGCCGGTCATCCACAGCCCGAGCAACGCGCCGAGCACGCCCAGCGGCACGGTCAGCATGATCACGAACGGGTGGATGAAGCTCTCGAACTGCGCGGCGAGCACCAGATACACCACCAGCAGCGCCAGGGTGAAAGTCATCAGCACCGCGCCGCCGGCCTTCTGGTATTCGCGCGATTCGCCCTTCCAGTCGATCTGCGCGTGCTCGGGCAGTTCCTCGGCGACGACCTGGTTCAACCACGCGATCGCCTCGCCGACGGTGTAGCCCGGCGCGACGCCGGCGCTGACGGTGATCGCGCGCAGGCGGTTGAAGCGGTTGAGGCTGCCGGCCTCGGCCAGTTCTTTCAGAGTGACCAGGTTCGACAGCGGCACCAGCCCGCCGTCGCGCGCGCGCACCTGGATCGCGGCGAGGTCGGCCGGCGAGGCGCGCAGGTCGCGGTCGGCCTGCACCATCACGTCGTATTCCTCGCCGTTCTGGACGAAGGTGGTGACCCGGCGCGAACCCATCAGGGTCTCCAGCGCGTGGCCGATGTCGGTGACGCTGACGCCGAGGTCCGCGGCGCGCTGGCGGTCGATCTCGACCCGCATCTGCGGCCGGGTTTCCTTGTAGTCCGAGTCGGCCGAGAACATGCCCTTGTTCTGCTCGATCCGGGCCAGGATGCGGTCGCGCCACTGCGCCAGTTCGGCGTATTCGGGGCCGCCGAGCACGATCTGGATCGGCTGGCCGCGGGTGCGCACCAGGCCGCCGCCGACCTGCGGCAGCGCGCGCACGCTCGGCAGCGCGCCGAGTTCGGCGCGCAGGCTGTCGGCGACCTGCGCGGTGCTCTTCTCACGCTGCTTCCAGTCCTGCAGGAACACCGCGATGCGGCCGGTGTGCATCTCCTCGCTGGCGCCGAAACCGCCGGGCACACGCGGGTTGTAGCGCTGGATGGTCTGGTCCGGGCCGGTGTGGGCGGCGACGATCTTCTCGACTTGCTGCACCTGCTTGACCGTGTAGTCGAAGCCGGCGCCTTCCGGGCCCTGGATCGAGATCTGGAACGAGCCGCGGTCTTCCTGCGGCGCCAGTTCCGACGGCACCAGCTTGAACAGGCCGAAGCTCAGCGCCAACGCCGCCAGCAACAGCGCGCCGAACAGCCAGGGGCGCTCGACCGTGCGGTCGAGCAGGCCGCGATAGCCGCCGCTGAGCGCGTCCAGGCGCGCGTTGATCCAGCGGTTGACCGGATTGGATTTCTCCTGGCTGTGCGGGCGCACGAACTTGGACGACATCATCGGCGTCAACGTCAGCGCCACGAACGCCGACAGCGCCACCGCGCCGGCCAGCGCCACCGACAGCTCGCGGAACAAACGCCCGGTGTTGCCCTCCATGAAGCCCACCGGCAGGAACACCGCCACCAGCACCGCGGTGGTGGCGATCACCGCGAAGGCGACCTGCTTGGTGCCGCGCGCGGCCGCGACCAGCGCCGGCTCGCCGAGGTCGGCGCGGCGCTGGATGTTCTCCAGCACCACGATCGCATCGTCCACCACCAGGCCGATGCACAGCACCAGCGCCAGCAAGGTCAGCAGGTTGATCGAGAAGCCGAACGCGTACAGCGGAATGAACGCGGCGATCAGGCACACCGGCACCGTCACCGCCGGGATCAGCGCGGCGCGGAAGCTGCCGAGGAACAGCCAGATCACGATCAGCACCAGGACGATGGCCTCGACCAGGGTGTGGTAGACGCGCTCCACCGCCGATTCGATGAACACCGTGGTGTCGAAGGCGACGAAGATGTCGGTGCCTTCGGGCAGGGTCGGACGGATCTTGTCGGCTTCCGCGCGCACCGCGCGGGCGACGTCGAGGCTGTTGGCGGTGGAGGTCTTGACGATGCCCAAACCGATGTTGGGCTCGCCGTTGCTGCGGTAATAGGCGCGGCGCTCGGCCGATTGCAGCTCGATCTTGGCCACGTCCCCCAGCCGCACCACATAGCCGTCGGCGCCCTTCTTCAGCGGGATCTGGGCGAAATCGCCGGGCTTTTGGTAGCTGCGCGCGACGCGCAGGGTGAAGTCGCGCGACTGCGATTCGATCCGCCCGGCCGGCAGCTCGACGTTCTCCGCGCGCAGCGCGTTCTCGACTTCGTTGACGGTGATGTCGCGCGCGGCCAGCGCGTCCTGGTTGAGCCAGATGCGCATGGCGTAGCGCTGCTGGCCGCCGATGCGGACCTGGGCGACGCCGTCGACCGAAGACAGCCGGTCCACGACGTAGCGGTCGGCGTAGTCCGACAGCTGCAGCGTGTCCATCTTCTTCGAACTCATGTTGAGCCACAGCACCGGGTCGGAGTCGCTTTCGACCTTCTCCACCTCCGGCGGATCGGCCTCGTCGGGCATGCGGTCCATGACCCGGCTGACCGCGTCGCGCACGTCGTTGGCGGCCGCTTCGATGTCGCGCTGCAGGGTGAACTCGATGCTGACCGAGGCTCGGCCGTTGACGCTGCGCGATTCGATGGTCTCGATGCCTTCGATGCCGGCCAGCGCGTCTTCCAGCACCTGGGTGATGCGGGTTTCCACCACCGCCGCCGAAGCGCCGGGGTAGCTGACGTCGACCGAGACGATCGGCGGGTCGATCGCCGGCAACTCGCGCAGGGTCAGGCGCGAGAACGCCATGATTCCGAGCACGATCAGCAGCAGGCTCATGACCGTGGCGAACACCGGCCGGCGGATGGAGACGTCGGACAGCTTCATCGGCGCGGCTCTCCGTTACCGCTGCCGCGGCGGGTCGGCGCGCCGCGCTTGGCCGGCACGTACACCGGCGCGCGGCCGTCGCCTTCGCCGCGCGCTTGCTCGCCGCGCTCGCGCTCGGACGCCGGCGCCACTGCGCGCAGCGATTTGAGAACCCACGCCTTCAACGCCCGCGCCGCCTTACCCATTGCGGCCGTCCCGCGCGGCGCCCGCCGGCGCGCCGGCTTCGCGCGTCTGCGCGCCGGCCGCCTGCACCTTGCTGCCGGCGCGCAGCTTGCCGGTGCCGTCGACGACGATGGTGTCGCCGATCTCCAGACCGTCGAGCACTTCGGCCAGGCCTTCGCGGCGCGCGCCGATGCGCACGTCGGCGCGCTCGACCGTGGCGTCGGGCTTGAGCCGGTAGACATAGGAATCGTTGCCGACCTGCACCACCGAGATTTCCGGCACCAGCAGCGCCTGCCGTTGCGGCTGCAGCAGGGTCACCTGCACCAGCATGCCCGGGCGCAGCAGGTGGCCGGCGTTGGCGAAGTCGGCGCGCACGGTGACCGCGCGGGTGGCCGGGTCGACCCGCGCATCGACGGTGGCGACCGTGCCCTCGAAGCGCTTGCCGGCATACGCGGCGCTGGTGCCGCTGACGCTCTGGCCCTTGGCCACGCGCGCGAGCAGGGTTTCGGGCACCGGGAAATCGATGTAGACGCGCTCGGTGTCGTCGAGCGTGGCGATCGCCGTGCCCGGCGTCACCAGCGCGCCGGGGCTGACCTGGCGGATGCCGAGCACGCCGGCGAACGGCGCGCGCACCTGGCGGTCGCCGATGTCGGCCTTCATCTGTTCGACCCGCGCTCGGGTCGCGTCGCGGGTGGCGCGCTGGGTGTCCAGGGCCGAGCGCGCGATCAGCTGCTGCGCGGCCAGTTCGAGCTGGCGCTGGTAGAGCTGCTCGGCTTCCTTGGCGGTCGCCTCGGCCTGGGCCAGCGCGGCCTGCTGCGCCTTGCCGCTGAGGGTGACCAGCGACTGCCCGGCGGCGACGTGGTCGCCGCTGTCGAAATGCACGCTCTGCACGATCTCGCTGACCTTGGCGGTAACGGTGACCGACTCGCGCGCCTTGACGTTGCCCAGCGCCTGCACGGTGTCGTTCCAGGCGCGCAGGCGCACCTGTTCGGTGGTCACCGGAGTCGGCCGGTCGCCCTGGCCGCCGCCGGGTCCGCCGCCTTGGCCGGCCTGCGGCTTGCCGCCCTTGCCGCACCCGGCCAAGGCCAGGGCGAACGCGAATAGGCAGCCGTAACGAAAGGCGGAACGTGGTCGCATGCGGTTCTCTGAACGGGGCGGGCCGGGGTGCTGGCGTATGGAAGCGAGGGCGCGGATCGGAAGGCGTAGCGGCATCCCTCTCCCCAAGGGCGCCGCGCGAGCCGTCGCAGGTGGACGGCGAAGCCGCGCGATTCTAGCGGTCGCGTATGAACGTGCGCGTGGGCCATTGGTTGACCGGCGTCGCCTCCGATTCGGCAAAGTGTCCGGAAAATCTGCCCGCAGCGCGCCTGCAATCCGCCTGCAACGTGCCTGCCGAAGCCGTCGGCCCGCCGCGTTGCCCGCCCGCAACCTCCAGCGACACCGCCGCGCCGCGAACCCGGGGGCATACTCCAGGCTTCCCCCCACGGAGCCGTCCCATGATCTACGACAGCATCCTGCAGACCATCGGCCGCACCCCGGTGGTGCGCCTGCACCGGCTCGGGCCGGGCCACGTCAGCCTCTACGCCAAGGTCGAAGCGTTCAATCCCGGCGGCTCGGTCAAGGACCGCCTGGCCCTGGCGATCGTTCTGGACGCCGAGGCGCGCGGCCTGCTCAAGCCCGGAGACACCGTGATCGAGGCGACCTCGGGCAACACCGGCGTGGCCCTGGCGATGGTGTGCGCGGCGCGCGGCTACCGCTTCGTCGCGGTGATGACCGAAACCTTCTCGATCGAGCGGCGCAAGCTGATGCGCGCCTACGGCGCCAAGGTGATTCTGAGCCCGGCCGCCGAGCGCGGCAGCGGCATGGTCCGGCGCGCGGCCGAACTGGCGGAAAAGCACGGCTGGTTCCTGGCCCGCCAGTTCGAGAACCCGGCCAATCCGGCGTTCCACCGCAACACCACCGCGGCCGAAATCCTGCAGGATTTCGCCGGCCGCCGGCTCGACCACTTCGTCACCGGCTGGGGCACCGGCGGCACCCTCACCGGCGTGGCGCAGATGCTGCGGGTGGCGCGGCCGGAGGTGCGGGTCACCGCCAGCGAACCGGCCGGCGCGGCGCTGCTGAGCGGCAAGGATTGGGCGCCGCACAAGATCCAAGGCTGGACCCCGGACTTCATCCCCGCCGTGCTCGACCGCGAAGCCGCCGACCAGATCGTGCCGGTCGACGACGTGCTCGCGCGCGACACCGCGCGCCGGCTGGCGGCCGAGGAAGGCCTGTTCGTCGGCATTTCCGCCGGCGCGACCATGGCCGCGGCCTTGCAGGTGGCGCAATCGGCGGATCCGGGATCGGTGGTGCTGGCGATGCTGCCCGACACCGGCGAGCGCTACCTGTCGACGTTCCTGTTCGAGGGCGTGAACGAGGGCAGCGACGAGGAGTGGTTGGCGTCGTTGGAGTGAGGCCGCGCGGGGGTTCGGCGGTTTCGTCGCAGTCGCAGTGGCGCGGTCGCGGCTCGCGCCGCTCCTACATGGGCTCCCTGTAGGAGCGGCGCGAGCCGCGACCGCGACCTCACACCTACGACGAAACCCACGCGACCGCCGTCCTACCGCCGACCTGTCACCACACGAACCACCACACCGCCACCGCCGCGATCGCCACCAACAACGCCCACAGCATCACCCGACCGTTGTTGTCGCCGGCCGCGACGGTCGCGCCGCCGCCCGCGCCGCGCTGCTTGCGCGCGATCTCATGCTCGGCGATGCGGCGCAAGGCTTGGGCCGAAGTCGCCCCGTATTTGCGCTCCAGCAACTGCCAGGCCGCGCCGCGGTCGCCGGCGCGCAGCAAGGCGAGCACGTCCGCGGGCAGATCGCCCGTCGTCGCGACGGGCTCGCGCGAAGACGCCGCGGCCGCGCCGGCATCGCCGCGCATATGCGCTTCCACCCGCTGCTTGGCCGTGCGCAGATCCACGCCGTGGGCCAGGCGCACCAGCTTGATCGCCTCGATGACCTGACCGCGCAGCAACGCGTCGACCGCCGCCGCAGGCAAGCCGGAAACGTCTCGCACGTCGTCGGCCGACGATGAAGACGAAGACGACGGCGCAGACCCCGCGGCCAACGCATCGATACGCGCATCCACCGCCGCCTTGGCCGCGCGCAGCGACGCGCCGGGATTGGCGTCGAGCACCGCCTTGATCGCCTCGATCTTGCGATTGCCGCCGAGCATCGCATCGACGCGCGGCGGAACGAACAGACCCGGTTCGGACGACATCGCAGGCTCCACACGGCGGACCAAGGCGCCCAGCCTAGCCGCGCCCGGCCGCGCGCGCCACGCCGTTCAACGCGACGCCAGCGCCAGCCGCGCGCCGAAGCCGAGCATCATCGTGCCGATCAGCCCGTCCAGCGCGCGCGCCACCCGCGCGCTGCGCATCGCCCCGGCCATGCGCGCCGAACCGATCGCGACGATGCCCAGCCACACCGCACCGATGCTGTAGTGCAGGCCGATCATCAGCATCGAGTCGCGCGCCATGTGCGGGCCCGGCGCCAGGAACTGCGGCAGGAAGGCCAGGTAGAACATCGCGATCTTCGGGTTCAGCGCATTGGTCAGCGCGCCCTGCGCGAACGCGCGCCACAGGCTGGACGCCGGCGCGGCCAGCTCCAGCGCCGGCGCGTCCGCGCGCGGCCGCAGCGCCGCGCGCAGCGCTTTGACGCCCAGATACGCCAGATAGAACGCGCCGAGCATCTTGACCGTCCAGAACGCGCGCTCGGAATACATCAGCAGCTGGGTCACGCCGAGCGCGAACAAGGCCACATGGAACAGCCCGCCGCTGGTGGTGCCGGCCGCCGCGGCCAGCCCGCGCCGCGCGCCGCCGGCGACCGCGTTGCCCATGACCAGGAAGGTGTCGGGGCCGGGCATCAGGGTGAGCATCAGCGCGGCGACGGAGAAAGCGAGCCACTGGGTTTCCATGAGCGGTTCCGATGAGCCGTGGACGAAGGTGCCGAAGGGGAAGCCGCGAAACGAAAAACGCCGGCGCGAGGCCGGCGTTTTCGGGGTCCGCGAAGTCGCAGCTTACGCCGCCGACTTCCACTGGCCCAGCGCGGCCAGGCCGTTGGCCTTGGCGCGCTCGTACACGGTCTGCTGGGCGCGGTCGTAGTTGTTGACCAGGTCCTGCGACCACAGCTTCAGCGCCGCCGACTGCATCGCGCGGCCGTAGGAGAACGACAGCGGCCACGGGTTCGGGCCCATCTGGTTCATGGCGTTGAGGTGGGCGGTGGCGGCCTCGTCGGACTGGCCGCCGGACAGGAACACGATGCCCGGCAGGGTCGCCGGCACGGTCGACTTCAGGCACTGCAGGGTCGCCGCGGCGACTTCCTCGACGCTGGCCTGCTCGGCGGCGGTGGTGCCCGGCACGACCATCGAGGCCTTGAGGATGGTGCCCTCGAGCAGCACGCTGTGCTCGTACAGCGCGCCGAACAGCGAGCGCAGGGTGACCTCGGTGACTTCGAAGCAGGTGTCGATGTCGTGGCTGCCGTCCATGATCACTTCCGGCTCGACCATCGGCACCAGGCCCTGCTCCTGGCACAGCGCAGCGTAGCGCGCCAGCGCGTGGCTGTTGGCCTCGATGCAGGTGCCCGACGGGATGTCGTCGCTGATGTTGATGACCGCGCGCCACTTGGCGAAGCGGGCGCCGAGCTTGTAGTACTCCTCCAGGCGCGCGCGCAGGCCGTCGAGGCCTTCGGTGACCACTTCGCCCGGGAAGCCGGCCAGCGGCTGCGGGCCCTTGTCGACCTTGATGCCCGGGATGATGCCGTGGTCGGCCATGTGCTTGGCGAACGGCACGCCGGCCTTGGTCGACTGGCGCAGGGTTTCGTCGAACAGGATCGCGCCGGAGATGTATTCGTTGAGCTTCGGCGTGGCCAACAGCAGCTCGCGGTACGCGCGGCGATTCTCTTCGGTGTTCTCGATGCCCACGCCGGCGAAACGCTTGGCGATGGTGGTCGTCGACTCGTCGATCGCGATGATGCCCTTGCCCGCGGCGACCATCGCCTGGGCGGTTTCGGCAAGCTGTTCGATGCTCATGGAGATCCTGCGGCAGCGGTGGGAAGCCCGCGATTATAGCCGCTGACGGTGAACCTTGCCGGTGCGCGCGGCCTTCCGAATCAGGCACTTGCGCCCAGTTTCGGCGGTAATCGTTTTCAAGCGCGCAGGCATCGATGCCGATGCGCGCCGCCTCGCCCGTTCAGTCGGCCGCGTCCCGGCCGTAGCGCATGCGCTGCACCCAACGGGCCAATCCCTTGCCGCGCAACAGGCAGACCAGGCCGAGCGCGAACTGCATCGCCGTGGCGGCCACGCCCGGCCAGACATCGAGCGCGTACTGGGCGGGGTCGTAGCCCTCGTTGCGCAGCCCGCGCAGCGCGAGCAGCCGGATTGCCCAGAAAACGCCGTCGATGAGCCCGGCCAACAGATGCCAGGCGCCGATCGCGGAAATCGCCAGTCCCAGCCAGACCGACGGCGCCAGATCGCTGTCGAAGCTGTGTTCTTGCGGCCGCGCCAGCGCCAACCGCGCGAACTTGTCGGCGTAGATCCAGAGCAAGGCGATGACGATCAGCCCGGTCAGCGCCATCGCGGCGATCCAACTGGCGGAATGCTCGACTCCGGGCATCTGCGCGCTGGCCTGCAACTGTCCCGGCAACGCGACGATCAGTGCGACCAGGCTGTAAACGGCGGCGGCGCGGATGGCCACGCACAGCAGGGTATAGGCGTTGGTGCGGATCATGCGCGGAATCCTTTCGGCGATGCGGCCGTTCGCGCATGCTACCCACGATTGCGCCGGCCAGCGACAAGGCCTAGCCTGCGCAGCCAGGATTTCCCGCCAAGGATTGCAACGATGTCGTTCGCCCGCTCCCCGATGCCCCGCCGCCTGCTGCTCGCCGCCGCGCTCGCCGCCGTCAGCGCCGCCCACGCCGGCCCCGCCGACGACGAATACGCCGCCGCCGTCGCCTCGTGCAAGGCCGCGCCCAAGTCCGGCACCCGCTACGTCGCCGTCACCGGCGCCTTCATGCGGCCGGTGCCGCGCGCCGACGGCGGGCTGGTGGCGCGCATTCCGATCGCCTCGCCGGTGCAGATCGAATGCGAGCGCGACGGCTGGGTGCGCGCCAGCGCCGAGCAGCCGGCGCCGTCGATCGGCTGGATCCGCGCCGACCTGCTGCAGGCCAAGGCGCCGACCCTGGCCTCGCTCAACGCCGACTACGCTGCGGCCGCACCGGATCAACGCAAGACCGTGGCCGAGCGCATCGTCGCGCTGGCGCCGTACCAGGCGCGCGGCCATCAGCAGTTGATCGACGCGCTGACCGCCGCCGGCGACGCCGAGGGCGCGCGCAAGGCCGCGGCGATCCGCGACCGCCTGCTCGATCCCAAGCCCGAGCGCCTGAGCGGCGAGCCGAAGCTGCTGTTCGTGGTCGAGCGCGGCTACGTCGCGCCGGTCGCGCGCATCGGCGAAGACGGCCGCTATCAGGAAGCCGACGCCGGCGCGCGCTATTTCCCGCCGCTGCGCGGCCTGTACTTCTTCCGCAACGGCGGCACCGACGGCGTCGCCCAGGTGCTCGACGAAGCGCTGTCCGACGTCACCGGCGAGGCGCACGTGCGGATCGCGCCGGCCACCGCGCGCAGCGAGCAGGCGCGCGGCCTGGCCAGCAACTTCGCCGCCACCGCCGCCAAGCCGGCCGCAGCCGCCGCGGTGCCCGCGGCCGCACGCAAAGCTGCCGAGGACGCGCTGCGCGCAGGCCTGCGCCAACAGAAGGTCGAACGCGCGCAGATCGAACGCGCGCTCAAGGCCAAGCCCGACCACGAGCGCGACCTGGGCCTGGAACTGCACAGCTTCGACGCCGGCAGCGCCGGCCCGGTGACCGTGGCCACGGTGGTATGGAACCTGCCGCCGGCCGGCCCGGACCAGGGCGAAACCAGCGTCGCCGCCTCGGCGATCCTGGAAGGCGACGGCAAGGGCGGCTACCGCGTGGTCGGCAGCCAGAGCGACTCCAGCGCCGGCGACGCGCTGGAAACCCCGCGTTTCTTCGAACGCCTCGACCTCGACGGCGACAGCGTGCCGGAACTGATCTTCCAGGTCGGCCAGTACGAAGGGGTCAACTACCAGATCTGGTCGCGCAAGAGCGGCCAGTGGAAGCGGGTGTACCAGGGCGGCTACGTCGGCGTGTGAGCGGCGCGATCTTCCTGTAGGAGCGGCGCGAGCCGCGACCGCGACAACGCAACTACGCCGCAACCTTCGTCGTGGCTGCGTTGTCGCGGTCGCGGCTCGCGCCGCTCCTACAGGGGTAGCTTCGCACGTTGCGCAGGGATCCGATAAAAAAAGCCCCGGCCGATGCCGGGGCTTTTTTGTCGCTGCGCTGCAGGCGCGGGCCTTACAGCTCGCCCAGGCCCTCGGCGCTGCCACCCTCGCCCACCTGCAGCAGACGCAGCGTGTTGGTCGCGCCGTGCTGCTCCATCGTATCGCCGCTGGTGAAGATCATTCGCTCGCCGGCTTCGAGCATGCCCGCGTCGAACAACTGCTTGACCACGTTGCGCGCGGCGTCGCGCGAGGCCATGCCGCGGCTGTCGAAATCGATCGGATAGACATCGCGCATCAGCGCCATGCGCCGGCGCGCGCCGGCGTGGCGCGAGAACGCGTAGATCGGCGCGTTCGAGCGGAAACGCGACAGGAAACGCACGGTGCCGCCGGATTCGGTCATCGCCACGATCGCGCGCACGCCGATGTGCTCGGACAGGAACATCGCCGCCATCGCGATGGCCTGGTCGGCGCGCTCGAGGTTGCGCGGCGCGGCTTCGAAATCGGTGTCGTGGTTGAACTGGCGTTCGGCGCCCAGGCAGATGCGCGACATCGCCTCGACCGCCTTGACCGGATAGCGGCCGGCCGCCGATTCCTGCGACAGCATCACCGCGTCGGTGCCGTCGATGACCGCGTTGGCGACGTCGAGCACTTCGGCGCGGGTCGGGATCGGGTTGTCGACCATCGACTGCAGCATCTGGGTGGCGGTGATCACCACCCGGTTGCGCGCCAGCGACTCGCGGATGATCTTCTTCTGCAGGCCCGGCAGTTCGGCGTCGCCGATCTCCACGCCCAGATCGCCGCGCGCGACCATGACCACGTCGCTGGCGTCGACGATTTCGGTCAGGTTCTCGATCGCCTCGGCGCGCTCGATCTTCGACACCAGCGCCGCGTCGCTGCCGGCGGCGCGGGCGATGCGGCGGGCGTCGTTCATGTCCTGGGCGTTGCGGCAGAACGAGACGGCGATGAAGTCCACGCCGATCTGCGCGGCCACGCCGATCAATTCCTTGTCGCGCTCGGTCAGCGCGCCCAGCGACAGGCCGCCGCCGAGCTTGTTGAGGCCCTTGCGGTCCGACAATGCGCCGTCGTTGAGCACGGTGGTGACGATGCGCTCGCCCTCGACCGCGCCCACGCGCAGTTGCAGCAGGCCGTCGTCGAGCAGCAGCACATCGCCGGGAGCGACGTCGCCGGGCAGGCCGAGGTAGCTCACGCCGACTTCGCGCAGATTGCCCGGCGGCGGGTTTTCCGCGGCGATCAGGTCGAAGCGGTCGCCGGCCTTGAGCAGCACCCGGCCTTCGGCGAAGCGCTCGATGCGGATCTTCGGGCCCGGCAGGTCGGCGAGGATGCCGACTTCCACCCCGACCCGCTGCGCGGCGTCGCGCACGGCCTGGGCGCGGGCGACCTGCGAGGACGGATCGCCATGGGAGAAATTCAGGCGGACCACGTCGACGCCGGCCTTGAGCAGGGCGTCGAGCACGCCCGGCGGATCGGTGGCCGGGCCGAGCGTGGCGAGGATCTTGGTGCGTCGCGGACTGTGGGACATGGCAGACTCTCTGGACTGCCGGCCACGCTAGCATAGCTTGGCTGCATTGCGCGGCCTCGGCGGCGCATCCGCGGGCACGCGCGAGCGCGATCCGCGACGCGGTCTGCGGCACGTACCGCACCGCATCGTCGCCGCCTCGCGAACGCTTCCTTTCGATCCGGAATCCTCCATGCCGCTACCGCTTTCGCCGCCCAGCCAGGCCATCGCCGATGTCCTCGCCGCTCTCGACGGTTTCCCGCTGCTGCAAGGCCCGCGCGTGCGCCTGCGCGGCCCGCGCGAGGACGACGATGCGGCGCTGTTCGCGCTGTTCGGCGATGCGCGGGTGATGCGCTACTGGAGCCGCCCGCCGATGCAGAGCATCGATGAGGCGCGCGAGCAGATCGCGCGGATCCAGGCCGACATGGCCGAGCGCCGGCTGATCAACTGGGCGATCGCCGACGAGAACGACGCGCTGGTCGGCACCTGCACTTTGTTCCGCTTCGATCCCACGCACCGCCGCGTCGAACTGGGCTATGCGCTGCATCCGGACCACTGGGGCCGCGGGTTGGCGCGCGAGGCCGCGTCGCTGGCGCTGGATTGGGCGGTCGACGTGGTCGGGTTCCACCGGATCGACGCGGGCATCGACCCGGACAACCTCGCCTCGCGCGCGCTGCTGCACCGGCTGGGCTTTCTCACCGAGGGCGTGCAGCGCGAGAGTTTCTTCGTCGGCGAGCGGGTCACCGACAGCGAATTGCTGGGGCTGTTGGCCAGCGACTGGCGCCGCCAGCGCGAGACCGCGGCGGCCGCGGCGCGCTGAGGCGCGCGGCGCACGCAGGAACGCACCTGCGCGAGGAAGACAGCGCCGCGCCGGCAACGGCCGCGCGCGGCGCAGGCGACGACAAGGTCGCGCCGCGCGCCGGCGCCGCAGTCACGGGCTTGCGGCGGGCGCGCGGCCGCGAGACGGTCAGTCGCAGACCCAGGTCCGGCGCTGGTAATGCTCGGTGCGCACGCCCCATTGCAGCAACTCGCCGCTGCAATGCGCGGTAACGCCGCCGACGAGTTCGCCGGCGGCATCGTAGTAACTGACCGAATATCCCTGGTACGGCGGTGCGGCGTGTACGCCGACGGCGGCGCCGGCGGCCAGGACCAGGACGAAGACTGCGAGGGCGGCTTTGCGCATGACGCGAACTCCTTCGATCGGTGGGAAGAAACCGGCCGTGCGCACCGCCTCGTCGCGGCAGCGCGCGCGGCCGGCGGACGGGCTCAGCTTTCGACCGCGCAGCCCTGGGTGAAACGCTTGTTGCTGCCGCTGGTGTCGCCCCAGCGGCCGTCGGCGGCGCCGCAACCGGCGGTCCACTTGCCGATCGGCGCGCCTTCGGCGTTGTAGTAGATCCAGGTGCCCTGCCAGCTGTTGGCGACGGCGGCGAACGAAGCCCCGCCGGCCAGCGCCACGGCGAAGACCGCGGCGAACAATCCGATACGACGCATGCAGTTGCTCTCCCGAGTTCGCGGCGCTCATTCGCCGCGACTGCACGCTAGCCGAGCGCGGCCGCGCGGTGAGGCGACGATTGTCATGCCGCTTGTCATGCGTTTGTGCAAGCGTGATTGGTTTGGCTTTTGCCATCGCGCAAGAAAGCGCAAAGCGTGCGCGAATGCGGAAACTCGTCGCGTCGTGGCGTTGGACGGCCGCCCGCCGGCGCGCGCCACACGCCCGTGCGACGCGACGGCGGGCAAAAGAGCGGCCGCGATGCGGCCGCTTCGATGTTCCCCGATGGCGCGGGCCGCGCCCGCGCGCCGCGCTCAGGCGGCGAGCAGTTGCGGCAACTGCGCCGGCGCCGCGGCGATGCGGCGGGCGCCGGCGTCGCGCAGTTCCTGCTCGCTGCCGAAGCCCCACAGCACGCCGACGCCGGTCATGCCGTGCTCGGCCGCGCCTTCGATGTCCATGCGCCGGTCGCCGATCATCACGCACTGCGCCGGCTGCAGGCCGAAGCGGCTCAGCGCCTCGGCGATCAGCTCGACCTTGTGGGTCAGGCGGCCGTCGTCGGTGCAGCCGACGATGTCCTCGAAGTACGCGCCGAACGGCAGGTGGCTGAGGATCTTGCGCGCGTTGTTCTCGTTCTTGGCGGTGACCACGGCCATGCGGTAGCCGGCCGCGCGCAGGCCCTCGAGCAGTTCGGCGATGCCGTCGTAGACGCTGTGCTCGGTCCAGCCCTCGCGGCCGTAGCGCTCCAGATACAACGCCACCGCCTGTTCGACCTTGTCCTCGTCGCCCAGCAGCGGCTGGAAGCTAGTGCGCAGGGCCGGGCCGATCCAGCCGCGCAGGGCCTGCTCGTCGGGCACCGGATGGCGCATGGTTTCCAGCGCGTAGGCGATCGAGCGGGTGATGCCGACCGAGGAATCGATCAGGGTGCCGTCGAGATCGAAAAACAGCACCGGTTGCGGTTGCGGTTGCGCGCTCATCGCTCAGCCCGCGCGCTGCTTGAGCGCGGCCACGGCCGGCAGTTCCTTGCCTTCCAGGAACTCCAGGAACGCGCCGCCGCCGGTGGAGATGTAGCTCACCTCGTCGGCGATGCCGTACTTGTCCACCGCCGCGAGCGTGTCGCCGCCGCCGGCGATCGAGAACGCCTTGGACGCGGCGATCGCGCGCGCCAGCGTTTCGGTGCCCTTGCCGAACGCGTCGAATTCGAACACGCCGACCGGGCCGTTCCACACTACGGTGCCGGCCTGGGCGATCAGTTCGGCGTAGCGCGCGGCGGTGTCCGGGCCGATGTCGAGGATCATGTCGTCGGCGCCGACCGCGTCGACCGCCTTGACCGTGGCCGGCGCGTCGGCGGCGAAGGCCGGCGCGACCACCACGTCGCTCGGCACCGGGATGTCGGCGCCGCGCGCCTTGGCGTCGGCCATGATTTTCTTGGCGGTGTCGATCAGGTCGGTCTCGACCAGCGACTTGCCGACGTTGTGGCCCATCGCGGCGATGAAGGTGTTGGCGATGCCGCCGCCGACGATCAGCTGGTCGACCTTGGACACCAGCGACGCCAGCAGTTCCAGCTTGGTCGAGACCTTGGAGCCGGCGACGATGGCCAGCAGCGGCCGCGCCGGGTTGTCCAGCGCCTTGGCCAGCGCGTCGAGCTCGGCCATCAGCAGCGGGCCGCCGGCGGCGGTCTCGGCGAAGCGGATCGCGCCGTGGGTCGAGGCCTGGGCGCGGTGGGCGGTGCCGAAGGCGTCCATGACGAACACGTCGCACAGCGCGGCGTACTTGCGCGCCAGCGCCTCGTCGTCCTTGCCTTCGCCGACGTTCATGCGGCAATTCTCGAGCAGCACCAGCTGGCCCGGCTGCACCTCGACGCCGTCGACCCAATCCTTGACCAGCGGCACGTCGATGCCGAGCAGTTCCGACAGCCGCTGGGCCACCGGCGCCAGCGAATCGGCCTGGCTCCACTGGCCTTCCTTCGGCCGGCCCAGGTGCGAGGTCACCATGACCGCCGCGCCCTTTTCCAGCGCCAGCTTGAGGGTCGGAATCGCGGCGAGGATGCGCAGCTCGGAGGTGATGCGGCCGTCGTCGATGGGGACGTTGAGATCTTCGCGGATCAGCACTCGCTTGCCGGCGAGATCTAGGTCAGTCATGCGGACGATGGACACGGGGCCTCCTGGGGCGATACAGCGGGGGTGAGGTACGCGGCGGGGCCGCGGCCGGCCCTGGGGGCGCGGCTTGGGGCGGCTATTGTCGCGGGGGTGGGCGGCGAAGGGAACCTTGTGGCCTGAATGGTGGCGGATTTGCGGGGGCCGGCACGGTCGCGGTGGCGATTGCGCGGGATGGGGGTGGCGGTGGGGTTCGGAGGCGGTGTGCGTTTCGCGGTAGCCGAATTGGCGCGGTCGCAGCTTGCGCAGCTCCTACAGGGGCTGCGGCCGGTGGCGTAATCGAAACAGCGACGTTCCTTGCCTCTTGAAACGCCAGCAACAGCCCCGCTGTTGCTCTTGCTGTTGCTCTTGCTGTTGCTCTTGCTGTTGCTCTTGCTGTTGCTCTTGCTCTTGCTGTTGCTCTTGCTGTTGCCCTTCGCTCCCCCCGCCGCCCCGAACTCGCCACAGGCAATCAGAGACCCGAAGGGCGGCGCGCAGGACGCGCGCCGTGCGCCACCCAGGCCATGGATGGCCTGTGTGGCGCATCCCTGCGCAAGCTCCGACCCATAGTGGCTCTTGATTCGAAAACAAGGAAAGCGCCTTTCTTTGGTTACTTTCTTTGTTGCTTTGGACAAAGAAAGTAACCCGGCCGCTTGCGGACGGAAGCATTTGATCTTCGCTGGTCATCACTCGCCGCAATGACCGCGGTGGTGGATCGTATCCGACTGTAGGAGCGGCGCGAGCCGCGACTGCGCCAATGCAACTACGACGAAACCTTCGCAATGGCTGAGTTCTCGCGGTCGCGACTTGCGTCGCTCCTACAGGGGCTTCGGCCAGTTTCGTATCCGACTGTAGGAGCGGCGCGAGCCGCGACTGCGCCAATGCAACTACGACGAAACCTTCGCAATGGCTGAGTTCTCGCGGTCGCGACTTGCGTCGCTCCTACAGGGGGCGTTCCGCGGTAGCTTTCGTCGTTACTCGCATACCGAGTGAGGACAAGCCGCAATCCAAAGCTTCCGTCCGCAAGCGGCCGGGTCACTTTCTTTGTCTTGCCAAAGAAAGTAACCAAAGAAAGGCGCTTTCCTTGTTTTCGGATCAAGAGCCACTAGGGTTCGGTGCGTTCGCAGGGATGCGCCACACAGGCCATCCATGGCCTGGGTGGCGCACGGCGCGCGTCCTGCGCGCCGCCCTTCGGGTCTCTATTTGCCTGTGGCGAGTTCGGAGCGGCGGGGGGAGCGAAGGACAACAGCAATGGCAACGGCAACGGCAAAATGGATTCCGGCTTTCGCCGGAATGACGGGCTGAGGGTTACGTTGCCAGTTCATGTCTCGCGCAAAATCAAAACGGGCCGCAGTCTTGGTTGGAACGACGGCTTGGGATCGCTCCCGCATCTGCGACGTTCCAACCAAAACCACAGCCCATTTCGTCATTGCCGCCGAAACCGCCCGCACGAGCGTCCCGGCACGAAAATTTACGCCTGCGGCGCCTTGCCCGATCGCAGCAAGCTCATCGCGAACCCCACCACGATCAACGCGCCGGCCACCAGCACCGCCCACAGCAGCCACGAGCGCCAGTCGCGCTCGGGCGCGGCTGGCACCAGCGCTGCGGCGCCGGCGAGGTCGCTCGCGGCGCCCAGGGTGGCGTCGGCCGGGCGCCATTCGTTGCCGCGCGAGCTGCGCAAGGCGTCGACCAACTGCGCCAGCGGCGAGTCCGCGCGCGCGGCGCGGGCGCTGCCGGCGACCAAGGCGTACGGCGGCTGTCCCTGGGCCAGGAATACCGCCACTTCGGGGCGATAGCCCAGGCGCAATACCGGTTCGCCCGGCACCGCGCCGCTCGCGCGCAGGCGCCACAGGCGGTCGCGGCTGACGCCGGCGAGCTGGCGCGCGGCGGAGCGGTCGCCCGCGCCCTGCCCGGCCACCGCGTAGGCCATCCACGGGCCGGCCTGCGCGCGCCAGCCTTCGTCTTCGCTGTCGCGGCTGTCCAGGCGCCATTGCAGCGCGTGGTTGCCGGGCAGTGCGACGTCGGCCTGCTGGATCGGGAAACGGCCGTCCAGGCGGTATTCGAAGGCGACGCTGCCGTCCTTGAGTTCGACCCGCGCGCCCTTGAGTTCGCGCCACTGCAGCGGCGCGCCGGCCGCGCCAGCGGCCAGTTCGGCTTCGACCGCGACGATCTGCGCGGCGCGCTGCGGGTCTTGCGGGGTCAGGCGCAGGTAACGCGCTTGCTCGCCGACCGCGTCGAAGGCGATGCGGCGCTGCTGCAGACGGCGCCCGTCGCGCTCCAGATCGACCAATCGGCCGCTGCTGTTCACGCTGCGCCAATGGTCGAGATCGTCGCTGGCCTCAACCGAGTACGCCGCGTCCAGCGCCGCGCCCGGCGCCCATTGCAGTTGCAGCGCCTGGATCGGCGCGCGCACTGCGCTGGCGTCGATCAGCAGCGAGGTCTGCGGCAGCTTGGTCGCGCCGGCGGCGGTGCTGCGCGCCTCGACCCGGCGCAGGCGGCCGTCGGTTTCCACTTCGCTGACGAGCTCCCAACCTTGCGCGGCGCCGGACGACGACGCGGCCGGCAGCGGGAACCACGGCAGCGCGCGATGCTGCGGCGCGCGCGCCAACGGCTGCTCGGGCGCGAACACGTCGGAAGGCACGCTGGCGCCGGACGCGTCGATCACGTCGATGTCGCGCAACTGCGCGCTTTGCGCCTGCGCGTACACCGCCGGATCGAGCACGACGCGATACGCGCCGCCGTCGTCGCGGCTCAGTTGCAGCGGCCACTGCTGCGCGTAGTCCTGACGCGGCGCGGCGCTCAGCGGCAAGGCCAGCGCCAGCAGCGCGAAGGCGAGAGAACGAGGCTTCATGCGGAGGCATCCTGCGGGGGGCGTTGATCGGGAGGAGTGTCGTCGTTGTCGGTTTCGTCGCTGCCGGCGTCGGCATCGGGCTGGGCGTCGCGCGACGGCGGCGCCGGCGCGAAGTAGCCCACCAGCAGGCACAACAGGCCGTAAGCGATGAACGAGGCGATGCCGAGCAGGTTGCCGAGATGGCCGCGGTCGACCGTGAACAGCTTGACCAGCACCACGCCCATCAACACCGCACTGGCCATCCACAGCCCGCGCTGGCCGCGGCGCGAGCCGACGATCCAGCCAGCCACGCCGAGCACGCTCCACACCACGGTCAGGCTGGTCTGCACCAGGCTGGCCGAGAGCATCGACGGCCCCCACGGCACCGCGCCCCAGAAGTGCGCGCTGCGCAGCACCTCGACCGTGATCAGGCCGAAGCCGGCCAGCGCCAGCAGCGGCACCCGGCGCGCGCGCAAGTCGTCGCCGACCATCGGCGAGGCCAGCCAGGCGCCGAGCAGCAACAGCACCGCCCACTGCACCAGCCCCATCGGATTGAGCAGCGGCAGCCACAGCAGCGGGCGCGGATCGGCATCGACGCTCAACAACGCCGCCACCGCCAACACCAAGAACACGATGAAACTGGCGCAGGCGCCGTAGCGCCATTGCGCGAAGCGCGGCGCCACCGGCCAACCGGCCCAGCGCGGCCGCCACACGCACGCCGCGGCGATCGCCAGCGCCGGCAGCAGCGCCGCCGCCAAGGTCCAGCCGTTGCCCAGGCGATCGCCCAGGCCGGCGCCCTTGCCCAGCCACAGGCACAGGCTCGCGCCCAACACCAGCGCCCACGACCACAACCAGGCCAGATGCGCGAACGCCAGCTCGCCCTGGGCGCGTTCGCGCAGCGCCATCAGGCTACGCGCGCCCAGCGCCGCATACGCCGCCCAGGCCAGCCAGCCCCAGTCGCGCAGCGGCCAGCCGTGGGCTTCGATCTGCGCGAACGCCAGCGGCGCCGCCACGCCCAGCGCCAGCATCGCGGTCGCCGACAGCGCCTTCCACGAATGGCGGGCGAAGGTCTCTGCGGCCAGCCAACCGGTCGCGACGAACAGGATCAGCCACACGTCCGCACGCGTCGGCGCGGCGACGAAGTCGACGATCTGGCTGCCGAACGCGCCCAGCCACCACGCCAGACCCCACAGGTAATAGAGCAACGCGAGCGGCTTGAGGCTGTCGCTGCGCCGATAGCTCGCCGCGCTGGCCAAACCCGCCAGCGCGATCAGCAAGGCGCCGGCGAAGCTGGCGTTCAACAGCGCCTGCTGCGCGTCCCAGACCTCGTCGCTGGCGCCGATCGCGAACGCCATCGCCGCGGCGACCTGCAAGCCGGCGCCGGTCAGCTGCGGCAACAGCCGCTGCTGGCGCAGACCCAGCCAGGCCAGCGCGGCGCCTTCCAGCGCGAACACGCAGGCGGTGGCCTCGGCGGCCAGCGCCAGCGGCACCGCCAGGGTGGCGAAGCCCACCGCCAGCAGCGCGTACGGCACGCTCAGCGCAACAAAGCGCTGGTCGCGGCGCAGCCACCACGCCAGCGCCGCGTACAGCGCGCCCAGGCCGAGCGCGCAGAACGCCAGCGGCATGCGCGCGCCTTCCAGCAGGCCGGCCTGCAAGGTGAAAGCGATCAGCGGCGTGCCGAACACCAGGCAGCCGTCGATCAGGTCGCGCCGGCCGGCGGCGCGGCGGCGCGCGTACAGCACCGGGATCAGCAGGTAGAAAGCGAAGAACAGCAGCAGGAACGGTTCGGTGGTGGAGTAATGCTCGGGCCGGTACTTGAGCACGCCCCACAGACTGCCGATGCCCCAGGTGAAGGCGAAGCCGAGCAGGTTCAGTACGCGCCACGGCCGCCACCAGGCGATGGCGAAGATGCCGGCGTTGAGCACGGCGTAATAACCGAACAGGGCGACGTGGTTGCCCGAGCCGGTGGACAGCCAGATCGGCGCGAGGAAGCCGGCCAGGATCGCGAACACCGCCAGCGCCAGCGCGTTCTGCTTCACCGACAGCACGCCGGTGCCGGCCACCAACACCACGCTGAGCGCGAACGCGGCGCCGGCCGGGATCATGCCGTAGAGCTTGAACGCGGCGAACACCACCAACAGCAGCACGCCGATCGCGCCACCCTGCAGGCTCAGCCCGAACACCCGCTTGCGTTCGCGCTGGCGCCAGCCGAACACCAGCGCGGCCAGCGCCGCGGCGGCGACGCCGGCCAGGCGCAGCTCCACCGGCACGCGCATCCAGCCCTGGTCGCTGGCGTACTTGAGCAGCGCGGCGACGCCGGCCAGCAGCACCAGCATGCCGACCTTGACCGGCACGTTGCCTTCGGTGAACCAGCGCCGCAGCCAGCGCGCGGCGACGGTGAAGACGTCCGGCGGCGGCGGCGCGGCCGGGGCGCGCGGCGCCTGCGGGCGCGGCGGCGCGGCGGGCGCGGCGATGGGCGGCGCGGTCGCGGGCAGCGGCGGCGGTTGCGCCGGAGTCGGCGCGGACCGCTCGGGTGCGGGAGGCGTGGGTGGGGCTGTCGCAGGCGGCGCCGTTGTCGGCGGCGTCGCGGCGGCGACCGACGCCGTCGCAGCGCGCTCGCCCTGCGCCCGCGCCGCGTTTTCGCGCGCCACCAGCTCGGCCAGGGTCGCCTCGTTGCGCGTCGGCCCGCCCGACTGGCGCAGGCGCTCGACTTCGCGCTCCAGCCCGGCCACCCGGCCGCGCACGGAGGAGAGCTGGACCAGCGCCACCACCAGCAGCACCGGCACCGCCAGGACCACCAGCACCAGCAAGACAATCAGCGATTCCATCACGCTTTCCCCTATCCTTATGGCGGGCACGTTACACCAACCCAGGCCTGCTGCGGGGGCGGCCTTCACCCCATGCATACCTTGCTGACTCACCACATATCGCGTTGACGAAATCGTCCAACCCCACTATGTTGTGTCCTGTCGGTGCCGGTCGAGAGACCGGATGAAAAGGGAAGCCGGTAGGGAAGCGGCCGCGGAGCATCGCGGCGGCCTCCGAAGCCGGCGCTGCCCCGCAGCGGTATGGGAAACGAACGGGTCATGGCACTGGGCGCGGCGAGCGCCTGGGAAGCGACCCAGTAGGAACCGGAGGGCCGAGAGCGCAGAACGGTGGGTAGTGGATAGGCGAGGTGTCGCCTGCTGCTCACCGCTCTGCGCTCTTTAGTCTCCGAGGGTCCCGAGCCCGAAGACCTGCCGACAGCCGCGCGTCGCACAACCGCGCGGTCCCGGCCCAATGGAGTCTTCGGGGGAAGACCGGCCGGTGTCGCGGCACGACGGGGCCACCGTCGCGTCCGACCGCTTCGGCGCCATGCGCGGAGCGGCACGTGCCCGGAACGGTCCGGCGCGCGCGACACCCAGCCAGCGCTCCGATGCTCCGCGCCCGCGGGGGCGCGGCCGTGCCGTCAACGACGCCGCTGCGCGGCCCGTCGTCGATAGCGCGTCCGTGTTCTCCGCACCGTGCACCCACGCCCCGGAGCAATGCCATGACCACATTAGAAACCGATTCGTCCGTCGCCCCCGCCACGGACGCCGCCAGCGTCCCCGCCGCCGCCGTCAAACCCCAACGCAGCGCACAAGACGCCCCCGGCTTCGCCCTGACCCCGCCGGCCGCCAACCTCACCATGAGCGTGACCAAGCGCAGCGGCCGGCGCGAGCCGGTCGACCTCAACAAGATCGTGCGCGCGGTGACCCGCTGCGCCGAAGGCTTGTATTCGGTCGATCCGATGCGCGTGTCCACCCGCACCATCTCCGGCCTGTACGACGGCGCGACCACGCGCGAGCTCGACGAGCTGTCGATCCGCACCGCCGCGCTGCTGACCGCCGAGGAGCCCGAATACGGCCGCCTCGCCGCGCGCCTGCTCGCCGGGGTGATCGAGAAGGAAGTCGCCGGGATCGAGATCCACGCGTTCTCGCAGTCGGTCCAGCGCGGCTTCGACCTGGGCCTGATCAACCAGCGCCTGCTCGACTTCGTCCAGGCCAACGCGCGCAAGCTCAACGACGCGATCGACCGCAACCTCGACGCCAAGTTCGACTACTTCGGCCTGCGCACCCTGTACGACCGCTACCTGCTGCGCCATCCGACCGCGCGCACCGTCATCGAGACCCCGCAGCAGTTCTTCCTGCGCATCGCCTGCGCGCTGAGCGAGGACGTGTCCGACGCGCTGGCGCTGTACCGGCGCATGGCCCAGCTCGACTACATCCCGTCCTCGCCGACCCTGTTCAACTCCGGCACCACCCACGAGCAGCTGTCGAGCTGCTTCCTGCTGGATTCGCCGGAAGACTCGCTGGAAGCGATCTACAAGCGCTACATGGACGTGGCCAAGCTGAGCAAGTTCAGCGGCGGCATCGGCCTGAGCTACACCCGCATCCGCGCGCGCGGCTCGCTGATCCGTTCCACCAACGGCCTGAGCAACGGCATCGTGCCGTGGCTGAAGACGCTCGACGCGTCGGTGGCCGCGGTCAACCAGGGCGGCAAGCGCAAGGGCGCGGCCTGCGTGTACCTGGAGCCGTGGCACGCCGACATCGAAGAATTCCTGGAACTGCGCGACAACACCGGCGACGAAGCGCGCCGCACCCACAACCTCAACCTCGCCAACTGGATTCCCGACGAATTCATGCGCCGGGTCGAGGCCGATGCGGACTGGTCGCTGTTCGATCCGGCCAAGGTGCCGCAGCTGACCGACCTGTGGGGCGAGTCGTTCGAGCGCGCCTACCGCGCCGCCGAAGCCACCGGCCTTGCGGTGAAGAAGGTCAAGGCGCGCGATATCTACGGGCGGATGATGCGCACCCTGGCCCAGACCGGCAACGGCTGGATGAACTTCAAGGACAAGTCCAACCGCGCCTGCAACCAGACCCTGCGCGAAGGCAACGTGGTGCACCTGTCCAACCTGTGCACCGAGATCCTGGAAGTGACCTCGCAGGACGAGACCGCGGTGTGCAACCTCGGCTCGATCAACCTCTCGCACCACGTCGAGATTTTCGAAGACGGCAAGGGCGCGTTCGATTTCGACAAGCTCGCCGAGACCGTGCGCCTGGCCGTGCGCCAGCTCGACCGCGTGATCGACCTGAACTTCTACCCGATCGAAACCGCGCGCCGCGCCAACCTGCGCTGGCGCCCGGTCGGCCTGGGCACGATGGGCCTGCAGGACGTGTTCTTCAAGCTGCGCCTGCCGTTCGACTCGGAGCCGGCGCGCAAGCTCGGCCGCGAGATCGCCGAGGCCATCTACTTCCACGCCCTGTCGGCGTCGAACGAGCTGGCGATGGAGCACGGCAAGCACCCGGCCTTCGACGACACCCGCGCCAGCGGCGGCGAACTGCAGTTCGAAGCCTGGGGCGTAGAGCCCTCGCAGCCGGAGCGTTGGGTCGAACTGCGCGCGCGGATCAAGCAGCACGGCCTGCGCAACTCGCTGCTGGTGGCGATCGCGCCGACCGCGACCATCGCCTCGATCGCCGGCTGCTACGAGTGCATCGAGCCGCAGGTGTCGAACCTGTTCAAGCGCGAAACCCTGTCGGGCGACTTCCTGGTGGTCAACAAGTACCTGGTCGAGGAGCTCAAGAAGCTCGGCCTATGGACCGCGGAGATGCGCGACCGGATCAAGATGGCCGAAGGCTCGATCCAGGCGGTGGCCGAGATTCCCGAATCGCTGCGCCAGGTCTACCGCACCGCATGGGAACTGCCGATGCGCTCGCTGATCGACATGGCCGCCGACCGCGGCGCGTTCATCGATCAGAGCCAGTCGCTCAACTTGTTCATCGAAAGCCCGAACATCGGCCAGCTCAGCTCGATGTACATGTACGCCTGGAAGAAGGGCCTGAAGACCACGTACTACCTGCGCTCGCGTCCGGCGACCAAGATCGCCAAGACCACGGTCAGCGCGCCGGCCGCAGCGCCCGTGGCGCCGAAGCCGGAGTACAGCGAGAACGAGGCGATCGCCTGCTCGCTGGAGAATCCGGAAAGCTGCGAAGCCTGCCAGTAACGCGCCGCAAAGCCCCTCTCCCGCATGCGGGAGAGGGGTTGGGGTGAGGGCCGAACGCCCGCACCGCCCTCATCCGCCCTCCGGGCACCTTCTCCCGCTCGCGGGAGAAGGAAAAGCATCAAGGAAACACCATGTCCATCGCCCCGCCCCGCCTGCTCGATCCCGGCTTCGATCTCACCCTGCGCCCGATGCGCTACGCGCAGTTCTACGAGATGTACCGCGACGCCATCCGCAACACCTGGACCGTCGAGGAAGTGGATTTCTCGCAGGACGTCAACGACCTCAAGCACAAGTTCGGCCCGGCCGAGCGGCATCTGGTCGAGCGGCTGGTCGCGTTCTTCGCCACCGGCGACAGCATCGTCGCCAACAACCTGGTGCTGAACCTGTATCAGCACATCAACGCGCCCGAGGCGCGCATGTACCTGTCGCGGCAGTTGTACGAGGAAGCGCTGCACGTGCAGTTCTACCTGACCCTGCTCGACACCTACCTGCCCGACCCGAACGAGCGCGCCAAGGCCTTCGACGCGGTCGAGAAGATCCCCTCGATCCGGGCCAAGGCCGAGTTCTGCTTCCGCTGGATCGACTCGATCCAGGGCCTGAAGCGGGTCGAGACGCGCGAGCAGCGCCGCCAGTTCCTGCTCAACCTGATCTGCTTCGCCGGCTGCATCGAAGGCCTGTTCTTCTTCGCCGCCTTCGCCTACGTCTATTACCTGCGTTCGCGCGGCCTGCTCAACGGCCTGGCCTCGGGCACCAACTGGGTGTTCCGCGACGAGAGCTGCCACATGGCGTTCGCGTTCGAGGTCATCCGCACCGCGCGCGAGGAAGAGCCCGACCTGTTCGACGCCGACCTGCGCGCGCAGGTGGTGAAGATGTTCGAGGAAGCGGTGGATTGCGAGTACCTGTTCGCCCAGGACGTGCTGTCCGGCGGCGTGGTCGGCCTGTCGCTGAAGGACATGCGCCAGTACCTGGAGTACTGCGCCGACCAGCGCATGGCCCAGCTCGGCATGCCCAAGCACTTCGGTTCGACCAACCCGTTCGCGTTCATGGACCTGCAGGACGTGCAGGAAGTGACCAACTTCTTCGAGCGGCGCGTGTCGGCGTACCAGGTCGGCGTGCAGGGCGAAGTCGCGTTCGACGAGGCGTTCTGACGCGCTGAGCCGCTCTCCCGCGCTCTAAGCCCCTCTCCCGCTTGCGGGAGAGGGGTTGGGGTGAGGGCAAACGCCCCGCCCACCATCTTCGCAACCGCTTTCCCTCACCCCAGCCCTCTCCCGCTCAGCGGGAGAGGGAGCATGCTGCCCTGGAATGTTCGACATCATCGCCTCCCCCACGCCCGACACCTCCGCCATGACCGAAGCCCGCATGACCGAGATCGTCTTCCCCGACCACACCAACCACCTGGGCACGCTGTTCGGGGGCCAGGCGCTGGCGTGGATGGACAAGGCCGCCTTCATCGCCGCCTCGCGCTATGCGCGCCGCACCGTGGTCACCGCGCGTTCGGAGCAGATCGACTTCCACACCCCGGTGCCCAAGGGCGCGCTGGTGGAGTTGATCGCGCGCGTGGTCGAAACCGGCCGCACCTCGATGCAGGTGGAAGTGGAGATGATCCGCGAGGATCTGCTGACCGGCGAATCGCAACTGGCCACGCGCGGGCGCTTCACCATGATCGCGCTCGACGCCGACGGCAAGCCGACGGCGGTGCCGGCGCTGCCGGCCGCCTGAGCGCGGGGCCGCGCGAACGCGGCCGCCGATGCAACACAGCGATCCGGCGCGTGCGCGCGCCGGCGCAAGACGCGGATAGTCCGGAGCGCGCGCGATTCCTAAAGTCGCCGCACCTCCACCACGGATACCGCGCGATGCAACTGGACCACTACCGCACCCTCGGCCGCTCCGGCCTGCGCATCAGCCCGATCTGCCTGGGCACCATGACCTTCGGCCAGGATTGGGGCTGGGGCAGCGACGAAAGCGAAGCGCGCAGCGTGTTCGAGGCCTATCTCGAACGCGGCGGCAATTACTTCGACACCGCGAATTTCTACACCGGCGGAAGTTCGGAAACCCTGCTCGGCCGCTTCGCCCAGGGACGCCGCGATCGCTTGGTGATCGCCACCAAGTTTTCGCTGTGCACCGACCCGGGCGATCCCAACGCCGGCGGCAACCACCGCAAGAACCTGCGCCGCTCGGTCGAGGCCAGCCTGCGCCGGCTCGACACCGACTACATCGATCTGCTGTACCTGCACGCCTGGGACGCGACCACGCCGGTCGAGGAAGTCATGCGCGGCTTCGACGACCTGGTGCGCGCCGGCAAGGTGCTTTACGCCGGCGTCTCCGACCTGCCGGCGTGGCAGGCCGCGCGCCTGCAGACCCTGGCCGAACTGCGCGGCTGGTCGCCGTTGGTGGCGCTGCAGACCGAATACAGCCTGGCCCAGCGCGAGAGCGAGCGCGAACTGCTGCCGATGGCGCGCGAACTCGGCCTGGGCGTGAGCGCGTGGTCGCCGTTGGCCTCGGGCGTGTTGACCGGCAAATACTCGCGCGCCGACCTCGACCCGGCCACCGCGCAGGGCCGGCGCGCGGTCGCCATCGGCAACGGCGCGCTGACCGAGCGCGCGCTGGACATCGCGCAGGTCGTGGTCGAGATCGCGCGCGAACTCGAACGCCCCGCGGCGCAGGTCGCGTTGGCGTGGACGCTGCAACGGCCCGGCGCGATCGTGCCGGTGATCGGCGCACGCACCCAGGCGCAGTTGCTGCAGAACCTGGGCGCGCTGGAAGTCGAGCTCAGCCCGGCGCAGATCGAGCGCCTGGAACGCGCGAGCGCGATCGCGCTGGGGTTCCCGCACGATTTCCTGGCCCTGCCCGGGATCGTCGGGGCGATGTTCGGCGGGGCGCAGGTGCGGCGCGATTGGTGAGCGATGACGGCGGCGGGCGCGGCGGTGTCGCGCCTGCCGTCGTTCGATTCCAAGGCGACGTCGATTACGAACGAGGCGTCGTAATCGGGTTTTCGCGGTCGCGGCTTGCGCCGCTCCTACAGTCGGATACGAAGCCCCTGTAGGAGCGGCGCGAGCCGCGACCGCGCCAATCCAACTACGACGCCCCTCGCCCGCCGCAGACTTACTTCGCCGACTTCTCCGCCTTGTCGGACTTGGCCGGCTTGCCGTCGGCGCTCTTGGCATCCGCGTCCTTGCCCTCGCCGCCCTCGGCCGCGGCGACCTCGTCCAGCAACGGCGGCGGCAGGTCGCGCGCGTACAGGTCGGCCGGGCTGTCGCCCGGGCAGGTCTTGTCGGGGAAGCCGAACTTGGACTGCAGTTGCTCGGCGCATTCGGGCATGGATTCGAAGCTCTTGCCGGTGCCCATGCACTGCGCGTCGAAGGCGCGGCGGAAGGATTCGCGGCGGCGCACGAAATCGTCGCCGCACTTGCGCGCCAGGCGGATCCGGTCGAGGTCGTCCTGGGCGGCGTTGGTGCCGTCCAGGCCGTATTGCTTGAGCTCGTCCGGGGTCAGGATGCGCAGGTCGCGGTTGGCCACGGTCATCATCAGGTCCGAGACCGCGGTGGCCACGCCGTTGCGTTCCAGGTAATCGCGCACCTGCTGGTTGATCGCACGCAGCTCGCGGCTGAGTTCGGCGCGCGAGGTCGCGGTGGAGCGGTCGCGCATCAGCCGGTGGATGCCGACCTTGCCCTCGATCGAGCGGGTGTCGCCGGCGGCCAGCACCAGCACGCAGGCGCTATGGCAGACCGACTCCTCGCGCACCCAGATCGCCCAGCCCGATTCGGCGATGGAGTCGCCGGCGCGCAGCGCCTCTTCGACGTGGCCGCCGCTGGAATCGATGTCGAGGATGCGGGTCGGGATCTCCATGCGCGCGGCCATCGCCGCCACCCGCTGCGCCAGCGCGGTGAAGCCGGCGCCGATCTTGCCCTGGTAGCGCACCCGCACCACCCCGCGCGCCTGGCACGGCGACATCGCGTCGACCAGGCTGAAGAAATCCAGCGATTCGAGCTTGTCGCCGTCGCCGAAGCGCGGGTAGTCGTATTCGCAGCTGATCCGGGCGACGCCGCCGTCGAGCTTGGCCGGCGGCCAGTAGGTGCCCTTGAGGATGTCTTCCTCGCTGACCGCGGCCGGCGCCGGCTTGGGCATGTCGTTCTGGCTGCCCAAGGTCACCGCGGCGCCGGACGGCGCCGGCTCGTCCTTGCCGCAGGCGGCCAGCGCCAGCGCGCACAGCAACGCGAGCGAGGCGGCCAGGAGCCTGCGGGGAGCGAACGGGGAGCGTTGCGGAACCATGTGTCGAACCACCGGAGTCGGGATCGCGCGGGACCGTCCTGGCCCGCGCCGCGCGCTGCGCCTGCAAACGTTAACGGCAGCCTCGGCCAAGCTCAACGAGGCGCGCGTGCGCGCACGGGCGAGGCTTCATCTTGGCCGGGCGCGGATGAACCCCGGCCGAGAGCGGCCGGGGCGCCGGCGCAGCCGACAACTGCGGCAAAACCGCAGCGATCGCGGCGATCGGACCGGCGAGCGTCGGGCCTGAAAGGCCCTCCCACAGCGGAGCCGCAACTGTGGGAGGGCCTTCAGGCCCGACGCTTTCGGCTCCGCTGCGACCAACCCCGCAGAACACTGCATGTCATTTGACTTCGCCCCGAGCGCTGCGTACCTTGGCGGCGTCTCGGTGAACATCGCTTCATGCAGATAAAGCGATGGGACACGCCAGCCACGGTTCGCGCCGCGGCCGGCCAGAGGGAATCCGGTGCGAATCCGGAGCTGCCCCGCAGCGGTATGGGAAACGAACGGGCCTTGGCACTGGGCGGTAAGCCTGGGAAGCGGCCTCAGTAGGCTGGAGCTGAGGAGATAGCGGTTAGGCGTTGGGAGAGAGCGATCGGCTTTCGCTGTCTCCCAACGCCTAACCGCTATCTCCCAGCCCCAACGTCCCGAGCCCGAAGACCTGCCGCGACCGGAAGGTGCGCCTTCCGTCCGACTCCGGTTCCGCCTCGTCCCGCGTTCGCGCGCGGGCGGCGCGGGCCGGTTCGCCCGCGGGGGCGGAGGTCGAAGCCAACGGATCGTTCCGCAGTCCGGCGCACACGCGTCCGGGCGGGCGCGGCCGTGGTCTCCTTCGTTGCCCTGCGTCATGCCCACGCATCGCAGGTACTCATCATGATCAGCGTCACCACCCTCGGCTTCCCGCGCATCGGCGCGCGGCGCGAGCTCAAGCAAGCCCTGGAATCGTTCTGGAAAGGCGACAGCGACGCCGCCGCGCTGCAAACCGCCGCCGCCGCGCTGCGCGAACGCCACTGGCGCCTGGCCGCCGCGGCCGGCGCCGACAGCGTGCCGTGCAACGATTTCTCGCTCTACGACCACGTCCTCGACACCGCGGTGCTGTTCGACGCCATCCCGGCCTCGCACCGCGCGGCGTTCGAAGAAGACCCGCTGACCGGCTACTTCGCCCTCGCCCGCGGCCTGCAGGACGGCCGCCGCGATCTGCGCGCGCTGGAAATGACCAAGTGGTTCGACACCAACTACCACTACCTGGTCCCGCAATTCGAACCCGGCCAGCGCTTCGCCCTGCGCGCCGACAAGCCGCTGGCGGAACTGGCCCAGGCGCAGGCGCTGGGCCTGGACGCGCGGCCGGTGCTGGTCGGCCCGGTCACCTTCCTCAAGCTCGGCAAGCGCAGCGACGGCGGCGACCCGCGCGAGTTGCTCGACGCGCTGCTGCCGGCCTATGCCGAACTGCTGGCCAAGCTCAAGGCCGCCGGCGCGCGCTGGGTGCAGATCGACGAGCCGGCGCTGGCGCTGGACCTCGACGACGCCGACCGCGCCGCCTACCGCCGCGCCTACGACGCGCTGGCCCAGGCCGACTCGCCGCAGCGCCTGCTCGCCACCTACTTCGGCGCGCTCGGCGACAACGCCGCGCTGGCCGCGCAGTTGCCGGTGGAAGCGCTACACCTGGATCTGGTGCGCGCGCCGCAGCAGCTCGAAGCGGTGCTGCCGCTGCTGCCGCAAGAGCGCGCGCTGAGCCTGGGCGTGGTCGACGGCCGCAACATCTGGCGCGCCGACCTCGACGCCGCGCTGAGCCTGGCGCGCCGCGCCGGCGAGCGCGCGCGCTGGCTGGCGCCGTCGTGCTCGCTGTTGCACGTGCCCACCGACCTGGAACTGGAACGCAAGCTGCCCGGCCCGCTGAAGCAGTGGATGGCCTACGCCAAGCAGAAGATCGAAGAGCTGCGTCTGATCGCCGGCGCCCTGGCCGGCGACGCCGCGGCCGAAGGCGAACTGGCCAAGGCCGCCAGCGCGCGCGCCGCGCGCCTGGCCTCGCCGCTGCTGCGCAACGCGCAGGTGCGCAAGCGCCTGGCCGCAGTCGAGCCGGCGATGACCCGCCGCGCCAGCGCCTACCCCCAGCGTGCGCGCCTGCAGCAGCAGCGCCTGAACCTGCCGCTTTTCCCGACCACCACCATCGGCTCGTTCCCGCAGACCGCGCAGGTGCGCCATGCCCGCGCCGAACACAAGGCCGGGCGCCTGGACGACGCCGGTTACCGCGCCTTCCTCGAGAACGAAACCGTGCAGTGCCTGCGCGAGCAGGAAGCGCTCGGCATCGACATGCTGGTGCACGGCGAATTCGAGCGCAACGACATGGTCGAATACTTCGGCGAACAGCTCGACGGCTTCGCCTTCACCTCGCACGGCTGGGTGCAGAGCTACGGCTCGCGCTGCGTCAAACCGCCGGTGCTGTTCGGCGACGTCGCCCGGCCCAAGCCGATGACGGTGGAATGGAGCCGCTTCGCCCAGGACCACGCGGCCAAGCCGGTCAAGGGCATGCTGACCGGGCCGGTGACGATCCTGCAGTGGTCGTTCGTGCGCGACGACCAGCCGCGCGCCGACAGCTGCCGGCAGATCGCGCTGGCGCTGCGCGAGGAAGTGCTGGACCTGGAAGCGGCCGGCATCGCCGCGATCCAGATCGACGAACCGGCCTTGCGCGAAGGCCTGCCGCTGCGCCGCAGCGACTGGCCGGCGTACCTGGACTGGGCCGGCGAAAGCTTCCGCCTGGCCGCCAGCGGCGTCGATGACGCGACCCAGATCCACACCCACATGTGCTACGCCGAGTTCAACGACATCATCGACGCCGTCGCCGCGCTCGACGCCGACGTGATCTCGATCGAGACCTCGCGCTCGCGCATGGAACTGCTCGACGCGTTCGTGCGTTATCGCTACCCCAACGGCATCGGCCCCGGCGTCTACGACATCCACTCCCCGCGCGTGCCCGACGAAACCGAGATGCGCGAGCTGCTGGACAAGGCGCTGGACGTGCTGGAACCGGCGCAGCTGTGGGTCAACCCGGACTGCGGCCTGAAAACCCGCGGCTGGCCGGAAGTGCGCGCAGCGTTGCAGGCGATGGTCGGCGCGGCGCAGGGCTTGCGCGAGGCGGTGCAGGCGGAAGCCTAAAGCCAGCGCCCCACCCCGGATGCGCCGCGCCAACGCGCGGCGCATCCGTTTTCGCAAGCACAAACAGCGGTTCTGCGGCCGCCTAGAACGAACGACGGCCTTCGTCGACAAAAAACTTCGGCCGTCCTCTCTCTCACCCTCAATGATTCCGGCGAAAGCCGGAATCCATGTTGCTATTGCCGTTGCTCTCCGCTCCCCCCGCCGCCCCGAACTCGCCACAGGCAAAAGGAGACCCGTAGGGCGGCGCGCAGGACGCGCGCCGTGCGCCACCCAGGCCATGGATGGCCTGTGTGGCGCATCCCCGCGCCCGCTCCGAACCTCAGTGGCTCTTGATTCGAAAACAAGGAAAGCGCCTTTCTTTGGTTACTTTCTTTGGCAAGACAAAGAAAGTAACCCGGCCGCTTGCGGACGGAAGCTGTTGATGTTGGCTGGTCGTCACTCGTTGCTACGAGACGAGCACAAGCAACATCAAAATGGATTCCGGCTTTCGCCGGAATGACGGGCTGGGAGCCTCGGGTCTTCGGGCGAGTTCGGCGGAGCTACGTCGCTGCGGTTGGTCGCGACTCGCGTCGCTCCTACAGGGAGATACGTAACTTGCCGCAGACCCTGTAGGAGCGGCGCAAGCCGCGACCGCGACAACGCAACCACGACGAAAACCACCGCACCCCCGACCCGCACCCGCAGACACACCCCACCACACAGCGAAAACCCACAAACGCCGACCCCACCCGACTCAAAAGCAATACCCATTGCGCCCACGCCGCTTGGCCCGATACAGCGCCTCGTCGGCACGATCCATCGCCATCTCCAACTCGTCCACCGCATAAGCCATCGCCACGCCGATGCTGCAGCTCAACCGCCCGTGCTCGCTGTCGCGATGCTCGATGTCGCGCCGATACATGCCCAGCAGGATCGCGCGGGCGATGTTGAGCACCCGCGCCCGGCCCACGCCGGGAATCAGCACGCAGAATTCCTCGCCGCCGGTGCGCACCACCGCGTCGGCGCCTTCGCGCACTTCGGCGCGGATCGCCGCCACCGAGGCGCGCAAGGCGTCGTCGCCGGCGCGATGGCCGTAGCGGTCGTTGTAGGCCTTGAAGTGGTCGACGTCGATCAGCAGCACCGCCACGCTGCCCAGGCGCGCGCCCTGCGCCGCCAGCGCGCGCACGAACTCGTCGCGGCCGCGGCGGTTGAGCGCGCCGGTCAAGGGATCGGTGCAGGCCACCCGGTCGAGTTCGCGCAAGGCGTCGCGCAACTGCGCGGTGCGCTGCACCACCTCGTCCTCGCGCTCGCTCAGGCTCTGGCGCAGTTCGGCGTGGGCGTGTTCGAGCCGGCCGGACAGCTCGACGATGGCATCGAGCACCGGCTGCAGTTCCTCGGGCATCGGCGCGTCGTCGGCGTGCGCGCCCGGCTCGGGCGCCGCGCCGCTGGCCAGGGCGCGCAGGCGCAGCAGCAGCGACGAAGCGGCGCGCGCCAGCACCCGCGCGTACCACACGAACGCCAGCGCCGACCCGAACACCGCCAACAACAGCAACTGGCTCATCAGCATCGCCCGCTCGAACACGCCGCGCTCGGCGCGCTCGCGCGGCGCCACCGTATACAGGCTCCAGCCGTCGGCGGTGCGCGCGCGGGCGACGAAGGCGCGTCCGCCGCCCGGCATCACCGGCAGCGAGCCGCGCGCGCGGGCGTTGTCGAGCGCGCCCAGCGCCGCGCCGAAACCGGTGTCGGCGGCGCGTTGCATGAACGACAGCGCCATCCCGCCGCTGGCATGGATCACCCGCTCGCTGCGGTCCAGCAGCACGGTCTCGTAGCCGCCGTGGCCGCTGTCGTCGTACAGGTGGCTCGGGCTCAGCGAGGCCTCGATCACGCCCTCGAACGCGCCGTCGCGATAGCGCGGCACCGACACCACCACCAGCGGATCGCGGCCGATGCCGCGGCCGACGAAGGCATCGGAGACATAGTCGCGACCGCTGCGCGCCGGCACCTGGAAGTAGGCGCGGTCGGCGACGTCGAGCCCGATCGCGCGCCCGACCGCGGACGCCGGCGCCGCGCCGACCACGCGGCCGCGCGCGTCGGTGGCGATCAGGGTCAGGATCGGCGGGTAGCGCCGTTGCAGCTCGGCCAGTTCGCGGTTCCAGTCCAGGCGATGGCGCTCGCCGGCCGAGGCCAGCACGTGCAGGCTGGCGCGCAGCGCGATCAAGCTCTGGTCGAGCTCATGGGCGAGGATGTCGGCGCTGGCGACGGTGTGCGCGTCGATCTGCGCCAGTTCCGAGCGATAGCGGCTGAACACCATCGCCGCGCCGAACGCCAGGCTCGGCAGCACCACCGCCATCACCAGCAGGCGCAGGAACTGGCGGTACAGCCCGTTGCGTACCGTTGGCTGTATGCGATCCGTTCGGGCTACCGATTTTTTGTGCTGCGCAAAACGAAACAGCCCCGCCGGAGCGGGGCTGTTTCGTTTTGCGGGGACGCCGGGCGGCCAGCGTCGCCGCCAGGGGCGGCGCTGCGGCGGGCCGCCCTCAGGCGGCGGCGATGGTGTGCTTTCGTCCATGCCCGGCTCGCGTCTGCGCCCCGGTCGCGCCGGCTTACTTGCCGGCGACGACCTTGACCATTTCCAGGCACTTGTTGGAGTAGCCCCATTCGTTGTCGTACCAGCTCACCAGCTTGACGAAGGTGCCGTCGAGCGCGATGCCGGCTTCGGCGTCGAAGATCGAGGTGCGCGCGTCGCCGCGGAAGTCGGTGGCGACGACCTTGTCCTCGGTGTAGCCCAGCACGCCCTTGAGCGCGCCTTCCGACTGCGCCTTCATCTCGGCGCAGATCTCGGCGTAGGTGGCGTCCTTGACCAGCTCGACGGTCAGGTCGACCACCGACACGTCGGACGTGGGCACGCGGAACGACATGCCGGTGAGCTTCTTGTTGAGCTCCGGGATCACCACGCCGACCGCCTTGGCCGCGCCGGTGCTGGACGGGATGATGTTTTCCAGGATGCCGCGGCCGCCGCGCCAGTCCTTGTTGGACGGGCCGTCGACGGTCTTCTGGGTGGCGGTGGCGGCGTGCACGGTGGTCATCAGGCCGCGCTTGATGCCCCACTTGTCGTTGAGCACCTTGGCCAGCGGCGCCAGGCAGTTGGTCGTGCACGAGGCGTTGGAGACGATCGCCTCGCCCTTGTAGGTCTTGTCGTTGACCCCAAAGACGAACATCGGCGTGTCGTCCTTCGACGGCGCCGACAGCACCACCTTCTTGGCGCCGGCGTCGAGGTGCTTCTGCGCGGTGGTCTTGTCCAGGAACAGGCCGGTGGATTCGATGACGACTTCCGCGCCGACCTCGTCCCACTTGAGGTTGGCCGGGTCGCGTTCCTGGGTCAGGCGGATCTTCTTGCCGTTGACGATCAGGGTGTTGCCTTCGACCGCCACGGTACCCTTGAAGCGGCCGTGGACCGAGTCGTACTGCAGCATGTAGGCCAGGTAGTCCGGCTCCAGCAGATCGTTGATCGCGACGATTTCGATCTCGCCGTCGAAGTTCTGCACGGCCGCGCGCAGCACGTTGCGCCCGATGCGGCCGAAGCCGTTGATGCCTACCTTGATCGTCATTGACATAACTCCTGCGGCCGCCGGGGCGGGTCGAAGTGGGGAAACCGCCATTCTAGCAAGGCGGGGCCGGCGTCGCAGTCCGGCGACGCGGGTGCGGAGAGCGTCGGTGAGTCGCGGCGGGACTGCGATGGCAATCAAGGTTTGCCGTTTTCTTGCGCCTTTAGAGTGCGCGGCAGGCCTCGGCCTGTTCAGAAAACCAAGCATTCCGTACTCATCTGCAAGGGGGACTCCAGGAATGAACCATCGACTGATCGGCGGCCTCGTCGCCGCCGCGCTCGCCTGTGCGGCCCATCCGGCCCTGGCCCAGCAAGCCGGCACCTTCACCCTCGGCGTCGGCGCCCACCAGGTCCAGCCCAAGTCCAACAACGGCTCGCTGCTGGGCGGCACGGCCCAGTTGGAGATCGGCGACAACGTCCAGCCCACCGTCACGTTCGAATACTTCTTCCGCGACAACCTGGGCATCGAAGTGCTGGCGGCCACTCCGTTCAAGCACGACATCGACATCAAGGGCCTGGGCAAGGTCGCCACCACCAAGCACCTGCCGCCGACGTTCTCGCTGCAGTACCACTGGAACAGCCAGGGCGTGGTCTCGCCGTTCGTCGGCGTGGGCGTGAACTACACGACCTTCTTCAGCGAGAAGACCACCGGCCCGCTGCGCGGGGCCAAACTCAAGCTGGAGGATTCGGTCGGCGTGGCCGCGCACGTGGGCGTGGACTTCATCCTCAACGAGCGCGGCGCGATCCGGGTCGACGCGCGCTGGATGGACATCGGCAGCGACGTCAAGCTCAACGGCACGAAGATCGGCAAGGCCAACATCGATCCGCTGGTGTACGGGCTGGCGTACGTGTTCAAGTTCTGAGCGGCGCTCGCGTTGCCGAAGGCCGCGCCTGTCGCAGGGCGCGGCCTTTGCGTTGGTGCAGTGCCTGGCTGCGGGTGCTTGGTGACCGGTGCTTAGCGGCGGAGCGGAAAGCGTCGGGCCTGAAGGCCCTCCCACAAAAGCCCTGAAGGCCTTCGCAAGCCGGCCTGGCACCGCTCTTGTGGGAGGGCCTTCAGGCCAGACGCTTTGGTGCCGGCCCGCCGCGCACCGCCAGCTTCGGACAGCGGCCCGCGCCGCCGGCTCCGGTAGAGTGCGCGCCATGATCGAACCGCGCACCCGCCCCCGCTTCGCCCGCCGCCTGCTCGACGCCGCCGTCGTGCTCGCCGTCGTGTCCGCCGCCCTGCCGCTGCCGGCCCTGGCCTGGGGCCGCCAAGGCCATCGACTGGTCGCCGAGCTGGCCTGGGACGAAATGTCCCCAGCCGCGCGCGCCGAAGCGCAAAAGCTGCTCGCCGGCGAACCCGACCCGACCCTGCCCGGCATCGCCAACTGGGCCGACCTGCTGCGCGACGAGAAGCCGGAACTGGGCAAGCGCAGCGCCAAGTGGCATTACATCGACCTGCCCGAAGACGGCGACTGCCAGTACGACGCCGCCCGCGATTGCCCCGACGGCAACTGTGCGGTCGCCGCGATCCTCGCCCAGACCGCGATCCTGGCCGACCGCAGCAAGCCCAAGGCCGAACGCCTGGAGGCGCTGAAATTCGTCGTCCACCTGGTCGGCGACGTGCACCAGCCGCTGCACGTCGGCTACGCCCGCGACAAGGGCGGCAATAGCTTCCAGCTCGCCATCCCCGGCGAGCGTCCCGGCGGCTACGGCGGCAACCTGCATTCGCTGTGGGACAGCGGCATGCTCAACATGAGCAAGCTCGATGACGATAAGTACCTGGCCAAACTCAAGGACATCCAGGTGCCCGCGGTCAGCGCCCTGGCGCTGCCGCCGCCGGCCGCCGACTGGGCCGAGGAATCGTGCAAACTGATGCGGCAACCGGGTTTCTACCCGCCCACGCACAAGCTGGCCCCCGACTACGTCGCCACCTGGCGGCCGCTGGCCGAAACCCAACTGCGCCTGGGCGGCGAACACCTGGCCAAGCTGCTCGACGCCGCCCTGGCGCCGGGCCGCTGACCGCCGCGGCGCGCTGCGCCGCTCCGGCCCGCGCGGCGCGTTCCGCACAGGCCCCGCCGCACCGAGAGCCGCCATGCCGCCGCCCGAGTCCAACGCCGCCGCGCCGCAGGTCAGCGCCTTCCACCACCGCGACACCGGCACCTGGAGCTATCTGGTCGCCGACCCGGCCACGCGCGCGGCGGCCATCCTCGACCCGGTGCTCGACTTCGACCCGCGCTCGGGCCGCACCGGCCTGGACAGCGCCGCGGCCTTGCTCGAACGCGCCGCCGCCGACGGCCTGCGCATCGACTGGTTGCTGGAAACCCACGCCCACGCCGACCACCTCAGCGCCGCCCACGCGTTGCGCGAACGCTTGCGCGCGCAGACCGGCCATGCGCCGCAGCTGGCGATCGGCCGCCGCATCGGCGAAGTGCGGCGGGTGTTCGCGCCGCTGTTCGGCCTGGCCGACGACGCCGAGGCCGGGTTCGATCATTTGTTCGACGACGACGAGGACTTCGCCGTCGGCGCGCTGGCCGCACGCGCGATCCCGGTGCCGGGCCACACCCAGGACAGCCTGGCCTATCTGATCGGCGACGCGCTGTTCGTCGGCGATTCGCTGTTCCTGCCCGACAGCGGCACCGCCCGCTGCGATTTCCCCGGCGGCGACGCGGCGATGCTGTACCAGTCGATCCAGCGCCTGTACCGCCTGGACGACGCCACCCGCGTGTTCGTCTGCCACGACTACGGCAAGGACGGGCGCGAGCCGGCCTGCGAGACCCGCATCGGCGCGCAGAAGCGCGACAACGTCCATGTCCGCGCCGACACCGCCGAGGCCGAGTTCGTGGCCCTGCGCGAAACGCGCGACCGCACCCTGGCGGTGCCGGCATTGATCCTGCCGGCGCTGCAGGTGAACCTGCGCGGCGGCGCCCTGCCGGAGCCGGAAGCCAACGGCGTGCGCTACCTGAAACTGCCGCTCGACCAATTGTGAGGAAGCGCATGCGCCGGATCGGGATTCGATTGTTCGCGAGCCGCCTGTTCGGGAACCCTTTGTTCGCAAGCCGTCTGTTGGAAAGTGCTGCGTTCGAAGGCCGCTCGTCCGAGCACCGTCTCATCAAGAGCCGTCTGTTCGTCCTGCCGGCGCTGTTGGCCGCCGGCTTCGCCGCGCACGCCGGGCATCGCCACGGCGAAGCCGCGCCCGCCGCGATGCCGCAAGGCGCGGTGGAAGTGAAGCTGGACGAAGCGGTGCTGGCCAAGCTGCCGCAGGTGAAGGCCGAAGGCAGCGCGCACGGCCGCAAGCTCAGCTGCGAAGGCGTGGCCCTGGTCGAACTGCTGCGCGCCAGCGGCGCGATGCCGGCCGAACCGCTGCGCGGCGCGCAGTTGTCGCGGATCGCGCAAGTGCGCGCGCGCGACGGCTACCGCGCCGCGTTCTCGCTCGCCGAACTCGACCCCAGCCTGGGCAACCGCCCGGTGGTGCTGACCCGCCGCTGCAACGGCGCCGACCTGCCGCCCGGCGACGGCCCGTGGCGCCTGATCGTCCCCGGCGAATCGCGCCCGGCGCGCTGGGTGCGTCAGGTGGAGTCGATTCGGGTGGGCGACGCGGACGTTTGAGGTCGGGGTCGGGTCGGGTTCGGTCAGTGTGCTGCAGTTTCTGCGGTAGCGATGTCCCGGCGTTTGCCGAAACATGGCGCTGAAGTCTCTGGATCCCCGCGTTCGCGGGGATGACGGCATGAAGGGGCGTAGTGAAACCCGCCTGTTCTGGATCCCCACCTTCACGGGGATGACGGCATGGAGTGGCGCGGTGAAAGCCACCTGCCATGAAACCCACCTACCGCGAACCCCACCTATCGTCATTCCTGCGAAAGCGGGAATCCAGGGCTTCATCGCAGCATGACTCTGAAGTCTCTGGATCCGCCTTCGCGGGGATGACGGCGTGGGAGTGGCGCAGTGAAAGCCACCTGCCATAAAGCCCACCTACCGCGACCCCCACCTACCGTCATTCCCGCGAAAGCGGGAATCCAGGGCTTCATCGCGGCATGACTCTGAAGTCTCTGGATCCCCGCCTTCGCGGGGATGACGATGTGGAGCAGCGCGGTAAAACCCACCTGCGCCATACCGCATTTCCCCCGTATCGCCGCGATTTCGAAACACGACCATCGCCCCGAAACCCCTGCGCAACCGCACTGCCGCCCCACTCCCGGGTTACCCTGACCCCACCTCCCCGCCGGCCCCGCCCATGAACCTCCGCCGTCGCTTTCTCGGCGCTCTGTGCGCCCTCGGTTTCGCCCTCGCCGCCGGCGCTGCGCCGACCCAGGACAAGGGCGCCGAGCCGCTGACCGTGTTCGCCGCCGCCAGCCTCAAGGAATCGCTCGACGAAGCCGCCGCGGCCTACCAGAAGCAGACCGGCCAGGCGGTGCGCGCCTCCTACGCCGCCAGTTCGGCGCTGGCGCGGCAGATCGAACAGGGCGCGCCGGCCGACCTGTTCTTTTCCGCCGACCTGGACTGGATGGATTACCTGCAGCAACGCCAGTTGCTCGTCGACGCCAGCCGCCGCAACGTGCTCGGCAACACCCTGGTGCTGATCGCGCCGAAGGACAGCAAGGCCAAGGCGCCGGCGCTCAAGCCCGGCGTCGACCTGCGCCCGCTGCTCGGCGACGGCCGCCTCGCCGTGGCGCTGACCGCGAGCGTGCCGGCCGGCAAGTACGCGCGCGCCGCGTTCGAAAAATTCGGCGTGTGGGAGCAGGTGCAACCGCGTCTGGCCGAAGGCGAGAACGTGCGCGCGGCGCTGATGCTGGTGGCGCGCGGCGAAGCGCCGCTGGGCGTGGTCTACGGCAGCGACGCCCAGGCCGAGCCGAAGGTGCGGGTGCTGGCGACCTTCCCCGCCGACAGCCATGCGCCGATCGTTTACCCGGTCGCCGTGGTCAAGGCCAGCGCCCATCCGGGCGCGGCGAAATTCGCGCAATGGCTGCGCGGCAAGCAGGCCGCGGCGATCTTCCGCCGCCACGGCTTCGCGCCGCTGCCGTGAACGCGGCCGCCGCGAGCGCAAGCCACAGCGCGACGCCGCAATGAGCGAAGGCTGGGCCGGCTTCAGCGCTGCCGAGCTGACCGCGATCGCGCTCAGCCTCAAGGTCGCCGCCGCGGCCACCGTGTGCAGCCTGCCGTTCGGCGTGGCGATGGGCTGGCTGCTGGCGCGCACGCGCTTCCCCGGCAAGCTGCTGGTCGACACCTTGCTGTACCTGCCGCTGGTGGTGCCGCCGGTGGTCACCGGCTACGCCCTGCTGCTCGGCTTCGGCGCGCAGGGGCCGATCGGGCGTTTTCTGTCCGAGCACTTCGGCATCGTGTTCGCGTTCCGCTGGACCGGCGCCGCCCTGGCCAGCGCGATCATGGGCTTCCCGTTGATGGTGCGCGCGATCCGGCTGTCGATCGAAGCGGTCGATCCGCGCCTGGAACAAGCCGCGTCCACACTCGGCGCCAACCCGTGGCGGGTGTTCTTCAGCGTGACCTTGCCGCTGGCCTGGCCGGGCCTGCTGGCCGGCGCGGTGTTGTGCTTCGCCAAGGCGCTGGGCGAGTTCGGCGCAACCATCACCTTCGTGTCCAACATCGCCGGCGAAACCCAGACCCTGTCGTCGGCGATCTGGGGCCTGATGCAGACGCCCGGCGCCGAATCGGGCGTGCTGCGGCTGGCGCTGGTCGCGGTGGCGCTGTCGTTCGCCGCGGTGTTCGCCTCCGAATGGCTGGTGCAGCGCCAGCGCGCGGGAACGCAGCGATGAGCGCGAACGCGGCCGCGCCGGCGCCGTTGCAGGCGGGTTTCGATATCGACATCGAGCTGCGCCGCGGCTCGTTCCGGCGCGCGTTCGCGATCCGCAGCGAGCGCCGGGTGATCGCCGTGGTCGGCGACTCCGGCGCCGGCAAGACCTCGCTGCTGCACGCCATCGCCGGGCTGCTGCGGCCGGCGCGCGGACGCATCGTCGTCGCCGGCGAGACCTTGTTCGACCGCGACCGCCGCATCGACCTGCCCGCGCACCGCCGCCGCATCGGCTACGTGTTCCAGGACGCACGCCTGTTCCCGCACCTGGACGTGCGCGCCAACCTGCTCTACGGCCTGCGCGGCGCGGCCGCGCGCGAGCGCCGCTTCGAACTGGCCGACATCGTCGAACTGCTCGGCATCGGCCCCCTGCTCGCGCGCGGCACCGGCGGGCTGTCGGGCGGCGAAACCCAGCGCGTGGCCTTGGGCCGGGCGCTGCTGTCGCAACCGCGCATCCTGCTGCTCGACGAGCCCTTGTCGATGCTCGACATGAACCGCCGCGACGAACTACTGCCGTATCTGCAGCGCGTACGCGACGAAAGCGGGCTGCCGATGATCTACGTCAGCCACTATCCCGAGGAAGTGCGGCGGATCGCCGAGGAAGTGCATCGGGTGGGCGACGCGGCGCCGTTCGCGACGTAAGCGCGCAGGAGCGGGCGAAAGCCTCGCTCTCGCCTGCTCCTCGCGGCCGCGCGCTCGCGCCGCGGCGTTGACGGCGCCGATGCCATACTGCCGCCATGAGCCCGACCCCGCGCCCCGAACCCGCCCGCTTCGATTCCCTCGACGACGCCGTCGAATTCCTTTACCAGCGCGTGTCCGGCGCACTGCACGTCGGCGCGCCGCTCGGCCTGGGCAAGCCGCACCGCCTGCTCAACGCGCTGTACCAGCGCGCCGAACGCGAGCCGTCGCGACGCCTGCACCTATACACCGCGCTGTCGCTGGACCCGCCCGGCGCCGGCAAGAGCCTGGAAGCGCGGTTCCTGCGGCCGTTCGCGCAGCGCCATTTCGGCGACGACTTCCCGCGCCTGGCCTATGTGCAGGCGCTCAAGCGCAACGCGTTGCCGGCGCATATGGAAGTGGAGGAGTTCTACCTGCAGTCGGGCGCGCTGCTGCACGCGCAGGCGGCGCAGCGCCGTTACGCCAGCCTCAACTACACCCACGTCGCCCGCGCCCTGGCCGACCGCGGCGTCAACGCGGTGGTGCAGAAAGTCGCGGCGGATCCGTCCGGCAGCGCGCGGCTGTCGCTGTCGTGCAATACCGACCTGACCTTCGACGCGGTCGACGCGATCGTGGCGCGCGGATTGCCGCGGCCGCTGCTGATCGCCGAAGTCGATCCGCTGCTGCCGTGGCTCGACGGCAGCGCGGCGGTGGACGCTTCGTTCTTCGATGCGGTGGTCGCACCGCCGGGGCCGTATCCGAAGTTGTTCGGCTTGCCGCGCCAGCCGGTGAGCGATGCGGATTACGCGATCGGCTTCCATGCCAGCACCTTGGTGCGCGATGGCGGGACGCTGCAGATCGGGATCGGGACGTTGGCCGATGCGCTTTGCCATGCCTTGGTGTTGCGGCATACGGACAATGCGGCGTATTGGCGGGTGTTGGGGGCGTTGGGGTACTCGCTGGACGGTGGTGGGTCGAGCGGTGCGGGGATTTCTTCGCTGGAAGACGCCGCTTCGTTGGAGGTTGACCGCTCCGGTAGCCGTAACGCGAAGGCGCAGGTTGCGCCGCTTGGTCAGACCGCTTCGTTGGAGGTTGACCTCTCCGGCGCCCGTAACGCGAAGGCGCCGGTTGCGCCGC
>NZ_FNOG01000002.1:771958-779505 GCF_900106525.1 Lysobacter enzymogenes
TAACGCGAAGGCGCAGGTTGCGCCGCTTGGTCAGACCGCTTCGTTGGAGGTTGACCTCTCCGGCGCCCGTAACGCGAAGGCGCCGGTTGCGCCGCTTGGTCAAGCCGCTTCGTTGGAGGTTGACCTCTCCAGTACCCATAACGCGAAGGCGCAGGTTGCGCCGCTTGGTCAAACCGCTTCGTTGGAGGTTGACCTCTCCGGTACCCGTAACGCGAAGGCGCCGGTTGCGCCGCTTGGTCAAACCGCTTCGTTGGAGGTTGACCTCTCCAGTACCCGTAACGCGAAGGCGCAGGTTGCGCCGCTTGGTCCGTTTAGCGTTGGGCTTTTTGGATGCAGCGAAATGCTCAACGAAGGCTTCCGCCGCCTGGTCGAAGTCGGCGTGATCAAGCGCAAGGTGATCGACGATCTCGACTTCATGCGTCGCCTGCACGAAGGCCGCGCCGACGCCGCCGACCACGAGCGGCTGGAACGCGAAGGCGAATATCTGCAAGGCGGCTTCTACCTGGGCTCGCAGGATTTCTACGACTGGCTGCGCGATATGCCCGAATCCGAGCGCCGCGGCATCAGCATGCGCCGCATCAGCGAGGTCAACGAACTCTACGGCGGCAACGAAACGCTCGAACGCCTGCAGCGCCGCGACGCGCGCTTCTTCAACAGCTGCATGATGGCGACCGCGCTGGGCGCGGCGGTGTCCGACACGCTCGACGACGGCCGCGTGGTGTCCGGCGTCGGCGGCCAGTACAACTTCGTGGCGATGGCCCATGCCCTGCCCGACGCGCGCTCGGTGCTGATGCTGCGCGCCACCCGCGACAGCGGCGGCGAAACGCGCTCGAACGTGGTGTGGAACTATGCGCAGACGACGATCCCGCGCCACCTGCGCGATGTCTACGTCACCGAATACGGCATCGCCGACCTGCGCGGCAAGACCGACGAGGACTGCATCCTGGCGATGGCCGCCGTCGCCGCCGCGGGCCATCAGTTCCCGTTGCTGCAAGCGGCGATGGCCAGCGGCAAGCTGCCGCAAACGCACTACCGGCTCAGCGAGCGCAACAGCCCGCAGCGGCTGCGCGAGGCGCTCGCGCCGCTGCGCCAGCAGGGTGCGCTGCCGGACTATCCGCTCGGCAGCGATTTCACCGGGGTCGAGCAGCGGCTGGTGAAGGCGTTGGGGTGGCTCAAGGCGAATACCGCTACTGGCGGCGCCAAGGCGCGCACCGTGATGAAGGCATTGTTCTCTTCCAGCACGGAAGATGCCGAAGCGATGCAGCGGATGGAGTTGGAAGCACCTAGCGGGTTCGGCGAGCGGCTGGAAGCGCGATTGGTTGCTTTGGCGCTGCGAGAGACTCGTTCCGGCTGATCGAAGAGCGTAGGGCCTGAAGGGCCCGGCCACAGTTGGAATCGATTCTGCTGATCGGAAAGCGTCGGGCCTGAAGGCCCTCCCACAAGGGTCCTCCCACAAGGGTCCTCTCACAAGGACTCTCCCACAAGGCTCTCCCTAAGGCGATCTCCCACAGGACGCCTACGACTCCGGCGCGGGCTCTTGTGGGAGGGCCTTCAGGCCCGACGCTTTTCTGTCAGTCCATATCGCATCCCAGTAGGGATAGTCCGAAACTTTCTCCACCAACCCCGCCCGCTTCGGGTTGGCCACGATGTAGCGCGCAGCGGGAAGCAGATCCGCCTCCCGCCGCAAGGCGCGATCATGAAAGCCCGGCATCCACACGAAGCCTTTGCGGCTCAGAGCGCGGTTGACCGATCTGGCCGCCCGTCCCTTCATCGAAGCCACCACGCTTTCCAATCGGACGCCATCGCCTAGCTGGATCAGTCCATGCCAATGGTCCGGCATCAGCACCCAGCACAGCAGCTGCGCGCCGAGCCATTTGTCTGGATCGGCGATCGCGGCGGCGGCGATGCCGGCGACGTGCTCGCTGGCGAAGATGCGGCGACGGCGGATGCAGGTCGTCGTCACCAAGTAAATCTGCTGCGCTTGCGAGCAGCGACCGCGGCGCAGGGCTTCGTAGCCAGGAGCTTCAGAAGAGTTCATATCCCCAGGTTCGCGCTGCGCGCTTGGCTGGGTTATCGGAATGCGCCGGTGGAGCGGCTAGGAAAGTTCCGCTGCGGCGGGCAGGAAAGCGTCGGGCCTGAAGGCCCTCCCACAGTCGGCGCTCAAGCGGCCGCGCCTGTCGTTGCCTGCGAAGCACGCATGCGCTCGAACGCCCGCCGCCCCCAGCGCATCCCCGGCTGCTCGACGAACCGATACGTCAGCCACGCCGCCGGAATCGCTAAAACCAGACTCACCACCAGACAAGCCGCATACGCCACACCGTCCGGCAACGCGACGTACAAGCGCGCGAACACGCCGTACAAGCGCGACACCACGAACGGATGGACCAGATACAGCGAGTAGCTGATCGCCCCGAGAAAACACGTCGCGCGGTTGACCAGCACGCGCACGGCGACGCCTTCGCCGGCCAGCAGCAGGCCGAGCAGGATCAGGCCGTAAGCGAGCGCGCTGAGGTGCCAACCCGACGCCCAGGCGCCGGTCGGCAAGACGCCGTAGGGAATCGCTGCCAGCCCCGCCGCGCCGCAGGCGAGCGCGCCCAGGCCCAGCGCGCGACGCGGCGCGGCCGCCAATTCGCGCAGACGTCGCCACGCGCCGAACAGCACGCAGCCGAGCACGAAGATCGGCATCTGGGTGAGCAGGCCGTAGCCGTTGCCGAGGAAGGCCAGCGCCGGCGGCGCGGCGTGCGCGGCCCACAGCGCCAGCGCGTAGCTCGCCGCCAGCAACGCCAGTTGCGCCGGCAGCCGCCGCGCGTACAACGCCAGCAACGGGAACACGGCGTAGAACAGCATCTCCACGCCGATGGTCCAGCTGCCCATGACGATGCCGGCCTGCCACTGCGGCGACAGGCCGAACAGCATCGAGGCGTTCCAGGCGATTTCCTGCGCGCCGTAACGCGCCGGTTCGCGCATCTGGTCGCGCAACACCATGACCGCCAGCAGCACCAGCAACAACGGCGCGATGCGGAACAAGCGGCTGAGATAGAAACTGCGCAGCGCAGCGCCGCTGGCGGCATGGCGCGGCCAAGTCAGGCACAGCGAGAACGCGCTCATGACGAAGAACAGCACCACGCCGCTGCCGCCCATGCCGATCGCCGGCACCGCCCAGGCCGGCACCGGCAAATGCGGATCGGGCATCGCCATGACGTGATAGACCACCACGTACAACGCGGCCAGGCCGCGCAGGGCATCGAGTTGCGGCAGGCGCGGCGCGGCTTCGGCGGGCAGTGGGTGGGGCATGGACGTTCCGGCGCCCGTCGACGATCGCGCAGGCGCCGGGCGCTGCGGCTGCAGGTGCATGGTAGTAGCGAGCAAGGCACTTAAAAAGTGCGCTAACGCCGATGTGGAACTGACAACCGCGCAAACGCCATCGCGCGGAATCGATCCACAGCAGGCCGAACCCGCGGGCGGGAATGCACGCCGGGCTTACTTCGTACGACAGCCCGCCGCAAAAACGAACGGGGACGCAATGCGTCCCCGTTCAGTCGCCGCCCCGCCTGCGCGGGACGGCCTATGCCGCGCCCGCTCAGCCGAGCTTCTTGACCGTGGCGACCACGCGCTCGACGGTGAAGCCGAAGTACGGGAACAGCGCTTCGGCCGGGGCCGAGGCGCCGAAGCGGTCGATGCCGACCACATCGCCGTCCAGGCCGACGTACTTGCGCCAGAAGTCGCTGACGCCGGCTTCGATCGCCACGCGCTTGCGCACCGCGTTGGGCAGCACCGACTCGCGGTAGTCCTGCGGCTGGCGGTCGAACACGTCGGTCGAGGGCATCGACACCACGCGCACCTTGACCCCTTCGGCGCTGAGCTGGTCGGCGGCCTGGGTGGCCAGGCCGATTTCCGAACCGGTCGCGAGCAAGATCACCTCCGGCGCGCCGTCGCTGTCGCGCAGCACGTAGCCGCCGCGCTCGATCTGCGCGACCTGCTGCGCGTCGCGCGGCTGGTGCGGCAGATTCTGGCGCGAGAACACCAGGCAGCTCGGGCCGTCCAGGCGGGTGATCGCCGCCTTCCACGCCGCCGCCGATTCCACCGCGTCGCACGGGCGCCACACGTCGTTGTGCGGGATGTAGCGCAGGCTGGCGAGGTGCTCGATCGGCTGGTGGGTCGGGCCGTCTTCGCCCAGGCCGATGGAGTCGTGGGTGTAGACGTGGATCACGTGCGCGCCCATCAGCGCGCTCATGCGCACTGCGTTGCGGGCGTAGTCGCTGAACACCAGGAAGGTGGCGTCGAACGGGATGAAGCCGCCGTGCAGGTTGAGGCCGTTGCTGATCGCGCTCATGCCGAACTCGCGCACGCCGTAATAGACGTAGTTCGCGTTCGGATCGCTGGTGGCGACCGACTTGCTGGCCTTCCACAGGGTCAGGTTCGAGTGCGCCAGGTCGGCCGAGCCGCCGATCAGTTCCGGCAGCAGCGGCGCGAAGGTCTCGATGGCCATCTGCGAGGCCTTGCGCGAGGCGATGGTCTGGCCGTCGGCCTGCAGCTTGGCGAGGTAGGCGTCGGCCTGGGCGACGAAGTCGGCCGGCAGCTCGCCGGCGATGCGGCGCTTGAGCTCGGCGGCTTCGGCCGGGAACTGCGCGGCGTAGGCGTCGAAGGCCTGCTGCCACTGCGCCTGCGCGCTAGCGTGGTCGCGGTTGCGCCAGCCGGCGTAGATGTCCTGCGGGATTTCGAATTCGGCGTACGGCCAGTTCAGCGCGGCGCGGGTCGCGGCCACTTCGTCCTTGCCCAGCGGCGCGCCGTGCGAGGACTCCTTGCCCGCCTTGGCCGGCGAACCGAAGCCGATGGTGGTGCGGCAGCAGATCAAGGTCGGCTTGTCGCCGTGCTTGAGCGCGGTTTCGATCGCGGTCTTGATCTCGACCGGATCCTGGCCGTTGACCTTGCGGATCACGCGCCAGCCGTAGGCCTCGAAGCGCGCCGCGGTGTCGTCGGTGAACCAGCCGTCGGTGTTGCCGTCGATGGAGATCTTGTTGTCGTCCCAGAACGCGACCAGCTTGCCCAGGCCCCAGGTGCCGGCCAAGGACGCGACTTCGTGCGAGATGCCTTCCATCAGGCAGCCGTCGCCGAGGAACACCCAGGTGCGGTGGTCGACGATGTCGTGGCCTTCGCGGTTGAAGCGCTGGGCCAGGATCTTCTCCGCCAGCGCCATGCCGACCGCGTTGGCCAGGCCCTGGCCGAGCGGGCCGGTGGTGGTCTCAACGCCCGGGGTCTCGAAGTTCTCCGGATGGCCCGGGGTGCGCGAGTGCAGCTGGCGGAAGCGCTTGAGCTCTTCGATCGGCAGGTCGTAGCCGCTCAGGTGCAGCAGCGCGTACTGCAGCATCGAGCCGTGGCCGTTGGAGAGGATGAAGCGGTCGCGGTTGAACCACTTCGGGTCGGCCGGGTTGTGGCTCAGGAAGTCGTTCCACAGCACTTCGGCGATGTCGGCCATGCCCATCGGCATGCCCGGGTGGCCGGAGTTGGCGGCCTGCACCGCGTCGATGGCGAGGAAACGGATGGCGTTGGCAAGGTCGCGGCGGCTGGGCGTCGTCATGGGGCTCGGGCGGCTGAGGCTGGGAAGCGGAGCGGAGTACCGGCCCGGGGCGTGCCCGTTGCGGGCGGCGGGGCCGGCGAAGAGGCGCCATTGTCCCATCCCGGGGCGGCCGTGTCGCCCCGAGCCGTTCAGGGGCCGGCCGCTGGCCCCCGGAGCGGCCTTCGCCGTCCCGAAGCGGCAGATTCGGCATGCCTCCTGTAGGAGCGGCGCGAGCCGCGACTGCGACAACGCAACTACGGCGGACGTTTCGACGCAGCTGAGTTGTCGCGGTCGCGGCTCGCGCCGCTCCTACAGGAAGCAGCCGTCACAACGAAAAAGCCCGCCGGAGGGCGGGCTTTTCGAGGATCGCGGCTCAATCCGCCAGCGTCTCCGCCGGCGGATCCTCCACCCCGCGCGACACCATCGTGGCGATGGCGATGTCGCCGGTGACGTTGAGCGTGGTCCGGCACATGTCGAGGAAGTGGTTGACGCCCAGGATCAGGCCGATGCCTTCCGGCGGCACCTTGACCATCGCGCAGATCATCGCCACCACCGGCAGCGAGCCCGACGGGACGCCGGCGGTGCCGATGCCGCCGAGGATGCACACCAGCATCACCATCACCTGCTGGCCCAAGGTCAGGTCGACGCCGAAGAACTGGGCCAGGAAGATCACCGTCACGCCTTCGAACAGCGCGGTGCCGTTCTGGTTGGCGGTGGCGCCGACGGTCAGCACGAAGCGCGAGATGCGCCGCGGCAGCTTGAGCTCGTCGGCCACGCGCAGCGCGGTCGGCAGGGTGGCGTTGCTGGAGGCGGTGGAGAACGCCAGCACCATCGCTTCCTGCGCGCCCTTGAAGAATTCCAGCGGCGAGCGCCCGCCGATGAATTTGATCGCCAGCGAGTAGGTCACGAACATGTGGATGGCCAGCGCCGACACCACCACCGCTACGTACTTGGCCAGCTTGAACAACAAGTCCCAGCCGAACTGCGAGGACAGGTTGAACATGAAGCAGAACACCGCGTACGGCGCCAGCTTGATCACCAGCCCGATCAGGGTCATGGAGATTTCGAACAGGCCCTGCACGCCGTCGCGCAGCGTGTCCACCGCCTTGGACTTGGTCAGCACCATGCCCACGCCGATCATCAGGGCGAAGAACATCACCGCCAGGATGGCGTCGTCGGCCGCGGCCTGAACCACGTTGCTGGGCACGATCGACACCAGCATCTGGATGCCCTTGGGCGCGTCGGTGCTGCCCTTGACGATGCTTTGCGCGCGCTCGGCGTTCTCGGCCATCAACTGCTGCGCCTGGGCCGGGTCCATGCCGGCCCCGGGTTGGAACAGGTTGACCATCAGCAGGCCCAAAATCACCGCCAGGCCCGACATCACGATGGTCAGACCCAGCGTGCGCCAGCCCACCCGCCCGAACGAACGGATGTCGCCCATCTCGCTCACGCCCATGACCAGCGCCGAGAACAGCAGCGGGATCACCAGCATGAAGATCAGGCGCAGGAAGATTTCGCCGGCCGGGCCGGTGATCACTTCGGTGAACAGCTTGAGCAGCGATTCGCAGCGCCAGCCGGCCGCGCCGGCTTCGCAGGCCTGGCCGCTGAGCTGGGCCCAGCTGACGCTGCCGATGCCGGCGGCGTAGACGATCAGGCCCAGGCCGAGGCCGGCGAGGAAGCCGATCGCCATTTTCCAGTGCAACGGCAGCGGCTTGCGCGCGTTCGCGGTTTCGCTCATGGATTCGCTCGTTACGGGCCCGGCCAAAACAGCGGGCAGGATACACCAGGGGGTCGAAAACGCCCGGACGGTGGGGTTTGGAGGCGGCCCGGGCCTGGATGGCAGGGGTTTTTCCTGTGGGATGGGCTTCGGTTCCGAGGCTTTGCTGTGCGATCGCGGCGATCTGGCACGAAAGCGTCGGGACTGAAGTCCCTCCCACAGGAGTTCCACCCACAAGTGGAACGGCGGGATTCAGAAGGATCGCGGCCGGCT
>NZ_FNOG01000002.1:779730-854124 GCF_900106525.1 Lysobacter enzymogenes
GCCGGCTCGCGGTGAGCGGGCCTGTTTTTGTGGGAGGGGCTTCAGCCCCGAGGCTTTCCTATCCGATCGCGGCGATCCGGCACGAAAGCGTCGGGACTGAAGTCCCTCCCACACAAGTTCCTCCCGCAAGAGGAGCCGCCGCGATCAGGTCGCGGACGGCGGATACAGCGGCGGCAGCGGCGAAGCCGGCTGCGCGCGGCCCTGGCGCCACTGCGGGCCTTGCGCGAACGCGGCGCGCAGGCGGTTGCGCGCGGCGACGCCGTCGCCGCCGCCCCAGCGCGCGCGGCGCAGGGCCTGCACGGCGTCGCGCTGGGCCGGGTCGCCGAGGCGTTCGACCAGTTCATCGTCGTCGGCGGCCGGCGGTGTGGCCAGGCCGCGCAGCACGCTGGCGATGTGGTCGAAATCGCCGCGGTCGATCAGCTCGCGCAGCGCCGGCAGATTCAATTTCAACGTCGCCGGCGCGGCCTGTCCGGGCGCGGCGGCGGCCGCGGCGGCCGGCAGGGCCGCACGCAGCGGCGCGCGCCGCTGCAGCGCCCACACCAGCGTGCCCAGCCACAGCAGCGCGAACAGCACCGCGGCGATCGCCCAGCCCTTGTGCACCGCGCCGTCGGCGGCGGTGGGCTCGAGGGCATCGGTGGGCGCCGCGGCCGCCGGCGACGCGCCGCCGGCATCGTTGCGCGCCGCGGCCGCGGCCGGATTCGTCGCCGCGGCGGCGCCGGCGACACCGCGGCCCACAGTCCAGCTCAGCGGCGGCAGGCTGGCGGTGCGCTTGGTGCGCGCGCCGACGTCCCACCAATCCAGGCGCAAACCTTCCAGCCGCACCTCGCCCTCGCGCGCGGGCACCAGCGAGAACTTGCGGGTCAGCTTCACCCGCGGCCGGCCGCCGACGAAGGTCTCGTCGGCCTGGACCGGATCGGCGAATACCTGCACGCCGTCGATCGGCGGCAACTGCAGTTCCGGCATCTGCGCCAGGCCGGCGCCGTCGGCGCTGGCCTCGACGATGATGCTGGCCGAATTGCCCACGCGCAGTTGCTGCGGGGTGGAGCGGTAGCTCAGGGTCAGGCTGCGCAGCGGCAACCACGGCTGCGGCGCGTCGGCCGGCGCGGCGCGCACCTGCAGCGGACGCGAGCGGCTGGCGGCGCGGCGCGGGTCGCCGCCGCTGCCCATCAGCTGCTCGATCATGGTCGTGCCGACCCGGCCCTCGAACACCGCGCCCGGCATCACCAGGCTGCCGCTGCGCTCGGGCACCAGCAGGTAGCGGCGTTCGTAGACGGTGTAGACCGTGCCGTTGTAAGTGCGCTGGTACTGGATGTCTTCGCCGACCTTGGTCAGCGAGGCGCCGTCCGGCGCGGGCTGGTCGAGCTTGCCGCTGAGCACCGGCATCGCCGCGTACAGCCGAACCACCCAGCCCACCGCCTGCTGCACGTAAGGGTTGCTGTCGTCGGGCACCGATTCCATGTACAGCTCGGCGGTACCGACCGCCTGGTCCGGCGCCGGCGCCGGCGCGGCTTCGACGGTGAGGTCCAGCGGCGCGGTGCGCGCGCCGGCCACGCTCAGCGCCGGGATCGTCAGCCGGCCGCTGCGCAGCGGCCGCAGCACCGCGGTGTAGCGGCTGCGCGCGATCATGCCGTTGGCGCCGGGCTCGATGCGGGTGTCGACGCCGCGGTCGAGCAGTTCGAAGTCCGCCGCCAGCGGCGAGTAATCGGGCTGGCCGCCGACGCTGGCGGTGGTCTCCACGTTCAAGGTCGCGGTCTCGCCGGCGCGGATGCTGCTGCGATCCAGCCAGGCGCGCGCCTGCGCCGCGGCGCCGGCGCTGAAACCGGCCAACAGCAGGCCGGCCAGCAGCACACAGGCCAGGCGCAAGCGCGCGGCGGGGTTGGGCAGGTTGCGCGACATCGGCCTCACTCTCCGTTCAACGCCGACATCTGCCGGCGCATGTATTCGATCTTGAACCGCTCGCGCAGCAGGCTGCCGGGGTCGTCCGGCACCCGCTTGAGCCAGGCGTCGTTGGCTTGCTGGCGCTCGCGCTGGGCCGGCGTGCGCGCCGGTTCGCGCTCGCCCTTGGGCGGCTGCGCCGGCTGCTTTCCGCGCTGGCGCTCGAGTTCGCGCTGCATGCGCTCGCGCTGTTCCTGGTCGGCGCGGCGCTGGGTTTCCGGGTCGTCGGCGGGCTTGGGCTGCGGGCTTTGCTGGCCGTCGGGATCGGGCTTTTGCGGCCGGTCCTGCGGTTTGTCCTCGGGCTTGCCGTCGGGCTTGCGCTGCGGATCCTGCGGCTGCGGCTGGTTTTTCTGCTGCTGCGATCCGGGCTTGGGCTGCTGGCCCTGCCCGCTCTGGTTCTTCGGCGGCGGCCGCTTCATCGCCGCTTCCACCGCTTGCTTGTTGGCGATCGCGTCGGCCATGCCCGGCGTTTGCTTGAGCGCGCGGTCGTAGGCGGCGATCGCCTCGGGGTAGCGGCCCTGGCGCGCCAGCGCGTTGCCCAGGTTGTACTGCGCATCGGCGCCCTGGCCGCGCTGGTAGAGTTCGGCGGCGCGTTCGAACTGGCCGGCGCGGTAGGCATCGTTGCCTTCGACCACGCGCGCGTGCGCGCTCTGGTCGGCGCGCTGCCACAGCGACTGCGCGCGCGCCGGCGCGGGCGCCAGCGGCAGGCCCAGGCACAGCAGCAGCGCCAGCGCGCCGGCGCCGCTGCGGCGGCGGAACGCCAGCAATCCCAGCACCAGCAGCACCGGCAGCAACCAGTAACCGTCGTCTTCGCGCGCCAGCCGTTTCTCGCCCAGGCCGGCGCCGGCTTCGCCGCGGCCGCCGCTGGCGATGTCGAGCGCGCGCAGGTCGGCGTCGTCGGCGCTCAGCGGCGCGTAGCGGCCGCCGCCGGCGCGGGCCAGCTCCTGCAGAGACGGCGCGTCCAACCGAACCTTGACGATGCGCCCGTCGGGCCGCTGGAACGCGGCGCCGGCGGCGCTGCCCAGGCCCAGCACCGAGACCGCGTAGCCGTCGCCCGCAGCCTTGGACGCGGCGCGATCGACCGAGCTGTCGCTGCGGTCGGTGATCAGCACGATGCGGCCGCGGTTGAAGCCGCCCTGGCGCAGCAGCCGCGCCGACCAGGCGATCGCGCGGTCGGCGTTCTGGCCGTCGCCGGGCATGATGTCCGGCGCCAGCGCGTCGAGGAACACCCGCACGTTGTCGGGGTCGTCGGTCAGCGGCGCGACGGTGAAGGCGTCGTCGGCGTAGACCACCAATGCGGTCTGGCCGCTGCCGGCGCGGCGGCGCAGCAGTTCGGCCAGCTTGGCCTTGGCCTGGGCCAGGCGGCTCGGCGGCAGGTCGCCGGCGAGGCTGCGGCTGGACAGGTCCAGCGCCACCACCATCGGCATGTTGCTCTGCCACAGCGGCTGCTCGCCCTGCGACCAACTGGGCCCAGCCAGCGCCAGCACCGCCAGCGCGTATCCGAATGCCGCCGCGCCGACCGCCAGTTGCGAGCGCCGGCCGGGCGCAGCATCGAGCAAGTGCGGCAGCAAATGCGCATCGACCGCGCCCTGCCAGACGTTGCGGCGGCGGCGGCCGCGCCACCACCACGCGCCCAGCAGCGGCAGCGCCAGCAGCGCCCACAGCCAGTGCGGACGCAGGAAGATCAGCGGCGCGAGATGTTCGAACCAGGACGACGGATTCATGCCGGCCTCCGTCGCGGCCACAGGAACGCCAGCAGGGCCAGCGCCAGCGCGCCGCCCAGCGGCACGGGATAGCGCTCGATGCGCGGACGCACCGCCTTGCCTTCGCGCGCGACCGGTTCGAGCCGGTCGATCTCGGCGTAGATGCCGGCCAGCTCGCTGGTGTCGCGGGCGCGGAAGAAGCGGCCGCCGGTTTGTTCGGCGATCCGGCGCAGGGTCGGCTCGTCGACTTCGGCCGCGCCGCCCGGCGTGGGCAGACGCACGCCGAACAGGGTCATGCCGCCGTCGCCGCCGAAGGCGATGGTGTGGATGCGCACGCCTTCGTCGTGGGCGATCTGGGCGCCGCGCATCGGGTCGGGCGGTGCGTTGTTGACGCCGTCGGTGAGCAGGATCAGCACGCGTTCGTGCTCGGGCAACTGGCGCAGGCGCCGCACCGACAGGCCGATGGCCTCGCCGATCGCGGTCTCCTGCCCGGCCAGGCCGACTTCGCTGTTGCCGAGCTGGTCGCGCACGGTGTCGCGGTCCAGGGTCAGCGGCGCCAGCACGTAGGCGCGGCTGCCGAACACCACCAGGCCGACGCGGTCGCCGACGCGGCGGTCGAGGAAGTCGGCCAGTACCGCCTTGGCCGCGGTCAGGCGGTCGACGGTGCGGCGGCCCAGGGTCATGTCCTGTTCGCTCATGCTGCCCGACAGGTCCAGCGCCAGCATCATGCCGCGGCCGACCTGGGGCGGCCGGATCGGCTCGCCGAGCTGTTGCGGCCGCGCCGCGGCCACGCACAGCAGCGCCCAGGCCAGCCACAGCAGCCAGCCGGCGCCGCCGCCGCGCAGGCCGCGCCCACCGGCCGCGGCGACCGCATCCAGGCGCGCGCCGAACGGCACCTTCAACGCCGCCGAACCGTCGCGCGCCGGCGGCAGCAGCCAGCGCGCCAGCAGCGGCAACGGCAATGCGGCCAGCCACCACGGCCAGGCCAGCAGGTCGCGCCATTCGGCGAACAGCGAGGTCAGCGCGCTCATCGCTGCGGGCCCGACGAAAGCGGATTGGGCAGCGACGATCTCGCCGCAAGCGCGCTCGACAGCAGCGCGCTAGACAAGCCCAGGCTCGACACCGACAGGCTCATGCGCGCACGCCCATCCATTGCAGGAAGCGGCGCCGCGCCAGTTCACGCAGCGCGCGCGCCTGGGCCGGATCGACCTGACGCCGGTAGCCGCCTTCCAGCAGCAGGCGCCCGGGGCCGTCGGCGAAATCGCTGCGCTTGCTGCCGCGATCGAGGAATTCCAGCCACGCCTGGCCAGTCAGCGTGTCGGCGTTGCGGTCGCGGCGGCGGCCGGCGCGGCGCAGCAGTTCGGAAATCGCCGCGACCTCGGCCGCCGGCGTGGTCGCGACGGCCAGCGCCTCGTCGAACACGCGCTCGGCCTCGCGCCGGCGCCGGGTGCGGCGGCGTTGCCACCACCACAGCGACAGCGACAGCGCGGCCAGCGCCGCCAGCAGCAGCCACCAGCCCGGCGCCAGCGGCCACCAAGACGGCGCGCCGGGCAGATGCACGTCGCGCAGGGCCAGGGTTTGCGGCGCCGCCATCAGGCCACCAGCGGGCGCGCGCGGCCCAGCAGCGGCAGCCAGGCTTCGCTGGCCGCGTCGGTCGACAGCGCCTGCACGCGCACGCCGCGCGCCGGCAGTTTCTCCAGCGCCGCCTCGATCGGGCCGACGAAATTGGCGTGCCAGCGCTGGCGTTGCGCCGGCGCGCCCAGGTCCAGCTCGATGCGCTGGCCGTCGCGGCTGAACGGCAGTGCGGCGGCCGGCGGCGCGGTTTCGATCGGGTCGGTCAGCAGCAGCACGATCACTTCGTGGTGCTGGGCCAGCACCGCCCAGCGCCGCTGCGGCAGCGCGGCGACGCTGCCGGGTTCGGCCAGCACCACCATGCGCGAGCCGGGGCGCAGCAGGCGCGCGGCGTGGTCGAGCGCGACCTCCAGGCCGGCGTCCTCGGCCGGCGGCTGCGCGTACCAGCGCACCATCGCGTCGAGCACGCGCAGCGCGCCGCGCGGGCCGCTGCCGGGATTCACCGGCGGCTCGCGCAGACTGCCGCGCAGCGCGGCGATGCGGTCGCCGTCGCGCGCCGCGGCCCAGGCCGCGACCGCGCCGGCGCGCGCGGCCTGCACCGACTTGAAGCGCACGCGGGTGCCGAAGTACATCGCCGGCGCGGTGTCGGCGACGATCAGGCTCAAGCGCTCGCGCTCGGCCTGGAACAATTTGGTGTGGGCGCGGCCGGTGCGCGCGGTCAGCCGCCAGTCGATGTGGCGGGCGTCGTCGCCGTTGGAGTATTCGCGCGATTCGGCGTACTCCATGCCGCGTCCGCGCAGCGGCGACAACGCCTGCCCGCTGACGCCGTGGCGGCCCTGGCGGGCGCTGCGGCGGCCGGTCGCGACGGCGCGCAGCGCCACCAGTTCGGCCAAAGTCGGCGCGATTCCTTCGCTCATCGATCCGTCCCGAAAACCATGTGCCTGGCCGCGCGCGACCGTCGCGCAACGACGATCAAGGCAGCGGCACCTTCTTCAGCAGTTCGCCGAGCAGGCGCTCGCCGTCCCAGCCTTCGGCGGTGGCTTCGTAGCTGGGCAGGATGCGGTGGCGCAGCACGTCCGGCGCGATCGCGCGCACGTCGTCGGGGGTGACGAAATCGCGCCCGGCCAGCCAGGCGTGGGCGCGCGCGCAACGCTCCAGCGCGATCGAGCCGCGCGGGCTGGCGCCCCAGGCGATGCGCCGCGCCAGTTGCGCGTCGTAACGGGCCGCGTCGCGCGAGGCCAGCACGATTTCGACCAGATAGCGCTCCACCGCCGGCGCCACGTGCAGGTCCAGCACCGCCGAGCGCGCGGCGAACACGTCCGCCAGCGGCATCCGCGTCACCGGCGTCGGCTCGGGCTTGAGCGTCTGCCGCGCGCGTTCGCGCGCCAGCCGCAGGATCTCGGCCTCGGCCGCGGCTTCGGGATAACCGATGCGCACGTGCATGAGGAAACGGTCGAGCTGGGCTTCGGGCAGCGGGAAGGTGCCTTCCTGCTCGATCGGGTTCTGGGTCGCCATCACCAGGAACAGCGGCGGCAGCGCGTAGGTGGCGCGGCCGACGGTGACCTGGCGCTCGCCCATCGCTTCCAGCAGCGCCGACTGCACCTTGGCCGGCGCGCGGTTGATTTCGTCGGCGAGCAGGATCGGATGGAAGATCGGCCCGGCCTGGAATTCGAAGCGGCCTTCCTGCGGGCGCCACACCTCGGTGCCGGTGAGGTCGGCCGGCAGCAGGTCGGGGGTGAACTGGACGCGGGCGAAATCCGCCTCCAGCCGCGCCGCCAGCGCGCGCACCGCGCTGGTCTTGGCCAGCCCGGGCGCGCCTTCGACCAACAAATGGCCGTCGGCGAGCAAGGCGATCAACAGGCGCTCGATCAGTTCGGCCTGGCCGACGATCTCGACGGCGAGGGCATCGCGCAGCTGCTTGAACGCATCGTGCAGGCGGGCGACTTCGGCGGGGGCGACGATGGGGGTCGCGCCGGGGGTTTGGGGGCGATCGGTAGCGCTGTCCATCCGGAATCCATTGCGGGCGAAACGGGCAAGCGTGCGGGGCACGGCTTGCAGCGGTCGGGGCGATTTTGACCGAAGTTCGGCCCCGAGGTTCAACCGACGGTGCGGCGCGGCGATTTTCGCCGCGATTTTGGCCGTCTTTGCGCGACGTTAACAGGTCTGCGCGAGCGCGTCCGGCGCGGCGGCCGCGCCCGGCGGCTCAGTCGCGCGCGCGGGCGGCCGGGCGACGCTGGGCCGGCCGGGCCTGGGAGGCGGCCTGCATCGCGGCCTCCACAAACGCGAAAAGGGCCCGAAGGCCCTCTCCGCTTGCACGCAGCCGCGATCAGCGCTGCGCGACCTTCATCACCTTCGGGGTCACGAAGATCAGCAGCTCGGCCTTTTCCTTGCTGCGGTTCTTGCGCTTGAACAGATTGCCCAGGAACGGGATGTCGGCCAGGAACGGCACCTTGGTCAGATCGCTGCGGTCGCGGAACTCGTACACGCCGCCGATCACGACGGTCTGGCCGTCTTCCACCAGCACCGCGGTGTTGATGTTGCGCTTGTTGATCTGCGGCACGTCGCCGATCGAGGTGTTGATGTAGCCGTCGACCTCGTCCTTCTTGACGTCCAGGTTCAGGAACACGCGGCCGTCGTTGGTGATGGTCGGGTTGACCTTCATCTCCATCAGCACGTCCTTGAACTGGACGTTCGGGATCGGGATGTTGTTGCCGCCCTGCTGCGGCGCGATGGTCACGTAGCCGACTTCCTTACCCTGGCTGATCACCGCCTCGCGCTGGTTGCTGGTCACCACGCGCGGGTTGGACACGACTTCGCCGCGCCCCTCGGTCTGCATCGCGTTGAACTCCATGTCCAAGTTGACGTACTTGCCGAGGATGGTGAAGGCGATCGCGCCGGCCGGATTGAGCGCGCTGATGTTCGAGTTCAGGCTGGCCGGGAACAGGAACGCCGGGTTGGTCAGGGTCTGCAGCAGCGAACGGGCCTGGTCCTGCAGCGCTTCGGCCTTGGTCGTGTTGCCGGCGTTGCGGAAACGCACGGCGTCTTCGGTCAGGCTCGCGGCCTGATTGCGGATCAGGTCGTTCTTGGCCGTGGTGTTGCGGTAGTTGTTGATGCTCTCCAGCGTGCCGCTGGTGATCACATCGCCCTTCTGGCCCGACACGCCGAAGCGCGCGCCCAGGTCGCGGGCGAAGCTTTCGCTGGCGATGACGATGCGGGCCTCGATCAGGACCTGGTCGACCGGACGGTCGATGACCTTGATCAGTTCCTTCATCTGCGCGACTTTCTTCGGAATGTCGCTGATCATCAGGGTGTTGGTGCGTTCGTCCGCCACCAGCCGCCCGCGCTGCGAGAGAAAGCCGTTTTCGCTGTTGCCGGTGGCGCCGCCGCTGCCGCCACCGCCGCCGCCGCCGATGCCCTTGGCCTCGGTCAGCGCCTTATAGATCTGGCTGGCGTTGTGGTAGTTGACCTGCACGTACTCGGTGACCAGGTCGACGCGGTTGTCGAGCGCGATGCGCGCGTCTTCGCGATCCTGCTCGTACTTGGCGACCTCGGCCTGCGGCGCGACCCACACCACGTTGCCGCTGCGGCGCTTGTCCAGGCCCTTGGCCTGCAGGACGATGTCCAGCGCCTGGTCCCACGGCACGTTCACCAGGCGCAGGGTCACGTTGCCCTGCACGGTGTCGGCGGCGACGATGTTGAGGTTGGATTCCTCGGCGACCAACTGCAGCACGGTGCGCACCGGCACGTCCTGGAAGTTGAAGGTCACCGGGCGGCCGGAGTAGCTGCGCACGCCGGCGGCGGGAGCGCTGCCGCCGATCGTGCCGGAGGTCGGCGCGGCGCCCGAGGACGCCTGCTTCGACCCGGCCGCGCCGACCGCGCGGTTGCCCGCCTCGGCGCTGCGCGGCACGACTTCGACGATGTAGTCGCGGCCGGTCTGGTAGGCCATCGTGTCGTAGGCGCCGGCGGTGTTGAGCACCAGCTGCGAGCCGGTGCCGCTGGCGCGCGCGTCGATGCGCTGCACCGGGGTGGCGAAGTCGGCGACGTTGAGCGGGCGCTGCAGCTCCGGCGGCAACTTGGCGTTGCCGACGTCGATGGTGACCTGCGAGCCCTGGCTGCGCATGTCGGGCACCGCGCCTTCGCCGCTGAAGCGCAGGATCAGCTTGCCGGAGCCGCCGTCGCCGCGCTTGAAGTCGATGTTGGCGACCGCGATCGTGCCGGGCAGTTGCTTGGCCGGATCGTTGCTCGGAGTCGGGGCGACCGTCGCGACCGGCGCCATCGCCGGCTTGGCGGCGGCGACGGGTTCGGCGGCGTTGACCGCGCTGATGCCGGCCAGCAGGCCGAGCGCGAGCCCGGCCAGGCGCGGTGCGGCCATGCGGGCGCCGGAAGCCATGGGGCGTCGGTCCGACGGCATGTTGTTGGCGTTGAATACGATCATCATGCTATCCCCTAATCATTGATCTTCCAGCGCCACGGAAGCCGGACGTTCCAGCCAACCGCCTGCGCCATCCGGCACCAGTTCCACCAAGTCGATGCGTTCCTCAGACACGCCGGTCACGCGACCGTCGTTCTGCCCCATGTACGCACCCGGTTGAACACGATAAGTCACTTTGTCAGGCGCCATCACCAGCGCCACGATGTTCTTGCCGCTGCCCAGGGTGCCGACCATGTCCAGGCCGTCGAGCGGGAAGGCTTCCAGCGCCTGCTTGCGGCGCACCTTGTCCGGACGCGGGCCGGAGCTGGTGTCCTCGTCGGTGAAGGCGGTGCTGAACGGGTCGCGCATGTCCTGCGCGGCGTACTCGAAGGTTTCGAACTGCTGCATCACCGGCAGCGGATCCAGCGGCGGCGCCGGGCGCGCCTTGACCTCGGCGACCCACTTCTCGAGGTTGGGCGCCTCGCCGGGCGTGCTGGTGATGCTGCGGAAGCAGCCGGTGGCCGACAGCGCCAGGACCACGGCGCAGGCGGCGGCCAGCCGCGACAGAGGTTGCGCGCGCATCAGGTGCCCTCCTTCTTGTCGGCGGGCTTGGACGCGCCGCCGGAAGCATCGGCGGGCGGGCTCTGAGCAGCCATCTCTTCCTCGTCCAGATAACGATAGGTCTTGACCGTGCCGGCCAGCTCCAGCGGGCTGTTCGGGGTGATCCCGCCGGTCGCGTCCTTATTGTTGTTGCCCTTGGGCTTCAGCGAGATGTCGTGCATGGTCATGATGACCACGCGCGGCAGCGAGGCTACGCCGCTGACGAAGGCGCCGAACTGGTGGTAGGTGCCGACCATGCGCAGGGCGATCGGCTTCTCGGCGTAGAACTCCTTGGGAACCTCGGCGCCGGGCTGGAACAGCTCGTTGGAGATGCCGGTGGCCAGCGCGGTCTGCGAGATGTCGACGATCAGGTCGGGCATCTCGGTCTTGCTGGGCAACTGGCGCAGCATCTGCTGCAGCTGCTGTTCCATCTGCGCGAGCTGCTGCTTGAGCGGCTCGAGGTTGGCGGCGCGGCCCTGCTTGGTCTCGAAGGTCTGGCGCAGCTCGGTTTCCTTGCGCTCCAGGCTTTCCAGCTCAGTGCGCTTGTCGCTGACGAACAGGTACCAGGCCAGACCGACGATCACCAGCCCCATCAGTGCGCAGAACATGATCTGCGCCTGCCGCGGCCAGCTGCCGATGTTGTTGAAGTCCAAGTTCTTCATCGAAGCCTTCTTGCTCACGACGCGGCTCCAGTCTTGGTGGGGGCGGCCGCGGGCGCGGCGGGCTTGGCCGGAGCGGCGGCGGGCTTGGCGGCCGGCTGCGCGGCGGGCGCACCAGGCGCCTGGCCGGGCTTGGCGGCGGCCGGAGCGGCGCCGTTCGCGGCCGGCGCTGCCGCCGGGGCGGCAGCCGGAGCGGCCGCGCCGTTGCCGGCGGGCGCCGGCGCGCCGGGCGCCGCAGCGGCGACCGGGGCCGCGACGGGCGCGTCCGGAATGCCGTCGCCGTCCTCGTCCTTGGGCGCGTTCGGGTTGGCCAGCTTCACCGTCAGCTTGAACTCGTACGGCAGGCCCTTACCGCCACCGCCCTTGGCCTCGATGATGGTCAGGTCCGGCTTGCTCATCCAGCCGGAGACCTCGAGGTTGCGCATGTAGGTACTGACGCGGGCGTTGGACTGCGCGCGGCCTTCCAGGGTCAGGGTCTCGGCGTCTTGCTTGATCGCGGTCAGCACCGCGCCGTCGGGAATGGTGCGCACCAGCGAATCGAACAGGTGCACCATCTGCGAGCGGTTGGACTGCAGCTTCTCGATCACTTCCTTGCGCGCGAGCAGCTTGGCCTTCTTCTTGTCGAGCTCCTCGATCTCCTTGATCTTCTTGTCGACTTCGACGATCTGGCCGTCGAGGAACTCGTTGCGCTTCTGCTGGCCGCTGATTTCGTTGCTGTAATAGAAGACGATCAGCACCGACAGCGCCGCCGCGGCCAGGGCCGACAGGCCCAGCATCGCGACGAATTCCTTCTGCCGGGCCTTGCGGCGCTCGGCGCGCCACGGGAGGAGATTGATGCGTGCCATCAGTCGAAGCTCCTCAGGGCCAGGCCGCAGGCGATCATCAGCGCGGGCGCGTCCTGCGCCAGTGCGTGCGCCTGCACGCGCGGCCCCAGGGTCATGTGGGCGAGCGGGTTGGCGACCGTGGTCGGGATGCCGAGCTGTTCTTCCACCATTTCGGCGATGCGCGGGATCGAGGCGCCGCCGCCGGCCAGAACGATCTGGTCGACCCGGTTGAACTCGCTGCCGGCGTAGAAGAACTGCAGCAGGCGGCTGACCTGCTGGACCATGGCTTCCTTGAACGGTTCCAGCACCTCGGCCTGGTAGCTTTCCGGCAACCCGCCCTGGCGCTTGGCGAGGCCGGCTTCCTCGTAGCTCAGGCCGTAGCGGCGCATGACCTCGTCGGTCAGCTGCTTGCCGCCGAACACCTGCTCGCGGTGATAGAGGCTGCGGCCGTTGCGCAGCACGTTGAGCGTGGTCATGGTCGCGCCGGAGTCGACCAGGGCGACCAGGCCGTCGCGCGGGCTGCTGAGGGTGTCGGCGAGCAGCGCGAACGCGTTCTCGATCGCGAAGGCCTCCACGTCCATGACCTTCGGGGTCAGGCCGCCGAGCTCCAGCGCCGAGGCGCGCACCTCCACGTTCTCCGAGCGCGAGGCCGCCAGCAGCACCTGGACCATGTCCGGGCTGCCCGGCATCGGGCCGAGCACTTCGAAATCGTGGTTGACCTCATCGATCGGATACGGCACGTAATTGGCCGCTTCCAGTTCGACCTGCGACTCCAGATCGTCCTCGTCCAGGTCGGCCGGCATGCCGATGACGCGGGTGATCACCGAGGAACCGGCGACCGCCGCGGCGGCGTGCTTGGCGCGGGTCCCCGAGCGGGCGACGGCGCGCTTGATCGCCTCGCCCACCGCTTCGACCTCGACGATGTTCTTTTCCACCACCGCGTTCGGCGGCAACGGCTCGACCGCGTAATGCTCAACGCGGTAGCGATTGCCCGCACGCGAAAGTTGCAGCAACTTTACCGCGGTCGAACTGATATCCACGCCGACGAGAGCCGGCTGGCTTTTTGTGATGAGTCCCACAGTTATCTCCCCATGCCACAAGCGCTTACGCGCACTTCGTGTGGCCCCGGCTTAGATAACGGACTTTTCACAGGCTGGCAACCACTTCTTTCACGATTGCCAACCCAGTCGTGCTTTTTTGACCTTCGGCGTCACGTGACCGCCACCGTCAGTCCACCGGGGTGACACATGCCATGACTGCGACCGGAACCTCGCTTCGGCGGCGTCCGCGCAGCCGGGGCGTGCGTCGCGGCGTTGCTCCGAAGGCGCCGGCCCCGGTTCAGCCGATCCTGCTTGCGGGCTCGCGCGGCATTCCGTGCGGGCCGCTGCAAATCGCGCGCGAAACGCCACTGCGCAGTGCGCCGGCGTTCACAGCTCGCGCAAGCCGTAGCCTGGAGCGGTGAGACTGCGTGAGCGCTGCGACGGCCGCCGGGCCCCTGCCCGGCATCCCGCCCTGGGGCCGCCGCGCCGGCGCGACGGCGTTTCCGCCGCGTCCCAGGTCCGCCGGCCGGGGTGCCGCGCCGCGTCACCCCGACCGGCGGCGAAGCGGGGCCTGGGTCGCGTTCCGGCCTCCTCTATACTTCCCCGCCACGACCACACGACACCCGGAAGCCCAATAGATGTCCCGACTTCGCCGTTGGCTGCGCTGGGCGCTGTACGCGTTCATCGGCGCGGCCCTGCTGGGCGCGATCGCGCTCGGAACGCTGTACTACCTGATCGTGCCCAAGCTCCCGGACGTGGAGACCCTGCGCACGATCGAGCTGCAGGAGCCGATGTACGTCTACGCCCGCGATGGCCGCCTGATGGCCATGTTCGGCGAGACCCGGCGCTATCCGGTGGCGATCGAGGACGTGCCGGACCGGCTCAAGAACGCGTTCATCGCGATCGAAGACTCGCGCTTCTACACCCACCACGGCATCGACTACAAAGGCATCGCGCGCGCGGTGTGGCTGCTGGCCACCACCGACGACAAGCGCGTGCCGGGCGGCTCGACCATCACCCAGCAGGTCGCGCGCCAATACTTCCTGAGCTCGGAATACAGCTACAAGCGCAAGCTCGGCGAAATGCTGCTGGCGATGCGCATGGAGCAGGAACTGAGCAAGGACGAGATCTTCGAGCTGTACTTGAACAAGAGTTTCTTCGGCAACCGCGCCTACGGCGTCGGCGCCGCGGCCGAGTTCTATTACGGCAAGAAGATGAACGAGCTGAGCCTGGACGAGATGGCCTCGCTCGCCGGCATTCCGAAGTTCCCGTCCAGCGGCAATCCGCTGAACAATCCCGACCGCGCCAAGATCCGCCGCGACTACATCCTCGACCGCATGGCCGAGCAGAACTTCGTCACCCGCGCCGAGGCCGACGCGGCCAAGGCGGTGGCGATGCACGCCACCCCGCACGAGCGGCCGGTCGAGGTGTACGCGCCGTACGTGGCCGAGATGGTGCGCCAGGAGATGGTCGCGCGCTACGGCGCCGAAGCGCTGACCAAGGGCTACCACGTCACCACCACGATCGAGCCGGAGCTGCAGATCGCCGCCGACAAGGCGATCCGCGACGGCCTGTCGGTGTACGACCGCCGCCACGGCTGGCACGGCGTGGAGCAGCACTTCGACCTGGCGCCGAGCGAAGACGCCACCGCCGCGCGCGTGCGCCTGCGCGGCATCCCGGCCCAGGCCAACCTGCTGCCGTCGGTGGTGTTGTCGGTGGCCGGCGCGCAGGCCACCGTGGTGCTGGCCGACGGCACCGAGCTGAGCCTCGGCGAGAAGCAGGGCTTCCTCGGCCGCAGCCCGGGCAGCCTGCTCAAGCGCGGCGACCTGGCCCGCATCGCCAAGCTCGAAACCGCCGCCGCCGAGCCCAAGCCCGGCGAAACCGCGGCGCCGCCGACAGTGAGCTACCGCCTCGACCAGCTGCCGCAAGCGCAGGCCGCGCTGGTTTCGCTGGAACCGTCCAATGGCGCGCTGCGCGCGCTGTCCGGCGGCTACAGCTTCGCCGGCGCCAAGTTCAACCGCGCCACCCAGGCGCGGCGCCAGCCGGGTTCGAGCTTCAAGCCGTTCGTGTACGCCGCTTCGTTCGAGCGCGGCTACAACCCGGCCTCGATCGTGCTCGACGCGCCGGTGGTGTTCAAGGACCGCCGCGGCCACATCTGGCGTCCGCAGAACGACAGCGGCAACTTCGCCGGCCCGATGCGCGTGCGCGAGGCGATGGTGCAATCGCGCAACCTGGTCTCGGTGCGCCTGCTCGACGCCATCGGCGTCGACTTCGCGCGCAAGTACATCAGCCACTTCGGCTTCGACATCGAGCAACTGCCGCCGAACCTGTCGATGTCGCTGGGCACCGCCTCGCTGACCCCGCTGTCGGTCGCGCGCGGCTACGCCACCTTCGCCAACGGCGGTTTCCGCGTCGATCCGTGGTTCATCGACGAGGTCAAGGACCGCGCCGGCGCGGTGGTGTTCAAGGAAAAGCCCGCCACCGCCTGCGCGCAGTGCGTCGGCCGCGGCGGCACCGCGAGCGCGGCGCTGCCGGCCAGCAACATCGTCGACGGTTTCAATCTCGGCCCGGCGCCCGGCACGGTCGCCGACGCCAAGAAGCCCGACGCCAAGGACGCGAAGAAGGACAAGGACAAGAAGAAGGACAAGCCCGAGGAGCCGGCGAAGAAGCTCACGCCGGAAGAGATCGCGCAGCTCAAGGTCGCGCCGCGCGCGATCGACGACCGCATCGCTTATCAGATCGTTTCGATGCTGCGCGACGTGGTCAAGCGCGGCACCGGCACCGCGGCCAAGGTGCTCGGCCGCGACGACGTCGGCGGCAAGACCGGTTCGACCAACGACCACCGCGACGCCTGGTTCTCCGGCTTCGGCGGGCCGTACGTCACCACCGTCTGGGTCGGCCGCGACAACTACAAGTCGCTGGGCTATCGCGAGTACGGCGGCAAGGCCGCGCTGCCGATCTGGATCGACTACATGCGCGTGGCGCTCAAGGACAAGCCGATCCAGCCCAACGAGCCGCCCGAAGGCATGGTCAAGGTTTCGGTCGGCGCCAACGGCTCGCTGATCCCCGACGGCGCCGGCGGCATCGTCGAGTGGGTCAAGGCCGAGGATCTGGAGCGGATGCAGACCTACACCGACTACGGCAACGAAGATCAGGCGCCGTCGGAAGAATCCTTCGACATTTTCTGATCGGCGCTTCGCCGCGAGAAACCAAAGCCGCACGCCTCGCGCGTGCGGCTTTTTTTCTGCCCGGGCTGCGGCCTTGGCGGGAAGCTTCAAGCCCGATGCTCCAAGCTGTTGTGGGAGGGCCTTCAGGCCCGACGCTTTCCGGCCAGGTCGCGGCGATCTGAAACAAGAGCATCGGGCTTGAAGGCCCTCCCACAACAACCCAGCGCGCCTCAGGGAGCACGATCCACGGCTGTTCGCGCAGCGCCCACAACCGCCTGAACGCCGCCCCGCTTGCCCGTTCTGGCGCCTCGCCGCGCGGCCCGGCGCGGACATTGTCGAGCCGCACGGACGTGCTAGCTTTGGCCTGCCGGCCCGGCCGGCCGCGGCGAGCGCCCTCGCCGTGACGTGCCCGCCCGGAGGTCGAGATGCAACAGGCCCGACAGCACGCACACCAGCATGCGCAGACCCGCACCCGCGAACGCCGCCGGCGCGTGGCCCACGAAGCCGCCCGGCTGATGGCCGAAAGCGGCTACCGCGACTACCACCAGGCCAAGCTCAAGGCCGCCGAACGGCTCGGCATCTTCGACGACGCCTCGCTGCCGGCCAACCGCGAAATCGAAGACGCGCTGCGCGAATACCAGCGCCTGTTCCAGCGCGAGCACGCCGACGGCCTGCGCCAGCGCCGCGAAGCCGCGTTGCGGGCGATGGAGTTCTTCGCCGGGTTCGAACCGCGCCTGGTCGGCCCGGTCCTGGACGGCACCGCCGACGCCCGCAGCCCGGTCGCGCTGCACCTGTACTGCGACGATTTCGAAGCGGTGCCGCGCTTCCTCGAGCAGCACCACATCCCCGCCGAGACGCGCGAGCGCCGGCTGCGCCTGGACCGCGAGCGCAGCGAGGATTTCCCGGTGTGGGTGTTCAGCGCCGAAGAGCTGGGCTTCGACCTGACCGTGCTGCCGCTGGACGTGCTGCGCCAGGCGCCGCTGTCCAACGTCGAGGAAAAACCGATGAAACGCGCTTCGGCCGCGCAGTTGCGGCAGTTGCTGGCCGAAGAGGACATCGCGCTGTACGAGCGCGGTTGAACGCTGCGGGGCGTGGCGGCGCGCGGCGCATGGAATACTGCGCCGACGCCGCAAAGGACCGCACCATGGCCGCCCATCGTCCGCACCGCCGCATCGCGCCGAGCGCGTTGCCTGCCTTCGCCCTGGCCGCGCTCGCGATGCTCGTCCCCGTCGGCAGCGCCGCGGCCGCCGAACCCGCTGCGGGGCAGACCCGTTATCTGCAACTCGATCCGCATTGGACCGACGAGCCCTACCAATGGCAGCTCGACGACGGCACCGTGCTCAGCCGCAGCGTCAGCGATGCGCAGGCACGCGCTGTGGTCGCCGCGCATCCCGGTCAGGAGCGCCACGCGCTGGAAACCGTAGTGATGCGCTATCCGGTGCGGATCGCGGCCGCCTGCTGGAAACGGCCGCAGGCGGAGTTCGAACGCTGCATCGAGTGGGGCAAGGCCGGCCCCTCGCGCGCCCGCGCGCAGGCCGAGGCCGAATCCGAACGCGAGCTCGAACAAGCCCTGCAGCGCCGGCGCGAGCGCGCGGCCTGGACCGGCCTGGACGCGCAAGCCGTGACGCAGCGCCTGCGCCGCACGCTCGCCGCACAGGGCCCGTGGGAGAAGACGCCACCTGCGCAACGCACGCCGGCCGAGTTCGACTGCGCCAAGGCCGGCGTCGCCCCTCCGCTGCCGGACGCCGGCCAGCGCCATTTCCAGGCCGCGCTCGAAGCCGACCCGCGCACGCCCGCCGGCGAGGCCGAGTTGGTCGCCGCCGCGCGCGCCGGCCATTGGCGCGCAGCCGCCGCGCTGGCCAAGCTGGCGCTGTACGACGACGACTGGGAATCGGCCCAGGCCATCGCCGCGTGGCTGCTCGAACGCGACGTCCCGGCCGGCTACAACGCGCTGGCGCGCAGCCTGGGCGCGGCCAACGCTTACGAACACGGCAGCGCCGCACCGGCCGAGCGCGAGCAGTCGGCGCGGCTGCGCTGGCGCGCGGCGCAGGCCGGCGACCCGGGCGCGCAGATGGACTTGGCCGACGAGCTGTCAGAGAGCGAGCCCGATGCCGCCGAGCGGCTGCGCGCCTGTGCGCGCAGCCGCTTCCCCGACATCGACCGTTGAACCGCCGCGCGCCGGCCGCCAGCACCCTCGCCAAAAACGAAAACGCCCCGCCGAAGCGGGGCGTTTTGTTCGCTGCGATCGCCGCGATCCGCATTGCGCGGATCGCAGTGGGTATCAGCGCTTGTCCGACGCTACGTAATCGCGCACGCCGTGGCCGGTGTAGATCTGGCGCGGACGGCCGATCTTGTTTTCCGGATCGTTCTGCTGCTCCAGCCAATGCGACACCCAACCGGCGGTGCGGGCGATGGCGAACATCACGGTGAACATTTCCACCGGAATGCCGAGCGCCTTGTAGATGATGCCCGAGTAGAAGTCGACGTTCGGGTAGAGCTTGCGCTGGACGAAGTAATCGTCCTTCAGCGCCGCTTCTTCCAGCTTCATCGCCACGTCCAGCAGCGGGTCGTTGATGCCCAGCTCGCCGAGCACGTCGTGGGTCATCTTGCGCACCAGCGCGGCGCGCGGGTCGTAGTTCTTGTAGACGCGGTGGCCGAAGCCCATCAGGCGGAAGCCCGATTCCTTGTCCTTGGCCTTCTCGACCGCCGACTTGACGTTCTCCGGACGGCCGATCTCGTTGAGCATCTTGAGCACGGCTTCGTTGGCGCCGCCGTGCGCCGGCCCCCACAGCGCGGCGACGCCGGAGGCGACGCTCACGTACGGGTTGGCGCCGGTGGAACCGACCAGACGCACGGTCGAGGTCGAGGCGTTCTGCTCGTGGTCGGCGTGCAGGATGAACAACAGGTCCATCGCCTTGGCGGCGACCGGGCTCAGCTCCAACGGCTCGCTCGGCACTTCGAACAGCATGTGCAGGAAGCGCGTGGTGTAGTCGAGGCTGTTCTTCGGGTAACGGATCGGCCAGCCGATCGAATAGCGGTGGCAGGCCGCAGCGATGGTCGGCACCTTGGCGATCAGGCGGATCGCGGCCAGACGGCGCTGTTCCGGATCTTCCAGGTCGAGTTCGTTGTGATAGAAGCTCGCCATCGAGCCGAGCATGCCGACCAGCATCGCCATCGGATGGGCGTCGTGGCGGAAGCCGTAGAGGAAGGTGCGGAAGGCCTCGTGCATCATCGTGTGATGCGTGACCTCGTGCTCGAACTTGGAGAACTCGCCCGCGGTCGGCAGTTCGCCGTTCATCAGCAGGTAGGCGACTTCGAGGAAGTTCGACTTCTCGGCCAGCTGCTCGATCGGGTAGCCGCGGTACAGCAGCACGCCGGCGTCGCCGTCGATGTAGGTGATGGCCGACTTGCAGCTCGCCGTCGCGGTGAAGCCCGGGTCGTAGGTGAACATCCCGGTTTCCTTCGGCAGCTTGCCGATGTCGACGCAGGACGCGCCGAGGGTGGGATGCTGCACCGGCAGCGCAAAGTTCTTGTCGCCGGCGGTGACGCTCACCTGGTCCAGGCGTTTGTTGGAATCTTCGGACACGAAACACTCCTCAGTCTGCCTGCCGCAGGGGTGGCCGCGACAGGAGGGGAACGGGGGGTCGCAAGCACGTTGCGATAGTGAATTATCGCACAACGCATTCCGAGCCCAAGCTCGGACTTTGGTCGGGACGCAGGCCTGGACGCGACGCTGCGTTGCGGCGCGCGGGCCGCCGGCGGTCAGTATTCGACCGGCCGATTGCCGCGATGTGGCGGCTGGCCGTGCCCGCAGCGACGGCAGCGGGCGGCGACGCGCCGATGTCGATTCGGCGGCGGCGGTTCGGGTATGGAAGCAGTGAGCGGCTTGCCGGACTGGGCGGCTGAGGGCGTGCGGGGCGGCGGGACAGGGCCGCAGGGGCGTGGTTGTGGCCCGGTAGCTCAATTCGGCATGGCGCCGGGTGGGCTCGCCTTGCGGCGGGAATCGCTTAAGACTGGCAGAGAAGCGTCGGGACTGAAGTCCCTCCCACAAGAGCTTGCGGCCGATCCACCTGATTCTTGTGGGAGGGACTTCAGTCCCGACGCCTTCCGATCAGATCGAAAAACACCGCAACCAATGCCCCGCGCAAAACCGGCGCAAACGCAAACGGCCGCCCTCGCGGGCAGCCGTTGTGCGTACAGCGATGTGCGTGAAACCAAGTCCCTGCCGGATCGCTCCGGCGCGGTACGCGCTTACTTCTGCGCGTAACGCTTGCGGAACTTGTCGACGCGGCCGCTGGTGTCCATGATCTTGTGCTTGCCCGTATAGAACGGGTGCGAAGCCGACGAGATGTCGACCTTGATCAGCGGATACTCGGCGCCGTCGAGCTTGACCGTTTCTTTGCTCGACAGGGTCGAACGGGTCAGGATCTGGAAATCGGTGGTGACGTCCTGGAACACGACGTCGCGGTATTCGGGATGGATGCCTGCCTTCATGGCACTCAACCTTAAGGTGTGCGGGAAAGTCGGGCAGTATAGACACCTGATAGCGGTTCGCGCAAGTCCATGCGGGGCAAAGAAATTCATCGCAGGGGCTACTGAGAACCCTCCCCCGCCCCGATCGGACCAAATCAGGCCCTGACCGAGCCCGGTCGAGCCGATGGACGCGCCCCGCCGCCCAACCCGAGGCCCGATCCGGGCCCCGAGCGAACCGCTCCGACTCAACCCGCGGCCAGCGCCGCCGCGATCAAGCGCTCGAACCGGGCCTGGTCGTACTTCATCAAAATCGCCGCCTTGTCTGCCCGCCCTTCCTGCCGGCGCCAGTCGACGATGGTGGCGCCGCGGCTGTGGGTGCCTTCCAGTTCGATCGACACCGGCCGTTCCTGCACGTCCAGCGCGCCGTCGGGCTCGAGCGCGAACGCCATCGCCAGCGCATCGGCGGCATGCCATTCGTCGCCGCGGCGGTCGATCGACCACAAGCGGGTCTTCTCGGAAATGCGCTCGTAGAAACGGCCGCGCTCGGAACCGGCGGCGAGCCAGCCGACCACGCGATCGTGGTGCAGGCCGTGCGCGATCACCGCTTCCCAATCGGCCAGGTCGAGGCGCTCGAACGCTTCGAACACGATGTGCGCGGCTTCCGGATCGAAATAGATGTTGAACTCGGCGGCCGGAGTGATGTTGCCCTGACAGGTCACCGCGCCGCCCATCACCACCAAACGCGCGATGCGCTGCGGCAGTGTCGGGTCGAGCTTGAGCGCGAGCGCGACGTTGGTCAGCGGGCCCAGCGCGACCAGCAGCAGCTTGCCGGCGTGCTCGTGCGAGAGGCGGATGATCGCCAGCGCGGCGTGTTCGGCCTCGACCTGGCGCTTGGCGGCTTCGTAGCCGACATCGCCGAAACCGTCCTGGCCGTGCACGTAGCCGGCGTCGGGCGAGGGATGCAGCAGCGGCGCGTCGGCGCCGGCGAACACCGGGATGTCCTGGCCGGCCACTTCGCACAGCTTGAGCGCGTTGGACACGGTGTGCTTGAGGCCGACGTTGCCGGCGGCGATGGTCAGGCCGACGATTTCGTGGCGCGGGTCGTTGAACGCCATCAACAACGCCAGGGCGTCGTCCACGCCGGGATCGGTGTCGATGAGCAAGGGAATGCGATCGGTCATGAAGTCACTCGTTGTGCGGAACAATGCGCAGCGACATTCGCCGCGCCGGCCGGAGCGGCCGTGGAGGCCGTAACGGCCGGGACAGCGTGCAGTGCGCCCTCATAGCGCAGCAGTTCGCCGAAGGGAAACCAGGAAAACGACACGGCGAAGCGATAGCGCTCTTCGCCGTCGATGCGCTCGATGCGCTTGTAGGCATCGGTACGCGGGAAAAGAAAACGCGGCAGCGGCAGGCCGCGCGCGCTCAGGCCGAGCAGGCGCCAGCGCCAGCCGCCGTCGCCCAGATCCACGCTCAGGCGCATGCGCACCGGGCCGGTGGCTTCGAGCCAATGGCCGTCGGGAAACCGGCCGACGGGCTGGAACACCGAACGCAGTTCGCTGCCGTCGTCGAAGCGGCGCAGCCACAGCATGCGTTCGGGTTCGTGGACGATGTCGACGCGGAATCCGCGGCGCGCGCGGTCGGTGGGAATGCCCAGGCGGCGCGCGAGGCGGCGGCCGAGGACGCCGGCGGGGCCGGTGCCGGTGCGCAGGTCGATCTCGCCGGCCAGGGCGCCGCCGTCGCGGTGCAGCGCCTGCAGCAAGGGGTGCAGACGCTCGAACGCCGGGCCGAACCAGTGGGTCGCCGCGTTGTGGGGAAGTCCCGGCATCCGGGGCTGTATCTCCAGCGGGCGGGACACTATATGCCAAAAAAAACGCGCTTGTGGGGCCTGCCGGCGCGGCGGGCGCGGCGAACCGGCCGATCCGGCAAGGCCGCCGGCGCGGGCGCGTGACCGGCGGCTGCGTCGCCGCCGAGCGCCCGCGGCCGCGCGGCGGCTCAGGCGGTTTCCGCCTCGGCCACCGTTTCCGGATCGCTCGCCGTCGGGTAATCGGTGTAGCCCTGCTGGGCGCCGCCGAAATAAGTCGCGCGGTCGCCGTCCGCCAGCGCCAGGCCACGACGCAGCCGATGCGGCAGATCGGGGTTGGCGATGAACGGCCGGCCGAAACCGATCAGGTCGGCCCAGCCCGCCTGCAACGCCGCTTCGGCACGTTGCGCGGTGTAGCCGCCGACATAAATCAAGCTGCCGCGAAAACGCGCGCGCAGATCGCGACGGAACGCGTCCGACAACGGCGGGCGTTGGCCGGTGTCGTCTTCGCACACATGCAGATACGCCAGATCCAGCGCGTCCATGCGCGCGGCCAACGCCAGCGCGTCGGATTCGGCCGCCGCGTCGGCGTCCGCGCGCCACGGCGCGAAGCGCAAACCGACGCGGTGCGCGCCGACCGCTGCGGCCACCGCCTGCGCCGCCTCGAAGACGAAGCGCAGGCGCGCGTCGAGCGATCCCCCGTAACCGTCGTCGCGCAGGTTGCTGGCCGGGTCGAGAAATTGCTGGATCAGATAGCCGTGCGCGCCGTGCAGTTCGACGCCATCGAAACCGGCGTCGATGGCGTTGCGTGCGGCGCGCGCGTAGTCGGCGACGATGTCGGCGATGTCTTGCGCGCTCAGCGCGCGCGGGATCGAGGCGGCGACCAGTTCGCCGTCGCGGCTGGGCGCTCCGCGTCCGTGCGGATCGATGTACACCTTGGCCGAAGCCGCCTGCAGCGCCGACGGCGCCACCGGCGCGGCGCCGCCGGGCTGCAACGAGGCGTGCGACATGCGGCCGGCATGCCAGAGCTGGGCGAACATGCGTCCGCCCGCGGCGTGCACCGCATCGGTCACGCCGCGCCAGGCGGCGATCTGGGCCGCGCTGTGCAGGCCCGGCGCCCAGGCGTAGCCCTGCCCTTGCCGGCTGATCTGCGAGCTTTCGCCGACGATCAACCCGGCCGAAGCGCGCTGGCGGTAGTACTGCGCCATCAGCGCGGTGGCGGTGTCGCCCGCGCCGGCGCGCGCGCGGCTCATCGGCGCCATGACGATGCGGTTGGGCAGGTCCAGCGCGCCCAGCCGATGGGGCGAGAACAATACGGAATCCGATTCAGCGCGCACGGGCGTCATCCAGACTGGTGGAGCGGACAGGTCTAAAAAACAATTCGAAAAACAGGGCGAAAACCCGCCACGGCGAGCCGATCCGGCGCCGGTTCGCGCACGCCCGCGGGCCGGGCGCAGCGCAATTGTGCGTGCGCTCGCTGCCGGCGCGACGCCGGCGGTTTACTATTCGCGAACCGCGCGCATGCGCGCGCGTGGCGACACCTGCGTCGGATCGAGCCGAACGCTGCGAGCGCCGTCGCGCCCCCGCATCCGCCCGCCGGCGCGACCCGCCGCCGATGCGGCCGCAGCGCGCCATCACCGATCGTTGGGAGGCTTCTTGAGCGCAAACAAATGGTTCGTCCGTCCGCAGCCGCGACCGTCCGCGGCGCTGCGCCTGATCTGCCTGCCGTATGCCGGCGGTTCCGCCGCGACCTACGTGCCCTGGGCCGCGCAGTTGCCGGCCGACGTCGAACTGATCGCGGTGCAGCCGCCGGGACGCGCCTCGCGCATCGGCGAGCGGCCGCATGCGGAGATGAACGCGCTGGTCGCCGATCTCGCCGCGGTCTTCCATGAAGTGTCCGACAAGCCCTACGTCCTGTTCGGCCACAGCCTCGGCAGCCGGGTGGCGTTCGAATTCACCCGCCAATGCCCGGGCTTCGGCCTGCCGCAGCCGCGGCTGTTGATCGGCTCGGGCAGCCGAGCGCCGCATTTCCCGTCCGTGCGCGAGTCCGTCCACGACCTGCCGGAAGCGGCCTTCGTCGACAAGCTGCGCGAGCTCAACGGCACCCCGGAAGAGGTGTTGAACAACCGCGAGCTGATCCAGTTCCTGATCCCGTTGCTGCGCGCCGACTTCAAGATCGCCGACGTGTACCGCGCCGCGCCCGCGCCGCTGCCCTGCCCGCTGGTGGTGCTGGCCGGCACCGAGGACTGGGAAGTCACCCGCGAGGCGGTGGAAGGCTGGCGCGAATTGAGCGAGAACGGCTGCGACATCCACTGGATTCCCGGCGGCCATTTCTTCGTCGAGCACAACCGCGCGCTGGTGCTGGAGAAGGTCAACGCGGCGGTCGCGCGGGTCGCGCAGGCCGTGCGCTTCGAACGCGTGGTCGCCTGACGCGCGAGCGCGCGCAGCGACCCGCCGCCGGCGCCGTGCGCGCGTCGGCGGCGATCCGCGAACCGAACCGGGCAGCGTCATCCGCGCGCCGTCCCGATACGCGTCAGTGCACGAAGAACGCGGTGCGCGCCACGCCCGCGTTGTTGGTCGGCCCGGCCCAGGCGCGCACTTCCACTTCGTAGATGCCCGGCCCCTGGGTCTTGATCTGGGTGGCGAATTTTCCGCTGGCCGCATCGAACGCCAGCTTCTGCACCGGCTGCGGCTTGCCGTTGATCGACACGCTGGCCTCCACTTCGGTGTCGCCGACCTTCCACGGGCCGTTTTCCGACAGCCCGCAGCCGCACATCATCGTCACCGCGGCCTGCAGCGGCACGCTCGAATTCTTGTCCGACCACTGATACGCGGCAGGTTGCACCAGGTCGACGATCAGCCCCGGCAGTTCCAGCAGCCAGCCGTCGCCGGCGGTGACGTGGCGACCGGGCAGCACCCACTGCGTGCTGACGACCGTGGTCGCGGCCTGCGGCTGGCTCAGCGGGCCGGTGACGGTGGCGGTGACGCGGCGCGCGGACTTGAGATCCAGCGAGGCCTTGAACACCGCCGAATCGCCGCTGGCGAGCCGCCCGTCGCCATTGACGCCGCCCTTGAGGATGCGCTCGGTGTCGCCGGTGGTGCCCTGGGTCAGGCCGCGCGCCAGCACTTCGCCGGTGTCGGCGTCGGTCAGCGTCACCGATGCCGACGCGGTGTAGCCGCCGATGAACTTGGCGCCGCGCGCCAGCACCCGCACGTCGATGTCGGTGCGTTCGGCCCAGGCCGGCGCGCACGCGCCCAGCGCCAGTGCGAGCGCGCAGACCGCGCGCGGGAGCCGGCCCGGGGCCGCGAGTTTGATTGCCATCCAGATGCACTCCTCTACCGATTGCCTTGTCGCCGATGATGGAACCGCGCCGCCTCAGCGCGCGGCTTCGAACACGATGCGTTCTTCCGCGCCGCGCGCGGAGTTGATCACGCCGTCGTACTCCTTGCCCTTCTCCGGCATCATCCGGATCCACGAGCCGCCGAAGCGTTCGCCGAACTGGAACACGCCCCAGACGAAGTTGAACACGTCGCGCGACTGGCCCGAGTGGCCGTAGAACTTCTTCGATTCGCAATAGGCCTGGGCGATCCACAGCTCGGGCTGGCGCAGGTTGGCGATGATCTCGCGCCAGTCGTGGTCGGACACGAAGCGGCCGACGTGCACGTCCATGCCCTGCATGCCGTTGCACTGCTTGACCACGTAGGCGTCCTTGTTCTCGAGCAGTTCGTCGCGCACCGCCTGCGAGAACAGCGGCCCGCCGAGGATGAAGGTCTTGGGCACGTAGCGCCGCACCAGCGCGGCTTCGTGCTCGGACAGCAGCCCGTGCTGGGCGGCGTGGTGCAGCAGCGCCATGTGGCGCTTGTCCGACAGCAGTTCGTAGGTGGGAAAGTCCGGGCAGGCGATCTTGCCGGCGAAGATGCTGCGCAGCAGCTCCAGCGGCGGGCCCGATTCCTTGCTCAGGTCGCCGAAGGTCGCCAGGTGCACGCGGCGGCCGCGATGGAAGGTGCCTTCGTGGGTCACCTCCAGTTCGTCGAACGAGGCGTAGAAGCCGATATCGCAGTCGATCGCCGACTCGCGCACCGCCGCGGCGATGTACTGCTGCAGGAAGCTGCCGTACACGCCGGCATCGAAGCCCGCGCGCACCTTGACCAGGATGTGGACCCGGGCGCCGCGCGCGACCTTGGCCGCCGATTCGATCAGGAACTTGAAGAACGTCACCGGCGTGTTGCGGCAGGTCACCGCGTTGCGGTCGAAGAACTCGCGGTAGCCGTCGAACTGGCGGAAGGCTTCGTCCATCCACTGGATCTGCCAGCCGCCGATGGCGGTGCCGACGTTGACCTCGACCAGCTTGAGCCCGTCGTCGGTGAGGATCGCGTCGGTGCGGAAGCAGATGTCGGTGAATTCCACGCCGTTGAAGAAGAACGAGCAGCGCACCGGGTCCATGTTCATGGCCGCGGCCATCTTCATCGGGTCCTCGGAAAACACCGCGCGCACCGCCTTGTAGGTCATGCGCAGGATGTTGGCGTTCATCTCCTGCATGCTCGCCACCAGCTCGGGCGAGACGAAGAACGGCCAGGAGTTGATCGGGTATTCGTAGTTGCGCATGAAATCCGTCGTGGCCATGTCGCGGAACGGGATGCGCTCCAGCAAGCCCTTGGCCTGGACGTAGTGATGGAACTCGCCGTTGAGCAGCGAGATATCGTTGCCGTTCTTCTCGATGACGTCGGTCATGGCTCTTGATCCGCGATGGCGAAGGCCTCCTGCGCGGCCGCAGGACGCCCGAGGGATTGGGGAATGACGGCGGCCGCAAGCGCGACGCTTTCGGCGGCGAGGGCGAGACGCGGGCGGTCGATGGTTTCGCGCACCCGGCCCTGCTCCATGTAGATCAAGCGGTCGGCCTCGTCGAAGAAGCGGTCGTCGTGGCTGATCACGATCACCGCCTTGCCGCGCGCCTTGAGCTCGTGGACGATGCGGCGGTAGAACACTTCCTTGAACGAGGGGTCCTGGTCGGCCGCCCATTCGTCGAACAGGTACAGATCCTTGTCTTCCAGCAGCGCCGCCAGCAGCGCCAGACGCTTGCGCTGGCCGTCCGACAGCGCCGTGGTCGAGAACCGGCGCTGCTCGATCGCCAGCTTGTCCTCGAGCTTGAGCAGGGCCATGTACTCCTTGATCCGCGCCTCCTCCTCGGGCTTGCGCTCGCACAGCAGGCGGTCGAACAAGTAGTAGTCGGAATAGATCGCGCAGATCCGCTGGCGGTAAGCGGCGAAGTTGTCCGCGTCCAGGCGCTGCTCGCCGAACAGGATTTCGCCTTCGCTGGCCGAGTAATGCAGGGTCAGCAGCTTGCTCAAGGTCGACTTGCCCGAACCGTTGCCGCCGACGATGAAGGTCACCTCGCCGCGGCGGATGTCCAGGTCGATCGGGCCGATCTGGAAGCCGGCCTCGTCCTTCGAGCCGCGATGCTGGTAACGCAGGCCGCGCACGCGCAGTTCGTCCCAGGCCGGGACGTCGGCGCTTTTCGCCGCCGGATACGACTCGGCGGGAATGCTGCGCATGATGCTGTTGACCTTGTTGAGCGAGATCTTGGCCATGACCACCGACGGCACGGTGTTGATGACCAGAGCGATGGGCGTGGTGATGTAGAGCATGGCCATCACCACCCCGGTCAGCTCCGACGGGGTGATGGCGTGGTAGTTGATGAACACATAGGCGATCACGCCGATCACGAAGAAGCTGATCATGTCGCCGTAGTTGGCGGCCAGGCGTATCACGGTGTTGCCGGCCTTGTCGGCCTCCAGCACCGCGTACTCGTTCTCCATCAGCACGTCCTGGAAGTAACGTTCGCGCTTGTCGGCGTCGAGCTTGAGCTCCTTGGCGCCGGCGATCAGGCCCTGGATCGCCTCCTGCAGCGAGTCGATGCGCTGGCGCGAGCGCTGGAAGTAGCGGTTGGCGATGAACACCGGGATCTGGTAGGTGACCACGCCGAAAGCGATGGCCTGGAGCACGAACACAAACACCGAGAAGTTCAGGTAGGCCATGAAGCCGAGCATGCCGACGATGGTCACCGCGCTGATCAGCAGGTCCGGCAGCGCGCGCGCGCCGAACACGATGCGGCCGACGTCGGTGGTGATGGTGGCGATCAGCTTGGACGAGCCGATCCGCTCCAGGTCGGCGATCGGCGCGCGCGCGATCTGCTGGTACAAGGTCTTGCGCAGCTCGGTGGTGACGTCCATCGCCACCCGCATCAGGCTGACCTGCGAGATCGAACGCGTCACCAGCACGAACGCGCAGATCGCGAAGAACACCAGCGCCAGCTTGTACTGATAGACCTCGAAGCCCAGGAACACCGCGCTGTCGCCGCCGCTGGCCGCGCCGCCCGAGCCGTTGATGCCGGCCTGGACCAGCGGGATCAGCAGCGAGTAACAGATGCCCGACAGCGCGCCGAGCACGATCGACAGAAAGATGCGGTTGGGCGCGCGCTGGATGAACAGATCGAACAGTTTCACTGGCGGGCTCCCTGCACTGGCGCGGACGGAGTCAGGGTCAACACGTCGCCGCCGGCCGCGCCGGCGGGCGTCGCGGCGGGCGCGCGCAGGGCGAAGAACTCGACCCGGTTGAACGGCTCGAGCATGTCGTCGAAGTGGCGGCTGAGCGGATTGCCGGACTGGCCGGTCGAGTTCATGTAGCGATGGCGCCCCTCGCCCGGTGCCAGCGACATCACCTGGCGGAACACCGCGCCGAAGGTCTGTTCGAAACCCTTCATCGGCTTGTAGCGGCTCGCCGCCACGTCCACCGAGTTCTCCGAACCTGGGCTGGGAATGCGCCGGCCGAACACCCGGTCGAGCAGGTTGACGTCGCTGAAAGGCAGGTGCTGGAACGTGGCCTGGTGCAGTTCGCCCCACTGCCAGCGGCTCTCATCGCCCTGCCACTTGTCCAGCTCCTTCAACGCGTCGTGCAACGAAGCATCGGCCAGCTCGGCGCAGCGCTGCGCGCCGGCATCGCCGCCGCACCACTCGCGCTCGCCGCTCATCAGCATCCGCTTGATCTGCAGCGGGGTGACGCCGGCGACGTAGCCGCGCAACACCTCGAGCTGGACGACGTTGTCGCCGGCGTCCTTGAACCGGTCCAGCAACATGCGCTGCTTGAGGTTCTTGAGCCACAGGCTGAACACCGCTGCTGCCGCCTGGTCGCGCGCCATCGAACCGTCCCAGGCCTTGAGCTGACGCACCGGCGCGCTGGCGGCGGCCGAGGCCGGCAGCAGGCCCAGCAGATAGTCCTTGAGCTCGCCGGCTTCCAGGTCCTTGACGTCGCCCTGCATCTTCTCGACGTCTTCCACGCGGATCTTGCCCGGGCCGCGGATCGCGCCCTGGATCATCGCGGTGATCCGCTCGGCCCGCGCCGGCGGCGCCCAGTCGCGCGAGATGAAGTGCGGGTAGTTTTCGCCGGCGACCTTGTTGTTCGCGCTGACCACGAATCCGCTGGCCGGGTTCAACACCCGCGGCATTTCGGCGAAGGGCACGTAGCCCTGCCAGGCGTAGCGCGGATCGGCGGCGGGAACCGGCAAGGTGCCGTCGCCGGCGCCGCGGCGCGGAATCCGGCCCGCGCCGGCGTAGCCGATGTTGTTGTCGGCGTCGGCGTAGACCACGTTGATCGCCGGCGCGACGATGACCGCGAGCGCGGCGTTGAATTCCTGCCAGTTGCCGGCATAGGCCAGGCGGAAAATGCCTTCGTAGGACGTGTCGCCCGGGTCCAGCCCCGGCCAGCGCAACGCCACCGGTTGATCGACCGAGCGCAGCGCATCGCTGATGACCGGCCCGAGCGTGGAGCGGCGCACCTGGATGCGCACCGGGTCCAGCGCCTTGCGCAGCGCCGCGGGGAAATCGTTCTTGACCTGGATCTCTTCCTGGCGCACGTCCAGCGCCTGCCACTGGCCATCTGCCTTGTAGTGGTTCGGCCGCTCGGGATCGGTGTCGAGCACGTACAGATCCTGGGTGTCGGCCATCATGTTGGTGCCGCCCCAGGCGATGCGGCCGTTGCGACCGAACACGATGTTCGGCAGCCCGACCACCGACATGCCGGAGGCGTGGAAGCCCGGCGCGGACAGGTCGGCGACGTACCACAGCGACGGCATCTGCAAACCCATGTGCGGATCGTTGGCCAGCAGCGGGCTGCCGTCGGCGGTGTGCTTGCCGGACACGGCCCAGGCGTTGCTGCCGACGTACTTGCCGCCGAGTCCGAGTTCGTCCTCCAGCCGCATACCCATCTGGGCGATGTCCTGCATCGCCGGCAGCGCGTCCACCGTCACCGGCGCGTCGGCGGGATAGTCGCGTTCCAGCAGCGCCCACTGCGAGGCCGGCAAATACTTGCGCGCGACGTAGCGATTGGCCTCGGTGCGCATGCTGTCGGACTGGTTGAGGCTGAAGACCTTGAACCACGCCAGCGAATCGATCGGATGCCACGGCTGCGGCTCGACCCCGAGCAGCAGGAACTCCGGCGGCAGCGTGCGCTTCTCGCCGAGGTAGGCGTTGATGCCGTCTGCGTAGGCCTGCAGCGACGCGCGCGCCGGCTCGCTCAACGCCGGCCAGGCGCTGCGCGCCGAACCGTAGAGGTCGAGCGTGCGCATCCACACGTCTTCGGGCAGCGCCTTGCGTCCGAGCACTTCACTCAGGCGCCCCTGGGCCAGCCGGCGCGCGACTTCCAACTGCCACAGCCGGTCCTGCGCATGCAGGTAGCCGAGGGCGAAGTAAGCGTCCATGTCGCTGGCTGCGCGAACGTAGGGCACGCCGTTGTCGTCGCGGGCGATGCTGACCTTGGCCTTGAGCCCGCGCACGGCGACGTCGCCGCCGGTCTGCGGCAGGCTGGCGCGCAGCTGCGAATAGCCGAACCACCCGGCCACCGCCAGCGGCAGGCAGATCCACAGCGCGAACCGCAGCAGCAGCGGGTGTTTCCTGAAACCGATCATCTGGCGCTCCTGGCGCGCGACGCCTTCGGGCGTAGCGTCGCGGCCGTCCTGTCCATGCCTGCGACCCGATCCATCCGGGGCGCCGGGCGATACGTCGCGTAGTGCACGGGGCGGGCTTACAGCACCGCCACCGCGTTCTTGAGTTCGTTCAAATACGGCAGGTTGTCGAGCACGGTGTCGGTGTCGATGCCGAAATCCACCAGGCAGGCGATTTCGTCGACGCCGATGGCGCGCAAGCGGGCGGCGAATTCCAGCGTGGATTCCGGCGTGCCGAGCAGCGCGCTGGTGCGGTGATAGCGATGGAAAGCGTGCTCGAGCAGGGTTTCCATATCGGCCGGGCTGATCCGCTCGGCGTCGATGCCGACCTGCGCGGCGAGGTTGCTGAGCAGGCCGATGGACTGCGAGAGGTAGCGCTTGAACGGCTCCTTGGCCACCTTCATCACCGTGTCCTGGTCGGCGGAGATGAAGGTGTGGATCATCACCGTCACCCGGCCGGGCGTGGTGTAGCCGGCGGCGGCGCGGGTCTGGCGGTACAGCTTGATCTTCTCCGCCAGCGCCTCGGGCGTCTGCCCGGTGAGATGCGAGAGCACGTTGGCGCCGATCTTGCCGGCCGATTCGAAGGTCTGCGGGCTGGTCGCCGCAGTGATCCACACCGGCAGCTCGCGCTGGATCGGCCGCGGCAGGCAGTTGACCTGGATTTGTTCGCCCACGCCGTTGCGCCGCGTCACCGGCTGCCCGCGCCACAGCCCGCGGATCTGCTCGATGCCGTCGTACATGAACTGATGGCGGGTGGCGTAGTTGTCCGGCGCCAGTACGAAATCGTTGGGCTGCCAGCCCGAGGCGAAGGCCATGCCGACGCGGCCGTCGGACAGGTTGTCCACCACCGCCCACTCCTCGGCCACGCGCAGCGGGTCGTTGAGCGGCAGCACCACGCTGCCGGCGCGCAGGGCGACGTTGCGGGTGATCGTCGCCAGCGCCGAGGCCATCAGCGAAGGATTCGGGTACAGGCCGCCGAACTGGGCGAAATGGCGCTCCGGCGTCCACACCGCTTCGAAACCGTTGCGGTCGGCGAACTGCGCGCCTTCCAGCAGCAACCGGTATTTGTTGCGGTCGGCCACGCCTTCGTCGCTGGAGAAATAGAACAGGCTCATCGTGGTGCGGCCTTCGCCGTCGCCCTGCGCGGCGTTGCGCTGAGCGTCCAGCAGCGCGCGTTCGATCTCGCTGCGCAGCCGCTTCACGTCCAGCAGCAGGGACTTGTCCTTCGGCGGCGCCAGCACCTTCACGCTCAGCTCGCCGTTTTCGATCGTCAGCGCGATGTTCTCTTCGGCGCAACGCTCAAGAATCTTGTCGACAGCCATGACCCGATCTCCCTTTCCCTTGGTTCTGTCCGTACCGCCCGGCTGGGGTTTCCCGATCGGCGTCCCAGCCCAGGACGTTCCGATCCGCGCGCGGTCGCCCGCCCGCCGCGTTCAATTCCGGCTGAGGTAGGACGACAGCCCGGAAATGGTCTGGTGCACGTACAGGTCGCGCAGGCTCAATCCCGGCAGCCCGCGCTCGCGCGCCTTCGACGACAGGCGGATCGCGAACAGCGAATTGCCGCCGAGGTCGAAGAAGTTGTCGCTGCGGCCGACCGGCTGGTCGAACAGCTCCGACCAGATTTCGATCAGATGGCGCTCGACCTCGTCGCCGGCGTCGGCCGCGGGCGCGCTGTCGGCGACTGCGCTTTCCACCGCCGCGCCGGCGGCCACCGCGATCGTCGCGATGCGCTCCGGCGAGCCGGATTTTTCCAGGATCCGCTCGCCGATCGCCTTGGCGTCGAGCTTGCCGTTGGCGGTCAGCGGCATCGCCGAGACCCGCGCGATCGAGGTCGGCAGCATGTACTCGGGCAGCAACTGCATCGCCTGCTGCCACACGTCTTTCAAACTGCCGTCGGCGAGGATCACGTAGGCGTCGATGCGCGCGGTGGCCGCGTCGAGCTTGTCGCGCTGGCTGAACAACGCCGCTGCCGCTTCCACGCCGCGGCAGCGCAGCAGCACGTTGCGGATTTCGTCGAGCTCGATGCGGAAACCGCGCAGCTTGATCTGGTTGTCCAGCCGCCCCAGGTGCAGCAGCTCGCCGTCGGGCAGCAGCCGGCCGCGGTCGCCGCTGCGGTACATGCGGCCCTCGCCGAGCAGGTCGGGCAGGAAACGCTGCTGATTGAGCTCGGGCCGCTGGTGATAGTTCAGCGCCACGCCGCTGCCGGCGACGTAGATTTCGCCGTCGATGCCCGGCGGCAGCACGCTGCCCTGCGGGTCGAGCACGTAGGCGCGCCAGCCGTCGATCGGCCGGCCGACCGAGCGCGAGCCCTGCAGCGCATGGATGCGGCGGATGTCCTTGGCGGTGACGTGGACCGTGGTCTCGGTGATGCCGAACATGTTGATCAGCCGGCACTGGCTTTCGGGGTGGCGGTCGAACCACGGCAGCAGCGCGCGCGCGTCCAGCGCCTCGCCGCCGAACACGACCAGGCGCAGTTGCGCGCCCAGCGGCGTTTCGCGGTCGGCGGCCATCAACTGGCCGAACGCCGACGGGGTCTGGCTGAGCACGCTCACGCCCTGGGCGTTGGCCTCGGCGATGAAGGCCTGGGGGTCGCGCGAGGTCGCGTGCGCGACCACGTGCACGCGCGCGCCGGTGATCAGCGCGCCCCAGATTTCCCACACCGAGAAGTCGAAGGCGAAGGAATGGAAGAAGCTCCACACGTCCGCGCCGGTCAAGGCGAAGTCGCGCTCGACCGCGCCGAGCAGGGCCTGCACGCTGCGGTGCGAGACCCGCACGCCCTTGGGCCGGCCGGTCGAACCGGAGGTGTAGATCATGTACGCCGGGTCGTCGATGGCGCAGTCCGGATTCGGCCGCCAATCCGCGGCGGCCGGCGTCGCCCGCCACTGCGACATCGCCAGCACCGTCGCGCCGGGCGCGTCGAACTCGCGGCCGTCGTCGCAGATCGCCAGGGTCAGCGCGGCGTCTTCGCACAGGTAGGCGATGCGCTCGGCCGGGTAGTCGGGATCGATCGGCACGTACACCGCGCCGGCTTTGAGCACCGCCAGCGCCGCGGTCACCAGATGGCGCGAACGCGGCAGGCACAGGCCGACGTGATCGCCGCAGCCGACGCCGCGCGCGGCCAGTCCGGCCGCCAGATGCGCGGCTTCGCGCTCCAGTTCGGCATAGCTCAGCGCGCCGTCGGCGTCGCTGACCGCGGCCGCGTCGGGCTGCAGCGCGGCCAGTCCGGCGATGCGCTGGTCGATGCGCAGCGGCGAGGCGAGCCGCTCGCCGCCGCCGCGGCCCAGCGCCAGCACTGCGCGCTGGTCGGCCTCGTCGAGCAGGGCGATGCGCTCGGGCGTTTGTTCCGGCGCCGCGGCGAGGCCGCGCATGACATTGGCGACGCAGCTCAGCAGCCAGTGCGCGTCGGTGGTGCTGAGTGCGGTGAGTTCGTGGTGAAGCGAAATCGCCAGCTTGTCGTCGTCGCTACGCTCTACCAACAGCGTGATCGGCAACGGCGGGCGCTGGAACGCGCGATAGCGCAGCTCGCTGACGCCGGCCAGCGCGAGCGGCGCGGCGTCGGCGACGACCAGCCCGAGCGCGAATCCGGCTTCGCCGCCCCAGGCCGTGGCGAACGCGCTCAATCGCGCGTCGTCGAGCCAGGTTTCGCCGGCGCCGGCATCGGCGTCGATCCGCGCAGGGTGCGCGCGATCCGCGTTCAAATCGCGCAGCGCCCAGCCGCCGCCGCTCGCTGCGGCGGGCGCAGCGTCGATCAACACCGGCAGGCACGCCGCGGTTTGTTGGGTGAAGGCGTGCAGCACCCGTGCGAGCGCCGGCATCACCTGCTCCAATCCGGCCCGTACCGCGACCGGGCCCAACGCGGCCGCGCCGTCGCCGCGCCCCGGCGCGGCCCACGCCGCCAGCGGCGGGCAATCGCTCCAGTCGCGTTGCGCGCCGCCAGCCTCACCCGCGGCCTGCGCCGGTGCGACTTCGAACCCGCCGCCTTCGACCAGATGCGCCAACAACCGCAGCAACAAGGCCTTGCCGGCGAACGCGCGCGCGGCGCTCAGCACGATCCGCGCCGCGCCGTCTTCGAACACGAACTGCACAACGCGCAACGACAGCTCCATCGCCGGCGCGGGGCTGCGCAGCAGCTCGCGCTCGCACAAGGCCTGTGCCTGGGCGCTGTCGGCGCGATGCGGCACGCGCTCGACGAACAGATGCATCGGCGCGGTCGTCAGCTCCGGCCGCTGCGCGCGCAATGCGGCGACGGCGGCGGTGAAGCGCGTTTGCAGCAAGGCTTCGTCCAACGGCGCGTCCAGCCGCGCGCTGAGCGCGTGGATGCGCGCGCCGGCGTCGTCGCCGAGCGCGCGTGCGAACAGGCTGTCGGTGCGGCCGGCGACCGCGTCGGCGGCCGCCAGTTGTTGCCTAAGTGACATGAAACGCTCCCAGAGTCCGTCCGTTCGCTTCCGATCGATCCGCGCGGCTCAACGCGCGGTGAATCCCGCGTCCACCGTCACCACACTGCCGGTCACCCGTCGCGCCGCATCGGATCCGAGCCACACCGCCGCATCGGCGATGTCGGCCGGCTCGATCAGTTCGTTCATCGGCTGCGCCTGCACGAACACGCTCTCGTGCTCGGCCACGTCGACCTCGAGCGAGCGCGCGATCTCCGAGAGCATGCGGCCCTCGACGTGTTCGGCGTCGCGCACCGAACCGGGGCAGATGGCGTTGACCCGCACCTTGACCGGCCCGTAATCCAGCGCAGCGGCCTTGGTCAGCCCGACCACGCCGTGCTTGGCGGCGACGTAGCCGGAGAAATTTCGATAGCCCACTGTGCCAGCGGTGGAGGCGATGTTGACGATGCTGCCGGCGCGCTGCGAGGTCATGATCTTGCCGACCGCCTTGATCATCCGCCACGCGCCGTTGAGGTCGACATCGACCATCAGGTTCCACTCGTCCTCGGAAATCTCGTGCACGACCTTGCCCGAGGGTGCGGCGATGCCGGCGTTGTTCAACAAGATGTCGATGCGGCCGTAGCGCGCCAGCGCCTTGTCGACGACGCGGCCGATCTGGTCCATGCGCCGCACGTCGGCGAACTCGGCCAACACCGAGGCGCCTTCCTCGCGGCACAGCGCTTCCGAGCATGCCAGCTGGCTGGCGTTGGCGAGCGGATACGGAACGCCGTCGATGTCGCCGCCCACGTCGATCAGCACCAGGTCGGCGCCCTCGCGGGCGAAGGCGCGCGCGCATTCGCGGCCTAGGCCGCGGCCGGCGCCGGTGACCACGGCGACTTTGCCCTGCAGTCTCATCGCGCCGTTTCCACGGAGGCGGCGGCGCGCGCGAACGCGGCGATCCGCGCCAGCAGCGGCGCGGGCTGGCCGATGAAGTACATGTGGCCGCCGGCCAGTTCTTCGTGGCTCACCGCGCCGCTGGAGGCCTTGTCCCAGGCCGCGACCTGGGCGCGCGAAACCAGCAGGTCGGCGTCGCCGCGCACGGTCATCACCGGCACCCCCAGCGCTACCGCGCTGCGCGGCGTGTAGTCCTCGTGCATGCGCACGTCGGCGCGCAGCGTCGGCAGCAGCAGTTCGCGCATCATCGGGTCGTCGAGCGCTTCATGGTTGTAGCCGGAGAACTGCGAGACCTTGGCCAGGAACGCATCGTCGTCGTCGACGCCGGTGGCGCGGTCGCTGCGTTGGGTCCACGGATCGGGCGAACCGCTGGCCACCAGGCCCAGCAAGGCGCCGCGCCCCGCGTCTTCCAGCCGGCGCGCCAGCTCGAACGCCAGCACCGCGCCGAGGCTATGGCCGAACACCACGCTCGGCGCATCCAGGGCATCGTCGTCGCGCAGTTGCTGGATCAGCTCGTCGGCGGCCTTGTGCACGTCGACGTGCGGCGTTTCCAGGAAGCGCTTTTCCCGGCCGGGGAGCTGCAGCGCGCGGATCTCCAACGTCGGCTCCACATCCTTCCATTCCTTGAAGAACGACGCGCCGGCGCCGGCGAAGGGCAGGCAGATCAACTGGATCTTTTCCATAAGCTCACCTTTGATGTCGCCCGCCATCCCACGGATGCGGGAGCGAAACAGAACCCGGCCGGGGAATCGACGACGGCCGCGTCGCCGCGCCCACCGCCTCTCCAGGCCACCGATGTTGCCGCCCGGGCGCCGGGTCGCAGAGCGATCCGTCGCCTGGATGCCGCACGCCGCGCGATCCGCCGCGCCCGCCGACTGCGTCGTTGCGCACCGCCGGCCCGCGCGCTGCGCGCGAGCCGTATCGACGCCGCAGCGGTCGGCCGGCGCCCGTGTGTTGCTTTCGCGCCGCCCGCGCGTTCAGTCCGTGCGCAAGGCGAAAATCGGCCATCGGGTCACGATGGCGCGCAAGGTCAGGAAACACGCCGTGGCCACCGACACCACGATCACCGCATAACCGGCCACGCCCGCGCTCAACGACAGCGGCAGTTCGTAGCCGGCGTATTTGGCCAGCAAGCGGTCGGACACGATCAGGATCACCAGGCTGGCCAGCGCGCCGTAGGCGAACAGGATCAGGTTCTCCTGATAGATCATCCCGGCGATGCGCGCCGGCCCCGCGCCGATCGACATGCGCACCCCGAGCTCGTAACGGCGCAGCAGGATCCCGTAATTGAGCACGCCGTAGATGCCGATGCTCGCCAGCAGCACGGTCAGCACGCCCAGCCCGATCGCCACCCAGACGATGAACAGGTCCTTGAGCACCAGGCTGTCGTAGATGTCGCGAACGCGCTCGTACTCGTACAGGTTGAACTGCTTGTGGACGCTGCTGAGCACGCCGAGGAATTCCTGCCGCGACAAGGTGCTGCCCGGGGTGAGTTCGACGATGAAGCGCAGGCCGCTGAAGCGGGTCGCATACATGCGCGGGGTCGGCGGCGTGCGCGGGATCGCCACATCGCGGACTACGCCGATGATCTGGTGCGGCTTGAACTCTTGCTGGCCGTCGCTCTGCCAATAGACCTGCTTGCCGATCACGTCGCCGTCGGGCGAGATCTTCTTCGCCAGCTCCTCGTTGACCAGCACCTTCTTGGCCGAATAGTTCACGTCCTCGCGGCTGAAGTTGTTGCCGCGCATGATCTCCTCGCCCATCACGCCCAGGTAGGTGTCGTCGATGAGGTTGGTCGCCACCGACACGGTCTGGCTGCCGGCCGCGTCGAGCTTCAGCGAGCTGGTCCAGCGGTTGCTCATCATCGGCACGAACAGCGCGCTGCTGACCTGCTTGACCTGCGGCAGCTGCTTGAGCTTTTCGGTGATGTCGTCGATGTAGCGCAGCCGCTCGTCGCGGTTGGGATTCATCGAGCCGATGCTGAGATTGGCGAACACCAGATCGTCGACGCGGAAGCCCGGGTCGCGGGTCACCGTGGCGTAGGACAGCTTCAGCACGCTGGCGATGGCGACCAGCAGGAACGCCGCCAGGGCGATCTGGCTGATCACCAGGAAGTTGCGGATCGAGGACGACACCTGCAGGCCCGAGCCCTTGCCGCTGGCCTTGAGCTGGCCGGCGAGGCGGCGGTAGTCCAGCACGTGCGAGACCAGGCCGGAGAACGCCAGCGCCAGCGCCGCCATCAGCGCCACCGCCACCGCGATGGTCACCAGCGAAATGCCCAGTTCGGCGATGCGCGGCAACTGCCCGGCGATGTTCTCCTTCATGAAGTGGGTGACCACCGCGGCCAGCGCCAGCGCCAGCGCCATCGAGCTGCCGATCAGCAGCAGATGCTCGGCGAACACCTGGCGGAAAATGTGGCCCTTGTTGGCGCCCAGCGTGGCCTTGATCGCCAGCTGGCGCAGTTGCTCGGCCGCGCGCGAGAGCAGCAGGTTGAACACGTTGATGCAGGCGATCACCGCCAGCGCGATGCTGCTGCTGAGGAACAGCAGCGCCGAGACCTTGCCGTCCTCGACCAGATACGACTTCAGGCCTTCGACCTTGATCCGGTAATCGGCGTTGTTGAGGAAGGTCGAACCGCGCGTCTCCTGGCGGAAGCGGTCGCCGATCAGGCCGTTGAGCGACTGCTCGGCATCGACCGGCCGCTGGCCGGGATTGAGCAAGGCCAACACCTTGACCTGGTCGGTGAAGCCCGACCAGCTCTTGCGCACGTCCTCGGGCCAGGAATTGAATTCCCACGGCAGCCAGATCTGGGTCTTGAGGCCGGCCTGGAACAGTTCGGGCTCGATGAAGTCGCGCGCGGCGACGCCGACGATGCGGTAGGCCACGTCGTTGATGACGACCTTGTCCTCCAGGATGTTGTCGCGGCCGCCGAAGTACTTCTGCCACGCCTCGTAGCTCAGCACCGCGACCGGATCCTTCGAGCCCACGCCGTTGCCGGCGGCGAACGGCCCGCCCTTGGCGAAGGTGGCGCCGAGCATCGGGAAGTACTTGGGCGTCGCGTTGGTCACCCGCAGCTTGGGCCGGGCGTCGATGTTGGTGACGATTTCCTCGTTGTAGTTCAACAGCGCCAGCGCGGCGACGTCGGCGTGCTTTTCCAGTTGCTCGGCGATCGGATACGCCATGTTGTCGGCGAACTTGACCTCGTTGTTCTCGTACACGGTGCCGACCGCGACCGTCAGACGGTCCTGGTCCGGGTACGGCAGCGACTTGAGCAGCAACACCTGGTTGAGGTTGACCATGCACAGCAAGATGCCCAGCGTCACCGCCAGGGTCAGCACGATGCTCAGCACGAACAGCGGCCGCTTGCGCAAGCCGACCCAGGCGTCGGAGAGCTCGTAGCGCAGCATCAGGCGGCCTCGCCCTGACGGCCGGCGCCGTGGTAGGCGTCGCCCGGCTGGATCTTGCCGTCGAGCAGGTTGATCTGCTTGTGGGCGAAATTGGCGTAGCGCGGGTCGTGGGTGACCATGCAGATGGTGGTGCCGCCGGCGTTGAGCTGGCCGAGCAGGTCCATGATCGCGTCGCCGTTCTTGGAATCGAGGTTGCCGGTCGGCTCGTCCACCAGCAGCACCGCCGGCTGCGCGACCAGCGCGCGGGCGATGGCGATGCGCTGCTGCTGGCCGCCGGACAACTGGTTGGGCTTGTGCCCGGAGCGGTTCTGCATGCCGACCTTGCCCAGGCAATCGGCCACGCGCGCCGCGGTTTCCTCGCGCGAATGCTTCTTGCGGCTGTAGCGCAGCGGCAGAGCGATGTTGTCGGCCACCGACAGCTCGTCGATGAGGTTGAACTGCTGGAACACGAAGCCGATCTTCTCGCAGCGGATTTCCGCGCTTTGGCTCAGCCCGATCTGGCTGACATCGATGCCGTCGAGCCAGTACTGGCCGGCGCTGGGCGTGTCCAGCAGGCCCAGGATCGACAGCAGGGTCGACTTGCCGCAGCCCGACGGCCCGGAGATCGAGACGTAATCGCCCTCGAGAATGCTCAGGCTCACGTCCGCCAGCGCGTAGGTGTCGACCTCGTCGGTCGAAAACACCTTGCTGAGATTCTCCACCTTGATCTTGGGATTGCTCACGACTCGCTCCGTAAGAATGTTCGATCCTTGCCGCCGTCCGGCGTGGGCGCCGGAGGTTTGCCGCACCGCGCCTCAGTCGACGATCGACACCGACTTTTCCGCCGCGTACTTGGACACGTCGCTCAACACCACCTGGGCGCCGTCGGCCAGCCCGGACTTGATCTGGATCTGCTTGCCCGATTCCTGGCCGAAGGCGACCGCGACGCGCGCGGCGTTGTCGCCGTCCTTGTCGACCACGAACACGTTGGTCGAGGAATTGGCCACCACGTTGGCCGGCCGGTCGACGAACAGGGCGTTGTCGAACGACCCCACTTCGATAACGGCATCGACGTTCAAGTTCGGACGCGCGTTGTCGGGCAGCGCCTGGCGCGGCTGCAGCTCGACGGTGACGCTGCCGTCGACCACGCCGGGATTGATCTGCGCGACCTTGGCCAGCACCGGGTTGCCGCCGATGGAGATGCGCGCCTGCTGGCCGATGCGGACCGAGTCGCTCTTGGACTGCGGAATCTTGATCAGCGCGTTGAGATCCTTGTCGCCGCCGACCAGGGCCAGCTCCTTGCCCGGCTCGATGCTCTGGCCCAGCTCGACGTACAGCAGCTGCAAGGTGCCCTCGCGGCCGGCGCGCACGGTGAGCTTGTCCTTCTGCTCCTGGACCTTGTCGTAGGCCAGCTGCTTCTGCTCGACCATCTTCTTGTGGATGTCGATCTGGGCGCGGTTGATCTGCTGCAAGGTGGCGTAGCGTTCGCGCTGGATCTTCAGGTTGCGGCGCTGCTGCTCCACCTTCATGTTGATCTCGGCGTACTCGATATGGCTGAGGATGCGCTGCTTGGCCAGGTCGGCCAGCGCCTTTTGCCGCATCTCGATCAGCTCCAGCTGCGACTGCGCCTCCAGCAGCTTGGCGTCCTCGTCCTGCAGCTCGCGCTGCTTGGTCAGGGTGATCTCCTGCACCGAGATCTTTTCCGACTCCAGCTGCTGCCGGGCCAGGTCCAGGTCCTGGTCGATCTGCGGGTTGGACATGCGCAGGATCACGCTGTCGGCGACGACCTTGGCGCCGGGCTTGAGCACGACCTCCTCGACGGTGGCCTTGCTGACGCTGGTGATCAGGCGGGTGCTGCTGGACTTGAGCTCGCCGTAGCCGTCGACGGTGACGTCGAAGCGGCCCTTCTTGACCACGCCCACGACCAGCGCATCGCGGCTGATGTTCATCGAGGAGGCCTTGGTGCGCAGGGCGAAGCCGAACACCACCACGCCCAGCGCGGCGAATATCAGCAGCCACTTCTTCGACGCGAACCACTTCTGGGCGAATCCGGCGTTCCTAGACTTAACAATATCCATTGCGTTCCTTTGTCTTCGCTCAAGCTGGTGTTCGCTCAACCCACGCTCACGCCCGCCGTCCTGCGGACTGCCGCCCGGCAGCGGCGCCGCAGCGGCGCCCGCCAGCCTTCCCGATCGCCGTGACGCGACGCCCGCGGCGGGGCGCGCAAGGGCTGCCGCCCCAGGCTCGGGGACGGTTTTTCAGCCGGAAAAACCCCCTCCGCGAGGATAGGCAGAAAGCCAAAATCGGTAAAGGCGATCACTTCAATTCGCGGCACCGCGTCGCAGTCATTCATGCTGGCAGCGCTTCCATTTCGTACTCGCGGCTGGCGAACAGCGGTTCGGCCTCCAGGCCGATCCCGCGGCACTGCTCCTGGAACAGCGCCACCTCGCGCATCTGGGTCGAGTTCTCGTTGTAGTCGATGCCCATGAAGTACTTGTACCAAGGCTCCATTCCCAGCGCGTATACGAACACCCGCTTGGGCCGGACCATGTCGATCACGTCGAACGCCTGCCGGGCGTCCGACCCGTTCAGGCGTCGGCTGTCCTTGATCGCCTTGCCGACCTTGCGCGTGGCCAGCGCTCCGTACAGCCACGTATAGGGCGCGCCGACGCATTCCATGCCGATGGCGTAGACGTCCAGGTCGGTCAGATAGCGCTTCAGGTGGGTGTACAGGGCGATGTCGGGATTGGCCGAGTCGGCGCCGAAGAACATGCGCCGGCCTTCCAGTTCCACCAGCCAGGCCGATTTGCTGCGGATGTCCAGGTCGCCGTGCTCGCCCAGGAACGGGATCGAGGTGATGCGTCCGCCGGCCACCGGCAGCTCGTCGCACTCGTCCATTTCGCTCACTTCGAAGCCGAACTGGCGCAGCAGCAGGCGCAGGCTGGGGTCGGCGAGCTTGCCGCCGTTGCTCTTGGGCACCAGCACCCGGCCGATCTTGTGGCGCAGCTGCAACAGGGTCTCGAAGTTGACGTGGTCCTGGTGGTTGTGGGTCAGGCAGACGTAGTCGATGGTCTCGGGCAGGTCGCTGAACCCGACCACGTCGTGCTCGCCGGCCGGATCGCGGGTGGCGATGACCGGGTCGATCAGGATCGAGGCCTGCGGCGAGCGGATCAGGAAGCCGGCGTGGCCGGTGTACTCCAGCCGCACCCCGGATTCGACCGGGCGCGGGCCCCGCGCCGGCGGCTGCGCGGTGAACAGGTCGCGGTAATGCAGGCCGCCGGCGTTGGGATGCGCGGCGAACATCGCCTCCAGCTCGCTTTCGGCGATCGGCTGCTGGCGTGCCTTGAAGATGCGGTCGACGATGCCGGCGTTGAAATCGGCCTCGACTTGCAGGTGATTCTCGTCCGGCAATCGCGGCGTACTCAGCACGAACGGTCGGCTGCCGACCCGGGTCAGCGAGCCGAACGACAGCGACTGCAGCTGCGGCTTGTACAGCGCGCTGCGATAGAGCAAGGGTTCGATCAGCCGGAACGAGGCGCGGTGCTCGCGGTCGAACACCAGCTCGACATAGCCGCGCAGCGGCGCCGGCACCTTCTCGTACAGCGGCGTCAACGATTCGCCGCTGGTGTGCTTGAGCAGCAGGTCGTCGAGCTCGCGCACCGCCGCGGACAGCTCCAGCAGATCCTTCTGCTGGCCTTCGATGCGCTCGACCAGGCGCTTGATGTCGTCCACTTGCTGCTCGGTGCACGACAGGAACTCGCCGCCGGTCAGGGTCGGCTCCTGCGCGGCGATGATGTGCAGCTGATAGTTGTTGACGAACGACTTCATGATCCGCAGGTGGGTGTTCTCGACATAACGCGCCGCGGTCACCGGCGGAATCAGGTACGGCCAGGCGTACCACTGGTTGAACAGCGGTTCGAAGTAGACGTCTTCCCGCAGGTACAGTTCGCGCTCACTCATATGCATCCGCTTTCCATGTGCAAAAACGTGGTCTGCGCCGCGGCCGCTCAGGCGGCCCGGGGCGGCGGGGAATGCGGGCAGTCCAGCATCGAAATCGGCTCGCCCATCGCCACCACCACCCGGCGCTGCCCGGTGTAAGCCTCGCGGCCGTGCGAACACAGGATGTTGTCGACCACCATCACATCGCCGCGCTGCCAGGATTCGCGGCAGGTGTAACGGTCGTAGGCCTGGTTGAGCGCCGCCACCTCGTCGGCGCTCAACGCGCTGCCATCGCCGAGGAAGGTCTCGAACGGCAGCCCGGTGGGGCCGTAGTTCTCGACCAGCACCTCGCGCAACTCTTCGTCCAGCGAGAAGCTGTTCCAGAACGCGACGTGGTTGAACCACACCTCTTCGCCGGTGACCGGATGGGCGACGACCGCTGGGCGGTATTGCCGCGTGGTCAGGCTGTCGTCGTCGTTCCAGGTCGCCGAGATCAGATGCTGCTCGCAATACGCCTCGACCTCGGCCCGCTCGGTCGTCGCGAACGACGTCGTCCACGGCAGGCTGACCTGGCTGTTGTAGTTGCGCAGCAGCAGCCAGCCGTGCCGGCGGAACCGCTGGGCCAGCTCCGGCGGCACCGCCGACAGCACTTTGCGCACGTCGGCGATCGGCGTGGCGCCGCCGCTGTCGGGCGCTTGCAGGCAGCAGAACGCCAGCATGCCGGGGAAATCCAGGGTGTAGCTGTTCTCGTTGTGCTGGCGGATGACATGCATCGGCGGGATTTCGGTCGACGAATAGATGTCGTTGCCGTAGCCCCTACGCGGCGTGGCCTTCTCCTTGTACTGGGCGCGATGGGCGATCAGCGCATCGCGGACCACGGCGAAGTCTTCCGCCGACGACACCGGCAGGCCGCGCAGCAGGAAGTTGCCCTGCTCGCGCAGCAATGCGAGCAAGGCCTCGCGCCGGCCGTCCAGCCAGTCGCGCGCCGCGTCCATGTCCGGCAGCGCCGGCGCGTGCACGATGACCGGCTTGCCGGGCGCGAACTGGGGTTCGATGTCGGTGGACAGGACGGGCGATTCGGATAGGACGCTCATGGATCACTCCCGATTGCGGACACGGACGCTGCCTGGCCGAGCACGGCAGCGGACAAGGAACGGACGCGGCGGCGAGGCCGAAGCCGCGCCGCGCGCGACGGCGCGGACTGCGCCGAAACCGATCACGCCAGCGCCGCCCGGCCCGCGCCGGCGTGCGCCTCCATGGCGTAGATATGCCCGTAGATCGGGTAGATCTCCGACATGGCGTTCTGGCGGATGTCGCGGCCGATCTGATCGATCTGGGCCGAACCGTCCAGCGACGGGGTCGGCCAGACCAGGTCGACGCGGTTGACGCCGGGCTTGACCCGCGCGAGCGGAACCTCGATCTCGTGCGTGCGCCACTGCCCGCTCAGCGCCAGCTCGCCCCAGGTCTCGCCGTTGATGCGCAACTGCGCCTGCGCGCCGTCGGCGCCGTCGGCCGACTTCAGGGTGATCCGCAAGGTGGCCGCATCGGAGGCGTCGGACACGAAGCAGAACTCGCTGACCGGCTCGTAGCCCTTGAAGAAATCGTTGCGCTGGTTGACGCCGCCGTCGATGAACTGCTGGTTCGAGAACGAAGTGCTGTGGTAGTAGGGATCCAGCAGGTCCACCCGCCCCAGCGTGCCCAGCGAATGCGCGCGCAGGCGCAGCTCGGACACACGCGAAGCCAGGTCGATGCCGTGCTCGGCGCAGCACTGGGCGAAGGCGTCCAGCAGCAGGCGGTCCAGGCACTTGAACTCCATCGAGAACAGATAGCGCTTGATCTGCGGCGACACCGTCTCCAGCAGTTCGGTGGCGCGCGCGTTCATCCATACCGGCAAACGCTCGTTCTGGATTTCCACGATGATGCCCATCAGCTCCAGCACCGAAGCCGATTTGTCGGCGGCGCGGCGGCAGTAGTGCAGCACCACGTCGTAGACCTGGCCCCAATGCGCGTTGTGGATCGCCGCGAGCAGATGCGCGTCGGCCTCGTCGGCATCGCTCGGCCACGGCGCGTGCGGCAGCAGCGCCTCCAGCGATGCCGGCTTGGCCAGGCCCTGCTGCAGCAGCTCTTCGCCGAGCGCGGCCATCGACATGCGGATGCCCTGGCTGGTCAGGTGGCAGTAGTCCAGGAACATTTCCTTGCCGGCGATCGCCTCGCCGGTGGCCGCAGGAAACACCTGCTGCAGATCGACCACGCGGTGGCCCTTCTCGGCCGCCTTTTCCAGCAGTTGGCGGCGGATCGCGGCGGTGATGCGCGGCGAGTAGCTGCGGGTGAAATCGACGATCGACGCGTCCTTGGCCATCTCCAGATAGCGGCGGCGTTCGCCGTCCTGGCCCAGGCCTTCGTGGCAGGCCGCCAGCACATAGGCGGTGGTCGCGCAGTCGCCGTGATCCAGCGCCAGCATCGCCTCGGCGGCGATGCGGGCCTGGGCGAATTCGCCTTGCGCCAGCGCCGCTTCGGCCTGCGCCAGCAGCGCCAGCCAGCGCTCGTTGGCTTCCGGCGTCTGCAGCCAGTGCACGTACACCTTCGGGTCGCGCCAGTCGCCGAGGTTGAACTCCGGCAGGACCCAGCACACCGGCACGCCGCGGCGCGCGTAGAGCTCGGCGATGGCGTCCACCAGCTTGCCGATCTCGGCCGCCAGGATCGTCTCCAGCTTGCGCCGCAACCCGTTGATGCCGCCCTCGCGCAGGCCGGCGAGCAAGGCGTAGGCGTGGCCTTCGCCGAGGTAGGAGCGATTGCCGGCCCAGTTGTTGCCGGCGAAGATCGCGACCATGTCCGGCGCGAGCTGTTCGGCCTGCTCGGCGATCCGCCGCAGCGTCGCCATCGTGGCGTTGGTGCGGGCCAGATCGATCACCTGCGGCGCCTCGCCGCCCAGGTGGCCGGACATCAGCTGCTCGAGCACCTGCGCCGGCGTGTAGCCCGGATCGTAGAACATGCCGCGCGCCACCGATTCGCCCAGCAACAAGATCCGCTGGCGCTCGCTCTTGGCGGGAATGTTCTGCACCTGGGCCCAATACGCCCAGTCGGACGTGGCCGCGACGTCGCGCGAGAACACGCCCGCGTCGGCGTCCAGCTTCCAGATGCCGATGCGGCCCGGCGCATCGGCCGCCGCCGCGGGCGCCGCCGGCGCGTTGCCCATCAGCTTGGCGAAACTCAACAATTGGGCGAAATCGCCGCTCTGCCCGCGGTGGACCTGGGCGGCGATCTCGTCGGACAGCTGTTTCAACGCATGATTGTTCGACATGACGGTGATTCCTACAGAAAGGTATAAACGGCGTGGCCGATGGCGCGGGCGTCCTTGCGCGGCGGAACGACCGGCGTGTTGCCGACGCCCACGCGCCACATCTCCGGTATGTCGGTCTGGCGGATGACGAAGTCCTCCAGGATCAGCAAGTCGATCCTGGCCCTGACGAAGCAGATCACCGCGTCCAGCGGCGTGCAGATCACCGGCTCGCCGCGCACGTTGAACGAGGTGTTGAGCAGGATCGGGCAATCGGTGAGCCGCTCGAACGCCGACAGCAGGGCGTGGAAGCGCGGGTTCACGTCGGCCTCGACCGTCTGCACGCGCGCGGAGTTGTCCACGTGGGTGATCGCCGGCAAATCCAGCAGCGATTCCACGTCGCAGGTCTGCAGCATGAACGGCGAGGCCGAGGTCAGGGCGAAATGCTCGCGCGCCGATTCGGCCTTGACCGCCGGCGCGAACGGGCGGAACGCCTCGCGCATCTTGACCAGCGCGTTGATCTTCTCGCGCATGTCGCCGTCGCGCGGATCGGCCAGGATCGAGCGCGCGCCCAGCGCGCGCGGGCCGAACTCCATGCGCCCCTGGTACCAGCCGATCACCTTGCCCTGGGCGATCTGCCCGGCGGTGAATTCGATCAGCTCGTCCTGCCTGCCGCGATAGTCGTCGAAGCGCACGCCGGTGCTGTTGAGCAGGCGATAGACCTCGTCGGCGCTGTAGCTCGGGCCGAGGTAGGCGTGCGGCATATCGCGCTGGGCCGGGCGTTCGTCGAACAGCCGCACCCAGGCCACCGCGGCGGCGCCGAGCGCGGAGCCCGCATCGCCCGCGGCCGGCTGCACGAACAGGTTCTCGAACGGCCCTTCGCGCAGGATCTTGCCGTTGGCCACGCAGTTCAGCGCGACGCCGCCGGCCATGCACAGGTTCTTGCTCGGCACCTTGCCGTGCAGATAGCGCACCTTGTCGAGCAGGATCTCCTCCAGCACCACCTGCAGGCTCTTGGCGATGTCCATGTGGACCTGGTCGATGTCCGATTCCGGCACGCGCGGAGCGATCCCCATCAGTTCGATCAGCGCGTCGGAGTACATGCGGCTGGTGCGCAGGAAATCGAAATAGCGCATGTCCAGGCGGTACTGGCCGTTCTCGCCGGCCTGGATCAGCTGCTTGAGCCGGTCGACGTAGATCTCCTTGCCGTACGGCGCCAGGCCCATGACCTTGTACTCGCCGCTGTTGACCTTGAACCCCAGGAAGCTGGTGATGGTGCTGTAGAACAGGCCCAGCGAATCGGGGAAGGCGACTTCCTCGAACAAGGTCAGCTCCTTGCCGGCGCCGACGCAGTAACTGGTCGTCGCCCACTCGCCCACGCCGTCCACGGTCAGCACCGCGGCCTCGTCGAAACCGGAGAAGTAGTACGCGCTGGCCGCGTGCGAGAGATGGTGGTCGACGATCTCGATCGCGCCGCCGTAGCCCAGCACGTCGCGGATGGTCTGCTGCGGGCTCTGCGCGCACAGGTGCTTCATCACGTCGGCTTTGCGCACCGGATCGGCGTCGTCGATGCTGCCCATCCAGATCTGCCGCGACAGCTTCTTCTCCGGCTCCTCGTAGTAGGCGATGCAATCGACCTCGTCCAGGCTCACGCCGGCCTCGCTCAGGCAGTAGCGCAAACTCTTCTTCGGGAACGACTTGTCGTTCTTGACCCGGCTGAACCGTTCTTCCTGTACCGCTGCGACCAGGCGGCCATCCTTGAGGATGCAGCAGGCCGAATCGTGATAGCCGAACGACAGGCCGATCACGACTCGGGACGTCTTGCTGTTTTTGGGCGTATCCATGCTTGCTCTCGTTGTGTCAAGTGATGTCGGAAGCGCTTGCTTCGGCTTGGAACTCGCGCGAGAAGTCGACGATCGCCAACAACTCGTCGCGGACGCAGGCGGCCAGCCGCCGCATCCGCTCGTCGGAGAACTGGCGCGCGTCGAATTCGAGGTTCATCGACAACCGTCCCGAATAGACGCCGCCCTGGAACCCCATCGGCACCGAGCTGGGCAGGCGCGGATGGCTGATCGGGCCGATGTCCTCGGCCAGGAACGTCAGCGGCGCGGCGTCGCGCACCATCGAATCGAAACGCCCCAGATAGTTGAAGAGCACCTGGAACGGCTCCGCCCCGGCGGGCTGCAACGCCGGCTCGCGGGCAAGGAAACGCAGCACGCCGTAGCCCAGACCGCGATTGGGCACACCGGCCAAGGTGGCGCCGACCGCGGCGATGTCGCGGTCGATGCCGGCCGCGTCGAAATCCAGCAGCAGCGGATGGTTCTGGGTGAACCAGCCGACCGTCTGCGACAGGTCCAGCGCGGTCGCGTCGGCATGGCGGCCGTGGCTCTGCAGCAGGACGCAGTAACCGCGCCCGCCGTTCCAGCGCTTGAGCCCGCGGTACAGCGCCGCCAGCAACAGCGCGTTGACGTCGGCGCCCGGATAGGCCGCGGCGCTTTCCAGCAGATCGGCCGTAGCCTGCGCATCCAGCGCCAGCGGCGCCTGGCGCCAATGGCCCAGCTCGGCGGTCACCTCGGCATCCAGCGCCACCGGCGCCAACCGCGCCGGATCGCGTTGCGCCTTCCAGTAATCCAGCTCGGCGCGGAACGTCCCGTTCTTCGCGCAGGCGTCCAGGTAGTCGCCCCAGGCCTGGTAGGACGAACTCTTGCCGTGCAGGCGCACGGTTTCGCCGCGCAGCGCCTGGCCGACGGCGTCGGCCAGATCGGCGACGAGCACATGCCAGGACACGACGTCGCCGATGGCGTGATGCGCCAGCATCAGCAAGCGGTCGGTGTCGGACGCGCGGATCAGGACCAGCTTGAACAAGCCGCCCTCGGCCAGCCGGAAACCGCTCTGCAGCGGCCGGCACAGCGCGCTCACCGCCGCGGCGATGTCGGCCTCGCCCGCATCGACCTCGCGCACCGACACGGCGTCGGCGAATACCGCCGCATCGGCCGGCAGATAGCGCGCGGCCGGTTCCGTCCCGGCCAGGTCGAAGGCCAGCCGCAGCGCGTCGTGCTTGCGCCGCAGCGCGCGGTAGATCTCGTCCAGGCGCGCCTGGTCCAAGCCGCGCGGCACCGCGAACAGCGAGCCGCCGTTGAAGTGGTCGAACACCTCGGCGCCGACGTGCAGTTGCTCGACCACGACCTTGTGATGGATCGGCAGCAGCCGCTGCGCGCCTTCGACCGCGGCGCCCTCGCCTTCGCCCGCGGCCTGCCCGCACACCCGCGCCAGCGCCGCGACCGAGGGATGAGCAGCGAACTGCTTGATGCTGATCTTGATCCCGGCCTTGGCCGCCTTGGCGATCAGGCGGATGGCCAGGATCGAATCGCCGCCGAGTTCGTAGAAGTTCTCGTCCGCGCCGACGCTGTCGCGGCCCAGCACCTCGGCGAACAATCCGTGCAGGGTCTCGCGCAACCGCGACTGCGGCGCCGTAGCGGCTTCGCCCGCGCAGGCCTGGGCCAGGGCGCGCACCGAAGGATGGGCGGCGAACTGCTTGATGCTGATCTTGATCCCGGCCTTGGCCGCCTTGGCGATCAGGCGGATGGCCAGGATCGAGTCGCCGCCGAGTTCGTAGAAATTCTCGTCCAGCCCGACCGAATCCCGGCCCAGCACCTCGGCGAACAGCGCGCGCAGCAGGATTTCCGCGGCGCTCGCCGAGGCCTCGGCGCGTCCGGCCGCGGCCTGCGCCGAAGCGGCCGCCAGCAAGCGGCGCCGGTCGATCTTGCCGTTGCCGGTCATCGGCCAGGCGTCGGTCGCGACGTAGCGGTTCGGCTGCATGTAGGCCGGAAGGCGCTGGCGCAGCCAGTCGCTCAGCTCGGCCGGCAGGCTCGCGCTGTCGGCGCGCTCCGGCGAACGCACGCAGGCCACCAGTTGGGTGCGGCCGGTGTCCGCGTCGCTGGTCAGCACCAGCGCCGATTCGACCGCCGGATGGCTTTCCAGCACGCGCGCGATTTCGTCCAGCTCGATCCGGTGGCCGTTGATCTTGACCTGATCGTCCAGGCGCCCGAGGTACTCGAAATCGCCGTCGGGCGACAGGCGCACCGCATCGCCGGTGCGATACAGCCGTCCTGCGCGCCCGCTGACGGTGTCGGCGAGAAAGCGCTGCGCGGTCAGTTCGTCCTTGCCCAGATAGCCGCGCGAGACGCCGCGGCCGCCGAGGTAGAGCTCGCCGGCCACGCCGACCGGACAGGGAGAACCCTGCGCATCGAGCACCAAGCCATAGGCGCCGGCCAGGCAACGGCCGATGTGCGGCCGCTCGCCTTCGATCTCGGCCATGCTGGCGTTGACCGTGCACTCGGTCGGCCCGTAGGCGTTGAAGTGGCGGATTCCCGGCCGCCGGCGTTCGGCCAGCCGCCGCCACAACGCCTCCGGGATGCCTTCGCCGCCGATCACCAGACTCGGCAGCACGTCCTCGGCGCCCTGCTCCAGCCAGCTGTCGAGCAGCGTCGGCGTGCAATCGACGACGTCGACGCGATGCTGGAGCAAGCGCTGGCGCAACCGGTCCGCGTCGATCTTTTCCTCGTCGGTGAGCACGACCAGGTGGCCGCCCTGAAGCAGATGGCACACGCCCTGCAAGGACGCGTCGAACGAGAACGAGGCCACCGCCGCCCAGCAGCCGCTGCCGTCGAAGCCCAGCGCGCGCATGCCGTCGGCGAGATAGCGCAGGTTGCGGTGTTCGACCATCACCCCCTTGGGCTTGCCGGTCGAGCCGGAGGTGTAGATGACATAGGCCAGGCTCGCCGGCGCCGGCGGCGCGGCGGACAGTGGCTCGGCGGAGAATCCGGCCAGCGCCTCGGCGCGGTCGATCGGATGCTGGCGAACGCCGCTCAGCGCCGCCGGGCCGCTATCGCCGGCGCACAACAGGTGGCGCAGGCCGCTGTCTTCGATCATGTAGCGCTTGCGCTCGTCCGGGTAGGCCGGATCGATCGGCAGGTAAGCAGCGCCGGCCTTAAAGATGCCCAACAGGCCGGCGATCGATTCCACCCCGCGCTCGAACATCAGTCCGACCGGTTCGCCGGCGCCGACGCCCTGCTCGATCAGCGAGCGGGCGATGCGGTTGGCGAGCGCATCGAGTTCGCCGAAGCTCAGCGTGCGGTCGCCGCAGCTCAGCGCGGCGCGCCCGGGCGACGCCGCGGCGATGCGCTCGAAGCTGCAGTGCAGCGGCAGGTCCGCGTCCGCCTCGGCGTGCGCGGGCGGCGCGAACGCCGGCGCCGGCGGCTCGGACAGATCGGGCAGAGCCGGCACGATCGTCTCGACCGCGCGGCCCTGCGCCAGCCCGACCAGCGCTTCGGACAGGTACGACAGCATCTGCGCCACATAGCCGGCGTCGTACAGGTCGCTGCGGTAGTTGCAGTTGAACATGATGCGTTCGTACACGCCGACCGTCAGCGAGATATCGAAGCTGTTGGTGCCGTAGCCTTCCGGCGCTTCCACCGCCAGTTCGGCGCCGCCGCCGTCGGATTCGTGCTCGTTGATCGGATAGTTCTTGAAGTCGATCAAGGTCTCGAACAGCGCCGCCTCGCCGCTGAAGCCGGCGTTGCGCTTGATCTCGCTGTAGGCCAGGAAGGCGTAGCCGTTGTTGTGGTGGAAGACCTTCTGCAGCGCATTGAGCTGCGGGCCGGACGGGCCGGATTCGATCTTGACCCGCACCGGCAAGGTGTTGATGAACAGTCCGACCATGCGGTCGACGTTCTCGACCTCTTGCGGCCGGCCGGACACCACCGCGCCGAAGGTCACGTCCGACGATCCGCTGTAGGCCCGCAGCACCAGCGCCCAGGCGAACTGCACCAAGGTGTTCAACGTGACGCCGTAGCTGCGGGCGAAGTCGCGGATCGCCCGGGTCTGTTCGGCGTCGATGACTTCCTGCGACAGCGCGTGGGTCGGATGCTCGCCTTGGTCGTGCCGCGGCAGTTTCAAGGTCGCCGGAGCGACATCGCAGGCCAGATAATCGCGCCAGACCTCGGCCGCGCGATCGGCGTCCTGCCGGAGCAACCAGGCCATGTAGGCGTCGTAATCGGCCTCGGCCGCCGGCTTCAGCGATTCGCCCCGACTTAGCTGCTTGACGTTGTGCAGCAACTGGTTCAACAGCAACGGAATGGACCACCCATCCAGGATGCTGTGGTGGCTGGTGAACAACAGGCGGTGGCGATCCGCGCTCAACCGCACCAGCGCGATCCGGTACATCGCCGGCTCGGCGCCGGTGAAGCCCAGGGTTTCCTCGCGTTCGCACAGGGCGCGGAATCGGGCCTGCTGCTGCGCTTCGCCGCAATCCGACAGGTCCACGTACTCCAGCGCCGCCTCGACCCGCTTGCGCACCAGTTGATGCTGCACGCCGTCCTCGACCACGAAGCGGGTGCGCAGCACCACGTACTGGTCGACCACGCCCTGCCAGGCCTGGGCGAACAGCGCCGGGTCCAGCGCGCCGCGCAACATCGGATAGAACTGCGCGACATAGGCCGAGCGGTGCAGCTCGTTGGCCGCCAGCATGCTGCGCTGCATCGGCGTGCTCGGGTAGAGATCGCCGATCTCCTCGGCCGCCTGCAGCCGGTCCAGCGCTTCGCGGCCGATCGCCGCCAGCGGGAAGTCCGAAGGCGTGAACACGCGCGCGTGCTGCTTGCCGCAATGCTCCACCAGCGCCTGCGCGGCGGCGACGATGGACTGCGCCATCGCCGCGGCCGTGGCCTGGCTGTACTCGTCCTGGCTGTAGTCCAGGTTCAGGCGCATGCGGCCGCCCAGGGCGAAGGCGGTGATCACCAGGCGATGGCCGCGGCGCGCGTTCGGCGCGATCTCGGCGCCGGCGTCTTCGTTGGCCAGGGCGAACGCCGACTGCGCTGGGCCGCCCTGGTCGAGCTGACCGAGGTAGTTGAACACGATGTGCGGCGCGCGCTGCTCGTCCTGCAGCGACGGCTCGCGCGCCAGGTACTTGAGCATGCCGAAGCCGATGCCGCCGCCGGGAATGGCGCGGGCGTCTTCCTTGATCGCGCGCAAGGTCGCGCCGACGTCGCCGGCTACGCCGCGCAGCACGTGCGGGTACATGCAGGTGAACCAGCCCAGGGTTTCCGACAGGTCCAGGTTGGCTTCCAGCGTTTCGCGGCCGTGGCCTTCCAGTTCCACCGCGAACGCGTCGCGGCCGGCCCACGGCGCCAGGCCCAGGTACACCGCGGCCAGCAGCAGTTCCAGCGTGCGGGTGGCGTACGGCGTGTTGGCGTGGGTCAGCAGCGCCGCGGTGTCGTCCGCCGACAACTCCAGCACCACCTGCTTGCCGCTGGCCACCGCCGGCGGTTGCGCCGGCTCGAACTCGCGGAAGCCGAAGTTGTCGGCCGCCAGTTGCTCGCGCCAGTAATCGCGTTCCTGCCCGACCGCATCGCCGGCGGCGGTGCGCGCCAGCAACCCGCTCCAGTATTGGTAGGACGTGCCCTTGGCGCCGAGCGCGATCGGCTCGCCGGCCGCGAGCTGGCGCCAGGCGCGCTCGAAATCCTCGAGCAACACGCGCCAGGACACGCCGTCCACCACCATGTGATGGGCCAGGATCAGCAAGCGCGAACCGCGTTCGCCGGCGAACAGCACGGCCTTGAACAACGGCCCGTGCTCCAGGTTCAGGCTGGCCTGGTAGTGGTTGCAGCGCGCGGCGATGAAGCGGCGGCTTTCCTCCACGCCGTCGGGCAGCGTTTCCACCGCCACGCTGCGTTCGAGCAATGCGGTGTCGAACGGCCGCTCGTGCGCGGCCCAGGCGCCATCGCGCTCGGCGAAGGTCGAGCGCAGGCCGTCGTGCCGGCGCAGCAGCGCCTCGACGATCCTGGCCAGCGCGGCGCCGTCCAGCTGCGCCGGCGCTTCCAGGAACAGCTTCTGGTTGTAGTGGTTCAGCGTCTGCGGTTGGGCGTGCACGAACCATTGCTGGATCGGCGTCAGCGCGAACGGGCCGGCGCCGGTTTCCACGCCCACCGTCTGGCTGCCCAACTTCACCGCGACCTTGCTCAGCCCGGCCACGGTCTGATGTTCGAAGATCTGCCGGGTGGTGATCTGCAGCCCCGCCTTCTTGGCGCGCGACACCGTCTGGATCGCCAGGATCGAATCGCCGCCGAGGTCGAAGAAGTTGTCGTGGATGCCGACCCGCTCGTGCTTGAGCAGGCCAGCGAACAGTTCGGCGAGCGCCTGCTGGATCGGCGTTTCCGGCGCGGCGTAGGACGTCGTCGGCTGCAGATTCAGCGGCAGCGCCGCCAGCGCGCGCTTGTCGACCTTGCCGTTGGCCGTGGTCGGCAGCTGGGCGACGAACTTGAACGCCGCCGGCACCTGCGGCGCCGCCAGCCCGGCCTTACACCAATCGCGCAGTTGCGCGGCGAGCGCGTCCTCGCGCCCGGCGGCGCCGGGGGCGACCACATACGCCACCAGCGACGGCGTCGCCAGGCGGTCCGACAGCAGCACGCAGGCCTCGGCCACGCCGGCGAACGCGCACAGGCAGGCTTCGATTTCGGCCGGCTCGATGCGATAGCCGCGCAGCTTGATCTGCTCGTCGTTGCGGCCGACGAAGATCAGTTGCCCATTGTCGCCGTAACGCGCCAGATCGCCGCTGCGGTAGAACGGCGTCGCCCGCCCGCCGGCTTCGCGCTCGACGAAATGGCGCTGCTGCAGCTCGGGCTGGTTGAGGTAGCCGCGGGCGACGCCGGCGCCGGCGATGAACAGCTCGCCGGTAGCGCCCAGCGGGCTCAGGCCGCCTTCGCGCAACAACTGCAGGCGGGTGTTCTGGATCGGCCGCCCGATCGGCACCACCGCGCCGTCGCCGGCGAAGTCGGCGCGCTCGCGCACGGTGTAGGTGCAGCAGCCCACCACGGTCTCGGTCGGGCCGTATTCGTTGACGAAAGTTGAACCCGCGGCGAGCCGATCCAGGAACGGCTCCAGGGTTTTCTTCAGCAATTGCTCGCCGCCGATCACCACCTGCACCGGCGCTCGCCCGCGCCGCGTCTCGTCCTGTTCGCGCCAGTAGCGCAGCAGCAGGTCCAGGTGCGCGGGCGTCAGCTTGAACAGGCGCGACACCGCATCGCCGAGCATCAGCTCGCCGAGCTCGCGGGCCAGCGCTTCCTGGCGCGCATCGAGGATGCGCAAGGTGGCGCCGCAGATCAGCGGAGTGAAGAAGGTGGTGATGGTGGCGTTGAAGCTCAGCGGCGAGCTCATCACCGCTTCCTCGAAGCGCTCGCCGGCATAGACGCGCAGGCAGTGGCCGAGGTAGTTGCTCAGGCCGCCGCGCGCGATCGCCACGCCCTTGGGCTGGCCGGTCGAACCGGAGGTGTAGAGGATGTAGGCCAGATCGTCGGCGCCGCAGTCCGCCACCGGCGCCGGCGCGGCCGCGCGCCAGTCGGCGCGCTCGAGCGCTTCGTCGAGGTAGCAGGCCTGCACGCCGCTGGCGCGGGTGAAGTCCGGCAGCGTCGACACCGTCAGCAGCAGCTTGATCTGGCTGTCGGCGACGATGTGGTCGATCTTCTTCTGCGCCGCGGCCGGATCGATCGGCACGTACACCGCGCCGACGCGCAGGCACGCCAGCACCGCGGCCGCCATCGCCGGCGACGGCGGCAGCACGATGCCGACGCGATCCTGGCGGTCGATGCCGCGCGCAGCCAGCAGGTTCGCCACGTGGTCGATCTGGCGGTCCAACTCGGCGTAGCTCAGCGCCGCGCCGCCGGCGCGCACCGCGACCGCATCCGGGCGCAGGCGCGCGGTCGCCGCGACCTGGCGGTCGGGCAGCAGTTCGGGGTCGATCGCGACCGTCTCGCCGACCAGGTCGTCGGCCACGAACGCGCGCTCCTCCGGCCCGAGCGAATCCAGTTCGCTCAGCCGCCGCTGCGGATCGCCGGTCAGCGCCTGCAGCAGGACGTCCAGATGGCCGTCGAGGCGGCGCACCGTCTCGGCGCGGAACAGCGAGGTGTCGTAGACCCAGCTCAGCTCCAGGCCCTGCGGCCCGATACCGGCGTTCAAGGTCAGGTCGTACTTGGCCTGGCCGATGCCGACGTCCACCGCCTCCACCTCGAACGCGCCGCCGCTGCTGGCGGTGCGGGCGTTGTTGTCCAGCGACAGCATCACCTGGAACAACGGCGTGTGCGCGGTGCTGCGCGGGATGTCCAGGCGCTCGATCAGCATCTCGAACGGAATGTCCTGGCGCGACTGCGCGCCCAGATCGACTTCGCGCACCTGCGCGAAGAACTCGCGCACGCTCTGCGATTCCTCGCACGACACCCGCAGCACCAGGGTGTTGATGAAGAACCCGATCAGCTCGTCGAGCTGGCTGCTGCCGCGGTTCGCCACCGGCGTGCCCACCACCACGTCGGGCTCCGAGCCGTAGCGCGCGAGCACCAGCGACAACGCGCCGTGCAGCAGCATGAACAAAGTGATGTCCTGGCGTTCGGCGAAGGCCTGCAATTCGCCCAGCCGGGCCGCGGGGACGCGGCTGCGGAACAGCTCGCCGCGCTGGCTCTTGACCTTGGGCCGCTCGAAGTCCAGCGGCAGCGAATGCACGATCGGCGCCGCCGACAGCGCCTGGGTCCAGTAGCCCAGGTGTTCGTCGAGGCGGTCCTGGCTCAGCCGCTGGCGCTGCCACACGGCGTAATCGGCGTACTGGATGCTCGGCGGCAGCAGCGCGCTGGGCTCGCCCAGGGCGCGTTCGCGGTAGAACGCGACGAACTCGCGCAGCAGCACGTCCATCGACCAGCCGTCGAAGACGATGTGATGCAGATTGAAGTACAGCACGCCCTCGTCCGCGGCCAGTTGCAGCCACGCCGCGCGCAGCAGCGGCGCGCGGCCCAGGTCGAACGGCGCGGCCGCATCCTCGGCGATGAAGCGCCGGATCGCGTCGTCGCGCTCGTGCGCGGCAATCCCACTGAGGTCGTGGCGGGCGACGCGCGGCGACAGGTTGTCCTCGCAGCGCTGGTAAATGTCCTCGTCGTCGCGATGGAAGCTGGTCCTGAGCGCTTCGTGGCGCGCCGCGACCTGGGCCAGCGCGGCCTGCGCGTGCTCGACCGAGAATTCGCCGCGGATGCGGAACGCGAACGGCATGCTGTAGTCGACGCTGCCCGGATACAGCTCCTCCAGCACCCACAGCCTTTGCTGCTGCAGCGACAGCGGCAGCCGCCCGTCGCGGCGCAGCGCCGGCTTGATCGCGTCGCTGCCGTCCTCCATGCGCAGGCCTTCCAGCTCGCTCAGCAGCGCGACGATCTCTTCCTTGGCGTCGAGGATGCGCTGGCGCAATCCGTCGCTGAGCGCGCCCTTGCCGGCCCGGACCTTGAGCTTGCCGTTGCTAAGGAACAACGCCACGCCGGCGGCGCTGGCTTCCTTCAACAAATCCGTTGCCATTTCACAGTTCCTCTTCGACGACGTCTTCGTCCAGCGCGTCTTCCGCGCGGCTGACGGCCAGAAAACTTTCGATGATGGCCGCCTGGGCGGCGATGTTGCGGTGCGAGAACAGCGTCCCCAACGGAATGCTCACCCCGCATTCGGCCTTGATCTTGCTGTGCAGCCGGGCCAGCAGCAGCGAGTTGCCGCCGAGGGCGAAGAAGTCGTCGTCGCAGCCGACCGCCGCGTTCGGCAACAGGCTTTGCCATACGCCCAGCAGCATCCGTTCGCTGTCGCTGCGCGGCGCCGTCGGCGGCTTGGCCGGGCGCGCCTGCGGCGCGGGCAGCGCGCGTCGGTCCAGCTTGCCGTTGGCGGTCAGCGGCAGCCGTTCGAGCGCGACGATCGCGGCGGGCAACATGTACGCCGGCAACGTCCGAGCGAGCTCCTCGCGCAAGGCCTGCGCCGCCGATTCGCCGCCGGCGTCCGCCGCGGGCACCACGTAGGCGATCAGGCGCGCATCGCCCAGTGCGTCCTCGCGCACCAGCACCGCGGCGTCCTTGACCCCGGCGCAGCGCAGCAGCGCGGCTTCGACCTCGCCCGGCTCGATGCGGAAGCCGCGGATCTTCGCCTGGAAATCGTTGCGGCCGAGGAACTCGATGTTGCCGTCCGGCAACCACCGGCCCAGGTCGCCGCTGCGGTACATGCGCGCCTGGGGTTCGTCGCTGAAAGGATCGGCGATGAAGCGCTGCGCGCTGAGTTCGGCGCGGTTCCAATAACCGCGCGCCACGCCGGCGCCGCCGATGTTCAGTTCGCCGACCGCGCCGACAGGCACCGGCCGGCCGGCCTCGTCGAGAAGATAGATGCGCGCGTTGCCGATCGGCTTGCCGACCGGCACGCCGGCGTGCGCCGCCGCCAGATCAGCCGCGTCGTAGACGCTGCAGCCCACTACGGTTTCGGTCGGCCCGTATTCGTTGACGATGCGCGCGCGCGGCGACACCCGGCGCCAGCGCGCCACCGTCGCCGCCGGCAGCGCTTCGCCGCCGACCACGAACAGATGCGGCGGGCATCCCTCGTCGGGCAGGTCCTGCCCGATCGCAGTCAGGTGCGAGGGCGTGATCTTGACCAACTGCGGCTCGCGCGCCGCCAGCAGCTGCTGCTCGAGCTCCACCGCCTCCAGCCCCGAATGCAGCAAGGTCGCGGTGCCGCCGAGCAGCAGCGGCAGGTACAGGCTGGTGACGGTCGCGTCGAAGGCCAGCGGCGTGGAGACGATGGCGTCGATGCGGCGGTTGCCGGCATAGTAGTCGCACGCCCACTGCAGATAGTTCGCCAGTCCGTCGTGTTCGACCATCACGCCCTTGGGCTGGCCGGTCGAACCGGAGGTGTAGATCAGGTAGGCCAGATTCGACGGCGACAGGCCGGCGACCTCGGGCGCGTCGAGCGCAGGCTCGTCGCCGGCCGCGTCGCGCATCGCCTCGTCGAGCGCGATCACCGGCGTCTGCAGCGCGGGCAGGCGCTCGCGCAGCGCGGCCTGGGTCAGCACCGCCTGCGGCGCGCAGTCGGCCAGCACATAGGCCAGGCGGTCGGACGGATAGGTCGGATCCACCGGCACGTAAGCGCCGCCGGCCTTGAGCACGCCGAGCACGCCCACCACCATCTCGATGCCGCGGTCCACGCACAGCGCCACCCGCGCATCGGGCCCGACGCCCAGGCCGGTCAGATGCCGCGCCAACCGGTTCGACAGCCCGTCCAGCTCGGCATAGCTCAGGCGCCGGTCTTCGTAGGCCAGCGCGATCGCCTGCGGCGTCCGTCGCGCCTGCGCTTCGAACAGCTTGTGCGCCAACGCGTCGCGCGGATACGCCGTTTGGGTCGCGTTGAAGTCGTACAGCACCTGGCGGCGCTCGTCGGCCGCCGGCTGGCCGAGTTCGCCCAGCGCGGTTTGCGCCGCGGCGTCCGCGTCGGCGGCCAGCGCCGCCAGAGCGGACAGCGTCTGGGTCAGCTGACGGTCCAAGCGCTCGACGCTGTCGCGGTCGAAGATGTCGCGGTCGTAGGTCCAGCTGATCGCCGCGCCTTCGGCGGTCCAGCGGGTGTGCACTTCCAGATCGAACTTCACCCCCGAGCCTTCGAACGGATAGGTGCGGATGTGCGCGCCGGGCAGCTCCAGCAAGGCGCGCTCGTCGCCGCGCTTGAGGCCGTAATCGGCGTCGGAGGTCAGCATGATCTGGAACAGCGGCGTGTGCTGGGCGCTGCGCGGGATGTTGAGGCGGTCGACCAGTAGCTCGAACGGCACGTCCTGGTGGGTCTGCGCGTCGAGGTGGACCTGGCGGACCTCGCGCAGGTAATCGGCGAGGTTGGCGTGGCCGGTGCGCAGGCGCAGCACCAGGGTGTTGATGAAGAAGCCGATCAGGTGCTCGGTCTGGGCCTGGTGGCGATTGGCCACCGGCGTGCCGACCACGATGTCGTCGCTGTTGCCGTTGCGCGCCAGCACCAGCGCCAGCGCGGCGTGGGTCAGCATGAAGGGGGTGAGCTGGAAGCGCTTGGCCAGCGCGTCCAGCGCCTGCGTCGTGGCTTGGTCGACGCCGCCGATCAGGCTGTCGCCGAGATAGGCCTTGACCTGCGGGCGCGGCCGGTCGAGCCGCAGCTGATGGGTCGCGGGCACGTCTTCGAGCTGGCGCAGCCAGTAGTCGAGCTGGCGGTCGAACTGGCCGCTGCCCAGCCACTGCCGCTGCCAGTGCGCGTAGTCGCCGTACTGGATCGACAGCGCCGGCAGTTCCGGCGGCGGCGCGCCGTTGCCGCCTTCGCCGTCGAGCTGGCGATAAGCGACGACGAACTCGTTGACCAGCAAATCCTGCGACCAGCCGTCGCAGGCGATGTGGTGGACGTTGAACAGCAGCACTCCGCGTTCGGCGCCGTTGTCGCTCGCGGCGAGCGAGAACCAGCTCGCGCGCACCATCAGGTCGTGGACCAGATCGAACGGGCGGGCGATGTCCGCATGCACGCGCCGCGCCAGTTCCTCGCGCGCCTGCGCCTCGTCCAGCGCGCGCAGGTCGACGCGCTCGACCCGGAAGTCGAACTGTTCCAGCACCCGCTGGGCCGCGCCGGCTTCGTCGCCGGCGTAGACCGTGCGCAGCACTTCATGGCGTTCCAGCACCCGGCGCAGCGCGCGTTCGGCCAGATCCAGGTCGAAGCGGCCTTCGAGCTGGAACAGCGCCGGCATGTTGTATTCCGGGCTGCCGCCGTTGAGCTGGTCGATGAACCACAGCCGCTCCTGCGAGAACGACAGCGCCATGCGCTCGCCGTGCGGGCGCTTACCAATGGCCGGCCGGGTCGACGACGCGCGCGCCTCGACCTGGGCGGCGTAGTCGGCCAGCACCGTGTGTTCGAAGATGTCGCGGATCTGCATTTCCACCGAGCACACCTGCGACAGCTTGGAGGTGGCGCGCATGGCCTTGATCGAATTGCCGCCGAGGTCGAAGAAATCGTCGGTCAGGCCGATCTCGCCGCACTCCAGCATTTCCCGCCACACTGCCGCGACTTCGCGCTGGATCGGCGTTTCCAGGGCGAAGGCGATCGCCGGCAACTTCTTCTTGTCGAGCTTGCCCGACGCGCTGAGGCAGTCTTCGCCGGCCAGCGACCAGGCATCGGGGCGCCACGCGGCGCCGAGTTCGTCCTGCAACTGCGCGGTGGCGGCGGCCTGGCGCTGCGACAGTTCGTCGCCGGCCACCAGCGAGGCCGGCAGCAGGTGGACGACGTTGCGCGGCGCGGTCGCCCCGCCCTGGCGCACCCAGGCGATCCGCGCTTCGGGAAAGTGCGCCTGGACGATGGCGCAGGCGCGTTCGCGCTCGTCGGCTACGGCCGCACCGGCATCTCCGGCGCGCGCGCCGAGATCGCCGAACGCCAGATCGGCCAGATCGGCCAGATCGGCCAGATCGGCCAGATCGGCCGCTTCGCCCGCGCCGATCTGGATCAGCACCGCGCGATAAGCCTGCGCCAGTTTCTCGATGGTGGCGGCGGCGAACAAACGGTCGGCGTACTTCCAGCTCAGCGACAATCCATCGGCGCCCTGCAGCGCGACCACTTCCAGGTCGTACTTGATCAGCGGCGCCTGCGGCAGCGGCGCCAGCTCGACCTCGCCCAGGCCGAGGCTGCCGTCGGCGACGGTCTGCAGATTGAACACGGCCTGGAACAACGGCGTGTGGCCCATCGTCTGCTCGACGCCGAGCGCTTCCATCGCCACGCCCAGCGGCAGCGACTGCATGGCGAAGGCCTGCAGCAGGCGCGCCTTGCTGTCGAGCAGGTACTGCTCCAGCGAGCCGCGCGCCGGGCAGTGCGCGCGCAGCGGCAGCAGGTTGACGAACAGGCCGATCATGCCGTGGGTCTGGGCCAGTTCGCGCCCGGCGATCGGCGAACCCACGACCACGTCCTCGCGCCCGCTCCAGCGCGCGATCAGCAGCGCCAGGGTCGATTCCAGCAGCATGAACAAGGTCAGGTTGTGGCGCTTGGCCAGCGCGCTCAGGCGGCCGGTCTGTTCGGCGTCCAGGCGCGATTCCAGCGCTGCGCCGGACGACACGAACACCTTGGGCCGGGCGAAGTCGGCCGGCAGGGTCGGCTCGGCCGGAACGTCGGCGAGTTGTTCGAGCCAGTAGCCGCGCTCGCGTTCGAAACGGCCCTCGGCCAGCGCCTTGTGCTGGCTGTGGGCGTAATCGCCGTACTGCAGCGGCAGCGGCGCCAGCGCCGGCGCGCGGCCCTGGCTCAGCGCCTGGTAGACCGCGCCGATCTCCTGCACCAGCAGCTCCTGCGACCAGCCGTCGGAGGCGATGTGATGAATCACGATCGACACCACCGCGCGCGTGGGCGAGCAGTAGTAGCACGCGGCGCGGATCGGGAAATCGCGGCCCAGGTCGAACGGCCGGGCCTGTTCGGCGGCGACGCGCGCAGCCACGTCGGCGTGCTGGGCGTCGGCGTCGAGCGCGGACAGGTCGGCGCCGTCGAGCGCGAACGCCGCGGCGTCGAGCACGCGCTGCGACACTTCGCCGGCCGCGTCGGCGACATACACCGTGCGCAGGATCTCGTGCCGCTCCAGCACATAGGCCAGGGTGCGCGCCAGCAGCGCGCGGTCCAGCGGGCCGCGGAACTCGAAGGCGTTGGCGATGTTGTACTGGCCTTGCTCGTTGATCTTCTGCGCCAGCCAGATCTGCCGCTGCTGCGACGACAGCGGGCGCGCGCCGTCGCGCGGCGCGCGCTCCAGCGTCCAGCCGCCGTCGCGGTCGCCGGCGTGCGCGGACAGCGCGCTGAGGTATTCGATGATCTGGGTCTTGTGCGCGCCGATTTCCGCGCGCAGCGCGTCGGACAGGCCGTCGCCGGCCGCCGTGTAGGCGAGCTTGCCGTCCTTGAGATACAGCGCGACCTGCGCTTGCAGGGCCCGCTCGATGATGCCTTCCACCACGTTCATGTTTGCCCCCGCTGAATGACGCCAAAGAAAATCCATCGCCCGGTCCGTCCGGCGTTCGCGCCCGCAGGCGCCGACCGCGCCGGGCGGCCGTTCCGGTCTGGTGGATTTCCCGCTAGAACTCCCCTTCCTCGACCACCGCCTCGGCGCGCAGCTCCTCGCGCTTCGACGCCAGCTTCGCCGCCACCGACAGGCCGTCGATGCGCGCGGCGGTGTGGGCGACGGTGGGCTGGGCGAAGAAGTCCGACAGCGAGAACACCCGGTCGGCGACGTTGAAATGCGTGCGCACCTTCGCCACCAGGCGGGTCGCGATCAGCGAATCGCCGCCGAGCTCGAAGAAGCTGTCGTGCGCGCCGATGCCCTCGATGCCCAGCACGTCCTGCCACAGCCGCGCCACCGCCTCTTCGGTCTTGCTGGACGGCGCGGCGTATTGCTGCGACAGCTGCGGCCGCTCGTGCGCTTGCGCCGCGTCCGCGCCCTGCTCGCCCAGGCCGCCGACCCAGCGCGCGAAGCGCGCGTCCAGGTCGGTGGTGGAATTGATCAGGCACGGCTGGTCGCAGTGCTGCATCGCCACGGCGAACGCGCGCATGCCGTCGGTCGGGCGCATGGCGTGCTCGATGCCGTGCGCGCCGGCGCTGGCGGAGAAATTCCAGCCGTCCCAGTCGATCGCGCACCAAAAGTCGTGGCCGTCGTTGCGCATGCGCTGCACGAACGCGTCGGCGTAGGCATTGGCCGCGGCGTAAGCGGTGAAGCCCAGTCCGCCGAGCTCGGCCGCCAGCGACGACATCACCAGGCAGAAGTCCGGCGTGCGGCCGCGCAGCGCGCTTTGCAGGTGGATCAGGCCGGCGGCCTTGGATGCGAACTGGCGCCGGCACGCAGCCTCGTCGGTAGCGGCCAGCGGCAACACCGAATCCTCGACGTTGCCGGCGGCGTGGAACACGCCGGCGAGCGCGCCGAAGCGCTGCTCCGCCGCGTCCACCGCCGCCGCCAGCGCGGCCGCGTCGGCGACGTCGGCGCGCAGCACCTCGACCTCGGCGCCGGCCGCGCGCAGCGCGTTCAAGCAACGCACCTGCTCGGCGATGTCGGCGCCGAACGCGCCGTCCTCGACCCGCGCCCACTCTTGCTGCGGCGGGAACTCGCGCCGGCTCAGCAGGCTGATGCGGGCGTGGAACTCGCTGCCCAGCCACGTCGCCAGTTGCAGGCCGATCCGGCCCAGCCCGCCGGTGATCAGGTAATGGCCGCGCGGGCGCAGGCGCTGGCGCGGCGTCGCCCAACGGCTGCCGGCCAGCGGCAGGTATTGCTTGAGCCAGCGGCCGTTGCCGCGCAGCGCCACTTCCGGCGCGTCCTGCGCGGCGTTGAACTCGCGCCACAGTTGTTCGGCGATGCGCTCGCGCTGCGCGGTCGCAGCCGCGTCGGCGAGTTGCGCCGGCGCGGCACCGAGATCAATGTCGATCAAGCGGCAGACGATCTGCGGATTCTCCTGCGCGGCCACCTTGCACAGCCCGCGCAGCGTCGCCGACGCGGCCTGGATCGCCTCGACGCCAGTCACCCGCAGGGCGCGGTCGGTGACCGCGTACAAGCGCACTTCCAGGCGCGGGCAGCGTTCGAAGATCGCCTTGAGCAGCTTGAGCAGCGGATAGAAGCTGCGCTGCTGGCGGCGTTCGAACTCGGCGTAGTCGTGCGCCTGCTCCGGCGCGCCCAGCGGCCACAGGCAGGCGATCGACACGCAGGCGTGCCCGGCCAGCTGCGACACCAGCGCCTGCAGGCGCGCGTCGTCGTCGATCTGCGCCGGCGGCGCATCGCCGTCCGCGCACAGCAGCAGCGGCTCGCCGTGCGGACGGATGCGTTCGGCCAGCGCCTGGGCGATGCCCAGTTCGTCGGCCAGCACCAGCCACGACGATGCGGCGGCCGCGTCGCCGGGCGCTTCGACCGGCTCGGCGATGGCCGGCGCGAGCTGCCAGTTGGGCAGGTAGAACCAATCCTGCGGATCGTCGGAAACCGCGGTCGGCGCCAACGGCGCGCGGCGCTCGCCGGCCTTCGGCCGCTCGATCCAGAAACGCTTGCGTTCGAAGCGATAGGTCGGCAGCGCGACGCGGCGGCGCGCGCCCTCGCCCTGCAGCGCGCGCCAGTCGAGTGCGGCGCCGGCCGACCACAAGCGGCCGATCGCGCTGAGCCAGTAGTACGCGTCATCGCCGCTCTCGTGGCGATGACGCAGCGACGGCGTGGCCAGCGCGTTCGCGGCGCAGGGATTGCGCCGGACCAGTTGGGTCAGCCCCTGCCCCGGCCCGAGTTCGACGAAGGCCAGCTCGACATCGGGCGCGGCCAGCGCGGCGCACAGCGATTCCAGGCCGCGCGCGAACTGCACCGGCGCCAGCAGGTGGCCGACCCAGTACTCCGGATCGCAAGCCTGCTCGGCGCTGATGAAGGCGCCGCTGACGTTGGAGACGAAACGGCGCTGCGGCGGATTCAGGCGCACGCCGGCGAAGGCCTCGCGCAGACCGTCCGCGGCCGCGACCATCATCGGCGAGTGGAAGGCGTGCGAGGTTTGCAGCCGGCGGCACTCGATACCGGCTTCGGCCACGCTCGCCTCGACCCGCGCGATCGCCTCGTCCGCGCCCGACACCACATAGTTCTGCGGCCCGTTGACCGCGGCCAAGGCGACGCTGGCGGTGTCGTAACAGCGCTCGGCCTCTTCGCGGAGCGCGCTGACCGCGAGCATCGCGCCGGGCGCGCCGGCCTGCATCAGCCGCGCCCGCGCGCATACCAGCTGCACCGCATCCTCGAGCGAGAACACGCCGGCGACGCAGGCGGCGACGAATTCGCCGAGGCTGTGGCCGATCATCGCTTCGGGCTCGATCCCTAAGCCGATCAGTTCCGTCGCCAGGCTGTAGCCCAGCGCGAACAGCGCCGGTTGCGCGACTTGCGTCGGCAACAAGGCATCGTCGCCGGCGGCGAGTTTCTCGCGCAGGTCGAAGCCGGCGTGGCGGGCGATCAGCGCGCGGCAGCGCTCGAAGGCTTCGCTGTAGCGCGGCGCGACGCCGAGCAGGCCCAGCCCCATGCCGGCGTACTGCGCGCCCTGGCCCGGGAACAGGAATACCGTGGCCAGCCGCGTGCGGCCGTCGTCGTGGTGGCGCGGCTTGCGTTGCGCGGTGTCCGCCAGCGCCTGCGCCAGCGCGTCGTGGCCGTCGGCGACGGCGAAGGTCCGCCACGCATAGGCCTCGCGGCCGCTTTGCAGGGTGAAGGCGATGTCGGCCAGCGCTTGCTGCGGCTCGCGCTGCACGTGCTCGCGCAGCGCGATGGCCGCCGCGCCCAGCGAAGCTTCTGACTTGGCCGATAGCGGAATCAGGCGATAGCCCGCTTGCGCGTCCGCTTCGACCGCCACGGCCGGCGCCTGCTCCAGCACCACGTGCACGTTGGTGCCGCCGATGCCGAACGCGCTGACGCCGGCGCGGCGCGGTTCGCCGTCGTCGGTGGTCCACGGTGTCGCCTGGCGGGTGAAATAGAACGGGCTGTCGGCGACTTCGATCAGGTCGTTGGGCCGCTCGAAATGCAGGCACGGCGGCAAGGTGGCGTGGCGCAGCGCCTGCACCGCCTTGATCAGTCCGGCGACGCCGGCGGCGGCGTCGAGATGGCCGATGTTCGGCTTCAGCGTGCCCAGCGCGCAGGACTGCACCGGCGCTGCGTGGAACACCTTGCGCAGCGCACGGAACTCGATCGGATCGCCGAGCGGCGTGCCGGTGCCGTGGGTTTCCACGTACTGGATCTGGCGCGCCTCCAGCCCGGCATCGCGCAGCGCCGCTTCGATCACGCCAGCCTGGCCGACCACGCTGGGCGCGGTGTAGCCGGCCTTTTGCGAACCGTCGTTGTTGATCGCGCTGCCGCGGATCACCGCGAGCACGTTGTCGCCGTCGCGCAGCGCGTCGTCCAGGCGCTTGAGCGCGACCACGCCGGCGCCGTTGCCGCCGCGCGTACCGCGCGCGCCGGCGTCGAAGGCGCGGCAGCGGCCATCGGGCGATTCGATGCCGCCTTCCTGGTACAGATAGCCGCTGGGGCCGAACTCGGACACGCCGGCGCCGCCGGCCAGGGCCAGCTCGCACTCGCCCGCGCGCAGGCTGGCGACGGCCTCGTGCACGGCCACCAGCGAGGTCGAACAGGCGGTGGCGATGTTCACCGCCGGCCCGGTCAGGTCGAGCTTGTAGGCGATGCGGGTGGCCAGGTAATGATTGCTGTTGGCGTGCAGGACGTTGAGGCCCAGGTCGCGCAGCAGCGCCATGTTGGCCAGCAGATGGTTGGCCAGATAAGTGCTTTCGCCGCAGCCGAGGAACACCCCGCAACGGCGCGGGCGCGCGCCGTCGCCGTAGCCCGCGCTTTCCAGCGCCTGCACCGAGCACTCCAGCAGCAGGCGCTGCTGCGGGTCGAGCACTTCCGCTTCGCGCGGGGTCATGCGGAAGAACTCGGCGTCGAAGCGCTCGACCTCGTCCAGCAGCGCCGCCGACGGCACGAACGCCGGGTTGGCGACCACGCCGGCGCTGAAGCCGTTGCCGATCAGCTCGTCCGCGCTGAACGTGCGCAGCGCCTCGCGGCCTTCGCGCAGGTTGTCCCACAGCGCGTCGGGGCTGTCGGCGTCGGGGAAACGCCCGGCCATCGCGATCACCGCGACCGGCGCGTGCGGGCGCACCAAAGCGGCCGGCTGCGCCGGCGCGGCGTCTGCGCCGGCGTCCGCATTCGCATCCGCGGCGCCGCGCGCCAGCTGCAGGTGCCGGGCCAGTTCGGCGATGGTCGGGTATTCGAAGAACGCGGTGATGTCGAGCTTGCAGCCGAAGCGGGTTTCGATCTCGGCGCGCAGGCGCACGAACATCAGCGAGTTGCCGCCGATGTCGAGGAAGTTGTCGTGGATGCCGACCCGCTCCAGGCCCAGCGCGCCCTGCCACAACGCGCACAGCGCGCCTTCCAGCTCGGACTGCGGCGCGGCGTAGTTGAGGTCGAGCGAGGCGGCCACGTCGATCTTCGGCAGCGCCGCCTTGTCGACCTTGCCGTTGACCGTCAGCGGCAACCTGGCGATCAACTCGAACGCCGCCGGCACCATGTACTCGGGCAACGCCTTGGCCAGTTCCTGGCGCACGCGCTGCTGGAACGCCTTGGCGTCGGAAACCTCGTCGGCCGGCTGCAGGAACGCCGCGAGCATGCGCTGCGCCGCGTCCTCCTGCACCACCACCGCGGCCTCGCGCACGCCGGCGACGGCGCGCAGCGCCGATTCGATCTCGCCGATCTCGATGCGGTAGCCGCGGATCTTGACCTGATCGTCGCAGCGCTTGATGAACTCGAAATCGCCGTCGCCGCGCAGGCGCACCAAGTCGCCGGTGCGATAGAAACGCTGGTGCGGGCCGACCGCGGGCAGGCTTACGAAGCGCTGCGCGCTGATCTCCGGCAGGTTCAGATAGCCCTCGGCCAAACCGGCGCCGGCGATGTACAACTCGCCGACCGCGCCGACCGGCGCCAGCCGGCCGTCGTTGACCGCGTACAAACCGGTGTTGGCGATGGGCTTGCCGATCGGCACCGCGCCGCTGGCCGGCAGCGTCCCCGAATCCGCGTCGATGGCGAACACCGAGCAGCCGACCACGGTCTCGGTCGGGCCGTATTCGTTGACGTAGCGCGCCTGCGGCAGCCAGCGCGAGCGCCACTGCTCGACCGTCGCGTAGTCGAGCTGTTCGCCGCCGATGATGAGCACGTGGCGGGTATCGCGCGGGCCCAGGCCGGCGCATTCGTGGCCCAGCGCCGACAAGTGCGCCGGGGTTATCTTGAACAGCCACGCGTGCGGGTCTTGCAGCAATTGCTGTTTGAGGCCGCCGAACACCGCGTCGAGGTCGCTTTCCAGCAACAGCACGCGCTGGCCGAGCAGCAGCGGCGCCAGCAGCGAGGTGATGGTGGCGTCGAAACCGATCGACGAGCTGACCACGGCGCCGCGCAGATCGTCGCGGAAATAGCCGGCGGCGTGGTCGAGATAGTTGTTGAGCGCGGCGTGGCCGATCACCGCGCCCTTGGGCTTGCCGGTCGAGCCGGAGGTGTACAGCACATAGGCGATGGTCGGCGTGTCGCCCGCGTCCCACTGCGGCGCCTGGTCGGGCTGGCTGGCGAACAGCGCGTCCTGCACCTCCAGGTCGACCGGAACGATCTTCTGCTCGACCGGCAGGCCTTCGTTCATGGCCTCGCGGCTGCACAGCACGATCTGGGTGGCGGCATCTTCGAGGATGTATTCGACCCGGTCCTCCGGATAGGCCGGATCGATCGGCACGTACGCGCCGCCGGCCTTGAGCACGGCCAGGATCGCGATCACCAACTCCGGGCCCGGCTCCAGATAGACCGCGGCGCGGCCGCCGGCGCGCAGGCCGAGCTTGCGCAGGAACTGGGCGAGCTTGTTGGCGCGCGATTCGATTTCGGCGTAGCTGTAGACCTCGCCCTGGAACTCGACCGCGACCGCGTCCGGCAGGCGCCGCGCGACTTCGGCGAAACGCTCGGGCAGGGTCTGCGGCGCGACCTCGGTGCGTGGGCCGAGCGCGGCGCGGGCGACGAACGCGGCCTCGTCCACCGGCAGGAACGGCAGCGCGGCGATGCGTTCCTCGGGCACGGCGACGAAAGCCGCGAGCAGGGTTTCGAACGACTGCTGCAAGCGCCGCACGGTGGCCTCGCCGAACAGCTTCGCCGCATACACCCAGCGCAGGTGCAGGCGCGCCGGCAATTCGGTCGCGGTGATTTCGATGTCGTACTTCGCGCCGGGGCTGGCGATCGGCAGCAGCGCGCAGTCCAGGCCGTTCAACGCGACTCGACCGGTACCGGTGCCGGCACCCTGGTAGTCGAACATGAACTGGAAGATCGGCGCGTGGCTGGCCGAGCGCGCCGGCAGCACTTCGTCGACGATGCGCTCGAACGCGACCTGCTGGTGTTCGAACGCTTCCAGCAGCGTGCGCTGGGTTGCGGCCAGATATCCGGCGACCGTGTCGTCCTCGCCGATGCGGTTGCGCAGGATCAGCGGATTGACGAAGAAGCCGACCAGGTGCTCCAGCTGCGGATGGATGCGGCCGGACGAAGACGTGCCGATCACGATGTCCTTCTCGTTGCTCCAGCGCGCCAGCACCAGCGCCAGCGCCGCCTGCAGCAGGCAATACATGGTGGTGCCCTGGCGCGCGGCGAACGCGCGCGCGGCCGCGGTCAGCGCCTTGGGCAGGGTGTGGTCGAGCTCGGCGCCTTCGTAGGACTGCACCCGCGGACGCGGGTGGTCCAGCGGCAGCGCGTGCACCGCCGGCAGGTCGCGCAGTTGGCCGCGCCAGTACTCGAGATGTGCGGCCTCGCTGCGCTGCTGCTCCGGCGCTTGCAGCCAGTGCGCATAGTCGGCGAACTGCACCGGCAGCTCGGGCAGCGCGGCGTCGCTGTCGGCGGCGTTGTACAGCGCTTCGAGTTCCTTGACCAGGATCGCGCACGACCAACCGTCGGCGGCGATGTGGTGCATGCACAGGACCAGCACGTGCTCGGTCGCGTCGCCACGATCCGCATCGATGCGGATCAGGTCGGCGCGGAACAGCAGCTCGCGCGACAAGTCGAATGGGTGTGCGGCCAGTTCGGCCACCTTGCGGCGCAGCGCCTCGTCGTCCTGCGCGGCCACGCTGTGGCGGCCCAGTTCCAGACCCGCCTCGCCCAACCGCGCGACCACTTCGCCGCCGTGTTCGACGAAGCGGGTGCGCAGCGCCTGATGGCGCTCGACCACGCGACGCAGCGCCCGCGCCAGCGCCGCCTCGTCGAGCGCGCCGCTGAGCTTGACCGCCAGCGGCACGTTGTAGATCGCCTTGGCGTCGGCCAGCTTCTGGCTCAGCCACAGCCGGCGCTGGCTCGAGGTCACCGCCTCGGCGCCGTCGGCCTTGGGAATGCCGGCCGACGCGGCCGCGGCGGCCTGCAACAGCGCGATCAGGTCGTCGCGATGGGTCTTGATCTGCGCGCCGATGTCGTCGCTGATCGCGCCCGGCGCGGCCTTGGTCTTGAGCTTGCCCTGGTCCAGGTAAAGCTCGATGTTCCTGGCGCCGAGCAAGGCCAGCAGCTGTTTCGCGGTTTCCATGACTACCACTCCATTTCTTCGTAAACGGCGCCGCCGTTCGCGCCGTCGGGCCGCGCGGCGGAAGCCGAAACCCGCTTGACGTCGATGTGCAGCGCCAGCCCGGCCAGGCTCTGCTGTTCGAAGATGTCCTTGAGCTGCACGGCGTCCGCCCAGCGCTGGTTGATCGCCAAGACCATGCGCGTGGCCAGCAGCGAGTGGCCACCGAGGCGGAAGAAGTTGTCTTCGGCGCCTACCGGTTCGCTGCGTTCCAGCAGTTCCTGCCACAAGGTCGCCAGCACGCGCTCGGTTTCGGTCTCCGGCGCTCGGTAGGCCGCGGCGACTGCGCCGCCTAGCGACGGCAGCGCCGCGCGGTCGACCTTGCCGTTCGCGGTCAGCGGCAGGCTCGCCAGCACGGCGATCGCGCTCGGGCGCATGAACTCGGCCAGGCTTTGGCGCAGTGCTTGTTGCAGTTCGTCGACCAGCGCGGTGTGGGCGGTTTCTGCCTCGCTGCTGGCGACGAACGCGACCAGACGCCGGTCGTTGCCCTCGCCCTGAATAACCGCTGCTGCGTCGCTGATCCGCGCATCGCGCTTGAGCTGGGATTCGATCTCGCCCAGTTCGATGCGGTAGCCACGCAGCTTGACCTGTTCGTCGCGGCGGCCCAGGTACTCCAGCTCGCCGTCGTGACCGCAGCGCACCAGATCGCCGCTGTGATACAGGCGCTCGACCGCACCTTGACCGAAGCGGTGTTCGCGGAAGCGGCTGGCGGTCAGCGCGTCCAGGTTCTGATAGCCGCGAGTAACGCCGTCGCCGCCGATGCACAGCTCGCCGACGGCGCCGGCGGGCACGGGTTCGTCCAATTCGTTGAGCACATACAGGCGGGTGTTCTGGATCGGGCGGCCGATGGCGACTGCGTGGCCGCAGCGCGCCAGATCGGCGGGTGTGCGGACGGTGTAGATCGAGCAGCCGACGACCGTTTCGGTCGGGCCGTACTCGTTGACGTACTCGGCGTTGGGCAGGCGGTCGCGCTGCCACTTGGCGACGGTCGCCGTGGTCAGCTGTTCGCCGCCGATCACCAGGCAGTGGCGGCGTTCGCTCGGGCCGGTGTGCGCGGGGTAGTTCGCGTACAGGCCGTCCAGGTGCGCCGGGGTCAGCTTGAACAGCCAGTCGTGTGCGTCGTCGAACAGGTAGTGGCTCAGGCCGGCGAACAGCGCGCCGGCTTCGGACGGCAGCACGATCAGGCGCTTGCCCACTAGCAGCGGGGCGAACAAAGTGGTGACGGTGGCGTCGAAGCTCAGCGGGGTGCCCATGACGGCGCCGCGATGATGCGGTTGCAAATAGCTTTGGGCGTGGTCGAGATAGTTCACGACGCCGCCGTGCGGGACCAGCACGCCCTTGGGCTGGCCTGTCGAGCCGGAGGTGTAGATCACGTAGGCCAGATGCTGCGGGGCGAACCCATCCCCTGCCGGGCTCGGCGTCGGGTAAGCGGACAAAGCCTCCTCATCATCCAGACGCAGCGCCCATTCGCTCCACCCGGTACAGCGCTCGGCAAGTTCGCCGACGCTCAAGATCGTGCGCACTCCGCTGTCGCTGCACATATAAGCCAAGCGCGCATCGGGATGCTCTGGCTCCAGCGGCAGATACGCGCCACCGGCCTTCAGGATCGCCAGCACACCCACCACCTGCTCCAGCGAGCGCCCCACGTGCAGGCCGACCACACTGTCAGGACCCACGCCCTGCTCGCGCAGCGCATGCGCGGCGCGATTCGCCCAGGCGTCGAGTTCCGCATAGCTAAGCTCGCGCTGCCCATCGGTCGCGGCGATATCGTCCGGCGTGCGCCGAACCTGCGCTTCGAACAACGAATGCACGCTACGGTCGCGCGGGTAGTCCTTGCCGCTGCGGTTCCAGGCCTGCCACCTCCCCCGCTCGGCCGCGGTCTGCATCGGCAGCCGATACACCGGCGTCTCCGGCGCGTCCAGCGCTGCCGACAGCAAGGTTTCGAAGTGCGCCGACAACGCTTCCACCGTCGCGGCGTCGAACAGCGCCGTCGCGTACTGCCAGCTCAGGCGCATCGCGCCTTCGTGTTCCCACGCCGTGAGTTCGAGGTCGTACTTGGTGGTATCCGCCGCATACGGCAGCGCCGTCACCGTCAGCTCCGGCAGCTCCAGACGACGCTGCGCCGTGTTCTGCAGGGTGAACAGGATCTGGAACAACGGGCTGTGGCTGAGGCTTCGCTCCAACTGCAGGCGCTCCACCACCTGATCGAACGGCACGGCCTGCTGGCCGTAGGCATCGATCACGGTCGAACGCGTGTTCGCCAGCAGTTCGTCGAACTGCATCGACGGCGCCAGCTTCGTGCGCAGCGCGAGGTTGTTGACGAAGCAACCGACCAGCGGC
>NZ_FNOG01000020.1 GCF_900106525.1 Lysobacter enzymogenes
GCCGCTCCTACAGTCGGATACGAACCCCCGAGATCATCATTCCGGCGAAAGCCGGAATGCGTATGGCCGTTGCCGTGGCCGTTGCTCTTCGCTCCCCCCGCCGCCACGAACTCGCCACAGGCAATGAGAGACCCGGAGGGCGGCGCGCAGGACGCGCGCCGTGCGCCACCCAGGCCATGGATGGCCTGTGTGGCGCATCCCTGCGAACGCACCGAACCTTAGTGGCTCTTGATTCGAAAACAGGGAAAGCGCCTTTCTTTGGTTACTTTCTTTGGCAAGACAAAGAAAGTGACCCGGCCGCTTGCGGACGGAAGCTGTTGATCTTGGCGGGTCATCACTCGTTGCTACGAGACAAGCACAAGCAACATCAAAATGGGTTCCGGCTTTCGCCGGAATGACGGCGTGGGAGCTTCGGGTCTTCGGGCGAGTTCGGCGGAGCCGCGTCGCTGCGGTTGGATTCCGGCTTTCGCCGGAATGACGGCGTGGGGGTTGCGGGCTTCGGGAGGTTGCAGCGGAGCTACGTCGCTGCGGTTGGTCGCGACTTGCGTCGCTCCTACAGGGGCTTCGGCCGGTTTCGTGTCCTGCTGCGGCAGCGCCAGGGAAGGCGGCCACGCGCCAGGGACGACCAATGGCATTTGCCTGCGCCACCGCTGCCGGACATGCTCGCCCCATCGTGCGATCGCGGCGGCACGACAGGCCGAAGGGCCGCCGCCTGCCGCTCAAGAGCAGGACTCCATGACCGCTTCCACTTCGCTGCGCTTCATCGCCGTCGCCGCTCTAGCGACCGCAGCATCCGCCGCCTTCGCCGACACACCCGCAGCCGCCGACGCCCCCACGCCAACCATCGACCCCGCCACCCGCACCGCCATCGAAGCCACCTGTTTCGACTACCTCGACGGCCAGCTCGAAGGCGACCCCGAGCGCGTCGCCCGCTCCCTGCACCCCGACCTCGCCAAACGCCGCGCACTCGGCGAAACCGCCGACGAAAAACTCGGGCTGCGGCGCATGAGCAAGGAAGAACTGGTCGACCTGACCCGCCGCGGCGCGCTCAAAACGCCCAAGGCGCAATGGAACCGCAGCTGCACCGCGCTCGACGTCGCCGGCAACGCCGCGGTCGCGCGCGCGGAAACGCCGTGGTTCGTCGATTTCTTCCACCTCGGAAAATTCGGCGACCGCTGGATCATCGTCAACGCGCTGTGGTACTCCAAGCCCAAACCGGCGCAGCAGTGAAGGCGGCGCGGGTGCGGACTCGCGCACGATTTCGGACGCGCCCGCACCCCGGCCCTCGCCGCCGCGCGCTACAGTGACGCCGCGTCCACGCAGCGGGCCGCGGCCGCCGGCCGTGTTCCGTCGTGGCCTCCCGTCCCGACCGGAGCCCGCCATGCCTCGCCTTCGCCTGAGCTTCGCCGTGTTGCTGATCGCCGCCGCCCCGACTCTGGCGCAGGCCAAGAGCGCCTGCCTGATCCAGGGCCAGATCGGCGGCATGGTCATCAACGAGTGCACCGAAACCGATCAGAACCTGCCCGACGACCAGCTCAAGCAGCAATGCAACGGCAAGGTGCCGGGGCTGGAGGAAGTCGGCGGCCACGCCGACGCGCGCATCGTCGCGGCCTGCCCCGGCGGCGCCGACGGCGTGTGCGAGGCGCCGATGGGCGCGCAGGCGCGGATCTATTACTACAAGCGCGCGCCCGAAGCGCTGGCGACGGTGCAAAGCGCCTGCGAGGCGCAGCGCGGCAAGTGGGTCAAGCCGTGACAGCGGGGCGGTTCGCGGCGCTGTGCGTTGGCGCGTTCGCGGCCGCGGCATCGATGCCGCCGGCGCGCGCCGATACGCCGGCATCCGATCCGTCCTCGCCGTCGTCCTCCGCTTCGTCCGAACCGCCCGCGTTCGACCGCCCCGGCATCGCGTTCTCCACCGGCACCCTGCCGCGCGGCGGTTTCGCCTGGGAACAAGGGCTGCCCGACTTCCAGCGCGACCGCAGCGGCGGCGTGCGCAGCACCGGCTACAGCGCCGACACCAACCTGCGTCTGGGCCTGACCGATACGCTGGAACTGCAGCTGGCGACCTCGCCCTACAACTACCAGCGCCAAAGCGGCGGCGGCATGCGCAGCAGCGCGCGCGGCGGCGGCGACACCGCGCTGGCGCTGAAGCTGGCGCTGCCCTCGTCGAACGACAAATTCAGCTGGGCCGTGCTCGGCAGCGCCACCGTCGCCACCGGCGACCGCGACTTCAGCGACGGGCGCGACCATTACGCGCTCGGCGCCACCGTCGCCTACGACTTCGACGACGCCACCTCCGGCTCGCTTTACCTCAATGTCGAACGCAGCGGCGGCGCAGACGCCTGGACGTTCTCGCCGAGCCTGAGCCGCGCCTTCAGCGCGCGCTGGGGCGGTTACCTCGAAGCCGGCTGGACTCGCACCGCGCACGCGCCCGACACCGGCGTGGCCGGCGCCGGCGTGACCTTCATGGCCACCCCGACGATCCAGCTCGACGCCTCGCTCGACGCGGGCCTCAACGACGCCGCGCCGGACTGGCAGGGCGGCGTGGGCGTATCGTTGTTCTTCCGCTGATCCGTTTCGCCGCAGGTACCGCTCATGGAAGACAACGTCTACGCCCCGCCCACCGCCAACGTCGTCGCCGACGCGCCGGCCGCCGGCACCGGCCGCTTCTACGTGGTGGCGCCGTTCAAGTTCTGCCTGCTGTTCTTCTTCACCCTCGGCCTGTACCAGCTGTACTGGTTCTACATGCAGTGGGCGCGCTACAGCCGCCGCCATCCGCAGCAGACCGTGTGGCCGGTGGCGCGGGCGATCTTCGCGGTGTTCTTCGCCCACTCCCTGGCCAAGCGCCTCGACGAGGCCGTACGCGAGCGCGGCGAGCGCTCGGATTGGGCGCCGATCGCGACCGCGACGGCGTACGTGGTCAGCCAGATCCTGGGCAACGTGTCCGACCAGTTGGCCGCGCGCAACATCGGCCTGCCGTACAGCGACCTGATCGGCACCGCGATGCTGGTGCCGATCGGCCTGAGCCTGCTGCGCATGCAGGCCGCCGCCAACCGCGCCAGCGGCGATCCGCAGGGCGACGGCAACCGCCGCCTGGGGCCGGCCAATTACGTGTGGCTGGTGATCGGCGCGGTGCTGTGGCTGTTGCTGTTTTCCAACTACTTGCTTTGAACGCGCACCGTCGCGACGACGGGCAATGACCCGCGCCGCGGCCGAACCGATGGGCGTGGCGCGGCTCCCGCGGCGGTGCTAGCGTCGCCGTCAGTGCGCGCCCGGCGCGCTGCCGCCGGAGCCCCGATGCATCGTCCAGCCCGTCGTATCGCCGCGTTGTGCTGCTGCACCTTGTTGGTCCTGGCCGGCTGCAACCGCGCAGCCGCTCCCGCTCCCGCGGCCGCAACGCCGCCCGCCGCCGGCGCGGACAACGACGCGGCGCAGGCGCGCCGGATCGAAGCCGACGTGCGCTTCCTCGCCGACGACCTGCTGGAAGGCCGCGAAACCGCCACCCGCGGCTTCGACCTGGCCGCGCTGTACGTGGCCGAACGCCTGCGCGCGCTCGGCGCCGAGCCGGCCGGCGAGAACGGCGGTTATTTCCAGAACGTGCCGCTGCTGCGCGCGCAGCGCCTGGACGGCGGCGGCGAGCTGCGGATCGAACGCGCCACCGGCACGGTGGCGTTGAAGTTCCGCGACGAATTCCTGCCGCAGCTGGATTTCGCCAGCGGCCAGAACCAGGTGACCGCGCCGGCCGCGTTCGTCGGCCAGGCCGTGTTCGCGCCGGAGCTCGAGCAAGACGACTTCACCGGCATCGACCTGCGCGGCAAGATCGCGGTGTTCTTCAACGGCGCGCCCAAGCGCTTCGATCACGACCGGCGCGCGTTCTACAGCGGCTACCGCGAGAAGCTCGCGGCGGTGGCGCAGCGCGGCGCGATCGGCGCGGTGATCGTCGCCACCGACGACGAGGAGAAGCGCAGCCCGTGGGCGCGCGGCGCGCTGAACTGGGACAAGCCCGGCATGCGCCTGCGCGATGCCGACGGCCGCGCGCTGGACACCTTCCCGCAGTTGCGCGTGGTCGCGAACGTAGCGGCCGCGCGCGCCGCGGCCGTGCTCGACGCCGGCGACCACGACACCGGCGCGCTGTTCCGCCAGGCACGCGACGGCAAACTGCGCGGCTACGACCTGCCGGGCACGCTGAGCCTGTCGGCGCGCAACACGCTCCAACCGGCGCAGTCGCGCAACGTGGTCGGCCGTCTGCCCGGGCGCGACCCGGCGTTGCGCGGCGAGCATGTCGCGTTCACCGCGCACCTGGACCACCTCGGCATCGGCGCGCCGGTGAAGGGCGATGCGATCTACAACGGCGCGCTCGACAACGCGCTGGGCGTGGCGGTGATGCTGGAAGCGGCGCGGCAGCTCGCCGACAGCGCGGCGCCGCGCAAGCGCTCGCTGCTGTTCGTGGCGCTGACCGGCGAGGAGAAGGGCCTGCTCGGCGCGCACTGGTTCGCCGACCATCCCAGCCCCCCGGGCGCGAAGCTGGTGGCCAACGTCAACATGGACATGCCGGTACTGCTGGCGCCGACCACCGATGTGATCCCGATCGGAGTGGAGCATTCCAGCCTGCAGACGGTGCTGACCCGCGCGGCGGCGCAAACCGGGGTGACGCTGTCGCCGGATCCGTTGCCGGAGGAAAGCATCTTCATCCGCAGCGACCAGTACGCCTTCATCCGCAACGGCGTGCCGGCGGTGTATCTGATCGGCGGGCTGACCGGCAGCGAGGCGGCCAAGCGCCAGTTCGGCGAGTTCCTGCGCGGCGAATATCACCGGCCCGGCGACGATGTTTCGCAGCCGATCCAGTACGCCGACGCAGCGCGGCTGGCGCGGCTCAATGCGCGCATCGGCGAGGCGATTGCCGGGCAGGCGCAGCGGCCGGCGTGGAATGCGGGGGATTTCTTCGGCGAGAAGTTCGCCAAGGGGGCCAAGCCTTGAAGGCTTGGTCGCGGCTGAGAGGAAAGCGTCGGGCCTGAAGGCCCTCCTACAAAAACCGGTGGAGCCGCCGCTCCTGTGCGAGGGCCTTCAGGCCCGACGCCTTGCGCTCAGCCCGCCGCCGCCCCGCCTATACTCGAAGCCATGAGCGAACCCCACCTGCGCACTCTCGGCCTGCTCGGCGGCATGAGCTGGGAATCGACCCTGCCGTACTACCGCCTGATCAACCAGACCGTGCGCGAGCGCCTCGGCGGCCTGCATTCGGCGCGGCTGCTGCTGTACAGCGTCGACTTCGCCGAAGTCGAACGCCTGCAGCACGCCGGCGACTGGGACGCAGCCGGCGCGCTGCTCGGCCGCGCCGCGCGCTCGCTGCGCGACGGCGGCGCGCAGTTGCTGGTGATCTGCACCAACACCATGCACAAGGTCGCCGACGCGGTGGAGCAGGCCGCGCAACTGCCGCTGCTGCACATCGCCGATCCCACCGGCGCGGCGATCCGCGCCGCCGGCCTGGGCCGCATCGGCCTGCTCGGCACGCGCTTCACCATGGAGCAGGACTTCTATCGCCAGCGGCTGCAACAACAACACGGGTTGGAAGTGCTGGTGCCGGACGAGGCCGAACGCGAGGCGGTGCACCGGATCATCTACGACGAGCTGTGCGTGGGTGTGATTCGCGAGGAGTCGCGGCAGATTTATCGCGAGATCATCGCCGGCTTGGTCGCGCGCGGCGCGCAGGGCGTCATCCTGGGCTGCACCGAGATCGGCCTGCTGATCGGCGAGGGCGACGTCGATGTCCCGCTGTTCGACACCGCCGCGCTGCACGCGCGCGCCGCGGCGCTCGCGTCGATCGGCCAGGCCTGAGCGCACGCCGCGGGGTGGTGCCGGCCGCATTCGCAAGCCACACTGGCCGTATCCGCTGCGACAGGAGTGCGCAATGAACGATCGTCCCAACCCCGGCTGGTTCGGCCGAAACTGGAAATGGTTCGTCCCCACCGGCTGCCTGACCGTGCTGCTGCTCGGCGCGTTGCTGCTGTTCGGCCTGATCGGCCTGGGCATCAAGGGCGTGTCGGGCCTGATGAGCGGCAGCGAACCGGTGCGCCACGCGATGCAGCTGGCCCAGGCCAATCCCGAGGTCAAGGCCGCATTCGGCGAACCGCTGGAAACCGGCCTGGGCTTCCAGGGCTCGCTGACCACCGACAACGACAGCGGCGCGGCCGATCTGTCGCTGCCGATCACCGGGCCGAAGGGCAGCGGCCGCATCTATATCAAAGGCTCGCGCGAGGCGGATCGCTGGACGTATCGCTTGATCGAAGTCGCTATCGACGGCAGCGAGCGGCGGATCGATTTGCTCGGTCCCGCTGCGAAACCGGCGGCGCCGTTGGAGACGGCACCGGAAGATGGCAAGGACGAGGGCGAGGCGCCTGCGGAAGAATCGGCTGCGGCTTGAGCGACGCTCTGGCGGCGATTTCCCGCTTCGCTTCGCCGCGAGGTTCGCGCCCCCCGCAACCTGCAATTCGTCATTCCGGCGAAAGCCGGAATCCATTTTGATCTTGCCGTTGCCGTTGCTCTTCGCTGCCCCCGCCGCCACGAACTCGCCACAGGCAACCGTAGACCCGAAGGGCGGCGCGCAGGACGCGCGCCGTGCGCCACCCAGGCCATGGATGGCCTGTGTGGCGCATCCCCGCGCAGGCTCCGAACGATAGTGGCTTTTGATTCGAAACAGGAAAAAGCACTTTCTTTGGTTACTTTCTTTGTTGCTTTGGACAAAGAAAGTGACCCGGCCGCTTGCGGACGGAAGCATTTGATCTTCGCTGGTCGTCAGGTGTAACCAAGAGGCATAGGCGAAGTTCGTCGTAGGTGCGTTGGCGCGGTCGCGACTTGCGTCGCTCCTACAGGGGCTCCGGCTGGTTTCGTATCCGACTGTAG
>NZ_FNOG01000021.1:0-2500 GCF_900106525.1 Lysobacter enzymogenes
TGGATTATCTGCATCCGACCGAAGCGGTTGGCGGGCTCGTCGCGATTCCCGCCCGCGAACGGCCCGTAGCCCACGCCGGCAGTGCCAAGCGCCGCTCGATATTGCGCGGGTTACTGCACGTCGCTCTCGGATGGGTTTTATGTCGCGCAAAAGAAGAAGGCCGGATCCTTTCGGATCCGGCCTTCAGGGTAAAGCCCCTGGCGATGACCTACTCTTGCATGGCTTAAGCCACACTACCATCGGCGCATATGCGTTTCACTTCCGAGTTCGGGATGGGATCGGGTGGTTCCACACAGCTATTATCACCAGGGAGAGGGTGGAGGGTCGCTGGCTTCGGTGTATTGAAGTAGCGCACACGCTCTCGTTGGGTGCTTTCAACGGAATGAACCCCGTTGTCGGCGAATAGATTGGAATGTAGCGAGTCAGTGTTTTGGTAAGGAACGTCTAGTGACGTGTCACATAGAGACCAAGGCAACTTGAGGTTATATGGTCAAGCCACACGGATCATTAGTACAGGTTAGCTCAATGCATTGCTGCACTTACACACCCTGCCTATCAACCACCTAGTCTTGATGGTTCCTTTAGGGGAGTCAAGCTCCCGGGAGATCTCATCTTGAGGCGCGCTTCCCGCTTAGATGCTTTCAGCGGTTATCGCTTCCGAACATAGCTACCCGGCAGTGCCACTGGCGTGACAACCGGAACACCAGAGGTTCGTCCACTCCGGTCCTCTCGTACTAGGAGCAGCCCCTCTCAAATCTCCAACGCCCACGACAGATAGGGACCGAACTGTCTCACGACGTTCTGAACCCAGCTCGCGTACCACTTTAAATGGCGAACAGCCATACCCTTGGGACCGACTACAGCCCCAGGATGTGATGAGCCGACATCGAGGTGCCAAACACCGCCGTCGATATGAACTCTTGGGCGGTATCAGCCTGTTATCCCCGGAGTACCTTTTATCCGTTGAGCGATGGCCCTTCCATACAGAACCACCGGATCACTAAGACCTACTTTCGTACCTGCTTGATCCGTCGATCTTGCAGTCAAGCACGCTTATGCCTTTGCACACAGTGCGCGATGTCCGACCGCGCTGAGCGTACCTTCGTGCTCCTCCGTTACACTTTGGGAGGAGACCGCCCCAGTCAAACTACCCACCATACATGGTCCCCGACCCGGATAACGGGCCCAGGTTAGAACGTCAAGCACGACAGGGTGGTATTTCAAGGATGGCTCCACCACAGCTAGCGCCATGGTTTCATAGCCTCCCACCTATCCTACACAGACGAACTCAACGTTCAATGTAAAGCTATAGTAAAGGTTCACGGGGTCTTTCCGTCTTGCCGCGGGAACGCTGCATCTTCACAGCGATTTCAATTTCACTGAGTCTCGGGTGGAGACAGCGCCGCTGTCGTTACGCCATTCGTGCAGGTCGGAACTTACCCGACAAGGAATTTCGCTACCTTAGGACCGTTATAGTTACGGCCGCCGTTTACTGGGGCTTCGATCAAGAGCTTCGCCTTGCGGCTGACCCCATCAATTAACCTTCCAGCACCGGGCAGGCGTCACACCCTATACGTCCACTTTCGTGTTTGCAGAGTGCTGTGTTTTTGATAAACAGTCGCAGCGGCCTGGTCACTGCGGCCCCCCTTAGCTATTAACCATGGAGGGCGCACCTTCTCCCGAAGTTACGGTGCTATTTTGCCTAGTTCCTTCACCCGAGTTCTCTCAAGCGCCTTAGAATTCTCATCCTGCCCACCTGTGTCGGTTTACGGTACGGTCTGCGTAAGCTGAAGCTTAGGAGCTTTTCCTGGAAGCGTGATATCAGCAGCCTAGCCCTAATGGGCCGGTCCTTAGTCTCAACGTTGCCCCCCCGGATTTGCCTAAGGGGACCGCCTCAACTCTCTCACCAGGACAACCAACGCCTGGCCTGCCTAACCTTCTCCGTCCCTCCATCGCACTTACGCGAGGTGCAGGAATATTAACCTGCTTCCCATCGACTACGCATTTCTGCCTCGCCTTAGGGGCCGACTCACCCTGCGTCGATTAACGTTGCGCAAGGAAACCTTGGGCTTTCGGCGTGCGGGCTTTTCACCCGCATTATCGTTACTCATGTCAGCATTCGCACTTCCGATACCTCCAGCAGACTTCTCAATCCACCTTCATCGGCTTACGGAACGCTCCTCTACCGCGCATACAAAGTATGCACCCCAAGCTTCGGTTCATCGCTTAGCCCCGTTAAATCTTCCGCGCAGACCGACTCGACCAGTGAGCTATTACGCTTTCTTTAAAGGGTGGCTGCTTCTAAGCCAACCTCCTGGCTGTCTGTGCCTTTCCACATCGTTCACCACTTAGCGATGAATTTGGGACCTTAGCTGTGGGTCTGGGTTGTTTCCCTTTTCACGACGGACGTTAGCACCCGCCGTGTGTCTCCCGGATAGTACGTACTGGTATTCGGAGTTTGCCATGGTTTGGTAAGTCGCAATGACCCCCTAGCCATAAC
>NZ_FNOG01000001.1:0-364391 GCF_900106525.1 Lysobacter enzymogenes
TCTCCCGAAGCTCGCAACCTTCACGCCGTCATTCCGGCGAAAGCCGGAATCCATTTTGATGTTGTTTGTGCTTCTGTCGTAGCAACGAGCGACGACCCGCCAAGATCAACAGCTTCCGTCCGCAAGCGGCCGGGTCACTTTCTTTGTCTTGCCAAAGAAAGTAACCAAAGAAAGGCGCTTTCCTTGTTTTCGAATCAAGAGCCACTAAGGTTCGGAGCGGGCGCGGGGATGCGCCACACAGGCCATCCATGGCCTGGGTGGCGCACGGCGCGCGTCCTGCGCGCCGCCCTTCGGGTCTACGGTTGTCTGTGGCGAGTTCGGGGCGGCGGGGGGAGCTAAGGTCAACGGCAACAGCAACATGGATTCCGGCTTTCGCCGGAATGACGGGCTCGTGGTGTGTCGTCGTCGTTGCGTTGGCGCAAACGCAATCGGTACCGCCGCTACCGCCCGGCTCAATCCTTCGCCGCGACGATCCGCCAGTTGTTGAACGGCGTGCGCCCGAACAATGGGGTGAATTGGACGCGCAGGCCGGCGGCTTGCAAGCGGGTTTTCAAGGCTTCGCCGTCGGGGTAATAGCGCGGCATCGCGTTCATCCAGCCTAGCGCGCGCGAGAACAGGTCCACTGCGCGGGTGATGCGGGCGCGGCCGGTGCCGTCGTCCAGGCCGGTGCGGATCACCAGGCGCGCGCCGGGCGTCAGCATCGCGATCATCGCGTCGATCGCGCGGGCTTGGGCGGGGTAGGGGATGAACTGCAGCACGTCCAGCATCGCCACGCTGCCGCGGTGGTCGGGCAGTTCGCGCGCCAGGTCCATGACCGCGAAGCGCGCCTCGTTCAGGCCGACTCGCGCCGCGGCGCGGCCGGCGCGGCGGATCTTGGCCGCGTCGCTGTCGACGCCGCGGTAGTCCAGGGCGATGCCGTCGGCGCGCAGGGTGTGGGCCAGCAGGCCCAGGCCGCAGCCCAGGTCGAGCAGCGGCGCGCGGGTGCCGCGCAGGGCTTGGCTGACGCCCGGATAGAGCGGGTCGCTGCCGAGCTTGGCGCGGCTGTAGTAGTAGTCCCAGCGATTGCCGAGCGGGTGTTCGGGCAGGTAGGCGCGCGCGATCCGCACGGCCTGGCCGGGGGGCATGGCTTGTACCGCTGAACTCATCCTCGGCGTACATCCTCCGGCGTCGTCGTCGCCGGTACCCGCAGTGTGGCATCGGCCGGGGCCGCGCGGGAACCGGCGCGGATGCCGGAGCCGACGACCGCGGCAGCAGGATTACCGATAAAAACGTCTCGGCGCCGGCGCCGCGTTCAGTCGCGGCCCAGCAGGCCCTGCGCCACCGGCAGCGCCCGTTCGGTCCAGCGCGCGTACATCCGCGCCGAGGGATGCAGCCCGTCCTCGGCCAGCATCGTCGGGTCGGACGCCAGTTCGCGCGACAGCGGCGCGATGTCGACGAAAGCCACGCCGTGGCGCGCGCAGATCTCGCCGGCGGTGATGTTGTACACGTCCAGTTCGGCGCCGATGGTCGCCGCGCCGCGCTTGTCCTGGGCGCCGAACGGGGTCGCGCCCCAGTCGGGGATCGACAGCGCCAGCACCCGCTCGGGGCGGCCGCGGGCGTAGCCGATCGCGCGTTCCAGCAGTTCGCGGTACTCGCCGGCGTATTGCGCGGCGCTGCGGCCGCGGTACTGGTTGTTGACGCCGATCAGCAGGCTGACGAAGTCCCACTCGCCCAGCGGTTCGGCCAGATCCAGCGCCAGCGTCAGTTCGTCGGTGGTCCAGCCGGTGGTGGCGATGATGCGCGGCGCGTCCAGCTCGATGCCGTGCGGGCGCAGGCCGGCGGCCAGTTGCACCGGCCAGCGGCCCGATTCGGCGACCGCCTCGCCGATGGTGTAGCTGTCGCCCAGCGCCAGGTAGGAGCGCGCCATCGCCGCCGCGCTCAGGCGACGGCGGCGCGGTTGGCGCCGGCGCGCTCGACGTGGCGGTCGAGTACGCGCTCGATGCGCACGAACACCTCGCGCACGTCCTCGGGCTGCGGCAGCAGGGTGACGCGGAAATGATTGCGGTAGGGCACGTTGAAGCTCGAACCCGGAACCACCAGCACGTCCTCGGTTTCCAGCAGTTCCAGCGCGAAGCGGTGGTCGTCGAAGCCTTGCGCGGCCGCGCCGGTCACCGCCGGGAAGGCGTACAGCGCGCCGGCCGGGGCGACCAGTTGCAGGTGCTTGCTCGCCTCCACCGCCTCGATCACCGCGCGGCGCGCTTCGAACAGGCGCCCGCCGGGCTGGCACAGCGGGGTGATGGTGTCGGCGCCGTCGAGCGCGGCTTCGATGGCGAACTGGCCCGGCACGTTGGCGCACAGGCGCAGCGCGCCGAGCAGGTCCATGGCGTGGTGGAACTCGCCGGTGACCACGGGATCGCCGGACAGCACCGCCCAGCCCACCCGCCAGCCGCAGGCGCGATGCACCTTGGACAGGCCGCCGAAGCTCAAGCACGGCAGATCGCCCGCGATCGGCGCCACCGGCTCGAACTTCGCGTCCCCGTACAGGATCGAGTCGTAGATCTCGTCGCACAGCAGCAGCAGCTTGTGCTTGGCGGCGATGGCGACGATGCGCTCGATCAGCGCGCGGGGATAGGCCGCGCCGGTCGGGTTGTTCGGGTTGATCAGCACGATCGCGCGGGTGCGGCTGGAGACCAGTTGCTCGATCTCGTCCGGATCCGGCAGGAAGCCGTTCTCCGGCTGGCAGCGGTAGTACACCGGGCGGCCGTCGTTGAGGATGGTCGCGGCCGACCACAGCGGGTAGTCGGGCGAGGGCAGCAGCACTTCGTCGCCCGGGTTGAGCAGGGCGCGCAGCGACAGGTCGATCAGCTCGCTGACGCCGTTGCCGACGAACACCCGCTCGGGCGAGGCGTTGGGCGTGCCGCGGCGCTTATAGAAGGCGGCGATGGCCTCGCGCGCGGCCGGCAGGCCCTGCTGGTGGGTGTAGGGGTCGGTGTCGGCGATGCGCTCGGCGATGGCGCGCTGCAGGTGTTCCGGGGCGCGGAAGCCGAAGGCGCCGGGGTTGCCGATGTTGAGCTTGATCTGCTTGCGTCCCTGGGCTTCCAACTCGCGAGCTCGCCGGGCCAGTTCACCGCGGATTTCGTAACGGACTTCGGACAGGCGTTCGCGGGTTTTCAAAGGCGGCTGGGACATCGGAGCGGAAAGGGCAGTGGGCGAACGCCCAGCCTAGCCGAATCCGCCCCGGTAAACAGCCTGAATCGCCGTTGCGCAGGGGCCAGGGGGCCGACTTGGCGCACAACTTCGCCGCGCCGGCCGCCGCGGCGGCGGCTGCAAGCGGTTTCCGGCAAAGTCCGGCCGGCCGGCGGCAGCGAAACCCTGCGGCGGCCTATGTAGAATCGCGCCATGCCCATCCGCCCCCCGCGCCTTTGACCCCCGAGCTGGCCGCCCTGCAGGCGATCGGCTGGCCCCTGGAGGCCCGCCCGGGCGAGACTCCGCTGCCGGCCGACCCGGCCTGGCAGCAGCTTCTGGCCGAACAGCCCCAGGCCCGCCCGGCCCGGGTGATCGAGCAGCACCGCAGCGGCTATGTGGTGTCCGACGGCCCCGACAGCGCCGGCTTCCCGGTCGATTCCCTGCCCGAATGGCAGCGCCCGCGGTTCCCGCCGGAACAGCGCCCCGGCGTGGGCGACTGGCTGCTGATCGAGCGCTCGGGTTCGCGCGACAAAGTCGTGGCGCTGCTGCCGCGGCACAGCGCGATCAAGCGCGGCGCGGCCGGCGAGCATTACAAGCAGCAGCTGATCGCGGCCAACATCGACACCGTGTTCGTGGTCTGCGGGCTGGACGCCGACTTCAATCCGCGCCGGATCGAGCGCTATCTGCTGCTGGTGCGCGGCGGCGCGGAGCCGGTCATCGTGCTGACCAAGGCCGACGCGGCGCTGGCGGCCGACCCGGACGCGGTGACCCAAGCCACCGATGCGCTAGTCGAGCTCAGCCAGGGCGTGCAGGTGCGCGCGGTCAACGCGCGCGACCACGGCAGCGTGCGCGAGGCGCTGGCGCCGTGGCTGGGCCCGGGCCGCACCGTGGTGCTGGTGGGCTCCTCCGGCGCCGGCAAGTCGACCATCACCAACAGCCTGCTCGGCATCGAAAAGATGAAGACCGGCGCGGTGCGCGAAAGCGACGCGCGCGGCCGCCACACCACCACCCATCGCGCGCTGATCCCGTTGCCCTCGGGCGCCTGTTTGATCGACACGCCGGGCATGCGCGAGCTCAAGCCGACCGGCGAGGAAGACATCGGCGAGAACTTCGCCGACGTCGAGGCGCTGGCCGAGCAGTGCAAGTTCCGCGATTGCTCGCACCACCGCGAGCCCGGCTGCGCGGTGCGCGCGGCCATCGAGGGCGGCAAGCTCGATCCGCAGCGCTTCGCCAACTACCTCAAGCTGCGCGACGAAGTTGCCGGCGCGGCCAACAAGCTGGCCAGCCGGCGCGCGCAGAAGTCCGAGGAGAAAGTCCTCGGCAAGGCCTTGAACAAGCGCCTGGACGAGAAATATGGGAAGCATTGAGCGCGCGCCGCGTCGCCCGCTCGCCGCCTGGCCGCATGCGGCGCCGTTGTTTCCCTCCCCGCACTTCCTCCCTCCGCAAGAGGCCGCCGCATGAGCGCCCTCCCGACCGACCTGTCGCCCGACCTGCTCCACCACGCCCAGCTCGACGCGCGCATGGTCCGCGCCGCGCGCGGGATCAAGCTGCTGACGATGGTGAGCTGGCCGGCCGGGCTGGAAGCGCAGTTCCTCGCCGACTACGCGCGCGGCGCCGCGGTCTCGCCGGTGATCCACTACCCCAAGCACGATTTCAGCGAAGTGCGCGCCGAGCTGGAGGCGATCGCCGCGGCCGCCGACCGCGACCATCCGCTCGGCGAATACCTGATCGAATCGGCGCATTCCTGGGGCATCGCTGCGCAGTTGCTCGAATGCCTGGGCACCAACCAGGTCGCCGACTACTCGGTGCAGTTGTTCGGCAAGCCCGACGTGGCCCTGCCGGGCCAGGGCCCGAGCACGCGCGAGGCCGCCAACCACTTCATCTCCATCGCCAACGAGCTCGATCGCGAGCTGATGTCGCCGGCCGAGACGGTGGAGATTTCGGCCACCGCGCTGAGCCTGCAATTGCAGCGCGACCTCGACGACTACTTCGACGCGCGGGTGATCGAAGTCGTGCTCGACCCGGACCTGATCGCCAAGGCCGCCGCCGGCGCCACCCGCATCCGCCTGCGCAGCGGTGCGGCCTTCAGCGACTACGACCGCCACCAACTGCTGCAGCACGAGGCCTTCGTGCATTCGCTGACCGCGCTCAACGGGCGCGAGCAGCCGGTGCTGCCGAGTCTCGCCTTGTCGTCGCCGCGCAGCACCGCCACGCAAGAAGGCTTGGCGACTTTCGCCGAACAGATCACCGGCAGCATCGACATCGGCCGGATGAAGCGGCTGAGCCTGCGCATCGACGCGGTGGCGATGGCGCTGGACGGCGCCGACTTCATCCAGGTGTTCCGCTATTTCATCGACGCCGGGCAGACGCCGGAAGAAAGCTTCGCCTCGGCCCAGCGCGTGTTCCGCGGCGTGCCCACCAGCGGCGGCGCGGCCTTCACCAAGGACACGGTGTACCTGCGCGGCCTGGTCGGCGTGCACACCTTCTTCCGCTGGGCGCTGCGCCAGCAGAAGCTGCACCTGTGCCGCTGGCTGTTCGCCGGCAAGATGACCCTGGGCGACGTGCAGCGCTTCGAGCCGCTGTTCCAGGCCGGCGTGCTGGCGCAGCCGCGCTGGATGCCGGCATGGATCACCCGCGCCAACGGGCTGGCGGGGATGCTGGCGTTTTCGCTGTTCGCCAACCGGATTCGGTTGGATCACATGGCCGAAGGCGATTTCAGCGAGATCGGCTGAAGGGTTGCGGCTGTATCCGTACCCGAATCCGAATCCGAATCCGTCATTCCGGCGAAAGCCGGAATCCATTTTGATCTTGCTCGTTCGCTTACGATGCTGTTCCGGTGAGGGAAGCAAAGTCAAAATGGATTCCGGCTTTCGCCGGAATGACGGGTTTTGGGGGCGGTGAGCAGTTGGAACACGGGTTATCGCCGCGATGTCGAACCAAGCGCCGCCGCCGCTTCAACCCATCTGCAGACCGCCGTTGACCGCGTAATCCGCCCCGGTCACGAACGCCGCATCGTCGCTCGCCAGCCACGCGCACAGGCTCGCCACTTCCTCCGGCTTGCCGAGCCGGCGTACCGGCACCGAGGCGGCCAGACGGTCGAGCACGTCCGGCGGAAACGCGCTGATCGCGGCGCTGGCCACATAGCCGGGCGAAATCGTATTGACCGTGACCCCGCGCGCGGCGAATTCCTGCGCCAGCGCGCGGGTGAAGCCGTGCATGGCCGCCTTGGCGGTGGCGTAGTTGACCTGACCGATCTGGCCCTTCTGCGCGCTGACCGAGCCGATGTTGACGACCCGCCCCCAACCACGCGCGGCCATGCCGTCGACCACCTGCTTGGTGATGTTGAACAAGGTATTGAGGTTGCCGGCCATCACCGCGTTCCAGTCGTCGCGGCTCATCTGCCGGAACAGCACGTCGCGGGTGCCGCCGGCGTTGTTGACCAGCACGTCGACCTCGCCGACCTCGGCCTTGACCTTGGCGAACGCGGCCACGGTCGAATCCCAGTCGGCGGCGTTGCCTTCGGAGGCGATGAAGTCGTAGCCCAACTCGCGCTGCTCGCGCAGCCAGCCGGCCTTGCGCGGCGAGTTCGGGCCGCAGCCGGCGACCACGGTGTGGCCGCTGTCGGCGAGCTTGCGGCAGATCGCCGTGCCCAGGCTGCCCATGCCGCTGGTGACGTATGCGATGCGGAGAGTCATGACATCAGGTTCCTGTGGGTAAGCCCCCTGTAGGAGCGGCGCGAGCCGCGACAGCGACATTCGGCTTGCGTCGTAAGCGCGAGGTCGCGGTCGCGGCTCGCGCCGCTCCTACAGGAGAGGCATCAAGCGGCGAAGGGATACAAGGCGAACGCGAGCGAAGCGAACATCAGGATCAGCGAGATCAGCACCGCCCACTTCAGGGTGAACTTCTGGTGGTCGGCGAAATCGACGTTGGCCATGCCGACCAGCAGATAGGTCGACGGCACCAGCGGGCTCAGCAGATGCACCGGCTGCCCGGCCAGCGAGGCGCGCGCCATCTCCACCGGGGTGATGCCGTAATGCCCGGCCGCCTCCGACAGGATCGGCAGCACGCCGAAATAGAACGCGTCGTTGGACATGAAGAAGGTGAAGGGCATGCTGGCGATCGCGGTGATCACCGCCAGGTACGGGCCCCAGGCATCGGGGATCACCGCCAGGAAGCTGCGCGACATCGCCTCGACCATGCCGGTGTTGGACAAGATGCCGGTGAAGATGCCCGCGGCGAAGATCAGCGACACCACCGCCAGCACGTTGCCGGCGTGGTTGCCAATGCGCCGCCGCTGTTCGGCCAGGTCGGGGTAGTTGATCACCAGCGCGATCGCGAAGCCGATCATGAACAACACCGGCAGCGGCAGCAGGCCGAGGATCAGCGCCGCCATCAGCGCCACCGTCAGCGACGCGTTGACCCACAGCAGCTTGGGCCGCTTGGTGTCCTCGCTGTCGGCCAGCGTGGGCAGGTTGTCGCTGGCGGTGTCGAGCTCGGGATTCCAGTCGGCGGCGTGGCCGTCGAGGGTGACGATGCCCAGGCGCTTGCGCTCGCGCAGGCCCAGGTACCACGCCAGCAGCAGGATGCTCAGCAGCGACACCACCATCGCCGGGATCAGCGGCACGAACACTTCGCTAGGGTCCACGTGCAGCGCGGTCGCCGCGCGCGCGGTCGGCCCGCCCCACGGGGTCAGGTTCATCACGCCGCTGGCCAGGATGGTCACGCAGGTGAGGTTGAGCGCGTTCATGCGCAGGCGCTGGAACAGCGGCAGCATCGCCGAGACGGTGATCATGTAGGTGGTCGAGCCGTCGCCGTCGAGCGAGATCAGCATCGCCAGCACCGCGGTGCCGACCACGATCTTGACCGGGTCGCCCTTCACCAGCTTGAGGATGCGCTTGACGATGGGGTCGAACAGACCGGCATCGATCATCACCCCGAAGTAGAGGATGGCGAACATCAGCATCACGCCGGTCGGCGCGATCTTCTTGATCCCCTCGATCATCATCTCGCCGATGCCGGCGCCGAAACCGCCGGCCAGGGCGAAGGCGATCGGAATCACGATCAGAGCCACCAGCGGCGACAGCCGCTTGCTCATGATCAGATACATGAAGGTGAGGACCATGCCGAAGCCGAGGATGGTCAGCATTGAAGACTCCGTTGAAGCGGGAAGTGAGCGAAGAGGAGCGGGGAGCGAGCGAAAGCGTGGGGGAGGGAAGTTCGCTCTCGCTCGCTCCGCGCTCCTCTTCGCTCACTCCTGTTCTAGAAGTCGTACTGGAACCGCCCGGTCAGCGCGCGCGTGCGGTCGAGCGTGACGCCCGCGAGTCGGTCGCGATTGCGGCTTTCGATCCAATCGAACATGAAGCGCAGGTTCGCGCGCAGGTGCCAGTTCACGCCGAGGCTGGTCTGCTCCATCGACACGTCGCTGAAGTTCGCCGCGCCGTTGAGGTGCTGCTTGCCGCGGATGGTGTCGTAGCGCGCCGCGACCACCCAGGCGCCGCCCGGGCGCGAAGGCTTGACCCGGCCGAAGCGGCCGGTCTTGGTGTCGTAGGGCATGTTCTCGCCGGTGACGAACCAGCCGAGCGTGCCGTAGGCCGAGCGGATCTCGCCGCGCTGGCTGCCGTCGTCGAAGTCGGCGCCGCTGAGTTCGGACTGCAGGTACACCGGGCCGCGCGCGAGCGCGAATTCGAGCGAGTACTTGTCGACGTCGGTGTCCAGGCCGCGGTTGAAGTTGACCAAGGTCGCGCGGCTGTTGTCGGACAGATGCCCGGCCGGGCGCGGCGCGATGCGCAGGCCGTTGGCGCCGTCGCGGCCCGGATGGTCGTAGTACTCGCGCGCCAATGACAGGCCCAGGTGCACGGTGTCGCCGGTGTCGTGGCGCGGCGCCCAGGTGCCGCGCGCGCCGAGAGCGCGGCCCTTGACCTGCCACACGTCGATGCTTTCCAGGCTGTAGACGCTGCCGCCGATGGTGTATTGGTCGCGCGCGGTGATCCACGCCGCGCCCAGGCGATACAGCGGCGCGACCGAGCTGGCGAACATGCTGCGTTCCATGAACACGCCGTAGTTCGAGCTGATCCGGTCGTCGAGGGTGAAGTACTGCTTGAACTGGCCGATGGTCAGCTTGCCGGCCTTGAAATCGCGGGTGACGTAGACGTCCTTGGCCTCGACGTTGTCGCCGCTGAACTTGTCCTGCAGGCCGGCGAAATCGCCTTCGATCTTGTAGCCCCAGCCGTAGAACTTGCCCGAGACGTCCAGCCACAGCCGGCGCACTTCGGTGTCGTCGGGATTGGGCGCGCCGCGCCGGTCGTTGTCGAACTCGGCGAAATCCCAGTGGATGCGGCCGCCGAGTTCGGCGGTCACCGGGCGTTCGTCGTCGCCTTCGGCGGCGGCCGCCGGGGCGGCGCACGCGGCGAGCAGGCACAGCGCGACGCACGCGCCGGCGTGGGGGGCAACAGCCATCGATTTCTCTCCCGACCCTTCTTTTCCCGCCTCTTTCCGCGCACAACGGCGCGGTGGGCGCTTATAGTTGGGTCGGCCCGGACGGCTCTCCCAACCCCTCCAGCGCAGGCTAGGCGCTCGAAGCTGTCAAAGACCTGTCATCGCCCGGTGGCTTTTCGTTTGTCGTTCCAGTGCTTTTGCCCGTCGTGCGCACGCTTTGGCTCGTCATCCCCGCGAAGGCGGGGATCCAGAGACTTCAGAGTCATGCCACGGTGAAGCCCTGGATCCCCGCCTGCGCGGGGATGACGAGCCAGGGCCTTCGGCGCGATTCGAACCACCGCAGCCGACTTCGAGCAGACGCGAGGACTACATCGAGTGCGCATCCTGTTGGTCGAGGACAACGCGGATCTGGCCGACGCCATCGTCCGGCGCATGCGCCGCGACGGCCATGCCGTGGACTGGCAGAGCGACGGCCTCAAGGCCGACAGCGTGCTGCGCTACCAGAGCTTCGACCTGATCGTGCTCGACATCGGCCTGCCGCGGCTCGACGGCCTGGGCCTGCTGGCCGGCCTGCGCGATCGCGGCGACGCCACGCCGGTGCTGATGCTGACCGCGCGCGACGGCATCGACGACCGCGTGCGCGCGCTCGATTCCGGCGCCGACGACTACCTCAGCAAGCCCTTCGATTTCCGCGAGTTCGAAGCGCGCTGCCGGGTGCTGCTGCGGCGCAACCGCGGCCAGGCCGCGGCGGTGGTGCAGGTCGGCGGCTTCGCGTTCGACGCCGGCGCGCACCGGGTCACGCTCGACGGCGAAGCGGTCGAACTGCCGAACCGCGAGTTCCGCCTGCTGGAAATCCTGATCGGCAAGCTCGGCCAGGTGGTCAGCAAGGACGAGATCGGCAACGGCCTGTTCGGCTTCGACGACGAAGCCGGGCCCAATGCGATCGAGCTCTACGTCGGGCGGCTGCGCAAGAAGCTGGCGGCCGCGCCGCTGCGCATCGTCACCGTGCGCGGCGCCGGCTACATGATCGAGGCCGGTTCGAACGACGCCGGCGCCGGCGAAGGCGGCGCCGATGGCTGAACCCGCGCGTGCCGCGGCCGGACGCCGCGATTCGATCCGCAAGACCTTGCTGATCTACCTCGGCGCGCTGTCGCTGATCGGCGCGGCGCTGCTGTTCCTGGCCGCGCGCAGCTACGGCCGCGCCGCCGCCGACCGTTCCTACGACCACTTGCTGATTTCCTCGGCGCTGTCGATCGCCGATTCGGTCGCGCTGGTCGACGGCCAATGGCAGGTCGATCTGCCGTACGCCGCGCTCGATCTGCTGGCGATGGCGCCGGAGGATCGCGTCTATTACCGCGTCTCCAGCCGCGAAGGGCCGACCATCACCGGCTACGCCGACCTGCCGGCGCCGCCGAGCCTGCCGCGCGACGGCCAGCCGCGCGTGTTCGATGCGCTGTACCGCGGCGAAAACACCCGCTTCGTCGCGGTCTCGCGCTGGGTCGCCGGGCCGGCCTCGCAGGGCCAGGCCATCGTCCAGGTCGGCCAGACCCGGCGCGCGCGCGAAGCGCTGGCCGACGACATGGTGCTGCGCGCGCTGGTCGCCATCGTGGTGCTGTCGCTGGCGGCGCTGGCGCTGGTGTGGATCGGCGTGTATCGCGCGCTGCGCCCGCTGCAGCGGCTGGAGCGCGAGCTGTCCGAGCGCGATCCCTCCGACCTGCGCCCGGTCGCGCGCGAAGTGCCGGCCGAACTCGACCAGACCGTGGAATCGCTCAACCGCTTCATGGCCCGGCTGTCGGCCAGCAACGAAACCCTGCGCGCGTTCATGGGCGAGGCCGCGCACCAGATGCGCACGCCGCTGGCCGCGCTGCGCGCGCAGGCGCAGCTGGCGCTGGACGAGGACGACCCGGCCGAACAGCGCCGCAGCCTGGAGACCATCGAACGCAATGCCAGCCACATGAGCCGTCTGCTCAACCAGTTGCTCAGCGACGCCAGCGCGATCCATCGCGCCAACCTGCAGCAGTTCGAAACCGTGGACCTGGCCGAGCTGCTGCATCAGGCGATCTTCGAAGCGGTGCCGCAGTCCGGCCCGCGCCCGGAGCTGCGCCTGGCCGCGACCAGCGAGGTCGCGCGCGTGCGCGGCGACGCGCTGCTGCTGCGCGAGGCGATCAAGAACCTGATCGACAACGCGCTCAAGCACGGCCGCGCGCCGCTGCAGATCGCCCTGACCACGGCGGGCGAGGGCGCCGCGCCGCTGGCGGGGCCGACCGCAGTGCTCACCATCGCCGACCACGGCCCCGGCATCGCCCCGGCCGACGCGCAGACCGTGTTCGAGCGCTTCGCCCGCGGCCGCGACGCCGCCGCCGGCGGCGCCGGGCTGGGGCTGGCGATCGTCAAGCGCATCGTCGAGGCGCATGGCGGGACGATCGATCTGAGCAACCGCGTCGGCGGCGGGCTGGTGGTGACGTTGCGGTTGCCGAGGGTGCTGGTATGAAGGACGAGAAGCTGACGGCGAGGAATGAAGGAAGAGTGCGGCGGCGGGCGTTTCGCTCGTTCCTCGCCTCTGTGCTCGCGTTTGCGGCCTTCGCCGCCGCGGCCGAACCCGGCGACGTGCGCACCTTCAAGAGCCCGCAAACCACCACCGCCCACCTGCGCATCCACGGCTCGACCGACATCGAGAACTTCGCCGCGGTCATCGCCGATTACCAACGGCTCAGCCCCGGCACCGAGGTCGAGTATTCGGATCTGGTCGCGCAGGACATCTACAGCCGCTTCCTGCGCACCGCGCCACGGCAACGCCCCGACCTGTTGATCAGCAGCGGCATGGACCTGCAGACCAAGCTGGCCAACGACGGCCACGCCCTGGCCCACCGCTCGCCGGCCACCGCCGGGCTGCCGGCGTGGTCGCAGTGGCGGCACGAGGCCTTCGGCATCAGCTACGAGCCGATCGTCATCGTTTACAACAAACGTTTGTTGGCCCCGGCGCAGGTGCCGCGCACCCGCCGCCAGCTGCTGGCGCTGCTGCGCGACCCGGCGGCGAAACTGGCCGGCCGGGTCGGCACCTACGACGTCGGCCGCAGCAGCGTCGGCTACCTGCTGGCCACCCAGGACCACCAGCTCGGCAGCATGGCCGGGGCGCTGCAGGCCGCGCTCGGCGACAACCGGGTGGTGCTGGAGGAGCGCACCGGGCCGCTGCTGGACCGGGTCGCCCGCGGCCAGCTGGCCCTGGCCTACAACGTGCTGGGCTCCTACGCCCAGGCCCGGATCGACGCCGGCGCCCCGCTCGGCATCGTCCTGCCCGAGGACTACACCCTGGTGCTGCTGCGCACCGCGCTGATCCCGCGCGAGGCCGCCAACGCGGTCGAGGCCGGGCGGTTCCTGGACTATCTGCTGTCGCCGCGCGGGCAGGCGGTGCTGGCCCGCCAGGTCGGCCTGCAGCCGATCCGCTCGCCCAGCGGCGCCCCGCTGGCGCCGCAGGCCGGCGACGGCGCGCGGGTGCGCGCGCTGCGGCCGATCCCGCTCGGGCCGGGCCTGCTGGTCTATCTGGACGCGCTCAAGCGCCGGCAATTCCTCGACGCCTGGCGCAGCACGGTGCAGCCGCAGACGGCCAAACCGGCCGCGGCGGCGGGGCCGTAGTGCGCCGCCGCATGCCCGCCATGCGCCGTCCATACCCTGGCGTCGGGCGTCCCGGCCGCTATGGTGAGACGGGCCGGCCGCCAGGGCAAAGCCGCTGTGTGCTATCCCGGTTACAACCGGGCACAACTCCAAAGTACTAATGAACAGGTACCGTCGGCCGCGCGAATCCGTCCGGTGCATCCATTAGACTGCTGATCCAATCCACTTTCGCGCCCCTTGCCACGGCTGCCTTTGCGATGTCCGACAACGATCTGAAAACCGCCGCGCTCGACTACCACCGCCTCAGCCCGCCGGGCAAGATCAAGGTCACCGCGACCAAGCCGATGGTCACCCAGCGCGACCTGGCCCTGGCCTACTCGCCGGGCGTGGCCTACGCCTGCGAGGCCATCGTCGAGGATCCCAACACCGCCAGCGAGCTCACCGCGCGCGGCAACCTCGTCGCGGTCATCAGCAACGGCACCGCGGTGCTGGGCCTGGGCGACATCGGCCCGCTCGCCGGCAAGCCGGTGATGGAAGGCAAGGGCGTGCTGTTCCAGAAGTTCGCCGGCATCGACGTGTTCGACATCGAGATCGACGAGCGCGATCCCGACAAGCTGGTCGACATCATCGCCTCGCTCGAACCGACCTTCGGCGGCATCAACCTCGAAGACATCAAGGCGCCGGAGTGCTTCATCGTCGAGCGCAAGCTGCGCGAGCGGATGAAGATCCCGGTGTTCCACGACGACCAGCACGGCACCGCGATCATCGTCGGTTCGGCCGTGCTCAACGCGCTGGAGATCGTCGGCAAGGACATCGGCCAGGTGAAGCTGGCCACCAGCGGCGCCGGCGCGGCCGGCATCGCCTGCCTGGACATGCTGGTGGCCCTGGGTTTGAAGCCCGAGAACATCCTCGCGGTGGACCGCGACGGCGTGCTCTACACCGGCCGCGGCAAGATGGACCCGGACAAGGAGCGCTACGCGCGCGACACCGACAAGCGCACCCTGGCCGACATCGTCGCCGGCGCCGACATCTTCCTCGGCCTGTCCGCCGGCGGCGTGCTCAAGCCGGAGATGGTCGCGACCATGGCCGACAAGCCGATCATCCTGGCGCTGGCCAACCCGTATCCGGAAATCCTGCCGGAAGACGCCAAGGCCGTGCGTCCGGACTGCATCGTCGCCACCGGCCGTTCGGACTACCCGAACCAGGTCAACAACGCGCTGTGCTTCCCCTACATCTTCCGCGGCGCGCTCGACGTCGGCGCGACGGTGATCAACGAGGACATGAAGCTGGCCTGCGTGCGCGCGATCGCGGCGCTGGCGCGGATGGAATCGTCCGACCTCGGCAGCGCCTACGGCGGGGACGTCCCCACGTTCGGTCCCGAGTACCTGATCCCGCGCCCGTTCGACCCGCGCCTGCTGGTGATGCTGGCCCCGGCCGTGGCCAAGGCGGCGATGGAGTCCGGCGTGGCCGCGCGTCCGATCGTCGACATGGACGCCTACGAGGAAAAGCTCAGCCAGTACATCTACCGCACCGGCCTGCTGATGAAGCCGGTGTACGACCGCGCCCGCGCCGACCGCAAGCGCGTGGTCTACGCCGAAGGCGAGGAAGAGACCGTGCTGCGCGCGGTGCAGACGGTGATCGACGAGGAACTGGCGTTCCCGATCCTGATCGGCCGCCCCGACGTCATCGACACCCGGATCAAGCGTCTGGGCCTGCGCATGCGCGAGGGCGTGGACTTCGAGTTGACCAACATCAACGACGATCCGCGCTTCAACGACTACTGGCAGCAGTACCACGCGCTGACCGAGCGCCGCGGCGTGACCCCGGCGGCGGCCAAGAACCTGCTGCGTTCGCGCCCGACCCTGATCGCGGCGCTGATGGTCGAGCGCGGCGAAGCCGACGCGATGATCTCGGGCCTGGTCGGCCGCTTTCACAAGAAGCTGGGCTACATGCGTAGCATCTTCGACTTCGACCCCGGCGTGTCCGGCACCTCGGCGATGACCGGCGTGATCAACGACCAGGGCGCGTGGTTCTTCCTCGACACCCACGTGCAGGTCGACCCGACCGCCGAGCAGATCGCCGAAGCCACCCTGCAGGCCACCTACCGCCTGCGCCTGTTCGGCATCGAGCCGAAGGTGGCGCTGCTGTCGCACTCCAACTACGGCAGCCACGACAACCCGTCGGCGGCGAAGATGCGCAAGGTCCGCCAGATCATCCAGCAGCGCATGCCCAAGCTGGAGATGGACGGCGAAATGCAGGCCGACACCGCCTGGGACGACATCCTGCGCAAGCGCATCTTCCCCAACGCGACCCTGCACGGCCGCGCCAACCTGTTCGTGATGCCGAACCTGGACGCGGCCAACATCACCTACAACATGGTGCGGGTGATGACCGACGGCGTGGCCATCGGCCCGATCCTGATGGGCCTGGACAAGCCGGCCCACGTCCTGACCCCGGCCTCGACCCCCCGACGAGTGGTCAACATGACCGCCATCGCCGCGGTAGACGCGCAGATCCGCTCGGCGCGAGAATCCGGTCGCAAGGGCTTGGCCGAGCTGGGCGGAGCCTGACCGGATGGGCGGTCGGGCGAAGGGGGCGAACTGAACGCAGTACTGAACGAGCTGCCAGCGGTGACCCCGCTGCCGGCGCTGGAAACCGTGGCCGAACCCCGGCCGCGGGTCAGCATCCTGCTGCTGTGCTTCCGCGACGCGGACTACATCCGCGCCGCGCTCGACAGCGCCTTCGCCCAGACCGTGCCCTGCGAAATCATCGTCTCCAACGACTGTTCCGGCGACGGCACCTTCGAAATCGCCGAAGAAATGATCGCGGCCTATCGCGGCCCGCACTGGGTCCATATCCGCAGGACCGAACGCAACCTCGGCGTGTCCGCCCACTTCAACGACGTGATGCCGCTGGCCCGCGGCGAGATCATCGTGATGATGGCCGGCGACGACATCGCCTACCCCGAGCGGGTGGCGACCATCGTGCGCGCCTTCGACGACCACCCGCACGCCAAGGTGCTGGGCAGCGACTTCGACGGCATCGGCAGCCGCGGCGAACCGATCCAGGTCAGCTTCCGCCAGCGCCCGGAGCGCTACGAATTCGAGTACTACGTGCGCATCGGCCGGCTGATCGGCCTGCTCGGCGCGACCATGGCGTTCCGGCGCGAGGTCTTCGACCGTTTCGGCCCGCTGCTGGGCCCGATCGAGGACAACGCGCTGAGCCTGCGCGGGGCCTTGCTCGGCCAGTCCTTGAACCTGCGCCAGCCGCTGATCCAGTACCGCCGCCACCCCGGCAGCGTCAGCGGCACCGTGTTCGCCCGCGACGAACCGCGCGCGCTGGCCACCCGCCGCCGCTACGAACGCACCGTGCAGTTCTACCGCGGCACCGCCGACGACCTGGAAGCCTGCCTGCGCAAGATGCCGGAACTGCCGCGCAGCAAGCGCCGCCTGGCCGAACAGGTGCTGGCGATGTACCGCATCGAAGCCGACGCGCGCGAAGCGATCCTGCTGCATCCGCGCTGGCGCTGGCTCGGCCCGATGCTGCGCGGCCTGGGGCAGCGCGGCCTGCGCCGCAAGAGCGCCGAGCGCGCGTTGAAGCTGCTGCTGCCGCGCGCGTGGTTCGGCCTGCGCTGAGGTGGGAGGGCCTTCAGGCCCGATGCTTTCGTCTCAGTTCGCCGCGATGCGCGCCATCTACCTGTAGGAGCGGCGCGAGCCGCGACCGCGACATCGCGCATACGACGTATCTGAGGTTTCGCGGTCGCGACTCGCGTCGCTCCTACAGAGAGCGGTCGTCGCCTGCGCCAAGGACTTGAGGCATGACCTGGTACCTGACGTTGTACCCGCCGCCGCCGCGTCCCGAATCGATCCCGGCGCAGCCGGTCATCGACTACCTCGCCGCGCAGCCGGAGCTGCGCCGCATCAAACCCTACGAATTCGAGAGCGCCGCCGGCCAGCCGTGGCTGCGGGTCATCGTTGCCGAAACCGGCCCGGGCGGCGGTTACTCCTATGCTGTCGGGGCCGCGGCGCCGGAGCGGATCGACCTCGTCGAACTGCTGTGTGGCGACGGCGGCCCGCCGGATTGGTACGAAGCACTGGCGTGTCGCATCGCGGCCGAGCTGGATTGGGTGGCCGTAGAGGAAAGCGAAGAGCGGCAGATCTGGCCGCGATGAGCGCGTGGCTGTGGGTTGCGTCGTAGGCGAAGCGGCGCGGTCGCGACTCGCGTCGCTCCTACAGGGGCTTCGGATCGATCTGGGCTACCTGTAGGAGCGACGCGAGTCGCGACCGCGACACTCCACCCACGACGCAACTGCTTCTCAACCCCTCACCGCACCGAATCCACGCGGTAATCCGCATGCGGCCGCTCGAAGAACTGCCGCCCCAGCGCCTCGGCCGCCGCCATCGCCCCGTGCCGGTCTTCCGCCACCGACCCGCGCCGGTCGCCCTGCCCATGCACCGCGCCGACGAACTGCGAATGGGTGTAGCGCGCGTACTCCTGCATCTGGTTGACCAGGCTCAGCGCGATGGTCGGATACATCTCCTCCGACGCCGTCAGCAACGCCACCCGCTTGCCCTGGATGCGCTCGCGCACCCGCTGCGAATCCGGATAACTGCGCGCCACATAGCAGAACATGCGGTCGAAGAAGGCCTTGGCCTGTGCCGACATGCCGTACCAGTACACCGGCGAGGCCAGCGCGAACCCGTCGGCGTCGAGGAAATGCTCGAAGAAGAAATCGGCGTAGCCGTCGTCGATGCGGCAGCGGCCGTGCTCGTCGCGGCAGTCGCGGCAGTCGCGCAGAAAGGTCTGCATCAGGTCGTCGGCGAAATGCAGCGAGGCGTCGAGCCCCGCCGCCTGCGCACCGCGCAGGGCGGCTTGCGCGAGCACGGCGCTGTTGCCGTTGCGGCGCGGGCTGGCGACGAGGATCAGCAGGCGGTAGGGGCGGTCGGCGGTCATCCAGGTGGCTGTCGGGTAGAGGGCTGAGATGAATCTATTTCTCGCCACCGGCTGGCTCAAATGACCATAATTGATCCGGCATGAGCCAGATTCAGGCCTGACCGATGTTCGCCGAGCTCCCCCTGACCGCCCTGCGCAGCTTCGAAGCCGCCGCGCGCCTGGCCAGCTTCAAGGCCGCGGCCGAAGAACTGCACGTCACCCCGACCGCGGTCTCGCACCAGATCCGCCAGCTCGAAAGCTGGCTCGGCCGGTCGCTGTTCCAGCGCCAGCCGCGCGGCGTCGCCCTCACCGACGACGGCCGCCGCTTGTTCCGCGACGTGCACGGCGCCTTGCTCGACATCGGCCAATCCGTCGCCGCGCTGCGGCCGCGGCCCGACAGCGGCTGCCTGACCGTGACCACCTCGACCTCGTTCGCCGCGCTGTGGCTGGTGCCGCGCCTGGGCCGCTTCTACGCGCGCCACCCAGACATCGCCGTGCGCATCGACACCAGCGCGCAGGTCGTGGACCTGGAACAAAACGCCGGCGTCGACCTCGCCATCCGCTATGGCGGTGCGGTGCCGGCGGGCCTGCACCGGCACGGCGGCCTGCGCGAGTTCTTCGGCGTGTACGGCGCGCCGGGGCAGACGCAGATCGAAGCGGCGAAATCGCCGCCGACCTTGATCACGGTGGAGTGGGGCGATTCGCAGCTGTATTGCCGCACCTGGGATGCGTGGTGCGAACTCGCCGGCGTGGATTGGACCCAGCGCGCGCCGACGGTGCGCGCTTACGACGAAGAGCATTACGCGATGTACGCCGCCGGCGCGGGGCAGGGGCTGGTGCTGGCGAGTTCGGTGGTGGTCGCCGGCAACCTGGCGCGCGGGTTGTTGGAGCCGTACCGGCCGGAGATCGTGGTGCCTGGCGAGACGTATCACGTGTTGTGCGTGCCGGGGCGCGAGCGGCATCCGCCGGTGAAGGCGTTTTTGCGTTGGCTGGATGAAGAGATGGGCGCTTCGGGGCCTGCGTCGTAGCTGCGGGTTCGCGGTCGCGACTTGCGTCGCTCCTACAGGGGCTGCGGATCGGTCTGGGCTACCTGTAGGAGCGACGCAAGTCGCGACCGCGCCAATTCAACTACGTCGAAAGCCGCTCTTGTGGGAGGGCCTTCAGGCCCGATGCTCTTCGCTCAGGTCGCGGCGATCTGAGACAAAAGCATCGGGCCTGAAGGCCCTCCCACAAGAGCAAAGCCGGCTCAGGTCAGCGCCATCTCCTTCGGTAGCCACGCCAACGCGAACTCCCGCAACGCCCGCACCCGCGCCGACCTGCGCAAATCCGGATGGATCGCAAACCACAACTCCGTCGGCACCTCCGCCAACGCTTGCGACACCCGCTTCACCCCACCGGCCGCATCGGCGAAGTAGCACGGCAACAACGCCCGCCCCACGCCCGCCTTGCACGCCGCCAACGCCGCCGGCAACGAATTCACCCGCATCGCGATCCGCGCCTCGTCCACGTTCGCGCGCAGCCACAGCGCTGAGGACAGATGCGACAGGTTGTCGTCGAACCCGACCCACACGCCCTCGTTCAATGCCTCGCGCTTGCCGACTTTCGCGCCGCTGGCCGCATACACCGCCGTCGCGATCGATCCGACTCGTCGCACCGATAACCCGTTCGGCATTAACGCGCACGCCCGCAGCGCCACATCCGCCTCGGGCTGCTGCAGATTGACGAACGCATTGGACACCGACAGATCGCAGCCGATCTGCGGATGCGCCGCGGTGAACGCCGCGCACAACCGCGCCGCCACCTCGGCCAGCGTGTCCGGAATCGTGATCCGCAGCCGCGCCCCGCCGCGCGCATCGCGTCCGGCCAACTGCCGCTGCAACTGATCGGCGTCGTCGAGAATCCGCTGCGCGCCTTCGATGGCGACCGCGCCGGCTTCGGTGGCGGTGTAACCGGTGCGGCTGCGCCGAAACAGCGGCGTGCCCGCGCGCGCCTCGATCGCGCCGAGCCGGCGGAACGCGCTGGAGTGATCCAGCGCCAGCGCCTTGGCCGCGCCGCTGAGGCTGCCGTGCGCGCCGATCGCGCGCAGCAGTTCGAAGTCTTCCAACGACAGGCGGGCGGTTTGCCGCATACGCAAGCGATCCTTGTAAGCGCGCCGTATTCCAGGCGCCGGGCCGGACGAGGAGAGTAGCGCCATCTCCTCACGGACCCCAGCACATGAAGCTCTACTACACCCCGTACACCTGCTCCTTCGCCCCGCACATCGTCGCCCGCGAGCTCGGCTTGCCGCTGGAAATGCGCCGCGTGCGCCTGGGCGCCGACGCCCGCGTGCTGAGCGAGGACCGCGACTACCGCGAACTCAGCCCGCTCGGCTACGTCCCCTTGCTGGAACTCGACGACGGCCGCCTGCTGCGCGAAGGCGTGGCGATCCTGCGCTACCTCGGCGACCAGGACCCGGCCGCCGGCCTCAGCGCCCCGCTCGGCAGCTTCGAACGCGCCGAACAGGACCAGTGGCTGACCTACATCAACTCCGAACTGCACAAGACCTTCAGCCCGTGGCTGTTCCATCCCGAATACGGCGAGGCGTCCGTGCGCGTCGCCGGCGAGCGCCTGCAGCCGCGCCTGGCGCTGGTCGACCGGCATCTGGAAGGCCGCGAGTTCCTCGGCGAGCGCTTCGGCATCGCCGACGCCTATCTCTACACCGTCGCCGGCTGGACCAAGCTGCTGAAGATCGACCTGGCCCCGTACCCGCACCTGGCCGCGTACCTCGCCCGCCTCGACCAGCGCCCCAGCATCCGCGAAGCCCTGCGCGCCGAACGCGAGGACGCCAAGCCATGAGCGCCGGGACCGCGTGGATCATGCTGATCGCCGCCGGCCTGATCGATGTGGCCTGGGCGTTGAGCATGAAGTTGTCGAACGGCTACACCCGGCCCGGCTGGACCGCGGTGTCGCTGATCGCCCTGGGTGCGTTCGTGTGGCTGCTGGGGCGCGCGTTGACGGCGTTGCCGGTCGGCGTGGCGTATGCGGTGTGGACCGGGATCGGCGCGGCGGGGACGGTGTTGATCGGGTCGATGTTGTTTGGGGAGTCGTTGACGCCGTTGAAGTTGGGTGGGGTGGGGTTGATCGTGGGTGGGATTGTGTTGTTGCGCAGTGCGCCGGCGTGAGGCGTCTCGGCGAACGGATCGTTTCGCCGTAGTTCGGTTGTCGCGGTCGCGACTTGCGTCGCTCCTACAGGTAGCCCAGGGGCATCCGAAGCCCCTGTAGGAGCGGCGCGAGCCGCGACCGCGCAACCTTCCGCCGGGACCGCAACCTTCCGCTGCGCCCAAACCGCATCCCAATAAGGATATTCCCGCACCCGCTCCACCAAGCCAGCACGCACGGGATTCATCACCACATACCTCGCCATCGCCACCAACCCCTCGTCCTTGCGCAACGCCCGGTCGTGATAGGCCGAAGCCCAAATCGCCCAAGGCACCGTCGCACCCATCGCCGCCCGCACCCGCCGCGAGCTCGAACATTTGAGCTGCCGCACCAACGCCGACAGCGATTCATCCGGCCCGAGTTCGACGACCCCATGCCAGTGATCCGGCATCAGCACCCAGGCCAACAGCGTGGATTGCTGCCATGAGCGTCGATCCAGCAACGCCGCCACCGCAGCCTCGGCCAACGGCCCGCTCGCGAACCATGCCGCACGGCCCTCGGTCGCGAAGGTCAGCAGATAAATCCGTTGCGTCTCCGACACCCGGCCGCGGCGCAAGGCCGCGTGGCCGCGAATCGGCGCGAGAGCCATCGATTCGTCCATGAAGCCAGCGTCGCCCGCACGGTGGTGACGCCAAATCGGGAAAAGCCGTCCGGCCGGGTCGGATTACGCCGGGTAGGGGTGTAGCGCCGGCCGTCGAATCAGCGCGGTCGCGGCTCGCGCCGCTCCTACAGGTAGCCCAGATCGATCCGCAGGCCCCTGTAGGAGCGGCGCAAGCCGCGACCGCGAACCAACAACCGCCGGCGCCCCCAACCACACGCCCGCGTATCCACCAAACCCCCACCCAAACCCCCTAGCCAAAACGGACTATCCCACCCCTCCGACCACCTAAAGCAAGCCGCCACGCACCCCCCGTTTGTTAGACTCGACGCTCTAATCCGCCCCCACACCACGAGGCGCGGCCACGGGGCCGCGAGATCGATGAACCAGCCGCTTGCCAGCTCCCTGCACGACCTGCTGCAGAACGACCCCGACCCGACCGAAACCCAGGAATGGGTCGAATCCGTTCAGGCGGTCATCGCCCGCGACGGCGCCGAGCGCGCCCACCAGCTGCTCGAAGGCATGGTCGAGGTGACCCGCCGCGCCGGCGCCCACCTGCCGTTCCAGCCCACCACCGAATACATCAACACCATCCCGCCGCACCTGGAGGCCAAGAGCCCCGGCGACGCCGCGATGGAATGGCGGATCCGCTCGCTGATCCGCTGGAACGCCATGGCCATGGTCGTGCGCGCCAACCGCAAGCCCGGCGACCTCGGCGGCCACATCGCCAGCTTCGCGTCCGCGGCCACCCTGTACGACGTCGGCTTCAACCACTTCTGGCGCGCGCCCTCGGCCGACCACCCGGGCGACCTCATCGGCATCCAGGGCCACAGCTCGCCGGGCATCTACTCGCGCTCGTTCCTGGAAGGCCGCATCAGCGAATCGCAGATCGACAACTTCCGCATGGAAGTCGACGGCCGCGGCGTCAGCTCGTACCCGCACCCGTGGCTGATGCCGGATTACTGGCAGATCCCGACCGTGTCGATGGGCCTGGGCCCGATCAGCGCGATCTACCAGGCGCGCAACTGGAAGTACCTCGAAGGCCGCGGCCTGATGCCGAAGTCCGACCGCAAGGTCTGGGCCTTCCTCGGCGACGGCGAGACGGACGAACCCGAATCGCTTGGCGCGATCTCCGTCGCCGGCCGCGAAGGCCTCGACAACCTGATCTTCGTCGTCAACTGCAACCTGCAGCGCCTCGACGGCCCGGTACGCGGCAACGGCAAGATCATCCAGGAACTCGAAGGCCAGTTCCGCGGCGCCGGCTGGAACGTCATCAAGACCATCTGGGGCAGCTACTGGGATCCGCTGCTGGCGCGCGACACCACCGGCAAGCTGCGCCAGCTGATGATGGAAACCGTCGACGGCGAATACCAGAACTGCAAGGCCTTCGGCGGCAAGTACACCCGCGACAATTTCTTCGGCAAGTACCCGGAAACCGCCGCCCTGGTCGCGAACCTGTCCGACGAGGACATCTGGCGCCTCAACCGCGGCGGCCACGACCCGCACAAGGTCTACGCCGCTTACCACGAGGCGGTGAACACCAAGGGCATGCCGACGGTGATCCTGGCCAAGACGGTCAAGGGCTACGGCATGGGCGCGTCGGGCGAATCGCTGAACCCGACCCACGGCACCAAGAAGATGGACGACGAAGCCGTCCGTCTGTTCCGCGACCGCTTCAACATCCCGGTCACCGACGAACAGCTGAAAGACGGCGCCGTGCCGTTCTTCCACCCCGGCGAAAAGTCGCCGGAAATCGAATACATGCACGAGCGCCGCAAGGCCCTCGGTGGCTACCTGCCGCAGCGCCGGCGCAAGGCCAGCACCTCGCTGGAAACGCCTAAGCTCGAAACTTACGACCGCCTGCTCAAGAGCACCGGCGAGCGCGAGATCAGCACCACCATGTCGTTCGTGCAGGCGCTCAACATCGCGTTGCGCGACAAGCAGGTCGGCCCGCGCCTGGTGCCCATCGTGGCGGATGAAGCGCGCACCTTCGGCATGGAGGGTCTGTTCCGCCAACTGGGCATCTACGCCCCTCATGGCCAGAAGTACAAGCCGGTCGACCGCGACCAGCTCATGTACTACCGCGAAGACGTCACCGGCCAGGTGCTGGAAGAAGGCATCACCGAAGCCGGCGCGTTCGCGTCGTGGCTGGCGGCCGCCACCAGCTACAGCACCAACGACCTGCAGATGCTGCCGCTGTACATCTACTACTCGATGTTCGGCTTCCAGCGCATCGGCGACAGCGCGTGGCAAGCGGCGGACATGCGCGCGCGCGGCTTCCTGCTCGGCGCCACCGCCGGCCGCACCACCCTCAACGGCGAAGGCCTGCAGCACGAAGACGGCCACAGCATGGTCCAGGCCGGCCTGATCCCGAACTGCCGCAGCTACGACCCCACCTTCAGCTACGAGGTCGTGACCCTGTTCCAGCACGGCATGCAGCGCATGCTGACCGAACAGCAGGATGAGTACTGGTACCTCACCCTGATGAACGAAAACTACCCGCACCCCGACATGCCCGAAGGCGCCGCCGAAGGCATCATCAAGGGCATGTACCTGCTCAAGGACGCCGGCAAGCCCAAGAAGGGCGAACTGCGCGTGCAACTGATGGGCAGCGGCACCATCCTGCGCGAAGCCATCGCCGCGGCCGAACTGCTGGACAAGGACTTCGGCGTCACCGCGGACATCTGGTCGTGCCCGAGCTTCAACGAACTCGCGCGCGATGCGACCGACTGCGAGCGCTTCAATCGCTTCAACCCGGAAGCGAAGACCCCGCGCAAGCCGTACATCACCGAGCTGCTGGAAGGGCGTCAGGGGCCGGCGATCGCGGCGACAGACTACATTCGTGTGTATCCGGAGCAGGTGCGGGCTTACGTGCCGATGCGGTACACCGTGCTCGGCACCGATGGGTTCGGGCGGTCGGATACGCGCGCGAACCTGCGGCGTCACTTCGAGGTTGATCGGTACTACATCGCCCACGCGGCCATTGCGGCGCTGGCGGCGGAAGGGAAGATGACCGGGAAGGATGTGGCTCGGGCGATCAAGCAGTACAAGATTGATGTGGAGAAGCCGAATCCGTTGGGGGTATGACGTTCATCCGTTTCTATCCTGGGCGGCCTCCATAGGCCGCCCATTTTTTTGGCCGGTTTAGAACTAGAACCACGTATCGCGTGCAATCTCCTGACATCGGCCTTACCTTTGGCCGTAGTTGATGGCGCTAACGGTTCTAGCTCTCGACGGTGTGCGATCAGGCGGCTAAACCCGCAGTTCTGCGGCCTCGCTGCAGGAGGTCAGAGGTCGGATAGCATGGAACAAAAGAAGAATTTCGACATAAATAGAATTTTCAGTGCGGCGGTTATAAGGGAATTGGCCGCTAGTCAGAAGTCTTCGTATTTAAAAAGTATCGAGTCAGATCTACAAGGGGCCGGGTTATATGAGGCGACCGTGCGTGATGCATTCGCATGGGCTCAAAAAAGGCTGGCAGATGACTACAGAAGCGAATATTTCTATAAATCTACTCTGGTGGAAAAAATTGTTCGAGGCACTCATAGCCCCAATACCATGGCGGTCTATAGTGAATTCAGAATTGGCCTGAGTCGAGCTGATCTTGTCCTCGTCAATGGGGATGCAGTTGTTTATGAAATAAAAACAGAAATGGATGATCTGACCAAAGCAGAGAAGCAGGTCTCAGAGTATTTCTCTTGCTTTAAGAAGATTGTCTTTGTTGTTGATGAGAAGCATATAGATGCTGTTCTGGCGTCATTGCCTTGGCAAGTTGGGGTTTCTAGTATTTCTGCTCGCAGGCGAGTAAAGGTGGTGAGAGAGGCTGTAGGGCGGTCTGATCTGCTCAATGCCCGATCATTATTTTCGTGTATGCATCGAGTGGAATATGAGAAGTTGTTAGATGACTTTTCTATGCCGCATTTTGACCAGTCTTCGTATGGAAAAATTTTGGAATTTGTTGATGCAATGCCGATTGATGATCTTCACGCCCAATTTGTGAAAATATTGCGGCAGCGGAAGTTGAGCGGTAAGCGAGTAAAGGATATGCGTTTGCTGCCTCCTTCTTTGTGGGCTGCGGCTTACTCGCACAAGTTAAAAGTTTCGGAGTGGAATGGGTTAATAAAGGCCCTCGACAAGAGCGTGAGGGATTTCATTTGATCGAGTAATGGACTACGGGGTGGTTAATGTACTGGCCGTATCTAAGGAATCGGATGAATGAAGTCTTTGCTATCAAGGAGCTGGCGCCGGGAATAGCATCGACAGGTTTGGTTGTGCCAATCTTTCAATTAATAGCTATCGACACGGATTTCATAAATCGTGCGAAGGGTATTGCAAAGTTAGGGCAGAGATTTTGTCTTCTGGTAAACGCCTACCAAGCGGTATCGATTGGTTCTGCTGAGGCGTTGATCGAGCGGATCGATGCTGATTATCCTGGAATTGTTCTTCCGGGGATCGAGATAAAAGCTGATACACCTGCTGTAGAAGTGGTGAATTTCACAGCGAAATATTCTGCCAGACGGTGCGTTATCGTTCACCGGGATGGCTGGATAGGCGGAAATATACATGCTCACTTGGCGGGCTTCTCTGTCGCTCCCGTCCATATATACATGGCAAGTGCGCTGCCTGGTGCGCCTGCGCCAATTCTTTCCGCTGGAAAAGTAATTTTGACGGACGGATTTGTTCGTCAATTGACTAATGGCGCTTATCCCGCGCGTTCGTATTTTAATAACTATGCGACTTCGTACTCGGGAGCCGGCTACAACGGCTTTGGGGACTTTGGTCCTGTCGGAGATTTCTACAGAGTTGGTGGGGGGCAAGCCTCACACGTCGCTTTGCATTTGACGCAGTTTATTCAAGAGGGGCTGGTCTGCAATCATTTTGTGTCGAGTGGTACGCCAATAACTTCACACATCCATGTGAAATACGACGACGCGTTGAAACAGCTTCGAGCTTATGCTTTGCCCTCGATCTCAGGGTTCAGCACGCGCGGTGTGGCCGATTACCATCAGCCGCATTCTTATCCTGGATTGGGCATGCCCAAGCGCTGGTCTATAAAGCATCACACCGAACTAATGGTTGACTTTTTGGTGGCGCAGAAAGTTGTGCCATTCATCTGATTGCTCGAGAAGCTTGATCGGGAGGGGGGATGAAGGCGCTAGAGATCTGTATTTTAGTGCTCAGTGGGGAGTGGATGCTTCAATCTAGATCAAACGGGGGATTGATAATAATTTTGCGTACATTTTGGGTCTCTGTATTTATGTACGCATTTGCGGTAATTATCGCGGAGATATCCCACCCAAATAGCATTCTAGAGTTCAGTTTTCAGGAGCTTCGAAAAAGGGTGTCGGAAACGGTTCCTTGGCTTGGGGCGATAGTTGGTGGCGTGTATGTTGCGCTGTACGCGAGGTTTTCTTCCCAGTGGCAATATCTAGCTCAACTTTACAATCAACTTATGGAGGTTGGAGTCACAGGTAGAGCTGAGGAGATAGATATAGTGTGTTTAATTAATTGGCGCGCTGGCTTTATCGAAGATGCTTATTGCCTGCACTTGGCATGTAAGCCGATGTTTGCGTCGGCTATAAATGCGATGCTAAAGGATGAAAAAGTGCTCGAGGCGTACAGGCGTTCGACAATTGGAGCTGACAAACATCTGAATGTCATGCGTAAAAGCTTTCAGAAACAGGGGTTGTCCGTTTTCGCTTTGTAGTTTCTGGAGAGGTTTGCGATATTTACTTAACGCATAGTGTTGGTTGTTTTAGCCAACGGAGGGCGAATGGCGTACGACCTTGAGAGTCGGCTAGTGATTGGCGTTTCTTCGAGTGCTGTATTTGACCTTTCAGAGTCAGATGCAGTTTTTAAGAGGGACGGTGAAGAGCATTATCGGAAATTTCAGGAGAAAAATCTCGACTCGCCATTGCCAAAGGGGATGTCGTTTTCTTTCGTTCGGAGGCTTTTGTCGCTTAATGATTTAAGTGCTGACCCAGTCAATGATCCACTGGTTGAGGTCGTCCTTTTGTCAAGAAACGATCCGGATACAGGATTACGGGTCATGAAAACTATCGAGCACTACGGACTAAAGATAACTCGCGCTATCTTTATGCAGGGGAAGTCGCCTTATGACTACATTCCCGCCTTGAATATCTCTCTTTTTTTGTCGGGCAATCGTAGTGATGTTGATTCGGCAATCAAATCCGGCTATCCGGCTGGTCATGTTCTAGATTCTAAAATCATAGACGACGAGGGGGATTCTAGCCTTCGTATTGCTTTTGACTTTGACGGTGTTCTGGCAGGTGATGAGTCAGAAGTGGTGATGCAAAGCGAAGGTTTGACGCAGTTTCACGCTCATGAGGTCCGGAATGTCACTCAGCCGCATAATCCTGGGCCGTTGAAGGAATTCCTGGTTCGTATTTCAAAGATTCAATCTGTTGAGGAGCAGAGGAAAATTTCGGACCCGAAGTACAAGAATAGATTGCGGGTTTCAATCGTGACTGCGAGGAATGCCCCATCTCATGAGAGGGCGCTCAACACGTTGAAGAACTGGGGCGTCATGGCAAACGACGCTTTTTTCCTCGGAGGCATAGAAAAAGGTAAGGTGCTAGGTGTTCTGCGACCTCACATCTTCTTCGATGATCAGTCTGGCCATCTAAGGGCGGCTAGCGCGCTCGTGCCGTCTGTACATGTGCCATTTGGGATCACAAATGAGCAAGTGTCTTGAGATCTTGCACATACTGTGCTGACCGTTGAGGCAAAGCGATATGGCACTGGCTATAGACAAATAATTACGTTTAACGTAATTTACGCTCCTGAGGTTTGAAGCCATCCTTTGCGCATGGCCCAGACCGAAGTAGACGCCCGCTCCATCTTTGCGCAGCGGCTGAAAGCAGCCAGGGAAGATGCCGGGCTCACACAGAAGGAGCTGGGCATGTCTGTGGGTTTGCCGCAAGAAACGGCCGCGGTCCGCATCAACCGCTACGAAAAGGGCGTCCACGACGCCGATCTGGCCACCGCGCGCCGCATCGCGCAGTCACTGGGCGTCCCGCTCGCCTTCCTCTACGCCGACACCGACGTGCTGGCCGAGGCCATCCTGACCCTGGGCCTGCTGTCCAAGTCCGAGCAGCGCAAGGCCGTGGCCGACCTCAAGGCCCGGCTGGCGCAGGCGGGCGGGGCGGGCGATTAGGGCCGGTCGCGCGTTCGCCGCGGCGGGTGGGTGCCGCCGCGTAGACTCGGCCGATGGCACCTGAGACCGCGCCGGCGATGACGCCACTGCACTATCACGCGGGCCCGCCGGTTCGGCTGGGCGACCGCGTCCGCTGGGGCAGCGAGGCGCAAGGGACCGTCGTGGTCATGATCGCCGAGCAGACCGCGCTGTCCGGTTATGTCGCGGCGGAGTGGGGCTACCTGATCCGCGGCTGCATGATCTCGGTCGATGCGGTCGGGCTGTTTCACTACGACGCCGAGGGGTTGGCGCATGACGCTAACCTGGTGTTGCTGGCTCGAGCTTGAGCCGCCGGCGGCGCAGGGTCAGGCTGTCGTCTGCCCGGTTCGCTGCCTTCCGTCCTCTGTGATTGCTACGAGCGGGCTTTAGCCAATGGATCGAGGCCCGTTCGCGCTGGTTGGCCGCGGACGGATGAGCGTCGGGGCCGCCCCCTAACTCGCGAGTGCGCCGCCGCGGCCTCGCTGCCAGTCTCGCGAGCGGCGGATCGGCTTCCCGTAAGGCCGTCCGGAGATTCGATCGGCCCAAATAAGCTCTCGCGAGTCCGAAACTTGCTCATGCGAGAGCAAATTTGCTTCATGCGAGTTCGAAATTTGCCCACGCGACAGCAAATTTTCTTCACGTGAGTCCGAAATTTCTTCACGTGAGTCCCGAATTGCTTCATGCGAATCCCAAATTTCTCGGCGCGAGCCTAGATTTGCTCGGCGCGAGACCAAAATTTACTCACGCGAGTCCAAAAAAGCTTTATCGATGGAGCTCTCGCGGCTTCCGAAGCAGCTCAGAGGGACTTCGATAAAGCTTTTTGCTGCATTGAAGCCACTCTGAGGCTGTTCCGTCTCGCAACAGCTAGAGAAATCTGCGCCCGACGCGGCCCCTCCCACCCATCAACGGCAGACGATTCTCCTGTGTGCCTTTATTGGGCATCATTTGCTGATGCGCTACTGGTGGGTCAATCAGAACAAGACGTACGGGCACGAGGTGCCCGGCGGCTATTTGTGGTCGCCGAAACGCAAGGCCAACGGCCACCGCAACCCCTTCTATGAGTACATGCGGGAGGTGGCGCCGGGCGATGTGGTGTTCTCGTTCGCCGGTGGCGGAGTGAAGGCCGTCGGCATCATCGCCTCGCACGGGTACGAGGCGCCTAAGCCTCACGAGTTCGGTGAGGTGGGGGCGTACTGGGAGCAGGTGGGGTGGCGGGTCGATGTCCGCTTCCACGAGCTCACGCGGCCGTTGCAGCCCAGCGAGCACATGGCGCGTTTGGCGCCGTTGCTGCCTAAGCGCTACGCGCCGCTGCAAGCGAACGGTCATGGCTTGCAGAGTGTCTACCTCACCTTGCTGCCGGAAACTTTTGCGCTGGCCCTTGCGGATCTGATCGGGCGGCCGGCGCATTCGATCATCCAAGGGCGGCAACTCGCGGATGCCGATGACAAGCCGCTGGAGCAGGGCTTGGTCGAATGGGAGGAGCATCAGCTCGCTGAGCTGCGTGCGAGCACCGCGCTTGCGGAGACGACCAAGCAGGCCGTGATCCAAGCCCGTCGTGGGCAAGGTTTGTTCAAGCAGCGGGTGATGCGGATCGAGCGTCGATGCCGGCTAACCGGGGTCGATCGGATCGAGCATCTGCGGGCCAGCCACTGCAAGCCTTGGCGGGATGCGAACAACGAAGAGCGTTTGGACGGCGAGAACGGACTGCTGCTTACGCCCGATGCGGATCACCTATTCGACCGCGGCTTTCTCAGCTTTGAAGATGACGGCCACGTGTTGATTTCGCCGGTCGCGGACAAGTCGTCGCTGGAGAAGATGGGCATCGACCCGAGCAGGCCTGCGGAGTTGCGAGGTTTCAGCGACGGGCAGCGCGGCTATTTGGACTATCACCGGGCCAACGTGTTCTTGAAAGCCCGAGTCGCTGGCTAGATACCGCAGCGGCTTGTCTTTCGTCGCTGGGCCTTGATTTCGCCGACCGACGACTTATGATCTGCGCCATCTTCTCGCGCCACACTGGCGCCGCGGGCCCTTCGAGCCCGCCTCCTGTCGGTACGATCCCTTCCCGCCCGTTCTGCCGGCTTTGAAAGCCGGTGGTGAATGCGTGCGCTCAACGTTGCTTTTCCCGACTCGCGGCCATGCCGCCTGATCCATGCATCCCCAAATTTCGCTCGACACCTGGATCGACGCTTTCATCGAGATCAATCTGGCTCCCGACGGTTCGTGTGGGCCCGACCACCCGCTGTGGTGGGCCAATGAGCGCACCCTGTTTCCGCTAAAAACCGTCGGCTTCGAAACAATGTGGCAGTTCGTTATTGGCGTGCTGGCTCGCAAGCCGCCTAGACCGGTGCTCGGCGTTCTGGCCGCGGGGCCGCTGGAAGACATGATCGCCCACTTCGGCGACTACTTCATCGAGCGGATCGAGGACACGGCTCGGCACGATCCGGAGTTCCGAGATTTGCTGCATGGCGTCTGGAAGAACAGAACACCGGATGTGTTGTGGGAGCGAGTGAAGCTTGCCCGCGGTCGCGAGCCGCTATGTGCCGATGGGCTCGACTATCGACCCGAGTGACGTGTCGTCGCCCACTCGCACTACCCCTGTCTTGCCCTTGTTACACCCATCGCATCGAATCCGCCCAACGGCCCCGCTGCCGGGAGACGAGCCATGGCGTCGATCGGCACTCCGGCTACTGGCCGGCATCTCGCTGCCCGTGACAACCCAGCGCGCTATACCGCGGCCCTGCTGGCCGCCGCGGCGGCAGGGCCGCCGGCCGCCGCGGTATAGTCCGCCCCCTGGCGCACGCTCACATCTGCCTCAAGGGAGTGCGCTCGTTTTGCCCCTGAACCAAGTTCTCAGCGGGTACAGCGCGCTGTATGGCGTTCAAACTAACAGCTTCGAACTGCTTCAGCGCTACTTCGGGCGAGGTCGCGATAGCCTCGGCAACGGCCACATGAGCGCGCCGGCAGGCGGGATCATCCAGTTTCCCCTCGACCGCGAAGACGTTGCGCCCAACGGCGCCATCGGCGTGGCGACTGACGACAACATGGTCCACTTGCCCCAACCCGGCCTGTTTCGACTGGGCAGCCAGGCACGCAGCAATGCTGTCGATCTCCGACTCGGAGCGCGGGCTGCCGCTTTGCACGAACGCGGTTTCGGTTTTGTCGCGTATCCCGGCCAGGTACGCGCCGTCGGCATCGCTTATGCCGACGCCATCGGGCCGGCGACGCCGATCAGGTGTTGGGGATTCGGAGGGCCGCTCCGGTTCGGCAGGGGCGTCCGGGACGCGCGGCCCGTTGTTCTTCAGCTCCTGACTACGATCCCAGTCGCGTCTGAAGCGTTCCGCGTTGTTAACGGCACCGTCGCCGTTGTAATCCGGGACATTGTCGAGGCCTTGCGTGGTCCTGGAGTCCCTTGTAGCGAGCACTATGCCGGCCAGCTCGCTGACGGTGGCCTTCTCGTCCCGGTGTTTCGTCCAGTTCTGGTACGTCACCGCCATTTGCAGGTCGGACCCGTAGCCGATGCTGTCGTAGCGGGGGCGGTAGCTTGGATCTTTCTCGCGGAGTTCGTCGAAGATTTTGAACGCATTCAGCATCGTTCGCGCCTCGTGTTCAGCGCGGTACTGGACGTTCTCTTCCCGTGTGGTCCCGGTGAACGGATGGCTGCGGCTGTTGATGGCGTGATGGCCGATTTCGTGGGCCATCATGGCGAACAGCCGGGCCTCCTGGAGCTCCGTGCTCTTGCCGCTGAGGTTGACGAGCGGGTAGTAGCTTGGATTGATCGCGATTTCGGGCGGAGTGCGTTCCCGGTAGGATGCCAAGGGCTCGGCCGCTTCCGGTTTGATGGCGCCGCCATCGCGGAAGAATTGTGCGAACTGCCCGCTGGCCATCGGGGAATCGTTGACCCAAGTACGCACCCGTTCCGGAAGCTGGTCAAATTGCGAAGTACGGTTGAGGAAATTTTTGTTGTCGGCGTGAGCCTGAGGGTCGTCAGTCGTTGACGTCATCGCTACAGCTCCTGTCTGAAAGATATCGCGACACCGGTTTCGCTCACGGCCTGGAAGAGAAACGGAGAGATCATGGATATCAAGGAAAGCCCCCGATCGCACGCCAGGTTAATTGCGATCATAGCCATGGTCGCAGCCGGTAGCGCGTGTTCTTCAGGTCAACCCCGGGCCGAGCGCACTGACACATCATCTGCGGTCACTCAATCGATGACGCTGGAGCGCATTCTCAAGCAGCCGTTGGCACAAGGTCCGGGTGGATTGCTCCAAGTGACGACGGATTTGTTCAAGCAGGCGGGCTATCCGAAACAGCCGGGAACCCTGGCCGGCGATATCGTGACCAAGGACGGGCTGACGCTTGCCGATGGCTATCGCCTGAGCGCTATCGTCGACTACACGAATGCCGGTGTACTCGGTATCGCGGTGGCCCAGATACCTTGCTTCCCTCTGGACAGGGCTGCCGCCATTACCGGCGCGCAACCGGTGGCGGCGGTCAGCTACCCGTACGCCGAGGGACCCAACTACGACACGCGGTCGGCGATCGGGATGGGAGTGGAAGTGAATCTTGGACGATTCGCCGCCGGCGAAAAGTGCCTGACGGAGATCCGGTTGGTGGACGTCCAGAAGGCACGGAAATTCATCGAAGACAACGATGTTGATCTTCCAGCCAAGAACCTCGGTCCGAGAAGCGCGGGACATTAAGCTGCGCGGTCTCGCTTTCTGCGTTTTGTCGTCGTCATGCATACGCGTCGAAAACACGCATTTTGAGATCGTCCCTTGCATTGCCGTTTAGCCGAACTCAAGGGGCGCTGATGTCTGCCTGAGAGCTCGCTTATGCTTGCGCCATCTGCAAGACGTCAGCGGGGCTTGGAATGCGCAACTTTCGGTTTCGCTTACATGGATGTCACGAGTGCTCAGCGGGTGGCTTCGGAGCGGTTCGCGGTGGCCTCACGCGGTCGAGGCTTTGGTCGTTCTGCGGAAGCGGGGTGCGCTTCAGGATCGGCTGCATAGTTCGATGTGCGCTGACAGGAACTCTCCTCGTACTGGCCGGTGCGTGCGCGCACGAGCCGAAGTTTTTGCATCCTGTATCCAACAAAGAGCATCAGGCTGCGGCGTTCAACGACGCTTTCAAGCCGAATTCTCCGACTGAGTATCCCGATCTGACGCCCGGTGCGGTGTCTCGTAGATTTCTCGGATACTTGGCGTCTCTGAACAGCGTTTCAGATCTGTCTCCGGCCGATGCGTCCCGAGGACTGGGTTTTCCAATGAAGCGGACCGCCTCCGGCGGCTACGCCTTCCGCATCGTTCTTCCCGACAGCGGCTGGTCATATGGGGTCGATCTGCTGAAGTCCGATCGGCCGAAGCGCACGACCTTCAGTCTGGACTTCGCGAACGATCAGCGAGGTAGCGATGCGGGCGCGGTGTGCGAGGTCGGATTGAACGATGCCCTTGCCGAACTGAAACGGGCCGGGTTCGTGGGCGGACCCGAATACGGCGAGATAGGGCAACTGGAGAACTACTCGCTGAGTCGAGGAAAGGTGTACGTCGTCATCCGTGAATGGGCAATGCCTGCACCGCGCGAGGGTGAGGCCGAAAAGACTTGCCTGGAATCCATTTCCGTCCACAGTGCGGACTGAGTCTACGGCCTCGCTTACAGGTGGATTTTGGGAAATTCCCGCAACCCCACTGCGCCGCAGCCGTTTGATACCAATCATTCGAGTGTGGCCACGACGTCCCGTACGACAGGGGCCGGCCAGAACGACACCCATCCGATAAGCCGGTGTCTTGCCCCTGTCACACCCATCGCATCGAATCCGGCTAACGGCCCCCGTGCCAGGAGACGAGCCATGGCGTCGATCCGTATTCCAGCCCAGGGCCGGTATCCCGTTGTCCGCAGCGTCTCGGCAGGTTGCGCGGCGGCGCTGCTGTGCGTGGCGATCGTCTGGCCGCTGGCAGCCAGCGCGCAGGCCGCGCCTTGGCGCACCCTCAGCAACGAAGGCGGCATCCACCTGGAAGCCCGCCGCATCCCCGGCGAGCGCTTCGATGAGCTGCGGGTCAGCACGTCGGTGAAGGTCTCGCCCGATGCGGTCGCGGATTTTCTGCTTGGCAAGTACCTCGACGCGAAGAACAAGAGCATCCGCCGCAGTTTCCTCCAGCGCTCGCCGGAGGTGGCGGTGTGGTCGGACGTGCTCAGCGCGCCGGTGGCGGCGGATCGTTGTTATTCGATGCGCTTCGAGCGCGAGGCCTTGGCCGGTGGGGCGATCCGGGTGAAGTTCGCGTCGTTGGACGGGGCCGAGGCGAAGCCGCCTGCGGATTGCATCGCGCTGCGTTCGCGCGGGGAGTGGCTGATGACGCCGACGGCCGCGGGAACGCGCTTGGTGTACGCCTCGCTGACCGATATCGGCGGCAATACGCCGGCGTTCGTGGTCAAAGGGACGTTGTCGTCCGCGGCGGTCTCCAGCGTGCGCAAGGTGGTGGCCGGTTCGGCGGGTCTGGCGTTGCCGCGGGGTCTGGAAGACTGAGTGGGCGCGTCCGCTCGGCGGCCGTGCGGGGTGTGACGCGGGGCCCCGTTCATCGATGTGATTCGCTGCCGGCCGTGCGCGCGTGGCGGTGTCATGGCGATTTCGGTTGCTTCGGCACTAGCGCCGCTGTCGGTGCATGCGGTACCTACGCAGGTTCCATCCTTACGGCAGGAGAGCGGCGATGATCGCGAAGAACACCGTGTGTCTGTGGTACGACGGCACCGCGCTGGAAGCGGCCGAGTTCTATGCGAAGACGTTTCCGGACAGCGCGGTGACCGCGGTGCATCATGCGCCCGGCGATTATCCCGACGGCCATCAGGGCGATGTGTTGACGGTGGAGTTCACCGTGGCGGGCATTCCCTGCGTGGGCTTGAACGGCGGGCCGGCGTTCAAGCACGACGAGGCGTTTTCGTTCCAGATCGCCACCGACGACCAGGCCGAGACCGATCGTTTGTGGGACGCCATCGTCGGCAACGGCGGCAAGGAAAGCGCTTGCGGTTGGTGCAAGGACAAGTGGGGGCTGTCGTGGCAGATCACGCCGCGCGCGCTGCTCGAAGCCTTCACCGATCCGGACCGCGCCGCGGCCAAGCGCGCGTTCGACGCGATGATGCAGATGGGCAAGATCGATATCGCCAAGATCGAGGCGGCGCGGCGGGGTTGAGGCGCCGCGCGTTGCGGATCGGGCGCGTGGCGGAGCGATGTTTCTTCCGCGCGCCCGGCTCAGTGAGCGTTGCCGGGAGCGGTCGATACTTCTGACGGGTCGACCGCTGCTGCGATGTGCTGGCGCACGAACGCATCGTGCGCTGCGCTGCGATGGAACGCGGCGCCTCAGTCCATCTCACCCGAGCCATAAATCGCATACCGCTCGATGCGCCCGACCGATGCGATGGCCGCCTGCGCGTCCTCGCGCGCGAGCAACTCGGCGCGCGCCTTGCGCAACGCGACATCGCCGGGCAGCGCGTCGGCGCGCCGGTAGTCCTGCAGCCAGCTCAGCGTTTCCAGGCGATCGGTGCTGGACGCCATCAGTTCGGCCACGAGCCGGGCGGCGTCGTCCAGGCGCTGCGTGCGCAGCAGCGCTTCCAGGTAGACCTGCTGGCCCTCGCTGCGGTGTTCGCGCAGGTAGTCCAGGGCTTTTTGCGCCACCGCGCGTTCGCCCTTGGCGGTGGCGGCGCACAGGCGCACGCCGTGGACGATCAGGCGCGCGTAGCCGGTGACACTGTCGCCGGTGCGCGCCAGCGTGGCCAGCGCGTCGTCGGGGCGGTCGAGGCTGCAGTACGTGGTGGCGAGGTTGAGGGTCTGGCTGACGTTGACCGAGCCTTGCTCGCTCAGCCGGCTGGCGCGGTCGAGTTCGGCCAGGGCCTCGTCGATGCGGCCGCTGCGGCGCAGGGCGATGGCGGCGTTGTTCATCACCCAGACTCGTTCGTCGAGGTCGTCGTACGGCGCTTGGTCGGCCGGCGCGCCGGCGATGCGCCGCTTCACCTCGTCGTTGAGCGCCAGCACGTCGGCGTCGCGGCCGGCGATCAGCAGCGCGTAGCTGAGCTGGCTGCGCGCGTCGAGGCTGCGCGGCGCCAGTTCGGCTTTTTCGCGCAAGGTCTCGACCAGGCGGCGCGCGGCGTTGTCGACGTCGAAGGTCGGGCTGTCGCTGCGCACCATGAAGTCGAAGCGCTTGTCGCTGCGCAGCGCCACCAGTTGCAGCGGGCCGTGGATGCGCCGCGCCGCCACGCGCGCGTCGTCGAGGTGGCCGCGTTCGACCAGCATCTGGGTGAGGTTGAGCCAGATCGCGCTGAGGTCGCTGGTGCGGCTGGTCCAGTTGGCGTCGAACAGCGCGTGCAGCAGGGCCAGGCGCGTGTCGGACGCGGGCTCGAGCCGGTACTGCAGTTGGAACAGCACGGTTTCGTTGAGCCGCGGCAGGGTTTCCGGCCAGTGCTCGACGAGGTGGATCATGGCCTGTGCGGCGGCGTCCGGGCGCTGGCGGTCGAATTCGATCAGCGCCAGCCGGTACCACTCATCCGCTGTGCCGTCGGCTTGCGCGGCCAGGCGATACAGCTCGGCGGCGAGCGGCAAGTCGTCGCGGGCGATGGCGCTTTCGCCGGCCGCGGCCAGGGCGGCGCGACGCTCGGCGTCGGGCAGCACGGCGAACGGCGGCTGCGCCATCAATTCGGCGAAGGCGTTGCCGGCCTGCTGCGGCTGGCCGTCGCGGGCGAGCGCGTGCGCGTCGGCGAGGCGTTGATAGAACGACCGGTGATCGACTTCGTTGCGCGTGGGCGCGGCGTCGCTGCGGGCGGACGGCGTCTGCGCGCAGGCGCCGGCGGCGGCGAAAGCGAGCGCCAGGTTCAGTCCGTGGGCGGCGATACGCAAGCGATGGCGCATGGAAGTCTCCCGGTTCATGCCGGCGCGGCGGCGCCGGTCCGTGGCCGCGGCCGGCGCGCGAGCGTCGGGGCGGCCCTGAGCGGCGAGGATAGCCAGATGCGCTGAGTCTGTCGCCAAAAATGAATATTGACGCGCGTCGTCGTCGCCGCGGCCGCCGTTCACAGCTTGCGCGAAGCGTTCCCGATAACGCCCGCCGCGTTCCGCGTGCTTCCCCAAAACCTCCCCAATCCTTCCTCGCTTTGCCGCCGCGGCGGTGGCCACTGTGCCGGCACCGCACCGGTTGCGCAGGACGCGGATGCGGCTTTCCCCTCAACCCGAACGACTTCGCAAAGGATCCCGTCATGATCGCCAAGCATCGCCTCGGCCTGTCGGCCACCCTGGTTCTCGCGCTCGCCGCCGCCGGCTTCAGTTCCTCGGCCGCGGCGGCCGGCAATCCGCTCGACAACGTCGGCGTCGAGCACAACGCCTACCTGGGCTGCCTGATGGCCGACGCGTCGCAGCCGCCGTCGCTGCAACTGCTGGTCAGCCGTTGCGGCTACCGGCCGCAGGGTTCGGTGGAGGATTTCATCAAGACCTTCCAACCGTACATGCCGACCAGCGCGAGCCTGAGCTACAGCCAGCGCATCGAGCCGTACCGCAGCCAGTTCACCGCGGGCGAGTACGCCTTCGTCAAGCGCATCGAAGCCGCGCTGTCGCCGCAGGCGCAGTCGCCGGAAGAAATCGACCGGGCGCTGGCGGCGTTGGAAGCGCAGGCGCTGGCGCAGTTGGGCGACAAGTCGCAGGGCGCGCGCGGCATCCTGGCCTCGCTGAGCGTGGCGCGGCATTCGCTGCAGTTCTGGACGCCGTACTACATCGATCGCCTGGAAGACTCGCACGCGAAATTGCCGAAATGGCTGCGGGTGGTGATCAAGGTCGTGGCCACCGTCGCCACCGACGCTGCGGTCGGCGCGCTGCTGGGCTCCAATCCGGTGACCGCGCCGGCGGCCGGCCCGGCCGCCGGTGCGGCATCGGGGATCGTGGCCAAGGAGCTGTAAGCCGCGCGCTGTCCGGGCGTCGGTGCGTCGGTGGACGAGCGGCCGCCGCATCGCGCCGATAGCTCGGGGCGGGTTCGCGCAGGGATGCCGAACCCGCCGTTCGCCGCGGCTGGCCTGTCCGCCGCGGGCCCCGCGTTGAACGGTGGCGGCACTCCGCCGCGCACAGGGGCCCCGCGATGGACGCTTACGGCAATCTCACCAGCATCGACGAATTTTCCGGCAACAAGCGCATCCGCCTGATCTCCTACCTGGATCCGGACGTGGCGCTGGGCGTGTTCCCGCCGACGCCGGATTCGTCCGGCTGGTCGGTCGCCGCGGTGCATCGCCTGTCGGCCGGCAGCGGCGGGCAGACGCTGATGCGGGTCAACGCGCTCGGCCGCAGCGCTTTCAGCCTGGCCTGGGACGGCGACACCAGCCAGTACCTGTCGTGGGAAGGCACCGCCAGCGATCAACTGGTGCTGGAGCAGCTGACCCAGCCGCAGGACGGCGACCATATCGCTCCGCCGGAGTTCGCGGTGGATTTCGTCGAGCAATGCTGGTTCGCGCTCAACGACCCGTACCACGGCGCGGTGGTGGACATCAGCGAGTCGGGCACCGGCGAGGGCAATCCGGTGATTTCCTTCTCGTGGAACGGCGGCGCGAACCAGATCTGGCGGGCGCAGTGGGTCGATCATCCGGCCGCGGCGGCCGACGACGACGAACAGCGCTTCGTGCAGAGCGCCGGGAAATTCGCCGGCCAGTGCCAACCGTGAGCGATGGGCCGCCGGCCGCGCCGCGCGCGGCCGGCATCGCGCCCGGATCGCGCGCCGCCGTGCGTTCGCGCGTCCTCGCCGAAGCTTGACGCCGATCCGGCGCGGTCCGCGCCTTGCATCACATCCGCGTCGATTTATTCCCGGGATCGGCCTGACTTTTCCTGCCCGCCTGCCCGGAACCGTCCCGACAACGTCCTCGTCAGCGCCGCTGCGGCCGTGGCTCTCTGGCCGTGCCGCATCGGCTCTCGACTGCGGTCCGCATCCCACCGCACTTTCACGCAGAGGACGTTTCCATGAACAAGACGCACCGCATCGCGCTCGCGCTGGCGCTCGCCGCCGGCTTCGCTTCGCCGGCCTGGGCCGCCAATCCGATGGACAAGGTGGGCGTGGAACACAACGCCTACCTGGGCTGCCTGATGGCCGACGAAGGCAAGATGCCGACCCTCAAGCGGCTGGTCGATCGCTGCGGCTATCGCCCGGAGGGTTCGGTCGACGACTTCATCCGCACCTATCAGCCGTTCATGCCGAAGGACACCACGTCCACCTACCGCGAGCGGCTGGCGCCGTATCGCGCGCAGTTCACCGCCGCCGAGTACGCCTTCGTCGACCGCATCGATGCGGCGCTGTCGCCGCAGGCGCAGTCGCCGGAGGAGATCGACAAGGCCCTGGCCGAACTGGAAACGCAGGCGCTGGCGCAGCTCGGCGACAAGAGCACCGGCGCGCGCGCGATCCTGGGTTCGCTGAGCACCGCGCGCCACTCGCTGGAATTCTGGACGCCGTATTACTCCGCGCGCGAGTCCGGCAATGCCGCTGCGCGCTGGCCGAAGTGGTTGAAGGTGGTGGTGCGCGTGGTCGCCACCGTGGTCGCCGACGCGGCGACCGCGGCCCTGGTCGGGTCGTTCCCCGCCACCGCACCGGCCGCGGGCCCGGCGGCCGGCGCGGCCTCGGGCGCCGTGTCCGGCGCGTTGCAGGATTGGCAAAACGCCGAGTGAGGCCGCAGGCGGCTGTGCCGCGCCGCCCGACGCCGGTCGCGCGTGGAGTTTTGCCAACCAGGCGACGCTCCGAATCGATCGGGCGGCGATAAGCTGACGTCCGCCGCGGCACCCGAGGCCGCGGCGGACGTTCTCAGCGGAGCCGAGCATGGCCACGATGCGTTATCACGACGGGCAGGACGTGCAGTTGGGCGACGTTGCCAGTTTCGGCGACGGCGATGTTTGCCAGGTGGTGGTCTTGATCGACGCGCAGACCGCTGTGCAGGGTTACTTCGCCGACGAGTGGGCGTACCTGGGCGAGGGCTGCGTGGTGCGGGCCGAAGCGGCCGGGCTGGTGCATTACCCGGCCCAACGCCTGAGCGAGGACGCGGGCGTCAGTCTATTGCAGCGCGCCTGATCCGTGCGGTTCGCCGTCTGATCCGCGGCTCAGGCCGGCGGCCGCGCCGCGCGCCGCGCGGCGTCCTGGCGGTACAGCTGGGCGAAGAAAAACGCCACGGTCGCCAGGCCCAGTGCGGACGGCACGATCTGCGACCACGGCTGGCCGAAGCGCACCACATTGCCGACCAGCGCCGACAGCATCCCGAACAGCGAGGCGATGAGCTTGTAACTGTGGTCGTAGCGCCACAGCGTGCCGAACCAGCGGCGCGGGAAGCACCAGCGCGCGGTGTCGTAGACGATGAGCGTGGCGAGCGCGCCGAGCGAGGAATACACCAGGACGTTGCCGCCCGCGCGCAGCACGATCGGCGCCAGCCAGGCCGCGACGGCGACGGCGGCGATAGTCCAGGCGGCGTCGGCCGCCTGCGGCCCGCGCTCGCGCGTGCGCGCCGAGCGCCAGCCGCCGACCAACTGATACAGCACCAGCACCGTCAGCACGGCGAAGTTCGGCAGGAACCGGAATGCGGCCAGGCCCGCGGCAGCGGACGCGCAGACCACGAAGCCGGCGTAGCAGAAACGCCGGCCCCAGCGACGGTGCGCATCGCCGCCCTTGGCGTTGCCGAGCTGGTAGCAGCCGATGGCCATCGCGATCGTCCCGGCCAGCACGTGCAGGGCGATGTTGAGCAGGTGCGGCGTGGACATCGGCTTCCTTGCGGATCGTTGCGGCGCTCGCATCTAAGCGGTCGGCGGTGTCGGTGCGCCTGTGCCATTCGTCGGCGTGCCGACCGGATGGCGGTTGCAATTTGGCTGTAACAATCCAGGGATTTCGCCGCTGTCCCTACCCCCGTCATTCCCGCGAACGCGGAAATCCAGTGGCATTGAAGCTGTTCTGCGAAAAAACGACCGTTTCGGCGTCGTCTACATTCCGTCATTCCCGCGAACGCGGGAATCCAGAGACTTAAGCGCCATCTCTCTGGTCTTTAATCTCAGAGGAAGAAAAATCCCGAGGTTTCGGAGTTATGTCGCGATGGAGCCCTGGATTCCCGCTTTCGCGGGAATGACGGTAGGAGAGGGCGCGGAAGAGGAGCGGTAGCGTCGATGGCGGTTTTCGCATCATCATCGATGCGCACTGCACTGCACTGCACTGCACTGCACTGCACCGCACCGCACCGCTCCTCATCCGCGCCGCGGCTTACAACGCCGCCGGCTGCTGCTGGGTCACGCAATGGACCATGCCGCCGTTGCGGTACAGGTTGCGCACGTCGATGCCCACCACCGTGCGGCCCGGGAAGGCGCGTTGCAGGATCGCCTTGGCCACCGCGTCGTTGGGATCCTTGTACTCGGGCATCAGCACCACGGTGTTGCCGACGTAGAAGTTGACGTAGGAACCCTTGTAGCCCAGCTCGTAGCCATACGTCGTCACCACATCGTTCGCGGTCAGCGGCAACTGCACGAAGCGGTACGGTTTGCCGTCGACGTCGCTGGCGCGGTACAGGCGGTCGATATCGCTGGCCGACAGGCCCCATTCGCGCAGGTCGGCGCGGCTCATGGTGACGAGGGTGTCCGGCGTGCCGAAGCGGGCGAAGCCGTCGATGTGCATGTCGGTGATGTCGTCCTTGCCGCCGTCCTTGCCGTCGAGCCAGATGAACTTGCTGACGCCGAGCTGGTCGCGCAGCACCGCTTCGAGTTCGGCTTCGCTGAGTTCGGCGTTGCGGTTGCGCTCGCGGGTGGAGCTGCGCGTGGCCATCAGCACGCCGCGGCCGTCGACTTCGATCGCGCCGCCTTCCAGCACCACGTCGTTCAAGTCCACGCTCGGCAGTCCCAGGTCGCGCGCGACCGCGGCCGGCACGGCGTCGTCCTTGCGATACGGCGCGTCCAGGCCCCAGCCGTTGAAGCCCCAGTCGCCGATGCTCAGGCGGTCGTTGCGGTCGAACACGAACAGCGGGCCGTTGTCGCGCACCCACACGTCGTCGGTGGCGCGGACCAGGAACTTCACCTTCGCCAGCGGCACGCCGGCGGCGCCGAGCAGCTTGCGCACGCGCGCCTGTTCGCCGGCGTCGTAGACGACGATGTTGACCTGCTCGCTGGCGATCAGGGCGCGGGTCATCGCGATCCAGGTCGGGTCGAGGCGGTCGCGGTAGGCGCGGCCGTAGGTATAGGCGTGCGGCCACTGCAGCCAGGTGGCGTCGTGGCGCGCGGTCTCGTCGGGCATGTAGCCGGACTGGGCGCGGGCCGCGCCGGGGTGAGCGAGGGCGGCGGCGAACAGCGCGCCGGCGGCGAGGGCGAGCCAGGCGGGGCGGGCGGCGGGGAGGTTCGGAGTGGGCATGGCGGCGGGCCTGTGGGTTTCGGGTCGGGGGAAAGGGGAACCGGACAACGGGACGCACCTTATCCAGCGAACCTGATATCCAGCTGATATCCGGCCGGGGCGCCACAACCCCAAGCGCCGCCCCAAGCTCTGCGGCATTCCCTCGGCGCATACGGCATCCCCGATGCCCATGCGGCAACCCCACCCCCCGCACGGCATTCCCAGCACCCGCACGGCATCCCCACCACCAGTGCGGCATCCCCACCACTCGTCCGGCATTCCCACCACCGTCATTCCGGCGAAAGCCGGAATCCATTTTGATCTTGCTCCCGCGGGCTCATGGCCGAGCCGCTTTCGCGTCCGCGCTAAATCCGCGCCTTCAAAATCAGCTCCACGCGAGCGCCCCCGCCGGCCCGGTTCAACAGCCGCAACTCGCCGCCATGCAGCTCGGCGATGTGCTGGACGATGGACAAGCCCAGCCCGCTGCCCGGGCTGCCGGGGCCGGACACGAACGGTTCGCGCAAGCGCGCGAGCGATTCGGCCGGGAAACCGGGCCCGCGATCTTCGACGATCACTTTGCCGGCTTCGACGGTGACGACAACCGGCTCGGCGCTGCCGCTCTTCGCCGCGTGCACCAGCGCGTTCTCGATCAGGTTGCGCACGGCGGTCTGCAGCAGGCGCACATCGGCCTCGATCACCGATTCGACGGCCTCGAACTCGACGGCGCGGTCTTCGGGAATCACCGCTTCGACCAGAAGATCAAGCCGCACCGGCTCCTTGCTCACCGGCGCGGCCGCCGCGTCCAGCCGCGCCAACAGCAACAGCTTGTCGACCAGGCCGGCGGTCTGCCCGGCGACGCGCTCGACCTTGCCCAGCACGCGTTCGGCCGGCTCGCGCCCGTCGTGCGCGCTCTCGCACAGCGCCTGCAGGCGCGCCACCGGCGTGCGCAACTCGTGCGCGGCCGCGGCGAGAAAACGTTCCTGTTGCTCGAACGAAGCGATGGCCGGCCGCAGCGAACGCCGCGACAACACATTGCCGAGCACGATGCCGAGCGCGGCGAACGCCGCGGCCAGCAACAAGGTGTTGCGCACGAACGCGGCTTGCGCGGCGTCGCGCGCGGCCGGATCGGCCAATACCAGGATCGTCGCGACCGGGCGGTCGCGATCGTCGTAAGTCTCCTTGCCTTGCAGCAGGTAAGCGCGGCCGTTGCGGTCGCGGCCTTCGCGCAGGCCTTCGGGGCCGTCGCTCATCGCCGCGTCGGCGAGCGCGAACGGATCGGCCAGATCGAAGCGCGGCCGCGCCGGCGCCAGCAGCACTCGCGCCGGCGCGCCGTTGCCGATCACCCAGATGTCGGCGTCGCCATCGAGCAGGCCGGGCTCCTTGCGCAGCACCTCGTCGTGCAAGCGGCCTTCGGCGTCGAACCACGCCAGCCCGTACACCGCGGTCGCGCGCAAGCGCAGGTTGGAGGCCAGATCGAGCTGGGTCAGCCGCGCATGGGTGAAGATCGCGACCGCGCACAGCGCGGCCACGCACAGCAGCCAGGCGCCGGTCCACACCGCGGTCAGGCGCAGATGCAGCCGCCGCAGCAGACGGTCACGCGCGCGCGGCATCGGGCGCATCCAGCAGGTAGCCCGAGCCGCGCACCGTGCGCAGCAATGCCGGCTCGCCGAGTTTGCGGCGCAAGGTAGCGATCAACACTTCCTCCGCGTTCGACGCCGGCTGCTGCTCCTCGCCCCAGCACGCGGCGAGGATGTCCTGGCGCGGCACCGCCTGGCCCGCGCGTTCGGCCAGCAATTGCAGCAGCGCGAATTCCTTCGGCCGCAGCGGCAGCGCGATGCCGGCGCGGCGCGCCTCGCGCCGGCCCAGGTCGATTTCCAGATCGGCGATGCGGATCGTGCTCGGCCGGATCGCGCCGCCGCGCCGGCCGATGGCGCCGATGCGCGCGATCAGCTCGTCCATCGAAAAGGGTTTGACCAGATAGTCGTCGGCGCCGCCGGCGAAGCCTTCCACGCGGTCGGCGACCGCGTCGCGCGCGGTCAGGAACAGCGCCGGCGAGGCGATGCCGCGCTCGCGCCAGCGCTGCAATGCGCCCAGCGCATCGCCGTCGGGCAGGGTGCGGTCGAGCACCAATGCATCGAAGGCGTAGGACTGCACGAAGGATTCGGCCTCGGCGAGGTCGCCGGCTTCGTCGACGGCGTGGCCGTGCGCGCGCAGGCGGCCGGCGACGGCTTCGCGCAGGTCGGCTTGGTCTTCGAGCAGGAGGATGCGCATGGGGCGGAGCTTACCGCCGCGGGCGCGGGAGAAGATGAAGCCCGCAGCCAGGGCGCCGGGCGGCGACTATGATGCAGCTCACGGAGGCGAGAATGTTGACGCAACAGGAAGCTTGCGACCTGGTCCTGGCCGGGTTCACCCAAACGCGCGGCGCCATCGCCGCGTGCGAGCTCGATCCGCGCGGCCAGTATTGGGTGATCCACGCCAACTCGTACGAGTACGTGGTCAACGGGCGGTGGGACCATTGTCTGGTGGGCGCCGGCGCGTATCTGGTCCATGTCGCCAGCGGGCGTTTGGACGTCACGCCCAGCTACGAGACCTGGCACGAGAGCATCCAGGACATTTACGACCGCGACGACGCGGCCGGCGCTCACTATGTGCTGCGGCCGGACTGCGCGGCCGGCGACAAGCGGGCGATCGTCCATCTGCATCAGCGCCTGGGCTGCTCGCTGATCGACGCGCGTTGGTTGTTGGACGCCGCCAACAGGGATTGGCTCACCGGCACCGGGCGCTGCCTGCGTCACGCTCGCGCGGAACTCGCCAAGCACGGAATCCAGACGCAGGTGGTGTTGCAGGACGATCCGCGACAGGCCTTGTCGCTGGCGCCACCGAACCATTTCCTGCAAGACGTGTTGAAGCGCCTGCGCGAGCGTGCCAGCCTGCGCGTTGATCGACCGCATTCCCAGGACGTTGCGCCATGAAAATTACCGGCTACCGCGATGAAGGCCTGCCCATCGAAGAGATTCGTCATATCGAGCTGGCCGAGATCACCCTGCTGGCGACCCCGGCCGAGCTGCGCCGCATGGCTGCGTTCTTCAGCAATGCGGCCGATACCATGGAGCGCATGGGGCCGACCTACAGCCACGAGCATCTGTCCGACCGTCAGCCCGGTTTCGACGACTCCCCGCATTTGGTCGTGTTCAACGCCGAATTGTTCGCCCGCTAGCCCCGGCGGGCCGACGCTGAACCGTCCCGGCCGATCCCGTCATGGCGCCAGATGCTGCAAAGCACAATAATCCCCCCATGACCCCCGCCACCCCCACCGCCCCGGGCGCCACCGCGCCCGCGCCCGTCCTGTCCCCGCGCCAGGTCGGCCTGATCCTGTTCGCCCTGGCCCTGGGCGGTTTCGCCATCGGCACCAGCGAATTCGTGGTGATGGGGCTGATCACCGAGATCGCGCGCGCGATGGGCGTGGACGAGCCGCAGGTCGGCCATGTCATCAGCGCCTACGCGCTGGGCGTGGTGGTCGGCGCGCCGACGCTGGCGATCCTCGGCGCGAAAATGCCGCGCCGCAGCCTGCTGCTGGCGCTGATGGGGTTCTATGCGGTCGGCAATCTGGCCAGCGCGCTCGCGCCGGGCTACTACACGCTCGCGCTGGCGCGCTTCGTCGCCGGCTTGCCGCACGGTGCGTACTTCGGCATCGCCGCGTTGGTGGCCGCACGCATCAGCCCGCCGGAGCAGCGCGGCACCGCGGTCGGGCGGGTGATGTTGGGGCTGTCGATCGCGCTGTTGGTCGGCAACCCGCTGGCGACCTGGCTCGGCCAGAGCTTCGGCTGGCGCTGGGCGTTCGCGTTGGTGTCGCTGATCGCCCTGGCGACTGTGGCGATGACTGCGCGCGTGCTGCCGCCGGGCATGCACGCGCCGCGTCCGGACGTGCTGGGCGAGTTGCGCGACTTCAACCGCAAGCCGGTGTGGCTGGCGCTGGGCATCGGCGCGATCGGCTTCGCCGGCATGTTCTGCGTGTTCGCCTATCTGGCGCCGACCCTCGTCCACGTCACCGGCGTGCGCGAATCCTTCATCCCGTTCGGGCTGATGGCCTTCGGCATCGGCGGCATCCTCGGCACGCTCGGCGGCGGCTGGCTGTTCGACAAGCTGCAGTTCCGCGCGGCGGCGTGGATCTTGCTGTGGTCGATGGCGATTCTGCTGTTGTTCCCGCTGGCCGCGCGCTCGGTGTGGACGGTGCTGCCGGCGGTGCTGGCGGTCGGGACGATGGGCGCGCTGGCCACCGTGTTGCAGGCGCATCTGATGGACGTGGCGCGCTCGGCGCAGACGCTGGCGGCCGCGTCGAACCACTCGGCCTTCAACATGGCCAACGCGCTCGGCCCGTGGCTGGGCGGCATGGCGATCAACGCCGGGTTCGGCTGGACCTCGACCGGCGTGGTCGGCGCGATGACGGCGCTGGGCGGGTTGATGATCTATCTGTGGGCGCGCGCGGATGCGCGCGCCGATGCGGTGCTGGCCGGCGAAGCCGAGTAAACCGCCGGTTGCGCCGCTTGCTCGGCGATCACAGTGCTGCCGCGTCGCGCAATTTGACGGACTCCGCCCGGCGCTGTTCCGCCAGCGCGCTTTCCACTTCTTGCGTCGATGCCAACACGCCGATCAGGCGGCCGTACGCGTCGGCATCGGCCTGCTCGTAGAACGCCAGTTGATCGCCCTGGGCGGTCATGCGGTCCTGGTGCGTGGCGGCGAACTCCAGCAGCGCGGCGAAGGCATCGGCCATCGCGCGGCGGTTGTCGTCGGTCTGGGTTTCCAGTACGGAGATCTCGCGCCCCGCCGATTCGAAGCCTTGCAGCACCAACTGCCCGGACGGCAGATCGCCGGCGAGGGTGCGCAGCCGTTGCCCGAGGATGGCGCGGTGCTCCACGCGCAATCGCACCAGTTCGTCGAGCAATTCGCGGTAGCGGCGCAGCCGCTCGCGCCCGTCGGCGATATCCGCGGGGCTGGTCAGTCGTTTGGCTTCCAGAACCTGCTCCAGTTGCAGCTCGTCGATCCGGGCGTACACCCGCGCTTGCGCTTGCTGCGCGAGCGGGCCTTCTTCGCGATAGATCGCGTTGAGGCCGCGTTGCAATTCCGTCTCGTTGCCGGCCGCGTGAGTTTGGCTGCGCGACGGTGCGGGCGAAGGCGCAGCCGGCGCTCGGTCTTGTCGCTCCGCCTGCGCGTCGCTCACGAACCGATCGTTCCGCCGAGCCAGCAGTTCGCGCCGTTCTGCGGTCGCGGTGTTGAATCCGCTATAGCCTTGATAGACGCCGTAGCAAAACGGAATGCTGATCACCAGCACCACTGCGCCGAGCGCGAACAGCAGTACGGAAGTGTTGGAGTACGCCGCGCGCGGCTGCGCGGCGGGCGAGGTCCAGCCGCAGTTCGGACAGGTGCGGGCGCGATCGAGCGCCCGCTTGCAATTCCCACACAGGTTCGAAGCCATCGTGCCCCCAGGCGATGCGCCGCGGCGGGATTGCGTTCCGCGTGGGGGCAGTATGCGAGGCCGCGCCGGCGGCGTCAGCCAGGATGGCGGCCGGCAGTCGGGAGCCGGCCGCCAGCGCAGTCGCTGTGTTACGGCGTCTGCACCTTGCGCAGGCTCAGCAGCAACGATTCCAGATGCTTCTGCCCGCGCGCGGACCAGATGTTGTACAGGCAGCGCTGCCCGGCGACTTCCAGATAGCCCAGATAGCCCGGGCCGGTCCCGCCCTCCAGGCCGTAGCTGACCTTGCTGCCGTCGGACCAGCTCAGGTTGTTGGGGAAGCGGTAGCCCTTGCCGTCGATGTCCAGGCCGGTGCCGGCGATACCGAAGGCGCTGCGCTGGTCCGGCGCGTCGTAGGCCACGGCCCAGCCGTCGGAGAAGCTGGCGCGGCGCACCTTGAGCCCGGCTTCCTTTTCTGCGCCGACCAGCGCCAGCGGCGCGCAACGGTCGCGGTTCTTGGCTTTCTTCCACTCGGCCAGATAGACCGCGGGCACCGATTGGGCCGGCACCGCCGCGCCCTGCCAGGGCGCGCGCGCGCCGCCGGCGGGGGCGGCGACCGTGGCCGCGGACAGCGCGGGGGCTGCGGCGGCCGGCGCTGCTGCGGGTTTCACGGCGGCCGTGGCGGCTGGCGCCGCGGCGGCCGCCGGCGTGGAAGGCGCGGCATCGGTGTGGACCCGGAACCGGACCTTGGGTTCGGCGGCCTGGGCGCCGACGGCGAGCAGGCCGACGGCCAGCGCGAGCAGAGACTGAGCGATCTTCATGACGTTCCTGTCGTTCCTTGAAGCGGGGGATGCGCAGCGTCCGGCGCGCGACCGGCGCCGGCGGTGCCGCCCGATTTTAGCCAGAGCCGCGCGGGCGGTGTTGCGCGGCGGGTGGGGGCCGGGGCGCGCGCCGCCACCCGCTTCCGGCGCGCCGGGCCGGCGTACTAGACTGCGGCCTATGCGAAATCCCCTACAAGAACAGCTGCTCAAGGCCGGCCTGGCGAAAAAGTCGCAGGCCACCCAGGCCGTGCGCGAGCAGAACAAACAGCGCCAGTCCAAGCAGCCGCAGGCGCCCGCCGCCGAACCCAGCGAGGCCGAACGCGCCCGCGCCGAAAAGGTCGAGCGCGACCGCGCGCTGGAAGCGCAGCGCAAGGCCCAGGCGCACGCGCACGAGCTGCGCGCGCAGATCCATCAGATCGTCGAGCAGAACAAGGTCAAGCGGCAGGGCGAGATCGCCTATCGCTTCACCGACGGCGAAGCGATCAGGACGCTCTACGTCGATACCGCGCTGCGCACGCAACTGGCCAGCGGCGCGCTGGCGATCGTGCGCCACGGCGACGACTACGCGCTGATCCCGCGCGCAGCGGCGGAGAAGGTGCGCGAGCGCGACGCGGCGATGGTCGTGCTCGATCACGGCGCCAAGCCCGCCGCGGCCGCGCAGGAGTTGAGCGAGGACGAGGCGTATTACGCGCAGTTCAAGGTGCCGGACGATTTGGTCTGGTAAGGCTGCGCGGCGAACGGGGCGAGAGCGTCGGGCCTGAAACTCCACACGCGGGAACTTGCAGTGGTGTGACTTCTTGCAGTCGGACTGAGCGTCGCTGGCGAAGTCGCGTCGGCTCTGGCTGACCGGAGCACAGTCAAAATGGGTTCCGGCTTTCGCCGGAACGACGCTGAAAGCGTCAGTACCTTTGCCGACGTTCCGCACGTTTGTCAGCCGTTTTGCTTCCGCGGCGGTGGGGGCGGCGGAGGCAACGGCGGTGGCGGCGGGTCGCAGATTGCGCAAGCGTAGTCTCCTGCCGGGCGCCGATTCCCTGCCTTGGCCAACACGCGGCGGATGTGGGCCAGGCGCCGCTCCATCAGCGCATCGCGGCGGGCGCCGTAACGCACCGCCATGGGATAGAGCGCGGCGGCGCTTTCGATCGGACCACCGGCCAGATTCAAGGTCGCCCAGTCCATGAGCAGGTTCGCTACCACCGGATCGGGCGGCGCAACGAATGCGGTGCGCTCGAACAACTGGTAGCTCAAGGCCTTGTTCAATTCCCACGCCGCGACCGGGCGGCCGTCGTTCCCCGGCGGCAGTTGGGCCGGCAGCGGCGGCACCAAGTCAGCTGCGAAACTGACGCCGGCGATGGATCGGCCTTGCAGGTAGCCGGGATCGGACGCCATCGCGATCTTGGCTTCGAGAATGCGTGCGTGCAGCCACTCGGTGCGATGGTGCTCGTCGGGATCGCGCCGCATGCCGATGCGGATCCAGCGCAGAGCGACGCGGTCGTGGCCGCTGAGTTCCAACGCGGTGCCGAGATTGGCCGCAGTTTCCGAATGCCCGGGGAACAGGCGCTCGACGGTGAGGAAGTGCTCGACGGCGCGGACGTGCTGGCCCTGGCGAATGAGGACCACGCCGATGTTGACGAGATTGCCGAAGTCCGGATCTTTGCGGACCCGTTCGATCGCGAACTCCACCCAATCCCGACGCGGCGGATGCGGCTTCATCAGCGCGGTCAGGTCGTCGCCGGCATACCAGTTCGGGAAGAATCTATGTCCGCTGTGGTCGGTGCCGATGGTGTTGATGCAAGCCGGCGCCGCGGGTGCGAGCGACAGCAGGGCCAGTGCGGCGATCGTCCTTAATAGTCTCATCGTTCCTTGTCCCGGTATTTTCGATTCCAGCGTGGCGCTGCGCCTCACTGTCTCAATCCCACCCGCACAGCCGGCAATCGGGCTTGCCCGGCGTCGGCCGCTTCTCCGCCCTGGCCACCACTTGGTCGATATGCGCGATGCGCCGCTGCATCAGCGCGTCGCGCGGAGCGCCGTAGGTCGCCGCCAACTCGTACAGCGCTTTCGCGGTTTCCAGCGAGCCGCCGGACAGGTGCAGCGTGGCCCAGTCGCTCAGCAGGTTGGCGACGACCGGGTCGGGCGCTTTGACCAGGCCGATGCGTTCGTGCAGTTGGTAGTCCAGGGACGAATCCAGCCACGAAGGCAGCAGCGGTTTGCCGTCGTTGCCGTTGGGCAGCTTGCGCGGAAACGGCGGCACCAGGCCGGGGCCGAAGGCGAGGCCGGCGATGGAATGGCGGCGAAAATAGGCGGGGTTCCCGGCGGCGGCGAGCTTGGCTTCCAGGATGCGCACGTGCAGCCACTCGGAGCCGTAATGCTCGCGCGGGTTGCGTTGCAGGCCGGTGCGGATCCAGTGCAGCGCTTCCTTGTCCTGCCCGGCCAGCTCCAGCGCGGTGCCGAGGTTGGCCGCGGTCTGCGGCCGCCCCGGGAACAGCCGTTCGACGGTGCGGAAATGGCGCAGGGCGGCGTCGAGCTTGCCTTGGCGGACCAGCAGCACGCCGATGTTGTTGAGGTTGCGGAAGCTGGGCTCCTTGCGCGTTTCCTGGATCAGGAAACGGTCCATCTCCGGGTCGCGAGAGGGATGGGTCAGCGAATACACCAGGCTCGCGCCGACCAGGCCGTCGGACGAGTACGGCCGCCCGGCGCGGTCGGTGGCCATTTCGTTGAGGCAGGCCCGCGCGCCGGCCGGGGCCAGCATCAGCAGGGCGAGCGTCGCGATCATGACGATGCGCATGGCCGTGTTCTCCTGTTCGTCCGTGAGCGTGCGCGGGCAGTGTGCCCGGCGCGCGCGGGCGGCGTCATCCCTTTGCCGACGAACGCGAAACCGGCGCCGCCGCACGCGGCCCCGACGGCGCTTGCGCGACGGCGCGCGCTGGCCTGAAATGGCGATCCCGTCCCGGAGCCGCATCCATGCCCGTCTTGCGCACCTACATCGCCCTGCTGCGCGCCGTGAACGTCGGCGGCACCGGCAAGCTGCCGATGGCCGATCTGCGCGCGATGTGCGAAGCGCTCGGCTTCCAGGACGTGCGCACCTACATCGCCAGCGGCAACGTGGTGTTCCGCACGGGTTTGAGCGAGGCCAAGGCCAAGGCGGCGCTGGAGGACGCGTTGCGCGATTACGCCGGCAAGCCGGTCGGCGCGGTGCTGCGCACGGCGCAGGACATGGCTGCGGCCTTGGCGGCCAATCCCTTCGCCGACGCCGCGCCGAACCGCGCGGTGCTGATCTTCCTCGACGCGCCGCCGCCGGCCGATGCGCTGGACGCGGTCAAGCATCGCAAGGACGAGCAGATCGCGCTCGGCGCGCGCGAGATCTACGTGCATTACGGCGAGGGCATGGCCGATTCCAGGCTGGTCGTCCCGGCGGCGAAGGCCGGCACGGCGCGCAATCTCAACACCGTGGCCAAGCTGATCGAGATGGCGGCGGGCCAATAGCTATCGGTGAGCACGCAGCGGCGGCTTTTTCAGCGAACCGATGCCGTCACGCGGGTGTTTTCGCTGCGACCTGTTACCCCGCGGTCGCGGCTCGCGCCGCTCCTACAGGTAGATCGCAACCTTCCGCAGCCGCTGTAGGAGCGGCGCGAGCCGCGACGCGGCCGCATCGCCGGCCGATGCGCTGCCTGCAACCAGGGATACCGCGCGCCGCTGCCGCCGCGCACGATCCTTCAGCGACGGATCTTGCCGATTTCGTCCAGCGCCGCCTGGGTGCGCGCCTGGCGCTGGATCTCGATCTGCTGGCGCTGCAGGATCAACTGGGCGATGTCTGCGATCATTCGGTTGTACTGCTCGCCGGCCTGCGCATCGGCGAACACCAGGTTGCCGTCGTCGTTGAGATCGATGTGCTGGCGTTGCGCGTCGACCAGGTCGTAGACGCGCTGGGTCTTCTCGATCGTGGCGCGGCGGTTGCTCATCAGCGCCGCGTCTTCCTCGCTCTCGCGCGCGAGGTTGCGCGCGAACTCGCTCATCAGCGCGCGCGCGTCGGGCCCTTCGCCGACCAGCGCCTGCAGGCGCCGCGACGCGTCGAGCTGGCTGGCGCGCTTGATCGACAGCGAGTAGTTGAGCAACTGCGCGTACTGCTGGTTGGCGCGGCGCGCGGCCGCGGTGCCCTGGGCGCCGAGCAGGGTTTCCGGCATCAGCTGGTTGTCCAGGCGCAGCGCGGCGATGCGCGCCTCGACCTGGGCCTGGCGATAGCGGCTGCGGTCGCCGACCTCGCGCATGATCGTGCCGATGCCCGCCCGCACCGCCTCGGGCGTGCGCGCCAGCGGCAGCGCGGTCGCGGCCGAGGGCATCGGCCCGGCGAGGTTTTCGCGGCCGTCGGGCCGGTTGAGGCGCTGCTGTTCGCGCAGCAGCAGCTCGCGGCTGTCGGCGGCGTCGTTGCGGGCCTTGTTGCGCGTGTCGATGAACTCGACGACGTCGTCGCGGATCGTCGACGCCACCAGCAGCGTCAGCACGACCGCGGCGAGGATCGGGACCATGCGCCGGTACATCGGATTGGCCAGCCACCAACCCCAGGTCGAGGCCTTGCCGCCGGCCGGCAGCGGAATGCCGCAATGCGGGCAGCGCCAATCGCCGGAGCGGATGGGCCGGTGGCAACTGCGGCACTGGATCGACAAGGACCGGCCTCCTGGCGCGGGGCCGCCGCAGCGGCGGCGGAACGGGACGGCGCGATTATCGGCGAGGGTGCGGGTTAGCGGCCAGTCCTGGGCGAAGCCGGCCGCCGGGCCGGACGCAACCGCCGGCGCACTGGCTACACTGCCGGTATCGCTTTATCGCTGGCCCAGCCGCATGTTCCGCATCGCTTATCTCGAACAACGCGGGGACCGACTCGGTCACGAGGAGCGCCTGGCCGCCGGCGTCCTGGCCGAACGCGGGATCGAAGTCCGCCTGTACCGGCGCAAGCAGATCGAGCGGCGCGTGCTGCCGCTGGACGAGACCTGTTTCGTGATGGGCACCGAGCCATGCGTGCGCGGAGCGATGAAACAGTTGGGCATCGCGGTGCCGACGCCCGACGATTACCCCGAGTCGTTGCAGCCTTGGCTGCGGCGGCGCGTATGGCGCGAGCGCTTGGACGCAGTCGCGAACCGGGTGAGCGAAGGCGCCCAAGGCGGCGTGTTCGTCAAGCCGGCCGAACGGCTGAAGACCTTCACCGGGCGGGTGTTCGACCATCCGGGCGATCTGTACTTTCTCGGCGGCGCGTCGCGCCGGCAGACGGTATGGTGCTCGCAGCCAGTGCGCTGGCGCTCGGAATTCCGCGCCTATGTGATCGGCGCGCAGGTGGTCGCGCTGGATCATTACCACGGCGATCCGGCGCTGCGCCCGTGCGAGCGCGAGATCGCCGAGGCCGTGCGGGCCTACCACGCCAGCGGTGCGGCGCCGGCGGGTTATGGCATCGACTTCGGCGTCCTCGACGACGGCCGCACCGCATTGATCGAAGCCAACGACGGCTACGCGCTGGGCGCCTACGCCGTCGACGCCGTGCCGTACACCGATCTGCTGCTGGCGCGCTGGGCGCAGCTGATGGCTACGCGGGCGCTGGCCGGCGCCTGACCGGGCGTTCGCAGCGCGGTCCGGGCCGGAGCGCGAAGCCGGCGGAAATTTTTTTCGCGGGGCTGTCGATTCCTGCGATCCTGGCTCGTCGCAGTCATGAGCAGGCGGGAATGCGGCCTCACCAGGTCGGTTCCGGCGCCCGCCGTCCCCTTACCCTCGCAGCCAGGACTTACGCCATGACCACCCACGCCCAAATGTTCGTCAACCTGCCGGTGCAGAATCTCGACCGTTCGGTCGCTTTCTTCACCGCGCTCGGCTACAGCTTCAACCCGCAGTTCACCGACGAGAACGCCACCTGCATGCTGCTCGGCGAGAATCTGTTCGCGATGCTGCTGGTGCGGCCGTTCTTCCAGACCTTCACCCAGAAGGAGCTGATCGATCCGCAGCGCCAGGTGCAGACCCTGGTGGCGCTGCCGCTGGGCAGCCGCGCCGAGGTCGATGCGCTGGCCGACAAGGCCGTCGCCGCCGGCGCCAAGGCGCACGAGCCGAAGGACTACGGCTTCATGTACCAGCGCGCTTACGACGATCTGGACGGCAACACCTGGGAAATCTTCCACATGGATCCCAACGCGATGCCGGGCGACGCGCAGGCCTGAGCGCGCGGGCGCGCTGCCGCGCCCGCAGCGGCGAAACGAAAAGGCCCCGCATCGCGGGGCCTTTTCGCAGGAGCCAATCCGGGGTCGGGCCCGGCCGGCGGATCAGCGCGCTGCGCTGCGCGCGTCGGCCTTGAACTCGCGGAACGCCCAGCTGTCGATCAGCCGCTTCTCGTAGCGCAGCGGGTCGGTCTGTCCGGCGGCGCGCGGGCCCATCAGGAAACTCATGTCGCGCAGGGTGCGCTGGCCTTGTTCGATCACCTGGCCGTTGGCGTCGCTGAGGGTGAACTTCAGGTCGATGCGCGGCGGGTAGATGTCGCGGATGAAGCGGGTGTCGTCGAACTGCGGGCCGTGCCAGGGCTCGTAGTCGCCGGCGCGCTTGACGTCGGTGATGTCCACGCTCAGGCGCTGGCCGGGCGTCAGTTCGCGCTCGGTGCGCTTGCGCACGTACTGGGCGAGCTGTTCGACCCAGTTGCCGCGGCGCGCTTCGAAGCGGTTGCGGCTCTGGCGGATTTCGGTGAATTGCTCGGGATTGTCCCAGCGCACGTCGACCGCGCCCTGGGCGGGCAGCGCGCGCGGCGCTTCGGGGTCGGTGACGGTGCGGGACTTGGCGCCGGCGGCGCCGCTCGCCAGGACGGCGGCGGTGGCCAGGGCCAGCAATGCGGTGCGCAGTTTCATGGCGTTCTCCGCAGGTGGGGATGGCACCGATTCTCCGCCTGCGCCGGGCCGCGGGCCAGTGCGGCCGGGCCTGCGTTGGCGGCAGTTCACGATGATTGCGGCGGCGCGACGACCGTTCGTTCGCAGCCGCGCTATTCGCAGGCGCGGCCGTCGCCGTCGCGGTCCAGGCGGCGCGAATAGCCCGGATCGCCGCGCATCAGCGGCGCGACGCCGGCGGCGCGGGCGGCGCTGCAATTGGGGTAATAGGTCTCGGCGGCGGTATCGCGCCATGCCGCGGCGGGCGACACCGGGCGGGGCTCGCGCCGCGTCGGCGCGGCCGGGCGCGACGGCGGCGCCCAGCCCAGGCCGGCGGCCGGGATGGAGGCGCGGTGGCAGTGGTAACCGCCGCGTTTGCGGTCGTGATGGCAGCCGTGCTTGTCCAGGCCGCCGCCGTGCGCCGGCGCGGGCGGCGGCGCGACGACCAGCAGCGCCGCCAGCGCCGCGCTCAATCCGGCGCGTACGCGCCAAGGTTCGGTTCGATGCATTGCCTTCCCCCGTCCCCGCGCCAACGCGGCGCGGGACGGGAAGCGGACAAGGCGCCGGCTCTCAGCGCGCGACCGCTGCGCGCGGGGTGAAGTCCACCCGCTGCTGCTCGACGATGCGGCCGCTCTGCTCGCGGCCTTCGACCAGCTCGTAGCCGAGCAGGGCGAACACCCGCGGGCCGACGAAGATCGGGCGGGCGTTGCCGTACCAATCCACGCAGCTGGCCAGGCAGCCGTCGTCGCTGTCGGTGCCGGCGGGGCGGCGCGAGGCCAGTTCGCCGAGCGGGCTCAGCGCCAGCTCCTGGTTGCGCAGATACAGCACGCGCGCGTTGAAGCGGCCCTGCGCGTCGGCGCCGAGCGTGGGCAGGCCGAGCACGCCGCGTCCGGCGCTGTCGGCGCGGTAGAAGAAGCCGTGGCTGCGCTGGTCGGCCTGGGCCGCGCGCGATTGCACGTAATCGCCGGCGATGCGCGCGCCGGCGTCCAGGCGCACGCTGGTGAAGTGCAGGTCGGTATCGACCGGTTCGTTGGCAATCGGCGGCATGGGCGGTAGCGGCGGCAGCGGCACCGGCGGCATCGGGGCCGGCGGAATCTCGACCACTTCTTCCTCGACCCGTGCGGCGTCGGCGGTGGATTGCAGCAACGATACCGGCAGGGATTGCGGCACCGTTTGCGGTGCGGTTTCGGCTAGCGGTTTCGACGCGGACTTCGACGCCGGCGGCAGCGGCGCATACGCCTGGCCGATCGCGATGGCGTTCTCGCCCAGCGCGTCCACGCGCTCGACCCAATGCGGCAGCGGCAGCACCGTGGTCGGCTCGCGCCGGGCGTAACGCAGCGCGTACAGGCCCTGCGGCCGGCGCGCCTCGTCGCCCCAATGGCCGCCGAAACCGAACACCAGCCAGTCGCCGATATAGCGCGCGTGCAGCGAGCCGGGCTGGCCGCCGGCTTCGGGCAGCGGGCGATAGGCGGAAGCCGAGGCGATGCCGCGGCCGTCGCCGAACTCGCTCAGGCGCACGCGCAGCAAGGCCAGGTCGCCGGCCTCGACCTGCGCGGCCCACATGCCTTCGCCGCGGCCTTCGCTGGCGACCAGCACGTTGAGCCAGCCGTCGCGCTCGAGAAAGCTCATCTGGTCGATCGGCGCGCCGTCGGCGCGCAGGGCGCTGGGTGCGGCGCCGTCCAGCGGCAGCCGGTAGACGGTGGCGTCGGGACGCTTGGCGGCGGTCGCGGCCGTCTTCGTCTTCGCCGCGGCGGGCGCCGGCCCGCTCGGGTTCTGGGTCCACACGTAGACCGCGTCGCTGGCGACATAGAAGCTGCGGCCGGGTTCGCCGAGCGCGGCGCTGGAGCGGCAACGCATCGGCGCGCCGCCCAGGTCGCATACCGTCACCGTGTGCAGGGTCGGCTGCTCGGCGTCGAGCGAGTCGGGCCCGTAATAGATGCGTTGCGCCGGCAACAGGCGTTCGAACTCGCTCGGCAGCGCGCCGGTGCGCCAGCGGCGCAGCGCTGGCAGCGAGGCTTCCGGGTGCTGCTCGTCGTAGCCGTAGACGCTCATCGGCGCATAGAAGATCAGCTGCTTGCCGATCAGCCGGCTGGCGTAGTTGCTGGCCGAGTAATAGTCGCTGCTGCGCAGGTGATAGGTGGCGCGGTAGCTCAGGCCGCCGTCGGCGCTGAGGTCGAACAGGCCGATCTCGGTGCCGCCGCGCTCGTAGCTGTAGCCGATCACCACCACCTGGCCGTCGGCGACCAGCATCTCGTCGTACCAGGTGCCGCTGGGGTCGGTGCCCGGCGCGAACGCGTCGACCGAGGAACGCGCGCGCAGCCCGCCGCCGCCGATGTCGAGGCTGAACAAGCGGCCGCGGCGCAGCACGATCAGGTGGTCGCCCTGTTTCTTGACGATGTCGCCTTCGTCGACGCCGGCGGTCTGGACGTTGGTGATCGCATCGCTGGCGGTGGACGCGGCGTCGGCCGCGGCCATCGGCGCGGGCGCCATCGCCATCGGCGCGTCGGGCAGCGCCAGCGTCTGCGGCTCGGGTTCGCGGCGCAGATGCGCGAAGGCCGCGCTCAGCGCCTTGTCGTCGGCGAACGCGGGCAGGGCCTGGGGCGCGGCGGCGGCCGGCGGCGGCGCAGGGGCGGGCTGGCAGGCGCTCAGCAGCAGCGCGGCGGCCAGCGGCCAGGACAGGCGTGGGGACAGCGGGAGCGAAGGCATGCGAGTCGTCCTTGAGGCGGTGTACCGCCATCAACGTCCATGTGGTCCCGGCGGGGTCGCGCGCGGCCTGCGCGCGCCGCGTTCAGGCGTCGAAGTGCTTGCGCACCGCTTCGAAATCCAGCACCGGGCGCACCTCGATCCGGCCGGTGCGGCTCCACGGAAACTCCTGGGCGATGCGCAGCGCCTCGTCCATGTCGGCCGCCTCGATCAGGTTGAAGCCGCCCAGGTACTCCTTGGCCTCGGCGAAGGGGCCGTCGAGGAAGGTGGTGCGGCCGCTGCGCGTGCGCAGCGACACCGACTGCGCCGGCGGCGCCAGCATCTGCGAATCCATCAGCTTGCCGTCGGCGCGCATCTGGTCGGCGTGCTGCAGGCAGCCGCGCATCATGGTCGCGTACTCGCCGTCGGGCAGGGCTTCGATCAGCGCGTCGTCGTTGTAGATCATCACCAGAAACTTCATTCGCGACCTCGGTGGCGTGGCGGGGCGCGACCGCGAGGTCGCCGATGCATGCGCCGCAGGATAGCGCCATCGGTGCAGGCCGATGCAGTGACAAAACGCATGCGGGTTCAGGCTTCGCGGCGCAGTTTCCCCCAGCGCCGGGCCGCGTGGGACCATAACCCGTCCGTTACCCGGCCCCGTCGCCCATCCGCATGCATCCCGAGTTCGTCTGCCGCCCCATCGCCTACCTGCGCTCGCCCTACGCCCAGCGCATCGACGCGCCGCACCAGTCGACGGTGGTGGCGGGGACCGAAAGCGGCGCGGTGGTGGACGCTCGGCTGGAGTTCGTCGCCGAGCTGCCGCCGCAGGCCTACGCCGACCTGGCCGGGTTCGAGCGGATCTGGCTGATCTTCGCTTTTCATCGCAGCCAGGGCTGGAACGCGCAGGTGAAACCGCCGCGCGGCGGGCCCAAGCGCGGGGTGCTGGCCACGCGCTCGCCGCACCGGCCCAATCCGCTGGGGCTGTCGGCGGTGGAACTGGTGGCGGTGGAGGACGGCGCGCTGGTGCTGCGCGGGGTCGACCTGCTCGACGGCACGCCGGTGCTCGACATCAAGCCGTACGTGCCCTATGCCGACGCCTTCGTCGGCGCGCGCGCCGGTTGGATCGATCAGATCGACGCCGCCCAGGGCCGCCATTCCGCGCCCGGCCCGAAGCGGCCGCGGCGGCCGCCGGGGCCGGGTTGAGGGCGCTTGGCGCGGCTGCCGCGGGCGCGTCTCAGCCCGTGGGACGCGGATCGGCATGCTGTCCGGCGCTGCCTTGACGGGGCGTGGCCCCGGCGCTAGTTTCCCAACCGGTTAACTACCACAGCTCCACATAAGATCGATCCAACTCTTTCGGTCCGTGCCGCCCGGCTTCGGTTCCTTCCCGGCTTCCAGCAAGCGCGGGAGGCCGCGGCGCGGCGTTTCCTCGCTCAGGAGTTCCGACATGACGTCCGACGGTTCCAGCACGCTCGCGGTGGCGCCCGCGCGCACGACCCACCGTATCGAAGAGCGCAGCATCGTTCTGCAACGCATCATCCACGCCCCGCGCGACCTGGTGTTCCTGGCCTGGACCGACCCGGTGCACATCGCCCGCTGGTGGGGCCCGCACGGTTTCCGCAGCGTGGTGCGGCAGATGGACGTGCGCGTGGGCGGACAGTTCCGCATCTGCATGGTCGGCCCCGACGGTGCCGAGTATCCGATCAAGGGGCTGTACCGGCAGATCGTGGAACCGCAGCGGCTGGTCTACACCGACGACTGGGACGACGAGCGCGCGCCGCAACCCTCGGAAGTGACCGTCGACTTCGCCGACGTGGGCCCGGAAGAAACGTTGCTGACCGTAGCGATCGTGTTCCCCGGCCGCGGCGAGCGCGAACACGCGCAGGCGCAGGGCCTGGTGCCGGGCTGGAGCGATTCGTTCGAACGCGTGGACGCGTACCTGGCCGAGCGCTGAGGCGCGCGCCGCCCGCGCCTGGGTGTGGGCGGCGGCGTTGCATGTGCGCGCACGGTCTGTTTTGCGCGGGGTTGCGCGCGCCGGCGGCATTCGCGCGCTGCCGCCGTTACCATCGCAGCGACCCGCCGTTCCGGCGTTTCGCCACAGCCACCGCCGCGCGCGCCGCGCGCGGCCTTCGCGGAGCCGCCATGCCGCCACAATCGTCCGCAACCCCCGCGCCGGCCGTCCGCGCCGGCGACGCCATCGTTTCCATCCAGGGCCTCACCAAGACCTACGCCGGCGGTTTCCAGGCGCTCAAGCGCATCGACCTGGACATCCGCCGCGGCGAAATCTTCGCCCTGCTCGGGCCCAACGGCGCGGGCAAGACCACCCTGATCAGCATCGTCTGCGGCATCGTCAATCCCGGCGAAGGCCGGGTGCTGGCCGACGGCCACGACATCGTGCGCGACTACCGCGCCGCGCGCGCGGCGATCGGGCTGGTGCCGCAGGAGCTGCACACCGACGCGTTCGAAACCGTGTGGGACACGGTGCGCTTCAGCCGCGGCCTGTTCGGCAAGCCGCCCAACCCCGCTTACCTGGAAACGCTGTTGCGCGAGCTGGCGCTGTGGGACAAGCGCGGCGAGAAGATCATGGCCCTGTCAGGCGGCATGAAGCGGCGCGTGCTGATCGCCAAGGCGCTGTCGCACGAGCCGCGCATCCTGTTCCTCGACGAGCCCACCGCCGGCGTCGACGTGGAACTGCGCCGCGAGATGTGGGCGATGGTGTCGCGCCTGCGCGAGAACGGCACGACCATCATCCTGACCACGCACTACATCGAGGAAGCCGAGGAAATGGCCGACCGGGTCGGGGTGATCAGCAAGGGCGAGATCGTGCTGGTCGAGGAGACCCGCGCGCTGATGCGCAAGCTCGGCAAGAAACAGCTGACCTTGCAACTGCAGGCGCCGCTGGCCGCGCTGCCGCCCGGGCTGGCCGGCGACGCGCTGACCCTGTCGGCCGACGGCAACGAACTGGTCTACACCTTCGACGCGCAAGCCGAGGACACCGGCATCGCCGCCTTGCTCAAGCGGCTGGCCGAGCACGGGATCGAGTTCAAGGACCTGCGCACCGCGCAGAGCTCGCTGGAAGAGATCTTCGTCGAACTGGTCAAGCAGCCGCGCGCGGCGCAGGAGGCGCGGGCATGAACGTGCATGCGATCAAGGCGATCTATTTCTTCGAGATGCACCGCACCTTCCGCACCCTGATGCAGTCCATCGCCACGCCGGTGCTGTCGACCTCGTTGTACTTCATCGTGTTCGGCTCGGCGATCGGTTCGCGCATGGTCGAGATCGGCGGGATCAGCTACGCGGCCTTCATCGTGCCGGGCCTGATCATGATGTCGCTGCTGACCGAGAGCATCTCCAACGCCTCCTTCGGCATCTACCTGCCCAAATGGTCGGGCACGATCTACGAACTGCTGTCGGCGCCGGTGTCGTTCATCGAGGCGATCTGCGGCTACGTCGGCGCGGCGGCGACCAAGTCGGTGATCCTGGGCACGCTGATGCTCATCACCGCGCGCTGCTTCGTCGATTTCGAGATCGTGCATCCGGTGTGGATGGTCGTGTTCCTGGTCCTGACCGCGGTCACCTTCAGCCTGTTCGGCTTCATCATCGGGGTGTGGGCGGACGGGTTCGAGAAGCTGCAGATGATTCCGATGATGATCGTGATGCCGCTGACCTTCCTCGGCGGCAGCTTCTACTCCATCGACATGCTGCCGCCGTTCTGGCGCTCGGTGTCGCTGTTCAACCCGGTGGTGTACCTGGTCAACGGCTTTCGCTGGAGCTTCTACGGCAAGTCGGATGTGGACATCGGGCTGAGTGTGGGGATGACGGCGGGGTTCATGGTGCTGTGCCTGGTGGTGGTGTGGTGGATCTTCCGGACCGGGTACAAGCTCAAGAGCTGAGGCGCCGAGGAACTGTTCCCTCTCCCGCTGGCGGGAGAGGGCTAGGGTGAGGGGATGAGCGCCGCAGGCGCGAATTTCGCTGTTGACGGATACCGCGCGCCCTCACCCCAACCCGCACCTCGGCCCGAACGCAGAGCGTTCGGGCGTTCGGCGCTGCGCGAGCCGATGGCTCGCAAGCGCAGCCCCTCACCCCACAAGCGGGAGAGGGGCTTCAAAGCCTAGTGTTCGATACCTGCAAACCCTGCCGTATACCGAGCCCCCGGAGTATGCTGCGCCGGTCCCGGCCCGGCCGCGCTGAGCGCAGTGCGGTCGTCGCGCCGGACCGCAGCCGGAGTTCCCGCGGATGCCCAACGACCACCAGCAACTCCACCGCGGCCTCAGCGAGCGCCACATCCGCTTGATGGCGCTGGGCGCCGCGATCGGCGTCGGCCTGTTCCTCGGCTCGGCCAACGCGATCAAGCTCGCCGGTCCGGGCATCCTGCTGGCCTACCTGCTCGGCGGCGGCGCGATCTTCATCATCATGCGCGCGCTCGGCGAGATGGCGGTGCACAACCCGGTCGCCGGTTCCTTCAGCCGCTACGCACGCGATTATCTGGGCCCGCTGTCGGGCTACCTCACCGGCTGGAACTACTGGTTCCTGTGGCTGGTGACCTGCGTGGCCGAGATCACCGCGGTCGGCGTGTACATGCAGGTCTGGTTCCCCGGCTCGCCGCAATGGGCGTGGGCGCTGGCGGCGCTGGTGGCGATGGGCTCGGTCAACCTGATCACGGTCAAGGCCTACGGCGAGTTCGAATTCTGGTTCGCGATGATCAAGGTGGTGACCATCGTCGCGATGATCCTCGGCGGCCTGGCGATGATCGTGTTCGGCCTGGGCAACGGCGGCGTGGCCATCGGCATCTCCAACCTGTGGGCGCACGGCGGCTTCTTCCCCAACGGCGCGCAGGGCGTGCTGATGTCGCTGCAGATGGTGATGTTCGCCTACCTGGGCGTGGAGATGATCGGCCTGACCGCGGGCGAGGCGACCAATCCGGCCAAGTCGATTCCCGACGCGATCAACTCGGTGTTCTGGCGCATCGTGATCTTCTACGTCGGCGCGCTGTTCGTGATCCTGTCGCTGTACCCGTGGAACGAGCTGGGCACCACCGGCAGCCCGTTCGTGCAGACCTTCGAGCGCCTGGGCATCCGCGAGGCCGCCGGCATCATCAACTTCGTGGTCCTGACTGCGGCGCTGTCCTCGTGCAACGGCGGCATCTTCAGCACCGGGCGCATGCTCTACAACCTGGCCCAGCAGAAGCAGGCGCCGGCGCTGTTCGCCCACACCTCGCCCGGCGGCGTGCCGCGCGCGGCGATCCTGGTGTCGGTGGCGGCGCTGCTGATCGGCGTGGCGCTGAACTACCTGGCCCCGGCCAAGGTGTTCGTGTGGGTGACCTCGATCGCCACCTTCGGCGCGATCTGGACCTGGGGCGTGATCCTGGTGGCGCACATGAAGTTCCGCGCGCGCCTGAGCGCGGCCGAGCGCGATGCGCTGGCGTTCAAGGCGCCGATGTATCCGGTGGGTTCGTGGATCGCGCTGGCGTTCCTGGTGTTGGTGATCGGGTTGATGGCCTACTTCCCCGACACTCGCATGGCCTTGATCGTCGGCCCGGCGTTCCTGGTCCTGCTGACGGTGCTGTTCTATGCGCTGGGGTTCCAGCGGCGCGAAGCGACGGCTTGAGCGCGGCTCAGCGACAAGGCAAGACGCAAACGGCGCGGACCAAGGTCCGCGCCGTTTTTCGTTGCACGGCTGGTTTGCACAAACGCTTTTGCCGTTGCCCTTGCTTTTCGCTCCCCCCGCCTCCCCGAACTCGCCACAGGCAATCAGAGACCCGAAGGGCGGCGCGCAGGACGCGCGCCGTGCGCCACCCAGGCCATGGATGGCCTGTGTGGCGCATCCCCGCGAAAGCACCGAACCCTAGTGGCTCTTGATCCGAAAACAAGGAAAGCGCCTTTCTTTGGTTACTTTCTTTGGCAAGACAAAGAAAGTGACCCGGCCGCTTGCGGACGGAAGCTTTGGATTGCCGCTTGTCCTCACTCGTCATCCGAGTCACGACGAAAGCCCCCGCGGAACGCTCGCTGTAGGAGCGACGCAAGTCGCGACCGCGCCAACCCACCTACGACAAACTTCGCCTAAGTTCGTTGGTTGCGCCTGACGACAAGCGCAAGATCAACAGCTTCCGTCCGCAAGCGGCCGGGTCACTTTCTTTGTCCAAAGCAACAAAGAAAGTAACCAAAGAAAGTGCTTTTTCCTGTTTCGAATCAAGAGCCACTATCGTTCGGAGCTTGCGCAGGGATGCGCCACCCAGGCCATCCATGGCCTGGGTGGCGCACGGCGCGCGTCCTGCGCGCCGCCCTTCGGGTCTCTGATTGCCTGTGGCGAGTTCGGGGCGGCGGGGGGAGCTAAGGCAACGGCAACAGCAACGGTAAGCGCGGCCTTCTCGCCGCTTGGGGCGGAGCCATGCGGAGTCGGAACGGCATCGCCAGGGCCGGCCTTCGCCTCGTTATGACGCAAGTCGTTTTTCCCCACCCGCCGCCACGGCACAATGACCGCCCCGAATCCGCAACCGCGCGCAGGGGAGCGCGCGGTCGGATCCCCGATGCACTCCCGCCGCCTTTCCCGTCGTATGTCCGAACCCAGTCCCGACCTGCCCGCGCTGCTCAAGCGCGCCCACGCCGCCATCGCCGATGCGCGCGATGTCGAAGCCGTGCGCCTGCTGCAGCAGGTGCTCGAATGCGATCCGGGCAACCTGCACGCGCAGTATCTGCTGGCGATCCAGCACGCCCAGCTCGGGCTGTACGAGCGCGCCGAAGAGCGCCTGCGCGCGGTGCTGGCACGGGTGCCGCAGTTCGTGGTGGCGCGGTTCCAGTTGGCCCAGTTGCTGCTGATGCGCGAAACCGCCGGCGACGCGCGCGAGTGGCTGCAGCCGGTGCTGGACGCGCCGGCGCCACTGGGCGATTACGCCCGCGCCTTGCACGCGGCCGCCGGCGGCGACACCGCGGGCGCGTGCGCGCTGATCGAATCGGCCCAGCGCCTGCCGCAGCCAGTGCCGGAGCTGGCCGCCGACATGCGCCGCCTGCTCGGCCGCTGGCGCGCCGACGCCGCGGCCTGAGCCGCGTCAGCCGCGCAGGTTCACCACCAGCATCGCCGCCGCGGCCACGCCGATCAGGACGAAGTGCAGCAGCTGCACGTTGTCCTGGCGGATGTAGTAAGCGAACCAGCTGCCGCCGATCAGCATCAGGAAACAGGTGGCCATGAACGCGGCCAGGGCCAGGTTCGCCCACGCCGCCGGCTCGGTCGCCAGCCCGGCGAAGCCGGCCGCGGCGGCCCACAGCAGCAAGGCGCTGACGATTTCGGCGGCGAGCACTACGGCCAGCACCGCGCGGTGCCAGAACGCGGATTCGACCTTGCGCGCCAGCAGCGGCGTCTGGATCGTCGGCGCCTGCTGCAGCGGCGCCATGCGCATGATCTGGCCGAGCGCGAACGCGCCGTTGCCGAACGCGATCAGGTTGTTGAGCGCGACCAGGCTGAGCCAGCCGGCCAGGCCGGCGAGCAGGACGATCTTGAACACGGCGAGGCTGAGGGCGAGGGACATGGCGGGCTCCTGGAGATCGAACGTCCCGCGACGGTGCGGGCGTGTGTCTTGGGTTCGACGATCCAGGCGCGCGGTTTTGGACATCGCGCGGCGAAACCTTGGCGCGGCCGTCCGCAGGCCGCAAACGCAGCGGGAGAGGCCCGGGCCCCGACGCTCGCGCTGCCGGCCATCGCGGCCGCAACTGAAACGCCGGGGCCCGGGCCCCTCCCGCGGGATTACGCTCGCCGCAAGGGCTTACTCGGCTTCGGGCGCCGCGGTCAGGTAATAGGCCTCGACCGTGCCCTTGTGCTTCATCGTCATCGGATTGCCGCGGCGGTCGAGCGCCTTGCCTACCGGCAGACGCACCCAGCCCTCGCTGATGCAGTATTCCTCGACGTTGCTGCGCTCCACGCCGTTGAAGCGGATGCCGATGCCGCGTTCGAGCACGGACGGGGCGTAGAACGGGCTGCGCGGATCGTTGGAGAGGCGGTCGGGCGGGGTATCGGTCATGGTGGCGCTCGTGCGGTGAGGATTGCGCGCCGGCGCGGACGCGGCCGGCGCGGCGCCTAGGATACGCGCGCGCGCCGGCACGGCCCAGCCCGCGCCGCGGCGGCGGCTTCGGCGGCGCGGGCCGGGCGGCCTAGAATGGGCGCCTCGTCCATGAGGGCAGGGCCCATGAACACGGCGGCGGCCTGGATTCTGGCGTTGGGGCTGGCGCTGCCGGCCGCGGCGGCGCAGAGCGCGGACAGCGGCGGACGCTTCCGTGTCGCCGGTTTCGGCCGTGTGGCCTGGCAGCCGGACTTGTACGAACTGGCCTTCGCCGCGGTCGGCGACGGCGCCGACGCCAAGATCGCGCGCGAGCGTTTCGAACCGGCGCTGGCGGCGGTGCAGCGCGTCGTCGACGCGCATGCCGGCGCGCTCAGCGAGCGCTCGCAGGACGCGCCGCGCCTGCATTCGCGCGGCAGCGAGCAGGCGCCGGCGTGGCGCTATTCCAGCCGCTTCGTCGTGCGCGTGCGCGGCGACGCCGAACTGGCGCGGATGCAACAGGAACTGGCCGAGGCCGGCGTCGCCGAATTCGAGCTGCGGCCGTTGTCGCAACGCCTGCCCGAGTACACCGAACAGGCGCAACGGCTGGCGCTGCAGGACGCGCAACGCCGCGCCCGCGCGACCGCGCAGGAACTGGGCTGGCGCCTGCGCGGCGCGCGCGCGGTGAAGTTCCTCGACGAACGCCCGTGGTGGCTGCCGCAGGCGCCGACCGCGCGCCAGTACGGCGCGCGCGCCTACGACTACGCGGCCGAGGCGCCGGCGCAAAGCGGCGAGGTCACCGCGCAGGCGGAGGTCGAGTTCGAGTACTCGCCGTAAACGCGACGCAGCGCGCGGTGGCTGCGCGCGATTGCGGCATCGGCGCACGGAACGCCAAACCCGGTGCTTGGTCGATCGCCGCGATTGAGGCAGCATCGGTCCTTCGCGCCTACCGGAGCCGTCGATGTCCCTGCGTTCCGCCCTGCTTGCCTGGAGCCTGATCATGAGCGCCGCCGCCGCGCACGCCGCCGAACCGACCGAACTGCTGGTGGGCTGCTACACCGGCGCGCAGTGCAAAGGCATCGGCCGCTACCGTTTCGACCCGGCCGCCGGCCGGATCGATCCGCACGCGTTGGAAACCATCACCACCGACAACCCGTCGTGGCTGACCTTCTCGGCCGACGGCGCGCACCTGTTCGCGGTCAACGAGAACGGCCCGGCCTCGCCCGATCCGGTCGGCCGCGCCAGCAGCTTCGCGCTCGGCCGCGGCGCGAAGCACAGCCGGCAGTTGTCGCAGGCCAACACGCTCGGCGACGATCCCGCCCATGCCTTGGCGAGCCTGGACGGGCGCTATCTGTTCGTGTCGAACTATTCCGGCGCGCAAAGCCCCGGCGGCAGCCTGTCGGTGTTGCCGGTCGGCGCCGACGGCCGCCTCGGCGCGACGGTGCAGGTACTCGGCCATCGCGCCAGCCAGGCCGACCGCGAACGCCAGCTCGGCCCGCACGTGCATGCCGCGGCGCAATCGCCCGACGGCCGCTACGTGTTCGCCGCCGACCTGGGCGCCGACAAGGTCTATGCCTATCGCTACGATCCCGCGCGCAGCGCCGAGCGGCCGTTGCAGGCCGCAGCGACGCCGTGGTTGGAACTGCCGGCCGGCAGCGGGCCGCGCCATCTGCTGTTCGCCGCCGACGGGCGCCACGCGTATCTGACCTTGGAGATGAGCGGCGAGATCGTCGTGCTCGATCACGACGAGGGCCGGCTGACCGCGACGCAGACCTTGGCGCTGGATCCGGGCCGCCGCGACGGCAACGCCGCTGCCGCGCTGCACCTTTCCGCCGACGGACGTTTTCTGTACGTCAGCAATCGCGGCGAAGACAACCATATCGCCGCATTCGCGGTCGACCCCGGCGACGGTCGCCTGCGCCCGCTGCAACGCCGCGCCAGCGAAGGCCGCGGCCCGCGCGAGTTCGCGCTGGCGCCGGACGGACGTTTCGTAGTGGTGGCCAATCAGCACAGCGGAAACCTGGTGGTGATCGCGCGCGACCCGGCCAGCGGCGAGCTCGGCGAAACGGTGCAGACCTTGCCGATGGTGTCGCCGTCGGATGTGAAGTTCGTACCGGCGCGGCGGTAGCGGCGATAGCAGCGGTAGCGACGGTCTGGCGGTGTGGCGTTTGCAGCGCTGAGCCTCACCGTAGCGTTTTCGAAGTCGGTTTCGCTGCGACTCTCCCAGATCGTCATCCCCGCGAAGGCGGGGATCCAGAGACTTCAGAGCCATGCCTCGGTGAAGCCTTGGATGTTCGGCTTCGCCGAAGTACAGCGGAGCCCGCGTTCGCGGGAATGACGGTAGGCGGGATTCGCCGCGTCTCTCTCAGATCGTCATCCCCGCGCAGGCGGGGATCCAGAGACTTCGGAGCCATGCCTCGGTGAAGCCCTGGATTCCCGCGTTCGCGGGAATGACGGTAGGCGGGATTCGCCGCGTCTCTCTCAGATCGTCATCCCCGCGAAGGCGGGGATCCAGAGACTTCAGAGCCATGCCTCGGTGAAGCCTTGGATGTTCGGCTTCGCCGAAGTACAGCGGAGCCCGCGTTCGCGGGAATGACGGTAGGCGGGATTCGCCGCGTCTCTCTCAGATCGTCATCCCCGCGAAGGCGGGGATCCAGAGACTTCAGAGTCATGTCGCGATGGAGCCCTGGATTCCCGCATCCGCGGGAATGACGGTAGGTGGGTTTCGCAGCGTCTCTTTCCAGCCGTCATCCCCGCGAAGGCGGGGATCCAGAGACTTCAGAGTCATGCCTCGGTGAAGCCCTGGATGTTCGGTTTCGCCGAAGCACAGCGGAGCCCGCATCCGCGGAAATGACGATAGGCGGGTTTCGCCACGTCGATAACCGCCACACCCCAGCTTCCACCCCACCCAGCAACGCATCATCCCGCCCGCGCGGTTGAGCCGAGGCCGGCGATGGCGTGCAATGGCCGCCTCCCCCTCAATCAGGAGTGCGGCATGGAACACCGTTATCTCGGCCGCTCCGGCCTGCGCGTGCCGGTGCTGAGCTTCGGCACCGGCACCTTCGGCGGCCAGGGCGATTTCTTCAAGGCCTGGGGCCAGACCGATGTGGCCGAAGCGCGGCGCTTGCTCGATGTCGCGCTGGACGCCGGCGTCAACCTGTTCGACAGCGCCGACATCTATTCGCACGGCGCGGCCGAGTCGATCCTCGGCGAAGCGCTCAAGGGCCGCGCGCGCGACAGCTATCTGATCTCGACCAAGGCCACCTTCCGTTTCGGCGACGGCGAGAACGAAGTCGGTTCCTCGCGCCAGCATCTGCTGCGCAGCGTCGACGCCTCGCTCAAGCGTCTGGGCACCGACTACATCGACCTGTTCCAACTGCACGGCTTCGACGCGCGCACGCCGATCGAAGAAACCCTGTCGACCCTCGACGACCTGGTCCGCGCCGGCAAGCTGCGCTATCTGGGCGTGTCGAATTTCTCCGGCTGGCATCTGATGAAGTCGCTGGCGCTGGCCGAGCGCTACGGCTGGAGCCGCTACGTCGCCCATCAGGCCTATTACTCGCTGATCGGCCGCGACTACGAATGGGAGCTGATGCCGCTGGGCCTGGACCAGGGCGTCGGCGCGGTGGTGTGGAGCCCGCTGGGCTGGGGCCGGCTGACCGGCAAGATCCGCCGCGGCCAGCCGCTGCCGGAGACCAGCCGCCTGCACGTCACCGCCGACAAGGGGCCGCCGGTGGATGGGGAATATCTGTATCGCGTGGTCGACGCGCTCGACGAGATCGCCGCCGAAACCGGCAAGACCGTGCCGCAGATCGCGTTGAACTGGCTGCTGCAACGGCCGACGGTGGCGACCGTGGTGATCGGCGCGCGCAACGAGGAGCAACTCAAGCAGAACCTCGGCGCGGTCGGCTGGAATCTGAGCGCGGAACAAGTGGCCAAGCTCGACGCAGCCAGCGCGCGCGACAAGGCCTATCCGTACTGGCACCAGAGCGGATTCGCCGAGCGCAATCCTTCGCCGGTCTAAGCTGCGACCAAACTGCGCGATCTACCTGTAGGAGCGGCGCAAGCCGCGACCGCGGGGCGTCCGCTCGCAGCGCAAGTTTCGGCGCAGTTCGATTGTCGCGGTCGCGGCTCGCGCCGCTCCTACAGCGAGCTACGGTGACTGTGCGATGCGAACCGGTGCAACCACTGGACCACGTTCGCGCTGCAAGGTTCGCCGTAGTTGCGTTATCGCGGTCGCGACTCGCGTCGCTCCTACAGGGGCTTCGGCGAAAACGAAAACGCCCGGCTTGCACCGGGCGTTTTCGTTGGAGAGCGTGCGACGAACCTCAGCCCGCGTCCTTCATCTTGAACGTCCCGGGCAGCGCGGTGTTGCGCTGGTCGCCCCACATCATCATCGACACGAAATCCTCGCAGCCGGCCTGGCCGCTGCGCGAGATCGCGGCGAACACTTCGTCCGGGGTCTTGGCGATGGCGATCTGCTCGGTCACATCGTTGGGGAACGGCGTCACCCGGCCCGAATCGAGGTCGCGCAGGCGCTCGCCGCCGTGCTCGTCGCCGCCGAGATTGCCCACGCTCTCGCGGGCGCGGTCGCGCAGGGACAGCAACTGCGAATCGGTGAATTCGAACTGCAGGTGCTGGTCGCCGTCGAACTTCTTGTTGAGCTGGTCGGGGTGGAACGACGAGTTGAAGTAGGACGCGGCGACGTCGCTGGTGTTGGGCAGCACCAGGGTCCACTGGGTGGAGTCCTTGACCGGCTTGCCGTCGGCGCCGACCTGGAACTGCACGTCGGTGGTCTGGCCCATCGACTGATAGCTGTTGGTCTGGTCGACCGTGCCGTCCTGCCAGACGTTGCGGGTGATGGTCAGCTGGCTGCTGTTGCCGATGCCCAGCGAGATCGGGCCGGCGTCGATGCCCAGGCGCGCGGCGTGTTCGGCGTTGAAGACTTCGGTGGTGCCCGAGCGCTGCACGCCCGGCGGATTCCAGTCGGGTACCTTGCCGCCGCTGATGAAGGTCTGGTACGCGTCGCGGCCTTCCTGCGTGGACAGATCGATGCGCGCGGTCTGCAGCGAACGGTTCTCGGAACTGGTCTCCACGCTCAGGCCGACCGACAGCGTGCCGACCTTGCCCAGGCCGAACATGGTCGCGTTCTCCACCGTCTGCATCGGGCCGGCGTAGACCTCGACCACCGAACCTTCCATCTTGCGCACGCCGAAGCCGGCGCCGTCGAGTTCGGTGTGGGTGCCGCCGATGCCGGCGATGAACTTGTAGTTGAGGGCGAAGTCCGAGCCGGTGAGGTTCTGCCCGCGCATCAGCACCGAGGTGCCTTCGGGCATCGCCAGCGGATCCAGCGGGCTCGGCATCGCGCTCATGTCGCCCTTGTCGAGCTTGGCGCCCTGCTGCGGCGTCACCGTCGCCTCATAGCTCAGGCGGGTGCCTTCGAACTCGGTGTAGTGGCCCGACACCGGCAGGCCCTTGACCGCGTTCTTGAGCAGCGGCGAGCTTTCGATCATGTGCTTGGTTTCGTCGGACACCGCGCCCAGGCGCACGCCCCACTTGTACAGCCGGTTGAGCGGCGTCTTGCCCACGTCCACGCCGGCCTCGCCCTGCACCTGCACCGAGGCCTTGAACTGCTGGTTCTGCTGGAAATCCACGCCGGTCTGCACGTCCGACAGTTCGACCTTGCCTTCCACGGTGACCTGCGCCTCGGCGCGCACCGGAATCATCGACGGCGTGCTGGCGCCGATCACCGGGGTGGAATAGCTCACCGACATGCCGGGATTGATCGCATAGGACAGCACGTCGTTGGGCATCGTGCCGAGCAGCTCGTAGCCGGCGGCGATCTGTTCCGGGCTCGGGTTGTCGGGCAGCTTCACGCCCAGCGTGTCCAGCGCGGTGCGCACGCTGTCGAGCTTGAGGTTGGACACCGCGCTGGCGCCGACCGGCGCGTCCTGATTAGTGAGGTAGGCCGGCACTTCGCTGGGCTTGTCGGTGGCCTCGCCGACGATGCGTTGCAGTTCCTTCACGTAAGGATTGCTGTCGAACGCGTCGCGCGACTGCTGGTATTCGTAGTTGGCGGTGGCGCCGTTGAGGCCGCTGTTGCGGTACTCCTCGAGCTTGGGCTCCATCCGGTCCAGCGCCGCCTGCGCCTCAGTGCGGCGGGTGGTGTTGAACTCGGTCACGCGCGGGCCGTAGATCGAATCGTAGACCTGCGAAGGCATGCTCGAAGACAGGTCGCTGTTCTTCGGCAGCGGCAGCGCATGGATCGCGCGCACCGCCTCTTCGGGCGTCTTGGCCTCCTTCGGCGGGGGCGGCGGAGGCGGGGGCGGCGGCGGAGGCGGCGGTTCCGGCGCGGGTGCGGCCTGGGTCTTGGCCGCGTCCAGGATGGCCTGCCGGTCTTCCGGCGGCAGGTTGCGCAGCATCTGGTAATTGACGCCGTCGATTCCGCTCATGACTGATCCTTGATCGAAGATCGGGCGCCCCGAAGCGCCCAGGCGGTCACGATAAGAATCGGCGTTCAGTCGGGTAACTGGGGCCAACCCTATACGGGATCGGACGCCGGGCAGGGCGCGGCGGAACCGGCCGCTCGCGCCGCTCCCGGCGGCCCGATTCCCCATCGCCAATGACGCGCCGCACCCAAGCGCCGTCGCAGCGCGCCGCGGACTCGCCGCATCACCCATTCCCGAAGTGATAAGCGTCGCGGAACGCGACATCCGCGGCGCAAACCGCGGCGGCCAGCACTTGCGCGACAAACAAATGCAGTACAAGGGCGGCGCGGGAATTTTTAATTCTCTCGGGGATAAACAACATGAACGAATATTCCGTGAGCGGGCCTGCGCGCCGCTCGGCGCCGTCGCGCGCTTCGTGGTTGCTGTTGCCGTTCGCACTGATCGCCGCCTGCGCCGTCGTCGCGCCCGCGGCGCACGCCGCCGACGCGGCGCAAAACCCAGATCCGGCCCTGGCGCAACGCCTGCGCCTGGAGGAATCGCTGACGCGGATCGATCGCCAGCTCTACACGCTGTACTTCCAGCAGGCGTATGCGCGTTACCCGTCGATTCCGCGCGGCACCCTGGAAGCGATGGCCTTCGTCGCCACGCGCTGGCAGAACCTGCAGCCGCCGCGCGCCAGCGATGCGCATCAGCACATGCCGCGCGCTTACGGCGTCATGGGCCTGTACCACGGCGAGGGTTTCGCCGATCAGGTCGGCGACGGCGCGCGCCTGCTCGGCGTGCCGGCGCAGCGCGTGCAGCGCGAGCCGGCGCTCAACATCCTCGCCGCGGCCGCATTGCTCGACCGCGAGCTGCGCGCCGACGGCGTCGACGCTCGCTCGCCGCTGGAAGCCAGCCGCGCAGCGCTGGAGCGCTACGCCGGCTTCGCGCCCGGTGCGGCCAAGAGCGCGCTGCAGTCGCACGCGCGCGCCAGCTTCGCCTTCGACGTGCTGTCGGCGCAGGACAAGGGCGTGAACGACCGCGGCATCGTCGTGCCCGAGCGCGCGGTGCGCTGGGAGCGCGCGTTCGACGCGCCGGCGTTGCTACGCCTGCGCGCGCCGTTCGTGCGCCTGGACGCGGCCGCCGACACGGTCGAAGCCTTCGGCGCCGACGGCGGCTGGCGCATCGATCCGCGCGAGGAAACCCTGCGCGCCCCGGCCGGCTCGCGCGCCGAAGCGGCCGCGGCGGCGGAGAAGAGCACCGACTACGGCCCGGCGCTGTGGGTGGCCTCGCCCTACCACTCCGACCGCACCTCGTACGACTCGGTGACGATCCACACCATGGAGGGCTACTACGCCGGCAGCATCTCCTGGTTCCAGAACAATCCCTACAGCGTCAGCGCTCACTACCTGATCCGCAGCTCCGACGGCCAGATCACCCAGATGGTGCGCGAGAACCGCGCGGCCCATCACGTCGGCGTGCACAACAAGACCACGCTGGGCATCGAGCACGAAGGCTTCATCGCCAATTCGAGCTGGTACACCGCGGCGATGTACAACGCCTCGGCCGCGCTGACCCGGCACTTCTGCGCGACTTACAGCGCGATCAATTGCGCCAGCGCGTTCAAGGGCCCGGGCGGCACCGGCATCAACGTGCTGCCGGCCAGCGTCAAGGTCAAAGGCCACCAGCACTACAGCAGCCAGACCCACACCGACCCGGGCCAGTACTGGGATTGGGCGCGCTATTACGGCCTGCTCAACCCGGGCACGCCCGGCGGCGGCAGCGTGATCGACAGCTTCGAGAGCACGGTCGGCCATTTCGACAGCTCGCCGGCGTATTCGGGCAGCACCACCGGCATCTCCGCGGCTTCCGTGGCCGAGCGCAACTGCGCCACGCGCAAGAACGGCGAGTGCTCGCTGCGGGTGCTGCTCAAGGACGATGCCGCCAGTTCCAGCGCGTGGGCGGTGCGCTTGTTGTCCGGCGGCGGCAACCCCGGCAGCAACGCAGCGCTGACCCGCGCCGGCGGCAAGGTCGGGTTCTGGGTCTACACCGGCGCCAGCGGCATGAGCGCGGCGATCGGCGTCGACGACAGCGACGGCACCGAGCGCTCGGTGGCGCGCGCGATTCCGGCCAATACCTGGACTTACCTGGAATGGCGCCTGGACGACGACGCGCAATGGGACGCCTGGGTCGGCGGCGCCAACGGCGCGATCACCGCCGCCACGGTCAAGCTCGATGCGGTGTGGTTCTACCGTGAGCAGACCTCGTTCGACGTCAATCTGTACCTGGACGATGTGCAAGTGAAGAACTGAGCGTCCGGCGCGCAGGCCGCCATCCCGCAACGGCCTGCGCGTCGGCGTTCTTTGCCGACATGCTTCGAACCCGCCGATCGCCGCTCTTGTGGGAGGGCCTTCAGGCCCGACGCCTTCCGCTCCGCCGAGGCCGACCCTCCCTCACCGGAGAACGCGCATGACCGCACCGCCGCCTTCCGCTCCGCGTCCGCCGCGCCGCACGCCCACCTGGCTGGCGCCGTTGGCGCTGCTGCTCGCCGCCGCCGTGTTCGCCCAATGGCTGCGCGAATACGCCGCCGCCGACACCCGCGCCGCATCCGCTTCGCCGCCGTCGCGCGCCGCGGTCGCGGCCGGCCCGGCCGAACGCCTGCTGCGCATCCGCGTGCGCGACAGCGTCGACGGCCATGCGCTCGACGCCCGCCTCAGCGCAGTTCCGCTGGACGCTTCAGCGCGAGTGCGCGCGCTCGCCGCCGACCCGACCCTGCGTGGCGCCAGCAACGCCGTGCTCGCCGCAGGCGACTACGAACTGCGCATCGGCGCCGACGGCCACCGCAATATCAGCACGCGCCTGCGCATCGACGCCGCGCCGCTGTTGCCGATGACCGTGTGGCTGCCGCCGACCGCGTCGTCCGACGCGCTCGACCGCCTCGCGCTGAAGGCCGCGGCCTGCGCACGCTGCGCCGTGTTCGCCGGCCGCGTGTTCGATGCCGCCAGCGGCCGGCCGCTGGCCGGCGCGACGGTGCGCGACAGCCAGCGCGGCCGCGCGACCACCGATGCCGATGGCCGTTTCGAACTGCAGACGCGGCTGCCCGCCGCGCGCGCCGCCGGCGACGATGCGCTGCCGGCCACGATCGACCTGCGCATCGAAGCGCCCGGCTACCGCGGCCGCGAACTCGCCGGCCTGCCGCTGCTCAACGATGCGCGCGCGCTGATCGTCGATCTCGAACCCGGGCACGGTCTGACTCGCAGCGACCGTCGTCACGTGCAGCAACGCGCGCGGCAGCGCGAAGACCAGCAACGGCCGATGTCCGCTGCCGACGCCATGCAGGCGCAGGCCGATGCGCGCGCGGCCGCCGGCGCTGGCTTTGACCCCGCGCGACCGGACACGGTGGCGCGGGCCGCGGCGCTGGCCGCGCGCTCGGCCGATGTGGCGGTGCCGGCCAGCATCCGCGTCGGCACCAACTGCTCCGGGCGCTCGTGCAGTTCGGTCTCGGTGTACGCGTTCGAGGACTACGTCGGCCGCGGGCTCGACGAGGAATGGATTCCCTCGTGGAATCCGCAATCGCTTGCCGCCGGCGCGGTCGCCTACCGCAGCTACGCCGCCTATTACGTCGCCCATCCGGTCAACAGCCGCTACGACATCTGCGCCAGCACCTCGTGCCAGGCCTTCGACGGCGACAGCGTCGCGGCCACGGTCGCCGCGGCTGCGGCCACGCGCGGCGTGGTCCTGACCCGCGACGGCGCCAGCGCCGCCTTCAGCGAATACTCGTCGGAGAACAACGCCTGGGACGACCCTGGCGACGGCCTGTCCTGCGTCAACACCGACCTGAGCTGCGGCAACGGCCGCAACGGCTCGCCGCGCAATGGCTGGCCGTGCCTGTCCGACGAAGTGGGGCGCGGGCGCGGCTGCTTCGGCCACGGCCGCGGCATGAGCCAATGGGGCAGCCAGCGCTGGGCTGCGAACAACGGCCGCGACTGGCGCTGGATCGCCAACCACTACTACAACGGCAACAACGCGCCCGGCGGCCAGCGCAACGCCTACCTGGCCAACGACGGCGCCGGCCCCGGCCCGGGCGCGGTGGTGTTCGAGGACTTCGAAACCGGCGTCGGCCGCTTCGATAGCGCGCCGACCTACTCGGGCAGCACCGTCGGCGTCTCGGCCGCATCGCTGGCGCAGCGCGACTGCGCCACCCGCCGCAACGGCGCGTGTTCGCTGCGGGTGTTGCTGAAAGACGATCCCAACGTCGCCACCGCGTGGGCGGTGCGCCTGCTGTCCGGCGGCGGCACGCCGGCGAACAACGTCGAACTGCTGCGCGCCGGCGGCAAGGTCGGCTTCTGGATCTACACCGGCGGCACCGGCCTGCGCGCCTCGCTGAGCATCGACGACAGCGACGGCACTGAACGCGGCATCGAGCGCGCGATACCCGCCAACCAATGGACTTACCTGGAATGGACGCTCGACGACCCGGCGCAGTGGAACGCCTGGGCCGGCGCCAGCAACGGCCAGATCGACGCCGCCGGCGTGCGCCTGGACGCGGTCTGGCTGCTGCGCGAGCAGACCAGCTTCGACGTCAACCTCTACCTCGACGATGTGCAGATCGTGCATTGACCTTGTCTCCCCAGCCGCGCATCCGCGCCCCAACCTTGGAGTCACGCCCGTGATCGAACCCGGCAATCGTTTCCGCAACCGCAGCGCGTTGGCGCTGTTGGTCTTCGCCTCGCTGTTCGGCACCGCCGCCCAGGCCGCGCCGACCTTCCAGATGCCGTTCCCGTGCGGACAGGTCTGGGAAGGCCAGACCCGCACCAACCACAACCCGCAGAACTCGGTCGACTTCAACCGCGCCAACGACGAAGGCGACACCGTCGTCGCCGCCGCGGCCGGCACCGTCAGCGTGGTGCGCAACCTCGGCGACACCAGCTACGGCAAGTATGTGGTGATCGACCACGGCGGCGGCTGGAGCACGCTGTACGCGCACCTCAACAGCTACTCGGTCTCGGTCGGGCAGAACGTAGCGATCGGAAAGTCCATCGGCACCGTCGGCAGCACCGGCGGCTCCACCGGCCCGCACCTGCATTTCGAAGAACGCCTCAACGGCTCGGCGCAGAAGATCAAGTTCAACGGCGCGCAGATCACCTACTGGGGCAGCGCCAGCTACACCAGCCGCAATTCCTGCGGCGGCGGGGGCGGCGCGTCGGGCACGGTCGGCACCAACGGCACGCCGTTGAACGTGCGCTCCGGCCCGGGCACCTCGTACTCGGTGGTCGACAGCCTCGCCAACGGCGCCAAGGTGACGATCCAGTGCCAGACCACCGGCACCTCGGTCACCGGCACCTACGGCACCAGCAACATCTGGAACCGGATCGGCAGCGGCCGCTTCATTCCCGACGCCTACACCTACACCGGCTCCGACGGCCGGGTCGCGCCGGATTGCTGAGCGGCGCCAGGCGACGCCCGCTTCGTGCGAAGCGGGCGTTCGCGGCGATGCCCAAGCGCGGCTCGCTGCGACCGATGCGTCGTTCCAGTGCAGGTCGAAACTGCCCGGCACAACCGTCGCTGCGTCGTTGCGAGGCAAACCGAAACCAAACGACGCGACCATCGATCCGTCATTCCGGCGAAAGCCGGAATCCATATTGATCCTGCTTGCGGCGACCGCTCCGTCTTTGTCGACGCGCGCCACCTCCCAGCCGCTATCCTGCCCGCATGCGACCACTCACCCGCTCCGCATGAACCTCAAGCAGGCCCTGCCGATCGCCGTGGTCTCGGCGTTGATCGGCGCGCTGGCCGGCGGCGCCTTCGTTGCCCGGCGCGAGCGCGCCGAGCCCGCGCCTGCGCCGATAACCGCGCAGGCCGCGGCGCCCGTGCGCCACAACGATCAGGCCGAACCCGCGTCGCCCTATCCCCAATACCTTTCCCTCGGCGGCGCCGCACCGGTGAGCTTCGAAGCCCTGCGCAAACGCGCGCAACGCGATCCGGCGTTCCTGCAAGACCTGCTGCGCCGCTACGGCCAGGAAACCGCCGCGGACGCGCGCGGCGAACTGCTGGCGTTGCTGCACGCGGTCGGCGGCGAGGAGGTGCTGCGCTACGCGCTGTCGCGCGCGGCCAGCACCCGCGCCGAGGACGAGCGCATCGGCCTCGACCTGCTCGGCGGCTACTCGCTGCAGCGCGCCGAAGTGCGCGAAGCCTTGCTGGCCAAGCTGCGCGCCGGCGGCGAACCGCAGCGCGAGGCCGAACTGATCCGCCGGCTCACCCCGGCGACGATGCCCGAGGAAGACGCCGCGCCGGTGATCGAGCGGCTCGCCGCGCTCGCCGGCGACAGCGATGCGGAAGTGCGCGGCGATGCGGTGGCGCAACTGGCGCAGTGGGCCGAGCCGGCGCAAGCCGAGGACGCGCTGCACCGCGCCCTGCTCGATCCCGCCGCGAGCGTGCGCAGCAAGGCGATCGTCGCGGTATCGGGGGCGGCCGCGCGCAGCGAGCGGCTCAAGGACGCGCTGCTGGCTATCGCCGCCGACCCCGCCAGCAACGCCGCCGACCGCGGCGCCGCGGCGATGGCCTTGCAGGACTTCCGCCTCAACCGCGCCGAGTACGCGATCTGGCAGCGCGCCCAGGCCCGGGCCGACGCCGAGAGCGGCGAGGGCGGCTGAGCCGCCGGTTTCGCGCCATCCGCGCGCGAATGGGCGCGGATCGCAGCTCCGGCGTGATCGAAGGCCGGTTCAGTTGAGTTGGGTCGATGCGTCCGTGGCTGAACGGGTTGGCATCCGGGTGCTAGCGTTAAAAGCCATCAAAATCAATCGGCTAGTGAGCCCGTTGCAGGCGCCGATGGGCCTCTGGAGCCGGTCCGGACCCGGTCGGGCGGGGCGCGGGGATGAATTTCGCTGTCGGGACCAATTGATTTTCCCCGCGGACGCCACTACGGTGTGCGTGCTGAGTTAGTCAAGGGTCACCGTAGGTCGTGACCCGATGCCGTAGATCGTCGATTCACAGATCCACTCCATCGTTCCACGCTTCCTCCTTGCGACCAGCTCCAACGCCGCGAAAGCGGTACTTACAACGTTATGTTTCAAGGAGTTAGCAAAAATGGCTGATCGTGAGAACGGCACCGTCAAGTGGTTCAACGACGCTAAGGGCTTCGGCTTCATCTCCCGCGAGAGCGGCGACGATGTGTTCGTGCACTTCCGCGCCATCCTCGGCAACGGCTTCAAGAGCCTCCAGGAAGGCCAGAAGGTCTCGTTCGTCGTGACCCAGGGCCAGAAGGGCCTGCAGGCCGACCAGGTCCAGCCGCTGTAATAGCGGTTGCCGCCTAGGCAAGTCTGCGGCGGACCCGTCCGCCAATGCATTAGAGAAGCCCGGCGCAAGCCGGGCTTTTCTTTTGTCCGCACCCAACCCGGCGCGCGCCTGCGCCGACGGCGCGCGTTGCCGCCGCCGTGCGTACTTTTCTTTGCGCCGCGCCGGCGCGACCATGATCGCCCCTCCCCGCGACGAGCGCGCGCCATGCTCCCCGACAACGAATCCGACTACGAAGACGACGGCTACGACTTCGCCGGCGGCGACGACGGCGAGGAGCTCGACGACGAGGCCCTGGTCTGGCAGTTGCTGCTGTTGATCAACCCCGGCGACGAAGACAGCGCGCTGCAGCAGTTCGCCCGCTACCGCGAAGCGCGCGAGGAAAACGGCGACGAGCGCGAACCGGCCGAGACCGTGCAGGAGGCCATCGACTGGACCTCGGGCTTCTACGTCGACTGGAAGGACACCGCCAGTTTCGTCGACGTGCTCGACCAACTCGCCGCGCGCTGGAACCTGCGCATCGAGTGGGGCGTGGAAGATCCTACCGACGACGAGTTCCTCGACCGGGTCGACGTGCCCGAGCTGATGTCGATCGCCTACGACCGGCTGCGCGAGCACGGCTACACGCTGTGGAACTACGACACCGGCGGCGACGCCTACGCCGGCTGGATCGCGCTGCGGCGCGACGATGAGAACATGAAGGCCGTCGCCACCGGCCTGGGCATCGATGTGCAGCCGGCCAACGAGGCGTTCTGAGTGCCGTAAGCACTGAGACAAGAGCGTCGGGCCTGAAGGCCCTCCCACAATCGCTGAAGGCACTTCCACAACAACGGAAGGCCTCCCTACAACTGAAGGAAGCCCTCTCAAAACCGCTGAAGGCCTTCCTGTAACAATCGGGGCCCGCCGGCTCTTGTGGGAGGGCCTTCAGGCCCGACGCTCTGCTCTCAGTCGCGGCGTTCTCTCAGTGCTTGCAGAACGCCGCCACCCGCGGATGCCGCTGCTCGAAGGTGCCGAGCTTGCCGAACAGGCCATCGAAGTAACCCACTGCGATCGCCACCACCTTGCGCAGCTTGTGCTGCTCGCACACCAGCACGCAGGCCACCTGGTGCAGGGTCAGCAGCTCGATCAGCCAATGGATCGACCAGCGCGAGGCGTTGGAGCGCAGCGCGTGCACGGCGTTGCGCGAGGCGTAGTAGCGGCGCCAGGCGACGTGGTTGCTGGTCGAGAAGATCCCGCGCTTGACGTACTGGCCGACCTGCTGGCGCAGCTCGACCTCGGTGTTGACCAGCACCGGCACGCCGTTGCGGGTCGCGCGCAGGCCGTATTCGATGTCGACGTACTCGATGAAGTAGTCCTCGCGGAACTCGCCGATGCGCGCGAACGCCGCGGCCGAGACCGCCGAGCCCGAGGAGATCACGAACAAGGTCGGCACCAGGCCTTCGCTGCGCTCGTCGATGCGCTCGGGCTTGGGCAGCCGCGCCTGCGGCGAAAACACCGGCAGGTAGCGGCCCAGGTTCACCTCGAACACTTTGGGGCCGACGATGAAGGCCTCGTTCTCGTCCTGCGCGCGCGCGCAGGCGCGCATCATGCCGGGGAAGAAATCCGTGCCGAGCTGCGAGTCCTGATCGAGCAGGAACACCACCCGGCGGCCGGCGTCGAACAAGGCGCGCGCGCCGACGTTGTAGGCGCCGGAGATGCCGCCGCGGTTGGCGTTGTGGCGCACCTCGATGCCGTGGGCGCGCAGCCGCGCGTGCATCGCCGCGTCAGCGCTGGGCGAGTTGTCGACCGCGATCAGGTGGCGACAGGCGGCGCGCACGCGTTCGAGGTGCTCGACGTGCTCGGGCTGCGGCTGCCACAGCACCACCACCGCGCCGAAGGCGTCGGGATCGGGTTGAGGATCGGGCGGCGCGGACGCAGCGAGGGCGCTCGCTGCGTCGCGATCGTCCGCCGCGGGCAAGCCGGCCTCGCTCATGCCGCTTCCCGCAGCGGCAGCGCCGCGGCCGGCGCGTGCGAGCGCTCGCGCAGCAGGCGCATGGCGATCTCGCGGATGCGCTCGACCTGTGCGCGCGACAGCGAAGCGGTGTCGCAGGTGAAGACGAAGTCCAGCTCGCCGGCGTAGCCCGAACTCAGGATCGCGGTGGTGCTGCGCCAGGGCAGGCGCGCGGTCGGGCTGTAGACGGTCTCCAGGCGGAAGCCCGGATAGTCCTGCGGGATGTCGATGCGGCCGATGTTGGAGATGGTGGTATCGAACTTGTCCAGGTCGGAACGGCGTTCGGCGACGAACTGGCCGAAGATCGAATGCATCATCTCCAGGCCGATGAAGTACTCGTGCACGTTGCGGCTGATCCGCTCGACCTTCTGGTTGAGCCGGCCTTTGAACACCCGCGCCTGTTCCCAGAACGCCGCGTCGTCGACGTTCTCCGGCGCGAGCTCGGTGTCGAGCGGGACGATGGTGCCCGGCGCCGCGGCGAACAATTGGTCGGGACGGATCAGGGTGAGGAATTTGCGGATGTCCACCGGCGAGAAGATCTTGCCGGTGGCTGCGGCGCCCTTGACCGTGCGGAAGGCCAGCGAGAACGCCACGCTCATCGCCGCGAACACGGTCACGCCCTCGGCCTTGGCGCGCGCGGCCAGCGCCGCGGTGTCCTCGCGCGAGAGCTTCCAGTGCAGGACGAAGAACTCGCCCTGCGGCACCGGCTTGCGCCTGCGCCGCAGGCTGAAGAACAAACGGAACGCCAGCGCCTTCCACGCCGCGCTGCGGCGCACGCGGCGGTCGCTCAACGCCTGCGCCGGCAGGATGTCCTCGAGCGCGTTGAAGCCGGTGTGCGTGCCGATGTCGAGCGCGGGGTCGGCGCACAGCGCGAGGATCTCGCGCAGCAGGGTCAGCATCGACATGCCGTCGCAGATCACGTGATGGCAGGCCAGCAGCAGTTCGCCGACCTCGCCCTGGGCGTCGCGGCCGCGCACCCAGGTCAGCCGCATCAGCGGCGCGCGGGTGGTATCGAAGCGGGTTTCGCGTTCGATGTGCGACTGGCGCTGCCATTCCTCGTCGTCGATGCGCTCAGTGATGCGCAGCGGGATCGGCTGCGGGGCGTCTTCGAGCACCATGGTCGGCGGATCGCCGTCCTCGACCGAGCAGCGCAGCATCGGGTGCTTGCGCTGGACCCGGTCGAGCGCGTCGCGCAGCCGCCGTTCGTCGAGCGCGCCGCGCACGCGCGCGGCCTGGACGATGGTGAAGGTGGAATCGCGATCGACGTACATGACGCGCTCGCACAGCATCATCTTGCGTTTCATCGGAGGGCTCGTGTGGGGAGGTGGAAGCGGTCTGGGGTGGGGCCCTCACCCCAACCCCTCTCCCGCAAACGGGAGAGGGGCCTTGGTTCGATCGGCGGTCAGCAGTCGGGAATCACCGCGCCGCTGTTGTCGCGGGCCTCGTCGTTGCCCCAGCGGCTGAGGTAATACGCCGAGACCCAGGCGCCGGCCGGGCCGACGTCGAGATCGGTCTTGAGCCAGTAGTGGTTGTAGGAATTGCCTACGCGCACTTCCTCGCCCCAGGCCTTGCAGTAGACGTAGTTGGTGCCCTGGTTCAAGGTGCCGACCGGGGTCAGCGTCGACGGCCACTTGTAGCCGGTCGCGTTGGCGAAGGTGTCGACCCAATACTTGCCGGGCGGATTCGGATTGCCGCCGCCGCCGTTGATCAGGTTGTAGTAGTTCGACCAGGGGAAGTACTTGCCGGGGTCGTAGCGGTTCTCGTTGCCCGAGAGCATGCCGTGACCCTTGACCCGCACGCTGTCGGGCACCAGGTGGAAGGTGTCGTAGCCCGGGCCCTTCCAGGCGCTGGCGCAGTTGACGCCGCGGCGCGCGCAGATGCTCTTGGTCAGCCGCGCCGAGGCGTTGACCATCGCCGCCGACCAGTTGCCGGCGTCGGCGGCGCGGCCGTCGTGCTCGATGCCGATGGTGTAGTAGTTATGGTTCTTCGCATGCCAGGCCTGATGGTATTCGCGCACCATCTGGGTGATCTGGCCGTCGGACTTGCGGATCAGGTAATGCGCCGAGACTTGCGCGCTGGGGTTCTGGAACCACGAGATCGAGCCCGCGTAAGAGCCTTCCATCGTGTGCATGATCACCGCGCTCGTCTGGTTGGAGGCGGTGCTGTAGTTGCTGGAACTGGCCGGGTTCCAAATCGCTTCGCCGAAATCGACTGCCTTGGCGCCGACGTCGGTGGCCGGCGCGGCGCTGCGCGCCAGTTCGCGGCTCAGCGCCGGATTCGCGCGCACGCTGTCGTCGGCGGCGTTCATCAGCAGCGCCGGCGCGCGCAGTTTCTGCAACTGGCCGGCGTCGAAGGCGCGTTCGAGTTCGAGCGGCTGCGCGGGAATCTTCACCCCTTGCGCGTCCACGCCTTGCTGCAGGGTCTGCATGACGCCGTAGGCGAAGCTCTGGCGCGCGTAGTCGGCGATGCCGCCGTTGCTGGCGCCGTAGCCGGCGTAGCGGGCCAGCACCGCAGCCATCGCCTCAGGTTGGGCCAGCGCGCGGCTGCGCTTGTCGGGTTGGCCGGCGGCGAGCGCGCGGTCGAGCAACGCGGCGGCGGCGAGGATGTTGCTTTCCGGATCGTCGATCACTTGCTGCGCGCTGCGCCCTATCAGGCGCGCGCCGTCGCCGACCATGTCGGCGAAGCCGCCGCCGTGATAGAGGCCCATGACGCCGTAGGAGCGCGGCATATGCAGGTCGCGCGGGTTCTGCGCTTCCGGGCGCACGTGGACCCAGTTGGTTTCGCTGTAGGCGATGGCTTCCAGCGCGCCGGCCGGAAGATTGGGATAGCGCGCGTAGGCGCGGCGGAAGTACTCGGGATAGGCCGCGCGCGCGACTTGCGCGGCGACCAGTGCGTTGCTGCGATCCAGTTCCAGGCGCAAGGCGGCGGCATCGGGCGCGGCGGCGGCGCCGAGCGAACCCAACAGCAAGGCGCCGCCGAGAGCTGCGGCGAGAGTGTGCGAATGCATCGGACGATCTCCTTCGGACGCGGCCGCAAGCGGCCGCGTATTGGCATGGCAAGCATGGATCCCGTAGGTTCATTGTCTTGACCGCGCACGCGCGTTACGTGATCGCTTGCCGGAAACGGCCGCGAGATGACAGATCGATCTGTGCCCGCGTTTCCATATCCGGCGTTTGATCCGCGCCGCCGCGGGCGATTCACGCTGGTGAACGCGCGGACTGCGGCGCAAGCGCATCGCGGTCCGCGTGCGCGCTGCGCGCGAGCGGTGGCGAACGCAACGCGATATGCGCTAAAGCGCGCATGCGCGAACGCCGCCGCCCCGCGAAGGGCGACGGCGTTCGCGATCGAAAGCGATGCGCGTCAAACCACGCGCGCGGCCGCACTCACCAACTGTCTTCGAGATAGCGCGGCTGGCAGGCCATGCGCCCGCCCACGATCAACACCAGCAGGCAGGCGCCGAGCATCGCGAACGGCCACACCCAGCCGTGGCTGCGTTCGTGCAGCCAGCCGAACAGCAGCGGGCCGGCGCAGCTCAAGGTGTAGCCCAGGCCCTGCATGAAGCCCGACAGCGCGGCCGAACCGGCCGGCGTGCGCGTGCGCAGGTTGATCAGGGTCAGCGCCAACGGGAAGGTGCTCGGGCCCAGGCCGATCAGCGCCACCCACACGAAGGTCAGATGCATTGGCGCCAGCAGCAGGCCGGCGAAGCCGCCCAGGTAACACAGCACGCAGGCCAGCACGATCGGGAACGGATTGGCGATGCGCACCGCCAGCGCCGGCATGGTCAGCGCGCTGATCATGCCCAGGGTGGAGAACAGCGCCACCATCGCGCCGCCGAGCGCGGGGCTGCCGCCGGCTTCGACCAGCAGCTTGGGCAGCCAGGTGAACATCGAATAGGTCACCAGCGAAGTCATGCCGAACATCAGCGTCATGCCCCAGGCCACCGGCGAGCGCCAGACCTTGCCGCGCGCGGCGGCCGCCGGCAGTTCCGGCGCTTCGTCGCCGCCGGCGACGGCGCGGTCGTGGGTGCGCGCGAGTTCGCGCGCCTGCGCCGAACGGCCGCGCGCTTCCATCCACAGCACGCTGAGCCACGGCAGCGCCGCCGCCACCGCCACCAGCGACCACGAGGCCAGCGACACCCGCCAGCCCGCGGCCTGGGCCAGCGGCACCGCGGTCAGCGCGGGCAGGATCGTGCCGAGCTGCAGCACGGTGATGTAGGCGGTGCTGACGGTGCCGACGCGGTCGCCGAAATAGCGCTTCACCAGCGGCGGCAGCACCACGTTGCCGATGCCCATGCCGGCCAGCGCGACCGCGTTGGCGGCAAGCAATTGCCAGGTGTCGCCGACGAAGCCGCGCGCGAGCAGGCCGAGCGCGGCCACCGCCATCGCCAGCAGTGCCGCGCGCTCCAGGCCAATGCGATGGGCCAGGCTCGGCGTGGCCACGCCGAACAGCGCGAACGCGGCGGTGGGCACCATGCCGAACACGCCGGTCATGGTCGCGCCGAAGGCGAATTCGCGGCCCAGCGCGTCCAGCAGCGGCGTCAGCGAGGTCACCGCGGTGCGCAGGGTGAACGCCGACAGCACGATGCCGGCCAGCACCCAGGCGCGTCCCTGCCACAGCGGACGGATGGCGGAAGCGGGGGCGGCGGTGGCGCTCATGGGATTCGGCTTCGACGGCGGCAACAGGAGGGGGAGATACGACGAACGGCGCGGCCGCGAGGCCGCGCACAGGCGCGAAAGGCGTCGTTCGTGCGGCGCGCCGCGAAGCGCGCGGGCGGGGAAGCGGGGGAGGCTAGGCGACAGTGTGGCCACTGCGCGCGATGCGCGCCAGCATCGGCGCGGCAACGGTCAGTTGCGGCAAAGTCGCGGCCGCGCGCGTGCGGCCGGAGCTGCGCTGGTGCGGGCGGGTGCTTGCGGCGCGCGGGCCCGGGCGCGTGTTTGCGCGCCCGGGCGTGCGTTGCCGGGCGCGGCCGCGAAGGCCGCGCCCGGCCTCGGCCTCAACCGAAGTAAGGCCGCTCGGCCGCGAACAGCAGGCGCTTGGCGCCGTCGCGCCAGGCTTGCGGGCAATCGCGGCCGAGCATCACCACCGCGGTGGCGTAGGCGATGCCGCGCGAGCGTGGGTTGATCTTGCCCAGCGCGCGCTCGGCCTGTTCGGCCGAAGCGCTGCCGCCGCGGCGCACGGCGTCGAAGAAGGCGGCGATCCTGGCCGCGTCTTCCGGATCGGCGCGCATCGCGTTCTCGCGCCGGTGCGCGGCGCCGGCATCGCGTTCGCGTTCGGCCAGCGCGGCCAACGCCCAGGCGCTGGCCGGGTCTTCCTCGGGCTGGTCGGATTGCGCCAGCGCCTGCGCCACTGCATCGGCCGGCGCGCCTTCGGACGCGGCGATCAAGCGTTGCAGGTAAGCCCGCGTGTCCCCCGCGCCGTTCGCCGCTTGCAGCGCGCGCGCCAGATCGCCGGACTTGAGCGCGACGAACGCCCAGTGCGGCGACTCGCGCGGCACCGTGCCCTGCTCGATCGCCAGCAAGGTCTGCAATTGCCCCGAGCCGCTGGCGTCCAGTCGCGCGGCGTCGCCATCGATCGCGCGCTGGGTGCGCGCGACCTCGGTCGCCAGCCACTCGTTGGCCTGCGGCATCTTCGCGGCCTGGCGCAACAGCGGCAGCGCCTGATCCCACTGGCCGCGCTCGTTGGCGGCGTGGCCGGCGGCGAGCGCGAACCAGCCGTGCTCGGGCCAGCGCGCATGGCCGGCGGCGAAGGCGCGGTCGCGCTCGTCGTTGTCCGGCGCGCAGCGCAGCGCGATGTAGCGCAGGTCGGGCGATTGCGGCGCGCGTTCCGACAGAGCGTTGTGGCGCGCGCACACTTCGGCGCGGGCGGGCTTGCCCTCGCTCGCGTCCTGCTCGGCGCGCAGCGCGATCACCTCGGCCGGCGCGCGTTGCAGGCGCGCGCCGATCAGCGCGGCCGCATCCGGCTGGCGCGCGGCCAGCGTCAGCCATTCGGCGATATGGCGCGAATCGCCGGCGTCCCAGCGCACGTGCGCGGCGATCAGCGCATGCTTGTCGGCGTCGTCGCGGGCCAGTTGCAACTGGTCGGACGGCGACAGCCCGGCGAAGCCCTGCAACACCCGGCGGCTGCCGCCGTTGCCCTTGGTGCTGATCTGCTTCGGCGGCTCCTCGAAGATGTGGTCGGCGCTGGAGGCGATCCAGCGCGGCGCGCCGAGCTTGTTCTCCGGCACTTCGCCGCCCGGGCCGTAGACCGCGGTCCACTCCACCAGCGGCGCGGCCGAGGCGATGTTGTAGACGTAGTGCGAAGCATGCGTCGGGCCGTCGCTGTCGAACTCCTCTACCACCGCGCCATCGGCGGTGCGCGCGACCACGTGGTGGCGGCCGCCGTCGGCCAGCTCGACGGTGAGGTTCTGCAACGGCGGCAGGTCGTACCCGCGGCCGTCGACTTCCACCCGCATCGCCTGGGCCAGCCCGTTGAGCACGGTGAGCTTGGCCATGCCGACCGAAGCGCCGACGAACAGCACCGCGCCGACGATGCCGGCGGCCGCGGCCACGCGCGAGATCGACGGCAGCAGGCCGTCGGCGGTCTGGAAGCGATCCCACCAGCCGAGCTTGGTCTGGTGCTTGCGGCCGTTGCCGGGCTTGAGCCGGGTGTAGTCGCGCGGCGCCGCGGCCGGCGCGTCGTCCGAGGGCCGGGCGAAGCGCGCGTTGTCCGCGTCGTAATCGCTGGCGTCGTTGCCGTCGGCGGCGACGCGCTCGGCGATGGCCTGATCGAAGGCGGCCTGTTCGGACGCATCGCGTGCGACTGCGGCGATGCTCGCTTGCGCGGAGCCGGTGCGCTCCGGCGCGTCCGCATCCGCGGTGGACACTTCCACGGCCGGCGCTTCGGCGATTGCGACCATGCCGTCGGCATCCTCGCGCTCGCCCCCACGCAACGCGCGCGCGACTTCGTCTTCGGTCGCCAGCAGCGATTCCAGCGCGGCGTCGCGCAGCGCCGCCAGCGGGCCGACGGTGCCGCGCACCCAAGTGTCGATCGCGCCGAGCCACTGCTGGATGTTGTCGCGGTCGGCCACGGGCAGGCGGAACTCGCCCAGCGCCGCGGCCCAGTCGGCGGCGCCCAGGCGCGTGGCGATGCGGCTGTCCATGCGCACTTGCGCGGCATGCGCATACAGCGCGTCGAGCGTGCGGTGCAGCTGGTTGGCCGAAGCCACCAGGCGGTTGAGTTCGTCGGAAGACACCCGGCGGTCGGCGGTCACCACCTCGTAGGTGTTGACCAGCAGGCTGTTGGCGTCCTGCAGGTCGGCGTGGCTGTGGTCGGCGTAATGCAGCACCGCCAGTTGCCCGCGCAGCAGCGCTTCCCACGGCCCGCCCAGCGCGCGCGCCGCGGCCAGGTGCACGCTGCGGCAGCGGCGGTCGTGCCCGCGCACCTGCTCGCGCAGCGGCGCCAGTTCGGCGTCGAGTTCGGCCAGCACCTTCGGCAGTTGCTTGGCCGGAAACTCGCCGCCGCGCCAGCGCACCACGCCGCCGGGCGCGCGCAGGTGGCCGGCGCGCAGCGCGTCGAGGGTGGCGCGTTCGGCTTCCAGCTCGCGCAGGCGTTCCAGCGCGTCGCCGTGCTCGGCGGGGTACAGGCCGGCCAGCTGCGCATCGAGCGCGGCGTCGGCCACCGAGTGATAGAGCTCGTCGGGACGCTCGTAGTCGCGCACGATCGAGCGGCCGAGATAGGTGCCGCGGAAACGGCGGTCCAGGGCCAGATCGTCGAAGTCGCGGTCCACGCGTTCCAGGCTGTCGGCGATCGGCACCGGCGCCAGCGGCTCGGCGCTGTCGATCATCTCGCGCGAGATGCGCTCTTTCAGCGCCTGCGCATCGCGCAACAGCTCCAGCGCCGGGCGCGTATCGATTTCGCAGGCGATATAGCTGCGCTTGATATTGCGTTCGCGGTCGCTGTTGGCCGGATGGGTGGACCACATCTGCGGCGGCTGCGCCAGCTCGCTCTTGAACACGCGGTGCTGGTCGCGGCCGGCGTCGGGTAGCCGCGGCGGCTCGCCGTACTCGGCGTCGGCGAACACCCGCTGCAGGTGTTCGATGATGCGCGTCTGCACCGCGAACAGGTCGGCGACCGGGCGCTGGTTGGCGTACTCGCGGTTGGCGAAGCTCAGGGTGCGGCTCCAGGCGTCGTCGGCGGCGCCGAGCCGGTGCAGGGCGTGCACCAGCGCGTCGCTGCCGGTCAGCGACGCGGCGACCAGATCGGCCTGGTACTCCATCTCGCGCGACAACGCGCGCTGGGCCAGCACCACCAGCCGGAACACCATCTCCACCAGCGAGCGGATCGACCACACCACCAGCGACAGGATCCAGCCGACCCAGGCCACGCGCAGATCGAAGCGCGACAGCGCGCGCAGGAAATCGTCGAAAGCGTCGCGCTTGGCGATGATGTGCGCGGCGATCTGCTGGGCCACGTAGACCCAGCGGCCGACCGCCATGGTGCGCTGGGCGAAGTGGCCGAACTCGTGCGCCAGCACCGCCTTGAGCTCGCCCAGGTTGAGCACGTTGACCAGGCCCAGGCCGATTTCCAGATTCTTCTTCGACGGCAGGATCAGGTTGAGCAGGGACAGGTCGTAGAACACGCCGGCGTTGACCCGCGGCGACAGGAATACGCGGTGCGGCCGCGGCGCGCCGGCCTCGTCGGCGAGGCGGTGCAGGAAGGCGAACAGCTCGGGCTGGTCGGCCGGCTTGAGCTCCAGGTCTTCCCCGCCGGCGCCGCGGCGCTTGAAGATCAGCGCCTTGGCCATGAACAGGCACAAGAACGCGGCGCAGGCGCCGGTGATGCCGTTGCCGATCAGGTTGCCGCCGTCGCCCTGGACCAGTGCCGCGAACAGCCGCCAGGCGGTCCAGCCGAACCAGACCAGCAGGGCGAAGTAGATCGCGACGAAGTCGAGCAGGCCAAGCATGGCCAGCCAGGCGTGGCGACGGTAAGCGGCGCTGGGCGCAGTCAGTTGCGCGGGCACGGAGGCGGGTCCGGCCGGGTACATCGAGTCCATGTTGTCCCCATCGAGCGGTGGCGGCGCGCGGCCGCGGTGTGCGCGCCCGGCCTGCCCGCAAGGGGCGCCCCGCCGGGGGCCGGCCTATTCTGCCCCGATTTTTGTGATGGAGTAAGCATCGCCAGTGCGGGTGGGGCCCGGCCCGGGCGGTGGAACGCACCGATCCGCCGGTGCGCCCGGCTTCGGCTTGATGGCGCCGGGCCGCGCCCGCATGGTGACTGTATCCTGAGAATTGCGCGCCGCGCGGAGCTTTGCCATGAGTTCGTCCAACCCGACCGCGAAGGTCAAGATCGACTTCGTCTCCGACGTGGTCTGCCCGTGGTGCGCGGTCGGCCTGAATTCGCTGGAGCAGGCCATCGCCCGGCTCGACGGCGAAGTCGAAGTGGAACTGCACTTCCAGCCGTTCGAACTTAACCCGCAGATGGCGGCCGAAGGCGAGCGCATCGACGAGCACCTGGCGCACAAGTACGGCCTGGGCGCCGAGCAACTGGCGCGCAACCGCGAAGCGCTGCGCGAGCGCGGCGCCGCGGTCGGTTTCCAGTTCGGCGATCGCGACCGCATCTACAACACTTTCGACGCCCACCGCCTGCTGCACTGGGCCGGCACTCAGAGCGCCGATGCCGAGCGCGCGCTCAAGCACGCCTTGCTCAAGGCCTATTTCACCGATGGCCGCGATGTGTCTTCGCGCGAGGTGCTCGCGGCGGTGGCGGGCGAGGCCGGCCTCGACGGGCAGCGCGCCCGCGCCGTGCTCGATTCGGACGAGTACGCGCAGGACGTGCGCAAGCAGGAGCGTCTCTACCAGGAAGCCGGAATCAGCGCGGTGCCGTCGGTCATCATCAACGACCGTCATCTGATCCAGGGCGGGCAGCCGGTGGAGCAGTTCGAAGCGGCGCTGCGGCAGATCGCGGCGCAGGGCGGGGCGCGCGGCTGATCGGCGGCGCGGTTCGCGTAGTTCAGTCCACGTAATCGGCACCGGCGCGCTTGCGCGTCGGTGCTGTGGCGATGAAGACGCCGCTTCGCGCGGCGTCGTTGCACGACATCTTTGCCCGATCGGTTCGATCCGTTGCGCGCCGGCCGCTGCAACGCGCGAACGCGTCGCGAGCGCTTGTCCGCAGCCGGCGCCGGCCTTAGCATCCGCGCCGCGACCTCAAGCGGTCGCAACCCTCCCTTCGCCAGCCCGGCGTTCGCGCCCGCCAGCCCTTCTTTTTCGCGCGCCGTGCAGCGCAGCACGCCGCGCCGCCGGCGGTGACCGCCGCCGCATTCGCGACGAGACGGTTAGAACGAATCCGCGCACCGACCCGCCGACGCGCGCGGTCTGCCACATCGCTGCCATCGCCGCCGCCGCAAGCTCCTGGGTTCGCCCAACGCCAGGACCGCCGCCATGCTCCGATGCTTCGCCGCCCGTCTGCGCACCGCCGTGCGCCTCGCCTGCCTCGGCACCGGCTTGCTCGCCGCCAACGCCGCCGGCGCCGCCGGCCTGTCGGCCGCCAATCCCGTCGACCGCGCCGCGCTCGCGCTGCGCTGGGCGCCGGTGCATTACCAAGACGTCGACCAGACCGGCAGCCACGCCCTCGGCGGCGCCGCCGACTACATCGCCCGCTACGACTTCGACGGCGACCTCGACGCGCGCAACAACTGGGACCGCGCCGGCCACAGCGCCTACCCGCTGGCCGCGCACGCCTATTACTCGGTGGTGGAAACCGCGACCCACTGGTACATCACCTACCTGTTCTTCCATCCGCGCGACTGGACCGATTCGTTCTTCGACACCGAACACGAGAACGACGCCGAAGGCGTGATGCTCGCCGTCGCCCGCGACGGCAGCGCCTACGGCAGGCTCAAGGCCGCCGTCACCGTCGCCCACACCGACTTCTTCTCGTTCGTGCCCGCCGGCAGCGACTGGACCGGCAACGCCGAAAACGTCGACGGCACGCTGTCGTTCCTGACCTACCAAGGCGCGCCGCACCCGGTCACCGCGCAGGAAGCCAAAGGCCACGGCCTCAAGGCCTGGCCCGCCTACGACATCAAAGGCGACGGCGTGATCTATTACCCCTCGCTCAGCGTCGCCGAAGTCCCCTCCGGCCCGGACGACCGCGACGTCAAATACAAACTCATCGACATCTTCGAACCCGGCGGCCTGTGGGACCAGCGCAACACCCCGTCGCTGTTCGCCAGCTACGGCAGCTTCGCCGGCGACAAGAGCGGCGGCTGCGGCAGCGGAGCGATCGGCTGCAGCGTCAACGCGGCCAACGCTCCGTGGGGGTGGGACGACAGCAACGATGGCCCGGGGCGCGGCGCATTGGCTACGGATCCGGTGGGGCTGACGATGAATTACTTTCGGATTCCGGAGGCGGTGAGTGGGGTGTATAGCTACAACCCGTATCGGTGAATGGTGGCGGGAAGCGCGGCTTCTACGACGCAATGAGCATGTGTACAAAAGCTGCGAATTTTGCGGCTTGAATCGATCCGGTCGTTGCAGAGATGATGCGGTGCGATCGCTCCTTGTTCTTTCGCCAGGGCGGAGCACCTCTCGAAAGCCAGCAAGGATGGTCGATCGGGCCCGGCAGGGCCCGTCATCAACGGATGAACAGCTCGACACACGCCCCGTTTATGATTTCTGCACGAGCCGATGGCGACACGCGCGCCAGCCTCCTGCTATGCGTTACGGGCGCCTTGCCGATCCTGTCCACTGAGCGTCCAAGTCGAAAAGTCCGCATTGCCGGCGGGCCGGGTCCGTTCGTGTTGCCGCAAGCCCGCCTGCAGCGGGCAACCGTATGAAGTTCGGAAAAGGAATCGTGATGAACGCGAAGTCATGGTGGGGCATTGCAGCTGCTTCGGCTGCGTTGCTGTTTGCGGGCGCAGTGCAGGCTCAGGTGCCTGAATATGTGTATCGGGCTACCCGCTACATGCCTCAGGCGCAGTCGCAGGACTTCGCCACCCAGGCGGAAGCCGAGGCCTATATCCGGGCCGAGCCGTCCCCTGCCTTGGGCAACGCGTTCCTGGTCAATACCCGCGCGTTTGCGGCCAGCGACAGCGCCGTCCTGCTCGAATACAACGTGCCGTGGCGGAAGTACGAAAGCTACGAGGGTGCTTACTACGACGGACATATGTCGGGCAATGCGACCGACTGCTACGGCCTGAAGTGCCGGACCGAAGAGGAAATGGTCGCTGCAAGCATGCGCGCCTATCCGCTCGATGGCGCTTACACCCCGACGCTGCGCGGCGCTTATCTGTCGCCCCCGTTTGCCATGTGGTCTACAACTTCGTCCGATGCTCGGAAAGTCTGGATCGCTATGAATGCGGTGCAGTACAGCGGCGGGCCGATCCCCAACGCACGGGAGATTACTGCAACCAACGCTAGCGGTAATTCTTATACCTATCGAATCAATCGGGTCGATACTTACATCTGTCCGGCGCTGTTCAATGGCACTGATAATCCCTATGGGGAAGCGCGTTACGGAACCTGGCCGATCTTCTGCGTCAATAGCGCGCAAGGTCAGATCCTTGTGCGCTTCAAGCAACGGGCTCCGTTCTGTTCTGGCAAGACCGATCAGTCCGGCCAGGTACCCAATGACCGGCCCGGCAACCCCTGCGCCGCTGATTTCGGCAACAAGGAATACCGCGAGGGCGATTTCGCCTGGGATGGCTTCGATTTCCGCCGCGCCTATAACTCGATCGCCGATTTCCCGCTGTCTTCGGGCTTCGGCAACAACTGGTCGCATACGTTTTCCGACCGACTGATGTTCGACAATGCCGGCAACGCGACCTATTGGATCCGCCCCGACGGCTATGTGGAGCGCCTGTATGTGGTCGAATCCGGAAAGCAGGTCTATTACTCGCCCAACACGCCTAATCTCGCGCTGACCAAGCCAACTAGAGGCTCTCAGGATCCGGCGGACGGCGTCTGGCGGCTTTCCGCACCCGGGCAGAAAGTCACGTGGTTCGATGCCAAGGGGCGGCTGCTGCGTAAGCAGATCGCCGGCACCAAGGTCGACCTTGCCTACTGCGGCGGAACCGAACTGGGTACCGACGACTGCCCCTCCCGGGATCTGATCCGGCGCGCGACCAATTCGCGTGGCCGCACGCTCGAGTTCACCTATACCGTTCTGCCCGGCGCCACGCAGGAAGCGCGGCTGGTCTCGGTCAAGGCCGACGGCGCGGTCGCGATGCAGTACCGCTACGACGCCCAAGGGCGTATGACCGCGGCGTGGCACGACGGTGTCGAAGGCGCGGGGCGTCGCTACCTCTATGGCGAATCGGCGCAACTGTGCCGCAACGCCAGCGGCGGCACGATTGCGGGATGCGATCCGATCAAGTTTCCGAACCACATGACCGGCGTCGAGGACGAGTCCGCGACCCGCTTCGCCACCTACTCCTATGACGACAAGGGCAGGGCGACCATCAGCGAGCATGCCGGCGGCGCCGGGCGCGTCACCGTGGACTATCTCTCCGCCACCCAGAGCAAGGCGACCCTGGCGTCCGGCGCGGTCAAAACCTTCGGCTACACCAACGAACAGCTGAAGAAAATTTCGAGCGCGACCGTCTCGGGCGGAGCCGGAACCTCCACTCAGACCACTCAGGTGGGTTACGACAATCGCTGGCGAGTGGCTTACAACAGCGCCGTCGGCGGTGCGCGTACCGAGTTCGGTTACACGGGGCCGAATCTTTCCAGCCGCAAGGAAGGTTTGAGCGAAGCTGGCGCTACTACCGCAGTAACCCGAACGACTCAGTTCGACTGGAACACCGCCTATAACGAGCCCAGCGAACAAAGAGTTTTGAACAGCAGCGGCGCAGCCGTGGCGAAACGCAAGTGGACCTACAACGACCGGGGACAGCCGTTGGTGTCCACCGAGGTCGATCCGGCCACCAATGAAGAGCGCTCCACGACGATCGCCTACTGCGAACAGGCCGATGTGACCGCCGGCGATTGCCCGGTGATCGGCTTGGTCCGGTCCGTGGACGGTCCGCGCACCGACGTGGCGGACGTGACCCATTACGAGTACTACCCGGTCGACGCGGCAGGTTGCGCCGCGGCGCCTCCGGCGAACTGCGCCTATCGCAAGGGCGACCTGTGGATGATCACGGACGCCCTGGGCCGCTCGACCGAAATGCTGCGCTACGACTCCGCAGGCCGCCTGCTGTCGAGCAAGGACATCAACGGCGTCGTCTCCGACAACGAGTTCTCCTCCCGCGGCTGGCTGCTCGCCACCAAGGTCCGCGGCGCCGACAACAACAGCGAAAGCGACGACCGCATTTCCCGCTTCGACTACTGGCCGACCGGCCAGCTCAAGAAGTCGACCCTACCCGACGGCGCCTCGCTGACCTTCACCTACGACGCGGCCCAGCGCTTGACCGACGTCACCGACAACGACGGCAACACCATCCACTACACCCTGGATAACGAGGGCAACCGGACCAAGGAAGACACCAAGACTTCCACCGGCACGCTCAAGCGCACCCTGTCGCGGGTCTACAACACGCTGGGGCAGTTGCAGGCGAACAAGGACGCGTCGCAGAACGCGACCGTCTACCGCTACGACGGCCGCGGCAACCAGGACCGCACCACCGATGCGCTCGGCCGGATCACCGACCACACCTACGACCCGCTCAACCGGTTGGTGCGGACGCTGCAGGATGTCGGTGGACTTAATGTCGAGACGAAGTTCGAGTACGACCCGCTGGATCGGGTGGCTAAGGTTACCGATCCGAAGGGGTTGGATACCGTTTATAGCTACAACGGTTTTGGCGATCAGGTCCGCTTGAGCAGTCCAGATACCGGCGTAGCCACTTACACCTACAACGCGGCAGGTGGTGTTGCGACTAAACAGGACGCCAACGATGCGGTGCCGCATCGCTATGTCTACGACGCCTTGAATCGCACCAAGGCCATCTACTACTCGGCCAGCGGGGGGGCGGATGTGGAATTCGACTACGACACGGTCAATAGCGCCTGTGCAGTGGGCGAAACCTTTGCCGCTGGGCGAGTAAGTGCGATGCGTAAGGACGGAACGGAACTGAAATATTGCTATGACAGGTTCGGGCAGGTCGTGCGCAAAGTGCAGGCGATCGATGCAGGCGTCCTGACGATGCGTTACGCCTATACCCTGGGCGGCGAGTTGAAGAGCGTGACTTATCCCGATGGATCAATTGCGGACTACACGCGCGATGGCAGAGGGCGGGTGACGGAGATCGGAGTTACACCCAGTGCTGGCGTCCGCTCGGTCGTGCTGACTGGGGTCGCTTACGAGCCCAATGGGCCGGCCAGAAGCTGGACTTATGGCAATGGAACGGTCCAGTCCCGCGTTCATGATCAGGACTATCGGGTCGCGACGGTTTCCGGCTCGGGAAATGCCGCGCTTTCCCTGCACTACGATTACAACGAAATTGGAGAGGTCGCGGCGTTGAAAGATGGGCTGCAAAGTGCGGTCCTGGCCAAGTACGACTACGACAGCTTGAGTCGGCTGACCGTGACGCGCGATGGGGCCTCGGGAGTGCCTTTGGACTCTTATGGCTATGACGCGGCGGGCAACCGTACAAGCTTCAAGCATGGTGGGGTCAATGAGGTGTACGGCTATGCCTCAACGGACCATCGTCTCGCAAGCGTTGGCGGGATTGCGAGGGATTACGATGCCGCAGGCAACGTGACGAGTATCGGTGCGGATAAACAGTTCGAATATGGCGCCGACGACCGTTTGAAGACCGTCAAATGGAATGGCCTCGATAAGGCCGGCTATCGGTATAACGCGCTAGGGGAGCAAGTGCGGGCTGCCGATGTGGGAGTTGCGAGCTCTAGGTTGCTGTACGACGAACGAGGCGGTTGGATCGGAAGTTACAGCGATGCGGGTCTGCCGATGCAGCAGATCGTTTGGTGGGATGGCGTGCCGGTGGCAGTTCTGGCGAACTCGCCACAGGGACAGAAGCTCTACTACATCTACACCGATCGTCTGGCCACGCCCCGAGCGGTCGCCGATCCGCAGCGCGATGTCGCGGTGTGGTCGTGGGATGCGAAGGGCGAGGCGTTCGGCGCCACCGCGCCGAATCAGGATCCGGACTTGGACGGGACCGCATTCGTCTTCGACATGCGTTTTCCCGGGCAGCGGTTCGATCCCTGGACTGGATCTAACTACAACTATTTCCGCGACTACGACGCTTCGGTTGGCCGTTACTTGCAGAGCGATCCGATCGGGATGTCGGGCGGGATCAATACCTTCGCCTACGTAAGCTCAAATCCGGTGTCGGGCGTCGATCCGTTCGGGCTCGAAGGGCCAGGTTCGTTCAACAACGGCGGAACGCGGTTGAGCTGGGAGAACGGTTCCGGCCGCGCTCCAGACTACGGCACCATTACGGTGAATTTCGGGCTGGGCAGCTTGCATTACACGCTTTCGCGCAGCGGGAAGCTGTTCTCGGGTGGCGGCTTTGTTGGCGACCCTCGAAATGTGGGGAAGTCTTTGAGCTCTGCAGGGGTCTCGTTCGTTGTTGGCTGGGTCAATGACTGCCCTATAACTCGTGAAGAAGCTCGTGAGAAGGTCGATGGATTCCTGAACGGCCGCTCTTTCAACGCAAGCGGCTTCAACGGTGCAGGCGGTGGAGTGACAGTAAACGGCAGCGGTTCTGCCGTAGAGATCGGTGTCGGAACGCGTAGTGCCGGCATCGGCGTGACTTATTCTGGTGAAGCGGCCACGGTTGGCTCGGGTTGGTAAGGCGCGATGCTTACTCGAAAAAAAGCAATCGACGGATTCGTCTATTTTTGCATTTTGGTAGCAATGGCTTACGCATTGAGCCGAGTGTCTGGCTGCTATTTCGAGAAGGCGAATGGCGCATTGGTGCAGGAGTTGAAGCAGCAACTCCTGCGGTTCTCCGTGCTCGCAGGAGATACGGATAGCGAGTCGATAGAAATCCTGAATCACGGCGGACCGGTCGCGGCAATCCGACATCTGCAATCGACGCGCACGGAAGCGGAAATCGCACAGCACTATCGTTCGCAATTGGAAGCTGAAGGCTGGAAGCTGATCGAGTCCGACGAGAAGGCCAACGCAGACCGGTCCTTCAAGTACTGCCAGAACGCCACCGGTTTCAATTTTTCGGTGTGGAAGTACGCCGGCAAGACGGGCTATCGAATCGCGTTGCTGCGCAACGGCAAGAACAGCGGAGTGGATTACTGCTCCGACAAGCGGTGATCCATAGGCTCCGGCGAACGCTCGCTCGCCGGCGGGGTTCGCCGCCTTGTCTCAATGGCGATCTGCCGAGCATCGGCCTGGATCGATGTCGTGTCCGCGTCCCGATTAGTTCGCCTGCGGCGATTTCTATGGCTTTGTTCGGTTGGTCTGATACTGTCGGCGCAGCTTGATCTATTCCCATTACCTCGGCGCCACGCCGGGCGTATCGCATGTCCCTGTCGCAAGTGCATGAAGAGATCGCGAGGCTGGACGGCTATCTCGCGGGCATCGCAGCATCCAACGGATGCATTCGGAACTACTCCGCGAACGCCTTTCTGGTCGAATCGGTCGAGCCCGAAGTCGACCTCGAGCGGGCGATAACCGGCCTCTACCCGCGACGAACCGAATTCGTTCTGGGCAAAGGCGAGCGCTTGCCACGCGGCTTCGGCAGCTTGGAGCGCGACATCCAGCCGTTCCTGGTTCGCGAGCTTGCGTCCGCCAGCTCGACGAGCCTGACGGACCTGCGCCGTTATCTGTCTTTCCGGGTTCTGGACATGCTTTGGTATGTCGTGGAAGTGCAGTTGGGCGTGGCCCAATGGTCGGCTACCGAAGTGTGGCGGCTGGAGTCCGAGGCCAGGCCCGACTCTCCCGATTGCGTCTACTTCTGCATTCGTCTGGAGGGAATGCTGCTCGTCCTGGAGTTCAGGGACGACCTCAAGTGGTTGGACGCGATCAACAGCGGAAGGGTCGACCCGCTGCTCGTCTGACGAAGGCGGCGACACCGCGGGATTCGGCTGTTTTTGCCGAATGTGTCTTTTTGATGCTGCTGCGCACAAATAAACACATGCTCCGCACCCTAAACCTCCCAAAACGGCACGCCCCGAGCCTTCCCGTTGATGGAACGTTCACACTCAAAAAAAGAGAATGATCGTTCATTCTACGATCCGTCCGCAGTCCGTCCCGGCCGCACCCATACCTGAGGCTCCCCCAATGCCGTCGCGCAAGTCCATGTCCTATAAGGCAATTTTCACTGTTTCCGTGCTTGCGTTGGCCCTGGCGGCCTGCGGTAAAGGCGGCGATCAACAAGGCGGGCCGGGTGGCCCCGGCGGGCAGAAGGGCCAGGTCACGGTGGTGACGCTGAAGCCCGAGACCGTGACCCTGACCCGCGAGCTGCCCGGCCGCGCCAGCGCGTCGCTGGTGGCGCAGGTGCGGCCGCAGGTGAACGGCATCGTCGAGAAGCGCTTGTTCACCGAAGGCGGCCTGGTCAAGGCCGGCCAGCCGCTGTATCAGCTCGACGACAAGACCTACGCCGCCGACGCCGAGAACGCCAAGGCGTCGCTGGCGCGCGCCGAGGCCGCGTTGAACTCGGCCCAGCTCAACGCCCGCCGTTCGACCGAACTGGTCAAGATCGACGCGGTCAGCAAGCAGGACGACGAGAACGCCACCGCCACGCTCAAGCAGGCCCGCGCCGACGTCGCCGCCGGCCGCGCCAGCGTGCAGAGCACCAGCGTGATCCTCGGCCGCGCGCGCATCGTCTCGCCGATCAGCGGCCGCATCGGCAAGTCGGCGGTCACCGCCGGCGCGCTGGTCTCGGCCAACCAGGCCGATGCGCTGGCGGTGGTGCAGCAGACCGATCCGGTGTTCGTCGACATCAGCCAGTCCAGCGCCGAACTGCTGGCGCTGCGCAAGCAGATCGCCGCGGGCACGCTCAGCGAGGCGACCACGCCGGTCGCGATCCTGCTCGAGGACGGCACCAAGTACGAGCACGACGGCAAGCTGGCGTTCTCGGAAGTCACCGTCGACGAAGGCACCGGCAGCTTCCTGCTGCGGGTGATCGTGCCGAACCCCGACAACATCCTGATGCCCGGCATGTACGTGCGCGCGCTGGTCGGCACCGGCGTGCGCCAGAACGCGCTGCTGGTTCCGCAGCAGGGCGTGACCCGCGATCCCAAGGGCAACGCCACCGCGATGGTGGTCAACGCCAAGGGCCAGGTCGAGCCGCGCGAAGTGCAGGTCGGTCAGGCGCTCGGCGACAAGTGGCTGGTCGAAGGCGGCTTGAAGGCCGGCGACAAGGTCATCGTCGAAGGCCTGCAGAAGATCGGCCCCGGCATGCCGGTGGACGCGACCGAGAAGGGCGCCGCCCCGGCCAAGCCGGCGGCCCCCGCCGCCGCGCCGAAGCAGTAATCGGAGACATTCATGGCACGGTTCTTCATCGATCGCCCCATCTTCGCGTGGGTCTTGGCGATCATCATCATGCTCGGTGGCGCGATCGCGATCACCCAGCTGCCCATCTCGCAATATCCCACCATCGCCCCGCCCACGGTGGCGGTGAACGCGTCGTATCCCGGCGCTTCGGCTAAAGCCGTCGAAAACTCGGTGACCCAGATCATCGAGCAGAACATGAAGGGCATCGACGGCCTGATGTACATGTCGGCGACCAGCTCGGCCGACGGCCAGGCCTCGATCACGCTGACCTTCGAGAGCGGCACCGATCCGGACATCGCCCAGGTGCAGGTGCAGAACAAGCTGCAGCTGGCCACCCCGTTGCTGCCGCAGATCGTGCAGCAGCAGGGCGTGAGCGTGTCCAAGGCGAACTCGTCGTTCCTGCAGGTCATCGGCTTCGTGTCCGAGGACGGCAGCATGAACGGCGCCGACATCGCCGACTACGTGGCCGCCAACCTGGTCGACCCGCTCGCCCGCGTCAACGGCGTCGGCAGCACCCAGCTGTTCGGCACCAAGTATGCGATGCGGATCTGGCTGGACCCGGACAAGCTCAACACCTACAAGCTGACCCCGACCGACGTCATCAACGCCCTGCGCGCGCAGAACGCCCAGGTCGCGGTCGGCCAGCTCGGCGGCACCCCGTCGGTGAAGGGCCAGCAGCTCAACGCCACCATCACCGCGCAGGATCGCCTGCAGACCGCGGATCAGTTCAAGAACATCGTCGTGCGCGCCAACAGCGGCGGCGCGGTGCTGAAGCTGTCCGACGTCGCCCGGGTCGAACTGGGCCAGGAAGACTACGGCACCATCGCCCGCTTCAACGGCAAGCCGGCCACCGGTATCGCCATCTCGCTGGCCACCGGCGCCAACGCGCTGGCCACCGCGCAGGCGGTGCAGGCCGAACTGGAACAGCTCAAGCCTTCGTTCCCGAAGGGCCTCAAGGCGGTGACGCCGTTCGACACCACGCCGTTCGTGCGCGTGGCGATCGAGGAAGTGGTCAAGACCCTGCTCGAAGCGATCGTGCTGGTGTTCCTGGTGATGTACCTGTTCCTGCAGAACTTCCGCGCCACCTTGATCCCGACGATCGCGGTGCCGGTGGTGTTGCTGGGCACGTTCGGCCTGCTGGCGCTGTTCGGCTATTCGGTCAACATGCTGACCATGTTCGCGGTGGTGCTCGCCATCGGCTTGCTGGTGGACGACGCCATCGTCGTGGTCGAGAACGTCGAGCGTGTGATGAGCGAGGAAGGCCTCTCGCCGAAGGAAGCCACGCGCAAGTCGATGGACCAGATCACCGGCGCGCTGGTCGGCATCGGCCTGGTGCTGTCGGCAGTGTTCGTGCCGATGGCCTTCCTCGGCGGCGCCACCGGCGTGATCTATCGCCAGTTCTCGGTGACCATCGTCTCGGCGATGTTCCTGTCGGTGCTGGTCGCGATCGTGCTGACCCCGGCGCTGTGCGCGACCATGCTCAAGCCGATCGAGAAGGGCCACCACGCGTCCGACAAGGGCTTCTTCGGCTGGTTCAACAACAAGTTCGACTCGGGCAACAAGAAGTACCAGGGCGTGGTGCACGGCATCGTCACCCGCGCCGGCCGCTTCATGATCGTGTTCGCGGCGATGGCTGCGCTGATGGGTGTGATGTTCTTCCGCCTGCCGTCGTCGTTCCTGCCGCAGGAAGACCAGGGCTTCTTGTTCACCATCGTGCAGACCCCGGTCGGCGCGACCCAGGAACGCACGGGCGAGACGCTGAAGAAGGTCGAGGAGCAGTTCCTCAACGACCCGGCCGTGGATTCGCTGTTCACCGTGCAGGGCTTCAGCTTCGCCGGCAACGGCCAGAACGCGGGCATGGCGTTCTCGCAGCTCAAGCCGTGGGAAGAGCGCGCCAGCACCTGGGGCGACCGCTGGCGCTGGCTGACCAGCTTCGGCAAGACCCCGATGCCCGACAACAGCGTCAACGGCGTGGTCGGCCGGGCGATGGGCAACTTCATGCAGATCAAGGACGCGTTCGTGTTCGCGCTGGCGCCGCCGGCGGTGTTCGAACTGGGCAACTCCAACGGCTTCGTGTTCTACATGAAGGACAACGCCGCGCTCGGCCATGAAGCGCTGGTGGCCGCGCGCAACCAGTTCCTCGGCATGGCCGCGCAGAGCGAGCTGTTGCAGAACGTGCGCCCGAACGGCATGGAAGACACCCCGCAGTTCCGCGTCGACGTCGACAACCAGAAGGCCGCGGCGCTGGGCCTGAGCATCGCCGACATCAACAGCACCCTGCAGGCGGCCTGGGGCGGCCAGTACATCGACGACTTCGTCGACCGCGGCCGGGTCAAGCGCGTCTACATCCAGGCCGATGCGCCGTTCCGCATGGTGCCCAGCGACTTCAACCGCTGGTACGTGCGCAACGACAAGGGCGAGATGGTGCCGTTCTCGGCGTTCGCCTCGACCCGTTGGGAATACGGTTCGCCGCGTCTGGAGCGCTACAACGGCGTGTCCGCGCTGGAAATCAACGGTGAAGCCAAGCCGGGCGTGAGCTCGGGCCAGGCCATGGCCGAGGTCGAGAAGCTGGTGGCGCAGTTGCCGCCGGGCATCGGCCTGGAGTGGACCGGCCTGTCGTTCCAGGAACGCCAGGCAGGCGCGCAGACGCCGCTGCTGTACACGCTGTCGCTGCTGATCGTGTTCCTGTGTCTGGCGGCGATGTACGAAAGCTGGGCGATCCCGACCTCGGTGCTGCTGATCGCGCCGATGGGCATCCTCGGCACGGTGTTGGCGACGTGGCTGCGCGGCATGGAGCGCGACGTGTACTTCCAGGTGGCGATGCTCACCACCGTGGGTTTGTCGAGCAAGAACGCGATCCTGATCGTGGAGTTCGCCAAGGAGAACCTGGAGAAGGGCATGGACCTGATCTCGGGCACGCTGGCCGCGGTACGCGACCGCCTGCGCCCGATCATCATGACCTCGCTGGCGTTCGGCCTGGGCGTGCTGCCGCTGGCCCTGGCCTCCGGCGCGGGTTCCGGCGCGCAGCGCGCGATCGGCACCGGCGTGCTCGGCGGCATGGTCGTGGGTACGTTCCTGGGCATCTTCTTCGTCCCGCTGTTCTTCGTCGTGGTCGAGAAGATCTTCGTCCGCAAGAAACACGCGCCCGCTGAGCACAGCGCCCAAGGAGCGCAGAACCATGAGTAAGTTTTCGACCCACGCCCTGGCGCTCGCCATCGCCGTGGCCGCCACCGGCTGCGTCAGTCTGGCGCCGAAGCTGCCCGAGCAGCAGGCCGGCATCCCGGCGCAGTGGCCGTTGCCGCCGACCACCCAGTCCTTCGTCGGCGCGCAACCGCTGACCTCCGATCCGGCGGCCTCGCAGGAGGCCGCCGCGACCGAAGGCGCGGCGGTGGCCGACATCGGCTGGCGCGATTTCTTCGAAGACCCGAACCTGGAGCAGTTGATCGGCCGCGCGCTGGACAACAACCGCGACCTGCGCGTGGCGGTGCTCAACGTCGAGAAGGCGCGCGCGCAGTACCGCATCCAGCGCGCCGACCGGCTGCCTTCGGTCGGCGTCGGCGGACAGCTGCAGCGCGTGGGCACCGACACGCCGGACCAGATCACCGACCAGTACCAGGCCGGCGCGTCCATCGCCAACTTCGAGATCGACCTGTTCGGCCGCGTGCGCAGTCTGAGCCAGTCGGCGCTGCAGCGTTACTTCGCCGAAGAGGAAGCGCGCCGCGCCGCCCAGCTGAGCCTGATCGCCGAAGTCGCCAACGCCTACCTGACCCTGGCGGCGGACCGCGAGCTGCTGTCGGTGTCGGAGGCGACGCTGAAGAATCAGCAGTCGGCCTATGACCTGACCGCCAAGCGCCGCGAACTCGGCGCGGTGTCGGGCCTGGAACTGAGCCAGGCCCGCACCCAGGTCGAGCAGGCGCGCGCCGATGCGGCGCGCTACGCCGGACAGGTGGCGCAGGACATCAACGCGCTGAACCTGCTGGTCGGCGAGCCGGTCGATCCGGCGCTGCTGCCGCAGAAGCTCACCGCCGGCGTCACCGGCCTGGCGGCGCTGCCACAGAACCTGCCGTCGGAGGTTCTGCTGCGCCGTCCCGATGTGCTCCAGGCCGAGCACCTGCTGCGCGCGCAGAACGCCAACATCGGCGCCGCGCGCGCCGCGTTCTTCCCGTCGATCAGCCTGACCGGTTTCTTCGGCAGCGCCAGCAACGAACTGTCGGGCTTGTTCGACAGCAACACCCGCATGTGGTCGGTCACGCCGGTGCTCAACATTCCGATCTTCCAGGGCGGCCGCTTGCGCGCGGGCCTGGCCTCGGCCAAGGCCGACCAGAAGATCGCGCTGGCGCAGTACGAGAAGGCGATCCAGGCCGGTTTCCGCGATGTGTCCGATGCGTTGGCGCTGACCAAGACCCTGGCCGAGCAGCGCCAGGCGCAGGAAGCGCTGGTCGAGGCCGCCGGCCGCGCCGAGCAGTTGTCGACCGCGCGCTACAAGGCCGGCCGCGACAGCTACCTCAACCAGCTCGACGCCCAGCGCACGCTGTACGGCGCGCAGCAAGGCTTGGTGAGCACGCGTCTGGCCGAACAGGCCAACCGCGTCACCCTGTACAAAGTGCTCGGAGGTGGCTGGAACGAGCGCAGCCAATGAGCACCCCGGGCACCCCGACCGCCAAGCCCAGCGCCAAGGCCGCCGCACGGGCCCAGGCGCAGCGCGAGCGCATCCTGGTCGCGGCTCAGCAATGTTTCGTCGTGCACGGCTTCCACGCCGCCAGCATGGCCAACATCGCCGAGACCGCGGGCATGAGCGCCGGCCTGATCTACCGCTATTTCAAGGGTAAGAACGACATCATCCTGGCCATCATCGAGCGCCAGCTCGAAGAGGCTCGGGCCGATGTGGCCAAGCTGCATTCCAGCAGCGATCTGGTCGGCGGGATCGCCGAGGTCTTCCAGCAGTGGCAGGCCAACGATCCCAGCATCACCAGCGCGGCGCTGTTCCTGGAGCTGACCGCCGAGGCCACGCGCGATCCGGAGATCGCCGCGGCCACGCACGCGTCCGACAAGGTGTTTCGCGCCGACTTGGCCTCGTGGTTCGCGCGCAGCGCCGCCGAGGGCGGCCTGGGCGTGCCGAAGGAGCAGGTGGCCACGCGCGTGCTGATCCTGCAATCGCTGATCGAAGGATTGGCGATGCGCGCGATCAGCCAGCCCGACCTCACCGTCGAGCAGGTCAAGGATGCGTTGAGCCAGTTCCTGCCGAGCTTGCTGACGGCGCAGGCCTGAGGCGGACGAGGGCGTTGCATCGACGCCGCAATGAAGCGAGCCGCGATCGCAAGATCGCGGCTCGTTTCGTTTCCGGCCCAGACGAAAGCACGATCGCCCCCTGTAGGAGCGACGCGAGCCGCGACTGCGGCAACGCAGCCACGACGGAACTGACGGCGTAGTTGCGTTGCCGCAGTCGCGGCTCGCGCCGCTCCTACAGGGATGCTGCGCAGCTAGCGCATCAGCTGCTTGGCCAAATCGCCCAGCGTTTTCAACGCCGCTTCCATCGCGCGATCCCACGGCTGCCCGCAGCTCAGCCGCACGTGGTGGGTGTAGTCGCCGCGGTTGGAGAACAGATGCCCCGGCAGGATGCCGATGCCGCGCGCCAGCGCCGCTTCGAACAAGGCCTGGCCGTCGATGCGTTCGGGCAGTTCCACCCACAGCGTCATGCCGCCGGCCGGTTCGGCCACGGCGATACCGTCGGGCCAGTGATCCAGCAGCGCCTGCCGATACGCCTGGGCGTTGCCGGCCAGGGCGCGGCGCAGGCGGCGCAGGCCGCGTTCGATGTCGTGGCGGGCGAGGAAGTCGATCAGCGCCAACTGCGGCAAGGTCGCGGTGGCGACGGTGGAAAAGCTCTTGGTGCGCAGCAGTTCCGAGCGCCGGCGCCCGCCGATCATCCAGCCCACGCGCAAGCCGGGCGCGAGAATCTTCGAGTACGAGCCGCAGGTGATCACGTGCTCGCCGTCGTCGTAGCGGCGCAGCGGCGAAGGGCGTTCGCCGGAATAGGCCAGCTCGCCGTACAGATCGTCCTCGATCAGCACCGTGCCATGCGCGGCGCAGGCGGCGACGATCTCGCGCTTGGCCGTCTCGCTGGTCAGGCTGCCGAGCGGATTGTTGAAGTTCGGCACCAACAGCGCTGCGCGTACCGCATGGCGCTCCAGCAGTTCGCGCAACTGCGCCGGGTCGAGGCCGCGGCCGGGATGGTTGGGGATTTCCAGCACGCGCAGCCCCTGCGCGGCCACCGCCTGCAGCAGGCCGTGATAGGTCGGAGTTTCCAGGATCACGATGTCGCCGGGCCGGGTCAGCGTGCGCAGGGTCAGGCTGATCGCCTCCATCGCGCCGGCGGTGACGATGACTTCGTCCGGATCGACTTCCACCCCGCATTGCGCGTAACGCTGGGCGATGCGCTCGCGCAGCGCCGGCAGGCCCTGCGGCACGGTGTAGCCGAGCGCGACGTCGGGATCGCGGCGCATGGCCCGGGTCACCGACGCGCACAGCGCGGCGCTGGGCAGCAGCGCCGCGGCCGGGGTGGCCGCGTGCAGCGGCACTAGGTCGCGGCGCGATTGCACGTCGAGCACGCCGAGCAGGGCCGGGTTGCGCATCGGCGTCGGCGCGCGCGCGAGGTGTCGGGCGCGATGGCTGCGCGGCGCCGCCGCGGGCGCGGCGCGCACGTAGTAGCCCGAGCGCGGGCGCGCTTCGATCAGGCCTTCGCGCTCGAGCTGCTGATAGGCCTCCACGGCGGTGGCCAGGCTGATGCGCTGATCGCGGCCGAGCCGGCGCAACGACGGCAACCGCTCGCCGGCGCGCAGCACGCCGCGCTGGATCTGCCGGCGCATGCGCTCGGCGAGGCGTTCGTAGAGCAAGTCCTGGGTCATCGCCAACCTCGCAGTGTCAAAGCCCCTCTCCCGCTTGCGGGAGAGGGGTTGGGGTGAGGGTGTCTGCTTGCGACGACATCCTCGATGCCCTGTTTGCCCTCACCCCGGCCCTCTCCCGCAAGCGGGAGAGGGAGCAGAGCTCGGTAGAGCAAGTCCTGGATCACCACCAATTTCGCAATGCAAAAGCCCCTCTCCCGTCTGCGGGAGAGGGGTTGGGGTGAGGGTGTCTGCTTGCGACGACATCCTCGATGCCCTGTTTGCCCTCACCCCCGGCCCCCTCCCGCAAGCGGCAGAGGGAGCAGAGCGCGACTGAAATCTGTACCGGTCGAAATTCATCCTAACTGAATCTGTATCGGTCCACAGCCCGACCCTAACCTGAGCCTCCCCTCCCTACGCCGCGCGCTCCCGCCCATGAGCACCGTCGCTGCCGCCGTCCCCGCCGCCGACTCCCGCCCGGCGCTGATCCAGTTGCTGATCGCCGAACTGCTGATCGGCTCGGTCGGCGTGTTCGTTCACGAAAGCGGCCAGGACGCGATCACCGCCGTGCTGTTCCGCTGCGTGTTCGGCGTGGTCTTCCTGCTGGCTTGGGGCTGGGCGCGCGGCTTGTTCCGCGGCCTGCTCGGCGAGGGCGCGCTGATCCGCTCGGCGATCTTCAGCGGCGTGCTGCTGGTGCTGAACTGGGTGGCGCTGTTCGCCGGCATGGCGCGCTCGTCGATCGGCGTGGCGACGATGGTCTATCACTTCTTCCCGTTCGTGGTGCTGGGCCTGGCTGCGTTGTTCTACGGCGAGCGCACCCGCGCCGCCGACATCGGCTGGACCGCGATCGCCTTCGTCGGCGTGCTGTGCTCGGCCGATCCGTTCAAGCTGCTGCGCAGCGCCGACATCGGCTACCTGATCGGCGTCGGCCTGACCTTCGTCGCCGCGCTGCTGTGCGGCGCCTCGCTGCTGCTGTCGCGGCGGATCAGCCGCGAGCGGCCGTTCGCCGTGGTGTTGATCCAGTGCCTGGTCGGCGTGGCCATGCTCGCGCCGTTCGCCGACTACGCCCGGGTGATGGTGCCCGGCGCGCACTGGTACTGGCTGGCCGGGCTCGGCCTGATCCACAGCGGCGTGTGCTACGTGCTGTTCTACTCGTCTTATCCGCGATTGCAGGTGGCGACCATCGCGGTGCTGGCCTTCATCTATCCGGTGATCGCGCTGCTGCTGGATTACGCCGTTTACGGCCACACCCTGGCGCCGGTACAGAGCCTGGGCGTGGCCTTGATCGTGGTCGGCACGCTCGGCGTCAACCTCAAGTGGCAATGGCGCCGCCGCGCGCAGCCCGCGCGCGCGTGACCGCCACGGCGTTGTTGCGCGCTGCGCATCGCCCTTCGGCTTTCTCGACCCACTCCGCCCGTTCGCGGACCCGCCGGGCGATTGCGCCCGCGCGGCCGGCGCAAGGATGCGCCGGTGGGAATTTGTCGTGCTGCCCGCTGTGAATGCCGTCACGCGCGTTCAGTAGCCGGCCGGCTTCGTATACGTGAATCGCGGCGCATCTTCACGACCGACGAGCGAGCGCCGCGAAACCCCGATGCGCGTTTGCGACAGCGCTCGCGGTTTGCGCGTGCGATTCGGACTTTTGACCGTTCCCGGCGATGAAAAAAACGTTATCGTCGTGATGCAAAAGAGATGCCAACGGACTCGTCCATGCCGCCACGCAACGTCGACTGGCTCAGTTCCTTCATCGCCGACTAGGCCCGCGAAGCCGACGCGCCGGCGGCCGCCGCCACCGTCGCGAACGTCGTATCCCTCTCCCACCGCATCCGCGAACTGGCCATCACCTATGGCCTGGGCGCGCGCCTGCACCACGGCGAACGCCATTGGGACGACATCCGCGACGAGCTCGCGCGCGGCTGGGAACGGCTGCGCGGCGCCGAGCAGGTGCCGTGGACCCACGTCGAAGGCGAAGTGGAAGGCGCGTGGCGGCTGGTGCTGGCCGACTGACGCCGGCCCCGCATCGAAACCGGCGCCTGTAAGAATGGCGCGCATAAAAATGGCGCCGCCCTCGCGGACGGCGCCGAAACAACGCCTTGCGGCGTTCAACCTTTGATGCAGACCACCTGGCGCAAGGTGTGCACCACCTCGACCAGGTCGGACTGCGCCGCCATCACCGCTTCGATCGGCTTGTACGCCGCCGGCGACTCGTCGATCACCGCCGCGTCCTTGCGGCATTCCACATGCGCGGTGGCAGCGCGGTGGTCCTTCAAGGTGATGCTGCGGCGCGCCTCGGCCCGGCTCATCACCCGGCCGGCGCCGTGGCTGCAGCTGTGGAAGCTGTCGACATTGCCCTTGCCGCGCACGATGTAGCTGCGCGCGCCCATGCTGCCGGGGATGATGCCCAGCTCGCCCTCGCGCGCGCTGACCGCACCCTTGCGCGTGACCCACAGCGATTCGCCGAAATGTTCCTCGCGCTGCACGTAGTTGTGGTGGCAGTTGACCGCGGTCTTGTCGAGCTTGAACTTCGGCAGCTGGATGCGCATGGCATGCAGCACCCGCTCCATCATCGCTTCGCGGTTGTGGCGGGCGTAGTCCTGCGCCCAACCCACCGCCTCGACGTAGTCGTCGAACAAGGGCTCGCCCTCCAGCAGGAACGCGAGATCCTTGTCCGGCAGATGGAAGCCGAGCGTGCGCTTTTCCAGCTTCATCCGCGCCAGCTCGATGAAGTAGCTGCCGATCAGGTTGCCGGTGCCGCGCGAACCCGAGTGCAGCATCACCCACACCGCGCCGGCTTCGTCGAGGCAGACCTCGATGAAGTGGTTGCCGCCGCCGAGCGTGCCGATCTGGCGGTCGAGCTTGTCGGTGCGCAGCCGGCGGTGCTTGGCGTGGATCGCGTCCAGCCGCGTCGCCAGTCCCGATTTGGCCAGCCGGGTGGCGTGGCTGTCGGGCAGGCGCCGGTGCTCGCCGCCGCGGCCGTTGCCGACCGGGACGCAGTGCTCGATCGCCGAGCGCAGCTTGGCCAGGCTGTCGGGCAGGTCGCTCGCGCGAAGCGTGGTGCGCACCGCGGCCATGCCGCAGCCGATGTCGACGCCGACCGCGGCGGGAATGATCGCGCCGCGGGTCGGCACCACCGAGCCGACGGTCGCGCCCTTGCCCAGATGCACATCGGGCATGGCCGCGACCCAGGGCCCGACGTGGGGCAGGGCGGCGATGTTGCGCAGCTGGTGTTTGGCGCTTTCGTCGACCGGCACCCCGCGGATCCAGGCCTTGACCGGTGCCACGCCTTCGTCGGCGTGGAGCAGTTCGTAGTTTGAGGTACTCATGATGGTTCAGTCCTTAATTAGGTGCGCCGGTGCGCCAGGGCGAACGCCGCTTGCGGCTGTTCGCGCGAGCGGCCGCGGCGAGCGCGCGCGGGTCGAACGGATCGGGCCCGTCGCCGTTGCGCAGCCGGTGGGCGGTCAGCTCGGCCTGGCTCAGCTGGCGTTTGCGGCGCGCGTAGACGCCGCAGCGGCCGTACAGGTTCCAGCGTTTGCTTTCGCATTCGCCGATCTGCGCATGCAGCACCGCATCGAACGCGAGCCCCGGCAAAACGACGCCGGACTTGCGCTTGGAGCGGCGCGGCTCGGGCACCGGCGCGAGTTCGATCCGGTACCAGATGCCGTCCAGGCGGTGCAGTTGCACATCGCGGTCGACGATGCGGACGCCTTCGCGCCAACCCGCTTGCCGCGCATGCACCGCAAGCCGGTGCTCGTCGCGTTTGCGTACGCGGCGAACGAACGCGGCCTCGTTGCGTATCAGGCAGCCGTTGCGCGGGTCCACATACAGATCGCAATAGCTCTCGGCCAGCGCGACCGCGCCGCGCCAGCGGCGGATGGCGTAGAGCTGGCCCTCGCTTTCGTACACGTCGACCTCGACGAAATCGCGCAGATGCTCATGGATGTGTTGCTGCACGGTGTTGCGTCGATCCACGTTCTTGCACAGTTCCGCATAGACCGCGTCCCAGCGCCTGCCGGCCTGTCGATCCAGCCAGCGTTGCAGCGGGCGCAGGTTTTCGTTGAGCCATTTGCGGCTCGTGTTGAGCCGATGGCGCATGCCTTCGTGGGAAGGGCGTTCGTCGGGGTCGCGCAGTTCGCGCCCCGGCTTGGCCCAGCCGGCGCCGGTGCGCGGCCGTTCCACGATCACTTTGTACATATCGCTTCGCATAAGGATTCGTATCCGATAGTCGGCCGCGCGCGCGGCATGCGAGCCGCGCACGGGGCCGTTCACCGCCCCGTCGAGGGCGGCGTTCGCGTTGGCTTTGGGCTGTCGCGCTATCGGAACCCGGGCGGCGCGATGCCGCCCGGTCCTGCGTTTCAGCCGTGGCCCTTGAGGCTGACGAGTTGCTTCATGACTCCCTCCAGACCGCCGAAGACGGTCAGCTTGTCGATCTTTTCGGTGATTTTTTCCAAGGCCTCGAGTTCCTTCAGGCGCATCAGCACCGGACTTTCCTCGATCAGCTTGGCGGTGTTGAGCAGGCTGCGGGTCGCGTTGGCTTCCTCGCGGCGGCGGATCACGTTGGCCTGCGCGCTCTTCTCCGCCTGCACCACGGCGTTGAGGATGTCCTTCATCTCGCCCGGCAGGATCACGTCCTTGACGCCGACGCCGAGCACCTCCACGCCGATCCCGGCGCAGGCGCCGCGCGCGGCGGCGAGGATGTCGGCATCGAGCGAGGCCTTGTCGCCGAGCAGTTCGTCCAGGGTCTTGGACGACACCGCCTTGCGCAGGCCGTACTGCAGCTCGCGATAGACATGCTCGGCGTACTTGGCCACGCGGGTGCGCGCAGCGACCGGGTCGGACACGCGCACGCCGGCGGCGAGGTTGACGCGCAAGGTGACCTTGTCGCGGGTCAGCAGTTCCTGGCCCGAGACCTCCACCGCCTGCACGCGCAGTTCCACGGTTTCTACCGCGACGTTCTTGCGCAGGTTCCAGAACGCATACGCGCCCGGCGCCAAGGTGCGCACGAAGGTGCCGTCGACGAACAGCAGGCCGGCCGATTCGCTCGGCACGACGCCGTGGGTGGCGACGCGGTCGAGCTGGGCGATCTGGCGCAGGCCGTCGGCGACTTCGCGCTCGATCGCCAGTCCAGGGCTCAGCGCCAGCGTACGCACCTCGATCTGCGCCAGGCCCTTCCAGTACAGGCGACGCAGACCCGGCGCCAGCACTTCGGCGTAACGGCCGTTGCGCAGCACCAGGCCGACTTCATCGTTGCCGATGTCGGCGAGGACGAAGTGCTCGGACAGGCGCTTGCCGAAGCCGGCGATCAGCGCTTCGCTGTCGTTGCCGGCGTAGGCGCTGCTGCCGATGTCGTAGTGGCTGAGGCTCAGGCGGTTGCGCAGGTCGCGCAAGCGGTGCACGCCGGGGCCGAGCACGCGCTCGACGCGACGGTCGCGGTAAACCAGGACGCGCTCGGCATCGCCGACCACGACCTTCTTCATCCAGAACATGGCTTTCTCCTTGAGGTTCCGGTGTGGTCCGATCCGTGGTGTGGGCCGATGCGACCGAATCGGAAGGTCGCGTCGAACGGTGGTCGCGTCGGCGACGCGAATGCAGTCGCTGCGTGGCAGCTGACGGTGAAGCGCGGCGCGCAAGCGCGCCATCGCGGAATAGGTGGGAAACGCCCCTGGCGCCGGCATCGCGGACCGCATGCGCGGCGGGCGCGGAACCCTCGCCGCCGGCTTCGCCACGTCCGTTGTGGTCGATGCCGCGCCACGCGGTGGCCTCGCCCGCCGGGCATGGAGCCGGCGGTGTCGCCGCTGCGTCGCTTCGTAGCGAACCCCATGCCGGCGGCGCACTTCGAAACGCCGCGCGGGGCGTTTCCCTGTTCGGAACCTTCGTTCCGATTTGCAACGACTGTCGTGAAAGGACAGTGGATAGCGGGAATCGAACCCGCGACAACAGCATCTTTTGCTGCGCTCTACCGACTGAGCTATATCCGAGGGAAGGACCGGAATCGAACCGGCGACCCGCGCATACAACGCTGCTCTACCTCTGAGCTACCTTCCCGGTACAGAGCCCCTCCACGCACCGCGGCATACGCCACGGCAAGGCCGCGCGCACCGGGCCGGTCGGAAACCGGCGCCGTTGCGGTGCGTTTCATCGGGTGCTGCCAATCGCCGCCCGTCTCCGGGCGGCAATTCGTTCGGGCGCGAACGCCCATGTCGTTGGTTTCGCGCACGCGCCGCCCGCGCCGAAGCACCGGGGCACAGCGTGGTTCACGCCTCGACGGCTTATCCCCTTCGTCTCGGATGCTTCGGGGGTGTGCGCGAATGCTTGTTTTGCAGCGGTTTTCCAGCAGATCCTTTGCCGACGCGCGAAACGAAAACGCCCCCGGAGTGCGAGTCCGAGGGCGTCTGCTTCCTCGGAAGATCGGGGCGACCGATCTTCCGTGGAGGGGAAGATCAGTGCGGGCTGTGCAGGCTTTCGTCGCGACCGCGCGTCATCGGCGCGCACGCGAACGACGCGGGGCAGTAATGCCCTTGCACGTCTTTCTTGGCGGTTGCGATGTCGTTGCGCATGGAAGGCGGTCGGTAAGAGGTAAGGAAGATGGGCGCGAACTCTACGCGCGAAAAATTTCGCTGGCAAGACCGTTCGTCGTTTTGCGAGCGGGAAATAATTCGCGCGATCGTTCGATTCGCGGCGATCGATGCGGGCATCGAACCCGTCAGAGCTCGTCGAGCGCCGCCAACAATTCGGACGAATCCATCACCCGCGCGAACTCCGCGCGCAAGGTCGCCAGATGCGCGGCGCTGATCGCTTCGGCGGCGAGGGTGCCGCCGGCGCCGTCGTCGAGATCGAAGCAGAAGCACGCGTCGGCGACGACGATGGTGCGATAGCCCAGATTGCTCGCCATGCGCGCGGTCGTCGATACGCACATGTCGGTGCTCACGCCGAACACGATCACGGTGTCGACGCCGAGCCGGCGCAGGCGCAGGTCCAGGTCGGTGCCGATGAAGGCGGAGTTGACCGACTTGCTCACCAGTGCTTCGCCGTCGCGCGGTTCGAAGCCGTCGCGGAACGCGTTGCCGGGATGATCGGGTCGCAGCGTGGATCCGGCCTGCACCGAATCGTGGCGCACGTGGATCAACGGCCAGCCGCGTTCGCGCCAGGCCGCGAGCAGGCGCTGGCCGTTGCGTTCCATGTGCGGGTTGTTGCGGCGGCCCCACGGCGGGTAGTCGAAGCCGCGTTGCACATCGATGGGAATCAGGGCGATGGAAGAGGGCATGGCGGTTGCACCGGACGGGGACGCGCCATCGTGAGCGCTCGCCGCGGCCGGTCTCAACCCGGCACAATGCCGGTCCCGGCCGGCGCCGTGCCGGCGTGGCTGGATCGCCCGCGATGAAAACGCTCGATGAGGTCGACCGCAAGCTGATCGCGCTGTTGCAGGACAACGCGCGCCTGTCGACGGTGGCCCTGGCCAAGGCGGTGGGGCTGTCGCGCAGCACCGTGCAGGAACGGCTGCAGCGGCTGGAATCGGCCGGAACCATCGCCCAATACACCGTGCGTCTGGGCAGCGGCGACGATCCGCTGCGGGCGTGGCTGTTGTTGCGTTATGCCGAGGGCTTCAGCTGCGACGATGTGGTGCCGCTGCTGGCGGAGCTGGCGCAGGTGCGGCTGGCGCACAGCGTCGCCGGCGAGACCGATCTGATGGTGCTGGTGGAAACGCGCTCGCCGGGCGAGCTGGCCGATGTGCGCGAGCGGGTCGCGGGGTTCAAGGGCGTGGACGATGTCACGACGGTGCCGGTGTTGCGGACGGTGCTGGATCGGTTGTGAGGCGCGGCGCGAAGCAGGGGCGCCGGCGGTTGTGGGCGCGCGGTCGCGGCTTGCGCCGCTCCTACAGGTAGGCCATGCGGGGTCTTCGCTTCATTCGGATTCGATTTGGGCCAGGTTGAGCACCCACTCGGGCACCTGCGGTTCGCCGGCGAAGAAGCTGGCCGGTTTGTTTTCGCCGATCGCCCAGCGGTGCAGCCAGCTCGGGCCGGCCGGGCCGGTGTAGGCGTCGGCGCGTTGGTAGGCCTTGTCGCGCATGGCTTCGTCCAGGCCGATGAAGCGGTAGCCGCGCTTGCGCGCCATCGCGATCAGCTCGCCGTAGGTGTCGGCGTTGAGCGCGTTGGCGTGGATCAGCCAGATCTGCGGCAGGTTGTAGCCGAGCAGGGCCTGCGACTGGCGCTCGTAGTAGTCGAGCTTGCGGCCCATGTATTTGACGTAGTCGCGGCGCAGGCGGGCCTTGACCCCTTCGGTGTGCGGCTTGCGGTGCGGGCGCGTGCCCGGATGCGGTTCGCCGGCGCGCAGGTAGGCGGCGGCCCAGATCCAGTCGGAGTTGTCGACCGTGACCGGTGCGATGCGGTAGCCGTGCTCGCCGAGGAAGCGCGCCAGCGCGGCTTTGTCCTGCGCGCTGCGCCCGGCGCGCAGGTAAGGATGGCGGAACCAGTGCGGGCTCTGGCCGCGCGCCTGCAGCAGCGGGCGCAGTTGCCGGTCGCCGCGCAGGATGTCGTCCTCATAGGCGGCCAGGCCGACCGCGTGCAGGTCGGCGTGGCTGAAGCTGTGGTTGCCCAGCTCGGCGCCGGCGTCGAGCCAGTCGCGCAGCATCGCCTCGCGTTCGGGCTGGACCCGGCCGCCGTCTTCGAGCTTGCCGGCGTTGACGAAGCCGGTCAGCGGCACGCCGGCCTTGCGGATCGCCGCGATCAGGCGGCGGTGGTCGGCGATGATCGACTCGGTGGTGACCGCGGGCAGTTGCACCCACGGCAGGTCGTCGACGGTGAGGGCGATGCGCCGGTCGGGCGGCGCGTCGGCCCGCGCCGCGGCGGCGCCGGCGAACGTGGGCAGGGCGAGCGACAGCAGCGCGCTGGCGAACAGGCAACGCAGGACGGCGAACGGGCGCATGCGGGCTTCCGGTCGGGACTGCGTCGATCATCGTCCGCGCCGCCCGGCCTGACCAGCGACTTAGGTCCTAGGCCGGCGCGCGCCTTCGCTGCCGTTCAAACAGCGCTTGGGGTCGCCGCGTGCGGCCTGCGCCGGTTCGAGCCTATTCGAGCCGGTCCGCGCCTGGGGCCGGCCCTGCGGCGCGCTTCGAGCCGGCGCCCGCGGCGCCGCACCGATCTCAGCCGTACTTGCGCGAAATGAAGTAGTACGCCAGGTTGCCCAGGCCGACCGCGCCGATCAGCACCGCCAGGGTACCGGCGTTGAGTTCGCGCCAGCCGGCGGCCTCGATGATGGCGAAGGCGCCCGCCAGCAGCACCATGACGATGCCCCAGCGCAGCGCGCCGTGGCGGCGGCGCAGGTCTTCGTCGCGGGCCAGCGAGCGCAGCAGTTCGTCGGCGCCGCCGGTCTGCAGCAGTTTGCTGCGGAAACGCGCGTCCACCACGAACTTGATGGCGAAGGTGATGCAGATGAACAAGGTGATGGGAACCAAGATTCCGGGCATGGCGGCGGCCTCCTCGGGCTAGTGCGTGACGGTCGGTACCGAACGGGAATGCGGGTGGTTCGTTCGGCGTTCGAGGCAAGAGATACGGCCCGTGCCCGCCCGGTTGCAGCCGCCGCGGCGGGGGCGGCAGGGCCACGGGGTGACACTCGTCACAGCGCGGCAGGTGCGCCCGCCACTGCAACCGCGTGCGCCTTGCCCGCATCCTCGACCCGATGACCGGTTCCAGCCCATGAACGACGACCGCGCCCTGGTCGAAGCCGTCCTCTCCCGCCAGCCGGGCGCGTTCGAGCGCCTGGTGCGGGAGTACCAGGGGCTGTGCTGGCACATCATCCAGCGCATGGTCCGCCACCCGGACGACACCCGCGAGCTGTGCCAGGAGGCGTTCCTGCGCGTCCACCAGTGCCTGCACCAGTACCGCTACGAGAGCGCGCTGAAGTCGTGGATCGGCCAGGTCGCCTATTCGGTGGCCAAGCGCCATCTGGAGCGCAAGCGCATTCCGATCGTGGAGACCGCGGCCGACGAGGACGCGCTGTCGCCGCTGGACGCGGTCAGCGACGGCTTCGACCTGGAGGCGGCCTGCGCCGACGAGGAGATCGCCGCCGGCCTGCACGCCGAGATCGAGGCGCTGCCGCCGCTGCAGCGCACCCTGCTGACCCTGTATCACCTGGAAGAAGTGCCCATCGGCGAGATCGCGCAGATGACCGGCCTGGCCGAGGGCACCATCAAGAGCCACCTGTTCCGGACCCGGGCGCGCCTGCGCCAGCGGCTGGAAGCGCGGCTGGGAGAATTCGCATGAACCGCAACAACGACCGCGACGCGCGCTTCGACGATCCGGCCACGGCCCGCGAATGGGCCTTGCAGGAGCGCGCGCGCGAACACGAACGCGCCGGCGCGCCGATGAGCGAGGGCGACCCGCGCCTGGCCCAGTACCGCCTGCTGAGCCGGGCCTTGCGCGCGCCGCCGATGGAGCCGATTCCCTACGGTTTCGCCGAACAGGTCGCGCGCCGCGCCGCGGCCGCCGCCGATGCCGGCGACCGGGTCGAGCGCTGGTTGCAGCAACTGCTGTTGTTCGGCCTGATCGCCGCCGGCGCGGGCATGGTCCTGGGCGGCGCGGCGAGCTGGTGGCCGCAGGCGATGGCGCAGTTGCAGCGGCTGCCGGAAGCCGGCGTGTCGTGGGGCGCGGTCGCCGTCGCGTGCTGCCTGGCGAGCTGGGGCTGGAGCGGCATCGCGCGCGCGCTGGGCCTGGAGCCGGGCGCGCCTTCGCGTCCGGCGTGAGCGCGCACGCGCATACCGCTAACGCCGCTGCGGGACGAATGTGAGCGCCCGCATGCTTTAAACACGCTCGCGCGCGGTATCGGCCGCGCGCCTTCGCGCCGCATGGGCGCAAAAGAACTCGCGAAAAAACCCGCGGAAAACCCGATATTTCTTGGTATCGCGACGGGATGCGCAGTTGCCCGCCCGCGCGCCCGCCGTGCGTGTCACCCAAGTAACAGCCATCGCCCACCCCCCTGCCCAGACTCGCTGCACCGCAGATGAAGGAGGGGGATCGTGATGGACGCCGACGGGCGCGAACGCGCCGACTGCAACAGCTTTCACGCCATGCCGCCGGAGCGCGCGCCGCTTGCGCGCGACCGCGATGCGACCGCGCCGCGCGCGGATTTCAAGCTCGCCGACGAAATGTTCGCAGGCGCCTGGCGCGCCAATCTGCCGGAACTGGAAGCGCGCGCGCGCCGCTTCGCCGACGGCCAGCGCGACCGCGCCGAGGAACTGCTCGGCAACGCCGCGATCAAGGCGCTGCTGTTCATGCGCCGCTCGCCGCACACCATCACCGACCCGGGCGGCTTCCTGTTCGTGGTGCTGCGCCACGTGTTCCTAGACAGCGTGCGCCGGCGCGGCCGCGACCGCGAGGTGTTCGACCGCCATCGCGAAGTCGACGGCGAGGGCGGCGGCTTCGCCCACGAAGGCCTGTCGGCGCTGCAGCAGCTGGAGCTGGACGAACAGCTCGAGCGGGTGGTGACGGCGGTGGCGCGGATGAGCCGCGAACAGCGGCGGCTGTTCGCTTACCGCTTCATCGAGGATTTGCCGTATCCAGTAATCGCCGAGCGGCTGCACATCAACCAGCCGCTGGCGCGCAAGCGGGTCGAACTGCTGCGCAACCGGCTGCGGCTGGCGGTGGGGCGCGAATGAGCGGGCCCGGGCGCACCGCCGGCGCGGCCGGATTCACAAGCCTCTCGGGCTCGCGTTCCACCGCTATAGACCCGCAACGCACACTCACTCCAGGGACAGGCTCATGACCGACACGCCCGTCAATTCGCAGATCACCGACGCCGTCACACAGACCAACGTGAAGGTCGTCGCCGAGGCGCCCGCGCAGGCGATCGCCTCGCTGTACCAAGTGTCCAGCCACTCCACCGGCCTGGCGCTGCAAAACGCGGTGCACAGCCAGCAGGTGCTCAACCAGATCTCCAGCGCAGTGGTGTCCAAGGCGGTGCAGCTGATCATGGCCGTGGGCGACAAGCCATAGCGCGCGCTGCAGTGCGGGGCGATGAGACGACGGACGCACGCTTTGGAGAACGGCGATGAAATACCGATGGGACGACGATAACGCGGGCGCCGCGCCCGAGCAGGATGCGCAAACGGGCGCGGCGCAGGGCGCGGCCGATGCCGCCGCCTCGGCCGCGGCGGCCTACGCTGCGGCGCAAGGCGGGCACGCGGACGCGGCCGGCGACGGCGCCGACGACGCCGGCCGCGAAGGCTCCGGGGGACCGGGCGGCGACGGCCAGGGCGCGGCGCCGCAGGGCAGCGGCGACGCCGCTGGTGCTGCGGCGGGTACTGCGGCCACGGGAACGGCCGCGACTGCTGCAGCGGCCGCAGCGGCGGCCAATGCCGGCGGCGCCGCTGCCGGTGCTGGCGGCAGCGGCGCAGGCGGCAGCGGCGCCGGTGGAAGCGGTGGCGCCGATGGCGGCGCCGGGCAGAATCCGGGCAGCGGCGCCGGCGGCAATGGTGCGGGTAGCGGCGGTGTCGGCAGCGGTGGCACGGGTGCCGGCGGTGCAGGCGGCAGCGGTTCGGGTGGCAGCGGCGCCAACGGCAACGGCGCAGGCGGTAGCGGCACGAACAACAGCGCCAGCAACAGCACGCCGAAATCCCCGCTCGCCGCCGCGCGCGCCCTCGCCGTCGCGCGCAACGCCGCGGCCGCGCCGGCCACCGGCGCCTTGAACCAGCAGATCGTGCAGGCGGTGCAGTTCAGCAACGCCGAGACCGCGTCCTACGCGCCGGCGCAGATCGCCACCACCGCCGACATGCTGATCAGCCAGGCCGCCGGCTTGGTGGCGCAGTCGGCCGCGGTCTACTTCGACGGCGTCACCAAGATCGCGCTGGCCAGCCAGGGCGTGCTGATGAAGCAGATGACCGAGGACATCGTCGCCGACCAGCCCAAGAAGGCGGCCGAGGACGCGCTCGGCATCCTCGCCACCGACGTGTTCATGGCGGTGGCTGCCGCGGTCGCGGCCGGTGCGGGCGCGATGGAGGCCGAGTCGGCCAAGTTCGCCATCGACAGCATCGACCAGAGCATCGCCAAGTACGCCTCGGTGCTGCAGAACAGCGGCAGCAGCCCGTAAACCGCGCCGGCGCGCCGAACCCGCGCCGGCCCCCTTTCCCGTCGTAGCGCGCGCCCGCCTGCGCGGTGTGCGCCGTCGCGCGCGGCCGAAATCCGAGGAACCCCGTCGTGGCTTACTTCAGCATTCCGCACCTGAGCGCGAGCGCTTATCGCTTCGAGTACCACAGCCATTTCAACGGCATCTTGCCGGTGAAGGGCGATTCGACCTCGGGCCTGCAGTTCGACCCTGCTGGTAAAGGCCCGATCGTCGCCGCCGACCAGCCGTTGTCGTTGGTGGGCTTGTACGGGCTCGCCGCCGGCCAACTCACGCCGGGCTGGCAGCGCCGTGGCACCGTGTCGCTGCTGCTCAAGGCGTTGCGGCTGATGGAGGAGCGCAATCCGCTGCAGGCCGTCGCGCAGCAGCCGCGCGACCGCCAGGCCTATCAGCGCGGCGAATGCGTCGGCGAGAACATCTACATCGCCGCGGTATGGCTGGCCGACCGGCTCAAGCTGAGCGTCTGTTTCGACCTGGCGGCGACCGACCCGGCGCTGTACGCCGGCGTGCGCGCGCGCCTGGAGCAGCTCCAGCTGGCCTGGCGCGAGCGCGGCGCGCCGAAGGACGCCGGCGACGAGATCGAAGCGATGCTGCCGATGCTGGAGCACTTCAACGCCAAGTTCTACAGCGCCAGCAAGTACACCCCGTTCGACGACGCCTACTTCGCCCGCTCGTTCGCGCTCAAGCAGCTGGCGGTCGAGCAGAAAGATTCCGATCCGGTCCGGCGGCTGATCTACATGACCTTGATGTACCTGCAGCAGCAAGGCGTGACCAACGCCCAGCTGGCGCTGGGGCCGGACGAGGCCAAGCAGCACGACGCCTGCGTGGAAACCTACAACGGTACCCGCGACACTCGATACAAGCTGCTGCTGCACAGCTCGCACGTCTACAGCAGCGACGAGAAATTTCTCGCCGACCTCGACAAGCTCAAGGCCTGCCTGGCCGACCAGACGTTGCGCAACGTGGTCGGGTTCGACCTGCTCGGCGCCGAGAACAAGGTCGGCGCGTATCTGACCTATTTCGAATTCCTCAGCCGCAACCGTGCCGAGCTGACCGCGCGCTTCGGCGCGGACACCTCGCCGCCGAGCTATCCGCTCAAGTTGGCGCTGAAATTCAGCAACCACATCCACTGCGGCGAAGGCATGGGCGTGGCGATGGACAATCGTTCGGCGATCGGCTATGCCATGACCTATCTGAGCGCGCCGCTGCCGGCGTCGTTCTATCGCGCGTTCTGGCGCTACGTGCTGACCGGCATCGACGCCGCGCGCAGCCGCGAGGCCGAGCACTGGCGCGGCACCGACGGCACGCCCGACGCGCCGCGCCTGCCCGGCGAGCACGTCTCGGGCCTGTTCGACGAGCTGTTCCGCAACGATTCGCTGACCATCGACGGCTTGATGCTGCGCCGCTACGACGGCAACAGCGCGCGCACGCGGCAATTGGTGGCCTACACCGGCAAGCGCAACATGATGGCGATCAGCGAGGCCTTCGACACCGTGCCGAAGACGCCGGCGCTGCCCGGCGAGAAGGGCGAGAACTACTACCAGGTGCTGGCCCAGGGCGACCGGCCGATGGTGTTCCGGCTCGGCCACGCCTACTACTACCGCAGCTACGTCGGCGCGCGCTATCCCTACGTGGCCTTCGACACCAACCTGGGCAGCAACGCGATCACCGGCGCCTCGGGCCTGTTCGACTCCAGCGAGAGCTACCGCCTCAACCGCGGCCTGCGCCATCTGCAGGGCTATATCGACACCAATGCGATCCAGGAACTGAGCGACCGGGTGATGTACGCCGGCGTGCGCTCGCTGGACCGCAGCGATGTGCAGGCGCTGCTGGAGCTGAGCCGGACCTGCAAGGACGGCGCCGATTTCATGGACCGGGTCGGCGCGGCGCTGCCGGCGCTGCTCGGCAAGGCCATGGCGCCGATCTACGACGCGCGCGCCGCCAACGAATGGAGCGACTGTTTCGGCGTGCTGCTGGAGGCGATGATCGGCCTCAGCGCGTCGCGCGCGGTCTGGTTCGATGCGGCGACGCGGGTGCTGTCCTTGTTCGCCAACTGGCGCAGCTACCTGCTCGGCTGCGACGGCCAGGGCGTGGAGCACACCGACAGCCGCGCCGAGTACCTGCGCTGCGCGCTGTTGATGGCCTACAGCCTGATGCCGCTGGCGCCCGCCGCGGGCGAACAGGCGCCGACCGACTCGGGCACCGAAGCGGTGAACATCCCCGACGCCGATCAGGTCGCCGTGCAGTTGCAGACGCTGATCGACACGGTGTCCGGCGCCTACTGGAGCGTCACCGTCGGCCCGCCCTCGCCGGTGGCGAAGGCGCCGCCGACGCTCCAGGTGGCGGTCAATGGTTATAAAGCGCCCGATTCGGTGGTGACGGTGTTCGCATCTGCAACGGCATCGTCGGCCTGATCGGCGCCCTCATTGCGTATCGCATCACGTGTAAGACCGGAGTTCGCGATGGACGAGAATCTCGAATACCTGCTGCATGACGAACTGGAAGGCCTGTTCGCTGCGCCGGCCGCGACCCGCGCGGGCGGCCGCGCCGCGCCGCCGCCTGCGCCTGCGGTGCCCCGGCCCAAGCCGGCGACCGCGCCGTCGCCGCGGCCCGAGCCGGTCGAGCAGGGCGAGATCGCCCGCCTGCTGGCCCAGCGTCTGCACGATCCCAAGCTGCTGGAGGCGCTGTTGCGCCTGCTGGAGGCGCGCTGATGTACGCCTCGCAGACCCCGCCGCAGAATTCGCCGACCAGCCCGCCGCCGCCGCCGGGCGCGTCGCCGCCCGCGTCCGCGACGACGGGGGCGGCTGAACCCGCATCCGCGCCTGCGCCCGAGCAGTCGCTGCCGGCGACCGTTGCAACTGCGCCCGTACCCGAGCAATCGCCGCCGGCGCCCGCCGCAGCTACGCCCGCACCTGAGCAATCGCAGCCGCCGGCTGCTGCTGCACCCCCAGCCGAGCAGTCGTCGCCATCGCCCGCGCCCGCACCGGCACCCGCACCGGATCCTGCGCCAGCCTCGGCGCTGTCCGAACTCGACGAGGCCGTGCGCAGCTTCGCCCGCACCCAACTCGGCCGCGCCCTGCAGGCGGAAGAGCAGCAGGTGCTCAGCGCTTACGTGGCGATGGTCGGCGCGCAATCGCAGCCGCCTGCGCCGGCCTCGCCGTCGCCTTCGCCGCCGCCCGGCGGCGCCGCCGGCGTGCTGGAGAACGGACGCCAGCAGATCGAGGCGGTGATCCGGCAGAGCCTCAACCGCGCCCAGGCCGCCGTCGACGGCAACGCCAAGGCCGAACGCGCCGCCGAAACCGCCGTGCTCGGCGCGGTCGAGCGCGCGCAATCGCTGCAGGACCTGATGCCGGCCAAGCCCGCGCCCGGCGCCGCCGCGATTCCACCCACGCCGATGGAGCAGATCGCCGCGCGCCTGGCCGATCTGGTCCGGCACGAAGTCGATGCATGTTTCCAACGCCAGATCGGCCCGCTCGCGCGCCAGTTGCAGGACGTGATCGGCGCCGCCCAGTCCAACGGCTTGCTGCCTCCCCAAACCACCGGTTCCGCGCACCCCGACGAGTCGCGCGCGACCGGCCGCGACGGCGATTCCGCCGCTCGCCCCGACCGCGACAACAACCCCAACAACGCCGCACAGGCGAACGGTCCGGCCGCTTCACAAAGCAACTGACGACTCGTTAATCAGCGATGTACGGCAGCGGCCGTACTTCAAAATTCCAAGGAGCTCGATATGGCATTCCCGACCGCCGTCAACGATCAAATCACCGATGCCGTCACCCAGTCCAACGTCAAGGTCATCGGCGAGGCGCCTGCCTTCGCGATGGGTTCGATCTACCAGTCGATGGCGCACTCCACCGGCATCCTGTTCGAAAACGCCGTGGCGGCGCAGCAGCAGCAGAACTCGCTGTCGCAGGCGGCGGCCAACCAGGGTGTGATGCAGATCTACAGCCTCGACACCACCGCCGCCGCCGGCGCGACCGAGAAGGTCGCCCAGACCGGCGTGTCGGACAACCTGACCAGCCTGCTGACCGTGCTGCGCGCGTTCAAGTAACGCGTGGCGCCCGATCCGCGCGATCGGGCGGTGCGGCGCCGGCCGGCTTGTCGGGCCGGCGCCGTGGAGCCGACTTAATCCGTCATTGAGGACCGATCCATGGCATACCCCACCGCAGTCAACAACCAGATCACCGACGCCGTCACCCAGTCCAACGTCAAGGTCATCGCCGAGGGCCCCGCGTTCGCGATGGGTTCGATGTACCAGTCGGCGGCCCACTCCACCGGCCTGCTGTTCGAAAACGCCATCGCCTCGCAGCAGCAGCAGACCTCGCTGGCGCAGGCGGCCGCCAACCAGGGCGTGATGCAGATCTACAGCCTCGACACCACCGCCGCGGCCGGCGCGACCGAAAAGATCGCCCAGACCGGCGTGTCGGACAACCTGACCAGCCTGATGACCGTGCTGCAGTCGTTCAAGAGCAATCCGTACGGCCCGTAAGGCCCGCGCCACGCGATGCCGGTCCGCTGCGCGGCGCCGGCATCGTTCCCAGCCGCATCCGGCCGCGCGCCGCGGCGCGGCTGGCCCGCACCGCGCCGGGTCGATCGTCCGCGCCGCGCGCCGCATCGCGGCCGCGCCATGCCGACGTCCACAGGGGGCGTTATGAATCCTGCCACCGGCCGCCCGCGCGGCCGCATCGCCGCCGGCCGCGCCGGCGCAACCGCCGCCGCGCCGCCGGCGCGGCCGGGCGCATGGCGCTGACCGCCGACGATGGCGTGGCGGTGCGCCGGCGCCGTTGGGGCCTGGACCGCTGCGCGCTGCTGCGCGGCCTGCCCACGACGCTGCTGGAGCACATCGCCCGCCACAGCAGCGAGGCCAACCTCGAGGAAGGCGACGCGCTGTTCTTCAAGAACGATCCCAGCGACTTCCTCGCCTTCGTTGTGCACGGCCGCATCTACAAACTGCTGTACGGGCCCGACGGCCAGGAACTGATCGTGGACACCATCGACAGCGGCGAGACGGTCGACGAAACCCCGCTGCTGGACAACCACGCCCACACCTTCACCGCCGTGGCCTACAGCCCGACCCGGGTGCTGCTGCTGCCGCGCCGGCATTTCCCCAGCCTGACCAACGACCCGGTGGTGATCGAGCGCGCCCACGCCTCGCTGTGCCTGCGTCTGCGCCAGGCGGTGGAGAGCCTGGAGACGATGTGCCTGCACCGCCTGGAGTCGCGCCTGGCGCGCTATCTGCTGTCGCTGATGCACAACCAGCCGCAGGCGCGCGGCGGCGATTTCGAAGTGGCGCTGCCGCCGACCCAGAGCATCCTGGCGGCGATGGTCAACGCCAGCCGGCCGAAGTTGAACGCGCAATTGCAGACCTGGCACCGCAGCGGGTTGGTGAGCCGTAAGCGCAACATCCTGCGCATCAACGACATCGACCAGTTCCGCTGCAAGGCCTATCTGGGCCGCGACTTCGAACGCCCGGAAGGGCGCGCGCGGGCGCCGGCGGCGTGGCGCAATTCCTGAGCGCGCCGGCGTCCAAGCGGCTCCGGCGCGGCGCGCACGCCAACGAAAAGGCCGGCCCCCGACGGGAGCCGGCCCGGCCGCGGCGAGCGATGCCGCGGCGTGGTCACGCCTGGATCAACCGTTGCGGCAAGCGTCGCGCGGCAGCGCGTGCAGCGCTTCGCTGGCGTCTTTCAGCAGGCCGTCGAAGTTGCTCTTGTTGTCGGCCGGGCAGAAGTCCTTGACCCGGGTGCCGTTGGAACGGTACTCGACCTGGAACACGGCCTTGTTGCGCTTGATGAACTCCTTGTAGTTGCCGCACTCGCCCCACTGGTTGCATTCCTCGTTGAGCGCCCAGTCGGCGAACACCGCTGCGTACGGCGCCATCTCCGGGCCGTTCTTCAGGCCCATCGACATGCCGCGCGCATGCGCCGCGTCGACCAGCAACTGCAGGTAATACAGCGAGTCTTCCATGGTCAGGTCGAAGCCGGTCTTGTCCACGCCCTGGTTGAACGAGTCGTCCAGGTCCGGCTCGACGCCGTCGCAGCCCTTGGCCCGGGCCTTGTCCAGGCGCGCGGTCATGATCGGCATCAGCGCGTCGGTCTTGCGCACATCGACCCAGTACTCGCGGTCGAAGCCGTCCATCTGCTTGCCGATCAGGCCGGGCACCTTGCGGAACTCGGCGGCGTCGGCGCGATCCATGTTGTAGCTGCCCACTTCGGTGTAGCACACCACGTAGATGCCCTTGGCCTTGAGCGCGGCGATGGTCGTGGCCGGGGTCGCGTCCAGGTCGATGTCGAGCATTTTCTTGGGGTTGGCCGAGCCGTCGAGCACGGCGGAATTGACCGCGCGGCCGTCGAGCTGCCAGTTCCAGGTGGTGCCGGGGGTCAGCGGCTTCCAGGTCGGGGCGGCCGCGGCGCGGGCGGCGGGCGCGGTGGCGGGGGAGTGCGCCTGGGCGGCGGCGGCCGACAGCGCGGCGGCCAGGGCCAGGGCGATCACAGCGAGCTTGTTCATTGCGTCTCCAGAAGAAAGCGTTGGGAGCATGCGGATGGGCAGACGCCGCCGCGCCGTCCGCGTTCCCCGTGGCTTCGCACTGCGCGGCCTTGGCGCCGCGCGCCAGCGACGGCCAGGCCGCGACCGCGCCGGGCGCGCGCGGCGCCGGGCGGGTGCGAGGGGGATCCGATGCGGACGGCGCGGACGGCGCCGGTGGCGCGCGCGGCGGCTCCTGCCTGCGTCCTGCGTCCGCGCGCGATGGGTGCGACTGCGAGTGCGCGGCCTGCATGCGGACGCGGCGCGGGCAAGCGCCGCGCGGCCGCATGCCGGCCGCCCGCGGCTCGGGACGCAGACAGCGGCCCGGCCGAGGGGCGTCAGCATCGCGGCGCGGCCGGCGCCGAAACCGGGCCGGGTTCTCAACTTCACCTTCGCTTACAAACGCTGTGCGCGGCGCGGCCGCACGGGTGAACGGGCGTGGCGGCGCCCGCGTTGGGGATCGGCGTCGCAGTTCCGCGTTCGGCCCGCCGGCGCCGGCGGCGGGGCCGGGCGGGGAGCCGTATACGCTGGGCTATCCTGCGTCGCTTACGTCATCGTGTTGAGGAAATGGATCGGTCCTGGCGCCTACTGTGGCAGACCCTGCTGGCCCTGCTGGGTCTGAGCGCGGCGGCGCTGGCCTGCGCGCAGCCGTTCGCGGTCTCGCGGCTCGGGCCCGGCGTCGATCCGCCGCTGGCGCAGGTGCTGTCGGGGCGGCTGGACGCGCGCTTCGCGCCGCAGCAGGGCGAGCGCATCGTCTATTCCGGGCGCAAGCCGCAATGGCTGCGCCTGGTCGCCACCGCCGAGGTCGGCGAGGACGAGCTGCCGCAGCTGGTGATCGACCAGCCCTACCGCAAGTTCTTCGACATCTGGCGCCACCGCGACGCCGACCCGGTGCGGCGCGCGCTGCACGGCCGCGGCAGCGAGTTCCAGCATTCCTCGCGGTTCGTGGTCTATCCGCTGGAGGGCGGGCTGCGCAAGGGCGAGGTGATCTACCTGCGCACCTGGGCGACCGAGTTCACCCCCTCGACCCTGCGGGTGGAGCCGCTGGCCCTGGTCCATCGCCAGGACATGAGCCACGTCGCCCTGCGCAGCGTGGTGCTGACCGCGCTGGGCGCGACCGCGATCCTCGCCTTCGGTTTCTGGGTCGGCCTGCGCGAACGCGGCTACGCCTATCTGTCGCTGACCTTGCTGGTGCAGACCGTCAACCTGGCGGTGGAGGGCGGCGAGATCCGCATGCTGCCGTGGTTCCAGGACGTGCTGCCGAACCGCCGCACCAACGTCGTGCTCAACACCGCGGCGGTGATCGCCAGCGTGCGCTTCCTGGTGTTCTACCTGGACCTGCGCGCGACCCAGCCCGCGGTCACGCGCGTGCTCAACGTCTGCAGTTGGGTGCTGGGCGCGCTGCTGCTGGTGTCGCTGGTGCACACCTGGAGCTTCAGCGCCAGCTTCGGCAACCTGATGCTGTTGACGGTGATCCTGACGGTCGCCTACGCCAGCGCGGTGGCGATCGCCCAGCGCCAGCGCGAGGCCTATTTCCTGCTCGCCGCGTGGGCGCCGCTGCTGGCGGTGCTGGTGGTGCTGGTCGGCGGCTTCCAGCGCTGGTGGCCGATGTTCGCCTGGCTCGAATACGCCTACCCGATCGGCCTGGTGTTCGGCGGCCTGGGCCTGCTGCTGGGCCTGGCGGCGAAGCTGCAGAAGCTGCGCCACGACCACGACACCGCCAAGCACCGCGCCACCTACGACCGCCTGACCAGCGTGATGAACCGGCAGGCGATCGAGCAGGCGCTGCGCGATGCCATCCACGCCGCCCACCGCACCCGCCGCCCGCTGACCGTGGTGTTCTTCGACATCGACCACTTCAAGCGCATCAACGACCAGCACGGCCACAGCGCCGGCGACGAAGCCCTGCGCTCGGTCGCCGAACGCACCCGCCAGCGCCTGCGCTCGACCGACCTGTGCGGCCGCTACGGCGGCGACGAGATCCTGGTCGGCCTGCCCGGCACCCGGCTCGAGCAGGGCCTGGTGGTGGCCGAGCACCTGCGCCGCGCGGTCGGCGCCAACCCGCCCAGCCTCAACGGCCAGCCGCTCAACCTCAGCCTGAGCATGGGCGTGGCCGAGCTGCGCGCCGGCGAGAGCTACGAACAACTGCTCGAACGCGCCGATGCGGCGCTGTACGCGAGCAAGGCCGGCGGCCGCGACCGGGTCACCGTGCAGCAGGCGGCGGGCGAGGAAGTGCCGATCTGATCGCCGCGCGCGGCGCGGCCCGTCAACCGCGCTCCAGCACCCGCGCCACCGTCTCCAGCCCGCGCCGCGCCTGCGCGCGCTCGCCGCCGACGAAGCCGAACACCAGGCCGCCGCGTCCGCGGTTTCCATACTTCGACAACGGGTGCACGACCGCGCCGGCCGCGACGCAGGCCGCGGCCACGGCGCGATCGTCCAGCGCCGCCGCGGCATCGGTGAAGCGCGCCGCCACGTGCATGCCGGCCAGCGCCGGGCCGAAGCGCAGCCAGCGCTGCAGCGCGCCGGCTTCATCGAGAAACGCCAGCCGGCGCCGGTCGTAGGCGGCGCGGGTCTTGCGCAGGTGCGAGCCGAGATGGCCTTCGTCGATGAACGCCGCCAGCGCGCCCTGCATGAGCAGCGCGGTGTGGCCGTCGGCGATGTGCTTGGCGTCGACGAAGGCATCCGCCAGCGGCTCGGGCACGATCGCGTAGGCGATGCGCAGCGCCGGAAACAGGATCTTGTTGAAGCTGCCGATGTAGATCGTGCGGCCGCGTTCGTCCATGCCTTGCAGCGAGGCGATGGGCCGGCCTTCGTAGCGGTAGTCGCCGTCGTAATCGTCTTCGAGCACATAAGCATCGCGTTGATGCGCCCAGTCGAGCAGGGCGCGGCGGCGCGGCAGCGACAGTTCGACGCCCAACGGGTATTGATGCGCCGGGGTGACGTAGGCCAGGCGCGCCTCGGGCGCGGTTTCGAGGCCGGCGGCGACATCCAGGCCTTCGTCGTCGACCGCGACATCCACCACCTCCAGCCCGGCGCTGCGCAGTCCGTGCCGCACCGGCGGATAGCCGGGCAGCTCGCACCACGCCTTGTCGCCCGGATCGGCCAGCACCTTCGCCGCCAGCTCGACGGCCTGCTGGGTGCTGGTGACGACGATCACCTGCTCGGGCGAACAGCGCACCGCGCGCATCGCCGCGGCGTGCGCGGCGATGGCGCGGCGCAGCGCGGGCAGGCCGTTGCTCGCGCCGTAGTGCCAGTAGTCGTCGCCCGGCCGCGCGGCTTCGCGCTGCAGCAGGCGGTTCCAGATTTCGCGCGGGAACAGGTCGGTCGGCGGCAACGATGGCGCGAACGGAGTGGATGCGGCCGGCTGGTAATGGCCCGGATAGGCGCGCAAGGCGTCGGCGCGGCGCGAGAGGCGGCGCGGTGCGGTGTCGGCGACGGCGGGGCGGTTGAGCTCGGGCTTTCGCGGCGGCGCATCGCGCTCGGGCAATTGCGCGGCGACATAACTGCCGGCGCCGCGGCGGCGCACGATGTAGCCGTCGGCGACGAGCTGATCCAGGGCCCAATCGACGGTGTTGCGGGCCACGCCGAGATCGCGCGCGAGGGTGCGGCCGGACGGCAGGCGCGCGTTCGGCGCCAGCGCGCCGCTGAGGATGGCGGTGCGGATGCGCTCGCCGATGCGCGCGTAGGCGGGCTGGCCGGCGTCGCGGTCCAGGCCGGTGACGTCGACGCTGAATACGGAGCCGGCATGCTTGGCCATGCCGGTAGCGTAGCCGGTCCGCGCGCGCGGCGGGGATGAGGGATGTCATGCGGGCGGCGAGCGAGCATCGCCAAGCCCACACAGGACGCTGAAGCCTCTGGATCCCCGCGTTCGCGCGGATGGCGGTTGGAGATTCCGCCAGCAGCGCTCAGGCCCCGACCCGCGTGTGCTCCATTTTCCAGTTGGTTTCCCATTGCTTGCCGTCCAGCGAAAACGCCTGCTCCCAACGCGCGCGATCGGCATCGATGCGGGTCCAGCGGAAACGCACCTTGACCGGCCGGCCTTCGTCGCGGTCTTCGCCGTAGAACTCGCCGCGGTCGCCGTCGAAGCCGCCGGCCACCGGAGGGAACAACTGGCCGGTGCTGCTGTTGATCCAGTACAGATACCAGCGCTGCTCCTCGAGATTGAACACGCGCAGGGTCATGCCCTGCCAGCCCTTGGTCGGGAACACGCCTTCGTCGAGATTGACGACGCCGCCCATGCGGCTCTCGCAGCGCAGCGAGGCGGGAAACTCGTCCCAGTCGCGGCTGCCGACCCAGCGGCGCTTGAGGCGGTAGTTGCGGAAGTTCCACGCGCCGACGAAGAAGTCGAAGTCGTGGATGCTGCCGGTCGGCAGAACCAGATCGGTGCCGGGCAGGGTCTTGGCGGCGATGGTCGCGCCAGTCGCGCCAGTCGCGCGGGCCAGCGGGGCCAGGCTCAGCGCGGCGGTGCCGGCGAGCGCGTCGAATAGGATGCGGCGGCGCGAAGGGGAAGCGGGCGTGGGCATGCGGGCGGTTCGCACAAACGGGCTTCCACGGTGCGCGCGGCCATGCGGCGGCGACAGGGCCATTCATGCCGTCGGCGCACGGCCACCGCCGGCGGCGGCGAGATCCGACCGCGGCGACGTCAGGCTGCGGCTCGTGCCGCTTCGTTCTGCCGGCCGTCGGATCGCATCTGCGCGATTGAATGTGACTGCAAACCCGATTTACCCGAAATCTGAATCGATCCCTTGCGTCGGCGAATCGATAATTTTATTCAGCTCATTCAGTGCCTTGAGCGCGCCCGGAGCGCCTCGCCGGGCATCAGCGCGCGCCCGAGCGCTGCCTGGCCAGCGTCAGCTGACGCAGATGCGCTTCGGCGCAGGGCGGGCCGCAGTAAAGGCGCGCCTGGTCGGCTGCGTCGAACGGCTCCAGGCACTCGCGATTGAGGCAGTGGCCGCATGCCGCCGGACGCGGCTGGGTTTCGGCCCGCCGCTGTTGCGCCAGCAGCGACTGCGCCAGATTGATGGCTTCGAAGTGTTGCGCTTGGTCGATGAGATCGGACATGAGGCATTCCCGATGCGCCGCGGCGTTGCGCGCGTTGGCGGGGCGGCGCGACGGGCGTCGGCCGGAACGGCAACCAGGATTCCATCGCCGCGTCGCACCGAACGAAACTGATCGCCAGCACAACGCCGCGAATCTGCGTCGGCGTAATTCGGGACGCCGTCGCAGGCGCTGCACCGGCGCTCGGCTAGATTGGCTCATCGCTGCTTGCATTCCGCCGACGAGAGGCCGCCATGAGCACGCACACCGTTTCCGCCGCGCAGGCCGACCGCGCGATCCAGGCCCTGCATAACGCGACCTGGTTCGCGTTGTGCGAAGGCGACCGTTACACCGCGATGGGTCGCAAGGCCGTGGCCAATTCGTTCTACAACCTGCTGCCGATGCTGGCGGAGATCCGCCGGGCCATCGTCGAGACGCCGGCTGCGCAGGACGAAGCGGAAACGCGGCTGCGTCTGGTGGCGGTGACGGTGGCCGCCGCCGAAGCGCCGGCGGACGACGAAGGCGCGGCGCCGGCGAACGATTGAGCCGCGCGCGGGTTTCGTCGCGATGGCTGCGGCGAAACAGCGCCGGCCGCAACCTCGCGATACGACCCGGCCGCGCGCCACCGTGACGGACGACCCCGTGACCTATGGCCCCGGCTGCGCGCGGCCGCGCGGGTTAGTCTGCGGCGCATACGAAAACGGAGCGTTTCGATGTTCGCACACGCAAGCAAGGCGGCCCGCGCCGCGGGATGCACGGCCGTGGCGATCGCGGCGATGTCGGGAGCGGTCGCGGCCAAGCAACCCGTCGCGCCGCCGCCGCTGCCCGAGGGACAGGCGCTGACCGACTTGGTCGCCGGACTGGATACGCAGTTGTTCGACTCGTTCAACCGCTGCGCCGATCCGGCCCAGCTCGCCCGCCATGCGGCGCTGTTCGACGAGAAGGTGGAGTTCTATCACGACCGCGGCGGGGTCACCTGGACCCGCGAACGCATGCTGGAAAACACGCGACGCAACGTGTGCGGCAAGATCCGCCGCGAACTGGTGCAAGGCAGCCTGCGGGTCTATCCCTTGCCCGGATTCGGCGCGATGGAGATCGGCGAGCATCGCTTCTGCGCGCCGGACGGCGGCGTGTGCGAGGGCCGCGGCGAGTTCGTCGTGCTCTGGCATCGCGACGGCGACGCCTGGCGGGCCACGCGCGTGCTCAGCTACGCGCACCGCGCCGAGGCCGACACGCGCTGACTCGCTCGCGTCGTCGCCGCGCTCGCGGTTCGCCCGTTGCGTCGGTGCCGGCGCTGGCGCGCGCTCGCGGCGGCGCTCATGCGTACCCGGCCTCGCGCGCGATGCGCCACAGGCCGTGGCAGAAGGCGGTGTCGCCTTCGATGATGTAGTGCGGGCAGCCGTAACGGCGCAGCGCCAACGCGTAGATCGCGGCCAGGCGCGCGTCGCCGACGATGGCGGTTTCGCAGTTCGCGCCGTCGGCCGCCAGCGCGCTCAGGCATTCGTAGCCGATCAGCAGTCCCGACAGGAACGCCGGCAGTTCCCCGGCCGGCACGGCGTCGCGCATCGGCTGTGCATGCGCGCCGGACAACTCGTGCAGCCGGTCCGGATGCGCGCGTGCGGCGTCCAGCCCGAGCAGGAAACCGCGTTCGGACCAGGCCCGCGCCGGTTGGCTGCGTCCGGGCAGGCTTCGCTCGAGCAGCAGCGAGTAGCGCTCGCCGGTCGCGTAGCTGGAACATCCGGTCACGGCGCCGTCGCGCAGGCGCAGCCATCGGCTGTGCGTGCCCGGCGCGACCGCGCGCGCGGTTCCCGGCGGGATGCCCAGGGCCTGGGTTTCCGCGCCGCGCATGACGTCGGCGAAACCGGCGTCCGCTGCGGCGACGCCGGGAACGATCGCCGCGCGACGGCCGCGGAATTGCAGCGGTTGCAACAACGCCGCGAGCGCGGAGGCATCGGCCGGCAGCGGCGCGCACGGCGTTTCCTGCCAGCCGTGGCGCGCGCCGGCCATGCCGGCCAGCAGGATCGGCGCGCGGCCGTCGTCGAGATCCGCGCCGAGCAACTCGTCGAGCGCGTCGGCGAATTCGTCCGGTGCGGCCAACGTGGCCAGGCCGCGCGCGCTGCGGCGGGTGGCGAGCACGCCGCCGTGCGCGTCGAAGGCGTGCACGCGCAGATGGGTCGCGCCCCAATCCACGCCGATCAGGGCGACGTCCGGCAGGCGCGGCCCGCGCGTTGCCAGCGAGCGGTCGGCGCGAGGCGCCGGCTTCGCGCCAACAGCGGTTTCGAGGTTGTCGCCGCGCAGCGCGCGCGGCGCGGCGATGCGCGTCTCGTGCGTGGCGGCATCGGCCGGCGTCGCGCTGCGGTCGCTGCGATGGCGCTCGGCTTCGGCCATCGCCGGCTGGAAATCGCGATCGTTCATGGCCGTGCGCTCGCCGCGGCGGCGAATGCGGCGCCGGCCGAGCGCGAACGTTCGGCTTCGGCCTTGGCCCGGCGGGCTTTCTCCAGCACCGCCGGTTGTTGCCGCAGCGCCACCGCGATGGCCAGCATGTCCACGATCGCCAGCTGCATCAGCTGGGCCACGCCCGGCGAATACGGCGTGGACGCGCTGGAGAGCGGCAACAACAGCGGCACCTGCGCCTCGCGGCCCAGCGGCGTGCCGGGCTGGGTCAGCGCGATCACCCGCGCGCCGCGGCGGCGGGCGATGCGCGCGCTGTCGTTGACCTCGGCGCTGCAACCCGACAACGAGATCGCCAGCAGCGCGTCGCCGTCGCCGAGCATGCCCGCGGCCAACCGCTGCAACTGACCATCGCTGTGCGCGCTGGCGGCGATGTCCAGGCGCAACAAGCGCAGCGAGGCTTCCTGCGCGACCACGCCCGAGCCCGAACCCATGCCGATGCAGCACACCCGCCGCGCGGCGGAGATCGCCGCGGCGGCGTCGTCGAGCGCGGCCGGGTCGATGCGTTCGCGCACATCCTCCAGTGCCGCGGCGATGCCGTCGCAGACCTTGTGCACCAGCGCCGCCGCGCCGTCGCGCTTGTCGATGGTGACCGCCTGGTACGGCACGCCGGCGGCGAGGCTGTGCGCCAGTTGCAGCTTGAACTGGCGCAGGCTGCCGCAGCCGACCGCGCGGCAGAACCGGGTCACGCTGGGCTCGGACACGCCGGCGCGCGCGGCCAGCGCGCTGATGCTGGCGCAGGCGGCGAAGTCCATTTCCGCCAGGACCATGGCGGCGACCTTGCGTTCGGCCGGGCGCAGCTCGGGCAGCGCGCCGCGGATCGCCGGGATCAGGTTGTCGGACACGAGGGCGCGCTCCTCATTGCAGGGTCGGTCAGAAGAAGGTGTTGATCGCGCCGACGATGCGATAGCTGTCGTCGCTGAGCAGCATCAACGGCCATTTGTCGAAGGTGGTGCACGGATGCGAGATGCCGACCGCGACCAGATCGCCGACTTGCAGCGGATGCTCGGGCGGCAGTTCCAGGTAAGCGTGTTGATCGTTCATGCGCGCGATGCGCGTCTCGCGCAGCGGGCGCGGCGCGGGTTCGCCGGGGCGATGCCATTGCAGCGGGCGCGGCAGCTCGACGTCGTAGGACGCATCGCGCTTGCCCAAAGTCAGCAGCGCCAACCCGGGTTCGGGCCGCGACTGCACCATCGCCCACAGCTCCAGCGCGGGCTGCAGGCCGTGGCGGAACTCGGCGCCGTGACGGGTGCGCATTTCCTGTTGCAGGCCATGGTAGAGGCCGTGGTCGGAAGTCAGATAGCAGCCTGAGCGCAACACCCGCCGCACAGGCCGTGAAAGCCCATCGAGGCTGGCGAAGGCGTCGGCGACGAAATCGAAATAGGCCGAGCCGCCCGCGCTGATCAGGATGTCCTCGCCGTCGAACAGCGCCGCCTGGTCGCAGCGGCGGGTCAGTTCCAGCATCTGCGCCAGCAGGCTGTGCACGCGCTGCAGGTCGGCGGCGCGGTCGGCGCCGGTCCACAGGCCTTCGTAGCCTTCGATGCCGGCCAGGCTCAGGTGCGAGGCGGCCGCGACTTCGCGCGCCAGCGCCAGCGCGGCCTCGCCGCCGCGCGCGCCGGTGCGGCCGCCGTCCAGCCCCAACTCCACCAGCACCGGCAGGCGGCGCTGCGGCGCGTGGCGGGCCATGACCTCGTTCAAGCGCGCGGCGCCGGCGCTGGAGTCGACCAGCACCCAGGCCTGGAAGTCCGCGTCCTCGCGCAGCAGCGCGGCCAGGCTTTCGATATCGGCGTAGGCCACCGGCTGGTTCGCCAGCAGCACCCGGCGCACGCCGAAGCGGTGGGCCACGCGCAACTGCGGGATCGTCGCCAAGGTGATCGCCCAGGCGCCGGCGTCGAGTTGGGCCTGGAACAGCTGCGGGCTCATCGTGGTCTTGCCGTGCGGCGCCAGCAGCGCGCCGGCGCGCGCGGCGAAGTCGCGCATCCAGGCCAGGTTGTGTTCGAGCGTGGACTGGCGCAGCACCGCGACCGGGTACGACAGGCGGCCGTCGAGCACGTCGTAGCCTTGTGCGGCGATCTGGTCCTGCCGCAGCGGCGCGCGCAGCGGCAGGCCTTTGACGCCCGGCAGCAGGGTCTGGGTTTGCAGCGCGCGCAATGCCTCGTTGATCGCCATCTCAGTAACGCTCCCCGATGCGTCGCTGCGCTCGCGGCCGGCGGCCGGGCGCGGCGCCGGCGGATCGGAACGCGCGGCGCTGGCTCGCATCATCGGCCACGCGCGGGCGCGTTACCGTGCGCGGCCGCCAGGACGCGAGCGCGGGCGAAGCGGGCGCGCCGCGGTGGTCGAGCATCGATGCGGCGCGCAGCGCGTTCATGCGTAGCGCGTCTGTCGCGGCGCGGGCGGCGCCGTCTCGGCGCGCAACTGCGCCGCCAGCGCCTGCAAGCGATCCGGACGCAGCAGTCCATAGTGATAGAACGAAACCCCGCCGATGCCCGCGGCCTGCAACGCCGCCAGCGCCGCGCCGAGCTCGGCGCCGTCGCCCAGGTCCGGCGGGCCGGGGCGCAGGATCGCGCGCACCCGCGCCGGGTCGCCGACGCGCTGCACGGTGTCGAAGGCGTCGGCGGCCACGCGCGCGGCGTCGGCTTCGTAGAACGGCACTTCCACGCCGTCGCAGGCGCGGGCCAGGGCGGCGAGGTGGCTGCCTTCGAGCCAGGCGTTGGCGGTCGGCCGCTGCGCGGTGGGAATCGTCCACACCTCGCGGTCGCGCGGCACCCGCGCGCGGATCGCCGCGACCACCTCGGCGACGCGTTTTTGCCGCAGCTGCAGATACGCCGCCAACTGCGGCATCTCCAGCAGATCCGCCATCAGCCACGCCGCCGCCTGATCCGGCGCGGCGTCCACCGGCGCGGCCAGATACGCATCGGTGCGCGCGCGCACCCGCGCCGCCAGCGCGTCGGCGTCCAGGTCGGCGTCGCCGGCCAGGCGCCGGCAGTGGCTGCAGAAGCACAGGCCCAGCAGCGTTTCCAGCCACAGGTTGCCGCGCGCCTGCATGAATTCGTGGCGATGGCCGTGCGCATAAGGCAGCCAGTTCGGCGTTTCCAGCACCAGTCCGCGCAGCGGCAGGCGGGCGATGTCGGCGCACAGCGCCAGCGCATACTCGAACGCGGCCGGCGAAGACGGGCACAGGTTGTGGACGTAGGCATCGCCCCAGGCGTTGCGCGCCACGTGCAGCGGATGCTGCGCGCCCAGCGGGCGGTTGTGCAGCAGTACGATGCGGGCGCGCAGTTGCAGGCGCGCGTCGCCGGCGAGATCGTCGACGACGTGGCGCAGCGCCGGGTCGCTGTGCGCGAGCGGCGCGATCTCGCCGTAGCCGCGCGGATCGGGTTCGAAACACACCGCGCCGTCCTCGGGAAACACCACGCGGCTGCCGCGGTGCTGCGGGCTGACGAACTGGCCGCCGTGGCTGCTCAGCGCCAGGGTCGCGCCGGTCATGCCCAGCGCGCTCGCCTGCGCGGCGAACTCGCGCGCGCCGCGCGAGGCCACGTCCCAGGGATGGACATACAGCGAGCGCAATGGGGTGGAATGAACGGCCGACATCTTTCGATTCCTTGTAATTCTCAACGATAAACTTTCGGTTTTCGCCGCGCTTCGCGATCTATCCTAATGAATTCGATACTTATGCCACATTGTGCGGCGCAAAATGCATCCTGAATATTCGTAATATATTTTATCGAAAGAAATTAGAAAGATTTACCTTCCGATATGTTTCGATCAACGCTGCGCCGGGCGCAGCGCCGAGGCGTCCTTCTGACGTCGTCTATTCGCCGCACCGCATCCACCGAGGCCTTTGCATGAACCGACGCGACTTCATCGCCAGCTCCGCGACCGCGGGCACTTTGCTGGCCGCCAACGCCTTCGCACCGGCGCTCGCGCGCAAGCGCTCCAAGCTGCGCCTGGGCCTGATCGGCACCGGCATGCGCGGCCAGGTGCTGCTCAAGGAACTGGTGCGCCGCGACGACGTCGAAGTCGTCGCGCTGTGCGACATCGAACCGATCATGCTCGGCCGCGCGCTGGCGATGATCGACAAGGCCGGCAAGCCCAAGCCCAAGCCCGCGACCTACGGCGACGGCGGCGACGTCGATGCGTATCGCAAGATGCTGGCCAAGGGCGGCCTGGACGGCGTGATCGTCGCCACGCCGTGGGAGTACCACGCGCCGATGGCGATCGCGGCGATGCAGGCGCGCATCGCGGTCGGCTGCGAAGTGGTCGCCGGCATCACCCTGGACGACCACTGGCAGGTGCTGCGCACCCAGCTCAAGACCGGCACGCCGTACATGCTGCTGGAGAACGTGTGCTATCGCCGCGATGTGCTGGCGGTGCTCAACATGGTCCGGCAGGGCCTGTTCGGCGAACTGGTGCATCTGCAAGGCGGCTATCAGCACGACCTGCGTGCGGTGAAGTTCAACAACGGCAACCCGGACCAGCCCTACGGCAGCGGCGTGGAGTTCGGACCGAAGGGATGGTCGGAAGCGCGCTGGCGCACCGAGCATTCGGTCAAGCGCGATGGCGACCTGTATCCGAGCCACGGCATCGGCCCCTGCGCGATGGCGGCGAACATCCATCGCGGCAACCGCTTCACCTACCTCAGCGCGATGTCGAGCAAGCCGCGCGGCCTGCACGACTACATCGTCAAGAAAGCCGGCGCGGAGCATCCCAACGCCAAGGTCAAGTTCAAGCTCGGCGACCTGGTGACCACCCAGATCGCCTGCGCCAACGGCGAGACCATCGTGCTGCAGCACGACACCTCGCTGCCGCGCCCGTACTCGCTGGGCTTTCGCGTGCAGGGCACCGACGGGCTGTGGATGGACGTCAACGACTCGATCCACATCGAAGGCAAGAGCAAGCCGCACGAGTGGGACAAGGCCGACGTGTGGCTGGACCAGTACGACCACCCGCTGTGGAAGCGCCACGGCGCCACCGCCGCCGGCGCCGGCCACGGCGGCATGGACTGGTTCGTGATCAACGCCTTCGTCGAAGCGCTCAAGGCCGACGCGCCGATGCCGATCGACATCTATGACGCGGTGGCCTGGAGCGCGATCACGCCGTTGTCGGAGCAGTCCATCGCCGAGCACCGCACGCTCGAGTTCCCGGACTTCACCGACGGCAAGTGGAAGGACCGCAAGCCGATCTTCGGTTTCGACGACCGGTACTGAGCGATCGATGCGCCGCCGTCCTCGCGACGGCGGTGCGTTGCTTCAGGGCGGCCGATCGAAGCCGGTCGCGTCGTCGCCTGGCGGCGTCTGCGCGCGCCGGTTTCAGCCCATCGCGCTCCACCGCCCATCCCGATGCAGCGCCCGATAATCCCGCGGCGCCATCCCCACCATCGCCTTGAACTGGCGCGCGAACGCGCTTTGGTCGGTGAAGCCGCAGGCCAGGCCGACGTCGGCGATGCTGGCCGCGCCGTGCAGGTCGCGCATCGCCGCTTCGATGCGCAGGCGGGTCAGGGTCTGCTGCGGTGTGAGCTGGAACACGCGCTGAAAATGCCGCTCCAGTTGCGCCACCGACAGGTCGGCCAGCCGCGCCAGCGCGGCGATGCGCAGCGGCTCGGCGAAGTGCAGCTGCATGTGTTCGAACACCCGGCGCAGGCGCTCGTAAGTGGGGTCGCGGCCGTCCGGCGCGCCGAGGTCGCGCGACAAGCCGACCAGTCCGCGACTGCCGCAGGGCAAGGTCAGCGGGCGCTTGCCGGTCAGGCACCAGCCGGGCCGGCGGTTCGGGTACAGATGCACTTCGAGCTGGTTCTCGATGGTGCCGCCGTCGAGCACGCGCCGGTCCTGTTGCGCGTAACGCGCGGCCAGCCGCGCTGGGAAGACTTCCGCCACTTCGCGGCCGATCACGTCCTCGCGCCGCTTCAGCCCGAGCCGCCGCACCAGGGTCAGGTTGGCGTGGGTGTAGCGGCCGGCGCCGTCCTTGACGAAGAACACCACGTCGGCGAGCGCGTCGCACAGGGTCTGCATCAGTTCGGCATCGATCCGCACCGGGTCGGAAGCGGCGGCGGGCAGGGCAGGGGCCATGTGGGCAGCGGCGGCGCGGGCGGCGGAGGTTGCCGCCGATTATGCCGAATTCCGCATCGGCGTCCGCCAAGCTCGTCTAGACCCTGGCGGCCCGCGCCGCGAGCATGTCCAACATGCACAGCCTCGACATCATCGACTCGCACACCGGCGGCGAACCCACCCGCGTAGTGGTCGCCGGATTCCCCGATCTCGGCGGCGGCCCCCTGGCCGAGCAGCGCCAGCGCTTCGCCCAGCGGTTCGACCGTTGGCGCAGCGCGGTGGCGTGCGAGCCGCGCGGCTCCGACCCGGTGGTCGGCGCGCTGCTGCTGCCGCCGCAATCGCCCGGCGCCTGCGCCGGCACGATCTTCTTCAACAACGTCGGTTACCTCGGCATGTGCGGGCACGGCACCATCGGCCTGGTGCGCACGCTGCAGTTCCTCGGCCGGATCGAGCCGGGCGAGCACCGCATCGACACGCCGGTCGGCACGGTCGGCGCGCGCCTGCACGAGGACGGCCGGGTCTCGGTCGACAACGTCGAAAGCTGGCGCCACGCGGCGCAGGTGAAGCTCGAGGTGCCCGGCTACGGCACGGTCAGCGGCGACGTGGCCTGGGGCGGCAACTGGTTCTTCATCGCCAAGGTCGCGCAGGAGATCGCGTTGGCCCATGTGCGCGAGTTGAGCGCGTTCGCCGAAGCGATTCGCGCCGCGCTGGTCGCCGCCGGCGTCACCGGCGCCGACGGCGCCGAGATCGACCACATCGAACTGGAAACCGCTTCGCCGACGCCGGGCGTGCACGGCCGCAACTTCGTGCTGTGCCCCGGGCTGGCCTACGACCGCTCGCCCTGCGGCACCGGCACCAGCGCCAAGCTCGCCTGCCTCGCCGCCGACGGCAAGCTCGCGCCGGGCGCGGTGTGGCGGCAGGAAAGCGTGCTGGGCAGCGTGTTCGAGGGGACCTATCGCGCCGGCGAACGCGGCGTGCACCCGACCATCACCGGCAGCGCGCACATCACCGCACGCGCGCAGCTGCTGATCGACGACACCGACCCGTTCGCCTGGGGCATCGGCGCGCGCTGAGCGCGGTCGCGGGCATGGCCAGTTACGACCTCATCGTCATCGGCGCCGGCATCGTCGGCGCGGCCTGCGCCGAGCGCGCCGCGCGCGAGGGTTTGCGCGTGGCCGTGATCGAGCCCGGCCCGGTCGGCGGCGGTGCGACTGCGGCGGCGATGGGGCATCTGGTGGCGATGGACGACGATCCGGCCGAACTGGCGCTGTCGCGGCTGTCGCTGCAGCTGTGGGAACGCTTCGCCGAATTGCCGCTGGCCGAATTCAGCCGCTGCGGCACCTTGTGGGTGGCGCGCGAGCCGCGCGAACTCGACGGCGTTGCGGCCAAAGTCGCGCGCCTGGCTGCGGCCGGCGTGGCGGCACGGCGGATCGAGGCGGCGGAGTTGTACGAACTCGAACCTCATCTGGCGCCGGGCCTGTGCGGCGGCATGCTGGTGGCGCAGGAGGCGGTGGTGTATCCGCCGCGCGTGGCCCAGCACTTGCTGCAACTGGCGCGCGAATTGAAGGCCGAGTGTTATCTCGGCCGCCGCGCGACCGCGTTGACCGCGCACGGCGTGCGCCTGGACGACGGCGCCGAACTGCGCGGCCCGGTGCTGGTCGCGACCGGCTGCGCCTTGCCGGAACTGTTGCCGCAACTGCCGATGCGTTCGCGCAAAGGCCATCTGGTCATCACCGAGCGCTATCCCGGCCGCATCCGTCACCAACTGCTGGAGCTGGGCTACGCCGACAGCGCCCACGGCGACGCCGACAGCAGCGTCGCCTTCAACGTGCAGCCGCGGCCGACCGGACAGATCCTGATCGGCTCCTCGCGCGAGTTCGGCCGGGACGACCGCGCCGTGTCCGCGCCGATGCTGCAACGCATGCTCGAACGCGCGTTCGCGTTCGTGCCGATGCTGCGCGAGCTGCAGGCGCTGCGGGTGTGGACCGGCTTTCGTCCGTGCACGCCGGACGGGCGGCCGTACATCGGCGCGCTGGAGTCGCGTGCGCACACCTGGGTCGCGGCCGGCCACGAAGGCTTGGGCGTCACCACTGCGCTGGGCACCGCGCAATTGCTGATCGAACAACTGCTCGGCCGCGCGCCGGCCATCGACCCGGCGCCGTATGCGCCGGCGCGGGCGCTGCGATGAGCGCGCTGGTCCGCATCGAAGTCAACGGCCGCGCGGTCGACGTGCCGGCCGGCGCCAGCGTCGCCGCCGCGGTGGCTTCGGTCGCGCCGCATTTCCGCCGCTCGCGCAGCGGCCAGCCGCGCGCGCCGCTGTGCGGTATGGGCGTGTGCTTCGAATGCCGGGTGCGCATCGACGGCGTCGAGCATCAACGCGCCTGCCTGGTGCCGGCGCGCGAAGGCATGCAGGTGGTCTGCGATGACTGAGCGCTTTGATGTGGTGGTGGTGGGCGCCGGCCCGGCCGGCCTGGCGGCGGCGCGCGCGGCGGCTTCGCACGGCGCCGAGGTCGCGCTGATAGATATGCAGGCCAACGCGGGCGGCCAAGTGTGGCGGCGCGATGTGCGCCGGCCCTGGCCGGATCCGGCGCGCGACCGCCTCGACGCCTTGCTCGACGGCGACCGCGTGCGCTGGCTCGGACAGGCCCAGGTGATCGCAGCCGGACCGGGCCGGGTGTTGGTCGAACAGGCCGGCATCGCTTACGAATTGGAATACGGCGCGCTGGTGCTGGCGACCGGCGCGCGTGAATTGTTGCTGCCGTTTCCGGGCTGGACCTTGCCGGGCGTCACCGGCGCCGGCGGCTTGCAGGCGTTGCTCAAGCAAGGCTGGCCCATCGCCGGCAAGCGCGTGCTGATCGCCGGCAGCGGGCCGTTGCTGTTGGCTGCGGCCGACACCGCGCGGCGCCACGGCGCGCGCGTGGTCGCGATCTGCGAACAGGCGCCGGCCGCGCAACTGCGCGCCTTCGCCGGCCAACTGTGGCGTTGGCCGGGCAAGCTGGCCCAGGCCGCAGCGCTGCGCGCGCGCCTGCTCGGCGCGCCGTATCGCGCCGACACTTGGGTCGCGGCCGCGCACGGCGACGGCCCCGTGGCCGAAGTCGAATTGCACGGCGCGCGCGGCGTCGAGCGCGTCGGCGTGGATCATCTGGCGGTCGGTTACGGCCTGGTGCCGAATCTCGAACTCGCCCAGCAACTGGGCTGCGAACTGCAAGCGCACGGCGCCCACGCCAGCGTGCGCGTCGATGCGGACCTGCGCACCAACGTCGCCGGTATCTACGCCGCCGGCGAAGCCTGCGGCATCGGCGGGCGCGATTGCGCCCTGGTCGAAGGCGCGATGGCCGGCCACGCCGCCGCCGGCGCGCCCGAGGCCGCGCGCGCCCTGCGCCCGCAGCGCCAGCGCGCGCGCGCGTTCGCCGCGTTGCTGCCCGAACACTTCGCCCTGCGCGCGCAGATCGCCGATGCGGCGACCGCCGACAGCGTGGTCTGCCGCTGCGAGGACGTGCGCCTGGGCGAACTCGACGTCCACGCCGACTGGCGCGCGGCCAAGCTCGCCACCCGCTGCGGTATGGGCAGTTGCCAGGGCCGCATCTGCGGCGCGGCGCTGGCGCAGCTGCGCGGCGCCGCGTTCGCGCCGTCCGCCGGCGCCGGCACGCGCCCACCGGTATTTCCCGTCCGTCTGGCGGCGCTGGCCGCGTCCGCCGTTTCCCTGCACGAGGCGCCGCCGCCGGCGGCGTCCGCTCCGATCACGCACTCAGCCCCACAAGGAACCGTTCCATGAGCACTGCTTCCATCTGGCGCGGCGTCATTCCCGCCATCACCACGCCCTTCCACGCCGACGGCTCGCTCGACCACGACTTCCTCGCCCGCCACGCGCAGCAGCTGATCGACGCCGGCTGTACCGGCATCGTCCCGCTGGGTTCGCTCGGCGAAGCGGCGACGCTCAGCTTCGAGGACAAGCTGGCGATCCTGCGCACGCTGACCGCAGCGCTGAAGGGCCGCGCGCCGGTGATCCCGGGCATCGCCGCGCTGTCGACCGACGAGGCCGTACGCCTGGCCCAGGAAGCGCAGAAGATCGGCTGCGCCGGCCTGATGGTGCTGCCGCCGTACGTGTATTCGACCGACTGGCGCGAGATGAAGGCGCACGTGGCCGCGGTGATCGGCGCGACCGCGCTGCCGTGCATGATCTACAACAACCCGGTCGCGTATAAGACCGACTTCTCGCCCGAGCAGATCGCCGAACTGGCCGGCGAATTCGCCAACGTGCAGGCGGTGAAGGAATCTTCGGCCGACGTGCGCCGCTTCGCCGCGCTGCGCGCGCTGCTGGGCGAGCGCCTGGAGTTGCTGGTCGGCATGGACGACGCCATCGTCGAAGGCGTGGCGATGGGTGCGACCGGCTGGATCGCGGGTCTGGTCAACGCGTATCCGAAGGAATCGGTGCGCCTGTTCGAACTCGCCCGCGACGGCGGCGCGCCGGCCGCGGCCGCGCTGTACGCGTGGTTCCTGCCGTTGCTGCGTCTGGACACGGTCCCTAAGTTCGTGCAACTGATCAAGCTGGTGCAGGCGCAGGTGGGCATGGGCGCCGAGCACGTGCGCGCGCCGCGGCTGGTGGTGGCCGGCGCCGAGCGCGAGGCCGCGCTGGCGGTGATCGAACGCGCCCAGGCGCAGCGTCCGGAGCTTTGAGATGAGTCTGCGCGAAACCGGAGTGCGCGAGCACGTCCTGATCGGCGGCCGCTGGCAACCGTCGCTGGACGCGGCCGGCGAGTTCCGCGCCTTCGATCCGACCCGCGCGGTCGAAGTCGGCGCGGCGTTCCCGATCTCCGGCGCGCAGGACGCGCGCGCCGCGCTGGCTTCGGCCTGCGCGGCGGCCGATGCGCTGGCCGCGTGCGCGCCGGCGCGCATCGCGGCGTTCCTGGAAGCGTATGCCGCGGCGATCGAGGCCGATGCCGATGCGCTGGTGGAACTGGCGCATCTGGAAACCGCGCTGGCGGCCAAACCGCGCCTGGCCGAGGTGGAGCTGCCGCGCGCGACCGGGCAGTTGCGCCAGGCCGCGCGCGCGGCGCGCGAACGCAGCTGGACCCAGCCGATCATCGACACCGCCGCCGGCCTGCGCTCGCACCTGGCGCCGCTGCACAAACCGGTGCTGATCTTCGGGCCGAACAATTTTCCGTTCGCGTTCAACGCGGTGGCCGGCAGCGATTTCGCCTCGGCCATCGCCGCGCGCAACCCGGTCATCGCCAAGGTCCATCCCTCGCATCCGGGCACCAGCCAGCGGCTGGCGCAAATCGCCCATCGCGCGTTGCTGGATGCGGATCTGCCGGCGCAATCGCTGCAAGTGTTGTATCACCTCGACCCGGCGCTAGGCCTGGAACTGGCCGGCGATGCGCGCCTGGGCGCGCTGGCCTTCACCGGCAGCCGCCGCGCCGGGCTCGCGCTCAAGGCCGCGGCCGATGCGACCGGCGTGCCGGCGTATCTGGAGCTGTCGAGCATCAACCCGGTGTTCCTGCTCGAAGGCGCGCTGCGCGAGCGCGGCGAAGCGCTGGCGCAGGAGTTCTTCGCCTCGTGCACGCTCGGTGTCGGCCAGTTCTGCACCAACCCCGGCGTGGTGGTGGTGCCGCGCGGCGAGGCCGGCGACCGCTTCGTCGCCGCGGCCGCGCAGCGTTTCGCCGACGCGCCGGCGGGGACGATGTTCTCGCGCGGCGTGCTCGATCACCTGCACGCCGGGGTAAGCGCGTGGCGCGAGGCCGGCGCGCAACCGGTCGGCGGCGGTGAAACGGCCGACGGCGAGGGCTATCGCGTTCGCCCTGCATTGCTGAGCAGCGACGCAGCCGCATTCATCGCCGACCATCGCCTGCAAGGCGAAGCCTTCGGCCCCGCCAGCCTGATCGTGCGCGTGGACGGCATCGACGAAGCGCTGCAGGTGGCCGCGGCGCTGGAAGGCAATCTCACCGGCACCATCTACGGCGGCGACCGCGCCGAGGACGACGAGGACTGGCGCCGCCTCGCCGGCGCGCTGCGCCCGCGCGTGGGCCGCTTGATCGACGGACGCATGCCCACCGGCGTTGCGGTCAGTGCGGCGATGAACCACGGCGGCCCGTACCCGAGCACCGGCCATCCGGGCTTCACCGCGGTCGGCATGCCCAGCGCGATCCGCCGTTTCGCTGCGCTGCATTGCTACGATCACGTGCGCGCCGAAGCGCTGCCGGAGGAATTGCGCGACCGCAATCCCGGCGGACTGTCGCGCTGGATCGACGGACGCTGGACCTTGGACGACATCGGAGCGAACGCATGAGCGGGCAGATCGGCGGATCGACCTTGGAACAGGCCCGCGCGCAGCTGGCACCGTGGGAGCGGCGTGCGCCCGCCATCGCTGCGGCGGAATTCGAACAGCGCATCGAGCGCGCGCGCACGCTGATGCGCGCAGGCGGCTTCGATGCGCTGCTGATCGACGCCGGCGCTTCGCTACGCTATTTCGCCGGCGTGCCGTGGGGTGCGAGCGAGCGGCTGGTGGCGATGCTGCTGACCCTCGACGGCGACCCGCTGCTGATCTGCCCGGCGTTCGAGGCCGGTTCGCTCTCGCACGTGCTCAAGATCGCGGCGCAGCCGCGTTTGTGGGAGGAGCACGAGAATCCTTACGCCCTGGTCGCCGCGGCGCTGCGCGAACGCGGCGCGCGCCGGCTGGCGCTGGATCCGTCCGCGGCGTTCGCGATCTTCACCGGCCTGCGCGCGGCCGCGCCGCAACTGGAACTCGGCGATGCCAGCGCCATCGTCGACGGCTGCCGCGCGCGCAAGTCGCCGGCCGAACTGGCGCTGATGTACCAGGCCACGGCGATGACGCTGCACGCGCACCGCCTCGCTGCGGGGCTGGCCGAGCCCGGCGTCACCACCACCGCCCTGCGCCGCTTCATCGACGAAGCGCACCGCGCGCTCGGCGCCGACAACGGCTCGACCTTCTGCATCGTCCAGTTCGGCCACGCCACCGCGTATCCGCACGGCATTCCGGGCGAGCAGACACTGGCCGAAGGCGAGCTGGTGCTGATCGACACCGGCTGCTCGGTGCAGGGCTACCAGTCCGACATCACCCGCACCTACATCTGCGGCCGCGCCGACGACGACCAGCGGCGCATCTGGGACCTGGAACACGCCGCCCAGCGCGCCGCGTTCGCAGCGGTGCGCCCCGGCGTCAGCGGCGAAGCGGTGGACGCGGCGGCGCGCGCGGTGCTCGAACGCGGCGGCTTGGGCCCGGATTACCGCCTGCCGGGCCTGCCGCACCGCACCGGCCACGGCTGCGGCATGAGCGTGCACGAAGCGCCGTACCTGGTGCGCGGCAACCGCGCCGGGCTCGAGGTCGGCAACTGCTGCTCGAACGAACCGATGATCGTGGTGCCGGAACGCTTCGGCGTGCGCCTGGAAGATCATTTCCACGTCACCGAAGACGGCGCGCGCTGGTTCACCGAACCCTCGCCGGCGATCGACCGCCCGTTCGCGGATTGAACCGCACCGACGCGATGTTCGATTCCCGACTGTAGGAGCGGCGCGAGCCGCGACCGCGGCACTTCGACTACGACGAACCTTTGCGATCGTGCGCGGAACCGAGCCGCGCTCGATCCAAGGGGCGCCGGCTGTCGCGTCGGCGCGGTCGCGGCTCGCGCCGCTCCTACGGGCAGCCCGGGCGAGTGTTTCGGTTGCGGCTGTCTGCGTCGAACTGCGCATCTGCGCGGGTGGTCATGGTTCGTTGCGCCGACATAGCGCTTGCGGCACTGGTGGCCTGCGCCGGGTTCGCGCTTCGCTGACGGCTGCGCCGCGCTCGCGGCGCGTATCCCGAACACGCCGTCCAAGGAGGTTCGCATGTTCCGCGCTATCCGCCGTTCGTGGCTCGCTTCGCCCTTGCGTTACGCCGCCGTGTTGTTGCTGGCTCTGACCTTCGCTGCGCCTGTCTGCGCCGCGCCGCCCAAGCGCTTCGACCTGCCGCCGGTCAGCGGCCCCTATCAGGTCGGTACGTTTACCTTGCATCTGATCGACCGTTCGCGCACCGACGGTTTCGTCGGCGGCCCGCGCGAGTACATGGTCACCGTGACCTATCCGGTCGCGCCGCACGCGCGTGGTGCGCGCGCGCCGTGGTTGGAGCCGGCGCTGGTGCCGGAATGGAGCGCCACCACCGCAGGCTACGGTTTCGCGCCCGGCGCGGTGGACTGGGCCGGCGCGCGCCGGCCGGCGCTGGTCGGCGCGCCGCTGCTGCGTCGTCCGCACGGTTGGCCGGTGGTGCTGTTCTCGCCGGGATTGCAGTACTTCCGCGAACTCTACAGCTCGCTGACCGACGATCTGGCCAGCCACGGCTACGTGGTCGCGTCGATGACCCACACCCACGAAGCCTTCTACACCGCCTTCCCCGGCGGCCGTGTGGTGCGCGGGCAGGCGCTGGAGGAAACCGTCGAATCCACCCAGATGTGGCTGGACACGCGGGTCGGCGATGCGCGCAATCTGCTCGATGCGCTGGCGCTGTCCGACCGCGGTTTCTATCCCGGCGCGGAGCCGGGCCGGTTGCCGCCGGGCTGGCGCGGCGGGCTGGATCTGTCGCGGGTCGGTTTCTTCGGCCATTCCTACGGCGGCACCACCGCCGCGGAGACCATGTTCTTCGACCGCCGCGTCGACGCCGGCATCGATTTCGACGGGCGCCTGTCGACCACCTACGGCCCGCCGCAGGATCTGCCCTACGGCCCGACCCGCGCCACCCGCTTCGGCCTGGACCGGCCGTTCCTGCTGGTCGGCGCGCAAGGCCACACCCACCTCAATCCGGGCGATCCGTCCTGGCCGCAGTTCTGGAGCAATCAGCGCGGCTGGGAGCGCGATGCGCACCTGCCGCTGGGCGTGCATTTCACCTTCAGTGATTTCCCCGCGATCCTGCCGCCGCTGGGCGACGCGGTGCCGGCGGGTTTCGCCGCCGGCGCCTACGGCACCTTGCCGGCGGCCGAAGCGGTCGCCGGCACCCGCGCCTATGTGCGGGCGTTCTTCGATCTGCATTTGAAAGGACGGCCGACGCGGCTGTTCGACGCCGGCAGCCCGGCGTATCCGAACTTCCAGCCGGTGCCCTGAGCGCGGCTGGGGCTTGTCCGAATCTGCCGGTTGCCGCGTCCGCGCGGCGACCGGTGCCGGCAACGGCCGCGACCGGCGGCCGGAACCGGCGTTCCTAGCCCAAAAGGCATATCCGTCGGGCGCGCGATTGCCGCATGATCGCGGCACTGAGCCCGTCACCGCAGAGTTCCGCGATGCCTTCGATCCGTTCCGTCTCCGTGCGCGCGCCGCTGGCCGCGCTGTCCGTCGCTGTGCTGATGGCCCTGGGCGCGACGCCCGCAGCGGCTGCGCAGGCAGCGCCCGCGCAAGCAACGGCCGCCTCCACCGCCGACAAGACCGCGCAGGCCGCGCCAAGCGACGCCGCCGCGCGCTTCACCGCGCTGTACACGCGCGAATGGAAATGGCGCCAGGCGCAGTTCGCCGGCGGCGACGACGAGGACGGCCCGCAGGGCCAGCCGGCCGCGCGCCTGCCCAAGGTCGACCCGGCCACCCAGGTCATGCGCGAGCGCTATTGGGCGCAGGTGCTCAAGGAACTCGACGCGATCGACGCGGCCAAGCTCGCCGGCGAAGACGCGGTCAACGCCGAAGTGTTCCGCCAGCAGATCCAGAGCCTGCTGGCCAACCAGCGCGTGCGCCAGTACGAGATGCCGTTCAACAGCGACAGCGCGTTCTGGACCAACCTGGGCTTCACCGCGCGCCGGCCGATCCGCGATGTCGAGGGCTACGAACGCTACCTCGGCCAGTTGCGCGACATCCCGCGCTACTTCGACGAACAGATCGCCAACATGCGCGTCGGCCTCAAGCGCGGCTTCAGCGTGCCGCGGGTGACGCTGAAGGGACGCGATGTGTCGATCAAGGAAGTCGTCGACGCCAAGCTCGAGGACAACCTGCTGTACACGCCGTTCGTGAAGATGCCGGCCAACATGCCGGCGGCCGAACAGGCGCGGCTGCGCGCCGAGGCGGCCAAGGCGATCGACGCCTCGGTGCTGCCGGCGTACCGCAAGCTGCTCAAGTTCATGCAAGACGAGTACATGCAGCAGGCGCGCACCACCTTGGCCGCGGAGACGATGCCCGGCGGCGAGGACTACTACCGCGCCAAGATCCGCGAGTTCACCACGCTGGACCTGACCCCGCAGCAGATCCACGAGATCGGCCTGCAGGAAGTGGCCAAGATCCGCGCGCAGATGGAGCAGACCATCGTCAAGACCGGGTTCAAGGGCACGTTCCCGGAATTCCTGCATTACCTGCGCACCGATCCCAAGTTCTATCCCAAGAGCGGCGAAGAGCTGCTGATGCGCGCCTCGTGGCTGGCCAAGCGCGTGGACGCCGAGATCGGCAACTACATCGGCCTGCTGCCGCGCCAGCGCTTCGCGATCAAGCCGGTGCCGGCGGACCTGGCGCCGTTCTACACCGCTGGCCGCGGCGGCCGAGATGTTTACCTGGTCAACACCTACGACTTGCCGTCGCGCCCGCTGTTCAATCTGCCGGCGCTGACCCTGCACGAATCCGCGCCGGGCCATTCGCTGCAGATGTCGCTGGCGGCCGAGCACGAAGGGCTGCCGGATTTCCGCCGCTACACCTACATCTCCGCTTACGGCGAAGGCTGGGCGTTGTACACCGAGAAGCTCGGCATCGAGATGGGGATGTACGACACGCCTTACGATTACTTCGGTTATCTGACCTACCAGATGTGGCGCGCGAGCCGGCTGGTGGTGGACACCGGCGTGCATCACCTGGGCTGGACCCGCGAGCAGGCGCTGGCGTTCCTGCGCGACAACACCGCGCTGAGCGAGCATGAGGTCGAGACCGAAGTCGACCGCTACATCGGCTGGCCGGGGCAGGCGCTGTCGTACTACCTCGGCCAGATGAGCATCGAACGCTCGCGCGCCAAGGCCGAGCAGGCGCTGGGCGCGGACTTCGACATCCGCGCCTTCCACGACGCGGTGCTGGCGCTGGGCTCGGTGCCGCTGCCGGTGCTGGAGCGGCGAGTGGACCGGTTCATCGACGAGAGCCGGGTCAAGGCGGCGGAGAAGCGGCAGAAAGCGGCTGCGAAGAAGGCGGCTGAGGCGGGGTGAGGGCTTAAGCGAGACGAAAGCTACCTATCGTCATTCCCGCGAAGGCGGACTTCGCTTTACTTCGGCGAAGCCGAACATCCAGGGCTTCATCGATGCACGACTCTGAAGTCTCTGGATCCCCGCTTTCGCGGGGATGACGTTCTGGGAGAGGCCTGGAGAAACCTGCCTGCCGTCATTCCCGCGAAGGCGGGAATCCAGGGCTTTATCGATGCATGGCTCTGAAGTCTCTGGATCCCCGCTTTCGCGGGGATGACGATCTGTAAGAGGTGCGGCGAAACTTACCAGCCGTCATTCCCGCGAACGCGGGAATTCAGGGCTTCATAGAGACATAACTCTGAAGTCTCTGGATCCCCGCCTTCGCGGGGATGACGTTCTGAGACAGACGCGGAGAAACCTCCCGACCATCATTCGTCAGAAACAGGCTCAGGCAACCCCCACTGCTTCCACACCGCCCGATACTGCGCCTGCGGCAACAACGCGAACAGCGGCCGCGCCTGCGGGCGCAGCCAGGCCAGCAGTTCGTCCATCGCTGCGTCGTCCATCGCGGTGCAGCCCGCGGTCGGCTCGCCCGGCGTGCGGCGCAGGTGGGCGAAGATGCAGCTGCCGGCGCCGGGTACATGCGCCGGGTTGTGCGCGATCACGAAGCCCAGTCGGTAGCGCGGGTCGCCGTCGGCGTGCAGGTCGCGGCGCATCGGTTCGGTCGAGCCTTTCACCGCCTCGCTACCGACGGCGCGAGCATCGACGATGCGGTCGTACAGCGGCGAATCGGGCACGTCGATGCAGTAGTGGCTGGCGCTCATCGGCGCGTACGGCAGCGCGGTCTGCGCGGTATCGGCATACCCGAACGCGGTGCCGATGGCGAACAGCCCGGCCGGCGCGCGGCCGTCGCCTTCGCGCTTGAGCGGGCCGCCATCACTGGGGGCGGCGCGCAGGCCGCGGCCCCACGCGGCGCCGTTGCGGCCGATGCTGACTTCCACCGGCGCGCCCACCGCGAGCCATTGGCCGCCTTCGAACAGATAGCGCTGCAGGCGGCCCTGGGTGGCGTTCCAGTCGGCGGTGGTCACCAGCACCAACTGCGGCTGTACGGCGCCGTCGCCGGCGCGGTCGGCGCGGGTGGCGCAGGCGGTGAGGGTCATGGCGGCGGCGAGAGCGAGGACGTAGCGGAGCATGGGCGGTTCGGTCCTGGAGCGTTGGGCGCGGATCGGGCGAAGCGCGGCGTGGTCGGGTTTCTCCCTGTAGGAGCGGCGCGAGCCGCGACAACGCCATATCGCTTACGACGAAGGTTGCGACGCGGTTGCATTACCGCGGTCGCGGCTCGCGCCGCTCCTACAGGGAGATTGCGGAGCATCGCGGCGATCCGGTGCGACGCTCAGATATCGAGCATGTCCTGCACCCGCTCGGCATGGTTGTCGAGCTGACGCAGGCGGTCCTGGCCGTGCTCGCACAGCAGCACGAAGATCAGGTCCATCAGGTGCTGCAGCGCGCTGTGGTACAGCAGCGGCTCCATGTGCGCGCGTTCGTCGTGGGCCGACACCAGCAGGGCGTGGTCGGCGTGCGCGCGCAGCGGGTTGGGGGTGTGGCGGGTGGCCGAGACCACCTTGCCGCCGCTTTCGCCGAAGGTGCGGGCCAGGTGGCACAGCGAGGTCAGCTTGCCTTGCTCGGACAGCACCAGCAGCACGTCGCCGGCGCCGGCGCTGGCGGTGCTGGCGGCCATCAATACCGGGTCGAAGTGGTGGACGCTGAGGATGCCGATCATCGCCAGCTTCATCGACAGCGCGCGCGCGGCGATGCCGTCCTCGCCCAGGCCGATGACGTAGACCCGGCGCGCGTGCTGGATCAGCTCGGCGATGGCCTCGATGCGCTCGGGCGGGTTGATCAGCCGGGTCTCTTCCTCGGCGCGCGCCTTGCCGTGCCACAGGCGCTCGGCCAGGGCGCGGTTGGGATCGGCGGGCGCGGCCTGGGCGTCGCCGTTGTCGTCGTGGCGGTCGCCGCGGGCGATCGCTTCGCCGATCGAATACTTCAGGTCCGGATAGCCCTTGAAGCCCAGCTTCTGGCTGAACTTGACCACGCTGGACTGGCTGATCCCGAGCGCGTTGGCCAACTGCTGCGAGGAGTAGTCGCGCAGCAGGTGCGCGTTTTCCAGCAGGTAGTCGGCGATGCGGCGTTCGATCGCCGACATCTGGTCGCGTTCTGAGCGGATCTTGAGCAGGGGCGACATCGGCAGGGGTCCGGTCCCGGGCGCGGCGGAGGCCTACAGCGTAGCCGGCTTCGCGGCGCCGCGCAGGTCAGGCAGCGGCCAGCGCCTCCAGGCCGCGGATCTCGCGGATGCCCAGGCCCGGCGCATCGGTGACGGTGATCTCGGACTCGTTGAAGATCACCCCGCCGTCGACCGGGTTGAACGCGCACAGCGAGGGGCCGTCGAGGTCGACCTTGGTGATGACGTTGGACTTGGCCACCGCCAGGTGCACCGCTGCGGCGACCGAGATCGAGGTCTCGATCATGCAGCCGATCATGCATTCCACTCCGTACATGGCGGCGATGTCGGCGATCTGGATCGCCTTGGACAGCCCGCCGGTCTTCATCAGCTTGATGTTGATGATGTCGGCTGCGCGCATGCGGATCAGGTCGATCACCTCGGCCGGGCCGAACACGCTCTCGTCGGCCATGATCGGGGTGTGGACGCGGTCGGTGACGTACTTGAGGCCTTCCAGGTCCTGCGCCTTGACCGGCTGCTCGACCAGTTCCAGGCGCACGCCGGCGTCTTCGAGCGTTTGCAGCGCGTACACCGCCTGCTTGGCGGTCCAGCCCTGGTTGGCGTCCAGGCGCAGCAGCGCGCGGCCTTCGACCGCGGCGTAGATCGCCTTGACCCGCTCGATGTCGACGCCGATGTCCTTGCCGACCTTGATCTTCAGCGATTCGAAGCCGCGATCCACCGCGGCGATCGAGTCGGCGACCATCTTCTCGATGTAGTCGACCGAGATGGTCAGGTCGGTGGTGATGACCGGGTCGCCGCCGCCGAGCATCTTGTACAGCGGCGCGCCGTAGAGCTGGCCGAACAGGTCGTAGACCGCGATCTCCACCGCCGCCTTGGCGCTGGAGTTCTTCTCGATCGCGCCCTGGATCAGGCCGGTGATGCGGTTGAGGTTGGCGATCTCCTGGCCGATCAGGCGCGGCGAGATGAACTTGCGGATCGCCTCGACGATCGAGCCGTGGGTGTCGCCGGTGATCGGCGCGGTCGCCGGCGCCTCGCCGTAACCGATGTGGCCGGTGTCGGTGTGGACGGTCACGACGATGTCTTCGACCGTGTCGACCGTGCGCAGCGCGGTCTTGAACGGCGTCTTGAGCGGAACCCGCAGCATGCCGAATCGGATGTCGGTGATCTTCATGTGTCGATGGTGTCGTGGGGCGCGTGGTGTTCGGGTGAGGCGCGCGGGCGCCGGCAGGGAAAGTATCGGCAGAGCGGGCGGTTATGTGGGAGGGCTTTCAGGCCCGATGCTTTTGTCCCAGGTCGCGGCGATCCGAGACAAGAGCATCGGGCCTGAAGGCCCTCCCACAAAAGTCCGAAGTCCTGCCGCGGCAGCTGGGCGCATCGCAGCGGACCTCATGGACGAATACGTTGAATGCTGGTGATCCGGTCCACCGTCGGCTGTTCCTTGTTGAACAGCAGCGGCACCAGCGGCGTCACCGAGACGCCGTTGAGGTGGACCCGGGTCAGGTCGCCGGTGCGGTCGCGGAAGGTGATGCCGGTGGTGTCGTGGATCACGTAGGGCCAGCCGTCCTGATGCCCGACCACCATCATCACGTGGCCGGGGATGTAGATCAGGTCGCCGGTTTCCAGAGTCTTGACGATCTTCAGCCGCTCTTCGTGGCTCAGCTTGTCGTCCAGGTCGATGCGGTTGTAGGCCGGGCTGACCGCCTGGTCGCGGGTGTTGCGCGGCAGTTGCACGCCGAAGCTGCGGTAGATCTCCGAAACGAAGCCGCTGCAGTCGCGGGTGTTGTAGGAATGGCCCCAGCCGTAGCGTTCGCCGAAGAACTTGAAGCCCTGGCGGACCAGGTTGGCCTGGGTCAGCGGCAAATAGTCGGAAGCGGTGTCCGAGGTGCGCGGCAACAATGCCGGCGAGAACGTCAGGCGGCCGTCGGCATCGCGATACGGCAGCTCGATCACGTGCGAGGCGTAGTGGTGCTGGCCGTTGACCGGTTGCTCCGCCGGCCAGTCGGCCAGCAGCGGCACGCGCACGCCCATCTCCAGCTGTACGTCGGAGACGCCGGGCTGCTCGGGCGTGTGCACCGTGCGCGCGGTCGCGCCGGTGACCACCAGATAAGGCGTTTTATGGGTGTAGGCGAACACCGGCGCCTTGTCGCCGAGCGCGATGCGGTCCTTCTCGACCCAGGCCGCGTACAGCGGGCTGACCACGAACCAATACGTTCCGTCGCGGCTTTGGTGGGCCACCGCGACCGGCGTGCCCGGGAACAGCGCGCTTTCCTGGAAGCGGTCGATATCGGTGTCGCCGCGCGAATTGAACACGCGCAGGCGGGTGGGGTAGGTGCGCAGGTCGGCGCGCCGCACCACCAGGCCGTAGCGCACCGATTGCTGCGCGGGGATCGCGTCGAGCGCGAGGTCGGCCTCGAGCTCGCGCAGCGTCGCCTCGGCCACGGCGTCGCCGCGTTCGTCGAACAGAGGCTCGTCGCGCGGTTGCGAGATCGCCTGGATCCAGCCGCGCACGCGTTCGCGCGTCAGCGTCGCCGGCAGATGTTCGATGTCGTGCACCGACGGGTCGAGTTCGGCCAGGCGCGCGTTCTGCTTGGCGATCGCGCGGGTGTCGAGGATCACCGCATCGGGCTTGGCCTGTTGGCGGATCCAGTAGTCGGCGTTCAATTGCCCCTCCTCGATGCCGATCACGCCGGTCGCAGGGATGCCGCGGTCGCGGGCGGCGTCGGGCGCGGCGATGGCGCTGAGCGAGAGCAGTCCCGGCAGCAACCAGCATGCTGCGATGCAGCGCGCGGACGCGCGGCGGCGAGGTCGGCGGCTGGAGACGGTACCCATCGCGTCATGCTCCGGCGGACGTGCGTCGGCGCGCGTCCTCACAGGCCCGATGCCGGACCTCCGGCACCGACCCGGACGCGCCACGGCGCCTCCGGGGTCGTTCGGAGAATACATGCTTCCTAAAGAAAATAGATACGGAATAATTTATTGACCGCCTGACATCCACATGTTACACAGCCATGAACCGATGGCCCCGCGTGGGTGACACAGGTATGGATCCCGTGACTGACCTGCTGTTTATCGCTCCCCGCGCGAGGGCCATCGTCTCTCCCGCCGGGCGCTGGCGCACGCGTGCGCTGGCGCTCGGCCTGATCTTCGCGTTGCCGGCGCTGGTGCTGGGCCTGCGCGTGTCGGTCGCTCCCGTGCAAGCGCAGGCGCGCGCGGCCGGCGAAGCCGCGGCGCGCGAGGAACTGGCCGCCGTCGTCGCCTCGATCGACGCCGGCCGTTTCGAACAAGCGCGCGCGCAGATCGATGCGGCGCTGCAACAGCGCGGCCTCGACGACGACGCGCGCGCCGCCCTGGAATTCCAGCGCGAACGCATGCGCCGCATCCGCCTGGATTTCAGTCTCGACCGCGCCCAGGCCGAACAGAAGCTGCGCGCGCAGATTCCCGACCTCACCGCGGGCGAGTTCGACGCCTGGGACCGCCAGGGCCTGCTCGAATCGATGACCATCGACGGCGACAAGCGCTATTTCCAGCGCGCGCCGTCGAACCTGTTCCGGCTCAGCCCGCAGGCGCTCGCCCGCCGCCGCGCCGACGCCAAGCCCTTGAGCGTCGGGCCGATGGAAACGCTCAACGATCATCAGCGCGAAGTGCGCGACGCAGCGCTCGAAAGCGGCTACGGCGCGCCGCGGCGCGTGCGCATCACCCAGGCGCTGACGGTGAGCGCCGACGCGGTGCCGGCCGGCAAGACCTTGCGCGCGTGGCTGCCGTATCCGCGCGAGTTGCCGCATCAGCAAGAAGGCCTCCGTTTTCTCGCCAGCGCGCCGGCGACGCACCGCATCGCGCCGGCGTCGACGCTGCAGCGCACGGTCTATCTGGAACAGCGCGCGCAAGCCGGCAAGCCGACGAAATTCGAGGTCAGCTACGAGCTGACCGTATTCGGCCAATACCGCCGCATCGATCCGGACCGGGTCGTGCCCGCGCCGGTGAACGAGCAAACCCGCCCGTATCTGGGCGAACGCGCGCCGCATATCGTCTACACGCCGGCGCTGCGCGAGTTCTCGCGCAAGGTCGTGGGCGAAGAGACGAACCCGTACCGCATCGCGCAGAAGCTCTATGCCGCGGTCGATGCGATTCCGTGGGCCGGCGCGCGCGAGTATTCGACGATCTCGAACATTTCCGACTACGCCCTGCACGCCGGCCACGCCGATTGCGGCCAGCAAACCCTGCTGCTGATGGCGCTGCTGCGCCTCAACGGCATCCCGGCGCGCTGGCAATCGGGCTGGGTGTACGGCGACAACGGTTACACCAACATGCACGATTGGGCCTGGATGTACCTGGCCCCTTACGGCTGGCTGCCGGTGGACGTCACCACCGGCCGCTTCGATTCGCCCGATCCGCAACTGGCCGGCTTCTACCTCGGCGGCCTGGACGCGTACCGGGTGGCTTACAACGACGATTACGGCCGCCAGTTCGTTCCGGCCAAGCGGTTCGATCGTTCCGAGACCGTGGATTCGCAACGCGGCGAGGTCGAGTGGGAAGGGGGAAATCTCTACTTCGACCAGTGGGACTACGACTACCACGCGCAGGTGCTGCCGACGAAGGACTGACCCGGCGCAGCACCGCTCATACCTTTTGGGGAGGAAGTGCGGCAATGAAAGGCAAGAGCTTTCGCAAGTCCGGTTTGTGCGTGGCGATGGGGATCTGCCTCGCATCGATGGCGCTGCCGGCGCTGGCGGCCAACACCGACGGTTCGCTGTCCGGCCGCGTCGCCGCCGGCGCCGAAGTCACCGTGCGCAGCGCCGACACCGGCTTCACCCGCACGGTCAAGGCCGATGCCCAGGGCAATTACCGCTTCCCGTTCCTGCCGATCGGCACCTACCAACTGCAGGCCAGCAAGGACGGCCAGGCGGTCGGCGCGCCGATCCAGGTCGTGGTGAGCCTGGGCAACGAAGCCAACGTCAACCTCGGCGCCGCCACCGACCTGGCCGCGGTGCAGGTGGTCGGCTCGCGCGTGATCACCCCGGTGGACGTGCGCTCGACCGAATCGGCCACCAACATCACCAAGGCCGAGCTCGAGCGCGTGCCGATCGCGCGCGACGCGCAATCGGTGGCGCTGCTGGCGCCGGGCGTGATCCAGGGCCAGTACGGCGGCGCCTCGTTCGGCGGCTCGTCGGTGTCGGAGAACGCGGTCTACATCAACGGCCTCAACGTCACCGACTTCTACAAGCGGGTCGGCTTCTCCTCGGTGCCGTTCGGCTTCTTCAAGGAATTCCAGGTCAAGACCGGCGGCTACTCGGTCGAGTTCGGCCGCACCACCGGCGGCGTCATCAACGCCGTCACCCAGTCGGGCACCAACGAGTTCAAGTACGGCGCCGAGCTGGTGTGGGAGCCCAAGTCGCTGCAATCGGGCGGCGACAACCATTACGACCGCAGCGGCGACCCGTTCCGCATCGCCAGCCGCGACAAGCGCGACCGCACCAACCTCAACGTGCACGCCTCCGGGCCGATCGTGAAGGACAAGCTGTTCTTCTACGCGATGTACGAGTTTCGCGACTATCGCCCCGAAAGCACCAACGATGCGGGCAGCACCTTCTTCAAGGGCAAGGCCGACAAGGGCTTCTGGGGCACCAAGCTGGACTGGCAGATCAACGACAGCCACCTGCTGGAGTTCCTGGCCTTCTCCGACAAGAACGAAACCACCACCGACAACTACCAGTACGACTTCGCCCGCGGCAGCCGCGGCGCGCGCAGCAACACCCAGTACAGCGAGGTCGGCGGCACCAACTGGGCGCTGACCTACACCGGCTACCTGACCGAGAACTTCTCGATGAAGGCGCTGTACGGCGAGAACAAGCGCGACCGCATCGCCAGCAGCCTCAACGACCAGGACTGCGCCGCGGTGCAGGACCGGCGCGTGGCCGGCAATCCGCAGATCGGCTGCGTGTCCTCGGCGTTGATCGAAAACGGCGCCGACAAGCGCGAGGCCGCGCGGCTGGACTTCGAGTGGCAGCTCGGCGACCACCTGCTGCGCTTCGGCCTGGACCGCGAGGTCAACACCTCCGACAACGAGAGCTTCTATCCGGGCCCGTCACGCAAGTTCTACCAGATCTACCCGACCGTGCCCGGCACCACGCTTGAGAACGGCGGCGTGGTCCCCGCCGGCGTCAACGCCTACGTGCGCGCGCGCCAGCAGGAGGTCACCGGCACCTTCGAGACGATCAACTCGGCCTACTACATCGAAGACAACTGGCAGGTCACGCCCGACCTGATGCTCAACGGCGGCGTGCGCGTGGAGGCGTTCAACAACAAGAACGGCGCCGGCAGCACCTACATCAAGATCGACGACATGATCGCCCCGCGCCTGGGCTTCGCCTGGGACTTCCGCGGCGACGGCCGCGCCAAGGTGTTCGGCAACATCGGCCGCTACTTCCTGCCCATCGTCAACCAGATCAACGTCAAGCAAGCCGGCGCTTTCCTCGACGAGCGCACCTTCTACGCGCTGCAGGGGCTGGAGGCGTTCCAGCGCAACGGCGCGACCTATTACCGCCCGATCCTGGGCGCGCAGATCGGCCCGATCGACAACAGCCAGGGCGACGGCACCGTGCAGGACCAGCGCAGCAAGGTCGACGGCGACATCGATCCGGTCTACCAGGACGAGGTGATCCTGGGCTACCAGGCGATGTTCGGCGATGCCTGGTCGTGGGGCGTGCGCGGCATCTACCGCCGTCTGCACAACGCCATCGACGACATGGAGATCACCTCCAACGGCATCCTGTGCAACGGCGAGCCCGGCGGCATCGGCTATGTGATGGGCAACCCCGGCAAGAAGGTCAAGCTGTACACCGACACCAACTGCGACGGGGTCAAGGACGGCTACGTCGACATCGACACCTCGCGCGCCGGCTGGGCGCTGTACGACGCCAAGGGCAACTACGTCGGCGAGCGCGGCTGGGTCAAGCCCAAGCGCACCTACCGCGCGCTGGAGTTCATGCTCGACCGCGCCTGGGACGACAAGTGGGCGTTCAACGCCTCGTATACGTGGTCCAAGAGCGAGGGCAACGTGGAAGGCCCGTCGAACTCGGACTTCGGCTTCGACAACACCGGCCGCACCGAGTCTTTCGACGATCCCTTCGTCAACCTCAACGGCGACGGCGCGCTGCCGAACGACCGCCGCCATCAGATCAAGCTGCGCGGCGCTTACGCGATCAACGACAACTGGACCGTGGGCGCGACCTTGAACGCGCAGTCCGGCCGGCCGATCAACGCCTTCGGCCTGGGCAATCCGTTCGACCCGACCGTCTATCACAGCTTCTACGTCTGTGTGGCCAACTGCACCGCCAAGGACTTCGCCCAGCGCACCTACGAGCTGCGCCAGCGCGGCTACGGCGGGCGCACACCGTGGACTTTCGACCTGGGCGCCAGCCTCACTTACCAGCGTTCCTTCGGCGGCGCCGACCTGCGGGTCAAGCTGGCGGTCTACAACCTGCTCAACCAGCAGCGCGCGCTGGAAGTGGACGACTCTTACGAGACCGGCGTCGGTGTGGTCAACGAGTTCTATCGCCTCGGCACGGGCTACCAGACGCCGCGCTACGCGCAGCTGACGGTGTCGGTGGACTTCTGAGGCGCGATCGCGCCAAGCTCGCCGGCATGACGCCGCTTTCCGTCATGCCGGCACCGGCGGCTCCCGCACGCGGGAGCCGCCATCGTTCTACCTCGACAGGGCCGGTGCCGATGCGACGCATCGGTCCGCTTTGCGCGGCCCTGTTCTTTTCTTCGTTGTTCGCGGCCGGTGCGGTGGCGGCGAGCCCGGCCGATGCGCGCCGCGCCGAGCTCGACCGCATCGTCGATCAGGTGCAGGCGCGCTACCGCCTGCCGGGCCTGGCGCTGGCGGTGGTGGAAAACGGCGAAGTCGTCTACGCGCGCACCGACGGCGAGCTGCTCGCCGGCTCCGGGCGCAAGGTCGGCGCCGACTCGCTGTTCAAGATCGCCTCCAACACCAAGTCGATGACCACCGCGCTGCTCGCGCGGCTGGTCGATGCGGGAAAGCTGCGCTGGGACGACCCGGTGACGAAGTACTTGCCGGATTTCCGCATGCACGAGGACTGGGTCACCCGCGAGATCCAGGTGCGCGACCTGCTGATCCACAACTCGGGCCTGCGCGCCGGCGCCGGCGACCTGATGTTGTGGCCCGAGCCCAACCGTTTCACCCGCCGCGATGTGATCCACGGCTTGCGCTACCTCAAGCCGGTGTACAGCTTCCGCTCGCGCTACGACTACGACAACCTGCTCTACATCGTCGCCGGCGAAGTCGCCGCCGCCGCGGGCGGCGCGCCTTACGAGGACTTGCTGCGGCGCGAGGTGTTCGCGCCGTTGGGCATGGACGGCTGCCGCGTCGGCGCGTTCGCGCGCAGCGACGCCGCGCCGCTGACGCAACCGCACGCACGCCGCGATGGGCGCTATGTGCCGGTACGCGAGGACGGCGAGCGCATCGCTGCCACCGCGATGGACCCGGCCGGCGGCGTGCGCTGTGGCCTGGGCGACATGACCCGCTGGCTGCGCGCCTGGCTCGATCCGGCCGCGCCCGCGCGCGGCGGCACGCCGTGGCTGTCGGCGCAGCAGCGCGGCGAACTGTGGCGCGCGCAGATGCCGATGACGCCGAGCCGGCGCCAGCGCGAATGGTCGAACACCCACTTCGCCGCTTACGGCTACGGCTGGCGCCTGAGCGATTTCGACGGCGAGTTCAAGGTCGGCCACACCGGCACGCTGATGGGCATGTACTCGCTGACCGCGCTGCTGCCCGAGCGCAAGGCCGGCTTCGTGGTGTTGATCAACGGCGATGCGGGCGATGCGCGCAGCGTGTTCGACCAGGCGCTGACCCAGCGCTACACACGTCCGCGCAGCGAGCGCGGTCCGGCCTGGTACGCCGATGCGATCGAGCGCGAAGCGCAGGCGCCGGCGGCGAGCCGCGCGCCGGACACCTCCGCGCGCCGGCCGCTCGCGCCGGCCGAGCTGCGCGGCAAGCTCGGCGTGTACCGCGACCCGTGGTTCGGCGAGGTGGCGCTGTGCGCGCGCGGCGGCGAAGTGGAATTCGCCTCGCGAAAGTCGCCGCTGATGAGCGGTAAGATCATCCGGGTCGGGCCGCGCCTGCTGGTCGACTGGGACGCGGAGGAAGTCGACGCCGAGGCCTGGATCGATTTCGCCGCCGCGGCCGAGCCAGCCGCCTTCAGCATGAGCAAGCTCGATCCGGATGCCGATTTCAGCTACGACTATGAAGACCTGGCGTTCGCGCGCGTCGGCGATTGCGGTTGAGGCCTGCGCGCTGCTGGTGCTGATCGGCTGCGTCGCCGCGGTGCGTTCGCCGCAGGCGCAGTCCGATCCCGCGCCGGCCAGGCCGGCCGCCGCCGCGCCGGTGGCGGCGGTCGCGCCGACCATCTCCACCGCCCAGGACGCCGCGGCCGCGGGCATGGTCGAGATCCGCACCCTGGTGCCCGACATCGACCTGGAGATCCGCTACGCCGGCAGCGACAACTTCGTCGGCCGTCCCATCGCGGGCTACCTCGGGCCCGGCTGCTACCTGCACCGCCGCGCCGCCGAAGCGCTGGCGCGGGTCGAACGCGAACTGCGCACGCAAGGTTTGCGGCTGCGGATCTACGATTGCTACCGGCCGGTGCGCGCGGTGCGCGACTTCGTCGCCTGGGCCGCCGATCCCGACGATCAGAAGACCAAGTCGCGCTTCTACCCCACGCTCGACAAAAGCAAGTTGCTCGGCGACTACATCTCCCCGACCTCAGGCCACAGCCGCGGCGCCACGCTCGATCTGACCGTGCTCGAACGCCGCGGCGAGGGCTACGCGCCGCTGGACATGGGCACCGGCTTCGATTTCTTCGACGAGCTCGCTCACACCGAATCGCCGCGCGCCAGCCTGGCCCAGCGCGGCCATCGCCAGCGCCTGCGCGCGGCGATGCAGCGCGAGGGTTTCGAGAATTATCCGCTGGAGTGGTGGCACTACACCTTCAAGCCCGAGCCGACGCCGGCAGTGGCGTTCGATTTTCCGGTGCGGTGATCGGGCGCGTAAAAAGGAATGCAGAGAGTGCGGATCGCCGGGAGCGGCAGCGCTTTCGGAATGCGCGTTTGCTTCGTGGGTTGCGACAGTCTTCTGGTGGAGGCGAAACGATGAGCGATGAGAAGCGCGCGGTATTGCCGGCCACGGCTACGACCGGTTTGCGCGGCGCGAGTTTCGCCGTCGTCGCCGTCGCCTGCCTCGGCGCAGCGGCCTGCACCGGTACGCCGTCGCGCGCAGCGGGGCAGGGCGCGACAGACGCTGCGCAGGCCGAACGCGCAGTCGATGGCTTGCTCGCCGATTACCGCGGCCGCGTGCCCGGCGCCAGCGTGCTGGTGCTGCGCGACGGCCGCCCGCTGCTGCGCCGCGGCTACGGGCTGGCGGTGCTCGAAGACGGCATCAAAGCTACGCCGCAGACCAACTACCGGCTGGCTTCGGTCAGCAAGCAGTTCACCGCTGCCGCCGTGCTGCTGCTGGCGCAGGACGGCAAGCTCGGCCTGGACGATCCGGTCCGGCGCTGGCTGCCGAGCCTGCCCAAGGCCTGCGACGCGATCACCCTGCGCCAGATCCTCAGCCACCAATCCGGCCTGATCGACTACGAAGACGTGATGCCGGCGAGCTTCGACGCCGACGCCCACCAGATGCACGACCGCGATGTGCTGGCCGTGCTCGAAGGCCAGGACCGCACTTACTTCGCGCCCGGCAGTGGTTATCGCTACAGCAACAGCGGCTATTCGCTGCTGGCGCTGGTGGTGGCCAAGGCCTCCGGGCGCGGCTTTGCCGAGTTCCTGCGCGAACGCATCTTCCTGCCGCTGGGCATGCGCGACACCGTCGCCTACGAGCGCGGCGTGTCGAGCGTGGCGCACCGCGCCTATGGTTACAGCTACGAGCACGGGCGCTGGCAACGCACCGACCAGAGTCCGACCAGCGCGACGCTCGGCGACGGCGGCATCTATTCGTCGATCGACGATCTGGCCAAGTGGGATGCGGCGCTGTACGACCAGCGTCTGCTCAGCGACGCCTCGCGCGCGCTCGCCTTCGCCGCGCACACGCCGACCGATGCGCCCGATGTGGGCTACGGCTATGGCTGGCGCGTCACCGGCGAGACCTTGTGGCATTCGGGCGAGTCGATGGGGTTCCGCAACGTGATCGTGCGTTGGCCGCAGCGGCGGCTGACGGTGGTGGTGTTGAGCAATCGCAACGATCCGGAGCCGTATCGGATGGCGTTGAAGATCGGCGATCTGTATTTGCCGGGGAGTCCGGTTCGCGCGCATTGAGCGATGCGCGCGGGAGCGGGGTTGCGTCGTAGTTGGGTTGGCGCGGTCACGGCTTGCGCCGCCCCTACAGGGGGCGACCGCAGCTACGTATCCGACTGTAGGAGCGGCGCGAGCCGCGACCGCGAACCCGCCCGATGGCGCCGAACCCCGCCCCAACCGATTCGCTCCACCCGCAGAACGCTCCGGACCCCCGCCGCCCGTCGCCTAATGCTTGCTATTAAATAGCGCGCTATGTAAATTGCGGCCCATGAAGAAGCCCGCCGCCACCGTCGCCCGGAACGCCCCGGCCCAGCCGCCGCGACCGACCCTGCTGCTCGACGACCAGTTGTGCTTCGCCCTGTATTCGACCGGGCTGGCGCTCAACAAGGTCTACCGTAAGCTGCTCGGCAAGCTGGAGCTGACCTATCCGCAGTACCTGGCGATGATGGTGCTGTGGGAGCGCGACGGGGTCACAGTGTCGGAGATCGGCGAGCGCCTGTTCCTCGACTCGGCCACGCTGACCCCGCTGCTCAAGCGCCTGGAAGCCGCGGGCCTGGTGACCCGCACCCGCGCCGCCAGCGACGAGCGCCAGGTGGTGATCGAGCTGACCAAGGCCGGCCGCGCGCTCAAGACCAAGGCTCGCAGCGTGCCCGAGGGCATGGGCTGCGCGCTGGAAGACTGCAGCATCGACGAACTCACCGTGCTCAAGGGCCAGCTCGAATCCCTGCGCGCCAGCCTGATCCGCCATGCCTGATCCGAACGCCGCGGCGCGCTTTGCTGCGTCATAAAGAAGTAGCACGCTATTCAATAGTCAGCGATATAAACCGCGCACCACGCTTTGTTCACCCTCCCGCGCACTGCGCGGAGCCAACCCCAACCCGAACCGCAACACCGACCCCAACCGGAGCCCCGCCATGTCCCTCGAAAAAGTCCTCTACACCGCCCACGCCCACGTCACCGGTGGCCGCGACGGCCGCGCCGTGTCTTCGGACAACGTGCTCGACGTCAAGCTGACCACCCCGCGCGAACTCGGCGGCGGCGGCGGCGACGGCACCAACCCGGAGCAGTTGTTCGCCGCCGGCTACTCGGCCTGCTTCATGGGCGCGATGAAGTTCGTCGCCGGCCGCGACAAGATCGCGTTCCCCGCCGATGCGGCCATCGACGGCAGCGTCGGCATCGGTCCGCTGCCGACCGGTTTCGGCATCCAGGCCGAACTCAAGATCTCGCTGCCGGGCCTGCCGCGCGAGCAGGCGCAGGAACTGATCGAGAAGGCCCACGTGGTGTGCCCGTACTCCAACGCCACCCGCGGCAACATCGATGTGACCCTGACCCTGGTTTGATCGTCGGCATCGCCGGCCGCAGCGGCGGCCGGCGGCGCATCGACATCGCCTTCACGAGCCCCGGACGCGCAAGCGCCCGGGGCTCGCGCTTTTGCGCAACCGCGATTGCGCTTAGCCGATCACGCTGCGGTTTTCGCCGGCGGAAACGCGCGCAACTTTTTTCCGTTCCGCCATGACATCCGGTGAGCCTGGGTGAGCTTGGTACAGGCGCATGAATGCGCTCAGGAACGTGAGTGAAGGTGAGTTTTACGAATATTTTTCACTAGTAGGCTCCGAGCCGTCGCACCCGGTCGCCGATTCGGTTTTCCCCCGAAAAAAACCGAAGCGGTCGGCCTTGAAACATCGTCGATTGGTTTCGTCGCTGTCGGACGGTTCGCGGATTCCTGCATCCGCCCCCGTCGCCGGCACGAGCGTGGCGCCGCTTCCGGCCGAAGGTCCTCGTCCTTCGTTCGTCCCGTTCGCACCGGTCTCCGCCAGGACGACCTGGACCGCACATCGGAAAGACGGAGGATTCGGTCATGTCCGCACGCACGCAACGTCGTGGTCTTCGCTTCCATCCCCTCAGCCTCGGCGTCGCCCAAGCGATCCCGTTGTTGCTGGCCCTGCAGTTCTACAGCGGCAGCGCGTCGGCGGCGTGCACGCCGGCCGCGCCGACCGACGGCGCCACGGTGAGTTGCACCGGCGTGCCGATCCTGTTGCCGCCGAATCCGAACTCGTTCCTCAGCAATGCCAACAACCTCAATGTCACCGTGCAATCCGGCGCGATCATGAGCACGCTGCCGGGCGGCACCGCGATGACCTTCGGCGGCAACGGCCTGAACCTGACCAACCTCGGCGCGATCGACGCCAACGCCGCCGGCTCGCTGGTGCTGGCGCGCGCGCTGGCGGTCGGCAATCTGATCGTGCCGGGCAGCGGCAACGTCGTCATCGACAATCAGGGCTCGATCGAAGGCACCTTCGACGGCACCTTCGGCCTGCTCGGCTCGGCGATGGTGGTGGCCAATACCGGCAGCACCACGATCACCAACTCCGGCAGCATCGGCATGAGCGCGCTGGGTTTGTTCGACCCGATCAATTCGATCGCGGTCGGCATCTACGGCGGCGGCAACGTCAATTTCACCAACACCGGCACCATCACCGGGCGGGTCGCGTTCTCCAGCCCGGGCGCGGGCGGCAACGTCTTCGTCAACTCCGGCACCATCAACGGCAGCGTCTCGCTCGGCGCTTTGGGCGGCAGCAACACCTTCGTCGCGGTGACCGGCTCGAGCATCAACGGCGGCCTGTTGCCGTTGCCGGGCGTGATCGTCCCGACGCCTTCGATTCCGCCGAGCGTGCTGAACTACTCCACCAGCGGCACGGTCGACGCCGGCCTCGGCGGCAGCGACACCCTGGTGCTGCAGAACACCGTCGCCGGGCCCGGTTCGGGCAGCGGCGGCAGCGGCACGATCTCGGCGTTGCAATACCTCAACTTCGAAAACCTCACCCTCAACAGCGGCACCTGGACCCTGCAGGGCGCGGTGGTCAGCGGCAGCGCCACGCTCAACGGCGGCACCGCGATCTTCGACAACGCGCTGTCGTTCGGCACCGGCACGCTGACCGGCAACGGCGGCGCGATCCAGGCCTCCGTCGGCGGGCTGGCGCTGCTGCAGAACGTCAACCTCGCCGGCGGCCTGATCGTGCAGGGCGCCAACAACCTCACCCTGGGCGGCACCGTCAGCGGCACCGGCGGCATGATCAAGAACGGCGCCGGCACGCTGACCCTGGCCGGCAACAACAACTTCAGCGGCGGCTTCGCCCTCAACGGCGGCGGGCTGACCCTGGGCACGGCGAACTCGCTCGGCACCGGCCTGTTCCTGGTCGGCGGGCCGGCCTCGCTCAATACCGCGTTCACCGGCACGCTCGCCAACCAAGTGCAGCTCAACAGCGCGCTGACCCTCAACGGCGCCGGCAACCTGACCCTCGGCGGCAACATCAACGGCGCCGGTTCGCTGACGCTCGCCAGCGGCAACCTCGCCTTGACCGGGGCCAACAACTACTCCGGCGGCACCGTGCTGCAGGCCGGTTCGCTGCACCTGGGCAACAGCGGCGCGATGGGCACCGGTACGCTGACTGTCAACGGCGCGGCCGGGCTCACCGGCGCGGCGGGGGTGACGCTGGGCAACAACATCGTGCTCAACAACACCTTGAACTTCGGCGCCGGCGGCGGCGCGCTCACGCTCAACGGCGCGATCAGCGGCGCCGGCGGGATCAGCATGGCCGGCGTGCCGGGGCTGGTGCTCAACGGCGCCAACAATTTCTCCGGCGGCTTCAATCTCGGCGGCGGCGCGCTGGTGGTCGGCAACAACCTCGCGCTGGGCACCGGCGCGGTGACCGTCAGCGGCGCGGGCTCGCTCGACGCCAACGCCGGGGTCAGCCTGGCCAACAATTTCAATCTCAACGCCGGGCTCGCCATCGGCGGCAGCAACAATCTCGCGCTCAACGGCAGCATCGGCGGCCTCGGCGGTTTGACCAAGGCCGGCGCGGCGAACCTGACCCTCGGCGGCGCCAACAACTTCGCTGGCGGGCTGAATCTGCTCGGCGGCGGTTTGACCGTCGGCACCAACACTTCGTTGGGCCTGGGCGCGCTGACCGTCAACGGCGCGGCCACGCTCAACGCCAATGCCGGGGTCAACCTGGGCAATGCGGTGGTGCTCAACGCCGGGCTCGGCATCGGCGGCGGCAACAACATCGCTCTGGGCGGCTTGATCAGCGGCGGCGCCGGGCTCAGCTACAACGGCACCGGCACGCTCGCGCTCAACGGCGCCAACACGTTCGGCGGCGGCGTGAACTTGGGCAGCGGCACGCTCAGCGTCGGCAACAATCTCGCGCTGGGTCTGGGCGGGCTCACCGTCGGCGGCAACGCCAGCCTCAATGCCGGCGTGCCGGGCGTGAATCTCGGCAACGGCATCACCCTCGGCGCGGGCGCGACGCTCGGGCTCGGCGGCGCCAACGCGCTCGGCCTCAACGGCTCCATCGGCGGCGGCGGCGGGTTGGCGATCAACGGCAGCGGCAGCTTCACTCTCGGCGGCGCCAACAGCTTCGGCGGCGGGGTCGCTCTGGGCTCGGGCAATCTGTTGCTGGGCACCGACACGTCGCTCGGCCTGGGCGCGCTCAATGTCAGCGGCAACGCCGGGCTCGCGAGCACCGGCGCGGCCTTGAACCTGGGCAATGCGATCAATCTCGGCGCCGGCGCCGGGCTCAACCTCGGCGGCGCCGCGGACCTGAGCCTGGGCGGCGGCATCAACGGCGGCGGCTCGCTGATCAAGAGCGGCGCCGGCACCTTGTCCTTGAACGGTGTCAACGGCTTCACCGGCGGCCTGAGCCTGCAGGCCGGCACGCTCGCGCTCGGCAACGCCAATGCGCTAGGCACCGGTGCGCTGTCGGTCGACGGCGCGGCCACGCTCAACGCCGGCGCGGCGATGAACTTGAACAACGCGATCAACCTCAACGCCGGGCTGACCCTCGGCGGCGGCGTCGATCTGGGCTTGAACGGCAACATCGGCGGCGCCGGCGGGCTGAGCTTCAACGGCCCGTTCGCGCTGAGCTTGAACGGCAACAACAGCTTCGGCGGCGGCCTCGCGCTCGGCGGCGGTTCGCTCAGCGTCGGCAGCAACACCGCGCTGGGCACCGGCGCGCTCAACGTCGGCGGCAGCGCCAACCTGAGCGCGGGTTTGCCGGGCATCGCGCTGGGCAATGCGGTCAACCTCGGCGCCGGCGCGTCGCTCGGCATCGGCGGCGGCAACGATCTGAGCCTGGGCGGCGCCATCGGCGGCGCCGGCGGATTGGCGATGAACGGCACCGGCACCTTGAACCTCGGCGGCGCCAACAGCTTCGGCGGCGGCGTCGCGCTCAACGCCGGCACGCTCGGCGTCGGCACCAGCACGTCGCTGGGCACCGGCGCGCTCAATGTCGGCGCCAGCGCCGGCCTGTTCGCCAGCGGCGCCGGCGTGAACCTCGGCAATGCGGTGAACCTCGGCGCCGGCGCCACGCTCGGCATCGGCGGCAGCAACGATCTGACGTTGGGCGGCAGCATCGGCGGCGGCGGCGGGCTCGCGTTCGGCGGCACCGGCACGCTGGCGCTCAACGGCGCCAACAGCTTCGGCGGCGGCGTCGCGCTCGGCAGCGGCACGCTCAGCGTCGGCAGCAACACCGCGCTGGGCACCGGCACGCTCAGCGTCGGCGGCAGCGCGGGGCTCACCGCGGGCGCACCGGGCATCGCCTTGGGCAATGCCATCGACCTGGGCGCGGGCGCGGTGCTCGGCCTCACCGGCGCCAACTCGCTCAACCTCGGCGGCGCCATCGGTGGCGGCGGCGGACTGTCGATCAACGGCAGCGGCGATTTCACCTTGACCGGCGCCAACACCTTCGGCGGCGGCGTCGCGCTGGGCTCGGGCAATCTGCTGCTCGGCGGCAGCGCCTCGCTCGGCACCGGCACGCTCGCGGTCACCGGCAACGCCACGCTCGGCAGCACCGGCGCGGCCTTGAACCTCGGCAATGCGGTGAACCTCGGCGCCGGCGCGGCGCTGAGCCTCGGCGGCGCGCCCGACATCACCCTGGGCGGCGCCATCGACGGCGGCGGTTCGCTGATCAAGACCGGCGCCGGCGCGCTGACCCTCAACGGCAACAACAGCTTCGGCGGCGGCTTGAACCTGCAGGCCGGCACGCTCAACGTCGGCACCGACACCGCGCTGGGCACCGGTACGCTCGGCATCAACGGCGCGGCCACGCTCAACGCCGGCGCAGCGGTGAACCTGGGCAACGCGATCGACCTCAACGCCGCGCTCGCGATCGGCGGCGGCGCCAACCTCGGCTTGAACGGCGCCATCGGCGGCGCCGGCGGGCTGAGCTTCAACGGGCCCTCGACGCTGACCCTGGGCGGCGCCAACAGCTTCGCCGGCGGCGTCGCGCTCGGCGGCGGCACCCTTGGCGTCGGCACCAGTACCGCGCTGGGCAGCGGTGCGCTCAACGTCGGCGGCAGCGCCGGGCTTACCGCCAGCGCGCCGGGCGTGGCGCTGGGCAATGCGGTCAATCTGGGCGCCGGCGTCACCCTCGGCGTCGGCGGCAGCAACGACCTCGCGCTCGGCGGCGCCATCGGCGGCGCCGGTGGCCTGGCCATGAACGGCAGCGGCGCGCTCAACCTTGGCGGCGCCAACAGCTTCGGCGGCGGCGTCGCGCTCAACGCCGGTTCGCTCGGCGTCGGCACCAACACCGCGCTGGGCAGCGGCGCGTTGACGGTCGGCGGCAACGCCGGCCTGAGCGCGACCGCGCCGGGCATCGCGCTCGGCAACGCGATCACCCTGGGCACCGGCGCGCAGCTCGGCATCGGCGGCAGCAACAACCTGAGCCTGGGCGGCAGCATCGGCGGCGGCGGCAGCCTCGGCTTCAACGGCAGCGGCACGCTCGCGCTGGGCGCGGCCAACAGCTACACCGGCGGCACCAACCTCAACGCCGGCACGCTGAGCCTGGGCAACGCCGCTGCGTTGGGCACCGGCGCGCTCAACATCGGCGGCAACGCCGCGCTGACTGCGGCGCTGCCGGGGCTGGCGCTGGCCAACGCGGTCAATCTGGCCGCCGGCAGCGCGCTGAACTTGAACGGCAACAACGGCCTGGACTTCAACGGCACCGTGTCCGGCAGCGGCACGCTGGTCAAGAACGGCACCGGCGCGCTCGGCCTCAACGGCCCGGTGCTGGGTTTCACCGGCGGGCTGTCGCTGCAGGGCGGCACGCTCAACGTCGCCAATCCGATCAGCGCCGGCCTGGCGTCGGCCGCGGGCACCACCGCCAACTTCAGCGGCGGCGCCGACAACCTCACCGTCAACGGCGCGGTCGCCGGCGCGGTGAATCTGGGTGCGGGCAACGATTCGCTGACTTCGAGCCTGGCCAACCTCGCCGGGCTCACCGGCGCGGTCAACGCCGGTGGCGGCAGCGACACCTTCGCGGTCAACGGCACGGGCGACGGCATCCTGCCGGCGGCCGGGCTGATCGGTTTCGAAAACCTCGCGCTGGCCCCGGGCGGCACCCTGGTGCTGGCCAGCGGCGCGACCGGCGCGTTCGACACATCCAGCATCGGCGGCAACCTGGTGCTCGACGGCAACCTCGGCGGCAACGCCACGGTCGCCGCGGGCGGCGCGTTGATCGGCGATGGCGCGCTGGCCGGCGCGCTGACCTTGGGCGGCACCTTGGCGCCGTCGGGCTTGTCCGGCGCCAGCGGCGCGGCCGCGGGCACCGGCACGGTCGGCGCGGCGCTCAACGTCGCCAGCCTGACGGTGAATCCGGGCGCGACCTTGCAAGTGCGGCAGAACGGCGGCGGCGCCACCGACAGTGTGGTGGTGGCGGGCAACGCCGCGGTCAACGGCGGCCAGGTGGTGGCGATCCCGCAGCCGGGCAGCTACGCGCCGGTGACCGATTACCGCATCCTCGACGCGGGCTCGCTCAGCGGCGCCTTCACCGGCGTCAGCCAGACCGCGCTGCCGTTCCTCGACGCGGCGTTGTTCGTGCAGGGCAACGACGTGTTCCTGCGTCTGAGCGAGCACGACGTCGGCGGCACCGGCATCCGCTTCAACCAGTTCCCCAACCTGAGCCCGAACCAGCAGGCGGTGGCCAACGCGCTGCAGACCATCGCCGACCGCAACAGCGGCCAGTTGCCGGTGCTGATCGCCGCCGCGCGCGGCCTCAGCGCGGCGCAGGCGCCGCGCGCGTTCGACACCCTCAGCGGCGAGACCTACGCCTCCATCGCCAGCGCCCAGCGCTACAACGCCGAGCAGCTGCAGCGCAGCGTGTCGCGGCAAATGGATCTGGCGCGCGACAACGGCGTCGACGACGAGGCCACGCTGGGCACGCTGTGGGCCACCGCCTACGGCGGCCGCGCCGAGTTCGACGGCGAGCGCCTGGACGGCATCGACAACACCGTCGGCGGCCTGGCGATCGGCCTGGAAGGCTCGCCGGCCGAGCATCTGCGCTTCGGCGGGCATATCGGCATGGCCCATTCGAAGATGGAAACCGACCGCCGCGACGACAAGGTCGACGGCGACCTGTTCAACGTCGGCATCCACTGGCTGTACGCGCCCGGCCCGTTCTGGACCCAGGGCGCGGCCGGCTACAGCTACGGCAGCTTCGACGCCGAGCGCGAGGTGTCGGTGGGCGTGTACAACCGCCGCGCCCAGGCGCACTTCAGCAACGACGGCGTGTACGCGATGCTCGAAGCCGGCTGGCGCATCGACGCCGCGCGGGTGCGCGTGGAACCGTTGCTGGGCGTGTACTACAACAAGGTCGAGTCGGTGCGGTTCCGCGAACGCGGCGCCGGCGACGCCGATTTGCAGGTGGCGGTGGACAGCTATGACGTCACCACCGCCGGCATCGGCGTGCGCTTCACCGGCGTGCCCGGCAACGCCGCGCGCAAGTGGAGCCCGACTGCCGACATCCGCTATCTGCACGATCTCAACGACGACCGGCCGCAGGCGCGCAACGCCTTCGCCGGCGCCAACGTGCCGGGCTTCGCCACCACCGGTTTCGCCGCCGAGCGCAATCGCTGGAACGTGGGGCTGGGTTTGCAGTACCGGATCAGCCCGGTCAGCAGCGGCTTCGTCGAATACCGCGGCGATATCGGCAGCGACGATCGCGCGCATTCGCTGAATGTCGGCCTGCGTCTGGGCTGGGGCGGATCGGCGGCGGTGGCGGCCGCGCGTGCGGCGCCGTTGGCTACGCCGGCCGCGGCGGGTTGGACGGCGCAGTCGACAGCGGCCGGTGCGGATGCCGCGGCGGCGCAAAGTGCGAGTGGTGCGAGTGGTGCGGGCGGTGCGAGTAGTGCGGGCGCGGCTGCAGCGGGTGCGGCCGCTGCAGCCGGTTCGGCCGGCGCTACGGCAGCGACGGCGAACGGCACCGCAGCGTCGGGTTCCGCTTCGGGCTCGGGTTCGAGTTCGAGTTCCGGTTCTGTGCGCGGTGCCGCGGCAGCGGCGGTCGCGGCCGGTGCCGCAGCCAGTGCGGTTTCGTCGTCGCCGGCATCGGCGTCTTCCTCGGGTTCCGCGTCGGGCGCTTCGGACCCGGCAACCGCGGCCGCGCTGGCCGGCGCCGGCATCGGCACCGCGGCGGGCGCCAACGCCGGCGGCGCCACGGCCGCGGCGGGCGGCGGCTTCGGCCAATGCAAGCTGCGTCCGGCAGCGAAGGCCGCGCCGGCGCGCAAGATCGCCAAGGCCAAGAGCGGCGGCGCGCGTCCGATTTCCAAGAGCAAGCGTGTCGCCTCGCGCGGCACCGGCAGCAAGGCCAAGCCGCGTCGTCCGCTGACGCAACTGGCCGCCGTGACACCGCGATCCGCCCCTCCGTCGGGCGCGGTGGCCCAGCCGACGACGTGGTGCGACGAGGCTCCGACCCGGACGCCGTAATGCCGGATCGGAAGCATCAGCGCCGCCGGACGGGTGGCGCTACCGGCTCCGGTGCGCTGGACCGGAGTCGGTAGTCGCTTTGGTCGAAACGTGATCGCAATGGGATCGGCAGGGGACGGCATCGCCGCGCGAGCGGCGGTGCCGTTTTTATGCCGGGGCCGTTGTGGGAGGGCCTTCAGGCCCGACGCGCTTGCATCCGATCGCGACGACCGCAACGCAAGGCAACGGGCCTGAAGGCCCTGTGACCACGGCGCAGCTCAATGCACGAACGCCGCCCAACGCGGCACCCGCGCGATCAGCAGCCGGTCCAGCGCGTACACCAGCAGCAGCGACGCGCCCAGCAGCGGGAACAGCAGACCGCAGCCCAGTGCGATCGCCGCGACCGTGCGCAGCCGTGCCGGCGCGGGCGCCGGGGGCGCGCCCAGGCGCCCGCGCGGACGCCGCCGCCACCACATCCACGCGCCGCTGAGGCTGAGCACGACGATTCCGATGCACGGCAGCAACATCACGATCTGATTGGCGCGGCCGAAATAGCGGCCCATGTGCAATTGCACGCCCAGTTCCACCGCCTTGGCGCCGAGGCCGTAATCGGCGAAGCCGGTATCGCCGGCGACCGCGCCGGTGTAGCGATCGACGTGCACGGTGCGCTGACCCTGCGGCCGGTCGGGATAGACCACCGCGGTGTAGACGCCATCGCTACCGCGCGGCAGCGACAGGCGATAGTCGGTGCGCAGCCCGCGCGCGGCCAGGGTGCGCGCGACTGCGTCGATGCCGACATCGCGCGCGCCGGCGCTGTCGCCGCCGTGATGGTGCGCGTGCGAAGCCGGAAACGGCGCGTCGCGCAGCGTCCACGGCGCATCGCTCACCGCCTGTCCGACCCGCGGCGCGGCGGCGGCGTGGTGGCGATGTTCGGCCGGATACCCCAGGCCCAGCGGCTGCAGCCCGGCGCGCAACAGATCGCCCCACACCCCGGCCCACGGCAGGCCGGTGAGGATCAGGAACACGATCAATGCCGCGGTCCAGGCGCCGACGCTGGCGTGCAGGCTGCGCCAGAAGCCGCGGCCGCGCGCGCGCCAGTCGGGCCACAGCGCAGCGCGCCAGCCGCGTCCGCGCGGCCACCACAGGTAGGCGCCGGTGGCGATCAGCAGCAGCGCCCAGCATGCGGCCAGTTCCACCAGCGCATCGCCGACGCGGCCGAGCATCAGCGAGCCGTGCACGGTGTCGGCGAAGCCGACCAAGGTACGGGTATAGACGAAGGCGCCGTGCACGCGCGCGCTGCCCGGGTCGACGAATACACGCAGCGGCTCGCCGCGCGCTGGAGTCACGAACACCTGCGCGGTGCGGCGCGGATCCACCGGCACGTCGATGCGGGTGACCTCGCCCGGATACGCCGCGCGCGCCGCCGCGATCAGCCGCGACAGCGGCAGCTCGGCGCTGCGCTGCGGCGCGAAACGCAGCGATGCGTGGGCCGTGTCCTCGATCTCGTCGTGGAACAGATACACCGCGCCGGTCAGCGCCAGCACCAGCAGTAGCGGCATCACCAGCAGGCCGGCGTAGAAATGCCAGCGCCAGACGCTGCGGTAGAACCCGCGCCGATGCGCCGAAGCGTTCATCGCCACGCCCGGGTGTAGCTGAGCTCGACGCTGCGCGGCGCGCCCAGGTAGACCTGGCGCGCGCTGTAGCCGGACCAGTCGGCATAGAAGGCATCGCCGAGGTTGCGCACGCGCAGGGTGTAGCGGCCGCTGGCGCCGTTCCAGTCGAGCGCGGCGTCGGCGACGGTGTGGCCGCGCACGCGGAACTGGTTGGCGTTGTCGGTATAGAAATCGCCGACGTAGCGCAGGCCCAGATGGACGCTCAGCGGCAGGCCATCGAAGCGATACCAGGCGTCGACGCTGGCAGTGCGCTCGGGCACGTTGGACGGCCGGTTGCCGCTGCGGTCGGCGCCGCCGGCCTCGTGCAGGCGGTCGAAGCGCGCCGACAGCAGCGCCGCGCTGGCGTCGATGCGCAGGCGCGGCGCGGCCTGCGCGCTCAGCGTCAACTCAACGCCCTGCGAGGACTGGCGCCCGTCCTGCACGCTGATCTGCGGCTGCAGCGGGTCGCGGGTCAGGATGTCGTCCTGGCGCAGCTTGTAGGCCGCGGCGGTGAGCCGCAGGCGCTGGTCGAACAGTTCGCTGCGCAGGCCGACTTCGAGCGACTCGCCATGGCTGAGGTCGAAGGCGTTGTTGCGCTGGTTGATGGTCAGGAACGAACTCACCGGCAGCACCGCGCTGCTGTACTGGGCGTAGAGCTGGGTGTGCGGGCGCAGTTCGAACACGCTGCCCAGGCGCCACGACGTCGGCGAGAACTCGCGGCCGAAGCCGCTGCGCTGGCCGCTGTCCAGGTCGAGATTGCGCCGGCGCAGTTCGATCCGCTCGTGGCGCAACCCGGCGACCAACAGCCAGCGCGGGGTGAGGTTGAGCGCGTCCTCGGCGAACAGCGCGGCCACCTTGACCCGGGTGCTGAAATCGTTGCGGCCGTCGCCGTAGTCGAGCGGATTGTCCGGCGGCAGGGTGCCGCGATCCTGCGCCAGCAAGTCGACCGAGCCGGCGCGGCCGAACCGGCGCAGGTTGAAGAAATCGGTGTCGCTGTATTCGAAACCGGCCGCGAACAGATGCCGGCGCCCGCCCAGGCGGCCGTCGTGGCGCAGGCTGAGGCGCTGGTTCCACACGCGTTGGTCGTGGTGGATGCGCGCTGCGCTGCGCTGCAGGCGGCCGCTGGCGGCGTCGTAAGTGAAGTCCTCGCTGTTGTCCCAACGCCGGCGCGCGTCATAGACGCTGGCTTCGTTGCTGAGGTTCCAGCGGTCGCCCAGGCGATAGTCCAGGCGTGTGCGCAGCCACCACGAGCGCGAATCCATGCGGCCGTCGCGCACGTTGTAGTTGCGCTCGCGCGCGGCCTTGTCCACCACCAGCCCGAGCGAATTGCCGACCAAGCCGCTGGGATCGGCCGCGACTTCGAGCGGCACCAGCGGCGCGCCGAAATACGCGGTATCGAAATCGTCGCGGTTGTAGTCCAGCGCCGCGCGCAGGCTCAGCCGCGCGTCGGGCTGCCACAGCAGCGAGCCGCTGAAGGCCTGCGCCTGCGAGGCGGTGTCGTCGACGTAGCCGTCGCTGCGGTTGGCGCTGAGCACGCCGCGTACGGCCAGGGTCGGGCTCAGCGGCGCGTTGCCGTCCAGGCCCAGGCGCAAACTGCCGTGGCTGCCGTAGCCGAGCAGCACCTCGCCGTTGCGGCTGTCGAGCTGCGCGCTCTTGGGCACGAAATTGATCGCGCCGGCCAGCACGCCTTCGCCGTACAGCACCGAGGCCGGGCCCTTGAGCACTTCGACTCGTTCGAACTGGAAGCTGTCCCAGTTGCGCGAAGAGAACCCCGAACTGGTCAGGCGCACGCCGTCGAACAGATACGACACCGCGCCCGAGCCGAAGCCGCGCATCGACGCCGCGCCGGGCTGGCCGGGCAGGTTGCCGGCCATGACCCCGGGCATCGCGCGCAGCACTTCGACGCTGTCGCGCAGGCCGCGTGCCTGGATGTCGTCGGCGTCGAGCGCGTCGAGGGTGGCGGGAATCTCGCCCGGCTCCAGGCCGAGCCGGCTGGCGCTGGCGACCGAGGCGGCGCGGGCGTCACGGCGCTCGGCCTGGACCCGCACCGTGTCGAGTTCGACCGCAGCGCGCGAGGCGGGCCCGTCGGCGCGCGCGGCGGGCGCGAGCGCGGCGGCGCAGATCGCGGCGGCGAGGCCGGTGGCGGCGTGGGCGCGGCGGCGCCGGGGAAAGATCGACATGACGGAACGGACGGCCGGGCCGCGCGGCGTCGGCGGCGCGCGAGGGTGGGAGAGGGGAGCGCGCCGCCGGCGCATCGTGACAGGCGCCGCGCGAACGGCCGCGGCTGGCGCAGATGCTAGGGCAGGGGCGTAGAGGCCGGCTGCGGCAAGTTGCCGCACTGCGCGCACGGTGCGCGCAAGCCCGGCGCAACGCGGCGGCGCGAATCGGATTAGCATGCGCCGCTGGGCCGCGCCGACGGGGCGCCGCCGCGCACCGGGCCATCGCCATGCCGCAGATCGAAGGACCGTTCCAGGTGAGCTTGAGCCCACAGCCGGTGCATGCGCAGGCCGAGGGCGCGTTCGGGCGCATGGCCCTGGACAAGCGCTTCGAAGGCGCGCTGGAGGCGAGCGGCCGCGGCGAGATGCTCGCGGCCATGAGCGCGGTCAAAGGCTCGGCCGGCTATGTCGCGCTGGAGAAAGTCGAAGGCGCGCTGGACGGGCGCCGCGGCAGTTTCCTGCTGCTGCATCGCGGGCTGATGGATCGCGGCGCAGCCGATCTGAGCATCGTCGTGGTGCCCGATTCGGGCACCGGCGAACTGCAGGGGCTCAGCGGCCGCATGCGCATCGATGTGCGCGAGGGCGGCGCGCATTTCTATCATTTCGACTACGAACTGCCCGACGCGTCGTAAGCGCGGCGCGCTGCGGCGGCGCGCTGCGAACCGTTCCGATCCGGGCAGGCGCCCGCAGCGCGGCCAGCAGGCTCAAGCGGCAAAGACGCCGCCAGGCATCTCAAGCACCATCGGCGGGACGAACCGTCGCGGCCGCGCCAGCGCCGTCGCCGGCCGATCCATGCGATTTTGTCCGCCCTGCCCAGCCGCGCGGCCGCGCCACCCGATGCGCCGCCGCCGCCACGGTTCGCGGCGCGTCCCGCCGCACCCACCCGCCGCCGCGTCGGACGCGGCGGCGCACGTCTGCCGATGCCTATGCGCGCGAACGTTCCGTCCTCGTCCCTGCTGCTCTCGTCCCTGCTGTTCGCCGGCGCCGCGCTGCACGCGCCCGCCGCCGCCGCGCAGGGCCGCGAGGCCTGCACCAACGGCCACACCCGGCTGCCTCCCACCGTCAATCTGCGCGTGGACAACGACTTGTTCGGCGGTCAGGACCAGGGCTACAGCAACGGCATCCAGCTCACCCTGGTGTCGCCGAACCTGGCCGACTACACCGACGACCCGTGCATCCCGCGCCTGGCGCGCTGGATCAACCGCCATCTCGATGCGCTGCAACCGCCGCAAGGTTTCGAGCAGCGCAACATGATCGCGACCTTCGCCCAGGGCATCTTCACCCCCACCGACTACAGCCGCCGCGACCTGATCCGCGACGACCGGCCCTACGCCGGCGCGCTGCTCGCCGGCCTGGGCTACAACGCGCGCACCGGCGACCGCCTGCGCACCACGCAGTTGCAGTTCGGCATCGTCGGCCCCTCGGCGCTGGGCAAGCAGGTGCAGAACGCGGTGCACCGCGCGCTCGGCGACAAGACCTTCGAAGGCTGGGACAACCAACTGCACGACGAGCCGGTGTTCCGCATCGTCCACGAACGCATGCGCCGCTTCGCGCCTGAGGATGCGGCCGAGCGCCGCTGGGGCTGGGACGCGGTCGGCCACTACGGCGGCAGCTTCGGCAACCTCGCCACCTACGCCAACGCCGGCATGGAGGTGCGCTTCGGCCTGCGCCTGCCCGACGATTTCGGCAGCACGCCGCTGCGTCCGGCCGGCGAGAACACCGCGCCGACCACCCACTACAACACCGGCGACCGGCCGTTCGCCGCGCATCTGTTCCTGACCAGTGACGTGCGCTGGGTGCTGCGCGACATCACCCTGGACGGCAACACCTTCCGCAGCAGCCACAGCGTCGACAAGCGCCCGTTCGTGGCCGAGGTCGGCTACGGCGTGGCGCTGATGCACGGACGCTGGAAGTTCGCGTTCGCGCGCTACCACAGCACGCGCGAGTTCGAAGGGCAGAAGCAGACGCCGGTGTTCGGCAGCGTGACGGTGAGCCGGGCGTTCTGAGGCGATGAACAAGCCATTGAGCGCGGCGCGCCGGTCTCAGCGCGTCGGCTCGTAAGCCGGCCGCCGCAAGCGCGGCCACGCGCCGATGGTCAGCGCGCGCAGCAGCCATTCCAGCGGGCCGTAGGCGAAGCGGCGCAGCCACCAGCGGCTGAGCCACAGTTGCGCGACGAACACGGCCAGCGCGATCGCCACCGCCTGCGCCGGCGTCGCCTGGCCCATCGCGCCCCAGCCATAACCGGTGAACACGACCGCCAGCACCGCCGATTGCAGCAGGTAGTTGGACAAGGCCATGCGCCCGGCCGGCGCCAACCGGTCGGCCAGGCGCGCGCCGCCGCGCGCGAACCACGGCAGCGCGCACGCGGCGTAAGCCAGGCTCAACAGCGGCGCGGTCAGCAGGCTCAGCGCGAGCACCCACAGTTGCACCGCCTCGGACACCGGCCACAGCGCATTCGCGCCCAGCGCCAGCGCGGCGGGCACGCCGATGGCGAAGCCGGCGATGCGCAGGCGCCGCAGCAACGGCCGGTAGTCGTCCAGGCGCGCGGCGATTTCGCGCCGGCCCGCGATCAGCCCGTAGAGGAACATCGCCAACGCGCACGGCGCCTGCAACAGCAGCAGGATCGGCCAAGTGCCGCCGATCTCGCGCCAGCGCGCGGCCAGCACCTGCGCCGGCGCGCCGGTGAAGCCTTGCAGGATCGTTTGCGCCTGCGCCGCGGTTGCGGCCGGGTCGGCGAGCGCCTGCGGATCCGCCCACGCCAGCACGCCCAGTCCGCCCCAGCCCAGCGCGGTCGCTGCGATCAGCGCATGCGCGATGCGCAACTGCGTGCGTTCGCTGGCGCGGCTCAAGCCCAGCAACACCGCGCCCATCAGCGCGTAAGTGGTGAGGATGTCGCCGTGGAACAGCAACACCGCGTGCAGTGCGCCGACGACCCACAAGCCCAGCAAGCGCCGGCGCATGCGCGGCGCGAACGCCTCGCCGGCGCGCGCGGCGGCGCGCTGCTGCAGGCTGAAGCTGTAACCGAACAGAAACGAAAACAACAGGTAGAACTTCATCTCGAACACCGTAGTCACCAGCGCATCGACCGCGCGGCTGAGCGGGTCGGCGTGGACCGGATCGAGACCGATTCCCCACCACGGCGAGGCGAACACGCCGATGTTGACCAGCATGATGCCGAGCAGGGACAGACCGCGCAGCGCGTCTAGGTGTTCGATGCGCGCGTCGGTGCGCGCGTCGGAGCGTTGTGGGGCAGGCATGGTCGCAGGTCCGGTCGGGGAGGACGCATGCTGAGCGCGGCGCGCGCGCCCGGCATCGGGCCGCGGGCGGGCCGGATCCCGGCCGTTTGGCGGATCAAATCAGCGCAGAAACTGGAATACTGGCGGCATGAACGAAACCGCCGCCCGCCCGAATCCGGCCGCACGCGCGCCGAACCGGCGCTGGTGGAGCGGGCTGTTCTGGAAATGCCTGCTGTCGATGCTGGTCGCGTGCTGGATCAGCACCGGCCTGTTGTCGCTGCTGGCGGTGTACCTGCTGCGCCAGGACCTGCGCACCGATCTGGCGCCGCAGGTGTTGGAAGCGGCGATCCAGCGCGAGCTCGAACGGGTCGGGCCGTTGCCGGATCTGGCGACGCTGCCGCCGGCGCAATGCGAGGCGCTGTTGCAAGGCTTGCTGGTGCGCGTGGTCGGCATGGACACGCCGCAGTGGATGTATTCCTACAGCTACGCCGGCGGCCCCGGCGAAGGCCGCATCGCGATCCGTTACCTCGACCGCGACGGCCGCGCCTGCATGTATCCGCCGCAGCCCGGCGCGCCGCTGGCGAAGGCGCTGGCGCAGGCCGGGCAACAGGCCGCCGCCGACGGCGTGGCCGCGACCCGGCGGCTGGAACGCGAAGGCGACTGGATCAGCGTAGCCGCGGTGCCGCTGGCGGCGACGCCGGGCGCGAGCCTCGGCGTCGGCCAGCATCCGGGCGGTTCGGTCGCGACCTTCATGCGCATGACCTTGGGCGATGTGGTCGGGCTTGCGATCTATCTGATCGTGATCAGCGCGATGGCATCGGTGGCGGTGGCCACCTTGCTGACCCAGCGCCTGCGTCACGCCGAACAGATCGCCGACGCCTGGGCCGAAGGCGATCTGGAGACCCGCATCCACGACCGCGGCCACGACGAATTCGGACGCCTGGCGCAACGCTTCGACCGCATGGCCGACGCGCTCGGCGAAGTGATCCAGGTGCGCCAGCGGCTGGCGGTGTCGGAAGAACGCAACCGGCTGGCGCGCGATCTGCACGACACCGCCAAGCAGCGCAGCTTCGCTCTGGGCTTGCAGTTGAGCGTGCTCGATCACCTCAACGGCCGCGACGGCGAGAACGGGCGCGACCCGCGCCAGGGCGCGCTGATCAAGGCCGCGCTCGGCCTGACCGGGCAGTTGCAGCGCGATCTGGCCGACGTGATCCAGCGTTTCAGCGCGCCGACCGTGGCCGAGCAAGGGCTGCGCAAGGCGCTGGAAGACACTTACTCGCATCTGCTCGGCGGCAGCGGCATCGAATGGCGGCTGTTGCTGGACGGCGTGGCCGAGCGCGGCGTCGGCGAGCATCCGCAGCACGCCGGGCAGTTGCTGCTGATCGCCACCGAGGCCGCCGCCAACAGCCTGCGCCACAGCGGCGCCAAGCGGATCGAGGTGGTGCTCAACAGCGCCGGCGACCGTTACGGCTGGACCATCCAGGACGACGGCTGCGGCTTTTCCATCGACGAACACGAAACCACCGGCATGGGCCTGGGCAACATGCGCATGCGCGCGCGGACCCTGCCGGGCGGGCGCTTCCGCATCGCCAGTTCCGCCAGCGGCACGGTGGTGACGGTGTCTTTCACTCTGCCCGAGCCGCAAGGAGATTCCGCATGAGCACCTCGGTCCTGTTGGTCGACGACCACGAAGTGGTGCGCAAGGGCATCCGCAGCCTGTTGATGCTGACCGACGATTTCGAAGTGATCGGCGAGGCCGCCGGCGGCGCCGAGGCGATCGCGCTGGCGCGCGACCTGGCGCCGGACCTGATCGTGATCGACCTGATGATGCCGGACGTGGACGGCGTGCAGGCGATCCGCGCGATCAAGACCCTCAGCCCGCGCAGCGCGATCGCGGTGCTGACCTCGACCGACCAGGACGACCTGGCCTTCGCCGCGATCGAGGCCGGCGCGCAGTCGCTGCTGTTCAAGAGCATGCTCGGCGACGAACTGCTGGCGACGCTGCGCCGGATCGCCGCCGGCGAGGCGGTGATCCATCCCTTCGTCGCCCAGCGCATCCTCAAGGCGGTGCGGCGCAAGCGCGAACCGCGCGAGGACCCGTTCGCCTGCCTGACCGAGCGCGAGCTCGACGTGCTGCGCAAGCTGGCTGAAGGCGGCAGCAACGCGCGCATCGCCGCCGCGCTCAACATCGGCGAGAAGACGGTCAAGTCGCACCTGGGCAACGTGCTGGCCAAGCTGCACCTGGCCGACCGCACCGAAGCGGTGGCCTTCGCCTGGCGCCGCGGCCTGATGGCCGGCGAGCGCGACGACGACTGAGCCCGCGTTCGCGACGGTTCGTATCGCCCTGTAGGAGCGGCGCGAGCCGCGACCGCGACAACGCAACTGCGTCGAAACCTGCGCAACGGTTGCGTTGTCGCGGTCGCGGCTCGCGCCGCTCCTACAGGGGGCGGCCGCTACAACGCAGCGCGAAAAAACACCCGCACTCGCCGGCGCTTTGCCGAGTTCGATCTTTCATGTGTCTTTGGTCATGCCTCAATCCGCAAAACTGCGGGTAGGGAGGCCATCTTTCAATTGCGTTACTGATTACTAGAGGCCGCCCTAGCGGCCCGTTTCGTCTGCGATGCCCACGCGCATCCGCCATTGACCGATGGCGTCCGCCAGGACGTCTTCCACATGACAGGGGTTCATCAACAAGATGCAAGGCTCCCACCGCGCACTGACGCGCAAAAATGCTGTCCCGTCGCACCGCTCCCATTCGCGCTCGCTGCTGTGCCTGGCCGTCGCCTGCGGCCTGCTGGCCGCCGCCGGCGCCGCTTCGGCGCAGAGCGTCAACGGCCAGGTCGGCAATCCCGACAGCTGGCATAGCGAAGAATTCGACGCCGATTGGGGCCTGGACGCGATCAACGCCCAGTACGCCTACGCCCGCGGCCTGACCGGCAAGGGCGTGCGACTGGGCGTGTACGACAGCGGCACCGCGCTGGCGCATCCGGAGTTCGCCGGCAAGGACAACCGCGCCATCGTCATGGCCGAGCAGCTGCCCGACGGCAGCTACTGCAGCAACACCAGCGTGCTGACCGGCGACGGCGCCTGCTTCTATTCGCGCGGCGACCAGGCCCAGATCCAGTACACCGGCTTCAACGCCAACGTGCCGGAGAACATCCGCCGCATCATCATGGCCGGCCCGTACGTGCAGCCGGGCTGGGAGTTCAACACCCACGGCACCCACGTCGGCGGCACCATCGCCGCCAACCGCGACGGCACCGGCACCCATGGCGTCGCTTTCGCTTCCGACCTCAGCGTGGCCAAGTGGTCGTTCAACGGCGTGCAGGAATGGCAGCGCACCGCCACCGGCTACAACGTGGTGCGCATCCCGCGCCCGAGCGCCGACGAAGCCACCATTACGCGCATGTACGCCGACATGAACGCGCAGAACGTGCGCGCGCTCAACCACAGCTGGGGCCTGGCCGACGAGCCGGCCACGCTGGAAGACCTGGACGGCTACCTGTTCGACCCCGAGAACGAGGCCTACTTCAACGTGTTCGGCGACGCTTCGCGCGCCAAGGGCATGCTGCAGGTGTGGGCCGCCGGCAACCACAACGAAGCGGTGACGCCCGAGACCGCGCCGCAAGCCGGCATGTACGCCAGCCTGCCGCGCGCGTTCAAAGACCTGGAGCAGTACTGGCTGACCGTGGTCAGCGTGAATCAGCAACTGACCCTCAGCGATTTCTCCATGCGCTGCGCGCAGGCGGCGAACTGGTGCGTGGCCGCGCCGGGTTCGGACATCGCCTCGACCTATCTCGGCGGCGAAGGCTCGCTGCAAGGCGGGCTGGTGACCAACCCGGACGGCTCGCAGTCGTTCAACATCACCGCCGGCACGCCGACCTACGAGTACGGCCTGCTCAGCGGCACCTCGATGGCCACCCCGCACGTCACCGGCGCGCTGGGCCTGCTGTTCGAACGCTTCCCGTACATGACCGGCGCGCAGGTGCGCGACGTGCTGCTGACCACCGCCACCGACCTGGGCGCGCCCGGCGTCGACGAGGTCTACGGCTGGGGCCTGATCGATCTGAAGAAGGCCATCGACGGCCCGGGCCAGATCCGCGTCGACACCGACGTGATCGTCGACCGCCTCGCCGGCGGCGCCAAGGTGTGGGATGGCAAGGCCTGGGACGACTGGCGCAACGACATCGGCGGCACCGGCGTGCTGACCAAGTCCGGCATCGGCTGGCTGCGCCTGAGCGGCAACAACGCCTTCGGCGGCCTGCACGTCAAGGAAGGCGTGCTGGAACTGACCGGCAACAACACCTACGCGGCGCAGGTCGACGGCGGCACCCTGGTGGTCAACGGCACGCTGACCACCGCGCAGTTGCCGGTGCACGCCGGCGCCGGCCTCGGCGGCAGCGGCCGCATCGTCGGCAACGTGCGCGTCGAAGGCGCGGTGTCGCCGGGCAATTCCATCGGCACCCTGACCGTACAGGGCGATTACGCCCAGGCGGCCGGTTCGACCTACGTCGCCGAGCTCTCGGCCGGCGGCCAGTCCGACCGCATCGACGTCACCGGCAAGGCCGTGCTCGAAGGCGGCACGCTGATGGTGCTGCACGCGCCGGGCCAGTACTTCCTCGGCCAGAACTTCAACCTGATCAGCGCCGCCGGCGGTATCAGCGGCCAGTTCGCCGCGCTCGACCAGACTGCGTTCTCGCCGTTCCTCAAGTTCGGCCTGAGCTACGGCGCCAACCAGGTCGGGGTGGAAGTCACCCGCGGCGCGTCGCTGGCTTCGGCCGGCACCACGCCGAACCAGATCGCGGCGGCGAGCGCGGCCGACCGCCTGGCCATCGCCCAGGGCCTGGCGCAGCCGCTGACCCAGCTGTTCCCGGCGCAGGCGCTGGCCGCGCTCGACCAGCTCAGCGGCGAAGGCCATGCCAGCCTGCGTTCGATCGCCATCGACGACAGCCGCCACGTGCGCGACGCCGCGCTGGCGCGCGCGCGCAGCGGCCGCGGCGAGTTCGCCGCCGACGGTGAAGGCGCTTCGCAGGGCGCGTGGGTGCAGCTGCTGAAGTCCGGCGGCACGCTTGAAGGCGACGGCAACGCCGCGCGCAACGAGTACAACGGCTCGGCCACGCTGGTCGGCTACGACTACCGCTTCGCCAACGGCTGGCGCATCGGCGTGCTCGGCGGCACCGGCCGCACCGACAACGACAGCGACCGCCTCGACAAGGGCCGGATCAAGAGCACCCAGCTGGGCATCTACGGCGGCCAGAACTGGGGCCGCATCGCGCTCAGCGCCGGCTACACGCACGCGCGCCAGGACCTGACCCTGGAGCGCCGGATCGGCTTCAACGGCTTCGCCGACCGCACCCGCGCGTCCTACGACGGCCGCACCCAGCAGGCCTTCGTCGAAGGCGGCTACCGCTTCGGCGGCGACACCTGGGGCGTGGAGCCGTACCTGCAGTTCGCGCAGGTGCGGGCCAAGAGCGATGCGTTCCAGGAAACCGGCGGCGCGGCCGCGTTGAGCGGGCGCAGCGCCGAAAGCAAGGTCGATCTGTCGACCCTGGGCGTGCGCTTCAACCTCGACCTCAAGGGCTCGCAGCAGGAACAGAGCTGGCTGAGCCTGCGCGGCGGCCTCGGCCGTCGCCACGCCAGCGGCGACCTGACCCCGGTGACCCAGGTGGCCTGGCGCGGCGGCGCCGGTTTCGACGCGGCCGGCGCGCCGCTGGCCGACGACGCCACCCTGGTCGAAGCCGGCATCGCCGCGCGCCTGAGCGCGAACGGGCTGCTGGAGTTGAACTACAGCGGCCAGTTCGCCGACGAGGCCGACGACCACGGCGTCAACGCGCGCTACTCGCTGCGGTTCTGATCGACCTTGCCGGCCGGCCCGGTTCGATCGGCGCAGTCCGATCGGCCGGGTTGGGCCGGCCCAGCCATCGGCGCCTCCCGAGGGCGCCGCGGAGCCGCGACGGCGTTTGCCGTCGCGGCTTTTTTATGGTGCATGGTCGCAATGCGCTCGGCGACGAGGATCGAACTCGACGGACATCGAGAGCTGAAAGTGAGATGCAGTTGATTTCGCGCTACCGGACTCTTGGGCCGTTCACAAACCGGGCTTATGCCCGTTCTGTGTCTCGGTGCTCCAGCGAGGCATTAATCGCTCCGAAGGGCTTTTCTCCCGCCGTTGTGGGCCGTCTTGCGCTTCCCTGTGGTCGGCGCGGGATTGTCGTCGGGCGCGAGCCAATCAGGCCACAATGCGGCCGACCTACGCCTACAGCGTCATCTCCTACAGTGTCATCTTCGGACCGCTCTGGGACGGCGAGTCCAGGCCCTGCATTGGGCGCTGTGGTGTCTGTTGCTGGCTGAGTTGTTCGACACGCTCCAAGCTCTTTTCCGCGGGAACTTGGGCCGCACTGTCGGCGTTGATTGCCAAGTGGTGATGCGGACCGGCCGGCCCATGCGGGGAGGCATACCCGATGAGGCTCGTGCTTCCGTCGGCCGCCCGTCCAATCACGACCCCTGTGAGGTTCGCCCCAACGGTTGGATCCGCCTTTACGGCGGCCAAGCCTGCCGCGGCGAGATTGCGCGCCTCACCCTCGCTCCATCGACCATCCGCGGTGATTGCACGACGGAACATCTCGAAGGCCGGATGGTCAGGGTGGCCAGGGCTATTTGCTCGCGCAGGCGCCGGAGCAACCCTCTCGGCCACGGCATCCTTGGGCGCCTTGTCCATTCCAAGGCCCGTATCCCGAACACTCCTGAGCTCAAGCTTTCCGTGGCTGGTGTCTGTAAAGCCGAAACTGTTGCTGGGCATGCCCAGGTCGACCCCGTTGCGTTCGACCTGAGCCAGGTTGAGCTTGAGACGCTGGAGGTCCAATCGAACTTCGGGCACGGCTTGCGAGGTTCCTACCGCAGCGTCGTTATGAGCGGACGCGATGGTGGTGAACACCTGGATGCCGTAGTAGTCGCGATAATTCGAGTCTCCATGTCGACCAAGCGAAGCGCCTTGATCGTAGTGGCAGGCTGCGACAGCCTCTATTGCAGGGCTCTTGAAGCGATTGCCGGTTAGCTGCATGCCATCGGCTCGCAGATCGATACCCGCAGCCAAAGTAGCTTTGCTATTGCCCTCGGATAAGCTGACGCAGTTTGTGGTGGGGACCGCGCGCTTTAAGAATTGGAGCCTGTCGAACTCATCGGCCCGGCCGCCGGAAACACGACTGGCGAGAGCATTCAAACCCACTAGCTCGGCCAACGCCTCGTCCCTACGAGTGAAATCGAGGTAACGCTGGCTCTCCCGAGTCAAATCGACATACGACGCGTTGCCAACCCCATCGTTCAGTGCGGTGTCGACATCGTTGGAAAACCGCTGCAACTCGAGGCTGCGTGCGTTTGCAGTGAGCGCATGCCCGGTTTCGTGCCCAAGCGTGTTCGTGATGATGTCCAGGCGCGTCCGGTCTTTGAGCAACTTGTTCGTGAAGCTGTCCGTACTGATGAAGACAGTGCCGCTCTCCTTGTCGTAGTGGCCGCCTTCGTGTTTCTCAGCGCTTAAGCCGATGTGCTTGAGCGTTCGTTGGTTCGCCGCATCGGACATCACCGCAGCGAGATAGGGCGAGCTCGCGATCGCCGCTTCAACGTCGCGTGCAGCGCCGGGGGGAATGCCCTGTTGTTTGGCGAGTTCGTCGACCATCGAGCGCAGTTGCGCAGGCAACGGCTTAGCCACGATCGACCTCGGTGCTATCTGCGCTGATCTCAATTGAGAGCACGCAAGGCCGTCCCTTGGGCTGATCGCCGGTGGTTGCCCTATAGATGTTTACGACCAAGTAAAAGCTGATGTTGCTAGCCGGCCAATCCTTCCGATATGACCAGAACTCCTTGAGGTAAGACGGACCTTCGGTCCCCGAATACCCTAGTTTGGCGATGTCTTCATTGAAGGCGGAAAAATCAAGACTGCATGTGGACAGGGCGTTTTCGGCAATGCGCGGATCGCCCTTCCAACCCTCAGGAATAAACCGGACTTCAATTTCTTTGCCCGGCATGTCATGGCCGGCCGACGTCACCGTGGCGTAGTAGCGCCCAGCACTGCTCAAGCGTCCTTCCACTACCTGGCCGTTCGGATCCTCCGGATCCGGGCCAAACGGGAGGTTCAGGATCTGAGCTACGGCGACGGCCTCCGTATCCTGGGCGGTCCTCAGCCCTCCCACTAGCTTGAGAACCCGTGCCCGCAGGTCCGTGACCTCCAGTTTGGGTCCCAGCGGGAGCGGAAGTGGGGATCTGCCCCCGGGCAGACGAGCTACCGCGGATGATTGGCCGGCAGCCCGATCAACCGCCGCGGCGGCGGCGTCGGCAGCCTGTTCCGGCGTGGTGGAAATAGCTGGGTCGGAATTCGCGGCCGTCATGGCGGAATTCTCCTTGGGTGTTGTTGGGGCTGGATCAGCGGCAGGCTGGACGCAAGCCGTTAGCCCGAAGAGAGCCAACAGGCACCACGAACCATTCAGAGAGGAGACGAAACGCTGAAAACCATCCCGTTGGCGGCCAGCGGCTTTCCGTATCAATGGGAATCGATCCTTCGCCACGGACTGTCTCCTCTAGCTCAGTTGGCGCGCGACTTGGCATAGTCCCGGAAGCGGCTGAACATTCCGCTGCAGTCATTCCGGTTCAAATCAGGCATCCATTCCTTAACCAGCTGGCGAACGCCCAAGGCAAACCCGCCCTCGATCTCGTTGAATTGCTTTTCCTGCCGCAGAAATTCGACGTAGTCTTCAGGCTGTTTTTCCTTGAAGTATTTCGCGAATGCGACTACTTCGTCTTCCGTCCACTTCCTCAATCGGGCCTGCTGCTCCGTAGCCATCGTGTAAGAAGACACGATGGTCTCGTAAATCGCCTCGTCGCTCGCTCGCTTCTTGCCGGGGCCATTAAGAACCCGAAGAATCCTGTTGCGCAGATTTTCGTCTTCCAACGCGTCGATCTTGGCTTGCAGTTCGGGAGCGATGGGCATGGCGGTTCCTTGTCTGCGCGCGGCATGCTCGAGTCTTGAAAATTATCGCGCTGCGTCGGCTGCGCAATGGAGCACTCGGAGATGCTGTGCGTTGGTCGATAGGGTGGGCAATTTCTGGCTCGCAGCTTGGATCGCCGTTCGATTGGGCGTCAAGACGGACTGGCAGTGAACTATTTCGGCATCGGTTCGCTGTCGCGGGCACAGATTCGGCGGAAATGGAAATGTCCGAACATCGGCTGGGAATCTGAAGAACAACGGCGACGCCGTCATGATCGAGTACGAGTCCCTCTTCGCCGAACCTCTCAGGCCCGAGCCGACATCGATTGGGTCCGTGCCGAGGCCACCCACACCCCCGCCGAATCGGCGATCATGGCCCACCGGCGCCGCCGCGCCTTCTGCCCACGGAGTCCCGCGTGATCGCGCTTTCGTCGTTGCTGGCGTTCGCCGGCCTGGCCCTGGTGATGGTGCTGACGCCGGGACCGAACATGGTGTATCTGGTCTCCCGTTCGATCTGCCAGGGCCGCCGCGCCGGCCTGGTGTCGCTGGCCGGGGTCGGCGTGGGCTTCGTCTTCTATCTGCTGGCTGCGGCTTTCGGCATCACCGCGTTGCTGTTCGCCGTGCCTTACGCCTACGACGCGCTGCGCATCGGCGGCGCGCTGTACCTGCTGTGGATGGCCTGGCAGGCGGTCAAGCCCGGCGGGCGTTCGCCGTTCCAGGTGCGCGAGCTGGCGCCGGACAGTCCGCGCCGCTTGTTCGTCATGGGCCTGCTTACCAGTTTGCTCAATCCGAAAGTCGCGGTGTTCTATCTGGCCTTGCTGCCGCAGTTCATCGATCCGCAGCACAGCGTGATGGCGCAGTCGCTGTTGCTGGGCAGCGTGCAGATCGCGATCAGCCTCGGCGTCAACGCGTTGATCGTCGCCGGCGCCGGCGCGATCGCCGCGTTCCTGTCCGGGCGGCCGCGTTGGATCGCGACGCAGCGTTGGGTCATGGGTGGCGTGCTGTCGGCGCTCGCCGTGCGCATGGCGGTCGACGCGCGCCGCTGAGCGGCGCAGCGCCGGCCCGGTTCAAGGCGCGCGCCGGGCGGCCTGGTCGCGCGCGCGCTGGATGATCGCCCGTACCTGGGCGCGGTCGCGGTGGCGCGAGATCGCTACCGCGCCCAGTTCCAGCGCGCGTTCGCGCATGCGCACGTTGACGTCGTAATGGCAGCCGCTGAGCTTGTCCTGGAACGAGGCGCGCGGCTTGCCCAGGCGCTGGGCGAACTCGTGCAGCTCGTCCAGGGTGTCGGCCATCAGATGCGCCCAGCGATCGCCGCGCCAGGGCCACACGGCGTCGTCGACGTAGACGGTCATGGCGATCTCCGGTTCGATGGCTGCAAAGGGCGCGGCATGGCGGTGGTGGCGGGGGCGGGTCGCGGCGCGACAAGGTGCGCGCAGTATCCGACAATCGGCCCTTCGCGAGCGACACCCCCGCGCTCGCCGGAGCGCCGCATGCAGCTGTCGTCCATCCATCACGTCGCGATCATCTGCGCCGATTACCCGCGTTCCAAGCGCTTCTACACCCAGGTGCTGGGCCTGCGGGTCGTGGCCGAGGCCTGGCGCGAGGCGCGGCGCTCGCACAAGCTCGACCTGGCGCTGCCCGACGGCGGCCAGATCGAACTGTTCTCGTTTCCCGACCCGCCGCCGCGGCCGTCGTATCCGGAAGCCTGCGGCCTGCGCCATCTGGCGTTCGGCACGCCCGAGCTCGACGCCTGCGTGGCGCACCTGCAACGCCACGGCGTCGAAGTCGAACCGATCCGCGTCGACGAATACACCGGCCGCCGCTTCACCTTCTGCGCCGATCCGGACGGGCTGCCTATCGAGTTCTACGAGAGTTAGCAGATAGCGAAAACGGGATGCGCGACGCTTTGCCCTTCGCTATCTCCCAGCTCCTGTCCGCTATCTACTGCTTCACAGCGACCGCCAACCCCTGCGCCCGCCACGCCTCGAAGCCGCCGGCCAGCGGCCGCACCCGCTTGAAGCCGCGCCGTCGCAGCTCGCGCGCCAGGGTCGCGGCTGAGGCTTCGTTGGGGCAATCGCAGTAGACGATCACTTCTTCGCGCCGCTCCGGCGGGATGCCGCTGAGCGAGTCGTCGGCCAGGGTGGCGACGAAGATCGCGCCGGGAATCCAGCCCGAGGCGTCGCGCTGCTGATGGCTGCGTACGTCCAGGATGGTCGGCTCGCCGCCGTCGGCCAGCAGCCGGCCCAGTTCGCTGACCGAAATCCGCGCCATGCGCAGCTCGCGCAGGAACAACTGGCGCTTGAGCAGCTTGTAGCCGACCCACGCGGCGATCAGCGCGGCCAGCACGATCAGGCCGTAGCGGCCGAGGGTGTCGAGACGGTCGAGCAGTTGGTTGACCGCGCGATGGAAGATCGCGCCCAGCGCCACCGCCACGCCGGCCCACAGCAGCGCGCCGAGGCCGTCGTAGAAGGCGAAGCGGCGCGGGCGGGTGCCGGTTTCGCCGGCCAGCACCGTGGCCACCGCGGCGAAGCCGGGCACGAACTTGGCCACCACCAGCGACGGCGCGCCCCAGCGCGCGTAGAGGCTGCGCGTGGTCAGCACGCACGAATCCGGCGACAGCGACAGCCGGCACATCAGCCGCAGCAGGCGCGCGCCGATGCGGCGGCCGCCGAAGTACCACACGCTGTCGGCCAACAGCGCCGCCAGCGTCGCGGCCAGCAACACCGGCGGCAGCGCCAGCCACAGGTTGGGTTGATGGTCCACCGCCACTGCGCTTGCGACCACGATCGGCGGATAGGCCGGCACCGGCAGCCCGCCCTGGTCGAGCAGCACGCAGACGAAGACCACGAGCAGGCCGTAGTGTTCGATCAGATGCAGCAGCGCGTCCATCGGCGGATTCCGGGCGGCGCCGCCGGCGCGCGAAACGGCGGCCGGCGTGGCGATGGCGTGCAGTCTCCGCGCGCCGCGCGGGCCGCGCAATCGCGCCGGGAGCACGCAGCGTTGCAGGCGCGCCGCGTCGGCGCGCCCCGATGCGCTGTCAGTCGCGTGCGTCGCCGTCCAGGCCGTGCAGCGCGCGCCCGCGCCAGGCGAGCGCGGTCAGCACCGCCAGGATCAGCGCAGCGGTCGCCAGCAGCGGCGCCGCGCCGAAGCGCTCCACCGCGGCGCCGGCCGCGATCATCGCCAGCGGCAGGCTCGACAGGCTCAACGCCGCGGTCGCGCCCAGCGCATGGCTGCGCAGCGAGGCCGGCGCGCGCCGCATCAACTGCGCGTTCTCGATCGGCGCCAGCGGCCCGGCGCCGAACCCGGCCAGCGCGCCGGCCGCGATCAGCCACGCCGGCGAGGGCTGCAGCGCGAGCAGGCCGGCGGCCGCGGCGAGCAGGGCGCAGCCGGCCAGGAACACCGGCCGCCGGCGCAGGCGATGGACGTTGAGCGCGTACAACAGCGCCGACAACGCCGAGGCGCCGCCGGCCGCGGACAGGAACAGGCCCAGTTCCAGGGCCTCGCGGCCCTGCGAGCGGTACAGCGCCGGCATCACCACGGTTTCGATCGCGCCGAACGCGGCCACGAACACCGTCGCCAGCAGCACCAGCGCGCGCAGCAGCGGCTGGCCGAGGACGAAGCGCAGGCCGGCCAGCGCGCCGCGCCAGCCGGCGTGATCGACATGGACGCGGCGGCGGCGCGCGCCAGGCAGCGACAGCGCATCGAGCACGGCGGCGACGAGCGAACACGCGGCGGTGAGCCACAGCGTCGCGGCCATGCCGACCATCGAGATCGCCGCGCCGGCCAGCGCCGGGCCGGCGAGCACGGCGAGGTTGGCGAGCATTTCGTCGAGCGAGGTGGCGCGCTCCAGCGGCATGCGCGCCAGCCGCGCCAGTTCCGGGCGGCGCGAATCGGCGGCCACCCGGGTCGGCCCGTCGAGCACCGCGCCGATCGCGATCAGCAGCAACAGCAGCGGCAGGCTCAGCCAGTCCAGCGCGTGCAGCACCGGCACCGCGGCGACCGAGACGGCGCTGACCAGATCGCCGCACACCGCGACTTTGCGCGGGCCGAAGCGCTCGATCAGGCTGCCGCCGAACAGCATGCCGGCGACCAGCGGCACGGTGCCGGCCGCGGCGGCCAGGCCGGCCTGGGCCGGGCTGTCGGTGAGTTCGAGTACGAACCACGGCATCGCCACCATCGCCACCGAATTGCCGAGCGCGCCGAAACAGCCGGCGAACAGGCTGCCCAGCAACGGCAGCCGCCGGCGCGCGGTCGCGTTCATCGCCCACCGTGCGGGCGCAGCAGGCGTTCGAGCAACAGCCGCAGGGTGGCGCGCTCTCGCGCCAGGTCGAAGTGCGGGTCGAGCGCGGCGCGCATCAGCGCGCCTTCCATCAGCGCCAGCAGCCAGATCGCCAGCGCCTGCGGCTCCACGCCGGGATCGATCTGGCCGTGCTGCGCGGCATCGCCCAGCAGGCGTTCGAGGTCGGCCTTGATCAGCGCGTCGTCGCGCTCGAACACCGCGGCCAGGCGCGGATGGCGCAAGGCTTCGGCGGCGGTTTCCAGGGTCAGCGCGGCGTAGCGCCGCTGGACCACCAGCGCCAGCACCGTGTCGGCCAACTCCAGCAGCGCGCCGTAGCGGTCCTCGCGCGCGTGCAGCGCGGCGAAATGGGCGGCGGCGTCGCGCCGGTCCTGCTCGACCACCTCGGCGAAGATCGCGTCCTTGCTGTCGAAGTAATGGAACAAATGGCCCGGGCTCATGCCGGCGCGACGGCCGATGTCGGCGGTGCGGGTGCGGTGAAAGCCTTTCTCGGCGAAGCACTCCAGCGCGGCCTCGACGATCTGCTGGCGGCGCTGCTGGTGCTGGACGGGGTCGATCGGACGCATGGCGGAGTCATTAATAGATCAGTTGGTCTATTAATAAACGATTGTTTTAATTGAAAAATCCGACTTAAGGCGGAGGGCGCCCGGGCCGTTTCGGCGGCGTTGAAGCGGCCTGCCTACGCCTGAACGTCACGGCGCGCTGCGCACAATCCGGGCTCGCTGCGCGTGCGGTACGGCCGCAATCCCGGCGCAGTCGTGGTGCCGCCGTTCCCTCCCGGAGAGCTTTCGATGCGCTTGGAAGGCAGTCAGGAAACCCTGCTGATCACCCTCTACGCCAAGGCGATGGACAACCGCGCCGCACATCCGCTCCTGCACGACCGCCTCGCCGACGATCTGGTCCGGCGCATCGATTACGACTTCGAACGTTTCGGCCTGAGCCCGCTGGACATCCGCGGCCTGGCGCTGCGCTCGCTGGCGATCGACCACTGGACGCGCGCGGCGCTGCAATCGCGCCACGACACCTTGGTGCTGCATTTGGCCTGCGGCCTGGATTCGCGCATCTACCGGGTCGATCCGGCGCTGGACGTGGACTGGCTGGACATCGACTTCCCGGAAGTGATCCGGCTGCGGCGCGAGCTGCTGCCGCAGCGGCTGGGCAAGTACCGCACCCTGGCCAGCAACGTGATGGAGCCGGACTGGATCGGCAAGCTCGATCCGGACCGGCCGGTGCTGGTGATCGCCGAGGGCCTGTTCCCGTACCTCGACGAAGACCGCGCGCGCGAATTGGTGCGGCGGCTGATCGAGCATTTCCCGCAGGGCGGGCAACTGCTGTGCGACGTCTACAACCGGCTCGCGCTGCGGTTGCTGCGGCACGCGCGGATGATCCGCGTCACCGACGCGCGCATCGGCGAGTGGCAGGCGCGCGACGCCGCCGCGCTGCAGGACTGGCATCCGCGCCTGCAGTTGATCGACCAGGCGCGCTACTCGCAACTGCCCGAAACCGCCGCGCTGCCGCGCACACAGCGTTGGGCGTTGCGCTTGTACGAACGCTCGCGCTGGCTGCGCGATCTGGGCAGCGTCGCGCGCTACCGTTTCTGAGCGCCCCGTTCGCCGCGAAACACCGATTCCCCCTGTAGGAGCGGCGCGAGCCGCGACCGCGACACCACGCTGACGACGCAACCGCGGTGTCGCGGTCGCGGCTCGCGCCGCTCCTACAGGGGCTACGGCCGCATCGTCGCGGACGGCCGCGACTCATCAACCAGCCGACAACGCCGGATCCGGCTTGCGGAACGCGATCGCCAGCCGGTTCCACGCGTTCATCGCGATCGCCGTGTACGTCAGCGCGACCAGATCCGAATCGCTGAACTGCGCGCGCGCCCGGGTGTACACCGCATCGTCCACCGGCGACTGATCGCGCTGGTCGCCGACATAGGTGATCGCCTCGGCCCAGGCCAGCGCGGCGCGTTCGCGTTCGCTGAAAGGCCCTTCCGGCCACACCCGCAGCAGGTGCAGGCGGTGCTGGCTCTCGCCGCGCGCGGTCGCTTCGTCGGTGTGGGCGCGGATGCAGTAGGCGCAGCCGTTGATCTGCGAGACGCGCACGTTGACCAGATCGATCAGCGACGCTTCCAGGCCGCTGTGTTCGATGTACTTGTGCAGGCCCAGCAGCGCTTGGGTGCCACGCGGGTCGACCTTGTTGTAATCCAGGCGGGCGGACATGGGGCTTTCTCAGGTTAGGCGTCGTGCGACGCGGTGACGCCACGTTAGGATGTTCATCGCTGTAATACATTTCCCCAAACGCGCAAGCCGGGTTTGCACCGATGAACAAGCCTTCCGCGCCCGCCGCCGACCGCGCCGGGCTGGCCTGGGACGATTACCGCTTCCTGCTCGCGGTCGGCCGCGCCGGCTCGCTCAACGGCGCGGCCAAGCGTCTGGCGGTCAGCCATCCCACCGTGTTCCGCCGCATCAACGCGATCGAGCGCGCGCTCGGCGTGCGCCTGTTCGAGCGCGCGCGCGACGGCTATACGCCCACGCCGAACGGCGAGGAGGCCATCGCCGCGGCGGCCGAGATCGAGGCGCGCATCGCCGCGGCCGAGCGACGCCTGTCCGGGCTCGACGCGCGGCCGACCGGCAAGGTCCGCCTGACCACGGTCGAGCCGCTGCTGTACGGGGTGGTGCCGCCGCTGCTGGCGCGCTTCCGCCGCGCTCATCCCGGGATCGTGCTGCAGGTGACCGCCGATAATCACACCCAGGATCTGGCCCGGCACGAGGCCGACCTGGCCCTGCGCCCCGGCGGCGAACCGCCGGAGGGGCTGGTCGGGCGCAAGGTCGCGCGCCTGGCCAGCGCGGTATACCGTCCGCGCGCGCTGCGCCTGCCGCGCGGCGCCGGGCCGGAGGATCTGGACGGCTACGACTGGCTCGCGCCGGCCGGCAATCTCGCCCACATCGCGATGGCGCAGTGGCTGCGGCGCATGCAGTACGACCGGCGCACGGTGTTCAGCGCCAACAGCCTGCTGGCGTTGCGCGACGCCGCCGCGGCCGGCATGGGCCTGACGGTGTTGCCGTGTTATCTGGGCGACGCCGAGCGCGGACTGGTCCGGGTCGGCGCGCCGGTCGAGGCGATGGGCGCCGACTTGTGGCTGCTCAACCACCCGGACCTGCGCCGCACCGAGCGCGTGCGTGCGCTCGCCGACGCGCTGCGCGAGGGGCTGCGCGAGCTGCAGCCGCGCCTGTCCGGTGTGCCGCAGGCGGCCGGCGCGACGCCTTAGCGCTGCACGGGCCTGCTAACCGTGAAGCAGGTCCACATGAACAAACGGCATCACAAGTCCACAGTTGCATCTGAAACCTGTGACGTCGGACACGTCGTATTAGGAAAATTCCTACACGCTTTAGAGCACTCCGACGACAGTTTCTATTGCGCGCAACAAGCATCTTTTGAATCGCTCGACGGCACAACCGAGTCACAGATCCGCTGAAGCGGACATCCCCCAGACCGGGCCGGCTGAACTTCTCACAAGGATGACCCATGTTCCGCGTCGAACTGAAGCAGCGTGACGGCGGCGACGACCGTGCGTTGGCCGTGGCGATCGCAGAAATCGGACAGGAGTACCGCAGCGCCGAAGCGGCGCTGAAATCCGTGCTGCCCTCGGCCCGGAAATACGCGGCGCAGGCCCGCAAAGGGCTGTGGCTGCGTATTTACGATGCCGACTCGCAGCCCGTGTTTGGCACGCTGGTTCCCTAGGGCCGGCGTGCGGTTTGCGCCGCCCGGCTGACAGGGAGTCTGGCCGGGCGGCGCGGGCCTTCGCCGATGAACCTCCTCATCGAATCGTTCCTTCCCCGCCGTCGGGGCGGCCGCGTCGTGTGCGCGGTTGCGCGCCGGCTGGGGTCATAGGTCGCGGCCGCATTCCCCAGGCCGTCCCCGGCCCTCCCCAGCGGCCGCGGCCTATGACCCGAGTCGGTACGAGCCAGGCATAGATCCGTTTGCCCCCTGTAGGAGCGGCGCGAGCCGCGACTGCGACCTCACCGGTACGACGCAAGCGCGATGTCGCAGTCGCGGCTCGCGCCGCTCCTACAGGGAGATAGCGGACTTTCGCGCAGGTCCGGTCAGGCCGGATCTAGCCAGCCGCGCGCGATCGCTGCGTCCACGTCGCCCGGGGTGTCGAGGTCGAGTTCCAGCTCCGGCGCGCGCAGTCGCCACACTGCGCCGTCCGGGGCCTGCGCCAGGGCGGCGCCGAAGCCGCGGTCGCCGCGCAGATCGGTGGCGTCGCGCCACAGCGCCGGGGCGATCAGCACCGGCACGCCGAGCGCGCCGGCGTGTTCGGTCGCGGCGCAGCCGGCGGCGGCCGCGCCGTCGCGCAGGGCGTGCAGGTGGGCGAGCTCCAGCGCGGGTTGATCGCAGGCCAGCACCAGCACCGCGCCGTCGAAGCCGGCGAGCGCGCGCGCCGCTGCGGCCAGGCTCGCGGCCATGCCGTCCTGCCAATCCGGGTTGAGCACGGCTTCCACCGCCAGCCCGTCGAGTTCGCCGCGCAGCGCGTCGGCGCGCGCGCCGAGCACCACCAGGGTGCGCGCCGCGCCGCTGGCCAGCGCCAGCCGCGCGCCGCGGCGCAGCAGGGTTTCGCCGTCGCGGCGCAGCAGTTGCTTGGGCCGACCGAGGCGACGGCTGGCGCCGGCGGCGAGCAGGACGGCAGCGAACTCCACCGCTCACGCCCCGCCGTGGCGATGGCGCTGCAACTGCGCGGCCACGCTCAGCGCGATCGCTTCGGGCCCTTCGCCGCCCAGCGCCAGGCCGATCGGCGAATGCAGGCGCGGCGCCAGCGATTCGCGCGCGCTCGCCGGCAGCACCCGGAACAGGTCGTCGCGGCGACGCTGCGGGCCGAGCAGGCCGACGAAGCCGATCGCCTGGCCGCTATCGCCGCCGAGCTGCTCCAGCGCCTCGCGGTCGAGTTCGAAGTGGTGGTGCATGACCAGCGCGGCGTCGTGCGTACGTGCGGTCGCCAGCGCCTGCGCGGGCGCGCGGGCGACGGCGTGGTCGGCCAGCGCCGCGAGTGCGGCCCAGCGCGGGCGGCGTTCGACCAGGGTGGTCATCCAGCCCAGCGTGCGCAGCAGCGGCAGCAGCGTCGGGGTTTCCGGGCCGGCGCCGAGCACCAGCACCGACGGCGGCGCGGCGATCTCCAGGCGCCAGCGGTCGCTGCCGGCGGCCCACGGCAGCGGCGCGGCGGGCAGGGTCCAGCGCTGGCGTTCGTCGCCGACCGATGCGGCCAGCGCGCCGCCGGCTTGCAGGTCCAGGCGCAGGTCGCCGTGGCCGCGGCGCCATTCGTCGATCAGCGCCGGCCATTCGCGCAGCGCCGCCAGCGGCAGCAGCGCCAGGCGCAGCCGGCCGCGGCACCCCGGCGCGGAGCCGGCGAACAGGTCTTCGTCGCTGCGGGTGTCGATGTCCATCCAGCCGACGCCCTGGCCGGCCGCGGCTTCGGCCGCGCGCTGCTCGATCTCCGGTTCGATGCAGCCGCCGCTGAGCCAGCCGACCTGGCCCTCGCGCGCGCCGAACAAGGCCAGCGCGCCGGCACGCACATACGTGGAGCCCTCGGTTTCCAGCACCAGCGCCAGGGTCGCCGGATCGCCGCGCGCGGCGGCCGCGGCGCTGGCCTCGACGACCGCACGCACGCCGCCGGGTGCGCTGCGCGGCAAGGAGCTGGGTTCCGGCGAATCGGCCATGGGCGGCTGCCGTGGGCGGGGTGGGGTCGAGTCTAGAACGACTGTGGCGGCGCGACACGCGGCGACGGCGCTTGGCGCAGCAGGCAAATGTGCGCTGCGGCAGTTTTAGGCAAGCCATCGATACTGCGGCCGCATCGCCGATCCAGGCGGCGCGGGCATTTTGCCGATGGGTTGCGAGTCGGCGGAGAAAATCGCCCGCATCCGGCCGCGCCCGCGTGCGGTTTCCGGCAAGCGCGCATCGCCGCGCGCTTGCGCGACGCGCGTCAAGCATCGCCGCACCGGCGCCGGCGCGTTCTGGCGAATCGGCCGAAGCCGGGTGTAGGCTCGAACCACCCCAGCCGCCGCGAGGGATGCCGATGAAGCTCAACGTCAACGGCGCCGACCACGAGGTCGACGCGCCGCCGGACATGCCGCTGCTGTGGGTGCTGCGCGACCTGCTGCATCTGACCGGCACCAAGTTCGGATGCGGTATCGCCCAGTGCGGGGCCTGCACCGTGCACGTCGACGGTTCCCCGCGCCGCGCCTGCGTGACGCCCGCGGCGACCGTGCAGGGCCGCAAGATCGTCACCATCGAAGGCCTCGGCCGCGACGGCCCGCATGCGGTGCAGCGCGCCTGGGCCGAGATCGACGTGGTCCAGTGCGGCTACTGCCAGTCCGGCCAGATCATGTCCGCCGCGGCCTTGCTGAGCAAAATCCCGCAGCCCACCGACACCGACATCGACCAGGCGCTGTCCGGCAACATCTGCCGCTGCGGCACCTATCCGCGCATCCGCGCGGCGGTGCATCGGGCCGCGCAGATCGCCGGCGGCCGCGCGGCGGCCGACACCGACCAACGCAGCGACGAACGCGCCGACCACGCGCTGCCGTTGCCGCTGCCGGTGCTGCGCAACATCGAAACCGCCTGACCGTTCCGCGGCCGCGGCGTCCGCCGCGACCGCACCGCGTTTGCAAGGAGGTGGCTGTGAACACCCTCGACGCGCCCTCGCGGCGCCGGTTCCTCAAGAGCGGCGCGCTGATCGGCGGCGGCCTGGTGGTCGGCTTCGTCGTGCCCGGCGCCAAGCGTTTCGCCGCCGCCGCGCCGGCCGCGGCCGCAGCGGCGTCGGCGGGCTTCGCGCCCAACGCGTTCTTGCGCGTGGGCAGCGACGACACCGTCACCGTGCTGCTGTCGCATTCGGAAATGGGGCAGGGCATCTGGACCGGGCTGGCGATGCTGATCGCCGAAGAGCTCGACGCCGACTGGTCGAAGATCAAGGTCGAGCACGCGCCGGCCGCGCCGGCGTATGCGCACACCCTGTTCGGCATGCAGATGACCGGCGGTTCCACCAGCACCTGGACCGAGTTCGAGCGCTACCGCATGGCCGGGGCGACGGCGCGCGCGCTGTTGCTGGCGGCCGCATCGAAACGGCTCGGCGTGCCGGTAGAACAACTGCGCACCGAGAACGGAGCGGTGATCGCAGGCTCGCGCCGGCTGCGCTACGGCGAACTCGCCGCCGCGGCGGCCGCGCTGCCGCCGCCGGCGACGCCGCCGACGCTCAAGGACGCCAAGGACTGGAAGATCATCGGCAAGCCGACCCGGCGCCTGGACGGGCCGGAGAAGATCGACGGCCGCGCCAAGTTCGGCATGGACGTTCAGTTCGAAGGCCTGCTGACCGCGCTGGTCGCGCGCGCGCCGGTGTTCGGCGGCACGGTGAAATCCTTCGACGACCGCGCCGCGCGCGCGGTGGCGGGCGTGCGCGACGTGGTCCAGGTGCCGTCGGGCGTGGCCGTGGTCGCCGATCACTACTGGGCGGCCAAGCAGGGGCGCGATGCGCTCAAGATCGATTGGGACACCGGCCCGCACGCGGCCGGCCTGGACGATGCCAAGCTGCGCGCCGAATTCGCCCGGCTGGCCGCGGCCGGCGGCGGCGCGGTGGCGTCGAAAGCCGGCGACGCGGACGCGGCGCTCAAGCGCGCGGCCAAGGTGATCGAAGCCGAATACCACGTGCCCTACCTCGCGCACGCGCCGATGGAGCCGCTCAACTGCACGGTCAAGATCGATGCCGACCGCTGCGAGATCTGGACCGGCACCCAGTTCCAGACCATGGACCAGGGCGTGGCGGCCAAGATCACCGGCCTGGCGCCGGAGCAGGTGCAGATCCACACCACCTTCCTCGGCGGCGGCTTCGGCCGCCGCGCGACGCCGAGCTCGGACTTCGTCTCCGAAGCCGTGCACGTGGCCAAGGCCGCGGGCAAACCGGTCAAGACGGTGTGGTCGCGCGAGGACGATGTGCGCGGCGGCTATTACCGGCCGATGTACCTGCAGCGCGCGCGCATCGGCCTGGACGCGCAGGGACGGCCGGTGGCGTGGAAGCACGTCATGGTCGGCCAGTCGATCATCACGGGCTCGCCGTTCGAGAAGGCGCTGGTCAAGAACGGCATCGACTCGACCTCGGTCGAGGGCGTGGCCGATTCGCCCTACCTGCGCGACATCGGCGATCGCTTCGTCGAACTGCATTCGCCTCAGACCGGCATTCCGGTGCTGTGGTGGCGCTCGGTCGGCCACAGCTACAACGCGTTCGTCATGGAGAGCCTGATCGACGAGGCCGCGCACGCGGCCGGGCGCGATCCGGTCGAGTACCGACGTTCGCTGCTGGGTGCGCATCCGCGCCATCTGGCGGCGCTGAACCTGGTTGCCGAGAAAGCCGGCTGGGGCGGGAAACTGCCCGCGGGCCGCGCGCGCGGCGTGGCCGTGCACGAATCCTTCGGCAGCTACATCGCCCAGGTCGCCGAGGTTTCGCTGCTCGACGCGCCCGGCGGCGGCAAGCGCATCCGCGTGCACCGCTTCGTTTGCGCGATCGACTGCGGGCTGGCGGTCAATCCCGACGGCGTGCGCGCGCAGATGGAATCGGGCATCAACTTCGGCCTGGGCGCGGCGCTGTACAGCGAGCTGACGTTCAAGGACGGCCGGGTGCAGCAGTCCAACTACCACGACTACCGCGTGCTGCGCCTGGACGAGGCGCCGGCGATCGAGGTGCACATCCTTGCCAGCGCGGAAAAGATGGGCGGCGCCGGCGAGCCGGGCACCGCGCCGGTGGCGGCGGCGGTGGCCAATGCGGTGTTCGCGTTGAGCGGGCAGCGGCTGCGCGAGCTGCCGTTGCGAGCGAAGGCTTGAGGAGAACGACGATGCGCGCAACTCCCGCGATTCTCGCCGCGTTGGCGCTGGCGCCGTTGCTGGCGGTGTTCGGCGCCGGTTCCAAGCCCGCGCCGGCGTCCGACGCGCGCGCGGTGGCGGCTTTCGCCACGGTGCAGAAGGTGTTCCAGCATCCGCGCTGCCAGAACTGCCATATCCCCGGCGACCAGCCGCTGCAGTTCGACGACGGCCGCCCGCACGCGCAAGGCGTGGTGCGTGGCCCCGAAGGCAAGGGCGCGGCCGGGTTGCCGTGTTCGACCTGCCACGGCGAAGCCAACTTGCCGGCCAGCTACGGCCCCGATGCGCCGCCGGGCGCACCGCATTGGCAGTTGCCGCCGCCCGAGCACAAGATGGCCTGGATCGGGCTGCCGGCGCCGCAGTTGTGCGCGATGATCAAGGATCGCGAGCGCAATGGCGGGCGCGATTTCGCTGCGCTGATCAAGCATGTCAGCGAGGACAAGCTGGTGTTGTGGGGGTGGGCGCCGGGCGGGGAACGTGCGCCGGTGCCGGTGGCGCATGATCGGTTTGTGGAGGCGTTCAGGACTTGGGCGGATGCGGGGGGGCCTTGTCCTAAGGGGTGAGGAGTGGGTGTTTCGTTGTTGTCCGATTGTCGTGGTCGCGGCTTGCGCCGCTCCTACAGTCGGATACGAAACTTGCCGGAGCCCCACAACTCCCACGCCGTCATTCCGGCGAAAACCGGAATCCGTTTTGCTGTTGTCGTTGCTCCTCGCTCCCCCCGCCGCTCCGAACTCGCCACAGGTAATCGTAGACCCGAAGGGCGGCGCGCAGGACGCGCGCCGTGCGCCACCCAGGCCATGGATGGCCTGTGTGGCGCATCCCCGCGTCCGCTCCGCCCCCCCGATAGGGCGGCGCACAGGATGTGCGCCGTGCGCCACCCAGGCCATGGATGGCCTGTGTGGCGCATCCCCGCGTCCGCTCCGCCCCCTAGTGGCTCTTGATTCGAAAACAAGGAAAGCGCCTTTCTTTGGTTACTTTCTTTGGCAAGACAAAGAAAGTGACCCGGCCGCTTGCGGACGGAAGCTTTGGATTGCAGCTTGTCCTCACTCGCCATCCGAGTAACGACGAAAACCACCGCGGAACGCCCCCTGTAGGAGCGACGCAAGTCGCGACCACGCCAACGAACCTACGACAAACTCAACCTAAGCCTGTTGGCTGCGTTTGACGACCAGCGAAGATCAACAGCTTCCGTCCGCAAGCGGCCGGGTCACTTTCTTTGTCCAAAGCAACAAAGAAAGTAACCAAAGAAAGTGCTTTCCCCTGTTTCGAATCAAAAGCCACTAGCGCTCGGAGCCTGCACAGGGATGCGCCACACAGGCCATCCATGGCCTGGGTGGCGCACGGCGCGCGTCCTGCGCGCCGCCCTTCGGGTCTCTGATTGCCTGTGGCGAGTTCGGGGCGGCGGGGGGAGCTAAGAGCGACGGCAACAGCAACGGCAACGGCAACATGGATTCCGGCTTTCGCCGGAATGACGGGTTGGAGGTTGCGGGCTTCGGATGACTGCGGCAGAGCTCAGCGAGTTCGGTTGATTTCGTTCTCAGCGCCAACACTCAAGCATGCGGCGCATCGCAGACCTCTCCATCGCACGCCTCGCTCTCGATCTGCAAGGTGCAATGCTCGATGCCGTAGCGCTCGTCAAGCAGTTTGGCCAGCTCACGCCGCAAGGCGTCGCCGTCGGTGCCCGGCGTCACCACCAGGTGCGCGGTCAGTGCGGGGGTGCTCGAGCCCAGCGACCACACGTGCAGGTCGTGCACGCCGGCTACGCCGGCGCTGGAGGCCAGCAGGGCGCGCACGGCGTTGAGGTCGACGCCTTTGGGGACGCCTTCCATCAGCACGTTGCCGGCTTCGCGCAGCAGGGTCCAGGTGCGCGGCAGTACCCACAGGCCGATCAACACCGCCAGCGCGGGGTCGATCCAGGCCCAGCCGGTGAAGCGGATCGCGATCGCGCCGAGGATCACCGCGACCGAGCCGAGCATGTCGCTCCACACTTCCAGGTAAGCGCCCTTCATGTTGAGGCTTTCGCCGCTGCCGGCCTGCAGCAGGCGCATCGCGATCAGGTTCACCGCCAGGCCCAGCGAGGCGATGATCAGCATGCCGGTGGTGGCGATTTCCGGCGGCTGGCTGAAGCGGCCGATGGCTTCGTAAAGGATGTAGCCGGCGACCAGGAACAGCATCAGGCCGTTGGCCATCGCGCCCAAGGCTTCCATGCGCGCGTAGCCGAAACTGCGCTTGGCGTCGGGCGGTTTGCGGCTCAGCCGCACCGCGGTCAGCGCGATCATCAGCGCGACGGTGTCGGTGCCCATGTGCGCCGCGTCGGACAGCAGCGCCAGGCTGTTGGTGAGGAAGGCGCCGATGACCTCGGCGATGAGGAAACCGCCGGTCAGGCCCAGCGCCCACCACAGCGGTTTTTCGTGGCGGATCGCAGTGGTGCCGTGGTCGTGTCCGCTGCCCATGTCGATTCTCCGTCAGTGCGGGCCGCCGCCGGGCGGCGACGGCCCATTCAAGCGCGCCGAGCGTGAGCGCGGCGGCATGGACGCGGGCCGTCTCGCGACGGCCCGCGCGTGGCCGGCGTCAGTGCGCCGGCGCGGGTTCGCCCGGCGGCAACGCCGCAGGCGCCGGCGTATCGCTGTCGCCGCGCTCTTCGTTGCGGTGCAGCCAGCGGTACAGCACCGGCAGCACCAGCAAGGTCAGCAGGGTCGAGGAGACGATGCCGCCGATCACCACGGTCGCCAGCGGCCGCTGCACTTCCGAGCCGGCGCCGACGTTGAAGGCCATCGGGATGAAGCCCAGCGAGGCCACCAGCGCGGTCATCAGCACCGGCCGCAGGCGTCCGAGCGCGCCGTCGACGATGGCGTTGTCGAGCGGATCGCCCTGTTCGCGCAGCTTGCGGATGAAGGCGATCATCACCAGGCCGTTGAGCACCGCCACGCCCGACAGCGCGATGAAGCCCACGCCGGCGGAGATCGACAGCGGTATCCCGCGCAGCCACAGCGCGATCACGCCGCCGGTAAGCGCCAGCGGCACGCCGCTGAACACGATCGCGGCGTCCTTGGCCGAGCCGAAGGCCATGAACAACAGGGCGAAGATCAGCACCAAAGTCACCGGCACCACCACCGCCAGGCGCTGGCTGGCCGAGATCAACTGCTCGAAGGTGCCGCCGTAGCCGATCCAGTAGCCTTCCGGCAGCTTCACCTGCGCGTCGATGCGCGAGCGCAGATCGGTCACGAACCCGCCCAGATCGCGATCGCGCACGTTCGCGGTCACCACGATGCGGCGCTTGCCGTTCTCGCGGTTGATCTGGTTCGGGCCGAGCACCGACTTGATCGCCGCGACCTCGCGCAGCGGCACCGTGCGCGGCGCGCCGGCGAGCCAGGTGGCGTCGCGGCTGGACTCGTCGCGATCGCCGGTGCTGGCCGGCAGCGGGATCGGCAGGTCGGCCAGCGCGGCCGGATCCTGGCGCAGGTGCTCCGGCAGGCGCACCACCAGGTCGAAGCGGCGGTCGCCTTCGAAGAACTGGCCCGCGACTTCGCCGCCGACCGCGGTGGCCACGGTCTCCTGCACCGCCGCCGGGTTGAGCCCGTACACCGCCAAAGCGCGATGGTTCGGCTCGATGCTCAGCATCGGCAGGCCGGTGACCTGTTCGGTCTTCACGTCCGCCGCGCCCGGCACCTGCCGCGCCACCGCCTCGATCTGCTGCGCGACCTTGAGCAACTGCTGCAGGTCGTCGCCGTAGACCTTGACCGCGACGTCGGCGCGCACGCCCGAGATCAGCTCGTTGGTGCGCATCTGGATCGGCTGGGTGAACTCGAAGTTGTTGCCGGGCAGGGTGCGGGCGATGGCTTCGATCTCCTCCATCACCGCGTCCTTGGTCTTCTTCGGATTCGGCCATTGATCGCGCGGCTTGAGGATCACGTAGGCGTCGCCGATCGATGGCGGCATCGGGTCGCTGGCCACTTCCGAGGTGCCGACGCGGCTGAACACCCGCTCGACTTCGGGCATCACCCGCAGCGCCTGCTCGAGGTTCTTCTGCATCGTCACCGACTGGGTCAGGCTGGTGCCGGGGATGCGCATGGCCTGCACCGCGACGTCGCCCTCGTCGAGGCTGGGGACGAACTCGGTGCCCATGCGCGTGGCGATGAAGCCGCTGACGATCACCAGCGCGGCGGTGCCGCCGACCACGATCGCGCGGCTGCGCATCGCCCAGGCCAGCGCCGGCTCGTAGCGGCGCTTGAGCCAGGCCATGGCCTTGTTCTCTTTCTCGTCGACCTTGCCGCCGAGGAAGATCGCCACCGCCGCGGGCACGAAGGTCAGCGACAGCAGCATCGCGCCGGTCAGCGCCAGCACCACGGTGATCGCCATCGGGTGGAACATTTTTCCTTCGATGCCGCTGAGCGCGAAGATCGGCAGGTACACCGCGGTGATGATGCCCAGGCCGAACAGGCTGGGACGGATCACTTCGGCGGTGGCCTTGGCGGTGAGGTCGTAGCGCTCCTCGCGGGTCATCTCGCGGCCCAGCGAATGCTGCGCTTCGCCGAAGCGGCGCAGGCAGTTCTCGATGATGATCACCGCGCCGTCTACGATCAGGCCGAAGTCGAGCGCGCCCAGGCTCATCAGATTGCCCGAGACTCCGCCGCGGACCATGCCGGTGATGGTGAACAGCATCGCCAGCGGAATCACCAGCGCGGTGATCAGCGCGGCGCGGAAGTTGCCGAGCAGCAGGAACAGCACCACCACCACCAGCAGCGCGCCTTCGATCAGGTTCTTCGACACGGTGGCGATGGTGCGGTCGACCAGCGAGGTGCGGTCGTACACGGGGCTGGCGGTCACGCCCTTGGGCAGGCTGGCGTTGGCGACCTTGAGCTTTTCCGCCGAGGCCAGCGACACGTCGCGGCTGTTGGCGCCGACCAGCATGAACACCGTGCCGAGCACGACTTCGTGGCCGTTCTGGGTGGCCGCGCCGCTGCGCAGTTCCGGGCCTTCGCCGACGCTGGCGACGTCGCGGATGCGGATCGGCACGCCGTCGCGGCGGTCGAGCACGATTCCGCCGATCTGCTCGATGTTGCCGATCTGCCCCGGCACGCGCACCAGGAACTGCTCGCCGTTGCGTTCGATGTAGCCGGCGCCGACGTTCTGGTTGTTGGCCGCCAGCGCATTGACGATGTCGCGCTGGCTCAGGTTCAACGCCATCAGCCGCGCCGGATCCGGGGTGATGTGGATCTGCCGGGCGAAGCCGCCGGTGGTGTTGACCTCGGTGACGCCGGGGGTGTTGCGCAACTGCGGGCGGATCACCCAGTCCTGCAGGGTGCGAAGGTCGGTGGCGGTGTAGGCGCTGCCGTCGGGTTTGCGCGCCTTGGGATCGGCGTCGACGGTGTACATGAAGATCTCGCCCAGGCCGGTGGCGATCGGCCCGAGCTGCGGTTCCAGCCCGTCGGGGATCTGCGACTTGAGCTGCTGCAGGCGCTCGGCGACTTGTTGCCGGGCGAAGTACAGGTCGGTGCCGTCCTTGAACACCACGGTGACTTGCGAAAGCCCGTAACGCGAAAGCGAGCGCGTGTAATCGAGCTTGGGCAAGCCGGCCAGTGCGGTCTCGATCGGAAAGGTGACGCGCTGTTCGGCCTCCAGCGGCGAATAGCCCGGCGCCTGGGTGTTGATCTGCACCTGCACGTTGGTGATGTCGGGGGTGGCGTCGATCGGCAGCTTGGTGAAGCTCCACACGCCCAGGCCGATCAGCGCCAGGGTCAGCGCCAGCATCAGCCAGCGGTGGCGGATGGCGAAGCCGATGATGCGTTCCAGCGCGCCGGCCTTGCCCTCGGTGCCGTTGGGAGGCAGCGGCTCAGTGCTCATGCGAGGCCCCCGATTTTTCGATGTCGGCCTTGATCAGGAAGCTCTGCTCCACCACCACCTGCTCGCCGGCCTTGAGCCCGGACAGCACTTCGGCGCGGCGCGCGTCGCGGCGGCCGAGCTTGACCGGGCGCGCGCTGTAGCGCTCGCCGTCGCGCACGAACACGACATCGCCGTCGTCCATGCGCTGCAACGCGGTCAGCGGCACCGCCAACGCCACAGGCTGCTGTTCCACCGTCACCCGCGCGTGCACGGCCGAGCCGGGGCGCCACAGGCCGTCGGGGTTCTTGATCGAGGCGCGCGCGACCGTGCTCTGGCTGGCGGTGGCGGTGCCCGGCAGGATCCGGTCGATCACCGTGTCCACGCCTTTCTCGTCGCCCATGCGCATCACCGTCACCGGCAGGCCCGGGCGCAGATGCGAGGCATCGGCGCCGAACACGTGCAGGTCGACCCACAGCGTCGACAGGTCGGCGATTTCGAACAGCGCGGTGCCTTCCACCGCGACTTCGCCGACCGAGGCGTTGCGCGCCAGCACCACGCCGGAAATCGGCGCGGCGATGCTGTAGGTGGTCAGGCTGAGGTTGCTGTCGATGGTGGCCAGCGTCTGCCCGGCCTTGACCGGGTCGCCGATGTTGGCGCGCAGCGAGCGCACCGGGCCCGGATAGCGCGCGGTGATGCGCGCCACGCGGCCTTCCAGCGGGGTGATCAGGCCTTGCACGTCGTGTTCGTCGGCGACGGTGCCGGGGCCGGCCGCGGCGGCGACGATGCCGGAGCGGCGCGCGATCTCGTTCGGGATCGTGGTCGCTTCGGGCTTTTCTTCGCCTTCTTTTTCGCCGTGCCCGGCTTCGCCCGCGGCTTCCTTGTGCGCGTGGCCGGACTGGCCTTCGTCGGCATGGCCTTCGTCGGCGTGGTCGTCCTTGCCCTGCGCGGCGGCGGCCGGCGCGGCGGAATTTTTTTCCGCGCCGCCGCAGGCGCTCAGGGTCAGGGCCAGCAGGCCCGCGGCGATCAACAGTTCGGGCTTCATGGCGTGGCTCCTGCGGGGGCGGTGTTGGCGGCGAGGAAGGGCTCGCCGGTGAGGCGCTGGATTTCGATCAGCGCCAGTTGCGCATCCAGCGCGGCGTCCAGGCGTTGGCGTCGCACCGCGACGCTTTCGGCCTGCAACAGGGCCAGTTCCAGATAACTGATCGCGCCGGCGCGGTAGGCGTACTCGGCGGCTTTTTCGGCGCGCTCCAGGCGCGGCAGCACGTCCTGCTTCAGGCGCTGGGTTTCCAGCGCGCCCACCACGTAGCGGCCCTGCGCTTCCACCAGCGTGGAGTAAAGCGCCAGGCCCTTGGCTTCGCGTTCGGTTTCCAGCATCGCCACCTGCGCTTGTGCGCCGCGGATGCCGGGCTCGGCGCGCGCGGCCGCACCCAGCGGCATCGACACGCTGGCGATGAAGCCGAAGTCGCCGTTCTCCTGCTGCCGGCGCAGGCCGACTTGCCAGTCGACGTCGGCCTTGGACTGGGTCTGGGCCAGGCGCACGCGCGCCTCGGCGATGCGGCGCTGGTCGACGAAGCGGGCGAGTTCCGGATTGCGCTCCAGCAGGCTCGCCAGCGCGGTCGCTTCCTGGATCTGCGGCAGCGCGAACGGATCGCCGGCAACGGTCGCGAAGCCCGGATCGCGCTCGCCCCACAGCGCGGCGAGGAACTGGCGCGCGGCCAGCAGCGCGCGCTGGGCGCGGCTGCGGTCGAGCTCGGCGCGGGCCAGCTGCGCCTGCGCGGTCAGCAGGCCCGACTCGGGCGAGGCGCCGGCCTCCAGGCGCACGCGCGCGGCGGCGACGGCGCGCTTGCGCTGGGCGATGTCGAACTCGGCCAGGTCGATCCGGCGCTGTTCGGCGACCACGGCCAGATAGCGGCGCGCGGTTTCGGCGAGCAGGTCGAGGCGGCGGCCTTCGCGGTCCACCGCCAGCGCGTCGATGTTGCTCTGGGCGAAGGTGCGGCGCGCATCGAGCTTGCCGCCGCGTTCGAACACCGAGGCCAGGGTCAGGGTGAGTTCGGCCGCCTTGACCCCGCTGAGCGCACCGGTGCCCAGCGCGTTGTCGAACGACACGCCGGCCACGTACGCGGGTTTTTGCGCGGCGATGTCGCGCTCGGCTTCCAGCACGCTGCGCTGGTTGCCGAACAGGCGCAGGTCCGGGTGGCTGTCCTGGATCCGGCCGAAGGCGTCGTCGAGGGTGAACACCGAGCCGCCGCGCACAGCGGCGCCGGCTTCGGCGTGGGTGCCAGCCTGCGCGCCGGGCGGCGCTGCAGCGGGCGAGGGGGCAGCAACGGGCGGCCGCGCCTGTGCGGAAAAGCACAGCGCAGCCGTCAGGACGGCCAGGGCCGTCGGACGCAAACGCATGGGTTGTCTCCTGAATCGCTATCGACGCCGATGCGTGGGGCACGCAGGGCGCGGCTTGCTAGCTCGACGCGGTGGTCGGTTCGAGGCTAGGGACGTCGTGTCCAGCGCCGGCGAGGGCCGGCGGCGACTCAGGCGCGGATCGGTGGCCGCAGCGGTTGCGCGGGATCGGCCGCGACGAAGGCCGTGGCGCGCGCCGGGAGCGGGCTCGCGGGGGAGGGGGCGAGCAGCCCCAGCTCGATGCGCGGCAGCAAAGCGGCCTGCACGGCGCAGCAATGGGAGACGTGGCGTTGCAGATCGCCGCAGCCGTCCGGGTCGGGCAGGCCGCCGGCGTGGGCGGCGTCGAAGGTCAGCGCGGCGTTCGGCACCAGGTCGTCGAGTTCGCCGATCTCGCCGGCGAAGGCCAGCACCGGCTTGACCAGCATCACGGCGATGAGCACCCCGAAGACGAGGTGGCGCAACACATTCGTGAGGGCGGACGAGTCGGGCATGGCGCGATCATAGGAGCCGGCATGCGCGCAATACAATTTCAACGGCGCATATTCCGTTCAGTCTGGAGGCGCGTTTTCTGCGTATGGCCGCATGGCAGCGGTGTGGCGGCGTCGCGTGGCGCGCGCCGCGACATTCGGTCGCGCGGTTCGCTGCGGCCGCGCGCTGCGGCCGCCAGTGGACCGATTGCGCATCGCATCGCCGCCGCGCCGTCGCCATAATCCGCGCCGCGCGGCAGGACGCCCGAAGGCGCAGCCGGCGTGCACGCACCCGGCCGGACAGGTCGGGCGATGCCGCAACCGCGTCACATCCCCGGCCTAAGCTGCGCGCGCATTTCGCAGTTCGGTTGTACAGGGGGTTGGCAGTGACGTTTGTGATCGAGCCGGGGCGCATCGCCGCCGCCGGCCAGGGCTCGGGTGCGCGCCGCGGCGCGTCGGGTTGGCCGCTCGCCGCATTGGGCGCAGCGCTGGGATTGAGCCTGTTGGCGAGCGGTTGCGGCTCCGGCAAACCGCCGGCCGAAGCCGCGGCACCGGCGCCGGCGCCGGCCGCGCCCGCTGCCGAAACCGCCGCGCCGCTGCCGCCGGCCCTGGACGAACTCGATGCCGGCGGCCTGCGCGAACGCGCCGCGCGGGCCCTGCGCGAACAGCGCATCCACACTCCGGCCGGCGACAGCGCGGTCGATTACTACCTGGCGCTGCGCGACAAGGATCCCGGCCACGCCGACGTCGCCGCTGCGCTGACCGAATTGCAGCCCTACGTGGTCATCGCCGGCGAACAGGCCCTGGCCGACGCCGACCTGGCCGAATCCCAGCGCCTGACCGGCCTGCTGGCGCGCATGGACCCGCAGGCGCCGGCGCTGCCGCGCCTGCGCGAGGGCCTGCGCACGGCCCAGGCCGCGCACGACAAGCGCAGCCGCGAGGACGCCGAACGCCAGCTGGCCGAACGCACCGACGCCGCCAGCCGGGCCCAGAGCCAGGCCAGCGCCCAGGCCGCGCAGCGCGCCGCCGCGGCCAACGCCGCGCTCAAGGCCCAGGCCAACGCCAGCGCCGCCGCGGCCGACGAAGCCGCCGCGCGCGCGACCACCCCGGCCGCACCGATCCCGGCGCCGGTCGCCGCGGCCGCGCCGGCGCCCGCCGCGCGCACCGCGGCGCCGGCCAAGGCGATGCCGCGGCTGGTCGCCGACGCCAGCCCGCGCTACCCGCTGAGCGCGCTCAACCGCAAGCTCGAAGGCAGCGTCGAGGTCGCCTTCACCATCCAGCCCGACGGCAGCACCAGCGCGGCGCGGGTGGTCTCGGCCGAGCCGGCCGGGGTGTTCGAACAGGCCGCGCTGGCCGCGGTGGCGCGGCTGCGCTTCGAGCCCAGCGGCGAAAGCCACCCGGCCCGGCGCACCTTGAACTTCAAGCAACCCAAGCGCTGAGCGCAGGGGTTGAGCGCGGCCGCGGCGGCCGCGCGGTTGGCGCGGTCGGCGCGAGCGGCCACAATGCCGCGATGACTACCGCCGCCCCCGCCCTGTTGCAAACCGTCGAACTCGAAACCGGCCCGCAGCCGGCCTGGACCGTGCTGTGGCTGCACGGGCTGGGCGACAGCGGCGAAGGCTGGGCGCCGGTGGTGCCCGAGTTGCTGCGCCAGGGCTGGCCGTCCGTGCGCTTCGTGTTCCCGCACGCGCCGGTGCGGCCGGTGACGATCAACAACGGCGTGCGCATGCCCGCCTGGTACGACATCCGCGACTTCCAGGACCTGGCCAACCGCGCCGACGCCGAAGGCGTGGAGCAGTCGGTGGCCCAGGTCGAGGCGCTGATCGCGCGCGAGGCCGAGCGCGGCGTGCCGGCTTCGCGGGTGGTTTTGGCCGGCTTCTCGCAGGGCGGCGCGATCACCCTGGCCGCCGGCCTGCGCCGGCGCGAGCCGCTGGCCGGGCTGATCGCGCTGTCGACCTATCTGCCGCTGGGCGAGCGCCTGATCCGCGAGGCCGCGCCGCAGGCCAGCGCGCAGCCGGTGTTCATGGCCCACGGCAGCCACGACCCGGTGGTGCCGTTCCAGGGCGGCCAGCTGGCCGCCGCGGGCCTGCGCAGCCTGGGCTTCGAGGTCGAGTGGCACACCTATCCGATGGCGCACCAGGCCTGCGGCGAGGAAATCGAGGCCGTGGCCGACTGGCTCGGCCGGCGTTTCGCCCAGGCCTGACCGCAGGCGCCCATGGCCGACCCGCGCACCGGCACTCCCGCGAGCGAGCCCGAGCCCTGGCTGCCGGACCTGTGCCGGCTGCCGCGGCTGGTGGTCATGCTGAGCATGGCCGAGCTGATCGTGATCGTGCTGGCGCTGGCGCCGGACGGCAGCGCGTGGAACCTGAGCCGCTTCGTCTCCTCCAGCGCCTTCGCCCTGTGGCTGGCGCTGGCGATCTCGGTGCTGCTGTGCGTCTCGCGCCGGCAGCTGTCGCGGCTGCCGCCCGGGGTCGGCGGCTTCATCGCCACCGCCACCGCCGCGGCGATCGCCGCCGCGGTCGCCGCGGTGACCCATTCGATCGACTCGATCACCGGCCTGGGCCTGATCCCGGCCGGCACCGGCTTCGGCCGCTTCGTCGGCGGCACCGCCGCCATCGCGATCCTCGCGGTCAGCGTGGTGCTGCGCTATCTGTACGTCAACGACAGCTGGAAAGCGCAGGTGCGGGCCAACGCCCGCGCCGAGGTCGAGGCCCTGCAGGCGCGGATCAAGCCGCATTTCCTCTTCAACAGCATGAACACCATCGCCGGGCTGGTGCGCAGCGACCCGGTCGTGGCCGAGCGCGCGGTGCTGGACCTGTCGGACCTGTTCCGCGCCGCGCTGGGCGCGTCCAAGAGCGATTCCAGCCTGGCCGAGGAGGTGGAGCTGGCCGAGCGCTACCTGGCGATCGAGCAACTGCGCCTGGGCGAGCGCCTGCGCGTGGTCTGGCGCAAGCGCGAGCCGCTGCCGTGGAAAATGCCGCTGCCGCGGCTGGTGCTGCAGCCGCTGGTGGAGAACGCGGTCCTGCACGGGATCTCGCGCCTGCCCGGCGGCGGCGAGGTCGAAATCGAGCTGACCCAGCTCAGCGACCACCTGCTGCTGCGCATCCGCAACCCCGCCCCGACCCCGGCCGAGGGCCGCGCCGGCGCCCGCCACGCCCAGCACAGCATCGGCCAGCGCCTGCGCTATGCCTATGGACCCACGGCGCGGATGACCGCAGGATGGGACGGGGGCTACTATCTGTGCGAACTGCACGTGCCGACCGGGGTGGAGGCGCAGAGCCGATGAAGGGTGCGAGGCTGGCCATGAGAGTGGTGATCGCTGACGACGAACCGTTGGCGCGCGAACGCCTGCGCGGCCTGCTGGCGCAACGCCCGGACGTGGAGGTGGTGGCCGAGGCCGCCGACGGCCAGCACGCCCTGCACGCCTGCGCCGAGCACCGGCCGGACCTGGTCCTGCTCGACATCGCCATGCCCGGCATCGACGGGCTGGAGGCGGCGCGCCACCTGGCCGCGTTCGAGCCGCGCCCGGCGGTGGTGTTCTGCACCGCCTACGACGCCCACGCGCTGTCGGCGTTCGACGCCGAGGCCATCGATTACCTGGTCAAACCGGTGCGCGCCGAGCGCCTGGACGCCGCGCTCGAGCGCGTGCGCACCTTCGCCGCCGGGCGCGAGCGCGCCGGCGACGGCGAGACCGCGCCGGGCCAGGTGCGCAGCCACCTGTGCGCGCGCCTGCGCGGCAGTCTGCGGCTGATCCCGATCGAGGACGTGCATTATCTGCACGCCGAAGAGAAATACGTCATCGTGCACCACGCCCGCGGCGAAGACCTGATCGAGGAATCGCTGAAGTCGCTGGAGGACGAATTCGGCGAACGCTTCGTGCGCATCCATCGCAATTGCCTGGTGGCGCGGCACGAGATCGTCGAACTCAAGCGCAACGCCGAGGGCCATGTGCAGGCGATCCTGCGCCACGGCAAGCAGCCGCTGGAAGTGAGCCGGCGCTGCGTGGCTTCGCTGCGCGAGACGCTCAAGCATCTTTGAGCGGTTCGGGGTTCGACGGTTCGGGATTCGGCAGATCGCGGCATTTCCGCGGGAACTGCCTGTAGGAGCTGCGCAAGCTGCGACCGCGACACCGCGCTTGCGTCGCAGCTGAGAAGTCGCGGTCGCAGCTCGCGCAGCTCCTACAGGGGCTGGCGTTACGGCGGTGCGGGTGAGTGGAGTCTTCAGCGCCGTCGCTCACCTCGTCATTCCCGCGAAAGCGGGCTGCGTTTTTTTCGGCGGAGCCGAACATCCAGGGCCTTCAGCGTCATCTCTCACCCCGTCATTCCCGCGAAAGCGGGCTCCGCTTTTTTTCGGCGGAGCCGAATATCCAGAGCCTTCAGCGTCATCTCTCACCCCGTCACTCCCGCGAAAGCGGGAGTCCAGAGCCTTCAGCGTCATCTCCCACCTCGTCATTCCCGCGAAAGCGGGAATCCAGAGTCTTCAGAGTCATGTCTGGATAAAGCCCTGGATCCCCGCTTTCGCGGGGATGACGGTCGGGAGAGCGACGCAGGCGGCCGCAGTCGCGATCAAAGCTACGCAAGGAGATCGCCTCGCGGGCCCGGGGCGTCCGGCTTTAGTCCAGCTACGTCGAACCGATCGCCCGACCCTCGCTAGCCCTCTCTCCCAGCCACGCCGAAACCCACCCCGACCCGCAGCCGTTATCCCCACACACCGCCCCTTTGGCCCCAACCCGCCGCTGCGGCGATAATGCCCGCATGAAGACCCTGCGCATCGCTACCCGCAAAAGCCCGCTCGCCCTGTGGCAGAGCGAGCACGTCGCCGACCGCCTGCGCGCCGCGCACCCCGGACTGACGGTGACCCTGGTGCCGATGAGCACCCGCGGCGACGAGGTGCTGGACCGCTCGCTCGCCGCGATCGGCGGCAAGGGCCTGTTCCTCAAGGAACTCGAGCTGGCGATGCAGCGCGGCGAAGCCGACTGCGCCGTGCATTCGCTCAAGGACGTGCCGATGGAGCTCGATGCCGGCTTCGCCCTGCCGGCCGTGCTCGAACGCGCCGACTACGCCGACGCCTTCGTCAGCAACGACCACGACGGCATCGAGAACCTGCCGCCCGGCGCGTGCGTGGGCACCTCCTCGCTGCGCCGCCAGGCGCAACTGCGCGCGCTGCGCCCGGACCTGCAACTGCTGGACCTGCGCGGCAACGTCAACACCCGCCTGGGCAAGCTCGACGCCGGCGAGTACGACGCCATCGTCCTGGCCTGCGCCGGCCTGCAGCGGCTGGGCCTGGATGCGCGCATCCGCCGTCGCCTCGACGCGCCGCATTGGCTGCCGGCGCCGGCGCAGGGCGCGATCGCAGTGGAATGCCGCGAGGACGACGTGGCCACGCGCGAGCTGTGCGCCGCGCTCGACCACGCCGCTACCCGCACCTGCGTGGAGGCCGAGCGGGCGATGAACCGCAGCCTGCACGGCAGCTGCCACGTGCCGGTGGCCGCCTACGCCTGGCTCGACGGCGAGCACTTGCGGCTGGACGGCCTGGTCGGCTCGGCCGGCGACGGCCGCCGCGTGCGCGCGCACGGCGAAGGCCGCGGCGACGCGCCGCAATGCCTGGGCATCGAGGTCGCGCAGAAACTGCTGGAGCAGGGCGCGGGCGAATTCATCGCCGCGTCCTTGCTGAGTGGTGCCGGCGAAGACGACTGAAGCGCCGTGTGAGAGGGGCTTGAGCCTCGATGCTTTTGTATCCGAGGTGCAGTGGAGACCTGGGCCAAGAGCGTCGGGCCTGAAGGCCCTCCCACAATCGCAGCGCCATCGAGATGAGCTTATGTGGGAGGGGCTTGGGCCCCGACGCTTTTGTATCCGAGGCGCAGTGGCGACCTGAGCGAAGGGCGTCGGGCCTGAAAGCCCTCCCCCACAATCGCGGCGCCATCGAGATGAGCTTATGTGGGAGGGGCTTGAGCCCCGACGCTTTTGTATCCGAGGTGCAGTGGCGACCTGAGCGAAAAGCGTCGGGCCTGAAGGCCCTCCCACAATCGCAGCGCCATAGAGGGGTTTATGTGGGAGGGGCTTCAGCCCCGACGCTCTTGTGCCCGAGGTGCAGTAGCGACCTGAGCTAAAAGCGTCGGGCCTGAAGGCCCTCCCACAGTGGCCGCGCTGTCGATACAGGATCATGTGGGAGGGGCTTGAGCTCCGACGCTTTTGTATCCGAGGTGCAATGGCGACCTGAGCGAAGGGCGTCGGGCCTGAAGGCCCTCCCACAATCGCAGCCCGCGCCTGCGCTGCGGCTCAGAACCGCCGGATCAGTTCGATCGAACTCTCGGCGCTGTCGCTGCCGCCGCCGCCCTTGTTGTCGTGGCGGATGGCGAAGTCGGTTTCCAGCTTCCAGTTCGGGTACACGTCCACGTCCAGGCGCAGCGACTGTTTGACGAAGGTGTCGCCGCCGCCGCTTTCGACCTGCACGCGCTGGGTCCAGCGGGCGCGGTCGCTGATGCGCTGGCCGAGGTTGAGCTCGCCGCGGAACACCGCGCCGGTGCGGTTGATGCCGTCGTCGTACAGCGGCGCCAGGCGGTAGCCGGCGCCGAAGCTCAGGCCGATCTGGGTCGGGCCGTCGCGCACGGCCTGGACGCCGTAGCGGGTGCCGATGCGGTAGTCGTTGGAGTACATCGCCCGGCTCTCGCGCGAGCTGGCCGGGGCGCTGACGCCGCCGATGCCGACGCGCTGCTGGCCGGGCAGGGCCACATTGGGCCGCAGCGGCGGCAGTTCGGCCGGGTCGATGTCTGGCAGGCGGCTGGTGCGCGCCATCGCGGTGCGCCATTCCTCGTCGCCGCAGCGGGTGGAGAAACAGTACAGGCGCATCTGCGCCGGATCGCTCGCGATCGCGATCAGCGTGGGGTCGCCGCCATAGGCGGGCGTCGGCAATGTGACCAGGGGCGCGCCGAGCAGGGCGAGCCCGATTGCACCGAGCATCGTCTGGAAAGTGGCCGTGGGACGATTGAGGATAATGCCATGGAACCGATTACAGGACTGCGACCGGGCACGCCCCGGACAGGTTTTGGTCACGCTGGCGAAGCCGAGACGCCGAGACGCCGAGACGCCGAGACGCCGAGACGTTGAGACACTGAGGCGCCGAGACGCTGAGGCGCGGACGGCGCCGCGGTCTCGACGAGTTCCAGCGGCGGTCGCGGGCGGCGCCCGCCCCGCAACGCGCCAGCCGCCCCGGCGTCGCGCCGGGGCGGGGCGGGACTAGATCAGAACCCGTACACCACGTTCATCGTGGTCAGGGTGTCGGTCTTCTTGGTGCCCGGCAGCACGTCGGTGTTGTGGCGCACTTCCACGCCGGCCTTGAGCGCCAGCGCGTCGGTCATCTTGACCAGCAGGCCCAGGTCGTTGCGGGCGTAGGTGTTGTCGCTGCCGGCTTCGATCAGCAGGGTGTTGTAGACCGAGGTGGTGTCGGTGAGCTTGTGGCCGAAGTCGATGAAGCCGCGCGCGATAGCCTCGTTCTTGTGCTCGCGCAGATCCTGCAGCTTGGCCCAGCGGTAGCCGGGACCGACTTCGAAGGTCAGGTGGGTGTCCTTGTTCTTGATCGCCTCGAAGCCGTAGCCGATCGCGGCGGTCCACTGGTATTCGTTGGCGGTGAAGTGGTCGCGCTCGTTGCGCGCCGAACCCAGCACGTAGCTGCGCGGGCTCAGGCGATAGCCGCTGCTGCCGAACACTTCGTAGCGGCGCGCGCTTTCCACATCGTCCTGCTTGCCGTAGAGGAACGAGGCGCCGGCCGAATGCTTCCACTGGGCATCTTCCTTGGCGATGTTGAGCTTGCCGATCAGGGTCTGGCTGTCGGTATTGCCCTTGGAAATGGCCAGGCCCAATTCGCCGGTGCCGCTCCAGCCGTCCTTGCGGGCGGCCTCCTGGGCGTGGGCGAGGGGCGAAAACGCAGCGCACAGCGCGGCGGCGGCGAACAACTTATGCATGCAACGACTCCGGATCGATGAACAAAAAAAACCGCCGGTGATTCCGGCGGTCCGGAGACTATGCACAAATAAATGTGAAGATCGTCACAAAATTCAGACTGTTCAGCCTCTCACCCAGCCCCGCGCCGCCACAACGAAGCCGCTGTAGGAGCTGCGCAAGCTGCGACCGCGCCCTCTCAACTACAGCGCAAGCCACGAGGCCCCGCCTCAGTAGTAAAGCGTCACCACATGCCGGGCCTGGGCAAAAAACAGCCATCGCTCGACCAACGCGCCCAACAGCACCGACACCGCCGCCGCAGCCATCAGCGCCCCGCCCGCGGCCGGCAGCGCCAGCGCGGCCACGGCCAGCGCCAGCGGCAACCCCGCGAACAAGCCTGCGCCGATCCGCCGCAGCTTCGCCGCATGTTTGCGCGCCAGCACGTAGCCCATCTCGCGGGTCAGGTAGTTGTCTTCGGTGTGCGGACGCTCGAATACCGACGGCTGGCGCCCCGGCAGGCCGAGCGCGTCGCCGCGGCTCGCCGGCAGCGGCTGGCGGTCGATCGCGGCCCAGTAGCGCCACTTCAGCAGCGCGGTCAGCGGCGCCAGCAACGCCACCGCCCAGGCCGCGACTCGGCCAACGCCGGACCCGCCCGGCAGCGCGCCGAGCAGGGCCGCGCCGCTGAGCGCGGCGAAGGCCAGGTACACCGGCACCACCAGCGGATGCCGCCAGGCCGGGATGGGCGGCAGCGAGGCGTAGATCATCGCCGTGCACGCCACCGTCAGCAGCGCGCACACGCTCAAGGCGGCGCCGGCGAGCGCCGGCCATGCCGCCGGCCACGCGCGTTCCGGGCTCAGCGCCAGCAACCACGCCAGCAGCGCCAGCGCCGGCGCGTAGGTCAGCACGGCCATCACGCCCTCGCGCGACAGCCAGGAGGTGCGCCATTGCGAGAACGCCCGCCACGAGCGCAGCGGCTTGCCCAGGTGCGCGGTCGAACTCAGCAGCCCGGCGGTGACCAACAGCAGCGACGCCAGCAGCCCCGCGCCGAGCGCGCGCAGCGACAACTCCGGCGCGCCGTCGAGGCCGCCGTGCTGCAGCAGCGCCAACGCGCCCAGCCACATCATCAGGCCGTAGCCGGCGCCGGACAGGGTGGTGAAGAAAATGACCGAAAAAGCGGGATGCATGCGTCAGCGAAACCGGAGGGTGCAGGCGAAAACGCGCGAAGCGGTGTTGCGGCGATAACGAACGGACCCGCGCGTCATCGCGACAGCACCTTGTCGAGCCAGCGCAGCACGCCCGGCAGCGCCTGCGGATCCAGCGTTTCCTGCGGCGCCGGCGCGGCTGCTTCCTCGGCGCGGCGCGGCCGCGGCGGCAGGTACTTATTGGTCGGCCGATAGCCCAACTGCGGCATCAGATCGACGCCGCCGCGCTCGGCCACCAGTTTCGACACCGCCGAATCGGGATCGCCGAGATCGCCGAAATGCCGCGCACGGGTCGGGCAGGCCTGCACGCAGGCCGGCTGGCGCTCGGCTTCGGACAGATTTTCGTTGTAGATGCGGTCGATGCACAGCGTGCACTTCTTCATCACCCCCTCGACCGGGCTGTACTCGCGCGCGCCGTAGGGGCAGGCCCACGAGCACAGCTTGCAGCCGATGCACTTGTCCTCGTCGACCAGCACGATGCCGTCTTCGGCGCGCTTGAAGCTGGCGCCGGTCGGGCACACGGTGACGCAGGCCGGCTCTTCGCAATGCAGGCACGAGCGCGGGAAGTGCAGGGTCATCGCCGGTTGCGCCGCGACCGCGGCATCGCCACCGCCGCCGCAACCCGTCGAGGCGGGCTCGGCCGCCAGCTCGTAGCTGTGCACGCGGTTGAACCACACGCCGCTGGGGTCTTCGCCGTAAGGGCGCTCGTCGGTCAGCGGCGCGGCGATGCCGCCGGTGTTCCATTCCTTGCAGCTCACCGCGCAGGCGTGGCAGCCCACGCAGGTGTCCAGGTCGATCACCAGCCCGAGTTTCTTCTTCGACGGCGGCGGCAGCGCGGTCATCGCTTGCGTCCCGCGAACAGCAACCACAGGCCGAGCGCGAACACCGACAAGCCCAGCGCCACGCTCGGCAGCAGCGCCACCATCGCCGGCGTCGACGCGCTCGGCGCGGCCGGGTCCATCGTGCCGAAGCCGAGCAGCGCGATCACCGCGACGCTGGCCAGGATGCACAACAACCCGGCGAATACGCGCGCCGCCCTCATCGTGCGTCGCTCATCGGTGGGGGCGCGGTGGCGGTCATGGTATCGGTCGCTTCCTGGCGGGGTGGCTGAGTGCGGGGCTTGCGGGTGCATGGCGCGATTGCGCCGCGCTGGCGATTTCATCGCCGTTTGCGGAACTCTACGCCGTAACGCAGCGGGCGGTCGTCGGCGGCCGGGCCGGGCAACGGTTCGAACTGCGGTTGCGAGGTTTCCTCGCCGGCGTCGGCGGCTTTGCGGATGATCACGCGCAGATCGAACCAGGCCGCCTGGCCGGTGACCGGGTCGGCGTTGGCGTAGTCGCCGCGCGGGGTTATGTCGCTGATCAAATGATTGAGCAGGAAGCCCTTGCGGCCCTCCGGCGCGTTCTTGTCGAGCTTCCAGGCGCCGCGGCGCTTGCCGATCGCGTTCCAGGTCCAGACCGTGTCGGGCTGGACGTTGCCGGCGAACTTGGCCTGCACGCGGATGCGGCCGTGGTGCGATTCCACCTCGATCCAGTTTTCGTCGTCGATGCCGTAGCGCGCGCCGGTGTCCGGATGCAGATAGAGGTAATTGCGCGTCGCGATCTGCCGCAGCCAGGCGTTCTGCGAACCCCAGGCGTGGTACATGAACATCGGCCGCTGGGTCACCGCGCTGAGCGGGAAGCGCGCCGCGCCGTCTTCGACCTGCGCGCCTTCGAAGGGTTCGTACCAGATCGGCAAGGGGTCGAAATAGGTCGCGACCCGTTCGCGATGCTGCGCCGGCGGTTGCTGCGCGCCGTGGCCTTGCGCGGCGAGGCGGAACTTCTGCAGGGTTTCCGAATACAGCTGCAAGGCGATGGGTTCGGCGTGGCCGAGGAAGCCGAGCTTCTGCGCCCAGTCCAGGTACGCGCGGTTGCTCATCTTGTAATAGCGCGCCGCTTCCGGCACGTGCCCGCGCCAGAAGCCGCCGTTGTCGATGTAACGCTGCAGCTGCTCGGGATTGGGCGGGCCCTTGGCTTCGAGTTCGCCATGCTCGCCGCGCCAGCCGGCGAGCAGGCCGACGCCGGGCGCGCGTTCGTGGCGGACGATGTAGTCGGCGTAATCGCGGTAGCGCGGGCTACCGTCGTCCAGGGTCATGCCGGGCAGGCCGATGCGGGCGCCGAGGTCTAGCAGGACGGATTGGAAGCCGCGGACGTCGCGCGGGTTCGGGTTGTCCTGCAAGGGTTGGGTGGCTGCATCCACGATGGGATGACGGATCGCATCGCAGGCCGAATCGGCGTCGGAAATCGGCCGGTCGAGCAGGCTGATCGCGTCGAAGCGTTCCAGGTAGGTCGTGTCCGGCAGCACCAGGTCGGCGTAGGCGGTCATCTCCGAGGCATAGGCATCGGCATAGATGATGTGCGGGATGCGGTAATCGCCGTTGTCGTCCTTGTCGGTGAGCCAGCCCATGGTCTGGCGGGTGTTCATCGCCGAATTCCAGCTCATGTTGGCCATGAACATCATCAGCGTGTCGATCTTGTACGGATCGCCGGCCCAGGCGTTGCGGATCACGCTGTGCATCATGCCGTGCGCGGACAGCGGGTAGGCCCAGGAGAAGGCGTGGTCGATGCGGCGTGGGTTGCCACTTGCATCGACCACCAGATCTTCGGGGCCGTGGACGAAGCCGAGCGGTGCTGCGTCTAACGTGCCATTGCTTTGACGCTGCTTTCCTGGGCGGTTCGGCGGCGGGATTGGTTTGGGGTAGGGCGGCTGATAGCGGAACGAGCCCGGCGTATCGACCGCGCCGAGCAGCAATTGCAGCAAGTGCAGTGCGCGGCAGGTGTGGAAGCCGTTGCTGTGCGCGCTGATGCCGCGCATCGCGTGCAGGCTGACCGGGCGGCCGATCATCTCGGCGTGCTCGCGGCCGTGCGCGTCGGTCCAGGCGATCGGCAGGCGCACGGTTTGTTCGAATGCGGCGTGCGCGAGTTCGCGGGCGATGCGGCGGATGGTGTCGGCGGGGATGCCGCAGCGTTCGCTCACCGCGTCGGGCGAGTACTGCGGGTCGAGATAACGTTCGGCGACGAGGTGGAACACCGGCACGGCGCGGCGGCCGTCGGCGAGCACGTATTCGCCGACGACGGCGGGCGAGATGCCGACCGCATCGGCGGGATGCGCGCGGCCCTCACCCCGGCCCTCTCCCGCAGGCGGGAGAGGGGGTTCTTCGGGCGAGGACGGCCGCGGTGCTGCGTCCGTCGCTTGCGGGCCAGCAGATGAAGGCGACCGCTGTGCTCCCTCTCCCGCCTGCGGGAGAGGGCCGGGGTGAGGGCCCCGCGCCCAACACAGCACCCGCCCCTGACCATCGCGCGCGAACAACCCATCGTCCGCGCCGCCCGGATTGCGCAACACCAGCCAATGCGCATTGGTGTAGCGCACCAGATACTCCAGGTCGATCTTGTCGGCCTTGAGCAATTCGTGGATCAGCGCGAACGCGAACAACCCGTCCGTGCCCGGCCGGATCCCGATCCACTCGTCGGCGATCGCGCCGTAGCCGCTGCGCACCGGATTGACCGCGACGATCTTGGCCCCGCGCGCCTTGAGCTTGCCCAGGCCGAGCTTGATCGGATTGGAGTCGTGGTCTTCGGCCACGCCCCACAGCATCAGATAGCGCGAATGCTCCCAGTCGGGCTCGCCGAATTCCCAGAACGAACCGCCCAGCGTGTACAACCCGCCGGCGGCCATGTTGACCGAGCAGAAACCGCCGTGCGCGGCGTAGTTGACCGTGCCGAACTGCTGCGCCCACCAGCCGGTCAGCGCCTGCGATTGGTCGCGGCCGGTGAAGAACGCCAGTTCGTCGGGATTGCGTTCGCGGATCGCGCCGAGCCAGCCGGCGGCGATCGACAAGGCCTCGTCCCATTCGATCTCGCGGAACTCGCCGCGGCCGCGCTCGCCCACCCGCAGCAGCGGCTTGCTCAAACGCGCCGGCGAGTAGTGCTGCATGATCCCGGCCGACCCCTTGGCGCACAGCACGCCCTGGTTGACCGGATGTTCGGGATTGCCCTGGATGTAACGGATCTTGCCGTCGGTGAGCCACACCTTGATGCCGCAACGGCAGGCGCACATGTAGCAGGTGGTGGTCTTGACCTCGTCGCCGGGCGAAGGCGACAGGTCGATCGCCGGCTCGGTGGGAGCGTGCTCTCGCATGCCGCCATTGTGCCTACCGCGTCGCGATCAGGCGAGCGGCGCCGGTGCGGCTTGTCGCTGCCGCGGCGGTGCGGACATACTGCGGCGCGCGGTCGCACCCAGGGAGCGCCAAGGCTTATGGAGTTCGTGTTCGGGTTCGTCTACTACGGCGGACCGATCTGGGCCGGCGCGTTGCTGGCCTGGGTCGGCTACAGCGAGCGCGCGCGCCGCCCGGGCTTCAATCGCTGGTACCTGGCCGCGATCGTCTCGGCGGCGCTGGGCGTCGGCGGCCTGTATGTCTTGCGCCAGATGGGCGCGGCGATGCGCTCGGCGGGCGGCTGAATGCGCAAGCCCACCGCCGCGGTCGCAATCCATGCGACCGCAGTCGTGTCTAATGTCACTTCACCGCCGGAGCCTCGATCCTGATACTCGGATCGTTGTAACGCGAGTACTTCAGCGTCGAGGTATAGGTCTTGCCGCCGACCTCGGCCACGTTGACCGCCTGCACCGGATAGCCGGTGGCGGCCGCCACCCAGAAGGTCGAGGAGGTCTTGTTCGGCTGGCTGTTGTCCACTTTGTACTTGCGGGTCGCCACGCCGGCGAGGGTTTCGTCGCCCAGCGCGGATACCTTCAGCGTCTGCAGGTTGCCGAGCATCTTCTCGCGGCTGCGCGAGGCGGCCGCGCCGCCGCTCGGCGCAGGCCGCTTGATGGTCTGGCCCTGCAGCGTCATGTACATGACGTTGCCGATCACGATCTGATCGCCCATCGTGCCCAGCTTCACGCGTACGCGGTCGGGCGCGACGAAGTCGGTCTCGGTGGCCGGCCCGGGGCCCATGCTCATGCTGGCGTGGTAGCTCTTGGCGGCCAGGAACTTGTCCACCGCGGCGACCACCTCCTCCTTGGGTCCGGCGACGGCCGCAGGGGAGGCGGCCAGGCCCAGCAGCATCACCGCCGGGGCCAGTGTTGCGGATATTGAGGGCTTGATCACGTAGGATCCTCAGGTTCGATGGTGGCGGCCGTGCATCGGCCGGTGCCATGCTAGTTGCGACCCCACCGACTCCACCATATCTCGGCCGACATGGAACGTATCGAACGCATTCACGCGTTGCACCGGATTCTCACTGCGGCCAGGTACCCGGTCACAGTTCAGCGGCTCCAGGAGGACCTGGAATGCTCGCGCGCGACCGTCTATCGGGACCTGGCCTACCTGCGCGACTACCTGATGGCACCGGTGGTCGGCAACGGCGAAGCCGGCTTCCGCTACGACACCAGCGAAGGCGACCGCTTCGAACTGCCCGGCCTGTGGCTGAGCTCGGAGGAACTGCACGCGCTGCTGGCCGCGCAGCAGTTGCTCATGCGCAGCGGCGGCGGCGTGCTGTCGAACGCGCTGGCGCCGTTGCAGCAGCGCATCGAGAAGCTGCTCGACGAGCACGCCGGCGGCCGCCGCCTGCCGGTGGAGCGGGTGCGGGTGATCCCGCACCGCACCCGTCGCCAGGACGAGACCGCATTCCGCTCGGTCGCCACCGCCGTGCTCGACCGCAAGCGCCTGACCTTCGAATACCGCGCCCGCTCCACCGACGAGCGCACCCGCCGCAGCGTGTCGCCGCAGCGGCTGACGCACTATCGCGAGAACTGGTACCTCGACGCCTGGGACCACGAACGCGATGCGCTGCGCAGCTTCTCGGTCGACCGCATCAGCGCGGCCAAGGTCGGCGAAGACGCGGCGCGCGATGTCGCCGACGACGAACTCGACCAGCACCTGGCCTCGAGCTACGGCATCTTCTCCGGCGCGCCCAAGGGCTGGGCGACGATCCTGTTCAGCGCCAAGGCGGCGCGCTGGGTCGCCGACGAGCACTGGCATTCGCAGCAGCAGGGCCGGTTCCTGCCCGACGGCCGCTACGAGCTCAAGGTGCCCTACAGCGCCGGGCGCGAGTTGCTGATGGACGTGATGCATTACGGCAACGACGCCGAGATCGTCGAGCCGGTGGTGCTGCGCGAACAGGCCAAGACCATGCTGGAACTGGCGCTGAGCAACTACGGCCGTTGATGGCAGGCGCCGACGTACCGCGCAGCGATTCTCCCGGCCACGCCGAACCCGGCGAGCCGGTCGCGCTGGTGCTCGGCGCGGGCGGCGCGCGCGGGCTGGCCCAGATCGGGGTGATCGAGGCCTTGCAGGCGCGCAAGCTGCGCATCGTCGCGGTCGCCGGCTCCTCCAGCGGCGCCCTGGTCGGCGGCCTGTTCGCTGCCGGCAAGATGGCGGTGTACCGCGACTGGCTCTACAGCATGAGCCGCACCGACATGCTGCGCCTGCTCGATCCGGTGTTCGGCCAGCCGGCGCTGTTCCGCGGCGACCGGCTCATGCACGCGCTGCGCGAGCTGATCGGCGAGCCGCGCATCGAGGACTTGCCGGTGCAGTTCACCGCGGTCGCGGTCGACCTGCTGCGCCAGCGCGAGGTGTGGCTGCGCGAAGGCGATCTGTGGGACGCGATCCGCGCCTCCATCGCCATCCCCGGCGTGTTCACCCCGTACGAACTGCACGGCCGCGAACTGGTCGACGGCGGCCTGCTGGCGCCGCTGCCGATCACCGCCACGCGCTTGTCGGATGCGCACCGGCTGATCGCGGTGGACATGCACGGCTGGCCCGACCAGCCCACCGGCACGCTCGGACGCCACGCCAGCACCGATGCGCCGCGGCACGCGCCGGTGCCGGCCGAGCAACTGGTTTCGCTCAAGCCGCCGCCGCTGAGCCGCTGGTTCCGTCGCAACCGCGCGGTGCCGGCCGAAACGCCGGAAGACTCGCCGCCGCACGAACTGAGTTTCAGCGAGCTGATGGCGCGCTCGCTCGACACCATGCAGGCGCAGATCGCGCGCGTGCAGCTGGCGCTGGATCCGCCCGAACTGGTCATCCGCATCCCGCGCGACGCTTGCCAGTTCTACGAATTCTGGCGCGCCAAGGAACTGATCGAACTCGGCCGCGAGCAGGCCGAACAGGCGCTGGATAAAGCCGGTTACTGAGCCGCGCGCTCAGGCACGCCGGCGCTTGCCGTTGTCTTGCCCATAAGCCCGCGCCGACGGCGTAGCGCGGTCGGTTGGCTGTGTGCCGATCCCGCCGGGAATCGCCGCGAGCGGGCCTTGCGGTTGTGTGCGGATCGTTCCAATTCGGCACAACAGCATCCAGGCGATGTCCGTGCACATCGATGCACGGCGATGGCACCCATCGAGACCGCGGCGGCCGGTCGGCCGCGCAGCGCTGCGGCGCAGGCCGCAGCCCGCCGCCGGTCGTGCCGCTTGCGCGCGGCCGGCGCAGCCGAACCGAACGGAACCGGAGCCTTCGGGCGATGCGATGGAATCGCACAGGTGGGCGCCCGCCGCGCGGATGCCACTTTTCTGCGAATCGGGAATCGCACCCATGGCTCAGCTTCGCCGCACTACCATCGCCCTGTCCGTGTTCGCCGCCCTGTGCCTGTCCGCCTGCGGCGGCGGTGGCGGCAAGACGCCTCGGCCCGACACCGGGCCGCCGCCGGCCAACCCCGGCAACCCGGGCAATCCGACCCCGCCCGGCCCGGCCGCACTGGCGGCGCCGGCCAATCTGGTCGCCGCCGCCGGCGTGGCCAGCGTCGCCTTGACCTGGGACGCGGTGCCCGGCGCGCTGACCTACAACGTCTACCAAGCCACCACCCCCGGCGGCCAGGGCGCTACGCCGGTGCTTTCGAACCTCACCGCCACCTCCACCACCGTGCAGGGGCTGGCGCCGGGCGCGACTTATTACTTCATCGTGCGCGCGGCCAACGCCGATGGCGCAGGCGCCGCCTCGAACGAGGCCCAGGCCGTGCCGCAGGCGCAGGCGCCGACCGCGGCGCTGGAGATCGCTTCGCTGGAGCTGGCGCAGGCCCATGTGCTGCCGGCGCAGGGGCTGAGCTGGACCTTGCCCAACGCCAGCGAGAGTTATCACGCGGTTGGCGGCCGCGCCGCGCTGGCGCTGCTGCGCTTGTCGGCGAACAACGCCGGCAACGTGCGCCTGGAAGGTTTCGCCAACGGCGCGCCGCTGGGCGCGCTGGCGCTGGCGCCGCCGTCGGCATTGCCGCCGACCGAGGACAACGGCCAGGCCTACGCCAGCGATCTTTACAGCGCCGAAATTCCCGCCGCGTGGATGACTTCGGCGCTGCAACTGCGCGTGGTCGCCGACAACTACCGCGCCGGCGCGCTGCAGGCGCCGGTGATCGGCGCCGATAGCGATGCCTTGGTGCGGATACTTCCGTTCTATCTGTTCGGCGCCACGCCGGACAATTCCTATCCCTTGTCCGAGGCCGGCGTCGCGCCGCAGGACGCGGTCGACCAGATCTACGCTCAATGGCCGGTGGCGCGCCTGGTGATCCAGAGCCATCCGGCCCAGGCGGTGATATGGCCGACGCTGGCGGTGCCGCCGGTCGACGGCAATCCGGCGTTCCTCGCGCGGGCCAAGGACGACAAGCTCGACGGATTCGTAGCGATGGGCGTGATGTTGAACCTGATCAGCAATTTGCTCGACGCCAATGGCGACGACCTGGGTCAGGTGCAGGGCTATGTCCCACTGATCATGTTCGATGCCAACGGCAAGCTTGCCGACAGCGGCGGCGGGCTGGGCGGCTTTTCGGTCGGCTCCGGCGGAGTCGGCTACAGCGGGATCTTCATTCATGAGCAAGGCCACGCGATGGGCTCTCCGCACCAGGGCAGCGCGTACAAAGACGGCAAGTACCCTTATGTGGGCGGCAGCCTCGCGGGTTCGGCCTGGGGCTACGACCAGGTCAACCGCCGCTTCCAGGGGCCGTTCGTGCCGTCTTCCGCGTCCAGGTACAAGGACTGTCGCGCCGATACCTTCGACGGCTCCCCGCGCCAACTCGACGCGCAGGGCCGGTGCGTGCGTCAGGATCCGATGCAGAGCGGGTCGGGGGACCAGGCCAAGGGCTATCGGTTCACGATCTTCTCCGACTACACCGCCGCGATGTTCCAGCGCTACTACGAGGGCAGGACCACGGTCGCCGCCGACGGCACGCATGAACACGACGGGAGCGCGGTCGTAGCGGACGCGGCTTATCCTGGCGGCTACCGGATCTGGGACACGATCGACCGACGCTGGGTGAACTACGCGCCGACGACCCCGAGCTACGGGCTGTATGAGTTCGACGGCAAATTGCCACAGCAGCGCAACGTGCCGGTGCATGCGATCTCGCTCAGCTACAGCTACGCCGGTACGCCGGAAGTCTCGCAGTTCTATCCGCCGTTGAGCTTCGTCGGCAACCTGATCCGATACATCGACCCCACCGATGCCGCCCAGCGAGCGAGTATCGACCCGAAGACGGGCCCGTATCGCTGGTACTGCCAGCGCTTCGGCTGCGACTACACCCTGCGAGTGACGTACACCGACGGCAGTCTGCGGCATGTAGTGCTGCGTTCGGGTTTTCGTACCTGGTTCGGCGCCGAATCGCCGGTGCCCGACAGCGCCAAGGATCCGCTCAACGGCGACAGTTTCCAGCGTTGGCTGGTGCAAGTCCCCGGCGACAAGCCGCTGCGCAAGGTCGAAATGCTGGACACGCCGATGGTCTGGCAGGGATTTCCGGCGAACCCGACGGTGCTGGTCTCGCGGGACATCGCCTCGTCCGCAGTTCCGGGGTGCGTGGAACTGCCGACTCGCGCGGCACCGGCCAGCGCCTTGCCGGCGCCGCGCTGCGGCCAGGCGGCGCAAGCCAGGGCCGCGGTGGAGGCGACACGGACGATGCTGCTTCAGTACCTGCGCGCCGCCCGCAGGCGGTGAGGGGCGCGCGTTCGGGGCCGGACGCCCCGAGCGGGCCGCGCCAGCGCATCGCGGCCGGCCCGCAGCCCGGGCCGACCGGCGGTCGCCGACATCGCAGTCTCTGAGACGGCGCAGCCGGAACGTGCGAGGCACACGAACCCTTCGCTACGGAGCCCGGCCATGACCGCTCTCGAATCCACCCGCTGCAGCGATGCCCCGCCTGTCGACGCCGAGTTCGGCGGCGACATCGTCGAAGACAGCGCCGCGCGCTGGCGCGCGGATCTGGACCTGGGCCTGCGTTACGCCGTGGCCGTCGGCGCCTTGCTGGTGCTGATGCTGCCGGCCGCGCGCGGCTCGCACGCGGCGATCGGCTGGCTGCCGCTGTGGCTGGTCGGCATGCCGGCGCTGGCGTGGTGGGCGCTGCACCGTTTCCGCCTGCCGTCGTGGCGTCGCGACGAGGTCGCGGCCGATGCCGCGCCGGCGCGCCGCCGCCGCCGCGGCGCGATGCAGGCGCGCCGGCGCGCGCGTCCGGCGCTGCCCGCGCGTCCGCTGCCGCGCGTGGCCTGAACCAACCCGGCGCCGGCCGGCCGCGTGCCGGTCGGCACGGATTTCGACGCCGGCTCCGGTGCTGGCGCCACCGCCGGCATCGGTATGGCGGCGCCTCGCGGCGCCGCAGGCCGGGCGCGTGCTGCGCGGCCGATAGTCGCGGCGTCGATTCCGCCGGCATCGGCCCCGGCGGTTTCCGATTCCCGCCCCCGTTTCCGGCTCCGTTCCCGCACGCGCCGACGCGCCCGGCGAAGCCTTCGCCCAACGCCGATACCCGCGCCCCGCAGCGCTTTCGCGCCCCCCGTCGGACGGCCGCCAACGCGCCAGACCCGGCAACTCCCTACATGACCAAGGACAGGGCGGCCGCCCCGCCGCCCTGTGTTAGCGTGACGGCCTTCCTATGTCCCGGAACCGTCATGCCGAAGATGTCCCAGACCTGTCAGTCCCTGTTGTTCGCGGCCGGCCTGGCCGCCGCCGCCAGCGCTGGCGTGGCGTCCGCTCAGGAGAACAAAGTGACCGATGATCCCTATGCCTGGCTGGAAGACGTCGACGGCAAGCGCGCGCTGGATTGGGTGAAGCAGCGCAACGCCAAGACCGAGGCCGAACTGGCCGCCACGCCGCAGTTCAAGCAGCTCGAAACCAGCATCCGCGCCGTGCTCGACTCCGACGCCAAGATCCCCGGCGTCGAGAAGATCGGCGGCTACTACTACAACTTCTGGAAGGACGCGCAGCACCAGCGCGGCCTGTGGCGCCGCACCACGCTCGAGGAATACCGCAAGGCCAAGCCGGCCTGGGAAACGGTGATCGATCTGGACGCGCTCAACCGCGAAGAGAACGAGCAGTGGGTCTGGCACGGCGCCGAATGCCTCAAGCCCGAGTACCAGCGCTGCCTGATCGCGCTGTCGCGCGGCGGCTCCGACGCCGACGTCACCCGCGAGTTCGACCTCACCACCAAGGCCTGGATCAAGGACGGCTTCTTCCGTCCCGAAGCCAAGGGCAGCCTGAGCTGGATCGACCAGGACCACGTCTACGTCGCCACCGATTTCGGCAAGGGCTCGATGACCACCTCCGGTTACGCCCGCACCGTGCGCCTGTGGACGCGCGGCACGCCGATGGCGCAGGCCAAGCCGGTGTACGAAGGCAAGGACACCGACCTGTCGGTCAGCGCCTACCACGACCCGACCCCGGGCTTCGAACGCGACTTCGTCAACCGCGCGCTGGCGTTCTACAACGACGAGCTCTACCTGCGCGGCAAGGACGGCAAGCTCAGCAAGATCGAGCTGCCGAATTCGGCCAACAAGTTCGTCCATCGCGAATGGCTGATGGCCGAACTGCGCGACCCGTTCGAAGCCGGCGGCAAGCAATACGCGGCCGGCAGCCTGATCGCGATCGGCTTCGACGATTTCATGGCCGGCAAGCGCGACTTCACCACTCTGTTCGCGCCGACCCAGACCACCTCGCTGGCGAGCGTGGCCTGGACCCGCAACCACCTCGTGCTCAACGTGCTCGACGACGTCAAGTACAAGCTCAGCGTGCTGACCCCCGGCAAGGGCGAGTGGAAGCGCAGCGAGTTCGTCGGCGCGCCGGCGTTCGGCACCGTCGGCGTCGCCGCGGTCGACAGCGACGACAGCGATGCGGTGTGGCTGTCGGCGTCCGACTACCTGACCCCGACCACGCTGGCGCTGGCGCAGATCGGCAAGCAGCCCGAAACGCTGAAGACCAACCCGAGCTTCTTCGACGCGTCCAAGGACGTGATCGAGCAGCACTTCGCCACCAGCAAGGACGGCACCCGCGTGCCGTACTTCGTGGTGCGGCCGAAGGACCTGAAGTTCGACGGCAAGGCGCCGACCCTGCTGTACGGCTACGGCGGTTTCGAGATTTCGCTGACCCCGAGCTACTCCGGCGGCATCGGCAAGGGCTGGCTGGAGAAGGGCGGCGTGTACGCGGTCGCCAACATCCGCGGCGGCGGCGAGTACGGCCCGCGCTGGCACCAGGCCGCGCTCAAGGCCAACCGCCACAAGGCCTATGAGGACTTCGCCGCGGTCGGCCAGGACCTGATCGCGCGCAAGATCACCTCGACCCCGCACCTGGGCGTGCAGGGCGGCAGCAACGGCGGCCTGCTCACCGGCAACATGCTGACCCAATACCCCGACCTGTTCGGCGCGGTGGTGGTGCAGGTGCCGCTGCTGGACATGAAGCGCTACAGCCACCTGCTGGCCGGCGCCTCGTGGATGGCCGAGTACGGCGATCCGGACACCAGCGACTGGTCGTTCATCAAGACCTTCTCGCCGTACCACCTGTTCGACGCCAAGCGCGAGTATCCGCCGGTGATCTTCATGACCTCGACCAAGGACGACCGCGTCCATCCGGGCCATGCGCGCAAGATGGCGGCGAAGATGCTCGACGCCGGCAAGACCAACGTGCGCTATTACGAAAACATCGAAGGCGGCCACGGCGGCGCGGCCAACAACGCCCAGGCCGCGCACATGAACGCGCTGGCCTACACCTTCCTGTGGGAGCAGTTGGCCAAGTGACCGGGCCAGCGGAATCGGTCGGTCGCGATTTCGGACGGGCGCCTTCGGGCGCCCGTTCGTGCGTTGGCAGCCCGGGTTTCGGGACGAAGGCGGTCCGGCGCGTCGCGCCCGACGCCCGCGGCTCGATCCCGTGCCCCCGCGTTCTCTCCCACCGTCATTCCGGTGAAAGCCGGAATCCATTTTGCTGTTGCTCCGCCCTTGGGAGCCGAGCAATAGCGAAGATCAAAATGGATTCCGGCTTTCGCCGGAATGACGGGGGTGAGGCAGGCGCGTCGTTTGAGCTCTTCGCCGCCCGCCATCCGTGACCTGCGTACGCGTTTCCCGGCGCTTCACCCTGAGACATTGAGGACCATCCCGGCGGACCCCATATGAAATCTTCTTTCTTCACCTTAGCGGCCACGCTTCTGATGACCACCACACTCAACGCCCCCGCCGCCGGCCTGCCCGCGCCGCCGGTCGCGGCCAAGCAGCCGCACACCGTCAAGGCGCCGCACGGCGCGCAGCGCCAGGACGAGTACTACTGGCTGCGCGACGACAAGCGCAAGAACCCGCAGATGCTGGCCTATCTCAACGCCGAGAACGCCTACGTCGACGCGGCCATGAAGCCGCTCAAGCCGCTGGAAGACGCGCTCTACGGCGAGATCGTCGGCCGCATCAAGCAGGACGACAGCTCGGTGCCGTACCGCGAGCGCGGTTTCTGGTACTACACCCGCTTCGAAACCGGCCAGGACTATCCGATCCACGCCCGCCGCAAGGGCGCCATGGACGCGGCCGAGCAGGTGATGCTCGACGTCAACGTCATGGCCAAGGGCAAGGACTACTTCAGCGTCGGCGCAATGGAAGTCAGCCAGGACAACCGCGTGCTGGCCTGGGCCGACGACGCGGTCGGCCGCCGCCAGTACACGATCCGCTTCAAGAACCTCGACACCGGCGAGATCTATCCCGACGTGATCGAAGGCGTGTCGACCGACCTGATGTGGGCCGACGACAACAAGACCCTGTTCTACATCGAGAACGATCCGGAAACGCTGCTGACCGTGCGGGTCAAGAAGCACGTGCTCGGCACGCCGGCGTCCGGCGACGTCCTGGTCTACGAGGAAAAGGACGACAGCTTCTACATGGGCCTGGGCCGCACCCGCGACGACGCCTACCTGTGCATCGACGTGCACAGCACCGTGTCCAGCGAAATGCGCTGCGCGCCGGCCGCCGATCCGAAGGAGTTCGCGGTGCTGGCGCCGCGCGAGCGCGACGTGGAGTACCACGCCGACCGCCTCGACGGCCGCTGGGTGATCCGCACCAACGCGCCGGGCGCCGACGGCAAGCCGGCGCCGAACTTCAAGCTGGTGACCGCGCCCGACAGCGCGCGTTCGCGCAAGGAATGGAAGGACTGGATCGCCCACCGCGACGATGTGTTCATCGAGGGCTTCGAGCTGTTCGACGGCTTCACCGCCGTGTCCGAGCGCTCCGACGCGCTCGAGCGCCTGCGCCTGATCCACAAGGGCAAAGACGGCAAGGACGGCAAGGAGGAGTTCGTCAAGGCCGACGAGCCGGCGTTCTCGATGGGCCTGTCGATCAACTCCGAGCACGACACGCCGTGGCTGCGCTACAGCTACACCTCGCTGACCACGCCGGCGACGACCTACGAGCTCAACACCGAAACCGGCGAGCGCAAGCTGCTCAAGCGCCAGCCGGTGATCGGCTACGACCCGGACAAGTACGTCACCGAGCGCTTCTGGGCGACCGCGCGCGACGGCGTCCGGATTCCGGTGTCGCTGGTCTACAAGAAGGGCTTCGAGAAGAACGGCAAGGCGGCGATGCTGCAGTACGCCTACGGCAGCTACGGCATGTCGATGGATCCGACCTTCTCCGGCACCAACGTCAGCCTGCTCGACCGCGGCATGGTCTACGCCATCGCCCATATCCGCGGCGGCCAGGAAATGGGCCGGCAGTGGTACGACAACGGCAAGCTGTTCAAGAAGCAGAACACCTTCAACGACTTCGTCGACGTCACCGACGCCCTGGTCAAGGCCGGCTACGCCGCGCCGGACCGCGTCGCCGCCTACGGCGGCAGCGCCGGCGGCCTGCTGATGGGCGCGATCACCAACATCGCCGCCGACAAGTACCGGGTGATCCTGTCGCAGGTGCCGTTCGTGGACGTGGTGACGACGATGCTCGACGCCAGCATCCCGCTGACCACCAACGAGTACGACGAGTGGGGCAATCCGGAAAAGAAGGATTACTACGACTACATGCTGTCGTACTCGCCCTACGACAATCTGAAGAAGCAGGCCTATCCGGCGATGTTCGTCGGCACCGGCCTGTGGGATTCGCAGGTGCAGTACTGGGAGCCGGCCAAGTACGTGGCGCGGCTGCGCACGCTCGACACCGGCGACCGGCCGGTGCTGTTCCGCACCAACATGGACGCCGGCCACGGCGGCAAGTCGGGCCGTTTCCGCCGCTATCGCGAGCAGTCGGAAATGTTCGCGTTCATGATCGATCAGCTGCGGGTGAGCCACGAGGTCGCGGCGAAGTAAGCCGCGGCAGCGAGAGGTTCGACGACGGGCCCGGCGCGAGCCGGGCCTGTTCGTTTCTGGGCGCGAGTCGGATCCGATTCAACGCGTTCGACCGCAGCATTCGATGCAGTTGTATTTTCGCAGTCGCGGCTCGCGCCGCTCCTACACGGAGCCCATGTAGGAGCGGCGCGAGCCGCGACCGCGACTTGTCGACAACGACGAGCCCCGCCTTCCGCCGCGCCACGCCGCATACACTTCCCGCATGTCCGACCCACCGCCTCCCCAGGACGCCGCCCGCGACCCGGAGCCCGTTCCGCCGGCCGCCGACGCCGCCCCGCCGCCCGCGCCCCGGGTCCGTCTGCGCTGGGCATGGTGGCTGCTGGCCTACGTCAGTCTGGGGCTGGGCATCGTCGGCATCGTCGTGCCGGGGCTGCCGACGGTGCCGTTCGTGCTGCTGTCGGCCTTCGCCGCCTCGCGCGGCTCGCAGCGGCTGCACGCCTGGCTGCTGGCGCACCGCCAGTTCGGCCCGATGATCCGCGACTGGCAGGCGCACGGCGCGGTCAGCCGCCGGGCCAAGCGGCTGGCGGTGTCGATGATGGCGGCGTGCGCGGCGATCATGTTCCTGACTTCGCCGAAGTGGTGGATGGCCGCGAGCGGCACCGCGATCATGGCCGTGGTCGCGGTGTGGCTGTGGCGCCGGCCCGAACCGCCGTCCGGCTAGGCCGCGGGCGAGCCTGAACCCGTACCCAGACGGCGCTCCCAGTCCCGCGCGCAGGGTTCGTTTCGGTCACCCCCGCGGGCTACACTTCAGGGCATGAATGCACGCCCCGCCTCGTTCCTGATCCCGGTCGCGCTGACCCTGGCCCTGGCCGCCTGCGGCAACAAGGGCCCGCTGGTCCTGCCGACCGCACCGCCGCCGCCCGAAGCGCCCAAGGCCAAGCCCGGCGAAGTGCCGGTGACCATCTCCAACGCCAACGCGCCGCCGGTGGCGACCGACCCGCACAAGAAGTCGCAGGCGGTGCCGTCGCTGGACAAGGTGCTGGCCCCGCCGGCCGAAGGCGCCGACAAGGACAAGGCCGAGAAGGACAAGGCCGGCAAGGACAAGTCCGGACAGGATTCGTCCGACGGCGCGGACAAGCCGGCCGAGCCGGTGCCCGCCAGCGGCCAGGGCGATGGCTGAGGCCGTCGCCGCGCGCGCGCCGCTGCGTTTCAGCAAGATGCACGGCGCCGGCAACGATTTCGTCGTGCTCGACCTGCGCCGCGGCGCGGCGCCGCCGGACGCCGAACTGTGCCGGCGTTTGGCCGACCGCCACACCGGCGTGGGCTGCGACCAGATCCTCACCGTCGAAGACCCGCTCAGCGCCGGCGCGGTCGCCTCCTACCGCATCTGGAATTCCGACGGCTCGGCCTCGCAGCAGTGCGGCAACGGCGCGCGCTGCATCGCCGCCTGGCTGGTGCGCGACGGCGCCGCCGCGGCCGGCGCCGGCTTCGCCGTCGACAGCCCGACCGGCCGCCACGCGGTGACGCCGCTGGGCGAAGGCGGCTTCCGCATCGACATGGGCCGGCCCGAGTTCGACCCCGCACGCATCCCGCTGCGCGGCTACCCCAGCCGCCAGGACCAGTACGTGCTCGACGTGCACGACACCGTGATCGGCTTCGGCGCGGTGTCGATGGGCAACCCGCACGCGGTGATCGAAGTCGACGACGTCGACGCCGCGCCGGTGGAGACGATCGGCCCGATGCTGCAGTCCAGCCAAGAGTTCCCCGAATCGGCCAACGTCGGCTTCGCCCAGGTGGTGGCGCCCGACCGCATCCGCCTGCGCGTGTACGAGCGCGGCGTCGGCGAAACCCTGGCCTGCGGCTCCGGCGCCTGCGCCGCCGCGGCGGTGCTGATGCAGCGCGGTCGGGTCGGGCGCGAGGTCGCGGTGCAACTGCCAGGCGGCGAACTGCGCATCGCCTGGCCCGAGGCCGATGCGACCCTGTCGATGGCCGGGCCGACCGCATTCGTGTTCGAAGGAGAGTGGAACCGATGAGCGAAAGACTCGGCGACAAGCCGGCCGAGCTCGGCGCGCACGAAGTCGCTTCGTGGCTGCGCCGCCACCCGCGCTTCCTGCAGCAGTTTCCCGATCTGTCGATGAGCCTGGTGGTGCCGCGCGAAGAAGGCTCGGCCGCCTCGCTGGCGAGCTATCAGCTGGAAGTGCTGCGCGACAAGAACCGCGAACTCTCGCGGCGCCTGCACGAGCTGTTCGGCAACGCCCAGGAAAACGAACGGCTGGCGGTGCGCACGCATCAGCTGACCCTGGCGCTGATGCGCCAGAACAACGCCGGCGACACCTTGCGCGCGATGGCCGCGAGCCTGGCCGAGGATTTCAACGGCGACCTGGTCCGGTTGATCGTGTTCCGCCGTTACGACGATGTGGCCGACAGCGAGTGGCTGCAGATCATCGAAGACGGCGACGCGCGCCTGCAGCCGTTCCGCGACGCGCTCGGCGACGGCGAACCGCTGTGCGGCCGCCTGCAGCCGGAGAAGCACGCCGTGCTGTACGGCGAGCGCGCCGAAGACGTGCAATCCACCGCGCTGCTGCCGCTGCCGGGCGTGGGCCTGATCGCGGTCGGCAGCCGCGACCCCAACCGCTTCTTCCCCGGCATGGGCACGCTGTTCCTGCGCATGATGGGCGAATCGCTGGCGGTGGCGCTGCGCCGCTTCGACTGATGCCGGCGCGGCCGGGGCCTCGTCCCGGCCGCCACGCCGCGCACGCGCGCGGCGGAGTAGGATGCGCGGCATGAATCCGGTCGACGCCTTCCTCGATCACCTGCGCGTGGAAAAGCGCATGTCCGCGCATACGCTGGACGCCTACAAGCGCGATCTCGACGCGCTGACGGTGTGGACGCTGCAATACGCCGGCGGCGACGTGCTGGCGTTGCAGGTCGAGGACATCCGCGCCTTCATCTCCGCCGAGCACCGCCGCGGCCTCACCGCCAAGAGCCTGCAGCGGCGTTTGTCGGCCTGCCGCAGCTTCTATTCGTGGCAGGTCCGGCAGGGCGCGCTGGAGGCCAGCCCCGCCGCGCCGATCCGCGCGCCCAAGGCGCCGCGCAAACTGCCGCAGGTGCTCGATCCCGACGAAGCCAAGGCGCTGGTCGAAGTCGACACCGACGCGCCGCTGGGCTTGCGCGATCGCGCGTTGCTGGAGCTGTTCTATTCCTCCGGCCTGCGCCTGAGCGAGTTGTGCGCGCTGCGCTGGCGCGACCTCGATCTCGACGACGCCCTGGTCACCGTGCTCGGCAAGGGCAACAAACAGCGCAGCGTGCCGCTGGGCTCGCACGCGCGCGCCGCGCTGGGCGAATGGCGAGCGTCCACCGGCGCCGGCGCCGAGGCGTTCGTGTTTCCCGGCCGCGGCGGCGCCCAGATCAGCTCGCGCGCGGTGCAACTGCGCGTGCGCGCGCTGGCCCAGCGCCAGGGCCTGTTCAAGCGCGTGCATCCGCACCTGCTGCGGCATTCCTTCGCCAGCCACATCCTGGAATCCTCCGGCGACTTGCGCGGCGTGCAGGAACTGCTGGGGCATGCGGACATCGCGACCACGCAGATCTATACGCACCTGGATTTCCAGCACCTGGCCAAGGTGTACGACGCGGCGCATCCGCGCGCGCGGCGCAAAGGGCAGGGCGGCGGCGAGGGCGAGGCCGGCTGAACCGTTGACGCAGGGCCGGCCGGACGCCGGCCCTTGACTCGCCGGAGCGAGCCCCCATCCAAGGGCTATCCCCCGGAGGTCGCCATGGACCCGAGCCAGAATCCCAACGTTTTCCACGCCACCACCATCGTCTCGGTCCGCCGCGACGGCCGCGTCGCCATCGCCGGCGACGGCCAGGTCACGCTCGGCCACACGGTGATGAAATCCAACGCGCGCAAGGTGCGCCGCCTGGGCCGCGACGGCCAGGTATTGGCCGGTTTCGCCGGCGCCGCCGCCGATGCGTTCACCTTGTTCGAACTGTTCGAAGCCAAGCTCGAAAAGCACGGCCAGCTGACCCGCGCCGCGGTCGAACTGGCCAAGGATTGGCGCACCGAGCGCCGCCTGGGCAAGCTCGAAGCGCTGCTCGCCGTCGCCGACCGGGAAACGTCCTTGGTCATCAGCGGCACCGGCGATGTGATTGAGCCCGAAGACGGCATCGTCGCCATCGGTTCCGGCGGCATGTACGCGCTGTCGGCCGCGCGCGCGCTGATGGCGCACAGCACCCTCGACGCCCGCGCCATCGCCACCGAGTCGATCAACATCGCCGGCGACGTGTGCATCTATACGAATCGCAACGTGGTGGTGGAAGAGCTGTAAGAAACAGCGCAGCCACTCGCACTTCACTCCCCTTATTTCACTGCCGACTTTATGAAGCCCGACAACAGCCACGCCACCATGACTCCGCGCGAGATCGTGCAGGAACTGGACCGACACATCGTCGGCCAGCATTCGGCCAAGCGCGCGGTCGCCATCGCCCTGCGCAACCGCTGGCGCCGCATGCAGCTGCCCGCCGAGTTGCGCAACGAGGTGATGCCCAAGAACATCCTGATGATCGGCCCCACCGGCGTCGGCAAGACCGAGATCGCGCGGCGCCTGGCGACGCTGGCCAACGCGCCGTTCGTCAAGGTCGAGGCCACGCGTTTCACCGAGGTCGGTTACGTCGGCAAGGACGTCGAGCAGATCGTGCGCGACCTGGCCGACACCGCGGTCAAGCTGTATCGCGAACAGGCCAAGACCCGCGTGCGCACCCAGGCCGAGGAACGCGCCGAAGACCGCATCCTCGATGCGCTGCTGCCCAAGCGCGTGCCCGGCGGTTTCGGCTTCGGTTCGGAAACCCCGGCCGCCGACCATAGCGCGCCCGACAGCGACACCCGCGCCAAGCTGCGCAAGCAACTGCGCAGCGGCGAGCTGGACGATCGCGAGATCGAGATCGAAACCGCGGTCAACCTCGGCGGCGTCGACATCATGGCGCCGCCCGGCATGGAAGAGATGGGCCAGCAGCTGCGGCAGATGTTCTCGCAGGTGTCCGGCGGCAAGACCCACAAGAAGCACCTGTCGATCAAGGCCGCGCGTCCGCAGCTGGTCGAAGAGGAAGCGGCGAAGCTGGTCAACGAGGACGACGTGCGCCAGGCCGCGATCGAGGCCTGCGAGCAGCACGGCATCGTCTTCATCGACGAGATCGACAAGGTCGCCAAGCGCAGCGAGGCCGGCATGAGCGGCGGCGACGTCAGCCGCGAAGGCGTGCAGCGCGATCTGCTGCCGCTGGTGGAAGGCTCGACCGTCAGCACCAAGTACGGCGCGGTCAAGACCGACCACATCCTGTTCATCGCTTCCGGCGCGTTCCATCTGGCCAAGCCCAGCGACCTGATTCCGGAGCTGCAGGGCCGCTTCCCGATCCGGGTGGAACTCGGCGCGCTGAGCAAGGACGATTTCGTGCGCATCCTGACCGAACCGAAGGCGGCGCTGACCACGCAGTACATCGAATTGCTGCGCACCGAAGGGGTGACGCTGGAGTTCACCACCGATGCGGTGGATCGCCTGGCCGAGATCGCCGCGCAGGTCAACGAGCGCCAGGAGAACATCGGCGCGCGGCGCCTGCATACGGTGCTGGAGCGCTTGCTCGATACCTTGAGCTACGAGGCGCCGGATCGCGACGGGCAGGCGGTGACGATCGACAAGGCGTATGTGGATCAGCATCTGGGCGAACTGGTGCAGGATCCGGATTTGAGTCGGTACATTCTTTGATGTTGTAAAGCGGCCCTCACCCCAACCCCTCTCCCGCAAGCGGGAGAGGGGCTTTGCGCTCGAGGGGCGCAGAGACGACGCAACCGTTCCCTCTACCGCTTACGGGAGAGGGCCAGGGTGAGGGCAGCGCCGCAAGGCGCTGTTTATTGACAGTCCTCGCCCCCGCCGCGCTCTGCTACCGTGTCGCCCCATGGACGACCCCGCACCCGCAAGCGCGCCACGGACCGACGCTTCCGCAACCAACGCACCCGCGCCGAAGACCGCGCTCGTCATCGGCGCCAACGGCTTTCTCGCCGGCTACCTCATCGCCTCGCTGCGCCGCCACGGCTGGCGCGTGCTGCGCGGCATCCGCGACGGCGGCCGCGCGCTGCGCGAGGACGAACGCCGCGCCGACCTCGCGCGCATGACCGCGCCGCAGGACTGGCGCGAGACGCTGCGCGGCGTCGATGCCGTAGTCAACGCCGCCGGCATCCTGCGCGAAGCCGGCGCGCAGACCTTCCAGAGCATCCACGTCGACGGCCCGCTGGCGCTGGCGCGCGCCTGCGTCGAATTCGGCGTGCCGCGCTTCGTGCAGCTGTCCGCGCTCGGCGAACCGGCCGACGGCGAATTCATCGCCTCCAAGCACCGCTTCGACGACGCGCTGCTGGCGCTGCCGCTGAGCGCGGTGGCGCTGCGGCCGTCGGTGGTCTACGCCGCGTCCGGTTCCTACGGCGGCACCTCGCTGTTGCGCGCGCTGGCCGCGTTCCCCGGCCGGCAACTGCTGCCCGGCGACGGCCGCTGGCCGTTGCAGCCGGTCGCCGCCGAAGACCTCGGCGAAATCGCCGCGCGCGCCGCGGGCGGCGCGCAATCGGGCGTGTACGAGATCGGCGGCCCGGCGCCGCTGAGCCTGCGCGAATATCAGGCGACCTGGCGGCGCTGGCTGCGCATCGACGGCGAAGGCGCGGTGTTCTTTCCCGAAGCGCTGGTGAGCCTGCAGGTGGCGGTCGGCGAGCGCCTGGGCCGCGGCCCGGTCGGCGAAACCATGTGGCGCATGCTCCGCCGCGGCAACGTCGCCCGCGCCGACGCGCATGCGCGCGTGCGCGCCGACTTCGGCCACGCGCCGGCCGCGCTGGCGCAGGCGCTGGCGGCGACGCCGAGCCAGGTCCAGGACCGTTGGCAGGCGCAGCTGTATTTCCTCGCGCCAAGCTTGCGCATCGCCATCGTCGCGCTGTGGCTGATTTCGGCCGCAGCCGGTTGGCTGACGCCGGCCGCGACCATCGAGGCGATGACTGCCGGCACGCCGCTGGCCGCGTGGCAGCCGGTGCTGCTGGCGCGTGTCACCGGCGCGCTGGACGCGGTGTTGGCGCTGGCCTTGCTGATCGGCTGGCGGCCGCGGCTGATGCTGGGATTGATGGGGATCAGCGTGCTCGCCTACACGCTCGCGTTCGGCGCGTTGTTGCCGGCGCAGTGGCTGGACCCGCTCGGCGGACTGGCGAAGAACCTGGTGGTGCTGCCGGCGCTGGCGGTGGCATGGGTGTTGGCGGATCGGAGATAAGACCATGCTGTATCTGTGGGTGAAGTGGATTCACATCCTGTCCTCGACCTTGCTGTTCGGCACCGGCCTGGGCATCGCGTTCTTCTTCTGGATCGCGCACAAGCGCGGCGACGCGAAAGTGATCGCCGAGACCGCGCGCACCGTGGTCATCGCCGACGCCTGCTTCACCGCGCCGGCGGTGCTGGTGCAGTTCGGCACCGGCGTGTGGCTGACGCTGCAGTTGGGCATGCCGTGGAACATGTTCTGGCTCAAGACCGCGCTGATCCTGTTCTTCGTGGTCGGCGCGTGCTGGCTGCCGGTGCTGTGGCTGCAGGCGCGCGCGCGCCGGCTCGCGGCCGCGGCGGCGGCCGCGGGCACGGCGCTGCCGGCGAGCTATCACCGCACGATGTTCTGGTGGTTCTGGCTGGGATGGCCGGCGTTTTTGAGCGTGGTGGGGATTTTTTGGTTGATGGTGTTGAAGCCAACCGGAGTTGCGTAGCTCCGCCGTCGCCACCCGAAGCCCCGATCCCCAAGCCCATCGCCCAGACGAGGCCGAACCCACAAAAATCCCGTCATTCCGGCGAAAGCCGGAATCCATTTTGCTGTTGCCTTCGCTCCCTCGCGCGAGGATCAAAATCAAAATGGATTCCGGCTTTCGCCGGAATGACGGGGTGTGGAAACGACGCGAGCTGAAGCGGGGGATTAAAACGACATGCGTGCTGCGCCTGCCGGACGACCCGAGTTCCCTTCGTCTTAGCGCCGTAGTTCCAGAATCACGCCAATAGCCGCAATCTCATCGCACCCCGCCAGCCGCCCAGACCGACGCTCGATCTCGACGAAACCTTCCGAGCGATACAACGCGATCGCCGGCTCGTTCCCCTGCAGCGCCTGAGTCGAAATCACCGCCCCCGACGCGGCGACCGCATGCCGCAACAACGCCCGCCCCACACCTTGTCGGTAGCTGTCGGGATCCACATACAGCCAGTTGAGCGAGCCGCGCTGGAAGGCGACGAAACCGCGCACCACTCCGTCGACTTCGGCCACATCCAGGCGACCATCGAACAATCCCTCGCTATGCGCGGTGCGCGCCAGGGTGCGGAACGCGGCGACGCCGGCGCTGCGCTGGAGTTCGTCCAGGCGCGCGCGGTCGTGGATGTCGCACAGGCGCGGCCAGTCGCTGAGCTGGTAGGCGCGGATCGACAGCGGGGCGGGGGCGGCGGCCATGTGCCGGCGATTCTGCCCTCCGGCCGTGGCGCTTGCCCAGTGACGGGGGTAAGCCGGCCGCTGGGCGTGCGTGCACGCAACCGAAGCCGGCGTCAGCGCGCGCCCGCCGCGCGCCGGATCAGGCACACCGCCTCGCGCCGGCCGCCCGGCCGCGGCCGGTACAGGCCGACGTAGTCGAGCGCGGGCCCGGCCGAGCTCCACAGCGCGACATAGGTGGCGTCGCCGAAACGCAGCGGCAGCGCGGTGGTGGTGCGGGTCTGGAAGAAATCGTCGCCGTCGGCGATGCCCGGCAGCGGTGCAGGCACCGCCTGGCGCAGCGGCTCGCGCCGGTTCCAGGCGGCGTTGCGCAGGTCGTCGCAATGCGACAGCGGCGGCCGCGCGCCGTCCCACTGGCACGGCACCGCCTGCGGCGCGGCGGCGCCGTCGCGGGCGCGGAAGCCGTCGCCTGCGGCGCCGGCCGCCACCAACAGCGGCGAGGAGTACCAACCCTCCAGGCCGCGGGTGTCGCCGAGGTAGACGCGGTCGATCAAGCCGTCGTTGTCGAAATCGAAGTCGAACGCGCGCCAGGGGCCGTGGATGAATTCCAACCCGTCCGGCAGCGCGGTTCCGGCCGGCGCTTCGGCCGCGACCACTCGCTGCAGCGGCGCGCCGTCGTCGGCGCCGCGGCGGAACGGGTCGAGCGCATTCCAGTCCAGCGCGAGCTGGCGCTCGAGTTCGGCGCAGACCGGGCCGCGGTCGAGCAGGCGTTGCAGGTTGCTCGCCGCGGCGGCCGCTGTGGCTGCGGCCGCGTTCGCTGCGGCTTCCGGCGCGATCATTGAGTCCACCGGCAGCGACGACAGCGGTTGATCCGGCGCCAGCAACGGCCCGCAATCGCCGTTGCTGCAGTCGTACACCGCGTCGCGGTCGACCCGGTACATCCACGGCGTCGGCGCGATCTCGCAGCGGTCGCGCACCGCGCGCCGGTCGGCGACGCGGCGGTCGTCGAGCCACAAGGTGAAGCTCGCCGACGGCGCGTTGCTGCACGGCCCGGCCGGCGGCGGCGGTTCGGCCTGCACCTGCACGCGCAGGCGGCCGCCGTCGGCGAAGCGGCATTCGCCGGTCTGGCCGACGGCCAGGGCGATGCTGCGCGGACGGTCGCGATCGCTGTCGGTGAAGGTTTCCAGCAGCGGCTGCGCGCAGCCGCCGCGCGCGGGCAGCTCGGTGCGCACCAGGCTGGCCTTGCGGCCGTCTTCGGCCTGGCGGCAGATCAGCGCGATCTCGGCAGCGGCGCCGCAATCGGGCGGTTGCGCCGCCGCCGGCGCGAACAACGCGGCGGCGAGCGGCAGCAGCGGCCAGGCGATGCGAGGGGGCATGGGAACTCCGTTTCCTGGTCCGATTCCTGATCTGTCGCTGAGGGCGCGGCGGCGGACTCAGTCCTCGCCGATGTCCTCGTTCCAGACCTCGGGATTGGCCGCGATGTAGCCGCCGAGCATCTCGATGCATTCGGGATCGGCCAGATCGATCACCTCGACCCCGCTCTCGCGCAGCCAGTCGATGCCGCCGCGGAAGTTGACCGATTCGCCGACCACCACGGTGCCGATGTTGAACTGGCGCACCAGCCCGCTGCAGTACCAGCACGGCGCCAGGGTGGTGACCATGATGGTGTCGCGGTAGCGGCGTTGGCGGCCGGCCTTGCGGAAGGCGTCGGTTTCGCCGTGCACCGAGGGGTCGTTCTCCTGGATGCGGCGGTTGTGGCCGCAGCCGAGCAGGCGGCCGTCGTTGTGGTACAGCGCCGCGCCGATCGGGATGCCGCCCTCGGCGATACCCTGGCGGGCTTCGGCGACAGCGGTGGCGAGCAGGGCGCGGTAGTCGGGGGTGGCGATCATGCGGAACTCCGGTGCGTATCGCCGTGCAGTCTGGCGCGCCGGCGCGCCCGGGTCGAGGGGCGGCGCCACTCCCGGCGCGAACCCTTTCGCGCCGCGGCGGCCTCTTATCACCGTAGGCGCCGATGCGCGCGGATGTTGGAGCGATGAAGATGCACTGTGCGATGGAGCGCGCGCCGGCGGCGCGCGTGTGGGCGGTTTCGGTGCGCGCGCTGGGGCTGGCGATGCTGTGGTTCGGCGCGATGCGCGCCTTTCCTTTCGAAGCGGCGGCCTTGGCCAAGACCCTGACCGGCGCGGGCCTGCCGGCGCTGGCCGCGCAGGCGCACTGGCTGAGCCCGGCGCTGGGCGTGCTGGAAGGCGCGATCGGCGCGGTCCTGCTGATCGCGCCCGCGGGCCGCTGGCGCCGCGACGCGGCGTTCGCGGCGATGCTGTTCTGGGCCGCCGGCCTGCTCGGCCTGCTGAGCCCGGCGGCGTGGATCCACGAGCCGCCCTACGGCGGATTCCCGGTGATCGGCTCGGGCCAGACCCTGCTCAAGCACCTGGGCATCGCCGGCCTGGCCCTGGGCGTGTTCGCGCACGAACGCGGCTGCGCGCGCGGGCGCCAGCGCGCGCTGTGGACGCTGTGGGCGGGCCAGTTGCTGGTGCTGGTGTGGATCGGGCTGATGAAGTTCACCGCGGTCGAGGCCGAGGGCGTGGCCGGGCTGATGCGCAGCAGCCCGCTGTTTTCCTGGCTGTACGGGCCGCTGGGCGTGCAGGGCGCGTCGGATCTGATCGGCCTGATCGAACTGTTCACCGCGGCGCTGATCGCGGCGTGGCCGTGGCGTTGGCAGGTGGCGCGCTGGGGGCTGCTCGCGGCCGTCTTCACCTACGTGTTGACCAACACGTTCCTGCTGAGCCTGCCGGGCTGGCAGCCCGGTTACGGCTTCCCCTTCGTCGGCGGCACCGGCCAGTTCCTGCTCAAGGACGGCTTGCTGCTGCTCGGCGCGGTGGCGCTGCTGCGCGCCGGTGCGGCCGATCGCCGCAGCGGCTCAGGCCGCGCCGCGGCCGCGGCGTAGCAGGTCGATGTGCGGGATGCCGTCTTCGACGTAAGGCTCGGACGAGGGCTCGAAACCATAGCGGCCGTAATAGGTCTGCAAATGCGATTGCGCGCCGATCTGGATGTCGGCGCCGGGCCAGCGGCGCTGGATCTCGATCAGCGCCGCTTCCAGCAGCGGCCCGCCCAGGCGCTGGCCGCGGAACTCCGCCGCGGTCAGCACCCGGCCGAAGCTGACTTGGGGATAGCTCAACCCAGGCGGCAGGATGCGCAGGTAGGCCGCGAGGCGGCCGTCGGCGGCGCGGCCCATCAGGTGCACCGCCTCGGGGTGGCGGTCCTTGTCGTCGGGGTCGAGGTAGACGCAGTTCTGCTCGATCACGAACACCTGCGAGCGCAGGCGCAGCAGCTCGTAGAGCTCGTCCAGGCTCAGGTCGGCGTAACGCTTGGCTTGCCAGCTCACGGTCGCGGTCATCCCTGCATCATGCCAAAGCGCGGGCGCTATGGAGCGGGGCCGGGCTAATCCTTTCGGGGGACTTTGTAGGAGGGCCTTCAGGCCCGATGCCCTTGGCTCAGGTTGCGGCGATCCGAGCCAAGGGCATCGGGCCTGAAGGCCCTCCCACAAGAGCGGAGCCGGGCCTGAAAGCCCTCCCAGCCAGGCAAAGCCCGGGCCCGGTTGGCATGCGATAATCGCGGCCATGAACGAATCCAAGCCCCGCAGCGACGACACCACCCACTTCGGCTTCCGCGACGTGCCGCGCGAGCAAAAGCGCAAGCTGGTGGGCGAAGTGTTCTCCTCGGTCGCCGGCAACTACGACCTGATGAACGACCTGATGAGCCTGGGCATCCATCGGGTCTGGAAGCGTTACTTCACCGCCACCGCCCAGGTCCGCCGCGGCGACCGCGTGCTCGACCTGGCCGGCGGCACCGGCGACATCGCCGCGCTCCTGCGCGACCGGGTCGGCGACAGCGGCAGCATCGTGCTGGGCGACATCAACTACGACATGCTGAAAGTCGGCCGCGATCGCATGACCGACCGCGGCCGCGTGTCCGGTTTCGAGTACGTGCAATGCAACGCCGAGTCGCTGCCGTTCCCCGACGCCAGCTTCGACCTGGTCACCATCGCCTTCGGCCTGCGCAACGTCACCGACAAGGACGCCGCGCTGCGCGAGATGCTGCGCGTGCTCAAGGTCGGCGGCCAGGCGCGGGTGCTGGAGTTCTCGGAAGTGAAGGCCGAGTGGTTCAAGCCGATCTACGACTTCCACTCCTTCAACGTGCTGCCGAAGCTGGGCCGTTTGTTCGCCGGCGACAGCGACAGCTACCGGTATCTGGCCGAGAGCATCCGCAAGCATCCGCCGCAGGACGAGCTCAAGCGGATGATGGCCGAGGCCGGGTTCGCGCGGGTCGACTACAAGAACCTGTCGGCGGGGATTTGCGCGGTGCATACCGGCTACAAGGCCTGAGCGGTTCCGCGTCGTGCGACGGATGTGCGCGCGATGCGAGGAGCGGCCGGTCGATGAAGGCTCGTCGCTGGGGCTGCTGGCGTTGCTGACCTTTCCCCTGCTCGGCCTCTTGCCGGGCGCGCGGTATTGCAAGGATTGCGGCGGCGGCAACGCGGCGTTGGCGGTCGGCGTGCTGGTGGCGGCGGCCGCGATCGGTTTCGTGTTGTTGGTGGTGTTTTGGTAGCGGGCCGCCGGTCGCCGGGCTTATCGAGGCAGCGCGCTGAAGTCTCTGGATCCCCGCGTTCGCGGGGATGACGTTCTGTAAGAGACGCGGTTAAGCGTCAACCAACGCAACCCACCTGCCGTCATGCCCGCGAAGGCGGGCATCCAGGGCTTTACCGCGGCACGACTCTGAAGTCTCTGGATCCCCGCGTTCGCGGGGATGACGTTCTGCAAGAGACGCGGCTAAGCGTCAACCAACGCAACCCACCTACCGTCATTCCCGCGAAAGCGGGAATCCAGGGCTTTACCGCGACATGACTCTGAGGTCTCTGGATCCCCCGCGTTCGCGGGGATGACGCACTGGCAGAGGCGCCGCGAAACTCACCTACCGTCATTCCCGCGAAGGCGGGAATCCAGGGCTTTATCGCGACACGACTCTGAAGTCTCTGGATCCCCGCCTTCGCGGGTATGACGGCTGGAGGGTGGCGCCGCACAAGCCCAGCGACGGTCTCGAACCTCAGGCCGAGAACCCGCCATCCACCGAAATCTGCGTACCGGTGATGAACGCGCCGCCCGGGCCGGCCAGATGAGCCACGGTCGCGGCGATGTCGTCGGCGGTGCCGAACGCGCCCAGCGGCAAACCTGCGCGCTGGTGGTCGGCGCCTTCGCCGTCGGCGGGGTTCATGTCGGTGTCGATCGGGCCCGGCTGCACCGTGTTGACGGTGATGCCGCGCTTGCCCAGGTCCTGCGCCAGGCCCTTGCTCAAGCCGACCACCGCGGCCTTGCTCAGCGAGTACAGCGCCATGCCCGGCGCGCCGACGCGCTCGCCCAGGCAGCTGCCGATGGTGATGATGCGGCCGCCGCGCGGCAGGTGCTTGGACGCCGCCTGCGCGGCCACGAACGGCGCGCGCACGTGGATCGCCATGACCCGCTCGTAGTTCTCCAGCGTCTCGTCCTCGAACGGCCCGTAGGCGAAGACGCCGGCGTTGTTGACCAGGATGTCGAGCCGGCCCAGCTCGGCGACGGTGCGCTCGACCGAGGCGGTCACCGCCTGCGCGTCGGCGGCGTCGGCGGCGATGGCGATGGCGCGGCGGCCGCCTGCGCGGATCTGAGCGGCGAGCTCCTCGGCGCGCTGGGCCGAGCTGACGTAGGTGATGGCCACGTCGGCGCCGTCGGCGGCGAGGCGGCGGGCGATGGCGGCGCCGATGCCGCGGCTGGCGCCGGTGACGAGGGCGACTTTGCCTGCGAGGGGTAGGGTCATGTCTAAAGTTCCGAATGATGGAAGAACGGGACAAGACTAGCCGGGCCGTGGAGCCTCCGCCACCCCGCGCCGCCGGGACGCTGCGTGCCGCCGGAGCGAACTCACGGCGCCGTCCGGCGTCGGCTGCAGGCTCTGGGTCGACGGGCAGCCGCGCCCCCACCTCGCCGCACACGAGCGAGATCGCGGCGCCCGCTAGCGAGCCGCCGTTCCCCAGGGACGGCCGCCCGTCCCCCGCGACACGCCCCGCCGAGCCCGCCCGCACACGCCAGCCGCCGCCTAAGACCTCGCCCCAAACCCCGCCGCCCCCACCGCGTCGACTGCCAAGATGCACAAGCCCCGCCGCTGGACGAGACGCTACACTCGGCCTTTCATCCCATTGTGTGGTTGGTCCATCGATGCGCACCTCGATCCTCACCGTCTGTCTCGTCGCGGCCCTCACCGCCGCCGCCGGCTGCTCGCGCGACGCCGCGCCCGCCGCCGACTCCGCCAAGCCCGCCGCGACCCCGGAGGCCAAAGTGAGCGACACCGCCGTTGCCGCGGCCGACCGCGACGAACATTCCTATGCCCAGCCCGACCTGGTGCGCATCGACGACCTGGCCCTGGAGCTCAAGGTCGACTTCGCCGCCAAGACCCTGTCCGGCAGCGCTACCTACACCCTCGACTGGACCGATCCCAAGGCCGTGCAGCTGGTGCTCGACACCCGCGAGCTGAAGATCGAGCAGGTGTTCGGCGAAGCCGCCGACGGCAAGTGGCAGGAACTCAAGTTCGCCCTCGCCGACGCCGACAAGACCCTCGGCAGCAAGCTCACCATCGAGGCGCCGCAGCGCAACAAGCGCATCCGCGTCGCCTATGCGACCTCGCCGAACGCCTCCGGCCTGCAATGGCTGGAGCCGTCGATGACCGAGGGCAAGAAACTGCCCTTCATGTTCAGCCAGTCGCAGCAGATCCACGCGCGTTCGTGGGTGCCGCTGCAGGACACGCCGAGCGTGCGCTTCACCTACACCGCGCACGTGACCGGGCCGAAGGACGCGATGGTGCTGATGAGCGCCGACAACGACCCGAAGGCGGCGCGCGACGGCGACTACAGCTTCAAGATGCCGCAGAAGATCCCGTCCTACCTGCTCGCCATCGCCGCCGGCGACCTGGTGTTCCAGCCGATCTCCAACCGCAGCGGCGTGTGGGCCGAACCGGCGATGGTCAAGAAGGCCGCGACCGAGTTCGCCGACACCGAAAAGATGACGGAGACCACCGAGAAGCTCTACGGTCCCTATCGCTGGGAGCGTTACGACATCCTGGTGCTGCCGCCGTCGTTCCCGTACGGCGGCATGGAGAACCCGCGCCTGACCTTCGCCACCCCGACCGTGATCGTCGGCGACAAGTCGCTGGTGTCGCTGGTCGCGCACGAGCTGGCGCACAGCTGGTCGGGCAACCTGGTCACCTTCAGCAGCAGCAAGGACGGCTGGCTCAACGAAGGCTTCACCAGCTACGTCGAGAACCGCATCGTCGAGGCGCTGTACGGCAAGGAGCGCGCCGACATGGAGAACGTGATCGGCCGCAACGAGCTGGCCGCCGAGTTCAAGACCATCGATCCCAAGCTGCAGGCGCTGGCGCTCAAGCCGGGCACGCTGAAGGACCCGGACGACGCCTCCAGCGCCACCGTCTACACCAAGGGCGCGTGGTTCCTGCAGTTCCTGGAACAGCGCTACGGCCGCGACGTGTTCGACCCGTTCCTGCGCGGCTACTTCGACCACTTCGCGTTCCAGTCGATCCCGACCGAGAAGTTCGTCGAATACGCCAAGGCCAACCTGCTGGCCAAGCATCCGGGCAAGGTCAGCGAGGCCGAGCTGGACGAGTGGATCTACGGCCCGGGCATCCCGAAGTCGGCGCCGGCGACGGTGTCGCCGCGCTTCGACGCGGTCGACGCCGCCCGCAAGGCCTGGGTCGACGGCGGCAAGCTGCCCGACGCGGCGGCGACCGCGAAGTGGAGCACCCAGGAGTGGGTGCACTTCGTCGAAGGCATGCCGGAAAAACTCAGCGTCGACCAACTCAAGGCGCTGGACGCGGCCTACAAGTTCACCGGCACGCCCAACGGCGAGATCGCCCAGCGCTGGTATCCGCTGGCGGTGCGCAGCGGCTACCACGCGGCGGATGCCGCGATCGCCGCGTTCCTGCAAAAGATCGGCCGCCGCAAGTTGATCATGCCGACCTACGAGGAACTGGTGAAAACCCCCGAAGGCCTGAAGCTGGCCGAGGACACCTTCGCCAAGGCCAAGCCGGGCTATCACCCGATCACCACCGGTTCGGTCGAGGCGGCCATCGCCAAGGCCAAGGCGGCGCCGGCCGCGCCGGCGGGGCAGTAACAGCCGGACGCGCGAACGCATGAGCAAGCGTCGCGCCCTGTTCAAGACGGCCGCCCTCGGGGCGGCCGTCTTGCTGTGCGCGCTGGCGGTCTGGCTGTGGCCCGATCCCTACCGCGCGGTGCTGGCCGACTACGCGCGCCAGCGCTGGCTCGCCGGCCTGACCCGCAGCGCGGCCAAGATCGACGACCACCGCTGGGTCTACGCCTACAACGACGAAGCGCCGGCCGGCGCGCCGACGGTGGTGATGATCCACGGCTTCACCGGCAGCAAGGAGAACTGGTATCCGCTGGCGCAGCGCCTGCGCGGCCGTTATCGATTGTTCGTGCCGGACTTGCCCGGCTGGGGCGAAAGCGAGCGCAAGGCCGGCGGCGATTACGGCTTCCTCGCCCAGAGCGCGCGCGTGGCGCGTTTCATCGAACAGGTGGCGCGCAAGCCCGGCAGCGAGGTGGTGCTGCTCGGCCATTCGATGGGCGGCGGCATCGTGGCGTTGACCGCCGCGCGGCATCCGCAAGACGTCGACCGCATGGGCCTGTTCGACGCCGCCGGCGTGCGCTTCAACGACAACGCCTTCGGGCTGGCGGTGCTGCGCGGCAAGAATCCGTTCGCCGTGGACGATGCCGCTTCGCTGCAGCGTTACATCGACATCGTGTTCTACGACGATGCGGCCAAGCCGATCATCCCGTGGCCGGCCAGCCGCTTCTACATCGACAAGCGCCGCCGCGACGCCGGGTTCGAGCAGTCCGTGCTCGACAAGATCGGCCGCAGCGACGAGCGCTTCCTGCCGGGCATCGAGGCCGCCGGCATCCGCCAGCCGTCCTTGCTGCTATGGTGCGCGCAGGACGTGGTGATCGATCCCAGCGCCCTGGATTTGTATGCCGCGCGCCTGCCGCAGGCGCAGCGCGTGTTGTTGCGCGGCTGCGGCCATATGTCGATCGTCGAACGCCCGCAACAAGCCGCCGACGCGGTGAACCGACTGATAACCGAGGCACGCCCGCGATGAACGTCTGCCATGCCACCGCCCTGCTCGCCGCCGCGCTGATCCTGGCCGGCTGCGAGAAGCCCGATCCGAAGATCGCCGAGGCCGCTCAGGCCGCGCAGAAAGAGCAGGCCGCCGCCGCCGAAGCCAAGAACTTCGACGCCGCCTACGCCGAGCAGAAATGGGACATGGCCGCGGCCTACGGCGAAATGGTGACTTCCAAGTACGCCGGCACGCCGACCGCCGAGCGCATCCGCGCGCAGTACGAAGAAGCGCAGGGCAAAGCCAAGGCTGCGCGCGAGCAGCGCCGGGTCGAGTCGCTGTGGTCGTACATGAGCACGCCGGTCAAGCTCGCCAAGGGCAAGGACGGCATCCAGTTGTCGGCTTCGATCTACGCAAAAGCCAACGTGGAAACCGACGGTGGCACGCCGCGCCCGGTGCAGTTGATCTTCCGCGACCATCCCGATTGGGGCCGCAGCAGCTACCTCGTGCTGCAGACCGGCGACTTCAATTGTTACGGCGGCTGCAAGCTCAAGGTGACGGTGGACGGCAAGACCAAGACCATGGCCGGCAGCCGGCCCAAGACCGACGAAGCCATCGCCATGTTCGTCGAGGACGAGCGTGCGCTGTGGAAGTTGGTCGGCGGTGCGAAAGCGCTGAGCATCGAGTTCCCGGTCAAGGCCGGCGGCACCCGCACCGCGAGCTTCGAGGTCGGCGGGTTGAAGCCGGAGAAGATGCCCGGGTGGAAGTAAGGCGAGGTGGCCGTTTCATGGCGGTGGCCGCGGACTGAGCGAACGCCGGGCCGTGCAGGAGCGAGGATGCAGGACGGAGGACGAATGGATTCGCGAAGCGGCTGGAGCACGATCGCGGCGGTGCTGGCGATGTTGATGTCGGCATGCACGAGTTTTTCCGCGTGCGCAGCGGCGGACGCGCCGCCCGCGCCCGCTGCCGCGCCTGCAAGCGGCCAGGCGAGCCAGGCCGCGCCGGGCGCACCGTGGCCGGGCAGCGTGCGCGCGCAGGCGCTGGCGGCGCTGCAGCGCGCGCAGACGCTGACGCTGTACTCGCTGCAGCCCACGCCGAAGCAAGGCACGCCGGAAGCGTGGGACCTGTGGTCGCTGGACGAGCGCGGGCAACGCATGGAGGAGTTCATCCGTCAGACCCAGCGCGAATGGTGCCGCGGCCACGACTGCATCGACAGCAATCGCGTGCTCGGCAGCGTCGAGGTCGGCGCGGCGGATCGCCCGCTGGTGTTCAAGGCGGCGCGCGAGGCGTTGGCGAACGTGCCCAGCTACGGTTTCATCTGCGAGCCGATCTATCGTCACGCGGTCGCCTTCGCCGACGGCGGGCATCGTTACCAGCTGCTGCTGTCCCACCGATGCGACCAGATCAAGATCCTGGTCGACGGCAAAGGCCGCGGCGGCAACGAACAAACCACCGAGATGAAGGATATGGCCGCGATCGACGCCGTCCTGACCCGCGCCGCAGTGGCGCTGGACCCGACCGTGTACCCCTGAGCGGCGCGCACGGCATGGGCGGGCGAAGATGACGTACAAGCGCACGCGCCGGCGTTGGCGCCGCATCGCGATGGGCACTTTCGTGATCGCCGCGACGGTGCTCGCTGCCGGCATCGCCGCGCGGGCGTGGTTCCTGCATTGGCAACCCGACCGCGAACGCTACCCGTTGCGCGGCATCGACGTTTCGCATCACCAGGCCGCGATCGACTGGAACGCGGTCGCGCGCGACGACGTCGTCTTCGCCTACCTCAAGGCCAGCGAAGGCGGCGACCACCGCGACCGCCGTTACGGCGAAAACGCCGCGGGCGCGCGCGCAGCCGGCGTGGCGGCCGGCGCGTACCACTTCTTCACCTTCTGCCGCGGCGGCGCCGAGCAGGCGGCGAACTTCCTCGCCGCCGCGCCGGCCAGCGCCGACGCGCTGCCGCCGGCGCTGGACCTGGAGTTCGGCGGCAATTGCGGCCGCCGCCCGGACGCGGCGGCGATGCGCGCCGAACTCGACGCGTTCCTGGCGCCGGTGGAAGCGGCCTATGCGAAGCCGGCGCTGCTGTACGTCACGCCCGAATTCTTCGACGCCTACCGCGACGCGCTGCCGCCCCGGCCGCTGTGGCGGCGTTCGATCCTGCACACGCCGGATTCGCGCGCGGCGTGGACCTTGTGGCAATACCACAACCGCGCGCGCGTCGCCGGCATCGACGGGCCGGTGGATCTCAACGTGTTCGATGGTGACGCCGCGGCGTTCGCGCGCTGGCGCGGCGCTATACGCTGACCGCGCGGCTGCGCGATCTGCCTGTAGGAGCGACGCGAGTCGCGACCGCGAATCCGCAACTGCGGCGAAAGCTCCGGCGCGATCGGTTGCCCCGCAGTCGCGACTCGCGTCGCTCCTACAGGTAGATCGCCCAGCTTGCGATCACAACTCGTTTTTCACCTGGCCCGCGCTCTGCGCCGGCGCAATCGCCTTCGCCTTGAACTGCGCATCGAAGAACTTCACCGCCGCCGCATTGATGTCGCGATGCGCCGCCGCGCGATCCACGCCCGGTGCGTCGGTGCAGATCGCCGGCACTTCCTTGGCGAAAGCGGCACTGCACGGCGGCAGGAACACGTAATGCCCGGCGCCGGGCACTTCGGCGAAACCGGCCAGGTTCGGAATCAGGCCTCGGATGCGCAGGCCGTTGTCGGCCGGCGCCAGCACCTGGTCCTTCTGCGCGATGTACAGGAACACCGGGCGCTGCATCGCGCGGAAGCTGTCGGCGTCGAACAGGATGCTGAAAGGCGCCATCGCGAAGCCGGCGCGCACGCGCGCATCGACGGTCGGCGGCGGCGTGTCGAAGGTACGCATCTTCGCCGGCAGCGGCCGGTCGCACAGTTCGGGCAGGCCGGGATGCTGCGCGCAGTACTTCGGGAACAGATCGAAATCGGGCTGGGCGCCGAGCAGCAACAAGGTGGTGTAGCCGCCGGCGGAGAAGCCCGCCGCGCCGATGCGCTCGGCGTCGACATGCACGCCGATGCGCGGGTCGGCCAGCAGCGCGTCGATCACCGCGCTGGCCTGCCAGGCGCGGCCGAGCAGGGCACGGTCGGTGCCGGCGCCGCTGGCGTCGTCGTAGCTGTCGCCGGTGTGCTGCGGCGCGGCGACGATGTAGCCGTGCCGCGCCAGCTCCGCGGCGAGGTCGTGATGGCCGTACATGCTGCCCAGGTGGCCGTGCGAGAGCACGATCAGCGGGAACTTGCCGTCCGCCGGCGCAGCGTCGCGCTGGGCTTGCACGGTGTAGGGCCCGATGTCGGCGGACGCGTCGGCCTTGGCCTCGCGGCTGGGATAGAAGATCGCCGCCGGGACTTTTGTGCCGGTGACCGGCTCGCGGGTGTCCAGCGTGCCCAGGCCGACGCCGTCGGCGTGCGCGGCGCAGGCGGCGAGCAGGGTGGCGAGCAGCAGCGGCAGGCGGAGCGGGGCGCAGCGCGGCATGGGCGGATCCTGGCGGGAGGTCGCGCCGATTCTACGGCGGGCGCTGCGCTGCTCCATGAGCCGCGACAGGGCCGCGATTTCCCCCTGTAGGAGCGGCGCAAGCCGCGACCGCGCAACGGCAGGTCGCGGCGCAAACTGCGATTCGCGGGTGGCAGGGGCTTGCGTCGTAGTCGCGGTGGCGCGGTCGCGGCTTGCGCCGCTCCTACAGGTAGGCCATGAGGTAGGCCGTGCAGAAACGAAAATCCCGGCCGGAGCCGGGATTTCGCGAGTGCGACGATGGCGCTGCGCTTACAGCGCGTAACCGAACTGCTGACGGAACTGCTCGGCGAATTCGGCGTAATCGAAGCGCTGGTTCTGGGTGCCCGGGTGCTCGACCTTCAGCGCGCCCATCAGGTTGCCCATGCGGCCGATGGTCAGCCAGTCGTAGCCCTTCTCGATGCCGAAGATCAGGCCGGCGCGGAAGGCGTCGCCGCAGCCGGTGGGATCGGTCACCCGGCGTTCGTAGGCCGGCGGAATGGTGTAGGTCTCTTCGGGCGTGTGGATGATCGCGCCGCGCGGGCCCAGGGTGGTGATGTAGGCCTTCACCCGCGACACGATCTGCTTCTCGTCCCAGCCGGTGCGGGTCTGCAGCAGGTTGGATTCGTAGTCGTTGACCACGACGTAATCGGCCTGCTCGATGAACGCGCGCAGCTCTTCGCCGTTGAACAGCGGCATCGCCTGGCCCGGATCGAAGATGAAGGGAATGCCGAGTTCGGCGAATTCCTTCGAGTTCTGCAGCATGCCGTCGCGGCCGTCCGGCGCGACGATGCCGAAGCTCACGCCGGCCACGTCGCGCACATGGTTGCTGTGCGAGTTCGACATCGCGCCCGGGTGGAAGGCGGTGATCTGGTTGTTGTCCAGGTCGGTGGTGATGAAGCACTGCGGGGTGAACTGGTCTTCGAACACGCGCACGCAGTCCAGGCGGATGCCGCAGGCTTCCAGGTGCGTGCGGTACGGGCCGAAGTCCTGGCCGACGGTGGCCATCGGCAACGGATCGCCGCCGAGCAGCTTGAGGTTGTAGGCGATGTTGCCGGCGCAGCCGCCGAATTCGCGGCGCATGCGCGGCACCAGGAACGACACATTCAAGATGTGGACCTTGTCCGGCAGGATGTGGTTCTTGAACTGGTCCGGAAACACCATGATGGTGTCGTAGGCCAGCGAGCCGCAGATCAGCGCAGACATGTAGGTTCACCCCGAAGATTGTTTTTGGACGCGTCGTCGTCGCGGAATCCAGTCCGCGAATGCAAGAACGGGCGGTTTGTGGCCGCCCGGCGGCGGTAGGGTAGCCGCTGGACGCGCGCGCGGCCAGTTTTTTGCGCCGCCGCGCCCGCTTCGGCCGCGCGCCGGCGCCGATCCGCGCCGGATCCGGCCCGGGTCAGGTCCGGCGACGGGCCGGGTTCGCGCCGGTTCGCGACCCGATTCGGCCCGCGAACCGCTCCCGCGCCGCCGTGGACCCGGCTCCGGGTCGCCCCTCCGCCGGCTTCGCGACCGGCCTTGCCGCGCCGGCCGGGCCGCCCCCGGCGACCCCGGCGCCGACCTCGCTCCGGGATCGCCGCCCGGGGTCCGGACCTAGGGTTATCCCCAGGGTCCCGGCCCCCTCCCGGGCAGCCTTGGCTGAATAGCCGGCGTCGCCCGAAACCGTTGATTTTCCTTGCTCGCAGGGGGGGCGGTTGCTAGGCTAACGGCCCCGCTCCGCCCCCATTTTTGACGGCCCAATCCCCCGATGTTCAAGAAGTTTCGCGGCATGTTCTCCAACGACCTGTCCATCGACCTGGGCACGGCGAATACCCTCATTTATGTGCGCGGCCAGGGCATCGTCCTGAACGAACCGTCCGTGGTCGCCGTGCGCCAGGACCGGATGATCGGCGGCAACCGCACCGTCGCGGCGGTCGGCGGCGAGGCCAAGCAGATGCTCGGCCGTACCCCGGGCCACATCACCACGATCCGGCCGATGAAGGACGGCGTCATCGCCGACTTCACCTACACCGAGGAAATGCTCAAGCATTTCATCCGCAAGGTGCACAAGTCGCGCTTCCTGCGCCCGAGCCCGCGCGTGCTGGTGTGCGTGCCCTGCGGCTCGACCCAGGTCGAGCGCCGCGCGATCAAGGAATCGGCCGAAGAGGCCGGCGCGCGCGAGGTCTACCTGATCGAAGAACCGATGGCCGCGGCGATCGGCGCCGGCATGCCGGTGACCGAGGCGCGCGGCTCGATGGTCGTGGACGTCGGCGGCGGCACCACCGAGGTCGCGGTGATCGCGCTCAACGGCATCGTCTACTCGGCCTCGGTCCGCATCGGCGGCGACCGCTTCGACGAATCCATCATCAACTACGTGCGCCGCACCTACGGCACCCTGATCGGCGAAGCCACCGCCGAGCGCATCAAGCTTGAGATCGGCTGCGCCTACCCGCAGGAACGCGCCAGCACCGTGGAAATCTCCGGCCGCAACCTCGCCGAGGGCGTGCCGAAGATGGTCACCATCAATTCCAACGAAGTGCTCGAAGCCCTGCGCGAGCCGCTGTCGGGCATCGTCTCGGCGATCAAGCTGGCGCTGGAGCAGACCCCGCCGGAACTGTGCGCCGACGTCGCCGAGCGCGGCATCGTGCTGACCGGCGGCGGCGCGCTGCTGCGCGACCTGGACCGCCTGATCAGCGAGGAAACCGGCCTGCACGTGCAGGTGGCCGACGACCCGCTGACCTGCGTCGCCCGCGGCGGCGGCCGCGCGCTGGAGCTGGTGGACATGCACGGCAACGAGTTCTTCGCGCCGGAGTGATCCGGCCATCGCTGCAAACGCGCGGCGCCTGCGGACTGCGTTTCCCCCGATGCCGTGCGCTCATGCGTCCGCCGCGCGGCGCAGCGAGTAAGATCCAAACCGAGCGTCATCGTCACGCGCGCAGCGAACTTTCGCTGCGTTCGCGTTTCTACTCCACCTGATTCCGACAGCGACCCTCCGGCCCGATGCCCCCTTACGCCGGCCCACCCACCGCAGCCCGCAGCGGCGAAGTCGCCGATACGTTGCGCCTGATGGCTTATCTGGCGCTGGCCCTGGTGCTGATCGTGCTCGACCACCGCGGCGGCTGGCTCAGCCAGGCGCGCAAGCAGGCCGCGACCATCGTCGCGCCGCTGTGGGCCGTGGCCGGCTGGCCCGGCCGGCTGGTCGAACGCGTCAGCGACGACGCCGGCACCCTGAGCCAGCTCACCGAAGAGAACCGCCGCCTGCGCAACGAAGCGCTGCTCAACCAGGCGCGCATGGCCCGGCTGCAATCGGTGGCCGCCGACAACCTGCGCCTGCGCGGGCTGCTGGAAGCGGCCGAGCGCGGCAATCTCGACGTGGTGCTGGCGCCGATCCTCGACATCGACCTGGACCCCTCGCGCCAGCGCCTGATCCTCGACGCCGGCAGCCGCGAGCGCGTGCGCGTCGGCCAGAGCGTGATCGACGCCGGCGGCCTGCTCGGCCAGATCACCGGCATCACCCCGCTGCACGCCAGCGTGCTGCTGATCACCGACCCCTCGCACGCGGTGCCGGTCGCGGTCGCCCGCAACGGCGTGCGCCTGGTGGCCTACGGCGAAGGCCGCAGCGACCGCCTCACCCTGCGCAGCGTGCCGCTGTCCAGCGACGTGCGCGTCGGCGACGTGCTGGTCACCTCGGGCCTCGGCGGGCGCTTCCCGCCGGGCTTCCCGGTCGGCACCATCGCCGCGCTCAAACCCGACGACAGCCGCGCGTTCCTGGTCGGCGAAGTGAAGCCGGCCGCACAGCTCGACCGCGGCCGCGAAGTGCTGGTGCTGCTGTCGCTGCCGCCGCCGCCGGTGGACGCGGGCGGTTTCGACACCCAGCCGGCGATGCCGGAGACCGCGTCGGCGTCCTCGCCGGCGGCCCAGGCCGCGGCCGAGCAGGCCGCCGCGCAGCGCCTGAGCGAGCTCAAGCAGCGCAAGCCCAGGGCGCGCAGCGCGACCGCGCCGGAAGAGCTCAAGTCCGAGATCGAACCGGCGCCGCCGGCCGACAATGCGGCCGGTGCGAGCGCACGTTCGAACGCCGGTGCCAACGCCAACGCCGGCGCCGCCGCCGGCAACCGCAACAACGCCGCACCCGCCGCGCGCGCGTCCGCGACGCCCGCACGCACCCAACCGGCGCCGAGCCGGCAAGCGCCGACCCCACAGGAGCCGCAGCGATGACCCGCGCCCGCCACCACTGGGTGCTGCCGGTCAGCCTCGTCGCCGCGCTGGCGCTGAGCCTGCTGCCGATGCCGCAACTGCTGGCGCCGCTGCGCCCGTACTGGCTCGGCCTGGTGCTGGCCTACTGGGTGATCGAAGACCCCGACCGGGTCGGCCTGGGCTTCGCCTTCATCGTCGGCCTGTGCGGCGACCTGGTGTCCGACGGCCTGCTCGGCGAACAGGCGCTGCGGCTGGTGGTGATGGCCTTCATCCTGCAGCGCTTCCGCGCGCGATTGCGCTTCTTTCCGCTGTCGCAGCAGGCGCTCGCCGTCGGCGGGCTGATGCTCAACGACCGCATCGTCACCGCCGCCGTGCACATGGTGCTGCGCGAGCCCTCGCTGCCGTCGGCGTACTGGTTCGCGCCGCTGACCGGCATGGCGCTGTGGCCGGTGATCTTCCTGCTGCTCGACGCGCTGCGTCTGGGCACCTGGCGCAGGCGCTGACATGGGACCGCGCCGCCGCCGCCTGCTCAACCGCCGCCCGCGCGTGCTCAAGAACACCGCGGCCGAGGCCGACCAGTTCCGCCTGCGCGCCGCGGTCGCGTTCTTCTTCGTCCTGATCGGCGTGGTCGGCCTGGGCTTCTGGTACTTCCGCCTGCAGGTCTGGCAGCACGACGACTACGCGATGCGTTCGGAGCAGAACCGGGTCAAGCTGCGCCCGGTGGTGCCCGGCCGCGGGCTGATCTACGACCGCCGCGGCCGCATCCTGGCCGACAACGTCCCCGCGTTCCGCATCGAAGTCACCCCGTCGGAAGCCGGCGACAGCGACAAATGGCTGCCGCAGCTGGCGCGGGTGATCGCGCTGACGCCCGAGGACATCTCGCGCTTCGAAGCCGAGCGCAAGGCCACCCGCGGCTTCAAGCCGATCGTGCTGAAGATGCGGGTCAGCGACGAGGAAGTCTCGGCGTTCGCGGTCGACCGCTGGCGGTTCCCCGGCGTGGAGCTGGTGTCCTACCTCAACCGCCGCTATCCCTACGGCGAATTGTTCGCGCACGTGATCGGCTACGTCGGCCGCATCGACACCAAGGACCAGGAGTCGCTCGGCGTCAACGCCGGCGTGCTCACCCACATCGGCAAGACCGGGCTGGAGCGTTCCTACGAACAACAATTGCGCGGCCAGGTCGGTTACGAGCAGATCGAAACCAATGTCGACGGCCGCCCGATCCGCCAGGTCGGCCACGTCCCGGCCAAGCCCGGCGCCGACCTGCGCCTGAGCATCGACCTCGACCTGCAACGCGCCATGGTCACCGCCTTCGGCGAGATGGACGGCTCGGCGGTGGCGGTGGATCCGCGCACCGGCGAAGTGCTGGGCATGGTCAGCCTGCCCAGCTACGACAGCAACATGTTCGTCAACGGCATCTCCAGCGCCAACTACAAGGCGCTCAACGACGATCCCTCGCGCCCGCAGTTCAACCGCAACGTGCTCGGCGGCGGCCCGCCGGGTTCGACCATGAAGCCGTTCATGGCGCTGGCCGGCCTCGACAGCGGTTTCCGCCGCGCGGAAGACAAGACCCTGTCCACCGGCGAATTCCACATTCCCGGCCAGAAGCGTGGTTACCGCGACTCGCACGGCGGCGGCCACGGCTGGGTGGACCTGCGCGAATCCATCGCCCAGTCGGTCAACACCTACTACTACAAGCTCGCGCTGGACATGGGCATCGACCGGGTCGATCAGTACATGATCCGCTACGGCTTCGGCCAGAAGACCGGCATCGACCTGCTCGGCGAGAACATCGGCATCCTGCCGTCGCCGGCGTGGAAGGCCAAGCGCAACAAGAAGGAAGGCTGGTACCCGGGCGAAACCGTCATCGCCGGCATCGGCCAGGGTTATTGGGTGGTGACCGCGCTTCAGCTCGCGCGCGGCACTGCCGCGATCGCCAACAACGGCACCTTGCGCCAGCTGCACCTGGTGCGCGAGATCCGCACCGGCTACGAATCGCCGTGGCTGCCGAAGGAGCTCAACGAGCCCACCCGCATCACCGACAACCCCGCGCACTTGCAGGCCGTGCACGAGGGCATGGAATCGACCATCCACGGCGGCCGCGGCACCGCGCGGGTGATGGCGCGCGGCGCGCCCTACCGCATGGCCGGCAAGACCGGCACCGCGCAGAAGGTCAGCCGCAAGGGCAACGTCAGCCTCAACCCGCATTCGCTGCCGTACCACCTGCGCCATCAGGCGCTGTTCGTCGGCTACGCGCCGGCCGACAACCCGACCATCGCGGTCGCGGTGGTGGTCGAACACGGCGGCTACGGCGGCAGCACCGCCGCGCCGATCGCGCGCAAGATCTTCGACGCCTGGCTGCTGGGCAAGATGCCCGAGCCGGAGCCCGGCAAGGACGGCAAGGACGCCAAGCGCGGCCCGCCGATCGCGCCGCTGGCGATGGCGCCGGGTTCGGCGCCGACCGTTTCGCCCGGCCAGAGCGTCGGCGAAGGCGCCGCGGTGCCGGCCGAGCATCAAGTCGTGGCGGTGCCGGTCAACGGCGCCTGGGCCAAGGCGGTGGCGCAGGCCAACGCGCGCGTCGCCACCCAGCCCGGCCACGTGCCGCAGGCCGAGGCCGGCAACCAATCCGGCCTGCGCCCGAATCTGCCCGGCTACGTGCCGCCGCCCGAGCAGGGCGCGCCCGCGCGCAACGACGACGCGCTGATCGAACCCGACCTCGACCCCCAGGACGACGATGTGAGCCCGACCGTGGAGCCGCAGCGGTGAGAGTGATCCTGCGCTACCTGTGGGACCTGGGCCTGCGCTTCACCCGCACCCTGGACCTGATGATGCTGGCCGCGCTGCTCGCGCTGATGGTCATCGGCCTGGCCGTGCTGTACAGCGCCGGCGAACATTCCACCCGCATGGTCTTCGCCCAGGGCTCGCGCTTCGCCGTGGGCCTGGCCGCGATGTGGGGCCTGTCGCGCATGTCGATCACCCAGTTGCGCAACTGGACGCCGGTGATCTACGCGGTGTCGATGATCCCGCTGCTGGCGGTGCTGGTGATCGGCACCGGTAAGCACGGCCGCCACTGGATCGACCTGAAAGTCTTCTACTTCCAGCCCGCCGAGCTGTTGAAACTGAGCCTGCCGATGATGGTGGCCTGGTTCCTCAACCGCCAGCAGCTGCCGCCCAAGTTCCTCACCGTGCTGATCGCCGGCGTGCTGATCGGCGCGCCGACCGTGCTGATCCTGCTGCAGCCCGACTTCGGCACCGCGATGCTGGTCGGCATCAGCGGCGCGTTCGCGCTGTACCTGGCCGGCCTGTCGTGGTGGTGGTTCGTCGCCGCCTTCGGCGCCGTCGCCGCGATCGCCCCGGCGGCGTGGTTCTTCCTGCTGCGGCAATACCAGAAAGACCGCATCCTGACGTTCTTGAACCCCGAAACCGACCCGCTGGGCACCGGCTGGAACATCATCCAGTCCAAGATCGCCATCGGCGCCGGCGGCATGACCGGCAAGGGCTGGCTGCAAGGCTCGCAGTCGCACCTGAACTACCTGCCCGAACACACCACCGACTTCATCTTCGCGGTGTTGAGCGAGGAGTTCGGCTGGGTCGGCGTCATCACCGTGTTGTCGCTGTACCTGTTCGTCGTCGGCCGCTGCCTGTGGATCGCGGCCGGCGCGCGCGACGGCTACTCGCGATTGATCGCGGGTGCGCTGGGGTTGGCGTTCTTCGTCTACGTGATCGTCAACGGCGGCATGATTTCCGGCCTGCTGCCGGTGGTGGGCGTGCCGATGCCGTTGCTGAGCTATGGCGGCACCTCGGCCGTCTCGCTGCTCGCGGGCCTGGGCGTAGTCATGGCCGTACGCGCCCACAAACCCGTGCACGGCGGCCGCTGACCGGCGAGCGATTTTTCAGGGAGCAATCGTGGCTTACGTCATGGCGGTGCACGCGGAGAAACGCGACCAGCAAGGTCGCTATTGCTCCCTGGGCGAAACCGAACTGCTGTCCGACACCGGAACTCCATCATGGTTCGCCTTCTTCGCCGGGGTAAGGAACGAACACAACCTCGAACCGATCGCGCCGATGCGCGAGCTGCCGGACGACGTCTCCGAACAGGTTCGCCTCGCCTATGAAGGCTTGGCCGAGTGCGGCGACATCGTTGCGATGTCGTGGCTGAGCATCGACGAACTGCTCGGCTTCGACTACGACGCGCCGCTGCGTTTCCAAGGAAGTGGCCCCGGCCCCCGGCTCAAAGCCGATACCTACCGCGCCCTGTTCGGCGACCAGATCTTCGACGAAGCGAACCAGCTCAAGGCGCTGGGCGCGGATCGCATCGTGTACTGGATTCACTGACGCCGCTTCAATCTCGGCGCGAGCGCCGATTCCCCCTGTAGGAGCGGCGCAAGCCGCGACCGCGACACCGCACCAACGACGCAACCCCCAACCCCGCCCACCGCAAGGAGCAACCGATGGGCTGCGACATCCACGTCCACCTCGAACGCCGCGACGAACGCGGCCGCTTCGTCGAAATCCCGCAGGTGCCCGACGAGTACCCGCTGGGCGTGCGCAGCTACAGCCGCTTCGCCTTCCTGGCCGGCGTGCGCAACTGGGCCAACATCATCCCGCTCAGCTCCCCGCGCGGCCTGCCTCACGACGTCAGCGCCACCGTGCGCGAGCAATCCGACGAATGGGACGTCGACGGACACTCCCACTCCTGGCTGACCCTCCACGAACTGCTGAACTTCGACTACGACCAGCCGCTGCTGTTCCGCGAGGGAGGCCGCGACCCCCGCTGCACCGAAGCCACTTATCGCGAGCTGCTCGACGACGAGTTCCTGACGGAAGTGCGCGACCTGCAGGCATCCGGCGTCGCGCGCGTGGTGTTCTGGTTCGACAACTGACCTGTCGCGTGGCCTCGGTTTCTCCCTGTAGGAGCGGCGCAAGCCGCGACCGCGAACCATGGCGGCCAGCGCACGCTGAATCCGAGCGAGACACGCATGGCTTTCGTCTCAACTGCGTGCCGCGTTCTTGCGGTTCGCGCGTCGTGGCCTCAATTCCTCGCGCGGCGCCGTAGCTGGCGCTGTGCTTCGTGTGGCGTCGCCCGCCAGTTGCTGCGCCAACTCGGGATGTTCCCTGCAGAAACGCGCGTTCGCCGCCAATTCGCTCCACTGCTGGGCTGAAGCCAGCTCGTCGTCCGCTCTTTCGATCAGACGACGTTGATGCTCTGGAGATAGGGGATGTTCAAGCGACTCCAGCACGACATCGAGCAGGTCACGTGCCTCGCTAATAGCACGGCAATGGAGGCTCAGAGCCTTGGTTTGTAGGTAGTCGAGTACGGTCGCGTCGAGGTGTCCAAGACTGACTTGGGTGGGTTGGGGGCGGTTCAATAGCTCCAGCACTAAAGAGGCTGTGTGGGATGAGGCTGTAGCGTAAGACATAGCTGCTGTTCTCCATGTTTGCGGAGCGCTTGACGTCGCGCGTTAGCCGCCTCTGAGGCCCCTTGCGCGGCAGTCGCGTCGATGCAGTTATATCTGTTTTTCTGATATCTAAAAAGTAGATATAGCGTCTTGGTGGTCCGACATTTTTGGGGCCACAAGAAATGCCTAAGAAATCAGTCCACCAAGATGAGCATGCCGTTCTGGTCGAACTGCTCAGAGAGATGCGTCAGGCATCGGGTATCACACAGGTGGCTCTCGCTGAAGCTCTGGGGCGATCGCAATCCCACATTAGCGACATCGAAAGTGGCACACGTCGATTGGATTTGATCCAGCTCCGTGACTACTGCGCTGCCTGTGGAGACCAACTGATTGCATTCGTGAAGCGCTTTGAGGCGCGACTTCACTAGGGCGGCCGAAGACTGACGGCTGCGAGAGGATCCAGATGGTCTCGTTGTCAGCGATGGGCTCGTATAACATGTGTTCATAAATGGGGCGGCGTTATACGTCGAGAACATATGGATCATGCAAAGATTCGGCAATGGAAGCTGCTCAAGCTGGCGAAAGCTAGGGAGCGGCGGCGGCTAGCGAGATTGCATCAATTGAGGCGCTTGGCTGAGGACATGCCAGAGATTGCCGCAGATGATGTCCGTATCCGGGGGCCCCAGAAGTTCGCCCTTGAAGCTCCGTGGCATGACGATCTAGTGCGATTTTTGACGGAACTTCGCTCCGCAGCTGCCGCTCAAAAGAGAGCCGTTCTGGATTTCCGGCCTACAACTCAATGCGTAGCTGGCGGAACATTATTGTTTTTTTCCGAACTCCAACGTCTCAAGGTTATCTATCCAACGATACGGCTCTACTGCATCCCATCGAAGGAGGATTCAGTTAATCAAGCGCTGCAACACTTGCGGATATTTGAGTTGTGCGGATTCACGAGCCATGTAGTTCCCAGGCGTCCTGACATCGTTTGCTGGAAGATGGCTCAAGGATCGGAAATTGATGGTGATAAGGTTGGTGGGCTTATAGATCGTTTTTCATTGTCGCCGGATGTTGGAAGTCACTTCTTTCGCGGTGCAAGCGAAGCCATGATCAATGCAGTTGAACATGCCTACGTAGAGGATCGAGAAGATGGATTGCCGCCCCCCTCTCAGAGCAATTGGTGGATGTTTTGCCGCGAAACCGAGGAATCTTTTTTTGTTGCTGTTTGCGATCTTGGGATTGGAATTCCGAGGTCGTTGCCTAAGAAATATGCAGACGAATACATTTCTGGAGCTATGGCTGCGCTAAGCGGCGGTTATTACCGAACTGACTCAAGAATGATCCAGGCGGCAATGGAACTTGCTCGAACCAGAACAGAGCGTGACGGACGCGGCATTGGTTTATTTGATCTGAAGAGAATTATCGATGAAGTTGAAGGTGGAACTCTGCATCTGTTCAGCAATCGCGGCGTCGTTACTTATAGGAATGGTGGGTTCACGAGAAAGAACTTTAGACGTTCAATAAAGGGCACTGTAGTTGTCTGGACTATACCCCTCAAGGCGAAATAGCTATGGGCACTAAGATAATTGATATCGGGAAAGAATTTAGCCGGTACCCGGTGGGTCGGTATAAAAATCAAGGGAAACACAACGGAGAGATTTTCCGGGAGGACTGGCTGCGGCCAGCTCTGACTAGCAATGAGCTGGTTGAGATTTTATTTGATAGCGCTCTTGGATATGGATCTTCTTTCCTGGAAGAGGTTTTTGGCGGAATGATTAGAAGTGGGGTAAAAAAAACAGATCTGCTGGCGAGGGTCAAGCTCATTACAAAGGATGAATCATTAAAAAAAGAGATTCAATTTTATATTGAACAGGCGGCCTCGTGATATGGATGAGGCCACTTTGAAAATGCTTGGGGAAGTGGTGACTTCGCTAGTTACATGGATGCTTGTAATGATTGGTTGGCTTGTTATCAGCGAGCGCCAGGTTCAGATGGAGATAGCAAAAAACAACTATTCAAAATTCTCCAAGCTTCGCGAAAGCGTTTCAAAGATAGAAGTTGCAGCTATTGCTTACCATACAGGCGAATATGACGCTAGAGCCGGCAGAAATATTATGCGCTCGCTGTCGACGCTGGGGCTTGAGGTTTCTCAGTTGAATCGCGCAAAGTTAGTAGGAATGAGTGCTGGAGATTACGTTTTTAAGTTTAAAAAGGCCATTACGTTCTCTAATTTCGATCCTGGCGAATTTGCCCTCCATGATGCTAGTTCCGAATTAATTCAGGGGGTTGAGGAGGCGGCGGATGATCTGGATCGATTTTTACTTGAGTCCGCTGAAGTTGTAATTAAGCAGCCGGAATATACGATCGCTTCCCTGTTGAAGGGCATTGTGCGCCGTATTTACTAAATGACTTTTGGTTCCGACTGATGTGATGGCTCATGCCAATGCGCGGATGGACAAGGCGCTCGGCGCGGGCCAAGCGCAGCGATGTATGGCAATCAGCTTCGCGTCATCCCCAACCCTCTACCGCTCGCCCCCCGATCTCACATTCGCCATTTATTCCGCGCCCACCCGGGCCTGGCGATAGCGTGCGATGGCGCCCCCATCGAGGCCCCCCATGCTGACGTCGAGCGATCTCATATAGGCCGTGCGGCCGGCTTTCATCGTCTATGCGGTGACCATGGCCTCGACCGCAAGCAGGGGTCAGAGTAGCCTTCCTCTCTATAAGACGAGAAAGGCTACTCTGACCCCTTTCTAGCGAAGGAACCCGCCATGCACCACTCGCGTCTTTGCGCCCTTCTGATCGACTGCAACACCTCCGACATCGACCGTGCCGCCCGGTTCTGGGCCGACGCGCTGGGCCGTCCGGTGGATCCCGATCATCCGGGAACCCGCGGAAACTACCGCATGCTGGAAACGCCGCCGGATGAGCCCATCATGCAGATCCAGAAGGTCGACCACGAGAGTCGGGTCCATATCGATATCGAGACCGACGATATTCCAGCGGAGGTGGCGCGCCTTGAGGCGTTGGGCGCAACGGTGGTCGACCGCCTGGAACGCTGGGTGGTGATGCAGGCGCCTACGGGGCAGCGGTTCTGCGTGGTGCGGGTTCAGCGGCCTGGGTTTCCGAAGAACGCGACGGCATGGGATTGAGCACGGACGCGCCAACCGATTGGACATTAGCCTCCGCGCAAATAGGGGTCAGAGCAGCCTTTCTCTCTATAAGTCGAGAAAGGCTGCTCTGACCCCGTTCTAGCAATCTTCTGCATCGTAGCCTTGTCGTACTTAGCCTCAATGACCGCGTGAAGGACGCTTGCCGCGAAGCGGCATCGTTTGAATGATTTGTTAGACCTCTTCACGTGAACGCTCTAGCTGCATGCTGGGGCAGTACATACACATCTTGGAGAAGATGCTCACAGACATCGAGCGCGACGCCGAGTTGGTCTTCGCTGTGTGGTTTAACCTCATGCGCGGCGTCGTTTCCAAGCGTTCTTATCTTGTGAAGGATTTTCGCCCCCTCTGGAGACAGCGATCCTTGGGAAACTAATCCGTCAATGCGCTGGACTAAGTTTGCCCCCGGGGAGGATTTGTCTTTGCAGACCGTCTCGACGATTGCTCTAAGACCTATGCCAACAAGAACAGGCTGATTGTTGTTTATTGCCTTGATAGTCTCTTCGTAGATCCGCTGCACATTGCCGGGTAAAAGGTACACATCTTTAAGCGGCGACCTTCCGTCCCGAGCTGGGTAGAGGTTTAGAGTCTCGTTGTATTCAACGTTCTCAAGATCAATAAAGTCCCAATCTTCCGAGTTGCGACTGGACGACCGAAATCCAGTTATCTCGCAACCTTGGCACATGATCACTTGGTACTCAGCCCAGTACTGTACTGAATTCTCACCGAACCAGTTTTCTCCATCGATGTTCACAGAAGCGAGTACAAGGTGCTTTGTCGAGCGTTTGCACTCGCTGCACTGAGCGTCAATGACCGCATTGGCGGTCTTGTTTATCTCTCGGGTGACAGTATTCTTTGGCATAGAGTTTTAACCCCGTAATTGAGCGGCGGCGTGGTCGTACGCCTCGAATTAATCTTTAGGTGACAGATAGGCCGCAGCCTTCATTCTAGCCCCATAAGTCCTGCGAAGGCTCGTGCGTTGCTGGACGGCTGACCTTGGCCGCGGTTTATCACTCCCCTCACGGAAACTTGATTTACAGTTGAAATTATGGTTTTCGGACGTCCGCTGACTTTTCTTTCATTTATTAGGCCGGGGTTCTTAGATCTTGCAATCCATATCAATAGCGTCTCAAGACTATCTATTTTGGAAATGGCTTGTTTGCTATCTGCGGAAATAAAAGTGATAGATGGCTTTCCTTGTCGACCAAACATTGCTGCTGAGTACTTCCTCAACTTGTCTCGCGTTACGGACTCAGCGCAAAGCGTTTGTTTCGCTGCCATTCCTACATACCAGGGAACAGGATTGCCGCCGCCGTTATTCAAGGCGAAGATATAGATGCCGTAGCCTTTGCCGGAAGCGCTGGTCTGAATTCGCTCGATCGATTTCTCATTTAGTGTACGGATCAATCCGTGCGTATTGGGAATGTCCTCTGTCTGAAGTTCAAGTCGTTTCTGCACTGTGAACTCAACGGTCATGGCTCGGTCCTGTAATTCGCCGGAGTGGCATTGGGTCTTTCACCTAACTACCTAATAGCCGGACTCCTGTGTCCGGTTATACGACCTATCTACAGAGCACCGTATGGTGGGCTATTCCCTGATACGGCGCGATCTTAGGGCCGCTTGGTCCGGCTAACAAGTCGACCCATAACCGGATCGACGAGACCGAACTTAGCAGTCATGAAAGTCCGCTTTAGGTCGGAAGCGGCCTCTCTGCGATCTATTGCCCTTGAATATCTTCTACGAGATACGCGTTTCGGCAATAAATTCGGACTTGTCTGATTGACGCCCGCTGGCTGGCTCTACAAAGTCCCAGCCACGGAGCCTCTAACCTCCGCTCGAAGCGGTACCCACCTTACGTAAACGGTGGGTTTTTCACGTCTGATGTTCAGGCATACCGATGCGGTTTCCTGCGTCGGGAGGGCGGCTAATACAAGACCCGCAAGGGGAATACGCCCGCCGGCTTCGAGCGGTTAGAGCCTCCCGACACCCCGCCGGCCGCATGCCGCGCCGCGCGGGTTTTCCGCTCAAGGACAGGAGTGCCGCGTATGCCTCGTAAATCCGACCCCGAGCCCCCGCGCGAAGGGGTGGTGATGCCCGTTGACGCGTTCGAAGCGCTTTCCGCTTTCCAGCAGGAGTTGCACGGGATCGTGCGGACCTTGCAGCCGGAGGTGTTGGTCGAAATCGGTTATCCCGCCGGGCAGGACCATCGCTTGCTGCGGGAGGTGTTCCAGGCGCTGGCGCGGCGGCTGGATCCGGTGATGGATGCTTGTGTGTGGTCGCCCGTTGGGGACGATGGGGCGGGGCCGGCGCCGTCGCGGCGTCTGCACTGACCTGTGGGGGGCTTGCTCCGGTAGCGGCAGGGCGGTTGCGGCTCGTCCTGCCTCGCCGTCGCTGCGGTAGGACTTGGCGTCGGCCCGGGCCGCGCCGATCGCAAGCCAAAAAGCCTTGCGCGCGAGCCGGAAGGCGTCGCGCGCAAGGCTTTTGGGGTCGCCGTCGGAGGGCTTTTTCTCGCCCGCAAGCCGCGCCGCCCGGGTCGCCGCATCGCGCATCCCGGCCGCAAGGCGATTCGCTTCGCGCCCAAGCTGCGGATGCTTGCGCGCGACGGTTCGAGTCTTGCGTTCGCAACGCGCCGGGTGTCGCGCGCAAGTCGTTTGGCTTGCGCTTGGGGCACGGTGGCTTGCGCTTGGTGCGGAAAGGCTTGCGCGCGAGCCGTTTTGGCTTGCGAGCGCAACGCTTTGAGCGTTGCGCTCAAGCCAAATACGTCGCGGGCAACCTGTGCGGGGTTGCGGCCGGGTATCAGCGCGTTGCGCGCAAGCCGCGACGGGTTGCGGCCGGGGCTGCGCGGCTTGCGCTTGGGCCGCCGGCTCGCGCCGACGCCGCTACCCGCAACCCGCCTTACTTGCTCTGCACCGCAGCCACCGGCTTGTCGGCCTTCGCCAACTCCTCCACGACCACCGGCCAAGCCGTGTCTTGCGGATCCAACGCCGAGCGCAAATACGCCCAACTCAAGCGCTGCATATCCGCCAACCGCTGCGGATCCTCATCCGTCGCCTCCTTCGCGTCATACCCGCTGATCCCGCCATACAGATGCTCGGCCCCGAACACCGTCAGCAACGTCTTCGGCGCAGGCCCCAGCCGGTAAGCGTCGGCGCGCCAATCCTGCCGCTCGGAAAAGAACGGATGGAAATCCTTGTCGCCGGCGACGACCAGCATCGGCAGCGTCATGGTGCTGAAGTCGTTGCCCTTGAGGTCGGGGTAGTTCTCGGCCGCCCACGCGGCGACGTCCTTGCCGTCGCCGGGGCCGCCGAACACCACTGCGGCCTTGAGGCGCGGATCGGTGAGGTCGACGAGGTGGCCGTCGGCGTCGGTCATGCGCATGCCGGCGAGCAGGCACACGGTGTGGCCGCCGAGCGAGTGGCCGACGGCGACGACGCGGTCCTTGGCCAGGCGCCCGGCCAGGAACGGCACCGCGGCTTCGATGGCGTCGAGGTGGTCGAGGATGAAGTGCATGTCGCGCGCGCGCGATCGCCAGAACAGCGGGCCTTCGGGGCCGGTCGGGTCGAGCGCGAGGGTCTTGGAGTCCTGGTGGGTCGGCTGGATCACCACGAAGCCGTGCGCGGCGTAGAAGTCGACCAGCGGGGCGTAGCCGCGGCTGGAGGACAGGTAGTTCGAGGCGCCGTGCCCGTGCGAGAGCAGCAGGATCGGCAGCGCCTCGCCGGTCACCGGCGCGGTGACGCGCAGTTCCAGCGGCGCGATCCGGCCGGGTACGTCGAATCGGACCGGGTTGAACGACAGAGTCGGGGTGGCGGCGGTGACCGGGGCGCGGTCGGGTTTGAGGCTCGGTTCGCTCATGGCGGGCTCCTGAGGTGGCATCCGGGCGCGCTCCGCGAGGGCGAAGGGCGGGACGGGATGAGCCACTGTAGACAGCGCAAACAGGACGTCCCATAGTCGAATATCCATAAATCGCCAGAGATCGTCCGGTTGTGACCGACCCGCTCGCCGAAGTCGTCTCGCTGCTGCAGCCCGAAGCGGCGCTGTCCAAGGTGGTCAGCGGCGGCGGCGCCTGGCGCGTGCGCCGCCCGGGCGGCGACCGGCCGTTCTACTGCGTGGTGCTGGAGGGCACGGTCGCGCTGCGGGTGGGCGGGCAGGCGGCGGTCGAGGTGTTGCCGGGCGATTTCGTGCTGATCCCGGCGATGTCGGGCTTCGAGTTGTCCGGCGGCGAGCCCGAGAGCGACGGCGGCGCCGATCCGGAAGCGGTCGCCGTGCGCGACGGCGAGGTGCGTCATGGCGATCCCGACGCGCCGGCCAATCTGCGCGCCCTGGTCGGTCATCTGACCTTTGGTTCGCCGGACAGCGCGCTGCTGGTGTCGTTGCTGCCCGCGCTGATCCACGTGCGCGGCGATCCGCGGCTGGGCGCCATCGTCGCCCTGGTCGGCGAGGAAGCACGCCATCGGCGCCCGGCGCGCGAGGTGGTGCTGGCGCGCTTGCTCGAAGTGATGCTGATCGAAGCGCTGCGTTGTTCTTCCGGCACCGCCGCATCGCCGGGTTTGCTGCGCTGTCTGGCCGATGCGCGGCTCGCAGCCGCGGTGCGCCGCCTGCACGAAAGCCCGGCGCGCAACTGGACGGTGGCGTCGATGGCCAGCGAGGCCGCGCTGTCGCGCTCGGCGTTCTACGAGCGCTTCAGTCGCGCGATGGGCGTGGCGCCGATGGAGTATCTGCTGTCGTGGCGCATGGCCTTGGCCAAGAACTTCCTGCACCGCGGCCAGGACGGTCTGGCCGGCATCGCCGAGCGCGTCGGCTACGGATCTGCGAGCGCGTTCAGCGCGGCGTTCACCCGCTTCGTCGGCGTCGCGCCGTCGCATTACTTGCGTTCGTTGGCGGTGGATTCGGAACGGCCGCAAACGGCGGTGGCGTCGGGCGAGTGACGTCAGCGGCTTGACGGATACGCACCCATAGGTGGCGTTCGCCGAACGAACGCTTCGGCCGACGCGAGTATTCCTTCGGGCCGAGGTTTCCGCGTCTCATGCAGTGTGTCGCCCGGCGATAGACTCGCCGCACCGGATCGCGCCTGGCTCTCCCATCGCCCTGCTCGCGTCAGCGTTTCGCGAGGCGATCCGGTCCCTGTAGCCGCTGCGAACCGGACCTTCCATTGCGAGCCACCATGAAAATCCTGAATCCGCTTTTCCTCCTGCTTGCTCTCGCCTCTTCGGCCGCCACGGCCGCCACGCCCACTACGAGTGTTTACGCCGTCGGCCATCAGGACGACTGGCAGTTGTTCATGAACCCGAACGCCTTCAACGACGTGCGCGACGCCAACGCCCGTACCGTCATCGTCCACACCACCGCGGGAGACGCCGGCGTGGGGACGGGCAACGCCGGGCGTTCGCAGCCGTATTACCTCGCACGCGAGGAAGGGGCGTTGCGCGCGCTGCGCTTCATCAAGTCGGCGTACCGCGATGTCGGCCAGCAGCAGTTGCAGCGCACGGTGCGCACGATCAACGGGCATCCGATCGTGCGTTATGCGTCCAGCGATGGTCGCGCGGTCATGTATTTCCTGCGGCTGCCCGACGGTGGCGTCGGCGGCAGCCAGAGCATCGCGTTGCTGAAGACGGCCGGCACGCCGGTCAGCGCCATCGACGGCTCGACGACGTACGGCACCTGGGCGGATTTCACGGCGACCCTGGCCGCGTTGGTGCGCGCGGAGGCGTCGGGTTCGATCGATGTCTGGTTCAACCTCGCCGACACCGACGCCACGCTCAATCCCGGCGACCATACCGATCACGTCTACACCTCGCAGGCGATGCAGGAGGCGCGCGCCGCGCTGTCGACCTGCATCAATCAGGCGCTGTTCGTCGAATACGACACCAAGAACCGGCCGGCGAACGTGGGCGGCGACAACCTGGTGACCAAGGTCGCGACCTGGGGCGCGACCAACTCCGGCATCGCCGACATGGACCACGCCAATTCCTTCGACAACGACCACAATCCGTGGCTGACGCGCACCTACTATCGAGTGCTCAACGGCACGGGGGATTGCGCGCTCTGATCGCGGCGGCCGGTTCGGCGCTGCCGAACCGGCTGTAATCGCCGAACCAGGCGCCTGTCGTCCGCATCGGCGGCAGGCGCTTTCCGATACCGGCTCGCCATGACGCCGGCCCCGCGGCGAAGCGGGCACCCCGCAGCCGCCGCCCGCGGCATCGGCCGATCCACCCCGCCGCTCGCCCGCCGATCCGGCCGCTCGCCGGCCGATTTCCCCACTCGACCGATAAACCCCGCGCCGCCGCCGGCCCGGCGATAGCGTGCGATGGCTCCCCATCGAGGCCATCCCCCATGCTGACGTCGAGCGATTTCCTCCAGGCCGTGCGGCCGGCTTTCATCGTCTACGCCCTGGCCATGGCCTCGACCGGGGCGGCGCTGCGGTTCGCGCCCGACGATGCGCGGCATGCGGCGGCGCGCACGCCGGCGGCTTTGCAGTGGGTGCAGCGGACCCAGCGTTCGCTGACGCACCCGTCGGCGGCGCCGTCGATGGCGTTGGCGGCGCGGCCGCTGCGCGCAGACTTTCGTACCGGCGTTCGCACCGGCTTCGGCGCCCACGCCGGCCGCTGCGCCGCGACCGCCGCGCAGGCGCTGCCCGTCGATGCGATGGCGGCGCACGGCGCGTCCGTGGCCGGCGCTCTGGCCGGCCTGCCTTAGTCGGCTTCGGACGGCGCGCGCCGCGGCGGCGGGTCAGTAGCCGCCGCGCCCGAGGTAGACCGGGCCGATCGCGCATTGCTTGCCGCAGGCGTTGCACTTGTCTTCGGCGGCCTTGTATATCGCCTTTTCGCTGTCCGACAGCTTGGCCACTTCGTCGCCGAATTCCTTCGAGCCGACCTGCGCGCGCGACATCAACCGTTCGGTCACCGGCGTGGCGCGTATCGCCAACTCGTACATGCCGTCGCAGCTCTTGTAGCAGAAGCCGTCGTGCACCGAGACCGTCTCGCGCGGGCCGATGACGCCGGCGCCGATCATGAGGTCGCGGCAACCCTTGGACGCGGCGGACAAGTAACTGTTCATCTCGCAATAGCCGGATTTGCAACTCATGCCGACATCGCAGGTGGCGACGATGTTGGCGTCTTCGCCGCAGGCGCCGCCGAGCTGGCGGACGAAATTCTTCTTGCCGAGCGCATCGCCGGCGAAGGCGGCGGCGAGCAGGAACAGGCAGGCGATCGGAAGGCTTCGGCTCATGGTCTTCTCCGTGAACGGGACGACGGACGGCGCGCGCCGCGGGGGCGGCACGCGGGCGACGGCGCTTGCGCGCGAGGGACTGGCCTGACGGTACGAGGCGGCGCGGACGGCCGCCGGGGCCGATCTTAGGCGCGGCGCGAACCGGGCCGATGTGATTGGCGTTGCAGCGTGAGCGGCGGTGAGGCGGGTCGCTGTCGCGGCTCCGGCGGCGCGCGCTTTTCGCTAAGCTGGCCGCCAGCGCCCGCACGGAGCCGCCGCGCCGTCATGACCGACCTGAGCATCGAAACCACCCGTTTCCGCGAATGGGCCGGAGGCGGCCTGGGCCCGCGCGAGGGCCAGTGGGAATGCGATTACAGCGATTGGCCGGCGTGGCATCGCGCGGTGCTGGCCAAGGTGGACGAATCCAATCCGCGCGGCTGGTCGCAGGCCGAGATCGGCCACGTGCTGTACGCGATCGCGCGCGACAACGACGCGCAATACCTGGTCCGCGAAATCCGCAAGCGCCGTCCCGGCGCGCTGCGTTTCCTTGCGCGCGCCTCGCTCGCGCACGGCGAGGCCGACGCGCGCTGGCAACTGGCGGCGGAGCTGGGGCATCTGGCCGACGACGAAGAGGCCCAGGCGTTGCTGTTCGCGCTGGCGACCGACCAGGACGAATACGTGCGCCGCCGCGCGATCCGCGCGCTGGCCGGCCTGGGCGTGCGCGCGGCCGAGGAACTGGCGTGGGCGGCGTGGCATCGCGCCGACGAATATCAGGAGTGGGCGCGCATGTCGGTGCTGGAATGCTTGCAGATGCTGGGCTCGCCGCGGCTGGATCGGCTGCTGGCCGAGGCGATGCAGGACAATCGGCCGTTTCTGCGGCAGTTCGCCGAACGCATGCAGAACCTGAAATGAGTGCGACACTGGACGCGGGCCGGCTGCATCGGCACTGATTCGGCTACCGAGTAGGAATGGATGGATCGCCCGCAAGAAATACGCCTTTCGCCGGCTTTCGGTTACTGGGACCGGGTTCGCGCCGCGCTGGTTCTGATCCTGGAGCGTCCCTGGATTCTGGCCATCGCGCTGATCTGGCCGTTGGCCGGCCTGGGGTTGCTGGTGTTCGCGTGGAGCAATGGCTTGCGGTTCACAGGCGAGCTTTGGTTGGCCGTGGTCCTGGCCATGCTCTTTGTCCCGACGATGGTGCTGTTGAATACGGCGATCGCGTATTTCGGGCATCGTCGGTCGCGCGAGCCGTTCGCCTATCTGTTCGATGCCGACGGCGTGCACGTATCGGCGACCACGTACGAGTACACGCACAAATGGCCTGCGATCTTCAAAGTGAAGCGCAGCGCCGGCTTCCTGATGTTCTTCTTCTCGCCGGGCTGCGCGCACTGCATCCCGCTGCGCGCGATCGCTGACCGGGCGACGCAGGCGGAACTGGTCGCCTTGGCGGCCGCGCACGGCGCCGATGTCAGTCGCGCGTGACCCCTGCGGGTTCACCGCGGATCGACCCTAGACCCTTTCTCATCTTCAGGATGTTCCGATGTCTTCCATGCCCGACCGCATAGAAACCCAAGTCACCCGCGACGCTTGGGTCAAGCCAATCGGCATCGTCTTGCACGTGCACGTAGTCGGCACCGTCGCGGTCGGTTCGATGGCGGCGGTGCGCAAGAGCAAAGAACTGGTCGCGATCCAGGAACTGATGCGCGGGCTGGGCGTGGCCGAGGACAAGATCCGCGTGGACTCGCTGACCTTCGCCGCCGGCGAGCGCTGGTTCTCCGGTTCCTCGGTCGAGATCGATCTGGAAATCCGCGACCTGCCGCCGCAATCGGTGCCCGAGGCCTTGGCCGGGTTGTCGGCGCTCAAGGGCGTTTCCTTGCGCAGCATGCGTCGCGAGTACGGCGCGTTGACCGCCGAGCGCGACGAACTGCTGCGCGCCGCCGTGGCCGAGTCGATGCGCCAGGCCAAATTGATCGCGGACGCCGCAGGGCTGACGCTGCGTTCGGTCCACAGCCTGTCGCAGCAGTGGTCCGAGCCCGGCGAGCCGGACGAGCCGCACTACGGCGGGGCCCGCAGCATGCGCGCCAAACTGGCGGCCAGCGTCGAGGACATGAAGGGCTATCAGCTGGTGGAGAACCACGAAGGCAAGCTCGCGCTGACGGTGCGGATGGAGCTGCGGGTGGGCGAGTTCGCGCAGGAACCACGATGACCGACAAAGACAAAGCCGCGCGTCCGGCTCGGCGGAATCCAGGCGCGCACGAGCCGACGCCCGCCGAACCCCGCCTGCTCTCCGGCGGCAATCCGCAGATTCCCAAAGGCTACGGCGATGCGCCCGTGCAGGCCTACATCGCCGCCATGCCCGGCTGGAAGCGCGAGGTCGGCCGGCGCCTGGACGAACTGATCGAGCGCACCGTGCCCGGCGTGCGCAAGGCGGTGAAGTGGAACACGCCGCTGTACGGGGTGGAGGAGGGCAGTTGGTTCCTCGCCATGCATTGCTTCGACCGCTATCTCAAGGTCACCTTCTTTCGCGGCGCCGCGCTGGATCCGCCGCCGGCGCAGCCGTCCAAGGTCGAGCACGTGCGCTATCACCACATCCACGAGCACGATCCGTTCGACGAGGCGCGCTGGGCCGATTGGATCGCGCAGGCCAGCCGTCTGCCCGGCGAGCGCATGTGAGGCGCGCGCCGCCGTTCTCGTTCACGACTACAGGACACTGCGCATGAAAAAGACCGCTGGTTCCCCGGCCGCTCCTTCCGCGGCCGCCTCGCAGCTGATCGACGAACGCATCCAGGAACTGGGCGATTGGCGCGGCGAAACCTTGGCCAAGGTGCGCAAGCTGATCCTCGAGGCCGATCCGGAGGTGGTCGAGGAGTGGAAGTGGCGCGGCGTGCCGACCTGGTCGCACGCCGGCATCCTGTGCACCGGCGAGACCTACAAGAGCGCGGTCAAGCTGACCTTCGCCAAGGGCGCGTCGCTGCCGGATCCGAAGGGGCTGTTCAACGCCAGTCTGGACGGCAATACCCGCCGCGCCATCGACATCCATGAAGGCGACAAGATCGACGGCAAGGCGTTGCAGGCGCTGATCCGCGCGGCGGCGGCGCTGAACCTGTCGAAGTGAGGCGACGCCGCGCGCGGTAGTCCGATCGCGGACGCGAATGTCTGCGCCGTGGGCGCTGCCGCGAGCGTATGGCTTCGACCGCGGCCGCGCGGCCACGTACACTGGCCGCCCACGCGAGGCCGGACCTGCATCCAGCCCGTGCCCGACGCCGGCGCGAAGGAATCCGCGCCGCCGACTCCTTCCGAGCTTCCACTCATCTGCGCCGTCGCTATGGATCAGCCCCAGGACCTTCGCCTTTCGTTTTCGCCCAGCCCCTGGGAACGCGTCCGCCTCGCCGCGGTGATGCAGTTCCAGCGCAAGCTGTTCGTAGTCTTCATCCTGGCCTGGCCGATGGTCGGCGTGACCTTGGCGGTGATCGCGCTGACGTCGGACCTGCCGGTCGGCGCGACGGTGTGGCGGCTGGTCGCGTTCTGCTTCGCGTTGATGCCGGTCGTGCTGGCGATCAGCGCGATCGGCGCGCTGATCGTCGGCGGACGCATGCGCGAGCCGTTGAATTACGCGTTCGACCACGGCGGCGTGCATGTGTGGACCAGCGCGTTCCAGCACACCCACGACTGGACCCAGATCGTACGCATGAAGCGCAGCGGCGGGTTCCTGCTGTTCTTCGTTTCGCCGCGCCAGGCCCACGCCATTCCGCTGCGCGCGCTGCCGGGGCCGCAGGAAGCGGCGCTGACCGCGCTGGCGCGCGCGCACGGGGTCGGCGCGGCCGCCGGCTGATGCGCGTGCGCGCCGCCCGCGCCGACGAAATCCCGGCGCTGCTGGCGATCTTCCGCGCCGCCGTGCGTACTACCGCGGCCGGCGATTACAGCGCCGAACAGATCGACGCCTGGTCGCCGCCGCACTGGCTGCCGGCGCAATGCGAAGCCTGGATCGAACGGGTGCGCGCGCTGCATCCGTTCGTGGCCGAGATCGACGGCGTCCTCGCCGGCTACGCCGACCTGCAGGACGACGGACTCATCGACCACTTCTACGTCTCGCCCGACTTCGCCCGCCGCGGCGTCGGCGCCGCGCTGATGGCGCAGTTGCTGGCTGACGCGCGCGAGCGCGGCCTGCCCGCGGTGCGCTCGCACGTCAGCCGCACCGCACAACCGTTCTTCGCCCGCTTCGGCTTCGAGGTGACGGAGCAGCGCAGACCGCTGGTGCGCGGGGTGGAAGTGCCCAATGCCGAGATGCGTTTGTCGCTGGGCGCAGGGGAGCGCGCATGAAGAAACGCCGCCGCACCCCGCGCGAGAAAAAGGAACTCAGCCTGGATCGCGATTGCCGCAACACGGTGGCGGAAAGCCCGTGGGGCGCGCGGGCCGCGATCGCGCGGCGCAAGCGCTGGGTCAACCAGTCCTATCGCAAGGCCGTGCATCAGGAACTCTCGGCGCTGTCCGGTGGCGAGCCGGCCGACGCCGAGACGGTGGAGTCGGCCGTCGCGGCGACGCGCCGCCACGGCTGGCGCAAGCAGGCAGACGTTCCGCTGCGCAGGGCGCTGGGTCTGCGCCGCTCCCGACTCGTGCGCGACGAAGCGCCGCAGGATTGAGCGCTTCCCGACGCAGCGCTTACGGCGCCGCGTCCCCGACCTTCTGCGCATACGGCCGCGCCTGATTCACCAGCGCCAGCAGGAACTTGCCCGGCTCCTCGGTCATCGGCATGTGCGCGGAGTGCTCGAACCACACCAGCGCCTTGCCCGGCGCCCTGACTTGCGCGTACCACTCGGCCGCGACGTCGGAGTTGACGTTGGTGTCGTGGCGGCCGAGCAGCAGGATCAGCGGGCAGTCGAGGGTCTTGCCGGTGGCGAGGTTCTGGGTCATCAGCTGCGGCAGCAGGATCGGGGTGGCGAAGTCGTTGCCTTTCCACACTCCGCGCAGTTGTTCGTCGTTGTAGTCGGGCGACAGGCGCGCCAGCACGCTGTCGTCGTCGTTGTTCTGTCGGTACGCCATCGTCCCGCCATAGCGCTGCAGCCATTTACGTTGCGCGTAGATCTGCTGGATCGTCGGCGGATGGCCCGGCGCGGCGTAGGGCGCCAGCGCTTCGAGTTCGCGCACCGCCTCGGCGTTGCCGTCGCGCTTGGCCGCGTCCAGGGTGGCGCGCCAGCCGCGGCGCTCGCTTTCGGCCACGTCGGTGGCCTGGCCGACGCCGATGTAGGCGTGCAGCCACTGCGGATGCCGGCGCGCGGTTTCCAGGCCGAGGTAGCTGCCGTAGGAATGGCCGAGCAGGAAGATCTTGTCCTTGCCCAGGTCCTTGCGCACCCAGGCGACCATTTCTTCGACGTCGGCGATCATGCGCTCGGGCGTCAGCGTCGGCGCGATCTGTTCCCGCGGCGTCAGCAGGTGGGTCTTGCCGGAGGCGCGCTGGTCCCAGTGGACCACGGTGAAGTACTCCTCCCAGCCGCGGCCGTTCCACCAGCTCATCGGCATCGACACATAGCCGGGGCCGCCGTGCACCACCAGCAGCACCGGGTTGCGGCGGTCGTTGCCGCGGATCGACACCCACTGTTCGATGCCACCGATGCGGACCTTCTCGCTGCGCTCGATGGCGTTCGGGGTCACGATCCGGCGCGCCTGGGCGACGACGGCGATGGCTTCGGCGCGATTGGTCGGCTTGACCGGCTTGGGCGCCGGCTCGTCGGCGTGCGCGGCGCCGGCGGCGAGGGCGGCGGCGAGGACGAGAGTGCGGGCGAGGACGTTCATGCGGGCTCCGGGCGAAGGACGGGCGATGGTGATCCTGGATACGGCCAAGGCAGGATCGGTTTACACCGGTTTCGCCGACGCGGCGATTCGCCGCCGACATAAACTGGCGTGACCTGGCGAAGGACCCCGGCCAGGGGCATTTCGATGAGTATCGCCATGAACCTCTTCTGCGAACGGGAACGGATCGAGCAGGCGGCGGCGCTCGCGCTTGGGCGGCTGTTGTTCGCCTTCGGCCGGCTGGAAACGCTGCTGGGACTGGCCGTGGTCTGGACCGATCCTGCGCGATTGGAGCGGCTGACGGATGAGTTCGGCAACCGCACGTTCCATGCGAAGCTGGAGTTCTTGCGCAAATACGCGTCTGGCCTGACGGACGAATCGCTGCGGATCGCCTATATCGACTGGCTGGACCGCACCGATGCCATGCGCGAAATGCGCAATAAGTTGATCCATGCCCGTTGGGGATTCAGGGCGCAGCCGCCGGCCGCGATGTGCGTGACGGGACTGCCCACGTCGCCGCAGCAGACGGAAACGGCGTACTCGATCGAAGCGCTGCAAGAGGTCGTCGCTTCGATAGAGCAGTTGAGCGCGCAATTGGACGAACTGCGTATGCGGTCGAGACGTTGATGCAAGACCGCTTCCTCCCCGCCACCGGCACCCTGCGCTACAGCCCCGCGCTCGGCAAAACCGGCCATGCCCGCCGCGACGGCGGCAGCACGCAGTGGTGGCTGATCGTGGAGTGCGATCCCGAGCTCGGCCGCTATCTGCGCCATCAGTTCCTGCTCGGCCATCGCCGCACCCGGCGTTTGCAGGGGCCGCTGTGGGGCGCGCACATCTCGGCGATCCGCGGCGAGCGGCCGCCGCTGGAGGCGTTGTGGAAACGCTGGGACGGCGCCACGGTCGAGTTCGGCTACGACCCGGCGGTGCGCGAGACCGACGGCTTCGTGTGGTGCCCGGTGCGCTGCGAGCGCCTGCTGACGCTGCGCGAGGAATTGGGGCTGCCGCGCGAGCCGGAGCCGGCGCTGCATCTGACCATCGGCAATTCGCGGCTGGGGGACTGATGGGGGCGGCGCGGCGACCGGAGCGGAAGGCATCGGGACTGAAGTCCCTCCCACAAAAGGCCGTCTTGGGTGAGGGCGGCAGCGGTCGGGAGCGGGGGCGGGAACGTGCCTCTGTTCATCTTTCCAGGCGGCCCGAAGGCGTCTCCACTTCGCAAACCCTACATGAATAAAATCGGTTAAGTCCCGCAATGCCAAGGTTTTTTGCCTCGCAATCGCGTGCTACTCTCGCGCCGATGACCCGACGCCACACCGCCCGTTGCGCCCTGTTCGGCGCGCTCACGATCGCGTTGGCCGCCTGCGCTACGCAGGCGCCGATCGCGCCCATCGCCTCCGCCCAGGCCGCGCCGCCGCAAGCCGCCGCCGCCCCGGCGCCGGTCAAGCCGGCCACCCCGGTGGTCGGCACGCCCGCGCTGCCCGAGCCGGTGGTGCAGATGCCGCTGGAGCAGGCCCGCGCCCAGTTCGTCGCCAACACCGCGATCCGGTACGGCCTGGAGCCGGCCTATATCGAATCGGTGCTGGCCAAGGCGCAGATCAAGGACGCCATCGTCGCGGCGATGTCTCGGCCGGCCGAGGCCAAGCCGTGGCGCGATTACCGGCCGATCTTCATCACCCAGGCGCGCATCGACGGCGGCAAGGCTTTCCTCGCCGAGCATCGCGCCCAGCTCGAGCGCGTGCAGGCGCAGACCGGCGTGCCGGCCGAGATCATCGTCGCCATCGTCGGCGTCGAGACCAGCTTCGGCAAGAACACCGGCAAGTACAACGTGGTCGATGCGCTGTACACGCTTGCCTTCGCCTATCCGCGCAGCGGCGATCCGGCCAAGCTCGATCGCGAGAACCGCCGCGAGGCGTTCTTCCGCGGCGAACTGGCGCAGCTGTTCGCGCTGGGCAAGGAAGAGGGCATCGACATCACCACCCTCACCGGCAGCTACGCCGGCGCGATGGGCTGGGGCCAGTTCATGCCGTCGAGCTACCGCGAGTTCGCGGTGGACGGCGACAACGACGGCAAGCGCAATCTGTTCACCGATCTGGACGACGTGTTCGCTTCGGTCGCCAACTACTTCGTCAAGAAGGGCGGCTGGGTGCGCGGCGGCCCGGTGGTGGCGCGCGCCAACCGCGACGCCAGCGCGCAGGATTTCGCGCCGGAGAGCATGGACCCGGTGTACTCGCTCACGGATCTGGCCGCTCGCGGCTACCGTCCGCTGACCCCGGTGGCGCCGACGGAGACCGCGACGCTGCTCAATCTCGACGGGGCGAACGGTCCCGAATACTGGCTCGGTTTCCGCAACTTCTACGCGATCACCCGCTACAACATCTCCAAGCATTACGGCATGGCGGTGTACCAGTTGGCGGAAGCGATCGCCGGACGGGAGAATCCCTTGGCCACTGCGACCGCACCCACCGCGCCCGCCGCTGCGCCGGCGCCCGCCGTCAAACCCCAGGCGCCACGCCCATGAGCGCCGGCGCGAAGCGGCCGTCGATCGAATTGATCGGGCGGCTGGTCGTCGCCGCGCTGCCGCTGGCCCTCGCGGCCTGCGCCAGCTCCCCGAAGAAATCCGGCTCCGAGGCGCTCGCGCTGCCCGACCGCGGCCGCGTCCACAGCTCGGCCCTGGCCCACGGCGGCGCGCGCAAGAAATCGCCGTACGCGCCGGCCCAGGAAGACCTCAGCAAGCGCGGCAACTACAAGGCCGGCGGCCTGTACGCGCCGGGGGTCAAAGACAGCACGCCGGATTACATCCCCGACGTCGATTCGATTCCCGAACCCGAAGTCGTCGCCGAGGCGCGTTCGCAGTTCGGCAACCGCTCGCCGTATGTGGTGCTGGGCAAGACCTACAAGGTGCTCGACTCGCACGACGATTACGTCGAGACCGGCACGGCTTCTTACTACGGCCAGAAATTCCACGGCCGCCGCACCTCCAACCTGGAGGTGTACGACATGTTCGCCTTCACCGCCGCGCACAAGTCGCTGCCGCTGCCGAGCTTCGCCCGGGTCACCAACCTGGACAACGGCAAGTCGGTGACGGTGCGGGTCAACGACCGCGGCCCGTTCCACGACGACCGCGTGATCGACCTGAGCTATGCGGCCGCGATCAAGCTGGGCATCACCCAGCGCGGCACCGGCCGGGTCGAGGTGCGCGCGCTGCATCCGGGCGAGGCGGCGCCGCCGCTGTACGCCAGCGCCGGCAACAATCCGCCGCCGGCGCCCGCCGCCGCGCCGAAGACCCCGAGTGCGATGGATCGGTTGGTCTCGGCGATGCCGATCGCCAGCGCCAACGCCGGCGAACTGCCGCCGGGCGTGCGCATCGCCACCGGCAAGCCGACGCCGATGAGCGCCGGCGCCAGCGCCGCACCGGTGAAAACCACCGTCGCTACCGGCAAGCCCGCGCCGGTCGCGGCGGCCGAACCGGTCAAGACCACGGTCGCCACCGGCCAGCCGGCGCCGGCCAAGACCGCAGTCGCCAGCGCCGCGCCGACGGCCGCGGCCGGCAAGCCCGGCCCGCACGACTACCGCTTCGACATGATGCAGAACGGCAAGTCGATGACCGCGGACGAATTCGACGCCTGGATGAAATCGCGCCAAGTGCGCGTGGCCACCGGCCAACCGGTCGCGCCGCCGCCGACCAAGGCGCTGACCAAGGCCGAGAAGCGCGCGCTGGAGAAACAGCAGCGCGAGCAGCAGAAGTTGCTGGCCAAGCAGCAGAAGGAACAGCAGCGCGCGCTGGCCGAGGCCGAGAAGGCCGCGAAGAAGGCCGGCAGCGCCGTCCCGGCCACGGCCGTAGCCGCCGCAGCATTGCCGGCGCCGCCGGCCGCGCCGCCGCCGCCGACCCCGGCCAAGGCCGCCGCGGTGGTCGCCGCCAGCACGCCCTCGGCGGGCGATGTGACCTTGCAGGTGGCCAGTTTCTCCGCCCGCAGCAACGCCGACCGCGCCCTGGGCATGCTGCGCGGCGCCGGCATCGCCGCGGCCCGGCTGCTCGACGGCAACGCCGCCAACGGCCAGAAGATCTGGCGCCTGCGGGTCGGCCCGCTGCAGGCCGACGCGGCGCCGGAACTTGCCGCCCGCATCGTCGGTCTGGGCTTCGGGCAGCCGCAGCGCGTTCGCGACTGAGGCGCCCGCCTGAACGGGCGCGACTGAACGCGCACCGCCGGCCAACAGGGCCGGCGGCTGCAAGCGCCGCCCATCTCAGGCACGATGCACGCCTCGCGGACCGCAGCAGGAAGGCACGGTCCCGCCACTTTCGACGGTGGCCGCCAGGACGGCGGCGCCGACCTCCAAGCCTTGCGGCCGGCACGGTACCGGTCCCGGAGACAGTTCAACGATGAGTTCCCGCTTTAAGAGAATGGCCCCGCGCGCGGCCGCCTTCGCCGCGCTGACCTCGGCCTTCCTCGCCACCGCCGTCGCCGGCCTGGCCTCGGCCCAGGCGCCCGCCGCCAAGCCCGCCGCCGCGGCCAGCGCTCCCGCCGCCGCGCAACCGCCGGCCAGCGATGCGCTGCCGGTGCCGCCGCCGCCGCAGATCGCCGGCACCGCGTGGGTGCTGATGGACGCGGCCAGCGGCAACATCCTGGCCAGCCATGAGCCCGATATGCGGGTCGAGCCGGCCAGCATCACCAAGGTCATGACCAGCTACGTGATCGCCGCCGAAATGGCCGGCGGCAAGGTCAAGGACACCGACCAGGTGATGATGACCGAGAACGCCTGGCGCAAGGGCGGCGCGGCCACCGACGGCAGCTACTCCGGTTTCGCGGTCAACCAGACCGCGCCGCTGGTGGAGATGGAAAAGGGCATGGTGGTGCAGTCCGGCAACGACGCCGCGATCGCCCTGGCCGAGCACGTCGCCGGCAGCGAGGACGCCTTCGCCGCGCTGATGAACCAGTACGCCGCGCGCATCGGCCTGAAGAACAGCCACTTCATGAACCCGCACGGGCTGTCGCAGGAGAACCACTACTCCACCGCGCACGACCTGGCCCTGCTCGGCCGCGCGCTGATCCACGACTTCCCGACCGCGTACTCGTACAACAAGATCAAGGAACTCAAGGTCGGGCCGATCACCCAGCCCAACCGCAACCTGCTGCTGTGGCGCGACTCGTCGGTCGACGGCATCAAGACCGGCCACCACTCCAAGGCCGGCTACTGCCTGATGGCCTCGGCCCAGCGCGGCGACCAGCGCCTGATCTCGGTGGTGATGGGCTCGACCTCCGAGGCCCAGCGCGCGACCGACAGCCAGGCCCTGCTGAACTGGGGCTTCCGCTTCTTCGAGACCCACAAGCTTTACGACGCCGGCAAGGCCATCGCCAAGCAGAAGGTCTGGAAGGGCCAGAGCGCCGAAGTGCAGCTCGGCGTGGCCGAGCCGCTGCTGGTGACCGTGCAGCGCGGCAAGTACCCGCAGCTCAAGCCGAGCATGGACGTGCCCAAGACCCTGGTCGCGCCGATCAAGAAGGGCCAGGCCATCGGTTCGGTCAAGGTCATGCTCGACGGCAAGGTGGTCGCGCAGCGTCCGCTGGTGGCGCTGGCCGCGGTCGAAGAAGGCGGCTTCTTCAAGCGCCTGTGGGACGAGTTCTGGATGTGGTGGGAATCGGAGTAAGCGCCGCTTCGCATCGCGACGAAAAGGCCGGCCTTCGCCGGCCTTTTTGTTTTTGTGCGACAGGAAGGCCTGTGCGAGGGCTTTTGTGGGAGGGCCTTCAGGCCCGATGCCTTTGGTTCAAGTCGCGGCGATCTGAAACAAAAGCATCGGGCCTGAAGGCCCTCCCACAAGAGTGCCAAGCATCGGGCCTGAAGGCCCTGCCACAAGGGCGCGAGCGCCTCAGCGCTTGTTCGCCGGCAACTTGCCGAGCATGACGCCGCGGAACTTCGTCGCCAGCGCATGGAACCCGGCTTCGGTCGGATGCATCTCGTCGAACCACTGCTGCGGCTGGGTCAGCGTGCCGCGCAGGTCGACGTAGTCGAACACCGCGGCGAAGCGCGCGTCCTGCTTCAGCGCGCGCAGCACGTGCTGTTCGAACCCGTCGATGAGCAGGCGCACGAACGCGGGACGCTCGCTCTCGACGACGCCCAGGATGTTCGGCCCGATCCACGGCCCCACGCTCTTCTTCAGCAACGCCGCCACGCCGAGGTTGCCCGGCGTCAGCGCGCCGGGGCGGCCGATCAGCAGCGGATAATCGTAGGTGTGCGCCAGCACCGGCACGCCCGGCCGCGCCGCGATCGCCGCCTGCAGGAACAGCGCATAGGCCTTGCGCACGGTGTCGTACTGGCCGCTGTCGAGCACGCGCTGGAACGCCTGCTGCGCGCTCAGCCCGTTGCGGTTGCCGAGCGCGCGGCGCAGGAAACCGTCGACGAAATCGTTGCCGCCGGCGCTGAGCAGGATCAGGTCGAACTCGAAGTTCGCATACCAGCCGATCAGGTCGTCGATGTTGTCGCGCACGAACATCGAGCGCTTGGGATCGTCGGGATTGCGCGCAGCGCAATCGCCGCTGCGCTCGGCGCGGAAGAACAGCCCGCCCTGGCCGAGCAGCGGCACGCCGCGTTCCTCGTCCTGCGGCGCGGGCGAGACGATCCAGTCGAGCAGGTTCATCGCCAGCGGCGTGGAGAACCACGAATCGCCCTCGCAAAACACCACCGGCGTGCGCGCCAGCGCGCCGGCGCGCTTGAGCTGCTGGTACAGCGCGCGGAACTGGCCGCGCAAGGGCAGGGCAACGGACTGGCTGGGAGGCATGGCCGGGCTCCGGAGGACGAGGCAGGTGCCAATCTATCGCGCTTTGTGCGCACAAATTGAGACTGGCGCGTTGCTGCGGAGCCCCCTGTAGGAGCGGCGCGAGCCGCGACCGCGACATCGCGCTTACGACGCAAGCCAGGTGTCGCGGTCGCGGCTTGCGCCGCTCCTACAGGGGCTTCGGCGCGCTTGCGACGCTGCGTTCGCGCCAGCGGCGTTTTTCGATCTTGCGCACATCGGCCTCGCCGGCCAGCGCATCGATGTACCCAATCAACCGCAGCAACTCGTCGTCGTGCGGGTCCTCGCCCAGGTACTCGCTCACGCACACCAGGTTGCCGTAGTTCTGCGCGTGCTTGCTCGGGGTGTCGTCGATCGCCAGCAGTCGCTCCAGGCGGTAGCCGTGGGTCTTGAGCTTTTGCAGGCGTTTGCGGTTGAGGTATTCGCCGGTGGTCCAGTCGCGGCTGAGCGAGCAGCGTTCGCTCGACCACACGAAACGCAGGGCCTGCGGCGGGAACAGTGCGGCGCAGACGGCGTCGGCGTAGCGGCGGCCGGACGCGGTCCACACGCCGACGTCGTAGCGCGCCAGCACGTGGTCGAGGAAGGTCTGCAGGTGCGGGCGGCGGTAGACGTGATAGCCCAGGGCCTGGAAATCGGCGGCGCGGCCGAGTTCGATCTCGCTGGCGTAGACCAGGGTTTCGTCGAGGTCGAGCATCAGCGTCAGGCGGTCGCCGCTGGGCGCGGCGGGGCGGTCGCGGGTCATGGTGCGGCGCCGGCGGCCGGCGCCGCCAGCGCGCGCGCCTGCCGCCACAGCTCGTCGAGCAGCGGCGCGGCGAGGCGGTCGCAGGCGCGGTCGCGGGCGAAGTAGCGTCCGTCCACGCAGGCTTCGACGTAGGCCTGGCGCAGGCGGTGGCGGTCGGCGCAGAACACCGAGCTGCGCTGCGGCGCCGACCACAGCTCCGGCTCGGCCAGGGCCGCGCGCAGCGGCGCCAGCGCCGTCAGCGGCAGCTCGCGCTCGGTCGCGGCCGCGCCGGGCTCCTGCGCGCGCAGGCGGGCGCGCTCGCCGTGCACGTCGATGTCCAGCCGCCACGGGCGCCGGTCCGGGCCGCCGATCAGCAGGGCGTAGCGTTCTTCCAGCGGCGCCTCGTCGGCGTCGGCCGGCGCCGGCGGGCGGGCGAAGTCCGGCGGCAGGCGTTCGGGTTCGACGTCGTCGGCGCCGCAGCTGACGGCCAGGGCGGGCTGGCCGGCCGGCGCCAGCTGCGCGGATTTGCGCAGCAGTTCGCGCACGTCCGGGTCGGTCGCCTCCATCGGCTGCGGCGGCAGCGCGATCCAGCCGGCGCGCTCGGGCCGGCGCAGGGCCGGCACGGCCACCGCCAGGGCCGCGGCGAACAGCAGCAGGACGAGCAGGCCGGGGGCCTTGAGGCGGATCGAATGCTGGCGGTCGCGCGGACCCATCGTGGCCTGAACTGCGGAACGGGAGCTCCACGTTAACGTCTGTCGTGGCGTTTCGGCAGACCGCCGGCGCAACGGCGTCGCGCGCCGCGGCCGTGCCGAATCTTGCGGGAATCCGGCGGTCGCGGCCGCAGCCGCGGCGCGGCCGCGTTCCACCAGCGCAATGCCGCCGTCCCGCCGCCGCGCTTGGGTTGCCCTGGCCGCGGACCCATAATGGCGGCCATGGACATTCATTCCGACAACCCCGATCACGGCTTCCAATTCCCCGGCACCTTCGAGCTCAGCGCGATGGGCGCCGCCGACGCCGGCCTGGAGCGCGAGCTGCCCAAGCGCCTGCTCGAGGCCGGGATCGACGTGGAAACCGAAACCATCCAGTGGAAGCAGTCCTCGACCGGCAAGTACGTCTCGGTCCGGCTGACCTTCCGCGCCGTCGACCGCGCCCAGTACGACCTGGCCCACCAGGTGCTGCGCGATCACCCGGAAGTGAAGTGGACGCTGTAATCGACGCCGTCGCCGAAGTCTTCGGCGGCCCGTCCGCGCCGCCGCGCGCGCAGTTGCGCGACCTCGGCCGCCAGCCCTACGAACCGGTATGGCGGGCGATGCAGGCCTTCACCGACGCGCGCGATGCCGAGACGCCCGACGAGCTGTGGCTGGTCGAGCACGACCCGGTGTTCACCCTCGGCCAGGCCGGCAAGGACGAGCACGTGCTGATGCCGGGCGAGATCCCGGTGATCCACGTCGACCGCGGCGGCCAGGTGACCTACCACGGCCCCGGCCAGATCGTGCTGTACCCGCTGCTGGACCTGCGCCGGCTCAAGGTCGGCGTGCGCGAGTACGTGGACCGGATCGAGCAGGCCACCATCGACACCCTGGCCGAATGGAACATCGAAGGCGCGCGCCGCGACGGCGCCCCGGGCGTGTACGTGGCTGGCGCCAAGGTCATGGCCCTGGGCATCCGCGTGCGCCGCGGCTGCACCTTCCACGGGCTGGCGTTCAACATCGCCATGGACCTGTCGCCGTACCAGCGCATCAACCCCTGCGGTTATCAGGGGCTGCAAGTGACCTCGGTGCTAGACTTGGGCGGCCCCTCGGGCATGGACCAGGTCAAGCCGGTGCTGGTGGCGAACATCGCGCGCCAGTTCGGTTTGAGCGTCGAGGATGCGGCGCCGTTGAGTTTCGGCTGACCGCTGTTTCTTCCTTCTCCCGCTTGCGGGAGAAGGTGCCCGAAGGGCGGATGAGGGCCCACGAATCCGCCAGGCGCCGCGATACCGCAGGCCGCCGATGCCCTCACCCCGGCCCTCTCCCGCAAGCGGGAGAGGGAGATCAATCTCCAGAGTCGATGCACACATGAGCGACACCGCCAGCAAGACCATCCCGCTCACCGTCGTCGGCGCGGCCGATCCGGTCGTGGCCCCGGCGGTGTTGCAATCCACCACCATGACCCCGGGCGCCAAACAGCTCGGCGGCGACAAGATCAACCGCTCGCCGGTGCAGTTCGCCGACGCGCCGGTGCTGCGCAAGCCTTCGTGGATCCGCGTGCGCATCCCCTCGGGCAATTCGGTCGCCCAGCTCAAGGCCAAGCTGCGCGAGAACCGCCTGGTGACCGTGTGCGAGGAAGCCAGCTGCCCGAACATCCACGAGTGCTTCGGCCACGGCACCGCGACCTTCATGATCCTCGGCGAGGTCTGCACCCGCCGCTGTTCGTTCTGCGACGTCGCCCACGGCAGGCCCAAGCCGCCGGATCCGCAGGAACCGATCAACCTGGCCAACACCGTCGCCGACATGGGCCTGAAGTACGTGGTGGTGACCAGCGTCGACCGCGACGACCTGCGCGACGGCGGCGCCCAGCACTTCGTCGACTGCATCGCCGCGATCCGCGCGCAGAGCCCGCGCACCAAGATCGAAGTGCTGACCCCGGACTTCCGCGGCAAGGGCCGCATGGAACGCGCGTTGGAAATCCTGTCGCACAACCCGCCGGACGTGTTCAACCACAACGTCGAGACCGTGCCGGACCTGTACACCAACGTGCGTCCGGGCGCCGACTACCAGTGGTCGCTGACCCTGCTGCAGAAGTTCAAGGCCCAGCATCCGAACGTGGCGACCAAGTCCGGCATCATGCTCGGCCTGGGCGAGACCATGGAGCAGGTGCAGGCGACCCTGCGCGACCTGCGCGCGCACGACGTCGACATGATCACCATCGGCCAGTATCTGCAGCCGACGCCGCACCACCACCCGGTGCTGCGCTACTGGACGCCGGAAGAGTTCAAGGAACTCGAGGTCTACGGCATGTCGCTGGGCTTCACCCACGTCGCCTCCGGCCCGCTGGTGCGCTCGTCGTACCACGCCGACCGCCAGGCGATCGACGCCGGGTTCGCGGTGGCGTAAGCGCGGCGCGGCATGCGCGCGGCGAAGCGAGTCGCGCGCGTCGAAACGAAAAAGCCGGCGCCATCGCGCCGGCTTTTTCGTTTGCGGATCGGCCGGCGCCGCGCGCCGCCTTGCCGCCTCAGCGCCCGCCGTATTGCTGGTTCGGCTGCTGCTCTTGCTGCTGCTGGTTCTTCTGCTCGTAGGCCTCGGCGCGGTTGTGCGAGTTCAGTTGCTGCACGGTGCCGCTCATGTCGGGCGCCGGCTTGCCCGCATCGACCTGGGCGTGGAAACCCGGGGTGCGTCCGGCGATGAAGATCTGGTCGTTCTGCAGCGCGACCTTGCCGATGTCGCTGGGCTCGTGCATGCCGGCGCGCTTGGTCGCCAGCACCGCCTCGGCGACCTTCTCATCGGTCACCTGGGCCGGCAGGCCCGAGCGCAGCTTGTCGTAGAGGTCGCGGTCGGGATGGTCCTTGGGGAAGGGCACGCGCGGGTGGTCGAGCGCGTGGCTGACGTCGCGGTTGACCTTGGCCACGTCCTCCTTGGTCATCAGCTCGCGCTCGGGATCGCCCTGCGGCCGCTGCAGGCGCGGGTCGCTCGGATACAGCTGGCCGATGCGCGTGTCGTTGAGGCTGGTGATCAAGGTGCCGTTGGTTGCCGCTTCATAGCAGCGCTTGGCCAGATCGTCCTTGCCCGAGGCCTCGTCGCCCAGGCGCCGGCCGACTTCGTTGTTCCACAGATCCATGCGGTGTTCGCGCGGATCGTTGGGATGCTTGGGGCCGATCTCGTTGTCGTCGCCGTAGCTGCGCGCGACCCACTGCTGGTCCATCGACAGCTGGGTCACCCGGCCGCTGGTGTAGGCGTGGCGGAACGCGTCGAGGGCGTCGTTGTGGCCTTGCCCGGCGAAGCTGCCGTCGGCGCGCCGCTGCAGGGTCTGGCCGCTGAGCTGCTCGTAGTAGCGGTAGGCGTCCTGCTCGATGCCGCGCTTGATGTCGCTCATGGGATTGTTCATGGCGCGGCCGCTCCGTCGGCGAGCTGGAACTCAACGGTGTCCTTGTAGCCGGGGTACTTCTTCTTCAGCACCAGCTTGTCCTGGCGGCCGATGCAGCGCTCGGCCGGCGAGCGCTCGACGTAGGGCTCGGCGACGAAATAGTCCTCGTAGCCGAAGCGGAACACCTTGTCGGCGCCGGCGCCGCTGAAGGTGAGCTCGAGCGCGTCTTCGCGCTCGAAGCACAGCTTCTGCCAGTCGAAGTCGGTCAGCTGGGCGGCGTCGACCACGGCCGAGTCGCGGCCTTCGAGCAGCTTGGCGACCTGGCGGGTGAAGTACTGCTGGGCGTCATCGGTGTGGGACATGGGGCATCCGCTCAGAAAGCAGGTGGAAAGGGCGATCAGCAGGGCGAGGCGGGTCAGGCGCATGGCGGGACCGGGAATGCGGCGGGGCCGGCGCGGGGCGGGCCGGACGGGGGCGCGTCCGCGCGGTGGCGGCGGGCCGGGGCCGGCTTCAAAAGAGCCGATTTTGTCGCTGCCAGTTCCATTGGCGGACTCCAGGCGCAATCGCGCGGGGCGGTTGCGGGTCGGTGGGGCGGCCGCCGCGCGGCCGTCGCTTTGCACGGCGCCAACATAGTCCAGTCCCGATGGGGCGACAAGCCGCCGCGGCGGCGCGCGGGCGCGACCCGGCGAAACGGGGCTCGGGAGCGGGCGAAATCCGGTGAAATCCGGTGAGCCGCGGCGGCCCGGGCGGCTGCGCGGCACCCGATCTGCGCCGCGCCGGCGACAATCTGAACCGGTTTCGTGCCCGCAACACGCAATTGCGCCCAGTCGCGTGACAGGGCCGGCAACTTTCGGCACTGTGAGCTTGTCCAACGCCGCATCATCCTCCTGCTGCAACCGCCCAAGTCCGGCTCCCCCGGCCGGGAAGACCCCGCGATGACCTCCAAGAACACGCGTGCCCTGACCCTGTTCGCAGGCCTGCTGCTGACCGCTCCGCTGGCGCTGCTGGCGCGGCCCGACGGCGCGGCGTCCGCGAATTCCGTTTCGACCCTGCCCAGCGCGCCCACCGCCGACCAGACCACGGCGGCCAAGCTGGTCTACGGCCTGCTCTCCGACAGCCGCTACGCCTATCGGCCGCGCGCGCTCGACGATGCGCTTTCGGCCGACATGTACAAGCGCTATCTCGAATCGCTCGATCCGAACAAGCAGTTCTTCAGCGCGGCCGACATCGCCCGCTTCGATGCGTTCAAGAACAAGCTCGACGATGCGATCAAGAGCGGCGACCTGACCCCCGCCTACACCATCTTCTCGACCTACCGCCAGCGCGTGGACGAGCGCGTCGCTTACGCGCGCACGCTGCTCAAGCAGCCCGGCAACTTCGAGTTCACCGGCAGCGAGCGCTACGAGTACGACCGCAAGGAAGCGCCGTGGGCCGCCGACACCGCCGCGGTCGACGCGCTGTGGAAGCAGTCGGTGCGCAACGATTGGCTGCGGCTGAAGCTGGCCGGCAAGAAGCCCGACGACATCGCCAAGACGCTGGACAAGCGTTACGCCAACATGGCCAAGAGCATCGGCGAGCTCAAGGGCGAGGACGTGTTCCAGACCTTCGTCAACAGCTACGCCAACGCGATCGACCCGCACACCGACTACCTCACGCCGAAGTCGGCCGACAACTTCAACATGACCATGTCGCTGTCGCTCGACGGCATCGGCGCGCAGCTGCAGAAGCAGGACGACGTGGTCGCGATCCGCGAGATCATCCCCGGCGGCCCGGCCGCGCGCAGCCATCTGGTCAAGCCCGGCGACCGCATCGTCGGCGTCGGCCAGGGCGACAGCGGGCAGATGGAGGACGTGATCGGCTGGCGCATCGACGATGTGGTCGCCAAGATCCGCGGCCCCAAGGGCACCAAGGTGCGCCTGGACGTGATCCCGGCCGAAGCCGGCCAGGACAGCAAGCCCAACCGCATCGTGCTGGTGCGCGACAAGGTGCGGCTGGAGGAACAGGCGGCGAAGTCGGAAATCATCGACATCCCCGCCGCCGGCGACGGCCCGGCCAAGCGCATCGGCGTGATCAAGCTGCCGGGCTTCTATCAGGACTTCGAAGGCCGCCGCAAGAACGCCAACGATTACGCCTCGGCCACCCGCGACGTGGCCAAGCTGCTGGTCAAGCTGCGCGCCGACAAGGTCGACGGCGTGGTCCTGGACCTGCGCAACAACGGCGGCGGCTCGCTCAACGAAGCCATCGAGCTCACCGGTCTGTTCATCGACCGCGGCCCGGTGGTGCAGGTGCGCGAATCCGGCGGCCGGGTCAGCGTGGAAGGCGACAGCGACAACGGCATCGCCTGGGAAGGCCCGCTGGCGGTGTTGATCAACCGCGGTTCGGCCTCGGCCTCCGAGATTTTCGCCGGCGCGATCCAGGATTACGGTCGCGGCCTCGTCATCGGCGAGACTACCTTCGGCAAGGGCACGGTGCAGAACCTGGTCGACCTCGACCGCTGGCCGGCCAACGAGACCGCGCGCTTCGGCCAGGTCAAGCTGACCATCGCCCAGTTCTTCCGCGTCAGTGGCGGCTCGACCCAGAACAAGGGCGTGGTGCCGGATCTGGCCTTCCCGGTCTCGGTGGACGCCACCGAGTACGGCGAGAGCACCTACGACAACGCGCTGCCGTGGACCAAGATCGCCGCCGTGCAGCACACCAGCTACGGCAACTTCGCGCCGCTGCTGCCGAAGCTGGAGACCCTGCACAGCGCGCGCATCGCCGGCGACAAGGAATTCCAGTGGTGGTCGCAGGACGTGGCGCAGTTCCGCGAAGAGCGCGCCAAGAAGTGGATCTCGCTCAACGAGGCCGACCGCCGCGCCGAGCGCGACCGCGAGGACGCCAAGCGCAAGCAGCGCCAGGAAGAGCGCAAGACGCTCGGCCTGGCCCTGGACCCGCTGGCCGACGACGCCACCGACGACGGGCTGGCCTCGTCCGAGCGCGACATCGTCAAGGACGCGGCGCGCGAGAAGCTGGCCGACAAGCGTCCGGACCCGCTGCTGCGCGAATCGGCCTCGATCCTGGCCGACGCGGTGCGCCTGCTCAACGCCGACCGCCAGCTGTCGGCGCAGGTGCTGCCGACCGCGACGCGGCCGGGGCATTGGGCCGACTGAGCCTGGCTGGGTTTGCGTAGTACCGAAAGCGCGCCGACCTCGGCGCGCTTTCTTTTTGCGCGCCGCGAATGTCGGGGAAGCCCCTGTAGGAGCGGCGCGAGCCGCGACCGCGATCTGCGAGTTGCGGCGCGAGATTGAAGCCCCGCGGTCGCGGCTCGCGCCGCTCCTACAGTCGGATACGAAACTCGCCGGAGTTCATGTAGGAGCGGCGCAAGCCGCGACCGCAGGGTTTCAATCCGCGCCGCAAGCCTGGAATCCCAGTCCCCGCAAGCCAAGCCCCGCCGACAAACAAACCACCGGCGCACAAGATGCGGATAGCGACCCCGCGCTCGCAGGCCTAGTCTTGCCCCATGAACGCCAAATCTCCCCTGCGCAAGTCCGGTCCCGGCCCCGCCGCTCAGGCGATCGCCGGTGTCTCGTCTCCCGTAACTTCGACCTCCGCGCCTTCGAGCGACAAGCTCGAACGCGCCCGCCAACTGCTCGACGGCGGCGAACTGTCGCTGACCGAGCTGTCGGCCGCGGTCGGCCTGAGCGCCTCGCACCTGCAGCGCCGCTTCAGCGCGCGCTTCGGCCTGAGCCCGGCCGAGTACCTGGCCCAGCGCAAGCTCGGCAGCCTGCGCAGCGCGCTGCGCGAGGGCAACGACGTCAGCGCCGCGCTGTACGACGCCGGCTACGGCTCGCCGTCGCGCGTGTACGAGGCCGGCGCGGCGAAGTTGGGCATGACCCCGGCGCGCTACCGCGCCGGCGGCGCCGGCGAGCAGATCCGCTGGAGCGTCACCCGCACCGCGTTGGGCCTGGCGCTGGTGGCGACGACCGCGCGCGGAATCTGCATGGTCGAGCTCGGCGACGACGCGGCGGCGCTGGAGGCGCGATTGCGCGAGGAGTTCCCGCGCGCCTCGCTGGAACGGGTCGACGCCGGTCGCGACGAATTCCTCGCCCCGCGCGTGCAGGCGGTGGCCGACGCGCTCGGCGGCGGCGAGCGCGAGGTGCCGGTGGACCTGATCGGCACCGCGTTCCAGAAGAAGGTGTGGGACGCGCTGATGAAGATTCCGCCCGGTCAGACCCGCAGCTACGAAGAGGTGGCGCGGCAGATCGGTTCGCCGCGCGGCGCGCGCGCGGTGGCGCAGGCGTGCGCGCACAATCGGGTGGCGGTGGTGGTGCCGTGCCATCGGGTGGTGCGCGGCGATGGGTCGCTGGGCGGGTATCGCTGGGGCTTGCCGCTCAAGGACAGGCTGCTGCAGCGCGAGCGGGCGGCTTGAGGGGAGGTTATGCGCTGGGCTGCGGCTTCGGGCTTGCGGTGCGAGTTTGAAAGGGCGCGGTCGCGGCTTGCGCCGCTCCTACAGGGGGGGCGGCGTAGCTCGCGCTTGGGCTGCATCTTGTGGCCCGATGAGGCGGACGCGCCCGAAGCCCCTGTAGGAGCGGCGCGAGCCGCGACCGCGGACTCGGGGCTCGCGGCGCAAACTGGAAGCAACGCGGTCGCGGTTTGCGCCGCTCCTACAGGGAGATACCCGGCCTGCGCGGCAGAGGCTTGTCGCGGCACGGCGCGACAAGGTCCAGGGCTCAGGCGCCGCGGCGTTTGCGCGCGGCGCGCGGGGCGTCGCGGGTCGGCAGCTCCAGGCCGTGCTTGACCACGTCGAACACCAGATGGGTGTCGTAGCGCTTGACGTTGCCTTCGTCGAGGAACAGGCGGTCCACCACCTGGCGGCAGTGGGCGACGCCGGTGGTGGCCAGGATCACCAGGTAATCCCATTCCCCGGCCAGGGTGTAGCACTGCTGCACCTCCGGCGCGGCGCGCACGCGGGCGTGGAAGGAGGCATTGCCTTCGGCCGATTCGCGCTCCATCGTTACCCACACCGCGGCCAGGGTGCTGCCCAGGGCCATCGGGTCGAGCACCGCGACCTGGCGCATCAGGCCGTCCTGGCGATAGCGGGTCATGCGCCGCTGTACCGCGCTCGGCGACAGGCCGACGGCGTCGCCGAGTTCGCTCAGGGTGGCGGAGGCATCGTGTTGCAACAGTTCGAGCAGCTTGTGATCGAACTCGTCCAGGACCAGGGGGGCAGCGTTCATGCAAGATTTTTGCGTCCGCGCGGATAAATATTCAACCGCAATTTGACTGACATCGATACGCTATTCCTGCGCCGGGGTCATGAAGAATTTTTATGTGCCGGCGTATTCCCCCGACCCTTCAAGAACGGACGCCCCCGGGATGTCCCGGTACGTGACGCAAGCCGCTGTACCCGAGCAGATCGGCGAGATCCTGACGCTGATCCGCGAACACGGGCCCAATCCCTGGAACTACCTGCCCGAGCGGGAGCTGACGGCGCACCTGGCCGGGATCGGTCGTGGCCGCACCCAGGCGCTGGTCGCGCTGGCCGGTAACGAAATCGTGGCGGTAGTCACGTTCGAACCCAGCGACGCTTTCCATCGCTACCAACCGGCCGGGCGCGAGATCGCCTGGCAGGGGCATGTCGGCGAGGCGGTGGTGCATCGCGGCCATCGCGGCCACGGGCTGGGTTCGCAGTTGCTGGCGCAGGCGGTGGAGCGCATGCGCGCGATGGGCCTGCGCGAGATCTACATCGAGCGCCACGAGGACAACGAAGGCTCGGCCGGGATGATGCGCAAGGCCGGCTTCGAGGTCATCGACGTCTACGACGACCCGCGCCGGCGCGTGGCCGGCAGCGGCCGCACCAGCGTCTCGCGCTGGCTCGCCGGCGACTGAGCCGGCGCGGCGGCGCGAAGCCGCAGGGGACAGGCGCGCACGAAGCGCGTCCATGGCGGGCCGCGCGCCCGCGACGCACGGATGCGAACGCGCGAGGGCGCACGGCCTTGAGCCGCGCGGACTCAAGCGTTGCTACAGGCTGACTCAAGTTTTTCTCGCTCCCGCGCGGCCCTCGGGCGGGTCAAGCTATCGCGTTTTTCCCCTTCGCTTTGCGCGCCGGTTTTTTCGCCGTTCTTTTCTCGCCTGCCGGCGCCGCCTGCGGCCGGCGTTTCCCCCGCCACCGCTGTTCCCCGCGAGTACTTGCCCATGGGCGCCGCCGTTTCTTCCGATCACCGCGCTCCGGGCCCGCTGGCCGTCGGCTTCGCCCTGGCCTCCGTCTACGTGCTGTGGGGCTCGACTTACCTCGGCATCCGCTTCGCCCTGGAGAGCTACCCGCCGTTCCTGCTCGGCGCGGCGCGCATGTTCCTGGCCGGCGCGATCATGTACGTGGTGCTGCGCTGGCGCGGCGCGGCGGCGCCGACGCGCAAGCAGTGGCGCACGCTGTGGGTGCTGTCGATCTTCATGGTGCTGCTGTCCAACGGCCTGGTGAACCTGGCCGAGACCCAGGTCGATTCGGGCCTGGCGGCGATCGCGGTGGCGTCGATGCCGCTGTTCGCCGGGGTGTTCGCGATGATGCGCGGGCGGCATCCGGCCAAGATCGAGTGGGTCGGCTTGGCGGTGGGCTTCGCCGGCGTGGTGTGGCTCAACGCCGGCGGCAAGCTGTCGGCGTCCACGCTCGGGCTGGTGTGTTTGATCGTCGCGCCGATCGCCTGGGCCTGGGGCTCGATCTGGAGCCGCGACCTCGACCTGCCGTCGCCGTTCATGGCCGCCAGCGCGCAGATGCTGACCGGCAGCGCGTGGATGCTCGGCGCGGCCGCGGTCAGCGGCGAGCGCATCCACGAGTGGCCGACCTTCAGCGCCACCGCGGCGCTGCTGTACCTGGTCGTGGCCGGCTCGATCTTCGGCTTCACCGCCTACATCTGGCTGCTGCACCACGTGCGGCCGGCGCTGGCGACCAGCTACGCCTACGTCAATCCGCCAATCGCGGTACTGTTCGGCGCGCTGCTGGCGGGCGAACGTTTCACCTCCCACGACCTGGGCGCGATGGCGGTGATCCTGGTCGGCGTGGTCATCATCACCCTGGCCAAGGCGCGCGCGGGCAAGACCGCCGTCGTCGCGGCCGCGCCCGCGCCGGCCGCCGCCGCCGCGGGCGAACTGGAGAAGTCGACATGAATACCGGCACCGACCGCCGCGGGTTGTGGATCGCGGTCGCGTCCTTCGTGCTGTGGGGGCTGATGCCGCTGTACTGGCATCTGCTCAACTCGGTGCCCTCGCTGATGATCGTGGCCCACCGCATCGTCTGGAGCACCTTGCTGGTGACCGCGTGGCTGTGCTGGAAGAACGGCCGCCACTGGCTGCGCGAGGTGCTGCGCGAGCCGCGCAAGGCCGGCATGCTCGCGGTCAGCGGCTGTCTGATCGCGTTCAACTGGGGGCTGTACATCTGGGCGGTCAACGCCGGCCACGTGATCGAAACCAGCCTGGGCTATTTCATCGGCCCGCTGGTCAGCGTGATGCTCGGCGTGCTGTTCCTCGGCGAGCGCCTGCGCGCGGTGCAATGGGTGTCGGTGGCGCTGGCCTTCGCCGGCGTGGTCTGGCTGACCGTGCAGTACGGGCGTCCGCCGCTGATCGCGCTGGGGCTGGCGATCTCGTTCGCGGTGTACGGGCTGGTGCGCAAGCTGGTCGCGGTGGAGGCGGTGACCGGGCTGGGCGTGGAGAACGTCTACTTGTTCCCGGCCGCGCTGGCGCTGATGGTCTGGGGCGAAACCCAGGGCATGGGCGGTTTCCTCGGCGGCTGGGGCCTGGGCATCGACGCGTTGTTGGTGATCGCCGGCGCGCTGACCGCGCTGCCGCTGATCGGCTTCGCCTACGCGGTGCGGCGGGTGTCGCTGACCGCGATCGGTTTGCTGCAGTACGTCGCGCCGACCCTGCAGTTCCTGATCGGCTGGCTGGTGCTGCGCGAGGCCTTCGACGGCCTGCGCGCGATCGGCTTCGCGCTGATCTGGGCGGGGCTGGCGGTGTTCGCCAGCGAGGGCGTGCTGCGCTCGCGCAGGTTGGCAGCGGCGGCTCAGGCGGCCTGAGTCAGGCGAGCAGGCGCTCGATCAGCAGGTGCAGCGCGATGTAGCCCAGCGCCGTCGCTGGTATGACCAGACTGCGCCACAAGAACATCGATTCGATCCGGCGCTGTTCGCGCCGGTGATGGCGCAGTTGCCGGCGCACCATCGGCAGCAGCGGATCCTCGCGCCACGGCGCATCGGCGGCGGGTAGCGGCTGCGGTGCGGGAGCGGCCAGCAGTTCGTCGATTTCGGCTGTCTCCATGCGCGGATGCCAGCCTTCGACGAACGGCGTTCCCGCGCGGCGGCGCAGGGTCGTCGCGGCGACGTAGGCGGCTTCCACCGGAATGCCGTACACATCCAGTGGCAGCAGCAACGGTGCGTAACGCTGGCCGGGCGCGTCCAAACCGCTGATTCGGCGCAGCCATGCCGGCGCGCGCGCGGCATAGCGGCCGGGATCGCGCAACAACAGCTGCAGGCCTTCGCAGTCCACGCTCGACAGCTGCGCACGGTAACGGCGCAGGCCGACCACATCGGCCCAGACGATCAGGCCGAAGTCGGGCGAATGCACGCCGGCCGCATCGATGCGCAGCTCGCGCCGGTGCATGCGCGTACGCCAGCGCCATACCGAGCCGGTCGCGCCCAGGGCAGCGAGCGCGGCGGCCAGCAGCGCCGGGATGATGCGGCCCTGGGACGCCTGAGCCCACGCCAGCCACCCGCACGCGACGGCCGCTGCGACGAACACAGCGATCGTCCATCCGGGATCGCCGCCGACGCCGCGCACGCCGCCGTCGCGCAGCGCATCGCGCACTTGCGCGTGGGTCTGCGCGGGCGGGTCGGCATCGATGCGCCAGGCTGCGATCGCGCAGGCCGCGGCAGCGGCGGCGCCTGCCAGCAACAGGCCCAGGCCCAGCCAGGGCGACGATATGCCGGGCCCGGGGGTTTCGAGCGCGAGGATCATCGTCGACATCCCCAGCACGGTCGCGGCCAGGGTGTAGCAGCGCTTGCGGACAATGGCGTTCATCCGATCCTTGGACACGATGGCGTCATCGAAGCCTAGCGCGCAGCGGGCTGAGGCTGCCAGCGATCCCGGCGGGCGCCGCGTCGCCGCAACGAAAGAGCCCCCTTCGAGGAAGGGGGCTCCGGGATCGCACCGACATTCGGCGCCGCGGCTCGGCGCCTGCGCTTACAACGCCCGCAGCGCCGCCGTCACCGGCAACGTCGCCGCGCGCAGCGCCGGGAACAGGCCGCCGACGAAGCCGATCGCCAGCGCCCACTTCAATCCGCTCCACAGCAAGGCGCCGGTGACGCGGAAGTCGAAGGTCAGCTGGCCGACGCCGCCGGCGATGGTGGACGCGGTGTAGCCGTTGAAGATCGCCCACGCCAGCAAGCCGCCGATCAATCCGCCGACCAAGGCCAGCAGCATCGTCTCCAGCATCACCGCCACCACCACCGGCAGGCCGCGGAAGCCGATCGCGCGCAGGGTCGCGATCTCGCGCGCGCGGGTGGCGACGGTGGCGAACATGGTGTTGAGCGCGCCGAACACCGCGCCGATGGCCATGATCGAGCCGACCACGATGCCGATGACGCGGATCACCGTGGTCATGGTCTCGGACTGCTTGGCGAAGTACTCGGCGGTGGTGGTCACATCGACCTGCAGGCGCGGGTCGCCGGCCAGCGCGGCCTTGAAGCTCTTGAACTCCTTGGCCGAGGTCAGCTTGGCCACCACCGCGTTGCGCGAGGCGCCGCGGCGGTAGGTCGCCGCGACCATCTCGGCGTCGGCCCACACTTCCGAATCCATCGCGTCGCCGGACTTGAACACGCCGACCACGGTCCACTGCTCGCTGCCCAGGCGGATCTGCTTGCCGACCTCCAGGCCGGCGAACTGGCGCTGCGCGCCGCTGCCGACGACGACTTCGCGCTTGCCGGTTTCGAACTTGCGGCCCTGCACGATCTTGACCTGCGGCCGCACCAGCCAGGCGCGGTCGCCGACGCCGCGCAACTGCACGCTGCCGTCCACGTCGGGCGCCATGCCCTTGACCGGCAGGTTGGCCGCGACCACGGTCTCCGGCGAAGCCAGCGGGCGGCCGTCGGGGCCGCGGGCGATGCCGGGCACCTGTTCGATCACGTTGATGCTGGCCAGGTCCAGGGTCGACATCACTTCCGCCGCCGAGGCGCCGCGCAGCACCAGCACGCTGTCGTCGCTGCCGGTGCGCGAGAGCGTCTGGCGGTAGCCTTCGGCCATCGACAGCATCGCCACCAGTACCGCGACCACGCCGGCGATGCCGATCACCACCACCGACGAGGAACCCAGCCGCTGGCGCAGCGTGCTGATGCCGACGCCGGCGACCGAGGCGGCCTGCTGGCCGCTGCGGGTCAGCAGCATCCACAGCGCGACCGCGGCGGCCAAGGCCAGCAGCACCGGCCACGGCGCGATCGCCCACAGCGCCAGTCCGGCGATCAGCGCGAGCGCGGTGAGCAGGCCGCGGCCCCATTTAACGAGCTTGTTCATGTGCAGTCTCCGTTAGCGCCCGGACAGGGCGTCGACGATGTTCAGGCGCATCGCCCGGATCGCCGGCAGCGCGCCGACCACCAGGCCGATGGCGACCATCAGCCCGAGCGCCATCGCCCAACTGCTGCCGCTGATCGGCGGCACGTTGATCGCGCCGCGGCTAGCGGCGCTGACGATGGGGCCGAGCACGCGCGCCAGGCCCACGCCGATCACGCCGCCGATCAACAGCAGCAGCACCGATTCGGCCAGCACCAGCATCAGCACGCTGCGGTCGGGGAAGCCGATGGTCTTGAGCACCGCCAGTTCCGAGGTGCGTTCGCGCACCGCCTGGGCCATGGTGTTGCCGGTCAGCAGCACCAGGGTGAAGAACACCGCGCCCATGATCGAGCCGACGATCAGGCCGATGTCGGCCATCTGCTTCATCCAGTTGGCCGCCGAGGCCGCTTCGGTCTGGGTCTTGCTCTCGTGGTCGGAGTTGGCCGAGATCGCGTCGATCGCCTTGGCCACGCGGTCGGCCTGGTTCACATCGCTCACCTCGGTGATGTACCAGCCGACCTGGCCGCGGTTGTACGGGTTGGAATCGTCGAAGTACTTCCAGTGCAGCAGCACCATCTGGTCGTACCAGCCGCCGGTCTTCTTGTCGGCCGCTTCGATCACGCCGACGATGTCGAAGCTCCAGTTCTTGCTGCCGTCGCTGGTGGGGAAGATGGTCGACTGCAGCGGCAGCTTCTGCCCGACCTTCCAGCCGAAGCGCTGCATCAGCTGCGCGCCGACCAGCACGCCGGTGCGGGTGTTGTCGAAGGCCTTGCGCTGGGCTTTGTCGACCTGGATTTCCGGATACAGGTCGAGATAGTTCGGCGCCACCGCGAAGCTGAAGATCTGGTTGTGCGGATCCTGGTACGCGCCGCCGAACCAGTTGGCGTAGGACACCTGCTTCACGCCCGCCACCTGGCCGATGCGGTCGTTGAGCGACATCGGCAGCGGCTGGATGAACGACAGCCGCGAACCGGTCTGCAGGCGTTTGACGCCGTTGGCGCTGTTGCCGGCCTGGTCGAAGCTCTCGCGCACGCCGTCGAGCAGGCCGAACAGCAAGAACGCGGCGACGATGGACAGCAGGGTCAGCGCCGTGCGGGTCTTGCGCCGCATCAGCTCCGCCCAGATGAGATGGAAATATTTCATGGCCGGTCTCCGCTCAGTGCGCGCCGGGCTGCTGCTCGACCAGGGTGCCCTTGTCGAGGTGCAGGGTGTGGGTGGCGTACTCGGCGGCCTTCGGGTCGTGGGTGACCATGACGATGGTCTTGCCGTGTTCGCGATTCAGCAGGCGCAGCAGGTTGAGGATTTCCTCGGCCGACTGGCGGTCCAGGTCGCCGGTGGGTTCGTCGCAGATCAGCAGGGTCGGGTCGGAGACGATCGCGCGGGCGATCGCCACGCGCTGCTGCTGGCCGCCGGACAGTTCGTTGGGGCGGTGGCTGCGGCGCTCGGCCAGGCCGACCAGGGTCAGCGCGATCTCGGCGTTGCGCTTGCGCTGCGCGCCGCCCAGCGGCGACAGCAGCAGCGGCAGTTCGACGTTCTTCTGCGCGGTCAGCGCCGGCATCAGGTTGTAGAACTGGAACACGAAGCCGACGTGGCGGCTGCGCCACTGCGACAGCTGGCCCGGGCTCATGCGGTCGATGCGCTCGCCTTCGATGGTGATCTCGCCGCTGCTGGGGTTGTCCAGGCCGCCGATCAGGTTGAGCAGGGTGCTCTTGCCCGAGCCCGACGGGCCCATCAGCGCGACGAAGTCGCCCTTGGCGATGTCCAGGTTGATGCCGTGCAGCACTTCGACCTTTTCCGGGCCGCGCTGATAGGTCTTGGTGAGGTGATTGATCGAAACCAGGGTGTCCATCTTCGACGTCCTCGGGCGGTGTGCGGATGCGGTGTGGGTACGGAGGCGGGTACGCGTGCGGAACCGGCGGGCGCCGCGCGCACGCAGGCGCGCCGGTCGCGGACCGGTGGAGCGCGCGCGGCGCTGAGGCTGCCGCGCGGGGTTGCGGCGGCGGCCGCCGGCCGTAGGGCCGCGGTCGCCGTGGATCGTCGCTGCGTCCGCGTCAGCGCGTGGGCGCGTCGGCGTTTGCGCGCGTCAACGTGGTCGCGTCAACGCGTCAATGTGTATCCGACGAATCGGCGCCGTCGTTTTCGACACGCACCTTGGCGCCGTTCTCCAGCGAGTCCGGCGGGTCGAGCACCACGGTCTCGCCGCCGCTGAGGCCGGCGGTGACTTCGCGGTCGTCGCCGAGCTTGCGGCCCAGGGTCAGCTCGGCCTGGCGGGCCTTGCCGTCTTCGACCACGAACGCCACGTCCTTGCCGCCGCGCTGGGCCAGCGCGGCGTTGGGCAGCATCGCGCTGGGCTTGGCCGGAGCGGCGCCGGCGGGCTTGGCCGCGGCCTGTTCCAGGAAGCTGACCCGCACGCCCATGTCGGGGACGATGCGCGCGTCGCGGCTCTTGATCGCGATGCGCACCTTGACCGTGGCCTTGCCGCGGTCGGCGGTGGGGATGATGGCGATCACCTCGGCCGGGATCTTCCAGTCCGGGTAGGCGTTGAGGGTGGCTTCCACCGGCATCTTCGGCTTGACCCGGCCGATGAAGGCTTCGCCGACGTCGACTTCGATTTCCAGCGAATCCATATCGACGATGGTGCCGATGCCGGTGCGGGTGAAGCCGCCGCCGGCCGACAGGGGCGATACGATTTCGCCCGGCTGCGCGGCCTTGGCGGTGACCACGCCTGCGAACGGCGCGCGCACGATGGTGTTGTCCACGCCCAGGTCGGAGATGCGCAGGCTGTCGCCGGAGACCTTGACGTTGCGCTGCGCGGTCACCAGTTGCGCGCGCAGCGAATCGCGCTGGGCGATGGCTTGATCGTATTGCGAGCGCGACACCAGTTGCTGCTGGGTCAGCGACGACAGGCGCGCGGCGTTGGCCTCGGCTTCCTTGAGCTGGGCCTGCACGCGCGCGACGTCGCTCTGCGCGGCCGCGAGCTGGGCGGCGCTGAGCTCGCGCTGGGCGTTGGCGTCGATCGGGTCGAGCGTGGCCATGATCTGGCCTTCCTCGACGCGCTGGCCTTCCTCGATCATCACCTCGCGCACCTTGCCGGTGATCTTGGCCGAGACCGTGGCGATGCGGCGGGCGACGATGTAGCCGGTGGCGTCGAGCACCGATGCGCCCGCGCCGCCGCTGCCGCCGCCGATCGCGGTGACGCTGGCGGTGCGCACCTGCGCGCCGGCGCTGCGGCCGAAGACGAACCAGCCCCCTGCGGCGGCCGCGACCAGCAATACCGCCACGCCGATCAATACGCCGCGGCCCGGGCCCGAGGGCGCCGGCGGGCGGTTGCGGTCGATGCGGAGTTCCTTCAGCAGATCGGCGGATGCGCTCATGTTCCCAACCAGGACGCCAGACGTTGCGTAGTGTGACCGCGGCACCGATCCGATCCAACCTGCTTAAAGTCAGTTTTTGTCAGCGCCGTTGTCGGCGCCGGGGGCTGACAGTTGTCACCTGCGGCGGGTGTCGGCCGACGCCTGCGCGGCGCCAGCCGGCCCCAAAGCCGGCTGTGCGGGCCCGGCGATGGGCCGGGCTCAGTAATTGGCCGGGTTGGAACTGAAGGACACCGGCACGGTGATGTTGAGGCAGCCGCCAGCCGGCAGCGCGGTCGCGCTGAGGCTGATGGTCGAACCGCCCGCGGCGCCGCCGCTGCCGGCCGAGCAGCTCGCGCCGCCGCTGCCGACGCACTGCCACGGCGCCGACAGGGTCGCGCCGGCGGGCAGGGTGTCGGCGATGGTCGCGCCGTTGGCGGCGTCGGCGCCGGCGGCGTTGCAGGCGGTCAGGGTGTAGGTAGCCGGGCCGCCGGGGGTGTAGGTGGTCGCGCTGTCGCTCTTCACGATCGACAAGGCCGAGGTGTTGAGGCGGTTGGTGAAGGTGCAGGTGACCGCCTGGGCGCGGCCGTTGGCGGCGGCGCCGGTGACCGAGACCGGCAGGGTGATGTTGACGCTGGTGCCGGTGCCGGTCGCGACCGCGGCGCCGGCGCCGTTCACGCAGGTGTAGGTAGCGGTGTACAGCGCGGTGGTCGCGGCGTTGGGGACTTCGACCACGGCGGTGGTGATCGCGGTGGTGGCGATGTTCTGGGCCACGGTGAGGTCGGGCGCGCCCGATGCGCTGTTGTGGTACAGCGTGCGGAAGCCGGTGGTGCCGTTGTGGCCCTGGTTGACCGCGAACGCGGTGCCGCCGATGCCCAGATCGAAACGGCCGGTGGCGCCGGTGGGATTGAGCTGTTTGATGACCCGGATGACCGGCTTGATCTCGATCATGTAGTCCTCGACCTCGCCGCTGTCGACGCGGCCGGTCGGGGTGGCGGGGCTCAGCTGCGCGCCCTGGGTCGCGCGCAGCCGCACGTAGCTGCGGCCGGCGGTGGTGGCGATCGGCACGGTCCAGTTCAAGGTGGTCGAGGTCGCGCCGTTGGCGACCGCGTTGCACACGCCTTCGGCGGTCTCGAACACGCCGTTGCGGTTGAAGTCGATCCAGCCGCACACGTTGCCGGCGGCGGTGCCGCCGCTGAGCGTGGGCGCGAGCGAATAGGTCTGGCCGATCAGGCCGGTGTGCAGGGTCGGCAGCGGCGTGGTCAGGCCGTCTTCGTCGCTGCCGTCGCCGTTGCTGCCGTTGTTGTCGGCGCCGGCGGCGACCGCGTTCGGGCTCGGCGTCACCGCCGGGGTGTCGTTGAACACGTTGGTGTTGTCGGCGTCGATGCTCGCGCCCAGACGCAGGCCGTCGACGATGTGGCTGGCCGCTTCGACCGAGTCGTAGCTGGCCGGCGCGTCGCCGAAGTCTTCGTCGACGCTGGTGGTGACCATGTAGCCGTCGTCGCCGAGCGCGTTGCCGATCGTCGCGTTGAAGACGTTGCGCGCGCCCGACATGCCGATGGTGAAGGTCACCGAGGTCACCGTGCCGTTGACGCGCACGCTGCCGCAACCGGCGAGCTGGGTCGCCGGCGCGGCGATGGTCGAGCAGTTGGTGCCGTTGTAGGTGGCGTTGGCGATGTCCAGCGTGCTGTTGAGCGGCGCGTTGGTCAGCGGCTGCAGGTTCACCGCGCCCGGCAGGGTGGTCAGGGTCGCGCCGGCGGGACTCGAGCCGGCCAGGGTGTGGGTGGTGCGGCCGGCGGTGATGGTGACGGTATCGCCGGTGATGCTGCGCACGCTGCCCAGGCCGAGGAAGTGCACGACCGGATTGGTCACCGGCCGGCTGAAGCTGATCGTCAGGGTGCTGCCGATGTTGCCGCAGGTCACGGTGGCGGCGGCGTTGTTGGCGAAGTTGCACGACGCGCCGACGGTTTGCAGCTGGATGCCGGTGGTCGTGGTCGGCACGTTCGGGCTGAACATCGCCGCCGTCGCGCCGCCCAAGGTGCTCAGCGGCACGTTGTTGGCGATGATCTGCACGTTGGTGCCGCCGGCGAGGGTGTAGGTCGCCGTCAACGCCGAAGGATAGGGCTTGCTCGATGAGCCGGCGGTACCGGTGGTGCCGCTGGCGGTGGCGTTGTTGACCTGCGCGGCCTGCGCGGCCGATCCCAGGCCGAGCACGAGCGCGCACAACGTCGCCGTACAGAATCGCATGCCGGTCGCGCGCGACCGGAAATTCGTGATCTGCATCATTGGATTCCCGAGTGGACGATCGCAAACCCCGACCTCGATCGGGGCCCCAGATGCGATGGGCGGTACGCACTCTATCAGTGCTTAATCCACCAAAACTCGTAACTCAGGAGGTAAAACGCGAACCGCTTCGCAGGACGGACACACGCCGCGTCCTGCCGGGTCGCCGGCCCCGTCGGGGCCGGCCGGTGCGGGCGCGATGCGCCCGCGGTGCTGTCAGTAGCTGCCCGGATTGGGGTTGAACGTCACCGGCACCAACACGTTGATGCAGGCGCCGACCGGCAGGACCACGCCGGCGATGGCGACCGCCGCGTCGCCGGCGCTGCCGCCGTTGGCCGGGCAGGTGCCGCCGCCGGTGCCGCTGCAGCTCCACGCGCCGGACAGGCGCGCGCCGTTGGGCAGCGGGTCGTTGAGGGTGGCGCCGTTGGCCACCGCCGGCCCGCTCGCGTTGCACGCGCGCAAGGTGTAGGTGCTGCCGTTGCCCGGGGTGTAGGTGGCCGACACCGGCTGCTCGCTCTTGACCAGGCTCAGGCTGACGTTGACCGCGATCGGCGCCGGCGTCTGCGCGCACTGCGGATTGCCGGCGGCCGGACACGTCGGCAGCGGATCGGGATCGCCGCCGCCGGCGACGGCGACGTGATTGATCGGCGAGCCGGTCGCGGTGGCGAGGATGGCGACGTTGAGGCGCACGCTGGCGCTGTCGCCGGCGGCGATCGGCGCAGTCGGAGTGAAGGTACAGGTGACCGTGCCGGTGGCCGGCAGGGTGCCGCAATTCACCGCGCCCTGCGCGCTCGACGCCGCGACCAGGCTGAAGCCGGCGGGCAAGGTGTCGACGATGGAGATCGCGCCGCTGGTCGGGCCGCTGCCGCTGTTCTGTACGCCGATGTTGAAGTAGCCGTCGGCGGCCGCGCCGGTCTGGCCTGCGGCGAGCGCGCCGACCACCGACTTGCTGGCGGTGAGCTGCGGCTGCACCACGGTCAGGATTTCGTCGCCGACCAGGTTCACCAGATTGTTGGTGTTGCCGATGCTGGCGTTGGTGTTGTGGTAGACGCCGACGGTGGCCGAGGTGACATCGACTGCGATCTGGCAGGTGCGCAATCCGCCGTTGCTGGCGGCGCCGTTGACGGTGGCGTTGTTGATCGCGATGGAGCCGCTGCCGGCGGTGGCGGTCACGGTCATGCCGCCCAGCGCGGTGCCCAGCGCGCCGCCGTTGGGGCAGCTGGTGCGCACGTTCGGCGTCGGCGCCACCACCACATTGGCCGGCAGCGTGTCGGTGAAGCGGATGCTGTTGGCGGGATTGACGCTCTTGTTGGTCAGGTCGAAGGTCAGCGTCGACACGCCGCCGACGTTGATCGTCGCCGGGGCGAAGCGCTTGATCAGGTCGACCGATGCCAGCGCGAAGGTGACGCGGTACTCGATGGTGTAGGTCGAAACGCCGGCCGGCACGTCCCACTGCGCGGCGATGCCGTTGTCGGTGCCGGCGTTGGTGTTGACGGTATTGTCGAGATTGCCGGTGCCGGTGGTGCAGGCGCCGGTGCCGGTGGTGTTGCCGTAGCACGTCAGCAGCTTGGGCCAGTCGAACCGGCCGGTGAAGTAGCGGTCCCAATTGGGCGTGCCCGACGAGGGCTCCCACCACAGCGCTTCGAACTGGGTGCCCTTGGCCACGCCGACCAGATCGGGGCGGCCGCTGTTGTTGCCGGGACTGGTGCGCACGAAGCCGGGCCCGTTGTCGCCACCCTGCAGATACGTGTCGATGTTCTGGTAGAACTTGATCGACGCGCCGGTGGTCGGCAGGCCGCTCAGGGTGACGCGCCGGGTGAACCAAGCCTGCGGGGTCACATAGCGGTCGTCGATGCTGACGCTGATGCCGTTGTCGGCCGCGTTGCTGGGGCGCAACACCGTGGTCACCTGATAGGGCGAGGCGGCGGAGATCCCGCTCTGCGAGGCCTGGGTGAACTGCAGGAACGGCGCGCCGTTGGAGTTGTCGTTGTTGTTGTAGACGCGCACCGCGCCGGCGCCGCGGTCCACTCGCAGCGAGACGCTGTTGAACATGCTGCCGCTGGAGGGCGTGGCGCCGCTGTTGTAGACCTGGTCGGCATTGCCCAGCCGCACCTGGAACTGGCTGTTGCTGCCCCAAATGACGCGCAGGCCGTCGGAGCCGTCGGCCAGCAGGCCGCCGGTGGTGTTGGCCGTGCGCTGGGTGCTGGCGCCGTTGGCCAGGACGGTGCCGGCGAAAGCCAGCGCGAACGCGCACAGCAGCGCGCCGGCCGTGCGGCCGAGTTGGGTCGAGCGATTCATGGATTCCCCTGTTTCGAGCCTTACTGCGAAGGTTCGGGCGCTGAGGCTGCCTGGCGGCCCTGAGACCCGGACGCAGGCCCGGGCGGACTACAGTGATTCATGGCACTGAATTAATGTGCCACAAATCACATTTTGTCTGAACACGAGTCCGGGCGCCAGTCCCCTGGGACACCCGGAACCGCAAGGAATAACGGGATACGGGCGCGGGAGAGGACAGCGGGCGGCGCGCGGCCCGGCCGCGCCGGCGCTTCGTTTGTGCTGGGCGATCCGGGCGAGCGGGCTGGCGCGGGTTGCGCCTGCGGCCGGGCAGCTGCTCGTTCGCGCGCCGCGTCATCGCGAGATGTTCGAAGGCGCGCCGTCGCCGGGCGTCGCGCGTGTTCGCCGCGATTCGGCGGGTGACGTGTGTAGATCCGAGCGTGCGCTCAGCGCGCGCGTGCGCGGCGCAGTTCGGCCAGCCGTTCGCGCACCGCCTGCGCCAGCGCCGGCAGCGAGTCGTAGCGGGGAATGCCGTAACGCTGGGCGACGATGTCGACGTTGCCCTTGCGCCAGAACCCGTCCGGGCAGGCCAGCAGGACCTTGCCCGAGCCAGCGTGCAGGCCGAGCTCGAGCAGACTGACCGGCGCCTGCGAGCCCGGCGCCAGGTACATCGCGATCACGTCCGCGCGTTGCAGCGCGGTGAGTTCCCATTCCACCTGGCGGCGGAATTCGGGTTCCTCGGCGACCGGCTTCCACGCCGGGTTCCAATCCTCGCGGCGCGGGTTGAGCAGCACCACGCCTTCGTCGGCGAGCTCGCGCGCGAGCTGCGCCTGCCAGTCCTGGGTGCCGCCCATGTCGATGCTGCCGGCGAGGAAGACCTTGAGCCGGTCGTCGGCGGGCACAGGGGCGGGCGAGCGCACCAATTGCGAGCGCGCAACCGTCGACGGCTGCGCCGATCCCGAGATCGCCGCGTTCGGCACGGCGGTATTCGATACCGCCGGATTCGATTGCGCCGCGTCCGCCGCCGGCGTCTGTTCCGCCGCCATCGCCGGCGCCGCAGCCACCATCGCCGCAAACGTCAGCGCGACCGAGCGCGTTCTCACCCCAGGCGCGCGCATCGCAGCCTCAGCGCGCCGCGCGCGACTTGAGCATCGCGTACACCGCGCGCAAGCCCTGCGCTTCGCCGCCGGCCGGGCGGCCGGGGCGGTCGGCGTCGTTCCAGCTGTACACGTCCAGGTGCGCCCAGGCCTGGTCGGCCGGGACGAAGCGCTCCAGGTACAGCGCTGCGGTCACCGAGCCGGCCATCTTCGACGGGCCGCCGTTGGCGATGTCGGCGATGTGGCTGGTGAGGTAGCGCAGGTACGGGCGCCACAGCGGCATGCGCCAGACCGGGTCGCGCTGAACGATGCCGGCGTCGAGCCAGTCCTGCGCCAGCGTGTCCTGGTTGGAGTACAGCGCCGGCAGGTCCGGGCCCAGCGCGATGCGCGCCGCGCCGGTCAGGGTGGCGAAGTCGAGCAGCAGCGCCGGCTTGCGCTCGCCGGCGTAGGTCAGCGCGTCGCACAGGATCACCCGGCCTTCGGCGTCGGTGTTGTCGATCTCCACGCTGATGCCCTGGCGGGTGGCGATCACCTCGCCCGGGCGGAACGCGTCGGGGCCGACGGCGTTCTCGACCGCCGGCACCAGCAGGGTGATCCGCAGCGGCAGCTTGCGCGCCATGATCAGCTCGGCCAGGGCGATCGCGTGCGCGGCGCCGCCCATGTCCTTCTTCATCCAGCGCATGCCGTCGGCGGGCTTGAGGTCGAGGCCGCCGGTGTCGAAGCACACGCCCTTGCCGACCAGGGCCACGTGCGGATGCGCGGCGTCGCCCCATTCCAGCGCGATCAGGCGCGGCGCGCGGTGCGAGGCGCGGCCGACGGCGTGGATGGCGGGGAAGTTCTGCGCCAGCAGTTCCTCGCCGGTGGTCACTTCGATCCTGGCGCCGTGGCGCTGGGCGATCTCGCGCGCGATCTGCTCCAGTTCGGCCGGGCCCATGTGCTCGGTCGGGGTGTTGACCAGATCGCGCACGCGCACGCTGGCGGCGAGCACGGCGAAGACTTCGTCGTCGGCGTTGTCGACCAGCAACTGCGCCGGCGCGCGCGGCGTCGACTTGTAGCGGTCGAAGCGGTAGCTGCCCAGGCCCCAGCCCAGGCGCAGCGCGTCGCGCACGCCGGGCTCGTGGCGGCCGCTGGTGCGCCAGGTCCGCGCCGGCAGCGCGAACGGCGCGTGGCCGTAGGAATACGGGTCGAGCGGATCGCCGATGCCGACCGCCGCGCCCATCAGCTGGCCGTCCGGGCCGGGCAGCAGCACGCTGCTGCCGGGCGAGCCGTCGAAGCCGTGCGCCTGCACCCAGGCGGCGGTGGGGGCCGGCAGCGCGTCGCGCCAGGCGGCGAAGTCGGCGCGGCCGATCAGGTCCAGCGGCAGCGCGCCGGCGTCGGAGGAGGTGAAACCCAGGGGCAGAGTCATGCGGCGGCGGTGTCCGTGCGGGGCGTGCGGTCGTATGGGGCGCGCTCCAGCCAGTCGGCCAGAGCGGTGAGGGTGGAAAATTCCAGGTCCGGGCGCGGGTGATGCGCCGGCCACGCGCGCGCCTCGCGGTTGATCCAGCACGTGCGCAGGCCGGCCAGGCGGCCGCCGACCACGTCCAGTTCGATGTCGTCGCCGACGTGCAGCACCTGCGCGGGTTCCTGCTCCAGGCGCGCGCAGGCGGCGTGGAAGATGCTGGCGTCGGGCTTGGCCCGGCCGTGCTCGCGCGCGCCCAGCTGGAAGCGGAACAGCGGCATCAGCCCGATCCGCTTGAGGTCGGCGTTGCCGTTGCTCAGCGCCGCCAGCGGAACCTTCGCCGCCAGCCGCGCCAGCGCGGCTTCGCTGTCGGCGTAGTGCTCGACTTCGCAGCGCGCGGCGAAGAACGCATCGAACGCCGGCTCGGCCAGGGCGAGGTCGTCGCCGGACTCGCGCAGCATGTGCTGCAAGGTCAGGCGGCGCTGGGTGGTGTAGTCGTGGGCCAGATCCGGGCGCTCGCCGGCGATGCGGTCGCGCAGCGCGCGCACCGCTTCGATGGGATACCGCGCGGCGGTGCGCGGCGCATGCGTGCGCAGCCATTGGTCGAGGATCGCCTCGGCGCGCAGCATCACCGGCGCGATCGGCCAGATGGTGTCGTCGAGGTCCAGGGTGATGGCGCGGACGGGGAAGCTCATGCCGGCATTTTAGCCTGCCGGGGCGGCCGCAATGGCCGACGCGCGTCGCCGTGCGCGCGCGCGGCCGCGTTCAGCCGCCGCGCGCCAGCCGGTCGGCCTGCTTGAGCAAGTCCGGCAGCCGGTGCGCGCCGGCCATGCGCGCCACCGCGGCGCGCGCTGCCGCCGGGTCGAGGCCGGCGGCGGTCACGTACAGCGGCCGGGTGCCGCCGCCGCGCAGGACTTCGGCGTCCGCCGGCGTGTCGACGAAGCGGGTCTTGGCGACGCCGACCACGCCGGTGCGGCGCTGCAGCGATTCCCACAGGTGCGCGCCCAGGCCGGGCCGGCCGGCGCCGTCGAGCCAGGCGTGGCCATCGACGACGATGCAGTCCGGCGCCGCGTCGAGCCGGGCCAGCAGCGCGGCCAGGCACGGCAGTTCGCGGCGGTAGAACGCGCCGGGTTCGTAGTCGGCGACCTGGTCGATATCGACGGTCAGCGTCGCCGCTGCCTGCGGATCGCTCCAGTCGGCGAACAACACCCCGGCCGCACGCGCGCTGGCACCGAAATAGTGGACATCGGTGGCGAGGATCATGCCCCGCTCATTCCAGCAGCCGGGCCCAGCCGTCCAGGCCTTCGATCCGCGCCAGCACCAGCTTCACGCACACCAGCAGCGGCACCGCCAGCAGCAGGCCGACGATGCCCCACAGCCAGCCGAAGAACATCAGCGCCAGCATCAGCACCAGCGGCGACAGGCGCATGCGCCGGCCCAGCACCAGCGGCGTCACCACTTGCGATTCGATGGTGTGCAGGCCCAGATACAGCCCGGCGGGCAGCAGCGACGGCCACAGTTCGTCGAAGGCGACCAGCCCCATCACCAGCATCACCGCCACCCCGATCAGCGGGCCGACGAAGGGCGCGAAGTTGAGGATCGCGGCCATCGTGCCCCACAGCAGCGCTTCCTGCAGCGGCGTGCCCAGCGCGTACAGCGCGCCGGCCAGGGCCAGGCCCAGGCCGGTGTTGATGAGGCTGATGGTGAGCACGTAGCGCGAGATCTCGCGCTCGATCGAATGCAGGATGTCGATGGTGAGTTTCTTCTGCTGCTGGCTCGGCAACAGGGCGATGGCGTTGCGCTGCAGCGATTCGCCGAACACCATGAAGAAGAAGGTCAGCAGCACCACGGCCAGCACCTGGGCCACGCGCTTGGGCGTGGAGGTCAGCGCGCGGTAGGGATCGTCGAGTTCGGTCTTGACCACCTGCACCGGTTTGGCGGTGTTCTCGCCGCCGGCGGCGCGGGCGAAGTTCTGCGCGGCGCGGTTGGCGTCCTGCAGCGGCTTGGTCATCTGCCGCAGCTTGGGGCCGACCTGTTTGAGTTCCTTGGGCACCTGCCGCACCCACTCGCCGGCCGGTTCGGCTAATTGCAGGGTCAGGGTGCCGGCGATGGCCAGGCCGCCGGCCAGCACCAGCAGCGCGGCCAACAGCCGCGGCAGGCGCAGCTTGCCGAGCAGGCGCAGGATCGGATTGCCGACCAGGGCGAAGAACGCCGCCAGCAGGATCGGCAGCAGCAGCTCCTGCGCCGCCCACAAGGTGTAGCCGAATGCGAGCGTGGCCAGGACCAGCAGCGACACCGGCCCGCGCGGGCGCGGCTGCGCAGGCACGACGCCGGATTCGCCGGCGACGGAAGCGGTAGCGGCGTCCGGCGCAGGCGGCGGGACGGAATCGGTGGCGGACGGCGGGGACGGGATCAAGGCGGCGGCGATGCGGCGGAACCGGCGCAAACTGTGCGCTCTTGCGCGTGTACGCGCCAGCGCGATGTGTTGGGGGCGCGGGGGCATCGGGCCTGGCGGGGTTCCCCACGGGCTAGGGCCTGCGGCAAACGCCCGTGGGGAACCCCGCCAGGCCCGATGCTCCGATTTTCGTTGGGTGGGTGGGGAAGGGCGCCGGTGCTACGGCGCGAGCTGGGCGGACGTGCATGCACACGCCGCGCATGCGAGCCATCAGAAGAGGTGGAGGGCCTTGGGCCGGGGAAGCTCCCCGCGGGCGTTTGCCGCAGGCCCTAGCCCGCGGGGAGCTTCCCCGGCCCAAGGTCCGAGCCCCGAAGCCTCGCTCAGCGCCCCCGAGTCAAAACGAAATCAAGCCGCGCTGCGTTCCGCCGCCGCCTGCGCCCCATCCGCCGCCTGCCCCGCCGCACGTGCCGCGCGCCCGGCCTGACCGGCCGCCTGCCCAGCTTCGTCCGCCGCTTCCTGCGCGCCAGCGCCGGCGAACAGCCCCGACAACAGGCTCACGATCTGCATCAGATTGCCGCTCTTGACCGCGATCTTGACCGGCTCGGCGCGGCCCATGAAGAAACCGGTCACCAGCCCCACGACCACGATCCGCCCCGGCGTCCACGCCTCGCGCCAGGTCTTGAGCAACACCTGCTTGCGTTCCTGCACCTGCTCGTAGCGGCCCTCGAGCAAACGCTCGCGCTTGTCCACGCGTCGCTGCAGGCGATCGAACCGGCTCATCGCGCCTCCTTGGGTTGCCGCGCGTCGATCTCGCGATCGTCGTCGTCGTCGTGGCCCAGGCCCATGCGGCGCAACTGCCGCCGCGTCGCCGCGAGCCGGGTGTATTCGAAATAACGCAACGCCTGCCACGCGCCGATGGCCGTCACCACCAGGCTGAGCCCGGCCGCGGTCGACATCGACGCCAGCCACGACCAGCCCAGCACGCCCTGCAACAGCGCGATCAGCGCCGCCATCAACAACAGCCACGAGGACGCACCGAACACGATCGCCACCGCCACCCACATCAGCGCCCGGCCCAGCGCGCTGCGGGCCAGGGCGAGATCGGCGATCAACAGGCCGCGCAGCGCGCGGCCGGTGTCGAGCGCGGCGGACAGGCCTTCGCGGCCGGCATCGCCGATCTCGCGCACCGCGTCCTCCAGCGGCAGCGGCCCCTGTCGGGGCTCGCTGCGGTTGCTGCCGTCGGCGCGCGGGGCTTCGCCCGGCGCGCGCTCGGCGTTGGGCGCGTCGCTTGCGCTCACTTACTTGTCGCCGCTGCGGGCGAGCTTGGCGATGATGAAGCCGGCGGCGAAGGCGACGCCGAACGAAGCCAGCGGACGCTCGCGCACCAGCTCGGCGGCGCTTTCGATCAGATCGCGGCCCTTGTCCATCAGCGCGTCGACTTGCTCGCGCGCGGCGCCGCCGGCGTGCTCGGCCGCGGCGATGCCGGCCAGCGCGCTGTCGGCCAGATCGGACTTGACGTTGGCCTTGCCGAGCTTGAGCTCTTCGCCGGCCACGCCGGCGGCGCTGCGGATCGCTTCGCCGGCGTCGCTGGCGGCCTGCTTGAGGTGGCTGCCGGCCTGGCCGAGGTTGCTCTTGACGTTATCGGTCGAGGTGGGGGACATGTGGTTTCCTCCGTATTGCTGCGGGAATGAACCGCGGAACGTGTCCCGGGTTCGGCGTGCCGCGGTCGGGCCGGGCGATGCAGCGGCCCTTGCGCGGCGTTGAACGGGTGTCGCGGGGCGCGGCCGCCGTGGCGGCCGTGCGTTGGCGCGGTCGATCTTACTCAATGGCTCGATCTAGGCGCCTCGATCTTAGCGGGCCGATGTTAACGGCCCGCGTGCGCCGGGCGGGACGGCGCAGTCAGCGCAGCGCCAGGTTGCCGACGTTGTTGCCGCGCTGCACGCGCAGCAGCAACTGTGCCGGGGCGCGCGTGAAGCTCGCGCGGAAGCCCGGAAGATCATCGAAATTGCCGCTGCTGGCCGCAAGAATGATGTCGTCCTTGCGCAAATCGTTGGCCTCGGCGCGACTGCCGCGGGCCACGCTTTCCACCACCACGCCCGACAGGCCGGACTGGCGCAGGCGTTCGGGCAGCTCGCCGAAGCTGGCGCCGGCCAGGCGCGGATCGAGATCGGCGCCGGCCAGCGAGCGCGGCTGCTCGCGCAAGGTGGCGTTGAGCTGCAGCGCCTGGCCGTCGCGGCGCACGTCCAGCGCGATCTTGCTGCCGATCGACTGCAGGCCTTCGAAATTGCGCAGCGCATCGCGCCCGTCGACGCGCTGGCCGTTGGCCGCCAGGATCACGTCGCCCGCGCGCAGCCCGGCCGCGGCCGCGGCGCTGCCGGCGAACACGCGCGAGACCAGCGCGCCGCGCGGCTCGGCCAGCTTGAGCGCGGCGGCCAGCTGCGGGGTCACGTCCTGCGACTCCAGCCCCAGCGTGCCGCGGCGCACGACGCCGTTGTTGGCGATCAACTGGTCCTTGATGTTGCGCGCCAGATTCACCGGGATCGCGAAGCCCAGGCCGATGTTGCCGGCCATGCTGCCCTGCGGGTTGAAGCTGGCGGTGTTGATGCCGATCAGCTCGCCGTTGAGGTTGACCAGCGCGCCGCCGGAATTGCCCGGATTGATCGAGGCGTCGGTCTGGATGAAGTTCTGGTAGCCCAGCCCGCGCAGGCCGCTGCGGCCCACCGCCGAGACGATGCCGGAGGTGACGGTCTGGCCGATGCCGAACGGGTTGCCGACCGCGACCACGAAATCGCCGACCCGCAGCGCGTCAGAATCGGCCAGCGAAATCGCGCTGAGGTTCTGCGCCGGGATGCGCATCAGCGCCACGTCGGTGTCCGGGTCGGAGCCGATGAAGTCGGCCTTGACCGTGCGCCCGTCGGCCAGCGTCACCGAGACCTCGTCGGCGCCCTCGATGACGTGGTGGTTGGTCAGCACATAGCCGTTCTTGGCGTCGATGATGACGCCCGAGCCCAGCGACTCGTTGATCCGTTCCTGCGGGATGTTGGGGAACATCCGGCGGAAGATCGGATCGTTGGCGAAGGGGTTGCGGATGCGCACGGTCTGTTTGGTGTGCACGCTGACCACCGCCGGGGTGACCCGCTGCAGCATCGGCGCCAGCGACGGCAGCTGCTGGCCGACCACCGAGGCCGGCAGCGCCGCCGCGGCCGGCACGGTCACCGACGGGATCGCCGGCGGCGGCGCGGCCTGCGCCGGCGCCTCCAGGCCTTCGCGGATGGCGGTGGCGGCGAAACCGCCGAACGCGGCGGCCAGGGCGAGGGTCAACAAGGTCGGCAAGGGGCGCATCGTGTCGCGGTTCCGAAGTTGCGTGGACGGGAGGGCGGGGCGGGCGGAACGAACGCCGCGGCGGCGCGCGTTCCCGAATCGTGCGTGGTTACAGCAATCGTGGCGGCGGCCCGCGGCTTCAAGCGCCGCGCGCGGGCTTGGACCGCGACGGCCGCGACTCGTTCCGGCGCCGCTGTGCAGTGTTGGAGAGCGGCAATAAATACCCGATGAAGTCGCCGCCGTCGCGTTGCGCCGCGCAGGCACGCTGCGTGTGCGGCATGCGCGGGCGCGGCCGGGCTGCGACCCCGGTCGCGGCGAAGCCCTGCGAAGCGTGATAGTCATCAACAAGCCGTTGACTTCCAGGAACGCCGGGCGTAGCGTTGAACCCCTGCGAGGCCACAACATCTAGTGGTTGGCCCTGCGGAGGGAGCCCAAGCGTAGGGGTTCGGCTTGGGAAGGTCTTCACGTCTCCTTGAGGCGGTACATGCTCATGACGAGAGCGGACGCGAACCTCGCAACCACCAAAAAGGCAGCACGCGACGCGTAGCCAACGCGCCGCGCGCATCGTCGTCGGCGGGGGGCTGACGGCGCGCTCGCAACGACCCGCGCCGGGCCGCCATCGCCCGAGCGGATGCAATCCACCCGCGACGGTTCCTACACACGTGAATCGATACACAACACGTCTGGGGAACTCCGTTTCGGGACACAAAAAGAAAGTCCCGATTACCGGTTTGACCCGCTTCACCGATGCAGTAGTGGCACCACCCGTGCTGTGACCCGGCACATTGCGACACCGTAAGCACCATCCCCCGATTACCTCGTACAAAGAAACCACCGGCGGCGGGCGCAACCCAACGGCCCGCCGCCATTGAAGGAGACGAAACAGGCATGAGCACCGTGCGCCTCGAGGCGGTCAAGCACCCGGCGGCAGAGCAGGAGATCGCGCTGCAGCCCGCGTCCCAGGACATCTGGGACAAGAAGTACCGGCTCAAGACCAAGTCGGGGGACGCGGTCGATGCCGACATCGACGGAACCTACCAGCGCGTGGCGCGGGCCCTGGCCGACGCCGAGCCCAACGCCGAGAAGCAGCAGTACTGGTACGAGCGTTTCGTCTGGGCGCTGCGCCGCGGCGCCATCCCCGCCGGCCGCATCACCTCCAACGCCGGCGCGCTGGAACACAAGCCGGCCACCTCGACCATCAACTGCACGGTCTCGGGCACCATCGAAGATTCGATGGACGGGATCCTGGAGAAGGTCCACGAGGCCGGCCTGACCCTCAAGGCCGGCTGCGGCATCGGCTACGAATTCTCGACCCTGCGGCCGCGCGGCGCGTTCGTCGCCGGCGCCGGCGCCTACACCTCGGGGCCGATGTCCTTCATGGACATCTACGACAAGATGTGTTTCACCGTCTCCTCCGCCGGCGGCCGCCGCGGCGCGCAGATGGGCACCTTCGACGTCAGCCATCCCGACGTGAAGGACTTCATCCGCGCCAAGCGCGAAGACGGCCGCCTGCGCCAGTTCAACCTATCGCTGCTGATCACCGACGGCTTCATGGAAGCGGTCGACAGCGACGCCGACTGGCCGCTGGTGTTCCCGGTCAACATCAAGGAAAAGGGCGACCTGGACCTGGAGAACCCCGAGCAGACGGTCTGGCGCGACTGGCCGACCCACCGCAACTACATCGTCCGCGACGACGGCCTGGTGGCGTGCAAGATCTACGGCCACATCCGCGCCCGGCACCTGTGGGACATGATCATGGTCTCGACGTACGACTACGCCGAGCCCGGATTCATCCTGATCGACCGCGTCAACGAGATGAACAACAACTGGTGGTGCGAGACCATCCGCGCCACCAACCCCTGCGGCGAACAGCCGCTGCCGCCCTACGGCGCCTGCCTGCTGGGATCGGTCAATCTGACCAAGTTCGTGCGCAACGCCTTCACCGACCGGGCCGAGTTCGACTGGGAGGAGTACAAGGAAGTCGTGCGCGTGTTCACCCGCATGCTCGACAACGTGGTCGAGGTCAACGGCCTGCCGCTGGAGCAGCAGCGCAACGAGATCATGCGCAAGCGCCGCCACGGCATGGGCTTCCTCGGTCTGGGCAGCACGGTCACGATGCTGAAGATGAAGTACGGCTCGGCCGAGTCGTGCGAGTTCACCGAGCGCATCGCCCGCGAAATGGCCGTGGCCGGCTGGGAGATGGGCCTGGCGCTGGCGAAGGAAAAGGGCGCCGCGCCGATCATGGACGAGATCTTCACCGTCACCGCCGAAATGCTGCGCAAGCGCCCGGAAATGAAGCGCGACGGCTGGACCGTCGGCCAGGACATCCCGGGCAAGGTGCTGCACGCCAAGTACTCGCGCTACATGCAGCGGGTGGCCGAGGCCGCGCCGGAGCTGGTCGAGGAACTGGCCGAAACCGGCTCGCGCTTCACCCACCACAGCTCGATCGCGCCGACCGGCACGATCTCGCTGTCGCTGGCCAACAACGCCTCCAACGGCATCGAGCCGTCCTTCGCCCATCACTACAGCCGCAACGTGATCCGCGAAGGCAAGAAGTCGAAGGAAAAGGTCGACGTCTACTCGTTCGAGCTGCTGGCCTACCGCGAACTCATCAACCCCAAGGCGATGCCGTTCAGCGACGAAGCCGAGGCCAAGCTGCCGGACTACTTCATCGCCGCCGACGACATCAGCCCGAAAGAGCACGTCGACGTCCAGGCCGCCGCGCAGAAGTGGGTGGATTCCTCGATCTCCAAGACCGCGAACGTGCCCACGGACTACCCGTACGAGCAGTTCAAGGACATCTACCGCTACGCCCACCAGCAGGGCCTCAAGGGCTGCACCACCTTCCGCTTCAACCCGGCCGCCTTCCAGGGCGTGCTGGTCAAGGAAGCCGACCTTGAGAACACCACCTACCGCTTCGAGCTCGAAGACGGCAGCGTGCTGGAGGTCAAGGGCAACGAGCAAATCGAATACGACGGCGAGATGCACACCGCCGCCAACCTGTTCGACGCGCTGAAAGAAGGCTACTACGGCAAGTTCTGACGGCGCGCCCGCCGCGCGCCGCCGGCCCCGGGCCGGGCGGCGCGAAGGCGGGCGTTCCCGTTCAGGCGGCGCAGCGAACTCGCCGATTTGCGATCCACTGCGCCGCGCCGGCTCTGCGCCGTTGGTCGCAGCGGCGCGCGCCCTCTGTTTTTACGGCGCGCCACAGGTATAGCATCACTCCGGCAACACCCCGATTGCTGCACGTAACCATGCGTACGCCTAAGACGATACCGCCCACCAGGAGGGCACAATGAGCAACGGTAATGGAGTGACGGCGACCCTGACCCAGGCGGCCGAGAACGTGAAGGAAACCGCGTCCAACCTCGGCAGCGCCATCGCCACGCGCGCCGAAGAGGCCGTGGCCTCGGTCAAGCAGACCGCCAAGCGCGCCCGCAAGGCCGCCAAGAAGGCGGTCGGCGACGCCAAGAAGAAGCTCGCCAAGGCCAGCGCCACGGCCAAGAAGGAAGCCTCCTCGCTGAAGGCCAAGGCCACCGGCAAGAAGGCCGCCGCCAAGAAGACCGCGAAGAAGGCGGCCAAGAAGGTCGCCAAGAAAGTCGCGACCAAGAAGGCCGCCGCCAAGAAGGCGGTGAAGAAGGCGGTCAAGGCGGTCAAGAAGGCCGCGGCGAAGAAGGCGCCGGCGAAGAAGGCCGCCGCCAAGAAAGCCGTCGCCAAGAAAGCGCCGGCCAAGAAAGCCGCCAAGAAAGCGGTGAAGAAGGCCGCGGCCAAGAAGGCGCCGGCGAAGAAGGCCGCCAAGAAGGCCGCCAAGCGCTGAGTTCCGCGAAGTCCCTCTCCCGTCCCGCGACGGGAGAGGGCAGGGCGGCGTCCCCGCCCGGCAACGAGCTTCCCCCATCAGCAACAGCAGCGCAGCAACGCAGGAGTCGGGCCCATGGCCGTCAAGATCGAGAAGAAAATCAAGGGCTACAGCGTGGTCACGCCGGAAGACAAGGCTAAGGACGCCGCCGCCAAGGCCGCCGCCGCGAGCGCGGCCGCCGCGCCGGCCGAACTGCCGGTCGACAACGTGATCCAGATGCACGAACGCATCGAGCGCCCCGAGATCCTGATCGGCTCGACCTACAAGATCAAATCGCCGCTGTTCGAGCACGCGCTGTACGTGACCATCAACGACATCGTGCTCAACGCCGGCACCGAACACGAACTGCGCCGTCCGTTCGAGATCTTCATCAACTCCAAGAACATGGACCACTTCCAGTGGATCGTGGCGCTCACGCGCATCATGTCGGCGGTGTTCCGCAAGGGCGGCGACGTGACCTTCCTGGTCGACGAGATGAAGGCCGTGTTCGACCCGCGCGGCGGCTACTTCAAGGCCGGCGGCGTCTACATGCCCTCGCTGGTGGCCGAACTCGGCGCGATCGTCGAAGACCACCTCAAGTCGATCGGCATGATCCACGACCCGGAAATGAGCGACTCCCAGCGCGAACTCATCGCCGAGAAGCGCCGCGCCTACGAAGAACGCTCAAAAAAAAACGCTGACGCCGGCGCCTCGATCAGCGTAGTCGCCCCGCGCAGCGAAGACGTCACCGTCACCGGCGACGGCGCCAGCTTCCCGCCCAGCGCGACCATGTGCCACAAGTGCAATACCAAGGCGGTGGTGATCATGGACGGCTGCGCGACGTGCTTGAACTGCGGGTATTCGAAGTGCGGCTGAGGCGATAGCGCCGTCGCGATCGCGCAAGCGCGTTGCGGGCGAGCCGATAGGCATGGACAAAAGGGCCCTTGGGGCCCTTTTGTTTTGAGCGCCTGCGAAGCAGTGCGTGCTCGACAATACATCCGCACACGTTCGGGCGCGCGTACCTCAGTTCGTAGTGGTGACCGTCAGCGTCGTCAGAATCGGCGTGGGAATGCTTGGCGAAGTCGTGCCGGCTCTGCAGCCTGCGCCTGACGTCGGCACCAGATAGAAGATCAGTTTCTGGCGCGAGCCTATGCCCACGTTGGTGCTGGAGCCGGAAGGCCCGATCCCCTGACCGATGCACAGCGCATTCGGCGCGGCGTCCACGGTCACCCATACGTCGAAGCTCGAATATCCCGGCCAATTCCAGGTCAGCAAGAAGTTGGTCGACGTTTGACCCGACGGAATCGTGACCGGATTCGGCGTGGCGAACAGGCCGATCGGATTGGCGGGCGCGCTTTCCACCGTGAATCTGATTTCGGATCGGACCGCATTCGAGGACGATCCTTCGCTTATCCAAAACTTGTATCGTCCGGGCGTAAGCGCGTAGGGCGTCGCGGTTCCGCCGCCGCCGCCGCATTTCTGCGGGCCCCACGGCGTGTAGTTGTTGTTGCTCGGGTCCCCGTTCCACCACACGCAGGTAGTGGAGAACGCGTCGCCCCACGAGATCGTAACGTTGGTGGTCGACTGCCCCGCAGGGACCACGACCGGAAGCGGCGATACATTGATGTAGGCGGCGTAGGCCGGCTGACTGAAAAGAAAAACTGCCAGAACCGATAGCAATCTGAGCAATTTCATGGCGGCTCCCTGTAAGTCCGTTTAGCGATGCAAACTTCCACGGGCGAGCGATCGCACGGTGCGTCCTGTGCGATCAATGATCTATAGATTTCCGCGCGGCATAAGGTGTTGCCGCTCACAGATATAAAAGGCCGGTTTTGCGGCATCGTGAGCGCCGCGTCGGATTCTGCGATGATCGCGGGCTCGCCGTCGCCGAGTCGTTCTTGAAGCGAAACGCAGTGCGTTGCTATTAGACGCAACGCCGGTGCGGCGGCGCCCCGGGGCGAGGTTTTCGACCAGGGCGGCAGTCGGCCGCGGCGCCGGATCTCACTATCGGGGACCCGCGGACTGCATGCTATGTTACCCCCAGGAGTTCAGCAGTCGCGCTCAGGATCAGGATGAATCCGCTACCCGCCGTCTCACACCCGCCTACGTCCGCCGCACTCGGCATCGCCGACCGCGAAACTTCGGACGCCGTCTCAAATACGACTTCGCTCCTGCGCGCCGCATGGCGCGAGACGGCTGCGCGCGGACTGCGAGACGCAACGCGATGAATGCAGCGGCAGGAGATCTCAGCGGGGCGCTGCAGGTGGCGCGCGTCCTCCGGCGGCTGCGGGCGCAGGTGCAGCCCGGCGAGCTGGGCGCGGAAAGCGTCGAGCAATTCGTGCGCCGCTACTCGCGCGTGCGCGCGCCGGCGCTCGATCTGAACCTGCACGGCGGCTACGACCCGGCCTGGCCGCAAGCGTTCGGCGACGAGAAACAGCGCCTGCTGGCGGCGCTCGCCGACGAAGACGTGGCCGGCATCGAACACATCGGCAGCACCGCGATTCCGCAACTGGCGAGCAAGGACATCCTGGACATCGTGGTGGCGATGCGCGATGCGGCGGCGATCGAGCGCGTGGCGCGCACGCTGGCCGGACTGGGTTATCAGGCCCATGGCGAAAGCCCGATCGACGCCGGCTTCGCGTGGCACTGGCGGATCGCGCAGGACGGCGGCCGCTCGTTCGTGGTCCACACCTGCGCCGCCGACAACCCGCGGTTGGCCGAGATCAAGAATTTTCGCGACTTCCTGTGCGCGTTCCCGCAGGAGCGGCAGCGCTACGTCGAGCTCAAGCGCGAACTGGCGGCCACGCCGGGCCAGACCTGGCTGGAATACAGCGCGCTGAAGAAGATCCTGGTGGTGCGCATCACCGCACGGGCCAACGCCTGGCGCGCGGCCGGCGGCGAGGTCTGAGCCTGCATGCGGCAGCATCGCGTTCCGGCCCGGGGCCGTCAGGCATGAGCGTCTCCTCCGATCTGATCGCGCTGCATTGCATCGTGCGCCGCGAGGTCTCGCGCATCCTGCGCCTGTGGCTGCAGACGCTGGTGCCGCCGGCGGTGTCCACCGCGCTGTACTTCGCGATCTTCGGCAAGCTGATCGGCGACCGCATCGGCAGCGTCGACGGCGGCTCGAGCTATCTGCAGTTCATCACCCCCGGGCTGGTGATGATGTGCATCATCACCAGCAGCTACGGCAACGCCTCCAGTTCGTTCTTCTTCGTTCGCTTCAACCGCGCGGTGGAGGAGATGCTGGTGTCGCCGATGCGCAACTGGATCATCCTGCTCGGCTACGTCGCCGGCGCGGTGGTGCGCAGCCTGATGGTGGGCGCGATCGTCGTCGCCATCGCGTTGGTGCTGTCGCCGTCGCTGTCCCTGGCGCACCCGCTGGTCGCCGTGCTGTCGGCGTTGCTGGCCGCGACGATCTTCTCGCTGCTGGGCTTCATCAACGCGCTGTACGCGAAGACGCTCGACGACATCGGCCACGTCTCGCACTACGTGCTCACGCCGCTGGCCTACCTCGGTGGCGTGTTCTACCCGATCAGCCTGCTGGACGCGCCATGGCAGGCGGTCGCCCAGGTCAATCCGCTGGCGCACATGATCGGCACCTTCCGCTACGGCGTGCTCGGCACCGGCGCGTCGGGCTTCGGCCTGTCCATCGCGGTGATGCTCGGCCTGACGCTGGGCCTGTCCGCGCTCGCCCTGGCCCTGCTCGGCCGCGGCGTGGGGACGCGCTCGTGAACCGCATCGATGCCGCGCTCGATCCTGTCCTGATCGCCGACGCCTACGCGCGGCCGGTGTATCGCGACGACCGCCACGACGTGCGCGTCGGCGAGGTGATCGAGCTGCTCCAGGCTGCCGGCATGCGCGTGTTCATCGTCGGCGGCGCGCCGCGCGACTGGCTGGTCGGGCAACCGGGCAACGACATCGACCTGTGCGTGGACGCGGCCGCCGACGACGCGCTGCTGCGCCTGCGCGAAGCGTATCCGGCCATCGACGGCGTGCGCATGCACAACCAGCGCTTCGGCGTGCTGCGTTGGGGCGACGAAGCCAGCGGCGGCGTCGACATCAACATGCTGCGCAGCTGGAAGGACATCCGCAACGACGACATGTGGACCACCACGTTCGTTCCGCGCGCCGATCTGGTCGAGGACGCGCAGATGCGCGACTTCTCGGTCAATGCGTTCTATTACGACTGCCGCGACAACGCGCTGCTCGATCCGCTGGGCTGCGGCATCGACGACGTGCGGACCAAGACGCTGCGGCTGATCACCCACCATCGCGTGCTCGACACCAGTTATCGCACCAGCTTTCGCATCCTGCAGTTCCTCAGTCGCGGTTACGCCGCCACCGACGGCATCCACGCGCATCTTGAGCAGCGTGCGGACCGCGACATCCAGGGCATGGGCGAGCGCATCCATCGCTGGATCCCCAACCACCTGCATCTCGAAGACGCGCAGCGGGCGCAGTTCCGGCGACGGCTCTACGCCCATGCGCGCGAGCCCGCCTCGTTCGCGGTGCTCGACAGCCACTTCCAACGGAACCCGCTCATGGATGGATCGACCCCGACCGCGCCCGCCTCGTTCCGCCGCGTCTTCCAAGCCGGGCTGACGGATGCCGACGGGCAACTCCTGGGCGGGACCGAAGTGTTGCATCTGGTGCCGCATCGCGGGCGCCTGTTCGCGTCGCTGTCGTACAAGTTGAACGACTACCGGCCGGACGATCCGAACAACGGCGCGCAGATCGCGGTGCTGGACCGCGCCGATGGCGACTGGCGGCTCGCCCACGCTTACGAGCGCGTGCATTGGCGCACGACGCTGGAGTCGGTGACCTTCACCCGCGACGGCCACGGGCGCTCGCTCGATGCGCCGGTGTCGCTGCTGCTCGCCGCGCCCTCCGACAGCCGCGGGCATGTCTATGTCGACAGCTTCGACGACGACGCAGGCACCTGGACGCGCACCCATCTGGGCAGCGGCGACGGCGTGGCCAGCACCCGCAGCTTCTTCATCCATCGCGACACTGCGACCGGCCAGGAACGCGTATTCGCCGGCACCGCACCCACCGGCATCTTCAGCGGCGTCTACGACCCGGACGTGCCGGGCCGCATCCGCTGGGACGAAACCGCCGAGCTGTCGGGCTACACGCGTCGGCCGATGTCGTTTACCCGATGCAACGGCCAGCTATACGTCAGCATCAAGCCCGACATCTACCGGCGCATCGATGGCCCGACGCCGCAGTGGGAAAAGGTCTACACCATTGCTCATCCGTTGGTGGTTCCCAGCAGTGGCTTCCGCGGGCTCAGCACCGTGCCCGATCCGAACGGCAGCGGCGAAGTGCTGCTGGCCGCGCTCGAAGGCGACCTGTGCCGCGTGGTGCGCATCGATCCGAACGACGGTTTCCGCGAAACCCTGGAGCTGGATGTCATCGATTTCCTGCACCAGCAGTGGGGAACGCGTCCGACCTATGCCGTGGCCGCCTACGACGACTTCACTCCGGTGGCCGATGCGCACGGCGGCGCGCCGCGGTTGCTGTGCGGACTGGGCGCCACCTACAGCACGCAACTCGACACGCACCCGGCCGATGCCTGGGTGACCGACGCGTGGTATCTCATTCGCGATCCCGACGGCTCGCGCTACACGCTGGGACGCGTCGACGATCCGCAAGTGCCCGGCACCGCCGATCTCGTCGCCGCGCGCACCTTCGCCGCCTCGCCGTTCGCGCCGGACATGATGTACGTCGGCGGCTACGACCCCAACGCCAAGCGATGCCGGCAGACCGCCTGGGTGTTCTCGGTGTCGGCCGGCGCCGCGCTCGCCGAATGGAAGCGCTGACTGCGTCGGCGGACAACGATCGATCCCTATTTCAACGGCGCGCGCTTTCTCGGTCTGCGAGACCTGTCCGGCCTAAAGTGACTGCAACAGCGAATCGTTGCGGAAGTCTCCAGGGTTTCGTGATACGGGTCCGAATCCACGGTGATCGTGGCTAGACCTGTGTATTGAATTCCCCCTTGCGCGGTGCCTATAGTCGTCACGCGCTTTCCACAATTGGACTGTATAAGCCGGCAGCCTTGCCGACGGACGCATCCGCTTCGCTGGACCCGCACAGGCAGTGGTCGCCGCACCGGCGGCCAATGGAATCGCTTCTCGGCACGGACGTCCATGAACTCTGATTTCCTGGCTCTCCAGCCGGCGCTTGCGAGCGCGGGCTTGGCTTCTGCAGACACCCTCCTGAGTACGGACGAGGCCGCGCCTTCCAAGCGGCTCGCCGATTACCTGGCCCTGCAGGGCTCGACCACGTTCTTTCTGCAGACCATCAGCGGCCATCCGGTCGAAGTCGAAGTACTGCAGCAGTCCATCGAAACGCATCCGCATCGCGGCGACATCCTGCATCGCCACTCGCGCCTTTACGTGCGGCATCCGCGCAACATCGTCCTGGTGGCCGAATCCGAGATCGCGTTGTCGCGGTTGGACCCGGAGCAGCGCGAGAAACTCATCGAGCGCATCGAAGGCATCGGCAAATTGCTCGATCCGGGCAATCTCGGGCTGCTCGAAAAGCGCGACATCGAAGTCGCGCGCGTGCCGGCGCCGCACACCCTGCAGACCGCCTCGGACTGGGCCGTTTCGCGCTATTTCTCGATGACGATCAACGGCGTGCACTACGGCGAGATCCGCGAAATCCTCAACAACGAATCGCTGGAGCGCGCCCGATGAGCGCAGTCGAACGCGCGACGCGGGCCGACCGCGACTGGACCGACGCGCTCGCCTCCAGCGCCAGCGTGGTGCACCTGGGCGGCGAATCGCTCGGCGTGCAGGCCTTGCTGGCGCGCGGGCGCGCCGGCTGGCAGGCGCATGCGGCCTGCAGGTTCCCCGCGCTGCGCGGGATCGGCGACATCGACATGTTGTCGCTGCTGCTGGCCGCCATCGTCGACCGGCGCACGGCGTTGCTGTGCGCTGCCGACGCGGCCGCGCCCGCTGCGTGCGATGGCGTTATCGGTGGCGCGATCGAAATCCGCGACGACCGCGCGCGCATCGCCGAGGAGCATCCGCTATATCCGGACGGCCTGGCGGTGTTGTCTTCGGGCACGCTGGGCACCCCGAAAATCATCTGGCACGACCCGCACGACTTGCTCGCGACCGCGGCGCTGGCGATGCGGCGGTTGGACCTTCGCGCGCACGACCGCGTACTGGTCACCGTGCCGCTGCACCATATGTACGGTCTCGGCGCGGCGTTGATCCCCGCACTGCTGGCGGGGGCGCAGGTCCATCTGCTGCCGAAGGCCAACCTGCTCAGCTTCAACGAAGCGCTGCGCACCGCCGCGCCGACCTGGGTGTACTCGACGCCGCATCTGCTGCGCACCCTGGTGCAGCGCAAGCACGCTCCCATTTCGGAGAACTGCAGCCTGGTGCTGGCCGGCGACGGCATCCCGGCGCCGCTGCACGCGCAAGCGCAGGTGGTGTTCCAGCGCGTGTTCGACCTGTACGGAAGTTCGGAGCTGGGCGTGATCGCGATTTCCGCGGCCAACCAGCCGCAGACGCTGCATCCGCTCGATGGCGTGCGTGTGTTCCCGGCCGAGGCGGGCGCCCAACAAACCCGGCTGGTCGTGCGCCATCCGCACGCGGCCACGCACATCGCGCACGCGGACGGCCTCATCGCCGTGCCGCCGGCCTGGGACACGCGCGACATCGCGCTGTTCCACGACGACGGCAGTTTCGCGATCCAGGGCCGGGCCGACCTCAGCCTCAATCGCGCCGGAAAACTGCTGGTGCTGGCCGATCTGGAGCGCGCGATGATGGGCTGGCCCGGCGTCGAAATCGCCGTGGCGATCGCGCTCGACGAGGACACCGTCGCGGGCAAGGCCATCGCCGCGGTCGTCCAGGCGTCGTCGTCGGCGCTCACCGTTGACACCCTCAAGCAGCATGCGGCGAACACGCTGCCGGCCTTCGCACGGCCGGACCGTTACGTGCTCGCCGCCGAACTCCCGCGTCTGGGCAGCGGCAAACCCGACCGGAACACCATCACCAAGGACTATCGCCATGGATAAATCCCGCGTCATCGACATCCTCAAGCGCATCATCGCCGAGGATCTCGATCTCAACATCGGCTACGACCAGATCGACGACGCGGCGTCGTTCCTGGAGGACGGCCTGGCGCTGGATTCGATCAGCATGGCCGAGTTCATCAATCTGCTCGAAGGCCGGTTCCAGATACGCATCCTCGACGAAGACCTGGAGACGGCGACGTTCCGCTCGCTCGACAGCGTGGCCACGCTGGTGCAGACGCGGATGGCCGAGCGCGCCTGCGAGGTCGAGGCCTGATGGAACCGCTCAAGATCGCGCTGGTCGGCGACGCGCCGCCGCCGCAGGCCGAAGCGCCGGCGGACTACCGCAGCGAAGCGCCCAACCGCAACGGTTTCGTGGTGGCGTGGCCGCCGCAGCGCTACTGGAAGTCGGCGAGCGAGGTCGACCTCAGCTCCGAGAAGCCGCTGCACCTGTACTTCCACATCCCTTATTGCCTGCAGCGTTGCCGCTACTGCTTCTACAAGATCGAGATCCTGTCCGATTCCTCGCACGCCGAGCGCGAGCGCTACGTCAGCGCGCTGTGTCGGGAAATCGAGCTGGTCGCCGATGCGCACCGGCTGCGCGGGCGCACAGTGCGTTCGATCTATTTCGGCGGCGGCACGCCCAGCGTGATCCCGCCGGAGCAGCTGGCGCGGGTCAAGCGGACCATCGAACAATGCTTCCGCCTGGAAGATCCCGAGTTCGTATTCGAGATCGAGCCGATCACGCTCAACAACCGGATGATCGACGGCCTGGCCAATCTCGGCGTCAACCGCATCAGCTTCGGCATCCAGTCCTTCGACGACCGCGTCGTCGCGCTGACCGGCCGCCACGATACCGACGAGAAGAACTCGCGAGCGATCGAGCGCGCGCTGCAGACCGGCGCGGTGGTCAATATCGACCTGCTGGCCGGCCTGGAAGGCGAGACGATGGCGAGCTGGCAGCATTCGATCAACCGCGCCATCGCGCTGGGCGTGCATGCGGTCACCGTCTACAAGATGGAGCTGTACTCCAACGCGCACTACATGAGCGAAATCCGCCAGGGCAAGCTCTCGCTGCCGAGCGAGGACGAGGAGATGGAATACGCTCGCTGGGGCCTGGATCGCCTGCGCGACAACGGTTATTCGCCGTCCACGTATTTCACCTTCACCCGCGAAGGCAAGTATCCGCAGCACCACATTATCAGCCGCTGGCGCGGCGAAGACCTGTACGGTTTCGGCGCCTCCGCGTTCGGCACCGTCGCCGGGCATTCGCGCCAGAACGTCAGCGAGATCGATGCCTATCTCGAACGCGTCGAGAGCGGCCGCATCCCGACCCAGCGCGTGCTCGAGCTCAGCAGCGCCGACCACATGATGCGCGACCTGGTGATGGGACTGAAGACGACCGTGATCGATCTGGACGACTACCGTCGCCGCCACGGCCTGCGCCTGGACCACGTGCTGGCCGACGACATCGCGCAGCTGACGCGTCAGGGCCTGGTCGCAGTCGAGGACGGGCGTCTTCGCCTCACCGACGAGGGCATCATCTACGGCGACTACAGCGGCCGCTATCTCGGCGCGGGCCTGCGGCGCGTCTTCACCGGCGACGCGAAGCCGCTCAGGGCCTGACCGCATGCTGATCACTCCGGATTTCGTCTTCATCCACATGCCCAAGACGGGCGGCACCTTCATCGCCCGGATGCTGCAGCAGGTCTACGGCGAGGCGGCCGTGGAAACCGGGCGCAAGCACGCCACCTGCGACGAGATTCCCGCGGCCGAGCGCGACAAACCGATCGTGTCGGTGATGCGCTCGCCGTTCGATCGCTACGTTTCGCAGTACCACTACGGGTGGTGGCGGACGCAGCCGCAGGAATACTGCGACCCCGCCGTCATCCGCAAGCAGTTTCCGAGCTATCCCGAGGTCGGCTTCGCCGATTTCGTGAAGATCGCCAACCGCTTCTTCGTCAACGTCCATCGCGGCGTCGCCACCGGCTATGAAGCGACGCATCTGCCGCCGGCGCTCGCGCCGGGCTGGCATACCGAGCAGTTCATCCGCTTCTTCTGCCGCGACTCGCAGCAGGCCTTCGCCGGCCTGACCGAACACGCGCTGCAACGCGGCCGCGCCGAGCCCTACGAGTATCCGGTCGAGTTCCTGCGCACGGAAACGCTCAACGACGATCTCGCCGACCTCCTCGCCCGCTTCGGCGTCGATGCGGCGCGCACGGACGCGGTGCGCGAACACGCGCGCGTGCTGCCCGAGCAGGCGCACGAAACCCGCGAGCGCAAAGACGCCGACGAGTATTTCGACGAGGCCTTGCGCGATTTCGTCCTGCGCAAGGAGACCTTCCTGTTCAACCGCTTCCCTGAATACCAGGCGGTGACGGCATGATCGGCGCCGACGACAAGCGCGTCGCCTTGGTCACCGGCGGCAATCGCGGCATCGGCCTGGCGGTGTGCGAAGGTTTCGCGCGGCGCGGCGTGCAGGTGTACATGGGCTGCCGCGACCTCGACGAAGGCCGCGCGGCGATCGAGCGCCGCGGGCTCGACGGCGTCGAACCGATCTCGCTGGATGTCTGTTCGGAAGCCTCGATGACGGCGGCGATCGACGCCATCGCCGTAGCGCACGGTCACCTCGATCTGTTGGTCAACAACGCCGGCGTATCGGTCGGCGTGCGCGACAAGCCCAGCGGCGAGAGCCTGGCGCAGGCGCGGGCGACGTTCGATGTCAACTTCTTCGGGCCGTGGCGCTTGAGCCAGCTGGCGGTGCCGCTGATGCGCGGCCGGCCGCAAGCGCACATCATCAACGTCTCCAGCGGACACGGTAGCTCCACCCGGATCGAAGGCAACAACCTGGGCTACCGCAGTTCGAAGTCCGCGTTGAACGTGCTGACCCAGTCGCTGGCGATGGAACTGGCCGACAGCGGCATCCGCGTCAACTGCATGACCCCGGGCTGGGTGCGCACCAAGCTCGGCGGCATCGCCGCGCCGCGTACGCCCGAGGAGGGCGCCGACACTATCCTGTGGTTGGCGCTCGACGGCGGCGGCGACAGCGGGCGCTTCTACAAGGACAAGGCGCTGTTCCCGTGGTGAAATCGCCGAATCTGTTCGTCGTCGGCGCGCCGCGTTGCGGCACCACCTCGTTGTTCGCCGCGCTGAAGCAGCACCCGGATGTGTATGCCTCGGTGCTGAAGGAACCGCATTTCCACGCGCCGGACCTGCCGACCCAGCCGCATACCGTGTCCGATCCCGACGACTATGCGCGCCTGTTCGCCGCGGCCGGCGAGCAGCGCATCCGCGCCGAGGCCTCGGTCTGGTACCTGTACAGCCACGAGGCGCCGGTGCGGATCGCGCAGACGCATCCGGATGCGCGCATCGTCGTACTGCTGCGCAACCCAGTGGAGATGGCGATCAGCCTGTACGAGCTGTACCTGCGCACCGGCAACGAAGCGGATATCGATCCCGAATCGGCCCTGCTGCGCACGCGGCAGACGCGCTACGAGACCAGCTATTTCCCGTTCGGCCTGCATTATCTGCATCTGCTGGACTTCGCCACGCCGCTGGCGCGCTGGCGCGAGCGCTTCCCCGGCGAACGCATGCGCGTGGTGTTGTTCGACGAGTTCTATCGCGCGCCGGAGGCCGGTTTCCGCGTGCTCAGCGACTGGTTGGGCATCGACCCGCACGCGCCGATCAGCTTCGATTCCAAGCGTGCGCGCGAAGCGGTGCGCATGACCGCGATGAAACAGTTGCGCGACCTGCCCGAGCATCTGCGGCGCAAGCTCAATCCCAACGCTTCGCGCCTGCATGCCGGCAAGGCCTCGGCCGCGATTCCCGAAGCGCTGCGCACGCGCCTGCGCGACCATGCCCGCGAGGTCAACGCCGGCTTCGCGGCGGCGGCCGGACGGGCGTGGCCCGAGGCCTGGTGATGGCCGCGGCTGTCGCGTTCGTGGACGGTCCGCACTTCGCAGCGGGCATGCCGCCGGTGGCATGGCCAGCGTAAAATAGCGGGCGAAGTCTGTTAGCAGGAGCCCACGATGCCAGTCGAAACGATCCCGCCGGCGCCCGGAAGAAACGGGCGCTGGCTGCGCATCGTCGCGCGCGTGCTCGCAGCGGCGGCGATCGCGGCGGCGACGGCCTGGGGCGCGGGCTTGATCGGATTCCAGTTGCCGGGCGCGCCGCCGTGGCGCGGGGCGTTGATCGCGGCGTGGTGCGCGCTGGGCGCGGCGTCGATGGCGGTCCTTGTGCTGCGCCGGGTGGCGGTGCGCAAGCCCATCCTGATCGCATTCGCGGCGGGACTCGCCGCCTTGCTGGCGTGGTGGCTGTCGCTCGCGCCCTCACACCGTCGCGACTGGGCCGACGACGTCGCCCGCCTGCTCGACGCGCAGGTGAGCGGCGACCGCGTGGTGCTGCGCAACGTGCGCAATTTCCAATGGCGCAGCGAAACCGACTACACCGCGCACTGGGAAACCCGCGAGTACGATCTCTCGCGCCTGTCCAGCGCCGACCTGGTGCTGTCGTACTGGATGGGGCCGGACATCGCCCACACCCTGGTCTCGTTCGGATTCGACGACGGCCGGCGAGTGGTGTTCTCGCTCGAGATCCGCAAGGAACGCGGAGAAAGCTTCTCCGCGCTGGGCGGCTTCTTCCGCCGCTACGAACAGGTGCTGGTGGCCGCGGACGAGCGCGATATCGTGCGCACCCGCAGCAACGCCCGCGGCGAAGACGTCTATCTGTACCGCCTGAACATTCCGCCGCAGACGCTGCGGCCGATGTTCCTCGGCTTTCTGGCCAAGGCCGGCGCGCTGCAGCGCCAGCCGGCGTTCTACAACACCTTGACCAGCAACTGCACCACGGTCGTGTTCGAGATCGCCCGCCACGTCGTGCCGGACCTGCCGCTGGACTATCGCCTGCTGGCGGCGGGGCACTTCGCCGAGTACGTCTACGACCGCGGCGGTCTGACGCCGGGGTACAGCTACTCGCAGCTGCAAGAACGCGGCTACATCAACCCGCGTGCGCTCGCGGTTCCCGCCGACGCCGACGCGGGCACGTTCTCGCGTGCGATCCGGCGCGGTGTGCCCGGAGTTCCTGCCGCCGAAACGGAGCCTTGAGGCTGCGCGCCACGCGGCGCGCAGCCTGACGATGCCGGCGGCGGCCGCGACGGCGTGAGTTCAGTGGCCCAGGTGCCGGCCGCTTTCCCAGAACTCCCGCTCGCTCTCGAACAGCTTGTGCCCTTCGTCGGTGGTATCGCGCAGACTCGCCCCGGCCTTGCCGATCTGCAGCGCGAACTTGCGGCCGTAAGCGCTGATGTTGCCGACGACCGTACGGCCGTCGCCGAGGATGGTCATGCTGAAGGGCCACGATTCCACCCCGCCGTCGTGCAGGCGCCCGGTCAGGCGGCGGCCGCCTGGCACGTCGATCGCTTCGTTGACGCGGGCCTTGTAGGTCGCGCGGCTCATCGGCAATTCGAGCGTGAACGCGTCGCCCGCGCGCAGCTCGGCGAAGTCGGCGGGCTGCCATTGCAGGGCGAAGCTGCCATCGGCGGCCTGGGTGTGCGGCAGATAACGGAACAGATGCGGCGAGGGCAGGTCGACGGGTTCGGGCGCGCGACCTACAGGCGGTGCGAGTCCGCCGGCCGCTGCGGCTGAACTCCCCGTAGCGCTATGCGAATCGGCCGGTGCGGCGGGTCGATTGGATGCGACCAGGGCGACCAAAGCCGCTGCGAGCATCGCAGCGGCCAGGGCGGCCAGTCGGAATGTCTTGCGCGCGGTCATGGCGAGGGCGTCAGCGGAATGCCGCCACGGTCGGGGCACGATCGTCGATGACCTTCACTTCGTTGAGGCCGTCCATCTTCACCGTCAGCGGAATGCCGAGTTCGGGTAGGAACACGAACGGGGTGGCGAAGAACGGTGCGCCGCCGACCGGATTCATGACCAGGCGATCGCCGGATTCGAAGTTCGTGTTGTGGTTCACATTCATGTTGTGGCCGAGTTCGTGAGACATGACGTCGGTTCCGCAGGCGATCATTCCCACGCTCATCATGAAGTCGGCATTGCCACCGAGAAATCCTTGGCCGCAACCTTCTTCGTTGCCTTCGTAGTAAATGCCGTCGGCCTTGCTTTGGGTACGCCAGGTTTTCACCTGAGCAAGATCCTTCGCCCCATTCAGCGCGTCGGTTTGGGTCTTCCAGCTGTCGGGCGTGGTCAGTTGCTGCGTCGAAACGGTGCGGAAGCGAGGTTTGGCCAGCGAGTTCTCCAAAGTGTCGTTGGTGATTCCCATCCCTTCCACCAATCGCGCGCGCATCGTATCGGCGCCCAACTGCGTCGCGGCCTTGGCGCTGTAGAGCAGCAGCATGTCGATGGTGGTGGTCTGGCGCTGCCAGGCCTTGTTGGCGTCGGCGACGTAGGACACTTGTTCGCCGGCGGCCAGCGGCGCCAAAGCGGTCTGGCCGCTGCGGACCTTGATCGCCGTGGTGGCTTGGGTCTTGATCGTCACGCGGTCGCCGGTCTTGCGAGCCACCGGCAACAGCAACTCGGCGCGGGTGTTGCCGTCGGCAGCATTGACGACCATGTGCGGAGTGACCATGTCGGGCAGTTGGCCGGTGCTGGGCAGATCGCCGGCTTGATGGAACGCGCTCGGGCTGGAGATCAGCTCCCAGCGCTGCCGGGCGGGCACGTACATGAACTGGTACTCGTCGCCGTTGCGGACGGTCGTCGTGCCGTACAGGCCGGTGTTGGCGGGCGCGATGACGGTGTTCGCGGTCGCCTGCGAGCGGATCGTGACGCGGTCGCGGTTGCCGGCGGTCTTGGGCAGGACGATCTGATCGATGCGGTCGGTGTCGGTCAGTTCCACCAGATTGCGCGGCGATCCGCTGAGCGGCAGCGTGCCTTGGTTGGCGACGATGGCGCTCGCGGCCACATGACGCACGGTCGAGCGGATACTGATCCAACCGCCAATGTCGGCGCGATAGAGATAGCCGAACGTATCGCCGCTACGCAGCGTCGCGGAGCTGGCATAGATGCGGTTCGCCGGGTCCACCGTCACCGCCTGGGTGGCGGTGGACTTGACCACGACGATGCTGCCTTCGGCTGCGGCCTTCGGTAGGCTCACCTTGCTGGCGAACACCGCGTCGGAGACGCGCATGTAGGTGATCTTGTTCGGGTTGTCGGCGATGACGGCGGTGCCGTTGGAAGGAACCGAGTGGGTCATCGTGCCGCCCGATAGCACGGTCCAGAAGCCGTCCGCGGCCGAGTAGCTCAACGAGTAGTTGGCGTGAGTGGGGAGATCGATCCGGTTGATCCCGATATCGACGCCGGAGGCATCCAGGTGTGAGGTGAGCGCAGCATCGGTGGCGATGTTCACGCGCGCGCCGTCGCGCGGCGCGGACGGAAGAATGAGCGTGCGGGCCCAGTTTCCGTTGTGCATGGAAAAATCGATCTGATCGAAGCCGTTGGGCAAGGTGCCGCTACCGCCGTTGCTGTTGGGGGTCAGGGCGACGGTCTGGGCGAACGATGGCAGCGCCAGGGCTGCCGACAACGCCAATGCTAAAGACAGAAGATGTTTCATTGCGAAAACCTCGTGACTGGAATGGAGAGTGCGCGCGCGGCACGACGCTACGCGACGGTCTCAGAGGTCGATCCGGTTGCCGAGGGGAGAATGGTCGTAGTCCATGTGAGCCGAGTCACGGATCGCGATGGACGGCATCGCGTCCTAGCGCGATTCGCGTGCCTTTGCGAATACGTCTCGGCGCATCGTTGCGCGTGTGGTGCGAGCGATGCATGCCGACATCGTCGCGCCGATCTCGATGGTCGCCGCTGTTGATGTGCGCGCCTGTGGTTGGCTGGCTGACGATGGGCGCCGCCCGGCGCTCAGCGCATCTGTGCCGAGCGTGCGGTCCGAAGCTTGCTTGTGTATCGCGGCGGCCGTCGTGGGCCTGCCGACGCATCGTGGTTCTTCGGCAGTGCAGCGCGACTGCATGCTCGCGGGGGGCGAAGGTCTATCCACAAATGCCGAGGCGGGGCAGGAGAGCAGACGGGCAATCGCATTGCGTCTCGGGCGAATCGTCCATTCGATCCGGACCGGTTCGGCCGTTTCGCGCAAACCGTGGTGCGGCCGCGGTGGTCGTTCGGCGCGATCGCAGGTGGCCGGTGCGATGCCGCTTTTGCGTGTCGCGCGCAGCGCGCGTCGACCATGACTTGTGGCAGACGTCGCCGCGCGCGATCGGCGCACACTCGCCAGGGCGTCGGCGGCCGCATGCGCTCGCGGCGGCGCGACGCCTTCGTCCGAGGTTCCAGGAGCAAACGATGCGTTGGTTCGAAATCGCACTGGTCTCGTTCACCGCCTTGACCGGGCTGGTGTGGTTGCTCGACAAGCACTGGCTGGCCCAGCGCCGCGCCGCGCGCGCGGGCTTGCTCGACGAAGGCGCCGAGCCCTGGGCGATCGATTATTCCAAGTCGTTCTTCCCGGTGCTGCTGTTGGTGCTGCTGCTGCGCACCTTCCTCGCCGAGCCGTTCCGGATTCCGTCGAACTCGATGATGCCGACGCTGTTGACCGGCGATTTCATCCTGGTCAACAAGTTCGTCTACGGCCTACGCCTGCCGATCAGCAACCACAAGCTGCTGGCCCTGGGCGGGCCCGAGCGCGGCGACGTGGTGGTGTTCCATTCCGTGCGCGAACCGGACATCAACCTGATCAAGCGCGTGGTCGGCCTGCCGGGCGACCGGGTCGAGTACCGCGACGGCCGGCTGACGATCAACGGCGAAGCGGTCGCGCTCGCGCCGGTCGGCAGCTATACCGGCGTGCGCAGCGGCGCGGAGATGACCGGCGCGCAGGAACTGCAGGAGACGCTGGGCCGGCATGTGCACCGCATCCTGCTGAGCCCGCAGGCGCGCCGCCCGGACCAGGCCGAAGGCGAGTGGACCGTGCCGGCCGATCAGTATTTCGTCATGGGCGACAACCGCGACAACAGCGACGACAGTCGCTATTGGGGCTACTTGCCGGAGCGCAATCTGGTCGGGCGCGCGTTCCTGATCTGGCTGAACTTCGACGATGGCTTCGATACCGGCCGGATCGGCCGATCGATTCCCTGAGCGCTGGCGCACGAAGCGCGGAGCCTTCGTTTGCGCGGGATACGTCCCGACCGTTGTCGTGCCGCCGCGCGGGCTTCCGCTGCTCAGCAGGGCGAGCGCCGCGCCGTTGCGCGGCGCCCAACCTATTCGCCATGACGTTTCCAGTGCCGGATAGCCTCGGACTTGCCGGCCGCATCGTCATCGGCTCCCAGTGCCCTCATCGCGTAGCCGCGACCGGAGTTCGAGGCCGACGGCATAGGTATCGGCCCCGGCATGGTTCGCGCACCGTCGTCTAGCCGGCGGACGATGAGCATGGGTTGCGCGTTCTGGTTGGGCGCGGACGCTGAACAAGCCGGACACGCGTTGACCGCCTTTTTGTGCTCCTTGTCGTATGGCGGCGAAAGAGGATGCTCAGGAATCAAAGCGTGATGTGCACTACGGCGTTCGCGCCAAGCGTCGTGGCCTCGGTTCGTTCATCAAGGCAGTGCTGCGAGTGCAGCATGAAACCTCGCGCTCGAAGCGAAATGTGATTGCGTCGGCACCGCTCTCTTCGTTTTGGTGAAGAGCTTCGGCAACGCATTCGAATGTGCGAATCGTCGTGATCAGCACGTTGCGACGATCGATGAGATAAGCCGAGTTTTCCTGCATTCGACGAGTATTTCCATCTTCGCGAAGCGATCGGGTGAATTGCGGTTGCACAAAAAAAACACCTTCGAAGTGCGTCGATTCGGAGCGCGCAGTTCTGCGCTTCGCTGCCGCTCATCGGTAAGGGAATTTCGATTCGCCGATACGAGTGACGTATCACTGTTTTATCGTTTTTACGATGAGCACGATGCGTCCAGACGGGTTAAGGACGACTGTTGGATGTCGTGTCTGTGCACTCAGGAAGAGCTTGCGTTGCCGCCGCTGGGAAGCGCGCGGCCTCTCCCCCGAATGATCGCTTCCTGCGCGCGCCTCCACGTCAGAGGCCGTGCCTTTTCGCCTTGTGGATTCGTCGGAACGGAAGCCGGCGAAGCTGTCAAGCGCTGCAGAGCTTGAGGCTAAGCGAGACCGGATCGCGGCGCCCGCCGTGTCCGGACGTGTCCGAGGAGCCTTCAGGACGGAGGTTTCGAGGTACGAGGAATGATTTTCCTATCATCAATCGACAAGGAGTTTTCAATGGACCGCATCCTTAAGCTGCAAGAACTGCCGACCTACAGCGACCAGCAGCAGCCGGGCGACAGCACCGCGACCTCGGGGTCGACCTCGAGCTGCAACGCTTGCGTTTGCGAGACGATTCCGACCGCGGTGTAAGCCGGCCGTTCGGTTATCGCCTGCCACGGCAGGTCGAGAGGGAGCGCGCGCTCCCTCTCTTTCCCCGGGGCGCGCGCGTGTCCGCGGCGCGGGCCGCGCCGCCGTGCAGGGATAAGCGGCGGGGAATCACCATAGATGTTCCAACGCAAGACGTAGCCACGACATCGGCAGGGAGAGGGACATGGCGGAGATGCTGGTCAGGGACAAGGTGCTGTACTCGCTGGTCAGGGGCGACTACTACGAGCCCGTATCGCGCTATCGGCCGACGCGCGAGCACTTCTACGATCCGGTGCGGAGCCTGTTGCCCGAAGAGTGGGACATCCAGCAGCACAACGTGTGGTATGGCTGCACCTACAAAGGCGCGCAGATTCCCGCGCAGGGCTGGAAGATCCATCTGTCCGCCACGCCCGCGCACGCGCCGGCGATCCTGATGACGGTGGTGCGCCTGCTGGCGCCGCAGAAAGTGACCTTCAAGTTCCTGACCGACCGCACCATGCTGTGGTTGTCGAACGGCAAGGGCTGGAGCCGCGGCGCGTCGGGCAAGTTCATTACCGTCTATCCCACCGACACCGACCATTGCGCCCAGCTGCTGGAATCGCTGTACGAGGCGACTATCGGCTACTGGGGGCCGTACATCCTGTCCGACCGTCGCTATCGCGACAACCGCATCCTGCATTACCGCTATGGCGGCCTGTTGCCGGTCAAGCGCCTGGACGTGAGCGGAACATCCGTCCATGTGATCCAGGACAAGGACGGCCGCTACATCGACGACGAGCGCACGCCGTTCTTCCATCTGCCGCCTGAGGTCGAGGATCCGTTCCTCAAGCACAGCACTGCGGCTGTGGACGACGCCGAGCCGGGTACGCTCAAGAACGGCCGCTACGAGATCGAGGCCGCGCTGGCGGTCAGCAATTCCGGTGGCGTGTACCTCGCGCTGGACCGGCACGAGGGTCGCAAGGTCGTCATCAAGGAGGGAAGGCCCTACACCAACGTGTCGGTGCGCGGGCTCGACGCGGTGCAGCTGATAAAGAAGGAACACCGGCTGCTGCGCCTGGTCGAGGATCTGGACATCTCCGCCAGGCCGCTGGATTTCTTCATCGACTGGGAACACGCCTACCTGGTCGAAAGCTATCTGGAGGGCGGCAACACCCTGCGCAACTACTTCGCCAACATCAGCCTGACCATGCGCACGCGCGCCGGCCCCGACGAGAGCCGCGAGTACTACCGTCTCTACCGCACGTTGTTCACCCAGTTGGCGACCATGCTCAAGTCGCTGCACGAGCGCAACATCGTGTTCAGCGACCTGTCCATGACCAACGTGCTGGTGATCGAACGCGAAGGCGGCGACCCGGAGCTCAAGCTGATCGACTTCGAGGGCGCCTACGAGGAAGGCATCGACCTGCCCACGCATTTGATGACGCCGGGCTTCTCGCCGCAGGAGGCGATGGACCGCGGCATGGCCACGCGCCAGGACGATTACTACGCCTTGGGCAGTTTGATGATGGTCGGCCTGTTCCCGATGAACCCGTTGCTGGTGCTCGATCGCGACGCTCACGAGCGCTATCTCGAAGCGTTTCAGCGCGACTTCGATTTCCCCCCGCACCTGGCCGACCTGATCCGCCGCCTGTTGGGTCGCGATACGGACAAGCGGCCGGACATCGACGAAATCTTGAGCATCCTGTCGATCGACCACGAGCCGCGCGCCCCGCACGTCGGCACCCACGAGATAGACGCCGCCGACCTCGAAGACACCATCGCGCGGGTGCTGGAGCATTGCGACGCCGCCGCCGACTTCGAACGTCGCGACCGGCTGTTCCCGGCCGACCCGACCGTGTTCGAGACCAATCCGCTGAGCCTGGGCCACGGCGCCTGCGGCGTGGCCTATGCCATGCACCGCATCCGCGGGCATGTCGATCCGCGCGTGCTGGAGTGGATCCGCTCGCACCCGGTCGACGGCAACAACTATGCCCCGGGGCTCTACGTCGGCCTGTCCGGCATCGCTTGGTCGATGCTGGACATGGGGCTGCGCGAGGAAGCCGTGGCGATGCTGGGCCACGCCAAGGACCACCGGTTGCTGTGGAGCTCGCCGAACCTGTTCCACGGCGCTGCCGGCTGGGGCATGGCCCAATTGCGTTTCTTCCTCGCCACCGGCGACGGCGCCTATCTGGAAGAAGCCCGCAAGGCCGGCCGCTTCCTGGTTGAGAGCCGCGAGGTCGAGCCGGAGCTGCACGACGGCTGCTTCTGGAGCTCGCCCGAAGGTATTTCCGCCAGCCTTGGGCACGGCACCGCCGGCGTCGCCCTGTTCCTGCTGTATCTGCACCTGGCCACCGGCGACGACGCGTATCTGGCGGTCGGACGGCAGGGGCTTAACTGGATCCTGGACAAGGCTGTGCGCCGGCATGAGGAGGGCGGCATGTCCTGGATCGCGCGCGATCGCACGCCCAGCCTGATGCCGTACTGGCGTTGGGGCAGCTCGGGCATCGGGCGGACCTTCCTGCGCTACTGGCACGTCACCGGCGATGCGAGCTATGCCGAGGCGGTAGCCGACATCCATGTCGACTGCGACCGTAAGTACGCGATCTTCCCGGGCTACTTCCTCGGCCTGGCCGGCATCGTCGACATGTACCTGGATCTGGCGCGCTTCCCGCAGTGGGAAGACCGGGCCATGGCCAGCGCGCGCAAGCTGCTGGCCGGCTGCATGCTGTTTCCGGTGCGGCGCGGCAATGCGCTGGCGTTTCCCGGCGAGTCGCTCAACCGCATCAGCTGCGACTATGGCACCGGCGGCGCCGGCGTGGCCCTGATGATGCATCGCTACCGCACGCGCGGCGGCGCGTCGTTCATGCTCGACGAACTGCTTCCGGATTGGTCCGTACAGGATCGGCCGGAATCGCTGAAGGCGGCGCTCGGATGAGCGCCTGCCACGGCTCGCGAAGGCTTCGGCGCTTTCCGCGGCGTCGGCGCGCGGCGGGATGGCGCGCCGCGCGATGAACGAGAGCGCGCACCCGAACGCTAGCGCCGAAGGCGGCGTGCAGTTGGGCCGCATCGTTGCGCTCAGCCGACCGCACGTCCGCGGGATCCTGTACTGCCTCGCGTTGATCATGGCCGCCACCGCGATCCAGCTGCTGATGCCGATGGGCATCCAGCAGTTGTTCGACCGCGCCCTGGTCGGCCGCGAGATCGGCACGATCCACCTGCTGGCGTTGGGGCTGCTGGGGATCCTGATCGTGCGTTCGGTGCTCAGCTACGCCGGCCAGTTCCGCCTGCAGGCCATCGGCGACATCATCATCGCCGACCTGCGCGGACGCCTGTTCGAGCACCTGCATACGCTCGGGCTCGACTACCACCACCGCCAGCGCATCGGCGACCTGCTGTCGCGGCTCAGCAACGATGTGGGCTCGGTGCGCCACATCGTCGCCAACCTGCCGGTGTTCGTGGCCATCAACTGCTTCCAGTGCATCGGCGCCACGGCAGTGATGCTGTCGATGAACTGGCGGCTGGGCCTGGTGGTGATGACGATGGCGCCGATGGCGACGGTGCTGAGCCGGATCTACGGCCCGATATTCGAGCGCCTGTCGACGCGGATCCAGGACGAGCTGGCGCGCTCGACCACCATCGCCCAGGAATCGCTCAGCGGGATCGAGGTGGTCAGCACCTATGCGCGGGCGCCGTACGAAGCGCAGCGCTACCGCGGGGGTGTGCAGCGCTACCTGGAGGTGGTGCTGACGATGCGCCGTACCGATGCGCTCTACAGCGCCCTGACCGTGTTCGTGACCACCTTCGCCACCATCGTGGTGTTCTGGTACGGAGGCCTGCAGGTCGTCGCGGGCGCACTCAGCGCCGGCAGCCTGGTGGCGTTCCTGCTGTACTCGCTGAACATCACCCAGAGCGTCGCCTCGCTGTCGCAGCATTACTCCGCGCTCAAGCAGGCGGCCGGCGCCTCGCGGCGAGTGTTCGAGCTGCTGGACGTGCGGCCGGACATCAACGAACGGCCCGGAGCGATCGCGCTGGCCTGCGAACGCGCCACGGTGCGCTTCGTCGGGGTGGGTTTCGCCTATCGGCCGGACGCGCCGGTGCTGACGGACATCCACCTGGAGGCGCGGCCCGGCGAGACCGTCGCTCTGGTCGGCCACAGCGGCGCGGGCAAGTCGACTTTGGTCAAGCTGATCCCGCGTCTGTACGAGGTGGGCACCGGCTCGATCGAGATCGACGGGCGGGACATTCGCGACTACACGGTGGAATCGTTGCGCCAGGCGATATCGGTGGTGTCGCAGGACGTGTTCCTGTTCGGCGCGAGCGTACGCGACAACATCCGCTACGGCCGGCTGGACGCCAGCGACGAAGAGGTGGAAGCCGCGGCGCGCGCGGCCAATGCGCACGAGTTCATCGTGCGGATGAGCGCCGGCTACGACACCCAGGTCGGCGAACGCGGCCTTCAGCTCAGCGGCGGACAGCGCCAGCGCCTGTCGATCGCCCGCGCCCTGCTCAAGGACGCGCCGATCCTGCTGCTCGATGAGGCGACCTCGGCGATCGACAACGAATCCGAGGCGCTGATCCAGTCGGCGATCGACCGGCTCAAAGCGCGGCGCACGACCTTCGTTATCGCCCACCGTCTGGCGACGGTGCGCAATGCCCATCAGATCCTGGTCATGGCGGGCGGGCGGATCGTACAGCGCCCGGGCTACGAGGAATTCCTCGCCCGCAGCGCCGGCCAAGCGCCGCAAGCGCAACATCCGGGCGCGGTGTACCTGGCGGGCGAGGCCGGCGCGAACGCCGAGCCCGCGTTCGTGGAGCGCGGCGCATGAGCCGGCGGGCCGATTCGGCCGCGTGCGCCGACGGCGTGCGTGTCCGCGCCCGCGCGCTTCGCCGCAGCGCGCGGACGCCACCAGGAGCGCGCGCATGAACGCCTCGCCGATGGACGTGGTCAAGAAAAAAAACCGCATCGAGCTGTTTTCGCGGCGCGGGATCGTTTCGGCCGCAGCGGTGGTCGTGCTGGCGGTAGCGGCGTTCGCGATCATGGGCCTGGACGAAGCCATGCCCAGCGCATCGCGTTCGGAGTTGTGGATCGACGAAGTCCAGCGTGGCGACATGGTCCAGGAGATCCGCGCCACCGGTACCCTGGTGCCCAAACAGGTGCGCTGGCTGGCGGCCGGCGGCGAGGGCGCGGTGCAGGAAGTCCTGGTCCAGCCCGGCGCGCGGGTGAGCGCCGACACGGTCATCCTCCGGCTCGGCAATCCGATGGCGCTGGCCACGCTGGAGAAGGCGCGCGCCGCGCTGGCCGGCGCCGATGCTGCCATCGCGGCCAAGCACACCGAGCTCGACGCGCAGCGCCTGGACCAGGAGGCGGTGCTGATCAAGGCCCAATCGCAGCTCAAGATCAGCGCGGCCAAGACCGATGCGCTGCGCCGGGCTTTGGCCGCCGGCGTGATCTCCAAGCTGGAGTTGATGCAGAGCGAGGTCGGCATGGCCCAGGACCAGAGCATGGTCGCGATCGAGAAGCAGCGGGTGAGCGCGGCGCGCAGCAACTTCGTCGCGCAGATGCAGGCCGAGCGCGCGCGCCGCGACGAACTGGCCAGCGCGCTGCGCCTGGCCGAGCAGAGCGTCGCCGAGCTGCAGGTGCGCGCCGGCATCGACGGCATCCTGCAGCAGGTCAGCGTCGAGCCCGGCCAGCAGGTGGCGATCGGCGCGAGTCTGGCGCGGGTGGCGCGGCAGGACGAGCTGATCGCACGCCTGCTGGTACCGGAGGTGCTGGCCAAGGATCTGGTACTGGATCTTCCGGTGCGGGTCGATACCCGCAACGGCGTGGCCGAGGGCCGCATCGGCCGCATCGACCCGGCCGTGCGCGAGGGCCGGGTCACGGTCGACATCGATTTTCCGCAGCCGCTGCCGGCCGGCGCGCGGCCGGACCTGTCGGTGGACGGCAGCATCGTGCTGGCCCGCCTGCGCGATGTGGTCAGCGTCGGCCGCGCCTCGTCGGCGATGCCCGGCGGCGCTTCGACGTTGTTCGTGTTGCGCGACGGCGGCGAGATCGCGCAGCGCACGCGCGTGGTCTACGGACGCACCTCCAGCGACCGCATCGAGGTCAAGTCCGGGCTGCGCCCGGGCGACCGCGTAGTCCTGTCCGACACCGCGCAATGGAGCAAATACCCGGCGCTGCGCGTGCGCTGAGCGGCGCGGCGATCTTCAATCCAAGGACGCAACGGCGATGAATCTGCAAACCGGTATTTTGCCCCTGGACGTGACCGCGTCCGCCGCGCTGGAACGGCCGCTGATCCGCCTGCGCGGCCTGGGCAAGGTGTTCGATGCCGAGGAAGTGGAAACCCACGCCCTGGCAGAGGTCTCGCTGGACATCCATGCCGGGGAATTCGTCGCCATCACCGGACCGTCGGGCTGCGGCAAATCCACCTTGCTGTCGATCATGGGCCTGCTGGACGCGCCGAGCTCGGGCGAATACTGGCTCGACGGGACATCGGTCGCCGGCCTGCGCGCGGCCGAGCGCACCCGCCTGCGCAACCGCTCGGTCGGCTTCATCTTCCAGGCGTTCAATCTGATCGCCGACCTCAGCGTCGGGGAGAACGTCGAACTGCCGCTGACCTACCGCGACGACATCGGCAAGGCCGAGCGCCAGCGCCGGGTCGAGGAAGCGCTGGAGCGCGTCGACATGGCGCACCGCCGCCGTCACTACCCGGGGCAACTGTCCGGCGGACAACAGCAGCGCGTCTCGGTAGCGCGCGCGCTGGTCACCCGGCCGGCGATCCTGCTCGCCGACGAGCCGACCGGCAATCTCGACCGACACAACGGCGAGTTGGTCATGCGCTTGCTGGAAAGCCTGCACGAAAGCGGATCGAGCCTGTGCATGGTCAGCCACGATCCGGCCTTCGCCGCGCGCGCCCAGCGGATCGTGCCCATGCTCGACGGCCGCATCGACGCCGGCGCGGCGCAATCCGCGCAGCTGCGATGAGCGCCGGCGCGATGAATCCGGCGGCGATCCTGGCCGAATGGCGCCAGGCCTGGCGCGCGTTGCTGCGCCGGCCGGGCTATCTGGCCATCGCCAGCCTGACCCTGGCGCTGGGCATCGCCGCAGTCGCGGCCGTGTCCTCGCTGTTCTATCAGGGGCTGTTGCGCCCGCTGCCGTTCCCCGACGCCGGACAACTGACCGCAGTGGGCATGGATTACGGCGACACCGTGGTGTCCGCGCCGGCCATGCTCGACAGCATGCGTGCGATGCCCGAGACGGCCTCGGCGGGGATCGCGTCGGCCTATCTGCGCAATGTGAACATCGTGCGCGGCGACGCCTTGCTGGTCAGCCCGGTGCTGGCCGCAGACCATGGCTTCCTCGACACGCTGGGCGTGAAGATGGCTTTGGGCCGCAACTTCAGCGCCGAGGAAGACCGAGTCGGCGGCGCCGACGCGGTCGTGCTCAGCCACGATTTCTGGATGCGCCGGTTCGGCGGCCGCGGCGATGCGCTCGGCGCCAACCTCGTCATGGAGGGACGGCCTGCGACCGTCGTCGGCGTGCTGCCCGAGCGCTTCGCGTGGCCGCAACCGTTCGACCTGCTGGTGCCGATCCGGCTGCAGCGCGGGCCGCAGGATCTGGACGCCAATCACTACGTGATCGCGCGTTTCCTCGACGACGGCGCCGGCCGCGATGCGCGCATCGATGCGCGCATGCACGCTCTGATCGAGACGCTGCGCGCGAGCCTGCCGGCGGAAAACTACGATTACCTGGCGCGCAACCGCTACAAGGCGATGCCGTTGCGCGACTTCTACACCGGCGGCAGCGGCGCGGCGCTGTGGCTGTTCTTCGCCGCCGCTTTGTGCGTGCTGGCGGTCGCCGCGATCAACCTGGGCAACCTGATGATGCAACGGTCGGTGCTGCGCTCGCACGACAGCGCGGTACGCGTCGCGCTCGGCGCGCCGGCGCTGCGGCTGGCGATGCCGGCGCTGGGCGAAGGACTCTTGATCGGCGCGATCGGCGCCGCTGCGGGGCTGGCGCTGGCCTGGGCCGGGCTGCGCCTGCTCAAGCGCATGGCGCCGGCGCAATGGTTGCCGAACGGCGAGATCGCCCTGGTCGATGCGAGTTGGGCCTTCGCGCTCGCTACCGGCCTGCTGCTGGCGTTGCTGGCCTCGGCGGTTGGCGTCTGGCGCGCGCGCGCCGGATCCCTGGTCGCCGAACTAGTCGGCGGCGGCCGTTCCGGCTTGAGCCGCGGCGCCGGCCGGCTCGCGCGCGCGCTGGTGGTCGCGCAGGTCGCGCTGGCGGCGCTGCTGCTGGTCGTGTCCAGTCTGTTCATGCGCAGCCTGTATGAACTCAACGCGGTGCCGTTGGGCTTCGACGGCGCTTCGGTGCAGGTGTTCCAGTTGTCGCCGGTCAAACCGCTGTACCCCGACGCGCAAGCGGTCGCCGCGCAGAGCCGGGCGATCCTGGAACGCCTGCGTGCGCTGCCAGGGGTCGAGCGCGTTGCGATGTCGACCAACCTGCCGATCGGCTCGCAACTGAACATGCCCGCGACGCTGTCGGACGGCACGGCCGTGCAGCCGCAGTTCCGGCCGGTGGATGGCGAGTTCTTCGCGACCTTCGCCATCGCGTCCCTGCGCGGCCGCAGCTTCGACGCCCGCGACAGCGCCGGCGCCGAGCCGGTATGCATCGTGAGCCGCTCCTTCGTCGACAAGTACCTGCGCGGCGATCCGATCGGGCAAACGCTGCACATGGGGCGCGGTGCGCGCAGCGAGGACGCGCCGGCGATGCGCATCGTCGGAGTGGTCGGCGACGTGCGCCAGTTCGGTCCGGACCAGCCGGCGCCGCCGATCCTGTATGTCCCGTTCGGGCAACTATCGCCCAAGTTGTGGGCCAAGATCCGCGAGTACGGACCGCTCAACTACGCAATGAGCGTGCGCGGCGCGGGCGCCGACACCGAGGTGCGCGTGAGTCGCGCGGTCGCCGAGGCGGCGCCGCAGCAGCCTATCGGCGACGTGCGGCGGATGCGCGCCGTGGTCGAGGACAGCATGCAGCGCAGCGCCATGCAGCTGTTGCTGGTCGGTGTGTTCTCGGCCATGACCTTGCTGCTGGCCGGCATCGGCCTGTATGCGGTGCTGGCCATCGCGGTGGCGACCCGCAGCCACGAGTACGCCGTGCGCGCGACGATGGGCGCTTCGCCGGCGCGGCTGGTGCGGCTGGTGCTGCGCGACGGCTGCGCGCAGGCGGCGCTCGGCCTATCGCTCGGCATCGGCGCGGCGCTCGCCGCCTCGCGCCTGATCCGACGCTTCGTGTTCGGGATCAGCACGGCCGATCCGTGGGCGATCGCGCTCGTGATCGGCGTGCTCATGGCGACTGCAGCCTTGGCCGCGCTCTGGCCGGCCCTGCGCGCGGCGCGCAGCGACCCGATGCAGGCGTTGCGCGCGCAGTGATGCGGCGTTGGCCGGACGGCGAAACCGATGGCCGTCGGTGGAGTTCTTCGAGTCGTGACTTGTGGCAGTGAGCAAACGCCCAGAGCCGGCGCAAACTCGGCGCCGCTCGGGCCTCTCCCGCCATCGACCGGATCCGCCGCGCATGCCCATCTCATCGCTTGCCTTGTCCGCAATCGTCCGTCGCCTTTCTTTGCCTGTGGCGCTGCTGTTTGCCGCCGCGTCCGTCGCCCACGCCGCTGCGCCTGCGGTCGAACCGGAAATCCGCACCGACGACGTCGAGCGCTTCTATGCGCTGTACAACGCCACCGACGGCCATCCCAGCGTGGCCCAGCTCGACGAATATCTGGCCCAGGGCAGCCCCAGTCTCAAGGAGTTCGCGCAGATGCGCCGGGTCACCGGCGAACGCATCGCCGCGCAGATCGCGGCGGATCCGGCGATGTACCGCGACGCGCGCCGCTGTCTGGCGCTGTTGCCGAAGGTGAAGCGGCGCGTGGCCGCTTCGTTGCGCAAGCTCGGCGAGCTGTATCCGCAGGCGGCGTTCCCGCCGGTGGCGATCGTGGTCGGTCGCGGCAAGCCGGTCGGCATCACCAATCCTTCCGGCGTCACCATCGGCCTGGAGGCGCTGTGCGCGGCGGAGTTCATGAATCCCGATCCGGAAGACCGCTTCGTGCGGGTGATCGCGCACGAGTACGCCCACATCCAGCAGCCTGCCGCCGCGCTGGAATTGCCGCCGGGCGATCCGCGCGGCAACGTGCGGCTGATGTCGCTGACCGAAGGTGCGGCGGAGTTCGTCGCCGAGCTGATCGCCGGCGGCGTCGCCAACCCCGGCCTGGCCGTGCGCGTGCGCGGCCAGGAGAAAGCGATCGGCGAAGCGTTCCTGCGCGAGCAGGACAACACCGACTACAGCCAGTGGATGTACAACTACCGCAAGGACTCCGACGGGCCTTACGACCAGGGCTACTGGGTCGGTTATCGCGTCGCCCGGGCGTATTACCGGCGCGCCGACGACAAGCGCGCGGCGCTGGCGGAGATTCTGTTGATGCCCGATCCCAAGGCGTTCCTGGCGCAAAGCGGTTGGCAGCCGGGGGACTGAGCGCCGATCCGCGTCGGCGCATCGCCGCGTCGCGGCTGCGATAGAAGAGGTTCGTCGGCGGCGCCGCATCTTTACGGCGGCGCTCGTCGGGGCGTCGCGGCGATTGCCGCGGCTCGATGCACTCGCCGATCCAAGCGATCTCCCGCCGCGCCGCGCTGACCGCTGCGCGCGCAGCGCGCGTGCGAGCGCGCCGACAGCGATGAATCCCGCTGCGTTTTTCGCGAGCGATTCACGCACGCACCCCTCCCACGTTTCTCCTCGCTGAGCCGCGTCCGCGCAGGCTGCGGACGGACGTCCCGCGAGGGCGCCGCGTGCGCAGCGAACGCGCCGGCTTCCGACCGTCGCGCCTGCGGGCGTGGCCCTGCGCGCCTGTCGGCTTCCATCGCCGATTCCACGATCCCATACGCACGATCCCGACAGGTGACCTCATGAGCCGAATCATCTACACCGGCGCGCCCGGCAATCCGCACTGGAGCACCAACCAGCCGATGTTCACCCTCGCACGCGCGCAGCTGGGTGCGCTCGCGGTGCGCCAGATCGCCAACTTCGGCGCCAGCTCCGCCTCCGCGGTGCTCGGCCCGGATCTGGCGATGCCGGGACAGCAGGGCAACAATGTGCCCACCGCGGTCGGCGCGCCGTGGAATCAATTGCTGATCGGTGGCCCGCCGCTGAGTTTCGTCCAGGACCAGACCTATCCGTGGATCCGCGGACATCTCATCAACGGCCGCTGGGGCGGGCCGGGCAACAACTGGCAGAACCTGGTGCCGCTGACCGGCGTGGGCAACGCCAACCACGCCACCGTCGAGGGCTACATCGACGGCTTCATCGCCGCTTGCTATCAGTACGAACTCGGCGGCCAGCGGCCGTCGTGGTACGGCGTGTACTACTGCGTGCAGGCGTCGGTGAGCCCCTTCTCCGATCCGACCATGACCAACGCGCAGAACCTGTATTCCTACGCGCCGGAATTCATCCGCGTGAGCTGGCGCGCGGTGAGCATCGTCAAGCCGGTCAACGTCTCCACCGGCAACGCCGCGGGCAACATCAACAACTACGCGGTCAACGCGGTGCCCGCGTTCCCGATGGGGTTCGTGCTGCCGCAGTTGCCGGCGGTGATGAACGGAACGCAAGTGTTGCCGGCGGCGGGCAACGTCGCCGGCGGCGCGGTGCTGGGCGCGCTGCCGCCCGGATTCCCGGCCGCGCAGGCCAACGGCTTCGACGGCTGGATCGAAATCCACCAGAGCTGAGGCGAAACCCGGCGGCACGGCGCGGCTGCGCTGTGCCGTCGCGTCGGCGCGGCCGCTGCCGGTCGCCATTGGCCGACATCGGTCGTGCGTCGAACTGAGTCCGAGGCCGCGCCCGCGCGCCCACCGCATTCACGACCGCGACCCACCGCGCCCGATCCACGGCGCCCCGGCCCTCGCGCGCACCGCCGCGCCCCCCGCCGTTTCCCGCTTCGATCCGCGCCCGCCGGGCTCGGCACAGCGCCTGCCACGCACGTGCAACACAGGTGACATACCTTGCCGCGGCGCGGAGAATACCGCCCCCGCTGCCGGCCCCGCGCCAGCCGGACGCATTCGCAGCCAGGCGCCACGAAAGGATCCCACCCCCATGTCCGTTGTTTCCGCCGCACGCCTGCCGCAGCGCAGCCGCGTCGCCGTCCGTCCTTCCCGCCCGCTGGCGAAGACCGCGCTGGCCAGCGCCTGCGCCGGCCTGCTGCTGCTCGGCGCCGCGCTGCCGGCCGCGGCCCAGGACACTCAGGCGAAGGACGCGCCGGCCGCGGAAAAGCGCGCCGCGGACGCCAAGGCGACCTCGCTCGATGCCATCACCGTCACCGCCGAGCGCCGCGAGCAGAACCTGCAGGACGTGCCGGTCTCGGTCGGCGTGGTCCAGGGCGAGGCCATGCGCGCCTTCACCGCCGGCGGCGACGACACCCTGCTGGCACTGTCGGGCAAGGTGCCCAGCTTCTACGCCGAAACCACCACCGGCCGCATCTTCCCGCGCTTCTACATCCGCGGCCTGGGCAATATCGATTTCTACCTCGGCGCCTCGCAGCCGGTGTCGATCATCCAGGACGACGTCGTGCTCGAGCACGTCGTGCTCAAGTCCAATCCGGTGTTCGACGTCGACCAGGTCGAAGTGCTGCGCGGCCCGCAGGGCTCGCTGTTCGGCCGCAACACCACCGCCGGCATCGTCAAGTTCGACAGCATCAAGCCGAGCCAGGACTACTCCGGCCGCCTGAGCGCCAGCTACGGCACCTACAACACCGTCTCGCTCGACGGCGGCATCGGCGGCCCGATCAACGACGTGCTGTCGTTCCGCGTCTCGGGTCTGTACCAGCACCGCGACGACTGGGTCGACAACACCTACGCCGGCCCCAGCGCCGACGGCACGGTGTCGCCGAAGAAGGACGCGATGGGCGGCTACGACGACCGCAACCTGCGCGTGCAGTTGCTGCTGCAGCCCAGCGAGACCTTTTCGCTGCTGGCTTCGGCCCACGCCCGCGACTACGAAGGCACCTCGACCCTGTTCCTGCGCAACGCGCTGGTCAAGGGCTCCAACGAAGTGCGCGTGCCGCGCGACAAGGTCGCCTACGACGAAGCCGACAACAACCCGCAGGCCTACAAGACCTACGGCGGCTCGCTGAAGGCCACCTGGCGCTTCAACGAGATGTCGCTGACCTCGATCAGCGCCTACGAGACCACCTCGGGCTACAGCCGCGGCGACACCGACGGCGGCGCGGCGGCGAATTATCCGGTGGGCGGCGTGCCCAACGGCTTCGGCCAGTCGATGGGCCAGGTCCGCGATCTGGACCAGTACACCCAGGAAATCCGCCTGGCCAGCGAAAACGACAACCCGCTGCAGTGGCAGGTCGGCGCGTTCTACTTCGACGGCAGCGACACCACCGATTTCTACCAGCGCGCCTGGTTCCTCAAGGGCGCCGCGCGCAACCCGAACAACTGGGTGCGCCTGCGCAACAGCAACACCTCGTGGGCGGCGTTCGGCCAGCTGAGCTACAAGTTCACCGACCAGTTCACCGTCACCGCCGGCGTGCGCGAAACCCGCGACAGCAAGCAGACCCGTTTGCTCAAGACCGCCGACACCGTCGCCGGCGTGTCCACCTACAAGGGCCGCCGCGACGTGAAGATGTCCGACACCACGCCCAGTTGGGACCTGAGCGCGATGTACGAGATCAACCCGCAGGTCAGCGTCTACGGCCGCGTCGCCCGCGGTTTCCGCGGCCCGACCATCCAGGGCCGCTCGGCGGTGTTCAACGCCGACTTCACCACCGCCGACTCGGAAACCATCCTGTCGTGGGAAGCCGGCGTGAAGTCGAGCCTGTTCGACAACCGACTGCGCCTGAACGCCGCCGCGTTCACCTACACCGTCGACGACATTCAGCTCAACGGCAACGATTCCAACGGCAACGGCGTGCTGTTCAACGCCGACAAGGCGCGCGCCTACGGCCTGGAAGCCGATCTGGACTGGCGCCCGATCCCGAACCTGTCGATCACCGCCGGCGCCAGCTGGCTGCACAGCGAAATCCAGGACAAGCGCGTCTACGCCCAGGTCTGCGGCCTCAACGGCGTGGTGGTGTGCACGGTCAACGATCCGACCATCAAGATCGGTTCCAACGTGTTCGCCCAGATCGACGGCAACCCGCTGCCGAACGCGCCCAAGTACAACCTCAGCCTCGGCGCGCGCTACGACATCCCGGTCAACGACGCCGGCGCGTTCTTCGTCGCCACCGACTGGAACAAGCAGGGCTACACCAGCTTCGTGCTGTACGACTCCAAGGAGTTCAACTCGCGCGGCAACTTCGAAGGCGGCCTGCGGGTGGGCTACACCGGCGGTTACGGCGCATACGAAGTGGCGCTGTTCGCGCGCAACATCACCAACGAGAAGAACCTCAAGGGCGTGATCGAGAACTACATGGCCGCGGTGTACAACGAGCCGCGCGTGGTCGGCGTGTCGGTCAACCTCAACTGGCCGTGACGCGTCGCGCCGGCCCGCCGCGCGCGGGCCGGCGGCGCGCAGACTGAGTTCGACCCGGACGGGGCTCTTCGGAGCCCCGTTTTCGTTGTGTGGGCGGTAAGCGGCGCTGTGCCGGCGAGGCTTCGAAGCGGGGGGCGCTGCTGGCTGCATCGAGGGAAGCCAGAGCGAAGGCAACGTCAAAATGGGTTCCGGCTTTCGCCGGAATGACGGGAAGGGGAAGCGCCGTCTCCAAGTGCCGTCATTCCGGCGAAAGCCGGAACCCATTTTGATCTGGCTCTCGGCCTTCCCGGCTTCAGCGACCGCCCGCAGCCCCTGTCCACTCAACGGGCGCGGCCCGGCAATCGGCCGCCGCCGCTTCCCGCCTCCCGCTGCAACCTCCGGCCCTTGCCCATCCTCGCACCACGCGCCAAGCTCGCACGCTGTCCGTCGAATCCGCGGGAGCCCGCTTGAACGCGTTCGCTGTTCGTTCCTGGAGCCTGGGCCTGGCCCTGTACGCCGCCTGCCTGGGAAGCGCCCTCGCCGAAGCGCCGGCTGCCGCCGCGCCGGCGTCCGCCGCGGCCGAAACCGCATTCGACGACGGCCCCTACATCCGCTACGGCGACGGCGAGATCGTCGCGCGCTGGGTTTGCGCGGGCAAAGTTCTGGAACGCAGCTACCCGGCCAAACGCTGGCCGGTGCGGGTGCCGCCGCGCTGCGGCGTGGAGCACCCGATCCTGGTGCGCGCGCCGGCGCCCGCGCAGACCGACGCGCCGGCCGGCGCGGTCGCGCGGATCGCGGTGCTGTCGGACGTGCACGGCCAGTACGACCTGCTGGCGCGGCTGCTGCGCAGCAACGGCATCGTCGGCCGCGACCTGCGCTGGCGTTACGGGCGCGGCCATCTGGTCGTGGTCGGCGATGTGTTCGACCGCGGCCCCAAGGTCAACCAGGCGCTGTGGCTGCTGTACGCACTGGAGCAGCAGGCGCGCGACGCCGGCGGCGCGGTGCATTACCTGATCGGCAACCACGAAACCATGGCCCTGGGCGGCGACCTGCGTTACGTCAACGCCGGCTATCAGCGCAGCGCCGCCGCGCTGGGCCAGAGCTATCCGCAGCTGTACGGCCCCGACAGCGTGCTCGGCCAATGGCTGCGCACGCGCCAGACCATCGCCCGGGTCGGCGACAGCCTGTTCGTGCACGGCGGCATTTCGCCCGACTACGTCGCCGCCGACTTCGACACCGAGCGCAGCAACGCCGATTACCGCGCCTCGCTCGGCACGCCCAAAGCGCAGTGGAAGGACGATCCGAAGCTGCTGCCGCTGTACAACGGCAAGACCAGCCCGGTCTGGTACCGCGGCTATTTCACCGACCCCGAGCTGGCGCAGGCGCAGGTCGACGACATCGCCGCGCGCCTCGGCGTGGCCCGCATCGTGGTCGGCCACACCACCCACCACCACATCGCCAGCTACTTCGACGGCCGGGTGATCGGCGTGGACAGCGGCATCAAGAATGGCGAGAGCGGCGAGATCCTGCTGATCGAAGACGGCCGGTTCAGCCGCGGCACCACCGACGGCGCGCGCCTGCCGCTGCTGCCCGGCGAGCGGCTCAAGGACGAAGACTGAACGCGGCGGCGCCGTTGTGTCGGCGCGCGCGCAAGGCGAGTGTGCGCGGCGTCGGCCGCGCGCCGAGAACGTGATCGGAACATGAGCGCACCGCCGCACGCTGCAATATGCGTTGCGCATGCCTGCGCTATCCTCGCGCCGCTCACGCAGCTCAGGCCGCGTGGCGCATTCATACGACAGGAGCTGCAAGGATGAATACGCGCAAGTCGGTTCGGGTCGCGGCGATCGCGGCGGTGTGGGCGCTGGCGCTGGCCGGCATGGCGTTGCCGGCGGCGGCGGCCGATTGGGTCCACAGCGGGCGTTACCAGTATTTCAGCGAAGGCCCGCTCGGCGGCAACGGCGCCAACGGCTGCCAGAACGGCGCCACGCCGCTGCCATCGGGCGATTGCGTCGCCGACCCGGCCACCGGCTGGGCCGCCAACTTCAACGCCGCGCTGGCCGCGGCCGATGCGGTCGAGGCCACCGGCATCTGCGTGCTGGGCTACCAGTATCCGTCCTCGTGCCGCTTCGCCGGCTACGCGATCAACGGCCACGGCGTATCGGCGGCCGAGACTTTCGACGCGCTGCGCGACCTGCCGCGCCCCTGCGTCGCCGGCGCCCACGCGGTGGGCTACGTGATCGCGCGCCGCGTGGTCGACAGCCCGGACGGCAGCCCGGACGATCGCGGCATCGAAAGCGACTATCTGGCCGACGAGTACCGTTGCCGCTGAGCTTGCGGCGCGCAAGCGCATCGACGAATAAAGGTCGCCGCCGCCATGAGCGGCGGCGGCCCGCTGCGCGTTTCAGCCTTGCGCTGTCGCGTCCAGCGCCGTGGCGATGCGCACCTCGCCGGTCAGCACCTTGTGGATCGGGCAGGCGTTGGCGATCTGCAGCAGGCGCTCGCGCTGTTCGTCGCTGAGTTCGCCGCGCAGGACGATGCGGCGTTCGATGTCGGTGCCGGCGGCGGGCTTGCCGTCGGGATTGAAACGCAACATCACTTCAACTTGGGCCAGCGGCCATTGCTTGCGCTCGGCGTACATGCGCACGGTGATCGCGGTGCAGGCGCCCAGGCTCGACAGCAGCAGGCGCTCGGGCGAGGGCGCGGTGTCGCCGCCGCCGACCTCGGCCGGCTCGTCGGCCTGCCAGCGGTGCTGGCCGTCGTCGACGAAGGTGACGACATAGGCCGCGGCTTTGCTGCTGGCGTGGACGGTGGGAACGGCGGCGGTGGTCATGCGGGGCTCCTGGGGCGGGGGACGAGGGCGTTGCGCCCACGACAGTAAGGCCGATGCGCGCGCGGCGACAGAGGGTGCGGCCGCATGCAGCGTCCTATGCGGCGAACGCCGTTGTGGGATGGATGAGGTAGCGGTGGCGTCGGGTTGCGGCGAAGTGCGGCGCAGCGCGGCGTATCAGGCCTGGAGGCCTTTGCGCGAAGAGCGGCGTGTTTCCCAGAACGTCGTTCCCGCGAAGGCGGGAATCCAG
>NZ_FNOG01000001.1:365121-398187 GCF_900106525.1 Lysobacter enzymogenes
GCGGTGAAGCCCTGGATCCCCGCTTTCGCGGGGATGACGGTAGGAGGGAGACGACAGGAGCCAACGCCTGCGCGCCGCGCAACCACCATCCCACCCCGGCGCGCTTCACCGCGCAAAGGTGACCTTCGACAGTGGGAAGCGCACCCGCGCCGTGCCGATCATCGAGCGATCCCATCGGAGAGACCGCCATGCCGCTCAAATCGCTCGCGCTGCTGCTGGCGCTGTCGCCGCTGTGCGCCGCCGCGCAGACCTTCGGCGTGGCCGTCGATTCCAAGGTGATCCTGCGCAACGGCGCCGGCGCGATTCCCAAACGCCCGGCCGGCGATTCGGCTGCGTTCTTCCGGCTCGAAGACGGGCGCCTGCGCAAGCTCGGCGAGGTCGCGGTGCCCACCAGCTACCTCGGCCCGCCGACCTCGATCGCGGTGTCGCCGCGCGGCGATCTCGCGCTGGTGCTGTCGTCGTCCAAGGTCGATCCGGCCGATCCCACGCGCTACGCCGCCGACGACCGGCTGTCGGTGGTGGACCTGTCGGGCAAGGCGCCCAAGCTCGTGCAGACCCTTGCGCTCGGCGTGCGTCCCTCGTCGGTCAAGTTCGACCGCAGCGGCGACACCGCGCTGGTCTCGTCCAACCCCGACAACGGTTTCGTCTACCTGTCGATTCGCGACCGCCGCGCCGCCATCGCCGAAAAATCGACGCTGGCGCCGAACATGGGCCCGCTGTCGAGCGCGTTCGCGCCCGACGGCAAGCGCGTGCTGGTCGCGCAATCCGACGCCCAGCGCGTATCGCTGTACGACTGGCGCGACGGTCGCATCGTCCAGCCCGCGGTCCGCGACATGGCCGCCGGCGTCACCCCGTTCACCGTCGCCTGGTGCGGCGCGGACCTCGCCGTGGTCGGCAATTTCGGCATCCCCGACAGCAGCAACGGCGACATCGACACGGTCAGCCTGATCGATCTGGCCGGCGCCAGGCCGCGGGTGATCGACACCGTCGCGGTCGGCTCCGCGCCCGAGGACGTGGCCTGTTCGCCCGACGGCCGCTACGCCGTCGCCGCGGTGCAGAACATGAGCAACCGCCCGGCCGCGCATCCCTGGTATTCGCCGCACAGCCTGGTGGTGCTGCTGAAGATCGAAGACCGCCGCCTGCGCCGCCTCGACGCCGCGCCCATCGGCGCCTGGGCCGAAGGCGTGGCCTTCGGCGACGACAGCCGCAGCGTGCTGGCGCAGAGCATCGACGACCGCGCGCTGCACCTGCTGCGGATCGAAAACGAGCGCCTGAAACCGGCCGGCGCGCCGGTGGTGTTCGCCAACGGCGCGCCGGCGGCGATCGGCGTGGCCGGGCGTTGAGCCGGCGGCGCACGCACGACCCAGGCAGCGGCCATCGCCGCGTGCGCGCGCTGGGCTAGACTGCTCGCGCGTCCGCAGCGGCGGATGCACATTCAGGGGGAAGGGTTCGATGAAGCACACGCTCCGCGCCGCCGCGTTCGCGGCGGTGCTGCTCGCGGCCGGCGGCGCCCAGGCGCAGATGCCGATGGTCATCAACGATGCGGTGTCCGCGGCGGTCAACAGCCAGCGCAGCGCGCCGCTCAAGCTCGCGCCGCCGGACGCCGGCAAGGCGTTGGTGGTGTTCTACCGGGACGTGCCGTTCTGGGGCAATCGCCAGATTTTCGAGGTGCGCGAGGGCGACGCCAGCCTCGCCAGCCTGCGTTTCGGCCAGTACGCCGTGCGCACGATCGAACCGGGCGAGCACCGCTTCGTCCTGGCCGAAGGCGGCGACGGCTCGGCGCTGTCGCTGCAGGCCGAAGCCGGCCATACCTACTATTTCGAGGGCGTGCTGGAGAAGGTCGAGCGGAGCAAGCGCCAGCGCCTGAACCGGGTCGAGGCGGACCGCTTCGAGCGCACCTCGTTCAAGCTCGCGCCGTCCGAGCCCGGCCTGGCCGGGCTCGGCCCCGCCGATCCCGATCCGTTCCAGTGATCGCTCGCGCCGCGCCGCCGCGGCGCGTCACTGCACCCGGATCGCCAGCTCGCGGCGCCCGCCGGCCTCGTTGCCGCTGTAATCGCGCGCCGTCACCCGCAGCGTGTAATCGCCCGGCGCCAGCTCGCTGGGCAGCCACAGGCCTTCGCTCACCCGGCCGCCGCGCACGGTGTTGCTGAGCACGTAGCGGAAGCGGGTGACCGCGCTGCCGTGCACGGTGATGCCGCTGCCGGGCGCGTAGATGGTCTGGGTGGTGTCGTCGGGCGGCAGGCGGTCGAACTCGATGTTCATGCGCGGCGCTTCGTAGCCCGGCAGCGGTTGGCCCTTGGCGTCGAGCCATTGGTAGCCCAGCGTGTACAGGCCCAGCCGCCGGCGCGGCAGATTGTCGTCGACCTGATCCCAACCTTCGGCGACGATTTGCAGCCCCGACAGCGCGCGCGACACCAGCAGGCGGCCCTCGCGTTTGTCCTTCAGCGGCTGGCCCAGCGTGTCGAGCAGTTCGATGCGCTCCAGCCGCGGCGCCACGTGATCGGCGTAACCGACGAAGTTCAGCGCGATGGCGTTGCGCTCGTAACCGCTCGGGCCCAGGCTCAGATGCACGTGCGCCATCGGATTGATCGTGCCGAGCGTGTCGCCGACAACGAAGCGCGTGCCGCGGCGCAGGCGCATGCGTTCGAGTTGCCCGTCGTCGCCGTAGATCGGTTTGAAGCGGGCCGGATCGAGCGGTTCGCCGCGCGCGTTGCGGCCCACGCGCATGTGGATGTAGGACAGCCGGCCGAGTTCGGCGCCTTCGCCGAGATTGCCGAAACCCCACGACGCTACCGGCGCCGACACCTTGGCGTCGGCGATCGCCAGCACCGCCTGGCCGATGTCGCCGCGGATGTCGAGGCCGCCGTGCAGGTGATGGCGCGCTTCGCCGTAGCCGTCGCCGCGCACTTCGCCGAGCGTGCCGACCACTTCGTGCCAGCCGTCCTGCGGTTGCAGCGGCCACCGGCCGGCGGTGTCGGGCAGCGGGTCCGCCTCGGCCGGGCCGACCGGGCCGTTGGCCAGCGGCGCCACCGCCGGCGCCGCGGGTGCGATGCGATGCAAGCGATGGCTGGCCGCGTCGGTCACGTACAGCGAACCGTCGCCGCCGAGCGCGAGTCCGGCGGGACGCGACAGACGCTGATCCTGGGTATCGCCGCTGAGCACCACCCAGTTGCCGTCGCGACGTATCTGGAAGGTCATGCCCATCGCCTGATCGGCGATGTAGAACAAGCCGTCGTGGGTGATCGCCAGCGCCGCCGGCCGCACCAGCGGGCTCTGGCCCAAGGTCGCGGGCAGCAACGACAGCGTCGACACATCGCCATCGGGTTGCACGCGCCGCAGCGCTTTGTTGCGCGTATCGGCGACCCACAGCAAACCTTGCGCATCCAGCGCCAACGCGGTCGGTGTATCGAACTGGGCGATCGCCGCCGCGCCGTCGGCGAAGCCGGGCTTGCCGTTGCCGGCCAGCGTGCTCACCGTGCCGTCGGGCTCGATCACGCGGATGCGGTCGTTGTACGTGTCGGCGACGAACACGCGCCCGCGCCGGCTCACCGCCACGCCCATCGGTCCGTCGAACTGCGCTTGCCTGCCTGCGCCGTCGCGATAACCGGGCGTGCCGTCGCCGGCCAGCGTGGTCACCGCGCCTTGTTTGGAAATCTTGCGGATCGCGTGGTTGCCGGTGTCGGCGACGTACAGATTGCCGTCGCCGTCCAAGGCCAGGCCCGAGGGCGTATTGAACGCAGCGGCCAGGCCGACGCCGTCGACGAAGCCTTCCTTGGAACCGGCCACCGTCGCCACGCGCCCGTCGGGCGTCATCGAACGGATACGGTTGTTGTCGCCGGCATCGCTGAAATACAGCGTGCCGTCGCCGGTGCGCACCAGGCCGTAAGGATCGTCCAGGCGCGCCTGCCGCGCGGCGCCGTTGCGCAGGCCACGCACGCCGTCGCCGGCGATCCACTCCACCTGCGCGCTCCAGTCGTAAGGCGTCGGCGGCGGCGGAGCGGGCTTGAGCGCGAGCAGCGCGCCCGGCTTGGGCTGGAATACGAAGGTGGCGGCGAGGGCGAGGCCGGTGGCGGCGACGGCGAGCAGGATCCAGGGCTTGCGGGACATGCGGTTCCTTGTGGCGCGCGCCGGTTCGCGGCGCGCGGGGGCTTCGATTCCGATTCTAAACCCGCAATTTCCCAACCCGCACTGTGCGATCTCGCGGCTGCGCGCCGCCGCCGCTTACGCCTCGACGATCCAATGCGCGGCCAAGGTCCGCGCCACATCGGCCAGCACCGAGTTGCGCAGTTCGTCATCGCCCCAGGCATCGGTGAGGTAGCTGGCGATCAGCACCGGCTTGCGCCGGCCCGGCCAGACGATGGCGATGTCGTTGGCGGTGCCCTGGCCGGTACCGGTCTTGTGGCCGACGCGCCAGCGCTGGGGCAGGCCCGCGCGCAGCCGCGTGTCGCCGGTCTTGCTGGCCAGCATCCATTCGGTCAGGCGCTGGCGCGAGGCCGGATTCAAGGCATCGCCGAGCAGCAGGCGGCGCATGGTGGCGAGCATGGCGTTGGGCGTGGTGGTGTCGTTGGCGTCGCCCGCGCGCAGCGGCGCGCCGGGCATGCGCTGCATGCGCGAGATGTCGTCGCCGATGCCGTGCAGGAACCGGTTGACTCCGGCCGGATCGCCGACCAGCGGCAGCAGCAGATTGGCCGCGGTGTTGTCGCTGATCGTCATCGACGCCTCGCATAACTGGGCGACGCTGGCGCTGCCGCCGGCGCGGGCGATCGGCGCGGTCGCCGGCGAATACGGCACCAGCGCGGCCTGCGGCACGGCGATGCGCGCGTACAGGTCGATCTCGCCGAGCTCGGCCTTGCGCAGCACCGCCGCGACCAGCGGCAATTTGTAGGTGCTGCACATGGCGAAGCGCTCGTCGCCGCGGGTGGCCCAGTGGCGGCCGTCGGCGGTGTCCAGCACCGCCACGCCCAGGCGCCCGCCGCTGCGCTGTTCGAGCTTGGCCAGGCGCTCGCCGAGCGCATCGCCGCCGCCGGCTTGGTCGCCGTCGGCCGGTGCGGCCGCGACGACGTTCGGGGCGAAGCCGGCGCCCGCACCAGCGACGAGCAGGAAGGTCACCGCGCTTTCCAGGAAGTTGCGTCGTTGCATGGCCGGGCTCCAGTTCAAGAGGAGCCTGGATTATTCGAAGCGGCGGGCGCGGCCACAAACGAAGAATTCTCGCCCCAGGCAAAAGATTTCCTGCTGGCGCGCCGGCGTCAGGCCGCGCCGATCCAGTGCTGCGCCAGCGCGCGCGCCGCGTCGGCCAGGATCGCGCTTCGCGCATCGTCCTCGCCCTGCGCCTGGGTCAGATAGGTCGTAATGAACACCGGCTTGCGCCCCTGCGGCCAGATAATGGCGATGTCGTTGGTGGTGCCGTTGCCGCTGCCGGTCTTGTCGCCGATGCGCCAGCTCTTCGGCAGCCCCGCGCGCAGGCGCTTGTCGCCGGTCTGGTTGGCGATCAGCCAATCGGTGAGCTGGCGGCGCGAGGCCGCGCTCAGCGCGTCGCCGAGCAGCAGCGTGCGCATGCTCGCCAGCATCGCGTTGGGCGAGGTGGTGTCGCGCGGATCGCCGGGCAGGGCGGTGTTGAGCTCGGGCTCGTTGCGGTCCAGACGGGTGACCTTGTCGCCGATGCCGCGCAGGAACCGGGTCAGCCCGGCCGGATTGCCGACCAGCGGCAGCAGCAGGTTGGCGGCGGCGTTGTCGCTGATGGTCATGGTCGCCTCGCACAACTGGGCGAGGCTGGCGCTGCCGCCGGCTTCGGCGATCGGCGTGGTGATCGGGGAATGCGAGATCAGCGCCGACTTCGGCACGGCGAGGCGTTGCTGCATGTCGAGTTCGCCCAGATCGGCCTTGCGCAGCACCGCCGCGGCGAGCAGGAACTTGAAGGTGCTGCACATGGCGAAGCGCTCGTCGCCGCGCACATCGAAGCGGCGGCCGTCGGCGGTGTCGAGCGCCGACACGCCCAGGCGCCCGCCGCTGCGCTTTTCCAGTTCGGCCAGGCGCGCGCGCAGCGCGGCATCGGCGGATGCGGCGGGCTTAGGGCTCAGCGCCGCGGCGCCGAAACTGGCGACGGCGCCGCCGGCGAGCAGCAAGCTGCCGGTGCATTGGAGGAAAGCGCGTCGTTGCATGGGGGACTCCTTCGGGGCGAACCCCGATTATTGGCAGCGCCGCGGGAGGCGGCAAACGAGGAATTCTCGCGGCTGGCAAAAGAAATCCTTGCAGCGGGCGGGGTGCAGCGGCGCAGTTTGCCAAAACGGTCCGATGGCGTGGCGGATCGAGATGAACGCGCGAATGCGACTGCGCGCTGCTTCGCGATCTCCCTGTAGGAGCGGCGCAAGCCGCGACCGCGACACTGCGCTTACGACGAAACCTTCGCTGCGGGCCGTCGCCCCGCGGTCGCGACTCGCGTCGCTCCTACAAGGGCTCCGGTCGCTTCGCGATCTCCCTGTAGGAGCGGCGCGAGCCGCGACCGCGACACTGCGCTTACGATGAAACCTTCGCTGCGGGCCGTTACCCCGCGGTCGCGACTCGCGTCGCTCCTACAGGGGCTTCGGCTGTTTCGCGTTCGTCTTGTGGCGTCAATGGCAGGCCGGCAACGCGGAATTCGCCTGCGCCGCCGCGCCGCGCGCATGCGCAAGCCGTTGCGCCGCGAACAATCGCCAGCTCAGCGCCGCCAGCACTACGACGCCGGCGCCGCCATACCACCACAGCCAGGCGAATCCGTGCACCAGGGCTTGGTGCGCGGCTGCGCCACCGTCGGCGCCCAGGCCCAGGCGTTGCGCGGCGTCCAGGTCGCCGACCGCGATCCGCGCCGCCAGCGTGCGCAGCGTCGCGTCGTCCAGCGTCGCACCGACGGCGCTGCGCAGATGCGCGGCGATGCCCGCGATCAGGATCAACCCCATCAGCGCGATATTGATCGCCAGCGTGATCAGACGCGCGCTCATGTCGATGCCCGAGGCCATGCCCGTACGCGAGGCCGGTACCGAGCCGGTGGTGGTGTTGCTCACCAAGGTGTTGGTCAATCCCAAACCCACGCCCGACAGCACCGCGCCCGGCAGGATCGTCTTCCAGCTCGCCGCCTCCGGCAGGCTGCCCGCGTACATCGCCAGGAAGCCGACGCCGATCAGCGCCAGCCCCAACGGAATGATCCGTCCTGCGCCGTAGCGCTGCGCCCAGCGTTCGGCCAGCGGCGGCATCGCCAGGGTCGGTACGGTGTAGGCGAGCAGGGCGGTGCCGGCGCGGACCGCGTCGTAGCCCAGCGCGCTCTGGAAGTAGATCGGCAGATAGATCATCAACGGCCAGAAGCTGAAGTTCATCCCGATCGAGCCCATGATCGCGCCGGAAAACGCGCGGATGCGGAACACGCCGAAGTCGAACATCGGATGCGCGCGGCGCCGTTCGACGCGCACGAACGCGATCAGGCTCAGCACCGCGGCGGCCAGCACGGCCAGCAACGGCGCATCGCCGTAGCCGGTTTCCGGCGCCTGGGTGATGTAGAACGTCAGCCCCAGCACCGCCAGCGACAGCGTCGCCAGGCCGGCCACGTCGAGCGGATGGTTCTGCGCCTCGCGCGATTCCTGCGCGCCCAGCGCCACCATCGCCCAGGTCAGCGCCGCCAGCGGCGCGTGCACCAGGAACACCCACGGCCAGCTCGACAAGGCGACGATGCCGCCGCCGATGATCGGCCCGAACCCCAGGCCGAAGCCGAACACGATGCCGAACACCGCGAACGCGCGGCTGCGCTCGCGGCCTTCGCGGAACTGGTGCGAAAGGATCGCGAACTGGCTGGTCAGCATCGCGCCGCCGGCCAGCCCTTGCAGGAAGCGTACGGCGATCAGCACCGGCATGTTCGGCGCCAGCCCGCACAGCAGCGAGGTCAGGCCGAAGGCGAGCGTGCTGATCACGAACACGCGCCGACGTCCGTAGCGGTCGGCGAAGGTGCCGGCGGCCATCAGCACCGTAGTGCAGGCCAGGGTGTAGGCGTTCATCACCCACTGCAGGTCGCGCAGGCTGCCGTGCAGCTGTTTTTCCAGGGTCGGCAGGATCACCGGCACGCTGGAGATCTCCAGCCCGAACATCAGCGCGGCCAGGCTGACCGCGCCGAGGGCGAGCGCGTTGCGTGTGGAGACGGACAAAGTCATGGGGGCATCCGGGTGGGTGGTCGGCGAAGCGCGGGCGAGCGGACGCGCCGCAGGCCTGCGGGCTTCGCGTGTGGGGCAGGGCGGGGCGAGCGGACGCGCCGGCGTATCAGCCTCGCGCGGGGCTGCTGCCAGCGTGGTGGCGGCGATGGCGCCGGTTCGCGCGAACCCGGCGCCGCGGCGGGACGCCGGCGGCGATGCGCGCGGCATCGTCCCGGCAGCGCAGCCATTGTGTTCCCCGGCTACTCATGAGGGAAATGATTTGATTTTGTAGAATCCATCGACAGCCATCATCAATCGTGAGGCGCCATGGACTTCGATCCGACCCTGCTGCGCACCTTCGTCGCCGTGGTCGAAACCGGCGGCTTCACCCGCGCCGGCGAACGCCTGCACCTGACCCAGTCGGCGATCAGCCACCAGATCCGCCGGCTCGAAGACCAGGTCGGCCGCGCCTTGCTCCACCGCACCACGCGCCGGCTGATGCTGACCGAGGACGGCGAGGACTTCCTGCGCCACGCGCAACAGATCCTGCAGTCGCTGGAAGCGTTGGCGCGGCGCTTCCAGCCGTCGCCCATCGCCGGCAGCGTGCGCTTCGGCGTGCCCGAGAATTTCATCGGCGACCGCCTGCCCGGCCTGCTGCGCCAGTTCGCCTGCGCGTTTCCGAACGTGCGCATGGACGTCAACGTCAGCATGAGCATGGACCTGCGACAGATGGTCGACAACGACGAACTCGATCTGGCCGTGGTCATCGGCCTGCCCGAGCGCAGCGGCGAACAGGTGCTGCGGCGCACGCGCTTCGTCTGGGTGGCGGCCGATCATTTCGACATCGCGGCCGGTCGCTCGCTGCCGTTCGCGTTCTTTCCCTCGCCCTGCGTCAACCGCCACATCGGCGTGTCCGCGCTCGACGGCACCGGGGTGGACTGGCATGTGGTGTTCACTTCGCCGAGCCAGCAGGGCCTGCTCGCCGCGGTCGCGGCGGGGCTGGGCATCACGGTGATGGTCGAAGACGACGTGGAGCCCGGCATGCGCATCGTCGACGGCCATTACGGCCTGCCGAAACTGCCGCCGGCCGAGTTCGTGCTGCTGCGTCGCCCAGGCGCGTGCACGCCGGCGGTGGCCGCGTTCGGGCGGATGATCGAAGAGCTGCCCGACAGCGCGCCGAGCCCGGCGCGCACGCTGCGCAGCGCCTGAGCGCAGCCGGCGCGCGCTTGCGGGCGGCCTTTCTTGCGAGGCTTTCCTACCTTGTGGGACAGCCTTTCTTGTGGGGCAGCCTACTTGTGGGAGGGCCTTCAGGCCCGATGCTCTTGTTTCAGATCGAGGCGAACTGGAACAAGAGCATCGGGCCTGAAGGCCCTCCCACAAAAGCCCGGGCTACGAGCTACGACACCGCCCCGCTCAAGCCAGGTTCCGCTCCGCCGCCGCCATCCGCTGTTCGTGCTGCTTGCCCCAATGCGACAGCACGCCGATCGCCTCGTTCAAGCTCACTCCATACGGCGTCACCGAGTACTCGACCTTCTGCACCGCGCCGGGGAACACCTCGCGCCGCACCAGCGCATCGGTCTCCATCTCGCGCAACTGTTGGGTCAGCACCTTCTCGCTGATCCCCGGCAGCAAGCGCTTGAGCTCGCCGAACCGGCGCGGCGCCAGATTCACTTCCCACAGGATCATCGTCTTCCACTTGCCGCCGATGGCGTTGAGCGCGGTGGCCAGGCCGCATCCGTCTTGTTGAAGGCGTTTCATCGCATCGTGTCCTTACTTCGAGGTAAGCGCGCACCGCAAAGTAGGTAATTTACAGGCCCGCCGCCGGCGCCGACCATGCCCGCCCGAACCGTCCGCGAGCGCCCCGCATGAGCGACACCGCACCCACCCGCACCGCCGCCTGCGCCTGCGGCCAGCTGCGCGCGCACACCTACGGCGAACCGCGCAGCGTCTACGCCTGCGCCTGCCTGGACTGCCAGCGCGCCACCGGCTCGGCGTTCTCGTATCGCGCCCGTTATGAGCTCGCGCAACTGCGCATCGAAGGCGGGGCGCGTGCCTGGCGCCGCGGCAGCGATGCCGGGCGTTGGGTTGAGCAGCACTTCTGTCCGCATTGCGGCACGTTGGTTTACATGACCGCCGAGTCGTTGCCCGATGGCGCGGTCGTCTCTGCCGGCTGCTTCGCCGATCCCGAGTTCGCGGCGCCTGGGCGGCTCTACCGCGCGAGCCGGAAGCACGGATGGTTCGACCCGGGCGCTGCTATCGAAACCGTGGGGTGAGGGGCGTTGTCCACGTCGGTCGGCCGGATGTGCGAGCGTGGCGGACGCGCGCCGGCGGTTGTAGTGGCGCGGTCGCGGCTCGCGCCGCTCCTACAGGGGCTTCGGCTGCATCGCGATCTACCTGTAGGAGCGGCGCAAGCCGCGACCGCGCCACCCCAATCGCCGGCGTCACCCAACCCAAGCCGCCGCCAGACCGCCACGAGCCGACCGAAGCCCCTGTAGGAGCGACGCAAGTCGCGACCGCGCCACCTCAACCACCGGCGCACCCCGCCTGCCGCGACGTCCCCGCCCACCCGACCGCCAGGCCCCACCTGTGACGCCCCTCACGCCCCCATCGCCCCGCAGCGACCAGCACCGCGCCGTCACCAAGCCCCACCCCGACGACCGCCCCCAGAAAATCCCCCCGCCACCCGCCCGCGGATCTCCGCCCCATCCGCCAATAGACCCGTCACGCAGGCCTAGCTAGTATCGGCCGACCACCCCTGGGGCCCCACCTATGAAATTGATCGCCACTCCGCTGGCGGTGCTTTGCGCCGCCGTCCTGTCGATGCCCGCCTACGCCGCCAAGCCGGCCAAGGCGCCGAAAGCGCCGAAGACGCCGCTGTTCGACACCAAGCGCCTGTCCGAGGAAGTCAAAGTCCTCTCCTCCGACGAGTTCGAAGGCCGCGGCCCGGCGACCGAGGGCGAGAAGAAGACCATCGATTACCTGATCGCCCAGTTCAAGGCGGCCGGCGTGCAGCCCGGCGGCGACCTCAAGGACGGCAAGCGCCTGTGGACCCAGGCCGTGCCCCTGCTGCGCTCGCAGATCAGCGGCACCCCGAACCTGTCGGTGGCGGTGAAGAAGAAGGCCCGCCCGCTGGTGCAGGGCAACGACATCGCCGTGCGCGCCGCGCTCGACGGCTCCAAGGCGGTCAACATCAAGAACGCGCCGCTGGTGTTCGCCGGCTACGGCGTCAGCGCCCCCGAGCGCCAGTGGGACGACTTCAAGGGCGTGGACCTCAAGGGCAAGGTCGCCGTGGTCCTGATCAACGACCCGGACTTCGAAGCCGGCGCCGGCCCGTTCGGCGGCAAGGCCATGACCTACTACGGCCGCTGGACCTACAAGTACGAAGAAGCCGCCCGTCGCGGCGCGCTCGGCCTGCTGATCGTGCACGAGACCGACCCGGCCTCGTACGGCTGGGCCACGGTCAAGAACTCCAACACCAACACCATGTTCGACGTGGTCCGCGACAACCCCGGCGCGACCCATCCGACCCTGGAAGGCTGGATCCAGCGCGACACCGCGGTGAACTTGTTCAAGAGCGCTGGCCTGGACTTCGAAAAGCTCAAGAAGCAGGCCCAGACCCGCGACTTCAAGCCGGTGGTGCTGAAGAACGTCACCTTCTCGGCCAACTACAACGTCGACAGCGAAGTGATCACCTCGCAGAACGTGGTCGGCCGCGTCGACGGCAGCAAGCGCCCGGACGAAACCGTCATCTACAGCGCGCACTGGGACCACCTGGGCATCGGGCAACCCGACGCCAAGGGCGACACCATCTACAACGGCGCCGTCGACAACGCCACCGGCACCGCCGCGCTGATCGAAATGGGCCGCACCTTCGCCAAGGCCAAGAAGCCGCAGCGCTCGGTCGTGTTCCTGGCGGTGACCGCGGAAGAGAAGGGCTTGCTCGGCTCGGAGTACTACAGCGCCAAGCCGCTGTACCCGCTGGCCAAGACCGTCGCCGTCATCAACACCGACGCGCTCGACCCGGGCGGCATCTCGCGCGACTTCACCACCTCCGGCAGCGCCAAGCAGGAACTGCTGGACGAACTGATCGCCACCGCGGCCAAGTGGAACGTCGCCTACGCGCCCGACCCGAAGCCCGAGGCCGGCCACTTCTTCCGCTCCGACCACTTCCCCTTCGCCAAGCGTGGCGTCCCGGCGGTGTCGTTCGGCTCGGGCGAAGACAAGGTCGACGGCGGCGTCGCCGCGGGCAAGGCCGAAGGCGAGGCCTACGTGAAGGACCGCTACCACCAGCCGGCCGACCAGTGGGAAGCCAGCTGGACCTTCCAGGGCATGGCGCGGGACCTGCAGATTCTCTACACGTTGGGCAGCGATCTGGCGAATTCGAACCGCTGGCCGAACTGGGCGGAGGATTCGGAGTTCCGGGCGGCTCGGGATGAGTCGGCTGGGGAGCGTTCGGCGAAGTAGTTAAGCCGCAGAGCGTCTGCGAAAAAGGCCGTAGCGATTCGATTCGCTACGGCCTTTTCTTTGATGAAAATCATCGGTAGCAGGCCTCAGGGCCACTTGATAACCCATCGATCCCGTCACCGTGGTCCCGGCGCGCATCTGCGGTAACTCAGCGCCGGATGCCCGAGGCGCGGCTGCACCACAATCCGGTTGTCTGCGCCAAAGCTGCGGGTCAGACTTGGCCGGACGCGCAAACTGCCGTCGTATTTGCGAAGGGAGCCTTATGGCCGCGCCGTGGACAACGTTCTATTACGGAGAACTGGCGGTCGGTGAATTCCCCTCGCCCGGCCCCAGAAAACCGGGCGCCTACTCGTACATGGCGTATCGCGGCCCGGGTCACTACGAAATGGGCGTGGCGTTGAAGAGCGAGCCTGGCGTGCGTTGCTGGTTGCGCCAGAAAGACGGATCGCGACTCGGCTTTTCCGTCATGGGCTGGCGCGAGGAGAAGCTCGTGTTGGCGGATTTTTCGCTGGAGTAAGCAAGCAAACGCGTTGCGCCGGCATTTGGCGATAGCTCTCTATTGGTTGGGGCGTCGATAGATCTCGATCACCCGTAAACACTCTTTCCCACCGAACTCGCCAGTCAGATCGATCCGCACCTGTGCGTTCTCGAACCGATAGTCCACGTGGCCGGAAACGATATCGCTACCGGCTATGGCCGACAGGCGCTGCGCGCCGATCCAGGCGGCCGCGCGCGCGCTGGGCAGGCAGGGTTGCGCGGCCACATCCATACGCACATCCCGCGTAACGTCGCCGGTGGCGTTGAGGTCGGTCAAGGTTTGAATCAACACGGTGCCGTCGTCGAGGGTAATTGCTTGCTTCGTGTTGACGAGCGGAGAAAGCGGCGTGCCGGCAGCGACACCATAGCGTGCCTGGAGTGACGAGACGATTTGGCTTATGCCCTTTGCACCTAGCTGTGCAGGTTGGCCGATCAGGCCCCTCGCATCGAGTGAATCTGTCTCAGGCTTGCGCTGATGGGCGCTGCAGCCCACAAAAAATACAGCCAATATCGAAATGCGAAACATGCAGTTGCGCATTGAGAGTTTCAGGCTGCGCTTCATTGTCTAGTCCCTGCCGATTTTAGCGAGTATAAACGCCACTAGCAGAGCATGGATGGGGAAGGGGCGTCATGGATGATGAAAGCATGCAATCTCGCTACGAACGTAATGCGGAGTATCTTCGTGGGCACGCCGGCTTTGCTGAGCTCCCATCACGTTTTCGCCAGTTGGTGCTGAGTTCGCCCAATGCCAGCTCGGATTTCGTTTCGTTCTACGCCGGTGGCGGCCGAGTCGTGGGCGATCCCAATGAGTCGCTGGCTTCGTATCGTGCGGAGCCGCAGCGCGAAATCCGCATTAATCAAGCGCAGCTCGAGTTCGCCAAGACGCGGGAAGGTGCGCATTTAGTCGATGGGATGTTCTCCACCATCGCTCACGAGATCGGCCACGACAAGGATCGCGATGCAAGCTTTCCGCGAGGATCGGCCGACGAGTACGTACAGTTTCGGAGCGAAAAAGAGGCAAGGGCGATCTTCAACGCGTTCCCCATCTTCGCCGATCTGGCGAAAAGCGATCCGTCGTTCAAGCCGGTCTGGAAAGACCTGGGCTACAGCCCGATGGGGTTGGCGTGGCCGCCGGTCTATAACCAATGGCGAAGCGGCGCTCTCGACGAAGCGGGGGCAATCAAGGAAATGGCCAAATCGGTCGCCGATTTTCCCTACACCCGTCGCGATGGTTTGACCGATCACAGCGGCGACGGCCGCTTGACTCAATGCGACCTGTACTTGCACGACTACCAGGGACTTTTGCGCGGACAGGACGCAGGCGGTCGACGGCCTGGAGCGGAACCGGCCGAGTCTTCTGCGCATCCGCTGTTGAATGGACTGGAACCGAAAGTCAAAGACGCGTTGCGGCATGGCGGGCTGACGTTGACCGACAGCGAAGTCGGTAGCGTTACGATGAGCTTGGCGGCTCGGTCAGCCCAGGCCCGATTGGGGGCTGTAGACCATGTCGTTCTAGGCGTCCCGGTTGCATCGGGAGAGCGAAACATTTTCGCGGTTCATGGCGAATTGGGCTTTCCGGGGCACCACCGGACTCATGTGGTTTTGGCGGAGGCGGTCGCCATGCCGACGCAGGATTCATTGCGTGCTCTGATGGCCGCTCAGTCTCAGGACCGGTCAGTGCAAGATCCGCGACAAGACGAAATTCAACGGGCGACCGTGGTTCGCAGCTGAAGATAAGGCTGATTTTGAGCCCGGCTCGGTCAGCGCCGTAGCGGTGCGCAACGGGCTGCCACGACATCTGGCCCCGATCCCGTCGGAGCATGAGCCGTTCGCGTCGCAATCGGCGAGTACCGGTTCGATGACGGTGATCTCGCGTCGCGCATCGACCGCCGTTCGCACTGTTCCCTTCCTGCCCGTACAAGGATGCACTGCCATGTTCGCTACCCCTCTCGCGATCTCAGCCCTCGCGCTGGCCCTGTCTGCCGAAGGCATCGGCATCGAGCCGCCGATACAGCCGGTGCAACTCATCAGCCATGTGCACGGGAAATCGGAGCCCGTCTGGGATGCGTTCAACGCCCAAATCAGCGCCGACGGCAACACCATTGTGTTCACCTCCGCCGCCGACGACCTGATCGATGGAATCGACACCAACGGCCATCGCGACGTGTTTCTTTACGACCTGGCCTGCGAGCGGATGGTGCGCATTTCCGACTCGGTCGCGGGCGTCGAGGGCAATGCCGATTCCAGCTCGGGGTCGGTCAGCGGCGATGGGCGTTATGTCGCGTTCGCTTCGCACGCGAGCAATCTGGTGCCGGGCGATGGGAACGCCGAGGGGGATGTGTTCCTGCTGGATCGCGACACTGGCCAGTTGCGGCGGATCAGCGCCGCGCCGAACAGCTTCCCGCGTCCGCGCAAGGAAGGCTCGTATGCGCCGCGCATCAGCGCGGACGGCCGCTTCGTCGCGTTCACGTCCAACACCGATACGCTGGTGAGCGGCGACGATAATCGCACCAACGACGTGTTTTTGTACGAGATCGCCAGCGGCCGAATCGAGCTCGGCAGCCGCGCGGCCGACGGTGGCTTCGCCGATTCCAACAGCGGCCATGCGGAAATCAGCACCGACGGGCGCCGCCTGCTGTTTACGTCGATGGCCAGCGATTTGCTCGGCGCGCCGAGCGATCGTGGCCATTTGTATCTGCGTGATCGTCTCACCGGAATTACCGAAATGGTCGACCGCGCGCCCAATGGACAGCCGTCCGATGGCGACCGTTCGGACATGATGTACGCGCTCAGCGGCGACGGGCGCTATGCCGCGTTCACCAGCCGCTCGGCGCGGCTGTGGCCGGGGACGTGGAGCGCGCGCGTGCTGTTCCTGCGCGACACGCAACTCGGTACGTTGCGGCCGATCACCGCGGCGCCGGGCGATGCGATGAACAACTGGTACTCCGCGACGCCGGCCTTGAGCTACGACGGCTTATGGCTGGCCTACATGTCGGGCAATGCCAGTCTCGACCTGAGCATGCGCCACCGCAGTTTGTTTCTGCGCAAGCTTGAGGGCGACACGTTGGCGTTGACGCCGACCGACGGCAATACGCTGGAAGGCACCAGTTGGTTTCCAAGCCTGAGCGCCGATGGCAATCGGGTGGTGTTCGAATCGAACTCGCGCGACTTGATTCCAGGCGTCAGCGATGGCGGCCGCGCGATCTATCTGTTCGATTACGGTGGTGGCGGCTCGTCGAAGTGCGTTTCGCGGGCCGGCGGGCGTTAGGTCGCCGCGCGGCGGCTGCGAGCACGAAGCCCCCCGACTCGCGCGCCTCAGAGCGAGCGAGTCGAGGAGGCAAGCTTATGGGGCTCAGTGCGCGTGCCCGTTGAGCTTGAGATACGCCGCAGCAAACGGATCGAGCTCCATATCGCCCAGATCGGCGTAATCGGTCTCGCGATAGTCGCCGGTGGCGGTGAAGGCCTCGGCCGTCGGTAGGCGTTCCAGCTTGACCAGCTTCAGCTCGTAAGCGCCGGTATCGCCGGCCTTCGGCTTCGCCGGTCCGGTGCGGTAGTACGCGGGCAGGCCTTCGGCCGCCAGCCACTGCAGCGCGATCGGTTGCCCTTCGGCGCTTTCGCCGCGATAGCGTTCCGCACTCAACCCCAGCACCTTGGCCGAGCCATCGCGCTGGAGCTTCTCGCGCAATTGCGGATTGATCGGGCTCGCCAGTTGTTCCCACTGCGGCATGCGGCCGGTGGTGCGCAGGTCGCCGGGCGCCCAGGCGATGCTGCGTTTTTCCGTGGCGAACAGTTCCAGGCGGGCGATGCCGTCGGGCGTTTGCCGCCACAGTTCGGCCGGTTCGCCGGGTTGGCGGTATTCGATGCGGTCGGCGGCGCGCACCAGGATCAGGCTGCGTTCGCCGCGGGCGTCGCGCACGCTGTAGTGCGCGACCAAGGCCTGCGTATCCGGTGCGACGGCGGGGGCGATCGCGACGTTCGTGGCGGCGGCAGGCGTCGCGTTCGCCGTGGCCGCATTGCCGGCCCACGCGGGGCTGGCGAGCGCGAAGGCGAGTGCGAGCACGAGGCCGCTGCCAGCGACGACCCGCCGCACGCCGGCGGCGGGTCGCTTCGAACCAGAATCCATCACGGCCGCAGCGATCACAGCTTGGCCTGATTGCGCGCCATGCCTTCGCGCAGATCCTCTTCCATCAGCGGCGCGGCCAGCGCGCCGCGGCCGTGGCTCCAGTTGCCGTTGCCGCAGTAGCCGAACAGCGCGCACAGGAAGGCGCTGGTGTTGCGCTGCGACTGCGCCATCACGTGGAAGATCGTGTTCTGCTCGACCACGCCCTGGAACGCGTGCGCGCCGGGGCCGCGGGCGTAGATGCCGACGTCTTCGGCGGCGTGGGTTTCATCGCCCAGCGGCACGGTCGCTTCCTGCAGGTAATCCGGATGCGCGGTGTCGACGTTGCTCAGGTCCGGGCGCGCGTTCGGGCCGCGGTAGCCGGGGCCGTTGACGTAGCCCAGCGTGGTGTAGGGCTTGCCGTTCTTGTCCAGGGCGAGCTGGCCGTTGGTGACGACCTTGCCGAGGATGTCGTTGCCGCGGTCCGGATAGCCGGCGACGGTGAAGGTGTGGCTGTGGTCGGCGGTGACGATGATGAGGGTGTCGCGCTCGTCGGTCTTCTTCAGCGCGGTGCGCACCGCATCGGACAGGGCGATGGCGTCGGTCAGCGCGCGGCTGGCGTTGCCGGCGTGGTGGGCGTGGTCGACGCGGCCGCCTTCGACCATCAGGAAGTAGCCCTTGCGGCTGTTGTTGTCGAGCACGTCGATGGCCTTGGCGGTCATCTCGGCCAGGCTCGGTTCCTTGCCGGTGTCGTTCGGGCGGTCTTGCTCGTATTCCATGTGCGAGCGTTCGAACAGGCCGAGCAGGTGGCGGGTGCGGCGCGGGTCGATGGCGTCGAACTGGGCCTTGTTCCAGACATAGTTCGCGCCGGCGCGCTTGCTCCATTCCTGCGGCAGGTTGCGGCCGTCCTTGCGGCGGCCGGCGGCGCCGGCGTCTTCCGGGTCGCTCACGGTGCTGGGCAGGAAGTAGCTGCGGCCGCCGCCGAGCGCGACTTCCAGGCCGTCGCCGTAGGGGAATTCGATCAGCTGGCGGGCGATGTCCTTGCAGCCGTTGGCCTTGGCTTCGGCGCTCAGTTCGGCGTCGCTTTCCCAGTCGCGGTTGGGCGTGTGCGCGTAGGTCGCCGCCGGGGTGGCGTGGGTGATGCGCGCGGTGCTGACGATGCCGGTAGCCAGGCCCAGCGCCTCGGACAGTTCCAGCATGGTGACCACGCCCTGGCCGCGCGCGGAGGCGCAATTGCCGTACTTGGCCTTCTGGGTGACGCTGAGCACGCCCTGGTTGGTCTTGATGCCGGTGACCATCGCGGTCATGGTCGGCGCCGAGTCCGGGGTCTGGCCGTCGACCGAGTAGGTCTTGGACAGGCTCACGTAGGGAAGTTTTTCGAACGAGAGGAAGTTTTCCTCGCCGCTGCCGCCCTTGAGCTGGCCTTCGCGGATGCGCGCGGCGGCGACGGTGGAGATGCCCATGCCGTCGCCGACGAACAGGATCACGTTCTTGGCCTTGAACGGCAGCGGGCGCAGGTTGGCGCCGTCGCGCGCGGTCTTGGCGCCTTCCTCGAACCAGCGCTGCGCGCTCTCTTCGCGCGGCGGCGCCTTGCGCGCGGCCTGCTTGGGCGCGGCCAGCGCGGGCAGCGCGATCAGCACGGTGGACAGGGCGGCGCCCAGGAGGGTGCAAGCGGGCAGGGCGGTGCGATGCGTGGAAGCGCGCATGGACGGGGGCTCGTCGGTGGTTCGGGGGAACGGCCACTGTCGGGCGGCTTGATTGCAGTCGCGTGACTGACTGGGAAGCGCATCGCAGAAGCGCGACCTGCATCGTGATTGCGCGCCGTGCGCTTGCGCACGGCTGTGCGGCGCGCTTCGCGATGGCGTTCGCAGTTCGCCCGCGCACGCGAGCGGGCGCTTCCCGTTTCGCCCCGATTCGTTCCCGCAATGTTCCTCGCCGCGGCGCGCGCGCTTGCCTAGCGTGGAGTTCGCCGGTCGGCCGCGCGCTGCGCCTCCTCCGGCGGGCAGTCCGGGTCGCAGGAGCGTCCCGACCGTTTTCCATTCATCGAAGGAATCGGACATGAGCAAGACCATTGGTACCCGTGCGTTGCCGTTCGCGCTGTGCGCGCTGGCCGCGGCGTTCTCGCCGCTGGCGTTCGCCGAGGATTCGCAGGAAGAGACGCCGCAGGAAGAGCGCGACCTCGCCGCGAAACTGGTGCCGGAAACGCAGGCGCAGCAGAAGTTCAGGGAATACGCCGCGGATCTGGAGCGCCGTTATCCGGACAGCGGCCAGGTCGATCCGGAGAAGTTCCTGAACGAAGAGGGCGAAACCTACGCCTTGCTGTACTGCCAGGCGATCGGCTTCGAAGGCGCGTGCGTGGTCGAGGGCAAGGAGGGCGAGGAGCAGTTCGTCGCCTACCGTCCCGCGCAGAAGACGGCGGGCAAGGCCGCGTTGGCGTGGTGGAACTGGCTCAACCTGCGCCTGTTCTCGGTCGGCGTGATTCCGCACGGCGGATGCCCGTCCTCGGCGCCGCTGGTGTGGATCCATCACGACGACGAAGACCGGCGCAACGCCAACTCGCGCGGCGGCTGGATCGGCGCGACCACGTCGAACAACAACACCACCTGGCGCTATTGCCGGGTCAACGACGGCAACTCGCTGTCGTTCCGGCCGCTGCCGAACGGCGGAAACCGCTACGACTACGCCGTGCTGAAGCTGGGCGTGTTCTGCCCGTCCGGCGCGCGCACGGTGATTCGCCGCCAGAACAACGAAATCTGGAACAACCAGAACAGCAACTCGGGCGCGGCCTCGATCTTCCCGAGCATCCAGGGCTGGCCGGTCACCTTGCCGTTCCCCGCCTCGGGGCCGTTCCCCTTCACCGTGACCCAGTACTGCCACTTCGACGGCGCAGCGCCGTCGTGGCTGGGCCATATGTCCAGCTTCCCGAACCTGGGCTTCGCCTACGGCGTGCACGCGCCGGCGGCGTTCCCCAAACCGTGGTCGCTCGGCAACGGCTGGGTCCACCAGGACGATGAGGACTGGTTCAACCAGAACGCCTGGTGGGGCTGGCCGGACGATGTGATGTCCGGCGGCGGCAACACCTGGCGCGGCACCGCCCGCGTGCGCTGATCGTTCTCGCAGCGCCGACCCGCGTTACCGCCGCACCGCGACCGCCGCCGTTCTCCCTGTGGACGGCGGCGGCTCGCGGTGCGGTTTTATTTCGGCCGAACCGGATCCGCGAGGTCCGACTGTAGGAGCTGCGCAAGCTGCGACCGCGACACTGCGCTTGCGGCGCAACCGGCTACCCCGCGGTCGCAGCTTGCGCAGCTCCTACAGTCGGTATCGAGGCAGCGTCGGTCAGTGCGGCGGCGCTTCGTGCAGATACAAGGCGATGCTCTCGAACAGCACCTGCGTCCCCTCGCGCCGGTCTTCCAGCGTCTGCAAGCCATCGAAGAACGCCAGTTGCTCGGTGAACACCATCCGCGCACCGTCGCCGTCGGGGTGGAACTGCACCGTCGCCAGCGACGCGGTCAGCCGGTCCTCGCCGACGTCCATCGAGAAGCCGTACACGATGCGCTGGTTGTCGACGATGTCGAAGTAATGGCCGTGAAAGCGGTGGATCAGGCCGGTCGGTCCGCGGTTGACGATGACTTCTTCGCCGCCGCGGCGGAAGTCCATGCGGTGTTCGATCACCTCCATGCCGTCCTGGCAGGTGCTCCAGGCGCGCTTGGCCTGCGGGTCGGCCCAGGCGCGGAACAGTTTGCGCGGGCTGGCCGCGAACCGGCGTTCGATGGTGAATTCGCCGTGCTGCACGCTGCGCTCGCTCATGTTGCGTCCTCGTCGTCGGGTTGGCTGGCCAGATAGCGTTCGAGCGCGTCGAACTGCGCCTGGTAGCGGGCCTTGCGCTGCGCGAGCCAGGTTTCCACCGCGGCCAGCGCGTCCGGCGCGATGCGGTAGGTGCGCACGCGGCCGCGTTTTTCCGACAGCACGATCCCACCGGATTCGAGCACGGCCAGGTGCTTGACCACCGACGGCAGCGCCATCGCCAATGGCTGGGCCAGTTCGGACACCGAGGCCGGGCCGGCGCTGAGCCGGTCGATCATGCTGCGGCGGCTGGCGTCGGCGAGCGCCTGGAACAAGCGGTCCAGGCGCGCGGGGTCTTCGCTGCGGCGGGCGGTGCGGGAGGGCATGGCGTCAGTCCTGCAGGAAGCGCGCGGGGATCGCCGCGTGCAGCGGGAACATCGGGAAGTACGGCCGCGCCTCACTCAACGTGCGGCGCACCGAGGCGCGGTCCATCAGGCGTTGGTAATAGCCGTCGAGCTGCGCGTGTTCGGGCGCGAACGGCGCGACGATGGCGGCGTAGAACAGCGCCGGCGCGGCCGCGCAGTCGGCCAGGGTGAACTCGTCGCCGCAGATCCATTCGCGCGGCGCCCGGCGTTCGATCATCGCGTAAGCAGTCGCCAGCGTGGTGCGCGCATCGGCGACGCCGCGCGGGTCTTTGTCGTCGGGGCCGCGCAGTTCCTCCAGCACGATGCGCTGCATCGGCGCGTGCACGTACAGATCGAAGAAGCGGTCCCACAGGCGCACGTCCAGGCGCGCGTCGGCATCGGCCGGCAGCAGCGCGCGCGGGCCGGGATGATGCTGTTGCAGGTACTCGATGATGATCGAGGTCTCCGGCACCGTGCGCCCGCGCGCTTCGTCGCGCAGCACCGGCATCTTGCCGACCGGCCACAGCTCGAGGAAATCGGCCTTGCCGCCCGGATCGCCGAGATCGACCAGATGGGCCTGGAACGGCGTGCCGTTTTCGTACAGCGCGATCAGCACCTTGTGGCAGAAGGAGGCTAAGGGGTGCGAGTACAGATGCAGGGACATGGCGGGCTCGCGGGCTGGCTGAAAGTTTCCTATGCGGCTAAGTATTGCCCCGGCCCTGCGGCGATTGCAAGAACTCTTTCCCGTCCGGCTAAGTATTGGCTGGCGAGCCGGCCGAGCGACTACAGTTCGTCCAGCGGCGCGGCCGCGGATTCGAGCGCACGAGGAGCGCAGGGATGCAGGCGGACAGGTGGGTGGTCGCGAACGCGCGCGGCCGATATGCGTGGTTGCTGTTGCTGTCGTCGGCGTTCGTGGCCCTGGGCGCCGCGATCGTGCTGCGCAAGCCGGGGCTGGAGGCTTACCTGATCGGCGGCGCCTTGATCGTGTTCTTCGGCGCGGGCGTGGTGTTGTTCGCGTTTCAGCTGATCGACCGCAGGCCGCGACTGATCCTCGACGACGAGGGCTTGTACGACCGCACCCTCGGCGTCGGCACGATCCCGTGGCGCGACATCGCTGGCGCGCACCTGCTGTCGATGCGCGGGCACGCATTCGTCTGTCTGCAGTTGCGCAATCCCGAGCACTGGTTGGGCAAACTGCGGCCGCGTCAGCAACGGTTGGTCGCGCTCAAACAACGGCTGGGGTTCGCAGCGCTCAACGTGAACCTGTCGGGCGTGGCGGCCGATCCGCTGGCGGTGCTGGAGCGGGTCTTGAAGTATTCGGCGATGTACGAGCCGGGCAGAGGATAAGCGCGCGACGCTGCGGACGCCGTACATCGGCGCTCGATGGTCTTCGGCTCCGCTCGTCGTTTCGGGCACACTGCAGGCCGCGGAGGAGTTACGAAGGAACCCGGGAGGTCGCACGAATGGACATCACCTTATTGCACGACGTACTTGCCGTCGTTAGTCGTCCAGTCGGTGTAGCGATCTACGATTTCGACTTTTCGTTGTACTTTCGTTGCCGTCATCCGTCGCATTTCGCGCCGGACACGCCTTGCGTGCTGCGTGTCGGTGCAGTCGAGGACTATCCGGCGCGCTACGCCGAGCTGATCGAGCTGGGATTGCGGTCTGTCAATTCGGCCGCCGAGCACCAGCGCGCCAGCGAACTCGAGCACTGGTACCCGCTGCTGCGTGAGTTCACCCCGTATACGCGCGTGTTCGATGCATTGCCGCCGGTGGAACGGATCGAAGCCGAGTTCGCCTGGCCGATCTTTCTCAAGGGCTCGCGTCAGACCAGTCGGCACAACGCGAAGCTGTCCGTTATCGGCGGCCGCGAGCACTACGCCTGGGCAGTCGAGCAATATCGGCGGGATCCTGTGCTGCACTGGCAGCGTCCGGTGGTACGCGAGTTCGTTCCGCTGGCGCCCGTGGCTGGCGGCATTGCCGGCAAAGTGCAGGCGTCGCTGGAGTTCCGCAGCTTCTGGTGGCGGGGCCAATGCGTGGGCTGGGGACGTTATTGGTATCAAGCGAGCGCCTACGCCTGCGACGACATCGATGCGGGGCTGAGCATCGCCGCCGAAGCTGCGCGGAGAGTGCAGGTGCCGTTCCTGGTGGTGGATATCGCCAAGACCGCAGATGGGCGCTGGATCGTGATCGAATGCAACGACGCGCAAGAATCGGGCTACGCGGCCGCCGCGCCGCGGACGATCTGGGAAGCGGTGCTCGCCTTCGCCAAGAATGAGGCCGACCAGCGGGCCGACGCGGCGTGATGAAAGTATCGCGCATCGCGGCTACTGCGCTGGCTCTGGCGCTTGGCGGTTGCGGCCTGTTCGATTCGGGAGAGTTGTGGTCGTCCGACCGTTACCTCGTCCTGTGGATCGACGAACCGGACCAAGCGCATCTGGCCTATCGGATGGACGATGGCCGCGCCGTGGCGCTATCGGACCCATGCGTTTCGGCCGTGGCGGAGAATGTGGCGTACATCGCCGTCGAGTTGCGCGCGCCGCAGTCGGCCAAGGGGCCGCGTTATCAGCTCTTCGTCAAGGGTGTGCCCACGCCGCGGACGCCGCCGGCAACGCCGCTCGGCGAGCCGATGCTCCGGCAAGTCTATGAGCCGCTAGCGCAGCGCCTCGCACTGCCGCCGCTGCGGGCCGTGGGCGAGTGGAACCCCTGCGGTGGGCAGAACTGAGCCGCCGCGCTCAGCGCGCCCTGCGCCCGCGCGCCGCCTTGCTGCGCTCCGCCATCGCCCGCGACCCGGCCAGGATCATCCTGACCATCGCGCTCATCTGTTCGATCAGCTCGGGGTCCTTCTCGCGCGGCATGTCCATCGCGGTGGCGCCCATCGCGAACACCAGACGGGTGATCGAGCGCGCGACCAGGGCCGGTTCGTACAGTTCCACGTCGTCCACGGCGGCCAGCCGGATCAGGTCCACCCGCAGCTCTTCCTCGAAGAACGACAGCTCGCGGTCGACCGCGCGCTTGAACGCGTCCGAGCCGACCGTGCCCTCGCGCAACAACACGTGCAACAGGCGGTCATCGGAACGCAACTGTTCCATGAAAGCCTCGATGGAGCTGCGCACGATGCTGCGCCGCGTGGTCAGCCGGTGGCGGGCCTCGCCGACGATCTTGCGCAGCGATTGGCCGGCCAGGTCGATCAGCGCCACCGCCAGTTCGTCGGTGTCGCGGAACTGGCGGTAAAAGCTGTTGGGCGCGATGCCGGCTTCGCGCGCGACCTCGCGCAGGCTCAGTGTGGACACGCTGCGGTGCGGGCCGACCAGCTTGAGCGCGGCATAGATGATGTCCTCGCGCGAGATCGTCGCCTTGCGGCCCGGGTGGCTGTCGACGTCGATGTCGGTGGTCAGGCGTTGGGTCACGGGGCGGCGGCGCGAAGACGGGCAGCGCACATGATACTCCCGTTGCTGAATTAATATACGGGTGTGCACACATCTGTGCGGATATCTGTATAGTGGCCCTATGAACGCTGCCGTCCGCCCCGCCGCCGCCCGCCCGCGCAGCCGCCTGCGCCGGCTGGTTTCGCCTTTCGTTTCTCCGCAAGTCTTTGATTTCTGGGCTTCCAGGTTCCATCCGACCTGGTCCTGGGAGCGTCCGCTGGCGCGCATCGTCGGGCGCAGCGAGGCCTCGGCCGACGCGGTGACCCTGCTGCTGGCGCCGAACCGGCACTGGCGCGGCGCCGTCGCCGGCCAGCACCTGCTCATCGGTGCGCGCATCGACGGTGCCCTGGTGACGCGCAGCTACAGCCTGTCCGACGCGCCGCGCGCGGACGGCCGCATCGAGATCACGGTCAAGGCGATCGAGGGCGGCAAGCTCAGCGGTTACCTGCACCAGCGCGCGCGCATCGGCGAAGTGCTCGAACTCGGCCCGGCGTTCGGCGAGATGACGCTGCCCGAACGCGCCGACGGCGCGCGCCTGTTCCTCGCCGCCGGCAGCGGCATCACCCCGCTGATGGCGATGCTGCGCGCGCAAGCTGCGCAGGGCCTGCCGCAGCCGCTGACCCTGCTGTACTGGGCGCGCCGCCGCGAAGAGCTGTGCTTCGTCGACGAGCTGCGCGCGCTCGCGGCCGAGCATACGAATTTCCGCGTGCGCTTCCTGCTGACCCGGCAGGAGCCGCGCGCCGGCGACGAAGACGCCGGCCGCATCGACGCCGATCTGCTCGCGCGCCACGCCGGCGACCTGGGCGAACGCGCGGTGTTCGCCTGCGGCCCGGGCGGTTTCGTCGAAAGCGCGCGCGCGCTGGCCGACGGCGCCGCGCGTTCGTTCGCCAGCGAAGCCTTCACCCCGCCGCCGCGCGGCGACAGCGAGGACGGCTATGCCGAAGTCGTGCTGGCGCGCAGCGGCCGCAGCTTCCAGCTGCCGCGCGGCGAGTCGCTGCTGACCGCGCTGGAAGCGCAGGGCCTGCAACTGCCGTCGGGCTGCCGCATGGGCCTGTGCAACACCTGCGCCTGCGGCAAGTCCGCCGGCGCCACCCGCCATCTGCACACCGGCCAGGTGCACGCCGAACCGGCGTCCGCGCTGCGCCTGTGCGTGAGCGCGCCGGCCGGCGACCTCGTCCTCGATCTTTGACGCTGACTCCTTCTGAAGCCCATCGCATGAGCAAGCAACGCAATCGCGCGCTGAGCGCGCAGGAACTGGACCGCTTCGGCGAAGAACTCGACGCGCTGCGCGCGCGCACCCTGGCCCAGGTGGGCGAGGTCGACGCGCGCTACATCCGCCGCGTGGTCGCGGCGGTGCGCTGGACCGGCCTGGCCGGGCGCCTGTTGCTGTACGTCGGCGCGATCGGCGGCGCCTTCGTGTCGTGGCTGCTGTGGCCGGCCTGCGTGCTCGGCGCGCTGCTGCTGGCGGCGTCGAAGATCATGGAGAACATGGAAGTCGGCCACAACGTCATGCACGGCCAGTACGACTGGATGCGCGACCCGCACCTGGACGGCCGCACCTACGAATGGGACATCGTCGCCACCGGCGACAACTGGCGCAAGACGCACAACTACCAGCACCACACCTGGACCAACGTGCGCGGCATGGACGACGACATCGGCTATGGCCTGCTGCGGATCTTCCCGGAGCAGCGCTGGCGGCCGTTCTACCTGCTGCAGCCGCCGATCGCGGTGGTGTTCGCGCTGCTGTTCCAGTGGGGCGTGGCGATCCAGGAACTGCGCGTGGGCCGCTGGCTCGCCGGCAAGACCACACACCGGCAGATGTGGCGCAAGTTCGCCCCGGTCGGGCGCAAGATGGGCAAGCTGCTGTTCAAGGACTACGTGCTGTTCCCGGCGCTGGCCGGCCCGTTCTTCCTGCCGGTGCTGCTCGGCAACCTGGTCGCCAACGGCATCCGCAACGTGTGGACGTATGTGGTGATCTTCTGCGGCCACTTCACCCACGATGTGGAAGTGTTCCCGAAGGAATCGGTGCGCAACGAATCGCGCGGCCATTGGTATCTGCGCCAGCTGCGCGGTTCGGCCAACCTCACCGGCGGCAAGGCCATGGACCTGATGACCGGCAACCTCAGCCATCAGATCGAGCACCACTTCTATCCCGACATCCCGGCCTGGCGTTACGCCACGATGGCGGTGGAAGTGCGCGAGATCTGCGAGCGCTACGGCCAGCACTACGACCGCGGCTCGCTGCCCAAGCAGTTCGCCGAAGTCAGCTGGCGGATCCTGCGCCACGCCTTCCCCAGCCGTCCGGGCAAGCGCCGGCCGCTGGTGCGGGCGGAGGTCGCGGTGGAAGCGCAGGGCTGAGCGCGCGAGTCGACCAATAAGCAAGGCTAAGAACGAATCCCCCGGCGTCCGCGCCGGGGGATTCGTCGTTTTGGCGCCAACCGATGCGCAGCCGTGCTCAGGCCGCGCGCGCGAACGCCACCGATTCGGCGATGCCGATTTCGCCTTCGAACCGCCCAACGCTGGTCGCCGGCCGCTGCTGTTCGATGGCATGGGCGAAGACCACTGCCGGGTCGGCTTCGAGTTGGTCGAACAGGCGCTGCAGGTTGGGGAAATCGCGGCGGTAGACCACGTTGTGGTACTTGGTCCAGCGCGCGATGCCGATGAAGTAGGCGTCGGCCAGGGTGCGGTGTTCGCCGAGCAGCCACGGTTTGTCGCCGAGCATGCGTTCGAGTTCCTGGTGCGCGCGCACCACGCGGATGCGGCCGTATTCGGTCAGCGCGCGCTTTGTGTCTTCGTTGGATTCGTGCTCCAGCAGCCACCACAGCGACGAGAACGAGCCGAAGTAGGTGGTGTTGAGGAAGGCCAACATGCGGTTGAGTTCGTCGAATTCGCGCGTGCCTTGCTCGAACGAGATGCCGGCGTCCAGCGCGCCCTGGGTGGCGCCGATGTGGTTGAGGATGGCCAAGCTTTCGGCGAGGTAGTCGCCGCGCGCAGTCTGCAGGGCCGGGGTTTCGCGCACCGGGTTGATCGCGGCGAACAGCTCGGTCTGCATGTCTTCGGGCATGTTTACGCGCGCCAGTCGGTAGGGCTGGCCGGACCATTCCAGCGCGACGATGGAGCCGAGCGAGCAGCCGGAGGGGACGCCGTAGTAGAGGATCGGGGACATGAGGGGTTCCTTCGCTTGAGTGGGCCGCGGCATTCGCGGCGGGTGTGGCCACTCTAGGTGCGTGGACTTTGGCCGTGTAGTCGGCGAAAAGTGGACTCAAAGTCTGCGTATGTGTACTTTGCCGGCATGTTGAACCTCAACGACCTGGTCCTGTTCGCCACCGCGGTGGACAGCGGCGGCTTCGCCGCGGCCTCGCGCCGGCTCGGCGTGCCCAAGTCCACGATCAGCAAGCGCGTGGCCGCACTCGAGGACGAACTCGGCGTGCGCCTGATCCACCGCACCTCGCGCAGCTTCGTGCTGACCGACACCGGCCGCGACTTCCACGAGCACGCGCGCGCCGCGCTGATCGAGACCGAGGCGGCCGAGAACGCGGTGCGCCGGCGCGTGGCCGAGCCCAGCGGCCGGGTCCGCATCACCTGCGGCGTGCCGACGGCGCAGGACTATCTGGCGCCGCACCTGCCGGCGCTGGCGCGCGCGTATCCGCGCCTGCAGGTGGAAGTCGACGTCAGCGACCGCTTCGTCGATCTGGTCCAGGAGGGCTACGACATCGGCGTGCGCAGCCATTTCGCGCCGCTGCCGGATTCGGGGCTGATCCAGCGCCAGGCCGCGGTCGAGCCGATCGTGCTGCTGGCCGCGCCGGCGTACATCGCCGAGCGTGGCGCGCCGCGCGCGCCGCAGGAACTGGCCGAGCACGACGGGCTGCTGACGGGGCCGGCGAATACCGAATGGACCTTGCGCGACGAAGCCGGCGCCAGCGTGGCGGTGTCGCCGCGGCCGCGCATGGTCGCCAACGAGGGCCGGGTGCTGGCCGCGGCGGCGATCGCGGGGCTGGGCATCGCGGTGTTGCCCGAGCGCCAGTGCGCGGCCGAACTCGGCGACGGCCGATTGCTGCGCGTGCTGCCGCACTGGCGCGCCGGGCTGGTGACTACGAGCCTGCTGATGCCGCACCGGCGCGGGCAGTTGCCGGGCGTGCGCGCGACGGTGGAGTTTCTGCTGGATTGTTTGGCGCGGAAGTAGCGGGCGCGCAGCGGCCGAATCGAATCACGCGCCTCGCGAATCGTCCGGCTGCAACGCCGCTTCCGTAATCACCACCAGCACGACGCTGCGCTCGTCCAGGCCATGCGATGCGCGCACGGCCGGATCGGCGGCTGCGTGCAGCAATCCCGCCAAACCGGCCGTGCCGGACGCGGTGCTGGCAGGCCCGCCAGCAGCGCGAACCGTGGCCGGCGCGGCCTCGAGTTCGGCTTCGTCCACCGTCATCGCCAGCGCGCCGTGGCGTTGCAGCGCGGCCAGGGCCACGCTGGCGGCGCGCCCGCACGAGAGCATGCCGGCGACGGTGTGCAGGTCGCCGGCGATGCGCTCGGCGCGGCCGGCGCGCAACGCATGGCCGACGCAGGCCGCGCGTTCGGGCTCCACCACCACCAACCGGGCCGGCGCGCGCAACCAATCGTGCAGGCCCTCGGCCAGCGCCGCGGCGAGCACGCCGACGCCGGCCTGCGCGTACACATGGCTCGGCGGCTGCGGGCATTGTCCGCGCAGTTCGCGCGCCAACAGGCCATAGCCGGCCAACACGTCGGCGATCACCGGGTCGTGCGGGTCGTCGCCGGTGTCGGCGATCAATACGCCTTCGCCGCGCGCCGCGGCCGACTCGGCCGCCAGCACCGCGTCTTCGTAGTCGCCGTCGACCCGCTGCAGTTGCGCGCCGAGCGCGCGGATCCGCGCCGCGCGCGCTTCGGGCACGGGCGCAGGCAGGTAGACGCGCGCATCGGCGCCGGCGTGGCGCGCGGCGGCGGCGACCGCCAGCCCGTGGTTGCCGTCGCTGGCGCACAGCAGGCGCCAGGGCGGGTTCGCCGCGGCGCAGGCTTCGCGCAATTGCTCGAGCGAGGCCGCGCCGGTGCGCAGGCTGAGCGCGCGCAGCCCCGCGTACATGCCGCCCAACGCCTTGAAGCTGCCGAGCGCGCGTTGGTTCTCGGCCTTGGCCAGCACTTGGGCCACGCCGCAGCGGCGCGCCAGTGCGGGCAGGTCGAGCAGTTCGGTGGGATGCGGGGCGGGCCACAGTTGGGCCGGGTCGGTGGGCCAGATCGGGTTCATGGCCGCAGTCTAGGCCGCGCCGCGCGTGCATCGGCCGCGTCGTCGCGCCCGTGCGCGCGGGAAAAACGCGTGGTCGCGCGGCGCGGCGCTCAGTCGGCTTCGTCCAGCGGCACCGGGATCGTCAGTCCGCGCTTGACCAAGCTCAAGGCGACGTTGGTGGTGAAGCGGCGCACGTTGGGATTGTCTTCCACCAGCTTCAGCATCAGCGCATCGAAGCTCTCGGTGTCCGGCGCGGTGACCACGAGCACGAAGTCGGCCTCGCCGGTGACATAGAACGCTTGCTGTATCTGCGCCTGCGCGCCGAGCCAGCGGCGCAGTTGGGCGAGCAGCTCCGGGCGCTCGCGTTCGACCTGCAGCGAGACCACGAAGAAGGTCGGCCGGCCGACCTGGCGCGGGTCCAGCACCGCGGCCTGGCGCTGGATCACCCCGGCCTCGCGCAGCCGGCGCAAACGCCGCTGGATCGCCGAGGGCGACAGCGCCACTTGTTCGGCCAGGCGCTCGGCGGTCTGGCCGGCGTCCTCCTGGACCAGGTTGAGCAGTTGGCGGTCGAAGCGGTCCAGTTCCATGCCGCCATGGTAGTGCGCGGCGCGCGCCGGCGACATCGGCGCATGGCCTTCGCGCGCCGGAAAACCGCACGCAGGCCGGCGCGGACGCGGCGCAAACGCGCGACCGCGCCGCTAGCCTGAGCGGCCTGTCCCCACCGATGCCCGCATGAACGCCTCGTCCGTCGATTTCGCCGAACTGCAACGCTGCGTCGATTCGGACTGGCAGCAGCGCATCCTGCCCACGCTGAGCGAGTACATCGCCATCCCCTGTGAGTCGCCCGCGTTCGATCCGGACTGGGAAGCGCGCGGACATATGCAGCGCGCGGTCGAACTGATGAGCCAGTGGGCGCACGAGCACCTCGCCGCGATCGCCGACGCCCGCGTCGAGACGGTGCGATTGCCCGGGCGCACGCCGGTGCTGTTGGTCGAAGTGCCCGCCAGCGATGCGGCGGCTGCGCAGTGCGGCCCGGTGCTGATCTACGGCCATCTGGACAAACAACCGCCGATGGACGGCTGGGCGCTGGGCCGCGGCGCGTGGACGCCGACCCTGGAGGGCGAGCGCCTGTACGGCCGCGGCGGCGCCGACGACGGCTATGCGCTATTCGCGGCGATCGCCGCGCTGCGGGCATTGCGCGAACAAGGCGCCGCGCATCCGCGCTGCGCGATCCTGATCGAGGCCAGCGAGGAATCGGGCAGCGTCGATCTGCCGGCGTACATCGACGCCCTGGCGCCGCGCCTGGGCGAACCGGCGCTGGTGATCGCGCTGGACGCGGGCTGCGGCAACTACGAACAGTTGTGGAGCACCACCTCGCTGCGCGGCCAGGTGGCCGGGACGCTGCGGGTGCGCGTGCTCGAGCAAGGCGTGCACTCCGGCGACGGCAGCGGCATCGTGCCGTCGAGCTTCCGCATCGCCCGGCATTTGCTGTCGCGGCTGGAAGACGCCGCTAGCGGTGAGGTGATCGCCGGGTTCCACGCGCCGATCCCGCCGTCGCGGCGCGAACAGGCCGTCGCCGCGGGTGCGGCGCTGGGGCCGGCGTTGCTGGACGGCTTCGCCTTCGCCGGGCAAGCGCAGCCCACGACGGACGACCCGGGCGAGCTGCTGCTCAATCGCGCCTGGCGCCCGCAACTGGCGATCACCGGATTCGACGGCGCCCCGCGCGTGGCCGATGCGGCCGCGGTGATGCAGCCCTACACCGCGCTCAAACTGGGGCTGCGCTTGCCGCCGACGCTGGATGTGCACACTGCCGCGCAGCGCCTGCAAGCGCTGCTGGAGGCCGATCCGCCGCACCGCGCCGAGGTCGGCTTCGAACTGGATTTCGCCAGCCCGGGCTGGCATGCGCCGCCGACCGCGGAATGGTTGGCGGCGAGTCTGCAACGCGCCTCGCAACAGGCGTACGGGCGGCCGTGCGCGCTGATCGGTGGCGGCGGCGGGATTCCGTTCCTGAGCATGCTCGGCGATCATTATCCGCGCACGCAGTTTCTGGTCACCGGCGTGTTGGGGCCGCAGTCCAACGCGCACGGGCCGAACGAGTTCCTGCATCTGCCGGCCGCGCGGCGTTTGACCGCGGCGCTGGCGCAAGTGCTGCACGATGCGGCGGCGCGTTGAAACGCACGCCGACGCACTTGCCGGGCGGCGCGAGTAACTCGCGCAACTCCGGCGTTTTCCCTTCGCGAGGATCCGTCATGCAACTGCTCTACCAGACCCACTCCCCCTATGCCCGCAAGGCGCTGGTGTTCGCCCACGAAGCCGGGCTGGCCGCGCGCATCGACGTCGTCCACCACGAAACCAGCCCGACCCTGCGCAACGAGCAGGTCTACGCGCAAAACCCGCTCGGCAAGGTGCCGGTGCTGCTGCGCGCCGGGTTGCCGCCGATCTTCGATTCCGATGTGATCTGCGCGTACCTGGACACCTTGCACGACGGCCCGTCGCTGATTCCCGCCCAGGGCGAAGCGCGCTGGCACGCGCTGCAACTGCAGGCGGTGGCGCAGGGACTGGCCGACTGCGGCATCAAGGTGCGCTGGGAAACCGTGCGTCGGCCCGAGGCGCTGCGCTACGAGGCTTTGCGCGAGGGCTACACGCAAAAGCTTCTGGAAAGCTACGACTGGCTGGAGCGCGAACTCGACATCGATGCGCCGCTGCACGTCGGCCATATCGCGGTCGCCACTGCGCTGAGTTGGCTGGAGTTCCGCGAACTGCCCGATTTCCGCGGCGGCCGCCCGCGCCTGTCGGCGTGGCAGGACGCGTTCGAGCGGCGCGCCTCGATGCAGGCGACGCCGCTGTCGGGACAGACCCACGACTGAATCGTGGTTCGATCCATGTGGGAGTCCTCGGCCTTTGTGGGAGGGCCTTCAGGCCCGACGCTTTCCGATCCGATGCGGCGCAGCGACCTGAGCCA
>NZ_FNOG01000001.1:398592-411122 GCF_900106525.1 Lysobacter enzymogenes
CCACAACAGCGGCCGTCGTGTCGAAGGCTTTTGTAGGCGCGCCTGGATTTTGTGGGAGGGCCTTCAGGCCCGACGCTTTCCGATCCGATGCGGCGTAGCGACCTGAGCCATGAGCGTCCGGACTGAAGCCCCTCCCACAATAGCGCGGCCGCTCCGGTTCACTCGCTGCGCGTCTGATCCAGATGCGCGAGCGAGCGCTCCGGCGGGCCGAACAATTGGCCCAGCGCGCCGCGCAGCCCGCGCGCGCGCCAGGCGTCGGCGAACATCGCGATCCATTCGTGGAAGGTCAGCCGGATCGGGTTGTGGCTGCGGATCTGGCCGACGATGCCGTACTCGCACGGCGTGTCGGCGGCTTCCTCGACATAGGTGCCGAACAGCTTGTCCCAGACGATCAGCACGCCGGCGTAGTTGCGGTCGATGTACTTCGGATTGCGCGCATGGTGGACGCGGTGATGCGAGGGCGTGTTGAACACCTTCTCCAGCCAGCCCAGCTTGCCGACCGCCTCGGTGTGGACGAAGAACTGGAACGCCAGGTTGATCGCCACCACCGCGACGATGTGCTTGGGCTCGAAGCCGATCCAGGCCAGCGGTAGCCAGAACACCCACATGCCCGAGATCGGATAGGTCAGGCTCTGGCGGAACGCGGTCGACAGGTTCAGCCGTTCCGACGAGTGATGGGTGACGTGCGAGGCCCACAGCCAGCGGATGCGGTGGCTGGCGCGGTGGAACCAGTAGTAGAAGAAATCCTGGGCGACGAACAGCGCGGCGATGGTCCAGGCCGAGGCCGGCAGGTCGAACAGGCGGTGGGCGTAGACCGCGTAGTACAGGCCGATCACGACCAGCCAGGCGAGCGCGTCGCTGGCCTGGTGCATCAGCGCCAGCGCCGCGTTCGACAAGGTGTCGCGCAGGCTGTACTGGCCGGGCCGGCGCTTGCGCCAATACCACGCCTCCAGCCCGATCAGGCCCAGGAACACCGGCGCCAGCGCCAGCAGGATCCACTCTTCCATATCAGCGCCGCTCCCCGCGCCAGGCGCCTTCCAGCGCCTGCGCCATGCGTTCCAGGCAGCGCGCCATCGCCGCGCGCATGCAACCGCGCAGCAGCGGCGCGGCCAGCGGCCAGGCCAGCGGCGAGGTCAGTTCGAATTCGTAGCGCCACGCCACCCGGGTGGCGTCGACGCCTTCGCTGCGGTCGGCTTCGAACTCCCAGCGCGCATGGCCCTCGCGCGCCAGCCACGCCAGCGGCGGACGCAGGCCGCTGAGGGTGTAGGCGTGCAGGCGCGGCGGCTCGAGCTCGGTGATGCGTTCCATCAGCTTGGAGCCGTCGCTGTTCTCCAGCGAGCGCAGCGCGCCCACCGCCGGCGGCGCCAGCGGGGTGATGCGCTTGAGCGCCGGAATCGGGCCGTAACCGGTGAACAGGGCGGGGAAGCGTTCGCTGTCCAGGGCCAAGGCGAATACCGCCTCGGGCGGCGCGTCGATGCGGCGTTCGGCGGTCAGGGACAGGCGCATGGGGCGAGTCTAGGAGCGGCGCGGAGGGCTGTCCACACGCTTGCGTATGTTTCGCGTGTTTCGTGAGCGATACCTCAGCGCCGCGCCGCGGGCGCGGCCGCGCCCGCAGGCCGGATCCCCGCGCGCGCCGCTGCGGCTCAGGCCTGCGCCAGCCATTGCTCCACCAGCCCCGGCACCGTCTCCACCGCAGTCCCGCGCAGGAAGCGGTAGTCGTCCGGCACGTCCTGCAGGTCCGGCGAGATGAACACGCGCTCGGCCGCGGCCGGCGCGTAATCGACCAGCCCGGCCGCCGGCCACACGGTCAGCGAGGTGCCGATCGCCAGCACCTTGTCGGCCTCGGCGAAATGCTGCGCCGCCTCGCGCAGGAAGCGCACGTTCTCGCCGAACCAGACCACGTCCGGGCGCAGCTGGCTGCCCAGTTCGCACAGGTCGCCCAGCTCGATCAGCGGGCCGCGCATCGGATAGATGCGCGACTCGTCGGCGCTGCTGCGCGCCTTGAGGATTTCGCCGTGCACATGCAGCACCCGGGTCGAGCCGGCGCGCTCGTGCAGGTCGTCGATGTTCTGGGTGACGATGGTCACCTCAAACTTGTCTTCGAGCCGAGCGATGGCCGCGTGCGCGGCGTTCGGGCTCGCCGCCAGCACGCCCAGGCGGCGCTCGTTGTAGAAGCGCAGCACGGTGGCCGGGTCGCGCCGCCAGCCCTCGGGCGAGGCGACGTCTTCGAGCCGGTGCTCGTGCCACAACCCGCCCATGTCGCGGAAGGTCTTGAGCCCGCTTTCGGCGCTGACGCCGGCGCCGGTGAACACGACGATCTTCGGTTTCATCTTTCTGTCATCCATGCCAACGAAAAAACGCGCCCGTCGCGGGCGCGTTTCAACCATAGCGCGGCGCGCCGCATCTGCCCATGCCGCCGGTCCGCGACTTCTGGCTCGCGACAACCGGTCGCGGCCTCACGCCCGGGACTTCAGGCCGGTGCGCGCGCCGCGTCGCGCTGCTTATGATCCGTCCGTACCGCAGGAGAACCGCATGAACCGCCATTCGTCGATGTTGGGTTTGTTCTCGTGCCTCGCGCTGGGGCTGGCCGCGGCGGCCCCCGTCCGGGCCGAGCCGGTCGGACGCTATCTGGTCCGCGATGTCGCGGTGATTCCGCTCGACAGCGACCAAACCCTGGCCCATCGCGACGTGCTGATCGAGGACGGGCGGATCCGCCGGATCGCGCCGACCGCGCAGCGCGCGCGCGTGGATGCGGCGACGGTGATCGACGGGCGCGGCAAGTTCCTTTTGCCCGGCTTCGTCGATGCGCACGTGCACCTGGCCACCGAAGGCGCGATCGCCGACAGCAAGAACCCGATGATCAAGGGCCTCGACCTCGGCGCCGGCCACGACTACGACCGCCACGTGATGCTGAGCCTGCTCAAGGCCGGCGTGACCGGCGCGGCCAACCTCGGCGGCAGCGTCGGCAGCGACGACGATCTGCTGCGCCTGCGCGGCGAGATCGACGCCGGGCGCATGCCCGGCCCCAAGCTCTACGTCGGCAAACTCATCAACGGCCCGCGCGCGGCGGTCGCAGTGAAGCCCGACGGCCAACCGGTGCCGGCGTCCCGGCCCGAAGCGCCGACCACCGCCGCCGACGGCATCGCCGCGGTGCAGCGCGCCAAGCAGCGTGGCTACGATTTCATCAAGCCCTACCAGTTCCTCAATCGCGACACCTATCTGGCGGTGATCGAAGAAGCCCGGCGCCAGGGCTACATCACCACCGGCCACCTGCCGGAACTGGGTTGCGCGAGCTGCGCCGACCGCGCCTTCGCCTTCGCCCATCCGCTGAACAACATCGCCCATAGCGAGGAGCTGGCGCGCTACGCCCGCATCGGCACCGACCTCGCGCCGGCCGACATCGAAGCGTTGGCGCAGGCGGTCGCGGCCAGCGGCGCGTCGGTCACGCCGACCTTGGTCACGCTCAAGACCATCGTCGCCATGTATGTGCAGCGGGAAGTGCCGGCGGTGCCGGCCGGCTGGCTGGACACGGTCGATCCGGTGACCCGGATCGACTGGGCCTCGCCGGCCAATCGCTATCTCAGCCAGGCCTTCCGCGACCAGGAAGGCGCCGACACTTTCTCCGCCGGCTACGACTTCGCTCGTGTGCTGACCCGCGCGCTGTACAAGCGCGGCGTGCCGCTGACCGTCGGCACCGACGCGGCCCTGCCCGGGCTCGCGTTCGGCGTGTCGGTGCGGCAGGAAATGATCGAACTGCGCGAAGTCGGGCTGAAGCCGCTGGACGTGCTGCGCGCGTCCTCACTCAACGCCCACCGCCTGTTCGACCCGCAAGCCGGCAGCGGCGCCGCGCGCGAGGGCGAGCGCGCCAACCTGGTCCTGCTCGACGCCGATCCGCTCGCCGATATCCAGAACGTGGCGAAGGTGGCCGGCGTGTTCGCGCAGGGGCGTTGGTGGTCGGTCGCCGAGATCGACCGGCAGTTGGCGCAAGGGCAGGCGTTCGAACGCGGTTTGCAGCGGCAGATCGAGCAGCGCAAGGCCGCGACGACGAACTGAGCGGCCGCGCTCAGGACGCGGCGGCGAGCGCTTCGTCCACGCCGACCGCCCAGATGCCGCCGGCGGCGTGGAAATACAGCGCGTCGGCACGGCCGTGGAAACGGTCTGCGGACAGGGCTTCGCCGTCCTCATCGCAGGGCCGGAAACGGGCGAGCGGATCGCAGTGCGCATTCTCGCCCAGCCGCAACAGCGTCAGCGTGTCGCGCTGCTCGTAGCCGCCCGTGAACAGCGCGTGCTCGCGGCGTACTGCGAAGGCGTGCGCACCTGCGATGGGCACGTTCCAGTAGCGCACGATCCGGCGGTCGCGCAGCAGGACCAAGGGGAACTGGGTGTAGTAGTACGCCCAGGTTTCGCGATCGTCGGCGACGTTGAGCGCGTAGCAATCGCAGATGTGGTCCAGGCCGGCGAGGTCGGGATGGAAGCGGTAGGTGGATTCGCCCAACGCGTCCCAGGCGGCGAGCCCGTGCGCGGACACCGGGTCGTCGCCGAACACGCCTTCGTCGAAATAAGCGGTCCAGATCGCGCCTTTGAGTGTGGTCTGCAGGTGTTCGATGCCGTGGCCCAGGATCAGTTCGCGCAGCCGCCGGCCTTCGCGCGAGTACACCCTGCCGTTGGCGGCGCCGACCGACTTGCCGGGCGGGACGGACAGGAGCAGCAGGTCGGCGCCCAGCGGTTGCAGCGCATAGAGCATGTGGGGTTCGTCGTCGATGCGCGTATCCAGCAGGCACTGGCCGTCGAGCCAGGCGCGCACGCGGTAGGCTGGCGGCGGCCGTCCGGGCGCGTAGGCGCCGAGCGCGTGCAGTGCGTACACCGCGCGGTCGGGGCCGACGGCGAAGGCGATCAATGTTCTGTCGCTAGCGCGTTCGAATTCGACCAGACGGCGAGCGGGCAGCGGGTGGGTGGACGGCGGCTTGGCCATGATCCGGGTCCCGTTCCTTGAGACGAGACGGGATGGTAACGCAGCGCGCCCGCGCGCCCGCGCGCCTCAGCGCGATCCGCGCGCGAAGCGCTCGCGATAGTCGCGCGGCCCGATCCCGAGCTTGCGGCGGAAGTGGTGGCGCATGGTGATCGCGCTGCCGAAGCCGGCGTCGCCGGCGATGCGTTCCAGCGGCGCGTCGGTGGTTTCCAGCAGTTCGCGCGCGCGCTCGATCCGCGCCTGGATGAGCCAGTCGGCCGGGCTGGCGCCGGTGGCCTGTTTGAAGCGGCGCAGGAAGCTGCGCTCGCTCATCGCGGCCAGGCGCGCCAGTTCGGCCACGCTCCACGGCTCGGCCAGGCGCCGGCGCACGCGTTCCAGCAGCGGCGCCAGCGCGCTGCGTTCGCTGCGTTGCACCGGCCGCTCGATGTACTGGGCCTGGCCGCCTTCGCGGTGCGGTGCGATCACCAGCCGCCGCGCCACGTGGTTGGCGATGCGCGCGCCCCAGTCGCGCCGCACCAGATGCAGGCACAGGTCCAGGCCGGCGGCGCTGCCGGCCGAGGTCAGCACCCGGCCTTCGTCGATGTAGATCGCGCCGGCGTCGACGTCGATGCGCGGGTAGCGTTCGCGCAGGGCCGGCGCGTAACGCCAATGGGTGGTGGCGCGGCGGCCGTCGAGCAGGCCGGCGGCGGCCAGCGCGAATACGCCGGAGCAGATCGACAGCACCCGCGCGCCGCGCGCGTGCGCCTCGCGCAGGGCCGCGGCGATCTCGGCCGGCACCGGTTCGTCGCAGCCGCGCCAGCCCGGCACGATCACCGTGCCGGCCTCGGCGAGGCGCTCCAGGCCGGCGTCGGCGCGCAGGCTCAGGCCGTACTGGCCGCGCAGCGGGCGGCGCTGCGCGGCGCAGGTTTCGAAGCGGTACCAGGCGCGGCCGCGCAGTTCGGCCTGCAGTTCCGGACGGGCCAGGCCGAACACTTCGGCGGCGCAGCCGAACTCGAACGCGCACAGGCCGTCGTAGACCAGCACCGCGACCAGCGGATTGGACGGGCCGCCGCGGCGCAGCGGTGCCGCGGCGGGCGACGACGAAGGCTTGGGCGACATTGGCGGGATTTGATCGATCCGTGGCGATTGCGCCAATCCTCGCTCAAGCGCGCGCGGCCGACAATGGCTGCGTCCCCACCCGGAGCCGCGCCATGCGCAACGCCGTCACCGAAGTCCCCGCCGCCGCGTCCGCCCAGGCGCTGGCCCATTTCCGCGCCCAGTTCGAATTCGAAACCGATTGCTGGGACGTGCACGCCGCGCTCGCCGCCGGCGAGCCCGGTTTCGTCCTGATCGACGCGCGCGGGCCGGAGGCGTTCGCCGCCGGCCACGTGCCCGGCGCGGTCAATCTTCCGCACCGCAAGCTGATCGCCTCCAAGCTGGCCGGCTATCCGCCGCAGACTTTGTTCGTGGTGTATTGCGCCGGCCCGCACTGCAACGGCGCGGCGCGCGCGGCGGTGCGGCTGGCCGAACTGCAGCGGCCGGTGAAGCTGATGTCCGGCGGCGTGACCGGTTGGCTCGACGAGGGCTTCGCGCTGGCGCGCGCCGCGGACGCCGCGGCTTGATGTCACGACGCGCGGCGGTGCATCGTCGTCCTGATGACTTCTCTCTTTCAGGATTCGCGATGACCGCTTCTGTGTTCACCCTCGAAAACCCCGTCGGCCTCTACGACCCGGCGCCCAACGGCTACTCGCACCTCGCCCGCGTCGACGCCGGCGCGCGCTGGGTGCTGGTGGCCGGGCAGGGCGGCGAAACCGTCGACGGCGCGCTGGCCGCGGACTTCCGCGCCCAGATGCGGCAGGCCTTCGCCAATCTCGCCACCGCGCTGGCCGCGGCCGGCGCCGGGCCGCGCAATGTGGTCAAGCTGACCGTGCTGGTGGTCGAACACAGCCACGCGCGGCTGGCGATCTTCGGCGAAGAGCTGGCCGTCGCGTTCGGCGGCGACCACCGCCCGGCCTGCACCCTGATCCCGGTGCCGCGGCTGGCGCTGGACGGCATGCTGTTCGAGATCGAGGCGATGGCGGCGCTGGCGCCCTGAGCGCGCCGCGCTCGCGTTAGAATGGGCACGCGGCCGCAACGGCCGCGTCCCGCGGCGGATCGCCGCGACTTCCCCACACCGTTCCGCGTCGCGCAGCCTTTGGCCGCGCGATGCCGATGGCTGGGCGACACTCGCAGGAGCACGCATGCATCACGATCAAGCACTCGTCCTGCGCGCCGCGGCGTTCGCTGCGCAGCGCCACCGCCGCCAGCGCCGGCTCGACCCCGAGCGCAGCCCCTACATCAACCACCCGCTGGCGCTGGCCGACACCCTGGCCAACCTCGGCGGCGTCGCCGACCCGGTGGTGCTGTGCGCGGCGCTGCTGCACGACACGGTCGAGGACACCGCGACCACGTTCGAGGAGCTCGAGCTGGCCTTCGGCGCGCGCATCGCCGCGGTGGTGCGCGAAGTCACCGACGACAAGACCCTGCCCAAGGCCGAGCGCAAGCGCCTGCAGGTCGAACACGCGCCGCACATCTCGCGCGAGGCGCAACTGGTCAAGCTGGCCGACAAGATCAGCAACCTCGGCGATCTGCTCGACGCGCCGCCGCCGTGGCCGCAGCAGCGCAAGCGCGACTACTTCGACTGGACCGCGCAGGTGGTGGCCGGGCTGCGCGGCGTGCATCCGGCGCTGGAAGCGCGGTTCGACGCGCTGTACGCGCGCATCGACGAGTTGACCGACAGCGCCTGACCCACGCTGCGACTGCGCGCAGCGCGGGCCGCAGCCCGGCGCCGCAGCGCGTTCGCACGGGCTAGACTGCCGGTCCCCCCGCACGGTACCGACCCGCATGAGCGCTGCCGATTCGCTGAGCCTGTCCCCCATCGTCGCCGGCTGCTGGCGCATGGCCGAATGGAACCTCGATGCCGCCCAGCGCCTGCGCTGGATCGGCCAGGCCCTGGACCTGGGCATCGACAGCTTCGATCACGCCGACATCTACGGCGATTACTCGGTCGAAGGCCTGTTCGGCGAGGCGCTGGCGCTGCAGCCGGCGCTGCGTTCGCGCATCCGCCTGATCAGCAAGTGCGGGATCAAGCTGACCTCGGCGCAGCGGCCCGCGCACACGATCAAGTCCTACGACAGCTCGCGCGCGCACGTGCTGGCCAGCGTCGAGAACTCGCTGCGCGCGCTGCGCACCGAGTACCTCGACCTGCTGCTGATCCACCGTCCCGACCTGCTGATGGACGCCGACGAACTCGCCGCGACCTTCGCCGAGCTCAAGGCCGCGGGCAAGGTGCTGCATGTCGGCGTGTCCAACCACACCCCGGCGCAGCTGGCGCTGCTGCACGCGCGGCATCCGCTGGCCACGCATCAGATCGAACTGTCGCCGCTGCACCTGCCGCCGCTCGACGACGGCACCCTGGAGCAATGCCAGGCGCTGCGGCTGCGGCCGATGCTGTGGTCGCCGCTGGCCGGCGGCCGCCTGTTCGGCGGCGGCGACGAGCGCGCCGAACGGGTGCGCGCGGTGCTGGCCGATCTCGGCCGCCGCCACGGCGGCGCCTCGGTGGCGACGATGGCTTACGCGTGGCTGCTGCGGCATCCGACGCGGCCGTGGCCGATCACCGGCAGCGGCCGCGAACAGGGCCTGCGCGACGCGGTCGACGCGCTGGCGATCGAGCTGTCGGCGCAGGAGTGGTACGAGGTGTGGCAGGCCAGCGCTGGTCGCGAAGTCGCGTAACCCACGCAATCTTCGCAATCCCCCTGTAGGAGCGACGCGAGTCGCGACCGCGACACCGCAGTTACGACGCAAGCGCGGTGTCGCGGTCGCGACTCGCGTCGCTCCTACAGGAAGCTACGGCTGGATCACGGCTGCCCGACCGCCTGCTGTACGTCCTCGGGGAAATCCTCCATCCCCATGATCTGCCGCACCTCGATGGTCTCGTTGTCCGCGCCCGGGCAGCGCCGCGCCCATTCGATCGCTTCCTCGCGCGAGCCGACTTCGATCACCCAGTAGCCGCCGAGCACTTCCTTGGCTTCCGGGAACGGCCCGTCGACCACCCGCGCCGCGCCGCCGCGGAAGCTCACCCGCGCGCCCATCGACGGCGGGTGCAGGCCGTCGAGCGCGCGCAGCACGCCGGCCTCCTGCAGGGACTGGTTGTACTTCGTCATCGACTCGATCCGCTCGACGCTGGGCAGCGTGCCGGGCGCGGCGGACTCGTAGCCCTGAGGGATCATCAGCATCATGAAGCGCATGGCGGTTCTCCGTTGTGCGGTAGGGGCGGGCGGTTTTCGGCCGCTGTCGTAATGACGACGAACCGGGCGGGCCGCAATCGACACCCTATCGGCGGCCCGGACGAACGGTCGGGCCGGTGCCGCGGAACTGAATCGAATCTGTCTTGCGCGTGCCGCCGCGTGCCGGCAACCGCCCCGGGCTTGCTTACCATCGCCGCTTCATTGACCTAGTCGGGGCGGCGATGGAAGCGGCACGCGGACACTTCGGCCGGACCACCGGCGCGGCGATGGTAATGGCGTTGATGGCGGCCGCGGCCGGCGCGGCGACGCCGGCCAAGCCCGGCGCGCGGCCCAAACCGCGGCCGGCGCCGGACGCCAGCCTGGACGCCTACGCCGAACCCGGCGAGCGCATCGACATCGGCGGCGGGCGCAAGCTCAACCTGCGCTGCAGCGGCGCCGGCGCGCCGACCGTGCTGCTGGAAGCCGGCTTCGGCTCCGACTCGCTGGCCTGGGCCAAGGCGCAGCCGCAGATCGCCCAGCGCAACCGGGTGTGTTCCTACGACCGCGCCGGCCTGGGCTTCAGCGACGGCGGGCCGCTGCCGCGCGACCTCAAGGCCGATGTCGCCGACCTGCGCGCGCTGATCGACGCGGCCGACCTCGACACCCCGCTGATCCTGGTCGGCCATTCCTACGGCAGCCAACTGGTGCGCCGCTACGACGAGCTGTATCCCAAGCAAGTGGCCGCGCTGGTGCTGGTCGACCCGCCGGAGCAGAACGTCGGCGAGTTCTCCGCCTCCTACGCCAAGACCGAAGCGCAGATGGCGCCGCGCATGCTGGCGATGTACCGCGGCTGCGAGCAGGGCGCGCGCGACGGCCGGCTGGGCGCGCCGCGGCCGCCGTCGGACCTGAAGAACTGCCTGCGTCCGCCGAACCCGTCCTATAGCGACAAGCTCAACGCCTCCGTGCGCGCCTGGCGCTCCAAGCCGGCGTTCTGGGAGACGGTGATCTCCGGCTCGCAGGACCGGCTGTCGCTGTACGGCAGCGCGGTGGCCAAGAGCGAGCGCCACGACGGCAAGCCGGTGATCGTGCTCAGCGCCGAGCAGCCCTACGCCGGCGCGCCCGCCGACGACCTCAAGGCCTTGCTGGCCGCGCGCGAGCAGACCCACCTGGCGCTGATCGGCACCTCGCGCTACGCCAAGCGGGTGACCATCGCCGACAGCTCGCACGACATCCCCAACGACCAGCCGGCGGCGCCGGCGATCGCGGTGTTCGAGGCGATGGAGATGCGCAAGCAGATCGGGCGCTGAGGCGGCGGTCGCTGCAACGGAGCGTTTCGGTGTGGCTGTGGGTGTAGACGTCGCGACGCATACCCGACACCGCGAAGCCCTCCTGTCGTCATGCCCGCGAAGGCGGGCATCCAGGGCGTCATCGCGGCATGGCTCTGAAGTCTCTGGATCCCCGCCTTCGCGGGGATGACGGGGTGAGACAGACGCCGCGAACTCGAAAGAAACGCCGCGAAACCCACCTGTCGTCATGCCCGCGAAGGCGGGCATCCAGGGCGTCATCGCGGCATGGCTCTGAAGTCTCTGGATCCCCGCCTTCGCGGGGATGACGGGGTGAGACAGACGCCGCGAACTCGAAAGAAACGCCGCGAAACCCACCTGTCGTCATGCCCGCGAAGGCGGGCATCCAGGGCTGCACCGCGGCATGGCTCTGAAGTCTCTGGATCCCCGCTTTCGCGGGGATGACCGGGTGAGGGGGGCGCCGCGAACTTGAAAGAGATGCCGCGAAACCGACCTATCGTCACGCCCGCGAAAGCGGGCATCCAGGGCGTCATCGCGACATGGCTCTGAAGTCTCCGGATCCTCGTTTTCGCGGGGATGACCGGGTGAGGGGGCGCCACGAACTTGAAAGAGATGCCGCGAAACCTACCTATCGTCATGCCCGCGAAGGCGGGCATCCAGGGCGTCATCGCGACATGACTTTGAAGTCTCCGGATCCCCGCTTTCGCGGGGATGGCGGGACGAGAGCAGCGCCGCGAACCCGAAAGATCGGCCGACCGCGGCCAGCCCCGGCATTGCGCCCGGCCACACAACGCCGGCCCGCGCGACCTTTATTTCGCAGCAATCGCTCACACTTCCTTACCGCGGCGGGCGCGAAGATCGCCCGTCCCGCGGCGCCGCTGGCCGGCGCCGCGATCCACGAAATCGCAAACGCAAAGATCGGGAGACGTCATGGAACTGGGCATGGTCGGCCTCGGGCGCATGGGCGCCAATATGGCCGAACGGTTGGTGCGCGGCGGGCATGCGGTGACGGGTTTCGACCCCGGCGCCGCGGCGCGCGAACAGGCCGCGGCGCGCGGCATCGGCGCGGCCGCGTCGTTGGCCGAACTGGTCGCGGCGTTGCCGGCGCCGCGTGCGGTGTGGCTGATGGTGCCGGCCGGCGCGGTCGACGCGACCCTGGCCGAACTGCGCCCGCTGCTGGCGCCGGGCGACACCGTCGTCGACGGCGGCAATTCCAACTACAAGGACACCGTGCGCCGCGCCGGCGAACTGCGCGAGCACGGCCTGCACTACGTCGACTCCGGCACCAGCGGCGGCGTGTGGGGCCTGCAGGAGGGCTACAGCCTGATGATCGGCGGCGATGAGGCCGCGGTCGAACGGCTGCGGCCGATCTTCGAAACCCTGGCGCCGGCGGCCGAGCGCGGCTGGGGCCGGGTCGGGCCCAGCGGCTCGGGCCACTTCACCAAGATGATCCACAACGGCATCGAATACGGAATGATGCAGGCCTATGCCGAGGGCTTCGCCATCCTCGGTCGCAAGGCCGAGTTCGGCCTGGACCTGCACCAGATCGCGCAGATCTGGCGCCACGGCAGCGTGGTGCGTTCGTGGTTGCTCGACCTCAGCGCCGATGCGCTGGGCAAGAATCCTTCGCTGCAGGGCATCGCGCCGTACGTGGAGGATTCCGGCGAAGGCCGCTGGACCGTGGCCGAGGCGATCGAGCTGGACGTGTCCGCGCCGGTCATCACCGCTTCGTTGATGGAGCGCTTGCGTTCGCGCGAGAAGGATTCCTTCGCCGACAAGCTGCTGGCGGCGATGCGCAACGAGTTCGGCGGGCACGCGATCCGCAAGGAATGACCTGCGCGCGGGGCGGCTCGGGTCGCTGGGCGATCTGAGCCGAAAGCGTCGGGACTGAAGTCCCTCCCACAAGGAAGACTCTTCTCACACAGGAGAGTCCTCCCCCAGCGCGGTTGCCACAGGGCGCCGGCTTTTGTGGGAGGGCCTTCAGGCCCGACGCCTTCCGCTCCGATGCGACGC
>NZ_FNOG01000001.1:411367-550318 GCF_900106525.1 Lysobacter enzymogenes
GCGAGCCAGGCCACAAGCACCGAGCGGCTCTTGTGGGAGGGCCTTCAGGCCCGACGCTTTGCGCTCCCATGCGACGCGGCGGCCCCGGCCAAAAGCCGCGAAACCGATCCTCCGGCGGCGCCAAGCGCAACGCCCCACCCGCGACTGCAACCGCCGGCACGCGTATACCGCGACTGCGCGCACCCGCCGCGCTACGACCAAAGTCGATCTGCGAACCCACGCAACTGCGTTCATGCGTGCGATGACGGCGGTCGCGCTTTGCCGCTTGCGTCCGCGCTAGCCTGCTTGCGCCCGCAGCGCCGAAGCATGCGCGTCGCCGCGGCCGCACCCGACCGTGCGCGCTGCGCCGCACCCGCCGCGCTGCGTAGTTCCCCTCCCGCCGCCGTCGCGGCGCGGACGCCTGGCGTCCGCGCGCGCCGCTGCGTGCGCGGTCGCCCACCGACCTTCCTCTTGCGGAGACTTCCCATGCACCACGCCACCGCCTTACCGCGCCGCGGCCTCAAACTGCTGTCGCTGGTCCTGGCCACCGCCGCCGCGCTCGGCGCCTCGCTCGCCGCGCAGGCCGCACCGAACTACCCGTTCGGCAGCCATCGCCAGGCCTACGTCAGCGGCACGCTCAGCCCCAGCGTCGGCCGCGCCGCGGCCGATCAATCCACCGCCTCGTTCTATCGCGCGTGGAAGCAGCGCTATCTGGTCGCGGGCTGCAAGGCCGGCGAATACCGGGTCAAGGCCAGCACCGACACCGCGTATGTGGTGTCCGAAGGGCAGGGCTACGGCATGCTCATCACGGTGATGATGGCCGGCAACGACCCCGACGCGCAGACGCTGTTCGACGGCTTGCACCGCTACAACCGCGGCCATCCCAGCAGCGGCAATCCGGCGCTGCTGGCGTGGGCGCAGGACGCCAACTGCAAGAACGTGGCCGGTCCCGATTCGGCCACCGACGGCGACCTCGACATCGCTTACGCGCTGCTGCTCGCCGATCTGCAATGGGGCTCGGCCGGCTCGATCAATTACCTGTCCGAAGCGCGCAAAGTGATCGCCGCGATCCGCAGCAGCAACGTCAACGCCAGCACCAAGCTGGTCACGCTCGGCGACTGGGTCAGCAGCAGCGAGCCGAACTACTACAACTCCACCCGCAGCTCGGACTGGATGCTCGGCCATTTCCGCGGCTTCGCCAGCAAGCTCGGCGACAGCTACTGGACCGGCGTGCTCGACGCCCACCAGACCCTGATCGGCAAGATGCAGAGCAGCTACGCGCCCAACACCGGCCTGCTGCCGGACTTCATCGTCAACACCAACGCCACGGCCAAGCCGGCGCCGGCGAATTTCCTGGAATCGGAATACGACGGCGCGTACTCGTGGAACGCCGGCCGGGTGCCGTGGCGCATCGGCATCGACGCGGCGGTCAGCGGCGACAGCCGTTCGCGCAACGCCGCGCGCAAGCTCAGCCAGTGGATCAAGGTCAAGGCCGGCAACAACGCCAACAACATCCGCAGCGGCTACAAGCTCGACGGCACGGTGACCGAGAACTACAACAGCACCTTCTTCACCGCGCCGTTCGCGGTCGCCGCCACCGTGGACACCGACCAGGCCTGGCTCGACAAGCTATGGACCTACCTCGCCAACGGCAGCACCAGCGATTACTACGGCGACAGCGTCAAGCTGCTGTCGATGCTGGCGGTGACCAACAACTGGCTCAAGCCCTGATCCTTGCGGCCTGATCGCAGGACGCCCGATCGCTGGGGCCGGCCCGCGCGCGTCGCGGGCCGGCCGCATGCGCTTGTCAAGCGCCCGAGTCGGCAAAGTTTTGACAGTGCGCCTAGGTCGAAAGTCTATGGAGTTGTGCCGCCGGTCTCTTTTAGGATCGGCCTTCCGGTCGCGTCGGGGAACGCGCCGCAAGCGGTCCCCGTGCGGTACCGGCACTACTCAATGGAAAGCGAAGGGCCGCCCCGGCCCGATCCTGCGGCGTTCGCGGCCGCCATCGACGAGGCAAGGGAGTCATGCGCAAGATCGAGTCGAACCTGTTGTCGCACCGTTTCATTTCTTCGCGCGCGCCCGTTTCGCGCCTGCTCGGCCAATGCGTGGCCGGCCTGCTGCTGGCCGGCGTGTGCGCCGTGGCGTCCGCCTCGGGCGAGCCCAAGCCCTTCGATACCGCCAGCGTGCTCGAACAGCAGAAGCAGATCCGCGGCGACATCGACGCCGGCCGCGGCGACTACGCCAAGCTCGAACCGGCCAAGCGCGACGAACTGCGCACGCGCCAGGACCGCTTGAACCAGCTGCTGCAGGGCCGCAGCTACGACCAGCTTAGCGCCAGCGAGCGCGACCAGGCGCACCAGGATCTGGCCTGGATCGGCCAGGCCTCCGGCAATGCGACCGCCTCGGCCGATCCGGACGAGAAGGTGGTCTGCCAGCGGGTGCGCTCGATCGGTTCCAACCGCATCGAGAAGGTGTGCAAGAGCGTGTCGCAGCGCCGCGACGAGCAGAAGAACCGCGCCGAGCCGCAGCTCGAGCGTCCCGGCATCCGCTAAACGCAGCGGCCGCACGCCCGGCGCGCGGATACGACCGTTCGGTCGACGGCCGCGCCGCTGCGGCGCGGTCGCGACCGTGCGATGGGTTCAATCGCAGCAGCGGCAGGGCTGGCCGTTGCCGGGATTCCAGCCCGGCAGCCCGCCGCAGCGGTCCTGGCAGACTTTGATGCTGCACAGCGCCTTGTCCGGCGGCGCCGACGAGGCGGCCTGGACGCCGAAACCGAATCCGAACGCGGCCAGCGCGAATGCGGCCAGCCAAACCTGCGACTTGCGTTTCATGCGCGATCCTCCGATAGCAGCGGACGACGCCAGCGCGCCCGCGACGCCGGCACTGTAGGCGCGCGCTGGCGCCGCCAACGCCGACTGGGTCACCGAACGCGGCGCAGGTGACAGTTGTAAGCGCGCCGCACCGCGCCCGCCGGCGCCGCCGCCGAGGCCGGCGCGCTTGCCCTACACTGGGTTTTTCCCGCCTCGAAGACCGCATGAACCTTCGCCGCCTTCCTTCGCTCGGCGCCGTCGCGCTGGCGCTCGTCCTGGCCGGCTGCGCCAGCGCGCCGCCGCACAATCCGTTGGCGCAGTGGCGCGGCTCGCCCAACTTCAACGAGCGGCGCGCGCAGTTGATCGTGCTGCACCACACCCAGATGGACAGCGTGGGCGAAGCCTTGCGCACGCTGCAGACCGCGAACTCGCAGGGCAAGGTCAGCGCGCATTACCTGATCGGCGAGGACGGGCGCATCTATCAGCTGGTGGCCGAAGAGCGGCGCGCGTGGCACGCCGGCGCGGGCCGCTGGGGCGATGTGTCGGATCTGAATTCGGCCTCGATCGGCATCGAGCTCGACAACGACGGCAGCGAACCTTTCGCCGAGGCGCAGATTCAGAGCCTGCTGCGCCTGCTGGCCGATCTGACCCGCCGGCTGGGCCTGCCGCCGCAGGCGATCCTCGCCCACGGCGACCTCGCGCCGGAGCGCAAGAGCGACCCGAGCGTGCAGTTCCCGTGGAAGCGTCTGGCCGAGGCCGGTTTCGGCCTGTGGCCGCGCGAACCGCTGGCTGCGCCGCCGCCGGGGTTCGACCCGTGGGCGGCGCTGCGCCTGGTCGGCTACGACCTGCGCGACCCCGGCGCGGCGCTGGCCGCGTTCCATCGCCGCTTCCGCGGCAACGAAGCGCGCGACTGGCAGCCGGGCGACGCTGAGGTGCTGTACGACTTGCAGCGGCAGCTCGTGGCCTTGCCCGAAGGCGCGCCGCCGCCGCTGCCGGCGCCGCCGCTGCGCTGAGCGCGCGGCGCTTCAGCGGACGTCGTCGCCCGCACAGCGCAGCTTGCGCCGGCTTCGAACCGGCGCGGCCATCCGGCGCCGCCGCTCAAGCCGCCGCTTCATACGGCATCGCCTCGCGCGCCTCGCGCAGCGCCAGCGCCCACCAGCGCAGCCGCGCCAGCGCCACGTCCATCGCCCGATGCGTGGCTTGCGGCTCGCGCAGTTCGCCGTCGGCGCCGAACTGACGCCCGGCATGGACCAGGCACACGCAGTCGCGCAAGGTCGCCGCGTGCAATTCGCCGAACACCTGGCGCAGTTGTTCGATCGCGCGCAGCCCGCCGGAACTGGCGCCGTAGCTGACGAACGCGACCGGCTTGGCCCGCCACGGTTCGTAGCAGGCATCGATCAGCGCCTTCAGCGGCGCCGGATAGCCGTGGTTGTACTCGGGCGTGACGATCAAGAACGCATCGGCCGCATGCAGACGCTGGCGCAGCGATTGCAGCGGCGCCTCGTCGGCGCGGCCCGACAGCGGCCATTGCGCCGGATCGATGAGGTCGGTGTCGAACCCGCCGTGGGCGGCGACGCGGCGCTGCGCCCAGGCGCCGACCACATCGCAGAAACGGCCTTCGCGCGCGCTGCCGTAGACCAGCGCGAGGCGGAGATTGGAAGCCATGAACGCAGATCCTGCTGGAAACTGCCGGCAGGCTAAGACCTGAACTTTAGTTTAGGTCAAGCGCGATCCACCCGAAGCCCCCCTGTAGGAGCGACGCAAGTCGCGACCGCGACATCGCGCTTACGACGCAAGCCAGGTTTCGCGGTCGCGACTCGCGTCGCTCCTACAGGTAGCAGTCGCGACGTTCGCCGCGATCAGGCGGTCGCGACCGCGACATCGCGCCTGCGACGCAAGCGAAGTTTCGCGGTCGCGACTCGCGTCGCTCCTACAGGTAGCGGCCGCGACGTTCGCCGCGATCAGGCGGCCGCGTCCGCCTCCGGCTTGCGCCGCAGCTTGTAGATCGCTGCGCCCACCAGCAGCGCGACCGCCGCGGCGATCAGGTTCTGCGCACTGGCGCTGGCGAGCAGCCCCAGCGACAGCACGATCGCGGCGATCGGAATCAGCGGCCCGCCGGGCAGGTGCAGCGCGCCCTCGCGGCCGCGGTGGCGTTTTTGCAGCACCAGCACCGACACCGCGGTGCCGATGTAGGTGCACAGCCGCGCCACCACCGACAGCAGCGCGAGCTGCTGGAACGAGCCGGTCAGCGCCAGCACCAGCGCGATCGCGCCGAGGAACAGCACCGCCCGCGTCGGGGTATGGAAGCGCGGATGGATTTCGCCGAGCGCGCGCGGCCCGTAACCGTCGCGCGACAGCGCCAGCAGATAGCGCGGCCCCATCATCACCGTGTTGCTGTTGGTGCCCAGGATCGAGATCGCCGCGCCCACCGTCAGCACCAACGCCAGGCCGGTGCCGCTGAAGTGGGCGGCGGCTTCGGCCAGCGGGCTGCTCGAGGAGGCGATGCCGGGCAGCGTGCCCAGCGCGACCAGCTGCACGGTGAAATAGATGATCGTCACCAGCACGATCATGGTCAGCAGCGCGAACGGCACGTCGCGGCGCGGATTGCGGTATTCGCCGGCGGCCGCCGGCAGGTTCTCGAAGCCGGCGTAGGCGAACAACAGCAGCAGCGCGGCTTCGCCGAGGTGGTCCATCGGCAGCGGCGCATCGCTGCGCAGCAGCGAGGGATCGAAGTAGAACGCGCCGATCGCCACGAACAGCACCAGCGGCACCAGCTTGCCGATCGCCAGCGCCACGCCGGCGCGCGCGGCGGTGCGCACGCCCAGCACGTTGATCAGCACCAGCAGGCCGAGCGAGCCGGCGACGATGAACACGCGCGCCGGCCCGGCCTTGGCCGCCGGCCAGAACAGCGCCACCGCCTCGGCCAGGCCGTTGCTGAGCGAGGCGGCGGTGGAGATGCGGGTCACCAGCAGCATCCAGCCGACCTCGAAACCGGCGAACGGCCCGAACGCCTCGCGCGCATACAGGTAGCCGCCGCCGGGCTGGTCGAAATAGCTCGCCGCCTGCGCGTAGCACAGCACCAGCAGGGCGACGGCGAAGCCGGCCAGCAGCACCGCCCACAGGCTGGCCGGGCCGAGCAGCATCGCCGCGGTGGCCGGCAGCAGGTAGATGCCGCTGCCGATGACGTCGTTGATCGACAGGCCGACGATCTGCCAGCGGCTGACCGCGCGGACGGTGCCGGAGTCGCCGGGTTCGGAGCCGGATTGGGAGGCGGAAGGGGAAACGGCAGGTGCGCGGACGGAAGTCGGCTCGCTCGACGGCTGGCTCAAAACGATGGTCCCCTCGCTCGGTGGCGGGCGGCGCGCGCGGGCGGCCGCAATCGGGCCACCTTAGAGCCAGCGCGGCGCGCACTGCAATGCGCACTGCGGCATGTGCGGCGCCGGCATCGTCATGAGCGGGCGCGGCGCCGGGCGCGGCGCGCTGAATCGGCGGCGTTCGTAAACGTTTTGTTGCGTTCAGCCGCGGCGCCGGCGCGCGCGGTGCGAATAGCGATTAAGCGATCACGCTTTGCGCCGCGATCCGGTCGCGGCCTAACGCAGCGCTGTCGCGGGTTGGTTAAACAAACGTAGCGGCGAAGTGTGTGCCCCCGTTTTCGTTCATCGCGATGACGGCAGTGTGCAGCCCGTGCCGTCCCACTTCCCCTGCGGCACGTGCAGCCGGCCGCGGCTGCGGCGGTCCCCCGGTGTTCCCCCGCACCGCGCCGCAGCCGCGGCCGTGGCCCACCCGGCCGCGCCGCGACCCCGAGGCCGGCCGAAACCATCTGAGGTGCATGCTTCCATGAAGATCGATCTGCGCTTTGCCGCTTATGCCGCCATCGTGCTCGGCGCGCTGTCGCTCGCCGCTTGCAAGAGCAAGGGCGAAACCACGCCGGCCGCGCCGGCCGCGTCCACCGCCCCCGCGAGCGCGCCGGCCGATGCGGCCGCCGCGCCGCCGCCGACCAGCGGCGACGGCGGCTGATCCTTGCGGCGGCCGGCATGCCCGGCCGCCGCTGCCGGATTTGCGCCGAGGCGGTGGCGATCCGGTCGTACATCGTTTCTAGAATGCCGCGGCCGGCCCTACGGATCGGCCGCGGCATTCAGGCAGTACCGGTCGGGCCGCAACCGATCGGACAGCGAAGAACCCGGATCGAGTTCGCTCGGGCGGGTTCACTCGGGCGCGGCGTGGTTGGGCGAGTCGATCGCGTTGCGCCCGCTTTTTGGCCGATGGGCGCTTCGCCGCTTGGCTGACGGGCGCCTCACCGCGTCGGGCCGGAAAGCGTCGGGTCTGAAGGCCCTCCCACATCACGCGCGCTGCGGCGGGTCGGGGTTGCGGCAGCGGCTGCAGGTTGTGCGGCAAGGCTCTGATTTTGTGGGAGGGGCTTGAGCCCCCGAGGCTTTCGTCCCCGACGTCGCGCACTTCGCCCCATCCGCCCACGGCGTCTTGACCTGAATGAACGCAGCCCCCGGCCCCTGACTTCCGGCGCTGTGCGGCCGCGCGCGCGGCCCTAGAATCGCGCCTCATGATCGCCGCCGCGCCCGCCCGAACCCTTGCCTTGCGCCTGGCCGCCGCCGTGGCGCTGCTGGCCTTGGCGAGCACCGCGGCGCAGGCGCGCACCGTCTACCGCTGCGTGCGCGACGGCACCGTCAGCCTCGCCACCGCGCCCGAGCCCGGCTCGCGCTGCGAAGCCAAACAGATCGACGACGACGCGGTGAAGCTGCCCAACCTGTGGGGCGAGATGGGCGTCATCAACGGCAACCTCTACGAACGCCAGCAGGACGGCAAGACCGTCTACAGCACGCGCAACCTGCCCGGCTCGGTGCGGGTGATGGGCTTCACCGTGGAAACGCCGCCGGGCGAGCCGGCGCATCCGGGCCTGGGCAAGGTCGGCAAGCCGCAACTGGACAAGTTCTCCGCGCAGTTCCGCAGCGCCGCCAAGGCCAACGGCCTGGACGACGCCTGGCTGCGCGCGATCGCCCACGCCGAAAGCGGCTTCGACGCCAAGGCGGTGTCGAGCAAGGGCGCGCAGGGCGTGATGCAGCTGATGCCGGAAACTGCCAAGGAATACGGCGTCGGCGATCCGTTCTCGTCGGAAGAATCGATCAAGGCCGGCGCGCGCCACCTCAAGTCGCTGCTGCGCCGCTACAACAACGACCTGACCCTGGCCACCGCCGCCTACAACGCCGGCATCGGCACGGTGACGCGCTACCGCGGCGTGCCGCCGTATCGCGAGACGCAGGAATACATCGCCAAGGTCGAGGCCTTGCTGCAGAGCTACCAACTGGCGCTGGGCACGCGCAAGCCGGCGTTGCGGGCGGCGCAGTAGCGGATTTCGCGGCAAGTGGGTTTCCCCGCGCCGCTCCCAGCCGTCATCCCCGCGAAGGCGGGGATCCAGAGACTTCAGAGTCATGCTGCGGTGAAGCCCTGGATGCCCGCCTTCGCGGGCATGACGTTAGGTGGGTTTCGCTGTGAGTAGGTGTGGTGGGTGTCGCGAGCGGCTTTCGCGACAAGTAGGTTTCCCCGCGCCGCTCCCAGCCGTCATCCCCGCGTAGGCGGGGATCCAGAGACTTCAGAGTCATGCCGCGGTGAAGCCCTGGATGCCCGCGTTCGCGGGCATGACGTTAGGTGGGTTTCGCTGTGAGTAGGTGCAGTGGGTGTGTCGCGAGCGGATTTCGCGGCAAGTGGGTTTCCCCGCGCCGCTTCCAGCCGTCATCCCCGCGAAGGCGGGGATCCAGAGACTTCAGCGTCATGCTTCGGTGAAGCCCTGGATGTTCGGCTTCGCCGAAGTAAAACAGAGCCCGCGTTCGCGGGAATGACGATGGGTAGGGTTCTGGGCATGACGATAGGTGGGGTTCGCGCGCGCGACGGTACGTGGGGTTCGCAGCGGCGTTTCCGATCTCAGCACCCTGGCTTGCGAAACCGCAGCAAGGCCAGCAACGAAAGAGCGGGCCGTAGCCCGCTCTTGCCATCGTCGCAACAACCGCCGCCGCATCAGATCGGCGTCAACCGCAGCAAGCGCGCGTTCGTCCCGTCCTCCAGGAGCCACACATCCCCGTTCGGCCCTTGCTCGACCTCGCGGATGCGCTTGCCCATCGGATAGCGCTCGGCTTCCGCTGCGGTGTTGCCGTTGAACTTGACCCGCACCAGCGCCTGCGAGGCCAGGCCGCCGATCAGGCCGCTGCCGGCCCAGGCCGGGAAGCGCGTGCCCGAATAGATCACGAAGCCGGCCGGCGCGATCACCGGCGTCCACCACGCTTCCGGCGCGTTGAGGTCGGGGCGGGTGCTGTGGCGCGGGATCGGCGTGCCGTCGTAGTGATCGCCCTGCGACACCACCGGCCAGCCGTAGTTGGAGCCGCGCTCGATCAGGTTGAGCTCGTCGCCGCCGGCCGGGCCCATCTCGTGGATCCACAGCTTGTTCTGCGCATCGAAGGCGATGCCCAGCAGGTTGCGGTGGCCGTACGACCACACCGTCGCGGCGACCCCGCCGCGGTTGTAGAACGGATTGTCGGTCGGCACGCTGCCGTCGTCGTTGAGCCGGATCACCTTGCCCAGCGGCGAATTGAGATCCTGCGCCGGGTCGAACTTCTGCCGCTCGCTGGAGGTGATCCACAGCTTGTGGTCCGGCCCGAACGCGAGGCGATGGCCGTAGTGATTGCTGCCGGTGACCTTGGGCTGGCGCCACAGCACCTGCAGATTGCTCAGCGAGCCGCCGGTGCTGGTGAGGTTGAGCTTGGCGCGCGCGACGGTGGCGCCGGCGGTGCCGCTGGTCGTGCCTTTCTCGGCGTAGCTGATGTAGATCAGGCCGTTGCTGGCGAACTGCGGATGCAGGATCACATCGCCGAGGCCGCCCTGGCCGCCGTAGGCGACCGCCGGCACGCCGGTGATGGTCTGCGCGCTGCCGCCGATGGTCAGCACCTTGAGCTGGCCGCGCTTCTCGGTGACCAGCAGGCGGCCGTTGGGCAGGAAGGTCATCGCCCAGGGTTCGTTGAAGCGCGCCACTTCGGTGGCGGTGAACGGATTGGCCTTGGCCGCCGCGGCGTCGGCCGGCGCGTCCTGCGCATCGTGTGCGAACGCGGCGGCCGCGGGCAGCGCCAGCGCGGCGGCGCACAACAGGGACAGCGAGGTGAGCTTCATGGCGGTTCTCCGGCGTGGTGCGTTGGGAAAGGCCGGCCGAGAGTGCCACCCGCTGCGTGCGCGATCTTGCGACCGCCTCGGCAGTTCGCCGCGGGCGCGCGCGCACCGCGAGCGATCTTCAACCGCGATCACGCGCGCAATGAGGCTTGCGCGCTAGGAAATCGTAAGCGGGCGAGATGCCGTGCCGCACGCGGCCGAATTCGCTGCGTACGCGCGTCACGCGATTGCTGCATATGCGCGTGCGCCGCGCCGTCGCGCGTCGGCGCAGGCGCGTGTTGCGAACGCGCGTTCGCCCGCACGCATCAGCCGCGCGCGACGAAGGCGGCGAACGCGCTGCCGCAGCCGCGCCGCGCCTCTCGCCTCAGGCCAGCGCAGTGGGCGCGTCGAACGGCAGGATCTCGACCCCGGGCGCGTGCGCGAGCACATAGGCTTCGGCGCGGCCGAGCAGATCGCGGTCGCCATCGATCACCACCAGGATGCGGCCGGCGCGGATGTGCGCGTCGAACTTGCGCCGGATCGGGTCGGGCAGGGCCGAGCCCATCAGCGCCGAGGCCCAGCAGCCGACCATCGCGCCGGCGGCCAGCGCCGCGGCGGTGCCGGCCACGGTCAGCCCGATCGGGGTGATCACCACCGCGAGCAAGCCGGCCAGCAGTCCGGCCGCGCCGCCGTAGCCGGCGCCGCGCAGCGCCGCGGGCATGAGGTCGGTGTCGGCTTCCTTGCGTTCGTTGGGGATCGATTCGAGCTCGATGTCCGAGCGCGCGATCAACAGGATGTCGTCGTCGCGCACGCCGGCTTCGCGCGCGGCGTCCATCGCCGTTTGCGCGACGATCAAATCGGGGGTGCTGAACACATGGCGGGTCTTCATGTCGCCCTCCGCGCGCCGCCGTCGCTGGCGTCCGCACGGGACGCCGGTCGGCACCGGCCGGGCACGGCGGCGTGCCCGCCGGGCCGTGTAGCGCCAGACTCCGCCGGGTCGGGTTAAGCCGCGGTGAGCCCGGCCGCCGCTCGCCGCGGGTGAGGAACGTCACTGGACGCGGACCGCCCGCGCCGCGCATCCTGCGGCCGCCATCGCCTCCCGGAGTCGCGCATGCTGCCCAGCGTGGAAGTGCACTGTCCTTATTGCGGCGAACCGATCGAGCTGCTGATCGACGAGTCCGCCGGCGACCAGCGCTACATCGAGGATTGCCAGGTCTGCTGCCGCCCGATCGTGGTCGCGGTGAGCGTCGACGAAGACGGCGAACCGGACGTGGCGGTGTACGCGGAGGACGACGCATGAGGCTCGCGCTCGCAGCGCTGGCCGCATGCCTGGCCGCCTCGTCGGCATTCGCGGCCGTTCCGGGCTTCGGCGCGCGCGGCGAAAGCGTCGAGCCCTGGGCGCCGGCGCGCATCGCCAGCGCGCGCTTCGAATCGCACCCGGCATTCGACCCGCTCACCGGCGATCTCTACTTCGTGCGCAGCGCAGCGGATTTCACCGGCTGGCGCATCCTCACCAGCCATTGCGGCGGCGACGGCTGGAGCGAGCCGGTCGAGCCGGCGTTCGCCGGCGACGGCGTCGAGGCCGATCCATGGTTCACCCCGGACGGCCGCGCGTTGTACTTCATTTCCTCGCGCACGCCCGACGGCGCGGCGCCGCCGGCCGCGGGCGGCAAGCGCAAGGATCTCGACCTGTGGCGGGTCGAGCGCGACGCGCAAGGCCGCTGGGGCCGGCCGCAGCGCCTGCCCGAGCCGGTCAATTCGCCCGACGCCGAGTGGTTCCCGCGATTGGCGCCGGACGGTTGGCTGTACTTCGGATCCAACCGCCCCGGCGGCCTGGGCAAGACCGACCTGTGGCGCGCGCGCCAGGGCCGCGACGGCGCCTGGGCCGTGCAGAACCTGGGTCCGGCGCTCAATACGCCCGACGACGAATATGAGCCTTTGGTCTCCGCCGACGGCAAGCGCATGGTCCTGATGGCGGCCGACGGCCTGTACCAGAGCGTTCGCGGCGCGCATGGCTGGTCGCAGCGGGTCAAGCTCGGCCCGGCGATCGACGCCAACGGCAGCGAGATCGGCGCGCTGTGGTCGCCGGACGGGCATTCGATGCTGTTCGCGTGCGACCTCAAGGGCGAGCGCTCGGGCGAACTGTTCCTGTGGCGCGACGGCAAGGGCGATCCGGACTGGCCGCCGCGCTGTCCGCGCCGGTGACCGGGCCGATGACGACGAAAACGCGTGGCGCGGCGCCGCCGACCCTGTCCGCGCGTGCGCTCAACCGTGCCCTGTTGGCGCGGCAATCGCTGCTCGAACGCAGCGACGAATCGGTCGAGGCGATGGCCGAGCGTCTGGTCGGATTGCAGGCGCAGGCGCCCAATCCGCCGTACCTGGGGCTGTGGACGCGGCTGCAGCGGTTCGCGCTGGACGATTTGACCCGCGCCTTGCAAGAACGGCGCATCGTGCGCGCGACGATGATGCGCGGCACCTTGCACTTGGTCAGCGCCGCCGACTATCGCGCGCTGCGTCCGGTGCTGCAGCCCGCGCTGCGGCGCCTGTCGCTGGCCAGCGGCCACGCCAAGGCGCTGCGCGGACTGGAATTGGACGCGCTGCGCCGCGCCGGCTTCGAGGCCTTGCGCGCCGCGCCGTTGAACGCGGCCGAGCTCGGCGACGCCTTGCGCGCGCATTGGCCCGATCACGATTGCGGCGAACTGGCGCTGCTGGTGCGCAGCGCCGAGGCGCTGGTGCACGTGCCGCCGGCCGGCTGTTGGGATTGGCACAAGCCCGCGGCCTTCGCCACCGCGCTGGACTGGCTCGGCGCAGCGGTCGCCGATGAGGCCGGCGAAGACGCCGCCGATGCGATGGGGCTGCGTTATCTGCGCGCGTTCGGCCCGGCCAGCGCGCGCGACTTCGGCGCGTGGTCGGGCCTGTCCGCGCCGGCCGAACGCCTGCGCCGGCTGCGGCCGCAGTTGCAAGTGTTTCGCGACGAAGACGGCACGGAACTGTTCGACCTGCCCGACGCGCCGCGGCCACCACCGGAGCTGCCGGCGGCGCCGCGCCTGCTGCCGGAGTTCGACAATGTGCTGCTCGCCCACACGCAGCGCGAGCGCATCCTCGACCCGTCCGCGCGCGCGGCGGTGTACACGCGCAACGGCCTGGTCGCCGCGACCGTGCTGGTCGACGGCTTCGTCGCCGGGGTGTGGAAACTGCAGCGCGACGCGCGCTCGGCGACGCTGACGGTGTTCCCGTTCCGCCGCCTGGCCGCGGCCGAGCGCGCCGAACTGGAAGCGCAGGCGGCCGATTGCCTGCGCGTGGCCGCGGCGGATCGCCAGACGCACGATGTGCGCTACGCGCGGGTACAGAAGCCTGTCTAGCGTTGGGGCGATGCGTACCGATCTCGCGGTGCGCGCGATCCGGAAGCCTTGAAACGAGCGAAGAGGAAAGAGAAACGAGTCGCGACGCTCGTTCCTCTTTCCTCTTCGCTCGTTTCCGCTCCACAGCCTCCCGCAAACGCAGCACCCGCCACCGCATCGCGCCGCGCATTCGTAAAGGTTGTGTTGCGTTCAGCGAATCGCGCCGAACGAAGCGCTAACGATTTGCCGCGCCGAGTCACGTTTTGCCGCGCTGCGTCGCCGCGATTCGTGTCGTGCCTAACCGCTGTGCGCGGCGTGGTGGTTAAACGAACGTAGCTTTAACTCTCGCGCGCGGTGATCGGTTCAGAACCGCGGCGGCAAGGTGGACCCGTGCTTCGCAGCACCACACGCCCTGCGATGCGCCGACGACGAGGCGGCGTTTCGCACCACGGCTCACCTACCGAAGGAGTACCGACGGATGAACATCAAGTCCCGCAAGCCGCTGATCGCTACCCTGGCCCTGACCGCCGCGCTGGCCGCGCCGATGGCGTTCGCCCAGTCGGCCGCCGACCAGGCGCCGCCGACCGGCGACGCGGCCGCTTCCAGCGCCGCCCAGGATCCGGCCGCCGCCACCGCGGCGCCGGCGCCGAGCGCGCAGAAGAAGAGCTGGGCCGACGTCGACACCGACAAGAGCGGCAACCTCAGCAAGGGCGAGGCCTCGGCCGTGCCGGCGCTGAGCCAGGTGTTCGAGCAGGCCGACAGCGACGCCAACGGCCAGCTGACGCCGGACGAGTACAAGAATTACGTCGCCAAGGCCCAGTCGGGCGGCGGCGCCGCCAGCAGCGGCGGCAAGTAAGCGCAGTCAGGGCGGCCGGGCCAGCCCGGCCGCCCCCTTGGGGTGCAGGAACTTCCTGCGTTGTGCGAAGGGCGGCCTTGCGGCCGCCCTTTTTTTGTAGGTCTCTCGCGCCGGCCCTTCGCGGCGCCGGCGCGGATTTGCGACTGCGGTCGCGCCGCGCCGCTGTGCGCCGCCTGGCGGCCGCGCGCGCGCCGCCGCGCCCACCGTGGGCGTCACGCAAATGCGCGATAATCTGCGCATGAGCGCACCTCTTCGCATGGTCGGCTTCGACGCCGACGACACCCTCTGGCGCAGCCAGGATTACTTCGACCAGGCCCAGCTCGATTTCGAGCGCATCGTCGGCCAGTACGTCGATCTCGGCGACGCGCGCCTGCACGAGCGCCTGTACGAGATCGAGAAGAACAACATCGGCGTGTTCGGTTACGGCGTCAAAGGCATGACCTTGTCGATGATCGAGGCGGCGGTGGCGATCACCGGCCAGCGCATCAGCGCGGCCGACCTGCACCGCATCGTCGAGCTGGGCAAGGACTTGCTGCGCCACCCGGTCGAGATGCTGCCGGGCATCGCCGATGCGGTGGCGGCGATCGCCGCGGACTTCGAGGTCGTGCTGATCACCAAGGGCGACCTGTTCCATCAGGAAGCCAAGGTCAAGCAGTGCGGCCTGGCCGACCTGTTCCGCCGCATCGAGATCGTCAGCGAGAAGGACGCCGGCACCTACGCCCGGCTGCTGCGCGAGTTCGGCCTGCCGGCGGCGCAGTTCGCGATGATCGGCAATTCGCTGCGCTCGGACATCGCGCCGGTGCTGGAGCTCGGCGGCTGGGGCATCCACGTCCCGTACCACACCACCTGGGCACACGAGAACGAAGCCGAGGTGGCCGCCGACGCGCCGCGTCTGCGCCGGGTGACCAGCGCCGCCGACCTGCCGCAGACGGTGCGCGAGCTGGCGCGCGCGGCCGAAGCCGGCTGAAAACGGTACCAGCCTGCGCCCGCGCCGCAGCGCGCGGCAACCGCGACTAAGCGGCCGTGAAAGCGGCGCGAACGGTTAAAAACCGGTTCACCCTGGCGGCCGCAAAGTCGCACTGCCCGCCGACGATGCGGGCATCCCCCAGGAGACCGCCATGACCGTTCTTTCCCGCTGGCTCGCCCCCGTCGCTCTCGCCGCCGGTCTCGGCGCGGCGGCCGTCGCGCTGCCCGCGCCGGCCCGCGCCGACGATCTGACCCGGGTCATCGTCGACATCGCCGACGTGATCGTGCGCAACAACACCCCGTACTGGCGCTACGGCAACTACGGCTACAACGACCGCCTGGTCGTGGTCCACGATCGCTGGGGCCGGCCGACCTACTACCGCAACGCCCCGCGCTACGCCGATTACCGCTATCGCCCGGCGCCGCCGCCGCGCTATTACGCGAACGACCGTCGCTACGACGACCGCCGCTACTACGATCGCGACTGCAACAAGCACGGCAAGTGCCGCAGCACCTATTACGACGCCCGCTACGATCGCCGCAACGATCATCGCTGGGACAACCGTTATTACGATCACGGCCGCCACAACGGCCGCTGGCGCGATCGCGACGACGATTGATCGGCGCCGGTCGATCGGTCCGATCTGAATCGGTCCGGTTCGATCCGCGCTGCGATCTTGGCCTGATCGACGCTGCCCCGGCGCCGGCCCCGCCGCCGCGAGACAGCCCGCCTCCCGTTCCACCGCGACGGCGCCCCACGGGGCGCCGTCGCCGCTTGCGGCCGCCGCTGCGCGCGGCAACGGCGGCAGGCGTAAGCATGGGGTGATAGCCTGCTTTCCCCGCGGCCGCCGCCGGCGTCCGCGCTCCGTCCGCACGAGGCCCGCCATGTCCCATGCTTCCGTCCGCGCTGCAGGCTACGGCCCGTCGCGCTTCCGCCGCGCGCGTCGCGCCGCGCTCGCCGCCGCGCTGCTGGCCGCGTTCGCGCTGCCGGGCACCGCCGCGGCCGGCGGCACGCTGACCTGCAAGCTGCGCTTCTCGATGTCGGGTTGGTCGGTGTTCTACAAGACCTCGTCCGGCTCGGGCACGGTCAGCTGCAGCAACGGCCAGAGCTTCGGGGTGAAGATCCGCGCCAAGGGCGGCGGGCTCACCGTCGGCAAGTCGCGCATCGATCACGGCACCGGCGAATTCGCCGGCGTGCACCGCATCTCCGACGTGCTCGGCAGCTACGCCTCGGCCGAGGCCCACGCCGGCGCGGCGCGTTCGAGCAAGGCCCAGGTGATGACCAAGGGCGAGGTCTCGCTGGCGCTGGCCGGCACCGGCCAGGGCTGGGATCTGGGCGTGGCCTTCGGTAAGTTCACCCTCTCGCGCTGAATCTGCCGCGCTGCTGACTGGATCGCTAACGCGCCGTGGCTGCGCGCTGAACTGGCGCCGCGCCGTGCGTTGATCCGCGCCCGGCCAGCCCGATCTAGCCCAGGTGGCCGGGCCAAACGCCCGGATCCGGCATCCGCATCCAGCGACTGTGCCGACGCGACGACGACGCGAGGAACCCGCCCATGCCGCATCCGCTGAAACGAAAATTCTTCGCCCTGACCGCCTCGCTGGCGGCGCTGCTGGGCACGCCCCTGCACGCCCAGGACCTGCCGCAAGGCTGGCAGCCGCGCAGCGGCGACGGCTGGGTGGACGTGTGGCTGGGCGACATCAACCGCTACGGCGCGCGCTATCGCGAGCCGTTCGTCGACGAGATGGTGCGTTACTACGGCGCGCCGCGCGAACTGGTCGGCGAACTGCTCGACCGCCGCCGCTGGACGCCGGGCGATGTCTACTACGCCTGCGCCATCGCCCAGGTGCTGGGCCGCCCGTGCCGCTACGTGGTCGACGAATGGGATCGCGACCACGCCGAAGGCTGGGGCGCGGTCGCGCAGCGGCTCGGGATCAAGCCCGGCTCGGGCGATTTCCACAAGCTCAAGCGCGGCTTCGTGCCCACCTACGACCGCTGGGGTCGGCCGATCCTGATCGACAGCGAGTTGCGCCGCGATTACCCCAACCGCCCGTTCCGCGACGTGGAAACGCCGGCGCCGGCGAAGGCCAAGGACGCCAAGGCCGGCGACAAGGCCAAGCCGGGCAAGGCGGCGGGCAAGGCCGGCTCCGCCAAGCCGCAGGGCGGCAAGCATCCGCCCGCGCAGGGCGGCAAAGGGCAGGGCAAGGGCTGAGCCGCCGCGGCGGCATCGGCCGCGGTCCGCGTTCGCCGCGGCCTGCGCCTTTGGTCGAAGCGCGGCGCTGCGGCGGCGCGGCTATCATCGCGGCATGAGCGCTCCGATACCTCCTGCGATTGCCGCCGACAGCGTCCGCATCGTCGACTACCACCCGCGCTGGCGCGAGGATTTCGCCCGCCTCAACATCGAATGGCTCGAGCGCTGGTTCGTGGTCGAGCCGATCGACCGCGAGGTGCTCGGCGACCCGCAAACGCATCTGCTCGCGGGCGGCGGCCGCATCCTGTTCGCCATCGATGCCGACGACCGCGCCCTGGGCACGGTCGCGTTGCTGCCGTACGAGGACGGCAGCGTCGAACTGACCAAGATGGCGGTGGCGCCGGAACTGCGCGGCGGCGGCATCGGCCGGCGGCTGATGCGCGGCGCCATCGAGGCCTTCGCGCAGATGGGCGGCCGCGAATTGTTCCTGGAGTCGAGCACCAAGCTGGCGCCGGCGTTGAAGCTGTACGAGAGCGTCGGCTTCCGCCATCGCCCGGCGCCGCGGCCGGGCTCGCACTACCAGCGCGCCGATGTGTACATGGTCTGGGAGGCTCCGCGCGCCGAGTGATCGCGCAGGCCGATGGGCTACCTGTAGGAGCGGCGCGAGCCGCGACTGCGGGGCTTCGGGCTTGCGCCGCAAGTCGTGGATTCGCGGTCGCGACTTGCGGCGCTCCTACAGGGGGCGGGCGGGGTTTGCATCCCGAGCGTGGGCTCAGGCGGGCGTTTCGTCGCCTTGGCGCAATTGCAGGTCCCACATCTGCGCATACACGCCGTCCAGCGCCAGCAACTGCGCATGCGTGCCGCGTTCGAGAATGCGGCCGGCGTCCATCACCAGGATCTGGTCGGCATCCATCACCGTCGACAGGCGGTGCGCGATCACCAGGGTGGTGCGCCCCACCGCCAGGCGGTCGAGTTCGGCCTGGATCGCGCGCTCGGACTTGGAGTCCAGGGCCGAGGTGGCTTCGTCGAAGATCAGGATCGACGGGTTCTTGAGCAGGGCGCGGGCGATCGCCACGCGCTGCTTCTCGCCGCCCGACAGCTTCAGGCCGCGCTCGCCGACCGGGGTGTCGTAGCCGTCGGGCAGCCCTTTGATGAAGTCGTGGATGTGCGCCGCGCGCGCGGCCGCCTCGACTTCGGCCTCGCCGGCTTCGGGCCGGCCGTAGCGGATGTTGTAGCCGATGGTGTCGTTGAACAGCACCGTGTCCTGCGGAACGATGCCGATGGCGCCGCGCAGCGACGATTGCGACAGCGCGCGCAGGTCGGTACCGTCGATCTCGATCGCGCCGGTTTCGACGTCGTAGAAGCGGTACAGCAGCCGCGCCAGCGTCGATTTGCCCGAACCCGAGTGGCCAACCACGGCGACGGTGGCGCCGGCGGGGATGTCGAAATCCACGCCGCGCAGGATCTCGCGGCGCGGGTCGTAGCCGAAGCGCACTTCGCGGAAACGCACCGCCGGCCGCGCCGACGCCAGCGCCACCGCGCCGGCGCTGTCGCGCACGTCCTGGCGTTCGTCGAGCAGGCCGAACAGACGCTCCATGTTGGTCAGCGCCTGCTTCACTTCGCGGTACATCATGCCGAGCATGAACAACGGCGCCGACAGCTGCAGCAGGTAGGCGTTGACCAGCACCAGGTCGCCGACGGTCATGCGGCCTTCGACCACGCCCTGCGCGGCCAGCCACATCATCGCGGTCACGCCCAGCGCCACCACCAGGCTCTGGCCGAGGTTGAGCACGGCCAGGGTCTTGATCGACATCACCTGGGCGTTCTCCAGGTGGCGCAGGTTCTCGTCGTAGCGGCGCGCTTCGTGTTCTTCGTTGTTGAAGTACTTGACCGTCTCGTAGTTGAGCAGCGAATCCACCGCGCGCTCGTTGGCGCGGGTGTCGGCCTCGACCGTGGCGCGGTAATAACGCGTGCGCCATTCGGTCACCGCCACCGTCCACAGGCCGTAGAGCAGCAAGGTGCCGATCGCGACCGCGGCGAAGCGCCAGTCGTAGATCCACACCAGCACCGCGGTCACCAGGGTCACCTCGATCAGCACCGGCACGATGGTGTAGAGGGTCCAGTCGAGCAGGTCGGAAATCGCGCTGCCGCCGCGCTCGACATCGCGCGCCACCCCGCCGGTGCGGCGGGCCAGGTGGAAGCGCAGGCTCAGCCCGTGCAGGTGGCGGAACACCTGCAGGGTGACCTGGCGCGAGGTGCGCGCCATCACCCGTGCGAACACCACCTGGCGCAGTTCGGTGAACAGCGTCACCCCGATGCGCGAGGCGCCATAGGCCAGCAGCAGCCCGACCGGCAGCAGCAGCGGCGTGAGCGGCACGTTGAGCCGGTCGATGAGCTGCTTGAGCGCCATCGGCACGTACAGGTTCAGCAGCTTGGCCGCCAGCACCATCAGCAGGGCCAGGGCGATGCGGCCCAGGTAGGGGCGCAGGTAAGGCAGCAGCGAGGCGATCACCGACCAGTCGCCGCGGCGGCCCTGCGCGCGGGCCAGCGGCGCGGCGCCGTCGCGGGCGTCGCCGTCGGCGGGAGGATCGATCGGGGGCGTGGCGGTCATGCGGTCCTGGGGAGCGGCGGCAGCGGAACGCGAGCATAGGACCTCCAGCGCGCTTGGGGTCAAGCGCCGGGCCGCGGCGGGCGGCGGCGCTGCGCGGCCGCGCTCGAAAACGTCGTGGCCGGCGTGGCATGCTGGGCGTCCCGCGCGGCCACTGCGCCCTCGGCGGCGCGCCTGCGCCGGTCGCGCTCACGCAAGGAGTCCGCAGGCATGAATGCCTCCAACGAACGCGCCGTTCCGGTCCGCGCGCCCCGTTCCGCCACGATCCTCGTCCGCGCCGCGCTCGCCGCGCTGTGCGTCGCCGCGTTCGCGCCGCCGCTGGCGGCGCAAGGCCTGGTGCGGCCGCTGCCGCCCGGGGCCTCGCCGCAACCGCCGCCGACGCCGATCCAGGTGTGCTTCCTGCTGGCCGACACCAACGGCATCGAACTGCGCCGCCAGCCCGCCAACGGCTGCGACCGGCGGGTGTCGCCGGGGGCGACCTACGAGATCGCCGCGGCGCTGGCCGGGCTCGACGCCTCGGTGGTGCGCAACAGCGGTCGCGTGTCCGGCGGCGAGCGCCTCGATCAGGCCCTGGCCTATTCCTCGTCCGGCTATTTCCGCGATCTCGACCGCGAAATGGGCTCGGCGCGCATGGGCGAATATCTGAGCCGCTTCAACTACGGCAACGCCGACACCCGCAGCGGCGGCGAGTACTGGAACGGCGGCTCGCTGCAGATTTCGCCGAACGAGCAGATGCGTTTCCTGCAGCGCTTGTTCGACAACCAGTTGCCGGTCTCGCGCCAGGCCGTGGCCAGCGTGCGCGAGAGCCTGCAGCCGCAGGGCTTCATCATCGCCTCGCGCGGCCGGGTGATCGCGCACTCCGGCTCGATGGCCGGCGGCGAGCCGCCGATGGTCAAGACCGGCGAGGTCGACACCGGCGCCGAGTCGGTGCGCTGGCAGGTCGGCACGCTGACTCGCGGCTCGCGCACCTTCGTCTATGTCAGCTGCGTCACCGGCCCGGCGGGCCTGGCGCAGAACGCCGCGGCGATCGTGGCCGACCACGAGTTGCGCAACGCCGGGGTGCAGTGACCGGCTTGCGCTGAGGCGGCGGCCGGCGCGTCGGCCGCCGTGCGCTGATGCGGGCGCGTGCGGGTGATGCCGACGCGCCTGGACATTTCCATCTGTTAGCGCGAACGCGCTCTGACGTTGTTTATCCGCTAGCGCGAAGGCGCTCAGACGTAACTTATCCGTTCGCGCGAACGCGCTCCCAGTCCAACCCGAACCGTGCCAGGTACTTGCGCAGCCGGTCGGCGTCGTTGCTGCTGGCCTTGCTCGCGCGCGACACCGCGAACAGCTCGCGGCCGGCCTGCGACAACGTCTTGCTGCGTCGGCACACCGTCAGCACGTCTTCCAGTTGCACGCGGTCGAACCGGTCGAGCTCGCCGGCCTGCGCGCCGAGCAGTTCGTCCAGCAGCGACGCCGGGCGCGCGCCGTGCCACTGCGCGCGCAGGCGGCCGATCTCTTCCTCGACCAGATCGGCGCGGATGCGCCCGCCCTCGGCCAATGTCGCCAGCCGCATCACCGAGGCGCCGAGGTCGCGGAAATTGCCGGTCCAGCGCGCCTCGCCGCTGAGCGCGAAGGCGAGGTAACGCGCGCGCGCCTCGCGATTGAAGGTCACCCGCTGGTGGTTCTCGCGCGAATGCCGTTCCAGTTCGAACTCCAGGTTCGGCTCGATGTCCTCGGCGCGCTCGGCCAGGCCGGGCAGGCGATACGTCCACAAGTTCAGACGCGCCAGCAGATCGTCGCGAAAACGCCCTTCCAGCACGCTGATCTGCAGGTCGCGGTTGGTGCCGGCGATGAGCTGGAAATCGCTCTCCACCTCCTTGTCGCCGCCGACCGGCAGGAAGCGCTTTTCCTCCAGCGCGCGCAGCAGCATCGCCTGTTCGTCCAGGCCCAGCTCGCCGATTTCGTCGAGGAACAGCAAGCCCTGGTGGGCCGAGCGCAGCAGCCCGGCGCGGTCGGCCGCAGCGCCCGTGTAGGCGCCCTTGATATGGCCGAACAATGTGCTCATCGCGCCGTCGCCGCGCAGGGTCGCGCAGTTGACCTCGACGAAACGGCCGGGTAACTGGTGTTTCTGCTTCTTCAGGTCGAACACGCGCCGCGCCAGCTGGCTCTTGCCGGCGCCGGTCGGGCCCATCAGCAGCATCGGCGATTTCGAGCGCGTGGCCACGGTCTCGATCTGCTCGATCATGCGGTTGAACGCCGGGTTGCGCGTGGCGATGCCGCTCTTGAGCAGATCGCGGTCGTGCAGGCGCTGCTCGGCGAAGCGTTGCGCGATGCGGTCGTAGCGCGACAGGTCCAGGTCGATCACCGCGTAGCTGCCCGGCGAGCGCCCGTCCTGCTTGCGCGGCGGCGCGGTCTGCAACAGCCGGCCGGGGAACAGCCGGCTTTCGGCCAGCAGGAACCAGCAGATCTGCGAGACGTGGGTGCCGGTGGTGATGTGGACGTAGTAGTCCTCCTCGTCCGGGCGGAACTCGTAGCCGCGCACGAAGTCGTCGAGCACGCCGTAGACCGTCTCGAAGTCCCAGGGATCGCTGAGGTAGACGTCGTGGCGGCGGATGTCGCTTTCCGGCGAGACCTGGGCGAGGTCGGCGGCGACTTGGCTGGCGAGGCGATCGAAGCGGCGCTCGTCGGCGAGCAGCTCCAGGCGGTCGAGCAGGAAGTCCTCGTGCATGCCCAGCGACACGGTCGGGCGCCACTTCTCCCAACGGCCGGCGCCGGAGGCGGCGTCGAGCTGGGTGCCGAGCATGCCGATGACGACCTGGCGCTTCATGGGTTATCCAATCAGATAAATATCGATATCTTAGTATATAAATGGGAAAGGGCGATTGGCGAGAAGCGACGGCAAAAAAAGAACAAAATCATTTAATTTCAATCAGTTGATATCGCGACGAAAAAGTTGGCACGACCATTGCTCTAGTCCAGGCAAGTCCAGAACAAAGGAATGCCCCGATGGCCAACACTTCGCTCTTCGCCTCCCTGCGCAACCGCCTCGCCCCGAAGGCGAGCGTGCGCAACGAGGCCGGCGGCCTGGCGTATGCGCGCCGTCCCGAGTCGGCGCTGGCGCTGTACGCGGCCACCGGTTGCTTGAACGGCACCTACTACGCCAGCGCCGACGAGCAGCTCGATTACGTGCTCCAGCTCAGCGCCGTGGCCGATGCCGGCTTCGTCGCCAAGACCGCGGTCTATGCCCGCGAGCGCGGCCACATGAAGGACATGCCGGCGCTGCTGCTGGCCAGCCTGAGCTTGCGCGACGGCGAGTCGATGCAGCGCGCGTTCCCGCGCGTGGTCGACAACGGCCGCATGCTGCGCAACTTCGTGCAGATCCTGCGCAGCGGCCGGGTGGGGCGCAAGTCGCTGGGCTCGCGGCCCAAGCGGCTGGTGCGCCAGTGGATCGAGAACGCTTCGGTCGAGCAACTGTTGAGCGCGGCGGTCGGCAACGATCCTTCGCTGGCCGACGTGATCAAGATGGTCCGGCCGAAGCCGGCCGACGCGCAGCGCGCCGCGCTGTACGCCTGGCTGATCGGCAAGCCGTACGAGGAAAGCGCGTTGCCGGCGCTGGTGCGCGAGTACGAGGCGTTCAAGCGCGACCGCCGCGGCCCGCTGCCGAAGCTGCCGTTCCAGTACTTCGCCTCGCTGCCGCTGGAGGCGGCGCAATGGGGCGAGCTGGCGCGCAACGTGTCCTGGCAGACCCTGCGCATGAACCTCAACACCTTCCAGCGTCACGGAGTGTTCGAGGATCCGCGGCGGGTGGCCGAGGTCGCGGCGCGTTTGCGCGACGAGCGCGCCATCGCCAAGGCGCGGGCGTTCCCGTACCAGCTGATGAGCGCCTACAACGCCGGCGGCGGATTGCCGGCGCCGATCCTGGAGGCCTTGCAGGACGCGATGGAGATCGCGACCCGGCAGGTGCCGGCCCTGGACGGCGAGGTGGTGGTGGCGGTGGACGTGTCGGGTTCGATGAGCTCGCCGGTCACCGGCTATCGCAAGGGCGCGACCAGCAAGGTGCGCTGCGTGGACGTGGCGGCGTTGATCGCCGCGTGCATCCAGCGCAAGCACCCGGGCGCGCGAGTGCTGCCGTTCGACACCTCGGTGCGTTCGCTGCGCTTGAACCCGCGCGACAGCGTCATGACCCAGGCCGCGCAGCTGGCCGCCTTGTGCGGCGGCGGCACCTGCGTCAGCGCGCCGTTCGCGGCGTTGAACAGCGAGCGGGCCAAGGTCGATCTGGTGGTGTTGGTGTCGGACAACGAGAGTTGGCGCGACACCCGCCAGGGCGGCGCGACCGCGACCATGCGCGAGTGGGCGCAGATGAAGGCGCGCAACCCGAACGCGCGGCTGGTCTGCATCGACCTGCAGCCGGTGGCGACCGCGCAGACGGTGGAGTCGGCCGACGTGCTGCACGTCGGCGGTTTCAGCGATGCGGTGTTCGAGCTGATCGCGGTGTTCGCCGCGCAGGGCGGCGACAGCGCGCGCTGGGCCGAGCGGATCGGTTCGATCGCGCTGTGAGCCCCGGCGGTTGAGCGAGCAACAGGCGGCGACAAGGAACGTCGCCGCCGCGGCGCAGGGACGCGCCGCGACGCGGATGCACGGATCGCATCCGCGCGGCGGGCCAGGACGGCCCGCCGGCCGCACGCGCCAGGGAGGTGCGAGGCGGCGCAGGGAAGACGCCGGCGGGCAATGGTGCCCGCCGGCCAAGGTTGGACGGCCGATGCATCGCGAATGCTGGCGGAACTACATCATGATTGTCCAGGTCGCGGGTTCGAGTCCCGCCCGCCGCGAGGCGGTAGCTCAGTTGGATAGAGCAGGAAACGTTCCGTCGCCTATGGTCTCGATGCTTCGGTTTTTTATTGTTTCGAATGTTTTACGCGGTCGTCCGGCGAATGCCGGTGAAACTACATCCAAGCCTAAGGTCGTGGGTTCGACTCCCACTCGTCACCGACTGTATCGACGGTAGCTCAGTGGGAGAGCATAGGAAAAACGTTTCGCCACCCCTAGTCGCAGGGCGGCCGCACTCGATCACGCAACGCACGGCGAATGCTTGGCGGACTACACAAACTTTGGGTGTCTGAACGTGTCCGCCACCCTCTCGTCTCCGTGTGGAGCGTTTGTTCTTCGCAAGATCTCGGCCCGGCGCACGCGCTGGCCGCAAGCGCCGCAAGGCGTCGTCCTTTTCATCGGCTCGAATGAGCCACGGGCACGAAGCCCGACCCGCAGGAGCAACACCCATGAACGCCAATGCCAACGCCAACTACGACGTCATCCACGACCACGGCTCGGTGCCGATCAAGCATTGGACCCGCGGCGTGCCGCTGGAAGACGAAGCGCGCCGCCAGTTGCAGAACATCGCCAAGCTGCCGTTCGTGCACCGCTGGATCGCGGTGATGCCCGACGTGCACCTGGGCAAGGGCGCGACCGTGGGCTCGGTGGTGCCGACCTTGGGCGCGATCGTGCCGGCCGCGGTCGGCGTGGACATCGGCTGCGGCATGATCGCGGTGCGCACCACGCTGGTGGCGAGCGACCTGCCGGATCAGCTCGGCCCGCTGCGTGCGGCGATCGAGAAGGCCGTGCCGCACGGCCGCACCGTCGGCCGCGGCGTGCGCGACAAGGGCGCCTGGGCCAACCCGCCGGCGGCGTCGCTGCAGGCCTGGGAGCGCTTGCACGAGGGCTTCGACCGCATCGTCGCCAAGCACCCCAAGCTCGAGCGCAGCAATCACTTGAGCCACCTGGGCACCTTGGGCACCGGCAACCACTTCGTCGAAGTCTGCCTGGACGAGGAGCAGCGCGTGTGGTTCATGCTGCACTCGGGTTCGCGCGGCGTCGGCAACGCCATCGGCAGCCACTTCATCGAGCTGGCCAAGCAGGACATGCGCCGCTGGATGATCAATCTGCCGGATCAGGATCTCGCGTACTTGCCGGAAGGCAGCGAGCACTACGCCGACTACGTGTTCGCGGTGGAGTGGGCGCAGCAGTTCGCGCGCAACAACCGCGAGATCATGATGCGGCATGTGGTCGACGCGGCGCGCAAGGTCATCGCCAAGCCGTTCGAAGCGCAGGCCGAGGCGGTCAACTGCCATCACAACTACGTCAACCGCGAGCACCACTTCGGCAAGAACGTGCTGGTGACGCGCAAGGGCGCGGTGAGCGCGCGCAAGGGCGAGCTGGGCATCATTCCGGGCAGCATGGGCGCCAAGAGCTTCATCGTGCGCGGCCTGGGCAACGCCGACAGCTTCCATAGCTGCAGCCACGGCGCCGGCCGCGTGATGAGCCGCACCGAGGCGAAGAAGCGCATCAGCCTGGAAGAGCACGCTCGCGCCACCGCGCACGTGGAATGCCGCAAGGACGCCGAGGTGGTCGACGAGTCGCCGGCCGCCTACAAGTCGATCGACGCGGTCATGGCCGCTCAGAGCGACCTGGTCGAGATCGTGCATACCCTGCGTCAGGTCGTGTGCGTGAAGGGTTGAGCGCCGGGCGATGACGAAGACGAAAACGAAAACCATGGGCGGCCAGGCGCCGCCCGGATAACGGACAGACAAAGGAAAAGCGAAGGACGGCCGAGACCGTCCAAGCGAGTGGAACCATGGACAAGAAAATGGAATTGATCGAAATCAGCGGCGCGAGCGGCGGCGGCCAGTTGCTGCGCACGGCGCTGGCGCTGAGCCTGTGCACCGGCACCGCGTTCGAGATGCAGCACATCCGCGCGAAGCGCAAGCGCCCGGGCCTGATGCGCCAGCACCTCACCGCGGTCGGCGCGGCCGCGCAGGTCGGCCGCGCTTACGTCGATGGTGCCCAGCTCGGCGCGACCACGCTGCGCTTCGTGCCGGGCCAGGTGCAGCCGGGCCGCTACCGTTTCTCCATCGGTACCGCCGGTTCGGCGACGCTGGTGTTGCAGACCGTGCTGCCGGCGCTGTGGTCGTGCGATGCGGCTTCGGAAATCAGCGTCGAAGGCGGCACCCATAACCCGCTGGCGCCGAGCGCGGACTTCCTCGCCGACTGCTATCTGCCGGCGTTGCGCCGCTTCGGCGTGGAGACCTCGTTCGCGCTGCATCGCCACGGCTTCTTCCCGGCCGGCGGCGGCTGCGTGCAGTTGCGCATCGCGGCCGGCACGGCCTTGCGCGAGGCGACTTTCGACCAGCGCGATCCCGCGCCGCGATTGGAGGCGACCGCGCTGTTGGCGTCGCTGGCCGACTCGATCGGCCAGCGCGAACTGCAAGCGCTGGCCGAGCAGTTGAAACTGCGTCCCGACGCGCTGCACCTGCGCCGCGCGCCGACCGCACAGAGCCCGGCCAATGTGTTGATGCTGCGGGTGAGCGGCGAGGGCCAGCACACCGAGCTGTTCGACGCGCTCGGCGAGCGCGGCGTCGGCGCCGAGCAGGTCGCGGCCGGTCTGGCGCGACGCGTGTCCGAGTACCTGGGCGCGGACGCGGCGGTGAGCGAGCACCTGTCCGACCAGTTGCTGTTGCCGATGGCGCTGGCCGGCGGCGGCGAGTTCACCACCGCCTTCGTCAGCGATCATCTGTCCAGCAACGCGCGCCTGATCGAGAAGTTCCTGCCGGTCGAGATCGACTGGACGCAACAGGGCAAGCGTTGCTGGCGGGTGACGGTGCGCTCGTAAACGGCCATCGAAATCCGGGGTTGTTCCAAGCCGCGCGGCTCAGCCGCGCGGCTTTTTCCGTTCCGGCGAGCGGCGCTGCGCCTCAGTAATTGGCCGGATTCGAACTGAAGCTCACCGGCACGGTGACGCTGACGCAGCCGCCGACCGGCAGCACCACGTTGGCGACGCTGATCGCGTTGCCGCCGGCCGCGCCGCCGTTGGCCGGGCAGGTGCCCGGGGTGGCGCCGCTGCCGACGCAGCTCCAGGGGCCGCTCAGGGTCGCGCCGGCCGGCAGGGTGTCGGCGATGGTCGCGCCGTTGGCCGGGTCCGGGCCGTTCGGGTTGCAGGCGGTGAGCACATAGCTGGCGCTGCCGCCGGGCGTGTAGGTGCCGCTGCTGTCGGTCTTGTTGATGCGCAGGCTCACCGACGGCCTGACCACCGGGGTGCTGGTCGGGGTCGAGTCGGGGCAGGGCGTGGCCAGGGTGCAGTTGGGATCGCCGCCGCCGGCCACTTGCGCCGTGTTGATCAGCGGGCCGGTCGCGGCGAAGGCGACGTTCACGACGAAGGCGAAACTCGAACTGCCGGCGGCGGCGATGGCCGTATTGCTTTGGCAGGTGAGGGTGTTGGAGGCCGCGGTGCAGGCCCAGTTGGCCGCGTTGGGGCCGCTCAGCGCGACCGCGCCGTCGGGCACGCTGAGCCCGGCCGGCAGCGCGTCGGTGACGGTGAGCTGGCCGACCGTGGCGATGTTGCCGGCGTTGCTGACCGCGATGGTGTAGGTGCCGGTGCTGCCGGCGGTGAAGCTGGCCGGGGTCGCGGTCTTGTCCACCGACAGGTTCACGCAGTCCACCGCGAAGTTCGCGCTGGAGCTGTTGTTGGTGGGGTTGATGTCGCCGAAGCGGTCGGTGGTGGAGAACGCGACGGTGGCGGTGTTGGTCACCGTGGCGTTGCAGGCTGCGTTGTTGGCGACCGTGCCGGTCACGGTGAAGGTCAGGGTGCCGCCGGGCAGCATCGAATAGCCGCCGGCGATGGCGAGGTTGCCGGTGCCGGTGGCCGACGGGCAGGTCGAGCCGGCGCTGGCGGCGCAGGTCCAGCTCACGCCGGTGACCTGGGTCGGGAAGGTGTCGGCGATGTCGGCCGCGTCGGTGCCGGGAATGCTCGGCGCCTGGTTGCCGGCCACGACCGGATTGATGTCGTTGTTGCTGACCACCAGGGTGTAGGTGACCGGCTGGCCGCGGCGGATGCGCGCGGCCGACACGGTCTTGACGATGCCCACGTCGGCCGGCACCGAGGCCAGCACGTTGCGCACCTCGTGGATGTTGTTGAGCCCGCCGGTGGAGGCGGCGTAGCCCATGCGCAGGTTGGCCGGCGCGGTGTAATTGAAGTTGATGTTGTTGAACAGCGTGGTCTGGGTGCCGCCGGTCGGGCCCTGCGAGACGGTCACCGTGTAGCCGGGCTGCGGCGTGTTCGGGATCAGCGCCACCATCAGGTGGTTGCTGGTCGGGCGGGTGGTGGCGCCGGGCGAGTCGATGCCGCCGCCGCCGACCGACGCGCCGGCGAGCCAGCGGTTGCTGTCGCTGGTCGGGCCGCGCAGCACCAGCCGGTCGGCCTGGCTGCCGGGGCTGCCGCTGCCGTTCGGACAGCCGCCGCTGACGCCGGGCAACTGGCCGGAAAAGTTGCCGAACTCGTCCAGGCCGATGCCGAGGTAAGCGCCGTTGCCGTAGCAATAGCCCAGCGAGCCGCCGGGCTGGGCGCCGGCCATGGTGCCGGTGGCGTCGTAGAGGAAGAACGTGGTGCCGTCGGCGCCGTTGCCGCCCCAGTTGACGTAGTCGAACTCGACCGTGACGCCCTGCGAGGACGGGAACGAGCCGCCGGTGTACAAGGCCAGGCCCTGCTGGTTGTTCTGCCCCGTGGTCAGGCGCAGCCAGCCGCTGCCGTTGGCGTCGTTGACGTTGTTGGGAATGGCGCCATAGCCGCCGGTGAGGATGCCGCTGTCGTCGGTGCCGGCGTTGTTGGTGCCGGTGATGGTCCAGCCCGGTTCGGTGTTGCTGCGGAAGGTCGAGGAGACCTTGAACTGGGCCTGCGCGGCCGGCGCGCACAGCACCGCCAGCGCGGCCAGCGCGATAGCGAAACGCAGGGCTGCGGAGCGCGAACGACGTTCGAGTGTGTGCATAGCGTAGCGGCGGTAGGCCGACGTCCCCCTTGGGCGCGTCCAGGCGCAGCTTGAAGCTGTACTCAGGCAGATGAAAGCCACGTAAAAATGGCATCCGCCGAGCCGCCGGAACGCGGATTAGCAGCTTCAGTCGCAGTTTTCCGGCGATGAAAGGCACGTCTGGTGCATGCGGCGAGGGCGGCGTGCGCGGTCGCGAGAGGTTCGGCGGCGGTCGCGGCGCAGGGGCGGGCGGCGCCGGCGCACCGCGGATCCGCCCTGGATTCCGGCCGCAGCGGCGGCCCGCGCGCCCGCAGGCGCTTGCGCCGCAGCGGCCCGCCCGCGCCCGGCCGCCCGTGCCCGAGGCCTTACAATGGCCGCAATGAACGCCGTTTCCCCGCCCGCCGCCGCCGTTTCCCCCGCCATCGACGCGCCGCAGCTGCGCCTGTCGGTGGCGCCGATGATGGATTGGACCGACTCCCACTGCCGGGTCTTCCACCGCCTCATCGCCCCGCACGCGCGCCTGTACAGCGAGATGGTCCACGCCAACGCCGTCATCCACGGCGACCGCGAGCGCCTGCTGGCGATGGATCCGGTCGAGCACCCGGTGGCGCTGCAGCTCGGCGGCAGCGAGCCGGCGCTGCTGGCGCAGGCGGCGCGGATCGGTGCGGACTGGGGTTTCGACGAGATCAACCTCAACTGCGGCTGCCCGTCCGACCGGGTCCAGGCCGGCCGCTTCGGCGCCTGCCTGATGCGCGAACCGGACCTGGTGGCCGAGTCGGTGGCGGCGATGATCGGCGCCTGCGCTGTGCCGGTCACGGTCAAGTGCCGGCTCGGCGTCGACGACGAGCACCGCTTCGAAGTGTTCCTCGATTTCATCGACCGGGTCGCCGCGGCCGGCTGCCGCAGCTTCGTCGTGCACGCCCGCAACGCCTGGCTCAAGGGCCTGTCGCCGAAGGAGAACCGCGAAGTGCCGCCGCTGCGCTACGACTGGGCCTACCGGCTCAAGCAGGAGCGGCCGCAACTGCAAGTGGTGGTCAACGGCGGCATCGCCGATCTGGCCGAGGCGACCGCGCACCTGCAGCACGCCGACGGCGCCATGCTCGGCCGCGCCGCGTACCACGACCCGTATTTGCTGCACCGGCTGGACGTGGCCTGGTTCGGCGGCGTCGAGCGCAGCCGCGCCGAGCTGCTGCGCGCGCTGCGCCCGTACGTGGAAGCCCAGCTCGAACGCGGCGCCTTGCTCAAGCACATCGCCCGCCACCTGCTCGGCTTGTTCCACGGCGAGCGCGGCGGCCGCGCGTTCCGGCAGATCCTCAGCGAGGGCGCGCACCGCCCCGGCGCGGACTGGGCGCTGATCGAGCGCGCGCTGGAGGTCACCGAATCCTTCGCCGCGCGCGATGCCGCCTGAGCGCGCGCCCGCGCACTGCGATCCGCTGTTTTCCGAGCGGCGGCCGCTCTCCGCTCCGCCATTCCCTCGACCGCGCCACCGCCCACAGCGGACGCCGCGGCGCGTATCGACCCTCCGCCTGAGCGCCCGCCGATGATCTCCCGCGACCCGACCGCCTTCTTCGAGCACGCCCGCACCCTCGCGCCCGACTTCGGCGCGGCCACCGCGCGCGCGGCGTTCCTGGTCGCCCCGGACGGGTTCGCCCGCGCCGAGCAATCGGCCGACGACAACCGCTACATGGCCGCGGCCGAGGACTTCGACCCCGGCCGCGCCGGCGCCCAGCACCGCGCCCTGCACCTGGCGCTGTCGCAGACCCTGCCGACGATCAGCTTCGCCGGCGACGCCGACACCCCGGATGCGCTGTTCCCCAACAACGTCTTCGCCACCGTGCGCGCGGCCGGGGCCGCGCCACGCTACCTGGTCGGGCGCATGCGCCACCCGGTGCGCCAGCGCGAAGCCGAGCGCGCCGACATCCGCGGCTTCTTCGAGCAGGTGCTGGGCTACGAGGAACGCGACCTGTCGCGGCAGACCCACCCGTGCGAGCTGACCGGCGCGCTGGTGATCGACCGCGCCCGCGGCCTGGGCTACGCCGGCCTGTCGGAGCGCTGCGACGAGCGCGGCGCGGCGCTGATGCACGAGGCCTTCGGCCTGCGCGCGACCCTGCTGTTCGACCTGGCCCCCGGCGAGTACCACACCAACGTGGTGCTGGCGGTGCTGGCCGGCCGCGCCGCGCTGGTCAGCCCCGCCGGTTTCGCCGATCCGGCCGTGGCCGCGGCCATCGCCGGGTTCTACGGCCCGCGCGGGATCGTGCTCGACGCGGCCGAGCAGGCCGGCTTCGTCGCCAACGCGATCGCGCTGTCGACGTATACGGTTTGGATGAGCGCCGGCGCCGCGCGCGCCGCCCGCCCGGCCACCCAGCAGGCCCTGGCGGCGGCCGGATTCGCCGTGGTCGCGGTCGAACTGGACGCGATCGAGGCCGCCGGCGGTTCGCTGCGCTGCTGCGTCGGCGAGGTGTTCTGAAGGGCGCGCACGCCCGTGCGGTTACGATGTGACCGGGGTCCGGGCGGGCTGAATGCCGTCCTGAAGGCGCCGGAAAAGTTCAGATCGGATTCACCGCTGCGTTCCGAAAATGCCGGCACGTCGCTTATTCGCCACTTCATCGTTCCGCTGGGGGCTCGTCCGAACGCCATGCGCATCCGCTCTGCCCGCGTCCCGTCGCTGCTGCTCGTCGCCTCGCTGGCGGCCGGCAACGCCTGGGCGCAGCACGACGACGGCCGCTGGCGCGGGCACGAGCGCCGCGAGGAGCGCAGCTCGCTGTCCGACTCGGTACGTCGGTTCGAGCGCGAAAGCGGCGGCGGCCAGGTCTTGAGCGCCGAGCGCGTTCCCTTCGACGGCCGCGACGTCAATCGGGTGAAAGTAGTCGATTCCAGCGGGCGGGTCCGGGTATACATGGACGACCCGCAACAGCGGGGCGGGCGCCGCGACGACGACCGCCCTACACGCCGCGACGACAACAATAACGACTAACCTTCGCTCCGACGGTCCGCAAAACGATCCTGTCGGGCCGCAATTTATCAAGGGAGTGCCCATGCGAATTCTGCTGGTCGAAGACGAAGCGCCGCTGCGCGAGACCCTGGCTGCGCGCCTCAAGCGCGAGGGCTTCGCGGTCGATGCCGCGCAAGACGGCGAGGAGGGCCTGTACATGGGCCGCGAGGTGCCGTTCGACCTGGGCATCATCGACCTGGGCCTGCCGAAGATGTCGGGCATGGAGCTGATCAAGGCGTTGCGCGACGAGGGCAAGAAATTCCCGGTGCTGATCCTGACCGCGCGTTCGAGCTGGCAGGACAAGGTCGAGGGCCTCAAGCAGGGCGCCGACGACTACCTGGTCAAGCCCTTCCACGTCGAAGAGCTGCTGGCCCGCCTCAACGCCCTGGTCCGCCGCGCCGCCGGCTGGAGCAAGCCGACCCTGGAATGCGGCCCGGTGATGCTGGACCTGGCCGCGCAGACGGTCAGCGTCAATGGCGGCAACGTCGATCTCACCAGCTACGAGTACAAGGTGCTCGAGTATCTGATGATGCATGCCGGGGAACTGGTCTCCAAGGCCGACCTGACCGAGCACATCTACCAGCAGGATTTCGACCGCGATTCCAACGTGCTGGAAGTCTTCATCGGCCGTCTGCGCAAGAAGCTCGATCCGGACGGCGCGCTCAAGCCGATCGAGACCGTGCGCGGCCGCGGCTACCGTTTCGCCATCCCCCGCAGCGGCGATTGATCCTTTCCGGCATCGCCCGCTCCACCGCCGCGCGTTGACAGCCTCCGCGCGGCGGCGATCCAATAGGCCGCCGCACCTGCGGCGGCGTTTTCTTTCCCCAGTTCGGTCCCAGGAGCAGTTCGGACCCATGCGGCCCGCGTTTTCTACCGCTGCGGCCCAGACGGCCACGACCGCGCGGCGGCCGGCATGAGCTGGGGCCAGCCGCGTTCGTTGCGCGCGCGCCAGTTGCTGGCGGCCAGTCTCGGCCTGCTCGCGTTCCTGGCCCTGGCCGGCGTCGCGCTGGACCGGGCGTTCCTGGAAACCGCCGAAAACAACCTGCGCCAGCGCCTGACCAGCTACGCGCTGGCTTACGCCGCCGACACCGATTTCGGCCGCGGCGGCGAAATCATCCCGCCCTACGACCCTCCGGACCCGCGCTTCGACCGCCCCGGCAGCGGCCTGTACGCCGAGGTGATCCTGCCCAACGGGCACTGGGATTCGATGTCGGCGCAGGGGCCGGTGCTGCCCGACGGCGGCATGCTCAAGGCGGCCGAAGAATCGTTCGAAGGCCCGCTGCCGCTGACCGAAATCAACGGCAAGTCCGGCGAGGCTTATCGCTACGGGCGCGGGCTGATCTGGAGCGCCGACGGCGATCCCAAGAGCGAGTTCCAGTACACGATCTACATCCTCGAGGACACCAGCGCGCTGCGCCATCAGGTCGGCGTGTTCCGCCAGGCGCTGTGGCGCTACCTCGGCGGCGCCGGCGTGATCTTGCTGCTGTTGCAGGCGCTGATCATGCAGTGGAGTTTGCGTCCGCTCAATCGCGTGATCGAGGAGCTCAAGCGCGTGCAGCGCGGCGCCGCCTCGCGCATGAGCGAGCGCCACCCGCGCGAGCTGGAGCCGCTGACCGAGAGCATCAACGCCTTCATCGAGAGCGAGCGCGAGAACCTCGACCGCCAGCGCAACACCCTGGCCGATCTCGCCCACAGCCTGAAAACGCCGCTGGCGGTGCTGCGCGCGCGCCTGGACGACGACAGCGGCGCGAAGATGGAGCCGGAGCTGCGCGAAGACCTCGACCTGCAACTGCGGCGCATGAACGAGCTGGTGTCCTACCAGCTCGCGCGCGCCGCGTCCGGCGGCCATGCGCTGTTCGCCGCGCCGATCGCGATCGAGCCGCACGCCGAAGAGATCGTGCGCGGGCTGGAGAAGGTGTACTCGTCCAAGGGCATCCTGTGCGAGTTCGATCTGGCCGATGGCGTGCAGTTCCACGGCGAGCCGGGCGATCTGCAGGAACTGCTCGGCAATCTGCTGGAAAACGCCTTCAAATGGGCCAATTCGCGGGTGCTGCTGACGGTCAAGCCCGGCGAGACCGCATCCAATCGCCGTCCCGGCCTGCTGCTGGCGGTGGACGACGACGGCCCGGGCATTCCGGCCGAGAAGGTCGCCACGATCCTGCAGCGCGGCGTGCGCGGCGACGAGCGCGTGCAGGGCCACGGCATCGGCCTGGCGATCGTGCAGGATCTGGTGCGCGGTTATCGCGGCACGCTCGATGTCACGCCGTCGGAAGAACTGGGCGGTACGCGGTTCGAAGTGAAATTGCCGCCGGGGTTGTGAGCGGCGGGTGGCGTCGTGGCGCAGGACGCGGTGTGGGTTTCGACGTTGTTGTATTGACGCGGTCGCGGCTCGCGCCGCTCCTACAGGTAGATCGCGATGCGGCCGAAGCCCCTGTAGGAGCGGCGCGAGCCGCGACCGCGAAACATCGGCAACGACGCTACTTTTCCGCGCCGAACGTGGCGCAACACTCGCGCCCTCAAGCGAACGGCGACGCCCCGTACAACCGCCGCAGATGCTCCGCCACCTCCGGCATCGCCTCGCGCAGCGAGTGCGGATCGCTGAAGTGGTATTCGGTGGCGACGGCGAAAAATTCCTCCGGCGCCTCGCCCGCGTAAGGATCGATCAGCACCTCGCCGCCGCTGTCGACCTGCTCGATGAAAGCGTCGTACGCGCTTTGGAAATCGCGCGCCCATTCGCGTTGCCACGGCCGCGGCAGCGGCGGGGTGCCGTCGAGCGCGCCGTCGAGCGCGTCGAGCTTGTGCGCCATCTCGTGCGCGGCCACGCAAAAGCCGGCGCGCGGGTCTTCGCAGTCGGCGGCGACGTCGGCCCAGGACAGGATCAGCGGCCCGGCCTCCCAGGATTCGCCGATCAGCTCGTCCTCCCACTCGTGCAGTACGCCGGCGGCGTCCACGTGGGTGCGGCCGACCCGGAACGCTTCGGGATAGACGATCAGCTGCGACCAGCCGCGCAGCCCTTCGGCGCCGAACTCCAGCAGCGGCAGGCAGCACAGCGCGGCCAGTTGCGCGCGCTGCAGATCGCCGAGCTCGAATTCGCCGATCGGGCTGATGGTCTTTTCGTGCAGGAAGCGCGCGGCCAGCTCGCGCAGGCGTTCGCGGCGCGGCGCGTCCAGCGCCTGCGCCCACGGCACCGCGGCGACGGTGTCGCGCCACAGGGCGTCGTCGATGGCGGCGGGGCGCCGCAGGCGGCGCAGGAACTCGAACAAGGCGGACCCGGCGGAAGGCGGGCTAAGCGTCGCGCGTCAGCGGAACATGCCCGGCAGGAAATTATGCCAGCGCGGCGACTGCAGCCGGTTGCCGCTGTCCGAATCGCTGTGCACGGTGGGCTTGGCCTTGGTGTCGCGCGCGGTCTGCGGCGGGTTGCCGCCGCGCGCCTGCGGCCGCGCCGGCGCGTCCTTGGCCGCGCCGCCGTTGCTGCTGGCGCAGGCGTCGTTCGGGCTCAGCTTGCTCACCTCGCGCGCGCTCGCCTGTGCCACGGCCAGGCTCGCGGACAGGAACAGCAGGCACAGGCAGATCCGTAACATGGCGGAATCCTTGGGGAGCGGCGCGGTCCCCTCACGGGGAGCGGTGCGGTTACCGCTGATGCAGTTGCCGACTATAACGCGAAATGCGTACCGAATCCGGCGGCTTGCGGCACGACCTATTGTGCGCCGCAGCAAGCCGTGGCACGCATTTGCGCCAGACTCGCATTCATGCCTACGCCTCGCCCGCCGCTGACCGCCCCGGCCCTGCGCCGGGCCCTGATCGCCGGCGCGCGCCGGGTCATCGCCGGGCGCGACGCGCTCAATCGAATCAATGTGTTTCCGGTCGCCGACGGCGACACCGGCAGCAACCTGGCCTACACCCTGGGCAGCCTGCTGAACGGGGCGCTGAGCCGGCGCAGCCGCCACATCGGCGAGTTGCTCAAGCAGGTCGGCGACGACGCCATCGACGGCGCCCGCGGCAACTCCGGGGCGATCCTGGCCCAGTTCCTGTTCGGCGTGGCCGAATACGCCCGCGCCCAGCCGCAGCTGGACGCGGCGACCCTGGCCGCGGCGGTGCGCCACGGCGCCGACAACGCGCGCGCGGCGCTGGCGCATCCGGTCGAGGGCACCATCCTCAGCGTCATCAACGCCTTCGCCGACGCCCTGGACGAGGCCGCGCGCGCCAGCCTCGACGGCGATCCGCGCCCGGGCTTCGCCCAGGCGCTGGCGCGGGCGCGCACCGCGCTGGCGCGCACGCCGCTGCAGATGGCGGTGTTGCAGCGCGCCGGGGTGGTCGATGCCGGCGCGCAGGGCTTCGTCGATCTGCTTGAGGGCATCGCCGAATTCGTCGACGGCGGCCCGCGCGCGCTGCGCATGCGCGGCGAGGCCGGCGCGGCCAACGATGCCTGCGACGGCCACGGCCACAACCATGGCGAAGCGGTGCCGGCCGCGCACGACGCGGTCGACCCGCTGCGGCGCTGGTGCAGCGAATGCCTGCTGCTCGGCGACGGCCTGCCGCGCGAGGCGTTGCGCGATGCGCTGGAGGCGATCGGCGCCGATTCGCTGGTGCTGGCCGGCGGCGCCGCGCGGCTGCGCGTGCACGGCCACGTCGGCGCGCCGCAGGCCTTGTTCGACGTGTGCGCCGGCTATGGCTCGGTGGAGGGCATGAAGGCCGACGACATGCTCGCCCAGCAGCGCAGCATCGAGCGCGCGCAGGCGCTGGCGGTGGTGACCGACAGCGCCGCCGACCTGCCCGAGGAGCTGGCCGAGCGTTACCGCATCCAGACCGTGCCGGTGCGGGTGTCGGTGGACGGCCGCGACTATCTCGACAAGGCCGGCCTGAGCACGGCCGAGTTCTACCGGCGCATGGCCGCCGGCGGCGAGCTGCCGCGCACCAGCCAGCCGCCGCCGGGCGACTTCCGCCGGGTCTTCGATTTCCTGCTCGGCCATCGCGAACAGGTGCTGTACGTGGGCCTGTCGCGCGCGGTCTCCGGCACCTTGCAGGCCGGCGAACAGGCCGCCGCGCGCAGCGATGCGCGGCGGGTGCGGGTGTTCGACACCGGCAACGCCGCCGGCGGCCAGGCGCTGATGGCCTGGCGCGCGGCCGAGCTGGCGGCCGACGGTATCGCCGCGGAGGCGGTGTGGGCCGAGCTGGAGCGGCTCAAGCCGCTGACCACGACCTGGGCGATGGCGCGCGACATCTCGCACGCGGTGCGCGGCGGGCGGATTCCGCCCTGGGCCGGGCGGCTGGCGCGCTGGACCGGGCTGACCCCGGTCGCGCGGATGCGCGCCGACGGGCGCCTGGGCGTGAGCGGCGGCGTGTTCGCCCGCGCCGGCGCGCCGGAGGCGTTCGCCGGCTACATCGCCCGACGCACGCCGCGCGGGCAGCGCTGGCGCGCCATCGTCGGCCACTGCGACGCGCGCGTCGACGGCGAGCGGTTGCTGGAGGCGCTGCGGCGGCGGCTGGATCTGGAGCAGGCCTTCCTGGTCGAAACCGGGCCGGCGCTGGGCGCGCACGCCGGGCGCGGCGCGCTGCTGGCGTCGCTGCAGCCGGTGCCGGGCGCGGCTTGAAGCCGGTGCCAGGAGCGGCTTGAAGTCGGGGCTTGGCCGGTTTGCGGAAGCGGCCTTTGTAGGAGCGCTGTTTTTGTGGGAGGGCCTTCAGGCCCGAGGCTTTCGGCTCAGGTCGCAACGATTTGGCACAAGAGCGTCGGGCCTGAAGGCCCTCCCACAAGAGCGAGGCCGCGAACTCCGCTGCCACCGGCCGCACCGCGCTGCAGCGCAATTCCCATCGCCTCCCGCATAATTCGCGCCATGTCGTTTTCCGCCCTCGCGCCCAGCTTGTCCGTCGCCGTTCCGGAGCCGCGTTCGCTGGCGCTGCTGGCCGCGGCGTATGCGATCGGCTCGGTGTCCGGCAGCCTGACGCTGGGCAGGCTGCGCGGCATCGATATCCGCACCCAGGGCAGCGGCAACGCCGGCGGCACCAATGCGCTGCGCACCCAGGGCGCGCGCTTCGCCCTGGCCGTGGTCGCCATCGACATCGGCAAGGGCGCGCTGGCTGCGTGGCTGGCGCTGCGTTATGCGCCGCTCAATGACGGCCTGTCGGTCACCGCGCACGGTTATCTGGCCGCGTTCGCGGCGGTGCTCGGGCATGTGTGGCCGGTGTGGCACGGGTTCCGCGGCGGCAAGGGCGTGGCGACCCTGGTCGGCGGTTTGCTGGTGCTGTGGCCGTTCGCGCTACCGGCGCTGCTGCTGGCGTGGGGCGCGACCCTGGTGCTGACCGGCTACGTCGGCCTGGCCAGTGTGATCGGCGCGCTGTGCCTGCCGCTGCTGGCCTGGGCCACCGACGCCGGCGCGCCGCGGCTGTGGTTCAGCGTCGCCGCGGCGGCGCTGGTGGTGTTCACCCATCGCGGCAATCTGGCGCGCCTGCGCGCCGGCACCGAATCGCGCTTCGCCCGCGCGCGGCTGCTGCACCGTTGGCGCCGGGGCTGATGGACGACCGCGCGCTGTTGCAACGCCTGATCGCAGGCCCGGCCACCGGCGATGCGCTCGCCGCCGCGGCCGGGCAGACCCGCGCCGCGGTGTGGAAGCGGATCGAAGCCCTGCGCGAGGCCGGCGTCGCCATCGAGGCCAAGCCCGGGCGCGGCTATGCGCTGTCGCAACCGCTGGATTTGCTCGACGCGGCGGCGATCGAAACCGCACTGACGCCGGCCGCGCGCGCGCGCCTGGATTCGCTGGACATCGCCTGGACGATCGATTCGACCAACAGCGAGCTGCTGCGCCGGCCCACGCCCGCGCGCGGCGCCGCGGCGCTGCTGGCCGAGCGCCAGACCGGCGGCCGCGGCCGTCGCGGCCGGGTCTGGGCGTCGCCGCTGGCGGCGCACTTGTATCTGTCGCTGGCGCGTTCGTTCGGCGGCGGCCTGGCGCGGCTGGGCGGCTTGAGCCTGGTCGCCGGCATCGCCGCGGCCGAAGCGCTGCACACGCTGGGCTTCCAGGCGGTGCGGCTGAAGTGGCCGAACGATCTGGTCGCGCTCGACGGCGACGGCCTGCGCAAGCTCGGCGGCCTGCTGGTGGAAGGCGGCGGCGAATACGCCGGGCCGGCGCGCGCGGTGATCGGCCTGGGCCTCAACGTGCGCATGCCGGCCGCGGCGGCCGCGCAGATCGACCAGCCCTGGTGCGATCTGGCCACCTTGGCCGGCGCGCGGCCAACGTCGCGCAACGCCGTCGTCGCGGCCTTGCTCGACGCGCTGCTGCCGGCGCTGGACGAATTCGACGCGCAGGGCCTGGCGCCGTTCCTCGACCGCTACGCCGCGTTCGACGCGCTCGCGGGACAAGCGGTGAGCGTGCTCGGCCACGACGCCGAGCACCGAGGCACCGCGCTCGGCCTGGCCGACGACGGCTCCCTGCGCGTGCGCCTGGACGACGGCGAGGAGCGCCGCTTCCATGCCGGCGAAGTCAGCGTGCGCCGCGGAGCGCCGCGATGAACGCGTGGCTGTTCGATCTGGGCAACACCCGGCTCAAGTGCGCGCCGCTGCAGGCCGACGGCCGCCCCGGCGCGGCCCTGGCGTTGCCGCATCGCGAGGAAGACATCGCCGCCGCGTTGGCCGAACACTTGCCGCGCGAGCGCATCGACGTGGCCTATCTGGCCAGCGTCGCCCATCCGGCCCAACGCATGGCGGTGCTGCAGGCGCTGAGCGCGCGCTGCGGCCGCATCTCCATCGCCCGCACCCAGCCGCGCTTTCGCGCATCGGGCTTCGGCGAGGTGCGCATCGCCTACGCCGAGCCGCGCAAGTTCGGCGTCGACCGCTTCCTCGGCCTGCTCGGCGCGCATGCGCAGGCGCGCGGCGCCAGCCTGATCTGCGGGGTCGGCACCGCGCTGACCATCGACCTGCTCGACGCCGACGGCCTGCACCACGGCGGCCTGATCGCGCCGTCGCCGACGCTGATGCGCGAAGCGCTGCACGCGCGCGCGCCGCAACTGCCCGAACACGGCGGCCGCGCCCTGGACTTCGCCGCCGACACCGAAGACGCGCTGGCCTCCGGCGCCGACGGCGCGGCGATCGCGCTGATCGAGCGCAGCCTGGCGCGCGCCGCGCAGCGCCTGGGCGCGACGCCGCGATTGCTGCTGCACGGCGGCGGCAGCGACGCGCTGGCCGCGGCGCTGCCGATGGCCGAGCCGGCGCCGGCGCTGGTGCTGCAAGGGCTGGCGATCTGGGCGGCGGTCGAGACTTCGCCCTGACCGCGCAGGCTAGAATCCCCGCATGCTCGTTCGCGCCCTCATCGTTTTGTTGACCGCCCTCAACCTCGGCGTCGCCGCGTGGTGGATCGCGCGTCCCGCGCCGCCGCCGCCGGCCGAGGAGAAGCTACCGCTCGGCGTGGCGCGCTTGCAGTTGCTCGACGAGGGCAAGCGCACGACGACGGCCGCGCCGTCGGTTGCAGCCGGCAAGCCGGCCCAGACGCCTTCGGGCGAGGCTTCGCGGTCCGAAACCAAACCGGGCGAGGCGCTCAAGCTCGCCGAGGCGAAGCCTGCAGACGCCAAACCCGCCGACGCCATATCGACGCCCGCCACGCCCGCCGAGACCAAGCCCGCTGCGGCCAAGCCCGAAGCGATCGCCGCCGCGACACCGCCGCCCGCGCCGGCGACGCCGCCGCAATGCTTCAGCGTCGGCCCGTTCGCCGATGCCGCCGCGGCCGACGCGGCGCGCGCCAAGCTGCTGCCGTTGGCGCAAAAGGTCTCCAGCCGCAGCTTGTCCGGCGGCAGCAATGCGCGCGGTTGGCGGGTGTACCTGCCGACCGCGAACGCCGACGCCGCGCAGGCGATGGCGCAGCGCATCCGCACCGCCGGTTTCAGCGACCTGTTCGTGATGAGCGGCGCCGACGCCAATGCGATCGCGCTCGGTCGCTTCCGCAGCGAAGAATCCGCGCGCCGGCGCGGCAACGAACTGGCCGCGGCCGGTTTCGCGGTCAAGGTCGAGGCCCTGGGCGAGAGCAGCGGCCAGGTGTGGCTGGACGCGGCCACCGCCACCGCCAAGGGCGAAGCCCTGCGCGTGGCCGCCGGCGCGCAGCGCTGGCGCGGCATTTCGTGCGACAAGGTGCGCTGAAGGCACGCACGGGCCGCGCTTGTCCGCCGGCGGCGCCGGCGCGATAGAATGGCCCCGCCGGCCCGTCCCGGCGGTCTTCACGTTTTCGCTGCCGCTTTAGCTCAGTCGGTAGAGCACTCGCCTTGTAAGCGAGCGGTCGTCCGTTCGATTCGGACAAGCGGCACCACGTGAACCCGAGAAAAAATAACCGCCCGGCCAACCATCCGAAGGCCGCTCCCCATCCCGGCCCGCAAAAGCGCAACGACCCGCGCACACTGCGCGAAGCCGAGAGCGCCGAACCGCTTCGACGCCTCCGAAGCCCGACGCCGCAACGGCGCCTGCCCTCGCTCACCCCGGCTTGCGGCAATCCAGATAAAGCAAATAAGCCTCATCCACGCGATCGGTCAGCACATTGCCGAGCACGAAGTCGCTGTAGTGGAAGTTGTTCGTGCGCACCGTCTCCGGCATCTCGCAAATGCCCACCTCGCTCAACACTTCGAACCCGGCTTGCTCCACCAGCTCGCGCAGTTCCGGCGCGCAGTACTCGTATTTGTGATCGGGATGGATGAAGCCGCCGTGCCAGTCGCGCGTATGGATGTAGGTGAGCGTGCGGTTGGGCGTGTCCAGGCAGAAACGTCCGCCCGGCCGCAGCACCCGCATCGCGCCGGCGCACATGCGCCGCGCCGCTTCCACCGGCACGTGCTCGATGCTCTGGCCCGACCAGACCAGATCGAAGCTCTCGCTTTCGAACGCGTCGAGCTCGGTCATGTCGCCGTAGTGGATCAGCACCGAACCCGACGGCGATTCCACCTGCACGTCGCGGTAATACTCGTGGCGCTCGTCAGGCGGCAGGTCGACCATGACCAGATGGCTGAAAGCGTGGGTGTAGCCCATGCAGTACAACGGCGAATTGGCGCCGCCCAGATCGAGGATGCGGTCGGCCGGCGGCAGCAGCCGGCGGATCATGATCTGGCGCGCGCGGTGCATGTAGAACAGATGATGGTCGATGGCGTGATCGACGATGCTGTTCATTCCATCGGACGAGCATGAAACTTCAACGGCCCTTGCAATATCCATTGCGAACGACCTCTGGATTTTCGATCCCGTGGCCGATCATACGCCGCGCGGGCCGACGCGCCTTGTGCGCTGCGGAACAAGTCCGAATCGCGGCCCAGCGGCCCAGCGGCCCGCTCCGGCACGGCCCCGGCATAGCCCGGATGTCCGCGAGCGCCTAAAATGCCCGCATCGTCGGCGGCCGCAACGGCCCTGTTGCGGCGATCGCGCGGTGCCGCCGGCACTGGCGCGTTCACCTAACGATGCCGCGCTGTGGGGTGTTCCGGCGCGGCGATGAGGACATTCGCATGAGTCGCACGTATTCCCCGGTTTCGCTGATCGGCGCGCCCACCGATGTCGGCGCGGGCCACCGCGGCGCACGTCTGGGGCCCGAAGCGTTGCGCATCGCCGGGCTCGGCGAGGCGCTGGTCGCGCGCGGCGTCGACGTGGTCGATCGCGGCAATCTCGACGGCCCGCGCAATCCCTGGCAGAAGCCGGTCGCCGGCTATCGCCATCTGGCCGAAGTGGTGGCGTGGAATCGCGCGGTGATGGACGCGGTCGGCGCCGAACTGCGCATCGGTCGCCTGCCGATCCTGCTCGGCGGCGATCACTGCCTGGGCCTGGGCTCGATCACCGCAGTCGCGCGCCACTGCCGCGACAACGGCAAGCAGCTGCGCGTGCTGTGGCTGGACGCGCACGCCGACTTCAACACCAGCCAGGTCACGCCGTCGGGCAACATCCACGGCATGCCGGTATCGTGCCTGTGCGGCATCGGCCCGGACGAGCTGACCCGCCTGGGCGGCGACGCGCCGGCGATGCGGCCCGACGAGATCCGCCAGATCGGCATCCGCTCGGTCGATCCGGGCGAGAAGCAGCTGATCCAGCAGCACGGCCTGGACGTGTACGACATGCGCTACATCGATGAGATCGGCATGCGCCGGGTCATGGAGGAAGCGCTGGAAGGCATGGACGAAAACACCCACCTGCACGTCAGCTTCGACGTCGATTTCCTCGACCCCAGCATCGCCCCGGGCGTGGGCACCACGGTGCCGGGCGGGCCGAACTATCGCGAAGCGCAGTTGGTGATGGAGATGATCGCCGACAGCGGCCGGCTGGGTTCGCTCGACATCGTCGAACTCAATCCGATCCTGGACAAGCGCAACCGCACCGCCAAGCTGGCGGTGGATCTGGTCGAGAGCCTGTTCGGCAAGTCGACTTTGATGCGCGATTGATGCAAGCGCCTTGGCCGCGGCGATGAATCGCGGCTGACGGCGGGCGTCGCCGGCGCGCGCAACTCTTTGTTTGGCGGTAGCCGCGGCCGGCGCTGCACGCGGGCTTCACATTCGCTCGCGTTTGATCCCGACCCAGGACGCGACCCACGGCGCGGCCGCACCCAACACCCGCAACGACGAACCAAGGAGATCCCATGAAGCGTTTGACCGCCCTGTTGCTGCTGGCCCTGTTCTCGATGGGAACCCTGACTGCGTGCAATACCGTCGCCGGCGCCGGCAAGGACGTGAAGAAGGCTGGCGAGAAGGTCGAGCAGAAGGCCGAGGAAGTGCGCGACGGCAAGTGATGCGCGCCGGCCCTCGAGCCGGATTCATGCGTGACCGCGAAGGCCGGGGCAACCCGGCCTTCGCTTTTCTTCGACGCGCAGTTCGCGTTTCTTGGCTGAAGCGTTCAAAGCGTTCATCGAGATCAAGCGCCGGCTAACGCATTCGTGACCGATCGCGAATGCGGTCGATGCGAATCTGTCCCTGCGGAACCTACAGCGGCGATGCGCACCGTCGTTCGCGACGATGCGATACCAGCGCCGCGACGCATCCCCCAACGTAAGGAGTGGACCGATGAACAAAGACATCATTGCCGGCAAGTGGACCCAGCTCAAGGGCAAGGCCCAGGCCAAGTGGGGCGATCTGACCGACGACGTATTCGACATCGCCGAAGGCAACGCCGAATACCTCGCCGGCAAGCTGCAGGAACGCTACGGCTGGGAGCGCGACCGCGCCGAGAAGGAAGTGCGCGAGTTCGGCAAGACCTTGAACTGATGCGTTGACTGCGGCGCGGCGGGCGCGAGCCCGCCGATGCCGGAGTCGCGAAAAAGCCGGGCATCGCCCGGCTTTTTCGTATGCATTGTCGCGGCAGCCCCCTGTAGGAGCGGCGCAAGCCGCGACCGCGACAACTGATCTGCGACGAACGTTTTCATCTCGCGAATGTCGCAGTCGTTCGCCGCTGTTGTGGCTTTCGTCTCAATGGCAAGCGTCGTCATCGTCGCGGTGGCGCGGTCGCGGCTTGCGCCGCTCCTACAGGTAGCCATCGGATCGACGCGAGGGCTTACCAGCGACGCGACGGCGGGTCGGCGACGAAGCCTTCGGGGAACGCGCGCGGGGTGTCGGGGCGATAGACCGGATCGCGATAGCGCGGGACCACGCCGCGCGCGACCAGGCTGCCGTAGTCGTCGTAGCGCAGTTCCAGCACCTGCGCCGGCGAGCGAGAGGCGCGGACGAATTCGGTCTGCGAGACCGGCGACCATTCGCGCGCGCCGTGACCGGTGCCGATGGATTGCGCGGCCGCATCGGCGGCGACCGATTCGCGCGAGCGTTCGGCCGCGGGCGCCGGCGCGGCGTTGCCGGCGCTGCGCTCGGCCTTGGCTTCGCTGGCGTCGCTGCGCGCGTAAGGCGGATACGGCGTGGGGTAGGGGCGCGGCGACGGATACACCGGTGGGCGATAGGCCTGGCGTTCCTGGAACACCGCCGCGCCGATCACGCCGACGTTGTCCGGGCGGCCGGTGCGCGCGGCGTAGCTGTCGCCCAGGTCGGTGAACACGAACTGGGCGACGTCGTCGAGCGATTTGCGCCAGCCGTTGATCTCGGTGGACTGCCAGGCGTCGAGCACATAGCCCGATTGCGACGGACTGGCGGTCTGGCCGCTGACCGCGTTGACGCCGTCGACCGACAGCACCACCAGCACGCGCTGGCCGGTGTTGTTGGTCAGGCGCACCGAATAGCGGTGGCCGGGCGCGCCGGCGATCCATTGCTGGCCGCGCCAGGACCAGTTCGGCAGCCAATCGCCGCTGTCGCGGTCGATTACCGCCAGATCGACCAGCGGGCGGGCCTGGACCGGGGTGCAGGCGCCGGCGGTCAGCGCGGCGGCGGCGAGCAGGGCGAACGAGCGGAACATGGCGGATCTCCTGTGGGGCCGCGCGCGGCGCGGCGGGGCCGGGTACGCAGGCTGCTAACGCGCCCCCGCCGCCGGTGGGGTTAGCGCGGCGCGGACGGGGCGGACGGTGGCCGCGGCCGTTGCCGACGGTTTAGCCAATCGGCCACGGCCCGCGTTCAGCCCGCGGCGCGAGCCGCTACACTGGCCGATCAGGCTCCACCGCAGATTCCTCATGACCCCGACCCGCGTTCTTACCGGCATCACCACCTCCGGCACTCCTCACCTGGGCAACTACGTCGGCGCGATCCGCCCGGCCGTGGCCGCCAGCCGCGACCCCGGCGTGGAGAGCTTCTACTTCCTGGCCGACCTGCATGCGCTGATCAAGGTGCAGCAGCCCGCGCGCGTGCAGCGCTCGACCCTGGAAATCGCCGCGACCTGGCTCGCCTGCGGCCTGGAGCCGGACAAGGTGTGGTTCTACCGGCAGAGCGAAATCGTCGAGATCCCCGAGCTGTCGTGGTTCCTGACCTGCGTCGCCGGCAAGGGCATCCTCAACCGCGCCCATGCGTACAAGGCGGCGGTGGACAAGAACGAGGGCGAGAGCCTGGACCCGGATGCGGGCATTACCGCCGGGTTGTTCATGTACCCGGTGCTGATGGCCGCCGACATCCTGATCTTCAACGCGCACAAGGTGCCGGTGGGGCGCGACCAGATCCAGCACATCGAGATGGCGCGCGACTTCGGCCAGCGCTTCAACCATCTCTACGGCGAGCACTTCGTCCTGCCCGAGGCGCTGATCGAGGAAAGCGTGGCGACCTTGCCGGGCCTGGACGGCCGCAAGATGAGCAAGAGCTACGACAACACCATTCCCTTGTTCGTGCCGCGCGAGCAGCTCAAGAAGCTGATCTATTCGATCGTCACCGACTCGCGCGCGCCCGGCGAGGCCAAGGACACCGAGGGTTCGGCGCTGTTCCAGATCTACCAGGCCTTCGCCAGCGCCGAAGAAACCCAGGCCATGCGCCAGGCCTTCGCCGACGGCATCGCCTGGGGCGAAGCCAAGCAGGCCTTGTTCGAGCGCATCGACAGCGAGATCGCGCCGCTGCGCGAGAAATACGAGGCGCTGATGGCGCGGCCGCAGGAGATCGAGGCGATCCTGCGCGACGGCGCGCGGCGCGTGCGCGAGCGTTACGTGACCGGCAAGATGCAGCAGCTGCGCGAGTCGGTGGGGCTGCGCGATCTGTCGCGCAACTTCGAGGCCGCGGGCGGGGACGAGGTCGCGAACGCCGCGCCGCTGCCGGTGTTCAAGCAATATCGCGAGCGCGACGGCAAGTTCTATTTCAAGCTGGTGGAGGGCGAGGACGTGCTGTTGCAGAGCGACGCGTTCGATTCGCCGAAGGATGCCGGCAAGGTGATCGCTACGCTCAAGGGCGCGGGAGCGGGCGTGGAGGTGTTCTCCACTGAGCAAGCCGGCTTCTTGTGCGCGCTGCGTTACGAAGGCGGCTGCGAATACGCCTGGAGCGCGAGCAGTTCCGAGCGGATCCGCGCTGCGCTGCAAAGGTTGGCCGACGCGGAGTCCAAGTGAGCCGCTTCGTCGAGCTCAATCTGGCGTTGATCCTGTTCTTGCCGTGGTTCGCGATCCTCGGCGCGCTGTTCTGGCTGTATCCGCGACGGCCGCGCAACCCGGCGCGCAAGCTGTTCGACGCGGTGTCGCTGGCGGTGTCGGCGTGCGCGTTCGTGCTGGCGGTGCATTGGGCGCATCTGCACGCCGGGCGCAACTACGGCGCGATGTGGCCGCAGATTCTGGCCACGTCGTTGGGTTATGGCGTGTTCCTGGCGGTGCTGGCTTTGGCGGTGGTCTTGCGCTGGCGGTGGTTGCGCGGGGTCAAGGATTATCGCGAGTGAGTCGGCGTCTGGCTTGAGGTCGGGGCCGTGGAGTTTGTCTGCCTCCCTCGCGAAACCTACCTACCGTCATTCCCGCGAATGCGGGCTCTGTTTTACTTCGGCGAAGCCGAACATCCAGGGCTTCATCGAGGCATGACTCTGAAGTCTCTGGATCCCCGCCTTCGCGGGGATGACGGCTGGTTAAAGGCGCGGCGACACCCACCTAACGTCATTCCCGCGAACGCGGGCTCTGTTTTACTTCGGCGAAGCCGAACATCCAGGGCTTCATCGAGGCATGACTCTGAATTCTCTGGATCCCCGCCTCCGCGGGGATGACGGCTTGGAGTGGCGTCGCGAGCTTCGAGGCCTTCATCGCACTGATATGGCCATCGCCGCCGCCAGCGAAATCGCGACCGCAACCGGCACCAGCATCGCTGCCAGCATCGGCATCGCTACAGCCACCACCCCCAACCCGACCAAAGCCGCATCGCCGCCGCTACGCGCGCCGGCCTAGACTGAAGGCCGGCCCCCAGCCCCGCCATCGCCATGAGCGCAGCCACCGCGTCCGCCGCCGAGCACGGCATCGTCACCATCGACACCGGTTTCCACCGGCCGGTCTTCGATGCCGCCTACCTGCTGATCGAAAGCGGCCGCGCCGCGTTCGTCGATTGCGGCACCCAGCATTCGATCCCGGCCTTGCTCGCCGCGCTCGATGCGAACGGGTTGACGCCGGACGATGTCGATTGGCTGATCCTCACCCATGTCCACCTCGATCATGCCGGCGGCGCCGGCGCGCTGATGCGGCGCCTGCCGAACGCGCGGCTGGTGGTGCATCCGCGCGGCGCGCCGCACATGATCGATCCCTCGCGCCTGGTCGCCGGCGCCACCGCGGTGTACGGCGAGGCGGAGATGGCGCGCAGCTACGGCGAGATCGTGCCGGTGCCGGCCGAGCGCGTGGTCGTGGCCGGCGACGGTTTCGTGGTCGATCTGGCCGGCCGGCCGCTGTTGTGCGTGGACACGCCAGGCCATGCCCGCCATCACCTGTGCGTGTGGGATCAGCGCAGCCGCGCCTGGTTCACCGGCGACACCTTCGGCCTGTCGTACCGCGAGTTCGATTCGGCGCGCGGGCCGTTCGCGCTGCCGACCAGCTCGCCGGTGCAGTTCGAGCCCGAGCCGCTCAAGCAGTCGATCCGCAGCTTGCTGGCGCGCGATCCCGTCGCGATGTACCTGACCCACTACGGCCGGGTCGAGGACGTGCAGCGCCTGGGCGCCGATTTGATCGAACAGATCGACGGCATGGTGCGGATCGCGCGCGCGGCCGCGCAGGCCGGCGGCGAAGATCTGCACGCGCGTCTGACCGCGGCGCTGGCCGATTATTTCCTCGCCCGTGCGCGCGAGCACGGCAGCGCGCTCAGCGAAGAGCAGGCGCGCGACGTGTTGGCGGTGGATTTCGAACTCAATGCCCAGGGCCTGGAAGTCTGGCTGGCGCGCGCCGGTTGAGCGACTATGGCGCGTCGCCGCGCCGGACTGGCTGGCGACTGAACCAGCGGCCCGTGCGCGCGCCGTAGATCGGCGACCGTCACGAACGCCCAATCCCGCCCGCAGTAGGCTGCCAAGGCCCGAGCCGCAAACCCGTCGCCTCGACCGTGTCCCGTCCTCGCCACTTGCAGGCCGTCCCCGATCCGCCGCCGGCGGACGAATCCGCGCGGCTGCAGGCCTTGGACGCCTACGCCCTGCTCGACAGCGCGGCCGAGAGCGCTTACGACGACATCGTGCGCCTAGCCGCGACCTTGTGCGACGCGCCCGGCGCGGCGATCGCCCTGCTCGATCGCGAGCGGGTCTGGTTCAAGGCCCGCGTCGGCGTGGCGCCGAGCGAACTGCCGCGCTCGCATTCGATCTGCGCCGAGCTGATCTGGCATTCGCAGCCCGGCCGCTTGCTGGTGATCGACGACGTCGCCGCCGATCCGCGCTTCGCCGCGCTCGGGTTGAGCCTGGAAGACGGGCGCGCGCTGCGCTTCTACGCCGGCGCGCCGCTGTGGACGCCGGACGGTCACCCGCTGGGGACGATCTGCGTGCTCGACGCCGCGCCGCGGCAATTGCGCGCGGCCCAGGCCGAGGGCCTGGCGGCGCTGGGGCGGCAGATCCAGCATTTGTTCGAACTGCGCCGCTACGCGATGGAGCAGCGCCGGCTGTTGTCCGAGCGCGAGGCCTTCGCGCTGCAGCTCGAACGCGCCCAGGCCGACCTGCAACTGCGCAACGAACAATTGCTGCACAGCGCCAGCCACGATGCCTTGACCGGCCTGCTCAACCGCAGCGCGCTGGCGCAGCTGCAGGGCAACCCGGAAACCGTGCACCAGCTCGGCCGCGTCGCCTATACGCTGATGCTGATCGATGTCGACCACTTCAAGCAGGTCAACGACCGCCACGGCCATCTGCTCGGCGATCGCGCGCTGCGCGCGGTCGCCGACGCGGTGGCCGGTTCGATCCGCGAGGGCGATGTGGCGATCCGCTACGGCGGCGAGGAATTCCTGGTGGTGCTGCCGGGCACGCGGCTGGCCACGGCGGCGGAGGTCGGCGAACGCATCCGCCGGCGGGTAGCGCGCTCGTCGCTTCCGTTCGCGCTGACCGTGTCGATCGGCGTGGCCGCGGGCGAGCCCGGCCGCGACGCGCCCGATCAGGTGTTCGACCGCGCCGATCAGGCGCTGTACCGGGCCAAGGCCGGCGGCCGCGACCGCCTGGTCGCCGACGACGGCTGAGCGCCGCGCGCGGCGCGGCCGGCGAATGAAGTCGCGGCGACGCAATGTTGCCGCAATGCCGGTGCGGACAATCGAGGCAGACCCGCATCGGAGCCTCGTCCGCATGAGCCAGCCCCTGTCCGCCGTCGTCCGCGCCGCGTCCGAACGCGTGCGCGGCGATTACTGGTCGTTCCTGCGGTCGTGGACGCGCGCGCCGGGCCGGGTCGGCGCGATCGCGCCGTCCGGCGCGGCGCTGGCGCGGTTGATCACCGCGCAGATCGACGCCAACACCGGCCCGGTGCTGGAACTGGGCCCCGGCACCGGCGTGTTCACCCGCGCGCTGCTCGAGCGCGGCGTGGCCGAGCGCGATCTGACTCTGATCGAATCCGGCCCCGAATTCGCGCAGATGCTCGGCGAACGCTTCCCGCAGGCGCGGGTGCTGTGCGCCGACGCGCGCCGCCTGCGCCGCGCGCGCCTGTTCGGCGACGCCGGCGCCTGCGCCGTGGTCAGCGGCCTGCCGCTGCGCAATCTGCCGCCGCGGCAGCGGCTGGCGGTGCTGCTGGGCGCGTTCGCCCAGCTCGGCGAGGACGGCGCCTATTACCAGTTCACCTACGGCCTGAGCTTCCCGCTGCCGCGCGCGTGGCTGGAGCGTTATGGCTTCAAGGTGCAGCGCCTGGGCCGGGCGCGGCTGAACCTGCCGCCGGCCTCGGTGTACCGGGTCACCCGCCGCCGCGACTGGCGGTCGATGGGCGTATGAGCGCGGCGGCAGCGAAGTTCGCCCGATGCACGGGCGCGCCGGCCGGGCGATGATCGGCGCATGCGCATCCTGCTGATCGAAGACGAACCCGAACTGGCCGCGGCGCTGAGCGCCGCGCTCAAGCGCTACGGCATGGTCGCCGACCTGGCCGCGAACCTGGCCGAAGGCGAGGCCGCGGCGGCGACCCAGGCGCACGATGTGATCGTGCTCGACCGCGGCCTGCCCGACGGCGATGGGCTGTCGCTGATCCCGCGGCTGCATGCGCGCGGGCTGGACACGCCGGTGATCGTGTTGACCGCGCGCGGCGATCTGGCCGACCGCGTGGTCGGCCTGGACGCCGGCGCCGACGACTATCTGGTCAAACCATTCGCGGTCGAGGAACTGCTGGCGCGGCTGCGCGCGCTGCGAAGGCGCCCGCCGCGCGCGGAGACCGACACCGTGCGCATCGGCCGGCTCGCCTTCGATCTGGACGCGCGCACCGGCGAAGTCGACGGCCGCGCGCTGGAACTGCCGCGGCGCGAATTGCTGCTGCTGGAAGCGCTGCTGCGCCGGCGCGGCCGCACCGTGCTGCGCGAGACCATCGAGCAGGCGGTGTACGGCTACGACGACGAGATCCAGTCGAACACGCTAGACGCGCATGTCTCTCGCCTGCGCCGGCGCCTGGCTGAGGCCGGCGCCGGAGTGGAGATCCACGGCATCCGCGGCGTCGGCTATCTGTTGCGGGAGAGCGCATGAAACCGGCCAGTTCGCTGCGCGGGCGTTTGCTGTGGCGCATGCTCGGCCTGCAATGCCTGCTGCTGACCGCGTTCGGCGTGCTGGTGGCGCTGAGCCTGCTCGCGGCCAACGTGGCGGTGGACGAGGACAATGCGGTGGAAGTGCTGCAGGCCGCGTTGCAACGCGACCCCGCCGGCCGCCTGAGCCTGCGCGACACCGCCGACCTGCGCGAGCTGCGCGAGGAAATCCCCCGGCTGTGGTACGTGATCCGCGACGAGGGCGGGCGCGAGCTGCGCCACGGTCCGGTGCCGGACGAATTCGCCGGCATCGGCGGCGCGCTCGATCAGGTCAGCCAGGCGCGGCTGGGGTATCTGTTCGGCGACGACCGCATCGCCGGCGCGCGGCTCAAGCGGGTCGACGCGGGCTTCGGCCCGGTGCGGATCCTGACCACCGAGAAGGGCCGGGTGATGTCGGCCTCGCGCTTGCTGTGGATGACGCTGTCGCTGTTCGCCACGCTGATCCTGCCGCTGCTGGCGGTGATGGCGCTGGTGACCGCGATCGCCACGCCCAAGGTGGTGCGCTGGTCGCTGCGCAGCCTGGAGCCGGTGATCGCGCAGGCGCGCGCGCTGGATGTGGAGCGGCGCGGCGCGCGCCTGCCCGAGTCCGGCGTGCCCGACGAGGTGCGGCCGCTGGTGAGCGCGGTCAACGGCGCGCTGGCGCGTTACGACGAAGGCTTCGAGCGGCGCCGGCGCTTCCTCGCCGACGCCGCGCACGAGTTGCGCACGCCCATCGCCATCCTCAGCGCGCGGCTGGAGGCGATGCCGGCCTCGGCCGAACGCGAGCGGCTGCTGCAGGACGTGGCGCGGATGTCGGTGCTGGCCGAGCACCTGCTGGACCTGCAGCGCCTGGACCGCAACGAGCCGCAACTGGAACCGCTGGAACTGGGCGAGCTGGGCCAGCGCGTGGCCGCCGAGCTGGCGCCGCTGGCGATCGCCGCCGGCTACGAGCTGGCGTTCGACGCGCAGGCCTTGCCGGTGCCGGTCAACGGCGATGCGCTGGCGCTGGAGCGGGTGCTGGTGAACCTGGTGCAGAACGCGATCGAGTACGGCGGCAACCGCGGCACGGTGACGATCCGGGTGGCGATCGAAGGCAGCGACGGCGTGGTCGAGGTCTGCGATGAAGGCCCCGGCATTCCGCCGGCGCACCGCGAGCGGGTGTTCGAGCGTTTCTTCCGCCTGCAGCCGCATGAGCGTGGCGCCGGCGTCGGGTTGAATCTGGTGCGCGACATCGTGCGATTGCATCGTGGCGCGGTCGAAGCGACGGATGCGCCGGGCGGCGGCGCGTGCTTCCGGGTGTCGTTGCCGTTGGCGACGGGCATGCCGCGGGCCGAGCGCTGATTTTGTAGGAGGGCCTTCAGGCCCGACGCTCTTGTTCCAGATCGCCGGGACCTGGGCGAAAGGCGTAGGGCCTGAAGGCCCTCCCACAACACCACCAAGCTTCTGGCGGCGGATGTGTTTTCGGCGGTGCTGCGATTGGCGACGGGCATGCCGCGGGCCGAGCGCTGATTTTGTAGGAGGGCCTTCAGGCCCGACGCTTTTGTCCCAGATCGCCGCGGCCTGAAACAAAAGCCTCGGGCCTGAAGGCCCTCCCACAACAGCGCGAGGTTCGCGCAACCGCGCCGGACTCCCGCGACCGCATCACTCCCACACGTTCGGCGGCGGCCCGAGTTCCGGATGATGCATCTGCACGATGCAGAACCGATGCCCGGTCGGCGCCTGCATCACCCACCAGCGTTTGACGAACTTGAGCTTCGTCGCGCCGAGCGCTTCCAGCCGCGCGGCTTCGGCGTCGAGGTCGTCGGTTTCGATGTCCAGGTGCACGCGCGAGGGGTGGTCGACTTTCTGCACGGCGACGTACATCTGCGAGGGATGCTTTTCCAGGCCGACGTAGAGCGCGCCTTCGTCGTCTTCCTGCTCGCCCGGCGGCAGGCCCAGCGCCGCGCCCCAGAATTGCGCGGCGGCGTCGATGTCGCCGGTTTCGCAATCGATGATGAAACCGGCCAAGCGGCTGCGGTGCGCCATGTTCGTCTCCATGCGGTCGGGCGACCAGACTGCCGCGTCCGCGCCCGCGGCGGTAGTGACGAAACGCGCGTTCAGCGCGCCGGATACTCGCGTTCGTGACCGTCGCCGTCGACCGCGCGCTCGGCAGCCTGGCGATACAGCGCGTATTCGGCGCGGTTCATGGCGAAATTCTGCAGCGCGAACACCGCGGCGTTGCGGGTTTCGCCGTCGCTGCGCGGATCGGCGGCGAGCGCGAGCAGGGCGTCCTTGAGCCGGTCGGAGCGCGCGCCGCTGGCGTTGATGCCGGCGATGGCGGCCTGGCGCACCGACGCATCGGTATCGAGGATGGCGCGGTGCAGGATGTCCTCGTTGTCGCCGGCCTTGTTCCACTGCACCGACTGCAACACGCTGCTGGCGCGGACCGAAGGGTCGGGATGGCGGCGCAGCGCGTCTAGGCGGTTGAGCACGGGCGCGGCGTCTTCGCTGGCGATCACGGTCGGCGCGAGCATGTCGACCAGTTGCTTGAGCATGGCCGGGTCGCGCTCGTCCTGCAGTTGCCGCTGCAGCAGTTCGCGCACTTCGGCCACGTCCAGCGGGAAGGCCTTGAGCAGGTCCAGGCCGAGCTGGCGCTGGCGCGGATCGCCGCTGTCGGCCAGCTCGCGGCCGGCGCGCAGCACGTCCTGGTTGGCCACGCCCTGCAGCACCGCGAGCAGGGCGCCGCGGCGGTCGAGTTCGGTTTCGAAGCGGTAGTTGCCGAGCAGTTCGCGCAAGTACGCCGGGTCGCGGCGCGCGCGCTGGATGTTGCGGTCGAAGCTGTCGCCGCCGCGCGCGGGATAGGTGTAGGCGGCCAGATCGGCGCCGCGTTGCGCGGCGATCGCCGGCGTCGCGCGCGCGGAGGCGTTGCGCGGATGCGCGGACGCGGCCTGCGGCGCGACCGAGGCGCGGGTGAGCGAGCTGCCGACGATGCCGCCGAACACGGCGGCGGCGAGCAGGGCGCTGGCGAATTGCAATGGGTTCTTCATGCGTGTCTCCTGCGCGGGCCCGGCGGTCTCGCGGCGGCGGAGGCCGCCGCGAGCTCGGTGCAACGGTGGCGGCGATCAGCAGTCCGGCGCGACCCGGGAGTCGGAACCGGTGAAGGTGTAGGCGTCGGGGATGTACTTGTTGGTTCCGGCGGCGCCGACGTTGTTCCAGATGTTGCTGGTGCCGTAGGTGCCGGTGATGGTCTCGCCGGTCTTCTGGCAGCGGATCGTCACCGCGCTGCCGTTGGCGAGCGAGTCGACCACCGAATACGTGGTGCCCGGGCCGGAGCGCACGTTGAGCGCCGCGCCGCTGGTGCGCACGGTGCCGGCGACGCCGCCGGGCGCGGTGCCACAGTTGTTGCGGCTCTTGTAGGCGACTTCGTACTGGTCGTAGACGATGGTCGAGCCGTTCCAGACGATCTTCTGGTCGTCGTTGTTGAGCCGCTGTTCGTAGTGCAGATGCGCGGAGATGCTGTTGCCCGGGCGCGTGGTCTTGCCGAGCGTGCCGATCTTCTGGCCTTGCGCGACGTTGGCGCCGTTGGCGATGGCGATGCTGTCCAGGTGCGCGTACCAGGTGGTCCAGCCGCCGCCGTGGTCGATCACCACCAGCTTGCCGTAACCGGTGCCCGGATGCGGGTTGTAGGTGGCGGCCTTGCCGGCGGCGGAAGCGACGATCGGCGAACCCAGGTCGGCGTCGCTGAGCGGGCGCGGCTTGTGGTTGAGATCGACCGCGTAGCGCAGGCCGTGGCCGGGGTAGGTGTCGCCGTACCAGGTCTGGTTGCAGGCGAACGGCATCTGGAAATTCGGGCGCGCGGCGTGCGCGGCGCTGGCGCACAGGCCGATGCCCAGCAGCGCCAGGAGCGGAACGATGCGCGGCGCGCGGCGGCGCGGCGTGGAGTGCGGAATCGGCATGGCGGAAACCTCGTGTGCGTGATGGGGTTGGTGCGTAGAGGCCCCGGTTACGTGGGTGCCGAGGCGGGTGGGGCTGTTGCGTTGCGTTTGCGTGTCGGTTCGCGGCGTCGGCACCGGCGCGCTGCGGCGCGTCTTGTCGGTGCATGCGCCGCAGCGCTCAGCAGTCCGGCGCGACGCGAGAGTCGGAGCCGGTCTGGGTGTAGGCGTCGGGGATGTACTTGTTGGTTCCGGCGGCGCCGACGTTGTTCCAAAGGTTGCTGGTGCCGTAGGTGCCGGTGATGGTTTCGCCGCTCTTCTGGCAACGGATGGTCACCGCGCTGCCGTTGGCGAGCGTGTCGACCACGCTGTAGCTGGTGCCCGGGCCGGAACGCACGTTGAGCGCCGACCCGCTGGTGCCGACCGTGCCCGGCGCGCCGCCGCTGCTGGCGCCGCAGCTGTTCTTGCTGGTGTAGTTCTTCTTCTCGAAGTACCTCAGCGCCACGCCGTTCCACTTCGCCTTCTGCACCGCGCCGTTGTAGATCTGTTCGTAGTGCAGGTGCGGGGCGAGGTCGTACTTGGCGCTGGAGTTGCCGACCAGGCCGATCTTCTGGCCCTGCTTGACCTTGTCGCCGGCCGCGACCGCGCGCGATTGCAGGTGCGCGTGCAGGGTCTTCCAGCCGCCGCCGTGGTCGATGACCACGTAGTGGCCGTAGCCGGTGGTGGTGGAGTACATCGAGGTCTGCACGGTGCCCGCGGCGGAGGCGACCACGGTGGCGCCGGCGGTGGCGCCGCCGCCGGCCGGGCGGTTCATGTCGACCGAGTTGGCGGGGCTGTGGCCGTCCCAGGTGTTGGCGACCCAGACGTTGTTGCAGGCGAACGGCATCTGGAAGTCCGGCGCGGCCTGGGCGGCGCCGGCGGCCAGGACGCCGGCGGCGAGCGACGCCAGCGCGAGCGCGCGGCGTGAGCGGTGGTTCATGACGATTCCTCGTGACGATGGAGCGGCATCCGCGCCGGCGGAGCCGGGCGAAGCGCTCCGGCGCCGCGCCGGCCCGGTTGAGAGGGCGCGGGCTGGCGGGCGCCGGAGTCGCATGCGCCACGCTAGCGATATTCCCTGTCGTCTTCCTGGCGGAATTTTTTATTCTTTGATCGGCAAGAAAAAACCGCCGTGATGGCGGTCGCGGTTGGGGAATCCCTCACCCCAACCCCTCTCCCGCTAGCGGGAGAGGGGCTCAAGCAGCGGCGCTGCGCGCTGTTCCTTCTCCCGCTTGCGGGAGAAGGTGGCCCGAAGGGCCGGATGAGGGCCGACCGCCCCCCTCAGCTAGCCCGAGCCAGATCGTCGATCATCGCCTTCAAGAACCGCGCCGCCTCGCCGCCCGTGCAGGCGCGATGGTCGAACGTCAGCGACAACGGAATGACCTTGTGCGATTCGAACCCGCCCATCACCGGCGTCACCTGGTGGCGGCCCTTGCCGGCGGCGACGATCGCCACCGTCGGCGGCACCACCACCGGCGTGGCGTAGCGGCCGGCGAACATGCCGAAGTTCGACAGCGAGATGGTGTAGCCGGTCAGTTCCGAGGCCGGAATGCTGCGGTCTTCGACCTGCACGCGCAGGCGGTTGATCGCCTCGCGCACGCCGCGCGCGTCGAGCACGTCGGCGTTGCGCAGCGCCGGCACGAACAGGCCGTCGTCGGTGTCCACGGCGATGCCGATGTCGACCTGCGGATGCAGGGTGCGGGTGAGCTTGTCGCCGTCGAACCAGGCGTTGAGCGCCGGCACGGTCTTGCACGCGACCACGATCGCGCGCACCAGGCGGCCGGTGATGTCGTTGCCCGGCAGCCAGGCGTGGATGTCGGCGTCGTCGGCGAGGGTGGTCGGCACGACCTTGCTGTGCGCGTCGGCCATCACCCGCGCCATGTTGCGGCGCACGCCCTTGAGCTGCTCCGGCTGGCCGGTGACGGCCGCGCCCGGCGGCTGGGTGCGCATCGGCCGGCCCGACTGCGACAGCGTGCTGCGCGTGGGCGCAGCGGCTGGGGCGGGCGCTTCGGCCACCGCAGCGGCGCGCGGCGCGACCGCGGCGGCCGGCGCCGAGCCGACCTTGGCCGAACCATCGGCCGCGGCGCGCTTGACGTCGTCGCTGCTGACCGTGCCGTCGGCGCCGGTGGCGCGCACGCGGCTCAGGTCGACGCCGAGCTTGCGCGCCAGCGCGCGTACCGCGGGCATCGCCTTGACGCCGCCGACCGCGACGGCTTGCTCGCTGCGCACGGCGTCGGAGGACTGCATCGCACCGACCACGGTGCCGCTGTCGGCGCGTTCGCCGCCTTCGGCCTTGGCCGGCGCTTCTTCGGATTTCGCCGGTGCGGGCGCGGCCGGCGCGGCGTGGCCGCCGCCGTGATGGTGGCCGGTGTCCTGGCCGTCCGCGCGCTGCGGCATGTTCGGATCGATCTCGAACTCGGCCAGCATGGTGCCGGTGACGATCACATCGCCCGCGCCGCCGGCGAGCTTGAGCACCTTGCCCGACACGGGCGAGGGCACTTCGACCACCGCCTTGGCGGTTTCCATCGACACCAGGGTGTCGTCGAGGCGGATGGTGTCGCCGACCTTGACCGCCCATTCGACGATGGTCGCGTCGGGCAGGCCTTCGCCGAGGTCGGGAAGCAGGAAGGTCTTGGTATCGCTCATTGCCGGTCGTCCCTAAAGATTCTTGAATGTTGGATTCTGGAAAGTCGGTGGCGCAGGCGGCTCAGTCCAGCAGTTCCAGCGCGCGCGCCGGAATCCAGCCTTCGCGGCCGCGCGCATCGCGCGCCCACCACCACTGCGAACGTTCCTCGCGCAGATGCAGGAGCTGGCCCGCATCGGCGTCGAGTTCGCGCGTGTCGTAATCCGCCCGTGCGACGGCCGGGCCGCGTTGCGCGTCGAACAGCGACGCCGGCGCCCAGCCGCCGAGCCCGTCTGTCTGCACCGCCCACACGAACTGCGGCCAGTCGACATCGCGCTCGCCCAGGGTCAAGGCGTCGCCGCGCACGATCCGGATCGCGGGGCGATCCGGCGCGCGGTGCGGCGCGATGACCCGGGCGCGGCGCATCGATCAGCCGTGGCCGAGCGTGCGCTTGGCCGCGGCGACGATCTTGTCGACGCTGGGCAGGTACTTCATTTCCAGGCGGAACAGCGGGATGTGCGTGTCGAAGCCGGTGACGCGCTCGACCGGCGCGAGCAGGTCGTACATCGACTCCTCGGCCAGGCGCGCGGCGATCTCGGCGCCGAAACCGGCGGTCTTCGGCGCCTCGTGCACGATCACGCAGCGGCCGGTCTTGGCCACCGATTCTGCGATGGTGGCGAAGTCCAGCGGCTTGAGCGTGGCCACGTCGATCACCTCGGCGCTGATGCCTTCGCCGGCGAGCTTGTCGGCGGCTTCCAGCGCTTCCTTGACCTGCGCGCCCCAGCTGACCAGGGTGATGTCGCTGCCGTCGCGCAGCACGTAGCACACGTCCAGCGGCAGCGCCTCGCCGTCGTCGGCGACGATTTCCTTGTACTGGCGATAGATGCGCTTGGGCTCGTAGAAGATCACCGGGTCCGGATCGCGGATCGCGGCGAGCAACAGACCGTAGGCGCGCGCCGGCGACGACGGCAGCACCACGCGCAGGCCCGGCACGTTGGTGAACAGCGATTCGTTGGCTTCGCTGTGGTGTTCCGGCGCGCGGATGCCGCCGCCCCACGGCACGCGCAGCACCAGCGGGCAGGTCAGGCGGCCGCGGGTGCGGTGGCGCAGGCGCGCGGCGTGGCAAATCAGATGATCGAGCATCGGATAGACGAAGCCGTCGAACTGCGCTTCGGCCACCGGCTTCATGCCCTGCGCGGCCAGGCCGACGCTGAGGCCGGCGATGGTGGTTTCGTCCAGCGGCGTGTCGAGCACGCGCTCGGGCCCGAAGATCTGCTGCAGGCCGGCGGTGGCGCGGAACACGCCGCCGTTGACGCCGACGTCCTCGCCGAGCACCAGCACGCTCGGGTCGTTGCGCATTTCAAAGGCCAGCGCCTGGGTGATCGCTTCGATCAGGGTGATCGCGGCCGGCGTGGCAGCGGCCTGCGCGGTGTCGATCTTGCTCTGCGTGGCGGCGTTCATCGGCGGTTCTCCTGCAGCGCCTGCTCGCGTTGCGCGGCGAGGTCGGCCGGCATGTCGGCGTAGAGGAAGTCGAACATGGCTTCGACCGGCTGCACCGGCGTTTCCAGGTAGGCGTTGATCTCGACGTCGACCTTCTTGCCGCACTCTTCGATCCAGGCCTTTTCCAGTTCGTCGTTCCACACGCCCTGGTCGGTGAGGTAGGTGCGCAGGCGCGGCACCGGATCGCGCGTCCACGCGTCCTTGACCTCGGCGTCGTCGCGGTAGCGGCGCGCGTCGTCGGCGGTGGTGTGGTCGTGCAGGCGATAGGTCATGAACTCGATCACGCTGCCGCCTTCGCCGCTGCGCGCCAGTTCCGCCGCGCGGCGCATGCCTTCGAGCACGGCGATCAGGTCGTTGCCGTCCACCTGCAGGCAGTGCAGGCCGCCGGCCAGGCCCTTTTGCGCCAGCGTCTTGGCGCCGGTCTGCGCCTTGCGCGGCACCGAGATCGCCCAGCCGTTGTTGATCACGCACAGGATCAGCGGCAGTTGGTAAGCGCCGGCGGAATTGAGCGCGGCGTAGAAGTCGGTCTTGGACGAACCGCCGTCGCCGCAGCAGGCCACGGCGAGGTTGCTTTCCTTGCGCAGCTTGAACGCGAGCGCGGCGCCGGCGGCGTGCAGGCATTGGGTCGAGATCGGCACCGACCAGGCGAAGTCCTTGCGCGGGCCGGCGAAGTCGTTGCCGCGCTCGTCGCCGCCCCAGTACAGCAGCACTTCGCGCGGTTGCACGCCGCGCATGAACTGCGCGCCGTATTCGCGATAGCTCGGCGCGAACACGTCGTCGGGCTTCATCGACGCGCCGATGCCGACATGGGTGGCCTCGTGGCCCAGACAGGCGGCATAGGTGCCGAGCTTGCCGGTGCGCTGCAAGGCGATGGCCTTGCTGTCGAAGGTGCGCACGAACAGCATCTGCTTGAACAGCGGCAGCAGGGTGTTGGCGTCCTTGAACGCGGCCGGGATCTCGGCGACGGGCTTGCCGTCGGGGCCGAGGTATTGGAGATACTCGATTTCGAACGTCGCGGCGACGGTCATCGGGAGAAGGTCCTCACGGGTGGGGATGAGGTCCGAATCGTTCCGGTCCCGGATCCAGTGCCGGGCGCGCTGGTCAGCTTCAGACGGCTGGGTCCGGAGACCGTCGGAAAGCGACGGAGGTTCCGGGCCGGGCTAAAGCCGCGGCGCCCCCGCGATCCAACATGGGGGGCGCTGCGTCTGGCGCGGATGATACCGAAAGCGGTGTTAAGCGCCGTTGCGCGCTGCGGCATGCATTGGCGGGCGAAACACGCTATGCGTCGCCGCGAAAGTGTGCGCGCTGGAGCGGTTCGGGCGCGCGGCCGCGATCGCGCGATCGCGCGCTAAATCCCCGCCGGCGCGGAGTTTTCGGATTGTGCGGCGGGTTGGCGGGTGGACAAAGTTTCGCCAGCGGCGGACGCCTGTTCATCGCGGCGTGCGCGCTCGGGCGTGCCGAACGCGCGCGACGGCTTGTCCGCGTGTGTGCATTCGTCGTCAGCACGGCGACGTATGGATATCGATACCGTCGACGGTTCCGGCGCGGACTGCGCGGTCCGGACAAAAAAAGACCCCGGCCGAAGCCGGGGTCTTGGGTGTCGCTGCTAGCGGTGGATCAGGGAACCAGGGTCGGCGACACGCCCACGCGGGCGAACGCGGTGGCGCCGCCCAACACGGTGATGTACCAGGTGCCGGCGGCCGGCGCGACCGCGGTCACCGACTCGTTGTTGCCGGCGCGGACCGAACGCTGGTCGTAGTTGGACGCGCTCGCCGGCGAACCGCGCTTGATGTACAGCGACACATCGCCGGTGCCGCCCTGGGTGATGACGCGCAGGGCGCGGGTGCCTTGCGGAACCTCGATGCGGAACACCTTGGCTTCGTTGGCGGCGCCGTCGACGATCAGCATCTGGCGGTCGGCGATCGGGGTGACGTTGCTCGCCGCGGTCACCGCGATGGAGGCCTCGGCGCTGTCGTTGCCGGCGACCTTGTCCAGCGAGTCGGTGCTGCCGGCCACGGCCAGCTTGACCGTCTTGCCGGCCAGGTCGGCGCCGGCGACGGCGCTCAGCGCGAAGCTGGCGCTGGCGCCGTTGGCCAGCACGGCGGTGTGGCAGGCCACCGAGGTCTTGCCGGTGCTCACCTGCGGCGCATCGCAGTTCCAGCCGGCCGGCTGGGTCACGCTCAGCGCCGGCAGTTCGGCGTCGAGGGCGAAGCCCACGCCGACCGCGTCGGCGCGGCCGGGGCCGTTGTTGGTCGCGGTCGCGGTGTAGGCCAGGCTCTGGCCGACTTCCACCGAGGCGGCGTTGGCGGCCGCGGTCACGCCCAGGTCGGCGACTTCGCGCGGCACCAGGTAGGCCACCACCGGGTCGTGGTCGGACAGGCGCGAAGGCGAGTCGGCCAGGTTGCGGTTGGTCTCCGGGTAGTCGGCGTTGATGCGCGCGTGGGCCATGTGGATCGAGGCGGTGTTGACCACCATCTCTTCGTTGACCAGCACGTGGTCAAGGCTCTGCGCGTGGCCGTCGAACACGAACGAGTAGCGCTCGCTCGGCTCGGAGATGCTGGCCAGGTTGATCAGGTCGGGATTGACCAGATCGGCGCCGTCGCCGGTCACCGCAGTGGCGTCGTCCGGGCTCGGCGTGCCGGCCACGGTGCCCATCACGTCGACCAGACCGTCGTTGAACTCGAAGGCGTTGAAGTCGCCGAGCACGATCAGGCGCGTGGCCGGGTTGCTGGTCTGACGCCCGTTGAGGTAAGTCGCCAGCGATTCGGCCTGGCGCTGGCGCTTGAGGCGCACGCGGTTGCCGTTGTCGGTGGCCTCTTCGGCGCCGCTGAGCGAGCGCTGGTGCACCAGCACCACGCTGATCGGGAAGCTGCGGCCGTCGGCGTAGTTCACCACCGCGTCCAGCGCCAGCGGCGGACGGTCGTTGAGCTTGGCCGAGGTGCCGTCGGGCTGCACCCAGGTCTCGTCCTTGCCGATCTGCGCCACCGCGGTCACCTGCACGCGCGGCTTGCCCGGCGCGACCTCGGCGGTCTTGATCAGATAGCCCACGTCGATGCCGCCGATGTCGTTGCCTTCCTGCAGGTAGGCGACGTAGTTCGGATTCGGCTGGCCGGCGGCGACGGTGTCGTTGTTGACGGTGTTGGCGATGTCCTGCAGCGTCGCCAGGTTCTCCATTTCCACCGTGCCGAGGATGTCGGGCAGCTTCAGATAATCGCGGATGCCCAGCGACGCCTTCTGCTTGCGCTTGGTGTAGGCGGCCTGGGTCAGCACCGCGTCGTCGCCGGAGTTGCGCACCGTGTCGAAGAACCGCTCCATGTTGTAGGCGGCCACCGAGACGGCGTTGGGATCGACGGTTTCCACCGCCGGACGCGGCTGCGGGCCCGGGGTGACGACGACCGCGGCGGTCGGATCGATCAGCAGGGTGTAGCGGCGGAAGCCGTAGTCCAGCGGGCCGGTCATGCCGGTGATCACCGAACCGGTGGCGACGTCGAGCCGCGGCGCGCCGAGCGCCTTGCTGTCGACGGTCATCAGTTCCGGATTGCCATCCCAGCGCGGGATCGGCGGAATGCTGCCGGCCGGCGGGTTGTCGCCCGGCTGGATGCCCGGTTCGCGGAACGGACGCGGCACATCGCCGATCACGCCGTAGAAGATGCCGTTGCTGGTGCCGGTGGCGCTGGGCTCGTCGGTGCTGCCCTTGGTCGGCGCGGTCACCTTGAAGCTCTGGATCGCCACGCGCATGTTCTCGAAGCGTTCCAGCGCGTCCAGCGGCGAGGTCGGCAACACCACCGGCAGCACCACCGGCACCGGCAGCGCGGCGGTGCCGATCTTGGCGTAGCTGGCGCGGGTCAGTTCGGTCAGCGGCAGCTGGCCGACGCCGGCCGGAACGTACTCGGTGACGGTGCCCGACACGCGCACGCGGTCGCCGGTGGCGACGGTCGGCGCGGTGCTGGTGAACACGTACATGCCTTCGGAGGTCGCCGGATCGGCGTCGGCTTCGGCGTCGGTGGTCTGCAGGTAGAAGCCGTTGGTCTTGCGGCCGGTGACCACGCCTTCGGTGGTGACGATCTGGTTGACCAGCGGCGAGGTCGCGCCGTTGCCCTGGATGTCGTGGATCGGCACCGCCGGCGTATCGTCGTCGACGATGGTCGCGCTGGCTTCCGGCGCCGACATGCGCGCGCCGACGATGTTGGCGATGCGCAGCTTGAAGGTTTCGAAGGCTTCCGGATCGGTGTCGCCGTTGACGTTGACCACGACCGTCGCGCTGGTCTGGCCCGCTGCGATGGAGCCGGCCGCGTTGGTCAGGGCGACGAAGTCGCTGCCGGCGGCGGCGGTGCCGTCGACGGTGGAGGCGGTCCAGCTGACGCCGCCGGCGCCGGCCGGTTCGCTCAGGGTCAGGGTGAAGGCGAACGGCGTGGTGCCGCTGTTGCCTTCGAGCTTGTCGACGCCGGCGATGGTGAGGCTGGGCAGGGTCGGCGCGCCGCAGGCGTTGGCGCTGCTGGCGCTGTTGCGCGGCGTCGGCGGGCCGACGCTGAAGTCGGCGGCGTTGTTGTCGGTGTCGGCGCAGCCGCCGTTGTTGCGGATCACCGCGGCGGTGTTCGACGGCGCCGCCGAGGTGGTGCCTTCCGAGCACGCCGACGAGGCGGCGCCGAGGAAATCGACGACCGCCGCGGACAGCGGGCAGGCGCCGGTCAGCAGCGCGGTGTTGGTGTTGTTGACCAGGGCGATGCGGAAACCGGTGCCGCCCATGTTGATCGTGCCGACGACGTCCGGCGTCGGCAGCGCCGCGGTGCCGCCGGCGCCATCGGCCTGCTTGATCAGGAAGTAGCCGCCCGGCGCGATCGTGCCGGTGAGCGCGGTGCGCTGCCAGTTGCCGGTGCCCGCGGCGGAGTTGTACTGCACGCTCCAGTTGCTCAGGTCGACCGCGGTCGAGCCGTTGTTGTGCAACTCGATGAAGTCGCTCTTCAACGTGGCGCCGCTGTTGCCGCCGCCTCCGTAGGCCTGGCTGATCACGACCTGCGCCTGCGCCGAACCGGCGACGGCGAAAGCCAACACCGATACCGCCAGCAGGCGGCCCCGTAACTTGTCCATGTTGCTCCCCGTATTGAGTACCTGCCGAACCCCTTCGGCAGGTAGACGATTGTGCCCCAAGAGTGCCGAGGCGGGATTGCAATGTGATGACCTTGGCGAAATCGCCGTGATTATCAGCGCGTTGCGCGGCTGAACAGGCGCCGCGAGCCGTGCCTGCCGGGCCAACGCCGAACCCGCGCCGGCCCCGGCGGGAGGCCGGGGCCGGGCGGGCGATCAGGCGATCGCGCTCAGGGTCACGGCGTCGGCGCGCCGCCCGTGCCGGGCTGCTCCGGCGGCGGCGTCACCCACAGCGAGCCGACCGCGCGGCTGTCGCCGGGCGTGGGATCGTAGGACTGCGCGCTCGCCGAGGCGGCCAGCGGTATCGACAGGCCGACCATGCCGGCGTAGGTGGCCGAGGCGATCTGGAACGGATAGCCGGCGTTGATCGGCAGACTCGCCGCGGAGCAGGTCACCGTGGTGGCGTTGTCGCTGACCGTCGGCGCCGCGCAGGTCCAGTCGGACGACGGCGGCGTCACCTCCAGATCGCCGTCGCCCGTCGCCGATGCGAAGGCGACGCCGACCGCGTTCGCGGCTTGCGGGCCGTTGTTGCGCAGCCACGCGCGATAGCGCAGACGTTCGCCCAGCGCCACCGAGGCCGCGCCGTCCGCGTCGACCTGCAACGACAGGTCGGCGCGCCGCCGCGGCACCCAGGCGATGCGCAGCGGGTCGCTGCTCGCCGCGCGCGCCGGCGTGCTCGCATCGTCGTGCAGGATCGCCGGGAAATCGGCGTTGATGCGCGCGCGCTGCACCCGCAGCTGTTCGCTGGCGAGCACGAATTCCTCGCTGAGCAGCGCATGCCGGGTGCTTTGCGCATTGCCTTGGTCGAGCGAGGAATAGCGGCGCTGTGGCTCGATCATGCTGTCGGCCTGGATCAGGTCGGGCTGCACCCAGTCCTGGCCGTCGTGCACCGAGGTCGCCATGTCGTCGCCCGGCGTGCCGGCGACGACATTGACCGTGTCGACATAGCCATCGCTGAAAGCGAAGTTGTCGAAATCGCCGAGCACCAGCAGCGGCGGCTTGATCCCGTCCACGCTCTGGTTCTGACGTTGATTGACGTAACCGGCGAGGAACTCGGCCTGACGCTGGCGTCGAATGCGCACGATTTCGACGTCCGGCGATGGGCCTTCGCTGTCGGCGCGGCCGTCCAGGCCGACCAGCACCGCGCTCAACGGCGCGACGCTGCCGTCGCCGAGGTGGACGGTCGCGTCCAGCGCCAGCGGCGCGCGCCGGTACAGCGGGCCGGGCCCGTCCCAGGTGGCGTCGGCGCCGATCGGCTGCACCCGCACATCGCTCAGGCGCGGGAAACCGCCGCCCTGCGCCGATGCCGTCTTGTACAGATAGGCCAGATTGAGTCCGCGCGGATCGCGGCCTTCGAACAACGCGAACTGATACTGCGGCCGCGGCTCGTGGGCTTCGTCGGCGTCGGCGTCGATGCGCATCGACAGGTTCTGCAGCACTTGCGCGTTTTCCACGCCGCCCAGCGCGACCACGTCCGGCGCGCCGAGCGAGCGGCGGATGCCGAGCGCGGCCTTGCGCAGATTGCGCTCGTACGCGGCGACGGTGATCACCTCGTCGGCGTAGCGCGGATCGTCCTGGATATCGAACATCCGCTCCAGATCGTAGTAGGCGATGCTGAGCGCGCGATCGGCCGGCAACGGCGGCAGCGGCATCGTCGTGCTGGTTGCGCTGTCGCGGTCGTCGTCGGCGCTGCGCGGCGTCATCCCGGGCGCGGTCAGCAGCGGCTTGCCTTCGCTGCTCATCAGCAAGGTGTAGCGGCCGTTGCGCACGCTCAGCACGCCGCCGGCATCGCGCATCCGCGCGTCGCCGGCGACTTGCAGCGGGCCGGAGCCCGAGGCCGAGCTGTCGATCGCGATCACTTCCGGATTGCCGTCCCACAGCGGCAACAACGGCCCGTTGGCCGAATCGCCCTGATTCTGCGGACGCACGCGCAGGCCCGGTTCGCGCTGCGGACGCGCCGGCTGCGGCGACACCGGCGGCGCGAACACGACCTGGAAGGTGCCGTCGCTGATCGTGGTGTCCTGGCCGGGAACCCGGCGGCCGCCGGTGGGGCCGACCACGCGCAGATCGCCGCCGAGTCGGATCCGCATGGCTTCGAAACGTTCCAGCTCCTGCGCCGCGTCCGGCGCCAGGCCCCACAACGTCTGCAGCATCGGCAGGCTGCCGGCGCCGAGCACCTGGATGTCCGGCGTGCCGCCGATCGCGGTCAGCGTGGCGGTCGGCGTGGTCGGGTCGGACGCGTATTCGAGCACCGTGCCCGACACGCGCACGCGCTGGCCGATCAACGACGCATCGCCGGCCTGGCCGGTCAGCACGAACAGCGCGTCGGAGGTGGCCGGATCGGCATCGGCCTCGCCGGCGCCGTTCTGCACGAACAAGCCGTCGGCGGCGACGGCGGTGACCGTGCCCTGCACCGACGCGAGCTGGCCGAGCAGCGGCGATTGCGCGCCGCGACCCTGCACCGCGCCGATCGGCACGATCGGGTAATCGTCGTTGAGGATGGTGGCGGTGGCCTTGAGCACGCCGTCGGCGTCGGTCAGCACTCCCGGCGTCAGCGCCTGCACGTGCAGTTCGAAGGTCTCGTCGGCTTCGACGACGCGGTCGCCGATCACCTGCACGACGAACGCGGCGGAGCTCGCACCCGCGGGAATGGTGCCGTTGACCGGCGCGATCGCATCGAAGTCCTGGCCCGCACTCGCGCTGCCGGGGTTGGTGTTGGCGCGCCACGTCACGCCGCCGGCCGGCGCGGGGCGGTTGAGCTTGATCGTGAAAACGAATGCGCTGCGGCCGCTGTCGCCTTCGACTTTGGCGATGTCGGCCACGCTCAGCGTGAGCGGCGGCAACGCGACGCACGGCTTCGCCGGCGATTTCGAATTGCGCGGCGCAGGCGCGCCGACGCTGAAGTCGGCCGAGTCGGTGCCGCTGTCGAAGCAGCCTTCCTGACCGCGCAGCAGCGCGTCGCGTCCCGGCGCCGCGAGCGCCGCGGCGCTGCTGCAACGCACGGCGCTGCCGTAGATCACGCGATCGCGCGCGCCGGCCGGGCATTGGCCGCTGAGCGTGCGGTTTTCGCTGACCACGGCCAGGCGGCCGGTGCTGGCCAACAGGCTCAGCCCCAATTGCAGATCGGGCGTCGGCAGCGCCGCGAGGCCGCTGGTGGGGCTGCCGGTGGCGATGAGGAAATAGCCGCCGGCGGGAATGCTGCCGCTCAGCGAGGAACGCTGCCAGTTGTTGGCGGTGGCGGACGGGTTGTACTGCAGCGACCAACCGTCCAGCGACACCGGCTGGTCGCCGGTGTTGTGCAGTTCGACGTAGTTGCTGCGATAGGGCGAAGCCGAGACCGACCCGGCGCCGGCGTAGATCTGGCTGACGACGATTTCGGCCTGGGCGGTGCCGGCCAGAGACAAAGCGATACCGGCCGCGAGAGCGCGGCTAGCGAGTGAGTGCATGAAGTCCCCTTGAGAATGAAGCCTGCAGAATGAGCCTGCGGCCGGTCGTGCGCCGCTGCGCGCGGTGGCGGGCAGGCGTCGCCATTGTCGCGCGCGGGCGTCGCACACCTCGCGACTGCGTGACCGCTGTCGCGGCCGCGCCGAGCGCTGGTCGCGCGCGTTTGCGTACGGGCCGGTCGCGGCCGAGGCGCGCCGGCGCGGCGCGTGCCCGGATGCGCTACGCTTTGCGCCCCTGCCCGAGCCGCCGACGATGTCCGTAGAGAAGAACCAGCGCGAACTGGAAAGCGGTATCCATACCGACCTGCACGGGCACATCACCTACGGCGGCTATCTGCAACTGGACAAGCTGCTGTCGGCGCAGCGCCCGCTGTCGCAGCCGGGCCATCACGACGAAATGCTGTTCATCGTCCAGCACCAGGTGGCGGAGCTGTGGATGAAGCTGATCATCCACGAGCTCAGCGCCGCGCTCGAACACCTGCGCCGCGACGAAGTCTGGCGCTGCCAGAAGGTGCTGGCGCGCTGCAAGCAGGTGCTGCGCCAGCTGATCGAGCAATGGTCGGTGCTGGAGACGCTGACGCCGTCGGAGTACATGGGCTTCCGCGAAACCCTGGGGCCGTCTTCGGGCTTCCAGTCGCTGCAGTACCGCACCATCGAATTCATGCTCGGCAACAAGAACGAGGCGATGCTCAAGGTGTTCGCCCACGACCCGCAGGGCCAGGCGGAGCTGGAGCGCGCGCTGGCCGCGCCGAGCCTGTACGACGAATTCCTGATGTACCTGGCGCGCTTCGGCCACGCCGTGCCGGCCGCGCACCTGCAACGCGACTGGCGCCAGCCGCACGTGGCCGACGCGCAACTGCAGCCGGTGTTCGAACGCATCTACGAGAACACCGACCTGTATTGGCGCGAGTACGCGCTGTGCGAGGACCTGGTCGACCTGGAAACCCAGTTCCAGCTGTGGCGCTTCCGCCACATGCGCACGGTGATGCGCATCATCGGCTTCAAGCGCGGCACCGGCGGCTCCAGCGGGGTCGGCTTCCTCAAGCAGGCGCTGGAGCTGACGTTCTTCCCGGAGCTGTTCTCGGTGCGCACCAGCATCGGCCCCGGCGGGGATTACGGCGCCGCGCCGCACGAGTGACGCTCCCGCAGCCTCCTGTAGGAGCGGCGCGAGCCGCGACTGCGAACCCTCGGCTACGACGAGCGTTACGGCTCAAGTTGGGCTGACAGGGCGCTGGCTACGGGCGAGGGGCGGCGTAAGTGTGGTTTCGCGGTCGCGGCTTGCGCCGCTCCTACAGGGAGCTACCGACTTTTCGGGCGAACCATGACAGTTGTCACCCGATGGCGGCATGAAGCCCGCCATTAGCGCGACTTTCGCGTTATAGACACGCAAAAATCTTCCCCATTCAGGCACTTGCGCGGGTAAATGTTGCGACGCAGCATGCTGTCCGCACTTTCACGAATGTTTGACGCAGCCCGCCTGTGCCGGTAAATCTCCCCGGCCCGTGCCGTCGGCGTGGGATTTTCATTCAGTTTCCATACCGATCAGGGGACACCGCATGAGCGGAGCCGCGACACCGACCCAGGGCCAGGCGCCCATTCCCGAATTCTCGCAGCGACTGGGCCATCCCAAGCCGCTGTGGATGCTGTTCATGACCGAATTCTGGGAGCGCTTCGCCTTCTACGGCATTCGCTGGGCGCTCGTGCTGTACATCGTCCACCAGTTCCACGGCGGCGACTCCGCCGGCGAAGCGCCGGCCAACCGCATCTACGGCGCCTACCTGGCCCTGGTCTACGCCGCGGCGATCTTCGGCGGCTACATCGCCGACCGCGTGCTCGGTTACCAGCGCTCGATCCTGCTCGGCGCGGTCATCATGTCGGCCGGCTTGTTCATGATCGCGCTGCCGAACGAGCAGATCTTCAAACTCGGCCTGGCCACGATCATCTGCGGCAACGGCCTGTTCAAGCCGAACATCTCGACCATGGTCGGCAAGCTCTACGCGGTCGCCGACGAGCGCCGCGACTCGGGCTTCACCATCTTCTACATGGGCATCAACCTCGGCGCGATGCTGGCGCCGCTGCTGACCCAGTACCTGGCCAAGAAGATCTTCGGCAGCGAAGCGCTGCCGGACTACAAGATGGTGTTCATCGCCGCCGGCGTGGGCATGCTGATCAGCCTGGTGTGGTTCTGGTTCGGCCGCGCCGGCCTCAAGGGCATCGGCGTGCCGCCGGAAGGCCAGCAGGATCCGCGCAAGGTCGTGTACGTGTTCCTCGGCTCGCTGGTCGCGATCCCGGCGGTGTACTTCCTGCTGGCGATGGGCGCCACCGCGCTGCAGGGCGTGCTGACCGCGATGTTCCTGGGCCTGTGCGGCCTGTTGCTGGTGGAAGGCTTCCGCGAAGGCTCGCAGCAGCGCGACAAGGTCGTCGCGATGCTGATCATCTTCACCTTCAACATCCTGTTCTGGATGTTCTTCGAACAGGCCGGCAGCTCCTTCACCTTCCTCGCCGACAAGATCGTCGACCGCGACATCTTCAGCGGCGCCGTGGCCGACCTGGTCTTCAGCCTCAGCGGCGAGCGGGTGTTCCCGACCGCGTGGTTCCAGTCGGTCAACTCGATCGCGATCATCACCCTGGCCCCGCTGATCGCCTGGATCTGGGTGGCGATGGGCCGGGCCAATCCCTCGATCCCGCGCAAGTTCGGCCTGGGCCTGATCTTCAACGGCCTGGCCTTCCTGCTGCTGATGTTCGCCCTCGGCAGCCTGCTCAGCGACGGCAAGATCCCTTTCTGGACCCTGTTCGCGGTGTACTGGATCCAGTCCATCGGCGAGCTGTGCCTGTCGCCGATCGGCCTGTCGATGGTGACCAAGCTGGCGCCGGTGCGCCTGGTCGGCTTCGGCATGGGCGGCTGGTTCCTGTCGACCGGCATCGGCAACAACCTCTCGGGCATCTTCGCCGGCCACGTCAGCGGCGAAGGCGGCATGACCACGACCTCGGCGCTGAGCGGCTACACCTTCGGCTTCTGGGCCCTGGTCGGCGCCGGCGCGCTGCTGTTCCTGATCGCGCCGCTGGTGCAGAAGCTGATGCACGGCGTGAAATAAAGCCGCAGCAGGTTCGAATGCGAAAACGGCGGCCTTGGGCCGCCGTTTTCGTTTGTGCGCTGCGCGGATGCGAAACGCGCGCAGGCCGGATGCGCGATAGTAGGCCAGCGGCGAGGATCGCCGGGAGCGACGACGATGGGCAGCGTGAGCATCTTCCACTGGCTGGTCTTGCTGGTGCTGGTCGGCGGCGCCGTGGGCGCAGTGGCGCTGATCGTCTTGCTCGCCAACCAGCGCAAATAAGCGCCCAGCCGAACTACCGCGACCGCCCCGGCCGCCCCCTGTAGGAGCGGCGCAAGCCGCGACCGCGAAACCGCGCCTGCGGCGCCGCCTTCCTGGCCACGTCCCCCATCCCGTCGTCATTCCGGCGAACGCCGGAATCCATTTTGATCTTGTTGCTGCTCGTAACCGGCATTCAGCGCAACGGCAAAAATGGATTCCGGCTTTCGCCGGAATGACGGTGGAAGAAGGGATGGCGGAGAGCGGTGCGAGAAGCGACGCCTCAGCGCGTTTCCGCCGCCATCTCCGCCTCGGCCTGCATCTCCAGCTCGTCCAGCCGGTCCAGCAGCCGGAACAGCGCCTCGCGCTCGACCGTCTCGATCCCGGCCAGCAGCCGCTGCTCGAACGCCAGCGCCATCGGCGCGACCTCGTCGTAGATCTTGTAGCCGTCCGGCGACAGCTGCAGCACCGAGCGGCGGCGGTCGTCGTCGTGGGTGTCGCGCTCCAGCCGGCCGGCCTCGGTCAGGCGCGCGACCGCGCGGCTCACCGCCACCTTGTCCATCGCCGTGCGCTGGGCGACCTCGTTGGCCGACAGGCCGGGGAAGCGCCCCAGCACCGCCATTACGCGCCATTCGGTCACGCTCAGGGCGTATCGCTGCGAATAGACCCGGGCGATCGCGCCGCTGACCCGGTTCGACAGCACCGACAGCCGGTAGGGCAGGAAGTGGTCGAGGTCGAGCTCGGCGTGGCGGCCGCCGGCACGGGCGCCGGCGCGCACGGGCGCGGCGACGGGGCGGCCGGACGGCGGTTCAGCCGCGGCCGGGTCGGACGGGGCGGGCGCCCCGGAATGGGAATTCGGTCGAGTCATGCTGCACTGTGTCTTGATTATGGTTTCATGTGAAACTATAACGACCACTTTCCCTGAGGCCGTCCGTAGCGGATCCGGCCGCCACCCGAGAACAATGCCATGAATGCACAGCCCAACCTCGGCATGCAGGTCACCACCTTCGAAAATCCGCTCGGCATCGACGGCTTCGAGTTCGTCGAATTCGCCGCCCCGAAGGGCCAGGGCGCCTTGCTGCACGACTATTTCCGCAAGCTCGGCTTCACCGCCGTGCTCAAGCACAAGTCGCGCCCGGTCACCGTCTACCGCCAGGGCGGGGTCAACTTCCTGGTCAACGAGACCCCCGACAGCTTCGCCTCGGCGTTCGCCGACGCCCACGGCCCCTGCGCCAGCGGCTTCGCGATCCGCTTCAAGCAGCCGGCCGGCGAAGTGCTCAAGGCCGTGCTCGCCAACGGCGGCGAAGCGGTGACCGATCGCGCCGACACTCGCGTGATCGACGCGCCGGTGGTCAAGGGTATCGGCGACTGCATGCTGTACCTGGTCGACCAGTACGGCGGCCAGGGCGACGCCTACGCCGACTACGAGCCGATCGCCGGCGCCGATCAGAACCCGGCCGGCTTCGGCCTGACCTTCATCGACCACCTGACCCACAACCTGTACTTCGGCAACATGCAGAAGTGGTCGGACTACTACGAGCGCTTGTTCAACTTCCGCGAGATCAAGTACTTCGACATCAAGGGCGCCAAGACCGGCCTGGTGTCCAAGGCCATGACCGCGCCGGACGGCATCGTGCGCATCCCGCTCAACGAGTCCAACGACCCCAAGAGCCAGATCAACGAGTATCTGGACGCCTACAAGGGCGAGGGCATCCAGCACATCGCCTGCTTCACCGACAACATCTACGACACGGTCGAGGCGATGCGCGCGCAGGGCGTGGACTTCCTGGATACGCCGGACACGTACTTCGACGTGATCGACATGCGCGTGCCGAACCACGGCGAAGACGTGCCGCGTCTTGCCAAGAACAAGATCCTGATCGACGCCGACCCGGAAACCCACCAGCGCAAGCTGCTGCAGATCTTCACCCAGAACGCGATCGGCCCGATCTTCTTCGAGATCATCCAGCGCAAGGGCAACGAAGGTTTCGGCGAAGGCAACTTCCAGGCCCTGTTCGAGAGCATCGAACGCGACCAGATGCGCCGCGGCGTACTATAAGCGCCTCTCATCGCAAGGCTTTGGAAATGCTCAAGGAACTCGTCGACCTGTTGACCTGCCGGGAGCTGGATCCAGAAGAACTGGCATCGCTGACGGCCGCGATCGAGAACGCCGGCGACGATCCCGACCTGGACTGGCTGGACGATCCGTCGCCGGAAGAGCTCATCCAGAACGCGATCGTGTTCAAGCTGGTGAACCACCTGGCCGTCGGCGACAAGGTCGACGAGGTGCACCAGCAGATCAGCGATTTCTTCGCCGAGCCGCTGACGGATTTCCCGCGCCACGCCAACGGGCGCGGGTACTTGCCGGACGACTATTTCGCCTGGCTCGATCCGTTGCTAGCCGAACGCGGCAAGCATGGCGGCGGTTACAGGTTGCTGTTGCTCGACGACAGCTTCAGCGACCAGTTGAACGCCTTGCTGGTCTGGCGCAAGGACACTGCGCGGGTGCTGGAACTGGCGAGCGAACTGGGGTTGGCGATCGAGTCGTCGACCGAGCGTTCGTCGGGCTACCGCGCGATAGTTTGAAGGGCGGCGGCCGCGCCGCGCCGGTGCCCGAGCGCCGGCGCCGCGGCCGCGAAGATTCGAAACGGCGCGGTCGCACGACGGCGCCACGCCGCCGATGCGCGCGGCGTCCAACCGCATAGCGAGTCCGCATGAGTACCGCAGCCAACGACATCGACAACGTGATCCCGATGCCCAGCACCGACTCTTCGCGCCAGCTTCCGCGCGGCTACATGAGCGGCTTCGGCAACGAATTCGCCACCGAAGCCGTCGCCGGCGCCTTGCCGGACGGGCAGAACTCGCCGCAGCGCGCGCCGTTCGGGCTCTACGCCGAACAGCTCAGCGGCACCGCCTTCACCGCGCCGCGCCAGGAAAACCGCCGCAGCTGGCTGTACCGGATCCGTCCGGCGGCCATGCACGGCGCGTTCTCGCCGTACTCGCAGCCGCGTTTCCACAACGATTTCGGCGACGGCCCGGTGTCGCCGGATCAGCTGCGCTGGGATCCGCTGCCGCTGCCCGACAGCGGCGCGGTCGATTTCGTCGACGGCCTGTACACCATGGCCGGCAACGGCTCGGCCGCCGGCCAGCACGGCTGCGGCATCCACTTGTATGCGGCCAACCGCTCGATGCAGGGCCGGTTCTTCTACAACGCCGACGGCGAAACGCTGATCGTGCCGCAGCAGGGCCGCTTGCTGATCGGCACCGAGCTGGGCGCGCTGGAAGTCGACCTGATGGACGTCGCGGTGATTCCGCGCGGCATCCGCTTCCGCGTCGAACTGCTCGACGGCGCCTCGCGCGGCTACGTGTGCGAGAACTTCGGCGCGCTGCTGCGCCTGCCCGACCTCGGCCCGATCGGCGCGAACGGCCTGGCCAATCCGCGCGATTTCTCCACTCCGCACGCTTCCTATGAAGACGTAGACGGCGAGTTCGAACTGGTCGCCAAGTTCCAGGGCCATCTGTGGCGCGCCGACATCGGCCACTCGCCGCTGGACGTGGTCGCCTGGCACGGCAACTTCGCGCCGTACAAGTACGACCTGCGCCGCTTCAACACCATCGGCTCGATCAGCTTCGATCATCCCGACCCGTCGATCTTCACCGTGCTGACCTCGCCCAGCGACACGCCCGGCACGGCCAACATCGACTTCGTGATCTTCCCGCCGCGTTGGCTGGTGGCCCAGCACACCTTCCGCCCGCCGTGGTTCCACCGCAACGTCGCCAGCGAGTTCATGGGCCTGGTGCACGGCGTGTACGACGCCAAGGCCGGCGGCTTCGCGCCCGGCGGCGCGTCGCTGCACAACTGCATGACCGGCCACGGCCCGGATGCGGAGACCTTCGAAAAGGCCTCGCACGCCGACCTGAGCAAGCCGCACGTCATCGTCGACACGATGGCCTTCATGTTCGAAACCCGCGCGGTGATCCGTCCGGCCGCGCAGGCTTTCGACGCAGCGCACCGCCAGCGCGATTACCAGGCGTGCTGGGCGGGGCTGCAGAAGCATTTCGATCCGTCCAAGCGCGACTGAGCGCGGCCGCGGGACTGCAGTCCCGCGGCCGCGGCTTTTGTGGGAGGGACTTCAGTCCCGACGCTTTGCGGCCCGATTGCGAAGGTCTGGAACGAAAGCGTCGGGACTGAAGTCCCTCCCACAATGCCGAAACCCGCGCAACGCACGACGGCTGCGGTTCCACTGAGGCGCTTCTCGCCGCGTTCACGCAAAACCGCTAGGCTGCTCCGGCCATTCGCAACGCGCTCTTGCGCCGGAGTCCGCCCATGATCCTCGCGCCGAACTCGCTGCCCGCCCGCCTGGGCCTGCTCGCCGCCGCGCTGCTCGCGCTGGCCGCGTGCCAGCGCGAAGCCGCGCCGCCGCCGCAGGAATCGGCGTCCGCCGCGCCGCCGGTCAATCCCGCGCCGATCGACGATCAACCTGCCGAAAACGTGCCGCCGGCGACCGCGCCGGTGTCCTCGCCGCCGCCTTCGGCCGCGGCCGGCCAGGCGCGCTTCGACGGCTACGGCGACCTGCGCTTCGGCATGACCGCCGAGCAGGCCAAGCAAGCCTGGGGCGGCGAGCTCAAAGGCAAGCCCGACGAACCCGGCGGCTGCTACTACCTGCAACCGATCTGGGGCAGCAATCCGCGCGACTTCGGCTTCATGGTCGAAGACGGAAAGTTCGTGCGCGTGGATGTCGGCAACGACAAGGAAATCGCGCCCGGCGGCGGCAAGAAAGGCATGAGTGCGGACGAGATCGGCAAGCTCTACGCCGGCCGCATCGAAACCCAGCCGCACAAGTACGAGCAGGGCGCCAAGGTGCTGCGCGTCAGCGACGCCGGCGGCGGCGTGCTGGTGTTCGAGACCTCCAGCGACGGCAAGGTGGCGCGCTGGCGCGTCGGCGTCCCGCCGCAGGTCGATTATGTCGAGGGCTGCTCCTGAGCCCGGTTCGCTGGGCATAATCGCTGCGACGCCATCCGCGCCCGGCCCACGCCGGGCCCGCGCGCCGGTCGCGACCCAACGGGCCTGACGGCTCCACCGCAACGCAAGGGGAAATGCCATGTTGGAAGCTGTCGGCCTGTTCGTGCTGGGCCTGCTGCTGTTGGCCCTGGGCGGCGACTCGGTGGTCAAGGGCGCGTCCGGGCTGGCCCAGCGTCTGGGCATTTCGCCGTTCGCCGCCGGCCTGGTGCTGGTGGCCTTCGCCACTTCGCTGCCCGAGCTGGCGGTGAACCTGCAGGCGGTGTTGCGCGGCCAGCAGGCGCTGGCGCTGGGCAACGCGGTCGGCAGCAACGTGGTCAATTTCGGCCTGACCCTGGGCCTGGCGGCGCTGGCCGCGCCGCTGACGGTGCGCTGGCGCGCGTTGGCGCCGCTGTTGCTGGTGCTGTTGCTGGGAACGCTGGGCGTGATCGGCCTGGGCCTGGACGGCGCGCTGAGCCGTGGCGAAGGCGTGGCGATGCTGGTGGTGTTCGTCGCCGTGGTCGCGTACGCCACTGTGCGCACCCGCCACGAGAAGCCCGAGGTGCAGGACGCCATCGCGGCCTACGCGCAGACCCAGACCCATCTCGGCCTCAATCTGATCCGGCTGCTGATCGCCGCGGCGCTGCTGCACCTGGGCGCGTATCTCATCGTCGGCGGCCACGGCCTGTGGAGCCTGCACGCGCCGCTGCCGGCCGCGGCCGGCGGTTTCGGTTCGCCGAATGCGGCGATCATCGGCGCCGCGCTGGGCCTGTCGCCGCTGCTGACCGGCCTGCTGCCGGTGGCGATCGGCACCGCGCTGCCCGAGGCCGCTGCGGCGGTTGCGGCGGCGCGGCGCGGGCAGGGCGAGATCGTGGTCGGCCACGTGATCGGCTCGAGCCTGTTCAACCTGTTGTTCGTGCTCGGCGGCATGGCCGCGCTGCGCACGCTGCCGCTGCCGGCCTCGTTCGTGCGCTTCGAATTGCCGGCCGCGGCGGTGTTCGCGCTGATGCTGTATCCGATGCTGCGCGGCGACCTGCGCATCAGCCGGCGCGAGGGCGCGGTGCTGGTGCTGGCGCTGCTGGCCTGGATCGGCCTGGAACTGGCGATGCTGGGCTGAGCCCGCGCCGGGCGCGGCCGCGTGGGCCCGGCGTCCACAATTTCCATGCAAACCTCCCGCCTATAATGGCGGGATGAGCGAAATCACCACCCCTACGCCGCGCACGCCGCGACGCGCCTTGCGCGCGCTCAGCGAATTCTTCCGCCTCGAAGCCGCCGGCGGCATCGTCCTGATCGCCGCCGCGGTGCTGGCGCTGATCGCCGCCAATTCGCCGCTGCAGGCGGCCTACGAGGCCTTCCGCGAGATTCCGGTGCAGGTGCGCATCGGCGCGCTCGACATCGGCAAACCGCTGCTGCTGTGGATCAACGACGGGCTGATGGCGATCTTCTTCCTGGTCGTGGCCCTGGAGATCAAGCGCGAAGCGCTGAGCGGGCAATTGGCCGAGCGTTCGCAACTGGTGCTGCCGGTGGTGTGCGCGATCGCCGGCGTAGCGGTGCCGGCGCTGCTGTTCTATGCCTTCAACCGCGGCGATGCCGCGGCGATGCGCGGCTGGGCGGTGCCGACCGCGACCGACATCGCCTTCGCCCTGGGCGTGCTGGCGCTGCTGGGCTCGCGCGTGCCGGCGGCGATGAAGCTGCTGCTGTCGACCATCGCCGTCATCGACGACCTGATCGCGATCCTCATCATCGCGTTCTTCTATTCGCACGGCCTGTCGGTGACCGCGCTGATCTGGGCGGCGGTGGCGCTGGCGGCGATGTGGCTGCTCAACCGGCGCGGGGTGAAATCGCTGGGGCCGTACCTGGCGCTGGGCGTGGTGCTGTGGGTGTGCGTGCTCAAGTCCGGCGTGCACGCGACCCTGGCCGGCGTCGCCACCGGCCTGATGATTCCGCACGTCGACAAGCGCAACAACATCGACGACGACAAAGAACACTCGCCGCTGGAAACCCTCGAGCACGCGCTGCACCCGTGGGTGGCCTACGCGATCCTGCCGCTGTTCGCCTTCGTCAACGCCGGCCTGTCGCTGAGCGGGATCGAGATGAAGGACATGCTGGCGGCGCTGCCGATGGGCGTGGTGATCGGCCTGGTGGTCGGCAAGCCGGTCGGCATCGTCGGCGCGGCGCTGGCGATGCGCGCGCTGGGCTGGGCCCGGTTCCCGGCCGGCATGGACCTGCGGGCGATGGTCGGCCTGGGCCTGATGTGCGGCATCGGCTTCACCATGAGCCTGTTCATCGCCTCGCTGGCCTACCAGGATCCGCTCTTGTTCGACGAAGCCGTTCTCGGCATTCTCGGCGCCTCGCTGCTGTCGGCAGTGATCGGTTACTTCTGGCTGCGCGCGGTATTGCCCGCGCGCGGCGGCGCCCAGGGTTAAGACGAACGGATGAAGCACGCATTGGTGTTCGGCGGCAGCGGCCAGATCGGCCTGCCGCTGCTGCAGCGGCTGTATCAGAACGGTTGGCGGGTCACCGCGATTTCGCGCGGCGAGCAGACCGACCGGCCCGGCCTGCACTGGCTGCAGGGCGATCTGCAGAACATGCCCGAACTGCCCAAGCGCGTGGACGCGATCTTCAGCTGCGGGCCGCTGCTCAAGTTCGCCCAGTGGTACGACGGCTCGGGCGTCGAGGCCAGCCGCGTGGTCGCGTTCGGCTCGACCAGCGCCGAGACCAAGCGCGGTTCGGCCGATGCCGAGGAGCGCCGGGTCGCGGCCGAGCTGCGCGAGGGCGAGGCGACCTTGTTCGCCGCCGCGCAGCCGCGCAGCGATGCGGCCACGGTGCTGCGGCCGACCCTGATCTACGGCGCCGGCCGCGACGCCACCCTGACCCGGATCGCGCAACTGGCCCAGCGCCTGCGCTATTTCCCGCTGCCGCGCGGCGCCAACGGCCTGCGCCAGCCGGTGCATGTGGACGATCTGGCCCAGGCCGCGTTCGCGGCGCTGGCGGCGCCGGCGAGTTTCGGCCACACCTATGCGGTGCCGGGCGGGGAAACCCTGAGCTATCGCGACATGGTCGCGCGCACCCTGGCCTGCCTACGCCCGCCGGTGCGGCTGATCGAGCTGCCGTCGCCGTTGTTCAACCTCGCCCTGCTCGCGGCCCAGGCCACCGGCCGCGCCACCGGCCTGGGCGAGGCGGCGGTGCGGCGCATGCGCAGCGACATGGCCTTCGACATCGGGCCGGCGCAGCGCGATTTCGGCTACGCGCCGCGGCCGTTCCGGCCGAGCGCGGAAATGTTCGACCCGCCGCGCGGCTGAGTCGTGGGAGGGCCTTCAGGCCCGATGCCTTCCGGCCAGATCGCGGCGATCTGAGACAAAAGCATCGGGCCTGAAGGCCCTCTTACGAATGCTGCGGCCGACGTCAGCGCGCGCGCGCCTTGGCCAGATTGCGCAGCGCGATCATCAGCACCCCGCCCAGCACCATCGCCCCGCCGAGCCACAGGCTCGGCCCCGGCCGGTCGCCCCAGAACGCGATGCCCAGGCCGATCGCGATCACCGGCGCCAGCAACAGCCACGGGGTGATCTGCGCGACCGGATGGCGCTGCACCAGCACGTAGAACAAGCCGTGGCCGAGCAGCGAGGACACGAACGCGGCGTAGGCCACGCCGGCCCAGGCGACCCAGCCGACTTGCGGCAACGCGGCCACGCCGCCGGGCTCCAGCCACAGGCTGATCGCCAGCAGCGGCGTCACCGCGATCAGCGCGGTCCAGCCTTGCTGGCTGAACATGTCGAGCCCGCGCAGGCCCTTCATCAGCACCGTGCCCAGGGCGAGGAAACCGGCCGAGACCAGCATCAGCACCACCGCCAGCGGATGGTCGAGCACCATCGGGTCGAAGCCGAGCACCAGCACGCCGCAGAAGCTGACCGCGATCGCCGCGCCGGTGCGCCAGGCGAAGCGCTCGCCGAGCAGCCACCACGCCAACAGCGCGGTCATCGGCACATAGCTCTGCATCACGATCGCCGGTGAGGACAAATCCCCGGCGGCCTTGAGCGCGCTGAAGCTCAGGCCGAAATGCATCACGCCGATGCACAGGCACACCGCGATCAGGCGCGGCCATTGCCCGGGCGCCGGACGCTTGAGCAAGAACGCCAGCGGCAGCGCCAGCAGGGCGAAGCGCAGCGCGGTGAACAGGAACGGCGGGATCTCGCGCAACGCCAGCGCCGAGGTCAGGAAGTTGATCGCCCACGACAGGACGACGAGCAGCAGCAGGAGCAGATCGCGGGCGGGCATGGCCGGGGCTGGTGGGCTATCGTGGCCGCCTTGCGGGCGGACGCGAATGGCGTGACGGGGCGGACATTGTGAAGTATGCGGTGCAGACGGCGGGACCGGTGGGCTGGGGATTGGCGTTGCTGGCGATCCTGGTGCTGGGGCTGGCGCCGGCGGCATGGCTGCTGCGCGCCCAGGTCGCGCGCGCGGTCGGCGCGCGGCCGGCGTTCGGCGCGGCGCTGTGGACGGTGCTGTTCGGCGCGGTGTTGTGGGCGATGCTGGCGGTGACGGGGTTGATCGCCACCAACGGCACGGCGCTGGGGTCGGGCGCGCCGTTCGCGGCATTGGCGGTGGCGCTGTCGTGGCTGGCGCTGGGCGTCGGCGTGCGTTTGTATCTGCCCGATCCGGCCGGGGCCAAGCTGGCGTGGCCGCGGGCGTTGTGGGCGGCGTTGCCGGCAGTGGCGTTGCTGTGGGGCGAGGCGGTGGTGTTGCGTCAGGCGCTGCGGTGGTTCGATATCGGCTGAGTATGGGGCGGTTGCAGGGCGGGTGCGCGGTCGTTGGGTTTTCGCGGTCGCGGCTTGCGCCGCTCCTACAGTCGGATACGAACCGGCCGCCGCCCCTGTAGGAGCGGCGCGAGCCGCGACCGCGCCAACACAACGACGCCGCCACTCGCCGAACCGAAACACCACCCCGCCGAAACAGGCGCCAACGCCAGCGCAAAGGAGACGAACCGCATGGACATCGCAATGGTCGGCAAAGTGGTCCTGGCCATGCTGTGCATCGCGCTCTTGGTCGTGGCCTTGTTCCTGGTGTGGCTCAAGCCTGTGGCCTGGGTGCTGCGGCGGCTGGCGCCGAACGCGCTGGGCGGGTCGCTGCGCGAGGGCTCTGAGATGATGGCGGTGCAGTTCGCGCTGATGTCGATGATTCCGGCCGCGCTGACCTGGGGGTTGTTCGGCGCGCAGGCGCCGCAGTGGGCGCAGATCGCGTTGGTCGCCGCCTTGCCGTGGCTGGGCCTGACCCTCGGCGTGCGCCTGGCGGTGCGCGACAGCGAGCACCGGCCGCTGTCGTGGCCGAGCGCCGGCGCGCTGGCGTTGCCGGCCGCGCTGATGTGGTGGCTGGTCACCGCCCTGTTGCTGAGCGTTCCGCTGCTGCTCGGCTTTTTCAGCCCGCACGTGCCGCTGGTCGGTTGAGCGGGCCGGCGCGCCGCCGGTGCCGGCTCAGTACGCCCAACCCAGCTTGCGGTAGAGCTTGGCCAGCACCCACGCCGGGCCGATCAGCAGATAGGTCAGGTCGGTCAGGAAGCTCGGCTTCTTGCCTTCGATCTTGTGGCCGATGAACTGCGCGATCCAGGCCACCACGAATACGCCGATCGCGGTCCACAGCAGGGTGCGGATGCCGAAGCGCTGCGCGATCCAGTAAGTCAGCGCCGACAGCGCGACGAACTGGACCAGCATGCCCAGCCCGAGCGGGCGCGAGGCGCGGTAGTAGAACAGCATCGCCGCGAACATCGGCAGCGCCGCCCACACGCCGGGGCGGAACATGGCGTCGGGCGAGGGGATGCACCACAGCAGCGCGATCACGCTCCACAGGATCGCCGGCACGGCGAACACGTGGATGCGCTGGTTGGTGGCGTTGCGGTGATCGCCGGAATAGCTGGCGAACCAGCGGTCGATCGGGCGCTGCGTGGCGGCGGGGTGGGCGAGGGTGCTCATGGACGGCTCCCGTGGGCGAAGCACGGGCCGGCGGCCCGCGCGGTGGCTGACGCGCCGTGCGACGGCGCGCGGCTGGAGCGGCGCGGGCGCGCTGCGGCGGGCGCGCGGCCCGCCACGGCGTTCAGTGCGCCGCCGATTTCGAGAATAGCTGGATCACCAACACCCCGGACACGATCAGGCCGATCCCGGCGATCGCGCCGGCGTCGAGATGCTGCTTCATGAACAGCCAACCGATCAGCGAGATCAGCACGATGCCGACGCCCGACCACAGCGCATAGGCGACCCCGACCGGGACGGTCTTGAGCACCAGCGACAGGAAGTAGAACGCGACCCCGTAGCCGGCGGCGACGATCAGCGAAGGGCCGGCCTTGGTGAAGCCCTCGGAGGCCTTGAGCGCGCTGGTGGCGACGACCTCGGCGGCGATGGCGACGGCCAGGTACAGGTAACCGATGTTCATGCGGGGGCGGGTCTGCGGCGAGGGGGTTCGGCAGGGTAGCGCGCATGGCGGGCGGCGGGACGCGGTCGGCGGCGATGCGGCCAGTGTGGCGCGCGTTGTGGGTGGGGTCTGTAAAGCGGGCGACAGTTGGGGGGCGGGTTGGCGTGGGTGGGGTCGGTGCGAGGTCGGGCGAGGTCGGGCGAGGGTGCCGCCCGTGCGTATTGCATCGGCTGCCCATTGGCCGGGTCGCGGCTCGCGCCGCTCCTACAGGTAGCCCATGCGACGGCCGCAGCCCCTGTAGGAGCGGCGCGAGCCGCGACCGCGCCAATCCGAACCACGACGCCACGGCATCCGACTACGCAGCCCAAAACGACGAAGGGCCGCTTGCGCGGCCCTTCCTCTCGCAGCGTCCCGGCTCAGTCGACCGAAATGCCCGCCAGCCTCTGCAGCGCCTCGGCGTACTTCGCCCGGGTCCGCTCGATCACCTGCGCCGGCAGGTTCGGGCCCGGCGGGGTCTTGTCCCAGTCCAGCGTTTCCAGGTAATCGCGCACGAACTGCTTGTCGTAGCTCGGCGGGCTGGTGCCCAGCTGGTACTGGTCGGCCGGCCAGTAACGCGAGGAATCCGGCGTCAGCATCTCGTCCATGACGTACAGCCGGCCATTGGCGTCGGTGCCGAACTCGAACTTGGTGTCGGCCAGCAGGATGCCGCGCTGGGCCGCGTAGTCGGCGGCGTAGCGGTACAGGCGCAGGGTCGCGTCGCGCACCGCTTCGGCCAGCTCGGCGCCGACCGTGCGCACCGCGGTGTCGAAGTCGATGTTCTCGTCGTGGTCGCCGACGGCGGCCTTGGTCGAGGGGGTGAAGATCGGCTCGGGCAGCTGCTCGGCCTGGCGCAGGCCGCCGGGCAGGGCGATGCCGCTGATCCGGCCGGTGCGCTGGTAGTCCTTCCAGCCGCTGCCGATCACGTAGCCGCGGGCGATGCATTCGATCGCCACCGGCTTGAGCCGCTTGGTCACCACCGTGCGTTTGGCGTACAGCGCCGGATCGACGCCTTCGGGCAGCACTGCGGCGACATCGATGCCGGTGAGGTGGTTGGGAATGATGTGCGCGGTCTTGCCGAACCAGAAATTGCTGATCTGGCACAGCATCTCGCCCTTGCCCGGGATCGGGTCGGGCAGCACGACGTCGAAGGCGCTGAGGCGGTCGGTGGCGACCATCAGCAGGCAGTCGCCGCCGGGTGCGGCGCCGGCGGGCAGCCGGTCGGCGGGAAGATCGAAGACATCGCGGACCTTGCCGCGATGGCGCAAAGGCAGGCCGGGCAGTTCGGATTGCAGCAGCGTGGTCGTCAACGTGGGACCCCTGATGGCGTAAGGCACGACTCCCCGCCGCGTCTTGCGCGCCCGAACGGTCGTGGGCCTGGGCCTTCCGGGCCGCCCGGACTCGCGCGCGGGCGCGCGACGGGGCCGGGCAGTGTACGCCGCTTGCGGCCGCCGTGCAGGCCCGGCGTCGCGGTCCGGGCGGCCTGGGCCCGCGGCCGGCGCCGCGCCGGGCCGCCTGCGCGCGCGCCAGCCCCGTTAAGATGCCTGCCGAGGGGCCGCGCCGGCCCGGGAGCAGGGCGGGTCGCGGTCGCGATGAAGCAGCGCTGGTACGGCAAATTGCTGGGATTCTTCGCCGGGGCCGCGCTGCTGCGCGCCAACCCGTTCCTGGGCGCGATCGTCGGCCTGTTGATCGGCCACGCCTTCGACACCGACTGGTTCAAGCTGCGCGGCGACGATCCCTATGCCGTGCTCGGCCTGGACAGCGAGGCCAGCGACGCGGACATCGACAAGGCCTATCGCCGCCTGATCTCGCAATACCACCCCGACCGCTACGCCAACGACCCGACCGATATCCGCCAGCGCGCCGAGGCCAAGGCGCGCGATATCAATCGCGCGTACGACCGGATCCAGACGCTGCGCAAGCGCAAATAGCCGCTCGGTTTTTGCAGGTGGGGCGGACCGGGGCGACAATAGCCGCCTTTCTCCCAGGTTCCGCCCATGGCCACCCAATCCACCGTCATCGCCCCGTCCATCCTCTCGGCCGATTTCGCCCGGCTCGGCGAGGAGGTCGACAACGTGATCAAGGCCGGCGCCGACTGGGTCCATTTCGACGTCATGGACAACCACTACGTGCCCAACCTGACCATCGGCCCGATGGTCTGCGAGGCGCTGCGCAAGCACGGCGTGAGCGCGCCGATCGACGTGCACCTGATGGTCGAGCCGGTCGACCGCATCGTCCCGGACTTCGCCAAGGCCGGCGCGACCACGATCAGCTTCCACCCCGAAGCCAGCGCGCACGTGCACCGCACCATCCAGCTGATCAAGTCGCACGGCTGCAAGGCCGGCCTGGTGCTCAACCCGGCCACGCCGATCGACGTGCTCGACTGGGTTCTGGAGGATCTGGACCTGGTCCTGCTGATGTCGGTCAACCCCGGCTTCGGCGGCCAGAGCTTCATCCCCTCGGCGCTGGAGAAGCTGCGCCGCGTGCGCGAGCGCATCGACCGCAGCGGCCGCGAGATCCGGCTGGAGATCGACGGCGGGGTCAAGGCCGACAACATCGGCGAGATCGCCGCCGCCGGCGCCGACACCTTCGTCGCCGGCTCGGCGATCTTCAACGCGCCCGACTACGCCGACGTGATCGGGCGGATGAAGGCGGCGGTGGACGCGGCGAGGGGCTGAGCGCGGCCGGCTCCGCGCGCGGTTGCCTGTCCTAATCTGCGCGATGCCGCACGATTAGATTGGGACCCAGGCAACGACAGGAGTGTCGCCGTGAACCCGATCCAACAAGAAAACCAGCGTCCCGGCCATTCAGACTGGACGCTGACCGACCCCGCCGAGCTGCGCGAGATCGAAGGCTACGCCTCGCGCACCAGCTACAACCGCGGCGAAGAGGTCGTGTTCTTCGTCAACCTGAAGGACGGCGCGGCGCCGGGAACCGTGTGTTCGGCGCCGGGCGCCTGCCCGCGCTACACGCTGGAAGTGTTCCGCATGGGTTGGTACGGCGGCGCCGGCGCGCGCCGCGTGTCGGGGCCGCATGTGTTGGACGGCTACGCCCAGCCGATGCCGACGCTGGATGCGTCCAATCCGGGGTACCGAGACTTCGGCCTGGTCGAATGCCGCTGGAACGAATCCTTTCGTCTTTCCACTGCCTTCGCCAGCGATGCCGATTGGGTCAGCGGCATCTACCTGGCGCGGCTGAGCGTCGTCGCCGACGCGACGCGCGCGGCCAAGCAAAGCTACATCGTGTTCGCGCTGCGCGACGACGCGCGCGCTTCGGATTTCCTGTTCCAGCAGAGCGTGACCACGTATCACGCCTACAACAATTGGCCGGGCGCGGTGGCGGGAGGCAAGTCCTTCTATGGCAATTCCCATCCGTTTCCCAACGCGCAGCCCACCAAGGACGGCGGCGTCCCTGCGGTCAAGCTGTCCTTCGACCGGCCTTACGGAATCCGCAACAACCCCTCGTATCTCGCCAGCGGAGCGCCGGCGGGCGCGATCGACAGCGGCAGCGCGTCGGGGCGCTTCGGCGTAGGCGCCGGCGAATTCCTGACCACGCTCAACCATACCTATTTCACCAGCGGGCGGGGCCAGGAATACAACTTCGTGCGTTTTCTTGAGCGCGAAGGTTACGACGTGACCTACGCGACCAACGTCGACGTGCACCGTTCGGCGAATCTGCTGGCGAAGCACCGCGGCTTCCTGTCGGTGGGGCACGACGAATACTGGTCCGCGCCGATGCGCGACAATGTCGAAGCCGCGCGCGATGCAGGACTCAATCTCGGATTCTTTTCGGCCAATACGTGCTTCATCCAGGTTCTCATCGATATCGGCGCGAGCGGTGCCGACCGGGTGATGAGCGTCATGGGCGGCTTCCGAACTCCGGCGATCTCACGGCCCGAGAATCAATTGCTCGGCGTCGCGTTTCGTACCCATGAGGACCTGCCGAAATACACCGCAGGAACGCCGACGGGCTATCCCCACGATTACTACAGCGCCGATTTCGTCGTTGCCGACGCCGGCACCTGGGTGACCCAGGACACCGGTCTGCAAACCGGCGATAGGCTGCGAGCCTTGATGGGATACGAGGTCGATTCGTTGCCTGAAATCCTCGCCGAGCGCCGCCCCGGGATCAGGACCATCGGCGCGTCGCCGACGAATTCGAACCCGAACAAGACCACCGCACACACCGTCACCCACGACGTCGACTCCGGCGCGACCGTATTCGCCAGCGGCACGATCCAGTGGAGCTGGGGCCTGGACGACTACAACGCGGATCCGCTGATCTATCCCGATATCAACGGCGCGCCGATCGACACGCAGTTGCAAAACGCGCAGGCCCAGCAGATCACCCGCAACGTGCTCGAACGCTTGCGCAGCCGCAACCGCACCGACCTGTTCGCGCTCGGCCTCGATGGCGGCATGTACTGGCGCTCGCGCACCGGCGGCGTCTGGCGCGACTGGCAGTCGCTCGGCGGCGGTTTCCTGGAAGCGCCTGCGGTGGCTTCGACGGCGGCCAACCGGCTCTCGGTATTCGGCGTGGGCCTGGACCGGCAGCTCTATCTCAACCAGTGGAACGGCGCTGGTTGGGCCGGCTGGACCGGGCTGGGCGCTCCCAGCGGACGCACGCTGACCTCCAACCCGGCGGCGGTGAGCCGCGATGGCGTCGGCCTGGACGTGTTCGTGCGCGCCAGCGACGGCAGCGATTCGCCGATCTGGCATCGCAGCCACGACGGCAGCGCCTGGGGCGCATGGCAGTCGCTCGGCGGCGGCTTCGGCTCCGGACCGGCGGTCGCGGCCTGGGGTGCGCAGGGGCTGATCGTGTTCGCCGTCGGCCTGGACGGCATGCTCTGGAACAACCTGCTCGCCGGAGGGCAATGGTCGGGCTGGGTGTCGCTGGGCGGGCCGGGCGTGGCCCTCGGCGCGGCGCCGGCGGCGGTGGCGCGCGCCGACGGCAAGATCGAAGTGTTCGTACGTGGCACCGACGGCAGTGTGTGGCAGCGCAGCCACGACAACGGCTGGCAGGCCTGGCAGGCGCACGGCGGCGTGTTCGCGCAGGGCGTGGGCGTCGCCTGCTGGCACCCGCGCCGGCTCACCGTGGCGGCGGTCGATGCGCAGAAACGGCCCTATCTGCGCGAATGGAACGGCAACACTTGGACCGCGTGGACTGTGCTCGATGGAGGACTCACCAGCGCCATCGCGGCGATCTCCTGGTACGGACGCGGCTGAGGCCGTCGCTCGATGCTGCGCCCCGATCCCGGGGCGCAGCCCGCGGATAGGCCCGGCGCGTGGCAAGGTAGCAAGATCGCCTGGACTTCGGAGACGCCGCCGTGAACACCTGCGACCTGTGCGACCGCTTCGATGCGCAGGTGCGCGTGCTCGACCTGCCGTTGCGCGACTTCGGCGGCCGCGTCGGTTTCGCCGGCATCGTCAGCACGGTCAAGGCCTACGAAGACAACTCGCTGGTGCGCGCGGCCGTGGCCGAGCGCGGCGCGGGCCGGGTGCTGGTGATCGACGGCGGCGGCTCGTCGCGCCGGGCCATGCTCGGCGACCAACTCGCGGCGCAGGCGGCGGCGAACGGCTGGGCCGGGGTGATCGTGTTCGGCGCGATCCGCGACAGCGCGGCGATCGGCGCGATGGCGTTGGGCGTGAAAGCGCTGGGCACGTGTCCGCGCAAGACCGACAAGAACGGGCAGGGGCAGCGCGATGTCGCGCTCGCGTTCGGCGGCGTGTCGATCCGGCCCGGCGATTGGGTGTGCGCGGACGAGGATGGCGTGGTGTTCGCGGATGCGGCGCTGGAGTGAGTCGTCGCCGCGTGCGAGAGGCGTCGTCGGCCTGGTGTCGCGGTCGCGGCTCGCGCCGCTCCTACAGTCGGATACGCACCGGCCGCAGCCCCTGTAGGAGCGGCGCAAGCCGCGACCGCGCCAACGCAACTACGACGAACCCAATCCGTAAGCGACCGCCGCATTCCGCCGCGCAAATAAAAAGACGCGGACCTTGCGGCCCGCGTCCCGGAAGATTTGGAGGCAATCCAGCCTCCGCCCGTCGTCCCTGATATGGCCTCCTATACTCCGGATAGGCGATGACAGGTGTGTGACAGACTTGGCGCATCCGAACATTCATCCGGCCCTCGCGCGACACTGCTAGCCTCGCCGCCCCACACCCCCTGGAACCGCGCATGACCCGTCCCCGCTGGCGCTTGATCCTCAACGGCAAGTCCGCCGGCAACGATGCAGTGCGCGAAGCCGTCGCCGCCTTGCGCGACCGCGGCGTCGAGCTCGACGTGCGGGTGACCTGGGAAGGCGGCGACGCCGAGCGCTACGTCGCCGAAGCGGTCGCCGACGGCGTCGACACGGTGATCGCCGGCGGCGGCGACGGCACCCTCAGCGAAGTGGCGACCACGCTCGCCCATCGCGACGAAGACGCCGCCGCGCTGCCGAGCCTGGGCCTGCTGCCGCTGGGCACCGCCAACGATTTCGCCACCGCCGCGACGATCCCGACCGACCCGCTGCAGGCGCTGGACCTGATCCACCGCCAGCCGCCGCGGCCGATCGACCTGCTGCGCTTGCAGGCGCCCGACGGCGTGCATTGGGCGGCGAACCTGGCCAGCGGCGGCTTCGGCACCCAGGTCACCCTGGAGACCGACGCGGGCCTGAAGAAAATGCTCGGCGGCCTGGCCTATGTGGTCACCGGCATCGCCAAGCTCGGCAAGATCGAGCCGATGCGCGCACGCGTGCGCGGCGAAGGCTTCGAGTGGGAGGGCGACTTCATCGCCCTGGGCATCGGCAACGGCCGCCAGGCCGGCGGCGGTCAGGCGCTGTGCCCGGACGCGCGCATCGACGACGGCCTGCTCGACGTGACCGTGGTGCCGGACCTGTCCGGCGAAGTCGGCGCCACCGTGCGCTCGCTGCTGACCGAAGGCCAGCACGCCGCGCTGGAACGCATCGCCGCGCGCGCGCAGCTGCGCTGGGTCGAGATCGAGTCGCCGCGCGCGCTCAACCTCAACCTCGACGGCGAACCGGTGCAGTCCCACCACTTCCGCATCGACTGCGTGCCCGGCCGGGTGCGCATGCACCTGCCGCCGGGCTGCCCCTTGCTGGCCGACCCGGCCGCGCACGGCAAGGCGTCCTGACCGTCGCGCACGGCGCGCGAAGTCGGGTACAGTGGCGGCCATGCAAGCCTGGGCGAACCCGCATTCCTTCTGCGCCGACGTGGGTTGGCGATGGTGGCCGTCGGTCATCACCGCTCCTGCCCACTCGTCCATGAAGGAATGCCCGCGTGATTTCGCACGAACTCTTCCAGCAGCAGGCCGCTGACGGCTACACCCGCATCCCGGTCGTGCGCGAGGTCCTGTCCGACCTCGATACTCCGCTCTCGGTCTATCTCAAGCTCGCCGACGGCCCCCACACCTATCTGTTCGAATCGGTCGAGGGCGGCGAACGCTTCGCCCGCTATTCGATCATCGGCCTGCCGGCGCAGCGCGTGTACGCCTTCGCCGGGCACACCTTGTTCGTCACCGAGAACGGCGAGCTGATCGACAGCCGCGTCGTCGACGATCCCTTCGCCGAAGTCGAACGCCTGCGCAGCGCCCAGCGCGTGCCCAAGATCGACGGCCTGCCGGGCTTCGCCGGCGGCCTGGTCGGCTGGTTCGGCTTCGAATGCATCCAGTACATCGAGCCGCGCCTGGCCGGCAGCGACAAGCCCGACGAACTGGGCACGCCCGACATCCTGCTCATGCAGAGCGAGGAAGTCGCGGTGTTCGACAACCTCAAGGGCCGGCTGTATCTGATCGTGCACGCCGATCCGAGCCAGCCGCAGGCCTACGCGCGCGCCAACCGCCGCCTCGACCAGCTCGTGCACCGCCTGCGCATCGGCGGCCCCGGCTATCCGGAAACCCTGGATTCGGTGGGCCTGGACGAGGGCGATTTCGTCTCCGGCTTCACCCGCGAAGGCTTCATCGACGCGGTGGAGAAGTCAAAGGAACTGATCCGCGCCGGCGACATCTTCCAGGTGGTGCTGTCGCAGCGACTCAGCGTGCCGTTCAAGGCGCGCCCGGTCGACGTGTACCGCGCGCTGCGCGCGCTGAACCCGTCGCCGTACATGTATTTCCTCGATGTCGGCGGCACCCAGGTGGTCGGCTCGTCGCCGGAAATCCTGGTGCGCCTGCAAGGCGGCGAAGTCACCGTGCGCCCGATCGCCGGCACCCGCCCGCGCGGCAAGACGGTCGATGAAGACCACGCGCTGGAAGCCGAACTGCTGGCCGATCCGAAGGAGCGCGCCGAGCATCTGATGCTGATCGACCTGGGCCGCAACGACGTCGGCCGGGTGTCGCAGGCCGGCACGGTGGAAGTGGGCGAACAGTTCGTGATCGAGCGCTACAGCCACGTCATGCACATCGTCAGCGAAGTCACCGGCCAGCTGAAGCCGCAGATGAGCTACGCCGACGTGCTGCGCGCGACCTTCCCCGCCGGCACCGTCAGCGGCGCGCCGAAGATCCGCGCGCTGGAAGTGATCCGAGAGTTCGAGCCGGTCAAGCGCAACGTCTACTCCGGCGCGGTCGGCTACATCGGCTGGCACGGCGACGCCGACACCGCCATCGCCATCCGCACCGCGGTGATCCAGGACGGCCGTCTGCACGTGCAGGCCGGCGCCGGCATCGTCTACGACTCCGACCCGCAGAAAGAGTGGGAAGAGACGATGAACAAAGGCCGCGCGCTGTTCCGCGCCGTGGCCCAGGCCGCGCGCGGGCTGTAAGCCCGCGCCGTTGCCGCGCCGCCGCCTGTAGGAGCGGCGCAAGCCGCGACCGCGCCAACGAAACAACGCCGCAAATCGATTCGACTCGAATCGTGAAGCCGCGTCGCGCTTCGTGCGCCTGCGGCATCCGATTGGCCGCGTCGCGGCTCGCGCCGCTCCTACAGTCGGACCTCCGTTTCAACCGCCCCGACGCCGTGTAGCTGCGCTCGCTCCCTGTAGGAGCGGCGCAAGCCGCGACCGCGCCAATGAAACAACGCCGTAAATCGATTCGTTCCGAATCGTGAAGCCGCGTCGCGCGTCGCGCGCCTTCGGCATCCGATCGGCCGCGTCGCGGCTTGCGCCGCTCCTACAGTCGGACTTCCATTTTCAAGCGCGGCCGAAAACTGATTCGTGCTGCGGCCCGATGCCGCGTCCGCGCGCGGACGCGACCATGCGGCTCCTTCCGCACGTCCTCGGAGTCGCCATGTTTCCCAAACCTTTCGCGCTGGCCGCCGCCGCGCTGCTGCTCGCCGCCGCAACCGCAAACGCCGCGCCCGCCAACACCGACGATACAACCCTGCCCATCCCACAGCGCCGCTTCGTCGACCGCGACGACGCGCGTTCGCGCGCCGTCGTCCTCGCCGCGCGCCGCTACGCCGCGTTCTGGAACACCGGCGATCCGGGCTATGCGCGCGCCGCGCTCGCCGCGGACTTCGCCGACCGCACCTTGCCGGAAGGCCGCGCGCAGGGGCCGGACGGCCCGTTGCAGGCCTCGCGCGACTTCCGCGCCGCCGTGCCGGATCTGAAAGTCGAGATCGCCGACCTGGTCGCCGCCGGCGACCGCGTCGCCCTGCGCCTGCAATTCACCGGCCGCTTCACCGGCCGGTTCGGGACGACCCAAGGCCGCGGCCAGCGCGTGGATTTCCAGGCCTTCGACCTGTACCGGGTCGAGAACGGCCGCATCGCCGAGAACTGGCACCTGGAGGACAACCTCGGCCTGCAGCGCCAGCTCGGCGTGATCGGCCGGTGACCAGCGTCCCGCACGGACCGGGCGGCGGTCGCGACGCCGCCGCCCGTGCGCCGCGTCCGCGTCCGTCGTCGCAAAAATGCATCCGGCGCGGATTAAAAAAAGTTCATGCGCCGGAAAGGGCCGGGGCAGGGCGGCGGGCGCAATCTGGCTCCGCGATGGGGGCCAACCCCACCGGTCCAGACCTCCCACCCCGCATTGCCCAGGAGCCACACCATGAACGTCCGCACCGTCCTGCTCGCCGCCGCGCTGACCGCGTTCGCCGGTTCCGCCTTCGCCGCCGCGCCGGCGACCGCCGGTTCGACTGCCGCCGCGCCGGCCGCGAAGGCCGCGCATCACAAGCACAAGAAGCACCACAAGGCCTCGAAGGCCAAGGCCGCCAAGGCCGCAGCGGCTCCGGAAGCGGCGCCGGCCTCGAATTGATCCTTCGCGAGCCTGCTCCCCCGAGCCCCACGCATCGTCGGCGTGGGGGTGATACCCCGCCGGCGTGAGCCGGCGGGGTATCTTTTTTCAACAAGACGCTCGCCGCCGGTGTGAGCCGGCGCGGGGCCTCTCAGCAAGAGGCTCGCCGCGGGCGTGAGCCGATGGGGTGGGGTTCGCGCTGACGCGCAGGCGCGGCGCGCCTGCCGATCGGCCCTCCCGCCCCCGCCGCACCCCAGACCGCGCCGCCGCATTCGCGCCTCGCCCACCGGCCCGCGCGCTATCCTGTCGGCGCCCCATTCATGCACCGTCGCGTTCGCGGAGGCGGTATGCGCGTCCTGCTCGTCGAAGACGATCCCCACACTGCCGGCTTCATCGCCAAGGGCCTGCGCGAGGACGGCCACAGCGTCGACCACGCCGGCAACGGCAAGGACGGCCTGTTCCTGGCCACCACCGAAACCTACGACGCCATCGTCCTGGACCGGATGCTGCCGGGCCTGGACGGGCTGCCCCTGCTGCAGACCGTGCGCGGCGCCGGCAACCGCACCCCGGTGCTGCTGCTGACCGCGCTGGGCGAAGTCGACCACCGGGTCGAAGGCCTGCGCGCCGGCGCCGACGACTACCTGGTCAAACCCTTCGCCTACGCCGAACTGTCCGCGCGCCTGGACAGCATCCTGCGCCGCGGCAGCGCCGGCGGCAGCGAGCCGACCCGGCTGCGCGTGGCCGACCTGGAACTCGACCTGCTCAGCCGCGAAGCGCGCCGCGGCGACAAGCGCATCGAACTGCAGCCGCGCGAGTTCCGCCTGCTCGAATACCTGATGCGCCAGGCCGAGCGCGTGGTCACCCGCACGATGTTGCTGGAGGCGGTGTGGGACTATCACTTCGACCCGCAGACCAACGTCATCGACGTGCACATCAGCCGCTTGCGGCAGAAGATCGACCAGGGCTACCCGCGCCCGCTGCTGCACACCGTGCGCGGCGCCGGCTACCGGTTGGGCGCATGAGCGCGGCGCGCGCCGGCGCGGAGCCGCGCGCATGCGGCTGATGCCGCGCTCGACCAGCGCGCGGCTCGCGCTGGCGGTCACCGCCTCGTTCCTGCTGGCGTTCGTGTTGCTCGGCATCGGCGTGCATTACGCGGTGTCGGCGATGCTGATCCAGGACGCGCGCGACCTGGTCCGGGTCGACGCCGCCGGCCTTGTCGAGATGTACACCGACGACGGCCGCAGCGCGCTGCTGGGCGAATTGCGCGACCGCATCGAGGCCGACGAGGATCCCGACGCGGTCTACGCGATGACCGCGCCCGACGGGCGCGTGGTCGCCGGCAATGTCGCCCTGCCGCGCCATCATCGCGGCGCGCGCTGGATCGAATTCACCGAACACCGCGCCGACGGCGACCTGCGAGTGGTCGCGCAACTGCAACGCCTGCCCGACGGCACCACGCTGCTGACCGGCACCCGCACCCGCAGCCAGGACCGCTTCCTCGGCCTGATGCTGCGCACCGCGCTGGCGGCGCTGCTGGTGGCGGCGACCCTGGGCGCGCTGATCGGCTGGCTGACCTCGCGCTGGGTCTCGCACCGGCTCAGCCACCTGGACGACACCGCCGGACGCGTCGGCAGCGGCGAGATGGCGCTGCGCGCGCGCCTGGACGGCAGCGACGACGCGTTCGACCGATTGGCGCGGCGCTTCAACGCCATGCTCGACCGCATTCAAGACCTGCTCGACGGCGTGCGCCACGCCACCGACCACATCGCCCACGACCTGCGCACGCCGCTGACGCGCCTGCGCAACCGCCTGGAAGAGCTGCGCCGGCGCGAACCCGGGGCGGAATCGGGCGCCCAGCTCGACGCCGCCATCGGCGAGACCGACCAACTGCTGCATTCCTTCGGCGCGCTGCTGCGATTGGCGCGGATCGAGGCGCAGTCGCCGGTGCACGACGAACCGGTGCTCGACCTCAGCGACCTCGCCCGCGATGCCGCCGAGCTGTACACGCCGATCGCCGCCGAACGCGGCATCGCCCTGACCGTGGACCTGCCCGGACCCGGCGCCGCCGCGGTGCGCGGCGACGCCGATCAACTGTTCCAGATGCTGGTGAACCTGCTCGACAACGCGATCAAGTACGCCCCGGCCGACACCGAAGTGGCGCTGAGCGTGCAGCGCGAGCGCCACGCCATCGTGCTGCAGATCGACGACCGCGGCCCCGGCATCCCGGCCGCCGACCGCGAGCGCGTGTTCGACCGTTTCCTGCGCCTGGAAGAACACCGCGGCTCGCCCGGCACCGGCCTGGGCATGAGCCTGGTGCGGGCGATCCTGCACCGGCACGGCGGCCACATCGCCTTGCTCGACAACGCGCCGGGGCTGCGGGTGCGGGTGAGTCTGGGCGAGGCGGGCGGTTAGGGCGGGTGGACTGGAAGGAAAGCTTCGGGCCTGAAGGCCCTCACACAAAGGCGCAGGATCGCAGCGCTCTTGTGGGAGGGCCTTCAGGCCCGACGCTCTTGTCCCAGCAGCAAGCGATCCCCCCGCTCGCGCCCCCGCCGCCCAGCGGTTACAGTAGCCCCATGATCCTCCGCGCGATCCCGACGAAATCCCCGAAGGCCGGCCTGGGCTGGCGATGGTGGCGTAGCGCCTCCGTCCGCCCGCTGCCGTCTTTCGAGGATTTCCCGCGTGACCCCGCCTTCGCTTCCCTGCTTCGCGACCGCTGACCGCGGTCGGCGCGACGACCGCGCCGCGACGGTTCTCCCGCTCCGGGCGACCGCACTGTCCGACTTCCCGCTCCTGAACTTCCGGCTCCCGTGTTTCGGGCCCGGGGATGCCAGGCCCGTGGGCGTCCCGCCGAGGAAACCCGATCCCGAATCCGCGACCCGTGCCCGGCGCCGGGGCGTTCCGGGCGTCATCCCCGCACGCGATAATGCCGGCCCGATGCCCCGGGGACGGGCGCCGCCGCGCGCGGGCCAGTCCGCTCGTCCGTCCTCGCGCCGGCCCGCCGGCCGGCGCGCTTCCAGCTTGCAACCAGGCACCACCCGTACCCGAGGCGCGTCATGTCCGTTCTGATGATCGACAACTACGACAGCTTTACCTACAACCTCGTGCAGTACCTGCAGACGCTCGGCAGCGAGGTGCGGGTGATCCGCAACGACGAGTTGTCGGTCGACGAGATCGAGCGAATGGCGCCGCAGCGCATCGTGATCTCGCCCGGCCCGTGCACGCCCGATCAGGCCGGCGTGTCGCTCGAAGTCATCCGCCGCCTCGGCGCGCACACCCCGATCCTCGGCGTGTGCCTGGGCCACCAGAGCCTGGGCCAGGCCTACGGCGGCCAGGTGATCCGGGCCAAGCGGATCATGCACGGCAAGACCTCGCCGATCCGCCACGAAGGCCGCGGCGTGTTCGCCGGTTTGCCCGACGGCTACGAAGCCACCCGCTACCACTCGCTGGTGGTGGAGCGCGACAGCCTGCCCGACAGCCTGGAAGTCACCGCCTGGACCGAGTACGAGGACGGCGGCTTCGAGGAAATCATGGGCCTGCGCCATCGCGAGCATCCGGTCGAAGGCGTGCAGTTCCATCCCGAATCGATCAAGACCGAGCACGGCCATGCCTTGCTGCGCAATTTCCTGCAGCGCTGAGCGGGCGAGCGGGATGAGGGAAATGAACAACCCGATCGCAGAGCCGCGGCAGCGATGGCGAGGGTGACCGCGTTGCGGCCCCGTCCCTGCGTTCGCGCGACTCGCCATTCCCTCATTCCCCGACTCAAGACGCCATGCCCCTGACTCCGCAAGAAGCGCTCCAGCGCACCATCGAACACCGCGAAATCTTCCACGACGAAATGGTCGCGCTGATGCGCACGATCATGCGCGGGGAAGTCTCGCCGACCATGACCGCGGCCATCCTCACCGGCCTGCGGGTGAAGAAGGAGACCGTCGGCGAAATCGCCGGCGCGGCGACCGTGTTGCGGGAATTCGCGCGGCCGGTAACGGTCGCCGATAGAACCCATCTGGTCGACATCGTAGGCACCGGCGGCGACGGCGCGCACACCTTCAACATCTCCACCGCGAGCATGTTCGTAGTCGCTGCGGCCGGGGCCAAGGTGGCCAAGCACGGCAATCGCAGCGTCTCGTCCAAGTCCGGCAGCGCCGACGTGCTCGAAGCGCTGGGCGCGGCGATCGAGCTGCAGCCCGAACAGGTGTCGCAGTGCATAGAGCGCGCCGGCATCGGCTTCATGTTCGCGCCGGTGCACCACCCGGCGATGAAGGTGGTCGCGCCGGTGCGGCGCGAGATGGGCGTGCGCACGCTGTTCAACATCCTCGGGCCGCTGACCAATCCCGCCGGCGCGCCGAGCATCCTGATGGGCGTGTTCCATCCCGACCTGGTCGGCATCCAGGTGCGCGTGCTGCAGGAACTCGGCGCGCAGCGCGCGCTGGTGGTGTGGGGGCGCGACGGCATGGACGAGCTCTCGCTCGGCGCCGGCTCGCTGGTCGGCGAACTGCGCGACGGCGAGGTGCGCGAGTACGAAGTGCATCCGGAGGATTTCGGCATCGCCATGGCCGCCAGCCGCAACCTGCGGGTCGCGGACGCCGCCGAATCCAAGGCGATGGTGCTGCAAGCGCTGGAAAACCGCGACGGCCTGCCGCGCGAGATCGTTGCGCTGAACTCCGGCGCGGCGCTGTACGTCTCGGGCAAGGTCGAGAGCATCGCCGAGGGCATCGAGCTGGCGCGGCGCACGCTGGCTTCCGGCGCGGCGCGGGCCAAGCTCGATGAGTTCGTCGCGCTCACCACGGAACTGGCAGGAAAATAAAGGCCGACGCCACCCCCGCCAAAACCGCAAACTTCCCGCCCCCAGGAGCCAGCATGTCCGCCAGCTTCGCCAAACTGCCGCCGCCGCCGTACTACGCGGTGATCTTCAGCTCCCTGCGCAGCCCGGGCGACGACGCCGGCTACGCCGAAGCCGCCCAGCGCATGGTCGAACTGGCCGCGCAGCAGCCCGGCTTCCTCGGGGTGGAATCCGCGCGCGGCGGCGACGGCTTCGGCATCACCGTAAGCTATTGGAGCGACGAGGCGGCCATCGCCGCCTGGAAGCGCCAGGCCGACCACGCCGCCACCCGCGCCTACGGGCGCGAGCACTGGTACGACCATTTCGAATTGCGCGTGGCCAAGGTCGAACGCGCGTACGGGAGCAAGAGCAAGGCATGAGCGACATCCTCAACACCATCATCGCGCGCAAGCACGAAGAGATTCAGCAGCGCTCGCGCGTGCGTTCGCTCGAAGACCTGCGCGCACGCGCGCGCGCCCAGGCGCCGGCGCGCGGCTTCGTCCGCGCGATCGGCGCCAAGCACGCCGCCGGCGAGGCGGCGGTGATCGCCGAGGTCAAGAAGGCCAGCCCGTCCAAGGGCGTGATCCGCCCGGACTTCCGCCCGGCCGAGATCGCGCGCAGCTACCAGGCCGGCGGCGCCGCGTGCCTGTCGGTGCTGACCGACGTCGATTTCTTCCAGGGCAGCAACGCCTATCTGGCCGAAGCGCGCGAAGCCTGCGCGCTGCCGGTGCTGCGCAAGGATTTCACCGTCGATCCGTATCAGGTCTACGAAGCGCGCGCGATCGGCGCCGACGCGATCTTGCTGATCGTCGCCGCGCTCGAGGACGGCCCGATGATCGAAATGGCCGGGCTGGCGATGGATCTGGGTATGGACGTGCTGGTGGAAGTGCACGACATCGATGAGCTCGAGCGCGCGCTGCAGACCGATTGCGAGCTGATCGGCGTCAACAACCGCAACCTGCGCACGTTCGAAGTGTCGCTCGATACCACGCTGGCGCTGCGCAATGCGGTGCCGCGCGACCGCACCTTGGTGACCGAGAGCGGCATCGCCACGGTCGGCGACGTCGCGCGCATGCGCGAAGCGGGGGTGCAGACGTTTTTGGTCGGCGAGAGCTTCATGCGCGAACGCGACCCCGGTACGGCGCTGCAGCGCCTGTTCGCCGCATGAGCCTGGGGCCGGCCGTCGCCGCACGCTTCCCGGCGGTGCGCGAAGGCGCGCCGCTGGTGGTGTTCGATTTCGACCACACGCTGTACGACGGCGATTCGGGCAGCCACTTGTTCGCGTGGCTGATCCGGCGCTCGTGGTGGCGGATGGCGCTGGCGCTGCTGATCACGCCGCTGGCCGGGCCGATGGTGGCGTGGCTGCGCACGCGCCGGGTCGGCATTTCGGCCTATGTCTGGGTCGGCACGATCGGAATGGGCGGCGAGCGGACCCTCAATGCCGCGATCGACCGCTACGTCGCCGGCCATACCGAACAGATCCGCGCGCGGCTGCTGCCGATCGCCCTGGACGTGCTGCACCATCACCGTGAGCAGGGCGACCAGGTCGTCGTCGCCACCGGCGCGCCGCCGGAACTGGCGCGCGCGATCCTGGCCTTCGTCGCCCACGAGGACGTGCCGGTGGTCGGCACCCTGGTCGGCCCGCGCCTGGGCGCGCTCGGCGCGCGCCGCCACTGCCACTCGCACATGAAGATGACCATGCTGCGCGAAGCCGGCTTCACCGCCCCGGTAGAAACCGCCTACTCCGACAGCAGCGCCGACCTGCCGCTGCTGCAGGCCGCGCGCAAGCCGGTGGTGGTGAACCCCAAGGCCAAACGCGTGGCGATGTTCCGCCGGGTGCTGCCGCCCGGCACCCCGATCCTGAATTGGGGTTGCCCCGGCCGCGGCGGCGAGCCTGTCGCTTCCGCCGCCGATTGATCGCAAGCCGCAAGAGCGGTCGGCCCAGCCGAAGGCGACTGTAGGCGCGGCGCGAGCCGCGACGCGGCCAATCGGCGGCCGAGGCGATGCGAGGTCTCGATCAGGCTGCCCGAACGCGGGCTACGGCAGCCGGCGCAGTAGTCGAAGTGTCGCGGTCGCGGCTTGCGCCGCTCCTACAGGAGCTCCCGAACCTGCCGAAGGCGACTGTAGGAGCGGCGCAAGCCGCGACGCGGCCAATCGGCGGCCGAGGCAGTGCGAGGTCTGGATCAGGCTGCCCCGACACGGGCTACGGCAGCCGGCGCGGTAGTCGAAGTGTCGCGGTCGCGGCTTGCGCCGCTCCTACAGGGAGCTTTCGAACCTGCCGAAGGCGACTGTAGGAGCGGCGCAAGCCGCGACGCGGCCAATCGGCCGACGAGGCAATGCGAGGTCTGGATCAGGCTGCCCGAAGCAGCCGCTCAGTCGCCCAGCGTCTTGACGAACTTCAGCGACCCATCGGAATAACCGCAACGCCGATAGAACGCGTGCGCTTCGGCGCGCGAGACGTTGCTGGTCACTTCCACCCGGCTGACGCCGTCGCGGCGCGCGCGGCGCTCGACTTCGCGCAGCAACTGCCGGCCGATGCCCTGGCCGTGGCAGGAGCCGGCCACCACCAACGCGGTGATCCGGGTCAGGTCGGCGCCGTGGGTCAGCGAATAGCGGGTGTGGCTGGAGACCAGCCCGCAGGCGTGGCCGTCGATTTCGGCCAGCAGGAGGTAATGGCGCGGGTCTTCATGCAGCGCGAGGATCCGCTCGGCGGCTTCGTCGCGGGTGCAGGGGTAGCCGAGCTGGCACAGCAGCTCGGCCACGTCGCTGGCATCTCCCAGTTCCGCCAGCCGCACCGTGGGTGCGGTCTGGTCGGACGGGGCGGCGCGTCCCATCGGGGCTCAGCGGGTCCCGTAGAGCACGACGGTCTTGCCGCGGGCGTGCAGCTTGCCGTCGGCCTGCAGCTTCTTGAGCACGCGGCCGGCCATTTCGCGCGAGCAGCCGACCAGGCGCGAAAGCTCCTGGCGCGACACCCGCAGCTGGGTGCCCTGCGGATGGCTCATCGCCTCGGGTTCCTTGGCCAGATCGTGCAGGGCGCGCACGATGCGGTCGGTCACGTCGAGGAAGGCCAGGCGGCCGGCCTTGCGGCTGGTATCGAGCAGGCGCCGGGAAATCTGCGCGCCGATCGCATACAGCAGCTTGGGCGCGTCCAGCGACAGCCGCGTCAGCAGCAGGTCGTAGAGGCGCTCGTGACCGATCTCGGCCAGCTCGCAGGTGCTGCGCGTGCGCAGGATCACCTCGCGATGGTCGCTCTCGATGAACAGACCGAGCTCGCCGACGAACTCGCCGGGGCCGAAGTAGCCCAGGACCAGTTCGCGGCCGTCCTCTTCCTCGGTAATGATGCTGACCGAGCCTGAGACGACATAATAGAGGGTGCTGGCCGGGTCGCCGGGGCGGAATACGTCCGTACGGGACGGATAACGCCTGCGGTGGCAGTGGGCCAGGAAACGTTCGATCGTCGCGCCGTCAGGCAGCAACGGGCTGTTGGTTCGGCGCAGTGCGGTCAAGGGGGCTACCGGGTTGGCGGACATTGGGATTAGGGCTTTGTTTTCGACCGAGCTTAGGGCGATACGGCCGCTGGGGCAAATCCTGCCGCCGAAAATCCCAGTTCGATAGGGACCTGTGATGGAAGTTCAGCGACGGTCACGCTTTTGTCACCGACAGCGCCCAAAAACGGCGTGCGTTTCCCCCCGGGGCTAATTGCCTCATAATCGCGGCCCTCGCCGTCTCACCGGAATCTTCCTACAGTGGTCAAGCCGTTGCCGCGCCTGCGGTTGCAGGGTTTCAACAACCTCACCAAGGCCCTCTCGTTCAATATCTACGATGTCTGCTTCGCGGCCTCCGAAGACGAGCGCCGACGGTATATCGAGTACATCGACGAGGCGTATAACGCCGACCGCCTCACCCAGATCCTGACGGATGTGGCGGAGATCATCGGCGCGAATATCCTGAACATCGCCCGCCAGGACTACGACCCGCAGGGCGCGTCGGTCACGATCCTGATCTCGGAAGAGCCGGTGATCGACAAGAAGGACGCCGGCAAGGAGATCATCTCCGACGCCGTGGTCGCGCACATGGACAAGTCGCACATCACCGTGCACACCTATCCGGAAACCCATCCGGACAACGGCATCGCGACCTTCCGCGCCGACATCGACGTGGCCACCTGCGGCGTCATTTCGCCGCTGAAAGCCCTGAATTACCTGATCGAAAGCTTCGAATCCGACATCGTGGTGATGGACTACCGCGTGCGCGGCTTCACCCGCGACATCAAGGGCCGCAAGCACTACATCGACCACAAGATCAACTCGATCCAGGATTACCTGGCCAAGAACATCAAGTCGCGCTACGAGATGATCGACGTCAACGTCTATCAGGAAAACATCTTCCATTCGAAGATGCACCTGAAGGAATTCGACCTCGACACCTACCTGTTCGAGGAGAAGGCCAAGAACCTCTCGTTCAAGGAGCGCATGAAGATCGAGGCGCGGCTCAAGCGCGAGATCGAGGAGCTCTACCACGGGCGCAATCTGGCCGACTGAGGCCGGGTTGCTCGCCGGGCGGCCCGAGGGCCGTCCCGCGCGGACCGCGAAAAAGGCCGGCGCAAGCCGGCCTTTTTCGTTTCCGGGCGCCAGATGTCGGCCGAAGCCGCTGTGGGGATGAGGTTAGCCGCGAACGCGCCGTTCGTCGGCCGGCGTGGGTCAGGGGGCGGGCGGGGAAGGGGGCGGCGGGATCAGGCCGATGGATCGGGCGGCCGCGCCGCGGGGCTGGGCTCCTCGGCGCTCACAGGGCCGTGTCGCGGCTTGCGCCGCTCCTACAGGGGCTTCGGCCGGATCGGCAGCCGACTGTAGGAGCGGCGCAAGCCGCGACCGCTCCAATCGGCGGCCGGCGCCGGCAACGGTTCCGCTCCGGCCCCCAGGCGCTCGCGATCCAAAACCCGGACGACCCAGGCCCCGTCGACCCAAGCCCAGCAACGCCCTGCGCGCAAAACCCCGCGCTCAAAGCCGGTAAGCGACCGCCTTCATCACCTTCGAAGCCGCCGCCATCAAGGTCGGCACCGGCATCGGCAGGAGCCGCGCGCCGGCGGCCTCGGCGTTGGCGGCGTGGCGGGCCTCGTCGGCCTTCATCGTGCGCAGGATCGCGCGGCTGCGCTGGTCGCCCTCGGGCAGCGATTCCAGGTGCTCGTCGATGTGCGCCTCGACCTGGCGCTCGGTCTCGACCACGAAGCCCAGGTTCCAGCCGTCGCCGCGCAGGCCGGCCAGCGCGCCGATGGTGAAGCTGCCGGCGTACCACAGCGGGTTGAGCAGGCTCGGGCGGCTGTCGAGTTCGCGCAGGCGGTCGGCGCACCAGGCCAGGTGGTCGGTCTCTTCCTGGGCGGCGTGCAGCAGGTGTTCGCGGGTGGCCTCGTCGCGCGCGACCGCGGCCTGGCCGCAGTACAGCGCCTGGGCGCAGACCTCGCCGACGTGGTTGATCCGCATCAGCCCGGCCGAGTGGCGCCGCTCGGCCGGCTCCAGCACCAGTTCGGCGGTGATGCCGGCCGGGTTGGGGCGCTCGGCCAGCGGCGCGCCGAACACGGTGTCGAGGGCGCGCTGCGTTTCGCTGAGCACGCGATCCAGGGGGCTGAGGGCACGGGCGTTCATGCGCCGATTCTACGGCGGGCGCGGGGTAGAAGTCGGTTAAGCGGGGTGGACAAATCGTCCGGGGGCGTGGGTTGGGTTTGCGGGGCGCTTCGCTGGGGCGTCGCCACTGCGAAGGCGGGTGGAGACTTCGGCGCTATGTCGCAATGGAGCCCTGGATCCCCGCCTTCGCGGGGATGACGGGGTGTGGTGGCGCGGCGAAGGCTGCCTGCTGCGAAGGTTGTCGACTGCCGAATCCATCGACCGCGAAACCATCGACCACGCAACCCATCTGTCGTGAGTCTCGCCTGCCACGAAACCCACCTACCGTCATTCCCGCGAACGCGGGAATCCAGGGCTTCATCCAGGTAAAAACCGCCAAGCGTCCGACAGCCTCACAGTACAGTCGGGCCGCCTCAACCCGCCGCTTCGTCCAAACACTCCGCCAGAAATTCCAGCGGATGCTGCACCACCGCCCCAGTCCCGTTGCCCAGATGCAACCGGCAACCGACATTCGCGCTCAACACGCGCTGCGCCCCGCTGCGCTCGAACTGCTCCAGCAGCGGCGCCCGGTACTGCGCCGCGCGCGCCGGCTCGGTCAGCATCTGCGTGCCCGATGCGCCGCAGCAGCCCAGACCGGCGTCGAGCTCGACCACCTCCAGCCCCGGCACCGCGGCCAACAATCGGCGCAGCGCCGGCACCGAACGGACCACATTGCGCTGGGTGCACGGCAGATGCAGCGCGACCCGCTGTGGCGTACGCCGCCAGCGCAGCGCGCCGGCGCGGTCGGCCAGGAAGGCCAGCGCATCGATCGCGTCGACGCCCGCAGGCAAGCTGCGGCGCAGGCTGTCGTGGCAGCCGCTGGCCAGGGTCAGCACCTGGCCGCGACCGGCGAAGGCGGCGCGGTTGCGCGCGGCCAGCGCGGCTGCGGTCGCGGTGTCGCCGGCGTGTTCGTGCAGGGCGCCGCAGCAACCCTGGCCGGCGACGATCTCCAGCTCGATCCCGAGCGCGGCGCATAGCCGGGCCACCGCTGCGCGCAGCGGCGCCTCGTAGGCATCGGCGACGCAGCCGACGAACAGCGCGACCCGCTGCGGTGCCGGCGCGACGGCGCGGCGGGTCGCCGCGCGCACTCGCCCGGGCGGCCGCGGTAGCGGGCGCCAGGCGGCCGGCAGCAGCGGGTAGGCGGTGCGGTACACGGCCAGCCCGGCGGCGAGGGCGCGCGGCCGCGCCGCCAGCCCTTCGGCCAGGCGCTGGCGCCAGCCGGCCGGCCGGCGCTCGCGCTGGCGGCTGCGCGCGGCGACCAGCAGGCGACCGTACTCGACCCCGGCCGGGCACACCGCCTCGCAGCTGCGGCAACCCAGGCAATGGTCGAGGTGGGCGTCGGAAGCGGCGGTGGCCGGGATCGTGTCCAGCGCCCAGGCCCGGGCCAGGGCGATGCGGCCGCGCGGGGATTCGGCTTCGACCTGCTCGCGGCCGTAGGTGGGGCAGGCCGGCAGGCACAGGCCGCATTGCACGCAGCGGTCGGCCAGCGCCGCCAGCGGGTCGGCCGGGCGCGCCGCCGGGACGGCCTGCGCCGCTGCCGGCGGGCCGGACAGCGGCAGGCTGGCGCCGGTCGGGGCGGGCGGCGACGGAGCGGCGGGCATGCGCCGGATGCTAGCATGGGCGGTCCGGCCGTCTGAGCCGGCGACTTGCACGACGCGCGGGCGGCCGCTATCATTCCGCCTCTTGCGTTTCGTAATCCACAACGCGAGGCGAAGTTCCACCGCAGGTGCCCGCCTGGGCCGCGGACCGGAACCAGCCCGACCAGGCATCCATAGCAGACTCTCAATGAAGACCTTTACCGCTAAGAACGAGACCGTCCAGCGCGACTGGTACATCGTCGACGCGACCGGCAAGACGCTCGGCCGTCTCAGCTCGGAGCTCGCCCGCCGCCTGCGCGGCAAGCACAAGCCCGTCTACACCCCGCATGTCGATACCGGCGATTACCTGGTGGTGATCAACGCCGAGAAGATCGCGGTGACCGGCAACAAGCTGCAGGACAAGATGTACCACCGGTTCACCGGCTACATCGGCAACCTCAAGAGCGAAACCCTCGGCCAGGCGCTCGAGCGCCACCCGGAACGCGTGATCGAGATCGCCGTGAAGGGCATGCTGCCGAAGAACCCGCTGGGTCGCGCCATGTACCGCAAGCTCAAGGTGTACAAGGGCTCCGAGCATCCGCACGCCGCCCAGCAGCCGCAGCCGCTGGACATCTAAGGTAAAGGCACGAATATGGCTATCCAGCAGAATTACGGCACCGGCCGCCGCAAGTCCTCCACCGCTCGCGTGTTCCTGCGCAAGGGCGACGGCAAGATCACCATCAACCAGCGTTCGATCGAAGACTTCTTCGGCCGCGAGACCGCGCGCATGATCGTGCGCCAGCCGCTCGAGCTGACCCAGTCGACCGACAAGTTCGACCTGACCATCACCGTCGCCGGCGGCGGCATCACCGGCCAGGCCGGTGCGATCCGCCTGGGCATCGCCCGCGCGCTGGTCGAGTACGACGAATCGCTCAAGGGCGAGCTGCGCAAGGCGGGCTTCATGACCCGCGACGCGCGCGAAGTCGAGCGTAAGAAGGTCGGTCTGCACAAGGCGCGTCGCGCCACCCAGTTCTCGAAGCGCTAATCTTCGCAGGCTGGTCGTTCCGCGGCTTCAAATTGTTTTTGCAGTCGCGGAATTTTGCGCTAGAATCCGTTTTATAGCCCCGTCGCCAAGCGGTAAGGCATCTGACTCTGACTCAGACATGCGGTGGTTCGAATCCATCCGGGGCTGCCAAACAAGATCGCTAAGAGCCGCAAGGTTCCAGGCGCACGAAAAACCCGCCGAAAGGCGGGTTTTTTGTTTTCAGCGACAGCGAATGCCGCCCGAAGCTCCCTGTAGGAGCGACGCAAGTCGCGACCGCGACACCGCATCCACTGCGCAACCGCGTCGAACCCGGAAAGTACAACGGGCGGCATCGCGCGCGTCCGTTTTCCTCGGCGACCGTTGCGGCCGCGTCGCGGCTTGCGCCGCTCCTACAGGGGCTTCGGGCGAGGTCAGGCGAGTTCGCGGATCAGGCTGATTTCGTCGCGCAGCGGGATGCCGTGGCGGCCGAGCAGCGGGATCGCCGGGTCGGCTTCGCGCTCCAGGTCGATCGCGCCCGGCACCAGCCGATGCAGGCGAAAACCACGGCGCTGGTAGAAGCGCAAAGCATCGAGGTTGTCGTTGGTCGTGCGCGTCAGCAGCCGCGCCAGGCCCATCGCGCGGGCGCGCTGCGCGGCGCGTTCGACCAGCGCGGTGCCGAGGCCGGCCTGGGCGCGGACCGCGTCGAGGGTGACGATCTCGCAGTGCTCGCTTTCGTCGAGCAAGGTGATCAGCGCGGCGATGGCCTCGCTGTCGCGGGCGATGAAGCCGGGCAGGGCGGCGGCGTCGATGGCGCGGCCGTCGAGCTGGATCGTCGTGCTGCCCCAGCGTTGCTGCAGGAAGGCGCGGATCCGCTCGCGGTCGTGCGGTTCGATCGCGCGCAGTGCGGCGTCGGCGGAAGAGGCGGTGGCGTTCATCCGCGAACTCTAACCAGCGCCGCGGGCGCGAGGTGAGGCCCGACTCTGGCGGATGCACCCCATCGCTCAGTCGCCCCTCGGCAAGCGGCCGCGGCTGGCCCACAATCGCGTCGATGGCCGGCCGCCCGGTTGTCGTGGAGCGCCGTCCGGCCCCCTCCGACGCGCCCGGCAAATCCGTTACAATTGAAACCATTGGCGCCTCCTGGCGCCCTGAACCGACTGCACCGAACCTCGAGGCCTGGATGAAACTCGGATCCCTGAAGGAAGGCGGCCGCGACGGCACGCTGATCGTCGTCTCGCGCGACCTGACCCGCGCCGTGCGCGCCACCGGCATCGCCGACACCTTGCAGCGCGCGCTGGAAGATTGGTCGAACGCGGCGCCGCGCCTGAACGCGTTGTCCGACGCGCTCAACGAAGGCCGCGCCGACGGCGCTTTCGATCTCGACTTCGCCGCATTGGCCGCGCCGATGCCGCGCGCTTACGAATTCGTCGACGGCAGCGCCTACCTGCCGCACGTCGAGCGCGTGCGCCGCGCGCGCGGCGCCGAAGTGCCGGAGAGCTTCTACGTCGATCCGCTGATGTACCAGGCGGTCAGCGCCGGCTTCTACGGCCCGCGCGACCCGGTGCGAGTGCCGGACGAGGCCTACGGCATCGACCTGGAAGCCGAAGTGGTGGTGATCACCGACGACGTGCCGATGGCGGTCACGCCCGAGCAGGCCGCCGGCCATATCCAGTTGGTCGGCCTGGTCAACGACGTTTCGCTGCGCAACCTGATCCCGAACGAACTGGCCAAGGGCTTCGGCTTCCTCCAGTCCAAGCCGCGTTCGGCGCTGAGCCCGGTGTTCGCGACGCCGGACGAACTCGGCCCGGCCTGGACCGACAGCAAGGTGCACCGCCCGCTGACCACGCACATCAACGGCGAGTGGTTCGGCGCGCCCGAAGCCGGCATCGATATGCAGTTCAGCTTCGCCCAGTTGGTGGCGCACGCGGCCAAGACCCGGCCGCTGTCGGCCGGCACCATCGTCGGCTCGGGCACCGTCGCCAACGAGGACACCTCGCTGGGCGCGTCGTGCTTCGCCGAGAAGCGCACGGTGGAAACGCTGGAGCACGGCAAGCCGCTGACCCCGTTCATGAACTACGGCGACGTCGTGCGCATCGAGATGTTCGATGCCGCCGGCGCCAGCTTGTTCGGCGCGATCGAGCAGCGCATCGAGAAGCCGTAAACGCTCGCGCACCGCGTGTTCATCGAAGGAACGGGCGCGTGCGCGTCCGTTCCTTTTTCGTTGCGCGTCCGCTTGGCGGCGCTGCGCGCGTGACGAACGGCGGCCCGCGCTGCGCCGGCGCCGGCTAAGGTGCGCCACGCGTCGCGCAAACGTGGCGCGCGTCGCAAGCGCGCGCGGCGCCGACCCCGCCGCCGCCGCTTCCCCGTTAACCTGATTCGGTTTCCCAGCAAGGCCTTCCGGTGAGCGATCAACTGCGTCTCTATTCGTACTGGCGTTCCAGCGCGTCCTACCGCGTGCGCATCGGCCTGAACCTCAAGGGCCTGGATTACGAGATCGTTCCGGTGCATCTGGTCCGCAACGGCGGCGAGCAGCACGATCCCGCCTATCGCCAGCTCAATCCGCAAGGGCTGGTGCCGGTGTTGCAGCACGGCTCGCGCACGCTGACCCAGTCGATCGCGATCTTGGAATATCTCGACGAAGTCTGGCCGCGCCCGAACCTGCTGCCGGCGACCGCGCGCGACCGCCACCGCGTGCGCGCGATCGCCCAGACCATCGCCTGCGAGATCCACCCGCTCAACAACCTGCGCGTGCTGCAATACCTCGACGGCACCTGGAACGTGCCGCAGCCCGAGCGCGACGGCTGGGTCAAGCACTGGATCAGCGAGGGTTTCGCCGCGGTCGAGGCGATGTTGTACGACCATCCGGCCACCGGCACCTACTGCGAAGGCGATGCGCCAGGGCTGGCCGATTGCTGCCTGATTCCGCAGCTCTACAACGCGCGCCGCTTCGGCGTGCCGCTGGAGGCGTTTCCGACTCTGTTGCGGATCGAGGCGGCGTGCCTGGAGCTGCCGGAGTTCGATCGCGCGCGGCCGGAGAATCAGCCGGACCGGCCGCCGGCTTGAGCGGGGCTCGCGATCTGGCACAAGAGCGTCGGGGCTGAAGCCCCTCCCACAACAGCTCCGGTGCCGCCCCGAAGGCTTCTGCTCTTGTGGGAGGGGCTTCAGCCCCGACGCTTTCCGCTCAGACAGCCGCGCCGCCCAAACGAAAACGGCCGCCCGAAGGCGGCCGTTTTGCGTCGTGCGATGCGCTCAGTGCGTAGCCGAGGCGTCGTACATGTCGGCGTAAGGATCGTGCTCGCCGGTGCCGCCTTCGGACAGGCGGAACTTCAGCGCCAGGCCGTCGCGCGAGTCGGCCGCCTTGAGCGCCTCCTCCATCTCGATCTTGCCTTCCTTGTACAGCCGGAACAGGCACTGGTCGAACGACTCCATGCCGTCTTCCAGCGACTCTTCCATCGCCTGCTTGATCTCGTGCACCTGGCCGCGGCGCATCAGGTCGCGGATGTGCGGGGTGTTGATCAGCACTTCCGCGGCCGGGATGCGGCGGCCGTCGGTGCCGACCACCAGACGCTGCGAAATCACCGCCTTGAGGTTCAGCGCCAGGTTCATCAGCACGTTCTTGTGCGCGGCCTCGGGGAAGAAGTTGAGGATGCGCTCGAGGGTCTGGTCGGCGTTGTTGGAGTGCAGCGTCGCCAGGCACAGGTGGCCGGTTTCGGCGAAGGCGATGGCCGCCTCCATCGTGGTGGCGTCGAGGATTTCGCCGATCAGGATCACGTCCGGCGCTTCGCGCATCGCGTTCTTCAGCGCGTTGTGGAAGGCGTGGGTGTCCAGGCCGACCTCGCGCTGGTTGACGATCGACTTCTTGTGCTTGTGCAGGTACTCGATCGGATCCTCGATGGTGAGGATGTGGCCGGCGGTGTTGCTGTTGCGGTGGTCGATCATCGAGGCCAGCGTGGTCGACTTGCCCGAGCCGGTCGAGCCGACGATCAGCACCAGCCCGCGCGGCGCCATGATGATGCTCTTGAGCACCTGCGGCAGCTGCAATTCCTCGATGCTGGGAATCACGCTGCGGATCGCGCGGATCACCATGCCGACTTCGCCGCGCTGCTTGAACACGTTGATGCGGAAGCGCCCCGCGTCGGGCAGGGCCAGGGCCATGTTGAGTTCGAGGTCGCGCTCGAACTGCGGCACCTGGCCTTCGTCCATCAACGAGTAGGCGATCTTCTTGACCATGCCCGGCGGCAAGCCGGTGTTGCCGAGCGGGTACAGGCGCCCCTCGACCTTGATGTAGACCGGCGCGCCAGTGGTCAGAAACATGTCCGACGCGTTCTTTTCCGTCATCAGCTTCAAGAAATAGCCGATGTCCATGCGTTCTCACCCCGTTGTTGACGCGGCCGGCCGTTGCAAGCAGGCTGGCGGCTTGACGACAATGTTCACCGCGCGTCTTCCCTTCCGCACGGCACTCCCCAGAATGTCCGCAAGCTTCGCACAAATTCGTTTGCCGCTGCTGGCCGCAGTTCTCGCTTCGGTCCTGGCCGGCTGCGCCTCCACGCCTCCGCCGACCGGCGAGCTGTCCGCTGCCCAGCAGGCGGTCATGCGCGCCGACGACGCCGACGCCGACCAGTATGCGCCGCAGGACCTCAACGCCGCCCGCAGCGCGCTCAGCGCGGCCCAGGGCGCGCTGTCGCAGCGCAAGGACGAGGACGCCCGGCGCCTGGCGTTGCGCGCCACGGCCGAGGCCGACCTGGCCTTCGCCCGCAGCAAGGAGGCGATCACCAGTGCCGAGCTCAACCAGCGTCGGGCCGAAGTGGCCGAGCTGCGCCGCCGTCTGCAGGGAGGTGGCCAGTGAGCCAGCGTGAGTTCGCCTTGCGCGCCGGCCTCGCCGCCGCGCTGTCGCTGGCCGCGTTCGGCGCGGTCGCCGCGCCGCCGGACGATCCGGAGATCGGCCGTTTGTCGCAGCGTCTGACCGTGCTCGAGGCCAGCCCCGACACCGCCCAGGTCGGCACGTTCGAGCGCTACCGCGCGCGCCAGGCGATCGAGGACGCGCGCCAGGCGCGCAGCCGCGACCGCATCGAGGCGGTGCGGTTGGCCGACCGCCGGGTCGAAACCGCCGAGATCGTGGTGCGCACGCAGTTGGCGCAGCGCGAGCTCGACCGCCTGGATCGCGAACGCAGCGAGCTGCTGGTCGAAGCCAGCCGCCGCGACGCCGACCGCGCCCGCGCCGAAGCCGAGCGTCTGCGCGTGCAGGCGCAGATCCAGGCCGAGGAGGCCGAGCGTCTGCGCCAGGCCGCCGACCAGGAAGCCGCCGCGCGCCAGCAGGCCGAGGGGCTGCTCGACGACGTCGCCGGCAAGCAGGCGGCCAAGCTGCGCGCCGCGCGCGAGCGCGACGCCGAACTGGCGCGCAAGGAAGCCGAGCTGCTCGGTACCGACGCGCCGCCGGCGACGCCGCCCAAGCCCAAGCCGAAGAAGAAGTGAGCGCGGGCGGGGCTTGGCCCCGCGCGTTCGCAGGATCGCCGACGAGCCGGGCCAGCGCCCGGCTCGTTGCGTTTCAGGGGCGGACGGCAAAGGTGCGCGGGCCGTAGCGCCGCCGTCCGTTCCGGCTCATCTGGCGACTTTCCAGGCCAGTGCGGCAGCGGTTGTGGGAGGGGCTTCAGCCCCGACGCTTTTGTGCCCGACGCGGTGATCCGACTGGAAAGTCGTCGGGGCTGAAGCTCCTCCCACAACCGAGCCGGGCGACCCGGCGGAGGGCTTCGCCCGACGGGCGGCCAAAGCCAGGCGGGGCATGGCTTTGCGCTTCATGGCGCGCGGATCCAGGTTTTGTGTGCCTTAATAAAAAATCAACAAAATCATTGCCTTGCAAGCATCCCAAGCCACTCGTCGGAGACATGGCCGGAACCTGAAACCGCTTGCAGCGCGCCCTTGCCGGAACCGGGGCACAGGAGTAGGGTCGGTTATCCGAGCGGTGCGAATAACGCTCGGCGAAGAGCCAGGCCGATGACTGAAACGCCCTTTCCGCAAGACTCCGGTGCCGCCCACGAGGGCGCGGCCGGACTTCGTGAAGCCGGCGCCGCGCCTCGCCTGACCCACCATCTCACGCTCCCCCGCAACGCCCTGGTCGAAAGGCCGGGGCGTTCGCATTCGCGCTGAAGGAGGCTTTTCATGTTCGAAGAACGACCGCAGCCTGAAATCGACGCGCTCATCAAGAGCAACCCCGAGTTCAAGCAGCTGTACCAGCGGCACAAGGATCTCGACAAGAAGGTCATGGACGCCGAGCTCGGCGTGTTGCCGATCGACGACACCACGCTCGGACAGATGAAGCGCGAAAAGCTGGCGGCGAAAGATCGCCTGATCCAGTTGTACGACCAGCACCACTGAGGCATCGGCATCGCCCGCGTCGCCCGCGAGGGCGCAGCGCGGGTGCGGGCCCCCGGCGCGCTGCCGGAGGCCCGCCGGCCGGCGCGGAGCCGGCCTGATTTAGCAACATCGACACCCGGGTGCGGCCGACGGCCCCGCCCACGGAGCCGGCGCCCGCCCGCGGCGCGGCCTCCAGACTCAGCGCGGGCGGCGGCGGCCATCCTCGTCGGCCGCCGCCGTCCGCGGCTGATACTTCGATCCATTCGCCGTTCGCCGCCGCCTGTCTGGGCGGGGGCTTGCGCCTCGGCGTTCTTGTGGGAGGGGCTTCAGCCCCGATGCTTTCGTGTCGGCTCGCCGCGATCGGAGCGGAAGGCATCGGGGCTGAAGCTCCTCCCACAAGGAAGCCCTCCCGCAAGCGGCGGGGCATCAGGCCGAAGCCGCTGCCACAAGCGCGGTGAGGCGCCCTGCGCGAACCGCCGCCGGCCGCCCGGCTAGAATGTCGCGATTCGCCGCACGGTAGCGGCTCGCAGGAATCGCATGGCCATCCATAACTCCGTACTCGAACTCATCGGCAACACCCCGATCGTCAAGGCGCAGCGCCTGGATACCGGCGTGTGCGAGCTCTACCTCAAGCTCGAATCGCAGAACCCGGGCGGCTCGATCAAGGACCGCATCGGCCTGTCGATGATCGAAGCGGCCGAAAAGGCCGGCAAGATCAAGCCCGGCGACACCCTGGTGGAAGGCACCGCCGGCAACACCGGCATCGGCCTGGCCCTGGTCGCCCAGCAGAAGGGCTACAAGCTGTTGCTGGTGGTCCCGGACAAGATGAGCCGGGAGAAGATCTTCAACCTCAAGGCGATGGGCGCGCAGGTGGTGCTGACCCGTTCGGACGTGGCCAAGGGCCACCCGGACTACTACCAGGACCTGGCCGAGCGCATCGCCCGCGAAACCCCGGGCGCCTACTTCATCAACCAGTTCGGCAATCCCGACAACCCGGCCGCGCACGAGCTCGGCACCGGCCCGGAGATCCTGGCGCAGATGGGCGGCCAGCTCGACGCGATCGTGTTCGGCTGCGGCAGCTCCGGCACCATGACCGGCCTGTCGCGCGCCTTCGCCAAGCTCTCGCCGTCCACCGAGCTGGTGCTGGCCGATCCGGTCGGTTCGATCCTGGAGGAATACATCAATCGCGGCACGCTGTCGGACAAGTCGGCCAGCTGGATGGTCGAAGGCATCGGCGAGGACTTCCTGCCGCCGATCTCCGACTTCACCCGGGTCAAGAAGGCCTACGCGATCAGCGACAAGGAAAGCTTCCTGACCGCGCGCGAGCTGCTGGAGAAGGAAGGCATCCTCGGCGGCTCCTCGACCGGCACCCTGCTGGCCGCGGCGCTGAAGTACTGCCGCGAGCAGACCGAGCCCAAGAAGGTGCTGGTGTTCGTCTGCGACACCGGCAACAAGTACCTGTCGAAGATGTACAACGACTACTGGATGCTCGACAACGGCTTCATCCAGCGCGAGCAGCACGGCGACCTGCGCGACCTGATCCTGCGCCCGTATTCGCAGCGCGACACCGTGGTGGTGGGGCCCAACGACCTGTTGGTGACCGCCTACCAGCGCATGAAGCTGTACGACGTGTCGCAGCTGCCGGTGATGGACGGCGAGAACCTCGTCGGCATCGTCGACGAAAGCGACGTGCTGCTGCACGTGTACGGCGACGAGTCGCGCTTCCGCGATCCGGTGTCGACCGCGATGGTCAGCAAGCTCGACAAGATCCAGGTCGGCGAATCGATCGAATCGCTGCTGCCGCTGTTCGAGCGCGGCCACGTCGCCATCGTCGCCGACGGCGATCGCTTCCTCGGCCTGATCACCCGGATCGACCTGCTCAACTACCTGCGTCGCCGGGTGCAGTGAGCCGGGCGGGGGCGGGTGCGGCGAGTCCGGGCCCGCTGAATCCGGCCCCGCGCTGAGCCCTGGTGTGGCCGCCCGTGTGCGCGGGCGGCTGGAGTGGGCGCCGCCGTCATGCCTTGGCGGTGCCGGCGCTATGCCGGCAGACGCGCATTCAGTCAGTTGTTTATGAATCCGCGTTCAGCTTGGGCGGCACGCAATTCGTGCGCTGCGTCGCAGCGCCGTCCCGACGAATGATGGCGCCCTGCCTGCATCCCGCCTGAAGTGCCGTTGGCGTGGCTCCCGCGCGGGTCAGGGGGCTCGCAGCGGCGATGTTAGAATTCGCGGTTACGTCCATCGGCCGACTACACAGCCGGCCATACAGCGCACGGAACGAACCGATGAGCCAACAGCAGCCGCAAGACGGAGCGCGCAAGCCCGGCCTGGGCACCCTCGCGATCCACGCCGGCCAGTCGCCGGACCCCAGCACCGGCGCAGTCATGCCGCCGATCTACGCGACCTCGACCTACGCCCAGAGCAGCCCCGGCCAGCACCAGGGCTTCGAGTACTCGCGCAGCCACAACCCGACCCGCTTCGCCTACGAGCGCTGCGTCGCCGGCCTGGAAGGCGGCGCCCGCGGCTACGCCTTCGCCTCCGGCCTGGCGGCGACCTCGACCATCCTGGAACTGCTCGACGCCGGCAGCCACGTCATCGCCATGGACGACGTCTACGGCGGCACCTACCGCCTGTTCGAGCGCGTGCGCCGGCGCAGCGCCGGCCTGGACTTCAGCTGGGTCGACCTGAGCGATGTGGCCGCGTTCGAAGCGGCGATCCGCCCGGAAACCAAGCTGGTGTGGATCGAGACCCCGACCAACCCGCTGCTGAAGCTGGTCGACATCGCCCAGATCGCCGAAATCGCGCGCAAGCGCGGGCTGATCGTGGTGGTCGACAACACCTTCTCCTCGCCGATCCTGCAGCGCCCGCTGGAACTGGGCGCGCACATCGTCATGCACTCGGCGACCAAATACCTCAACGGCCACTCCGACATCGTCGGCGGCATCGCCGTGGTCGGCGACGCGCCGGAGCTGGAAGAGCAGCTGACCTTCCTGCAGAACGCGGTCGGCGGCATCCAGGGCCCGTTCGACAGCTTCCTCGCCCTGCGCGGGCTGAAGACCCTGCACCTGCGCATGAAGGCGCACTGCGAAAACGCGCAGGCGCTGGCCGAATGGCTGGAAACCCATCCGTCCGTCGAGAAGGTGCTGTACCCGGGCCTGAAGTCGCACCCGCAGCACGAACTGGCCAAGCGCCAGATGCACGGCTTCGGCGGCATGGTCAGCATCTACGTCAAGGGCGGCATGGACGGCGCGCGCCGGATGATGGAGCGCTGCCACCTGTTCACCATCGCCGAATCGCTCGGCGGCGTGGAAAGCCTGGTCAACCACCCCGCGGTGATGACCCACGCCTCGATCCCGCCCGACCGCCGCGCCGCGCTGGGCATCACCGACAACCTCGTGCGCCTGAGCGTGGGCGTGGAGGACGTGGCGGACCTGCGCGACGAGCTCGAGCGGGCGCTGGGTGCCTGAAGCCATGAACGCGCGCGTGCGCTGGAACCGGCGGCCATGACGTCGATCAATTCCTTCGACAACGGCATCGCCCATCGCCTGCTGGGCCTGTCGGCGTGGATCCGCGGCCAGTCGTGGCTGCAGCCGATCTATCGCCGGTTTCCTCAGTCCTTGCGCAATTGGGTGTCGTTCCGGTTGGCGTCGCGGGCGAGCAAGCGCTCGCGTTTCCAGCGCACCGAAAACTGGGCGCGCACGCCGCCCGCCGCCGCGTCGGTCGCGCCGCCGCCGCCGCCGATGCGCGGCGCCGGGGTCAATCTGTTCGGCTACCTGCGCGGCCAGTTCGGCCTGGCCGAGAGCGCGCGCATGTACGCGCGCGCGCTGATCGGCGTCGGCTATCCGACCGCGCTGTTCGACGTCTCCATCGATCTGCCGCACGGCATGGAGGATCGCAGCGTCGATGCTCATCTGGGCCAGGACACGCCTTATCCGGTGAGCGTGATCTTCGTCAATCCCGATTATCTGCAATCGGCCTTGCGGCACATCGGGCCGGCGCGCCTGCGCGGCCATCGCCTGGTCGCGTGCTGGTTCTGGGAACTGCAAGAGATTCCGCACGACTGGTTGCCGGCGATCGACCTGGTCGACGGAATCATGGTCGCTTCGAGCTTCGTCCAGGAGGCCTTCGAACGGGTCACCGACAAGCCAGTGTTCTGCGTGCCGCAACCGCTGACGCCAGCGCCGGACAGCGGCCTGCAGCGCGAAGACTTCGGCTTGGACCCGAACGCTTTCATTTATCTGTGCACCTTCGATTTCAACTCCTGGGTGCACCGCAAGAACCCGTTCGCGGTGATCGAGGCGTTTCGCCGTGCGTTCCCGCCAGAACGCAGCGATGTGCAGCTGCTGGTCAAGTCGAGCAACGGCCACCGCCATCCCGACAAGTTGCTGCGCCTGCTCAAAGCCAGCGCCCAGGATCCGCGCATCGTGGTGCGCGACGAAGTCATCGACCGCGCCCACGTCCACGCTCTGCAGCGCTGCTGCGACGTCTACGTCTCGCTGCACCGCGCCGAAGGCTTCGGCCTGGGCTTGGCCGAATGCATGGCGATGGGCAAGCCGGTGATCGCCACGCGCTGGTCGGGCAACGTGGATTTCATGGACGACTCCAACAGCGCCCTGGTGCAGTACCGGCTGGTGCCGGTCGGCGAGGGCGAATATCCGCACCCGGACGGTGCGATGTGGGCCGACGCCGACGTCGACGACGCCGCGCGGCAGATGCGGCGACTGGCCGACGACCGCGATTTCGCACGCCGGCTCGGCGCCAAGGCGGCGGCCGACGTGGCCGCCCAGCTGAGCCCGCAGGCCGCGGCGCAGCGGTTGATCCAGCGGATCGATGCGATCGCGCGCGGCGACGCCGCAGCGGCCGGCGATTCTGGCGTTTTCATTCGCGAAGCCCAGGGCCAAGGTCCGGCGCCGCGACGCGATACAAGGTAGGCATCCATGCGCGAACTGTTGTTGGCGATCTGGCGATATCGCTATTTCATCCTGTCCTCGGTCAAGAACGACCTGCGGGCGCGCTTCATCCGCAGCAAGCTCGGCGCGGTGTGGATGATCATCCATCCGCTCGCGCAGGTGCTGATCTTCGCCCTGATCCTGTCGGAGGTGTTGGCGGCCAAGCTGCCCGGCGTCAACAGCAAGTACGCGTATGCGCTGTACCTGCTCGGCGGCACCCTGGGCTGGGCATTGTTTACCGAGACGGTCACCAAGTTCGGCAACTTGTTCATCGAGAACGGCAACCTGATGCGCAAGATGGCTTTCCCGCGCATCTGCCTGCCGTTGATCGCCGCCGGTACGACCTTGGTCAACAACCTGCTGCTGTTGCTTGCGATCTTCCTTGTGTTCGCGGCGTTGGGGCACTTCCCCGACGAACAGGTCCTGTGGCTGCCGGTGCTGATTCTGGTGACGCTGATGCTGGCCGGTTCGATCGGCCTGTTGCTGGGCGTGCTCAACGTGTTCATGCGCGACATCGGCCAGATCATCCCGGTGGTGCTGCAGGCGCTGTTTTGGATGACGCCGATCGTTTACAGCATCACCATCCTGCCCGAGTCCTACCGCAACGTATTCAAGCTCAACCCGCTGTACCCGCTGATCACCAGCTACCAGAACGTGCTGGTGTTCGGCACCGAGCCCGACTGGTCGGGCCTGGGCACCCTGGCTGCGGCGTCGCTGGTGCTGACGGCGGTCGCGCTGTTCGCGTTCCGCCGCGCCTCCGCGGAAATGGTGGACGTGCTATGAGCGGCGAACTCAAGGTCAACCGGCTCGGCAAGGCTTATCGCGAATGGCGCAGCGAGTGGCTGCGCGTGGGCTCGTGGCTGGGCCTGCCGTTCCGCGCCCACGCCGAGCATTGGGTGCTCAAGGACATCAGCTTCGCGGTCGGTCCGGGCGAGGCGGTGGGCATCATCGGCCAGAACGGCGCCGGCAAGAGCACGCTGCTGAAGCTGATCACCGGCACCTCGCGGCCCACCGAAGGCAATGTCTGGGTCAAGGGACGGGTCGCGGCGATTCTGGAGCTGGGCATGGGCTTCAACGTCGACCTGACCGGCCGCCAGAACGCCTATCACGCCGCCGGCCTGATGGGCTTCAGCGAGTCGCAGATTTCCGGAGTGATCGGCGAAATCGAGGCCTTCGCCGAGATCGGCGAGTACTTCGACGAGCCGGTGCGCACCTATTCCAGCGGCATGCAGATGCGCGTGGCCTTCAGCGTGGCTACGGCGTTCCGTCCGGACCTGCTGATCATCGACGAGGCGCTGTCGGTCGGCGACGCCTACTTTGTGCACAAGTGCTTCCGCCGCATCCGCGAGTTCCGCGACGCCGGCACCACGCTGCTGTTCGTCTCCCACGATCCGACCGCGGTGCAGTCGTTGTGCGACCGCGCGGTGTTGATCGACCGTGGCCGCCTGGTCCTGGATGCCGATCCGCAGCAAGTGTTCGACTACTACAACGCGCTGATCGCCGAGAAGGAAAACAGCACGGTACGGACCGAGCGCACCGGGCAGGGCCAGATCGCCACCGAGTCGGGCACCGGCGAGGTCGAGTTCGAGTCCTTGCGCATGGAGAACGCCGCCGGCGAAGCGGTGGAGTACGTCACCGTCGGCGAGCCGGTGCGCCTGCGCGCCAAGGTCCGCGCGAACCAGGCGGTCGAACGGCTGGTATTCGGCTACATGATCCGCGACCGCCTCGGCCAGCCGATCTTCGGGACCAACACACACCACACCGGGCAGGTGTGCAGCGATCTCGCCGCGGGCGAGAGCGTGGAGTACGAGGTGGCGTTCCCGATGAACCTGGGCACCGGCACCTATTCGGTCTCGGTCGCGCTTTCCAGCACCGAGACCCACTTGGTCAAGAACTACCAATGGAAGGACCTGGCTCTGATCTTCACCGTCGCCAACGTCGACTGCGCGCCGTTCGTCGGTGTGGCCTGGCTGCCGTCGAAGATCCAGGTGCTGGGACGATGAGCGCCGGAATGCGCGTCGCCGCGGCTTGTCCGCCTATCCACCCTTTTCACAGAGAGCGTTCGAAGTGAGCAGTCAACAGTCTTCGCTGGACAGCACCGCGTTGATGGACGCCGTTCGCGCCGAGGCCGCCCGCGTTGGGGCATCCGGCGGCGCGCGGACGGCAACGCCGACCTCGCTCGATGAAATCATCCGCTTCGTCGATGCCCAGGCCAGCAGCGGCGCCGGCCGGCGTGGCGGCGCCTCGGCCCCGTCCTCGCCGTCGGCCATGGCGCGGTGGAAGCCGCTGGCATCGCGGCTCGAACCCAAGTCGCAATACGCGCTGCACGAGTTGCTGCCGATCCCGGACTCGGAATTCGTCGAAGCCGCCTATCGTTTCGTGCTCAAGCGTCCGCCGGATCCGGAAGGCTTCGACTTCTATCTCGCACAACTGCGTGGCGGGCAGATGTCGAAGATCGAGATCCTCGGTCGCCTGCGTTGGTCGCCCGAAGGCATGGCCCGCAGCGTTCATATCGACGGCCTGCTGCTGCCCTACAAGCTACATTCGCTGGAGCGCAAGCGGGTGCTGGGGCCGATGCTGCGCTGGCTGCACGGTTTGGTACGCATCGGCGAGATCCAGCGCCGGCAGACGATGATGGACAACAACCAGGATCGCGAGATGCTGGAGCTGGGCCGCCACGTCGAAAGCAGCGTGTGGGAGGCGGTCGCCAAGGTCGATTCGGTCGAGTCTCGGATGGCGTTCTACGACTCGCGCCTCAGCGCCGAGTTGAACGACATCAACAGTTCCGTGCGCGGGCTGTCGCGTTACGTCGAGGACGTGGAGAACGAAAAGAGCGAGGCTGCGCGCTCGGAACAGGCGCTGGAGCCTTTGTATGCTGCGTTCGAAGCCGCGTTTCGCGGCTCGCGCGAAACCATCATGCGGCGCTGCGAGCCGTATGTGGCCTGGGTCGACGGGTGCGGCGCGGGCAGTCCGGACGCGCCGATCTTGGATATCGGTTGTGGACGCGGCGAATGGCTCGAACTGCTCAAGGTCAAGCACAGGGCCGCCCGCGGCGTGGACCTCAACGGCACCTTTGTCGAGTATTGCCGCTCGATCGGCCTGGATGTGGTGCGCGAAGACGCGGTGGCCCATCTGAAGAGCCTGCCGGACGGATCGCTCGGCGCGATCACCTCCATGCATCTGGTCGAGCACCTGCCGTTCGAAGTCATGATCGCGCTCATCGACGAGGCGCTGCGAGTGTTGCGTCCTGGCGGCATCCTGGCCCTGGAGACGCCCAATCCCGAGAACCTGACGGTCGGCGCGCACTGGTTCTACATGGATCCGACCCACCGCAATCCGATCCCGCCGCTGGCTCTGCGCTGGCTGGTGGAACAGCGCGGTTTCGGCGTGTCGCGGATCGAGCGGCTGACCTATGCGCGCGAATCCACCGCACCGGCCAAGGTCGACGACGCCGTGCCCGGCGCAGCGACGATCAACGCACTGGTCGAACTGGTGTCCGCGCCGACCGACTACGCGATCGTGGGCGTGAAGGCATGAGCCAAGGCGGCGTCTCCGGCCGGCCCGCGCGGCTGCTGGCCACCGGTGCGAGCGGTTTCGTCGGCGGCCACCTGCGCCAGGCGATCGAGCGCGGCGAGTTCGGAGCGGTTGAATTGCTGCCGGGACCGCGTGGCCTGGATGTGCGCGACGCGCAGGCGGTCGACGCGATGGTCGAGCAGGCGCGCCCGGACCTGGTGATCCACCTGGCCGCGCAGAGCTTCGTCCCGCGATCCTTCGCCGAACCGGTGGAGACGTTCGAAGTCAACGTGCTGGGCACCTTGAACCTGCTGCGCTCGCTCAGCCGCAACGGTTTCGCCGGGCGGATGGTGTACGTGAGCTCGGGCGACGTCTACGGCAAGGTGGCGGAAGCCGCGATGCCGGTGAACGAAGACATCTGGCCGGCGCCGCGCAATCCCTATGCCGCGAGCAAGGTCGCCGCCGAGCAGTTGTGCCTGCAATGGAACCGTTCCGAAGGGCTGGACGTGGTAGTGGCCCGGCCGTTCAACCATATCGGCCCGGGCCAGGCCCGGGACTTCGTCATCCCGTCGCTGGCCCACCAGGTCGCGCGGATCCGCGCCGGACTTGCGCCGCCGCAGGTGCACGCCGGCGACATCGATGTGACGAGGGATTTCACAGACGTCCGGGATATCGTGCGCGCCTATGGCGACCTGTTGCGCGCCGCCCAGCCCGGTCAGACCTACGTGGTCGGCTCGGGTGAGGAACGCAGCATCCGCGAATTGCTGGAGGCGATGGCGAAACTGGCCGGCGTCCAGGTCGAGGTGGTGCAGGATCCGGCCAAATTGCGCCCCTCCGAACAGCGGCGGATGCGCGCCGATCCTTCCAAGCTGACCCGCGACACCGGATGGCGGCCGCGGATCGGCATCGACACCACTCTCAACGATATTTTGCAAGAGGCAGGAAACTCGCTGTGATCAACAAGAACGCACTCATCACGGGCATCACCGGTCAGGACGGCGCCTATCTTTCGCAGCTTCTGCTGTCCAAGGGATACAAGGTCCACGGCATCCTCGCGCGCCGCAGCACCGACACGCTGTGGCGGCTGCGCGAACTGGGAATCGCCGACGAGGTGACGCTGCTCGACGGCGACCTGACGGATCTGTCGTCGCTGATCCGGGCGATGCAGGCTTCCAAGGCCGATGAGGTCTACAACCTCGGCGCGCAAAGCTTTGTCGGCTCGTCCTGGCAGCAGCCGCTGCTGACCGCGCAGGTCGACGGCGTCGGCGCGCTGAACGTGCTCGAGGCGGTGCGCATCGTCAATCCGCAGGCGCGTTTCTACCAGGCTTCGACCAGCGAGATGTTCGGCCTGATCCAGGCCGAAATGCAGGACGAGACCACGCCGTTCTATCCGCGCAGCCCGTACGGCGTGGCCAAGCTGATGGCGCACTGGGCGACGGTGAACTACCGCGAAAGCTTCGGTATGCATGCCTCCAGCGGCATTTTGTTCAATCACGAATCGCCGCTTCGCGGCATCGAATTCGTGACCCGCAAGGTCACCGACGCGGTCGCGCGCATCAAGCTCGGCCTGCAGAGCGAACTGCGTTTGGGCAACATCGACGCCAAGCGTGACTGGGGCTTCGCCGGCGACTACGTCGAGGCGATGTGGTTGATGCTGCAACAAGAGAGCGGCGACGATTTCGTGGTCGCAACCGGCCAGACCACCACGGTGCGGCGCATGTGCGAGATCGCTTTCGGCCACGCCGGCGTGGCGATGGACCAGCACCTGGTGATCGACGAAAAGTTCTTCCGTCCGGCCGAGGTCGACGTGCTGCTAGGCAACCCGGCCAAGGCGCTCGCCAAGCTGGGCTGGAAGCCCAAGACCTCGCTGGAAGACCTCATCGTGATGATGGTCGACGCGGACCTGCGCCGTCTTTCGCGCGCCTGAGCCATGGGCATTCTGATCACCTCGGTCCAGGTGCCTTTCATCCGCGGCGGCGGAGAGATCCTGGCCGAGAACCTTCGCGAGCAGATCGCCCGACGCGGTTATCGCGTGGATGTGCTCACCAACCCCTTTCGCTTCTCGCCGGCGCGCAGCGTCGAGGCGGCGATGAAGTGGTGGGGCGAGCAGGACCTGCAGCAGTTCTGCGCCAGCCGGGTCGACAAGGTGATTCATCTGAAGTTCCCGTGTTACGGCGCGCACCATCCCAACGCTACCACCTGGATGTTGCACCAGTTCCGCAGCTACTACGAACTGTGGGACGAGGCGCAGGCGGCCGATCCTGAGAACCGGCGCGTGCGCGAACTGGTCCAGCGCTTCGACACCGAATCGCTGGCGCGGATGCCGGAGCGCTACACGATCGCCCGCACCGTGTCCGACCGCCTGTCGGAGTACAACGGCCTGGAGTCGGTGCCGATCTACCATCCGCCCAAGGACGATGCGCTGTTCTATACCGGCGAATCGCTGCCCTACATCTTCGCGCCTTCGCGCCTGGAACCGCTGAAGCGCCAGATGTTACTGGTGGAGGCGATGGCCAAGGTCAAGGGCCGCATCCATGCGGTCATCGCCGGAGAAGGCGGGCACGAGGCCGCGCTGCGCCAGCGCATCGACGAACTCGGCGTGCACGATCGGGTGCGCCTGGTCGGGCGGTTGAGCGACGAACAGATGCGTGCCTACTACGCCAACGCGCGCGCGGTGTTCTTCGGGCCGTACCGCGAGGATTACGGCTACGTCACGCTCGAGGCGATGCTGGCCGAGAAGCCGGTGATCACCTGCGAAGATGCCGGCGGCGTGCTTGAGTTCGTCATCGACGATGCCACGGGCGCGGTGACCGAACCCCAAGCCGACCAGGTTGCCGAGGCGATCGAGCGTTACGCTGCCGACCCCGACCTGGCGGTGGCGCAGGGGCGCGCCGGGCGCCAGCGCTACCGCGACATGCGCATCTCCTGGGATGCGGTCTTGAACGCCCTTCTGGCCTGAGCCGCAGCGCGGGCCGTTTCAGCAGGAGTTTGTTTGCAATGAGTGCGGTTTCCTCGGCGGGCAAGGGCATGAGCATCGCCCTGGTGGCGCCCAGTTCGGTACCTTTCGTCATCGGCGGCGCCGAGAACCTATGGTGGTCGCTGCTGCGCCACATCAACGAGAACACCCCGCATCGCGCCGAGCTGATCAAGCTGCCGTCGCCGGAGGGGGACTTCCGCTCGCTGGTGGAAAGCTACGCCGCGTTCTCGCGTCTGGACCTGTCGCACTTCGACCAGGTCATCAGCACCAAGTACCCAGCGTGGATGATCCGCCACCCCAATCACGTGGTTTACTTGCAGCATCGCCTGCGCGGGCTTTACGACACTTATCATTTCTGCGGCCTGCCCGACGATCTGTCCGTCGACGCGCCGGCGCAGCTGCGCGCGCTGTGGGACTGGATGGCGACCATCCGCGGCCGCCGCGACAGCCTCGACACCTTGCTGGCGGCGCTGCGCGCGGTCGCCGAGGTGGACGGCTTCGCGCCGTGGCTGGCCCTGCCCAGTCCGTTCGTACGCCGGGCCGTGCATACCCTGGATTCGATCGGTCTGGCGACCTCGCAGGTGAGCCGCTACGCGGCCATTTCCAAGACCGTGGCGCGGCGCCAGGATTATTTCCCCGCCGGTGCCTCGGTGCATGCGGTTAGCCACCCCAGCGGTCTGCCGGTGGCGCCGCACGGGCGCTACGATTACTTCTTCACCGCCAGCCGCCTCGATGGCCCCAAGCGCATCGAGATGATGGTGCGGGCGATGGCCTCAGTGCGGGGCGACGTGCCGCTGGTGATCGCCGGCACCGGCCCGGAAGAAGCGCGCCTGAAGGAACTGGCCAAGAACGATCCCCGTATCCGCTTTGTCGGCTACGTCAACGACGAGTCGCTGTCGCGCTGGTACGCCGACGCCCGCGCGGTGTTGTACGTGCCCTACGACGAGGACATGGGGCTGATCACCTTCGAGGCGATGCAGGCAGCCAAGCCGGTGGTGACCGTGCGCGACTCCGGCGGCCCGACCGAGTTCGTCGAGGACGGCGTCAACGGCTACTGCGTCGATCCTGAGCCGGCCGCGCTGGCGCGGGCGCTGCAGGCGTTGACGGACTCGCCGGAACTGGCCCAACGCATGGGCCAGGAAGGTGCGCGCCGGGTCGCCGCGGTGACCTGGAACAAGGTCTGCGAAGCGCTGATCCACGAACCCGAGCCCGTCGCGGCGCCGCGCGGCGTCGGCGCCGGCGAGCGCAAGCGCATCACTGTGCTGAGCACCTTCCCGAGCTATCCGCCCAAGGGCGGCGGCCAGGCCCGGATCTACCACCTGTGGCGACGAGTGGCGCAGCAGCACGACGTCACCATCGTTGCGCTCGGCCCCTCCGATTCGCCCGGGTCGGACGCGTTCGTGGCGCCGGGGCTGCGCGAGATCGTGATTCCCAAGACCGTAGAGCAGGACCGCCACGAACAGGAGGTCTCGGCCTCGGTCGACTGGGTGCCGTGCGCCGACAGCGCCTTCGCGCTGGCGCCGGAGCTCACGCCCGACTACGTGCGCGTCGCCGGCGACCACGCCGCGCGTTCGGACATCGTGGTGGCCTCGCATCCTTATGCCTATCCGGCCGTGCGCGGAGTCCGCATCGGCGAGCTGTGGTACGAGGCGCACAACGACGAAACCCGGATGAAGCAGGCGATGTACCCCGCTACCGCGCAGGGCGAGGCGCTGGTGCAGGCGATCGATGCGATCGAGCGCGAACTGTGCGAGCGCGCGCAGCGGGTGATCTGCGTGTCCGAGTCGGACCTGGATTCGCTGTCGCAGCGCTACCGCGCCGATCGCTCCAAATTCTTCGTCGCTGCCAACGGCGTCGACCTGGATTCGGTGCGCTATCGCGACCCGGACCAGCGTCGCGAACTGCAGCAGCGCCTGGGCCTGTCCGGACGGGCTATGGCGCTGGTGCTGGCCAGTTGGCACGGGCCGAATCTAGACGCGGTGGAAACCGTGCTCACAGCCGCGCCGTCGTTCCCCGAGGTTGACTTCGTTGTCGTCGGTAGCGCCGGCGGTGCGTTCGCCGGACGCGAACTGCCGGCCAACGTGAGCATGGTCGGCGCGGTCAGCGACGAGGAAAAAGATCTGCTGCTGGGCGCGGCCACGGTCGCGCTCAATCCAATGGCCTCCGGCGGCGGCAGCAACCTGAAGCTGCTCGACTACATGGCTTCAGGCGCGCCGGTCCTGACCAGCGAGTACGGGCGACGCGGGGTGGCCGGCGCCGACGACCTGCTGTGGCTCTACGATGACAGTGTGGAGTCGTTTGTACGCGAATTGCGCGCTTTTTGTGCTACTTCCGACGAGCAACGCCGAATTCGGGTACCGTTGGCGCGGGATTACGTGGAGCGGAATTTTTCCTGGTCGATCATCGTAGGCGAGGTGCTGCGCCGCATCATCTGACGGGCGACATCCGCCGACACTTGGTTTTCGGACAATCGTGAGGGGAGAGGCTCATGGATTACGAAGCGAGGTTGGAGCGGTTCTATTCGCAGGTGCTGAAACCCGGCGACGTTTGCGTCGACGTCGGCGCGCACCGGGGGCGGCACACCATTCCGCTGGCCAAGGCTGTCAGCGCATCGGGCCGGATCCTAGCGTTCGAGCCGATCGATTTCGTCGCAGCCGAACTCAAGCAGGCCGTCGACAGAGACGGCCTGAGCCAGGTGGAAGTGATCAACCATGCGCTGGGCCGACAGGCCGGCAGCTTTTCGTTCGTGCTGGCGCTCGACGCGCTAGAGTATTCCGGACTGCGCGAGCGCGTGTACGACAGCCCGACCCGGCTGCGCAACATCGAAGTCGCGGTGCAGCGGCTGGACGATGTGGTGGCGCAACGCGGTTTGCCGGCGGTGCACTACATGAAGATCGACACCGAAGGCGGCGAGTGGGACGTGATACAGGGCGCCGCCGACACGATCCGGCGCTGGAACCCGGTGGTCACCTTCGAATTCGGCGCCAACTCCTATCGCAAGTACGACGTCGATCCAGGCGAGGTGCATCGCTTCTTCGCCGAGCACGGCTACGCGATGTTCGACATCCTCGGCAAGCGCCTGGACCGGCCGGAGTTCGAGGACAGTTCGGAACGCCAGCAGGTCTGGGACTACGCAGCCATTGCGGAATCCGACGCGGCGGCATACGCGCGCTGGCTGGCGGACTGACGCGCCGTGGGCTGGCGGATCGAATCGCCCGATCGGCGGGGGCGTCGGCCGTGGACGAGCTTACTCCTTGGCCGCGCGTAGGCTGGCCAGCACCGCTTCGCGCGGAATGCCCGAGGCCAGCTTGTCTAGGTAGTGCGCGCGGCCGCCCGGGTCGGCCTCGCGATGCAGGATGTCGCGATAGGCCTGGTCGACGAAGGCTGTGTCGCTGTCCACGCGCAGAAGCGCCTCGGGCGGCCGATGCGCGACCTTGCGCGCGATCGCCTGGAACAGCCATTCGTCGTGATGGTCGATGCGTGCGATTTCGAAACCGGCATCGTTCAACGCGTGAATCAGGCTGACTTCGGTGAAACCGTTGTAGTGGAAATCCCCATTGTAGCGTTGGGTACCGAACAGGCACCGCAGCAGGACATCCTGGGCCTCTGGCGTTTGCCGCTCGGGCTCCTGCAGCAGCCGCGTCAGTGCGATCACGTCGGGCACGCGCACTTCCAGCAGACCGTCGTGCTTGAGTACGCGGTTCCACTCGCGCAGCGCGGTCGAGCAGCAGTCGCGCGGGACGTGCTCGAGTATGTCCTGGGCCAGCGCATAGCCGGCGTAGTTGTCGGCCAGCGCAACGATGTTGGTGATGTCGGCGACGATGTCGGGGTGGTGGAACTCGTGCAGGTCGATGTTGATCCAGCCTTCGCGCAGATCCATGCCGCAGCCCAGGTTCAACCACGGTCCCTGCGGCGGTGCCGGCAACTCGGGCTCAGGCGCGAGCCCCAAAGCGGGCTCGGGTTCGACGGACAGCGGCGGCTCGGGCGAGGGCGCCGGCGAAAGAATGTGCTGCAAACGGCTGACGATGCCCATTAGCCGATCCTGCTGTTGGGGGAGGTCAGTCTGGCGCATCGGCTGTGGATTTGCAGTCATTGCGCCATCGGTCCAGCGCTGTGTCCAGGCTGCAATGGACTCGGCATAGAAAGAGTGCTTATCCGGCCATATCAGCACGAATGGTGACGGCACGCGCAGAGTGGATCTGCGCGTGGCCACACCGCTGGGTCGAGCAGGGCCCCGTTTTCCGCCGGTTTGGCCTGCGTCTGCGCTGCGGAAGCGGCGGTCAGCGCCGCATCGGTACAGGCTCAGCGCCGACTCGGTGCGCGTCGTCGGGACCGCCGCACAGCAAGGGGCCAGCGAACACCAGCGAGAAGCCGAGCTTGCGGTTATCGCCGTTGCCCGGCGGCGCGGCATCGGGGTGGGTCGTAATCCGCACATGGGCGCCGGACGACGGCATCGGCACCCGCAATTGGGTGCGTCGCTGCGGGACGATGTCGCCCTGGGCGACGCGTGCGCCGTCGACCGTCACCTCGACATGGCGCGGCACCACGGTGCCCAGGTCCAGGTTCAGCGAACAACCGGCGACGCCGCCAGCGATCGGCGCGATGCGCAGCGCGGCGTCGCCCGAGGACCACATCAGCAGCCGTCCGCTGCCTTGGTCTTCAGGCGTATGCCAGCCGCCGCCCGCTGCCAGCAGCAGCGCCGGCTTCGGCGCCGGCGGGGTCTTCAGCGCGTAGCCGATCTGCGAGCTGTCGGAGGAGACGATCTCGGTCAGCGCATGGGTCGCGGCCAGTTCTCGCAGGAACTCTTCGATCCACGGTGTGCGGCCGCGTTCGTCCACGACCACGGCGGCGTAGCCGGCGGCGTCGAACAGGCGCACCGCCTCTGCCGCCGGCTGCCGGGTCATCAGCGCCAGCCAGTTCGATGCGGCGCGGCCCTTCATCGCGCCGTAGGTCCAGTGCAGATCCAGCCCATGCAAGTGATTGCGGAACTGAGTGTAGTGGCCGATCGGCGAATCGGTCTCCGGGTATTCAGCGAACGGCAACTGCAGCACGTTGGCGCCGGCCGGCAACTGCTTGCGCAGTTCGGCGACGAACTGGCGGTCGGCATCGAAGCGTTGGGCGGCGGCGACGGCGCGTGCCTTCAGCATGCTGCGGCGATCCGGGACCTGGTCGGGAATTGCGACCAGCACCATCAGCACGGCCGTCAGCGGCGCCAGCCAGCGCCGGCCGTACGCCGTCGCCAGGGTCTGCACCACCGAGGCCAGCACGATCAGCGAGGCGAAGCCTATCAGCGGCGAGACCCGGTTCACCGAGCGGATCTCCGGCGACACGATCAGCGCGAACAACGTGGCGAAGCCGCCGATGGTCGCGAACACGGTCATGATCGCGACCGTCATCGCTGCGAACTGGGCCTGTTGCGGCAGGCGGTTGCGGTAGGCCGGCACCAGCAGGATCAGCAAGGCCAAGCAGAAGCCCAATGCGCCGACCAGGCCCAGGCCGGCGGTGGAGTTCTCGGTGTTCAGCGGCGCCAGTACGTCGTACTTGTTGCGCAGCCGGGCGAACAGGTCGAAGCGATGCTGCGGCACCGGCAGCAGCATCTGCGCGATCTTCAGTCCGTAGATTTCGGTTTCCGACATCACCCGCGCCGCGACTTGGTCGTTGCTGCCGTTCTCCATCCGGTACATCACCGTGGGCACCAACTGCAGCGAAGTGCAGCAGACGATCACGGCGATCGACAGCGCCATGCGCCGCAGGCCGGCGGTCGACCGGAACTGCAGGAAGCTGAGCACGCCCGCGGCCCCGAGCAGTACGCAGGTGAAGAAGGCGAAGTAGATGCCCGTGGCGCCGATCCAGATCAAGATCGCGGTGCGCGCGGCGATCGACAGCCAGCGCCGGCCGCGGCTGCGCGGTGGGGCGTCGGGGGCGGGCGGCAGGTAAGTCCAGGTCGCCACCAGCAGGCTCAAGGCCAGCGCCGAGTAATTGTTGTAGTACAGATGCGCTTCGCGCATGAAATGGAACGGCAACACCGAGAAGGCGATCGACACGGCGATCGATAGGGCCAAGCCGATGCCGAGCCTTCGCGCGACCGCGAAGCCCGCCAACGCGGTCAGCGCCACGCCCAGCAGATAAACGCGGTTGTAGCGCTCGCCGAAATCGCCGGGCGCGGCCACGGCGTTGGCCATGACATGGTTGGCGTAGTCGGCGTTGGGAAAGTCCAGGTGGTCGGTGCCGATCGGGGCGCCGGCCAGATCGATGTCGGCCACGCTGCCGGCCTTCTGCGCCTCCAGCACGTACGAGTACTGCAGCGAGTCGCCCTCGTAAAGGAACGGAACGTCCGCGCGGCCGTAGGTCATGCCGACGCCGTAGCGGCAAACGATTACGGACACCAGGATGGCGATCAGGCAGGCGACGATATTGATCGCCGCGGCCTGGCCAGGTTGCGACGGATTGGCGGTGGGGCGGTTCATGGATGCGGACGCAGGCTCGTTCTAGGCCGCGTCCGCGCTGCGCGGCCCGCGGCGGTGCGGATCACTTTTCGTCGTCGATGACGTACAGCGGCTTGTCTTTGATCTCGTCGAGGATGCGCCACAGGTACTCGCCGATGATGCCGAGCATGAACATCAGGATGCCGCCGATGACCAGCAGTGCGACCATGATCGGCGCCCAGCCGGTGAATGGCGTGGTGTGCAGCATCCAGCCGACGACGATGACCGCTGCGTAGGCCACGCCGAGCAGGGAGAAGCCCACGCCGCACATCGACATGATCCGGATCGGCAGGTAGGAGCCGTCCAGCAGGAAGTCGTAGAACAGCTTCATCTTCTTGCTGAAGTTGTACTGCGACTTGCCCACTTCGCGTTTGCGTCGCACGTAAGGCAGGTAAGTGGTGGGCAGGCCGGCCCAGATCACGTCGCCCTGGTAGAAACGGTTGCGGCCGCGGTAGCTGAGGAACAGCTCCAGCGCGCGTCGGCTCATCAGCACGAAATCGAAGCCGCCCGCGGGGATGTTCGGGTTGGACGCGCGCAGCGCGCCGTAGGCCAGGCGCGAGAAGAACTTGGCGCCGAAGGAGTCCTCGCGGTCCTCGCGGAAGGCCACCACCACTTCCGAACCGGCGCCCCACTTGCCGACCATGTCTGCGGTCAGTTCGGCCGGGTCCTGCAGATCGGCCGACATGTTGATGATGGCGTCGCCGCTGGCATGACGATAACCGGCCACGATCGCGGCGAGCTGGCCGAAGTTGCGGCTGAAGCGGATGCGCCGGACCTTCGGGTCCAAGCGCGCGACCTCCTCGATCTCGGCTTGCGAGCCGTCCTTGGAGCCGTCGTTGACGAACAGGATCTCGTAGTCGTGCGCGGCCAGCGGGCCGTCGCCGCGGAACAGCGCGACGATCGATTCCCAGGTGCGCTTGATCGAGCCTTCGTTGTGGTAGACGGGGATGACGTAGCTGATCTTGCTCACGGCGCCTCTCCTTGCCCGGTGCGTACGCGGTCGAGCGCGTCGCAGACCCGGGCGATGTGCTCGTCGGTCATGCCGATGAAGAACGGAATGCCGAGGATGCGCTCGCCGATGTCGACGGCCACCTCCAGCGCTCCGGCTTTGGCCACATCGTGCAACGCGGGATGGTTATGCAGCGAGGGCGAGTACCAGCGGCGGGTCTGGATGCCCAGCGTCGCCAGGCCCTCGGCCCAGCGCGCAGCCGAAGCGCCGGCGGGCAGCAGTACCGGCATCAGCGGATAGATGCCGTCGGCCGGCTTGTCCTGGTATCCCAGGTACGGACAGCGTTCGGCCAGCGCGCGCGCGTAGCGGGCGCTGAGGTCGCGACGGTCGCGTTTGGTCTGTTCCCACTGGTCGAACGAAGCCAAGCCGATGGCGCAGTGGTACTCGCTCATCTTGCCGTTGGTGCCGATCGAGTCGAGCATCGCGATCGAGGTATCGATGCCGAAGTTCGATAGCTTGCGGATGCGTTTGATCCGCTCGGTCGAGCGCGACAGCACCGCGCCGCCCTCGGCCGCGCCGAAGGACTTGGTGGCGTGGAAGCTGTAGACCACATCGATGTCCTCGCCCGGGCCCTGATTGCCGTAGGCGCCGGCAGCGTCCACCAGCACCGGGACCGAGGTCTCGCGCACGAACGCGTCCCAAGCCAGCGGGTCCTGCGGACAGCCGAAGGTCGACACCGGGATGACTGCGTCGATGCCGCCGTCGGCGAGCGCGGAGCGCGCCAGTTGCGGGCTCAACAGCCAGCTGTCGCGGTCCACGTCGGACAGCACTGGCTGCATACCCACGCGCAGCACCGCGGTCACGGTCGCGGCGAAGGTGATCGCCGGAATCAGCACGCGCGCGCCGGTCCGCAGGCCCAGCGCCTGCAGCGCCAGTTCCAGGCCGACCGTGCAATTGGACACGGTGGTGACCTGCTCGGGCAGCCACTGGCGGCCCACGTCGGCAGCGATGCGGCGCTCGAACTCGGCGTTGAGCGGGCCGAAGTTGGTGTAGTGCCGGTTGTGGTCGATCTGCCGGAGGTAAGGCATCAGGCTCTCGGCCTGCGGCATGTGGGGCACGAGCAAGGGAATGGTGGTCATGGAGTCAGCTGGCGAAGGAGTAATGCTTGTGAACGAGATAGCTTGCGATGGTCGAGGCAGCGATGAACAAGGCCTGGCCGAGCAAAGGGCTGGTATGGGTGAAGGCGAGGAACAGCGGCAGCAGGATCAGGTTGGCGGCGAAGATCGTGCTGTTGCTGGCCAGAAAGCGCAGGAACTGCCGCCGCCAGTCGCCCTGGACGCTGCGGAACACCAATAGGCGCTGGGTCAGGAACGATTGCGGCAGGGCCAGACAATAGGCCACCACCACGGTCACGGTCGGATGCCAGAGGTGGCCGAACAGCAGATGGGTGGCGACGAACGCGAGATAGCCGAACACGGTGTTCCAAGCACCCACCGCGAGGAAGCGGTGTTTTTCCGATCGCCAAAGGCGTTGCAACCGCTTCATCGTCGTGTGATCAGCGCGAGGGCTTGAGCCGAGCCGGGCTGCCGACGTAGATGCCGCCGGGCTCCGCCAGGTCGCCGACCACCACCGCCCCCATCCCGACCACCGCATCGGCGGCGACGTTGATCTTCTCCCGCAGGCAGGCGTTGGTGCCGAAGTACGAGCCGGTGCCGAGCACGCAATTGCCGCTGATGTTCACCGCCGGCGCGGTGGTGACGAAATCTTCCAGGCGGCAGTCGTGGCCGACGGTGGTGGCCAGGTTCAGCTGCACCTGGCGGCCGATGACGATGTCGCAGGTGACGATGCTGCCGGCGCAGATGATGCTGCCTTCGCCAACGCTGGTGCTGCGGTGCACGCGCGCGTCGGGATGGACCAGGGTCGGGTAGCGGGTGTCGGCCGGCAGCGAGGCGTGCATCTTACGTCGCGCCTGCGGGCTGCCGACGGCCAGCACCAGTTCGGTCGTGGCAGGGTCGAAACGGCTGATCGGCTGGGTATTGATGCCGGAGACGATCCGCTCTTTCCACAGATCGTCGCTTTCGTACAGGGCCATCACGCGTTCGCCCAGACCCAGGTCCTCCAGCAACATGAGCACTTCCCGCGCGAAACCGCCGGAGCCGTAGAGTGCGAGTTTTTTCATGCTGAGATCCTGTCGACTGCTGAATGGGGATGGGCGCGGTCGGCGGCGTCAACCGAGGCCGGCCGCCTGCGTTTGCAAGGTCGTGCGTACCGCCGCGTCGGAAGCGGCCTAGAGCACACGGCACTGCAGCCGCATCGGCTGCGATACACAGATTCTGTCGGCGGTTCCGCCAACGGATTGTGTTTATTTTGTGCGTCGTACTACAAAACGATCCCCGCCGGCCGGTCGGCCGACGGGGTTTTTTCCCTGCGCAACGATCCCGGTCGCGTCGGGGCGGTCAGCCCAGCGCCGCTTCCAGTTCCGGCAGCAGCTTGAACAGATCGCCGACCAGACCGATGTCGGCGATCTCGAAGATCGGCGCTTCGCCGTCCTTGTTGATCGCCACGATGGTGCCGGCGTCCTTGATCCCGGTCAGATGCTGGATCGCGCCGCTGATGCCGACGGCGACATACAGCTCCGGCGCGATGATCTTGCCGGTCTGGCCGACCTGCAGCTCGTTCGGCACGTAGCCGGCGTCGACCGCGGCGCGCGAGGCGCCGACCGCCGCGCCGAGCTTGTCGGCGAAGTCGTAGATGATCTTGAAGTTCTCCTGCGAGCCGACGCCGCGGCCGCCGGAGACGACGCGCTTGGCGCTCTGCAAGTCCGGGCGGTCCGACTTGCCGGCGGCGAGGCCGACGTAGCGGGTGTGGCTCGGCAGCGCGGCCTCGGCCGAGGCGGCTTCCACCGACGCACTGCCGCCCTTGGCCGCTTCCGGCCACGACGCGGTGCGCACGGTCGCGACCACGGTGTGATCGGCCGGGGCCTCGACGGTGACGATGGCGTTGCCGGCGTAGATCGGGCGCTTGAAGGTGTGGCTGGCTTCCACCGCCATCACGTCCGACACCTGGGCCACGCCGAGCAGCGCGGCCACGCACGGCATCAGGTCCTTGCCGAAGGTGGTCGAGGGGCCGAACACGTGGCTGTAGCCCTTGGCCAGCGCGGCGATCTGCGGCGCCTGCACCTGGGCGATGGCGTTGGCGTTGGCGGCGTTGGCCACGGCCAGCACCTTGGCGACGCCGGCGATCTGCGCGGCTTCGGCAGCGACGTCGGCCGGGTCGGCGGCGAGCACGACGATGTCGATGGAGTCGGGCTTGAGCGCCTGCGCCGCGGACACGCACTTGGCGGTGGAGGCGTTGAGCTTGCCGTCGAGATGCTCAGCAACGATCAGAACCTTGCTCATTGAAAAATATCCTGTACTGGAAGGTCGGTAACTTCGGCTGCAAAAGGTCGTGCTTCCACAACCCCGCTCCATCCCGCTGCGCAGGATGGAGCAGCCCCTTGACTCAAGGGGCTTACAGCAACCCCTTCTGCTTAAGTGCGGCGACCAGTTCGGCCGCGTCCTTGACCATCACGCCCTTGCTGCGCTTCGGCGGCGGCGCGTAATGGGTGGTCTTGAGCGTGTCGCCGGCGTCGACGCCGAGGTCGGCGAACGCGATCGTCTCCATCGGCTTGCTCTTGGCCTTCATGATGTCCGGCAGCTTGATGAAGCGCGGCTCGTTGAGGCGCAGGTCGGTGGTGACCACCGCCGGCAGCTCCACTTCCAGGGTTTCCAGGCCCGCGTCGACTTCGCGCACGACCGTGGCCTTGCCGTCGGCCACTTCCAGCTTGGAGGCGAAGGTCGCCTGCGGGCGGCCCCACAGCGTGGCCAGCATCTGGCCGGTCTGGTTGGCGTCGTCGTCGATGGCCTGCTTGCCGAGGATGACGATGTCCGGCTGTTCCTTCTCGATCAGCTTGAGCAGGGCGCGCGCGGCGGTCAGCGGCTGGATCGGCTGGTCGCTGACCACGTGGATGGCGCGGTTGGCGCCCATCGCCAGGCCGTTGCGCAGGTGCGCCTGGGCGTCGGCGGGGGCGATGGTGGCGACCACGACTTCGGTGGCGATGCCCTTGTCGCGCAGGCGCAGGGCCTCTTCGAGCGCGATTTCGTCGAACGGATTGGCCGACAGCTTGACGCCGTCGGTGATCACGCCGGAACCGTCCGGCTTGACCTGGATGCGGACGTTGTAGTCCACCACGCGCTTGTAGCCGACGAGGATCTTCATCGTGCGGGATTTCCTTGTGGGGGGTGCCCGGCCGGGAACGGCCGGCAGCCCTCGATTGTAGCGGAGACGGCCAGCCGACGCAGTCGGCCGCGAAACCGGCGCCGGAGCGGACGTTCGGCGCCGATCGCCGACGTTAGAGGCCGTCGTTGCGGGCCGGGCGCGGCTCGCGCGGCCGGCTCAGCCGCCGATCCGGTACTGCGCCGAGGAGCTTTCCACGATCAGGATCTGCGCCCCGGTCCAGGCCTGGCCGGGCTCCAGCCGCACCGGCTGCAGCACCTGCGCGGCTTCGACGCAGACGAAGCGGCGGTGGCCGTCGGGTTCCAGGTCGGCCATGCCGGCGGCCAGCCCGGCGCCGGGGTTCCACACCACGGTGTCGGCGAAGCCTTCGGCCTCGCAGCGCAGCATGTGCTCGCCATCGGTGATGCGCAGCGGGCGCTGGGTGTCGGCGTAGATGCGGTCGACCTCGCCGTCGAAGCGCACCGGCGCGTCGGTGGGCGGGCAGGCGGCATCGCCGTGGGCCGAATCGACGTAGCCGCGATCTTCCAGGCCGTGCACCAGGGTCGCGTCGATGTCGCCCACGGCCAGGTAGGTGTGCAGGGCGGCGCTGAATTCGAAGGCGGCGCGGTCGCTGTTGCGCACGGTCAGGGCGATGCGCAGGCGGTCCTCGCCGGGTTCGATGTCCAGCGCGGCCTCGAAGCGGTGCGGCCAGTGGCGGCGGGTTTCCTCGCGGTCGCGCAACTGGAACGACAGCCGCGTCGGCTGCGGGTCGGCCTCCCAGGTCAGGGTGCGGGCGAAGCCGTGGCGCGGGCCGCCGCCGCGCAGCGCGAACTGCGGAAAGATCACCGGCACGCCGCCGCGGATCGCCTTGCCGGCGCCGAAGCTCGCGTTCGGGCTCAGGTACAGCCGCTCGCGGCCGCGGCAGCGCCAGGACAGCACGTGCGCGCCGAAGGCGCTGGCTTCGACGCGCGAGTCGCCGGGTCCGTTCAGTTGCAGGCTAGCGGGCAGGGCAGTCGCGTTCATCGTTCCGTCCATGGCGGCGAAAGGGGGCCAGCATGGCGGCACGGGCCGCGCCAAGCTGGCACGCCGGTCATAGTACCGGGCGCCCGGCCGCTGCGGTTTAGGCGCTGTGAAGCCCGGGGGAACAGGGGTTCGGCTATTCTTGTCGCCCCTTTTCGTTCCGAAATCTGGAGCCAGGATGCTTCACCCCGTCGTTCTCAGTGGTGGCAGCGGTTCGCGCCTGTGGCCGCTGTCGCGCCAGAATCAGCCCAAGCAGTTCCTCTCGCTGATCGGCGACCACTCGCTGTTCCAGGAAACCCTGCTGCGCGCCAATGCGCTGCCCGACACCGGCGCGCCGGTTACGGTCTGCGCCGAAGACCACCGCTTCATGGTCGGCGAACAGCTGCAAGGCATCGGCGTGGCCAATGGCGCGATCCTGCTGGAGCCCAGCGCGCGCAACACCGCCCCGGCCATCGCCCTGGCCGCGCTGCATCTGGTCGGCGAGGATCCGTCCGCGACCATGCTGGTGCTGCCGGCCGATCATCTGATCGAAGACGTCGACGCCTTCCGCGACGCGGTCGCGCGCGCCACCGTGCTGGCCGAGCAGGACTGGCTGGTCACCTTCGGCATCACCCCCGACTATCCCGAGACCGGCTACGGCTACATCGCCCGCGGCGACGCCCTGGGCGAGGGCGGGTTCAAGGTCAGCCGCTTCGTCGAGAAGCCCGACCTGGCCACCGCCGAAGGCTATGTCGCCGCCGGCACCTACGCCTGGAACTCGGGCATGTTCCTGTTCAAGGCCCAGCGCTATCTGGACGAACTGCAGACGCTGGCGCCGGGCATCCTCGCCGCCGCGCGCGCCGCGTACGCCAAGGCCAGCCGCGACCTGGACTTCATCCGCGTCGGCAAGGAAGAGTTCGCGGCCAGCCCGAACGACTCCATCGACTACGCGGTGATGGAAAAGACCGCGCGCGCCGCGGTGGTGCCGGTGAGCTGCGGCTGGAGCGACATCGGTTCGTGGTCGTCGCTGTGGGCGGTGGCCGAGCGCGACGACGACGGCAACCGCTACGACGGCGACGTGATCTCGGTGGACACCCGCGGCAGCCTGGTGCGCGCGTCGGACCGGCGCATGATCGCGACCATCGGCGTGGAAGACCTGGTCATCGTCGACACGCCCGACGCGACCCTGGTCGCGCGCAAAGATCGCGTCCAGGACGTCAAGACCATCGTCGACAAGCTCAAGCAGGCCGGGCGCCAGGAGCACCTGTTCCACCGCAAGGTCTACCGTCCGTGGGGCAACTACGACTCCATCGACATGGGCGAGCGGTTCCAGGTCAAGCGCATCGAGGTCAAGCCCGGCGGCGTGTTGAGCCTGCAGAAGCACCACAAGCGCGCCGAGCACTGGATCGTGGTCTCGGGCGTGGCCGAAGTGACCTGCGACGACAAGGTGTTCGAGCTGCGCGAGAACGAGAGCACCTACATCCCGCTGGGCAGCGTGCACCGCCTGCGCAACCGCGGCACCGAGCCGGTCGAGCTGATCGAAGTGCAGTCGGGCAGCTACCTGGGCGAGGACGACATCGTCCGCCTCGAGGACGTGTACGGCCGCTCGTAAGCGTCGCGCGCAGGTAGAAACCGCAAGCGAACGAAGACCGGCTCAGGCCGGTCTTCGTTTTTCAGCGCCCAGCGATCTGCGCGATCTGCCTGTAGGAGCGACGCGAGTCGCGACCGCG
>NZ_FNOG01000001.1:550657-571722 GCF_900106525.1 Lysobacter enzymogenes
CGATCTGCGCGAAGCGCGACGCAACCGCGTTCGCCGGGGCCTTACCCGCCCGCCGTCGCCAGCAACTCCTCCATCACCTGCGCGAAGCGTTCCGCGCTGCCCGGTGCGTGGGCGAAGAACAACGAGGGCTCGCACAGCTCCAGTTCCAGCAGCTGCGGTTGTCCCTGCGCATCGCGGATCAGGTCGACGCGGGCGTAGGCCAGCGGTTCTTCCAGGTCCAGCCGCGCGCCGGTGGCGTTGAGCGCGTGCAGGGCCACGGTGCGTTCGTCGTCGGTCGCTTCGCGCGCGTTGATGCGCTCGATCGCGCGCAGGTTCAGCGCGTCCTCGCGCTGCAGCATCGCGCCCTTGCGGATGGCGTGGCTGAAGACGCCGTTGAAATGGATCAGCGCGGTCTCGCCGTCGCGGTCCACCGCGGCCAGGTACGGCTGCAGCATCGCGCTGCGGCCTTCGTCGAGCAGGCGCGCGAGGTGGTTGGCGGCGGCGAACTCCTGCGAACGCGCATAGCGCTGGGTGTCGCGCGAGCCGGCGCTGACGGTGGGCTTGACCACGAACTCCTCGGCGTCGGCGTGCGCGGCCAGGAAGTCCTGCAGCGCCGGCAGCGCGTCGGCGTCGGGTTCGACGAAGGCGGTGGCCACCACCGGCACGCCGCGCGCGGCCAGGTCGGCGAGGTAGCGTTTGTCGCTGTTCCAGCGCAGCACCGGCCAGGGATTGATCAGCCGGCTGGCGGCGTCGACGCGCTCGCACCAGTCCAGGAATTCGGGGTAGCGCTCGGTGTAGTCCCACGGCGAGCGCAGCAATACGGCGTCGTATCGGGCCCAGGCCACGCTGGGGTCGTCCCAGGCGCGGATTTCGGCGTGCAGGCCGCGGGCGAGGCAGGCGTCGAGCAGCGGCGACAGGTCGTCGTCCTGTCCGGCGCTGGCGATGGCGGTGACCAGGGCGAGTCGGCTCATGCCGTAAGTCTAGCGTCGGTGCGCCATCAAGGCACCGCCACGGCACCGTGCCGGTATTGCCCGAAAGTCCGCTGCCTGCCGCCGCCGGCCGCGCGCTAAACTGCGCGCATCCCTCACAGGAGCTGTCCCATGGCCGACGCGGTCGCCGCCAAGAGCAAGTTGTATCCCTCTGCACACGACGCGCTGCAGGGCGTGGTCGCCGACGGCCAGACCCTGGCGGTCGGCGGTTTCGGCCTGTGCGGCATTCCCGAGGCGCTGATCGGCGCGCTGCGCGACAGCGGCGCCAAGGGCCTGACCGCGATTTCCAACAACGCCGGCGTCGACGGGTTCGGCCTGGGCCTGCTGCTGGAAACGCGCCAGATCAAGAAAATGATCTCGTCCTACGTCGGCGAGAACAAAGAGTTCGAGCGCCAGTTCCTGTCCGGCGAGCTGGAGCTGGAATTCAACCCGCAAGGCACCCTGGCCGAGCGTCTGCGCGCCGGCGGCGCCGGCATCCCGGCCTTCTACACCCGCACCGGCTACGGCACGGTGGTGGCCGAAGGCAAGGAAACGCGCGAGTTCGACGGCCACCACTACGTCATGGAAACCGCGCTCAAGGCCGACGTGTCGCTGGTCAAGGCGTGGAAAGCCGACAAGTCCGGCAACCTGGTGTTCCGCAAGACCGCGCGCAACTTCAACCCGGCCTGCGCGATGGCCGGCAAGGTGTGCATCGCCGAGGTCGAGGAACTGGTCGAGGTCGGCCAGCTCGATCCGGACCAGGTGCACCTGCCGGGCATCTACGTCGACCGCATCGTGGTCAACGCCACGCCCGAGAAGCGCATCGAGCAGCGCACCGTGCGCGCCGGCTGAGGCCGCCAACGACGCGCCGGCCCGGACGGATCGGCGCACACCGGTTTTCTTCGTCGCGACTTCGTTCGCGACCTCCAATACAGGTAGATCTCCCCATGGCTTGGACCCGCGACCAAATGGCGCAGCGCGCCGCGCAGGAACTCACCGACGGCGCCTACGTCAATCTCGGCATCGGCTTGCCGACCCTGGTGGCCAACTTCATTCCCGACGGCATGGACGTGTGGCTGCAGTCGGAAAACGGCCTGCTCGGCATCGGCCCGTTCCCGACCGAGGACGAAGTCGACGCCGACCTCATCAACGCCGGCAAGCAGACCGTCACCGCGCGCCCCGGCGCCAGCTACTTCGGCAGCCACGACAGCTTCGCGATGATCCGCGGCGGCCACATCGACCTGGCCATCCTCGGCGCCATGCAGGTCACCCACAAGGGCGACCTGGCCAACTGGATGGTGCCCGGCAAGATGGTCAAGGGCATGGGCGGCGCGATGGACCTGGTCGCCGGCGTCAAGCGCGTGGTGGTGCTGATGGAGCACACCGCCAAGAACGGCGAGCACAAGATCCTGCCCGAGTGCACCCTGCCGCTGACCGGCCTGGGCGTGGTCAACCGCATCATCACCGAGCTGGCGGTCATGGACGTGACCGCGGACGGCCTGGTGCTGGTCGAAGCCGCGCCCGGCGTGGGCGAGGACGAACTGCGCGAGAAGACCGGCGTGGCGCTGCGCACGGCCTGACCGTCGCCCCGCATGCAGGACCGGAAAAGCCGCCGCGAGGCGGCTTTTTCGTTGCCGCGCCGATGAGCGGCGCCGGCGTTCAGCGGCCGGAGGGCGCAGCGAGGACGCGACGTGAATTGGGCAATCGCAACGCTGAATGGCACGCAATCGGCGGCGTTCCTGCCGTCGATATGCGAAAAATGTGCGTCGAAGCGGTTTTATGGCGTTCGCATGACCTCGCGCGACCAAATTTGACCGTTGCGGTCGCCGGTTCATCCATGCAGGATGCCCGGCGCAGTTCAACTCGAAATCGGTCGGTTCGTCATGCGTCGTACGTGGTGGTTGGGGGCTGCGGCCCTGATGGGTCTCGCAGGTGGTTGGTGGGGCCTGAGCGGGGGTTCGTATCGGATCGCCGGCTTCGGTTCGGGTTCGGCGTCCTCGGCGCTGCCGGCGACGGCGGACGCGAGCGGCGCGGCGCAGGCCGCGGCCAAGGCCGCACGTGCGCACGACGGCTTCCGCGCCGTTCCGGCGTCGCTGCCGCAGCGCGCGGGCGCCGGCTTCGCCAACGCGCCCGACCGCGGCGACCTGGTCGCCTATCCGGCGCGGCCGCAGATACTGCACGACGGCGCCTACACCTGGCACCGCGCCGGCCTCAGCGAGCGCCACGCGCTCGCCGCCATCGCCAGCGGCCGGCTGCGGGTCACCACGCCCTCGGGCGAGACCCTGTCGTTCCGCTATCAGCGCACGGTCGAACACGACAGCGGCGACTGGACCTGGGTCGGCCGGGTCGACGGCGAGGCCGGCAAGCAGGCCATCCTCACCTTCGGCGAGCGCGCCGTGTTCGGCGTGATCGACCAGCCGGGCAAGCCTGCGCTGAAACTGACCATGCGCGACGGCGCGTCGTGGCTGGTGGAGACCGACCCGGTGCGGTTGGCGCTGACCGGCCAGGAAGCGACGGTGCACGCCGACGACTTCAAGATCCCCGAACCCAGCGCGGCCGCCGCGCCGGCGTACTGGGGCGCCTCGGCCGCAGCGGCATTGCCGGTCGCCGCCGATGCGGCCGACGCCGCCACCGCCACCATCGATGTGCTGATCGGCTACAGCAAGGGCTACGCCACCGGCCTGGGCGGGGCGTCGCAGGCGGTCACCCGCCTCAACAACCTGGTCGACATCACCAATCAGGCCTACGCCAACAGCCAGATCGCCGCGCGCCTGCGCCTGGTCAGCACCTTGCAGGTCGACTACACCGACAGCGGCGACAACGGCGACGCGCTCGACGCGCTCAGCGGCGTCAACGGCGCCGCCGTCGACCCGGCGTTCAACGCGCTGCGCGCCGCGCGCGACCAGTACGGCGCCGACCTGGTGTCGTTCGTGCGCAAGTACGACCGCTCCACCCACAACGGCTGCGGCGTGGCCTGGATCATCGGCGGCGGCCAGCAGGCCTACACCGCGCGCTCGGCCGGTTCGGGCTATTCGGTGGTCAGCGACGGCCGCGAATCGGTCGGCGGCACCACGTACTTCTGCCGCGAGGAAACCTTCGCCCACGAACTGGGCCACAACCTCGGCGCCCAGCACGACCGCGCCACCGCCTCGTCCGACGGCACCCTGCGCTACGGCGCGTTCGCGTATTCGTTCGGCTACAAGACCACCGCGAACAGCGGCAACTTCTACGACATCATGGCCTACGGCGATTCCGGCCAGACCGCCTACCGGGTGTTCTCCAATCCGCGCATCACTTTCTGCGGCGGTCTGGCCTGCGGCGTGGAGAACCAGGCCGACCTGACCCGTACCTTCAATCAGACTGCGCCGATCGCCGCGACCTTCCGCGCCACCCTCCGGGTCGGGGTGCGCAACGACTTCGACGGCGACGGAAGGTCCGACATTTACTGGCGCAACGCCGTCAACGGCGTCAACGATCTCTGGCAGATGTCCGGCATCGATCGCAAGGCGGTGTCCACCGTCTACCGCGAACCGGACACGAGCTGGAAAGTGCTCGGCTCGGGCGACTTCGACGGTGACGGCCTCGCCGACGTCCTGTGGCGCAACGCTGTCGGCGGAGAGATCTACATCCAGCTGATGAACGGAGACCGCATCGGCAAGGGCGGTTACTCCACCACTGTGGCCGATCAGAATTGGCAGGTCGTCGCGCTCGGGGACTTCGACGGCGACGGCCGCACCGACTTGTACTGGCGCAATAAAGTGACCGGCTATAACGACGTCTGGCTGATGGACGGCATCGCCCGCAAGGCGGTCGCCACCGTCTATCGCGAAGCCGACATGAACTGGACCGTAGTCGGCGCCGGCGATTTCAACGGCGACGGCAGGGCCGACCTGTTCTGGCGCAACCGGGCCAACGGCCAAAACTATGTGCAGTTCATGTCGGGCACCAGCGTGCTGGCCGGTTCGGGCCAGACCACCGCGGTGCCGGACCTGCCGTTCCAGGTAGTGGCGATCGGCGACTTCAACGGCGACGGCCGCAGCGACTTGTACTGGCGCAACAAGGTCACCGGCGAGTGCTATGTGTGGATCATGAACGGCACTTCCGCCACCGGTATCACCCGCGTCCACGTCGAGACCGACCAGGCTTGGCAGGTGGTGAGCAGCGGCGACTACAACGGCGACGGCCGCACCGATGTCTTCTGGCGCAATTCCCGCAACGGCCAGAACTACATCCAGCTCATGAGCGGCACCTCGATCCTGCCGGGTTCGGGCTCGGTCTACACCGTGGCCGATCAGAGCTGGCAAGTCGTGGGCAGCGGCGCCGGCATTTGAATCTTTCGGGCGGCGACGCCTCGCCGTCCGCACTGCGCAAACGAAAAACCCCGCAGCTGCGGGGTTTTTCGTTCGCATCGCCGGCATGCGCGCGCTGGCGCACCCCGGCTACATATTCTGGTAGTTCGGCCCCGAGCCGCCTTCCGGGGTGACCCAGGTGATGATCTCGTAAGGATCCTTGATGTCGCAGGTCTTGCAGTGCACGCAGTTGGCGGCGTTGATCTGCAGGCGCTTGGCGCCTTCTTCCTCGACGATTTCGTACACGCCGGCCGGGCAGAAGCGGGTGCAGGGGTTGCCGTATTCGGTCGCGCACTGGGTCACGCAGACGTTGGTGTCGGCGACCTTGAGGTGCACCGGCTGGTCTTCGTCGTGCTCGGTGGCGGCGAAGTACACGCCGGCCAGGCGGTCGCGCGGGGCCAGGCTGCGGTCGACGTAGTCGCGCTTGGGCTGCTCGGCCTGGCCGAGCTTGTCGAGCGAGGACCAGTCGGCCTTGTTCTTCAGCGTCCACGGCGAGCCGCCGCCGACCAGGGTTTCCCACGCCGCGTTGAGCATGCCGAACCAGAAGCCCTTCTTGAAGCCGGGCTTGATGTTGCGCACCTTCTTGAGCTCGGCCATCGCCTCGGACGCGCGCAGCTTGGCGTCGAAGCCGGCGCTGTCGAGCGATGCCGCCAGGTGCTCGGCGGCGAGCATGCCCGAGCGGATCGCCTGGTGCGTGCCCTTGATCTTGGGCACGTTGAGCAGGCCGGCGGTGTCGCCGATCAGCAGCGCGCCGGGCATCTCGAGCTTGGGCAGCGACTGCCAGCCGCCGGTGACGATGGCGCGCGCGCCGGAGGAGACGATGCTGCCGCCTTCCAGCAGCGGCTTGATCATCGGGTGGTTCTTCCACTGCTGGAACGCTTCCCACGGCTTGTAGTCCGGGTCGCGGTAATCCAGGCCGCTGACATAGCCCAACGCGATGCGGCCCTTGTCCAGGTGATACAGGAAGCTGCCGCCGTAGGTGTGGCTGTCGGCCGGCCAGCCGACGCTGTGCACGATCTTGCCCGGGCTGGTGCGCTCTTCGGGTACCTGCCACAGCTCCTTGATGCCGATGGAGTAGCCTTGCGGGTCGCTGTCGGCGTCGAGCTTGAAGCGCTTGATCAGACGCTTGGTCAGGTGGCCGCGCGCGCCTTCGGCGAACACGGTGATCTTGGCGCGGATGTCGATGCCGGCGGTGAAGCCGGGCTTGTGGGTTCCGTCCTTGGCGATGCCCATGTCGCCGATGCGCACGCCAGCGACGCGGCCGTCGTCGTCGTGCAGGGTCTCGGCGGCGGCGAAGCCGGCGTAGATCTCCACGCCCAGCGCTTCGGCCTGCGGCGCCATCCACGCGCACATCGCGCCGAGGCTGACGATGAAGTTGCCGTGGTTGTTCATGTCCGGCGGCACGATCGGCGACTTGTAGCCGCCGGTCTTGGTCATCAGCCAGAACTCGTCGTCCTTGGCCGGCACGCAGATCGGCGGCGGGTTGTCGCGCCAGCCCGGAAGCAGCGCGTCGAGCGGGCCGGGCTCGATCACCGCGCCGGACAGGATGTGCGCGCCGATGGTGCTGGACTTCTCGATCACGCACACCGACAGCTCCGGATTGAGCTGCTTGAGCCGGATCGCGAAGGCCAGGCCGGCCGGGCCGGCGCCGACGGTGACGACGTCGTATTCCATGACGTCGCGTTCGATCTCGATGGCTGGCGTGTCGGACGGGACCGTGCCGGTCGGCTGTTCGCTCATGCTGGCGGTACTCTTGCGTGCAATCCCGCCATTGTCGCGGGTTTGCCCGGCAGGCGCCATTTCCGCCGGCGCGAATCGCGGCCCCGGCCGCGTCCGCGGCGCGAAAGTACGCGCGTTCGCGCCGCGTTTGAAACGGTTTCCAGCCGGATCGGTGCGGTCGGGTATGGAATCCGGGGTGAGCGATCCGCGGCGCAGGAATCGGATCGCGACGCCGCCGCCGCGCGTGCTAGCGTGCCGGCCGATGCCGCCGACCCGCCTGCCGCTGCAAGACGCCGAACTGGCCTACGACCCGCACTGGCTCGACGCCGACGCGGCCGACGCGCTGTTCGCGGCGCTGCGCGCGCAGGCGGTGTGGGAAGTGCACCGCATCCGCCTGTTCGGGCGCGAGCACGACTCGCCGCGGCTGAGCAGTTGGATCGGCGATGCCGACGCGCGCTATCGCTATTCGGGTACCGAGTTCCGCCCGCATCCGTGGCCGCCGGCGCTGCTGCCGGTGCGCGAGCGGCTGGCGCGCGAGTGCGGCGTGGCGTTCAACAGCGTGCTGGCCAACCGCTACCGCGACGGCCGCGATGCGATGGGTTGGCATAGCGACGACGAGCCCGAGCTGGGGCCGGCGCCCCTGATCGCCTCGTTGAGCCTGGGCGCGCGGCGGCGGTTTACCCTCAAGCACCGGCGCGATCCGGCGTTGAAGGCGGCACTGGAGCTCGGCCACGGCAGTTTGCTGCTGATGTCCGGGCCGACCCAGGCGAACTACCGGCACGCGTTGCCGCGCACGGCGCGGCCGGTGGGGGAGCGGATCAACCTGACGTTTCGGGTGATCTCGCCGCGGGCAGGCGCTGCGATCTGAGCGGAAGGCATCGGGCCTGAAGGCCCTCCCACAAAAGCTATGGGGCCCTGAAGGTCTTTCCACAAAGGCGTCGGGTGTGAAAGTCCTTCCTAAAGCATTCTGGTCTGAAGGTCCTTCCACAAAGGCATTGGGCTTGGAGGTCTTTCTACAAAGGCATCGGCGCAAGGCCGCGCCGCATAGCCAAAAGCGCCGGGCCTGAAGGCCCACCCGACCGAGCGGGCGCGGCCCGGTATGAGGCCCTCGGTGTGGGAGGGCCTTCAGGCCCGACGCTCTTGGCTCAGGCCAGGCCGGTGTTGGAACCGCGTCCTTGGAGCTGCGCCGCTTGCGGCTTCGAATGATTTGCGCCGCGTATCTCCTGGCGACTAGCCGCGCTTACGGCCGCTGCCACGCGCGGATGTAATCGACATAAGTCGTTTCCGACTGGGTCGACGCCGCCGGCGGCTTCACCGAATACACGAAGTGATCGACCAGGATCGAACTGTCGATCTGGCTGGCGTTGCGGGTGGTGCGCACCAGCTTGCCGTCGATGTAGAAGCGCGTCGCATCCGGCGCGATGTCGGCGCCGTAGACATGCCAGCCGGCGCTGGGATCGAAATCGATGTCGAGCGGATACGCGTCCAGTTCCTCGGCGCCGTTGCGGACCACGTACTGGTTCAAGTACAGCCGGCGCTTGTTGTCGGAGTAGTACTCGAACACGTCGGTCTCGTTCCACTGCTGCGCGCCGGGCGCCTGGAAGGTCCAGAACGCCGGCCAGAAGCCCGGTAGCGCCGGCAGCTTCATGCGCGCTTCGATGAAGCCGTAGCGGAAGTTGTAGCGCTTGTGCGAGGACAGCAGGCACGAGGTCCAGTCGTAGGTCCGGCCCGAAGGCGAGCGCACGCGTTCGCGCTTGGCCAGCATCCGCAGCGAGCCGCCGACGACCGAGCAGTTGGCGGCCTGGTTCCATTCCAGTTGCTGATTGCCGGGATTGCCGTGGCCGTTGTCGGATTCGGCCGAGGAGTTGTCGGCCCACTTGTTCCAGTCGACCGCGCTGGCGTTGAATTCGTCGCCGAACTTGTAGACCCAGTTGCTGCCGGCGCCGAACGGGCGCGTGCTCGCAGGGTCGCCGCCGGGCGCGGCCGCGGACACGGTAAAGCTGCGCTCCGGCGCCAGGCTGGTCCAGCGGCCGCCGGCGTAATACGACAGCCAATAGCGGTACTGCCCCGGCGGAAACTGGCCGCTGCCGGTGAGTTCGCGCTCGCTCGCGCCGACGCTGTAATTGCTCTGGTGGCCGAGATCGAAGCTGCGGTCCTGCGCGTCGCGCACCGCGAACACGATTTGATCGTAGGTGGCCGGCTGCGCGCTTTGCAGACGCGCGCCGAACAACACGCTCTGGCTCGCGTCGGGCGACTGCAGGTCGCGGCCGATCGCGCGCAGCGGCGCGGCGCCGACGGTTTCGTAATCGATCGTGCCCGCCGGCGTGGCCTGGGCCAGGCCGATGCAGGCGGCCGTTTTCAGGCCCAGCGCGAGCGCGAGCAGAACGCGGCGGCGCGCGCGGCGACGGCGTTGGGTGTAGGTGGCGAGCATGTCGGGCTCCGGGACGCGCGAAGGATGGGCGCGCAGTCTAGGAGCGGGGTAGGGCGCGGCCTGTGCCGGCGATCACTTGTTACAACGCTTGCGCGAAGCTGTCGCGATCCTGTCGGAAAGCTGTCGTTCGCGCCCGCAAACGCGAACGGCCGCGCCTGGGCGCGGCCGTCGTCGGCGCAAGCGGCGTTGCTGGCGGCTCAGCGCTGGTGCGTCTTCTCGTGCGCGTCGCCCGACACCAGCGTCCACCCGGCGATCTCGTGCGTGCTCGTGGCCAGCGAACGTTCGAACGCGGCGACCACGTCGCGGACTTCGGCGCTCGCGGCCGGCGTGGATTGCAGGAAGGTGCGCGAGGCGACGACTTTCTGGTCGGCGTTGTGGAACAGCTTGGCGTTGATCTCGATCACCGCCGAGGGCAAGGCGTTGCCGGCGTAGTCGGATTCGAACCGGCGCAGGTCCAGCACCAGCTTGTAGTCGGCGCCGATGCCGCTGCCCTGGCGCGCGACCGCGGCGATCTTGCCGGAGTCCTCCAGCGTGCGCAGCAGCGCATCCTCGATCATGCTGCTGGGCAGCTTGGCCCAGGCCGCGCCCTTGTAGACCTGGATCTCGTCGCCGCTGGGGCGCACCGCGATGCGCAGGCTGTCGATCATGCGCGCCGCGTTCGGTGCGCTCAGCGACAGCTGCCAGTTCGCCTGCGGCCAGGACGGATCGGCCGGCACGCGCGGGTCGGGCGCGTACTGGGTGGTCGGGTTCTTCGGCTTTTCGTCGAGGATCGAACAGCCCGACAGCGCCAGCGCGGCGGCGAGGCCGGCGCCGATCAGGCGCAGCGCGGCGGCGGGACGGGGAGCGCGGGTCGTCGTCATGGGGAGGGTGCTCGCGTGGCGGCGGGGCGTGCGGGTGCTCATCGGGCGGGCTTCTCCGGCTCGAATTCCTTGGCCGCGTCGCGGCCCAGCAGGTAGCGGGTCGGGTTGCCTTCCAGGCGGTCGCTGATCCGGCGCAGGTCGCGCACCAGCGAGCGCAGCTCGCCCAGGGTCGGGCCGAGCTGGGCCAGGCCGTCGTTGGCGAAGCTGCTGATCGCGGCGCGGTTGTCGTTGAGGATGCCGTTGGCGCCGGTGGCGGCCGAGTCGAGCTTGGTCAGGGTGCTGTCGAGCTTGGCGATGATGCCCGGCAGCTTCTGCGCCAGTTCGCGGTCGACGCTTTCCACCGCGCGGTTGGTGGTGGCCAGGGCCTGGTTGAGCTGCTCGCTGGACTTCTTGGCGTTGGCGATCAGCGCGCGCAGATCGCCGCGCTGGTCGGCGATCGAGCCGGTCAGCGATTCGATGTTGGCCAGGGTGTTGGAGACGTGCTTGACGTTGTCGTCGCTGAGCACCTGGTCCAGGCGCGCGACCAGGCGATTGGCGGTGTCGGCGATGTTCTGCAGCGCCGAGGCCTCGGTCTGGATGATCGGCACGTCGCCGTTGCTGGACTCGGCCAGGCGCGGGCTGTTGGGGCTGCCGCCGGTGAGCTGGATGATCGGCGTGCCGGTGATGCCGGTCAGCGACAGCTTGGCGCGGGTGTCGGTCTTGACCGGCGCGTCGGCCTGCAGGCGCAGCTTGGCGATGACCCGGCGCGGATCGTCCGGCGCCAGGCTCAGCTGCTGCACCGTGCCCACGCCGATGCCGTTGTATTGCACGGTGCTGCCTTCCGACAGGCCGGTGACCGGCTCGTTGAAGATCACCGCGTATTCGCGCCAGCTCTTCTCCGAGGAGTACTTGGCCGCCCACAACGCGAACAGCAGCAGGAACAGCGTCACCACGATGGTGAACGCTCCGATCAGCACGTAGTTGGCCTTGGTTTCCATCAGGCACCTTCGAACGGCGTAAGCCCGGCCGGCATCATGCCAGCATGGGGTAGGTGAACAGGGTGAAATGCAGGAGGTTCAGCCCGAAGTGGGCCAGCACCGCCGCGGCCAGGCCGCCCTTGCGATAGGCCCAGCCGTAGGCGAGCCCGGCCAGCGTCGCCGCCAGCGCGAAGCGCCAGCCGCCGCCGAGATGGACCAGCCCGAACGCCAGCGCCGACAACGCGATCGCCGCGTGCGCGCCGTAGCGCTGCGCCTGCCAGCGCCGCTGCAGGCTGTCCTGCAGGTAGCCGCGGAACATCGCTTCTTCGGTCAGCGCGACCAGCAACAGGTTGTTGAGCGCCCACAGCGGGCCGAACCACGGCCACTTCGGCGCCCAGGCGACCAGGCCCAGCGCCGTGGCCAGCCCCAGGCACAGCACCGCCGCGACGGCCGCGCCCGCCAGCCCGACGCCCAGCGAAGTCGGCAGCGGCCGCTCGCCGGCCGCGTACAGCCGCAGCAGCGGCCAGCACAGCAGCAGCCAGAACCCGGCCAGCGGCTTGTCGAAGTTGAGGTACAGCGACATCGGCGCCGCATCGGCGCTGAGCTTGAGATCGGCGGCCAGTTGCGGATTGCCGAAGCCCGGCAGCAGATGCAGGCCGAGCGCGAATGCGGTCAGTACGAACAACACGTGGCCGCCGATGCGCGCCGCGCGCGGCCGCGCCGGCCGCACCAGCCACGCGGCCAGGCCCAGCAGCGCGAGCGAAACCAGCGCCGGCGCAGCGAGAATTCCGTACGCGAACCCGGCGATCAGGGCCAGCGCCAGCAGCGCCAACGTCGCTGCGCGCGCCTGGGGCCACCACAGCGTCGCCGCGGCCGCGCACAACAGGCCCAAGATCGACACGCTCCACAGCGTGCCGGGATCGGCGAGCGCAGCGTTCATCGAGCCGAAGCATCCTCGTCCGTGCGGCGGTCCGCGTCGCGGCCGCCGCGCTCGTGCTTGGCGTCGGGGTGTTGGTTCTTGTCGCGCGCGACCTGGGCGGCGCGCGCGCGCGGGCCGTGGAAGTATTCCTGCACCCACGGATGGTCGAGTTTTTCCACTTCCTCGATCGGCGCGCAGGCGATGACCTTCTTGTCGGCCAGCACCGCGATGCGGTCGCAGATGGCGTAGAGCGTGTCCAGGTCGTGGGTGATCAGGAACACGGTCAGGCCCAGCGCCTGCTGCAACGTGCGGATCAGCCGGTCGAACGCGGCCGCGCCGATCGGGTCGAGGCCGGCGGTGGGTTCGTCGAGGAACAGCAGCGGCGGGTCCAGCGCCAGCGCGCGGGCCAGGCCGGCGCGCTTGCGCATGCCGCCGGACAGCTGCGAGGGCAGCTTGTCGATGGCGTCGGCCGGCAGGCCGCTCAATTTGACCTTCAGCAGCGCCAGTTCGTAGCGCAGCGAATCGGGCAGGTCGCTGTGGTACTCCTTCAGCGGCACCTGCACGTTCTCGCCGACGGTCAGCGAGGAGAACAGCGCGCCGTCCTGGAACAGCACGCCGGTGTTGCGCTCGATCTCGCGGCGCAGCAGCGGATCCGGGCTGCGCGCGTCGATGCCGAGCACTTCGATCTCGCCGGCGTTGGGCTTACGCAGGCCCAGGATCGACCGCATCATCACCGACTTGCCGGTGCCCGAGCCGCCGACCACGCCGATGATTTCGCCGCGGCGCACGTCCAGGTCCAGGCCGTCGTGCACGGTCTGCTCGCCGAACTGGTTGACCAGGCCGCGGATGCGGATGACGACGTCGCCGGCTTCGCCGTCGACGTTGGCGTGCGGGGGCGCGGATTCGGGATGGGTCACAGCGGTTTCTCCGCGGCGGGCGCGGCTTGGCGCGCGGCCGCCGTTGCGGCCCACGATGTCCGGCGCCCGATTCCCGTCCTCACCAGCCCATCTCCATGAACCAGATGGCGAAGAACGCATCCAGCACGATCACCAGCGAGATCGACTGGACCACGCTGGAGGTGGTGCGCTCGCCGACCGACTGCGCGGTGCCCTTGACCTGCAGGCCTTCCAGGCAGCCGATCAGGCTGATCAGCAGGGCGAAGATCGGCGCCTTGCTCATGCCGACCAGGAAATGGCGCAGCTGCATGGTGTCGTGCATGCGCGCGAGGTATTGCTGCGGCGGGATGTCCAGGCCGTAGGCGCCGACGGTGAGGCCGCCGAGCAGGCCGGCGACCATCGCGATGAAGGTCAGCAGCGGCAGCATCACCAGCAGCGCCAGCACGCGTGGGATCACCAGCAGGTCGACCGGGTCCATGCCCAGGGTGCGGATCGCGTCGACTTCCTCGCGGCTGACCATCGCGCCGATCTGCGCGGTGAACGCGCTGGCGGTGCGGCCAGCCAGAACGATCGCGGTCAGCAGCACGCCGAACTCGCGCAGGAAGGCGATGCTGACCAGCTCGACCACGAAGATGGTCGCGCCGAAATCCTTGAGGATGGTCGAGCCCAGGAACGCCACCACCGCGCCGACCAGATAGCACAGCAGCGCGATCAGCGGCACCGCGTCCAGGCCGACCTGTTCCATGTGATGAACGGTGGCGGTGGGGCGGAAGCGGCTGGGGTTCTTGAACAGCCGCAGCATCTTCACCAGCGTTTCGCCGAAGAAGGCGACCAGCGCCAGCACTTCCTTCCAGTTGTCGGTGACCGCGAAGCCCAAGCGCGCCAGCGCGGCGTGGACGCCGTACTCGCGTTTCTTCTTCGGGCGTTCGTCGGCGACGTCCTCGATCGCGCTGACCAGGGCGCGGTGGGCCTCGTGGAAGCGGAAGATGCCGTCGAAATCGAGCTGGTGCCGGCGCGCGTAGCGCATCAGCTGCAGCACGCCGACCGAGTCCAGGCGCTCCACGCCGGTGACGTCGACTTCGGCCACCTGCGGCGGCGCGTGCTTGAGCGCATCGCCGATGGCCAGCGCGTGCTCCAGCGTCCAGCAGCCGGAAAGGCGCAGCCGCGAGGGCTCGCTGCCCTCGGCGGTGAGTTCCGGCGCTTGCGTGGTCGGTACGGTCATAGGGCCTCGGGCGGGAGGATACAGGCTAGGCATGGCGAGGTGAGTGTCGCGTGGACCGTGCAGTTCATGCGCCGGCCGGATGCGCGCCGGCGGCGTGCGGCGCGGGCCGTTCGCGCCGGTGCGCAGGGTGTGCGCGGACCGGCTGCCCAGCGACGCGCGCGCGTGCCATGCTTTGCCGCTATGTCCGTCCCGCATCCGCTCAGCGCCACCAGCTACGCTGCCCGCATCGCCTTCGTGGTCGAGCTGGCCGAACGCCTGCACAGCTACGGCACCACGTCGCAGCGGCTGGAGGGCGCGGTCACGGCGGTCGCCTCGCGGCTGCGCCTGGAATGCGAGCCCTGGTCGAACCCGACCGGCCTGATCCTGACCTTCAGCGACCCGCAGCGCCCGCTCGGCGAAAGCGACACCACCCGGGTCATTCGCCTGCCGCCGGGCGAGAACGATCTGTACCGGCTCAGCGAGACCGACCGCATCGCCGAAGACGTGATGGCCGGGCGCCTGGACCTGGCCGCCGGCCACGCCGCGCTGGAGGCGCTGGACCGCCCGCGCACGCGCCGCTGGCGGGCAATGCAGGTGTTCGGCTACGGCCTGGCCGCGGGCGCGGTGGCGGCGCTGCTGCGGCTGCCGTGGCTGGACATCGGCGTGGCCGCGATCAACGGCCTGATGATCGGCCTGCTGGTCGACGTGTCCGGCCAGCGCCCGCGCCTGCGCGAGGCGCTGGAGGCCATCGCCGGCATGTTCGCCGCTGCGGTGGTGGTGCTGGTGGCCAATTTCGTCGCGGCGCTGAACCAGAACACGGTCATCATCGCCTCGCTGATCGTGCTGCTGCCGGGTATGGCGCTGACCAACGCGGTCAACGAACTGACCAGCCAGCATCTGGTCTCGGGCACGGCGCGCTTCGCCGGTGCGGTGACCACGGTGGTGAAACTCGCGGTGGGCACGGTGATCGGCCTGTATTTGGCCGATCTGGTCGGGCTGGAGCCGGTGGTGCGGGCGTGGCGGCCGCAGGAATCGTGGGTGGAATGGGGCGGGCTGGCGGTGGCGTCCTATGCCTTCGCCGTGCTGTTCCGCGCCCATCGCGCCGATTATCCCAAGGTGATGGCGGCGGCCGCCGGCGGTTATCTGATCTCGCGTTTCGTCGGCCTGGCCTGGGGCAGCCCGGCGGGAATCTTCCTGGCCGCGTTGGTGATGACCGCGCTGGGCAACGCGTATGCGCGCTGGGGCAACCGGCCGGGCGCGATCATCCGCGTGCCCGGCATCATCTTGCTGGTGCCCGGCAGCGTCAGCCTGCGCGGGCTGCTCAACATGCTGCAGCAGCAGGACGTGCAGGTCGGGCAGGACGCGGTGCTGGCGGTGGTGAATATCCTGCTGGCGCTGATCGCCGGGTTGATATTCGGCAATCTGCTGTTGCCGTCTCGGCGGAATTTGTAAAGGCGCGGGATGGGGGATTGGACGCGTTGATTCGTCCGTGGGGATTCCGGACGGGCGGGAATTGCGCGATTGGATAAAAGGCGGAAAAGCTAAATGAAAACGCCGGCTTAAGGCCGGCGGTTTCGGGGGATTTTGCTTTTTCGTCCAGATTACTTGATCAGGAATTCGTCCAGCTTGCGGCCGCCGGCGGTGTAGGCGGCCAGCCAGCGCGGCTGCTTGCCGCGGCCGGTCCAGGTTTCGCCGGTGTTGGCCGGGTTGCGGTACTTCGGCGCGACCTTGCCCAGCGGCTTGCGCGCCTTGCGCGCGCCGGCGGTGGCGGCCGTAGCGCTCTTGGCGGCCTTGGCCGGGCGGCCGGCGCGCGCGGCGGGAGCGGCGCCGCCGAACAGTTCTTCCAGCGCGTAGCCTTCGGCCTTGAGCAGGGCGACGACTTTCTTGCGCACCGCGGCGATCGGCTTGCGCTTGTTCAGCGTGGTCTTGCGCTTTTTCGCCTGGCTGATGAGATTTTCGAGTTCTTTCGCGGACAACGCAGAGATATCGATCGTCATGGGGCCTCCGGGAGTATGGTCGGAATAACGGCCAGTCCCTGGCACGCGGCAGCATAGTAAGGGCAGCGTCGCACGGCGTAAATGCCACGACGGTATATCCCCCGCATATTTAACAGGCCGCGGCGGTAATCGGCGGGCGCGGCGCGGGGCAGGCGGCGGGGCGGGCGGTGGGATAAACCGGCGCGTATCGGCAAAAACCGGTGCGGACAGGCGCGGCGACGGCGGGCGGCCGGAAACAAAGCGGGCGCGGGGCGGCGGGCGTGGCGCCGCGCCGGTGCGCGGAGGGAATCCCGCCGCGAATATCGCGCAACGCGACGGCGGTTATCTAAACCGGGCACGAAACCTGCTTGCCGCGGTTCGGCCGGCAGTGCCGACGCCGCCCCGCAGCGGGGGCGGCGCCGTCGAATCCGCGCGATCGGCGCGGCCGGCTCAGGCGGCGGCGATGCGCGCCAGCACCGCGGCGCGGTCGAGATTCTCCGCCGCTTCGCTGCGGCGGTGGCGGTATTCGAAACTGCCCGCGGCCAGGCCGCGCTCGGACACCACCACGCGGTGCGGCACGCCGATCAGCTCCATGTCGGCGAACATCGCGCCCGGGCGCAGGCCGCGATCGTCCAGGGCGGCGTCGACGCCGGCCTTGAGCAGATCCTGATACAGCGCCTGCGCCGCTTCGGCCACGGCCGCGTCGTTCTTGGGATTGATCACGCACACCACCGCCTGCCACGGCGCCATCGCCTCGGGCCAGGCGATGCCGGCGTCGTCGTGGTTCTGCTCGATGGCGGCGGCGACGATGCGCGACACGCCGATGCCGTAGCAGCCCATCGCCGGGGTCGCGGCCTTGCCGCTGTCGTCGAGCACGCTCAGCTTCATCGCCTCGGCGTACTTGCGGCCGAGCTGGAACACGTGGCCGACCTCGATGCCGCGGGCGATGCTCAGGGTGCCGTTGCCATCCGGAGAAGGATCGCCGGCGACCGCGTTGCGGATGTCGGCGACCTCGGCCGGCTCGGCCAGATCGCGGCCCCAGTTGACGCCGGCGAGGTGGTAGCCGTTTTCGTTGGCGCCGACCACGAAGTCGGCCAGCGCGGCGACGCTGCGGTCGGCGATCACGCGGATCGCCTTGGCCGGCTTGACCGGGCCCAGAAAGCCCGGCTGCGCGCCGAGGTGTTCGAGGATTTCGGCTTCGGTGGCCAGGCGGTACTCGCCCAGGCCGGCGAGCTTGGACAGCTTGATCTCGTTGACCGTGTGGTCGCCGCGCACCAGCGCCAGCGCGAACTGCGCCGCGCCCTCGGCGTCGCTGCCCACGATGGCCACCGACTTGACCGTGCGCTGCAGCGCGATGCCGAGCAGCGCGGCGACGTCCTCGCAGGTCTTCTGGGTCGGGGTTTCGACCTTGCGCAGGTCTTCGCCGGCGGCCGCGCGCGGGCCCGGCGCCAGCGCCTCGGCCAGCTCGACGTTGGCGGCGTAGTCGGAACCGTCGGAGAAGGCGATCGCGTCCTCGCCCGAATCGGCCAGCACGTGGAACTCGTGCGAGGCGCTGCCGCCGATCGCGCCGGTGTCGGCGAACACGGCGCGGAACTTCAGCCCCAGACGGGTGAAGATGCGGCCGTAGGTGTCGTACATGTTGCGGTATTCGCGGCCCAGGTCTTCGTCGCTGATGTGGAAGGAGTAAGCATCCTTCATCAGGAACTCGCGCGCGCGCATCACGCCGAAGCGCGGGCGGATCTCGTCGCGGAACTTGGTCTGGATCTGGAAGAAGTTGACCGGCAACTGCTTGTAGCTGGCCAGCTCGTTGCGGGCGAAGTCGGTGATGACTTCCTCATGGGTGGGGCCGTAGCAATACCAGGCCTCCTTGCGGTCCTGCATCTTCAGCAGCTGGCCGCCGAACTTCTCCCAGCGCCCGGTCTCTTCCCACAGTTCCTTGGGCTGCACCGCCGGCATCAGCACTTCGATCGCGCCGGCGGCCGTCATCTCCTCGCGCACCGCGCGCTCGACCTTGCGCAATACGCGCAGGCCCAGCGGCGACCAGGTGTACAGGCCGGCGGCGAGCTTGCGGATCATGCCGGCCTTGAGCATCAGCTTGTGGCTGACGATCTCGGCTTCGGCGGGCGTTTCCTTGCTGGTATGGAGATGGAACTGCGACAGGCGCATCGGTCGGGATTCGTGGGCTGGAAAGGGCGACAGTGTGCCATGCGAGGGCGCAGCGCTGGCGCGGCGGGCCCGGCAAGCCGCGGTAAAGCGCGGCGCCGGCCGCGGCCGCGCGGATGAGGCGCCGATAAAACGCGGACAAAAAAAGACCGCCGCGCTCGCGCGGCGGTCGCGGCGGCGCGGCCGCCGGCGTCAGCTGTCGGCTTGCTTCGGGCCGGTGCTGGCGTTGGGGTTGGGATTGGTGTTGTTGACCGGCGCCGTGGTCGGCGCGGGGTTGCAGTAGGCGCGGATCGAGGCTTCGGCCAGCTGCACCTGGGCGGCGCGCTGCTGGGTGTCGAGCACGTTGTCGGGCTTGCCGTCGCCGTTGCTGTCCACGCCGACCTGGGCCGAGCTCTGCAACTGCTTGAGGTTGGCGCGCGCGTTCACGCACGGCGCGCTTTCGCCCGGGGCCGTCACCGACGCGGTCTGGGTCGCGGTGCCGGTCTTGTTGCGGATCACCCGGTTCTTGACCTGGCCGCTGCCGGACTGGCCGGGCGGGGGCGAATCGGAGTAGTGGGTGACGCCCTGGGCGTCCTTCCACTGGTACAGGTCGGTCGCGGCGGCCGGGAAGGCCGCCAGGGCGGCCAGGACGGCGCCCAGGCCCAGCGCCGGCAGGGCGCGACGGGCGGAAATGCGGGAGGTGCGGGACATGGATGGCTCCGGAAGCGGGGCAGCGGAACGTCGGAAAACGCGGACCAGGCCGCGGTACGGCGGGGGGAAACGGAATTGCAGCATCCTGCCATGACGACGGCAAGCGCTACACTTCCCAGTTATGGAACCCCAACCCTCGCCCCGCCCGCGCGGACGCGGCATTTACCTGCTGCCCAATCTGTTCACCACCGGCGGCATGTTCGCCGGTTTCTACGCGATCATCGCCGCCACCCAGGGCCGCTTCGACGAGGCCTGCATGGCGATCTTCGTCGCCGCCATCCTCGACGGCGTCGACGGCCGGGTCGCCCGGCTGACCAACACCCAGAGCGAGTTCGGCGTGCAGTACGACTCGCTGGCCGACCTGATCAGCTTCGGCCTGGCGCCGGCGCTGGTGATGTACCACTGGGCGCTGGAGGCGACCAAGCTCGACGGGGTGATCCCCGGCAAGATCGGCTGGGTCGGCGCCTTCCTCTACGCCGCCTGCGCGGCGCTGCGCCTGGCCCGCTTCAATTCCCAGGTCGGCCAGGTCGACAAGCGCTGGTTCATCGGCCTGGCCAGCCCGGCCGCGGCCGGCTTGGTCGCCAGCTTCGTGTGGACCTGCCACAGCTTCGACCTGTCCGGCGAAGAACTGCGCTACGCCGCGCTGGCGGTGACCGTGATCGCCGGCCTGCTGATGGTCAGCCGGATGCGCTACGTCAGCTTCAAGGGTAGCGGCCCGCGCAACGACCGGGTGCCGTTCCTGGCGATCCTGGTGGTGGTGGCGGTGCTGGTGGCCATCGCCATCGACCCGCCGCGGGTGCTGCTGGCGATCTTCGCCCCGTATGCGTTGTCCGGCCCGGCCCAGGCGATCTGGCGCCGGCTGCGGCGCGCGCCCGAGCCGCCGTCGGGCGGCGGAGCGGGGGCGGCATGAGCGGGCTGTGGGACGCGCAGCAGCGCCAATGGCTGCAGGCGATGGGCTACTCGGTGCTGGCGCTGGCCGGCGACGAGAACGCCGCGACCGGCGCCGCCGAGGCGCCCGCGCCTGGCGAAGCCGTGCGTTCCCAGGCATCGCAAAACGCTGAAAACGTGCGCAGCGATGCCGGCCGGCGTGCGCCGCCGGCGTCCGCCGCGCGCGGCCAGGGCGCCGGCGATGCGCTGCTGCGCAACCTGCTGCGCGCCGCCCGGCGCGAGCCTGGCGACGCCGAAGTGCTGGCCCTGTTCGACCCGGCCGCACTGCGCGCGCCGGCGGCCAAGCGCGCGCTGTGGCCGAGCCTGCGCGCGCTGCGCCGCGGCAGTGGGCGAGGGCCGCGAGGATGAGCGCGCTGGCGCCGGATCGCGACGACACCGCCGCCGCGCCGAACGCGCTGCGGCCGATGCGCGAGGACGACCTCGACGCCGTCCACGCCATCGAGATCCGCGCTTACGAATTCCCCTGGACCCCGGGCATCTTCCGCGACTGCCTGCGCGCGGACTATCCGTCGTGGGTGCTGATCGAGGACGGCCGCGTCCTGGGCTATTTCCTGATGAGCGTGGCCGCCGGCGAGGCGCACGTGCTCAACGTCTGCGTCGCGCCCGAAGCGCACGGTTGCGGCCACGGCCGCCGGCTGCTGCGCGCGCTGCTGAGCATCGCCCGCGGCCGCGGCGCCGAGCGGGTGTTCCTGGAAGTGCGCCCGTCCAACCCCGGCGCGATCGCGCTGTACCACAGCGAAGGCTTCAACGAGATCGGCCGGCGCCCGCGCTATTACCCGGCGCGCGGCGGGCGTGAGGATGCGTTGGTGATGGCGATCGAGTTGCTGGGCGAGGGGTAGGTGGCTGGGTTGTAGGCGGTCGGGTTAGGGGCGCCGCGAAACCTGCCTATCCGTCATTCCCGCGAAGGCGCGCTCTGCTTTGTTTCTGCGAAGCCGAACATCCAGGGTCTTATACAGACATGACTCTGAAGTCTCTGGATCCCCGCCTTCGCGGGGATGACGGCTGGAGAG
>NZ_FNOG01000001.1:572127-716792 GCF_900106525.1 Lysobacter enzymogenes
GACGCGGCGAAACCTACCTATCGTCATTCCCGCGAAGGCGGGCTCTGCTTTACTTCGGCGAAGCCGAACATCCAGGGCTTTATCGCGGCATGATCCTGAAGCCTCTGGATGTTCGGCTTCGCCGCCGCCGCGCCAAACTCCGCGATTCAATCCAGGCGCTTCAACGCCTCCTCGACCGCGGCCCCCAGCGCGCGGATCTGCGCGTCCTCGCTGCGCCCGGCCAGCCAATGCACCTGCAGCAAGAACGCGCGCAGATCGTGGCGGCGGCCCAGCCAGCCGGCGTAATCGCTGCGGTCCAGCGCGCCGACCTTGGCGGCGAGCGCGGTGACCCAGGCCTGCCAACGCTCGGCCGGCCACTGCGCATGCGCGGCGGCGGCCAACAGCGGCCGCGCCAACCGTTCGGGTTCGCCGAACACGTAGGCGTGGCCGGAGGCGGGCACCGCCTGGGTCGCGATCGCGGCGATGAGGCGCTGCTGCTGCGCCGGCTCCAGCGCCGGATTCAGGCTCAGCTGCAACAGCCAGTCGGCGCCGTGGGCGACGCCGTGGCGCCAGCCGTCGCGCGGGTCGTAGCCGCGGTAGTCGCGCACCGATTCCAGGTACGCCGCGGCGCGCTCGACCATCGCCGCGCGCTCGTCGCCGCGCATCCACGGCGCGATGCGGTCGGTGCGCGCGATTTCGGACAAGGCCAGCGCGGCGAACGGCCGGGCGAAGCCGTCGGCGTCGGCGCGGTCGAGCGTGGCGTACAGCGACTCGCGCAGGCTGCGCAGCGTCGTCGGGTCGAAGTCGCCGGCACGCAGCCACTGGCTCAGCGCTTCGAAGGCGATGCCGTCGCGCAGTTCCGGATCGGGATCGGACAGGCAGGCGAGCAGCGCCTGCGCCAGCGCGGGCTTGGCGGCGGTGTCGGGCAGGGCGAACCGCTGCGCTTTGAGTTCGCGCAGCGCCGCGGCGTCGTAGCCGGCGGGCGGGCAGGGTGCGGCGAACAGCGGCGTCGCCAGCAGGCACAGGCTCAGCGGCAGGGCACGGCGCATCGGAAGTCCCCAACGAAAAACGGCGGCCCAGACTAGGCCGCCGTTTTCGTATGCCGCAAGAGCCGCCTGGGTCGCGCCTGGCGACGCAAGCGGCCCTTTCGCACCCAGGCCGGCTTTGGCTCAAGCCGGCTTGCGCTCAGACCCGCTTGCGCTCAGGCCAACGCGTACTCAGTCCGGCTTGAGCCCGGACCAAGCAAGGCTCAGTCCGGCTCGCACCCGCACCAACCAGCGCTCAATCCAGCTTCGCGCGCTGGCTCTTGAGCTCGTCCAGCATCCCGGTCCAATCGACCAGACGCTTGCGCTCCTGCTCGACCACCGCCGCCGGCGCGTTCTGCACGAAGGTGTCGCTGGACAGCTTGGCGCGGGCCTTGGCGATCTCGCTGTCGACGTTCTTGATCGCCTTGTCCAGGCGCACGCGTTCGGCGTCGAGCTTGTCCGCCGGCAGCGGCACCAGCAAGGTCAGCTCGCCGACCACCGCCGGCGCGGCCGGCGGCGCCGAGGCGGCGTCCTCGACGAATTCGATCCGGTCGAGCTTGGTCAGGAACTTGAGCGAGGCGTCGAAGCGCGCGGCGCGTTCGCGGTCGGAGCCGTCGCCCTTGGCCAGCAGCAGCGAGACCTGGTCCGACGGCTTGACGTTGAGCTCGCTGCGCACCTTGCGCAGCGCCGAGACCATCGCCTTGAGCCATTCCACGTCGCCTTCGGCCTGGGCGAAATCGCCCTGCGCTTCGCCGGCGCGCGGATACGGCCGCAGCATCACCGTGGTTTCGGCGATGCCCAGCTTCGGCGCGATCTGCTGCCACAGCTCGTCGGTCACGAACGGAATCAGCGGATGCAGCAGCGACAGCAGGCGCTCGAGCACGTACAGCAGGGTGTGGCGGGTGCTGTCGGCGGCGGCGCGGTCCTCGCCCTGCAGCGCCGGCTTGGCCAGTTCGACGAACCAGTCGCAGTAGGCGTTCCAGGCGAATTCGTACAGGCACTGGGTCAGCAGGTCGAAGCGGTAAGCGGTGAAGTGCTCGGCGGCTTCGGTCGCGGTCTTGTCCAGGCGCGCGAGGATCCAGCGCTCGGCGTCGGTCTTGGGCTGCGGCGCGCCGCTGAAGCTGGCGCCGTCGGTGTTCATCAGCACGAAGCGGGTGGCGTTCCACAGCTTGTTGCAGAAGTTCTTGTAGCCCTCGGCGCGGCCGAGGTCGAACTTGATGTCGCGGCCGTGGGTGGCCAGCGCGGCGATGGTGAAGCGCAGCGCGTCGGCGCCGAAGGCCGGGATGCCTTCGGGGAATTCCTTGCGCGTGGCCTTCTCGATCTTCTCGGCCATCTTCGGCTGCATCAGGCCCGAGGTGCGCTTGGCGACCAGTTCGTCCAGGGTGATGCCGTCGATCAGGTCCAGCGGGTCGAGCACGTTGCCCTTGGACTTGGACATCTTCTGCCCGTCCTTGTCGCGCACCAGGCCGTGGATGTAGACGTCCTTGAACGGCACCTCGCCGGTGAAGTGGTCGGTCAGCATGATCATGCGGGCGACCCAGAAGAAGATGATGTCGAAGCCGGTGACCAACACGCTGCTCGGCAGGTAGCGCTCATAGCCGCGTGCGCCCATCGCCGCTTCGTTCGGCCAGCCCATGGTGCTGAACGGCCACAGGCCGGAGGAGAACCAAGTCTCCAGCACGTCGTTGTCCTGGCGCAGCGCGACGTCGGCGCCGAGCCCAGCGCGCGCGCGCGCGTCGGCTTCGTCGCGGCCCACGTAGGCTTTGCCGGCCTCGTCGTACCACGCCGGAATGCGGTGGCCCCACCACAGCTGGCGGCTGATGCACCAATCCTGGATGTTCTCCATCCAGTGGCGATAGGTGTTGATCCAGTTGCCCGGAACGAAGCGCACCTCGCCCTGCTCGACCAGTGCCAGGCCGCGCGCGGCCAGGCCGTCCATCTTCACGAACCACTGGTCGGTCAGGTACGGCTCGATCACCTGGTTGGTGCGGTCGCCGCGCGGCACCTGCAGCTTGTGGTCCTTGGTTTCGACCAACAGGCCCAGCGCTTCCAGATCGGCGAGCACGGCCTTGCGCGCTTCGAACCGGTCCAGGCCGACGTACTTGGCCGGCGCGTTGTCGTTGACCTTCGCCTCGGGGGTGAAGATGTTGATCAGCGGCAGCTCGTGGCGCTGGCCCACCGCGTAGTCGTTGAAGTCGTGCGCCGGGGTGACCTTGACCACGCCGGTGCCGAACTCGCGGTCGACGTAGGCGTCGGCGATGACCGGAATTTCGCGCTCGCTCAGCGGCAGCTTGACGGTCTTGCCGATCAGGTGCTGATAGCGCTCATCGTCCGGATGGACCATCACCGCGGTGTCGCCGAGCATGGTTTCCGGGCGCGTGGTGGCGACTACGAGCGTGGCGCTGCCGTCGGCGAGCGGGTAGCTGATCGACCACAGGAAGCCGTTCTCTTCCTCGTTGACGACTTCCAGGTCCGAGATCGCGGTCTTCAGCACCGGATCCCAGTTGACCAGGCGCTGGCCGCGGTAGATCAGGCCTTGCTCGTGCATGCGCACGAAGGCCTCGACCACCGCGGTGGAGGCGATCGGATCCATCGTGAACACCGAGCGCGACCAGTCGCCCGACGCGCCCAGGCGGCGCATCTGCCGCTCGATCACGCCGCCGGAATGCTGCTTCCACTCCCACACCTTCTCGATGAAGCCCTCGCGGCCCAGGCCGTCGCGGGTCAGGCCTTCCTGGCCGAGGTTGCGCGCCACCACCATCTCGGTGGCGATGCCGGCGTGGTCGGTGCCCATCTGCCACAGCGCGTCGCAGCCGAGCATGCGGTGATAGCGGATCAGCGCGTCCTGCAGGGTGTGCTGGAACGCGTGGCCCATGTGCAGGGTGCCGGTGACGTTCGGCGGCGGCAGCAGGATGGTGTAGGCCGGGCCCTCGCCGCGCGGCTTGAATACGCCGCTGCTTTCCCACTGTTCGTACAGGCGGGCTTCGAACTGTTTGGGATCGTAGCTGGAGTCGAGGGACATAGGTCGGGGATCGGAATTGAGGAATAGGAAAACGGGTGGTGCGTCTGCCGGAACATGGGGGCGATGCGGGCGCAGCGAAACCGGCCCCGCCGGTCGCCTGTTCCCGAGCGCCCGGTCCCGGCGTTACATATCGTGCTTGTTGAGCTGCAGGCCGCGCGCCTGATACTGCTTCCAGCGCTCGCGCAGCGGGCCGCGCGCGCTGTCGTCGGCGGGCACCACTTCCAGCACGCGCTCGAAGCCGTCGGCCACCGCCGCGTCGCGCAGGTTGATCACCAACGGACGCAGCGCGGTATCGCTGTCGGGCGCGGCGATCAGCACTTCGGCCTCGTCCTCGTCCTCATCCAGGCCGGCGATCTGGTGCGGGATGTAGGCGTCCTCGCCCATGTCCCAGAGCAGGTCGTCGAGCTGCTCGGCCTGCTCGGCGCTGCGCGCCAGGATCAGGGTCGGCAGATTGGCGGCGTGGGCCTTGCGCGCCAGCTCGCAGACCAACCGCAGCGGTTCTTCTTTGAAGCGCGGCGATTGGATGAGATAGAAGTCGGCGCGGGCCATGACGTTGGGAACCGGAAGTGAGGGGGAATAAGGGGAACGGGGAGCGGGGTGAGGAATGCGACCGCCATTGCCCGCGCCCCCGGTTTCCCTTTAGTCCCTAGCGCGATCGCATCAACCGCGCTCGAGCAGCCACTGCGACAGCAGGCCGACCGGTCGGCCGGTGGCCAGGCCGCGCTTGCCTTCTTCGTTGGAGACGCCGGCGATGTCCAGATGCGCCCAGCGCTGGCCTTCGGTGAAGCGGGCCAGGAAGCAGCCGGCGGTGATCGCGCCGGCCCAGCGGCCGCCGATGTTGTAGACGTCGGCGAAGGTCGATTCGAGCTGGGTCTGGTATTCGTCCCACAGCGGCAGGCGCCAGGCGCGGTCGAACACCTGCTCGCCGGCGCCGAGCAGCTCGGCGGCGAGGTCGTCGTCCTTGCTCATCAGGCCGCTGGCGAACTTGCCCAGGGCGACCACGCAGGCGCCGGTGAGGGTGGCCACGTCGAGCAGGGCCTGCGGCTCGAAACGCTGCGCATAGGTCAGCGCGTCGCACAGGATCAGGCGGCCCTCGGCGTCGGTGTTGCCGACTTCGATGGTCTTGCCGGACATGCTGGTGAGCACGTCGGACGGGCGGTAGGCGTCGGCGTCGGGCATGTTCTCCACCGCCGGCACGATCACCACCAGGTTGATCGGCAACTGCATGCCGACCGCCGACACGAACGCGCCCAGCACCGAGGCCGCGCCGCACATGTCGAACTTCATCTCCTCGATGCCGCCCTGGACCTTGAGGTTGATGCCGCCGGTGTCGAAGGTGATGCCCTTGCCGACCAGCACATAGGGCTTGGCGTCGCCGCCGTTGTTGTACTTCAGCACGATCAGCTTGGGCGGATTGGCCGAGCCGCGCGCCACCGCGAGCAGCGAGCCCATGCCCAGTTCCTGCATCTGCGCGCGGTCGAGCACGTCGCACTCGGTGTTGGCGAAGCGGCCTGCGAATTCGGTCGCCTGCTGGGCCAGGTAGGCCGGGTTGCAGACGTTCGGCGGCAGGTTGCCGAGCTCGCGCGCGAACTGCACGCCGGCGGCGATGGCCTGGCCCTGGGCCAGCGCGGCGGCGTCGGAGCCGCTGATCGAGAGCTTGCGCAGGCCGGGCTCGTCCTTCTTCTTGCCGAGCGTGGCGGTGTAGCGGTAGCAGGCGTGGTCGGCGGCGATGGCGGCCTGGCGGATCGCCCAGGCGGCGTCGCGGCCGGCCACGGGCTCTTCGCTGAGGGTCAGCAGCGCGTGCGCGACCGGGCCGGCCTTGAGCGCGCGGGCCGCATCGCCCACCGCCTTGAGGTACTGGGCCACGCCGAACTTGCCCGGCTCGCCCAGGCCCACCACCAGCACGCGCGGCGAAGCCACGCCGCGCACGTCGTGCAGCAGCGCGGTCTTGCCGGTCTTGCCGCTGATGTCGCCGCGCTCCAGCAGCACGGTCAGGCGGCCGCCGCTGGCTTCATCCAGCGTTCGCGCAGCAGCGGTCAGGGTCTTGTCGGCGAAGGCGCCTACCACGACGCAATCGGTTTGGGCGGCGGCCGCAGCGTCGCGGTTCAGGTCGAATTCGAGGGTCATCCAACAGATTCCCGAGCAGATAGGTAGGTGAGTACGTACAATCGTCCGGCTGTGCCGGGGCCGATCCTGAGAACGCATGCCCTGCGGGCGGAACGCGGAACCGGCGGAAGGCCGGCGACGCGGAGTGCGGAAGGAATCGCGACCGGGGCCAGGCCCGCCTGAGTATTCCGGAGCCGGATCCGACCGGCCTCCGGGCGACGAGGGCAGGCCCGCCGTCGAACGAACTCCCGAGTTTAAAGCAAGCCCGCCCGATGCCGAAGCCCATTCCGAAGCGCGCCCTCACGCCTCATGCAGAAGCTTGACCGATACCTGACCGGCGAATTCGCCCAGGCGATCTTCGCCACCCTGGTGGTGTTGCTGATCGTCTGCGTCGGCGGCGCGTTCACCGATGTGCTCGAAGACATCGCCAAGGGCAAGGTGCCGGCCGGGCTGATGCTGATCCAGCTGGGCCTGGTCCTTATCAAGTGGCTGCCGCTGATCCTGCCGCTGGCGCTGATGCTGGGCCTGATGCTGGGCATGGGCCGGCTGTACCGCGATTCGGAGATGCCGGTGATCGCCTCGGTCGGCGTCGGCCCGCGCCGGCTGCTCAAGCCGCTGCTGCTGGTGGCCGGGCCGATCGTGCTGGTGGTCGGCGCCTGCTCGCTGTGGCTGGGCCCCTGGGCCGACCGCTCCTCGCGCGAAATGATCAACGAGGCCAACCGCAGCCTGGTGGTGGCGGGCCTGGAGCCGGGCGCCTTCACCGGCCTGCCCAACGGTGGCGGGGTGATCTACGTCGGCGGCATGTCCAACGACGGCAAGAGCTTCGATCGGGTCTTCATCTACCGCAACAAGCCCGACCGGCGCGACATCACCACCTCCAAGACCGGGCGCTTGACCGTCGACGCCAGCGGCGAGCGCTACCTGACCCTGGACGACGGCTTCGAGGTCGAAGGCCCGGCCAACGGCGACCTCAACTACCGGCTGATGCGCTACAAGCGCAACGACGTGCTGCTGCCGGCCAACGAGGATCGCTACGATCCGAAATCGCCGGAAATGCTGACCACCCTGCAACTGGTCGGCGATCCGCGCCCGGAAGCCTGGGCCCAGCTCAACTACCGCCTGACCCCGCCGCTGCTGGCGCTGGCCTTCGCCCTGCTGGCGATCCCGCTGGCGCGCAGCACCCCGCGCCAGGCCCGCTACGGCAGCATGCTGATCGGCTTCCTGGCCTACCTGATCGGTTTCAACTTCATGATGATGGGCACCGGCTGGCTCGAGGACGGCAAGATTCCGAGCCTGCTCGGCCTGTGGTGGCTGAGCGTGCCGCTGCTGGCGGTGGCGCTGTGGATGTATTTGCGCGACGGCAGCCTGGGCCGGCGGAGGGCGGCGGCATGAAGCCGTTCCCGAAGATCCACGACATCTACGTCGGCCGGGTGGTGCTGAGCACCGTGCTGCTGACCTGGTCGGTGCTGCTGGGCCTGGATTTCATGCTCAGCTTCGTCGGCGAGTTCGGCGACATCGGCAAGGGCCGCTACGGGATCATGCAGGCGCTGGCCTACATGGCCCTGACCGTGCCGCGCCGCGCCTACGCGCTGTTCCCCTACGCCTCGGTGGTGGGTTCGCTGATGGCGCTGGGCCAGTTGGCCTCGACCTCGGAGCTGACCGTGCTGCGCGCGGTCGGCCTGTCGCGGCGCCGGCTCAGCCTGGCGGTGGCCGGCGCGCTGACCCTGCTGACCCTGGCGATGGTGATCAACGGCGAGACCCTGGCGCCGGAGGCCCAGCGCCGCGCCGAAGGCCTCAAGACCGCGGCCAAGTCCAACAACCAGGTGGTGGCCGAGTACTCCGGCCTGTGGGCGCGCGAGGGCGATGTGATCCTCGCCGCCAGCCAGGGCCAGGAGCGCAGCCAGGGCGCCGACCGCTGGCTGGAGCTGCGCAACGTCAACCTCTACCAGTTCGGCGCCGACGGCCGGCTGGCCTCGATCGCGGTGGCCGGCGTCGCCGAGCACCGCCCCGGCGGCTGGCTGCTGCGCGACGTCACCCGCACCACCTTCCACGAGAAATCGGCCGAGAAGAAGCACGTCGCCGAAGAGCGCTGGCAGTCCAAGCTCGACAGCTCGGCGCTGATGAGCGGCACCAACCGGCCGCGCTATCTCAGCGCCGCGGCCCTGCACAAGGCGATCGAAGACCGCCAGCGCAACCAGCTCGACGCGGCCGAATTCGAAGCCCACTACTGGGGGCGCTGGTTCTATCCGCTCAACGTGCTGGCGCTGTGCCTGGCCGCGGTGCCGTTCGCGTTCGGCAGCCTGCGCAGCGGCGGCATGAGCAAGCGCTTGTTCATCGGCATCGTGTTCGCGCTGATGTTCTGGCTGCTGCAGAACCAGTTCGTCGAACTGGCCAAGGTGTTCCGCTTCGACTTCCGCCTGGCCTATCTGATGCCGACGGTGGTGATGCTGTCGGTGTCGGCGTTCTTGTTCCGACGACGGTCGGGCTAGCCGCTTTCTGCAGGCAGCTGCCTGTAGGAGCGGCGCGAGCCGCGACCGCGCCGCTTCGCCGGCCGGCGCGACTCCGGTTCCCGCGCAACGACGGATATCGCGGCTTGCGCCGCCGCTGAGGTTTCGCGGTCGCGGCTTGCGCCGCTCCTACAGGGGGCGGCCGGGAGCGCTGGCTGCGGTTCGGTCAAGGTTTGAGCTTGGGCTTGCGCACGGTGCGCGTGCCGCTGGCGCGGTCGTGCCAGGTCAGCCGGTCGCGGTCGAACCACGCCCACCAGAAGCCCAGGCCGCCGAGCAGCAGCGATAAGGTGCCGACGGCGTAGCGCAGCCACAGCGTCTTGCCGTCCGGTACGCCGCCGTCGGCGCCGACCACGTACAAGCGCCACGGCCGCATGCCCAGGGTCTGCCCGCCGCGGCGCCAGCTCAGCGTGGCGTAGCCGCCGGCGACCAGCCAGCACAGCGCCCATTCGACGAACCACCACGCGGTCAGCGGGCGGATGTTTTCATGGGTGTCGTGCCCGGCGAGGGTGAACGACACCACCATGACCGCGCCGATCAGCATCCACAGCGCCAGCACCGGCAGGAAGTCGTACAGCAGCGAGAGCAGGCGCCAGCCGATCAGGGCGGTGGGGCGGTCGGGCGGTGCGGCGATGGCGGGTTCGGTCATCGCGGCAGGATAAAGGCAGGAGATAGCGAATAGGAGTTAGGAGATAGCAAGAGCAACAGACGCCGGCGTCCTGCTCTTGCTATCTCCTAACTCCTATTCGCTACCTCCTGTTATCCGCTATGTCCTGTTGTTCTAAGCTCCCACCATGACCGCAACCCCCGCCGACCGCCGCACCCTGGCCATGGCCTTGCCGCCGCTGGAAACGGCCGACGCCGATGCGATCGCAGCGTTTCTCGACGCGATCTGGGCCGAAAGCGGCCTGGCCCAGCAAACGCTGCACAGCTACCGCCGCGACCTGGAAGGGCTGGCGCGCTGGCGCGACGGCCGCGGCCTGGCCGGCGCGGACCGCGCGGCCTTGTTCGACTATCTGGCCTGGCGCACCCGCGAGGGTTATTCGCCGCGCAGCAACGCGCGCCTGCTGTCGGCATTGCGCGCGTTCTACGCCTTCCGCCTGCGCCGCGGCCTGCGCCGCGACGACCCGACCGCGCTGCTGGCGCCGCCGAAGCTGCCGCGCTCGTTGCCCAAGGCGCTGGCCGAAAGCCAGATCGACGCGCTGCTGGCCGCGCCCGACGCCGACACGCCGCTGGGGCTGCGCGACCGCGCCATGCTCGAACTGATGTACGCCTGCGGCCTGCGCGTGAGCGAACTGGTGCACCTACCGGCGACCGCGATCAACCTGCGCCAGGGCGTGCTGCGGGTGATGGGCAAGGGCAGCAAGGAGCGGCTGGTGCCGCTGGGCGAGGAAGCGCAGCACTGGCTCGAGCGCTATCTGGCCCAGGCCCGGCCGAAGCTGGCCGGCAAGCGCGCGCTGGCGCCGTTGTTCATCGAGGCCAGCGGCGAGGCGCCGAGCCGGCAGGCGTTCTGGCACCTGGTCAAGCGCTACGCCGCCGTGGCCGGCATCGATCCGGCGCGGATCAGCCCGCACGGCCTGCGCCACAGCTTCGCCACCCACCTGCTCAACCGCGGCGCCGACCTGCGCGCGCTGCAGCTGCTGCTCGGCCACAGCTCGCTGTCGACCACCCAGATCTACACCCTGGTCGCGCGCGAGCAGCTCAAGCGCCTGCACGCCAAGCACCATCCGCGCGGCTAGGGCGGCCCGGCGGCCCGGACTGCGGTCCGCGACGGCGATCGGCAATCCGCGACCGGCGTCCGCCGCCGGCCCCGCGCCGGCGTGACCCGGGTCGCGGAACACGAACTGCAAACCCCGCCCGTGCCACAATCGGCCGAACCTATTGTCCCCCGGGCGGTCCAACGCCCATTCGCTCCCGCCAAGGATTCTTTGCAGATGAAGCGCATCCTCTTCGCCGTGCTCGGCGCCATCAGCCTGTCCGCCTGTGCCCAGACGCCGCCGGGCGCCGCCGCGGCCGCCAAGGCCGATCCGGTCAAGCCGGCCGCCGAGGCCGCCGCCGGCACCGCTCCCAAGGTCGCCGCAGGCAGCGCCGATGCGCGCGCGGTCGAGGCGGTGCGCACGCTCAATCCCAAGGTCAACATCGACAAGGTCGGCGCCGCGCCGATGCCGGGCTTCCGCGAAGCCCTGGTCCAGGGCCAGGTGGTGTACGTCAGCGACGACGGCCGCTACCTGTTCCTGCCCGGCTCCGGCGGCGCCCTGTTCGACACCCAGGCCAAGCGCAACCTGATGGAAGATACCCTGGCCGGCATGCGCCGCGACCTGCTCAAGACCATCCCGGCCAGCGAGCGCATCGTGTTCGCCCCGGCCAATCCCAAGCACACCGTCACCGTGTTCACCGACGTGGAATGCGGCTACTGCCGCAAGCTGCACAGCGAGATCGCCGAGTACAACCGCCAGGGCATCGCGGTGGAGTACCTGGCCTTCCCGCGCATGGGCATCGGCAGCGAGGACTACAAGAAGATGGTCTCGGTGTGGTGCGCGGCCGACCGCCGCAAGGCCCTGACCGACGCCAAGTCCGACCACGGCAACGTCTCGTCCAAGCAGTGCAAGAACACGGTCGAGCAGCAATACGAAATCGGCCAGCGCGCCGGCCTGACCGGCACCCCGATGATCCTCAACGCCGACGGCGTCCAGCTCGGCGGCTACGTCCCGCCGGCGCAGCTGCGCGAGGCGCTGGACAAGCTGGCGGCCGAGTCCAAGACCGCGGCCAAGCCGACCGCGGCGGTCGCGACCCCGGTCGGCGGCCTCTAAACCCGCCCCGTCCGTCCCCCGAAAGGCCCGCCCCGCGGGCCTTTCGGCGTTTTCGGGCGGGTGAACCGCATGGGCCCCCTGTAGGAGCGGCGCAAGCCGCGACCGCGCCCTTTCGGCTTCCGCGCCAGTCCCGATGGGCCCGCGTCGCGCCAGAACCGAGCCGTCCGCCGGCCGGCGTGGCGGCGCGGTCGCGGCTCGCGCCGCTCCTACAGGGGGCGGCCGCGACCACCGGCAGCATTGGGCCCCGAGCCGCGCCGGCCCTTCGGGTACAATGACGGGCCCTGCGTTGCACGGTTCTTCGGACATGATCGTCCTCGAGGGCCCCTCGGCCCTGTCTTCGTTCCGCCGCGAGCGGCTGCAAGCCCGCCTGTCCGCCCTCCATCCCGCCGTCCGCCTGCTCGATGCCTGGCCCGTGTACTGGGTCGAGCCCGAGCCCGGCCGCACGCCCGACGACGCCACCCTGCGCCGCATCCTGCAGGCCGAAGCCAGCGAAGCGCCGCGTGAGAGCGGGGCGGTGTCGCGTTATGCGACACCGCGCCTGGGCACGCTGTCGCCGTGGGCCAGCAAGGCCACCGAGCTGCTGCGCGGCGCCGGCCAGCCGGTCAAGCGGGTCGAGCGCGGCCTGCGCTACGACCTCAGCGGCTGGCCCGACGACGCCCCGACCCAGGGCGCGCTGGCCAAGGTCCTGCACGACCCGATGACCCAGTCGCTGCTCGACACCCGCGACGACGCGGCCGCGTTGTTCGCGGTGCCGGCGCGCGGCGAACTCGAGCGCATCGCCCTGGACGAGCTGGAAGCGGCCAACGCCCGCCTCGGCCTGGCCCTGGCCGAGGACGAGATCGCCTACCTGCGCGAGCGCTACGCTGCGCTCGGCCGCGCGCCCGCCGACGTCGAACTGATGATGTTCGCCCAGGCCAACTCCGAGCACTGCCGGCACAAGATCTTCAACGCCTCCTGGACGCTCGACGGCCGCGACCAGCCGCAGTCGCTGTTCAAGATGATCAAGCACACCCACGCGCAGACGCCGGAGAACACGCTCTCGGCGTACAGCGACAACGCCGCGGTGGTGGAAGGCTATCCCGCGCGCCGGTTCCGCCCGCAGCCGGGCAGCCAGGCCTACGCCGCCGAGGCGCAGGTCGATTCGGCGTTCTGCATCAAGGTCGAAACCCACAACCACCCGACCGCGATCGCGCCGTTCCCCGGCGCGAGCACCGGCAACGGCGGCGAAATCCGCGACGAAGGCGCGACCGGCCGCGGCGGCCGGCCCAAGGCCGGCCTGTGCGGTTTCAGCGTCTCGCACCTGCGCATTCCGACCCTGCCGCAGCCGTGGGAAGGCGAACGCGCGCTCAACCCGCGCATGGCCCCGGCGCTGGAGATCATGCTCGACGGCCCGATCGGCGCGGCGGCGTTCAACAACGAGTTCGGCCGGCCCAACCTCAACGGCTATTTCCGCAGCTTCGAGCTCGATCAAGGCGCGATCGTCCGCGCCTACGACAAGCCGATCATGCTCGCCGGCGGCCTGGGCGCGATCGACCGCGTGCAGGTGGCCAAGCTCGGCCTCAAGCCCGGGCATGCGGTGATCGTGCTCGGCGGCCCGGCGATGCTGATCGGCCTGGGCGGCGGCGCCGCCAGTTCGGTCGCGTCCGGCGACAGCGACGAATCGCTCGACTTCGCCAGCGTGCAGCGCGACAACCCGGAAATGGAGCGGCGCTGCCAGGAAGTGATCGATCGCTGCGTCGCGCTCGGCGCGGCCAACCCGATCGACAGCGCCCACGACGTCGGCGCCGGCGGCCTGTCCAACGCGATTCCCGAACTGCTGCACGACTCCAGCCTCGGCGGCGTGATCGATCTGGCGCGCGTGCCCAGCGACGATCCCTCGCTGTCGCCGATGCAGCTGTGGTGCAACGAATCGCAGGAACGCTACGTGCTCGGCCTGCCGGCCGACCGCGTGGCCGACTTCGCCGCGATCTGCGAACGCGAGCGCTGCCCGTTCGCGGTGGTCGGCTATGCCACCGCCGAGGAGCGCCTGGTCGTCGGTTATGGCGCCACCGTCGAATCGGTTTACGGCCGCGCTGCTTCGCCCAGCGACGAAGCGGCTGGCGCCACCGGCCCGCAGGCAGAGCCTGCGGGCGTTCGCGGTGGCGCGGACCAGTGGTCCGCAAGCGCCACCGCTCACCCCATCGACCTGCCGATGGACGTGCTGTTCGGCAAGCCGCCGAAGATGCACCGCGACACCCGCCACCCCGCGCAAGCGCCGTGGCCGGAGCTGGACTGGAGCGGCCTGGACTTGCGCGAAGCCGGCCTGCGCGTGCTCGCCCATCCGACCGTGGCGGCGAAGAATTTCCTCATCACCATCGGCGACCGCACCGTCGGCGGCCTGGTCGCGCGCGACCAGATGGTCGGCCCGTGGCAGCTGCCGGTGGCCGATTGCGCGATCACCTTCAGCGGCTTCGACGGCTATGTCGGCGAAGCGATGGCGATCGGCGAACGCACCCCGCTGGCCCTGCTCGACGCGGCCGCGGCCGCGCGCATGGCGGTGGGCGAGGCGATCACCAACCTGTGCGCGGCGCCGGTGGAATCGCTCAACCGGATCAAGCTGTCGGCGAACTGGATGGCTGCGGCCTCGCACCCCGGCGAAGACGCGTTGCTGTTCGACGCGGTCAAGGCCGTGGGCATGGAGCTGTGTCCGGAACTCGAACTCAGCATCCCGGTCGGCAAGGATTCCTTGTCGATGCAGGCGCAGTGGGGCTCGGGCGACAGCGCGAGCAAGTCGGTGTCGCCGGTGTCGCTGATCGTCAGCGCGTTCGCGCCGGTGGTCGACGTGCGCCAGCAACTCACCCCGCTGCTGTCGCGCGAAGCCGACACCGAGTTGTGGCTGATCGGCCTGGGCGCCGGCAAGCAGCGCCTGGGCGGTTCGGTGCTGGCGCAGGTGCATCCGCAGGCCGGCGCCGAAAACGGTCTGCCGGCGTTCGCCGGCACCCCCGCCGACGGCGCGCGCTACGGCGCCGGCGTGCCCGACCTCGACAGCCCGCAGCGCCTGCGCGATTTCTTCGAACTGATCCGCGACGCGCGCGAAGCCGGCCTGCTGCTGGCCTATCACGACCGCAGCGACGGCGGCGCCTTCGCCGCGCTGGCGGAAATGGCGTTCTGCTCGCGCCTGGGCCTGGACATCAGCCTCGACGGCTGGGGCGAGGATCCGTTCCGCACCTTGTTCAACGAAGAACTGGGCGCGATCGTGCAGATCCACGACGAAGACCGCGCGGTGTTCGCCGACCTGGTCGCGCGCCACGGCTTGATCGACTGCGCCCAGCGCATCGCCAAGCCGACCACGGCGCCGTCGGTGCGGGTGCGCGACGAGGGCAAGATCATCGTCGAATGGCGCTGGGACGAGCTGTTCGACGCGTGGTGGTCGACCAGCCACGCGCTGCAGAAGCTGCGCGACAACCCCGATTGCGCCGACGAGGAGCGCGCGCTCGCGCGCGACTTCGCCGCGCCCGGGCTCAAGCCCAAGCTCGGCTTCGACCCGAACGAAGACATCGCCGCGCCGTTCGTCAACACCGGCGCGCGGCCGAAGGTGGCGATCCTGCGCGAGCAGGGCGTCAACGGCCAGATCGAAATGGCCGCCGCGTTCGACCAGGCCGGCTTCGAAGCCTTCGACGTGCACATGAGCGACCTGATCTCGGGCCGCTTCGACCTCGCCGAGTTCAAGGGCTTCGCCGCCTGCGGCGGCTTCAGCTACGGCGACGTGCTCGGCGCGGGCCGCGGCTGGGCCACCAGCATCCTGGAACGTAGCGCGCTGCGCGAAGCCTTCGCCGCGTTCTTCGCGCGCGAGGACAGCTTCTCGCTGGGCGTGTGCAACGGCTGCCAGATGCTGGCCCAGCTCAAGCCGATCATCCCCGGCGCCGAGCACTGGCCGGTGTTCCTGCGCAACCGCAGCGAACAGTTCGAAGCACGCCTGGGGCTGCTGGAAGTGGTCGAATCGCCGTCGCTGTTCCTGCGCGGCATGGCCGGCTCGCGCCTCCCGGTCGCGATCGCCCACGGCGAAGGCCGCGCCAGCTTCGCCGACAACCTCGACCAGAGCGCGGCCGACATCGCGCTGCGCTACATCGACGGCGAAGGCCGCGTGGCCGAGCGCTACCCGCTCAACCCCAACGGCTCGCCCGACGGCATCGCCGGCCTGAGCAGCCGCGACGGCCGCGCCACGATCATGATGCCGCACCCCGAACGCACCCTGCGCGCAGCCAACTTCAGCTGGGCGCCGAAGGACTGGGCGGGGGATTCGCCGTGGCTGCGGATGTTCCGCAACGCGCGGGTCTGGGTGGGCTGACGCGGCGGCCGCCGACCCGGCAACGACGAACGAACGGGCGTCCGCGAGGGCGCCCGTTCGTTTTTGCTAAGGTTCGCCGGATGCGAAGCGGCGGGAGCGGCCGTGATCGTTTTGGATTATTACGACGGTCCGTTGAAGGGATTCGCACAAGCGGCCTTCGGCGCCGATTGCTGTTACTTCGAGATCGTGGCCTGGAGCCGTTGGGACGATCGCCGGCTGTTTTCGGTGGTTCCCATCGAATCCGACGAATTCGCCCGCATCGCCGATGCGCCGGCTATCGCCCGAGGCGACGGTTCGCCCGTGCGCGGGCTATCGCGATGGCGTTTCGCCGACCGAGTGACCGCGGTCGCGATGGACGCGCTGCTGCGCCGCTGCGCCGAGCAGGCCCGTTCGCCCGCGTTCGTATGCCTGACGACGGGCGGGGTCGTCGATTCCGCGATCCGCATGGACACCGACGAAGCCATGCGCAGACGCATCGGCGAAGCCCTGTCCAGCGGCCGGATATCCGACCTGCGCGACTGGCGCGACGTCGTCAGTCCCCCGGCCGCGCGATGAGCCGACGGCCGGCGTCGCCTCGGTGCGACTGCCGAGGCAGCCACAACCGCTCATGGCCGGCAAGCCGTCACCCGTAGCGACGGCCGAAAGAAATGTGACCAGGGCTTTAAATCCGCCGCGGTCATTTTCGTTCTCGCCTGCTGAAACGCGGATGGATTAACTTTTCTGTTTGTCCGGACGCGGTTGCGCCGGTCTTTTCGCGCTCTCGCCGGCACTGGCAAAGACCGCGATCGAAACTGCTAAAGTCAGGGACCACTCGCGGGCTCGCGAGAATGTGATACGCAGGAGCGCGATGTGAATGCCGTAGCCCACAGTACCGATGCGCACGCCGGCCCCGAGGCGGGCACCGCCGACGACGGCCAGGCCGCCGTCGATGCGCGCATCGTCGACGCCCTGCTGGCCAAGGGCCGGCTCAAGGACACGGACCTGATCCGCGCCCGGCGCCTGCAGGAGGAAACCGGTGGCAGCCTGTTGGCGCTGCTGGCCCGGCTCGGGCTGGTGTCCGAGCGCGACCACGCCGAAACCGTCGCGGCGGTGCTGGGGCTGCCCCTGGTCAGCGTCAAGGACGCGCCGGAGCTGCCGCCCGAGGGCGTCAGCCTGACCCCGAAGTTCATGAAGCAGTTCGCGCTGTGCCCGGTGGCCGAGAGCGATAGCCACGTCGATGTGCTGATGGCCGATCCGCAGGACGCCTACCAGCTCGACGCGCTGCGCCTGGCCAGCGGCGGCCGCCAGATCCGCCCGGCGGTGGCGCTGCGCGCCGAGGTCGGCGACCTGGTCGAGCGCTGGTTCGGCCAGGGCCGCAGCGCGATGGGCGCGATCGTGGAGACCGCCGAAGGCGAGGGCAGCGGCGACCTCGACGACGTCGAGCACCTGCGCGACCTGGCCTCGGAAGCGCCGGTGATCCGGCTGGTGAACCTGGTGATCCAGCGCGCGGTCGAGCTGCGCGCTTCCGACATCCATATCGAACCGTTCGAAAACCGGCTCAAGGTGCGCTACCGCATCGACGGCGTGCTGGCCGAGGGCGAGAGCCCGCCGGCCAACCTCACCGCCGCGGTGATCAGCCGCATCAAGATCATGGCCAAGCTCAACATCGCCGAGCGCCGCCTGCCGCAGGACGGCCGCATCATGCTGCGGGTGCAGGGCAAGGAGCTCGACCTGCGCGTGAGCACGGTACCGACCGCGCACGGCGAGTCGGTGGTGATGCGACTGCTCGACCGCGAAACGGTAGTGTTCGACTTCTACAAGCTCGGCTTCACCGACGAGTTCCTGCCGCAGTTCCAGAAGGTGCTCGACCAGCCGCACGGGATCATGCTGGTGACCGGCCCGACCGGCTCGGGCAAGACCACCACGCTGTACACCGCGCTGAGCAAGCTCAACACCAGCGACGTCAAGATCATCACCGTCGAGGACCCGGTCGAATACCAGATCGAGGGCATCAACCAGATCCAGGCCAAGCCGCAGATCGGCCTGGATTTCGCCCACGCCCTGCGTTCGATCGTGCGCCAGGACCCGGACATCATCATGATCGGCGAAATGCGCGACCTGGAGACGTGCAAGATCGCGATCCAGTCGGCGCTGACCGGTCACTTGGTGCTCAGCACGCTGCACACCAACAACGCCGCCGGCGGCATCACCCGTCTGCTCGACATGGGCGTGGAAGACTATCTGCTGACCTCGACCATCAACGGCATCCTGGCCCAGCGCCTGGTGCGTCGATTGGAACCGACCCACGCGGAGAAATACCCCGCCTCGCCGGAGGAAATCGAGAAGTTCAGCCTGCGCCGCTATCAGCCCGAAGGCGAGATCTATCTGTACCGTCCGCGTCCGTCGGCGGCCGCGCCCAGCGGTTATCACGGGCGCACCACGATCATGGAATTCCTGGTCATGAACGACGAACTGCGCCGCGCGGTGATGCGTCATGCCGGCATGGGCGAGATCGAACAGATCGCGCGCGAGACCGCGAGCATGCGCACCATGTACGAGGACGGCATCGTCAAGGCGATGGCCGGGCTGACCACGATCGAGGAAGTGCTGCGGGTGACCGAGGATGCGTAAGGCGCAGCGGAACAACGGGCAACGCGGAACAGGCCAGGGCGAGCGCGTCGCGTTCTTGCGGAACTACCTTGGCCTGCGCTGCATCCATTTCCTGTCGCCCATTCCCTGATCCCCGCGCCCACATCTCATGCCCCTCTTCCACTACAAAGCCCTCAACGCCCGCGGCGAGCTGCTCGACGGCCAGATGGAAGCCGCCAGCGGCGCCGAGGTCGTGCAGCGCCTGCAGGAACAGGGGCATCTGCCGGTGGAGGCCAAGCTGGCCTCGGAGGCGGGCGCGGGTTCGAGCTGGCGCGGGCTGTTCAAGCCCAAGCCGTTCACCGGCGCGCGCCTGGTCCAGTTCACCCAGCAGCTGTCGACCCTGCTGGGCGCCGGCCAGCCGCTCGACCGCGCGCTGACCATCCTGCTCGACCTGCCCGAGGACGAAGCGGCCAAGAGCACGGTCGCCGACATCCGCGACGCGGTGCGCGGCGGCACCTCGCTGTCGGTGGCGCTGGAGCGCCAGCACGGCACGTTCTCGCGCCTGTACATCAACATGGTCCGCGCCGGCGAGGCCGGCGGCAACCTGCACGAAACCCTGGCGCGGCTCGACGATTACCTCGAACGCACCCGCCAGTTGCAGGGCCGGGTCATCAACGCGCTGATCTATCCGGCGATCCTGCTGCTGATGGTCGGCGGCAGCCTGTTGTTCCTGCTCGGCTACGTGGTGCCGCAGTTCGGCGCGATGTACGAAAGCCTCGACGCGCAGCTGCCGTTCTTCACCCAGATGGTGCTGTGGGCCGGCACCTTCGTGCGCGAGTGGTGGATCGTGCTGATCGCGGTGCCGGCGCTGGCCGGGCTGTGGTTCGACCGCAAGCGCCGCGATCCGGCATTCCGCGAGGCGCTCGACGACTGGCTGCTCAAGCGCAAGTTCGTCGGCCCGCTGATCGGCAAGATCGAGACCGCGCGGCTGGCGCGCACCCTCGGCACCCTGGTGCGCAACGGCGTGCCGCTGATGACCGCGATCGGCATCGGCCGCAACGTGCTCAACAACCGCGTGCTCGCCGCCGACGTCGATGCGGCCGCCGAAGAGGTCAAGAACGGCGTGGCGCTCTCGACCGCGCTGGCCAAGGGCAAGCGCTTCCCGCGCCTGGCGGTGCAGATGATCCAGGTCGGCGAGGAGTCCGGCGCGCTCGACGCGATGCTGATGAAGACCGCCGAGACCTTCGAGCAGGACACCGGCATGGCCCTGGACCGCATGCTCGCCGCGCTGGTGCCGGTGGTGACGGTGGTCCTGGCCGGCATCGTCGGCACGGTGGTGATGGCGGTGCTGCTGCCGCTGTACGACCTCACCAACCAGATCGGCTGAGCATGGCCGCCCGCGCGTCGTCCGCCTTGCCCGAGCTTGCGCCGGCCCGCGAACGCGGATTTGCCGCGCTGCATCACGTCTGCGCGCCTGTTCATGCGCGCGGCTTGAACGCAGCCTGTACCGATGGCCGGACGCGGCGAACTTTGCAAATCGGCGCGGAACAGAATCCTTGCGACCCGGTCCGCGTTCGCGAGACGTTCACACGCGAAGCTGGACGCGCCGCCCGCCGCGGGCGGCCGTTCCGGCGCCGCGGTCTTTCCCTTTCCATGCGACTGCAACCCAGGCAGTGCGCCACTGCCGCCAACAACGGATGACGACGACGATGCGCAACCTCCGCTCCATGACCCGCTCCCCGTCCCCGGCCCGCCAGCAGCAGGGCATGAGCCTGATCGAGATCATCATCGTGATCGTGCTGATCGGCGCGGTGCTGGCCTTCGTCGGCAACCGCGTGCTCGGCGGCAAGGACCGCGGCGACTACAACCTCGCCAAGGGCCAGATCCAGACGCTCTCGGGCAAGGTCGATTCGTTCCAGATGGATACCGGCCGCCTGCCCGGCACGCTCGACGAACTGGTCAAGCAGCCGGCGGACGCCAGCGGCTGGCTCGGCCCGTACGCCAAGGAAGCCGAGCTGAAGGATCCGTGGGGCCACCCGATCGAATACCGCCAGCCGGGCGAGAGCGGTCCGTACGACCTGGTCAGCTACGGCAAGGACGGCAAGCCGGGCGGTAGCAGCGTCGACGGCGACATCAAGAACAACTGAGCGCCGCGATAGATGCTCGCCGCGCGGCACAGTCCCTCCGCCCGCGGAGGGCGTCGGGGACCGGCCGCGAATGCGGTCGGCGCGTCCGCGCGCCGCACGGCGCCGCGCGGCGCGCTGCGCCAGCGCGGCCTGTCCTTGCTGGAAATGCTGCTGGTGATCGCGCTGATCGGCGCCATCGGCGTGCTCACCGTGGCCGCGCTCAACGGCGGCATCGCCGGCATGCAGTTGCGCACCGCGTCCAAGCAGGTCGCCGCGCAACTGCGCTACACCCGCAGCCAGGCCATCGCCAGCGGCCGTTCGCAGAAGTTCACCATCGACCCCAGCGCGCACACCTGGCGCGCGCCGAACGGGCGCAGCGGCGATATTCCCAAGTCGGTCGGCATCGTCTTCACCGGCGCGCGCGAAGTGCAGCCGCGCCGCGGCGAGGGCGCGATCGTGTTCTTCCCCGACGGCGCCTCCACCGGCGGCCGGGTCAAGCTGCACGCCAAGCAGGCGGCGTGGAACGTCGACGTCGCCTGGCTCACCGGCGAAGTCAAACTCAAGCGCGGCGAGGCGCCGCGATGAGCGCGCGCGCTGTGCGTCCGCCGCCGCGCCGCGCCAACCAGCGCGGCTACACCTTGCTCGAAGTGATCGTCGCCTTCGCCCTGCTGGCGGCGGCGCTGACCTTGCTGCTGGGCTCGCTGTCCGGCGCGGCCAAGCAGGTGCGCTGGTCGGCCGACGCCGGCCGCGCCGCGCTGTACGCGCAATCGCTGATGGACCAGGTCGGGGTCGGCCAGCCGATCTCGCCGGGCCAGCGCAGCGGCGAGTTCGAGAACGGCCGCTACCGCTGGACGCTCGGCATCGCGCAGTGGCGCGACACCCAACTGCCGCCGTCCAACCAACCGATCGACCCCAACGCCATGCGCCTGTTCGAAGTGCAGCTGGCGGTGGAGTGGGGCGAGGGCGGCGCCAGCCGCCGCTTGCTGTTGCGCAGCCTGCGCAGCAGCAACGCCGGCAACGAGATGCAGTTGTGAGCCGCCGCGTCGCGCCGCCGCGCGCCTCGCGCGGCTTCACCCTGATCGAAGTGCTGCTGGCGATGGTGTTGCTGGTGGCCGGGCTGGCGCTGGCGTTCGCCACATTGTCGGCGGCGACCAAGACCGCCACCCGCGGCGAAGTGTTGGCCCAGCGCAGCGAACGCGAGCGCGCGGTCGAGAACTTCCTGCGCCGGCGCATCGCCGCGACCCGGCCGGTGCCGTTCGCGTTCGATCCCAGCACCGCGGTGCCGCAGCGCTTCGTCGGCGAGCCCGACCGCCTGCGCTTCGTCGCCGACCTGCCCGACTACCTGGGCCAGGGCGGCCCGTACCTGCACGATTTCGCCATCGAAGCCGACGGCGACCAGACCCGGATCGTGTTGCAGCTGTCGATGGTGCTGGCCGGCGAGACGATCAAGGACGAGCGGCCGCGGCCGCCGGAGGTGCTGGTGGATGGCCTGAAGTCGGCGCGCTTTCGTTATCGCAGCATGGACCCGCAGCGTGGCCAGCTCGGCGAGTGGCAGGAACGCTGGCAGCAGCCGGAACAACTGCCGATGCTGGTGGAAGTCACCCTGACCGACCGCGATGGGCGGGCGTGGCCGCCGCTGGTGGTGTCGTTGCCGTTGGCGACCGCCAGCGGTGGCGGATTCGTGCCGGAGCTGTGATGGGGACTGGTCTGGGGGAATCGGGAGTCAGGTTCGCGGGCGCTGCTGGAGCGCTGGCGCGGACCGTTCGTGTTCGCGGGGCGGGTGGGGCGGTACGGCGGCTCGGACATCGCGATGGTGCTTTTGTCGGACCTTCAAGAACCCGCGGTGCGGCGCTTCTGTTGGTGATGTGGTTGATCGCCCTGCTGACCGCGCTGATCGGCGCCTTCGCCCTCAGCGCGCGCACCGAAAACCTGCAAGGTCGGGTGCAGGTGCGCGGGCTGGTCGCGCAGAACGCCGCGCGCGCCGGGGTCGAGTACGCGCTGACCCGGGTCGGCAGCAGCGACCAGAAACTGCAGTGGCTGCCCGACGGGCGCCCGAACCGCTGGCGCTACGGCGAGGCGCAGCTGGAGATCAAGATCGTCGACGAGAACGGCAAGGTCGACCTCAACCAGGCCGACATGCAATTGCTGACCGGGCTGCTGCAGAGCGCCGGAAAACTCGAACAATCCGAAGCGGCGAGACTGGCCGGCGCGATCATCGACTGGCGCGACGCCGACACGCTGAGCCAGCCGGCCGGCGGCGCCGAAGACGCCGATTACTCCTCGGCCGGGCGCCCTTACGGTGCCAAGGATGCGGAATTCGAAAGCGTCGCCGAACTCGAACAGGTGCTGGGCTTCACCCCCGAGCTGTATGCGCGGATCGAGCCCCTGGTCACGGTTTACAGCGGACGCACTCGCCCCGAGCAGGCCTTCGCCGCCAAGGAAGTGCTCGATGCTATGGGGTTGAACGGCGCCGACTTGGTACGTCAACGAGAAAGAAACCAGCCGGGGTCACAATTGCAAGGTGCCGGAGCGGACGGCGTCGGCGGCGGTCTCGTCGGCGAACGCAGCGGCACCTATAGTATCGAGAGCCGTGCACGGCTGACGGATGGCCGCGAATCGGTGTTGCGGGTGGTCGTGCGAGCGGGAGGGGGAGCGGTGCCGGGAATGCCTTATACCCCGCTGCGTTGGGAGGAGGGAGCTTCAACACGATGAACTCGCAAGTAGCCGAAGGCCGGTTGGCCGCCAACCGGTTGCGCAGTCTGAGCGCGCGCCTGGCGCCGGGCGCGGGCGGCTTTTTCTCTTGGTGGGGCCGCACGCTGGCCTCGTGGCTGCCGCTGCGCACGCGCCAGGCCCTGGGCGTGGACCGCGGCCGGCTGCTGCTGCAGGTCGACGGCGGCCAGGTCCGCCTGCGCCTGCAACAGGCCGAGCAGGTGCAGGAACTGGCCGTGCTGCCGGACCTGTCGAGCTGGAACGACGAGACCAAGGCCGAACCCGCCGACCCGCTGGCGCCGCTGCTGCCGCCGCGCGTGGCCGAGCTGCCGCGCTGGCTGCTGCTGCCGCCGGCGGCGAGCCTGCGCCGCCGCCTGGCCCTGCCGGCCGCCGCCGCCGATCGCCTGCGCGACGTGGTCGGCTTCGAGATCGACCGCCAGACCCCGTTCACCGCCGACGCGGTCGCCTTCGACGCGCGCGTGCTCGCGCGCCGCGACGGCGACGGCCAGATCGACGCCGAACTGGTCGCGGTGCCGCGCCAGTCGCTGGATCCGCAACTGCAGGCGATCGGCCCGCTGGCCGCGACCCTGGCCGGCATCGAAGTGGCCGGCGCCGACGGCGTCCCGCTCGGCGTCAACCTGCTGCCGCCGGCGCAGCGGCGCACCCGCAGCGACCCGTTCCGCTACTGGAACCTGGCCCTGGCCGCGGTCGCGCTGCTGGCCCTGGCCGCGGCGATGTGGCAGGTGCTCGACAACCGCCGCGCCGCGATCAAGGACCTGCAGCAGACCATCGCCCGCAACGCCAACGCCGCACGCCAGGCCGCGACCCAGCGCCAGGAGCTGGTCGACCTGATCGAAGGCCAGGCCTTCCTCGACCGCACCCGCGCCGCGCGCCCGAGCACCGTGCAGATCATCGACGAACTGAGCCGGCGCATGCCCGACACCACGTACCTGGAAAAGCTGGCGATCGAAGACGAGAGCCTGCTGATGATCGGCCTGAGCCGCGAGGCCTCCTCGCTGATCGGCAAGCTGCAGGGCACGCCGCTGTGGCGCTCGCCGGCGCTGACCGGCGCGGTCCAGCCCGATCCGGCCACCGGCCGCGACCGCTTCACCCTGACCGCCGAGATCGGCGCGCCCAAGGCGCAGAACGCGGAGGGCGCGCGTGGCCCTTAACGTGACCGGCAACCGCCTGCGCCAGCTCGGCGCCGACCGCGAACGCTGGCTGGCCCTGGGCCTGCTGGTCGCCGCGCTCGGTATCGCCTACGCGGTGCTGATCCACCCGTGGTGGACGGTGCCGATGCTGGAGGCCGACGACAGCCTGCGCGGCCTGCAGGAACGCGAACTGCGCCAGCGCATGGAACTGCAGCAGGCGCCGCAGGTGCGCAACCTGCTGCAGCGCGTGCGCGAGCAGCAGTCCAGCCGTCCCGGCTTCCTGTCCGAGGCCACCGCCGAGCTGGCCACCGCCGGCCTGGTCCAGCGCCTGGAAACCGTGGTGCTGCAAGCCAGTCCGGGCAACCGCAGCTGCGGCATCGTCAACCGCTCGCCGCTGGCCGAACCGCGCCGCGGCGACCGCTATGCGCGCGTGGTGGTGCAGGTGCGCCTGCGCTGCGGCGCGCCGGAAACCGCGGCGGTGCTGCATTCGCTGGAAAGCGGATCGCCGCGCTTGTTCGTCGGCAACCTCAACCTGCTGTCCACACGCGGCTATTTCGTGCCCGGCAGCGCCGGCCCGGCCAACGACGGCGGCCTGGACGTGAGCTTCGACCTGTACGGCTACCTGCGCCCCAACCCCGCCGCGCCGGCCGCGGCCAACGCGCGCGGCGGCAACGCCAATGCCAACGCCGGCGGAGGTGCCGATGCGCCTTGACGATGCCAGCCCGCGGACCTGGTTGCTGGCCACCGCGGCCGGCTGGGCGCTGCTGACCTGGGTGCTGGCGCTGGCCGGCATGGGCCGTCACGTCGACGCCCTGCCGCCCGACCCGACCCTGGTCAAGCCGCTGCCGCAGGCGCGCAAGAGCCCGCCCGACGCGCTCGGCCCGCTGAGCCAGTACGGCGAGATCGCCGCGCGCCCGTTGTTCGTCGACGACCGCCGGCCCAAGCCGTTCTTCATGCAGGGCAAGGGCGAAGGCGAGAACCAGCAGGCCGCGTTCGATTACCTGCTGACCAGCGTGCTGATCACCCCGCAGCTGTCGATGGCGATCCTGCAGCCGGCCGACGGCAGCGAATCGGTGCCGGTCAAGCTCGGCGAGGTGCCCGAGTCGCATCCGTCCTGGCGCCTGAGCTCGCTGGAGCCGCGCCGCGCGGTGTTCGAAGGCCCCGAGGGCCGGCGCGAACTGGACCTGCGCGTGTTCAACGGCCAGGGCGGGCAGCCGCCGACCGCGGTCGCCGGGCCGCAACCGCAGCCGCAACCGGGCGGACGGCCGATGCCGGTGCCGATGCCCGCGCCGAACCGGCCGGTGCCGCAGCCGCAACAGGCGAACGTGCCGCCGCCGCCGCCGCCGCAACCCACGCCCGCGCCGCAGGGCGCCGACGCCACCGCCGCACCGCTGACCGAACAAGCCCAGATGGAAGCCATCCGTAAGCGCATCGAAGCGCGACGCGCGCAATTGCGGCAGCAGCAAGCCGCCCAACCCCCGGCCAACTCGCCTTGAGACTGGCACGCAGAGTGGAACGCATGAAGCAACGAACTCAGCAATTCGCCACCCACGCCCTGGCCGCGGCGATCATCGCCACCCAGTTGGCCTCGTGCGCCAGCGTGATTTCTCCGAAGCTCAAGCGCGACGGCGACCCGCGGGCGATGAAGGGCGCGAGCGAGGAGAAGGCCGGCGTGCGCATGGTGCACAACGGCGTCGAGCAAGAGCCGCTGCCGACCAAGACCGAGGAAGACGGGCCCACGGCGCAGATCCGCCGCGGCACCGGCCAGGTCATCAACCGCAGCGCCGCGTCCAAGCCGCCGCCGGGCCTGCCCGGCACCACCGGCACCGCCTCGTTCAACTTCGAGGGCGAGTCGCTGCACGCGGTGGTCAAGGCGATCCTCGGCGAGATGCTCGGGCAGAACTACGTGATCGCGCCCGGCGTGCAGGGCACGGTCACCTTGTCCACGCCCAAGCAGGTCAACGCCTCGGAGGCGATGAACCTGCTCGAGATGGTGCTGAGCTGGAACAACGCGCGGCTGATCTACAGCGGCGGCCGCTACAACATCGTGCCGGCCGACCAGGCCCTGCCCGGCAACGTCTCCGCGCGCACCGGCAGCGCCGAGACCGCGCGCGGCTTCGAAGTGCGCACGGTGCCGCTGAGGTACGTCTCGGCCACCGAGATGGAGAAGATCCTCAAGCCTTACGCGCGCCCCAACGCGATCGTCAACGTCGACAACGCGCGCAACGTCATCACCGTCGGCGGCACCCGCTCCGAGCTCGAGCACTACCTGCGCACGATCGAGGTGTTCGACGTCGACTGGCTGTCGGGCATGTCGGTGGGCGTGTTCCCGCTGCAGTCGGGCAAGGCCAGCAAGGTCGTGGCCGACCTGGAGAAAGTGTTCGGCGAACAGAGCAAGTCGCCGGTGTCGGGCATGTTCCGCTTCATGCCGATCGAGGGCGCCAACGCGGTGATGGTGATCACCCCGCAGGCCGAGTACCTGGACGACATCAAGGACTGGCTCGAACGCATCGACAGCGCCGGCGACGGCGTGCAGCTGTACACGCAGGAGCTCAAGTACATCAAGGCCAAGGATCTGGCCGACCGGCTGTCGGAAGTGTTCGGCGGCGGGCGCAGCGGCGGCGGTGGCGGCGAAGGCTCGCCCTCGCTGATGCCGGGGCTGGAATCGACCGAAGTGCGCGACAACGGCAGCGGCACGTCCACCGCCGATATAGGCAAGAGCAGCAGCGACAGCGGCCTGGGTTCGTCCGGCGGCGGCAGCGGCAGCGGCCTCGGCGGCGGCGCCTCGCTCGGCCAGCGCCAGGCCGGCAACGGCTCGGTGACGCTGGAAGTCGACGGCGCCAAGGTCGGCGTGGCCGCGGTCGAGGAGACCAACTCGATCCTGGTGCGCTCCACGCCGCAGGCGTGGAAGTCGATCCGCAACGTGATCGACAAGCTCGACGTGATGCCGATGCAGGTGCACATCGAGGCGCAGGTGGCCGAGGTCACCCTCACCAGCGGCATGAAGTACGGCGTGCAGTGGTTCCTGGAGCAGGCCGCGACCGACAACGGATTCCCCAATCTCAACCGAGCCACCAATCCGGCGGTGCCTTCCAAGTGGAGCACCATCGGCGCCAGCGTCGGCGGCAAGGGCGGCAACGGCCTGGTCTGGTCGCTGATCAAGAACGACGCCGCGGCGGTGATCAGCGCGCTCGACGAGGTCACCGACGTGCACATCCTGCAGACGCCGTCGGTGTTCGTGCGCAACAACGCCGAGGCCACGCTCAACGTCGGCACCCGCATCCCGATCGAGTCGGTGTCGGTGAACACCGGCATCGGCAACAACAACACCTACAGCCAGGTGCAGTACCTCGACACCGGCGTGATCCTCAAGGTGCGGCCGCGGGTGAGCCGCGACGGCATGGTGTTCCTCGACATCGTGCAGGAAGTCAGCTCGGCCGGCGCGCGCGTGGGCACCAGCAACAACGTCACCATCGACACCAAGAAGCTCAAGACCGAGGCGGCGGTGCAGAGCGGCGAGACGGTGCTGCTGGCGGGCCTGATCAACGACAAGACCGACCGCAACTCCAAGGGCCTGCCAGGACTGAGCCGGATTCCGATCCTGGGCGGCTTGTTCGGCAACCAGGGCACGTCGACCGAGCGGCGCGAAACCATCATCCTGCTGACCCCGACCCTGGTGCGCAATCCGCAGGAGTCGCGCGACCTGACCGACGAGTACAGCCGCCGCTTCCGCGCGATGGAACCGCTGAACCCGAAGAAAAAGAAGTAAGCCGCGCCGCCGCGAGGCGGCACGCACGACTGCACGGGGCCGGCTTGCCGGCCCCGTTCTTTTGCGCGATGCCGGCGGCTTCTTGGGCTTTTTGTAGGAGCGGCGCAAGCCGCGACCGCGCAACTCCACGCCGCGATGCGACTGCGATGCCGCGAGTAGCCGCGGCGTAAGCCGCGACCGCAGCTCGTGGCCGCGATAGGGCTGCGACGCCGACGCGAACGTCGCTATCGCGCGGCTTGCGCCGTCGCCGCATTGGCGCGGTCGCGGCTTGCGCCGCTCCTACGGGGAGAGGCCGGCGGCGGCGCGGCGGCCGCCGCTGACGCCGCCATCACCCGCTAGCGGCCGCGATCCCGCACACTATGGGCCGTCCCGCACCGACGCCCCGATGGCCGAACACCGCATGCCCCCGCCGACGCACCGCCGCGCCGCCGCTCCCGCGGCCCGCGCCGTCGGCGTCGCGGCGCACGGCGACGGCAGCCGCGGATCGGCCGGCGAACGCCGCGCCGACGATGTCAGCGGCGGCGCGTACGCGGAGCCGCGGCGATGAGCGACCTGCCGATCGTGGTCGTCCCGGTCGGCGTCGACGACGACGCCCTCGACGCTTGCCTGGCCGCACTCGACGCCTGCACCCCGCCCGGCGCGCGGGTGTGGCTGGCCGACGACGCCCAGTCCGGCCCGCGCGGCTACGCCATCGTCGAGCGCTGGTTGCAAAGCACCCGCCTGCGCGCCGACTACAGCCGGCGCCAGCGCTCGGTCGGCGAGGTCGTGCACCTGGACGAAATCCTCAAGGCCTGCGGCGACGCCGACGTCGCCGTGCTCGCCGCCGACGCGGTGCCGGCGCCGGGCTGGCTCAGCCGCCTGCAGGCCAGCTTCGCCGCCGACGGCGCGATCGCCTCGGCCACGCCGTGGTGCAACGCCGGCGAGGCCGCGTCGTGGCCGCGCATCGGCGAGATCGACCCGATTCCCGACGTCGGCGACGCCGAGCGGCTGGCGCGCGCCCTGGCGCAGATGCCGGCCGCGCACCCGGAACTGCCGGCCGCGATCGGCCACGCCGTGCTGCTGCGCGGCGCCGCGCGCCGCCGCGCCGGCGGCCTCGACGCGGAAAGCTACGGCTCGTGGTACGCCGCATTGACCGACCTGTCGCTGCGCCTGTCCGGGCTGGGCTGGCGCAACGTGCTGTGCGATACCGCGTTCGTCGCGCGCGCCGGCGAGGGCCGGCCGCACGACGGCGACATGGACGCGCTGGCCGCGCGCTGGCCCGACTGGCACGCGCGCCTGGCCCATTTCCTCATGCAGGATCCGCTGCGCGACCTGCGCCAACGACTCGCCGACCGCCTGACCCAGGTCGGCCCACCGGACATGCAACGTGATCTCTTCCTCTGACCCCGCCGCGCAGGCGGCTCCCAAGGGCATGTTCAAAGCCGTGGTGGTCAGCTACCGCAGCGCCGCGACCATCGACGAATGCCTGGAGCGCCTGCGCGCCTGCGACGGCGTCGGCGCGATCCGCGTGGTCGACAACCAGTCCGACGACGGCACCCTCGACATCGTCCAGCGCCAGGCCTCGCTCGACCCGCGCCTGCGCTTCATCGCCAACCCCGACAACCCCGGCTTCTCGGTCGGCTGCAACCAGGGCGCGGCCGATCTGGAGCCGGCGCCGGACGACGACGACTGGCTGGCCTTCGTCAATCCCGACTGCATGGTCGAACCCGACACGCTGCGGCGCCTGCACGCGCTCGGCGCGGCGCTCGGCGATTGCCTGCTCAGCGCCGACCTGGTCAACGAACAAGGCGAGCGCGACGTCGCGGTGCGCCGGCGCGACCCGGACTTCGGCGCGATGCTGGCCGGCATCTTGCGCCCGTGGGCGGCGCCGAAGATGGCGGTGGCGCCGATCGACAGTCAGCCTCTGCAGGAAGTGCAGGCCACCTCCGGCGCCTTGATGCTGATGCCGCGCGAACTGTTCGCGCGCATCGGCGGTTTCGACGAAGGCTATCGCCTGCACGCCGAAGACCTCGACCTGTGCCGGCGCGTGCGCGAAGCCGGCGGCGTGGTCGCGGTGGCCAACGGCATCCGCGTGGTCCACGTGCGCGGCGTGTCGAGCCGCTCGCGGCCGTTCTTCGTCGAATGGAACAAGCACCGCGGGCTGTGGCGCTATTTCCGCAAGTTCGAAGCGCCGCGGCGCGGCGCGCTGGTGCGCGCGGGGGTGTTCGCGGCGATCTGGCTGCGGTTTCCGATCGCGGCGTTGCGGGCGGCGTTGCGGTGAGTCGGTGGCAGGCGGTGGCGCGGCGATCTTGAGACTTCGCGGTCGCGGCTCGCGCCGCTCCTACATGGGCTTCCTGTAGGAGCGGCGCGAGCCGCGACCGCCATCTTTCCTCATGCCGCGCAAACCGCATCCAAGCGCGCCACCCAACCGCCGCGCTCAAACCTCCAGCAAATCCCGCCCGATCACCAACTCGCCCTTGAAATGCGGCGCCACCGCGGCGCGCCAGACCGCGTCGGTCAGCGCCGCATCGCCGCCGGGCACGAAGTGGTTGAGCACCAGCGTCTTCACTCCGGCCTCGCTCGCCACCCGCCCGACCTGCTCGGCGGTGGTGTGGCTGTCGAGCAGGTGCTGGCGCAGCCGCGCGGCTTGCGGCTCGCTCGCGATCAGCTTCTCCAGCGCCGGTAGATACATCACCTCGTGCACCAGCACATCGGCGCCGCGCGCCAGTTCGATCAGCGCCGCGCTCGGCCGGGTGTCGCCGGAAAACACCACCGAGCGGTCGGCGCTGTCGAAGCGGTAGGCGAACGCCGGCCGCAGCGGCGGATGCTCGACCACGGCCGCGCGCACCCGCACGCGCTCGTCGCGCATCACCTCGCCGCCGGCGCGCAGCTCGTGCGCGCGGATCAGCGTGGCCGGATCGGCGCGGCCCTCGTCGGCGATGCGGGTGCGGATGTCGACATCGTTCATGCGCAGGAACTGCCGGGTCATGCGCTTGAGCGGCGGCGGGCCCCAGGTGCCGACCGGCGAGCGCAGGTCGGCGGCCCAGGCGAGCAGCAGCAGATTGCCGTAGTCGGCGTTGTGGTCGGAATGGTGATGGGTGACGAACACGCCGCGCAGCGCGCCCAGGCGCAGACCTGCCAGCGCGAGTTGGCGCGCCACGCCGTTGCCGCAATCGACCACGTAGACCGCGTCGCCGACCACCACCGCGCTGGCCGGCGCGGCGCGCAGCGCCTTGGGCGTGGCCCGCCGGCGGTGCCGAGCAGGACGATGCGGGTGCGCGCGGCCGGGTCCGCGGCGGCGAAGCCGGGCAGGGCGGCCGCGCCGAGCGCGGCCAGCCCGGCGGCGAGCGCGCGGCGGCGGGAGGGCGAGGCGGGAGCGGTGGAGTCGGCGGAGTCGGCGTTCATACCGCCTAGCCTAGCCGGCGAAGGCCGCACCGGTGACGACCGCCAGCGTGATCGCCACCGCGCTCGCCGCGTGCGTTGCGGCGTGAGGCGCGCCCTCACGGCGGCGTTCGTATAGTCGGCCGGCGCGGGCAGGGGGCCCGGCCACGGAGGGACGGCGATGTCGTTGACCTTGTTGAACCGGCTGTTCGGCGGCCGCGGCTCCGAACCGGCGCAGGCCGCCTCGTTGCCGGCCGACCCGCTCGACCTGCACACCTTTGCCGAGCGCCACGCCCAGGCCTTGCGCGCGGCCTGGCCGCAGGCGCGGGTGCGGCTGAGCTTCGGCGCGCACCTGGCCGACACCCGCATCGATTGGTCGCTGGCCGACGGATTCGCCGACGCCCAGTTCGTCGGCGACGGCTACCGACGCTATCTCGCCGCGCCGGCGGCGCTGGAGCACGTGCTGGCCGAACAGGTCGCGGCCGCGCGCGAAGCGCGCCGCCGCTACGAGCGCGGCGCCGAAGCCGCGCGCGACGACGCGATCCTGCCGGTGCTCAAGACCCGCGCCTGGCACGAGCTGGCGTTGCAGCAGGCGCGCTCGATCGGCGGCGGCGCGCGCAGCGCGTTCGTAATCGAACCGCTGGCCGGCGACCTGGTGCTGACCTATGCCGAGGACCGGCCCGAGTCGATGGACTACCTGTCGCCGGCCGAAGCCGAACGCCGCGGCCTCGACCGCGAAGCCTTGCGCGCCTGCGCGCTGCGCAACCTGCGCCGGTTCCTGCCGGAGCTGGAAGTGCAGGGCGAAGACGGCTTGTACGCCGCGCGCCTGGACCGCAACTACGACGCCAGCATGGCGCTGTTGTTCGAGCACTGGCGCGAGCGCGCGCCGGTGCGCGGCGAGGCGGTGTTCGCGATCGCCGCGCGCGACGAGCTGTTGCTGTGCGGCAGCGACGACCGCCCGGCGTTGCGCGCGCTGCGCACGGTGGCGCAGGAGATCGCGCGCGATTCGGCCTACGGTTTGTCTGCGCAGTTGTTCGTGCAGCGCGACGGCGCCCTGCACGCGTTCGAAGGCTGAACCGGGCGGGCGCCGCGGCGCGGCGATGACGCGCTGCGATACGGCGGTATAGTCGGCCCACCGCAATGACCACAAGGAACCGGTCGTGTCTTTTCTGAGCAAGCTGTTCGGCCGCAAACCGGCCACGCCCTCCGCGGCAACTCCCGCCCTCCTCGACTTGCCGGCCTTCGCCCAGCGCTTCGCCGGCGAACTGCGCGACGCCTTTCCCGACGCGCACATCCGCATCGTCCCCGGCGCGCAGAACGAGGCGCGCATCGATGTGTCGCTGCCCGGCGAAATCCAGGCCGGGCTGCAACTGGGCAATGCTTACCAGCGTTATCTGAGCGAGCCGCAGGCGCTCGAGGCGGTGCTCGCCGACCAGATGGCCTCGGTGCGCGAGATGCAGCGCCGGTTGTCGGCCGAGGACGAAGACGACGAAGCGGGCGTGGTGCTGCCGGTCATCAAGACCCGCGACTGGCACGACACCGCGATGAATCAGCTGCGCGCCTCGCAGCCGGACATGGACGCCGCGCCGTTCGTGGTCGAGCCGCTGGCGGGCGATCTGATCGTCACCTACGTGCTCGACACGCCGGCTTCGATGAGTTTTCTTTCGCCGCACGAAGCCGAACAGCGCGAGTTGCGCGGCGACGCGTTGCGCGCGCACGCGCTGGAGAATCTGGCCCGCTCGCTGCCGCAGTTGGAGCTCAAGGGCGGCGGCGGCCGTTACGCCGCGCGGCTGGACCGCAACTACGACGCGGGCATGGCGCTGCTGTTCGAGCGTTGGCGCGATCGCATCGAGCTGCGCGGCGAGCCGGTGTTCGCCATCGCCGCGCGCGACGAGCTGATGGTGTGCGGCAGCGAGGACGGCGAGAGCGTGGCCGCGCTGCGCGAGATCGCGCAGGAGATCGCGCGCAGCTCGCCGTATGGCTTGTCGTCCGGCCTGTTCGTTTGGCGCGACGGCGGCCTGCGCGCGTTCGAAGGCTGAAGGCCGTACGCGCCGAAGCGGCCTGCGGGCCGCTGCGGCGGTTAAGCCGCCGCTTCGCTCAAGGCTTGTTCGAGCTCAGCCAATTCCTGCCGCGAGAACGCGTCCACGGCGTCGACCTGCGCGCCGTAGGCGAGATCGAACTTGACGTTGAAGCGGCGGCCGCCGCTGCGGCACAGGAACACATCCGCTTCGGGCATCATCCCGCGGTGCAGGAACTCGATCCGGCCGCGTCGGTGCAGCGCGGCTACCGCGGTCTCTAGTTGCGCGAGGTCCAATTCGTGCAGTTTCGCCGCCATCGGCGCCGCGGCCTCAGCGGTAGCGGTTGATGTCGTCGCGCAGCGCGCGCGCCGCGGCGGCCGCGGCTTCGGCGTAATCGTCGCCGCTGGAGGCGTACAGGATCGCGCGCGAGCTGTTGATCATCAGGCCGGTGCCGTCGGCGCTCTTGGCGTTGCTGACCACCGCCTGCGCATCGCCGCCCTGGGCGCCGACGCCGGGCACCAGCAGCGGCAGCTCGCCGACGATGGCGCGCACTTCGCGCAACTGTTCCGGCCAGGTCGCGCCGACCACCAGCGCGCAGTTGCCGTGGCCGTTCCATTCGTTCGCGACTTTCTCGGCCACGCGCTGATACAGCGGGCGGCCGCCGACATCGAGATCCTGCAGGTCGCCGGCGCCCGGATTGGAGGTGCGGCACAGCACCACCACGCCGCGCTCGGCGCGGTCGAGGAAGGGCTGGGCGGAGTCGCGGCCCATGTACGGGTTCACCGTCACCGCGTCGGCGCGGTAGCGGTCGAAGGCTTCGCTGACGTAGTGCTGGGCGGTGCTGCCGATGTCGCCGCGCTTGCTGTCCAGGATCACCGGCACCTCGGGATAGCGCGCGTGGATGTGGGCGATCAGCCGGGTCAGCGCGTCTTCGGCGCCCAGCGCGGCGAAGTGGGCGATCTGCGGCTTGAACGCGCAGGCGAACTCGGCGGTGGCGTCGACGATGTCGCGGTTGAAGGCGAACACGGCGTCGGCGTCGGCGGCGAACCTGGCCGGGAAGCGGGCCGGCTCGGGGTCCAGGCCCACGCAGACCAGGGTGTCGGCCTGTTGCCAGCGGCGGCGCAATGCCTGCATGAAGCTCATGGGGAATTCCTTCGTGGTGCGGTGATGAGGTTGGTAGGTGCTATCCCCACCCCGTCATTCCGGCGAAAGCCGGAATCCATTTTGATTTTGCTCTTGGTTTTTTGGCGCGCGGGAGAGCAAGAGCAAAATGGATTCCGGCTTTCGCCGGAATGACGGCGTGGAGGTTTGTAGCTTCGGAGTGCGGCGGCGGGGCTACGCAGCTTCGGTTGGATTCCGGCTTTCGCCGGAATGACGGCGTGGAGGTTTGTAGCTTCGGAGTGCAGCGGCTGGGCTGCGTAGCTTCGGTTGGATTCCGGCTTTCGCCGGAATGACGCCATGGAGGTTTTGCAATTTCGTAAGCGCTGCGGCGGAGCTTCGTGGCTTGGTTACGTCACCACGATCGGCTCGCCCGAGGTCACCACCACCGTATGCTCGAACTGCGCCGCGAAGCCGCGTCGGCAGATCATCGCCCAGCCGTCCGCGCCCTCGTCGGTGTGGGTGCAGTGGGTGGCCAGGAATGGTTCGATGGTGATCACCATGCCCTCGTGCAGGCGGCGGGTGTCGCGCGGGTCGTAATAGCCGGGAATGTTGCCGGGCGCCTCGTGCAGGGCGCGGCCGACGCCGTGGCTGCCGAGATTGCGGATCACCCGCAGGCCGTGGCGCGCGGCCACGCTTTCGACGGTGCGGCCGATGCTGTTGATGAGGTTGCCGGCGCGCAACTGGGCGATGGCGGCGTCGCGCGCCTGCAGCGTCGCGTCGAGCAGCTTGCGCTGGGTCGGGTTGGGCGCGCCGACCACGAAGCTGCCGCCGGTGTCGGCGAAATAGCCGTCGAGCTCGGCCGACACATCGATGTTGACCAGGTCGCCTTCGCGCAGCACGGTGCCGTCGGGAATGCCGTGGGCGGCGACCTCGTTGATGCTGATGCAGGTCGCGCCGGGGAAATCGTAGGTCAGCTGCGGCGCCGAGCGCGCGCCGGCTTCGCGCAGCATCGCCGCGCCGATCGCGTCGAGCTCGCGCGAGACCGCGCCGGGCACCGCCGCCTCGCGCATCGTGGTCAGGATCGAAGACACCAGGGCGCCGGCGCGGCGCAGGCCTTCGAGTTCGAATGCGTGCATCAGGGTCATGGCGAATCCTCGGGGGCGGACGGGGGCAGGGTAACGCCGCTGCCGGTGGATAGCGAAACTACGGTCTTGCGGGAGAAGCTGGCCTACCGCAGGGGTCCGCTTGTGGGAGGGACTTTAGTCCCGACGCTGTCGTCTCAGTTCGCGGCGACCTGGAACGAAAGCCTCGGGACTGAAGCCCCTCCCACAAGCAAACCGCGCCCACGAACATCCCGGTTGCGTACACGACGACGGGACCGTCGCCGGTCCCGTCGCATGCATCCTGCCGTGGCGGAACCGCGGTCCGGCTGCGCCCGCGCGAGGCGGGCGCAGCCTGGAATCACTTCAGCGCCTTGAAACGCAGACGATGCGGCTTGGCGCCTTCCTCGCCCAGACGGCGCCGCTTGTCTTCTTCGTACTCGCGGTAGTTGCCCTGGAAGAACTCCACGTGCGAGTCGCCTTCGAAGGCGAGGATGTGGGTGGCGATGCGGTCGAGGAACCAGCGGTCGTGCGAGATCACGAAGGTGTTGCCCGGGAACTCGAGCAGGGCGTCTTCCAGCGCGCGCAGGGTTTCCACGTCCAGGTCGTTGGACGGTTCGTCGAGCAGCAGCACGTTGCCGCCCTGCAGCAGGGTCTTGGCCAGGTGCAGGCGGCCGCGTTCGCCGCCGGACAGGCTGCCGACCATCTTCTGCTGGTCCTGGCCCTTGAAGTTGAAGCGGCCGATGTAGGCGCGCGACTGGATCTCGATGCCGTTGATGTTGAGGATGTCCAGGCCGCCGGAGACTTCGTGGAAGACGTTGTGGTTGCCTTCCAGCTTGTCGCGGCTCTGGTCCACGTAGGCCAGCTTGACGGTCGGGCCCATGTCGATCTCGCCCGAATCCGGGGTTTCCTGGCCGATGATCATCCGGAACAGGGTCGACTTGCCGGCGCCGTTGGGGCCGATGATGCCGACGATCGCGCCGGGCGGCACGACGAAGCTCAGGTTGTCGATCAGCAGGCGCTCGCCGAATTTCTTGGAGACGTTCTTGAACTCCATCACCTTGTTGCCCAGGCGCTCGCCCGGCGGGATGAAGATTTCGTTGGTCTCCTGGCGGCGCTGGTAATCCACCGCCTGCAGCTCTTCGATCCGGGCCAGACGCGCCTTGCCCTTGGAACGGCCGCCCTTGGCGTTCTGGCGGGCCCATTCGAGTTCTTTCTGGATCGCCTTCTGGCGGGCCTTTTCCTGATTGTCTTCCTGCTTCAGGCGCTCGTCCTTCTGCACCAGCCAATCGGTGTAGTTGCCCTTCCACGGAATGCCGCGGCCGCGGTCGAGTTCGAGGATCCACTCGGCGGCGTTGTCGAGGAAGTAGCGATCGTGGGTGACCGCGACCACGGTGCCGGTGTAGCGGGCCAGGAACTGTTCCAGCCATTCCACCGACTCGGCGTCGAGGTGGTTGGTCGGTTCGTCGAGCAGCAGCATGTCGGGCTTTTGCAGCAGCAGGCGGCACAGCGCGACGCGGCGCTTCTCGCCGCCGGACAGGTTGCCGACCTTGGCCTCCCACGGCGGCAGGCGCAGCGCGTCCGCGGCGACTTCGAGCTGGTTTTCCAGGGTGTGGGCGTCGCCGGCGGCGAGGATCGCCTCCAGGCGCTCTTGTTCCTTGGCCAGCGCGTCGAAGTCGGCGCCGTCCTCGGCGTAGGCGGCGTAGATCGCGTCGAGCGCGGCCTGGGCGTTGAGCACTTCGCCCACGCCTTCCTCGACCGCTTCGCGCACAGTCTTTTCCGGATCGATCTGCGGTTCCTGCGGCAGGTAGCCGACCTTGATGCCGCTGGCCGGGCGCGCCTCGCCGGTGAAGTCGGTATCGACGCCGGCCATGATCTTGAGCACGGTCGACTTGCCCGCGCCGTTCAGGCCGAGCAGGCCGATCTTGGCGCCGGGGAAGAACGACAGCGAGATGTCCTTGATGATCTGACGCTTCGGCGGCACGGTCTTGCTGACGCCGTTCATGGTGTAGATGTATTGCATGCGGACTCCGAAGCAGAGGCGCGCCTGGCCGGGCCCGGAAGGGGCCGCGGGGCAGGGCGGGGGGCGTTGCGAACAGCCGATTATCCCGCAGCCGGGGGGCGGGTTCCAGCGGACGGGTGGGCGCAGGAGGCGAATTCGGGGATGAATCCGGGCGAACGACCCCCGCAGCGCCGGGCGGGAGGGAGCCGCTGTTGTGGGAAGGCCTTCAGGCCCGAGGCCTTTCGCTCAGATCGCCGAGACCTGAGACAAAAGCATCGGGCCTGAAGGCCCTCCCACAACAGCCGGCTCCCCGGCGGGGCCTTACAGCCAGACGATCAGCGCGATCACCGCCGCCACGGCGGCGTACTTGAAGAAGTAGTACGTGCCCTTGCTGCGTTCCTTCAGCGCCTTGGACTTGAGCCGCAGCGCGTAGAAGTACTTGAAGATCTTGTTGATCGCGCCGGTCTTGTCGCCTTCGCTGTTGGGCGAGGCGCCGGCGGCGATCAGGCGCTTGGCGATGAAGCGGTTGAGCCCGCGCGCCCAGGCGAAGCGCATCGGCCGCTCGATGTCGCAGAACAGGATGATGCGGTTGTGCTGCGAACCGTTCTGCGCCCAGTGGATGTAGGTCTCGTCGAACATGGTCCATTCGCCGTCGCGCCAGCTGTAGCGCTGGCCGTCCACGTCGATGAAGCAGGCGTCGTCGTTGGGCGTTTCCAGGCCCAGATGCAGGCGCAAGGAGCCCGCGTAAGGGTCGCGGTGCGGGCGCAGCTCGCTGCCCGGCGGCAATTCGGTGAACATCGCCGCCTTGACGCTGGGCACCTCGCGCAGCAACTGGGTGGTGACCGGGCACAGCTCGGCCGCCGAGGGATGGGCCTCGTCGTACCACTTCAGGTAGAAGCGCTTCCAGCCGCGGCGGAAGAACGAGTTGAAGCCGACGTCGTTGTATTGGTCGGCGGCCTTGATCTGCTGCATCTCGCGCAGGTGCAGGGCCTCGGCCCGCACTTCCTGCCAGCGCGCGCGCAGCGGCGCAAGTTCCGGGAAATGCTGCTCCGGGGTCAGGAACGGCGTGGTCGGCACCCGCGAGCAGGCGTACATCAGCACGTTGATGGGGGCCATGAACGTGGAGTGGTCCAGCAGCTGCCGGCCCAGGCGATGGCGCACCCGGCCGCGGAAATGCACGTAGACGGCGGCGGCCAGGAACAGGAAAACGAAGACCCATTTCACGGTCGGGGCATCCAAGGACGAACGGGCCGGCCGGGCGGCGGCGGGCCGGGAGGTGGGGAGGGCGGGGCCATTGTCCGCCCCGGGCAGGGCCGGCGCGAGCCGCGCTTTGGCGGTTGGCCGCCATACGCCCCTAGGCTAACATTTCAAGTCTTACGTCAAGCCGCCCGGGCCGGTTCAGGCACTCGGGCCGCGCTGCGGAGATGGGCCGCCCGGTCCGAGATTTCAAGCCCGGGCGGGCCGTCCGCACGCTGTCCGGGCCCGTGGACGGCCTGGCGCGAGTCCTCCCCCTCCCGTCCGCTCAACTTCTCCCCGAGGCCGCGAATGTTCCCCAGCACCACCCGTATTGCCGGATTCGACGACGAACTCGCCCAGGCCATCGCCGACGAGGCCCGCCGCCAGGAAGACCATGTCGAGCTGATCGCCTCGGAGAACTACGCCAGCCCGCGCGTGCTGGAAGCCCAGGGCAGCGTGCTGACCAACAAATACGCCGAGGGCTACCCGGGCAAGCGCTATTACGGCGGTTGCGAGTACGTCGACATCGCCGAGCAGCTGGCGATCGACCGGGTCAAGGAACTCTACGGCGCCGACTACGCCAACGTGCAGCCGCATTCGGGCTCGCAGGCCAACCAGGCGGTGTACTTCGCCCTGCTCAATCCCGGCGACACCATCCTGGGCATGAGCCTGGCCCACGGCGGCCACCTCACCCACGGCGCCAAGGTCAACGCCTCGGGCAAGCTGTTCAACGCCGTGCAGTACGGCGTCAACGACCAGGGCCTGATCGATTACGACGAAGTCGAGCGCCTGGCCCTGGAGCACAAGCCGAAGATGGTCGTGGCCGGCTTCAGCGCTTATTCGCAGGTGGTCGACTGGGCGCGCTTCCGCGCCATCGCCGACAAGATCGGCGCGTATCTGTTCGTCGACATGGCCCACGTCGCCGGCCTGATCGCCGCCGGCGTCTACCCGAGCCCGGTGCCGCACGCGCACGTGGTCACCTCGACCACCCACAAGACCCTGCGCGGCCCGCGCGGCGGCATCATCGTGGCCAAGCGCTGGGACGGCGCGGTCGGCGAGGGCGAGGGCGCGGTGGGTTTCGACGACATGCAGAAGAAGCTGCAGAGCATCGTCTTCCCGGGCATCCAGGGCGGCCCGCTGATGCACGTGATCGCGGCCAAGGCGGTGGCGTTCAAGGAAGCGCTGCAGCCGGAGTTCAAGGACTACCAGGCGCAGGTGGTCAAGAACGCCCAGGCCATGGCCAAGACCATCATCGCGCGCGGCTACAAGATCGTCTCCGGCGGCACCGAAAACCACCTGATGCTGGTCGACATGATCGGCAAGGGCATCACCGGCAAGGACGCGGAAGCCGCGCTCGGCCGCGCCCACATCACGGTCAACAAGAATGCGGTGCCCAACGACCCGCAGAAGCCGTTCGTGACCTCGGGCCTGCGCATCGGCACCCCGGCCGTCACCACCCGCGGCTACAAGGAAGCCGACTGCGTGGCCCTGGCCGAGTGGATCTGCGATGTGCTGGACAACCCGAAGGACGAGAAGGTCATCGCCGGCGTGCGCGAGAACGTGACCAAGCAGTGCGCGCAGTTCCCGGTGTATGGCTAAACCGCTGCTCCGATCGGCGGCGCTCGGTTGGCTTGCATGCGTAAGCGTGCAAGCCGCCGAAGCTCCGCCGGGCGGAGCTTCCGCCGCGCCGGTCATCGAGTACAGGACGCTGACGCCGGCGGAGGCGAAGGAAGCGATCGTGGTCGCCCCGCCGTCGCCGCCGTCGCCGTCGAACCGGCCGGACTTCAGCCAGGACATCGGCATGACCGAGACCTACTACATCCCGGCCTGCCAGATGGGCATGCAGGGAGGCAAGTACCGGGCCAGTTGGCGCGAGATTTCGGATTTCCACGCCAGAAATCGTGTCGCGTGGTTGTCCGACCACGACCGCTACGGGGCGCCGGACTGGTATGCGCAACCCGGGAGCCGCGCGCCGGAGCCCGACAATCGTCCCGACGCGGCGTATCCCGCCGCGGCCGGCGAAAAGATCGGCGAGGTCGTGGTGAAGGTCATCATCGACGCCAAGGGGCGTACCCGCGACGCCATCGTGATCTGCAGCAACGACACCGTGTTCGACGCGCCCGCGCTCGCATTCGCCAGGAAAGTCGCGTTCAAGCCCGCGCTGCGCGATGGCCGGCCGGTCGCGGATTATGGCAATGTGTCCATGCGGTTTTATCCGGACGGGCCGAAATACGGATTCCGGCGGCACAAATGACCGGTTGCGGACGCTACGATTCGCAACTCTCGTCCCGACTCACGGTGGATTGATGCATTGCCCGTTCTGCCAGCACCACGACACCCGCGTGATCGACTCGCGCGTGTCCGACGACGGCGCCACCATCCGCCGCCGGCGCGTGTGCGAGGCCTGCGGCGAGCGCTTCAGCACGATCGAGACGATCGAATTGAAGCTGCCGGTCATCATCAAGGGCGACGGCCGCCGCGAGGCGTTCGACGCGCGCAAGCTGCGCGCCGGCTTCGACCGCGCGCTGCAGAAGCGGCCGGTGGCGGAAGAACAGATCGAAGCGGCGGTGCGCGCGGTCGTGCACCAACTGCGCATGACCGCCGAGCGCGAGCTGGCCTCGCGCCGGGTCGGCGAATTCGTCATGGCCGAGCTGCGCAAGCTCGACCACGTCGGCTACGTGCGTTTCGCCTCGGTGTACCGCTCGTTCGAGGACGTGGCCGATTTCCGCGAGGAGCTCGACCGGCTCGAGCGCGATGCGCCCGGCGATGGACAGTTGCCGTTGCTGGGCGAGGACGACCCGCGTCCGGACCGGAAAAAACGCTGAGTTTTCGCTGTGGGCGCGCGCCCGCGGCAGGCCGGACGCAGGCCAGGAGCGCTGGCGCCGGCGGGAATCACCGAATTCACGCGCCGAAGGGAGTTCGCGCATGTCCGATGCATACCGATCCGCGCTGTTGAGCCTGCTGTTGGCGTCGCTGCCGGTATCGGCGCAGGCCGCCGATCCGATCGAGGACCGGCAGCGCGCGCCGCTGGCGGGGCGCTACACGCTGCAAGGCGCGTCCGAGGGCGAATCGGAACTGCTGCTCAAGCCCGACGGGCGTTTCGAATGGAGCCTGCGCTATGGCCCGATCGTCCAGTCCGCGACGGGGCGCTGGAACGTGGGCGCGGACCAGATCCTGTTGACCGCGCAGGCGCCGACGCAGGCCAAGCCGCTGTTCTCGCTCGATGAGGTCGCGCCCTGGAATGCGGGCGCGCAAAAACGTCTGGACGAATTCGCTTCGGAGCGCAAGGAGACGTTGAGCGAGGAGGCCTGCGCCTACCTCAAGACCTATCGGCTCGGCTTGGCTCAGATCGAATTCACCGCAGCGTCGCCCGCTGCCGACCCGGCGCACCGCAACGCCGCCGCAGCGTCGCTGGCGCCGGCGCTGGCGGCGCTCGAACGATCGCGGCTGGCGCTGGAAACCGCGGCCGCGGCGGCCAAACCGACGCCGTGGGGACAGCCGCCGCAGGGCAACCTGGAGGCCGCGGCGGCGGCCGCGCAGGCGGCGGCCGCCGGCGCAGACCCGGATGGCCAGGCCGCGGCCGATCGCGCGGTGCGCAGCTATCTGCAACAGCGGGAACAGGTTGCCGCGCTGCACGCCGCCGCCGGCCGCAGCATGCCGGCGTTGCCCGATCCGCGCCTGGGCCGCGAACGCTGCCTGGATCCGGCGGCCAAGGCCGACCCCTTCGGCGGCTACGCCGTCGTCGTCGGCGATCCGCAGCGCGGCGCCCGCGCCGAGGGCATCGGCGTGGAATTCGTTTATTCCGACGGACGCAGCGAGCGCACCCAGACCAGCCCCGGCGGCTGGGCGCTGGCGGTGCGGCGCGCGGGCGTGCGGCTGGAGCGCGCGATCCTGCAAGCACCCGACCGCCCGAGCGAAACCGTGGCGCTGGACGAAGCTCGCGGCCGTATTTTTGCGATCCGCCTGGACAGCGCGGCAGCGCTGCCGGCGCCGTTCGAACAAATGATCCTGCACCAGGACGACGGCGCCTTGGTATCGCCGCAGCTGCGCGGACGCTATGTTCGGCATTGAACGCCTGGATTGGGGTAAGGAGACCGCGATGAACGATGGATCGGCCGCTCGGGCCGGCGCTGGAAGATCGGTGCGCATGCGCCGCGGCGCTGCGCGCGCGCTGGTTCTGGCCAGTTGCCTGCCGGCATCGGCGCTGGCGACCGCGGCCGCTGCGGCCTGCGCGCCGCCTGGCGACCAGGCGCTGGCGGCCAAGTACACGACTGCGGTGACGAACTTCGCCGCGCCGTCCGAGAAACAGCTCTCGACCTTGCAGATGCGCGCCGACGGGCGCTTTCGTTGGTACGACCTGCCGCCGCTGCCGTACCCGGAAATCGCCGGTTGTTGGCGGCGCAGCGGTGATACCGTGGTGCTGGTGTTGGGCGCGGCCGACGGCGGCGACGGGGTCAAGCGCTCGATGCCGGTGGCGTGGACGCAGGCCGATCTGAACCAGGTGCGCCGCGAGGGCGTGCAGACCATTCAGCAGGCGGTGGACGCCGGCTTGCTGGCAGCGGGGCGAGTGTGGGCGCACCAGGACCGCAAGGCCGGCGAGCCGGTGCGGGTCAAACTGTACGAGCCGACCAGCGGCGCTCCGCCGGGCGATGCCAAAGTTTCGTTGCGCTTGCGCGACGGCCGCATCGTCGAGGGCGCCGCGGTGCCGGACGAGGAGCAGGTCATCGATAACCGCCCGGGTCCGAGCGGCGGCGAATATCTGTTCGCATCCTTGCCCGCCGACGCTGCGGTGCAGGCGATCGGCATCCGCTTTCCCAACCAGCCCGACCGCCCGCGCTGGGTCAGCGTCGAGGACCGCACCAAGTTGCTGTACATGATCGAATTCGACGCGCGCGCCACCGCCTCGCTGTTCGGCGGCACGATGACGTTGATAGTGAACGCCGACGGCAGCCTGAGCCCGGCGCTGCCGGATCGCGGCGAACCTTTCGTGCGTGTGCCATGAGCGCGGACTTCGGGAGTGCGGATTTGATGAGTGCAGATTCCATGAGCGCAGATTTCGTTGTGCGCGGCCGCCGTCCGGCCTCGCGCCTGGGCGGTGCGTTCGCCGGCCTGATGGCCTGCGCATCGCTGTGCGCCGCGCCGACGGCATTCGCCTGCGAGCCGGCCGATGCCGCGTTGTCCGGCCGCTACGTATCGGCCGCAGCGGACTCCGCGGCGAGCTCCGCCAAGAGCCTGCAACTGAACAAGGACGGCAGTTTCCGCCTGCTCGGCGTGCCGGTGCAGGGGGCGGATTTCAGCGGTTGTTGGCAGCGCAGCGACGACATCGTGGTCCTGGTCGAGGGCGCGGCGATCGACGGCGAAGGCATCAAGCGCGCATTGCCGGAACCGCTCACCCAGGCCGATCTGAAGGCGGTGCGCACGGACGGCATCGACACCCTCGAACAGGCCGTGGACGCCGGGCTGTTGCCGCTCGGCCGGCAGTGGGCGAACCAGCCGCGCCGCGCCGGCGAGACGGTACGGGTCAGCGTGTACGAACCGCGCGTCGGCCTGGCGGTCGGCGATGCCAAGGCGATGCTGCGCCTGGCCGACGGCACGGTGATCGAACAGGCGCCGACGCGCGGCGAAGACGGGCAGTTCGAATTCGCGTCCTTGCCCGCGCGCGCCGTGGTGACCGCGATAGGCGTGCGCTTTCCCGAACAACCCGACCAGCCGCGTTGGCTGACGGTGAACGATCCGACCAAGCGGTTGTACCTGATCGAATTCGACGCACGCGCGCTGGGTGCGGTGCAGGGCGGCTTCATCACGCTCAGCCGCCGCGCCGACGGCAGCCTGACCTCCGATTTTCCCGATGCGACCCGCTTCAAACGCGCGCCCTGAGCCGAACGCCATGACTTCTGAATTCACCGCCACCGACCACGCCCACATGGCCCGCGCCCTGCGCCTGGCCGAGAAGGGCGCCTACACCACCCGTCCCAACCCGATGGTCGGCTGCGTGATCGCGCACGGCGATGAAGTCGTCGGCGAAGGCTGGCACGAGCGCGCCGGCGAGCCGCACGCGGAGGTGCACGCGCTGCGCGGCGCCGGCGAACGCGCGCGCGGCGCCACCGCCTACGTCACGCTCGAACCTTGCGCGCACACCGGCCGCACCGGGCCGTGCAGCGAGGCTTTGATCGAAGCCGGCGTGGCGCGCGTGGTCGCGGCGATGCGCGATCCGTTCCCGCAGGTCGACGGCGCCGGTTTCGCCAAGCTGCAGGCCGCGGGCATCGCGGTGAGCAGCGGCTTGATGGAAGCGCAGGCGCGCGCGCTCAATCGCGGTTTCCTCTCGCGCATCGAGCGCGGCCGGCCGTGGCTGCGGGTCAAGCTGGCGGCGAGCCTGGACGGTCGCAGCGCGCTGGCCAGCGGCGAATCCAAGTGGATCAGCGGCGAGGCTTCGCGCCAGGACGTGCAGCATTGGCGCGCGCGCGCCGGCGCCATCGTCACCGGCGCCGGCACAGTGCTGGCCGACGATCCCTCGCTGACCGTACGCCTGGGCGACGCGACGCCGTTCATGGCGCCGCTGCGGGTGGTGCTCGACCCGGGCCTGGCCACCGTCGCGCGCGGCCGCGTGCGCGAGGGCGACGCGCCCACCTTGTACCTGCACGCGCCCGACGCCAAGCCGCCGCGCGGCCTGGACGCGCAGCTCGCCGCGGTGCCGGTGCGCGAGGGCCGCATCGACCTGGAAGCCGTGCTGCGGCTGCTGGCCGAGCGCGGCATCAACGAAATCCAGCTCGAAGCCGGCGCGACTTTGGCCGGCGCGTTCCTGCGCGAGGGCCTGGTCGACGAAGTGCTGCTGTATGTGGCGCCGGTGTTGTTGGGCGAAACCGCGCGGCCGCTGTTCGACGGCCTCGGCATCGAGGCGATGAGCCGCAAGTTCCAGCTCGATGTGATCGACGTGCGCCGGCTCGGCGAAGACACCCGCGTGCTGCTGCGGCCGCGCGCGGCGACGGCCTGAGCGCCGCGCTGCGCCGATGAGCGCCGACGCGGACGCGCGGGGCGAGCCGACGCTCGCGGCGATCGGGTTCGATCGCGCCGACGGCGGCTTGCGACTGGGCGCGACGCGGATCGCGCCGGACCTCGCCATCGACGCCTTGCCGCCTGCGTTCCGGGTCGGCCCGTTGCAGCAACTCCAGGTCGAAGGCCTCAGCGTGCCTTGCCGATTCGCCGAAGCGGATCTGCGCGACGACGCGCCCGGCGAACGCGGCCGCCGGATCGGGCTGCAACTGCGTTTCGAACGCGGCGTCTGGGTCAGCGCGTTCTGCGTACTGCGCGGCGCCGGCGCCACCGCGCACCGACGCTGGCTGCAGCGCAAGCTCGGCGCCTTTGAGGGCATCGAACCCGGCTGCCGCTGGGGCGTAGCCGAAGACCGCAGCGGCGACCCCCACGCCTTCGTGCACAACCGCAACTGGCGCTGACGCCTCAGATCGCCCGAATCCCCGAATACCCCCTGTAGGAGCGACGCAAGTCGCGACCGCGCGCCCACCCGCCACTGCGCCAGCGCCGCCCCCACAGCAAACCCCAGCGCCCCGCACACCCACGACCGCCCAGGTATCCTCGCCCCATCGCGCACAAACGCGCCCCACGCGCGCGCACCGCAGAGCCGCCCATGCCAGGCAACGCCTTCAAAGACCACTTCTCCGCCATCGCCGACAGCTACGCGACAGCGCGCCCCGAATACCCCGACGCCTTGTTCGACGCCATCGCCGCGCATGTGCCGGCGCAGGCCGAGGTGTGGGAACCCGGCTGCGGCAGCGGCCAGGCCACGCGCGGGCTGGCCGCGCGCTGGGCGCGCGTGCACGCCTGCGACCCGAGCGCGCAGCAGCTCGAACGCCACTGGGCGCACGCGGACTCGCTGCGCGGCGAGGGCCGGGTGCGTCTGAGCGTGGCGCCGGGCGAGCGTTGCGACCTCGACGACGGCAGCGTCGGCCTGGTCGCCGTGGCCCAGGCATTGCATTGGTTCGAGCGCGAACGCTTCTTCGCCGAGTGCGCGCGCGCGCTCGCGCCCGGCGGCGTGCTGGCGGCGTGGAGCTACGGCGATTTCGCCATTCCCGACGGCATGGACGCAGCGGTGTCGGCGTTTCGCGCCGACATCGACGGCTATTGGCAGCGCGAGAACTTCGAAGTGCGCGACGGCTACGCCGGCTACGACTGGCCGTTCGAAGCGCTGCCGGCGCCGGCGTTGTGGCTCAGCGTGCGCTGGGGCTTGTCGCGTTTTCTGGGCTATCTGAATTCGCTGTCGGCGAGCGAGCGCTGCAAGGTCGCCACCGGCGAGGACCCGGTCTACGCCCACCGCGCCGCGCTGACTCGCGCCTGGGGGCCGCCGGATGGCGAGCGCGAGCTGCGTTGGCCGCTAATTCTGCATTTGCGCCGCAAGCCGCTGTAAGCCGGCGGCGCAGGCCCGTCGCTCAAGGGCCTAAGGGCCAAGGCTCTTGTGGGAGGGCCTTCAGGCCCGATGCCTTTCTCTCAGATCGCGGCTATCTGAAACAAAAGCATCGGGCCTGAAGGCCCTCCCACAAAAAATCAGCCCCCCAAGAGCTCGGGGCCCTCAGGTCGGAGCCCCGCGGCCGCCCGCCATCCCGCCCACGCAACGCAGCGTCCGCCCGCACCCGGCGGCTTCGGACAACCGGCCGCCCGTCCCCCGGGTGCTAAACTGCGCCCGCCGGCTGCGGCCGGCACCACCAGTAACGTCTTCAGGGCGGGGCGCAATTCCCCACCGGCGGTAGGCGCCCAGCGCGCGAGCCCGCGAGCGCCCGGGCGGTTCGGTTTTCCGGCGGGAATGTCCCGGCCAGAAACCCGCGCCGCGCGGGGTCAGCAGATCCGGTCCAATGCCGGAGCCGACGGTCACAGTCCGGATGAAAGAAGACGGCTGCGCGCGAGCCCGTCCGCGAGGACGGGCGAGTAGTCCTCCCGCGGCCTTGCGCCGCGCGTCGTGCGTCGTCCTCGAAGCCTTGAGGCGTTTTTCGCTCACCACTTGCGGGAAACGTTTCATGACCACTCTCCATCGCTACACGCTGCATAGCGGCCGCGCATCGGCCCTCCGCCAGGAGGCGCGCTGATGTTCACCGGCATCATCGAAGGCGTCGGCCGCCTGGTCTCCACCCAGCCCATCGGCGGCGACGTGCGCCTGCGCATCGCCACCGGCAGCCTGGATTTCTCCCAGCCCAAGCTCGGCGAAAGCATCGCCGTCAACGGCGTGTGCCTGACCGTGATCGAGTTCGGCGCGGACTGGTACGACGCCGACGCGTCCACCGAAACCCTGGCGCTGACCACGCTCGGCGCGCTGCAGGCCGGGGCCAAGGTCAACCTGGAGCGCGCGATGCGGCCCAGCGACCGGCTCGGCGGGCATCTGGTCAGCGGCCACGTCGACGGCGTCGGCGCGGTCGAATCGGTGCGCGAGGACGCGCGCGCGCAACGCTGGCGCTTCCGCGCGCCGGCGCCGCTGCTGCGCTATATCGCCAAGAAGGGCTCGATCTGCGTCGACGGCGTCAGCTTGACCGTCAACGAAGTCGACAGCGAAGGTTTCGAAGTCGCGCTGATCCCGCACACCGTCGCCAACACCGCGTTCTGCGACGCCGCAGTCGGCGCGCCGGTGAATCTGGAGATCGATCTGGTCGCGCGTTACGTCGAGCGCCTGCTCGGCGAGCGGCCCGCCGCTGCGGAGGCTTCGGCATGAGCTTCGCCACGGTTCCCGAATTGCTGGAAGAAATCCGCGCCGGCCGCATGGTCGTGATCGTCGACGACGAAGACCGCGAGAACGAAGGCGACCTGATCATGGCCGCCGAACTGGTGCGCCCGGCCGACATCAACTTCATGGTCACCCACGCCCGCGGCCTGGTGTGCCTGTCGCTGATGCGCGAGCGCTGCCTGCAGCTCGGCCTCGGCCCGATGGTGCGCGACAACACCTCGCCGCACCACACCAACTTCACCGTCAGCATCGAGGCGGCCGAAGGCGTCACCACCGGCATTTCCGCCTACGACCGCGCCCACACCGTGCGCACCGCGGTGCGGCCGGACGCCAAGCCGTCGGATCTGGCCCAGCCCGGCCACATCTTCCCGCTGATGTCGCAGCCCGGCGGCGTGCTCAGCCGCGCCGGCCACACCGAGGCGGCCAGCGATCTGGCGATGCTGGCGGGCCTGGAGCCGGCCGGCGTGCTGGTCGAAGTGCTCAACCCCGACGGCAGCATGGCGCGGCGGCCGGAACTGGAGAAATTCGCCGCCGAGCACGGCTTGAAGATCGGTTCGATCGAGGAGCTGATCCGTTATCGCCTCGCCACCGAGCACACGGTCGAGCGCGTGGATTCGCGCCAGATCGAGACCGAGCACGGCCCGTTCCAATTGCTGAGCTATCGCGACCGCCTGACCCGCGCGGTCCACTTCGCCTTGCAGCGCGGCGAGCCCGACGCAGCGCAGCCGACCCTGGTGCGCGTGCACATGCAGAACCCGCTGGCCGACGCGCTGCACTGGCGCCGGCCCGACTTCGGCCCGGCGGTCGGCGACGTGCTCGCCGCGATCGCGCGCGAGGGCCGCGGCGCGCTGGTGCTGCTGTCCGACCACGCCGACCCCGACGCGCTGCTGGCGCGGGTGCGCGAGCAACCCGGCGCGCACGAGCCGCACACCGACACCGACGTCCACGACGCCGCCGCGCCGCCGCCGACCCGCGGCCACGCCCTGGCCGAATGGCGCCGCAACGGCGCCGGCGGCCAGATCCTGGCCGACCTGGGCCTGGGCAAGCTGCGCGTGCTCGGCACCCCGCGCAAGCAGATCGGCCTGGCGGGGTTCGGGCTGGAGGTGGTGGAGTACGTGGATATCGCGACGTTGGGTTGAGGGCTGAGGTAAAGGCCGAGGCCGCCAGTCGCTGCGTCCTTTCCTACCGCATCCCCGCGAAGGCGGGGATCCAGAGCCTTCAGCGCCATCGCTCCAGATCGCCTTCCGGCGCCCGCGTCCATAGCGCGGGCTCCCGGTCGCGTCGTCCCGGCTCTGGATTCCCGCTTTCGCGGGAATGACGGGGGGAGGAAACGGCGGACGACTGGAGTGGTTCGGATCAAGCCACCAGCTGTCATCCCCGCGAAAGCGAGGATCCAGAGCCTTCAGCGCCATCGCTCCAGATCGCCTTCCGGCGCCCGCGCCCAAAGCGCGGGCCTCCGGGTCGCGTCGTCCCGGCTCTGGATTCCCGCTTTCGCGGGAATGACGGTTGGGAGGGAGGCGACGCGGTCGGGTCTGCGCGCGGCGGTCTCGGGGCGTGGTCCTGGCGCTGGATTCCCGCTTTCGCGGGAATGACAGCCCAAAACACCCGCGCACACCGCCCCCATCGCCCCGCAGCCCGCCACCGCCCCCCAACCGGTAAACTAACCCCCTTTCGCCCCAGCACAGCGACCCCCGCCATGCCCCATTACGAAGGCGACCTGCGCAGCCCGCCGGGCGCGCGCTACGCCATCATCGCCAGCCGCTGGAACCCGCGCATCACCGATACCCTGGTGGCCGGCGCGCGCAAGACCTTCGCCGACCACGGCATCGCCGAGGACGCCATCGACGTGATCCGCGTCCCCGGCGCCTGGGAACTGCCGGTGCTCGCGCGCCGCCTCGCCGTCGCCGGCAAGCACGCCGCGGTAGTGGCGCTGGGCTGCGTCGTGCGCGGCGACACCCGCCACTACGAGCAGGTCGCCGACGGCTGTTCCGACGGCCTGATGCAGGTCTCGCTCGACTTCGGCCTGCCGATCGCCAACGGCGTGCTCGCGGTGGAACGCCACGAGGACGCGGAAAACCGCGCCGGCGGCAGCCACGGCAACAAGGGCGAGGAAGCGGCGCTGGCCGCATTGGAAATGAGTCACCTGCTGGAGCAACTGCCATGAATCGCCGCCGTCCCGATGGCATCGACCCCGTCGCGCGTTCGCGCGCCCGCCGCCGCGCCCTGCAGGCGATCTACGCCTGGCAGATGACCGGCACCAAGGCCGACGAGATCATCGCCCAGTTCGCCCACGAACAGGCGCACGAAGTGGCCGACCTGGTGTATTTCGAAGACCTGGTGCGCGGCGTCGCCCGCCACCAGGCCGACGACCTCGACCCGGCGCTGACCCCGTTCCTCGACCGCGAGATCGAGCAGGTCGACGCGATCGAGCGCGCCGCGCTGCGCATCGCCGCCTACGAACTGCGCCACCGTCTGGACGTGCCGTATCGCGTGGTCATCAACGAGGCCATCGAATCGGTCAAGCGCTTCGGCGCCGAGCACGGCCACACCTACGTCAACGGCGTGCTCGACCGCGCCGCCGCGCAGTGGCGCGCGGCCGAGGCCGCGGCTGCGGCCAAGGGCAAGCGCTGAGGCGCGACGCGTGCGCAGCAACCAAGAACGAGCAGAGCGCCGCATTGGCGCCGTCCGCTCGGACCTGCGAGCCTCGCCGCGACGCGTTCCTCTCCGCTCGTTCCTCTTGATTCGCTGCAAGCCGTGACCGCCGAATTCGACCTCATCGCCGTGATCCGCGCGCGCGCCGCCGCGCTCGCGGACGAGCGCGGCGATGTCGTGCTCGGCATCGGCGACGACGCCGCGCTGCTGGCGCCGCCGCCGGGCCGGCAACTGGTCGCGGCCACCGACACGCTCAACAGCGGCGTGCATTTCGCCGCCGACGCGCGGGCCGCCGACATCGGCTGGAAAGCGCTGGCGGCGAACCTGTCCGACCTCGCCGCGATGGGCGCCGAGCCGGCCTGGTGCACCTTGTCGCTGTCGCTGCCCGCGGGCGAGGCCGCCGCGCGCGCGACCTTCGTCGAAGGCTTCGCCGACGGCTTCCTGGAACTGGCCGCGCGCCATCGGGTGGCCCTGGTCGGCGGCGACACCACGCGCGGGCCGTTGTCGGTGTGCGTGACCGTGCTCGGCTTCGTCGAACCCGGTTGGGCGCTGCGCCGCGACGCGGCGCGGGTGGACGACGACCTCTGGGTGACCGGCACGCTCGGCGACGCCGGCGCCGCGCTCGCGCTCGACGGCATCGACGGTTATCGCGAATTCGCCGTGCGCCGCATCGACGGCGCCGACGCTGATCCCGCCGTCGCCAGCGCGCGCCTGCACGAGCGCCTGCGCCGGCCGCAGCCGCGCGTCGCCGCCGGGCGCGCGTTGCGCGGGCTGGCGCGCGCCGGCATCGACGTGTCCGACGGTTTGCTGGCCGACCTGGGCCATCTGTGCGTCGCCTCCGGCGTCGGCGCCGTTATCGAGGCGGCCGCGCTGCCGGCCTCGCGCGCGCTGGCCGCGGCCTGCGCCGACGACGCCCGCCGCGCGCTGCAGCTCGGCGGCGGCGACGACTACGAGCTGTGCTTCACCGCCTCGCCGAACCAGCGCGACCCGATCGCGCGTTCGCTGGCGGCCTCGGGCACGCCGGCCAAGGTGATCGGCCGGATCCAGGCCGAACCCGGCGTGCGCGTGCGCCTGGCCGACGGCGCGGCGTGGACGCCGCCGCGGCGCGGCTACCAGCACTTCGCCTGAGTTCGCGCGCCTTCGTCGCGCGGCGTTTTCTTCCCGCGTCCTTGCGCAAATAGCCGAAACCGGTTTCCCGCGTCCGACCGTGCCATCAGTTGGGACGTTGCGGCGAAAAAGTTCAGATCGCTTTCATCGCGCCGATGCAAGCCTGAACGCCTCTCTCCACGGACAGCCCGCATGCGCCGGATCGCGCCGACTTCCCTCGTATCGCGTCGGCGCGGCCTCGCGCTGGCGGCCGCCGCGGCCCTGGCGCTGACCTTGCCCGGTTGCGGCGCGGTGCGCAGCATCGCCGGCATCAACACCGTCCATCTCGAACAGGCGAAAGTCGATTCGATGCAGGTCGATCTGGCCGACGGCGCCACCGCCATCTGCCCGCGCGAGCGCGTGCAGATGCACGTCGTGGTCGGCGCGCAGCTGCCGCGGCAACCGGCGCCGCTGCTGTACGAAACCTGGCGCGGCAGCAACGGCACCCGCCGCAACGGCATGCTGGATTTCCGCAACTTCGCCTTCAACAGCGAACAGGGCCGGTTCGACGAGCTGGGCTGGTTCACGCCCGATCCGGACGTGCTGGCCACGCTCGACGGTGGTTTCGCGATCGGCGCGAGCTTGCTGCATCCCAGCACGCAGCTCGCCCGCACCTTGCATTACCCCGCGCGCTACGACTGCATCGACAGCATCGGCGCGCCGGGCGGCCCCGGCGCCGCCGGTCGCGACGGCGGTTACGGCGACAGCGGCGGCAGGGGCTATGACGGCAATCACGGCGGCCGCGGCGCTTACGGCGGCAACGGCGGCGACGGCGAGCCGGGCGGCAACGGTTTCGAGGGCCCGCGCTTACGCGCTTACGCCACCTTCGTCGCCACCGCGCGCTATCCGAAACTGCTGGCGGTGCGGGTGGAAGGCGACTTCCAGGACTTCGTGCTCGCTCCGGCCGAACGCGCGTTCGTGGTCGTCGCCAGCGGCGGCCGCGGCGGCGCCGGTGGCGATGGCGGTGGTGGCGGCCGCGGCGGCGACGGCGGCCGTGGCGACGACGGCAACAAAGACAAGAACAGGGACGGCGCCGGTTACGGCGGCGATGGCGGCGACGGTGGCGATGGCGGCTACGGCGCGCCCGGCGGCCTTGGCGGCGACGGCGGCCAGATCGAACTGATCTACGACCGCCGCTTTCCGGAGCTGGCCGGCCTGTTGCGCATGGACGTGTCCGGCGGGCTCGGCGGCGACGGCGGCAGCGGCGGTTCCAGCGGCAGCGGCGGCGATGGCGGCCACGGCGGCCTGGGCTCGGGACGCGACGGACGCTCGGGCAACTACGGCAGCAGCGGCCCGAGCGGTCCCGGCGGGCGCGCCGGGTTCGCCCAGATGCAAGCCGGCGATGTGGCTGCGCGGTTTCGCGGCTTGCCGGGGGTGAAGCCGTTGTAGCGGCGAAGGTGGCTGTGATGCACGCGGCTGCTTTCGCGGGTCGATGCAGCGCGCGCGATGCTCGCGTCGCTGCAGCGTTCGAACGGAAAGATGCAACGAAGCTGCGCCGAGATCGGCGCGCATCGGGCGGCCTCGGCCGCGCGGCGGTTTCGTGCGGCATCGCTCTCGCACAACGCGCGGCCACACGATGGCGACGGCCTCGCCGCATCGGACGCGGGGTTTAAGACGGTTTTAACGGCGGCAATGCGAGCCTGCCTTTCGACCGCCCCACGCGCTGGCCGAAATGGATTTCATGCATCGCACAAGCTCCGCGTTTTCCATCGTGCGTCGCTCGCTGGCGCCGCTCGCGTTAGTCGTCGCAGCGCTCGCGTTGAGCGGCTGCAGCGCGGTGCGCACGATCGCCGGCGTCAATACCGTGGCGTTGCAGCAGGCCCGGGTCGATGCGATGGAAGTCGAGATCGGCACCGGCGCGCGGGTGATCTGCCCGCGCCAGCCGCTGCAAATGCATGTGGCGGTGTCGGCGCAACTGCCGGGTCAAACGGCGCCGGCGACCTACGACACCTGGCGCGGCGTCCCGGGCATGCGCCGCAACGGCAAGCTGGATTTCGCCAATTTCGCGTTTTCCAGCGATCAGGGCCGGTTCGACGAATGGGGTCGGTTCGAGCCCAATCCCGACATCCTGGCCACGGTCGACAGCGGTTTCACCATCGTCACCCAACTGCTGCATCCCAGCGCGGGATTGAGCGATCGCCGGCACTACGACGCGGATTACAGCTGCATCGTCAGCGCCGGCATTCCTGGCGCGCCGGGCCGCGCCGGCACGGACGGTTCGAGCGGCGCGTCCGGCGGCAGCGGCGGCAGCGGCGGCAACGGCCAGCGAGGAGGCGAGGGCGCAGCGGGCGAGGACGGCGGCCCCGGCGGCAACGGTTACGACGGGCCGCAGGTGCAGGTCTATGCCACCTATGTGCGCACCCTGCGCTATCCGAAACTGCTGGCCGTGCGCGTGCGCGGCGACATCAACGATTTCGTGCTCGCGCCGGCCGACCGGCCGCTGGCGCTGGTCGCGCGCGGCGGTCAGGGCGGTCGCGGCGGCAGCGGCGGCGCCGGTGGCGAAGGCGGCAGCGGCGGCAGTGGCAGCGCGAGCCGCGACGATGATCGCGACAACGGCCAGGGCGGCAGCGGCGGCGATGGCGGCCACGGCGGTTCCGGCGGCGAGGGCGGTGTCGGCGGCAACGGCGGCCGGATCGAGCTGATCTACGACGCGCGTTACCCGGAGCTGGCGCGCCAGTTGCTGTTCGATGTCGACGGCGGCTTGCCCGGCGAAGGCGGCGCGGCGGGCTCGCCGGGCCGGGGCGGTTCCGGCGGTTCGGGCAGCGGCGGCTCCGGCGGCAGCGGCAATTCGGGCAATTCCGGAAACTACGGCCGCTATGGTTCGGCCGGGCACGCCGGCAGCGCGCAGGCCGGCGCGGGCGAGGTCGCGCGCTACTTCCGTTCCATTCCCGGCATCGAGTTGCTGCCCGGGCAACGCTGAGGCGCGCCGCGCCGCGCGCGATTCATTCGTCCGGCAGCAACTTGCCCGGATTCAAGATGCCGTCCGGATCGAACGCGCCCTTGATCTGGCGCATCACCGCCAGCGTCTGCGCGCCGACCGCATGCGGCATGAAGTCGCGCTTGGCCAGGCCGATGCCGTGTTCGCCCGAGAGCGTGCCGCCCAGCGCCAGCGCCAGTTCGAACACGCGCCCCATCGCCGTGTGCGCGCGTTCGCTCTGCGCGGCGTCGGCCGGGTCGTAGAGCAGGTTGACGTGCAGATTGCCGTTGCCGGCGTGGCCGAAGCAGACGATCGGCAGGTCGAACTCGCGCGCCAGCGATTGCACGCCGTCGACCAGTTCGGGAATGCGCGAGACCGGCACCACCACGTCTTCGTTGATCTTGCCTGGCGCCAAGGTGCGCAACGACGGCGACAGCGCCTTGCGCGCGGCCCAGAGTTTTTCCCGCGCGGCTTCGTCGGCGGCGTCGTCGAGCGAGAGCAAGCCCTCGCCGGCGGCGGCGCGCTTGAGCGCGTCGAGCGCGTGCGCCAGGGTGTGGGCGTCGCCGTCGGCTTCGATCATCAGCAAGGCGCCGGCCTCGTGCGGCAGATCGGCGCCGCCGACATCGCGGGCCAGGCGCACGCATTGGCCGTCCATGAATTCCAGCATCGACGGCGTCACCGGCTGCGCCATCAGCCGCGCCACCGCCTGCGCGGCCGAGGACACGTCGCGATAGACCGCGCGCAACGCGGCGCGCGCCGGCGCCGACGGGGTCAGGCGCAGGCTGGCTTCGACGATCAATGCCAGCGTGCCTTCGCTGCCGACCAACAGGCGGTGCAGGTCGTAGCCGGTGGAGCCTTTGGTCGTGGCGGTGCCGCACACGATCAACTCGCCCGCGCCGGTGACCGCGGTCAGCGCCAGCACGTTGTCGCGGCTGGCGCCGTATTTCACCGCGCGCGGGCCGCCGGCGTTGCAGGCGAGGTTGCCGCCGATGCTGCTGTAGGCGGCGCTGGTCGGATCCGGCGGCCAGAACAGGCCGTGCGGCTTGAGCGCGGTCTGCAGGTCGCCGTTGAGCACGCCGGGCTCGACCACCGCGCAGCGGTCGCCGGGACGGATGTCGAGGATGCGGTTCATGCGCTCGAACGAAACCACCACGCCGCCGGCGACCGGCACCGAGGCGCCGGTGGTGTTGGTGCCGCGGCCGCGCGCGACCAGCGGCACGCGCTCGCGTCGGCACGCGCGTACCAGCGCCTGCACCTGCTCGCGCGTGCGCGGCAGGGCGACGGCATCGGGCAGGGCGAGGCGGCGCGAGTTGTCGTAGGCATAGGCCAAACGCTCGCCCGGATCGGTCAGCCACGCGTCGCCGAGCAGTTGCGTCAGTTCGGCGTGCAGCGACGGCGGCAGCGGCGCGCTCATCGCGCCGGCCCGGGTGCGGGCGTGCGCGTCAGTTTGCGCAGCAACGCGCCGGCAATGCCGAGCGACAACGCCGGCAGCACCACCCAGCGCGCTTCCGACCACAGCACCTCCAGGCCGCGCAGGCTGAAGAAGCGCGCGCCGATCGGCGAGACTTCGATCGGCCGCCACGGCGCGAAGATGCGCGCGTCCGACCACGGCCAATACAGCGCCACGCCGAGGCCGCCGTCGGTGAGCGCGTCGAGCAGCGGGTGCGAGGCCGCGCACAGGAACAGCCACCACGCCGCGCGCCAGCGCGGCGCGCGCAGCCACGGCGCCGCGAGCGCGCCGAGCGCGGCCAAGGCGGCGGCGAAGGCGAAGGAATGGCTGGCGCCGCGGTGGCCGAAATCGTCGGCGTAGGCGATGCCGAGCTTGAACGCGACCACGTCGGCGTCGGGCAGCATCGCCGCGAGCGCGCCGGCGGCGAGCAGGCGCGGGGAAATGCGTTGGCGTCCCAGCGCCAGGCCCAGGGCCAGCGGGACTACGGCGTGGGTCATCACGGTCGGCATGCGGGCGGGTCCGGGAGCGGGCGCGGCGGGAAAGTCGGGGGAGCGTAGTCGCAGGCGCTCAGTCGTCGGCGCGGAACGCATCGCGCAGCCAGCGCAACTGCGGCCGCGCCGGGTCGCCGTCGGCTTCGACCACATCGAAGCGGCAGGCGCGTTCGGCATGCGCCGGATGCCGTTGCAGGAACGCCTGCGCGGCCAGCACCAGCTTGCGCCGCTTGCGCGCGTCCACCGAGGCCGCGCCGCCGCCGAAGCGGTCGTCGCGGCGGTAGCGCACTTCGACGAACACCAAGGTGTCGCCGTCGAGCATGACCAGGTCGAGTTCGCCGACGCGGAAGCCGGCGTTGCTGGCGAACTCGCGCAGGCCCTGCTCGCTCAAGTGTTCGCGCGCCGCGGCTTCGACCGCGGCGCCGCGTTCGCGCTTGCCGCGGTCAGCGGCGCGAGGCATCCGCCAGCGGCACCGCGACGCCGCTGCTGAAGGTCGACCACGCCGGCGTGCGCAGCACGTTGCCGAAGCCGTCGATGCGCAGCACGCCGGTGGCGCCGGCGACGTACGCGTCGGAGCGGCCGGCCAGGCGTTCGAGGTAGGCGCTGAGCTGCCAGGCGTCGTAGCCGAAGGCGAACAGGCGCGCGGCCGGGCCGCGCGCGGTCGGCAGCTGCTGGGCGGTGCCCACTGCCGGCGGCAGGCCGCGGATGCCGCCGCTGATCCAGGACTCGGACGGGAAGGCGATGCCGTCGAGCACGCGGTCCTGCTCCGGCTTGCCGGTGCCCAGCAGCAACTGCGAAGTCGCCGCGCGCGGCTTGTCGGCCAGGCCGACCAGCGCCAGCTTCGGCACCAGGGTGCGGCCGACGCTGCCCTTGACCGCGAGGAAGACCGCATCGACGCCGCCTTCCTTGGCCACGAACGGGCCCAGGTCCGCGGTGCCTTCGCCGACGGTGTCGGTGACCACCGCGCCGCGCGCGGCCAGGCGTTGCTTCAGCGCGGCCACCGCGCGGCGCTGGCTGTCGTCGTCGCCGGCGATCGCCAGCACGCGCTTGGCCTTGCGCTCGGCCAGGTAGTCGGCGGCGGCGGTGCCTTCGTCCTCGGGCGTCAGCGAGAAGCTGACGTTGCCGCTGGGCGGGGTGGTGTTGCCGCGGTTGAGCGCCAGCACCGGCACCGGCAGCGCGCCCTTGCCGAACAGCGCGCTGACCTCGTCGCGGCCGAGCGGGCCGATCACGAAGTCGTTGCCCTCGGCGGCGGCCTTGTCGTAGGCCGACAGGGCGCCGGCGGGAGTGCCGGCGGTGTCGTAGAAATGCACTTCCGGGCGGCGCCGGCTTTCGCCGTAGTAGGCGGCGAGCAGGCCGTCGCGCACCGAGGCGGCGGCGACCGCGGCCGGGCCGGTGCTCGGCAGCAGCACCGCCAGCTTCATCGGCGGGCGGTAACCGTCGGCCTCGGCCGGCGGGCGCTGGGCGGCGTGGAAGCTCCAGTCGGAGGTGCGGTCGAACGGGCGCGGCAGCGGCAGCCCGCGCTTCATCAGCGCGCGGCCGGCGAAGTTGTACAGCGGGTCGCCCTCGATCAGGGCGCTGGCTTCGCGGCTGAGGGTGGCGTCGTCGAGCTGGGCGAGCAGGCGTTCGATCTGCTGCTCGTTCTCGCTGCGTTCGGCGCCGCTGAGCGCGGCGTGGTTCTTCGCCAGGTGCTGGGCCTGGGCGACGATGGGATTGGAGGCGGCGACGGTCGCGACCGGGCGGGTCTCGACGCTGGCGCAGCCGCCCAATAGCGCCGTGGCGGCCAAGGCGCAGAACATCCATGTAAAAGCGGGCCGGTTCTTGCTTCGATTCATCGGCTTGCGTGCGCCGCGGGCGGCGTTCCTGTGGGACCGGGTAGGATTCTACCCGGCCCGGGCGACGCGAACGCGCCGCCGCGGCTGCCCGCGTTCAGCCCGCGCCCGCGGCCGGGCCCGTCCGGGGCTCGGTCCGGCCCCGCTCAGGCTGCGCCCCGGCCCGCTTTCCGCCGTCCGCTCCCGCGGCCCGCCCCGCTTCCCGAGATCCCGCTCCCGATGCAAACCCCCGGCACCTTGCACATCGTCGCCACCCCGATCGGCAACCTCGGCGACCTCACGCCGCGCGCGCTGGAGACCCTGCGCACGGTCGCGGCGATCTGCGCCGAAGACACCCGCCACACCCGCCAGTTGCTGTCCCACTTCGGCCTGGAGCGGCCGCTGCTGGCGCTGCACCAGCACAACGAGGAGCAGCAGGCGGCGCAGTTGGTGGCGCGGTTGCAGAGCGGCGATTCGCTGGCGTTGGTGTCGGATGCGGGCACGCCGTTGGTCAGCGATCCGGGCTATCGCTTGGTCCGCGCCGCGCGCGCGGCCGGAATCAAGGTCTCGCCGGTGCCCGGCGCGTGCGCGGCGATCGCTGCGCTCAGCGTGGCCGGCGTGGCGTCGGACCGTTTCGCTTTCGAAGGCTTCCTGCCGGCCAAGGCCAGCGCCCGCCGCGAGCGCCTGGTCCGGCTCGCGGCCGAGCCGCGCACGTTGTTGTTCTACGAATCGGCGCACCGGATCGAGGAAACCCTCGACGATATGGCTGCCGCGTTCGGCGGCGCGCGCGGCGCGGTGCTGGCGCGCGAGCTGACCAAATTGTTCGAGACCGTGCTCGACGGCGCGCTCGACGCGCTGGCGGCGCAGGTCAAGGCCGATCCCAACCAGCGCAAGGGCGAGTTCGTGCTGATCGTGGAAGGCGCCGGCGAAGACGCCGACGCCAAGGTGATCGAAGGCAAGCGCCTGTACGCCAAGCTCAGCGAACACCTGCCGCCGTCGACCGCGGCCAAGCTCGCCGCCGAGCTCAGCGGGGCGCCGCGCAAGGCCTTGTACGGCGGCGGTGAGTAAGCCGCTCAGGGTTTGCGCAGCGCGCGCATCGCCTCGGCCAGCGGCCGCAGCAGTTCCGGCGCGGCCAACACCTGGAAGTTCCAGATGTCGTCGCTGAGCAACAGCGCCAGGCCGTGCACGCGCAATACGGTTTCGCCGCCGTCCAGGCCCAGGTTCTGCTCGAGCACGAATTCGCCCGAGCCGCCGATGGCTTCGAGCCCGGGCCAGAAGCCGGCGCGCAGTTCGGTTTCGCTCCAGTCGGGCAGGTAATCGGCGAGGTCGTGCGCGTCGAGCAGGCCGTGCCGGCGCTGCATGCCGCGCGGATACAGCGGGAACTGGTCCTCGGGATCGATGGGGTCGTTCATAGCGGGCTCGCGGCGCTGGGTGCGTTCACTTTAGCGCTGCGGCGCCGGCGCGCTCGTGCGACAATGCGCGCCGCGAAGTGGGCCAGGCAGTCGCGTCGTCGGATCGCAAGATCCGGCGCCGAGGAAAGTCCGGGCTCCACAGGGCACGGTGCCAGGTAACGCCTGGGCGGCGCGAGCCGACGGAAAGTGCAACAGAGAGCAGACCGCCGAACGGTTCCTTCGGGAATGCGTGGTAAGGGTGAAACGGTGCGGTAAGAGCGCACCGCGAGTCCGGCAACGGACCGGCACGGCAAACCCCACCGGGAGCAAAACCAAATAGGGAGGTCATGACGCGGCCCGCGTCGCCTCCGGGTAGGTTGCTTGAGCGTAGCGGCGACGCTGCGCCTAGAGGAATGACTGTCCACGACAGAACCCGGCTTACAGGCCCACTTCGCGGCTTTTTTTGGCGGTTCGCCAAAAAAAGCCCCCAAAGTTTGCGGAGCAAACTTTGGGCCCCGGCTCCTCTATCTCCAAAACCCCGCCCCTGTCGGGGCGCCCCCTTTACTAAAGGGGGCTGCTCGTGGGGTGGGTGCGTTTGGGTGAAGCCCTCAATTCTTCCGCTCTAGAGCCCCTCTCCCGCTTGCGGGGTGAGGGGCTGCGCTTGCGAGCCATCGGCTCGCGCAGCACCGAACGCCCGAACGCTCTGCGTTCGGGCCGGGGTGCGGGTTGGGGTGAGGGCGTGCGGGCTACTTCGCCGCGCCGATCTGCTTCATGAAAGCCTGGTTGTCCCAGTACAACCACTCCTCGACCATCACCCCGTTTTCCCAGCGCCCGAAGGTGGCCATGTCGAGCTTGAACGGCTGGTTGGTCGGCGCCAGCGTGGTGCCGTCGGGCAGCGGCATGGGCTGGGTGAAGGTGCCTTCCATGATTCCGGTCACCGCGGTGAGGTTGCCCTGCGCGACTTTCACCGGGTGCACCTTGATCCGGGTGTCGGGCGCGAACACGAACTGCGGTTTGAGCCGCTCCAGGTGCGCCTCCAGGCCGGTCGTGGTGCTGCCGTCGGGGTAGTGGACCAGGATGTTCGGGGCGTGGCTGCGGTGGAAGTGGTCCCACTGCTGGCCGCTGTAGTGGACGAAGTCGAGCTCGTCGAAGGTCTGCAGGTTGCGGTCTTGCTGGGTCTGCTCGGCCTGCAGGCGCTTGAGCACGGCGGCGTCGGCGCGGGCCGCGGTCAGCGGCGGCGGGGAGGACTCCTGGCGCGCGCATCCGGCGAGGGCTGCGGCGAGCAGCAGGGCCAGGGGCAGGGCGGTGCGGAACGGGGGCGGGGCGTGCATTGTGGATAACTCCGGGACAAGTCGCCGCCACGCTAGAGCCCGGCACGTCAAATGAATGTCTAGCGCACCCTACGCCGCCGAATTGGACGCAGCGCGTCCAGGCCGATAGCCAGCGGCAATCATCCTTTGCATTCCGATGCTTAGCGGCGATTCGCGCAAATCCACCGAAACTCAGCTTGGTGAAGAAAATGTGACGTCGCTCGCGCAAGGGTCACTTTGTGACGCTATGAGTCTCAAAACCTGAGACGAAACAACGCTTAGTGGATAAGTCTTGAATAAGACTCTCAAGTTCGTCGCAAGCCATTGATGCGCCTAGCGAAATTCAGTCCGGAAAGTTGTTGACAACCCGTTGCGCCCTGATAATGTGGGCATCCGAGGGAAAACCAGGGTTTTTGTGGTTTTCGGAGGCCAGTCGTCCCGGTAGGGTCGAATGAACGAGGCGACCCGTCCGGTAGAGACGGGAGCCCACAAGGTGCGCAATGTTCCAGGGCGAAACCGCCATCACGATCGACGACAAGGGCCGGCTGGCGGTGCCCACCGCCTACCGCGAGCTCGTCGCGCGCGAATGCGACAACCGCCTGGTCATCACCTACAACCCGTTCGAGTCCGGCTCCCTCTATCTGTATCCGCTGTCGATCTGGGAGCGCGTGCGCGAGCAGGTCAACAAGCTGCCCAAGGCCAAGGCGGTCAACCGCACCATGCAGCTCAAGCTGGTCGGCGCCGCTGCGTTCGTCGAACTCGACGGCAACGGCCGCATCACCGTGCCGCCCAGCCACCGCGCCGCGGTCGGCATCGAAAAGAAAGCGGTGCTGCTGGGCATGGGCGACAAATTCGAACTTTGGAGCGAGCAGGCGCATCACGCGCAGATCCGTCAGACCATCAGCGACGACGATCTGAGCGACGAGCTGCTCGACCTGCAGCTATGACGGACGGTGGCATGGAACGCATGCACGCGCGGTCCGGCCACCTTCCCGTGATGTACCGACAGGTGCTCGACGGCCTGCGGGTGCACGGGAACGGAGCCTATCTGGACGGTACGTTCGGCCGCGGCGGGCATGCCCGCGGCGTGCTTTCGCAATTGCAGGCCGGAGGACGCTTGCTGGTGATGGACAAGGACCCCGAGGCGATCGCCGTGGCCGAACGCGAGTTCGGCGCCGATCCGCGCGTGTCCATCTATCGCGGCAGCTTCGCCGAACTCGCCCAGTGGGACGCCACCGCCGCCGGCCTCGACGGCGTGCTGTTCGACCTGGGCGTGTCCTCGCCGCAGTTGGACGTGGCCGAGCGCGGTTTCAGCTTCGGCAAGGACGGCCCGCTGGACATGCGCATGGACCCCGACAGCGGCGTCAGCGCGGCGCAGTGGCTCAACACCGCCGCCGAGAAGGACATCGCCGACGTGCTGTGGACTTATGGCGAAGAGCGCCAGAGCCGGCGCATCGCGCGCGCGATCCTGGCCCGCCGCGCCGCCGCGCCGCTGGCGCGCACCGCCGAGCTGGCCGAGCTGATCGCCCAGGCGGTGCCGCGCGGCGACCAGAAGATCCACCCGGCCACGCGCAGCTTCCAGGCCATCCGCATCTTCATCAACCGCGAACTGGCCGACCTGGAAACCGGGCTCGACGCCGCGATGGCGCGGCTCAAGCCGGGCGGCCGGCTGGCGGTGATCAGCTTCCATTCGCTGGAAGACCGCATCGTCAAGCAGTTCATCGTCCGCCATTCCAAGGCGCCGCCGAGCAACCGCCGGCTGCCGGTCGAGATCGCGTTCACTCCGACCCTGCTGGCTATCGACGGCGCGCAGAAGGCCGACGAGGACGAGCTCGCCGGCAACCCGCGCGCGCGCAGCGCGGTGCTGCGCGTGGCGCAGAAGCTGGAGGCGTCGGCATGATGCGCCTGCTGCTGGTCCTGCTGATCGTGGCCAACGTCGTCTCGGCGCTGCTGGTGGTGTTCGCCCGCCACGAGCACCGGCAGTTGTTCGTGCAGCTCAACAAGCTGCAGCGCCAGCGCGACGAGCTCAACATCGAATTCGGCCGGTTGCAGCTGGAGCAGGCGACCTGGGCGGAGAGCAACCGCATCGACCAGGTGGCGCGCGAGCGCATCGGGATGAAGTTTCCCGAGGGCGGCGAAACCGTGGTGATCCGTCCATGAACGTGCGCAAGAACCGCAACGGCAACAACGGCCGCAGCGGCCCGCTGGAGCGCGTGCTCGGCGAGCGCGGCGGCCGCGGCGCTGTGGACCGCATGGTCGAGAACCTCGGCGACGGCTTCGCCCGCCTGCGCGAGGAGCGCAGCCGCAACAACAAGCCGCGCGGCCGCAACCTGCAATTCAACCTGCGCAACCGGCTGATGCTGGTCGGCGGCGCGCTCGGCCTGTGCGCGGTGGCGCTGGTCGGCCGCGCGCTGGACCTGCAGGTCATCAGCAACGATTTCTATCGCCAGCAGGGCGATGCGCGCTCGCTGCGCGAAATCCCGATCCCGACCTCGCGCGGCATGATCACCGACCGCAACGGCGAGCCGCTGGCGGTGTCCACGCCGGTCGAGTCGGTGTGGGCGAACCCGAAGGAACTGGCCAAGAACACCGAGCGCCTGCCGGAGCTGGCCAAGGCGCTGGGCGTGGCCCAGGACGAGCTGGCGCGCAAGCTGGCGCAGCGCGCGGGCAAGGAGTTCATGTACCTCAAGCGCCGGATCAACCCCGACGAGGCGCGCCGGATCCTGGCGCTGAAGGTGCCGGGCGTGTTCTCGCAGCGCGAGTTCCGCCGCTTCTACCCGCAGGGCGAAGCGATGGCCCACGTGCTGGGCTACACCAACATCGACGACCGCGGCCAGGAAGGCCTGGAGCTCGCGTTCGACCACGAACTGCGCGGCAAGCCGGGCACCAAGCGGGTAATCCGCGACGGCGCCGGCAACATCGTCGAGAACGTCGATCTGGTGCGCAGCGCCGAGCCGGGCAAGGACATCACCCTGACCCTGGACCGCCGCATCCAGTACCTGACCTACCGCGAGCTGCGCCGCGCGCTCAACGACACCGGCGCGTCCAGCGCCTCGGCGGTGGTGCTGGACATCGAAACCGGCGAAGTGCTGGCGATGGCCAACCTGCCGACCTACAACCCGAACCTGCCGGGCGGCACCAGCCGCGACACCCACCGCAACCGCGCCGTCACCGACGTGGTCGAGCCGGGGTCGACGATGAAGCCGGTCACCGTCGCCGCCGCGCTGAGCAAGGGCACGGTGACTCCGCAGACGTTGGTCAACACCACCCCGGGCTGGATGCCCAACGGCCGCTACCGCATCACCGACACCCACAACAACGGCGTGCTGACCGTAACCGGCGTCATCACCAAGAGCTCGAACGTCGGCGCGGCCAAGCTCGCCCTGCCGCTGCCCAACGATTACTACTACGGCTTCGTCCACAACTTCGGCTACGGCAGCAAGCCCGGCAGCGGTTTCCCGGGCGAGTCCTCGGGCCTGCTGGCGCCGCCGCAGCGCTGGAGCGGCACGACCAAGGCGACCATGTCCTACGGCTACGGCCTGTCGGCCACGCCGTTGCAGATCGCGATGGTGTACGCGGCGATGGCCAACGGCGGCAAGCTGATCGCGCCGACCTTCGTCAAGGGCCAGCGCAACGAGGGCAAGCAGGTGCTCGAGCCGGTCGTGGCCGGCGAGGTCATGCGCATGATGCAGACCGTGACCGAGCCCGGCGGCACCGCCAAGCAGGCGGCGATCCTGGGCTATCACGTCGCCGGCAAGACCGGCACCACGCGCAAGTTCAGCGCCACCGGCGGCTACTCCAAGAAGTACGTGTCGCTGTTCGCCGGCGTGGTGCCGGTGGAGAAGCCGCGCTTCTCGATGGTGGTGGTGGTCAGCGAACCCGATCCGACCAAGAAGGGTTACTACGGCGGTTCGGTGTCCGGCCCGGTGTTCCGCAACGTCATGGACGGCGCGCTGCGCCTGATGGACGTGGCGCCGGACGACATCGAAACCTGGCTGGCGGTGCAGGCCGCGGCCGAGGCCAAGCGGCAGAAGCAAAGCGGCGGCAAGCCCGCCGGCCCGGTCGTGCCCGCGGCGACGCGCGCGGCGGCGGCAGCGCCCAAGCCCGCGGCGCGACCTTTGAATGCAGCGCCGATCGCCGCCGGATCGCCGGCCGCGGTGGCGCAGGCCTCCGCCCACGGAGGCGCGCGATGAGCCGCTCGATGGCGCTGGCCGAGCTGTTGCCCGACATCGCCGGTATCCCCGGCGATCTGCGCATCGGTGGCCTGGTGATGGACAGCCGCGCGGTGCGTCCGGGCGATGCCTTCGTCGCCATCGCCGGCTTCGGCGCGCACGGGCTCAAGTTCGTCGAGCAGGCGCGCGCGTCCGGCGCGGCGGCGATCCTGTTCGAACCGCCGGCGCCGGACGACTTGCCGGCGCCGGCCGACGCCATCGCCGTGCCGGGGCTGCGTTCGCGCCTGGGCGAGATGGGCGATGCCTTCCACGGCCGTCCCAGCGCAGCGATGACCGTGGTCGGCGTCACCGGCACCAACGGCAAGACTTCGACCGTGCAGCTGATCGCCCAGGCCTGGCATCTGCTCGGCGTGTCGTGCGGGACCATCGGCACGCTCGGCGCCGGCTTGTACGGCCAGGTGGTGCCCAACGGCTTCACCACGCCGCTGGTGCTGCCGCTGCACGAGCTGCTGGCCGGCATGCGCGACGCCGGCGCGGCCGCGGTGGCGATGGAAGTGTCCTCGCACGCGCTCGACCAGGGCCGCGTGGCCGGCGTGCATTTCGACGTCGGCGTGTTCACCAACCTCACCCGCGACCACCTGGACTACCACGGCGACATGGCCAGCTACGGCGCGGCCAAGGCGCGGCTGTTCGCGTGGCCGGGGCTGAAGGCGGCGGCGATCAACCTCGACGACGAGTTCGGCCGCGAGCTGATCGCGCAGCTGCCCAAGCGCGTGCGCGGCATCGGCCTGAGCTCGCGCGGCCAGGCCGGCGCGACCCTGCGCGCGGACAAGCTGAGCTTCGACAGCCGCGGCATCGGTTTCGACCTGGTCGTCGCCGGCAAGGCGCATCCGGTGGCCTCGCGCCTGCTCGGCCGCTTCAACGTCGACAACCTGCTGGCGGTGGCCGGCGCGCTGTACGCGCTGGAGCAGGAACCGGCGACGATCGCGCGGATCGTGTCCCAGCTCGAACCCATCCACGGCCGCATGAACCGCCTCGGCGGCGACGGCCGCCTGCCGCTGGTGGTGATCGACTACGCCCACACCCCCGACGCGCTGGAACAGGCGCTGGCCTCGCTGCGCGCGCACGCGCAGGCGCGGCTGATCTGCGTGTTCGGCTGCGGCGGCGAGCGCGACCGCGGCAAGCGCCCGCAGATGGCGGCGATCGCCGAGCACGGCGCCGACCTGGCCATCGTCACCGACGACAATCCGCGCGGCGAAGACGGCGACGCCATCGTCGCCGACATCATCGAAGGCTTCCGCGATCCGCAGCGCGCGGTGGTGCTGCGCGACCGCCGCGCCGCGATCGAGCGCGCCGTCGCCGAAGCCGGCCCCGACGACATCGTGCTGGTGGCCGGCAAGGGCCACGAGCCTTATCAGGAAATCCACGGCGTGCGGCATCCCTTCGACGACACCCTGATCGCGCGCGCCGCGCTGGAGGCTCGCCCGTGAAGCGCTTGAGCCTGAGCGAGATCGCGCGCCTGACCGGCGGCCGCCTGCATGGCGCCGATGCCGAAGTGGACGTCGTGTGCACCGACACCCGCGCGCTGCCGGCGCAGGGCGCGGCGTTGTTCGTCGCGCTCAAGGGCGAGCGGTTCGACGGCCACGACCACGTCGCCGGGCTGGCCCACACCGCGGTCGCCGCGGCGCTGGTGGCGCGCGAAATCGACGCGCCGATCGCCCAGGTGATCGTCGCCGACACCCAGCAGGCGCTGGCCGACCTCGCCGCCGGCGTGCAGGCGCAGCGCGCCGGCAACACCGTGGTGGCGATCACCGGCAGCAACGGCAAGACCAGCGTCAAGGCGCTGACCACGGCGATCCTGGAGCGCGCAGGCAACACCTACGCGACCCCGGGCAACCGCAACAACGAGATCGGCCTGCCGCTGGCGGTGCTCGACGCGCCGGAAGACGCGCGCTTCTCGATTTATGAAATGGGCGCGGGCAAGCCGGGCGACATCGCTTATCTGGTGCGCGTGGCCCGGCCGCAGGTGTCGCTGGTCAACAACATCGCCCCGGCGCACCTGGAGCGCATGGGCAGCCTGCTCGGCATCGCCGACACCAAGGCGGCGATCTACGACGCGCTGCCGGAAAGCGGCGCGGCGGCGATCAACGCCGACGATGCGTTCGCGCCGTGCTTCGAGCAGCGCGCGGCCGGGCGGCGGTTGATCCGCTTCGGGCTGGATGCCAGCGCCGAGGTGACGGCTTCGAACGTTCGCGTCGGACCTGAAGGTTCTACGTTCGCCCTCGTTACTCCGTTGGGACGAGTGGAGATCGCGCTGAAGATGGTTGGCCGCCACAACGTGCGCAACGCCCTGGCCGCCGCGTCGCTGGCGCTGGGCGCGGGCGTGTCGCTGCAGCACATCGCCGACGGCCTCAACGCCGCGCAGCCGGTCGACGGCCGCCTGATCACCCATCGCCTGGACAACGGCGCGGTGCTGATCGACGACAGCTACAACGCCAATCCCGGTTCGACCGCCGCGGCCATCGACACGCTGGCGGAAATGGGCGGCGAAAACTGGCTGGTGCTCGGCGCGATGCGCGAGATCGGCAATGAAGAAATCGCCATGCACGCCGAGATCGGCCGCCGCGCCAAGGCCGCCGGCCTGCGCCGGCTGTACGCGCTGGGCGAGCTGCCGGCCGCGGCCGCGGCCGCGTTCGGCGACGGCGCGCAGGTGTTCGCCAGCCACGGCGAGCTGGCCGCGGCGTTGAGCGCGGAACTCGCCGCGGGCGTGCGGGTGTTGGTGAAAGGTTCGCACAGCAGTGCGATGGACAAGATCGTGACGGCGTTGTTGTCGGCACACCGGCCGGGGGAGGGCACGACGCATGTTGCTTGAATTGACTCGTTGGCTTGAACAGCTGCAAAGCGTGTTCAATCTGTTCGGCTATCTGACCTTCCGCGGCATCCTCAGCGCGCTGACCGCGCTGGCGCTGTCGCTGTGGTGGGGCCCGGCGGTGATCCGCCGCCTCGGCCAGCTCAAGGGCGGCCAGCCGATCCGCAAGGACGGCCCGCAGTCGCACTTCTCCAAGGCCGGCACCCCGACCATGGGCGGCGCGCTGATCCTGATCACGGTGATCGCTTCGGTGCTGCTGTGGGGCGACCTGCGCAACAAGTATGTGTGGATCGTCCTGCTGGTGATGCTGGCGTTCGGCGCGATCGGTTGGTACGACGACTGGATCAAGATCGTGCGCCGCGACCCCAACGGCCTGAAGTCGCGCTGGAAGTACCTGCTGCAGTCGATCTTCGGCCTCGCCGCCGGCCTGTACCTGTGGCTGTACGCCGACGTGCCGGCGGCGACGACCTTCTACGTGCCGCTGTTCAAGTCGGTGGCGCTGCCGCTGGCCGGCGTGGGCTTCGTCGCCATCGCCTACCTGTGGATCGTCGGCTTCTCCAACGCGGTCAACCTCACCGACGGCCTGGATGGCCTGGCGATCATGCCGACCGTGCTGGTGGCCTGCGCGCTGGGCATCTTCGCCTACGCCTCCGGCCATGCCGAGTTCTCCAAGTACCTGCAGATCCCGCAGGTGCCGGGCGCCGGCGAACTGGTGATCATCTGCGCCGCCATCGCCGGCGCGGGGCTGGGCTTTTTGTGGTTCAACACTTACCCGGCGATGGTGTTCATGGGCGACATCGGCGCGCTGGCGCTGGGCGCGGTGCTCGGCACCATCGCCATCATCGTGCGCCAGGAACTGGTGCTGGTGATCATGGGCGGCATCTTCGTCATCGAGACGCTGTCGGTGATGATCCAGGTCGCCTCGTTCAAGCTCACCGGCAAGCGCGTGTTCCGCATGGCGCCGATCCATCACCACTTCGAACTCAAGGGCTGGCCCGAGCCGCGCGTGATCGTGCGCTTCTGGATCATCTCGGTGGTGCTGGTGCTGATCGGCCTGGCCACGCTCAAGGTCCGCTGATGGAAAACGCCGCCCGCCAAGCGACCCGCCTGGAAGCGATCCACGGTCGTTACGACCCGTGGCTGCTCGCCGCGTCCGTGGCGCTGGCGTGCGTGGGCGTGGTGATGGTCGGCTCGGCCTCGCTGGGCGTGGCCAACACCCACGACGTGGGGCCGTTCTATTTCCTGACCCGCCACCTGATGTTCCTGGCCGTCGGCCTGGGCCTGGCGTTGTGGCTGATGCGCACCGAACTCAAGACCATCGAGCAGCACAACCAGTGGCTGCTGCTGGTGTGCGTGGTGCTGCTGCTGGCGGTGTTCGTGCCCGGGGTCAGCCGCCAGGTCAACGGCGCGCGGCGCTGGATCAACCTGGGCGTGATCGGCTTCCAGGCGGTGGAAGCGGTCAAGCTGCTCTACATCATCTGGCTGGCCAGCTACCTCAAGCGTTTCAGCGAGGACATTTCGGCCACCTGGGGCGCGATGCTCAAGCCGATCGGCGTGGCCATCGTGCTGGTCGGATTGCTGCTGATGCAGCCGGACTTCGGCTCGTCCTCGCTGCTGCTGGCGATCACCGCCGGCATGCTGGTGCTGGGCGGGGTCAACATGCCGCGCATGTTCGGCCCGGTGCTGATCGGCCTGCCGATCCTGGCGGTGATCGCGATCGCCGAGCCTTACCGGGTGATCCGCCTGACCTCGTTCATGGACCCCTGGCGCGATCCGTTCGGCACCGGCTACCAGCTGACCAACGCGTTGATGGCGGTCGGCCGCGGCGAGTGGACCGGCGTGGGCCTGGGCGCGTCGGTGCAGAAGCTGTCGTACCTGCCCGAGGCGCATACCGACTTCATCATGGCGGTGATCGCCGAGGAATTTGGCTTCGTCGGCGTGTGCGGCGTGGTGGGCCTGTACGCGCTGCTGTCCGGCCGCGCGCTGTGGATCGGGCTCAAGTGCGTGGAGATGCGCCGCCATTTCTCCGGTTATGTCGCCTTCGGCATCGCCTTGTGGATGAGCCTGCAGAGCTTCGTCTCCATCGGCGTGAACCTGGGCCTGCTGCCGACCAAGGGCCTGACCTTGCCGATGATTTCTTCCGGCGGCTCCAGCGTGCTGATGAGCTGCGCCGCGCTCGGCGTGCTGTTGCGCGTGTCCTACGAGCTCGACCGCGCCCAGCGCCAGGTCGCGCGCCTGCGCGGCGAAGCGGCCGGCGGCGCGCCGGCAGCGGCGAGCCCGGCGCCGGCCGCGGCGGCCGCAGGCGCTGCGCGCGGCACCAGCCGTTTGCGCGACCGGGTCGAGCCGTCGCTGGGGAGGACCGCATGAGCGCGAACGAGCGTCCCGTGCTGATCCTCGCCGGCGGCACCGGCGGCCATATCTTCCCGGGCCTGGCCGTGGCCAAGGCGCTGCGCGCGCGCGGCGTGCCGGTGTCGTGGCTGGGCGCCGACGGCGGCATGGAAACCCGGCTGGTGCCGCAGCACGGCATCGAGATCGACACTCTCGCCATCAGCGGCGTGCGCGGCAAGGGCGTGGCTACGCTGCTGCGCGCGCCGTTCCGCATCGCCGCCTCGGTGCGCGCGGCCGGCCGCGTGCTGCGCCAGCGCCAGCCGCGCGCGGTGGTCAGCTTCGGCGGTTACGCCGCCGGCCCCGGCGGCCTGGCCGCGCGCCTGGCCGGGCTGCCGCTGATCGTGCACGAACAAAACCGCGCGCCGGGCCTGACCAACCGCGTGCTGTCGCGCTTCGCCCGCCGCGTCCTCACCGGTTTCCCCGACACCTTCGGCCCGAACGACGAGGTGGTCGGCAATCCGGTGCGTGCGGAAATCGCCGCGATCCCGCCGCCGGCGCAGCGCTTCGCCGACCGCAGCGGCCCGCTCAAGCTGCTGGTGCTGGGCGGCAGCCAGGGCGCGCGCGCCTTGAACCGCGCAGTGCCCGAAGCCGTCGCCGGCCTGCGCGGGCGGGTGCCGTGCGAGGTGCGCCATCAGTGCGGCGAGAAATTGCTGGCCGATGCGCAGGAGGCTTATGCCAAGGCCGGCGTCGCCGCGTCGCTGGAGCCCTTCATCGCCGACATGGCGGCCGCCTACGCCTGGGCCGACCTGGTCGTTTGCCGCGCCGGCGCGTTGACCCTGGCCGAGCTGTGCGCGGCCGGCGTCGGCAGCGTGCTGGTGCCGTTCCCGCAAGCGGTGGACGACCACCAGACCAAGAACGCGCGCTACCTGGTCGACCGCGGCGCGGCGCAGTTGCTGCCGCAGGCCGGCGACGACCTCGGTGCGCGCCTGTCGGCGACCATCGAAATCCTGGCCGAGCGCGGCGTGCTGCTGCAGATGGCCGAAGCCGCGCGCGCGATCGCCAAGCCCGACGCGGCCGAGCGCGTCGCCGATGCGGTGCTGGAGGCGGCGCGATGACGCGTACCCAGCGCCAACCCAGCGAGCGGATTTGCGTCATCCAGGCGCGCGTCTTCGCCGCCGCTTCACCCGGCCTGATTACTCTGCGCGCCCCTTCAGGCGCGCGCGACATGACCCGTTTGCAAACCTATTCCCCAAGCATGCGTTCCAACCTTCCAACTTCGGACATCACGCCATGAGCACCGCCCTGCGCCGCCGTCTGCAACACACCGGCGACCTGGCCAAGGCGTTCCCGCGCGTGCACTTCGTCGGCATCGGCGGCACCGGCATGAGCGGCATCGCCGAAGTCATGTGCACCCTGGGCTACCAGGTGTCGGGTTCGGACATGGCCGACAACGCGGTGACCCGGCGCCTGGCGTCGATGGGCGCGACCGTGCACCGCGGCCACGCCGCGGCCAACGTGCTCGGCGCCGACTGCGTGGTGGTGTCCAGCGCGATCAAGCGCGACAACCCCGAGCTGATGGAAGCGCGCGCCCAGCGCATTCCGGTGGTGCCGCGCGCGGAAATGCTGGCCGAGCTGATGCGCTTCCGCCGCGGCATCGCCGTGGCCGGCACCCACGGCAAGACCACCACCACCTCGCTGACCGCCAGCGTGCTGGCCGAAGGCGGCATCGACCCGACCTTCGTGATCGGCGGCAAGCTGCTCGCCGCCGGCGCCAACGCCGGCCTCGGCGGCGGCCAGTGGCTGGTGGCCGAGGCCGACGAGAGCGACGGCAGCTTCCTGCGCTTGAACCCGCAGATCGCCATCGTCACCAACATCGACGCCGATCACCTGGAGAACTACGGCGGCGATTTCGCCAAGGTCCAGGCCGCGTTCGAGGAATTCCTGCACCGGCTGCCGTTCTATGGCCTGGCGGTGCTGTGCATCGACGACGCCAATGTCGCCCGGCTGGCCGCGGAAACTCCGCGCCACGTGATGACTTACGGCTTCAGCGACGAAGCCGACGTGCGCGCCGAGGATGTCACCCAGCATGGCGGCGCGATGCGCTTCACCCTGTGCCTGCCCGACGCCAGCCGCACCGCGGTGACTCTGGCCCTGCCGGGCCGGCACAACGTGCTCAATGCGCTGGCCGCCGCCTCGGTGGCCTGGCAGCTCGGCGTGGCCAGCGACGCGATCGCGCGCGCGCTGGAGAAGTTCGCCGGCATCGGCCGCCGCTTCAACCTGCTGGCGCAGATCAAGACCGAGAAGGGCGCGACCGTGCAGTTGGTCGACGACTACGGCCATCACCCGAAAGAGCTGGAAGCGGTGTTCGCCGCCGCCCGCGGCGGTTGGCCGGACAAGCGTCTGGTGGTGGCGTTCCAGCCGCACCGCTACAGCCGTACCCGCGACCTGTTCGACGACTTCGCTGCGGTGCTGTCGTCGGTGGACGCGCTGGTGCTGACCGAGGTCTATCCGGCCGGCGAAGCGCCGATCGCCGGCGCCGATGCGAAATCGCTGGCGCGCGCGATCCGCGCGCGCGGCCGCATCGACCCGGTCGTGGTCGGCGGCGCCGCCGATCTGGCCGGCGTGCTGCCGGACGTGTTGAACGACGGCGACTTGTTGTTGCTGATGGGCGCCGGCGACATCGGCGCGGCGGCGCAGCAGTTGGCCACTACCGGTTTCCAAGGAGAGTCGAAGTGAGTGTCGTCAAGTTCGCCCCGCTGCGCGTCACCGACCCGGCCGTGTTCGGCCGCGTCGCCGTGCTCATGGGCGGCACCAGCGCCGAGCGCGAAGTGTCGCTGGATTCCGGCCGCGGCGTGCTCGACGCGCTGCGCTCGCGCGGCGTGGACGCGTTCGCGGTCGACGGCATCCCGGCGTTGATCGAACGCATCCGCGCCGGCGGCGTCGACCGCGTGTTCAACATCCTGCACGGCAACAAGGGCGGCGGCGAAGACGGCGTGCTGCAGGGCGTGCTGGAAGCGCTCGGCGTCCCCTACACCGGTTCGGATGTGCTCGGCTCGGCGCTGGCGATGGACAAGATCCGCACCAAGCAGGTGTGGATCGGCGCCGGCCTGCCGACCCCGCGTTTCAAGCGCATCGCCAAGGGCGACGACGTGCACGCCGCGGCGGGCGAGATCGGCCTGCCGGTCATCATCAAGCCCTCGTGCGAAGGCTCCAGCGTCGGCGTGTCGCGAGTGTTGAAGGACGCCGACATCGACGAGGCCGTGGCCCTGGCCGCGCGCTATCCGGGCGAGATGCTGATGGAGCAGATGATCGTCGGCGACGAGCTCACCGTCGCGGTGCTGATCGACGGCGACGGCTACACCGCGCTGCCGTCGATCCGGATCGTGCCCAAGGGCGAGTGGTACGACTATCATGCCAAGTACATCGCCGAAGACACCCAGTACCTGTGTCCGGGCCTGGACGGCGCCGCCGAAGACGAGATCCGCCGCCTGGCGATGCAAGCCTTCGTCGCCGCCGGCTGCAAGGGCTGGGGCCGGGTCGACTTCATGCGCGACCGCGACGGCCGCTTCTACCTGATCGAAGTCAACACCGCGCCGGGCATGACCAGCCATTCGCTGGTGCCCAAGGCCGCGCGCCAGATCGGCATCGAGTACGACGAGCTGTGCTGGCGCGTGCTCGAAGCCACCGTGATCGCGGGAGGTGGCGCGACGTGAACGCCCTGCTGCGACTTGTCGGATGGGTGCTGGCGCTGGCTCTGGTGGCGCTGCCGGTCGTGGCCGTGTTGAACGGCTGGATCGGCGCGAACCAGTGGCCGCTCAAGCGCCTGCGCGTGACCGGCGAGTTCGAGCGGGTCGACGCGGCGGCGCTGCGCAAGACCCTGTTGCCCTACGCCCAGCGCGGCTTCTTCGCGGTCGACCTGCCCAAGGCGCAGGACGCGGTGTCGAAGCTGCCGTGGGTCGAGCGCGCCGAGGTGCGCAAGCGCTGGCCGGACGTGCTCGAGGTGACGGTGATCGAGCACAAGCCGTTCGCGCGCTGGGGCCAGGATCGTTTGTTGTCCGAGCAGGGCCGCCTGTTCCCGGTCGGCAAGGATCTGCAGGTGCCGGACAAGCTGCCGCAGTTCGGCGGGCCCGACGGCCGGGTCGCCGACGTGGTGGCGCTGTACAACGAGTCGCGCGAGCTGTTCGCGCCGGTCGGGCTGGAAGTGCGCGATCTGGAAGTCGACCAGCGCGGCAGCTGGACGATGGGCCTGAGCAACGGCGCGCGCATCGTCATCGGCCGCACCGAGCAGCGTTCGCGCCTGAGCCGCTTCGTGCACATGCTGCCGCAGCTCACCGCGCAGAAAGCGCAGGTGCTCGAGCGCGCCGATCTTCGCTACACCAATGGTTTTTCGCTGACGTGGGCGCCCGCGCAACAGGCGCCGGCGGCCGCACCGAAGCAGCAAGGACAGTCATGAACCGCAAAGGCGACAAGTCGCTCATCGTTGGCCTCGACATCGGCACCTCCAAGGTGGTGGCGCTGGTGGGCGAGTATTCGCCCGGAAATCCGATCGAAGTCATCGGCATCGGTTCGCACGAATCGCGCGGGCTCAAGCGCGGCGTGGTGGTCGACATCGAATCCACCGTGCAGTCGATCCAGCGCGCGATCGAAGAGGCCGAGCTGATGGCCGGCTGCGAGATCCGCTCGGTCTACGCCTCGATCTCCGGCAACCACATCCAGTGCCGCAACTCGCAGGGCATCGCCCCGATCCGCGACGGCGAGGTCACCTACGGCGACCTCGATCGGGTGCTGGAAGCGGCCAAGGCGGTGGCGATCCCGGCCGACCAGAAGATCCTGCATGCGATCCCGCGCGACTACGTGCTCGACGATTCGCAGGAAGGCATCCGCAACCCGGTCGGCATGACCGGCGTGCGCCTGGAGGTGCACGCGCACCTGGTGGTGTGCGCGCAGTCGGCCGCGGCCAACATCAGCAAGTGTGTGCAGCGCTGCGGCCTGCAGGTGGACGATCTGATCCTGGGCGTGCTGGCTTCCAGCAACGCGGTGCTGACCAGCGATGAGCGCGAGCTCGGCGTGATCCTGGTCGACATCGGCGCCGGCACCACCGACATCTCGGTGTTCGTGCAGGGCGCCATCGCCCACAGCGCCAGCCTGCCGATCGCCGGCGACAAGGTCACCGAAGACATCGCCCACATGCTGCGCACGCCGACCCCGGAGGCCGAGCAGATCAAGGTCCGCTACGCCTGCGCGCTGGCGCAGATGGCCACCGCCGAGGAATCCATCCAGGTGCCCAGCGTCGGCGACCGGCCGCCGCGGCGCATGCCGCGCCACTCGCTGGCGCAGGCGGTGCAGGCGCGCTACGAGGAAATCTTCGAAATGATCCAGGCCGAACTGCGCCGCTCGGGTTTCGAGCACCACGTGCGCGCCGGCATGGTCCTGACCGGCGGCGCGGCGAAGATGGAAGGCGTGGTCGAGCTGGCCGAGGAAATGCTGCAGATGCCGGTGCGCGTGGGCATTCCCCAGCACGTCACCGGCCTGGGCGAGGTGGTCGGCAACCCGGTCCACGCCACCGGCGTGGGCCTGCTGCTGATGGGCAGCCAGATCGAGAACCCGCGCCGCCCGGTGATCTCCACCGGCCGCGCCGGCAGCTTCCTGAGCAAGTTGAAGAATTGGTATCGCGGCGAGTTTTGAGCGGCCGCGGCTCGCGATTGGTTTAGAGGCAAGCGCAAAAGCGGAACAGGGCAAACACGGAAGTCGTAACGAAGCAGTACGTCGTTTAGTTGTTCAAACATAAAAACCATAAACGCCGAGAAGGTGATGGAGGGTCGGATCGCGCTTTGCGAATGCCGCATCCCCAATCCCAAAATCCCGGCTCAAAGAGGACGAGGACATGGCACATTTCGAATTGGTTGAAAAAATGGCCCCGAACGCGGTGATCAAGGTCGTCGGCGTGGGCGGCGGCGGCGGCAACGCCGTGGCGCACATGGTCAGCGGCAACGTCGACGGGGTGGAGTTCATCACCGCCAACACCGACGCGCAGGCGATCAAGAACTGCGGCGCCAAGCTGCAGCTGCAGCTCGGCAGCAACGTCACCAAGGGCCTGGGCGCGGGCGCGAATCCGGAAGTCGGCCGCCAGGCCGCGCTGGAAGACCGCGAGCGCATCATGGACGCGCTGACCGGCGCCGACATGGTGTTCATCACCGCCGGCATGGGCGGCGGCACCGGCACGGGCGCCGCGCCCGTGGTGGCGCAGCTGGCCAAGGAGATGGGCATCCTGACCGTCGCCGTGGTCACCAAGCCGTTCCCGTTCGAGGGCCGCCGCCGCATGCAGGTGGCGCTCAAGGGCATCGAGGAACTCTCGCACCACTGCGACTCGCTGATCACCATCCCCAACGAGAAGCTGATCACCGTGCTCGGCCGCAACGCCACGATGATCCAGGCCTTCCGCGCCGCCAACGACGTGCTGCTCGGCGCCGTGCAGGGCATCGCCGATCTGATCGTGCGCCCGGGCCTGATCAACGTCGACTTCGCCGACGTGCGCACGGTGATGAGCGAGATGGGCCTGGCGATGATGGGCACCGGAGCCGCGCGCGGCGACGATCGCGCCCAGGCCGCGGCCGAGTCTGCGATCCAGAACCCGCTGCTCGACGACGTCAACCTGGCCGGCGCCAACGGCATCCTGGTCAACATCACCGCCGGCCCGGACTTCACCATGGCCGAGTTCGACGAGGTCGGCCGCACCATCGAGAACTTCGCTTCCGAAGACGCGACCGTGGTCATCGGCACCGTGCTCGACCCGGACATGCAGGACGAGGTCAAGGTCACCGTGGTCGCCACCGGCCTCAACCGCGTGGTCGCCAAGCAGTCGGTGCGCGGTCACGGCGCCGGCTACGAGCGCGAAGCGCAGCGCGCGCCGATCCAGCTGGTGCGCAACGCGACCACCGGCCAGCCCGAGTTCTCGGCGATGGACGACGTCGGCCACGCGCCCATGCCGAGCTTCGGCGGCAACCTGCGCGGCAGCGCCCGCCAGGAGCCGACCGGCCCGGCGGTGGCGGACTTCGGCAGCGACAACAGCTACCTGGACATCCCGGCGTTCCTGCGCCGCCAGGCGGACTGACGGCCGCGCGGGCAGGGCGCGCGGCGCGACTTCGGAGCGGACGGCGGTAAACCGTCCGCGCCGCGGTTCGTTGCCGGTACTCGTCGCCCGCCAGGCCGGTTGCAGCGGTACCGCCCGCCAAGGGCAGCACTACCCCGGACCGGACTCGTCCCCGGTCCCCAGGGCACCTTGCCCCGGCGCTCAGGCGCCGGGGCTTTTGGGCCGGTCGGCCCGGTTGCGGGCCGACCGGTCAGTTTGCGCCGCGCTGTTGACAACGGCGGGACAGTGTGTCTCTTGCGTTCAGGTTCAGGAACCCGCGTGCTACTCTTGCGCGGTTTCGTAGCGACCCCAATTAGCTATTCCGCCCCTGCGAGCCACAGCGGCCAGGCGGTCGGATCGTCACAAGAACTCCATCGTTTTCGCGGAAAGCCCTACATTCCCATGTCGCGCCAGCGCACCCTCAAGACCGTCATCCGCGCCACCGGCGTGGGTCTGCACAGCGGCGAAAAGGTCTTCCTGACCCTGCGCCCGGCCCCGGTCGACACCGGCATCGTGTTCCGCCGCACCGATCTCGACCCGGTGGTGGAGATGCCCGCGCGCGCCGACCTGGTCACCGAGACCACGCTGTGCACCGGCCTGACCTACGGCGCCGGCAAGGTCATGACGGTGGAGCACCTGCTCTCGGCGATGGCCGGGCTGGGCATCGACAATTGCTATGTTGAGCTGTCCGCGCCGGAAGTGCCGATCATGGACGGCTCGGCCGGTCCGTTCGTGTTCCTGCTGCAGTCCGCCGGCATCGCCGAGCAGGACGCGCCCAAGCGTTTCATCCGCATCAAGCACCCGGTGGAAGTGCGCGACGGCGACAAGATCGCCCGGTTCGAGCCGTTCGACGGGTTCCGCCTGGGCTTCACCGTGGTCTTCGACCATCCGGCGATCCCGGCCTCGCAGTCGCGCGCGCAGGTGGAGTTCTCGACCGAGAACTACATCCGCGAAGTCAGCCGCGCCCGCACCTTCGGCTTCATGCGCGACCTGGAATACATGCGCGAGCGCAACCTCGGCCTGGGCGGCTCGATGGACAACGCGATCGTGCTCGACGAGTTCCGCGTGCTCAACGACGACGGCCTGCGCTACGTCGACGAGTTCGTCCGCCACAAGATTCTCGACGCGGTCGGCGACCTGTACCTGGCCGGCCACGCCATCATCGGCGCCTACGAGGGCTACAAGTCCGGCCACGCGCTCAACAACAAGCTGGTGCGCGCGCTGCTGGCCGAGCGCTCGGCCTGGGAGCTGGTCAGCTACGACCAGACCGCGGACGGCCCGGTCGCCTACGGCGGCGAGGCGGCGTTCGCCTGAGGCCGCGCCGGCGTCACGCCGGCGCCTGCGGCGAGCGGGCCTCCCGCCGCCCCGTCGCGATACCCCGCGACTACACCGCGTGTCCAGTCCGCGTTCCAAGCTGAACGCGCGTCTCTGCCGGCCCGTGATGCCGGCCCAGAAAAGTCAGGAACGTTAACCAGATCACACTCGTGAATGTCACGTGACGGGTTAACGATTTTCTAACGGAACTTTTCCGGAATGCTTCCGATCGTTTAACAAACCCCGGGAGTTGGGCCAGTAGGATGCCCCGACCCGGCTCTCGGCCCCTATCGGAACGCCCCCCGCGCGAACCGCCCGAGCAGTCAGTTGGCGTCGCCGCGGCCCTTGGTTTCATCGGGGTCGCGCAGCGAATCCAGCGCGGCCCGCAGCGCTTGCTGCGTTGCGGCCGACAGGGGTTTGGCCTGTCGCACCGGTGCTGCCGCCGGCTGCGGGATCGTCGTCTTGACGACGAGTTCGGCCGCTTTCAGTCCGACGGACCGGGCTGCGTCGAGCATTTCGGGTGCGGCCAGCCGTAATTTGGCGCGCCACACCGGAGCATCGACGACATACACGAGCCTGCCGCGTTCGAAGTTGGCCAGCCGCGCATGCGCGGCGAGCGAAGGCGGCAGGTAGGGGCGTAACCGAAGGTCCAGATCTTCGAGCCATAGGGCTCGCTTGATCGGGTTGGCGGCGCTGTCCTCCATCAACGCATCCAGAGCGATGCGTGGAGTGGAAGGGCGGCGCGACTGCGGCCTTTTGGGCTTGGAATCAGACATCGGACTCATGACCTATCAATCCATCGTTGAGCACACGCGCGAACGGCTGGGGAACTTCTTCCAGCAGTGCGGCCGGGCCGGCTCCCGCCGCCCCGCACTGGCGATCGCGCTGCTGCTGGGCACCGGCGTTTGCGTCGGCGCCGGCGCCGGCATCGCCGACAACCGCATGCTACGCGCCGAACTGGCCCAGCAGCACGACCAGATCGCCGTCACCCGCCGCGACGCGCAGCGCGAGATCAACGCCCTGGCCGCGCGCATGGGCGAGCTGCAGGCCGAGGCCAACCGCCTCAACGCCCTGGGCGAGCGCCTGACCCGCATCGGCCAGCTCCAGGACGGCGAATTCGACTTCAACAAGCCGGTCGGCGTCGGCGGCGCCGGCCCGGTGCGCGACATGTCCAAGCCCGAGCTCAACGCCGGCATGGACCAGCTCAAGCAGCAGTTCAAGGCCTCCGGCGAGCAGCTGACGGTGCTGGAGTCGCTGCTGTTCAACCGCCAGATCGACATGAACGCGGTGCCCTCGCGCGCCCCGATCGCCAACAGCTACATCACCTCCGGCTTCGGCGGCCGCGCCGACCCGTTCAACGGCGGCGCCGCGTTCCACAAGGGCATCGATTTCGAAGCCGACATCGGCGACCCGGTGCTGGCGGTGGCCGACGGCGTGGTCAGCTACTCGGGCGTGCGCTCGGGCTATGGCAACGTCATCGAGATCGACCACGGCAACGGCTACGTGACCCGCTACGCGCACAACTCGCGCCTGCTGATGAAGGTCGGCGAGCTGGTCCGCGCCGGCCAGGAAGTGGCCAAGGCCGGTTCCAGCGGCCGCTCCACCGGCGCCCACGTGCATTTCGAGGTGTGGGAGAACGGCCGGGTGGTCAATCCGGTCAAGTTCCTCAACCAGCAGTCGCCGCTGAGGGGGTGAAGCGGACCGCTCGCGAGCCACTGGCTCGCGGTCCGCTGAACGCCGGCCGCTCCTGCGGCCGGCCGGGTGTGCAACTCGCCGTCGGGACCGACCCGCGAACTGTGGAATTGGGCAAAGTCCCACATTCCCCCGTCGCTTTTCCCCCTTGATACCGTTCAGGTCGCCCCCCACGCTAGAATGCGTGTGGCCAAAGACCAGGCTCGATCCGAATCGGGGGCGCATGGCGCCCCCGATCGCGTTTCAGGGCCCCGAACAGGGGCGCGGACGCGGCGATCGGGCGGTCTGCTGGATTCCTGGGGAACTTGCCGGCGGCAACGCGCTCTTAACACGTCCCGCCTGTGCAACCCCGTTCGCTTTACACGGACCCGTCATGCTCAACAGCTTGCTTACCCGCGTTTTCGGCAGCCGCAACGATCGCCTGCTGCGCCAACTGCAACGATCTGTCGTCAAGATCAATGCGCTAGAAGCGGAGATGGAAAAACTCTCCGACGCCCAGCTGCAGGCCAAGACGCCGGAGTTCCAGAAGCGCATCGCCGACGGCGAATCGCTCGACAAGCTGTTGCCCGAAGCGTTCGCGGTCTGCCGCGAAGCGTCCAAGCGCGTGCTGGGCATGCGCCATTACGACGTGCAGATGATCGGCGGCATGGTCCTGCACCTGGGCAAGATCGCCGAGATGCGCACCGGCGAAGGCAAGACCCTGGTCGGCACGCTGCCGGTCTACCTCAACGCCCTGGAAGGCAAGGGCACCCACGTGGTCACCGTCAACGACTACCTGGCCCGGCGCGACTCGGCCTGGATGGGCAAGCTCTACAACTGGCTCGGCCTGAGCGTGGGCGTGGTGTATCCGGGCATGAACCATGCCGACAAGCACGCCGCCTACGCCAGCGACATCACCTACGGCACCAACAACGAATTCGGCTTCGACTACCTGCGCGACAACATGGCGCTGTCGAAGGACGACCGCTTCCAGCGCGGCCTGCACTACGCCATCGTCGACGAAGTCGACTCGATCCTGATCGACGAAGCGCGCACCCCGCTGATCATCTCCGGCCCGGCCGACGAGTCGCCGGAGCTGTACATCAAGGTCAACCGCATCGTCCCCACGCTGACCCGCCAGGAGAAGGAAGACGGCGACGGCGATTACTGGGTCGACGAGAAGGGCAAGCAGGTGCACCTGTCCGAAGCCGGCCAGGAACACGCCGAAGCGCTGCTGCGCAAGGCCGGCATCATCGGCGACGAAGAATCGCTGTACGCGGGCCAGAACATCTCGGTCGTGCACCACCTCAACGCGGCGCTGCGCGCGCACGCGATCTACCAGCGCGACGTCGATTACATCGTGCGCGACGGCGAGGTGGTGATCGTCGACGAATTCACCGGCCGCACCCTGACCGGCCGACGCTGGTCCGACGGCCTGCACCAGGCGGTGGAAGCGAAGGAAGGCGTGCCGGTCCAGCGCGAGAACCAGACGCTGGCGAGCATCACCTTCCAGAACCTGTTCCGCATGTACAAGAAGCTGGCCGGCATGACCGGTACGGCGGACACCGAGGCCTACGAATTCCAGAGCATCTACGGCCTGGAAGTGATCGTGATCCCGACCAACCGTCCGGCCCAGCGCAAGGACCATTCCGACCAGGTCTTCCTCAACCGCAACGGCAAATACCGCGCGGTGCTGGCCGAGATCCAGGCCGCGCACGAGCGCGGCCAGCCGGTGCTGGTCGGCACGACTTCGATCGAAGTGTCGGAAATGCTGAGCCAGCAGCTCACGGCCGCCGGCGTGCACCATGAGGTGCTCAACGCCAAGCAGCACGAGCGCGAGGCCAACATCATCGCCCAGGCCGGCCGGCCGGGCGCGATCACCATCGCCACCAACATGGCCGGCCGCGGCACCGACATCGTGCTCGGCGGCTCGCTGGAATCCGAACTGGCCGACCTGGCCGCGCAGAACAACGGCGAGCCGGTCGACGAGGTCACCCACAAGCGCCTGAAGGGCGAGTGGCAGCAGCGCCACGACGCGGTCAAGGCCTCCGGCGGCCTGCACATCATCGGCACCGAACGCCACGAATCGCGCCGCATCGACAACCAGTTGCGCGGCCGCGCCGGCCGCCAGGGCGACCCGGGTTCCTCGCGCTTCTATCTGTCGCTGGAAGACAACCTGATGCGTATCTTCGCCGCCGACTGGGTGCAGAAGGTGATGGCGCGCATGGGCCTGAAGGAAGACGACATCATCGAAAGCCCGCTGGTGACCAAGCAGATCGCCAACGCGCAGCGCAAGGTCGAGGCCCACAACTTCGACATCCGCAAGAACCTGCTCGACTTCGACGACGTCAACAACGACCAGCGCAAGGTCATCTACGGCCAGCGCGACGAGCTGCTGGAAGCCGAGAGCGTGCAGGAGAACGTCGACGGCATCCGCGGCGACGTGGTCGCCGAGACGGTGCAGCGCCACGTGCCGGCCGATTCGATCGACGAGCAGTGGGATCTGCCGGGCCTGCAGACCGCGCTGGCCTCCGACTTCGGCGTGCAGGTGCCGCTGGTGGAGACCGCGGCCAAGGCCGAGGAGCTCGACGCCGAGGCGATCGGGCGCCAGGTGCAGGAGGCGGTGGACGCGCACTTCGCCGCGCGCGAGCAGCAGCTCGGTCCGGAAACCATGCGCATGCTGGAAAAGCACATCATGCTCAACGTGCTCGACCAGAACTGGAAGGAGCATCTGGCGCGCATGGATTACCTGCGCCAGGGCATCCACCTGCGCGGTTACGCGCAGAAGCAGCCCAAGCAGGAATACAAGAAGGAAGCCTTCGAGCTGTTCTCGGAGATGCTCGACAAGGTCAAGCGCGAGGTGGTGACGATCCTGGCGCGCGTGCGCATCCAGAGCGAGGAAGAGATCGCCGCGCTGGAGCAGCAGGAACGCGCCCAGGCCGAGGCTCAGCTGCGCCAGATGCAGTTCCAGCACGCCAGCGCCGGCGGTTTCGGCGCCGACGAGGAAGCCGAGCAGGTGCAGCTGTCGGAAGACGCCTTCGCCAATGTCGGCCGCAACGATCCCTGCCCCTGCGGCAGCGGCAAGAAGTACAAGCATTGCCATGGGCAGTTGGGCTGAGCAGCCCGGCGGCCGCAGCGCGGGCGAAGGACGCCGCGACGGCGCCGGGCCCGGGGATGCGGACGCCGGCGCTTCGGCCGACGCGGAGGTGCCGCGACCACGTTCGCGCGTGGTCGAGGTCGTCGCCGGCGTCATCCGCGACGCCCGCGGCCGGGTGCTGCTGACCCGGCGCACCGAAGGGCGCGACCTGGCCGGCCTGTGGGAATTCCCCGGCGGCAAGCGCGAGCCGGGCGAAACGCCCGAGGCGGCGCTGAGCCGCGAACTGCACGAAGAGCTGGGCATCGACAGCGAGATCGGCGCCGAGCTGATCCGGGTGCCGCAGATCTATCCCGACAAACGCCTGGTGCTGGACGTGCGCGAAGTGCGCGCCTGGCGCGGCAGCGCGCGCGGGCGCGAGGGGCAGGCCCTGGCCTGGGTGCCACCGCATAAGCTGGCCAGCTACGCGATGCCGCCGGCCGACCGGCCGGTGGTGGCGGCGCTGGAGCAACCCGACCGGTATCTGGTGACGCCCGAGCCCGGCGACGACGACGAAGCCTGGCTGGCCGCGCTGGCCGCCGCTTTAGCCGCGGGCGTCAAGCGCGTGCAATTGCGCGCGCCGGCCCTGAGCGCGGCCGATCCCGCGCGCTGGCACCGGCTAGCCGCCGCCGCGGCCAAGCGTGGCCGGGCGGCCAAGGCCGAGCTGCTGATCAACGCCGATCTGAACCTGGCGCGCGAGCTGGGCGTGGGCGCGCACCTGCGCGCGGCGCAACTGCGCGGGCTGAGCGAGCGCCCGCTGCCGGCGGAACTGCCGCTGGCGGCGTCCTGCCACGACGCCCGCGAGCTGCAGGCGGCGCAGGCCCTGGGCTGCGATTTCGCCGTGGTCGGTTCGATCAAGCCTACGCCGAGCCATCCCAGCGTGCTGGGGATCGGCTGGGAAGCGTTCGCGGCGCTGCGCGAATCGGTGTCGCTGCCGATCTACGCCATCGGCGGGCTCGGCGCGCAGGATCTGGCCGATGCGCGCCGGCATGGCGCCCAAGGCGTGGCGGCGATCCGGAGCCTGTGGCCGGCGTGATTGGAGGGGCGGGGGCTTGGGCCTCGCCTGATCGAAAAGCATCGGGCCTGAAGGCCCTCCCACAAAAGCCAACGCCCGCCCGCAACGATGCGATGGCGGGCGAGCGGCGGCTGTAGGAGGGTCTTCGCTGTTGTGGGAGGGCCTTCAGGCCCGACGCCTTTGTGCCAGCCGCTGCGCGCTCAACCCGCTGCCGCAGCCATCGCCCGATAGCGCCGATCCAGGGCTTCCACCTGCGCCTGCAGCGCTTCGAGCGGCCCGTCGTTGACCACGATGTCGTCCGCCACCGCCAGCCGCGCCTCGCGCGTGGCCTGGGCGGCGATCATGCGCGCGGCCAGTTCGGCGTCGATGCGGTCGCGTTGCATCACCCGCGTCTGTTGCACCTCGGTGGGGACATCGACCACCAGCACCCGGTCCAGCCAGGGATAGGCCTCGCGGCCGCCCTCGGCCAGCAGCGGGATCGCGGCGATCGCGTAGGCGCCCGGCGCCTGCGCGCATTGCGCCTGCAGCATCGCCCGCACGCGCGGGTGGACGATGGCTTCCAGCCGCTTGCGCGCGGCCGCGTCGGCGAACACCAGGCGGCGCATCGCCGCTCGGTCCAGGCCGCCGTCGGCGGCGAGTATTTGCGGGCCGAACGTCGCGGCGACTTCGGCCAAGCCGTCGCTGCCGGGCGCCACCGCGGCGCGCGCGGCCAGATCGGCATCGGCGACGACGATGCCCAGCGCTTCGAAGCGCCGGGTCGCTTCGCTCTTGCCCGAAGCCACGCCGCCGGTGACGCCGACGCAGAAGCCGGCCATCAGCCCAGTCCGGAGTAGGACAGGTAGGCCTGCAGCAGGCTTTCGCCCCAGAAGAACACGATCCAGCCGGCGATGGCCAGATAGGGCCCGAACGGAATCGGGATGCCCATGTCGCGGCCCTTGATCGCGAGCCAGATCGAGCCGATCACCGCGCCGACCAGGGACGACATCAGGATGACCGGCAGCACGCCCTTGAGCCCGACCCAGGCGCCGATCGCGGCGAGCAGCTTGAAGTCGCCGCCGCCCATGCCGTCGCGCGGGTCTTTGACCCGTTTGACCACTACCTGGTACTGCCGGTAGATCCAGTTCAACAGCCACAGGCTGCCGTAGCCGGCGATCGCGCCGAGCACGGCCGGCTTGACCGGGAAATACAGGTTGTCGCTGGCGGCGATGATGCCCAGCCACATCAAGGGCAGGGTGAGCTTGTCGGGCAGGTACTGCGTGCGCAGGTCGATGCCCGACAGGATGATCAGGAAGCTGGTGAACACCATCGCCCCGAAGCCCTGCCAGCCGAAGCCGAAGCGGGCGACGCAGGCGAGGATCAGCAGCATCGTCAGCAGCTCGACCGCCGGGTACTGCATCGAGATCGGGGTCTTGCAGTAACGGCAGCGCCCGCGCAGCGCGAGGTAGCTGAACAGCGGAATGTTCTCGAACCAGGCAAGCTGGTGCTTGCAGTGCGGGCAGTGCGAACGCTCGACCACGATGCCGGGCGGCGGCGGGTCGTAGACCTCCGGCAGCTCCAGGGCCTCGCGCGAATCCTTCTTCCACTCCCACTCCAGCCGCTTGGGCAGGCGCAGGATGACCACGTTGTAGAAACTGCCGAGCAGCAGCCCGAAACCGGCCGCGAGCGGGTACCCGAGGCCGGGGTTCTGATCTAGGAATGCCATGCGGTGAGGATATCGCCGATCAGATCGTCGCTGCCAGCTTGAAGATCGGCAGGTACATCGCCACCACCATGCCGCCGACGATGACGCCCAGGATGATCATGATCAGCGGTTCCAGCAGGCTCGACAGCGCGTCGACGGCGTTGTTGACCTCCTGCTCGTAGAACTCGGCGACCTTGACCAGCATGGTGTCGAGCGCGCCGGCCTCTTCGCCGATCGCGGTCATCTGGATCACCATGTGCGGGAACAGGTTGACCTGCTTCATCGCCATGTTGACCTGGTAGCCGACCGAGACGTCGTCGCGGATGCGATAGACCGCTTTTTCGTAGACCACGTTGCCGGTGGCGCCGGCGACGGTGTCCAGCGCTTCCACCAGCGGCACGCCGGCGCGGAAGGTCACCGCCAGGGTGCGGGCGAAGCGCGCGACCGCGGCGTTGTGCAGAATCTGCCCGACCACCGGGATCTTCAGCATCGCCCGGTCGAGGAAATGGGCGAAGGCCGGGGATCGGTTCTTGGCCATGATGAAGGCCACCACCGCGCCGACCAGCATCAGCAGTATCGCCCACCACCACTGGATCATGAAGTCGCTCATGCCGATGACCATCAGCGTGAACGCCGGCAGGTCGGCGCCGAAGCTCTTGAACGTGGCCTGGAACTGCGGCACCACGAAGATCAGCAGGATCGCGCTGACCAGGATCGCCACCGCGACCACCGTGGCCGGGTAGAACAGCGCCTTCTTGATCTTGCCCTTCAAGGTTTCGATGTTTTCCTTGTAGGTCGCGACCGTGTCGAGCACGGTTTCCAGCACACCGGCCGATTCGCCGGCCTTGACCAGGTTGCGGTAGAGCTCGTCGAACTGGACCGGGTGCTTGCTCATTGCCTCGTACAGCGACAGACCGCTTTCCAGGTCCGCGCGGATGGCGTTGAGCAGCTTCCTCATGCGCGGGTTCTTGTGGCCCTCGCCGATGATCTCCAGCGAGGTCACGATCGGCACGCCCGACTTCATCATCGTGGCGATCTGGCGGCTGAAGATGGCGATGTCGCCGGGGGTGATGCGCTTGCCGGAGGCGCCGAACAGCGGCTTGCCCTTGGGCTTCACCACATTGGGCGTGATGCCCTGGCGGCGCAGCTCGGCGCGCAGCAGGTGGGCGTTCTTGGCCGCCTGCTCGCCCTTCATCTTGATGCCGCGCTTGTCGGTGCCCTGCCAGACGAACATTTCCAGGGGATTTTCGCGACGGACCGGGGGGGCGGTCTTGGTGGCGGCGCGAGTGGCGGATCGGGTCGCGGACATGGGTTAGTCCTTGGTTACGCGGTTGATTTCGGCCAGGCTGGTGACGCCGTTGAGCGCCTTGACCAGGGCCGAGCGGCGCAGATCGCGCACGCCCGACCGCGTGGCGGCGGCGGCGATCTGCATCGCGTTGCCGCCTTCGAGCACGATCGCCTGGATTTCTTCGGTCATCGGCATGACCTGGTAGATGCCGGTACGGCCCTTATACCCCTCGGTGCAGTCGGGGCAGCCGACCGGTTCGAACAGGGTGATGCCGGCGGCGACTTCTTCGGGGGTGAAACCTTCGGCCAGCAGCGCGTGCTCGGGCAGATGAACCTCGCGCTTGCAGTCGTGCAGGCGTCGGGCCAGGCGCTGGGCGATCACCAAGGTCACCGAGGAGGTGATGTTGTACGGCGCCACGCCCATGTTCATGAGGCGCGCGATGGTCTGCGGGGCGTCGTTGGTGTGCAGCGTGGACAGCACCATGTGGCCGGTCTGCGCGGCCTTGATGGCGATTTCGGCGGTCTCCAGGTCGCGGATTTCGCCGACCATGATCACGTCCGGATCCTGGCGCAGGAAGCTGCGCAGCGCGGCGGCGAACGTCATGCCGCGCTTGACGTTCATCTGCACCTGGTTGATGCCCGGCACGCGGATTTCGACCGGGTCTTCGACCGTGGAGATGTTGCGCTGATCGTCGTTGAGGATGTTGAGCGCGGTGTACAGCGACACGGTCTTGCCCGAGCCGGTCGGGCCGGTCACCAGGACCATGCCGTAGGGCTTGACCACCGCGTTGACGAACAAATCGCGCTGATCGTCCTCGTAGCCGAGCTTCTCGATGCCCAGCCGCGCGGCCGAGCCGTCGAGGATACGCAGCACGATCTTCTCGCCGAACAGGGTCGGCAAGGTGCTCATGCGGAAGTCGATCTGCTTGGTCTTGGACAGGTTGAGCTTGATGCGGCCGTCCTGCGGCACGCGCTTCTCGGCGATGTCCAGCTGCGCCATGACCTTCAGGCGCGCGGCGATGCGCGAGTGCAGCTTGTTGGGCACCTTGGCGACCTGCTTGAGCAGGCCGTCGATGCGCAGGCGCACGCGGTATTCGGTTTCGTAGGGCTCGAAGTGGATGTCCGAGGCGCCGCGGCGGATCGCGTCGACCAGCACCTTGTTGACGAACTTCACCACCGGGGTGTCGTCGCCCTTGGCGTCGATGCCGCTGTCGCCGCCGGCGGACAGGCCCTCGTCGTCCTTGCCGACTTCCAGGGTGTCCAGGCCCTCGCCGTCGCCGGTGGCGTCGCCCAGGGTGTCGTTGGTGTCCATCCAGCGGTCGAGCGTGGACTTGATCAGGTCTTCGTCGACCAGGATCGCCTCGATCACCAGGTTGGTCTGGAACTTGATCTCGTCGAGCGCGCGGCTGTTGGTCGGGTCGGCCAGGCCGATGAACAACTTGTTGCCGCGTTTGAACAGGGGCAGGGCGTTGTGCTTGCGGACCAGTTCTTCGCTGATCAGGCGCGAGGCCGACTGGGCCGGATCCATCGCGGAGGCGTCGAACAGCGGCACGCCGAACTCGATGGAGTTGGCGGCGGCGAGCTGGGCCGAGGTGGCCAGGCGGTTCTCAGCCAGGTATGAGGCCAGCGGCTTGCGCTCGGCGCTGGCCGCGGCCATGGCTTCGCGGGCCTTGACCTCGTCCAGGGCGCCATCCATGACCAAACGCCGGGCAATGCCGGTGATTCCCACCAGGTTGGCAGTAGCGGTGGACATCTCAGCCCTCAGTTTTCCCCACCCTGACTTTACCGCAATCTCAGGTCGTGGCGAGCGGAACGGCGTCGCTATTCTGCGGTCGGCCCATGTCGGGTCCAACCGGGACAAGGTATCCTCCGCCACGGGGAGGTGGCATGTCTATTTCTATCGTTTTGCCGGCCAAGAACGAGTCGGAGGGGCTACGCCGTACCTTGCCGGCGCTGCGTGCGGCGCTGCCGGACGCGGAAATCATCGTGGTGGACGACGGTTCGACCGACGACACCACCCAAGTCGCTGCCGGGCTCGGCGCCAAGGTGCTGCGCTCGCCGTATTCGATGGGCAACGGCGCGGCGATCAAGCGCGGCGCGCGCGCCGCGCGCGGCGAGGTGATCGTGTTCATGGACGCCGACGGCCAGCACGACCCGGCCCATATCCAACTGTTGCTGGCCGAGCTCGACCGCGGCTACGACATGGCCGTGGGCGCGCGCAACGCCAGCGGCCAGGCCAGCGTCGGCCGCGGCGCCGCCAACGCGCTGTACAACCGGCTGGCCAGCTGGATGACCGGACACAAGGTCCAGGACCTGACCTCGGGCTTCCGCGCGGTGCGCGCGGGCAAGTTCCGCGAGTTCCTGCATTTGTTGCCGAACGGTTTCAGCTATCCGACCACCAGCACGATGGCGTTCTTCCGCAGCGCCTACCCGGTGACCTACGTGCCCATCGACGTGGCCAAGCGGGTCGGCACGCAGAGCCACATCCGTCCGCTGCGCGACGGCGTGCGCTTCTTGCTGATCATCTTCAAGATCGCCACGCTGTATTCGCCGTTGAAGCTGTTCGCGCCGACCGCGGTGACCTTCGCCCTGCTGGGCCTGGGCCACTACGCCTGGACTTTCGCCACCCAGGGCCGCTTCACCAACATGAGCGCGCTGATGCTGAGCGCGGCGGTGATCGTGTTCCTGATCGGTCTGGTGTCGGAGCAGATCACCGGTCTGACCTATCTGCACGGGCGCGACGCGGCGTCCGGTCCCAGCGAGGACGAGCCGGCCGGGAGCGATCCTCTCAAGGCCGCACCTCTCAAGAACGATGCCCTCAGGAGCGACGCTCTCGGGAGCGGCGAATGGCAGTAGCCGATGGTCGCGGCGGGCTGCGTGCCCGCTTCCGTGGCTATTCGGGCGCGCGTCCGGACGTGGTGCGCTTGCTCCCGCCCGAAACCAGGCGGGTGCTGGACGTAGGCTGCGGTGCCGGCATGAGCGCTGCGCTGATCCGCGAGCGCTGTCCGCAAGTGCGCGTGGTCGGCGTGGAGCCGTCGCCGGAATTGGCCGAGCACGCGCGCGGCCAGCTGGACGAAGTGCTGCAAGGCCGCATCGACGATCCCGAGACGATACGCGCGCTGGCCGCGCAAGCGCCGTTCGACGCGATCGTCTGCGCCGACGTGCTCGAGCACGTGGCCGAGCCGCTGCCGGTGCTGCAGGCCCTGGTCGGGCGTCTGGCCGAAGGCGGTTGCGTGATCACCAGCCTGCCCAACGTTCGTCATCTTTCCACTTTCATTGCGCTCGGATTGCTCGGCACCTGGCCGGCGCGCGAACGCGGCATCCACGACCGCACCCACCTGCGCTTCTTCGCCCGCCGCGACATCCTGCGATTGGGCGCGCAGGCCGGGCTCAGCGCGCGCGCCGAACGCCGCAACGTGCGCCTGATCGAATCCAAGGCCTGGAGCCTGGTGCCGGCCAAATTGCTGGATTTCTGGCCGTTCCGCGGCTTCGTGACCTTCCAGTACCTGCACCGCTGGGTGCGGGCCGACCGCGGTCATGGCGGTTGATGCGCGCAAGGCCTGGCGGCTGGGCCTCGGATACGCCCTGGCCGTAGCGGCGCTGCTGTTCGCGGCGCGCTACCTGGGCGTGCAGGGGCCGCAGTTCTGGCAGGCGCTGCAGGCGATCGCGCCGGAACGCTTGGCGCTGGCCTTCGTACTGTTCGCGGCCTCTCTGGCGATCAACGCCGGCGCGTTCGCGCTCGCCAACCGGGCCTTCGCCGCGCCGGCGCGCGGCGGGTTACTGGCCGGAGTGTGGCTGGCGACGTTGTTGGCGAAGTACGTGCCGATCGGGGTCGGGCACGTCTTGGGGCGCGGCCTGTCGCTGGCGCGCTTCGGCGTGCCTGCGCGCACGAGCGTGATCGTCGGCGTGCTCGAACAGGGCTTCTCGCTGGCGCTTTGCGCGGGCATCGCGGCGGCGGCGTATGCGCTCGACCGCGGTTTCGGCCTGGGGTTGTGGGTCGCGGCGGCGGTGGCGGCCGCGCTGGCGCTGGCCGCGGCGCTGTGGGCGCTGCGCGCGCGCACGCCGGTGCGGGCCGCGCCGCTGGCAGCGTCGCTGGCGGGCTATGCCTTGGCGATGGCGCCGTATGCAGGCGCCTATCTGGTGCTGGTCGCGCCGGCCGATGCGCTGAAGTTCGTGCAGGCCTTGTTCGCCGGCACCGTCGCCGGGGTGTTGGCGATCCTGGCGCCGGGCGGGTTGGGCGTGCGCGAATCGGTGGTCGCCTCGATGTCCGGCGCGGCCGCGGCGAGCGCGGTGCTGGCCGGAACGGTCGCGGCGCGGGCGCTGATCCTGGCCAGCGAGTGCGCCGGAACGCTGGCCGGACGGATCTTGATGCGCCGCGCGCAGCAGGGCGGGGCATGAGCGCGCCGACCCTGATCGTCGCTGGATTGCGCGCCTCGGGTTCGGGCTATCCCAATGCCGAACAGACCTTGCTGCAGTTGCAAGCGCACGATGTCGCGCGACTGCGCGACCTGGGCAAGCCGCTGCCGCCGCAGCTGCATCTGTGGAAGCTGCGCGGGCTGTCGCCGCTGCGGCAGCTGTGGACGTTGGCGCGCCTGGGACTGGGCAATCTGCTCAGCCTGCTGCGCGTGCTGCTCGCCGCGCGCGGCCGCGCGGTGCCGGTGTACGTGCCGTATCCGAGCCTGTTCTTCATGTGGCTGGCGTCCTGGCTGCCGGCGCGGCTGCGCCCGCGCTGCATCGTCGATGCCTACATCTCGATCTGGGATTCGATGTTCCGCGACCGCGCGCGCGGCGGCGATTCGGCCGCTTCGCGCCGGGTCCGGCGGATCGAGGCGCGGGCGCTGCGTGCGGCGGCGGTGGTGCTGGTGGACACCGAAGCCAACCGGCAGGCGATGATCGACGACTTCGGCCTGGACCCGCAGCGAGTGCGCTCGCTGCCGCTGGCGATCGACAGCGACGCGTTCCTGGCGATCGACGATGCCGCGGCGCGCGGCGACGGCCCGCTGCGGGTCTTGTTCGTCGGCACCCTGATCCCGCTGCACGGCGTGCCGGCGATCGTCGATGCGGTGCGGCGGCTGTCGGCCGATCCGGCACAGCGCGGGCGGTTCGCGTTCCGCTTCGTCGGCGACGGCCAGCTCGGCCCGGCGCTGGAGGCGTTCATCGCCGAACAGGCCGCCGCCGGCGGCGACGGCGCGCGGATCGACTGGGTGCGCGACTGGCAGCCGCTCAGCGCGCTGGCGCAGGAAATCGCCGCCGCCGATATCTGCCTGGGCGTGTTCGGCGGCGACGGCAAGGCGGCGCGGGTGCTGCCGTTCAAGCTGTACATGTACCTCGCCGCCGGGCGCGCGGTGGTCAGCCAGGCGAAGTCGTCGCTGCCGCAGGGCGCGCCGCCGCCGCCGCTGATCGCGGTGGCGTCGGCCGACGGCGCCGAACTGGCGCGCGCGCTGGCGGCCTTGGCCGACGACCCCGCGCGCCGCGTCGCGCTGGGCCGGCAGGCGCGGGAGTATTTCCACGCGCATCTGGCGCCGGCCCGGCTGATGGCGTTGTGGCGCGGGCTGCTGGCGCCGTAGCGGGCGCCGGGGCGTGCGCGGTTTCATGGGAAAATAGCCGGCGCACCGGGCCAGGGGGACGGCCTGGAGCGGACGTTGGGGCGCGCGGCGACGCGGCCCGCGCAGCCGGCGACGGCGCGGCTTCGGCCGCGATCGAGACTATGTGCGAGCGGCTCGCGCGACGAGCCTTGCGACGACCCGACCGATGCAGGATCTTCGAGTGCAGGATCTTCGAGCCCAAATGCCAGCCACGCCTCCAAACGAGCTCGACGACGGCGTCGCCTTGTGCGTCGACCTCGACGGCACGCTGCTCAAGTCCGATCTGCTGTACGAATCGGCGCTGGCCCTGCTCGGGCGCAAACCCTGGCTGCTGTTCCTGCTGCCGCTGTGGCTGCTGCGCGGCAAGGCCGCGCTCAAGCGCGAGATCGCCGAGCGGGTCGAACTCGATGCCGCGCGCCTGCCTTACGACGAGCGGGTGATCCAGGCGCTGCGCGACACCCGGGCGCGGCCGCGCGTGCTGTGCACCGCCAGCGACGCCAAGTTCGCCGATCAAGTGGCCGCGCATCTGGGTTTGTTCGAATTGGTGCTGGCCAGCGCGGACGGGGTGAATCTGTCCGGCGAAAGCAAGGCGCGCCGGTTGGTGGAGCGCTTCGGCGAACGCGGCTTCGACTACATGGGCAACGCCAGCGCCGATTTGCCGGTGTGGTCGCGCGCGCGCCTGGCCTGGGTGGTCAACGCGCCGGCGGGGCTGCGCGCGCGCGCAGCGCGCGCGGCGCAGGTCGCGCGCGAACTGCCACCGGCCGGCGGCGGCGCGCGCGCGTGGATCAAGGCCTTGCGCCTGCACCAATGGCTGAAGAACCTGCTGGTGTTCCTGCCGTTGCTGGCTTCGCACCGTTTCCTCGACGCCCAGGCCATCGTCGCCGCGCTGCTGGCTTTCGCCGCTTTCAGCCTGAGCGCGTCGGGCGTGTATCTGCTCAACGACCTGCTCGACCTCGACGCCGACCGCCAGCATCCGCGCAAGCGCCTGCGGCCGTTCGCATCGGGCACGTTGCCGCTGCTGCACGGCTTGTTCGCCGCACCGTTGCTGGCCGCGATCGGCTTGGCTCTGGGTCTGGTCGTGGGGCCGCTGTTCGCTTGCGTGCTGGCCGGCTACTACGCGATGACCCTGGCCTATTCGCTGCGGCTCAAGCGCGTGGTGATGGTCGATGTGATCGCCTTGGCCGGGCTCTACACCGTGCGCATCATCGGCGGCGCGGTCGCCATCGGCGCGACCTTGTCGTTCTGGCTGCTGGCGTTCTCGATGTTCCTGTTCCTCAGCCTGGCCATGCTCAAGCGCTACACCGAGCTCATGCTGGTCCTGGGCAACGGCCGCAGCCAGGCCAACGGCCGCGGCTACGCGGTCGACGACCTGCCGCTGATCCAGTCGCTGGGCAGCGCCGCGGGTTACCTCGCGGTGCTGGTGTTCGCGCTGTACATCAACAGCCCGGAGAGCCTGGCGCTGTACGCGCGGCCGCAGGTGCTGTGGTTGATCTGCCCGTTGTTGCTCTATTGGGTCAGCCATCTGTGGATCACCTCGCATCGCGGCCGCATGGACGACGATCCGGTGGTGTTCGCCGCGACCGACCGCGCCAGCCAGGTCGTGATCGGCCTGAGCGGCCTGCTGGTGCTGGGCGCGATCGGATGAGCGAGGCCGGGCAGTCCTGGGGCCGCTTTCCGCGCGTCAGCCAGCGGCTGGCGCCGTTGCGCGACCGGGCCAAGCCGCTGCCGGCTTGCGAAGGCGCGCTGCTGCCTTACGGCAACGGCCGCAGCTATGGCGACAGCTGCCTCAACCCGGGCGGCACCTTGCTGCAGACCCGCGGCCTGGACCGCTTCATCGCCTTCGACGCCGACAGCGGCGTATTGCGCTGCGAAGCCGGCGTCACCCTGGCCGAGATCATCGACCTGGCATTACCGCAGGGCTGGTTCCTGCCGGTGACGCCGGGCACCCGCCATGTCACCGTCGGCGGCGCCATCGCCAACGACGTGCACGGCAAGAACCACCACGGCTGGGGCAGTTTCGGCCATCACCTGCGTTGCTTCGAGTTGCTGCGCAGCGATGGCGCGAGGCGGCTGTGCGCGCCGGGCGATGCCGCGCGGGGCGATGCATGGTTCGCCGCCACCGTCGGCGGCCTCGGCCTGACCGGGGTGGTGACTTGGGCCGAACTGCAATTGCGGCGCGTGGCCGGGCCGTGGATGCAGGCCGAGTCGATCCGCTTCGGCGGGCTGGACGAATTCTTCGCCGTGTCGGCCGAATCGGCGCAGACCCACGAGTACACGGTGGCCTGGATCGATTGCCTGGCGCGCGGCGCCGCGCTCGGCCGCGGCCACTTCATCCGGGCCGAACACTGCGTTGCGCAGGCCGCCGATGCGTCGGCGGCATCTTCGCGCCCGGCCTCGCCGCCGCCGCGGCTGGCGATGCCGCTGGTGCCGCCGGTGTCGCTGGTGAACCGGCTCAGCCTGCGGCCGTTCAACTGGTTCTATTACCACCGCCAGCGCGCGCCGCGGCGGCACGACCGAGTCGGTTACCAGAGCTATTTCTATCCGCTCGACGGCATCGGCGAGTGGAACCGCATGTACGGGCCGCGCGGCTTCCTCCAGCATCAGTGCGTGCTGCCGCCGGCGCAGGCGCGCGAAGGCGTGGCGGCGATGCTCGCGCAGATCTCGCGCAGCGGCCGCGGCTCGTTCCTGGCGGTGCTCAAGGAGTTCGGCGCCAGGCCGTCGCTGGGCATGCTGTCGTTTCCGCGCGAAGGCACCACGTTGGCGTTGGACTTCCCCAACGACGGCGCGCAGACCTTCGCCCTGCTCGAACGCCTGGACGCGATCGTGGCCGAGGCCGGAGGTGCGGTGTATCCGGCCAAGGACGCGCGCATGTCGGCTGCGCTGTTCCGCGCGAGCTATCCGCGCTGGCGCGAATTCCAGGACTATATCGACCCCCGATTTTCCTCCGGCTTTTGGCGCCGGGCGATGGAGCAGGTATGACGCGAGTGTTGATCATCGGCGCCGGTTCGGCGATCGCGGAGGCGGTCGCGCGGATCTACGCCGCGCGCGGGGCGTCGCTGTTTCTGGTCGGGCGCGACCGCGAGCGGCTGGCGGCGATCGCCGCCGATCTGCGGGTGCGCGGCGCGGCCGGCGCCGAAGTCCATGCGATGGACGCCAATGCGTTCGAGCAGCACGCGGCCATGCTGGACGCGGCCTGGGCCCGGCTCGGCGGCGTGGATCTGGCGTTGATCGCGCACGGCACCTTGTCGGACCAGAAGGCCTGCGAGGGATCGGCCGCGCTGACGTTGGCGGAGTTTTCGACCAATGGCTTGTCGCCGATCGCCCTGGCCACGGCGATCGCGCCGCGGCTGGCGGCCGGCGCGACGCTGGCGGCGATCTCCTCGGTCGCCGGCGATCGCGGGCGCGCCAGCAACTATGTCTACGGCAGCGCCAAGGCCGCGGTGAGCGCATTCTTCAGCGGCCTGCGCCAGCGCCTGGGCGCGGGAGGCGTCAACGTGCTGACGATCAAGCCCGGCTTCGTCGACACGCCGATGACCCAGGCCTTCGCCAAGGGCCCGCTGTGGGCCAAGCCCGATGCGGTGGCGCGCGGCATCGTGCGCGCGATCGACCGGCGCCGCGGCGTGGCCTATCTGCCGGGATTCTGGTGGGCGATCATGCAGATCATCCGGGCGATTCCCGAACCCGTCTTCCGCCGTCTCAAGCTGTAACCGCATCGCGATGAACGACAAGAACGCCAAGATCGTACTGACCGGCGCCGCCGGCCTGGTCGGCCAGAACCTCGTGGTCGAGCTCAAGGCGCAGGGCTATGCGCGGCTGGTGGCGATCGACAAGCACGCCCGCAATCTGGCGGTGCTGAAGGCGCTGCATCCCGAAGTGGAAACGATCCATGCCGACCTGGCCGAGCCGGGCGAGCGGGCGCGCTGGGAAGACAGCCTGCGCGGCGCCGCCTGTGTGGTGCAGCTGCATGCGCAGATCACCGGCAAGCACGCCGGCGCGTTCGTGCGCCACAACGTCGATGCGACCGGCATCGTGCTCGATGCCTGCAAGCGCCATGCGGTGCCTTACCTGGTGCACATCAGCTCGTCGGTGGTGAACTCGGTGGCCGCGGACGACTACACCGAAACCAAGAAACGCCAGGAGGCGATGGTCGTCGCCAGCGGCCTGCGCCACTGCGTGCTGCGCCCGACCCTGATGTTCGGCTGGTTCGACCCCAAACACCTGGGCTGGCTGTCGCGCTTCATGGCGCGCACGCCGGTGTTTCCGATTCCCGGCGACGGCAAGTTCATGCGCCAGCCGTTGTACGAGCGCGATTTCTGCCGTTGCGTGGTCAAGTGCATCGAGCGCGAGCCCGACGGCGCGGTCTACGACATCGTCGGCGACACCCGCATCGACTATGTCGACATCATCCGCACGATCAAGCGGGTGAAGCGCTTGCGCACCTGGATCGTGCACATTCCCATCGGCCTGTTCGCGTTCCTGCTGCGCACCTACGCCGTCTTCAGCCGCAAGCCGCCGTTCACCGCCGACCAGCTCAAGGCGCTGTCGGCGGGCGACGATTTCAGCGGCGTCGATACCGCGGCGGTGTTCGGCGTGGCCCAGCACGGCTTCGAGGAGGCCGTGCGCGAGAGTTATTGCGATCCCGTCTATTCCAAGATCGTGCTCGAGCGTTGAGCGCTCGGCCGCGGCCGTTTCCAGGACGATGAAGTTCCGATGAGCGAAGAAAAAAAACGCTATGCGGTCGTGGGCGCCGGGCCGATGGGGCTGATGGCGGCGATGGAGCTGCTCGAGCGCGGGCACCGGGTCGACCTCTACGAGCGCGACGACCGCATCGGCGGCATGTCGGCGAGCTTCGATTTCGACGGCCTCGAGATCGAGCGCTACTACCACTTCGTGTGCAAGACCGACCACGCGCTGTTCGAACTGATGGCGTCGCTGGGGCTGTCCGAGCGTTTGAAGTGGACCGACACCCGGATGGGCTATTACTACGACGGCGCCCTGTACGACTGGGGCACGCCGTGGGCGCTGCTGGCCTTTCCCAAGCTCGATCCGATCAGCAAGTTCCGCTATGCGCTGCATGTGATGGCGACCAAGAACGTCAGCGACTGGAGCGCGCTGGACCGGGTCAATGCCACCTCGTGGCTGCGCCGCTGGCTCGGCGAGCGCGGCTATGAGGTGTTGTGGCGGCGCACCTTCGAGCTCAAGTTCTTCGAATACACCGAGGGCCTGTCGGCGGCGTGGATCGGCACCCGGATCAAGCGCATCGCGCTGTCGCGGCGCAATCTGTTCAACGAAAGCCTGGGCTATATCGAGGGCGGCTCGGAGACTTTGCTGGAAGCGATGGAGCGCAGGATCCTGGCGCTGGGCGGTGCGATCCATCTGCGCCAGGGCATCGATCAAGTCAACGTCGACGGCGGGCGAGTGACCGGCGTGCGCGTGGCCGGCGTGGATCGCGACTGCGATGCGGTGCTGTCGACGGTGCCGATCCAGTACGTGCCGGCGATGGTGCCGGCGCTGCCGGCGCAGTTCGCCGAGCGCGTGCGCAAGATCGAGAACATCCCGGTGGCCTGCGTGATCCTCAAGTTGCGCCAGCCGTTGAGCGGCAACTTCTGGACCAACATCAGCGACCGCGCGATCGAGATTCCGGGGCTGATCGAATACTCCAACCTCAATCCCGAGTCCGGCGGCATCAGCATCGTCTACGCGCCGTTCTACATGCCCAAGACCCATCCCAAGTGGGCGTCGAGCAACGACAGCCTGATCGACGAGGTGATCGGCTACCTGGCTGCGATCAATCCGCAGTTCCGGCCGGAGTGGGTGCTGGCCCGGCATTGCCACCGTTACGACTTCGCCCAGACCATCTGCCCGCCGGGCTTCCAGGAGATGCTGCCGCCGATGAAGACGCCGGTGCAGGGGTTCTACATGGCCGATACCTCCTACTACTACCCGGAGGACCGCTCGATCAACGAGAGCGTGGCGGTCGGGCGCAAGCTGGCCGCGGCCGCGCTGGCCGGTTGAGCGCGCGGCCATGGTTTCCAGGCGCTTCGTCTTGTTCGTGGCCGCCGGCGGTTTCGCCGCCGCGGTCAACTTCGGCTCGCGCCTGCTGCTGAGCCGGTGGCTGGATTATGTAGTAGCGATCGCGATCGCCTATGGCCTGGGCATGGCGACCGCGTTCGTGCTCAATCGCGCGTTCGTGTTCGAGGCCTCGGCCGGCGCGTTGCGCCGGCAGATCGGCTGGTTCGTCGCGGTCAACGCGGCGGCGGTGTTGCAGACCATCGCGATCAGCCTGTTGTTCGCCCGCGTCGTGTTGCCGTGGCTGGGAATCGCGACGCATGCGGAAACGATCGCGCATGCGATCGGGATCGCGGTGCCGGTGGTCACCAGCTACCTCGGGCATAAATACCTTTCGTTCGCGCCCGGGCGCGACGGCTGAGCGCGCGCGGCAGTGCCCGCGTTTACTGCGCTGCGGAGTGCGGCGCCGGTTCGGAGCGCAACGGTTCGCTGTAGCGCAGCGTGTAATTGGCCTGGAAACCGGGCTGGCCCAGCCAGTGCGCACCGCGCAGGCGCAGTTTGCTCACGCGTCTGCTTTCGCCGGCCTTGAGCCAGTTCCACAGCGATTGGGTGCTGTCGATATGCGGCGACAGCAGGAAACCTGCGCGCGCGGCGCCGGGAACGATGCGGAAGCTGTGTTGGCTGCCGTCGTCGAGTTCCAGGTCGATGTACAACTGCGGCGCGCGCTGCAGCGCCGAGGCCGCGCGCGCCCAGGCGGTGGGCCGAACCTCGATGGCGACGGCGAGCATGCGGCCGGGGCTGGAGGGCACGTCGACGAATTCGCCCAGGCGCGCCTGAGCCTCGCCGAGCGGGCGCGATCGCGCCTGCGCTTGCGCGTCGCGGCGCATCAGCAACAGGCCGCGTTCGCCCGAGTCAGGGGTGTAGGTTTGCAGCACCTGCAGGAACGCCTGCGGGTCTTCGCTGGTCGGAAGCCGGCCGTCGATGGCGCGCAAGTCCAGCAGCATCCACTTGGGGCCGCGCGCGGAGGCGATGAAGTCGCGGTTGAGCGCGGTCAGTTCCGGGCTGTAGGCGGAGTAGCTTTGAAACACCGGGCGAGGGCGGTAGTCGAGCCGGTTGAGGAACAGCACGCCCTGGCCGACCGACATGATGTCGATGCTGTCCGCGCCTACTGCGGCGCGGGTCTGCGGCATCGCCGCCTCGTTGCGCGTCCTGGCCGCGGCTTGCGCCCATTCGTCGGCGCGCATGGGCAACAGGATCAGATCCAGCGCGCGCTGCGCAGCGGCGTCGGCGCTGGATGCGCCGATGGCGAGGAACAGTTTCTGATCGGCGCGCAACGCCGGCAGCGCGAATGCGCTCAGCGCGCAGATCAGCGCGGCGACGGCGCCGGCGCGGCGGATCGCGGCGGGCGCGGCCAGCGCGCCGGCCAGCACCGCCATCAGCGCTGCGGTGGGGAAGAACACCAGCAAGTGGGTCGGATCGACCCGGGTGAACGCCGCCTTGAACGCCAGCGCCGCGGTGGCGGCGATCAGTGCGAACAGGCCGATGCGTTCGTTCCAGCGCAGATTCGCGCGCACGAACGCCGCGGCCAGCGCCGCCACCACGACGGCGAGCGCTACATAGCCGATGAGGTCGGTGCCCGCCGCGCCGGGCCGCTGCATCGCATCGGCGTAGCCGACCGCTACCTGCAACGCGGTATGGATGTGTCGCCCGAGCCCGGAAAACTCCTGGCCGAGCACGCGCCACAACAACAGCGAGGCGGCTACGCTGGCGCCGGCCGCCAGCCATCCGCTGCGGCCGTGCCGCGCCATCGTCAGCGGTGCGCACAGCAGCCACAGCAGCCACAAGGGAAACAGGCTGAACTTCGCCAGCCACGGCACCGCGCAGGCGATGCCGGCCACGACCGCCAGCGCCGTGCGCAAACCGGCGCCGCGTTCGCGCACTTGCCACAGCGCGAGCAGCGCGATGGGGTGGAGCGTGAGCCACAGCACATCGCCCGCCCAGGCCGTGCCGAACCAGGCCACCAGCGCGAGCACCATCAGCCGCGGCCACAGCGCGAGGGATGAACACGCGAACCAGAACAGCAGCGCGTACGCCGCGGACAAGGCCACCTGGCCGGCGATCGCGGCCGGCAGCATCTCGGGCAGATAGCTGAACTGCGGGCTCAACCAGCCGAGGGGGCCGTAGGTGAAGACCAGATCGCGGCCCCATTGCGCGCCGTGCTGCGCGCCCCAGGCGACCACGGTGGCCCAGGACGGGTCGATGTCGTAGCCCGCCGGCGGTTGGTCGAAGCGGAACCCGAGCAGGAACACCAGCGCGGTGGCGGCAAACAGCGCGATCGCCGACCAACTGATCTTGCGCGGCTGGACGGAGTCGGCCCCGCTTTCGGCACGGTGCATGGCGGTCGCGCTCACTCGGGCATCTTGGCGATCAGTCCGCGGATCTCTTCGAGTTCGCCTTGGGCGACCCGCTCGAAGCCGCGCACTCGGGCCTCGACTTCAGCCAGGGTGCGGATCGCATCCTGCTTGTGCCCGTTGTGGATGTAGATGCGGGCGAGCAATCCGCCGACCGCCGGATCCGCAGCGCGGTTCCAGGCCAGCCGCGCATGTTCCTGCGCACGAATCCAGTCGCCAGAGCGGGTGTAGGCGGTGGCGGCGATGATCCGCAGCAGCCACTTGGGCTTGGAAGTTTCGTCCTGCCGGGACGCCATTTGCAGGATCTTGTCGATGGCCGCGGCGATGCGGGCGTTGTCGACGCGCGTGCCGCAAGTGCCTTGGTCGACCATCTCCAGCAGATAGCGGAACGACAGCGAATCCTGCAGCCGCACCGGCGCGGCGAAGTGGGCGGCCGCGCGGTCGAGTTCGGCCGGGTCGCCGCTTTTGTTTTCCCAGCACGAGGCAGCGATGGTGCTGATGTAGCCGGTGGCGCGGTGGCTGAGGATCGGGTCGTCGGTATAGCGCTTGAGCAATGCCCGCGCCTGGGCGAAATCGCCGCCCTTCATCGCCAGCGACGCCGCTGAAATGATCGCGCGCTGCGAATGCGGATGTTGCGCGATCGCGTTGCGGGTGAGGCTGTCCTCGCTGCGCCAGATCTGCACCTGATTCCAGGTGACCCAGGAAAACCCGCCGGCCGCGATCAGGAACGCTGCGGGCAGGGCGATGCGGTAAGCGGGCCGGTCGAAACGCCAACGCGCCGGCAACAGATCCTTGAGCCCGGCCACGGCCACCAACAGGCCGATGCTGGGCAGGTAGTTGCGGTGTTCGAAGTACAGCTCCAGCGGCAACACCGTGGATTCCACGCCCTGGGCGACGAGGTAGAAGAACCAGCCGGCGAAGAAGCTCGGCGCCCTGCGTCGGAACGCGATGGCGGCCGTGCTGATGGCGGCCAGCGCGAGCAGCGACGCCAGCGTGGTGGCCGGCGAGAGCAGGCCGTGCGAGATCGGGAAGTCGTCGGTGTACACGCCCATCACGGCGCCGCGCGGCCAGAAGATCTGGGCGATGTACTGCATCAGCGCGCGCGACTGGCTCAGCAGGCGCTCGACCAGGGTGAAGTCGCGCGCTTCGTAGCCGACCAGGAAATGTTCGGGGTGGCGCAGGATCAGCAGCGTACCGGCGATCGCCGGCAGCAGCAGGAGCGCGGCGTAGAAGAGTTTGATCAGCGCCGGACGCGAAGACGGGTTGCGGAAGTAGGCGATCTCCAGCACCAGGCACAGCGCCGGCGCGACCACCGCGTTCTCCTTGCTGAAGGCGCCCAGCGCCAGCATCAGCGGGAACCACAGGAACAGCCGCAGCGCGGCCGCGCGGGTTTCGCCGTTTTCCAGGCGCACGCGCGCGGACAGATACACCCACAGCGCGGCCAGGGTGAAGAAGGCGCTGAGCTGCGCCATGCGCTGCACCGCATACAGCACGGTGCTGACGTTGATGGGGTGGATCAGCCACAGCGCGGCGACGGCGACGGCGATCTTTTCCGCATGCGGTGCGAGCTTTTCGTCGCGCGCGAGCATGCGCCGCGCCACCTGCCAGGCCAGTGCCGCGCACGCGATGTGCAGCAGCAGGTTGCCGAACTTGAACGGAAACGGCCGCAACCCGCCGGTGGCCGCGCTGAACCAGAAGCTGGCCATGGATACCGGACGGCCGAGCATGCCCGACTGGTTGCCGAAGACGATTTCCAGTGCGTTGGCCTGGCCGCTCAGCCATTGGTCCAGCGGTTCAAGGTTGAGCGGATCGTCGAAGACGAACGGCCCTTTCAGTCCGCTCCAGTACAGCGCGATGGCGAGTAGCGCGAAGGCGTAGAAGAACAGGCGCGAATTGAGTTGGGACATGGTCTGGCGTTCGATGACGGTCGGCTGCGGTCGGTCGGTTCTCCCCAAAAAACGAACCCCGGACAAGCCGGGGTCGTTTATAGCATTCATTTGCCGGGTAGACGCTACAGCCTGCATTCGGCGGGCAGTTGCGACTTGGGAATTCCGTTCAATTCGGTGCATTGCCATTCGATCCGGCCCTTGCCTTCCGTGGGCTTGAGCTGGATCGAAGCTGCTTCGCCGCCGGTGTCCTTGGTCACCAATTTGATGACGCCCTGGTCTTCTATCGTCACGGAAGCGCAGTACTTGCTCGCATTGAACTTGTACGGAATCGAGGTGACGGTGATCAGGGCGAGCTGGCCCAGGTCCTGGGCCGCTTCGGCGACGGCGAGCTTGGCGCCTGCGCCTACGTAGAGACATTCCGCGTTCTTGCTGCGGATGGAGTAGTCCTGGTAGGCGGGCAGCGCGATTGCGATGAGCAAGCCGAGGATCGCGATGACGATCATCAGCTCGATGAGGGTGAAACCCGATTGCGATTTCATGGTGGTACCCCTGTAGAGCCTCTTACAACTCTCGATTAATGCTGGAGCGTGCGGACATCGGGATCGTCAGGGGGGTGATCCGGTGCGGCGGGTTGCCCGGGGCTCGGGCGTCCACCTAGAAGAAACCCCGGCGAACCGGGGTTTCTTTGGAGCCTTAAGCGTGTTGCGAGAAGCTTATTAGCCGCGGCACTCGGCCGGCAGCTGCGACTTCTTGGCGTTCTTGGTTTCGGTGCACTTCCAGTCGATGCGGCCAGCGCTGAAGGTCGGGTGCAGCTTGAACTCGGCGACCGGGGTGCCGCCGGTGCCCGACGCGACGGTCAGGATGTCGCCGCCGTCCTGGACGGCAACGCTCTTGCAGTACTTGCTGGCGACGAAGCTGTAGCCGGTGTTGGTGGTGGTGACCTTGCTCAGGTCGCCACGGTCCTGAGCGGTTTCCGACACCGACAGCTTGGCGGCGGCGGCGACGTTCAGGCACTCGGCGTTCTTGGTGCGGATGGTGTAGTCCTGGTAGGCCGGCAGAGCGATGGCGATCAGGATGCCGAGGATCGCGATGACGATCATCAGTTCGATCAGGGTAAAGCCTTGCTGCTTCTTCATGGTGTATCCCCTAGGAGTGTTGGTTGCTTCACGTGCCAGAAGGTGTCGGCTTTCGATCCATCGAAGGTGCCTGGCCAACTGTTCGTGCACGTAAGGACTACGCACAACCCGTGCCAAGTAGCGGCGCTGATGGCACCCGCTACGAAACTGCTAGGGCAGTCACGCAACGGGGGTGGGAGGGGGTGAGCGAGGTGACGCTTTGGGTCAGTCCGAAGGTGCGGGCGGTGACCAAATGCGTCAGGTTGGGAGGCCCTGGCCCGGAAACGTGATCGTTATCGGCAATTTCTACCTGTGCGCATTCGCGACGCGTGTCGCGAAGGGACTTGGCGAAACCGGGCGGCTGAACAGGGCTTCGGGCTACGTGGCTGAGCGGGTACCTTGGGGCGTCGTGTGCGTTCGATTGGGCGAGTGACCGAGCGAGGCGGTCGACGCCGATGCGAGCGGGCGCAATCCGTTCGGCTCCGACTATTCAATACGTACTAATCGCTGTGTAGCGGCCGCGGGGAGCGGATTGAGTTGGCGGTCCGCGGATGGGGGGCGTCGTAAGTCAGGCGGCCAGGCGTGGCGCGGGCGGCTCGTGCCGGATGTCGTGGCGGTCCTGCGGGTGTGGTGCGTTGCGGCCGGTCTACGCTGTCTCGGCCCGCTTGCGCAGGATGGCCTAGGTCGGACTGGGTTAGAAGCTGCTGCTTATAGGAAGCTATGGGGCGGTGGAACGTTCTCGTGTGGATCTTCCGCGCCAAACAAAAACGCCGGCTCTTGCGAGCCGGCGTTTTTGTTTATCCGGACTGGTGCGCCGCGATGGGCGTCCGGATCCGCTACTCAAGAAACCGCGATGGGATCGCGCGGATCAGCCCCTGCATTCGGCCGGCAACTGCGACTTCTTGGCGCTGTTGGTTTCGGTGCACTTCCAATCGATGCGACCGTCATCGGACGTGGGTTCCAGCCTGAACTTGGCGATCGGATTGCCGCCGGTGCCGGAAGCCTCCGTGGTGATGACGCCGTTTTGGGCGGCAACGGCGACAGTCTTGCAGTACTTGCTGGTTTTGAAAGCGTACCCGGTGTTGCTGGAGTTGACCTTGTCCAGGCCGCCGCGATCTTGCGCCGTTTCCGACACGGCCAGCTTGGCCGCAGCAGCGATGTTCAGGCACTCGGCGTTCTTGGTGCGCACGGTGTAGTCCTGATAGGCCGGCAGAGCGATGGCGATCAGGATGCCGAGGATCGCGATGACGATCATCAGTTCGATCAAGGTGAAGCCTTGCTGCTTGTTCATGGGTGTTTCCCTTAGGAAGTGTCGGTCGTTGCGTGCCGGCAGGCGCAGCGTCCGCGGGATTCCGACGGTCGTGCGAATTGCTGGTGCAACTCGTACCACGCACACCTCATGCCAATTCGACGGAGTGTGGAACCGTTGCGCCACGAACGTAGTAGTGAATGCGTATTCGATATGTCTCTTGCCGGCGCAACGAATCGCCGGGATTTCGGTTTGAGATAGATGTGCCTAAGAATGAATTTTTTTACTGATGGAATGACTCGAAAAACACGCGTGCACCGGCGATCGTCGATGCCGTCGTCGGCTTCGCACAAGATCGATCGCGAAGGATTCGTGTCGATGCCAGCGCGAGCGCTGCAGATGTTCGCGCGTCGACTTCGGGCGCGCCGGTGGAGTGGTGGCGGTCGCGAGGCGCGACGGATCGAGGGGGTGAGGATTCTTGAACCCGGACAGAAGGCCGCGCCGCGTTACGGGTCCGCCAATGCCCAGCCCCCGGACGACGGCCTCGGAAGATCCATCCGCCGCGACCGCCCCGCCGGCCGAGCCCGCAAACGAAGACGCCGGACCTCGCGGCCCGGCGTCTCGTGTTCGCAACAACTCAGTAAGAAGTGTGGCGACCTGCGGCCGCCACCGCCCGCCCTCAATCGATCCCGAGCTTCTTGAGCTTGTAGCGCAGCGCCCGGAAGGTGATCCCCAGCGCCGCCGCGGTGCGGGTCTTGTTGTAGCGGTTTTCCTGCAGCGCCTGCTGGATCGCGGCGCGCTCGATCTCTTCGATATAAGAAGGAAGCGCGCTGGTGGCGGTGTCGCGCGGGCTGATCGTGCGCGGGTCGACGGCGCCGGCCGGCTGCGGCGGCTGGCCGGCGCTGGGCGCGGCGGTCGCGGCCGGAGCGGTCTGGGTGGCCAGGCGCGGCAGGCGCAGGTCGCTGGCGCTGAGGGTTTCGCCTTCGGCCAGGGCCAGGGCGCGTTCGAGGATGTTCTCCAGTTCGCGCACGTTGCCGGGGAAGTTGTAGGCGCGCAGCGCCTCCAGCGCGTCGTCGCCCAGGCGCGGCACCGGCCGGCCCTGGTTGCCGGCGAGGCGGTGGAGGATCTTCGCGGCCAGGCCGGGCAGGTCGTCCAGGCGCTCGCGCAGCGGCGGCACGCGCAGCTCGATCACGTTGATGCGGTAGTACAAGTCCTGGCGGAAGCGGCCTTCGGCGACCAGGGCGGCCAGATCCTTGTGGGTGGCCGAGAGGATGCGCACGTCGACCGTGACCTCGGCCTGGGCGCCGACCGGGCGGATCGACTTTTCCTGGATCGCGCGCAGCAGCTTGACCTGCATCGCCAGCGGCAGTTCGGCGACCTCGTCGAGGAACAAGGTGCCGCCGTCGGCGGCCTGGAACAGGCCGGGCTTGTCGGCATGGGCGCCGGTGAAGCTGCCTTTCTTGTGACCGAAGAACTCGCTTTCCATCAATTCGGCCGGGATCGCGCCGCAGTTGACCGGCACGAACGGTCCGTCGGCGCGCCCGCCTTCGGAATGGATGGTGCGCGCGACCAGTTCCTTGCCCACGCCCGATTCGCCGGCGATGTACACCGGCGCCTGGCTGCGCGCGACCTTGCCGATGGTCTGGCGCAGCTTGATCATCGCCGGCGATTCGCCGTACAGGCGCGAGCCGACCGCCTCGCTGGCGCTGCGCCGGGTTTCGTGCAGTTCCAGCGCGTGCCGGACCAGATCGCGAAGCACCGACAGGTCTACGGGTTTGGCGACGAAGTCGAACGCGCCGGCCTTGAGCGCTTCCACCGCGGCCTCGACGTTGCCGAACGCGGTGATCATCGCCACCGGCGTGTTCGGATACTTCTGGCTGATTTCGGCGACCAGGTCCATGCCCGAGCCGTCGGGCAGGCGCATGTCGGTCAGGCACAAATCGTAACGATTGCGCAGCAGCTGGCTGCGAGCCTCATTGAGGCCCGACGCGGTATCGCAACGCAGGCCCATGCGGCCCAACGTCATGACGAGCAACTCGCGGATATCGCGTTCGTCGTCTACTACCAATGCACTACGGGTTTCAGCCATTGCGCCCTCCACCGCCCACGATAACTTAACAAACCTGTCGCGGCCAAGACGCGAGTGGCACGTTTTCTGCTTGCCGTGCGCGCAGTCACACTGCCGCTCAGACCGAAGCCAGCGCGCTCGCGCCGGCCAGACGGATGCGGAAACAGCCGCCGCCGCCGGGCACGGCGACGTAATCGAGCGAGGCCTGATTGGCGCGGCACAGCTCGCGCGCGATGTACAGGCCCAGGCCGGTGCCGTGCGCGGAGGTGGTGAAGAACGGCCGGAACAGGCGTTCGGCGACCGAATCGGGAATACCGGGGCCGCGGTCGAGCACGTCGATCGCCGGCAGCCCGACTTCGTCGAAATACACGTGCACGCTGACCCGCGCCGGCTCGCCGGGCTGGCGGCCGTAGGTCAGCGCGTTGTGCACCAACACGGTCAGCGCCTGGTGCAACTGGCGCGGATCGACCAGCGCCGGCGCCTGCGCGTGCGCGCCGGTGGCGCGCAGGGTGTCCTGTTCGATCGGGTGGCTGGCGCGGTATTCCTCGACGAACTGGCGCACGAAGCTCATCAGCTCGACGTGCTCGGGCTTGGCCGGCTCGCGCCGGGCCATGCCGAGCACGTTCTCGACGATGCCGTTCATGCGCGAGCCCTGCTGGCGGATGATCTCGAGCAGGCGGCGGTCGGACACGGCGATGTCGCGCGACTCCTCCAGCAGCTGCACGGCGTAGTTGATCGCCGCCAGCGGGTTGCGGATCTCGTGGGCGAGGCTGGCCGAGAAGCGGCCCAGCGCGGCCAGGGTGATCGATTCGGCGCGGCGCGAGACCAGCGAGGTGTCGTCGAGGAAGATCAGGGTCTGGTCGCTGCCGGCGAGCAGGCGGGTGAAGCGCGGCACCACTTCCGGCAGGTCGGGCGCCAGCCGCAGCGGGCTCTCGTCCGGGCGGCCCTCGACCCGCCAGCGGCCGAGCCGGCGCGACAGCTCCGGCGAGGCGATCGCCAGCACGCGATGGCCGTGCTGGCTGCCGTTGTGCTCGCCGTTGTCGCCCAGCAGCAGCATCGCCGCCTCGTTGGCCAGGCGCAGCCGGCCTTCGCCGTCGACCAGCAGCACGCCGGTACGCATGCGGCGGATGATGAGTTCGTTGATCTCGGCGTAGTTGGCGGCCTCGGCGCCGCGGCGCTCGGCCAGTTCCTGGCTCTCGCGCATCTGCCGGCCGAGCGTGTTGGTCAGCAGCGCGATCGACAGGTAGCCCAGGGCGAACATCACCGGCTCGGCGATGGTGCGGCCGAGCGCTTCGTTGCCCAGTTCGGTCCACAGCCATTCGCCGATCAGCCCCAGGCAGGCGACGATCGCCGCACCGATGCCGAAGCGGGTAGGCAACAGCAGCGCCGCCGCGCCGACGTTGAACATCAGCATCAAGGCGATGCCGGTGCCGGCGCCGGGCAGGGCGTGGATGGACGCGATGCCGAAGAACAGGTCGCAGGCGATGCCGGCGAAGACCTGCGCGCGCAGGTCGCCGCGGCGGCCGAACACGAACAGCAGCCCGGCGATGAACAGGTAGGACAGCGACAGCGAACGCGCGAACAGGTCGTGGCGCGGCTCGGCGATCAGGTTGTCGACCGGCCCGAACAGGAACAGCACCAGCAGCGCCGCTTCGAGCAGGCGATAGAGGGTGAAGAAATACAGTTCGCGGCGCAGCGCGGAGTCGGCATCGGCCGGAGTAACGGGGGCGAGACCTGACGGCAAGCGGGTTTCCCTGCGCGGGCGGAGTATCGATCAGTATAGGGCGGCTGGCCGGCGCGGACGGGCGGCGACTTGGTGACCGAACGTGCCAAGCCGGACGCGGCCGGCGGCCAGGCGTTGCGCCAGGAGCGTGCCGGTCTTGCCGTATCTGGCCGCAGCGGCCGCGGCCGGGGCGGTTCCGCACGGCCCGGGCGGCATTCGGCCGCGGCTGCGCCGCTGTCGGGGCCGCGCGCCGGGCCGCCGAACCCCCGCAAACCGGGCCCCGCCGGTCGGCCCGAGCCCCTGGGGTTTTGCTCGCCCCGCCGCGATCGGCGACAATGCGGCCCCCTCGCGCCCGCTCCGGCCCCCGGCCGTGCGTCCGCGCGGGACGTCTTTCACTCCCCTCGGTGACGCATGAATTTCCACGAATATCAGGCAAAGCAGCTGTTTGCCGACTACGGCATCGCAGTGCCGGCCGGGCGCGTTGCGCGCACTCCCGAAGAGGCCGTCGCGGCCGCCAAGGCCATCCCGGGCGACCTGTGGGTGGTCAAGGCCCAGATCCACGCGGGCGGCCGCGGCAAGGCCGGCGGCGTCAAGCTGGCCAAGAACTTCGACGAAGTGAAGCAGTACGCCCAGGCCATGCTGGGCACCAAGATGGAGACCTACCAGTCGGCCGGCGTCGCCCTGCCGATCGATACGGTGCTGATCTCCGAAGGCACCGACATCGCCAAGGAGCTGTACCTGTCGGTTCTGGTCGACCGCTCGACCAAGTCGGTCACCTTCATCGCCTCCGCCGAAGGCGGCGTGGAGATCGAGAAGGTCGCCGAGGAGACCCCGGAAGCGATCAAGACCATCCACGTCAACTACGTGCAGGGTCTGCAGGCCTACCAGTGCCGCGAGCTCGCCTTCGACCTGGGCCTCAACGCCAAGCAGGCCGGCCAGCTGACCAAGATCATGCTGGGCCTGTACAAGCTGTTCAACGAGAAGGACCTGGCGCTGGTCGAACTGAACCCGCTGGCGATCCTCACCAACGGCGACCTCGCCGTGCTCGACGGCAAGGTCAACAGCGACGACAACGCGACCTTCCGCCACAAGGATCTCGCCGACATGCGCGATATCCGCCAGGAAGACGAGACCGAGGTCAAGGCCAGCCAGCACGACCTCAACTACGTCACCATGGACGGCAACATCGGCTGCATGGTCAACGGCGCCGGCCTGGCCATGGCGACGATGGACGTCATCCAGCTCGAAGGCGGCTCGCCGGCCAACTTCCTCGACGTCGGCGGCGGCGCCACCAAGGAGCGCGTGACCGAGGCGTTCAAGCTCATCCTGAGCTCGGACAAGGTCAAGGCGATCTTCGTCAACATCTTCGGCGGCATCGTCCGCTGCGACATGATCGCCGAGGGCATCATCGCCGCGGTCAAGGAAGTCGACGTCAAGGTGCCGGTGATCGTGCGCCTGGAAGGCACCAACGTGGAAGCCGGCAAGGAACTGCTGAAGAATTCGGGTCTGGCCATTACCCCGGCCGACAACATCAACGATGGCGCGAAGAAGGCGGTTGCCGCCGTCGCTGGCAAGTAAGGGGCTAATGACATGTCCGTTTTGATCAACAAGAACACGAAAGTGATCGTGCAGGGCTTCACCGGCTCGCAGGGCACCTTCCACGCCGAACAGATGCTCGAGTACGGCACCAAGGTCGTCGGCGGCGTGACCCCGGGCAAGGGCGGCACCCAGCACCTGGGCCTGCCGGTCTTCAACACCGTGCGCGACGCCGTCGACGAGACCGGCGCCGACGCTTCGGTCATCTACGTGCCGCCGCCGTTCGCGGCCGACGCGATCCTGGAAGCGGCCGACGCCGGCATCAAGGTCATCGTGTGCATCACCGAGGGCATCCCGGTGCTGGACATGCTGCGGGTGAAGAACACCCTCAACGGCTACGAGGACGTGGTCCTGGTCGGCCCGAACTGCCCCGGCGTCATCACTCCGGGCGAGTGCAAGATCGGCATCATGCCGGGCCACATCCACAAGCCGGGCAAGATCGGCATCGTCTCGCGTTCGGGCACGCTGACCTATGAAGCGGTCAAGCAGACCACCGATGTGGGCCTGGGCCAGTCGACCTGCATCGGCATCGGCGGCGACCCGATCAACGGCACCAACTTCATCGACGCGCTGAAGTGGTTCCAGGACGATCCGCAGACCGAAGGCATCATCATGGTCGGCGAGATCGGCGGTTCGGCCGAGGAAGAAGCGGCCGAGTTCATCGCTCAGTACGTGACCAAGCCGGTGGTTGGCTTCATCGCCGGCGCCTCGGCGCCGAAGGGCAAGCGCATGGGCCACGCCGGCGCGATCGCCTCGGGCGGTTCGGGCACGGCCGAAGGCAAGTTCGCGGCGATGGAAAAGGCCGGCGTCACCACGGTCAAGTCGCCGGGCGACCTGGGCGCGGCGATCGCCAAGCGTCTGGCCAAGTAAATCGGCGCGGCCGGGTTCGTCCGGCCGGGCCTGCGAAAAGCCGCCTTCGGGCGGCTTTTTCGTGAGTGACACAAAAGTGCTACAGTCGCCTCCAGTCCGTCGCGTGGAGACCTACATGTCCACCACCACCATCCGCCTCAGCGACGAGCTCAAGTCGCGCATCGCCGACGCCGCCGAACGCGCCGGCACCACCCCGCACGGTTTCATCCTCGGTGCGCTTGAGGAAAAAGTCGGCGAGGCCGAGCGCCGCGCGCAGTTCCTGGATGAAGCGCAACAGCGCTGGCACAGCTTCGTCGCCGACGGACAGGCATTGGAATGGAGCGACATGCGCGACTACCTCGCGCGCCGCGCGCGCGGCGAGAGCGCGCCGGCCTCGGCGAATAAGTCGGTCGGGCGCGAGCGGTGACCCGAATCGTCCTGGCGCCCGCCGTGGCGGAGGACTTCGCCCGGATTGTCGATCACCTGGACCGCCACGATGCGGCAAGCCGCGAGGAGCGCGTCGGTGGCATCGTGCGCGCGATCGACATATTGGCCGACAATCCGCTGATCGGCCGGCCGGCCGAAGCCGAACTGCGGGAGTTGGTCATCGGCCGCGACGCCAGCGGCTATGTGGCGCTGTACCGATATCTGAGCGAGTTCGATACTGTCCTGATCCTGGCGATCCGGGCCCAGCGCGAAGCAGGTTATGCGCAGCCTTGAGCGCGACGAGTTTCCGATCCGGCGCGGGCCCCGAGGCCCGCGCCGGCCGTCCATTGCCGCTTAGCGAACACCGAGTACCCGCATGTCCGCACCCCTGCGCATCGCCCTGGCCCAGTTCGATTTCCCCGTCGGCGCGGTCGACGGCAACGCCGAGCGCATCGCTGCGCTGATCGCGCAGGCGCGCGACGAGCACGGCGCCGACGTGGTGCTGTTTCCGGAGCTGGCGATCAGCGGCTACCCGCCGGAAGACCTGCTGCTGCGCCCGAGTTTCCTGGCCGATTGCGAGGCCGCGCTGGCGCGCGTCGCCGCAGCCGCGCACGGCATCGTCGCCGTGGTCGGCTGGCCGCAGGCGGCCGGGGCGGTGGTGTACAACGCCGCCAGCGTGCTGCGCGGCGGCCGGGTCGAGGCGACGTATCGCAAGCGCGAGCTGCCCAACTACGCGGTGTTCGACGAGCGCCGCTACTTCGATGTCGATCCCGACGGCGAAGCGCTGGTGTTCGAGGTCAAGGGCGTCCAGGTCGGCGTGGTGATCTGCGAAGACCTGTGGTTCGCCGAGCCGCTGGCGGCGACCGCGCGCGCCGGCGCCAGCCTGGTGCTGGTGCCCAACGCCTCGCCGTTCGAGCGCGACAAGCACGCCCAGCGCGACGCGCTGATGGACCAGCGCGCGCGAGAGACCGGCGTGGCCCTGGCCTATCTCAACGTGGTCGGTGGCCAGGACTCGCTGGTGTTCGACGGCGCCTCGGTGCTGGCCGACGGCGACGGCCGCGTGCACGCGGCCGCGGCGGCGTTCGAGGACCATTGGCTGGTCGCCGATTACGACGACGCGACCCGCCGCTTCGTGCCGGTGTCGTGGCCAGTGGAGAACGACGAAGGCCGCGACGCGCTGGCCTGGCGCGCGGTGGTGCGCGGCACCCGCGACTACTGCCGCAAGAACGGCTTCGACCAGGTCTGGCTGGGGCTGTCGGGCGGCATCGATTCGTCGCTGGTGATGGCCATCGCGGTCGATGCGCTGGGGCCGGAGAACGTCGTCGCGGTGCGCATGCCCTCGCGCTACACCGCCGACCTGTCCAACGACCTGGCCGCCGAGCAATGCGCCAGCCAGGGCGTGCGCCTGTTGGCGCTGCCGATCGAAAAGCCGTTCCAGGGCTTCCTCGACACCCTGGCCGACGCCTTCGACGGCAAGCCGGTGGACGTGACCGAAGAAAACCTGCAGTCGCGCACCCGCGGCGCGCTGATGATGGCGATGAGCAACAAGTTCGGCGGCCTGCTGCTGACCACCGGCAACAAGAGCGAGTACGCGGTCGGCTACGCCACCATCTACGGCGACATGTGCGGCGGCTATGCGCCGATCAAGGACCTGTACAAGACCGAGGTGTTCGCGCTGGCGCGCTGGCGCAACGCCATCGCCGGCTCGCCGGTGATTCCGTGGGCGGTGATCGACCGGCCGCCGTCGGCGGAACTGCGCGAGAACCAGAAGGACCAGGATTCGCTGCCGCCGTACGACGTGCTCGACGCGATCCTGCTGCGTTACGTCGATCAGGAGCAGTCGCGCGAGGAGATCGTCGCGGCCGGTTTCGAGGCCGCGACCGTCGACCGGGTGCTGCGGCTGGTGCGGATCAGCGAATGGAAGCGGCATCAGGCCGCGCCGGGGCCGAAGGTCTCGCGGCGTGCGTTCGGGCGCGAGCGGCGTTATCCGATCACCAACCGCTATTCCGGCTGAGGCTTCTGCCGGGTCGCTCCCTGTAGGAGCGGCGCGAGCCGCGACCGCGGTATCGCGATTGCGACGCGGCCTGGATCGTGCGGCGTCGTGGCCGATGCCGGGCTTCGGATAGTTGGGTGGTATCGATCGCTTCGGTTGATCGCGGCTCGCATCTGTCTTGCAGGGGCCGGTCGCGGTTGTTCGGCGAACCGACATCGCCGTCTTTCCCGCGAAGGCGGGAATCCAGGGCTTCTCGTGCGAGATCGCTTGGGGTCTGGATTGTTGCTTGGCTCGCTGCAAGCGGCGTCGTAGTCGCGGTGTCGCGGTCGCGGCTTGCGCCGCTCCTACAGGGGCTTCGGTTGCATCATCGTCCCTGATGAAACGAAAAACGCCGCCCTGGGGCGGCGTTTTTCTTGCGGCGGGGAGGGTGAGGCTTACTGGCCCTTGCCGGCCTGCTCGGCGCGCTTGGCTTCGAGCTTGTCGCGGTTGTCCACCGCCGACTTCTCGCCCGCGAACGGGTTGAGCTTGCGCAGGTTGCTCGGGTAATCCGGCCACTTGCCGGTCAGCGCCGGGTGGTTGGGATCGTTCTGCTGCAGCACGCGCTTGGCGTCGCCGGCCAGGCCCTGGTTGTCCAGGCCCTCGTAGGACTTCAGCAGCACCGCCACCGCGTCGTACTGGTAGCGGCTCTGCGGGTAGGTCTCGAGCAGGAACTTGGCGCGGTCGGCCGCGGCCACGTAGGCGGTGCGGCGCAGGTAATACAGCGAGACGTCGAGCTCGTGGCGGGCGAAGGTGTCGCGCAGCACGATCATGCGCTTGCGCGCGTCTTCGGCGTAGCGGCTGTTCGGGTAGCGCTCGACCACGATCTGGAAGTCGTTGTAGGCCTGCATCGGCGTGGCCAGGTCGCGGCGGCTCACGTCCAGGCGCCAGACCTTCTGCAGGAACACCGTGTCGCGGCTGGAATTGACCAGGCCGCGCAGGTAGTACAGATAGGCGATGTTGCGGTGGGTCGGGTAGGTGCGGATGAAGCGGTCGATGCTGCTGATCGCGTCGTCGTGCTTGCCCGACTTGTACTGGGCGTAGGCGGTTTCGATCAGCGCCTGCTCGGTGTACGGGCCGTACGGGTACTGGGCGACCAGGCGGCGGAAGCTGACCTCGGCCGAGGCCCAGTTGCCGTTGGTCATCGACTTGTGGGCCTTCTCGTAGATCGCCTCGACCGGCTGGCCTTCGTCGCTGTCCTTGTTCTTCTTGAACATCTTGCCGACCCGCGAGCAGCCGGTACCGGCCACGGCAACGATCAGCAGCAGGGAAACAAGGCGCAGGACGGCGCGGGACGGGGTGGAACGTACGGTCATGGCAGGCATCGACAGGCGCCGGAGGCACGAAGAGCCGATAATAGCAGTCCGCGGGTCCGAGCCCTTAACCGGACCCGTCTTCCCTCACGAGCCCCCGACGCCGCAATGACCGACTCCCGCCAGACCCTCACCGCGACCGTGCCCGACGCCGCCGCCGGCCGCCGCTTCGACGCGGTCCTGGCCGAACTGTTCCCCGATTACTCGCGCTCGCGCCTGGCCGCCTGGATCAAGACCGGCGACGCCCGCCTGAACGGCCGCGAGGTGCGCCCGCGCGACCCGGTCCAGGGCGGCGAGACGGTCGAATTGAACGTGGTCCTGGACACCCAGACCCACGCCATAGCCGAGGACATCGCCCTGGACGTGCTGTACGAGGACGCCGAGGTGATCGTGCTCGACAAGCCGGCCGGGCTGGTCGTCCACCCCGGCGCCGGCAACCCCGCCGGCACCCTGGTCAACGCCCTGCTGCACCGCGACCCGTCGCTGGCCGCGCTGCCGCGCGCCGGCATCGTCCACCGCCTGGACAAGGACACTTCCGGGGTCATGGTGGTGGCGCGGACCCTGCCGGCGCACACCTCGCTGGTCGATCAGCTGTCCGCGCGCGAAGTCCACCGCCAATACCTGGCCGTGGTGGTCGGCGCGCTGGTCTCCGGCGGCACCGCCAACGCCGCGATCGACCGCCACCCGCGCGACCGCCTGCGCATGGCCGTGCGCGAGGACGGCCGCGACGCGGTCACCCATTACCGCCTGCGCGAGCGCTTCCGCGCCCACACCTTGTTGGAGTGCCGCCTGGAAACCGGCCGCACCCACCAGATCCGCGTGCACATGCAGCACTTCAAGCATCCCATCGTCGGCGATCCGCTCTACGGCGGCCCGCTCAAGCTGCCCAAGGGCGCCAGCGATTCGCTGGTGGAAGCCCTGCGCGGCTTCAAGCGCCAGGCGCTGCACGCCGAGACCCTGGAATTCGTCCACCCGGTCAGCGGCGAGCCGGTGCGCTGCACCGCGCCGGTGCCGGCCGACATGCTGCAGCTGATCGCCGAGCTGCGCGCCGATTCGCGCGCCGCGGCCGAGGCCGGGCGGTGAGCGCCGACGCGGCGAGACCTTGGATCGAAGCCGACTGGTCGGGGCCGCCGGGCGTGCGCGGCTTCACCAGCGTACGCCGCGGCCTGGGCGTGTCGCAGGCGCCGTTCGATGCGCTCAACCTGGGCACGCTCTACGGCGAGCAGCGCGACGAGCCGGCCGCGGTGCTGCGCAATCGCGAACTGCTGGCGCAGGCGGCCGGGTTGCCGTCGGCGCCGCGCTGGCTGCATCAGGTGCACGGCGCCGGCGTGGTCCGATTCGACGACGCGGGCGACGGCGGCGAACCCGAAGCCGACGCCGCGGTGACCGCCACGCCGGGCACGGTGCTGGCGATCCTCACTGCCGACTGCCTGCCGGTGCTGCTGGCGGCCGACGACGGCAGCGAAGTCGGCGCCGCCCACGCCGGCTGGCGCGGGCTCGCCGATGGCGTGCTGGAAGCCACAGTCGCGGCGATGCGCAGCGAACCCGCGCGCCTGCGCGCCTGGCTGGGCCCGGCCGCGGGGCCGCAGCGCTACGAAATCGGCGCCGACGTGCGCGACGCCTTCCTCGCCGTCGATGCCGCGACCGAAGCCGCGTTCGTCGCGACCCGGCCAGGGCATTGGCTGGTCGATCTGTACGCGCTGGCGCGGCAGCGGCTGGCGCGCGCCGGAGTGCGCGCCGATCATATTCACGGCGGCGGGCTGTGCACGATATCGGAGCCCGACCGTTTCTATTCCCACCGCCGCGACCGCCGCACCGGACGCATGGCGACTCTGATCTGGATGCAACGATGACGCACGCGGTCCCACGGACGGCTCTATTCCTTTCGCTCTGCCTCGCCGCGGCCTGCGGCGCGGTGTCCTTCGACGCGCGCGCCGGCGACGGTTGCGACGAGCGTTCCTATGAGCTGCTGCTGGCGGCCTATCCGGGCGCGGACAGCGAGACCGGCGACGACGGCGAATTCCTGCGCACCCCCGGATCGCCCAAGCGCTGGATCAAGCTCGACGACGTGGCCTGCAAGGTCTGGCCGGCCTCGCCCGGCAAGACCTTGCTGGCGGTGCGCCTGCGCCACGACGCGGCCAGCGGCGACGTCGATGTCGCCGACCTGGAAGTGCTGGTCGCCGACTCGGCCAAGCCGCGCATCCTGCAGCGTTACCGCGAGAACGACGCGCTGACCTCCGATGCGATGCGGATCTCCTCGGTAACCCTGGACACCGCGCGTTATCGCCTCAACGAGGCCACCACCGCTTTCGGTGTGCGCGTGACCTACAGCGGCTCTTCGCGGGTCAATCCCTACGAAAGCACGGTGCTGAACCTCTACGCCGCCGACGGCGAGAACAAGTTGCGGCCGGTGCTGAGCAACCTGCAAGTGTCGCTCGACCGCGGCGAGTGGGACGGCAATTGCGCGGGCGAGTTCGAGACCGTGCAGCGCACCGTCGCCATCGACGCCAAGCGCGACCACGGCTACGCCGGCCTGACGGTCAACTCGGTCGCGCAGGACAACCGCAACGTCGCCAAGCGCGAGGATTGCGCCGAGGTCCAAGGGGCCAAGCGCAAGACCAGCCAGCGCCTGCCATTCGACGGCCGCCGCTATGCGGTGCCTGCCGAGCTGCGTGGTTTGTAGTGGGCGCGGGCGCAGTCAAAGGTTCGCGCGACACAGAGCGCCTGGGCGCGCGCGAAGGCCTGTATCCGCGCGTGCTCGGCGTGCGCTTCGTGCTGTTGCCGCGAACCTTGCGGCTGCTGCATGGGCGCAGCGGGCGCTGCGTCTATCGCGGCGAAGCCGAGGTCGAACGCGGCCACGGCCTGCTGTCGCGGGTCTTCGCCCGCATCGTGCGGCTGCCCAAGGCGTATGCCGGGCCGGTCGACGTCGAGATCCAGGCCGGCCCGAGCGGCGAGACCTGGATCCGCCGATTCGGTAAGTCGACGATGCGCTCGCGCCTGGCCGGGCGCGACGGACTGGTGCTGGAACGGCTGGGCCCGATGCGCTTCGCGTTCGCGCTCGAACCCATCGGCGAGGCGCCCGAAGCGGCGCTGGCGCGCACGGTGTCGGCGCACACGGGCGACTCGATCACGGTCTCCTCCGCGGCGGTGCCGGCGGCGGCGATGGGCGCCCCGCGCAGCTACGGCGCCGAGCACGGCGAAGGCGACGGCCGCGACCCAGGATTGAGCTGGCGGCTGATGCGGGTGCGCGCGTTCGGCCTGCCGCTGCCGCGCGGCTGGTTCGCCGGCGTGCGTGCGCGCGAGTTCGAGCGCGAAGGGCGGTATCACTTCGAGGTCGACGCGCAGTTGCCGGTGGTGGGGTTGCTGGCGCGGTATCGCGGGTGGTTGGAGGTGGTGGAGTAGGTTGCCGTGGGGTTGCGGTGCTTGCGTTCGCGGTCGTTCGCGGCGTTGTCGTTTCAGTTGCTTGTGGAAAATGGGCTGCCTCCTGTAGGAGCGGCGCGAGCCGCGACCGCGACATCGCGCTTACGACGCAAGCCAGGTTTCGCGGTCGCGGCTCGCGCCGCTCCTACAGGGGTGCTTCGCGGCTGTTCGGCGAAAGCCGGGAGTCTGTTGGTCTATCCGAACGGTAGCCACGCCGTAGTGGGAGCGGGATCGAACCGGATTCCGGCTTTCGCGGGAATGGCGCGGGCAAAGCGCTGGGAGGGGGCGGGCTTCGGGTGGGGGCGGCGGGGCTTCGTCGCTTCGGTTGGCATGACCCAATAACCCATCCTTCGCCCTGGAATCGCCCCAAGCCGGCCGATTGGCGGCACACTCGCGACTGCGAACGGATCGCAGGCCCGCCCGGCATGGAAGCGTCCCTTTCCGCGTTACGAGTACCGTCCATGAGCTACGTTCCCGCTGGCTGGCCAGCATCGTGTTTCGGGTCCGCGCCGGCTTCCGCGCGGGATGCGCTTGGATGGACGCGGCTCGCGTCGGGCGAGAGGTACGGGGGACGCGGACGGTGAACGTCGATTCCAAGCGAATGCAGCGCTCGTGGTTCGTCCCCGGCGACTTCAACGGTTTCTTCGGCCTGGTCGTCGATAACCTGTCGATCCTCGGCTTCATCGCCGCCGCGCTGATTGGCATCTTCGGCTTCCCGGCCGAGGTCATCTACACCCGCATGTTTCCCGGCACCGCGTTCGGCGTGTTGGTCGGCAACCTCATCTATACCTGGATGGCGCGGCGGCTGGCCGCGCGCAGCGGACGCATCGATGTCACCGCGATGCCGCTGGGCCTGGACGCACCGACCAGCATCGGCATGGCGCTGCTGGTGCTCGGCCCGGCCTTCGTCGGCTTCAAGCAGGCCGGCCTGGACGAGGCCGCCGCGGCCGACGCCACCTGGAAGCTCGGCATGGCCTCGCTGGTGGTGATGGGCGCGCTGAAGTTCGTGCTGTCTTTCGCCGGCGACGCGGTCACCCGGCTGATCCCGCGCGCCGGCCTGCTCGGCTCCATCGCCGGCACCGCGCTGGTGCTGATGGGCTTCTTGCCGCTGATCGAGACGCTGCGCTCGCCGCTGGTCGGGTTCATGACGCTCGGCTTGCTGCTGTACGTGCTGGTGGCGAAGGGCAAGCTGCCGGTGAAATTGCCGGGGGTGTTCGTCGCGTTCGTGTTCGGCACGGTGTTGTTCTACGGCTTCGGTGCGCTGGGGTTGGGAGCGCCGGGCTTCGTTTGGCCGACCCCGCAACCGCTGCAACTCGTACTGCCGCTGCCCACGCTCGGCTTCATCGAAGGCCTGCCGCACACCGTGCCGTTCCTGCCGCTGCTGCTGCCGTTCGGCCTGCTGATGATCGTCGGCGGCATCAACGTCAGCGAGAGCGCGCGCGCCGCGGGCGACGATTACCGCACCCGCGACATCCTGCTGGCGGAGGCGTTCTCGACCTTGGTCGCCGGCTTCGTCGGCGGCGTCGCCCAGACCACGCCCTACATCGGCCAGCCCGCCTACAAGCACATGGGCGCGCGCAGCGGCTACACCTTGTTGACCGGCTTGTTCATCGGCCTGGGCGGCATGCTCGGCATCGTCTCGGGGCTGGTGCAGTGGCTGCCGTTGGCGGTGCTGGCGCCGATCATCGTCTACGTGGCGCTCGACATCACCACCCAGGCGTTCCAGGCCACGCCGAGCAAGCACGCCACCGCGATGGTGTTCGGCTTCCTGCCGCCGATCGCGTACATGCTGTCGATCAAGACCGGCAACCCGGCCTGGATCGACCCGGCCCGCCACGCCGAACTGGCCAGCGCGCTCGACGGCCACGGCCTGCCGGAACTGGCGGTGATCGTGACCCTGGGCAACGGCTTCATCATGACCTCGATGATCTGGACCTCGGCGGTGGCGGCGATGGTCGACGGCCGCCTGCGCCGCGCCGCGGCGTTCCTGCTCGGCGGCGCCGCGCTGGCGCTGTTCGGGATCATCCATTCGGTCGACCCGCGCGGCGGCGTGTACCTGCCGTGGGCGCTGGAGGGCTTGCAGAAGGTCATCGCCTGGCAGTTCATCGGCGCCTATGTCGGGCTGGCGGCCTTGCTGATCCTGCTGTCGCTGCAGCGCGATCCGGTCGAACCGCCGGCGCAGGCTTGAGAGCCGGCGCCGCAGGCCCCAGTTCTTCCGTCTCCCCACACCGGCCCGCGCCATGTCCCTGCAGAACGAACTCAACGCCGTGCCCGGCGTGACCGCGAACCCGGAGGCCGCGACCCGCGACTTCGTGTTCAACCACACCATGTTGCGGATCAAGGATCCCCAGGCCTCGCTGGATTTCTACACCCGCGTGCTCGGCTTCACTTTGGTGCGCAAGCGCGACTTCAATGAGGCGCAATTCAGCCTGTACTTCCTGGTGCTGGTGAACGACCCGGCGCAGATTCCGGCCGAAGAGCCGGCGCGCGGGCAGTGGCTGCTGAGCCAGCGCGGCGTGCTCGAACTCACCCACAACCACGGCACCGAGCACGACGCGGACTTCGCCTACCACCACGGCAACAGCGAGCCGCGCGGCTTCGGCCACATCTGCGTATCGGTGCCGGACGTGGAAGCGGCCTGCGCGCGCTTCGAGCAGCTCGGCGTGGCGTTCCAGAAGCGCCTCACCGACGGGCGCATGAAGGACATCGCCTTCATCAAGGACCCGGACGGCTACTGGGTCGAAATCCTGCAGCCGACCTCGCGGGTCTGATACCCGGTTCCGGCGCCGTCCGCGGCCGCCGGGACTTCGCGCAACCGATCCCCCGAGCCGCGCCCGCGGCCGGGGGATTCGTTTTTTCCGGGCCCCGAATCGCCCGTCCCCGGTCGTCCCATTGGCTGAATTCCGCGTCTCCAGCCATCTTGAAACACCCGCCAAAGCCCGCATTAACAGGTCATTCGCGGCCCGCTTGGCAGACTCGCGCGGCAGCCGCCACCTACCTTTCGGAGAACCCTCCATGCGGATGGACAAGCTGACCTCGCGCTTCCAGCAGGCTTTGCAGGACGCGCAATCGCTGGCGGTCGGGCGCGACCACAGCGTGATCGAACCGGCGCACCTGCTGACCGCCTTGCTCGACCAGAGCGGCGGCAGTACGCGCCCCTTGCTGGCCCAGTCCGGCGTCAACGTGCCGCTGCTGCGCGAACGCCTGGGCGAGGCGCTGGAGAAGCTGCCCAAGGTCAGCGGCCAGGCCGGCAACGTCTCGCTCGGCAACGACCTGGTGCGGCTGCTCAACGTCACCGACAAGCTGGCGCAGCAGCGCAACGATGCCTTCATCGCCAGCGAACTGTTCCTGCTCGCCGCGCTCGACGACGGCGGCGACGCCGGCCGCGCGCTCAAGGCCGCGGGCGCGACCAAGGCCAAGTTGGATGCGGCCATCGAAAAACTGCGCGGAGGCGAGAGCGTGCAATCGGAAAACGCCGAAGAACAGCGCCAGGCGCTGGAAAAGTACTGCATCGACCTGACCGCGCGCGCCGAGAACGGCAAGCTCGATCCGGTGGTCGGCCGCGATGAAGAAATCCGCCGCACCATCCAGGTGCTGCAGCGCCGGACCAAGAACAACCCGGTGCTGATCGGCGAACCCGGCGTGGGCAAGACCGCGATCGTCGAAGGCCTGGCCCAGCGCATCATCAACAACGAAGTCCCCGAGGGCCTGCGCGGCAAGCGCGTGCTCTCGCTGGACATGGGCGCGCTGATCGCCGGCGCCAAGTTCCGCGGCGAATTCGAAGAGCGGCTCAAAGCGGTGCTCAACGACCTGTCCAAGAACGAAGGCCAGGTGATCTTGTTCATCGACGAACTGCACACCATGGTCGGCGCCGGCAAGGCCGAAGGCGCGATGGACGCGGGCAACATGCTCAAGCCGGCGCTGGCGCGCGGCGAGCTGCACTGCATCGGCGCGACCACGCTGGACGAATACCGCAAGTACGTGGAGAAGGACGCCGCGCTGGAGCGCCGCTTCCAGAAGGTGTTCGTCGGCGAGCCGACGGTGGAGGACACCATCGCGATCCTGCGCGGGCTCAAGGAGCGCTACGCCGTGCACCACGGCGTGGAGATCACCGACCCGGCGATCGTCGCCGCGGCGACTCTGTCGCACCGCTACATCGCCGACCGCCAGTTGCCCGACAAGGCCATCGACCTGATGGACGAGGCGGCCTCGCGCATCCGCATGGAGATCGACTCCAAGCCGGAAGAGCTCGATCGCAAGGAACGCCGGCTGATCCAGCTCAAGATCCAGCGCGAGGCGCTGAAGAAGGAGAAGGACGCCGAATCCAAGCAGCGCCTGGCCGATCTGGAAGCCGAGATCGCCACGCTCGAACGCGAGTTCAACGACCTGGAAGAAGTGTGGAAGGCCGAGAAGGCCACCTTGCAGGGCGCGACCAAGATCAAGGAGCAGATCGAGCAGGCCAAGCTCGACCTGGAAGCCGCGCAACGCACCCAGGACTTCGCCCGCATGAGCGAGATCCAGTACGGCCGCATGCCCGAGCTGGAAAAGCAGCTCAAAGCCGCGCAGGAAGCCGAGACCCAGGGCTTCAAGCTGCTGCAGGACAAGGTCACCGCCGAGGAGATCGCCGAAGTCGTCGCGCGCTGGACCGGCATCCCGGTGGCGAAGATGCTCGAAGGCGAGCGCGACAAGCTGCTGAAGATGGAGCAGGCGCTGCACGCGCGCGTGGTCGGCCAGGACGAGGCGGTGCGGGTGGTGTCCGACGCGGTGCGGCGTTCGCGCGCCGGCCTGTCCGATCCCAACCGTCCCAGCGGTTCGTTCCTGTTCCTCGGCCCGACCGGCGTGGGCAAGACCGAACTGTGCAAGGCGCTGGCCGAATTCCTGTTCGACTCGTCCGACGCGATGATCCGCATCGACATGAGCGAGTTCATGGAGAAGCACGCGGTCAGCCGCCTGGTCGGCGCGCCTCCGGGCTATGTCGGCTATGAAGAGGGCGGTTATCTCACCGAAGCGGTGCGGCGCCGTCCCTACAGCGTGATCCTGCTCGACGAAGTCGAGAAGGCGCACCCGGACGTGTTCAACATCCTGCTGCAGGTGCTCGACGACGGCCGCCTCACCGACGGCCAGGGCCGCACCGTGGATTTCCGCAACACGGTGATCGTGATGACCTCGAACCTGGGCTCGCAGATGATCCAGGAGCTCAGCAGCGATTCCTCGCCGGAGGCCTACACGCAGATGAAGGCGGCGGTGATGGGCGTGGTCCAGACCCACTTCCGCCCGGAGTTCATCAACCGCCTCGACGACATCGTGGTGTTCCACCCGCTGGAGAAGAGCCAGATCCGCGAGATCGCCAAGATCCAGCTGCACGGCTTGGAGAAGCGCCTGGGCGAGCGCGGCTTGAAGCTGGCGCTGAGCGAGGCGGCGTTGACCTTGATCGGCAACGTCGGCTTCGACCCGGTCTACGGCGCGCGGCCGCTCAAGCGCGCGGTGCAGCAGCAGATCGAGAATCCGCTGGCTACGAGGATCCTCAGCGGGGAATTCGTCAGCGGCGATACGATCCGGGTGGATGCCGCGGGCGGGCATCTGATGTTCGCCAAGGGTTGAGGCGCGGGGTACATCGGAGCGACGAAAACGGCCCGCGATGCGGGCCGTTTTTGCGTTCGGGTTGGTGCTCGGGGCAGGGCGGTCGCGCGGTGGTTCGGGTTGTCGCGGTCGCGGCTTGCGCCGCTCCTAGAGGGAGAAACGTAGCCGCGATGTCCTCCTGTAGGAGCGGCGCAAGCCGCGACCGCGCCACCGCAAACCCCGGCGTCAGCGTCCGCCAGCCGCCGTCACCGCAGCCGCCTGACGCGGCGCGATCCCCAACGCCTGCTCGATCTCGCCCGGATCGAAGCGCTTGCCGCCCTTGAACACCGCCACGACCTTGCGGATGTCGCGCATGTCCTTGAGCGGGTCGCCGTCGATCAACACCAGGTCGGCGTACTTGCCCGGTGCGATCACGCCGCGGTCCTTGTCCACGCCCAGCACCTGCGCCGGCGTCAGCGTCGCCAGCCGCAGCACTTCGGCGTTGGGGATGCCGGCGCGCGCATAGGCTTCCAGTTCGGCGTGCAGCATGTAGCCGGCCATGGCGTCGGTGCCGGGCAGGATCGTCACGCCGGCGTCGTGCAGCGCCTTGAGCAGCTTGAGCATGCTCGGGAACGCCTGCTTGTAGGCTTCTTCCTGGCCGTGCGGCGGCTTCAGCGCGCCCCAGCTGAGGTTGCGTCGCGCCTGCGGCGGAAAGCGTTCGGCCACGCCGCGCAGGCCCGGCGGGGTCTTGTCGGTCGGGTCGCCGCCGAACAGGTCTTCCTCCAGCGCCATGGTCGCGTCGATCACGGTGCGGTGGCGCTTGAGGAAGTCGATGAACTCGCGCACCGGCGGCGCTTCGGGCGGGTACTCGTGCGCGTGCGCGGCGACCGCGGTCAGCCGCTGCATGCTCTGGGTGTCCTTGACCCCGGGGTACATGAAGTTGAGCTCGACGTAGAGCAAGTGCTGCAACTCGTCGGCGCCGTTCTCGATGAACTGCCGCGCCGACATCGACGCCGGCACGTGGCCGCTGTAGCGCAGGCCGCGCGCGTGGGCGCGGTCGGCGAGCACCGGCACCAGCTCGGGTTTCAGCGAGGAATAGCTCTTGATCTGCATGTAGCCGCGGTCGGCGTAGAAGTCGACCGCCTTGATCGCTTCCTCCGGCGTGGACACCAGCATCTTGGTCGGGCCGGCGTAGGGGCCGGGGCCGTCGATGAAGCCGGCCATCAGCACGCGCGGGCCGATTTCGCTGCCGGCGTCGAAGCGTTTGACCCGCTCCAGGAAGGTGTCGAAGTTGTTGGCGATGTCGCGCGTGCTGGTGACGCCGGCGGCGATGTCGAGCGCGCCGTCTTCGGTGCTGCTGTAGTGCTTGTGCACGTCCCACAGGCCGGGCATCAGGAAGCGGCCGCGCGCATCGATCACTTGCGCCCCCTGCGGCGCGCGCACCTGCGCGTCGGGGCCGACCCGGACGATGCGCTCGTTCTCGACCAGTACGCTGCTGCCGGCGGCGACGCTGAGGTCGCGCGGGTCGAACAGGCGCGCGTTGCGGATCAGCAGCGGCCCCTTGGGCGCGTGGGTGAGGCGCTGGGCGAACTCGGCGCCCCAGCGCGCGCCGGCGGCTTCCTGCAGTTCGGTCAGTTTCGCCACCGCTGGCTCGAACTCGCGGTCGACGGTGATGAACCAGCCCGAGGCGGCGATGGTCGCGGCGGTGCTGCCATCTTCGCGCAGCCAGACCATGCGCGGGGTGAAGTCGAGCCCGAGGATGCTGTACAGCCGCAGGTTCACCGTGCCCTGGCGGCCGGCGATCGGATACTCGCCGACGCGTTCGATCCGCGCCTCGCCGGCCGGCAGCAGCGCCAGCTTGCCTTGCGGCGCCTTGAGCAAGGCGCGGGCGAGCGCGCCGGTGGCTTCCGGCGCGGCTTGCGGCGGCAGGAAGAACGCCGGCGCGGCGAGGTCGCGTTCGCCTTGTTCGCTGGGGTTTTTCCAGCGCGCCTTGGCGCCGTCTGTGCGGTAGCTCTCTTCGAACGCAGTGAGCAGGTAGTCGTTGCCGCTGCCGCTGTATTCGCGCAGGGTGCCGTCGTCGTTGGCGCGCCAGCGCGTGGTGCTGCGGTCGCCGCGGCCGCGGTCGGTGTAGTGGAAGTCGACCCGGACCGAGCCGTCGGCGGCGACGGCGACTTTCTGCTCGCCAGCGGGGCGGCCCTGCATCAGAACGGCATAGTCGCGGGTGGCGGGCGCGGCGTGGGCGGCGTGGGCGGCGAGTGCGGCGCATAGGGTGAGGGACAGCGACAGCAGGGCGATCGGGCGCATCGAAGGGCTCCGGGGTGGCGTGCTGGCAGCGGGGCGCGCGGGTGGCGCTGGCGTTGTATAGCCGATTCGGCGGCGGTGGGGATGTGCCGGAAAGGGGAGGCGGTGGCGAGTGTGACGGCCCTCACCCCAACCCCACCCCGGCCCGAACGCAGAGCGTTCGGGCGTTCGGTGCTGCGCGAGCCAATGGCTCGCAAGCGCAGCCCCTCACCCCGCAAGCGGGAGAGGGGCTTCCTGCGGCAGCGTCGCTCGCTGTTCCTTCTCCCGCTTGCGGGAGAAGGTGCCCGAAGAGCCTGCCCCTGCGGAAGCAGGGGCGGATGAGGGCCGCGCAAAAAGCAAAGGCCCGGATCGCTCCGGGCCTTCGCTCGCGCATTCAAACCGCCAGCCGCATCACCACTTGTACCCCACCTTCAAATACGCGAACGCGCCATTGAAGCCGAACGGCGAGGCCGTGTTGTACGGCAGGTAGTTGCGGGTGCCGCGCACCAGCTTGGACTCGTCGGGATACTCGTTGAGCACATTGTCGCCGCCGACGGTGAAGTCCCACTGGTTCAAGCGGTAGGTCGCGGCCAGGTCCAGGGTCCACTTGGCGCTGAAGGTCTGGTCCTGCAGCGGGTCGGTCGCGTGCAGTTCGGTGAACTCGCCATAGCGGGTGGCGGTGGCGTTGAAGCTCCAGTTGCCGGTCTTCCAGTCGCCGCTGAGGAAGAACTTGTCCTTCGGCGCGCCCTTGGTGATGCGGCCGATCTCGGTGCGGCCGATGCGCACCGCGGCCGGGTCGATCGCCGCCAGCCGCGGCGGGTTCGGCGCGATGTTTTCGATTTCGGTCTTGGAGTAGTTGTAACCAAGAGTGAGGTTGAACTTGCCCGCCGCCAGATCCCAGGCCTGAGTCGCGACGATATCCACGCCCTGGGTCTTGGTATCGACCGCATTGGTGAAATAGCGGCCGCCGCCGATGCCCGGATAGCCGTTGGCCTGCAGGTAGTTGCGCACCGCGGTGCTGGTCAGGTTCTCCGACAGCAAGATGCGGTCGTCGACCTTGATGTGGTACGCATCCACCGTGATGTACAAACCGTCGGCCGGCTGCAGCACCAGGCCGAGGCTGTAGTTGGTCGATTCCTCGGCCTTGAGCGGCTCCGAGCCCAGCGCCACCGCGGCCGGGTTGTCGACGCGGAAGGTGCCGATCTCGTAGGGAATGCCGCTGATGAAGTTGGTGGCGATGGACTGGAAGTACTGCTGCTGCAGCGACGGCGCGCGGAAGCCGGTGGAGGCGGTGGCGCGCAGCGCGACCTTGTCGGTGAAGGCGTAACGCGCCGACAGCTTGCCCGAGGTGGTGTCGCCGAAATCGCTGTAGCTCTCGTAGCGCGCGGCCACGCCGGCGGAGAACTTGTCGGTCAGGTCGCCTTCCACGTCGAGATAGAACGAATAGCTGTGGCGGTCGAACTCGCCGGCGTCGCTGGCGCGAAAGCCGGAAAACACCTGCGCGCCGGGAATGATCTGGCCGTTCGACGCGGGCACGCCGCCGTTGGCGTAGGACAGCGGCTCGCCGGTGCGCTGGCTGAATTCCTCGCCGCGCCATTCCGCGCCCCAGGCGAAGGTGATCGGGTACTTCCAGCCGAAGTCGACCGGGCGGGTGAAGTCGAGGTTGAGCACCTGCTGGGTCACTTCCAGCGCGCCGGCGTAGAACTTGCGCGGCGAGGTCGGGCCCAGGCTGCGGTTGAGGGTGTTCTCGATGTCGAAGGTCAGGCCGTTGTGGCCGTAGTTGTAGCTCAGGTCGATCTGGGTGCCGCCGGCGGTTTCGCTGCGCACGCCGAACACCGCGGCGCGGTCCTTGCTGATGTTGTGGATCTGCGGCAGGAAGCCGTTGGGATAGATCGAAGGGATGTTGCGCGGGTCGGCGGCGAAGCGGAAATAGCCGTTGGACAGCACGTCGCGCTCGCTGTAGCTGCCGAAGGAATAGAAGCTCAGGTAATCGACCGGCTTGAATTCGCCGTTGTAGGAGAACGCGCCCTGGTCGATTTCCGGATCGCCGTAGCGCTGTTCGACCACGCCCTGGAACGGCCTCGCGCGATTGGTCTGGTCCTGATGGCCGCCTTGCGCGGCCAGGCGCAGCCAGCCGCGCTCGCCTTCGAAACCGACATCGCCGGAGAGCTGGTACTGCTCGCCGTCGCCGGCGCTGTACTGGCCGTAGCGCGCGGCGATCGAGCCGCCCTTGCCGGAACCCTTGAGCACGATGTTGACCACGCCGGCGATGGCGTCGGAGCCGTACTGCGCGGAGGCGCCGTCGCGCAGCACTTCCACGCGTTCGATCGACGCGATCGGGATCGCGTTGAGATCGACCGGCGAAGAGCCGCGGCCCTGGCTGCCGTTGAGGTTGATCAACGCGGTGGTGTGGCGGCGCTTGCCGTTGACCAGCACCAGCACCTGGTCGGGCGCCAGGCCGCGCAGCTGGGCGGGGCGCACCGCGTCGGTGCCGTCGGTGATCGCCGGGCGCGGGAAATTCAGCGAAGGCAGGGCGCGGGCCAGGGCGGTGGCCAGCTCGACCGTGCCGCTGGCTTCCAGGGTTTCGGGGGTGATGATGTCGATCGGCGCGGTGGACTCGGCCACGGTGCGGTCGGACACGCGGGTGCCGGTGACGATGACCTGGTCGAGGGTCTTGGCGTCGGCTTGCGGCGCGGGCTGCTGGGCCAGCGCGGCGGGCGCGGCCAGGGCGATCAGCAGACCGAGGGTCAAAGGATGGCGGGCGCGGAGGCGGTGCGTGCGGCTGGCGTGCATGAAGGCTCCTGCAAGGGGGACTGACAGCGATGTCATTCGGGTTTAACACGGTCATAACAACCGGGTCAATGAAGCGGCCAGAAACCGGCTAACGCAAGTAATCAAAAAGTGGTAGGCGCCACGTTTTCGGCGTCGCGATGGCGCCAGGGCGAGGGCGGAGGCCGAACCGGGCGGGCGCGGAGCGAGTGCCCAACGGGGGGCGGCGGCGCGGGCGCGGGCAAAAAAATCCGCCGGACCCGCGACTGCGGGACGGGCCGGCGGCCAGAAATCACGGAGATGGATGTTTCATCGGGCGGTCCGCGCGCAGGCGCGAACAGGCTTCAGCATCGCCGGTCGCACCGGAGTGTGGGTATAGGACTCGTCCGAAATCGACGCTGGCCAAGCTGCGGCCTTGGCGGCCGCTGCGCTGTCGCGGCGCGGTTTTCGCGCCGTCCGCGGGCGCATCGCCACGGGTCACTGCGCCGCCGTCCGCACGCCGCGCTGGCGTTGTTGCGGCCGCGCGCTGTTAAGATGCCCGCGCTCAAGGTGATCGCCGGCACAGTCCGGCGATTGAAACGGGAATCCGGTCGCGCCGCTGGCCAGTTCGTTCAGAACGGTCCGCGCGCTCAAGCCGGAGCTGCCCCCGCAACGGTAAGCGAGTCGACGCACCGCAACCGCCACTGTGCTCAGGCCTACGGCCGGCATGGGAAGGCGCGGTACGGGAACCCGGACAAGGACGCTCGATCAGGTTCCGCTCGCAAGCCCGGAGACCGGCCCGGAGCGCGAACCGACCGGCGGTGGGCCTGGTTGCGGACGATCGCGCCTGCGCGCATTCCTCCGTGCCGTTTCTGCGCCGGTCCCGACCCTTGTCGGCCGCGCGGGTGAGGCGCGGCCTGGAGACCTGCACGCAATGCCGCCCTTCGCTTCGTCCCCGCTTTTCCCGCGCCCGCTTTCCCGCCAGCCGCTGCGCGCGCTCGCGCCGGCCCTGTCGCTGGCCTTGTTCGGCGTCGCCGCCGGCGCGCACGCCGCGCCCGCGGTCGATCTCGACCAGGTCGTGGTCACCGCCAGCCGCACCGCGCAAACCCAGGACGCGACCCTGGCCGCGGTCACCGTGATCGATCGCGCCGAAATCGAGCGGCTGCAGCCGGCCTCGCTGCCGGACCTGCTGCGCGGCACGCCGGGCGCGTCGCTGGCCAACAACGGCGGGCCGGGCAAGTCGACGTCGCTGTTCCTGCGCGGCACCGAGTCCGACCACGTGCTGGTGCTGGTGGACGGGATCAAGCTCGGCTCGGCCACCAGCGGCGGCGCTTCGCTGCAGGACATTCCGGTCGAGCAGATCGAACGGGTGGAGATCGTGCGCGGCCCGTTCTCCAGCCTGTACGGCTCGGAAGCCATCGGCGGCGTGATCCAGATCTTCACCCGCCGCCCGCAGGGCCCGTTCGCGCCGAGCTTCAGCGTCGGCATCGGCAGCAACGCGACCCATCGCGCTGCCGCTGGCGTCGCCGGTAAGGGCGAGCGCGGCTGGTATTCGATCAACGCCGCGCACGAAGACACCGACGGCATCAACGCCTGCCGCGGCAAGCCCTCGCCGGGCGGCGCCGGCTGCTTCACCAATTCGCCCGACCGCGACGGCTACCGCAACACCTCGCTGACGATGCAGGGCGGCTACCGCTTCAACGAGCAGTGGGACGCTGAAGCGCGCGTGTTCCGCGCCGAGGGCTACAACGAGTACGACGGCAGCCAGAACAACCAGGCCGACATCGTCCAGCAAGTGGCCGGCGCCAAGCTGCGCTACCGCCCCAGCGACCGCCTTGCGCTGAGCCTCAACGCCGGGCGCAGCTGGGACTTGAGCGAGCAATACAAGGACGGCAAGTACTCCAGCACCTTCGACACCCGCCGCCAGCTCGGCTCGCTGCAGGGCGACCTCGGCCTCGGCGGCGGCCTGCTGACTTTGGGCTTCGACTGGCAGCGCGACCAAGTCGACAGCAACACCGCCTACAAGCGCGATTCGCGCGTGCTGCGCGGCGCGTTCGGCCAATACCAGCGCGAGTTCGGCGCGCACGCGCTGCAGGCCAGCGTGCGCCGCGACGACGACAGCCAGTTCGGCGGCAAGACCACCGGCAGCGTGCTGTGGGGCTGGAACCTCAGCGACGCGCTGCGCCTGACCGCGAGCTACGGCACCGCGTTCAAGGCGCCGACCTTCAACGAGCTGTACTACCCCGGCTACGGCAATCCCGACTTGAGCCCGGAGACCTCGCGCAGTTTCGAACTGGGCCTGCGCGGCACCTTCGGCGAAGGCGGGCGCCAGGTGTGGTCGCTCAACGCGTATCAGACCCGGATCGACGATCTGATCGCCTACGACGCGTCCATCGGCCTGCCGGGCAACGTCGACCGCGCCCGCATCCGCGGCCTGGAAGCGGTGCTGGACACGCGCCTGGCCGGCTGGGACCTGCGCACCAGCGCGACCTGGCTGGACCCGCGCAACGACAGCCGCGGCAGCTACCGCGACAACGTGCTGCCGCGGCGCGCGCGGCAGAGCGCGCGCATCGATCTGGACCGCCGCTTCGAAGTCGGCGCCGGCGATGCGCTGTCGTTCGGCGCCAGCGTCTACGCCGCCAACGACCGCTACGACGATCTGGCCAACGCCCGCCGCCTGGGCGGCTACGCGCTGACCGACCTGCGCGTGGGTTACGCGCTGGGCACGGACTGGAGCGTGCAACTGGCGGCCAACAACCTGTTCGACCGGCGCTACGAAACCGCGGCCTTCTACAATCAACCCGGCCGCACCTATCTGCTGAGCCTGCGTTACCGTCCCCAGCGCTGACCCGCGGCCCGGCCGCGCGCGCGGCCGGGCCAACACGAGATAACGACCCAGAGGCGACGATGAAGCCCACGACCCACTCCCAGACACCGTCCTCGCTGCACGCCGAGCTGCGTCCGCTGATCGCGGGCCCCGCGCAACTGGCGATCCTCGCGGCCCTGTCGATCCTGATGGCGGCCACCCGCTTCCACGCCATCGGCGCCGCGCTGCATCTGCCCGATGCGTCGATGGCGGTGTTCTTCCTCGGCGGGCTGTACCTGCAGCGCCATCGTTTGTTCGCCGGGCTGCTGGCTGCGGCGGTGGCGATCGACTACATCGCCATCACCGGGCGCGGCATGGATTTCTTCCAGCACTACTGCGTGACGCCGTCGTATGCGTTCCTGCTGCTGGCCTACGCGGTGCTGTGGTACCTGGGCCGGGCCTGGGCGCCGTCGATGTCGGCGCGGCCGCGGGCGATGCTCGGCGCGCTGGCGGTGGCGCTGGCCGCGGCGGCGGCTTCGTTCCTGATCTCCAACGGCGCGTTCTATTGGTTCGGCGGCCGCTACCTGGATCCGAACTTCGCCGAATACCTCCAGCGCGTGTGGCGCTGGGGGCCGTTGTTCGTCGGCACCACGATGGCCTACATCGGCGCGGCGCTGCTGGCGCACGCGCTGATCGCGCGCTTCGCGCGGCCGCGCGGCGACGCTGCCCAGCGGCACGGTTGAGGAGAGACCGATCATGACCTGGATGCTTCCGCCGAGCGAAGCCGCGCTGCCGCTGCGCTCGCGCAACGCGCAGATCGCCGCCGCGCTGGCCTTGGCCGCGCTGATGGTGTGCACGCGCGGCCAGCACTTCGCCACCGTCGACGCCCTGCCGAGCGCGTCGTGGGCGGTGTTCTTCCTGGCCGGCGCGCTGCTGCGCCCGGCCTGGCTGTTCCCGGCGCTGTTCGTGCTGTCCTCGTTGCTCGACCTGGCCAGCCTGGCGCTGGGACGGGTCACCGACTGGTGCCTGTCGCCGGCCTATTGGGCGCTGGCGCTGGCCTACGGCGCGCTGTGGTGGGGCGGGCGCGTCTACGCGCGCATGCACCGCGACCGCATCGCCACCGTGCCGGTGCTGGTGCTGAGCCTGCTGGCGATCTCGGCGGTGGCTTACCTGATTTCCAAGGGCGGCTTCTACTTCCTGTCCGGGCGTTATCCGGACGCGACCTGGGCCGGCTTCCTCGATCGCATCCCGCGCTATTACCCGCGCACGCTCGGCACCCTGGCCGGTTATGTCGGCGCGGGCTTCGTGGTCTACGCCGTCGCACGCCTGTTCGAATCGCGCCAGCGCGCGGGAGCTGCGGCATGAGCGAGAGCACCGACGGCCGCGCCGGCTTCGCCGCCGCCAGCGACGAGCGCCACCGCGAGCGCATGCAGCGCAAGAAGGAATTGATCGACCGCAAGATCGCCCGCGCCACCATCGAGCGCGGGGTGCTGGTGGTCAACACCGGCAACGGCAAGGGCAAGAGCTCCTCCGGCTTCGGCATGCTCGCGCGCTCGCTCGGCCACGGCTTCAAGTGCGGCGTGGTGCAGTTCATCAAGGGCAGCTTCGCCACCGGCGAGGAAGCGTTCTTCCGCCGCTTCGAAGAACTCGACTACCACGTGATGGGCGAGGGCTTCACCTGGGAAACCCAGGACAAGCAGCGCGACATCGCCGCCGCGCAGGCGGCCTGGGCGGTGGCCGCGCGCATGATGAGCGACGAGGCCTACGACTTCGTCCTGCTCGACGAACTCAACATCGCCCTGGCCCACCGCTACATCGCCGTCGACGAAGTGGTCGCCGCGGTGAGCGCGCGGCCGCCGCGCCAGCATGTGGTGATCACCGGCCGCGGCGCGCCCGATGCGTTGATCGAAGTCGCCGACACGGTCACCGACATGCGCGTGGTCAAGCACGCGTTCAAGGCCGGGATCAAGGCGCAGAAGGGCATCGAGCTGTGAGCGCCGCGGCGCCCGGTCCCGCCCATTGCCCGGCGCTGCTGATCTCCGCGCCGGCCTCCGGGCAGGGCAAGACCAGCGTGACCGCGGCGCTGGCGCGCTGGCATTCGCGCCAGGGAAAGCGGGTGCGGGTGTTCAAGACCGGGCCGGATTTTCTCGACCCGATGGTGCTCGAGCGCGCCAGCGGCGCGCCGGCGCAGCAGCTGGATCTGTGGATGTGCGGCGAGGACGACGTGCGCGCGCGCCTGCACGCGGCCGCGGGCGAGGCCGACCTGATCCTGATCGAAGGCGTGATGGGCCTGTTCGACGGCGCGCCGTCGAGCGCGGACCTGGCCCAGCGCATCGGCGTGCCGGTGCTGGCGGTGATCGACGGCTCGGCGATGGCGCAGACCTTCGGCGCGCTCGCCGTCGGCCTGGCGCGTTATCGCGACGGCTTGCCGATGTACGGCGTCGCCGCGAACCGGATCGGCAGCGCCTACCACGCGCAGTTGCTGCGCGAGAGCCTGCCGGCGTCGCTGCGCTGGCTCGGCGCGCTGCCGCGCGATCCGGCGCTGGCCTTGCCGGAGCGGCATCTGGGGCTGGTCGCGGCGGGGGAGCTGAGCGACCTCGACGCGCGCCTGGACGCACTCGCCGACGCTTGGGCCGCGCACGCCGATGCGCAGCTGCCGCCGGCGGTCGAATTCGCCGCCGCGCCGAAGCCTGCGCCGACCACCGCATTGACGGGTCGCCGCATCGCCGTGGCGCGCGACGCCGCGTTTTGTTTCCTGTATCCGGCCAACCTCGAACTGTTGCGCGAAGCCGGCGCCGAACTGATTTTCTTCTCGCCGATCGCCGGCCAAGCCTTGCCCGACTGCGATGCGGCGTGGCTGCCCGGCGGCTATCCGGAACTGCATCTGGACGCGCTGGCGGCGAACGCGGCGCTGCGCGACGGCCTGCGCGCGCACGTCGCCGCCGGCAAGCCGCTGCTGGCCGAATGCGGCGGCCTGTTGTACTGCCTGGACGAACTGGCCGACCGCGACGGCCGCGCCGCGCCGATGGCCGGGCTGCTGCGCGGCCGCGCCCGCATCGGCGCGCGCCTGGCCGCGCTGGGCCTGCAAGCGGTGGCGCTGCCCGAAGGCGAACTGCGCGGGCACACCTTCCACTACGCCCAGGCCGAGATCGCCGACGAGGTGGCGGCGATGTCGGTCAACCCCAACGGCGGCCCGAGCCGCGAAGCGCTGTATCGCCGCGGCCGCATGAGCGCGAGCTTCGTGCATTTCTATTTCCCCTCCAACCCGGACGCGGCCGTGCGGCTGTTCCTGGCATGAGCGCGCAGGCGCTGGCGTGGACGATGCTCGGCGGCGTGCTGCTCGACGCCGCGCTGGGCGAGCCGCGCCGTGCGCATCCCTTGGTCGGCTTCGGCCGCATGGCGCGCGCGCTGGAAACCGCGCTGCACGCCGATCGCCGAATGCGCGGCATGGCGGCGTGGGTTCTGGCGGTGCTGCCGTTGAGCGCGGCCGCGGGCGCGCTGCACTGGGCGCTGTGGCAGTGGTCGCCTTGGCTGGGCGGCGCGTATGCGGCGGCGATGTTGTACCTGGCCATCGGCCTGCGCAGCCTGCGCGAGCACGCCGCGCCCGTTGCCGACGCCTTGCAGGCCGGCGAACTCGAACGCGCGCGCGCCGCGGTCGGCCGCATCGTCAGCCGCGACACCCAGGCGTTGGACCCGGAGCGCGTCGCCGCGGCGGCGACCGAGTCGGTGCTGGAGAACGGCAGCGACGCGGTGTTCGCCGCGCTGTTCTGGTTCGCGCTGCTGGGCCCGGCCGGCGCGGTGCTGTACCGGCTGAGCAACACCCTGGATGCGATGTGGGGCTACCGCACCGCGCGCTTTGAGCGCTTCGGCTGGGCCGCGGCGCGCATCGACGACGCGCTCAACTGGCTGCCCGCGCGCTTGACCGCGCTGACCTACGCCGCGCTCGGCCACGGCCGGCGCGCGCTGCGCTGCTGGCGCGCGCAGGCGCCTGCCTGGGACAGCCCCAACGCCGGCCCGGTGATGGCCGCCGGCGCCGGCGCGCTGGGCGTACGCCTGGGCGGGGCGGCGCCGTATCACGGCGTGTGGGAAGCGCGGCCGCTGCTCGGCGAAGGCGCTGCGCCGGATGCCGGATCGATCCGCCGCGCGTTGGCGCTGGTCGAGCGCGGCACGGTGTTGTGGCTGATCGTCGTGGCCGCGGTCGCGGCGTTGGAGCGGTGGCATGCGTATGTTTGATTTCTTGCGGACGGCAGCGTCTGCGACCGGAGGCGCGCATGCTTGAACACGGCGGCCGCCTGCTGCGCGCGGCGCAGCGCTACGGCATTCCCGCAGCGCAGTGGCTCGACCTGTCCACCGGCATCAATCCGCAGGCGTGGCCGGTGCCGGAGATTCCTGCGCGCGCCTGGCAGCGCCTGCCCGAAGACGACGACGGTCTGGCGCAGATCGCCGCCGACTACTACGGCGCGCCGCTGGCGTTGCCCGTGGCCGGTTCGCAAGCCGCAATCCAGGCCTTGCCCGAGCTGCGCGCTCGCTCGCGCGTCGGCGTGCTGGCGCCGGGCTACGCCGAACACGCGCACGCGTGGCGCCGCGCCGGGCATTCGGTCGAAACCCTGGCCGCGGACGAACTGCTGGCGCAGCGCGAACGCTTCGACGTGATCGTGCTGATCCATCCCAACAACCCCGGCGGCGAACGTTTCGAACGCGCGGCACTGCTGGCCCTGCACGACGGCCTGAGTGCGCGCGGCGGCTGGCTGCTGATCGACGAGGCCTTCATGGACGCCACTCCAGAACACAGTCTGTGCGGCGAAGCCGCGTGCGAAGGCTTGATCGTGCTGCGCTCGGCCGGCAAGTTCTTCGGCCTGGCCGGCGCGCGCGGCGGCTTCGTCTGCGCCGCGCCGACGCTGCTGGCGGCGCTGCGCGAGCGGCTCGGCCCGTGGACCCTGACCGGCCCGGCGCGCTACGTGCTGCGCCACGCCCTGACCGATCGCGACTGGCATGAGCGCATGCGCGCGCAGTTGCTTGCGCAAGGCGAACGTTTGGTGACGATGCTGCGCGCGCACGGCCTGACGCCGAGCGGCGGCAGCGCGTTCTTCCAGTGGCGCCGCGATCCGCGCGCCGCGCAGTGGCACGAGGCCTTGGCGCAGCGCGCGATTCTGACCCGCTTGTTCGACGAGCCGGCGAGCCTGCGTTTCGGCCTGCCCGGCGGCGAGGACGAATGGCGACGGTTGGATGGCGCGCTCGCCGAGGTCGCGCTCACTGAAACCGCACTCGCCGAAGCCGCGAGGCCGCCGCGATGAGCGCGCGCGTGCTCATGGTGCAGGGCTGCACCTCCGATGCCGGCAAGAGCGCGTTGGTCGCGGCGCTGTGCCGCTGGCTGCATCGCCGCGGCGTCGCGGTGGCGCCGTTCAAGCCGCAGAACATGGCGCTGAACTCGGCGGTGACCGCCGACGGCGGCGAGATCGGCCGCGCCCAGGCGGTGCAGGCGCAGGCCGCCGGGCTGGCGCCGCACACCGATTTCAATCCGATCCTGCTCAAGCCCGACAGCGACACCGGCGCGCAGGTGATCGTGCACGGCCGCGCCATCGCCCGGCTCGACGCGCGCGCCTACCACGACTACAAACGCACCGCGATGGACGCGGTGCTGGCCTCGCACGCGCGCCTGTGCGAGCGCTTTGCGGCGGTGGTGGTGGAGGGCGCCGGCAGCCCGGCCGAGATCAATCTGCGCGACCGCGACATCGCCAACATGGGCTATGCCGAAGCGGTCGATTGCCCGGTGCTGCTGATCGCCGACATCGACCGCGGCGGCGTGTTCGCGCATCTGGTCGGCACCTTGGCGCTGCTGTCGCCGAGCGAACGCGCGCGCGTGGCCGGGTTCGTCATCAACCGCTTCCGCGGCGACATCGGGCTGCTGCGATCCGGGCTGGACTGGCTGGAACGCGAGACCGGCAAGCCGGTGCTCGGCGTGCTGCCCTATCTGCACGGCCTGCACCTGGAAGCCGAAGACGCATTGCCGCGCGAGGCCGACAGCAAAGCCGGCGCGCGCCTGCGCGTGGCGGTGCCGGCGCTGCCGCGGATCAGCAACCACACCGATTTCGATGCGCTGCGCGCGCATCCGCAAGTCGATTGCCGCTTCGTCGGCCCGGGCGATGCGCCGCCGCCGTGCGACCTGATCGTGCTGCCGGGTTCCAAGTCCACCCGCGCCGACCTGGCCTGGCTGCGCCGCAACGGCTGGGCCGAGGCCATCGCCCGCCATCTGCGTTACGGCGGCCGGGTGATCGGCATCTGCGGCGGCTTGCAGATGCTCGGCCGCGCCGTGCACGACCCGCAGGGGATCGAAGGCGAGGCCGGCTCCAGCGCAGGGTTGGGATGGCTGGATCTGGAAACCACGCTGCAACCGAACAAGCAACTGCGCAACGTGCGCGGCCGTTTGAGCTTCGCCGACGCGGAGGCGGCGGGATACGAAATCCATTGCGGCGTCAGCAGCGGCGCGGCGCTGGCATCGCCCGCGCTGCGCCTGGACGACGGCCGCAACGACGGCGCGCTGTCGGCCGACGGGCAAGTGCTGGGCACCTACCTGCACGGCGTGTTCGACCGGCCGCAGGCGCTGGCGGCGCTGCTGCGCTGGGCCGGGCTGGTCGACGCCGAACCGCTGGACCTGCACGGCTTGCGCGAGCGTTCCATCGACCGCCTCGCCGACGCGGTCGAACAACATCTGGACACCGCCGCGCTGGCCGCGCTGTTCGGCTTGCGCCATCCGCACGAGGAACCGGCATGCGCACCTTGATTCTCGGCGGCGCGCGCTCTGGCAAGAGCGCGTTGGCCGAACGCTTGGCGGCGGCGCATGCCGAGGTCGTCTACATCGCTACGGCGCAGCCGTTGGACGGCGAGATGGATGCGCGTATCGCGCATCATCGTGCGCGTCGGCCGGCGCAGTGGGCTTGCGTGGAAGAGCCGGTCGAGCTGGCGGCGGCGTTGCGTGCGCATGCGGCGCCTGGGCGCTGCGTGTTGGTGGATTGTTTGACGTTGTGGTTGAGCAATTTGTTGGGGCATGCGGACGCGGGTGTGATGGAGCGCGAACGTAGAGCCTTCCTGTCGACCTTGCCCGAACTGGACGGGTCTGTGCTGTTGGTCAGCAACGAGGTCGGCCTCGGCGTGGTGCCGATGGGCGAGCTCAGCCGCCGCTTCGTCGACGAGGCCGGGCGCCTGCATCAGGCCCTGGGCGAGAGCTGCGAGCGGGTGGCGTTCGTGGCGGCCGGGTTGCCGCTGGTGTTGAAGGGGCCCGCGTTGTGAAAGCGAAGAATGTGGAGATCGATGATTTGAACGAAGCAAGCCCATGGTGGTCGCGCGCTTGTCTGCGCGCCGACGAAACCATCGCCGCGCAGGCGCGCGCGCGCCAGGCGCAACTGACCAAACCGCCGGGCTCGCTCGGCCGGCTCGAAGACGCGGCAGTGCGGTTGGCGGCGCTGCAACGCACGCCGCAGCCGTCGCTGCAGCGGGTGTGGATCAGCGTGTTCGCCGCCGACCACGGCGTCGCCGCCGAGGGCGTGTCGGCGTTTCCGCAGGCGGTCACCGGCGAGATGCTGCGCAACTTCGCCGGCGGCGGCGCGGCCATCGCCGTGCTCGCGCGCAGCCTCGGCGCGAGCCTGGACGTGGTCAACCTCGGCACGGTCAACGACCCCGGCCCGATCAAGGGCGTGCACCGCGCCATAGTCGCCGCGTCCACGGCCAATTTCTGCGAGGCCGCGGCCATGAGCGCGGCGCAGCTCGAGGCCGCGCTGGCCGCCGGCGCCGCCAGCGTGCGCGCGGCGCGCGACGCCGGCGCGCAGTTGTTCGTCGGCGGCGAGATGGGCATCGCCAACACCACCGCCGCTGCGGCGCTGGCTTGCGCCTTGCTGCAACGCGCGCCGGCCGAACTGACCGGCGCCGGCACCGGCCTGGACGCGGCCGGCGTGGCCCGAAAAATCGCGGTGATCGAACGCGCGCTGGCTTTGCACGCCGTCGCCGGCAGCGATCATGAACGGCTGCGCCGGCTCGGCGGCTTCGAAATCGCGGCTCTGGCCGGCGCCTATGTCGCCTGCGCCCAGAGCGGCATCCCGGTGCTGGTGGACGGCTTCATCTGCACCGTCGCGGCGCTGGCCGCGCAGCGGCTCAATCCCGGTTGCGGCGAATGGCTGCTGTACGCGCACCGCTCGCACGAGCGCGGCCACGCCGCCGTGCTCGACGCGCTGCACGCGCAGCCGCTGCTCGACCTCGGCCTGCGCCTGGGCGAGGGCAGCGGCGCCGCGGTCGCGGTGCCGCTGCTGCGGCTGGCCTGCGATCTGCACAACGGCATGGCCACCTTCGCCCAGGCCGGCGTTTCCGGCGCGACCGCGTGAACGCGCGCGCGCCCGCAACGGGGATGGCCGGCTTTCGGGCTATTCCCTTGGCGGCGTCCGCGCGGGCATCATCGGTCCTCCTCGCCACCGACTGCGTACAAGGAACGACGCCGCGATGAGTTTCGATCCCGTCCATCTCGATTTGTTGCGCCACGGCGACACCGGCCACCGCAGCTATCGCGGCCAACTCGACGACAGCCTGCTGGAACTGGGCTGGCGGCAGATGCGCGATGCGGTGTTGGGGCGCGAGTGGGACGCCATCGTCAGCTCGCCGCTGCAGCGCTGCGCCGCGTTCGCGCAGGAACTGGCGCAGGCGCGCGGCCTGCCGTGGGCGCTGGAGCCGCGCTTGTGCGAGTACCACTTCGGCGACTGGCAAGGCCGTCCGGTCGACGTGATCGCCGCGCAGGAAGGCGACGCGCTGGCGCGGTTCTGGGCCGATCCGGTCGCGCATCCGCCGCCGGGCGCGGAGCGTTTCGACGATTTCGCCGCGCGCCTGACCGCAGCGATGAACGAGATCGCCGAGCGCCACGCCGGCCGCCGCGTGCTGGTGGTCACCCACGGCGGTGCGATCCGCTTGCTGCGCTGCATCGCCGCCGGACGGCGCTACACCGACCTGCTCAACATCGACGTCGCCCATGCCTCGCTGCACGGCCTGAGCTGGCCGCCGAAGGCCGCGCGCGAAGGCTCGCAGGCGCGCGCGCAGGCCGATCCGGTCGACGGCTGATGCGCGCCGCGCTGGCCGCGATCGGTTTCCTCACCCGGATTCCGGTGCCGGCGCGGGTGTTCGCCGACCCCGTCGCGCAGCGCCGCGCGCTGGCCTGGTATCCGCTGGCGGGCGCGTTGATCGGCCTGCTGCTGTGCGCGCTGGCTTGGGCCTTGCAGAGCCGCCCGCCGCTGCTGTCGGCGACGTTGCTGCTGATTGCCTGGACCGCGCTGACCGGCGCACTGCACCTGGACGGGCTGGCCGACATGGCCGATGCCTGGGTCGGCGGGATGCGCGCGGATGCGCGGCACAGCCGCGAACGCACGCTTGAAATCATGAAAGATCCGCGCAGCGGTCCCTTGGCCGTGGTCGCGGTGATGCTGGTGTTGCTGCTGAAGTTCGCCGCGCTGGCGAGCCTGCCGGCGCCGGCGTGGGCGGCGTTGCTGCTGGCGCCGCTGCTGGCGCGCGCGGCGCTGACGCTGGCGTTCCTGAGCACGCCTTATGTTCGCAGCGGCGGCCTTGGCCAGGCCTTGGTCGCGGCGCCTCGTGCGGGGTGCTGGGCGGCGCTGGCGGTGAGCGCCGCGGTGTGCGCGCTGGCCGGCTGGCGCGGCGCCTTGGCGTTGGCGGCGGCCGCCTTGGTGTTCGCGCTGTGGCGCCGGGCCTGCCTGCGCCGATTGCAGGGCATGACCGGCGACACCTGCGGCGCGCTGGCCGAGCTGACCGAGGCGGCGGTGCTGGCGGCGCTGGCGCTGTCGTACTGAGCCCGCCGCCGCGGGCGAAAGCGCAAGATGGGAACCGCCGCGCGCGGCCGCGACTGCGATGCTGGCCTTCACCCAACGCCTGCGAGGAACTGGACCATGCCTCCCGTCAAGCCCGTGCCGGCGCCGTCCGCCGGCGAAGCGTCCGGTTTCGAAGCGGCTGCTGCCGAAGCACCGACGACAGAGCGATCCGCAGTGGACGCGCCCCTCGTGGCACCCGCGCCCGACACCGGCCGCACCCACGCCGCGCCCGCGCGCGGCGCGCTCAAGCCCGGCACCCGCGACGCCCATCTGCGCCGGATCCAGCGCGCGGTGGCGCTGATCGAACAGACCATCATCGCCGGCGAGGAGCCGCCGGAGCTGAGCCGGCTGGCCGAGGCCGCGGCGTTCTCGCCGTTCCACTTCCATCGCGTCTACCGCGCCATGACCGGCGAAACCACCGGCCAGACCGTGGCCCGGCTGCGCCTGTTGCAAGGCCTGCGCCTGCTGTCCAACGGCGAACGCAGCGTCACCGACGCCGCGCTTGCGGTCGGCTACCAGACGCCGCAGGCGTTCACCCGCGCGCTGCGCCAGGGCATCGGCGGCACTCCGAGCGAGCTGCGCGCCGAGCCGGAGCGGCTATGGCGCGAAATCGACCGCCTCGCCCAACCGCCGGCGCCGCAGGACGGCGAGACCGCGCCGCTGCGGGTGGAAGTGGTCAGCGTCGAGCCGTTCCAGGTCGCAGCCTTGCGCGTGACCGGCGCCTATCCCGAACAGAACCAAGGCTACGGCCGCTTGTTCGGCTGGGCCGCGCAACACGGCCTGCTCGATTCGCTGCGCGGCCTGTACGGCGTGCCGCTCGACGACCGCCGCGACGTGCCGCCGCAGGCCTGCGCCTTCGATTGCATGCTGGCGCTGGGCGCGCCCTTCGCCGCTGACGCGGGCGAGAGCATCCGCATGCAGCTATTGGGCGGCGGACGCTACGCCCGCGTCCGCCTGGTCGGCGCCTTCGACGGCCTGGAAGCGCTGACCGACGCCCTGCTGGCGCACTGGCTGCCCGACAGCGGCGAAATCCTGCGCGCCGCGCCGCTGTTCCACGAATACCTCGACGACCCCGACGAAACCCCGGAAGCGCTGCTGCGCACCGACGTCTACCTGCCGCTGGCCTGAGCCGCGGCGTCGCGAGCGCCACGCGCGGCTCCCCTACACAGCCACGGCCACTCCCTGTAGGAGCGGCGCAAGCCGCGACCGCGCCAAGGCGAACGCCGGCGCAACCGATCGAAAATCGTGGAAATCGCCCGCGCGAGACGAGTGGCGCAGGCATATGCGGTGCCGCAGTCGCGGCTCGCGCCGCTCCTACAGGTAGCCCACCCGACATTC
>NZ_FNOG01000001.1:717007-891453 GCF_900106525.1 Lysobacter enzymogenes
GCATATGCGGTGCCGCAGTCGCGGCTCGCGCCGCTCCTACAGGTAGCCCACCCGACATTCGCGTAGTTGCGGCAGCCCCCTGTAGGAGCGGCGCAAGCCGCGACCGCGCCAATGCGAACGCCGGCGTGACTGGTCGAAGGTCGTGGAAATCGCCCGCGCGAGACGAGCGGCGCAGGCATATGCGGTACCGCAGTCGCGGCGCGCGCCGCGCCTGCAGCAAGCCAACCGATCAGGCGCCAGCGGCTTCCAGGCGCGCTTCCAGTTCGGCCACCTTCGCTTCCAACGCGGCGATGCGCTCGCTCAGCGCCGATTGCGCCGCCGGGCTGGCCAGCGCCGGGTCGGCGCCGGAGGACGCCGCGGTCCATTCCGGTTCGCCGCACAGCAGGTGGCCGTAACGGTCTTCGCGCTGTCCGGACTGCCGGCCCAGCAGCTTCACCAGCGGCGGTTGGTGCTGGGCCAGGCGCTCCAGCGCGTATTGCACGTCGCTGGCCGATTCGAACTTGGCCATGCGCTCGCTGCGGGTCAGCAGTTCGTTGACGGTCTGCGGGCCGCGCAGCATCAGCAGGGCCAGCAGCACGGTCTGCGGGCGGGTCGCATCCAGCGCGGTGCCGGCGCGGTGGCTGTAGCGTTCGGCGCGCGGGGAATGGTGCGACTTGACCCAGCCGCGCGGCTCCAGCTGGCGCAGCGCGTGCGCCACTTCGCCCTGTTCCAGGTTGCTCACCGGATCGCGCGAGGTCTTCTGGTTGCAGGCCACCACGATCGCGTTGAGGGTCAGCGGGTACACGTCCGGCGTGGTCGCTTCCTTCTCGATCAGCACCGCGACCACGCGCGCCTCGGTCGGGGTCAGTTGCGGCTCGGCGGAGGCTTCGGTGTCGGAGGTGTCGATATCGCTCATGGCTGCGGGTCGCCGGCTACGGTGGTGGAAGGGGCGCCGGAGTGCGCTCCGGCAGCCGCCGCCGCGGACCCGGTGGGCCGCGGCGGCGAACGCATCAGGCTACCGCCCTCACGCCAGCGCCGTCGACGGCGGCAGGTGGCGCGCGCCGCGGTACACCGGTGCGGCCAGGACCATCTCGGCCAGGCTGTGGGCCAATTCGCGCTCGGCCATCACCGCGCCGTCGGCGCCGTGCTCGATCAAGTGCTTGACCTCGTTGTCGCTGTGCGCGCGCGCGACGATGCTCAGGTTCGGGTTGATCTCGCGCAGCCGGGCGATGATCTCGCCGGCCTCCAGCGCCTGCGGAATCGCCAGCATCGCCGTGGTCGCGCGCTCGGGCACCGCTTCGCGCAGCACCCGCTCGTTGACCGCGTTGCCCAGGATCGCCGGCAGGCCCGCGGCGCGCGCCTTGGCGATCAGGCTTTCCTCGCCGTCGATGACCACTATCGGCACCTTCTGCTCGCCGAGCAAACGCGCCAGCTCGCTGCCGACCCGGCCGTAGCCGATCAGGATCACGTGCTTGTCGATGTCGGCCGGCACCGGCGGGGCGACCGGATCGGTGCGCGCTTCCTGCAGCGCCGCGGCTTCGCGCGCGTTCTTGCGGTCCAGCCAGGCGAACAGCAGCGGGTTGACCACGATCGACAGCAGCGCGCCGGCCAGGATCAGGTCGTGGCCTTCCTTCGGCAGGATCTCCAGGTCCATGCCCAGGCCGGCGAGGATGAAGGAGAACTCGCCGATCTGCGCCAGGCTGGCGGAGATCATCAGCGCGGTCGAGTTCGGCTTGCCGAACGCGCGCACCAAGGCGTAGGCCGCGACCGACTTGCCGATCACGATGATCGCGAACACCGCCAGCACTTCCAGCGGTTCCTTGAGCAGGATCTGCGGATCGAACAGCATGCCCACCGAGACGAAGAACAGCACCGCGAACGCTTCGCGCAGCGGCAGGGTCTCGTTGGCGGCCTGATGGCTGAACTCGGATTCGTTGAGCATCATGCCGGCGAAGAACGCGCCCAGCGCGAACGACACGCCGAACAGTTCGGCCGAGCCGAACGCCACGCCCAGCGCGATCGCCAGCACGCACAGAGTGAACAGTTCGCGCGAGCCGGTGCCGGCCACGCGCTCGAGGATCCATGGGATCACCCGGCGGCCGACGATCAGCATGAAGGCGACGAACGCGCCGACCTTGGCCAGGGTGACGAACAACTGGCTCCAGATCTGGCTGGTGTCGCCGGCTTCGCCCTTGAGCAGGCCGGCCAGCGCCGGCAGCAGCACCAGGGCCAGCACCATCGCCAGGTCTTCGACGATCAGCCAGCCGACCGCGATGCGTCCTTTCGATGTTTCCACCAGGCGCCGTTCTTCCAGCGCGCGCAACAGCACCACGGTACTGGCCACCGACAGCGCCAGACCGAACACCAGGCCGGCGCCGTGCGACCAGCCCAGGTAATACGCCATGCCCCAGCCCAGGGCTGTGGCGACCGCGATCTGCAATATCGCGCCCGGTAGCGCAATGGCTTTGACTTCGAGCAGGTCGCCCAGCGAGAAATGCAGGCCGACGCCGAACATCAGCAGGATGACGCCGATTTCCGCGAGCTGCGGCGCGAGCGTTTGGTCGCCGACGAAGCCGTGCGTGAAGGGGCCGGCGATGACGCCGGCGATGAGGTAGCCCACCAGCGGCGACAGCCGCAGGCGTTGAGCGATCATTCCGAAGATGAAGGCCAGGACGAAGCCGGCTACCAGGATCGCGATCAGGGACGTGTGGTGCATCGGCTCTCCTGTGGTCTGGTCTTTGAAGAATGTGTGCTGAACGATTCAGATGCAAGTCTTTCTCGTTCGATTCATGCTCGCAAACGATTGTTTCTGCGAGATTTTTCCTCGCCGGCCCGGTGTCGCGACGCGCGCCGGGCGGACCCGCCCGCGCCCGCGCGGCAAGGCCTGCGGTAACGGAGGCATAGCGGGTTTTATGCCTGCGCGCCGGTCGCTCCGGCGTGATGCGCGAGGATGAACCGGGATTCATCCCCGCGCCGTCGAGACGGCGGCGGCGGGCGGATTTGCGCGAAACGCGCGAGGGGGGAAGGCTGGAAGGCGGAGGCGGGCAGGGCCCGTGTCCGCGTGGTTGCCGGGGGCTCAGACCGCGGGGGCGGCGGATGGTTCCCGGGGTGGGCGCGAGCCGCGACCGCGACACCGCAATAACGACGTACCGCTGTGCGGCCGAGTTGCTGCGCCGATAAGCCTGCGCCCACGATGAAAGCCGCTCGTCCGCAACAAAAAGGCCCCGCACGCGGCGGGGCCTTCCGATCGCCGCCCAAGGCAACGGGCGGGTCGACGTCGATGTCTTGATTCGTCGATGCGTTACTGCGCGCTGCGCCGCGCGTTGCGGTCGTCGGCTGCGACGGCCGCGTCCGCCGCCGATGCAGGCGCGGGCCCTGCGCCCGTGGTCGCCGGCAGCGACAGCCGCACAGCCAGGGGATTGGTGCAGAAGGTCTCTTCGCACAGTTGCCGCGATTCCTCGCAGGCCTGGGCCTTTTCCGTGGTGTCGGCGGTTCTCATGCAGCGCACGTAGAGCCAACCGCAATCGTTGCAGGCCGCGTAGGCGCTGGAGACCGGCAACAGCGCGGTCACCGCGGTGATCGAGGCGAGCAATACGGGGGTCAGCAAGGCGGACTTGGACATGACGTTCCTTCCCATGATTGCGCCGAGTCGTTCGGCCTGGGGAGGCTAGCATCGACGCGGACGGACAACGTGGCGCGGCGCACAATGCGCGCAGCGAGCGCGCAGAAGGAACGAGCGTGCGCAAACCGGCCGCTTGCGCTGGTTCCCGCACGCTCGTTCCTGAAAGCCGGGGGCGGCCTTACGCCGGCCCCGGGCGCATCACCACTTGTACCCGACCTTGGCGTAAGCGAACGCGCCGTTGAACCCGAACGGCGCGTAGCTGGTGTACGGCAGCTGCCCGCTCTCGCTGTTGGCGTAGATCGATTCGTCCGGGTACTCGTTGAGCACGTTGTCGCCGCCGACGGTGAACTCCCAGCCGTTCACCGCGTAAGTGGCGGCGAGGTCCAAGGTCCACTTCGCCGCGAAGGTTTGATCGCGGATGCCGCTGGGGTCGTCGTTGAAGGTGTGGAACTCGCCGTAGCGGGTGGCGGTGGCGTCGAAGCGCCAGCCGTCGCGGTGCCAGCTGCCGCCGAGGAAGAACTTGTCGCGCGGCGCGCCCTGGGTGATGCGGCCTTGTTCGACCCGGCCGATGCGCTGCAGGTTGAGGCCGCCGGCGGTCAGCTCCGGCGGGTTCGGCGCGATGCGCTCCAGCGTGGTCTTGTTGCGGTTGTAGCCGGCGGTGAGGTCGAGCGCGCCGCCGGCCAGTTCGAACTTGTAGCTGCCGACGATGTCGATGCCGCGGGTGCGGGTGTCGACCGCGTTGGTGAAGTAGCGGCCGCCGTTGATGCCCGGGTAGCCGCGCGCTTCCAGGAAGCTCGCCACCGCCGGGCCGCGCAGGTTTTCCGAGAGGATGATGCGGTCGTCGATGTCGACCTGGTAGGCGTCGACGGTGATGTACAGGCCTTCGACCGGCTGCAGCACCAGGCCCAAACCGAGGTTGGTGGATTCTTCGGCCTTCAGCGGCTCGGCGCCGAGCGCGATCGCGGCCGGGTCGTCGACGGCGAAGGTGCGCACCTGGAACGGGTTGGGATCGCCGAGCACGATCACCGTCTGGGTCGACTGGTAGAACTGCTGCTGCAGCGACGGCGCGCGGAAACCGGTCGAGACCGTGCCGCGCAGCGCCACCTTGTCGGTGAACGCGTAGCGCGCCGACAGCTTGCCCGACGTGGTTTCGCCGAAGTCGCTGTAGCTCTCGTAGCGCGCCGCCGCGCCGAGCGAGAGCTTGTCGGTGACGTCGGTTTCCAGGTCGGCGTAGAACGAATAGCTGTGGCGGTCGCGGCGGCTGGCGTCGGACGGGGTGAAGCCCGGGAACACCTGCGCGCCCGGCGCGCCGGGTTCGGGGCCGGCGATGTAGGAAGCCGGCTCGCCCGCGCCCTGGTCGAACTTCTCGCCGCGCCATTCCGCGCCGAAGGCGACGGTCAGCGGGTATTTCAGCCAGCCCACGTCGAAGGCCTTGTTGAAATCGGCGTTGAGCACGTTCTGGGTGGTTTCCAGGGTGCCGATATAGAAGCTGCGCGGCGAGGCGACGCCGAGGGTGCGGTTGAGGCTGTGGCGCACGTCGAAGTCGAGCTGGTTCTGGCCGTAGTTGTAGCTCAGGTCGAGGTTCCAGCCGCCGGCGGTCTGCCCGCGCAGGCCGAGCACGAAGGCGCGATCCTTGCTGACGTTGTCGATCTGCGGCAGGAAGCCGTCGGGATAGATCGACAGGATGTTGTTGGGATTGCCCGGCGCGCGGTAATAGCCGTTGGAGATCGCGCGGCGGCGGCTGGCGGTGCCGAAGGAATAGAACTCCACGCCCTCGGCGGCCTGGTACTGCGCGTTGTAGGCGAACGCGGCCTGGTCGATTTCCGGATCGCCGTAGCGGTGCACTACGCGGCCCTTGGGGTTGCTGGTCGGCGTGACCGGGCCCAGGTAGGGCCGGGCGCGGTTGGTGTTGTCGCTGTGGCCGCCCTGCGCGGCCAGGTGCACGCTGCCGTTCTCGCCGAGCTTGAAGCCGGCATCGCCGGAGAGCTGGTATTGCTCGCCGTCGCCGGCGCTGTACTGGCCGTAGCGCGCGGCGACCGAGCCGCCTTCGCCCGCGCCCTTGAGCACGATGTTGATCACGCCGGCGATGGCGTCGGAGCCGTACTGGGCGGAGGCGCCGTCGCGCAGCACTTCGACCCGCTCGATCGCGGCGATCGGGATCGCGTTGAGATCCACCGGCGAGGAGCCGCGGCCGATGCTGTCGTTGAGGTTGATCAGCGCGGTGGTGTGGCGGCGCTTGCCGTTGACCAGCACCAGCACCTGATCCGGGGCCAGGCCGCGCAGCTGCGCGGGGCGCACCGCGTCGGTGGCGTCGGTGATCGCCGGGCGCGGGAAGTTCAGCGAGGGCAGGGCGCGGGCCAGCGCGGTGGCCAGTTCGACCGTGCCGGTGGCCTCCAGGGTCTGCGGGGTGATGATGTCGATCGGCGCGGTGGATTCGGCCACGGTGCGGTCGGACACGCGGGTGCCGGTGACGATCAGGGTGTCGAGGTTGGTCGCGGCGCGCTCGGTCTCGGCCGGGGCTGCGGCGGGCGCATCGGGCGCGGGGGCCGGGGAGGCGGCCAGGGCCGCGGGAACGAACGATGCGGCGAGGGCGAGCGATACGGCGCGGCTGAGCAAGGACGGGCGGCGGTGCATGGAGACTCCGGGCATAGCGATCGGGGAACGTCGGGCCGAGCGCGACCGCGCGGCCGGCCCGGGTGGGCGCTTTGCCGCGAAAGGCGAGCTCGTTGACGCGTGGGGGCGGTCTGAGGCCGGTGTCCGGATTATTCGACGGCCGCCCGCCGCGCGGCCGAACCGATCCTCATGAGCAAATGCCGATCAGTCATGCGACCATATCGGCATGATTGCTTTCCGTGATTTCGCCATGCGGCGCGGCGAACGCCTGCTGCTGTCCAACGTAGACCTGACCCTGCATGCCGGCTGGCGCGTGGGCGTGATCGGCCGCAACGGTACCGGCAAGTCCTCGCTGTTCGCGGCGATCCAGGGCGAGGTCGAGGCCGATCGCGGCGACATCGAGGTGCCCAACCGCGTGCGCATCGCCAGCGTCGCCCAGGAAACTCCGGCGCTGGACGATCCGGCGCTGGATTTCGTGCTGTCCGGCGACGCCAACGTCTACAAGGTCATCGTCGCCGAGCGCGAAGCGGTCGAGCGCGAGGACTGGGAAGCGGTCGCCGACGCTCACCATCAGCTCGAAGAACTCGGCGGCTACGACGCCACCGCGCGCGCCGGCAAGCTGCTGCACGGGCTGGGCTTCTCCGCCGACACCCACGAGCGCGCGGTCAAGGAGTTCTCCGGCGGCTGGCGCGTGCGCCTGAATCTGGCGCGCGCGCTGATGACGCCGTCCGACCTGCTGCTGCTCGACGAACCGACCAACCACCTCGACCTCGACGCGGTGCTGTGGCTGGAGCAATGGCTGCTGAAATATCCGGGCACCTTGCTGCTGATCTCGCACGATCGCGAGTTCCTCGACGAAGTCACCACCCACACCCTGCATCTGCACGACGGCAAGGCCAAGCTCTACACCGGCGATTACACCGCCTTCGAGCGCCAACGCGCCGAGCACCTGCGCCTGCAGCAGATCACCCACGAAAAACAGATGGCCGAACGCGCCCATCTGCAGAGCTTCATCGACCGCTTCAGCGCCAGCGCGGCCAAGGCCAAGCAGGCGCAGTCGCGGGTCAAGCGCCTGGCCAAGATGGTCGGCACCGAGGCGGTGCGGGTCGAGCGCGCGATGCGCATCGAATTCCCCGCGCCGACCAAGCTGCCGCACGCCCTGCTGCGCCTGATCCACGCCGATTGCGGTTACGGCGATCACGTCGTGCTCGACAACGTCAGCTTCATTCTCGAGGCCGGCGATCGCATCGCGCTGTTGGGGCCGAACGGCGCGGGCAAATCGACCCTGGTGAAATCGCTGGTCGGCGAACTGGATTTGCTGACCGGCGAGCGCGGCGGCCATCCGGACCTGCGCATCGGTTACTTCGCCCAGCACACGGTCGAATCGCTGCACGCCGGCGTGAGCCCGATCGACCATCTGGCCGAAATCGCTCCGGGCGTGGCGACCCAGCAGTTGCGCGACTTCCTCGGCAAGTGGAATTTCCCGGGCGATCGCGCGTTCGAATCGGTCGACGGTTTCTCCGGCGGCGAGCGCGCCCGCCTGGCGCTGGCGCTGATCGCGTGGCGCAAGCCGAACGTGCTGCTGCTCGACGAACCGACCAACCACCTCGACCTGGACGTGCGCGAGGCGTTGGCCGAAGCGCTGTCGGATTTCCCCGGCGCGATCGTGCTGGTGTCGCACGATCGCCACTTGATCGGTCTGGTCTGCGAAACGTTCTGGCGCGTCGCCGATGGCGTGGCGCAGCCGTTCGACGGCGATCTCGACGCTTACGCGGTGTGGCTGCGCACGCGCGACAACAGCAACGACGGCAAGGGCGCGGCCGCGGCCAAAGCCGCCGCCGCTGCCAGCGCTGCGGGCAAGGCCGCGCCGGCGGCCGGCAAGGGCGGACGCAAGGTCAACCCGGTCAAGCTGGCCGAGGCCGAGAAGCGCGTGGCCGAGCTGGAATCCAAGCTGCATACGCTGGACATGGATCTGGCCGATCCGACCAAGTACGCCGGCGGCGGCGACAATGCCGCCGAGTTGGCGCGGCAGCGCGAGCAGGTTGCGGCGGAGTTGGAGAAGGCCGAGGCGGCCTGGATGGGGTTGTACGACGGGGCGTGATGCCTGTTGTCGGGGCGGTGGGGTGCGTTGTCTTGGCGTATCCCCACGTCCGTCATTCCAACCGAAGCGACGTAGCTCCGCCGAACGTACCCGAAGACCCGAAGCCCCCAACCTGTCATTCCGGCGAAAGCCGGAATCCATGTCGCCTTGCTGTTGCCGTCGCTCTTCGCTCCCCCCGCCGCCCCGAACTCGCCACAGGCAAATAGAGACCCGAAGGGCGGCGCGCAGGACGCGCGCCGTGCGCCACCCAGGCCATGGATGGCCTGTGTGGCGCATCCCTGCGCAAGCTCCGACCCATAGTGGCTCTTGATTCGAAAACAAGGAAAGCGCCTTTCTTTGGTTACTTTCTTTGGCAAGACAAAGAAAGTGACCCGGCCGCTGGCGGACGGAAGCTTTGGATTGCGGCTTGTCCTCACTCGTTGACCGAGTAACGACGAAAGCCCCCGCGGAACGCCCCCTGTAGGAGCGACGCAAGTCGCGACTGCGAGAACGCAGCCATTGCGAAGGTTTCGTCGTAGTTGCGTTGGCGCGGTCGCGGCTCGCGCCGCTCCTACAGTCGGATACGAAACTGGCCGGAGCCCTTGTAGGAGCGACGCAAGTCGCGACTGCGAGAACGCAGCCATTGCGAAGGTTTCGTCGTAGTTGCGTTGGCGCGGTCGCGGCTCGCGCCGCTCCTACAGTCGGATACGAAACTGGCCGGAGCCCCTTGTAGGAGCGACGCAAGTCGCGACCGCGCCAACGCACCTACGACAAACTTCACCTAAGCCCGTCGGTTGCGCCTGACGACAAGCCAAGATCAACAGCTTCCGTCCGCAAGCGGCCGGGTCACTTTCTTTGTCCAAAGCAACAAAGAAAGTAACCAAAGAAAGTGCTTTTCCCTGTTTCGAATCAAAAGCCACGATCGCTCGAAGCCTGCACAGGGATGCGCCACACAGGCCATCCATGGCCTGGGTGGCGCACGGCGCGCGTCCTGCGCACCGCCCTTCGGGTCTGCGATTGCCTGTGGCGAGTTCGGGGCGGCGGGGGGAGCGAGGAGCAACAGCAACGGCGACTGCAATGGGTTCCGGCGTTCGCCGGAATGATGCAGCGGGTCTTTATGCAGTTCGTCCTCGAATTCGTGCAGTTCGGCGCCGCATCGGCCAGCGAAACACTTTTCCCATAGTGAAGCTGCGGGCGCTTCGGTAGATTCGCGGCGAAGACGGGTTCGGCCATGACAGGGTTGTCGCGGCCATGAAGGCGGCCGGCTGCGCCGCCGCCTTGCAAGAGCGATGTCTTCGCAGTCTGGGGAATGACACTATGCAAGCAGGGAAGAGCTTGGCGGCCGCGATCGCGGTAGCCCTGGGCGGCGTCGCGCTGGCGGCCGCTGTATCGGATCGGATCGCCGACGGCGCGTACGCCGCCGCGCCGATGCAGGCCGTGGTATCGGCCTCGAACACAGGCCGTGCACCGGCCGCCGTCGCCGCCGCAGGCGACGAGGCGCCGGTGCCGTTCGCGTTGACCTTGCACGGCGAGATGGCCGGGCTCGCCGCCGGCGCGCCGGCCACCGCGACAGTGTCGATCGGCGGCCGCAGCTATCCGGCCACGGTGCAGGGCAACGCCTACACCGCCGCCTTCACTGCGCTGAGCGGCGACGAGATGGTCGTGGTCGAAGTCGCTTCCACCCGCGCGCGCTATCGCTCCGCGCTCGGCAGCGCGGCGCGCCTGGCGGCTGCGGCCGGCGGCGATGCCGAAGTGACGTTGGCCGAACGCGCGTCGTTGCGGGTGTCGCCGTTCAGCAGCGCGCTGGCGTTCATGGTCAACAAGGCGCTCGGCGGCCGCGACGCGGGGTCCGATGCCGAATTCGAAAACATCACCCGCTCCATCGTCGGCCAGCATCTGGCGACGGCGGCGTACATGCTCAACGGCTGGACCAGCGGCGCGTTCCCGCTGCCGCAGGGCTATACGGACGGGCAGCAGGCGCTGGAAGCGCCGGCGGCGGTTTACAACCAGGCCATCATGCAGGCCAACTCCGCGCCGGCGATGGCCTATCTGTACGACAACGCCGACAACGTAGCGTTGACCGGCCTGACCCAGTTGCCCGAGGCGATGGCCATGCTCGGTCCGGTGCCGCTCAACGAAGCGTCGGTGGCGGTGTCGGACATGCAGGTGCTGTACCGCCAGAGCAACGGCGTCGATTACGCCCTGTTCGAAGAAGAGCCGCTGGTCAATCATCCGCGCTACAGCGCGGCGCTGACCGCGCAAGGCACGGTCGCGCTGACGCCGGTCGGCGCGGCCGGTTCGCGCAACGCCCTGCGCGCGGTCCCGGTTGCTGGCGGTGGGTCGGTGCAAGTAACCGTGCAGCGGGTTTCGCGCGGGCACGAGTTGCGGCGGTTGGTCGTCGGCGACGTCTACAGCCTGTGGATGTCGCGTTCGCTGTGGTTCGACAGCCACCACTCCGCGACCGCCGATTTCGAGCAGGAGTTTCCCGCATATTCGTGGTGGTCGGCCTTCGACCTGAAAGCGGTCGCGGCGGCGCATCCGTGGTCGCAGTTGCTGAGCGATCCGCTGGTTTCGCCCACGTACTTCCTGCCGACCCCGTGCAACAGCAACCGCCGCGCCGCGCACCTGCCGGCGTTCGGCAAGTGCGAACACCGCGAGCATTACTTCGGTCGGGCCGGCACCGGCTACGTCTTCGCGCCGCCGACCGTCAACGACTCCATGGGCCTGGACCTGCCCAACAGCGCGCGCAATTTCACTCCCGATCTGGCCGGCGGCGCGTTACGGATCATGCAGGCGCCGGTCAACGGCCAGCCGTTGCCCAGCGCCACGTTCTGGCGTTACGAAGAGGGCGATGCGCTGCGGCGCCCGGTGATCTACCTCAGCAGCACCAGCGGCGGCTACATGGCCGGAGCCAGCATGGCGCTGATGCCGGAACACGATGTGTCCTTCTCCAAACCGGCGGGCTCGTGGCGCGGGCCGTCGTCGCAGGGGCGGTTGGCGTGGAATCCGCTGCCGACCAGCACGTTCGAGATCCGCCGCCTCGCCTCCGGCGTGCAGCGCGACGTCACCGTGTTCGACAACGGCGGCGAGCCGTTCACGCCGGGGCGCTGGTATCCGACCGTCGTTCGCGGCGTGTCCGACTATCAGTACACGGCCAAGTTCGGCTCCAACCTGCCGCGGCCCGTCGCCGACTGCGCCAGCGCGTTCGCGACCGGCGCCAGCGAATGCGCGCCGAGCCGGGTGCGCCATTTCCGCGCGTTGCAGCGGGTCGGCACGCGCCTGTACGGCGTGGTCGACTTCTATTCCAACGCGGCGTTGAAGCCGGCGGGCTATAGCGGCGCCTACGAGGTCAAGTACATGGACTCGCGCGCCGATTACATCGAATGCGTCTCCGGCGAATGCCTGACCGAAGTGCCCGCCACGCCGTAAGTTTCAGTCGGATTGGGCCCGGTCCCGCCGCAAGCGGGGCCGGGCTTTTTTATGCGCGCGGGGCAACGGCCGGCCGGCGCCGGCTTGTCGCCGCCTAGACATCGCCTCGCTTATCGTCCCGCCCTGATTTCGCAACAGGGGGCCGCATGAGCCGCGAACTGATCTATCTGCTGCTGATCTTCGGCCTGCTGGTCGTCCCGCGCGCGCTGCAGCGCTACAAGATCCCGGCGCCGCTGACCTGCCTGCTGTTCGGCATCGTCGCGATGCTGGCCTGGGGCGACAAATCCCACGACAGCGTGGTGGCGATGCTGGCCACGCTCGGCATTTCCTCGCTGTTCCTGTTCGCCGGGCTGGAGGTCGAGCTGCGCGCTTTGCGCAAGGGCTTGTGGCCGCTGGTCGCGCATTTGTCGATCCGCACCGCGACCTTGCTCGGCGTGGGCTGGCTGGCCTGGCGTTACGCCGGCATGGGTTGGCAGGCCGCGGGCCTGCTGGCGCTGGCGCTGCTGACGCCGTCGACCGGTTTCATCCTCGACTCGCTGGCGCGGCTGGGCCTGGACGAGGAGGAGCGGTTCTGGGTCACCAGCAAGGCCATCGCCGGCGAGCTGCTGGCGCTGGTGGCGCTGTTCGTGGTGCTGCAGGCCAGCGATCCGGTGCACATGGCGCTGTCGTCGATGGCGCTGATCGCGATGCTGGTCGGCCTGCCGCTGGCGTTCGTCGCGCTCGGGCGCTGGGTCGCGCCGCACGCGCCGGGTTCGGAGTTCTCGCTGCTGGTGATGGTCGGCCTGATCGCCGCGTTCGCCACCGCCAAGCTCGGCGTGTATTACCTGGTCGGCGCGTTCGTGGCCGGGCTGGTCGCGCGGCTGCTGCGCGAGCGCATGCCGCGCCTGGCCTCGGACGAGAACCTGCACGCGGTGCGTTTGTTCGCCTCGTTCTTCGTCCCGTTCTATTTCTTCAACGCCGGCACCAAGGTGCCCAGCGGTGCGTTGAGCTTCCAGGCGCTGGGGCTGGGCCTGTTGCTGACCGCGGTGGTGTTGCCGCTGCGGGTCGGGGTGGTCTGGCTGCAGCGGCGCGCGCTGTTCGGCGAGAAGCACGGCGCCAGCCTGCGGGTGTCGGTGGCGCTGGCGCCGACGCTGATCTTCACCCTGGTCCTGGCGGCGATCCTGCGCGACCGCTTCGCCCTGCCGGACGCGTGGTTCGGCGCGTTGCTGCTGTACGCGACCCTGACCACGATCCTGCCGTCGCTGGTGTTCCGCGCGCCGTTCGACGTCGATCCGGTCGAGGACCACGGCCCGCGCCATCCCGACGACGCCGGCGACCTGCGCCGGCGCGAGGCCGCGGCCGGCGTCGCCGCGGCGGAGCCGGAGCCGACCGCGGTGCCCGCCGCGGCGGCGGCCGCCCGGCCCGATCCGCACCCGCCGGGCGCTTGAGGCGCGGCGCGGCTGGCGCAGAACCGGCCGCTTGAGGCCGCTTCGGGCCCGCAGCGCTCGGATCGGGGCCGAAATCAGGCCGAAACCGCGGCAAACCGGCCCGCATCGGCCGTCGCGCGCTTGCATCGGCGCCGCCGCGCCCCAAACTAGCCAGCCTGAGTCGGCTTCCCCAAGTTCCCCGCCATGCCCATCTACGCCTTCCAGTGCCATGCCTGCGGCCACACCTTCGACCGCCTGCAGAAGCTCTCCGACCCCGATCCCTCGGTCTGCCCCGAATGCGGCGCCGACCAGGTCGGGCGCCAGCTGACCGCGCCGCAGTTCCGCCTGGCTGGCGGCGGCTGGTACGAGACCGACTTCAAGAAGGACGGCGACAAGAAGCGCAACCTGGCCGGCGAAGGCAGCACCGGCGCGGGCGAGTCGAGCAAGCCGGCGGAGAAGAAAGCCGATCCGGCGCCGGCGGCCGCTCCCGCCCCGGCCGCCAAGCCGGCGGCCAGCGGCAGCTGACGCCGCCCGGCCCGCCGCGATGGCCGCAAGGGCGCCGCGAGGCGCCCTTTCTGTTTGTGGCAGGGCCTTGAGGTCTGTTTGTGGCAGAGCCTTCAGACCCAAGGCTCTCGTCCTTGTGGGAGGGCCTTCAGGCCCGAGGCTCTTGGCTCAGGTCGCGGCGATCTGAGCCAAGAGCCTCGGGCCTGAAGGCCCTCCTACAAAGTCGAAAGCTTCTGGCTTGAAAGCCTGCCATGACCGCCGCCCGGGCCAATCGCCGCGGCGCCTGGACTAGAATGTCCGGCCCCGGCCTGAGCGCCGGCGGGACGGCTCCGGCCCGGCTTCGCGCCGCGGTCCCTGCGAGCCGCCAGCGGCACAACCCCCACGATCCAACGATCGGCCCGCCCGATCGACCAATCCGGAGCTTCCATGCGTACCCACTTCTGCGGCCTCGTCGATGAGGCGCTGATCGGCCAGACCGTCACCCTGTGCGGCTGGGTCAACACCAACCGTGTGCAAAGCCACGTGGTGTTCACCGATCTGCGAGATCACGAGGGCGTGGTCCAGATCGTGGTCGATTCGGACATGGGCGAGCTGTTCAAAAGCGCCGGCGACCTCAGCGTGGAAAGCTGCGTGCGCGTGACCGGCACCGTGCGCGCGCGCGGCGCGGCCAACGACAAGATCCGCAGCGGCAAGGTCGAAGTGCTGGCCGCGCAGATCGAAGTGCTCAACAAGGCCGAGCCGCTGCCGTTCCACGCCCACGAGAACGCCGGCGAGGAAACCCGCCTGACCTATCGTTACCTGGACCTGCGCCGTCCGGAAATGCAGAAGATGATGCGCACCCGCATCCGCCTGGTGCAGTCGCTGCGCCGCTGGCTGGATGCGCGCGGCTTCCAGGACATCGAAACCCCGATCCTGACCAAGGCCACGCCGGAAGGCGCGCGCGACTTCCTGGTCCCGGCGCGCATGCACCCGGGCGAGTTCTACGCGCTGCCGCAGTCGCCGCAGCTGTTCAAGCAGATCCTGATGGTGGCCGGCTTCGATCGCTACTACCAGATCGCGCGCTGCTTCCGCGACGAAGCGCTGCGCGCCGACCGCCAGCTCGAGTTCACCCAGCTCGACATGGAGTTCGCCTGGGTGTCCGAGCGCGACGTGCAGGACACCGTCGAGGGCATGATCCGCGAGGTGTTCAAGGAAACCATCGACGTCGAACTCGACGCCGAATTCCCGCGCATGACCTATGCCGAAGCGATGCGCCGCTACGGTTCGGACAAGCCCGACCTGCGCATCGAGCTGGAATTCGTCGACATCGCCGAACTGGTCAAGACCTGCGAATTCAAGGTCTTCACCGATTGGGCCAACCACGCCGACGGCCGCGTGATCGCGCTGCGCGCGCCGGGCGCCGCGGGTTGGTCGCGCAAGCAGATCGACGAAGCCGGCGCGCATGCGGCCAAGCACGGCGCCAAGGGTCTGGCGTGGATGAAGGTCGAGGATCTGAGCAAGGGCCGCGAAGGCATCAACTCGCCGATCGCGAAGTTCTTCGACGATGCGACCTTGGCCAAGATCGTCGAAGTCGCCGGCGCGCAAAGCGGCGACGCGATCTTCTTCGGCGCCGCCGACTACAAGACCGCCAGCGACTTCATGGGCGCGCTGCGCCTGAAGCTGGGCCGCGACCTGAACCTGGTCGGCGCAGGTTGGAAGCCGCTGTGGGTCACCGACTTCCCGATGTTCGAGTGGGACGAGGAAGCGCAGCGTTACGTCGCCCTGCATCACCCCTTCACCGCGCCGGCGGTGGACGACATCGCCGACCTGCGCGCCAACGCCAAGACCGCGGTGTCGCGCGGTTACGACATGGTCCTCAACGGCAACGAGATCGGCGGCGGTTCGATCCGCATCCATCGCCCGCAGATGCAGTCGGCGGTGTTCGACCTGCTCGGCATCGGCGCGGAAGAGGCCGAAGCCAAGTTCGGCTTCCTGCTCGACGCGCTCAAGTACGGCGCGCCGCCGCACGGCGGCATCGCCTTCGGCATCGACCGCATCGCCGCGCTGATGGCCGGCACCGAGTCGATCCGCGACGTGATCGCCTTCCCCAAGACCACCACCGCGCAGTGCCTGATGACCGGCGCGCCGTCGCCGATCCCGGACGCGCAGCTGGCCGAAGTGCATGTGATGGTGCGGCCGAAGGATCCGGCCTGAGCTTAGCCGCGGCCCGGCCGATGCCGGGCCGCTTCGGTGGTGGGAGGGGCTTCAGCCCCGATGCTTTCCGCTCAGGTCGTCGCGATCTGGTACGAAGGCGTCGGGGCTGAAGCCCTTCCCGCATTTAGAATCCCCAGCATTACCGCTTTCGCACTCGCCCATGTCCGCGAACTTCGCCATCCGCCGCGCCACGCCTGCCGACACCGCTGTGTTGGCCGACATCTCCGCACGTTGCTTCGTGGTCACTTTCGGCGATTCGTATCCGCCGATCGATCTCACCGGCTTCCTCGCCGAAACCTATTCGCACGAAGCCATCGGCGCCTTGCTCGCGAACCCGGCGTGCGCGGCGTGGCTGCTCGAGCGCGACGGCGTCGCGGTCGGCCACGCGCTGGCCGGCGCCTGCGGCTTGCCGCATGCGGACGTCGCGCCCGGCGACGGCGAGCTCAAGCGCCTGTATTTGCTGCCGGAAGCGCAGAACGGCGGCTGGGGCGGGCGTTTGTTCGAAACCGCGCTGGCCTGGCTGGAGCGCGACGGCCCGCGCACGCTGTGGATCGGCGTGTGGTCGGAGAACTACGGCGCGCAGCGCTTTTACGGCCGTTACGGCTTCGAGAAGGTCGGCCACTACGAATTCATCGTCGGCGACACCCGCGACCACGAATTCATCCTGCGGCGGGCGGCTGTCGCTGCCGGCTGACGCGGTCAGCGGCGCAAGCCGCCTGCTGCGGCGCGTGGGCGCAACAGGCGCCGTACCGCGAAGAAGGCGAGCGCGGGCAGCAGCAGGTACAGCAGTACCCCCAAGACCCGGGCGAGGATTTCGGGTACGCCCGCGCCCCAGGCCAGGCCGAAGGCGATCATCTTGATCGCCGCGACGGGGTCGAAGCGCGTCCACAGCGGTGCGCTGTCGATCGCCGGAGAAAGGTAAAACGCGAGCGCCGCGGCGACTGCGATGGCGGCGGCGAGGGCGAAAAGAGTGCGCATGGGCGTCCTGGGTATGGGATCGCGCAGTCGTGCGGCGATCCGGGCAGGGGCCAGCATGGGCAAGCGGCGACGCGCACGGCAAGCCTCAGCGCGCAGCGCGATTCATGCCTGCGTCGGGTTTCGCACGTCGATGGCATGTTGCATGCGCGGCATCCGTGCCGCAGCGCGCAGTCGCGTTCGCGCTGCAGTCCGCGCGACGCCGGCAGGCGGCGGCGCGCGGGCCGGACTCACTTCGTTTCGAGCAGCACGTTCAACGTCGTCGCATCCAACACGCCGCGCTTTTGCCCGAGCTTGAGCAGCATCGATTCCAGATCCGCCGCCGCCGCCGACACCCGCGTCGCTGCGGTCGCCGACTTGAAGTCGGTCGCCGCGGCGGTGTCCACGCTCAAGCGCTGGCCCTTCACCGTCGCCGCTTGCGGTCGGGCTTTCTCGGCCGGGCCGCCGACGTGTTCGATCAGGATGCCGTTGTAGCCCAGCACTGGTTCCGCCGCCGCGCCGGCGCGTGCCGGTGCGGCCATGGCGTCGCCCAGGCGGCTTTCTATGGCGCGCAACTGCGCTGGGTCGGTCACGGTCAGCTCCGGGTTCGGCCGGCCCGAATACACCAGGTAAGTGATGCGCAGCCCCGGCGCGTCGGCGGCGTGGGCGAACAGCGGCGCGGCCGACAGGGCCGCGGCGGCGAGCAGCAGGGTAAGGCGCGAGCGCATGGCGGTTCCTCGTGCGGAGACGGTGGCGGCGCGGGCGATGTCAGTTGACCTGTTCATGGCCGCTCCCTTCGATGCTGTCCGACCAGACCCGGTAGAACCCGCAGAAATCGCTGTACGGCCCGCGGTTGGCGTTGCGCGGGTCGGCGATTTCGTTGCCGGAGTTGTCGCGGTTGGTGGCCGCGGTCTGGCCCGGCTTGTGGGTCCACTTGCCGTTGCCGTCGCGACGGTACCAGTGGTAGTCGTAGCCCGGCGCCACCACCAGCGCGACGACGTTCTTGTAGCTGGTGGCGTTGATGGCGCTGTCGGCGAGCGGCTCCAGGCCGTCGCGTTCGGCCGCCGCGCGCACCGCTGCGCAACTCATCGAACCTGCCTGCCCGCCGCCCGAGGCGCGGCCGGGCTGGGCGAAGGTGTTGGTGGCGCGGCCGTTGGCGTAGTTGTAGCAGTTGTTGTAACGCTGGCGGGTGCCGCCGTCGTTCCAGTAGGTCGGCTGATAGCTGGTGCGGCCGGGGAACATGATGTCGCCCAGGCCGCCGCCGGCGTCGGCCGGCAGCGCGCGGTTGTAGACCAGCACCTCGTCGGCGCGGTCGTTGAAGCGGTAGGACGCGGTGTCCTTGTGCCCGCCGATCAGGAACGGCCGGGTGGTGTTGTCGAGATTGGCCGCGGTCGGCGTGGGCTGCGCGGTGGCGCGGCGGCCGTCGACGTAGAACGAGATCGTGTACGGCGCAGCGCTGCGGTTGACCACCGCGGCGATGTGGTGCCAACGGTTCGGCGCCAGGCTCACGCTGCCGTCGGACACGTGGTTGGCCCAGGCGCTGCCGTCGTTGAGCTGGAGCAGCAGGTTGCGGCCCTGGTCGATGCCAAAGGCGTAGCCGCGGCCGGCGCCGTCGCCGCGGTTCTCGATCAGGGTCTTGACCCCGGACGAGCCCGGCGCGGCCAGCCGCACCCACGCGGCCACGGTGAAGCTGCCGGTGCCGACGTTGAGGTTGCTGGAGTTGGGCACCTCGACGTACTTGCCGCCGCTGAGATCGGCGCCGGTGCCGAGCCAGCCCCACGAGGACGCCGCGCCGCCGACCACCGCGCCGTTGCGGCCGAAGCCGCTGGTGTCGGGCGCGGCGTTGCCGGACAGGTCCAGATGCCATTCGCCGACCAGGCCGTTGCTGACCCGGGGCGGCGCCGCCTGCGCCGCCAGCATCGGCGCCAGCGCCAAGCCCAGCGCCAGGAACCACGAAGATCGATTCATAACCCTACCTCGGGGGCGCGCCCACGCCGGACGCCGCGCGAATCTAGGAGCGCGGCGCGCGCGCGACCGTGACCGCGCGCGCGGCCGCGGCGATGCGCGCGCGGCGGTTCGCGGTTATGTGCGCTGGGGCGGCTGCGAAGCGCGACCCCGGGCGGGTCGGTTCAGGCCGGTCAGTTCACGGCCGGCCGGTTCAGGGCCGACCGGCTCAGCGCAGCGCGCCCAGCGCCCGGTGCAGGGGCTCGGACCAGCGCGAGGCGGCGGCCGGCGCCGGCGGCGGCGCGGGCGGGGCGCAGCGGCAGTCGATCCGTCGCGGCAGCACCCACTGCGCCGGCGACCACTGCATCAGCTGCGGGTAGCTGCGCTCCAGGCGCACGCTGGCGCGGTCGAAGAACAGGTGGATGGGGTGGATCAGGCCGATGTGGCTGGGCTGCTCGCACGAGGCCGGCGTCGCCGAATACATCGCCACCACGGCCAGCAGCGCCGAAGCGAGCACGTTGACGATGGGCAGGGCGGTCGTCGTGGAGCGCGGGGCCATGCGGGCTGCCGTCGGCTGCGGGTGGCGCGCATCCTGCGGTGCGCTGGCCGTGCAATATTTGCACGGCATCACGGTTTGGATGCTTGGCTGTTTCACATTTGTTGTTCGATGACATCCATCCCATTTCGGCGACGCAGATCGCATAGCCGGGACTTGACGGATTTGTCGCGCAGCCCGGGCGAGAGGCCCCAGGCGGGGGCGGTCCCGGCGGTTGGCCGGCGGGTCGCGCAGAACTGTGAACGCAGTTCGGCTTGGCTGCCCGTTTGTAATCGGGGCCGGGGTTCGCGGCCCGGTCGGCGGCCGGGCAGGGCGCGCGGGGACGGGCGCACCGGGCCCGGCGACCCGCCCCGGCGCGCCCGCCGGCTCAGCGCTGCGCCGCCGGCGCCTCCTCGACCCCATGCGCGCGCAGCAGCGCGGCGATGTCGAAGCGCCACAGATTGCGCGAGCCGTTGAGCGGCGCGGCGATGCGGCGCGCGATCGCCGCCGGGTCGTCGCCGCGCTTGGGGAATTCGACCGTCTGCGGCCGCATGCTGGTGACGTACAGCTCGCCGAAGCCGCGGCCCAGGGTCGGGGCGTTTTCCAGCCACACGCTGTTGACCTCGCCGGGCAGGGCGATGGGCTTGCCCCAGCCGCCGTCGGCGGCGCGGAAGGCGATGTAGATGTCGGCCGCGCCGCGCGAATCGCCCTCGTTGCCGGCGAACACGATGAAGCGCTCGTGCGGGTCGATCGCCGGGTCCATGCGGTTGGCCTTGACCCCCACGCCGATGTCCAGGCGCTGCGGTGCGGCGAAGCCCTGGCCCTCGCGGCGCGCCAGATAAAGCTGGTTCACGCCGCCGGAGTCCTCGCGCACCGCGGAGAAATACAGATTGCCGTTGGCCGCCTGCGAGGGGTTGTAGACCGTCGCCAGGCGGTTGATCTCGCCGTCGATATGCACCGGCTCGCCCCAGCTGCCGTCGGCGCGCGCGTCCACGTACCACAGGTTCGCGCCCGGGAAGCTCTGGCCGCCGCGCACGACCGTCACCGGCGCCGCGCCCGGCGCGGGCGGGCGGTTGGAGACGAAGTACAGGCGCCGGCCGTCGGGCGTCAGATGCGGTTCCGAGTCGCGCCAGCGGCCGGAGAACGGCGCCGTGCGCACCCGCCCCCAGCCCTGGCCGCTGCGCTGCGCCGTCAGGATGGTGGTGTCGGCCGAGGCGTAATCGCCGCGCATGAAGTAAACCGTGCGGCCGTCGGCGCTGAAGCTGGCGCTGGTCTCGTTGGCGGCGGTGGAGACGACGCCCGGCGCGAACAGCTCGGCGCGCGGGCCGTCGGCCGGCGCGCCGGCCTGGGCGCCGGCCTGGGCGCCGGCGGCCAGCGGCGACAGGCACACAACGAGCGGCAGGGCGTAACGCAAAAGCGAAGGCATGCGGCGGTCTCCGGGACGGGAGCGGCGACGCTACGGCCGACGGCGCCGCCGCGGCCGCTGCCTGAAGTCATGGTGACTACCGGCGCCGGCCGCCGGTTGGCGTGCCGCCGATGCGGCCCGATAGTGGTCGCAAGCCCCTCTTCCATATCGCTATGGCCCGCTCGCCCAATCTGCGCAGGATCGTGATGTTGCACGGCATCTGGATGCCCGGCGTGTCGATGGCCTGGCTCGGCGCGCGTCTGGCCGCCGCCGGCTTCCGCCCCGAGACCTTCGCCTACGCCGGCGCCGGCGCCGGCCCGGAGGCGGTGTTGCCGAAACTGGTCGAGAGCCTGGGCCGCGAGCCGGCGCACGTGCTCGCCCACAGCCTCGGCGGCCTGATGACCCTGCGCGCGCTGCGCGAACACCCCGACCTGCCGGTGCGGCGGGTAGTGTGCCTGGGCTCGCCGCTGCTCGGCAGCGCCGCCGCCGGCGGCCTGTCGCGCCGGGCCTGGAGCGCGCCGGTGCTCGGCCGCGCCGCCGCGCTGCTGCTGGAAGGCTGCCCGCCGTGGCAGGGCGCGGCCCAGGTCGGCCTGATCGCCGGCCGCAGCCCGCACGGCCTGGGCCGCTATTTCGGCCATTTCGACGGCGACAGCGACGGCACCGTGGCGGTGGCCGAAACCCGCCTGCCGGGGCTGGCCGCGCACACGGTCATCGACGCCAGCCACAGCGGCCTGCTGTTCTCGGCCCAGGCCGCGCGCATGGCCGAGGCGTTCTTCCGTCGCGGCAGGTTCGGCGACTGAAGGCTGGCGACTGGCGAATCGGCGGCAATTCGACCGCCGCCCCACGGACCGCGGGTTTTGCGCCGCGCCGCAGGACCGATCAGGTAAAATCGCCGGCTTATTCAGACATAAGCCGGTAACGCCATGGGTAGAGGTCCGTCGATCGAAGCACGCAAGAACGCCGAAGACGCGCGTCGCGGCAAGATCTTCACCAAGATCATCCGCGAGATTTCCGTGGCCGCGCGCCGCGGCGGCGGCGATCCCAACGGCAACCCGGGCCTGCGCACGGCGGTCGACAAAGCGCTGTCGGCGAACATGTCCAAGGACGTGATCGAACGCGCGATCAAGAAGGCCACCGGCGCGCTGGAAGGCGTGGAATACGAAGAAGTGCGCTACGAGGGCTACGCTCCCGGCGGCGTGGCGGTGATCGTCGACTGCCTGACCGACAACAAGGTCCGCACCGTGGCCGACGTGCGCCACGCCTTCAGCAAGTTCGGCGGCAACCTCGGCACCGACGGCTCGGTGTCCTTCATGTTCGCCAAGCGCGGCGTGCTGTGGTTCGAAGCCGGTTCGGACGAGGAGAAGATCACCGAAGTCGCGATCGACGCCGGCGCCGACGACGTGGTGGTCTATCCCGACGACGGCTCGATCGACGTGCTGACCGCCCCCGACGCCTTCGCCGCGGTCAAGGCCGCGATGGAAGCCGCCGGCCTCGCGCCCGGCCAGGCCGAAGTGACCTTCCGCGCCGACAACACCAGCGCGGTGGAAGGCGAGACCGCCCAGCAGGTGGTCAAGCTGCTCGGCTGGCTGGAAGACATGGACGACGTGCAGAACGTCTATTCCAACGCCGACCTCGGCGAGGATGCGTATGCGTAGCCGCGATGGCCGAGGCTGCGGCCGCGCCGAGCGCGCGGCCGGCCCGGCCACCGCGCTGCGCCAGCGCTAGCCGATGGCGACCACCACAACCCGCACCCCGCCCGCCGGGCCCGTGCGCATCCTGGGCATCGACCCCGGCTCGCAGCGCACCGGCCTGGGCGTGATCGACATGGCCGCCGACGGCCGCTGCACCTTCGTCGCCGCGCGCGCGCTCAAGCTGCTCGACGCCGAGGATTTCCCCTCGCGCCTGGGCCTGCTGTGCGAAGGCCTGGAAGCGGCGCTGGACGAATTCGGGCCGATGCAGGTGGCGATCGAGACGGTGTTCATGGACAAGTCCGCGACCTCCGCGCTCAAGCTCGGCCACGCCCGCGGCGCCGCCCTGGCGACGGTGGTGCGCCGGCGCATTCCGATCAGCGAATACGCGCCGCGGCTGATCAAGCAGTCGCTGGTGGGGCGCGGCGCGGCCGACAAGGCGCAGGTCCAGCACATGGTCCGGCTGCTGCTGAACCTGCCCGAAGTGAAGCTGCAGGCCGATGCCGCCGACGCGCTTGCGGTCGCGCTGACCCATGCCCATATGAGCGCTACGGCCCAGCGCACCGGCATCGCCACCCACCAACTGCGCAGGCGCGGCGCCTGAGATGGCCGCCGTCCGGGTCGTCGCCGCGCCGTCCGCGGCGCGCGGGGTAGGGATCCGTGCGCGCGTCCGCGTTGTCCTGCATAGCCGTCCGCGCTTTGCCCCGATTTCCGTCCTTTTCCTGCGACGCGCCGGCCACGGCGGGTCGCGCCGTTCTTTTGGAGTCACCCTGTGATCGGTCGCCTCAAAGGCATCCTGGTGCATAAGCAGCCGCCGTGGTTGGTGGTCGACGTGCACGGCGTGGGCTACGAGCTCGAAGCGCCGATGAGCACGTTCTACGACCTGCCCGAGGTCGGCCGCGAGGTCGCGCTGTTCACCCATTACGCGCACAAGGAAGACAGCGTCTCGCTGTACGGCTTCCTGCGCGAGAGCGAGCGGCGGCTGTTCCGCGACGTGCAGAAGGTCAGCGGCATCGGCGCCAAGATCGCGCTGGCGGTGCTGTCGGGCGTGTCGGTGGACGAGTTCGCTCGATTGGTGCAGACCGGCGACGTCACCGCGCTGACCCGCATCCCCGGCATCGGCAAGAAGACCGCCGAGCGCATGGTGGTGGAACTGCGCGACCGCGCCGCCGACCTCGCCGGCAGCGGCGCGACCCTGCCCAGCGGCGGCATTCCCGCCGATCCGCAAAGCGAGGCGGTGGTGGCGCTGCAGCAACTGGGTTACAAGCCGGCCGAAGCCGCGCGCATGGCGCGAGACGCCACCGCCGCCGGCGACGATGCCGCCGCCATCATCCGCAAAGCGCTAAAGTCCGCGCTGCGTTGAGCCCGCCCATGGCGGGACACCGCCCGGAATCCGACCACCATGTCTTCTACCGTTCCCTCTTCCGATAAGCACGCCAAGCACGCTCACGGCCACGACGGCGCGGACGGACACGGCTCAGGCCATCACGGCTCCAAGCAGGGCCTTCCTGGGCTGATCGTGGGCGCGATCGGCGTCGTCTTCGGCGACATCGGCACCAGCCCGCTGTACACGCTGAAAGAGGCGTTCTCGCCGCACTTCCACCTCACCAGCAACCACGACACGGTGCTGGGCATCCTGTCGCTGGTGTTCTGGGCGCTGATGATCGTGGTGACGGTCAAGTACGTCACCATCATCATGCGCGCCGACAACGACGGCGAAGGCGGGATCATGGCGCTGATGACCCTGGCCCAGCGCACGCTGGCCAAGGGCGGGCGTTCGGCGTACGTGGTCGGCATCCTCGGCATCTTCGGCGCCTCGCTGTTCTTCGGCGACAGCGTCATCACCCCGGCGATCTCGGTGCTCGGCGCGGTCGAGGGCCTGGAGGTCGCCGCGCCCGGCCTGCACCGCTTCATCGTGCCGATCACCGTGTTGATCCTGGTGATGGTGTTCCTGGCCCAGCGCTTCGGCACCGAGAAGGTCGGCAAGGTGTTCGGGCCGATCACCATGATCTGGTTCGTCTCGCTCGCCGCCATCGGCGTGTACAACATCCTGCAAGGCCCGGAAGTGCTCAAGGCGCTCAACCCGATGTGGGGCGCGCGCTTCTTCATGGAGCACGGCGCGCAGTCGGTGCTGATCCTGGGCGTGGTGGTGCTGGCGGTGACCGGCGGCGAAGCGCTGTACGCCGACATGGGCCACTTCGGCGCCAAGCCGATCCGCTGGGCCTGGTACATCATGGTGCTGCCGAGCCTGATGCTGAACTACCTCGGCCAGGGCGCGTTCGTGCTCAACCACCCGCGCGCGGTGGTCAATCCCTTCTTCGAATCGGTGCCGTCGTGGGCGCTGTATCCGATGATCGTGCTGGCGACCATGGCCGCGGTGATCGCATCGCAGGCGGTCATCACCGGCGCCTACTCGGTGTCGCGCCAGGCCATGCAGCTGGGCTACATCCCGCGCATGCAGATCAAGCACACCTCCAGCAGCACCATCGGCCAGATCTACGTGCCGTACATCAACTGGATCCTGGCGATCGCGGTCATCACCGTGGTGCTGGCGTTCCGCAGCTCGACCGCGCTGGCCACCGCCTACGGCATTTCGGTCTCGGCCACGATGCTGATCGACACCTTGCTGCTGGCCCTGGTCGCGCGCGCGCTGTGGCCGCGCTGGCGCAAGTGGGTGCTGCCGCTGTGCGTGCTGTTCTTCGTGGTCGACGTCGGCTTCGTCATCGCCAACGGCGCCAAGTTCTTCGACGGCGCCTGGTTCCCGCTGGCGCTGGGCCTGATCGTGTTCACCCTGCTGCGCACCTGGCGCCGCGGCCGCGAGCTGCTGCACGAAGAGGTGCGCAAGGAAGGCATCCAGCTCGACAGCTTCCTGCCCGGCCTGATGCTGGCGCCGCCGGTGCGGGTGCCGGGCACGGCGATCTTCATGACCGCCGACAAGGGCGTGGTGCCGCACGCGCTGCTGCACAACCTCAAGCACAACAAGGTGCTGCACGAGCGCAATGTGTTCCTGACCGTGGAAACCCTCGGCGTGCCGTACGCGCCGAAGGAGAAGCGGCTCAAGATCGAGGCGATCGGCAACGACTTCTACCGCGTGCTGATCCGCTTCGGCTTCATGGAAGTGCCCGACGTGCCGCTGGCGCTGATGCGCTCGTGCGATGCCGGCGGGGTCTGGTTCGACCCAATGGACACCACCTATTTCGCCAGCCGCGAGACCGTGGTCGCCAGCCGCCACCGCGGCATGCCGATCTGGCGCGACCGATTGTTCGCTTTCATGCACCGCAACGCGGCGCCGGCGACCGGGTTCTTCCGGATTCCGGGCAACCGCCTGGTCGAGCTGGGCGCGCAGGTCGAGATCTGAGGTGGGCGGCAGCGTCCTGGACTGGCGGGTCTACGGCTGCGCGCCGAGCCTGGACACGTTCTGGGACGAGCCGCGCAACCTCGGCCGCGGCGCGGCCGGCGATGAGGACATCGCCGCAGTGCAGGCGCGCCTGGGCATCGAGTTGCCGGCGTGGCTGCGCAGTCTGTACGCGCGCTACGACGGCGGCGCGGTGAGGATGGCACGGGCGCGTTCGCGGCACAGCGACGACTGGATCGACGCCGACTGGCTGGTGCCGCGCGCGCGGCTGTTGCCGTTGGCCGAGTGGTTCTCGCTGGCCGAACTGCGCCGGCGCGAGGATTACCGCGACGACGCCTTCGCCGCGCTGGCCGCCGACGACCGCCGCCTGATCGCCATCGCTCTGGGCGAAGACAACGGCACCTTGTGCCTGGACTACAGCGCGCCCGGCGCACCGCGCATCGTGCTGACCGACCAGCGCCAGCGCCTGCGCGACTATCCCGGCCACGCCGAATTCCTCGCCGATCTGGTCGAGATCCAATACTGGAACCCGGCGCTGCAGGCGCGGCACGACCCGCGCGCGGTGCTGCGCTGCGACCCGCAGCCGCCGAGCCTGGACACGTTCTGGAGCGGCCCCGGCTACTGGGCCCGGGGTGGCGCCGCGCCGGCCGACGAGGCCGCGCTCGCCGCCGCCGAGGCCCGTCTGGGCCTGCGCCTGCCGGCGCTGCTGCGCGCGCTGTACCTGCGCCAGGACGGCGGCAGCACCGAGTTCGCCTGGGTGCCGCTGCGGCGCCAGCCTTCGTGGCATCTGTACGACTGGGAAAGCGTCGTGCCCGGCGAGGCTGTGTTCGCGCTCGCCAGCCTGCAGACGCTGGCCGACTGGGCCGCGGCTTTCCAGAGCAGCGACGCGCTCTACGGCTTCGTGCGCAGCTACGCCGGCTGCGAACGCCTGTTGATCCTGGCCACGCACAACATCGAATGGCTGCTGTGCCTGGACTATCGCGAACGCGGCCCGCACGACGAGCCCGAGGTCGTCGCGTTCGAATTCTTCGGCGAACTGGTCGAGCTCTACCGCGCCCGCGATTTCCACCGCTTCTTCGCCGACCTGCGCCGCGGCGAGATCGTCTAACCGCGATCGCCGCTGCCGGCAAGCGTTGCGGCGGGAATGCTGCGATCCGCGCCGCGGCCCGGGAAGAACCGTTCCATCCGTGCCGGATTGCGGCCGCGCGCGGCGCCCGCCTAGCCTCGTCGCCACCGCCTGCGACGAGGAGTGTGCGATGACCGACCTGCGTTCCGACGCCCGCGCGTTCGTGATCCAGCAACGCGACGCCGAACTGCTGCGCGGCGACGGCAGCGAACTGTGGCTGCTGGCCGACGCCAGCGACTGCTGCGGCGCCCTGGGCTGCAACCGCCTGCGCCTGCAGCCCGGCGCGGCCGGCGCCCGCCCGCACCTGCACCGGCGCTCCAGCGAGGCGTTCTACGTGCTCGAAGGAACCCTGGAGATGCTGATCGACGGCGAGGCCGTGCGGCTGGAGCAAGGCGGCCTGGCGGTGATCCCGGCCGGCGTGGTGCATTCCTTCCGCGCCGGCGATGGCGAGGTCGCCGACGTGTTCGTGACCCTGGCGCCGGGCACCGACCGCTTCGATTATTTCCGCGCGCTGCCGAAGATCCTGCGCGGCGAGGTCGGCGCGGACGAACTGGCGCGGATGCACGAGCGCTACGACGTGCATTTCGTCTGATCTGCGCGCCCGCAGGGCAGGGGGCGCCCGCTGCGGCCGGCGCCCGCCGCGGCGCCGCCGCGCGATCCGTCCACGGGCGCTGCGGCCGCGAAATCCGCCCGCCGCGCCGCCCGGTACTTTCCGCCACTGCGCCCGTGCCCCGTCCCATGCGAACATATCCGCATGAACGATCAGCGCATCATCGGCTCCGGCGCCACCCGCGAAGACGACGCCATCGAGGCCTCGATCCGGCCCAAGCGCCTGGACGAGTACCTCGGCCAGCAGCCGGTGCGCGAGCAGCTCAAGATCTACATCGAGGCCGCCAAGGGCCGCGGCGAGGCGCTCGACCACGTGCTGATCTTCGGCCCGCCGGGCCTGGGCAAGACCACGCTGAGCCACGTCATCGCCAACGAACTCGGGGTCAACCTGCGCCAGACCTCCGGCCCGGTGATCGAAAAGGCCGGCGACCTGGCCGCGCTGCTGACCAACCTGCAGCCGCACGATGTGCTGTTCGTCGACGAAATCCACCGCCTCTCGCCGCTGGTCGAGGAAGTGCTGTACCCGGCGATGGAGGACTACCAGATCGACATCATGATCGGCGAGGGCCCCGCGGCGCGCTCGATCAAGCTCGACCTGCCGCCGTTCACCCTGATCGGCGCGACCACCCGCGCCGGCCTGCTGACCGCGCCGCTGCGCGACCGCTTCGGCATCGTCCAGCGGCTGGAGTTCTACAACGCCGAGGAGCTGACCAAGATCGTGCGCCGCTCGGCGCAGATCCTGGGCATCGCCTGCGAGGCCGAGGGCGCGGGCGAGATCGCCCGGCGCTCGCGCGGCACCCCGCGCATCGCCAACCGCCTGCTGCGGCGCGTGCGCGATTACGCCCAGGTGCGCGCGAACGGTCATATCGACCGCGCCGTCGCCGACGCCGCCATGGCGATGCTCAAGGTCGATCCGGAAGGCTTCGACGACCTCGACCGGCGCCTGCTCAAGACCATCATCGAATCCTTCGACGGCGGCCCGGTCGGAGTCGAGTCGCTGGCCGCGGCGCTGAGCGAGGAGCGCGGCACGCTGGAGGATGTGATCGAGCCGTTCCTGATCCAACAGGGCTATCTGATCCGCACCGCGCGCGGCCGCATGGCCAGCTCGCGCGCCTACCGCCATTTCGGCCTGGACCCGCGCGACCGGCCGGGCGAACGCGCCATCGATTCGGGAGACCTGTTCTGATGCCCACGGCGTCGACGCCGGCGTCCGCCGGCCCGCGAGGAGCGCGCGCATGAGCGCGATATCGGCGAATTCCGCGGCGAATCCCGGCTTATTCAGTTGGCCGACACGCGTCTATTGGGAAGATACCGACGCCGGCGGGCTGGTGTACCACGCCCAATACCTGGCCTTCATGGAGCGCGCGCGCAGCGAATGGGTGCGCGCCCTGGGCTATGGCCAGGAAGGCCTGCGCCTGGAGCACGGGCTGGTGTTCGTGGTCGCCGGCATGCAGATCGGCTTCCTCAAGCCCGGACGGCTGGACGACGAACTGCAGGTCACCGTGCGGCTCGTGCGTTGCCGCCGCGCCAGCCTGATCTTCGTCCAGCAGGTCATGCGCGGCGAGGAGCGGCTGATCGAGGCGGAAGTGAAGATCGCCTCGGTCGACGCGCGGCAGTTGCGCCCGTGTCCGATCCCGCCGGCCTTGTACGCGCAGTTGCAGGCGCGCGAAGCGCCGGAGCCGGGCGGTTGAGGCGCGCGCCGCGCCGCTGGCTGGGCGCGTTGCAGACGGCTTCACGGATCCAGTAGTAAAACCCGCGCGTAGCAAGACCCACGCGCAGCGACACCCGCGCCAGGCGAAACCCGCGTTTGCGACCCACCGCGTTCGACCCCAGCGCTTCAACCCCACAGCATCCCGCGGCCCGTTGACTCCCGACGCGCCGCACGCCCCACACAAGCCCGCGCATCGGGCTACGGAGAACCGAGCATGACGTCATCGCTGATCGCGCTTCTGGCCACGACTGTGCAAGCCTTGCCGGAGGAAGCCACCCAGGCGGTGACCCAGGGCGCCGCCGCCGCCGGCCAGGCCGCCGCCGAATTCAGCCTGCTGGACCTGGTGATCAAGGCCAGCCTGCCGGTGCAGTTCATCATGGCGCTGCTGGTGGTCGCCTCGCTGACCTCTTGGTTCATCATCTTCCGCAAGTGGAAAGTGATCCGCCGCGCCAAGGCCGAGGCCGATCATTTCGAAGAGCGCTTCTGGTCCGGCGCCGAACTGTCCAAGCTCTACGCCGGCACCACCGAGCGCGCGCGCAACATCGGCGGGCTGGAAGCGATCTTCGAAGCCGGCTTTCGCGAGTTCAACCGCGTGCGCCAGCGCCGCGGCGTCGACGCCCGCGCCCAGATCGAAAGCGCCCAGCGGGCGATGCGCGCGACCGGTTCGCGCGAGGTCGACGGCCTGGAGCACAACCTGGAACTGCTGGCCAACATCGGCTCGACCTCGCCCTACATCGGCCTGGTCGGCACCGTGTTCGGCATCATGGTGACCATGCATTCGCTGGTCTCCGCGTCCAAGCAGGTCGGCATCGCCGACGTCGCCCCGGGCATCTCCGAGGCGCTGCTGGCGACCGCGATGGGCCTGTTCGTGGCGATCCCGGCGGTGTGGGCCTACAACCGCTTCGCCACCGGCGTGGAGCGGCTGGCGGTGCGCTACGACGCGTTCTCCGAAGAGTTTTCCTCGATCCTGCAGCGGCAGGCGCACCTGGACGAGTGATGCGGGCGACCGCCACCGCACCGCACAGCCCGCGCCGCGGGCGCGCGCCGCGCCGAACTGCGGCGCCGCGCCCCGCCTGATCAGGCGCCACCAGAGGAACCCGCCATGTCCGGCACCATCCGCCGCCCGAACAAACGCAAGCTCAAGGCCGACATCAACGTCGTGCCGTACATCGACGTCATGCTGGTGCTGCTGATCATCTTCATGGTCACCGCGCCCTTGCTGACCCTGGGCGTCGATGTCGATCTGCCCAAGTCCAACGCCAAGTCGACCAACACCACCAGCGACCCGGTCGTGGTCCAGGTCGACGAGCGCGGCAACTTGTTCCTGACGGTCCGCGCAGGCAAGAAGGAAGCGGTGACCGCCGAAACGCTGTCGACGAAAGTCAGCGCGATGGTCAAGCAGAACGACAAGGACAAGCTGCAGGTCTACATCGCCGGCGACGGCCGCGCCAACTACCAGCCGGTCATGGATGCGATGAACATCCTGCAGAAGGCCGGGGTGGAGAAGGTCAGCCTGATCAGCCAGCCCGAGAAGGGCAAGCAATGAAGGAGTCCCGCGCCGATACGGTACAGGCGGTGATCCTGGTCGTGCTGCTGCACGGCCTGTTGATCGCCGCCTTGATCATCAGCGCGCTGCTCAACTGGAACAGCGCGGCGGTGTCGGCCGCCGGTTCGCCGGTGACCACCGAACTGGCGGAAATGAGCGACCTGTCGGCGGCGATGCAGCGCACCCTGCGCAGCAAGGTCAAGCCGGTCGAACTGCCCGAGCCGCAGCCCGACGAGGCCGAGCCGCTGCCGCAGCCGGTCGCCGAGCCCAAGCCGCAGGACGCGGTCGCGCCGCAGCAACAGTCGCCGCAGGACTTCATCCCGGTGCCCGACACCACCAGCCAGGAGCAGGTGGTCGACACGCCCACGCCGAACCCGACCGAGGAAAAGAAGCTGCAGGAGGCCAAGGCGCGGCAGGAGCAGGTCGACCTGACCGAACAGAAGCGCCAGGAAGAGGCGCAGCAGAAGCAGCGCCTGGCCGAGCAACAGGAAGCCGAGCGGCAGAAGAAGCTCGAAGAGATCCGCCGCGAGCGCGCGCGCCTGCAGCGCGAACAGAGCCTGGCCGAACAGAAGCTGCAGCAGCTCGCCGACCGCCGCGCCACCCAGGCCAGCCAGACCGCCGCCGCTACGCCGGCCGCCCAGGCCGGCAACCAGGGCACCGATGCCGGCCTGCTGGCGCGCTATCAGGCGGCGCTGCAGTCGGCGATCACTTCCAAGTGGACGCGCCCGGATTCGGTGCCGCTGGGCGCGGCCTGCCGCCTCAACATCCGCCAGTTGCCGGGCGGGCAGGTGATCGCAGTGGAAGTGATGGAGCCTTGCGGCTACGACGAGGCCGGCCGGCGTTCGGTCGAGGCCGCGGTGCTCAAGGCCCAGCCCTTGCCCTATGCCGGATTCGAAAGCGTGTTCCAGCGCAGCCTGATCCTCAACTTCCGCGCCGAGGACCGCTGATGCGCGCCGCTTTCCGCCGTTTGCTGTTAGTCGCGTCCCTGATGGGTGCGGCCTTCGCCGCAGCGCCCGCGTTCGCGGCCAAGAACGAAATCGGCCGCGCCTGCGACAGCGCCGAACACTGCCTGCCGCAGAACCAGCTGCGCTATTACGAAGTGCTGCGCCAGGCCATCGGCCAGCATTGGCGGCCGCCGGACAGCGCCGCCGCCGACAGCGTCTGCACCCTGGAACTGGATCAGGCGGCCGGCGGCGCGGTCAACGCGGTGCGGGCGATCGAGCCCTGCGGCCTCGACGCGGCCGCGCGCGACAGCCTGCTGGCGGCGGTACGCGCGGCCAGCCCGTTGCCGTACCAGGGCTACCAACAAGTGTTCAAACCGCGCCTGCGGCTGGCCGTGCACGTGCCGGAACCGGACGAGCGCGAGGGCCGGGTCAAGCGCTGGTGGCGCCAGGTGCGCGAGCGCTGAGGGCGTCCGGCCTTGCCGGGTCGGGCGGCCCGCCCGATGGGCCGGCGGCCTGTCCCGGCGGGTCCGATGCTGCCCGGTTGCGTCGCTAAAGGCGTTTTTCGCGCCTTTTTGTCCGCCGTTCGCCGGCGTACGCGCTGCGCTAACACTTTGAAACGCAAATTGACGCCGGGTTTTGAGCCAACGTTCACCCAACAGCGTTAACAATGCCGAACCTGAACAAACCCCCGTTGGATTTTCACGGAGTGCCGATGAAACGACCCCTGCGCTGGCTGACCGCGTTGCTCGCCGTCCTGCTTCCCCTCGCCGCATCGGCCCAGCAGAAGGGGTTGGAGATCGACATCGTCGGCGGCCTGGCTTCGGCCACCCCGATCGCGGTCGTGCCGATGCCCTACCAGGGCGGCGGCGCCGCTCCGCCGACCGACGTGGCCGAAGTGGTCCGCAACGACCTCAACCGTTCCGGCCAGTTCCGCGGTCTGCCGGTCGAGCAGATGGCGGCCAAGCCGACCCGCGGCAACGAAATCAGCTTCCCCGACTGGCGCGCGCTCAACCAGGACTACATCGTGGTCGGCCGCGTGCTCGACGCCGGCGCCGGCAGCTACCGGGTCGAGTACGAGCTGTACGACGTGGGCAAGCAGCAGCGCCTGCTCGGCTTCGCCCTGACCGCGCGCGCCAACGCCATGCGCGATGTCGCCCACCAGGTCGCCGACGCCATCTACGAGAAGATCACCGGCGTGCGCGGCGCGTTCTTCACCCGCATCGCCTACGTCACCGCCACCGGCACCGGCCGCGGCAGCAACTACGCGCTGATGGTCGCCGACTCCGACGGCTACAACCCGCAGACCGTGGTGCGCTCGCCCGAGCCGCTGCTGTCGCCGTCGTGGAGCCCGGACGGCAACCGCCTGGCCTATGTCAGCTTCGAAGGCGGCAACTCCTCGATCTACATCCAGAACATCGGCACCGGCAGCCGCGAACTGGTAGCCAAGTTCCGCGGCATCAACGGCGCCCCGGCGTTCTCGCCCGACGGCCGCCGCCTGGCCCTGACCCTGTCGCGCAGCGGCAACCCCGAGATCTACGTGATGGACCTGGGCAGCAAGGCGCTGACCCAGCTGACCAACCACTTCGGCATCGACACCGAGCCGACCTGGTCGGCCGACGGCGGCAAGATCTATTTCACCTCCGACCGCGGCGGCAAGCCGCAGATCTACTCGGTCGCGGCCAGCGGCGGCAGCGCCACCCGGGTGACCTTCCAGGGCAGCTACAACGCCAGCGCCAGCGTGTCCTTCGACGGCAAGAAGATCGCCACCGCCCAGGGCGCCGGCAACACCTACCGGATCGCGGTGATGGATTCGAGCACCGGCGGCGCCCTGTGGAGCACCCTGTCGCCGGGTTCGCTGGACGAATCGCCGAGCTTTGCCCCGAACGCCTCCATGATCATTTATGCTGCGCGCGAAGGACGCCGTGGCGTGCTGTATGCCGTTTCCGCCGATGCCCGGGTGCGCCAGCGCCTGGTGCTCGCCGACGGCGACGTGCGCGAACCGGCCTGGGGGCCCTATCGCCTGCCGCGCTGACGCGCCGGCCGGCCCCCACGCGCAGACGCGCCGGAACACGCCTGCACCAATCCCCGAACGACTCCTGCCCCACGTTACACACTGACGAGGAATACCCATGAACAACGCTGCCCGCATTCTGCTCGCCGCCGTGCTCTGCACCGCGGCCGTCGCCTGCTCGAAGAAGGTCAAGGAAAACGTGCCGACCGATACCGGCCCGGGTTCGACCACCACCCAGCCGGGCGGCGAGACCGGCCCGGTCGCCTCGGGCGCCTACGGCCCGAACGACCTGGACACCGACGCCTGCCTGCGCCAGCGCGTGGTCTACTTCGACCTCGACCAGGATTCGCTGAAGCCGGAGTTCCAGGCCATCGTCGGCTGCCACGCCAAGTACCTGCGCGACCGTCCGTCCTCGCGCATGACCCTGGAAGGCAACGCCGACGAGCGCGGCAGCCGCGAATACAACCTGGGCCTGGGCGAGCGCCGCGGCAATGCCGTGTCGTCGGCCATCCAGGCCAACGGCGGTTCGGGCAGCCAGATCACCGTCGTGTCCTACGGCGAAGAGCGTCCGGTGTGCACCGAGTCGAACGAAGACTGCTGGGGCAAGAACCGCCGCGTCGAGATCGTCTACACCGCCAAGTAAGCGGTCGGACCTTCCGAGCAACCCAGACAAAGGCTGATCAGCGATGCGCAAATTCGCCCTAGCCTTGGCAGTCGTGGCGGCCCTTGCCGCCGCCACGCCCGCTTTCGCCCAGCGCGCGAGCCTGGCCGATCGCGTCGCGACGCTGGAACAGCGCGCGTCCGACAACCAGGCCAACATGGACCTGCTCAACCAGGTCAACCAGCTCAAGTCGGAAATGCAGGCCCTGCGCTCGCAGGTCGAGGAATTGCAGCAGCACAACCGCCAACTGCAGGAATCGAGCAAGGCCCAGTACCTGGATACCGACAACCGCCTCAACCGGCTCGAAAGCGGCGCGCCCGCCGCCGCCGCGCCGGGTCCGCAGGCGTCCGCCAAGCCTTCGCCGCCGCCGCCGGCGGTGAAGGACACTCCGCCCAGCGTGCACGGCGATCCGGGCCTGCTGGCGCAGAGCGGCGACGAACGCGCCGCCTACGACGCCGCGTTCAACCAGCTCAAGGCCGGGCAGTACGTCGAGTCGGCGCGTCTGTTCCAGGAGTTCCTGGCCGCGCACCCGAACGGCACCTACACGCCCAACGCGCTGTATTGGCTGGGCGAGAGCTACTACGTCACCCAGAACTACCAGCTCGCGCAGGAGCAGTTCCAGTCCCTGCTCGATCGCTATCCGACCCACGACAAGGCCGCCGGGGCCCTGCTCAAGGTCGGCCTGGCCCAGTTCGGGCTGAAACAGGTCGACGCCGCCGAGCGCACGCTCGCCGACGTGGCCAACCGGTATCCCGGTACCGACGCCGCGCGCACGGCCGCCGATCGCCTCAACGCGATCCAGCTGAGCCGGTTGCGCAACTGAGTCCCGCCATGAACGCCGTTGTCTCCGAGACGGCCGCCGCGCCGTCCTCCGAGCGCCTGCGGCTGACCGAAATCTTCCTGTCGCTGCAAGGCGAATCCGACAGCATCGGTTGGCCGACGGTGTTCGTGCGCCTGACCGGCTGCCCGCTGCGCTGCCAATACTGCGACACCGCCTACGCCTTCCACGGCGGCGAGTGGTGGACGTTCGAAGCGATCGAGGCCGAGGTCGCCCAGCACGGCGCGCGCCACGTCTGCGTGACCGGCGGCGAGCCGCTGGCGCAGAAGCGCTGCATCGAATTGCTCAAGCGCCTGTGCGATGCCGGCTACGAGGTCTCGCTGGAAACCTCCGGCGCGATCGACATCGCCGCGGTCGATCCGCGCGTGTCGCGCGTGCTCGACATCAAGACCCCGGATTCCAAGGAAGCGCACCGCAACCTGTGGAGCAACCTGCCGCTGCTGAGCGCGCGCGACCAGATCAAGTTCGTGATCTGCAGCCGCGAGGACTACGAGTGGTCCAAGGGCATCGTCGCCGAGCACGGGCTGACCTCGATCTGCGCGGTGATGTTCTCGCCGAGCTTCCACCAGGTGCGCCCGCGCGACCTGGCCGACTGGATCGTCGCCGACCGCCTGCCGGTGCGGTTCCAACTGCAGCTGCACAAGATCCTCTGGGACGACGAACCCGGCCGCTGAGCGCACCGCGCCGCCCGCCGCCTGCTCGCATGTGGGAGGGCCTTCAGGCCCGACGCTTTCGTGCCCGCTCGCCGCAGCTTTTGTGCGAGGGCCTTCAGGCCCGATGCCTGCGTACCCGCTCGCCGCGACCTGGGCCAAAGCCCAGCGAAAGCCCACAACGAACCTCGCGCCGCCGCCCCTTGCGGGGCGACGACGCGAGCCATGACGGCCGATCCGATCGAGATCGCTAGCCCCCGACCGCTCAGCTACGATCCGCGTTCATCACCTTGGCCCAGGCGCGCACGAAGTCGTCGACGAACTTCTGCTTCGCATCGTCCGAGGCGTAGACCTCGGCCACCGCGCGCAGCTCGGAGTTGGAGCCGAACGCCAGATCGACCGGCGTCGCCGTCCACTTCGCCGCGCCCGAGGCGCGATCCTTGCCCTCGAACAAACCCGGCGCGGCCGACTTCGACCACACGGTGTCCATCGACAGCAGATTGACGAAGAAGGCGTTGTCGAGCTTGCCCGGCGTAGCGGTGAACACGCCCGCCGTCGAGCGGCCGGCGTTGGCGCCCAGCACGCGCAGGCCGCCGACGAGCACGGTCATCTCCGGCACGGTCAGGTCGAGCGCATCGGCCTTGTCGACCAGCGCCGCGGCCGGGTCGAGTTCGGCGCCGGGGCCGTAGTAGTTGCGGAAACCGTCGGCCTTGGGCTCCAGGTAGGCGAACGACGCAGCGTCGGTCTGCTCCTGGGTCGCATCGACCCGGCCCGGCGCGAACGGCACCGCGACGCGGTAGCCGGCCTGCGCCGCCGCCTGTTCGATGCCGGCGTTGCCGCCGAGCACGATCAGGTCGGCCATCGAGACCTGCTTGCCGCCCTGGGCGAACGCGCTCTGCACTGCGCTGAGCTTGCTCAGCACCTGCGCCAGCTCGGCCGGATCGTTGACCGCCCAGCCGCGTTGCGGTTGCAGGCGCAGGCGCGCGCCGTTGGCGCCGCCGCGCATGTCGGTGCCGCGGAAGGTCGACGCGGAGGCCCAGGCGGTGCGCACCAGCTGCGGCGCGGTCAGTCCCGAGGCCAGCAACTGCGCCTTGAGCTTGCGCTGGTCCGCCTCGTTCAACGGCGCGGCCGCGGCCTTGGGCAGCGGGTCCTGCCATTCGAAGGTCTGGTTGGGAACGTCCTTGCCCAGGTAACGCGCCTGCGGCCCGAGGTCGCGATGGGTCAGCTTGAACCAGGCGCGCGCGAACGCATCGGCGAACTCCTGCGGATTCTCGTGCCAGCGATCGGCGATCTTGCGAAAGCCCGGGTCTTCCTTGATCGCGATGTCGGTGGTGAACATGATCGGCGCGTGGGTCTTGCCCTTGATGTGCGCATCGGGCACCAGACGCGCGGCCGACGCATCGGTCGGAATCCACTGGGTCGCGCCGGCCGGGCTCTTGGTCTTCACCCAATCGAAGCCGAGCAGGTTGTCGAGATACTGGGTGGTGAACTTGATCGGATTGGCCGACCACGCGCCTTCCAGGCCGCTGCTGACGGTGTCTTCGGCGTTGCCCTTGCCGCACTTGTTTTGCCAGCCCAATCCCTGCTGCTCGATGACCGCGGCGGACGGCTCGGCGCCGACGCACTTGTCCGGCTTGTGCGCGCCATGAGCCTTGCCGAAGGTGTGGCCGCCGGCGATCAGCGCCAGCGTCTCCTCGTCGTTCATCGCCATGTTGCCGAACGCGCGGCGGATGTCGGCGGCGGCAGAAATCGGGTCGTGGTTGCCGTTGGGCCCTTCCGGATTGACGTAGATCAAACCCATCTGGGTCGCGGCGAGCGGGCCTTTGAGATTGCCTTTGGCGTCGCGGCGCTGGTCGGCCATCATCTTGGTTTCCGGGCCCCAGAACACCACGTCGGGCTGCCACGCATCGACGCGGCCGCCGGCGAAACCGATGGTCTTGAAGCCCATGTCTTCCAGCGCGACGTTGCCGCTGAGCACCATCAGATCGCCCCACGACAGCTTGCGCCCGTACTTTTGCTTGATCGGCCACACCAGCCGGCGCGCCTTGTCCAGGCTGACGTTGTCGGGCCAGGAGTTGAGCGGATCGAAGCGCTGTTCGCCGCCGTCCGAGCCGCCGCGGCCGTCGCCGACGCGGTAGGTGCCGGCGCTGTGCCAGGCCATGCGGATGAAGAACGGGCCGTAGTGGCCGTAGTCGGCCGGCCACCACGGCTGCGAGGTGGTCAGCGTCTTGCGGATGTCGGCCTTGACCGCATCGAGATCGAGGGTGGCGAATTCCTTGGCGTAGTCGTAATCGGCGCCGTAGGGATTGGATTGCGCTTCGTGCTGGCGCAACGCGGACAGGTCGAGCGTGCGCGGCCACCAGTCGTGGTTGCCCATCGGCTTGGCCGCGCTTTGGCTCGGGGTAGGGGCCGGCCCGGCCATGCTCGTCGATGAAATCGACATGATCGCTGCGGCCAAGATCGTCAGAGTGGTTCGGTTGCGCATCGCTGCCCTCCTTACGGCAGAAAAAATGGGACGTCGCCGCGCCACCGGCGCGATCGCGCGTGCATCGCAGGCCTGGATCAGCCGGCCGGGTCTTTCAGATAAGCGATCAGCGCCGCGCGATCCTCGGCCTTGGCCAGGCCGTTGAAGGTCAGGCACATGCCGGGATGGGTGCTGTGCGGCGACTTGAGGAAGGCATCGAGCTTCGGCTCGCTCCACTTGAAGTCTTGAGCGCGCAGCGCGCTGGTGTAAGCGAAGTGCGGCAACGAAGCGGCGGTGCGGCCGACGATGCCGTTGAGATGCGGGCCGGTCGCCGAGCGATCGGCGGCGTCGGTGGAATGGCAGGCGGCGCAGCGGATGAAGTGCTTCTTTCCCGATTGCGCCGACGGCGCGGATTCGGCCGATGCGGCGGTCGCGGGCGACGCTGCCGGAAACATCGCGAACATCGTTGCCAGGAGCGCGGCGAAAAACGGAATGGCGGCGATGTTCGCTATCGTCGCCACTCGCGTGTTTCGCTTCATGCGTTCGCCTTTGCTTGCGTCGTTTCGGCCGAGCGGTCGCTCGCCATGCAGGGCGCAATCATCGAGTGCGTGCGATGGTTTCGGATAATTGATTGTTCCGATGAAGGCTATCGACTGGCCCTATGAATAAGCTGTTGCTGGGGCTGTCGAGGTGAAAACTGCGGGCTGCGTGTCGATTATTTTTCTCTCGCCGTCGCAGTTGTTGCTCTGTGGCGATGCGAGTGCCGAAGCTTGCGTTTATGTGCGAATGCGAACGCGCGCACATGCGGCTGGCGTCCGTCCACGTTTGCGTTCGCTTCGATATGTACGCAATGCGCATCGTTCATTCGTATGAACGCTTATTGCGCGAGGTTGGTTGCGATACGGATGTGAAATGCTTCTCTCGCACACGCACACGCACACGCACACGCACACGCACACGCACACGCACACGCACACGCACACGCACACGCACACGCACACTCGCGCACGTGAAGCACATGCGCGCACGGAGGCCGGCGTCCACACGCGCGAATAGTCGCGAATCGTTCCGAGGCGGTTCGAGCGTTATCGTGCCGATGCGACACAGAGAAGCCGCCTCAATGCCGCCGTCGCGCTTGGCGGACGAGAGGCGAGCGACGGAGGCATCGGGCCGCTCGATGCCGCCGCCCGCCACCGCGCCCCGGCTTGCCGGGCGGGCCGAATCCGCGCGGAACAACGGCGGTGCGGCAGGCCGGCTGGCCCCGGATCGCAAGCGAGCCGCCACGGTGCAGCCCATGTACCGCCGCGCGCCTCGCGCACGGCCGCAGCCCGGTCACAGCGACGAAACCGGCTTGCGAGCCGGCCAATGCGGGTATGAACGCTCCACGCCGGGTGCGGTACTCTTGCGCGCGGCATCGCAGGCCCGCGTGCCCGCGAACACCGCGGCTCGGCCGGGCCCGCGCCCGACCCGGCGCCGACCCCGGTCCTTGCCGGATCGGCGGCCCGCAACGCCGTCGCCAGGCGCCCGCTGGCCCCACCCGGGATCGGCGAGCCGCCGGCAAGCACCGCAGGCCTCGCCCGATGCCCGCCTAAGTAATTGATCAATCGACCATTCGGGCAGGGATCCGTCCCGCCGAGCCCGTTGCCGGAGCCATGCAGAAATGAAGAAAGCCGTCGTCCTGGTGTCCGGAGGCATGGACTCCGCCGTCGTCGCCGCCATCGCCCGCGAGCAGGGCTTCCTGGTCCACGCGCTCAGCGTGCGCTACGGCCAGCGCCACACCTCCGAGCTCGACGCCGCCGCGCGCATCGCCGAATCGATCGGCGCGGCCGCGCACAAGACCGTCAGCGTCGACCTGCGCAGCATCGGCGGCTCGGCCCTGACCGACGAGAGCATCCAGGTGCCGCTCGACGACGACGGCCACGCGATCGGCCAGGACGCGGCCAAGGACGCGATCCCGGTCACCTACGTGCCGGCGCGCAACACCATCATGCTGTCGATCGCGCTGGGCTGGGCCGAGGTGCTGGGCGCCAACGACATCTTCTGCGGCGTCAACGCGGTCGATTACTCCGGCTACCCCGACTGCCGCCCCGAATTCGTCGAGGCCTTCGAGCGCCTAGCCAACCTCGCCACCAAGGCCGGGGTCGAGGGCGCCGGCCTGCGCGTGGTCGCGCCGCTGCAGTTCCTGAGCAAGGCCGACATCGTCCGCGAAGGCGTGCGCCTGGGCGTGGACTTCGGCCAGACCGTGTCGTGCTACAAGGCCGACGACGCCGGCCGCGCCTGCGGCCACTGCGACGCCTGCCGCCTGCGCGCCGAAGGCTTCCACGCCGCCGGCGTGGCCGACCCCACCCGCTACGTCTGAACGTCCAGCGGGCAGGGGCCTGACTCGCGCGCCGACCTGGGCTAGAATGCCCGGCTCCGGCGCGCCCGGACACGCGTTGGGTCGTTAGCTCAGTCGGTAGAGCATCGGACTTTTAATCCGCTGGTCGATGGTTCGAATCCATCACGACCCACCACTCCCTCGGGGTGGAACCCGCGTCTCTCCCCCTCCACGTTCCCACGAAAAGCCCTTTTTTGGCTTTTCGTCGCTGGCCTGTGGACTGGTCAAATACCCACAGCCCCTGTTTTGGCGAAAACTTCGCCAAATTTTCTCCGTTTCTCCCGTCCTCTGAACTGCCGACCAGGGCACAGGTTTTCGGGGAGTGGGGTGCGGCCGTGTCAGCACTTTCCGGGCAGCGCATCCGCTCGCGCCCGGGCGTTCGGTATCTGGAGCGCGCCTCGGCCTGAAGCGGGGCCGACACCGCGACGTCGAACGCGCCCGCGTTTCGCCGCTCCCACGAAAACCAAGACGCAAACGCAAACGCACGAACGCCGCGGCCCGACGAACAGGCCGCGACGCTCGCGTTTTCGCTCATGAAACGCAGCGCACTTGCAACCGCATCCTGCGCCGACAGACCGCCGGCGGCGGATGCGAACCCGCTCAGTACTGCACCAGCACGTCCTCCCACTTCCGGTCCGAGGCCGACACGGTCGCGGCGTAGGTGCGGTAATAGCTTCCGTCCCACGGGTCGTTGAAGTACACGTAGTTGCCCGAATAGCCGGTCACCACCACGTCGTGGGCGCCGCCGCTGCTCCAGCGCCAGGACATGATGAAGGGCTTGTTGGCGTCGATGCGCGCCTTCAGGCTGGCCTGGCTCAGCGCGCCGTTCTGCTGGTAGAAGCGCTGGCTTCCCCAGAAGTAGTTCATCGCATCGTCGACGTCGTAGTTCCAGTTGCCCTGGTTGGCGTAGCTGTTCCAGTAGAAGGTGTTGTTGCCGCAGGCGTAGTTGATGCCGAAGGAGTAGTTCGCCATCGAGCACTGCGCCACCGAGCGGCCGTGGTAGCTCAGGATCATCGAGGCCGAGGCCGCCCAGCACCAGTTGCTGTGTTCCTGCTTGTACAGCGGAACGCTGAGCACGCCGGCCGAGGCGGTGCCGATCGCAGCCAGCGCCAGCAGCGCGGCCGTGGACAGTTTGTTCTTGATCTTCATCGAAAGGGCTCCGCAGTTCGTTCGGTCGGTCAGCGCTGGCCGCGCTGCAGGTTGCCGCGCACGGCCGCTTGCAGCGCCGGCAGCAGGTCTTGGCTGTCCAGCGTCTGCTCGGCGCCGGCCGTGGTTCGGGCGGCGCTGGCGGACAGCGCGAGCGAACGGCGCGCCGAGGGCATCGGCACGAACCGCGAGCGATCGCCGGCGCCGCGCACTTCGATCAGGTCGGAGGTGGCCTGGTAGATGCGCACGAAGCGGAACGAGCCGTCGCCGGTGGCCGGTGCGGCCGCGACCAGATCGGCCGCGAGCGCGGATGCGCCGGCGCCGACCGCGGTCCAGCGGCCGCCGACCCGGTTCATGTCGAGCAGGCCGACCGGCTTGCCGGCGGACAGGATCACGAACTTCCAGGTGTCGGTGCTGCGCGCGATGCGGCTCAGGTCGGCGGCGGCGTTGGCGTACATCAGCGCGGCCGGGTCGACGGTGTTGACCTCGAAGCCGGCGCCCAGGGTGAGCGTGGCGAGTTCGCCGTAGGTCGCCGCGGCGAGCGGGAAGCCTTCGGGCAGTTTGGCGCCGGCGGCGTGGCCGCGGCTCATCTCCAGCATCATCGCGCGCAGGCCCTGTTCGGCCGCCGCGCGCAGGCCCAGGCTGGACTGGTCGCGCAACGCGACCCGGCCCGCCACGCCCTGGCCCGCGCCAAGGCCGGCGCCCGCAATCGCGCCCGCGCCGACGTTCTGGGCGGACGCAGGCAGCGCCGCGGCGCACAGGCCCAGGGCCACGGCCGGCGCCCACAGCGCGCCTCTCATGTAACCGACTTTCATCATGCTCTCTCCGGAATAGTGGTCTGTTGCGGCGCGGCATCGCGTCGCCGACGTTCGCCTCGCGCACGGCCGAAACTCGATTCGGGCCGCGCATCGGACGCGTCGATTTCAATTCACCCGGTACGCGGGAGATTCCCGCCAGCGATCTGCGCTTGCTGCGTCGCATCAAGAAAATCTGCGACCGGCGTTTGCCTTTTGAGCATTTCGGGCACAAGAATTAAGCCGCGCGGATCGCGGCCGATGGCACCGTGATCCTCGCAATGCGAGGGCGGGCGTCGCGCCGCAGGGGGGCGGCGGCTGCGGTGCGGAAGGGAGCCGCGCCGGCTGTCTCGCAGAATCCGACGAGGCACTGACATCATGGGCGAAATCACCGTTCTGCTCGGGCACGCGCGCGGTGGCGACGGCGCCGCCTGGGACCGGGTGGTGCATCTGCTGTACGCCGATCTCAAGCGGCTGGCGCGGCGCGCCAGCGCGGGCTCGGGCGGGCAGGACGTCACCGCGCTGGTGCACGACTGCTACCTGCGCCTGGACCGCGGCGGCGCCGACGGCATCGAAAGCCGCGCGCATTTCCTCTCGGTCGCGGCGATGGCGATGCGCCAGCTGCTGATCAACCACGCGCGCGACCGCATCGCCGGCAAGCGCGGCGGCCAGCACGCGCACACCACCCTGGGCAAGGCCGACCTCGACGCCGCGCGCGCGGCGTATTGCGAGGCCGAGGAGATGGTGATGATCGACGCCGCGCTCAAACGCCTGGGCGACGCCGACGCGCGCCTGGTGCGGGTGCTGGAGTGCCGGCTGTTCGCCGGGCTCAGCGAAGAAGAGACCGCGCTGGCGCTGGGCCTGCCGCTGCGTTCGGCGCAGCGGCTGTGGCAGCAAGCGCGCGAACGCCTGCGCACCTTGCTCGACGAGGCCGCCTGAGCCCGCCCGCATGTCCCTGCGCGACCGCTTGCTGGAACCGCAGGGCCCGCTGCGCGGCGCCTTGTTCGGCGAACTGCTGCGCAGCCGCTTCGGCGCCTGCGAACTGCAGCCCGGCGAGCGCATCGGCGCCTGGCGGATCGTGCGCGAACTCGGCCGCGGCGGCATGGGCCTGGTGTTTCTGGCCGAACGCGACGACGGCGAATTCGAACAGCGCGTCGCGCTGAAGCTGCTGCCCGACGCGGCCACCTCGCCCGACAGCGAAGCGCTGTTCCGCCGCGAGCGCCAGTTCCTGGCCGGGCTGTCGCACCCCAACATCGCTCGCCTCGTCGACGGCGGCCACACCGACGACGGCCACCTGTGGTTCGCGATGGAATACGTCGAAGGCCTGCCGATCGACCGCCACGCCAGCGTCCACGCGCTGGACGAACGCGCGCGCGTGGCGCTGCTGTTGCCGGCGCTGGAAGCGGTCGAATTCGCCCATGCTCGGCTGCTGATCCACCGCGACATCAAGCCCGGCAACGTGCTCATCGACGCGCGCGGCCAGGCGCGATTGCTGGACTTCGGCATCGCCGGACTGGCCCAGGACGGCGATCCGGCCGCGGCCTTCACCCCCGATGTCGCCAGCCCCGAACAACGCAGCGCGCGCCCGGTCGGCACCGCCTCGGACGTGTGGCAACTCGGGCGTCTGCTCGACACCGTGCTGCGCGCCGACACCGACGCGTCGCCCTCGCGCGACCTGCAGGCCATCGTCGCCGAGGCCATGCGCGAGGCGCCCGAACAGCGCTACCCCACCGTGGCGGCGCTGAAGAACGAACTGCTGCGCTACCTGCAGCGCCGCCCCGTGCGCGCGCGCCGCGGCGGCCCGGCCTACCGGCTGCGGCGGCTGGCGCAGCGTCATCCCTTCGGCACCGCAGGCAGCGCCCTGGCTGCGCTCGCCCTGATCGCGCTGGCGGCCGCATTCGCCGTGCAATCGGCGGCCGAACAACGGCGCCTGCTGCAAGCGCGCGACGAAACCGCCGCGATCAACCGCTTCCTCAGCGAAGACATCCTCGGCGCCAGCGACCCCTTCGAAGGCGCCGGCGACGGCCGCCCGATCGCCGAGCAACTCGAAGACGGCGTGCAACGCGCGCAGGCCCGTTTCCGCGACCACCCCGCCGTCGCCGGCCGGATCGTGCTCGCCCTGGGCAAGAGCCTGCTCGCCCGCGGCCGCTACGCCGCCGCCGCCGCCGCCGCCGACCGCGCCGCCGTCCTGCTGGGCGGCGTCGCCGACCCGCGCGACGCCGCCGACGCGGAGCTGCTGCGCGCCACCGTGGACATGTACCGCGGCCTGCCGCAACGCGCGCAACCGCGCCTGGAGCGCCTGCAGGAACGCTATCCCTACCGCCCCGGCGGCGCCTCACCGCTGGAATGGCACATCCAGGTCGCGCGCGGCTGGAACGCCATGCTGCTGAGCCGCTTCGGCGAATGCGTGGCGATCTACACCGAACTGCTCGCCCGCCCCGGCGCCGTCGGCGACGGCGACCTCGGCGACGCCTACAACAGCCTGAGCCTGTGCCAGGTCGCCACCGGCGCCGCCGAACAAGGATTGCGCAGCGGCGAACGCGCCGAACGCCACGCCGCCGCCGCCAACGGCCCGCACAGCGGCAACGCCGCCATCGCTCGCATCCGCATCGCCGTGGCCCTGAGCGCGCTGGGCCGCCACGACGAAGCCACCGCCCGATTCCGCCACGAAGTCGACGCCCTGATCGGCCTGGTCGGCGAGAACCACGGCACCACCGCGACCTACATGGACCACCTGGGCTTGCTGTACCTGTGCGCCGGCGACAACGAACGCGCCGCGCAATGGACCGGGCGCGGACTACGCGCGCGCCAGCAGGTGTTCGGGCCGCAACATCCGTGGACGGTCGGGGTGCAGGCGCAGTATGTCGTGGCGCTGTTGCGCAGCGGCCGCATCGAAGCGGCGCGACCGATCGTGGCTGAGGTCGAGCGGATGCAGGGGGCGGTCGATGAGCCCGGGTCGCAGGTGGCGATCCATCGTGGGCTGGGCGAGTGGTATCTGCGCGAGGGGCGCAACGACGAGGCGATCCGGCATTACCGGGCCGCGCGGGAATTGGCGTCGCGGCCGGGGATGGCGTATCGATGGACTCTGCATGCGATCGATGCGGGGTTAGGACTGGCGCTATCGCGTGCTGGTCAAAGCGCACAGGCGCGGGTGGCGTATCTGCGTTATGGCGGGAGTGAGGCTTACGACAACCGCTGCGTTGGGGGGCCGCGGATGGAGGCAGATCTGGATCGGCTGCGATATTCGCGATGAGTTTTGGGGTGTTAGCGGCACTGGTGCCAGAGGAGGCTGGACTAACGAAGCTCCGGTTGCTTCTCGCTTTCTTGGATCTTCTTCATCTGCCGAAAACCTGGTCGCAGCATGCGAATTGGTGTCATAGAAGTCTTGGTGGCTGGTGAGGCGAAGCTGGTTCAGTGGCCTAAGCAGCGTAGTTAGCGCCTATGCGGGCCGGGCCGGTAGCGCGTTGCGCTGATATGGCGGACATAAATTTGAACTCCACGCAATGGTCTAGTCCGTTATCCAGTGATTCATCGCCAAGTCCGCCTCGGGCGATTTGTTGCCTTTGTTGGACTCCGAAATCGGCTAGCTCAGCGACGCTCAGGTTTCGTCTTCGGGCCGCGCATCGGGACGGTCGGGTTCGTCTTCGACGGCGGCGTGCTTCCACTCGCGCGCTTCGCGCTCGATTTCGCGAAAGCGCGGGTGAATCTTGGCAAAGAAAAACCAGGTCAGCCCCCAGAGCGGGGCGGCGATCGCGGCGGAAATGCCGACCCAGCCCAGCCAGGACTGGGCCTGGTCGAACACCGCGACCACTGGCAACGCCAGCAAAGGTCCGAAAATCGTTGCCGGTACCAGCGCGCGCACCACTGGCCGGGAGATCGCACCGACCAGAACGAAGCAGGTCACCGTAGCGAACAGCACGACTAGGCTGAAGACGATCAGCACCGGATAGAAGAGGCCGTCGTAGTCGGTGGCCATCGCCGGGCCTGCGGCCATCGCAGTCAGGGCCGCTACCATTGCGCGCAACACCGTCGCGTATCGGCATCCCTTGCCCATGCAGCCCCCCTGTTCCGCATCGCGGCGATGTGGTTCGCACCACGTTACAACTGCGCCGGCGCTTCCACCACTGCGTCTTGACCCGGCAGTCGGGAGTGGCCTGGACAGCTAGCCCGGCGCCGACCCAGTCGGGTCGCCCGGGGGGCTGCACTGCTGGATAGCCGTGGGTAATCAAGAGAGTTGGATTCCGGTTGCCCACGCTCCACCACTCCTTCGCGGTGAGGATTGTCGAGGCGGCACGCGCGTCGGGATTCCTGCTCGCCTAGGGACGAGATACGCTTTCAAGCGCAGACAGCGCTTCGACCTAGCTATTTACGCACCCAAGCGGATCGGTCCCACTCGACCAGTGTCCGTTTGCCTGTCGAACCCCTCTTGCGCGCGACAGCTTGTCGACGAACCGAAGCGGCGGGGCGACGCTTCGATAGGAAATGCTTCCGCTTCTCCGCGGCGATCAAAAGGGCGTCAGTTCCCATAGGGCGAGCTTCTCGATGTCGATATTCATGCCGCCAAGGCTTCAATCATCTGTGTCAACCTGTCAGGCAAAAGCTGCCGATATAGCCGTCGAATGAGATCTCTTGTATTTTCGCTTTGCTCTTCCAGGCAAACTTTCGGGCCACACAAATGCGCTTGGTAAAATCTACGTTCGTGCTGCCAACGTTGCTTGTGACATTCGTGATCGCCGGCTGCATGCAAGCGCCTGAGAACTTGCGAGTGGCGAGCCCTTCGGTCAGTCCCGAAGAATCGTCAAGCAGCGAAGCTGTGTTGGCGCGGTCTTTGCAACTTGACGACGAGATGCTCGGCAAGGCGGATCAAGCGCTCGATGCGTTCAACGCATTGCAAACAACTGGGTCTTCCAGTTTTGTCTGGCTCGATGGAAGCCGCTCCATGTTCGCAGTGCGCGAGGGATCTGGTTTCCCCTTATGCCAATACGAGGCAGTGACAGGCACATCGGACCGAGCGGACGGCGGGAACAGAGTGCTCATCGCCTCAGCAGACCCATCGCTCGCGACCGGGGACGGACCGCGGTATCTCAAAGCCCTTCCTGGCTACGAACGCGCCAGTATTGGGACATGCGACGTCGTGGTTACACCAGCCACTCGCAACAACGAACCTTGGCTGGTGTTCGTGATCGAATCGCGATCCACTCAAGCACCCTGACGCCCGCAAAAAAATACGGTCCCGAGCCGAAGCCGCTTCGCGGCTCAGTCCACACAGGCGGGTATATAGTTCAGCTGCATCCGTGTGTGCGAAGGATCGGCAATGCAGTTTCGTTGGCCGTCCGATTCGGCATTCGGCTCTCTACAGACAGGCTCAACATGAAGCTCCCGATCAGAAGAACCATCATCGTCAACGGTATTGAATGGGACTTCGGCCGCGCCATCAGCGACGCGGCGCTCATCGGCGACACTGTGGTCTTGACGTTCATCCCCGACGAGGGTGAGCCTTCCATCATGGCGTTGGACTTGGATCGCAAGGTGCTTTGGCGCGACATGGATCTGGCGCATTTCGCCCACGATGACGACCATTTGGTCATGTACAGCATCGTAAGGGAGGAGCCCTTGAGTTTTTATCTCGACGTAGGCTACATCGCCAGAGTCGATTTGAAGACCGGGGCGCTGCTGGAGATGGAATTCGTCAAGTGATATCTGGAATCCGGATCGGCCGAAGCCGCTTCGCGACTCGACCTGATTGAGCGACCCACCACTGTGGAAGAATCAGTCGCGGCCAACCGAACTTGCATGCCTCACCACCACATAGATGCCGCACGATGAAAAGGCACGGCCATTTCCTTCACGTACTGATCTTGCATGCCGTAGTAGTCGTCGCGGCTTGCGCCGGGAGCGCGAATGCGCGCGAACAAGCGCCTCGCGTGCCCCCGCCGCCGAAATTGCCTCCGACAGAAGTGCTCGGGCCCCCTGAAGTAGCGCCTCCAACTTCGGTCTGGGCGCCACCGGCGAGCGCTGAATCGCGGAGTTCATCCGACGTCAACGACTATGTCGGCTACTCCGGCACGCAATCCGCGTTTCGGGTTGGCGATCCGATTACAGTACATGCGCGCAAATCGTCGTGGTCCAGGTCGCATGCCGTCCCCAATCCCGAGGCTTCGGAGACGGAACTGCTGGCAGCCATCCCGAGCGAGGTGATCGCGGTGAGCTCTGGCGGGAAGTTGCAGATCCGGGGCCTGCTCACGACCAGCGTAAACGGTCGGGAACAGATCTACCGAGTCACCGGCTACGTCCGCCCCGGGGACATCGACATCAGCGGGATTGTCGATTCGCGCCGCATCGCTGGCGCGTCCCTGGAATTGCTTGGCGATGGTGCAGGGGACTCTTCGCAGCGTAAGCGCCAAATCGAAAACATGTTCAAGCTGCTGGGGCTGCAGCGGGCACGATGAGTGCTTTCGGCTGCGCAACTGCTCTGGACAGTACCGGTGCGACGCTACGCGTCCAGCGATTCGGTCTGGCCCAAGCCGCTTCCCGGCTCGGCCTGGATAAAGGATTTTGCGCCAGCCCCGCTCAATGAGCGTCCGTTTGCCGATGGGACCGGTCTTGCACGCGGTTGCCTTTGCGCATCGGCATGTGCATTTTCTTTCGGTCTTCGCGACTTCGGTTCGCCCTTAAGCACAACGGATATCTGACAGGCTTCTAATCGGCCGCGGCCGCGGCCGCGCGCCGCCGACTCGCCTTGTCGAGCCGCTTGACGTCATCGGCCGCCATCGTCGGGCGCGCGATCTCGCCGTGCAGCATGCGCGACAGTACTCTGCGCGCGTTCTCGGCGCAGTCGATGTCCTCGGGTTTGGCTTCGATATCGGCGATGACCGCGATCAGTTGCGCCTTGCTTTGCGCGAGCCGCGCCTGCAATGCATCGATATCCGCGACCTTGTGGCGCAGCGTTTCGACCAGCGCACCGTGCTCCCCGTGTTCCTGGCTGGATGGAAGCAGCGTACGAATCTCCTCGAGACTGAAGCCGGCCTTCTGCGCGGTCGCAATGAGTTCGAGAACGAGCACTGCGTCGGGCGGATAGACCCGATAACCGTTCGGCCGGCGCTCGACCGCTTGCAGCAGGCCGATGCTCTCGTAGAAGCGGATGCGCGACTGGGCCAGGCCGCTGCGTTTGGCCAGATCCCCGATTTTCATGTCGATTCGCCTCGGCAAAAGTACTTGACATTAAAGTTAACTTAAAGGTTAGGGTGCGTCCAGTTCCCCTCTGGAGGCACCCCGTGTCCCTATTTTCTCCGCTGACGCTGCCCAACGGTTCCGTCATCCCCAACCGCATCGCCAAGGCCGCCATGGAAGAGAACATGGCCGACGCCGACCATGCGCCCTCCGACGAGCTGTTGCGCCTCTACCAAGCCTGGGCCGACGGCGAGGCGGGGCTGATCATCACCGGCAACGTGATGATCGACGCCCGCGCCATGACCGGCCCCGGCGGCGTCGTGCTCGAAGACGACCGCCATCTCGATCGCTTCAAGGCGTGGACGCAGGCCGGGCGCTCGCGCGGCGCGCAGATGTGGCTGCAGATCAATCATCCTGGGCGGCAAATGCCCGCAGCGCTCGGCCAGACAACGCTTGCGCCCTCGGCGGTCCGGCTCGACCTGGGCGCGCAGTCGAAGCAGTTCCCGATGCCCAAGGCGATGACCGAGACGGATATCGCCGAGGTCGAACGCCGTTTCGTCGCGACCGCACTGCTCGCCGAACGCGCCGGTTTCACCGGCGTGGAGATCCATGCCGCGCATGGTTACCTGCTGAGCCAGTTCCTCTCGCCGCTGGCGAACCGTCGCCAGGACCGTTGGGGCGGCAGCCTGGAGAATCGTGCGCGCTTGTTGCTGCGCGTCGTCGGCGCCGTGCGTGCCGCGGTCGCGCCCGGCTTCGTCGTGGCGGTCAAGCTCAATTCGGCCGACTTCCAGCGCGGCGGCTTCTCGGCGCAGGACGCGCAGGCCGTGGTCGCGATGCTCGCGCCACTGGGCGTGGACTTGGTCGAACTGTCCGGCGGCAGCTACGAGGCGCCTGCCATGGTGGGCCCCGCGCGCGACGAACGCACTCAGGCGCGCGAGGCTTATTTCCTCGAATTCGCTCGCGAAATAGGCCAGGTTGCGACGATGCCGCTCATGGTCACCGGCGGTATCCGCCGGCGCGAAATCGCGCAGCAAGTGATCGACAGCGGCGTCGCGATGGCTGGGATCGCCACGGCGCTGGCGTTGGAGCCGGATCTTCCGCGCAGCTGGAAACGCAGCCATGCAGAGATTCCTGCGCTCAAGCCCGTCGCCTGGAAGAACAAGCCGCTGGCCGCGGCGGCGCATATGGCTGCAGTCAAGTATCAGCTGACCCGTCTCAGTCGCCAGCGTCGAACGGCGCCGGGTGTTTCGCCGCTGTGGGCGCTGGTGGTCTCGCAGGTGGAAGCGCAGTGCCGCACCAAGCGCTACCGTCGCTGGATAGTTCAGCGAAGGGCCGCGGCTTGAAGGCAGTCTGTCGAGCGGTGCGTCCGGCACGCGGGGGGCGAGCGAGGCGCTGGATCGGGCGGCGCAGGGCAAGGTCATGCCGATCGTCGAGACCCGCCCGCCCGCACAGGGTCATGGCACCGCTTCCGCCGGGCGGGTCGCCAGCGCCTGGCGATGACGGTCATGACGGCTCGCTTTGAGCCGGCATCGGCTAGCGCGCGATTCCAACGTCGCCCAGGCCGGCGACCGGCCGCGCCGATCCGGCGGCGGTCAATCCGACGCCGCGTCGGCGTCGGCGTGCGCGTCGTGCACAACGATCAACACCTCAGCCTGCTGCGCGCCGATCGAGCGGACCCGATGCGGGATCTGCGAGTCGAAATAGACGCTGTCGCCGACGTCGAGCTGCACGCTCTGGCCGGCCAGCGAGACCTCGACCTGGCCCTTGTGCACGAACATCAGTTCTTCGCCGGCGTGCTCCTTGAACTCGGAGGTGGCGAAGTCCTTGGGCGGGTACATCATGAAAGGCAGCAGCCGCTTGTGGCCCAGTTGGGTCGCGATGCCTTCGTAGACGGGCTTGCTGGCCTTGCCCGATCGCGCGATCGGCGTGCGCTCGCCGGCGCGCACCACGGTGATCGAGGCCCGCTCGCCGGCCTCGTCTGAGAACAGTTGTTCGACGTCGATCTTGAACGCGTGCGCGAGCTTCAGCGCCACCGCGATCGACGGCACGCTCAGGCCGCGCTCGACCTTCGACAGATAGCTCTTGGTCAGGCCGGTCTGCAGCGCCAGCGACTCGATCGTCCAGCCGTACTTCTTGCGCAAACTTCTCAGGCGAGCAGCCATATCCGCATCCAGATGGGTGCCTCTATTGTCTCACATGACACTTTGTGTCATAAAGAGATCGCAGTGTTCTTGCCCTCCGGCCGAAGGCGTTCGCCACGGCCCGCGGCGGCCTCGAACGCGCGCACTCCTTGCCACCACTCCCCCGTGAACGGCGCTGACCAATGAGGTTCCTCCATGGCTACCACCCTGCAACTCGATAAAGGCACGCTCGTCGCCCAGGCGCAGCGGAGCATGCAGCAACTGCTGCCCGACAACGCCTGGACGGCGCGGCAAAAACTGGCGCTGACCTGCCGGATCCTGTTCGACGCCGGCCACGATTCCGGCCTGGCCGGGCAGATCACCTGTCGCGCCGAGCGGCCCGGCACCTACTACACCCAGCGGCTCGGGCTCGGCTTCGACGAAATCAGCCAGGACAACCTGCTGCTGGTCGACGAAGACCTCAACGTGCTCGAAGGCGCCGGCATGGCCAATCCGGCCAATCGCTTCCACAGCTGGGTCTATCGCGCGCGCCCGGACGTCAACTGCATCATCCACACCCACCCGCTGCACATCGTCGCGCTGTCGATGCTGGAAGTGCCGCTGACGGTCTCGCACATGGACATCTGCCCCTTGTTCGACGACTGCGCCTTCCTCAAGCAATGGCCGGGCGTGCCGGTGGGCAACGAGGAGGGCGAAATCATCTCCGCCGCGCTCGGCGACAAGCGCGCGATCCTGCTCGCCCATCACGGCCAGTTGGTGGCGTGCGCGAGCATCGAGGAAGCCTGCGTGCTGGCGGCGTTGTTCGAACGCGCGGCGAAGCTGCAGTTGCTGGCGATGGCGGCCGGCGAGATCAAGCCGATTCCCGAAGCGCTGGCGCGCGAAGCCCACGACTGGATCTCCACGCCCAAGCGCAGCCAGGCGACGTTCGCCTATTACGCGCGCCGCGCGCTCAAGCAGCACCCCGACTGCCTCGCCGACGCCGCCTGACTCGGCGCGGCCTCGATCGACGCTGCTTCCACCAACGCGAACAAGGAAACCCCCATGCAATCCATCGATCTACACGGCATCGTCGCTTATCCGATCACCCCGTTCCACGACTCCGACGGCAGCGTCGACGACGAGATGCTGGTGCGCCTCATCGACCGGCTGATCGACAGCGGCGTGCACGCGATCGCGCCGCTGGGCAGCACCGGCGAAAGCGCTTATCTCAGCGAATCGGAATGGCGTCACGTCGTCGAAACTTCGGTCGGCCGGGTGGCCGGGCGGGTGCCAGTCATCGTCGGCATCTCCGAACTCACCACGGCCGCCGCCGCGCGCCGCGCGGTCTATGCCGAGCAGGCCGGCGCCGCCGCGATCATGGTGCTGCCAACTTCGTACTGGAAGCTCGGCGAAGAAGAAGTGTTCCAGCACTACGCGCGCATCGCCGCGGCGACCGGCCTTCCGATCATGGCCTACAACAACCCGGCCACCAGCGGCATCGACATGTCGCCGGAGCTGATGATCCGCATGACCCGCGAGATCGACAACGTCTGCATGATCAAGGAGAGCTCGGGCGACATCCAGCGCATGCACCGGATCCATGAGCTGTCCGGCGGCACGGTGCCGTTCTTCAACGGCAGCAATCCGCTGGCGCTGGAAGCCTTCGCCGCCGGCGCCAGCGGCTGGTGCACCGCGGCCGCCTGCCTGATTCCCGAGCAGACCCTGAGCCTGTACGCCGCTGCCCAGGCCGGCGACATGGCGGCGGCGCGCGAGACCTTCTATCGGCAGCTGCCGTTGCTGCAGTTCATCCTCAAGGGCGGCTTGCCGAAGACGGTCAAGGCGGGCTTGCGTTTGAGTGGGCTGGACGTCGGCGCGCCGCGGCATCCGGTACTGCCGTTGGATGCGGCCGGTTGCGCGGCGCTGGCGGCGATTCTGAGCGCGGTGACCGGCGAGGGCGCCTCGCTGGCGGCGTAACCGGGGCGGCGCGTTCGGCGAGCCGGACGCGCCTGCCTGCATGGTCGAACGGGCTCGGTCGAGCGCGGCCCGTAGTGCGCTTGCGCGGTGCGAGGATGCCGCTGCGGCGGCTGTAGTTCAGCGCGGCGCAGCCTGCGTCGCGCCCGCGCCCAACGCCGCGCTCCAATCGCGCAGAAAATGCCGGCGCTTGGTCTCGTCCAGATACACCAGCAAGCCCAACCCCAACGGCACCCGGCGCGGGTTGGCGGCCGCGCCGAGCAGGCCGCGATAGGCCTGCGGCGCGGGCAGGTCGGCGCGCGCGGGAATCAGGTAGGCCTCGCGCGACAGCAGCGCCTGGCCGCGCGGCGACAGCAGGTGATCGAGGAAGCGGCGCGCTTCGTCGGCGTGCGGGGCTTCGCGCGGGATCAGTGCGGTGCGCGCGACCAGCAGCAGGTGGTCGCGCGGCAGCACCACGCGCAGCGGCGCGCCGCGTTCGATGCGTTGCAGGGCGTAAGAGCCGAACACGCCGTAGGCCAGGCTGAGTTCGCCTTCGGCGAGGCGGTCGAGCAGGGCGTCCATGCGCTTGTAGGGTTGCGCGCGTTGCGCGCCGAACGCGGCCAGCAGCGGCGCGGCGCTGTGGCCGAGCAGCTTGGCGTCCTGGGTGGCGATGAAATAGGCCACGGCGCTGTCGCGCGGGTCTTGTACGGCGATGCGGCCGCGCAGCGGTTGGTCGGCGCGTTGCAGCAGGCGCAGCAGGCCGTCGCGGTCGCGCGGCGCTTGCGCCGGGTCGAGGCGGCCGCTGTGGTAGACCATCGTCACCGGCTCGTAGCCGTAGGCGAACAGTTCGTCGCGCCAGCGCGCGGCCGCCGGCAGCGCCTGGCCGTTGGGCGAGCGGTGGGCGCGGGCGTAGCCGTCGTTGACCAGTTTCGCCTGCAGGTCGGTGCTGGCGCTGAGCACCAGGTCGGCGCGTTCGGCGGCGTTGCCGGGACGCAGCACGCGGTCGTACAGCGCCTGCGTGTCCAGGTGCGAGTAACGCACTTCCACGCCCGGGTGCAGGCGCTGGTAGTCCAGGATCAGCGCGCGCATCAGCCCGGCGTTGGACGAGCCGTGCAGCACCAACTGCCCTTGCTTGGGCAAGCGCGGCGCGAACACGCTGATGCGTTCGTTCTGCTTCGGCCGCGCCTGCGCCGGCGACAGGTACAGCGTGCCCAGCGCCGCGACCAGGAACAGGGCAATGCCCGCGGCCCAACGCAAGGTTTTCACGCCGCGTCCTTGGGCAGGCGCAGGCGCGCCTCCAACCCGCCGAAGCTCGAGCGCGCCAGCTCGATGCGGCCGCCGTGGCTCTCCACCACGCGCTTGACGATGGCCAGGCCGAGGCCGGCGCCCTGGGCGCTGGCCAGGTCGCCGCGCACGAAGCGTTCGAACGCGCGCTCGCGCTCGGTCTCGTCCATGCCGGGGCCGGCGTCGGCGACGCTCAGCGCCAGGCCGGCGTCGTCGCGTTCCAGGCGCACGTGCACCGGCGCGTCGCCGCCGTGCTTGATCGCGTTGTCGATCAGGTTCTTGATCGCCTCGCGCAGCATCAGCGCATCGCCGAGCAGGCGGGTGTCGTTGGCCGCGCATTCGAAGCGCACCTGCGGGCGCGGCTCGGCCAGCGGCACCGATTCGTGCAGGGCCTGGCGGGCGATGGTCTCCAACTGCAGCGGCTTGAAGTGGTGCAGCTCGGCGCGGTGGGTGACGTGGGCGTGGCTGAGCAACTGATTGAGCAGGCGGCTGAGCTTGCCCGCGTGCCGGTCGATCTGCTGCAGGCCTTGGCGCCACTGCTGCGGATTGTTCTGGTGCAGGGCCAGCTGCGCCTGCGCGCGCAGCGAGGCCAGCGGGTTGCGCATCTGGTGCGCGGCCTCGGCGATGAACGCGCGCAGGGCGTCGATGTTGGTCGACAGGCGCGACATGAAATGGTTCTGCGCGGCGACCACGTGCGACAGCTCGGTCGGCACCGCGCGGTCGATCGGGCGCAGGTCGAACGGCGTGCGCACGCTGAAGTCCTGTTCGATCCGCACCAGCGGTTGCAGCGCGCGGTCCACCGCCAGCCAGGCCAGCAGCAGGGTGGCGACGGTGAACAGCGCGATCCAGCCGGTGACGTGCCAGACGATGTCGTCGGCCACCGCCTCGCGCGCGCGTCGGGTCTGGCCGATCTGCACCAGCGCCGCGCCGGCGCCGTCGCCGCTGGCGGCGCGGCGCAGCACGGCGAAGCGCACGGCTTCGCCGCGGTAGGGCGCGTCGAAGAACAGCGGCTGCTCGCCGACCGCTCTGGGCGCGCGCGGCAGGTCGGCGTAGCCGGTGAGGGTGGCGCCGTCGGGCGTGTACACGCGGTAGAACGCGCGGTCGTCGGGCGCGGCCGAGAGCAGCTCCAGCGCGGCGCAGGGGATGTTCGCCTCCAGCCGCCCGTCGACCAGCGCCAGGCTGTCGGCGATGGTCAGCGCCGAGGCGTTGAGCAGGCGGTCGTAGGACAGGTCGGCCGCGCGCCGGCCGTAGCGGCCGGCGCCGAGGAACAGCAACAGCATCGCCACCAGCGACAGCAGCCCGATCGACAACAACAAGGTGCGCCGGATCGACGGCGGCGGCCGTACCTGCGCGGCGCTGACGGCGGCCTCACTCATGCGCGCCGCCGCTGGGCTGCGCCTGCGCGCAGTCGCGCAGGGTTTCGGCCAGATAGCCGGTGCCGCGCACGGTGACGATGCGCAGGAACTGCTGCGGCAGCTTCTTGCGCAGCCGCGCCACGTACAGCTCGACCGTGTTCGAGCCGGCCTCCTCGCTCAGCGCGAACAGGCGATTGGTGATCTCGGCCTTGCTGACCACCTGGCCGAGCCGGCCGACCAGGATTTCCAGCAGGCTGTACTCGCGATTCGGCAGGTCGATCGTGCGGTCTTCGAAACGCAGCCGGCGCGCGGCGTTGTCCATCAGCATCGGCCCGATCCGGACCAGGCTGGAGGTCTGCGCCTGGGCTTGTCGGCGCCGGGTCAGCGCGCGGCAGCGCGCGGCCAGTTCGCGGAAATCGAAGGGCTTGCCGATGTAGTCGTCGGCGCCGACATCGAGCGCGCTGATCCGATCCTCGATGTCCGAACGCTCGGTCAGCATCAGCACCGGCGTGGCGTCGCCGCGCCGGCGCAGTTCGGCCAGCAGGCTCAGCCCGTCCATGCGCGGCAGGCCGATGTCGAGCAGGACCAGATCGTAACGTTCGTGTTCGAGAAAGCGCAGCGCGTTCAATCCGTCGGCTTCGTGATCGACGGCGTTGCCGGTGCGGCGCAGATGCTGGACCACGGAATCGGCGAGGTCGAGATTGTCCTCGACCAGCAGGATGCGCATAGGAACTCCTGGGCGTGCGCGCGGGCGCCGCCGTTGTGCGGTGGACGGGGCCCGAAGGCGGTCGCGGCGGCGCGGGCGAGGCGGGCGAAACGGCGGCTTCGCGCCGGTTTTCGTGCCGCTTGCGCATCGCGCGACAGGTCGCCGACAGGCCCCCGGCCTAGACTGTTCGCGTGCTCTGGAGGGAGTGTTCGGTCGCGCTGGTTGGGTGGTTCCGCCGGCCGGTCGATAGTGCGATGGACGCATGCTCCGGGGAGGGAGCATGCGTCCACGACTAACACGCAGCAATGGCTCTGTCGATGGGCCGCACGAGCAAAGTTCGAAAGTGTGAGGCGCTTAAAAGAGCGCCGCGCCGAGGCGGGCGATTTTGCCTACGCCCGGCGTCCGCGAAAAAAGCGGAGCTGATGGCAGTCGTAAGAAAAAGTAGGTAGCGCGCGAAACCATCGCCGCGCCGATGACCGCCTTCGATCCCGTATCACTTGCAGGAGGAGACATGCGTCAAGGTATACGATCCATCCGCCGCACTCGCCGCACCGCGCCGTTGTGGCTGGCGCTGGCCGCGTTGCTGGCCTCGGGCTGCGCCAGCGCGGCCAACCAGAACGGCGGGTTCTACGTCGATCCCGATTCCAATCCGGCGATCTGGGTGCGCGACCACGGCAGCGATGCGCGCGCGGCGAAGATCCGCACGTCGATCGCCGGCAAGCCGATGGCGCGCTGGTTCGGCAACTGGAGCGGGGCGATCGGCAGCGCGGTGTCGCGCTACGTCGAGGCCGCGCGCAGCGCCGACAAGCTGCCGATCCTGGTCGCCTACAACATTCCCGGACGCGATTGCGGCAGCCATTCCGGCGGCGGCGCCGGCAGCCCGGAGGCGTACCGCACCTGGATTTCGAGCTTCGCCTCCGGGATCGGCAACAGCCGCGCGGTGGTGGTGATCGAGCCCGATGCGCTGGCGCAGCTGGACTGCCTGTCCGCCGATCAGCGCTCGGTGCGCGTGAGTCTGCTGCAGTACGCCGCGCGCGAGTTCAAGCAGCGCGCGCCGAACGCGCAGGTCTATCACGACGGCGGCAATGCGAGCTGGATCGGCGCCGACGACATGGCGCGGCGCCTGCAATCGGCCGGCGTCGCCGAGATCCGCGGCTTCGCCTTGAACGTGTCGAACTATCACACCAGCGCCGATTCCAACCGCTACGGCGCGGCGGTGGCCGCGTCCTTGAAGAGCCAGTTCGGCTACGCCAAGCCGTTCGTGGTCGACACCAGCCGCAACGGCAACGGTTCCAACGGCGAGTGGTGCAATCCGGCCGGGCGCAAGCTCGGCGTGGCCTCGCAGAACGCTTCCAGCGGCGCGGAAATGCTGCTGTGGGTGAAAGTGCCCGGCGATTCGGACGGTCCATGCGGCATCGCGCCGAACACGCCGGCCGGTACGTTCTCGCCGGACATCGCTGTGCGCTTGATCGAAGGGCGCTGATCGGAAAGCGCCGATTCGAAAAACGCTGAAGAAACACGGATCGCGCGCCGGCCTCGACCGCCGCCCGACGCGATCCGGACCGCGCATCCGCTGTCGCGTTCGCCCTCGCCCCTGCGGTGCGGGCGCGACAGTGATGCCGCGGCCGCCGATCCCGCGGCCGCGCTTTTGTTCTCTCCCCGGTCCGTCGCGCACGTCGCGGCGTGGCGGCGGCGCGCCCGACGCTCGGGGCCGCGCCGCCGCCGACCGGACTTTTCGGCGCCGCAACGCGGCGCGCGGAGTCTTCGCATGCCGTGGTTCTCGCTGCATTCCTGGTCGCGCTGCCGGCGCGGCGCGCTGTGCGCGCTGGCGTTGCAAGCGGCGTTCGTCAGCGCGGTGGCGGCCTCGTCCGACCGCGACCTGCTGCGCGCAGAGCTGACCCGCGCTGAGCTCGCGCACGCGCAGCCGCGTTGAAGTTTCTCCCGCCGCGCACCTTGGGCCCGTGCCCCCGGGGCCCAGCGATCGTCCGTGGGCGGACGGCCGTAGTGCGATTGGCGGGGCGTCGCGCGGCGGTCTGCACTCGTGGATGCAGATCGCTGCGCGGCGTTTTATCCGCGCCGGCGCCCAGGCGCCGGCGCTCGTCGAATTCCGTTTTCCTGTCAGGAGTGTCCGTCATGATCCGCACGTCCATCCGTTTCGCCGCCGCCGTATTGGCGCTGGCGCTGTCCGCCGGCGCCTTCGCTGCCGCGCCCAAGTTCCAGATGCCGTTCCCGTGCAAGCAGGTCTGGCACGGCAATACCCGCGAGAACCACAGCCCTAAGCTGGCGGTGGATCTCAGCCGCGCCAACGGCGAGGGCGACAAGGTGGTGGCCGCGGCCAAGGGCACGGTGAGCAAGGTGCGCAGCCGAGGCTCGGCGCCCGTAGCTGCGACGCGTGTCGCATTTACGGGCGCGCCCTCGTCCTCCGGTAGGGAGGGCGAGTCGTCTGACCGTTACTGGGTAGCGTCCGCGTCGGACGCTGTTGGAATCCCCATTTTTCAATTCATGGAAAGAAGTGCATGTTCGTCAAGCTAGCCACCGCGTTTTTATTAATGTGTGCATCTTCGGCGGCCGTCGCAGGGTGTAAGTGGATAAACGCTACTGTCATCGTGAACGGGCAGGCGCACAGCAACTGGATCTGGCAGTGCGATAGCCCCGATCCGCCGGGAGACGGGGAACCGGGGGGCGGGGGAGACGGCGGCGGCAGTGGGGGGCCAGACCCCGCCGTGGCCTGCACCTACCTCGCCCAAGCGCGACCGCCGAGTTGTCCAACCGCGATCAAAATGCCCAGCGGCGCCGAGTTCGGTGCCGGTTCTTACGCCGGGGGATCCGGCCTCGCGAAGCTGATCTACCTGAAGAACAGTGGTCTGCTCAGGGATTTCGACCGCACCAGCATCGAAAACTCGCTGTTGAATCACACCAGCGACATCGCGTACGGGTCGTTCGCCGATATGACCCTGATCAACTTCAATCTGATCGGAAACCTTGCTCGCATCTGCACCGAGATTTCGGAGTACGACCGAACGAACTGGCCTTTCCAGCTCACGGACGGAACCAAGAAGTGCCAAGATGCCCTGGAAGTCTTGGTGCGTGAGGCTGGCGGCGACACGTTCGCTAGCGAAGTCCGAGCTTGGCTGGATCTGAACAAGTTCGACATCGGACTCGGCTACCTGAGTCTGTCCTCCGTCGTGGCCTGGGGTGCGCCCGAGAACTCGTTGGGCATGAAGGTCAACAAGGTTCAGGCCGAAGCCAAGTGCTCCCAATGGTGGGAGAATGTCCATGTCTATCAGTGCTCGGTGCCATGAAGAAGATCGCTATTGCTGTTGCTTTCGTCGCCGTTACGGTCATTGCCTTCTGGATCGGCCGGCAGAGCGAACAGGCTCCGGCCCCTACCGTCGATAGCGGTCCACCACCTATCGCCGCTGCTCCGACGGCAATCGCGTCGCCGGACGGCCCGAATGTTGGCGGTGCACCTCCGGCGGAAAGCGCTAGTTCCGATGCCGTGTTCCGAGCCTATAAGTGCCCGGACAGCAACGCTGACAAGTGTGAGTACATGCTCGGCGCCGCCACATCCGCGGCTGAGGCGCAGTGGCTGGAGCGGATGGGCTATCCCACTGCGGCGCAGACCGAAGAGTTCAGCAAAATGCCGCTGAGCGAACTGAAGCGGCTGAGCGATGCGAAGAATAACGTCGCTACGGTCTTCTACGGCAAGAAGCTGGTCGAAGCCGGGCAAGGTTTGATCGGCTTAGGGGTCATGCAGCAAGCAGCGGTGCGCGGCAGCATCTATGCAAATCATGTAATGGCTGAGGCGCTCTTAGACAAAAACAGCGGGGTTTCTGACCCGATAGAAGGCAAGGCGCGACTGCGGCTGGCCTATCTGTTGGGCGACTGGAAGGCTTCGTATCCACTGTCCTCGTCGCTCGCAGGCTCGGCCGCACCGCTTGAAGTCGGCATCGTCGACCGACGGGCCATGCGCTTGTACGAAGGGTTGCTGTCAGCCAAGTATCGGGAGCACGTCCCGGTTGTTTTTGCGGTGCGTCCGACGTCGCCGGACCCGTTGTAATCAGCCCCTGACGTCAGAGGTCTTCACCGAGCAGGGCTCGTTGCGTGCTTTCCGGCAGCTTCTTGAAGTCGCCCGGTTTGAGCTGTTGCAAATCGACTGTGACCTCTCGGTTTCCAGCCCCCGCGCCGCCGCTACTTGGGGCGGCGCGGCGGAGGCCGCCGCTGCCGCGCGTGCCGCTGCAACCTGCCTCGTCTGAAATGCGGCGCTTCGTGCATCGCCGGCTGACGGGACAGCCGTACACCGTGACCTTCGACAACAGTCAGTTCGTGCAGTTGCGGATGATGGTCAAGAAGACGGGTGTGCCGATTCCGCACGACCTGATCGTTAAGGCGCCCACGCTGGCGACAAGTCCGAGACAGCGGGCGCCCTGATGGTCGGGTTCAGCCTGGGGGTTGCGGAGCTCAGGGAGGGGGAACGCTCGATGGATTGCTGCGCCGGGTAGATGCTGCGTTGTACGCGAGCAAGGCTGGCGGGCGGGGACGGGTCACGGGCGATGGTCTGGACTCACTCGTGCTGCGCTGTCGCCGGGCACGTAGGCGAAATGCGACTCGGCGTCTCGGTCCAGTCGGTGTGTGTAACTATTCTCAATGTTCCACCCACAGGAATGGGCACACCGTGAAACACAAAGCTATCCTCGCCTTCGCAGCGGCGCTCCATTCGCTGCTTTGCACTGCCTGTACACCGCCCAACTTCGTACCGGCTGATTGGACCGCCCAGACGGATGGTGTCAAAGCCTCGGACGCGCTGCGCGACAACTAACGCTGGACCACCTGCACCACGAGCAACTGCTCAACGGCGCGCTGCAGAAGATCAAGTTCGATGGCCGCACCATCCATTACTACGACGGCCGCGGCCGCTACACCGATTACAAGAGCGCCAATCGCTGCCCGTGAGGGTCGGCGCGCGCGTCAACAGGCCGAAAGCCACATAGCCGCGCGCGCCGCGGCGGTTACGATCCGGGGATGAGCCTGCGCCGCTATCTGCAACTGGACGTGTTCGCCCACCGCATCGGCGCCGGCAATCCGCTGGCGGTGGTGTTCGATGCGCAGGGCCTGGACGACGCGGCGATGCAATCTTTCGCCGCGTGGATGCATCTGCCCGAAACCGTGTTCCTGCTGCCGCCGCAGGACGGCGCCGACTACCGGGTGCGCATCTTCACTCCGACCCGCGAGCTGGATTTCGCCGGGCATCCGAGCGTCGGCGCGGCCTGGGCCGTGCTCGATGCGCGGCGGGTGCCGGCCGGTTGCGAGGCGATGGTGCAGCAGTGCGCGGCCGGCTCGCTGCCGGTGCGCATCGTCCACGACGCGACCGGGCCGCGGGTGTCGGTGCGCACGCCGCGGGCGCGGCCGCTGTCGGTCGAACCCGACCGCGCGGCGCTGCAGGCGATCCTGCGCGATCTGCCGGCCGGCGCGCTTCGCCCGGCGCTGTGGGACAACGGCGCGCGCTGGTGGCTGGCCGAGGTCGAGGACGTGCGTGCGCTGCGCGGCTGGCGGCCCGAGCTGGCGGCGATCGCCGCGCTAGGCGGCGACGCGCTCGGCCTGGCCTTGTTCGCGCCGGGCGACGTCGCCGGCTGCGCCCGCACCGTGCGCGCGTTCTGCCCGGCCGACGGTTTCGCCGAGGATCCGGTCACCGGCAGCGCCAACGCCGCCATCGCCAGCGCCTTGCTCGCCGCCGGGCGGCTGAGCGCGGGCGACAGCTACAGCGCCAGCCAGGGGCGCGAAGTCGGGCGCGACGGGCGGGTGGAGCTGAGCGTGGACGAGGCCGGCGAGGTCTGGGTCGGCGGCCGGGTGCAGGCGGTGATCCGCGGCAGCGTGGAGTGGTGAACGGGCGGTTCTGCCAATTTGTATTTGCATAATGCATTTGGCGCTGTTTACGTAAATTCGCCAGTGAATGCGTAAAAAAGAACACGGGCGTGCGGCTTTTCGGCGCGCCGAGAGCGGCGATGCGTGCCGTGGCGACGGGTACCGACCGTCGCGCGCCGAGGCCGGTGTCGGGTGCTGGCTCCCGACTCGATTCACATGTCGCGTCACAATTTAAAGTTGCGATTTCGTTGGTTCGGTGACGCCGTTCCGACCCGGCGCATGCGGGCCTGCGACAGGCCTGTCCGGCCGCTCCGGCGAAGTGCGTTTCAGCGCGCCGCCATGAACGAAAATCACCGTTTCTCACTGAAATAACCGGCTATCGGAAATCTCCGCCGGGGCCGTCGGCACGGCCGGTTTCATCACGCGCCTTTAACGATAAACAGGCGCAGCCTGTCCGCGATACACACGAGATTCGCACCTCGAATGTGTGTTGTCGGCGCTTAGCCGGTGTCGCCCCACGCAGACGCAGGCACAGCGGTCCAAACCTCAGGGCACGGAGCAGCGCAAGGCTGCATTCGGAGGACGTGATGGACACCCAAGGCATTCGCAAGGCTCTTTCCTACAGCTTGCTCGCCGCGTGCATCTTGACGATCACGGTATCGGCGACGGGCTGCTCGGGCTCGGGCGGCGTCAAATCCAGCTTCAATCCCAACCCGGGCGGTCCGGGCGGCCCCGGCGAGCCCGGCGGCCCCGGTGGTCCCGGCGATCCGGGCGGGCCGGGCAATCCCGGTGGCCCCGGCGGTCCGGGCGGACCGGGCAATCCCGGCGGGCCCGGCAATCCGGGCGGGCCGGGCAATCCCGGTGGTCCCGGCAACCCGGGCGGCCCAGGCAATCCGGGCGGACCGGGCAATCCCGGCGGTCCGGGCGGCACTTCGGCCGGCAATCCGCTGGGTTCGGTCATCACCACCGTCGGCAATCTGGTCTCCGGCATCGGCGGCGGGGTGAGTTCGCTCGGCACGCAGATTCCGAATCAGGCCCTGCTCGGCGGCAACAACCCGACCACGCAGGGGTTGGCCAAGGTCGTCGACGACCTCGGCAAGACCGTCAGCGGCCTGGGCGGTGCGACCAGCAGCGGGCTCGGCCAGATCGGCAACATCGCCAACCCGGTCGGCACCACCGCCGGCGGGGTCGACAATCTCGTAGTCAACGTCGGCACCACGGTCGACGACCTCGGCAAGACGGTCGCCACCGTCGGCGCGTTCCAGGGCTCGCCGATCCAGCCGCTGACCAGCGCGGCCGGCGGCCTGGTTTCGGGCGTGGGCGGCGGGGTCAAGCAACTCGGCGGCAAGCTCGGCGGCGTGATCGAAGGCCAGTCCGGGCAGCAGCTCACCGGCGCGGTCAGCCAGATCGTGACCCCGGTAGCGGGCCTGCTGCAGGCCAACGGCGGCACCACCGGCGGCAACGGCGGCGGCAATCTGGTCGCCAACGCCTCGCGCGGCGTCGGCGGCGTGGTCGGCGGCGTGGCTTCGGCCGGCGCGGGCCTGGGCGCGGCGATCAGCGGCGCGCCGGTACCCGGCGGCGCCGGCGGCGTGACCAGCGTGGTCGGCGGCGCGGTGACCGGCCTGAGCGGCAACCTCGGCACGGTCGGCGCCGGCATCAACGCCGGGCTCGGCAATGCCGGTGGGATCGCCAATCCGGTCGGGGTGACCGCGGCCGGCGCGACCACCGGCGTGGCCGGCGTGGGCGTGACGGTCGGCGGCGTCGGCACCGGGCTGGCCAGCGCCGGCGCGGCGACTCCGCTGGCGCCGGTGACCAATCTGGTCGGCGGCGTAGTGTCCGGCGTCGGCAGCGGCGTCAATCAGGTCGGCACGGGGGCGACGGCGGCGGTCAACGGGCCGCTGCAGCCGGTGACTCAGGGGCTGAGCACGGTCGTCAACGGCGTAGCCGGGGCGACCGGGCTCAACAACGCCAACGGCGGCCTGCTCGGCGGTGTGCTCGGCAATGCGACCGGCGGCACCAACGACAAGGGCGGGCTGCTCGGCACCGGACTGCTCGGCAAGAAGGGCGCCAAGCCGTAAGCGTCGGCTCGGTCCGGATGCAGGTGTGATCGACCGCGCGGGAATGGCCACGCGCCATTCCCGCCGCGGCATACGCACGTAGATTGGAGTTCGTCAGCGCAGGCGCGTCCGGCCCAGGGCGGACGCGCCTGGCTTTCGCGGCGCTGCTGTCGCCACTGGCGACTCCCGGCGCCGCTTGCCTGCCGAGATTCGGGTTGCCGACGACAAGGGGCCGTGCATGGCTACAGGGCTTTGGGGGAAGCGCTATCCGCTCGCGCTGGCATTGTCGGCGTGTCTGTACGCCAGTCCACCCGCATCGGCGCAAACCGCCGCACCGCGCTTGCCGAGCACCGGCAATCCGCTGCAGACGCTGCCGCAGGCGCCGTTGCCCAAGGGCCCGGCCAAGGTCGAAACCACGGTCGCGCCGCAACAGAATCTCGAGATGGCCGCGTTCCTGGCCTTGCAGCTGACGCCGTCGCGGTTCGAGGTGTCCGGGGTCAAGTCGGTGCCGTTCGACGACGTGATCGGCCTGTTCAAGCCGCTGGCCGGCCAGCCGATCACCGTCGCCCAGTTGCTCACCGCAGCCGAGGCCTGCACCAAGCTGTATCGCGAACGCGGCTACGCGCTGTCGTTCTGCTATGTGCCGACCCAGGACTTCGCCGACGGCGCGGTGCGGGTGGTGGCGGTGGAAGGCTACGTCGCGCAGGTGCGCATCCAGGGCAAGGCCGGCAAGCTGGAGCGCAAGATCCGCGCGATCGCCCAGCGCATCGTCGACGACCGGCCGCTGCGGCAGAAGACCTTCGAGCGCTATTCGCAGATCCTGGGCTTCCTGCCGGGGGCGAAGATCGGCCTCAACGTGCCGGCGCCGACCACCACCGACGGCGCGACCTCGCTGGACGTCACCGTCGAGGCCAAGCGCTATGACGCGACCTGGGCGCTGGAGTTCAACCATCCCGGCACACAGGGCCTGGCTTCGCTGAATCTCAATGCGCTGACCTCACTGGCCGAGCAATGGAGCCTGGCGGCGCTGTACCCCGACGGCCGCGGCAACGAGCGGTTCTACAGCGCGGGCTATCAGCAGTTGTTCGGCAGCGATGGCTGGATCGGCCGCGCCGAAGGTTCGCGCTATCGCGGCGTGCCGGCGACGCAGACGCCGCTGCCGGCGTTCCTCGACCATCGCGTCGAGCAGGACCGCTACGCGCTCAGCGCGCGCTATCCGCTGCGGCTGGAGACCGAGCGCTCGCTGTTCCTGTCGCTGGGCGCATACGCGGCCGACCAGTCCGACCGCTACCTCAACACGATCAACGGCGCGAGCCTGGAGCAGCGCTCCAAGACCCGCGTGCTGCAAGCCGGGCTGGATTTCGCCGAGGCCAAGAAGGACCGCGCGCGCCAGGTCAGCGTGCAGATCGCGCGCGGCTTCGACGCCTGGGGCGCCAAGGCCGAGACCCTGACCAACATCGGCGGCGCGATCCTGCCCGCGGCCAGCGACGTGGCGTTCACCCGCTACAACCTGGGGTTCGCCCAGAGCCGGGCGTGGAAGGACCAGCGTTACCTCGCGGTGCTGCGCGCGGCCGCGCAGTACACCCGCGACCGCTTGCCGTCGTCGGAGCAGATCAGCTTCGGCGGCACCCGCTTCGCCCTGGCCTACGACCCGGGCGAAACCTCGGGCGACCGCGGCTGGGGCGTGGGTCTGGAGCTGAGCCGCAATTTCAAGCCGAACACGCGCTGGCTCAAGGCGGTGTCGCCGTACCTGAGCGTGCAGCACGCGCAGGTGTCGCTGAGCGACGGCCGCCGGCCGGCGCCGAACCGGCTGGGCACGGTCGCGCTGGGCGTGCGGCTGTCGGACAACAAGCACTACAACATCGATTTCGCCTACGCCAAGCCGACTGCGGACCTGCCGTTGGAGACGGACGACCGCAAGCCGCGCTGGAATTTGAATTTCGCGTATCAGTTGCCGTGAGGGCGGATGCGTCGGAAGCGGTGCGAGGTGGGGACGCGGCGGCGGGATGAGCGTGAGCCGCGCTGGTAGGTTCGCGATGGCGAGGTGGGGTTCGTCGTTGCTGCGTTGTCGCGGTCGCGGCTTGCGCCGCTCCTACAGTCGGATACGTAACTTGCCGCAGCGCCTGTAGGAGCGGCGCGAGCCGCGACCGCGACAATACGACTGCGACGCACCCGTCCCGCAGCGACGGCGCTGCGGTTACTCGTGATCGAGCAGATGCTGCAACACCGCCTCGCCGTAGCGATCGAGCTTGCCCGCGCCGATGCCGGGAATCTGGGCCAGATCGTCGAGGTCGTCCGGCGCCTGTTCGGCGATGGCGCGCAGGGTGGCGTCGTGGAAGATCACGTAGGCGGGGACGTTCTGTTCGCGCGCGGTGGTCGAGCGCCATTCGCGCAGGGCGTTGAAGCGGGCCAACGCGTCGGGGGCGAGATCGGCGACGGCGGCCGCCGCGGCCGCGCCGCCGCCGCGCGATTTCTTGGCGCCTGCGCCGCGCGCGGGCTTGGCGGTCTCGCTGCGGAAGCGCAGGCTGCGCTCGCCGCGCAGCACCGGGCCGGAGTCGGCGGTCAGGCGCAGCGCGCCGTGGCGTTCGATGTCGGCCTCCAGCAGGCCGCCGGCGACGAGCTGGCGGAACACGCTGCTCCATTGGCGCGCGTCGAGGTCGGCGCCGATGCCGAAGGTGCTCAGGTCTTCGTGGCCGAAGCGCGAGACCTTCTCGGTGGTCTGCCCGCGCAGCACGTCGATGACGTGGCCGGCGCCGAAGCGCTGGCCGGTGCGGTACACGCACGACAGCGCCTTGCGCGCGGCGATGGTGCCGTCCCAGCTTTGCGGCGGCTCCAGGCAGTTGTCGCAGTTGCCGCAGTTGCCCGGGTGCGGTTCGCCGAACCAGCCGAGCAGGCCCTTGCGCCGGCATTCGGTGGATTCGCAATAGCCCAGCAGCGAGTCGAGCTTGCGCAGCTCCACCCGCTTGCGCTCCTCGCCGGCTTCGCCTTGCTGGATCAGCTGGCGCAGGCTCACCACATCGCCCAGGCCGTAGCACAGCCAGGCGTCGGCCGGTTCGCCGTCGCGGCCGGCGCGGCCGGTTTCCTGGTAATAGCCTTCGATCGACTTGGGCAGGTCGACGTGGGCGACGAAGCGCACATCGGGCTTGTCGATGCCCATGCCGAAGGCGATGGTGGCGACCATGACCACGCCGTCTTCCTGCAGGAAGCGGCGCTGGTTGCCCGCGCGCGACTCGGCCGGCATGCCGGCGTGGTAGGGCAGGGCGTGGATGCCGGCCTCGACCAGCTGCGCGGCCACGGTTTCCACGCGCCGGCGCGAGAACGCGTAGACGATGCCGCTGTCGCCGCGATGCGCGGACAGGAAGTCCAGCAGCTGGCGGTTGCCGTTGTCCTTGTGGACCACGCGGTAGCGCAGGTTGGGGCGGTCGAACGAGCTGACGAAGCGGCGCGCCTCTTCCAGGTTGAGCCGCTCGGCGATCTCGCGCTGGGTCGGCGCGTCGGCGGTGGCGGTCAGGGCGATGCGCGGGATGTGCGGCCAGCGCTCGTGCAGGATCGTCAGTTCGCGGTATTCGGGGCGGAAGTCGTGGCCCCATTGCGAGACGCAATGGGCCTCGTCGATGGCGAACAGGGCGATCTTGGCGCGATCGATCAGGTTCAGGCAGCGCGCGGTGAGCAGGCGCTCGGGCGCCACATACAGCAGGTCGAGCTCGCCGGCGAGCAGTTCGCGCTCGATCCGCGCGGCCTCGTCGGCCGACAGGGTGGAGTTGAGGTACTCCGCGCGCACGCCGAGCTGGCGCAGCGCCTCGACCTGGTCCTGCATCAGCGCGATCAGCGGCGAGACCACCAGGCCGCAGCCTTCGCGCACCAGCGAGGGAATCTGGTAGCACAGCGATTTGCCGCCGCCGGTCGGCATCAGCACCAGGGCGTCGCCGCCGTCGATCACGTGCTGGACGATCTGCGCCTGTTCGCCGCGGAACGCGGTGTGGCCGAAGACGCGGTGGAGGATTTCGAGTGCGGGGGACGACATGGGCCTAGTTTAGCGGCGCGGCCGCGCGCAGCGGTCGGAGAACGGCGCCCCGGCGGGTCGGGAATCGGCGGACGCGGTTATGGGAGGGCTTGTTGTGGAAGGGCCTTCAGGGCCGAGGCTCTTGTTCCAGGTCGCGGCGACCCGATCGACAAGCATCGGGCCTGAAGGCCCTCCCACAACAGGTCTCCTACAATCGAAAAACCCCTCCCCGCAAGGCGGAGAGGGGTTTCGGGAGCGAGCCCGGGCGGCCTGCGCCGCACCGGGCCCGGGCCGGTCACTGCAGCAGCGAGCGCAGCATCCAGGCGTACTTCTCGTGGGTCTGCAGGCGCTGGGTCAGCAGATCCTCGGTCGGCGCGTCGTCGACGTCGTCGGCCTGGTCGAGTACCTTGCGCGCGGTGCGGCACACCGCTTCGTTGCCGACCACCAGCTGGCGTACCATTTCGCGCCAGTCCGCGGCGTCGCTCAGGCCCGGCTCTTCCGGGATCGAGGACAGGCGCACGAACTCGGCGTAGGAGCCCGGAGCGTTGAAGCCCAGGGCGCGGATGCGCTCGGCGATCTCGTCCAGCGCGGTCCACTGCTCGTTGTACTGGGTCTCGAACATGACGTGCAGGCTGTTGAACATCGGCCCGGTCACGTTCCAGTGGAAGTTGTGGGTCTTCAGGTACAGGGTGTAGCTGTCGGCCAGGAACCGCGACAGACCCTCGGCGATCTTCTTGCGATCGGCCGGCGAGATCCCGATATCGATCGAGGGACCGCGGTCGTTCGGACCGGGCGAGGCGGCCGGGTTCACCGGCGTTTCCTTGCCGGACTTGCCGGGTTTGCTCTTGTCGGACTTGCTGGACTTGGCCATGTGCGACTCCTTCATTGGGGGATGTGCAGCGGAAGACGGGATTCCGGCGATCCGGACGGTTCTTCTATGGGGTCCGGACTTTGCGGCGACAATAGGCGCAGTCGCGGCGGAAGTGAAATGGTTTGTTTTTAGCGCTGCAATGCAGACGATCTATCGATGAATACCAGTCAATCCAAACAGTCTAAGCAGGCCGATGCGAGCGCTGCGTTACGGCAGGCGCGCCGCGCCATCGACGGCGCGCTGAGCCGCGACCGCGGCCGCCTGCACGGGCTGTGGTCGCGCTGGAGCGGCAAGCCCGCCGATGCGGCCGCGCAGGAGGCGTTCTCCAAGGCGCTGGCGGCGTCGCTGGCGCAGCGCCAGGCGCGCGCGGCGGCGTTGCCGCAGGCGCCGGTGGATCCGGCTTTGCCGATCGCGGCCGAAGCCGAGCGCATCGTCGAGCTGATCCGCAAGCACCCGGTGGTGGTGATCGCCGGCGAGACCGGTTCGGGCAAGACCACCCAGTTGCCCAAGCTGTGCCTGGCCGCCGGCCGCGGCGCCGCCGGCCTGATCGGCTGCACCCAGCCGCGCCGCATCGCCGCGCGCGCGGTGGCGCGGCGCGTGGCCGAGGAACTGAACACCGAACTCGGCGGCGCGGTCGGCTATCAGGTGCGCTTCAACGAGAACGTCGGCGAGCGCACCGCGATCAAGTTCATGACCGACGGCATCCTGCTGGCGGAGATCCAGTCCGACCGCTTCCTGTCGGCCTACGACACCATCCTCATCGACGAGGCGCACGAGCGCAGCCTCAACATCGATTTCCTGCTGGGCTATCTCAAGCAACTGCTGAAGAAGCGCCCGGACCTCAAGATCATCGTGACCTCGGCGACCATCGACACCGAGCGCTTCGCCGCGCACTTCGACGGCGCGCCGGTGGTCAGCGTGGAGGGCCGCGGCTATCCGGTGAACGTGCGCTACCGTCCGTTGGACGATGCCGAATCGCAAGGCGCGGACGAGGCCAATCCGCCGCGCCGCGCCGCTGCGGCGAATGCCGAAGCGCGCAATCCGAACGCTGCGCGCAGCGTCAACGACGGCATCGTCGCCGCCTGCGACGAGATCACCCGTGAGGATCCGCGCGGCGATGTGCTGATCTTCCTGTCCGGCGAGCGCGAGATCCGCGACGCCCACCAGGCGCTGGAGCGGCGCAAGTACCGCGAGACCGAAGTGCTGCCGCTGTACGCGCGGCTGTCGGTGCGCGACCAGGACCGGGTGTTCAACCCCGGCCCCAAGCGCCGCATCGTGCTGGCGACCAACGTCGCCGAAACCTCGCTGACGGTGCCGCGCATCCGCTACGTGGTCGATCCGGGCCTGGCCCGGGTCAAGCGCTACAGCCCGCGCGGCAAGCTCGACCGGTTGCACATCGAGCCGGTCAGCCAGGCCAGCGCCGACCAGCGCAAGGGCCGCTGCGGACGCATCAGCGAAGGTACTTGCTACCGCCTGTACAGCCAGGCCGATTTCGAATCGCGGCCGCAGTACACCGACCCGGAAATCCGCCGCGCCGCGTTGGCCGGCGTGATCCTGCGCATGCTGTCGCTGGGCCTGGGCGATATCGAGGCGTTCCCGTTCCTGGAGCCGCCCGACAGCCGCGCCATCGCCGATGGCTGGCAGCAACTGGCCGAACTCGGCGCGGTCGACGAGCAGCGCAAGCTCACCGCCACCGGCCGGACCATGGCGCGCCTGCCGGTGGACGTGAAGCTGGCGCGCATGCTGGTGGCCGCCGACCAGCACGGCTGCCTGCGCGAGACGATCGCGATCGCCGCGTTCCTGGGCATCCAGGACCCGCGCGAGCGTCCGTCCGACCAGCGCGCCGCGGCCGACAACGCGCATGCGCTGTTCGCCGACCCGCGCTCGGAGTTCGTCGGCATCCTCAAGCTGTGGGACGCCTACCAGCAGGCCCACCAGGAACTCACCCAGTCCAAGCTGCGCGGCTGGTGCGAGAAGCATTTCCTCGGCTTCCTGCGCATGCGCGAGTGGCGCGAGCTGCACCGCCAGCTGAAGCTGCTGTGCGACGAACTGGGCTGGCGCAGCCGCGAGGTCGCGCAGGCGCCGGCCGACGAGCCGATGGACGCGGCCGCCTACGCCACCTTGCACCGCGCGCTGATCGCCGGCCTGCCGACCCAGGTCGGTTTCCGCGGCGACAAGGGCCTTTACGACGGCCCGCGCGGGCGCAAGTACACCTTGTTCCCGGGCTCGCCGCTGGCCAAGAAGCCGCCGCCGTGGCTGCTGTCGGCGACCTTGCTCGACACCGAGCGGGTGTGGTCGATGACCAATGCCTCGATCGAGCCGGACTGGGCGATCCAGGAACTGTCGCACCTGTTGGCGCGGCGCCATCACGACCCGCGCTGGTCGCGCTCGCAGGGCCGCGTGGTCGGCAGCGAGCAGATCAGCCTGTTCGGGCTGGTGCTGGCGCCCAAGCGGCCGATCCACTACGGCGCGCTGTACCCGGAAGAAAGCCGCGCGATCTTCGCCCGCGACGCATTGGTGACCGGCGAGATCAACACCCGCGCCGGGTTTCTGGCGCGCAACCTCGCCACGCTGGCGAAAGCGCGCGAAGAGGAAGCCAAGCAGCGCCGCGCCGGGCTGGTGGTGGACGAGGAATGGATGGCGCAGTGGTACCTCGACCGCCTGCCGCCGCAAGTGCACAACGCGCAGGCGCTGGACGCCTGGTACAACAAGCTGCCGGCGAACGAGAAGGCCGCGCTGGAATGGAGCGCCGACGATCTGATGATCGGCGGCGAAAGCGAGGCCGCGCGTTTCCCGCCGTACCTGCAGCTCGGCCAGGCCCGGCTGGCGGTGCGCTACCGCTTCGAGCCCGGCGCGCCCGACGACGGCATGACCTTGGCGGTGCCGCTGCATCTGCTCAACGCGCTCGACCCGGCGCAGCTGTCGTGGCTGGCGCCGGGCTTCGTCGCCGACAAGGCCGCGGCGCTGATCAAGTCGCTGCCCAAGGCGCTGCGGCGCAACTTCGTGCCGGCGCCGGACTTCGCCAAGGCCTTCCATGAGGCTCATCCCAAGCCCGAGGCCGACGATTTCGCCGGCACGCTGGCGCGGTTCCTGCGCAAGCTCGGCGGGGTGGAGATCGCTGCGACGGATTTCGACGCGGGCTCGATCGAAGCGCATCTGCGCATGAACCTGCGCCTGCTCGAATATCCGGCCGGTCAGGAAGGGCGCCGCGGCAAGGGCGAGGCTAAAGGCGAGCCGGTCGTGCTGGCCGAATCGCGCGACCTCGACGAACTGCGCGCGCGCTTCGGCGAACGCGCCGCGCGCGCATTCGCCGCGCGCGCGGCCGACGGCCTGGGCCAGCGCGGGCTGACCGCGTTCCCCGATCAGCCGATCCCGCTGTCGGTGCCTGGCGCCGCCGGCGTGCCGGCGTTCCCGGCGCTGCACGACGACGGCGACAGCGTGTCGCTGCGCGTGCACGCCGAGCGCGAGGCAGCGCTGCGCGCACATCCGCGCGGGGTGCGCCGGCTGCTGGCGCTGGCGATGGTGGAAAAGCTCAAGCAGGCGCGCAAGCAATTGCCGATCCAGCCCAAGATCGGCCTGCTGTACGCGGCGATCGAATCGGCGGCGCCGCGCCAGGAGCGCGATTCGCTGCTGCGTCAGGCCCAGGCCGGCAACGCCGCCGGCCGCGCCGCGCTCGACCGTCCGCGCGACGGCGACCGCCTGCGCGAGGACCTAGTCGACGGCGCGGTGCAGTCGCTGCTCGGCGAGGACGCCGAGCTGGTGCAGGTGCGCGACGCGGCCGCGTTCGAGCTGCGCCGCGACGAGGTCGCGCGCAAGCTGTTCCCCGAGGCGATGGAGCGGCTGCGTCAGGCCGAAGCGATCCTGGCCGCGGTCGCCGAGGTGCGCGCGCGCCTGGAATCGCCGCTGATGGGCTGGGCCAGCGGCAACCTCGACGACATGCGCGCGCAGCTGGCGCGCTTGACCCCGCCGGGGTTCCTGCGCGACGTGCCGACCGCGGCGCTGGCCGAATACCCGCGTTATCTCAAGGCGCTGTCGACCCGCGGCGAGCGCGCCCTGCGCGATCCGGTGCGCGATCAGGCGCGCATGCTCGAACTCAAGCCCTTCGTCGATGCGCTGGACGCGGCGACCGCGGCCGGCGGCGGCGGCGACGCCGGCTGGCAGGCCTTGCGCTGGGACATCGAGGAACTGCGCGTGTCGCTGTTCGCGCAGGAGCTGGGCGTGCGCGGCGGGGTGTCGCCGAAGAAACTGGCGCAGCGGCTGGCGGCGTTGCGCGGTTGAGCCAGGCCTCCGGGCTTCAGCCCCGAGGCTTGGGCTTTTATAGGAGGGACTTCAGTCCCGAGGCCTCGGCTCTTGTGGGAGGGACTTCAGTCCCGATGCCTTTCTTTCAGATCGCTTCGACCTGAGCGGAAAGCATCGGGACTGAAGTCCCTCCCACAAAACACCGCCGCCCCAAAACGACACAGGCGACCCGAAGGCCGCCTGTGCACGCTGCGCGAAACCGCCGCGCCTCATTCCACCCGCTTGACCTTGGCCTTCTGGGTCTGCCCTTCGGCCTCCAGGTACCAACCGCCCATCATGCCGGGGCGGATCGTCACCTGCGGCGCCGGCACCGGCTTGCCGAGGAACAGCGAGCCTTCGACCACGCGCCAGCGCTGGCCGTTCTCCAGCTCCAGCACGGTGCCGCCGGACCAGCCGCGGAACTCGCCGGCCTTGAGCTTGCTGACCAGCGGCTCTTCCGGCCCGTGGCGGTCGAGCAGGCCGCGGCGCTCGGAGCGCACCTGCTTGGCGGTTTCCTCGACCGCGACGGCGTGGTCCTGCGACAGCAACTGGTCGAGCAACTGGATCTGCTGCGACGACAGCGTGTCCAGGCCGGTGGCCTTGAGCTGCTCGGCGCTCAGGCGCTGCTGCAGCGGCACATAACGCTCGGCGCCGTGGGCGGCGCCAGCGAGGACGAACGACAGGGCAACGGCCAACGGCAACGACACTCGCATGGGAACAACTCCGGCGCTCGAAGCGGACTGCGGAAGGAAGCCCCGCCGGGTGCGGCGGGGCGCTGGGAATCGACCTGCCTGGAACCTGCCTGCTTAAAGCCGGCCTGCCTCAAGCCGGCCGGCGATCACTTGACCCGGACCACCTTGGCGCGGGTGTTGTAGCCCTGCACCGACAGATACCAGGCATTGCCGATGATGCTCGGGGCGATGCGCACCTGCGGCGAGTCCAGGTTCACGCCCGGCAGGTCGGCGTTGTCGTCCTGGCGCCATTCCTGGCCGTTGTCGAGCACGAAGGTCATGCCGCGCTGGAAGCCTTCGAAGCGGCCGCTCATGCGCGCCACCACCGGCTCCTTGGACGGGCTGCGGTCGAAGAAGCCGCGGCGCTCGTGCGCCTCGCTTTCCTGGGCCTTGACCGCGGCCTTGCTGGTTTCGGCTTCCAGGGTGCGGTTGAGCCAGGCGTTCAGGTTGCTCAGTTCCTGGTCGCTGAGCTTGGTCAGGCCGGCGTTCTTGAATTGCTCGGCGCTCATCTGCTGCTCGATCTTCTGCTGCGCGAGCGCGGCGGGAGCGGCCAGGCAGGCGGCCAGGGCGAGCAGCAGCGGGGCGATGGCGAGACGGCGCGGCGCGGTGGGAGCGATTGCGGACATTCGTACGGTTCCTCGGCTGTTACTCGGGACGGATGCTCGCTAGTGTAGACGCTAGCTCCTCCCGCTTCTCCATTCCCCCCGCGCAGTGAACGTTTCCGCCGAACCGCCCGCACCGCCCCTGTCCGACGTCCTGGCCTTGCCCGCGGCGGCGGCCCTGTCCGCGCCGCTGCGCGCGGCTCTGCTGAACGCGGCGCGCGCGCCGCAGGCCGGCGACGGCGCGCTGGACTCGCCGGCGGTGGTCGCCGCCACCCTGGACGCGCTGGCCCTGCTCGGCGCCGACGGCGACACCGTGGCCGCGGCGCTGCTGCACGCCTACCCGGGCTGGGCCGCGGCGCTGGGCCCGGGCTGGGAGCGCGAACACCCGGTGCTGGCCGCGCTGCTCGACGGCCAGCGCGCCGCCGGGCAGGTCTGGGCGCTGCACGCCGAACCCGGCCGCCAGTCCGGCAGCGAAGGCCTGCGCCGGCTGCTGCTGGCGATCGTGCGCGACCTGCGGGTGGTGCCGATCCTGCTGGCGCGACAGCTGGCGCGGCTGCGCCACGCCGACAGCCTGCCGCCGCCGACCCGGCGCGAGCTGGCCGCGCTGACCCGCGACATCCACGCACCGCTGGCCAACCGGCTCGGCATCTGGCAGCTCAAGTGGGAGCTGGAAGACCTCGCGTTCCGCTACCTGGAACCGCAGACCTATCAGAAGATCGCGCGCCTGCTCGACGAGAAGCGCGTCGACCGCGAGCGCTACATCGAGAACGTCAAGCGCGTGCTGCGCGAGGCGATGGCCGCGCAGGGCGTGCGCGCCGAGGTCGCCGGCCGGCCCAAGCACATCTACAGCATCTGGAAGAAGATGCAGCGCAAGGACGTGCCGATCGGCGAGCTCTACGACCTGCGCGCGGTGCGGGTGATGGTCGACGACCTGGCTTCGTGCTACGCCGCGCTCGGCGTGGTCCACGCGCAGTGGACGCCGATCCCGAGCGAGTTCGACGACTACATCGCCCGGCCCAAGCGCAACGACTACCGCTCGCTGCACACCGCCGTGGTCGGGCCGGAAGGTAAGACGCTCGAGGTGCAGATCCGCACCGACGAGATGCACCGCCAGGCCGAGCTCGGCGTGGCCGCGCACTGGAAGTACAAGGAGGTCGGCAGCCAGAGCGCCGACGCCGCGTTCGACCGCAAGATCGCCTGGATGCGGCGCCTGCTCGACACCAAGGCCGAGGGCGGCGGCGACGAGGCCCTGGCCGGCGAGCTCGACACCGAACTGGTCGAGGACCGGGTCTACGTGCTGACCCCCAAGGGCGAGGTGATCGACCTGCCGACCGGGGCGACGCCGCTGGATTTCGCTTATCACGTGCACACCGAGGTCGGCCATCGCTGCCGCGGCGCCAAGGTCGACGGGCGGATCGTGCCGCTGGACCACAAGCTGCGCAGCGGCGACCGGGTCGAAATTCTGACGGCCAAGACCGGCGAGCCGCGCCGCGACTGGTTGGTGGCGGCGAACGGTTTTCTCGCCAGCAACCGCTCGCGCGAGAAGGTGCGCACCTGGTTCCACAAGCTCGACCGCTCGCGCAACGAGGCGGCCGGGCGCGAGTTGCTGGACAAGGAACTGCGCCGGCTCGGCCTGCTCGGCGCCGAGCTGGCGCCGGTGCTGGAACGCTTCAGCCTGGCCAGCGACGGCGATCTGTACGTGCAGGTCGCGCTGGGCTATCTCGGCCCGCACCAAGTCGGTCGCGCCCTGCTGGAGCACGAGCGCGCCGCCGCGCCGGCCGCGCCGCCGCCGGCTTCTAGCGTGGTCGCGGTGTCCTCGCGCAAACCGGCCGGCAAGTCCACCGACTTCACCGTCGAAGGCGTGGGCAACCTGCTGGTGCAACTGGCGCGCTGCTGCCAGCCGCTGCCGGGCGAGCCCATCGTCGGCTACCTGACCCGCGGCCGCGGCGTCAGCGTGCACCGCCCCGGCTGCACCGCGTTCGAGCGCCTGGCCGCGGCCCAGCCGCAGCGGGTGCTGCCGGTGGAGTGGGGGCGCAAGGGCTCCAACTACGAAGTCGACATCGAAGTGCTGGCGCTGGACCGCAAGTGGCTGCTCAAGGAAGTCACCAACGTCATCGCCCAGGGCAACGCGCACGTGCTGAGCATCCGCAGCGACGTCGAGCGCAACGGCTCGCAAGTGCGGCTGCGTTTCCGCCTGCGCGTGGGCGACTACGGGCAGCTGTCGAACCTGCTCGGCAAGCTGTCGTCGCTGCCGGGCGTGGAGTACGCGCAGCGCCAGTGAGCTGCGCGCGCCCTGGTCGGAGCGCTCTTGTGGGAATGCTCTTGTAGGAGGGACTTCAGTCCCGATGCTTTTCTTTCAGATCGCTTCGACCTGAGCCGAAAGCATCGGGCCTGAAGGCCCTCCCACAAAAGCATGAAGCCCTTCCACAAAGGCATGAAGCCTTCCCACAAAAGCATGCCCTCCCACAAGAGCATGGGTGATGCCTCCGCAGCTTGCTTGTGGGAGGGCCTTCAGGCCCGACGCTTTCCGCTCAGGTCTCGACGACCCCGCCCACAACCGAAGCCCTCGCCACCGCGCATCGACGCGCAATCGCGATCGTCATCCGCGCAGCGCTATTCTGTGCGCCGTGAATCCGCGCCCGCCCGCCACGCCCTATCTTGCCGCCGCCCCGCCGGGCGGCGCGCGCATCGAACCGGCCGCCGGCGACTGGACCGAACTGGATTTCGACGCGCCGCACCGCCGCAACCGCGAAGACGACGACACGGCCGCGGACGCCGGCCTGCGCGGCTGGCTGCTGCGCCACTGGCTGCGCGTCGCTTTGATCCTGGTAGGCATCGCCGCGCTCGCCGCGCTGACGCTGTGGCGGCAGCCGCTGTCGGAATGGGTGTGGCCGGAAACCCGCCTGCAGCGTCTGCGCGACCAAGCCGCGCAGGCCTTGTCGGAAGGCCGGCTGAGTTCGCCCGACGGCCGTGGCGCGCGCGAGCTGTACGAAGCCGCGCTGGCGGTCGATCCCGACCGTGGCGACGCCCGCCAGGGCCTGGCCCGCACCGGCGAGGTCGCCTTGCAGCAGGCGCGCCAGGCCATCGACGGCGGCCATTTCGAATTCGCCCGCCAGCGCATCGCGCTGGCCCGCGACCTGGCCGTGCCGCGGGCCAAGGTCGAACCGCTGGCGCAGCTGTTGCGCCAGCGCGAAGCCGCCCACGCCGGCCTGGACCGCATGGTCGCCGCGGCCGCGGGCGCGCGCGAGCAGGGGCGCCTGGACGGCGCCCCCGACGCCGCGCTGCCGCTGTACCTGCGCGTGCTGGAACTGCAGCCGCAGCGCAACGACGCGCTGGAAGGCCGCGACGACACTCTCGCCGACCTGCTGCAACAGGCGCGCCAGGCGCTGGAGCGCGGCGAACTGGTGCGCGGCGCCCAAGGCATCGCCCGCGCCCAGGAAGCCGACCCCGGCCACGCCGACCTGCCCGACAGCCTGACCTTGCTGGAGCTGCGCCTGGAGCGGCGCCGCGGCGAGGCCGCGCAGGCTTTGCGCCGGCAGCGCCTGGACGCGGCGGTGGAGGCGTATCGCGATGTGCTGACGGTGCGGCCCGACGATGCCGCCGCGCGCGAGGGGCTGATGACCGTGGCCGCGGCCCATGCCGAACGCAGCGAGCGGTTGGCCGCGGATTTCCGCTTCGCCGACGCCGAAGAAGAACTCGGCCTGGCGCGCGCCATCGCTCCGGCCGCGCCGGCGATGGCGATCGCGCGCCAGCACCTGGACCGCGCGCGCGAATCGCGCAAGCGCTTCGATCAGGAAGGCCCGGCGCACCGGCGTCAGTCGTTGCAGCGGCTGCTGGCCGAGGCCGCCGCGGCCGAGCAGCGCGGCGATCTGCTGACCCCGCCCGGCGACAGCGCCTACGACAAGCTGCGCGCGGCGCAGGCGATCGCGCCGAACGATGCGGCCGTGCGCGCCGCGGCCGCGCGGCTGCTGCCGGCGGCCAAGCGCTGCTTCGAGCGCGAGCTCGGCGGCAACCGGCTTTCGCGCGCCGGCGAATGCCTGGACGCGCGGCGCGCGCTGGAGGGCGGCGGCGGTGCGGTGCGCGAGGCCTCGGCGCGGCTGGCCCAGCGCTGGATCGGCGTCGGCAGCGAGCGCCTGGGCGCGGGCGAGCTGCGCGCCGCGCAGGCCGCGCTGCAGGCCGCGCGCGGGCTCGACGGCAACGCGCCCGGGCTGGCCGAGCTGGCCGCGCGGGTGCAGGCGGCGGGGGCGGCGAGCAATTGAGTCCGGTCGCGCGGCGATCGGACCCGAAGGCGTCGGGCCTGAAGGCCCTCCCACAACAGCCTGAGCGCCTCCAAACAAGCCTGGGGCCTCCTACACAAGCCTGAGGTCTCCTACACAAGCCTGAGACCTCCCACATAAGCCTGAGGTCTCCTGCAAAAAGTCATGGCCTGCGGGTCCCGCGCGGCATTTGCTGCTGTGGGAGGGCCTTCAGGCCCGACGCTCTCGTTCCAGCCTGCCGCCCGCCTCCAAGACCCGCCGCCCTGGCCTGGGCGATAATGCCGCCATGCCTCATCGCTCCCGCCCGACCCTCGCCCCTCGCCCGATCCAGCGCCGCCGCGCCGCGGAGCCGCGCTGACATGTCCGATTCCGCCCCTCCCGCCTGCGCCGATGTGTGCGCGGCGATCGTCACCTATCACCCGCAGATCGAGCTGCTGCGCGACGTCGTCGCCGCGGTGCGGCCGCAGGTCGGCCGGGTGTGGATCTTCGACAACGCCAGCCCGGGCGCCGAAGTCGCCGCGTTCTTCGACGAACTGCGCGCGCAGGGCGTGCAGGTGCTGCGCAGCGAGCGCAACGTCGGCCTGGGCAGCGCGATCAACCAGGCTGCGCGCGCCGCGCGCGAGGCCGGTTTCGCCCAGATCCTGCTGATGGACCAGGACAGTCTGGTCGGCGCCGGCATGGTCGCGACCTTGCAGCGCGCCCTGCGCGAACTGGGCGTGCACGGCCCGGTCGCCGCGGTCGGCCCGCAGTTCCGCGACCAGCGCACCGGCGCGCTCGCGCCGTTCGTGCGCATCGCCTTCCCGATGAACCACAAGCTGTTCGGCGGCCCGGGGCAGACGGTGGACTGCGATTTCCTGATCACCTCCGGCAGCCTGCTGCCGCTGGACGTGCTCGACACCGTCGGCGGCATGGACGAAGGCTTGTTCATCGACAACGTCGACGTCGAATGGAGCTCGCGCGCCAAGTACCACGGCTACAAGCTCTTTGGTGTGTGCGACGCGCACATGCAGCACCGCATCGGCGAGCTGGTGGCGATCAGCGAACTGCTGCCCTCGTACAAGCACGTGGTGCACAGCCCGACCCGGCTGTACTACATGATGCGCAACCGCGTGCTGCTGTACCGCCGCGCCGAAGTGCCGCGGCGCTGGGCGGCGCAGGACTTGCCGCGGCTGGTGCTCAAGTTCGTCGGCACGGCGCTGTTCCTGCGCCCGCGCCTGGGCTATGTGCGGGCGATGCTGAGCGGCCTGCGCGACGGCATCGCCGGACGGCTGGGGCCGATGCCGCCGCGGGGGTGAGGGCGGAGGGTTTCGGCGCCGATGCGGCGAAAATCAAAATGGGTTCCGGCTTTCGCCGGAATGACGGGACAGGAACGGACACCCAGACCCGGTCGTTCCGGGCAGCGCCCACACCCCGACATTCCATGCAGCGCCGTCGCCCCGTCATTGGAGGCGCGCCCACACCCCGTCATTCCGGCGAAAGCCGGAACCCATTTTGCTCTTGCTCTTAGTCGCTTCCCGCCGCCCGCCACCGCGAATCGCCGCGAAAACCGCAAAACTTTGCCGATCCGGTCGTCCGGCCTGAACCAATGCCCAATTCCGGGGTCCGATTCCCCAGCCTCACCCCGGGGCACCGCCGGCGCGCCCTGCGGACGCCTGCGCTAGACTTGCCCGCGACTCAACGCACAGCATCTCCGTGGCCCGAATCGATTACGACGAAGACGAGCACGACGACGACGACTCGCAGGGCGCAGGGCCGGGCTGGCGTCGACGGCTGGTGACCTGGGCCCTGGCCGGCGCCGGTCTCGGCCTGGGCTTCCTGATCCCGTACACCCTCTATCTCAACCACGAAGTCGGCGAACGCTTCGGCCAGCTGCGTTGGCAGATCCCGACCCGGGTCTACGCGCGGCCGCTGGAAGTCGCGCCGGGCACGGCGCTGGATGCGGCCACGCTCAAGACCGAACTCGACGCGGCGTCCTACCGCGAAGACGGCGGCGAGCGCCCGGGCACCTACGCCCGCGACGGCGGCCGCTTCACCATCGCCAGCCGCGGCTTCAACGACGTCGACGGCGCCGTGCAGCCGCGCCGGATCGAGGTCGCCGTCGCCGGCGGCCGCGTGGCCAGCGTGCGCGACCTGACCAGCAAGAAGGCGCTGCGCACCGCGCGCCTTGACCCGGCGCGCATCGCCACGCTGTACGGCCAGAAGCAGGAAGAGCGCCGGCTGGTGCGGATCGAAGAGGTGCCCGAACTGCTGGTCACCGGCCTGCAGGCGGTCGAGGACCGCGACTTCAACCATCACTTCGGCATCGATTTGTCGGGCATGGCCCGCGCCGCGTTCAAGAACGTCGCCGCCGGCCGCGCCAAGCAGGGCGCCAGCACCCTGACCCAGCAGCTCGCGCGCAGCGGCCTGCTCGGCATCGGCCAGGAACAGACGCTTACCCGCAAGGGCAAGGAGATCATCTACGCCCTGCTGATCGAGGCGCGCTACGACAAGCGCACGATCCTGGAGGCGTACTTCAACCAGGTCTACCTCGGCCAGCGCGGCTCGCAGGCCATCCACGGCGTCGCCGCGGCGTCCGAGTTCTGGTTCGGCCGCGACCTGCGCGACCTCAACACCGAGCAGATCGCGCTGCTGATCGGCATCGTCCGCGGCCCGTCGTATTACGACCCGCGGCGCAATCCCGAGCGCGCCCTGGGCCGGCGCAACTTCGTCCTGGGCGAGATGCTCGAAACCGGGCTGATCAAGCAGGAAGAACACGACCGCGCGGTCAAGACCCCCCTGGAGATCACCCAGAACCCGGGCAACATCGCCGCCAACCGCTTCCCGGCCTATGTCGACCTGATCCGCCGCCAGCTCGCCCGCGACTACCCGGCCGATGCGCTGGCCGGCGCCGGCCTGAGCGTGATGAGCGGCATGTCGCCGGCCGCGCAGGCGCAGGCCGAAGGCGCGGTGGCGCGCACGCTCAAGAACCTGGACAACAAGCGCCGCCCGCCGCTGCAGGCCGGCCTGGTGGTCACCGACGTGCACAACGGCGAAGTGGTGGCCGTGGTCGGCAGCCGCGAGTTCACCCAGCCGGGCTTCAACCGCGCGGTCGAAGCGCAGCGGCCGGTAGGTTCGTTGCTCAAGCCGTTCGTGTACTTGCTGGCCTTGGCGCGTCCGAGCGAGTTCAACCTGTCCACCTGGGTCGACGACTCGCCGGTGACGGTCAAGCTCGGCCGCGGCCGCAACTGGAACCCGGGCAATTCCGACGGCCGCAGCCACGGCCAGGTGCGCATGGTCGATGCGCTGGCGATGTCCTACAACCAGGCCACCGTGCGCATCGGCATGCAGGTCTCGCCCGAAGCCATCGGCGAGCTGACCCAGAAGCTGGCCGGCATCCAGGCGCCGAACAATCCTTCGCTGATTCTCGGCGCGGTCGATCAAAGCCCGTACGCGATGGCGCAGCTGTACCAGTTCCTCGCCTCCGGCGGCGAAGTGCAGCCGCTGCACGCGGTGCGCGGCGTGCTCGACGCGCAGGGCAAGGCGGTCAAGCGCTACGACAAGGAACCCGCGCCGGCGCAGGAAGGCGACGCGATCGCCGCGCGCCTGATCACCATCGCGCTGCAGCAGGCGGTCACCAACGGCACCGGCCGCCAGCTCGTCGCCGACGGCCTGGGCAAGCTGCAGCCGGCCGGCAAGACCGGCACCAGCAACGACGGCCGCGACAGCTGGTTCGCCGGCTGGACCGGCGACCACCTGGCGGTGATCTGGGTCGGCAACGACCAGAACCAGACCACCGGCCTGTACGGCGCCACCGGCGCGATGCGGGTGTGGTCGGCGATGTTCTCGCGCCTGCCGACCGCGCCGTTGCAGGTCACCGACAAGGGCCTGGACTGGCAGCCGGTGATCGGCAGCAACAGCACCGACGCGGCCTGCGCCGGCGCGCGCCGGTTCCCGTTCGTGGCGGGCTTCGCCCCGCAATACGCGCCGTGTCCGCAGCCGCAGCCCGAAGCCGAGGAATCCAGCGGCGGCGGCTGGCGCGAATGGTTCGGCATCGGCAAGGACAAGGACGAGCCTGCGCGCGAGCCGGCGTCCACTCCCCCGTCTCCGGAGCAGTAATCGATGAACCTCAATCCTGTGCGCGCCGCTCGTCGCGGCGCCGTCCTGGCGACGCTGGCCGCGCTCGCCGCGGCCTGTTCGGTCGCGCCGCCGCAGCCGTCGGTGTTAGCCGAGGCCAACTTCAACGGCGAAGCCGCGGTCGCCCAGGTGCGCGCCGCCGCCGGCCCCGCCGCGCGCGAGCTCGACGTGCAGCCGCTGCGCGATCCGCAGGTCGAGGACTTGCGCCAGAAAGCCGAGGCGCTGGAGAAATCGCGCAAATATCCCGAGGCCGCGGCCGCGCTCGACCAGGCGCTGCAGATCAACGCCGACGACCCGGCGCTGTTGCAGGAACGCGCCGAGGCCGCGCTGCTGCTGCACCGTCTCGACGACGCCGAGCGCTTTGCGCAGAAAGCTTTCGACGGCGGCTCGCAGGTCGGGCCGCTGTGCCGCCGGCATTGGGCGGCGATCGCCCAGGCGCGCCAGGGCAAGCTCGACGGCGTCAACGCGGCGATGAAACTGGCCAAGCGCCAGGATCACTACGACGCCCTGGTGCCGCAGCGCGACGGTCTGATGAAGTCGCGCCGCCAGGCGCAGGACAAGATCGCCGCCTGCACCGTCGCCGCGCCCGCCAGGTACTGACGTCTCCATGGAACCTAGTCGCCTCGGCGTCGCCAGTCGGGCCGCGCTGAGCGACGGCGGCGAGATCGCGCGCAAGCTCGAAACCTTCGCCCCGCGGCCGGCGCAGCAGGACTTGGCCGCGGCCATCGCCGATGCGTTCGAAAGCCGCGACACGCTGCTGGCCGAGGCCGGTACCGGCACCGGCAAGACCTTCGCCTATCTGGTCCCGGCGCTGCTGTCGGGGCTCAAGACCATCGTTTCCACCGGCACCCGCGCGCTGCAGGATCAGCTGTATCACCGAGACCTGCCGCGGGTGCGCGACGCGCTCGGCGTGGGCTTGAAGACCGCGCTGCTGAAGGGGCGCGCCAACTATCTGTGCCGCTACCGCATGGAGCAGGCCAAAGGCGAGCCGAAGTTCGCCTCGCGCGAGGTCGCCGCGCAGTTCCAGCGCATCGTCGCCTGGTCCGGGAGCACCCGGTTGGGCGATCTGGCCGAACTGGAAGCGCTGCCGGAAGAATCGCCGCTGCTGCCGATGGTGACCTCCACCGCGGAGAACTGCCTGGGCAGCGAATGCCCGTTCTACGCCGACTGCTTCGTGGTGCAGGCGCGCCAGCGCGCGCAGGCCGCCGACGTGGTGGTGGTCAACCATCATCTGCTGCTGGCCGACCTGGCGCTCAAGCAGGAAGGCTTCGGCGAAATCCTGCCGGGCGCGCAGGCGTTCGTGATCGACGAAGCGCATCAGTTGCCCGAGCTGGCCGCACAGTTCTTCGGCGAAGCGGTCAGCGCGCGGCCGCTGGTGGAACTGGCGCGCGATTCGCTGGCCGAATGCAAGAGCGTGACCGGCGCGCTGGCGAGCCTGCAGGTGCCTTCGCGCGACCTGGAGCACTCGGTGCGCACGCTGCGCACGGCCATGGACGAGCTGCCGATCCGCGGCACCCGCCGCCGCGCCGGCGAAGTGCCGGCGGTGGAGGACGGCTTCGATAATCTGGAAGCGGCGCTGCTCAATCTGCGCGACGCGCTGGAGCCGCTGCGCGGCGCCGCGCCGGGGTTCGACAGCTGCCACGCGCGCGCCGAGGAGTTCATCGAACGCCTGCGCCGCTGGCGCGGCGCGCCGGTAGCGCGGCCGGAGCCCGAGCCGGAAGAAGACGACGATTTTTCCCCGCCGCGGCGCGAACCGATTCCGGCCGAAGCCGAGAACCAGGACGCCTTCGCCGCCGCTCAGGAAGCGCAGGAGCAGGGCGAAGGCACGCCGCCGGAAGGCCGCGACGGCAGCGTGCTGTGGTACGAGCTGACCGCGCGCGGCTTCCGCCTCAGCCGCACTCCGCTCGACGTGGCCGGCCCGCTGGCCGCGCACCGCGAACGCTCGCGCGCGGCCTGGGTGTTCACCTCGGCCACGCTGACCGTCGGCGCCCAGTTCCATCATTACGCGCGCAAGCTCGGCCTGTTCGAACCCAAGACCCTGCTCGCGCCGAGCCCGTTCGACTGGGCCCGGCAGGCGCTGATGTACCTGCCGCAAGGGCTGCCCGATCCGGCCGTGCGCCATTACAACGAGAGCATGGTCGAACGCCTGCGCCCGGTGCTGGAAGCCTCCGGCGGGCGTGCGTTCGTGCTGTTCGCCTCGCACCGCGCGCTGCGCGAGACCGCCGAACTGCTCAAGGGCGGCCCGTGGCCGCTGTTCGTCCAGGGCGAAGCGCCGCGGCACGTGCTGCTGGAGCGCTTCCGCGCCTCCGGCAACGGCGTGCTGCTGGGCGCGGCCAGCTTCCGCGAAGGCGTGGACGTGGCCGGCGAGGCGCTGAGCGTGGTGGTGATCGACAAGCTGCCGTTCGCCGCGCCCGACGACCCGGTGTTCGAAGCGCGCCTGGACGCGATCCGCCGCCGCGGCGGCAACCCGTTCCGCGACGAACAGCTGCCGCAGGCGGTGATCGCGCTCAAGCAGGGCGCCGGCCGGCTGATCCGCAGCGAACGCGACCGCGGCGTGCTGGTGCTGTGCGACCCGCGCCTGCACAGCAAGAGCTACGGCCGCACCTTCCTCGACTCGCTGCCGCCGCTGCCGCGCAGCCGCCGGGTCGAAGACGTGGCCGACTTTTTCGCCGGCCGCCCCTTGGCCCTAGAATCGGCGTCGTCCGCGCGCGACGGCGAGGACTACTACTACCGCTGAACGCGGTGACCGCTAAGGAGGCTGGCCATGAGCGAGCAGGAGCCGGCGGCGCGCAAGCCGCGCGTGCACGGATTGGGCGGAGTGTTCTTCAAGGCGCGCGACCCGGCCGCGCTGGCGCAGTGGTACCAGCGCCACCTCGACCTGGACGTGCAAGGCTGGGGCGGCGCGCTGCTGCGCTGGCGCCGCGCCGACACCGGCGGCGAGGCCTGCACGGTGTGGGCGCCGTTCGGCGAAGACAGCGAGTATTTCAAGCCCAGCGACAAGCCCTACATGCTGAACCTGCGCGTCGACGACTTGCAGGCGACGCTGCAAGGACTGCGCGAGGAGGGCTGCCAGGTGCTGGATCGCTACGAGGAATCGGAGCAGGGCAAGTTCGGTTATGCGCTGGATCCGGAAGGCGGGTTGCTGGAGCTGTGGGAGCCGGCGCCAGGGTATTGAGCTTGCGGCGGGCAACAGGCGGCGGCGAAGGCCTTATCCCCCCGAACCTCCCGCGCCCCCAACCTACCGTCATTCCCGCGAAGGCGGGAATCCAGGGCTCTTCGTGCGAGAGCGCTTGAAGTCTCTGGATGTTCGGCTCCGCCGAAGTAAAGCCGAGCCCGCCTTCGCGGGAATGACGGTCGGTTGGGAGCGCTGGTCTCCGCCGCCCTGCCGCCCCGCTCACGCCATCGGCGCCCATCCGCGCGATAATCGCCCCGATGAAACTCCTCGCCTTCGAAACCTCCACCGAAGCCTGCTCCGTCGCCCTGTGGCTCGACGGCGACGTGCGCGAGCGCTTCGAACTGGCGCCGCGCCGCCACGCCGAACTCTCGCTGCCCTGGGCCGAAGAACTGCTGGCGCAGGCCGGGGTGAAGCGGCGCGAACTCGACGCCGTGGCCCTGGGCCGCGGCCCCGGCGCGTTCACCGGCGTGCGCCTGGCCATCGCCCTGGCCCAGGGCGTGGCCCTGGCCCTGGACGTGCCGGTGATCCCGGTCTCGACCCTGGCCGTGCTGGCGCTGCGCGCGCAGCCGCTGGCCGGCGGCGCAGGTCCGCAGCGCGTGCTCAGCGCGATCGACGCGCGCATGGGCGAGATCTACACCGCCGCTTACGAACTGCGCGACGGCGAACCGTTCGCGCTCGACGCCGAAGCCGTGCTCGCGCCCGACGCCGCGCAGTTGCCGGGCAACGAAACCGATTGGCTCGGCGTCGGCACCGGTTTTGCCGCCGCCGACGGCGCGCTGCGCCAGCGCCTGGGCGCGCGCTTCGCCGCGATCGACGCCGAGGCGCTGCCGCACGCCGCCGACCTCGCGCGGCTGGCCGCGGCTGCTTATGCGCGCGGCGAAACCGTCGCGCCCGAACGCATCGAGCCGGCCTACCTGCGCAACAACGTCGCCCTCACCATCGCCGAGCAGGCCGCGCTGCGGGCGCGCTCGTCGTAACCGCGGCGCCGGCTTGCTGCCTCTGGCCGCAGACCAACCTCTTTCCGCTCACGCTCAAGGACGAACCATGAAATCGCTGCGCCTGCTCGCGTTGTCGTGTTGCGCCGCCATGGCGCTGTGCGCGCCTGCGTCCGCGTCCGAACCGGCCGAAGTCTGGCGCGGCACGGTCGGCACGCTGCCGGTGGCGCTGAGCTTGAACCAGGGCAGCGGCGACGAGGTCTACGGCCAGTACTTCTACTTCAAGCACCTGCGCGACCTGGAACTGCAAGGCAAGCGCGACGACAAGGGCTTGCATCTGCAGGTACTCGACCGCAAGGGCGCGACCACCGAGCGCTGGGAACTGAGCGCGAAGGGCGATGCGCTGGAAGGACAGTGGCGCGCCGGCAAGCGCAGCCTGCCGGTGCGCCTGCAGCGCGTGGACATCGCGTCCCTGCGCGCCGGCCGCGACGGCGAGCGTTACCGCCGCGCCGGCGACGACGCCTCGGCCTTCGATGCGCTGCGCGTCAGCGAACTGGCGCTGGAAAAATCCAAGACCCAGCAGTTCCAGGGGCATCAATTGCAATGGTGGCGCGAGCCGCGCACCGGCATGGAACTGTTCACCGTCGAATCCGGCGTCGACCAGCCGGCGCGCGGCCGGGTCAACACGATCCTCAAGCAGCGTCTGTGGCGTTCGGCCGTCGACGCGCTGCAATGCACCTCCGCGCCGGAGAGCGACTTCGACCAGACCGTCACCCCGCGCCTGCTCGACCGCCGCTTCCTCAGCCTCAGCCTGATGACCAGCTACTACTGCGGCGGCGCGCACCCGGACTTCGGCGATTCGCCGCTGACCATCGACGTGCGCAGCGGCCGCGAACTGGCGCTGGAGGACGTGCTCTGGCTCGGCAAGGGCGCGCCGCCGCGCAGCGCCGGCCGCGGCGATTACGACAGCCCCGGTTACAAGCGACTGAGCGAGTACCGCCAGTCGACCTTGGTGCCTTGGACGATCAAGACGCTGACGCGGCTGCATCCGGCCGAGATGGCGAAGCCCAAGGACGAAGAGGGTTGCGACTATTCCGATCCCGACGTCTGGGGCACCTCGATCTGGTACCTCACCGCCGAAGGCCTCTACCTCGGCCCGTACTTCGCCCGGGTCGCGCGCGCCTGCGAGTATCCGGAGTGGTCGCTGGTGCCGTGGAAGCAGGTCGAGGCGCATCCCGGTCCGGCGTTGAAGTAAGGCCGCGCCGATCGGCGCCCACGTCGCTGCGTTGCAGCGGCGGATGGCCGAGTTCGTCTTCGCCTTGGGGCCAGCCTCGAACCGTACGTGAGCGCGCTGGCGCCCGCGCCGCTGAGGCGGCGGCGCCTCACTCGTCGACCAGCGACCCGCCCGGCAGGAAGTTCCAGGTCCGGGTCACGTGCAGGATGTCTGGGTTCTCTTCGGTCTTCGGCAGCGGCGCATACGGCTCGGCCAGCTTGGCGATGCGCAGGGCCGAGGCGTCGAGCAGGGCGATGCCGCTGCTGCGCACGATGTCGGCGCGCTCGACGCTGCCGTTGCGGCGCACCGCCACGCTGATGACGACCTGCCCGGCGAGCCGGCGCCGGCGCGCTTCGTCGGGGTAGTTGAGGTTGCCGACCCGTTCGACCCGGTCGACCCACTCGCGCAGGTAGCCGGCCCAGGCGTACTCGGTGGTGCTGGCGGAAACGAACTTGCGGGTCGGGCGCTTGGCGTAGCGCTCCGAGCGCATGTGGATCTCGGCCGCCAGCCGCGCCATTTCGATGTCGTGCTCGATCTTGCGTTCGCCGGGCGGCAGCGGCCGCTCGGTCGGCGTCTGGGCGAGGCGCTCGCGCGGCGCGACGGTCTCGCCGCGGGTGCTGCTGACCACGCGCGCGGTCGGCTGCGCCTGCGCCGCCGGCGACTGCGCGCGCAGCGCCATCTGCGCCACGCCGGCCTCGGCCTGCGGCGCCGGGCCGGACTGGTTGTCGCGCGGGCGGGTGCTCTTGTCGTGCTCGCCGCCGCCCTGGTTGTTGGCCTGGGCGAGGAAGTCGGCCTGCTTGGGCGTCAGCGCGGTCTGGGTCTGGGTCAGGATCACGTCCAGGGTCGGCACCACCGGCGCGGCCTTCTCCAGGGTGTAGCCGACGCCGAGCAGGAGGATGCCGTGGACCAGCACCGACAGCACCATGGTCGCGCTGAAGCGCTGCGGCTCGGCCAACCCGCCGCCGGGCAGGTGCGGAACGCCGGCCGCGCTCATGCGGCGCGTGCGGCCGACAGGCGGGCCTCGATCGCGTCGAACAACAGGCCGGCGATGTTGAGGCCGAACTGTTCGTCGAGCTCGCGGATGCAGGTCGGGCTGGTGACGTTGAGCTCGGTCATGTAGTCGCCGATCACGTCCAGGCCGACGAACAGCATGCCGCGCGCGCGCATTTCCGGGCCGACCTGGGCGGCGATCCAGCGGTCGCGCTCGCTCAGCGCGCGGCCGCAGCCTAGGCCGCCGGCGGCGAGGTTGCCGCGGAACTCGTCGCCCTGCGGGATCCGCGCCAGCGCGTAGTCGACCGGCACGCCGTCGACCAGCAGGATGCGCTTGTCGCCGTCGGCGATTTCGGGAAGGAATTTCTGCGCCATCACCAGATGCCGGCCGCCGTCGCCGAGCGTTTCCAGGATCACGTTGAGGTTGGCCTCGCCGGCGGCGGCGCGGAAGATCGAGCGCCCGCCCATCCCGTCCAGCGGCTTGAGCACGGCCTGGCCGTGGCGCTGGACGAAGGCCTTGAGCTCGGCCGGGTCGCGGCTCACCAGGGTGTCGATGCAGCACTGCGGGAACAGCAGCGCGGCGAGCTTCTCGTTGTAGTCGCGCAGGCCCTGCGGATCGTTGACCACGAACGCGCCGGCACGCTGGGCGACCGAGAGGATCTGGGTGTCGTGCAGGTACTCGGCGTCGACCGGCGGATCCTTGCGCATGAGGATCACGTGCGCACTGCTGAGTTCGATTTGTGACCAATCTCCCAATTCGAACCAGCCGTTCTTATCGTCGCGCACGCGTACCGGCGCTACCTTGGCGCGTGCGCTGCCGCCGTCCAGGCTCAGCCCGCCGGGCGCTACGTACCAAAGGCGGTGGCCGCGGCGCTGGGCCTCCAGCAACATGGCGAAGGTAGAGTCCTTGGCGATCTTGATCGACCCGATCGGGTCCATCACGACGACGATGTCCAACGGCATGGCAACGGAATCCTCAAAGATTGACGGGATGGTAGCAGGCAGGTCGCCGGTATCTGTCATGATGTAGGGGTCGCAAACGGCCGTGCAGCGTCCATTTGCGACACGCAGCGATCAGGTCGACCGCCTTGCGCGGGACAGGACGATGGCTTAGCCGAGGGAAGCGGCATCCGGGGAAGTGTGATGCCCGGAGTTTTTGTCCTGTGATCTGTGCGGCATGCGTATTCAGTTTCCGGGCGCGAAACGCGCGCTTGACAGCCTGCGTGCGGCTTGAAATAAAGACGGCTTCGCGACGCCCCGGGGATTTCAAGGCGTTTGCAATGGGGGATACAAAGAATGCTCGACGAGGTTCGTAGCGGCAGCCTCGATGGTCTCAGGGTCATGGTGATCGACGATTCCAAGACCATCCGTCGAACCGCCGAGACGCTGTTGAAGCGCGAAGGATGCGAGGTGGTCACGGCCATCGACGGATTCGAAGCGTTGGCCAAGATCGCCGACCAACAGCCGCAGATCATTTTCGTGGATATCATGATGCCGCGTCTGGACGGCTATCAGACGTGCGCGCTCATCAAGAACAATCAATTGTTCAAGGGCACGCCGGTCATCATGCTGTCCTCCAAGGATGGGCTGTTCGACAAGGCGCGGGGCCGCATCGTCGGTTCCGAGCAATACCTGACCAAGCCATTCACGCGCGAGGAGCTCCTCGACGCGATCCGCAAGCACGTACACGCCTGACCGGGGGGTAGGGCACACCATGGCACGCATCCTGCTTATCGAGGACTCGCCGACGGATACCGCGGTGTTGACCCAACTGCTGCAACGCAACGGTCACGAGGTGTTCGCCGCGGGCAGTGCCGAGGACGGAATCGAAGCGGCCAAGCGCGAGCTGCCCGACCTGGTGATGATGGACGTGGTGCTGCCGGGCATGAACGGCTTCCAGGCCACCCGTGCGCTGAGCCGGGACGAGCAGACCAAGCAGATCCCGGTGCTGATCGTCAGCACCAAGGGCATGGAGACCGATCGCGCCTGGGGCATGCGCCAGGGCGCGCGCGACTACATCGTCAAACCCCCGCGCGAGGACGATCTGATCGCGCGGATCAAAGAATTGCTGGATAAGTGAAACGATGATTTTGAAGACGCCGTTCGATGTGCTGAGCGATTACGAGCGCCGTTCGCTGGCGCACGTGGCCGGTCTGCCCGAACAGCTCGACGCGCCCGGCCTGTGGCGCGGCGTCGGCTACCGCATCGGCGCGCGCCGGCTCGCCTCGACCTTCGCCGAGGTGGTGGAAATCCTCTCGCTGCCGCAGGTCACCCAGGTGCCCGGGGCGCAGCCGTGGATGCTCGGGGTGGCCAACGTGCGCGGCAGCCTGCTGCCGATCGTCGACCTCAAGCAGTTCCTGGAGGGCGAGCGCACCGTGCTGCACGAAGGCCAGCGCATCTTGCTGGTGCGCCAGCCCGGCGGCGACGTCGCGGTGCTGATCGACGAGCTGTTCGGCCAACGCAGCTTCCACGAGCACAACCTGCTCGACCTGGACCAGGCGCAGGCGCTGACCTCGGGCCGTTACGCCAACTTCGTCGAGCGCGCCTACCGCGTGGACGACCACGCCTGGGGCGTCTTCAGCCTCGAGCGCCTGGCCCGCACCCCCGAATTCCGACAAGCAGCGGCCTGACGCAGCCGCTTCCTCCAACAAGACCGCACGCACGTACACCCGAGGTTCCCGAACCATGAGCACTGTGATGGACAACGCCGGCAAGAGCCGCATGCTGGGCGCCAATACCTGGCTGATCGTGCTGGGCATATCGGTGTTGGTGTTCGGCCTCAACACCGGCTATGCGACCTGGCAGGCCGCGCGCCTGGGCGGCGCCAGCTCGGCGGCCTCGCGCTTGCAGGTGAACTCGCAGAAGCTCGCGGTGCAGGCGCGCGAAGCGGTCGGCGGCAACAAGGACGCGTTCGCCGCGTTCAAGACCACCAAGTCGGCCATCGACGGCGACATCAAGTCGCTCAACGACAACTACGGCAACACCGCCAACGTGTCCGGCCCGATCGAGACGGCGACCAAGACCTGGGAGCCGATGGGCAAGAGCTCCGACCAGGTGCTCGCCTCGGAGAAGGCGGTGCTGGCGCTGGCGACCAACGCCGACAGCTTCTCCGGCCGCGTGCCGCAGCTGCAGGCGCGCCTGGACGAACTGGTGCGCGCGATGTCGGCCTCCGGCTCGCCGTCCTCGCAGGTCTACATCGCCCTGCGCCAGATGGTGCTGTCGGCGACCATGGCCCGCCGCATCACCGAAATCCGCGCCGGCGGCAGCGGCGCCGGCATGGCCGGCGAAGCGCTCGGCCGCGACGCGATCGTGTTCGGCAACATCCTCACCGGCCTGCGCAAGGGCGACTCGTCCTTCGGCGTCAACGCCCTGGGCAACGGCGGCGCGCTGGCCGCGCTCGGCCAGGCCGAGGCGCTGTGGCTGGAGATGAAGAAGGACCTCGACGCGATCTCGGCCAGCTCCAAGGACCTGTTCCAGGCCCAGGCCGCGGCCGAATCGATCACCGGCGGCTCGGACAAGATGCTCGCCGACAGCCAGTCGCTGTTCTCGGCGCTGACCTCGTTCGGCTCGATGAGCGACACCAGCATCCTGGGCAACATCTGGGTCTCGATCATCTCCGGCCTGGGCGCGCTGGTCGCGATCGCCGGCTTGCTGTTCTCGCTGAACTACGCCCAGCAGCGCCGCTACCAGACCACCAAGGAACTCAACGACCGAAACCAGGAGGCGATCATGCGCCTGCTGGACGAAATGGGTTCGCTCGCGGAAGGCGACCTGACGGTGAAGGCCACCGTCACCGAGGACATGACCGGCGCGATCGCCGACTCGATCAACTTCGCGGTCGAACAGCTGCGCAGCCTGGTGCAGACGATTACCGACACCTCGGTGCAGGTCGCCTCCAGCGCGCAGGAAACCCAGGCCACCGCGATGCACCTGGCCGAGGCGGCCGAACACCAGGCGCAGGAGATCAACTCCGCGTCCGACCGCATCAGCGAAATCGCGGCCTCGATCGACCAGGTGTCGAAGAACTCGGCCGAGTCGGCCGACGTGGCGCAGCGCTCGGTGCAGATCGCGACCAAGGGCGCGGGCGTGGTGCGGCAGACGATTCAAGGCATGGACTCGATCCGCGATCAGATCCAGGAGACCTCCAAGCGAATCAAGCGCCTGGGCGAGAGCTCGCAGGAAATCGGCTCGATCGTGGAACTGATCAACGACATCTCCGAACAGACCAACATCCTCGCGCTCAACGCGGCGATCCAGGCGGCATCGGCGGGCGAAGCGGGTCGAGGCTTCGCGGTGGTGGCCGACGAAGTGCAGCGACTGGCGGAACGCGCGTCCAACGCAACCAAGCGAATCGAGACGCTGGTCCAGACAATTCAGTCCGACACCAACGAAGCTGTCAGCTCGATGGAACAGACGACCTCCGAAGTGGTCGCCGGCGCGCGCCTGGCCGAGGACGCCGGCACCGCGCTGGGCGAGATCGAAAAGGTGTCGTCGGACTTGTCGAACCTGATTCAGGGCATTTCCAGCGCCGCGCAGCAGCAGTCCAGCGCAGCCTCGAACATCACCCAGACGATGAACACCATTCAGCAGATCACCTCGCAGACCTCGCAGGGCGCCAACCAGACCGCCGCGTCGATTGGAAACCTCGCGCAGTTGGCGGCGGACCTGCGCCGTTCGGTGGCCGACTTCAAGCTGCCGGCCTGAGCGCGGGCAGGAGCCGCTTGAAGCGCAGGCGTGGCAGGTGCAGGGCGGCAGCGGCAAGCGGCTCCGGAACAGACATACGGAATAGGGTTGTACCGAGGATGAAGCGTCCGACACATCGCTGGCTGAGCCACGCCCCGCGTCTCCGACGCGGCCGCGCCGACGGGCGGAGCGCGCCATGACCGCCCTGCGCGAAGCGATCGACACCACCACGCTGGGCTGGATCAAGCCCGAGCTGGACGAAACCCTGCGCCAGGCGCGCCAGGAGATCGAGGCGTTCGCCGAAGATCCCGCCGACGCCGCGCGCATGCGCGTATGCGCGAACCACCTGCACCAGGTGCACGGCACCTTGCGCATGGTCGAGCTGTACGCCCCGGCGATGGTCGCCGAGGAAATGGAGCGGCTGGCGCTGGCCCTGCAGCAGGGCAGCGTGCACGACCGCGACGAAGCCTGCGCGGCGCTGATGCGCGGCGTGGTGCTGCTGCCGGATTACCTGGAACGCCTGCAAGGCGGCCACCGCGACATCCCGATCGTGCTGCTGCCGCTGCTCAACGAGCTGCGCGCCACCCGCGGCGAATCCGGGCTCAACGAAAGCGTGCTGTTCGCGCCGAACCTCGACCGTCCGCTGCCGGCGCACCTGCCGCCGCCGCTGCCGGTCGGCGCGGCCGGCGGCCGCAACGCCAGCGCGCCGCATCTGGCCTCGCTGCGCGAAGCGCTGAGCGCGTGGCCGGAAGACGGCGCGCCGGGCAAGGCCGTGCAACTGGCCGCGGCCATCGACGGCCTGCTCGCCGAAGCCGTGCTGGAACCGGTGCGGCGCATGCTGTGGGTGGCTTCGGCTGTGGCCCACGCGGTGCGCGACGGCGCCCTGCCGCCGACCCGCGCGCTGCGCCAGGCCTTCGGCGGGGTCGAGCGCGAAGCGCGGCAGATGCTGTCCGACGACGGCTTCAGCGCGCCGCGCGGCGAGCCCGCGGCCGAGCCGACCCGGCAACTGCTCTATCACGTCGCCCACAGCGACGGCCGCCACCCGGCCCTGGACGACCTGCGCCAGACCTTCGAACTCGCCGCGCACCTGCCCAGCGAATCCGAACTCGAACACGCCCGCGGCAGCCTCAGCGGCCGCAACCGCGCGCTGCTCGACACCGTCGCCGCGGCGATCAAGGAAGACCTGCTGCGGGTCAAGGACGCGCTCGACCTGCACCTGCGCACCAACCAGACCGACCCGGGCGAACTGCGCCCGCAGGTCGAAGCCCTGGCGCGGGTCAGCGACACCCTCGGCATGATGGGACTGGGCATGGCCCGCACCGTCGTGCTGCAGCAGCGCGACGCCATGAACGACATCGTCGACGGCCGCCGCGCCGCCGACGAAGGCACCCTGCTCGATGTGGCCGGCGCGCTGCTGTACGTGGACGCCTCGCTCGACGACCAGGTCAGCCGCCTCGGCCTGCCCGACGAGAAGGGCGACGAGGACCTGCTTGCCGGCGAGGCGCGCAAGGTGCTCGACGTGGTCGCGCGCGAAGCCATCGCCAACTTCGGCGACGCCCGCCAGTCCTTCGTCGCCTTCGTCGAAACCAAGTGGGATCACGAAGAACTCAGCGAAGTGCCGCGCGTGCTCGACGAAGTCGCCGGCGCCTTGCGCATGATCGAGCTGCCGCTGGCCGCCGATTACCTCACCGGGGTCAAGCGCTACACCGAAGTCGAACTGATCGGCCGCCGCCGCGTGCCCAGCGGCCAGCAGCTCGACACCCTGGCCGATGCGTTGGCCAGCCTGGAGTACTACCTCGAAGCGCTGCGCGAGCAGCGCCCGAACCGCGACGACATCCTCGACATCGCCCGCCAGAGCCTGGAAGCGCTGCGTTATTGGCCGCTGCCGGACGTGGTCCGGGTCGAGCCGGCCGCCGCGCCGGCCGACGTCGCGCCGGCGCAGGACGCCGCCGCGGTCGCGCCCGCCGCGTCCGAGCCCAGCGCCGAAGCGCCGGCCGCGCAGACGCCGCCGCAGATTCCGGTCGCGCCCGAGTGGGGCCTGGCCGACATCGAAGCGCCGCAGCGCGCCGACGGCGAGCCGCGCGCGCTCGACGCCGAGCACGGCGCCGCCCAGTACACCTCGGCGTTCGACGCCGATCCGTCGCGGCCGCCGGCCGCCGAACCGGCCGACCTCACCGAGCGCGTTTCCGGCGGTCTGGTCAACACCGCGCTGGTCGAAGCGGTGCCGTCGGCGCCGCCGTCGTTCCTGATCCCGTCCGGAGGCGCCAACGGCGGCTTCGAACAGGTCGACGACATCGACGACGAAGTGCGCGAGATCTTCCTGGAGGAATTCGAGGAAGAGATCGGCAACCTCGAACAACTGCTGCCGGCCTGGCGCGAAGCGCCGGACGATCTGGCCCGCGTGCAGCCGGTGCGGCGCGTCTTCCACACCCTCAAGGGCAGCGGCCGCCTGGTCGGCGCCAAGACCCTGGGCGAGTTCAGCTGGAAGATCGAAAACCTGCTCAACCGCGTACGCGAGCACGGCCGCGTCGCCAGCCCGGAAGTGCTGGACCTGGTCGACCACGCCTATCGCGCGCTGCCGAGCTTCTACGCCGCGCTGCGCAACGAAGCGCCGCTGAGCGTCGACATCGCCGGCATGGAAGCGCACGCCGACCTGCTCGCCAGCGGTGAGGAAGCGTTCTATCAGCCGCCGGCCGCGCCGTCGGCGCAGGCCGCGGCCGACGCCGCGATCGAACAAGCCGCCGAAGCTGCGAAGCCCGTCGCGGCCGGCCCGTACGTGCCGGCTTCGGTCGATCCGGTGCTGCTGGAAATCCTCGACGGCGAAGTCGCCGGCCACCTGGTCACGATCGAATCCTGGCTGGACGCCTCGCGCGTGCAGCCGCAGCCGGCCAACGACGCGCTGCAGCGCTCGATCCACACCATGAACGGCGCCTTCGCGATGACCGAAGTGCCGGTCATCACCGACGTCACCGGTCCCACCGAAGCCTACGTCAAGCGCCTGCTCGCCAGCGGCGCGCCGGCCAGCGCCGAGGGCGTGGCGGCGATGGGCGCGGTCGCCGCGGCGATCCGCACCACGATCGAAGCATTGAAGTCGGCCAGCCCGCACGTGCCGATGTTCCTCGGCCTGCCCGAGCGCCTCGCCGCGCTGCGCGACAGCCTGCCGGACGCGCGCGCGCCGATGCCGGTCGACGAGCTCGACCTCGACGACGCGCCGGCCATCGGCCAGGGCGTGGTCGAACTCAGCGCCAACGACCTCAGCGCGTTCCAGGGCGAAGGCCTGGGCACCGCCGACGTGCCGGTCGGCCGCAGCGACGGCCGTCGCACGTCCGAGTTCACCATCGATTTCGCTTCGTTCGCCGGCTCGCTGGGCCAGAGCGACCAGACGCGCGCGCGCGCCGAACGCGAAGCGGCAGAGAAGGCCGCGGCCGAACGCGCCGAAGCCGAGCGCATCGCGGCCGAGAAAGCCGAAGCGGAGCGTGTGGAAGCCGAACGTCTCGCCGCCGAACAGGCCGAAGCGGAACGTCTGGAAGCCGAGCGCCTCGCGGCCGAGCAAGCCGAAGCGGAACGTCTGGAAGCCGAACGCGTCGCGGCCGAGCAGGCCGAAGCGGAGCGTCTGGAAGCCGAACGCGTCGCCGCCGAGCAGGCCGAAGCGGAGCGTCTGGAAGCCGAACGCGTCGCCGCCGAGCAAGCCGAAGCGGAACGTCTGGAAGCCGAACGCCTCGCCGCCGAACAGGCCGAAGCGGAGCGTCTGGAAGCCGAACGCGTCGCCGCCGAGCAGGCCGAAGCGGAGCGTCTGGAAGCCGAACGCGTCGCCGCCGAGCAGGCCGAAGCGGAGCGTTTGGAAGCCGAACGCGTCGCCGCCGAGCAGGACGAAGCGGAGCGCTTGGAAGCAGAACGCCTCGCCGCCGAACAAGCCGAAGCCGAGCGCCTGGAAGCCGAGCGCATCGCCACCGAGCAGGCCGAAGCGGAGCGCCTGGAAGCCGAGCGCCTCGCCGCCGAGCAAGCCGAAACGGAACGCCTGGAAGCCGAACGCGTCGCCGCCGAACAAGCCGAAGCCGAGCGCCTGGAAGCCGAACGCCTCGCCGCCGAACAGGCCGAAGCGGAACGTGCCGAAGCCGAACGCCTCGTCGCCGAGCGCACCGTCGCCGAACAGGCCGAAGCCGAACGCCTGGAAGCCGAGCGCCTCGCCGAAGAGGAGCGCCAGGAGTACGCGCGCCTGGAAGCGCAGTACGCCGCCGAGGCCGAAGCCGAACGTCTGGCGGCCGAGCAAGCCGAAGCCGCGCGCCTCGCCGCCGAACAGGCCGAAGTCGAGCGTCTGGAAGCCGAACGCCTCGCCGCTGAGCAGGCCGAAGCCGAGCGCCTGGAAGCCGAACGCCTCGCCGCCGAGCAAGCCGAAGCCGAGCGCCTGGAAGCCGAGCGCGTCGCTGCGGAACAAGCCGAAGCCGAACGCCTGGAAGCCGAGCGCGTCGCCGCCGAGCAAGCCGAAGCCGAGCGCCTGGAAGCCGAACGCGTCGCCGCCGAGCAAGCCGAAACCGAACGCCTGGAAGCCGAACGCCTCGCCGCCGAGAAGGCCGAAGCCGAACGCCTGGAATACGAACGCCTCGAAGCCGACTACGCCGCCGAGCGTCTGGCCCGCGAGCACAGCGACGAACCGGCGAACCTCGACGGCATGCGCGTGGACGCGCAGCCGGCCGACACCGCCGCCAACGACGAAGCCGAACCCGCGGTCGCCGCGAGCGGCGCTGCGGTGTCCGGCTCCAACATCGCCGGCGTGTCCGCCGCGCTGGCCGCCGCGTTCGCCAAGGCCGCCAACGCCGATCCGGATCCGGACGACGCGCTGGACCTGAGCGAGCTCGATCCCGAACTGGTCGACATCTTCGTCGAAGAAGGCGGCGATCTGCTCGACCATTCCGACGGCCTGCTCGCGCAGCTGCGCGAAACGCCGGGCGAGCGCGAGTTGCTGGTCGGCATGCAGCGCGACCTGCACACCCTCAAGGGCGGCGCGCGCATGGCCGGCATCATGGCCGTGGGCGAACTCGGCCACGTCATGGAATCGCTGCTGGAAGCGGTGGTCGACCATCGCACCGAACTGGGCCGCGACAGCGTCGCCCTGCTCGAGCGCGGCTTCGACCGCCTGCACGCGATGGTCACCCGGGTCGGTCAGCGCAAGGCCATCGCCATGCCGACCGAGCTGATCGCGATGTTCGAGGCGCGCTCGCGCGGCGAACTCACGATCGACGCCGGCGACACCGCCGCCGCGACCGCCGCGCCTGCGCAGCCCGAAGTCGACGAGAACGGCCTCAAGCCGCTGTCGGCGCCGATCCTCGAGCAGCCGCTGGGCGAAGACGACGACATCGGCGTGCGCGCGCCGCAGGAACAGGTGCGCATCCGCGCCGACCTGCTCGACCGCCTGGTCAACTACGCCGGCGAGGTCGCGATCTACCGCGCCCGCCTGGAGCAGCAGTTGGGCGCATTCCGCGGCGCGATCGCGGAAATGGCCCAGACCAACCTGCGCATGCGCGACCAGCTGCGCCGTCTGGAAATCGAAACCGAAGCGCAGATCATCGCGCGCTACCAGCGCGAGGGCGACTCGCCCGAGCATTCGTTCGACCCGCTGGAGCTCGATCGCTTCTCGACCCTGCAGCAGCTCTCGCGCGCGCTGGCCGAATCGGCCGCCGACCAGAACAGCCTGCAGATCACCCTCGACGATCTGACCCGCCAGTACGAAACCCTGCTGCTGCAGCAGTCGCGGGTGAGCTCGGAGCTGCAGGAAGGCCTCATGCGCACGCGCATGGTGCCGTTCGATACGCTGCTGCCGCGCCTGCGCCGCGTGGTGCGCCAGGCTTCGAGCGAACTGGGCAAGCAGGTCGCGCTGAAGCTGGAAGGCACCCAGGGCGAACTCGACCGCAACGTGCTCGAGCGCATGACCGCGCCGCTGGAACACATGCTGCGCAACGCGGTCGCGCACGGCCTGGAAACCCCGGCCAAGCGCCGCGCCTCGGGCAAGACCGACGAAGGCACGGTGCGCATCGCGGTGCGCCGCGAAGGTTCGGAAGTCGTGCTGGAAGTCGCCGACGACGGCGCCGGCCTGGACCGCGCGGCGATCCGCCGTCGCGGCGAAGAGCGCGGGCTGGTGCGCAGCGATGCGGTGCTGTCCGACTCCGACCTGGACATGCTGATCCTGGAGCCGGGCTTCTCCACCGCCGACGAGGTCAGCCGCCTGGCCGGCCGCGGCGTCGGCATGGACGTGGTCGCCAGCGAAGTGCGCCAGCTCGGCGGCGCGCTCGACATCCAGTCCACGCCCGGTCAGGGCGTGCGCTTCACTCTGCGCCTGCCGCAGACGCTCGCGGTCACCCAGGCGGTGTTCGTGCGCATCGGCGACACCACCTTCGCCGTGCCGATCGCCTCGGTGCGCGGCGTCGGCCGCCTGTCGCGCGACGTGCTCGACCAGGGCGAGGTGGCCTACCGCTACGGCGGCGAGGACTACCACGTCCACGACCTGGGCGTGCTGGTCGGCCACGCGCCGGCCAAGGCCGAAGGCCAGCTGCAGATGCCGTTGCTGCTGATCCGCTCGGGCGACCTGCGCGCGGCGGTATCGGTGGACCAGGTCATCGGCAACCGCGAAATCGTGGTCAAGCCGGTCGGTCCGCAGATCGCTTCGGTGCCGGGCATCTTCGGCGCCACCATCATGGGCGACGGCCGCGTGGTGGTGATCCTCGACGTCGCCCCGCTGGTGCGCCGCCGCACCGCGCAGCTGCTGGACTTCGCCCAGAGCGCGCCGCCGCCGACGATGCACATGGAAGCGCGCAAGGTGCCGCTGGTGATGGTGGTCGACGACTCGGTCACCATGCGCAAGGTCACCGGTCGCGTGCTGGAGCGCCACAACTTCGAAGTGGCCACGGCGAAGGACGGCATCGACGCGCTGGAGCGCATGGCCGAGCGCGTGCCCGACCTGATGCTGCTCGACATCGAGATGCCGCGCATGGACGGCTACGAATTGGCCACCCAGATGAAGGCCGATCCGATCCTGCGCCATGTGCCGATCGTGATGATCACCTCGCGCAGCGGCGAGAAGCATCGTCAGCGCGCGTTCGAGATCGGCGTGGAACGCTATCTCGGCAAGCCTTACCAGGAGCCGGAATTGATCCGTAACGTATTCGAATTGCTGGGAATCGCGCGTCCCCATGTCTGACGGCGATCGTCGTGTAGTGTTGTTGGCGCGCGCGGGCGTAGCCTGCGAGCGCCTGCGCGGAGCGCTGGCCGAGGCCGGCGCGCAGTTGGTGCTGGAAGGCGATCCGACCGTGCTCGATCCCAAGGCGCTGGACGCGGCCGATCCCGACGTGGTCGTGGTCGTGCTCGATCCGGCCTCCGAGGATGCGCTGGACCGGTTCGAGAACCTGCTGGTCGATCCGTCGATCGAAGTGATCTTCGAGGAGGCCGAACTGGCCGCCGCGCGCGAAGGCTGGGACGCGGCGCGCTGGGCGCGCCACCTCAGCGCCAAGCTGCATCGCCACGACGACGTGCTGCCGCCGGGCCGCGAGCCCGAGCCGGAAACGCCGCCGACCTTGCAGGCCGACGGCTTCCACAAGCCGGCGCACGAAGGTTCGCCGCTGGCGCAGGAGCCGGTGGCGGGCGACAACGTGCTGGCGTTCGTGCGTCCGGGTGCGGCCGAGTTGGCTGCGCCCGCTGCTCCCGCCGAGCCGGCCGCGCATGAAGTCGCAGCCGATGCCGGCGATTACGTCCTCGATTTCGCCGCCGACGCCGAAGCGCCGGAAGCCGGCCAGGACGTGAGCTTCATCGACTTCGAGGCGACCGGCGACATCGCCGCCGCCACCGATACCCTGGATGCGAACGACCTCGACAGCGCCAGCCTCGATTCGATCGGCCTGGAAACGCCGGCCGTCGAGCCGGAGCGCACCGACTCGTCCCATCCCACTTTCGACGCCGCCACTTTCGACGCCGCCGACTTCGGCGAGATCGAAGAAATCGAAGCCGTCGAAGCGCTGCCGGCCTACGACGATGCCGACGAACTGCTGCCGGCGCCCGCGTCGCACGTCAGCTTCGATCCGGTCTCGGCCGAAGCGCCGGCCGATCCGCTGTCGTTCGCCAGCGAATCGCTGGGCGAACTGGACCGCGTCGCGCCGATCGGTTCGGCCGGCGACCGTGTGTTGACGCAGCCGCCGCAACTGCCCGACGAGGCCCGCGAGTTCTTCGCCCGCCAGGCCCTGGGCCTGGAGCCGGAAGCGTCGCAGCCGCGCGGCGGCGACGATTTCGATTTCTCCAACCTGAGCCTGGAAGCCGAGGATTACTCGAACCAGGTTCCCGGCGAGGCGCGCCCCTACGACGCGCAGGCCCACGACTGGCAGGCCGACGGCGACGCCGCCGCGCTGCCGCCGCTCGACGAGGCCGGCCTGGGCGACCTGGAAATGTGGCGTGCGCCGGCGCCGGGCCAAGTGCGCGAGCTGGTCGACCTCGACGCTGCGTTCGCGACCCACGAGCCCGACGCGCCGCACGACGCCGACGAGAACCGTGCGGCCACGCCGCCGCCGCTCCCGGCGTTCGACGCTACGCAGTTCGAAACCACCCTGGATTTCGCCAGCGACGAAGCCGTCCCGCAGCAGCCCAAGGCGCCCGCGCCGGCGGCGCCGTCGGTGCCGGATTGGTCGTTCGCCGACGAAACCAGCCTGGTCGAGGCCGCGACCGGCCAGAGCGGCGCGCACGCGCCGCCGCCGCCGCGCCACGACCTGGAAGACATCGAGCGCCGCATCTCCAGCCTGGAGTTGGTCGAAGACACGCCGGCCGACGCTGGCGGCGGCCGCGGCGGTGCGGTGCTGGTGCTGGCCGGCATCGGCGGCCCGGACGCGGTGCGCCAGTTGCTCGGCGCGCTGCCGGAGAACTTCGACCGTCCGGTGCTGGTGCAACAGCGCCTGGACGGCGGCCGCTACGACAAGCTGGTCGCGCAGATGCAGCGCGCCACCCCGGTGCTGGTGAAGCTGGCCGAAGCCGGCGCGCGCACCATCGAGGGCGTGATCTACATCCTGCCGGCGGGGCTGGGCATCGAGGTGTCCGACAGCGGCATCCAGTTCGCCGAGGGCGCCGACGTGTTGTCCGCGCTGCCTGCCGGCGACAGCGCGGTGCTGTTGTTCAGCGGCGCCGAAGCGGCGCAGGTGGATGCGGCGATGGCTCTGGCCGCGCAGGGCGCGCTGGTCGCTGGGCAAGCGCCGGACGGCTGCTACGACGCCGCCGCGGCCAGCGCCGCGATCGCGCGCGGCGCGCTCGGCGGGCAGCCGGCCGATCTGGCCGCGCGCCTGGCGGCGCGTTGGTCGCGGCAAAGCCCGATCTGACCCGCGTCCGCGGCGGCCTGCGGGCGCGCCGCGGAGCCGCCGACGCACGCCGCGATGCGCGGCGCGCCGGCGCAGGCAGTGCAGAATGTTCCGCGGCGGCGCGCGTGCCGCCGTCACCGTTCACGGGCCCCGCGCGGCGGGGCCGAGTCATGAGCCGCATGCGGCGGCGAGGAAAGCGCGATGTCCAATTCGATCCCCGACAACGACGCTGAGCCGGTCGACGGCGCGCAGGACGACATCGCGCGCGACGACGGCGCCGCATCCGGCGACGGCGCCACGTCCAACGACGGCGCGCCGCCCATCGACATTCGCGGCGTGCTGGTCCAGGTCGCCGGCGCGCGCCTGCTGCTGCCCAACGCGACCATCGCCGAGGTGCTGTCGTACGCGCCGCCGGCGCCGATCGCCGGCGCGCCGCGCTGGCTGCTCGGCCAGATCCGCTGGCGCGGCTGGAACCTGCCGATGATCGCCTTCGGCGAACTGTCGGGCCTGGCGCGCGAACCCGGCGGGCTGGGCAGCAAGGTGGTCGTGCTCAAGGCGCTCAGCGCGGCTTCGCGCCTGCCGTATTTCGCCATGCTGACCCAGGGCTTCCCGCGCCTGGTCACCGTGTCGGCCTCCGGCCTGTACCTGCAGAGCCGCGAGGACGAAGTCATGCCGCTGGGCGTGCAGGCGCGGGTCCGCCTCAACGACGATGCCGCGCTGCTGCCGGACCTGGAAGCGGTCGAGGCGATGATCGGCGAAGCGCTCGCGCAAGCGGCGTGAGTCAGGCCGCGGCGCCCGCAACGCACGCCGCTGCGCGCGCGCCGGCGCCGCAACCGGACGCGGCCGCGCGTTCGCCCGCGCTCAAGCGCTACGCCTCGGTCGACGCCCTGCGCGGGCTGACCGTCGCGGCGATGCTGCTGGTCAACGACCCCGGCGACTGGAGCCACGTCTACGCGCCGCTGCTGCATTCCGACTGGCACGGCTTCACTCCGACCGATCTGGTCTTCCCGATGTTTCTGTTCATCGTCGGCGCGTCGATCGCGCTGGCGATGCTGCCGCGCCTGGACGCGGGCACGCCCGCGCCGGCGCTGCTGCGCCCGGCGCTGTGGCGCGCGCTGCGCATCCTCGGCCTGGGCCTGGCGCTGCACCTGATCGCGATGTGGGTGACCGATCGCGACTACCTGCGCTTGCCCGGCGTGCTGCAACGCATCGGCCTGTGTTTCGCTGCGGCCGCGGCCATCGCCCTGTATCTGTCGGCGCGCGCGCAGTGGGCGTTGTGGGGCGCGCTGCTGGCCGGCTATTTCGTCCTGCTCGCCGTCGGCGGCAGCTACGCGCCGTTCGTCAATATCGCCAGCCGCATCGATTTTTCGATCCTCGGCGCGCACGTCTACCAGATCGACCCGGCCAGCGGCCGCGGCCACGATCCCGAAGGCCTGGTGTCCACGCTCGGCGCGCTGGCGACCACGCTGGTCGGCCTGCGCGCCGGCGACTGGCTGCGCCGCGGCCAAGTGCGCGCGCTGCTGCTCGCGGGCGCGGCCGGCCTGCTGGCCGGCGCCGCGCTCGACCTGGCGCAGCCGATCAACAAGAACCTGTGGACTCCGGCCTACGTGCTGTGGGCCGGCGGCTGGTCGTGCTGGATCCTCGCGCTGTGCCACGTGCTGATCGACCGCAAGGGCTGGCCGCCGCTGGGCCGCGCCTTCGGCGTCAACGCCATCGCCGCCTACGGCGGTTCGGCCCTGCTGCTGTACTTGCTGATGGGCCTGGGTTGGCTGGAGCCGATCTACCGCCACGGTTTCGCCGACTGGATGACGCCGCGTTTCGGCCCTTACCTGCCGTCGCTGGCGTTCGCGCTGGCCTTCGTCGCGCTGTGGTGGCTGGTGGTGCGCGCGCTGGATGCGCGCAGGATCTATTTCAAGATCTAGGCGGACGCTGCCGTTGCCGACGAGGCCGCTGTGCGAATCCACGCATTTTGCGTGCCTGTCGAGCGCAAATCAGGCGCGGACGTTCGCGCTCAAAATGAACAACACGTGATGAGCATCACGTTTTAGTTGGCGCTGTAACCAGCGCGTCGCAACTTTTTTCGTTCGAACAAGTCTGGGCCGCTTCGGCGTGCCGGCTTACTGCGCTATGCGTGCCGCATTCGCCGGGCCCCGCGCCGGACTCATGTGCCCGCGAATCTTGCCCAAGACCGGCTTCAATGCGGTAGCGCATTGATGCGCCGCCGGTTGCGGCCGACGCGATCGCGCACCACGCGACGCAAGCGCGCCGCGATGGCGATCCGAATGCTTCGACATGCCGATGGCACCGCATCGGTTTAACGCCTGCGCGCAAATCGCATCAGTCGTGTGCATCTGCGGCGCATCGAGTTTTTTTCGGCTGGACAAGCCGATGTCGCCTCGCTATCGTGGACGCCACAAGCAATGTTTCGCGATGCGACGTACAGCACGTTGCGCATCGCGAAAACAGGGGGCAAGGGGAGGGGGAGCGGCACGGCGCCGGCGCGTACTCGCGCTCGTCGCATGTGCCGGCCGCACCGTGCGAAAGGCGCCGCGTCGGTCATGCCGACGCGGCGCCCGCCGCGATCGTTCCAGCCCGCCGGCATCGATGTCCAGTTAAGGCCTAGGGGGCTGCATGCGATTCGAACGAGTGTGTCTGGGTGCGCTGTCGTTGCTGGCGGTGTCGCCGGCGTGGGCTGCGGACGGCGGCTACAGCCTGTTGGGCGACTGGCCGGTCAAGGTCGTGAGCGAGTCGGGCATCGAGGCCGGGCTGCGCGGCAACTGGAGCTACGACTACGCCCGCTTCGACGATGCGTCCTTCGTCGACGACGACGCCTGGCGCCGGCAGGAACTCAGCGCCTATGTGCGCAAGTCGGGCGTGTTCGAGCTGGCGCTGGGTTACGACTTCCGCAACGAGGTGTGGCTCGACAACTTCGTGCGCATCTCCGGCGCCGGTGGCGACCTGCGCATCGGCCAGTTCAAGACCCCGGTGGGCTACGAGGAAAGCGCGGTCGGCACCGCCGCCACCACCTTCATGGAGCGCGCGATGCCGGTGACCGCGTTCTACGCCGGCCGCCGCCTCGGCGTGGACTGGACGTACGAGAAGGTGCCGAACTGGTACTTCAATCTCGCCGTCCAGGCCGGCGGCGACCTGCTCGGCGACAACCAGGGCCGCACCCTGGGCGGCCGCGTGGTGTTCAACCCGATCAAGGACGATACGCAGATCCTGCACCTGGGGCTGTCGGCGTCGAACGAGAAGCGCGAAGACGACACCCTGCGCGTGCAGGTGCGGCCGGAAGCGTTTTTGACCGCGCGGCGGCTGGTCGACACCGGCGCGCTGAACCGGGTCGAAGGCATCGGCCGGCTCGGCCTGGAAGCGATCTGGCAGCGCGGCCCGCTGCTGGTGCAGAGCGAATACCTGCGCATCGGCATCGACCGCTACGGCGCGCCGGACTACAGCGCCGACGGTTATTACCTCGCCGCGTCGTGGGTGCTGACCGGCGAGAAGCGCAGCTACAAGAGCGCCGCGTTCGGCAACCTCAAGCCCAGCCGCGACTGGGGTGCGGTGGAACTGGCCGCGCGCTATTCGCACATCGACCTCAACGACCCGGGCAGCGCGATCGGCGGCCGCCAGAGCGACTGGACCTTCGGCGCCAACTGGTACCTGGGCCAGCACTTCAAGCTGCAGTTCAACTACGTGTGGGCCGATGCGTCGCGGCGCGGGGTCGAGCCGGATCCGGAAATCGCGCAGTTGCGCGCGCAAATCTACTTCTGATCGGCGCGACGCGGGTCGCGCATCCACGGCCCAGGCCGGGCCGGTCATGCTCATTTGGGGAATGACATGCAAACGGAACAAAGCAGGAGTTTCTGGAGCCGTTATGCGGCGATCGTGGTGGCGGTGGCGATCTCGCTGCTGATCGCCGTGGTCACCACCGTGGTCAGCGTGCGCTTGAACACGGAAATCGCCCAGCGCGTGATCATGCGCGACCTTGCCGGTACCGAGCGAACCTCGACCCAGCTGGTGCTGCGCGCGCTGATGACCATGGAGCGCGACCAGAAGGACGGCAAGGCGCCCTCGGCGCAGTCGCTGCAAATGCTGCGCGAACGTTCCGAGCGGGTGAGCCATACCATCGTGGTGTTCCGCGACGGCGGCCGCCTGCCGGAGGAACCGGCCCGCCAGCCGCTGGACAACACCCGCTACAGCCCGGAGTTCATCGCTGCCAACGAGCAGGCCGACAAGCTGTGGCGGCCGTGGCAGGAGCGCATCCAGCGCGTGCTGGATGCGCCGGAGGCGCCCGCGGCGGTGGTGTCCGAAGCGGTCGCCCACGGCTTGAACGTGGTCGAACCCATGCTCAAGTTGTACGGCGAGGAAATCGACGCGGTGCAGCGCCGCACCGAGGAAAACACCCGCACCCTGGAACAGGTCCAGTACGGCGGCGCGCTCGCGCTGCTGCTGAACTTCCTGTTCACTGTGTTCGTCGCCCTGCGCCGCCTGCGCGCCGGCGACCGCGCGGTGGCCCGGTCCAGCAAGCAGACCCTGGACATCCTGGCGACGGTGAAGGAAGGCCTGTTCCTGGTGACCGGCGACTTCGTCATCGGCGACCGGATGTCGCAATCGCTGCCGCAGATCATGCAGCGCCGGGTCGAGCCCGGCATGAACCTGATCGAGCTGATGCGGCCGATGGTGAGCGCGCAGACCCTGGAAGCCACCCGCGACTACCTCGGCCTGCTGTTCGGCAAGCGAGTCAAGGAAAACCTGGTCGCCAGCCTCAATCCGCTGTCGGAAGTGCCGGTGGCCGGCGGCAGCGACGGCCGCGGCCAGGCCCAGCCGCGCTACCTCAACTTCCAGTTCAACCGCGTGCAGGAAGGCGACGACACCGTGCACTTGCTGGTGACGGTGTCCGACGCGACCGAGCGGGTGCGCCTGACCCAGGAAATCGCCGCGGCCAAGACCCGCACCCGCGAGGAGATGGAAAGCCTGCTGCGCGTGCTCAGCCGCGACTCCAGCGAAGTGCGCTTCTTCCTGCACCGCATCGGCGTGGTGCTGGAGCGCATCAACGACGACCTGCGCCAGGCCGCCGGCCGCCGCGGCGGCACCGACTACGTCGAACTGGTCAACGCGATCTTCCGCGACGTGCATTCGCTCAAGAGCGAGGCGGCGGCGCTGAACCTGGAAATGCTGGAAGCGCTGGCGCACAACTTCGAGGTCGACCTGATCAGCCTGCGCGACCGCGGCGAAGTCGAAGGCGGCGACATGGTCAAGATGACCGTGCACCTGGACGACATGTTCGAGTGCGCGACGACGATCCGCGAGTTCCTCGACCGCATCTCCGGCGGCAACGATGCGCGCGCGCCGGTCGTGGTGACGCCGGCGCAGCGCTTGGTCGAAGGCTGGGCCGGCCTGGCCGAGCGCATCGCCCGCGAACAGGGCAAGCAGGTGCAATTGCAGATGCAGCTCGACGGCCTGGAGCGGGTGCCGGCGGATACCCTCGCCGCGTTGCGCGCGATCGGCCTGCAACTGCTGCGCAACGCGGTCGCGCACGGCATCGAGCCGGCGCAGGAGCGGTCCGCGCTGGACAAGCCGGCGGCCGGGTCGATCGTGTTCCGCAGCGCCGACGCCGGCAGCCGCCAGATCGAACTGAGCGTGCGCGACGACGGCCGCGGCATCGACGTGGCGCGGGTGCGCGCGGCGCTGGCCGGGTCCGGGCGCTACACGCCCGAGCAAGTGCAGGCGCTCAGCGACCGCGACGCGATGATGAAGATCTTCGAGCCCGGCGTGTCCACCGCGGCCGACAGCGGCGACCGCGACGCCGGCCACGGCGTCGGCATGGATCTGGTCATGAAGCAGGTGCGGGCGATGGCCGGAACCATTTCGATGTCGACCAAGGTCGGCGCCTACACCGAGTTCCGCATCCGCCTGCCGGTGGCCGAGGCCAAGCCGGCCGCGGCGACGGCAGAAGGCGGCGATTTCCAACTGACGTTCTGAGGCCGGAGGCCCGATGAAACTGCTGATCGTGGACGACTCCAACGTGATCCGCCAACGCATCGCGCGGCTGGCGGGCGACACCCGGCTGCCCGGCCTGGAGATCGTCGGCCAGGCCCGCAACGGCGCCGAAGCGCTGAACCTGTTCGTGCGCCACCGCCCGGACGTGGTGACCATGGACCTGACCATGCCCGAGCTGGGCGGGGTGGAATGCACCGAACAGATCGCCGCCATCGACGACAAGGTCAACATCCTGGTGGTCTCGGCGCTGAGCGACAAATCCACCGCGATCACCGCGCTCAAGAAGGGCGCGCGCGGGTTCCTCTACAAACCTTTCACCGACGACCAACTGGTCGAGGCCCTGCTGGAGATGCTGCCGACATGAGCGACCTCAACGAAACCGAAATCAAGGTCTTCATCGACGCGGTCACCAACTACTTCAACCAGCTCACCCACGAGCCGGCGAACGTGCGCGGCGCGTTCCTCGACGACAACGGCGGCACCGCGCCGGTGTTCGATTACAGCGGCCAGATCGCGGTCAGCGGCCAGTTCCGCGGCACCATCACCGTGTCGGCGCCGCGCGCGATGATCCGCCACCTGCTGCTGGCGCTCAACGAAAGCGACCAGTCCGATGCCAACCTGCGCGACACCGTCGGCGAGCTGGCCAACACCCTGGCCGGCAACGCGCGCAAGCACTTCGGCGGGGAGATGGAGATCTCGGTGCCGCGCACCGCGGCCGGCGCGATCGGCGGCGCCGGCTCGCGCAAGCGGCCCTACGTGATCATGGTCAGCTGGAAGACCTACAGCGCTTCGTTGGTGGTGGATATCGAGCGGCTGGAATAAGCCGCGCCAGTTCGTGAAGGCGGCTCCGGCCGCGCGCCGTCGGCGACGCTCCCCCTGATAGGCGCCGCCGCGCGGATCGCTCCATGCGGCCGGAGCCGGCCTTCGCGATTCGTCCCCGCGGCGCTGCGGCGCGGCGGGGACGCAGCCGGAGATCGCCATGTCGGAAAACCCAAACCAGCCGCACGCGCGTCTGCGCCCGCTGCTGACCGCGTCCGCGGCGGCGGCGCTCGGTCTGGCCCTGGCCGCCGCGGCGGCGACGGCGCGTTCGGCCGATGTGCTGGCCGGCGCGCTGCGGGTCGCGTCCTTGCGCTACAGCCTGCTGCTCGCGGCGGCGCTCGGCCTGGCGCTGGCGGCCGGCGCCTGCCTCGCGCTGTGGTTGCGCCTGCGCCGGTTGCGCGAGGAAGAGCTCGAGCACGCGCATTGGCGCGAACGCTGCGAAGACGCCTTGCGCGCGCTGCCCGAGGGCATGTGCCTGATCGATGCCGACTTCGTCATCCGCGAACCGGTGTCGCCGTCGTTGTTCGGCGTGCTTCAGCGCAAGCTCTGGCCCGGCATGGACCTGGTCGAGGCGTTGCGGCCGATGCTCGGCGCGGACACAGTCGAGGCCTTGCGCACGCATCTGCGCGAGTGCTTCGCCGCGCGGGCCGGCGCACGGCCGGCCACGCGCAACCCGCTGGCCGAGGTGGTGCTGCCCGGGCCGCCGTCGCGGCAACTGCAATTGGGTTTCCGGTTCGAACCGGTGCGTCACGGCGAGCGCGTGGTCTATCTGCTGGTCGTCGTCGGCGACATCGGCGAACGCTTGCAGGCGGCGCGCGAGCTGGCCGGCGCGCGCCTGCGCCTGCGCGCGCAACTCGACGGCCTGCTGCGCGCCTGCGGCCGCGACGGCCTGCAACTGCGCAGTTGCCTGGGCCACGCCGAGGCCGCGCTGGAGCGAGCGCGGGTGCGGCTGGGTCGGCTGCGCGGCGCGTCCGCCGCAGCCGAGCGCGAAGCGTCGTTGCGCAGCCTGTTGGAGGAAGCGCGCACGATCAAGCGCGAGGCGGCGGCGATCGAACTGGAACTGCTGGAAACCCCGGCGCACCACTTCGAACTGGAACTGCTGGAGTCCGGGCCGGCGGCCCGCGCCGACGAGGGCGCGCGGCTGGCGACGCAGCTGGACGTGCTGGCCGAACGCATCGCGACCGTGCGCGAGTTCGTGCTCGGCCTGGATGCGCGCGTCGGCGCGGCGCGCACGTCGGACAGCGGCCGCGGCGACGTGGGTGCGGCTGCGCCGGGCAGGACGGCGGATACGGCGGACGCGGTGAATGCCGAGTCGCCGCGGCGCGGCGACGCGCAGGCCTTGGTCGCGCGCTTGCAGCGGTCCGGCCAAAGCGATGTGCTGGCGGCCGCGGCGCGGGCGCAGACCGCTTCGCCTGCGCCACAGGTCAGCGTGGTTGCGACGAGCGCTGTGGCGGCGCCGGTCGTTGCGGCGGCGGGTGCGGTCAGGGCTGCTGTGTCGATCCGGCCCGCAGCGAGTTCCTCGGACAGCGGCGAAGTGACGGTGCCGGCCGCGGCGTCGTTCGTGGCGGCGGATGCGGCCTTGTTCGCCGCGCCGATCCGATCCTCGCCGAATCCTGCCGCAGCGGTTGCGTCCGCGGATGCCGCGGCTCTCCTGGCCCCGACGACGACAGCCGCTCTCGTCACGCCGAACGCGTCGACCCAGACGGCGTCGCCGACACCGACGCCGGCACCGACATCGGCATCGGCATCGGCATCGGCATCGGCATCGGCACCGACGATGGTCGCACAGCGCCGGATCGACACGCCCGCGCCGGTTTCGGTCTCGCCGCCTCCCGCGCGGCAGGCGGCGACGGAGCCGTCGTTCCCGGCGACGCCGCGAATCTCGCCGCCATCGGCGCAGGTATCGTTGGCATCGGCATCGGCATCGGCATCGGCATCGCTCGCCGCATCGCCGCACCACAACGCCACGCCGCAACATTCGTCCCCGCCCATAGCAACGACCACCTCCGCAGACCCCGCCGCCACCGTCGAGGCCTTGGTGCTGAAGCCCAACCGCGACGCCGGAATCGAAGCCGCCGCGCCGCGCTCGGCATCGGCGCTCGGCGACGACGCAGACCCGCTGGCCTGGGCGCCGCTGCTGGCGCTGTCCGGCGACGGCCCCGAAGCGTTGCCGGCCGACAAGGCGGCGTTCGTCGACTGGGCCGGGCTCGCGCGCCGGCTCGCCGGCGATCAGGGCAAGGCGGTGCGGGTGGAGGCCTTGCTGGAGCCGTTCGCGCGGCTGCCGCCCGCGCAGGCGGCGATGCTGCGCGATATCGGCATGGAACTGGTCGCCAACGCGGTGCTGCACGGGATCGAGCCGATGCCGATGCGGCGCCGGGTCGGCAAGGATCCGGTCGGCGCGGTGCGCCTGAGCCTGAGCTACGGCGAGCGCGAAGGCTGGCTGTTCTGCGCGCGCGACGACGGCCGCGGGATCAATGTGGTGCGGGTGCGCGCGGCGCTGGTCCGCGACGGCGGCTTCACTCCGCTGCAGGCGGGGCAGCTGAGCGAGCGCGAGGCGATCATGAAAGTGTTCGAACCCGGCGTCACCACCGCGCCGCACGCCGGCGGCGCGAGCGGGCGCGGCCTGGGCCTGCCGAACGCGGTCGAACGTTTGCGCGGCCTGCGCGCGCAGGTGTCGCTGCTGACGGTGCCGGGACGCTCGACCGAAGTGCGCATCGCCTGGCCGGCGGGTTGAGGCCGCCGGCCAACCGGTCGCGAGACGGGACAAGGAACGCAGCGGGTCTTAAGACCTCGGGCTGCGTGCGCACCGCTCAGGTTCGCGTGCGATCTAGCCAGCGTGGCGGTGAACGGCGATACGGCGACGGCGCGCGATCCGCCGCGCGCAACCGCCTATGCAACCTCAAGCCAGGTCGCCGAACCGAGCCTGCAACGCCGCGATCGCCGCCAGCCCGGCGGTTTCGGTGCGCAGGATGCGCGGCCCCAGCCGCAATCCGTGGAATCCGGCCGCGCGCAGTTGTTCGCGGTCCAGCGGCGACCAGCCGCCTTCCGGCCCGATCGCCAACAACACCGGTGCGGCCGCATCCACCTGCAGGGTCGCGAAACCCAGCTCGCCGTCCGGATCCAGGATCAGCCGCAGCCCGTCCGCCGGCAGCGCCGCCAGCGCGGCGGCCAGCGCCAGCGGCGCGGCCACCTCCGGCACCGATGCGCGCCCGCTTTGTTCGCAGGCCGAGGCCACCACGCTGCGCCAATGCGCCAGGCGCTTGTCCGCACGCGCCGCGTCGAGCTTGACCTCGCTGCGCTGCGACCACAGCGGATGGAACGCGCTCGCGCCCAGCTCGGTCGCCTTCTGCAGGATCAGGTCCATCTTCTCGCCGCGCGCCACGCCCTGCAGCAGCACCAGCCGCAGCGGCGATTCGCGCGCGACGTCCTGCGCCGATTCGATCGCCACGCGCACTTCGCGCTTGCCGATGGCGCTGACGACGCCGTGGTAATCGCGCCCGTCGCCGTTGAACAGCACGCAGGCGTCGCCGACCTCGTGGCGCAGCACCCGCGCCAGATGCGTGGCCGGGCCTTCGGGCAATACCACCTCGCGGCCCGGGGCCAGATCGCCGTTTTCCACATGCACGCGGGTCAGTCTCATGCGTCGGCCTCCGCGATGGCGCTGTCGATGGCTTCGCGCGTGGTCCGCGCGAGCAGTTGCAAGGCGTCTTCGTCGATGCAGTACGGCGGCATCCAATACAAGATATCGCCGAGCGGGCGCAGCAGCACGCCGCGCTCCAGGGCCGCGCGGTAGGCGCGCAGGCCGATGCGCGCGGCCGGGTCGAACGGCGTGCGCTTGTCGCCGCCGCGGGTCAGCTCGAACGCGACGATCATGCCGGCCTGGCGTAGGTCGGCGACGTGCGCATGATCGCCCAGCGGCGCGGCCAGCTCGGCCATGCGCGCGCTGGTGGCGCGGTTGCGCTGGATCACATCGTCTTGTTCGAAGATCGACAGGCTCGCCAGCGCCGCTGCGCAGGCCAGCGGGTTGCCGGTGTAGCTGTGCGAATGCAGGAAGGCGCGTTCGCGCGAGTCGTCGAGGAAGCCGTCGTAGATCGACTGCGTCGCCAGCACCGCCGCCAGCGGCAGCGCGCCACCGGTCAGGCCCTTGGACAGGCACAGCAGGTCGGGCATGACCCCGGCCTGCTCGCTGGCGAACATCGTGCCGGTGCGGCCGAAGCCGACCGCGATCTCGTCGGCGATCAGGAACACCCCGTGCTCGTCGCAGATCTCGCGCGCCAGCCGCAGGTACTCGGGATCGTGCATGCGCATGCCGCCGGCGCACTGCACGCGCGGCTCCAGGATCATCGCGCAGACCTGTCCGGCATGGCGCTCGAGCAGTTCGCGCAAGGCCTGCGCGGCCTGGCGCGCGCGCTCGGCCGGGCTTTGCCCGGGTTCGCAGGCGTAGGCGTCGGGCGAGGGCGCGAACAGCGACTCGATCAGCAGCGGCGCGTAGACGCGCCGGTACAGCGGAACATCGCCCACCGCCAGCGCGCCGAGGGTTTCGCCGTGGTAGCCGTTCTCCAGGGCGACGAACTTGGTCCGGCCGTCCTCGCCGCGGTTGCGGAACCAGTGGAAGGCCATCTTCAGCGCCACCTCGACCCCGGCCGAGCCGTTGTCGGCGTAGAACACCTTGGCCAGCGGCGCGCGCCCGGCCTGGCGCGGGGCGATCGCGAGCAGGCGCTCGGCCAGCTCCACCGCCGGCGGGTGCGACACGCCGGCCAGGATCACGTGCTCCAAGGTCCGCGCCTGCGCGGCGATGGCCGCGGCGATGCGCGGCTCGGCGTGGCCGAACAGGTTGGTCCACCAACTGGAAATCGCGTCCAGCCAGCGGCGGCCGTCGTGGCCGATCAGCCAGGGGCCCTGGCCGCTGGCGATGGGCAGCAAGGGCAGGGTGTGCGGGTGCTCGCGCATTTGGGTGCACGGGTGCCACAGCACGTTCAAGTCGCGTTCGCGCCAGGCGTGCGCCGCAGCGTTGCCGGGCTCTGCTAGCATCAGGGGGTCGTGAGTGATCTCTCGCATCCCCCTATTATCGTGCCTTTCCGCCTTCCGCCCATGCCGTTCATGGCGCCTTCGCGCGCGCCGCTCGGGTCCGGGGCCGCGCCATGAGCCGGCGGCTGCCGATCGTCCACAACGTCGTCGAGCACGACGCCGCCGGTTACCGGATGGAATCGCTCGACCTGGAGTTCTCCAACGGCGAGCGCCGCCGCTACGAGCGCCTGCTTGGCCGCCCGCGCGCGGGCGGGCCCGGCGCGGTGATCGTGGTGCCGATGCTGGACGAGGACACCGTGCTGCTGGTGCGCGAGTACGCCGCCGGCGTGCACCGCTACGAGCTGGGCCTGGTCAAGGGCCGGATCGACGCCGGCGAAGACGCCATCGAGGCCGCCAACCGCGAACTCAAGGAAGAAGCCGGTTTCGGCGCGCGTTCGCTGACCGTGCTGCGCTCGCTGAGCCTGGCGCCGACCTACATGATCCACCAGGCCTACCTGGTGCTGGCGCGCGACCTGTATCCCGAGCGCTTGCCCGGCGACGAGCCGGAAGAGCTCGAAGTGGTGCCGTGGAAGCTCGACCGCCTGCACGAGCTGATCCTGCGCGAAGATTTTTCCGAAGGCCGCACCATCGCCGCGCTGTTCATCGCGCGCGAATGGCTGCGCCACGGCGAGCCGGCGCCGCCGCCGGCGGAACCCGCCGATCCCACCGGCGGTTCGGAGATAGCCCCATGAGCGCAGCCGCAGCCCCCGCCTTCGTCGCCGACAGCGCCCTGGTCGAAGGCGCCATCGCCATCGCCCGCGCCGCCGCCGCGGCGATCCTGGAAATCTACGACGGCGAGTTCGAAGTCGAGCGCAAGGCCGACGCCTCGCCGCTCACCGCCGCCGACATGGCCGCGCATCACGTCATCGTCGACGGGCTGGCGCGGCTGACGCCGGACATCCCGGTGCTGTCGGAAGAATCCGCGCACGAAGTCGACGCCGCCCAGCGCCGCGGCTGGGACCGGCTGTGGCTGGTCGATCCGCTCGACGGCACCCGCGAGTTCGTCAAGCGCAACGGCGAGTTCTCGGTCAACCTGGCCCTGATCGAACGCGGCGAGCCGGTGTTCGGCGTGGTCCTGGCGCCGGTCGGCGGCGCGCTGTGGCACGGCGCGCGCGGCGGCCACGCCTATCGCCGCGACGGCGATGTCGAGCGCCGCGTGCAGGCGCAGGTGCCGCCGGCGCAGCCGCTGCGGGTGGCCGCCAGCCGTTCGCACCACAGCCAGCGCAGCGACGAGTTCCTCGCCCGCGCGCATCGCCAAGCCGCCGGCGGCATCGCCATGGTCAGCCTGGGCTCGTCGCTGAAATTCTGCCGCATCGCCGAAGGCTCGCTGGATCTGTATCCGCGCTTCGGCCCGACCAGCGAGTGGGACACCGCCGCCGGGCAATGCGTGCTCGAAGCGGCCGGCGGCGCGGTGCTCGACCCGCGCGGACGCCCGTTCCGTTACAACCAGCGCGACGGCCTGCTCAACGGCGACTTCATCGCCCTGGGCGACCTGTCGCTGCCGTGGAGGGCCTGGCAAGATGGCTGAGGTGCTGAACCTGCCGCCGGGCATCGCCGGCCTGCTGGAAATCATGGCGCGCCTGCGCGACCGCGAGCGCGGCTGCCCGTGGGACATCGAGCAGACCTTCGCCAGCATCGTCCCGTACACCATCGAGGAAGCCTACGAAGTCGCCGACGCGGTCGACCGCGGCGACCTGGACGCGCTCAAGGACGAACTCGGCGACCTGCTGCTGCAAGTGGTGTTCCATGCGCGCATGGCGCAGGAACAAGACGCCTTCGCCTTCGACGATGTCGTCGCCGCGATCAGCGACAAGATGGTGCGCCGGCATCCGCACGTGTTCGGCGAGGCCAGCGTCGAAGACGCCGATGCGCAGACGGTGGCGTGGGAAGAACAAAAGCGCCGCGAGCGCCAGGCCGCCGGCGAAGCCGACACCTCGGCGCTGGCCGGCATCGCCCGCGGCCTGCCGGAATGGCAGCGCGCGGTGAAGCTGCAAAAGCGCGCCGCTTCGGTCGGCTTCGACTGGCCGGCGCCGACGCCGGTGATCGCCAAGCTGCACGAAGAAATCGAAGAAGTGCGGGTCGAGTTCGACGCGGTCGCCGCCGCGCCCGACGACGCGGCCGCGCGCGACCGGCTGGAGGAGGAGATCGGCGACGTGCTGTTCGTCTGCGCCAATCTCGCCCGCCACGCCAAGGTCGACGTCGGCGCCGCGCTGCGCCGCGCCAACCTCAAGTTCGAACGCCGCTTCCGCGCGATGGAATTGCAGGCCGCGCAGGACGGCATGGCGCTGCCGGAGCTGTCGCTGGAAGCGCAGGACGGTTATTGGAACCGGGTCAAGGCCGAGGAGCGCTGAGATGCGCAGCAAGGATCGCGAACGGATGCGCGCGGCGCTGGCGGTAGCGACTTTGGCGACGGCATCGGTGTGGCCCGCCATCGCGGCCGCCCAGGACGATGCGAACCGGGAGTACCTGTTCCACAGCCAGTTCGCCGAGCACTGCAAGCGCGCGATGCCGCCGCTGTCCAAGCAAGTCGACAGCGCTTTTTCCGCGTGGCAGTCGCGCATTCCCGCGCAGCGCCTGGCCGCGTTCCAGGACTACGCAAGCAGCAAGGCGGGCAAGCGCATGGCGCAGTACGTCGGGGTCGGAATCTCGGTTGCGTCGGGCGACAACAAGCTGGTCGCGTCCTACCAGTGCGTCGAGCGCATCAACGAGTGGGGCCGGATCGACTATCCGTCGGTGACCAATTCGCAGATCGATGCGGCCGCCGCCAAGCCGCTGCTCGCTTCGATCGCGCCGCTGGCGTTGGCGCGGCTGGATTGCGCGGCCCTGGAAGGGGTGAGCGCGGCGCCGGCAACGGCGGCGAGCGCAGACCAAGCGTCCGTCCCGGTGGAAACCTGGACGTTCTCCGGCTGCGGGCGCAGTCACGCCGTGGGCATCGATCGGCGCTCGGATCGGCTCGGGCTCGCCGGCAAGGACCGGATCGAACTGTCGGGATTCTAGCGACGCCATGCGCCCGCAGCGCAGAGCCTCGGGCCTGAAGGCGCTCCCACAAAACCGGCGGCGACGCGCTTTTGTGGGAGGGCCTTCAGGCCCGAAGCTTTCCTGTCCGGTCGCTGCCTAAGCCGGCTTCCCGGAGACCCCGCATGTTCAAGACCTTCCTGCTGTTCCTGCTCACCGCCGTCGCCGAAATCGTCGGCTGTTACTTGCCGTACCTATGGCTGCGCAAAGGCGGCAGCGCGTGGTTGTTGTTGCCGGCCGCCGCCAGCCTCGCGCTGTTCGCGTGGCTGCTGACCTTGCACCCCGCTGCCTCGGGCCGGGTTTACGCGGCCTACGGCGGCGTCTACGTCACCGTCGCGATCTTCTGGCTGTGGTGGGCGGACCAGATCAAACCCAGCCGCTGGGATCTACTCGGCGCGGCGTTGTGCCTGGCCGGCATGGCGGTGATCATGTTCGCGCCGCGCACGGCTTGAACCGCCAACTGTGCGTAGGCAGCATCGCGACAGGCAGGCAGGAGGCGCTATGGGACGCGTAAAGGGATGGATCGCCGCGGGATTGTTGGCCTTGGCGTGCGCGCAGGCGCAGGCCGATCCGGCGCCGCCGCGCGATCCGGACGATCTGCTGGTGTTCGTCGGCGAAAAGGAGTCGGTGGTTGAGTTCGAACCGCAGTTGCCGCCGAACGTTTTGCTGATGGATGGCGCGTTCAAGGCCCGCTTCCGGGTGGTGCAGGTGCTGCACGGCCGCTACGACGGCGAGCGGATCGAGTTCGAGGCCTACGATCATTACTCCGAGCCGGGTTTCTCGTTCTTCCCGCACTCGTTGTTGTTCCTGGCGCGCGACGGCGAGCGCTACGTGCAGGTGAAGTACCAGTTCTACCCGGTGTTCCGCACCGCCGCGGGCGAATGGGCCGGTTGCGGTCCGTTGTCCGCGTGGGAACGCAAGGAGCGGCGCGGTATCGCCCCGGCGCGGCCGATGAGCTTCGGCGACGACGCCTATGTCCCACTGGACGCGTCTTGGACCCCGGTGTTTTCGCAAAAGCAGTTTCGACGTTCGGACTTCCGGGTCGAGGGGCGGCGCGCCTACTGTCTGCGCGGCGCGTCGGCGCAGGCCTTGTTCGAAGTCAAGAAACGCGGCGTGCTCAGGGACGATGGCTGGTTCGCGGATGAGCCGCGGACGTCCGCGCGTTGAATCTGCTGCCACGCGCGGCCCGAGTTGCCGTGCCGTCATGCTCCGAAGCCCGACGCGAGCGTGCCGTAGCCGGCCTGCCGCGGCGCGATGCGCACAGCGGGCGAATCACAACGAAGCGCTGATCGCCTGCGACCGGCCGGTTGCCTCGTCGAACGGCGCGGCGGCCTGAGTGCCGTGGTGGCCCCGCTGCTGCTGTTCGAGGAAGCGGTGCGGCAGCGGCAGTTGGCGCGGCAGTTGCGTTAAGCGCAGGCGCGGCGTGGGTCGCGCCTGCCGCTGCGCGCGGGCGCGTCGGCGGCGCGCTTGCGCGGGTTGCCGAGGCGGTCGAGTATGCAGCCACCTACGCAGCGGAGATCTGCATGAACCGGCATCCCTCGCGCCCGCATCCGGCGGTTGGCTTGCTGTGGGTGGCGCTGCTTTGCGCATGCGCCCGCGAACCCGCCGCACCGCAGGCCGACGCAGCGCCGCTGCCGGCGGCGCCTGCCGCGGCGCCGGCGCTCGATCCCGTCGCCGACCTGGTCGTCGCGGTGGGCGAACGGATCTCGCTGGAGTCGATGGCCGCGCAGGACGACGAATGGGGCGGACGCTACCGCGCCCGATACCGGGTCGAGCAATGGCTGCACGGACGCGATCAACGCGCGGAGTTGGAGTTCGACTTCCACCAGCACCTCGGCGAGCCCGAACTGCTGGGTTTCGCGCATGCGCTGTTGTTCCTGCGGCGCGAAGGCGCGGGCCTGGTCGAAGTCGCCCACTACCCGGTCTTCGCCGCCCGCGGCGGCGGCTGGGCCGGCTGCGCGCCGGTATCGCAGATGCAAGCGCGTCGCCGCACTGATCGGGCGGTTGCGGTGCCGAACGCGTTCGCGGGCGAGGCAGCCTACACCCAGTGGCTGCCGCCGGAGCCGGGTTCGTACCCGGCGCGGGATTTCCAGGTCGACGGCAATCGCATCCGCTGCCTGACCGGCACGCCGGTGCAGGCCTTGTACGAGTTGAACCAGGACATCCTGGCCACCGGCCTGGGGCCGGACTCGCTGACGCCCGAACAAGTCCAGGCGCTGACGTTGCCGGTGGCGCCCGCCGCGCCCGGCGGCGGCTGAGCGCCGGCGCCGCTGAATGTCGCGTCGACGACACTCCGCCGCAGCCGGCCGCGTTATGGTGAGCCGATAGCGAGACCGACCCAGCGCGCCGCCGGCGCGAGGAGACGCAGATGAGCCAGCGCTTCCAGAATTTCCGCGAGTTCTACCCGTTCTACCTCAGCGAGCACAGCAACCGCACCAGCCGCCGGCTGCATTTCGTCGGCAGTTGCGGGGTGCTGGCGCTGCTGGCGCTGGCGATCGCGCAGGGGCGGCCGTGGCTGCTCTTGGCCGCCTTGGTGTGCGGCTACGGCTTCGCCTGGGTCGGGCATTTCTTCTTCGAGAAGAACCGGCCGGCGACGTTCAAGCACCCGTTGTATTCGTTCGCCGGCGACTGGGTGATGTTCAAGGACATCCTCACCGGCAAGATCAGGTTCTGAACCGCGCTCCTCGCCGAGCGCACCCTTTCCAAGTCCGCGCGCGGCCGCCGCGCCGCGTACCCGATGCAAGGATGCTGGCCGTGAAATCCCTGGCGTTCGCCGTTTTGAGCCTCGCCTGCGCCGCCGCGCGCGCGGCCGCGCCGAGCGCGCCGGACTTGCCGCTGCGCACCTCGCCGTGGCTGGAGGATGCGAAGGAGACCAAGACTTGTACCTTGGTCGATGTCTGGGTGAACGGCACCGGCAAGGTCGGCTCGGGCCAGCGAGTGGCGACGGTCTGGCTCGCGCGCGAGGACGGGGGGGCCTATCCGTCCGCCTGGCCGGCGTTGTATCTGTCCGTCGCCGGCCGCCCGTTGGCGCTGCGCCGCGAGGGCGCCGCCAGCGACATCGAAAGCCAGACCCTGCGCGAGCGCCGCGGCGCGGTGGTGCGGTGGTCGGCGCCGACCGAACGGGTCTCAGCCCGGCTGCAATTGCAGGCGCCGCGTCTGTACGCCGAACACGCCGACGGTTGGCGCCTGGTGCCGCCGGCCCAGGCCGTTCGGGCGCGCCAGGACGAGGAGGCGACCCGCACCGTCTGGAAAGGTCGGCTCAGCCTGGACCTGCGCGGCCGCTCCTGGGAGCGCGAGGTCGAGGTGGTGTCGACCTGTGCCCCCTGATCGGGCGGCGTACGCCCCCGCAGCGCTCGCCGGACCGGCTCGCTCAGCGTCTGGGCAGATAGGGCGCGATCTCGCCGATCGCCTGCGCCGCTGCGCGCGGATGGGCGTCTTGCGCCGCCAGCGCACGCCACTGGGCGAGGCTGTCGCAGGGCGCCATCAGGCCGCGCAGCCACTTCGCGTTGTCCCAGCCGCCGGGCAGGTCCGGATCGTCGGCCGGCGCGGGGACGCTGGCATCGAACCCGTTGAGGAAAAAGCGCCGGCCGCGACGGTCGAAGTGCAGGCCGACGCGCCCGTCGATCAGCACCGCGCCCTGGTCGGCGCCGACGAAGTGGAACCACTCGGTCTTCGCCGCCGGCCGGCGTGCGGCCAGCCACGGCAGCGCCTGCGCCAGCGGCAGGCCGCGCCCGCAGGCGAAGCTTGCGCCGAGATAGCGCCCGCGCAGGTAGAACGGCTTCAGCGTCAGCGCCCGCCAGCCGCCGCGATGGCGCAGCAGGACGTCGCCTTCGAGTTGCGCGGTCGCCCCCGGCTCCAGGCTGGAAGGTTGCCAGCCATGGGCGAGAGCGGTGTCCAGGTCCCACTCCGGGTCGAGTCCGAAGGCCGCGGCCGACACCAGCCGGCCATGGTCGAGAAACTGCGTGAGCACGGCGCGCAGGCTCAGCGGTGCTCGCGTCGTGGGCGCGTAGCCGTTCATGTCCGCGCGCTCCCGCCGGTCCGCAAGCGGGGCTGCCTCGACCGGGGCCAGTTCAATCCAGGAAGATCAGCCACGCCGCCACCACGATCAGCCCGAACCCGGCCCAGTGGTTCCACTTCAGCGGCTGGCCGAGGTACCAGATCGAGAAGCAGGCGAACACCAGCAAGGTGATGACCTCCTGCATGCCCTTGAGCTGCGGCGCCGAATAGACCGCGCTGCCCATGCGGTTGGCCGGCACCTGCAGGCAGTACTCGAACAAGGCGATGCCCCAGCTGACCGCGATGGCCACCGTCAGCGGCGCCGACTTGTACTTTAGGTGCCCGTACCAGGCGAAGGTCATGAAGATGTTGGAGCCGAGCAGCAGCAGGATCGGGTAGAGGCGGTCGGCGAGCATGCAAGGGCCACGGGGGCGGTTTGTGATGGACCTACAGTATGGCCTTCACGAACCGTCCACCTTGTGGAGGGCAATCTTCACAAAACTGAAGGACAGTGGAGAGGCTGCATGCAGGGTACGAGAGACGGGGGCCTGGTCCTCATCGTCGAAGACAACCGCAATATCTCCGAGATGGTGGGCGAGTACCTGGAAAGCCGAGGCTTCGAGGTCGACTACGCCGCCGATGGTCTGGACGGATACCGGTTGGCGACGGAGAACAGCTACGACGTGGTCGTGCTGGATTTGATGCTGCCGCGCATGGACGGCATCGAGGTTTGCAAGAAGTTGCGCGAAGAAGCGCGAAAATCGACGCCGGTGCTGATGCTGACCGCGCGCGACACCCTCGATGAGAAGCTCACCGGCCTGAGCGCCGGCGCCGACGACTACCTGACCAAGCCCTTCGCGATCCAGGAACTGGAAGCGCGCCTGCGCGCCCTGATCCGGCGCGAGCGCCGCCAGGTCGGCGGCGAGGTGCTCAAGGTCGCCGATCTGGTGCTAGACCCGGCCAGCCTGCGGGTCACCCGCGGCGGCAGCGAATTGCAGCTCTCGCCGATCGGCCTGCGCCTGCTGACCATCTTGATGCGCGAATCGCCGCGCGTGGTCAGCCGGCAGGAGATCGAGCGCGAGATCTGGGGCAACGGCCTGCCCGATTCGGACACCTTGCGCAGCCATCTGTACAACCTGCGCAAGACCATCGACAAGCCCTTCGACAAGCAATTGCTGCATACCGTGCAGAGCGCCGGCTACCGGGTGGCGGACATTTCGCAGCCGCCGGACTGATTGGACCGGTCCCCCGCCACCGCCATGCCGCAAGGGCTACCGCGCAAGATCAAGCTTGCCTTCATCCTGCAAGCCTTGATCGGCAGCATAGCGATCACGCTGGGCATCCTCCTGGCGGGGCTGGCGGTGCGCCATGTGGTGCTCGAGCAGCGCATGCAGCGCGAGGCCGACGACTACTGGGACGGGCGCAAGCGCGATCCGGCCTATCCGCTGCCGCGCACCTCGACCACGCGCGGCCATTTCGTCCCCACCGGCGCCAGCGATTCGGTGCTGCCGGCGCAGATGCGCGGGGTCGACTCGGGCCTGCACAACCTGCCCGGCGGCGGCCGCGTGGTGCTGGTGGACCGGCGCGAGAGCGGCAGCTTCTACCTGGTGTATTCGACCTCGCTGATCGACGAGGCGATCCTCTACACCGGTTTGTTCTCGCTGCTGTTCTCGCTGCTGACCACCTACCTGATTTCCTGGCATACCTACCGCACTTCCAAGCGCCTGGTCTCGCCGGTGAGTTGGCTGGCCAACGTGGTCTCGCAATGGGATCCGCGCGATCCCGACACCAGCCTGATCGAGCCGATCAAATTCCCCTACGACCCCGGCAGCGAAGTGCGCCGGCTGTCGAGCGCGCTCAGCGGCCTGGCCGAACGCGTCAGCGACTTCGTCCAGCGCGAGCGCGACTTCACCCGCGACGCCAGCCATGAGCTGCGCACGCCGCTGACGGTGATCCGCGTAGCCACCGACCTGATGCTGGCCGACCCCGACACCCCGGTGCGCGCGCAGCGCTCGCTGCTGCGGGTGCAGCGCGCCGGCCGCGACATGGAGGCGGTGATCGACGCCTTCCTGATCCTGGCGCGCGAATCCGATGTGGAGCCGCAATCGGAAGAATTCGCCGTGCGCGACATCGTCGACAACGAGATGGAGCGGATCCTGCCGCTGCTCAACGGCAAGCCGGTGGAACTGCATCTGTACGACGAAGGCGGCCCGCGCCTGACCGCGCCGCCGCATGCGCTGGGGGTGATGGTGGCCAACCTGCTCAGCAACGCGGTGCGCTTCACCGACAGTGGCCGCATCGACGTGCGCCTGGGCCGCGACAGCATCGAGATCCGCGACACCGGCATCGGCATGTCGGTGGAGACCCTGACCAAGGCCTTCACCCCGTTCTACCGCGCCGATTTCTCCGCCGGCGACGGCAAGGGCATGGGCTTGTCGATCGTGCGCCGGCTCGGCGAGCGCTTTGGCTGGCCGGTGACCCTGACCAGCGCGCCGGGGCAGGGCACCACCGCGGTGATCCGGTTCAAGCCGGGCCTGCCGCAACCGCCGGCGCCGCCGCCGAGCGCGCCGGTGCCGCGGGTGCCGGAGGCCTGAGGCCTCGGCCTCCTGCCGGGAACAGATAGCCCAGATCGCCGCATCGTTGGTGGGCGCAGCCGGCTTTTGTGGGAGGGACTTCAGTCCCGATGCTTTCCGTTCAGATCGCGGCGACCCGGCACAACAGCGTCGGGACTGAAGTCCCTCCCACAAGAGGTCCTTCCACAGAAGTCGCCTACCCACTGAAGTCCCTCCCGCAAGCGCCCGGCGATCCTCATCCCGACCGCGCGACGCTTCGCCTCATCGCCGCATCCATGAACCGATGCCGCCTTGCCGCCGCTTCGCGCACGCGGTCAAACTCGACATCGGCAACAGGCGTTGAAAAATTCGACGCATAACGTGTCAACCCCATTCAGCCACGCGCGTTGGCACCTGCAGAGCCCACCGTCCCGAACTCATGAGCGCAGCCCAGTCGTCCTCGCCCCGTTCCGCGTCCTCCCTGCGCCCGCGCAAATCCCCGTGGCCCAAGCGCGCGGCCATCGCCGTGGCGGTGCTGGCGCTGGCCGGGATTGGCTGGCACTTCTACAGCCAGCGCAACGCCGAGCAGGCCGCCAGCGCCTACCGCACCGCCAAGATCGAGCGCGGCGACATCCGCGTGACCATCTCGGCCACCGGCGCGCTGTCGGCGATTTCCACCGTCGACGTGGGCAGCCAGATTTCCGGGCAGATGATCGAAGTGCTGGCCGACTACAACGACCGCGTGACCAAGGGCCAGGTGATCGCGCGCATCGACCCGAGCACGTACGAGGCGCAGATCAACCAGGGCAACGCCCAGGTCGCCAACGCCCGCGCCTCGCTGGCCACCGCGCAGGCGACCTTGCGCAACGCCGAGCTCGACTACCAGCGCAAAGCCTCGCTGTCGAAAGACCAGCTGATCGCGCGCAGCGACGTCGACCTGGCCCGCGCCGCGCTCGACCAGGCCCGCGCCCAGCTCAACGGCGCCAAGGCGCAGATCGAACAGCAGATCGCCTCGACCCAGACCTCGCGCCTGAACCTGCAGCGCACGGTAATCCGCGCGCCGGTCGACGGCGTGGTGCTGACCCGCAGCATCGAGCCCGGCCAGACCGTGGCCGCGAGCCTGCAGGCGCCGGTGCTGTTCCAGATCGCCGAAGACCTGTCGAAGATGGAGATCGTGCTGGCCATCGACGAGGCCGACATCGGCCAGGTCAAATCCGGCCAGGCGGTCAACTTCACCGTCGATTCCTTCCCCGACCGCAAGTTCCGCGGCGCCGTGCAGCAGGTGCGGCTGTCGGCGACCAACACCAGCAACGTCATCACGTATCCGGTGGTGGTGTCGGTCGACAACGCCGACGGCGTGCTGTTGCCGGGCATGACCGCCAACGCCGAAATCGAAGTCAGCCACCGCGACGACGTGCTGCGCGTGGGCAACGCCGCGCTGCGCTACAAGCCCGACGACGACGCGGCGGCCGCAGCCGGCGCGCCGGCCGGCGGCCCCGGCGGTCAGCGCGGCGGCCTGGGCAACGACCTGCCGCGGGTGGCCGAGCAACTCAAGCTGAGCCCGGAGCAGCGCGCGGCGTTCGATGCGGCGCTGGAACAGATGAAGCAGCGCATGGCCGCGCGCAGCGTCGCGCCGGGCGGCGGTGCCAGTGGCGGTCCGCCGGGCGGTGGCGCGCCGACGATCATCATGGGCGGCGGCCGCGGGCCGGGCGGCGGTGGCGGCGGCAACAACAACCGCAACCGCGCCGCCGGCGCGGTCTCCGGCGCCGCGCGCCAGCGCATGCTCGAACGCTTCAACCAGCAGTTCGGCGCGTTCCGCGACACGCTCAGCGACGAGCAGAAAAAAACCTGGGACAGCGAAGTCTCGGCCTTGGTCAGCGCGCGCCGCGCGCCGCTGTACAAGTTGGTCGGCGGCAAGCCCGAAGCGGTGGTGGTGCGGGTCGGCGCCAGCGACGGCAGCTGGACCGAGGTCTCGGGCAACATCAAGGAAGGCGCCGAGGTCGTCGTCGGCACCGGACGCGGCGCGAAATGAGCGCCGTGGCCGCCGCAACGCCGGCCGCCGCGGTCATCGAGACGCGCGCGCTGGGCAAGGTCTATTCGCCCGGCAGCGAGGCCGAGGTGATCGCGCTGCACAGCGTCGACCTGCGCATCGCGCGCGGCGAGTTCGTCGCGATCATGGGGCCGTCCGGCTCGGGTAAATCGACGCTGATGAACCTGATCGGTTGCCTGGACACGCCGACCAGCGGCGTCTACCTGTGCGACGGCGTCGACGTGGCCACGCTCGACAAGGAAGAGCGCGCGATCCTGCGCCGCGACAAGATCGGCTTCGTGTTCCAGGGCTTCAACCTGCTGCCGCGCATGAACGCGCTGGAGAACGTGGCGATGCCGATGGGCTACGCCAACGTGCGCCGCGACGAGCGCGTGCAGCGCGCGCAGGAAGCGCTGGAGGCGGTCGGCCTGGGCCCGCGCGCCGGGCATCGGCCGAGCGAGCTGTCCGGCGGCCAGCAGCAGCGCGTGGCGATCGCCCGCGCGCTGATCAACCGCCCGCCGATCCTGCTCGCCGACGAACCCACCGGCGCGCTCGACACCCGCACCGGCGAGGAGATCCTGGCGCTGTTCAAGAGCCTGCAGGCGCGCGACCACACCGTGGTGCTGATCACCCACGACCCGGACGTGGCCGCGCACGCCGACCGCATCTTCGTGATGCGCGACGGCGAACTGCACGAGCAGGAGCGCGGCGCATGAACTTCCTCGAAGTGCTGCGCACGGCGGTATTCGCGCTGCGCGGCAATTGGCTGCGCAGCGCGCTGACGTCTCTGGGCGTCATCATCGGCATCGCGGCGGTGATCGTGATGGTCTCGGTCGGCCAGGGCACCCAGTCGGAGATCGACAAGCTGGTGTCCGGCCTGGGCTCCAACCGCCTGGACATCAGCGCCGGCGGCGGCGGGCGCGGCACCGGCGGCGTGCGCCTGAGCTCGTCGAGCTTCTTCACCCTGACCGAGGACGACGCCGAAGCGATCCGCACCGAAGTGCCGGAAGTGCAATACGTCGCCGCCTCGCTGCGCGGCGGCACCCAGGCGGTGTACGCGGAGAACAACTGGTCGACCCAGTGGCAGGGCGTGCAGCCGGATTTCTTCGACATCAACGGTTGGACCATCGCCTCGGGCTCGGACTTCGAAGCGCGCGATTACGGCAGCGGCGCCAAGTCGGTGATCCTGGGCGAAACCGTGCGCCGCGAACTGTTCGGCGACGAGGACGCGATCGGCCAGACCATCCGCCTGGGCCGGGTGCCGTACACGGTGCTGGGCACGCTCAACCCGAAGGGGCAGGGCGGCTTCGGCCAGGACCAGGACGACGTCGTGCTGGTGCCGCTGGAAACCGGGCGCCGGCGCATGCTCGGCGCGATGGGCCTGCCCAACGGCGCGGTGATGCAGATCGCGGTCGGCGTCGGCCGCGCCGAGGACGTGTCCTACGCGCAAGAACAGATCGAAGGCCTGCTGCGCCAGCGCCACAAGATCCAGCCCGGCGGCGACGACGATTTCAGCGTGCGCAACATCGCCGAGGTGGTGGCCACGCGTACGCAGACGACGCGCCTGATGTCGCTGCTGCTCGGCGCGGTGGCGACGATTTCGCTGATCGTCGGCGGCATCGGCATCATGAACATCATGCTGGTGTCGGTGACCGAGCGCATCCGCGAGATCGGCCTGCGCATGGCGGTCGGCGCCGGGCCGCGCGACATCCAGCGCCAGTTCCTGGCCGAGGCGATGCTGATCTCGCTGATCGGCGGCGCGCTGGGCATCGCCATCGGCGTGGTCGGCACCTTGCTGGTCGGCCGCATCGGCGCGCTGCCGGTGGCCTTGAACGGGCAGGTGATCGGGCTGGCGGCGGGGTTCTCGATCGCGACCGGTTTGTTCTTCGGCTACTACCCGGCGCGCAAGGCTTCGCAGCTGGATCCGATCGAGGCGCTGCGGCAGCAGTAGCGGATCGCCCGTGCGGCGATCCGGAGCCGCAGCGAACGTGGACCGGCCGAAGCCCCGTAGGAGCGGCGCAAGCCGCGACCGCGACAATCGGCTTGCGACGCAAATCTGCCCCCCGACGAAAGCGCGGCCTGCGACAAAAGTGTGGCGTGCGACGCAGGCGCGGTTTCGCGGTCGCGGCTTGCCCCGCTCCTACAGGGGGCGGACCGGGGGGCGCGTCGGCGAGGGCGCCGGTCGTGTACCTGAACCGGCCCGGCCGGCCCAGGCCGCTCGACAGGTGCAGCCGCCGCCCCGCCGCGGCCAGCCTCCGGCCCGCCGCGCCGGGCCCGGGCGGCCCGCACCCGCCCGCCGCCGCGCACCCGCGCCGGGGCGACCGCCGCGGGCTTGTGGCAAAATCCCGGCCCTGTGGCGGCCGCCGGCCGCCGTTCGTCTTACTCCGCCATCGGGCCGGCTCCCCCATCGGGCCGGTTCCGGCCCCAGGATCGAGAACGCCCGCCCATGCCGACTTCCCCGTCGTTCCCGACCGCGCGCCGCCGCGCCGTCGCCTCCGCTGCGAGCGTGCGCCGGCATGGCTGACGAATACGGACACTTGCCGCGCGGCCCCGGCCGCATCCTCAAGGCCGCGACCTGGTCCATGCAGGGCCTGCGCGCGGCCTGGCTGCACGAGTCCTCGTTCCGGCTCGAGGTCTGCCTGTTCCTGGTGCTGGCGCCGCTGGGCTGGTGGTTCGGCGAAACCGGAGTCGAGCGCTCGCTGCTGATCGGCTCGATCCTGCTGGTGCTGAGCGTGGAACTGCTCAACTCCGCGATCGAGGCGGTGATCGAACGCTACGGCCCGGAATTCCACGAACTCGCCGGCCGCGCCAAGGACATGGGCTCGGCGGCGGTGTTCGTGCTGCTGATGAACGTGCTGCTGGTGTGGGCCGCGATCCTCGGCCCGCGCCTGTGGCAGCACTGGATGGGCTGATCGCCCCGGCAAGGAACGCAACGCGCATCGTCAGGGCGGCGCCCCCGCGCCGTCCGCCCCGGGCCGCCCGTTTCGGCGCGCCCGTGCTCGCGGCCAGGCCGCGGGCGCTACACCCATAACACTCAGAGGTATGCCGCACGTGATGGAAATGCTGACCGATCCGCAAGTCTGGATCACCTTGTTCACCCTGAGCGCGATCGAGATCGTGCTGGGTATCGACAACCTCGTCTTCATCTCGATCGCGGTCAGCAAGCTGCCGTTCGACCAACGCGAGAAAGCGCGCAAGTTCGGCATCGCGGTGGCCTGCATCACCCGCATCGCGCTGCTGCTGACCCTGGCCTGGCTGGCCGGGCTGACCGCCGATCTGTTCACCGTCGCCGGCATCGGCATCTCGATCCGCGACCTGGTGCTGATCCTGGGCGGCGCATTCTTGCTGGTGAAGGGCTCGATGGAGATCAAGGACCTGATCGTCGGCGAGGAAGACTCCGACGACGTCCACACCAAGCCGGCGGCGTCGTTCATGATGGTCATCGCCCAGATCGCGGTGATCGACATCGTGTTCTCGCTGGACTCGGTGATCGCCGCGGTCGGCATGGCCAGCCACACCCCGGTGATGGTCGCCGCGATCCTGCTGGCGGTCGGCGTGATGCTGCTGGCGGCGCGTCCGCTGGGCCAATTCATCGACTCCAACCCGACCATCAAGATGCTGGCGCTGGCCTTCATCGTCCTGGTCGGCGCGTTCCTGATCCTCGACGGCCTGGGCATCCATGTGCCGAAGGGCTACATCTACGCGGCGATGGGTTTCTCGGCGCTGGTCGAGTGTTTGAACCTGTGGGCGAAGAAGCGCGCGGCGCAGCGCTTGACCGCCGAGTAAGCGCGGACATCCGCGCAGCGAACCAAGGCCGGCGAGCGATCGCCGGCCTTTTCGTTTTTGGCCGCCACCGTTTTGCGACGGGGCGGCTTTTGTGGGAGGGACTTCAGTCCCGACGCTTTTGTGCCGGATCGCCGCGAACGGACCGAACAGCATCGGGACTGAAGTCCCTCCCACAAAAGCACCAGCCAGCCCCTCCATAAAAGTCCAGCCAGTCCCTCCCACAAACGCATCCGGTCGAGTTCCGCCCCGTCTTCATCACGCGCCGTCCATTGCGCCGCCTCGCGCCCGGTGCTGCAATGCGGCCGTCATCCCGCCGGAGTGCCGCGCCATGTTGCGTCCCCTGATCGTGCTCGCCCTGGCCGTGCTGCTCAGCGGCTGCGGCTACAACACCATCCAGCAGAAGGACGAGGGCGTGAAAGCGGCCTGGTCGCAGGTGCTCAACGTCTACAAGCGCCGCGCCGACCTGGTGCCGAACCTGGTCGCCACGGTCAAGGGCTACGCCAGCCACGAGCAGCAGGTGCTGACCCAGGTCACCGAAGCGCGCGCCAAGGTCGGCAGCATCAACGTCAACGCCAACGACCAGGCCTCGCTGCAGCAGTTCGAGCAGGCCCAGGGCGAGCTGCGCGGCGCCATCGGCCGGCTGCTGGTGGTCAGCGAGAACTACCCGCAGCTCAAGGCCGACCAGAGCTTCCTGAACCTGCAGACGCAGCTGGAAGGCACCGAGAACCGGATCACGGTCGAGCGCCAGCGCTACATCGGCGCGGTGCAGGACTACAACACCTTCATCCGCCAGTTCCCCACCAACCTCACCGCCAAGCTGTTCGGCTACGCGACCAAGCCCAACTTCACGGTCGAGAACGAAGCGCAGATCCAGCAGGCGCCGACCGTCGACTTCGGCTCGGCCCAGCCCGCGCCGCAGCAGCCGGCGGCGCAACCGCCGGCGCCGCAGCAACCCTGATCGAGCGGCGATGAACACGGTTTCGCGCCGACCCTCGCGGCCCTGGGCGGCGCTGCTGGCGGCGTTGTGGCTGTGCGCCGCGCCGCTGGCCGCGCGCGAGACGGCGCCGGTCACGGTGGCGCTGCCGGCCGAGGGGACGCAGGCGCCGGCCGAAGCCGGGCCGTCGGCGGGCGTGCCGGTGCCGACCTTGACCGGCCCGGTGGTCGACCTCACCGGCAGCCTCGACGCCGCCGCGATCGCGCACCTGAGCGAGCGCTCGCTGGAACTGCAACGGCGCAAAGGCGCGCAGCTGATGTTGCTGATGCTCGACAGCACCGGCGGCGAAGACATCGCCGCCTACGCCGGCCGGGTGTTCGCGCAATGGCAGCCGGGCCGGGCGGGCGTCGACGACGGCGTGCTGATCGTGGTGGCCAAGCGCGACCGCAGCATGCGCATCCACCTCGGCCGCGGCCTGGACGAGGCGATCTCCGATCAGGATGCCGGCCGGATCATCGAGGAAGTCCTGGCCCCGGCGTTCCGCGACGGCGACTACGCCGGCGGTCTGGAGCGTGGTTACGACGCGTTGATCGGCCTGGTCGACGGCACGCCGTTGCCCGCGCCCGAAGGCGAACGCGTGCCGTGGCCGCTGTGGGTGTTCGCCGGCCTGATCGCCTCGCCGTTCGCGCTGATCCCCTTGTTCGGCATGCGTGCGGCGTGGCGGCGCGGGCCGATGGCGTTCTTCGGCCGGCTCGCGCTGATCGCCGCGGTGGCGGCGGCCGCCTACGTGTTCACCGCGCCGAAGGCGGCGCCGGACCTCCTGGACTGGAACCGGTGGATGCCGATGGCGCTGCTGACCTACATCACCACCGCGTTCGCAGCGGTCAGCGCGTTCGCCAGCGGCAGCGCGCGCCGCGGCGGTCCGCATTGGGACGACGAAGACGAGCGCCGGCGCCGGCGTTCGTCCTCGTCCTCATCCTCCAGCTCCAGCAGTTCCAGCAGCTATTCCGGCGGTGGCGGAAGCAGCGACGGCGGCGGCGCGTCGGGGCGCTGGTGATGGCGGCCACACGCCTGCAGTCCGGATTCGCGCCGCGCCGGCGTGGTGGCGCGCTCGCGCTGCTGCTATGCCTGCTGACGCTCGCGTGGCCGCTGTGGGCGCAGACGCCGCCGGCCGCGTTGCCGCCGGTGCCGGCGCTGGATTCGCCGGTGCGCGACGACACCGGCACGCTCGACCCCGCCACCCGCGCGCGCCTGGAAATGCGAGCGCGCGAGCTGCGCGAACGCAGCGGCGCGCAGTTGCAGGTGTTGGTCGTGGCCAGCACCGCGCCGGAAGACATCGCCGCCTATGCGCAGCGCACGTTCGATGCGTGGGCGCTCGGCCGCGCCGGCGTCGACGACGGCGTGCTGCTGGTGGTCGCGCGCGCGGACCGCCGTGCGCGCATCCAGGTCGGCTACGGACTGGAAGGCCGGATTACCGATGCGGCCGCGCAGGACGTGCTGTCCGATTACCTGCTGCCGGCGCTGGCGCGCGGCGAGTACGACGCCGGCATCGACGCCGCCAGCGCGGCGCTGGCCGCGCTGATCGAACAAGAACCGCTGCCGCCGCCGCACCCGGATGCCTATGCGTCCGCCGCGTCCGGCGCGGCGACGTGGCGGCCGGTCCACCTCATCGGCGTGCTCGGTTTCGCCTTTGCCCTGGCCGTGGGCTGGCAGGCGAACGCGCGCGGCTGGCCGCTGGCCGTGGCGGCGCCGGCGGCGTTGCTGCCGCCCGCGCTGGCCGCGGCGACCTGGGGCGGGCCGTCGGCGACCCGGATCGTGTTCGCGCTGGCCTGCGGCCTCGCCGGCGGCGCGCTCGGACAGGCGCTGCGGCCGCGGCGTTGGCTGCGCATCCTGGCCGGCGCGGTTGCGGTCGCGCTGGCCGTCGCGGTCGCGCTGGCGGCGCTGTTCTGCCGTGGCGTGCCGGCGCCGGGCGAGATCGGCATTGCGATGGTGGCGGTGCTGTTCGCCACGCCGCTGATGGTCGGCGTGGTCGCGCCGCCGGCGATCGCCTGGCAGAGCGGGCGGCTGGGGTTCGCGCTGCGCGTCGCGGTGCTGGCGGGCCTGGCCTGGTGCGGCTGGCGCGCGCTGCTGCGGCTCGGCGGCGGCGACCTGGCCGGCCTGGGCGCTGCCGGTTGGCTCGGCGTCGGGCTGTTCGGCTACTTCGCGTGGTTGCTGGTGTTCCTGCTCAACGGCGAAGGCTGGGGCGGCGGTTCGCGTTCGCGCGTAACGGCCGGCGGCCGGCGCGTGTCGGCCGATGGCGAACGCGCGGCGCGTTCGGGCGATCCGGCCCGTTCGGATTCGGGTGGTATGGGTTCGGGCGGATCCAACGGCTCGGACTGGTCCGGCGGCGGTGGCCGCAGCGGTGGCGGCGGAGCGAGCGGATCATGGTGAACCTGCGCACGATACGAACACGCGGCTGGCGCGCGCTGCTGGCGCTGGGCCTGTCGCTGCTGGCGGCGGCCGCCTTCGCCCAGGCGCCGGCGCCGATCCCGGCGCTGGATTCGCCGGTGGTCGACACTACCGGCACCCTCGACGCGACCGCGCGCGCGGCCCTGGAAGCGCAGGCGCGCGCGCTGCAGCAGCGCAAGGGCAGCCAGTTGCAGGTGCTGATGGTGGCGAGCACGCAACCGGAGGACATCGACTCCTACGCGGTGCGCGCGTTCGAGCAGTTCAAGCTCGGTCGCAAGGGCGTCGACGACGGCGTGCTGCTGGTGGTAGCCAAGGACGACCGGCGCGTGCGCATCGAGGTCGGCTACGGGCTGGAGGGCGCGATCACCGATCTGCAGTCCGGCCGCATCATCCAGGAATACATCGGGCCCAAGTTCCGCACCGGCGACTACGCCGGCGGCCTGCTCGACGCCACCGCGATGCTGACCCGGCTGATCGACGGCGAGCCGCTGCCCGAGCCGATGGGCGCCGGCGAGCAGGGCGTGGGCGCCGGCGCGGACGGCGGCAACTGGGTCATGGTGCTGGTGTTGGCGATGATCGGCTCGGCCTTGATCCGCGGCGTGTTCGGCGGCGTGCCGGCGCTGCTGCGCGGGGCGATCGGTGGCGTCGGCGCCGGCGTGGTCGCCTGGCTGCTGGCGATGTCGTGGGGCCTGGTCGCGCTGGCGGTGGCCTGCGGCTTCTTCTTCTCGCTGTTCGGCCGCGGCGACGGGCATTACGCCGGCAGCGGCGGCTGGGGCGGTTATGGCGGCGGCTGGGGTGGCGGTGGAGGCGGTGGTGGGGGCGGCTGGTCCGGCGGCGGCGGTTCGAGCGGAGGCGGCGGCGCCTCGGGGAGCTGGTGATGCGCATCCTCAAGCACCTGTGCGCCGCGTCGGCGCGGCGGCGGTTCCCCGAAGCCAGCCTGCGCCGCATCGCCGAGGCCATCGCCGTGGGCGAAGCCGACCACAGCGGCCAGCTGCGCTTCGCGGTCGAGGCGCGGCTGGGCTGGAACGAACTCATCGCCGGGCGCGACGCGCGCCAGGCCGCGCACGCCGCGTTCGCCCAGCTCGGGGTGTGGGACACCGCGGGCAACAACGGCGTGCTGCTGTACCTGTTGCTGGCCGATCACCGCATCGAGATCGTCGCCGACCGCGGCTACGCGCGGCGGGTCGGCGACGAGCGCTGGCAGGCGGTGTGCGAAGGCATCCAGCAGGCGCTGGCGGCCGGCGAGGCCGAGGCGGCCGTGCTCGGCGGCATCGCCGCTTTGAACCAGATCATGGCCGAGGCGTTTCCGCGCCGGGCCGGCGGCGCCGATGCGGCCGGCAACGAGTTGCCCGACGAGCCGGTTCTGCTGTAGCCGGTTCCGGGGCGGCCGATGCCGTCGCCGCCGATGCCGCACGAGCCAGTCCAGCCGCGCTGGGCCCTGCTGCCATCGCGCCTGTGGCAGCCGGCCGCGCAACAGCTCGTTCTAACCGACGTCGCCGCGGTCGGCGCCGCGTCGCCAGGCCCGGACAAGCACGCCGCTCGCAAGCCGCACCTCGGCAACCGCACGCCCCGCGCCGGCACAGCGCCGCCCCGGCGTCGCCGAGGCAAGCCCAAGCGCAGCTGAAACGCGGTGCGCCCCCGGCGCCCAGCGGCCGCAACCCGCACCCTGCGCGCCGGCGCGCTGGGGCACAATACGTCGGTCCTCCGCTGCCCCGAGCCCGTCTCGTCGCATGATCATCCTGCACCAGATCGATCCGATCGCGCTGTCCCTCGGCCCGCTGCAAATCCACTGGTACGGAATCATGTACCTGCTGGGTTTCGTCACCGCCTGGTGGCTGGGGCGGCAACGGGTCCGCGCCGGACGCCTGCCCGGGGTCAGCGAGGCCTCCTACGGCGACCTGCTGTTCTACGCCATGATCGGCGTCGTGCTCGGCGGCCGCATCGGCTACGTGTTGTTCTACGGCTTCGCCGATCTGCTGCGCGACCCGCTGATGCTGCTGCGCATCTGGGAAGGCGGCATGAGCTTCCACGGCGGCCTGCTCGGCGTGGTCGCCGCAGTGTGGTGGTGGTCGCGCAGCCACCGCACCCACTTCTTCGACACCCTCGACTTCATCGCCCCGCTGGTGCCGCCGGGCCTGGGCTTCGGCCGGCTCGGCAACTACATCGGCGGCGAGTTGTGGGGCAAGTTCACCGACGGCGGCTGGGGCGTGGTGTTTCCGCGCGCGCCGGAGTTCGCCAACTGGAGCGCGCAGCAACTGCAGACCCAGTTCGCCGCCGGCGCGCTGGAACGCTACGCCCGCCATCCCTCGCAGCTGTACCAGGCCGCGCTGGAAGGGCTGACCATGTTCGTGCTGCTGTGGTGGTTCTCCAGCAAGCCGCGCCCGCGCTATGCGGTCTCGGGCCTGTTCGCGCTGCTGTACGGCTGCTTCCGCTTCCTGGTCGAATTCGTGCGCGTGCCCGACCAGCAGCTCGGCGACCACGGCTACCTCGCCTTCGGCTGGCTGACCATGGGCCAGGTGCTGAGCGTGCCGCTGATCGTGCTGGGCCTGTTCTGGCTGTGGCTGTCCACGCGCTCGCCGACCCTGCAACCGCAACTGCCGGCGGCCGAGCCGGCCAAGGGCTGAGCGATGCGCCAATACCTCGACCTGCTGCGCCATGTGCTCGAACACGGCGCGGAGAAATCGGACCGCACCGGCACCGGCACGCGCAGCGTGTTCGGCTGGCAGATGCGCTTCGACTTGAACCAGGGCTTCCCGCTGGTCACCACCAAGAAGCTGCACCTGCGCTCGATCGTGCACGAGCTGCTGTGGTTCCTGCAGGGCGACACCAACATCGCCTACCTGAAAGCGAACAAGGTCGGCATCTGGGACGAATGGGCCGACGCCAACGGCGACCTCGGCCCGGTCTACGGCCACCAGTGGCGGCGCTGGGCCGACGGCGCGGGCGGCGAGATCGACCAGATCCGCTGGGTGGTGGACGAGATCAAGCGCAATCCCGATTCGCGCCGGCTGATCGTCAGCGCCTGGAACGTCGCCGACCTGCCGAAGATGGCGCTGATGCCCTGCCACGCGCTGTTCCAGTTCTACGTGGTCGACGGCAAGCTCAGCTGCCAGCTTTACCAGCGCAGCGGCGACATCTTCCTCGGCGTGCCGTTCAACATCGCCAGCTACGCGCTGCTGACCCACATGATCGCGCAGGTGTGCGGGCTGGGCGTCGGCGATTTCGTCCACACGCTGGGCGATGCGCATCTGTACTCGAATCACTTCGAGCAGGCGCGCGAGCAGCTCGCGCGCGAACCGCGCGCGCTGCCGACGCTGAGGCTCAATCCGGATGTGAGCGATCTGTTCGCGTTCGGCTACGACGATATCGCCATCGAGGGCTACGATCCCGCGCCCGCGATCAAGGCGCCGGTGGCGGTGTGAACGCCGCCGCCGCGCGCGGCGGTCGGGGATCGAACGGCGCCGGCGCCGCCGGGCCGCATGGAGCGCGCATGCCGCACTATCGTCGGCTCGCTGTGGTTGGGCTCGCGATGGCGTTGCTGGCGACGGTCGCTTGCGTGCATACGGCCGCGCCCGAACCGGCGCGCGCGCACGCCGCCGTCGCCGCCGATGCGCGCGTTCCCGTGGAGGCGATCGAAGCGGTGTCCGCGTTCTATCGCCTGCATATGCGCGCCTATGCCGACGGCAGCGCGGCCGGCCTGCCGCAAGGTCCGCGCCTGGCCGCGTGCGAGCCATTGCTGACCCGCGCGTTGCGCGCACGCCTGCAAAAAGCGCTGCGTCTGCAGGACCGCTTCATCGCCGAACATCCCGGCGACAAGCCGCCGCTGATCGAAGACGACGTCTTCAGCAGCGCGTTCCAGGACGAAAACCTCGTCGGCTTCGCGCCGGGCGCCGCCGAGGCGCTCGCCGGCGACCGCGCGCGCATCGACATCGCCTTGACCGTCGTCGCCGAGCCCGATCCCGCGCGGCAGCGGCACGACCGCGCGCTGATGCGCCGCGAGGATGGCGCCTGGAAACTCGACGACATCGAGTTCGACACCGCAGGCGCCGGCGGCAACGCACGGCTTTCGCTAGTTCTCGAAGAGGCTTTCCGATGACCGCACCGACCCCCGCCGCGCCGCGTCTGAGCCTGATCGCCGCGCTCGACCGCCATCACGCCATCGGCCGCGACAACGCGCTGCCGTGGCGTTTGTCCGACGACCTCAAACGCTTCAAGGCGCTGACCCTGGGCAAGCCGCTGTTGATGGGCCGCAAGACCGCGCAGTCGCTCGGCCGCGCGCTGCCGGGGCGGCGCAATCTGGTGCTGACGCGTTCGGGCGCGGTGCCGTTCGCCGGCATGGAGGCGGTGGGCTCGACCGAGCAGGCGCTGGAGTTGGCCGCGGCCGACGGCGCCGCCGAGCTGTGCGTGATCGGCGGCGGCGAGATCTATGCGCTGTGCCTGCCGTCGGCGACGCGGCTGTACCTGACCCGGGTCGACACCGTGGTCGAGGGCGCCGATGCGTTCTTCCCGCGCTTCGATGCCGCCGAATGGCGCGAGACCGCGCGCGAATCGCACCGCGCCGACGAACGCAACGAGTTCGACTTCGAGTACGTGGACTACGTTCGCCTGGGCATGGACTGAGTCTGCCGCAGGCGGCGGCGCTCAGGGCTTGGGCGCAGGCGCGCCGGTTTCGCCGGCGCTCGCCTCGATCGAGAACATGAAGCGATGCGGGCCGTCGGCGCGCTCGCGCGCGCCGGGCTGATCAGTGAGGGCGTAGATGGGCAGCGGCGACGCGCTCGCGAGTGCGGCGTGCAGCGCCGCGTAGGCGCTGGCGTCGCCGCGCACCGAGCCCATGCACAGGCGCGGCCCGCATTCGAACGCGTCGATATCGAGCGCGAGCTGGGCCTTGGCGATGGTGGCGGCCAGCATCGCGCGATAGGCGACGGTCTGCCGCTGCGCCTCAACGTCCGAGGCGCTGCGCGCCTTGAGGTCGGCGAGCGTGGCTTCGAATACGCGGTCCATGACCGACGCAGCCGCGTGGGTGCCAGCGCTCGCAGCCGGCGCGGCGCTATCGTCCACCGCCGCTCTGCGTTCCGCCTCGGCCTTGGCGGCCGCGTCCGACGTGTCGAGGTGGGTGCGCACGATCTGCACCAGAACCAGCACGCCGATGACGGCGCAACCCATCAGCAGCATCAGGTCGGGCCGATGCCGGCGGTACTCGCGCGCGTCGATCTCGGCGGCGAGCCGGCGGTTGGGGCCGCCGGTGCCGGGCGGCGGCTCGGCCGGCGTCTGCGGCGGCGGTGTCTCGGTCGGCTTCATCGCTGCGCGACCGCCGGCGGCAGCTGCGGCCGATAGCGTCCGGTGACGGTGTAGGCGAACAGCACGTCTTCCTCCTGCGTCCCGCGCGCGATGTTGTGCAGGATCAGCGGCCGGCGCCGGTCCCAGGAGCGGCGGTCGGAGACGATGCCGATGTGGGTCTGGCCGCGGCCGAGATCCCAGGTCACCACGTCGCCGGCGCGGTAGTCGGCGGCGTCGGCGCTGACCGGTTGCGACCAGCCCTGGCGCTCGAACCAGCGGCGCAGGTTGGGCACGCGGCGGTGGTCGATGCTGCGGTCGGTCGCCGTCGCCCGCCACAGCGCCGGGTACGCGGCGAAGTTGGCGCGCATGTCTTCGTGCACGCTGCGTTGCAGGTCCAGGCCCTGCACGCGCAGCGCGCGGATCACCACGTCGGTGCACACGCCGCGGTCGGGCGCGACGTCGCCGCCGGGATAGCTCAGTTGCACATAAGCCGGGTCGTACAAACGCACCACGCCGACCTGCGCGCGCGCGGCGGCGACCAGGGGCGGCGAGGGCTGGGCGGGTTCGGCCGAAGGCGCCGGCCATACGCGGCTGGTAGTGGAAGGCTCGGCCGGCGGCGCGGCGGATTGCGAGCAGGCGGCCAGCAGCGCGGCGAGCAGCGGCAGCGCGAAGCGAAGCAGTCGCGGCAAGAACCGGCCGGCCGATGCGCGAAGCATCGGCCCGGGCTGCGGTCGCGGCCATCCGTGGCGCAGGCGCATCGTCCGCTCAGCTCGCCGGCGGGCGCGGCGGCCTGGGCCGCGGCGGATGCGCCGGCACGTCGCGGCCGGGCACCTGGACCAGACGCAGCTCGTCGGTGTCCAGCTGCAGCGCGGTGAGCTTGCCGCCCCAGACCGCGCCGGTGTCGATGGCGTGCACGCCGTGGCCGATGAACAAGCCCAGCGTGGACCAGTGCCCGCACACGATCTTGAGATCGCGCTCGACCCGGCCCGGCACCTCGTACCAGGGGTACAGGCCGACCGGCTGGGTGCCCGGGCTGCCCTTGTCCTCGAAGGCGATGCGGCCGCGCGGCGTGCAATAGCGCAGGCGGGTGAAGATGTTGATGATCGCGCGATGGCGGTCGATGCCGGCCAGCTTGGGATTCCAGGCCGGGCGGTCGCCGTACATGTTCTTGAGCAGGCGCCGGTACTGATCGCCGTGCAGGCGCTCCTCGACCTCGCGCGCGTGGCGCTCGGCCATCGCCGGGGTCCAGCGCGGCGCCAGCCCGGCGTGCACCATCATCCAGCCGAGCGTGCGGTCGACGTGGACGAGCTTCTGCATGCGCAGCCAGTCCAGCAGCGACTCGCCGTCCTCGGCCAGGACGATGCGCTGCAGGTCGGGATTGACCTTGCGCTTCTCTTCCTCGGTGCGCTGGCCGATCGCCAGCAGCGACAGGTCGTGATTGCCCAGCACCACCACGCTGTGCTCGCGCAGCGAGTGGACCAGACGCAGTGTTTCCAGGGATTGCCCGCCGCGGTTGACCAGGTCGCCACAGAACCACAGCCGGTCCTGCGCGGGGTCGAAGTTGAGCCGCTCCAGCAGTCGCTGGGTGGCGTCGTAACAGCCTTGCAGGTCGCCGATTGCCCAAACGCTCATGTGCCGTCCGCGCTCAGTGCAGCGTGCGCGGCACGGTCAGGGTGAACGACGGAACCGGCGCATCGAAACGGGTGCCGTCGTCGGCCACCATCGCGTAGCTGCCTTCCATCGTGCCCAGGCTGGTTTCCAGCACCGCGCCGGAGGTGTATTCGTAATCGTCGCCCGGACGCAGCCACGGCTGCTCGCCGACCACGCCGTCGCCGCGCACTTCCTGCACCTTGCCGTTGGCGTCGGTGATCACCCAGTGGCGCGCGATCAGGCGCGCGGGAACGGTGCCGGCGTTGCGGATGTGGATGGTGTAGGCGAACACGTAGCGGTCCTGCTCCGGAGCGGATTGATCGTCCAGGTAACGGGTGGCCACGTCGATGTCGAAGACGTATTCGGTGGGGCGGTTCATGGCGGCAGTTTAAGCAAAGCGGGGATGAAGCGGGAATGAGTTCCCGCTATAACGCGGGGAGGGGCAAAACGCCCCGGGCGCAGCGGCTGGGATCGTGGTCGCAGGCGTCGGCGGGCGGCCGCGCCGGCAGCGGTTTGATGCGCTGCGATCAGCTCGCGGAAGGATCCGGCAGCACCTTGTCGTGCGCGCGCAGCCAGTTGGCCAGACGCACGAATTCGGCCACCTGCAACTGCTCGGCGCGCGCGTCGGGACGCAGGCCCGCGGCTTCGATCGAGGCGCCGTCGCAGACCAGCGAAAGCGCGTTGCGCAAGGTCTTGCGGCGCTGGCCGAAGGCGTCGCGGACCACGCGCGCGAACAGCGCGTGGTCGTCGATGCCGATGCGTTCGGGCGCCAGCGGGATCATCCGCACCACCGCCGAATCGACCTTCGGCGGCGGCCGGAACGCCGCCGGCGGCACGTCGAACAATGCGATCACCTGGCAGTAGGCCTGCAGCATCACGCTGAGCCGGCCGTAGACCTTGCTGCCGGGTTCGGCGGCCATGCGGTCGACGACTTCCTTCTGCAGCATGAAGTGCATGTCGCGGATCGCCGCGGCGTGCTCCAGCGCATGGAACAGGATCGGCGAGGACAGGTTGTAGGGCAGGTTGCCGACCAGCCGGATCGGCCCGCCGTTGTGCGCCAGGGCGCCGAAATCGACGGTGAGCACGTCGCGATGGATCACTTCCAGCGTGCCGTGCGAACGCGCCGACTCGGTGAGCGGGAAGATCAGGTCGCGGTCGAACTCGATCACGGTCAGCTCGCCGTGGCGGTCGAGCAGGGGGAAGGTGATCGCGCCCTGGCCGGGGCCGATTTCGACCAGACGGTCGCCTGGCTTGGGGTCCACCGCCTGCACGATCATCGCGATGATGTTGGCGTCGTGCAGGAAGTGCTGGCCCAGATGCTTCTTGGCCTCGGGCTTGAAGCCCTTGGCGTGGGTCTTGGCGGTGCCGGTCATGGCGAGCCTCCGGGCGGGGTACGGGAAGTGCGGGACGAACGCGTCCGGGCGATGCGGGCGCAGGTGTCGGCTGCGGCGATCAGGCTGGACGGGTCGGCCAGGCCGCGCCCGGCCAGGTCCAGGGCGGTGCCGTGGTCGACCGCCACGCGCGGGTAGGGCAGGCCCAGGGTCAGGTTCACCGCGCGCTCGAAACCGCTGTATTTGAGCACCGGCAGGCCCTGGTCGTGGTACATCGCGAGCACCGCGTCGAAGCCTTGCAGCTTGGCCGGCAGGAACGCGGTGTCGGCCGGCAGCGGGCCGATCAGGTCCAGCCCCTCGCCGCGCAGCGCGGCTAGGACCGGCTCGATCACCTCGATCTCCTCCATCCCCAGGTGCCCGGCTTCGCCGGCGTGGGGGTTGAGGCCGAGCACGGCGATGCGCGGGCGCTGCAGGCCGAAGTCGCCGCGCAGGGCGGCCTCGACGATGCGCAGGGTCCGCGCCAGCGGCTCGGGCGCGATCGCATCGGCGACCGCGCGCAGCGGCAGGTGGGTGGTGGCCAGGGCGACCCGGACGATGTCGTTGGCCAGCATCATCACCACCTCGCAGCCGGCCTGCTGGGCCAGCAGCTCGGTGGTGCCGGTGTAGGCGATGCCGCCTTGGTTGATGACCGCCTTGTGCACCGGGCCGGTGATCACCCCGTCCAGGCGCCCGTCCAGGCAGGCCTGGGCGGCGTCGGTGAGGGCCTGGATCACCGCCGCGGCGTTGGCCGGCTCGGGCGTGCCGAAGGCCGGGGGCGCGGGGTTGCGGATTTCGACCACGGCGATCTCGCCCGGCGCGCGCGAAGGGCGGTCGGGCGGAAGCAGGGTCAAGGGCAGGGCGAGGGCGTCGGCCGCGGCGCGCAGGCTGCGCGGGTCGGCGTAGCAGATCAGGTCGTAGTCGCGCGGCTGTTGCAGCAGCCGCACGCACAGCTCCGGCCCGACGCCGGCCGGCTCGCCCGGCACCAGCGCGAGCCGGGGCGGGGTCACGTCAGCCGCCCTTGGCGGGCGGCAGCGTGGTTTCGGTACCCGGCTGGTTGCTTTCCGAGCCCTTGCCGACGCGGAAGTCGACATAGGCCTCGCTGCGCTTCTCGCGCAGGAAGCGGTTCCACTCTTCTTCCAGCTTGCGCCGGCCGATGGTCTCCTGGACCTGGGCGCGCTTGCTCTGGTCGGCCATGTCGCTTTCGCGCGTGCCCAACCGCTGGACGATGTGGTAGCCCGCGCTGGTGTGGACCGGCTGCGAGACTTCGTTGTCGGCCAGGGCGCCGACCGCGCCGCCGAACTCGGGACCGAATTCGTCGCGGGTGAACCAGCCCAGATCGCCGCCCTTGGCCTGGGTGCCCAGGTCTTCGGAGCTTTCCTTGACCACGTCCTCGAACTTGGCGCCGCCGGCGATGCGCGCGCGCAGGGTCTCGGCCTTGGCCTTGGCCTGGGCTTCGGTGATCTTGTCGCTGACGCGCACCAGGATGTGGCGGGCGTGGTACTGGGTGACCATCTGCGGGCCGGCCTTGGAGGCGTCGCGCACCTCGACCAGCTTGAGCAGCTGGAAGCCGCTCGGGCCGCGCAGCGGCTGGGTGACGTCGCCGGCCTTCATCGACTTCATCAGCTCGGCGAACGCGGCCGGGATTTCGTCGGTGCTGCGCCAGCCCAGGTCGCCGCCTTCCAGCGCGTTGGGGCTGTCGGAATAGCGCACCGCGGCGGCATTGAAGTCCATCTCGCGCTTGTCGATCAGCGTCTTGACGCCGTCGACCTTCTTCTGCGCGGTGGCGATCTGCTCGGCCGTGGCGCCTTCGGGCAGCGAAATCAGGATGTGGGCCAGGTGGTACTGGGTGCCGGTGTTGGCCTGGGCGGCCAGGGCGGCATCGATTTCGGCGTCGCTGACCGAGACCCGGGTCTGGGCGAAGCGCTGGCGCAGGCGCTGCACCAGCAGTTCGTCGCGGATCGAATTGCGGAAGTCGGCGAACGAGCTGCCGTCGCGGGCCAGCTGCTGGCGCAGCTGGTCGACGCTGATGCGGTTGGACTGGGCGATGCCGGCGATGGCCTGCTCGATCTCCTGGTCGGTCACGCGCACGCCGGTACCCTGGGCCTGGGCGACCTGCAGCTTGAGCAGGATCAGGCGCTCGAGCACCTGGCGCTCGAGCACGTCGCGCGGCGGCAGCTGTTCGCTGCGGCCGGCGTACTGGCCCAGGATGTTGGCGACCGCGCGGTCGAGCTCGGTCTTGAGGATGACGTCCTCGTCCACGACCGCAGCGATCCGGTCGATCGGCTGCAGCTCCTGGGCCTGGGCGACGCCGATCAGCAGGCCGCCGGCCAGGACGCCAGCGGTCAGGGCACGGACAAAACGATTGTTCATAGGGTCGGGTCGAGGATGGCCTCGTCGCCGCCGGGACCGCGATTTTCGCGGCTGATCGAAGGCGAAGGAGGCGTCAAATAGAGGTCGTCGCGGTTGTAGCCGAGAATAGCACGGCGCAAAACCTTCTCCGTGTTCTGGCCCGCCGAGCCTAGACCCTTGAGTTCGAACTCCACCTGAAACGAGCTGTTCAGGTCTTCGGAGCGGTTGCGCTGGTAGCGGCGGGCGATCGCGCGCACCGCCAGGCAGCAGCTTTCCCACTGCACGCCGGCGATCTGCTCGAGCGGACGGCTGTCCTTGATCGAGTAGTAGTAGCGGCCGACGATGCTCCAGTTGTTGTTGATCGGGTACAGGAAGGAGACGTCGGCCTGCTCATACTGATCGGCGATGTCGCTCGGCGAGCCCGGCGGCGCGGCCAGGTTGCGGCGGTAGCGGTAGGCGAAGTTGACCACGCCGGCGTTGCCGAACAGGTAGCGCGCGCGCAGGGTGGCGACGTCCTCGCTGCGCAGGCGCGGATCCCACTGGTAGGTCGCGTTGATGGTCCAGCGGTCGGTCGGCGAGACGCTGACGTCGGCGACCCAGGCCGACTTGCCCTGCTTGATCGGGGTCTCGGCGCCGGCGACCACGCGGATGTCGTCGAAGTACTGGATCTGGCCGATGCTCGCGGCCAGCCGCTCGCGGCCGTCCTCGGAGTTGATCAGGCGGGTGGTCAGTGCGGTGGTGAGCTGGTTGGCGTCGGTCTGGCGGTCGGCGCCGGAATAGCGGTTGTCGCGGAACAGCGCGCCCCAGCTGAACGACATCGGGCTGGTGTCGAACAGCGGCAAGCCGTCCTGGTCGCGGTAGGGCGCGCGCAGGTAGAACACGCGCGGCTCCAGGGTGTGCACGTAGTGATCGCCGCGGATTTCGGTCTCGCGGTCGAAATACAGGCCGGCGTCGATCGAGGTGATCGGCAGGCTGCGGCTGGGCGACTTGTTGTAGAACGAGCGGATCTGCTCTTCGCTCGGGGTGTTGGTCTTGAACTCGGTGATCGCGCGCTGGGTGGCGATCTGCTGGGCGAGGTTGGCGTCCAGGTCGTAGGCGGTGTAGCGCCAGGCCAGCTTGGGCCGGATGTACCAGGCCGCGCCTTCCAGCGGGAAGCTCACGTAGGGACGGATGTCGAAGCGGCTGCCGCCCGGGATCTCGCGGCGCAGGTTGGCCGGAATGCCTGGCGTGGGATCGTTGCTGATGAACTTCATGTCCGAGTGCTGGAAGCGCACCGCCTCGGTGTCCACGCCGGTCTCCAGCCAGCGCTGCATCGGCTGCGCCCAATGGAAGGTCGCGCGCGGCAGGCGGTCGTAGGCCAGCGAGTTTTCCTGCAGGGTGAAGTCGGCCAGCTGGTTGTGGTCGGCGATGAAGCTCGCGTCCCAGTAGCGGCCGCGGCCGTACACGCCGACCTCGCTGCGCAGCGAGGTGGCCGACTGGCCGTACAGGCTGTTGCTGAAGTCCTGCAGGTAGTACTTGTCGCTGACCCAGGCCAGGTTGGCGGCGGCGTACCAGGTGCCGTTGAAGCGGTGGCTGCCCTTGAACGCGAACTCGCCGCGGTTGTCGCGCGGGCGCTGGTTTTCGGGCAGCAGCGGGATCGGCTCGCCCGGCTTGAGCACCGGATTGCCTTCGCGGATGTAGTAGCTGTAGCGGTCCGGATCCTTGCGCGAGAGGTCGTCGCGCGGCATCCAGTTGACGTAGGTCTCGCCCGAGCCGTTCTCGTACAGCCAGCGGAACTCCACGCCCAGGCTCTCGCCGCGCTTGCTCATGTAGCGCGGGAACAAGGTCGCGTCGTAGTTCGGCGCCAGGTTGAGGTAGATCGGCTGGCGCCAGTCGAAGCCGTTCTTGCCGGAGAAGCCGATGTTCGGATACAGCAGGCCGGTGCGGCGGCGGTCGTCGACCGGGAACATGAACCACGGCACGTACAGCACCGGCACCTTGCCGATGCGCAGGGTCGCGTTGCGCGCCACGCCCATGCCTTCGTCGGTGTCGATGTCGATGCGGTGGGCGCGCAGTTCCCAGGCGCGCTGGTTCGGCGCGCAGGTCGAATAGGTCGAGCTCAGCAGCGAGCCCTTGACGCCGTTGAGCTCGATCCGCTCGGCGCCGCCGTTGCCGCGGCGCGAGGTCAGCTGGTATTCGACGTCGTCGATCTGGTGCTTGTCGGCGTTCTGGTCGCCCTCGGCGTGCTCGGCGACCAGGCGCATGCTCGAGTCCTGGTAGCGGACGTGGCCCTCGGCGGTGTACTTGCCCGATTCCTGGTTGTAGCTGAGCTTGTCGGTGCCCAGGAACTGGTCGCCGCGGCTGAGGCGGACGTTGTCCTGGACGACGATGTTCTGGTCGTCGCCGGCGCGCTGCAGGGTGCCGCCGTCGATGGCGGTGGGCTGGCTGGCGCGCTGGTCGGCGGTGCCGCTCGGGGCGGGGGCGTCGTCGAAGGACGGGACCGCGTCGATCAGCGGGCACAGCCCCCAATTCTCGTTGTCGTCCGCCGCGTACGCGGGCAGGGCGATGGCGATGCAGAGCGACAACGGGAGCAAGCGGAGGGGTTTGCGCACGCGAGCATCCGGCAGACGTTGAAAAACGGCGGTTAGCTTGCCCCATCCCTTGCAAGCGGGCAACGCGAGCGCCATCTGGGAGTCAACGGCGTTCATCTTGCAACTTTCGCCGGTCCGGCCGGGAATCCCTGCCGATCGTGCCGGCAACGTGGCGCCGCCCACCCCGGAGGAGACCATGAGCCAGCACCCCAGCCCCGACCCCGCCGTCCCGGTCGAGAAGACCGAAGCTGAATGGCGCGAGCAGCTGTCGCCGGAGCAGTACGCCGTGTGCCGCTGCTCGGCCACCGAGCGCGCTTTCACCGGCCGCTTCTGGAACCACAAGGAGGCCGGTACCTACACCTGCGTCGCCTGCGGCGAGCCTTTGTTCGGCTCGGACACCAAGTACGACTCGGGCAGCGGCTGGCCGAGCTACTACCAGCCGATCCACCCCGACGCGGTCGCCGAGCATGCCGACGAGAGTCACGGAATGCGCCGGATCGAAGTCAAATGTGCGCGTTGCCGGTCGCACCTGGGGCACGTCTTTCCGGACGGGCCGCGACCCACCGGGTTGCGTTACTGCATCAATTCGGCGTCGCTGGAGTTCGAGGCCAAGCCCGAAGGCTGATCCACGGCGGCCGTAGCTTCCTGTAGGAGCGGCGCAAGCCGCGACCGCGACACTGCGCTTGCGACGCGACTGGCTACCCCGCGGTCGCGGCTCGCGCCGCTCCTACAGGGGCTTCGGCCCGCTCAGGCGATATGGCTCTCAGGCCAGCATCGCGCCGACGTGGGCCACCGCGCTCTCGCGCAGCGCGGCGAGGTCGTAGCCGCCTTCCAGCATCGACACCACCCGGCCCTGGGCGTGGCGCTCGGCCAGGGCGACCAGTTCGGCGGTGAGCCAGGCGAAGTCCTCGCCGTCCAGGTCGATCTGCGCCAGCGGGTCGCGCTTGTGCGCGTCGAAGCCGGCCGAGATCAGCACCAGTTGCGGGCGGAAGCCGTCGAGGGTCGGCAGCAGACGCTCGCGCCAGACCCGGCGGAAGCCCTCGCTGCCGGTGCCCGGCGGCAGCGGCGCGTTGACGATGTTGCCGACGCCGCGTTCGTGCGCATACCCGGTGTCCGGGTACAGCGGCATCTGGTGCGAGGACACGTACATCACCCGCGGATCGTTGTCGAAGATGGCCTGGGTGCCGTTGCCGTGGTGGACGTCGAAGTCGATCACCGCGACCCGCGCCAGGCCGTGCTTGTCGCAGGCGTGGGCGGCGGCGACAGCGATGTTGTTGAACAGGCAAAAGCCCATCGCCGCGTGCACGGTGGCGTGGTGGCCGGGCGGGCGCACCGCGCAGAAGACCCGGGTTTCCTCGCCCTTGAGCACCGCGTCCACCGCCGCCACGCCGGCGCCGGCGGCGCGCAGCGCGGCCTCGGCCGAGCCCGGCGCGAGCACGGTGTCGGGATCGAGCTGGACGGGGCCGTCGACCGGCGTGTCCAGCACCAGCGCCAGCAATTCGTCGGAATGCGCGCGCAGCAGTTGGCCGCGGCTCGCGGCCGGCGCTTCGCACCAGCGCAGGCGGTCGGGGAAGGCTTCGCGCAGCGATTCGGTCACCGCGACCAGACGCAGCGGCCGCTCGGCATGGCCCGGACCCGGGTCGTGGCGCGTGCAGGCCGGATGCGTGTAGACGCGCACGCCGTCAGGCCTTGCGCCGCTCGTGGTTCCAGGTGACCTCGCCGTGGCCGCCGGCGCGGGCCAGCACGCGGGCGATCACGAACAACAGGTCGGACAGGCGGTTGAGATAGCGCACCGCCTCGGGCCGGATGTCTTCGCTGCGCGCCAGCGCGACGGTCTCGCGCTCGGCGCGGCGGACCACGGTGCGGGCGATGTGGCAGCGCGCCGCGGCCTCGCCGCCGGCCGGGAGGATGAACTCCTTGAGCGGCGGCAGGTCCTCGTTGTGCGCGTCGAGCCACTGTTCCAGCCGGTCGATGTCGGCGGCGAAGATCGCTGCGTGCCCGGGAATGCACAGCTCGGCGCCGAGGTCGAACATCTGGTGCTGGATCGACACCAGTTGCTCGCGCACGTCGTGCGGCAGTTCGGCGGCGAGGATCAGGCCGATGGTCGAATTGGCTTCGTCCACCGTGCCGTAGGCGCCGACGCGGGCCGAATCCTTGCCGGTGCGGCTGCCGTCGCCCAGGCCGGTGGAGCCGTCGTCGCCGGTGCGGGTGTAGATCTTGGAGAGGCGGTTGCCCATCGCGTCGACCCGTGCGCTGCGGCGATCAGCGCTTGCGCGCGTCGTCGGAGCGCGCGTCCAGCGCGGTCTTGCTCGCGCCGGCGGCGATCGCCTGGACCAGCGCGGCGATGCCGACGTAGGTGGCGGTGGTGCGCAGGTACGGCAGCAGCCATTCGAAGTAATTGGCGGCCCAGCCGGCGACGGTCGGGTTCGGCACCGAGGCGGAGATCCAGTAGAAGCTGCCCTGGCTCAGCAACTGGCACACCGCCACCGACGCCACCATCGCGACCGCGGCGACGCCCAGGGTGCTCCAGCGGCGCTTGTAGTTGCGCGCCACGAACAGGCCGCCGGCCCACATCGCGAAGTACGCCGGGATCAGGAACCAGTACGCGGCCGAGACGCAGTAGTGGTCCCAGAAGCTGATGCCCATGCGGCTGATGACCGCGTAATCGATCAGCACCGCCAGCGCCATCAGCGCCGGGAACGCCCAGCGGGTCCAGCTGCGCAGATAGAAGCCGCCGATGAAGAACACCGCCCACGAGGCGTCGGGGATCGGCGCCCAATGATTGACGCGGGTGGCGACCATCAACACGGCCAGCAGGGCGAGGATCAGGCTGTTGCGGGTGTTCGGCTTCATGGATCTGGCTCCGGACGCGGGCGCGTCGATGCGGCCATTCTAAAGAAGCTCGGGGCGGATGTGCCGCCTGGGTCGCGGTTTTGGCCTAAGTGATTGATTCAGTGGGGCTGGCCGAACAGCGTCGGGCCTGAAGGCCCTCCCGCAAAGGCAAGCCTCTCCCGCACGGGCGCTGCCACAGGCAGCCGAAGCCTGGGCACTTGTGGGAGGGCCTTCAGGCCCGACGCTCTTCTACCCGGTCGCCACGCTGCGACAACCGCGAACGCACGCTTAGCGAACGCGCCAGTATCATGAACGCCATGACTTCCGACGCTACGCCGCACTCCTCCGGCGCGCAGATCCACGCCAGCCACGATGTCCTGATCGTCGGCGGCGGCTTGGTCGGCGCCAGTCTCGCCATCGCTTTGGACCGTATCGGCCTCGACGTGGGCCTGATCGAAGCCGCTCCGCCCGGCGCGCTGCCGGCGGTGTTCGACGAACGCAACCTCAGCTTCGCCGAAGCCACCCTCAACGCCCTCGACGCGCTCGGCGTGCTGGCCAAGTTGCGCGCGCCGACCGGGCCGATCCGGCGCATCCACATCAGCCGCCGCGGCGATTTCGGCCGCACCGTGCTGGAAGCCCAGCGCTACGGCCGCGAGGAATTCGGCCGGGTGGTGGTGGCGCGCGATTTCGGCGAAGCGCTGGAGGCGCGGCTGGCCGAACTGCCGCGGCTGCTGCGCTATCGGCCGGTGCGCTTCGTCGGCCTGGCCGACGGCGACGAGGGCTGGCGCGCGGTGCGCGTGGCCGACGGCGCCGGTGAGCGGATCCTGCGCACCCGGCTGTTGGTCGCCGCCGACGGCACCCGCAGCGGCGTGCGCGACGCGCTCGGCATCGGCAGCGAGCAACACGATTACGGCCAGACCTTGTTCGTCGCGCGCGTGCGCGGCGAGCGCACGCCCGACGGCACCGCCTACGAGCGCCTGGGCCGCGACGGCCCGACCGCGCTGCTGCCGCGCGGCGACCGCCATTACGGTTTGATCCACGGCGTCGCCACGGCCGAGGCCGACGCGGTTGCCGCGCTCGACGAGGCCGGCTTCCTGGCGCGCGCGCAGGACGCGTTCGGCTGGCGCGCCGGGCGGTTGCTGGCCTGCGGCGCGCGCAGCCTGTATCCGGCGATCCGGGTGCTGGCGCAGCGCACCGTCGCGGCGCGCGCGGTGCTGGTCGGCAACGCCGCCCAGACCATCCATCCGATCGGCGCGCAAGGCTTCAACCTCGGCCTGCGCGATGCGATGACCCTGGCCGAACTGATCGAGCAGCAGCGCAGCGCCGGCGACGCCGACTGCGGCAGCGAAGCGTTGCTGGCGCGCTATCTGGAGCGGCGCCGGGAAGACCGCGAACGCACCGTGGGCTTCTCCGACGGGCTGGCGCGGCTGGCCTCGAACGAGACCGAGTTGATGCGGCCGTTGCGCAGCCTTGGGTTGTTCGCGTTCGATCGTTTGGCCAGTGCGCAGTCGTTTTTGGTCGGCGGCGCGATGGGCTATCGCGGCGACGTGCCGGCGCTGTGCCGCAACGATCGCGCCGGCGCCGCCGGATTCGACGACGCCGCCAGCGGCCGCCGCGGAGGCCGCGCATGAGCCGGCGCGAGATTCTCGATGTGGTGGTCGTCGGCGCCGGCGTGGTCGGCGCGGCCGCGGCGCTGGCGTTCGCCCGCGACGGATTCGAGGTGGCCCTGGTCGAAGCGCGCGAGCCGGCGCCGTGGTCGCCGCAGCGTCCGGACCTGCGCGTGTACGCGTTCGCGCCCGACAACGCCGCGCTGCTGCAGGACCTGGGCGTGTGGAGCTCGGTGCGCGAGGCGCGCGCGCAGCCCTATCGCGCGATGCGGGTGTGGGACGCGGCCGGCGGCGGCGAGATCGCCTTCGATGCCGACGCGTTCGGCCGTCGCGAGCTGGGCTGGATCGTCGAAAACGGCTTGCTGGTCGACCGGCTGTGGTCGGCGTTGGCCCCGGCCGGCGTGCAACTGCATTGCCCGGAGCAGGTCGAAGGGCTGGAACGCGACCAGGCCGACAGCGTCGGCGTCGCCCTGGCCGGCGGCCGCCGCCTGCGCGCGCGGCTGGTGGTCGCGGCCGACGGCGCCGAATCCAAATTGCGCCGCCTCGCCGGCATCGACGCGCCGGCGCACGATTACGGCCAGCGCGGCCTGGTCGCGTATGTCGACAGCGAACGCAGCCACGAAGCGACCTGTTGGCAGCGTTTCCTGCCGGGCGGGCCGATCGCGTTCCTGCCCACGCTGGGCGAGGACGGCGCGCGCGACAAGCGCAGCTCCATCGTGTGGACCTTGCCGGACGCCGAGGCCGAGCGTTTGCTCGCCGCCGACGACGGCGCGTTCCTGATCGAACTCGAACGCGCCTTCGCCGGGCGCCTGGGCGCGCTCACCGGCGTGTCGCAGCGCGCGGCGTTTCCGCTGCGCCGGCAGTTGGCGCAGCGTTATGTGTCCGGGCGCGTGGCGGTGATCGGCGATGCCGCGCACGTGGTGCATCCGCTGGCCGGGCAGGGCGTCAACCTCGGCTTGCGCGATGTCGCCGGGCTGCGTGCGAGCCTGCAGCAGGCGCAGCGTCGCGGCGCCGACCCCGGCTCGCCGCACCGGCTGGAGCGCTGGGCGCGCGAGCGCCGCAGCGAGAACGCTTTGGCCGCCTACGGTTTCGACGGCTTGAACAAGCTGTTCTCCAACGACGACTTCGCCGCGACCCTGCTGCGCGGGCCACTGCTGGGATTGGCCGGCAAGCTGCCGCCGTTGGCGCATTTCTTCTGGCGGCGCGCGGCGGGCGTGTGATGCGGGGGTGCTTTCGCGGCCCGCATCGGTTCGCGAGTCGTGTCGCGGCGCTCACAGCGCAGGCAACGGCAAAGTCGAAATGGGTTCCGGCTTTCGCCGGAATGACGGTTGGGAGGTTGCGTCTGTTGCATGCGGTGAAACGCTTCCAGTGCACCGTCATTCCGGCGAAAGCCGGAATCCATTTTGCTGTTGCTCCTGCCTTCCCTGAGAAAGCCATATGAAGCGCTGCGCAGCGCTCGCCTGCGCGCTGTGGCCGACGCTGGCGTTGGCCACGACCCAATGCCCGCCGGAGTTCGGCGAAAAATCCACCGCGTTCTGGGCGCTGGGCCTGGCCGTGCTGGCGCTGTTCGTGCTGCTCGGGCTGGCCTTGCCGGTGGTCGCTGCGCGCTGGGCGCTCGGCCGCGGCGGATGGGCGCGCGCGGCCTGGATCCTGGTGGCGTGCGTGGCGATGCTGGGGTGCTGGATCGCCGGGCTGTGGATTTTCGGCGTCTACTTCGTGATGGTTTGCTGAGCCGCGCCCGCGGCGCGCTCAGTCTTCGTGGAACCGCTGGCGGGTGTTGGTCAGCAGATACACCGACACCGCCACCCCGACCAGCGCCACCGCCATCACGTAGTACGCCGGCGCCATGCCGCCGAAATGCGGCGCCAGATAACCGCCGATCAGCGGCGGCGTGGCCGCGCCGAACACCGCGTAGGCGACGTTGTAGGAAAACGACAATCCCGAGAACCGCACCGGCGCCGGGAACGCGGCCACCATCACCGCCGGGATCACCCCGACCACGCCGACGAACACGCCGGCCAGCGCGTACAGCAGCAGGAAGTTGTGCGCGCCATGGTTCAAGTCGTAATACAGCGCGAAGCTGCTGACCAACACGCCGAGCGAACCGATCAACAAGGCGCGGCCGCGGCCGATGCGGTCGACCAGCCAGCCGCCGCCGACCGCGCTCAGGGTCAGGCAGAACGCGGCCAGGCTGTTGCCGAGGAAGGCGTGCGCAGGCGCCATGCCGAACTTCTGCTGCACGATGGTCGGCGTCATCAGGATGATCACCACGATCGCCGCGGTCAGCAGCCAGGTCACCAGCATCGACAGCACCACGCCGGCGCGGTGTTCGCGCAGCACCTGCTTGAGCGGCAGTTCCTGCACCAGTTGCCGGCTTTCGCGCATCGCGGTGAACACCGGCGTCTCGCTGAGCCAGCGGCGCAGGTACACGGCAAGGAAGCCGAACACGCCGCCGATCAGGAACGGCACCCGCCAGCCCCAGTCCAGCACCTGCGCCGGAGCCAGCAAGGTGTTGATCGCGGTGGAGATCAGCGAGCCGATCAAGATGCCGGCGGTAAGCCCGGCCGAGAGCGAGGCGCAGGCGAAGCCGACCCGGCCGCGCGGCGCGTGTTCGGCGACGAAGGTCCACGCGCCCGGCACTTCGCCGCCGATGGCGATGCCCTGGACGATGCGCAGGAACAACAGCAACAACGGCGCGGCCAGGCCGATCTGCGCATAGGTCGGCAGCAGGCCGATGAACAGCGTCGGCAGCGCCATCAGGAACACGCTCAGGGTGAACATGCGCTTGCGCCCGGAGCGGTCGCCGAAGTGGGCCATGATCACCCCGCCGATCGGCCGCACCAGATAACCGGCGGCGAAGATGCCGTAGACCTGCAGCGTGCCCAGCCACTCGGGCGTGCCGACCGGGAAGAACAGCTTGCGCAGGGTCTCGGTCAGGAAGACGAAGATCACGAAATCGTAGAACTCCAGCGCGCCGCCCAGCGCCGAGAGCAACAGCGTGCGCGCGTCCTTGCGGTTCAGCGGCGCGGCGCCCGCGGGCGTTGCGGCGAGGGCGGGGGAATTCATCGACTGCGGCGAATTCATGGGCGGCGGCGGGCTCGGGCGGGACTGGCATCGCACTATGCCGCAACTGCGCGCGCGCACAACCGGGATGCGGCGGAACACAGCCTAAAGTAGTAGTGCGGGCCGCGCCGAGGCGGTGCTAGAAACCCTGCAGCAGTTTTGCAGGATCGGTGCGCATGTCGGATTTTCTGCTGTTTTCCGCTGATTTTTTACGTCGCTCTTTCACGTATCGAGTGTGTGTTTTGTCCACATCGATACTCGCCGCGCTGGCCGCCGCACCCGCCGCCGCTGCCGATTTCGAGTTGGCCGACGGCCGCGTCCACGGGCAATGGACCACCCGCGTCGTCGCCGGCACCGCGGTGCGCACCGGCAAGGCGCAGCCGCATCTGCTCGGCAAGGGCTACGCGTCCGATGGCCGGCCCAAGGGCGGCACCGGCGCCGACACCGCCGACGACGGCAATCTGAATTTCGGCCGCGGCGATGCGTTCTCCAGCTTGTTCAAGATCGTCCAGTCGTTGGACCTGAAGTACCGCGACGTCGGCCTCAACCTCAGCGCGCGCACCTGGTACGACGCCACCTTGGACCGCCACGAGGTGCGCCAGGGCAACGTGCCCAACGGCTTCGATCCGTCGGCGCCGCTCAGCGACGCGGGGTTCTCGCGTTCCAACAAGTTCTCCGGTTTTCTCTGGCTCAACGCCTACGTCTACGGCCACCTGAAGCTCGACGACGACAGCGCGCTCGACGTGCGCGTCGGCAAGCAGGCGGTGAAGTGGGGCGGCGGGCTGTTCTTCAGCGGCGTCAACCAGATCAATCCGGTCGACTACACCACGCTGCGCCGGCCCGGCACCGATGCCGCCAGCGAAGCGCAGATCCCGGTCGAGATGCTGTGGACGAAGTGGACGCTGGATTCGAAGCTGGGCCTGGAAGGTTTCTGGCAGTGGAACTGGCGGCCGTCGGAGTACGACCCCTGCGGCACGTTCTTCTCCGGCAGCGACCTGGGCATCGAGCGCGGCTGCGCCGGCATCCAGTCCAACGCGTATTACCCGCTCAACAGCGCGTCCAGCGGCGCCGGGCCGTGGCTCAGCGACGGCTTCATGCAATCGATGGGCGCGATCCTGCCGCGCGACCGCGACCGGTACGGCAGCGACCGCGGCCAGTACGGGCTGTCGCTGCGGTATCGCGACGAAGCCAGCGGCCGCGGCTGGGGCGCGTACTACCTGCGCATCAACTCGCGCGCGCCGTACCTGGACGCGACCGTGATCGACCCCGCGCGCACCGACCCGAGCATGGCGCCGCGGCTGATCGCCGCCGGCGTGCCGGAGGTTTACGCGCAACTGTCGGCGCGGCTGTCGACGATCCGCGAGATCTGGGAATACCCGGACGACATCCGCATCCTCGGCCTGAGCGCGCAGACGCGCTGGCGCGGTTGGAACCTCGGCGCCGAGCTTTCGCACACGCGCGGCCAGCCGGTGCAGCTCAACACCGCCGACATGTTCCGCGCGCTGACCAGCAACGGCGGGCCGATCGGCGCGCGCAACGCGGCGCTAGCGCCGGGCGCGGTGCTGCGCGGCTACGACCGGGTCGACAAGGACCAGTTGATGTTGAACGCGCAGCGCAGTTTCGCCGGAGTGTTGGGCGCGAAGCAGGCGACGCTGGCGGGCGAGGCGATGCTCAGCCGCGCCGACCTGCCGCCGTTGAGCCAGGCCCGCTACGGCCGCGGTTTCCACTGGGGATTTTCGCCGCAGGGCTACGGCGGCGCCTGCCCGCCGATCCAGAACCCGCGCGGCTGCGTCGACCAAGGTTTCTACACCCGCAACGCCTGGGGCTACCGCTTGCGCGCGCAGCTCGACTACGCGCTGGGCGCGGACTGGACGGTATCGCCGAGCCTGAGTTTCGGTCACGACGTGCGCGGGTTTGCGATCGACAATCAACTGGTCGAGGATCGGCGGCAGCTGACCCTGGGCGTGTCGGCCAAGTACGGTTCGCGCTATTTCGCCAGTGTGAGCTACACCGATTACGCCGGCAGCGCGCATTACGATCCGTTGGCGGATCACGATTATGCGAGCGTGGCGGTGGGGGCTACGTTTTGAGCTGTTGAGCCTGAGATGCTGAGGCTGAGGTGCTGAGGCGTTGTGGCAGAGACGCTCAGTGAAGGATGGGCGGCGAAAGAAACGAGGCGCTGGGTGTGATGCGAAGCAGACAGCGCGACGCCCCTCCCACACCGTCATTCCCGCGAAAGCGGGAATCCAGGGCTTCTCGTGCGAGAACGTTCGAAGTCCCGGACTCCCGCTTTTCCGGCTGCGGCGAGTAGCGGCGTAGTTGTCTTGTCTCGGTCGCGGCTCGCGCCGCTCCTACAGGGAGCAATCGCGGCTGTTCGATAGGCGAGCATTGCCGTCATTCCCGCGAAAGCGGGAATCCAGGGCTTCTCATGCGAGAACGTTCGAAGTCCGGACTCCCGCTTTTCCGGCTAAGGCGAGTAGCGGCGTAGTTGTCTTGTCGCGGTCGCGGCTTGCGCCGCTCCTACAGGGAGCACATGTGGCTATCGCGGTGAATTTGTGGCGCGGCGCGTCAACGGCGCCAGGCGGCGATTTCGTTGGCGCTGATGCGGCCGTCGGCGTCGACGTCCACGGCCAGGAAGTTTGCGCTCAGTGCGCCGTGCGCGCGCGATTCTTCGCGGCTGATGACGCCGTCGCCGTTGGCGTCGAGCGCGGCGAAGTCGACGCTGCGGCCGTCGCTGGGCGGGGCGATCACGCGGTCGGGCAGTTGGTTGGCTTCGGCGGTGGCCGCGGCGGCGGCGCGGGCGACGCTGCCGGCATCGGCGGCGACGGCGTTGGCGGTGCGCGCTTCGCTCAAGGCCGCGCGCGCTTCGATGGCGGCGCCGGTCGGGTTGCTGCCGGCGGTCGCGGCGGCCTGTGCGGAGCGCGCGTCTTCGGACGCGCGCTTGGCCTGTTGCGAGGCTAGGCGTGCGTCTTCGGCGGCGCGTTGGGCCTGTTGCGCGGTGGCCTGCGCGGCGATCGCGCCGCGTTCGCTGATCGCGCCTTGCTGGCGGGTCTGGGCGGCGGCGGTGGCGGCGGCCTGGGCGCTGCTCGCGCTGTCGCGCGCCTGGCGCGCGTCCTGGGCGGCGACGTCGGCCTTTTCCACCGCGTCGTGCTTGGACTGGACCTTGCCGGGCACCTGCGCCGAAGCCGCGCTTGCGGCCAACGCGGCGACAGTGGCCAGCATCAGCAGGGAGTGTCGCTTGATCGCATGCGTTCGCATCGTGCTCGCCTCGATGTGGGGGACGAGGCGACGCTAAACCGGGCGCGATCAATGCGATGTTAAACGCGGCAACGCGCGATGAACGCAGCGCGCGGCTTCAGGATCGGCCGTTGCGGATGCGCTCAGCGATGTGTCGACGGCATGAACGCCGCGCGGGAGAAGATACGAAGCCGGTCGCTCAACGCGGCGTCGCGAACACCGTGATCTCTTCGCGATCGTGATACAGCTGGCGCGCGCGCACGATCAGCGGCCGGTGGGCCTGATGCTCGAACGCTTCCAGGCAGATCCGGGTTTCTTCCCAGCGCTTCTTCATCGGCAGCTTGAGGTTGAAGATCGCCTGCCGGCACCAGTTCTCGCGGAACCAGGTGGCCATGCGCTCGGCCACGCGCGCCGGCGACTCGACCATGTCGCAGACCATCCAGTCGAGCGTGCGCTTGGGCTGCCAGGTGAAACCGTCGGCGCGCAGGTGATCGACCCGGCCGCTGTCGAGCAAGGCCTGGCGCAGCGGGCCGTTGTCGACCGAGGTGACCTTCATGCCGTTGCGCATCAGCACCCAGGTCCAGCCGCCGGGCGCGGCGCCGAGGTCGGCGGCCTGCATGTTGTCGCGCACGCGGCGTTCGCGTTCTTCCGGGTCGAGCAGGGTCAGCAGCGCCTCTTCGAGCTTCAGCGCGGAGCGGCTGGGCGCGTCGGGATGCATCTTCAGGCGCGGGATGCCCAGCGGCCACGGCGCGCTGTCGAGCGGTTCGGACATCGCCAGCACCGCGTGGTCGCCGGCGAGGAAGACCACGTGCAGGCGCGGCCGGCTCGGGTCGTCGTGTTTGCTCAGCCAGCCGGCCTTGCGCAGCGCCGGGCGCAGCGCGTTGCCGAAGCTGCGCGCCAGCCCGGCCAGCGGCTTGCCTTCGTCGGAATCGGGATGTTCCACCCACAGCTCGCCGAACGACGACACATTGAGGCCGGCGCCGCCGACGGCGTCGAGCGCGGCCAGCATCGGCGCGATGCGGTCGCTCGGGTCCAGGCCGCGCAGGTCGGCCAGGCGCACCAGCTTCTGCCGGGCGAAGATCAGCGCCGACCACGGCAGCGCGCGCGACGCGGCGGCCGCGTCCTCGAGCACGAACTCGACATAGCCGCTGTTGCGCTGGGTGCGGGCGTAGCCGGGATGGCCGGCGCGCGCGGCGCGCTCGCTCAGTTCGGCGGCGAGCTCGGGTTCGAACCCGGCGCGGCACAGGCAGAACAGGGCGGAGTCGGTCATGGGGCGCAGCTCGTGGACGGATGGGGGAAGTGAAGCACAGGCGACGGTCGGGGGGTACCGCCGTTGCGCCGCCGCGATTGCGGTTGCGGGAAATTCTTTCCACTGCGTCATTCCGGCGAAAGCCGGAACCCATTTTGCTGTTGCTTCTGCCTCTGCCAGGACGGCAAGAGCAAAATCAAAATGGGTTCCGGCTTTCGCCGGAATGACGCAGTGGGGGGGCGGGCGATCGGTTCCGGTCGCGCCAGAACGAAAAGCCTCGCAACGGCGGCGGCGCTCGACGTGCCGTCGCGGTCTCAGTACGAAACGCCGCTCTCGCCGTACTTGCGCAGCACCTCGCACGCCGCTTCGCGTTGCAAATCGCGGCGCACGGCGATGCCGCGGCGTTCGAGTTCGCCGATCCAGTCCGCCGGCAGCGGGCCTTCGTCGAACTCGGTCAGGCGCATCACGTCTTCCGAGCGCGCGCCGATCAGCAGGTTGTTGATGCCGGCCCAGAAGCTGGCGCCGTAGCACATGCAGCACGGCTGGGCCGAGGTGGCCAGGGTCATCGGCCCCAGTTCGTTGAGGCGGAACTGGCTGACCGCGGTCTGCGCGCACATGAAGGCCATCATCTCGGCGTGGGCGACCGAGCAGTTCTGCGGCACCACCCGGTTGACGCCGACGCCGACCACGCGGTCGTGGCCGTCGAACACCACCGCGCCGAACGGGCCGCCGGTGCGCAGTTCGACGTTGCGCCGCGACAGCTCGATCGCCAGCGCGACCTTATCCTCGTCGCTGGCATAGACGCGGCTGCGGTCGACCGCGTCGTCGATCCAGTCCGGCAGCAGCAACTGCACCTGCCGGGTCAGCGGGTTCTGGATTTTCGTGCTCATCGTTGCGCGCTCATTCCTTGCTCGCCCAGGTGTCGCGCAGGGTCACGCTGCGGTTGAACACCGGCGCGTCGCTGCGGTGGTCGTAGCGGTCGGCGACGAAGTAGCCCACGCGCTCGAACTGGAACGCCTGCTCCGGCGCGGCCTGCGCCGCCGACGGCTCGACATAGCCGACGACGGTGCGGCGCGAATTCGGATTCAGATGATCCTGGTAGGTCTTGCCGTCGCTGTCGTCGTCCGGGGCTGCGACGTCGAACAGGCGGTCGTACAGGCGGATCTGCGCCTGCGCCGCGTGGCGCGCGCTGACCCAGTGGATGGTGCCCTTGATCTTGCGGTCGGCGCCGGCCATGCCGGGGCGCGATTCGGGATCGAGCGTGCCGCGCAGTTCGACGACCTTGCCCGACTCGTCCTTGATCACCTCGTCGCAGCGCAGGATGCCGGCGCCGCGCAGGCGCACTTCGCCGCCCGGGATCAGGCGCTTGAAGCCCTTGGGCGGGACTTCCTCGAAGTCCTCGCGCTCGATCCACAACTGGTTGGAGAACGGCACCTGGCGCGAGCCGAAGCGCTCGTCCTTGGGATGGTTGGCGAAGTGCAGCGACTCTTCGTGCGAGTCGGGCAGGTTGGCGATGACCAGCTTGAGCGGGTCGATCACCGCCATGCGCCGCGCCGCGGCCGCGTCGAGGTCTTCGCGCAGGCAGCCTTCCAGCACCGAGTAGTCGATCACCGAGTTCTGCTTGCTCACGCCCAGGCGCTCGGCCCACAGGCGCAGCGACGCCGGGGTGTAGCCGCGGCGGCGGATGCCCTGCAGGGTCGGCATGCGCGGGTCGTCCCAGCCGTCGACGAGCTTTTCCTGCACCAGCACCATGAGCTTGCGCTTGCTCATCACGGTGTAGTTGAGGTTGGCGCGCGAGAACTCGATCTGGCGCGGGATCGCCGCCTCGTTCGGGTAGCCCTTGGCCAGCAGCGGCGCCAGCAGGTCCGGCGAGTTGGGCAGGTCGACCCGGGCCACGCACCAGTCGTACAGCGGGCGGTGGTCTTCGAACTCCAGCGTGCACAGCGAATGGGTGATGCCTTCGCACGAATCGCTGAGCGAGTGGGCGAAGTCGTACATCGGGTAGATCGGCCAGGCGTCGCCGGTGTTCTGGTGGGCGACCTTCTTGATCCGGTACAGCGCCGGGTCGCGCAGGTTGATGTTGCCCGAGGCCATGTCGATCTTGGCGCGCAGGGTGCGCGCGCCGTCGGCGAACTCGCCGGCGCGCATGCGCGCGAACAGGTCGAGGTTCTCCTCGACGCTGCGCTCGCGATACGGCGAGTTGCGGCCCGGCTCGTTGAGGCTGCCGCGGTAGGCGCGCACTTCCTCGGCGCTGAGGTCGCAGACGAAGGCGTCGCCCTGGCGGATCAGCTTCTGCGCGGCCAGGTAGAACATCTCGAAGTAGTCCGAGGCGTGGCGCAGCTCGGCCCATTCGAAGCCGAGCCAGCGCACGTCTTCCTGGATCGCCTCGACGTACTCGGGGTCTTCCTTGGCCGGGTTGGTGTCGTCGAAGCGCAGGTTGCAGCGGCCGCCGAACTCGCTGGCGACGCCGAAATCCAGGCAGATCGCCTTGGCGTGGCCGATGTGCAGGTAGCCGTTGGGCTCGGGCGGGAAGCGCGTGCGCACCGCTTGGTGCTTGCCGCTGGCCAGGTCGTCGCGGACGATCTGGCGGACGAAATCCTGCTTCTGCGCCGGGGCGGCATCGGTCGGAGTTTCGGGGGCAAGGCGTGACGGATCGGCGGACATGCGGCGCGGCATCTTCGAAAAGGGAGAATCGGGAGTTTAGCCGGTGCGGCGCCGGCGTGCCTGGGCGGGCGGTCCGGAGGCCGCCGGAAGCGGCCGGTTCGAGCGGGGCGGTTTTGCGGCGGATCGCTCGGCGGCGGGCAGTTCTGGGGGCGAGCCGCCTTGGCGCAGGCCGCGCTGCACAGCCCCGGTTTGCCCGAGCGGCCGGTTCGCGCGGCGTTGCACGATTGGGACGCTTTGCGCGCCCGAACATGACGAATGTGGATACGCCCGGCGCGGCGTTGCGGCGTATGCTGGCCGCGAACCCGCCTGGCCTGCCGGCCGAAGGACGCGACGATGCGAGTCGTCTACGAAGCCGCCCACCTGATCGACGCCCATCTGGTCCGCCATGCGCTGGAAGATGCCGGGATTCCGGTGTTTCTGCGCGGCGAGGCCCTGGTCGGCGGGATGGGCGAGCTGCCGTTGTTCGGCGCGGTCCAGGTCTGCGTGCCGGATCCGGCCTGGCCGCAGGCCGACGAGGTGGTCCAGGCGCTGGCCCTGGGCGACCCGCCGGCCGAGCCGGAGCCGCCGGCGACGCTGTCGCCACCGGCGTGGCTGCCGGCCTGAGCGGCGCCGTCGCCGCTCGCCCGGGCGCCTGAGGCGCCCACGGTCCCGGTTACGGCCGCGGGCCGCGCCGGGGTCGCTCCCGGCCCCACCTGTCTTCGAACCCTTCGCGCCCGCAGCGGCGCGGCCGGCGCAGCGCCGGCCGCCGCGACGGACGCGCCGCCTGCGGTGCGCCGCGGGCGGATTACCGGAGTTTTTCCATGATCTGTCGCATCGATCGCCGCATTTCCCGGGGGCGCGCATGAACGCCGCCTCGTCGTCCACGTCGCCCGCCGCCTCCGGCAACGGGCCGCTGCTGCAGATGCTGCTCGGCGCCAGCGTCATCAGCAGTTCGGCGGTGTTCGTGCGCTGGGTCGGGATCGGCCCGGGCGCGTCGGCGTTCTGGCGCATGGCGCTGGCCGCGGCGATCTTGCTGCTGTTGCTGGGCCAGCCGTGGCGGCCCGGCCGCCTGCGCGCGTGGCGGCCGGCGCCGCGCGTGCTCGGCCTGGTGATGCTCAGCGCGGTGTTCCTGGCCTTCGACTTGTGGATGTGGCACCGCTCCATCGTCTATGTCGGCGTCGGCCTGTCGACGCTGCTGGCCAATTTCCAGGTGTTCGTGCTGGCCGGCGCCGGCGCGCTGTTCCTGGGCGAGCGCGCCGGCTGGAAGCTGTGGGTCGGCCTGAGCCTGGGCCTGGTCGGGCTGGCGCTGCTGCTGGCGCCGGGCTGGGAGCACATGGACGCGCGCTTCCGCCTCGGCGTGTTCTTCGGCCTGGCCGCGGCGCTGGCCTACGGCGGTTTCCTGCTGGCCTTCCGCGCCGCCCAGGCGCGCCGCGGCGAGGCGCCCAACGAGGCGCTGCAATGGTGGCTGTGCCTGGGCTGCGTGCTCGTGCTCGGCGCGACCGTGCCGCTGGGCGGCGAAAACATGTGGCCGCAAACCGCGCACGACTGGCTGATCCTGACCGCCTACGCCGCCATCGCCCAGGTGCTGGGCTGGCTGGTGATCGGCCGGGCGATGCCGCTGCTGCCGGCCGGCATCGTCGGCCTGTGCCTGCTGCTGCAGCCGTTGCTGGCCTATGTCTGGGACGTGCTGATCTTCCACAAGCAGCTCGGCGGGCTGGAGCTGCTCGGCATCGCCTTGTCGCTGGCCGGCATCTTCCTCGGCCTGGCCCGCGGCGACCAACCGCTGTTCTCGCGCAAGCCGCGTTGACGCGGCCCAACGCCGCGGCGCCGCACACTTCTTTCATTCCCCCCTCATCGCCTGTTTTCGCTCATGACCGATCCTCTCCTCCCGATCCAGCGCCTGATCCGCAGCGTCGCCGACTTCCCCAAGCCCGGCGTGACCTTCCGCGACGTCACCCCGCTGCTGGCCGACGCCGGCGGCTTCGCCCGCTGCATCGACGCGCTGGCCGAGCCCTGGCAGGGCAGCGGCGTGCAGGCGGTGTGCGGGATCGAATCGCGCGGCTTCATCTTCGGCGCGGCGCTGGCGCAGAAGCTGCACGCCGGCTTCGTGCCGTTGCGCAAGCCGGGCAAGCTGCCGCCGCCGCTGGTGACGGTGGAATACGAGCTGGAATACGGCCGCGATGCCTTGCAGGCGCGCAGCGACGCGCTCAAACCCGGCGAGCGCACCTTGATCGTCGACGACGTGCTGGCCACCGGCGGCACCCTGGCGGCGGCGCGCGAACTGGTCGAACGGCTGGACGCGGTGCTGGTCGGCGCCAGCGTGCTGATCGAGCTGCCGGCGCTGGGCGGGCGCTCGCGCTGGAGCGGCGAGGCGCCGGTGCATTCGTTGCTGCGTTATTGATCGAAGCGGCGCCTGATCGAAGCGGCGCCGCGATCGTGAAAGATCGCGGTCGCGGCTCGCGCCGCTCCTACAGGGGCTGCGGATCGCCCCTGGGCTACCTGTAGGAGCGGCGCAAGCCGCGACTGCGCCACCACGCCGCCCAGCGCCGCCGCGATCGAGCCGGGTTCCACCTGCGGACCGCACGAAACCGCCCGCAGCCCCTGTAGGAGCGGCGCAAGCCGCGACCGCGCCGCCACGCCGCCCGGCGCCGCTCCCGCAACCGCCGCGCCGCTCCACGCCGCAGCGCGAAGCAACGCGACGATTCCGCGATACCGGCTTACGGCGCCCCGCAGCGATACCGATCCGTGTCGATGAACCCGTTGCGCTGCGATATCTCGTGGTCGTAGCAGCCCTGCGTGCCGTAGCTGCGATGGCGCTGGGTCGAATGGCCGGTGGCGTGCCGCTCCGGCCGCGGCACGCCGTAGTTCCAGCCGGCTTCGCCTTCGAAGGTGTTGCGCTTGACCTGCGCCGCGGCCGGCTGGCCCAGGCCCGGGGTCTGCAGCCAGTCGGCGTGGTCGAAGATCTTCATCGTGGTGACGATGCGCTGCGCGCTGCCCGACGGGGTCACGCTGATCGCGCCGTCGAAGCCGAAGCGCTGGGCCAGGGTCGACACCGTCGGCAGGCCGCGGCCGAGGCGGCGCACGGTCTGGGTGTCGTTCCACTGCGCGTTGATGCCGTCCGGGTTCTCGTCGGCGCCCCAAGTGTGCAGCCCGGTATTGCCGACGATGCGTTCGACCGTGGTGTATTCGCGACCCTTGGACGTATCGACATAACCGGTCGCGCGCAGGCGGTGGCCGCCGCGGGTGTCGACCTGGAAGGTTCCATCGGGCTTGGCGGTGTAGGTCGAGCGCGCCGCCAGCGGGGTCAGCTCGTAGCTCAGCAGGCGCCCGCCGGTGGCGCCGCGGCGCGGGTCGGTCCAGGCCTGCAGGTTGGGCTGCAAGGTCCAGCCCGAGGCGCCGTCGGGCAGGTTGGCGACGCGGAAACGCACCTCGTGCGCGCGGCCGTCGTTGACCAGGCCGATGAAGGGGGTGAGGTCGTAGCGGATCGGCTCGATGTTGAACGCGCGCGGCGCCGGCAGCACGTACCACAGGAACGGGTTCGACCAGCCGCCGGTGTAGATGTGCGGGTAGGGCATGGCGATGCCGGCCACGCGGCCGTCGATCAGCACCTGCACTTCGCGGTACGGCCCGTGCTGGGCCGGGCAGGAATAGTTCGCCTCCGGCGGCGCGGTGAAGTACCAGAACTCCTCGCAGCCGCCGCCGGAACCGGTGGCATAGACCTCGCCCGACCAGCGCGTGGCGTTGGCCGGCAGGGTGTATTCGCCGACCAGGTCGCCGCCGTCGCGGCGCGCGTTGGCCAGCGGTGCGACCGCGTCGGCGCTGTCGACGGCGGGATGGCGGCGGTCGGCGTTGTAGAACACCACCCGCGCCTGCACGTAGATCACCCCGGTGTAGGTGTCGTTGACCACGTTGCCCAGCGCCATGCGCACCTGCTGCGGCGATTTCAGCAGCGCGGCGTAGCCGCTGATGTCCTTCTCCACATGCCAGCCGATGCCGTCGCGCGAGGGCTCCGGCGTGCTGGTGGAGAACACGGTGACGCCGCCGATCTCCAGATGGCCGAGGCGGTCGTACTGCACGCCCTTGACCTGTCCGTCCATCTCCAGGACGACCTTGCTCCATGGGCCGGGGCAGGCGGCCGGCGGCGCGATCTGGCCCAGGTGCCAGTCGAAGTCGGCGAAGGCGGTGTCGAGGATTTCGACCGTGCAGCTGCGCGTGGCCGGCCGCGCCACCGGCGGGTCGGCGGTACGCGGGTCGTCCCAGTCGCTGCCGAACTCGTCGGCGGCCAGCGCCGGCGCGGCGTGGGCGCACAGCAGGGCCAGGACCAGGGCGGGCAGGCGCGCGGCAGTGCGGTGCGCAGTCGCGTTCAGGCGGGAAGCGGGGCGTGCGGACATCGGGGCATCCTTGGCGGCGGGCAGGGGAGGCGGGCCGCGCGACGCGGGCGGCGCCGCGCGGCGTTCGCGCAAGATCGAGCTTCCCGCCCGGCGCGCGCGGCGGCAAGGCGCGCATGCGCGCCGGTGCCTTGAATCCTGCGACCGGCGCCGCATTTCATTGGCACGGCGGCGATGCCGCCACACCCCGCATCACCATCCCGTTGCTACGGAGGCAGACGATGGCCGGTTCCTTCATCCCCGGTATTGGCGCGTTCAAGCAGCGCATGCCGCAGCGCGAAGACGCGCTGCCGGGCCGCGCGACGCCGATGCCCTTGCACAACGCCCACTACCTCAGCGGCGCCAAGCTGCGCGATGCCTACCCGGGGCTGGCGCGGGTGCAGTTCGGTCTGGGTTGCTTTTGGGGCGCCGAGCGCAAGTTCTGGTCGCTGCCGGGCGTGGCGGTCACCGCGGTCGGTTATTCCGGCGGCTACACGCCCAACCCGACCTACCGCGAGGTCTGCAGCGGCCAGACCGGCCATGCCGAGACCGTGCTGGTGGTCTACGACCCGGCCAAGATCGGCTTCGACGAGCTGCTGAAGGTGTTCTGGGAAAGCCACGACCCGACCCAGGGCATGCGCCAGGGCAACGACACCGGCAGCCAATACCGCTCGGCGATCTATTGCGAGGACGAAGGCCAGTACCGCGCCGCGCTGAGCAGCCGCGACGCGTTCCAGGCCAAGTTGCGCGAGGCCGGATTCGGCGAGATCACCACCGAAATCACCGCGCCGCCGGCGCCGGAGTTCTATTACGCCGAGGACGATCACCAGCAGTATCTGGCGAAGAATCCGGCCGGTTATTGCGGCCTGGGCGGCACCGGCGTGAGCTGCCCGATCGGCGCGCTCTGAGGCGCGACTGCGCGGCGGTGCGAAGCCGCACCGCCGCGCGGGCGCGGCCTGGGCGCAAGGCTCAGGCGAATTCGCGCGCGAACATCGCGCGCATCTGCGCGATGCCTTCGGCCTGCTCCGGCAACACCCGCAGCAGACAGGCTTCGGCGAAGGAAACCGGCGAGGTACCCGGCGCGGTCACGATGCCGTCGGCGCTGACGCAGGCCTGTTCGCGGTAATGCGCCTGGCCGCTGTAGCCGGGCACCGCGTCGAGATAACCCGGTTCGTTGCTGGTGTGAGCGCGTGCGTTCAACAGCCCGGCCGCGGCCAGCGCGCGGGTGCCGCCGCAGATGCCGGCGATGGCGCCGCCGCGCGCGGCGCGTTCGCGCAGCGCATGCACGATCGGCGCCGGTGCGGGCGCTTCGTCCCACAGCGGACTGCCGGGCACCACCCACAGGTCGGCGTCGTCGGCGGCGAGTTCCTGCAGGCGCCGCTGCGGTTGCAGGCTCAGCCCGCCCATCGTGGTCAGCGGCGCGGCGTCGATGCTGGCGCTGACCACGTCGATGCCGAACCACGCATGCGCGGCGCCGACCAGCGGGCCGTATTCCCAATCGGCGGGGCGGTCGATCATCAGCAAAACGATGCGTCGGGTCATTTGGACGAGTTCCTGGGAAGGCAGGCGCGCATGTTCGAACGCGCGCGTGCGCCTCGCCAGTGACGGCCGTCAGAGTCGCAGAGACGATTGTCGATACGCGCTATGGCTGATGGGCGCGATTTCGATAAGTGCGATGTCGACGAGCGCGATCCGCGTCGCCAGCGGGCGGCGACGCGGCGCGCCCGGCCTCAGCGCGATGCGATCGCGCAGGCGTAGACGATTTCGCAAGCGCCGGCGCCCTGGTCGTCGCGGCTCAGCGAACTGATCGCCTGCCAGCCGTCGCGCGCATCGATCCGCACCAGCCAGCCGTCCACGCGCACCCGCTCGCCGGTGCGCGCGCGCTTGAGCGCCTGCGCGACCGCGGCGTCGGCCGGGATGATGTGCAAGTTGGCGGTGGAACGGCCGATTTCCTGCATCGGCAGCGGCGGACGCTCGGGCCAGTAGTAGCTGAGGAAGCGCACTTCCTGGCGGAAGCTCATGCGCGCCAGCACCGCGTCCTCGCTCAGCCGGCCCCAACCTACGGCCAGGTCGGTCGGCGCGAAATCGGCCAGCCGGTCGCTGCGGTAGTCGCGCCGCGACAGCACCCGCGCATCGAGGCTGAAGCCGGCCAGCGGCGTCAGCGTGCCCGGTTCCAGCCGGAACGGCGCCAGCCCGTCCGGCACCGCGGTCTGCAGCGGCTCGGCGCCGGCGGCGACCAGCGGCGGCGGCGGGCAGCGCGGCGTATCGCCGGGCGCCACGGCCGGAAAGTACGGCGCACGCGGCGACAGCGGCGAATACCACCAGCCGATCGCGCTGAGCGCCAGCGCCGCGGCGATCCAGTCGCGCCGGATCTCGATCACCGCGGCTGCGGCGCCTGCTTGCGCTTGCCCGCGACGTTGCCCGGCGGCTGCAGCAGCGCGGGCGGCAGCTTGCGCAGCTCGTCGGCCAGTTGCATCAGGAACTCCGACATCGCCGAACTGCGCCGCCACAGCATGCCGATCTGCCGGTGCGGCGCGGCGCCGTTGAAGCGCAGCAGGCGGATGTCGGGCGAGTTCGGCACCGGCGGCTGCACCGCCAGGGTCGGCAGCAAGGTGATGCCGACGCCGGCGGCGACCATCTGCCGCAGCGTCTCCAGGCTGGTGGCGCGGAAGCCGTCGCGCTCGTCGGCGCCGGCCAGGCGGCACACGTCCAGGGCCTGGTCGCGCAGGCAATGGCCTTCTTCGAGCAGCAGCAGGTGCTGGTCGTCGAGGTCGTGCAGGTCCAGGGTGTCGCGCGCGGCCATCGGGTGCTGCTGCGGCACCGCCAGGATGAAGGGCTCGTCGAACAGCGGCTCGACGTGCAGTTGGTCGTCGTGGATCGGCAGCGCCAGCAGGCCGGCGTCCAGGCGGCCGTCGCGCAGGCGGGCGAGGATCTGGTCGGTCTTCTCCTCCACCAGCAGCAGCTCCAGGCGCGGGAAGCGCTTGCGCAGGTTCGGCACCACGTGCGGCAGCAGGTACGGGCCCAGGGTCGGGAACAGGCCCAGGCGCACGGTGCCGGCCTCAGGGTCCTGGCTGCGGCGCGCGATCTCGCTCATCTGCTCGACATCGGCGATGACCTTGCGCGCGCGCTCGGCGATGTCGCGCCCGACCGGGGTCAGCATCACCCGCCGCGGCGCGCGCTCGACCAGGGACACGCCGAGTTCGTCCTCGAGCTTCTTGATCTGGGTCGAAAGCGTGGGCTGACTCACGAAGCTGGCCGCGGCGGCGCGGCCGAAGTGCTTGTGATCGGCGAGGGCGACCAGATATTTGAGGTCTCGAAGGTTCATGGTCGGCTGTCAATTGAAGATGGCTATCGGCATAATAGGAACAATTCATTTCAGTAATCAATTGCTGTAGCGCAACATACGCAACATAAGTTGTGCCTGGCGACGTAGAGACTTCGTCGCAACCCCCGTTCATCACCACTCCCATCCCATCCAGGAGATACCCGCATGCTTTCGATCGGCGAAAAGTTCCCGAAATTCAAGGTCAAGGCCACCGTCGGCATCGACAACCTCGACACCGCCTTCGCGGACATCGACAACGACACCTACAAGGGCAAGTGGCTGCTGGTGTTCTTCTACCCGAAGGACTTCACCTTCGTCTGCCCGACCGAGATCAAGGGCTTCGGCGACCTGAACCAGCAGTTCCTGGACCGCGACTGCCAGGTGCTGGCCGCCTCCACCGACAGCGAGTTCGTCCACCTGGCCTGGCGCAAGGACCACAAGGACCTGCGCGACCTGCCGTTCCCCATGCTGGCCGACATCAAGAAGGACCTGACCTCGGCCCTGGGCATCCTGACCGACGACGGCGTCGCCCAGCGCGCGACCTTCCTGGTCGACCCGGACGGCATCATCCGCTTCGTCTACGTCACCGACGGTTCGGTCGGCCGCAACCCGCAGGAAGTGCTGCGCGTGCTCGACGCGCTGCAGACCGACGAGCTGTGCCCGTGCAACTGGAACCAGGGCGAGAACACCCTGAAGGTCGCCTAAGCCGCAAGGCGCTCGGCGCGGGCCGCTGCGAACGGCGGCCCCGCGCAGAGTTTCGGCTTCGCGATGTTTCTGCGGCGGCGACGGATTGCGTGACCCGGCGCCCCCTAGGTTTCGATTTATGCGTTCTACCTGCGCTGCCGGTTCGCGCCGGCCGCGCAGTCTTCTTCGGCACCACCCCGCATGCGGCCGGTCGCACCTCACACCGGCTTCCCTCCCCTCCGTGCGGGTGCCTGCAGCCGGGGTCCGCCCCGGCTGTTTTTACCTCGCTGCACGCGCGGTCGCGGTCTTTCCAGGTTCCGTCCCAGCCAGCCGTGCGCGTGCGCACGCCCGCCAGGCGCATGAGCCTGCCCGCTTCGCAGCGTTTCCCCGATTCCAGGATTCCAGGAGCTTCCCGATGAGCCTCACCGATCTTCGCAACGCGCTTCCCGACTACGCCAAGGACCTCAAGCTCAACCTCGACAGCGTGCTCAGCGACGCCGGTTCGCAGGGCCTGGACGCCAAGCAGATCCGCGCCATCGCCCTGTCGTGCGCGATCGCCTCGCGCTACAAGCCGCTGACGCAAGCGGTGGAAGCCTTCGCCGCCGAGAAGCTGTCGCCCGAGGAAATCGCCGGCGCCAAGGCCGCCGCGGCGGTGATGGGCATGAACAACATCTATTACCGCGCCACCCACCTGATCCAGAACGAAGAGTATGGCCAGCTGCGCGCCGGCCTGCGCATGAACATCATGGCCAACCCGGGCATCGACAAGATGACCTTCGAATTGGCCTCGCTGGCGGTGTCGGCGATCAACGGTTGCGGCGCCTGCATGGATTCGCACGAGAAGGTGCTGCGCAAGCACGAGATCAGCGCGCAGGGCGTGCAGAGCGCGCTCAAGATCGCCGCGGTGGTGCACGCGGTGGCGGTGGCGCTCGAGCAAGCCTGAGCGAACCCGCCGTAAAAGTTGGATGGTGGTAGGGGATCGCCGGCGGCAACGCCGGCGATCTTTTTTTAGTCGGTTCGCTACCTGTAGGAGCGGCGCGAGCCGCGACCGCGACAACGCAACTGCGCCGAAATCCGCGCAACAGCTGCGTTGTCGCGGTCGCGGCTCGCGCCGCTCCTACAGGGAGCTATCGGAACCGCGCCGCGCCTCAGCGCACCTCGAACTCGTAGATCCGCGTAGCCGGATCGCCGTTCTGGGTCGGCGTGGTCACGTTGAGCTTGATGTAGCGCGCCGAAGTCGCGGTGATCGCGTGGGTCGAGGTGTTGCCGGTGTTCGCCGTCGCCGACACCGGCGTGCTCCAGCTGCTGCCGTTGGTCGAGGTCTGGATGGTGAAGGCCTTGCTGTTCCAGCTGGCCTGTTCGCCGCCGGCGCCGGCGTGCTTGACCGTGAAGCTGCTGACCGTCTGCGCCGAGCCCAGATCGACCTGCAGCCACGCCGGCGAGGCCAGCGAGCAGAACTTGTCGGTGGTGCCGCCGGAGACGCTGCCGTTGACCGCCTTGGCCCCGTTTTCGTTGCTGTTGCACGCGGCCGAACTGGTGGTGGGCTTGTTGAGCGCCAGATTGACGTTGCCGGCGCCGACCGAGACGGTCGAGGTCTTGGTGTTGCTCGCGCCGCCGTTGTCGGTCACGGTGAGGCTGACGGTGTAGTTGCCGGCGCTGGCGTAGGCATGCGCCGGGTTGGTCGCGGTCGAGCTCGAACCGTCGCCGAAGTTCCAGCTGCGCGAGGCGATGCTGCCGTCGGCGTCACTGGAGGAATCGCTGAAGCTCGCAGTGAGGCCGTTGACGGTTACGCCGAAGTTGGCCACCGGCGCGGTGTTGCCGCTGAGCGCGTTGTTGATCGCCGCCGCGTACTGCGCGCTGGTGCCCTGCGCCCAGCACTTCTGGATGTCGTCGTACAGCCACAGGAAGCCGCCGCTGATGCCGGCGCTGGTCTTCCAGCCGGCCATGCGGCTTTCCACCGAGGCGGGGCTGTCGCCGGCGCTGCAGCCGCTGCCGTGCTTGGTCCACAGGCCGGGCATGACGGTCATGCCCATCGCGGTGTTCCAGGTGGCCGGGTTGTTGCCGGCGCCGCCGTCGTAGACCTGCAGGTAGATGCGGTCGACCGAGGCGCCGAGATTGTCTTTCACGCCCTTCCAGAACGTCTGGTTGGTGTACGGCGCGAAGGTGATCTTGTAGCCGAGCCCGACCAGCATGTTGCCGAACGTCGTCGTGTCGGCGACGTTGTAATAACTCTCGTCGTCGAAGTTGACCGCATCGGCGCCGGTGACGGTCTTGAGCGCCTGGAAATTGCGGTAAAGGATGCTGCCGCTGCCGGTGCCGCAGACGATGGTCGTGCCGCAGCCGGCGGCGGTGCCGTTGGCGAGCTTGGCCATGCGCTCGAAGTCGGGCACGCCCCAGGCGCCGATCGAGACTTCGACCCGCTTGACCGAGGTCGGCGCGGTCTTCAGCGAAGCCAGCCGCGCCGGCCAGTCGGCATCGCCGCCGATGTAGGCGCCGTTCTTGACGATGGGAATGTCGTTGTAGACCAGGTCGCCGTTGTCCTCGATGTGGATGCTCCACAGGAACACGGTGGTGAAGCCCGAGGCCTTGAGATCGTTGATGACGGTCTGCCCGCCCGAATAGAACGGGCCGCCGCCGAAGATCGCCGATTCGGCGCCGACCGCGGGCGCGGCGAGGGCGGCCAGCGACAGCGCCAGGGCGCTGGCGCAGCAGCGGCGGCGCGTACGGGCGGAGGCGGTGGAGTGCGGTGTCGGCTTGGGCATGGTGCGGTTCCCTGCGATGGGCGTCGGCGAGGACGCGGCGATGGACGGAAGAGCCGCGCGCACCGTGCCGCGCCGGCCTGTCGCCGTCGTGGCGACGCGGCGACAGTGCGAGCGGGGATTTGCCGGTGTCAATATTTAGATCGATTTAAACAAGGGAAAAACGTTTAACCGCGCCGGTTCGGTGAAGTTTTTCCCATGCGATCAAACGGCTGCGCGTGGCGCCGCGGCGAAGCGCACGATGGCGATGGATGCGATGCGCGTGCGCACCCGCGCTGCGGCGCAGCACGCGCCTGCGCGAAGCGCGCCGCCGTCTTTCCCACCGCCGCGTTTGTAGGAGGGGCTTCAGCGCCGATGCGTTCCGATCCGTTTGCGACGGAGATTCCGGCGACTTGAGCCAACAGCGTCGGGGCTGAAGCCCCTCCCACAAGAGCGAAGGCGTCGGCACTGGGCTGCCTGGCCTCTTTGTAGGAGGGACTTCAGCCCCGACGCTTTTC
>NZ_FNOG01000001.1:891633-981555 GCF_900106525.1 Lysobacter enzymogenes
AGCGTCGGGGCTGAAGCCCCTCCCACAAGAGCGAGGGCGCGGGCGCTGCATTGCTTGGCTTTTTGTGGGAGGGGGCTTTAGCCCCGATGCTTTCCGATCCGCTCGCGACGGAGATTCCGGCGACTTGAGCCAACAGCCTCGGGGCTGAAGCCCCTCTCACAAGAGCGAACGCGCCGACGCGGCTCGGCCGGGCTCAGGCCGTCGCGCGGCAGGCTTCGGCGCGGTCCAGGTCGTGGCGGTAGAGCTCCTCGCGCCGCATGGACTTGTGGATCTCGGCGCGGTTCTCGTAGTGCTCGGGATTGTCCGGGTCCAGCGCGATCGCCCGGTCCATGTCGGCCAGCGCGCGTGCGTAGTCGCCGCGGCCGTAGTGCAGCACGGCGCGGTTGACCCGCGCGGCGACCGAGTCGGCGGCCAGGGCGATGGCGGCGTCGTAGTCGGCCAGGGCGGCGTCGGCGTCGCCAGATTGCTCGTGGATCTCGGCGCGGATCTGATGGATCTCCGGCTGCTGCGGGTTGAGTTCCAGGCTCAGCGCGAAGCTGTCCAGCGCCGCCTCCCAGTCGCCGGTCTGCGACTGGCACACGCCGCGGTTGAAATGCACTTCCGGATACGGCGCGCTGTAGCGCACCGCCAGTTCGTACAAGGCCAGCGCCTCCTCGAACCGGCCCTGGCGCTGCAGCAGGTTGCCGCTCTCGTTGTAGTACTCGGAGTAGTACGGATCCATCTCCATCGACTTGCGGTAGTACGCCAGCGCGTCCTCGGCGCGGTCGAGCATCACGTAGACCTGCGCGGTGTTGTACTGCAGCACCGAGCGGTGCAAGGCGTGGCGCTCGTCGCCGAGCTCGCGGGTGAGCAGGGCGTAACCTTCCTGGCACAGCGCCAGCGCCTCGCGCGGCCGGCCCTGGCGCACGCGCAGGAACGCCAGCCCGTTGTCGATGAACACCCGCAGGAAGGTCTGGTCGGCGTCTTGGATGGCGCCGCGCGCGGCGGCGATGTCCTGCGCGGCGAGCAGGATGTAGTGCTCGGCCAGGGCGAGGTCGGGCGTGCGCGCGTAGCGCAGGTGGATCATCGACAGCAGGTAGTTCATCTTCGCGCGCAGCTCGCGGCGGCGCAGGTGCGGTTCGGCGCGGGTCAGGATCAGCTCCAGCGCCAACTCCTGGCGGCCGGCGCTGACCAAACCCTGGAAGATATTGCCGATGTAGTTCCAGCGCGCGTCCTCGTCGTCGCCGACCATGTCCTCGAAGTGCGCCAGCACCGTATCGGCGAAGCTGGCCGACTCGTGGTAGTAGCCGTAGTGGTTGCTCAGGCACAGCGCGCGCAGGGCCGCGCGCGCGGCCAGCGCGTCTTCGCCGCGGCCGCGGTGGTAGACGATCAGGGCCGGCGCGTGGATCTCCCAGGCCAGCGGCTCGCCGCGTTCGAGCCGCGGCTGCAGCGCGGCGTAAGCGGCGTCGTCGAGCGCGGCCGGCGCCGGCGGCGCTGCGCCGGCGTCGCTCGCGGCCTGCGCGTGCAGGCCCGGCGCGCGCTGCGCCAGCGCCTGGGTGTCGAGCGCGCTGTACACGATCACTTCGATGCCGTGGGCGGCGCCGCGCCGCGCCAGTTCGGCGAAGAAGCGCGCGGCCAGGTGCTGAGCGTGGTCGTAGCCGAACGCGACCACCTGCCAGCGCTGCTGCGGCGCGAGCGCGCGCTTCCAGTCCAGCATCAGCCCGACCAGCCCGTGGACCAGGCGATAGGCGCGGTCGAGCGGGAAATTGCGGGTGCGCTCGGCGTCGTGCGCGGTTTCGGTCAGGCAGGCGTACTTGAGCGCGATGCGCTCGCGATGGCGCGCCAGGGCCATGTGCAGTTCGGGGTTGTGCGCGTCGATGAGATCGTCGCGGCCGCGCTCGCCGAGCTCGCGCCAGGCCAGTTCGGCCAGATCGGCGACGCCGGCCCAGGTGCCGCCGCGGTGGAAATCGGCGTCGATGGCGAGGCGGCGATCGGGCGCGCCGTCGGGCGCGGCGCCGTCGGCGCCGGCCGGGCGCAGGCGCAGCGTTGCGGCGGTGGGCACAGTGACGTCGGCGGCGAGGTTCATCGCAATCTCCTTATGCGTGGAAAGCCGGATCGATGGAAAGTCAGCGCCGCCGCAGCCACAGGTACATGCCGGTGGCGAACAGGGCGACGGAAATGGCGGCGAACGCGGTCGCGTCCAGGGCCGCGGCGCGGGTCGCGGCCGGGCTGGCGAAGATGTCGTAGGCGCGCACGATGTAGCGCGTGAGGGTGGGAATCAGCACGAACGCCAGCAGCGCCAGCGCCGAGATCCGCCCGACCACCCACAGCAGCGAGAACGCGCGCAGCACGCCCAGATTGCGCGGCACCAGCGCGCCGGGCGCGGCGGCCGCGCCGATGCGCCCGCCGCTGAAGCGGTGCAGGCGATCGCGCAGGTACAGCCGCGCCTGCTGGTCCAGGTCGGGATGGCCGAAGTAATTGCACGCCACGTAATAGAAATCGGTGCGCAGGAAGATGTTGAACTGCCACGACAAGGTGATCAGCAACTGCAGCACCAGCGCCTGCAGCAACTGCACCAAGAACACATTGCCGCCGCGGTCGAGCAACCAGCCCACGGTCAGGCTCAGCAGGGCGATGTTGAGCACGTCGACCATCATCCCCGCCAGCAGCGGCAGGTAGCGCTGGCGCCGCGGCAGCGACAGGATGCCGGTGAGGTCGGCTTCGGCGACCAGGTCCCACAGGCGGTTGCCGATGCCCAGGCGCGAACTGACGCCGTAGCGGGCGGCGGCCAGCATGTGGCCTAGCTCGTGCAGCATGATGGTGACGAAGTACAGGCCCAGCAGCGCGACCAGGGTCAGGGTCAGGTGCTGTTCCAGATAGAAGGCTTCCAGGTTCGGGCGCAGGCGCGGGTCGAGCCAGGCGCTGTAGCCGGCATAGGCCAGCACGCCCAGGTACAGCGCCAGCGTCGCCGGCGAGAACAGCGCGCGCGCCAGCGCGGTGTTGGCGCGGAACGACAGGCGGCGGTCGCCGGCGGCGGATTCGTCCACGCGGCGCTGGTAGGCGTCGCGTTCGTGCGGCGGCAGGATGAAGCCGATCTCGCGCAGCTGGACGAGGAAATCGTCGATGTCGACGGTTTCCGCGGCGGCCGAGTCGGCGCCGGTCTCGCCGTTCGCGTTGTCCGTATTCGTGGCGTCGGCCGCGCGCGCAGCGAGCGCGCGCTTGATCGCGCCGACGCTGTCGCCGGCCTGCAGCCGTTCGACGATGCGCAGCCCGTCCTCGGGAAATTCGTAGAACTCCCCCAGCTCGGCGTTGCCGATGTAATAGGCCTCGCCTTCGCGCTGCACCGACAGCGGAATCACGTAGTAAGTCTGGTCGTCGCTGTTCGCCATCGCGGGGCCGTCGGGTTGCGGTGTGGAGCAAGCGGGCCGGCGATCGCTCGCCGGCCCGCTTCCTCACTTCGCGTATGAAGCGGGCGCACCATGACGTCGCTGCGCGCGCCGCTTGCGCGGACGCGGCAACTTCGCCGGAATGGTGGAAGATCCGCCAATCCTTGGCGGCGCCCGATCATGCGCACGCCGACGCTGCGGCCGCACGGACGCGGCCGTTCGCCGACGCGGCTCAAATCACAGCTGCGGCCACCAGGGCAGGCACAGCCAGATCGGGTACGCGGCGACCGAGGTGGTCTTCAGCTTCTGCACTTTCAGGATCGAAATCTTCTTCATGTTGAGACTTCCTGGTTGAGTTGAAAGCGGCGCCCGCTTGCGCGGACGGAGCATGCCGGCGCAGCATCGGCGGTGAAACCGGCGTTGCGATGCGACATCCTCGGTGCCTTGGCTATCACGGTTTTTTTTGCTCTTGCAAGACGAGTTTTCGATGCATTTTCGATAGCCAAACCGACCGCTTGGATCAGTGACGAGGCGGAAGTTTTTTGTTCAAATCTGCGACTGGGTCGACGGGCCGATCTGACGGTTTTCGACGGTATTTTGTTCGGGAGCCGGCTATGGAGCGCGGAACTGTGTTTTTTTGTTGCGGTGCGACATGGGTCTGCGACGGAATCGGAACGAAAAATCGGGCCGCTGCCGCATTCGCGCACGGCACTGAACGGGGCGCGGCGTGAACGCCGCCGCGTTGCCGGTCGGCGAACTGCTCAAGCGCGCGCGCGGCCGGGTCGACCCGGCCGAGGCCGAATTGCTGCTGGCCGCGGCGCTGCAACGCCCGCGCGCCTGGCTGTTCGCCCACGACGACCACGTGCCCGACGATGCGGCGCTAGCCCGCTTCCAGGACTGGCTGGCGCGGCGCGAGGCCGGCGAGCCGGTGGCCTACCTGCTCGGCCGGCGCGGCTTCTGGCGCTTCGATCTGCAAGTCGGCCCGGCCACCTTGATCCCGCGTCCGGAGACCGAGCGCCTGGTCGAGCTGGCGCTGGACCGCCTGCCGGCCCAGGCCGAGGCGCGCGTCGCCGACCTGGGCACCGGCAGCGGCGCGATCGCCCTGGCGCTGGCGGCCGAGCGGCCGCGCGCGCAGGTGCTGGCGGTGGACCTCAGCGCGCAGGCGCTGGCGGTGGCGCGCGCCAACGCCGACGAACTGCGGCTGCGCAACCTGGAGTTCCGCCTCGGCGACTGGTTCGCGCCGCTGCAGGGCGAGCGCTTCGATCTGATCGCCAGCAACCCGCCGTACATCGAAGCCGCCGACCCACACCTGCGCCAGGGCGACCTGCGTTTCGAACCGCTGACCGCGCTGGCCTCCGGCGCCGACGGGCTGGACGCGATCCGCACCATCGCAGCCCAAGCGCCGGCGCACCTGCGCCCCGGCGGCTGGCTGCTGATCGAGCACGGCTGGGACCAGGGCCCGGCGGTGCGCGCGCTGCTGCTCGCGGCAGGGCTGGCCGAAGTCGCGACCGAACAGGATTGGGAGCAACGCGACCGCGTCAGCCTCGGCCGCTGGCCCGGCTGAGCGGCCGCGGCCGGCTCGCCGGCCCGAGTTCCGGCCCGGCCTCGCCCCGACGCATGGCCCGAAGCGCGGTCCACCGCTGCGACCGAACCGCCGGACCGGGCACCGATCGCCCCGGCCCGGCCGGCTAAACTGCGGGCATCCCGACTGCGAGGCCCGCGATGCGCACGCTCTATCCCGAACTCGAACCTTTCGACACCGGCACGATCCAGGTCGACGACCGCCACAGCCTGTATTACGAGCAGTGCGGCAATCCCGACGGCAAGCCGGTGGTGCTGCTGCACGGCGGGCCCGGCGGCGGCTGCAGCGCCAAGATGCGCCGCTTCCACGACCCGGCCAAGTACCGCATCGTCCTGTTCGACCAGCGCGGCAGCGGGCGCTCGACGCCGCACGCGGACCTGGTCGACAACACCACCTGGGACCTAGTCGCCGATATCGAGAAGCTGCGGGTCAAGCTCGGCGTGGAGCGCTGGCAGGTGTTCGGCGGCTCGTGGGGCTCGACCCTGGCGCTGGCGTATGCGCAAACCCACCCGCAGCGCGTGACCGAGCTGGTCCTGCGCGGCATCTTCATGCTGCGCCGCTGGGAGCTGGAGTGGTTCTACCAGGAAGGCGCCTCGCGCCTGTTCCCGGACGCCTGGGAGCACTACTTCAACGCGATTCCGGCGGTCGAGCGCCACGACCTGATCAGCGCCTATCACCGCCGCCTGACCAGCGACGACGAGAAGACCCGCCTGGACGCCGCGCGCGCCTGGAGCGTGTGGGAAGGCGCGACCAGCTTCCTGCACGTCGACGCGGATTTCGTCAGCGGCCACGAGGATGCCCAATTCGCCCTGGCCTTCGCCCGCATCGAGAACCACTACTTCGTCAACGGCGGCTTCTTCGAAGTCGAAGACCAGTTGCTGCGCGACGCGCACAAGATCGCCGACATCCCCGGCGCGATCGTGCACGGCCGCTACGACGTGGTCTGCCCGGTGCAGAACGCCTGGGAACTGAAGAAGGCCTGGCCGAAAGCCGAGCTGGAGATCACCCCGGCCTCGGGCCATTCGGCGTTCGAGGTCGAGAACATCGACGCGCTGGTGCGCGCGACCGACCGCTTCGCCTGAGCGCAGGCGCGGCGCGGACGGCGAGGCCGTCTGCGCCGCGCGATTGCGGCGCGCCTGGGTGGCGCGCTTTGGCGCGGTAAATAGTTCTATGCAGTGACATTGCGGTGCCTGCTCGGGATCTGAGCATCACCGTCGCGGCACCGATCGGCTCGCGCGACGGCCGCGAGCGAAAGCGAACGGCTTGGCGATTCTTGCGCAGTTGCGCGAATCGGCGAGCGAACGCTACATCACCGCTAGCCTCGCAAGACATCGAAAGCGAGTTTTTGCCACTCAGTTAATGTCACCGGAAATGTGCAACGCATTTCCGCCAGGCCGATTGCGATCAACGGCTTGCGTGTTTCGTGCATCCGAATTCTGCGGAATTCGGCGAAATTTTCCCGCTTGACTGACTTTTCCCATCGGCGCTGCAATCGCCCGCCGATCAGGTCCGGCGTCGTCGTCGACGCACGCCGCGCGACCGGATCGGGCGACGACGAAGCATGCGCGGGCGCTTGGAAGGCGCCGCACGACGAGGGGAAATGTTCGCAACCAGGACTTATGCGCTCAACGCGCAACTGCGGCTGACGCCGATCCATCAACTGCGCTCGCTGCCCGCGCGCGCGCCGACCGGCTATGTGGCGCAAGGCGAAGATCCGCAGTTCGAGGTCGGCAGCGCGCAGGGCGAATTGCCGCCGCCGGGATGGTACGTGTTGGACCTGCGCTTCGAGCTGGAGGAGGGCCGCATCCTCGCGCCCTGCCTGTATCCCGATTTCGGCGCCGGCGTGTCCGAAGCCTTGCGCATCGGCCTGGCCGAGCCGGGCGACGACGGGCGCTCGCGCAGCGTGGTGTTGATCGGCTCGCGCCTGCATCGGCTGCGCTTCGACCCCAGCGAGCATCTGGCGCAGTTCGCCGTGCGCGAGTTCCGCTTGCGCCGGGTGTCGCGGATGCGCGCGGTGTGGGAACTGCTGTGCGGGATCCAGCGCGCGCGCCGCGAGGTGCTGTGCGAAGAGGCGGTCGGCGCCGGCCTGCGCTTCCTGCGCGCGGCGCTGCGCGGGCGCATCGGCGAGGGCGGCAAGACGCTGCTGCAGCATTACCGCCGCGCGCTGCGCCAGGGCGCGCATTCCTATCAGCATTGGCTGGCGCGCTACGACCGCGCGGCGGCGGCAGAATCGGCGGCGGCGAAGTCGCCCGCCGCCGAACGCGCGCCGAGCGAGCCAGCGCTCCCTGAGCCTGTCGCCAGCGCATCCGTGCCGACGATTTCGATCGTGCTGCCGGTGCGCGACCCGCCCTTGCCGTGGCTGCGGCGCTGCCTGGACAGCGTGCTGGCGCAGACCTGGCCGCACTGGCAGCTGTGCATCGCAGACGACGCCTCGCGCTCGGGCGCGGTGCGGCGCCTGCTGCGCGAGTACGCCGCGCGCGACCCGCGCATCGCCCTGTGCCTGCGCGACAACCACGGCCATATCTGCGAAGCCAGCAACAGCGCGATCGAACTGGCCCAAGGCAGCCACCTGGCCTTCCTCGACCACGACGACGAACTGGCGCCGCAGGCCCTGGCCGAAGTCGCGCGCGCGATCGCCGAGCATCCGCGCGCGCGCCTGTTCTACAGCGACGAGGACAAGATCGACGAAAGCGGCCGGCGCTTCGAACCCAACTTCAAGCCGGCCTGGAACCCCGACCTGCTGCGCGCGCAGAACTACATCTGCCATTTCGTCGCCATCGACGCGGCGCTGGTGCGCGAACTCGGCGGCCTGCGCCCCGGCTACGAAGGCGCGCAGGACCACGACCTGCTGCTGCGCTGCGCCGAACGCCTGGACGACGCGCAGATCGTGCACATCCCGCGGGTGCTGTACCACTGGCGGGTGCTGCCCGAATCCACCGCGCTGTCCGGCGGCGCCAAGCCCTACGCGCTGGAAGCCGGCCGCCGCGCGATCGAGGAACACTACGGCCGCACCGGCGTGCGCGCCCGCGTCGAGGTCACCGAACACGGCTACTACCGCAGCGTGCGCGGCCTGTCCGAGCGCCCGCTGGCCTCGCTGATCGTGCCCACCCGCGACCGCGTCGGCCTGCTGCGCACCTGCGTGGAGAGCGTGCTGCAGCGCACCGCCTACCGGCCGCTGGAACTGCTGGTGGTCGACAACGGCTCCAGCGAGCCCGAGACGCTGCGCTACCTGGACGAACTGCGCCAGCGCGAACACGTGCGGGTGCTGACCTGGCCGCACCCGTTCAATTTCTCCGCCATCGTCAACTTTGCTGCCGCGCAGGCGCGCGGCGAAGTGCTGTGCCTGCTCAACAACGACACCGAAGTGATCGCCTCGGACTGGCTCGACGAACTGGTCTCGCACGCGGTGCGCGAGGACGTCGGCGCAGTCGGCGGCATGCTCTATTACCCCAACGACACCATCCAGCACGCCGGCGTGATCCTCGGCATCGGCGGCGTCGCCGGCCACGCCCACGGCCACCTGCGCCGCGCCAGCAACGGCTACCTCGGCCGCGCCGGCGTGGTCCAGAACCTCAGCGCCGTCACCGGCGCCTGCCTGGCCCTGCGCCGCACGCTGTTCGCCGAAATCGGCGGCATGGACGAAACCCTCGCAGTGGCCTTCAACGACGTCGACCTGTGCCTGCGCCTGCACGCGCGCGGCTACCGCAACGTGTGGACGCCGCATGCGGAGCTGTATCACCACGAGTCGGCTTCGCGTGGGCCGGAGGATACCCCGGAGAAACGCGAGCGCTTCCTGGCCGAGTCGGCGGCGATGCAGCGCCGCTGGGGCGACCTGCTGGCCAACGACCCGGCCTACAACCCGAATCTTTCGCTCGAAAGCCTGCATTTCGACCTGGCGTTTCCGCCGCGGTCGCGGGCGAGTCGGGCCCTGGGTGCCATCCTCCCTCCGAACGCGATTCCGGTGAATGCATGACTACTTTGTTTTCGCACCTGCGCCAGAGCCTGCGCAGGCCCGATCATTGGCTCTACGGCAGTTGGTTGGACACGGTGATCAAGCATCGCCGTACCCGACTCGGCCTGGCGTGGCTGCTCATTCCGACCGCGATCTACATCTGGGGCATCGGCGGCTTCCTCGCAGCGATGCAGCCTGGCATGGACCGCGCTCGGTACTTCGCACACGTCGGTCTGGGCTTCGCCTTGTTCCGGCTGCTCACAACGGTATTGGCCGATTCAGCGACTGCGTTCTCGATCCATCAGAGTTATATCCTCGACGGTCAACTGCGCTTGACCGACTACGTGCTGCGCGCGTTGGCGCGATCCTTCTACTATTTCGTCTTCACCTTGCCTCTGGTGATCGCGGTGACGGTCGTCTCGCCGAGCTTCGAGCCGTCGGGGATCGGGCTGTCGCTGTTGGGCATGGCGGCATTGCTGGTGAACACGTTTCTGATCGCGGTGGTGGTGGCGATCGCCGGAGCGCGCTTCCCCGATCTGGCCGAAATGGTCGGAAGCATCATCATGGCGTCGTTTCTGATCACCCCGGTGGTCTGGTATCCCGAGGCGGCTCCGGCCGGCAGCGTCACCGGCGACTTCATGCGCGCCAATCCGTTTCACCACATGCTGGCGGCGGTGCGCGGGCCGGTACTCGGCGAGCAGGTCGAGCCGATGACGTGGTGGTATCTGGCGGCAATGGCGGGGATCGGAACGGCGGCGTCCGCATTGGTTTATCGAAGCTGCGCGCGGCGCGTGCCGCTTTGGCTGTGAGGGGCGGATCGATGAGTATCTATCTCAAGGCCAGCGAAGTCGCGCTGGAACTTCCGTTGGACACACAGCGTGTGGACGGAATCGAGTCGGTGGGGCTGCGCGCCTCGCTCAGCGGCAGTACTCGTCGTTATGTGACAGTGCTTTCGGGAATATCGCTGAATGCTGTTGCAGGTACGCGCATCGCCCTGTTGGGGCTCAACGGTGCGGGCAAGACGACTTTGTTGAGGGTGCTCAATGGCGTCTATCCGCCGACCCGCGGCAGCGTCGCGCACAGCGGCACCTTGCAATCGCTCCTCAATTCCACCCTAGGCTTCGCCGAACACGCCAGCTTGATCGAGAACGTATTGCTGCGCGGCACCGCGATGGGACTGAGCCGGCGCGAACTGCGGAGCGCGATGGGCGATATCCTCGAGTTCGCCGGATTGCGCGACCGCGTCGCCAACAGGCTGGGCAGCCTGTCGGCGGGGCAGCGCATGCGGCTTGGGTTCGCGATCTCCACATGTGCCCAGCCCGATATCCTGCTGATGGACGAGTGGATCGCCACAGGTGATGCAGCGTTCTTGCAGCGTGCACAGGAGCGCATGCTTGGCCGCGTCGAAGGCGCTCGCATCGTGGTTCTTGCGAGCCATAACTCTGAGCTGTTGCGACGCGTGTGCGACACCGCGTTGGTGCTCGATCGGGGGCGTATGCGCTACTTCGGCTCCATAGAGGAGGGCTTGTCGGTCTATCGCGAACTGGTCTCCGCCGCTCAACCGGATCTGCGCCAGTGTGCGCTCGCGCAAGATCCGTTGCTGTTCGGCGATGTGCGCGGATATATAGAGCGCATCCGCCTGCAGGAGCGGTCGATCGAAGTCGAAGGCTGGGCCATCGGCGAGCGCGAGCGCGAGGCCGAGAATCTGTGGGTGGAGCTAGATGGGCGCCATTCCAAGCTCGATGCGTTCGAAAGGGTGATGCGCGAGGATGTAGTCAGGGCAACCGCGCGCCGCAGCGGGCGCTTCGGTTTTCGATTCCGCTTGCCGGCGCAATGGCCGCAAGACCCTTCCGACATCGCTGTGCGGTTGCGTGTATCGGTCGGCAACGCTCGCCATCCCATCGGCCACCCTCTGCACATGGCGACCGGAAGCGTGGTGGAGGCAGCATGATGATCGACGCGTCGTTGCCTCGGCGTGTGGCCGCCTTCGTACGCGTTGCGACGCGGGAGGGCATACGATGAAGTTTCCTTTATTTGGATCGCGCTCTGCGCTCGGGGTGGCGCAATCGCCGACGGAAACTGCCGACGGTCCTGTCGTCACAGCCTCCGGCGCAGCGAGGATAATGGTCGACGATTATTTCGGCTTATCCGGCATGCTGGTCGTATCGGGATGGCGGATCGGGGAGATGGCGATCGAGTTGGAGTCGGCGCGCGGAAGATTACGCAGCCGTTGCTTCGGTATCGAGCGCCCGGACGTGGCTGCGCACTTTCCAGGCCACCGCGATGCGCTAGGCTTCGTGCTGATAGCAGAGCCGGAGGAGTCTGGGGCGGACCAGGAAGCATGGCTGAGCTGGCGGGCTGGAAGTGAGAGCGGCCGGATAGGCTTGAACGTCGCAGACGCCAACGCCGTCGCAGCGGTGCCGGCGTCCGTACCGGGCCCGGCACGCGCCGTACTGTTGCGCCAGGTGGAATTCGGCAGCAGGGACTGGAGGCTGCTGGCGGCCTATAGCTGCCAGGCCGATCCGGCTGAAGCCCGCGGTTACCTGGAAAGTGCCCTAACGCCTGCCGCGACCGGCCACGCGGTGATCTGCGGTTGGGCCGTGGGCGGGCTCGGCACGCGGTTCTGGTTGGAGGACGACTGCGGGCGACTCCACAGCCTAGAATCCGCTTCCTGGCGCACGCGGCGCGATGTGCTCGACAGCGTTGGCGCCACTTTCGGTCCGCGTGCGCTCGGATCCGGTTTTGTGTTGCATCTGGACGATGTCGCTGGCGTGCGTAGCTTCAGTCTGTGCGCGTTGACCGACGCAGGCGTGCATGTGTTGCACAGGGTTGAATGCGATCAGATCGGCGCCGACCCGGTGAGCGTGAGCCGTTGGCTGTTCGGGGTGCAGGTTGCCGACGCCGAATTGGAGCGACATCACGAACGAGTCGAACTGCCGCTGCTCAGCGCGCTGATCCAACGGGCCCAGCGGACCTGGGTCGAGGCCCAGATAAGCGGGCGACAACTGGGCGAAGCCGTGGCCGATCCGCAATTGAGCGTGATCGTGCCGTTGTACGGACGTTACGACTTTGTCGAGAGTCAGATGCTGGAATGGGTACGCGACGGCGACCTGCGTGCGCGTGCCGAACTGATCTATGTCGTCGACGACCCGGCGCTGATGCCCGCGTTCGCCTCGCACATGGAGGAGTTGCATCGACTCTACCGAGTGCCGGTGCGTTGGGTATTCGGCGCGATCAACCGGGGATTTTCCGGCGCGAACAATCTCGGTGCGGCGCAGGCGCGGGCTCCATACTTGCTTTTCCTCAATAGCGATGTGTTTCCGCAGTCGTCGGGCTGGATGGAATCGATGCTGGAGGTGTTGCAAAGCCGCGCCGAGATCGGCGCGCTCGGGCCGCGATTGGTGTTCGCCGAAGGCGGCATTCAGCACGTCGGTATGCGATTCGAGCGTTTGGAGGAATTCGGGGTGTGGATCAACCGCCATCCGTGGCTCGGTTTGGATCCGCAACTGGATCCGCATCGTGGTCTGACTCAGGTGCCGGCTGTCACCGGCGCCTGCATGATGGTTCGCAGGAGCGATTTCGATGCAGTCGGCGGCTGGGACGCCGGCTATCTGATCGGCGACTTCGAGGACTCCGACTTGTGCTTGAAACTGTGGGAAATAGGCCTGTCGTCGGCTTATCTGCCCAGCGTACAGATGGTGCACCTGGAGCGGCAGTCGCTGGTGGCACTGGGGGACGGCGGCTTCCGTGCGCGGGTGACGCTATGGAACGCGCTGCGCCATCAACGGCGCTGGCGCGGGCTGATCGAATCGATAGTGGCGCAAGAGCGGGGAACGCCGGTATGAGTGCGGTCGCACACACGGATGTCGCCGGGCAACGGATCCTGGTGATGTCCCATCGGCATCCGGATTTCAGTCTCGGTGGCGGCGAAATCGCGGCCTATCAGCTCTATCGGGCCTATCGCGAAGCGCCCGGCGTGGATCGAGCCTGGTTTCTGGCCAGTTGCGACCGCGGAAGGGGCGCGTCGGGCGCGATCGTTCCGAGGCGGAAGGACGAATATCTGTGGGAGCAGGGGATCCACGACTGGACCATGCTCAAAGCGGCGCAGCGCCGCAGCGTGACTGAATCCTTCGCCGAGTTGCTCAGCGCGTTGCGCCCGACGATCGTGCATGCGCACCACTACGCGCACCTAGGTATGGAATTCCTGCGCGTGGTCAAGGACATTCTGCCTTCGGCCACATTGTGCTTGACCCTGCACGAGTACATGGCGATCTGCCACAACCAGGGACAGATGATACGCGTCGACGGAAGCCTATGCAGCCGTGAGTCGTTCGACGACTGCCGCGGCTGCTTTCCGCAACTCAGCGTGCCAGATTTATGGCGACGCAAGCATTTCATTCAGCGTCATTTCGATTACGTCGATCATTTCGTTTCGCCGTCGAAGTTCTTGCGCCAGCGCTACATCGATTGGGGATTGCCGGCCGAGAAGATCAGCGTGATCGAGAACGGACAGGGCGACGGCGAAGCGTTGCCCCCGCGTCCTGCAGCCGACGGCGAGCTCCGGGCGAGATTCGGCTACTTCGGCCAAATCAATCCATACAAAGGCCTGCATGTGCTGCTCAAGGCGCTGCGCGAACTGCCCAAGGCGCAACGGAGCCGGCTGGTGTTGGAAGTGCATGGGGCGAACCTGGACGCGCAGTCGGACGAGTTCCGCAATTCGATTCGAGAGCTGGCGCAGCCTCTGATCGACAAGGGCGTGGTGCAGTGGATCGGACCATATCGTCCGCACGAACTGCGCGAGCGCATGGCCGGCGTGGACTGGGTGGTGGTGCCGTCGGTCTGGTGGGAGAACTCGCCGATGGTCATACAGGAAGCCTTCGTCTGCGGTCGCCCTTTGTTGGTATCCGATATCGGCGGCATGGCGGAGAAAGTTCGCGATGGCGTTGACGGGCTGCATGTCGGTGTCGGCAATGCGCGTCGCTGGGGCGATGCTTTGCTGCGCGCGTGCGATCCCGACCTGTGGCGGCAGATGGCTTCCGGGATTCGTCGCCCGGACTCGCATGCGGTTTGCGCGCGAAAGCACCTGGAGGTCGCGCAATGCGTTCGGACGAACTGAATCCTAATCCGCAGGCGTTCCTGTACGGTATCGCTGCATCGGTGCGCGACAGCGCGTTGCTGGACACGGCGCAGTGCTTTCGCCGGGTCGGCGAGAACACCGGCAATCTGGCGTTCCACTATGCGATTCGGCGCCAGCTCGGATTGCGCCGGAGGGTCGGGTGGGGCGCGTGCGCGGCGCGTGTCGACGCGGCAGGCAAAGTGGCGGTGCTGCCATGCGCGAACCAAGTGGGCGACCATATCGACATGGCGGCGATAGCCGAGAGGATGGCCGCGACCCGCCCGGCCATCGTTGCACTGGGGCTGGGGGTTCAGGCAGGCGCCGAGATGGGCATGCCGGAGGTACCGGCCGGCACGCTGACCTGGTTGCGGCTGTTGGCCGATCGCGCACCTGGTTCTGCGCCGAACATATCGGTACGCGGGGAGTTCTCGCGGCGCGTTCTGGAGTCGTTGGGGTTCGGCGATCGGGTCGTGACGCTGGGCTGCCCGAGCCTGTTCCTAAACCCGGATCGGCAACTAGGCCGGGCGATCGAATTGCGCTACGTCGAACCCAAGCGGATATGCGTGGTATCCGGCCATTATCAGTGGACCGGGCTAAGCAGGATCGAGGCGTCTCTGGCGGCGATCGCGGCGCAGACCGGCGGTAGCTGCGTCATGCAAAGTCCGCTTGAAATGGTCGCGTTGGGCCGCGGCGACGCCGGATCTGTACCTGAATCTGAACTCGCAGCTTGCCGCGATTTCTGTGCGCCGCATCTGGATATCGAGCAGTTCCGCGAATGGTGTTCGCGCCACGCGCTCAGCTTCTTCGACGTGTGCGCCTGGATGGAGCATTTTCGCCGCTACGATCTGGTGATCGGCACCCGCATTCACGGCGTCATGCTGGCTTTGCAGGCAGGCATTCCGGCCATCTGCATCCCTCATGACTCGCGCACGCTAGAGTTATGCGAAGTCATGCGTGTTCCTTATGTGCCGGCCGACCAGATCATCGATGGCGTGTCGCGAACGCAGTTGTCGTCGCTATGGCGTTTCGATGGCGCCATGTTCGATCGCAATCGCGCCGAGTTGGCGCAGCGCTATCGCGATTTCCTTCACGGTAATGGGTTGTCGGATCTGGGCTTGCTCCGCCAGGAAGGCGGCCGAGGGGAGCTCGGCGTTGCCGGCCTTGGTAAGTCGGGATCGGAGCCGGCGGAATGAGCGGCGCTCCGCAGTTGTTGCCCGATCCCCGTCGTGAATCGCGCGAATGGACCTGTCTTCAAGCATTCAGCGGCGAGGTTCTTTGCGGACAGGACTTGGCTTTCGACGATGATCCGTTCGATCGTGGTCGGCGCATTCCGCGGTTACCGGAACGGATCGGATTCGAGTCCTTCCTGTTGCGTCTGGGGCCAGAGGTTGCGCTGGACGGCCTGCGCAATATCGTGGGAGAAGATTTTTGGTTCTGCGACCGCGTTTTGGCGCCGCACGAGCGCGCCAGCGACGTGTTGCGCGGCGATCTGCGTAGCGGCTTGCGCCCCGAAAACGCCGATGGGCAAGGGTTCCGCGCCAATCCATCGCGACAGTTGGGGGAAGATATCGCTCTGGCGGTATCGGATGAGCCTTCGAACTGGGGCAGTTATTTATGCCGGATACTGCCGAAACTGATCCGCTTCAAGGAACTCGGCGCCGAACGTATTTTGGCCTATTGCGCCGGCCGCGAGCGTCTGGAACTACTCGACCTGATCGGCTTGGCGCGCGATCGGGTATTGCCGCACGATTCGGGCCTCCACTATCGCTTCCGGTCCGCGCTGTATCTGTCCGAGCCGACCAACGCGTTGTACCTGGAGCCCCAGGCGCGCTCCGATCTGCGCCGCTTAGGCGATCGCTTTCGCACCGCGCCGATCCGGCGCTTGTACGTTTCGCGTTCTTCCGGCCTAGCTACGCGAAGCGGACGGCGCTGCCTCAACGAGGGAGAGCTGGAAGCGGCGTTGTCCGGATTGGGGATGGAGGTCGTGCATCCCGATCTGCTCAGTGTGCGTGAGCAGATCGCCTTGTTCTCCAATGCCGAGCTGATCGTCGGGTGTTCCGGTGCGGGCATGTTCAACGCGGTGTTCGCGCCGGGACATGCGCGGGTGATTGAGATCGAGTCATCTTCCGCCTGGAGCTATGCTCACACTGGCTTGTTTTCCTCGCTGGGTTTGCGTCACGGCTTCGTCTGGGGCCTGGCACAGGACGAGGGCGACGTCGGCGGGCCTCATCGGCCGTTTAGCGTCGATGTCGCTGCGGTGTGTGCAAGAGTCGTGCAGTGGTTGTAACGGCGGCTTCAGGTCTCGCGTCTTAGTTGGTGGCGCAGTACGCAGACTGACTGCCCCAGGCTGCCCAGGCCCGACATCTCGCGGCCGTCGTCCCAGACTACGCTTCGATCCAGTGGAATATGCGCCAAGTCGCCGTCTTGCAAGGTAACGATTACAAGGTTCAGACTGCGTGCGAACGCGCCGATCAGGTCGCGATCGAGAAACTGGTTGAGCACCTTTTCTTCGCGTTCGTCGTTTACCGACGACTCGAATACCGCCCAGTGCGATGGCACCCGGAACTCCAGGAACGAGAACACCAGCGTGCCGCCGGGCCGCAGCACGCGTGCTGCGTCGCGCAGGTAGCGATAGGTCTCCTCGTGGTGAAGATGAGTAAACACTGAGAAAAACACGATGAAGTCGGCGGAGGCGTCGGGCTCGCCAATGTGGGTTCCGGGCGCCAGGCGGAACGTCCAATCCTCACGCGCGCACACGCGACGTGCGTAGTCGAGCAGCTCCGGCACCACATCCAGTCCCAAGTATCCGCTTTGCAGATAACTGGCCAGCTGCGCGGCCAGGCGACCGCTGCCGCAGCCCACATCGATCAGTCGGTGCCCCGGGCGCAGACCCCATTGCTTGAGCAGGCAGAACTCCACCACGCCCACCGCTTCGAAATCGCCGCCGACCGCGAGAGACATGGCTCGGGTTTCGTCGTGGGCCTGCAGCAGTTCGCGGCTTTGCTTGAGGTAGCTGGAAAGGAAATGGGGAAGTTTCATCGATTCGTTCAGTAGGCTGCGTCGCAGTGCCAGCGCCAGGCCGAGGCGACGATGTCGTCGAGCCGTTCGAATCGCGGGCGCCAGCCCAGTTGATCCAGGGCGCGCTGGCTAGCAGCGACCAGGACGGCCGGGTCGCCGGCTCGACGCGGTGCGAACTCGAAGGCAATGGGGCGATTGCTGATGCGTCGAGCGGACTCGATCACTTCGAGGACACTGAAGCCCGAGCCGTTGCCGAGGTTGAAAGTCCGCGCGCAGGCGGATGGTGCTGCATCCATCGCGGTCAGGGCTCGCAGATGCGCATCGGCCAGATCGAGCACGTGCACGTAGTCGCGTATGCAGGTGCCGTCCGTAGTGGAGTAGTCGTCGCCATATACCCGTAGCGGCGGGCCGACACCCAGCGCGGCGCGTAGAACGTTCGGAATCAGATGGGTCTCCGGCGCATGCGATTCGCCGATCCCCGCTTCAGCGGCGGCCCCGGCGGCGTTGAAATAGCGCAGCGACACCGAGCGCAGGCCATAGGCGCCGGCGGCGTCGGCGAGCATGCGTTCGACCATGAGTTTGCTGGCGCCGTAGGGATTGATCGGTGTTTTGGGGTGATCTTCGTCGATGCGCGAGCTGTGCGGGTGGCCGAAAATCGCGGCGGTCGAGGAGAACACCAGCCGGTCCACGCCATGCCGGCGCATCGCGCGCAACAAGTGCAAGGTGCCGACGACGTTATGATCATAGTAATCGTAGGGCTGCGCCACCGATTCGGCGACCAGCGAACGCGCGCAGAAGTGCATGACCGCATCGACCGGCTGCTGGAATGCGGCGTCGAGCGAGTGCGGATGCAGCAGATCGGCTTCGATCAGCCGGCCCCAGCGCACCGCCTCGCGATGGCCGCTGCTGAGGTTGTCGAGCACGCTGACTTCATGTCCCGCCAGGGCCAATGCGTAGGCCGTATGCGAACCCACGTAGCCGGCTCCGCCGCATACCAGAACATGCATTGCCTTCGCTGCCTGCTCGAAAACCGGCAGGCAGCTTAGAGCTGGGATGCGAAGCGGGATAGTTCGAAAAAAAGCGCAATTTCTGTGTTTTTTCGAATTCTATGTAAATGCTGTGCAGGTGGGCACTTACGCAGTGTTTTCCCTGCGCCTTACGCGCGTCACGGGCTCAGCGATCCGGGGCGCGGTCGCCGCCCACCACCGACCCATCCGGATTCCGCTCGATCATCCAAAGCCCCGCCCACAGCTTCAAATCCAGCTCGTAACCCTCGGCCTGCCGAGCCATCAACCACGCCGGCGCCTGCGCACGCGGCACTTCGTGGACCACGATGTCCTCGCCGGCGACGCCGCCGCCGGGGCCGATGCGGTGCAGGTCGGTGGCGCGGACGAAGGCGATGCGTTCGCTGCTCATGCCGGCCGAGGTCGGGCCGGTCAGCAGGACTTCGACCTTTCGCGGTTCCCAGCCGGTTTCTTCGATCAGTTCGCGCGCGGCGGCCGATTCCAGGGTGTCGTGGGCGTGGTCGTCGCCGACCAGGCCGGCCGGCATTTCGATGGTGCGCGCGTTGAGCGGCACGCGGAATTGCTCGACGAACAGCACGTTGTCGTCCGGGGTCACCGCGACGATGATCACCGCCATGCCCTTGCCGTGGGTGCGTTCGGCGTATTCCCAGTGGCCGCGCCGCATCATCCGCAGCCATTGGCCGTTGTAGATGGTTTCCACGGGTTCGTGCTGGGCTGCGTGATCTGCGGGTGCGGTCATAGCGGTCCTCGCCGGTGGCCCGCGCGGCGGCGGCGGGCGGTGTGATGGGATGCGGTGCTGCGGCGCCGGGCGCGCTGCGCGCCGGTGCGCGGGCGCCAGGCGCAACGCGCGCTGGCGCGGGAAGGCCAGGATGCTACGACGGAACCTGTGACGCAGCGAAGTCGAGCCCGACCGCGGTGTACAGCCGGCGCCGGGTCATCGGGCCGAAGCGCAAACGGTCGCACAGGGCTTGCAGGGTGTCGGCGTCGGCGCGGCCGCGGCGGTAGTGATCGTCGTCTTCGGCCAGCGGCGCGTCGAGCGCGATCGTGGTCAGTTGCCGGCACAGCAGCGCCTGGGCGCGGTGCTCGCGCAGCCGGGCCGCGGCGCTGGCGGCGCCGCGCAGGCGCAGGAACGGGACTTCTTCGACCCGCGCCAGCAATGCATCGAGGCTGCCGAAGTGGCCGAGCAGCGCGGCCGCGGTCTTGGCGCCGATGCCGGGCACGCCGGGGATGTTGTCGACCGCGTCGCCGCACAACGCCAGGTAGTCGGCGATCTGGGTCGCCTGCACGCCGTGGCGCTCGGGCACGCCGGCGGCGGTCCAGCGCAGGCCGCGGGCGAAGTCCCATTGCTCGTCGGCGGCGTGCAGCAACTGCGAGAGGTCTTTGTCGGCCGAAACGATCACGCCGCGGTAGCCGTGCCCGCGCATGCGCATCAGCGCGCTGCCGATCAGGTCGTCGGCCTCGTACTGCACGTCGGCCAGCACGCTCAGGCCCAGCGCTGAGCACAGCGCCTTGCAATGGCCGAACTGGCGCTTGAGCGCGTCCGGCGCCGGGTCGCGGTTGGCCTTGTAGGCCGGGTACAGCGCGTTGCGGAAGCACGAATCCAGCGCCTCGTCGAAGGCGACGGCGATGTGTTGCGGGCGCTCGCGCTCGATCAGCTCCAGCAGGAAGCGGGCGAAGCCGTGCACGGCGTTGCTCGGCCAGCCTTCGGCGTCCTGGAAGTCGTCGGGGATCGAATGCCAGGCGCGGAACACGTACAGGCTGGCATCGACCAGATAGACCGGCGTCTGCGCCGCGGCGGGTGGGGTCGAGGTCATGCGCTCATTCCAGCACGCGCGGCGCCGCGCCGATACCGGGACGGCAGAAGACAGCAAACCGTCACGGCGACCAGGCCTGGGTCAGCGCGACCGGATCCGGGCGCTCGCGTTCGGGCGCTTCGAGCTTGGCGGTGCCGATGTGGATGAAGCCGACGATGCGCTCGTGCGCCTGCACGCCGAGCCAGCGCTCGACCTGTTCGTCGTAGGCCGGCCAGCCGGTCAGCCACACCGCGCCGTAACCCAGCGCCTGCGCGGCCTGGAGCAGGGCGAAGCAGACGCAGCCGGCGGTGAGGGTGCGCTCGAGCTCGGGGATCTTCTCGTCCGGGCCGAGCTGGGCGATCACGGTGACGATCAGCGGCGCGTGCGAGAAGCGGCCGCGGTCTTTTTCCACCGCCGCCGGGCCGGCGTCGGGGAAGCGCTCGATGCCGCGCGCGGCGATGCGCTCGCCGAGCGTGTGGCGGGCATCGCCCTGGATGGTGAGGAAACGGAACGGCACGCGCTTGCCGTGGTCGGGCACGCGCACGGCCGCGGCGAGCATACGCTGCAGGGCGGATTCGTCCGGTCCGGGCTCGGACAGCTGCTTGGCGGGCACCGAGCGGCGCTGGTCGAGGGCGGCGAGAAGGTCGGGGGCAGGGGTAGGCATTTAAGGAATCTGAATCTCGGTCACAAAAATGAACGGCGACACATGAATGGTCGCATCTAGGCACTATCCTGACGTTCGCGGTCGTAAAAAGACGTGCCGCATCCACCAGGGGGATTGCGAGTGTCTGGTCACTTGCACGGTGTCGTCAGCAACACGCGAGCGGATCCCGCGCGCGTGCTCGAAGAACTCAAACGACAGACGCTCGAGCAACTCGGGGGGCTGCCCGGTTCCCTGTACGGACCGATCGAGGATGCCCTCAAGGCCGATTCGCTCAAAGGCGACGGCCGCAACCACCAGTTCGAAGACCAGGCCGCATTGTGGGTCCTGCGCCAGCAACAGGCCAGCCATGTCATGGCCTTCCGCCAGCAGATCGCGCAAGGCTTCGAAGCCTATCGCGCGTCCGCCGCGGCGGTGGGCGGCGTCGGCGGCTCGCCGCTGCAACTGGTCGGCGAACAGCAGCTGGCCTTCGACCTCGACGGCGAGCGCCTGATCGAACTGCTCGAATCGCGCTACCAGCGTCCGCTGGAAATGGTGCGCGCGCGGCTGCAGATGCTGGCCCAGGCGCTGGGCGCGCCGGACGGCGTCAACCCGATCGGGCCGTACCGGCTGGTGCGCGCCTTCACCTCGGTCTACACCGAGGCCCAGGTCACCGAAAGCCTGCGCGTGCGCCTGTTCCGCCAGTACGAGCACGAACTGGCGCGGCTGCTGGGCGACATGTACGCGCGCATCAACCAATTGCTCGCCACCGCCGGTTACGGCATGGCCACCGGCGCGCCACCGGCCGGTCCGGCGCGCGCGGCGGCGGAAGAGCGCCGCGACCGCAACACGCTCGACGGCGTGTTCGACACCGTTCCGCATCGCGAGGCCGCAGCGTCCGTGCCGCACGACTATCAACAAGGATCGTTCCCGCCCGCGCCCGGCCAGGGCGCTGGCGCCGGCTATGCCGCGCAGGGGGCGCCGGTGTCGCAGGTCGAAGTGGCCGCGATGGCGGCCGAACTGGCCGAACTGCGCACCCAACTGCACGCCTGGCGCGAGGGCCTGGTCAAGACCGGCGGCCTGCCGCCGGGCCATCAGCCGCAACGCACCATGGCCCAGCGCCGCGAACTGCGCGTGGACGAAGTGGTCGGCATGGCCTCGCTGCTGCAGCCCGAGCCGCCGGACGCGTTCGCGCGCGCGCTGGCGGTGTCCGGGCGCCTGGGCGAGACCATCCGCGACCAGCTCTACGACGGCGCGCGCCGGCTTGGCTTCAACCCGGACCAGACCTGCTTCAGCCCGGAAGAGGACGACGCGATCGATCTGGTCGCGCTGCTGTTCGACTCGCTGTTCCGCAACCACGCCCTGCAGGACCGCGCCCGCCGCGTGTACGCACGGTTGGTCATGCCCTACGTCAAGGTCGCGCTGACCGACAACGAAGTGTTCGTCAAACGCGAACACCCGGCGCGGCGCCTGCTCGATGCGATCACCGAAGCCTGCGAAGGCAACGACGGCGAGACGCCGCAGGACCGCGACCTGCTCGAGCGCGCCTCGGAAATCTCCCAGCGCATCGTCTCGGACTACAACGAAGACCTGGCCGTATTCGAGCTGGCGCATGCCGAACTCGACGCGATGCTGTCCCAGCACCGCCGCCGCATCGAACTGCAGGAACAGCGCGCGGCCAAGGCCACCTACGGCCGCGAGCGCCTCGGCGCTGCGCGCAGCCAGGCCGACCAGGCGGTGCGCGATCGCATCGGCGACGGCAAGCTGACCTCGGCGGTGGCCGATTTCATCGCCACGCCCTGGCGCCATCACCTGGTGCAGGTGCTGCTGCGCGAGAACGAAGACCCCAAGCGTCGCGCCCAGGCGATGGCGCTGGGCGACGCGCTGGTGATGGCCGACAAGCTCGCCGCCGAGAACCGCGGCCGCGAACTGGCCGACCAGTTGCTGGCATTGCAGCCGATCATCATCCAGTGCCTGTCGTCGTCGGGCCTGGACGAAAGCGCCGCCCAGCACGCGATGGCGGGACTGGTGCGGGCGCTGGCGACGCCGGACAAGGAACGCAGCGACCACCCGCAGCCCAGCGCCGCCGAAGTCGAAGAGGACGTGGCCGAAGAACGCCGCCGCTACCTCGACGACGCCGCCGCGCAGGGCGGGCACGACCCGCTGCTGGCCGAACGCATGCGCCAGCTCGAACCCGGCGACTGGCTGCGCCTGACCAGCCTGCAAGGCGAAACCATCGCGGTGAAGGTCGCCTGGCTGAGCCCGCTGACCTCGCGCCTGCTGCTGGTCAACCGCCGCGGCGTGCGCGCCCTGGTCGCCTCGGCCGAGGAGCTGGCGGTGCTGGCCTCCAACGGCCGGCTGGTGGTCGGCGCCGAGCGCACCGCGTTCGACGAGGCGATGCGGCAGGTGCGGCGGCATCTGGATCGGGTGATTTGAGGCCCGAAGCCGATCGGGAACGAGTGAAGAGGTAAGAGGAACAGGCAAAAGCAGTCGCGAACGCGGCGTTTGCTCGTTCCTCTGCGCTCGTTTCCAGCGCCCGCCGACCGTAACCGACGTCCCGCTGCGCACCGCCGCCCATCTGCCGGGATCGCGCTTGCCCCTGCGCATCCGCTACGATCAGCCGAACCGGGCACGGAGCAGAGCATGTCGGGCATCACGATAGGCGTTGCCAGCGAAACCGCTGCCGGCGAGAAGCGCGTAGCGCTGACGCCGGAAACCTGCAAGAAACTGATCGCCCGCGGCGCGCGCGTGCGCGTCCAGCGCGGCGCCGGGCGCAGCGCCGGCTTCACCGACGAGGCCTATGTCCAGGCCGGCGCGGAACTGGCCGACGACGCCGCCGGCGCCACCGCCCAGGCCGAGGTGGTGCTGTGCGTGCAGGCGCCCGACGGCGAACGCCTGAACCTGCTGCGCGAAGGCACGGCCCTGGTCGGCCTGTTGCAGCCGCAGGCCGACGCCGCGCGCGGCGAGGCCATCGTCGCGCGCAAGCTGCTGGCCTTCCCGCTCGAACGCCTGCCGCGCACCACCCGCGCCCAGGCCATGGACGTGCTCAGCTCGCAGGCCGGCATGGCCGGCTACAAGGCGGTGCTGATCGCCGGCCAGCTGGCGCCGCGCTTCTTCCCGATGCTGACCACCGCCGCCGGCACCATCCGGCCTTCGCGCGTGCTCATCGTCGGCGCCGGCGTGGCCGGCCTGCAGGCCATCGCCACGGCCAAGCGCCTGGGCGCGCAGGTCGAAGGCTTCGACGTGCGGCCGGAGACGCGCGAGCAGATCGAATCGCTGGGCGGCAAGTTCCTCGACCTGGGCGTCAGCGCCGCGGGCGAGGGCGGCTACGCGCGCCAGCTCACCGACGAGGAGCGCGCCGAGCAGCAGCGCCGGCTCGGCGAGCACCTGAAGAACATCGACGTGATCGTCTGCACCGCCGCGGTGCCGGGGCGGCCGGCGCCGAAGATCATCAGCGCGGCGATGATCGCCGGGATGAAGCCCGGCAGCGTGCTGGTCGACCTGGCCGCCGAAACCGGCGGCAACTGCGAGCTGACCCGTCCGGGCGAAACCCTGGATATCGACGGCGTCACCGTCGCCGGCCCGCTCAACCTCGCCAGCAGCGGCGCGGTCCACGCCAGCGAGATGTTCGCGCGCAACGCGTTCAACTTCGTCAGCCTGTTCGTCGACGGCGGCGAGCTCAAGTACGACTGGAACGACGAGCTGCTGGCCAAGACCGTGTGGCCGGAGCGCAAGGACGAGGCGCACAGCGCGGCGGCGTAAGCCGGTCGAGTGTGGTCGGGCTTGTCCAAGCCTGTCTGGGTCTGCCTGGGCCTTCCTGTGGGAGGGCCTTCAGGCCCGAGGCTCTTTTCTCAGGTCGCTGCGATCTGGAACAACAGCGTCGGGCCTGAAGGCCCTCCTACAACAGCCAAGCGCTGAAGAACCGGCGAACGCGGAGATCCGGACGCTGCCCAGGTCCTGCCCCGTGAGCGTCGGATCTCCGCGTTCGCGCGGAGGCGTAAGTTCGGCGCGCCGGCGCAGGTTCGGGTGCTCCCTGTAGGAGCGGCGCGAGCCGCGACCGCGACACTGCGATAACGACGCAGGTCACCGTAGTTGCGGCGTAAATGTGATGTCGCGGTCGCGGCTCGCGCCGCTCCTACAAAGGGCGGGCGCGGCTTTCGTTCAATTGCGCGGAGGCGGCGGCGGAGGGAACGGCGGTTCGCCGCGACCACCGTGGTCGCCATGATCGCCGCGCGGCTTGGGCGGCGGCGGGTTGGCCTGGACCCAGGCGCGGCGCTGCTCGGGCGTCATCGCCCGCCACTTTTCCATCAGCGCGCGTTTGCCGTTCTCGTCCAGGCCGCGCATCTTGCCGAACAGCGCGCGCATCTGCCCGCGCTCTTCCGGGTCCAGCGCTTCCCAGCGCTTCATGCCGTTGCGCGCCTCGCGGCGTTCGTCGGGGGTCATCTGCTGCCAGCGGCGGGCGCGTTCGAGCATGCGCTGGCGTTCGTCGGGCTGGCTGTTCCAGCGGTCGCGCATCGGCGCGATCAACTGTTCGCGCTGGGCCTGGCTGAGCTGGTCCCAGGCCGGCAGGGCGGCGGCGCCGGCGGCGGCCGGCGGCGCGGCCAGCGCGGGCGCGACGAGCGCGGCCAGGGCGATGGCCAGGCCGGCGCGGGCGAAAAAGGTACGGCGCATGGCGGTCACTCCACGTGGGTGCGCGGCAGGGCGTCGGAATTGGACGCCAGCCACAGGTACAGGTCGGGATTTTCGTCGAGCGCGGCGACCGCGGTGTCCGGGTCGTAGCCGGTCTCCACCGTCACCGGCGCGGCCGCGGCCTCGCTGGCGGGAGCGATGGCGACGGCGAGCGGCGCGGGCGCGGGGCCCGGCGCGGGCGCGCCGGTGCCGACGAACTGCAGTCCCAGCGCCAGCGCCACCGCGGCCACGCCGGAACTGGCCAGGGCCCAGCCGAGGAGGCCGCCGCGGCCCCGCTGGGGCTGCGCGGCGGCCTCGCTGCGGATCGTGCGCAGCCGCTGGCGGACCTGCGGGCTCACGCGTTCGAGCGCCTGCGCGTGCAGATCGCGCAGGGCCGCGTCGAAACGCGCGTCCGCTTCGGCCGCCGGGCTTGCGCGGTGCGGCGCCGGGGTGCGGCCGTCGGCGCTGCGCGGGTCGGTGTTCATCGCCATTCCTCCAATTGCCGCTGCAGCGCTTCGCGCGCCCGCGACAGATGCGTCTTCACCGCGCCTTCGCTGCAGCCCATCGCCCGCGCGGTCGTGGCGACGTCGAGTTCTTCCAATACCCGCAGCGAGAACGCTTCGCGTTGCCGCCGCGGCAGTTTTTGCAGCGCCTGGGCCAGGCGGCCGTAAGCTTCGCGGCCGTCGTGGGTGCGCTGCGGGTCGGGGCCGTCGTCGGCCCAGTCGGCCGGCGCGTCGTCGTCGCCGCGCGCCGCCGGCAGCAGCCAGCGCAGGCGGAACGCCCGGCGCCGCTGCACATCGACGATGCGGCTGCGCAGGATGCTCCAGAACAGCGGCGTCCATTCCTGCGGCGGACGTTCGCGGTAGCCGAGCATCTTCATCATCGCGTCCTGCACCGCGTCCAGCGCGTCCTCGCGGTGGCGCAGGCCGAGTTCGGCGAAGCGGAACGCACGCGTGCCCAGGCCGGCGAGGAACTCCTCCAGGCTGGCCGGCAGCCGCGCCGGGGCCGGGTCGGGCTCCGGCAGCGACGCCAGCGCGTCGTCGCGCGGATCCTCGTCCATGCGCTCGTCCGTGCGCTCGGCCGCGTCGGCGCGCCAGCGCTGCGTCTGCTCGGCCGGCGCATCGGCTTCGCCGGCGGACGGTCGCGCGCGCTCGGGCCGGCGGGCGTCGTAGCGATGCTCCAGCGGGTCGTTCGGCGGCAGCGGGTCGGGTTCGACGCTCACGGCCTCCAGGATACGGGCGGCGGGCGGTTGCAGCACGGCGCGGTCCTTCAGCCGGGCGCGGCCGGCCCGCGGGGGCGGCGGCGGAGTCGGAGGGTGTCGGGCATGCGGGGCGGTCCCTGCGCCGGAATGTGCGGCGCTCATGCAATCCGGGAACGCCCGCGGCCCGGATCGGTTGACAACGCTGGCGCTGCATTCACGGCCGGTTATGATGGCCCGGACAACGCATGGGGACGAGACGGATGAGCGACGGGTTCGTGGCGCTGTACATCTTCATGTTGGCCGCGATCGCCGGCCACGTAATCATCTCGCGGGTGCCGGTGATCCTGCACACCCCGCTGATGTCGGGTTCCAACTTCATCCACGGCATCGTGCTGATCGGCGCGATCATCGTCCTCGGCCACGCCGACACCTTGCTGGAAAAAGCCATCGGCTTCGTCGCGGTGCTGCTCGGCGCGGGCAACGCCGCCGGCGGCTACGTGGTGACCGAGCGCATGCTGGAGATGTTCAAGTCCAGCAAAAAGCCCGCCGGCAAGGCGGGCGGCTGAATGCGCCGCTGCTGCGGTACCTCGCGGCGGCCGCAGCCGCCGTCGTCGGCGCGGCCCTGCTCGCCGGTCCTTCCTTTCTCGGCTGGGTCCTGCCCGTCGGGCAGCTATCGTTCTATGGAGCGCGCGCGCTGATGGACGTTCTTTCCACTGTGGTGAAGTTGAGCTACCTGGTCGCCGCGACCCTGTTCCTGCTGGGCCTGCAGCGCATGGCCTCGCCGGTGACCGCGCGCAGCGGCATCCGCTGGGCCGGCGCGGGCATGATCATCGCCACGGTGGCGACGTTCTTCCTGCCGGGCCTGCACAACCTGGGCCTGATCGCGACCGCGGTGCTGCTGGGCACCGCGGCGGCGTGGATCTCGGGCAAGAAGGTCGCCATCACCGACATGCCGCAGATGGTCGCGCTGTACAACGGCATGGGCGGCGGCTCGGCGGCGGCGATCGGCGCGGTCGAACTGCTGCGGCTGTCCGCGCAGATGCCGTCCGACCCGCTGCAGGCGCAGCTCGAACGCGGCGTCATCGCGATGCACACGCCGACCGTGGCGCTGGTGCTGGCGGTGGTCGGCGCGGCGATCGGCGCGGTGTCGCTGTCGGGTTCGGTGATCGCCTGGGCCAAGCTCGACGGGCGCCTGGACAAGCGCGTGGTGTTCCCCGGCCAGCAGGCGTTCAACGCGCTGGTCGCGCTGGCGGTGGTAGCGCTCGGCATCGCCGCGTTCATGACCCTCAACGTCGGCGTCATCGTCGCCTTCTTCATCGCCGCGCTGGCGCTGGGCGTGCTGATGACCCTGCCGATCGGCGGCGCCGACATGCCGGTGGTGATTTCGCTGTACAACGCCTTCACTGGCCTTGCGGTGGCGTTCGAAGGCTATGTGCTGGGCAACGAGGCGCTGATCATCGCCGGCACCATGGTCGGCGCGGCCGGCATGCTGCTCACGCGCCTGATGGCCAAGGCGATGAACCGGCCGATCAGCGGCGTGCTGTTCTCCAACTTCGGCGGCGGCGGGCAGGCGCAGGAAATCGCCGGCACGCAAAAGCCGATCGAAGCCGGCGACGTCGCGGCGATGATGGCCTTCGCCGAACGCGTGGTGATCGTGCCCGGCTACGGCCTGGCGGTGGCGCAGGCGCAGCACAAGATCTGGGAGCTGACCCAGAAGCTGACCGAACGCGGGGTCAAGGTGAAGTTCGCGATCCACCCGGTGGCCGGGCGCATGCCGGGCCACATGAACGTGCTGCTGGCCGAAGCCGGCGTGCCGTACGACCTGATCGCCGACATGGACGACATCAACCCCGAGTTCGCCAACACCGACGTGTCGCTGGTGATCGGCGCCAACGACGTGGTCAACCCGGTCGCCAAGACCGACCCGGCCTCGCCGATCTACGGCATGCCGATCCTGGACGTGATCAATTCCAAGAACACCATCGTGATCAAGCGCGGCAAGGGCACGGGCTTCGCCGGCATCGAAAACGCGCTGTTCTACGCCGACAACACCCGCATGCTGTACGGCGACGGCGCGGAGATGGCGAGCGCGCTGGTGTCCGAACTCAAGGCGCTCGACGGCGGGCATTGATTCGCCGCGGCCTCGCGCGAGGCGGGCAATGCGTCCGCGAAGCATGGCTCAGCCAGCGCTAGTCGCTGGCCGGGCCGCAGCCATCGGCCATGCGGTCGCGCGCGATACGTGCGCGCGCCTCGCCGCGATCGCGCGGCCGCTTACTTTTCGCCGCGAATCCGCAAGGTCAGGCCCTTGAGGAAATTGCGCAGCATCTGGTCGCCGCAGGGACGGTAGTTCTTGTGGTCGCTCTGGCGGAACAGCGCGCTCAGTTCCGGCTTGGAGACCGGGAAACCGGCGTCGGCGAAGGCCTGGTGCATGTCCAGGTCCTTGAGCTCGAAGGCGACGCGCAGCTTCTTCAGCACCAGGTTGTTGGTGACGCGCGTTTCCAGCGGGCGCGGCGGCATGCTTTCGTCGCGGCCGCGGAAGTGGAACACCAGCCCGTCGAGAAAACGCGCGAGCACCGCGTCGTCGCATTGCGCGTAGTCGGCGTCCTCGTCTTTCTTGAGGAAAGCCTGCACCTGGGTTTTTTCCAGCGCGAACGCGGGATCGGCGAGATGGACGATCTCCACGACCTTGTGGTCGCTCAGATCGAGCATGTAGCGAATGCTGCGCAATACATCGTTGTTGATCATGGTCGGTCCTGCCGTTGGAGCCGCGCGGCCGCGCGCTGGAGCAGGGCGGGCCGGTGCGTTGCGAATGCCGTCCCGGCGCCCAGCTGAGCCGCCGGACGGGAATCGGGAGTGGTGTGAGCGCGGATTCTCGCATGCCGGGCGCGTCCGGCTGGGCGGTACGGCTCGATGGCGGGCTCGGCGGCGGCCGGGTCCGCGCCGGCAGGGGGCGGACCCGGCCGGGACGGGCCGTGGTCAGGAGTTCGGCGCGCCGTCCTCGTCGCGGTTCTGCCATTGGCTGAAGACGTGGCCGTGCTGCGCGCGGCTGGCGTGGCAGGCCGCGCAGCCGTCGCGGTCGGCGGGTGTGAGGCGGTCGCTGCGTTGCCCGGCGGCGAATTCGGCGTAGCCCCAGCCGCCGGTGGCGGCGAAGCGGCGGCTGTCCTTGACCATCACGTCGATGTGCCGGCGCGGGCCCTGGTCGATCAGGCCGTCGCCGCTGTCGCGGGTTTCGAACAGGTCGTAGACCAGCACCGCGCCGTCGGCGTAGCGGCCGTCGCGGTTGCCTTCCAGCGCGGCGGGGTTGGCGTAGATGTGGTGCAGGCCGCCGAAGCGCGCGAATGCGGGATGGCCGGCGGCGATGAGGCCGCTCTTGAGGTGGGTCCAGCGCGGGTAGCCGCTCGGGTAGGCCACGGCGGGGGCGACGTTTTCGCTCTCGTGGCCCGGCTGTGCGGTGGGCTTGTCGGCGGCGCGGGCGAAGCCGTGCAGGACCAGGGCGGCGGCCAGGGTCGCGGCGAGCGCGGCCGCCGCGGTGCGGCCCGGGCCGAAGCTCGCGAGCGCGGCGCGCAGGCCGCGCCCGCTGCGTGCGCGGCGCATCAGCGCAGCCCCGTGCGGTTGCCGCCGAGCGCGCGGTTCACCGCCCAGGCGATCGGCCAGGCCACGAACACGACATGGACGGCGATGCTCAGCGCGATCCACACCGGGTCCGGCGGCAGGCCCTTCATGCCGGCGCGCGAGAGCGGGACGACGATGAAGTTCATCGCCACGAACAGCCACAGGCCGTACAAGGTCGCCGCCAGCCACGGACGCCGGCGCATCCACGCCAGACGGCTGGCGCCGATCGCGTAGGCCGCGGCCATCAGCACGGCGATGAAATAGTGCAGGAACAGGCCCAGCGCGGCGGTGCCGGCGCCGCCGGCCAGCGCGGCCTCGCGGCCGATCAGGCCGGAGGCGACGCTGTGCAGCACGCGCGTGGCCGCGACGCCTTTGGTGATGCCCCAATAGCTGATGGCGTAGCCGATATCGAGGGTGGCGGCGATCAGCCCGCCGGCGAGGGTCCACAGCGGCAGGGAGCGGGCGGCGACGGTCATGGCGGACTCGCGATGGATGGGCGGTGGATGGGCATTGGAATGGCGACGGGTAGCTCGGCGATGCGAGGGCGCCACGGCGCAACGAGGGCGATACGTCGGTGCGGTGCGGCCGGATGCGGAACGGCCGCGGCGTTCAAGCCGCGCGGCCGCGCGCGGCTTCGGCGCGCCGCGCCTGAGTCGCGGTGACGCCGAAGGAGTTCTTGAACGCGCGGCAGAACGCGCTCTGGCTTTCGAAGCCGAGCGCCTCGGTGATCTCGCACACCGGCATGCGGGTGTCGCGGACCATGCGCCAGGCGCGGTCCGAGCGCAGCCGTGCGGCGTATTCGCTCGGGGTTTCGTCGAACACCTCGCGGTAGATCCGGATCAGGTGGCAGGGCGAGTAGTTGGCGCTGCGCGCGAGCCGGCCCAGGTCCAGGCGCACCTCGGGATGGCGGCGGATCAGGTGCTGCACGCGCAGCAGCCGCAGCAGGGTCTGCTGGCGCCGACGCAGGGTGCGGCCGCTGCAGCGCGGCAGGCGTTCGAGCAGCTCGCGCTGTTCCTCGCGCAGCAGCGCGCCGAGGGTGCGCAGCAGGGCCGGGCCGTTGGCGCTGAGCGGCTCGGCGCGGCCGTCGAGCCGGCCCAGCCGCACCAGCAGGCGGCGGGCATCGCGCGGCGCCGCGCCTTCCCACGGGAACAGGTCGCTGCCCTGCGGTTGCGCCGCCTCGTCGTCCAGGTGCGGCTTCCACGCCGACTCCGGGCCGCACAGGCACAGCCACCAGCACGGGCCGCGCGCGCTGCTGCGCACCCGGCTGTCGCGCCAGACCTGGAGGTGGCCGGGGGCGAGGTCCCAGGCGCTGTCGGCGGCCTCCAGCCGCAGCGGGCCGCGCAGCGGCAGCCACAACGACAGCCAGTTCGGCGGCAGGTCGAGCTGGACGGCGCGGCCGCTGGCGCGGACCAGGTGCAGGCCGGCGCCGGCCGCGGCCGGCAGCGCGCCCAGGTCCAGGCGTTCGGCGAAATGGATACGGTGGTGTTGCACGCTCATGAGGGCCTCAGCGGCGTCCAGGCTTGCGGTTGGCTCCTAAGCTAGCCAGCTGCGGCCGTCATCTGGAGGGCCAATAAGGCGAGCAGCGATGGAGCCAATCCGTCGCCGCGGGCGCGCCGCCGTCGATTCGGGCACCCACGCCGCCGCCGCCGACCCGCCGCGATTGCGCCGGCCTCGCGCAGTCGATGTGCCGGGACCGGCAAACCGGGCGCGGCCCCGCTGCGGTGCCTCGCCAGTCGCGGATCGGCTTGGCACACTCGCCCTGGAACGGCCCGCGACGGGGCCAATCGGGAGTCCGCCCATGTACCTGCCGCTGGACGGCCGCGGCCCGCTGCACGGCCAATTGGTCCGCTCGCTCAAGGATGCGGTGCTGGCCGGCCGGCTGCCGGCCGGGATGCGCTTCCCGCCGACCCGGCTGCTGGCGCAGCAGCTGAGCCTGTCGCGCAATACCGTGCTGGCGGCGTACGAGCAACTGCGCGCGGAAGGCTTCATGCAGGCGCGGGTGGGCTCGGGCAGCTTCGTGGTGCTGCCCGGCGCACCGGCGCAGCCGCCCAGCGAGCCGCCGTCGCGGCTACCGGCGCAGAGCGCCTACGCCCAACGCCTGCGCCGCTATCACGACCACGCCAACATCCCCGGCCGGCGCCTGCCCGGCACCGTGCACAGCTTCCAGTACGGCGTGCCGTTCACCAATCCGCTGCTGACCTCGGCCTGGGCGCGCGCGCTGTCGCACGCGGCCGCCTACACCCCGCCGAACTACCCGACTTCGCAGGGCCTGCCGGCCTTGCGCGCGGCGGTCTGCGATTACCTGTCGCTGCGCCGCGGCGTGCGCGCCGTGCCCGAGGACGTGGTGATCGTCGCCGGCACCCAGCAGGCGATCGCGCTGACCGCGCGGGTGCTGCTCGACGAAGGCGACGAGGCGGCGATCGAAGACCCGCATTACTTCGCCGTGCGCGAATCGCTGCAGATCCACGGCGCGCGGCTGCGGCCGATCCCGGTCGACGGCGAGGGCCTGCGCACCGACCTGCTGCCCGAGCGCCCGCCGCGGCTGATCTGCACCACGCCCTCGCACCAGTTCCCGACCGGCGCGCTGATGTCGCTGCCGCGCCGGCGCGCGCTGCTGGACTACGCGCGCCGCCACGAGTGCTGGATCTTCGAGGACGACTACGACGGCGAATTCCGCTTCGACGCGCAGCCGCACGCGGCGCTGTACGGGCTCGACGACGCGCGCCGCACGATCTACGTCGGCACCTTCTCCAAGGTGCTGTTCCCGTCGCTGCGGATGGGCTACATGGTGGTGCCGCCGGGGCTGCGCGAGGACTTCGTCTCGGCCAAATGGGCCGACGACTTCGGCTCGCCCGGGATCGAGCAGGCCGCGCTGGCCCAGTTCCTCGCCGACGGCGGCTTCGAGCGGCACCTGCGCCGCACCGCCAAGACCCTGCGCCAGCGCCGCGACGCGCTGCTGGCGGCGCTGCGCCGGCTGGCCGGCGACGCGCTGGAGATCCAGGACTCGCGCGCCGGCATGCACCTGCTGGTGTGGCTGCGCGGGCGCAGCCCGGCCGAGGGAGAGGCCTTCCTCGCCCACGCCCAGGCGCGCGGGCTGGGGCTGTACTCGGTGGCGCCGTGCTACATCGACCCGCCGCAGCGCGCCGGCCTGCTGTTCGGCTACGGCGCGCTGTCGGTGGCGGAAATCGAAGAGGCGGCGCGGCTGTTCGCCGCCTGCCTGCACGAGACCGGCTTGGCCGCCGCGCCCGCGGCCGCCTGAGCGGACTGGCCTGGGCTACCTGTAGGAGCGGCGCGAGCCGCGACCGCGGCAACGCAACTACGCCGCAAGCCTCGCGGTAGCTGCGTTGTCGCAGTCGCGGCTCGCGCCGCTCCTACAGGGGGATACGCAACCGCGAAGCGGGCGGGTTCAGCGCGAAGCCAGCGCCGCAATCACCAGCGCCGCGGCCATGAACACCAGATCCAGCCCGGAGCTGGCGAGCTGGAACAAGGTCCAGAACAGGTTCGGGCCGAGCTTGCCGGCCGAGGACAGCAGGTCCAGCCCGAACGGGCCGCTGAGCTGGCCGGCGACGATGCCCCAGTTGGCGACCGCCAGGATCAGCACGGTCGCCGCGGTGCCGGCGATGGCGCGCGCCCAGCCCGGGCGCCAGCCGCCCAGGCGCAGCATCCAGGCGATGTCGAGCGCGCCCAGCACCGCCATCCAGCCCAACTGGCGGTCGAAGGCGAGCGCGGCCAGCACCCAGAATGCGGCGAATCCGAACGTGCCCAGGCCGATCAACAGCCACGAATACAGGCTCAGGCGGGCGCGCGGGGCGTCCGGGCTCGGACCGGCGGCGCTGCGCGGGGCGGGGCGGTCGGGCGGGGCGACGGTCATCGGCGGAACACTGTGGGCGGGGGCAAGCCCTACAGCATAGCCGTCCGCGGCCGGTAGAATGACGGATCTTGTGCCGCGGCCCGGCACCCCCCATCTTTCCGGCATGTATTCCCGCAGCAGCGAACCCGTCCGTTTCGAGCGCGATTGCGCCGTCGTCATGGTGCCCCAAGGCGAGCAGGTCACCCTGCCCGCGGGCAGCGTGGGCTATATCACCCAGGCGCTCGGCGGCAGCTACACCGTCTTCGTCGAAGGCAACCTGTTCCGCATCCACGGCCGCGACGCCGACGCCATCGGCAAGGAGCCGCCGGAGCCGCTGGAGCTGCCCGAGGGCGCCGACGACGAGGCGGTCGAGCGGCTGGTGTGGCAACAGCTGCGCACCTGCTTCGACCCGGAGATCCCGATCAACGTGGTCGAGCTGGGCCTGGTGTACGAAGCCGCGGTCAAGCACCGCGACGACGGCCAGCGCACGGTCGAGGTGCGCATGACCCTGACCGCGCCGGCCTGCGGCATGGGCGACATCCTCGTCGACGACGTGCGCAGCAAGTTGGAAATGATCCCGACCGTGGCCGAGGCCGACGTCGAGCTGGTGTTCGACCCGCCGTGGAACCGCAACATGATGTCCGAGGCGGCGCGGCTCGAGACCGGGATGCTGTAAGGCGCGCCCGGCGCCGGCTGCGGCCGGCGAGGGGGCGGTCGTCGTGTACGCCGGGCGGTGCGCCGGGCGGTACTTCTTGGCGATCCGCGTCCGGCGACGCGACACCCCGCGATGCGTATCCCGGGCTGCCTGGCGCCGATGCCGGCCGGGATGGGCCGGCTCGTCGAGTGTTCCTGTTTGCGCGCTCGGCGATTCGCTGCGCGAGATCCCGCTCGGCGAGCGCGGGCTCACGATTCTTGTCGACGATTCGCGATCCAGCGATTGCGGCTGGCGATCTTCTGCGGGCGATCCGCATCCAGCACCCGCACGCGACGATCCGTACCCGCCGATCCGCATGCGCCGATCCGCGCTAGCCGGTTCGTACCCGCCGATCTAGGACGCGTCCTAAAAAGCGCAAACCCACGTACCAACGCACAAGAACGGACGTGACCGCGTTCGCGTTCGGCGGACGAGCGCGCGCGCCGGGACGCCAAGCTGCTTCCCGCGCCGCCCACCCGCGGCGTGCACGCCGCGTCGCCGGTCGCGCCCGCCTCGCCATGCCGTTCGCCGGCAGCGCCGCGGCGGCAGCCGCGCGCCGCACTCGCCGCGCCTTGCGGCCACTCGTTCGAAAGGAAAGTCCGATGCCCCGTCATGCTTCGCGTCCTCTGCGCTTGCGCACGCTTTCGGTCGCCACCGCCTTCGCCGTTTCCTCGCTGTTCGCCGCGTCCGCCTTCGCGGCCGGCCCGATCCAGTACCTGCGCGTCAACACCAGCGCGCTGGCGTCGGGCCAGTCGACCGACCGCTTCATCGTCAAGTACCGCAGCGACAGCGTCGAGCGGCGCGACGCGAGCGAACTGCAGCGCTCGCTGAGCGCGGCGGCCAACAGCGCCGGCCGGCTGATCGGGCTCAACAGCCGCAGCGGCGCCAAGGCGCCGCCGGCGATCGGCCTGCGCCGCGCCCAGGCGCTGGCGCTGGGCGCGGACCTGGTGACCGCCAACCGCAAGCTCGCCCCGGCCGAGGCCGAGGCGCTGATGCGCCAGATCGCCGAGAACCCGAACGTCGAGTACGTCGAAGTGGATCGCGAAATGGTGCTGTACGTGGCGCCGAACGATCCCGAGTACCCGCGTCAGTTCGGCTTCGGCAACGGCCCCGGCGGCATCCGCGCCGAACAGGCCTGGGAGCGCAACACCGGCGCCGGCGCGGTGGTCGGCGTGATCGACTCCGGCGTCAACCGCCATGCCGACCTCGCCGCGAACATGCTGCCGGGCTGGGACTTCGCCCAGAACGACAACGACCCCAGCGACCCGACCAATTCCGCCGGCTTTCACGGCACCCACGTCGCCGGCACGGTGGCGGCGGTGACCAACAACGGCGTCGGCGTCGCCGGCACCGCGCCCCACGCCAAGATCCTGCCGGTACGCGTATTCGACGGCCCGCGCGGCAGCACCGCGGCGATCATCAACGGCATCACCTGGGCGGTCGGCGGCTCGGTGCCGGGCGTTCCGGCCAACGCCAATCCCGCCGATGTGATCAACCTGAGCCTGGGCAGCCAGAACCCGGCTACTTGCGACAACGGCACCCGCGATGCGCTCAACTTCGCCATCAGCCGCGGCACCATCGTGGTGGTCGCCGCCGGCAACAGCAACGCCGACGCCAATGGCTATACGCTCAACAACTGCACCTCGGTGATCTCGGTCGGCTCGGTCACCAACACCGGCGCGCGTTCGTCGTTCTCCAACTTCGGCGCGCGCGTGGACGTCGCCGCGCCGGGTTCGGCCATCATCTCGACGGTCAACGGCTTCAACGGCGCCAACAACCAGTACGGCTCGCTGAGCGGCACCTCGATGGCTGCGCCGCACGTGGCCGGCGTCGCCGCGCTGGTGCAGTCGGCCGCGTCGACGCCGCTGACCCAGGCGCAGATGGCGACCTTGCTCAAGAACACCGCGCGCGCGTTCCCGTCCGCGCCGGATCGCCCGATCGGCGCCGGTATCGTCGACGCCAACGCCGCGGTCGCGGCGGTGGCCGGCGGCACGCCGGGCAACCAGGCGCCGGTGGCGAACTTCGCCTCCTCGGCCAACGGCCTGACGGTGAGCTTCACCGACAGCTCGAGCGACAGCGACGGCTCCATCGCTTCGCGCAGCTGGGACTTCGGCGATGGCACCACCTCCACCGCGACCAGCCCGAGCAAGACCTACAGCGCGGCCGGGACGTACACGGTCAAGCTGACCGTCGTCGACAACGCCGGCGCCAGCAACACCAAGACCGCGACCGTGACCGTCGGCAGCAGCGGCGGCGTGCAGACCTACAGCAACGGCACCGACGCCAACATCCCGGACAACAACGCCACCGGCGTCACCAGCTCGATCGCGGTGTCGGGCCGCACCGGCAACGCACCCAGCGACGCCCAGGTGTCGGTCAACATCGTCCACACCTACCAGGGCGATCTGATCGTCGACCTGATCGCGCCGGACGGCTCGGTCTACAACCTGCACAACCGCACCGGCAACGGCACCGATAACATCAACCGCACTTACACGGTGAACCTGTCGAGCGAAGCCTTGAACGGCACCTGGCGGCTGCGCGCTGCCGACCGCGCCTCGGTCGACACCGGCCGCATCGACAGCTGGAGCCTGAGTTTCTAAGCCTCCGGCTTGCGATGCGCGTCACGAAAAACCCCGGCTTCGGCCGGGGTTTTTCTTTGCCTGCGGGCCGGCTCACACCCGAGCTGTGAAATGCGCCCGGCGGGACGCAGTGAGGCCGCGCTTCCACCCGCCGCGTAGCGACCGAAATCCAAATGTGTGATGCGTATCGCGGGTCCGGCGCGCGATGTGGGTTCTATCCATCTTGTTGGTGCTTCTGTTGCATACGTAGCGTGTTAAGGCGGGCCGGGACAACACCGAGTCCGTACACAAACAGCGTGGGCGCTGGCGTAAGCCGACACGGACGTGGCCGCCCGAACACCGCGCGTTGAACGCCGCATTGCGGCACTTCGTTTTGGGGGTTCCACCATGTCCTATCGTTCCAACGGCGCGCTGCGCCAGCATGCGCTCGCCGCCGCCACCGTGGCTGCGCTGTCGTGCATCGCGCTGTCGGCCTCGGCCGCCGACCGCATCAACCTCGCCGCGCTGGCCAACGCCGACCAGAACAACCAGTTCATCGTGAAATACGCCGCCGGCACCGCCGAGCGCAGCAACGCCGCCAGCCTCAACCGCGCGCTCGACAACGCGGCCACCAGCTTCTCCGGCAAGGGCGCCAAGCTCGGCCTCAAGCACCTGCGCCGCATCGGCACCGGCGCCGACGTGGTCCAGGCCGGCCGCCGCCTCGACCCGGCCGAAGCCGAGTCGCTGATGCGCCAGATCGCCGCCGACCCGAACGTGGAATACGTGGAAAAGAACGCGCCGATGACCGCGTTCTTCACCCCCAACGACACCCGCTTCGGCGAGCAGTGGGGCTACGGCGCGTCCGGCATCAACACCGCGCAGGCCTGGGACGTGAGCACCGGCACCGGCGTAGTGGTGGCGGTGATCGACACCGGCATCACCAACCACAGCGACCTCAACGCCAACATCCTGCCCGGCTACGACTTCATCAGCGATTCGACCGCCGCGCGCGACAGCAACGGCCGCGATTCGGATCCGGCCGACCAGGGCGACTGGTTCACCGCCGGCGAGTGCGGCGTGACCTACAGCAGCAACTCCAGCTGGCACGGCACCCACGTCGCCGGCACCGTTGCGGCGGTGACCAACAACGCCAAGGGCGTGGCCGGCACCGCGTACAACGCCAAGGTCGTGCCGGTGCGCGTGCTCGGCAAGTGCGGCGGCACCCTGGCCGACATCGCCGACGCGATCACCTGGGCCTCGGGCGGTAGCGTGTCGGGCATCCCGGCCAATCCGAACCCGGCCGAAGTCATCAACATGTCGCTCGGCGGCAGCGGCGCCTGCGGTTCGACCTACCAGGCGGCGATCGACGGCGCGGTGGGGCGCGGCGTGACCGTGGTGGTCGCGGCCGGCAACAGCAACGTCAACGCCTCCAACGCGCGTCCGGCCAACTGCAACAACGTGGTCGCGGTCGGCGCGGTCGACAGCGCCGGCAAGCGTTCGGTGTGGAGCAGCACGCAGAAGTCCAACTACGGCGCCGTGGTCGATGTGGCCGCGCCGGGTTCGAACATCCTGTCGACGCTCAACTCGGGCACCACCACGCCGGGTTCGGAGAGCTACGCCTCCTACGGCGGCACCTCGATGGCGACGCCGCACGTGGCCGGCGTGGTCGCGCTGCTGCAGGCCAAGGCGACGACGCCGAAGACCCCGGCCGAGATCGAGACCATCCTCAAGACCACCGCGCGCGCGTTCCCGCAGACCCCGGACCAGGCCATCGGCACCGGCATCGTCGACGCCAAGGCGGCGCTGGATTCGCTCGGCGGCGGCAACCCGAACCCGGGCACGCAGACCTACAGCAACGCTGCGGACTTCAACATCCCGGACAACAACGCCACTGGCGTGACCAGCTCGATCGTGGTGTCCGGCCGCACCGGCAACGCGCCGAGCAATGCGCAGGTGTCGATCAACATCGTCCACACCTACCAGGGCGACCTGATCGTCGACCTGATCGCGCCGGACGGTTCGGTCTACAACCTGCACAACCGCAGCGGCGCCGGCACCGACAACATCGTCAAGACCTACACGGTGAACCTGTCGAGCGAAGCCTTGAACGGCACCTGGAAGCTGCGCGCGGCCGATCGCGCGTCGGTGGACACCGGCTACATCAACAGCTGGAGCGTCACGTTCTGATCCTTGCCGCGCGGCCGCAATGGCTGCGTTGAGCGATGCGATTGCAGCCCCGGCTTCGGCCGGGGCTTTTTCGTTCAGAGAGTTGCGGTTTTTTCGCGCGCCCGTGGTGGTTTCGACGCAAGCGCGGTTGCGCGGTCGCGGCTTGCGCCGCTCCTACAGGGAGATCGCGTGGCGGACGGAGCGGCCTTAGGAGCTGCGCGAGCTGCGACCGCGCCAATGCGGCTACGGCGAGGGTTTCGGTGCGAGCGGGTGGTTGCGCGGTCGCGGCTTGCGCCGCTCCTACAGGGAGATCGCGTGGCGGCCGGAGCGGCTGTAGGAGCTGCGCGAGCTGCGACCGCGACAAGGCGGCTACGGCGCGGGTTTCGGTGCGAGCGGGTGGCTGCGCGGTCGCGGCTTGCGCCGCTCCTACAGGTAGATCGCGTGGCGGCCGGAGCGGCTGTAGGAGCTGCGCGAGCTGCGACCGCGCCAATGCGGCTGCGGCGAGGGTTTCGGCGCGAGCGGGTGGTTTCGCGGTCGCGGCTCGCGCCGCTGCTACAAGTAGCCGGTCGGATATCTCGGTGTTTTTGAGGTGCGTTAAAAGCGTAAAAACTATGCGCGTGCGACTGTCAAAAGCATGCTTGCGCGCCTCGCTTTCATTACCAATGCGCGTACTGTGATCGACATCGATTACTCGCGGACAAACCGGGCCCAACGCATCTATCCGCGCCTTTATTGCACAGATAGCGTGTGCCCCGGACGCGATCCCCCACGCGCGCCCTTCGCAGCGATTCCCGCCGCCGCAGCCGCCACGACGGCGCGCCGGAACGTTCTTTTCGCCGCCTCGCGGCGCTTACTTTGAGGGGTTACACCATGTCGTTCCGTTCCGTTCGCCGCCACCGTACGCACCTGCTCGCTGCGGCCACCGCGCTCGCGCTGTCCGCGCTGGCCGCGCCTTCCTTCGCCGGCGACGCCCACCTGGGCGCGCTCAAGGCCGGCGGCAGCTACAGCCGCTTCATCGTCAAGTACAAGACCGACAGCGCCGCTGCCAGCGGCGGCGTCGCGTTGAGCCGCTCGCTCGACGCCGCCGCGGCCAAGCTGACGCTGCCGGCCGCCTCGAAGGGCGCGCGCGTGGGCCTGCACCAGGTGCGCCGCATGCTGGTGCCCGGCGCCAGCGTGATCGCCTCCGACCGCGCGCTCGGCCGCGACGAAGCCGCCGCGCTGATGCGCCAGATCGCCGCCGACCCGAGCGTGCAGTTCGTCCAGATCGACGGCATCCGCCGCGCGCTGGCGACGCCGAACGATCCCAGCTTCAGCAAGCAATGGCATTACGCCGACAGCGCCGTCGGCATCCGCGCGCCGACCGCGTGGAACACCAGCACCGGCACCGGCATCGTGGTCGCGGTGGTCGACAGCGGCATCCTGTCGCACACCGACCTCAGCGCCAACATCCTGCCGGGCTACGACATGATCTCGTCGACCACCGGCTTCTCCGACGCCGAATGCCGCGACGCCGGCGCCTCGCCGGGTTGCGGCAAGTCCGACGACGGCGACGGCCGCGACGCCAATCCCAACGACTCGTCGAACATCGTCCACGGCACCCACGTGGCCGGCACCATCGCGGCGGTGACCAACAACGGCGCCGGCGGCGCGGGCGTGGCGTACAACGCCAAGGTCGTGCCGGTGCGCGCGCTCGGCAACCAGGGCTTCGGCTCGGATTCGGACATCGCCGACGCGGTGGTGTGGGCTTCCGGCGGCACCGTGCCGGGCGTTCCGGCCAACGCCAATCCGGCCGAGATCATCAATCTCTCGCTCGGCGGCCCGGCCCCGTGCAGCGACACGCCGGCGTGGCAGGCGGCGATCGACGCCGCGATCGCCAACGGCTCGACCGTGGTGGTCGCCGCCGGCAACGACAACGTCGATGTCGCCGGCTTCACCCCGGCCAGCTGCAACGGCGTGATCCGCGTGGCCGCCAGCAACAAGGCCGGTTCGCGCGCCTCGTACTCCAACTACGGCGCCACCATCCACGTCACCGCGCCGGGCGGCGAGAACGGCATCTTCGGGCCGAGCTCGACCGAGGGCATCATCTCCACCGTCAGCGGCAACGCGTACGGCCCGATGGCCGGCACCTCGATGGCGGCGCCGCACGTGGCCGGCATCGCCGCGCTGATCCAGGCTGCTGCGGCGAGCCCGCGCACGCCGGCGCAGATCCTGCAGATCCTGCAGAGCACCGCGCGGCCGATCGCCGCCAACAAGTGCTCCGGCGGCTGCGGTTCGGGCCTGGTCGACGCGGCAGCGGCGGTGGCCGCGGCCGGCGGCACCCCGGGCAACCAGGCGCCGGTGGCGAACTTCAGCTCGTCGGCCAACGCGCTGACGGTGAGCTTCACCGACACCTCGACCGACAGCGACGGCTCCATCGCCTCGCGCAGCTGGGACTTCGGCGACGGCACCAGCTCCACTGCGGCCAACCCGAGCAAGACCTACAGCGCGGCCGGCACCTACACCGTCAAGCTGACCGTCGTCGACAACGGCGGCGCGAGCAACACCAAGACCGCGACCGTTACCGTCGGCGCCAGCAGCGGGCCGCAGACCTACACCAATGGCGCCGACGTCAACATTCCCGACAACAACGCCACCGGCGTGACCAGCTCCATCAGCGTCACCGGCCGCACCGGCAACGCGCCGAGCAATGCGCAGGTCGCGGTCGACATCGTCCACACCTACCAGGGCGACCTCATCGTCGACCTGATCGCGCCGGACGGCTCGGTCTACAACCTGCACAACCGCACCGGTTCGGGCACCGACAACATCAAGAAGACCTACACGGTGAACCTGTCGAGCGAAGCGCTCAACGGCACCTGGAAGCTGCGCGCGGCCGACCGTGCGGCGGTGGACACCGGCTACATCAATAGCTGGAGCGTTACCTTCTGAGTAAAGCGGCATTCGCCGATGCGATACCAAGCCCCGGCTCCGGCCGGGGCTTTTTCGTTGCGTGTTCGTCGCTCTCGCCGGCGATGCGTGCGCGGTCGCGGACCCGCGGGCCGTGGTCTTGCGGTGCTTTGTCTATCGTGCGGTGGACTTGAGCCGATGTCCCGCGGTAGCTCGAAGGCGGGGCCTGGAGCGCGCGCCGAGCGGCGCAACCGTGCAGTCCCACGTTCGTCGCTCGCGGAAAGCGGCGAGTCGCGGCGCTTCTAAGACTCGTCCTAAAAAATGCCAGACGTGAGCGAGCGCTCGTTTCTCTCGCTTCAGCGAAACGCCGAGGGCGGCGTCGCCCGCGCGCTTGCTCCTAGATTGAAACGCAACCGAGATCGCGCGACAGCGATCCGGCCGGCTCGGCGCCGTGGCCGCGCGCCCGCAGCTTGATCCGCTCGCGCGCCTCACGATCGTCTCTTCATTCTTCCGCTTGGGGGTAGAAACACGATGCAAGTCCGTTCCGTTCGCTTCAACGCGCTCGCCGCCGCGCTCGCGCTCGCGGCCCTGTCCGCGCCGGCCTTCGCCGGCCAGGTCTATCTGGGCAATCTGCAGGATCAGGGCAATAGCCGCTTCATCGTCAAGTTCCGCAGCGGCAGCGCGCCGGCCGGCGATGCCAAGTCGCTCAGCGGCGCCCTCAACCGTGCCGCCGAGCGCGTGGCGTCGCCGGGCGCGGCCACGGGCCCGCGCCTGCGCACCGTGCGCGCGATGATCATGCCCGGCGCCCGCGTCGTGGCGTCCGATCGCGCGCTCGACCGCGCCCAGGCCACCGCGCTGATGCGTCAGATCGCCGCGGACGAGAACGTCGAATTCGTCCAGCTCGACGGCATCAGCCGGATGATGATGACTCCGAACGATCCGAGCTTCGCGCAGCAGTGGCATTACGCCGACAGCGCCGCCGGCATCCGCCTGCCGACCGCCTGGAACGCCAGCACCGGCGCCGGCGTGGTGGTGGCGGTGATCGACAGCGGCATCGCTTCGCACACCGATCTCAACGCCAACGTTCTTCCGGGCTACGACTTCGTCAGCTCGTCCACCGGTTTCTCCGAAGCCGAATGCCGCCCTGCCGGCGCGACGGCGGGCTGCGGCCGGTCCGACGATGGCGATGGCCGCGACGCCAATCCCGCCGACGTCTCCGACGTCATGCACGGCACCCATGTCGCCGGGACGATCGCGGCGGTGACCAACAACAACCTCGGCGTGGCCGGCGTGGCGTTCAATGCCAAGATCGTGCCGCTGCGCGTACTCGGCAAAGACGGCGTCGGCAGCGATTCCGATATCGCCGACGCGATCGTCTGGGCCTCCGGCGGCAGCGTCTCGGGCGTGCCGGCCAACGCCAATCCGGCCGAGGTGATCAATCTTTCGCTCGGCGGCGGGGCTCCGTGCAGCCAGACGCCGGCCTATCAGGCGGCGATCAACGCCGCAGTCGGCAACGGCTCGACCGTGATCGTCGCCGCCGGCAACAACAACACCGACGTCGCCAACTTCACCCCCGCCAGCTGCAACAACGCGGTGTCGGTGGCGGCGAGCAACCGCAACGGCGCGCGCTCGTACTACTCCAATTTCGGCGCGAGCATGGACATCACCGCGCCGGGCGGCGCGCAGTCGGCGGCCAACGACGCCAACGGCATCCTCTCGACCTATCGCAACAACGGCTACCGTTACGAGCAAGGTACCTCGATGGCGGCGCCCCATGCCGCCGGCGTGGCGGCGCTGATCCTGTCGGCGGCGCCGAGCAAGACGCCGGCCCAGGTCGAACAGATCCTCAAGAGCACCGCCCGGCCGATCTCGGCCAGCAATTGCTCGGGCGGTTGCGGCGCGGGCCTGATCGACGCGGCTGCGGCAGTCGCCGCCGCGGGCGGCTCGACCGGCCCCGGCCCCGGCACCGGGACGCAGACCTACAGCAACGGCAACGACGTGGCGATCGGCGACAACACCACGGTGGAAAGCACCATCGCGGTGGCCGGCCGCAGCGGCAACGCGCCGGCCAACGCCTCGGTCTCGTTCAACATCGTCCATACCTACCGCGGCGATCTGAAGGTCGACCTGGTCGCGCCGGACGGCAGCCTCTACAACCTGCACAACCGCACCGGCGGCGGCGCCGACAACCTCAGCGGCACCTTCTCGCTGAATCTGTCGAGCGAGGCGCTCAACGGCAACTGGAAGCTGCGGGTCAACGACAACGCCAACGGCGACACCGGCCGCATCGATACCTGGAGCATCACGTTCTAAGCGGCACGCGCCGCAGCTTCGACGAAAACCCCGGCCTGTGCCGGGGTTTTCTTTTTTCGATCCGCATCTCTCCACATCCTGCGCCGATGCGATGAGCAACGGCGAAACCACGGCCGCGCGCCGTACCTCGCACCTGCGGCGTGCGCACCCGCAGACGCGCGAGCGCGGCTCGGACCGATCCGAATTCCCTCAGGCTGCGATGGCGTTCGCTGTTTTCCTTGGGATTTGAGCGCATCGCCGCTGCGCGCGCGTCGGCGCCGGGCCGATGATCGAACCAGGATGCGTTTCGGATCCGCATCCGCGGGCGGTAGACGGCCGTAGCGCCGCCATCATCTGGATCCGTCATGAAGACGAACCCGTCATGAGGACGACCATGCGCCATCATTCACCCCGCACCGCCCGCACGACCCTGCTGGCCGCCGCCACCGCGCTCGTGCTGAGCGCCGCCGCGCCGGCGCTGGCCGGCCAGGCCCACTTCGCCGGGCTCGGCGACGACGGCAACCGCCAGTTCATCGTCAAGTTCCGCCTCGGCAGCGCGCCTTCGCGCGAGGTCGCGGCGATGCGCGCCGCGCTCGACGCCGCCGCCACGCGCGCCGGCGCACCCAAGCTCACCGCGCTGCGCGCGATGGCGCTGCCGGGCATGCGCGTGGTCGCCACTCCCGCGCCGCTCAAGCGCGCCGCCGCGGCGGCGCTGATGCGCCAGCTCGCCGCCGACCCCAACGTCGAATTCGTCCAGGCCGACGGCGGCGTGACCACGCGCATGGTGCCGAACGATCCGCAGTTCCCGCAGCAATGGCATTACGCCGATTCCGCCGCGGGCGTGCGCGCGCCGACCGCGTGGAACGCCACCAACGGCGCCGGCGTGGTCGTCGCCGTGGTCGATTCCGGGATCATGCCGCACAACGACCTCAACGCGAACGTGCTGGCGGGGTACGACTTCGTCAGTTCGGTCAGCGGCCGCAACGCGGCCGAATGCGGCATCGACGATCTGCCGGCCGGCTGCGGCAAGTCGCTGGACGGCGACGGCCGCGACGCCAATCCGGCCGACTCGGAGGTCAACACCCACGGCAACCACGTCACCGGCACGATCGCCGCGGTGACCAACAACGCCAGGGGCGTGGCCGGCATCGCCCACGGCGCTCGCATCGTGCCGGTGCGCGCGGCCGGTTCCAGCGGCTACAACGCCCATTCGGACACCATCGACGCGATCGTCTGGGCCTCGGGCGGTCGCGTCGCCGGGGTGCCGGACAACGCCAACCCGGCCGAGGTCATCAACGTGTCGCTCGGCAGCGAGATCGCCTGCACGCCGGCGTGGCAGGCCGGCGTCGACGCGGCGGTGGCCAACGGCGCGGTGGTGGTGGTGGCCGCCGGCAACGGCAACAACAACGTCTCCGGCAATGTGCCGGCGGGCTGCAACAACGTGGTGTCGGTCGGCGCCACCGACCGCAACGCCGCGCGCGCCTCGTATTCGGCCTGGGGGCCGACGCTGGACCTCAGCGCGCCGGGCAGCAGCGTGCTGTCGACCGTGGCCAACGACGGCTACGGCAGCAAGTCGGGCACCTCGATGGCCTCGCCGCACGTGGCCGGCGTGGCCGCGCTGGTGCGCTCGGCGGCGCCGGCGAAGACGCCGGCGCAGGTCGAGGCGATCCTCAAGAGCACCGCGCGGCCGATGCCGTCCAGCAAGTGTTCCAAGGGCTGCGGCGCGGGCATCGTCGATGCGGCCGCGGCGGTGGCGGCGGCGAAAGCGTCGAAGTAGTCGCGCGAACGCTACGCGCATCGGTGTCGCGGCGGCGCGGTGTCGCGGCGATCCGACGGCTCGCGCGGTCGAGGCCGCAGCGGGCGCGGCAGTTTGTTGGCTGGGCGCTGCTGCGGCCGTACTGCCGCATCCTGAATCGGAAGCGGGCGTGTTGCTCCGCACCATGATCCACCACGCTGCCTCGGCCTCGGTCGGGGCAGCGTTTTCTTCCGCATCGTTGCTGCGCGTTCGCGTTCGTGCTCGCGGGCGCGGATAGCCTCGCGGGCGCGGACAGCGATGCGAGGGCAGGGCGCGTCCGCCGCGGTTTCAGGCTCGGTTGTGCGCGCGAACCGCTACTATCGACCCCGTTGCGCGCCCCGGCGCGTTGCAGACCATTCCTCACCGAAGGAGTCGCCCGCATGTCGCCCCTGTCCCGCCGCCTCGTCCCCGCGGCCATCGCCGTCTCGCTGTGCCTGGCGGTCGGCGCCTGCATGGCCTCCGGCAACGCCTCGTCCGACGCCGCCAAGCCGCCCGCGCCGAAGGCCGCACCGAACCTGCCGAGCGAAGCCTCGGTCGATGCCGTCCCCACACCGGAGCCCCAGCCCATGCCCTCCGATCGCGCCGCCGCCGATCCGAACAAACCCAAGGCCCAGGTCGGCGAACCCGTCGGCGCCGGGCCGTTCGGCCAGTTCATCGTCAAGTACCGCGACGATACCCAGCCGCTCAAGCAGGTCGGCGCGGTGCAGCCGCGGCTGGACCGCACCGCCGCGCAGTTCGGCAAGCGCGGGCTCGCCTTGACCTGGAAGCACCGCATGGGCATCAACGCCGATGTCTTCAGCGTCAGCCCGGCGCTCGACCGCGGCGAGGCGGTGGCGTTGATGAACGCCTTCGCCGCCGATCCGGACGTGCAGTTCATCGAGCCGGACAACCACATCTCGCTCGGCCCGATCATTCGCCAGCCGGCGACGGTCGACAAGTAAGCGCCGGCGCTCGCCGCGATGTACCGGCTGCGACCGACCCTGCGGACCACCGGCCGAATGCAACGAAAAACCCCGGCTTCGGCCGGGGTTTTTCGTTGTCGCCGTGGGCCGTGCCGCAGAAGCTGGCCAGTGCGCCCAGGACGAGGGCGAGCGTATGCAGCGGGGGCGCCCGGCGCGCTGACCGCGCGGGCCCGGTGGCGACGCTGCGGGTAGACTGGCCCGATCTGGCCGAAGGAGACGTGCCTTGAAGCTCCGCCCCGTCGCAGCCTTGCTGATCCTGACCTGCTGTGCGCTCTGGGGCTGTCGCACCGTCCCCAGCGGCGACCGTCTGCTGCAAAGCCTGCAGGCGCAGCTGACGCCAGAACGTTCGGATGGTGCCGCCGCGACGCCGCCAGAGGAGCCGGCGCAGGCGGCGATGGCGCAGTGGCTGGAGCACAGGCTCAGGGGCGAGTACCGTGTGCTGCAGCGACGCTTCACTGCGACCGAGCCGGGGTCGCCCAAGTGGTCCGGCCTGGGGGGTCTGGCGAATCGATACGTTGAGCAGACCTGGGGCGGCACGTTGCAGGTCGACGGCTGGCAGGACGACGAGCATTACGCATTGCTGTTGTGGAAGCTCGACGAGGGTCGCCCGCGCTACCTGGCCTTGGTGCGCGGACGCGATGGCCTGCCGGGCCCGGGCGATCGCCGTCTGCTTGGCTACTTCGAACTGGCGCCTGCTTCGCGATCGCAGCCTTCGCAACGCTGATCTGCGCAATTCTGCTTTTCCAGGCAACGATCTTCCAATCAACGATCTTCGCACCGCCGCTGTTCGAGACCTTCGACCTCAAGACTCCGATCTTCCAGACACCGCCCAAGGCAAGGACCAGCGAGATGGCCGGACAAGCACGTCAGTACACGGCAGCGGATCTGTATGGCGCGGACGGTCGTCCGCACTGGGACGATATCCGCCAGGACGAAGTCTACGACTGCTATTTTCTCGCCCCGCTGGGCGCCTTGGGCGAGCGCCAGCCCGACCGCATCCGCGATGCCATCGCCTTCGATCCGCGCACCCAGGAGTTTACGGTCACGCTGTACCGCCCGCCCAACGAGCAAGAGCGCGGGCAGGGACGCAGCGAGCCGATCCGCGAGTCGGTGGTGGTTTCGCAAGACGACATCCGCAACAACCTGCGCCGCGACGGCGGCGGCGTCGCCGACAACAACCGTGACGGCGCCGGGCCGTTATGGCCGACGGTGATGGAGGCCGGATTCGCCGAACTCTACGGCCGCAACGAGCGCGGTCAGACCGATCTGGGCCGCGGCTACCGCACCATCGGCGCGGTGACCGGCGGCGGCGCGCTGGCCGACGGCATCTACGCGGTGACCGGCGAACCCGGCCGCAATGTGCGGATTGCCGATCCCGACGCGCCGGCGGTACGGCCCACCGGGCCCAACCACGTGGCGCGCTCGGAGCCGCCGCCGTTCCACGCGCCGGCGACCAACCACCGGACGGAGCTGGATACGGCCTACAACCAAGTGGAGCAGGCGTTGGCGGCGGGTCGGCCGGTCACGCTGGCGACCCAGGGCCGCGAGGTCAACGATGGCCTCGAAGAAAGCCACGCTTACATGGTGGTGGACGTCAAGCGCGATCCGGCCACCAACGAAGCCCGGATCACCCTGCGCAATCCCTACGGCAACAATCAGCGCGCGCAGGAAGGCAATCACAACATCGGCGGGAGCTGGAACGCGAACGATCCGGTCATCACCGTCGCCCTCAAGGACCTGACCCGCGCAGGCAGTCTGGCCGAGTTCAACATCGGCCCGGCGCCGCGCGTGCAGTCGCAGCAGCCGGCTGCGGTGACGTCGGGCGCGCCGACGCAACCCGGAACGGAGCAAGCGGCGCCTGCGGGCACCGCGCCGCCTGCGCCCGTACAACCCGCGCCGACGCCGCCCGGGGCCAGCCCCGCTGCGCGCAACCCGGCTGCGACGACGCCTGCGCCTGCCGGCGCGCCCGACATCACTCGCGCCGATCATCCCGGCCACGAACGCTTCCAGCAGGCGGTGACGGCGATCGAGCGTTCGCCGAACATTCCGCCGGGCACCTTCACCGGCGAGCGCCTGCAACAGGCCGGCGCCAATCTGGCCTATGCCAGCCTGGCCGGCGCGCCGCGGCCGCAGGGCGGCCAGAACGAACACCTGGACCGCATCGACTTCGCGGTGTTCAACAACGACCGCAGCGGCCTGATCGCCGGGCAGGGCGCGATCGGCGACAGCGCCGTCAAGCTGGCGTTCCTGCCGTCCGCGCAAGACCATGCCACCCCGCTGGTCCAGGCCTCGCAGCAAGTCCAGGCGGCCTTGGCGCAACGGCAGGCGCAAACGCAGGGCGCCGAGCACGCTGCGCCAGCGGCGACGCTGGACGAGCCCACGCCCAAGGCGCCGAGGCTGTAAGCGGCCGCCGCGGTGGTGGCGGCGAAGAAACCGTAGCGCCGGCCGCGCGCGCCCGGCCGCGAACGCGTTCGATCAACCCCGGCTTCGGTCGGGGTTTTTCATTGCCCGCGTCGCATGTGTCGAGACGCTGGAAATCTCATTTTCGAGGCAGTTTTCCGATGCATGACAGGCATCACGAAGGCAGCCGCTGCAAGCGCTCGTCAAGCATTGCCGGTGCCTGGGCGATGCCGTTAGCGTCGTCATGCGGTCCGGCCGACGATCCGGCTCCGCACCACGACCGGCTGTGCGCGCATTGCAGATTCCACGCGCGACGCAGCGGCGCTGGTCGCACCTCGGTCAGGCGCTTCATCCACCCGCTGCGCACGCCCGACCGCCGACACGCAACGCTCCTGACAAGCACAGTTGCAAACAACGCACTTCATTCGGCCGCACTGCGGCCTTCGAACTCGGGGATTGAACAATATGCGTACCACCTCACGCCTGCGCGCGCGCCACGCCGCGCGTGCCGCCGTACTGTTGTCCGGATTCGCCGTGTTGCCGGTCTTCGCCGCGCAACCGCTGTTCGTCGGCGACGCGCCCGCGGCGCGTACCGGCGTCGCCGCCGCGTCGTCGGTGCAATCGGCCGCCGCGGGCGAAGCCCGGCGCCTGGCCGCGGCGCCCGCCACCGCCTCGCTGCAACTCAAGCGCGCCGACGCCGCGCTCGTGTCCAAAGCCACGCGCGAGATCGAACTGCGCCTGGGCGCCAACCTCGTCAACGCCGTGCTCGACAGCGCGCGTGACACCGGCGACGGCGGCACGGTGTGGCTGGGCCATCTCAAGGAGAACCCGCGCAAGGCCGCGCACGACGGGCGCGAAGTGCGCCGCGACGAGCGCAACTCGGTCGCGCTGGTGCGGCGCGGCGACGGCGTCACCGGCAACGTGCGCATCGACGGCCGGCTGTACCGCATCCGTCCGCTCGCCGACGGCAGCCACGCCGTGGTCGAAGTCGACGAAAGCCGCATGCCGCCGGATCATCCGGTCGGTTATCGCGATTCGGACCTGCCGCAGATCGACATGCGCGCGGCGAGCCGTGCCGCGCTCGCCGCGGTCGGCCCCGCTGCGGTGGATCCCGGCGCGACCGCGACCATCCGCGTGCAGGTGGTCGCCACCAACCAGGCGGTGACCGCTTACGGCGGCGACATGCGCGCGCTGGTCGACCTGGCCATCGCCGAAAGCAACCAGGGCTATACGAACTCCAACGTCGGCATCCAGCTGGAGCTGGCCAACTACCGCACCGTCGAATACACCTCGGCCGGCGACGGCCACTTCACCGACGAGGAGCGCTTCGCCGATCCCAGCGACGGCTACATGGACGACATCCACGCCAGCCGCGACGCCAACGCCGCCGACGTCAGCGTGCTGATCATCGACGACGCCGGCAACTGCGGCCTCGCGCACTCCATCGGCTCGACCGCGGCGACCGCGTTCGCGACCGTGCATTACGACTGCGCCACCGGCTACTACAGCTTCGCCCACGAGATCGGCCACCTGCTGTCGGCGCGCCACGACCCGGCCGCCGACCCGACCAACACGCCCTACGCCTACGGCCACGGCTACCGCTACGAGCCGGCCACCGGCAGCAAGTGGCGCACGATCATGGCCTACAACTGCACCGGCGGCTGCCCGCGCCTGAACTACTGGTCGAACCCGGACGTGACCTACAACGGCGTGGCGATGGGCACGGCCGACCGCAACCACAACCAGCGCGTGCTGGTGCAGACCAAGGCGGCGGTGGCGGCGTTCCGCGGCGCGCCGGGCGGCAACACCGCGCCGGTGGCGAACTTCAGCTCCTCGGCCAGCGGTTTGACGGTGAGCTTCACCGACAGCTCGACCGACAGCGACGGCACCATCGCCTCGCGCAGCTGGGACTTCGGCGACGGCACCACTTCGACCGCGACCAATCCGAGCAAGACCTACAGCGCGGCGGGTACGTACACGGTGAAGCTCACAGTCACCGACAACGGCGGCGCCACCCACAGCAAGACCGCGACCGTCACCGTCAACGCCAGCGGCGTGCAGACCTACAGCAACGCCACCGACGTCAACATTCCCGACAACAACGTCACCGGCGTGAGCAGCTCGATCGCGGTGTCGGGACGTACCGGCAACGCGCCGAGCAACGCGCAGGTCGCGGTCGACATCGTCCACACCTACCAGGGCGACCTGATCGTCGATCTGGTCGCGCCGGACGGCAGCGTCTACAACCTGCACAACCGCACCGGCGGCAGCGCCGACAACATCAAGAAGACCTACACGGTGAACCTGTCGAGCGAAGCGCTCAACGGCAGCTGGAAGCTGCGCGTCGCCGACCGCGCCGCCGCCGACACCGGCTACATCAACGCTTGGAGCGTCACGTTCTGATCGTGACGCCGCAGGCGCCGCAACGGCGGCGCCCGCGGCCCGCGTTCGCTGTGCGGCCGCAAGGCCGGCAACACCGCCCGGCGGTATCCGCTGCCGGGTTCCTGCGCGCAGGGGAGCGCAACGCCCTGGCGCCGCTTCGATAACGGATGCGGCGCAACGCGACGATGCAACGGCGGCCCGGACGCGGGCCGTCGCGGACGCGGTCGCGCCCGGTTCCGCCTCGGACCGGGCGCGTCCGCCCCGCCGCGTCGCCCGCAACGCCGCTTGAAACCCCGTCGCTTGGGGCAACACCCCCGATTCGAACCGCACCGCGTCGAGCAACACCGCATCGCGCAACACCGATCCGCGCAACCCCGCAATGCCCTCGTCACCCACGCCCCATCGCTGCTTCATCGCCGGCCCGCGTTCGCGCGGCGCCCTCGTCATCCTCCCATTCGGACGGAATCACGCCATGAAACGCATCACTCTCACTCTCGGCCTGCTGGCCCTGTCCATCGGCAGCGCGCTGGCCGCGCCCGCCCTGCGCCCGGCCGCGTTCGACCACGCCCGCCTGGCCCGCGTCGACCGCATCGCCCTGCGCGTCATGCCCGCCGTGGACGTAGCCAAGCTGCGCGCCGAAGACGTCAAGCGCAACGCGCGCAACGAAGTGCCGCGCTTCGCCACCGCGCTGGCGGTGGACATCGACACGCTCAAGGACGGCGCCTGGGAAGACCTCGACGCCGACACCGCGATCTGGCGCACCCGCATCGAATCCAAGGACGCGCTGTCGCTGAACTTCCACTTCGACAAGTTCAAGCTGCCCGAAGGCGCGCGCATGCTGATCTACCCGGCCGACCAAGGCCCGGGCTCGGCCGCCGGCCGCGTGCGCAGCTTCACCAGCGCCGACAACAACGCCTTCGGCGAGCTGTGGACGCCGGTGGTGGTGGGCGAGGAAGCGGTGATCGAAGTGGTGGTGCCCAAGGCCAAGCTCGGCCAGCTCAAGCTGCACCTGGCCAAGGTCAACCACGACTACGTCGGCTTCGGCAAGCTGGTGCGCGGCGCGCAGCAGCAGGCCGGCACCAAGGCCGCTTCGGGCAGCTGCGAGATCGACGTGGTCTGCGCGGAAGGCAACGGCTACCGCGACATCATCCGCGCGGTCGGCGCCTATTCGAAGCAGGGCACGATGTGGTGCACCGGTTCGCTGGTCAACAACACCGCGAACGACAAGAAGATGTACTTCCTGACCGCCAACCATTGCGGCATGACCAGCGCCTCGGTCAACAACTCGATGGTGGTGTACTGGAACTACCAGAACTCGACCTGCCGCACGCCGGGCTCGGCCGCCAGCGGCGCGGATGGCGACGGCTCGCTGTCGCAGTCGCAGACCGGCGCCACCCTGCGCGCGACCAACGCCGCGTCCGACTTCACCCTGCTCGAACTGACCACCGCAGCCAATCCGGCCTACAACCTGTACTGGGCCGGCTGGGACCGCCGCGACCAGAACTACCCGAACTCCATCGCCATCCACCATCCCAACGTCGCCGACAAGCGCATCAGCTTCTCCGACAGCGCCTCGCGCTTCACCGGCTACGGCGGCGCCGACTACAACCCGCCGACGGTTCCCAACGGCACCCACCTGTTCGTGAAGTGGGGCGTCAACCGTGGCGTGACCGAGCCGGGCTCGTCCGGTTCGCCGCTGTACAGCCCGGACAAGCGCGTGATCGGCCAGCTGCACGGCGGCCCGTCGAGCTGCACCGTGCCGCAGGAGCAGAAGGCCGACTACTACGGCCGCGTGTTCACCTCCTGGACCGGCGGCGGCACCGCGGCCACGCGCCTGAGCGACTGGCTCGACACCGGCGCCACCGGCGCGCAGTTCGTCGACGGCCTGGATTCGGGCGGCGCGCCGTCGAACCAGCCGCCGGTGGCGAACTTCACCTCCTCGGCCAGCGGCCTGACGGTGAGCTTCACCGACAGCTCTAGCGACAGCGACGGCTCGATCGCCTCGCGCAGCTGGAACTTCGGCGACGGCACCACTTCCACCGCGACCAGCCCGAGCAAGACCTACAGCGCGGCCGGCACCTACACCGTCACCTTGACCGTCACCGACAACGGCGGCGCCAGCAACACCAAGACCGCGACCGTCACCGTCGGCGCCAGCGGCGTGCAGACCTACGCCAACGGCACCGACGTCAACATCCCGGACAACAACGCCACCGGCGTGACCAGCTCGATCGTGGTCTCCGGCCGTACCGGCAATGCGCCGAACCCGACCCAGGTCGCGGTCGACATCGTCCACACCTACCAGGGCGACCTGATCGTCGACCTGATCGCGCCGGACGGCAGCGTCTACAACCTGCACAACCGCACCGGCGGCAGCGCCGACAACATCAAGAAGACCTATCCGGTCAATCTGTCGAGCGAAGCCTTGAACGGCACCTGGAAGCTGCGTGCGGCCGATCGCGCGGGCGCCGATACGGGTTACATCAACAACTGGACCATCACCTTCTGATCGCGATCGCGCAGCCGCGAGGCTGCGTTCTGCGATGCGACACAGCCCCGGCTTCGGCCGGGGCTTTTTTTGCGGCGCCGCATGGGTGCCGGGACCGCTGCTTCCCCGCGCAGGTTGTGGTCCCTCCCTGTAGGAGCGGCGCAAGCCGCGACCGCGAGATCGCGCCTGCGTCGAAACTGCAGTGTCGCGGTCGCGGCTTGCGCCGCTCCTGCAGTCGCTTCCTCAAGGGTTTCGCGCTCGCGCCGCCGAAACTTTTCCGCACAATCGTGCGGGTGCCCGATCTCCCTACCTCGAAGTTCCCGCGCGCCGTGCGCTGACGCGCATTCTGAATTCGCGCGCGTTCTCAATTTCGATTTCCTGTTTTCGCCACCGATTTCATCTGCAACAACTCTTCGTCGTATGCGTGACGCGATGCACGGATGCTATGTGCAGCCGGGGGATTTGCGTCTTGTTGTGCGCGACGCGGGTGATTCACAGTCGCGCCGTGGCCCATGCGGCGAACGCCGCCGCCACCGGCGACAAATGCCACGCCGATTGAACGTGCAATCGCTGCGAAGTAGCGCTTCAAACGCACGCTGTAGGGGAAGCATGCGGCAATCCCCCGCCTTACCCTCTGGAGCATCCTGTTCCCACCGCTTGACCCGACGTCGTTCGCCATCCAGCACCGGCCACGCCGGGCGTCGGGCCATGCCTCACATCACGGACGGAGACAAGCAATGAAACGCATTTGTGGTTCCCTGCTGTTGCTCGGTTTGTCGATCAGCGCCGCGCTCGCCGCCCCGGCCTCGCGCCCCGCGGCGTTCGATTACGCCAATCTTTCCAGCGTCGACAAGGTCGCCTTGCGCACCATGCCGGCGCTCGACGTGGCCAAGGCCAAGGCCGAAGATTTGCAGCGCGACAAGCGCGGCGACATCCCGCGCTTCGCCCTGGCGATCGACGTGGACATGACCCCGCAGAACTCCGGCGCGTGGGAATACACCGCCGACGGCCAGTTCGCCGTGTGGCGCCAGCGCGTGCGCTCGGAGAAGGCGCTGTCGCTGAACTTCGGTTTCACCGACTACTACATGCCCGCCGGCGGCCGCCTGCTGGTGTATCCGGCGACTCAGGCGCCGGCCGGCGATCGCGGCTTGATCAGCCAGTACGACGCCAGCAACAACAACTCGGCGCGCCAGCTGTGGACGGCGGTGGTGCCGGGCGCCGAAGCGGTGATCGAAGCGGTGATCCCGCGCGACAAGGTCGGCGAGTTCAAGCTGCGCCTGACCAAGGTCAACCACGACTACGTCGGTTTCGGCCCGCTCGCGCGCCGCCTGGCCGCTGCGTCCGGCGAGAAGGGCGTGTCGGGTTCGTGCAACATCGACGTGGTCTGCCCCGAAGGCGACGGCCGCCGCGACATCATCCGCGCGGTCGGCGCGTACTCGAAGAGCGGCACGCTGGCCTGTACCGGTTCGCTGGTCAACAACACCGCCAACGACCGCAAGATGTACTTCCTGACCGCGCACCACTGCGGCATGGGCACGGCCTCGACCGCGGCGTCGATCGTGGTGTACTGGAACTACCAGAACTCGACCTGCCGCGCGCCCAACACGCCGGCCAGCGGCGCCAACGGCGACGGCTCGATGAGCCAGACCCAGTCGGGTTCGACGGTCAAGGCGACCTACGCCACCTCCGACTTCACCCTGCTCGAGTTGAACAATGCGGCCAACCCCGCGTTCAACCTGTTCTGGGCCGGTTGGGACCGTCGCGACCAGAACTATCCCGGCGCGATCGCCATCCACCATCCCAACGTCGCCGAGAAGCGCATCAGCAACTCCACCAGCCCGACCTCGTTCGTGGCCTGGGGCGGCGGCGCCGGCACCACGCACTTGAACGTGCAGTGGCAGCCCTCGGGCGGCGTGACCGAGCCGGGTTCGTCGGGTTCGCCGATCTACAGCCCGGAAAAGCGCGTGCTCGGCCAACTGCACGGTGGCCCCTCGAGCTGCAGCGCCACCGGCACCAACCGCAGCGACCAGTACGGCCGCGTGTTCACCTCGTGGACCGGCGGCGGCGCCGCGGCCTCGCGCCTGAGCGATTGGCTCGATCCGGCCAGCACCGGCGCGCAGTTCATCGACGGCCTGGATTCGGGCGGCGGCACGCCGAACACCCCGCCGGTGGCGAACTTCACCTCCACCACCAGCGGCCTGACCGCGACCTTCACCGACAGCTCCACCGACAGCGACGGTTCGATCGCCTCGCGCAGCTGGAACTTCGGCGACGGCAGCACCTCGACCGCGACCAACCCGAGCAAGACCTACGCCGCGGCGGGCACCTACACCGTCACCCTGACGGTCACCGACAACGGCGGCGCCACCAACACCAAGACCGGTTCGGTCACCGTGTCCGGCGGCCCGGGTGCGCAGACCTACACCAACGACACCGATGTGGCGATCACCGACAACGCGACGGTCGAAAGCCCGATCACCGTGTCCGGCCGCACCGGCAACGGCTCGGCGACCACGCCGATCCAGGTGACGATCTACCACACCTACAAGAGCGATCTGAAGGTGGACCTGGTCGCGCCGGACGGCACCGTCTACAACCTGCACAACCGCACCGGCGGCAGCGCCGACAACATCATCCAGACCTTCACCAAGGACCTGTCGAGCGAAGCGCTCAACGGCACCTGGAAGCTGCGGGTGAACGACAACGCCACCGCCGACACCGGCCGCATCGACAAGTGGAGCATCACCTTCTGATGCCTACGGGTTGAACCGCACCACGCCGCGGCCTTCGGGCCGCGGCTTTTTTCGGGGCCAGGAAGTTTCGTTTCTCCCTGTAGGAGCGGCGCGAGCCGCGACCACGACACCGCGCCTGCGTCGAAACCCGCTGCCATGCGCGAGGGTTGCCGTTGCCGCGGGCATCGGCCGGTTGCGTCGTCGCCGCCGATTCGCAGTCGCGGCTCGCGCCGCTCCTACAGGGATGCTGCGCGACACCGCGGCGAAGTGTGCGCGAATGCGCACAGCGCCGTTCTGCTGACCTGCTTCACGAAAGCCCCGCACTCGCGCGCCGCACGGCGCTTGCCAGCGCACGCGGCGCATCCAAGCATGACTCCGGCACGCCATCGCGTCGCTGCCCACACCGCACCGGTCCATGGAGAGTCTCCCAATGCGCTTCCAATCTGCCGCGCTGCCGCTGTTGCTGGCCCTGTCCGCCAGCGCCGCGGCCGCCGACGACCAGCCCGTGTTCGTCACCGCCCAGTATGAAAACCCCAAACAGCTGCAACGCATCGCCTCGCGCTTCCAGCATCTGATCGTCGACCGTCAAGCCAAGACGGTGAAGGTCGAGGCCATGCCCGAAGACCTGGCCGCCTTGCGCGCGGCTGGCTTCAAGTACGAGGTCGACCAGGCCGCCACCGCGCAGTTCCAGCGCCTGCAGAGCGCGCTGAAGTCTTCGCTCGACGGGACCAAGAGCATCCCCGGCTACACCTGCTTCCGCACGGTCGAAGAGACCTACCAGACCATGGATCAGCTGGCCGCGAGCAAGCCGAACCTGGCCAGCGTGCGCGTCATCGGCCCGAGCTGGCAGAAGACCCAGAACGCCGGCACCGGCTACGACCTGAAGGTGTTCAAGATCACCAACTCGGCCACCGACGCGGCGCTGCCGAACAAGCCCACGCTGGTGCTGTTCGGTTCGATCCACGCGCGCGAGTACGCGCCGGCCGAACTGGTCACCCGTTTCGCCGAAGGCCTGGTCAACGGCTACGGCACCGACGCCGAAGCGACCTGGCTGCTCGACAACTTCGCCTTCCAGTTGGTGCTCAACGCCAACCCCGACGGGCGCAAGAAGGCCGAGGCCGGCTCGTCGTGGCGCAAGAACGTCAACAACAGCAACGGCGGCAGCTGCAGCGCCAGCAGCTTCGGCACCGACCTCAACCGCAACTTCCCGTATCACTGGAACACCGTCTCCGGCGGCTCCAGCGGCAACCAGTGCGCGGAAACCTACCGCGGGCCGACGCCGACTTCGGACCCGGAAACCCAGGCCCTGATGCGCCTGGTCGCCGGCACCCGCGGCAGCAACGGCGTCTACACCGGCGGCATCTTCCCCGACCGCCGCAGCGACGACGTCTCCACGCCGGCGCCCGAGGACTACCAGGGCGTGTTCATCGACATCCACAGCGCCGCGGATCTGGTGCTGTGGTCGTGGGGCGATACCGTCAACCCGGCGCCGAACCGCAACGCGCTGCAGACCTTCGGCCGGCGCATGGCCTATTTCAACGGCTACCGGCCGCAGCAGTCCAACGAGCTGTACGGCACCGACGGCACCACCGACGACACCATGTACGGCCTGCTCGGCGTGCCGGGCTATACGATCGAGCTGGGCGGCAGCTTCTTCGAAAGCTGCAGCAGCTTCACCGGCACCACGCTGCCGAACAACCTCAAGACCCTGCGCTACGTCGCGCGCGCGCTGTGGGCGCCGTACACCCTGCCCAGCGGCCCGGACACCACCGCGGTGAGCCTGTCGGCGTCGTCGGTGCCGGCCGGAACCCCGGTGACGGTCACCGCCAACGTCAACGACGGCCTGTTCAACCAGAGCAACGGCACCGAGGCGGTGCAGAACATCGCCTCGGCGCGCGCCTACATCGACACGCCGCCGTGGGCGAGCGGGGCGGTGGCGATCGCGTTGAGCGCCAGCGACGGCAGCTTCAACAGCAGCAACGAGAACGTCACCGGTTCGATCTCCACCAGCGGCCTGGCCGCGGGCGTGCACACCGTATACGTGCAGGGCACCGACGCCTCCGGCAAGCCGGGCACGCCGAACGCGGCGCGCTTCACCGTGACCGGCGGCGGCCCCGGCAACAACCCGCCGGTGGCGAACTTCACCAGCGCCGCCAGCGGGCTCAGCGTCAGCTTCACCGACACCTCCAGCGACAGCGACGGCACCATCGCTTCGCGCAGCTGGAACTTCGGCGACGGCACCACGTCCACCGCGACCAACCCGAGCAAGACCTACAGCGCGGCGGGCACCTACACCGTCACCCTGACCGTCACCGACAACAGCGGCGCCACCAACACCAAGACCAGTTCGGTGACGGTCAGCAGCGGCGGGGCGCAGACCTACAGCAACGACGTCGATGTGGCGATCGGCGACAACGCGACTGTGGAAAGCCCGATCACGGTGTCCGGTCGCAGCGGCAACGGCTCGGCCAGCACGCCGGTGCAGGTGACGATCTACCACACCTACAAGAGCGATCTGAAGGTCGACCTGGTCGCGCCGGACGGCACCGTCTACAACATCCACAACCGCACCGGCGGCAGCGCCGACAACGTCATCGGCACCTTCAACAAGGATCTGTCGAGCGAGCCGCTCAACGGCACCTGGAAGCTGCGCGTCAACGACAACGCCACCGGCGACACCGGGCGCATCGATGCCTGGAGCATCACCTTCTGAGCGAGCGATGAAGCGCCGGTGCGCGCAGGTGGCGCACCGGCTTCGCGAAGCCCCGGCCCGACAGCCGGGGCTTCGTTTGTTTGCGCGAGAGCTTTTGTAGGCGCGTTCAAGTGGCACGGCGGCCGTGACACAGCTTTTGTAGGAGGGACTTCAGTCCCGACGCTTTCCGCTCAGCCAGCTGCGTAGCCCCGGAACGAACAGCGTCGGGACTGAAGTCCCTCCCACAAGGCCGCCTTTGCTCGAGGTCTTTTGTGGTGGTTCTCATGTGGCCTGGCTTTTGTAGGAGGGACTTCAGTCCCGACGCTTTCCGCTCAGCCAGCTGCGTAGCCCCGGAGCGAACAGCGTCGGGACTGAAGTCCCTCCCACAAGGCCGCCTTTGCTCGAGGTCTTTTGTGGTGGTTCTCATGTGGCATGGCTTTTGTAGGAGGGACTTCAGTCCCGACGCTTTCCGCTCAGCCAGCCGCGTCGCCCCGGAGCGAACAGCATCGGGACTGAAGTCCCTCCCACAAGGCCGCCTTTGCTCGAGGTCTTTTGTGGTGGTTCTCATGTGGCATGGCTTTTGTAGGAGGGACTTCAGTCCCGACGCTTTCCGCTCAGCCAGCCGCGTCGCCCCGGAGCGAACAGCATCAGGACTGAAGTCCCTCCCACAGCCGCGCTAACGCTCGCATCGAATGCAGCCAGGGCATTCGCAGTGCAGACTGTTTCCATAGTCGAAACCCTGAAAATCAAGGGATTTCGCAGTCGCCGAAACGCAATCGCGCGCGCAGTAAGCGTTTACTGCGCGGTTGCATGATCCCAGTCACGAACGCGAATGTGCGTTCGCTTCGCTTGTCACTTGTCCGCCGCGCACCCCGCGCTTAGCGTCGAATCCCGGGCGCATCGGATCGTTCTCCCCCGTACGGCTCGACCGCGCTTTCACGCGCAGCAAGTCCCGCGGCGCGCCACGCGCGCCGCTTCCGTCCACTGCGTGCGCGCGCCGATGCCGGAGCATCCGCCGCGCGCGCCCGATCCAGGAGCGCTTTCCGTGAATCCGCAATCCGCTTCCCCGCACGCCCGATTCCGTTCGCACCCGCTTGCCGCCGCCACGCTCGCGCTGGCGCTCGCCGCCGCGCTCGCGCCGGCTTATGCGCAGGCGCAAGCTCAGGCGCACACGCATGAGCTCGCCGCCGGCGAAGATCCGTTCAAGCCGGTCTACATCGTCACCTCGCGCGAGACTTTCGACGCCGGCGCGAAAACGCTGGCCAAGAACTCCACCGGCCTGAGCAACGCCGTCGGCAAGCCGCTGGTGATCGCCGAACTCAAGACCCACCAGCTGCCCGACCTGATCCGCCACGTCCACGAAAACGAGAAGCGCTGCGGCGGCTACTTCGCCTTCGACAGCCGCCAGGAAGCCGAGGCCTTCGTCAAGGCCGACCGCAGCCGCGAGGCCATCGACACCAAGTTCGCGACCTACACCGTCGACAACCAGGCCACGGTCAATCCGTGGCTGAGCCAGGTCAGCGAGGCCAACATCCGCGGCACCATCAGCCATCTGTCGACGCAGTACCCGAACCGCTACTACTCCTCCAGCCACGGCCGCACCTCGGCGACCTGGATCAAGGACACCTGGCTGGCTCTGGGCAACGGCCGCAGCGACGTCAGCGCCGAACTGTTCACCGGTTGCAGCACCTGTTCGACGCAACCCTCGGCGATCCTCACCATCCAGGGTAGCGAGCTGCCCAACGAGGTGGTGGTGCTCGGCGCGCATCTGGACTCGATCTCCAGCAGCGGTAGCGGCGATGCGATGAACGCGCCGGGCGCCGACGACGACGCTTCGGGCATCGCGACCCTGACCGAAGTGCTGCGCGTGGCCCTGGCCAGCGGTTACAAGCCCAAGCGCACGATCAAGTTCATGGGTTACGCCGCCGAGGAAGTGGGCCTGCGCGGCTCCAAGGCCATCGCCACCGACTTCCAGAACCGCGGCGTCAACGTGGTCGGCGTGCTGCAGCTGGACATGACCAACTACCGCAGCGGCGGCGCCAACCCGGTGCGTCTGGTCACCGATTACTCGAACTCGTCGCTGCAGCAGTTCCTGCGCGATCTGCATGCGACCTACCTGGGCGGCACGCTCGGCAGCTACACCTGCGGCTACGGCTGCTCCGACCATGCCTCGTGGACCTCGGCCGGTTTCCCGGCAGCGATCTACTTCGAGAGCGGCACCTCCAGCGGCGGCTACTCGCCGTACATCCACTCGCCCTCGGACACGCTGGCCAACATGGGCAACTCGGCGACCAACAGCGTGCCGTTCGCCAAACTCGGCCTGGCCTTCCTCGGCGAGCTGGGCAAGACCGCCGGCACCGGCCCCGGGCCGGGCCCGGGCACCCAGACCTACAGCAACGACACCGACTACGCGATCAACGACAACGCCACGGTGGAAAGCCCGATCAGCGTGTCCGGCCGCACCGGCAACGCGCCGAGCAACGCGCAGGTGACGGTCAACATCCTGCACACCTATCGCGGCGATATTAAGGTCGACCTGGTCGCGCCGGACGGTTCGCTCTACAACCTCAGCAACTACGCCGGCGGCAGCGCCGACAACCTCACCGGCACCTTCACCTTCAACCTGTCGAGCGAGCCGCTCAACGGCACCTGGAAGCTGCGGGTCAACGACAACGCCACCAACGACACCGGCCGCATCGACAAGTGGAGCATCACCTTCTGATGCCTGAGTAACGCTTTCCGCCTTGGCGAAAACGTTCGCGCCCCGGCTTCGGCCGGGGTTTCTTTTTGCGGCGCGGCGCGCGCGCCATCGGCCGGCGACGCGCGCCGGCGCGCAGGCCGCGCTCAGCGCGTGCAGCTTTCCTCGTGCGCCAGCGCGTTCTTGCGGGCGATGCGCCAGTTGGTGACGTTGCCCAGCGCGTCGGTCTCGAAGGTCAGCTGGGTGTCTTTGCCGTCGGGCGCGGGCACTTCCAGGAACGCGGCGCCTTCGAAGGTCGGGTTGGGCACCTGCTTGATCTTGCCGGCGTAGGCCTTGTTGATCTCGTCGATGCTCATGCCGACGCGGCCGCCGCCGGGCGCCTGCGCCTTGGGGTCGTAGACGTCGATGCCGGCCAAGCCGTCCTGGCCCATCAGGAAGCTGTATTGGTGGGTGATCGCGCCGCGCACCGGATAGAGCAGGAAGCACTTGGCGTCGGGGCGCTGGCCGTTGTTGTCCTTCATTTCCCCGCCCCAGGCGCCGCGCACGCTGGCGACGTCGGCGCCGAAGCGCGCGGTGACCGGGCTGCCGGCGTCGGCGCCGCCGCTGAAGCCGTCGTAGCCGATCGCGTCGCTGCGCACCGGGCGTTCCGGCGGTTCCAGCGGATTGTCCGACGCGGCGCCGGCGGCGGGGGCCTTGCCGGTGTCGGCGGGCGCGGCGGCGCTGTGCGCGGCGGGGTCGGCGGGCTTCTGGCAACCGGCCAGGACCAACAACGCCAGTGCGGACGCCGCCAGGGCGGAAGCCGTCAGAGCCGGAACGGGTCGACGCATCTTGGATCACCGTTGCAATGGGACGAAGCGCCGATCCTAATCGATCGGGCGGCGCCGCAAAGGCGTTTTGCGCATCGGGTGCGGATCGAAAACCGGACCGCGTTAGCGAACCCGGTCACGCGGCGAGCGGGGCGGGGCGCACGTCGCGCGGGCGGCGAGGGCGGCTGGGCGCACTGGGGGTGCCGATTCGCGTGCTGCCGCTGCGGGCTCATGCGTGGCGATGCGGCGACGCGCGCGGACGAATACGCGGCCCGTAAAAGCGACGAAGCCCGATCCGCGCGCGGACCGGGCTTCATCAATGTTGCATTGCGGCGCAGTCGCCGCCGGCCGCGCTCAGATCGCTTCGAAGCGGTTGGCCTCGACGTTCTTGCGCACCTTGGCCGGATCCCAGATCCGCCCGTTCATGGCGATGTACACGCCCGCCGGCAGCGACTGCACCGCGCCGACCGCGGTGCCGATGTTGAACTCGGCGTCGGAGCCGCGAAAGCGCGCCGGGTTCAGCGCGCCGGTCAGCACGATGGTCTTGTCGGCGATCGTCGCCAGCACCTTGGCGGTCTCGACCATGCTGTCGGTGCCGTGGGTGACCAGCACGTGGCGCGCGTCCTGGGCGGCGATGGTGGCGCGGATCAGCTCGCGGTCTTCGCGGGTGATGTGCAGCGAGTCCTTGCGGATGATCGGAATGACGCTGTAGCGGAAGCCCACGCCGAGCTCTTCGAGGATGTGGCCGATCTGCGGTTCGCCGATCTGGTAGTCCGACTTGTCGTCGAAGTAGATCTTGTCGATCGTGCCGCCGGTGGTGACGATGCAGAGCTTGTCCATCTCGGGTGGTGTGTGGCTTCGGGCAGGAGGGGCGTCGATTATAGGACCCCGCGGCCGGCGAGTTCCTTGTGGGAGCGCCTTCAGGCCCGATGCTTTTGTGCCCGATAGCGGTGGCCCGAACCAAAGCCTCGGGCCTGAAGGCCCTCCCACAAGGGCTGGCCTCAGCCCCGCTTGCGCCCGAGCCGCGCCTTCATCCCGGCCAGGTTGGCCGAAAAGATCACCGCCAGCGCCAGGATCAGCTCGATCCAGGCGTACAGCCGCTCGTCCGGCGACGACCAGGCCAGCATGACCCCGTGGCAGAACCAGAACAGCGCCAGCACCCCGGCCCAGTACGCCGCCAGCCGGCTGCGCAGGGCCACGCCCGCGGCCAGCAGCGCCGGCGGCAGCACGAACACGCTGAGCCCTGCGATCCAGTGCTTGCCCGGCAGCAGGTACCACAGCGCGAACAGCGCGGAGAGGGCGACCAGGCTGGCCAGCAGCACCCAGTGCGCGCGCGGCCGCGGCGCGGCGGGCGTGGGGGCGGGCGAGCTTGCGGGCGCGTCCTCGCGCGGGCCGCCGGGCGCGGAGCCGGCGCCGCTCAACGGCTCACCTTCGCGGTCAGCGCCGCGACCCGGCGGCCGAGCGCGCGCGCCAGCGCGGCCTCGTCGTCGCTGAGGGTGGGGTCGTCCTGGGCGCCGGCGACGTGGCTGGCGCCGTAAGGCGTGCCGCCGCCGCGGGTGTGGCTCAGCGCCGGTTCGGTGTAGGGAATGCCGAGGATCACGCAGCCGTGGTGCAGCAGCGGCACCATCATGCTCAGCAGGGTCGATTCCTGGCCGCCGTGCATGGTCGCGGTGGAGGTGAACACCGCCGCCGGCTTGCCGACCAGGGCGCCGCTGGCCCATTGCGCGCCCAGGCCGTCGAGCCAGTGCTTGACCGGCGCGGCCATGTTGCCGAAGCGGGTCGGGCTGCCGAGCACCAGGCCGGCGCATTCGTCCAGGTCGCGCGGCTCCACGTAGGGCGCGCCGTCCTCGGGCACCGGCGGCGCCGCGGTCTGGGTGATCGCGGCCACCGGCGGCACCGTGCGCAGGCGCGCGCTGACGCCCTCGACCTCGCCGATGCCGCGCGCGATCTGGCGGGCCAGGCGGGCGACGGAGCCGCCGCGGCTGTAGTAGAGCACCAACACTTCGGTCATCGGATTCTCCTTTGCGCGGGGAAGGATAGAGGAATGCGCGGGGCGCGGCCCTCACCCCAACCCCTCTCCCGCGGGCGGGAGAGGGGCTATCAGCGCGCGGTGGCTTGCTGTTCCTTCTCCCGCGTGCGGGAGAAGGTGCCCGAAGGGCGGATGAGGGCGTCCTGCATGCCGCCCCAACGCCCCATCGGTTACCCTGCGCCCGATGGAGCCTTTGGATTCGATCTATCGCTGGAGCGACCGCGTGCGCGACCGCGCGCGCGTGGACACCTTCTTCCGTTTCCTCGCCCGCCGCTTCCTCGACGACAACCTGTTCCAGGCCGCCGGCGCGCTGTCCTACACTACGGTGTTCGCGCTGGTGCCGCTGTCGATGGTGGTGTTCGGCGTGCTCTCGGCGTTCCCGATGTTCGGCGAATGGAGCGACCGGCTCAGCGACTACATCTTCTCCAACTTCGTGCCCTCGGCGGCGCGCTCGGTGGAGTCCTACCTCAAGCAGTTCTCGGCCAACGCCGGCCAGCTCACCGCCGCCGGCGTGATCGCGCTGGTGGTGTCGCTGCTGATCACCCTCAACGGCGTGGAAGCGGCGTTCAACCGGATCTGGCGCGTGCATTCGGCGCGCCCGCGCATCGGCCGCTTCCTGATCTACTGGACCGTGCTGACCCTGGGTGCGCTGCTGGCCGCGGCCAGCCTGGCGATCTCGGCGCGCTTCTTCGCCCTGGAAGTGTTCGCCACCCAGCCCGGCCGCTGGCTCGAAGGCCTGCTGCTGCGCGGCGCGCCGATGGCGCTGGAGTGGCTGGCGTTCGCCGCGATCTACGTGGTCGTGCCGCACCGCACGGTGAAGTGGCGCCACGCGGTGGCCGGCGCGTTCCTGGCGATGCTGCTGTTCGAGCTGATCAAGGGCGGCATCGGCCTGTACCTGGGCAGCTTCGGCTCGTATTCGAAGATCTACGGCACCCTGGCGTTCGTGCCGATCTTCCTGCTGTGGATCTACCTGAGCTGGATCGCGGTGCTGCTGGGCGCCTCGCTGGCGTCCTCGATCGCCGCCTTCCGCTACCAGCCGGCCTCGATGCGGCTGCCGCTGGGCTTCGAGATGTACGGCCTGCTGCGCCTGCTGGCGCGTTTCGCGCAGGCGCGCAAGCGCGGGCGCGGGCTGCACATCGACGACATCCAGCAGCTCGAGCCGATGCTGACCGATTCGCTGGTCCAGCAGATGCTCGAGCAGCTCGGCGAGATCAGCGTGGTGCGCCGCGCCGAGAGCGGCGAATGGCTGCTCGCGCGCGATCTGGACGAACTGTCGCTGGGCGACCTGTACGAAGCCTGCAACCTGCGCATTCCCATCGCCGAAGCGATGCTGCCCTGCCGCGACGACTCGCTCGGCCAGTCGGCGGTGGCGGCGATGGACGAACTGCGCGTACCGCTGCGCGCGCTGATGAAACGGCGCGTGTCCAGCATCCATGCCGAAGAGGAAGCCCCATGAAGTCCAGCTCCGCTCCCGTCCGCGCGTTGCCGCTGTCCGCGCTCGCCCTCACCGCGGCGCTGTCGCTGGCCGCCTGCCAGAAGCCGGCGCCCGCGCCGGATGCAGCGGCTCCGCCGGCGACGACGGCGCCCACCGCGACCGCGCCGGCCGGCGACAAGACGCCCGAGCCCGCGCCGCCGGCCGCCGCCAGCGACACGCCGGAACTGCGCATCGCCATCCTCGACGGCAAGACCTACGACCTGGCCGAGCACCGCGGCAAGTGGGTGGTGGTGAATTTCTGGGCCACCTGGTGCGCGCCGTGCATCAAGGAAATGCCCGAGCTGTCGGCGCTGGACGCGATGCGCGAACACATCGAAGTGATCGGCCTGGCCTACGAGGAGATCGACAAGGCCGACATGGAGGCCTTCCTCAAGAAGCACCCGGTGTCGTATCCCATCGCCGTGGTCGATGTGACCGATCCGCCCAAGTCGTTCGACACGCCCAAGGGGCTGCCGATGACGTATCTGATCGGGCCGGACGGCAAGGTCGCGGAGAAATTCCTCGGCCCGGTCGACGCGAAGAAGCTCGAGGACGCGATCGCCAAGGCGGGCGGGCCGAAGCCGGGCGAGAAAGCTGCGCCGGCCGAAGCGGGCAAGGGCGGCGCGAGCGCCGGCCACACCTGATGGCCGCCACGCGCTTCTACGTCAGCGGTAAGGTGCAGGGCGTGTGGTTCCGTGCCGGCGCGCGCGAACAGGCCGTGGCGCTGGACTTGCGCGGCTACGCCAACAATCTGCGCGATGGCCGGGTGGAAGTGCTGGCGGTCGGCGAGGACTCGGCCATCGAGCGCCTCGCCCAATGGCTGGGTCACGGCACGGCGAACGCGCGCGTGGATCGGCTCGAACGCGAGCCGGCCGCAGAGGCCGAGGCCGGCGACGGTTTCGTCTGCGGCTGAATGGCTGCCTGAGGCGCTCCACCTGCGAAAAGTTGGGCTTCATGTAGGAGCGGCGCAAGCCGCGACCGCGACAACGCAACCACGACGAACCTTGCGGCGTAGCCGCGTTGTCGCGGTCGCGGCTCGCGCCGCTCCTACAAAAAGCGCTGCTTGTGGGGTGCGGGCTTCGGGGGGATTCGCTTTCGGGCGTGGCTTCGGTTGGTCGCGGCTCGCGCCGCCCCTACACAACACCTCAAGCATCCGCGGCCTAGGGCCGCCCCTAGCTCGGGCCGCCCCGGATTGGCGTGGGCGCGGCGCGGGAGTGCAATGGCACGGCCCCCGCGCAAGGAGTTCCCCATGCTGCCCGTCGACGCCTACCGTCCCGCCAACTTCCCCGTCTGCACGCCGGCGCCGCCGCCGGCCGATCCGCGCGCGCCGGGGCTCAACCCGGTCAAGGCCGATTCCGGCCCCAATCAGTTCGAGATCGGCGTGCAGGGCCCCGACCCCGACCTCGCCGTCGGCGGCAGCCACGATCAGCAGGAACACCAGCGCGACGCGCTGCTGGCGCTGGCCACGCGCGGCTTCGCCAGCTACCTGACCGGGCATACGCCGGGCACGCCGCGTTACCCCAGCGACGGCGACGTCAGCAGCATCCTGCAGGGCCTGCAGCCGAATCCGCCGATCGGCGAGGTCGGCCGCGAAGTCACCCGCGCGGTCTATCAAAGCGATATCCCCAACGCTACGCCGCAGGAAGCCTACGATCACTTCGTGCAGAACCCCGAAGAGGTCTTCGGCGCCGGCGGCATGGAAATCCGCCCGCCGGCGCAGCGCCTGGAAGACGGCGGCCGCTACATGCTGGAAACCGGCGGCCCGCCGCCGACCTGGCTGCCGGTGGAGATCCGCCTCGACGCGGACAACCACGCCATCACCATCAACACCCTCGACGGCCACGTCCTGCGCGGCACCCAGACCTTCACCTTCACCGAAAGCTGCAACGGCACCACCCTGACCCAGGACGCCAGCTTCCAGGCCAGCACCCCGCTGGTCGGCGACATCCAGGAACTGGCCTCGGTCTCGGGCGGCCAGCACAACGCCTGGGAAAACGCCCATCGCGAAATCTACGGCCAGTTCAACGGCGACCAGGGCTACACCGGCATCGGCACCTCGGCGGTGAGCCCGGATCTGATCAAGGGCTGGGGCCAGATGCTGCTGACCATCGCCGCCGACCCGGGCAACTTCACCGACGTGCTGATCGACAGCGGCGGCGAACTGGCCAACGAGACCATCGACCAGTGGGGCGGCTGGGCCGGCGACGCGCTGGACTGGGCCGGCATCCCCGGCGGCGGCGTGGTGCGCGACGTCACCGACACCATCGGCGACGGCCTCAGCGCCGGCGCCGACAAGGCCGGCGACTTCGTCGAGGGCGTGGTCGACTTCGTGTTCTGAGCGCACAAGCCGTTCGCCGCGAAAACCGGTAGCTACCTGTAGGAGCGGCGCAAGCCGCGACTGCGACAACGCAACTGCCGCGCAAGTTTCGGCGCAGTTGGATTGTCGCGGTCGCGGCTCGCGCCGCTCCTACAAAGAGCCACAGCGCGCCGATGCGGGTTACAGCGCGCCCAGCGCCGTCATCGCCCGCCCGTTGCGCCATTCCTGCTGCGCCTGCACGTGGCCGCTGCGCTCGAGATAGTCGACGATCGAACGCACCGTCACCACCGGATACTCGCCGCCGAGCCGGGTCGCGATGGGGTGATCGGTGAAGGCGACATTGGCGCTGAACAAACCGCCGAGCACGCGCTTGGAGTAGGGGATATGCACGCGGTCGGCGCGAAAGCCGTCGCGCTGCACGGCCGCGAACGCGGCGCCGCGATTCGGCGCTGGCGTCGGCGACAGCGCGGCGCCCACGGTTTCCAGCACCCACGCGGTCGAGTTCTGATACTCGGCGCTGCCGGGGCGCGCGATCAGGTTGTAGTGCGGTTGGTGCAGCGCGGTTTGCGGCAGCGCGCGCAGGCGCTCGGCCAGGCGCTGCGCCAGTTCGGGTTCGAGCCAGACGATGCGCGCGTCCTGCTTGACCAGGTCGTCGGCGAAGAAATTGACCAGGCCCTGGCTGTAGAGATTGGAGCGGTCGCTGCCGCATTCGTTGAGCAGGTGCACCGCGGTCCAGCGGCCGGCCGGGTGGTCGCGCACGACGAAACCGACGTGGCTGTAGACCAGGCCCTGCGCCGACAGGTCGGTGCCGACCCGCGCCACCAGCGCCAGCGGCGCGTCGCGGCGGTCGAGCGCGTCGGCCACGGTCAGCGCGGTCTGGGCGGCGTCGGCGAGCTTGCGCGGCGCCAGCGGTTCGCTGCCGCAGCCGGTGCCCGCGCGTCCTTGCGCGGGCAGCAAGACCAGCGTCGCCGCCAGCATCGTCGCGGCCATCAGCATCCTGCCGTGCGCGCGCGATGCCGGGGCGGTGTTGCGCCGGCGCGATCCCTGCGCCGGGTCCCGCTCCCTGCCCAACCTTCCCGGAACCCTTTCCACCTCAGCTCAACCTGCGGCTGTGCAGGTGGCGGCGTGCGCGCTCGTCGGGGACGAAACAGAACACGTGGCCGGCGGCGTCGCTGATCAGCCAGCCGGCGGCGACCGCGGTGATCACCACCGAGGCGCCGACCGACAAGCCCAGCGTGCGCGCCTGTTCGGCCGAGAGCTTGACCACCAGCGAGGCGCCCGCGCCGACCGCGGACACCGTCACCGCGACCGCGTTGCCGCTGGCCTCGATCGCGGTGACCGAAAATTTGGCGCCTTCCGACAGCGCATGGGCGGCGGCCACCGGCACTTCGACCGAGGCGTCCAGGCTGGTCGCCGATTGCCGGCTGGCGCCGTCGGATTGCACGGCCGCGTGCGCCGGCAGTGCGGCGGTGGCGACGGCGCAGGCCATCGCAAAGGGGAGCAGGCGTTCGGCAATCCCTGGCATCGGTGCCACCTCGTTTCGATCCGAGGCCCAACTTCGGTGGTGGGCGCGGAGCTGGCAACGCTCATCGCCAAGGTGGCTCGGCTTTCCCTGCGAGGTAGCGTATTTTGCTACCCATGGCTCTTTCCCTCGAACTCGTCGACGCCCTGAAGCGCTTTTTGCGTGCCCAGGACCTCACTTATCGCGACCTCGCCGGCCGGCTCAAGCTCAGCGAGGCAGCGGTCAAGCGCATGTTCTCGCGGCGGGCGATGAGCCTGGCGCGGCTGGAGGAGATCTGCGATGTGCTCGACATCGGCCTGGCCGAGCTCAGCGCCGAAGCCGGGCGCGGGCGCGCGCCGATGGCCACGCTCAGCGAGGCGCAGGAGCAGGCCCTAGTCGACGAACCGGCGCTGCTGCTGGCGTTGTTCCTGACCTTGAACCGCTGGAAGCAGTCCGACGTGCAGGGCCACTTCAACTTCGACGACGCGCGCTGGACCGGGCTGCTGGTGCGGCTGGACCGGCTCGGCATCATCGAGCTGATGCCCGGCAACCGCGGCCGCCCGCTGACCGCGCGCAATTTCCGCTGGCGCGCCGACGGCCCGATGGAGCGCTATTTCCGGCTCAAGCTGCTGCACGACTACTTCGCCGACCCCTTCGACGGCGAGCAGGACGTGCTGCTGCTGCTCAGCGGCGCGCTGAGCCCGGCCGGCATCGGCCAGCTCAAGCAGCGCCTGGGCGAGGTGGCGCGCGAATTCGACGCGCTGCTGGCGCGCGACGCGGCGCTGAGCGCGCAGGAGCGGGTGGGGGTGAGTCTGGTGCTGGCGCAGAAGCCGTGGCTGTTGCAGTTGTTCCAGCCGTATCGGCGTTCGCAGGGTTGAGCGGTAGGTTTGCGGTGGATGGCGCTTTTTGTAGGAGCGGCGCGAGCCGCGACCGCGACAACCCAACTACGCCGAAACTTGCGCCGCGGGTGCGTTGTCGCGGTCGCGGCTTGCGCCGCTCCTACAGGTAGCGACCGATTTTCGCGTCAATCGAACTCGGCGCTCGGCGGGATCGCCTTGCGCGCGAACAGGGCCTCGGGGACTTCGACGAATTCCATCCGGTAGGGGCCGCCGAGTTCTTCGGGTTCGAGCTGCGGGAACTGGCGGTAGAGCGGGGCGGTCACGCTCAGCATTTCGCCCATGATCCGGCCGAAGTCCGCGCACAAGGCGCGGAACTCGTCGTGCGATAGCTGCGCCTGCAATTGCAGCAGGTGCCGGTCGAGGGTGGCGTTCATGCCGGCCAGCAGCAGGCTGGTGCGTTCGGCTTGTTCGCGGTCCATGGCGTCTCCGCTGGTTTCAGCCCTTGCTGTGCGACTTCGCGCCGATCGGCTTGAGCGCGCCGTATTTCTCCTTCGCCGGCTTGCCCTTGAGCGGCGGGAACTCGAGCTTGGCCGGCGGCACGTCGGTGTCGGGCAGGCGCGCGAGCAGGTCGCGGATCAGGGTCAGCCGGCCCTGGCGCTGGTCGTTGAAATCCACCAGCGTCCACGGCGCGTGCTTGGTGTGGGTGGCCTCCAGCATCGCTGCGCGGGCGCGGGTGTAGTCGTCGTAGTGGGCGCGCGCCTGCAGGTCGATCGGCGAGAGCTTCCAACGCTTGAGCGGGTCGTTGAGGCGCTCGGCGAAGCGCTCCTCCTGCTTGTCCTGGTCGCAGCACAGCCAGTACTTGAACAGCACGATGCCGTCGTCGGTCAGCAGCTTCTCGAACACCGGCGCCTGCTTGAGGAAGGCCTTGACCTGCTCGGGCTTGGCGAAGCCCATCACTTGCTCGACGCCGGCGCGGTTGTACCAGCTGCGGTCGAACAGGGCGATCTCGCCAGCCGCCGGCAAGTGCGGTACGTAGCGCTGGAAATACCACTGCCCGGCCTCGCGTTCGCTGGGCTTGGACAGGGCCACGACGTGGCATTGGCGCGGGTTGAGGTTTTCCGAGATCGAACCGATCGCGCCGCCCTTGCCGGCGGTGTCGCGGCCTTCGAACAGGATCACCACGCGCTTGCCGCTGTGCTGCAGCCAGCGCGCCATCGCCGCCAGCTCCAGCTGCAACGGCGCCAGCTGTTCCTCGTATTCCTTGCGCTTGAGCTTGCTCATGGGGCGGCCTTCTTGCGGGCGGAAGCCTTCTTCTTCGCCGGCGCCTTGCGCGCGCTGCGCGCCGGCGCGGCGCGGCGGGTGCCGGCCATGCTCGCGGCGACTTCGATCAACGCGCCCTGCTGGCGGGTGTCGAGCGCGCGGTAGGCGGCGAGCAGGTCGTGCTCGCCCTGGGTGCGGGCCGGATCGAGCGTGCTGGCCAGTTCGGCCAGCAGCGCGCCGGCCGGCACGCCGAAGGCACGCGCCAGCGCGTCGAGCTGGTCGCGGCCGGGCAGCTTCTCGCCGCGCAGCCAGGCGCTGACGGTGTTGGCGCCGGCGCGCGGGATCGCGGTGGCCAGGTCGGTCACGCTCAGGCCGCTGGCCTTGGCCAGCAAGCGCAAGGTGGTATCCAGCGACATGCGCATCACTCCTTGAGGCGGGGACGCAAAGTGGCGAGGTTGCACGGCCGGGTGCGCGCGTCGAGTTGCGCGCTGACGATCTTTTCCCAGGCGGTGCGGCAGGCCGAGGTCGAGCCCGGCAGGCAGAACAGGAAGGTGGCGTTGGCCAGGCCGGCGAACGCGCGCGACTGCAAGGTCGAGGTGCCGATCTCGTCGAAGCTCAGCGCGCGGAACAGCTCGCCGAAGCCCGGCATTTGCTTGTCCAGCAGCGGCAGCAGCGCCTCGGGCGTGGAGTCGCGGCCGGTGAAGCCGGTGCCGCCGGTGACCAGGATGCCGTCGACCGCCTCATCGGCGATCCACTGCGACACCGCCGCGCGCAACTTGTAGCGATCGTCCGGCAACAGCTTGCGTTCGACCAGGCGGTGGCCGGCGTCGGTGAGCGACTGGATCAGGTAATCGCCGGAGCTGTCGTTGGCGAGGGTGCGGCTGTCGGAAACGGTCAGCACGCACAGGTTCAGGGGGATGAAATCGCGTTCTGCGGTCATGCCGCCGAGACTAGCGCAAACCGGCCGCGGGCGGGGTTGCGGCACGGTGAAGACGTGCGCGTGTACCGGCGGTTTTCGACAGCGATCCCAGGCAGCGATCCCAGGCGGCGGCGCCGCGCCGGGCGCTCAGCCGGCGGCGCGGCGGTCCGCGCCGGCGGGCAGCGCCAGCGCGGCTTCCATGCGCGCGATCGCCTCGTCCAGTTGCGCGCGCTGCGCCGGGTCCAGATGTTCGGCTGCATCGTCGAGCAGGTTGGCCAGCCGCAGCAGGCGGCGGCGGTGGCCGTGCGCGTCCAGGCGCACCAGGCGCCCGCCGACGTCGTCGTGCGCGGCCGGGTTGCGCGCGTCCGCATGCAGGTAGCGCGACAACAGCAGGCGCAGGCGTTCGGCGCCCTCGGCGACTTCTTCCGACCACGGCTCGGCGGTGCCGCAGACGGTTTCGTTCCATTCGGCGAAGCTGGTGCGCGGGCCGATGGTCAGGCGGCCGGCGTCGAGCTGGTAGGCGTCGGCCGGCGAGCCGGCCCAGCGCACGTGTTCGACCTGTTCGTTGCGCAACAGCAGCAGCCAGCCGCTGGCTTCGGCGTCGAGCGGCGCCGCGAACAGGCCGGCCGGGCCGCGCCCGCTCGCGTTCCAGTCCGCGCGCGCGTGGGTGCCGGCGGCGGCGTGGCGCGCGTGGGTGTGCGCCCAGGCCAAGGCCGGCGCCAGCAGCGCCGGGTCGAAGTCGGCGCCGGCCAGCACCGCCTCATCGCCGGCGACCACCGCCGCGCCGTCGGCGGCGAGCGCGCCGAGCAGCGCATCGGGCTGCTCGCGCAGCACCGCGAACAGCGAGGACGCCTGCGCCAGCGCCTGTTCCAGGCGGTCGCGGTGCAGGCGCGCGGCGGCTTCGGCCGCGGCGATCTGCTTGAGGTTGCGCGTGCTCAGCAGCAGCGACACATAGCGGCCGAACACGTCGGCGGCGATGCGCTCGCGCGGCCCGACCGCGCGCGGCTGCGGATGGTGGCAGGCGATCAGCCCCCACAGGCGGCCGTCGACGATCAGCGAGATCGACATCGACGCGCACACGCCCATGTTGCGCAGGTATTCCAGATGGATCGGCGAGACGCTGCGCAACACGTCGAAGCTCATGTCCAGCGGCGCCGCCTGCGCCGCGGTGCGCACCGGCACCGGCGCGTAGCCGGCGTCGGGAATCACCCGCACCCGGTTGGCCAGGTACAGCGCGCGCGCCTGCGGCGGGATGTCGGAAGCGGGAAAGCGCAGGCCCAGATAGGAACTGAGTTCGCCGCCCAGCGACTGCGCCACGACTTCGCCGGAGTGGTCGTGGCGGAACGCATAGACCATGACCCGGTCGTAACCGGTGAGCGCGCGCACCTGCTCGGCCACGGCCTGGAAGAACGGCGTCGCCTGGGTGCGGGCTTCGAGCCCGGCGATCATCGCGTGCGCTTCCAGCGGCTCGGCGACGGCGCGCGCGGCCGGCTCCAGTTCGACGTGGATCAAGTCCGAGCGCAGGTGCACCGACAAATGATGCAGCCCGCCCCACACGCCGGCGTTGACCAGCCCGGCCAGACGCGGGAACTCGCCGGGCCGCGAGGCCGCGGCGCTGGCGCGGATCAGCTCCAGCGCGTGCGCGTCGAACAGGTCGTCGATGGGCTGGCCGAGCAGGGCGACGGCATCGTCGGCGCCGAACAGTTCGGCGGCGTTGTCGGAGGCCGCGGCGATCGCTCCGCTGCGCGCGGCGAACGCGAGCAACGCGCCGTGCGGCTGGATCGCGCCGCTGAGATGGATCGGTTCGCGCGCGCAGGCCTCGAAGGCGGCCTGCAACTTCGGATCGGTCACGCAGACTCCTTTTCGATCAATCCATCGGCGACCACACCGAAGGCCAGCCGCGCGCCGCGCACGGCGTCCGCGCGCAGGCCGCCTTCGAGGGTCTGCAATTCGTCGACAAAACGCGGCCAGCGATCGCTTGGCCGGGCGTGATGCTGCAGGAACGCCAGCGGCAGGCCGGGCTCGCGCAAGCGCAGGCGCTCGGCGGCGCGCAGCAGCACGCGCGCGCCCAGCGTGGAACCCTCCAGCACGTAGTTCGCGCCCATCCAGCTCGACCCCGGCAGCGGCGCCAGTCCGTGCGCCAGCGGCAGCAGGCCCAGGTCGCGCAGGTCCTGGCGCAGCAGCGCCTGGCGGCGCGGATCGAACCACTCGCTCCAGGCCGCGCGCGCATCCACCGCCGGTGGCGCCGCCGCCAGCAGTTCGACCAGCGCGAGCATGCCGAGCAGATAGCGGGTGTAGCCGCGGCGGTCGTCGAGCGCGCCGGCGAGCGCAGCGTCGAGGTCTTGATGTTGGCGTGCGGTGGCCGTGCGCAATTCGAGATGCAGCGTGTTCACGGGCGGTTCGGCGAACGGCGAAAAGGCGGCCAGTCTACGCATTGCGTTCCTCCGCGTCAGGCCGGGCAAGCGTGCGCGCGCGGCGTCTGAACGATTCAGTTCGAAGCTGCGACGGTAGCCGCGTTCGCCGACGACGCACGTGAACGTTCGGTCCACGCGGAGTTAATCGTGCTGCGTCGAACGTACCGCCTCGAGCGCGCCGCCTCGGGCGCGCAGCGGCGCGCCGGCGACGACGGCGGCCGCGTCAGACGCGCGCCGGCCCCTGCAGCGGCGTCGGCGCCTCGCCCTTGCGCTGGCGCCGGGCCATCGCCAGGGTCATCGCGGCGAAGTCGACGGCGAAGCCGTCCATGTCGAACACGCCGCTGTCCGCGCGCCGCGCCGCCAGCTGCGCGCGCAACGCCGCCAGCGCGGCCGGGTCGTTGCCCAGCGCGATCGCGCGGGCGACGAAGGCGGCGTCGTCGGCGACGTTCATGTCGCCCAGGCCGAGGTGGTGGTTGAGGCTGCCGGCTACGCGCGCGGCGAAGGTCGCGCCGGGCGCGGTCAGCACCGGGCAGCCGGCCCACAGCGCGTCGGAGGCGGTGGTGTGGGCGTTGTAGGGATGGGTGTCGAGGAACAGGTCGGCATGGCGCAGCCGCGCCAGGTAGTCGGCGTGCGGCTGCTTGCGCATGAACACCAGCCGCGCCGGATCGATGCCGTGGCCGGCCGCGGCGTCGCGCAGGCGCGCGTCGGCGTTGCCGGGCCCCGACAGCAGCCACAGCACGCTGCCGGGCACGCCGCGCAGCACCGCCAGCGCGCGCGCGAGGCTGCGCGGGTTGAGCTTGTAGCTGTTGTTGAAGCAGCAGAACACCACGCCCTGCGCGGGCAGGCCGCAGGCGGCGCGGTCCGGCGGTTCGGCGACGACGCGGGCGGTGTCGGAGGGCTGGAAGCAGCGCGGCAGCCAGGCCACGGTTTCGCTGAAGTGCTCGGCCATCGGCTCGGGCAGGACGAAGCGGTCGGCGAGCACGTAATGGATCCACGGCGCGGCGCTGGTGCCCGGATAGGCCAGCCAGTTCACCTGCACCGGCGCGGGCCGCATCGCCAGCACTTCCGGGGTGCCGCCGCCGCCCCAGCCGCGCAGGTCGAACAAGACGTCGATGCCGGCGCCGCGGATGGTCTGGGCGATGCGCGCGTGCGGCTGCTGGGCGACATCGTGCAGTTGCTGCGCGGCCTCGCGCAGGCGCCGGCGGATCGTGCTGCCGTCGTCGCGGTTGAGCGCGAACAGATGCACCTCCAGCCCGCCGCGGCGCTTGAGCGCTTCGAACAAGGCCACCGTCAGCAGGCCGGTGGGGTGGTTGCCGAAGCCGTTGGAGAGGAAGCCGGCGCGCACCGGCGCCTGTGCGTCCTTGACCGGCGCCGGCGGCAACGTGGGCACGGCGCGGGCGATGGCGGACGCGCGCAGGCCGGCGCAGCGGCGCTGTTCGGCGGCGCTGGCGTCTTCGCTGAGGAAGGCGAACGGTTCCACCGAGGCCTGTGCGCGCGCGACCGCGTCGCGGACTTGGCGCGCGAGGCGGTCGAGATCGCGCCAATCGCACAGCTTGCGCCGCCACGCCAGCAGGTAGGCGGCCAGCTGCGGTTCCTGCGGCGCCAGCGCGTAGGCGTGGGCGTAGGCGGCCAGCGCGCCCTCGGCGTCGCCGACGTCTTCCAGCACATGGCCCAGCCACACCGCCATGCCCGGATGCTGCGGCGCCGCGCGGGTCGCCGCGCGCAGGCTCTGTACGGCTTCGTCGCGGCGGCCCTGCATCCACTGCGCGCGGCCCAGCCGCGCCAGCGCTTCGGGATGGCCTGGGCGCAGTTCCAGCGCGCGCCGGGCGGCGAGTTCGCCCGAGGCGGCGTCGCCGGCGTCGAGCTCGTGTTCGGCCAGCATCACCCAGCCCATCGCATCGCTGGGATTGGCGCGCAGGGACTGGCGCAGGGCGGCGCGCGGATCGGTCATGGCGCGGGGCTCGCGGCGCTCAGGCTTGCGCCGGCGGCAGGCCGGCTTGCGCCAGCGATAAGTGATAGCGCTGGGTGCCGTCGAAGCGCTGCCAGCCGGCGGCGTCGTACAGCGCCTGGGCCTGGGCGTTGTCGTGGTTGGTTTCCAGCTCCAGGCGCGCGGCGCCATCAGTGCGGGCGAACTCGGCGGCGGCCTCGAGCAGGGCGCGGGCGACGCCGCGGCGGCGCGCGCCGGGCTCGACGAACAAGTCGTTGAGCACCCACACCCGCGCCGCGCGCACCGAAGAGAAGGTCGGATAGAGCTGGACGAAGCCCGCGGCCGCGGCATCGTCGAGCGCGGCCAGCAGCAGCACCGAATCGCCGCGCTGCAGGCGTTCGCCGATGAAGGCGCGCGAGACCGCGGCGTCGTCGCGCTGGGTATAGAAATGCCGGTAGCGGTCGAACAACGGCGCGACCAGGTCGAGGTCGGCGGAACGGGCGCGGCGGATGGCGAGGCTCATGCGGACGTCGGCGCAGCGGGGGAGGGCCGATTATGGCCGCAGGTCGGGGGCAGCGTCATGACCGGCGACGGCCGATCGCGGCGGGGTGCGCGCAGTCCCCCAGTTCGCGCCGAATGCAGGCGATCTACCTGTAGGAGCGGCGCGAGCCGCGACCGCGACAGCGCAACTACGCCGAAACTTGCGCCGCAGCTGCGTTGTCGCGGTCGCGGCTCGCGCCGCTCCTGCAGGGGGAAATCGCGGCAGTGTCGGACGGCGGGCGAGTCCGTGCGTGGAACCCCGCGTCGTAGTTGCGTTGGCGCGGGCAAACAGCGGCGGCGTCAGCCGGCAGATATCAGCCCGCGGACAAACGCGCCAGTTCGTCGGCCTGGTGTTCGTGCACCAGACGCCCGATCAGGGCGTCGAGGTCGCCGGCGATCACGTTCGGCAGGTCGTACAGGGTCAGCCCTTCGACCCGGTGGTCGGTGATGCGGCCCTGCGGGAAGTTGTAGGTGCGGATGCGCTGGCTGCGGTCGCCGCTGCCGACCTGCAGGCGCCGGTCCTGCGCCTGCGCGGCGGCGGCCTTGGCCGCGGCGGCGTCGGCCAGCATCGCCTGCAGGCGCTTGAGCGCCTTGTCGCGGTTGGCGTGCTGGCTGCGCTCGGTCTGGTTTTCCACCACCACGCCGCTGGGGATATGGGTGATGCGGATCGCCGATTCGGTCTTGTTGACGTGCTGGCCGCCGGCGCCGGAGGAGCGGAAGGTGTCGACCTTCAGGTCGGCCGGGTTGATCTCGATCGGCTCGCCTTCCGGCTCCACCGCGATGATCGCCACGGTCGCTGCCGAGGTGTGGATGCGGCCCTGCGATTCGGTCTCCGGCACGCGCTGCACGCGGTGGGTGCCGGATTCGAACTTGAGCCGCGAATACGCGCCGCGGCCTTCGACCCGGGCGATGATTTCCTTGAAGCCGCCGTGCTCGCCGGGATTGGACGATTCGATCTCGACCTTCCAGCCCTGCCGCTCGGCATAGCGCGAATACATGCGGAACAGGTCGCCGGCGAAGATCGCCGCCTCGTCGCCGCCGGTGCCGGCGCGCACTTCCAGGTACAGGTCGCCGTCGTCGCGCGGGTCTTTCGGGATCAGGTGCGCCATCAGCTCGACGTCGAGCCGCTGCAGGCGCTCGTGCGCGCTGGCGATCTCCTCGTCGGCCAGCTCGCGCAGCTCCGCATCGGCGCGCATCGCCTCGGCCGCGGCCAGGTCGGCCTTGGCCTGCGCCTCGGCGGCCAGCGCCAGCGCCACCGGTTCGAGCTGGGCGAACTCGCGCGAGCACTTGCGGAAACGCTCGTTGTCGCCGATCACGCCGGGATCGGCGAGCAGGCGTTCGAGTTCTTCGCGGCGTTCGGCCAGGGCTTCGAGTTTGCGGCGCAGGGTGGGGGTCATTGAGTCGGCAGAGCGAATAGGAGAGGGCAAGCGCAGACGGCGAAAACGCGGCGGCTGGCCGCGCTAACGGTCTTGCAGCGATTCGGCGTCGGCCGCTTCGCTTCGCTCCGTTCCCGATTCGCGATTGCCCACTGCCGACCCGCCGCTGGCGGCGGGGAACAGCTTGTCCGCGGCCCGCGCCAGTTCCGGATTGCCGGTCAGCGCCGCTTCGCGCAGGGCGATCGTCGGCGCGTGCAGCAGGCGGTTGGTCAGGGTGTGGGCGAGGAAGTTGAGCACTTCGCCCGGATCCTGGCCGGCGGCGAGCTGGGCCTGGGCCTTGGCCAGCACTTCCTCGCGCGCGGCCTCGCCGTGGTCGCGCAGGCGCTTGATCGGCGCGGTGCGGGTACTCGCGGCCAGGGTCTCGACGAAGCGCGCCACCTGCAGCTCGACGATGGCCTCGGCCTCGGTCGCGGCCTCGCGGCGGCTGCGGCGGTTGTCTTCGATGGCGCGTTCCAGATCGTCCACGGTGTACAGGAATACGTCCTTCAGCTCGGCCACGTCGGCGGCGATGTCGCGCGGCACGGCCAGGTCCAGCAGCAGCATCGGCCGGTGCTTGCGCGCGGCCAGCGCCGCGGCCACCTGCGGCTTGCGCAGGATCGGTTCGCGGCTGGCGGTGGCGCTGAGCACGATGTCGGCCTCGGCCAGGTGGCGGTCGATCTCGCTCAGCGGCAGCGCCACGCCGCCGTGGCGGGTGGCCAGGTCCTGGGCGTGGGCGAGGGTGCGGTTGGCGATCAGCAGACGCTTGGCTTTCGCCTGCACCAGATGGCGCGCGGCCAGTTCGACCGTCTCGCCGGCGCCGACCAGCAGCACGCTGGAGTCTTCCAGCCGGGCGAAGGATTCCTGCGCCAGCCGCACCGCGGCCGAGGCCACCGACACCGGATTGGCGCCGATGCGGGTGTCGGTGCGCGCGCGCTTGGCGGTGGAGAAGGCCTGCTGGAACAGCCGGTCGAGCTGGCTGCCCAGGGTGCCGGCGCCGCGCGCGGCGGCCCAGGCGTCTTTCACCTGGCCCAGGATCTGCGGCTCGCCGAGCACCAGCGAATCCAGGCCGGTGGCGACCCGGAACAGGTGCCGCACCGCCTCGGCGTCGCGATGGCGGTACAGATAACCGTGCAGGTCGCCGGCATCGTCGGGATGGGTGGCCAGCCACTCGGCCAGGGCGCGGCCGTCGTCGTCGGCCACCGCGTAGATCTCGGTGCGGTTGCAGGTCGACAGCAGCGCGACCTCGCGCACCGGCGCCAGCGCGCGCAGCGCGGCCAGCGCCGCCGGCACCGTATCGCCGGCGAACGCCACCCGTTCGCGCAGGCTGACCGGCGCGGTCTGGTGGTTGAGGCCGAGGACGTACAGGCTCATGGAGGCGGGCGTCGCGCTACCCGATCGCCTGCGCGCGCAGCCGTCCCGCAGCGGCGGGGAAGTTCCATCGGATGGCGGCGGAGGCGGGACATCGGTTCAGGCGCTTGCGATAAGCTGCGGGCTGCTGAAGGCCGCCATTCTACCGGCCCACTGGTCCCCCCGTGTCTTCTTACGATTCGATTTTCTCGATCGGTCCAATAGACAGCCCCGAAGACAACACCCAGCGCGCCCGCCGCCCCGTCCGCGGCCGCCGCGCGCCCCTGGCCGCCGCGCTGCTGCTGATGGCCGGCGGCTGGAGCGCTCTGGCCGGCGCCACCGCCCCGGCGCCGGCCGCCGGTACGGTCGCCGAGCCCAGCGCCGCCGCCCTCGCCGCGACCCGCGCCGCGATCCAGGCCGGCGCCGCCAAGGATCCCACCGGCGCCTCGCTGGAACCGCTGCTGGTCGGCGAATTCGCGCTGCAGTCGGGCAAGCTCAACGAGGCCTCCGCGGCTTATCTCAAGGCCGCGCGCGCCGCCAGCGACAAGGTGCTTGCCGAGCGCGCCACCAGCATCGCCTTGGTCGCGCGCGACGATGCCGCCGCGACCGAGTCGCTGGCGCTGTGGCGCAAGCTCGGCGGCCAGGGCCCGGTGTTCGCCGCGGCTGAGGCGACCTTGTCGCTGCGCCGCGGCGACGAACGCGCCGCGCTGCGGCAACTGGTCGCGCTGATGACCGCCGCGCCCGACACCGGCTGGCGCCAGGCGCTGGGCGTGCTCACCGCCGGCTCCAAGGATCCCAAGCAGACCGCGCGGATGGTCGAGAAACTGGTCGACGGCGGCCGCCTGCCGCCGCGCAACCTGATGGCCTGGGTCGCCTTCGGCGGCCTGTCGCAGCGGCTGGACCAGCCCAAGCTGACCGAACGCATCATCGATGAGGTGGTGCGGCGCTTCCCCGGCGAGCCGCGGGTCGGCCTGCTGCGCGTCACCCAGTTGCGCGACGACGGCAAGAGCGAAGAAGCCGCGCAACTGCTCGCCAGCCTGGTGCCGCTGGCCGACAGCGACAACGGCCTGCGCGCGCTGATCGCCGAGCAGTACGAAGGCCTCAACGATTTCCAGAAGGTCGCCGAAGTGCTCGCGCGCGGCCCGCAGGACGACCAGACCTACGCCTTGCGCGCCTCGTTCCTGGCCCGCGCCGACGACAAGCCGACCCTGACCGCGCTCTACGACGAACTGCGCGCCAGCGCGGCCAAGCCCGATCCGGCCCGGCGCCTGCTGCTGGGCCAGCTGGCCGAGTATCTGGAGCGCTTCGACGAGGCGCTGAACTGGTACCAGGGCGTGCCCGGCGGCCCGCAGCGCGAGATCGCGCGGCTGCGCGCGGCCAACGTGTTGCACAAGCTCAAGCGCGCCGACGAAGCCTTCGCCGCGTTGCGCGCGATCCAGTCCGACGCCTCGGCCGAGGACGACACCCGCCGCGACGCCTACATCCTGGAAGCGAACCTGCGCGCCGAAGACAAGAGCGTCGCCGGCGAGAACGAGGCCTTCGCCCGCGGCTTGGCCGCGTTCCCGGACGAGCCGGAAATCCTCTACGCGCGCGCCCTGAGCTGGGAGCGCCGGGACGACATCGCCCGCGCCGAAGCGGATTTCCGCCGCATCCTGGTGGCCGAGCCCGACAGCGTGGCCGCGCTCAACGCGCTCGGCTACACCCTGGCCGACCGCACCACGCGCTATCAGGAAGCGCTGGAGCTGATCGAGCGCGCGCGCACCGCCGAGCCGGACAACGGCGCCATCGTCGACAGCTACGGCTGGGTGCTCTACCGCCTGGGCCGGGTCAAGGAGGCCGAGGTCGAACTGCGCCGCGCCATGACCATGCTCAAGGACGCCGAAATCGCCGCGCACCTGGGCGAGCTGCTGTGGGAGACCGGCCGCCGCGACGAGGCGCGCAAGTATTTCGAGCAGGGCCGCAAGATCGATGCCGAGAACCGCTCGCTGCTGCGGGCGCTGAAGAAGTACGGGCTGTGAGCGCGGCGGACCTCGGTCGAGCCGCTGCCGGCGCGAGGCTGGCTGCGCCCGCCCGCATCGGCGCGGCGCTGTTGCTGGGCGCGCTGTTGACGGCGTGCGCCGGCGCCGGCGTGCGTCCCGGCGCGCCGGCGGGGCAGGTCGTGCCGGCCGCCGATGCCGCCGAACGCGAAGCCGCGCGCGCCGCGCGCGTGCGCGCCACCGCCGATTGGTCGCTGACCGGCCGCATCGCCGTATCCACCGCCGGCAAGGGCGGTAGCGGCCGGATCGAATGGAACCAGCGCGGCGGCGCCTACGAAGTCGCGCTGAGCGCGCCGGTCACCCGCCAGAGCTGGCGCCTGAGCGGCGGCCCCGACGGCGCCCGCCTGGACGGCCTGGACGGCGGCCCGCGCGAGGGCGCGGACGCCGCCGAAGTGCTGTTCCAGGCCACCGGCTGGGACATCCCGGTGGCTGCGCTCGGTCAGTGGCTGCGCGGCCTGCCGGCCGGCGACGGCGCCGACGCGCGCATCGTCCCCGGCGCCGACGGGCGCCCGCAGTCCATCGCCCAGGGCGGCTGGACCATCGCCTACGAATGGCCCGCCAGCGGCGACCTGCCCGCGCGCCTGGACGCGCGCCGCGATTCGGCGCGGGTGCGGCTGATCGTGGATCAGTGGCAGGGCGGGGCGGCCGCGGCTCCCTGAATCGCAACCCAGAACGTTCCCGGCGCTTCCGATGTCCTTCGATTCCACCGATTCGGCCCACGATTCCATCGGCGACCCCGCCTGGTCGGCCTGGCCCGCCCCGGCCAAGCTGAATCTGTTCCTGCGCATCGTCGGCCGCCGCGCCGACGGCTACCACCTGCTGCAGACCGTGTTCCGTCTGCTCGACTGGGGCGACACCATCCGCCTGCGGCCGCGCGCCGACGGCCGCATCGTCCGCCACGGCGGATCGGTGGCCGGCGTGGCCGAGGCCGACGATCTCACGGTGCGGGCCGCGCTGGCGCTGCAAAAGGCGTCGAATTGCAGTCAAGGTGCGGACATTGTCATCGAAAAGCGCATTCCGGCCGGCGGCGGCTTCGGCGGCGGCTCGTCCGATGCCGCGACCGTTCTGGTCGCCCTGGATGCGCTGTGGGGCACCGATCTGGGCGTGGACACCCTGGCCCGGCTGGGCCTGGGCCTGGGCGCCGATGTGCCGGTGTTCGTGCGCGGCGACAATGCCTGGGCCGAAGGCGTGGGCGAGCAACTGCGCCCGATCGACCTGCCGCCGGCCTGGTACGTGCTGGCCGACCCCGGCGTCCACGCCCCGACCGCGGCGCTTTTTCAATCCGCTGAATTGACGCGGGATGCCGCGCCCGCGACAATGTCGGACTTCGTTTCGGGTAGACCGCTCGGGAATGCGTTCGAGCCGGTGCTGCGCCAGCGCGAGGGGGCCGTCGAGGCCGCCTTCGCCGCTCTGGCGCGGATCGGATCGCCACGCCTGACCGGGTCCGGCAGCGGGTGTTTCGTCGAGTTCGCCACGCGCGAATCCGCCGAGGCCGCGCTGGCGGAACTGCCGCCGGGCCTGCGCGCCTGGACGGCGGCCGGGGCAGGGCGCTCGCCGCTGCATGCCGCGCTCGAAACCAACCGGCGCGGTTGAGCCAGCGGCTCCTCCCGTCGCGCAGCAAATCAAGTGGTATCTCGCGTTCTATCCAGGTTTCCGCAGGGGCGTCGCCAAGTGGCCCAAGGCACCGGGTTTTGATCCCGGCATTCGTAGGTTCGAATCCTACCGCCCCTGCCACAACGAGGGATTGGAGATTTGGGATTCGCGATTCGTAAAAGGCAGTACATCGCAGCCGCCGCTACGAATCGCGAATCCCAAATCCCGAATCCCGGTCCCAAGACAGTGCAAAACGATCGCAACCTGCTGGTTTTCAGCGGCAACGCCAACCGTCCGCTGGCCGAGGCCGTGTGCAAGGAGCTGGGCATCCGGCTCGGCAAGGCCCTCGTCGGCCGCTTCTCCGACGGGGAAGTGCAGGTCGAGATCGAAGAGAACGTGCGCCGCCAGGAGGTGTTCGTCATTCAGCCGACGAACGCGCCGACGGCCGAGAACTTCATGGAACTGCTGGTCCTGATCGACGCGCTCAAGCGCGCATCGGTGGCCAACGTGACCGCGGTGGTGCCGTACTTCGGCTACGCCCGCCAGGACCGCCGCCCGCGCTCCTCGCGCGTGCCGATCACCGCCAAGGTCGCGGCCAAGATGTTCGGCGCGGTCGGCGCCGACCGGGTGCTCACGGTCGATCTGCATGCGGATCAGATCCAGGGCTTCTTCGACATCCCGGTCGACAACGTCTACGCCTCGCCGCTGCTGCTCGCCGACATCTGGCGCGCGCACGGCACCGACAACCTGATCGTGGTGTCCCCGGACGTCGGCGGCGTGGTGCGCGCGCGAGCGATCGCCAAGCGCCTGGACGACGCGGACCTGGCGATCATCGACAAGCGCCGCCCGCGCGCCAACGTCGCCACGGTGATGAACATCATCGGCGACGTGTCGGGCAAGACCTGCGTGCTGGTCGACGACATCGTCGACACCGCCGGCACCCTGTGCGCCGCCGCGGCGGCGCTCAAGGCGCAGGGCGCGCAGAAGGTCGTGGCCTATTGCACCCACCCGGTGCTGTCGGGCGCGGCCATCGACAACGTGACCCGTTCGCAGCTCGACGAGCTGGTGGTGACCGACACCATCCCGCTCACCGCTGCGGCCCGGGCCACCGGCCGCATCCGCCAGCTCAGCGTGGCGGAACTGCTGGCCGAGACGATCCGCCGCATCGCCTTCGGCGAATCGGTGAGCTCGCTCTACGTCGATTGATCGAAAGAATTCGTTTCAAGGCTCATCTGGTCGCGGATGAGCTTCCCCACCGCCGCGAGGCGGTTCCAACGCTGTAACCATCGAGTACACGCAAATGTCCGAACACACCATCAAGGCCACTGGCCGCAAGGTCGAGGGGAAGGGTGCGAGCCGCCGCCTTCGTCATGCCGCCAGCATCCCGGCCATCATCTACGGCGGCAGCGCCGCTCCGCAGCCGATCCAGCTCGAGCACGAGAAGATCTGGCTGGCCAGCCAGCACGAGTGGTTCTACTCCTCGATCCTGAGCCTGGACGTCGACGGCAAGGTCGAGCAGGTCCTGCTGCGCGACATGCAGCGCCACCCGTTCAAGCAGATCATCATGCACCTGGACTTCCAGCGCGTTGACGCCAACCAGGCGCTGCGCGTGTCGGTGCCGCTGCACTTCCTCAACGAAGACAAGTCGCCGGCCGGCAAGTCCGCCGACGTCGTGGTCACCCACGAGCTCAACGAAGTCGAAGTGTCCTGCCTGCCGAAGGACCTGCCGGAGTTCATCGAGATCGACCTGTCGGACCTGAAGGTCGGCGACATCGTCCACCTGTCGGACCTCAAGCTGCCCAAGGGCGTCGAGATTCCCGAGCTGAAGCTGGGCAAGGAACACGATGTCGCCATCGTGATCGCCAAGCACGGCAAGGAAGAGGCCGAGCCGACCGAAGACGCGCCGGCCGCGGACGTGCCGGCCGCCAAGGTCTCCAAGAAGGACGAAGACAAGAAGTGATCGCCGGCCGGCGCGCCGTAGCCGGCGCGCCGGTCCGCGTTTGCGGACTGTCCTGAGTCATGGCGGGATTGCGCCTGATCGTCGGCCTGGGCAACCCCGGCGCCGAATACACCCGGACCCGGCACAACGCCGGGTTCTGGTTTGTGGACGCCTTGAACGAGAAGTTCGGCGGCCGCTTCGGCCTGGAATCCAAGCTGTTCGGCGAAACCTCGAAGATCGAGATCGCCGGCAAGCCGGTGTGGCTGCTCAAGCCGGCCACCTTCATGAACCTCTCCGGCAAGTCGGTCGCCGCCGCGCTGCGCTACTGGAAGATCGAGCCCGAGGAAGCGCTGCTGGCGCACGACGAGCTCGACCTCGCGCCCGGCACCGCCCGGCTCAAGTTCGACGGCGGCCACGGCGGCCAGAATGGCCTGCGCGACACCATCCAACTGCTCGGCCACGGCAAGTTCCACCGCCTGCGCCTGGGCATCGGCCACCCCGGCCACAAGGACAAAGTCACCCCGTGGGTGCTCGGCCGTCCCGGCAAGGACGACGAGGCCACGATCCTGCGCGCCATCGACGAGGCCATCGACGCGATGCCGCTGGCGGTGCAGGGCAATTTCATGGACGCGATGACGCGGTTGCATACCGCGAAGTGAAGCGGGAACGGGGAAGAGGGCGCGGGGAACGCAAGTTCGCCGCTGCGCGATTCCCGTCCTCGCCCGAAAGATTCTTTGCCGGGAGCTGCACGCTCGCAGCGACACGCGCGGTTCGGCGCGCGGCTCCCATTCCCCGTTCGCCATTTTCCATTTCCGGACTCAGCACCCATGGGCATCAAATGCGGCATCGTCGGCCTGCCTAACGTCGGCAAGTCGACCCTGTTCAACGCGCTGACCAAGGCGGGCATCGCCGCGGCCAACTTCCCGTTCTGCACGATCGAGCCCAACGTCGGCGCGGTGCCGGTGCCGGACCCGCGCCTCAACGCGCTGGCCGAGATCGTCAAGCCGCAGAAGCTGATCCCGACCGCGGTCGAGTTCGTCGACATCGCCGGTCTGGTCGCCGGCGCGGCCAGCGGGCAGGGGCTGGGCAACAAGTTCCTGGCGCATATCCGCGAGGTCGACGCGATCACCCACGTGGTGCGCTGCTTCGAGCACCCGGACGTGATCCACGTCAACAACAAGGTCGATCCGATCGCCGACATCGAGACCATCGACACCGAGCTGGCCCTGGCCGACCTGGAAAGCGTCGAGAAGGCCCTGCAGCGCGCCGAGCGCTCGGCCAAGACCGGCGACAAGGAAGCGGTGGTGCGCAAGGAAATCCTCGGCCGCGTCCGCACCGGCCTGGACGCCGGCAAGCCGGCGCGCGCGCTGGACCTGTCGGACGACGACAAGGCCGCCTTGCGCGACCTGTTCCTGCTGACCCTCAAGCCGGTCATGTACGTGGCCAACGTGCTCGAGGACGGCTTCGAGAACAATCCGCACCTCGACGCCGTGCGCGCCCGCGCCGTGGCCGAGGGCGCCCAGGTGGTGCCGGTCTCGGCCGCCATCGAGGAAGAGCTCAGCCAGCTCGACGACGCCGACCGCGACACCTTCCTGGCCGACCTGGGCCTGGCCGAGCCGGGCCTGAACCGGCTGATCCGCGCCGGCTACGCCCTGCTGGGCCTGCAGACCTACTTCACCGCGGGTGTGAAGGAAGTGCGCGCCTGGACGGTCAAGGCCGGCTCGACCGCGCCGCAGGCCGCCGCGGTGATCCACACCGACTTCGAGAAGGGCTTCATCCGCGCCGAAACCATCGCCTACGACGATTTCATCAAGTACAAGGGCGAGTCCGGCGCCCGCGACGCCGGCCGGCTGCGCCTGGAAGGCAAGGAATATCGCGTGCAGGAAGGCGATGTCTTGCACTTCCGGTTCAATGTTTGAGTAGACTACGCGCCCCCGCGGTCGACAGCCGCAAGCGCCGGCGGCGGGGGCGAAAAAAATCCCGAAAGATTTCGTGAAAGTGCGTTGACAAGCTGAAGATCGCACTTCAAAATTACGGGCTCTTCGGAGGGATACCCAAGCGGCCAACGGGGGCAGACTGTAAATCTGCTGGCTTACGCCTTCGGTGGTTCGAATCCACCTCCCTCCACCAGGTTGGCCGGTGCGACGATCAGCTTCATCGATACGGCGCTCAGGCAAAGCGGTAAAGTTTCAAAGCTCCAAGTTCCAACGCTGTATTGGCTGCACGCGGCGCGGGAGTAGTTCAATGGTAGAACTTCAGCCTTCCAAGCTGATTGCGCGGGTTCGATTCCCGTCTCCCGCTCCATTGAACGAAAGTCGCACAGCCCGTCGGTACCAAGTTTCGCTCACGTAGCTCAGTCGGTAGAGCACCTCCTTGGTAAGGAGGAGGTCGAAGGTTCGATTCCTTTCGTGAGCACCATCTTCAAGCGACACCCGGCTGCTTTACCAACAGCCAACGCGACACACAGACCAAACACGAGAAGCGATAGCCATGGCCAAGGGTAAGTTCGAGCGCACCAAGCCGCACGTGAACGTCGGCACGATCGGTCACGTCGACCACGGCAAGACCACGCTGACGGCCGCTCTGACCAAGGTCGGCGCCGAGCGTTTCGGTGGCGAATTCAAGGCGTACGACGCGATCGACGCGGCGCCGGAAGAGAAGGCTCGCGGCATCACGATTTCGACCGCTCACGTCGAATACGAAAGCCCGAACCGTCACTACGCCCACGTGGACTGCCCGGGCCACGCCGACTACGTGAAGAACATGATCACGGGTGCGGCGCAGATGGACGGCGCGATCCTGGTGTGCTCGGCCGCTGACGGCCCGATGCCGCAGACGCGCGAACACATCCTGCTGTCGCGTCAGGTCGGCGTGCCGTACATCGTCGTGTTCCTGAACAAGGCCGACATGGTGGACGACGCCGAGCTGCTCGAGCTGGTCGAGATGGAAGTGCGCGAGCTGCTGTCGAAGTACGAGTTCCCGGGCGACGACACCCC
>NZ_FNOG01000009.1:0-129714 GCF_900106525.1 Lysobacter enzymogenes
ATCACGGCGGAGCCGCGTCGCTGCGGTTGGATTCCGGCTTTCGCCGGAATGACGGGCAGTTGGTATGGCGTCGTAGTTGCGTTGTCGCAGTCGCGGCTTGCGCCGCTCCTACAGTCGGATACGAAACTTGCCGGAGCCCCTGTAGGAGCGGCGCAAGCCGCGACCGCGACACCGCAATCACGACAAACGCCCCCCAACCATCGCGCCCAACAAACCATCGCCATCGCCCAAAGACGACGCTACTCGCTCACCTCAGGCAACACACAGCGATACCCCAACACACCCAACCGCCCCAACAAAGCCGCCATCGTCTCCACACTGCGCCCGTGCCCCGCCCCCTCGTGCATCAACACGATCGCCCCCGGCGCCAGATCGCGCTCGACCCGCGCCACCACCCGCCCCGGCTCCGCCGCCACCGCGTCGTACCCGCGCGCACTCCACGCCACCCGCGCCAGCCCGCACCGCTTGAGCCAGCGAGCGACGAAAGGATTGGCCATACCGACCACCGCGCGGAACCAACGCAGCCGATAACCCGGCAGCAACTCGCGCAAAGTCCGGTCGGCCTCGACGATCTCGCGCCGCATCGCCCCCGGCCCCAATCGCCAGAACGCCGCAGAAGGATGGCTGGCGCTGTGATGGCCGACGCCGTGGCCGCGCCGCACGATCTGCGCCAGCAACTCCGGCCGCGCCCGCGCGCGCTCGGCGACGACGAAGAAAGTCGCCTTGGCCGCGTGCGCGTCGAGCAGGTCGAGCATCGCCTCGGTGTCGTCGGACGGACCGTCGTCGATGGTCAGCCACACCACCGGCTCGCGCGTGGGCAGACGCCGCAGCACCGGGCTGAACAAGGCCGAGCCGGGCCTCAACGTGCCCCAGACCATGGTCAAGTGGCTCAGCGCCAGCGCCGGCAGGCCGAGGCGCCAGCCGCCGGCCCACCACAGGCCCAGGACGGCCAGTTGCGAGGCCGCGAACAGCCACAGCGCGACCTCAGGGTAGCGGGGCGGGCGATGGCGGACGGTTGGGGGCATCGGCGGAGGGAATCGGCAAAGCATCGGGCGGGGGCGATCATCGTAGCGGGGAGGGCGCTGCGGGGCATTGTCGGGCGTGGGACCGCCCGCGATGTGGCAGGCCGCCCCGGGATGCAACAGCGCGGCGGCGGAGCCGAAGGCGTCGGGCCTGAAGGCCCTCCCACACGTCGCAGCCGGAGGTTTCGAACCTTTCCAGGCAGGAAGGTTGGCCCGCTGCCTCGCGGCCGTCGCCACTTGCATCGGCGCGCCGCCGCCCCCATGTGCCCAGGACTTCCGCCAGCTCCCCGCTACCTCCATGTCCCTGACTCCCGAACTGCGCTCGCGCATCGAAACCCTGCTCCACTCCAACCGCGTCGTGCTGTTCATGAAGGGCGCGCCGGACGCGCCGCAGTGCGGCTTCTCGGCCAAGGCCGCGGGCACCCTCAACGCGCTGCTGCCGCAGGGCTATGCGCACGTCGACGTGCTCAGCGATGCAGAGATCCGCGAGGGCATCAAGGCCTACGGCGAGTGGCCGACCATCCCGCAGCTGTATATCGACGGCCAGTTGGTCGGCGGCAGCGACATCATTCTGCAGATGGCCGGCAGCGGCGAACTGCACGGCGCGCTCGGCCTGCCCGCACCCGACCGCAGCCCGCCCAAGCTCGAAATCACCGCTGCCGCGGCGAAGATGCTGCGCGATGCGGTGGCCGGCGCCGGCGAAAACTACGCCGTGCAACTGGACGTCGACGCGCGCCACAACGTGCGCCTGCAGCTGGCGCCGGTCGATGCCGACGCGGTCGCGGTGGAGATCGACGGCGTGCGCGTGCAGACCGACTGGCTCAACGCGCGCCGCGCCGACGGCGTGTCGATCGACTGGGCCGACGACGAGCGCGGCCGCGGCCTGGTCATCACCAACCCGAACGCGCCGCCGGCGGTGCGTTCGATTGCGCCGGCCGATGTGCGCGAGCGCGTGCAGGCCGGTAGCGTGCGCCTGATCGACGTGCGCCCGGCCGACGAGCGCGCGCTGGCCCAGGCCGACGTCGCCTTCGACACCTTCGACGCCGGCACCGAGGCGCTGGAAGCCCTGCCCAAGGACGCGCCGGTCGCGTTCCTGTGCCACCGCGGCGGGCGCAGCGCGCAGGCCGCGGAGCACTTCCGCCAGCTCGGCTTCCGCGAGGTCTACAACGTGGTCGGCGGCATCGACGCCTGGGCCGACCTGGGCGGCGGCATCGCCAAGTACTGAGCGCGCGAACATCGGCGTATTACGGAGCCGCGGCCTTCGGGTCGCGGCTTCGTGCTTTTTGGTCGAAGCATCGAATGCCGCAACCACGACGATAGCGGGCGGCTCCCTGTAGGAGCGGCGCAAGCCGCGACCGCGAAACCTCGCTTGCGTCGTAGGCGCGATGTCGCGGTCGCGGCTCGCGCCGCTCCTACAGGGGTACTCCGTAGCTGCTTAGCCCTTGAAGCCGCCATCGTCGAGATAGGCCTGCTCGTCGGCCGTCGTCGCCCGCCCCAGCACCGGATTGCGGTGCGGAAAACGCCCGAAGCGCTCGATGATCTGCTGGTGCTGCACCGCCCACTGCGCCGGGTCGCTGCCGTCGCCGCTTGCGGGCAAGGCGCGATGCAGTTCGACCGAGCGCTGCTGGTCGGCAAGGTCTTCCGAGTGCTCCAGCGGCAGATAGAAGAACGGCCGCAGCGCCGGCTCGACCAGTTGGTCGTGGCCGAGTTCGAGCGCGCGCCGCGCGTAGTGGCGCGCCAGCGGATCGGTGGCGAAGGCGTGGGCGCTGCCGCGGAACACGTTGCGCGGGATCTGGTCGAGCAGGATCAGCAGCGCCAGCGCCGATTCGGCGTCGCGCTCGACCCAGTCGTCGTGCTCGCGCCGCGCGGCGGCGAAATGGGCCTCGAGGAAGCCGCTGCGGCATTGCTGGTCGAAGCGGTCGTCGCGGTCGAACCAGCGATCGGGACCGGCGTCGCGCCAGAAGGCGACGACGTCTTGGGCGGTGATGGACATGGCGGGTCCGGTTCTGGAAGCAGGGCCGCACCGTAACACGGCGCGGCGCGGCTGCCGAAGCCTGCCTGTAGGAGCGGCGCAAGCCGCGACCGCGAAACCTCGCTTGCGTCGTAGGCGCGATGTCGCGGTCGCGACTCGCGCCGCTCCTACAGGTAGATCGCGAAGTACGCGACGATCAGGCGCCTTCGCCGAGCTGCGTCTCCAGTTCGCTGATCCAGGCCACAGTGATGCTCTCCATCGTCACCGCGTAGATCAGCGGCCGCACCGAGCCGGACGAGTACGACTGCGCGATGAAGCGCGCGTGCCGCTCGCGGAACGCCTGCCAGGCCTCGTGCGCCTGTTCGAACGCGGCGCGGCCATCGCCGTCGAGTTGGTCGCGCAGGTGTGCGACCACGCCGTCCAGGCGGGTCTGCTCGCGGCTCAGTTCGGCCAGGGCCTGGCGGTTCATGTCGGACTGGCTGACCGCGTCGTCGCCCTGATCGCGGGCGATCGCCTCGGCCTTGCCGACGTAACTGTCGGCCACGCGCACCGCGCGTTCGGCCTTGCCGATCAGACGGCTTTCGAAGCGTTGCAGTTCCTCGACGCTGGTGTGGGCGCCGTCCAGTTCCTGCTTGAGCGCGAGCAACTGCTTGCCACGCTCGATCGCGTCGACCGTGCCGCGACGTTCGGCGATGCGTTGGATGAAGTAGAAGGCCCAGGTGAGCAGGGCGCCGATGACGGTGAAGATGAGCTGTTCCATGACCTGTCCTCCGGTCGTGGAAGACAGTGTCGCGCGCGGAGGTCTCAGGCCTTTGGATGGCGCGTGTCGGACGTCGCAAAACCCCTATAAAAATAGCGGTTTTTGTGACAATCCATGAAGCGTTCAGCGCGCCGTCGCAGTTCCATCGCTGGGCGCCGCTGCGGCCAACAGCGCGCGCAGGATGTCCTGCGAGCGGCGCTGGCCGTAACCGCGGCCATACGCGCTGGACTGGATCGCCACGACCATGCGCAGAGCCGGCACCAGATACAGTTTGTTGCCGCCGTTGCCGGACGCGAACACCACCTCGATCGCGCGGCCACCGACGTGCTGGGTGCGGCGATACCAGAACCAGCCGTAGTCGTCGGCGTACGGGTCGACGGCGGCGATGCGCACGCGCGGCGCCAGGATCGCGCGCAGCGTATCGGCGCGCACGATCGCGCGGCCTTGCCACGCGCCGCCGTCGAGCGCCATCTGGCCGATGCGGGCGAAGTCGCGCGCGCGCAGCGACAGATTGCCCTGGCCCTTGGCGTGGCCGCCGGCGTCGCGCTGCCAGCGCCAATGGTCGATGCCCAGCGGCGCGAACAGATGCTGCCGCGCGAACTCGTCCAGCGGCTGCCCGCTCGCGCCTTCCACGCACAGGCCGGCGAGGTAGGCGGTCAGCGAGTTGTAGGCGTAGCGCGTTCCCGGCGCTTCGCGGCGCGGCACCGACAGGGCGAAGGCGACCGGGTCGGCGGCCTCGTCCAGGCGGTCCTCGTTGCCCGGCGAGCGCGGGTTCTCGTCGTCGGCGTCCAGGCCCGAGCGCATGCTCAGCAGATCGCTCACGCGCACGCCGGCCAGCGCCGGGCCCGCGCCGGGCAGGCAGCGCGCGGCCGGCTGATCGAAGCGCAGGCGGCCGCGGTCGGCCGCGATCCCGGCCAGCAACGCGGTCACGCTCTTGCCGGCCGAACGGATGTCGTGCAGAGATTGCGCGTCGGCGCCGTTGTAGTAGCGCTGCGCGACGACCTCGCCGTCGCGCAGCACGATCACCGCCTTGAGGTCGGCGCGCGCGTCCAGGTCCCAGCGGGTCAGCACGCGCTCCAGGCCGGCGTCGCCGGCCGCTGCCGCGCCGGCCAGCATCCACCCGACGATGGCCAGGACGATGCGATGCGGCCGCCGCGCCGCGGATGCGATGCTCATCGCGCGGCGTCGCGTCCCGCCAGGAACTGGTTCCAGCTGCGGTAGTACTCCGGGTCGACGGCGCGCTTGGTCACGATCAGGTCGGCGGCCTCCACCCGCGTGCGCCACTCGCCGTCCTGGGCCAGCGTCTCGCCGACTTTCGCCAGCAAGCCATCCGGCGCCAGGGTCGGATCGGCGTCGCGGGCGAAGCCGATCATCGCCGCCATGCGCTCGCGCGCCTGGGCCAGCGCCACGCGCAGCGCCGCGCCGTCGTCGGCCAGCCAGTACTGCGCGTGGGCGCTGTAGATCGCCGGCCATTCGCGCTGCGGCGAACGCGCCTGCTCCTGCGCCTTGCGGTACTGGCGGGCGCTCATCTGCGCCTTGTTGCGCTCGACCTCGGCCAGTTCGGCCTCGATCTCCTGCGCGGTCTTGGCCTCGAGCTCGTGCACCGGCGACTGATAGGCCAGCCGCAGCGGCCGCGCGCGCGGCGCGGCGACCGGGCCGAGTTCGGCCAGCACCATCAGGGCCGACATGTCCTGGCTCATGCCGTAGCGCAGCGACAACCGCGCCGGACCGTCGGCGCGATGCAGCGCCGCCGCCAGTGCCGTGCGCTCGGCGACCACGTCGACGCGCGATGCGAGGCGTTCGCGCTGCTCCAGGCTGGCGCGCTTGAGCTCGGACGTGGAGTTAATGAAGGCGTTGAGGCCCGCCCCGACCAGGCCTCCGGCGCTCCAGGCATCGCCGGTCTCGTCGGCCGGATGGAAGTAGAACACCCCCAGGCCCGGCCCGGACACGATTTCGTCCGGCGGCGCCGGCGGCAGCGCCGGGGCCTGCTGCGCGGCCGCCGGCGGGGCCGCGCCCAGGACCAGCAACGCGACCAGGAATCCGCTGACGACGATCTTGCGCATGGGCCTTCCCCGTTGGCCTGAGTGGAACGCGGATTCTAAGCCGAGGGACTCACTCGTCGAAGCGCAGATGCCGCACCGACTTGCCGTGGCGGCGGATCAGCTTGAGCGCCTCGATGCCGACGCTGATGTGGGTGTCGACGTAGCTGGCGCTGACCTTGGCGTCGGAGGCCTCGGTCTTGACGCCTTCCGGGATCATCGGCTGGTCCGACACCAGCAGCAGCGCGCCGCACGGGATGCGGTTGGCGAAGCCGGCGGCGAACACGGTCGCGGTCTCCATGTCGATGGCCATGCAGCGCATCGCGCGCAGGCGTTCCTTGAAGGCTTCGTCGTGCTCCCAGACCCGGCGGTTGGTGGTGTAGACCGAACCGGTCCAGTAGTCGTGGCCGAGGTCGCGGATGGTGGTGGACACCGCGCGCTGCAGCGCGAACGCCGGCAGCGCCGGCACTTCGGGCAGCAGGTAATCGTTGGAAGTGCCCTCGCCGCGGATCGCGGCGATCGGCAGGACCAGGTCGCCGAGCTGGTTCTTGCGCTTGAGCCCGCCGCACTTGCCCAGGAACAGCACCGCCTTGGGCATGATCGCCGAGAGCAGGTCCATCATCGTGGCGGCGTTGGGGCTGCCCATGCCGAAGTTGATCATGGTGATGCCGTCGGCGGTGGCGCTGGGCATCGGGCGGTCCAGGCCGACCACTTCGGCGCCGGTCAGGCGGGCGAAGGTGTGCAGGTAGCCGCCGAAGTTGGTCAGCAGGACGTGTTCGCCGAACTGGTCCAGGGCCACGCCGGTGTAGCGCGGCAGCCAGTTTTCGACGATCTGTTCTTTGTCTTTCATGGGGTTTTCCCTTTTTTGTTGTTGTAGTCCGAATATTGTCGCACGCCCATGACCATCGTCAGGGTTGGCACGGCCGCGGACGGCGGCTAGGGTTCCGAGGCTGGCCCGGGCCAGTCCCATAAGTCCGCGTTCTTCGGGGGAAATCCATGTTCCGACCCTTCCTGGCCGGTTGCGGCCTGGTCCTGCTCGCCGGCGCTGCGCAGGCGGCGGCGCCCGCGCCCGCCTCGCGCTACACCCAGGATCCTTATCCCAGCACCTACAAGCCGGTCGCCTCCGGCCCGGTGCTGCTGCGCGGCGCGACCGTGCTGACCGGCACCGGCCAGCGCCTGGACGGCGCCGACGTGCTGCTGCAGGGCGGCAAGATCGTCGCCGTCGGCAGCCAGCTCGACGCCCCCGCCGACGCCGCCCGCGTCGACGCCAGCGGCAAGTGGATCACCCCCGGCATCATCGACGTGCACTCGCACCTGGGCGTCTACCCCAGCCCTGGCGTGAGCGCGCACAGCGACGGCAACGAGATGACCAGCCCGGTCACGCCCAACGTCTGGGCCGAGCATTCGATCTGGCCGCAGGACCCGGGCTTCGCCACCGCCCTGGCCGGCGGCATCACTTCGCTGCAGATCCTGCCCGGCTCGGCCAACCTGATCGGCGGCCGCGGCGTCACCCTCAAGAACGTGCCCGCCGGCAGCTACCAGGCGATGAAATTCCCCGGCGCGCCGTGGGGCCTGAAGATGGCCTGCGGCGAGAACCCCAAGCGCGTCTACGGCAGCCGCAACGTCTCGCCGGGCACGCGCATGGGCAACGTCGCCGGTTACCGCGCCGCCTTCATCGACGCCAGCGAATACCTGCGCAAGACCACGCCCAAGAGCGCCAAGCCGGCGAAGAAGCGCTGGTGGCAGAGCTCGGCGCCGGCCGCGGCCAGCGACAGCGAGAAGGACACCGGCGGCAAGCGCGATCTCAAGCTCGACACCCTGGCCGGCGCGATCAAGGGCGACATCCTGGTCCACATCCACTGCTACCGCGCCGACGAGATGACCACCATGCTCGACCTGGCCAAGGAATTCGGCTTCAAGGTCAGCGCCTTCCACCACGGCGTGGAGGCCTACAAGATCGCCGACCGGCTCGCCGCCGAAGGCGTGTGCGGCGCGCTGTGGGCCGACTGGTGGGGCTTCAAGATGGAGGCCTTCGACGGCATCCAGGAAAACATCGCCATCGTCGACCGCCCGGCCAACAGCTGCGCGATCGTGCATTCGGATTCGGAAGAAGGCATCCAGCGGCTCAACCAGGAAGCGGCCAAGGTGATCGCGCACGCGCGCCTGGCCGGCATCGAGATCGCGCCGGAGCGCGCGATCCGCTGGCTGACCCAGAACCCGGCCAAGGCGCTGGGCATCGGCGAACGCACCGGCACCTTGGAGGCCGGCAAGATGGGCGACGTGGTGGTGTGGAACGGCAATCCCTTCAGCGTCTACGCCAAGGCCGAGCAGGTCTACATCGACGGCGCGCGCGTGTACGACCGCAGCGACGCCTCGCGCCAGCCCAAGTCCGACTTCATGCTCGGCCAACCGGCGACCCAGGGCGCGGCGGCCGGAGGTGTGCGATGAGCCGTTTCACCGCGTTCGCTTCGCCGCTCGCTTCGTCCGATGTGGCCGCCCTCACACCCGTCATTCCGGCGAAAGCCGGAATCAACCGAAGCGACGCGATTGCGGCTTCGGCCGAAGCGGCGTCCTCCACATCCGTCATTCCGGCGAAAGCCGGAATCCATTTTGCTGTTGCTTCTGCAATAGGCGGGAATGGGCCGCGCGCGTTGAGTGCGAGAGAAAAATCAAAATGGATTCCGGCTTTCGCCGGAATGACGGAAGCGGGAGAGACCATGCAGGCCTTGAACACCGCGCGCATACGCCAAACCGCCTTCGCCACTACCGCCCTCGCCGCCGCGCTGCTGTGCGCCAGCTTCGCCGCGTCCGCGCAGAACGTGCTGATCCGCAACGCCACCGTCCACACCGCCACCGCGCAGGGCTCGCTGGAGAACGCCGATGTGCTGGTGTCCGGCGGCGTCGTGCGCGCGGTCGGCCGCGGCCTGAGCGCGCCGGCTGGCGCGCAGGTGATCGACGCGGCCGGCAAGCCGGTCACGCCGACCTTGTTCGGCGGCATCACCGAGATCGGCCTGGAAGAAGTCTCCGGCGAGAAATCCACGGTCGACCAGACCGTCGCGCTGGGCGCCGACACCAAGGAAATGACGGTGCGGCCGGAGTTCGACGTAACCTTGGCCTACAACCCCGATTCGGTGCTGATCCCGGTGACCCGGATCGAAGGCATCGGCTGGACTCTGATCGGCGCCGGCACCGCCACCGGCGGCTCGATCGTCGCCGGCCAGGGCGGCATCGAGCGCCTGGACGGCGGCGCCGACCCGATCGGCCCGCGCGCGCTATTCGTGCGCCTGGGCAAGGACAGCCTGGGCCTGAGCGGCAGCTCGCGCGCGGCGCAGTGGATGCTCCTCGACCAGCTCATCGACGAAACCCGCGGCCGCATTACCCCCGACAACCACGCCGCGTTGTTGACCCCGGCCGGCCGCGCGACCTTGCAGAAATACTTCGGCGGCGGCGGGCGGATCGTGTTCGGCGTCGACCGCGCCGCCGACATCCGGCAACTGCTGCGCTGGTCGTCCAAGCACCAGTTGCGCATCGCCATCGCCGGCGGCGCCGAAGCCTGGCGGCTGGCGCCGCAGCTGGCCGCGGCCAAGGTGCCGGTGTTCGTCAATCCGTTGTCGAACCTGCCCAGCGACTTCGACCAGGTCGGCGCCAGCATGGAAAACGCTGCGCGCCTGCGCGCCGCCGGCGTCGCGGTCGGTTTCAGCGAAGGCGGCGCCTCGCACAACGCGCGCAAGGTGCGGCAGCTGGCCGGCAATGCGGTGGCCGCGGGCCTGCCCTGGGCCGACGGACTCGCCGGCCTGACCCGGGTGCCGGCGGAAACCTTCGGCGTCGCCGGCGAAGTCGGCGCCATCGCCCCGGGCAAGCGCGCCGACCTGGTGCTGTGGAGCGGCGACCCGCTCGACGTGGCCAGCGTCGCGCTGCAGGTGTGGATGGACGGCCGCGCAATCGAAATGCGCAGCCGCCAGACCGAGTTGCGCGATCGCTATCTGCACCCGGACAACGGATTGCCGCGGGCGTATCCGTTGCCGGCCGGGCGTTGACCCGGCGCGCGGGCGGCGCCGTCGGGTGCCGCCCGCATCGCGCGTGGCCGCACGCGCCGTAGGCCTGCGCAAGAACGCTCGCCGCTTAGGCGGCGGAGCGGGTTAGCGCCGACTACGCCGCGGGCGCGGCCGCGGGCCGCGGCGTCAGATAGGCCGCGCCGAAGGCGCTGCCGAGCGCAGCCATCGCCAACGCCGCAGCGAAGCGCAACGGGAACAGGTTGACCGATCCCGGCTCCGGCCAGGGATTCCACTCCGCGCTGCCGAACTGCCAGGTGAAGCACGCGCAGAACGCCGCGACCGCCACCGCGCCTGCCAGCCACACCGCCCGCCGCTCGCCACGCAACCGGCGCTGCAACGCGAGGAATCCGACCAGCCACGCGGCGATCACGATCGCTATCAGCGGCGCGCCGGAAGGAAACGCGATCGACGTGTCGCTCACGCTGCCCGGCAGCCGCTTGCCCAAGTCCCAGACCAGTCCGGTCGAAAGCGCCCACAGGAAGGGCAGCGCGAACGACAACAGCAAGGCGGCGGTCGAGGCGATGCGCGAATGGCGGATGCGTGCGAGGAATGGTGCGTTCATGCCCGCCACAATGCCCGACGCCATCGGCCGGCGATAGCCCGCGACGCCGGCGCACGCGGCGCCTCGCGCCGGCGCGGCGGCGTATGCTTGCGCCACGGCGTCCTCGCCGCCGCGATGCCCGCCGCAGCTCGCCGGGCGACCGTCCCACGCAATCGCAATCGTTTTCGGAGTCCGCGCATGAACGTCCCCATCGACCAGGTCAACTGGCTCGCCATCGCCGCCGCCACCGCGTCTTCGTTCGTCCTCGGCGGGCTGTGGTACGGGCCCTTGTTCAAGCGCGCGTGGTGCCGCGAGGCCGGGATCGATCCGGACGCCAAGCCCGCCCACGCCGGCCGCGTGTTCGCCACCGCCATCGTCTGCGCGCTGTTGTCGGCGACGATCTTCGCCGCGCTGATGCCGCCGCAGGCGAGCGCCGTGGACGGCTTCGGCGTCGGCTTCGTGGTCGGCCTGTTCTTCGTCTCGATGAGCTTCGGCATCAACTACGCCTTCGCCGGCCGCAGCCTCAAGCTGTGGATGATCGACAGCGGCTACCACATCCTGCAATTCGTCCTCTACGGCGTGATCCTCGGCGCCTGGAAATAAGGAGCCCGCGATGAGCGCCCCCGCCCTGCGCTGGTACTTCGACTTCGTCTCGCCGTTTTCCTATCTGCAATGGCGCAAGCTGCGCGAACTCATCCACGAACGGCCGGTCGCGCTGGTGCCGATCGTGTTCGGCGCGGTGCTGTCGGCGCACGCGCACAAGGGCCCGGCGGAAATTCCGGGCAAACGCGAATTCACCTATCGCCACGTGCTGTGGCAGGCGCGGCGCGAAGGGGCGACCTTGCGCTTTCCGCCCGCGCATCCGTTCAACCCGCTGGCGGCGCTGCGCCTGTGCGTAGCCGCCGGCAGCACGCCGGCGGCGGTCGACGCGATCTTCGACTGGATCTGGAGCCAGGGCCAGGCGGGCGACAGCGTCGAGGCGCTGAGCCCGGTCGCCGCCGCGCTCGACGTGCCGGCCGACGCCGTCGCCAGCGAGGCGGTCAAGAACGCGTTGCGCGCGAATACCGAGGCGGCCTTGCTTGCCGGCGTATTCGGCGTGCCGACGTTGTGCATAGGCCCGCATATGTTCTGGGGCAACGATGCACACGACTTCGCCGTTGACGCGCTGCAACATCCCGAATTGCTTGAAGATCCCGAAATGCAACGCCTGAAACAGCTGCCAATCGGCGTGCAGCGCCGGGGCTGAACGAACGCCCGCCCCTTGCCGGACCGCGTGAGTGCGCGTCCGGCGTCGCCGCAGGTATGCTGCCGGTCACACTCGATAGCCACGCGCCAAGAACCCGGGGGGGGACCATGCGCATTGGAATCGTCGTCGACTCCGCTTGCGATCTGCCGCTGGAGTATTTCCAGCAACACAACATCCACCTGCTGCCCATCACCGTGCGCATCGGCCAGGCGGTGCTGGCCGACCATCGCAACGAACAGGCCACACTGCAATTCCTCAACGCGCACCTGGCCGAGCGCGGCTTCGAAGCCGAGACCACGCCGTTCACCGTGCAGCAGGTGCGCGACCTGTTCGTAAGCCAGCTGGCGATCGACTACGACTACGTGTTCTGCATGACGATCACCAAGACCCGCAGTCCGGTGTTCGACAACGCGAACCAGGCCAGCTTCGCCATCCTCAACGACTACAAACCGGTGCGCAGCGCCGCCGGCATCAACACGCCGTTCTCGCTGCGGGTGATCGACACCTTGAACCTGTTCGCCGCGCAGGGCATCACCGCGGTCGAGGCGGTGCGCATGCGCGACGCCGGCGAGGCGCCGCCGAAGATCCGCGCGCGGCTGGAGCACCTGGTGCTCAACACCCATGGCTACCTGATCCCGCGCGACCTCAACTACCTGCGCGCGCGCACCCGCCATCGCGGCGACCGCAGCGTGAGTTTCCTCAGCGCAACCCTCGGCACCGCGCTGGACATCAAACCGATCCTGCACTGCAACCGGGGCGAGACCGGCCCCATCGCCAAGATCAAAAGCTACGAAGCCGCGGCGCAGAAGCTGCTGGAATTCGCCGCGCGACGGGTGACCCGCAACGAACTGCTGACCCCGACCGTGTGCCTGAGCTACGGCGGCGACCTCGCCGAACTGCACGCGCTGCCCGGCTACGAAACGCTGCGGTTGGCGTGCCAGGATCACAAGGTGGAGTTCTTCGAGAGCCTGATGAGCCTGACCGGCATGGTCAACGTCGGCAAGGGCGCGCTTGCGCTGGGGTTGGCGGCCGAACGTGGGGATTGGGAAGGCTGAGTGTTGCGCACTGAGCATTGCGTTAGCGCTGGGAGTTCGTCCATCGCCGCAACGAAGCCCGGCATCCCATAGCTGTTGCTGTTGCTGTTGCTGTTGCCGTTGTTGTTGCCATGCTCTTCGCTCCCCCCGCCGCCCCGAACTCGCCACAGGCAAACAGAGACCCGGAGGGCGGCGCGCAGGACGCGCGCCGTGCGCCACCCAGGCCATGGATGGCCTGTGTGGCGCATCCCCGCGCCCGCTCCGAACCTTAGTGGCTCTTGATTCGAAAACAAGGAAAGCGCCTTTCTTTGGTTACTTTCTTTGGCAAGACAAAGAAAGTGACCCGGCCGCTTGCGGACGGAAGCTTTGGATTGCGGCTCGTCCTCACTCGTTGACCGAGTAACGGCGAAAGCCACCGCGGAACGCTCCCTGTAGGAGCGCCGCAAGTCGCGACCGCGAAATCACAGCCATAACGCAGGTTCCGTCGTAGTTGCGCATTCGCGGTCGCGGCTCGCGCCGCTCCTACAGTCGGATACGAAACTGGCCGGAGCCCCTGGAGCGACGCAAGTCGCGACCGCGCCAACGCAACTACGACAAACTTCGCTTAAGCCCGTTAGTTGCGCTTGACGACAAGCGAAGATCAACAGCTTCCGTCCGCAAGCGGCCGGGTCACTTTCTTTGTCCAAAGCAACAAAGAAAGTAACCAAAGAAAGTGCTTTTCCCTGTTTCGAATCAAGAGCCACTATCGTTCGGAGCCTGCGCAGGGATGCGCCACACAGGCCATCCATGGCCTGGGTGGCGCACGGCGCGCGTCCTGCGCGCCGCCCTTCGGGTCTCTGATTGCCTGTGGCGAGTTCGAGACGGCGGGGGGAGCGAAGAACAACAGCAACAGCAAGATCGAAATGGATTCCGGCTTTCGCCGGAATGACGGGCGTGGGGCTACGGGGGCTTAGAGCGAGCCCGGCGCAACAGCGCCGCTCCGATCAACCGCCCCACTCACCTACAACACCGCTCAATACACCAGCGACCACTGCAAGGTGTGCAACGCCAACACGAACCACACCACCGCCACGCAAGCCGCCGCCATCGCCACCGCGCATACCCGCCGCAAACGCTGCATCGGCGGCTTCCACGCCGCGCGTGCGTTGAGCAGCGCCACCACCGCCACCGCGATGCTCAGCACGCCCAGCAATTGAGCGATGCGCAGGGCCGGGTCGAGCTGGCCGTCGAGCAGGGTCGCCGACGCATCCACGCGGCCGAGGATCCACAGCCACAGCGCCAGCAACGCCAGGTTCGCGATCAGGCCGAAGAAGGTCAAAAGGCGCAGGTCGCGCTCGCGGCCGTCCAGCTTCAGCCGGCGCTGGGTGTGGCGGCGCACCAGCGCCGCCGCCGGCCATAGCGCCAGCGCCAGCACGTGCACCGCCGCCGCCGCGTACAGCAGCGGCAGCATCCAGCCGGCCGAACGCCATGCCGGCACCGGCTGCAGCCACATCGCCGGCGGCGCGTCGTCGCTGGCGATCGCCACGATCTGGCCGTGCTCGCGCTTGGCCGCCAGCCGGCTGTCGCCGTCGAGCTCCTGCCACACATACGGCTCGATCTCGCGCCAACGCTTGATCCGTCCGTCGCGCGTGCGCAGCGACGACACCGACACGGTGTCGTCGTCGTTGAGCGTCACCACCGAGCTGCCGAGAAAGCGCGCGATGGCGAGGAAGTTGCTCGCCGACTGCCGGCTGTTTTCGTAACGGCCGACCAATTGCTTGCCATGCAGCCGCGCGGTCAACCGTGTCGCCGGCGGCGTGCCGCGTTCGGGGTAATAGCGCTTGAGCAAACCGTCGATGAGATCGCGATGCAGCGCGCGCCCGGCCGCGCCCGGGCCGTCCACCGACACGAACACGCCGAGCTTCTTGTCCGGCACCAGCGCCAGATTGCTCTGGAACGCCTGGGTGGCGCCGCCGTGGCCGATCGCCACCAGCCCGTGCTTGTCGCGGCGGAAGAAGCCCAGGGTCATCGAATCCAGCCCCGCCACCGGCGTCGAGGCGGCGCGCTGCATCGCCTGCGCGGTGTAGGGCTTGAGGATCTCGACGCCGCGGTAACGGCCCTGGTCGAGCTGGGCGATCATGAAGTGGGCCATGTCGCGGCCGGTGGTCGACAGCGCGCCGGCCGGCGCCGGGTTGACCAGTTCGAAGCCGATCGGCTGCGCGCCGGCGCTGGCGTAGCTCAGCGCCACGTCGCCGGCCAGGCCCTTGGGCAGCGGCTGGCGGAAGGTCGAGCGGCGCATGTCCAGCGGCATCAGCACGTGCTGCTCGATGTAGTCGTTGAACGGCTGCCGCGCCACCCGCTCGACGATGTAGCCGGCCAGGGCCACGCCGTAGTTCGAATACGCCGGCACCTTGCCGGGCGGATAGATGCGCTGCGGCTGCACGGTTTCCAGGTAGGCGCGCAGCGGCCGCAGGCGCGAGGCGTCGGCGGCGAACAGGTGCTTGCTGGATTCTTCGAAACCGGCGCTGTGGGTCATCAGCTGGCGCAGGGTGATGCCCTGGCCGTGGTAATCGCGGATGCGGAAGTCGAGGTAGTCGTTGACGTCGGCGTCGAGGTCGAGCTTGCCTTGTTCGACCAACTGCATCACCGCAGTCCAGGTGAACAGCTTGGAGATCGAACCGGGGCGGATCACCGTGCGCGCGGCGTCCATCGGCCGGCCCTTGGCGCGGTCGGCGTAGCCGTAGCCCTTGGCCAGCAGGATCTGGCCGTCCTTGACCACCACCACCACCGCGCCGGCCAGGCCGCCGCGCGCCAGCGCGCTGGGCACCAGGCCGTCGGCGTAGGCCTCCACGTCGACCGACACCAGCGCCGGCGCGGGCGCGGGGCCGGCGGCGGCTTCGAGCAGGATTTCCTCGCCGCCGGCGTCCTCGCCCGGCAGGGCCGAGGGCGCCAACGGGGCGATCGCGACGGGCGCCGGCGGCGGCAGGGCGATGGGCGTGGGCGCCGGCGGCGGCGTCACCACAGGTGCGGGCGGCGGCGGCGCGGCGATGGGCGCCGGGACGGGGATCGGGGTCGGAACCGGCTTGGCCACCGGCGGCGGCACGGGCTGCGGCGCGGGCTTGGCGATGGGCAGCGGTGCGGGCTGAATCGCGGGTTTGGCGATGGGCGGCGGCGTGGGCTTCGGCGCCGGCGGCGGCAACGGGCGCAGCGGGATCGCCTGCGAGTCGTCGCCGATGCCGTCCGACAACGGCGAGGCCTGCCGCACCACGCCGCCGGACAGCGGCGCGACATAGGGCGCTTCCCCGGGAACGTGGCGCGGCGGCGGCGGCGGCGGCGGCGGCGAGTCGAGCACGATCCGCGACGGGCGCGGCTCGGACGCGGCGGCGCGCACCGCTGCGGACGGTTCGGTGCGTTGCGGTGCGCTCGGGGTCGGCAGGCGCGGCGGCGGCGGCGCGGCAGCGGCGGGGCGATGGGTCGGCGCGGTCGCCGGAACGGTGGGGCGCGGCGCGGGCGAAGCGACCGGCGCGGCGGGACGCGTTGCGGTGGGCGCTGCCGATGGTGCGGCGGCGCGCGGCGTGGAGGCCGGCGTTCGCGTGCCGGTCGGCGCGGCGGTGTTGGAGGCGGGCGTGGTGGCGGCCGGACGGGTCGTCGTCGGCGCCGGGGCGGCGTTGCGCGGGGCGGGCGTGGGCGCCGCCGTTGCGCTGCGGGCGGGAGCGTCGCTGCGTGCCGGTGCCGGCGCGGGCGTTCGCGCGGCGGACGGCGCCGGCGCGGTGCGGCGCGGTTCCGTCGGCGCGGTGGCGGCGGGCATGGTCGATGCGGGACGCGATTCGGCCGGTGCCGCGGCTGCCGGCGTCGCTGCCGGGGGGCGCGATTCGGCGGGGCGCGGCGTCGGGCTGGTCGTGGTCGGTGCAGGAGCGGGCGGCTTCGCGGCCGGTGCCGGTGTCGATGCAGGCGCAGACGTCGCCCCCGCAGCCGGAGCCGCCTGACGCACCGGCGCAGCGGTGTTCGCTCCTGCCGGCGTCAACGGCACCGCCGTAGTCGTAGCCGGGAACGCCCCCGCCGCATTCGCACGCGGTTGCGGCGCAGGCGCGGTCGGGCCCTGCAACGGAACCGCCGTCGTCGCGGCGGGAAACGCCGCAGCTGCCGGCGCGCTCGCGGCCGCTGGCGGCGTCTCGTCCGGTTTGGGCGGCGTCTGCGCGGCCGGCGTCTGCGCCGTCGCGGGCCAGGCCAATGCCAACCACAACCCCACCGGCGCAAGCGCGCGCCAACCCCGCCCCCAGACCTTGCGACTCATCCCTAAACCCCCTTTCGCCCGGGCGCGGTCCCGGGAACTCCATCCAAAGCCGTGCGGCAGGTCGTGCAGCCGGCGGCAGCCCGGCAGTGTACTTGCTCGCCGGCGACGCATCGGCGACCGCCGCGCGCCGGCCCGGGGCCGCGAACCTTCGCCCGCACGCCGCCGGCACGCGCCGGGTGCCGCCGCCATGGCCGGCCGCCCGGCCGATTTTCCCGATTAGAAAGCCTATTTCACAATCCGCACAATCGCTTGCCGCCGCGGCTTGGCAAGGCTTCGGCGCGGGCCCTAGAGTCGCGTGTGCCCTACTCGGCCTAATCCATGCCCGCCAAGCGCAGCAAGACCGTCACCGTCGCCGCGCCCGCCGCCGCCCATAACCCGGGCGTCGCGCTGCGCGCCCTGCGCCGCCAGCGCGGCTGGACCCTGGCCGAAATCGGCGCCCGCACCGGCCTGCCGATTTCCACCCTGTCCAAGATCGAGAACGGCAAGATGTCGCTGAGCTTCGACAAGCTCACCCGCATCGCCCAAGGCCTGGAAGTGGACATCGGCGAGCTGTTCTCGAGCCAGGCGCCGGCCGGCAACGACGCCTTCGGCGGCCGCCGCAGCATCACCCGCGCCGGCGAGGGCTACACGATCCGCACCGAACACTACGACCATCTGTATCCGGCCTCGGAACTGCTCAACAAGCGCCTGGTGCCGATCATCGTCGAGCTGCACGCGCGCCGCCTGGACGAGTTCGGCGAACTGATCCGCCATACCGGCGAAGAGTTCGCGCTGGTGCTGGAAGGCGCGATCGAACTGCACACCGAGCTGTATGCGCCGGCGCGATTGGAAGCCGGCGATTCGATCTATTTCGACAGCACCATGGGCCATGCCTATCTCGCCGCCGCGCCGGGCCGTTGCCGGGTGCTGGCGGTGTGCTCGGGCGGCGAGGCGCACCTGCGCGAAGCGATGGCGCGCCAGGACCTGTTGCGCGGCGCGCGCACGCGCCGCGAGGACGCCTGAACCGCTGGCGCCGATGCGCCTGCCACAAAACTTCGCGCAAAACCCATCGCCGGCAAGGCCGAAGCGCCACCCCCGGCTGATCGCAGTCACATAAGCGGCTGGCAGCGATCACGGCGCCGAGTTTTCGCGAACGGAAAATTTTGCCGGCCGCCGGCCCGCTGCGGGCGGGCACGATCCGGCCGGCTCAGCTCAGCCGCGCCAGCATGCGGCGGCTGCCGGTCAGCCGCGCCCAGCGCGCGCCCAGGTCGCTCAGGCAAACGTAGGCGGCTTCGCCGGCCAGGCGTACCAGCATGCGCGGGCCCAGGCGCAGGCGCGGCTCGGCCGCGCACAGTTCGAAGTCGTAGCCGAGCCGGCGCGCGAGCCAGGCGCAGCGCGCCAGGTGGTAGCGGCTGCTGAGCAGGGTGACGCGGCCGCGCATGCCCTCGCCGAGCAGTTCGCGCGCGTTGCGCAGGTTCTGCAGGGTGTCGCGCGATTCGCACTCCAGCCGCAGCGGCGCGTCGGCGGCGATGCCGCGCGCGAGCAGGCCGCGCCGCGCCAGTTCGGCCTCGGCCGGTTGGTCGGCGGCGCCGCCGCCGAGCAGCACCACGCTATGCGGCGGACGTTCCGACCACAGCGCCGCGGCGCGGTCCAGGCGCGCTTCGAAATCGCGGTCGAGCCGCCCCTGCGGCGCGTGCTTGCCGAACAGCAGCACGCATTCGCCGCGCTCGGGCCGGCACGGCGCGTTGCGCGCCACTCGCAACACGTGGACGAAATAGCCCAGATACACCAGCCCGGCGCTGAGCGCGCACACCGCCGCGGCGACCGCCGCCACCAACAGGATGTCGCGATCGCCGAACAAGGCGATGCGATGGGCGATGCGGGTAGTCACGCGGAAACGGCCTGGAACCGGCGCTGGCCTGGGTGCGGGAGGCGCGCCGCGAACGCGGTCGGCGCGAATTGGATGGAACGCATGCAATCCCCCTGCGATGGAACTCGAATCCTCGCCGGCCCGGTGCGCGTGGGCTCGCCGACGACCTCGTCGCGGTTCGCGCCGCGGCGGCGGCGACGACGCCATCCGATACGACGCGGCGACTCGCGGCCGCGCCATGATACGCGCCGCATTCTGGCGCCGCGGTTCAGATCGGCGTTTCCAAGCCGCTCCCGACGCCGCCACCGACGCCACGAACCGCGCCGCAGACCCCACCGCCGCACCGCACGCACACCGCGATGAACCGTACAGCGTCGCACCGCTCCGGCATCGCCGGAGCCGCCGCGGCGCTTGGCTATACTGCGGGCCCGCCTCACCCTCCCGGCCCGCCCGCGCAGTGACATCCACCGTCTCCCCGATGCCGCCCCTGGCGATCCGCGCCTACACCGCCAGTACGGCCCTGGGGCACGGCCTGCCCGCCCAGGCCGCGGCCCTGCGCGAACGCCGCAGCGGCCTGCGCCGCAACGACTTCGCCCCGCTCGCGCCGGACCAGGCGCCGCTGGACTGCTGGATCGGCCGGGTCGAAGGAATCGAGCAGGCGCCGCTGCCGCCGGCGCTGGCGCACTGGGACTGCCGCAACAACCGCCTGGCCTGGCTGAGCCTGAACCAGGACGGCCTGCCGCAGGCGATCGCCGCCGCGGTCGCGCGCCACGGCGCCGAGCGGGTCGCGGTCATCGTCGGCACCTCGACCTCGAGCATCGGCGCCACCGAGGAAGCCTATGCGCGCCTGCACGGCGAACCGCCGCGCTTCCCCGCCGATCTCGACCGCCCGCAACTGCACACCCCGCATTCGCCCGGCGCCTTCGTCGCTGCCGCCACCGGCCTGCGCGGGCCGTGCGTCACCGTCGCCACCGCGTGTTCGTCCAGCGCCAAAGTGTTCGCCCAGGCCGCGCGCCTGATCGCCGCCGGCGTGGTAGACGCGGCCCTGGTCGGCGGCGTCGACACCTTGTGCGGCAGCGTGCTGTTCGGCTTCAACTCGCTGCAGTTGGTTTCGCCCGATCCGTGCATGCCGTTCGACGCGCGCCGGGTCGGCCTGTCGCTCGGCGAGGCCGGCGGCTTCGCCTTGCTGGAGCGCTGCGAACCCGAAGAGGGCGGCCTGCAATTGCGCGGCTACGGCGAATCCAGCGACGCCCACCACATGTCCACGCCGCATCCGCAGGGCCTGGGCGCGCGCCTGGCGATGGCCGATGCGCTGGCCCGCGCCGGCGTGGACGCCGATGCGATCGGTTATCTGAATCTGCACGGCACCGCCACGCCGGCCAACGACCAGGTCGAAGCGCTGGCGGTAGCGGCGTTGTTCCCGCCGCAGCTGCATGCCTCCTCGACCAAGGGCTGGACCGGTCACACCCTCGGCGCGGCCGGTATCGTCGAGTCCGCGTTCGCGTTGCTGGCGCTGGACAGCGGCGAGTTGCCCGGCACCCTCAACAGCCGCGAGCCCGATCCGGGCAACGGCCCGCAGATCCGCTTCGACAACGCGCGCGCGCCGATCCGCTACGCGATGAACAATTCCTTCGGCTTCGGCGGCAACAACTGCTCGCTGGTGTTCGCGCGCGCATGAACGCTTCAGCCCGTCCCGCCACCGTCCTGTCCGCCAGCGTCGAAGGCATCGGCTACTGGAGCCGCGGCCTGCCCGACTGGACCGCCGCGCGCGCCTACGCACAAGGCGGCGACGCCGTCGACGCCGCGCCCGCGCGGCCCTCGCCGCAATCGCTGCCCGCCAACGAGCGCCGGCGCGCGCCGGAAACCGTGGCGGCGGCGCTGGAAGTGGCCGCGGCCGCCTGCGCCGCGGCCGGGCGCGAGCCGGCGTCGCTGTCGTCGGTGTTCGTGTCCAGCCACGGCGACATGGCGATCACCGACTACATGTGCGCGACCCTGGCCCACGACCCGCGCGCGATCTCGCCGACCCGCTTCCACAACTCGGTGCACAACGCCGCCGCCGGCTACTGGACCATCGGCGTCGGCGCGATGCGTCCGGCCACCGCGCTGAGCGCGCTGGAAGGCGGCTTCGCCCAAGGCCTGCTGGAAGCGCTGGCGCAACTCGCCGCCGGCGAGGACGCGGTGCTGCTGGCCGGCTACGACGGCGCCGCCTACGGCCCGCTGGCCGCGGTCGCGCCGAGCCAGGGCCTGCTCGGCGCGGCGCTGGTGCTCGGCCGCGCGCCGCGCGCGGGCGCGCCGACCCTGCACGCGCGGCTCGGCCCCGCGCCCGAGGCGGCCGCGACGCCGGGCCGCCTGCGCCGACGCGATCCGCTCAACGCCTCCGCGCCGATGCTGGACCTGTTCGACGCGCTCGCCACCGGCGCCGGCGCGGTGGCGCTGCCGGCCGGCGGCGGCAGCGGCGTGTGGCTGGAACTGCGCCATGACTGAAGCAGCGGCGCCGCCCAGCGCGCCGGTGCGTTTGCACCGCGACAACGTCGCGGTGGTGATTCCCGCGCTCAACGAAGCGCTGCGCATCCGCGAAGTGGTCAGCGGCGCGCTGGCGCAATGCGGGCTGGTGATCGTGGTCGACGACGGCTCCGACGACGGCACCGCCGAACGCATCGCCGACCTGCCGGCGGTGCTGCTGCGCCATCCGCAGCGCCAGGGCAAGGGCGCCAGCCTGCGCGACGGTTTCGCCGAAGCGCTGCGCCGCGGCGCGGCCGCGGTGGCGACGATGGACGGCGACGGCCAGCACGCGGCCGAGGACATCGCCCGCCTGATCGACAGCGGCAACCGCCATCCCGGCCACATCGTGATCGGCGCGCGCCTGCGCAAGCGCGCCGCGCAGCCGACCTATCGCCGCGTGGCCAACGATTTCGCCGACTGGGGCGTGGCCTGGGGCACCGGCTACCAGGTCGCCGACAGCCAGAGCGGCCAGCGCCTGTATCCGGCCGACGTGGCCGCGCTGGAGCAGGTGCCGGGCGAGGACTTCGTGTTCGAGGCGCAGATCCTGATGTCGGCGGCGCAGCGGCTGGGCACGCGCTGCGTCTCGGTGCCGATCGAATCGCGCTACAACGTCGAAGGCGAACAGGCCTACCGCGCCAGCCACTTCAAGCCGCTGCGCGATTTCAGCCGGATCACTGCGCACATCGTGCTGCAGTGCCTGCGGCGCGGACGGGTGGCGCAGGTCTATCGCAGCATCCGCGCCCATCCGCCGCTGATCGACGATCCCAGCGGCGAGTTCGCCGCGCAGCCTGCGCGCAAGGCGCCGGTCGCGCCGCGCTGAGCGCGATTGGATTTTCGCGCAGCGAAGCCGGCGCGCTTTCGCTCACCCGACGCTGAAGTCTGCATTCCCAACGACGAACGCGCCGAGCGCGAAGCCCGACGCTGCGCCGCGCACCGCGCGCGGCGGCTCAGCGCGTGGGCGCCGCCGGAGGCGGCGGCGGAAGACCCTGCGGGCCGCGATCGGTCATCGGCGGCGGATTGAGCACAAAGATCGCGACCCCGCGCGCGAACTTCTGCCGCGGGCTGATGCTGACCCCGACCCCGCCGCCGCTGAAGTGGCGGCCGCCGCCGTAGCTGCCGCCGCCCGCGCCGACGCTGACCCCGCTGCCGCCGTAGCCGTCCTCGGTGCCCTGGAACAGCACGCCGTTGGCGCCGAGCTTGGCCGCCTCCGCACGCAGCTTGTTGATCACCGAGTTCATCTTGTTCTGCTCGCCGTAGGTGAAGGCGCCGCTGTTGCTCTGCAGCAGGGCGATTTCCTCGTAACGGCTCGGCGGCGGCGCGAAGTACACGCGCACCTGCTCCAGCGGGACCGGCGGGCGCGGCTGGCCGGTGATGACGTGCGAACTGGCGCAGGCGCCCAAACCCAGGACGAGCGCGGCCAACAGGAACAGTCTGCGCATGACGGCGATTCCGACGACGGACGTTGGGCCCATGCTACGACGTCGCGGCCGCGCGCGCGGTGAAGCGCGGCCCGTCCCGGCGCGCCGCGTTCATCGGCGGTCCGCCGGAGCCGACCGGCGGCGCCGCGGCCGGCACGGAACGCTCGGCCGCGTCGGCTTCAGACCATGCCGCCGTTGATGCCGATCACCTGGCCGTTGATGTAGCCGGCCTCGTCCGAGCACAGGAAACCGACCAGCGCGGCGACCTCGTCGGTGCGCCCGGCGCGGCCGGCCGGCACCATCTGCTTGATCGCTTCCTTCGGAAACGTCTCGTCCGCCATGCGCCCTTCGATCACGCCCGGCGCGACCACATTGACGGTGATGCCGCGGCTGGCCATCTCGCGCGCCAGCGACTTGGACGCGCCGTGCAGCGCGGCCTTGGCCGCGGCGTAGTTGCTCTGGCCGCGGTTGCCGAGCACCGCCGCCACCGAGGACACGCTGACGATGCGGCCGAAACGGGTGCGCGCCATCGGCAGCAGCAGCGGCTGGGTGACGTGGAAGAAACCGTGCAGCGTCACGTCGATCACCCGCCGCCACTGCGCATCGCTCATGCCGGCCATCGGCGCGTCGTCGTGGATGCCGGCATTGTTGACAACGCACTGGATCGGCCCGGCTTCGGCCAGACGCGCCAGCGCCGCGCGCACGGCCTCGCCGTCGGCGACATCGAAGGCCACCGCCTCGGCCGCGCCGCCGGCGGCGCGGATCTGCGCGACCACCGCTTCGGCGCGCTCGATGCCGCTGTTGGCGTGCACGATCGTGCGCCAGCCCTGCGCGGCCAGGCGCAGGCAGATCGCGCTGCCCAGATCGCCGCTGCCGCCGGTCACCAAGGCGCGCCGCGCCGGTTTGTCGGTTCCGCTCATCGCTGCTCTCCGCTGTGCGAACCCGGGCGTTGCATCGCGCTCACGCCCGGCTCCGCGCTGTGTCGTCTTCTGCGCGCGCCATCACCGCCGCGCGCCCGCTGGCGAGCAGTTCGTCGGCGTGGAAAATTTCGAATTGATACTGCCAGCTCCCGTCGCTCGCGGCCAACTGCCGCGCGCGGCCCTCCAGCGCGCCGGGCAGCTCGTCGATGCGCGCTGCGCGCAGCTCGACCGCGCGCAGCGCCACCAGCACGCCGGGCCGGGCGCGGCCGCCGCGCGCTTGCGCCAGCAGGCCGCCGTGCACGGCCATGAGCTGGGCGCCGTACTCGCACAGATGCACCGCATCCAGCCGCGCGCCTTCGCGCAGCGGATGGGTCGGGTCGCGGTGGCCGTCGCTGCGCGCGACGATGCGCGCCTCGTCCCACTCGATCACCGATTCCCACAGGCACATCAGGCCTTGATGCGGAATCAGCGCGGCGATCTCGTCACGACTGCGCATCGGCGGCCTCATCCAGGTCCATCGCCGCCGGCTCGCGCACGATCAACAACGCCAGCACGAAATTGAACACCACGCCCAGCGCCACGGTCGCGCCGATCGCGCGCAGCACCGGGATCGAGGACAGCGCCAGCAGCGCGAACACCATGAACGTGGTCAGGCTGCAGACGATCACCGCGTGCAGGGTGCGCAGCTGTTCGCCGCGGTCGTCGCCGGCGTGGTCGAAGAACAGCGCGTAGTCCAGGCCCAGGCCGGCGGCGAGGATCAGCGAGACCAAATGGAACAGGTTGAGCTCGACGCCGAAGCCGCGCAGCGACGCCAGGATCAGCAGCGTGCTCAGCGCCATCGGCGCCAGCACCCGCAGCACCCGCCGCGGCGAGCGCAGCGCCACCCACACCGCCGCGGCCAGCAGCACGCCGGCCAGGGCCAGCGCCATCAGCACGCGGCCGCGATACTCGGCGACCAAGGATTCCGACGCCTGCTTCAGATCGAGCAGGCGCCCGCCGTGACGGCGCACCGCCGCTTCCACCGCTTCGGGATCGTGCAGCCCCGACAACGCCACCAGCGCGGTCGCGCGGCCCGGACGTTCGCGCAGCAGGCCTTCGATGCTGCTGGCCAGCCCGGTGCCGGCGAGGTCGCGCGGGCGCAGCGGCGGCGCGTGGCGTGCGGCTTCGACGTCGCGCAGGAAATCGGCGAACGCGTCCTCGCGCAGCGGCGTCGTCGCGACCGCCTCGGCCATCGCCGCGCGCAGCGCTTCGGGCTCGGGCAGGCGGCGCTGGCGTTCGAGCTGGGTGCGCGCGCTGGGCAGGTAGCGCGCGGCCAGGTCGTAGCCGGCGATGGCGCCGCGCTGGCGCAGTTGCGGCAGTTCCTTGAGCAGGCCTTCGGAGGCCTGCAGCGCGGCCTCGGCGTCGCGCGCCTCGATCGCGGCGACGAAGCGCACGTCCGGCGCGCCGAGTTCCTCGCGCAATTGCGCATCGCGCGCCAACGCGTCTTCCGGCACCGGGGTGAGCTTGGCCAGATCGTTCTGCCAGAACGGCCCCGGCACGAACAACACCACCGCCAAGGCCAGCGCGGCCAGCAGCGACACGCTGGCCACGCCCAGCCGCGGCCAGCGCGCCAGCGCGGTCCACACCCGCGCCAGACGCTGCGACTGGGCGACATCGCGCGGCGCCGGATCGATCAGCGCCGGCAACACGAAGCGGGTGGTCAGCGCGGCGGTGGCCAGGCCGACGATGGTGAACACCGCCAGTTGCTGCAGCCCGTCCACGCCGGAAACGAAGAAAGTCAGATAGGCGATGCAAGTCGAGGCCACGCCGGTGCCCAGCGTCGGCCACAGGCTGCGCGCGCTGGTCCACGGCGACAAGCCTGGGCGCTGGTGGCTGTAGAGATGGATCGGATAGTCCTGGACCACGCCGATCAAGGTGAAACCGAACGCCACGGTGATGCCGTGCACGCCCTCGAAGCAGATCGCCACCGCGCCGAGGCCGGCCAATCCCGCGGTCGCCAGCGGCAGGCCGCCGATCAGCGGCGCCTTCCAGCTGCGATACGCCAGCCACAGCAGGGCGACGAACAACAGGCTGTCGATGGTGCCGATCAGGCTGGCCTCGCGCTGGGTGCGCCCGCCGATCTCCAGCGAGAACGCGCCCGGCCCGCTGACGGTGAGCTGGGCCGGGCTGGCGCCGCGCGCGCGTTCGAACGCGGCGCGGATCGCGGCGATGGCGCGCTCCTGCCCGCTCGGGTCGAAACCGGCGGCGCGGGTTTCCACCGCCAGCAGCGCCTGCCGGCCGGCGCGGTCGAACCACACGCCGTCGAGCGTCTGCGGCGCCAGCGCCGGCTGCCAGGCTTCGGCCAGGCGCAGCATTTCCATGGTCGGGTCGCTCGGCAGCAGCGGCTCGATCAATTCGCCCGCGGGCGAGCCCAAGTCCTGCACCCGACTTTGCAGCTGCTCGCTCAGGTAGGCCGTGTCCAGGCGCTGTTCGTCGAGCGTCGGCGACAGCAGATAGCGGTACGGGCGCAGGCGCTCGGGCACCGACTCCAGGCCCAGGCCGGCGCCGTTGGCGACCAGCTTGAACGCCGGCTGCGCCGACAGCGCCTCGCGCATCGCCTGCGATTGCGCGGCCAGCGTCGCCGGCGTGTCGCCTTCCAGCGCCAGCAACAGCAGGCGCGAACCGGGGCCTTCGCCGAGTTCGTCGATCAGCAGCTTCTGCGCCGGGGTGCGCGCGCTGGGCATGAAGCTGCGCAGGTCGCCGCTCAGTTGCAGGTTCGCGCCGATCGCCCAACCGGCGACAGCAAGTACGCCCAGCCACAGCAGGGCGAACAGTACGCGACGGGCGGGCGTCATCAGCGGGTCGGGCCGTGGCTGCGGCACAGCGCGGCCAGCTGGCTGGCGTCGCCGACCGCGGCGGCGGCGCGCGCGGCGGCGCCGAGCAGGGTGCGCTGCTGTTCGCTGCCGCGCGCCGGCTGGGTTTCGATGCAGCGCAGTTCGTCGTCGCGGCCGAGCAGCACGATCGCGCGCACGCGCGCGGCGACCTGGGCGTCCTTCGGCGTCAGCGTCACGCTCCACTGCCGGCGCGTGCCTTGCGCGGCCAGCGCGTAGTGGCGCTCGAGTTCGGCGCGGTCGCCGCCGAGCAAGGCGCCGAAGCTGGCTTGCAGCGCCACCAGTTCCGGCGCGCGCGACAGCGAGAAGCGCCGCGGCGGCTTGCCGGCGCGGGCGATGCTGACCTCGCCCTGCCCGGGCTTGGCGCCGGTGCGGATGCTGGTGGTTTCCGCGTACGGCTCGCGCACCTCGCGCACCAGGGTGTCGGCGTCGGGGCGTCGGTATTCGCCGGACACGCGCAGCGGCGCCTTGAGCAGGGCCGAGCCGCGCACCTCGACGAAGTCGGTGCGCGCCGGCACCGGCTGGGCCAGGCGCGGCAGGATCCAGGCCGGATCGGCCGGCTGCGCGCCCTCGTCGGCGACGCGCGCGGGCGCGGCGGCTTGCTCAGCCGGCGCGGCGAGCGGCCACGTCGCCGCCAGCAGCAGCGCCAGGGTCGCGCCGAGCGGCGCCGCGGGAAAGGTAAGAAGCTTCATCGGCCTGCCAGAAATCGTAGAAGTTGAACCAGTTGTACGGCGCGCAGCGCGCGTGGTGTTGCAGACGCTCGGCATAGCGCTGGACCAGCGCGGCCAGCCGCGCCGGGCGCTCGCGCCGCTCGATGCTCAACGCTTCGCAGAACGGCTCGAACACCAGTTCGTAGCGCGCGCCGCCGCGGTACAGGCCGAAGGCCAGCGCCACCGGCAGCTTGAGCGCGGCGGCGATCAGCCACGGCGAGGTCGGGAACGGCGCGCCGGCGCCGAGGAACTCGGCCGTCGTCGCCGGCTCGCCGGGCCCGGCGCGGTCGGCGAGCATCGCCACGATCGCGCCTTCGTCGGTGGCGTGCTTGATCTGCAGGGCGATGCTCGGCCCGTCCTGGCCGGCGTCGATGACGTTGGCGGCCATCTGCGGGTCGAGCGCGTCGAGCATGCGCATCAGCACCGCGTTGTGGCCGCGGTCGAGCACGACCTTGACCCGCAGCTGCGGCCGCCGCCGCGCCAGCACCCGCAGCGCTTCGAAGCTGCCCAGGTGCGAGCCGAGCAGCAGCACGCCCTGGCCGCGGTCGAGCAGCGCCTCCAGCGATTCCAGGCCGCGCAGCTCGACGTCGAAACGGTCCATGCCCTGGCGGAGCATGAACACCCGGTCGAGGATGGTGGCGGCGAAGGTGTGGATGTGGCGGGCGACATCGATCAGCCCGGCCGGGCGGCCGAGCGCGCGCGCCAGGTAAGCGCGCGAGGCGCGCCGCTCGGGGCCGCGCACCAGCAGATAGAACGCGACGATGGGATACAGCGCCAACCGCGCCACGGCGCGGCCGCCGCGATCGGCGATGAAGAAGATCGCGCGGTAGGCCAGCGGCCCGCCGCCTTCCGGGCGGCTCTTCCAGTCGCCGGCGCTCATGCCGGCGCCTGCCCGCCGCGCGCGGCGATACCGGCGACCAGTTCGCCGCTGGCCAGCAGTTCCTCGCCGCGGTGCACGCGAAAGCGCCAGCGCGCGGCGCCGGCCGGCTTCGATGCGGACTGATCCGGTTCGATCGGTTCCAGTTCGATCCGCGCGGTTTCTCCCGGCAGCAGCGGCTGCAGGAACTTCACCTGCGGCAGGCGCAACCCGACCGGTTCGCCGTACTGCGCGCGCAGCGCCTGCAGCACCCGCTCCAGCACCACCACGCCGGGCACCAGCGGCCGGCCGGGGAAATGACCCGGCAGGCAGGGATGATCGGCGGGGACGACGAAATTCATGGACGGTGCGGCGGCTACGCAATGGACGGACACCGAAGCATAGAGCACGCCCAGGCCAACGCGGCGCGACGATGGCGCTGCAAGCGTTTTCAACGCATCCGCCAGGGTCGCGCGAGCATGCGGCGCTGAACCCGAACCAACGCGCGCGCCGCGTATCGCGCGCGTCGGACGCATCAGGTTCAGGAAGAAAACAGTTCCTTCCAGAACCGCGGCCCGAGCTTGGCCATGCGCCGCAGGAAATCGAAGAAGCCGGTTTCCGGACGGTCGTGGAAACGGCGCCGGCGCACCAGATACTCGCCGGCGAACATCGCGCCGATCACGCCGTAGTTGAGGATGTTGGCGAACCACGACCACTGCTCTTGGGTGATCGACGGCGAAGGCGCGTAGCCCAGCCGCGCCAGCAGCCCGTCGGGCACGGCGATCAGCGCCAGCGCGGCGTTGACCACGGTCAGCAGCGCCAACACCGCCGCCCACAGCGCGGTCAGGCTGCGGGTGTAGCGATACAGCGGCGGCGCCAGCTCGCCCGGCGCGCAGCCGTACAAGGCGGCGACGATGCGGGTGATCAGGCCTTCGCGCGGCGCGCGCAGGCTGCGCGCGAACCACCACGCCAGCCAGCCGTTGAACAGCATCGGCGGGGTCAGCAGCAGCATCTGCGCGTACGGCGTGCGCGCCAGCGCGGCGAGCGCGGCCAGCAACGCGGCGAAGATCGCCCACGGCGCCGGCCGCAGCGCCAGCAGGCCGTCGATGACGATGAAGGCGACCAGGTCGGCCAGCGCCAGCGCCGCCGGCACGCCGCCGCCGTCGTGGCTGGCCCAATGCGCGAGCAGCGGGAAGGCGATGGCGAGCAGCACGCGCGCCGGACCGCTGGCGCTGGACGCGGATTCGTTCACGGCAGGTCGGGCCCGGCAAGGGTCGCGGCGCGCGCCGCAGCGGCGGCGCGCGCGCGGATCACGCCGCGCGGTGCTGTTCGATATGGTTCGACAGCGCGCGCAGCGAGGCGAAGATGCGGCGGTTCTCGTCGTTGTCCGAACGCAGCTGGAAGCCGTAGCGCTGGGTGATCGCCAGCGCCAGTTCGAGCGCGTCGATCGAATCCAGGCCCAGGCCTTCGTTGAACAAGGCCGCTTCCGGATCGATCTGCTCCGGCGCCACGTCCTCCAGGTTCAGGCTCTCGACCAGCAGCTGCGCCAGCTCGCGTTCGGCGGGGCTTTGTTCAGACATCGTGCGTTCCGTGACAACTATTACAAGGGGCGCCACGATCCTTCATCGCGCCGCACGGCGCAACCGCCGGCGCCGGGCGCGCTCGCAAGCGTCCGCCGGCGGCCGCGGGCAACTGGCGAAAAATCAACCACTTGCGCCGCACCGACGCGGCTTTGCCGGGCCCGGCCTGCGACCGTACGGCCGTGCGGTGCGCGCCTGCCGCGAGCTATCATTTGCGCATGAAGCCTTCCGTTTCCGCGTCCGCGACGGCCGTTCCGGCCCTCGCCGCGGCCGGCTCCGACCAGCCGCCCGCCCCCGCAATGCCCCCGCTGTCCCCGCTTGCCAGCCACCGCGCGCGAGGCCGGCGATGAGCGCCGCGCCCGCGATGGTCGGCGGCCCGCGTCTGCAGGTCGATTACCTCGACGCCGACCCGGCGCAACTGCTGGCCGAAGACGACACCCTGGCGCTGTTCGGCTTCGGCCAGGACGCGCCGCACCACGACGACCCGCGCTACCTGCGCGTGCCGCTGGAACCGTTCGGCGACCGCCGCCTGGAGCGCTGGCGCGGGCTCGGCCCGGTCGCCAGCGGCCGCGACGGCGATCTGGCCTGGTCGCAGGACGGCACCCTGCAGTTCGGCGTGATCGAAATCGACGAACCCGAACCGCTGCCCGGCGAGCCCGTCAACGGCGAGATCGGCCGCGCCGCCGAATATCTCTACCGCAAGCTGCTGGCCTTCACCGCGCAGCGCGGCTATCCGCATCTGCTGCGGATCTGGAACTACCTCGACGGCATCACCCTCGGCCACGGCGACGAAGAGCGCTACCGCGTGTTCTGCGTCGGCCGCGCCGCCGGCCTGGGCGAGTTCCCGATCGCGCGCCTGCCGGCGGCGACCGCGATCGGCCGCGTCGACGGCGCGCGCCGCCTGCAGGTGTACTGGCTGGCCTCGCGCGTGCCCGGCACGCCGCTGGAGAATCCGCGCCAGGTCAGCGCCTATCGCTATCCGCGCCGCTACGGCCCGCAGTCGCCGAGCTTCGCCCGCGCGATGCTGCCGCCGCAGCCGGCGCAGATGCCGCTGCTGCTGTCGGGCACCGCGGCCGTGGTCGGCCACGAATCGCGCCACGCCGATTCGGTGCTGGCCCAGCTCGAGGAAACCCTGGCCAACTTCGACAGCCTGATCGGCGCCGCACGCCAGCAGCGCCCCGGCCTGCCCGCCGCGTTCGGCCCCGGCTCGCGCCTGAAGGTGTACGTGCGCGACCTGCCCGACCTGCCGCTGCTGCAGGCCGAACTCGACCGCCGCTACGGCGACCGCGTGCCGCGCGTGCTGCTGCATGCGGCGGTGTGCCGGCACGAGTTGCTGGTGGAGATCGACGGGGTGCACGGCTGAGTTCGCCGCGCGGGCGGCGCGCACGCGAGTCCGCGCCGCGCTGGCGCAGCAAAAGAAAGGCCCGCCGAAGCGGGCCTTTCTGCATTCAGCCGGTCGTGATCGGCAACCGCGGATCCGCGCTTACAGATCCACGCCGAAGCCGACGCCGCCCGAGCTTTCCGAGCCCGAGAACGCCGCGCCGATGCTGACCGACACGTTCTCGTTGATGCGCCGGCCGTAGCCGATGGCCAGGCCGCTTTCGCCGTCCTGGAAGCCCGCGCCGACCGCGAGGCGGCCGCGGCCGGGCTTGGCATAGGCGCTGTTGGCCGACATCTGCGACATCGCCGCCGACATCGCGCCGTTGCGGCGGATGCGCCGGTCGAGGTCTTCGAAGCGGTCGTTGACCTCGGCGCGGAAATTGCCGAAATCCAGGTTCAGGCCGTTGATGCGCTGGTCGGTGTAGGCGTTGGCCTGTTGCACCGAGGCCGCGTCGCCGGCCTGCATCTGGCGCAGGTTGACCGCGTCGGTCGCGGCGGTGGCGTTGGCGACGTTGGCCACGCGCGTGCCGTTGGCGCCTTCCAGGGTCATGGTGCTCTTGGAGGCGTCGTCGTAGTTGGCCGACAGCGCCGAACCGCCGCCACCGCCGCCCGGGCCCTGAGGACCTTGCGGCCCCTGCGGGCCTTGCGGACCCTGGGGACCTTGCGGGCCCTGCGGGCCGGCCGGAATCGCCGAGATGCGCCCGTAGAGATCCGTCAGGCGGCCGTCGACCGCGCCGAACGCCGCGCCCACGTCGTTGAACGCGCTGCCCTGGATCGTATAGGTCGGCGGGGTGAACACGCCGCCGGCGAAGCTGGCACCGCCGCCGAACACGCCCACGGCGCGATTGAGCTGGGCCAGGTTGGTAGCGTCGGTGTCCTGGGTCGCGGCGGCGACGTTGACGATCTGGCGCTCGGCGCCGGCGGCGCCGACCGAGATCGTATTGGCGCGGTCGGCGAGCGAGTTGTTGCCCAGCGCGACCGCGTCGGCGGCGGTGGCCTGGCTGTTGAAGCCGGCCACCAGGCTGCGCGCGCCGCTGGCGCGGTTGCCGTTGCCGATCGCGGTGGCGTCGTCGCCGTCGACTTCGTTGTCGCCGCCGATGCCGTTGCCGCGCGCGCCCTGCACCCGGTTGCTGCGGCCCAGCGCGTTCGCGCCGACGCCGTCGGTGGAGTTGAAGTTGCCCAGCGCGCTGCTGTCCTGCCCGTTGGCGCGGTTGGAGAAACCCACCGCGCTGGTGCTGTTGCCCAGCGCCTGGTTGCCCGAGCCGACCGCGGTGCCGTCGTCGCCGAGCGCGAGGTTGAGGTTGCCGCTCGCCGTCGAACGCGCGCCGGTGGCGAAGTTGCTGCTGCCCACCGCGGTGCTGTCCTCGCCGGCCGCGGCGTTGTTGCTGCCCACCGCCACCGCCTGCGCGCCGTCGGCGCTGTTGGCGATGCCGCAGGCGACCGCGTCGAAGCCGTTCGCGGTGCTGCCGCCGTCGTTTTCGTTGCCGGCGATGCCGTCGGTGAGGTCGCAGGCGCTGCCTGCGTGCGCCTGTCCCGACGCGACCACGTTCATACCGATGACGCTGGCGATGGCCAGCGCCAATAGAGTGCTGTGTTTCATTCCTTTATTTCCCCTAAGGCTGACAAGAACCGATACGGAACCGTCAAGGCATGCGTTCTGAGCGATGCGGTAGACCGCGCCCTCCCCGGCACCGGCCCACTAACCATAAAGCGATTTGCTGCACTTTTATACAGCCAAGCAGGTACGAATTATTTCACCGAACCGGACCGTTCCGGCACGCTCTTGGTCATGCTGTTGCAACGCAGCAGGCGCAGGCTGAACGGTTGAATCCGCGCCGGCCGCGTTCAGCGTCGGGCGCGCCTGCGGCTCGCGCGGCGGCGACGCAGCCACGTTCGAACTCGCCCCCGCCGCCGTATTCAAGCGCCGCCGCAACGCGTGATTTTCGCCAACCGCAAAGCGGCGGCGCCGACGCCGCTGTTTGAACGGCAAGCCCGCCGCCGCGACTAACGGCACTTGAATGCGCGCATGGCGCCACTCATTTTGCGATAAGGCCAATCCGGCCCGCTTGTGGAGCGCAACGACGATGGGAGTGATCAGCCTGATCTGGGGCGTGGTGGCGCTGCTGTGGATGATCCTGGCGCTGATTCCGCTGTTGGGATGGGGCAACTGGTTCCTGATCCCGTTCGCCGCAGTCGGCGCGATCATCGCCGCGATCGGCGTGCTGTTCAGCGGCGCCGGCAAGAACGGCCGGGCCAAGGCCGGCCTGATCCTCAACGCCATCGTCATCGTCGTCGGCGTCGCCCGCCTGAGCCTCGGCGGCGGCCTGATCTGACCGCTGCGCCAAACTTGCGCCGCTCCTCATGTAGGAGCGGCGCAAGCCGCGACCGCGAAACCGCAACTACAGCGTATCCCGGCACGCCACCCGCGCAACGAAGCGCGCCGTCGCCGCAGCAGGCCTACAACGCCGCGCGCGCCGCCAGCAACGCGCGCGTATGCGCATGCGCCGGCGCGCCTAGCACCTGCGCCGTCGTCCCACTCTCCACGATGCGCCCCGCCTCGAGCACCGCGATACGCTCGGCCACCGCTGCGGCCGCGGACAGATCGTGGGTCACGAACAACAACGCCAGCTCGTGCTCGCGCTTGAGCCGCGCCAACAACTGCAACACCGCCGCGCGGTGATGCGCATCCAGCGCCGACACCGCTTCGTCGCACACCAGCAGCTGCGGCCGCGTCGCCAGCGCGCGGGCGATGGCGATGCGCTGGCGCTGGCCGCCGGAAAACTGATGCGGATAACGCTCCAGCATCGTCTCGTCCAGGCCGACCGCAAGCAGCAACTCGGCGGCTCGCGCGCGGCGCGCGGCCGCGTCGCCCTGGCCGTGGATGCGCAAGGGCTCGGCGACGATCTCGGCCACGCGCATGCGCGGATCGAGCGAGGCATAAGGGTCCTGGAACACTACGCCGGTGCGCGCGCGCAGCCGGCGCAGCGCGGCCGGATCCAGCGCGGCCAGATCGACGCCGTCGAACACCACCCGCCCCTGCGCGCCGCGCAACAAGCGCAGCAACGCGCGGCCCAGCGTGCTCTTGCCGCTGCCGCTTTCGCCGACCAGGGCCAGGCCTTCGCCGCGGCGCAGTTCGATATCGACGCCGTCCAGGGCCGCGCGCGGCGCGCGCGGATAACGCATGCGCAGGCCTTCGCCGCGCAACAGCACCGGCGCGTCGGCGTCGGCCGGCGCCGGCAACGGCGCGATCCGGTCGGCGGCGATCAGCTCGCGCGTGTACACCTGCGCGGGCGCAGCGAACACCTGCGCGGCGCTGCCGCGTTCGACCGCGGCGCCGCGCTGCAGCACCAGCAACTGCTGGGCGTAGGCGCCGACCAGCGGCAAGTCGTGGCTGATCAGCAACAGCGCCAGCCCGTCCTCGCGACGCAGACGGTCGAGCAGATCGAGAATGTCGCGGGCGATGCGCGCGTCCAGCGCCGAAGTCGGCTCGTCGGCGATCAGCGCGCGCGGCTGGGTCGCCAGCGCCAGCGCGATGGCGATGCGCTGGCGCTGGCCGCCGGAGAACTGATGCGGATAGCGCGCCAGCGCCGCCGCGGGTTCGGGCAGTTGCACGCGCTCGAACAGCGACTGCGACTGCCGCCGCGCTTCGTCGCCGCCCAGGCCGCGCACCGCGCGCAGGGTTTCGACCAATTGCGCGCCGACCCGGCGCAGCGGATGCAGCGAGGCCAGCGGATCCTGCGGCACCCAGGCCAGGGTGCGGCCGCGCAGGCGCGCGTGCGCGGCGGAGTCCAGCGCGATCTCGGCGCCGTCCACGCGCAGGCGTCCGCGCGCGCGCAGCGGCGACGGCAACAACCCGAGCAGCGACAGCGCGGTCAGGCTCTTGCCGCTGCCGCTTTCGCCGACCACGCCCAGGCATTCGCCCGCATGCAGTTCCAGATCGAGCGGGCCGAGCAAGGCGCGCGGCGCGCGGCCACGTTCGGCCGCTTCCACTTGCAGGCCATGCAGTTCCAGCACGGCGCTCATGCCGAGGCGGCCTCATTCGGGCGCGCAGGCTCGGTGCCGCGCGCCTGGGCCTGGCCGCGCACGTCGAGCCAATCGCGCAGGCCGTCGCCGAGGAACTGGAACGCGGCCAGGGTCGCGACCAGGAAGCCGGCCGGGAACAACAAGGTCCACGGCGCGCTGTCGAGTTCCTGCACGCCTTCGGCGAGCAGCCCGCCCCAACTCGAAGACGGCTCGTCGATCGACAGGCCGAGGAAGCCGAGAAAACTCTCGACCAAAATCGCCTGCGGCAAAATCAGGCCGAGATACACCAGCGCCAGCGGCAGCAGGTTCGGCAGCACGTGCCAGCGCAGGCGCTGGCCGAAGCTCGCGCCGGCGGCTTGCGCGGCCAGCACGAACGGCGCCTCGCGCAGGCGCGCGGCCTCCGCGCGCATGACCCGGGCCAGGTCGATCCACACATAGCCGCCGATCGCCGCCAGCAGCAGCCACAGCGAGCGTTCGAACAAGGTCAGCAGCAGGATCACCACCAGCAGGAACGGCAGCGCCGAGAACACGTCGAGCACGCGCAGCATCCAGCGTTCGACCCAGCCGCCGGCGAGTCCGGCGATCGCGCCGTAGCCCAGCCCGATGACCAGCGCGACCACGCTGGCGAGCAGGCCGATGCCCAGCGACAGCCGTCCGCCGGCCAGGGTGCGGGCGAACACATCACGGCCGATGGCGTCGGTGCCGAACCAGTGCCCGGCCGTGCCCGGCGCGGCCGACAGCGCCTCCCAGTCGGGCAGGACCGGCCCGAACCGGCTCAGCAGCGGCGCCAGCCAGCACACGGCGGCCAGGACGCCCAGCACCGTCAGGCAGGTGCGGGCCAGCGGGGGCAGAGGAGTGGCGAGTCGCATCGGCCTCATCCTACCGGCTCACGCGGCTTTGCGACTCCCGCGCCCGCCGCGGCCCCGACGGCGGACCGCCGGCACACATTCCGCACCGGCATACCCAGATAAGCCAATGCCTCTTCCCCTGCGCCGGCCGCCGCGCCACATTTCCTACATGGTGACTGGGAAATGCTGACGATGAAGGCCAAGTACGCCCTGCGCGCGATGTGCGCGCTGGCGCGCGCCGAGGGCGGGCGGACCGCGCCGGCGCCGCGCCACGGCCGCCTGCAGGCGCGGGCGATCGCCGAGCACAGCGGCGCGCCGAGCAAATTCCTCGAATCGATCCTGGTCGACCTGCGCGAAGCCGGCTTCATCAACAGCCGGCGCGGGCAGAAGGGCGGCCACACCCTGGCGCGCCCGTCCGATCAGATCATGGTCGGCGACGTGATCCGCGCCATCGACGGCCCGCTGGCGCCGGTGCGCTGCGCCAGCGTCAGCGCCTACCAGCCCTGCGCCGACTGCGCCGATCCCGACGCCTGCAGCCTGCGCTCGCTGATGCGCGAGGCGCGCGACGCGCTGTCCAACGTGCTCGACCGGCGCAGCCTGCGCGAACTGGCGCTGATGCCGGACTTCGGCGCGGCGGCGATCGACCCGGCGCTGCTGGACGCAACCTTCCTCTCGGCCGAACTGGGAGAGCGGCGGTGAGCCGCGCGCGCAAGTCCGCGCCCGGCGCCGCGCGCAAACCCGCGCCGGCCCAGGTGTCGACCGTGCGCTACGCGGCGCAGCGCGCGCCGGAGCCGGAAATCAACATCGTCAACCTCAGCGACAGCGAGTTCGCCCTGCTGCGCGCGCTGCGCGGGCTTGGCGCGGGAAGGATCGAGGTGATCGTGCAGGCCTCGCGCATCGTCGAGATCACCCGCAGCGAGCGGGTCGAGGTGACGGTGCCGGCGGAGTCGTGGGGATGAAGCTTCGCGATGACGCTTGCGTGCGGCGCGGGGGCGCCGGGGATTCGTGTTTGCGCTGTCGTCGGGGCGTTTGCGGCGGGTGAGGCGTTCGATGTCTGGGCTTGGTTGACTTACAAGCCGCGCAGACGCCGAGGTTTCGCTGTCGGGGCAGTCGTCTAGACGCTTGCCGCGGTTTGTTGGGGGTTGGGTTTATCGGCTCGATGGTTCGCGGGTGCGCGAAGCACGTCGTTGCTGGGGAAATCGTTGGGACGCCTTGGGGCGGCTGCGGTTTCTAAGGGATTTTTCTTTGTTGTTTTTTCTGCCAGTTCCGTGGTCCGTGCCACCCGGGCCCTTCCACCGTCTTTCGATGAAAGGAGCAGCACCATGCCAAACCGGGTCCGCCGGCCGCTCGTCCGCCTCACCACCGCGCCGCTGTGGGCGGCGCTCGCCTGCGCCGCCGGTTTGCCGGCGCATGCGGCCGAACTCACGATCGAGCAACTGGCGCAACGCCTCAAGGCGATCGAACAACGCCTGGGCGCCGCCGCGCCGGCCGTCGCCGGCAGCGAGGGCGGCGAAGGCCTCGCCGATCTCGACCAGCGCCTGCGCATCATCGAGCGCAAGCTGGAACTGCAGGCCGAGGAAAGCGCGGCCAAGGCCGCCAGCACGCCGGTGGTGGCGCTGAGCGCGAGCAAGGGCCTGTCGATCAAGTCGCCGCCGCCGGGCGATGTCGAAGTCAAGCTCAAGGCGCTGGTGCAGGCCGACGGCCGTTTCTTCATCGGCGATTCGCAGGTACCGCAGAACGACACCTTCCTGTGGCGGCGGATCCAGCCGAGCATCGAAGGCAGCTGGGGCTCGCTGGTCGGCTTCCGCATCATGCCGGAGTTCGCCGGCGACACCGCCACCATCAACGACGCCTACCTCGATCTGAAGTTCGATCCGCGCGCGACCTTGCGCATCGGCAAGTTCAAGAGCCCGGTCGGACTGGAACGGTTGCAGTCGAGCGGTTCCACCGGTTTGATCGAGCTGGGCCTGGCCTCCGAACTCACGCCCAACCGCGACCTGGGCCTGCAGTTGCAGGGCGAGTTCGCCGGCTCCACCGTGAGCTACGCGGTCGGCGTGTTCAACGGCGCGGTCGACGGCCGCGACAGCCCCACCACCAATCCGGACAACGAATTCGAATACGCCGGACGCATCTTCCTGGAGCCGTGGAAGAACGCCGGCGGCGCGCTGCAAGGGTTGGGCTTCGGCCTGGGCGCCAGCGCCGGCGACCGCGCCGGCAGCGGCAACAACTTCCTGCCGCGCTACCGCACGCCGGGACAGTCGCAGTTCTTCAACTACCGCAGCACCGTGCTGGCCGACGGTGCGACCAAGCGCTGGTCGCCGCAGTTGTATTTCTACCGCAACGCCTTCGGCCTGCTCGGCGAATACGTCAGCTCCAGCCAGGAAGTGCGGGTGGGCGCGGTGCGCGAGGAACTCGACCACCGCGCCTGGCAGCTCACCGCCGGCCTGGTGCTCACCGGCGAGGATGCCGGCTACCGCGGCGTGTCCCGGCCTAACCATCCTTTTACCGTGGGTAGTGCAGGCTGGGGCGCGTTCGAACTGGTCGCGCGCTACGGCCGCCTGGAGATCGACGACGCCGCGTTCCCGCGCTTCGCCGATCCCAACGCCGTCGCCGCCGCCGCGCGCTCGTGGGGGCTGGGCTTGAACTGGTACCTCACCTCCAATCTGAAACTGGTCGCCAACTACACTCAAACCCAATTCGACGGCGGCGCCGCCGCCGGCCGCGACCGCGAGGACGAAAAGGCGTTCTTCACCCGCGCCCAGCTCGCGTTCTGATCCGAAATCTTTCCATTCGACACGTTCCGGACTTACCCCATCTCGCAGAGGATCGACCGATGAAAACCGCATTCCGCTGGGTACTGCTCAGCGTCGCGCTCGCCGCCGGCACCGCCGCGGCCAAGGACGCCGAACTGCTCAACGTCTCCTACGACCCCACGCGCGAGTTCTACGCCGAGGTCAACCAGGTCTTCGCCGCGCAGTGGAAACAGCAGACCGGCGAGACCCTCAACATCCGCACCTCGCACGGCGGCTCGGGCAAGCAGGCGCGCGCCGTGGTCGACGGGCTGGAGGCCGACGTGGTGACGCTGGCGCTCGCCGGCGACATCGACACCGTCGCCAACGCCAAGCAATTGCCGGCCGATTGGCAGAAGCGCCTGCCGCACCAGAGCTCGCCGTATACCTCGACCATCGTGTTCCTGGTGCGCAAGGGCAACCCGAAGGGCATCAAGGACTGGGACGATCTGATCAAGCCCGGCGTCGGCGTGATCACCCCCAATCCCAAGACCTCCGGCGGCGCGCGCTGGAACTATCTGGCGGCCTGGGCCTGGGCGTCGACCAAGTTCCGCGACGGCGACAAAGTCACCGACTACCTGACCCAGCTGTTCAAGAACGTGCCCGTGCTCGATACCGGCGCGCGCGGCTCCACCACCACCTTCGTCGACCGCAAGATCGGCGACGTGCTGATCGCGTGGGAGAACGAGGCGCTGCTGACGCTCGACCAGTCCAACAGCCGCGGCCAGTTCGAGATGGTGGTGCCGAGCCTGAGCATCAAGGCCGAGCCGCCGGTGGCCTGGGTCGACAAGAACGTCGACAAGCACGGCACGCGCAAGCAGGCCGAGGCTTATCTGCGTTTCCTCTACACCCCCGAAGGCCAGCGCCTGGCGGCCAAGCACGGCTACCGCCCGGCCGAGCCGGACAAGGTGCCGGCGGCGGAGCTGGCCAAGTTCCCGGCGATCAAGCAGGTGACCATCGACGGCGCCTTCGGCGGCTGGAAGAAGGCGCAGGCCGCGCATTTCTCCGACGGCGGGTTCTTCGACAAGATCTATCAGCCCAAGTAAGTTCGTAACCGCAGCGTCATCGGGCCGCGGCCGCGCCGGCGTGCGAGAGCCGGCGCGACCGCGGTGTGTTGTTGCGGCGGCGCTGCGTCGTCGTTCCGACGAAGCCCCCACACCGTCATTCCGGCGAAAGCCGGAACCCATTTTGACTTTGCCCTACCCTCGATCCCGGGCCGCAGGAACAACAGCAAAATGGGTTCCGGCTTTCGCCGGAATGACGGCGTGAGGGGGGCGATGCGCTCAGGCCCTGGCCAATCCGGCAATCGAGTCAGCCATCCGCTGCCCGCCCCGAACCCCCACCCCATTCACCGTACGGAACTTCCCGACCATCGCCGACTCAGACCCCATATCGCCATCGCGCACCTCGATACAACCAACGCGCATTTCCACCGGATCGAGCCAACGCGATAGCGTCGCACCCCTGCGTCCCTCAAAACTTCTGCCGCCCACCGCCACATGAGCGAGCAAGCCCTCCCATTGCCGGCCTCCGGTCGCTGGCGCCGTCCCCTGCCCGGTTTCGGGCTGGGCCTCGGCATCGGCCTGACCTGGCTCGGCCTCATCGTGCTGCTGCCGCTGGCGGCGTTGATCCTGCGTTCCGGCGGATTGGGCTGGGCCGGCTGGGCGCGCGCGATTTCCGACTCGCGCGTGATCGCCTCGCTCAAGGTCAGCTTCGGCGCGTCGTTGATCGCCGCGATCGCCGCGCTGCTGTTCGGCGCGCTGATCGCCTGGGTATTGGTGCGCTACCGCTTCCCCGGCCGGCGCCTGATGGACGCGCTGGTCGACCTGCCCTTCGCCCTGCCCACCGCGGTGGCCGGCATCACCTTGGCGGCGATCTACGATGAGAACGGCTGGATCGGGCAACTGGTCAAGCCGTTCGGCATCCAGTTGGTCAACAACTTCACCGGCATCGTCATCGCCCTGATCTTCGTCGGCCTGCCGTTCGCAGTGCGCACGGTGCAACCGGTGCTCGAAGCGCTGGGCCGCGAACAGGAAGAAGCCGCGATCTCGCTCGGCGCCTCGCGCCTGACCACGCTGCGCCGAGTGATCCTGCCCGAACTGCTGCCGGCGCTGCTGACCGGCTTCTCGCTGGCGTTCGCACGCGCGCTGGGCGAATTCGGCTCGGTGATCTTCATCTCCGGCAACCTGCCGTGGAAGACCGAGATCGCGCCGATGCTGATCACCATCCGCCTGGAAGAGGACGGCGGCGTGCCGGCCGCGATCGTGCTGGCGACCTTGCTGCTGCTGATGTCGTTCGCCTGCCTGCTGGCGATCAACGCCGCCTCGACCTTGTTCGCCCACGGGAACCGCCGCGATGGCTGAGCGCGACCACTTGCAGGAACCGGCCTGGGTGCGCTGGACGCTGATCGGCCTGGCCGTGGCGGTGATGCTGCTGGTGGTGGTGCTGCCGCTGTTCGCCCTGCTCGGCGCCGCGTTCGGCAGCGGGCTGAAGGTGTGGTGGGGCGCGGTTGCCGAGGAACACACGGTCGACGCGCTCAAGCTGACCTTGCTGACTGCGGCGATCGTGGTCCCGGTCAACGCCATCTGCGGCGTGTTCGCGGCCTGGGCGCTGACCCGCTTCGAGTTCCGCGGCAAGCGCACGCTGCTGTCGTTGATCGACCTGCCGTTCGCGGTTTCGCCGGTGGTCGCCGGCCTGTGCCTGGTGCTGTTGTTCAGCCCGACCCACGGTTTCTTCCGCGACTTCCTCAACGCCCACGACCTCAAGATCCTGTTCGCCACGCCCGGCATCGTGCTGGCGACCTTGTTCGTGACCTTCCCGTTCGTGGTGCGCGAGCTGATCCCGCTGATGGAGCAGCAAGGCAGCGACGAAGAGCTGGCCGCGCGCTCGCTCGGCGCCAACGCCTGGACCATGTTCTTCAAGGTGACCCTGCCCAACATCAAGTGGGGCCTGCTGTACGGCGTGCTGTTGTGCAGCGCGCGCGCGATGGGCGAGTTCGGCGCGGTGACCGTGGTTTCGGGCAACGTGATGGGCGCCACCAACACCCTGTCGCTGCACGTGGAGGTTCTCTACAAGCAGCTCGGCGGCGAAGCCGCGGCGGCGTTCGCGGCGGCCTCGCTGCTCGCGGGCCTGGCGCTGGTGACCTTGGTGGTGAAACTGTGGCTGGAAACGCGGCACGGCGATGCGCTGGCGCAATCGCACCGGCGGCATTGATCGAACGGATACCCAATGGACCTGCATCTCAAAGCCATCGCCAAGCGTTACGCGAACGTGGCCGCGCTCGACGCGGTCGACCTGGACGTCGCCTCGGGCGAACTGGTCGCGCTGCTGGGCCCGTCGGGCTCGGGCAAGACCACCTTGTTGCGGGTGATCGCCGGCCTGCTGCCGCCGGATTCGGGCCGGCTGCTGTTCGGCCAGAACGACGCCACCCGACTGAGCCTGCGCGAGCGCAACGTCGGCTTCGTGTTCCAGCACTACGCGCTGTTCAAGCACATGACCGTGGCCGAGAACATCGCCTTCGGCCTGCGCAGCCGGCCGCGCGCGCGGCGGCCCGACAAGGCGACGATCGCCAAACGCGTGCAGGAACTGCTCGGCCTGATCCAGCTGCCCGAGCTGGGCGCGCGCTATCCCGAACAATTGTCCGGCGGGCAGAAACAGCGCGTGGCCTTGGCGCGCGCGCTGGCCATCGACCCGACCGTGCTGCTGCTCGACGAACCCTTCGGCGCGCTCGACGCCAAGGTACGCGTCGAACTGCGCCGCTGGCTGCGCCGCCTGCACGACCAGACCGGGCAGACCACCTTGTTCGTCACCCACGACCAGGAAGAAGCGCTGGAGCTGGCCGACCGCGTAGTCGTGCTCAAGGACGGCCGGATCGAGCAGATCGGCACGCCCGACGAGATCTACAGCGCGCCGGCCTCGGCCTATGTGTTCGACTTCATCGGCCGCGCCAACGTCATCGACGGCCAGACCGAGGGCGGCGAGCTGTCCATCGACGGCCACGGCCTGCGCTTGCCGGTAGACGTGCACAGCCGCAGCCGCGCGCGCCTGTACGTGCGCCCGCACGACATGGCCCTGGTCGGCGCCGGCGAAGGCCTGGCCGCGCGGGTGATCTCCTCGCACCGGCTGGCCGAGCGCATCACCCTGGAATTGAACGTGGAAGGCCAGACCCGGCCGCTGGAACTGGACCTGGTGGCGACCCCGGACGCGGTGACGCCGGCCGCGGGCAGCCTGATCCATGTGCGTCCGCTGCGTTACCGCGTCTATTCGGATTGAAGGCCCTCTCCCGCTTGTAGAAGAGGGGTTGAGGTGAGGGCCCACCGCACTCCGACACCCTCACCCCAGCCCTCTCCCGCAAGCGGGAGAGGGAGCATCCGAGCTCGATGCAGCGAACTTTGCCCGCTGCGCCAAAGCCCCTCTCCCGCTTGCGGGAGAGGGGTTGGGGTGAGGGCCCGCCGCGCCTCGACACCCTCGCCCTGGCCCATATTCCGGCCCGAACGCAGAGCGTTCATGCGTTCGGTGCTGCGCGAGCCTGTGGCTCGCAAGCGCAGCCCCTCACCCCACAAGCGGGAGAGGGAGCACGCCGGGCCCGACGCACCAACTTGCCGACCGAGGCAGAACGCTGCATCCCCATCCCTGTGCGACCCACGGCCGCAGGCCCCCGCCGCGCGCGGGAGTAGACTATGCCGCCATGAGCTACCCCTACACCCGCCCGCGGCGGATGCGCCGCGATGAGTTCTCGCGCAGGCTGATGCGCGAGACCGTCCTCACCGCGAACGACCTGATCTACCCGGTCTTCGTCCACGAACTCGACGGCCGCGCCCCGGTCGGCTCGATGCCCGGCATCGAACGCCTGTCGATCGACGAACTGCTGCGCGTGGCCGAGCGCGCCAGCGAGCTGCGCGTGCCGGCGCTGGCGCTGTTCCCGGTCACCGCGCCGGAGGCCAAGTCGCTCACCGCCGAAGCCGCATGGCAGGACGACGGCCTGTGCCAACGCGCAGTGCGCGCGCTCAAGCAGCGCTTCCCCGAACTGGGCGTGATCACCGATGTCGCGCTCGACCCGTACACCACCCACGGCCAGGACGGCCTGATCGACGACAGCGGCTACGTCATGAACGACGAGACCGTCGAAGCGCTGGTCAAGCAGGCGCTGTCGCACGCCGCCGCCGGCGCCGACGTCGTCGCGCCCAGCGACATGATGGACGGCCGCATCGGCCAGATCCGCGCCGAGCTGGAAAGCGAAGGCCACATCCACACCCGAATCCTGGCCTACAGCGCCAAGTACGCCTCCAGCTTCTACGGCCCGTTCCGCGACGCGGTGGGCTCGGCCGGCGCGCTGGGCAAGGGCAACAAGTACACCTACCAGATGGACCCGGCCAACAGCGACGAAGCGATGCGCGAGATCGCGCTCGACCTCGACGAAGGCGCCGACATGATCATGATCAAGCCGGGCCTGCCGTACCTGGACATCGTGCGCCGGGCCAAGGACGAATTCGGCGCGCCGACGTTCGTGTATCAAGTCAGCGGCGAGTACGCGATGCTGCGCGCCGCAATCCAGAACGGCTGGCTCGACGAACGCGGCTGCGTGCTGGAGTCGCTGACCTCGATCAAGCGCGCCGGCGCCGACGGAGTGCTGACCTACTTCGCATTGGATGCGGCGCAGTGGATGCGCGAGGCGAACTGAAGCCCGCCCTTTAAGTGTGGGAGGGCCTTCAGGCCCGACGCTCTTGTTCCCGATCGCCGCGATCCGAACGAAGAGCGTCGGGCCTGAAGGCCCTCCCACATCATTTCGCCGCGCCGCCCACGCACCCATCCTTGCCCGTCGCCGCCGGCGCCGCCATCCGATAGATATCCTGCCGCCCCGCCTTCGGCGCCTTGGCGGTGCCGTTGAGCAGCAACTCGGTCGGCTTGTTCCAGTCCAGCGTCGGCCCGAAGGTGAAGTTCTCTTCGGTGTTGAACGACAGCTTCAGCGCAACCGCATCGCCATAGCGCTGGCCATCGCATTGCGCGACGAACAGGCGGAACGGTTTGTCGCCGTCCACGCTCTGCGAGCGGGTGAATACGATCGCGCGGCCGTCGCCGAGCCAGGCGGCGTCGAATTCATCGGCGGCGGTGTTGACGCCCGGGACCGGGCGCGGGTCGACGAAGGCCTTGCCGTCCCAGCGCGCGATCCATAAATCCTGGCCGCCGGCGCCGCCGCGGCCGTCGCTGGCGAACATCAGGTGGCGGCCGTCGCGGCTCAGCGTCGGCGCCCATTCGCGGCCGGCGGTGTTGACGCCGGGGCCGAGGTTTTCGGCCGGGCCCAAGCTGCCGTCGGGCCGCACCGCGGCGCGGTACAGATCGTCCTTGCCCTGGCCGCCGGGGCGGTCGGAGAAGAACAACAGCCAGCGGCCGTCGGCGCTGAAGTGCGGATCGAAGTCGGTGGCGGCGGTATTCAGCGCCAGCGGCTCGGGGTTCTGCCAGCGGCCGTCGACCAAGGTGGCTTGCCACAGGTCGCGCCCGCCCGCGCCGCCGGGACGGTCGCTGCCCCAGACGATGCGCCGTCCGTCGGGACTCACGCTCGCGCGCACTTCGCTGTGCGCGGTCGAGACCACGCCCATGCCTTCTATGCCGTATTCGTTCAGGGCCGCAGCGGGCGGGCTGGCTACGGCGCAGACGAGGAGTACACTCGGAATCCACCAGACCCTGGCGTGGCGCATGCGCGTCTTGCTCCCATCGGAAGAGTCACCAGTCTAACGAGGCGCGCCCATGTCGATCGATTCCAGTTCGTCCAGCCCGGTCCTGCGCTATGCGGTGTTCGGCCATCCGGTCGCGCACTCGCTGTCGCCGCGCATCCACGCGGCCTTCGCGCGCCAGTTCGGGATCTCGCTGGAATACGTGGCGATCGACGCCGCGCCCGAGCGCTTCGACGTGGCCCTGGCCGAGTTCGCTGCCGAGGGCGGCCTCGGCGCCAACATCACCCTGCCGCTGAAGACCCGCGCGGCGAGCATCTGCACCCATCTGAGCGAGCGCGCCCGCCGCGCCGGCGCGGTCAACACCCTGATCCGCAGCGCGACCGGCTGGGAAGGCGACAACACCGACGGCGTCGGCCTGATCCGCGACCTCACCGAGCGCCACGGCCTGGACCTGCGCGAACGCCGCACCCTGCTGATCGGCGCCGGCGGCGCCGCGCGCGGCGTGGCGCCGGCGCTGCTCGATGCCGGCATCGGCGACCTGTACATCGTCAACCGCACCGGCGAACGCGCCGACGCGCTGGCCGACACGCTCGGCCAGCCGGGCCGCGTGCATCCGCGTTATCTCGCCGATGTCGGCAACCTCGGCAACTTCGATCTGATCGTCAACGCCACCTCGGCCGCGCGCGAACACGAATTCCCGAGCCTGCCGATGAGCCTGGCCACGCCGCGCACCGCGGCGGTGGACTTGAGCTACGGCGAAGCGGCGATCCCATTCCTGGCCTGGGCCAAGGTCGCCGGCGCGCACGACCGCCACGACGGCCTGGGCATGCTGGTCGAACAGGCCGCGGAAAGTTTCGAGCGCTGGCATCGCCGCCGCGCCGACACCGATCCGGTCTACGACCTGCTGCGTCAGGGCGCGGGCACCCTGGTGACCGCGGACTAAAGTCCTCTCGCATCCGACGATTTTCCCGCGCGCGCCGACGCGCGCGTACCGGCAAGGAGCCGCGCATGACGTTCGAAGACTGGCTGCCCGCACTGGGCGCGCAAGCGGCGATGATGACGCCGAACCTGATCGCCTGCGCCATCGGCCTGGTGCTGTGCCTGTCGTGGAGGCGCCGTATCGGCGTCGGCGCGGTCTATGCGGTGGCCGCGTTTTCCCTGGAGATCGTCGGCATGCTGCTGGGGCTGGCGGGACAAGCCTGGATGTACAAGAGCCTGGCTTCCGGCATGCCGGCCAGTTCGGCTGGCCTGTTCCATTCCGTGATCGGCGGCGTCCACATCGTGCTGTCGCTGACCGCCACCGGCCTGCTGATCGCCGCCGTGCTGGCCAAGCGGCCGGCGCCGCCGCAGGCCTGAGCGCACGGCGATGCGCTGCCGCGACCGCTGCGGCGCCTGCTGCATCGCCCCTTCGATCGCCTCGCCGATTCCCGGCATGCCGCACGGCAAGCCGGCCGGCATTCCCTGCGTGCAACTCGACGATGAACTGCGCTGCCGTTTGTTCGGAAAACCCGAGCGGCCGCGCTTTTGCGCCTCGCTGCAGCCGCAAGCCGAGATGTGCGGCGACTCGCGCGAAGACGCACTGGCGACGCTGATGGCGCTGGAGCGCGCCACCGCGCCGTAGCCGCGCGCTTGCGCAGTTATCCGGCGTAGGTCGGATACGTTGTGTAGCCGCGCTCGTCGCCACCGAACAAGGTCGCCGGGTCGAACGCCGCCAGCGGCCAATCGTGCGCATAGCGCTGCGGCAGGTCCGGATTGGCGATGAACGGCCGCCCGAACGCGACCAGATCGGCCAAACCTTGCCCCAGGATGCGCTCGCCGCGCTCGCGGTCGTAGCGGCCGGCGACGATCAGCGCGCCGGAGTAGATCGCGCGCAGCTCATGCCGGAAGGAATCGGGCACGTGCGGCGCATCGTCCCAATCGGCTTCCGACAGATGCAGATAAGCCACGCCAATGGCCTGCAGGCGCCGCGCCGCTTCCAGGATCGCCGGAATGATCTGCGGGCAGTTCATGTTGCGCGCGGTGATGTACGGCGCAAGACGGATGCCGGTGCGCTGCGCGCCGACCTCGGCGGCGACCGCGCGCGTCACCTCGTCGAGAAAGCGCACCCGGTTGGCGATGGAGCCGCCGTACTCGTCCTCGCGCACGTTCGAGGTGGTGCGCAGGAACTGGTCGATCAAATAGCCGTTGGCGCCGTGGATCTCGACGCCGTCGAAGCCGGCGGCGATGGCGTTGGCGGCGCCGCGGCGGAACTGCTCGACGACGCCTGCGATCTCCTCGCGCCGCAGCGCGCGCGGCAGCGGGCAATCGACCATCGCGCCGACGCCGTCGCGCACGATCCACACCTGCGCGTCCGGCGACAACGCCGAAGGCGCCACCGGCGGCTCGCCGTCGTGGAAGCTCGCATGCGACATCCGGCCCACATGCCACAGCTGCAGAAAGATGCGGCCGCCCGCGGCGTGCACCGCGTCGGTGACCTGCCGCCAACCGTCGATCTGCGCCGGGCTGTGGATGCCGGGCGTGAAGCTGTAGCCCTGCCCTTGCGGCGACACCTGGGTGGCCTCGCTGACGATCAGGCCGGCACCGGCGCGCTGGGCGTAGTAACGCGCCATCGCCGCCGTCGGCACGTTGCCGGGCTGGGCGCTGCGCGCGCGGGTCATCGGCGACATCACCATGCGGTTGGGCAGCCGCAGCGGGCCCAGCGGCATGGGTTCGAACAAGGCGTGGCTCATGGCGTTCCTCGAGCGGAAGATCGAATGCGGGAGCGATCGGAAGATCGGCGGCGGCGCGCGCTCAGCGCGCACGGAAGCGGTAGAGGTAGTACGGCGGCTTGCCGCCGTCGGCGCCGCCGGTGAAGGCCGGGGTGCGGTCGAGCTGATTGACCGACATATAGACCCAGCCGTCGCCGCCGAGCGCGAGGTTGTCCGGCCATTGCAGGCGCGGATCGCGCAGCGCGTCGCGCAGCTTGCCGTCGCGGCCCAGGCGCACGATGGCGTGGCGTTGCAGGTCGGTGAACCAGTGCGTGCCATCGGCGCCGGTGGCGACGCCGTCGCTGATCGGCTTCGGCCCGGCCGGCGCGATCGCCGCAGCGATGGCCGCATCGTCGGCGCCTTCGCGCAGCAACCGCGCCGGCAGGCGGTACCAGGTGGTGCCGTTCATCGCGCCGAAGTACAGCGTCTCGCGGTCGGCCGACAAGGTGATCGGGTTGATGCCCACGCGCGCCGGCTTGCCGCCGAAGTTCACCACCCGGCCGTCGATCTTCATATCCACGTCTTCGGCCTGCAGCGCGGCGTGGCCGCCGAAGCGGCGCGCGGCGCCGCTGTCGAGATTCAGCGCGATGATGCCGGGGTTGGCGATGTCGGCCAGATACGCCCAGCCGTGCGTCTCGTCGATGGCGAAGTCCTGGACGAAGCTGCCCTTGGGCGCGATATCGGCCGGCAGTTCGTATTTGCGCGCGAGTTTGTTGGTCTTGAGATCGAACGACCACAACCGGGTCTTGCCGAGCTTGAGCCCCATGTCGATCACCCACAGCCGGCCCTTGCGGTCGACGCTGATGCCCAACGGCGTGTCGAGCGTGGCATCCGTCGCCGCAGCGCCGCCGTTCTGCACGCTCATGTCCGGATACGGCCGCAGCTTGCCGTCCACCGCTTCGGCCAGCTGCAGGCGGGTATCGCCGAGCGGGTGGAAGGTCGCGAACACGCGGCCGTCGGCCGCGACGGCGACGTTGCCGGGACGCACGTCGGAGACGGCGACCACTTGCAGGCGTTTGTCTTGCTTCAGGGCCTCGGCGGCATGCGCGGCGGTGCCGGCGACGCAAAGCGACACGGCTGCGGCGAGCAGCGCGCGGGACAGGGATTTCATCGGGATGGTCCTTTTTTCGAAGAAGGCGCCGTCGTAGCGGCGCGCGTGAAAGTGGATGGCGAGGAAGTGGATGAAGCCGAAGCGGATCAGGCGCCGCGGCGAGCCAGGCGGCTGCGGTAAACGCCGTCGCCGGCATAGGCGGCATCGGCCGGCGCATCGAGTTCGATCACCAGCCCGCCCGGCAGCGGCACGAACACCTGCACCTCGCCCTGCTCGGGCACCACCGCGATCTCGTGCGCGAGGCCGGCGGCGCGCACGCGCTCGATCAGCGCCGCGGCGGGCTGATCGGTGCGGAAGGCGATATGACCCAGGCGCGGCTGCGAGTCTTGCGACGACGAGGGTTGCACCAGATGCAACCAGGCCTCATCGCCGCGATACAGCCATTGCCCGGGAAACGGAAACGGCGGCCGATAGCCCGGACGCAGCCCCATCACGCCGCCGAACAGGCGCGCCAGCGCGGCATCGTCGGCGCGGCCGCGCAGATTGAGGTGATCGAAGCGCCAATGCGGCGCACAGGTGAGGTCGGTGGCGCTCATGGCCGGTTCCGAAGGGCGACGGCATCAGGCTGACGCCTTGCCGGCGCGGCGAAAACCGGGCATAAGCCGGTTCTGTTTCAATAGACCTTTGAAAATAGACCTTCGAACCTGGGGCGCCGAACATGAAGGCCTTCGCCGATCTCGTCCTGTTCGTGCGCGCCGCCGACGCCGGCAGCCTGTCGGCCGCGGCGCGCGCGCTCGACATCAGCCCGGCCGCGGCCAGCGCCACGCTCAAGCGGCTGGAGGCGGAACTGCACGCGCAGCTGTTCGTGCGCTCCACTCGCAGCCTGCGGCTTACTTCCGAGGGCGAACGCTTCCTGCAGCACGCGCGCGAAGCGCTGCGCGCCATCGACGAGGGCGAGCAGGCGCTGCGCGGCGATCAGGCGGTGCTGCGCGGCAGCCTGCAATTGTCGATGCCGTCCGATCTCGGCCGCAGCCTGGTGTTGCCGTGGCTGGACGGGTTTCTCGCAGCGCATCCGCAAGTGCAACTGCGCGCCAACCTGTCCGACCACTTCGCCGACGTCTACCGCCAGCCGGTGGACGTGGCGCTGCGCTACGGCCCGCCGCCGGACTCGAGCCTGATCGCGCTGCCGCTGCGCGCCGACAACCGCCGCGTGCTGTGCGCCTCGCCGGATTATCTGCGCCGCCACGGCGAACCGGCCGATCCGCAGGAACTGGCCGAACGCAATTGCCTGCGCATGCTGATCCGCGGCGAAACCCAAGACCGCTGGCGGCTGACCCGCGGCGACGACGTGCGCGACCTGCGCGTGCGCGGCGACCGGGTCAGCGACGACGGCCACGCGGTCAAGCGCTGGGCGCTGGCCGGGCACGGCATCGCCTTCAAGTCGTGGCTGGACGTGTCGCAGGAAGTGCTGGCCGGGCAGTTGCGTGTGCTGTGTCGCGACTGGCGCGGCGAACCGGCGCCGCTGAACCTGGTCTGCCCCGACCGGCGCCTGCTGAGCCCTCTGGTGCAGCGGCTGCGCGAATTCCTGCGCGAGCGTTTCGAAGCGATCGCGCCGCCGCCCGAGTGATCCGGCGAAACAACGGACGAAAAAAAGCCCTCTCCTTTGCCGGAGTCCGGGAGAGGGCAACTAAAGCGACGGGGAAGGGAAAGCTGTGCGCTAGGCGGGCGCCGCTTGCCGGCGCAGGGCGAGATGCAGGCCGAGCGCGCTGAGCAGCCCGACCGCGCAGAACGTCGCCCACGGCAGCCACGGCCGCGCGCCGGACGCGGCCGCGTCCATCAGCCAACCGCCGGCGATGTTGCCCAGGCCGCCGCCGACGGCGAGGCTCAGCGAGCTCACGCCGAGGAAGGTGCCGAGCGCGCGCGCGTCGGCGAGCCCGGCGATCAGGGTTTGCTGGGTCGGACGGGTCAGCACCGCGCCGACCGCATAGCCGGCGACGCAGGCGAGCAATTGCGGGTACGTCGCGGCCCAGGCGATCGCGCCGGTCGACAGCGCCATCAGCGTCACGCCGAGCACCAGCAACTGCGCCGCGCTCAACCAGCGATCAAGCCAGCGCACCAGCCCGTACTGCAACGCGACGGTGATGCCGGCGCTGAGCGCGAACATCGCGCCGACTCCGTCGACGCTGCCGGCCAGCGCCTGCGCCAGCAGCGGGAAGCTGATGTTGATCTGCACCGCCAGGAACCAATACAGCATCAGCCAGCCGACCAGCGCCAGAAAGTCGCGGTTGCGCCGCACCAGCCCCAGGCCGTGGCGCAGCGGCGGCGGTTGCGGCGGCATCTCGAACGTCGGCAGCAGCTTCAGCGCGATGACGAAGTTCAGCGCGAAGCACGCCGCCGCGGCCAGGCACACGACGCGGAAATCGAAACGCAGCAGGGCCACGCCGAGCAGCGGCCCGAGCGTGGTCGCCACGCCGCTGACCCAGTTGCTGATCGCGTAATAGCGCGGCCGGGTCTGCGCGTCGGTGAGCGCGGCGATGCTGGCCTGATACGGCGCTTCGAACATCGCCCCGCCCAGCGCCGACAGCGCCATCGCCGCCAGCAGCAGCGGCAGATCGTCGGCGAAGGCGAGGCTGGCGAAACCGGCCGCGCGCAGCAGCACGCCCAGGCAGATCATGCGCCGCGCGCCGAAGCGGTCGGACAGCATGCCGCCGAGCAGGGCCAAACCCTGCTGCAACAACTGCCGCACCGCCAACGCCAGACCGACCGCGGCGGCGGCCATGCCCAGGCTGTCGACGTAATGCACCGCCACCAGCGGCATCAGCATGGCGAAGCCGGCCACCATGAAGAAGGTGTAGACCAGCAACCCGGCGAGCGCGCGCTTGCGCGCGGCTTCGTCGAGGTCGGGCAATCCGGCGGCGGGTGCGGCGGAGGCGTTCATGCGCTGGCTCAGGCGGCCTCGCGCGCGCCGATGCGTTCGGCCCGATACAGATGGATCGGCGTGGGATCGGCGCTGAACTGCGAGAACGGAAACGGTTCGGCCGACACCGCGGCGACGCCGTGGCCGAGGAAGCGCGGCACGATCGCGCTGCCGGTTTGCGCGTACACCACCAGGCCGATGCCGCGCTCGCGCGCGACCTCGACGATGCGGTCGAACGATCCGTTGCTCAAGGTCATGCCGGTGGCGATGACCAAGTCGGCCTGCGCCAGCACCACTTCCATATCGGCGATGACCTCGGTGCCGTCGGCGGTGCGGCGCAGATTGAAATCGCAGGGCAGGCAGGTGCCGCCGCGCGCCTGGATCGCTTCGACCAGCGGATTGACCACGCCGATCAGGCCCACGCGCATGCCCGGCCGAATGTCGAGCAAGCCGGCGATGGCGGCGTCGCGCGCCTTGGCCCGCTCCAGCGGCGTGCCGTGCGGCAGCAGCAGAGTCTGCGCCTGCGCTTGTTCCCGATGCGGATAGGCCAGGGCCAGGTAGGCGTCGAGCGCGGCCACGCGCACCGGCGTGCGCTCGTCGCGCAACAGCTCGGCCAGGCTGCGGCCGGACAAGTCCTCGGCGATGGCCGACTCGAGCTGGTCGCGCTCCAGGCAGCAACCGCCGAACGCGGATTCAGCGCGCAGCACCAAGTAGTAATTGCGGTACTTGGTGTCGGTGCCCGGGAACTGGGTGCTCTGGCGGACCCAGAACGCGCCGACCGCGTGCAGTTGCGCAGGATCGGGGCCATGGGCGCCGCGCAGGACGGCTTCGGTGAGGTCGGCGACGGTATGGGGAACGGGCGGATTCATGCGCGGCTCGTGAAGTAAGCGGAAAAGGACGCCGCGATCAGGCGGCGGGAGCGACGGTTTCGTCGGCGTAACGCAAGCGCAGCCCGGCCACGGCGCGCTCGGCGTGGGCGCGCGCGTCCAGGCCGTGCGCATCGGTGGCGATCACGTGGCCGAGATAGCAGGCGTTGTCGATCGGCGCCGACACGTCGGTGTCGGCCACCGCGGCCAAACTCCAGCGCGCGATGTTCGGATCGGCGTCGAGGGCATCGGCGCCGTCGAGCGCGAGCGCGCGACCGGCGCGCACCGGCACCACGAATTTGATCGCCGCGCTGGCCACGCCGGTGTCGCGGCGCTGCAGGTCCGGTTCGCGGCCCAGCGCCAGTTCGATCTGCGCGTCGAGCAGGTCGATGCCGGTGGCGCGCTGGATCAGCTCGGCGATGTAGTTGCCGCCGGGACGCGGATTGATCTCGACGATGCGCGGGCCCTTCGAAGTCAGCTTGACCTCGGTATGGCTGAGCCCGTGATCGTGGCCGACCGCGGCCAGCGCGCCGCGCACCAGCGCTTCGACCTGCTGCGCCAGTTGCGGATCGAGCCGCGCCGGGAACATGTGGCCGTCCTCGATGAAATAGGGAAAGCCGGTGAGGCTCTTGTCGGTGATGCCGATCACCGTGGTGCTGCCGCGGTAAGTGCAGGCCTCGACGCTGACCTCTTCGCCGTCCATGAACTCTTCCAGCAGCAGCAGCGGCACCCGCGCCTGCTCGCGGAAGTTGCGCGGGAACGCGGCCAGCGCGTCGAAGGACTCGCGCAGCTGCGCTTCATCGCGCACCAGCTTGACGAAGGCGCTGGATGCCAGGTCGGTGGGCTTGACCACCAGCGGATAGCCGATGCGCGCCGCTTCCTCGCGCACCTGCTCCCATTCGCCGGCCACGGCGAACTTCGGGTTGGGCAGGAACGCGCGTTCGATCGCCTCGCGCACCAAGTCCTTGCGCCGCTCCATCACTACGTTGTCGGAGAACGCTTGCGGCAGGTTCAGCGCCTGCGCCACTTCGGCCACGGTGCCGATGTAGTAGTCGCAGATCGTCACCACGCCGTCGAACTCCAGCACCTCGTGCTGGGCGCGCAGGAACTCGACCAGCGCGGTCACGTCGTTGGTATCGAAGCTCAGCACATTCTCGGCATGCTCGATCACCGGATGGATCTCGCGCGAACGCGGATCCTGGTAGTGGCCGCGGTTGCGGGTGACGAAGGTGTAGCGGTGGCCGAGCCGGGCGATCGCCGGCGGGAAAATCCGGCCGGTGCCGCCGACCCAGCTTTCGATCATCAACAAATGCGCCATGGGGCGAAGCTCCGTGGAAAGGGATTCAGTGCGCGGCCGCGGGCTGCGCCGCGGCTGCGGAAACGGGAGAAAGCGCCGGCTCGAACGCGGCGCGGTTCCAGCGCATCGCCGACCACGGCAGGCGCAACTGGTCCAGCCGCTCCACCGGCGCCGGTTGTAGATCGTCCAGCGCCAGCGCTTCGTCGAAGCGCGCGAACACGCCGTCGACGTAGCGGTGGCCGGTGTCGGCGGCGAGGAACACCACGTTGCGTTCGGGATGCAGCCGCGCTTCGCGCTGCGCGACCAGATAGCAGCAGCCGCTGGACAGGCCGGCGAACAGCGCATGCTCGCGCAGCAGCGCCACCGCGCCGGACAGGCCGTAATCGAACGAGACCCAGTGCACCTGGTCGTACAGCGCGTGGCGCACGTTGCGGAACGGGATCGAGCTGCCGATGCCGGCGATGATGATGCCGGGGTCTTCGATGTGTTCGCAGCCGAAGGTCATGCTGCCGAACGGCTGCACGCCGATCAGCTCGACCTCGCCTGCACGCTCGCGCAGCGCGCGGGCCAGCCCGCCGGTGGAGCAGCCCGACCCGACGCCGCCGATCAGGCTCAACGGCGCGCCGCGCACGCCGTCGGCGATCAGTTCGGCGACCGGCTCATAACCGCAGTAATGGATCTCGTCGTGGTACTGCTGCATCCAGTGCAGTTCCGGATCGGCCGCCATCAGCTCGCGGATGCGCGCCACCCGCAGGCTCTGGTCGAGCTTGAGCGTGGCCTGCGGTTCGACCTGCTCGACCGTGGCGCCGAGGATGCGCAGCTGCACCATCAAGGTCTTGTCCACGGTCTTGGAACCGACGATGCGGCAGTTGAGCCCGTACTTGTGGCAGGCCAGCGCCAGCGCATAGGCGTAGATGCCGCTGGAGCTGTCCATCAGCGTCGCGCCAGGGCGGATGCGACCGCTGGCGAGCAGGCGTTCGACCGCGACCAGGGTCGAGTAGACCTTCATCGTCTCGAACCGCGCCACATACAGGTTCGGCCCCAGCCGGACCAGGTCGGGCGCCTTGATCGCATCGGCGATGTGGGCGTGCACGGCCGCGCTCATGGCCCGGCCTCGATCATCCGGCATTGCCGGCCGAGCCCGGCGAAGAACGCCGACAGCTCGCCCAGCCGCATCGGCTCCGGCCGTTGCGCGAACAGATAGCCGATCAGGCTGCCGGTGTGCGCGACCACCACGCCGTCGGCGCCGAGTTCTCGGCGATGGCGCAGCATCATGTCCAGGTGCGGCTTCGGCGTCACCCACTGCGCCAGCTGCGCGCTGCGCGTGGCGACTTCGCAGATCGCCGCCGCATCGCCGCGTTCGAACGCCTCCAGCGCCAGCTCCAGATGCACGCGATAGGAAGACTGGTGGCGGTGGTAATGCTGCAGCAAGGGCTCGGCCAGCTTTTCGGTTTCCACCGTGCCGCCTTCATCGATGTAACAGGCGTGCAGGCGCGGCGCCGGGCCGAATTCGCGCAGCACGCGCTGGCGCCCGCTGAGATACAGCGCGTAGCGGTCGAGAAACACGCTGTCGGAGCGCTCGATGCCGCGCAGCAGCTCGGTCAGCGCGTCCAGGGGCGTGTGCAGCGCGAACACTCGGTCCAGGCAGCGCACGGTCGCGACCACGTCGGCGGTGGAACTCGCCATGCCCTTGCCGACCGGCAATTCGCTGTCGTGGCTGAAGCGCCCCGGCGGCAGCGATTTGCCGTGCAGGCGCAGATACGCCTCGATCGCGCGCCGGCACTTGTCCTTGCCGTCGAGATCGCGCTCGAGATCGCCGTCCTCGCCCGGCAGGAAATGCATCCAACTGTAGCGCCGCACCGGCAGCGAGATCAGGCCGATGTGCAGTTCGCCGTCGTGCTCGCACGGCCCCTGCCACAACTCGCCCAAGGTGCCGTGGCACACGCCGCTGTAAGCCGCGCGCAACGCGCTTTGCGGCGCCAGCGCGGCCGCGCCCGCGGGTTCGCGGCGCGGAACATCCTTCGATTCGTACCGTTGCAACATGCGCATCTCCCCGAGCGCGACGATCAACCGTCGAAATCCACCGTCAGCTGCGCCACGTAGCGGCGCCCGTCGATGAGGCCGAAACTGTTGTTGCCGTAGATGTTCCAGGTGAAGGTGTCGCCGACGTTCGCCACCAGCAGGCGCAAGCTCGCCGGTGCATCGCCGAGGCGGAAGCGGTAGCGCGCGCCCACATCGACCAGCGCATAGGCCGGCACCACGTTGCGGCCGTCGCGCGAGGCCACGCGCTCGCCGTAGCGGCTCATCGAGGCGTCGAACGACCAGCCCGGCAGCATCGGCGGGCGATACTCGACATCGGCGCGCAGCATCTGCTCGGTCTGGCCGATCGGCCGGTCGCCGACCCGGCCCAGCCGCACCGCTTCGCCGTTGACCCGCGGCCGCATCAGCACCGCGCCGGCCACCAAGGTCCAGTTGTCGGCGGGCTTGCCGCTCAGGCTCAGCTCGACGCCGCGATGGCGCACCTCGGCCAGCGGCCCGAACACGTTGTTCTCGTCGGTGGCGAAATACGGCTTGCGCACGTCGAACGCGCCGGCTACCAGTTTCAGATCGTCGCCGAGCTTCCAACGCAGCCCCGCATCGGTCTGGCGGGTGCGGATCGCCGGCAGCGCCTGGTTGCGGTTGGCCGCGTCGTCCGGCGCGATGCCGCTCTCTTCCAGTCCGCGCGTGTGGCCGGCGTACAGCGCCAGACGCGGGCTCAGCTGCAGCGACACGCTGGCGCTGGGCAGCCACGGATCGTCGCGGCTCAGCGCCGGCGCCGCGCCGGGTTGCAGGATGCGCTTGCGGTACTGGCTGCGCTGGATGCCGAGGTTCCACTCGCCGACCTCGCGCCAACGGCCTTCGTAAGCCAGTCCTGCGGTCCATTGTTCGACCCGGTCGTGGGTGCGTTCGCCGAACTCGAACGCCTCCGGCCGCGGCTGCGGCCGCGGTTCGCCCAGCGGCCGCCAGCCGTAATCGATCGCCGGCGCCGAGCCGCCGTATTCGCTGTCCACGCCGCGCCCGCGCACCGCCGCGTGCAGCACGTGCAGACGCGGGCCTTCGCGGAAACTGCGGCTCAGCCGCAGCTCGCCGCTGGTGGAGGCGTAACGCTGACGCGGGTCGGCGACCACGCGCTCGCGGGTCAGCCCCTCGCGCGTGGTGTCGGTGAACAGCTCGGCGAAACCCTGCGGCTGGTTGTTGATCGAACGCACCACGCCGCCGGCGAAGGCCCAGTCCGCGCCGATGCGCGCCTTGGCCAGCACGCCGAAATTGCGGCTGTCGTATTCGTTGTCGCTCCAGCTCTGGCCGAAGTGGCGGCGACGCTCGATCTTCGGCGGCCGGTAAGGACCGGCAGTGAGGATGGTCGGCGCCACTTCCTCGTCGCGGCCGCGCGAGATGCTCCAGAACGGCAGGATCTCGACGTTCTCGCTCGGCCGCCAGCGCGGCACGAAGCCGGCGCGCACGTAGCGCGCGTCGGCGCCGTCGTAATACTCCTCGCGCGCCAGCGCCAGGCTGGCGGCAATGCCCAGTCGGCCTTCGATGAGCGGCAGGCGCGCGTCCAACTCCAGCGCCGGCGCGCCATAGGCGTTGAGCGCGCCGAGCACGCTGAGCACGCGCTCGTCGCCGGCTTTCTTCAAGCGGTAATCGACGATGCCGGTCGGCGCCGGGAACGGATAGTTCAGCGCCGACGGGCCGACCCGGATCGTCGAGCCTTCCACCAGCGCCGGCGGCACCGTGCCCTGGCGGTCGAAATAGACGCCGTCCATGCGCACGTTGCCGGCGTCCACCGGCGAGAAGCCGCGCACCTGCTTGGCGCTGTACAGGCCGATGGTCTCGTTGCCGAGCGTCGCGCCGAACGCGTCCTCGGCCGCGGTCACCGCGTTGTCGCCGACGCGCTGCGCCGGCGCGGCCGCCGCGTACAGCAGTAGGGCCGCGCCCAGGCGGTATGCGGATGCGTTCGCGCGCATGCTCACAGCTCCGCCGGCCATTGCCGCAGGCGCCGCAGCGCCCACCCGCCCAACGCCGCCGCCAGCAGCGCCAGCCACAGCGCCGTCGGCAGCGCGCCGGTCACCCGCGACCACGCCGGCGCTTCGTTCCAGGCGTAGGCCGGAATCGCGTCGAACTCGAAGAAGTTCATGCGCCCATAGCTGTCGGCGCGCGGGCGCGGCGTCGGCGCGGCGATCTGGCGCTGGATGCGCGGATAGAACCAATCGCGCAGCTGGCGCTGATAGGCCGCGGTCTGATGTTCGAAGCGGCGGTGGCGCTCGGCGTCGGTGCCGGCCAATCGCGCCAGCGCCTGCTCCATGCCTAGCGGCGGCGCGACGAAGCCGGCCCACTGCGACCAGCGCTCGCGCACGCTGCGCGCTGATTCCTGGCGATCGCGCAGCGGCTGCAGGCGGCGTTCCAGTTCCGGCGCGAGGAAACTCAGGCGGGTGGCGTAGTCGAGGCCGGCGATCTTGTCGAGCGCAGCCGACAGATCGGCGCGGGCGCGGAAGTCGCGCGTCAGCAACGCATCGCGCTCGCCGGCGATGGCGTCGTTGGCGCGGCGCTGCGCATCGACATAGGCGATCGGCGTGGGCGCGTCGCCCAGCCGCGCGGCGACGCCGCTGCCGAGCAACGGCAGTCCGATCGCCAGCACCGCCCACACCGCGCTCATCAGGCTGATCGCGCCGGCGGCGCCGGGCCACGCGGACACCACGACGAATCCCAGCGCGGCCCAGAACGCCAGGTAGGCCACCACCAGTGCCGCCGACGCGATCAACTCGGGAACGGCCGCGCCCAGGTCGGCGCCGGCCGAGAACAACGATATCGCCAGGCCCAGCAGCGCCGGCGGCGCCAACCAGGCGAAGATCGCGGCGATGCGCGCGCCCAGCCACGCGCGTGGGCCGACCCGCTGCGCGGCGATCAGCCGCAGCATTCCGTGATCGCGTTCGAACGTGGCGAGCAGGCCGATCAGCACGATCACCGCCACCGGCAGCAGATACACCAGCACGAAGCCCAGATCGAAACGGCCCAGGCCGAGCGCGCGCGGGTTTTCGAAGTCGTAGGCCGGCTCCACCCCGAACGGCGTTTCCAGCTTCACCGGCAGGCGCGTGGGCGTCAGGTCGCTGCCGCCGACCGCCAGCGCCGACAACGGCAGGTTCGGCTTGTAGCTGTGGGCGCGCAGGAAATAGCGGCTGAAACCGGCGATGTCGGTCGGGTCTTGCCAGTACGGCACCGGCTCGGCCGCGGGCTCGGCGTAGCGGCGGGCGCGTTCGAGAATTTGCTGGGTCCAGGCCAGATCGCTGGCGCGGCTGCGTTCGATCGCGCGGTCCTGGCCGCGATGCAGCACCGCGCCGCTGTGCGCGCCCCACAGCATCGCCACGAACAACAGGCCCAGCACCGTCCACAGCAAGCGGCTGCGGCCGATGTGGCGCAGTTCCCAGCGCAACAGCTCGGCGAAGCCGGCGCTGCGCGCTTCCGGCAGCGCGAGCGCGCCGGCGTATCCTGCGGGCGCGCTCATGGCCGCAACCTGCGCGCTGCCAGCGCCAACAAGCCGGCAGCCAAGGCGCTCCAGCCGAGCAGGCCGAACAGCGCCGGCGCGGCGTTGCGCCAGTTCGCGGCCAAGGCGGGCGCCGGCGCTTCGAACTGCGGAATCTGCGCCCACAGCGATTCGTTGTTGGTATGCCGCGGCTGCGCGCCGTTGAGCGGATGCGCCATCACGTCCTCGTTCATGCGGTTGACCAACGCGCGCCGATAGCGCTCGGCGGCGTCGATGAAGCGGCGGTGGTGGCCGAAATCGCTGCCGGCCAGCATCGGCGACAGGCTCTGCATCGCCGTCGCCGGGCTCAGCCAGCCCCAGGCGGCGAAGGCGCGGTCCTGCGCGGCGACGCGGTCGTAGAAGCCGCCGAGCACGCGGTCGAAGACTTCGTGCGAATGGCGCTCGCTCAGGTCGAGCTCGGCGCCGCGCGCGTCCACGCTCAAGTCCTTCGCGTCCTTGGCGCCGTAGCGCGCGAGCAAGGTTTCGCGGTGCTTCTTGGCTTCCTCGGCGGTCCAGAACGAGGGCGCCTCGTCTTGCAGTTGCTGCTTGATCTGTTGGCTCGACGGCAGCGGCAGCGCCGCGTCGACCGCGCTGCTGGCCCAACGCGGCAATGCCAGCGCCAGCACGATCCACAAGCCGAACAGCACCGCCAGCGCGCCGCGCACGCTGCGCGTCAGCAGCGACACCGCCACGCCCAATGCGCTGAGCACGCCCAGGTAGGCCGCCATCGCCGCCGCCCACAGCGCCAGCCGCAGCGCCACGTCCGCGCTCAAGGCGCCCAGCGCCGCGCTGGCGACGGCCGCGGCGACGGTCACCGGCGCCAGCAGCGCCAACAACAGCGCCGACCAGATCGCCGATGTCTTGGCCGCGACGATCGCGCGCGGCCGCAGCGCCGCGCCCAGCGCCAGACGCAAGGTGCCGCGCTCGCGATCCATCGCCACCGCGGTGAACGCCAACAGGAACGCCACCAGCGGCGCGAACGCGATCAACAGGCTGGCCGGGCTGGCCAGGCCCGCGCGCTGCAGCGCCGATGCCTCACCCTGCGGCCGGTACAGCATGTCGTTCTGCACGTGCGCTTCCAGCCACACGGTCTGGCCGACGAAGGGCTGCGCGCCCGGGTCCAGCGCCGCCAGCGGCGGCGCCGGCTTGAACGCGAAGATGCTGTAGTGCGCGGCCGAATGCGGATCCTTCTCGCCCTGCCCCAGCCAGCGCGCGCGTTCGGCGCGCGCGGCCTCGGTCTTGGCCGCGTTGCCGGCGGCCACCGTCGCCAGATCGAACGAGAACGCCAGCAGCACCAACGCGGCCAGCGCCAACAGCGCCCACCACGCGCGCCGGTCGCGGCGCAGCAAAGTCCACTCATAAGCGGTCAGCGAGGCGCTCATGCGGCGACGGCCCCCGCAGCATCCAGCTCTTGCAGATACAAAGCCTCGATCTGCGACGCCGACAGCTCGGCGGTGCGGCGCTCGGTCAACAACCGGCCCGCGCTCAGGATGCCGAGGCGATGCGCCACGTCCTTGACCCGGTACAGATCGTGCGTCGCCATCAACACCGCCACGCCGCGCCGCGAAGCCGCGCGCACGCCGTGCGAGAGATCGTTGGCGGCGCTGGCATCGAGCCCCGACGTCGGCTCGTCCAGCAGCAGCAACTGCGCGTCCTTGGCCAAGGCGATGGCGAGACCGACCTTCTGCCGCATGCCCTTGGAGAAACCGCCGGCGCGGCGGGTGTGCGCTTCGGCCTGCAGGCCGGCCTGGGTCAGCAGATCGCGCGCTTGCTTGCCATCGATGCGGCGGCCGCCGAGCAGAGCGAAATAGCTGAGGTTCTCGATCGCGTCGAGCTGCGGATGCAGCATCACCGTTTCCGGCAGATAGGCGGTCCGGGCGCGCGCGCCGAGACGGTCGCGGGCCACGTCGATGCCGGCGACTTCGATGCGGCCGCCGTCGGCGTCCAGGAAGCCCAGGATCAGGTTCAAGGTGGTGGTCTTGCCGGCGCCGTTGGGGCCCAGCAGCGCGTACACCTCGCCCGGCGCGATCCCCAGCGACAGCGATTGCAGCGCGTGGCGGTCGCCGAAATCCTTGCACACGCCGTCCAGGCGCAGTGCATCGGTCGCTGTCTGCAGCAAGCTCATAGATTCACCCTCAAGGTCAGCTCGACGCTGCGCGGCGCGCCGAGCACGAACTGGTCGGCGGCGCCGCCGGTCCAGTCGGCGTACAGCGCATCGCCGAGGTTGCGGCCGTACAGCGCGATCTCGCCGAACGGCAAGCGGTAAGCGACGCTGGCGTCCCACACCGTGCGGCCGGCGACGCGCAGGCGGTTGGCGTTGTCGGCGTACCACGGGCCGACGTAGCGCGCGCCGGCGCCGACGGTCAGCGGCAGCGCATCGAAGCGATAGCTGGCGCGCAGCTGCGCCAGCCGTTCGGGCACGTTCGGCGGCACGTTGCCAGCGCGGTCGATGCCGCCGGCTTCGCGCAATTTGTCGAAACGCGCATCCAGCGCGGCCAGGCTCGCCTCGACCCGCAGCGCGCGGGTCAGCGCGGCGGCGGCGGTAAGCTCAATGCCGCGCGAGGATTGGGTGCCGCCCTGCACCGACAGATTGGCGTTGCGCGGATCGCGGGTGACGATGTCGTCCTGCTCGATCCAGTACGCGCTTGCGCCCAGATCGACGCGGCCGTTCCACACGCTGCTCTTGATCCCGGCCTCGGCCGAACGGCCATGGGTCAACTCAAAGCGCGAATTCGCCAGCGACAGCAGCGGCAAGCTGCCGACCGGCGCCACCGCGGTGCTGTACTGCGCGTACAACTGGGTCGTCGGCGCAAGATCGTAGACGGTGCCGAGGCGCCACGACAGCGGCTCGTAGCTGCGCTCGAAACGCGTGATCGCGCCGGTGTTGCGGTCCTCGATGCGCCGCGCCAGTTCGATCCGGTCGTAGCGCAGGCCGGCCAGCAGCAGCCAGCGCTCGCTGAGGTTGAACGCGTCTTCGGCGAACAGCGAGTACACCCGCGTGCGCGAATCGAAATCGACGCGGTTGCCGGCGCCCGGGAAGTTGGCCGCGGTGTCGGCGAATCCGGCGAGGCCGCGCTGCGGCGCGAACGGATCGACCGGCGCGGTCGTGCCGAAGCGGCGCATCACCGCGAAATCGCCGTTGCTGATCTCCACGCCGACCGCGGCGCGGTTGCGGTGCCCGCCCCAGTCGCTGTCGGCCGACAAGCTCGCGCGTTCGACCCAGAAGCGCTGGTCGTGCTCGATCCGGGTGGTGCCGCGGTCGAGCAGGCCGCTGCGCGCGTTGAAGGCGTAGGTTTCCGAGTTCCACCAGCGCCGCTTGGCGTCGTAATAGCTGAATTCGTTGGAGAAACGCAGCCCGTCGCCGATCTGCCAACCGACCTTGCTGCGCAGCCAGTCGCCGCGCGAATCCTGCAGGCCGTTGTCGACGTTGTAGTTGCGCCGGCGCAGCGAGCGGTCGAGCACGCGGCCATCGCTGCTGCGCACCAGCGAACTGGGATCGCGCGCGAGCGCGGCCGGAATCAGCGGCGTGCCCCAATACGCGGTGTCGTAGTCGTCTTCGAAATGATCCAGCGCGATATCGACCTCGACCGCATCGCTCGGCCGCCAACGCAGCGCCACGGTGGCCGACGTCGCGGCGCTGGCGGTGTCGTCCACGTAACCGTCGCTGCGGCGGTGGCTGACGATCGCGCGCAGCGCCAGGCGCTCGCCGATGGGCTCGTTGAAGTCGACCGCATAACGCTGGCTGCCGAAGCTGCCGACGCCGATCAGGCCGGCGAACGCGCGGCCGTCGAAGTCCGGGCGCTTGGGCACCAGGTTGATCGCGCCGGCCAGCGCGCCTTCGCCGTACAGCACCGACGCCGGGCCCTTGAGCACTTCGATGCGCTCGAAGCTCCAGCTGTCGAAGTCGCGGGTGACCAGCGGCGCGGCGCTCTGGCGCACGCCGTCGTACAGCAAGGCGATCGCGCCGCCGCTGAAACCGCGCATCGAGGCCGTGCCAGGCGAGGACGGCAACTGCCCGGCCAGCACGCCGGGCGCCGCGTTGAGCGCCTCGACGCTGCCGCGCAGGCCGCGCACCTGGATCTGCTCCTGGGTCACCGTCTCCAGCGCCGCCGGGGTCTCTCGCGCGCTCAGGCCCAGGCGCGAAGCGGTCGGCGCGGGCCGGTCGCGCGATGCGGTAGGCGTGCCTTCGACGGTGACCTTGTCGAGCAACTTGGGCGCGGCGCCGCCGGCGCTCTCGGCCGGGGCGGCCGGGCCGTTCTGGGCGTACGCGCTCGGGACGAAGCCGGACGGCAACGCCAGCGCGGCCAGGACCGCGCCGGCGAGCCAGCGCGGCCCGGCCTCAGGCGCGGCCGCACCGCGTCGTTGTGCTCGATTCCCAGCCGCCGCTGCCGCGCGGCCTCCCCGCCTGCCTGTGTCCACTGCGCCCCCGGTTGCTTCAAAAGTGTGAAATGAAACGATATATCATTTCATTATCGACACAAGGTAAGCGGGCGGGCGCAGGCCGTCAATACGGCGTGAGGAGGAATCGTCCGGAAGATTCGCGGGCGCGCCGTCGGCGGGCCCGCGCGGGAGCGGTGGCGGGCGGGCTCAGCCCAAGTGGATGAAATCGCAGACCGAGGTCTTGCGCGCGCGCTGCGCCACCTCGAAGCCGTTGGCCGAGCCCTTGTGGTCGGTATTGCCCTCGATGCTGAGGAAGCTGTCGGCGTTGCCGTCGAAGGCGAAGCCGGTGTGGACCCAGTCGCTGGCGCTCTTGCGCACCAGGAACACCCCGCAGGCGCCGAGCGCAGCGAAGCCCGGCGACGCGCCGGCGACCGCGCGCCCGCCGAGGAAGCGACCGCCGGCCTTGGCCTGCGCGGCCAGTTCGTCGCAACCGAAGCTGCCCGCGATCGGCATCGCGCGCCCGGCGTGCTCGGCCGCCTGCCGCAACACGGTGCTGACGAAACCGGCGCACCACAGCATGCTCTCGCCCTCGCTGCCCTTCATGTAGAAGCGCACCCACGGCCCGCGGTTGGCGCCACCCAGTTCGATCGGATGGGCGAGCAGATGCTGCTCGGCGAACCAGCGCACCAGTTGCGGATACGGCTTGCCCGCCGGCGCATTGGCGCCGGCGCCGAGCACCCGCGCCAGCGGTTCGGTCAGCGCCGCCCACTGCGCCGGCCCGACTTCGTCGGCATAGGCGATGCGTTTGCGCGCGGCGAATCCCTGCAGCGCGCGGTCGGTGCCGGGCCCGAACTTGCCGTCGACCGGCGTGCCGTTGCCGTGATAGCCCAGCCACTCCTGCACGCGTTTCACCGCCGCGCCGCTGGCGCCTTGGCGCAAGGCGCCGGGGAAGTCGAGTTCGCGGCGCACGAAAGATTGGTCTGACAGCGGCATGGCGGGCTCCTTGTGATCGATGCGTCCTTGCGGCGCGGCCGCGATGCGGTGCGCCGGTCGCGGATCGGCGACTTAGGAGCCAACGCCGGCGCCGCGGCGATGCGGTCAGCACGGCGCGATGCGCGGATGCAACAGCGCAGTGGCCGCAGCCACGCCGCGGCCGCGTTATGCCGCGGCCTTCGCCGCCTCACTGCGCATCGTGGAAGATCACCCCCAAGGTATGCCGCCGTCCCGCGCGCAACGCGCTCACGCCGTGGCGAAGGTTGACCCGATAGAACCCGCGCGCCCCGCGCTGCGGCCGGTGACGCACCGCGAACACCACCGCATCGCCCTGCCGCAGCGGCACCACCTGCGCGCGCGATTGCATGCGCGGGCGCTGCTCGGTCAGCACGAACTCGCCGCCCTCGAAGTCGCCGCCGTCCTCCGCGCGGCCCGGCTGCGACAGCAGGATCGCCGCCTGCAACGGAAACACGTGCTCGCCGTAAACGTCCTGGTGCAGGCAGTTGTAGTCGCCTTCGACGTAGCGCAACAGCAGCGGCGTCGGCCGCACCTGCCCGGCCGCGTGGCAACGCGCCAGGAACGCATCGAGCGTATCGGGATACTCGCCGGTTTCCGCCAGCGCGGCGCTCCAGCGCGCCGCCACCGGCGCCAGGTGCGGATACAGGCCCTCGCGCAACGTCTGCACCATCGCCGGCAACGGATAGCGGAAATAGCGGTATTCGCCACGGCCGAAACCATGTCGCTGCATCACGATCCGGCTGCGATAGCGCTCGTCCTCGTCGTAACCCTCGGCCAGCGCCGTGCATTGGCGTGCGCTGAGCAAGGCCGGCAGGCTTGCCCAGCCTTGCGCGTCGAGCGCGGCGCCGACCGCGTTCCAGTCGTAGCCGTCGATGCGGCGACGCAGGCGTTCGCGCGCATCGGCCGCGTCGGGCGCGGCGTTTTCGGATCGGTCGATCGCATCGGTAGTCATAGGATGGGCGCCTTGCAGCGCAAGCGGATGACGAACGTCATGCTGACGATGCGCACTGGGCCGCGCCATCCGTTTCTTGCGCCGCGACGGTTTGCCGATCGTGCGCGGCGATGTTCAGCCGCGAGCAAGACTGCATCGCGCGAAACGCCGAAAACCCCTTGAAAACCATGACTTCAGGCCTAGCCGGACATCCAAGTACCGTAAACAGAACGTTTAGTTCCTATAAAAAACTTAGAAAAATTCAGGCGCGATTGAAGCGCGATGACGATACTGCGCACACCGGATCCACACGGTCGCCTTACCCCGAGGCGGGTGGAAACGGAATAAGACCAATAAGAGGCTGAGACCTTTATGAAGCGTGCATTGCTTGCCCTGACCCTCGCCGCCGCGCTGCCGTTCACCGCTTCGGCCGCCGAAGGCATTTCCTACAACTACGTCGAAGCCGGCTACGCCAAGATCGACGCCAAGAACAAGTTCGCCGACTCCGATGGCTGGACCATCGCCGGCTCGTACGCGTTCCTCCCGAACTTCCACGTCTTCGGCAGCTACAGCAAGCAGGAGACCGATTCGCGCAACTACGTGTTCGGCGGCAACACCTTCCGTACGCCGAGCGCGGACGTCGACCGCTGGAACGTCGGCGTGGGCTACAACCACGAGCTGAGCAAGCGCGTCGACCTGGTCACCCGCATCGCCTACGAGCAGAACAAGTACGACTTCGGCGGCGGCTTCGGTTCGGACAAGTTCAAGGGCGGCTTCGTCGAAGCCGGTGTGCGCGGTTCGCTGGCGCCGAACTGGGAAGGCTATGCCTTTGCCGGTTACCAGGACTTCGACAACACCCGCGGCTACGGCGACCTGGCCGCCAAGTACGACAGCAAGTTCTACGCCCGTCTGGGCACCCAGGTGAAGTTCAACCAGAACTGGGGCATCACCGCCGACGCCAAGTTCATCGACGGCGGCGAGAAGGAATTCTTCATCGGTCCGCGTTTCAGCTTCTAAGAAGAACGCGTCCGGAAAGATTCCGGCAACAATCGCGAATTCTCTCTCTCCCCCGAAAAGTCGCGATGGAGCCCGGCCGCAAGGCCGGGCTCTTTTTTTGCCTGCGATTCGCGTGCGCCGGACGGCGCCTGTCCGCGCGAGCCGCACGCAAAAACGAAAAGCCCGGCCTGGCGCCGGGCTTTTCGTTGCGCGCTTCGTTACGCGGCGATGCGTCGGGTGCGCGCCTAGGCCCTGGAGAACGACGCCTGCGAGGTCTGCTGCTGTTGCTCCTGCGCGACCGCCTGCTGCGGCGTCTGCGCCTGCCGGTGCGCGGCCAGTTGGGTATCGACTTCGGCCACCGCCGGAATCGGCTGCTTCAGGTCGACCGCGGCGACGAAGCCCGGCGTCTGCCCGGCGACGAACAGTTTCTCGTCGCGCACCGCGACCGCGCCGACTTCGCCGGGCTGGGTGATCTTCGCGTCCTGGTTGGCCTTGAGCACCGCATAGGCCACCGCCGCGTCGGGCACGTCGGCCGGCGCCTTGTCGCGGATCGCCTGGTACACCGCGTTGTCCTGCGCGTTCTTCAGCGGCCCGGCCGGCTCGGCGGCGGACAGCGAACTGGAGCCGTGTTCGCCCGGCTTGACCGGCGGCGCGCCCTTGTCCGGCGCGGTCGGCTGCTTCTTCTCCAGCTCGTTGATGCTTTCGTACAACTGCCGCGGGGTACCGGTGGCGCCGAGCAGTTCGCTGGCGCTGATGCGCTGGCCGGTGACTTTCTCGGTCACGTCGCTGGCCCAGGACGCACAGGTGTTGGTGTAGCCCCAGGTGACTTTTTCCTTCAGCGCCGCGTCGAGTTTTTTCTCTTGCTCGGGCGTGAGCTCGATGTAGCGGCTCGCGGTCGGCTCGAAGCCGCGGCCGACTTCGATGCCCTTGCGGATGTTGCTTTCCGGATGCGGGTTCTCGTTGGCGAAGCGCGGGTGGCCGTTGGGCCACAGGCCATAGACTTCGGTTTTCCCGTCGCGGGTCACCGAAATCCAGGCATGGCCGTCGGTCAAGCCGGCCGGTTCGCCGTTCGGCCCGGGGCCGGCGTTGGTGTGTATTCCCAGTACGGTCTTAGCGGGGTCGCCCATTGCTCGTTCGCTCCATCGATCGCGCCGACGCGGCTAGCGCATGGCTTACGGGTAGATTTGCTCTTCCTGGTCGGCATGGACCAGCACGACCTTCTCGCCGTGATAGGGCAGCCGCACTTCGGCCTGCCACTTGTCGTCCAGCGGGATCACGGTCTTGGCCATCGGCGCGCACTTGTCGCTGATGCCGCAGCGGTCGATCACGATCTTCAGCGTGTCGCCGGCCTTTTCGTAGTTGATGCCGCCGGAGTAGTACGAGCTCTCCGGAAACACGCTGTAACGCACGCTCAATTCATCGCCCTGCAGTTTCTGCACGACGACCGGCTCGACCGCCGATTTGGCGTAACTTGGCTTCATGTTCACTCCTGTGCATGCGGCAACGAAAGGAAACAACGCGAGCAGGGCCGTCGATCTCTTCCACATAGGACGCTCCATCGGTCCGGCGACACGGCCGCGCGGCGGCGCATCGGCGCCGCGCCGGCGGGGCGCCCGCGGCCCGGGCCGGCGGCGCGGGGGCTGGTTGATAGCTTGAACGAAAAAAACGGGCGGAACCTGCCGGCCGCGCACGCATTCAGGCAACGGGCCGGCCGCTGGGGGCGATCCGGCGAGGGTGCAGACGCATCGTCAAGGCGGCGCGCCAGCCCGCCGGCGCGCACGCGGGCCCAGGCCGCAGCGCGTCAGCCGAACAGGTCGTTCGGATACTCGGGCTTCTGCTCGCGCGCGAGCAGCTGGCGCAGGCCGTCGGACGGGGTGATGCGGCCGTGCAGCACTTCGCGCACGGCGCTGGAGATCGGCAGTTCGATGCCGTGGCGCTCGGCCTGGCGCATGACTTCGTCGGCGGTCTGCACCGACTCGACCACCTGGCCGATTTCGCGCACCGCGTCCTCGATCGACTGGCCGCGGCCCAGGGCCAGGCCCAGGCGGCGGTTGCGCGAGAGGTCGCCGGTGCAGGTCAGGACCAGGTCGCCGAGGCCGGCCAGGCCCATCAGGGTCTCCGGCTGGCCGCCGATGGCCTGGTTGAGGCGCAGCATTTCGTTGAGGCCGCGGGTGATCAGGCCGGCGCGGGCGTTGAGGCCCAACTGCATGCCGTCGGCCACGCCGGTGGCCACCGCGAGCACGTTCTTCATCGCGCCGCCGAGCTCGGCGCCGAGCATGTCGTCGCCGGTATAGGCGCGAAACGCCGGGCCGTGCAGCGCGTCGGCGACCGACTGGGCGAAGTCGGCATCGTCGGAATGCACGGTCAGCGCGGTCGGCAGGCCTTGCGCGACTTCCTTGGCGAACGAGGGGCCGGTGACGACCGCCAGCGGCACGCCTGCGCCGAGCACTTCTTCGGCGACCTCGTGCAGGAAGCGGCCGCTGCCGGGTTCGAAGCCCTTGGTCGCCCAGGCCACACCGGCGTGCGCGGGCCGGTGCGGGGCCAGCGCGCGCAGGGTTTCGGCGAACGCGTGCGAGGGCGTCACCACCAGCACCAGGTCGGCGCCGGCGAGCGCGGCCGCCAGGTCGGTGGTGGCGCGCAGCGCGTCCGGCAGGGCGATGCCCGGCAGGTAGCGCGGGTTTTCGTGGCGCGCGTCGATGGCCGCGGCGATGTCGCCGTCGCGGCCCCACAGCACGGTCGGATGACCGTGCCGTGCGATCAGCGCCGCCAGCGCGGTGCCCCAGGAACCGGCACCGATCACCGCCACGCGCGGCTTGGAAGTCGTGGTCTGCGAAGTCATGCGCGCGCGGGTTCCGGTGCCTTGCCCTGGATCGTAACGATCAAGCAGCGATCAAGCGTTGCCGGCGGTTTCCGCGTCGGCCAGGCTGTCGCCCTGCGAGCGCTGACGCAGGCCTTCGGCGTAGAGCGCGTCGAAGTTGATCGGCTGCAGGAAGAACGGCGGGAAGCCGCCGGCCTGGATCAGGTCGCTGATGAGCTGACGCGCGTACGGGTACAGCACGTTCGGGCAGTGGGTGCCGAGCATCGCGTCCAGGGTCTGGCCGTCGAAGCCGATCAGGCCGAACACGCCGGCCTGCTTCACTTCGGCCAGGTACATCGGCTTGTCGCCGGCGGTGCAGGTGAGGGTCACGCCGAGCACGACTTCGAAGGCGTTGTCGCCGACGCGCTGCACGTTCTGCGACAGGTTCAGCTGCAGCTGCGGCTGCTGGGTTTCGGCGAACACGGCCGGCGCGCCGGGCACCTCGAAGGAGACGTCCTTGACGTAGATCTTTTCGACGGTGAACGCGGGGCCGTTGGCTTCGGCCGGCGCGACAGCGCCGTTGACGTTTTCTTCGGACATCGTGGTGACTCCCCCAGCAAGATGAAATTCGGAAAAGAGGCCGATTATGCCCGCACGTGCGCGCCTGGGCCAAACGGCCCGGACGCGTGGACGCGGGTTCGGCCGCGGAACAACCTGGATTGAGGCGATTGCGGCGCGATCAAGGCCCCGGGGCCGGATCGCGGCGGCATCGCGCCGGAATCCCGGCGCGCCTCACACATTGCCCGGCCCCCGGCGCGGGCGCTGCGACGCCAGTGTGGCCGGCGCGCGTGGCGCCGGTGCGACAGCGGCCGCGGCGAGGCCGCCGCGGGCCGGTCACGAACGAGGCGCGGTGCGGCCGCGGTGCGCGGCCGGCGGGCTCAGTTGCGGCCCTTGACCAGCGGCAGCTCGGCTTGCTGCCAGGCGGCGATGCCGCCGTCGAGCCAATAGACCTGCTCGAAACCGGCCTTCTTGAGCCGCTTGGCGGCATCGGCCGAGGCCTGGCCGTTGCGGCACACCGCCACCACCGGCAGTTGCTTGGCGCCGGCCAGCAGCTTGCTTTCCGGGTCGAACTGGCTGGGCTGGACCGAGCGGCTGCTCGGGATGTGGCCCTTTTCGTACTCGGCGATGGCCGACAGGTCGATGACCAGGGCGTTGTCGCGGTTGATCAGTTGGGTCAGCTCGGCCGGGCGCAGGGCCTTGTAGCCGCGGAACAGGCGCGCGATCTCGGTGTAGATCAGCGCTACGGTCAAGCCGGCCAGGCCCAGCGACAGGTACAGGTGGCGGCCGGCGAACGCCAGCAATTCGTCGAAACTCACGGAGTCAGCTCATGCACGGGCGGGGCCAGTACGGCCCTCACGGGGCGGCGATTGTCGCCCACGGCGGGCCCGGGCGCAAAAAAGGGCCCTTCGGGCCCTTCAGGGGGATAGCGGACAGGAGATAGAAGATAGCGAAAAGCCGTCGCGGCCATCTCCTATCGCCTACCCGCTATCTCCTGTCTTACTGGCCTTCCCAGAAATCCGGCAGGCCGCTGATCAGCCACCAGGTCTTGGCCACCGGATCCCATTCCCAGGCCTCCACGTAGCGCACGCTGCGCTCGGCCAGGGTGTGGCGGTTGATCACGCCGATGTTGACGATACGCACCGCGCTACCCTTCTTCTTGTCGGTTTCGCTGCCGACGTCGGTGTAGCCGGACACCTGGATCTGCTTGAAGCGCTCCAGCTGTATCGGCGTGGGCGCCAGCTTCTTGCGCAGCTCGGGCTTGATCAGGTTGCCCGCGCCCTCGAAATCGCCCCAGCGGATCGCCGCCGAATAGGCGTACTGCATTTCGAACAGGCGATTGTTCTGGGTGCCGGTGGTCTGGCAGCCGGCCAGCGCGAGCGCGCACAGGCAGGTCAGCAGCAGGTACTTCAACAGGCGCATCGCGGGCTCCGGCTCGGTGGCGGTGTGGCGTGCATCCTACCCGCACGCCCGCGCCGCGTCAGGCGCGGGCCGGCTCAGGCCTTGAGGATCGCGACGTAGCGCGCGGTGAACTCGGTCGCGACCCCGCCCTCGGGCAGCAGCGCGCGCGCGACCAGGCCGGTGCGGGCGCGGCCGCGGCCGCGCAGGGTCTGCACGAACAGGCTCCAGTCGGCGTCGGCGGCCAGTTCGGCCTGCACTTCCAGGTCGCCGAACAGCGGCGCCAGGTAGCGGATCTGGCTGTCGGCGACGAACACCTCCGCGCGCAGGTCGGCGATTTCCAGCCCCAGCGAGACCAGGCCCCACGAGGCCAGGGTCATCACCGACGCGAGACTGCCGCCGAACGCGCAGCCCTTGTCGTTGACGTGGTGGGCGAGCGGCGCGCGCAGGCGCAGGCGCTTGCCGTCGTAGCCGGTGATACCGACGTTCATCGCCGCGACCGGCGGCATGGACTGGTAGTGAGAGTGCAAGCGTTGCAGAGCGGCGTCGAAAGTCATCAGCGTCGGAAGCGCGGTGCGTAAGGGAAGGATGCGTGCGGAAGCGATCGTGCGGGAGCGGGTGCGTACGGGAACGTATCTACAGGAACGAAACGACAAACCGGAAACCAATGGCGCGATGCGGCGCTGCGACGCACGGCGGCTGCCGTTGCGCGCGGCGCTGTGCGAAGCTGACTGCATGAGCCGCGAGCCGACGACACCGCCGCGATGGTACGTGATCTCGTTACGTCCTAGTGACGAACACGAGTCGCTACGCTGTATCGCAGCGCAATACGGCAGCGCATTGATCGAGCTGTCGCCGTGGTCGATCCGCAGCGACAACCGCGCCGTCACGCGCGCTGCGTTGGCCGAGGCCTTGCGCGCCACGCGCATCGTCGTCACCAGTCCCAACGCGGTGCGCGCGCTGCGCGATCTGTGCGCGGCCGATGCGCGCGAGGCAGTGCCGGCGTTGCCGCAGCCGCTGCAGCGCGCGGGTCAGGTCTGGTACGCGGTCGGCGCCGGCAGCGCACAGGCGCTGGCCGATTTCGGCATCGTCGATGTGCGCTGGCCCGAGCGCATGGACAGCGAAGGCCTGCTCGCCCTGCCCGGCCTGGAACGATTCGACGCAGGCGAGTCGGTCGGCTTGCTGACTGCGCCGGGCGGACGCGGCGTCATCGCGCCGACGCTGACTACGCGCGGCGCGCAGGTGCGCCGCGCCGATATCTACCAGCGCGAACCGGCGCCGCTGGACCGATTCATGATCGCGCGCCTGACTGCGGCGCATGCGCCGCTGCTGCTGGCCTTGTCCAGCGGCGAGGCCTTGCAGCGCGTGCTCGAACAATTGCCGGCGCAGGCCGCCGCGCGGCTGCGCCAGGCGCGGGTCAGCGCGGCCAGCGAGCGGCTGGCGCAACTGGCGCGCGAGGCCGGCTTCGGCGAGGTCGAAGTCGCCGCCGGGCCGGGCGCGCGCGAACTGTTGGCGCCGTTGGCCGGGGACGAGAACGGGGCGGATTGAGCCGCGCGGATCGGACCGGAGCGATCAACCCGGACCGTTTCAAGCAGGACCTTTCCGAGCCGGACCGATTCGAACCGCTCCCGTCGAGCGGATCGGACCGCGGCGGATCGAACGAACGCAGACGACTCGGTCGCGCCAGCGCGCCGCATCCGCACCGGCCCGATCCGCGCCCGCCAGCGCACCGCCCGCCAGCCCGCGCCGCCGGTCCGCGCCGGACGCCCGGCCGCGCCCCGCCGCGGCGGCGTCAAGGCTGTCTTGATCCGTTCATCCGGTAGCATGGCCGGGTCATGAGCGACCCCACCGATTCCGTGTCCATCCCTCCCTCTACCGCCGCGGCCGCGCGCCGCGGTTCGTCCGTCTGGCTGTGGCTGGTCGTGCTGGCGCTGATCGGCGCCGGCGGCTGGTACGGCTGGCGCCAGTGGCAGCAGCGCGAAGTGACCGAACGCGAGGCCGCGGCCGACGGCGCGCAGCGCCTGGACGCGCTTGAGCAGCGCGTCGACGGCCTGCGCACCAACCAGGACGCGCAGAACCGCCGCATCGTCCAGGCCGACAGCACCAACCGGGTGCTGCGCGACGAACTGCACGGCATCGGCCAGCGCGCGGCGCTGATCGAAGACAGCGTGTCCAAGCTCGCCGACCCCAACCGCCACGGCGCCCAGGCCATGCGCCTGGACGAGACCGAACTGCTACTGACCCTGGGCCAGCAGCGCCTGCAGATCGCCGGCGACCTGGAAGGCGCGCGCCGCGCCTACATCCTGGCCGGCGGCGTGCTCGACGGCATCGACGACCCGGCCTACCTGAGCCTGCGCCAAACCCTGCTGCAGGAAACCGCCGCGCTCAAGGAACTGGGGATCGAACCGCGCATGCAGGCGATGGCCAAGCTCGACGCGCTGGCGCAGTCGCTGAGCCTGCCGCAGGACACCGCCAAGCCCGCCGTCGCCGAACCGGCGCCGTGGTGGCGGCGCGCGTTCGGCACGCTGATCGAAACCCAGCCGGTCAACCGCACGGTCGCCTCGCATCCGGCCGACCGCGCCGCCGCGCTGGCCGGCCTGCAACTGGAAATCTCGCTCGCGCGCGCGGCGGCCGAACGCCACGACGCCGACGGCTACAAGATCGCGCTCAAGCGCGCCGAGCAATGGGTGCAGCGCTTGTCCGCGCCTTCGCCCACGCAGGACAAACAGCTCGCGAGCCTGCGCGAGCTGGCGGCGATGCCGCTTTCACTGACGGTTCCCACCCTCGGCACCACACTGCAGCAGCTGCGTCAGCTGCGCACGGCCGCGCATTGACGGCCGCCCGCACCGAACGCACCGACTGGGCTTTGAGGAAGGACGCGCCGCGATGAATCTGTTCCGCAACCTGCTGTTCTGGATCGTGCTGGCCTTGGTCGGCGCCTTGGCCGCGCAATTGCTGCTGCAGGACCCGGGCCGCGTGGTCGTCACCTACGGCGGCTACGACTACCTCACCAACGTGCCCAAGGCGCTGCTGATGTTGATCGGCGGCCTGCTCGCGCTGTGGCTGGTGTGGAAGGCGTTGAGCCTGCCGTTCGTGGCGATGCGCCGGCACCGCAAGAAGCAGGCGCGCGCGCGCTTGATCGACGGCCTGGACGCGCTGCATCAGGGCCATTGGAGCCGCGCCGAGAAATCGCTGGCGCAGGCCGCGCGCAACGGCGACGTGGCGGCGGTGGCCGGCGTCGGCGCCGCACGCGCCGCGGCGGCGCGCGGCGATACCGCGGCGCAGGCGCAGCACCTCGATGCGCTGGCCGCCGAACATCCGGCCGCACGCGCACTGGCCGCGGCCGAACAGGCCCTGGCCGACGGCCGCAACGACGACGCCCTGGCCGCACTCGACGCGCCGGCCGCGCAACCGCTGCCGCCGCGCGGCCTGGCCCTGCGCGCGCAGGCGCTGGCCGCGCTGGGACGCGCCGGCGAGGCCTACGGCCTGCTCGGCGCGCTGCGCCAGAGCAACGCCTGGCCGGCCGCGCAGCTGAGCCGGCTGGAAGCGCAATGGGCCGAAGCCGCGCTGCGCGAAGCCGCCGATGCCAACGTGCTGGCCGACCTGTGGGAAAGCCTGCCCAAACCGCTCAAGAACGAACCGGCTGCGGTCGCCGCCTACGCCGAACGCGCCGCCGACATGCGCTGGGAAGAAGCCGCCGCCAAAAGCCTCGAGCAAGCGCTGGACGCGCGCTGGGACGAATCGCTGGCGGCTCTGTACGGACGCCTGCCGATCGGCCGCCTCGACGCCCGCCGCGCCCAGGCCGAACGCTGGCTGGCCGGGCACCCCGGCAGCCCGGGCCTGCTGCTGAGCCTGGCCCGGCTGGCGCGCACCCAGGGCCAGTGGCCGCAGGCCGAGGCCTATCTGCACCGCGCGCTGGCCCAAGGCGCCGGCAGCGAGGCCTGGGAAGAGCTCGGCCACGGCTTCGCCCAGGCCGGCGACGAAAGCCGCGCGCGCCTGAGCTACCTCAACGCGCTGCGCGCCGCGCGCGGCGAAGCGCCGAGCGAGCTGCCCGGCCGCGACCTGCGCCAGAAGCTGTTCGACGAAGCGGTGGTGGAAGAGCGCGACGAGTTCGGTATGCCGCGTCTGCGCGGCTGAGCGTCGCGCACCGATCCACCCTGCGAACGGCCGCGGCGACGCGGCCGTTTCGCATTTGCGGCGCCGCGCTCAAACGCCGGTGTCGCGGAACTTCGGCAAGGTGGCGAGGAACTCGCGCCCGCTGCCGCCGAAGCGCGCGTAGCGCTCGCCGATGCGGGTCGGATACAGGGTGCGTCCGGCGATGATGCCGAGCACGATCGCAGCCAGCACCGCCACGCCGGCGAGCAGGAACAGCGGCCCCGAGTCGTTGACGACGCCCAACACCAGGGCCAACACGAATCCGCCCAGGCAGGCGAACGTGGACCCGATCAGGCGCGAGCGGCGGCGCGCGTGCTGCGCGCACAGGCTCGCTTCCAGCCGGCACTTCTTGCGCACGATCATCGCGACGATGGCGTAGATCACCAGGTTGAACAGGATCAGCAGATACCAGCCGCCGCTGTGCCAGTAATAGGTCTTGTGCAGCCGGGTCTGGCCCGGCGCGTTGCATTTGACGCAGCGCCCCGGCAGGTGCGAATCGCGCAAGGTCACCAGCGCCGAACCGTCGCGCCACGGGCCGTAGCGCTCGTCGGATTCGGTGGACGTGTCGGCGAATGCGCTCTGCGGCGCTTCGTATGGATTGAAGGTTTGCATCCGGCCCCCGGTATCCGCGCGTCCGGCCCCAGGCCCCCTGCCCGGCGCGGCGTCCGTCGCGGTCGCACATGCGGCGGCGGGCCGCGTGTGCGGCGCGCGCGGTCCGCGGCGATCCCCGCGGCCATCGTAGCGTCGCCCGCATCCCGCGCAAGCGCTGCGGCGCTGCGCGCGCGTGGCGGCGGCGCAAACGAAGACGGCGCCTCGCGGCGCCGTCTTCGCTATCGCTCTGCTATCGCTTTCAGCGCAAGGGCACGGTCAGCGTGGCTGGCGCCGAGGCCGGCGAACTGAAGCGCACCGTGCCGCCGAGGCGGCTGGCGCCGGCGTAGCGCGCATCGGCGGTGTCGACCACCAGCACCAGGCGGCGGCCCGGCGGGATGTCCCAGCTGGTCGCTTCCAGGCGCAGGTCGAGGTTCTGCGCCACGCCCGGCCGCGCGCCGCGCAGCGACACCGGCTTATGGCTCAACAACTGGCCGGTGCCGAGCAGGTCGACGCTGTAGAGATAGGCGAACAGGCTGACCTCGCTCTGGCTCGGCGTCACCGTGATGCGCAGCTGCGGCATGCCGCTGAGCTGGGCGCCGCTCCAGTACACCGGCGACTGCCACACCGCCGCGCCGGCGCGCGCGACCAGCGGGATCGACGCGGTCGGCGCGACCTGCAGCGATTGCAGGAAACCGCTGACCATGGCCACGCCCGAGTCGGCCACGGTCGGCACGCCGGCGAGGATGGAATGGCTCCAGCCCACGCTCGGCGCATCGCGCAGCTCGCCGGTCGGCGCGATCAGGCCGCTGGGCTTGCTCAGCGCGAACACGGTCGCGCCGCTCTGCACCGCAGCCCAGTCGGCGTAGCCGCGCCAATCGCCGTCCTGCGACTTCAGCCGCACCGCCGGTTCGCGCTGCACGCCGTTGTCGACGCCCTTGAGGTGATGGTCGAACCAGCGCTCCACCGCGGTGTAGGTCTCGTTCGGCAGACCCAGCGCGCCGGGCACTTCGACCGTGGCGTGGTCGCCGTGCGCGAACAGCAACTGCTTGGGCCCGCGCAGCGCGTTGTAGAAGTCCACGTACTGGCCGGGCGGGAACAGGCTGTCGTTGAAGGCGTTAGCCAGCAGCACCGCGGTGCCGTTGCGGTTGAGCGCGGCGACCTCGGTCATCGGGCTGCGCTGCGGCACGATCGGCAACAAGCCGGCGACGGCGCCGTCGAAATCGCCCAGGGCGATGCGCGCGGTGGCCTTGGCCAGTTCCGGGCCGGGGCGGCCGGTCAGCGCGCCGGCCACCACCAACAGGGCCGCGCCCTGCTGGCTGACGGTGCGGTTGGCGTACAGCGAGGCTTCCAGATCGGCCCAGCCGCTCAGCGCGGCGATCGCCTTGATGCGCGGATCGCGCTCGGCGGCGAGCAGGCTGATGCCGGCGCCGTAGGAAATGCCGCTGGCGCCGATCCGGTTCGGATCCGACGGCGTGTTCGCCAGCGCCCAGTCGATCACCGAGCTGACGTCCTCGACCGTGCCCGGCCCGGCGATGTCGATCTGCCCGGCCGAATCCCAGAACCCGCGCGAGGTGTAGCTCACCACCACATAGCCCTTGGCCGCGAGCTGGCCAGCGCGGCCGACGTACTCCAGGTTCGGCACGCCCCAGCTGGCCGGCATCACCAGCAGCGGGAACGGGCCCGGGCCCTGGTCCTTGGGCACCATCACGAAGGCGCCCATCTGCGCCCCGTCCCAGCCGTCGATGCGCTGGTACTGGCCGCTGAAACCGCCGGCGTAGGCCGGGCTCATCACGCCGAGCAGCAACAACACTGACGTCAGCCACCACGAATGGATTCTGCGCATGAGCTCGTCCCCTCCCAAGGACTGGTTCCGCACGACTGGATACGTTTGCGTATGGTTTACCGCACGACGACCGTACCACCGCGCATGGAGGGCAACAACGGCGGGGGTCGGGCAACCAGGTGAACCTGGGCGACCTGGGTCACGGAATGAGCGGGAGAGGTGCCGAAAGGCGCGATAAATATGTCTTAACGCAGCAAAAAGCTGTCCGAGCAGTCGCAAGACGGCTGCTTTTGTGGGAGGGACTTCAGTCCCGATGCTTTCCTGTCAGCCGCGATCAGCGTTCACCGCAGCGGACCGAAAGGCATCGGGCCTGAAGGCCCTCCCACAGACTTCGAGCGCACACACCGCCTCAGAAATCGACGATCTCGCCGTTCTCGTCCAGGCGCGCATGCGCCACGCTGCGGTCGCGGATCAGCTTGAGCTGCGCCTCGACGATCTTGCGCATGTACGCGGCATCGTCGGCCTCGACCTGCTTGCCGGGAAAACCGGCATCGGCGCGCAGCGCTTCGAAGCTGGCGCGGGCATCGTCGAAGCGGCCCAGGCGCCGCTGCAGTTCGCCGACCAGCATGCGCGAGTAATAAGCGCGGTCGTTGCCGGCTTCGCGCACCACGCGCTTCTGCCAAGCCTCCAGCGCCTGCTCGGCGTAGCGCGGGTAGCGGCGCGCGCCGGCTTCCCAGGTCGCGGCCAGCAGGGTCTGGGCGATCTCGTCCTGCGACGCGCCGAAGTAGGCCTGCTGCTTGGCCAGCCGGTAATACGGCGTGTCCTGCGCGACCCAGCCGCGGTACTCGGGCGACGCCACGAACGCGCGCAGCCGTGTCAGTTCGGCTTCGTCGTAGCGGCGCTCGGGTTCGTCGACGATGAAGCCGTTGCCCGGGCAGATCGGCAACGGGCCGGGCGAAGCGATGGGGCCGTAATGCTGCGCGTCGAAGTAGCGGCCGAACGAGGTGCCGGACCCGGCGATGCGGGCGGAGAAGCTCTGGCCGTCGATGGGGCAGACGAACGACTGGTCCAGGAAGGTCATCGCCGGGGCGGACAGCGGGGCCAGGCCCAGGGCGAGCGACAACGCGATAAGCAGGCGCATGACAGATCCTTGTCGCGACAGAAGCGGCATTGTGCCTCAAAGCGCGAAGGCGGGGCCTTGGGGGCGGGATGCGCGGGCTAAGCGGTGCAAGGGCGAAGCGGCGGGACTGAAGTCCCTCCCACAAGAGCCTTGGACAGAAGCTGCTGAAGTCCCTCCCACAGGGCCTCGGATAGAAGCTACTGAAATCCCTCCCACATGGCCTCGGACATAAGCTGCTGAAGTCCCTCCCACAAGGGCCTCGAACAGAAGCTGCTGAAGTCCTCCCACAAAAGCGCATTGGACAGAAGCTAGTGAAGCTCCACCCCCAAGCGTTTCGGACCGAAGCTTCGGACTGCTCGGACTGAAACGCCGGACCGCTCCGACCGAAGCTTCGGACCGCTCGACCCAAAGCTCCGGACCGCTGTTTTTGTGGGAGGGCCTTCAGGCCCGACGCTTTCCGGCCCGGCGCATCGGCGGCCGCCAAAAAACAGCGGGGCCGAAGCTTCGCAGCTTCGGCCCCGGTGAGGCTCGCGATTCCGCGGCGCACCGCCGCAGCGATCAGCGCTCCAGGATCGCCACCACGCCCATGCCGCCGGCGGTGCAGATCGAAATCAGGCAACGGCCGCCGCCGCGTTGCTTGAGCTCCTTGGCGGCGGTGGCGACGATGCGCGCGCCGGTCGCGGCGAAGGGGTGGCCGGCGGCCAGCGAGGAACCGTTCGGATTGATCTTGGCCGGGTCGATCCGGCCCAGCGGCGCGTCCAGGCCGAGGCGGTTCTTGCAGTAGTCCTCGCTCTCCCACGCGCGCAGCGTGCACAGCACCTGCGCGGCGAAGGCCTCGTGGATTTCGTAGATGTCGAAATCCTGCAAGGTCAGGCCGTTGCGCTTGAGCATCTCCGGCACCGCCACGGTCGGCGCCATCAGCAGGCCCTCGCCGTGGACGAAGTCGACCGCGGCCACCTGCGCATCGCGCAGGTAGCACAGCACTTCGTGGTTATGCGCCTGCGCCCATTCCTCCGACGCCAGCAGACAGGCCGCGGCGCCGTCGGTCAGCGGGGTCGAGTTGGCGGCGGTGAGGGTGCCGCGGCCGGAGGTCTTGTCGAACGCCGGCTTCAGCGTGGCGAGCTTTTCCAGCGAGGAATCGGCGCGCAGGATGTTGTCGCGCGAGACCCCGCGGAAGCTCACCACCAGGTCGTCGAAGAAGCCGCGCTCGTAGGCGGCGGCCAGCTTCTGGTGCGAAGACAGCGCCCACTCGTCCTGCGAATCGCGCGAGATGTTCCACTGCTTGGCCATGTCCTCGCAGTGGTCGCCCATGCTCTTGCCGGTGCGCGGCTCGGCCACGCCGGGGAACTCGGGCTTGAGCTCGCGCAGGTGGAAGCCCTTGAACGCGGCGATCTTGTCCTTGGTGGTCTTGGCCCGCGCGGCCTGCAACAGGCGCCGGCGCAGGCTGCGGCCGTAGACGATCGGCACGTCGGAGGTGGTGTCCGAACCGCCGCCGATGCCGGCCTCGATCTGCCCGGTGGCGATCTTGTTGGCGATGGTGATGATCGAATCCAGCGAGGTGCCGCAGGCGCGCTGCAGGGTGATGCCCGGGGTCAGCGGCGACAGCCCGGAGGACAGCGCGGCTTCGCGGCCGAGGTTCCAGTCGCTGCTGTGCTTGATCACCGCGCCCATCGCCACCTCGCCGAGCTGCTGGCCGTGCAGGCCGAACTTCTCGACCAGCGCGCCGAGCGTACGCACCGACATCCCCAGGTTGCCGACGTCCGCATAGGCGGTGTTCTGCCGGCAGAACGGGATTCGCACGCCACCGAGCACGGCGACGGGACGGTTTTGACGCATCGGCAGCACCTCTGAAGAAGCGGTTTCTGGGAACTCGCGCAGGCCCGTGGGGCAGAGCGGGCATAATGTGGCCCAGTGTAGCGCCGCCAGCGCGCTCTACCAAACGCCAGCGTATCCTCGGTGACCATGACCCCCGACAGCCCTTCCGCCCGCGGCCCGACCGCGCCCCTGCACGTCCTTGGCGCGCTCGCCCTGGAGCTCAAAGGCGACGCCGCCGTGGAACGCAGCGCCCTCGCCCGCCAGGACGCCGGCGCCCTGTCGGAGAAGATCGCCCGCGACCTGGCCGGCTTCGCCGCCGACACCGCGGCGCTGGACCTGGTCACCGTCGGCGCCCATTACGACCCGGTCGAACTGCTGCGCCCGGGCTGGCCGCTGCACCGCGAACTCGACGAGCTCGCCGCGCGCGCGCCGCGCGAACGCGGTGCCGAGCAGGCCGGCCGGGTGATCGCCTTCGGCGCCCACGACGACCAGTTGCCCGGCGCGCTGACGCCCTCGCCCGACTTCGCCGGCGGCCCGCTGCGGCTGGTGCCGTTCGCGCTGAGCGGCTCGCCTGAACTGGTCGCCCGAGTCGGCGAGATCCTCGAATCCAGCCTGCTCGAACGCGGCATGGCCGGCGCCGACACCGCCCTGGCCGCGCAGGAGGCGTTCGGCCTCAAGGTCGAGCACGCCCGCTACCTCACCGTGCACGACCTGACCGCAATGATGGCCATGCAGTACGACCACGCCGGCCTGGGCCCGCTGTGGCCGCTGCTGGAGACCGCGCTGCTGCAGCCCGAAGGCGAAGAATGGCTCGACGCCGTGCCCGAACCGCTGGTGCACTACGCCGACGGCGAAGCCCGCATCGCCCTGTTCTCGCCGGCCGCCTGGCACGCGCGCTACGCGCCCGAAGCGCCGTGCGACACCGCCGAATGCCGCGACAAGCTCAACCGCCGCTACCAGCACTTCGAAGCGCGGCTGCGGCAGGTCTCGGCGGTGCTCGGCGCGCACGGGGTGCCGGTGACGTTCGTGCATTGCGACGGCGACTACCAGCCCGGCGACCTGTGAACTCGGCCCGGCGGCGCCGGGCTCAGTCCTTGAACTTGCCCACCCGGCGGCCGCAGGCGACATAGCGCTCGCGCGAGCGCCAGGCCTCGTCGAGGCTGGGCTCGCTGATGCGTTCGAACAGCTTCTTTAGGGTTTCTTCGTCGTTCGCGTCGCAGGCGAAGCTGGCGTAGTTCTGCAGGTTCCACTGGTCGGGGTAGCGCGCGATCACGTCGTCGAAGCCGGCGCGCATGCGGTCCCAGTTGGCCCGCGTGTCGGCAAACAGCTCGCCCTCGTATTCGATTTGCGAGACGTACCAGTACATGCGCGCGTACATGCCGCGGCCTTCGGTTTTTTGGGTGCGGGCGACCGCTTCGCTGGTGAAGTGCTCGATCTGCTCGGCGCTGCCGCGCCATTTTGACAGCAAAGATTGCAGCATCGCGAAGTACATCGGGTAGTACGCCGGGAATTTTTCCAGCCCCTCATCGAAAGTCGCAAACGAGGACTTCTGCCGGGCACGCAGCAGGTCGATCGCCTGTTCGTAATATTCGGGCCGGGCCGCAACGATGGCCTTCTCTGCGTCGAGATAGTCCTGCGCCCGCCCCAACCAATCGAAGAACGGCCGCCAGTTGCGCTCTTCAACGCTGGCGGCGTAGCCGTTACCGCGGATCGCCCAGGCGCGCACAACCATCAGATCCGCACGCAACAGCCGGGCCAAGGCCGATTGCGGACGCTCGCGTAGCCACTGCTGCAGCAACTCGTCGCGGGCGAGATAGGCCTCTTCGCTGTTGGCTGCGGCGCGCAAGGCCGCGAGCCACATGCCGCTTTTCCACAAACCGCTGGGCGTTCGTTCGGACTGCAGCGCGTAGTCGTCGTATACCCGATCCAACTCGGCGAAATCGCGCGCCGCGAACAGCTTGCGCGCACGCGCCGGCAGTACCTGACGAATCTCCATCTCCGGGCTGTTCTTGAACACGGCCGCCAGGTGTTGCTGACGCTTGACCTCGCGTTCGTAGTCGGCCGGATAGAACTCGCGCAAATCTTCGAGCGTCGGGTTTCGCCGGCGCTCAAGCTCCTTCATGCGCTGCTCGAACTGCGCGCGCCCGAGCGCCTTGCGCTCGGCGATGATCGCCTTTTGCGCGGCGACCTGCTGCTCGCGGGTCAGTCCTGCAGGAATCGACGGCACCGAGGGCGCGACGGATGTATTGGACGGCGACGTGGCCGACGGAGGCTCGGCATGCGCAGACATCGCCCAGGCGAGCGCTAACGACAACCCGAACAAGCCGGTACGGGCCAGGCGCTTTCCTTGCATGACACTCTTCCTTGCAGGATCGATTCGGAAACGGTAAGTCGGGCCTCAGAACCCGGACTCGTAGATCCGGTACCCGCTCTCGTCCATCCCTTGCGAGCGGTAGGTGTTCTGCGCGGCGATGTTCTCGCGCTCGACGTACAGACGCAAGCCGATAACGGCAGGATCGGCTTGCGCCAAAGCCGCTACGTGACTATGCAATGCATCGTATACACCCTGCCGGCGGTGCTCAGGGCCGACATAGACACTCTGAATCCACCACCACTCGCCGTTGCGCCAATCGCTCCACTCGCGCGTCAGCATCAAAGTGCCCGCGGGAACGGCGATGGTTTCGCGGCCGGCGGTGTCGGCTTCGCGCATGGCGACGAAGTAGCGCGCCTTGGCCGGATCGCCCAGGCCGGCGGCGACGCCGGCGTGGACGGTGGGCGGGTCCAGGCGCTTGTGCTCGGTTTCCCAGGCCATCGCGATCATCCACTGCGCGATCAGATCGCAGTCGGCGGGCGCGGCGTCGCGGATGCGCAGGCGGGTCATGGCGATGGCTTCGATGGTGGAAGTGGAGGATTGCCGTTGCGCCGAATGCCCCGTCGACAACGCGAAGCCGTTGGTGGGAGGGGCTTCAGTCCCGATGCTGGAGCTTCTCAGCCGCGGCCAAGCGTAACCGCGCCGGAGCGAACTGCCTCGGGCCTGAAGGCCCTCCCACAGATCAGCGGCCGGTCTTGATCACGCCGCAAGCCAGACGCGCGCCGGCGTTGCCGGTGGGCTGGCTCTTGTAGTCGTCCGGCGAGGCGTGGACGATCACCGCGCGACCGGCGACGTCGTTGGGCGCGCCGCCGCCGAGGGTCACGCCGCTGGCATGCGCGTCGACCTTGGCCACGCCTTCGGCGTTGGCGACCAGGTTGTCCATGTCGCCGGCGTGGTGCGCGCCGTGGTCGACCTGGCCGTGCGGCTGCGTGGCCGGATTGAAGTGGCCGCCCGCGCTGGTGGCGTCGGCGGCGCTGCAATCGCCCTTCTCGTGGATGTGGATGGCGTGGGTGCTGTTCGGGGTCAGGCCGCCGATCTCGCCGGTGAGGTGTACGCCGTCGCCCATCGGCCGCACCGTGAGCTTGCCGCTGACCAGGCTGCCGGAGGCCGAGGCCAGCACCACGGTGGCCGAGCTGGCGGTGGACACCGGCTTGGCGCCGGCGGCCGGCGGCGGTGTGGGTTTGACGGTCTGGCCGCCGCACGCCGCGAGCGCGGCGGTGGCGGCGGCGAGTACGGCGATGCGAAGAGTCGCGGACATGGCGGTGCTCCTGGTCGGCGGCGTCGCGCAGCGACGCCCGGTCGTGGGTCCGACGCTAGCTGGGCCTGGGTTCAGCGCGAGTGAAGCGCGCGAAGGCGTGGCGGCGCGGCGTGTGTGGTGGCCTTGCGTCGCGATTATGGCGGCGCTGCGGGCGATCGCGCCACGTCGCGAGCGAGTCGCCAAGCGATGCATCGTTGCGTTGCGGCAAAGGCGGCGGCGCCGCGGCGATTGTGGGAGGGCCTTCAGGCCCGACGCTTTTCGCTCCGATATCCGGACCCTGGAAGGCGAGCATCGTCGCAGCGGGAACAAGAGCGTCGGGCCTGAAGGCCCTCCCACAGAAGCAAGGCACTCTCACAGGAGCAAGGCTCTCCCACAGCAGCGTGGCCGCTCGCCGAAAGCGCAGCCAACCGGCCATCGCCGCCGACCGACTCGCACAAGACCGGACCTCAGCTGCGACGACGGCCCGGCCCGAGCTTGCGCGTCAGCGTGTTTCGCCCCAGCCCCAATCGCGCCGCCGCTTCGGTGCGGCGTCCGCCGGTATGCGCCAGCGCAGCTTCGAGCAACGCGCGGTCGAAACGTTCGCGCGCATCGGCGTGCAGGTTCGCGCGGCCTTCGGCCAGTTGCGCGCGCGCCCACGCCGACAGCAGCGCTTCCCACGATTCGCCCGCAACGGCCGCGGCCGCCGGTTCGGCGCCGAGCGCGTCGTCGAGATCCTCGCGCGCGATCGCGTCGCCCGGCGCCAGCGCGGCCAGGCGCCAGCACACGTTCTCCAGTTCGCGCACGTTGCCGGGCCAGTCGTGCGCCATCAGCCGTTCCAGCGCGGGCTTGGACAAGCGCTTGAGCGGTGCGCCGAAGCGCTGCGCGGCGGCGGCGAGGAAGCGCTCGGCCAGTTGCGGCACGTCGCCGCGGCGCTCGCGCAGCGGCGGCAGGCGCAGGCGCACCACGTCCAGGCGATGCAGCAAGTCGGCGCGAAAACGGCCCTGCGCGACCAGGCCTTCGAGATCCTGATGGGTCGCCGCGATCACCCGCACATCGACCCGGATCAGCTCGCGTCCGCCGACGCGGAAGAACTCGCCCTCGGCCAGCACGCGCAGCAGCCGGGTTTGCAACGGCAACGGCATGTCGCCGATTTCGTCGAGGAACAGGCTGCCGCCGTGCGCCTGTTCGAAGCGGCCGACGTGGCGGCGCTGGGCGCCGGTGAACGCGCCGGCCTCATGGCCGAACAATTCGCTTTCCAGCAGCTCGGCCGGAATCGCCGCGGTGTTGAGCGCGACGAAAGGCCGGTGCGCGCGCGGCGATTCGCGATGCAGCGCGCGCGCGACCAGTTCCTTGCCGGTGCCGGTTTCGCCGGTGATCAGCACCGACAGCGGCGCCTGGGCGAGCCGACCGATGGCGCGGAACAAGGTCAGCATCGCCGGCGTGTCGCCGATCAAGGTATCGGCGGCGACCGCCTCGGCTTCGGGCTCGGCCGATGTTTCCGGCGCGCTGGTGGCCAAGGTGCGCGCGGCCAGCGCGACGGCTTCGTCCAGGTCGAAGGGCTTGGACAGGAATTCCTGGGCGCCGCCGCGGAATGCGCCGGCGGTGCTGGCCACGTCGGTGTAGGCGCTCATTACCACCACCGGCAGCGACGGCGCGCGCGCCTTGAGTTTTTCCAGCAAGGCCAGCCCGCTGTCGCCGGGCATGCGCACATCGGTGAACAACAGGTCCGGCGCGCCGCGCTGCTCGAGCGCGTTCAACGCGTCGGCGGCGTTCTCGAAACCGTCCACGGCGTAGCCGGCCTCGCGCAGCGCGGTGGCGAGCACGAAACGGACCGAACGGTCGTCGTCGACGACCCAGATGCGCGCTGCGCTCATGCCTGCGCTCCCATCGATTCGCCTTGCGGCGCGTGGCCGTCGATCTGCATCGGCAGCAGCAGCGTGAAAACGGTGTGGCCGGGGCGCGAGCGGTAAGTCAGCGAGCCGCGGTGTTCGCGCGCGACCTGCTGCGCCAGCGCCAGTCCCAGGCCGCTGCCTTCGGCGCGGCCCGACACCAGCGGCAGGAACAACTGCTCGGCCAATTCCTCGGGTACGCCGCGGCCGTCGTCGATGATCTCCAGGCGCAGCGCGATCGGGTGCGCGCTGTCGCCGATGCGCGCGCCGTGTTCGACCCGCGTGCGCAGGTGGACGTGGTTGGCGCCGGCCTCGATCGCGTTGCGCGCCAAGTTCCACACCGCCTGCATCAAGCGGTCGGCGTCGCCGGCGAACTCGGGCAGGCTGGGGTCGTAATCGCGCACCAGCCGTACGGCCCAGCCGGCATCGGCCTCGGCCAAACGCAGCACGCGTTCGAGCACGGCGTGGATGTTGAGCGGCGCATGCGGGCGCGGCGGCGCCGGTGTCAGCAAGCGATCGACCAGGCCGGCGAGGCGGCCGACTTCGCTGTCGATCAGTTCCACCAGTTCGCGCGAATCGGCATCGTCGACGCGGCGCGCGAGCAGTTGCGCGGCGCCCTTCAGGCCGGCGAGCGGATTGCGCAGTTCGTGGGCGAGGCCTTTGAGCGAGGCCGACAGCGCCGACGGCAACAACAGCGCCGGATCGTCGCCCGGGAATTCGTCGACCGGATGCGCTTCCAGCAACCAACCGCCATCGTCGCGCCGGCTCAGCCACAGGTCGGCGAAACGCTCTTCGCCGTCGCCGTAGCGCAGGCGCATGCGGCGCATGCGCAGCGGCGCTTCGTCGCCGCCGGCGCGCGCCACCGCCAGCGCCAGGCGCCCATCGCCGGCATCGAGCCCGGCCAGCGGCCAGCCCAGCAGGCGCCGTGCGCCGACGCCGAACCAGCGCGAGAAGGCGAGGTTGCAGCCGGTCAGGGCGCCGGCCGCGTCGCTCCAGGCCACCGGAGTGGTGAGGGCGTCGAGGCTGAGGTCGGCGGAAAGCGCGGGATCGGGGGGCATTGCACCATCTTAGTGCAAAGAATCGTCCGGCGCGGCGGCGTTAAGCGCCCACCGCACCCGATCGGATCGGACCTCGCGCCCCACCCAGACAGCTACAGCCCGGGTCGCGGCGCGGCCGTCGTCTCCGCCTGCTGGGCCGCCGCCTGGGCAGGGGCCTGGGCCTGCCTGCGCTGCGCCGATTCCAGCGCCGCCTGGCTGGCCTGCGAGGACTGCTCGAGCGGCATCGCCAACCCGCGCTGGACGTCCACGGCCGCCAGATGGTTGACCGGGCCGCTCATGCCGCCGAGCACGCCGATCACCATCGAGCGGTCCGTGTTGAACACCACGTGGTCGATCTTCGCCTGCGGAAACGCATCCTTCTGTCCCAGCGCCTGGGCGACGACCGCCGCGGCCAGCGCTTGTTTCTGCTCCGGCGTGAAGGCGCCGGCCGGGATATTGGGCGATCGATCGAACGCGTCCAACGCCTGCCGGTACATCGCGTGCCCCGGGTGTCCCGATTGCGGCAGCGTCGGTTCCTGCGCGCCCCGCGCCTGCTGCACGGGGGAAGCGGTCGGAGCGGGCGCAGTGCCCGGAGGCGTCGGGGTACCCGGAGGCGCTGGAGTGCCCGGAGGCGCTGGAGTGCCCGGAGGCGTCGGAGTACCCGGAGGCGCTGGAGTGCCCGGAGGCGTCGGAGTGCCCGGAGGCGCCGGGGTACCCTGAGGCGCTGGAGTGCCTGGAGGCGTCGGAGTGCCCGGTGCGGGCGGCGCAGGCGACGCCGTCCCGGTCGGCACATGCTTGTTCTTGTTGGGGCCGTCGTAGGTGTGATCGAAACGGCCCACCGTCGCCGGCGATGTGCTGGTGTCGCGGTAGGACTGCGATGCGGTCGAACCGGCGGCGATCTGGATCCCCTTCTCTTCCAGCAAGGCCTCCGTGAACCCCAGGCTCTGCATGTTCACGCGCATCTGCGATGCGTTGCCGTGCTTGGGCACCGCGATCTCGCGTTCGGCCCAGATCGCCAGGCTGATGTCGCCTGCCCCGTAGTGGTTCTTGTAGTCGGAATGGTTGTATAGCCCCAGGTCCATCGAGTCGATCGCGGCGACGCCCGGGGTGCCCGCCGGCGGCTGGTCGAAGTAGTGCTTGCCCATCGCTTCGACGTTTCCCTTCGGCCCGGGAGTGGCGGTCAGGCTGTTGTCGGCGTTGAACGTCAGCCCGGCCTTGGCGACGGCCTTTCCGCTCGCGTCGAGCTCGACGAAATCGGCGACGCGCCAGCGCTCGGCCTTGTCCCACATGTCCTGCAGGCTGACCTCGGCCTTGCCGCTGCGCTGCTGCTCGTAGCTCAACATCGCGTTCCAGCCGGCGATGTGCGACTCGGCCTCGTCGCGGCGATGCGCCTGCATGCGCGTGGTCAGGGCCGGGGTGTAGTCGTTGACCGGATTGGCGTCGCCGGCGACCGTGCGCAGCGCGGCGATGTAGGTCTGCCGCGAGCGCTCCAGATCCAGCCGATTGAAACCGTGCTCCAGCTCGTGCCCGAGCACGAAGGTCATGTTGTATTGGCTGTAAGTGGCCGACGCCAGCGAATCCGTGGTCAGGTTCATGCTGCGCTTGGCCGGGTCGTAGCTGCCGCCCGCGCCGGGCTCGGAATTGAATTGAAAACTGGTCAGGTGGCGGCTGCCCTCGTCGCGCACCGCGTCCTTGAAGCGGTCCACCAGCACCGGCGAATCGTTGATCGTGCGCTGCAGGTTCTCGTGCATGTCGGCGCTGACGCCCGGCATGCGCGCGAAACGCAGGCTCATGTCCTGCAGCTTCAGCACCGCGCGCAGGTCCGGATCGACCGGCGCGACGCCGCCGAGGACCGCGGCCGGGATCGCGATCTTGTTGCTGGCGAGGTCGTAGCGGCCGATCGACTCCGGCCCGGCCGGCGCCAGCACGAAACCCTGCAGATGGCCGTTGGCCGCATCCTCGTTGAACGCGCGCAGCAAGGCCGGCGTGGCCTGGATCGTGGATTTGAGCTGCGCGACCTGCTCCGGCGTGACGCCGGGTTCGGCGGCGAACGTGTCGAGCGCGGCCTTGAGCTGCGGATTGATCGGCCCGGGCATTTAGCGGCTCCCCGCATCGGGCTGCGCCGCGGAGAAGTCGCGCGCTTCGGCGCTGAGGACGCAGGCGCGCTCGCGCTGCGCCTGCGCGGCTGCGCGCTGGGTCAGCAGCGACACCTGCAGCGAGCCGCGGCTGAACACGACGGTGGCCGTGCCCTTGGTCGCGTATTCGGCAGCGCTCGGCTCGGTCGGCCCTTCCAGGTAGCCCGCGCCCAGCAGCGCCTGGCGGAAGCCATCGAGGTCGAGCTCGCAGACCGGGCCCAGATCGAGCGCCGCATTGTCCAGGCGATCGTCCGGATGCTCGAACGCCAGGCGCGCGAAGCGCCCGCCGGGCTGCCCGTCGCCGTCGCCGAAGCTGGCGATGCCGGCCCATTTCCCGCCGGCGAATTCCTGGGTGAAGGCCTGGTAGCCGGATTCCTCCTCGAAGTACTGGCTGTCGCTGAGTTCCTGCGGCGGAAGGCCCATCGCCTTCCAGAACCGGCCGCGCTCGAAATCGCGCGCGGAGCGGATCTCGCCTGCGAACGCCAGCCATCGCTTGGCCAGCGTCTGCGCGGCAAACGCGGCGGACGGCGCCGGGGTCGTTGCGTCGTGCATGTGAACCTCCTTCCTTGAGTGGTCCGGGGTCGGTGCAGCGGCCGGGCGCGCGGTCGCCAGGCAAGCCGCGCAGGCCAACGCGGGCGCCAGCAGCAACGCGGTGCGCGCGAAGGCGGCGATGCGAATTCCAGGCATGGTCGGCCTGCTCCTTGGCTAGTCGAATCCGGGCCGCGCCGTCGTGGACAGGCGCCGCCCGGGCCATCGCGCGGCGCGCCTGCGCCGCTGCGGCCCAGTCTACGCGGGGCGGCCAGTCCGGCAAGCGGGAGCGCCTGCGGCCCGCTGTACTTAACCATATGGTTGACAACAAGGCCGCGCAGGGTGTGAGCTAGCGTCCCACGGCGCCGCCCAGGCCCCGCCCGAGCACGGAGAACGTATGCAAGGCGAACTCGCAGGCAAGGTCGCAGTGGTCCACGGCGGCAGCGGCGCCATCGGCGGCGCGGGCGTTCGCGCGCGAAGGGGCGCGGGTGTTCCTGGCCGCGCGCGGGCACGGGCGGCTCAACGCGGCGGTCGCCGCGATCGCCGCGGCCGGCGGCAGCGCCGAGGCCGACTGCGTCGACGCGCTCGACCCCGACGCGCTCGCCGCCCACGCCGACGCCGTGGCCGAACGCGCCGGCGGCATCGACGTGGTGTTCAACGCGGTCGGCTTCGTGCACGTGCAAGGCGTGCCGTTCGCCGAGCTGAGCCTGGCCGACTTCGAACTGCCGGTGCACCGCTACATCCGCAGCCAGTACGCCATCGCCCAAGCGGCGGCCAGGCACATGCGCGCAGGCGGCGCGCTCGTCTCGCTGGTGACGCCGGTGGCGCGCATGACCGGGCCCGGCTTCCTCGGCCATTGCGTGGCCTGCGCCGGCGTCGAGGCGATCTCGCGGCATCTGGCCGGCGAACTCGCCCCGCGCAGCATCCGCACCGTCTGCCTGCGCTCGCATGCGATTCCCGAAACCCTGCAGCACGGCTCCCACGCGCGCGAGGTGTTCCAGCCGCAGGCCGACGCGGCCGGCATCGGCCTGGACGAGATGATGCGCGGCGCCGCCGACAGCACCCTGCTCAAGCGCCTGCCGACCCTGGAAGAGATCGCCGGCGCGGCGGTGTACGCCGCTTCGCCGCGCGCAGCGTCGATGACCGGCGCGATCCTCAACCTCACCAGCGGCGTGCTGCTGGACTGACGCCGCCGCGGCCGTGGCGGCCGCGACGGCGCATCGATCAAGGCTGCTTCACCGCAGTGACCGAGCTGTTGGCGACGTACAGACTGGTGCAATTGCCGCCGCTGTCGCGGCTGAAATCGATGTACGAATCCGGACCGACCGATTGCACGGCGGCGACGATGTTCGCATTGGCGCTGAAGCACAGCGTGCTCGCGCCCGCCGCGTTCTGCGCCTCGCAGCCCGCCTGCAACAAGCTGCCGGACGCGCTGATGAAGCAACCGATCAATTGCTTGGTGTCGGCGCTGTTGCGCGCGCTGCCGATCATGCCGTAGGCGCGGATCACCTGGCCCGACGAATTGGTTTCCAAGGTCACCGGCACATTGGTCTTGTCGCCGGCGAAGGCCGGGGCGCACAGCATCGTCCACATCGTCGCGGCCAGCGCCGCGGCAGTCGAAAGCTTCATGGTGTTTCCTCCTTGAAAACCTGCCGGAATGGCGGGGGTGCGGAAGAATGGAACACGCCGCGCCGGGCGCCACAATCACGTTGGCGTTCTCAGCGGTCGCGATCGCGCGGACTGTGCCCGGCGTCGCTGTGCGGCCGCGCCTTGCGTCGCCGACGCATCATCGCAGCGGCGCCGGCGATCCGGCCACGGCGGGCACAGTCGCGCACCGACGCCGGACCTATAGTGCGAACAGTCGTTCTCAGCCTGGAGCCGCGCCATGTGGGATCCCGCCAAATACCTCGACTTCGCCGACCTGCGCGGCCGGCCGTTCTTCGACCTCACCGCGCGCATCGGGGCGACCGCGCCGCGGCGGGTGGTCGACCTGGGCTGCGGCCCCGGCAATCTGACCGCGGCGCTGGCGCAGCGCTGGCCGCAGGCGGCGCTGGAGGCCAGCGACAACTCGCCGGAGATGGTCGCGGCGGCGCGCAAGCTCGGCATCGATGCGGAGCTGATCGATGTACGTCAGTGGTCGCCCAAGCCCGACACCGATGTCGTGGTCTCCAATGCGGTGCTGCAATGGGTGCCGGAACATCGCGAGCTGCTGGAGCGCTGGGTGCGCGAGCTGCCGCGCGGTGCGTGGATCGCGATCCAGGTGCCGGGCAATTTCGATGCGCCCTCGCATGTGCTGACGCGCGAGCTCGCTGCGAGTGCGGGCTGGGCGGACAAGCTCGGATCGGTCGGCTTGCGCGACGACGAAGCGGTGGATGCGCCGCCTCAATACGCCGAGCGGCTGGCGCGGCTGGGATGCCAGGTCGATGCTTGGGAAACCACCTACACCCAGCGCTTGCAGGGCGACAACGCGGTGCTGGAGTGGATCACCGGCACCGCGCTGCGGCCGGTCAAGGCGGCGCTGGATTCCGCGGATTGGCTGCGTTTTCGCGGCGAGCTGGCGGCGATGCTGGACCGGGCGTATCCGCCGCGCGGCGATGGTACGACGTGGTTCGAGTTTCGGCGGATTTTCGTGGTGGCGCGTACGCCGCAGTGACGCTGCGGCGATACGTGGAGATGCGTGGCTTCGGAGGCCGACGGCGGCGCTACGTGACTTCGGTTGGTCGCGGCTTGCGCCGCTCCTACAGGGGGGCGACCGAAGCAGCGGGGCTGCGGGATAAAAAGCCTCCCGCCACTATCCTTGTGGCAGGAAGCCAAACCATCGCCGCGGCCGCTGAGCGCGTCCGCGGCCGGCGCGCTTACAGCGGCGCGCCGCCGAACTTGTGGGTGTACTGCACGAACACCTGCCGGCCCAGCGCGTCGAACCAGGACACGTCGTAATACGGGTAGCCGGTGTAGCTGCTGTCGTGCGGCGGCATCTTGTCGAACAGGTTGGTCACCGACACCGACAGCTGGTTGTGGTCGGTGAAGCGGTACTGCAGCGACAGGTTGTAGCGATACGTCGCGCCGATCCACGGGCTGCCGCCGTCGGCGGGGTCGTAGCTCTCGCTGTAGGAGTCGTAGTTGGGCAGCTTGCCCAGGCGCTCACCGTGCAGGGTCGCAGTCCAGCGGTCGCGGTCCCAGCTGACGCTGGCGCTGGCCTTGCTGCGCGGGATATCGAAGCCGCTGTTGACCGCGAACTGGTCCTCGACCCGGTCGCCGGCGTACTGCTGGCTCTCGTGCTCGCGCACCCAGCTGTAGTTGCCGCTGACGCGGAAGGTGCCGACCGCGGTCTCCCAGCGCCAGCGCGCGGTGAAGTCGACGCCGTTGGTGCGCTCGCGGGCGATGTTGATCGGATTGACGTAGGTGCCGTACAGGCGGCCGTCGGCGGTGCGCACCACCCGCGCCAGCGCGTCCACGCAGGTCGGCGAACTGGCGCTGATCGCGGTGCCGTCGGGGCGCTGGCCCAGGCGGCAGTCGGCTTCGTCCTGCAGCACGCTGTCGGCGCGCAGGTCCTGCACCTGGTGGCGCAGGTCGATGTCGTAGTAATCCAGCGAGAAGTCCAGGTTCGCCAGCGGCGACCACACCACGCCCGCGGTCCACGAGGTGCTGGTTTCCGGATCGAGCTTGCGGTTGCCGCGCCGGGTGACGATCAGGCTTTCGTCGGAATAGCTGCAATCGGCGTAGTCCACGCCCGGCTCTTCGCTGCGGCAGCGGTAGTAATCGATCGCCGCCGATTCGCTGTTGCCTTCGCCGGCGAACACGTAGTGCAGGTCGGGCGCGCGGAACGCGGTGCCGTAGGAGCCGCGCAGCAGCAGCGTGTCCAGCGGCCGCCATTCCAGGCCGGCGCTGTAGGTGAACTTGTCGATGCTACTGCCGCTGTAGCGGTATTGGTCGTAACGGCCGGCGACGCTGAGGTTCAGGCGTTCGAACAACGGCAGGCGCAGTTCGCCGGCCACGGCCCAGCGGTCGCGGCTGCCGTGGCCGTCGGAGTCGCGCCAGCTGTAGTAGTAGTACTGCGTGGCCAGCGGGTCCGGGCGCAGGTTGTAGCTTTGGTTGCCCGCCTCCACGGTGCCGGCGAAACCGGCCGCGCCGGCCGGCATCTGGAACAGCTCGGTGTTGGTGAAGGTCAGCGACAGCGTGTCGGTGCGCGACTTGGGCTGGTAGACGGTGCGCGCGGCGATCGAGTCGTACTCGGCGCGGGTCAGCGGCCGGTACAGGCGCGAGGGATCGGCGTTGAAGATCGGATAGCCGTCGTCGTCGCTGCCCAGCTGCGGGCCGAGGAACAGCGCATTGGCCTTGGCCGCGACGATCTGCGGCCAGCTGATCGTGGACTGGTACTGCGAATGGCTCAGCGCGGTTTCCCAATCCCAGTTCGCGCCCCAGCGGCCCTTGAAGCCGGTGGTGACGCTGAAGGTCTTCTGGCGGGTGCGGATGTCGCCGTTGTTCAGCCCGCCCATTTCCTCAGGCGTGAACTGGCGCTGCCAATATTCGAGCTGGTCGGTGGCCTGGTTGAAGAAGTAGCCGCTCTCGTCGCCGTCGGGGCGCTGGTACACCCACTGGGTCACATCGCGGAACATCGACAGCTCGTGGTAGCCCAGTTGCAGGTCGGCGAACCATTCGGTGTCGTTGTCGAAGCGGTAGCTCAGCGAGCCGTAGGCGTTGAGCCCGCGACGCTTGCTGATGATGGTGCCGTAGCCGATCGAACGGTCGCTGCCGCAGTAGTAGCCGTCCTCGCCGTCGACGCCGTAGCCGGCGCGCTTGGCGCGGTAGGTGTTGCCACCGTTGAGCGCGGCGTGGCCGTCGCAGGCGGCTTCCGGGTCGAGGTATTCGTCGTACCAGTTGGTGCGCAGGAAAGTGCGGCGCGGCGCGCGGCTGCCGGCGCTGGGGCCGTCCAGGGTCGAGTCCTGGCGCGCGCGATCAAAGGCCCACAGCGGGTTCTGCACGATCAGCTCGGCGCCGTAGATCGCGGTGAAGCGGTCGTTGCTGAAACCGCTGGACACGCTCAGGTCGAACGACTCGGCGCCGCCGCGGGTGGCATCGCCCATGCGCACGTCGACCGTGGTGCCGTCGGCCTTCTTCTTGAGGATGAAGTTGACCACGCCGGAGATCGCGTCGGAGCCGTAGATGGCCGAGGCGCTGCCGGTCAGGATTTCGATCCGCTCGACCATGCCCAGCGGGATGTTGGAGATGTCGGTGAAGTTGCTGCGGCCCTTGAACGGCATCGGGAAGTCGGCGATGCGGCGGCCGTTGACCAGCACCAGGGTGTGGTTGGGGCCGAGGCCGCGCAGGTCGACCTGCTGTGCGCCGGGCGAGAAATCCGCGCCGCTGGCCGACTGCTGGCTCTGGGTCTCGCCGCCGTTCTGGGTCATCGCGCGCAGCACGTCGGGCACGGTGGTGAAGCCGTTGGCCTTGATCTCCTGCGCGGTCATCACCGTCACCGGCGCCGGGCCCTCAATCTGCGCGCGCGGGATGCGCGAGCCGGTGACCTGGATGGTCTCCAGATCGGTCGCCGCCGCCGGCTCCGGCGAGGCGCCGCCGGTGGCCGCCTGCGCGCGCGGCGCGGCGGCCGCGGCCGGCTTGGCCTTGGCCGCGTCCTTGACGATGACCATGCCGCCGGACGGATCGCGGCGGGCGACGAAGCCGCTGCCGCGCAGCAGCCGGTCGAGCGCGTCGCCGGCCGGCATGGTGCCGCTGACGCCGGCGGTGCGCAGCCCGCGCAACTGGTCGGCGGAATAGACGAACTGGGCGCCGGACTGGCGCGCCAGCGCGTCCAGCGCGGCCGACAGGTCGCCCGCCGGGATCTCGACCCGGGCCGGCGCCCCCTGCGCCTGCGCGGACAACGCTGCCGTACAGGCCAGGCTCAACAACAGCACACGCAACCCACGCACTGCACCCAGCATCGGATTTCCCCTCCCCATCGGCGCTCGCTTGGCGCCGTTGTGTATGTCAGACGAACGAACTCGGCAAATCCCGCATGCGGCGGCGGAAAAAGGCCGGGCTGCGGGGGGCGCGTAGTGTGCCGGGGAGGTAGCCAGGGAAACAGCGACGGCTGCCCTCATCCGCCCCCTGCTTTCGCAGGGGCAGGCTCTTCGGGCACCTTCTCCCGCAAGCGGGAGAAGGAACAGCCAAGGCGACCTCAAGCCCCGTCCCGCTTGCGGGAGAAGGAACAGCCGCTGCGGCTTTGAGCCCCTCTCCCGCTTGCGGGAGAGGGGTTGGGGTGAGGGCCGAGCGCCGCGAACGCCCCCGCCCTCAACGACTACGCAACACAATCCGATCCGGCAACCGCTCCGCCTTCACCGGCATCGCCTGCTCCAGCAGCTCCACGAACATCTCCGCGTTCGACCAGCGGAAATTGCCGCCCACGCGCAGCTCGCCCGCGGCCGCGTCGGCGATCACCAGCTTGCGCGCGCTGTAGCGGTTGAACTCGGCCGCGGCCTGCGCCAGCGGGGTGTCGCGGAACACCAGGAAGCCGTGGCGCCAGTCGACGTAGCGCTCGGCCTCCTCGACCGGCACGCTGCGCACCAGCACGCCGTTGGGCCCGGCCAGGGCGATGCTGCCGGCCGGCAGCAGCGTGGTCGGCTGCGGATGGCCGCCGACCGGTTCGGATTCCAATCGCACCGTACCTTCGGTGACCACCACGCGCAGGTCGGCGCCGTCGCGGCGCACCGAGAAATGCGTGCCCACCGCCACCACCCGGCGCGCGCCGGCCTCGACCGCGAACGGCCGGCCCGGATCCTTGGCCACGTCGAAGAAGGCCTCGCCCTGGGCCAGCTCGACCCGCCGCCGCGCGCCCGACAGCGCCACCTCGATGCGGCTGTCGCTGCTCAGGGTGGCGCGCGAGCCGTCGGCCAGCGCCACCTCGTCGGTCTTGCCCAGCGCGGTGCGGTAGCTGGAACGCTCGAGCGCGCCGTAATGCAGCCAGCCCCAGCCCAGCCCGACCGCCAGCACCGCCACCGCGGCGGCGGCCGCGTACGGCCAGCGCGAGGCCCGCGCCGACGCGGCGCGCGGCTTGAACGTCAATCCATCGGCGCGCAGAAGCGACGCGGCGGCCGGTTCCGCCGCGTCGCGGCGCGCGGTTGCCGCATCGTCCCAGGCCGCACGTACCGGCGCAGCAGCGCCCGAGCCCGCGCGCGCATCCGGCGCCGCGCCGGCCAACGCCTGCAACCGCGCCGCCTGAGCCCACGCCGCCTGCAGGCGCACGAACGCGACCCGGTGCGCGGTCGCGCGCGCCAGCCAGGCGTCGAGCTCGGCCTGCGCCGCAGCCGGCCACTCGCCGCTTTCGCGGCGGGCCAGCCATTGCGCGGCGATGTGTTCAATCTCCCTGCTGGCCGCCATATCCCTGATTCCCGTCGTCCGCCGCGATCCGCCGCGCGCGCCCGTTCGCGGCCGCCGCGGCATCCTCGTCCCTGCCCGTCGCCAGGCCCGCCTCGCCGCCGAAGTAGTGCTCGGCCAGCAGGCGCATGCCCTTGGCGATCTGCTTCTCCACGGTCTTCTCGGTGATGCCCATGCGCTGCGACACCTGTTTCTGCGGCAGTTCCTCGACCCGGCGCAACCACACCGCCTCACGGCAGCGTTCGGGCAGACGGTCGAAGGCCTCGGCCAAGCGGCGCAGGTTCTGGCGCGCGCTGAGCCGGCGCTCGGGCGAGCACTCGTCTATCAAGACGTTCAAGGACTCGAAATCACCCACCGGTTCGATCGACACCACCCGCCCGCGGCGCAGGCGGTCGGTCATCAGGTGGCGGGCGGTGGCGAACAGGAACGACTTGGGCTGGTGCGGGCGGGCCTTGCCGGCCGCCTCGTAGACGCGCACATAGACTTCCTGGCGCAGGTCGTGGATCTCGTCCGGATGCGGCCAGGCCCGGCGCAGGTACTGCACCAGCGCCGCCTCGTGGCTCAGGATGTCGGCGGCGAACCACGCGTCCAGATCGTTGTCCATGCGCCGACATTAGCCCAGCCCCGCGCGCCGCGCATCCGGCCGGCGCGATGCGCGCAGCGATGGGGGATCGCGCCGCCCTGCTTCGTCGTGATGTACAGATCCCGTTTCGGAGAGCGTGCGATGCGCAGTTCGTCGATGTGGTCCCTGTCCGCGCTGCGGCGCAAGACCCTGGCCGGGTTGTGGCTGGCCGCGGGCCTCGCGCTCGCCGGCCTGAACGCGCAGGCGCAGACGCCTGCCGACGGCGCCGACCCGGCCCAGCGCGAAGGCTATCGCTATTACGAGATCGGCCGCACCGACGCGCCGCGCCCGCAGCCGACCCGCGCCGGGTTGATGCTGGTCGGCGGCGGCGAATGGCCGCGCGAGGCCTTCGCCTGGATGGCCGAACGCGCCGGCCACGGCCGCATCGTGATCCTGCGCGCGTCCGGCACGGTCGAGGCGCAGAACGAATTCTTCAACGACATCGGCGGCATCACCGGCGCGCAGACCCTGGTGTTCCAGGACCGCCGCGCCGCCAGCGACCCGCAGGTGCTCGACATCGTGCGCCGCGCCGACGGCATCTTCATTGCCGGCGGCGATCAGTCGCGCTACGTGCGCTATTGGAAAGACACGCCGCTGGCGCGCGCGCTCGACGCGCACGTGCGCGCGGGCAAGCCGATCGGCGGCACCAGCGCCGGGCTGGCGATCCTGGGCGCGTACTCCTACGGCGCGATGGACGGCGGCAGCGTGGTCTCGCAGGCCGCGCTGGAAGATCCGGCCGGGCCCAAGCTGACCATGGTCGACGACTTCCTGCACCTGCCCTACCTGCACAACGTCATCACCGACAGCCACTTCGGCAAGCGCCAGCGGCTGGGCCGACTGATCGCGTTCCTGGCGCGGCTGTCCAACGAATACGGCCGCCGCGACCTGGTCGGCCTGGGCGTGGACGAATACACCGCGCTGTGCATCGACGCGCACGGCGAAGGCAGCGTGTTCAGCGGCAACGGCGGCAAGGTCTGGCTGGTCAAGCCGCGCCAGCCGGCGCAGACCTTCGCCCAGGGCGAGCCGCTGAGCCAGCGCGCAGTGCCGGTGATCGGCGTCGGCGAGGGCAGCGTGCTGCGCATGCGCGATTTCAAAGTCGAGCGGCCGGCGTTCGTCGAGCTTTATGATGTCGAGTCCGGGCAGCTGATCCTGCGCGAGGGCCCTGCCGACGGCGACGCCGCGCGCGACGCCCTGCGGCTGCCGAACTTGTCTTATGGAGCCGATGATGACGAACTCGTTGCGCCGTAACCTGCACCGCACCTGCTGCGCCGTCGTACTGGGATCGATGGCGCTGGCGCCGGCGGCCTGGGCCGCCGAGGCGGCCAAGCCCGCCGCGCCCAAACCCGTTCTGGTGATCCACGGCGGCGCCGGCGTCGAACGCGCCGGCTTGAGCGAGCAAGACCAGAAAGACGCGCGCGCCGCGCTGGAAAGCGCGCTGCGCGCCGGCCACGCCGCGCTCGCCGCGGGCAAGCCGGCGCTGGACGCGGTCAGCGCGGCGATCGTGGTGCTGGAAGACGCGCCGATGTTCAACGCCGGCCGCGGCGCGGTGTTCACCCACGACGGCAAGAACGAACTCGACTCGGCGCTGATGGACGGCGCCAGCGGCCGCGCCGGCGCGGTCGCCGGCGTGCACCGGGTCAAGAACCCGATCGTGCTGGCGCGCGCGGTGATGGAAAAATCCAAGCACGTGATGCTGGTCGGCGACGGCGCGGAAGTCTTCGCCAAAGAAGCCGGCGTGACCTTGGTCGACCAGTCCTACTTCCGCACCGAAAAGCGCTGGCAGCAATTGCAGAAGGCGCTCAAGGAAGAAGCCTCGGGCCAGGCCCATGCGGACCTGGAGACCGCCAAGCACTTCGGCACCGTCGGCGCGGTCGCGCTCGATGCCGACGGCCACCTCGCAGCCGGCACCTCCACCGGCGGCATGACCAACAAGCGCTACGGCCGCGTCGGCGATTCGCCGATCATCGGCGCCGGCACCTACGCCGACGCGCGCTGCGCGGTGTCGGGCACCGGCTGGGGCGAGTACTACATCCGCGCGGTGGCCGCGCACGAGATCTGCGCGCGCATGCGCTACGCCGGCCAGAGCGTGCGCGAAGCCGCCGAAGGCGTGATCGACCGCGACATCCCCGCCGCCGGCGGCGACGGCGGCGCGATCGTGCTCGGCGCCAACGGCGAGTTCGCCCTACCGTTCAACACCGAAGGCATGTACCGCGGCTGGATCGGCGCCGACGGCGTGCCGCACGTGGCGCTGTTCAAGGACGAGAAGCTGGCCGAGCCGGCGGGACGCTGAAGCGCCCGCCATCGGCGTTGCCGCAATTCCCCCTGTAGGAGCGGCGCAAGCCGCGACCGCGACACCGCAGATACGACGCGACCGGCTACCCCGCGGTCGCGGCTCGCGCCGCTCCTACAGGGAGCGACCGCGACCAGCGCGACGACCGGGCGCAAGCCTGCATCGCCTCAGCGATGCGCCATGCGCAACTGGTTGACCATCACCTGCAACTTGTCGCGCGGCATCGCGTTGATGAAGTCGATGGCCTCCTGCCCTTCCAACGGCTTGCCGGCGCCGATGCGGTTATCGCGCGCCGCCTCCATGATCAACGGCACCGTCGGCACCGCCAGGTAGTACTCGTCCTCGCCCTGGTCGCCGAGCACCGCCGCGGCATCGGCATCGAAACCGGCGTTCTGCAGGAACTTGATCGAGCCCTCGATCTTGCCCTGCTTGTCGCGGTAGTCGCCCAGCGAGGCCTGGCCGAATACCGACACGCCGATCATCACCGAACCGACCAGCGCGCCGACCGGGCCGGTCGACACCGCCATGATCACGGTGCCGGTGGCGCCGAGCCCGTACAAACCGGCCTCCACGCCCTTGAGCGGGCGGTCCGACAACAACGCGTCGACCAGCTTGGCCACATCGCCCACCGCCGACACCACGCCGAGCACCTTGTTGACGTTCTCGAAGCGCTTGAGCCCGTTCTCCAGCGCTTCCATCGCCGCCGGCGAATTGCGGTCGACCGCTTGCGCTGCGGGATTGGTCAGCAGATCGCGCGCGTCCTTGACCAGTCCGGCGGCGTCGCCGAACGCGGCGATCTGGTTGGCCCAGGTCGGATCGTCGATGGCGTCGGCGGTGGACTTGCCGAACGCCAGGCCGGCCGCGGCCACGCCGAGCGCGCGGAAGGTGATGCCGGCCGGCTCCTTCGCACCGAAGCCTTCGATGCCCTGCAGCTCGGTGTGGAAGCGGTTGAGCTGGCTCGCCATCGCCTGGGTGTCGCCAGCGGGCACGTCGAGCAGTTTCTCCAGCTCGCCGATCGCGCGCGCGTATTGCTCGGCGTCCTTGCCCAGCGCGCCGGCGTACTGACGGCTCAGCTCCTGCAAGCGGGTCTTGCCGTCGGCGATGCTGGCCGGATTGTCCGGATCGACATCGGCGAACACGCTCATCGCGTTCTGGTTGATCGCCTGGCTGGACAGGCGCTTGAGGTACTCGGCGCCTTCCTTCGACACCTTGGTGGTGTCGAACAGCGCCGCGGTCGAATCGGCATCGGCGCCGACCAGGAAGCGGTCGTCGCTGCCGGCGGCCAGGCCGAAGGCCTGCAAGGTGTCGTCGTCGTTGGCGATGGCCTTGATCTGGTCCATCAGCTGCGGGTTGCTCGCCTTCACCTCAGCCGGCAACGCGTTCAAGCTGCCGAGCGTCTGCTGCAACAAGCGGCCGTCGGCGGCGAGGCTCTTCTCCAGCGACTGATACTTGCTCAGCCAATCCGGATCGTCCTTGCCCTTGGCGGCGAGGTAATCGTTGACCGCCTTGTTCAACTGCTCCGGCGGCAGCCCTTCGGAGTACTTCAGCAGGCGCGCCAGCTCGCCCATCATCTGCTTGTAGTCGCCGAGGTTGCCTTCGATGCGCTGCTGCAACAGCTCGGCGCCGTGGCTCACGCCGCCGAGGAACGCGCCGGCGAGTTCGTTCTCGCCCTTGGCCTGCAGCTGTTTGGCCATGTCCAACGCGAGGCCGGGGCCGATGCCGTCGCGAATCGCGTTGGCGATGTTTTCCTGGAAGGGGATGCCCTGCCCGCGCCAATCGCTGGAGTGGCCAACATAAGACGCGGCGATATCGGAGCGCAGGCTCAGGCCCGCAGGCGAATCGCCGAGCGCTTCGGCGACCTTGGCCAGGTTGGCGTAGGAACTGCCGCCGAACTTCTCGCCGGCATACATCGGCTTGACCTCGGTGATGCGCATCACCGTGTCGATGTTCTGCGTCACCACCGCCTGGGCCAGCTCGGGCGGCAAGCCGTCGACCAGTTCGGCCAGACGCCTGGACGCTTCGTTGGCCGGCTCCCGCAGCGCCTTGGGATCGCCGCCGCCGTCCACGCCCTTGAACGGCTCGGCTACATACGGCTCGATCTTCTCGTTGATGAGCTTGCCCAGCTCGACGCTGGTCGACAGCCGCTCGCGCGCTTCGGGCGAAATCTTCGACCACTGGTCCTTGAGGATGTTGGCCACCGACTTCGGATCGCCGGCGTTGGCCACCATCACCGTGAACTCGACTTCGTGATCGATGCGGATGTCCTTGCTCACCGCCTCGATGCCGGCGCGCGCGGCCGGGTTGTCGGCGTAGCGGTCGGCGATGCTGCGGCCGTAGGCGTCGATGGCGTTGGTGTCGTACACCGCGCCGGTCGGACGCGCATCGAATTCGGCCTGATAGCGCGCCTGCATTTCCGCCTTCACCGCCGCCTTAAGCTCGGCGCGGGTCTGCTGGGTGGAGCCGGCCGCATCGGCCTGCACCGCCGTATCCACGCGCTGCGCTTCCGGCGATTTCGCCGGCGCGCCGGGCGCCTGTTCGGTATAGGCGACAGTCTGCACCTGCGGGTCGTCGTGTTCGGCCGGCGGCAATTCGATCTGCGTGTCCGGGTACAGCGCCTCCCAGTTCAGCACCTGCGGATTGGCGTCCTTGATGCGCTGCTCGTACTGCGCCTGCGGCACCGCGCCGCGGTACTGCGCGGCGATCTGCGGCAGCGTCTCGTCGCGGGCGATGGTGTGCACCGGCGGCACCGGCTTGGGCTGCGCGGCCAGTTGCTGGACGGTGCGCGAGACCGAATCGAGGAAGCTGAAGAGGGACATGGCGGGGGCCTCGGAATTCAACCTGCAGACCGTAGCACCGGGCTGTCAGCGACGATGCCTGGGGGCGGCCCCAGGTCGCTCGCGAAATCGCGGCGCAGCCGCTCCGCCGCGGTGCTTGCGGCCGCGCGCGGGCGGCGGGGCGCGAGGCAGGCCTGGCGAATCCGCAAGACAGGCATAATTCGCCATCGTCCTTCGTATGCACCCGCATGGCCTTGATCGAACGCCGCGCCGAGATCGCCGCACCGTTGGACTACGTCTACGCGGTCTCGCAGGACTACGCCCGGCGCTACGACTGGGATCCGTTCCCCGAGCGCATCGACGTGGTCGCCGGCGATCCGCAGCGCATCGCCATCGGCAGCGAGGTGCTGGTCCGCAACAAGCTGGGACTGAACATGCGCGTGCGCTTCGTCCAGTTGCGGCCGCCGACCCATGCGGCGATCGCGATGGTGAGCGGGCCGTGGTTCCTGCACAAGTTCGCCGGCTCGTGGATCTTCCAGGCGCTGGACGCGCAGCGCACGCAGGCGCGTTTCCGCTACAGCCTGACAACGCACCCGCGCTGGCTGCGCGGCTGCATCGAGCCCCTGGCCGCGGCTTACTTCGACCATGCGGTGCGCAGGCGGCTGCAGGGGTTGAAGGCGTATTGCGAGCGCATGCCGGCGGTCGTGGCCGATTCGTAGAGGCTCGGGATTTTCCACGCGGACACGCTTGCATCGCGGCCGGCGGTGTTGAGGTCGCGGCGGGCGCCGCCGTTAACAGCGGCTTCGGACGGACGCGTTCAGTCCTTTCGGGACAAGCGGCGCATCGTGGCGGCGCCGTTCAATTCGCGCAGCGCATCCTTGCCGTTCCAGCGCGGCGCAGCCTGTGCAGACGCGGCCAGTCGCGTCGCCGTCCGCAGCGCCGCCGCATGCAGCGCAGCGTTGCGCTTGCCGACCGAGCGCAACGCCCAGTTCACCGCCTTCTTGACGAAGTTGCGCTCGTCGAAGGCATAAGCCTCGACCAGTTCCAGGCCGCGCAGGAACTCGGCGTCGCCGGCCAGCTTGTCGTGCACGCTCTTGCTCGCCAGCAGCGCGAACGCGGCGCGGCGGACGAATTCGTCTTCGCGCTTGGCCCATTGCTCGATCTTGCGCCAGGCCAGCGGGCTGCGGTCGAACAGGGCGAAGCAGACGGTGTCGCACACCGCCCAGTTGTCGAAATCGCGCGCCCAGCGGTCCATCTGCGCAGCGGTGACCGCGGCCGGGTCGTCCACATAGGCGGCGAGCAGGCGCGCCTCGTACCAGCCGGTGTCCCACAAGGCTTCGGCCAACGCGTGATCGCGGCCCAGGCGCTTGGCCACGGCCTGGATCTTGGCCATCGGCACGCCGAAGGCGCGTTCGTTCGGGATCGCGAAGCGGGCCATGCCGTCGCGGTACTCGGCGCTGGCCGAGGCGCGCAGCGCGTCCAGCGCCTGCGCCAATCGTTGCGGCAGCGGCAGCGCGGCGAACGCGGCCTGCGCGGCTTTGCGTTCGCCGGCCGGCGACGATGGCTTGGGTGCAAGTTTCGCCGCGACTTTCTTCGCAGGCGATTTCTTCGCAGCGACCTTCTTCGTCGCTGCTTTCTTGCCTGCAGCGCGCGCGATCGCCTCGGTGGTGGCAGTTCGGGCCACGGCGGCCTCCGGTTCGGCGCGGCCGGCAACGAAAAGGCCGCGGCGCCAATGTATCCATCGGCGCCGCGGCCCGCTATCGCTTCAACTATCGATTCGACCGACCCGGATCAAGCTTTCGCGCCCGACTCCGGCTTGGGCGGCAGCATCAGGCTGGCCGCGATCGAGGTGCCGATGATCGCAGCCACGCCCAGCAGCGACACCAGGATCGGGATCTTGTACACGTCGATCAGCAGCATCTTCGCGCCGATGAACACCAGCACCGCAGCCAGGCCGTACGGCAGCAGATGGAAGCGGTCGGCCATGCCCTGCAGCAGGAAGAACATCGCGCGCAGGCCCAACACCGCGAACACGTTCGAGGTCAGCACGATGAACGGATCGGCGGTGATGGCGAAGATCGCCGGGATCGAGTCGACCGCGAAGATCACGTCGGTCACGCCGATCAGCGCGATCACCGCGAACAGCGGGGTGAACCAGCGCTTGCCGTCGCGCAGGATCGACAGCTTGCTGTCGTGGTAGTCGTCGGTCAGGCGCAGATGGCTGCGCATCCACTTGAGTACCGGGTTCTGCTCCAGGTCCGGACTCTTGCCCGCGGCCATCAGCATCTTGATGCCGGTGAAGACCAGGAACGCGCCGAACACGTACAAGATCCAGTGGAACTTGGCCAGCAACAGCGCGCCGGCGAAGATCAGGACCGAACGCAGCACGATCGCGCCGAGGATGCCGATCACCAGCACGCGCTGGCGCTGCTCTTCGGGCACGGCGAAGTAGGTGAACAGCATCAGGAACACGAAGATGTTGTCGACCGCGAGCGACTTCTCGACGAGGTAGCCGGTCAGGAACTCCAGGCCGATGCGGTTGCCGACTTCAGCGCCGGACTCGCGGCTCACGTACCACCACAGCGCCGCGTTGAACACGAACGCCAGGGCGATCCAGCCCACGCTCCACCACGCCGCTTCCTTGAACGTGACTTTGTGCGGCCCGCCGTGGCGCATCAGCACCAGATCGACGAGCAGCGCGACGACGACGAAGGCGGCGAACGCGCCCCACAGCATCGGACTGCCGATGGTTTCCATTTGACTCTCCCGCAAGACGATTGGAGGCGCGCAAGCGCCGGTTTCGAGGCCGCAGGCCGCGAAGCGTCGTCCGGAGGGAATTCGGGAGACATGCCTTCGCCGCTGCGGCGAAGGTCTTGCTCGTATCCGGCCGACCGTTCGGTGGTCCGGACACCTGTCGCACCGGGGCGGTGAGCCCGTAGTGACGGCAACGACAGCGGGAGCTACTCCCCTTCTGCGGCGAACGATAGCACGGTTGCCGCTGAACTGCCGTTCAGCTTGGGCCGGATCGCGACGTGGCGCCGGTTCCCTGTAGGAGCGGCGCGAGCCGCGACCGCGACACCGCGCCTACGACGCAACCGGTTACCTCGCGGTCGCGGCTCGCGCCGCTCCTACAGGGGGATCGCACGGGGGCGATCAGGTCGGGCGGCTGCGGTACACGGCTACCGTGGCGAGGCACGGCAAGTCGTAGGCATGCTCGATCGTCAGCCGCAGGCGCTGCGCGCGCACGGGCTCGAATCGCTCCAGGCGCTTGCAGCCGATGGTCGTGCCCCAGGCGATCGTCTGCCAGCCGCCGTCGCGCCACACCTCGAAGCGATGGTTGGCCACATGCTGGCCGTGGGCGATCGCTTCCTGCAAGCACAACAAATCGAACTCGACCGCCTCGCCCAGTTCGAACTCCAGCCACGCCTCGTGCGCGTCGGCCTGCCAGAACGAATCCGCGTCGCCGTCGAGCACGCGCGCGGGCGCGGCGCCGCCGCTGGCGCGCGCCTGCGCGCCGGCCAGGCGGTTGCCGCCGGCGAACAGCGCCTCGCGCTTGCGTGCGAACTCGGCCAGGCGGGCGACATCGGTGTCGTGGAAACGCCCCGCGCGCGTCGGCGGCACGTTGAGCAGCAGCTTGCTGTTGCGGCCGACCGAACTACAGTACAGATCGAGCAAGTTGTCGGCGCTGCGCACCTTGGCGTCCTCGGCCGCATGCCAGAACCAGCCGGGGCGGATCGACACGTCAGTTTCGCCCGGCCGCCACGCGCTGCCGTGCGGGTCGCCCTGCTGCAGCGCTTCGCCGACCCACGGCCGGTCGTAGCCGGGATACGGCACCCGCGCCGGGTCCACCGTCGCCCAGCAGGTGCTGCCGGCGACGCCGCGTTCGTTGCCGATCCAGCGCACGTCGGGGCCGGCATCGGAAAAGATCACCGCATCGGGCTGCAACGCGCGCACGGTGCGGTGGATGCGCGGCCAATCGTAGGCCTGGCGCCGCCCGTTCGGGCCTTCGCCGTTGGCGCCGTCGAACCACACCTCGACCACCGGGCCGTAGTTGCTCAGCAATTCGGTGAGCTGGGCGATGTAGAAATCGTCGTAGGCGCGGCCGCTGCCATAGCGCGGCTCGTGCCGGTCCCACGGCGACAGATAGAAACCCACGCCGAGGCCTTCGCCGCGGCAGGCCTCGACGAACTCGCGCACCACGTCGCCCTGGCCGTCGCGCCACGGGCTGCTGCGCACGCTGTGCGCGGTGGTCGCGGTCGGCCACAGGCAGAAGCCGTCGTGATGCTTGGCGGTGAGGATCAAACTGCGGAAGCCGCCGGCCTTGGCCGCGCGCGCCCATTGCCGCGCGTCGAGGTCGGTCGGCGCGAATAGGCGCGGGCTTTCGTCGCCTTCGCCCCACTCGCGGTCGGTGTAGGTGTTGACGGTGTAGTGGACGAACAGCGCGAGCTCTTCGCGTTGCCAGGCCAATTGCTGCGGCGTGGGCCGCGGGCGCGCGGCGGCCGGCGCGGTGGCGACGGCGGCGCTGGCCGCGGCCGGCGTGCCCAGGGCGAGCGCGGAAGCGGAACTGGCGAGCAGGAAGCGGCGACGGTCCATGGCGACAACGGCAGCGGCGACGTCCGCAGTCTAGTGGCGCACGCGCGGCGCGCAATGCTGCAGCGCGATTGCCGCGATTTGGATTTGTTTGGATTTTCCGCGCGTTTGCCAGCGCTCGCGCAATCCGAAAGCAAACGCGCGCGGCACGACGGCGAAACGAAAGCACGGGCGCGCGCACAGTTGACCGCCGCGCCCGCGGTCTGCTGGACTGCGGCGATCCGCTTCCAGGAGAACGCCGATGCCGTCGTTGCGCGCCGCACTCATCACCTGCCTGCTCGCGCTCGCAGGCGCCGCACACGCGGCCACACCGGCCACGCCAGCCGCCGCCGTACCCAAGCCCGTCGTCGCCGCGCCGACCGAATCGCAAGCCGCGTTCGACGCGCGCATGCAGTGGTGGCGCGAGGCGCGCTTCGGCCTGTTCGTGCATTGGGGCCTGTACTCCGGCGCGGCCGGGCGCTGGAACGGCGAGCCGGTCAAAGGCTCGGCCGAATGGATCCAGCGCAACGCGCACGTGCCCACCGGCGAGTACGCGCGGCAGATGCTGCCGCTGTTCAAGCCCAAGCCCGGCTTCGCCCGCGAGTGGGCGAAGCTGGCCAAGCAGGCCGGCGCCAAGTACCTGGTGTTCACCAGCAAGCACCACGAAGGCTTCGCCCTGCACGACAGCGCGGTCAGCGACTTCGACGCCAAGGACGCCACCGGCCGCGACCTGGTGCGCGAGATCGTCGAGGCCGCGCGCGCCGAAGGCCTCAAGGTCGGGCTCTACCACTCGGTAATCGACTGGCACCACCGGGCCTATCCGTACCGCGATTTCGCGCGACTCGAACACCCGCTGCCGCATCCGCTGGAAAAAACCGGCGACAAGGACGACCCCGGCTACGCCGAACGCGCGAACCTCAAGCAATACCAAGACTTCCTCCACGCCCAGGTGCGCGAGCTGATCGAGCATTACGGCCCCATCGACGTGCTGTGGTGGGACTACTCCAACCCCGGCGCCGAAGGCGAAACCTGGCGCGCGCAGGAACTGATGGCGACAGTGCGCAAGCAACAACCCGGCATCGTCATGAACAATCGCCTGTACCGCTCGCTGGGTTACGACGATCCGCAAGGCAGCCTGCAATGGTTCGACCGCGCCCACGGCGATTTCACCACGCCCGAGCAGGCGATCCCCGCGCGCGGCGTGGCCGGCGTGGACTGGGAAGCGTGCATGACCATGAACGGCACGTGGGGCTATAGCGCGCTGGATACGAACTGGAAATCCACGCGCGAGCTGGTGCGCGATCTGGTCGACACCGCGAGCAAGGGCGGCAACCTGCTGCTCAACATCGGCCCGATGGCCGACGGCAGCGTGCCGCAGGCCAGCGTCGAACGCTTGCGCGAGATCGGCGCGTGGCTGCGCCGCAACGGCGATTCGATCTACGCCACCAGCGCCAATCCGCTCGGCGATGTGGTCTGGGGCCGGATCACCCGCAAGCGCACGGCGCAGGGCGAGCGGCTGTACCTGCACGTGTTCGAACGCCCCGCCGGCGGCGAGTTGCGGATCGACGCGCCCGGCGCGTGGCGCGCGCGCCTGCTCGACGGCGGCGCCGCGCTGCGCGCGCGCCGCGACGGCGCGGCGCTGGCCATCGCATTGCCGCAGACGCTGGCCGATAGCATCGACACGGTGATCGAACTGGTGCCGGAAAAATCCTAAGCGCGACGGGGCCGATTCGTTCATCAAACTGATCGGCTCGCGTCACAAGCGGGTGCCGCAGCGCGTTATGCATCTGCCGCGGCAGGTCAGTTTGTCATCCCATGTCATGGCCGCAGCGCCGGGCATCACAGTTCAGACGGTACCGACCTCTAGAAATATCCGTTATTTTTCAATCTATTACGTGGTTTTTCATCACGCCGTCTTTACGTAATGCCCTCGTAAATAGCAAGGACGTCAGGGGGCGTCATCCATGAAAAACATCGAGGTCTTCAGCATTGCCACCGCGCGGATCTGCGCGGCGGCGCTCGAGCAGCATCCCGTCGTAGCGCGCTTCAACGCCGAGGAATCGGCGCGTCATCTGCCGGGCCTGGACCCGTCCAACCGCGAAGCCATGGCGCAGGCGGTGCTCGCCTGCGGCGCGACCTTCGAATGGTTGCTCGACGAGGGGTATGTGCGCAGTACGGCCTGCGTCAAAGAGTCGTTGAACGGCGTTCCGTTCGTGCATCTGGCGCTGCGTTACCGGCTTACCGAAAAAGGCCTGGCCATTCTCGGCGCGCACGCCAGCAGCGCCGACGAAAGCAAGACCATCGGCGATCGGCTGATCGCCGCGGTCAAGCTCGGCGGCGCCGAGCGCATCAAGGAATCGGTCAAGCTGATGATCGGCGCCGGCGCGGGCACCCACGCCGCGCGCCCGGCCTTGCAAGCCATGGCCTGACCGCCGCGTCCGCGGCAACGAAAACGCCGGCATTGCGCGGGCGTTTTCGTTTGTCTTCGGCGCACAAGCTCAAGCCGCCGAATCGAAACGCCGAATCAGGGCGTGTAGGTCAGGATCAGCTGCGGCGCATTGGCGCCTTCGCGCGAGGACCAATCCACGCCGTCGCTGGAGGTCGAAGACAGCACCACGCCGTCGTTGGCGACCGCGCCGGACGCCCAGTCCTTCACCAGCTGCAAGCCCGCGGCATTGAGCGCGATGGATTGCGCACCGGTGGCGCTGGGCACGACCGAGCCGATCTTGGTGCCCAGGCTCACGCCGCTGTAGCTCGCGTTGGCCTCGGTCCAGGCAGCGCCGGCGCGGTACAGGTCGTAGGTGCCGGTGGAGCGGTCGCTGACCTGCAGCTTGACCTGCGCGCCGGTGAGGGTCTTGCCCGCGGCGGACGACACATTCCACGCCATCAGGCCGCGCAACACCTGGCCGCCGTCGCTGCCGTCGGCGTAGAGCGTGGCGCCGTTGTCGCGGCTGCCGCCGGACTTCACCGTCACATCGCGCACGCTGTTGAGCGTCAGCGTCTGGGTCGGCGGGTTGCCGCTGCCCTTGTTGCAGGTGCCGGTGAAATGGTCGGTGTAGCTGCTGCCGGCGCGCGGCACGAAGTCGCCGGTGTAGCCGGTCGCGCTCAAGGTCAGCTTGAGCACGCCGAAGGTGCTGTCGTTGCTGGCTTCCAGCAGCGCGTGGCTGCCGCTGATGCCGTAGAAGGCGCGGCCGCCGGTGCCGACCAACACCTGGCGGATGCCGTCGCTGGCCGCGGCCTTGTCGGGATTCATCTTGCCGTAGCGCTGGTAGTTGTGGTCGTGGCCGACCAGCACCAGGTCGGCCTTGGCCGCGTAAAGCGCGTCCCAGAACGGCTTGACCTGGCTGTAGCCCGAGTAGCTGCCGCGGCTGAGCAGCGGATGATGGAAATAGGCCGCGGTGCAGGGCTTGGTGTTGGCGGCGAGGTCGGCCTTGAGCCAATCGATCTGGGCTTGCGCAACGGTGCCGCCGCTCATGGTGTTGAGGGAGACGAAGTGCCAGTCGCCGACGTCCCAGCTGTAGTAGCCCTTGCTGCGGTCGCCGGCCGGGCCGGTCTGGTTGCCGCTGCCGTTGAAGTAGTCGAAGTAGCCCTTGGCGCCGGTGGTGCTGTAGTCGTGGTTGCCCGGCGACGGGCTGGTCAGCGCCTTGAACCGGCCCCAGGTCGGCGCGTAGCGGCTGTTGTATTCGCTCAGCGTGCCGCTGTTGTAGGCGTTGTCGCCGGCGGTGAACACCGCGGTAGGGTTGATCGAGACGATCAGGTCCGAGGTGCCCTGGCAGGCGTTGCCGCTGGTGTCGCAGATGTCGCCGGCGCCGGCCACGACCACCGTGGCCTTGTCCAGCGCGACCGTGCTGTAGTCGTAGCGGTCGAGCTGGAAGGCGCTGTCGGGCTGGCTGAAATACGGCTGGATGTCGACGCACTCGCCGCGCAGCGCGCGGGTGGTGAAGCTGCGCTGGTTCCAGTGCTGGCCTTCGAACACGAGCTTGTCGCCGCCGCTGCTGGTCAGCACCAGCGAGTCGTAGCCGGCCAGCTTGAGCTGCTTGAAGCCCACGCGTAGCCACTTGGCCCCGGCTTCGCACACGCGATCCGCGGCGCCGGCCTTGGCCAGCGGCGTGCCGCGCAACGCGGAGGCGGCGCTGACCGGCTTGCTGTGGGTGGTGTCCTCCGACAGCTGCAGGATGCGCTGGGCGGCGTGCGCGGGCGCGAGCGCGGCGGCGCCGAGCAGGGCGGCGGCGAGGGCGGCGCAGATCGGCGTGCGCGAGGGCGAGAGGTTCACTGGCTGTCTCCGGCGGGAGTGGCTGGTAGCGGGGCGGATGAAGGCGGGCATCGCGGCCGGGCAAGGCCGCGATGGCTGCGGAGTTTGGCCGGAAAACTGCTACACGATTGCGACGCAATGCGCGGCTGTTGCGCCGTCAGCGCGGCGTCCGTCACAAGTTCCGACTTGTCTTCGCCGCAGCGCTCGCATCACCGCCGCAGACGGGCGCGCCCACGCGCGAGGCGCACAAGCGGGCGCGGCCTGCGGCCTCACGTTTCGTGTGTAAAGAACGCATGCTTATCGATATCAAACGCGAATCGGCGCGAACGCGCCGCCCCGGCGTGGCTCGTCCGAATCCGCGAGCGCTCACTCGTCGTGCGTCGGCGCGCCCTGCCCCGCGATCTCCAGCAGTTCCACCTCGAACGACAGCACCGAGTTCGGCTCGATCTGCCCGGCCAGGCCGCGATCCCCGTAAGCCAGTTTCGCCGGCATCCAGAACCGGTACTTCGCGCCGGGCGCCATCAGCTGCACGCCTTCGGTCCAGCCCGGCATCACCTGGGCCAGCACGAATTCGGCCGGGTGGTCGGTGTCGTAGGTGCTCTCGAACTTGCTGCCGTCGAGCAAGCTGCCGACGTAATTCACCCGCACCGTGTCGCCGGCGCTCGGGTGCGCGCCCTTGCCTTCGCGCAGCACCAGGTATTGCAGGCCCGATGCGGTGGTCTTCACGCCCTGCGCTTTCGCGTTCTTGGCCAGGAACGCCTCGCCCGCGGCGAGGTTGCGCGCGGCCACGGCCTTGACCTCGTCGTCGTGTTTGGCGCGCAGATGCGCGCTGAAGCCGTCGCGGATGCGCTTGGTTTCGTTGTCGTCGAACAGCGACGGCCGGCCGGCCTGGGCGTCGCGGATCGCGCGCAGCACCAGTTCGGTGTCGAGTTCGGCGCGGATCGGCTCGACGCTGCGGGCGAAGTCGCGGCCGACCACGTAGCTGATCTTCGCCTTCTCGTCGGCGACATCGGCCGCTTTGAGCGGCGCCGGCGCAGACGCCGACGCGGCGCCCGGTTTCGACCCGCCGCTGGGCGCGCAAGCGACCAGGGCGGCGGCGAGCGCCAGCGACAACGCGGACAGGACGAGCAAGGAACGCGGCATGGAAAACTCCGGGAAGACGAAGAAGTCAGTCGGCGACGGCGAAGGTCAGCATCATCCCCATGTCCTCGTGTTCGAGGTTGTGACAATGCAGCATGTAGCGCTGGGCGCCGGCGAAGGGCTGGGAGAAATCGATGGCCAGGCGCACGATCTCGCCGGGCCACACCACCACGGTGTCGTTCCAGCCCAGGTCTTGCGCGGTCAGCCCGTTCGGCGCGACCTGGCGGCCGCGCACGTCCGGCGGGCTGATCGCGCGCGAGACCACGCGGAACTGGAAACCGTGCAGATGCATCGGGTGCGGCATGCTGGTCATGCTGTTGCGGATTTCCCAGACCTCGCGCGCGCCGCGCTTCACCGTAAACGCCGGATCGTGGCCGCTGAGGTGGAAGTTCCAGTCGTTGATGAACCAGCGGCCTTGTTCGTCCATGCGCAGGCGCAGCGCGCGCACCGGCCAGTCGGCGGTGTCCGGCGGCGGCGGCAGCTTGGCCATCGCATCGAGCGGCGGCAACTGCGCGGGCGGGCGCTCGGTGACGCACTCGATCACCCGCAGCTCCATCAGGTCCAGCGCCTCGCCCATCGCCACCGCGCCGGACTCGTCTTCGTTCTCCATCGCCACATAGTCCAGGCTGCGCAGCACCGCCTTGGCGCCGGGCGCGAGCGCGCCGAAATCGACCAGCACGTCGACGCGCTGGGCCGGCGCCAGGAACAGGTCGTCGACCGGCCAGGCGCGCTCGAGCAGGCCGCCGTCGCTGCCGATCAGCAGCATCGGCAGCGGCTTGTCCTCGTGCAGGAAGCACGGGCGCAGCAGGCGCGCGTTGCAGACGTTGGCCAGTCGGAAGCGATACCAGGCCGGGATCACGTCGAGGTAGGGCTCCGGCGTCCAATTGACCAGCACGCGGTTGCCGATCCAGTCGTCGGCGCCGTCCTTGTAGACGATGGCGTTGCCCGCGTCGATTTGTTTGTCGGCGATCATCAGCGGCAAGTCGCGCTCGCCCCAGCGCAGGCCCAGGCGTTGGCGCAGGGCCAGTTCTTCTTCGTCCTCGACCAGCAGCAGCCCGGCCAGCCCGCGCTGCAGTTGCGCGCCGGTGCGGCCGTGCGGATGGGCGTGATACCAGTACAGGCCGGCGCGGTTGTCGACTTTCAGCCGATAGCGGCGCTGGCCGCCGCCGGCGACCGGATGCAGGCCGCTGCCGTCGTTGGCCTCGTCCACGTGCAGGCCGTGCCAGTGCACGGTGGTGTCTTCGCCCAGGCGGTTGTGCAGGCCGACGTCGATGGCGTCCCCGCGGCGCGCGCGCAGCAGCGGGTTGAGCGCTTCGCCGCCGGGCACGCGCGCGGCATAGGCCCACAGTTGGGTCGGCGGGCCGGGGAACAACGCCGCGCCGGCGGTCTGCGCCGACAGTTCCAGCGGCCGGCGCAGATCGATCTCGGCCATCAGGCCTTCGCTGCCGGGGATGCGCAGCGGCTGCACGAAGCGCGCGTCCGGCGGCAGCGATTGCAGATCCGGCAGCGATCCCATGCGGTGGCCGTGGCCGCCGGTGTAGCGCCACATCGCGATCGGCCCGGCGACCACGGCGGCGCCGCCTAGGGTGAGCCCGACGAGGAAGCGGCGGCGTTGCGGATCGGTCATCGGCGGCGGACGGCGGCGGGTAGGAGTCGGTGCCGCCCGCAGCCGCGGGCGACCCGCCATGATGTTCGCGGCCGATGGCAATTGCTTTGCGCGGCGCCGGAAATTTGTGCGATGCCGATCATGGTTCGGCGATGCCGTCGCCGCGGCGTGCGCAGCCGATGCACGCGCCGTGCAGGCGGCGCGCGCGGATCAGATCGAATCGTCGAGCGCGGCCTGCCACACCCGGTCGCCGGTCTCGTGCTCTTCCACGCCGGCGAAGAAGTCCTCGCCCAGGCGCGCGTAGTCGGGTTCGCCCTCGCCGCGCCAGTCGAGGAACTTGGGCCGGTGCACGGCGAAGCCGAGCGGATGGGCGGCGTTGCGGTAGGGCACCGCCAGGGTCAGCGCGATGTCGCCGGCGAAATCGCGCACGCTCAGGATCAGCGAGTCGGTGCGGCCCGACGGCAGGGTCAGCAGGCCGTCGTGGACCAGCACCGCGTGGCGCGCCTGGTCCGGGTTGGCCGACAGGCGCGCGCGCGCTTCGGCCACCGCGTCTTCCACGCGTTCGCTGGCGTAGCGGACCATCTTGCGTTCGCCGGCGGCGTCCTCGAAGGCGTAGATCGGAATCAGATCCTCGCCGTCGGCCACGCACCACACGCCGTGGGCGGCGAAGAAGCCGGCCAGTCGGATTGCTTGCTGCACTTGTGTCCCCTCGGTGCGGCGCCCCTGCGGCGTCCAATGTACACGTAGCAACGGACGATGCGGACGCCCGCCCTACCCCGGGCGGGGCCCGCAGCGCGCGGCTCACGCAGGCATCGGCGCCGGCGCCGCGGCCGGCGCCCGCGGCGAGCGCCGCGACGCCCAGCGGCGCAGCGCCACATAGAACACCGGGGTCAGGAACAGGCCGAACAAGGTGACCCCGAGCATGCCCGCGAACACGGTCACCCCGGTCGCCGCGCGCACCTCGCTGCCGGCGCCCTGGCCGAGCAGCAGCGGCACGGTGCCGGCGATGAACGCCACCGAGGTCATCACGATCGGGCGCAGGCGCAGGCGGCAGGCTTCCAGCGCCGCCTCGACGATGCCGCGGCCCTGCAATTCCAGCTCGCGGGCGAACTCGACGATCAGGATCGCGTTCTTGCACGCCAGCCCCATCAGCACCACCAGGCCGACCTGCACGAACACGTTGTTGTCGCCGCCGTCGAGCCACACCCCGACCAGCGCCGACAGCAGCGTCGCCGGCACGATCAGGATCACCGCCAGCGGCAGGGTCCAGCTTTCGTACAGCGCGGCCAGCACCAGGAACACCAGCAAGATCGCCAGCGGGAACACGATCAGCGCCGCGCGGGTCTGGGTCGCCTGCTGATAGCTCAGGTCGGTCCATTCGATGCGCATGCCGCGCGGCAGCGTCGACTCGGCCAACTCGGCCAGACGGCGCATCGCCTGCCCCGACGACAGCCGGCGCGGATCGGCTTCGCCGGCCAGATCGAAGGCCGGGTAACCGTTGTAGCGGATCACCGGATCGGGCCCGTAGGTCGCGCGCAGGCTCACCAGCGAGGCCAGCGGCACCATCTCGCCGCGCTGGTTGCGCACTTGCAGGCGGCCGACGTCTTCGACGCTGTCGCGGTGGCTGCCGTCGGCCTGCGCGATCACCTGCCAAGTGCGGCCGAACTGGTTGAAGTCGTTGACGTAGGCCGAGCCCAGATAGGTCTGCAAGGTGTCGAACACCTCGCTCAGCGCCACGCCCTGGGCCTTGGCCTTGGTGCGGTCGACCTGCGCGTCCAGTTGCGGCACGTTGGCCTGGTAGGTGCTGATCGGATAGCCGAGCCCGGGCACCTGCGAAATCGCCGCGGTGTAGTCGTTGAGCGCGCCCTGCAGCGCGCCGTAACCCTGGCCGTCGCGATCCTGCACGTACAGCGCGTAACCCGAACCGGTGCCCAGACCGAGGATCGGCGGCGGCATGAACGAGAACGCCAGTCCGTCCTGCAAGCCGGCGAACTTTTCGTTGAGCTCGGCGTTGATCGCCTCGGCGCTGCGTTCGCGCGCGGCGAAGGATTCGAGTTCGAAAAACAGCGTGCCGGTGTTGGGCGTGTTGGTGAACTGCAGCGGGTTGAGTCCCGGATAGGCTTCGGCCGCGTGCACGCCGGGCGTGGCCATCGCGATCGCACTCATCTTGCGGATCGCCGCGTCGGTGCGCGCCACCGAAGCGCCCTCGGGCAGCTTGATGCCGCCGATCAGGTAGAGCTTGTCCTGGGTCGGGATGAAGCCGCCGGGCACCGCCTGGAACATCGCCCCGGTCGCCAGCAACAGCGCCAGATACACCGCCGCCACCGCGCCGCGGCGGCCGAGCAGGCGCGCCACCGCCGCCTGGTAACGCTGCGCGCCGGCGCCGAAGGCGCGGTTGAACGGCGCGAACAGCCAGCCGAACAGGCGGTCGATCAGCCGCGTCGGCGCGTCCTTGGCTGCGGCGTGCGGCTTGAGCAGCAGCGCGGCCAGGGCCGGCGACAAGGTCAGCGAATTGATCGCCGAGATCACCGTGGAAATGGCGATGGTCGCGGCGAACTGGCGATAGAACTGGCCGGTGACGCCGGACAGGAACGCCATCGGCACGAACACCGCGCACAGCACCAGGGCGATGGCGACGATCGGGCCGGACACTTCCTTCATCGCCCGATGCGCGGCGTCCAGCGGGCTCAAGCCGCGCTCGATGTTGCGCTCGACGTTCTCCACCACCACGATCGCGTCGTCGACGACGATGCCGATCGCCAGCACCAGCCCGAACAGGCTCAGCGTGTTGATCGAGAAACCCAGCACGTACAGCGCCGCGAACGTGCCGACCACCGACACCGGCACCGCCAGCAGCGGGATGATCGAGGCGCGCCAGGTCTGCAGGAACAAAATCACCACCAGCACCACCAGCAGCACCGCTTCGGCCAGGGTCGTGGCCACCGCCTTGATCGAGTCGCGCACGAACACGGTCGGGTCGTAGACGATGCGGTGCTGCAGGCCCGGCGGGAAGCGTTCGGCCAGCTCGGCCATGCGCGCGCGCACTGCGTCCGACAGGGCGATGGAGTTGGCGCCGGGCGCCTCGAACACGCCGATGGCGACCGCGTCGAGGTTGTCGAGCTGCGCGCGCATCGTGTAGTCGCCGGCGTCGAGTTCGACCCGGGCCACATCCGCCAGGCGCACGATCTCGCCGTCGTCGCCGGCCTTGACCACGATGCGTTCGAATTCGGCCTCGCTCTGCAGCCGGCCCTGGCTGTTGATCGGAATCAGGTAATCGCTGCCGCCGGGCATCGGCTCGGCGCCGAGCTGGCCGGCGGAAACCTGCACGTTCTGCTCGCGGATCGCCCGCACCACATCGCCTGCGGTCAAACCGCGCGCGGCGATCCGGCCCGGATCGAGCCACACCCGCATGGCGTAGTCGCCGCTGCCGAACATCTGGGTCTGGCCGACGCCGGGCAGCCGCGCCAGTTCGTCGCGGAGCTTGAGCGTGGCGTAGTTGCGCAGGTACAGCGAGTCGTAGCGGCCGTCGGGCGAGACCAGATGCACCAGCATGGTCAGCGTCGGCGATTGCTTCTGCGTGGTCACGCCCTGGCGGCGCACGTCTTCGGGCAATCGCGCCAGGGCCTGGCTCACCCGGTTCTGCACCTGCACCTGGGCCTGGTCGGGATCGGTGCCGGGCTTGAAGGTGACGGTGAGCACCAGCACGCCGTCGGTGCCGGCGACCGACTTCAGGTACATCATGTCCTGCACGCCGTTGACCGCTTCTTCCAGCGGCGTGGCCACGGTCTGGGCGATGGCCTGCGGATTGGCGCCGGGATAGACCGCGCGCACCACCACCGTCGGCGGCACCACGTCGGGGTACTCGCTGACCGGCAGGTTCGGCAGCGCGATCAGGCCGGCGGCGAAGATCAGGATCGACAGCACCGCGGCGAAGATCGGGCGGTCGATGAAATAACGGGACACGTCCATGGCGGCCTCCCGGGCTGCGCGGACAAAACGAGGGGGCGGCCGGCGCTGCGGCGCCGGCCGGATTCGAATAGGGATTGGCGAAGCGCGCGCCGCGAGGGCGCGCGCGCTCAGGCGGCCGCGGCGTCTTCGACGGCGAGGCTGCGCACCTGGGTGCCGGCCTCGCGCATGCGGCGCAGGAAGTAGGCCGGGTCGATCAGCAGGTCCGGCGTGTACAGCCCCGGCGCGGGTGCGGCGGCACCGTCCAGGCCGAGCAGACGCTCCACGCCCAGGGCGATACCGAGCGCGGTCAGCGGCGCCTGGCCTTGCGGATGCACCAGTTCGTGGCGCTGACGCAGCGGCCGGCCGTCGGCGTCTTCGCCTTCCAGCTCCAGCACGATCTCGGTGGAGAACGCCTCGCCGCGGCGGCGGCTGGCGCTTTCGCCCAATGCCATGTCGAGCCGGATCGAATGCGCGTCGGTGGCCGCGGCCAGACTCACCACGTCCATCGGCGAGTAGGCCGAGGCCGGCACCGGCGTGCCGTCGACGCTGGTGCCGACGCTGGCGGCGTCTTCGCCGCGCACCCAGCGCCACTGGCCGCGGTCGAGGATCTGCGCCGCGGCGGCCGTGGTCAGGCGCTCGTAGTCGGCGGCCGCGGCCGGGCCGCCCATGTCGTGCTCGTCGAGCAGGGCGAAGATGCCGATGCGCTCGACCTTGCTCAGCGCGGCGGCGAAATGCAGCGCCGGCAAGGTCGCCGCGCCGGCCAGCCAGTGGCTGGCCAGCAGCATCGGCGAGCGGCCGGGATGGCGCAGGTGCCAGCTCACTTCCGGCGCGATCTCGAACGAGCCGCTGGAGGTGCTGATGTACGGCAGGCGGTGATGCAGCGCGTACTTGAGCGTGTTCAAGCGCTCGTCCTTGACGAACACCACCACCGCGCTGAAGCGCGCATCGGCCGGCAGGCCGAGGTCGGCGCGGTGCAGATCGACCACCACCGCTTCGGCGTCGCCCAGGCCGGCGGCGACGGCTTCGGCGCGGCCGCGGTCGCGCCCGGCGATGGCCAGCTTGAGGCCGGGGTGCAGGCGGCGCAGCGCCTGCGCGCCCTGCGCGCCGACCACGCCGGAGCCGCCGACGATGAGCACCGGCGCGTGGCCGGCCGCCGGCACCGAACCGGCAGAAAAGGTTTGCGAAGCGGATTGAGCAGAAGAAACCTGGGCGTTCATGATCTCGGACCGGGTGGGCACCGCGCCCGCGCCGCGCCCCGATGGCGCCGGCACAAGCTACGATTGGTAAGTTACCAATAGTAAGATACAATCCTGGCCACGCTGTCAAGCGCGATTCGCACTTTCTTTCCGCCCGACCGCGCCACCCGCCCCGCACGAGAGCCGCCGCATGAACGTCCCCGCCAAACGCCTGCCCAAATCCGAACGGCGCGAACAGCTGCTGGAAACGGCGCTGGCGATCGTGCGCGAGCAAGGCACCGACGCGCTGACCCTGGGCTATCTGGCCGAACGCGCCGGCGTCAGCAAGCCGATCGCCTACGAGCATTTCGGCACCCGCTCGGGCCTGTTGATCGCGCTGTACCGGCGCATCGACGAACGCCAGGCCGCGACCGCGGCGCGCGATTTCGAACGCACGCCCAAGCGCCTGAGCGATGTGGCGCGGCTGATGGGCGAGAGCTACATGAGCTGTTTCCGCACCGCCGGCCCGGAATGCCACGCGATCTTCGCCGCGCTCAAGGGCGACGAGGACATGGAGCGCGTGCAGCGCGAACTCACCGCCGGCTACGTCGAGTTCTACCGCGGCCTGCTCGCGCCCTACGCGAAAGTCGACGAGGCCGAGCTGCACCGGCGCTGCGTCGCCATCGTCGGCGCCGGCGAGGCGCTGTCGCGCGAGATGAGCCAGGGCCGGGTGGAGGAAGCCGATGCGGCGGCGACGTTGGCGGTTCTCATCGAGGCCACGACCTTGCACGCTTGATCCATGCCTTCGGTGCCTTGAAACGCATTCGACACCCGATGCGCGCTTGCGCCGGTACCGAACCTGCCTGTTCACGCAGGACTGCCCCGAACTCCGGCTACGATGCAACGCCGTGGCCGCCGCCGATATCGCACCGCTCGCAGGCATCGACGCCGCGCCGCACTGAACACGCCGCATTGAAAAGGACGATCATGAGCAGCATCCGTTTCGCCGCTATCGCCGCCGCCGCCCTCCTCGGCTCCGCCTGCCAAGCCGCGCAGGCGCCCCCGTCGCCCGAGTCCGCATCGACGACGCCCGCCGCCGCCGCGCCGGCAAGCCAGGCGCCGGCCGCCGCGACGCTGGACCTGAGCCAGTACGTCAAGGCCGACGACACGCTGCTGGCGCGCAAGGAATTCGACCTGCTCGGCGACGGCAACCCGCAGACCGTGCTGATCGTGCGCCACGGCGGCAAGGACGCCTCGCAGATGTATCCCTGCCAGTTGCTGATCCTGCGCAAGGACGCGTCCGCTTACGCCGTCGCCGCCAGCAGCGACAAGGTGGTGGAGTGCTTCTTCAACGAAGTGGCCAAGAACGCCAAGGACCTCAGCGACAACCTCAAGCTGTCCAAGGACAGCCTGGTCTATGTCAATCAGGGCGAGAAGAGCAGCACCACCTACAGCTTCAAGTATTCGTCCGAGACTTCCGGCTGGCGCCTGGATCGCGCCGAGAGCCACTACAGCGTTCCCAGCGAAACCTCGGACGATCTGGACAGCTACCAGGAAACCGCGGCTTACCCCAAAGACTTCGCGCTGATCGCGCTGGGCGATTTCGATCCCTCCCGGATCGAGGACGCCATGCGCGCGAACAAGCAGAAAACCCCCTGATTGCGCCCCGGCGCCTGAGCCTGACACCAACAAGGAGCGTTGCATGCCCGCTTTCAATCAATCCTCTGCACTGATGCTGAAAACCGCGATCGACTCGGGCATCACCGACCCGAAGGAACTCGCGAACATCATGGGCAACGCGTCGGTGGAAACCGCCGGCTTCAAGACCATGCACGAGCGACTCAACTACAGCTCGGCGGAAAACCTCATCAAGGCCGTCAGCTCGACCGACGAGCGCTTCTCGATGAAGGAAATCCGCGAAGCCATCGCCAGCAAGGATCCGCAGCGGATCGCCACGATGGCCTACGAGAACCGCAAGGACCTGGGCAACACCGAGCCCGGCGACGGCTGGCGCTTCCACGGCCGCGGCTACTTCCAGTACACCGGACGCGACAACTACGAACGCTACGGCGAAAAGTTCGGCGTCGACCTGGCCAACAATCCCGATCAGGCCGCCGACCCGAAACTCGCCGCGAAGCTGGCGGTGGCCTATTGGAAGGACAAGGTGCCCGAATCGCTGCGCGACGATCCGCGCCGCGCCGGCGCGATCATCAACGGCGGCCCCAACGGCGCCGACGCGCGGGTCGAACGCTCGCAGTCGTGGTCGAAGGAAATCACCCCCGAACTCGTCGAAGGCGTGCGCAGCGGCAAGATCAGCCTCGACCAGCTCGCCACGATGGGCACGCCCGAACCGAGCAAGAAGCGCGCGGCGATGGCGGACGGCATGCTGAGCCAGGGCGAGCGCGGCGCCGAGGTCAAGGCCTTGCAGAAAAACCTCACCCGCCTGGGCATCGACGGCCCGGGCGATCAACCGCTGAATCCCGACGGCCGCTTCGGCCCGGGCACCAAGCACGCGGTCGAGGAATTCCAGCGCACGCACGGGCTCAAGGAAACCGGCATCGCCGACAAGGAGACCTTGAAGGCGATCAAGCAGGCGGTGCAGCAACAAGATCCGGCCGCGCCGACCCGCCCTGCCCAGCCCGACGCCGCCACGCCTCAACGCCCCGCCAGCGCCGCGCCGGAACGCGCTGGCGCCGCCCTGCTGTCGGATCCGCGCAATCCCGATCACGGCTTGTACAAGCAGGCGATGGACGGCCTCGACAAACTCGGTAGCCGCAGCGGCCTCAACGCCGAACAGAAGCAGAACGCCGCGGCGATGCTCGCTTACGAGGCCAAGGTCTCCGGGCTGGACCGCATCGACCACGTGGCGCTGAGCCAGGACGGCAAGAAGATGTTCGCGGTCGAAGGCGGTTTGCAGGACCCTTCGCACAAGCGCATCGTCGCCGACACCGCCCAGGCCGCGGCGCAACCGGTCGCGCAGACCAGCCGGGCGATCGAAGAAGACGCGCCGGCGAAGAAGGCGACGCCGGAGCCTTCGCAGCAGCAGTCGCGCCCCATGCAGGTGTGATCCAGCGCGCCGCGTCCGTCGTGCGACGGGCGCGGCGCGATCGCTCTCAGTGGCAGCTTCCGCCGCCTCCGCCATCGCCGCCGCCACCACCGCCGCAATCGCCACCGCCGCCGCCGCCGTCACCGCCATGGCAACTGCTGCCGCCATCGCTGCCATGACAGCTGCCGCCGCCATCGCCGCCATGAAACCCGCCGCCGGCGTCGCCGCTGTAGGACGAGTCGCCGCCGCTGCGTCCGTTGTGCCCGGTCGCGATCTGGATATTCAGCCAAATCGCAGCGGCGCCGCTGGCGCCCGCAGTGCCGAAGCCGCGGCGGCCGCGGCCGGCCGGCACGACCCGCACGCCCAGCAGTTGCTGCCAGGGCCAATCGCTCAAAATCATCGCCACGATCGCGCCGATTACCGGCACCAGCCACACCAGCAGGATCATCGCGGTGCGCGCGCGCCTGGCCGCGCCCTTGCCGCGCCAGACCTTGATCGTGACCAGCAGGTTGAACGCGAACCACATCGCCACCAGCAGCCAGAACATCGCATCCATGTCCGTCCCCGCCATCGTCGTCGGTTGCCGCCGATGGTCGCCGCAATCGCGCCGGGCATGCGTGAACGATTCGCTAAAAAACGCCGATTCCAGCGCGACAGCGCGTGTGAATTCCAGCAGCGCAACGCTGCGCGCGCCGCTGCGGCCGCGCGATCGATTCGGCTGCCGCGCGAACCATCGCGGCGTTCGTCCGACCCGGCGCGATCCGCGCGCAACCTTGTAACAACCCGCCGGCCGCGCGACTGAACCGGTTCTGGCGGCTCGCGCCGCGGCCCTCGCGACAGGGTTGACCCGGGCGCATCCGGCGAGGATCATGCGCCCCGCAGTCATCCCTTCCGCCCACCAGAGGCCCCCTTGGACAGTCGATCTAGACCTTCGCTGCAGCGCTCGCGCTGACGGATCGCTTCAGGTCTGGGATGTCCCAGGTCGGCTCCGTTCGCGCAGAACGAAGCCGAGTCGCACGTAACCCGCATCGCCCTTCTCCCACGCCCGTCCGACGCGGCGTGGGCGCGCGCTCGTTTTCCCACGCACTGCAGTTCCAGCGAAGACCGCTTCCCGGTGGCCTTTGGCGGTTCCGTTCGTCCGGAGCGCGCCGATGCTTTTCCGTTTCTGCCTGTTTTTCCTGTTCGCGGCGCTGCTGCTGCACGCCGGCGCCGCGCGCGCCGGCGCCAGCCTGTACGTCGACGACGCCGCCACCGTCGAGCGCGGCCATTGCCAGCTCGAAAGCTGGCTGCGCCTGGCCGCGCCGGCGCGCGAGCTGACCCTGGCGCCGGCCTGCGATGTCGCCGGCACCGAACTCGGCCTGAGCCACAGCGACTACGCTGCGCCGCATGCCGCCGCCGCGCAAAGCCTGAGCGCCAAGCGCGTGCTGCACGCCGCCGACGGTTGGGCGGTCGCCGCCTCGCTCGGCGCCACGTGGAGCGGCGGCCGCTACGACGGCTGGAACCTCAATCTGCCGCTGACCCTCGGCCCGGATCCGAACGGCCCGCGCCTGTGGCACGTCAATCTCGGCTGGAACCAGCCGCGCCGCGGCCGCGCCCGCGCCACCGCCGGCATCGGTCTGGAACAGGCGCTGGCCGCGGACTGGACCGCGCTGGCCGAGCTCTACGCCGATCCGCACGGCGACCTCGGCGGCCAGCTCGGGCTGCGCCGCGCGCTCGGCGCGGCGGCCAACCTGGACCTGCTGCTCGGCGACCGCGAGCGCGATCCGCGCGGCCCCTGGCTGACCCTGGGTTTCAACCTCGCGCTGCGTTGAACGCCGCGCCCCATCGACCGGTCCAACTCATCGCAAGGAGGACGCCATGACCCTGCTGCACTTCCCCCTGCACCGCGCCCGCACCGCGCACCGCGGCCTCGCGCCGCTGCTGCGCCTGGCCTGCGCGCAACTGCGCGCGCGCGAAGCCGCCAAGCCCGACGCCGCGCTGATCGCGCAATGGCGGCGCTCGCCGACCAGCGGACGGCTGGAATGCCGCTGGGTGCGCGCCGGCGCCGCCGACGAACCGCCGGGACGAAAACCCATCGCACGCCACGCCCTGCGCGCGCCACGCCGCGCGCCTTCGCTCCGCTTCACCGAGGCCTACGCCGATGTCCGTGTTCCGTCCCTTCTCGCTGCTGCCGCCGGCGCTGTTGCGCCAGCGCTGGTGGCCCAACGTCTATGACCTGATCGCCTTCGCTTTGCTGATCGCCTGCGCCGTGGCGCTGGCGCACGCGGCGATGGAAACCCGCGCGCCGCTGGCGGCGCTGCACGCCGATCCGATCTCGCTCGATCCCGCGCGCCTGCCCGACTACGCCCTGCGCACCACACTGCGCATGTTCGCGGCGATGCTGGCCTCGCTGTTGTTCACCTTCACCATCGCCACCTGGGCGGCCAAGAGCCCGCGCGCCGGACGCTTGATCGTGCCGGCGCTGGACATCCTGCAATCGGTGCCGGTGCTGGGCTTTTTGAGCTTCACCGTGACCGCGTTCCTGGGCCTGTTTCCGGGACAGCAGCTCGGCGCCGAATGCGCGGCGGTGTTCGCGATCTTCACCAGCCAGGCCTGGAACATGGCGTTCTCGTTCTATCAGTCGCTGCGCACTTTGCCGCGCGATCTGGACGAGGTCGCGCGCGGTTTCGGGCTCAGCGCGTGGCAGCGGTTCTGGCGTCTGGAAGCGCCGTTCGCGATGCCGGGGCTGGTGTGGAACGCGATGATGTCGATGTCCGGCGGCTGGTTCTTCATCGTCGCCTCCGAAGCGATCACCGTCGGCGACACCACGGTCACGCTGCCCGGCGTTGGCTCGTATCTGGCGCTGGCGATCGCGCAGCAGAACTTCGCCGCGGTCGGTTGGGCGGTGGCGGCGATGGCGTTGACCATCGTGCTGTGCGACCAACTGCTGTTCCGCCCGATCGTGGCCTGGGCCGACAAGTTCCGCAGCGAACAGACCGCCAGCCAGCAGCGGCCGCGTTCGTGGGTGTACGAGCTGATCCGCCGCACCCGCGCCGGCAAGCGCCTGCTGCGGCCGCTGGCGTGGCTGTGGCAACGCGCGATGTGCCTGCGCTTCCGCCGCCGCGCGCCGGTGGCGGCCGTGGGCGAGGCCGCGCCGGCATCGCCGTGGCCCGACCGCCTGTGGCTGGCGGCGCTGCTGCTGGCGGCGACCGCCGGCGCCTGGTTCGCGGTCGACTACGGCCGCCAGCACCTGGACGCGGCCGATTTGCGCGCGGCGTTCGGCGGCGGCCTGGCGACCTTGCTGCGGGTGGTGGTGCTGATCGCCATCGCCAGCGCGATCTGGGTGCCGATCGGGGTGTGGATCGGCCTGCGCCCGCGCTGGGCGCAGCGCCTGCAACCGGTGGCGCAGCTGCTGGCGGCGTTCCCGGCCAACGTGCTGTTCCCGGTGGCGGTGATCGCGATCCTCGCCACCGGCGCGGACCCGGACATCTGGCTGTCGCCGCTGATGGTGCTGGGCACGCAGTGGTACATCCTGTTCAACGTGATCGCCGGCGCCAGCGCGGTGCCCACCGACTTGCGCGAAGCGGCCAGCGTGTATCGGCTGCGTTCGTGGACGTGGTGGCGGCGCGCGATCCTGCCGGCGGTGTTCCCCTACTACGTCACCGGCGCGCTGACCGCCTCGGGCGGCTCGTGGAACGCGAGCATCGTCGCCGAGTGGGTGAGCTGGGGCGACCAGCACGTTCAAGCCTACGGCCTGGGTTCCTACATCGCCCACGCCACCGCCGCCGGCGATTTCCCGCGCATCGTCCTGGGCGTGGCGGTGATGTCGCTGTTCGTCACCGCCTTCAACCGCGCCCTGTGGCGCCCGCTGTACGCCTACGCCGAACGGCGCCTGCGCCTGGACTGAGCGCGCGCCCGGCCCTCATCGAATCCGAAGGAGTTTCGCCATGACCCTGCACACCTGCATCCGCCCGCTGATCGACGTGCGCGGCCTGAGCCAGTACTACCCCAAGGCCGGCAGCGAACCGTTGCGCGTGCTCGACCACGTCGACCTGCAACTGCATCCCGGCGAGATCGTCGGCCTGCTCGGCCGTTCCGGATCGGGCAAGTCGACCTTGCTGCGCGCGATCGCCGGCCTGATCCGCCCCAGCGCCGGCGAAGTCGAATTCCTCGGCACGCCGCTGAGCCGCGCGCCGGCCGACATCGCGATGGTGTTCCAAAGCTTCGCCCTGTTCCCGTGGCTGACCGTGCTGCAGAACGTCGAGTTGGGCCTGGAAGCGCGCGGCGTGGCGCCGTCGGAGCGGCGCCGGCGCGCGCTGGCGGCGATCGACCTGATCGGCTTGGACGGCTACGAAAGCGCGTACCCGAAGGAATTGTCCGGCGGCATGCGTCAGCGCGTCGGCCTGGCCCGCGCGCTGGTGGTGGAACCCAAAGTGCTGCTGATGGACGAGCCGTTCTCGGCGCTCGACGTGCTGACCGCGCAGACCCTGCGCAGCGATCTTCTCGACCTGTGGGCCGAGCGGCGCATGCCGATCGAGTCGATCCTGATGGTCACCCACAACATCGAGGAAGCAGTGCTGATGTGCGACCGCATCCTGATCTTCGGCTCGCATCCGGGCCGGGTGATCGAACAGATCCCGGTGTCGCTGGCGCAGCCGCGCGACCGCTTCGATCCGCAGTTCCGCGATCTGGTCGATGCGATCTACCAGCGCATGACCGGCGGCGCCCAGCCCGGCGCGGCGCCGCGCGGCGGGCTGGCGATGGAGCTGCCGCACGTGTCCAGCAATCTGATCGCCGGCCTGATCGAGGCGCTGGCCGAGCCGCCGTACCGCGGCCACGCCGACCTGCCGGCGCTGGCGGCGCAGCTGCAACTGGAAATCGACGAGCTGTTCCCGATCGCCGAAAGCCTGCAGTTGCTGGGGCTGGCCGAACTCGGCGACGGCGACCTGCGCCTGAGCGAGACCGGCGCGCGTTTCGCCGCGCTCGACACCGATGAGCGCAAGCATCTGTTCGCGCGCCAGTTGGCCGCGCACGTGCCGCTGGCCGCGCACATCCGCCGGGTGCTGGACGAGCGCAGCGCGCACCAGGCGCCGGCGCGGCGGTTCCGCGACGAGCTGGAAGACCACATGTCGCCGGACTATGCGGCCGCGACGCTGCGCGCGGTGACCTCGTGGGCGCGGTATGCGGAGTACTTCGCCTACGACGAGGCGGCGGATCGGTTCAGCCTGGACAACCCGGGCTGAGCCTGAGCGGCTGCAACAAGAGCGTCGGGGCTGAAGCCCCTCCCACAATAGCCTTCATCGGCGGGTGCGAGGCTGTCGTAGTCGGGAGCCATGGGGCCTGACGCTCAGGCTTTGGCTAAAGCATCGGGTTGAAGCCTTTCTACAACAGCCCTCATCGGCGAGTGCGAGGCTGTCGCGGGAGGAAGCCATCCGACCCGATGCCCGGGCTGCGACCGAAGCATCGCGGCCGAAGCCCCACAGCACGACCTTCACCTGCCCAGGCCATGCTGTTGTGGGAGGGCCTTCAGGCCCGACGCCTTCCGCTACGGCGCGACACCCCTTTCAACACCCGACCACGGAGCCGCTCATGCGCTTCCTGCACACCTTCCAACTGCTGCCGTTCCTCGACACCGTGCTGAGCCTGCTGGCCGCCTTCGTCCTGGGCACCCTGATCGGCGCCGAGCGCCAGTATCGCCAGCGCACCGCGGGCCTGCGCACCAATGTGCTGGTCGCGGTCGGCGCGGCCGCGTTCGTCGACTTAGGCATGCGTCTGGCCGGCAGCGTCGAAGCGGTGCGGGTGATTTCCTACGTGGTCTCCGGCATCGGCTTCCTCGGCGCCGGCGTGATCATGAAGGAAGGCATGAACGTGCGCGGCCTCAACACCGCCGCGACCCTGTGGTGCTCGGCCGCGGTCGGCGCCTGCACCGGCGCGGACATGATCGCCGAGGGCGCGTTGCTGACGGTGTTCGTGATCGCCGGCAACACCTTGCTGCGGCCGCTGGTCAACGCGATCAACCGCGTGCCGATCGACGAGCGCGTGTCGGAAGCGACCTACGAGGTACGCCTGAGCGCGGTGCCGGACACCGCACCGGCGGCGCGCGAGTGGCTGGTCGATCATCTGGAAGCGGCCAACTACCCGGTCGGCGACGTCAACGTGGACGAGCACGGCGAGACCGCGACCGACATCGTCGCGACCCTGGTCAGCACCGCGGTGGTGGCGGCCGAACTGGACGCCGTGGTGGAGCGATTGCGGCGCTTGCCGGGGGTGACGCACGCGACCTGGGAATCGAGCACGCGCGATTGAGCGGCTGCGCAAGCCACGCACGCTCCCTGTAGGAGCGGCGCGAGCCGCGACCGCGGAGTAGCCAGTTGCGTCGTATCTGCGGTGTCTCGGTCGCGGCTTGCGCCGCTCCTA
>NZ_FNOG01000009.1:130000-233509 GCF_900106525.1 Lysobacter enzymogenes
CGTATCTGCGGTGTCTCGGTCGCGGCTTGCGCCGCTCCTACAGGGGGAATCGGCGCATCGCCTCAATCGCACTGCGCCGCGCGGCCGAGCAGGAACTCGCGTTCGCGCGCGTTGCGGGTCAACGCGGCGGCGCGTTCGAACTCGGCGCGCGCTTCGGCGCGACGGCCGAGCTTGAACAGCAGGTCGCCGCGCACGCTCGGCAGCAGGTGGTACTGCTTCATCGACGGTTCCTGCATCAGCGCCTCGACCAGCGGCAGCGCCGCTTCGGGGCCGAACGCCATCGACACCGCGACCGCGCGGTTGAGCTCGACCACCGGCGAGGGCGTGCGCTGCGCCAGACGCTGGTACAGCGTGGCGATGCGCGCCCACGGCGTGTCCTGCGCGGTCGCCGCGCGCGCGTGGCAGGCGGCGATGGCGGCCTGCAGCACATAGGGGCCGTCGGACCCGCCCAGTTGCACCGCGCGCTCCAGCGCGGCCAGGCCGCGCTGGATCTGCAGCCGGTCCCAGCGCGAGCGGTCCTGATCGAGCAGCAAGATCGGTTGGCCGTCCGGGCCGGTGCGCGCTTTCGAACGCGAGGCCTGGACTTCCATCAGCGCGACCAGGCCGAACACTTCCGGCTCCTTCGGCATCAGCCCGGCCAGGATCCGGCCCAGGCGCAGCGCGTCCTCGCACAGGTTCGGCCGCATCCAGTCGTCGCCGGCGGTGGCCGAATAGCCTTCGTTGAACACCAGGTAGATCACTTCCAGCACCGAGGCCACACGCTGCGCGAGTTCTTCGCCGCGCGGCACCTCGAACGGCACCTGCGCATCGGCCAGGGTGCGCTTGGCGCGGACGATGCGCTGGGCGATGGTCGGCTCCGCGGCGAGGAAGGCGCGGGCGATCTCGTCGGTGGTCAGGCCGCCGAGCAGGCGCAGGGTCAGGGCGACGCGCGCCTCGGTCGACAGCACCGGGTGGCAGGAGATGAACACCAACCGCAGCAAGTCGTCGCCGATGTCGTCGTCGAGCTTGTCGAAGAACCGGTCTTCGGCGCTGTCCTGGTCGGATTCGAGCTCGTAGCCGATCTCCTCGTGCTTGCGGTCGAGCAGCTTGCGCCGCCGCAGCCGGTCGATGGCGCGGTTCTTGGCGGTCTGCATCAGCCACGCGCCGGGATTGTCGGGCACGCCGGTCTCGGGCCATTTCTCCAGCGCCACGACCAGCGCGTCCTGGGCCAGTTCCTCGGCCAGGCCGACGTCGCGGACCATGCGGGTGAGACCGGCGATGAGCTTGGCCGATTCGATGCGCCAGACGGCGTCGATGGCGCGGTGGGTGTCGGTGGCCGTCATGGCGACGGATGACACCACCTCGCGGGCCGGGTCGCAAGAGCCAACGGGGCGTCTATCCGCAACCGCCGCGCTGGAGCCGGAGCACGGCGCGGGCAGGCGGGATGAACGGCGTGCGGTGGAATCGGGCCGGACGCGTGCCGCATCCTGCTGCGTTCCCACCCCGTCGTTCCGGCGAAAGCCGGAACCCACTTTGCTGTAGCTTTCGCGCGAAGCGCAAAAAATCGAAATGGAGTCCGGCTTTCGCCGGAATGACGGTGGATGAAGATGCCGCGGCTGGCGCCGGCCGGGCGCGATCGCGGCGGCGGCGGGCGCCGATGCGATCGCAAGTCCGGCCGCGAACGCAGATCAGGCCGCGGCCTGGCCGTGCTCCTGGCCTTCCACGCAGCCCATCGCCTGCACGCAGTTGAGCATCCACGGCACGCCGAAACGGTCGGTGAGGATGCCGTAGGCCAGCGCCCAGAAGGTTTCCTGCAGCGGCATCTCGATCTTGCCGCCCTCGGCCAGCGCCTTGAAGATGCGCGCGGCCTCCTCCGGGTCGTTGAGGCTCAAGGTCACGTGCGCGCCCTTGATGGCCTCGTAGGGACAGGCCTGAGTGGCATCGGTGCCCATCAGCATGAAGCCGTCGAGCTCGTAGCAGCCGTGCATGATCTTGCCGCGCTCGGCGTCGCTGAGGTGCTCGCAGCCCGGATTGTCGGCGAAGGGCATCAGCGCGTGGATCTTGCCGCCGAGGATCTTCTGGTAGGTCTCGAAGGCCTGCTTGCAATCGCCGTTGAAGGACAGGTAGGTGTTGAGTTGCATGGTGGCGGCTCCTGGTTCGGATGAAAGGGGGAAGCGCGGCACCGCGGGATCGGTGCGGCTTCGATAAGACGACGAATGCGGCGCGGGCGAATCGACAAAACGCGCCGAGATTTTTGTGCGAGGGGCTTCTAGCCCGATGCCCTTGTGGGAGGGCCTTCAGGCCCGATGCTCTTGGCTCAGGTCGCGGCGATCCGAATCAAGCGCCCCGGGCCTGAAGGCCCTCCCACAGCCCGGCCCCGCAGCTCAGTGACGGCCGGCCACTTGCTCGCGCAGCTGTTCTTCCGCGGCCTGCAGCTCGGGCGTCAGCGCCTCGCCGAAATCGGCGGCGTCGAACACCTGGCGAATTTCGATCTGCGACTGCGAGCCGTCCGGGTTCGGCACCCGCTTGACCCACTCCACCGCTTCCTCCAGCGAGCGCGCCTGGATCAGCCAGAACCCGGCGATGAGCTCGCCCGGCGCCGCGAACGGCCCGTCGGCGACCCGGCGCGCGCGGCCGTCGAAGTGCACGCGCGCGCCGCGCGAGCTGGGGTGCAGGCCTTCGCCGCCGAGCAGCACGCCGGCGCGGACCAGTTCCTCGTTGTAGGCGCCCATCGCGGTCAGCAGCTCGGTGCTGGGCATGACGCCGGCTTCGCTGTCGGCGGTGGCTTTGACGATCAGCATGAATTTCATGGTCGTGGTCCTCGTCTGGGCCGGCGGGAGGCCGGCTTCTGAGAGGACGACGAATTGGGTTTGGTGGAATCGACACGCTTGGGCGGCCGGAGGCGAGGGAGCCGGAGGCCGTCCTGTAGGAGCGGCGCGAGCTGCGATCAACCGAAGCCGCGTACGAAAGCGCAGCCCACCGAAGCCCGGCCCTCCCCCAAACGCCGTCCCGACAACAACGCTCTACCCACAGCTCGCGCTTCTTCCAGCCCGTCATCCCCGCGAAGGCGGGGATCCAGAGACTTCAGAGCCCTGTCGCGATGGAGCCCTGGATCCCCGCCTTCGCGGGGATGACGGCTTGGGGGCTGCCCGAATCCCTGCTTTCGCGGGATGACGGCTTGGGGCGCTGCCCGGATCCCTGCTTTCGCGGGGATGACGGCTTGGGGGCGCTCACAGAACCCTGCTTTCGGGGAATGACGGCTTGGGGGCGCTGCCCGGATCCCTGCTTTCGCGGGATGACGGCTTGGGGCGCTACCCGGATCCCTGCTTTCGCGGGGATGACGGCTTGGGGTGCTGCGCAGATCCCTGCTTTCGGGGAATGACGGCTTGGGGGCGCTGCCTGGATCCCTGCTTTCGCGGGATGGGGGCTTGGGGGAGCGCGGGTTGTTTTTGGGGAAGCTTTGGGGGGTTTCGGCTTCGGGAGGTTGCGCTTTCGTACGTGGCTTCGGTTGGTCGCGGCTCGCGCCGCTCCTACAGGGGGTAAACCGACCTACGCCGGCCCCAAAAAAAAGCGGACCGGGTCGCCCCGATCCGCCGTTTTGCCTTTTGCCCGCCTTCCGACGCGGCTGCGCTTACTTGCCCAAGCGCTCGTTCACCAAGCTCTCCACCACCGACGGATCGGCCAGCGTCGAGGTGTCGCCCAACTGGTCCGGCGCGTTCTCGGCGATCTTGCGCAGAATCCGGCGCATGATCTTGCCCGAGCGCGTCTTCGGCAGGCCCGGCGCCCATTGCAGGTGGTCGGGCGTGGCGATCGGGCCGATTTCCTTGCGCACCCAGGCCACCAGTTCCTTGCGCAGCTCCTCGCTCGGCGCCTCGCCGGCGATCAGGGTCACGTAGGCGTAGATGCCCTGGCCCTTGAGGTCGTGCGGGAAGCCGACCACCGCCGCTTCGGCGACCTTGGGATGCAGCACCAGCGCGCTCTCGACTTCGGCCGTGCCGATGCGATGGCCGCTGACGTTGATGACGTCGTCGACGCGGCCGGTGATCCAGTAATAGCCGTCGGCGTCGCGGCGGCAGCCATCGCCGGTGAAGTAGTTGCCCGGGTAGGTCTTGAAATAGGTTTCGATGAAACGCGCATGGTCGCCGTAGACGGTGCGCATCTGCCCCGGCCACGACGCGGTCAGCACCAGATTGCCCTCGGCCTCGCCTTCCAGCAGCTTGCCGTTCGCGTCCACCAGCGCCGGCTGCACGCCGAAGAACGGCTTGGTCGCCGAACCCGGCTTGAGGTCGATCGCGCCGGCCAGCGGCGTGATCAGGATGCCGCCGGTCTCGGTCTGCCACCAGGTGTCGACGATCGGGCAGCGGCCGTCGCCGACCACGTCGTAGTACCAGCGCCAGGCTTCGGGATTGATCGGCTCGCCGACCGTGCCGAGCAGGCGCAGCGACTTGCGCGAGGTCTTCTTGACCGGCTCGTCGCCGTCGCGCATCAGCGCGCGGATCGCGGTCGGCGCGGTGTAGAAGATGGTGACGTTGTGCTTGTCGATCACGTTCCAAAAGCGCGACACGTCCGGATAGTTCGGCACGCCCTCGAACACCAGCGCGGTGGCGCCGTTGGCCAGCGGGCCGTAGACGATGTAGCTGTGGCCGGTGACCCAGCCGACGTCGGCGGTGCACCAGTAGACGTCGTCCTCGCGCAGATCGAACACCGCCTCGTGGGTGAAGCTGGCGTAGACCAGATAACCGCCGGTGGTGTGCAGCACGCCCTTGGGCTTGCCGGTGCTGCCGGAGGTGTAGAGGATGAACAACGGGTCTTCCGCGTTCATGCGCTCGGGCTCGCACTGCTCGCTCTGGCCTTCGACGACGACGTCGTACCAGCGGTCGCGCGGCATCTGCATGTCGACCGCGGCGCCGGTGTGGCGCACCACGATCACGGTCTCGACCGAGTGGGTGCCCGGCAGCTTCAGCGCGGCGTCGACGTTGGCCTTGAGCGCGATCTTCTTGCCGCCGCGCAGGCCTTCGTCGGAGGTGATGACCAGCTTGCTGGCGCAATCGGCGATGCGGTCGGCGATGGAATTGGGCGCGAAACCGCCGAACACCACCGAGTGGATCGCGCCGATGCGCGCGCAGGCCAGCATCGCCACCACCGCCTCGGGAATCATCGGCAGGTAGATGGTGACGCGGTCGCCCTTGGCCACGCCGAGGTTGCGCAGCGCATTGGCCAGGCGGCATACGCGCGCGTGCAGCTCGCGATAGGTGATGGGTTCGGCCGGCTGGCTGGGATCGTCGCGCTCGAACAACAGCGCGGTCTTGTCGCCGCGCTCGGCGAGGTGGCGGTCCAGGCAGTTGACGCTGACGTTGAGCTCGCCGTCCTCGTACCACTTGATGCGGAAGTCGCCCAGGTCGTAGCTGACGTTGCTGATCTTGCTCGGCGGCTTGAACCAGTCCAGACGCTGGGCGATGCGGCCCCAGAAGCCGTCCGGATCGCGCACCGACTCGGCGTACTGGCGCTCGTATTCCTCGCGCGTGTAGCGCGACTGGGCGGCGAACGCCGGGTCGACGGGATGGACGCTGGCGGGGTTGCTCATGGGGGCTCCGTGCGATGTGCCGTGGCTGCGTGGGGTCGGACGCGGACCTGCGAGGATAACGGACGGCCGACGCCGTTTCGCCCTCCGCGCACGTCCGCTCGCGGTCCACGCAGTGTGCCGCAGCGCAACAACGCCGGCGCCCCCGCGGCGTTAGACGATGGTCGTAAGCCGCGCAGACAGGCGTCGTTTTTCGACCAATGGCGAATGGTGGCGCCGGCGCGGCGGCGCGCAGGCTGGCCGCGGCCGCACGTTCCGGGCGGCGTTCCTCGGGAGGGAATCACGATGTTGTCTAGCCTGCTCACACGCGGCGCGGGGGCGCACGCCAGGGCCCATGCAGAACCGGCGCGCACGCGCGGCCGTTCGCTGCTGGCCGCTTCGGTGTTGCTTGCGCTGCTGCTGCCCGGCCATGCCCTGGCCCAGACCGCCAAGGAAAAAGAACTGGAAGCGCGCGTGGCCGAACTGGAGCGCATGGTCCAGCAACTGGTCTCGCAACAGCAGCAAGTCCAGACCCAGGTCGCCGAGGTCAAGACCGCGCAGGCCGCCGCGCCCGCGGTGGCGGCGGCGCCGGCGCCGGCGGCCAAGAATCCGATCCAGTCCAGCACCATCAGCCCCTCGGCCAATCCGGGCACGCGCTTCAGCTACGGCGGCTTCATCAAGCTCGATGCCTCGGTCACCTCGACCGACGCCGGCGACATCGCCGACGGTTCGGTCGGCCGGCTGTTCTACGTGCCCAAGGCGATCCCGGTGGGCGGCAAGGCCAACCGCGAAGGCGGCGCGGACACCGACATGGGCGCGAACTTCTCGCGCTTCTGGTTCGCCGCCGATACCGACCTGGACAGCGGCGACAAGCTCAAGGGCTATCTGGAATTCGATCTGTTCGGCGGCGGCTCCACCGCCTTCACCGGCAACGAGATCGCCACCAACACCTATGCGCTGACCGTGCGCCACGCCTACGTGACCTGGAACAAGTGGCTGGCCGGCCAGACCTGGTCGAACTTCCAGGACGCCAACGCGCTGCCGGACACGGTCGACTTCCTCGGCCCGACCGAAGGCACGGTGTTCGTGCGCCAGGCCCAGCTGCGCTACACCAGCGGGCCGTGGTCGTTCTCGGTGGAGAATCCGGAAACGGTGTACACGCCGTTCCGCGGCAACATGGCCCAGGTCGCCGGCGACGACGGCGCGGTGCCGGACGTGACCGCGCGCTACACCGCCAAGGGCGACTGGGGCCATTTCAGCGTCGGCGCGCTGGCGCGGCAGCTCAAATACCAGAACGGCCGCGCCAACGACAGCGCCAGCGGCTACGGCATCAGCGTGTCGGGCAAGTGGAACCTCGGCGCCAGCGACGATCTGCGCTACATGGTGACCGCCGGCAGCGGCATCGGCCGTTATGTCGGTCTGGCGCTCAACAACGACGCGGTGCTCGACGCCAACGGCGGGCTGGAGAACATCGACCTGATCTCCGGCTTCGTCGGCTGGCGCCATGTGTTCAGTCCGAAGCTGCGCGGCAACCTGTTCTATTCGCGCGCGCAGTACGACAACGACACCGCGCTGACCGGATTGGGCATCACCAAGTCGGCGCAGTCCGCGCACGTCAACCTGATCTACACGCCGATCCCGAAGCTCGACATCGGCGCGGAGTACATCTGGGGCCAGCGCGAGATCGAGACTGGCGAGAAGGGCGAGCTCAATCGCTTGCAGACGCATGTGAAGTACAGCTTCTGATCGATGCGATATCGGGCGGCGACTGCGCCGCCTCCCACCCGTCGTTGCCGCGAAAGCGGGAACCCGGGGCTTCATCCAGGCATGGCGCTGAAGTCTCTGGATCCCCGCCTTCGCGGGGATGACGGACCGAAGGTTTCGATGCGGGCATGAAGGCTCGCGACACCACCTGCAAGCGCAGCAACGACGAAAAGAAAAAACCCCGGCGGGCCACGGCCCGCTTCCATCCACTGTTCGGGGGAACAGCCCATGTCCAGCACCACCGCCAGCCCGTCTCCGCACGCGGCGCCGCTGACGAAAGACCACCGCAAGGTGATCTTCGCCTCCAGCCTCGGCACCGTCTTCGAGTGGTACGACTTCTATCTGTACGGCTCGCTCGCCGTCATCATCGGCAAGCAGTTCTTCGGCGGCCTCAACGAGACCAGCCAGTTCATCTTCGCCCTGCTCGCCTTCGCCGCCGGCTTCGCGGTGCGGCCGTTCGGCGCGCTGGTGTTCGGCCGGCTCGGCGACATGATCGGGCGCAAGTACACCTTCCTGGTCACCATCGTGCTGATGGGCCTGTCGACGTTCCTGGTCGGCATCCTGCCCAGCTACGCGACCTTGGGCATCCTCGCCCCGATCATCCTGATCGTGTTGCGCCTGCTGCAAGGCCTGGCGCTGGGCGGCGAGTACGGCGGCGCGGCGACCTACGTGGCCGAGCACGCGCCCAACGGCAAGCGCGGCCTGTACACCAGCTTCATCCAGACCACCGCGACCATCGGCCTGTTCCTGTCGCTGCTGGTGATCTGGGGCTGCCGCAACTACCTGGGCAAGGAAGAATTCGAAGCCTGGGGCTGGCGCATTCCGTTCTGGGTCTCGGTGATCCTGCTCGGCGTGTCGGTGTGGATCCGCATGCAGTTGGCCGAATCGCCGCTGTTCCAGCAGATGAAGGCCGAGGGCAAGACCTCCAAGGCGCCGATCACCGAGAGCTTCTTCTCCAAGAACGGCAAGATCGCGCTGCTGGCCCTGCTCGGCGCGACCGCCGGCCAGGCCGTGGTCTGGTACGGCGGCCAGTTCTACTCGCTGTTCTTCCTGACCAAGACGCTCGGCATGGATCCCAACCAAGCCGACATCTTCATCGCCATCGCCCTGGCCCTGGCCACCGGCGGCTTCGTCTTCTTCGGCTGGCTGTCGGACAAGATCGGGCGCAAGGTGATCGTGCTCGGCGGTTGTCTGCTCGCGGTGCTGACCTACTTCCCGGTGTTCAAGGCGATCACCCACAACGTCAACCCGGCGCTGGAAGCCGCGGTCGCCGCCTCGCCGGTCACCGTCACCGCCGATCCGGCGCGCTGCGCGTTCCAGTTCGATCCGGTCGGCAAGGCCGCGTTCAAGCAGTCCTGCGACGTGATCAAGTCGGCGTTGGCGAAGAAGGGCATTCCGTACCAGAACGCGCCCGGCGCGGCCGGCAGCCTGGCCACGGTCAGCATCGGCGGTACCACGTTGAACAGCTTCGAAGGCGAAGCGCTCGACAGCGCGGCGTTCAAGGCCCAGTCCGAAGCCTTCGGCAAGCAACTGACCGACGCGTTGGCCGCCGCCGGCTACCCGGCCAAGGCCGATCCGGCGCAGATCAACAAGCCCAAGGTGATCGCGCTGCTGACCTTCCTGGTGCTGCTGGTGACGATGGTCTACGGCCCGATCGCCGCCTGGCTGGTGGAACTGTTCCCGACCCGCATCCGCTACACCTCGATGTCGCTGCCGTACCACATCGGCAACGGCTGGTTCGGCGGCTTCCTGCCGTTCACCGCGTTCGCGATCGTGGCGGCGACGGGCAACATCTACAGCGGCCTGTGGTACCCGGTGGTGGTGGCGGCGTTCACCGTGGTGATCGGTGCGTTGTTCCTGCCTGAGACTAAGGATCGCGATATCACCGAGTGAGGGGTGGTCGCTTCGGATGACTGCGCCGGCCTTTTGGCCGGCGTAGTTTTTTGGAGAATCGGGATTCGGGAATTGGGGACGGGATTCGGGATTCGGGATTCGGGATTCGGGATTCGGGATTCGGGATTCGGGATTCGGGAAAGGCTACGAGCCGCTACGCCTCCTGCCTACCGTCATCCCCGCGAAGGCGGGGATCCAGAGACTTCAGAGTCATGTCGCGATGAAGCCCTGGATCCCCGCCTTCGCGGGGATGACGAGCAAAAGCAGGCCGCGCGTTCGCCACATCCCCGATCCCCCATCTCCCATCTCCCATCTCCCATCTCCCATCTCCCATCTCCCATCTCCCATCTCCCATCTCCCATCTCCCATCTCCTATCTCCTATCTCCAGTCGCCAACCTCCCCCCAGCCTCCGGACTTACCATAGCCCCATGGCCTCCCTCCCCACGCTGCTGCGCGAGATCCGCGCCTGCACCCTGTGCGCCGCGCACCTGCCGCACGGCCCGCGCCCGGTGCTGCAGGCGAGCGAAACCGCGCGGCTGCTGATCGCCGGGCAGGCGCCGGGGCGCAAGGTGCACGAATCGGGAATCCCCTTCGACGACGCCAGCGGCGAACGCCTGCGCGACTGGCTCGGACTGGACCGCGACACCTTCTACGACGCCGCGCGCGTGGCGATCGTGCCGATGGGCTTCTGCTACCCAGGCAAGGGCAAGTCGGGCGATCTGCCGCCGCGGCCCGAATGCGCACCGGCGTGGCAGGCGAAGCTGGCGCCGCATCTGCGCGGAATAAGGCTGACCCTCGCCGTCGGCCAGTACGCGCAAGCCTGGCACCTGCCCGAGGCGCGCTCGCTGACCGAGGCGGTGGCCGCGTGGCGCGCGCATTGGCCGCGGCTGCTCGCGCTGCCGCATCCCAGCCCGCGCAACAATCTGTGGCTCAAGCGCAATCCGTGGTTCGAACGCGAACTGGTGCCGGCGCTGCGCGAACGCGTCGCACAGGCGCTGGCCGAGTGAGTCACTGGTACACGAACTTCGGCATTTCCCATTCGTAGCGGATCGCCAGCAGGCGGAACGCGAAGCCGCCACCAAGACAGGCCAGCACCGCCACGTCCTCGCTCACGCCCAGGCGCAGCAACAGCAGATAAGCCACGCCGGTCAGCAACGACACCACCGCATACAGCTCGCGCTGGAACACCAGCGGAATCTCGTTGCACAGCACGTCGCGCAGCACGCCGCCGAACGCACCGGTGAGCATGCCGGCCACGACCACGATCGCCGGCTGGTGCCCGCCTTCGCGCGCCACCGCGCAGCCGATCAGGGTGAAGGCGACCAGCCCCAGCGCGTCCAGCCACAGGAAGGTGCGGCGCAGGTAGTGCAGCTTCTTGGCCACGATGGTCGCCGCGAACGCGGCGCCGACGGTGTAGCCCAGGTACTCGGGATGGCGCACCCAGCCCAGCGGATAGTGGCCGAGCACGATGTCGCGCAACGAACCGCCGCCGAGCGCGGTGACGCAGGCGATGATGACCACGCCGAACAGGTCCATGCGCCGCCGCCCGGCGGCTAGCGCGCCGGTCATGGCTTCGGCGCTGATGGCGATGAGGTAGATGATCTGCAGCAACACGGCAACGTCTCCGGCAACGGTCGGGAAGACCGCGGCGGCGCGGGAACCGATGCGCGCGCAGGCGCTGCGTCGCGAAGCGGACGCAGGCGGACGGCGGGGCCGCGCACGCCAGGGCGCGCGCAGCGATGCGCATCGGTTTCCGCGGCCTGAGCCGCGGCGCCGCTCCCGCTGTCCTTTTACCTGAGAGTTTGCGCGGCGCCGGCGAGGCCGGGCCGCTTGCCCCTTCGGTGGGCCGTCGATGCGGCCTCTCTCCAGATCGGCGATGTCGTTGCAGTGTTCTGGTGCGGCGAATCCGAAGGAACTTCTGATTCGGCGAACCGGGCCTGAGCGATTATGGGAGCCTGCGCCTTCGGCGGGCGGCGGCGATCGGCCGGCGCCTCTCTTCTGCGAACGGGCGGCATGGTAACAGGCCGCGACCGGCGCGGCCTGCCCCAATCCCGCGGCCCACGATCCATGCGATCTACCTGTAGGAGCGGCGCGAGCCGCGACTGCGACACCGCGCTTACGACGCGACCGGCTACCCCGCAGTCGCGGCTCGCGCCGCTCCTACAGGGGCCCCAGGTCGCTCACGCATCAATCGCCGGCCAAGGCCCCGACCATCGATTGCTCCAGCGACCGCTGCGGATCGGCGCGGATCGCATCCAGTTCATGCGCATCCCACTGCCGCCGCAAGCGCCCCTCGACCAGCAGCGCCGCGCGAGTAATGAAACGCTCGGCGACGTCCAACGAATGCGTCGCCAGCAACACCGCCACTCCGCGTTCGCGCGCCAGCTGCTGCAGATAGCGCTTGAGCGCATAGGCGCTGAGCGGGTCCAGGCCGTTGAGCGGTTCGTCCAGCACCAGCAGCGGCGGCTCGCCGAGCAGGCCCAGCGCGATCGCCAGTTTCTGCCGGGTGCCGAGCGAGTACTGGCCGATGCGGCGGTCGAGCATCGGCTGCAGCGACAACGTCGCGCACAGCGCCAGGGTCGGCTCGGGAATCGCGTCCAGGCCGCGCGCGCCGGCGAACAGGCGCAGGCATTCGCGCCCGCTCAGCAGCGGCGGCAGGCGCGCCGGATCGACCGCGAAGCCGAGCGCGCGCCGCGCCGCGAGCGGTTCGCGGGCGAGGTCGTGGCCGCCGATCAGCACCCGTCCCGCGCTCGGGCGCAGCAGCCCGGCCAGACAGTGCAGCAAGGTGGTCTTGCCCGAGCCGTTGGGGCCGATCAAGGCGGCGAAGTCGCCCGGCATCAGGCGCAGGTCGATGCCGTGCAGCACGGCGTGCTCGTCGTAGCGGTGCTGCAGGCCTTGCAGTTCCAGCGCCGCGTTCATGGCCGCCGTCCCGGACGCAGCGCCGCCAGCGCGGGCAGGCACAACAGCGCGCCCGCGGCGAGCAAGGCCGGCGCGGCGCGCCAGCCAAGACCGAGCAAGGCCGCACCCGCGCCGGCCATCGCGCCGGCGCACACGAACGCGAACGCGGGATAACGCCAGGCCGCGCGAGCCAGATCGCGCCGCGGCAACGGCGTCGCCGCCAGCGCGCTGCCGGCGGCGACCGTGGCGGCCGCACAGGCCTGGGCGAGCAGGCTGAACCAGGCCAGCGCGGTGGCGATCAGCAGCACGCCGGCGCCGGCCGCGAGCGCGGTCGATCCCGGCAAGCCCATCAGCACCGCGCCGATCATCCAGGCGTGGCCGCCGCGGCGCCAACGCAGCAGCGCTTCGCGGCGCTGCCAGTCGCTCAGGTGCGGCAGGCGCGCGTCGTCGAGCCAGCGCAGGCCGAACAGCGGCGCGCGCGCGCCTTCGCGCAGGCGTTGGGCGGGACGGCGGCGCTGGCGCAGCGCGGCGATCAGCCCGAGCGCAGTTCCCGGCACCACGCCGGCGGCAAGAACGAAGAAGGCGCTGCGCAGCCGCGCGCCGTCGCCGCCGAGCGCGGCCAGCAGGCCCGCGCTGGCCAGCAGCGCGGCCGCCGCACCGAGTATCGCGAGCAGTGCGAGCGTGCGGGTGATCCGCGCCGGCTCCAGCGGCGCCGCCGCCCACCAGCCGTGGCGCAGGTTTTCGTCGAGCCCGGCCAGGCGCGCGCGGGCGCTGGCGTAGGACGTCGCCAACGCCAGCAGCACGAACGGTAGCGGCAATTGCGCGATCAGGCGCGGCAACGCGGCCGGCAACGCCGCCGCCTCGCCGCCGAACGCGCGCAGCGCGAGGCTGACGACCACCGCCGCGGCCAGCGCCGCGACAGCCCCGCGCCCGCGCCGCCAGCCGCCGCCGCGCACAGCGGCGAGGCGGGCTTCGCGCAGCCAGGGATGGAACAGGGGCGGCATGGGACGAGGGTAGCGCGGATAGGTGGGCGCAAGGTCGACGCTACAGTGAGCGGCGCGCGCAGGTGGGTCCGATGCCTTCGGATGAGGGTGACGACCCGATCCAAAAGCGTTCGGGCCTGAAGGCCCTCCCACAACAACCGAAGCCCGGGCCGTTGTGGGAGGGCCTTCAGGCCCGATGCTTTCCTGTCGGCCTCGGCGAACGCTTGCGCCAAGTCGACCCGATGCCTCAGCGCTCGCCCGCCACGCAGCGTCGCCGCACCGCTTCGGTCAGCGCCACCTCATGCACCCACGCCTCCAGGCCGGCCCACACCCGCTCCACGGTGGTCACCACCAGCGCCTCGTCGCCGAGTTCGCCCTGGGCCACCAGGCGGTACAGCTCGACCGCGCCGTCCGGGCCCGGCAGGTCGGCGGCCTCGTCGAACAAGGTGCCGGCGCTGGCGTAGAGGTGGCGCTCGGCCAATGCGGACAGGCAGGCCACGTGCACGGCGAACTCGCCGGCCAGCAGCGCCAGCGGCTTGCGCGCGTAGCGGTTGCGCAGCTTGCCGATCAGTTCGTACAGCTCGCCGACCACGATCTCGGCCATCGCCCGCTCCACTTCCGCATCGTCGGGATGCGCAGCCAGCGAACGCAGGGTTTCGAACAGCGCGCCGTGATCGGGCGCGATCCACAGCGCGCGCGCGTGCACGAACTGGCCGTGGCTGATCGGCCAGGCCTCGTCGACTTCGCGCGCGAACGCTTCCACCGCGCTGCGCGACATCAGGTTGACCTCGGCCTTGCCGCGGCCGTGCACCCATTCCAGCGATTCGTCGAAGTCCGCGCCGAACGCGGCGTCTTCCAGCACCGCCCACAGCTCCACGTCCGAATACGGGCCGTCGCTGTCGCGCGCGGTGGAGCCGTACAGCGCCACCGCCAGCAGGCGTTCGCCGAAGCGCTGGCGCAGACGTTCGAGAATGAGGGCGACCAGGTCGCGGCGTTGTTCGGAGGTGACCGATTGCGGTCCGGCGAACAAGGTGTCCAGTTCGCCCTGCGGCAGTGCGTAATCCATCGCGACTAGGTACCACGGCGCTCGCCGCCGCGGCAATTGCGCAATGCGGGCGTTGCGACGCGGCTGGCGCTTGCGGTGGGATGTCGGGCGCATCCGGCTCGCTGCGCAGCGTTCGGTTTCTCCCTGTAGGAGCGGCGCGAGCCGCGACCGCGACATCGCGCTTGCGACGCGACCGGCTACCCCGCAGTCGCGGCTCGCGCCGCTCCTACAGGAGGCATCCGCGGCTGCGTTATCACTGCGGCGGCGACGCCAGTTCGCGCGCGTCGAGGAAGCCGTCGTGGTTGCGGTCCTGCCGGGCGAAGCGCTCGGCCAGGGTCTTGCGGTGCTGCTCGCGGGTCAGCGACGCGCGCGCGCCGCGGCCGCTGGCGGGCTGTTCGGAGGCGTCGAGCACGCCGTCGTGGTTGGCGTCCATCGCGTCGAAGGCGTAGCTGAGCCAGTCCTGGTACTCGCTCAGCGAGACCCGGCCGTCGCGGTCGGCGTCCATGCGCGCGAGATAGTCGCCGGTGGAGGTCACCTCCTGCGCCGCGGCCGGCAGGCCGCAACATAGCGACACGAGAAGGGCGAACGGAAACGAACGGCGCATGCGCGCTCCGCGGCGGGGGATGCGCGCAGCCTGCCGCGCGCGGGCGCGGCGGGCAAGTGCGCGGCCGGCGCGCAGGCGCCGGCCGCGCGGGGCGCCTCAGCTGTCGTCCTGGCAACAGGCGAAGCGGTTGCCGCCGAACTGGCAGCCGGACTTGGGCGCGCAGCCCTCGGCGTACTTGGTGTCGGCCTGGGCGGCGCCGAAACCGATGCCGGCGGCGAACAGCGCCACCAGCGCCAGGGCCTTGAAGCGCTTGCTGCGGAACGTCTTCATCGTGCTCTCTCCTTACGCATGCGCTCGCCGGCGCCGCTCCGTGGCGCGCAGTCGCGGTCGCGGATGGGCGATTCGTCCTTGAACGCGAACCGAGCGGGCGGAAAGCGCACGGGCGCGCCTGCGCGACAGCGCGGGCGGCGGGGTTCGGGCAGGCGATAGGCTCGAGCACGCGCCACCTCCGTGTGCGGCGCGGCCGGACGGCGGCGCCGGATTCCATGCCCGGCGACGCTACGCCGGCGCCGCGGGCCGCGCAACGGGCGGCGCGAGCGGCGAAGCCACCGCCGTCTCATTCCCGCATCGGCGCGCGTCGTACAAAAGAAAACCCGCGCCGGAGCGCGGGTTTTTTGGGTGCGGCGCAGGCGCGCGGATCGATAGCGCGACTCAGTAGCGCGCCGGCGCCAGCGCATAGCCCTTGAGCCGCGCGGAGAACGCCTGCAGCGACTGGATGCCGCTGGCTTCGGCCTCCACGCACCAGGCGTGCAGGCGCTGCAGCGTGGCCTGGGCGTCGTGCGAACGATCGTCCAGCACCTGCGCCAGGCGCTGGCGGAAATCGGCCAGCTGGGCCATGCGCGGACGCTCCTCGACCCAGTGCTGCAAGCGCGCGCGGGCGCCGTCGTCGAGCCAGCGGCCGCCGTCGGCCAGGCCCTTGCGCAGGCGCCGCGGCAGCGCGCGCATGCGGTCGCCGGCGTGGGCGGCCTCTTCGCGCAGGGTCGGCAGGGTGACGTTGCGGTAGAAATCGGTCATCGCCTGGAAGCGGATCGCCAGCAGCGCCTTGAGCGTTTCGCCGTCGGGCATGGCGATGTTCGGGCGCACGTCGAGCGTCGGCGCGACCCGCAGCACCTTGGCCAGGCGCAGCGCGGCCAGGCCGCGGATCGCGGTCCAGCCGATGTCGAACTCCCACTTGCGCAGGGCGAACTTGGCCGAGCTGGGGAACGCGTGGTGGTTGTTGTGCAGCTCTTCGCCGCCGATCCAGAAGCCCCACGGGGTGAGGTTGGTGGCGGTGTCGGTGGTTTCGAAATTGCGGTAGCCCCACCAATGGCCCAGGCCGTTGACCACGCCGGCGGCCCAGAACGGGATCCACGCCATCTGCAGCGCCCAGATCGCCACGCCGGCGAAGCCGAACAAGGCGAAGCTCGCGAACAGCAGCACCACCGGGCCCATCGTCGCCCACGGGGTATAGAGCTTGCGTTCGATCCAGTCGTCCGGGCAGCCCTTGCCGTACTTCTCGATGTCCTCGCGCTCGCTGCGGGCCTGGCGGTAGAGCTCGACGCCGCGCCACATCACCGTGTCGATGCCCTTGAACTGCGGGCTGTGCGGGTCGTCCTCGGTCTCGCACTTGGCGTGGTGCTTGCGATGGATCGCCGCCCACTCCTTGGTGATCATCGAGGTGGTCAGCCAAGTCCAGAAGCGGAAGAAATGCGCGAGCACCGGATGGAAGTCGACCGAGCGGTGCGCCATCGAGCGGTGCAGGTACAACGTCACCGACAAGATGGTGAGCTGGGTCACCACCAGCAAGTAGACGACCAATTCCCAGAAGCTGGCCTGGGCCAGGCCTCCGGCGAGGAAATCGATCAGGGACGCGGGCATTGCGAACTCCGGGAGCGGCGCCGGCAGGGGACGCCTGGGGGTGGCGGGCAATTAAAGGACACTTGTATAGCCGATGATGCCACTTCGGCTCCACCGTTCGCGCCGGTATGGCCGGCCTGAGGTTGTGATGGGGTTTTGAGTTCGAACGGGCAAGCCCGCGCGAAGCGGGCAGGACGGGCCGGTTCAGGCGCGGCGGGCGTGTTCAGGATTCGGGGATGGCGGCGCGGCGGGTGGGTTCGCGGTCGCGGCTTGCGCCGCTCCTACAGGTGGTGGTCGTGGCTTCGATTCCGACTGTAGGAGCGGCGCAAGCCGCGACCGCGCCACTCCGACTACGGCGCCACCGCCTACTCCGGCGCCTCGATCCGCTCCCGCGCCTGCGCCAGCTGCGCCCGCGCGAACGCCTTCAGCGCGCCGCGGTCGGCCTTGGCGAACGGCGAGCCCTTGCCGCAATGCTCCAGCAGCAGGGTCAGGTCCTGCGCCTCGCCCAGGCGTTCGATCTGGTGCTTGTCGAACTTCGGCGCGTCCGCGCCCAGCCGCGCGCTCTTGAGCGCGCGCTGCTGCTGCGACAGCCGCCGCGCGCGCCGGCGCCATTCGTGCCAATGCTCGTCGTCGCCGCTGGCGCGGGCGCGATCGCCGGCGCGCTGCATCCGCTCCAGGCTCGCGGCGACCGCGCCGCGCCAGTGTTGCGGCTGCAGTTCCGCCCACGGCAGCGCGCGCAGCGCAGCGCGCAGCACCCGCAGCAGGGCGCGGCGGCGGCCCAGGCCCGGGTCGTCGGCGCGCGCGGCGTGCGCGGCCTGGGCGCGCGCGGCGGCGGCGGCGCGACGCGCGCGCGTCAGCAGGGTTCGAGAGTCCGGCGTCAGCGCGGCGCCGCGCAGCACCCGGTCGAGGGTTTCCACCAAGGCATGGGCGTCGCGCAGCGGCGACAGGTCGCGGTTGAGGTCGCGCAGCGCGCGGTCGATCAGCTGCGTGCCCGGCCCCAGGCCGTGCGCGCCCAACGCCAGGGTGGCGCGGGCGCGGCGCAGGCATTTGCGCGCCAGGTGCACGCCGGCGTGCAGGCGGTTGCCGCCCCAGCCCAGCGCGTCCAGGGCCTGGTCGATCTCGCCGCTGGCGTAGGCGCGCAAGCGTTGGCCGGGCGGCCGCGGCGCCGGTTCCGTGGCCGCATCGGCAGGGTGGGCGCGCAGGGATGAAGACGACGGCGGCGGCGCGAGCGGTTCGCCGTCGTCGCGACTTCGCGCGCGGCGCCTCGCGCCGGCCGTACGCCCCGCGGGCGCGGGCGCGGCGGACTCGACGGCTTCGGCAACGGCTTCGGCGGACTGCGGCATGACGCACTCCTGGATTCGCGCCAGCGCTGCGAGCGCCGGCCCGAACGGGATAGTACGCTGGGCGCATGCCTGAATTACCTGAAGTCGAAACCACCCGGCGCGGCCTGGCGCCGCACCTGGAAGGCCGTCACGTCGTCACTGCGATCCTGCGCCGGCCGGACCTGCGCTGGCCGATTCCGGCGGCGATCGAGGAGACCCTGCCCGGCCAGCGCATCGACGCGGTGCGCCGGCGCGCCAAGTACTTGCTGATCGACACCGCCGCCGGCAGCGCCGTGCTGCATCTGGGCATGTCCGGCAGCCTGCGCGTGCTGCCGGCCGACACGCCGGTGCGCGACCACGACCACGTCGACCTGCTGCTCGACGACGACCGCGTGCTGCGCTTCAACGACCCGCGCCGGTTCGGCTGCCTGCTGTGGCAAGCGCCCGGCGAAACCCACGAATTGCTGCGCGAACTGGGCCCGGAACCGCTGTCGGACGCGTTCGACGGCGACTACCTGTTCCAGCTCAGCCGCGGCCGCAAGGCGCCGGTGAAAACGTTTTTGATGGATCAGAAAGTCGTCGTCGGCGTCGGCAACATCTACGCCGCCGAAGCGCTGTTCGCCGCCGGCGTGTCGCCGCTGCGCGCGGCCGGCAAGGTCTCGCGCGAGCGCTACGCCGAGCTGGCCGGCGCGATCAAGGCGATCCTGGGCTACGCGATCCAGCGCGGCGGCACCACCTTGCGCGACTTCATCAGCCCCGACGGCGCGCCGGGCTATTTCGAGCAGGAACTGGCCGCCTACGGCCGCGGCGGCGAGCCCTGCCCGCGCTGCGGGCGGCCGCTCAAGCAGGCCAGCATCGGCCAGCGCACCACAGTCTGGTGCGGCCACTGCCAACGCTGAATGCGGCTTTGGCGCGATCGCGCCGTCTGCGCGCCTGTCCGGATCTGCACGTGCTTGCCGTTCATCGCAGCGGGGCGCCGCCGTGTCATCGCGACGGCGCCTCGCGCGTTAGCGCGGCGGGGAGTTTCGTGTGCATCGAAGCTGCCTCGGAAAGCAGGCCATTGCTGCATTCCGACGCAGGTTTGCTGCCACCTGTGTCGCTTCCAAGCCAAGCTGAACGCGCTATAGTCTGGTCCGAACCGGGGGCGACATGGCCGAAAGCGCTGACATCACGATCCTGTTGGACGCCGCTCGCGAAGGCGATCGCGGCGCCCTCGACCGCGTGCTCGCCACGCTGTACCAGGAGCTGCACACGATGGCGCGGCGCCAGCTCGCCGGCCAGCACGGCCAGACTCTGGACGCCACCGCGCTGGTGCACGAGGCCTATCTGAAACTGGTCGGCCGGCGCGAAGCGCAGTTCGACGATCGCGCGCATTTCTTCGCCTATGCCGCCTCCGCCATGCGCAGCGTGGTGGTCGATTACGCGCGTCAGCGCCTGGCGCAAAAACGCGGCGGCGACCTGCACCGGGTGACCGAACTGCCCGACGACGTCGAAGGCGGCCTGCGCCTGGACGAGGACACCCTCGGCCTGGATTCGGCCCTGACCAAGCTCGCCGCGGTCGACCAGCGCCTGGCCCAGGTGGTGGAACTGCGCTACTTCGCCGGCCTGTCGGAACTGGAAATCGCCGCGCTCCTGCAACGTTCCGAGCGCAGCATCCGCCGCGACTGGCAGAAGGCGCGGCTGTTCCTGCTGGCCTCGCTGCAGGACGAACCCAGCCGCTGAGCGCGCCTGCGCCGCGCCCCGCGCGGCGCGCGCACGCAGGGAATGCGCAACGCCATGATCGTCATCGCCGTCGCTGCATCGCCGTTCTTCGCCGCCGTCCGCGCGCGGGCGGGCGGCTGAGGCGATGGACGCCGAACGCTGGCTGCGACTTTCGCCGCTGCTCGATGCGCTGCTCGAGTTGGAGCCTGACGCTCGCGCCGAGCGTCTTCGCGAGTTAGGCGCGGACGATCCGTCGCTGGCGGCGGAGTTGACTGAGCTTATTGGCCTGGAAGACGGCCACGAAGACTTCCTGTCCGAACCCTTGGTGACGCCGCAGCAATCGGGCATGCGCCCCGGCGTGGAAGTGGGCACTTACCGGCTGGAGAGCCTGCTCGGCGAAGGCGGCATGGGCCAGGTGTGGCTGGCCTCGCGCGCCGACGGCCTGTACCAGCGCCGGGTCGCGCTGAAGCTGCTGCGCCCGGGCCTGACCGACACCAACCTGCGCACCCGCTTCACCCGCGAGCGGCAGATCCTCGCGCGCCTGGCGCATCCCTACATCGCCCGCCTGCTCGACGCCGGCGTGACCCGCGACGGCCTGCCCTACCTGGCGCTGGAATACGTCGAAGGCGAGCCGATCACCGACTACTGCCGCAACCAACGCACGCCGCTGGACAAGCGCCTGCGCATGTTCCAGCAGATCTGCGATGCGGTCAGCCACGCCCACGCCAACCTGATCGTCCACCGCGACCTCAAGCCGTCCAACATCCTGGTGACGCCGGCCGGCGACGTGCGCCTGCTCGATTTCGGCATCGCCAAGCTGCTCGACAGCAACGACGTGCCGCTGCCCGACCAGACCCGCACCGGCGCGCGCGCCTTCACCCTCCACTACGCGGCACCCGAACAGGTGCGCGGCGAGCCGGTCACCACCATGACCGACGTGTATTCGCTCGGCGTGGTGCTGTACGAACTGCTCACCGATTCCAAGCCCTACAAGCTCAAGCGCCAGACCGACGCGGAATGGGAAGAGGCGATCCTCGCCGCCGATCCGCTCAAACCTTCGCAAGCGGTGCTGCGCTACGCCGACGCCAACGACCCCGAGCTCGATCCCGGCTCGCTGCGCCGGCTCGGCAAGCAGCTCGCCGGCGACCTCGACAACATCGTGCTCAAGACCCTGGCCAAGCGCCCGGAGCAGCGCTATCCCTCGGTGGAAGCGCTGTCGCTGGACCTGCAGCGCTTCGAAGCCGGGCGCCCGGTGCTGGCGCGCGCGCAGAGCGTGCGCTACCGGGTCAACAAATACATGGCGCGCCATCGCTGGGCGCTGGCCACCGCCGGCCTGGTGGCGGTGGTGCTGAGCGCCTCGCTCGGCGTGGTCGCGTGGCAGGCGCGCGAAGCGGTGGCCGAGGCGGCGCGCGCGCAGGCGATGCAGGACTTCATGGTCGGCCTGTTCGAAAGCGCGCGCGGCACGCCGGAAGGCGAAGCGCTGGACCTGCGCGGGCTGCTCGACGCCTCGGTGGCGCGCGGCAATCGCGAACTGGCGCGGCAACCGCGCGCGCGCGCCGAACTGTTCGGCGTGATCGCACGCATGCGCACCGGGCTTGGCGATTACCACGAAGCGCGCGGCCTGCTCGAACGCCAGGCCCAGGTGATCGCTTCCACCGACGACATCCCCGACAGCCTGCGCCTGGAATCGCTGAACCAGCGCGGCAAGGTGCTGCGGCTGCTGAACCAGCCGCGCGACTGCGCCGCGCTGATGCAGCCCGCGCTCGACCTGGCCCGGCGCGAACAGGCGCAGCTGCCGCTGCAGACCAGCGAGTTCTATTCCGAACTCGGCCGCTGCCGCCGCGCCAACGGCGAACGCCAGGGCGCGCGTCAGTTGTTCGAACGCTCGCTGGCGGTGCGCCGCGAGATGCGCGAGAACACCGACGTGGGCGAAGTGGAAAACCTCATGGACCTCGCCGGCCTGCAAGCCGACGCCGGCCAGAGCCGCGAGGCGCTGCTCGGCTTCGAACAAGCGCGGCGCAAGCTGCAACAGAGCGTCGGCGACCGCCATCCGCTGCAGGTCGAGATCGGCCGCAACCTGGCCCAACTGCGGCGCGGCCTGGGCCAGCTCGGCGACGCCGAGCGCGACGCCAGCGACGCGCTGGCGATCGCGCTGGAGGTCAACGGCGCCCAGCACCCGGCCACCCTGGACGTGCGCCGGCAACTGGTCGCGCTGCATATCGACCAGGGCCAGTACGCGCTGGCGCAGAAGGAACTGCAACTGATCGGAGGCTTGCTCGTCCAGCGCCACGGCCCGGACGATGCGGAACTGACCGACGTGCACCACGCGCTCGGCGTGGTCGCCTGGGAACGCGGCGATCTGGATCGCTCGCTGAGCGAATTCGAACGCGCACTGCAGACCGCCCACCGCGAACGCCGCCCCGCCGCGCTGGCCGCGCTGATGAGCGACCAGTCGCTGGTGCTGCGCGAAGCCGGCCGCGGCGCGCAGGCGCGCGAACAGCTGGAGCAGGCGCGGCGCCTGCGCATCCGCCAGGACGGCGCCGATTCCGGCCCGGTCGGCGAAACCGAGCGCCTGCTCGGCGACACCGAACTCGCCCTGGGCGCGCGCGACAGCGCCGCGCAACGCCTGCAGCGCGCGCTCGCGCTGACCCGCAAGGCCTACGGCGAACGCGACCCGCGCACGCGCGCGGCCGAACTCTCGCTCTCGCGTCTGCAAGCCGCCGGCGGCGACGCCGCCGCGCTGTCGCACCTGGACTCGCTGGCGGAACTGCCGATCAACGACGAAGCCCTGCGCAAACTCGGCTGGCGCGCCCAGGCCTACGCCGCGCAACTGCGCTGCGCCGGCAACCAGCGCGGCCAGGCGCGCGCGCGCCTGGACGGCCTGCTGCGCAGCATCGGCGAGGCGCGCCCGGACGGGAGCGAGGTGTTGCGCGAGGTGCAGGCGATTCGGGAGGGGTGTGCGGGGTGAGCGTTCCGCAAGCGCTCAAGGGCCCGCGCAGTAATAGTCGCTGTGCTTTTGGTTACTCCAGTACAACGAAAGCTGATAGATCGTCTCGGCCTTCTCCTCCTGCAACACCTCCACGCTCAGGTGCACGCGCTGACGGCAGAACACGATGGCGACGGCGCGACTCTCCATTTGCCGCCAACCTTGCGCGGCGAGCGTCCGCGAATAGTCTTCGAACAGCTCCGCCCGCGATCGCGGGATTGAATAGGTTTGATCCAAACCGGTCAGGATCTCCTTATCGAGACCGCTGGTCGGGCCCACGGCGCGAGCGCCGTCGGGAACTGCGAGACCGTCGAACTGCGCGCGCAATGCGACCACCGTCCACTTGGGCGAACTCTCGTCGAGGTAGTCCCCGCGCCACCACGTCGCGATCCCGATGGCGAACATCGCCGCGACCAGCGCGTACTTGATGCCTTCGAGGATTTTCGGCTCGAGGCGTTCGAAGATTCCAGGCATGTCGTCCTCAATTATCGACTCGGATCGACGGTCTGCCGCGCCAGGATCAATTCCAGCAGATCGGTCCCGCCCACATCCTCGCCCGCCTGGGTCAGCAGCGTGGTGACCTGACCGCGGTGATGGGTCTGGTGGTTGAAGAAGTGCATCAGCAGCAGGCCGAACGGCTGCCGCCACAGCGCGCCCTTGGTGTTGGTGTAGGCCAGCACGTGATCGAGGTCGGTCTCGCTCACCTCGCCGGCCCAGTCCGCGATCGTCGCGTCGAGCCGTTCGCGCGCGGCGCGCAGCGCCGGCAGCGTGTCGTGCTGGACCGCGCGCAGGTCGGTCGGCGCGGGTTGTCCGCGCAACGGTTCCAACGCGGCGAAACGCGCGGGATGCTCGGCGAAGCGGCGCAGCCAGATCCGGTCGGCCACCATCAAGTGATTGAGCGTGCCCAGGATCGAGCCGAAGAACGCGCCGCGATCCTGCGTCACCGCATCCGCCGGCAGCCGCGCTGCGGCAGCGTAGACGCGCTGGTTCATCCAGCGGTTGTAGTCGGCCATCAGGCGGGTGTGTTCGAGCAGGTTCATGCCGGGCTCTCCATCGATGCCGCTTGCGCGCCTTATTTTTCCTTGCGCCAGTTCACCGACGCGCGATTCTCCAGCGTGCTCGACTCGATTTCGATGTCGAAGCCCTTGCGCAGCAGGTACTTCAGCGTCAGCACCTGGCCGGTGCCGAGCAGCGAGACGCCGTAGCCGACATATAACCGCGGCGAGAGGTACTTGCCCACGCCCAGCACCGAACCGCCGAGCGCACGGCTTTCCATCACGCCCGCATCGTCCAGGCCGATCTTGGCGCCGAGCTGCGAGGCCAGCAGGCCGCCGCCGGCCGACAGCGCGGCGCTGGCGGCGTTGAGCTGCTTGCTCTCGTCGCCGGTCACCGACGACAGCGGACGGCCCAGGGCCAGATAGGCCAGCGCTTCGGATTGCGAGCTGGCCGGATCCGTCCACACGTTGACCTGCGGCGCGCTGACCCGGCCGCTGATGTCGACGCCGGCCTTGACCGCGCCGACTTCGCGCTCGGCGCGCACATCCAGGATCGGGTCGGACACCGGGCCGTTGTTCCAGGCCAGATTGCCGCGGCTGATCTGCAGCTTCTGCCCGTACGCCTCGTAACGCCCTTCCACGCTCAGCGCGCCGCTCGCGGTCATCTCGCGGCCGGGCCGCGAGCGCACCCGCATCTGTCCGCCGAGCTTGCCGTCCAGGCCGAAGCCCTTGAGCTTGACGTCGTCGCCGACGGCCAGAGTGAGATCGAGTTCCAGCGGCGAGGCGCCGGTGTCTTCCGGGTTCGCCGGATCGAGCACGACCACGTCCTCGGACACCGACACGCCCTGGTCCAGGCGCTCCAGGTCGATGCGCGCCGACGGAATGGTGACCTTGCCGCTGACGTTGAGCGGCTGCTTGGCCGCGTAGCGCACGGTGAGCTCGGGATTGGCGACCGCGCGCAGGTCGCGCGTGTCGGACGCCAGCACGTTGGTGCCGCGGATGTTGAGCACCAGCGGCGTGTCGTCGCCCTGCCAGCCCAGGCTGCCGTCGACGTTGAGCGTGCCCTCGCCCGAGCGCACGCTTCCGGCGATGCGCGCGCTGCCGTCGGGCTGCGCGTCCAGGCGCACGTCGCCCTGCTGCAGCACGATGCCCAGCGACGGCACCTCGGTGGTGAACTGCGACAGCCGCGCCTGGCCGCTCAACAGCGGCTTGCTGCGCGTGCCGGCCAGGCCGATGCGGCCTTCCAGCTTGCCCTTGGGCTCGACGATGTCGGGCGAGAACAGCTCGATCCAGGTCAGCTCGTCGGTGTCCACCGCGATGTTGCCCGACAGCGGCGCATAGGCGTCCCAACCGGTGTTGAGCGTGGCCTCGATGCGGCCGTCGTCGTTGAAGCCCGAACGCAGTTCGGCGTTGAGCTTCTGGGTGTCGAAGCTGGCCTTGAGCGAGAGCGCGTTGTAGCGCACCAACTCGCGTCGCGCGCGTTCGCTGAATTTCAAACCGCCGCCGGCCGAGGCGAGGTTGAAGGTGCCGCGCCAGCCCTTGCCGGCCGGACGCAGCTCGCCGTCGAGCGCGATCTCGCCGCGCAGGATCCACGGCCGCTTGTCGCTGCGCTCGGGCAAATACGGCTGCGCCAGCAGCAGCGGCAAGCCATGACCCTTGAGCTCGACGCCGCGGCGCGGCCAGTCGGCCGTCGCGCACAACGAACCGCCGCTGCTGGAAACCAGGCAGGCGTCGTTGAAGCCGCCGCTGTTGCCGTCCCAGCGGAACGGCGCGGCCTGCTGCAAGCGCCAGCTGGCGCCCTTGCTCGGCGCCAGCTGCAGCGACGCCAGCGCGCCCGACCAGACGTTGCCGCGCTTGTCGGCGTGGCCGGACAGATCCAGGTTGGCCACGTCGCTGCGCGCCTGCGCCTGCAGTTGCAGCGCTTCCACCGCGCCTTGCGCGTCCAGGCTCAGCGCCGACAAGGCGATGCCGGCGTTGAGGTCGCTGGCGCGCACCGCCAGCTGGCCGCCGCGGCCGCGCCACGGCAGCTTGCCCTTGGCGCTGAAACTGGCGGCGCGGTAGTCGCCGTACTGGATGCCGCTGCCGGTGAGGTCGGCGTCCAGGCTCGGCGCGTCCGCCGCGCCGGTGAGCTTGAGCGTGCCGTTGAGGCTGCCGGTGGCGCTGGGCAACAGGTCGTTCAATTGCAGCGGCGCGAACTTCGCATCGACGTCGATGCTCTGCGCGTACTTGCCCTTGGCCTCGAGCTTGCTGCCGCCCAGGCTCAGCGCGACCTCGCCTTCGAACGCATCGCCGCTGGCGCCGGTGGCGGCGCCGTGCATGACGAAGCGGCCGCGGCCGCCGAGCGCGCGCTCGCGCAGGCGCCCGCCGAGTTGTTCGGCGCTGGCCTGGATCTCCAGGCCGCCGTCGTCGCGGGTGCTGCCGGTGCTGGCCAGCTTGCCGTCGATGGCGCCCTTGAACTGCGGCGCGAAGTAACCCGGATCGAAGCCCGACAGCGCGGCCTTGAGATCCCAAGCCAGCTTCGGCGCCCAGGCGACTTCGCCGCTGGCGTCGAGCAGGCCGGTCGGCATCTTGGCCTTGAGCGACTGCAGGGTCATGCGCTGGTCGTTGCCGCGGCCGTCGAATTCGACCGTCGCCGCTTGCTTGTCGCGCACCAGCTTGGCCGTGCCGATCGCCGCCCATTGCTTGACCGTGCCGGCGAAGCCGAGGTCTGCGGTTTCCAGGGTCACCGCCGGCGTGGCCGGCGTCTGCGCCGCCTGCGAGGGTTTGGCCACCGACTTGAGCGTGGTCGGCGGCGCCTTGCCGCCCCAGCTCAGGCCGCGCGCGTTGATCGAGAACTTGAACTGGCCGTTGTCGGCATCGGTGAAATCGGCGTGGCCGCGCAGCGTGGCGGTGCCGTCGAACAGGCGCAGCGCCAGCGGCTGCACGTCCAGCACTTGTTCCTTCAGCGACAGCTTCGACGGCAGCACCGTCACCGCCAGATCGCCCTGGCGGAACTCACCTTCCAGCGCGGCGATGCCGCCGGTGCCTTGCGCGTCGAAACGCAGCGCCATCGGCGCGTCGCTGGGCTTGGCCTGCGGCGAGGTCAGCAGGCCGATGTCGAGCGCGTCGGCCTTGGCGTGCAGGCCCCAGTCCGGCGCTTGCTCTTTGCCGCGCAGGGTCAGGGTGATGCGCACCGGTCCCGGCGCCGCGCCGGCCAGGGCCACGTCCATGCGCGACAGGTCGCCGCGCGCGATCAGGCCCAGCCGCGGCGGCGTGCGCCCGGGCGCGCTCGGCAGCACCGCGGTGACGGTGAGGTCGGATTTGAAATCCTTGCTCGGCTGGTAGTCGCCGTGCGCGGTGAAGCGGCCGCGGTCGGTGTCGGCGACGAGCTTTTCCACGTGCAGCTTGCCCGACTGCGCGTCGAGCCCGGCGCGCAGTTGGCGGATGTCGATCAGGTGTTCGCCGGCCTGAGCGATCTTGAAGCCGTCGATGCGCACGTCGTCGGCCTGCAGCGCCAGCGGCGGCTCGATCTGCGGCAGCACGTCGGGCCAGCGCGGCAGTTCGAACGGCTCATCGCTCTTTTCGATATCGAGCGTCGCGCCCTCGACCTGGATCGCGTCCAGGCGCAGCTTGCGGCCCAGCAGCGGGCGCAGCGCCGGCTCCAGATAGATGCGCTGCGCGGTGAACACGGTCTTCTTGTAGGCGAAGCGCACCCCGCGCAGGGTCAGCGGACCCGACAACGGGCCTTCGGCGGACTTCCAGGTGAAGCTCGAGTCGGCCGGCAGGCGCGCGACGATCTGCGCCAGCAGCACATCGCGGCCGGCGATGGTGGCGATCAGCCAATACGCCGCGAACGCGATCAGCAAGGTCAGCACCGCCGCGGCGATGCTGCTGCGCCAGGCCCAGCGCTTGGCGGCGGCGCGGCGCCGGCGGCGGCGTTCGAGCAGCAACTCCTGCGCGGTGGGGGGCGGCGGCGGCGGGGGCGTGTCGCTCATTTGCGGCGTAGGAGTCCTGTGCGCGCCTTACAGGTCGGCGCCGATGTTGAGGTAGATCTGGAAACCCGAATCCGGATCGTCGAGGCCGCGCGCGATGTCCACGCGCAGCGGCCCCACCGGCGAGCGCCAGCGCACGCCGACGCCTACGCCGGTGCGCATCTTCAGCTCGCCCGGCGCGTCGAACGCGCTGCCGCTGTCGACGAACACCGCGCCGCCCCAGCTGTCGTTGAAGTACTGCTCGTACTCGACGCTGCTGGTAATCACGTTCTTGGCGCCCAGCGCGTAGGCCTTGCGGCCTTCCGCCGGCGGGATGCGCGGGCCGACTTCGCGCCATTCGTAACCGCGGATGCTGCGGTCGCCGCCGGCGTAGAAGCGCAGCGACGGCGGCATGTCGGTCAGCGAATTGGTGAAGGTGTGGCCGACTTCGCCGCGCGCGATCAAGCGGCTGCGCTCGCCCAGGCCCTTGAACCAGCGGCCGGTGACGTGGGCCTGGATGAAGTTGGCGTCCGAGCCCAGGCTTTCCAGGCCGCCGCGCAGCATGCCGGTGGCGCTGATGCCGCTGCGCGGATAGAGCTTGTCGTCGACGTCGACGTATTCGGCGCGCAGCGACGGATAGAAGAACGTCGCGGTGCGGTAGAACTTCGGCGTGTCCGGGTCGTTGTCGTTTTCGTCGTAATACGCCCAGCGCTCGCTCAAGCCGTGCAGCGAGGCGGTCGCGGTCCAGTGCTGGTTGATCTTGCCGCTGCGGCTGGCGACCAGTTCGATCCGGCGCGAATCGATGTAGTCGGTCTGCTCGTCGCTGCCCTGCAGGCTGAAGGTGTACCAGCCATCGAGCCAGGCGAAAGCGGGGATGCGGTACTGCAAGGTCGCGGTCTTGCGCCGCTGGGCGAAGTCGACCTGGGCCAGCGCCTTGTGGCCGCGGTCGTTGACGTAGCGCCGCTCCACGCCCAGGCGCACACCGGCGCCGCTGTCGGTGCCGTAGCTGACGCCGGCGGTGTAGATGCTGCGCTTGGCCGGGGTCAGGTTGACCTTGACCGGCACCTGCCCGTCCACCGCCTGGTCCGGCAGCGGTTCGATGTCGATGGTGGAGAAGTAGTCCAGCCGCGCCAGCGATTCGCGGAAGCGGTCGAGCTTGCCCTGGTGGTAGTAGCTGCCCTGCTCCCAATACACCAGCTTCTGCAGCAGGCTGTCGCGGATGATGCGCTTGGGCGTCTGCTCAAACGCGATCGGGCCCATGTCGTAGCGCTGGCCGCTGGTCCAGACCAAGTCAATGTCGGCCGCGTGTTGCGCGCGCGTCACTTCCACCCGCCGCGAAGAGAAATCAGCGTCGAAGTAGCCACGTTCCGCGAGCCTGCGGCTGATCTTGGTCTTGCTGGCCTCGTAAGCCGCGTGATCGAACACCTGGTCCGGCCCGGGCCGGAACGCGGCCAGGTCCTGCTTGAGATAGCGATCGTCGCTACCGGCGCCGACCACGGCGATGTCCGAGCGCCGCACCTTGACCGGCTCGCCCTTGTCGACGCTGATCGTCACCGAGATCGGCGGCGAGGCCGCCCGCGCCGGGGCGGCGGCGGCGGCCGAGTCGGCGGCGGAGGCGTCGCCGGCCGCGTCGTCGCGCTCGCCGGGCGCGTTGGGGGCATCGGCGCCGGCGGCCGGGGACGTCACCCGGTCGCCGCGCGAGTCCACTACGGTGATCGTCGGCGCGTAGTAGCCGAACGGCTCCAACGCCTCGCGGGTCTCGTTCTCGGCCTCGCGCAGCAGGTAGCCCAGGCGGCGCCCGGAGACCTCCTTACCGATGCTGTCCACCAGCGACAGCGACACCCGCACGTTGTGGGTCATCGCCTCGTCCAGGCCGTGGATTTCGACTTTGTCGACTTTGGCCGCCTGAGCCGCGCCGGCGGCCCCGAGGCTCAAGGCGCCGGCGAGAAAGAGACGGGGAATCAATGGCATAGCTCGCAGAATAACCGGTAACGGCTTGTATTGCTTACGAAAATTCGGGGTGCGCGTTCAGATTAACGGCAGCGCAGTCAACGCCGCGCAAGTGCGGCGGCGGCGCGCACTGACCGGGCCAGCGCCGGCCTCAGGTCGCCCCGATCGGCCGGCGCTGCCCGGCCGCTTGCCGATCCCGGCCCACCGCTTTCCCCGCGCTCAGCCCCGGCTTTGCCGTTTCTGGCCGCATCGCACAGCCGCCCCGGGCCGGTTACACAAGCCCTGGAGGCAGGCCTAAATGAATCAATGAGATAGCCCGCACAGTTCGCACTAACGGCTTGTCTTGCTTACAAAAATTCAATTGACAGGTTTCAGGTTAATTGCACTCAGCGTTAAGAAGACGTAATTTCGGTGTCAGGGGAAACTGATCGGTCGTGCAGGGGGCTGCGGACCGATCTCTCGGGGTCTCTCCTAAATAACGATCACCCACCCTCTTCCAGCAAGGAAGTTTTTAGGTAGGGAAGCAATGTCACTGCACATTCCAGGAGTCCACTTCGTGAACAGAAAGCATCTCACCGTCGCGGTGTGCACCGCGTTGGTCGGCATGGCCGCGCCTGCGTACGCGCAAGAGCAGGCCGCCTCGAATTCGGGCGAAGCCATCACCAAGATCGAAACGGTCACCGTAACCGGTTCGCGCATCTCCAACCCGAACGTGGTCTCCGCGCAGCCGGTCAGCGTGCTGACCGCCGAGGACATCAAGGCCACCGGCGCGGTCAACATCGGCGACGTGCTGACCACGATGCCGGCGCTGGCGACCTCCTTCACCATGGGCAACTCCGGCCGCTTCATCGGCACCGCCGGCATCTCCATGCAGGATCTGCGCAACCTCGGCACCCAGCGCACGCTGGTGCTGGTCAACGGCCGCCGCATGGTCGGCGCCATGGCCGGCGACACCGCGGTCGACACCAACCTGATCCCGGCCGACTGGATCGAGCGCGTGGAAATCATCACCGGCGGCGCGTCGGCGGTGTACGGCGCCGACGCGGTCTCCGGCGTGATCAACTTCATCCTGAAGAAGAAGTACGAAGGCGTGAACCTGCACGCCCAGTACGGCAGCAGCCAGCACGGCAGCTTCGGCAAGTCGCTGTTCGCGGTCACCGCCGGCACCAACTTCGCCGACGACCGCGGCAACATCGCCGCCTCGCTTGAGCACGCGCGCCAGGATGCGCTGGAATTCCGCGACCGCTTCGGCAACGAAGACCTGGTCACGATCAACACCCCGGGCGGCAAGTACGCGCGTTCGTACTTCAAGAACGGCGGCTCCTACGAGTTCACCACCGGTGGCGTGTTCTCGCGCACCGGCAGCTTCAGCAACCCGGCCAACCTGTACGTGTTCAATCCGGACGGCACCTACCGTCCGCTGCGCATCGACGGCCTGCGCGACACCGGCCGCCGCCGCTGCACCGATTGCGACCACAACGACAGCAACCGCGCCAACCAGCTGCAGCCCAAGTACGACCGCACCACGTTCAACACGGCCGGCAGCTTCGACATCAACGAGAACCACCGCCTGTACATGGAAGGTCTGTACAACCAGGCCAACTCCAAGTCGCTGGGCACCGCGGCGTTCAACACCTTCGGCACCTACGGCGGCCACTTCATCGATCCGGACAACGCCTACGTCTCGCCGGCGCTGAACGCGCTGACCGGCGGCCAGGGCTTCGTCGTTTCGCGCGACGACTTCGATTCGGGCCGTCGCGGCGAAGACACCAAGCGCAAGACCATGCGCCTGGTCCTCGGCGCCGAAGGCGTGCTGGGCAGCAAGGGCGACTGGCAGTACGACGCCTCGGTCAACTACGGCCGCACCCACGAGACCCGCGAGAACTTCAACAACCGCTACATGGAACGCTTCTACGCGGGCCTGGACGCGGTCGACAACGGTTCGGGCAAGATCGTCTGCCGCTCGCAGGTCGATCCGACCTCGGTCAACTCCAACCTCGGCACCACGATCTCCGCCGAGACCGCCGCCAGCTGTATTCCGTTCAAGATCTTCGGCGACGGCGCCATCAGCCAGGCCGCGCGCGACTGGTTCAACGTCACCACCAAGTCCAAGACCCGTCTGAGCCAGTTCGTGGCCGGCGGCTCGCTGGTCAACAACAACCTGTTCGAGCTGCCCGCCGGCCCGGTCAGCCTGGCCACCGGCCTGGAATACCGCCGCGAGACCAGCGAACAGATCAACGATCCGCTGGACAAGGCAGGCCTGACCTTCCTCAACGCCATCCCCGATTCGCGCGGCAGCTACAACGTGCGCGAGCTGTGGATCGAAACCGCGGTGCCGCTGCTGCACGATCTGCCGCTGATCAAGAACATGACCCTCGGCGGCGCGGTCCGTTTCTCGGACTACGACACAATCGGCAACACCCGCGCCTGGCGCTACAACCTGGACTGGGCGATCAACGACAGCCTGCGTCTGCGCGGTAACGCCTCCTCCGCGGTGCGCGCGCCGAACATCGGCGAACTGTTCGGCGGCCAGAGCCAGAACTTCCTGATCCTCGACGATCCCTGCGACGCGCAGCAGATCGGCCGCGGCAAGGATCCGGCCGTGCGCCGCGCCAACTGCGCCGCGCTGGGCCTGCCGGCCAACTTCACCGATCAGGTGACCGGCAGCAACGAAGGCCTGTCGGGCAGCAACCCGGACCTGGAACCGGAAACCGGCAAGACCTGGACCTACGGTTTCGTGTTCACCCCGACCTTCCTGGAAGGCTTCAGCCTCAACGTCGACTACTGGAAGATCAAGCTGCGCAACGCCATTTCCTCGCTCGACTTCGAGCAGATGGCCCAGCGCTGCGTCGATAACGTCGGCGGCATCAACAACACGTACTGCGCCAACGTGCAGCGCCGCGCCGACGGCCAGATCTCGTTCGTGACCGCGACCCTGCAGAACATCGCGGCGCGCGAGACCGACGGCATCGACATCGGCGCCAGCTACTCGCACGACTTCTACGGCGGCAAGATGTCCTGGCAGCTGGACGCCACCCGCACCCTGAACTACACCGACTATCCGTTCCAGACCTCGCCGGACGAGAAGGTGGAGTACCTGGGCGCGCTGGGCTATCCGAAGTGGAAGGCCGTCGCCAGCGTGAACTATAAACGCGACAACTGGGACGCTTCGTGGAGCACCCGCTTCGTCTCGGGCGTCGCCCGTCAGACCGACTGGGACACCTACAAGGCCGACCCGCTGTTCCTGGCTCCGGCCAAGGCCGGCTCGGGCACCGTGCACGACGTGCGCGTGAGCTACGACTTCGCCGACACCGGCTGGAACGTCTACGGCGGCATCACCAACCTGTTCGACTCCGATCCGCCGCTGGCGATGTACGGCAACACCTTCGGCTCCGGCGTGTACGACACCATCGGCCGCGCTTACTACCTGGGCGTCAACTACAAGTTCCGTTGATGCGTAGGTAACGGCGAGGGTTTTTCGCCGAAGCTGATGAAAGGAGGGCCGGCGCAAGCCGGCCCTCTTTTTTTATCCGTCGCCGGCCGGGCAGGCGGCGCGAGAGGCGGGGGATGATTTTGCAGGCGCGAAAAAAAGGCCGGCGAATGCCGGCCTTTTTGCTTGCGGCGCGATCGCCGCGATCAGATCGACAAATGCTCGATCGCCGCGACGCTGCCCAACCGGTCGGACAGGCGCTTGAGCAGGGCCAGGCGGTTGTTGCGCACCGCCGCGTCGTCGACGTTGACCATGACCTTGTCGAAGAACGCGTCCACCTGCGGCCGCAGCCGCGCCAGGCGGCCGAGCACGGCGACGTAGTCGCGCCCGGCCAGCAGCGGGTCGGTATCGGCGATGGCGGCGTCGACCGCTTCGGCCAGTTCGCGCTCGGCCGGTTCGGCGAACAGCGCCGGGTCGATGGCGTCGGGCACTTCGCCTTCGACCTTCTTGAGGATGTTGCGGCTGCGTTTGTTGGCGGCGGCGAGGGCTTCGGCTTCGGGGAGCTTGGCGAATTCGGCGATGGCGGTGAGGCGGCGGTCGAAGTCGAGCAGCGAGCCGTGGGCCACGGCGCTGACCGCTTCCAACTGCGCCATCGCGATGCCGCGCTCGCCGTAGTAGTTGCGCAGGCGGTCGTAGACGAATTCGCTCAGCTCGTTCAAGGCGTCCGCGTCGTCGCTGCCCGGCTTGCGCAACGGCTGCGACTTGATCGCCTCGTCCAGCAGCGCGCGCAGCGACAGGTCGAGCCCGCCTTCCAGCAAAGTACGCGCCAGACCCAACGCATTGCGCCGCAAGCTGAAAGGATCCTTGTTGCCAGTCGGCTTCAAGCCCGCAGCGAAGCCGCCCGCGAGCGTATCCAAGCGCTCGGCGATGGCGACCACGCGGCCCAGCGTCGACGGCGCGATCGCGTCGCCGGCGAAGCGCGGCATGTAGGCCTCGTCGATCGCATCGGCGACTTCCACGCTCTCGCCCGCCGCCTTGGCGTAATACCGCCCGGCGATGCCCTGCAGTTCCGGGAATTCGTTGACCATGCGCGATTGCAGGTCGTTCTTCGACAGCGCCGCGGCACGCTCGGCCTGCTGCGGGTCAGCGCCGGTCTGCGCGGCGATGGACTGCGCCAGCGCCGTCACCCGCGCGACCTTGTCGGCCACGCTGCCGAGCTTGTCCTGGTACTTGACCGTCTTGAGCCCCTCGCCCATCGACGTCAGGCCCTGCTTGAGGTCTTCGTCGAAGAAGAACTTGGCGTCGGCGAAGCGCGGGCGGATCACCCGCTCGTAGCCCTTGCGCACCTCACGCGGGTCGCGGCTTTCGATGTTGGCCACGCCGACGAAGCGCTCGGTCAGCTGCCCCGCGGCGTCGAGCACCGGGAAGAATTTCTGGTTGGCTTCCATCGTCGCGATCAGCGCTTCCTGCGGCACCGCGAGGAATTCGCGCTCGAAGCTGCAGGCCACCGCGACCGGCCATTCGGTCAGGCCGTTGACCTCTTCCAGGATGCCTTCGTCGATGCGCGCGCGGCCGCCGTCGGCGCTCGCCGCGGCTTCGACTTCGCGCACGATGCGCTCGCGGCGCTCGTCCGGATCGACCAGCACGCAGGCGCCGCGCAGCGATTCGACATAGTCCTGCGGCACCGAGAACCACACCGGCTTGTCGTGCATGAAGCGGTGGCCGCGGCTCATGCGGTCGCTGCTCACGCCCAGCACGTCGGCCGGCACCACGTCCTTGCCCAGCAGCAGCACCAGCCAATGCACCGGACGGGCGAAGCCGTAATCGTGGTCGCCCCAACGCATCGGCTTGGGAATCGGCATCGCCGCCAGCGCCTCGCGCACGACCTCGGCCAGCAGGCTGGCGGTGTCGGCGCCGGGCTTGACCGCGCGGTGGACGAAGCGCTCGCCCTTGGCGTCGCTGGTCTTGTCCAACTGCGTCCACTCGACCCCGGCCTTGGCCGCGAAGCCCTGCAGCGCCTTGGTCGGCTGGCCGTCGGCGTCGAGCGCGATGTTGAGGTAGGGGCCGAGCACTTCGCTGCGCTGTTCGGGCTGCTGGGTGTCGACCGCGCTCAGCAGCACGGCCAGGCGGCGCGGCGTGTACAGCGGCTTGGCGCCGTTGCGGTCGAAACCGATGCCGCGCTTGTGCAGGCCGTCGAGCACGCCGTCGAAGAAGGCCTGGGCCAGGCCCGGCAGCGCCTTGACCGGCAGTTCTTCGGTGCCCAGTTCGATCAGGAGGGGTTGGGTCGTGCTCATGCGGTGGCCTTTGCGGTGTCGCCGCGCGTCCTGCGGACGGCGCCGTGGAGTTTCTTGGTGTGCTTGTTGCCCTCACCCCAACCCCTCTCCCGCAGGCGGGCGAGGGGCTTCGGAGCGTCAGGCGGCTTCGGCTTTGCGCGCCTGCTTGAGGCCGGGGAAACCGAGCTTCTCGCGCTGCGCGAAGTAGGCCTCGGCCACGCCCTGGGCGATGCGGCGCACGCGCAGGATGTAGCGCTGGCGCTCGGTCACGCTGATCGCGCGGCGCGCGTCGAGCAGGTTGAAGCTGTGGCTGGCCTTGCACACCTGCTCGTAAGCGGGCAGCGGCAGGCCGAGCTCGATCAGCTTCTTGGCCTCGTCTTCGCAGGCGTCGAAGCGGTGGAACAGCTCGTCGACGTTGGCGTGTTCGAAGTTGTACTTGCTCTGCTCGACTTCGTTCTGGTGGTAGACGTCGCCGTAGGTCACCGGCGTGCCGTCCGGGCCGTAGGTCCAGATCAGGTCGTAGACGTTGTCGACGTTCTGCAGGTACATGCACAGGCGCTCGAGGCCGTAGGTGATCTCGCCGAGCACCGGCTTGCACTCCATGCCGCCGGCCTGCTGGAAGTAGGTGAACTGGGTCACTTCCATGCCGTTGAGCCAGACTTCCCAGCCCAGGCCCCAGGCGCCGAGCGTCGGCGATTCCCAGTTGTCCTCGACCAGGCGCAGGTCGTGCACGCGCGGGTCCACGCCCAGCGCCTTGAGCGAGTCGAAGTACAGCTCGACGATGTTGTCGGGGCTGGGCTTCATCGCCACCTGGTACTGGTAATAGCGCTGCAGGCGGTTGGGGTTCTCGCCGTAGCGGCCGTCGGTGGGACGGCGGCTGGGCTGGACGTAGGCGGCGTTCCACGGCTCCGGGCCGAGCGCGCGCAGGAAGGTGGCCGGGTGGAAGGTGCCGGCGCCGACCTCCAGGTCCAGCGGCTGGATCAGCACGCAGCCCTGCTCCGCCCAGTAGGCGTTCAGGCGCTGGATCATGCTCTGGAAGGTGATCGCGGTGGGCGGTGCGTCGGTCGCGCTCATGGTCTGGTCTGCGCTGCGGCAAAGCGGGTTAGTATAGCGGCGAGCCCTGTAATTTCAGGACTTTGCCCCCATTGTCGGTCCATTATTGGCGCTCCCCCCGCCGTGCCCGCCAACGCCCCGTGAAGCCGCCCTTCCTGATCCTCGAGACCGGCCAGCCGGTCCCCTCCATGCGCCGCCACCGCGGTTTTCCGCATTGGATCCGCGTCGCCGCCGGCTTGGGCCGGGACGAGGCGGTGGTGGTCAATGTCGAAGCCGGCGACGAACTGCCGGGCCGCGACGGTTTCGCCGGGGCCATCGTCACCGGTTCCGGCGCGATGGTCACCGACCGCGCCCAGTGGAGCGAACGCAGCGCGCAGTGGCTGCGCGACGCCGCCCACGCCGGGCTGCCGCTGTTCGGCATCTGCTACGGCCACCAATTGCTGGCGCATGCGCTCGGCGGCGAGGTCGGCAACCATCCGGGCGGGCGCGAGATGGGCACCGTGCATCTCGAACTGCATCCCACCGCCGCGGCCGACCCGCTGTTCGCCGGGCTGCCGGCCAGCTTTCCGGCCCAGGCCACCCATTTGCAGACGGTGCTGCGCGCGCCCGAGGGCGCGACCGTGCTGGCGCGCTCGCATCACGACGCCTGCCACGCCTTTCGCTGGGGCGAGCGCGCCTGGGGCGTGCAGTTCCACCCCGAATTCAGCGCCGGCCACATGCGCGGCTACGTGCGCGCGCGCCAGGACGCGCTGCGCAGCGAGGGCCTGTGCCCGCGCACGGTCGCGCGCGAGGTCAGCGCCGCGCCGCACGCGCGCCGGGTGCTGCGCCGGTTCGTTGGCCATGCGCGCGCATTGCACGGCCGTTGAGCGCGCCGATCCCGGCGCGTCCGCGCCGGCATGGCATTTTTCCGCCCGGGACGCCCTGCCCGGCACCGATCCGATGAGCCCGAACCGATGAGCCTGCCGATCCGCAAAGTGCCGCTGACCCACGGCGCGCAATGGCTGATGCGCGCGATCAACCTGGGCCGGCGCAACCCGCGCGCGATCTTCGGCGCGGCGCTGCTGCTGATCGCGGTGCTGTACCTGCTGATGGTCGTGTTCACCCTGCCGCTGCAGTTCGGCGAGGCGCCCGACTTCGAAACCGCGGTCACCACCGTAGCCCTGGCCGCGTTGGCCGCGGTGCTGATCCTGCCGGTGCTGCTGGGCGGGCTGATGCACGTGATCCGCGAGGCCGAGAACGGCCGGCCGACCCGCGCGCGCGACCTGTTCGCGCCGCTGCGCCTGCACAAGGCGCTGCCGTTGGCGCTGCTGGGCATGATCCAGATCGCTTTGGCGCTGATCTGCGGCTCGCTGCTGGTGTGGGCCACCGGCGCGGACTACTGGCCGCAGTACCAGGAGATGGTGCGCGGCGCGATCACCGGCCGCATCACCACCGTGCCCACCGCCGAGCAGCCGGCGCTGGTCGCGCTGGCGCAGCTGCTGTTCTATTACTTCAGCACCGCGGTGGTGCTGGTGTCGGTGCCGCAGATCATGTTCTCCGGGCTGGGCCTGTCGGATGCGGTCAAGCGCAGCTTCGGCGCGTCGCTGTGGAACCTGGGCGCGTACCTGTTCGCGACCATGCTGTTCATGCTCGGGGCGATGATCGCCGGGCTGATGGTCAGCATCGCCGCGCTGGTGGTGGCGATGCTCGGCGCGGCGGTGACGCCGATGCTCGGCCACCTGCTGGCGTGGCTGCTGTTCGCCGCCTACGGCACCGTGTTCCTGGTGGTGATGTGCGGCACCTGCTACTACGCCTGGAGCGATGTGTTCGCCGAGGACGGCGATGCCGCGGCGACGCCGGCGCCGGCGCAGCACGACCGGTTCGAAGCCTGACCCCGCGCGGCGCTACAGCGCGCCGCCGTACAGCGCGTTCTCCAGCCCCGCCTGCAGCGTCCACATCAGCCACACGCACGCGGCCAGCGCCGCGGCCATCTGCAAGACCAACCACGCCCAGGCCCACAGCGGCATGCGCGCCGGGCCGCGCACGCTGGCGCCGGCGACGCGGTCGTGCAGGGCCTGGTGCTCGGGCCGCGCTGCGGCCAGCAGATGGCCGATGTTGAGGGTCAGCCACGACAGCGTGCCGGCGAGATAACGCAGCACCGTACGTGCGGGGCCGAGCGCGCCGCCGTCGCGCGCGATCACGTACAGGCCCAGCGCGCGCTTGCCGGGCGTGGCGCGCCACGGCGTGAAGGCGACGAAGGCGGTCTCAAAGACCAGGCCGAACGCGGCATAGGCCAGCAGCCAACCCAGCGTCAGCGCGGTCAGCGCCGACAGCAGCGCGACCGCGGCGGCATGGGTCTGCGGGTCGGCGCCGAAGCGGCCGGCCAGGCTGCCGAAATCCAGATCGTCCAGCGCCGCGGCCGACATCGCCTCGGCCATGCGCGCGTTGAATTCGGCGTAGGCCTGATCGAGCGCCGCGAGGCGTTCGCGCCACACGCCGATGCCAAGCGCGGTGACCAGCGCGGCGACGATCGCCGCATCCAGCGACCACGCCGCATAACGCGGCCAGAACCCGGCCGGCGGCGACGCCGCGCCGGGCGCGCTCACGATCCGTGCGCGTCGTCGGCCGGACGCGCTCGCTCGCTGGCGACCCACTTGGCGGCGATGATGCCCAGCTCGTAGAGCACGCACATCGGAATCGCCAGCATCAGCTGCGAGACCACGTCGGGCGGAGTGATGACCGCGGCGATGATGAAGATGCCGACGATGGCGTAACCGCGCGCTTCCTTGAGCTGGGCCGGCGTCACCCAGCCGAGCAGGGCCAGGATCACCAGCGCCACCGGCACTTCGAAGCTGATGCCGAAGGCCAGGAACAGGACCAGGACGAAGTCGAGGTAGGCGTTGATGTCGGTCATCATCGACACGCCGACCGGCGTGACCTTGACCAGGAAGCCGAACACCGACGGCAACACCAGGAAGAACGCGAACGCGCAGCCTGCGTAGAACAGCACCAGCGCCGACACCAGCAGCGGCAGGGCCAGGCGCTTCTCGCGCTTGTACAGGCCCGGCGCGACGAAGGCCCAGGCCTGGTACAGCAGCCACGGCATCGAAATCATCAGCGCGGCGAAGAACGCCAGCTTCAACGGCGCGGCGAACGGCGAAGCCACTTCCACCGCGATCAGCTGACTGCCGGCCGGCAGCTTGGCCAGCAGCGGCGTGGCCAGGAAGTGGTAGAGCTTATTGGCGAACGGCAGCAGGCAGACCAGCACCACCATCAGCCCGGCGACGCCGCGCAGCAGGCGCGCGCGCAGTTCGATCAGGTGATCGAGCAGGCGCGGCTCGGGCGAGTAATCGTTGGGATCGCCGGAGCGGGAATCAGCGTCGCTCATCGTTCGGCGTCTGCGCGGTGGAGGGGCGGTAATCGGGTTGCGAAGCGCCGTGGTAATCCGGGTGCGCGGGCTCGGCGGCCGACGCTTGCGGCGGCGCGGCATGGTCGAGGGCGGTCGGCTCGGGCGAAGCGGCGTGCGCCGGCTCGGCCTGCGGCGCGTCGGCCGGCGCGGCGTGTTCGTCCTGCGCGCCGGCGGCCTGCGCATCCGCCGCCGCGGCAGTGGTGCCGGCAGCGGCGACGCGCTGGTTCAGATCCTCGGCGCCCTCGCGCAGGATCTGGCCGCTGTCGCGCAGTTGCTGCTGCGCCGAGCGCAGCTCGTCCTGGGCCTGGCGCAGGCTGCGCTTGAGGTCTTCGTCGGCGAGTTCGCGCTCGAGCTCGGACTTGACCGAATACCACTGCGCGCGCGCGCGCCGCACCCACAGCCCGGCGAAGCGCGCGGCCTTGGGCAGGCGCTCGGGCCCGAGCACGATCAGGGCCACGATCGCGATCACGAAGACTTCCGAGAAGCCTATGTCGAACATGGCTGAGCGGCCGTGCGAAGAGACGGGGAAACGCGGGCGGCGCCGGTCAAGGCCGGTCAGCGCTGGCTGCGTTCGTCGTTGCGCGTGGAAGCGTTGCTGTCGCTGTTGCGCGACTGGTCGTTGAGCTGCTCGGGCTTGTCCTCGTCGGCCATGCCCTTCTTGAAGCCCTTGACCGCCTCGCCGACGTCTTTGCCGATGTTGCCCAAACGCTTGGTGCCGAACACCAGCACGACGATCAGCAGGACGACGACCCAGTGAATCCAACTCATGCTGCCCATGGCGGTGTCCTGTAGAAACCTGTTGATGAACCTGCGGGTGGAAATGCGTCGCCGGCTGGTCCGATCAGCGGGCCCGCGGCCCGGCACACCAAGGGCGCGCGGGACCGGGATCGCGAGGATACCGCAACCGCGTTGGGCCGGTGTTGCGCGCAGCCGCGCAAACGCGGGAAAAACCGCGGCATAGGCCATCGGTCACGCACCGCGACGGACGCTGCGTCCGCCGCGCCCGCGCGGTACGGCCGTTCAGGGCAGCGGTTCGACCTTGGCCGGGTTGGACGGCGCCGGCAGGTGCTCCGACGGCGCCGGCTGGCCCTGCACCGGCTGCGGCTGCGCCGGCTGGGCCGGGGCCAGGCGCTGGTAGGCCGGCGCGCGCGCCGCGGCGGGCGGGTTGCCGGCCGCCGGGTCGACGGTCACGCCGGGCGCCGGATAGACCGTGGTGCCCAGTTCGGGGCGCTGTTCCTCGGCGGTGCGCTTGGCGCGCGCGGCGGCGCTGGCCTCTTCCAGGCGGTCGCGGAAATCGACCACGGCGTTGGACGGCTGGCCGCCGGCGCGGCCTTCGAAAATCGCCCGCGGCGTGCTGCCCGAACCGTACACGGCCTGGTTGGCGGCATCGTCGATCGACAGCACCGCGCCGTCGAGGGCGATGCCGGCGAACAGGCCGCGCGCGCGCGACCACGACCAGATCTCGGCCTTGAGCTGGCCGTCGGTGGCGGCCGCGGCGGTGCGCCCGACCGGGCCGGCGGCGACGCTGGCGTCGCCGCCGAGGGTCAGCTTGCCGTTGACGATCGAATCCAGCCCGCGCGCGCCGCGGAACACCAGCACGATGTCGGAGGACTGCACGCCGGCCTGGAAGCCGACGCTGCCGCCGGTGAGCTTGATGAAGCTGGGGTTGGACCAGGTGCCGTCGGGATTCTTCACCGACACCAGGCCGTGGCCGCGGCGGCCGCCGAACACCAGGCCGACCTTGAGCGTGTCGGGGACGACGACGATGGCGCGGGCCTCGTCGAACAGTTTGTCGGGAATCGCCGACTCGGGAATCTGCTGGATGTCGCCGAGCACGCGTATCGCATCGCGAGCGCGCTGGTCCTCGTCGGGACCGGCCACGGCGGCGGTGGCGGCGAAACCCAGGCTCAGGGCCAGGCAAAGACTCAGGACGCGGGACTGCGGACGGGACATGGACGGCTCCGGCGGTTGTGCGGGTGAGGGGCGCCTGCGTGGGCGACCGGACGTACAGACCGCAACGGCGACGGTCGGTTCAGGCTAGTGCGGCGGCGATGAATCACCGGCGAACGGGGACTGTACGGGGCGGCCGCGCCGATGCGCGCGATCGGCGGCATTGTAGGCCGCGTTGACGCGCGCGCGGCACCGCCGCATCCTCGCGCCGTTCGCAGCGAGGACGCGGCATGGGCTTCACGATCCGGGACCTGGACCCCGCCGGCGGCGCCGGCGCGCTCGACGTCAACGCCTGGCATTGGCGGCCGACCCTGGAGATCATCCAATCGCTGGGCTTCGGCGACGAGACCCGCGCGATCTTGATGCACTACAGCGGCGTGACCGTCGAATTCGATCGCGACGAAGCGCGCGCCATCGCCCGCGCGATCCGCGAGCGCTACCTGCCGCGCATGGGCGCGGACACCCGCCTGACCGCCGACGGCGGCTTCACCGACGAGCCCGATCGGGTGGGTTTCCACCGCGACGATCTGTCGCTCAACTACAGTGCGACCCGGCCGTGGCTGGAGCGATTCTGCGAATTTTGCGAGCGCTGCCAGGGTTTCGCGGTGAACTGAGCGACGGCGACCGGCCGCGCCGATTATCCCGATCCACCGGCTCCATCCATCGACGCCGCCCATCGACGCCGTCGATCCGGCCGATCCGAACAAACGATGCCCCGTCGCGGCGCGCGGATGTCATCCTATGCGCATGCCCGCCAATGCAAGCTACGACGATTCCGCCGCCGCGCCGGCCGGCGCCGACACCGCCGTGGTGCTGGTCAACCTCGGCACGCCCGAGGCCGCCAACACCGCGGCCGTGCGCCGCTACCTGTCCGAATTCCTGCACGACCGCCGCGTGGTCGACATGAGCCGCTGGCTCTGGTGCCCGCTGCTGCATTTCGCGATCCTGCCGCTGCGCAGCAGCAAGGTCGCGCACAAGTACGCCAGCGTGTGGCTGCCGGAAGGCTCGCCGCTGGCGGTGCACACCCGCCGCCTGGCCGAAGCGCTGCAGCGCGAACTGCCGCAGCTGCGCGTGCTGCACGCGATGCGCTACGGCCAGCCGTCGTGGAAGCAGTTGCTGCCGCGCCTGCGCGAGCAAGGCGTCAAGCGGGTGCTGGCGCTGCCGCTGTATCCGCAGTATTCGACCTCCACCACCGCCTCGGTCGGCGACGTGCTCGACGCGGCGCAGGGCCTGGACAAGCGCCTGGTCAACGACTATCACACCGATCCCGAGTGGGTCGCCGCGGTCGCCGAATCGGTGCGCCGCCACCGCTTCGCCAACGGCGCCGGCGAACACCTGCTGATGTCCTTCCACGGCCTGCCGCAGCGCTTCGCCGCCGCCGGCGATCCGTATCCGCAGCACTGCGAAGCCAGCGCGCGCGCCATCGCCCAGGCGCTGGACCTGCCCGAGCAGGCCTGGAGCCTGAGCTACCAATCGCGCTTCGGCCGCGAGCGCTGGCTGGAGCCGTCCACCGCCGACACCTTGACCGCCCTGGCCGCGCGCGGCGTGCGCCAGGTCGACGTGATCGCCCCGGGTTTCGCCGTGGACTGTCTGGAAACGCTGGAGGAAGTGGCGATGATGCTGGCCGAGGACTTCGCCGCGCGCGGCGGCCGGCTGCGCTACATCCCCTGCCTCAACGAATCGCCGGCGCACGCACAGGCGCTGGCCGGAATCGTGCAGCGCGAACTGGCGCAGTGGCGGGCGGCCGAACCGAGCTGAGCGCACGCGCCTTGCGTTGAGACGCGCGCGCCGCAGCGGCCTGCGCTGGTTGTAACGCGCATGCTCTAGACCGGCATGCTTTGATGGGCGCGCGCCGATGATCCCGGTTGTCGATCCCGCCCGGGATCCGCGCGCCGCGACGCAGGCGCCGCGCAACCGGCGCTGCGGCGCTTCGTCCACGCGCCCGCGAGCGGGCGCCGCTTTCGCTACAGGATGCCGTATGGCCGCAATGCAGGAATTCGTCGTCGACACCGCCTTCGGCCGCCTCGCCGGCCTGCGCAACGGCCGCACCCAGGCGCCGAAGCTGCTGGCGCTGCACGGCTGGCTCGACAACGCCGCCAGCTTCGTGCCGCTGGCGCCGTGGCTGGACGGTTTCGACCTGGTCGCGCCGGACCTGCCCGGCCACGGCGCCAGCGCGCATCTGCCGGCCGCCGCCGAATACACCCTGATCGCCGCCGCGCGCGCCGCGCTGGCGGTGGCCGACGCGCTGGGCTGGCAACACTTCCACCTGCTCGGCCATTCGCTCGGCGGCGCCACCGCCAGCTTCGTCGCCGCGGCGACGCCGCAGCGGGTCGACAAGCTGCTGCTGATCGAAGCGCTGGGCTCGCTGTCCGAGTCGGAGGAACGCGTCGGCGCGCGCCTGCGCGAAGCCTTCGCCGGAATGGCGGCGATCGACGGCAAGCAACTGCGGGTGTTTTCCGACATCGCCACCGCGATCAAGGCGCGGGTGATCGCCAACGACCTCAGCGAACCGGCGGCGCGGCTGCTGGTCGAACGCGGCGTCGCGCCGGTGCGCGGCGACGGCGGCGCCGCCGGCTTCGTCTGGCGCAGCGATCCGCGCCTGACCCTGACCTCGGCGCTGCGCATGAACGAGGCGCAGATGCGCGCGCTGATCCGCGCCATCGACAGCCCGACCTGCATGGTCTGGGCCGATCCGGCGCAGAGCTACATGCCCGACGCGGTGCGGCGCGAACGCGCGGCGCTGCTGCGCGACGGCGAGCTGCACATCCACGCGGGCACGCACCATCTGCATATGGAGCAGCCGCAGTTGGTGGGCGAGTTGTTCCGTGAGTTCCTGTTGCGCTGAGCGCGGCGCGTCGGAGCGCCGCGGCCTATTCGTCGGCCGCGATCAGTTTGCGCAGCCGCGCCTTGAGCGCGCGCCCGGAGTGGCGGAAGTATTCGCGCTGATCGCGCCAGTCCGGGCAGCGGCGCTCGACCTCGCGCCAGAACGCGCGCGAATGGTCGGCATGGATCAAATGACACAGCTCGTGCACCAGCACGTATTCGAACGCCGCCGGCGGCGCCAGCACCAGCGACAGGTCCAGCGACAGCGCGCCGTCGGGCGCCAGCGAACCCCATTGCGAGGACATCACCCGGTAGCGCAGGCGCGAGGGCGCGCGCGGCAGCTCGGGCAAGTATTTGGGCAGCCAGCGGCCGACGTCGGCGCGGGCCTGGCCTTCGTAGAAATCGCGCAGCGCGCGCTGCAGCGACTTCAGCGCCACGGCCTCGGGCGCGGCGATGTCGATGCCGTCCTCGCCCGGCTGGATGCGCAGGTAGCGCGCGGCCTGCCAGCGCAGCGGCACCTCGGCGCCGCGCAGCGGCAGGGATGCGCTGCGATGCGGTTCCAGGCCCGGCGCGTCGGTGCCGGCGCGAGCGATCTGCGCCAGCAGCCAGTCGCCGTGCTCGATCACGAAACGGGTGCCGGCGATGTCGCTGGCGCGCAGCGGCAGGGTCAGGCGCGGGCCGCGCTCATCGACGCTGAGCTTGATCCGGCGCGCGCGCGGGTCGCGCACGCGCAACACCTCGACGCTGCGGCCGTCGGCCAGGGCGATGGCGACGGTCTCGCGCGAGACCGCGCGCGGCGCGGCCTGCGGCTGGCCGGTCAGCAGGCGCAGAAGGCTCGTCATGGGTGGGGGACCGCCATGGGGCGAAGCATAGCGCGGTGCGGCGGCGTTTTTGCGACGGCGCAGGCGGGAAGCGATGGCGGGCCGGCGCAGCGGCGCGGGCTATGGCGCAGCGACGCAGGCGATGGCAGGCCGTATCGCAGTCCAGCGCCGCGGGCGACGGCGAGTTGCGCCGTTGGCGCGGTGTCGCGGTCGCGGCTTGCGCCGCTCCTACAGGGCGAGACGCAGGCGTCGGCCGCTCCCTGCAGGAGCGGCGCGAGCCGCGGCCGCGTCCTCGCCGGTCGCGCCGAAACGCGACCCGCGCGAAAAATCAGGCCTCGACCTTCGACAGCTTCAACGCCTTCTCCATCACCACGAACAAGCGCTTCACCTCCGCGCTCATCAGCGCGAAACGCGCATCGAGCTCGGCGCGCAGGCCGTCGCCGTCGCTGTGCTCGAGCTGGTCGACGGCGCCGTCGAGCAGCTTGAACTTGCGCACGATCAGGTCTTCGCCGATCACGAACGACACGTGGTCGTCCAGGCTCAGCGCCAGGCGGGTGACCTGCTTGCCGGTCTCCAGGTGCTTGGCGATCTCGTCGCTCTCCAGTTCCTGGCGCTGGCACTTGACCACCGCGCCCTGGTCGACCGGGTCGCGCAGTTCGCATTCGTCGCCGAGCATGATCCCGTCCGGCAGCGGTTCGCCCGCGACCCAGCCGGTCAGGATCGAGCGCGGCGCGATTTCGGCGTTGAGCGGCAGCGCCGGGAAGCTGCCGACCGCGCGGCGGATCTCGCTGATCACGTTCTCCGCGCTCTTGCGGCTGGAGCTGTCGACGATCACCAGCCCGTGTTCCAGGTCGATGATCGCGTCGGTGCGGCTGGGCTTGATGAAGGCGCGCGGCATCAGGTCGGTGATCAGTTCGTCCTTGAGCCGCTTGCGGGTGCGGCCGCCGGGCTTGCGCCCTTCCTTCTGTTCGATCTCGGCCAGCTTCTTGGCCAGCATGTCGTTGACCACCGCGCCCGGCAGCAGGCGGTCTTCGCCGCCGACGGTCAGCCAGATCGCGCTGCCGATGCGGTTGCTGATCGCCGCCTCTTCATCGGCGCGGCCGAACGGCGAGATGAAGCCGCGCGAGGACAGCTCCAGCGGGCCGACCGGCTTGAGCCGGCATTCCTCCAGGCCCTTATCGAGTTCGCTGAGGTCGTGGGTGGTGGGGAAGCGGAAGAACGTGAGGTTGCGAAAGAACATTCGGGGACCGGGAATAGAGAATCAGGGGGTGGGGAATCGGCGTCGCGGACGTCGCGCCTGCCTTGCTTCGTCATTCCCGCGAAGGCGGGAATCCACAGACCTCAAGCGCTCTCGCACGAAAGGCTCTGGGTTCGCGCTTTCGCGGGAACGAAGGGGAATGGATCATCCGGCCTGCGCGGCCGGATCGTCGGACGCGGCGTCGTCGAGCCAGACCGGCGCGGCGGTGCGCGCGGCGGTGCGCGCGCCGCCGTGGCCCAGGCCGAGGAAATCGAACAGCTTGGGATCGCTCAACTGCGACGGCCGGATGTCGCCGAGCGCGCGCGAGATGATCTCCAGCCGCCCGGGCGTCTCGCGTTCCCACGCGTCCATCATCCGCTTGACCTGCTTGCGCTGCAGGTTCTCCTGCGAGCCGCACAGGTTGCACGGGATGATCGGGAACTGCCGCGCCGCCGCGTAGTCGACGATGTCGTCCTCGCGCACGTAGGCCAGCGGCCGGATCACCACGTGGCGGCCGTCGTCGGACAGCAGCTTGGGCGGCATGCCGCTGAGCTTGGCGTGGAAGAACAGGTTCAGGAAGAAGGTGGCGACCAGATCGTCGCGGTGGTGGCCGAGCGCGATCTTGGTGAAGCCCTGCTCGGCCGCGTAGGTGTACAGCGCGCCGCGGCGCAGGCGCGAACACAGCGAGCACATGGTCTTGCCCTCGGGCACGACCCGGGTGACCACCGAGTAGGTGTCCTGCTCGAGGATCTTGTAGGGCACGCCGACCGATTCGAGGTACTGCGGCAGCACGTGCTCGGGAAAGTCCGGCTGCTTCTGGTCGAGGTTGACCGCGACCAGCTCGAACTTCACCGGCGCCTTCCTCTGCAGCTGCAGCAGGATGTCGAGCAGGGTGTAGCTGTCCTTGCCGCCGGACAGGCAGACCATGACCTTGTCGCCGTCTTCGATCATGCCGAAGTCGGCGATGGCGCGGCCGACCTGGTGGCGCAGGCGCGCGCCCAGGCGCTCGAGATCGGCGGGAGCGGCGTCGGCGCGGGCGCGGCGGACGGGTTCGGCGAGGGGCAGGACGGTACTCATCAGACCGACGATTCTACGCCAAGGGTCGGTGAACACGGCCCGGACGGCGGCCGCCGCGGGCCCGAAGCCCGCTGCCGCAAGGGTTTGCGCCCCCGCGCGAAGACCGATGACGGCGGACACGGCGGCGGTTTAAGCTCGACCCCATGACCGTCAGCCTCGATGCCGCCGAAATCGCCCGCCAGCTCGCCGACCTGCGACTGGAGCACCGCGACCTCGATGCCGCCATCGAACGCCTGAATCTGGACCCACAGTCCGACGAGCTCGCGCTCAAGCGGCTGAAGAAACGCAAGCTGTGGCTCAAGGACTGCATCGCCCGGCTCGAAAGCGCGCTGATCCCCGACGAACCGGCCTAAAAACCGGCGCATCCGCCGACGCGCACGCCGGCGCCCGCGACGGCGCGGGCATGGCATCTGTCACCCACCCCTGGTGATATCCCCGGGTGCAGCGACGCGCATCGCCTGTGCTACGTTGCGCGCACTCGCAACGGGCCCCGGCATGGCGAACAAGGACGAACTGATCGGCGCAGCGCGCAACCCGTGGTGGCAGGCCGCCGCGGCCGTCGCCGCGATCGCGCTGGTCGCGGTGTTCGCCCTGGGCGGATTCAAGCCGGCCAAGAGCAAGGCCAAGCCGCTGCCGCAATACGCCGCCGGCAAGCGCGTGCAGACCGGGGCGATGGCGGTGACCCCGCTGCGCGCCTGGGTCGCGCGCTATCGTCCGGGCGGACGGATCGAGCCGAATCAGCTGTATCTGGTGCTGCAGGCCGATGTCGAGAACCGTACTGCGCGCAGCTTCAACAGCTTCGGCTACCTGCTCGAGGATCTGATCCTGGTCAGCCCCAAACGCGAGCCGATCAAGGCCGACACGCCGCTGTCGGCGGACGACCACAGCCCGCTCGGCGATCTGCACCCGCGGCTCAAGCAGCGCGTGGACCTGGTCTGGAAACTGCCGCCGGGCTATGTCTACGCGCCGTCGCAGACCTTCGGCCTGTTCGCCCGCGACTACAAGGCCAAGGCCTATCTCAACGACGAGGGCGCGTGGCTGCAGGGCAAGCCGGCGGCCAAATTCGAGCTCGCCGTGCAGGACCTGCGCGCCCAGGCGCTGGCGCCATGAGCGCGCCCTCGCCCGCCGCCGCGCCGCGCCCGCGCCTGCCGCGCTGGCGTTGGCGCGATGCGCTGTGGATCGTGCTGGCGCTGGTCGCCGTGGTGGCGCTGCGCAAAGGCGAGTCCAGCTATGAGGAGCGCGATGCGCCGCTGCTGCAGACCGCGCCGGCGGCGCGCGCGGTCGGGCGCAATTTCGCGGTCGAGGTCGGCCGGCTCAAGGTCGCCCAGGCCTATCTGCTCAAGGGCGATTTCTCCCATCCCGAGGACCGCACGCTGCGCAGCCCCGGCGTGTGGCTGTCGGTGCTGGCCAAGGTCGAAGCGCTGCAGCGACCGGGCTACGTCACCGCGCAGATCCGCACCCGCGACGGCTTGGTCTACGTCGCCTCGAACCCGAACCGGCCCAAGCTGCCGGGCGTCAACCTCAGCGAGCGCGCGCTGGCCGCGGGGCTCGCGGAGAACGGCGCCTGGTTCTTCGAACTGCCGGCGGACAAGATCGAAGGCGCGCATCTGCAAGTGTATTGGGGCAACGGGCTGCCGGTCGGCGGCGACAGCCTGGTCGACATCGACCTGGGCCTGGACAAGGCCGCCGCGCGCAAGCTCGTGGCCGACGCCAAACCGGTCCTGGACCTGCGGATGTGAGCGCCGAGACGATGACAACGACCGACACCGCCGCCGCTTCCACGACCGCACCGCCCGGCGGCTGGTGGCGGCGCAACGCCGGCTGGCTCGCCGGCACCGCCGTGGTCGCCACGCTGGCGCTGTGGCTGCCGTACCGCGACGCCTTGCAGCGCTATCGCGAGCGCAATCCCAGCGTCGCGGTCGCCGCGGCCAAGAACGACTGGACCGCCTTCAACGGCGCGCGCTGGAAACTGGTCGCGGCCGAATCGCTGCTCGCGCGCGATCCGCGCCTGCGCGGGCCGCTGCGCAAGGACGCCGAGGTGGTGCTGCTGCGTTACGAGGTGATCCTCGATTCGGGCGCCAAGACCCGCGACCTGGACACTTGCGTCGGCGCCATCGTCGACGCCGGCGGGCGGCGCTGGGAATCCGCTCCGGTCGGCCTGCCGCGCCTGTCCGGACCGCGCCTGCCCGATCGCTGCGGCAGCGGCTACGACGATGCGTTCAAGCAGGTGGTGGCGGTGCCGGGACGGCCGTTCGCGTTCCAGCACGCCTTCGTGCTGCCGCGCGGGCAACGCCTGAGCGAGCTGCGCGCGCGCATCGAGTTCCGCTATTCGGGTAAGGCCGACGGGCGTTATCTCGAATTCGCGTTGTAGTTCGCGAAGCTGCGCCGTAGTCGAAACGAGCGCGATACCCGTATCCGCCCTCCTCGCGAAGACGGCGGTGCGGCGGCTTCAAGCTCACGCCTGGATAAAGCCCTGGATGCCCGCCTTCGCGGGCATGACGAAGGGTGGGTTCGTCGCGCCGCCTTCCGTGCGTCATGGCGCAGGCATCGCGGATGACGTAAATGGCGCAGATGATGCAAATGGCGCAGACGGCGCAGACGGCGCAGATTCTACGAATGGCGTAAACGGCGAAATACACGCCTGCCGAGCCGCTTCCAGCCGTCATCCCCGCGAACGCGGGGATCCAGGGCTTCACCGCGACGCGGCTTCAACGCCAGCCGCCTGACCCAAGCTCACGCCGAACGCGGCAACCGCGCGATCGCCCGGTCGAACGTCGCCGCCAGCAACGCCACCCGCAGCACATCGGTGAACAACGACGGCCGGAACGACAGCGGCGTGTTGAGGAACGCGGCGTAAATCTGCCCCTCGACCTGCTGCCAGGCCGGATCCTTCGGCCCGACCACCTGCTGCATCCAGCGCCACGACCACGAATCCAGGAAGGCCAGCAACTGCCAGCACACGCACAGCGTCAGCAGCGCCGGCAACCCGGCGCGCAGCACCAGGCGCAGGCTGTTGACCACCGGCACGCCCTTGCTGGTCCAGCCGGCGCTGGCCTTGTCGGCGAGCATGCGCAAGGTGAAGTGCATGGCCTTGAAGCGCGCCACCGCGCGCTCCAGCGGCGCGTCGGCGGCGTCGATGCGCTGGGCCTTGCGCAGGTCGATGCCGTAGACGATCGCGGTGATCGCCAGCCAGATCAGCGGCAGCGCGACCGCACCAGCAGCCGTGGTGACGAAGTCCCAGACCGGCGCCAGCGCGCGCTTGGTCGGCGCCAGCGTCTTGAACAGCGCGGTCGGGCTCTCCCACCAATCGCCCACCGCCACGTACACCGCGCGCTCGTGCCACCACTCCTGGCCGGCCTTGATCGCCTGGGCGATCGCGGCCACGCCGACGAACACCCAATACGCCTCGCACACCGTCGCCAGCGCGGTCCACGACGCATGCCCGGTCGCCGTCGCGCGACGCTTGCTGAACCAGCGCACCGCCCACGCGACCGCCAGCGCGATCCACAGGCCCTTGAGCTTGAGCACGTGCTTAAGGCTCTCCGGCTCTACCACGCTGAGCACGTATTCCGTCACGAAGTATCGACGCAGATTCTCTAATGCGCCCCAGCCAGCGTAATAAGCGAAGAACGGGAGAAGTGCGACTGCCAGTGGCGCAATCCACCGATCACGCGCAGAGCCTGCCAGTGAAACCACTGGGGCGCTGGCATAACGGGAAAGCGAAGGCAGCAACGACTGGAACATAAATATCGTGCCGACCAACTGAGTAACGACCAACACCGACAGCGCCGCGAACGCCAGCAACACGGTGCGCTCGCCGAGGACTACAGCTACATCCACCAAAAGGCTATAACACAACCTCTGCGCGAAAAACCAAAATACAAGCGCAGGCCAGTGTCTAAACAAAAGCCGCCCCGCCAGAGAAAGGGTCTTCAGCCATTCTCGTCCTTCGTGATCATGCGTCGGCGAAGCGGCACGTATCGCGGAAGCGGGGGAAGAAGCGAGCATCGATTGATCCGGCCTGAGCGCAGGAAATGATAGCAGTGTCGACTGCCTACGAAGCAGTGACAACAATCAGTTCGGTAGATGAGCCGAGGAACAGGCCATCTCTGCAGCGACCGCCAACAGGCTGAAGACTCCCGCCGGGACATTACAAATCAACAAATACCAAGCACCCCACCTGAAAAGAAATCACAAAATATCCGCATATACATAGCACGCGCGTCAGCAATAAAATAACGAGGCGAAAAGGGAATTGACGCCCTCGTGCGCACCGCTATCCCATATGGAGCGTTATAATCGATGATTCGCCAGACGACCCTGCTTTTCATAGGATTTTTCGGACTCTGTGCCAACCTTCGGGCGCAGGAATACACTGCGCCGCCGCCCACACTCGACCCCATTGTCGTCCAGGCCTCAGGCGGCGGGATTGGCATCATGCAATGGGATAGCTCAAACCCGGAATGGACTCCTCAGAGAAAAATCTGGGGACCCGGTGAGCAACCCGACCTGACCGAGGGCGGAGGCGGGGCCTCTTCGGATTATTGGGATTACGAGTACTACTGCACTTCCCCTGGAGTTTCATGCAATTTCGTTGCCATCCAGGCCAGAAAAGATGAACTGACGCGACTTTATTCCGCCGGCCAATCTTACTGGGACCAAGCGAGTAAGACGCAAGTGCAGACGGCCATAAAGAAACTGGATGAATACTTGTCCTTCGGACCACCCAAAGATCCTCCGCCGGCCCAGGGGTGGTAAGCCGCAACAAACTGAGGAGGCCGCATTACGGCCTCCTTAGCTTTTCTCTCTCGCGACTTCTCTCAGTCAATGATTACCCGTCTTCTGACTTGATGTAATCGACTTACAGACTTCACAGCCACTCGTTTTGCGAACGCAGCACACGCCTCAGCCAGCCGTCTCCGGCGCCGCCGGCTTGGCCGCCATCTCCGGACTGATCTTCTCGATCGTATGCCGCAGCTCGCGTCCGAGGATGACCTTCGCATCCTTCGCCCACGTATCCAGGCGCTGATCGAAGGCCAGTTTGTTCTCGCTGTCCGGCCACACCAGCTTGAGTTCGCGCAGTTTCTGGATGAAGCCGCGGAACAGGGTCTTGTCGAAGAACTCCGGCGCGGCCGGCGCGTACAGCAACGACAGACGCTGCGCGGCGAGCTGGCACAGGCTTTCCAGTTCCGATGCCGACAAGGTGCCCGGGCCGTTCTTCACCAGCACCGAAATGGCGATGTAGTAACGCTCGAACGCCTGTTGCAGCGAGTGGCCGATGGCACGCAGACGGAACACTTCGTCGGTCTGGCCGGCGTTGCGGGCGAGGATGCCGCCGTCGTCGTCGCTGACCTTTTCCAGCAGGCCTTCGCGGATGAACACATCGACCGTGCGCGACAGGCGCTGGGCGAATTCCTCCTCGCCCCACGGCAGGAACAGCTCGGCCTGCAGGAACGGGTACACGCTGCGGCCCAGGCGCAGCACGCCGGCCAGGCTCATGCGCCGGTTGTGCTGGAAGCAGCAGGCGATCCACGAGGCGGCGGTGAACAGGTGCAGCACGTTGTTGCGGAAGTAGCTCAGCAACACCGCCTTGTCTTCGTCCACGCCGAGCACGTCGCCGAGCGGGTGGGCGATGCGCTCGAGCACGTTGATCTCTTCGCCGTGGGCGACGATTTCCTGCGGCGTGTGCGGGGTGACGGTGACGCGGTCGGAGTACGGCAGTTCGGCCAGCAAGGTCTTGCTCAGCGCGATCTGCGCGAGCAGGTCGGCTTCGCCCATCGCGTGCTTGGGCGTGGACAGCAGCGCCAGCGCCAGCAGGTTGATCGGGTTGACGTCGGCGGCGCGGTTGACGTTGACCTGGATCTGCTGCGCCAGCGCATCGACCGTGTCGGACAGCCACTGCGGCTTGTCGTCCTCTTCCAGCGGCCGGCCGTCCCACTGCGGCGCGTGCTCGGCGAGCATGTCGCCGAGCTTGATCGGCTCGCCGAAGTTCACCACCACCTGGCCGTAGTTGGAGCGCAGCACCTTGGGGATGCCCCACAGCAGCGACCAGATCGATTCCTTCTCCTTGGGCTTGCCGGAGAGTTCGTCGAGGTAGCTGTTGCCCTCCATCAGCTTTTCGTAGCCGATGTACACCGGCTGGAACAGCACCGGCCGGGTCGGCTGGCGCAGGAAGCCGCGCACGGTCATCACTATCATGCCGCCCTTGGGCGGCAGCAGCCGGCCGGTGCGCGAGCGCCCGCCTTCGATGAAGTATTCGATCGAATAGCCGCCGGCGACCAGCTGCGCCACGTACTCGGAGAACACCGCCGAATACAGCGCGCTGCCGCGGATGCTGCGGCGCAGGAAGAACGCGCCGCCCTTGCGCAGGATGGTGCCGACCACCGGCAGATTGAGGTTCACGCCGGCGGCGATGTGCGGCGGCACGATGCCCTTGGTGTAGAGCAGATAGCTCAGCAGCAAGTAATCGAGGTGGCTGCGGTGGCAGGGCACGTAGACCACTTCGAAGCCGGGCGCTTCGAGCTTGAGCTTGTCCAGATGATGGACCAGCACGCCGCGGTAGATGCGGTTCCACACTGGGGTGAGCAGGAAGCTGGCCGAACGCACCACCGGGTGGGAATAGTCGGCGGCGATTTCGTAGGCCATCGCATGCGCTTTCTTCCACGCCTCGGCGACGTCGCTGCTGTCGCGGCGGGCCTGGTCGGCGATGGCTTCCTTGACCGGGTCGCTGGCGAGCACGCGGTCGATCAGCATGCGCCGGGTCGACAGGTCGGGCCCGATCACCGCCGCGCGGATGCGGCGGAAGTGGGTGCGCAGCACGCGCGAGAGCTTGCGCACGGTGCGCTCGGGTTCCAGCCCTTCGTCGACGATGCCGCGCAGCGACACGGGCGGGGAGAACCGCACCGTGGTGTGGCGGCCGTTGAGCGCGATCGCCAGCAGCCGGCGGAAGCGGCCGACCAGGGTCCAGTTTTCCGAGAACAGCACCGAGAACCAGCCGCTGGTGCGGTCCGGCGCGCGGCCGACGAAGATCGACACCGGCACCAGTTGCACGTCCAGGCCCGGATCGACGCGATGCGCGTCGAGCAGGCGCGCCAGCGAGCCCGAGTGGGTCTTGGCCGACGGCGGGCCGGCCGGCGCCAGGGTGCCGGCGTTGCGCCGCGACAGCGCGACGTAGGCGCGCTTGCGCCCGAGCGGATCGCCCGGCAGCGGCTGCAGCGGCGACGGCAGGCCGCTTTCCAGGCAGGCGCGCTCCAGGATCAGCGCGTTGGACAGGCCGTAGTCCTCTAGCACGTAGCACACCGGGCGGCCGTGCCACTGCGGGGCGGCGACGTGCTGTTCGGGGTTCTTGGGCTCGATGGTCACGCTCACCCACGGCGCCATCAGCTTGCCGAGCAGGCGCGCCCACCACGGCCGCGGCGCGGCGGCGGACGCGGCGGCCGGGGCGCTCACCGACGCGGCGACGGGCGCCGGCATCGGCAGTTCGGCCTGCTCGGGGTCGTATTCGGCGGCCGGGTCGGCGGCGGTCGGCGGCCGATCGGCGGGGCCGGGCTCGGACGCGGCGCGCGCGGGGTCGCTGCCTTCGGCCTGGCTCGCAGCGGCATCGCCGCTTTCGGCCTGCGCGCCAATGGCATCGCCGCCTGCGGCTTGCTCATGAGCGGCGTCGCCGCCTTGGGCAGGCCCCTGGCCGGGGTGATCGGGAGTATTGGGAACGGACGCTTGAGGCATGTTCGATGTGACTGAAGTTGCGTCGGCCCTGCCAGGGTCCGTGGCGGCGGCGGGATCGCGGGGATCCGTCGCAGCCGGCGCGGCGTCGCCCGGCGTCTGCGCGGCATCGGCCGGAGCGGCGTCGGGGAAAGGCAGGGGCGTCTGTTTCGGCATTGCCGGCATTATGCCTATTCGGCCTGGGACCGGGCCTGGGACCGCGCACCGCGATGCCGCTCGCCGGCGACGGGACCGCCGGCTGGCTCGGACGGTGACGCGGGCGTCACCGCGACACGCCCGCGACCGCCGCGGCGCGCTGGCGGTGGCGGGGCCTTTGGTGTGGGAGGGCTTTTGTTGTGGGAGGGCCTTCAGGCCCGACACTTTCCTGCCCGATCGCCTTGGCTTGAGATGCTTTCCGGCCGGGCGCGACTGGATCCGGAAACGAAAGCCTCGGGCCTGAAGGCCCTCCCACAATCGGGTCAGGGCGGCCGTCCACCTGCGGGCTCGCCCGCTCGCCCCCGGGTTCGGCTCAGCGCGGCTTGGGCGTATCCGTGGCCGGCGCCGGAGCCGACGGCCGGGCGGCTGCACCCGACCTGGGCTCCACGGGCTTGGCTGCGCCCGGCTTCGGCGCGGCCTGCGCCGGCTTGCGTTCGTTCTGGTCCGGGCCGGGCGGGTTCGCGCCGCGCGGACCCAGATCGGGCGCCGGCTCGACCGCAGTTGCCGGCGCAGCCGGAGTCGTCGGCGCCGCGCTCGCCGCAGCCGGGGCCGCCACGGGCGCCGCAGCCACCGGCTTGGCCACCGCCGCCGGCGCGCGCGCCTGCACCTTGGCCAATGCCGCCAACCGCTGCGCCATCGTGTCCGACGGCGCCGCCTGGGCCGGCGCGTCGGCCTCGGCGCGGGCGTGGCGCAGCACGTCGCTGAGGTACCAGCGGCCGTCGATGCGTTCGACCAGCACATACGCGTCGACCGGCTGGCCGCCGACCTGATAGCGGATGCGCACCTTGGCGGTGTCGCCGGTCTGCACGTCCAGGGTCGCGTCGACGCTGTCCAGCGCTGCGTCCAGGTTCAGGCCGTAATCGCCGAGCACCTGCTTGAGCCGCTCCACGAACGGGCCGAGCCGGCGCAGGCTGCGCTCCATGCCGGTCTTGGCGAACGCGTCCGGCGCGGCCAGGCCGGTGGCGCGCGCGGCCGAGACCAACTGCGGAATCGCCTCGCGCGCGCGCCGCGAATCGCCGAGCGGCGCCGCCTGCGCCCAGCCGCTGAGCGCCTCGATCAGCTGCGCGTGGTGGTCGCGCTCGGTGTCGCTGTAGCCCGGCTCGCTGCGCACGTACTGGCTGGCGAACAGGCCCAAAGTCTTGGCCGCCGATTGAAGTTCGGCGTCGGCGCCGGCGAACTGGCGGCGGTAGGTCGCCACCAGCTTGCGTTCGGCGTCCTGCTCGGCCAGCGCGGCGATGAAGGAAGGAAAGCGATCGTCGAGCGGCAGCTCGGTCAGCGGCCACACCGTGCGGCCCTGCGCCCAGGCCGTTTCCAGGCGCCGGTGCAGTTCCGGCGGCACCGCGTGGCGGGCGTAGGCGGCCAGGTCGTTGTGGCGCAGGTCGGAGACCAGTTGGGTCACCGCCTGCGCCGGCAGGGTCGGCACCGCATCGGGCGGAGCCGGTTCCGGGCCGCAGCCGGCCGCCGCCAACAGCACGGCGGTCGTCAGCACGGCAGCGCTGGCGCGTCGAACAAGAGACATGCGGACGAAGGCTCTGGCGCGGAGCGCATCCGCGGACCGGCATCTTGGCCTCGCCCCCGGCGCGGCACAAGCGCGGGCTCACGCACGCTCACGCTTACGACGCGAACGCACAGTAAGCGACGGCAAAGGTCGATACGTGAAGACTCAACACGTCACTCGTATTTTGTGATGAATATCTCAAATATGCGGCTGAACAGGTGCGCAGCCCGATCTCGTGAAGGGCATCACCCCTGCCCTGCGCAGGCATGGCTAAGGTGCCCGCGCTGGCATGTTTTATGCGTTCTAAACGGGCAAAACCGGCAGTAAAAGCTCGCCCGACCACCGCGCTTCAAGCGCAGGAGAACGAACCATGCGATTCCCGTCGATGCGTTCCACGTCGCGCCGCCCGCTGTTGCGCAGCGCCTGCTTCGCCGCCCTGGCCCTGGCCGCCGCGAGCCCGGCGTTCGCGGCCAGCGACACCGCCAACCTCAACGTCACCATCACCATCACCAGCGTCTGCGACATCCACACCACCGCGCCGCTGCCGGTGAACTTCGGCAGCGTGTCCTCCAGCGCCACCAACGTCGACCAGCAAGGCCAGCTGACCGTCAACTGCACCCCGGGCACGGCCTACACCATCGCCCTGGACAACGGCCAGAACGGCACCGACGTGAACAGCCGCAAGATGGCCAACGGCGCCAACCTGGTGCCGTACCAGCTCTACCGCGCCGCCGCGCGCGGCCCCACCGACGTGTGGGGCAGCACCACCGGCGCCGGCGGCAACGTGCTGGCCGGCAGCGGCACCGGCGCGGCGGTCAACGTGCCGGTGTACGGGCGCACGCCCAGCACCAACTTTCCCGCTGGTACTTACAATGACGTGGTGATCGCCACGATCACCTACTGACCGCCCGCGCGATGGGCGGCGACCGGCGCGAACAGATCGTCCGCGGTCCCGTTGCCCGGCTCGCGCTGAGCGCAGCGCTGGCCGCCGCGAGCGCGCCGGCGCTCGCGGCCGGGCTGCAGGTCACCCCGACCAGCCTGACCCTGGCCCACGATCGCCCGGCCGACGCGCTGTGGCTCAGCAACACCGGCCCGGCCACGCTGCGCGCGCAGGTGCGGGTGTTCCGCTGGAGTCAGGCCGACGGCCAGGAACGGCTCGATCCCGACCCGGGCCTGGCGATCAGCCCGCCGATGCTGGAACTCGCCCCAGGCGCGCGCCAGTTGGTGCGGGTGATCCGGCTCGGCGCCCCACCCGAACGCGAGGGCGCCTACCGCCTGATCGTCGACGAACTGCCGACCGCGCAAACGCCGGCGCCGCCGGGCCTGCAGTTCGTGCTGCGCTATTCGGTGCCGGTGTTCCTGGCCCCGGCCGGCGGCGCGTCCGGCGCGCCGCGGCTGCGCGCGCAGTTCCAGTTCGAAGGCGAGCGGCCGTGGCTGGCGGTGGACAACCGCGGCGACCGCCGCGCGCAGTTGGCCGACGTGGCTTTCGTCGACGCGCAAGGCCGGCGCCACCCGCTCGCGCCCGGCCTGCTCGGCTACGCCCTGGCCGGCCAGCGCATGCGCTGGCCGCTGCAGACGGCGGCCGAACCGCTGCACGGCGCGGGCGAGCTCAAAGCGAGGATCAATGGCGAACCCACCGAGCAGGCGCTGGCGCTGGACCCGCCGGCTCGCTGAAGCCATGCCGGCCGGCCTGCTCCTGGCGTCGCAGTTCGGCCGCGCGGCCGAACCGCCACGGCCGCCGACGGTGCCGGCCGTGCCCGGCGTGCATGCGGCCGCGGCCGCCGCCAGCGCGGCGAACATGGCGCTGTACCTGGAAGTCAGCCTCAACCAGACCGCCTACGGCCCGCCGCAACCGTTCGAACTGCGCGACGGCCGGCTCTACGCCAGCGTCGCCACCTTGCGCGCGATCGGCTTCGCCCTGACCGATCGCGACAGCGGCGACATCCTCGCGCCCGATGCACTGCCCGGGGTGAGCGTGCGCTTCGACCCGGCGCAACAGCGCGCGGCCATCGACGCGCCGCTGTCGCTGCTGGACCTGCAAGTCAGCCGCCTCAACGCGCCCGGCGCCGACGTGCCGCGCGCCACCGCCTCGCCCGGCCTGCTGCTCAACTACGACCTCTACGCCAGCCGCGACGACCGCAGCGACAACGCCACCGCGTTCTTCGAGGCGCGCGCGTTCGGCTTCGGCGACGGCGTCTTCAGCCAGACCGGGGTGATCCGCCACTACCGCGACGACGGCGCGCCGCGGCGCACCGATTCGGTCCGCCTGGACACCAGCTGGCGCTGGTCGAAACCCGAATCGATGTTCGCCGTCGCCGTCGGCGACGTGATCAGCGGCCAACTCGACTGGACCCGCCCGCTGCGCCTGGGCGGCGTGCGCTTCGGCCGCGACTTCGGCCTGCAGCCGTATCGCATCACCACGCCGCTGCCCACGCTGGTCGGCGAAGTCGCGGTGCCTTCGGCGGTGGATCTGTACGTCAACGGCCTGCGCCAATACAGCGGCGACGTCGCGCCGGGCCCGTTCCAGCTCACCACCGTGCCCGGCATCACCGGCGCCGGCAGCGCGCAGTTGGTGGTCACCGATGCGTTCGGCCGCGTGCGCACCATCGACTTCCCGTTCTACGCCGCGCAGCAACTGTTGGCCAAAGGCCTGTCGGACTGGTCGGTGAGCCTGGGCGTGGCGCGCGAAAGCTACGCGCTGCGTTCGTTCGATTACGGCCACGACCCCCTGCTCAGCGCCGATCTGCGTTACGGCGTCAGCGACCGCCTGACCGTTCAGGCCCACGGCGAAGGCGGCGACGGCGTGGTCAACGCCGGCGCCGGCGCGGCCTGGCTGCTCGGCCAGGCCGGCGTGTTCGGCGCCTCGCTGAGCCACGGCCGCGACGGCGCCGATGCCGGCTGGCAATACACCGCCAGCTACAACTGGAGCAACGGCCGCTTCAACTTCACCGCCGACACCCAGCGCACCCACGGCGATTACCACGACCTCGCCTCGCGCTACGGCCTGGGCGCGCCGCGGGTCAGCGAACGCGCGACGGTCGGCTGGAGCGACGCGCGCATCGGCAGCCTCGGCCTGAGCTACGTGCGCCTGCTCTATCGCGGGCAAGCGCCGGCGCGCTACGCCGGCGCGACCTGGAGCCGCAACCTCGGTACCCGCGCCGCGCTGAGCCTGTCGTACAACCAGAACCTCGAGCGCAGCCGCGACCGCACCGTCTATCTCGGCTTCAACCTCAACCTGCAGCCCGATCCGGCGCGCCCCGGCACCCAGCTCAGCGTGTCGGCGCAGCGCGCCGGCGGGCTCGACCAGGGCGCGATCGAACTCACCCGGCCGGTGCCCGGCGACGGCGGTTTCGGTTGGCGCCTGCAGGCGCGCGGCGGCGACGGCGAGGAAGGCGGCCTGGCCGAAGCGGCGTGGCTGACCGACGCGGGCCGCTTCAACCTCGGCTACGCGCGGCAAGGCTCGCGCGATTACGGCTACGCCAGCGCCAGCGGCGCGCTGGTGTGGATGGGCGGCCACGGCTTCGCCGCGCGCAGCGTCAGCGATGCGTTCGCGGTGGTGTCCACCGGCGTGCCCGGCGTGCCGGTGCTGCTGGAGAACCGCCCGTTCGGCCGCACCGACGCCTCCGGCGCGCTGCTGGTGACGCCGCTCAACGCCTGGCAACGCAACCGCATCGGCATCGACCCGATGGAACTGCCGGCCGACACGCGCCTGGACCGGGTCGAAACCCTGGCCACGCCGCGCGACCGCTCCGGCACCGTGGTGCGCTTCTCGATCGAGAAGATCCGCGCCGCGGTGCTGATCCTGCGCGACGCCGCCGGCGCGCCGCTGCCGCTGGGCAGCGCCGTGCTCAGCGGCAACGGCGAGCGCGCGACGGTCGGCTACGACGGCGAGACGTATCTGGAAAAACTGCTCGAACGCAACGAGCTGCGGGTGAACGCAGCGGAGGGCGAATGCGTCGTGCGCTTCGACTACCCCGCCGACGCACAAGGCATCGCCCGGATCGGCCCGCTGACCTGCGCGCGCGAGGCGGCGCGATGAACGCGCGCCTTGCGCTGCTGCGCGGCCTGCTGGCGCTGCTCGCCGCGCTGGCTTTGTGCGCGCCGGCGCAGGCGGCGACCTCGTGCACGGCGAGCATGACCAACCTGACCTTCGCCGCGACCACCGGCGCGGTCACCGACGCCACCGCCACCCTCACCGTCACCTGCACCACCGGCGCGCTGTCGTTGCTGGCCAAGGCGCGGGTCAACATGTGCGTGAGCATCTTCAGCGGCACCGACGGCGGCGGCACGCTGGCGCCGCGGCGCATGATCAACGGCTTCTCCGACCCGCTGCAGATGCAGCTGTACACCGACGGCGCGCGCAGCCAGATCTGGGGCGCGCGCGGCAACGCCACCGTACCCAACTTCCTGCCGCTGCAGTTCGACTACGACGTGCCGCTGCTCGGCGGCAGCCAGACCCTCACCGCGACGCTGTACGGCCGCATCCCCGCGCAGACCGCGCTCAATGCCGGCAGCTACGCCAACCGCTTCACCGGCGCAGCCGACACCAAGATCGAATTCCAGTTCGCCGAAGCATTGCTGGGCACCCCGCCGATGCCGGCCTCGTGCATCAGCGGCGGCAGCACCGGCACGGCGAGCACGTTCCCATTCACCGTCTCCGGCTCGGTGCCCAACACCTGCACGCTGAGCCCCAAGCCGGTGCCCGACCTCGCCTTCGGCAGCGTGCCGGGCCGCATCCTCAGCAACGTCGACCGCACCACCGCGATCAGCCTGACCTGCACCGGCCGCACCGCCTGGCAACTCGGCATCGGCAACGGCCTCAACGCCAGCGGCACGATCCGGCGCATGATCGGCCCCGGCGGCCAGTTCGTGCCCTACGAGCTGTACCGCGACAGCGGCCGCAGCCAACGCTGGGGCACGACCCTGGGCACCGACACGGTCGCCGGCACCGGCACGGGCACAGCGCAATCGCAAACCGTGTACGGCCGCGTAGCGCCGCAAGTGGCGACGCCCGGCAGCTACAGCGACACCGTCATCGTGACCGTCACCTACTGACGCCCCCGCATGGCCTACCTGTAGGAGCGGCGCAAGCCGCGACCGCGCCAATGCCGTTGCGACGAAACCATCCGCAACACCGCGAACCGCACGAGCAATCAAAAGCCCCTCGCCTGCGCGTGGCGATTTTTTGTCCAGCAGTCATCTACTGACTCAGCCGCACGGCCTACCTGTAGGAGCGGCGCAAGCCGCGACCGCGCCAATTCCGTTGCGACGAGACCATCCGCAATACGGTGAACCGCACGCGCAATCAAAAACCCCGCGTCTGCGCGTGGCGATATTTTGTCCAGCGTTCGCCGTAAGCGATGTATCGCGGTCGCGGCTCGCGCCGCTCCTACAGGAAGCCGACGAAACATCGCCGCTAAAAAAGAAAAAGGAGGCGCGAGGCCTCCTTCAAAACCGGCTTGCGCCGGAGAGTACGAGTTGTGGCATGGCCCCGGCCGCAGCCGGGATGCAAGCAGACTAACGCCGGGATCAAGTTAATGCAATACCTGAAGTATTGCGATGTAACTTATTGATTTAAATAAACAGAATGTCGCCGAAGCAGCTGAGACGCCTTACGGCGCCACATCCAGCGCGCGGCGCTTGGCCTCGCGCCGCGCCTCGCGCGACTGGCTGTAGTCGTTGTTGAAGGTCATCGCTTCCCACGAGCCGTAGCTCGGGTTCGGCAGCATCCACCAACGCTCGCCGAACCAATCGTGGTACTGCTGCAACAGCGCGTCGCGGCCTTCCGGCGTGTTCGCCACCACCTGCACGAAGTCGCCGAGCTGATCGCCGAACTGCATCAGCACGCGGTACTTCTTGCCGGCCAACAGGCGACGGCAGTTCTTCTCGCTGCCGTTCTGCTCGCAGCCGTCGACCACCGTGCCCAGGCCGAGGAACACTTCGTCGTCGGCGACCGGCAAACCGACGCTGCGCAGGTTGGCCAGCGTCGCGTCCTTCAGGTGCACCGCGCGGTTGGACAGATAAATGATCGTCACGCCCTTGGCCTGCGCGGCCTTGGCGAACTCGACCACGCCGGGGATCGGCTTGGCCTTCTTCTCCGCCACCCACGCGTCCCAGGTGACTTCGTCGTATTCCTTGCCGTCGCGCACCAGGCGCGCCTGGTAGGGCGAGTTGTCGAGCACGGTCTCGTCGACGTCCATCACCACCGCCGGCTTGAGGCCCTTGGCGGCGTTGCCGCGCTCCTCCGGCACCAGCGCGTCCCAGTTGGGCTGCTTGAGCGCGGCGTCGAGCTTGTCGGCGGCGGCGCGATAGATGGTCTCGGCGCTGGCGCGGTATTCGACCGAACGCTGCATCCACAGCACGGCGTTGAGGTTGTCGTCGGCGCCGCTCGGCTTGGCGACGGCGGGCGCCGGCGCGGCGGGCTGGGCGGCGGCATCGGCGGCATCGGCGGCAGGCGCGGCGGCGGCCGGCTGGCCCGGCTGCGGCTTGCACGCGGCCAGCGCCAGCGCGCAGGCCAGGACGGTAAGAGGGGCGCGGATTCGCATGCGCTGAGGGTCCGAAGGAAAGGCGGGGAGTTTAGGCCGCGGCGCGAAAGCGTGTCGAATGCCGCGCCGTTCATTGAAGCGGCTTGGGCCGATCCTGCCGCTCCGGCCGGCCCGACCCGGCGCGCGATCCTGGCCCGGCTCGCGCTCGGCGATGTCTCGATGAACGGGCGGGTCGGAACGTTCGCGGTGAGCGAACCGGCGATCGCCCGGCGCCTCGAAATGCTCGACGCCGCCAGCCGCGAGATCCGCGGCGGCGTGGCGTAATTGGCGATGGAAACCGGCATGGATCAGCGCCACGACGTACTGGAGGCATCGCTGGTCGAGCGTTAGGAAGCCTGTGTCACAGCGCGTCGGCGTCCGCATCGGAACGCCGCCGGCGCGCGCGTCGCAGCGCCAGCTCGGTGCCGTTCGCCGTGCACTCGGCGATCACCGCATCCGCCCAGGCCTGCGTCACCAGATAGCTGCTGCCGCTGACCTCCGCCTCGGTCGCGCGCACACCCTCATCGAGATCGATGCGCGCCTTGGTCCGATACCAACCCAGCGCAAGCGAGTCGTGGCGGTAGCCTGGATCGGCGCAGCCGTCGCGGTTCAACGACACCAGCAGGATCGCGCGCTGCCGCGGCCAGTACACGCGCACGAACGAACTCCCGTCCTCGGCGGTGGTGACCACGCGGCCGATGTGCAGGACATGGCGGCCGGCCGCGCCCTGGTCGTCGACGATCTGCTGCAGCAGCGAGGCCAGGCACGGCCAGTCCGGATGCGCGCGCGGCTGCGAAAGACTGGCGCCGGGCGGCGTGTATCCCTCGGGTTCGTCGGCCAGCGCGCACGGCGCGGCCGCGAGCCACAGCGCCAGCGAAACACTCGCCGCGCGCGCCCATGCCGCGCGCGCGCGTTGCGACGGCCCCACCCGTCGGCTCATCGCGCCTTGCCCGTCTTGCGCGGCGCCTGCGCGATGCACTCCACCTCGACCTTGGCGCCCAGCGCCAGGCCCGAAGCGGCCAGCGCGCTGCGCGCCGGGAACGGCGCGCTGAAACGCTTGCGGTAGACCTCGTTGAACGCCGGCCAATCGGCGATGTCGGCCAGGAACACCGTGCACTTGACCACGTCGCGCATCGACGCGCCGTGGCGCTCGAGCACGCTGCGGATGTTGCTCAATGTCTGCTCGGCTTCCGGCCCGATCCCGCCTTTGGCCAAGGCGTTGTCGGCACCCGGCACGGTGCCGATCTGGCCCGACAGGAACAACAAGTCGCCGCTGCGCACCGCTTCGGAGAACGGCAGCTTGGCCGCGGCCGGATCGGGCGAGCTCAGAAACTCGGGGCGCTCGCCGGCATGCGCGGCGGCGGCAAAACACAGGCCCAACACAGTCGCAGCAGCAAACCGACGCATGATCCTTGCCCTCATCCAATGAAGTGGCCGGATCATCGGCCGCGGCGGCGCCGCTGGCAAGCGCGCGCTCAAGCCTCGCGCCGGTACAGCCAGAAATCGCGCGACGCCCCGCGCACCGCGCGCAGCCCCGGTTCCAGGCGCACGCGCCGGAACCCGCACTTGTCGAGCACGCGCTGGCTGGCCAGATTGCTGTCCAGCGCATATGCATCCACCCGCCGATACCCGCGGTCCTGGATGCCCCAACGCGCCACCGCCGCGCAAGCCTCGCTGGCGATGCCGCGACCCCAATGCGCCGGATGCAGGTTGTAGGCGATCTCGCCGCCGCGCGGCTCGTCGAGCACGGTGTGGAAACCGACCGTGCCGACCAGTTCGTCGAGATCGTCGACGATGGCGAACAACGCCGGCGCATCTCGTTGGAACGGATTGGACGCGGCGATCTGCGGATACAACACCTCGATGCCGTCCAGCGCCCAACTGGTGTGTTCGACCGCGCCGGGCAACGACAGATAGGCGAACCAGGCCGGCGCGTCGGCCATGGCGATGGGGCGCAAGTGCAGGCCGACGCGGGCGAGGGTCGGCATCATAAGAAAGCCCGCGGAACTGGATGGTTGGACGAGATCATTTGATTCTGGGATGCCTCGATTCTGTTTCGATCATGGCAGCTTTGTGGCTTCGAGCAATAAGCGTGATTTCTTTCGTGCGCATAAACCGCATGCGCAGGATGAGCGGGCTTGACTCGCGCTGATTCGGGAGTTCACCCTGTCGCTCACAAGCCTATTGCGCCGATCCGATATAGGTATTGGCGCATGGCCACCTCTATAAGGACGTGCGTCAGCGGACGTTCTCAAGTTCTCGCCACATTAGATGATTGGCGAAGTTGCTTACACAGGCCCGACATGGACAGTGCATGCACTCATCGCATTCGACGCTCGGAAGGCGAAGCCGTCCCCATGAAGGGCGTTGCGCCATACGACGCAGAGGGCGACCTTCCCTCACGACTTCCAGCGGCTTCAGACACGTTCCGGAATGTAGAGTCCGAACGCAAAAGCGCTCCCTTGAACATGAGCAACTGCAGAGCGGCATAGCCATGTCCATCGACCCTGAACTTCAAGCCAAGATCGACGCACTCGAAGACGAGAGGCTCAAAGCCGAAATCATCGACGTACTGACAGGGCCGGGAAAGAAACGCGCGAGTGACGAAGCCATTTACGAAACCATGATTTCCGGCTACGAGATGGCCACACAACAGCAGGCCCGATTGAGGAAATGGCGCGAAGACGAGGTCGCCGCGTTTTCCGCCTACTTCAAGGAAAGAAAACCAGAAGACTACGCTGAGTTCCTGAGACAAGAACACGAGTTCAATGAGATTGAGTCCGGGCTCGCCTGGGGAGTTCGCCAGCTCATTTTGGAGTGGATGCCGGGCTTGGACTTGCGTGACTGCAGCGGACTGTTCAGTAAGTTTCGCGACTACTCCAAGTCTCAGGCGGCAGCATCGAACGCAATTGATGATCGCGAACCCACTTCAGCCAGCCGTCAACTGTGATCTGATGTGAAACCTGCCGACTTCACAGAGCTAAGCCATGCCCATCATCCCTGAACTGAAAAAATAGATGAACTCGAAGACGAAGACCTCAGAGCCAGGATTCTTTATGTACTCACGGGCCTGGTAAGAGACAGGGGACCGACGAGGAGATTTTCGACTCGATGATGTCTAGCCACCTAATGTCCGAAGAACAGCAGGCCCGGCAGAGGAAATGGAAGGGCGACGAAGTGATCGCGTTCGCGCAGTACTTCCGAGAAAGTCAACCAAACGATTTTGCGGAATTCCTACGACAGCAACACGAGTTCAATGAGATCGAACCCGGGCTCGCTTTGCTAGTTCGCCAACTCATATCGAAGTGGATTCCGAATTTGGACTCTTCCGACCGCAGAGGTCTGTTCCGAAAATTTCGCCGCTACGCCAGATCTCAGCTGGCCGCACAAAGAGAAATCGAATGATCGCGAACCCGCTGCTTCTGAATATTTAGAGCCTGATCGCCATCGCCTGTTGTGATCCGAAATGAAGAATACCGATCTCAGAGATCCATGCCATGCCCATAAGCCCTGAACTTCAAGCCAAGATCGATGCACTCGAGGACGAAAGCCTCAAAGCCAGAATCACTCGGGTGATCACAAACCCCGGGAAGAAGCTGGCGACTAGCGAGGAAATATTCGAATCGATGACATCCAGACACAAGATAGCGAAAGAGCAGCAAGCCCGGTTGAGGAAGTGGCGGGACGATGAAGTGATCGCTTTCGCGCAGTACTTCCGTGAAAAGCGCCCGGAAGACCATATGGAATTCCTCCGACAAGAAAAGGAATTCAACGAGATAGATGCAGTACTGGCATGGGAAGTTCGCCGCTTGATGCTGAGCTGGATGCCTGACATGGATGAATCTGACGTCACCGGCCTATTCGTCAAATTCCGCGACTACGTCGATTCGCACTTGATCTGACCAGGGAGCATCGACATGGCGAACTACTTTCTGGCCGACGCCAATAGTTTGATCTACGCCTATCGAGCGGGTGGGCCTCAGTTGCTCGACACATATCTGGAATTTGCAGACGCAAATCGTCTCCAACCGGCCATCTCCAGAACGGTCGCGACCGAGATCGCGAAAGGTCCTCTCAGACATGAGCTTGGACAATATATCGCTGATCGAGACATGCAGATTCTTGAGACGCCAGAGATTGCACAGCAATTGAGCGCCACGCTCGATCCCGCCGAACAAGCAAGGCTAGCCAAAAACGCAGGCGAACGCTCCCTCCTCGAAATCGCCTACCGCGAACAAGCCGAAGGCCGCAGCACCGTCATCTGGTCCGACGACCGGCACTTCGCTTCTCCGCAGATCCGGCGCCAGTTGCAGCGCGACCTACCGGACTTGCAGACGAGAACCACCGCCGAACTACTGGATCAAACCTTCCGCGACGGGTTGATCACCGACGTCGAGTACCAGCAGCACGTAAAAAGCTACCTGGCCAACCAGGTTTTCCAGGACAGCCCCCGCCTGCGCGCATTCGACCCCGCGCTATCCGGCCTCCCCGAACTCGCCGAAGGCGAAGCCTCCTTGCGCGCCCCACCCGGGCAGCGCGGGGCCGCCTCGATGCAGTTGCTGATCGGCGAGATACCCAGAAACACGCTCATCCGCTCCGGCGGCTTGCTGACCACCGGCGCCGATCTCGCCGCGAGCGCGCAGCGCGCCGCAGATTTGTTGGAACAGGACAATCCCACCGCCGCGCGCTCGGAGGCCACGCACGCGGCGGCGCGCAATGTCGGCGGCTGGGTGGGCGGCGCCAGCGCGGCGGCGTTGGTCGGCACCTCGGGCTATGTGCCGGTCGCGGTGGTGATGGCCGATGCGATGCTGATGAGCAAGGCCTTCGACAAAGCCGTCGACCTGAAGGAAAACCGCGACATCACTCACCAGACCGACAGGCAGGGCGTGGCCTGGGCGTTCAACGGCAACAACTGGGTCCACGACGGTTTGATCGACAAGACCGCCGATGGACGCGACAACCCGATCGAGGGCCCGTTGGGCGCGGGTTACGAGAAGGCGCGCGAGCTGGGCGCCCGCGCCAGCGTCACCGCGGTGGAACTGGCGTTGGGCAAGGCGCCGAAGCCGCAGGATCCGTTCGACATTCCGGCCCGTCCGGACGACCGCATGGGCTTGGACAATCAGAACTGGCGACGGAACCCGGAAACCGAGCAATGGCAGCGTCAGGTGAAGACCGGCGTGACCGGCGCCAACGACCGCGGCATCTATGAACAGCAGACCGCGTCGCCGGAACGCGCGATGGAGTTGAACCGGGAAGCGGTCGCGCGGATCGAGCACAACATCGCCGGCGGGCGCGAAGCCGTCGCCGCCGTCTACCTGGAGAACTACGCCGCGCAGCGATCGCGCGACTTCGTGCCCGTGCCGGCGGCGGTGCAGGCCGCGCTGCCGAGATCCGACCAACTCACCGGCTCCGACGGGCTGGTCTATCGGCGCGATGCGCACGGGGATTGGGCCAGCGGCCAGCACATCGCGGTGGACAATCTGGCGCTGGAGCTGGAACTGACGCGGACGGCCCGCGAACCGTCCCTGGAACGATTGCATGCGCGCGTCGCCGAACTCGACGCCAGACCCGCGCCCAGCGCGGAACAGCGGCAACAAAACGAGCTTCTGCATCAGTACCGGATCACGGGCGAGAAGACCGAGCTCACGCCGCAGTGGCAGGAGGCGATCCAACTGGCGGTGCAGCGCACGCGCGAAGCGCACGGGATCGACGGGCCGGGCGCGCTGCAACTCCAGCGCAGCCACGGCGCGTACGGCGCCGACAGCCCCATCGCCCATTATCAGCGCGGTGCGGACGGGGTGAATCGTCTGGTCGCCGTCACCAGCACGCAAGACATCCTGCAGGCGCGCGAAGAGGTGTTGGGCAGGGATCTACAGCGGACTCCGGCTCCGGAGCCAGCGCAGCCCAACCTGTCGGGCCATACCGAACTGCGCGCTGCCACCAGACCCGATGCCGCCGAGTTTCCCGTCGACTCATCGCATTTCTCGCGCAACGACCAAGCGATGATGACGAAGATCCGCGCCCATGTGTCCGACACCGTGACCGACGAGCAGGTCGCGGCAGCGATGCTGGCGGCCAAGCGCAACGGCATTCCCGACGCCGACAGCCTCAGGCCGGCCGGCGTCGTGGACGGCACGTTGTGGATGGATCGCGCCGTTCCCGGCTTCCACACCGGCGTGAACCTGGCGCAACCGGCGCCGTCGATGCAGGACACGCTGCGCGGCGCGCAGCAGTTCGATCAAGAGCAAGCGCAGAAGCAGGCGCAGGAAAGAGACGTCGAACAACAGCGGCAAGGCGAGCGGCAAGCCGGCTCCGCGCGCGCGCAATCCTGATCGCCGCCTACTGCGTCGTTACCGGCGCGATCTGCAGCGACACCCGCTTCTTCCCGTCCGCCACCCACTGCGTACCCACCTCGGCGAAGCCATGTCGCGCGTGGAAGCGGCTGGAGGCTTCGTTGAACGGTTCGATGTAGAACTCGGCCGCGACCGAGTCGAAGCCGCGTTCGCGCGCGAACGCGAACAAGTCGGCGTAGAGCAGGCCGCCGAGTTTGCGCGCGCGGTGGCTGGCGGCGACGGCGATGCGGTCGATGTAGAGAAAGCGCGGGTAGCGCTGGCGATACCACCGGTAATTGGGACTGTCGTAATCGGCGGCCTGGTCCAGCGCGATCAGGAACGCGATCACCGCGTCGCCGTCGCATACGACGCGGTGGTACGCGCTCTGGCGGTCGAGCATCGCCAGGCGCGGCTCGTCCATCGGGCTCATCAGCGCTTCGGCTTCGAGGTTGAGGGCGAGCACGGCCGGGTAGTCGGCCGCGGTGGCGGGGCGCAGTATCGGGTTCATGCGCCGAGTATGCCCAGCCGCCGGCGACAGGGCTTTAACGAAAATGCAGAAAGCCGCCGCGGCGCGGCGGGCCGCCGGCGTCCGTGCCGCTCACGTCGGCGTACCCACCTCATCCCAATCCTGCTCATCGAAACGCAGCAGCCAGTTGAGCGCGTAATGGCGCTCGTAGACGACGCTGGGATGCAAACCGATAGGCGCAGGCTGGTCGTCCAGGCGCGCCTGCCGCACCAGCCAGTGGCGGCGATAGACCGAGTCGAGCGCGTCGAGCAGTTCCGGCAGCGGGCGCAGGCGCGCCTCGGCGATGGCGGTGTCGTCGGCGTGGTCGATGGCGGTGCGTGCGACACGCGCCGCGTCGCAGATCGCGGTCGGTGACGGCAGGATGTCGCTCAGGCCCAGCGCCCATTGCAGCAGCGCCGCGCTTTCGTAGCGCCAGCCCTGGTTGGCCCAGGTTTCTTCGTCGGGTTGGTCGGCGGCGATGAAGGCCTGTTCGGCCGGCGTCAGCGCGGCCACGCCGGGGCCGAGCTTGGCGCGGATTTCTTCCACCGACAGCGGCTGCGAACTCAGCGATTCGGCGCGCACCGCCACCGCGCACAGCGCCAGCATGCGGCGCATGGTTTCCTGCGCCTCGCGCAGGCGCACTTCGCCGGCGCCGAGCACCGGCGGCAGATGCGCCGGCGGCGCGGCGCCGAGCTGGCGCAGTTCGGCCTCGCTGCGCTGTTTGCGTTCGCGCGCGTCGGCCGGGTACGGCAGCGCGGCGTCGGCTTCCACCGGCGGCTCGCCGCGGCTCACCAGCACGTTGCCGGCGGCGTCGCGCACGCTGCCGTCGGGCAGGAAGCACAGCACGTTGGCGCTCTCGCCCCAGGCCGCCAGCGCGTCGTAGTCGCGCTCTTCGACTTCGAAGGAAAACTGGGTCTGCACCCGTTGCAGATGCCGCAGCACGCCGAAGGTGCGCGCGTCCATACCGTCGGCGACGGTGCTCATCACGTAGCCGACGAAGCCTTGCAGATGCGGCACCAGCTCGGGATCGTTGCGGTCGCGGCGCGCCGGCGGCTGGGCCAGGAACGGCGGCGGCAGCGGCGCGGCCAGCGTGGAATAGGCGTTGATCAGCAGGGGCATGGGCGGGGGCCCTTCGGGGGATTCGGACGCCAGCCTAGCGGTTTCGCGCGACGCGGTCGCGTGGCGCGGCGGCGCCGGATGTGACGGCGCGGGCAAAAATCCGCCGACGCGTTCGCAATGGCGAAACTACGCGCGTCCGGCCCGTCGCAGCGCCGCGGCGCGCATCGCTGCGGACCGCGGACCGCACCGACGCGCAGCCCTCGCCTCAGCCCTCTTCGAGCAAGGCCTTGATCGCCGCGAAGCCAGCCAGCGAACGCTCGCGCTTGCGCTCGGCGTCGGCGACCGGATCGGCGCCGTCGCGCTGCAATTCGCCCGCCGGCAGTTCGTCGATGAAGCGGCTGGGCTTGAGCCGGATGCGCTCGCCCCAGCGCTGGGTCTCGCGCGAATGCGACAGGTACAGCTGCTCCTTGGCCCGGGTGATGCCCACGTACATGAGCCGCCGTTCTTCGTCCAGGCGGCCTTCGTCGAGGCTGGCGTCGTGCGGCAGGTTGCCGTCCTCGACGCCGACGATGAACACGAAGCGGAACTCCAGGCCCTTGGCCGCGTGCAGGCTCATCAGCCGCACCTGGTTGCCGGCCTCGCCCTTGTCGGCATGCGACAGCAGCGCCAGCTGCGCGGCCAGTTCGCCCGGGCCGGAGCCGCGGCCGCCGTCGAACCAGCCCGACAGTTCGGCCAGATTCTCCTTGCGCCGCTGATAGCTGGCTTCGTCCTTGCACTGGGCGCGGATCGAGGCGAGCAGGCCGCTGCGTTCGGCCAGCACGCCGACCAGTTCGCCCGGGCTGATGCGCTGGGCCTCGTCGCGCAGGAAGCGCACGATGTTGACGAAGCCGTCGAGCGCGTTGCCGGCGCGCGGGGTGAGCTGCTTGATCGCGTGGATCGACTCGGCCATGCGCGACATCGGCAGCTGCGCGTGGCGCGCCATCTCGGCCAGCTTGGCCAGCGAAGTCGCGCCGACTTCGCGCTTGGGCGCGGTGACCGAGCGCAGGAACGCCGCATCGTCGTCGGGATTGGCCACCAGCCGCAGCCAGGCCAGGGCGTCCTTGACCTCGCCGCGCTCCAGGAACGCGGTGCCGCCGCTGAGGTGATACGGCACGCGCAGCAGCTGCAGCGCTTTTTCCAGCGCGCGGCTTTGGTGGTTGCCGCGGAACAGGATGCAGAAGTCGCTCCACGGCGCGTTGTGCTTCTGCTGCTGGAAGTGGATCTCGGCGGCGACCTTCTCGGCCTCGTGCGCGCTGTCGCGGCATTCCCACACCCGGATGCGCTCGCCGTCGGCCTGATCGCTCCACAGGGTCTTGGGATGCTCGTGCGGGTTGTTGGCGATCAGCGCATTCGCCGCGCGCAGCACCCGGTTGCTGCAGCGGTAGTTCTGTTCGAGCTTGACGATCTCGAGCGTGGGATAGTCCTTGCCCAGCTCCAGCAGGTTGTCCGGATTGGCGCCGCGCCAGGCGTAGATCGACTGGTCGTCGTCGCCCACGCAGGTGAACAAGCCGCGCGGCCCGGCCAGACCTTTGAGCAAACGGTACTGGGCGTCGTTGGTGTCCTGGCACTCGTCCACCAGCAGGTAGCCGATGCGCTCGCGCCAGGCCAGCTGCACGTCCTGATCGGATTCCAGCAACTGCACCGGCAGCCGGATCAGGTCGTCGAAATCGACCGCGTTGAACGTGCTCAGGCGCTTTTGGTAGAGCTCGTACAGCGTGGCCGCCTCGATCTCGCGCGGGCTGCGCGATTCGGCCAGCGCCTGCTCCGGCGACAGGCCGGCGTTCTTGGCGCGCGAGATCAGGTTGCGCATGTCGTCGAGCACGTCCGGCTTGGTCCCGGCCGGCAGCAGGTCCTTGATCTGGGCGTTGCTGTCGTCGCTGTCGAACACGCTGAAACCGCGGCGCAGACCGAGCTTGGCGTGCTCGATCTGCAGGAACTTCAGCCCAAGCGCGTGGAAGGTGCAGATGGTCAGGCCGTCGGCCGCGTCGCCGCGGATGCGCTTGGCCACGCGCTCGCGCATTTCCTTGGCCGACTTGTTGGTGAAGGTGATCGCGGCGATGCGCTTGGCCGGCATGCGGCCGGAGGCGATCAGATGGGCGATCTTCTCCACGATCACGCGGGTCTTGCCGCTGCCCGCGCCGGCGAGCACGAGCAAGGGGCCGTCGGTGTTCAGGACGGCGGCGCGTTGGGGGGGATTGAGACCGTGCATGGGACGCCGCATCGCCGGCGGGGGCCGGACTGGCCGGATAGTCTAACCGCCGTGCCCGCGGCGGCGCGGCTGGGGTAGGCTGGGCGCCTGCGGGCCCGCCGCCGGGCCGCCGGAGACGGCCGTGCAACGACGTTTCGCCCTGTGGATCGCCCCCTGGGCCGCGCTCGCCGCGCTGGCGCCGGCCGCGGCGTCGGCGGCGCCACCCGCAGCCGCGGCGCCCGCCGCGCCGACGCCGGAACAGCAGGCCACGGCCGAGACCGACCGCACCAACCTGCGCGAGTTCGAGACCCGCCGCCGCATCGCCGCCACCCATCCCAACGAGCTCTACCGCCTGTACGGCGCCGAAGCCGCCAGCAAGGGCGAGTGGCGCGCCGCCGCCGACCAGTTCCGCCGCGCCGCGCGTTACGCCGACAAGTATTCGCAGCACCGCCTGAGCCTGATCTATTGGCACGGCCTGGGCCAGCCCGCCGACCGCGCCCTGGCCTACGCCTGGGCCGATCTCGCCGCCGAGCGCCGCTACCCGCAGTTCCTGCTGCTGCGCGAGAAGATGTGGCTGGAACTGAGCGAAGCCGAGCGCGAGCGCGCGCTGCGCGAGGGCCGCGCCTTGTACGACCAGTACGGCGACGCCGCGGCCAAACCGCGCTTCGAGCGCGCGCTGGCGCGGGCGCGCGCGCAGGTCACCGGCAGCCGCACCGGCACCAGCGTCGACCGGGTCCAGGTCAGCGCCCCGCTCGGCGGCGGCTCGCTGTTCGACGGCGGCGATTCGATCGACCTGCGCCCGATGTACGCGCAGTGGCGCCTGGACGCGCACCGCTACTGGGCGGTGGAAGACGCGATCTGGCAAAGCGCCGGCAGCGTCGATGTCGGCCTGCCGGAAACCCTGAACGGCACGCCCTGAGCGCGCCGCGGCCGGCGCCTGCGCAAGAGCGCGCGGCGGCCGTCAAGTCTGTAGCGGCGCGGCCTGTCGCTCTAAACTGGCGGCATGGCCAAGCTCTATTTCTATTATTCGGCGATGAACGCCGGCAAGACCACGACCCTGCTGCAGTCGGCGCACAACTACCGCGAACGCGGCATGCGCACCGCGATCCTGACCCCGCGCCTGGACCACCGCGCCGGCACCGGCGTGGTCGCCTCGCGCATCGGCCTGCGCGCAGACGGCCAGGCCTTCGAGCGCGACCAGGACCTGGAGGCGCTGATCCGCGCCGACATCGCCGCGCACGGCGCGCTGCATTGCGTGCTGGTCGACGAGGCCCAGTTCCTCAGCCGTGCCCAGGTCTGGCAGCTCAGCGAAGTGGTCGACGAGCTGCGCATCCCCGTGCTGTGCTACGGCCTGCGCACGGATTTCCGCGGCGAGCTGTTCGAAGGCAGCCAGTACCTGCTGGCCTGGGCGGACGAGCTGACCGAGATCAAGACCATCTGCCACAGCGGCAAGAAAGCGACCATGACCGTGCGCGTGGACGAATCCGGCCGCGCCGTGCACGACGGCCCGCAGGTGGAGATCGGCGGCAACGAGCGCTACATCTCGGTCTCGCGCAAGGAATACAAGAAGGTGATGCGCGGCGAAGGCACGATCGAGCCGTTGCAGCAGACCTTGCCGTTGTCGAACTGAATTCCGCGAGGCTTGGTTTCCCCCTGTAGGAGCGGCGCGAGCCGCGACCAACCGCAGCGACGAAATACCACGCCAGCCTCCGAAGCTGCGCCTGTGCCCGCGGGACAAGCCGGCCGATTGCCCGGGCTTCGGGCAAAACGCTTTCGTGCGTCGCTGCGGTTGGTCGCGGCTCGCGCCGCTCCTACAAGGGCTTCGGGCGGGATTACCCGTCCTGCTGCAGCGCCGCGCGGAAGAACTCGTCGAGCTCGTCGCCGCGCCCTTGCCCCGGCTTCAATTGCGGCGGCTGCGCCTGCATCCGCTCCAGCTGTGCGGCGAGGAAATCGCTCAGCGCCGGCACCCGCGGCCCGGCCTCGACCTCGGCGCTGCGGCGCTTGCGCACCAGCAATTCCTCGATCGCCTCGCGTACCGGGCCGTCCGGCAGCAGGCGATCGAGCAGCAGCTCGAACGCCATCGGCGGCGCGCTGTCCTCGCGTTCGATCCATTGGCAGGCCAGCACCGGCCGCAGCACGTACAGGTATTTCTTGGTGCGGATGCTGTCGCCGCCCAAATGCGAGCGGAAGGTGCCGCGCGCCAGGCTCAGATAGTGGTGCCAGGCCGCGACCGGCGAATAGAAGCGCTCGGCCAGGCGGTGCAGCTCGGCCGCCATCGCCGGGTCCTGGCGGTACACGATCGGCGAGCGCAGCCACTCCAACAGCGTCGGATTGGACTTGGACACCAGCCGCAGCGCCTTGCGCAGGTCCCAGCCGGCCACGTCCAGGTCGGCCTCGATCGGCAGCTCGATCACGTCGCGCTGCGGCTCGCCCGGCCCGGTGCGCTCGTTGACGCTGAGATACCACGGCTGCCGGTGCACGTAGACGAAGCGTGCGTCGTAGTCGCTGTCGGGCGAGGAAAAGCCCCAGCCGCGGCTGCCGGATTCGCAGGCGTAGACCACGCGCACGTCGTGCTCGCGCTCGATCCGGACCAGCGCGTCGAGCACGGCGCGGCGCTTGTCTTCGGCGATGGGGTGGATCTCGTGCAGGCGGGAAGGCGCGTCCATGGCGATGAAGGCGTCGATGCGGGCCGGCCAGTGTAGCCGCGGCCGCGCCGACTTCATCGCGCCCTCACCTGGCCGCGCCACTGTCGTATCGTTGCCCGACCTACCGCGCGCGCCGCTGCCCATGCCGACGATCCAGACCCAACGCCTGACCCTGAGCGAACTCACCGCCGGCGATGCCGGCTTCATCCTCGAACTGGTCAACGAACCCGGCTTCCTCGGCGGCATCGGCGACCGCGGCGTGCGCGATCTCGACAGCGCCCTGCGCTACATCCAGGACGGCCCCGCCGCCAGCTACGCGCGCCACGGCTACGGCCTGTGGCGGGTGGAACTGCGCGACAGCGGCGAGCCGGTCGGCATGTGCGGCCTGCTGTGCCGCGACACCCTGCCCGACCCCGACCTGGGCTACGCCTTCCTGCAGCGCCACTGGCAGCGCGGCTACGCGGTCGAAGCCGGCGCGGCGGTGCTGCGCTACGCGCGCGAGTCGCTGGCGCTGCCGCGGGTGCTGGCCATCGTCAATCCGGACAACGCCGCCTCGATCAAGGTGCTCGAACGCCTGGGCATGCACGCGCAGGGCATGATCCGCCACGGCAACGAGCCGCGCGACCTGCGCCTGTTCGCCACCGTCGCCGCGGCGACCGAGCCGGCGTGAGCGCGCTGGCATGATGCGCGCGCTGGTATTGGCCGCACTGTTGACGCTGAGCGCGGCCTGCGCCCGCGCCGCGCCGCCGCCGGTGCGCGACGGCGACCTGATCTTCCACGCCTCGCGCTCGGCCCAGAGCCTGGCGATCCAGCGCGCCACCGGTTCGCGCTACAGCCACATGGGCGTGGTGCTGCACCGCGACGGCCGGCCTTACGTGTTCGAGGCGGTCGAACCGGTGCGCTATACGCCGCTGGCCGACTGGATCGCGCGCGGCCAGGGCGGGCATTACGTGGTCAAGCGGCTGCGCACGCCGCCGGATGCGGCGCAGGTCGGGCGCCTGCGTACGCAAGCTGAGCGACTGCGCGGCAAGCATTACGATCTCGGCTTCGGTTGGTCGGATGAGCGTATCTATTGCAGCGAGCTGGCCTACAAGCTCTACGACCGCGCGATGGGCGTGCGCATCGGCCGCCTGCAGCGCTTGCGCGAGTTCGAGCTCGACGACCCGGCGGTGAAGGCCAAGCTGCGCGAGCGTTACGGCGCGCGCGTGCCGCTGGACGAACCGGTGATTTCGCCGGCGGCGATGTTCGACTCGCCCTTGCTGGAAACCGCCGCCTCCGGCTGAAGCCGCGCCCCGCGCAGACGCGCGGCGCCGTTGATCAGTTCGGTCCAGACCACGGACACCACGCCGTCGCCGATGGCCAATTGCGGGAAGCCGGTGCCGCGGCCGCGGCCCTGCAGGCGCGCGAGTTCGATGCGCTGCAGTTCGCGCGACAGGTCCGGCGCCAAGCGCGCCAGCCACAGCGTCTGGCCTTGCCGGTCTTCGCGCAGCCACAGCACCCAGGCCGCGTCCGCGCCGAGCGCGGCTTCGACCCGGCCCTGCACCGGCTCGCCGCGATCGAGTACGAGCGGCGCGCCGAAACTGGCGCCGCCATCGCGGCTGCGCGCGACCTGGACCTTGGATTCGCCGCCCGCGGCGGTGTACCAGGCGACGATCGCGTCCTCGCCGCGGGCCGCCACCGACGGGCCGTTGACCGGGCAGGCCGGCATGGTCCAACGGTCGGCGTGGACCGGCCGCGGCGCGCTCCAGCCGCTGGCATCAAAGCGGGTCGCGGCGATGTCGCGGATCTCCTGCGGGTCGCGGTCTCGATAGACCAGCAGCGGGCCGCGCGCGGTCAGCGCGGCGTCGGTCTGGCAGCAGTCGCAGGTCATCGCGTCGATTTCGTTGTCGAGCGAGCGCGCCAGCGCCGCGTCGAAGCGCGCGGCGCGCAGGCTCATCGCGCCGCGATGGCCGGCGTGGCCATAGCCGTGCCCTGCGCCGCCGCCGGTGTGGCGGCCGTCGAGCCAGGCCACGCCGATCCCGTCGGCACCGTCCGCCCACAGCGAGACGAAGCCGTGTTCGGTTTCGGTGCCGTCATCGTTGACCTTGAGCGGCTTCGACCAGGTCGCGCCGCCATCGGCCGAACGGGTCAGCACCACGTCGTAGGCGTAGGTCGCCGGCGCCGACTTCTGCAGCCAGTGCGCCCACAGCGCGCCGTCGGCGCTCAGCGCGATATGCGGCGTGTCGGCCCAGTTGACGAACCAGTCGGTGCCGGCGGCGATGCTGCGCGGCGCGTCCCAGCGCCCGTCGCTGCCGGCGCGGGCGAACTTGAGCGCATGGCCGCCGCGCGCGCCGGGCTCCATCCACGACAACAGCCAGCCGCCGTCCGGCGCGGCGATCAGGTCCGGTTGCGCGGCTGCGGCGACGGCCGGCAGCGGCCAGTCGGCGACGCGCCAGGCGGGCGCAGGCGCGGCGTTAACCGATGCGGAGGGCGTCGCCTCGCCATCGGCCGCGTTCGATGGGGCCGGCGCCGGCGCGCAACCGCCGGCCAATGCGAGAACGCACAACAACGGGTACGCAGGCGAAGCGCGCATGGTCGGGACCGGTTCGGAACCAGGGGCCATTGTGCGGACGCGGCGGCCGCTGCGGTCAAGCGCCGCGATGCCGCGGCTCAGCCGCGGCGCCAGACCAGGCAGCGGTTGTTGGTCGGCATCTCCACGTCGCGCACCAGGCGCAGGCCGATCCTGGCGGCGAGCGCATCGACCGCCTCGAAATCGCGGATGCCCGAGGCCGCATCGCGCTCCTTCAGCCAGCCATCGAACGCGCGATTGCTGTCGCTGGTGTAGCAGCCGCCGTAGTTGAACGGCCCGTACACGGCCACGACCGCCTCGTCGGCCAGCACCGTCGCCAACCCGGCGAAGAACGCCTCGACCTGCGGCCAGCCCATGATGTGCAAGGTGTTGGCGCTGAACGCCGCATCGAACCCGCGCGACGCGCCGTCGGCGTCGCGCGGCAACGGCGGCGGCGGTGCGAAACCCGGCGCCGGCTGCACGACGGCTTGCAGCTCCAGCGGCGGCGGCGTATTCGCCAACGCCGCCTCGTCCAGCCACGCGCGGATGCCCGGCAGGTACGCCGCGGCATCGGAACATTGCCAGCGCAGCCACGGCATCGCCGCGGCGAAATGCACCGCGTGCTGGCCGGTGCCGCTGCCGATCTCCAGCGCGTCGCGGCGGTCGGCGAAGTGTTCGCGCAGCACCGCGAGGATGGGGTCGCGGTTGCGGTCGCAGGAGGGCGAATGAGGTTTCATTTAGGCGACTTTTCGGACCTGATCCGTGACCAACCAAGAACGTTATCGCTCTTTATCGCAACACGCAGCAATCTTCGATCTTCAAGATCGTTTACCGCCCCCGATTCACCTACGACGTAGAACGGCCCGACACGAGTGATCAAATCGACGTCGTAAAGCAGGTAAGCCTGTGGAGAGCCGCCCTGAACCACCACGCAGGGCCTTTTGCTCCATGCCGAGTTCACCGCATCGCAGCCCGTTCTGTCGAGGATCAGATTTACGTGGCTCACCTCACCGAGGTCGAAATGGGCGACGATCCTGCTTTGCCAACTCGTCAAAGAATTGGTCGCCAGAGTGAAATAACAGACGATCCCCAGCACGGCCACGGCTTTGGTCCTTGCTGATCTCTTCGAGACCGCCAGCATCAGCAAGTGCAAAAACACGGACAAAACCAGCAAGATAACGACATTGAGCGCCATGTCCCATCCCGTTCGATTCGCCCAGAACAGCAACATTAACGCGGCATAAGCCCACCAGAAGAAGTAGGAAAGCACCTGCAGCAAGAGGAATTTCCACCAACACCTACTCGGATCGACGACCCATCGCTTGCCGAAGTCGGTGTCCGCAACTACCCAGATTAGACCGACACAAAGTCCTGCTGCCGTGACTAGCGCCGTGATGAGCCATGGCACCGCTTCAAGCCAGACATCGAAACTGGCGAACAAAGCCCCATAGATCAAGGCAGCCGCTACGGCTCCGGCAACGGTACATAAGGCGAAGTTCTGATAGCGCCAATGGAAGACCGGCCGCTTCCCCTCACGAACAACTGAATTCTTTCTTGGCCCCATGCCGCATCTGGCCCAATGAACCAATGCCAGACCGGGGATCAGCATGATGAAACACACTGACAGCACTAGCAGTGCGCCCATAGCCGCGGCGGAGAGAACCACTCCGAACAGGTCGGGCAAAGCGAGTATCGGCAGGTAACCGATGCGATAGAAATGCAGCAGAATTATCATTCCGCCCCAAAGCATCGATGTCGTCAGTACTGCGCTTTTTGGGTGCTGCCTGAACTGAAGTATTAACCAGTCCAGCACTTTACCGCCCGGAACATCGGTATTTTCTGTGGCCTTTTTCTTGATTTTTTGCATCGTCGCCTCCGTGCCGATGCTTTTAAATTGCCACAGACGCCAAAACGATTTCGCTATGCGCTGCTACGCCGAAAAATCATTTCTCGGCAGCCGCGAACGCCAACCCCGACACCACGCCCAGCGACGGATCGCCCGCCACCAGTTGCGCATCCGGGAAGCAGCGCTGCGCCGCGGCGCGCACGTACGGCGCGCGCGACATGCCGCCGGTGAGGAACACCACCTGCGGCGGTTCGCCGATCTGCGCGGCGACTTCGCCGAGCAGTTCGGTCAGGAAGCCGAGGAAGCCTTCGGCGGCCGCGGACAGGTCGGGCGCGAGCACGTCCTGGGTCAGCCCGGTTTCGATGTAGTCGAGCGCGGCGCGGTTGCGCTCGTGCGAGCTCAGCTCGATCTTGGCCGCTTCCACCGCGCGGCTCAGGCGCGTGGTGTTGCCGGTGTCCTGCAGCGCGATCAGGCGCGGACCGAACGGCTCGGGCACCTCGCGGTAGGCGTCGCGGCGCTGGAAATCGCGCTGGCGGATCACGTCGTGCACGGTCGCGGCTTCGACGAAATGGTGCGCCGGCACGCGCGTGGCGCCCTTGCCGAACAGCGGCATGAAGCGCGACAGGCTCAGGGCGAGATCGACGTCGACGCCGCCGCGGGCGATGCCCCACGAACCCAGCACCCGCGGCGCCTGCGCGCCGCCGACTTCGGCCAGGGTGATGTCGCTGGTGCCGCCGCCGATGTCGACCACCAGCGCGCGGTGGCGCTGCGCGCTGCCGGCGTGATGGCCCAGCGCCGCGGCCACGGGTTCTTCCAGGAAATCGACCTGATCGAAACCGGCCGACGCGGCGGCCTCGCGCAGGATCTCCAGCGCCTGGTCGCCGCCGGCCGCGCCCATCGAGCTGCGGAACTGCACCGGCCGGCCCAGCACCGCCGCGCGCACGTTGGCGCCGAACTGCTGGCTGGCGCTGAGGCGGATGTGTTCGAGGATGTAGCCGGCGATGCCGACGATGGTCTGGCGCACGTGCGGCGCCAGCTGGTAACCGAGCATCGACTTGGGCGACTGCACCAGATTGCCGAAGCCTTCGGCCAGATACGCCTCCACCGCTTCCTCGCCGTACACCGCGTTCTGCAGCGAGGCGGCCGAGGCGCGCGCTTCGCGCACCTGCCGCTCCAGCCACTGTCGGCGCACCGCGCGCACCGCATCGCGGCGCAGCTCGATGTCGCTGCGGCGGGCCTGGCCGGGGTTGCGGCTCTGCTCGGCGCGCGCGCTGCGCACCAGCCCGTCGACCTCGGCCTCCATCGCGTCGTCGAGTTCGAACTTGTCCGGGTCGGGCACGGCCTCGGGAAAATACACCGTGGTGCGGAACTGGCGTTCCTCGCCGAAGCGCACGGTGCGGACCTCGCCGTCGATGACCGCGGCGGCGGCCGAATAGCTGGTGCCGAAATCGATGCCGATCTTCATGGGGAGCGGGGAAATTCGCGGCGCGCAAGGATACAAGGCCGCGGCCGGCTTTTGTGGGAGGGCCTTCAGGCCCGATGCCTTTCGGTCAGGTCGCGGCGAGCCGAGACAAAGGCATCGGGCCTGAAGGCCCTCCCACAAAGGCGCTGCCGCAAAAGTATGGGCCGCCGCCACAAACGGCAAAGCCGTCGCGCCCGCCACGTCCCCGTCTCACACGCTGAGACCCCAGTCGCGTACAACGAGACGACGCCCCGTCCGGCCCCGCCATGTCCGCTCTTATCGACCCCGCGCACCACGACCTCGTCCCCGCCCACCCCAACGCGCGCAAGGCCGAGGGCGAGGACGCGCCGCTGCCGGCGCGCCACGGCGCCGCGCTGGCCCAGCGCCTGCAGCGGCGTTATCGCGACCGCATCACCGGGCACTTCACCCTCCCCGGCCGCGAGGGCCGCTATGCGCCGCTGCCGGAGGATCTGCCCGAACCGCTGAAGGCCGCGCTGCGCGCGCGCGGCATCGACCGGCTCTACAGCCATCAGGCCGAGGCCTGGCAGGCCGCGCAGGCCGGCGAGCACGTCGCCGTGGTCACGCCCACCGCGTCGGGCAAGTCGCTGTGCTACACCTTGCCGGTGGTCAGCGCGGCGATGACCTCGGGCGCGAAGGCGCTGTATCTGTTTCCGACCAAGGCGCTGGCGCAGGACCAGGTAGCCGAATTGCTGGAGCTCAACCGCGCCGGCGACCTGGGCGTGAAAGCCTTCACCTTCGACGGCGACACGCCCGGCGATGCGCGCCAGGCGATCCGCCTGCACGGCGACATCGTCGTGTCCAACCCGGACATGCTGCATCAGGCGATCCTGCCGCATCACACCAAGTGGGCGCAGTTCTTCGAGAACCTGCGCTTTGTGGTGATCGACGAAGTACACACTTACCGCGGCGTGTTCGGCAGCCACGTCGCCGGGGTGCTGCGCCGGCTCAAGCGCATCTGCGCGTTCTACGGCGTGCGCCCGCAGTTCATCCTGTGCTCGGCCACCATCGGCAATCCGCAGGCGCATGCCGAAGCGCTGATCGAGCAGCCGGTGCGCGCGATCCTCGATTCCGGCGCGCCGACCGGCGACAAGCACGTGCTGCTGTGGAACCCGCCGGTGATCAACGCCGACCTCGGCCTGCGCGCCTCGGCGCGCTCGCAGAGCAACCGCATCGCCCGCATCGCGATCAAGGCCGGGCTCAAGACCCTGGTGTTCGCGCAGACCCGGCTGATGGTCGAGGTGCTGACCAAGTACTTGAAGGACGTGTTCGACGCCGATCCGCGCAAGCCCGCGCGCATCCGCGCCTACCGCGGCGGCTATCTGCCGAGCGAGCGGCGCGAGGCCGAGCGGGCGATGCGCGACGGCCGCATCGACGGCATCGTCGCGACCTCGGCGCTGGAACTGGGCGTGGACATCGGCAGCCTCGATGTGGTCGTGCTCAACGGCTATCCGGGCTCGGTCGCGGCCACCTGGCAGCGCTTCGGCCGCGCCGGGCGCCGCCAGCAACCCTCGCTCGGCGTGATGGTCGCCAGTTCGCAGCCGTTGGACCAGTACGTGGTGCGGCATCCGGATTTCTTCGCCGACGCCTCGCCCGAGCACGCGCGCATCGCCCCGGACCAGCCGCTGATCCTGTTCGACCACATCCGCTGCGCCGCGTTCGAGCTGCCGTTCCAGCAGGGCGAAGCGTTCGGCCCGGTCGATCCGGAAATATTCCTGGAAGCGCTGGCCGAAACCGGCGTGGTCCACCGCGAGGGCGAGCGCTGGGAATGGATCGCCGACAGCTATCCGGCCAACGCGGTGAGCCTGCGCTCGGTCGCCGACGGCAACTTCGTCGTGGTCGACCGCAGCGACGGGCGCCAGACCATCATCGCCGAAGTCGATTACTCGGCCGCGGCACTGACCTTGTACGAAGGCGCGATCCACATGATCCAGTCGGTGCCGTATCAGGTCGAACGGCTGGACTGGGACGGCCGCAAGGCCTACGTCACCCGCACCCACGTCGATTACTACACCGACTCGATCGACTACACCAAGCTCAAGGTGCTCGAACGCTTCGACGGCGGCGAGGCCGGCCGCGGCGACAGCCATCACGGCGAGGTGCACGTGGTGCGGCGCGTGGCCGGCTACAAGAAGATCCGCTACTACACCCACGAGAGCATCGGCTACGGCCCGGTCAACCTGCCCGACCAGGAACTGCACACCACCGCGCTGTGGTGGCAGTTGCCGCAGGGCGTGCTGCTGTCGCGTTTCGATTCGCGCCAGGACGCGCTCGACGGCTTTCTCGGCGCCGCGCACGCGCTGCACATCGTCGCCACGGTGGCGGTGATGGCCGACGCGCGCGATCTGCAGAAGTCGGTCGGCAACGGCGACGGCGCGTGGTTCGCGACCCAGGACAAGGACGGCCACGGGCAGATCCGCGCCGGCGACGGCGGCGGCGAAGGCCATGCCGCGATGGCCCTGGTCGGCGAGGTGCAGCAGTTCGTGCCGACGGTGTACCTGTACGACAACTTCCCCGGCGGCGTCGGGCTCAGCGAGCCGTTGTGGCAGCGTCAGGCCGAACTGGTACTGCGCGCGCGCGAGTTGGTCGCCAGCTGCGATTGCCGCGCCGGCTGCCCGGCCTGCGTCGGCCCGGTGCTGGCCAGCGACGAGGAAGGCCACGGCGCCACGCCGCGCGCGCTGGCGCTGAAGGTGCTGCACCTGCTCGCGGATGCCGACGCATGAGCTTGAACCTGGCCAAGCTGCGCGCATTGCAGAAGCAGGCCGGACGCAGCGAGGCGGCGCCGCAGCGCGATGCGGCGCCGACGGCGTTCCCGGTGGTGCGGCGCGAGCCGCACGAGGCGCCGAACGGCGCTACGTCGGTGGATGCATCGGTCGCCGCTGCCGCAACCGGCGACGCGCGCAGCGACGCCGCTGCGAACCCATCCGGCGGCGCGGACGCGATCTTCGGTCCCGACGGCCTCGCGCCTAGCCGCCCGCAACGTCCCGACCTCGACGCCCTGCGCCGCATGATCGCGCTGCGCGAGCGCAAGCCGACGACCGTTTCGCCCGCCGCCACACCCGCCCGGCGCGATCCCGATGCGAACGCGCGCGATACGAACGCACGCCCGCGCCTGCCCGCACGCGCGCCGGACGCACCGGCGCCGCGCAGCGTGCGCGCCCTGCCCGTCGATCGCTCCCTGCCCGGCGAGGAAATCGCGCCCGGCCTGCACCTGATCCAGGCCCATCTGCCGCTGCCGGGCCCATGCGAGGCGCTGTCGCTGGCCTTCGCCAAACGCCGCGACGACCACGTCGATCCGCGCCGGCTGCTGTTCTTCGACACCGAAACCACCGGCCTGGCCGGCGGCACCGGCACCCGCGCCTTCATGATCGGCGCGGCCGATTGGTACGACGACCCGCAGCGCGGCGACGGCCTGCGCATCCGCCAACTCATGATCTCCACGCTGTCGGCCGAGAGCGCGATGCTGCGCGAGTTCGCGCGCTGGCTGACGCCGGACACGGTGCTGTCGAGCTACAACGGCCGCTGCTACGACGCCCCGCTGCTCAACACCCGTTACCGGCTGGCGCGCATCGCCAATCCGCTGGCCGGGCTCGACCACGTCGACCTGTTGTTCCCGACCCGGCGCCTGTACCGCGGCGTGTGGGAGAACTGCAAGCTGGCGACGATGGAACGCGAACTGCTGCGGATCGTGCGCGAGGACGACCTGCCCGGTTCGCAGGCGCCGGCGGCGTGGCTGCATTTCCTGCGCGGCGGCGCGTCGTCGCTGCTGCGGCGGGTCGCCGCGCACAATCATCAGGACGTGGTCACCTTAGCCGAGTTGATGCAGCGGTTGGTGCAGGCGCAAGCGCAGGCGGATGCGGCGTTGCTGGCGTCCTGACGCGTTTGTGGGAGGGGCTTCAGTCCCGACGCGTTCGTTGCCGCCCCGATCGAAAAGCGTCGGGACTGAAGTCCCTCCCACAACGCCGGACACAAGCGATTACAAGCGCGATACATGCGCGTTCATCGCCCTCGTATAGACTCGCCCTGCCTCGCGGGAACGACCCGGTCGCGACGCAACGCGGCAACGCGCCAGACATGGCCTTCGCCGCCGCGCCGTTGCCGCGATGCCGGCCTTCATGCGCCGCACACGCCGCCGGGCCCAGGCTCGCGGCACTCCCGTCCATGCCTCATACAGGAGCCTCGCCATGTCCTCCCCCGTCTCTCTCCGCCTCGCCCTGCCGGTCGCCGCGCTCGGCCTGATGCTGTCGGCCTGCGCCACCCCGATTCCGCCGACCAACGTCGGCCAGAGCTGCAACGCCGAAGCCGCGCGCTGGGCCATCGGCCGCGCGCCCGACGCCGCCACGGTCGAGCGCATCCGCAGCGAAACCCACAGCCGCGACGTGCGCGTGCTGACCCCGGGCACGGCCGCGACCATGGATTACCGCGAAGACCGCATCAACGTCGACGTCAACGACCGCGGCGCAATCACCGGCCTGCGCTGCGGCTGATCCGCGCGCTTGCAGCGAAGCCCTTGTGGGAGGGCCTTCAGGCCCGATGCTCTTGTTTCGGATCGAAACGAACGCATCGGGCCTGAAGGCCTTCCCACAACAAAGACACCCGGATCTCCCGCGCTGTGCGCGCAGTCGCGAATCGGCGATCGCGCGCGCCGGCATTAACCCGCGACACAGCCGCCCCGGCGCAGGCTCGAGCGACCGCGCCCCGCGCGCATCGCGAAGGAGTCCGCCATGTCCGCACCGACCGTCGCCGTCCGCCGCCTTCTGCCCGCCCTGTGCCTGGCCGCCGCGTTGCCGCTGGCGATGAGCGCCTGCGCGGCCTCCCGCCCAGCCGCCGAGATGCCCAGTTCAACCGAACAAGCCGTCGCCACCGGGCAGACCGTCGCCGAGCCGGCCGCGCCGGCGCAGCCCGCCCCACTGCCGCCGCGCCCGAGCTGCAACGCCGAAGCCGCCAAATCCAGCCTGATCGGCAAGACCGCCGACGCCGCCACGGTCGAGCGCGCCCGCACCGCCGCCGGCGGCCACACGGTGCGCGTGCTCAAGCCGGGGCAGATGATCACCAAGGAATATCTGGACGGGCGGGTCAACGTGCATGTGGACGAGCGCAACGTCATCGTCGACGTGGGTTGCGGTTGAGCCGCGCGCGGCGCGCCGCCGCTCATGTCGCGTAGAGCCCGCCTCGCCTAAACTCCCGACCTTTTCCGGGAGCCTCTCGCCATGCGCCGCACTCTTTGGCCCCTCGCCGTCGTCGTCTTGATCGGCCTGTGGGCCTGGAACCAGTTCGGCCCTCATCCTGCTGCGACCGCCTCGGGCCCGGTCGCCGTCGCCGACGGTTCGCGCGCGCCGCGCAACGAGAACGCACGCGACGCCGCCTACCCCGCGTTCTTGCCGAACGAAGCCCACGACGTGCTGCGCCGCATCGCCGCTGGCGGCCCGTTCGAGCATCGCCAGGACGGCAGCACCTTCCAGAACCGCGAGCGCCGCCTGCCTTCGCAGCCGCGCGGCTACTACCGCGAGTACACCGTGGAAACGCCGGGCTCCGGCGACCGCGGCGCGCGCCGCATCGTCACCGGCGGCGATCCGCCGGCCGAGTATTACTACAGCGACGATCACTACCGCAGCTTCCGCCGTTTCGACCCGCCCGCCCAAGGAGCCGCGCGATGAGCGCCATCGACCCGCGCGCGTTGCTCGCCGACCCGGCCCAGGCCGGCGCCTACTTCATCGATGCGCGCGACAGCCAAGCCCTGGCCGATGCGGCCGCAGAACTCGAGTTCGCGCTCGCGCGGGTGGACTTCGCCGGTTGCCGCGACAAGGACGACGCGCTGGCCCGCATCGCCGCCGGCCTGCGCTTTCCCGAGTGGTTCGGCGGCAACTGGGACGCGCTCGACGACAGCGTCAACGACCTGTCGTGGTGGCCGGCGCCGGGCTATCTGTTGCTGATCGAACGCGCCGGCGCGTGGCAGGCGGCGAACGCCGACGACGCGGCGACCTTGGTGGAAATCCTCGGCGACGCCGCGCGCGACTGGGCCAAGACCCGGGTGCCGTTCTGGGCGTTGCTGCCGCTGCCGGAGGCGGAGCTGGGGCAGATGGCGCCTTGAGCTTGGTTTCCAGGGACTTCAGCGCCGTGTCGCGGTGAAGCCCTGGATGCCCGCCTTCGCGGGCATGGCGATGGGTGGGTTTCGCGGCAAGTCGGTTTCGCCGCACCTGTTCAAGTCGTCATCCCCGCGAACGCGGGGATCCAGAGACCTCAGAGCCATGCCTCGATAAAGCCCTGGATGCCCGCCTTCGCGGGCATGACGATGGGTGGGTTGCACAGCAAGTGGGTTTGACCGCGCCGCTCCAAGTCGTCATCCCCGCGAAGGCGGGGATCCAGAGACTTCAGCGCAATGCCCCGACCTCAGCGCTGATCGTCCTTCTTCTTGAAGTCGACCTTCTCGCTGCCGCGATCGGATTTCCAATCCACTTCCTGCTTGCGCTCGCACCACGACGGCGGGGTTTCGCCCGGGCGGGTCGGGCCGCTGGCGCATTCGGGCCGCGCGTCGACGGCGGCGTTGGTGTCGCGATACGACACCCCGCCGCAGCCGCTCAAGGCGACGGCGGCGAGCAGCGGAATCAAAACGGTGACTGCGCGCATGGGGTTCTCCTGGCTGTACGAACCACGACCATGCCGGCGCGCTGCGCTCGCCTACCTGTGCCATCAGTCAGGTGGGGAGGAGCGTGCATTCAGACAGTCGCTTCGGCCGTGCCCGCCTGCGCCGGCGCGGCCGGCGCCGTGGGCGCGCGCGCATAGCGCCAGGCGATCAGCAGGCCCAGGGTCAGCAGCGCCGCGGCGATGAACCACGGCGCGCCCGGCAGATGCACCGGCGCGCCCTTGCCGATGAAATAGCCGAAGCTGCCGGCGTACAACGCCGGCCCGATCACGCCGGCCAGCGCGATCAGACTCATCAGCGAGCCTTGCACCCGGCCCTGCGCGTCGGCGCCGACCTGGCGGGTGACCAGCGCCTGGGTCGCCGGCGCGGCCATCGCCCACAACGCGCTGATCGGCAGCCCGAGCAGGAAGTACCAGCCCTGTTCGGCCAGGCCGTAGATGACGAAGCCGATCACGCCGCAGCTCAGTCCCAGCAGCAAGGTGCGGCGCTCGCCCAGGCGCGCCACCACGCGGCCAATCAAGGCGACGTTGACGATGATGTTGAACACGCCCACCACCAGCAGCACCCAGCCGACTTCGCGCAGGCCCCAGTGGTACTGGTAGTCGGCGAACAGCACGAAGATGCTCGGATAGACGTAATGGGCCATGTTGGCGATGAACACCACCGCCGCCAGCCCGAACACCTGCGGATAGCGCTTGAGCAACATCAGCGAACCCAGCGGATTGGCGTGGCTCCAATCGAAACGCGCGGTGCGCTTTTCCTTCGGCAGCGACTCGGGCAGCACGAACAGGCCGTAGAGGAAGTTCAGCAGCGCCAGCCCGGCCGAGAACCAGAACGGCAGGCGCAAGTCGACCTCGCCCAGATACGCGCCGATCAACGGCCCGAGCACGAAACCCACGCCGAACGCGGCGCCGATCATGCCGAAGCTCTTGGCGCGCTGTTCCGGCGCGGTGATGTCGGCGATGTAGGCGTTGGCGGTGGTGAAGCTGGCCGAGGTGATGCCGGAGACGATCCGGCCGATCAGCAGCAGCGGCAAGGTGTTGGCCACCGCCATCAGGATGAAGTCCAGGCCCAGGCCCAGGCACGACAGCAGGATCACCGGCCGGCGGCCGTAGCGGTCCGACAGGCTGCCCTGGATCGGCGAGAACACGAACTGGACCAGCCCGAACACGGTGCCGAACAGGCCGACCCAATAGGCCGCGCGCGCGGTGTCGCCGTCGACGAACTTCTCGATCAGGTGCGGCAGCACCGGAATGATCAGCCCGAACGACAGCACGTCGATCAGCACGGTGACGAAGATGAAGACGAGCGCAGCGCGGCGCGCGCCCGGAGCGGGAGCGGATGCGGTAGTCATGGGGTCGGCGGCCGGCCTGAAAGAGGGTGCGAGGGATGCTCGCCGCGCAGTTTAGCGCCCGCCCGCGCGGCGACTACCGACGAATGTCATGCGGCAATGGTTTCCGACGTTACTAATGCGCCCGCGACCCGGTTATTTTTCCATTGCGATCATCGGCTTACGAAATCGGCTGTGAGCGCGCGCGCTCACAAGCGCGACGCCGCTCAAGTCTTGGAATTTCCGCGCCCCTGGGCGAATTGCCGCATCGCACAATTTGTGCTTAAGTCGGGACTCGCTCGGTTTTCAACGCTGCGGTGCGGACCAACGTCCTCGCCGGCGGTGGACGGTCTTCGAGCGAAAACCACCAGACTTAGCGACGTCGCGAACGCGACGCGCGTTGCGGACCTCAGGAAGCGAACTCCAGGACACAGCCGAACGCCGGAACCCGACGCAATGCCGCGCACCCGCGGCGGCGCCCCGACCGAGGCAGGACCACAACGCGCAGCGGTAGCGAGCTAGCGATCCACGGAACACTCATCGTCCCGGAGATGCGATGCAAGCCAGGCAAGACAGTGCGAGCCTTCCGAGTTCTGCGAACTCCCCCGGGCTCTACGATCCCCGCGACGAGCGGGACAGCTGCGGTTTCGGGCTGATCGCGCAGCTCGACGATCGTCCCAGCCGCGCCCTGGTGGACCGCGCCCTGGAAGCGCTGTCGCGCATGACCCATCGCGGCGGCGTCGCCGCCGACGGCCTCAGCGGCGACGGTTGCGGCCTGCTGATCCGCCATCCCGACGCGTTCCTGCGCCTGATCGCGCGCGAGGCCAACATCCGCCCGGGCGCGCACTTCGCCGCCGGTCTGGTGTTCCTGCCGCACGACGCCGACGCCGCCCAACGCGCCCGCGACACCCTCAACGAGACCCTGCGTAACGAAGGCATGCGGGTCACCGGCTGGCGCGTGGTGCCGACCAATCTGGAGGCCTGCGGCGACCTGGCGCGCTCCACCATGCCGCGGATCGAACAGATCTTCGTCGACGCGGCCAGCCCGTTCGATCCGGCCGCGTTCCAGCGCTCGCTGTTCCTGGCCCGGCGCCGCGCCGAACAGCGTCTGCGCGAGTTGCGCGATTTCTATGTGGTGAGCCTGTCTTCGGCCAGCATCGGCTACAAGGGCATGGTCCTGCCCGACCGGCTGATGCAGCTGTATCCGGACCTGCAACGGCCCGAACTGGCCGCCAGCGCGGTGGTGTTCCACCAGCGCTTCTCCACCAACACCACGCCGCGCTGGCCGCTGGCGCAGCCGTTCCGCTTGCTCGCCCACAACGGCGAGATCAACACCATCGCCGGCAACCGCGCCTGGGCGCAGGCGCGCGCGCACGCCTGGCGCACGCCGAACCTGGACCTGCGAGAGTTCGACCACATCGTCAGCGTCGACGGCTCGGATTCGCAAAGCCTCGACAACATGCTGGAAGTGCTGCAGGCCGGCGGCATGGACCTGCTCAAGGCGATGCGCATCCTGATCCCGCCGGCGACCCAATCGCTGGAATACAAGGACGCCGACCTCGCCGCGTTCTACGAGTACTACGCGCTCAACACCGAGCCGTGGGACGGCCCGGCCGGCATCGTCACCTGCGACGGCCGCTACGCCGCCTGCACGCTCGACCGCAACGGCCTGCGCCCGGCGCGCTGGCTGCGCTCGCGCGACCGCCATTTCCTGATCGCCTCGGAAGCCGGCGTGTGGGAGCTGCCGGCCGAAGAGATCGACGCCAAGGGCAAGCTCGGCCCGGGCGAGATGATCGCCGTCGACCTGTACCAGGGCGAGCTGCTGGATTCGGAAGCCATCGACCGGGTCAACCGCGCGCGCGCGCCGTACAAGCGCTGGCTCAAGCAGGGCATGACCTACCTGCACAGCGAATTGATCGATCCGAACCTGGCCGCGGAGCCGTTCGACCACGAGACCCTGGCCGGCTTCCAGAAGCTGTTCCAGCTCACCCGCGAGGAGCGCGAGCAAGTGCTGCGCCCGCTGGCCGAGATCGAACAGGAAGCCACCGGCTCGATGGGCGACGACGTGCCGATGGCGGTGCTCTCGCAACAGGTGCGGCCGCTGTACGACCACTTCCGCCAGGCCTTCGCCCAGGTCACCAACCCGCCGATCGATCCGCTGCGCGAGGATTGCGTGATGTCGCTCGCCACCCAGATCGGGCGCGAGGGCAACGTGTTCGTCGACGGGCCGGGCAACGTCGGCCACATCCATCTCAACTCGCCGGTGCTGGCCCAGCGCAAGCTGCGCCAGTTGCTGGCGATGTCGCCCTACGACCAGTCGCACCGCTACATCGACCTCAACTACACCGCCGAGGAAGGGCTCAAGGCGGCGCTGCTGCGGCTGTGCCGCGAGGCCGAGGAGGCCACCCGCGACGGCATCGTGCTGCTGATCGTCAGCGACCGCCGCCCGCGCCGCGACGCGCTGATGATGCACGCGCTGCTGGCCACCGGCGCGATCCACCAGCATCTGGTCCGGGTCGGCCTGCGCTGCGAGGCCAACCTCATCATCGAAACCGGCACCGCGCGCGATCCGCACCACTTCGCCTGCCTGATCGGTTTCGGCGCGACCGCGGTGTATCCGTACCTCGCGTACCAGACTCTTCACGACCTGGGCGCGCGCGGCATCCTGCGCACCAAGCACGGCGAGGTCGCGCAGATCGGCCGCAGCTATCGCCGCGCGATCAAGAAGGGCCTGCTCAAGATCATCTCCAAGATGGGCATCGCCACCATCGGCAGCTACCGCGGCGCGCAGTTGTTCGAGATCATCGGCCTGGACAAGGAGGTGGTCGAGCTGTGCTTCACCGGCACGCCTTCGCGCATCAGCGGCGCCGGCTTCGAGCTGCTGCAGGGCGACGACGAAACCCTGGCCGACATCGCCTGGAACCCGAACCGGCTGCCGGAGATCGGCGGCCTGCTCAAGTACACGCCCGGCGGCGAATACCATCTGTTCAATCCCGACGTGGTCACCCGCCTGCAGCGCGCGGTCGGCAGCGGGGAGTGGAGCGACTGGCAGCACTACGCCGAAGCGGTCAACGAGCGCCCGACCGCGGCGCTGCGCGACTTGCTGGAACTCGAAGCCGATCCGGCGCGGGCGATACCGCTGGAGGACGTCGAACCGGTCGACGCCATCGTGCGCCGCTTCGATTCGGCGGCGATGAGCCTGGGCGCGCTGTCGCCGGAAGCGCACGAAGCGCTGGCGATCGCGATGAACCGGCTCGGCGGGCGCTCGAACTCGGGCGAAGGCGGCGAGGATCCGGCGCGCTATCGCAGCGACAAGGTGTCGAAGATCAAGCAGATCGCCTCGGGCCGCTTCGGCGTCACCCCGGAGTATCTGGTCAACGCCGAAGTGCTGCAGATCAAGGTCGCCCAGGGCGCCAAGCCCGGCGAAGGCGGCCAGTTGCCGGGGCACAAGGTCAACGAGCTGATCGCGCGGCTGCGCTATGCGATGCCGGGCATCGGCCTGATTTCGCCGCCGCCGCATCACGACATCTATTCGATCGAGGATCTGGCGCAGTTGATCCACGACCTGCGCCAGGTCAATCCCGAAGCGCTGATCTCGGTGAAGCTGGTCTCGCACGCCGGCGTGGGCACCATCGCCACCGGCGTGGCCAAGGCCGGCGCCGACCTGATCACCGTGTCCGGCCACGACGGCGGCACCGGCGCCAGCCCGCTGTCGTCGATCCGCTACGCCGGCACGCCGTGGGAGCTGGGCCTGGCCGAGGCGCGGCAAGCGCTGATCGGCAACGACCTGCGCGAACGCGTGATCCTGCAGACCGACGGCGGGCTCAAGAGCGGCCTGGACGTGGTCAAGGCGGCGCTGCTGGGCGCGGAGAGCTTCGGCTTCGGCACCGCGCCGATGATCGCGCTGGGCTGCAAGTACCTGCGCATCTGCCACCTCAACAACTGCGCCACCGGCGTGGCGACGCAGGACAACGCGCTGCGCCGCGATCATTTCACCGGCCTGCCGGAACGGGTCGAGAATTTCTTCCGCCTGCTCGCCGAGGAAGTGCGGCATTGGCTGGCCGCGCTGGGCGTGCGCACGCTCGGCGAAATCGTCGGCCGCACCGACCTGCTGCGCCAGCGCGACGGCGACAGCGCGCGCCAGCATCGGCTCGACCTGTCGCCGCTGCTGGCCGGCTCCGGCCTGGCCCACGGCGGCCACTGCGGGATGCCGGCGCCGCCGGCCGAACCCGAAGGGCTGGCGCTGCAACTCGACACCGAGCTGGCCGCGGCGATCGCGCACAAGGCCGGCGGCGAGTACAGCTACAAGATCCGCAACACCGACCGCAGCATCGGCGCGCGCCTGTCCGGGCGCATCGCCCGCGCCCACGGCGACCGCGGCATGAACGACGCACCGCTGACCCTGCGTTTCCAGGGCACCGCCGGCCAGAGCTTCGGCGCGTTCCAGGCCGGCGGCCTGCAGTTCGAGCTCACCGGCGAAGCCAACGACTACGTCGGCAAGGGCATGGCCGGCGGCCGCATCGTGCTGCGTCCGCCCGCGGGCGCGCGCTACGCCGCGCACGAGACGCCGATCCTCGGCAACACCTGTCTGTACGGCGCCACCGGCGGCGAGCTCTACGCCGCCGGCCGCGCCGGCGAGCGCTTCGGCGTGCGCAACTCCGGCGCGACCGCGGTGGTGGAAGGCGCCGGCGATCACTGCTGCGAGTACATGACCGGCGGCGTGGTCGCGGTGCTCGGCCGCACCGGCCTGAACTTCGGCGCCGGCTTCACCGGCGGCATGGCTTACGTGCTCGACGTCGAGCGCGATTTCGTCGATCGCTACAACCACGAGCTGATCGACATCCTGCGCATCTCCGCCGACGGTTTCGAGCACCACCGCTCGCACCTGCACGACCTGCTGGAAACCCACGTGGCGCTGACCGGCAGCGCCTGGGCGCGGCGCATCCTCGACGAGATGCGCGATTACCTGGGCAAGTTCTGGCTGGTCAAGCCCAAGGCGGCGAGCCTGGAATCGCTGGCCGAAACCCTGCGGAGCGCGGCGTGATCGCGCGCGCGGCCGCACTCACCCGTCCCGCGTCGGCGACGCGGGCGACGCTCACCTGGAAGGCGACGACGATGAACCGAATTTCGCGCAACCACGGCCTTGGCATTTCCCCGGTAAAACCCGCCGCCGCCGCGCATTCGTCCCTCGCCGTGTGTCGACAACGCCATCGAGTCCAGCAAGCATGAGCAAGAAGCAGGTCTTCCAATTCCGCGACGCCCCGCGCGAGATGCCCTCGCGCATTCCGCTGCAACTGCGCCTGGACGGCGACTGGGGCGAGTTGTACGGCCGCTTCGCCGAAGTCGAGGCCAAAAAGCAGGCCGGCCGCTGCCTGGATTGCGGCAATCCCTACTGCGGCTGGGCCTGCCCGCTGCACAACTACATTCCCAACTGGCTCGAGCTGGCGCGCGAAGGCCGCCTGCACGAAGCCGCCTCGCTCTGCCACGAGACCAACCCGCTGCCGGAAATCTGCGGCCGGGTCTGCCCGCAGGACCGCCTGTGCGAAGGCAGTTGCACGCTCAACGACGGTTTCGGCGCGGTCACCATCGGCGCGGTGGAGAAGTACATCGTCGACAACGCGCTCGCCGACGGCTGGCGCCCCGATTTGTCGACGGTGAAGGCCACGGGCCACCGCGTCGCGATCGTCGGCGCCGGGCCGGCGGGATTGTCCTGCGCCGACCGCCTCGCCCGCGCCGGCATCCAGGCGGTGGTGTTCGACCGCTACGAACACATCGGCGGCCTGCTGCACTTCGGCATTCCCAGCTTCAAGCTGGAGAAGTCGGTGATGGCCAAGCGCCGCGAGGTGCTCGAAGGCATGGGCGTGCAGTTCCGCCTCGGCGTGGAGATCGGCCGCGACATCGGCTTCGATGCGCTGATCGCCGACTACGACGCGGTGTTCCTCGGCCTGGGCACCTATCGCTACACCGACGGCGGCCTGCCCGGCCAGGACTTGCGCAACGTGCTGCCGGCGCTGCCGTTCCTGGTCCAGAACGGGCGCATCGTGCACGGCGAGGGCGCCGACGCGAGTTCCGCGCCGATCGCCGGCTGGGAAGACCATATCGAACTGCCCGACCTGCACGGCAAGCGGGTGATCGTGCTCGGCGGCGGCGACACCGGCATGGACTGCGTGCGCAGCGCGGTGCGGCTGGGCGCGGCGCAGGTCAGCTGCGTGTACCGCCGCGACGAGGCCAACATGCCCGGCTCGGCGCGCGAAGTGGCCAATGCGCGCGAGGAAGGCGTGCAATTCCTGTTCAACCGCCAGCCGCTGGAACTCAGCGGCGACGGCGAGACTGTGCGCGGCGTGCGCGTGGCCCAGACCCGACTGGGCGCGCCCGACGCGCGCGGCCGCCAGCGCGCCGAGATCGTCGAAGGCAGCGAGGAACTGCTCGACGCCGACGTGGTGGTGATCGCGTTCGGCTTCCAGCCCGACCCGCCGGTGTGGCTGGCGCAGCAGGGCATCGAACTGGCCGACAACGGCCGGATCAAGGTGCTGGCGAGCACTGAAAGCTGCGCGACCCGGCGCAAGGCCGCGGCCGCGCTGCCGTACCAGACCACCCACCCCAAGGTGTTCGCCGGCGGCGACGCCGTGCGCGGCGCCGACCTGGTGGTGACCGCGGCGTTCGAAGGCCGCGAGGCGGCGGCCGGCATCGTGTCGCTGCTGCGCGAACGCGCGCCGCTGGCGGCGCAGCGCGACGCGGCGCTGGCCAAGGCCGGCTGAGCGCGCCGCGGCGGGCGGCGGCGCGCGCATTGCGGCGCCGCCCGCGCTCGCCTTCGCATCGGGGGACCCGCGCGCTACACTCGCCCGGGCCGGGAACGGCACACCGGGGGACGCCGCAGGCTGCGGCGCGGTGCTCATTCGAAGGAACGACCCATGCGAATCGCCATTCCAACCGCGCTGCTGTGCCTGTCGCTGCTCGGCGCCTGCGCGCGCGCCGACCGCCCCGCGCCGTCGCAGCCGGCGCCGTCGAAGCTGCCCGACGCCGCGCAGGCCGGCGCGGCCATCGCCGAGATGTTCGGCGACCCCGCGCCGACCCGCGACGTGGCGGTGGTGCTGGGCACCTGCATTCCCGCGGTGGGCGCCGAATTCCCGGGCCAGACCGCGTGCACGGTGAAGATCCAGAGCGGCGCCGGCGCGTCGGAAACCCAGGCCGATTTCTACTGGAACGGCGAACGCTGGATCGCGGTGCCGAGCCAGTCGCAGGGCAAGCTGCCGTTTCCGGATCCGAAGCTGGGCTGAGCAGCGGCCGCTGGCGCGGCGCGCTATCGAGCGGGTTGTTCCGACTCCGGCGCCTTCGACGCCGGAATCGAAGCGGCGCGGTCAGCGGCGCTTCGCGCTCGACCGGACACCGTCAGCGTCTCGCGCTCAACCGGGTGCTTTAGCGCCTCGTGCTAAACCGGGCGCCTTCAGCGCCTCGCGTCGAACCGGGCGCCTTCAGCGCCCCGGCCCCACATCGATGAAACGCAGGAACTCGGCGCGGGTGCGCGCGTCGTCGCGGAACATGCCGAGCATCTTCGAGGTGATCATGCTGACGCCGCGCTTGTGCACGCCGCGCGTGGTCATGCACTCGTGCGCGCCCTCGACCACCACGCCCACGCCCAGCGGCTGCAGCACGTCCTGGATCGACTGGGCGATCTGCGCGGTCATCTTCTCCTGCACCTGGAAGCGGCGCGCGTAGGTCTCGACCACGCGGGCGAGCTTGCTGATGCCCACGACCTTGCCGTTGGGCAGATAGCCGACATGGGCCTTGCCGATGATCGGCGCCATGTGGTGCTCGCAATGGCTTTCGAACTCGATGTCGCGCAGCACGATCATCTCGTCGTAGCCGGCCACTTCCTCGAAGGTGCGCGCCAGGTACTCGCGCGGATCGTCGTCGTAGCCGCTGAACCAGTCGCCGTAGGCGGTGACCACGCGCTTGGGCGTGTCGAGCAGGCCTTCGCGGGTCGGGTCTTCGCCGGCCCAGGCCAGCAGGGTGCGGACCGCGGCCTCGGCTTGCTCGCGGCTGGGCTTGTCGGGGGTGTCGGCCATGGGACGGGCCTTGTGTGCTTGGGGGGACACGAATGCTACCAAGCTCGGAATCGGGACGGGGGAATCGGCGATCGGCCGCGCCTGGCGGCTTGCCGCTTCTGCCTTGAACCCGTTCTCTATTCCCTGCTTGCGTTGCCGATGCCCGGGCAAAAAAAAGGTCGCCCAACCAGGGCGACCAGTCGGCTCCCCGGGGAGAGAGCGCCGGGGGAGCGGTGGGCTTTGCGCGGACTGTCAGCGCAAAGGCCGGTCGAGCGCGTGGGGCAGGTTGCGCTCGATGTGGTGCCAACCGTCGCGCACCGCTTCGCGCGCTTCGGTCCAGTGCAGCCGCGACGCGGCGCGGCAACGGTCCCATTGCGCCGCCAATGCCGGTTCGACCTCTTCGAACCGCCGTCCGCGGCAATGCAGATAACAGTCGTAGCCGTAGCGATACGCCGGTTCGTAATCGGGCCACTCGCGGCCGGCGCTGTAGTACGGGGCGAAGCGGAACTCGCGATGGAAATGCTCGCGATATTCGCCCGGGTCTATCGCCTGTACGACCGCCGCGCCGACATCCGTTTCGTCGTGATTGCTCATGGCTCGCATCGACTTGCCAATTCCATGAGCCCAAGCTAGGCCCACGACGATGCAACCCAGGTGAAGATTTGCGTTGCGGCTTAAGACGTTCAGCCTGCGCCCGGAAAAGCCGCGAATGCGTTAGCGCTGCGTGACGGAAACCGTCGCCGCGCGTGTACGCCGCGGCCGCGGCCTCACTGCGCCTGCAGCACCACCGCCACGTCGCGGCCGCCGCCCTGGGCCACGCTGACCGCGTTGCGGCCGGCGGCGACGGCGTGACGCAGCGCCAGGCGCGCGCGTTCGAACAAATCCGGCACCGGCTCGCCGCGCTGCGACATGGCCAGGCCGATGCTCACGCTCATCACGATCTCGTGGCTGTCGATGCGGAACGGGCGCTGGGCGAAGGTCTCGCCGATGCGCCGCGCCAGCAGTTCGCTTTCGCCGCGCTCGCATTCGCTGACGATGCCGAAGCAGTCGCCGTCCATGCGCGCGATGGTGTCGTCCGGGCGCAGCACCCCGCGCATGCGCGACAGCGCTTGCTGCAGCAGCGCATCGCCGACCGCGCGGCCATAGCGCGCGTTGACCTCGGCGAAGCCGTCCAGGTCGACCAGCAGCAGCGCGTAGTTGTTGACGTTGAGGCTGCCCGGCGACGACCACGCCTGCAGCATCTGCTCCAGCACCTGGGCGTTGAGCGCGCCGGTGAGCGGGTCGCGCTCCACCGACTGGCGCGCCAGCAGCACGATGCGGTGGCGGTTGGCGGCGTGCTGGCTCAAGGCCAGCGCCAGCACCGCCGATTCCAGCACCGCGGTCAGCGCCAGCCCGCGCTCGGCCCATTCGGCGTCCTGCAGGCCGAGGATGTTGGCCGCCAGCGCCGCGGCCAGCACCAGCATCGGCGTCCAGCCCAGCAGGTAATAGCCTGCGTACGGCGCGCCCTTGCGCCAGGCGGCGACCGCGATCACCAGCATCAGCGGCACGCCCAACAGCAGCAGGATGTTGCCGCCGATGTACCACCAGCCGTAGACGTGCTCGCGCAGGAGCAGCAGCACCAGCAGCCAGCCGATGTTGGCCCACTGCACGATGCGCAGCGCCCAGGTGATGCGCGGCATCAGCCGCGGCAGGTCGAGGAAGCGCACGCTGAAGCCGAGCTGGAAGATCGTCGCCAGCGTCGCCAGCGCCCACCCCACCGCCGGTTCGCTGGCCAGCCCGGCCAGCCCCCACATCTCCGAGGCGTCGCCGGAGCGCAGCAGCAGGTAGGTGGCCATGCACGCCAGGTACGCGCCGTAGCCGAGGTAGACGAAATCGCGGAACGCCACCCACACGCCGACCATCGCCACCGCCATCAGCATCATCGCGGTGAAGGCGGCGGCCATGAAGCGGGCGTCGCCGCGCTCCTGCCGGGCCAGCTCGGGAATGCTGGCGAAGTTGAGGCGGATCTCGCTCATGGCCGCGCGGCCCTTGATCCGCACATAGGCCACCGACGAGGTCGGCCAGCCGTTGGGCAGCGGCATCACCCAGCCGCGCCGCATCAGCGGCACGCCGCCGTGTTCGGCGTCGTCGATCTCGCGCGCGGTGGCCGCGCCGGGCGGGTAGTACAGCAGCGGGCCCATCGCGCGCGAGCCGCGCACCACCAGCATCTGGCCGTCGCCGGGCTTGATCGTGCGCTGGCTGGTCAGGCGCAGCCAGTAGCCGGCCTCGCGCCGCGGCAGGCTGAAGCGGACGAAGTCGTGCGGGCGCTCGGCGACCATGCTGCGCAGCACCGGCGCGCCGACCGGCGGGGTCTGCAGGTCGGTTTCGGTCATCAGCACCTCGACCTTGAGCGATTGCGCCGCGGCCGGCGCGCCCAACAGCAGCGCGCACAGCATCGCGATCGTCAGCGCCCACACCGCCTTGCGCATGTCCCGGTCCGCTCCCGCCTACGAAGAACGTCGAAGTCTAGCCGCTGCGGGCGCGCGCGGGGATGGCGGCGCGGCGACTGCTTGGCGCGATGCAACATGCGCCGGCGCATCGCGCCGCGGCGATGCGGCCGCGCGGCCGCGCTCAGCCGCCGCGATCGCTGCGCAGGCGCTTGAGCCGGCGCTCGTCGCCGGCCGCGGCGCGCGCGGCGACCGCGCTGAAGGCGACGATGCCCAGCACCACCAGCCCGGCCCCGGCCAGCGCCTGGCCGTGCGGCCAGGCCTCGCCCAGCCACAGCGCGCCGATCGCGGTGGCGAACACGATTTCCGCCGCCTGCATCGCCTCGGCCGCGGCCAGCGCGGTCGGGTCGTTGCGGACCATGCCGGTGGCCTGGAAGAACAGGATCGTGGCGATCACCCCGGCGCCCAGCGCCACGCCCGCGGCCAGCCACAGCTGCGCCGGCGGCGGCGCGCCGGCCTGGGCGCCGGCGTACAGCGCGGTCGCCCACCACAGCGGCTGGCTCGCCAGGGTCATGCCGAACACGCGCTGGGTGGCGTTGAGCTCGGTCCCGGCCCGCTCCAGGTGCAGCAACAGGCCGCGGTTGCCGAGCGGATAGGCGACCGCCGCCACCGCCACGCACACCAGCGCGATCCAGCCGGCGCGGTCGAGCCGGCCGCCGCCGTGGCCGAGCTGCATCAGCAGCACGCCGGCGACGATCAGCGCGCCGACCAGCAGCGCCGGCAGCGGCACCCGCGCGCGTTCGTCGCGGTAGAGGAACGGCGCGCACAGCATCCCGGCGATCACGGTGAGCTGGAAGGTCGCGGCGATCAGCCACGACGGGCCGCTGGCGGCGGCGTAGCTCAGGCACAGGTAGAACAGGCCGAAGCCGATCGCGCTCCAGGCCAGCCACGGCCCCGGATGGGCGCGGATCGCCCGCCACACCGGCACGATCCCGCCTTGCAGCGGCATCGCCAGCAGCAGCATCGGCAGGGTGAACAGGTAACGCAGCGACGCGGTCCAGGCCCAATGCCCGCCGCTGCTGGCGGCGGCGCGGTTGAGCACGTAGGTGCAGGTGAAGAACAGCGCCGAGGCCAGCGCGATCAGCACCGCCCACAAGGCCCGGCGCTGCGCGCTCACGGCCGCGGCCGCACGCGGATGCTCGACACCGGCACCTGCACCTCGTCGACCCCGCCGACCCGGATCGGCGTGCCCGGCTCCGGGCCCCAGGCGTGGGCGTAGATGACTTCCCAGGTCGCCGGCAGGCGACCGTCGGCGCCGCGCAGCGGCTCGTAGGCCTGGGCCGCGCGGGCGAAGCGGGCGCGGCCGGTGAGGCTGCGGCGGCGCTCGACGCTGGCGTTGGTGGCGCCGAGCGTGCGCAGCTCGCGCATCAGATGACCCAGGTCCGGATGGCCGAGCACGAACTCGTCGCGGTCCAGCACCGGGTTCTTGAAGCCGGCCGCGATCAGCGCGTCGCCGAACTGGGCGATCGAGGCGAACGGGCTCACGTGCGGCGCCGCGTCGGCTTCGGCGAAGGCGCCGCGCAGTTCGAACAAGGTGTCCGGGCCGAACGTGGACACCAGCAGCAGGCCGCCGGGCTTGAGCACGCGGCGGAAGCCGGCGAACACCGCCGGCAGGTCTTCGACCCATTGCAGGCACAGGTTGGAGAACAGCACATCGACGCTGGCGTCGCGCAGCGGCAGCGCGCGCGCGTCGGCGCACACCGCCTCGGGCCGGCGCGCGCCGCCGAGCAGGCGTTGACGCCAACCGCCGCCGCCGAAGTTCTCGCGCGCCTGGCGCAGCATCGGCAGCGCCAGGTCGAGCGCGACCACTTGCGCGCGCGGCCAGCGCTTTTGCATCGCCGCGCTGAGATGGCCGGGGCCGCAGCCGACATCGACGACCACGTCGGGCACGCGTTCTTCGAGGTAATCCAGGGTTTCGCTCAGGCGCGCGCCGACTTCGCGCTGCAGCGCGGCGGCCTGGTCGTAGCCGTGCGCGGCGCGCGAGAACGAGCGGCGCACTTGGCGGTGGTCGAACAGATCGGTCATGGCGGAACTCAAGAGGCGACGGCGGCCGACGCCTGCGCGGCGAAGGCTTCGATGGCGGCGGCGACTTCGTCGGTGGCGCCGAGGAACGGCGCGTGGCCGGCGCTGGCGATGACTTCGCTGCGGCCGTGCGGCGCGAGCGCGGCGGCGGCCGGCATCGCCCCGGCCGGCACCAGGCGGTCGCGGCGGCCGGAGATCCACAGGCTCGGCACGCGCAGCTGCGGAAGTTCGGCGCGCACGTCGAATTCGTCGAGCAGCACCAACCCTTCCTGCAGCGCGCGCGGCGCCGGTTCGCCGCGCTCGAAGGCGAGCTGGCGCAGATGGCGCAGTTCTTCCTGGGCCTTGGCCGAGCCCAGCGCTTCCAGCGCCAAAAAGCCGTCGAGGGTGCCGCGGAAATCGCGCTCGAGCGCTTCGCCGAAGTTGCGGAACAGGCTCGGCTGCACGCCGTGCGGCCAGTCGTCGCCGACCACGAAGCGAGGAGAGGACGCGATCAGGATCAGGCCGCGCACGCGCTCGGGATGGTCCAGGCCCGCGCGCAGCGCGACCTGGCCGCCGAGCGACCAGCCGAGCCAGAAGGCATCGGGAATGCGCTGGGTGAGCTCGTCGGCCAGGGCCTTCGGGTCCAGCGCCGTAGCGTCGTCGCGGGCGTAGCCGTGGCCGGGCAGATCGATCAGGTGCGCGGTGAAGGCATCGCCCAGGCGTTCGACCAGCGGCGCGAACAGGCCGGCGTGCATGGCCCAGCCGTGGATCAGCGCCAGCGCCGGGCGCCCGCTGCCGGCGGGAGCGCCGGCGGTTTGGATGTACATGGAAAGTCCGTGCTGCTGCGTTTGCGTGCCGCCGTCGCAGCGCGGGGGCGATGCGACGGAGGGTGGTGCGTTTTCGC
>NZ_FNOG01000009.1:233741-344474 GCF_900106525.1 Lysobacter enzymogenes
CGTCATCCCCGCGAAGGCGGGGATCCAGAGACTTCAGAGTCATGCCTCGTTAAAGCCCTGAATGTTCGGCTCCGCCGAAGTAAAGCAGAGCCCGCCTTCGCGGGAATGACGGGTGGTGCTTATGTCGCCCGCCGTTCCTGGCGCTTTTGCTTTCTTGCTCGTCATCCCCGCTAAGGCGGGGATCCAGAGACTTCAGAGACATGCCTCGGTGAAGCCCTGGATTCCCGCTTTCGCGGGAATGACGGGGTGGTGCTTATCTCGCCCGTCGTTCCTCGTAAAGCTGAGCCCGCTTTTGCAGGAATGACGGGGTTGTGGTGCGTATGCCGCAACGAGCCGCAGGGCTTACCGCCCAACCCCCGCCGTCGCCAGCGCGGCCTCGTCGGCGCGCTCGATCGCCACCCGTTCGGCCGCGCGCGCCAGCGCTTCGATCAGGCCCTCGACCTGCTCGCGCGTGTGCAGCGCCGAGAACGTCACCCGCAGCCGCGCGCGGCCTTCCGGCACGGTCGGCGGACGGATCGCGGCGACCCAGTAACCCTGCTGCTCCAGCGCCTGCGCCATCGCCAGCGCGCGGCGGTCGTCGCCGCACATCACCGGCTGGATCGGCGTGCCCGAGGGCAGCAGTTCCAGGCCGAGCTGGGTGGCGCGCTCGCGGAACAGCGCGGTCAGTTCGGCCAGCTTCTCGCGCCGCCAATGGTCGTTGCGCGCCAGCTTGATCGCCGCGCGCGTGGCCGCGGCCTGCGCCGGCGGCAGCGCGGTGGTGTACAGGTGGCTGCGCGCGGTTTCGGCCAGATGCCCGATCAGGTCGGCATCGCCGTGCAGCGCCGCGCCGTAGCTGCCCAGCGCCTTGCCGAAGGTCGCCAGCTGCAGCGGCACTTCCTGCACCGACAAGCGCGCCGCGGCGACCGTGCCGCGCCCGTCGGGGCCGGTGACGCCGACTCCGTGGGCGTCGTCGACGTACAGCACCGCTTTCTGCGCGCGCGCCACCAGGGCCAGGTCGCGCAGCGGGGCGATGTCGCCGTCCATGCTGAAAACGCCGTCGGTGGCCAGCATCGCCAGGCCGTCGGGCACGTTGCGCAACTGCCGGATCGCGCCTTCGGGATCGGCGTGCGGATAGCGGCGCAGACGGCAGCCGGCCAGGCGCGCGGCGTCGATCAGGCTGGCGTGGTTGAGCCGGTCCTGCACGCACACGTCTTCTTCGCCGAGCAAGCCCTGCACCGCGGCGAGGTTGGCCATGAAGCCGCTGCCCAGCAGCAGCGCGCGCGGCGATTCCAGCCAGTCGGCCAGCTCGCGCTCGAGCGCCTCGTGCTGGGCGTGATGCCCGCAGACCAGATGCGAAGCGACGCCGCCGGTGCCTTCGCGCGAGGCCGCGTCCTGGAACGCGTTGATCACGGCGAAATGCTGCGACAGGCCGAGGTAATCGTTGCCGCAGAAATTGACCAGCGAACGCCCGTCGACTTCGCAGCGCGCGCCGTCCCGGTGGCTGACCGCGCGATGGGTGCGGCTGCGCGCCGACGCCACGCGCTGTGCCTGTGCGGCGTGGATCCGGTCGCGCCAAAGGATTCGCTGGCTGCTGCTGCTCATGGCAGGTGGCTCCGCCGCTCAGGCGGCGCAGGTGTGGGCGGGATGGTCCTGATGATCCTCAATACTCGCATGGACGGTGCCTGCGGTCTCCACGATCTGCATCGGCCGCAGGCCCAGGCGCGCGAACAGCGCCAGGTCGCGCTCGGTGTCCGGGTTGCCGGTGGTCAGCAGCTTCTCGCCGTAGAAGATCGAGTTGGCGCCGGCCAGGAAGCACAGCGCCTGCAGTTCGTCGCTCATCGATTCTCGACCGGCAGAGAGACGGACCATCGACTTGGGCATCATCAGCCGCGCAACCGCGATGGTGCGCACGAATTCGAACGGATCCAGCTCGGTGGTTCCGGCCAACGGCGTGCCTTCGACCTGGACCAGGCGGTTGATCGGCACCGAATCCGGGTGCGCGGGCAGGTTGGCCAGGGTCTGCAGCAGGCCGGCGCGCTGCTCGCGCGACTCGCCCATGCCGACGATGCCGCCGCAGCAGGTCTTCATGCCGACATCGCGCACGTGCTCCAGCGTGTCCAGGCGGTCCTGGAACTCGCGGGTGCGGATGATCTCGTTGTAGAACTCCGGCGCGGTGTCGAGGTTGTGGTTGTAGTAGTCCAGGCCGGCGTCCTTGAGCGCGCGTGCCTGATCGCCGGAGAGCATGCCCAGGGTGGCGCAGGTCTCCAGGCCGAGCGACTTCACCTCGCGGATCATCGCCGCGACCTTCGGGATATCGCGGTCCTTGGGCGAGCGCCAGGCCGCGCCCATGCAGAAGCGCGAGGCGCCGGCGGCCTTGGCCTGCTTGGCTTTCTCCAGCACCGCCTCGGTGCTCATCAGCTTGGTCGCGTCGACCCCGGTGTGGTAGCGCTGGGCCTGCGGGCAGTAGGCGCAGTCTTCCGGGCAGCCGCCGGTCTTGACCGACAGCAGGGTGCTGACCTGGACCTCGGCGGGGTCGAAGTGGTCCTTGTGCACGCTCGCGGCGCGGTGCAGCAATTCGGGGAACGACAGGTCGAACAGCGCGCGGACTTCGGCGCGGGACCAGTCGTGACGCAGGATCGTTTCGGGGGAGGCGTTGGGCACCGGGCTGGCTCCAGCGGACTGCACTGACGGCGGGCGGAAGGGAACCGGACGCGCTGGGCGCGGCCGGAGCGGGCAGTCTGGGAAGCGGGCGGATGGCTGTCAACCGTCGCCCAGCCAATTCGGTTGACAGCCGCCCAGGGTCGAAATGAGCGCAACTTGCGCGATGTTTGCGGCGAGTTCGCCACGTTGGGGCCGCGTTGGCGGCGCAATCGCGGTGGGTTGCGTGGGCGGCGGCGGTAGTGGCGCGGCAGGCAGGTCGTGTGCGGTGGCGGGATGGCGCGGGTTTGGCCGCGATTTCGGTGGGTTGGCCCGAATGGGCAAGGTCGCTTGGGCTTGGTTGGGGGCATGGCCGGTCGCGCAGGCGTTCGCAGCGGCGCAGCGAGGTCTTTTCCGACCCGACGCACGGGCCGCGCGCCGATGGCAATGCCGCGCCGCGGCTTCGACACTGGCCGCATGACTGCTGCCCTCGCCGCCCTGCCCGCTCCAACCGGCTTCTGGCCGCGCCTGGCCTGGGCGCTGTGGCCGCCGCGCTGCCTGGTCTGCGCCGAGCCCGGGCTGTCCGGCTGCGATCTGTGCGCGGCCTGCTGGGCGCAGTGGCCGCGCGCGGAGCGAAGTTGCCTGGGGTGCGCTATGCCGATGGTCGCGGCGTCGGTGGATTGGGGGCTAATGGATCCGAAGTCGATAGAGCCCGCGTCGATGGACCCGACGCGTGCGGTGGCGCTGCCCGCCATAGCACTGCCCGCCATCGCTACGCCGACAGCGGCAACGCCGGCGGTGGCGACACCCGCTCCAGCGATATCGGCCATTGCGAAGCCGATGCTCTCGACATCGATCCTCGCGTTGTCGACTGCCGCGGACACGACCGACCCGACTCGCGCGCAAGCGACTCCCACGGCCGTCGCGACGCACGACGCCGAGGCGACAAGCCCCGCACCCACCCCGCCCGACCGCTGCGGCGCCTGCCGCGCCCGCGCCTCGCCCTTGCGCGAAGTGCGCGCCGCCAGCCTGTACCGCGCCCCGCTCGACCGCCTGCTGCCGCGCTTCAAGTTCCACCACGACCTCGCTGCCGGGCGCCTGCTGGCCACGACCATGGCCGCGGCCTTCGCGCCCCTGGCCGGGCGTGGCGCGGCCACGCTGATCCCAGTCCCGCTGCACCGCAGCCGCCTGCGTCAACGCGGCTACGACCAGGCCCTGGAGCTGGCGCGCCCGCTGTCGCGCCGCCTGGGCCTGCCGCTGCGCGCGAACGGCCTGCACCGCGCGCGCGACACGCCGCCGCAGTCGCGCCTGGACGCCGCACAACGCCGCCGCAACCTGCGCGACGCCTTCGCCTGGACCGCCGACGCACGGCCGCCGGCGCACGCGATCCTGATCGACGACGTGATGACCACCGGCGCCACCTTGCACGCGGCGGCGCAAGCGCTGCAGCGCGCGGGGGCGCAGCGGGTCGATGCGTGGGTGTGTGCGCGCACGTTGTGAATCGCTTGCGGGCTTTCGTCGCTATGCGGCAACGACGCTTCGGTACAAGAGGCGGGGCGCTGGAAGTCGGGCAGGCGCACGCTGAAGGCTCTGGATCCCCGCTTTCGCGGGGATGACGTTCTGGAGGAGACCGACGACCTGCTTGATGTCGCTCACGCGAAGGCGGAAACCCCACGCTGAAGGCTCTGGATCCCGCCTTCGCGGGGATGACGTTCTGAGAGGAAACCGGCGACCTGCTTGTAGTCGCTCACACGAAGGCGGAAACCCCACGCTGAAGGCTCTAGATCCCCGCTTTCGCGAGGATGACGTTCTGGGAGGAAACCGGCGTCTCGCCAGAAGTCGCCTACACGACAGCGCAAACCGACGCTCCCACCAGACGTCGTTCCCGCGAAAGCGGGAACCCAGGGCTTCATCGCGACATTTCTTGCCGGCCCGAGCGTCATCGCATCGACGCGCCATGCCGCCGCGACGGCGGCAACGGCGGCAACGGCGGCAACGGCGGCAACGGCGGCAACGGCGGCAACGGCGGCAACGGCGGCAACGACATCGAAGCGCTACCGCTACGTCGATGCAACCCGCAGCAACGGTGACATCCTCCCGCCCCCTACACCGAGCGCAACCAACCGATCACCGCACCCGATAGCCGCCGGCACCTGCTCAGGGCGAAACCGCAAGCCGCGCCACCGGCGCAGCCGCACTCGGCGCAAGCGCCACCGGCGCCGCACCCACCCGAATCGTCCACGTGCGCGAATGCTGCAGCAGGTTGCCGGCCATCGCTGCCTTCACGAACGCGGTTTGATCGGTGACACGCAATTCGAGCGTGCGCGTGGCCGGTGTCGCCGCGTCCTGGCGGAAGTCGTAGCTGGCCGCGGTCGCGCCGGAGATCGCCACGCCGTCGAGATACCACTGCACCGCCACTGCGCCGAGGCTGGGCTGCAGCAGCGTCGCGGAGAAACGCCGGGTGCTGCCGCGCGCATAGCTCACCGTCGTCGCCGGCGACGGCGCTTCGGTGCCGGGCTCGATCAAGTCGATGCCGGCCGCGGGCGAACCGAAGCCGCCGCGATAGAGCTTGAGCACATACTCCTGCCGGCACACCGGGCAGAACGAATTGCCCAACGCGCGCATCAGGCAGGTGTTGTCGACCGGCCGGTACATGCCGCTGCTCAGATAGCGCGCGCCCTGGAACAAGCCGGTGCCGCTGGTGCCGGCCGGGGTCGGGATCGGCAGCCCGGGCGTGAACCAACTGCGCCACTTCACCAGGCTGGCGTTGGTCTGGTTGGTGACGTTGGCCTCGCACGGCGCGCTGCCGCCGAGGTCGCTGCAGGCCGGGAAGCCCGGATACGGCGAGTCGTACTCGTCGGCCAGGCCGTGGAAGCTGTGGCCGAATTCGTGGATCGCGATCAGCGCGGCGCTGGTGTGCGCCGAAATCGTCGCGTAGGAACCGCCGGCGCCGCCGTAGACCGGGTCGTTGACCGTCACCAGGATCTTGTCCCAGTCCGGAAACCCGGCCGCAGCGGCCATGACCTTGGACGAACGCGTGGTCAGCAGGCGGTGGATCTGGCTGGTGCAGAAGGTCGCGTCCAGCGCGGTGGTGACGAAGGTGCCGGCGCGCGGATCGGTGCGCGCGGCGGTGTCGGCGCAGCAACTGGTGCCGGTGCAACCGGCCTGATACGGCGGATGGTCGGCGCCGGACTGGCTCGAGGCGACGAAGCCGGTTTGCCAGTTGACGAAGTTCTGATAGTCCTTGTACGGGCTGACGTTGAACAGCGCCGTCTTCAACGTCGCGGCGTGATTGGCGAAGGTCGTCTGTTCGGCGCTGGTGTAGCCGTCGCCGAGCACCAGGATGTCGAGCCGGTTGCCGGAGTTGGCGGCCTTGACGGCGCTGGCCTGCGCATCGCCCGACAACGGCGCCGCCAGCGGCATCGCGCCGCGCGCGCTCGCGGCCAGCGGCAGTTGCGCGGCGCGGATCGCCAGTTCGCGCAGGTCGAAGCGCTGCGCCGCCTTGGCCGCGCCGCCGCCGAGCTCGATGGCGTCGGCGGCGTCCAACGGCACCCGCACCACGAAGGCGCGATGCGCATCGCGCAGCGGCCGGTGCAGTTCGATGCGGCCGTCGCCGTGCTCCGGGTCGGCGGCGAACTCGGCGCGCAGGAACTGCGGCACCTGCGCCTCGAACACCTGCGCGCTCTTGGCGCCGTCGCGCGAGACGCGGTATTCGACCCGCTCGATCCCGCGCTCGGCCGGCTGCCTGCCGCGCAGATCGCGCTGCGGGTCGTTGAGTTGCACCTGGGTGTAGAACACCGGTTCGGCGCGGCCCTGCGCGTCCATTTCGAACACGACGTAGTGCGCCGGCACCGCGGCGTGGACGCAAGCCGCCGCCAACGACAAGGCGGCGGCGCACAGCAACGTGGACAGTCTCATGGCGGCTCCCCTGCGAGCGACGGACGGGCCCGCGCCAACGTCCGCGCACGACTCGGCGGCGACGTCGATGAGAGCCTGCGGCGGTGGCGACGGAACGCGCGCGATCGGCGACGATCGCGCGTGCGGCGACGTCAGCACGCTACTCCACGTCCGCGGCGGCGAGCGTCGGCGCGGTCACAGTATTCGTGGGTGCGGCGTGGGCGGTTTTGTGATGCGCGATTGCGGAAATGCAACTGGGCGCTTGGGGTGGCGGCTATGGATATGCTGTCGCGCGCTGCGACGTTTCGAAGGGCGCGGCGGAACGCGCCGATGTCACCCCTGCGGACGCGCGGATTCGAGGCTTTGTCGAAACATGGCGCTGAAGGCTCTGGATCCCCGCCTTCGCGGGGATGACGGTCGGTGAGTTGCGCTGGACTGTGTAACAACGTGGCTTCGGCAAGCACGATCCACACCGCCGCAACACCGATCTCATCCCGGGAAAGACCTTCAGGCCCGACGCCTTCAATCGGCCGCGACGCGGCTTCGACCCGCTCGGAGCCGAAAGCGTCGGGACTGAAGATCCTCCCCTCGCGCTGCGCATGCCGCGCGGCGCAGTGCGCATGCAGCGCGCTGCGCAAACCACCGGGCCGCGCAGCGCGCGCGGCCCGCCGGCCCTCCTTGGCCCCCACCCGGTGGCGGCATCCGTGCCGCCACGCGCGCCATCCTGGCGCATCCCCGATTCCGAACGCCCGCCGTCCCTGGCGGTGCTCCCTGCATTGCGCCTCCTGGCGCGCCTGATCGAATCGGGCGGGTTCGCTTGGCCGACGTTCCCTGCCGTGCTCGGGGCCCGGCATCGCAAGTTCTCCACCGACGAGGATGCTTGTCGCTTGCGATGCGCTTCCCTAGCCCCTGCGGCGCTGCGTCCTTGAGCGCCTTTTATCGGCCTGGATTCCCTTCCCGCCGCGTGCTGCCATTATCGCTGTAGCGGTTCTCGCACATTGAGAATCCGCAGCGACGACGACCGCCGAACGACATTGCCGGGAACGCGATCGTGGAGCGGCGCGGCCTCCTTTCCGCTGTCGCCGCTCGGTTTGCGCGGCGTCTCCACGGCGCACAGGATCGCGCGGCGCGGCCGACTGCGTCAGTCGGCCATCGGCGCGCGCGAGGGTAGGATTTTTCCGCTTGCGCCGGGCGCGGCGATGGGCTTAAGGCATTACCGGCGGGTGATAGCTCAAGGTCATTCCAAGCAGCCACAGCAAGCCGAGCACCAACGGGATATGCACCAGCAACTGCAGGAAGGTGAAGCCGACGATATCGCGCGCCTTCAGCCCCAGCACGCCCAGCAGCGGCAGCATCCAGAACGGGTTGATCAGGTTCGGCAGCGCCTCGGCCGCGTTGTACACCTGCACCGCCCAGCCCAGGTGCACCTGCAGGTCGTTGGCGGCCTGCATCACATACGGCGCCTCGATGATCCACTTGCCGCCGCCGGAGGGCACGAAGAAGCCCAACACCGCCGAATACACGCCCATCACCAGGGTAAAGGTCTCGGTGCTGGCGATGCGCACGAACACGCTGGACAGGTGATGGGCCAGGGTCTGGCCGTCGGCGCCCTTGGCCGCGGTCAGCAGGCTGGCGATGCCGCCATAGAGCGGAAACTGGATCAGCACGCCGCCGGTGCTCGGCACCGCGCGCGCGACCGCGTTGAGGAAGCTGCGCGGGCGCCAGTGCAACAACAGGCCGGCGGTGAGGAACAGGAAGTTGTAGGTGTTGAGGTTGGCGATCGCCACCACCGCCGGTTTCTGCGCGAATTCGTAGACCAGCCAGCCCACGCTCATCGACGCCAGCAGCAAGGTGATCAGCGGGCTGTACTCCAGCCACTCGCCCGGGCGCGTGCGCGGCGGCAGCGCGGCGGCGTGGGTTTCCTCGGCAGCGAGGCGGTCGGCGCCTTCGAATTCGCGCGCACGCTTGACCGAAGCGCCGCGCGGCGCGGTCAGGAAGCACACCAGCAGCGAGACCGCGATCAGCGCCGCGGTCAGCGCGATCGACTGCCACAGGAAGATGGTTTCGCTGAAGGGGATCACGCCGGTGATCGCCAGCAGCCCCGGCGGCATGCTCGCCGGATTGGCCTGCAACTGCGCGGCCGAAGAGCTCAGGCCCATCGCCCACACCGCGCCCAGGCCGAGATAGGCGGCGGCGCCGGCGGCGCGGTAGTCCATGTCCAGGTCTTCGCGCCGCGCCAGCGCGCGCACCAGCAGGCCGCCGAACACCAGCGAGAGGCCCCAGCTCAGCAGCGAAGTCAGCATGCTGACCAGGGCGACGTAGCAGATCGCGCCGCGGCCGGTGCGCGGCACGCGCGCCAGCGCGTCGATCAGCCGCGCCACCGCCGGTGCGGTGGCGACGACGTAGCCGCCGATGACCACGAACGCCATCTGCATGGTGAACGGGATCAGGCTCCAGTAGCCGTCGCCGAACGCGGCCGCGGTGGCGGTGGGCGTGGCGCCGAAGGCCAGCGCGGCGAGCGCGACCACGACTACGCCGAGCGCGGCGAACACATAGGCATCGGGAAACCAGCGTTCGGCCCAGGCGGCGCTGCGCAGGGCGAAACGGGCGAGCGGGCCGTCGGCGGCGGGAGCGGCGGAAGTCATGGCGTGGCGAAGTCCTGCGAAGGCTGGGGCATTGTCCGAGCCGGGGGTGCGCGGGCCACTTGGACTTTAGTCGCAAACGCCGTGGTGGTGCTGGGGAGTATCCCTGTAGGAGCGGCGCGAGCCGCGACTGCGACAACGCAACTGCCTCGAAACCTTCGGCGTAGTTGCGTTGTCGCAGTCGCGGCTCGCGCCGCTCCTACAGGGAGATAGGTCGCCTCAAGGTCGCTTGTCGATTTGAGCGCGCGGCGCCTTGCCCGAGCCGATCACCGCTTCGGCGCGCAGCTCGAACGTCGCGCTCTTCGAGTACAGGCCGCTCACCGCCACCGCGGTCCAGGCCGGGTAATGGTCCTTGAAGAATTCGCGATGCACTTTCAGCACCGGCTCGATCCGCTGGCGGAATTCGGCCTGGTCGCGGGCGACGTGGAAGCTCTGCAGCTCGATCACATCGTCCAGGTCGGCGCCGGCGCTGCGCAGGTGCGCGCGCAGCGCGACGAACAAGGCGCGCGCCTTGGCTTCGTCGTCGCCCTCGTCCGGCGTCGGGATGCCGGAGACGATGACCCGGTCGCCGATGCGCACCACCGGCGAGTAGTGCAGGTCGTGGTAGGAGCCTTCCCAGCCCGGCGGCGCGAAGTGCTCGCGCGTCGGCGGCGCGGCCTGGGGCGCGGGCGGCGCGGCGATCGCGCCGCAGCAGACGAACGACACGCACAGCGGCAAGAGCGATCGGAGCATGGCGGCGTTACTCGCAAGGGCAAGGCGGCCATTGCGCACTGTCGGCGCGACGGCGTCGTTGCTCTGGATCACGCTTGCGTTGTGCCGGCGTTGCGGGCTCGCGTTCGGCGACCTCGCTGCGATCGGACGATGCGGGCGCTGATGCCGCGGCCCGCATCGGCGCCCATCAAGGCCGCGCCGCCTCAGTAATCGCCCGGATTGGCGCTGTAGCGCACCGGCACCACGATGGTCGCGCTGCCGCCGGCCGCGAGGTCCACCGTCAACGCCACGCTGTTGCCGCCGACCGTGCCGCCGCTGGCGGCGCCGCAGGCCGAACCCGCGCTGGCGGTGCAGCGCCACGGCGCCGACAAGGTCGCGCCGGGCGGCAGCGTATCGCTGACTTGAGCCCCGACCGCCGCGGCCGCGCCGTCGTTGTTGACGATGAGGGTGTACTCGCGGTCCACGCCCGGGGTGTAGGTGGTCTGGCTGTCGGTCTTGTTGATCCGCAGCCCGGTCAGCGCGGCGCGGTTGCGGATGGTGCAGGTGAGGTCGTTGCCGGCGTTGGGCGTCAGCGTCCAGTCGACCGGCCCGGTGCCGCTCGGCCCGGCCGGCGCCGGCAGCGCGCCGCTGCTGCCGGGGTTGGCGACGCAGGCGATGCTCTTGAGATAGCGCGCAAACGGCGTCGGCCCGGCGCTGAGCGCATCGCGCAGGGTGTAGCCGGTGCCCGACGCCAACAACACCGCGCCGGTGTTCGCGCTGGTGCCGGCGCCGCTGGTGGCGGCGCTGGCGAGCGTGCTGGCGCCCTGCAACAGGCTGACGGTGAATTGATCGGCGGCATCGGCGCGCGCGTCGACCTGCTTGACCAGGGCGATGCGCGCATCGGCGAGCGTCAGCACATGGTCTTCGACTTCGCCGTCGTTGGCCGAGCCGCTCGGCGCGGCGATCTGCGCAGCATTGCTGGCGATGCGCAGGCGCATGTAGCTGCGCCCGGTGCGCACGCCGGCCGGCACGGTCCAGCTGAGGTTGACCGTGGTGGTGCCGTTGCAGGTCGGGCTGTTGGTCGAGACTTCGCCGGCATCGGCGAAGTCGCCGTCGCGGTTGAAGTCGATCCAGCCGCGCACCGTGCCCGGCCCGGTGCAGGCGATCGGCGGCGAGGTGTAGGTGTTGCCCGGCAAGGCCATGACGCTGCCCAGCGGCGCGGCAAAAGCATCTTCGTCGTCGCTGCCGAGCAAGTCGTCGCCGTCGGCGTTGGCCGAGTACTGCGCGGCCGATTCGGAATCCAGCGCGGTGCCCAGGCGCGTGCTCGGCGGCACCAGCTCGGCCAGGGCGAAGCTGCTGTCGTTGATGTTGGCGCTCACGCCCGGCGTCAACGTACCGCCGCTCCAGGCGAACTGGGCCAGATGGATGGCATCGCCGTAACTGCTGGGCGCGTCGCCGTGGTCGGTGGAATCCACCACCACCACGCCCAGCGCCACCGCCGAACCGCCGCCGCCGAAGAACTGCACGCTGGCGCTGGTCGCGTTCTCCATGAAGCCCACGCCCATCGGGCCGGACGAGCAGAACGGCGCCGCGCCGAAACGCAGGGTGCGGGTGGTGGCGGTTTCGGTCAGCAGCGCCGGCGTGCTGCTGGTGCAGTTGGCGGAACGGAAGCGGTCGATGACCCGCCAGACCGTCGGCTGGCCGGCGTTGCTGGTGGCGATGGTCGCCTGCAGGTATTCGGAGTTCGAGGATTGCTCGGCGTCGGCGACCACCAGGCCCTCGAGCTGGTACGCCGGCGGGTTCGGCTGCCCCGGCGCGCCGAGCGTGGCCGAACAGGTGAAGTCGAAGTTCACCGTGGTGCCGTTGACGTTGTTGCGCAGGCCGATGTCCATGGTGTTGGCGGTGCCGGTGCCGCCGATGTTGTACAGATCGTCCAGGCCGTCGCCGGTCCAGTCGCCCGGCCGGTAGATGCGCAGCGACGGCGCGGTGCCGCCGCTGATGTTGCTCAACGAGCAGGTCACGCGCAGTTCCTGCCCCGACAGCGGAATCACATTGGTCACGCTGACGCCGGACTGGGCGATGGTGTTGGGCGCGGTGCCCCAGTCGAACCAGTAGATGTTCTGCTTGAAGCGCCCGGCGCCGCCGGTGGCGAACTGCGCCTGCGCGGTCAGCGGCAAGGCCACGCAGATCAAGCTCAGCGCGGCGATGCGGCGCGCGAGCGTGGCCGGACACAGGCGAGAGAAACGCACGCGCCGGCGGCGCGCAGACAGGACTGAAGACATGCGGACTTCCAAACGGCGACGGACTACGCCGCGCGGCCGGGCCGCGCGCGGAAGGGGCCGACTACGCCGCGCCCTCCGCTTCGACGTGGCCGGAGTGTGCCAGTCGAGCTGTCAACGCCACTTGAAATGCACGGGCCGACGCGGCGGCCCGACTATCGTTCAGATTGCCGTTCAGGCCGCCGCGTGCGCGCCGCGCAGCAGATAGTCCAGCGCCAGGCCGGCGAAGATCGTCAGACCGACCCAATGGTTGTGCAGGAACGCGCGGAAGCAGCGCTCGCGTTCGCGTCCGCGCGCGATCATGAATTCGTAAACCACCAGCGCGAGCGCAGCGACCAGCCCGGCGTAGTACCACAGCCCCAGCCCGGCGCGCTGCCCGGCCAGCGCCAACGCCGCGAACATCAGCGCGTACAGCACGCCGATGGCGACCAGGTCGAGATCGCCGAACAGGATCGCGGTGGACTTGGAGCCCATCTTCAGATCGTCCTCGCGATCGACCATCGCATACCAGGTGTCGTACGCGGTCGACCACAGGATGTTGGCCACGTACAGCAGCCACGCCACCGCCGGCACCTCGCCGCGCACCGCCGCGAACGCCATCGGAATGCCCCAGCCGAACGCCATGCCCAGGTACACCTGCGGCAGATGGGTGTAGCGCTTGAGGTAGGGATAACTCGCCGCCAACACCACCCCGACCACGCTCATCAGCACGGTCAGCCGGTTCATCGTCAGCACCAGCGCGAACGCCGCCAGCATCAGCGCCGCGAACACCGCCAGCGCCTCGCGCCCGCGCAGCTCGCCGGTCGCCAGCGGACGGTTGCGGGTGCGCTCCACGTGCGGGTCCAGCCAGCGATCGGCGTAATCGTTGATCACGCAACCGGCCGCGCGGGTCAGCCAGACCCCGGCCGAGAACACGAACAGCGTCCACAACGGCGGCACCCCGCCGGCCGCGATCCACAGCCCCCACCAGGTCGGCCACAGCAGCAACAGCCAGCCGATCGGCCGGTCGCCGCGGGTCAGCTTCCAATACAGCGACAGACGCCGCCGCCAGTCCGGCGCGGGCAGATGGGGATGGGCGTGATCCATAGCGCAATAGAGTAACGCGGCAGGGGAGCGGCGCCTGGGCGGGGTGGGTTCGCGGGCTTGCCGAGTCGGGCTGGCGGGCGGCGCGGACTGGGGGCGCCGAGTGGAAAGCGCAGCGGCGGATTGGCGCGGCGCGGGCTTTGGTCGTGGCCGAGCGCCGGCCTTATCGGGCCGTTGCGGTGGCCGATAGAACCGTACTTGTCGATGCGGCCTGGCCGACCGGCCGGGCCGGCAAGGTCCGACCGGCGACGATGCCAGCGGACATCCCCGGAACCGCCCGGAGCCCCGACGACACGGATTCACCCAGGCCACCGGATTCCGCTATGATGCACGGCCGCACGCCGCGACCCGGCCGTGCGCGATCTCTAAGCGCCTGTAGCTCAGCCGGATAGAGTAGCGGCTTCCGAAGCCGTTGGTCGGGGGTTCGAATCCCTCCAGGCGCGCCAATTCTCAGCGGGAAAGTTTCTCCGCTGTCCGTACGCCCCTTTGCGAGCCCCGTTACTGGCGGGCGTTTGCGAGGGGCGTTTGGTTTTGGGGGTTTCGGCTCGGCGCCGGATCGGGCCGTTTTCCTCTCTCTCCCGCCCTCTTTTCTCCGGTCGGTTGGTCCTGAGACCAAACGCTCGTGTGCGCAAAGGGCCAAAACAAGGTGGATTTGAGAAGGGGTGTTTTCGCGGTTGGTTCGGTCTTTTGGTCACCCGGAGCGATTCGAACAGTGGTTCCTGCGTAGCCAACCAGTTCGATGAACTTCCGAGGCAAGCCGATTTGGCGCTGCCGCAGAAACCGGATTCGCGACTCCTGATGGCGCACGTCAACCCGCGGAAGTCGTCGAAACCTAGGTCATCGCCAAGCACAATGGAGCTGCCGACTCTAGGCTGACTTGTGGCCCGACGGGAAGCTGCTGACGTCCGGGAAGGAACCACGCGTAGTCCAGCAGCGCCCCCTCGAACAAGGAATTCTCATGAGCATGAACATGGTGAAAGGTTTGGCGGTCGGGCTGCTCGCAGTGGGCGTGGGCTTGTGCAGCGCATACGCGTCGACTCCTGGCCCAGGCAGGGCATGCACCGTTGAGGAAGAAGGCTCCCGAGTACAAGTGGGCCTCAGGATCTACGAGTGCAGCGGCGAAAGATGGTCCGTCTATGCAATCTGCGACAGACAGGGCAGGTGCACCGTTCTCTAAGTTGATTGCATCTGAGTAACACACGCGCATCGGCCCCGCAGCGGGCCGATGCGCGGTGACTGTGCGGCGCCGGTCGCGGTTATCCGGAGCGATTCGAACGGAAGGCGCCGCCATCGCCAGCAGGCGGAATCAACCCGCAGTCCATCGCCAACCGCGGCAGCGCGATGTCGGTCTGCACCCCTAGCTTGGTCATCACCTTCGCCCGCACGGTGCGAATAGTGGATTCCATCAGGTTCAACTCCAGCGCAATCTCCGCGTTACGCTTGCCCTGCACCATCAGTAGCGCGACCTCCAACTGACGCGGACTAAGGTGGTCGAACGGCGTCGTCTCGAACAGCACCCGTGCGCCCAGCGCGTCGTCCAGATAACGCCGACCAGCGGCGACCTCACGCACCGCGCGCACGACCGCGCTGCCGTCGCGGGCCTTCGAGACGTAGCCCATCGCGCCGGCCGCGAGAAGACGACGCGGCACCGGCCCACCATCAACCACCGAGACGATTAGCACCTTCAGGTCTGGGTGCTCCGCCAGCAACCGGCGGGTGACCTCCAAGCCATCCATGTCCGGCAGGTGGAAGTCGCAGATCACGACATCAGGATGATGCCGTGCGACAGCCGTCAGCGCGCTCATGCCGTTGTCGGCTTCGCCCACCACACGCAGATCCTTTTGCGTCTCCAACACCCACGTCAGCCCGACGCGCACCAACGGATGGTCGTCGATCACGAACACACGAATCATTTTCGTTCCCGGCATAACGCTCCGGGGACGCACTACACCAACACGCCCTCGCCGCCATCAACTCAATCATTTCAATTTTGCTTTTCGCCGAGTCGAATCTCGGCGTAGCGCAAGGCAGTGATAGACGAGCGCTGAAATAATCTCGGCAAACGCGCAAACAAAATCAGAGCTTTCCTACAGCCCTGCTGCTTCCGCCTTTGTTAGCGTCTTCCACCTCTCTCCGAGCAGGAGTCCTAGATGGAAGATTCAGACGATCCATCCGTCATCAACTTCGACGTTGTTCCGTTCGGGTCGAAGCACTGGTGCGTCGTCGTGGATGGCACTCGGTCGCCGGTTCCGTTTACCAGCCGCGAGGGCGCAGCAGCGGCAGCTCGCGCGCAAGCCCGGCAGTTCTACCTGTACCGAGGGTTACCCACACAGGTGCGAATCGTCGACGTGGACGGCACGTTTGCGCGCACAAATTGTTACAGCCACAACACGCTGAATGAAGTCACATTCGCACCGCTGACGACCCGACCAATGGTCTCGCAGCGCGAGATGCTTGCCAGCAACACTCGGCTAGCGAATGATATTCCTAACCGCCACACGGATGCTGTGGCCTTGTCCGGCACCGACATGGAAGTGCCCTACCGTGCAGATCAACCTCTCCCACTCCTGTCGCCGCCCTTCTTCAGGCGGCCGACTGCGCTCGCCCGAATCGCCTCCCTAGGCGCAGGCTTGCTGCCTGCGCTGCTGCACCGTGCCAAAAGGAGTTGTCTCGTGACTGCAAGACCCTCGCCCTCAACAGCGCGACACCCCGCTTCCGGTTCAAGCCCACCACCCCAGCGCCCATCGCGACAGATCTGGACCATCCTGCTGTCTACACTCGCCGCTGCCATCTCGCTGGGCGCCTCGGCCCAGGAAACGGACAAACTGTGGAACACCATCCATGCGCCGGGCGGCCCGTTCCGTAGCGAGTTCGCGATCCAGGAAGCCACCAAGGCCAACCTGTTGCCCGCGGTACGCGACAGCCGACCGCTGAACTACTACGTCGCAGGCATGACCATCCTGCGGAACCGGACGGTGGTGCAGTACGAGTTGAGCCCGGAGGCGCTGGCGTTCAGCCCCTGGACGTACGGCAACGGCGGCACCTCGCTGGATGATGCGCTCGCCAAAGAGAAGGCCCGCTACGACCAGCGCAGCATCCAGGCCGGTTGCACGCCCAATACCACCATCGTCCAGGGAGCGACCCAGCCGGTCCAGTACGCACCCGACGGCACCAGTCCCATCTACGAATTCGTCTCCTATACCGCGACTTACCAGTACTCCAATCTGGGACCTTGCAACCCCAGGCAGGTATCGTCCTCGTTCGCGCGTACCCGCGACGGCAACTGCCCCAACCCGGCCGCCACCCGCTGGGACAACCAGGTCAAGGCCTGCGTCGGCTCCACCACGACCAGCTTCGACCATCGCAAGCCATACACCACCTCGGTGCTGCCGACCGGCCAGTGCCCTGTCGGCAATCCGTGCGATCCCAGCACCGGCGACAAGATGCAGCCCGAGCTCGACTTCGACCTGGGCTGGATCAGCTTCGTCCGATACTTCCACTCGCTCACCACGGCGCCGATGGGCGGGTTCGGCGACGGCTGGACCCACTCGCACAACCTCCGCCTGACCGTGGGCAAGGATCCGGACAGCACCAGCGACACGCTGTATGTCGGCTTGGTCGAAGCCGACGGTTCGCAACTGTCGTTTACCCAGGTCGGCACGGCCTACGAAGGCGATAACGGGCGCGGCGACCGCGTCGTTCAGAACGGCAGCAACTGGCGCCTGTTCCGGAGCGACCGCACCCTGCTGTTCGGCCCGGACGGCCGCCTGCTTGAGCAGCAGTTCGAGGACGGCACCGCGCTGACCTACGCCTACGACCCGATGCGGCGGTTAAGCACCATCACCCACAGCACCGGCCGCAGCCTGAGCTTCGAGTATGCCGGCACCAACCGCAGCGCCCCGATCTCGGTCATTCGTTCGGCCGGACTGGCGGTCGCGAGGTACAACTACACGGCGGGCGGCCAAGTCGAGACCATCGCCTACGCCAATTCTTTCAAGCGCAAGTATCACTACGAAGACACCCGGTTCCCACGCTATCTGACCGGCGTCACCATCGAAGGCAACAAGCGGTACAGCACCTTCGCCTACGACGACAAAGGCCGGGTGATCTCCAGCCAACACGATGGCGGTGCGGACGGCGTCACCCTGACGTATCCGACGACCGGCGGCTCGGTCGTGACCGACGCGCTGGGCAACCAGACCACCTTCGCCCTGACCGCTACGCCGGCCAGTGGCGCTCCGCGCCGGATCAACGGCATTTCCGAAACCAGCCGCGGCACGGCCGCCACGACCTACAACGACGAGAGCTCCGACTTCCGTCGCCGCGTGGCCACCACCACCGACCGCAAGCAGATCGAAACCCGTCACGCGTATACGGAGGCCAACGACGCCGTAACCGGCGCGTTGGCGCGGACCGAGACGATTACCGAGGCCTACGGCAAACCTGAGCAGCGCGTCAGCACCGTCACGACCGATGTGGCCACCAACCGGGCGATCCGCTCGGCCATCGGCAGCCAGGAGGCCCGCATCACCCGCAACGCCCGGCTGCAACCGGTCAGCGTGGCTGTGCGCGATACCGTCACCAACGAGGTCCGCACCACGACCTACGCCTACTGCGAGGCCACCGATGTCGCCGCCGCCAACAGCACCTGCCCGATCCTAGGCCTGCTGAAGTCGGTGGACGGGCCGCGCACGGACGTCAGCGACGTAACTCGCTTCGAGTACTACGGAAGCGACGACAGCACCTGCGCCACCAATCCGGCGCTGTGCACCTATCGCAAAGGCGATCTGCGCAAGACGATCAATGCGATGGGACAGACGGCCGAGGTCATGGGCTACGACCCGCAGGGGCGACCGCTGCTGGTAATCGACGCCAATGGTGTGCCGACCGAGTTCGCGTACAACCCGCGCGGGTGGCTTACCGACATCAAGGTCCGTGGGACCAACGACACGACCGAGGACGATGATCGGGCAACCAAGATCGCGTACGAAGCGGATGGCGTCGTCCAATTCATTGATCGAGGTGGAAACTTTGTCGGCTTCTCTTATGACAATGCGAGGCGCGTCAGGGCGATATCGGATGGAAATGGAAACTTCGTCAATTTCACGCTCGACAACGCCGGCAACCTCAAGCAACAGAACACCAAGAACAGCACCGATCTGATCACCCAGACGCTGTCGAACGTCTACAACACGCTCGGCCAGCGCATCGCCGCCAAGGATGCCTCGCAGAACGCCACGACGTTCCGGTACGACAACAACGACAACGTCGACCAGGTAACGGACGCCTTGGGCCGGGTGTCCACCCAATCCTACGATCCGCTCAACCGTTTGAGTCGCACCCTGCAGCAGGTCGGCATCACGCCGCCGGGCAGCAACACCGCGGTGGCGACGCCGGTCGAAACCAAGGTGGAGTACAACGCGCTCGATCAGGTCGTGAAGGTCACCGATCCCAACACCCTGGCCACCACGTACGCCTACAACGGGTTCGGTGATCGGACCCGGCTGACCAGCCCGGACACCGGGGTGACCGACTACACCTACAACGCCGCCGGCCAACTGGCGACCAAGAAGGACGCCAACGACGCCGTCGCCCATCGCTATACCTACGATGCGCTGGGCCGTCCCAAAGCGATCTTCTACACCGCGACCGGACCAGCCGATGTCGAGTACGACTACGACACCGCCAGTTCTGCTTGCGCGGCCGACGAGACCTTTGCCAAGGGCCGCGTGACGGCGATGCGGTACAACGGTACCGAGTTGCAGTATTGCTACAACCGCTTCGGCGACATCGCTCGCAAGGTCCAGACCGTTGCGGGCCGCAGCTTCACACTCAAGTACGGCTATGACCGCGCAGGCCGCGTTATCGCCCTCACCTACCCGGACGGTGCGATCGCGAACTACACCCGTGGCGGCGACGGCCGAATCACAGATATCGACGTCACTCCAACGGGCTCAACGAAAACCAAGCTGATCGAGTACGCGTTCTATCAGCCATTTGGCCCCTCCCTAGGCTGGTCATATGGCAATGGCCGGAACCTTCTAATCGATTCCGATCTGGACTATCGAGTCAAGTCCATCCGCGACAATGCCAGCGGTGGCCTGTCCCTCGGCTACGTCTTCAACGAAGTCGGCGAGATCAAGGAGCTCAAGGACGGCCTGCTGAGCACCAGTCTGGCGAACTACAAGTACGACGAGCTCGGCCGCTTGACCCAGACCCTGGATGGGGCGAACTCGATCGAGAAGTACAAGTACGACCCGACCGGCAACCGTACGAGCGTGGTCGATGGCGGCGGTGAGAAGACCTACGGCTACCTGTCCGGCACCCATCGCTTAACCCAGGTGGCGAGCGTCGCGAGAGGCTACGACGCGGTCGGCAACACGATCAGCATCGGCGGCACGGCGCGAGAGTTCGTGTACGACGCCAACGACCGGCTGAGCCAAGCCAAGCAGAACGGCATCGTCAAAGCCAGCTATCGCTACAACGCGCTCGGCGAACGGGTGTCCGTTGCGAACGGTGCCGGCGCGGTCGAGACCTACACGCTATACGACGAAGGCGGTAACTGGATCGGCGATTACGACGCCGCCGGCGCGGCCAAGCAGCAAGCGGTGTGGTTCGACGATGCGCCTGCCGGCCTGCTAGTTGGTAGCGGGGCGACGCAGTCCCTGATGTACGTGCAGACCGACCACCTAGGTACGCCGCGTGCGGTGATCGACCCGACCCGCAACGTCGCGGTCTGGACCTGGGACGCGAAGAGCGAAACGTTCGGCAACAGCCCGCCGAACCAGGATCCCGACCTGGACGGCACTGCGTTCGTGTTCAATATGCGGTTTCCGGGGCAGCGGTTCGATGCTGCTAGCGGATTGGTCTACAACTACTTTCGCGACTACGATCCGGCCACAGGCCGGTACATCCAAAGCGATCCGATTGGCTTGGGAGGCGGTGTTAGCAGCTATGCGTACACCGGGGGCAATCCGCTCCAGCGCAGCGATGCGCGTGGTCTCTCTAGCGTTGACAATTGGGAGAACAAATACATCCATAAAGTTAAAGCCCCGCCACGAAGCCCCGACGACTGGCTGGGACCGGTAATTGGATGGAGTCTTGCTGTCGTTTCGGCGCCCGCTGTTTTTTATGGGGCAGGCGAATTTGGGCTTTTATGGCTTACCCGCCCGTTCACAGCCAATAGGATTGCATCCGTTGCGGCCGAGGGAGCAGCAGAAGCTATTGGAGGTGTTACGCTTGGGGTAAACGCGATTTGCAATACGAACCCCACGACTCTGTATCGCGCTGTTGGCCCTGATGAACTTTCAGACATCTTGCATACGGGCGCATTTTTGAATAGAGGCTCCGCTGAGGGAAAATATTTTACTACCTCGGCTGAACACGCAGCTTCGTATGCGAGACAGGCAGAGAGTGCTTTTGGCGATCCACCTTACACAATCGTAAGCACCGAAGTGTCCGAGGCTGTACTTGAGGGCTTAGTCCCAGTGACCGTTGATCGAGGCATTCCCGCATGGGTCATCCCCGATAACCGGCTCCCACAGCTTGTGCCGCGGATTCCTGATCACCCTGCGCCACCCCAAAACGGACATTGAGAACGATGATTCCAGACGTAGCAATTAGAGTGTACTTTCTCAAACCCAATGAAGGGGGGCGAACCAAATCGATTGACGGCACCCACTACAACTGCCCGATGTTCATTCAAGGCAATGCATTTGATTGCCGGATCTTTCTTGATGGGACCGTCATCCTCCCTGGAATGACCTATGAGCTTACGGTTAAATTTTTGAATCTCGAACTTGCGCAGCCCTTCTTAGCGACCGATCAGGAAATCGCCTTATGGGAAGGGCGAAACATCGCAACTGGAAGAATAATTAAGATACTTTACGACGAAACATTCTCACCTTCACCCCAGTAAGTATTTTCAAAACCTCAATTGCAGTCATAGTGTGACTCCTCCATTGAATCGCCCAGGGTTTCGTGAATATTCGCAGCTATCTTGAAGGCCCCGGCAACGGGGCCTTTCTTTTTGAGTGCTTGCTACATCATCGACCGTCGTTGCTCCCACAGTTGTCGGCCGGGCGAGCGCACTCTCGGATCACCGAGCGCGCCGACTACTTCGCTGGTGCTGATGCTCATGTGCCCGAGCCGTGCCAACTCATCCTGCAGGTCGATGACGATGTCGACCAAACCGCTCGCCTCGGCCGCCGGCTCCGACTGGGCGTAGGCGGTTCGCCCGCTCGATACGAACGTCGCCTCGATGGGACGGAACGCCTCGGCCTCCTGCGCCCTGGCTTCCTCCGCCAGCGCACGGCCGAGCATGACCCGCTTCCGCGACGACCGACGTGCCGACGGTGCCGGCTCCAGTCGCTCCTCCCGCCATCCGCAGATCCAGCCGATGTCGGCGCAGATGCGGAGTAGCTTCGTCTCCATGCGTTCGTGCAGGCCGGCCGCCTCTGTGAATGTCCGCACCGCGCGACGCGGTTGCCTGCGCTTCGTGATCTTCATGCTACTTCGTGCTTGTACTTGACCTGCGAACACGATGCGGCCGACCACGCAGGAGCTCAAGCGCTTTCGCGATGGTGTGATGGTTGTGACGCTCGTGACGCGGTATTCCGACCTGACACCACGCGCAGGAAAGAGAAGGTCGCCGTAGGTATCGCCGCTGTGACGGTCGTGACGCTTGTGACGACGTATTCCGACCTTCAACTACGCGTGAAAACAGTAAGGTATCCCCCCCTCCGGCAGGCGCGCCCCAGCCCTCTCCCGCACACGAACGCCTGCCTGGGCCCATAATGCGCCCGGGCGCCCAGCATCCGCCGCACCGCACCATCATCCAGCGAGGAAAACATCATGAGCAAGGGCCTAGACCGCAAGAAAGAAACCAAGAAGAAACCGGCCAAGACCAAGAAGGAAAAGCGCACCGAGAAGAACGAAAAGAAGACTACCAAGGGCTTCGCCCCGGTCTGAGGGTCGCTCCGGCGCCCTGCCCGGCGGTTGCCGCGATGGCCGCAACCACCGGGACCGCGGCCGCAGGCCGCATCTGCAAGAACGATTGCGCCGGTCGAACTCAGACCCGCGCCACCAGCTTGACGAAGAACGGCATTGTCTTCGAACAGCTCGACGCAGCGACGACGCGACACAGCCGCAACGTACGGCGCGCATGCGAGCTGCTGCCATTGCCTCACCTTCGTAGTACGCGGCCCACACGCGCCGACACGACGCGACTTCGGCGGATGAAATCCGGCGGGTCCTTCCCGAGCATATTTCGATGCGGGGGGCGACGCCGCAAAACCTCGCTAGCGCCAGATTCGCGAATCGGGTTTGCACTCAAGAGGTTTGCACTTGCGAGATCGACTTGCATCGGCGCCACCAAGCTAATCGCGGCCACGTTCGAGATAGGCACATTTGCCGATCTGATCGAGCACGATCTAGCGACCTTTTGACCATTCTTCGATGCAATCCCCTGCGGGGCAAGGCTCTCGCAGAGTTGCAAATTTGCAACTCTGCCGCCACCGGACGCCGCCAACGCCCCGCACTTGCGGGGCGTTCTCGTTGCAGCGCGCGCGTTCCTGTCCGGCAGCTGTCCGCGAACGAGAGCATCCATTCTTCTTCGCGAAAACCACATGGATTCACCTCCGAAGGAAGCGTTCATGCCGTCACCCAACGACGGCCACGGAGGCCACGGAGGCCACCATGATCAGCGCTAACGACGAACTCGCCGACTGCCTGCGCGGCATGCCGGAGAGCGAACGCATCTGCCTCACGCACGGGGCCATGCGTACTCTCGACTGCCGAACCCGCCGGCGCGGTAATTACGAAAGCACCTCCGTACCCGCTCTCAGAGTATTCCCGCAGCTTCTCGATCAGTTCATCGACAGTAAGCGGACGTTCCATACGACCCTCCTAGTAGCTGGGATATCAGAACAGCCTACTCCTCCAGCCAGTCGGCGTATGGCCTCAGATCGTCGACGTAGGGAAACAGGTCGTTGAATGGAGCATCATCGGAAAGGCGCGGATTGGAGCGCTGGCGTATCGACGCTTCATACGCGCAGGTCACCGCCTCGATCACTTGGGCTGCCTGCGCTTGGGAGTACTACGCGAGCGGGACATCGAACCCCACGCGATCAGCAACCGACGCCAGCGCTTGCAGGCAGGCGCGCTGTGCCTGATGTTTGCGTTGCAGGCCCAGGAAGGTCGTCTGTTCTCGCCGCTGGCTTACACAAAGACTTATGCGATGGCCGCCGCGGCGGGTTTGTCGGTCACGCTGATTCCGGTGCTGATGGGCTACCTGATCCGCGGCCGTATTCGCCCGGAGAAAGAGAACCCGATTAACCGAGTGTTGATCGCAAGCTACCGGCCGATACTGGATTGGGTGCTGCGGTATCCCCGCCTGATCCTGGGCTTGAGCGGTGTGCTTCTGGCACTGACTCTGATCCCGTACGCCCGCGTCGGCACCGAGTTCATGCCGCCGCTGGAGGAAGGCACGCTGCTGTACATGCCCACCGCGTTGCCAGGCCTGTCGGCGGACAAGCCCCGGCAACTGCTGCAACTCTCTGATCGGATGATCAAGACCGTGCCCGAGGTCGCGCATGTGTTCGGCAAGGCCGGCCGCGCCGAAACCGCCACTGATCCGGCGCCGCTGGAGATGTTCGAAACCACGGTAACGTTCAAGCCACGCAGCCAGTGGCGCGCAGGAATGACTCCGGAAAAACTGCGCCGTGAACTCGACAACGCGGTCAAGGTCCCCGGCCTGACGAATCTGTGGGTACCGCCGATCCGCAATCGCATCGACATGCTCGCGACCGGCATCAAGAGCCCAATCGGGATCAAGGTGTCTGGAGCAGATACCCAGGTGCTGGCCGAGCTCGGCGGTCGCATCGAGCAGGTCGCACGCACTGTGCCCGGGGTAAGCTCCGCCCTGGCCGAGCGCATCGCGGGCGGTCGCTATCTGGACGTGAAAATCCGCCCTGATGCGGCAGCGCGTTACGGACTGAGCCAAGCCGACGTACAGCGCCTGATCACCACAGTGGTGGGCGGCGAGCCAGTGGCCGAGACGATACAAGGTCGAGAGCGCTATCCAGTGGTGGTGCGTTATCCGCGAACGATCCGCGACTCGCCGTCGGCGCTTGCACAATTGCCGCTGATCGCACCGAACGGAGCGCAACTGACATTGAGCCAGGTGGCCAATCTGAGTTTTAGCGAAGGTCCGCCGATGCTGCGCAGCGATAACGCCCGCTTGAGCAACTACGTCTACGTCGATGTAGCCGGACGCGACCTGGGTTCGGTCGTGGCGGATCTGCAACGCGCCGTGGCCAAGGGCGTATCGATGCCGCCGGGCTACGCGGCGGATTGGTCGGGACAGTACGAGTACCTGCAACGCGCCAGCGAACGTCTGCGCGTGGTGGCGCCAATGACCATGATCATCATCTTCGGCTTGATCTATCTGGTCTTCCGCCGTGTCTCGGAAGCCGGGATCATCATGCTCAGCCTGCCGTTCGCGCTGGTCGGCGGCCTGTGGCTGATCTGGGCGATGGGCCACGCGGTATCGGTCGCCACGTTGATCGGTTTTATCGCACTAGCTGGCGTCGCGGCGGAATTCGGCATCATCATGCCGTTACACCTGCGACATGCATGGGAGCGTCAACTGGCTGAAAATCCGGATTCCGGTGTAATAGAGCTAGATACGGCGATTCGCGAGGGTGCGGTGCAGCGCGTACGACCGAAGGCAATGACAGTCGCCGTCATCCTTGCTGGTCTATTGCCTATCTTGGTCGGTAGCGGAGCCGGCGCAGAGGTTATGCAACACATCGCAGCGCCTATGATCGGCGGCATGTTGAGCGCGCCGCTGCTCTCGATGCTCGTCATTCCAGCCGCGTATCAACTGCTCGTTCGCCGGTGGCTTAAGACCCGTAAGTAGCGGCTCACCACTGAACTAAGCCGAGCCGCGAAGCGGCTTCGGCTCGAATGCGCGGCTCAATCTCGCGGGTTCATCAGTTCGAACCACCGGCTTGTGCGCGGTTGCCATCCATGGCGGTTAACCGGCTGCGACCCGAAGCACGCACATACTCTGGCAATGTTCCTAGCCTACTCTGATGACGACCTTGCCTTTTGCCCGCCCCTTGTCGACGTACGCCATCGCTTCGTTCGTCGACGAGAATGGAAATATCTGGTCGATTACGGGGCGGATCGCTCCGGAGTCGATGATAGAACCAAGCTCGCGCAGTTGATCGCCGCTCGCTCTCATGAAGAGGAATGAATAGCTCACGCCATGGCGCTTGGCGTTCCTCCTGATGCGACGACTCAGAAGGCGAACCACCTGCCTCATGAACCAGGAAGCGCCGATCTCGTTCGCGAACTCGGGATCGGGCGGACCGGAGATCGAGATCAGCTTGCCGCCGGGTTTCAGCACACCTAGCGATTTTTCGAGCACATCCGCGCCTAGGCTGTTCAGGACGACATCGTAGCCCTGAAGGATCTGCTCGAAATCCTCCTTGCCGTAATCGATGACTACATCCGCACCCAGTCGCTTCACCCAGTCCGCGTTGGCCGCGCTGGTGGTGGTCGCCACGAAGGCCCCGAGATGTTTCGCCAGTTGGATGGCAACGGTTCCCACGCCACCGGAACCGGCGTGGATGAGGACCTTCTGTCCTCGCTTCAGCTTCGCCCGTTCGACGAGAACCTGCCACGCGGTCAGCGCGACCAGCGGAAGCGACGCAGCCTCCTCCATGCTGAGCGTCTTGGGTTTGTGCGCTACCGCATCTTCGTTGATCGCGATCATTTCGGCGAACGCGCCGATCCGCGTGCTGTCGGTCTTGGCATAGACCTCATCGCCCGGCTTGAACCGTCGCACCTTGGGGCCGACGCGAACCACGACGCCAGCCAGGTCGTTTCCCAGCACCAGCGGCAGGCTATAGGGCAAAATCAGCTTGAAATCGCCGTTCCTGATCTTGGAGTCCAGAACGTTCACGCTGGCGGCGTGGATCTGGACCAAGACGTCGTCCTCACGCACCTCTGGCTCGGGCATGTCGCCCAGGCGCAAGCCGGTCGTTTTTCCGTAGCGATCAAGAATAAAGGCTTTCATGGTGCGCTCCCCGCATCGAGACGCAGGTCTTTACGGATTCCCGAATCCAATACCGCGGCCGGCGCGAACCGACGAAGCATCCGCAAGCGCCCGGCGAGCTTGCCGGCGGTGTACCTCGGCTTCGGATGCGCCGCGGTGGCGGCTGTGAGCACCGCGTCCGCTACCACCTCGGGCGGGTCGGCAGCGGTCATCACGTTTTTGAGCGTTACCTCAAGCGACGCCCGGATCTGATCGTACTCCTCGAGCTTCGCGTCGGGCTCGAGGAAGTTCGCGTCGAACTGCGTCTTCGTGTACGCGGGCTCGATCACCGAAACACGAATGCCTCGCGTGCGCAGCTCATGGTCGAGCGATTCCGAATAGCCTGCCACGGCGTGCTTGGTCGCGGCATAGAGCGCGCCGTAAGGCATCGGCAGGAAACCGAGCACGGAACCGATGTTGATGATGCGTCCGCCGCCCTGGCGCCGCATGTGCGGGACGACGGCGCGCGTCATCCGCACGATGCCCATGAAGTTGGTATCGAAGATGGCCTGAGCCTGCGTGATGGAGCTTTCTTCCGCGCCGGCCGGAGCGACGCCGAATCCAGCGTTGTTCACTAACAGGTCGATGCGCCCCTCAAGGCGCAGCACGTCCTTCACGACGGCGTCGACCGATTCATCGCGGGTCACATCGAGGGGCAGCATCGAAAAAGGCAACTGGCCCGCTTGAGCTCCACGCCTGCTGGTGCCATAGACCGTGTAGCCCGCGGCCGCCAGCCGCTCCGCCGTGCCCTTGCCGATGCCCGAGGAAGCGCCGGTAACCAGCGCTATGGATTTTTTAAGCTTCATGCAGTGCCTCCGCGCAATGGCGGGTAGATGTTGCCCAACCGAATATGACGATCATCATAATAATTGGCGAAAAGAGTGCCGATACGGCAAGCCATATCAGTCGGCCGGAGTGAGGTGGCTCAGCGCTGCCTCGCGCAGCGCGTTGGAGAGTCGTGCGTCATCGACCGCGCGAGCCAGCACGAGTGCGCCGACCATCGTCGATACCGCGACGAGGGCGTGCTCATGCGCGCCGGCCTGCCCCCAATCGGGCGAATGGCGGGCGACGAGATCGATCATTTCCTTGATCCGCCGCGTGGCGGCACGCCGTACATCGGGCGCCTGACGCGGCATCTCGGAGCCGAGCGCGGCAGTCGCGCACCCGGTTTCGACGTTTTTTACGTGGGCTTCGGACAGATAAGCCTGCGCCATCGCCTGCAGCGCCTGTTGTGGCGGTACCGAAGTGGCGACGCGTTCCATCAGCACCACGGCGTCCCTGCCCGCGCGATCGGCGGCCTCGGCGAGCATAGCCTCGCGGGAGTCGAAATGGGCGTAGAACCCGCCATGCGTGAGACCGGCGGCTTTCATGATTTCCGCGACACCGGTGCCGTTGTAACCGCTGCGTCGAATGGCGCGCGCGGCGGCATCGACGATGCGATCACGGGTGGCTTCTTTGGAGCGGGCGGGCGTTCTAGCCATATGACGATCATCATATACAATCCTACTATCCACCGCAACACCGTTTTCGATTCATGCCTGGAACAGTAGCTGCACACCAATGACGACCTCCAGCCGATGCCCTCGCGTCGGCGGCCGCCACCGACCCGGCTGCAGAGGGGCCAATCCTCAAGCGTGCGATCCAACTAAAGCCGGAACTAGCTGCCGGACGTCTAAGCTCGGCAAAGTCTGGCTGCCCGGCAGCAAATGGAAAGCAAGCCGAAACCGCTTCGCGTTTTGGCTTGATTGGCCGCCGCAGGGTGAATCGCCCAGTTTTTCTAGACAGTCGTCAGCCGTTTAGTGCATGCCGCTTTTCAAACTTTATCGGGGACGTATACGTAAAGCATGGCGGGCTTTCCTGGCTCAACGGCCATGGGTGAATAACTGAGGCCGAGAACCGCCGTCCCAAAGCGAGAAAGACGCCGACCTCAACGTATCGGCACTGGTTCAATCACTGGCTGCGTCTACACTGGAGCGTGCCGGCGCCCAATGCTCACGCATGCGAGCCAAGCGAAGGCGCGGCAGATTTGAGCCTTCGCAAGGTCGCATCTTGTCGACGGAGGTGGCTCTTTGTGAACCTACTAGTTCGAATCCGGGCGCCGTGGGCGCGCCAATTCTCAGCGGGAAACTTTCTCCGCTGTCCGTACACCCCTTTGCGAGCCCCGTTACTGGCGGGCGTTTGCGAGGGGCGTTTGGTTTTCGGGGTTTCGGCGCCGCGTCGAATTTGACCGTTTTCCTCTCTCTCCCCCTTTTCTCCGGTCGGTTGGTTCTGAAACCAAACGCTCGAGTGCGCAAAGCGCCAAAAACAAGGCGGATCTGAGAAGGGGGGTTCGCGGTTGGATTGGGGTTCTGGTCACCCAGAGCGATTACAACGGAACGCGCCGTCGTCGCCAGCGGGCGGAATCAACCCGCAGTCCATCACCAGCCGTATCAGCGTGATGTCAGCGTTGTCCAGTAGGTGGTAATTGCACAACACCACATCAGCCAGCGGCACGCGATGGCGGCCAGCACGTCCCCGCCATTCGTGGCTTCATCCACGATGCGCATGTCGCACTGCGTTTCCAACACCGCAAAAAGACGGCATGAATGCAGAGGGCTTGGGAGTGCTCTGCCAGCGCATCGGTTCAAACTTGCGCCGGTCATGCCATTCATTTTAATGGCGATGCAAGGCGAAGACGGGAACCACGATGTTGTCGTCGCGCGGTACGGTGATTGAACCGACTCGATGCTCTTTGAGCATATGTCCTACACACTGAGATGCCGCCGGCCACAGGCGCAGAATTTCCAACGCAACTTGCTTGTTTTTAGAAAGCCCGCAGGGACGAAATGCCCCCGCGGGCCTCAGCTTATTCGGGCTTGCGCCCCGCGGTTAAGGAGGAATGCCGCAACGCCGCTTGCAAGCCTTGTACTCAGCAACGCACGTAGCGCTGGATCCACATGCGAAGTAAGTCACTTCGCAACGGTTTTGGCAAACTTCCCAGGGATTAAGGGGACCATCGGCGAACGCACTCAACGAGAGCGCTGCACCGCAACAGAACGCCGCGAGCACGACTAAACGGGGTACCTTTCGCGTGACTTTCATGTCGACTCCCATCCTTGCCCGGCATTGGGCGTCGATACAAGTACCAATAAATCGTTGTGCGCGCCACAATTTCTGTAGTTCCGGCCTCGACTGAATAAGTCATTCCCCGGGCAGTCCAATTTATGACTGCGAGATATCAACGCAACGCTGGACGATTCGAACCCCACTTCACCGATAGACTGCGCTTGCTTGTTGTTGTCCATCGGATTCCCCCACCTACACACAGCAGCCTCGACCCTATCGCCGAGGCTGCTATCACGGGACGCTTCACGGATTAGTTATCCGGAGCGATTCGAGCAGAGCGCGCCGCCGTCGCCAGCCGGCGGAATCGGCCCGCAGTCCATCGCCAGCCGCGCCAGCGCGATGTCAGTCTGTACGCCCAGCTTGAACATCACCTTCGCCCGCACGGTGCGGATGGTCGACTCCGTCAGGTCCAACTCAAGCACGATGTCAGCGTTGCGTTTGCCTTGCCGTTACCTAACGACGGCCACGTAGGCCGCCACGATCAGCGAACTCGCCGACTGCCTGCTGAGCCGCCCAGGGGGCGCGACTATCCCGCAGATCATGGCGGCGGCGAACTGACAGCCGCACTCGGTGCGCGGGTTCTTCGCCGGCATAGTCCGCAAGAAGGGCTAGCGGCTGACCTCTACTAAGGAAAGGAAGAGCGGGTGTACCGCATCCAGAGGGAGGCCGCGCGGCCCGGCGACAAGAGCAACGCCGCCGAGCAAGCAGACAGCGGGCCGGGCATCGCCCGGCTCGCCGCTTGCATCACGTTGGCCGCACCTGGCTCAGTCGTCGGAAAAACAACCCTGAGCCAGCTTCACGTACCAGTAGCCAGTCGTCGGCTGGAACTCTTCGACCAGTATGGTTTCCTCCTGAGTCGACTCGCCCCAGCCCAAATAGCAGGCTTGGTACGCGTAGTACGAGGCGGCTTCGTACGCTTGGTCGCGGTCGTGGCCGTAGCCCTCGCCGATGGCTTGGTAGTGGTGTCGAGCCGCAAGGGCGGCGCCGCTGAACACAATCGACATCAGGAAGGCAGCGCCGACGGCGCGATACTTGTTCGTCTTCATACGTGCTCCTTGCGAGTGAAGTCTGAAGGCTGCGGAATGATCGTGACGACTGTGATAGTCCAGACGCCGTGGATAGTCCAAACCGGGACTCGGACCGCTCTGTGCTGCCTGTCGCGCGAATGCGGGCGTGGCGGCTGCCCCGCTCCACTTGCTTCATCAGAGAAATAGAGCGCTCATGGGGTCCCGGCCCGGGAACCCTAGCATGCGCACCGACCTCTTGATGCCGGGTACTGGTGCAAAGCCTGCAAATTTGCAGAATTGCCCGATATCCGATCGGTGTTGCGTGATGCACGCGCAAGAAAACGCAACGTGCGCAACAACGCGGAGATGGCTGGAGTTGTATCGGCGGGTCGTCGTCATGCGCCGACGCGGGTTGCGGAGGGCCCCGCTCAGGCATGGCGCAACGGACACATATGCCCGTGGCAAATTCGTCGCGATATCTTCCTGAGACTTTAGCGACATAACCAAGCAGGCGTCATGCGCCAGTCAGCGAGCAGTGCTCTGTCGGCCGGTTCGCTTTCGCGAGCTCGTCGCGGTTCGCCTATCTCCACATGACCGACGTGGCGTGCTCTTCCGTTGAGATAGCGCAGCGGCGGTCGCGATCGTCGATATCGTCGTGGTCGCCGGGCGTTGTCGTGGTGGACGTGGAAGAAGGCGACGTTACGCGCCGCAGCCGGTGCAAGCGCACCGCGGCCGGCTCGGTGGGGGCGCGCCCGTGCAGCGGCGCCAGGCCGGCGCCAACCAGCGTGGCGGTCCAGTCGCGTGTTGCGTCGTCGCGCTCGGCCAGCAGCAGTTCGCCGTCGGCGGCGAGCCAGGCGATCGCCGCACGCACGCGCAACGGATTGGCGGCTTCGCCGCTGGCGGAATCGGCGAGGATCAGGTCGAAGCCGCGCTCGCGCGCAGCCGCGGCGAGCGCGTCGGGATCGAGCGCGATGCTGCGCAAACGGAGTCGGTCGGCGAAACGGCTGGCGACGAAGGCGGCGCGCGCGGGCGATGGATCGGCGTAGAAGTACTCCACGTGCGCACCGGCCGCATGCAGCGCCGGCAGCGCGCGTTCGATCCCTTCGCCGTAGCCCGCGCCCAGTTCGAGCAGGCGCACGACGCGGCCGGGGCGGTCGTTCAATGCCTGCTCGAGGGCCGCGCACAGTAGCCGGCGATGATCGGCGGCACGACGTGTGTTCGCGCCCAGCACGGCGAACGCGGCCGCGGTGTCGGGATCGATGTATGAACCGTCGGCGGCGGCATCCGGTTCCGCGCTCCGTGCCATCGCCACGCGCTGCCGCCCGCTCAAGCGGGCCGCCACCACGCGCGGCCACCCGCGGGCCGGCGCGGCGGAGTAACCCGCCCCGGCCTCGGCGGCGCGATCGGCAGATTGTCCTGCTCGCTCAGCGACCGCGCCCGATGGGCGTCGTTCCCATGTGGCAAACGCTCAATCGCGAAAAGGACCAACAGTGCCGTCCCTGGCACCGGGCCCCCCAGTTCGTTGCGGCCGCGGGCCGCCGCCAGCAAAGTCCGCAAACCGACTTTGATCGAGCCGGCCGACGAGCCGCGCGCATTCGCGGTCGATGCCAGTTCGATGCCGTGCGCGCTGCGGCTGACGCCCAAGCTGCGTGAGCGCGCGCCGTAGCCGTAACCGCGTTCGGCGAAACGGGCGCGGACGACTCGATCCGCGCGCGCTGGCGCCGCGGCCAAGTCGGCGCATCCGTGCGCCACCACCGCCGAGCGGTGGGCCAGTCCCGGCCGCCGTGCGGCGACGCCGCACAAGTCGCGTATCCCGGCCGCGGACGCGGCCGGCGATCGCAAACACTGCTGCCGTGCGCCGGCTTGGCGCGCCAACGCGTCCGGCGAAGGGCCGGACAGGCAGAACCCTTCGGCAGCGCCGTCGGCCACGTCGCGCCCGCGCGCCGGTGGCGCTTCCTTGATCGACACAGACGTATCGGCGTAGCGCAGTCCGTAACGACTGCGGAACGCCTGACTGCCGAGCGCATCGGCGCACGCGGCCAACGCAGGCGCAGGCGCGCGCGTCGTTTCCGCGGCGGCCGCCATCACCGGCGCAGACCGCGTTGTAACCAGAGGCGGCGCGGCGGTGCCCAGGCGCGCTTCCGTACGCACCTGCGGCACCGGTCGCGCCGCGCGAACCTGTTCGATCGATAGCGCCGCCGCCCGCGGCAAGGCGTCGCTCGCCTGCCGCGTCGGTGCAGTTCCTTTGCGTTGCGCCCCCCGCCCGGGGAACGCCACGGCGCGTTCGTCCTGTGAAACCTGCATGCGGGCTGTCCGGCGTCGTACCTGCGAAGCGGTGGCGGTGCCCACGGTGGCGAGGAGCCGGACGAGCGCGGGGCCGCAGCCACGCGCTGGTTTCGCCGAGGGTGTTTACCGACAGTTCGCAAGACGGCGCACAAACCCGTCAGGCCGTCGTCGCCTTCTTCGCCGATGGTGTCGTCGTAGCCCGGGCGCTGGCGGCGGCGCGGAAAGCCCGGGCCGCGATTAACGGGCCAAGCGTGAATCGCATGAACTGGCGCACTATCTAAATGCGAGCGCCGACACCTTTTTTACCTGCAAATGTCTTAAATACGCGAACTGGTAGGCACCATAAACGCGTTGTATTCTGCTTTTTTAGCAATTCTTCTTCCAAGGACACCATGGAGCCGACCCAGCTTGAGGACACGGGTGATGTGACTCGCCTGCTCGCCGCCTGGCGCGCCGGCGACAGCGCTGCTCCTGATGCATTGTTGAACCTGGTGTACCGGCAATTGCGCAACATCGCCGCGGGACGACTGTCGCGTTTGAGCGTGCCGGTGCTCGACCCGACCGAACTGGTCAACGAGGCGATGCTGCGCCTGCTCGGCAACGGCAGCCTCGACGCGCAGAACCGCCAACACTTCTTCAGCATCGCCGCCACCGCGATCCGTTATGTGCTGGTCGACACCATTCGCCGCCAGCACGCCGACAAGCGCGGCAACGGCGCGGTCGACGTGACCTTGTCGGGCGCCGAAACCCTCTCGGCCGCCGGCGACCGCTGGCTCGACGTCGAAGAAGCGCTGCGCGCGCTGGAGCAGCAAGATCCGCGCAAATGCCGGATCGTCGAACTCACCTTCCTGGTCGGCCTGAACCAGCAGGAGACCGCCGATACCCTGGGCGTTTCGCTGACCACAGTCGAACGCGACCTGCGTTTCGCCAAAGCCTGGCTGCGCGAACATCTCTCATGACCCCGGCGCAGTTCGGCCGGGTCGAACTCCTGTTCCACGCCGCGCTCGACCGGCCGGCCGCCGAACGCACGAAGTTTTTGCGCGAACAGGAAAGCGACGCCGAACTGATCGCCGCGGTCGAGCGGTTGCTGGCCTGCGACCAGGACGGCGGCGACGACCCGGTGACCGAACGCCTGACCGAGGTCGCGCGCGATCTGCCGCTGCGCACCGTCGGCCCCTATCGCTTGTTGCGCGAACTCGGCAGCGGCGGCATGGGCACGGTGTTCCTGGCCGAACGCGACGTCGCCGGACGCGCCCAGCACGTCGCGGTCAAGCTGCTGCACGGCGTGCCCACCCAGGCCAGCAAGCGCCGGATCGAACGCGAGCGCGCCATGCTGGCCGGGCTGAACCATCCCAACATCGCCCGCCACATCGACGGCGGCGAGAGCGAGGAAGGCCAGCCGTATCTGGTGATGGACTACATCGACAGCCGGCCGCTGCCCGAGTATCTGGCCGCGGCCGCGCCGCCGCTACCGCAACGTCTGCGCCTGTATTTGAGCCTGTGCGACGCCGTGCAGCACGCGCACCAGCGCCTGGTCCTGCATCGCGACATCAAGCCGTCGAACGTGGTGGTGCGCGCCGACGGATCGCCGGTGCTGCTGGATTTCGGCGTCGGCGCGCTATTGGAGGAAGGCGACAATCCCACCCATCCGGCGACGCGCGCGTTCACGCCCGGCTATAGCGCGCCGGAGCAATACCGCGGCCAGACCGAAACCACCGCCACCGATGTGTTCAGCCTCGGCGCGCTGCTGTTCGACCTGCTGACCGGGCAGCGCCTGTCGACGCTGTGCCGCAACACCGATGCGGTGCCCGCGCCGAGCGCCTGCGTCGCCGATCCGACCCAGCGCCGCCTGCTGCGCGGCGATCTCGACCGGATCGTGCGCAAGGCCACCGCCGCCGATCCCGAACAACGCTATCAAACCGTCGCCGCGCTCATGGACGATGTGTCGCGCTACCTGCAGGGCCGGCCGATCGCCGCCGCGCCGGATCGGATCTGGTATCGCGTCGGCAAGTTCGTCCGCCGCAACCGCGCCGCGGTCGCCGCCAGCACGCTGCTGGTCGTCGCCGGCAGCCTCGCGGTCTGGCAGCTCAACGCCGAGCGCCAGCGCGCGCTGGCCGCCGAGCGGGTCGCCGCGACCGAAGCGGCCAACGCCAAGGCCTCGCGCGATTTCCTCGCCTCGGTGCTGGCGGAAACCTCGCCCGAAGCGGTGCGCGGCCAGCCCATCGCCATCGCCACCTTGCTCACCAAGGCCGCCGAACGCCTGCGCGCGGACCGCAGCCAGGACGCGCGCGCGCGCGCGGTGGCGTGGCTGACCATCGCCGAGGTCTACGCCGACCTCAACGATCCGCAAGCCGGCCTGTCCGCGGTCGATGCAGCGATGGCGCTGTTCGCGCGCACGCCGCAACCGGATCCGGAGCTGCGCGCGCGCGCCTGGCACGCGCGCGGCCTGCTGCTGCTCCAGCTCGAACGCGTCGACCAGGCGCGCGCCGCGCTGGAGCGCGCCATCGCCCTGCGCCAACGCCAGGACGCCGCGCCGTTGGCGCTGGCGCGGCTGTACAGCGACTACGCCAACGCGGTGCTGCACGGCGCCGACTTCGTCGCCGCGGGGCGCTATCAACAACGCGCGCTGGAGCGCCTGAACGCCTCCGGCCGCGACGATCCGACACTGCGGATGAAGATCGAGCTGGGGCTGGCGCGCAGCCTGTACTACCAGAACGACCTCGACGCGGCGGCCCGGCATTTGAGCGTGGCCGAAGCCATCGACCGCGACCGCCCCGCCCACGACGGCCTGCCCGCTTACCAACTGCGCCGCATCGCGATGATGGTGCGCTACTCGCAACACCGTTATCCCGAAGCGCTGGCCAACGCCGAGCAAGCGCTGCGCCTGGCCTATCGCGTCTACGGCGAGAACAGCCGCCTGACCGCCGACATGGAGCTGTACATGGCGCTGCTGCTGGACGACATCGGCCGTTCGCGCGCGGCGATCGACCATTACCAGCGCTCGCAGGCCATCGCCGCCACGCTGAAACTCGACGACGCAGTGCTCGCCCGCGACGACGTGCGCATGGCGATGGCCTACGCCAACCTCGCCGACTATCCCCGCGCCGTGACCTTGACCAGCGCGGCGTTGACGCGGATGCCGGCGACAGCGGCCTATGCCGAGTGGCGGATCAAGGCCCACTACACCCGCGCGCTGTCGCTCGGCGCCGGCGGCGACTACGCCCGCGGCAGCGCGGATTTCGAGCGCGCGCTGGAAATCGCGCGCGGCCACAGCGGCGACGTGTTCGTCGGCCCGGCCTTCGTGCGTCTGCGCCAGGCGCAAGGGCTGGTGCTGGCGCGGCGTTTCGACGAGGCCGCCGCGGCCTTGCGCGACGCCGAGGCGGTGACGAAATACCGCGACCTCGATCCCAAATCCACCGTCGCCCTGCGCACCCTGCAGGCCCAGGTCGCGGCCGCACGCGGCGAACCGGCCGCGGCCGCGCAGCGCATCGGCGAGGCGCTGGAACTGGCCCGCCGCCATTACCTCGCCGGCACGCCGCCGATCGCGCTGGTGGAACTCGCCGCCGCGCGCATCGCCCTGGACCGCAACGACCCGGCCCGCGCGCGCGAACTGCTGCAACGCGCCGCGCCGCCGCTGCGCCAGGAACTGCGCGCGCGCGCGCCGGCCTTGGCCGAAGCCGCGCGCCTGGAGCAGGACCTGCACCGCATCGCGTCCGCCGGCGATGCGGCGCTCAAGCGGACCGCAAGATGAACGCAATCCGGCTGCGCGCACAGGCGATGACGGATTCGGCCGTCACATTGCGAACTCATCATCGATCAGGAACTGCAGCGGCGCGCGACCGTAGTGCGCGCCGCGCAGCGAGCGCAGCGCGCATCGGGAGCGCCGCGGCTGGTAACCCCCACCTCTCCCGCCAGCAAGGAGCCTTCATGCGTTTCATGGTTGGATTGGCTATCGCGCTGACCGCGACGCTCGCGTTCAGCGCACCCGTTGTCGCCCGCGAACCGTTGTTGCAAGTGTGCGGACCGCCGTTCACCGGCCCGCCGTTCTGCCAGCCGCCGATGGGCTACGAACAAATCCAGGCGAAGTCCGCCGCCATCGGCAAATCCGGCGCCGCGAAAACCGCCGCGCCCGCGCCGAAGAGCGCGCCGCGCTCGGCGCCGTCGCGCAAGTAAGCCGCCTGCCGATGCCGCCGCGCACGCGAGTGCGCGGCGGTTTTTTCTTGCCTGGCTCCGCCGCGCCGTTCGCGGCCGCGCGCGGCTTCGGCCGCGGGCACCTGCCGCCGATTCATTCGCCTTCGCCGGCGTGATACAAGGGCCCATCACCCGGCGCAAAGGATCGCTCATGGCCCGCTATCCCCGGATCGACCAACCCTGCCCCCTCGACGCCTCGGCGCGCCGCAACATCAACGGCGACTGCAGCCAGTGCGGCAAGACCGTGCACTGCCTGGACGGACGCAGCGACGAGGAACGCGCGGCGCTGCTGCGGCAGGCCGGCGGGCCGATCTGCGTTTCGTACCGGATCGCCCTGGGCACGGCCCTGGCCTTGTCGATCGCCGCGCCCGCCGCGGCCGGATCCGTGGATGCCGCCGCACCGGCCGCACCTGCGCAGACGGCGCCGCTGGCCGCGCCTGCCGCCGCCTCGCAGACGCAGATGCCGGTGGTGGCGACGGAACGCTTGACCGAACCCGGCTTGCAGATGGTGTTCGTCGGCGGCGTCAGCCGGCCCGGCGAAGCCGAATGGGTCGACGACGATTCCAGCCTGCCCGAGCTGCCGATGCGCTACGAGCCGCCGCCGCGCGACTGAGCCGCAGCGGCCGCTCAGTCCGCAGCGCGGGCCTCGCCCAGCACGCCGACCGCATCCTCGATGCGCAGCCCGGCGATCGCCCGCAGCGCGCCGCGCAGACTGTCCGGGCTGCCGTCGCCCACCACCAACGCCAGATGCCCGGCGTCGAATTCGCCCAGGCCCGCGTCGTAACTGACCCAACGCTCGCCGTTCCACGCCTGCACCCACATATGCGGCCCGAACGCATGCGCGCGGCCGACGAAACGGCTGCCGTAGGCCACACCGGCGGCGACCCGCGCCGGAATGCCGCGCGCACGCGCGGCCGCGGCCAGCAACAGCGCGTACTCGGTGCAGTCGCCCGCGCGCAGCGCCAAAGCCTCGCGCGCGCTGTGGTAGTCGGCGTAGATCACCGGCCCGGACAGTCGCTCTTGCACGGCCGCGACCAGGCGGCGCATGCGCGTATCGACGCTGCCGACGCCGGCCGAACGCGCGAAACCGGCGATCGCGCGATCGTCGCTCTGCAACCAAGGCGTCGGCGCGAGGTAGCGCCGCAACGCGTCCGCATCGGGCGGCGCTTCATGGCCGCAACCGCGGCAGACGGTCACCTCCAGCCCTGCGGTCGTGCGCGATGCGTGTTGCTCGCCGGTCTGCGGCCACGGCCAATCCACCGCTGCGTCGCGCTCGCCGAGGCGATAACGGATGGTCCCGCGGCGCGCCGCCGGCGACAGGCGATAGGGCGACGGCACCAGCACCGCCTGGATCTGCGCCTTGAGCTCGGCCTCGGACGCTGCGCGCTCCGTCGCGGACACGCCGCCCGTCCCGCCCAGGCAAAGGGCCAGCCACGCCCACCACCACCATCGCTTCGAGTTCATGCGCTGCCTTGCGGGCATCGTCCGCTCCATCGCCAGCGCCCAGCGTATCAAGCGCCCGGCGCAGGAACCTACCGGCGAAGCGGGTTTCCCGGCCGCACCCGAACCGCGGCAGCGCGCGGCCGAATCGGCGGATGCGCCGCGATTGCAGCGCGCTGCAGCGGACCTACGCGCCGAGCAGGCGCGACCACGCGCATCGGCTCGGAACTCGCAGTATCCACGGGCGACTCAATCCCAGCGATCGTCGTCTAGGAGCTTCACCCGCCGCCGCGTCGCCCGACGCTGCTTCTGGCTGCGGTGGCGGTCGCTGCGCTCGGCGATCTTGCGCGACCATTCCTCGGCGACCGCGCCGCGCTCGACCAGGTGCGCCCACACGCCGCGCTCGATCCAGCGGTCGTTGCGGCTGCGATTGCTTTTCCAGTCGCCGAACTGCTCGGGCGGCAGCGACATCCAATAGCAGTTGCCCACCATCACCGACAGCGCGGCGTTGACGAAACGGCGGTCGTTGCCGTCGTGCACCGCACGCATCAGGACGATCTCGCTCGCGATCGAGCGGATCGCCGCCCATTCTTCGTCGCGCACCCACACGCGCGTTGCGTCCGCATCGTTCATCGCCGCAGGAACAACTTCGTTCGTTGAGCGTTTCCAATCCGCTGCGGCGGGCGAACCCGCCGCAGCAACCGCGACCTCGCTTACATCGGATGCACGCGCGGCCGCACCAGATCGGGGTTGACCTGCTTCACGCCGGCGCGGCCCTGGATCCGCTGCCGCGCCTGCATCGCCTCGGCCACCGAGCCGTAGCGCACGATGGCCTTGCCGCCCACCGCCGAGGAATAGACCAAGGTGCCGCCGGTATCGCTCACCAGCGCCGCCACTACCGAGGCATCGTTGAAGTACACGTTCAACTGCGGCCTGAGCACCACCACGGTTCCGTCGGCGGACATCGCCGCGGCCAGGTTTTCGGCGGGCGCGGCGGGCGCCGCGTCGACCGAGCGCGCGCTGCGGGTGCGCGACGCGGGCGACGCGACCGGCGCCGGGTCGATCGCATAGCTGGCCACGCGCACCTGGCCGGCATCGGTCGCCGGCCCGGCCTTGCGCACCACGGCCGACGGCGCCAGGCGGAAGGTTTTGTCGCCGATGGCGAAGGATTCGCCGGTGGCGGCCAGGTCCAGTTGCGCCCGCGCGGTGTAGGTCTGGCTCAGCGCGATGGGCGCAACGATCAGGGACAGCAGTCCCGCGCACACTTGCATGGGTCGGATTTTCATGGTCAGTGCCCCAGGATGCGGATCTTGAACGAGGTGAGGTTGCCGGCCGATGCCGCGCCCGCGGCCAGATCGACGTCGCTCACCGCCACCGTCCAGTCGCCGTCGCCGGCTTCGTCGAGGAAAGCGTTGACGGCGGTGAACGGAATGGTCAGGACGTCGCCGCCGTAGCCGGAGTGCGCGGGCAGCACGAACGCGCGGGTGCCGGCGGGCGAGGTCAGCGTCACCAGCAACGGGCTCGCCACCGCGCCGCCGCCGTTGCCCCAGGTTCCGGCGTGGCGGTAGTCGGTGGAAAGACCGATCTGCACCGCTTCGATCCGGCCCACCCGGTTGGCGATGCGCACGCTGGCGCGCGCGGGCGCGGCGGCGTTGCCGATCGCCACGGGCGCGGCGAGTACGGCGCGCTGCCAGCCGCTGTCGAGCAAGGCCGGCAACGACTTGAAGCCGGTGGCGCGAGTCACCGCCGCGGTCGCATCGATCAGGCCGAAGCCGTACCAGTTGCTGAAACTGCGCCCCGCCGCGTTGGCGGTCCAGCCCGGCGCGATCACGGTGCCGTTGGCGTCGCGCACTTCCGCCTGGCCCGCATCGATCTGGCGCGCGGTGGTGGCGAGGATGTATTTCACGTCGCGGTAGCTGAGCTTGGGATTGGCCTGCAGCATCAGCGCGACCACGCCCGAGACCGTCGGCGCGGCGGCGGAGGTGCCGTTCATCGTGCCGGTGTAGTTGCAGGTGTTGTCCAGCAGCGAGGCATCGCCGTCCAGCACGTTGCGGAAGCCCCCGCGCACGTTGGTGTTGTAGCCGCGCACGCAGCCGGACAGGTCGGTGGTAACGATGGCCGGCTCGTAACGCACCGGCAACTGCCCGACCGCGACGGCTTCGGAATAACCGCCGTTGCGCAGGCCCTGCGCCTGCCAGCCGTACTCGCCGCCCAGGCCGGTGACCCAGATCGACGCGCCCGGCGTGGAATAGCTCGAACGTACGCCGGAGGCATCGCCGGCGGCGATCACCATGACGTTGAAGTAGCCGTTCGACTCTTCCCAGATCGACTGCTGGCAACCGACGCCGGCGCGGTTGATCGCGTCGTTGCACACGTCCCAGACGTCGACGCCGTCGTCGCTGGCGCGCCAGCTGGCGAAGCCGTTGCCGGCCGACTTGACATAGATCGTGCCCAAGCCGCCGCGGGTCGCCGACAGCGCCCGCTCCCACGCCGCGATGTCGAGTTCATCGACGACCGTCGGCAGGAAGTTGGCGTACGAACCCCAACTGTTGTTGGACACCTGCACATCGGCGAGCTCCGGGCGCGTCAACCAGACCTCTTCCTGGGTTCCGCCGCCGTCGAGATAGTTGAAGCTCTTAAGACGCGCCGCCGGCGCGACGCCGCGCCCGCCGATGCCGTTCCAGCCGACCGCCGCGATGATCCCGGCGACCGCGGTGCCGTGCGCCTTGCCGCCGCTGACGGGCGTGGGATCGTGGCTGCCGTCCAGGCCGTTCCAGGAACCATTCGGCACGACGTTCGCGGCCAGATCCGGGTGGGCGATCTCCACGCCCTGGTCGACCACCGACACCACCACGCCTTTGCCGCGGATGTTGTAGTCGTGCAGATCGTCGATGCCCAGATCGACGCCGAACGCGGGCCGCGCGTCGCCGAGCACGCTCTGGCCGTAGTTCATCAGATGCCATTGGTAGCGGTACAACGGGTCGTTGTTCGCCTGTTGCGCCAGGCCGACCGACGGCAGCGCGGCGAGCAGCGCCGCGCACAGCGCAGCGCGCGGGAGGGAAACGGGGGTCATCGTCGCAGACTCCTTGCATCGAAGGTGGGCGGCGCGGCGATCGCCGCAGCCGCGTGCGTGCGCAAGCGGCGAGGCAAGCGCGCGCGTCGCGTTGCGCATCCGCGCCGGCGAACGCTCGCCGGCGCGGATGCGCGGCGGGCTTAGCGGGTCATGATCCGGCTCTGGATGATTTCGGGGCTGACTTCCTTGACCCCGCGCGCGCCCTGGATGCGCTTCATCGCCGCCAGCGCCGCATCCACCGAGGCGTATTCGATGACCGCATTGCCGCCCAGCGCGGAGGAATAGGTCACCTTGCCGCCGGTGGCGCTGGCCAGGCCGGCGACCACGCCGATGTCGCCGACGTAGACATTCAGGCGCTGGGTCACCAGCACGGCGCGCCCGCCTTCTTCGGCCACGGCCACGCCGAGCGCGCCGCCGTCGGCGACCGGCCCTGCCGCTGCCGTGGTCGCCGTCGCGCTCAGATCGCGCTTGCTGCGGCTCTTGGGCGCGGCCGCGTCCGGCGCGCGCAGCTTCACTTCGTAGCCGGCCACGATCACGTCCTTGGCCGGGTCGGTGCGGTCGCTGACCGGTGCGGGCACCGCGGACGGCGCGACGCGGAAACGCCGGCTGCCGACCTGGAACGCATCGCCGGTGGCGGCCAGTTCGAGTTCGGCCTGCTTGGTGTAGGTCTGCGCCTGCGCCGGATGCGCCGCGGCGGCGATCAGCGCGGTCAGCGCCAGGCACATGAGAGTCTTGTGATTGGTCATGTCAGCGCCCCAGAACGCGGAGTTTGAACGAGGTCAGGTTGCCGGCCGATGCGGCGCCGGCGGCGAGCGGAATGTCGGCCACTTCCAAGGTCCAGTTGCCGGTGGCGTCTTCGTCGAGGAAGGCGTTGCTCGCGGCCAGATCGAGGGTGAACGCCGCGCCGCCGCTGGCCACGGCCATCGACGCCGGCACCACCACGCTGCGGGTTCCTTGCGGCGACACCAGGGCCACCGACAGCGGCAGCGGCGAGCTGGTCTGGTTCACCGGCGGCGCCGCGACGGCGTAGTCGGTGGTCAGGCCGATCTGCACGCTTTCGACCCGGCGGATGCCGGCGACCGGAATGCTCAGGCGCGCCGGCGCGGCGGCGTTGCCGATCGCCGCCGGCTGCGCCGCGCTGCGTTGCCAGCCGCTGTCGACCAGCGCCGCCAGCGACTTGAAGTTGTTGGCGCGGGTCACCGCCGCGGTGGCGTCGACCAGGCCGTAGCCGTACCAGTTGCTGAAGAAATAACCGGCGGCGTTACGCGTCCAGCCCGGCACCAGCACCGTGCCATCGGCCGCGGTGGCGGCGGGCTGATCCGGATGGATGCGGCGCGCGGTGGTGGCCAGGATGTACTTGACGTCGCGGTAGGTCAGCTTGGGATTGGCCTGCAGCATCAGCGCGACCACGCCGCTCACCGTCGGCGTCGCCGCGGAGGTGCCGTTCATCGCGCCGGTGTAGTTGCAGCTCGCGTCGATCGCCGAGCGCGAGCTGTCCAGGCGGTTCAAGCCGAGCCCGTTGGTGTTCAAGCCGATCGCGCAGCCGGCCAGGTCGGTGGTGACGATGGCCGGGTCGAACGCCTCGGGGCCGAGCACCTGGTCGATACGTTCAGGGGCGATGCCCTGGTCCAGCAATACCTGGCGCTGCACGCCCGACTCGCCGCCCAGTCCCGACACCCACAGCGCCGCGCCGGGCGTGGAGTAGCTGGCGCGGCGGCCGGCGGCGTTGACCGCGGCGATGGTCATCACGTTGAACAGGTTGTTGCGCGGATCCAGGAACGCCTGCATGCAGCCGACATTGCGCAGCTTGGTGTCGGCGTTGCATTTGACCGCGCCTTGGTCCTTGTTGACGCTGTTGAAGTCGTTGCCGGCGGCCTTGACATAGATCATGCCCAGGCCGTTGCGCGTGGCCGACATTGGCCGCTCGAACGCGGCGATCTGGTTTTCCGAGAACGCGTCCGGCCACGGCCCCATGCCGCCCCAGCTGTTGTTGGAGACCTGCACGTCCTTGGACTCCGCGCCGTCCCACCAGGCGTAGCGGATGTTGGCGTCGGTGGCCTGGTCGTTGCGCGAGAACGAGCCGAACGGGCCCAAGTCCAGGAAGAACGTGGTCACCAGGAAGTTGAACCCGCGCAGCTTGGCCGCGGGCGCCACGCCGCGCACGCCGATGCCGTTCCAGCCGACCGCGCCGATGATGCCGCTGACCGCGGTGCCGTGGCCGTCCTGGCCGAAGCTGTTGGGGCCGGTGTCGTGCTCGCCGCGGGTGGCGGTGACGAAGAAGTTCTTGGAGCCGTTGGGCACCACGTTGGCGGCCAGATCCGGATGATCGATCTCCAGCCCGTCGTCGAGCACGCCGATCACCACGCCCTTGCCGCGGATGTTGTAGTCGTGCAGGTCATCGATGCCCAGATCGACGCTGGATACGGGCTTGGTGTCGCCCAGCACGCTCTGACCGTAGTTCATGAGGTGCCACTGATAGCGATACAGCGGGTCGTTCTGCTGCGCCTGCGCCGCGCCGGCCGCGAGGGCGAGCAAAGTCGCCACGCTGAGGACCGTCCTTTTGCCGATGTGTCGATGCATACCGCCGACTCCTGAAGTTCTTCGGGCATGCCGCGCCCGACGCGGCCGGAGCGCTCGCTCCGGCCGACGCGGGCCGCACGCACGTTGGGGGATGGGTTTACTGGTAGATCATGGTGAAGGTGACGCTGCTGTTGGCCGAGCCGGCCGTCGCCGCGCCGGTGGCCACGTACTGCGCGTAGTAGCGCAGCGCCGCGCCGCCGCCTTCCACCGCGACCGACTGGGTGTTCTGCAGGCCCAGCGGATTGCCGAGCAGCACCTGCGAGTGGTCGGCGTTGAGCAACTGCAGCTGGACGTTGCCGGCGATGCCGGTGCCGCCCTGCAGGGTCAGGTTGTTGCTGCTGGTGTCGATGGTCGGGCCCGGCTCGAAGAAGGTCTGGACCTGGGCGACGGTGGCGCCGCAATCGGCGACGCGGATGAAGAACGGCGTGCGCCCGGCGGTCTGGCCCGACGCCGACAGCGCCGACACCGCGACCGCGGGCAGCTTGACCCGGATGTCGGCCGGGGTCGGACCGTTGGTGAGTACGCAGGTCGGCGCGATCACCGAACCTTCGAAGTGGACGGTGCCGTCGGCGGCGAGGGCGAGGCCGGGGGCGGCCAGGGCGACGGCGAACAGCAAGGCGGAAACTCGCTTCATTCGTATGCTCCGAAACGTAAGGTGAGCGCCGCGCCGCGAACCGCCGCGGGCCGTGGCGCGCCGGTTGCGGCGCGCCCGGGCGCTGCATGCAGCTGCGTGCGAGGCGAAGGAGGTTCGCGCGGTGCGCGAGCCATCGCTAACTCAAACGCGCCGATCGCGCGGTGTCCCTACGCATCGCGCGCAAATGTAGTCCGGGTAACATTTGCGCTCTTGCGCGGGCGGCGCATGCGAGCGCGCGCTGCGCGGCGGCAGCGGCGATAGCTCGATCGGCCTGTGCGGCGGCGCCGCAGGCGATGAATAGCGACCTTGGATTCGCGTGCGCGCCGGCAGCGTTGCACGGCGCAGCGTCGCGCCGGCGGTGCCGGGCGCATGCGCGGGGCGCTAAGGCTCGTCGCGCGCCGGCTCCGCGGAACGCTGCTTGCGCCGCTTGCTGGCGCGCCGGTGCTCGCCCACGCGCCGCTGCAACGCGCCGGACAGCTCCGGGCTCGGTTCCAGCGCGGCGATCACCCGATCCCACACGCCGTCCTCGCTCCAACGATGGAAGCGCACATACACCGTGCGCCAGCTTCCGTTCGGCGATTTCAGTTCGCGCCAGCGCATGTCGCCGGTCGCCACCTGCAGCACCTCTTCGACGAAGCGCTTGTAGCGCGCGGCATTGCGATCCGCGCGCCGCCGCAAGGTCGGCGGCAGCCGGTCGGCGATCCGCTGCCACTGCCACAGGCTCAGTTCTATCCGCATCGCGCTGTCCTCATGTCCTCCCCGCGCCCGCGGGCTCGCCGCGGGCGCTGCTTCCGCGCTGCGGCTGCAGCGTCCGACGGATGCGTTCGCGCGGCCGACGGCGCGCACGCGCACGCGGCGGCGTCCTCGTGGACACCGCGCGCGGATTCGCGCTCTCCCCGCTGATCGCTGCCCGCGGATCGCCGGATGCGTGCGTCGTCGAATCCGCGATTCGCCGGATCTGCGCATCGCCGGAGCCGCGCACGCCGCGCCGATACCGCTGCGCCTGGGCGCTCGGCCGATTATCGAGTCACAAAAAATGCGTGTCCGTTTACTAACAAAAACGCTGTTTTCGCTCGTCACCCCACCATCGCCTGCCGCTTTCGTTCATCTGCGAATATGAATTCGCTCAACATCGCGACGATTCGGCAATGCGGCGCGCGGGCCGCTGCGCTGCGAACGCTGGCGTCGGATCGCCGAAGCGCACGAGCGTTCGCGGGCCGCGATCCGCAGCCCAGAGCGGCAAGGCAAAGCGATGGCGATGAAATGGCGCCGCGCGCGACGCGGCGGCGCGCGTTGCCGGCGGGGCCGGCTCAGCCGCAGTCGACGCCGGTCACCACGTTGGCGGCGTCGACGCGCACGTTGAGGCGGTCGTCGCGCTGGTCGTTGCTGAAGGTGTTGTCCGGCGCGACCACGCGCCACAGGCCGGCGCCGCTTTGCTTGAACAGCTTGCGGCCGGCGGCTTCGTCCAGCGGCTTGCCGACCGCCCAGCCCAGCGCGCTGGCGTCGCAGCGGCCGCCGAGGTCGGGACGCGACGGCGCCTGCGAGCAGGCGGCGGCCAGCGCGCAGGCGCAGACCAACAACATCGGCGCGGCGCGGGACGTGAGCGTCTTGCGATCTGCGTTCATCGTGGGGTCTCGGCGGGGAGGGCCAGTGCATGGTCCGCCCAAGCGCGGGACTTGTCGACTGTGCGCCGGCGCCGGCAAGAACGCCCCGCCCGTGCGGACGGGGCGTCGCAGTCGCGGCGATGCGCGATCAGGGAATGATGCAGCCGCACTGCCGGTAGCAGCGCCCGTAAGTCGCATCGGTGTAGCAGCGATCGCCGCCGCCGCTGGCCACGCAGTTGGCGATGGCGTTGTCCTTGCAGGTTTCGAAACACCGGCTGTTGCAGGCGGCGAACGCGACCGACGCGAAGCTCAGTCCGAACGCGAACGCGCACAGCGCCATCCAACGGGTGGTACGGGTCATGACCTCTCTCCTTAGAGGCCCAGGACCGGGCCAGCGCACGCTAGCACCGCGCTCGCGGAGGGAATGAGACACCGCTTCGATGTTTCGCGCGGACGTACGTTCGCACTGTCGGTATTGCCAGCCTTTCGCGCGGCGCCGCGTTTGCCGCTGTCATTGCCGCGGGCCGATTGCGGCCACGGCGGCCGCGCGGATCCTGCGGCCGGTTCTTGCGCCGGCAGGCAGCCGCAACGGCCTTTTCGATGCCTTCCGTACGCGCTGCCACGCGCGGCGCCGCGGCGCCCGCCGCAGCCCGCGTTCGCGCGAAGCCGTCACGCGCGCGAGCCTCAGCCCAGCGCGCGCGCCCCGCGGGTCGGATTGGCCTGTTCCGGCGCCTGTTCGGCCGTCGGTGCGGCCGGCGTCGGTGCGCGCGCGGCTTCGAGGCGATTGGCCTCGTCCCTGGCGCCGGCGACCATCGCCTGCGCCTCCGGGTGATTGCGCGCCGCGGCCATCGCGCCGGGTTGGCGCGCCATCAGGCCGTCGAGCAGCGCGTTGGTATCGCTGACGCTGGCGGTGCGCGGCAACGCCGCGTCGGAGCCGGGCGTAGGCTGCAGCGCGCTGTGGCCGGGCAGGCCACGCAGCGACGGCGGCTCGCTCAGGCCGCCGCGCGGCTCCGGCAGCGAACGGCGGCCGCCGCCGAAGATCGCTTCGATCGGAACGGTCAGCGTGGCGCGCCCGCCGACGCCGCCGGTGCGGGTGTCGTAATTGCCTTCCACGCCGAGGCGCACACCGTTGTTCGGATCGGTGTAGCCCGCGCCCGCGCGCAGATTGGCGCCCAGGCGCTGCTGCGCGTCGCGGCCGTAGTCGGCGCCGGCCGTGAGGTTCCAGTTGTTGCGCTGCAGCTCCAGGTTCGCGCCGAGGTTCCAGACCTGGCCGCCGGGCTGGATCGTGCCCTGCGCGCCCAGGCGCAGGCCGCTGCCGGGCTCCCCGAACGGGCCGGAAAACGAAGCGGTGCCGCCGACGCCTTGTGGGTTGAAGATCACCGCGCCGTTGGCGCGGATGCCGTCCGCGCCGCCGTTGTAGCCCGCGCCCACGCGCCCTTCGCCGGTGCCCAGGTTGTAGCTGCCGGTGCCGGTGATGGTGCGGTCGCCCTGCAGGCGCAGGTTCGCGTCGAGGCCGAACTGGCCGCCGGCCGGGGCGATGCTGCCGGTACCGGTGACCTGCAGGTTGTCCGCGTCCAGGCGCAGGAAGCCGGCCTGGGTGCGGGTCTGCGGATTGAGCGCGTAGCCCAGGGCCAGGCCGTTGCTGTCGTTGTGCTGGCGCAGGCCGAAGGCGAACGCGCCGGTGGCCTGGTCGCCGGCGAAGCCGAGCGAGGTGCCGCCGACCGCGGTGCCGATGAACAGGCGCTGCTCGGCCACGCCGGGCGTGGACAGGCTGCCGCCGAGCCGCAGCCCGGCGCCGTCCGGGCCGGTGAAGCTCTGGCGCTCGTTATAGGACTGGAACGGGCGGTTGGCGTCCCAGACGATGCCGGTGGACGTGCCGCCGGGGCCGGGTGCGATCGGGCGCGCGCCCGAGACGGTGCCGAGCACCGGGCCGACGGTGGCGTCGACCGGGTCGGCGTCGGGCGCGGTCCGGTTGGCCGGCGGAGGCGCGGGCGGCGGGACGCGGTTGGGATCGCGGTTCGGATCACCCATGACACCACTCCTTAGCGTTCAGGCGAAGGCCGATTCTGGCACCGCCGCGCATGCGGAATGTAAAGATTCCGCAGCCGGGCGCTCGGCGCCCGGCTGCGGCCGCGATCTGCGGCCGGCCTCAGTTCTGCTCGCCGCCGCCCGGCGGCGCGATCACGAAGCAACGGCCGCGATCGACCGTATAGCGCCCGTTCCACACGCCCCAGCCCGCGGGCTGCGGGTCGGCGCAGCCGCGGCTGATCAGTTGCATGCCGATCACCTCGCCGGCGGCGTCGGTGTAGGTGCGGATTTCCACGTACGGGCCGCCCGGCCCGGTCTGCGAGAACGCCGCGCCGGCCACTGCCAGCGAACACAGCGCCGCGACCGCGGCGAGCCTTGCCCTGCTACCCAACTTGCGCATGTCCTTCTCCCTGGAGGCGGCGCGCGCCGGGATGGCGCGCGGCCGCTGCGCTCCGCTCTAACCCCGGCGCGGGGCGCTGTCGAGGCGCGGGTTCGCGGACAGTGACGCGCTGCCGCTTACGGCCGCTCAGGGCCCCTTCGCCAGCCCGGCCGCCGGCGCCGGCGCGCGCCGCGGCGCGGCCACGCGCAGGCCGCGGTGGCGGCATACGTCGATGTCGGCGTACTCCAGCACGCGGCCGTCGGCGAGCGAGAAGCGCAGGTCGTAGCGGCAATCCGGGCCGGCCAGCTGGATCGTGGTCGCCGCGCCGCCGCCGGGCAGCGACGCCCCGATCGGCTTGTCGACGAACGCGGCCGCACCGGCCGGGGACGCGGCGACCGCGACGATGCTGTCGCCACCGCGGTTGCTCAGTTCGAAATAGCGCGCCTGGGCCTGCGCGGTGGAGGCGGCGGCCAACGCGGCGACAGCGAGGGCGGCGGTGCGGATCGCGGGCATGACGGTGCTCCGGAGTCGATGTGGGCGGGCCCGACCCGCGCGCGCGGACCGGTTCGCGCACATCCCAGCGCGGCGATGGCGCGCGCGGCCACGGCTGCGGGACGAATCGTCGCCGCGGCGGGACGGATCGTCGCCGCCGGCGCCTGCGCTTTGCCGCGCGCTTCGCCGCGCTTACGATGCCGGCGAAGCGATTCCGGGCCGCGCCGATGCAGATCCAGTTGGGCGACACCTCCATCGGCCTGGGCCGCTACCTGACCTTGTGGTCGGTGGTGGCGCTGGCCTTCGCCGTGCAGCACATGCTCTTCGACGCGGTGGTCGGCCCCGAGGTGTGGTCGCCGTTCGACTACCTGCGCTGGTCGCTGATCCAGTGGTTCACCTGGGCCGCGCTGGCGCCGTGGGTGTTCCGCTTGTCGGCGCGGCATCCGATCCGCCCGCCGCTGCGCCTGCGCGGGCTCGGCCGGCAGGCGTTGCTGAGCGTGGGCGTGACCGCGCTGGCGCTGGCGATCGGCTCGGCGGTATCGACCTTGTTCGAACCCAGCGGCTTCGCCCAGCAACTGGTGTATTTCGTCGGCCAGCACGCCGCCACCGGCCTGCTGACCTACTGGGCGTTGCTGGCGATCCAGCACTCGCTGCATTTTCGCGCCGAGCAAAGCCGGCGCGAGCTGGAAGCCAGCCGGCTCGCGCGCGAGCTGGCGCAGTCGCGCCTGCAGGTGCTCAAGACCCAGCTGCAGCCGCACTTCCTGTTCAACACCCTGCACGCCATCGTGACCTTGCTCGACGAGGACCAGCGTTCGGCCGAAGACATGCTGCTGCGCCTGAGCGAGCTGCTGCGCGCGTTCCTGGAGGATTACGACGGCCAGGAGATTTCGCTGCGGCGCGAGCTGGATTTGCTGGAGCTGTACCTGGGCATCCAGCGCAAGCGCTTCCAGGACCGTCTGGACGCGCGCATCTACGCCGATCCCGAAGCGCTGGACTGCGCGGTGCCGAGCCTGCTGCTGCAGCCGCTGGTCGAGAACGCGATCCGCCACGGCATCGGCCGCCGGGTCGGCGCCGACCGGGTCGAGATCGAATGCCGGCGCGAGGACGGCGAGCTGCGCATCGAAGTGCGCAACCACAACAGCGAACTGGTCCCGGGCGAAAGCGCGCAGGGCCACGGCATCGGCCTGTCCAACACCCGCCTGCGCCTGCGCGAGCTGTACGGCGAGCGGGCGCAACTGCGCCTGGACGCGCTGTGGCCGCAGGGCGTGGCCTGCCGCATCGCGCTGCCGGCGCGCGACATCGACGAAGAGGTTGAGATCGCCGACGGCGAAGCCGCGCCGCCCGCCGACGCCGGAGCCGCGCGCGCATGAGTCCGGGCGTGCTGGTGGTCGACGACGAGCCGTTGGCGCGGCTGGCCATCGTCCGCCTGCTGCGCGAAGACCCGCAGCTGCGCCTGCTCGGCGAATGCGGCGACGGCGCCAGCGCGGTGCGCGCGATCGCGCAGCTGCGGCCGGACCTGGTGTTCCTCGACATCCAGATGCCGGCGATGACCGGCCTGGACGTGATCGCCGCGGTCGGCGAGGCGCGCATGCCGGCCACGGTGTTCGTCACCGCCTACGAGCAGTACGCGGTGCGCGCGTTCGAGGCCAATGCGGTCGATTACCTGGTCAAACCGTTCAGCCGCGAGCGTTTCGCCGCCACCGTGCAGCGCGCCAAGCTGCGCCTGGCCGCACAGGCCGGGCTGGGCAGCCAGATCCTGCAGGCGCTGGACGCGCTGCGGCAGAAGCACGATCACCTGCAACGCATTCCGGTGCGCGACGGCGAGGAAGTGGTGCTGATCGCGGTCGAGGACATCGTCTGGATCAAGGCCAACCGCAACACCGTGCAGATCCACGCCGGCGGCCGCGTGCACGAGCTGCGCGAGACCCTGAGCGCGCTGGCCGCGCGCCTGGACCCGCGCGATTTCGCCCGCGTGCACCGCTCGGCCATCGTCAACGTGCGCCGGGTGCGCAGCATCCAGCCGTGGTTCAACGGCTACCACGTGGTGACGATGGACGATGGGCAGCGTTTGCGCATGAGCCGGTATCAGCATGAGAGCTTTCTGCGGCTGGCGACGGTGCGCGGGGACGAGTGAGCGGGCGCGGTTGGCGCGGGCGTTGGCGCGGGGCGCGGTAGGTGGGGTGGCGCGGTCGCGGCTTGCGCCGCTCCTACAGGGGGCCAGGTAAGGGCGTCGCGTGCGAACGCTCGTTCGCTGTGGCGGTGAGCGGGAGTGAGCGAGCGCTTCGATGCGCAGCGCGCCACGCTTCGCGCTTGACCGGCGTCGACGACGCGTCCGCGCTCAGGCGCTATCGTCGTGGCGACACGGACGAGGGCGCGCATGAACGAACGCAGGTTCACCTGGATCGCCGTCTTCGCGACCTGTCTGCTGTCCGCGCTGGCGATGGTCGCCGCCTATCTCGGCATCGGCTGGTTCCACGATCTGATGTTCGGCTTCGACCGCGGCTGAGCCGCGCGCTCACTCGCGGGTCGGCGACGGCGCGGCGGGCGGCGCGCGTTCGACCCGGAAGATCACCCGGCCGCGATAAGGCGCGCCCAGCGCCTGCGCACGATAGCCGTAGCCGGCGATCTGCCGGCGCAGCGGCGGCCACAGCGCCTGCTTGGCCACGAACACCGAGCCGGGCGCGTCGCCGGCGTGTTCGAGTTCGCGCCGCAGCGGTTCGTCGTATTCGGGATTGAAGCGCGGTTGCTCGCGCGGCTGGCGCGAGAGCTTCTCCACCTCCGCGCCCAGATGCAGGCGCAGGCCGTAGCGAGCCATGTCTTCGACGAACAACACTTCCTCGACCGGCGCCGCGCTGCGCGCGCGGATCGCCTGCGCCCATTCGCTGGCGTCCTTGTGGGTGTCCCACTGCGCCGCGGCGTAGCGCAGGCCGAGCAGCAGCAAGGCCCACAGCAGCAGCCAGCGCAGGTCCGGTACGCCGCGGCCGCGGGCGTGGCGGGTCGCCGCCATCGCCACCGCCAGCGGCAGGAAGGTGGGCAGCAGGTACAAGGGCAGGCGCGACTGGGCCAGGCAGAACACCAGCAGCGGCAGCGCGATCCATAACGCCAGGAACAGCGCTCCCGCCTCGCCGACGCGCGCCTGGCGTGCGCGCCAAGCCAGCGCGCGAGCCGGCAGCGCGCGCGCCCAGCGCAGCAGTTCGCCGGTCCACGGCAGCGTGCCCAACAGCAAGGTCGGCAGGTAGATCTTGAGCCAGCCGTACCATTCGGGATGACGGCCGAAGCGGTCGCTGGCGACGCGGTCGACCACTTCGGCGCCGAGGAAATACTCCATCAGGCCTTCGTGGCGCAGCCCCATCGTCAGATACCACGGCAGCGCCAGCGCCGCGAACAGCGCCGCGCCCAACGCATGCCAGCGCCACGCGCCGCCCGGCCCCGGCGCCAGCGCGCCGAGCGCGGCCACCGCCAGCAGCGGCAACAGCGCCGGCGGCCCCTTGATCATGAATCCGAGCGCGAACGCGGCCCACATCGCCGGCAGCCACGCGCCGCGCGCGGCCGCGCTGGCGCCCGCATCGGCGAAGCGATAGCGCACGAACGCGTACATCGCCAACGCCTGCGCCGCGGCCAGCGGATAGTCGGCGGTGATCAGTTGCGCCGCGCCGGCCGGCAGCAAGCAGGTGGCGTAGATCAGCGCCGCGAGCCGGCCGCTGCCGGGCGCCAGCCGCCGCGCGCAGCCCGCGGCCAACAACACGCAGGCCAGATACGACAAGGCGATCGGCAGGCGCGCGGCCCAGGCGGTTTCGCCGAACGCCGACACGCTGGCGGCGATCAGCCAGTACGCGCCGGGCGGCTTGGTCCAGTGCCCGGTCTCGAGATTGCGCATCGGCGTGAGCCACTCGCCGCGGTCGAGCATGGTCAGGGCGATGTTGGTATAGCGGCCTTCGTCCGGGTCCCAGATGCCGCGCGCGTCGAGAAAACCGAACGCCAGGACCAGGCAGACGGCGGCGAGCAGCCAGCGCGGCAGCAACGGCGCGCGGCGCGTGTCGGCCGTCGATGCATCGGCCGGCGGCGAAAACGTTTCGTTCATGAATCCGAACCGGAACGGCGGGGGAGCGCGCCGCCGCGGCGGGCGGCGGCGCGTGCGGCCCAGGGTGGCGGCGGCGAGGTCGGGGCACGGTCGCAATGCGATGGCAGCGCGATGACGAGGCGCGCGCCCGGCCCCGCCCACCGCGGCTGAACGCCGCGTCCGCCGCTGGCGCCCGGCGAAAGGGCTGCGAAAGGAAAGCCCCCTAGGCTGCGGCCAACGACTATCCGCAGGACCGCGCATGAGCCTGGGCTGGAACATCCTTTGCGATTTCGACGGCACCATCGCGTTGCAGGACGTGACCGATGCCGTATTGGTGCGTTACGCCCGGCCCGGCTGGGAGCTGATCGAGGCGGCGTGGAAGGCCGGCCGCATCACCTCGCGCGAGTGCATGGGCCAGCAGGTCGCCCTGCTCGACGCCGGCCGCGACGAGCTCGACGCCTTGCTCGACGGCATCCGCATCGATCCCGCATTCCCCGAATTCGTGCGCGCCGCGCACGCCGCCGGCTGCCGCCTGACCGTGGTCAGCGACGGCCTGGACTACGCGATCGAACGCATCCTCGCCCGCCACGGCCTGGGCCCGTTGCCGGTGATCGCCAACCGCCTGGTCGCCGACGGCGAACGCGGCTGGCGCCTGGATTTCCCGCATTCGCGTCAGGACTGCCGGGTCGGCAGCGGCACCTGCAAATGCGCGGTCGCCGCGGCCGCGCCGCCGCGCCTGCGCAACCTGCTGATCGGCGACGGCCAGTCGGATTTCTGCGTCGCCGCGCGCGCCGATTACGTCTTCGCCAAAGCCAAGTTGATCGAACACTGCCGCCAGCAGCGCATCGCCCATGCGCCGATCGGCGGCTTCCTGGAAGCCTTGGCGCTGCTGCCGAGCCTGCTCGACGGGCTGCTCGATACGCCGCGCGAAACCGTCTCCGTCCTCCCCCTCCCCTCCCGGGCTAGCACTCCATGACCCACTCCGCTCTGCTCGCCGACGACGCGGCTTTCCGCGACGCCGCCGCCCAAACCACCGACCTGTCCGACGCCGCCGCGCCGGGTTCCGACGCCGCGCTGCTCGCCGACGAAGAGACCTGGTGCTCCTTCGGCGACACCGTGCACTACAGCGATCCGCCGAAGATCTTCACCGGCGCCGACGGCAGCTATCTGTACGACTCGGCCGGCACCGAATTCCTCGATCTGCAGATGTGGTATTCGGCGGTCAACTTCGGTTACCGCAACCCGCGCCTGAACGAAGTGCTCAAGCGCCAGATCGACACCCTGCCGCAGGTCGCCAGCCAGTACCTGCATCCGACCAAGATCGAGCTGGCCAAGACCATCGCGGTCGACGCGCAGAACAAGTGGGGCCGCAAGGGCCGCGTCCACTTCAACGTCGGCGGCGCGCAGTCGGTGGAGGATTCGCTCAAGCTGGTGCGCAACGCCAGCGGCGGCAAGAGCCTGATGTTCGCCTTCGAAGGCGGCTACCACGGCCGCACCCTGGGCGCCTCGGCGATCACGTCCTCGTATCGCTATCGCCGCCGCTACGGCCATTTCGACCGCGCCCAGTTCATCGAATTCCCGTACCACTTCCGCGGCCCCAAGGGCATGAGCAAGGAAGAGTACGGCGAGCACTGCGTGGCCAAGTTCGAGCGCCTGTTCGAGACCGAATACAACGGCGTGTGGGATCCCAAGGTCGGCCAGTGCGAGTACGCCGCGTTCTATGTCGAGCCGATCCAGGGCACCGGCGGCTACGTGATTCCGCCGCCGAACTTCTTCACCGGCCTCAAGCGCGTGCTGGACAAGTACGGCATCTTGCTGGTGGTCGACGAAATCCAGATGGGCTTCTTCCGCACCGGCAAGCTGTGGGCGATCGAGCATTTCGGCGTGCAGCCCGACGTGCTGGTGTTCGGCAAGGCGCTGACCAACGGGCTCAACCCGCTCGCCGGCATCTGGGCGCGCGAGGAACTGATCAACCCGACCGTGTTCCCGCCGGGCTCGACCCATTCGACCTTCGCCTCCAACCCGCTCGGCACCGCGGTGGGCCTGGAGACGATGAAGATGCTGGCCGAAGGCGATTACGAGAACCGGGTGATGCGCGCCGGCGCGCACTTCCTGGCCGGGCTGAAGGATCTGCAGACGCGCCATCCGGAAATCGGCGACGTCGACGGCCTGGGCCTGGCGCTGCGCGCGGAGATCTGCGAAGCCGACGGCTTCACCCCGAACAAGAAGCTGCTCGACCGCATGTGCGACATCGGCCTGGCCGGCGAACTGGAGCACAACGGCAAGAAGATGGGCCTGGTGCTGGACGTCGGCGGCTATTACAAGAACGTGATCACCCTGGCGCCGTCGCTGCATATCTCCGGCGCCGAGATCGACCAGGCGCTGGCGCTGCTGGACCAGTTGCTGACGCGCGCCAAGCGCTCGCTGTAACCGCTCGCGATGGCCGCGGCGACCGTGTTTCCTCGTTTACCGGTCGCCGCGGCGGTTGCGTCGCGGCGTAGGGGCGCGCGGTCCTCACCATCGCTCGCTGCGCTCGCATTTCCCTCTCCCGCGTTGCGGGGTGAGCGGTCGCGCTTGCGAGCCACTGGCTCGCGCGACCGCGAACGCCCGAACGCTCTGCGTTCGGGCCGGGGGGGCGACGTTACCCCCCCGTTCAACGCGCAACCCTCAGCGCAAGCTGCGCACCACCACCACCGCATTCAACCCGCCGAACGCGAACGAGTTGGACATCACCGCGCCGACCTTGGCCTCGCGCGCCACGTTGGGCACGTAGTCCAGGTCGCACTGCGGGTCCGGATCGAGGAAGTTCGCCGTCGGCGGCACCATCTGCTCGCGCAGCGCGCCGAGCGCGGCGACCATCTCCAGCGCGCCGGACGCGCCCAGCGCGTGGCCGTGCACGGCCTTGGTCGAGCTGATCGGGATCACCCCGGCCAGCGCGCCGTACGTCTCGCGGATCGCCCGGGTTTCGCTGGGGTCGTTGGCCGGCGTGGCGGTGCCGTGGGCGTTGATGTAGCCGACCTGCTCCAGCGGCAGTTGCGCGTCCTTGAGCGCGCGGCGCATCGCCGCGACCGCGCCGGCCTGCGAGGGCAGGACCAGGTCGCTGGCGTCGGCCGACAGGCCCGCGCCGGCCAGTTCGGCCAGGATGTGCGCGCCGCGGCGGCGCGCATGTTCGTACTCTTCCAGCACGAAGATCGCCGCGCCCTCGCCGAGCACCAGCCCGCGCCGCTGCAGGCAGAACGGCCGGCAGGTGTCGTCGGCCAGCACCCGCATCGCTTCCCAGGCCTTGGTCAGGCCCAGGGTGATGCAGGCCTCGGCGCCGCCGGCCAGGGCCACGTCGGCGCTGCCGGCGCGGATGGTCTGCAGCGCCTGGGCGAAGGCGTGGTTGGACGAGGCGCAGGCGCTGACCACGCCGAACGCCGGGCCGGTCAGGCCGAATTCGATGCTCAGCTGGCAGGCCGGCGCATTGGCCATCACCCGCACGATGGTGAAGGGATGCACGCGCGGATTGTTGTCGCCGTAGAGCCGGCGGAAGGCCTCGTCGTGGCTGGTCTCGCCGCCCACGCCGGTGCCGACGATGACCGCGCTGCGCTCGCGCAGGTCGCCCTGGTCGAAGTCGATGCCGGACTGCCGCACCGCCTCGCGCGCGGCGATCAGCGCGAACTGCGAGGTGCGGTCCAGCATCGGCAGGCGCTTGTCGTCGAAGTGCCGGGCCGGATCGTAATCGCGCACTTCGGCGGCGACCTTGGCCCGCAGCTTCTCGGCCGGGATCGCCTGGATCGGGCCGATGCCGCTGCGGCCGGCGAGCATTTCGCGCCAGGTCTCGGCCGCGGTGTGGCCGAGCGCGCCGATCGCGCCCATGCCGGTGATGACTACTCTGCGCATCCGGGTCTCCGGCGGACGATGTCGGTACTGTATCTGGGTTCGCGCCTGAATTCGGCTTGCCGCCGCTCAGGCCGCACCGGGCGCCGCGGCGGCGCCGTCGAGCGCCTGCTGCAACGCGGTCGCCAGGCCCTGGACCGAGTCGGTGTCGAAGTTGGGATCGCGGTCGGGCAGGGTCACGCCGAAGTGCTCTTCGATCTCGAAGATGGTCTCGATCGCGGTCAGCGAGTCGACGCCCAAGTCCTTGAGCGTGGACTGCGGGGTGATCGTCGCCACGTCGATGCCGCTTTGCTTGGCGATGATCTCGTACAACTGCCGTTCGACGGATTCGTTCATGCTGACGCTCCTGGTGTCGCTTGCGGGGGCTCGCGTTCGGCGGTCCGGGCCCGGCGCGAGACGCGGCCGGGCCGGCCCTGCCCATGGCGGACTCTAGCCGGCCAACCTTGCACATGTCTTTCGTGACCCGTCTCGAACCCGAGCGCCTGCTCGGCCACTTCCTCGCCCATCCGCCCGAGGGCTTCCCGGCGGAGATGGCCGGCGGCGGCCTGCCCGCCTTCACCGCCCCGTTCGACCTGCTGACCACGGCCGAACCCGAGCTGCTGCAGCGGTTGGCGCGCTGGCCGGGGCAATCGCTGTGGCGGCCGTGGCTGCGCCTGCGCACCCGCTTCATCGGCGCGACCAACACCGAATACCTGTGGCTGCCGCCGCTGCCCGGCCGCGACGACGCCGCCGCGCTGGCCCAGCGCCTGCGCCGCGAACAGGGCCGGCGCTGCCCGCTGCTGATCGTCAAGGACCTGCCCGACGAGTCGCCGCTGCTGCCGGTGGAGTCCAACCGCCAGGCCGCGGCGTTCGCCCGCGCGCTGGCCGAGGAAGGCTTCGTGCTGATGGAAGGCCAGGCCCTGGCCTGGGTGCCGATCGATTTCGATTCCATCGACGCCTACCTGGCGCGGCTCTCGCGCAGCCGCCGCCGCGACCTGCGGCGCAAGCTGCGCTCGCGCGCGGACCTGAGCGTGGAAACGCTGGCCGCCGGCGCGCCGGCCTTCGACGACGAGGCGACGATCGACGCGTTCTACGCGCTGTACCTCAACGTCTACGCGCAAAGCGAAATCCACTTCGACCGGCTCAGCCGCGACTACTTCCGCGCCCTGTTGCGCGACGGCGACAGCGGCGGCGTGGCGTTCGTGTACCGCCACCAGGGCGAGATGATCGGCTGGAACCTGTGCTACGAGCATGCCGGCATGCTGGTGGATAAATACATCGGCCTGCTCTACCCACAGGCGCGCGAGCACAACCTGTATGCGCTGAGCTGGTTCGAGAACCTGGACTACGCGCTGCGCCGCAACCTCGACGCGTATGTGGCCGGCTGGACCGATCCGCAGGTCAAGCGCCAACTCGGCGCGCGCTTCGCCTTCACCCGCCACGCGGTGTACGCGCGCAATCCGCTGCTGCGCGCGATCCTGCGCCGGGTGTCGACTTGGTTCGAATCCGACCGCAGCGTGCTGGAAGCGGCCGCCGCGCCCGACGCCGACCCACAGGAGAACGCCGATGCCGCCGGTCGCGCCTGATTCGCCGCTAAAGATCGATGCGGCGTCCGCGCCGGTGGTGCTCGACCTCGATGCCTCGGTCGGCGCCTTGCCCGGCGCGCTGCGGCTGGACCTGCGCGATTGGCACGACCGCCTGCGCTTCGCCTGCTCGCAGCGCGCGCTGGCGCGCTTCGGCGCGGAACTCGACGCCGCGCTGCCGGCGCGGCACGGCTGCGTATTCCTCGGCAGCGGCGATTTCCACCACCTCAGCCTGCCGCTGATGCGCCGCGCCGCACGCGCGCATGGGCGCCTGCAGGTGGTGGTGTTCGACAACCACCCCGACAACATGCGCTTCCCGCTGGCGGTGCATTGCGGCTCGTGGGTGTCGCGGGTGGCCGCGCTGCCGCAGGTCGCGCGCGTGCACGTGGTCGGCATCACTTCGGCCGACATCGGCCTGGGCCACGCCTGGGAAAACCGGCTGCGGCCGCTGTACCGCGGCAAGCTGCGCTACTGGTCCAGCCAAGTCGCGGTCGGCTGGGCGCGGCTGCTCGGCCTCGGCGCGGCGGTGCGCACGCACGCCAGCGTCGACGCGGCGCTGCAGGCGTTCCTGGCCGAGATCGAACGCGACGGCGACCCGATCTACCTCAGCGTCGACAAAGACGTACTGCGCCCGGAAGACGCGATGACCAACTGGGACCAGGGCCTGATGCGCGCCGACGCGCTGCTGGCCGCAGTGACGCGGCTGCGTTCGCGCATCGTCGCCAGCGACGTCACCGGCGAGATCTCCATCGCCGCGTATCCGCAATGGTGGAAGCGCGCGTTGGCCGCCGCCGACGGGCAGAGCGCTCCGGATGCGGACGCGCTGCGGCTGTGGCAGGCGCAGCAGCACCGGGTCAATCTGCGGTTGCTTGCGGCGTTGGGCTGATACGACGGCGGGCGAACTGGCGCCGGCGATTCATTGGCGCGGTCGCGGCTTGCGCCGCTCCTACAGGGGCTTCGGCGAGTTGCGTTGGCGGCTGTAGGAGCGACGCGAGTCGCGACCGCGAATCCGCAACTACGTCGAAGCGCGCTGGGCGCAGGCGCACTACGACGGCTCGTTCGCAAGAGTCCGAACCGGCGCGGGCGATTCGTTGGCGCGGTCGCGGCTTGCGCCGCTCCTACAGGGGGTTTCGGCAGGTTGCGTTCGCGACTGTAGGAGCGACGCGAGTCGCGACCGCGAATCCGCAACTACGTCGAAGCGCGCTGGGCGCAGGCGCACTACGACGGCTCGCTCACGAGAGTCCGAACTGGCGCGGGCGATTCGTTGGCGCGGTCGTGGCTCGCGCCGCTCCTACAGGGGCTTCGACGAGTTGCGTTTGCGGCTGTAGGAGCGACGCGAGTCGCGACCGCGAATCCACAACCACGTCGAAACCCGAACATCCCGCGAACGACGACGCCTCAGCCGCGCCCGCCGCGGCAGCTTTCCTGCAACACCGCCGCGATCCGCGCGAACGCCTCGTCGTCGAGCCATTCGCTGTTGCCGATAGCAAGCACGCGCGCGGCGAAATCGGCGGCGTTGGGCGCCGGCGCGGGCGGCACGGTGCCGCGTAGATAGTCGTAATCCGGCAGCGCGCGCACGAACGGCCAGGACACGCCCAGGCCCGCGCCCCACAACCGCGCCAGTGCGGCGTCGCGCGCGGCCGGGTCGGCGAACAGCAGCGTAAGCGTTGGCCAGGTGCCGCGCTCGCCACGGCGGTCGCCGAGCACTTGCACGCCCTCGATCCCGCGCAGCTGCGCGCTGCGTGCCAGCGCGCGCTGGCGTGCGGCATCGAGAAACATCGGCAGGCGCGCGGCGGCGCGCGCGCCGATGTTTTGCCGCCACGCGCTCACCCGGTGCAATGGAATGCTCAGCGGGAAGCCGTCCTGCGCCGCCGCCACCTCGTCGCCGCGGCGCAGCGCTTGCCGCAGCGGCCGGCCGTACACCCAGCGCAGGCCGTGCGGACCGTAGAACACGGCGTAGCCGATCAGTTCGGCGCAGCGGCGCAGTTCCCACGCCGGCGAATTCGGCAATAGCCGCGGCGCCAGTTCGACGATGCCGGCGCGCAACGCCGGATCGTGCGCGATCAGCGCGCCGCCTTCGAAAATGCTCAAGCCCTTGCCGGCGGCGAGGCTGAGGATGCCCAGGTCGCCGGCCGCGCCGGCCGGCGTGCCGTCGGCGTGGCGCGCGCCCAGCGCCTGCGCGGCGTCTTCGATCACCCAGGCGCCGGCGGCGCGCGCCAGCCGCAGCGGCGCGCCCAGGTCGACCAGGCGCCCGCCCAGATGCGCCGGCACCACCGCCAGCGTGTCGCGGCCGCACAGCGCGGCCAGCGCATCGGGGTCCATCTCGAAATGGCCCGGCCGGGTATCGCACACGCGCAGCTCCAAGCCGCAATGCGCGACCGCGATCGCCAGCAACGGGCAAGTGTAGGCCGGCACGATCACCTCGCGCCGCGCGCTGACGCGCTTGAGCGCGCTCAACGCCAGCACCAGCGCGGCGGTGCCCGAGCAGGTCAGCGTGGCCGCGCCGTCGTCGAGTTCCAGCAGGCGCGCCAGGCTCCGCGCCAACGACGGCGCCGCGGTCGGCGCGAAGTCGCGCCAGCGCAGCGGCAGGCCCGCCGTCGGCGGCAGTTCAGTGCGCGGCGCCGCCATCGGCTCCGTCCGCGCCTTTGCGTTCGGGCCCCGCAGCCAACTGCGCGGCGCGCTCGCTGCCGGATTCGGCATCGTCGGGTTCGCCCAGCGCCAGGCAGACGATGCCGGCGACGATGGCGACCGCGCCGGCCACTTGCAGCGAGCTGAAACGCTCGCCGAACAACCACGCCGACAGCGCCAGCACACTCACCACTTCCAGGTGCGAGGCGGCGAAGGCCGGGCCGATCGGCGCGTGCTTGAGCAGGCTCATCCAGGTGAAGAACGCGCCGATGTAGCCCAGCAGAGCGCCGTACAGCCACGGCTGCGCGAGCAGGCGCAACAGCCAGTCCAGCGAGGCTTCCGGCGGAAACGCGCCGGCGCCGGCATGCTTGAAGCTGAGCTGGGCGAGCGTGTCGAAGCCCATCAGCAAGGCGAAGCCGATCAGGTAGAACCGCCTCATGCGCCCGCTCCGACCATCGCCACGCCGGCGCCGATCAAGCCCATGCCGGCCAGCCGCCAAGGGGTGAGTTTTTCGCCGAACAGCCAGCGCCCGGCGAGCATGATCGCAACGATGTTGATCGAACCCAGCAACACGCCGCGGCCCAGCGGCACCAGCGACAGGAACGCGATCCAGGCCAGGAACTCGAGCACGTAGCAGGCGCCGCCGATCCACAGCCACGGCCGCGACAGCATGTGCTTCCAGCGCGCCAGCCCGTCGCCGGCCTCGGGATCGCCGGCGGCCGCCTTGAACGCGAGCTGGCCGCCGGTGTCGAGCAGCACCGTCGCCGTCCACAGCGTCCACACCAGGGTGTTCACGCCGCGCGCGCCGCGTCGGCCTCGTCGCCGACCGCGCGGCCGTCGCCGACGCGCTGGAAGAAACCGGCCAGGCGTTCGATCAGCAGGCGGCGATCGCGGTCGATGGTGATCATGTGGTAACTATCGCGCAGCCACAGCAGTTCTACCGGCCCGGATACGCGGTCGGCGACCAGGTGCGCGTTGCGCACGTGCGCGACATCGTCTTCGATGGCGTGCGCGACCAGGCACGGCGCGCGCACCTCGCCCAGGCGCCGGCGCATGTGCGTCGACAAGGTGTACAGGTCGGCCAGCGAATGCCAGGGATTGCCCGGCAGCCCCGCCGCCGCGCTGTCGCCGCCGAGCATCGCGCCGCTGACCTGGGCGCGGATGCGTTCGTCGCGCAAGCCGTACGGCGGCTCTTCCTGGAAGCTGCGGCCGCGGCCGATGCCCAGGCGCTTGAACCACGGCAGCAGGAACGACAACCGCCCGACCGCGGGCATGTTCCAGCCGTCGTAGCGGAAGGTCGCGCCGAGCACGCCGACCCCGGACACCCAGCCCGGTCGCTGCGCCGCGAGCAGCAACGACAACAACGCGCCCATCGACAACCCGGCCACGTACAGGCGATCGACTCGCCCGCGCAATTCGTCGGCCGCGCGCTCGACGCTGGCGTACCAATCGCGCCAGCCGGTCGCGAGCAGATCGGCCTCGTCGCCGCAGTGCCCGGCCAGCTGCATCCCGTACACGGTGAAGCCCGCGCGCTGCAGCCCTTTGCCGAGCAAGCGCATCTCGTGCGGCGTGCCGGTGAGCCCGTGGATCAGCAGCACGCCGTCGCGCCCGCCTTCGAAATGGAATTCCGCGTTGGTGATCATCGAGACCCGTATCGCTGTCGTCGCGGCCGCGCCGGTGCGCGCGCACGGCCGTCGACTGGAGCGGCCAGTGTCGCCAGCCTGGGTTTCACCAACCTTTCGTGCGCCGGCGCCGGCTGAATCGGGCTTCAGCCGGGCGCTCGGGCCGCGCCCGGCGCTTCGCTCAGGGCGTGCGCTGGGTACCGGCCGCCGCGCTCAGGAACCGCACCAGCACGCGCTGGCCGATCCGCAGCCCGCCGGCCTTGTCCAGGGCCAGCACGCATTCGACGGTGCGCTCGTTGGCGCGCACGTCCGGGTCGTCCTCGAGCGTGGAAGGGCCGAACGCCGGCGACAGGCGCAGCACGCGCGCGGCGCCGAGCACGCGCTGGGTGTCGCCGTCGTCGAGGATCTGCGCGCGCATGCCGGGATGCACGTTGTCGAGGAAGGCGGCGTTGAGTTCGGCGCGGACGATGCGTTCGCCGTCGGGCAGCAGCACGAACAGCGGCGCGCCGTGCGGGGCCACGCTCATGCCCACGCGCGCGGCCACGCGCGCCAGTTCGCCGGCGACCGGCGCATGCAGGGTCTGGCGCTGCATGGCCGCGGCGGCCTGGTCGCGCTGGGCGGCGGCGATGTCGGCGGCGGCGCGGGCGCTGTCGGCTTCGTCCTGCAATTGCGCCAGCGCATCGCGGGCGTCGTCGGCGCTCTGGCCGTCGCCGGCGCCGGCCGCGGCGGCCGCGCCCAGGCGCTGCGCGCGCACCCGCGCTTGCGCGAGGCGTTGTTGCAACAGGTTCACTTGCGCGCGCGCCTGCGCCAGCCGCGCTTCGGCGATGCGGTCGTCGGCGCGCGCGGCGGTGGCGTCGAGCGCGGCCAGTTCCTGGCCGGCGGCGACGCGCTCGCCTTCGCGCACCGGTACCCGCGCCAGCACGCCTTCGGCGGCCATGCCGAGCTTGAGCAGGCCGCCTTCAACATCGACGCGGCCGCGCGCGACCGCGGCGAAGGTCGATGCCGACGTGGTTGCCGGCGGCGCGGCATCGCGCGCGGGTTCGTCGCGGCCGCAGCCGGACAGGGCCGACGCCAGCGCGAGGCAGAGCAGCAGCGGCGCAGGGCGGTTAAGGAGTCGGATCATCGCGGCCGGGAACAAGAGGGAGGGGAAGGTCGGCGCCTGGATCGCGCCGGTCGCTGAGGATGCGGCCGTCTTCCATGGTCAGAAGGCGGTCGGCGTGGCCGATCAGGCGCGGGTCGTGGCTCACGCACAGCACCAGGGTGCAGTGGCGGCGGGCGATGCTGTGCAGGATGTCGATCACGATCTGGCCGTTGGCGGCGTCGAGCGAACTGGTCGGCTCGTCGGCGAACAGCAGCGCCGGCTGCTTGGCCAGCGCGCGCGCGATCGCCACGCGCTGTTTCTCGCCGCCCGACAGCTCGGCTGGGCGTAGGTGCGCGCGCCGCGCCATCCCGACTTCGTCCAGCGCCGCCAATGCGCGGGCGCGGCTGTCGGCGCGGCTCAGGCCGAGATAGTGCAGCGGCAACGCCACTTGTTCGGCCGCGGTCAGCGCCGGGAACAGGTTGAAGCCCTGGAACACGAAACCGGTGTGGTGCAGGCGGAACGCTTCCAGCGCGCGCAGGCCGAGCGCGCCGAGATCCTCGCCGAGCGCGCTCACCCGGCCCTGGTCCGGGCGCTGCAGACCGCTGAGCACCGACAGCAGCGTGCTCTTGCCGCAGCCCGACGGGCCCGAAATCAGGGTCAGTTCGCCCGGATGCACCTGCAGCGAGATGCCGTCGAGCACCGTGGTGCGCACGCTGCCGGACAGGAAGGATTTGGCGATGCCGTGCGCGACCAACCCCGCCGAAGCATCGACGATGTTGGCCGCGGGCGCCGTGTGCAGCGCGTTCATCGCAGCAGCACCGCAGGATCGGCGCGGCGCAAGCCGCGCAGGGCCGACAGGCCCGACAAGGAAGCCAGCACCATCACCACCAGCATGCAGATCGCGGTCACTTGCAGATTGAACAACACCGGCACGTCGCGCGCGCGCGCCAGCGCGATCAGCGCCAGGCCCGCGACGGTGGCCACCGCCACCCCGATCGCGCCGACCCACAGCGCCTGTTCCAGCACCACCCAGCGCAGCGAGCGCATGCCGATGCCGAGCGCGTTCAAGGTCGCGTATTCGCGCACCGAACCGTTGACCGCGGCGACCAGCGCCTGGCTGGTGATGACCGCGCCGACCAGCAGCACCACCGCGGCCAGGAACAGCACGCCGGCGCCGGCGCCGGTGTCGAACATCCAGAACAGCACCGCCTGGCGGGCGAAATCCGGCGCGGTCCAGGCCTCGAAGCGGCCGAAGCCGGCGGCGCCGGCGCGCAGTTGCGCGATCACCTGCGGCGCCTGCGCCGGGTCGTGCAGGCGGGCGACGAAGTACGCCGGCCACGCCGCATTGCCGCCGGCGCCCTGCAAATGTCGCGCGGTTTCGAGCGAGGCGACCACGTTGACGCCGCCGAGCGCGCGCAGGCCCGAACTGGCGCCGACCACACGCACCGGGTGGCCGTTGAGGTGGGCGCGCTCGCCGATGCCGACGCCGAGCTTGTCGAGCTCGGCGCGATCGACGATCACGCTGTCGGGCAGCGCCAGCCGCTGACGCAGCTGCGGCGACAGCGCGCGCGAGAACATCAGCCCGTCCTTGCCGATGTCGATGCCGGACACGTACACCGACACGCCGCCGGTGTCCTTGGCCGGGCCGCGCCAGTCGGCGTCGAGCCAATAGAAGGGTTCGACCTTGGCCACCTGCGGCTGCATCAGCAGCAGCGATTGCAGGTTCGGGTCCACCGGCCGGCCCTGGTCGACGCTCTGCGTGCCCGGATAGCCCAGCCACAGATCGGCCGAGGACCCCGAGACGTACACGCTGGCGCTGCCGAAGATGCCCAGCACCAGCGCCGCCTGCAGCAACAGCAGCAGGCTGGAGAAGCCGATCGCCAGCACCGCCGGCAGGAACCGGCGCCATTCGTAGCGCAGGGTCTGGCGCGCCAGCGAGGTCATCGGCGCGCCTCGCGCGCGATCGCTGCAGGCGCAACCGGCGACGCCTGCGCGGCGACGTCGGCCTCGGCGCGGCCGAGCCGGTCCTCGGGCGCAGCGCCGAGCGCCTTGTACAGCGCGATGTAAGCCTGGGCGCGGTCGCTGCGCGCGGCGTTGAGTTCCAGCGCGGCCTGATCGCGATCGATCCGGCTGCCGGCCAGTTCCAGGTCGCCGCTCAGGCCCAGGCCGCGGCGCACCTGCTGCATCTGCGCCGAGCGCGCCAGCGCGTCGAAGGCGCGGCGGTCGGCGTCCTCGCGCTGGCGCTGCTGCTCCAGCGCCGACAGCGCCGATTCGGTTTCCGCCACCGCCGCCAGCACGGTCTTGCGATAAGCCAGCGCGGCCGCTTCCAGTTCGGCGCCCTTGGCGTGGGCGCGGGCGCGGCGCAGGCCCCAGTCGAACAGCGGCACGTCGATGATCGGGCCGGACACGCCGATGCCCTCGGTCTCGGTGCGGCGATGCGCGGTGACGTTGACCGACCATTGGATCGAGGTGCCGAAGGCGAGACGCGGATATTGATCGGCGCGGGCCAGGCCGAGGTCGGCGGCGGCGCGCAACACCCCGGCCTGGGCCAGGGCGATGTCGGGGCGGGTGCGCAGCAGATCGGCCGGAGCGCGGTCGATCGCGGCCAAGGCCAGCGCCGGACGCGCCGGGCCGGCGCGCCACTGCGGGTCGGGCTCAGCGCGGCCGAGCAGCAAGGCCAGCGCCTGTTCGGCGGCGACGATGCGCTGGCGCGGTTCGCCCAAGGCCGCCTCGGCCTGGGCCAGCACGGCGCGCGGCGCTTCGACGCTGTCGCGCGCGGCCAGGCGCAGATCGGCGCGCACCTGTTGCACGCGCAGTTGCTCGGCGCGCGCGGCGCGGATCGAATCGAGCAGGCGTTCGCGCTCGACCGCGTCGCGCAGCGCGATCCATTCGCGCGCGGTCTCCGCCGCCACGCTGACCTGGGCCTGGCGCAGTTGCGCCTGCGCGCTGTCGAGTTCGCTGCGCGCGCCGCGTTCGATCGCCTCGCTGCGGCCGAAGAACCCCATCTCCCACACTGCGTCCAGGCCCATCACGAAGAACGAGGCGCTGGCGTCGGGGTCGATGGGATTGCTGGTGCGCGCGCGCACTTCCGGCTTGAGCACATCGCCGGCGTGTTCGTGCAGCAGCCGCGCCGAGCGCAGCCGCGCGCGCGCCTGGGCTGCGTCGAGGTTGGCGGCCAGCGCCTGTTCGACCAGCGCATCCAGGCGCGGATCGCCGAACGCGCGCCACCAGCCGCGCGGATCGGGCGCCGCCGCGGGCGCGGCGTCGGCGGTCGCGGCGTTGCGCCACTGCGGCGGCAGCGGCGGGGTTTGATCGGGAATCGGCGTGCTCATGCACGCGCTCAAGGCCAGCGGCAGCAGGGCCGACGACAGCAGCGCCGCGCAGCGGCGCGCGAAAGCGCGGCGATCCAGCAGCGGCGCGGTGCGCGGGCGATCACGCAGGAACGGGGACATCAACGCGGCTCCGCGATCAAAGGCGCGACCCGTCCGCTCGGGGCGTCGGGCGCGATCAAGGGAAAATCCAGTTCGACCCGCAGCCCGCCCAGGCGCGAACGGGCGAAGGCTACGCGCGCGTCGTGACGGTCGGCGATTCGGCGCACGATCGCCAATCCAAGGCCGGTGCCGCCTTCGATCGCCTCGGGCGCGCGGAAGAAGCGGTCGCCCAGGCGCGGCAGCGCCGATTCGGCCACGCCGGGGCCGTCGTCGTCGACGCTGACCCGCGCCGATTCGCCGTGCCGGCGCAGCGCGACGCTGACCGTGCCGCCGCGGCGCACATAGCTCAGGGCGTTGTCGATGAGGTTGCCGAGCGCATCGTGCAAGGCATACGCATCTGCGCGCACCGTCAGCGCTTCGTCCGGGCCTTCGTAACCCAGGTCGACATCGGCACGCATCGCGCGGGCGACGTGCTCGCCGAGGATTTCCGGCACCAGCTGATCCAATCGCAACGGCGCCATCGGCGCGGCCGCCTCCACCGGCGCCTGCGCGCGGCTCAGCGCCAGCAACTGGGTGGCGGTGCGGGCCAGGCGCATGGTCAGCACCTGCACCTGCGCCAGCGCGTCGGCGCGCTGGCCTTCGTCGGCGCTGCTGCGCGCGCGCTCGGCGTGCAGGGCCAGCCCGGCCAACGGCGTGCGCAACTGGTGCGCGGCGTCGGCGATGAAATGCTCCTGGCTCACGAACAAGCGGCGGATGCGTTCGAGCAAGGCATCGATCGTGGCGCTGAGCGGGCGGATCTCCGCCGGCACCGGCACGTCGCCGACCGGCACCAGTTCCTGCCCGTGCCGGGCCAGCCGGCCGATCAGCGGATCCAGCGCGCGCAGGCCGCGGCTGACGCCGCTCCACATCAGCGCCAGCAGCACCGCCGTCAGCACCAACTGCAACAGGATCGACATCAGCAGGATCTGCTGCGCGCGCAGTTGCCGGTCCTGCACGGTCTCGGCCAGGGTCACCACCAAGGTGTCGCTCGGATCGGCCGGCGCCGGCACCGCCAGCGCCACCGCGCGCGAACGCACGCCGCCGATGGCGGTGTCGTAGAACTGCGCGTCGCCGTCCAGGCGCGGCGCCGGGCCCGGCGGAATCGCCTCGTGGCTGGCGCTGAGCACGCCGCGGCGCAGGCTGCGCACCGAGTAGTAGTTGTGGCCGAGCTTGTTGTACTCCAGCAGGAACGCCGCCTGCGGCGACAGCGCGTCGGAGTCGGTGGCCTTGAGCACCTTGGCCAGTCCGTAAGCGTCTTCGAGCAAACCTTCGTCGTAGACGCGATCGGAATAGCGCGAGGCGACCGCGTACACCAGCACCGACACCAGCACCACGGTGATGCTCACCGGCACCAGCAGGAACAGCAGCAAGCGCCGGCGCAGGCTGTCGCCGGCGCGCGCGGGCCGGGCGCGCGGGCCGGGCATCGTTGCGGCGGAAGTCACGTGCGGGCCGGCCGGGCGCGAGCGTTCAAGCGCGGCGCTGGCCGGCGGCGGTGGCGCCCGCGGCGGTTTCCTCGACCACGTAACCCAGGCCGCGGATGGTGCGGATGGTCACGCCGGTGTCGTCGAGTTTGCGGCGCAAGCGATGGATGGCGATATCCAGGCCGTTGTTGGTGATGTCCTGTTCCCAGTTGCACAGCGCTTCGATCAATTGCTCGCGGCTGACCAGGCTGCCGCGGCGGCTGAGCAGCGCGTCGAGCAGGGCGAACTCGCGTCCGGTCAGTTCCAGCGCGGCGTCCTGGTTCCAACCGCGGCGGCCGGCCAGGTCCAGGCGCAGCCGGCCGATCGACAGCATCGGAATGCCCTGGCTGACGCGCCGGCGCAGCAGCGCGCGCACGCGCGCGGCGAATTCCTCCAGCACGAAGGGTTTGACCAGATAGTCGTCGGCGCCCGAGTCGAGCGCGCGCACGCGCTCGCTGACGCCTTCGCGCGCGGTCACCACCAGCATCGCCGCGCTCTCGCCGCGCGCACGCGCGCGCTGCAGCACGGTCAGTCCGTCGAGCTGCGGCAGGTTGAGATCGAGCACGACCAGATCGTAGGTGCCGTCGTGCAGCGCCGCGTCGGCGTCGTTGCCGCGCGCGACGCGATCCACGGCGTGGCCGCTGTCGGCCAGCGCCGCGCTCAGGCCCGAGGCGATGGCAGGGTCGTCTTCGGCGATCAAGATGCGCATGGGCGTCCTTGTGATCGTTCCGGCCGCGCGACGCGTCCGGCGTGATTGCGAAAGTGTGGCACTCGCTATTGCGATTTTTCGTTAACGTTACTTTCTGTCAAAAATTTGTCGGAGAACGGCGCGAAAGTCGTGCGATGCGTTGCACGCGCCCTGCTCATACCGCCGGATTCAAGAGGTTTTCGCATCGCCGCGAATCCGCCGAAAGTCGCACGCATGCATGCCTCGTTGTCTCCTCGCTCAGGGACCGATACGTTCGGTTACAAAACCGCGACGGCTTCGGGCGCGGCTTCGACCGCGACGGCCGCGCAAGGTTCCGCTCCGGCGCCGGTTCCTGCCTATCGCGGCAAAACCGCGCGCGCCGTGATTGCGGTGGCGATGTGAGCGTCGGTTAGCGAACCGCGCGCGGCAGCGGACGGCGGCTGAACCGGGAGGCGGCCCGATGGATCGCTCTGCGGTCGGCGGCAGCGGCGCGGCGTAGGCGCCGGACTACGGCCCGATGGGGGCGCTGTGCCCGGATCTATCGGCTCGATCCGGGCCTGACCGCCCCGGCCCAGCGCCCGCACGCCGGCCGCGCCCTGCCCGCCTACGAGGCGGCCTACCGCGTCGGCCGCCGGGTACTGCACGAGTTGCGCGCGAATTGGGCGCACTATGCCGAGCACGTAACGGGGACCGAATGATGCAAGCCAACAACCCACCGAGGCGCGAACGCGCCCTGATCCGAACGCCGCTGTTGCGCGGCGCCGCGCTCGCCCTAGCTATGGCCGCGCTCGCCGCCGCCGCGCAGGCGCGCGAACGCACGGACGCCGAAGACGCCGAAGCGGCCACCGCCGCCTACTTCGAGCGCGTGCGCGCCAGCCCGCCGCATCTGCGCGCATTGCTGCAGGCGATGCCCAAGGGCGGCGACCTGCACAGCCACCTCAGCGGCGCGGTCTACGCCGAGGACTATCTGCGCTGGGCCGGCGAAGACGGCCTGTGCCTGCAACGCGAGGACGCGCACCTGGCCGCGCCGCCGTGCGCGCCGCCGGCGAGCGTGGCGGTGAACGCGGCGTCGCTGGAGCTGTACGGCCGCGCCATCGATGCGATGTCGGTGCGCGGCTACGAGCGCGGCATCGGCGATCCGCAGGTGCCGGTCGAACAGCGTTTCTTCTCCGCGTTCGATCGTTTCCGCATCCTCTCGCGCCAGCGCGGCGGCGACATGCTCGCCGCGGTGCGCCGGATCGCCGCGGGCGAGCACACCGCCTACCTGGAACTGATGCAGGTGCCGCCGGCCGGCCGCGGTTTCGCCGATACCGCGCTGCTCCGCGACGACGGCCGCGACTTCGCCCAGTGGGCGCAGACATTGCAACCGGCGCTGGCCGATGCGGTGCCGCGCGCGCGCGCCGAACTCGACCGCGACGAGGCGCAGGCCGCCGCCGCGCTGGGCTGCGCCGGCGCCGCACCGCAGCCCGGTTGCGCGGTGGAAGTGCGTTATCTGATCACCGCCACGCGCGTCCACGAACCGGCGCGGGTGTTCGCCGACCTCGCCTTCGCCTTCGCCCTGGCCGCGGCCGATCCGCGCTGCGTCGGCGTCAATTTTCTCGGCCCCGAACACCATCGGCTGGCGGCGCGCGACTACGCCCTGCACATGCGCATGATCGCGTTCTTCAGGCAGCGCCATCCGACGGTGCAGGTGTCGCTGCACACCGCCGAGCTGAATCCCGCGCTGGCGCCGCCGGAGGATCTGCGCGGCCACATCCGCCAGGCGGTGGACACCGCCGGCGCGCAGCGCATCGGCCACGCCGCCGCGCTGGCGTACGAAGACGACGTGGCATCGCTGCTGCAGACCATGGCGCGGCGACGCGTGGCGGTGGAGATCAACCTGTCCAGCAACGCCGCCATCCTCGGCCTGCGCGGCGCCGCGCACCCGCTGGCGCTGTACCGCGCCGCCGACGTCCCGGTGGTGCTGTCCACCGACGACCAAGGCATTCTGCGCAGCGACCTCAGCGGCGAATACCAGCGCGCCGCGCAAGAGCAAGGCCTGGGCTACCGCGACCTCAAGCGCATCGCCCGCGACAGCCTGCAATACGCGTTCCTGCCCGGCGCCAGCCTGTGGCGCGACGCCGCCGGCGGCGCGCGCGCGCCGGCCTGCGCCGGCACCGATGCGCGGGCCGAAGCCGACGCCGCTTGCGCCGCGTTCCTGCGCGGCAGCGACAAGGCCCGGTTGCAGTGGCGGCTGGAGCAGCAACTGGCGAGGTTCGAGCGCGCGCCGCGGTTGCCGCTGCCGCAGTCATCGGAAAAATGATCCGTTCGTCGCGGTTTTTACGAGTAATCGATCAAGAACGCGCCTGCCGTGGGCGCACGTCTCCCCAAGGAGTCCGATCGATGCGCGCGCACACTCCCCTGGCCTTGTGCCTGCTGCTGGCGGCCGCGCCGGCATTGGCCGGCAGCGACTTCTGCGACGGCGGCGGCAAGACCGCCGACCCGGGCGCCGTCGAGGTTCCGCCGGACCCGACCGGCGGCTCGTGCGAGGTCAACATGTTGGTCACCGACCGGCCGCAAAGCAGCGACGACGCCTACTGGCGCATGCGCGACCTGCCTTTCACCCTGGCCAACGTCACTGTGCTCAAGGGCTCCGACGCATGGCCGGAACTGCCGCTGGACCTGGTGGAAGCGCACCTGCCGGGCGGTTATGCGGCCAAGCAGACGGTCCAGGGCCCGGTCGATCCGCCGATCGGCGAACCGGGCGGCGCTTACGGCGAATCGACCTTCCTGGAATGGTCGTTCCGGCCCGACGGCATCGGTTTGAGCGCGCGCGTGCTGACGCTCAGCGCGCTCGCCGACGGCCGCGCGACCTATCTGCGCGTGGATTGGCTGGAGCCGCCGCAGCCCGACTGGTCCTACGCCGGCCAGACCGCCGCGCCGCAGACGCTGGATAGCCGGCTGGTGCGCCTGTACGCCAGCGGCGCCGCTTCGCCCCAGCGCATCACCTTGCTGCACGACGGCGCTTACGTGCGCGTCGGCCTGGGCCTGCCGGTGCAGCAATGGATCAGTTTCGCCTTGCCCAACGAGCGCTGGCTCCCGCAGCGCCTGCGCAACGGGCCGGTCAAAGGCTCGCCGCTGAGCGAGGGCATGGGCCTGCGCGTGGATTGGCCGTCGCTGAAACCCGGCACGCTCAATCGCGATGCGGAAGGCGTCGCGATCCCACCGCCCGATCCGGATCCGGTCACGCCGCGCCTGGACTGAGCGCCCGGCCGATCCGCGCGGCCAATCCCGCGCGGCGCGAGCCGACCGCAACTGCAGCGACCGTAGCCGCGCCGGCCAGCGACCGCGCGACGACGGCGCGCGCCGCGATAGCCATCCTTACCCGCTTGCGACACGCTCCGGCCTGCGCCGACACCGCCGCAGAATCGATCCGCCGGCAAACCACCTGACAGGAACGCGTCCGCCCCGGACGCACCGTTACCCAAGGAGCTCGACCCATGCGCATCCTCTCTCCCCTGGCCTTGTGCCTGTTGCTGGCGGCCGGCCCGGCCCTGGCCGGCAGCGATTTCTGCGACGGCGGCGGCGACGGCCCGATCGAACCCGAACCGCCGGGCGCGCCCGGCGGCGGCTCCGGCCTGGCGTCGAAGGCGGACACCGACCCGCGCACCAGTTCGTGCGAGGTCGACATGGTCATGTCGCTCAACGGGGCCGAACGCGGCATCGAGTACTGGCGCATGCGCGACCTGCCGTTCACCACCGAGAACTGGGCCGTGCTCAAGCGCAGCAAGCAATGGCCCGAGCTGCCGCTGGAGTTCAAGCAGATCAGCTTGACCCCGGTCGAAGAGCAGACCGCCAAGGCCGGCGCCGCAGCGGCGCGTCCGGCGCCGCCGATCGGCGTGCCGCTGTCGGGCGGACGGTCCACCTTCCTGGAATGGTCGTTCGTGCCGGCCGACAACAAATCGGAAATCTCGCGCGTGCTGGCGCTCACCGTGTTCGCCACCGACAACGGCCCGATCCTGCGCGCGGACTGGATGATTCCGCCGCGCCGCAACTGGTCCTACGCCGACAAGCCGGCGACGCTGCCGAGCGTGATCGAATCGCAATCGGCGGCGCTGACCGACGAAACCCAGGCCGCGACGCTGAGCGTGAGCTTGCTGCACGACGGCGACCACGTGCGCGTAGGCGTCGGCCAACCGGTGCGGCAGTGGCTCAGCTTCGCCCTGCCGTCGGGCCAGTGGCAGCCGCTGCGCCTGCGCAACGGCCTGCTGCTCGGCACGCCGCTGGCCGAAGGCATGGGCTTGAAGGTGAACTGGCCGTCGCTGCGCGCGCGCCAGCTCAACCAGGACCCGGGCGATGGCGGCGGCGGCGACGCGCGCACGCCGACCGGGCCGCGCGCCGACTGACCGGCGCAGCGGACTAAGCGCGCGGGGCTGCTGCGGCGCGCGCGCCGCAGCGCTCCACGCGCCGACGCTTGGGGTGGTCGGGTTCCAGCTCGGCGCGCACCGCCACCAGCGCCTGGGCGAAGGTCTGCGCCTGCGCCGCCGTCCACGGCGCGGGCGCCATGCAGGTTTCCTCGGCGCGGGCCAGGGCGCGGTTGAGCTCTTGTCCCTGCAACTCGTTGAAGCGCGCCAGCGCCGGCGCCAGCGCTGCGCGCGCCGGCTCGATCCGGCCCAGGTCGTGCAAGTCCATCGCCCAGCCGAGCCGGTACATGGCCAGGTTGAGATGATTCGGCGTCGCCGCCGCGGCGATCTCCACCGCGCGGCGCAGATGCGGTTCGGCGCCGCGCGCATCGTCGAGGAACAGATGCCGCATCACGCCGAGGTTGAATTCCGAACTGGCCACGCGCGGGTGCTTCGGGCCGAGCACTTTCATCCGCACCTCCAGGGTGCGTTCGAACCAGCGCAGCGCGGTGGGGTAGTCGTCGCGCGCCTGGGCGATGGTGCCCAGCAGGTTGTACACCGCGGCGGTTTCCTCGTGGTCCTCGCCGTAGACCGCCAGATCGATGCGCAGGGCCTGCGTCGCCAGGCGTTCGGCTTCGGCCAGATCGTCGGCGTCGCGGCGCTGGCGCGCCTGCGAGGCCAGCGACTTGGCCGCGGCCGGGTCGTTGCTGCCGTCGCCGCTCGCCTGCGGCAACTCTTTCAGCAACTGCGCCGCGCGCTCTTGCTGGCCGGCCGCGGACAGCGCGCTGGCCCAGCCGCGCCGCGCCTGCATGCTGCGCGGATCGGCGATGCCGTAGCGGCGCCGGTGGGCTTCGTCGGCGCGCTGCCAGTGCGCCAGCGCCGATTCCAACTGGCCTTGCGCCTGCGACAGGCGCGCGCGCAGGCGCAGCAGGGTCAGCGCTTCGTCGGTCGATTCCGCGGTCAGGCGCTGCTCGGCTTGAGTGAGGAAGCGGTCGGCGGCGGCGTAGTCGGCGCGCAGCAGCGCGACCTGCGCGCGCAGGCCGTAACTGCCGCGCAGCAGCGCCGGCTCGGTGTCCGGTAGCGCCAGACGCAGGCGCAGAGCTTCGTCGGCATGGCGCTCGGCGGCTTCGTAGTCGCCGAGGTTGAACTCGACCTCGGCGATGGCCGCGGTCAGCGCGGCGCGCGTTTCCGGATCGCGGTTGTCCTGCAGTCCGCTCGCCGCGTGCTTGAGCAGGTCGCGCGCGCTGGGATCGCGCCCGCGCGCCTGCAGCGGGTCGGACGCGCGGAACAGGCCGACCATGAACGCGGTCACCTGCTCGGCCTGCAGCCGGCGCGCTTCGGCGCGGTCGCGCGCGCGCGCCAGTTCGCGCGATTGCAGCACGGTGTGGGTGAGGAAGCCGACCAGCAGCGCCGCGGCCACGCCGGCCAGGGCCAACGGCAGCCGCCGGCGCCGCACGAACGCGCGCAAGCGATACCAGCGCTCGCCGTTGCGTGCCGCCACCGGTTGCGAATGCAGCGCCGCGCGCAGGTCTTCGGCCAAGCGTTCGACGCTGGCGTAGCGCTGTTCGGGTTCCTTGCGCAGGCACTTGGCCAGGATCGCGTCGAGGTCGCCCTGCAATTGCCGCCTCAGCGCGCCGGCCGAGGCCGCGCCGCGCGCCTGGGCGATGGCCTGCGCGCTCTCGGGTTCGCGCTGTTCCAGCCGGGCCAGGCGCCGGCTCGCCGGCAACGGCACTTCCTCGGCGATGGCGCGGGTCAACTCGGCCGCGCCGCGGCCGTCGGTGGCCAGCGGCAACTGCCCGCACAGCAGTTCGTACAGCAGCACGCCCAGCGCGTAGACGTCGGTGGCGACGCTGGTCGGCGCGCCGGACACCTGCTCGGGCGCGGCGCTGGCCGGGGAGAAGAACGCCTGCGCGTCGACCGTCGCGGCCGCGCCGGCGCCGGGTTGCAGCGCCTTGGCGATGCCGAAGTCGAGCAGGCGCGCGCGGCCTTCGCTGTCGACCAGCACGTTGCTCGACTTGAGGTCGCGGTGCAACACCAGCCGGCGGTGCGCGTAGTCCACCGCCGCCAGCGCCTGCAGCGCCAGTTCGATCCGCGCGCGCAGCGGCAAGGTGCGGCGGTCGCACCAGGCCGCGATCGGTTCGCCGTCGACGTATTCCATCGCGAAATACGGCTGGCCCGAGGGCAATTCGCCGACGTCGATGAGGCGGGCGATGTTGGGGTGTTCCAGGCTCGCCAGCAGTTCGCGCTCGCGCCGCAACCGGCGCTGCACCTGCGGCGCCCACAAAGGCGAGTCGGCGAGCTTGAGCGCGACGCGCTGTTCGCCGTCTTCGACCGCGCGCCGCGCCAGGTACACCCGGCCCATGCCGCCGGCGCCGAGCTCGCGTTCGATCACGAACGGCCCGGCGCGCTCGCCCGCGGCCAGGCCGTGGTCGTCGTCGTTCCACAGCGCCGCGCCGCCGCGCCAGGGCAGCGCGTCGCCGTCACCGGAGACGTCGGCTTCCATCGCCTCGTGCGCGGACAGCAAACGCGCCACCGCCGCACGCAGGCCGGCCGGGTCGGCGTGCGCGGCGCAGGCGCGCTCTAAGAATGTTGCGCGTTCGGCGGCCGGCAGCTCCAGCGCGCGCGCGAACGTTTCGGCGGCTTGCGCCCACAATGCGGTCGACGTGGCCATGACGCGGCGCTCAGCCCGGCGGAGAGGAAAGTTGGTCGTGCAGCCAGGCGCGCGCGAACTGCCAGTCGCGCTTGGCGGTGGGCAGCGACACGCCGATGGTCTGCGCGGTCTCTTCGATGGTCAGGCCGCCGAAGTAGCGCAGCTCGACGCCGCGCGCGGCGCGCGCGTTGATCCGCTCCAGTCGCTCCAGCAGGCGGTCCAGGTCGAGCGCGTCGGCCAGGTCGGCGGCCGGCGCGGCCACTTCTTCGCCGGCTTGCAAGGTCACCCGCAACACGTCGCCGCCGCGCTTGAGCGCGGAGCGCTCGCGCAGGTGGTCGACCAGCAGGCGGCGGATCGCGTGCGCGGCGATGGCGTAGAAGTGGGCGCGGTTCTGGAACGGCACTTCGCGCTGCTGCGCCAGTTCGAAGTAGGCGTCGTTGGCCAGTTCGGTCGCGCGCAGGGTCACTTGTCCGCTGCGCGCCAGCCGTTGCCGCGCCAGCCGCCGCAGCACCGGGTAGATGCAGTCGAGCAATTGCGCCTCCGACCGCGGATCGCCCTCGCGCCAGCCCTGCAACAGTGAGGTGATGTCGGACGGCGGATCGGCGGCGGTCATGGGGGGGCGACGCCCGGAGGGGAGCTCAGCATAGCGCCTGGCCGCACCGGCGAGTCACGCTCGCGGTGAGGTCCGGTTACCTGCGCGCAACATTGCGCGCCGCCCGGCGCCGGGCTTGCCAAGCCGCCCCGCGATCTCCTTCAATGGGCCGGCGTCGCGCGCCGGCGCGCGACCGTGGAGCCCCGCCATGTCCCAGCACGGTCCGCGTCACCCGATCCTGTCGGTCGCTCCGCAGCGGCTGCGCCCCACCCAGATCACCGTCGGCCTGCGCGAGGTCGCCGACAAGCGCGCGCAGTGGCATGCGCTGGGGCGCAGGAAACGCGAGGCGCTGATCGCCTCGCACTGGTTCCCCGGCGTGCTCGGGCCCGGCGGCGAGGTGTACATCGTCGATCACCACCACTTCGGCCTGGCCATGCTCGAAGAAGGCGTGGCGCAAGTACCGGTGATCGTGCAGCGCGATTTTTCCTGGCTCGATCCGGCGACGTTCTGGCGCACGATGGAATTCAACCGCTGGGCGCATCCCTACGACGAGCGCGGCGCGCGCACCGACTACGCGGCGATTCCCACCGGTTTGGCGCAGTTGCGCGACGATCCCTACCGCAGCCTGGCCGCGCGCGTGCGCGAAGCCGGCGGCTGCGCCAAGGACGCCACGCCGTACGCCGAGTTCCTGTGGGCCGACTTCCTGCGCGCGCGGATCAAGCCCAAGGACGCGGCCAAGCCCGGCGCGCGCGCGCTCGAACGCGCGCTGACGCTGGCCCACAGCCAACAGGCCGGCTACCTGCCGGGCTGGAGCGGGGCGATCGAATGAGCGCGCCGGCGCCTGCCGCCGACGCCAGCGCCACAGGCGGCGGCCGCGGCGCCGACGTCGTCGCCGGGCTGGCCATCGCCGGCCTGCTGCTGCCCGAGGCGGTGGCCTATTCCGCCCTCGCCGGGCTGCCGGCGCACACCGGCGTGTTCGCGCTGTTCGCCGGCCTGCTCGGCTACGGGCTGATCGGACGCAGCCGCTTCGCGATCGTCTCGGCGACCTCGTCCTCGGCCGCGGTGCTGGCCGCGGCGACCGTGGCCGCCGCCGGCCCCGACCCGGCCGCGCGCGCGGCCATCGCCGCGTTCCTGACCCTGGCCACCGGCGCCTGCTTCCTCGCCGCCGCGGCCGCGCGCCTGGGCGGGCTGTCGCAAATGATCGCGCGGCCGGTGCTGCGCGGCTTCACCTTCGGCCTGGCCTGCGTGATCGTGCTCAAGCAGTTGCCGGCGCTGCTGGGCGTGCACGCGCGTGCCGCCGACTTCGCGCCGCTGCTGCTGGAACTGCCGCAGCGCTGGCGCGAATGGCAGCCGGCCAGCTTCGCCGCCGGCGCGCTGGCGCTGGCGGCGCTCAAGTTCGGCGAACGCTTTCCGCGGCTGCCGGCCAGCTTGCTGGTGATCGCGCTCGGCGTGGCCGCGTCCGGCGCGCTGGCCGCGCACGGCGTGGCCCTGACCGGGACCATCGCGCTGAGCCCGCAGCTCGGCGCGCCGGGCTGGCCCGGCCCTGGCCAGTGGCTGACCTGCCTGGAGCTGGCGCTGGCCCTGACCCTGGTGCTGTACGCCGAGTCCTACACTGCGATCCGCGCCTACGCGCTCAAGCACGGCGATGCGGTCGAACCCAACCGCGACCTGTTCGCGCTCGGCATCGCCAATGTGCTGTCCGGCCTGCTGCACGGCCTGCCGGTCGGCGCCGGCTATTCGGCGACCTCGGCCAACGAGGCCGCCGGCGCGCGCTCGCGCGTGGCCGGGCTGGTCGCGGCACTGGCGGTGCTGCTGATGATCGCCTTCGCCCTGGCCTGGATCGAACGCATTCCGCAGCCGGTGCTGGCGGCGATCGTGATCCACGCGGTCAGCAAGTCGCTGCGGCCGGCGACGTTCGCGCCGTATCTGCGCTGGCACCGCGACCGCCTGGTCGCGTTCGCCGCGGTCGCCACGGTGCTGAGCCTGGGCATCCTCGACGGCCTGCTGGCGGCCATCGCCTTCAGCCTGCTGATGCTGCTGCGGCGGCTGTCGCGCCCGCGCCTGAGCGTGCTCGGGCGCTTGCCGGGCAGCCATGATTTCGTCGACCTGGCCCTGCACCCACAGGCCGCGCCGGTGCCCGGGGTGCTGGTGCTGCGGCCGGAGCAGCCGCTGTTTTTCGCCAACGCCGAGCCGATCCTGGCGCTGGCGCGGCAGCAGGTGGAAGCGCATGCCGAGGCGCGCCGGCTGGTGCTGAGCCTGGAGATCTCGCCCGACCTGGACAGCACCAGCCTGGAAGCGCTCAGCGATTTCGACGGCTGGCTGCGCGCGCGCGGCGTGGCGCTGACCCTGGCGCGGCTCAAGGACGGCGTGCGCGTGTTGCTCGAACGCGTACAGTTGCCGGGGCAAACCGCGTCGGCGCTGGAGTACTGGAGCGTGGACGACGCGGTCAACGCGGATCTCGCGGCCGCGGCCGAAGCGCGCGGCGGCCCTGCGGCGGATGCGGCGGCGCCGGAGATGAGACGATGAGGCAGACCCTACGATGACGGAGCCGCACCCATGACGGAGCTTCACCGATGACCGCGACGACGACGACGCCGAGCGCAATGCGCACAGGCGCGGTATCGCTGCTGCTTTGGCTCGCCGCGGCGGCCGCGTTCGCCGCGATCAACATCGCCGGCGGCGTGCTGGCGGTGTGGCTGCGCCTGCCGTCGGGCGGCAACCCGCGGCTGGGCTGGGATCTGGCCTGGACCGTCGCCGCCGCCGCGGCGCCGCTGTGGATCGCGGCGCGCTGGCTGCCGATCGCGGCGCGCGCGCAGGCCGGGCTGATCTGGGCGCTGCTGACCGCGATGGCGATCTGGGCGGTGGCGACCCTGGGCAAGGACTTTCCGCTGTGGTTCAACGCCGGGCTGTTGGCGGCGCAAGCCGCGTTGGGGTGGCTGGCGTGGCGCTGGTCGCGGCGGCCGCGCTGACGCAAGCGCGTTAGAGACCGAAACCTCGTTCGAACCCGGTGCGCGGCTCAGCCGCCGCGCACCCGCCAGCGGTCGCCCTGCACCGCGCCACTGAACGCCGCGCCGCCGCCGAGGTAATCCCACAGCGGCCGCAGCACCGCCTCGGCCTTGAGCAGCGCTTCCTGGAACTCGGACTGCGGGTCCGACAGCCAGGTGATCGCCCCGCCCGCGCCGAACGAGACCTCGCGCCCGTCGTAGGCCAGGGTGCGGATGCCGATGTTGAGATCGGCCACGCGGCCGTAGCCGAGGTAGCCGATCGAGCCGCAGTACACGCCGCGCGCGCTGCGTTCGAGCCGATCGATGATGCCCAGGGTGCGGCGCTTGGGCGCGCCGCTGATCGAGCCGCCGGGGAAGGTCGCGCGCAGCAGGTCGAGCAGATCGCAGTCCGGCCGCAGCCGCGCCTCGACCGTGCTGACCATCTGGTGCACGGTGCGGTAGCTCTCGATCGCCGCCAGCCGCGGCACCTCGACCGTGCCGCGCATGGCGACGCGGTTGAGGTCGTTGCGCATCAGGTCGACGATCATCAGGTTCTCGGCGCGATCCTTGCCCGAATCGGCCAATGCCTGGGCGTAGCGCGCGTCCAGCGCCGGATCCTCGGCGCGGCGGATGGTGCCCTTGATCGGCTTGGCCTGGACCCGGCCGGCGCTGTCCACACGCAGGAAGCGCTCGGGCGAGGTGCTCAGCACATGCTGCGCGCCGCTGCGCAGGTACGCGCCGAACGGCGCGGCGTTGCCGCGGCGCAGGCGCCGGTACAGCGCCAGCGGGTCGAGCTGGGCGCGCACGCGGAAATGGTTGGTCAGGCAGACCTGGTAGGACTCGCCCTCGACGATGGCGCGGCGGCATTGCGCGATCGCGGCCAGGTAGTCGTCGTGGCCGAGGTCCATCGCGACGTCGAGTTCGGCCAGCGCCGGCGCGCGCGGCGGCGGCGCGACGGCCGGCAGCGCGCGCACCCGCGCGACGGTGTCGTCGAGCCAGCGCTGCGCGGCCTGCGCGCCGGCGTCGTCGGCCACCGCCAGCGCCCAGGCGCGGCCGCTGGCGTGGTCGAAGGCGAGGAAGCGGCGCGCGCGCATCCACACCGCATCCGGCGCGGCGGCGAGGTGGCCGCGCTCGCCATCGAACAGCGCCTTGGCCTCGTAACCGAAATAGCCGACGAAGCCGCCGCGGAATTCGAACGGCAGCGGCTGCTCGACGGCGGCGACCGCGTGCGCCAGCTCTTCGCGCATCCGCGCCAGCAGCGCCTGCCCGGCCGACAACGCCGCGTCGTCGTCGCCGACGCGGTAGCTCAGCACGTCGTCGGCCTCGGCCGCGCCCATGAACGAGCAGCCGGCCTCGTCGGCGACCTGGCTGTCGAGCCAGAACGCATGCGGCGCGTGCGCGTAGCACTGGGCGAAGACGGTTTCCGCGTCGGGCGCGGGGTCGAGCGGGCGTAGCCACACGCGCAGGGTGGGCGTTGATGACTGCGTCGGAGCAGGCGGGTTCGCGAGCGCCGGCTCGGCGGCTTCGCGCCAACCGGCCGTCGCCGCGCCGCGATGGCGGCGCACCAGATTGCGGAAATTGCCGATCATCGCCAGACCGTGCTCGCTCAGCACCGACTCGGGATGGAACTGCACGCCCCACTGCGGCCGATGGCGATGGCGCAGCGCCATGATCACGCCGTCCTCGCTGTGCGCGCTGGCTTCCAGCTCCGGCGGCAGCGGCGCGGCGGCGATCAGCGAGTGATAGCGGATCACCCGCAGCCCTTGCGGCAGTCCGGCGAACAGCTCGCGGCCGTCGTGCTGCAGCTGCGCCGGGCGGCCGTGCACCGGCTCGGGCGCATGGGCGATGCGGCCGCCGTGGGCGTGGGCGATGGCCTGGAAGCCCAGGCACACCCCCAGCAGCGGCAGCCGCGAATCGGCGATGGCGCGGCGCGACAGGCCCAGGTCGGCCGCGCGCACCGCGCTGCCGGGCCCGGGCGAGACCACGATGCAGTCGTAGCGCGCATCGGCCTGCAACGCGTCCCAGTCGGCCGCATCGTTGCGCAGCACCTGCGGCGCCTGGCCGAACGCGCGGCCGATCAGGTCGGCGAGGTTCCAGGTGAAAGAGTCGTAGTTGTCGATCAACAGGCAACGCATGATCGGCCTATTGTCGTACAAAGCCGCACGCGCGCGGCGGCCCGGCTGGCGCGACGCCGCTCAGGCCGGGCGCGGCAGCCAGACCAGGCTGAGCACGCCGCCGTCGGCGTCGAAGCGGTAATACGCGCTATAGCGCTGTCCGCGCCGGACCTGCGCGGCGAGGTCTTCGGCGCAGACGAACTCCAGCCGCTGCGCGCCGGTGCGCGCCAGCCGCATCGCCTCGAAGCCGAACAGCCGCCGCACCTGCGGGAACAGCGCCTTGTACAGGCTCTCCTTGGCCGAGAACACCGCGGCCAGGCCGGCGGCCGGATCGTCGAAGCCGGCCTGGATCAGCGCCTGCTCGTCGGCGTCGACCACGATGCCGCGGATCTCCGCCGCGCGCTGCGCATCGAGCGGCCGCTCGATGTCCACGCCCAGGCCGAGCGTGTCGGCCGCCGGCACGGCCAGACACAGCGCGCGATCGCCGGCGTGGCTGATCGAGGCGACCACTCCGTCCGGCCACACCGGTTCGCGGTCACGGCCGATCGGGATCGTCGTCGGCGCCGAACCGAGCCGCGCCAGCGCGCGGCTCGCGCAGACGCGTCCGGCCAGGAATTCGCTGCGGCGCTTGGGCACCGCACGCTCGAGCTGCGGCGCGAACGCGATGGCGTGGCGCGCGAACAACTCGTCGCGGTAACTGGACAGATCGAAGCGGCAGGCGTGTCCGGCGAAGCGGCGGCCGAACGCTTCGATTTCGATGTCGCCGGCTTCGCGCAGGAATTCCGGTTCGCCGCCGGGCGGATCGGGATAGACGGCGGCCGGCGCGTCGACGGTCATGGGCGCGGAGATAAGGAAGGGGCGGTCAGGATCGCACAGGCCTTGCGGCGGCGCAGGTACGGCGGTCGCGGGATTGTCGGCAGAGGGGATTCCCCGTGTCTCTGGCGAGTTCGCGGCGTCTGCCCCAATCCGTCATTCCCGCGAAGGCGGGAATCCAGAGACTTCAGAGTCATGTCGCGATGAAGCTCTGTATTCCCGCTTTCGCGGGAATGACGGTAGGTGAGTTTCGCGGTAGGAAGGCGGGTGGGTTTCGCAACGCCATGACGGTTGGGTTTCGCCGCGTCTCTTCCAGATCGTCATCCCCGCGTAGGCGGGGATCCAGAGACTTCAGAGTCATGTCGCGATGAAGCCATGGATTCCCGCTTTCGCGGGAATGACGGTAGGTGAGTTTCGCGGTAGGACGGCAGGTGGGTTTCGCGGCACCACGGCGGTTGGGTTTCGCCGCGCCTCTTCCAGATCGTCATCCCCGCGAAGGCGGGGATCCAGAGACTTCAGAGTCATGTCGCGATGAAGCCCTGGATTCCCGCGTTCGCGGGAATGACGCTATATGAGTTCGCGGTAGGAAGGCGGGTGAGTTTCGCGACGCCATGACGGTTGGGTTTCGCCGCGCCTCCTCCAGATCGTCATCCCCGCGAAGGCGGGGATCCAGAGACTTCAGAGTCATGTCGCGATAAAGCCCTGGATTCCCGCGTTCGCGGGAATGACGGTAGGTGAGTTTCGCGGCATCTGCTCCCAACTCGCGCGGTCTTGAGTTGGCGGCCTCAACCGTGCAACACCCCACAGCAAAGAACGGCCCGCACAAAGCGGGCCGTTCGCTGTCGCATCGATGCGCGACAAGATCAGTTGACGTTCACCGCGCTCCAAGCCCGCGCCAGCGTGTTGTACTCGGCCGAATTGGCGCCGTACAACTCCGTAGCCGCCGCCAGCGTCGCCGCGCGCGCCTGCGGGTAGGTGGTGTTGGAAGTGAACTTCGCGGTCAGCGCGCGATACCAGATCTTGCCGAACTTGTCGCGGCCCATGCCGGCGATGCCGGTGTCGCCGTTGCAGACCAACTGAGCCTGGGTGAGGCCCGAACCGGCCGGCACCGTCGCGCCTTCGATCGCCAGATACGCCAACCGGTTGCCGACGCCGGAGGTGTAATGCGGGTCGTGCGCGCCGCCGGCGCCCTGGCTCGGGTCGAAGCCGCCGGCCGGGTAGCAGTTGAACGACTTGCCGTCGACGGCCTGGTTGTACATGTCGCGGAACGCCGCGCCGTTGGCGCGCATCACCTCGCCGATGCGGTAGTCGCCCGGATCGCGCGCATTGTTGGCATAGAACTCCACCAGCGTGCCGAAGATGTCCGAGGACGCTTCGTTGAGGCCGCCGGCATCGCCGGAGTAGGCGAGCTTGGACGTGGCCGCGGTGACGCCGTGGGTCATTTCGTGGCCGGCCACATCCAGCCCGACCACCGGGCCGACGTTGCGCGAGGCGTCGCCGTCGCCGTAGAACATCGACTTGACCAGATCGACGTAGGCGGCGTTGGCGCCGGTGGTGGCGCCGGTGGAGGTCTTGAAGTTGGTGTGCGCGTAGCTCTTCACGCCCTTGCCGTCGCCGGCCAGGCCGCTGCGGCCATGCACGTTCTTGTAGTAGTCCCAGGTCACGCCGACGCCGTAGTGGATGTCGACGGCGAGCGTGGCGCGGTCGCTGACGGCGTTGTTGCCCCAGGTATTGTCGGTATCGGTGAACAGGGTCGCGCTGGAGGTGGTGGAGAAGATGTCGAACAGGCCCGAGACCACACCGCCCTTGGCGTCGTACACGCTGCCGCTGCCGCGGGTGGTGTCGATCAGGTCGAACTTGGTCGCGCTCTTCTGGTCGGTGGAGATGCTCAGGTCGCCGTAGTAGAACGACTTGCCGGCGCCGGTCGCGGCGGCGGTCTGGATCAGGTCCTGGGCGTCGAGCACCTTGCCGCTGGCAGCGTCGACGTAGTACTTCACCAGGCCCGAATGCGCGCGGGTGTCGGCGCCCTGCAGGGTCACTTCGTACGCGAGCAGCGGCTGCTTGCCGCGCGCGTAGACCACCAGTTCGTTGGAGTACACCTTGTCGACGCGGCCGGCGAAGCGCGCGCCTGCCTCGACCGCCGCGGCGTCCGCGCTCAGACGCGGCGTCAGCGACGGGCGTTGCGTACTGCGCAAGGTCAGCAGCGCCGAACGCAGCTGGCCGCGTTGGCTCTTGACCACCACATCGCCGCCGATCATGCGCAGGCCGCGGTAGCGGCGGTCGAAGCGCACATGCTCGGTGCCGTCGGCGTCGACCAGCGCGTCGCGCGCCTCGAAACGATCCTGGGCATCGCCCTGCAGCGCGCTCAGGTGGCTGGCGACCAGCCCGCGCGCCTGATCCATCGCCAGCGCGCGCGCGCCGGCCTGGGCCGGTTGCGCCGCCGACGCGGCGGGCGCAGCGACGATCGCAGCGACGGCCAGGGCCAGGCCCAGACGCTTGGGTGCGTTGGAATGCGAAGTCATGCGTTTTCCCCTCGAAGTGATGCAAACGCCGGTGCGGCCGGCGAACCGTGGCGGCGTCATGCGCCGTCGCGGTCATCTTGGGCGGGCGCCTGCGCGGCGGCGGCGACGCGCAAGCGCGAATCGCGCGGAAAATTGCGGGGACGTTTCGCAGTTTCCGCATTCGTCATATGACGCGGAAACGTTCATCGCATCGGCACGATTCGCGAAGTGCGATCTGGATACAACGCGGTTTCTTTCGCAACCAAATCGCAGCGCGCACGCGCGCTGCGGCCACATGCACAGCGCCTTACAACTTCATGCACACATAAGCCACATAGCGCGACGCTGCAGCGGCAGCGAATGAGCCACGCAATCGGGCGGCAAGCGCTGCGTCGAGCGCGCGCCGCCAACAAGGGATATCGAAGTTGCGCGGCGCTCACCGAAGCGGCGCCGCGCGCTCACTCCTCAACGATGGCGTGCGGCACGAAGCGCGAGCTGTCCTGGGTGATCGGGCCGACGTCCTCGCGCAGGCCCATGCCGGCGGCTTGGTCGGCCACCACCCAGCTGCCGATCAGCGGATAGTTCGGTTCGCCGTCGGCGCCGTCGAAGCGCGGCAGCGGATACAGCGCCTGGCGGATGGTCGGGCCGTCGTCGTAAGGGCCATCGCTGCGCAGCCGCTCGCCGTCCAGGCCGACCAGCTCGATGTTGGCGCCCTCGCGCGAGAACAGCGGCTTGCGCACCCAGCCCGGCGCCAGTTCGGCGGCAGTGTCTTCGAAATGCGCTTCCAGCAGATTCGGATGGCCGGGGTGGCGTTGCCACAACAACGGCAGCACGCCCTTGTTGCTGAGGATCGCCTTCCACGCCGGCTCGATCAGTTGCACCCGCGATCCGGCCAGCTTGGGCCCGTATTCCTCGGCGAACATCCACTCCAGCGGGTACAGCTTGAACAAGGTGCGGATGACCCGGTCGTCGCCGTCGGTGAAATAGCCTTCGCGGCTCAGGCCGATGCCTTCGATGCTCAGCTCCAGCGTGTCCACGCCGGCCTGTTCGGCGCAGTCGCGCAGGTAGCGCACCGTGCCCTGGTCTTCGAGCGAGCCTTCGACCGCGGCGAAGTGCACCGGCGTGGCGATGCGGCCGTCGCGCGCCAGCGCGCCGAAGGTTTCGATCAGCAGTTCCTGGATGCGGTTGTACTGGTCGCTGCCCTCGCCGAACACGCCGCGGGCGATGCTCTGCTCCAGCCACAGCCACTGGAAATACGCCGCCTCGTACAAGGACGTGGGCGTGTCGTAGTTGAGTTCGTACAGCTTGGCCGGGCCGCGGCCGTCGTAGGCCAGGTCCATGCGGCCGTACAGGTGCGGCTCGCCGCGGCGCCAGGAATCGGCGATCCAGTCCCAGTACTCGCGCGGGATCGCCAGCCGCTCCAGCAACTGCTCCGAGCCGACCACCTCGTCGACCAGGGCCATCGCCATGTCGTGCAGTTCCTGGGTCGGCTGCTCGATGTCGTCTTCGATCTGGCGCAGGCCGAACGCGTAGTAGGCGCGCTCGTCCCAGTACGGCGCGCCGTCGATGGTGTGGAAACGGAAACCGAGCGACTCGGCCTGTTCGCGCCAGTCCGGGCGTTCGGGTACGACGATGCGTTTCATGCGCGCTCGCGAAAGTGGAGGATCAACCGCCGAAACCGCGGCTGCTGCTGGAGCTGGAACTGCTGCGGCCGAAGCCGCCGCGCGCCGCGGCGCTGGAGCCGAAGCCCGCGCGCGAAACGGTGACCGCGCGCGCCGGCAACGCGGTATCGCCGGCCTTCTTGCCGTAGACGGTGCCGCTGTAGGTGCTGATCTCGCGGCCGTCGGGCTTGCGGTAGCCGCCGCTGCGGTAATCGCGGTACAGCGGCGACACGCCGCCGACGTGGTAGTAGCGATTGCCGCCGCTCATCAGCTGCGAGGCCGCGTAGCCGAGCAGGAAGCCGGTCATCGGCGGGATGTAGGTCGGCTGAGCGCCGGCGGCCGCTCCATTGAGCGGCGTGCAGGCGCCGAACTGCTGGTTGCACTCCTGCTCGCTCTCGAACCGCGGCGCGAGCTTTTCGTGATCGACCAAAGCCTGCGAATAAGCCTTCTCGCATTCCTCGCGCGAGATCTCGGTCTGCACCGTGCATTCTTCGCGCGAGGTCAGGATCTTGCCGCTGGGATCGTCGTCGCAGCCGGCCAGCATCGCCGGCGCGGCCACCGCCATCAGCACCAGGCGCAGATTGCGCGAGCGCTTGCCGCGCGGCGCGTTGTCGTGGGCGTTCGTGGTCATGGCATCGCTCACGGGGTCATGGCGGCGGCGTTGATCAGGCCGACGCTGACCGACACGCCGGCATAGAACACGCCGGCGCCGACCTGGCCGTCGGTGATCTGCTGCGACAGCTTCGGCGCGACCAGGCGCGCGATCAGGTAGGCGAACACCTGCACCACCACCGCCGCCGCGCCCCAGATCGCCGCATCGATCAGGCTGACCGAATTGGAGATCGCCGAATGCAGCGGCAGCGCCAGCCCGACCAGGGTGCCGGCGAAGCCGGTCGCGGCGGCGGCGTTGCCCGAGCGGATCAGGCTCAGCTCGCGGTGCGGGGTGATCATCGACACCGCCAGCGCGGCCAGGATCAGCACGCCGATGCCGGTGCCGGCGTAGGCGAGGAAGTTGAGGAAACTGTGGGCGTTGATCGGTGCGTCCATGGGATGAGTCCTTATCGAATGCGGGCGCTTGCGGTGCGGGCGCTTAGGTGATGTCGAGATCGGCGGTGTTGAGGTCGATGCCGAGCGCGTAGGTGACGACGAATTCGCTGGGGCCGTAGTCCTCGGCGGTGACCAAGAGGAATTCGTCCCGCTCCAGCTCGGGAATCTCGCGCCGGTACAGCATGGCGTAATGGGTCAGGTCGTCGTCGCGCCGCGGCGGGTCGTGCCGGTACAGCACCTCGTCGTAGACCACCGGCGGCACTTTCTCGGCCACGCCGTCGCCGAACTCGCGGTACCAGGTGCGGCCGGCGTATTCGATCGACGCCGCGCCCAGGTGCGGGTGTTCGTGGATGAAGCGCCTGAATGCGGCCTGGTCGGGCGGGTTCACCGTGTCGTTGAAGACGAAAGCCTTGATGCCCTCGACCTGGCCGTTGGCGGTGCTGATTTGCAGGTAGGCGTCGTCGTCGAGATAGAAGCGATGCAGGGCATGGCCGCCGCCCAGGTCGATGTGACCATAGCAGGGAATGCCCTGGTGGCCCTCGGGCAGGCGCAGGGTCCAGGCCTGCGGGTTGGCGCGGAAGGTCAGCGTGTCGAACGCGACCCGCCCGTTGATGCGCAGCCCCAGCGGCAGCTCGTGCGCGAACGGCAGCGCCGGCTTGGCGTCCTCGCGCTTCTTGCCGCCGAACAATCCGTCCAACCAACCCATCGCGATGACCTCGTCGTTCGTCTGTGCGTGTGCGCCGCTTCAGGCCGCCGCGAGCGCGGCCCACGGCAGGCGCGCGCCGTCGATGCGCGCGTCGGCAAGGTAATACAACAAAGTACCTGGCGCGATCTCGACATGATCGGGCGGATTGAGTATCGGCGCGGCGTTGCGGCCGTCGCGGTAGCCGATCCACAGCGCCGCTTCCTTGCGGAACGCCGCCGCCAGCAGGCCCGCGCGCACCGGCGCAGCGGCTTCTGGCACCTGCAGGCTGAACTGGGTCGGGCCGCCCGCGCCGAGCCATTCGCCGGCCACCAGCGAGCTGCCGGCGTCCTGGGCGGCGCGCGCGATCACGTCCACGTGCAAGGGCCGCGTGCATTCCACATGCGGGTAATGGCTGCGCACCAGCTGCGCCACCGCCTCGGATTCGAAGTGGGCGACGATGTGCGCGGCCGGGCGGTGCGCCATCACCGCGAACACCGCCGCCAGCGAGCGGTCGTCGTCGGCCGCGTGCACGATCACCCGCGCCGCGCCGCCCAGCGCGGCACGCGCGTACTCGCCGCAGTCGGCGTAGGAATCGACCGCGACGAAGCGGATCTGGTCCGGCAGCGGATTCTCGGCCACACCCTCGGCGACCAGGACGATGCCTTCGTCGTCGGTATGCGAATCGGCCAGCAGCAACTGCACCAGCCGCTGCGATTCGCGGCCGTGCCAGCCGATCAGCACGGTGTGGCCGCACAGGTCGTCGTAGCTCATCTTGCCCACCTGATGGCGTCTCCAGAAATTGAGCAGGCCGGCGCTGGTCTTGGCCAGGATCGAGGCGAACAGGGCGATCGCGCCGGGCATCACGAACAAGGCCGCGACCCAGCGCCCGGCGGCGCTGCCCGGCGAAAGATCGCCGTAACCGATGGTGCTGGCCGTGGTCACGTAGTAATAAACGAACGCATCCCAGCCCAGCAGCTTGTGCTCGCCGGCCCAGGCCAGCAGCAGCCAGGTCGCCGACATGTGCACGGCCAGCGCGAGCGCGACCACGCCCCAGCTGATCCGGCGCAGGTGCCCGCGAAGGCTGCGGTAGAGCTTGCCCAGGACGATCATGGCGCCGGTCCGCGGCGTGGCGTGCGCTGCTTCAAATCCTTTTCCTCCGGCGACGGCGCTGCGTGCGCCGGTCCGTGTCGTTCATCGACGGCCGGCGCACGCCGGGGGGCGATAGGCGGGGTTCGGTTCGCCGTAGTTGGGTTGTCGCGGTCGCAGCTTGCGCAGCTCCTACAGGGGCTGCGGCCGGTTTCGTATCCGACTGTAGGAGCTGCGCAAGCTGCGACCGCGACAACCAAGCTACATCGCAACTCCCGTCGCGCCGCAACGTCCACGTCCTACGCCCACGCAAACGCTGCGCAGCGGCGACCCACGGCCGCCGCCGCGCACGGCGGCCTCAATCCTTGCGCTCGACCTTGTCGGTTTCCTTCACTTCCACCGCCGGCAGCGACAGCGGCTCGTGGCTCAGCTGCTGCACCGGCTTCTCGCGGAAGCGTTCCAGGATGTTGTCGACGCTGGTCGATTCCGGCAGCAGGCCGGCCGCTTCCAGGCGCTTGTTCAGATCGCCGTCGCCTGTTTCGGACTCAAGCTGCGCCGCCGCTTCCAGGCGCGCGCCGCGCTCGGCCTGGCGCTGCTGGATGCGCTCGAGCGAATCCAGCGCGGTGGTGACCTTGCCGTTGGCGCCGGAGTGGCGCGAGGCGACCGCGGTCTGCGCGCGCTGCACCGCCTCGGTGGCCTTGACCGTATCGACCTGCTGCTTGACCCGCGCCAGCTTGCGCTCGGTGGCGGTGATCGCGGTCTTCAACTGGTTGATGCTGTTGTCGTAGCTGGCGATGGCCTGCTCGTCATTCTTCAGGTCGGTCTCGACCGTCGCCAGGCGTTCGGCCACCTCGCGCGCGAGCTGTTCGTTGCCCTGGCGCAGGGCGCCGGCGATGTAGGTCTCGTACTCGGCCTTCTTGGCGAAGCGGTCCTTGCTGCGGTTGGCCTGCAGCTGGCGCTGGGCCATGACCTTGGTCAGCTCTTCCTTGGACCGCGCCAGCTCGGTGCCGGCGTCGCGGATCTCCTGGTCGAGGATCTTCAGCGCGTTGGCGTCGACCACGGCCTGGCCGGCCTCGTGCGCGGTGCCGCGGAACAGGGTCAGGATTTTCTGCAGGATGCTCATGCGCTCACCAGGTAGGACTTGAGGGCTTCCACCGCGTCGATCGCGTTGTCGGCCAGGGTGCGGATTTCCAGCTCGATCTGCTCGGCGCTGGAGTCGGGCGCCATCTCGCCGAACACGATGTAGACGTCGCGCTCGTTGATCGTGGTCAGGCCCAGGTTGGACAGCGGGTTGATCGGGTTCAGGCGCAGGCAGGCCTCGTTGAAGCCGTGCGCGTCGCGCACCTGGCTGGACTCGACCAGCGGGGTGGAGACGAAGATCTCGCGGTCGGTCAGGGCGATGGTGATGCCCAGGTCGCCGCTCTCGGGCAGGGTCACCTGGATCGCGCCGTCGGCGGTGGGCACTTCCTCGACGTTCTGCGCGCCGAAGGTGGCCTGCAGGCGGGTGATCAGTTCTTGCGTGGTCCAGCGGGACATACGGGCGGTCCTTGTGGGGTGTCCTTGGGAAGCCTTGCCAAAGCCAGCCTTGCTCAAGCGGGCCTTGATACAGCTGGCTCGGAAAGCGCGGCGCGTGCGGATCGCGAAGGCACGGCGCGGGCCGCGCGTCCTGGCTCGCCGCGATCATCGTCCGTGACCGTGCTCATGGAACGGGAAGGTTATAGGGGCGCCCGCGGGCCGGCGCAAGCCGCACAAGTCGTCGCCCCGCCCACCCAAGGATGGCGCAAACCCAACGGCGGCGGGCGTTTGCGCGCCGTGCGCCGGGCCGGTCCGCGACGATCCGCGCAGGCCGGGCTTTGGGCTAAACTGTCCGGCGGAACTACCCGACCGGCATTCCCGGCCCGCGAATCCGCCCGACCCGGCGGAGGGCGGACCGTCCTAGGGCGGGTCCGTGCAGCGGTCGCGCCGAACCCCGGTGGCGGCCACGTCGATGGCTCGATGCGCCCCCGGCGGGGGCGCACGCAATAGGTGGACCGTGCGCAATTACGACCTGGAATTCCTGAAGAAATTCTCGATGGTGATCGGCTTCCTGATGCTGGTGACCCTCGGCCTGATGATCGCGGCCTATTTCGTCCACAAGCAGCTGCCGCAGGAAATCGATCCGCGCGCGGCCCAGCGCACCGAAAACCGCATCGCGCCGACCGGCGCGGTCTACGCCGGCGCCACCGGCGCGGCGGAGCAGCAGGCGGCGGTGGCCGCGGCGGCGGCCAAGGCCGCCTCGCAGGTCGCCTACGGCGGCACCAAGGACGGCAAGGTGATCTTCGACAGCCTCTGCGCGGGCTGCCACAAGTCCGGCTCCGGCGGCGCCCCGACCCTGGACGCCTCGCATTGGGCGGCGCGCCTGCCCAAGGGCAAGGACACCCTGCACAAGCACGCCATCGAGGGCTTCACCGGCACCTCCGGCGTGATGCCGGCCAAGGGCGGCAACCCGGCCCTGACCAACGAACAGGTCAGCGCGACGGTCGACTGGATGCTCGACAACATCAAGTAAGCCGCGGCGAGCCGGCGGCCGCCGCGGGCTTGGCCCGCGCCGACCGCGCCCGCACCGATACGAGAACGCCGCCTGCGGGCGGCGTTTTCGTGTCCGCAGCCTTCGCGCCGCGCGCGCCTACGCCGGCGCCTGCGCGCGCGAACGCGGCCCTGCGCCGGCCCGGCGCCCCGTCCCGCCCGCGTCCCCGCCCTCGATGCCGCCAGACGGCACACGACGGCCCGCAACGCAGCTGCGGATAATGGCCGCTCTTTCCGCCACGCCGAGCCCGCCATGACGCGCATCCGCCCCGCCCTCGCCTTCGCGCCCTGCCTGCTGCTGGCGGCCTGCGCCAGCGCGCCGCACGCCGAGCGCAGCGCGGCCGGCGCGGGCACGGTCGCGATCGGCACGCTGCAACGCGCGCCGGCCGCCGCCGCGCCGGTGCGCGTGGCCGGCGTGGTCACCGCCGCGCTGCCCGGCGCCGACGGCCAGCCGGGCTGGCTGCTGCAGGACGCCGGCGACGGCGACGCCGCCACCTCCGACGCGATCTGGCTGCTCGGCCCGGCCGCGGCCGCGCTGGCCCCGGGCCAGACCGTCGTGGCGACCGGCAACCTGCGCCGCGCCGAGCTGCCGGCCGCCGGCAAGGGCCGCGCCGACAGCTTGCTGGCGCTCGACGCCGCCCAGGTCGAGCCGCTGCGCGAGCGCGCCCTGGAACGGCGCCTGCGCGCGCTGGCGCCGACCGCGGTGACCGCCGCGCCGGACTGGAACGCGCTGGCCGGCATGCGCGTGCGCATCGGCGTGCCGCTGACCCTGGCCGACCGCGACCGCCAACGCGGCACCGTCGAAGCCTCGTTCGACGGCCCGCTGTGGCAACCGGGCGAACGCGCCACGCCGGGCAGCGACGCCGCGCGCGCGATCGCCGCCGACAACCTGCGCCGGCGCCTGGTGCTCAGCGGCGAGGCGCTCGGCGACGCCGCGTTCGGCGCGCGCAGCGGCAGCCGTCTGGATGCGCTGGAAGGCATCGCCCTGCCGCGCAACGGCCGCCCGGGCCTGTGCCTGGAGCGCGCGCCGGCGCTGCAGCCGGCGCCGCGCCCGCAACTGCCGCCGCGCGTCGACGGCAGCCTGCGCATCTCCTCGTTCAACCTGGAAAGCCTGTTCAACGGCGACGGCCGCGGCGGCGGTTTCCCGACCCCGCGCGGCGCGCGCAGCGAAGCCGAGTTCAAGGCCCAGTTGGCCAAGCTGGTGCAGACCATCCACGCCATGAACCCCGACGTGGCCGCGCTGATGGAGCTGGAGAACGACGGCTACGGCCCCGACTCCACCCTGGCCCAGCTGGTCGCCGCGCTCGACCGCGCCGACGCCGCCGACGGCGGCGCCCAGGACTGGCGCTTCGCCGCGCCGTGCAAGCAGCCGTGCGCGCTGGATACGCGCGGCCCCGGCGGCGACGTGATCCGGGTCGGGCTGATCTACCGCGGCCAGCGCGTGGCCGCGCGCGGTCTCGCCGCGACCTTGACCCAGGGCCCGTTCGGCCCGCATTCGCGGGTGCCGATGGCGCAGGCCTTCGAAGCCCTCGGCGCCGGCGGCCGGCGCGGGCCGGCGTTCGTGGTCGCGGCCAACCATTTCAAATCCAAGGGCTGCCGCGACGCCGAAGGCGCCGACCGCGACCAGGGCGACGGCGCGTCGTGCTGGAACGCGCTGCGCAGCGATTCGGCGCGGCGCCTGGATGCCTGGCTGAAGACCGACCCGACCCGCAGCGGCGGCCAGCTCACGATGATCGTCGGCGACCTCAACGCCTACGCCCAGGAGCAACCCATGCGCGAGTTCTACGCGGCCGGCTGGCAGGACGCGTTCGCCGCGGCCAAGGTCGCCGCGCCGTACAGTTACGTCTACGACGGCGAACTCGGCCGCCTCGACCACGCCCTGCTGTCGCCGGCGCTGGCGGCGACGCTGCGCGGTGCGGCCGAATGGCACACCAACGCCGACGAACCCGAAAGCGCCGGCTACCGCGACGGCGGCGCGGGGCCCTGGCGCAGCTCCGATCACGATCCGGTGCTGCTGGGCTTCGATCTGATGCCGCGGTAAGGCGCGCTGCGATCGGAGCGCAAAGCGTCGGGCCTGAAGGCCCTCCCACAAGAGCCGATGCTCCTGTGAGCAGGCCTGCTCTTATCCAAAGGCCCTCTTGGAGGGCGCTGTTTTGTGGGAGGGCCTTCAGGCCCGACGCCTTGCGCTCCGACGCGACCGACCCCACCACCCGCACCGCGCCGATTTGCCCGCCTTGGCCGCCATCGCCGCGCACACGCCGTCGTAACACCCGGTCCGCGCCGCCCCGTATCATGCGCGGCATGACCACCCCCGCCTTTCCCAGCGATGCGAGCGCCGCGCTGACCCTGGCCGGCCCGGCCGGGGCGATCGAGGCGATCGTGGAAGCGCCCGAAGCGCCGCCGCGCCCGATCGTCGCCATCGTCTGCCACCCGCTGCCGACCGAGGGCGGGACCATGCACAACAAAGTCGTGACCATGGCCGCGCGCTCGCTGCGCGAATGCGGCGCGGCCACGGTGCGCTTCAACTTCCGCGGCGTCGGCCAATCGCAGGGCCAGTTCGACCAGGGCGAAGGCGAGTGCGACGACCTGCGCGCGGTCGCCGCCTGGGTGCGCGCGCAGCGCCCCGACGCGCAGCTGTGGCTGGCCGGTTTCAGCTTCGGCGCCTACGTCTCGCTGCGCATGGCCGACGAACTGCGGCCGCGGCTGCTGCTGTCGATCGCGCCGCCGGCCGGACGCTGGGACTTCGACCGCATCGCCCCGCCGTCGGGCTATCCGTGGATCGTGATCCAGGGCGAGGCCGACGAGATCGTCGATCCCGAGGCGGTCTACGCCTGGATCGCCGGCCTGCGCCAGCCGCCGGAACTGGTGCGCATGCCCGACACCTCGCATTTCTTCCATCGCCGCCTGATCGACCTGCGCGGCGCGATCAAGAACTCGGTGCGCGCGCACCTGCCGCCGCCTATCGACGACGCCGGCGACGCGACGCCCGCCTGACCCAGGACGCTTCCCCCATGCGCCTCTCCCCCCGCCTGGCGCTGCCGCTGGCCGCCGCGCTCGTCGCGGCCGCGCTGCCGGCCGCCGCTGCCGGCATCGACTGCGCCAAGGCCGCCAACCGCAACGAACAGACCATCTGCGCCGACCCGGTGCTGCGCCAGCGCGACAGCGACCTCGCCGCCGCCTACGCCACCGCGCGCAAGGCCAGCGACTACCGCGGCGAACTCAAGAAAGACCAGCAGGCCTGGCTGCGCGAGCGCGACCGCTGCGACGGCCAACTGCGCTGCCTGCGCATGGCCTACGTCGGCCGCCTGACCGAACTCGGCCCGGCCGCGGTGTCGGGCAAGTTCGACTGGAGCGGCGAGTGGACCCGCAGCGACGGCACCGCCACGCTCGCGCTCAAGCCGGCCGGCGACGACCGCTACGAACTGGAACTGCAGGCCAGCTCCGGCGCCAACACCGGCCTGCTGTCCGGCCGCGCGCGCAAGGCCGGCGACAGCGAGATGGCGTTCAAGGGCCAGGGCGACAACGCCGCCTGCGAACTGACCTTCCACCGCTTCCACCGCCAGATCCAGATCGAGCAGCAGCACACCGGCAGCGACTGCGGCGCCGGCATGGGCGTGCACTTCAGCGGCCGCTACCTGCCCGGCCTGCCGGCGGCGGTGGCGACCACCCACTGGACCCTGCTCGACCTGGGCGTGGTGCTCAAGCCCGAAGACGACGCGCGCCTGCGCAAGCTGCTGGGCGACGACTACGACGCGCTGGTCGAACGCATGGACGTCGCCGACACCCGTGCCGACGACGAACTCAAGGCCCAGGTCACCAACGGCTACGTGCGCGGCGTCGCGGTCGACATGCGCGCGCTGCTGATCCAGGCCGCCGATGGCCGCCAATGGGCGGCGATCCGCGGCGAAGACAAGCAAGGCCACGCCGAACTGCGCTACTACAGCTCCGACCCGGCCTGGACCGGCAAGCTGCCGGCGGCGGTCGACGCGTGGTCGGACGGCTACCAGGAACAGGTGCCGGTGCGGCTGATGTCGGCCGGCGGCCGCGTGCTGCGGCCGTGAGCGCGAACTTGCGCAACGACGCGGCGACGACGCCGTCGCAGGCCTACGCCGCCGGCGTCGCCCGCGGCGACTGGGGCTTTGACCCGGCCCAGCATCCGGCCCTGCGCGAGCTCGACCGGATCCAGGCGCAGCTGCTGTCCGCGCCCGAGCCCGGCCTGTTCGACCGCCTGCGCGGCAAGCCGCGCGACGGCGTGCGCGGGCTGTACCTGTGGGGCGGCGTCGGCCGCGGCAAGACCTTCCTGATCGACCTGTTCTACGAGCAGTTGCCGATCCAGGAAAAGCGCCGCACCCACTTCCATCGCTTCATGCGCGAGGTCCACGCCCAGTTGCGCGTCCACGCCGGCCAGAGCGATCCGCTGGCCAAGATCGCGCGCGAATGGCGCGACAGCCTGCGGGTGCTGGTGCTGGACGAGTTCTTCGTCATCGACATCGGCGATGCGATGCTGCTCGGGCGCCTGCTCGAGCGCCTGTTCGCCGAAGGCGTGACCCTGGTCACCACCTCCAACATCGACCCGCCCAACCTCTACGCCGACGGCCTGCAGCGCGACCGCTTCAAGCCGGCGATCGCGCAGATCCAGGCGCATTGCCAGGTGCTGCTGCTCGACAGCCACCAGGACTACCGGCTGCGCGCGCTGACCCGCACCGCGGTGTACCGCGCGCCGCTGGACGCCGAATCCGAGACCTGGCTGGCCGGGCGCTGGCAGGAACTGGCGGCCGGCTGCGCGCCCGAATCCGGGCCGCTGCGCATCGACGACCGCGACATCCCGGTGCGCGCGCGCGCCGACGGCCACGTCTGGTTCGACTTCGCCGCGCTGTGCGAGGGCCCGCGCGCAGCCAGCGACTACATCGAGATCGCCACCGAATACCACACCGTGCTGCTCGGCGGCATCCCGCTGTTCGACGGCCGCAACGACGACCCGGCGCGGCGTTTCGTCAATCTGATCGACGAGTTCTACGACCGCCACGTCAACCTGGTGTGCACCGCCGCCGACGCGCCGACCGCGCTGTACCGCAGCGAGCGCCTGGCCGGCGCGTTCGAGCGCACCGCTTCGCGCCTGATCGAGATGCAATCGGCCGAATACCTGGCGCGCGAGCACCGCGGCTGAGCCGCGCCGGCGGCCGCCGCGCGCGGCCGGCGGCGTGAAGATCGCGTGCATTCCATTCCTGCGAATTCCGCTCCATTTCAGCCCGTTCGGCATGCTCGCCGGCGCGCGCAACCGCGCCGGCATCCGCGCATCGCCGCGCAACCGCGCGCCTGCGCGGCGCTTCGCGCGCGTTCGGGCCGGCCGGCGACTGAATGTCGCCGCATCGCCGCCGCAGCCGCGGCCGGCACACGCGAACGGCGCGCGCAAAGTTTCGCTGCGCCGCCGCACGAATCGCCGAACATGCTGTTTTCAAGGGGTTTTTTGCATCCCGCCGGCGCGCGCGGCCGCGGCCGCAGCGGCGCCGGAACCGGCGCGGCGCGGGGTTTTTCCCGCACGCGCGGACGCGACCGGACGCGCGCGACTGAAAAACCCGCATTTTTTTACGCCAAAGCTCTTGGCGACGCGGCGGGCTTGCCCTACATTCCGCCTTGCCGAGGGGTTAACCAGGCAACCCATCCATCCAACGCCGTACTACCGGAAAACACTATGGCTACGAAAAAGACCGCTGCAAAGAAGAAGGCCGCGCCGAAGGCTGCCGCCAAGACCGCCGCTCCGAAGCCGATCAAGGAAGTGCTGAGCAAGTCGGGCCTGGTCGCGCACCTGGCCGAAGCCACCGGCGTCGTCGCCAAGGACGTCCGCTCGATCCTCGGCGCGCTCGAAGGCGCCGTGCACGCCTCGATCAACAAGAAGGGCGCCGGCGCGTTCACCCTGCCGGGCATCCTGAAGATCACCGCCGTCAGCGTCGCGGCCAAGCCGAAGCGCAAGGGCATCAACCCGTTCACCAAGGAAGAGCAGTGGTTCGCCGCCAAGCCGGCCACCGTCAAGGTGAAGGTGCGCCCGCTCAAGAAGCTCAAGGACGCCGCGCTCTGATCTGCGGATGCGGCGCGCCTCGGCTCGCCGCATCGCACGTCTGCTTCGCCGGACGCCGCCTTCGGGCGGCGTTCGCGTTTGCGCCGTCCGGCGGCGCGCTGCGCAGCCGCATGCCGCGCCGGGCGGTTCCCGTATCGCCCCTCGTCGCCGGCGCTATGCCGCGACGGAAAATGAACAGGCTGAAGCGTGCGTTTAACGCTGTCCGCGCGCGGGCGCCGTGGCATAGTGCGCGCATTCGCCGTGGAGTCGTGTAGTGGATCCGATCAGCCTGGAAGACTTGGCCTTGCTGGATGTATTGCAGCGTATCGACCACGGCCACGCGCCGGACGATCACTCCCGCACCTTGCGCGAACGCCTGATCGAATCGGCGCTGGCGCACGCCGACGAAGACGGCACGCTGGCGCTGACCGACGCCGGCGTTGAGCGCTGCAAATCGCTGCGCCACCGCATGGCAGCCGACGCCGAAGCCGCGCAGGTGCTGAAGGACCGCGAGGAAGCCGCGCAGGAAACCGAAGCGCCCTGATTCTTTCGCGGCGCGACTTTGCCGTATCGGGTTTTCTGTGGCACGTTTGCCCGACCATCCGTCGGCTTCGGCGCGAAGGCGAAGCCTCGTCGGCGCCTCTTGCTTACTGCATAGTTTCGGCGCACGCCTATTGTCGCGGTCGCGGCTCGCGCCGCTCCTACAGGGGCTGCGGATCGCTTCGTACCCGACTGTAGGAGCGGCGCAAGCCGCGACCGCGACAGCGCACCTACGACGACCCCATCTACGCAATCGCCGGCAACGAACGTTGCTGTTGCTGTTGCCGTCGCTCCCCCCGCCGCCCCGAACTCGCCACAGGCAAATAGAGACCCGAAGGGCGGCGCGCAGGACGCGCGCCGTGCGCCACCCAGGCCATGGATGGCCTGTGTGGCGCATCCCTGCGAAAGCACCGAACCATAGTGGCTCTTGATTCGAAAACAGGGAAAGCGCCTTTCTTTGGTTACTTTCTTTGGCAAGACAAAGAAAGTGACCCGGCCGCTTGCGGACGGAAGCTGTTGATGTTGGCTGGTCGTCACTCGTTGCTACGAGACAAGCACAAGCAACATCAAAATGGGTTCCGGCTTTCGCCGGAATGACGGCGTGGGAGTTTCGGGTCTTCGAGTGAGTTCGGCGGAGCTACGTCGCTGCGGTTGGTCGCGACTTGCGTCGCTCCTACAGGGTCTCCGGCCAGTTTCGTATCCGGCTGTAGGAGCGGCGCAAGCCGCGACCGCGACAACGAAACGAAGACGAAACCAACGCGACACCCACGCTTTCGCAGACGCGACCCGCACTGCGCCTACAAACGCTTTGCCCGAACCCGCCGCATCGAACTACACATAGAAACATCTCGTCGCCGAACCCGCCCTTGCCCGCAAGCGATCCGTCCCGATATCGATAGTTCCGCCGCCACCGCCCCTCGCGCATGACGACGCCTTACGACCGACACCTCGCGCTGTGGAACCTCAGCGTCGACGGCACCCCCATCCACACCCACAGCAGCGACCTGCTGCCGGTGCGCCATCGCGACCGCCCGGCGATGCTCAAGATCGCGCGCGAGACCGAAGAAAAGCGCGGCGGCTTGCTGATGAACTGGTGGGACGGCGACGGCGCCGCGCGCGTCTACGCCGACGACGGCGAAGGCACGCTGTTGCTCGAGCGCGCCTGCGGGCCGCGCTCGCTGGCGCAGATGGCGCGCAACGGCCAGGACGAAGAAGCCACCCGGATCCTGTGCGACGCGGTCGCGCGCCTGCATGCGCCGCGCGCGCAGCCGGTGCCGCAGGGCCTGGCGACGCTGCGCGAATGGTTCGCCGACCTGCCGGTGTACGCGGCCAGCCACGGCGGCGTGCTGCGGCGCTGTTGGGAGATCGCGCAGGAACTGTTCGACGATCCGCGCGAAGTCGTGCCGCTGCACGGCGACATCCATCACGAGAACGTGCTCGACGCCGGCCCCGAGCGCGGCTGGATCGCGATCGACCCCAAGCGGGTGATGGGCGAACGCGGCTTCGACTACGCCAACCTGTTCACCGATCCCGACGGCGAAACCGCGCTGGCGCCCGGCAATTTCGAGCGCCGGCTGGCGGTGGTGACCGAATGCGCGCGGATCGAACGGCGGCGGATGCTGCAGTGGATCGTCGCGTTCCAGGGCTTGTCGGCGGCGTGGTTCCTCAGCGATGCGGAGCAACCGGACAAGGAATTCGCGATCATCGGCAAGGCGTTGAACGAGTTGGATCGGGTTTGAGGCGGCGAGCGAACTGAGCGGAAGGCATCGGGCCTGAAGGCCCTCCCACAGGAGCTGAGGCTCGGCGATGAAAGCCGGCGGCCGACGGCTGTTGTGGGAGGGCCTTCAGGCCCGAGGCTTTCGGCTCAGATCGCCACGCCCCTCACTGCGCCGCCGCTTCCCAACCGCCACCCAGCGCCTTGTACAGATTCACCTCCGCCGTCAGCGCATCGCCCTGCAACTGCAGCGCGGTCAACTCCGCATTGAACAGATTGCGCTGCGCGTCGAGTTCTTCCAGGTACGAGGCGTAGCCCTCGTTGTAGCGGTTGTGGGCGATGCGCAGCGCATCGGCCAGCGCCTGTTGCTGCAACACCGCCTGGTCGCGCTGCTCGCGCAAGTGGGCGATCGCCGCCATCGCGTCTTCGACTTCGGCGAACGCGGTCAGCACGGTCTTCTGGTAGCCCAGCACCGCCTGGTCGCGGCGCGCGGCGTTGGCGCGTACGCCGGCGCGCAGGCGGCCGGCGTTGAACAGCGGCGCCAGCACGCTGCCGCCCACGCTCCACACCCGGATCGGATCGCCGTGCAGCAGGCTCGATTCCAGGCTGCCGATCGAACCGGTCAGGCGCAGCGAGGGCAGCAGTTGCGCGCGCGCGGCGGCGAGGTTGGCGTCGCTGGCGGCGATCTGCGCCTCGCCCTGGGCGATGTCGGGACGGCGCCGCAGCAACTGCGACGGCACCCCGGCGGCCGGCAGCGCGGGCGCGGCGATCTGCACCAGCGGCTTGCCGCGTTCGATCGCCTGCGGCGCGCGGCCGAGCAATACCGACAGCGCGTCTTCCTGGCGCCGGATCGCCAGCTCCAGCTGCGGCACCACCTGCGCGGTGGCGCGGTATTCGGCCTGGGCCTGGGCCAGCTCCAGGCGCGAGGTGTAGCCGGTGTCGTAGCGGCGCTGGGCCAGCTTGAGCGCGTTCTCGCGCGAAGCCAGGGTGCGCCGCGCCACGTCCAGGCGCGCGTCGCTGGCGCGCAGGCCGATGTAGTTTGAGGCGGCCGCCGCGGCGACGCTCAGGCGCACGCTGTCGGCGCCGGTCTGACTGGCCAGCAGGTTGGCGCGCGCGGCTTCAGTCAGCGAGCTCAGACGGCCCCACAAGTCGATTTCGTAGGCGGCTTGGAACTGCGGCTGGCTGACGGTCGATAGATTCGGCCGGCCGGTCGCCGCGCTCACGCTGCGCGAGCGCGTGGCGCTGCCGGCCAGGTCCAGCGTCGGCCATTGCTGCGCGCCCTGCGCGTCGAGCAGCGCGCGCGCTTCGGCCACGCGCGCGACGGCCAGACGCAGGTCGGTGTTGCGTTCCAGCGCGGTGTCGACCAGTTGCGTCAGCGCCGGGTCGTTGTAGCCGCGCCACCAGTCGCGCTGCACCGCGGCGCCTGCCCCGGGCGCGTCGCGCCAGGCCGCGGGCGGCGCGTCGAAGGTCGGCGGCGGGGCGACGCTTACGCAGGCGCCGAGCAGCGCGGCGGCGGCGCCGAGCGCGGCGGTGCGGATCGCGGTGCGCGCGCGGCTCATCGGGTCGCGGCTCCGCTGTTCTCGGGCGCGCGGTACGCGGGCGCATTGCCCATCGGTGCGTTGCTCGATGGCGCGCCGCTCGCCGGCGCATCCGGCGCAGGCGCACCGCCCTTCGCCCCCGCACCATTGTCGGCCTGCAGCGCCGGCACCGAGGCATCGCGCGCGGCGTCGGCCGCTGCGGCTTGCTCGGCGCGATGCACCGCCGCTTCGTCGATCTTGCTCGCGGTATCGACCGTAGCCTCCACCGACATGCCCGGCCGCAGCCGCGCGGCCAGTTCGCGCTCGCCGGCGCCGTCGCCGGGCTCGACCGCGATGCGCACCGGCAAACGCTGGGCGACCTTGGTGAAGTTGCCGGTGGCGTTGTCGGTCTTGATCACGCTGAATTCCGAACCGGTCGCCGGCGAAATCCGCTCGACCCGTCCGCGCAGGGTCTTGCCGTCGAGCGCGTCGACCCGGAACCACGCCGCCTGCCCGGGGCGGATCGCCGCGGTCTGCGATTCCTTGAAGTTCGCTACCACCCACACCCGGTGCGGCACCAACTGCATCAGCTGGGTGCCCGGGGTGACGTACTGGCCCAGGCGCACGCCGATCTCGCCGAGCTGACCGTCCTGCGGCGCCAGGATGCGGGTGTTGGCCAAGTCGATCTCGGCCAGCTTCAACGCGGCACGCGCGTTGGCCACCGCCGCGCTCAGCGCGTCGCGGTTGACGATCACCGAACGCACGTCCTCGTCGGCCGAACGCCGCGCGGCCTGGGCCTGGCCCATCGAGGCTTCGGCCTGGCGCAACGCCGCCAGCGTCTGGTCGCGCTCGCGCTTGGACAGCGAGCCGTCGCCGACCAGCGCCTCGGCCCGGCGCATATCGGCCTGGGCGCGGGCCAGATTGGCCTGCGCCGCCTTGAGCTGCGCCTCCACGTTCGCCACCGCGGCTTCGCGCACGCGCTGGGCCTGGGTGGAGTTGGCGAGATTGGCGTCCTGCGCGGCGAGGTTGGCGCGGGCCTGGTCGACGCGCTGGCGGTAGTTGCGCGCGTCCAGTTCGACCAGCACCTGCCCGGCCTTGACCTGCATGTAGTCCTGCACTCGCACCTGGGCGACGTAGCCGTCGACCTTGGGCGCGATCACGGTGACGCTACCGCGCACGTAGGCGTTCTCGGTGGTCTGGCGCGCGCTGGAGAACGGCCACAGCCGCCAGGCGTAGAGGATCACCAGCACGGCCAGCAGCGCGATCAGCAGCGCCGGCATGGTGGCTTTGGATTTGAAGGGCGTCTTCAGGGGCATGGGGCGTCCTTCGGGTCAGGTGCCGGGAGAGGGAATCGGAGCGGCCGGCGGCGATTGCAGCGCAGGCGGCGTCGCCGCGGCGTCGCGGTTCGCCGGCGGCGGCGCCGCAGCCGGCGGACCGAACGGCCCGGGCACCTGCGAGGCGAAGCTCACCACGGTGTGCCCGCGCCGCCACAGGTGCCACTTCAGCAGCAGCACCCACACCAGCACCGCCGCAGCCAACCATGCCACCGCCAGGAACACGTCGTTGTAGGCCAGCACCCAGGCTTCGCGGGTGACCTGCTGATTGAACGAGACCAGCCCCTGGTTGGCGCGCGCCGCGCCGTCGCCGAGCACGCGCGCGACCGCGCCGCCGAGTTGCTGGGTGCGCAGCGCCACTTGCGGATCGGCCAGCGTGGCCTGCTGCATCAGGTGTTGGTAATGCGCGGTCTGGCGCTGGGCCAGATAGGTGCCCAGCACCGCCGAGCCGAGCAGGCCGCCGAGCGCATTGGTGGTGCTGAACAAGACGATGAAGGTGACCAGGTTGCGCAGCCCGTCGGCGACCACGCGCACCAGCGCCAGCAGGATCGAGGAGGCCAGGAACATCGAGGCCGCCATCGCGATCAGGGTCTGGGTGAGGTAGAAGTTCTCCGGCCGGGTCAGGTTGGTCGCGTGCGAATCCACGTAGGCGCAGACGCCGACGATGGCCACCGCGATCAAGCCGAGCAGGTCGAAGCGCTGCTTGGGCAGGAACAGCAAGGTCACCACGAAGCCGCCGACCGTGCCCAGCAGCACCAGCCAGAACAACGTGTGCATCTGCTCGTTGAGCAGGCCCAGCACGTTGAGCAGGCCGACCGCGCCGACCGACTGCTCCGACAGCACCATGCGCGACAGCGTGATCGCCAGCCCCAGCCGCACCATGTAGCCGCCGTGCAGCAGCCAGCGCAGGTTGACCATGGGCTTGGAGCGGTTGATCTCGACGATCACGAACAAGCCCGCGCACAGCGCCGCCGCGGCCAGGCATTCGCCCAGCCACGGCGTGTCCAGCCACCAGCGCAGCCGGCCCTGGGTCAGCACCACGGTGAACAAGGCGATGGCGCTGGCGTAGAGCGGGAAGCTGACGATGTCCAGGCCGTCGAACATCGGCTGGCGCGGCACCGGGGTGACCCGCAGCAGGTTTATCGCGGCGAAGCAGGCCAGCGCCAGCCCGAGTTCGAACATCACCACGCCGTGCCACTGGCCGTTGAGGAACAGGCTCTCTGCGATGATCCGCGACACCGGCGCGCCGGTCTGCAGCGCGGCGAAGCCGAACATCAGCCCGATCACTTTCTTCGGGCCGCTGAAGACCTCGGCCATGTACAGCACGGTCAGCGAGCTCAGCGGCGCGGCGGCGATGCCGAGCGCGGCGCGCGCAGCGATGGCCGAGCTCAGGTCGTTGGCGACCAGGTGCACGATCGCGGCGAACACGAACAGGCCGATGGCCAGATCGGCGAACAGGCGCAGGCCGTAGTGCAGGCGGAACTTGGTCAGCAGCAGGCTGGCGGGGATGTTGGTGGCGAAGTAGGCGGTCAGCAGCCACGCGCCCTCGGCCGTGGTCGCGCCCAGCGCGCCCTGCACCTGCGGCAGGTTGGAGGCGACCAGGTTCATGCCCAGGCTCTGGGTCAGGCCGAGCAGCAGCGAGATCGCGACGAATGCGGCCATGCGCCAGCGCGGCATCGGCGTCGGCGCAGCCGGCGGGCCGGGTGGCGCAGCGGCGGGCGGCAGGGTGCCGGCGGGCGCGCCCGCGGACGGCGCTGCGGACGCCGGCTTGCCGGACGAGAACGGGCCGGGCGCGGGCACGGAGGCGGAAGACGGCAGGGCCGCCGCGTCCGGCCTCGCGGAATCGGTGCGGGCGGCGGCGATGCTGGAGGAATCGGACACGGCGGTGGCGGCGGTGCTGGCCATCTGCAGGCGCGCGGCTCCCGCATGCGTTGGCGTTGCAATGGGTTAGTAGGCAACAGCGGACGGTCAACGATCAAGCGCGCGCGAGGCGGCCGGCTTGTCCGTGCGAGTCCGCTTTCCCCTGACGGCCTATGTTGCCGTTACGGCGTCGCGGGGATGTGACGGCAAGCGCATTGCGGCTATCGTGGCGACGCGGCCGCGCCGGATTCGTGGGGAAACCGGCGCCGCCGCGCACCGGGGACACGGCATGAGCGAGGCAGAAGAAGATCCCTATCGCCGCGATCCCGCCCGGCCCGCCGCGCGCGGCGCGCTGCAGCTCGGCGACGCGCCGCTGCACTTCAACACCTCGCGCAGTGAGCGCAACCTCGAGGCGGTCGGCCGCGGCGGCTGGCTGATCGCGGTGGCGGTGATGCTGGCGTGGTCGCTGCTGTACGGCATCGTCAACCTCGCCGGCCTGACCTTGATGCTGGCCTCGCCGGAGCTGGACGCGAACAAGCATGCCGCGTTGCAATTCTTCGTCCTGGTCAGCGGCGCGATGTTCGTGTTCAACCTCGCGGTGCTGGCGCTGTACGGCATGAAGTCGCCATGGTTTCCGCGCGCTTACGTGGCCTGGTTGGGCGTCGACCTGGTCGCGATGGCGGTCGCCTACGGCCTGCTGGCCCAGGCCACCGGCGGCGGCTTCCTCGGCGTGGCCATCGCCGCCGTGATCGCGCGCGCGCTGTTCTGGAACGGCCCGTGGATCGCCTACGCCATCATGTCCGACCGGGTGAAGAACACCTTCGTCGCCCGCCGCGGCTGAGCGCGTCCGCACGGGCGTGCGATGCGATTGCGTGACTTCCGCCACGCAGGCCGCGCAGCCGCGCTGCCTATAGTGGCCGGCCTGCGCCCCGCATCCGTAAGGACACGCCATGCCTGCTTTGCGTCCCCTCGCCGTCGCGCTCGCGTTGACCGTCGCCAGCGCCGCCGCTGCCGCCGCGCCCGCGCCGGCCGAACCGGCATCGACCGAACTAGAAGCGGCCACCGACAGGATCTTCGCCCAGTGGAACCGCCCCGACACGCCCGGCTGCGGCATGGCGGTGTTCCGCGACGGCGCGGTCGCGTTCCACAAGGGCTACGGCCAGGCCAACCTGGAACTGGGCGTGCCGATTAGCGCCGACACTGTGTTCGACATCGGCTCGACCTCCAAGCAGTTCACCGCCGCGTCGGTGCTGTTGCTGGAACGCGACGGCAAGCTGTCGCTCGACGACGACGTGCGCAAGTACGTGCCCGAGCTGCCCGACTACGGCCAGACCATCACCCTGCGCCACCTGCTCCAGCACACCAGCGGCCTGCGCGATTACCTGGTGCTGCAACTGCTGTCCGGCATCGCCTACGACGACTACAGCACCGACCGGCAGACGCTGGACCTGCTGTCGCGGCAGAAGTCGCTCAACTTCGCCCCGGGCAGCGACTACGTCTACAGCAACACCGGCTATTTCCTCGCCGCCGAAGTGGTAAAGCGCGTGTCCGGCAAGCCGCTGGCGCAGTTCGCGCGCGAGCGCATCTTCGAACCCTTAAGGATGCGCAACACCCGCTACCGCGACGACCACACCCTGCCGGTGCGCGGCCGCGCCAGCGCCTACAGCAAGGCCGAAACCGCCCCCGGCCAACCGCCGCGCAGCGGGATCGAGCGCTACCGCATCGATGTTTCGAACTGGGACCAGGTCGGCGACGGCTCGGTGCTGACCACGGTCGCCGACCTGCAACGCTGGGACGAGAATTTCTATCGCCCGGTGGTCGGCGACGCCGCACTGCTGGCGCGCCTGCAGCAGCCGGGTAAGCTCGTCAACGGCGAGCCGATCGATTACGCGCTGGGCTTGATGATCGGCGAACAGCGCGGGCTCAAGACCGTCCAGCACGGCGGCGCCTGGGGCGGTTACCGCGCCCAGTTGCTGCGTTATCCGCAGCGGCATCTGTCGGTGGCGACGCTGTGCAACATGGCCACCGCCGATCCCGAAACCCTGGCCCAGCGCACCGCCGAGCTGTGGCTGGGCCTGCCGCCCGAGCCCGGCGCGCAAGCCGCGCAACGCGCCACGGTGGCGATGCCGGCGGCGGCGATGCAGCGCTGGGCCGGCTCGTACCGCAACCCCAAGACCGGCAGCGTGCGCCGCATCGCCTGGAACGAGGGCGAACTGGAACTGCACGCCTTCGGCGACAGCTTCGCGATGCGGCCGGTCGGCAAGGACGAATTCGATGTCGACGGCGGCCCGATCCAGGCGCTGGGCTTCCGCGATCCCGGCCGCGGCCGCCCGCGCGTGCTGATCCAGTCGGCCGGCGGCGAGCGCGTCGAGTTCGAGGCGCTGCCCGAGTTCAAGCCCGACGCGGCGGCGCTGGCGGCCTATGCCGGCGATTACCGCTGCGAAGAACTCGGCCGCGATTACCGCCTGAGCGCGATCGATGGCGCCCTGCACCTGCACGACGCGCGCATCGCGCCGGAACGGCTGGACCCGCTGGAACGCGACACCTTCACCCAGGACGGCGTGACCTTCCGCTTCAAGCGCGACGCGGCCGGCGCGATCGACAGCGTGTCGCTCGACGTCGGCCGGGTCCGCGACCTGCGCTGCCAGCGCCGCTGAGGCCGGTCGGCACGCACGCGCAGCGGTTATCTTGACCGCTGTCGCGGCGAACACGGACGCGGACGGGGGCCAACGGACATGAACAACGCGGATCCTTACCGGCGCATGCCGGCCGCCGGGGCGAAGCAGGGCCACGCCGCGCCCGCGCCCGCAGGCTTCGGACCGCCGCGACCGCGCCCCGAAGGACTCGGCGGCTGGCTGGCGGTGCTCGCGGTCGTACTGTTGCTGTGGCTGGCAGCAGGGGCCGCGGTGTTCGCCGCGATCCTGATACTGATGAGCTCCTCGCATGCCCCCACCGGGGACGGGTTGATCCGGGCGCAGTACCTGCTGGCCACCAGCGGCACGCTGTTCTTGGTGAAATTGGCGGTGCTGGCGCTGCTGTGGCTCAGGTCGCGATGGTTTGCGCGCGTATTCGTCGCGTGGCTGATCGTCGACCTCGTCGTCTCCGCGGTCTTCTGGATCGCCGTTGAGACCGTTCCCGCCGAAACTGTCTTGTCCGTATCGCTGCTGTGCGCCGCGCGACTGGTGTGGAACGGCGGCTGGATCGCCTACGCGCTGAAGTCCGAACGCGTGCGCAATACGTTTTCCGCCCGCCCGCGCTGATCCGAGCGCCGCGGCGCCCGGATCAGCGCGCCACCCCGCGCCGGCGCAACGCGAGCACGCCGTACAAGGCCACCAGCGCCAGCAACGACACGACGATGGCCAGCCACTGCGCCAGGCTCATCGTCGCCAGGATCGCCGCCATCACCGCCACCGCCAGCAGCGGCATCGGCCAACTGCCTCCGGGCAGGCGGAACGGTTCGCCGGCGCCGCGCAGGTCGCGCGCCTGCGCGCGCCAGGCCGCGACCGCGACCGCGGCGAACAGCAGGCAGATCGCGCCGCCGGAAATCAGCGCCAGGGTCTCGAAGTTGCCGATCAGCGCCAGCGCCAGGGCGATGCCGGCATGGGCCAGCAGGCCCGTGCGCGGCACGTGGTAGCGCGCGTCGACCCGGCCGAACGCGGCCGGCAGGTAGCCGTCGCGGCCCAGCGCGAACAACAGGCGCGAGGACGAGAACAGGTTGCCCATCAGGAAGCCGGCCATCGACACGCCCGCGGTCGCCAGCAGCAGGCCGTGCGCCGGCGCCCACCACGCGCCGGCGGCGTCGGCGAGCGGCGCGCCGCTGCCGTCCAGGCGCGCGCCGAGCATCGCCTGGCAGGCCAGCTGGATGCCGATGTACAGCAGCACCACCAGCACGATCGCCGACAGCGTCGCGCGCGGCACGTGGCGCGACGGGTCGCGCACTTCGCCGGTCGGCACCAGCGCGGTTTCCATCCCTGAGTAGGCGAACACCACCAGCACCATCGACGAACCCAGCGCGCCCCAGCCCGGCCACGCCGCGGCGCCGAGCTGGCCCCAGTCGACGAACAGCAGGCCGAGCCCGGCGAGCGCAAACAGCGGCGCCAGCTTCAGCGTGGCCAACAGCACGATCATGCGCGCGCCGAGCTTCACCCCGAACGCGTTGAGCGCGAACAGCGCCGCATAAACCGCAGCGATGAAAGCCGCGCGCGGCAACGGCTCGCGCAGCGCCGCCCAGGCGTTGCCGGCCTGCTCGGCCAGCGCCGCGGCGACGCCGGCGCTGGAAGAGGTATTGCACACCCACATCAACGCCCCAGCCAGGAACCCGGCAAACGGCCCGAACGCCGCGCCGACGAAGGTATACGGCCCGCCGGTGGCCGCGGCGCGGCTGCCGACCGCGGCGAAGCACAGCGCGATCGGCACGATCGCCAGCGCCCCGGCCACGAACACCAGCGGCGCACTCGCCCCAAGCCGGCCATACAACAACGCCGGCAACATGAATATGCCGGCGCCGACGATGATGTTGACGATGGACGCGCCAAGCTGGAACGGACCGAGCGCGCGCACCAGGGCGGCGTCGCCGTGCAGAGACTTGGGCGCTGCGCTGGCGTGCGGGACGGCGGATGCGACATCGTTCATGAGCGACTCCCCGGCGATCCGCCGCAGCCTCGCATGCGCGGCGCGGAAATGCGAGGCGGTTGCCGCATGCGGACGCGGATACATTGGGGAGGCGGCGTTCCGGCGGACTTCGCACCGGCCGCGGTCAACCGAAGCGACGCAGCTCCACCTTAACTCCCGAAGCCTCGCACCCGCCACGCCGTCATTCCGAAGAAAGCCGGAATACAACCGCAGCGACGCAGCCACGTCCGAAGCCCCGCAACCTCCAGCCCGTCATGCCGACAAAAGCCGGAACTCACGCTGCCGTTGCCCTAGCCCTTGCCGTTGCTCGTCGCTCCCCCCGCCGCCCCGAACTCGCCACAGGCAACCGTAGACCCGAAGGGCGGCGCGCAGGACGCGCGCCGTGCGCCACCCAGGCCATGGATGGCCTGTGTGGCGCATCCC
>NZ_FNOG01000012.1:0-96102 GCF_900106525.1 Lysobacter enzymogenes
TAGGGGTCGGAGCTTGCGCCGGGATGCGCCACACAGGCCATCCATGGCCTGGGTGGCGCACGGCGCGCGTCCTGCGCGCCGCCCTCCGGGTCTCTGTTTGCCTGTGGCGAGTTCGGGGCGGCCGGGGGAGCGAAGAGCCACAGCAACAGCGACTTGCTGAAGGTGGGTGGGGCGAAAACTGGCCGGCCATGCGCCCGCCGGCTGCGATTTAAATCTGGATCCCTGAGTTCGCAAAGACGAAAGCGGCTGCGCGAAACCGCCCCACAAAAAACGAACGCCCGCATCGCGCGGGCGTTCGTGTTCAACATCGATTTGCGATCAACCGGTCCGCGATCGACTCACCATCAATCGCCCCGCAAACCGCACCAACCGATCAGGGAATCAACTGGCAGTTCGCCGGCTTGGCCGAGGTGAACAGCGACGAGGTCGCCCACTCCGGATGGTCGATGAACGGGTTGCGGTTGCCCTGGAAGCTGAAGATCACCTCGTTGCGCGCCTTCTCCGCCGCGTCCGGCGGGTCGGCCTGGTGCCACTGCAGCAGGGTGCTGAGCAGGCCCATGTAGGCCGGCGAGGACGAGGTGATGACGATCTTGCTGCGGTCGTCGGTGAGCTCCAGGTCCGGCTCGCCCTGCCCGGTGTTGGCGTCGTTGCCGCCTTCGTAGCGGATCGCCATGTACATCACCGCGCGCGCCATGTCGCCCTTGCGATGGCCCCACACCTCGAACGAACCGGCGTTGCCGTCGGGCGTCTTGAACCAGTTCGAATTGCCCGGGTACGCGCCGCTGCCGCCGCCGTAGCCGCCGTTGGCTTCGGTGACGCGCTCGCCGCAGCCGCCGCTCAGCGAGCAGTTGGCGTAGGGCTTGTTGCCGCGGTCGGCGTTGTAGGCCGAGTCGGTCAGGTACAGCATGTGGGTGTCGGTGTACGGCGCGTTCGGCAGGCCCTTGTTGCCGGTGGCGGTGCCGAAGCCCAGCGAGTTCGGCCAGGTGTGCTCGCGGTTGTACTTCAGGCCGCTGCCGCTGCCGGCGCGGTCGGTGACCTTGACGAAGCTGCGGTTGCGGTAGGCGTCGAGGATGCGGCCGGAGTTGTTGGGATCCTCGTCGGCGATCTCCAGGATGCTCCAGGTGTTGGTGGTGCCGCCGCTGTACGGATAGACCGTGTGGCCCTTGATCGTCTCGTGCAGCGAGCAGCGCAACTGGCTGGCGCTGGAGGTGTTGACGTGGCTGTAGTAGCCCGTCGGCGTGCCGCCGCCACCGCCGGCGACGCTGAAGTTGACCACGGTGTTGGCGGCCGGCGCGAGGCCGCCGCTGTCGGTCACCTTGCTCGCCACCACGGTGAAGGTGCAGGCCTCGCCGGCGTGCAGCGCGGTGCCGGTGGACGCGGTGACGTTGGTGCCGCTGGCCGGGTAGGACAGGGTCACCGCGCCGGAGGTCGCGCATTGCAGGGTCAGCGCGCCGGCGGCGAGGTTCACCGCTTCGCTGAAGACGACCGACAGGTCGCCGGCGGCGGGGAAGGTGGTGGCGCCGGCGGCGGGCACGGTCGAGGCCACGCTCGGCGGCGTGTTGGCCGGCGCGCCGCTGAAGGTCTGGCCGTTGTTGCAGGCGCCGAAGGTCTGGGCGGCGGAGTTCTGCCAGCTGAAGTTCGAATACTGGCTGCCGCTACCCGACAGCTGCAGCGAGGTGCCGGCGGCGGTCGAGCCGGATTCGGACACCGGCAGGTTGACGCTGGTCTTGCCCGAGGCGGCGCCGCCGCTGGCGGTGATCTGGCCTTCGTAGCTGAGGAACTGGACCACGTTGCCGGCGCCGTCGACCAGGGCGAAGCCGTCGTTCGGGCCGTTCTGCAGGCCGTTGGTGGGGTAGCTCACGGTGGCGATGCGCACCGTGCCGCCGCAGGTCACCAGGCTGCCGGCCGGGACCGGGTCGCTGTCGTATTGCACCGCCGCCGACGGGGTGGCGCCGTTGTACAGCACGATGCGGTAGTCGCTGAGGGTTTCGCCGGCGGTGGCCACGACCTCGATGCGCTCGCCGACGTCGCCGGAAGAGGTCGCGTCGTCGTAATGGAATTCGTTGACGAACACCGCCGCCGACGCCATCGACGGCAACAGCGCGGCGATCGCCAGCGAGAGAACGCCGGCGCGGCGCGCGAAAACATTACGCACGGATACGGCGCGCACGGACACAGCGAGGGAACAGCCAGAAACTGACTTGCGCATCAAACGGCTCCTTGTGGATGGCGCCGGGCGGCCGCGTGCGGAACGCGGCGGCGCATCGGCGGGGGAAGACGCGCCCTCCCCAGGACGCGCGTTCGAGTCTAGAGGGCCTTTGTGACACCGCCCGCGACCGGCGGCCAGGGCCGGACGGGAAAAACGCGACCCGGGTCGCGCAATGGCGAATCGGCCTGCGACCGCGGGCACGGCCCGCGCGCGCCGGCGGTCACGCGCCGCCGCGGGCCTTGCCCAGCGCGCGGCTGCGGCCGGTGCGCGACTGCGCCAGTTGCTCGGCGATTTCCACCAGCGGCACCCGCGCCCGCGCCGGCGCTTCGCGGAACGCGGCGATCAGGCGCAGCTCCAGCGAGTCGTCGACCAACAGCGCGTCGGCGGCGGCGACCGAATCCATCGCCGTGTCCTGCGACAGGTTCATGCGCCCGCGGCCGGTGGCCAGCCACTCGAACTGCACGCCGGTGGCGAGCGCGACTTCGCGCAGGTGGGCGACGTTGGGCGACTTGCCCTGGGTCGATTCCCAGTGCCCGACCGCACTGCGCTGGACCCCGACCGCGGCGCCGAGCGCGGCCTGCGACAGGCCGGCGTGGCGGCGCGCCAGGCGGATGCGCTGCTGTGGCGTCATGTGACCTCCTGCTCATAAATTCCAGGGGTTTTTGCCATGTGCTACCAATCCTCGCCAGGTGAGCGATAGACGCCGGAGCCTGTGCGCTTTCGCTGTCGTCGCGACGGAAGCGATCCAATGATTGCAACAGCTTGCCGGATCGAACAAGTGTTCGAGCGACCGGAAGTAGCCTGGATGGGCGAATCGGCGAGTAGCAAGTGTAAAAGGGAGTTCGGAAGATGGCTCCACGCTGATACGGACGTCGGCTAACGACACGACGTCGGTTCGGGGGAAAGGGCGCGGGATAGCGCCATGCGTAGGACGGCCATCTCCGCACCAAAGAGCGCGTTCCACGGGACGCGCTCTTTTCTTTTGTGCGTTTGTTTTGTGCGGTCGTCGCTAGCGGCGAAAGGCCTCAAGCCCAAACGCCGCGCCGCTTGCGAAGGCCGGCGCGAACGCTCGCAGCGTCAGGCACGATGCGTGCGTTGCGCGTCGCGAACGTCCCTCACTCCAGCGGCCGCAACTGCTCGGCGAGCGAGCGGGTCTTGTCGGTGACTTCATCGCCGGTGTGCTGGGTGCTCTTGCGTTCGATCAGCAGCAGGTGGCATTCCTCGTCGGCGACCGGATTGTGGCGCACGCCCTTGGGCACGACGAACAGCTCGCCTTCGCCGAGTTCGACCGTGCGCGCTTCCATCTCGATGCGCAGCCGGCCCTTGAGCACATAGAACAACTCGTCCTCGTCGGCGTGCGCGTGCCAGGCCAGGGTGCCGTGCACGCGCGCGACCTTGACGTAGGCATCGTCGACTTCGGCGACGACGCGCGGCGACCACAGTTCGGCCAGCGCAGCGGCGATGCGGGCGGGGGAGGCGACGGACATGGCGATTCCTGGCGGCGGCTGAGGCGATGTAATACCACGGCCGCGACGCAATCGCGCCCGCCCCCTGTAGGAGCGACGCGAGTCGCGACCGCGCCGCTGCATGCGCCGGCGCAACCGATCGAAGGTCCGGATGTTCGCGCGCACGGGAAGCGCGGCGCCGGTGTGTGCGGTGGCGCGGTCGCGACTTGCGTCGCTCCTACAGTCGCTTCCTGCAGGGGCGGTTATGGCTGCGCGTCGAGCCAGGCGCGCAGCTGCGGATCGCGCAGCTCCATCACCTCGAACAGGCCCAGCGCGCGCAGCGCCGGCAGCAGTTCGCGGGTGTCGCGTTCGGCCTGCGCGCGCGCCGGCGCCGGCGCGGCCGGGTCGGCGAGCACGCGCGCGTTGGCCAGGAACGCGGCGACCGAGCCCTTGCGGGCGACGACCTCGCCGATGCGGACTTCGTTGCGGTGATCGGGAAGAACGTCCTGGGCGCGCATGCGGCGGTTCCTGTGGCGGTTGAGGTGAATGCCATGCTGGGCCGCGCGCGCCGGCTCTGCTACGTTGCCGCGGCCATCCGCTATCGCGTTGCGGCCAATGTCCGACCCTTTGCTGGCGCGCGCCCGCCTGGACGCCGCCGATGCGCCGTTCGTCCTCGCCGTGAGCCTGCGCGCGCCCGGCGTGCGCGACACGCCCGAGCACGCCCACGCGCGCGGCCAACTGTTCGGCGCCTACCGCGGCCTGCTCAGCGTCGGCACCGGCCGCGGCCGCTGGCTGGTGCCGGCCAGCGACGCGGTGTGGGTGCCGCCGCACCAGCCGCATTCGCTGCGCTCGCACGGCGCCGGCTTCAGCGGCTGGAGCGTCTACGTGGCCGAAGCCGACTGCGCGGCGCTGCCGGCCCAGCCCTGCGCGCTGACGGTGTCGCCGTTGCTGCGCGAGGCGGTGGCGCGCGCGGCCGGCTGGCCGGCGGGCAAGGCGCTGGACCCGGCGCAGGCGCGGCTGGCGCGGGTGCTGCTGGACGAGATCGCCCTGGCCTGCGCCGACGACCGCCGCCCCGACCGCCTGGGCCTGCCGCTGCCGCAGGACCCGCGCCTGCTGCGCATCGCCCGCGCCCTGGCCGACGCGCCGCAGGACGACCGCGGCCTGGCCGCCTGGGCCGACTGGGCGCACCTGTCCGAGCGCAGCCTGAGCCGCCGCTTCGCCCGCGAGACCGGCTACAGCCTGCTGCAATGGCGCCAGCGCGCGCGCCTGCTGCAGGCGCTGGAGCGGCTGGCGGCCGGGGAGGCGGTGACGACGGTGGCGCTGGCTTTGGGCTACGACAGCGTCAGCGCGTTCACGGCGATGTTCCGCCGCCACCTCGGCGCGGCGCCGAGCCGCTACCTGCGCGGGCCGCAGGACGGTGCGACGGACTGAGGTCGGCGAGGGGGGCGGGCGGCTCTTGTAGGAGGGCCTTCAGGCCTCAGGCCTTCCGGCCCGATCGCGGCGAACCGACCGAAAGGCCTCGGGCCTGAAGGCCCTCCCGCAACGTCCGCAGGCCCTCCCACTAGGCCTGGAGGCCCGGCCACAACCAGGCCCCGCGCCGACGCCTGTCACCGATCCGGCGCAGGATTGCCCCGGCCCCCTTGAAAGCCGTCCGGGGCGCCCTATCTCCGATCAGGTCCCGGCTCAGTCGGGCGCTTTCGTCCCCGGCATTGGCACTCGCCGGGTCCGACTGCTAAAATTCCCGTTCTTTATCCGCCAATTCAATTACTTACAGAGGTCGCCATGAATCTCAAGCCGCTCCACGACCGCGTTGTCGTCAAGCCCATCGAAGCCGACGAAGTCTCCGCCGGCGGGATCATCATCCCGGACGCCGCGAAGGAAAAGTCGACCAAGGGCGAAGTCGTCGCCGTCGGTCCGGGCAAGGCGCTGGACAACGGCAGCGTGCGCGCGCCGCAGCTGAAGGTCGGCGACAAGGTCATCTACGGCCAGTACGCGGGCAGCAGCTACAAGCAGGACGGCATCGAATACAAGGTCCTGCGCGAAGACGACGTCCTGGCGATCGTGGGCTGAGAGCCGGCGCCGGCGAATCGGGAAGCGTAGAGCGCTTGCGCTGACGCCCCGCTCGCCGATCCCCGCTCTTCCCGTTTTCCATACCCCATTCTTTATTTCCGGAGTTCGCAACAATGGCTGCCAAAGAAATTCGTTTCGGTGAAGACGCTCGCGCCAAGATGGTGCGCGGCGTCAACGTGCTCGCCAACGCCGTCAAGGCCACCCTCGGTCCGAAGGGCCGCAACGTCGTGCTCGAGAAGAGCTTCGGCGCGCCGACGATCACCAAGGACGGCGTGTCCGTCGCCAAGGAAATCGAGCTGGCCGACAAGTTCGAAAACATGGGCGCGCAGATGGTGAAGGAAGTCGCGTCCAAGACCTCCGACAACGCCGGCGACGGCACCACCACCGCGACCGTGCTGGCCCAGGCGCTGATCCGCGAAGGCATGAAGGCGGTCGCCGCCGGCATGAACCCGATGGACCTCAAGCGCGGCATCGACAAGGCCGTGACCGAGGCCGTGGTCGAGCTGAAGAAGCTGTCCAAGCCGTCCTCGACCTCGAAGGAAATCGCCCAGGTCGGCGCGATCTCGGCCAACTCGGACCACAACATCGGCGACCTGATCGCTCAGGCGATGGACAAGGTCGGCAAGGAAGGCGTGATCACCGTCGAAGACGGCTCGGGCCTGGAGAACGAACTCGACGTCGTCGAGGGCATGCAGTTCGACCGCGGCTACCTGTCGCCGTACTTCATCAACAACCAGCAGTCGATGCAGGCCGAGCTGGACGATCCGTTCATCCTGCTGCACGACAAGAAGATCTCCAACGTGCGCGACCTGCTGCCGGTGCTGGAAGGCGTCGCCAAGGCCGGCAAGCCGCTGCTGATCGTCGCCGAGGAAGTCGAAGGCGAAGCGCTGGCGACCCTGGTGGTCAACACCATCCGCGGCATCGTCAAGGTCTGCGCCGTCAAGGCTCCGGGCTTCGGCGACCGTCGCAAGGCGATGCTGGAAGACATGGCCGTGCTGACCGGCGGCACCGTGATCTCCGAGGAAGTCGGCCTGCAGCTCGAGAAGGCCACCATCAAGGATCTGGGCCGCGCCAAGAAGATCCAGGTCTCGAAGGAAAACACCACGATCATCGACGGCGCCGGCGAGAGCTCGGGCATCGAAGCGCGCATCAAGCAGATCAAGGCGCAGATCGAAGAGACCTCGTCGGACTACGACCGCGAGAAGCTGCAGGAGCGCGTGGCCAAGCTGGCCGGCGGCGTTGCGGTGATCAAGGTCGGCGCTGCGACCGAAGTCGAGATGAAGGAAAAGAAGGCCCGCGTCGAAGACGCGCTGCACGCCACCCGCGCTGCCGTGGAAGAGGGCATCGTCCCGGGCGGCGGCGTCGCGCTGATCCGCGCCAAGGCCGCGATCGCCGGCCTGAAGGGCATCAACGAAGACCAGAACCACGGCATCGCCATCGCCCTGCGCGCGATGGAAGCGCCGCTGCGCGAGATCGTGACCAACGCCGGCGAAGAGCCGTCGGTCATCCTCAACAAGGTCATCGAAGGCAAGGGCGCCTACGGCTACAACGCCGCCACCGGCGAGTACGTCGACATGATCGAGGCCGGCATCCTGGATCCGACCAAGGTCACCCGCACCGCGCTGCAGAACGCGGCTTCCATCGCCGGTCTGATGATCACGACCGAAGCCATGGTCGCCGAGCTGCCGAAGAAGGACGAGCCGGCGATGCCGGGCGGCGGCGGCATGGGCGGCATGGGCGGCATGGACTTCTGATCCGGCCGTTCGCGCTCGCGCGAACCGAAAAAACCCCGCCGCGAGGCGGGGTTTTTTTTCGCCTGCGCGTCGCGCGTCGCGCGCACGTGCTGCACGCGAAAGCTGCGGATCAGCGGATCACAGGATCCTGCCGAGCAGATCGCGGTTGAGCGGCGCCACGTAGGCGGCCATGTCCAGCACGGTGTGCGGCTCCAGGGCGCGGGAACCGGCGAATTGCTCGATCACGCTGACGCAGCGGTCGCGCTGGCGCGGCGGCAGGAAGCGCAGGATCGGCACCAGCCGGCGATGGCCGATGGTGGCCCACTGCTCCACCGCGTCCAGCCCGGCCATCCACCGCTTCGCCAGTTCGTCGGTCAGGCCCAGCGCCGGATGCCCGCCGATGGTGTAGATGCTCTGCTTGCGCAATTGGCGGATCTGGCGATGGCTCAGCAGTTCCTGGTCGCCGCGGGCATAGCCGATGTCGCCGCTGGCCGGGCCGAAGCGGGTCGGCACGTCCTTGGCGGCGGCGCCGAAGCCGAACCCCGACAGCAGTTGTTGCTGCTCCTGCAGGTCTTCGCTGACCGTGCTGAGCGTGCGCATGCGGGTGCCGCCGAGCAGCGCCTCGCACGGGAAGAAATAACCGAACGCGGCGAACACCCGCGTGTGCAGCGCGTTGTACTGGCCGAGCCGGCTGGACTCGGACAGCGCGTCTTCGACCGCTTCGACCAACTCGGGCGCGACGTCCAGGTCGGTGTCCGGGTCCAGCATCAGCAGCACTTTGGGCACGATCATCTCGTCGGTCAGATGGATCGTGGTGACTTCGTTGCGCCGCAGGCGTTCGAGGTCGCGGCGGAAATCGGCGGCCACGCCGAAGCCGTTGACGCCGCCGCCGCCGTTGGCGTTGTGGATGCTGCGCGTGTGCAGCTCGTGCAGCACCCGGCTGGCGGTGGCGCTGATGTTCCAGCGCAAGGTGAAGGCGACCCCACCCGAATGCGGCGGCCGCTGCGGATGCCGATAGACCACCGGCGAACGCGGCGAGCGCGCGCCGAACAGCGCGTCGCCCGGATTGGCGCCGAAGCGCAGGCCGCGGTCGAGCCGGCGCGCGGCGAACAGCGCCTGCACCGTGGCCAGCGGCAAGGCGGTGAAATCGTCCGGCGTGCGCACGGTCGCGCCGGCCAGCTGGCTCTGCAAATGCGCCAGCAAGTCGGGCGTTTCGTCGTCGCCGCGCAGTCCCCAGCTCGCTTCGCCGGGCTGCGCCCGCGGCGCGTCCGGGCGCACGGCGGGACGCGGCGGTGGCCGCTCCGGCACGGGTTCGGGGTCCGGTTCGGGCTCCGGCTCGGGCTCGGGTTCCGGCTCCGGCTCGGGCGGCGCCGGGCGCACGGCGAGCACGGCATCCTCGCCGATCACTTCCTTGAGCTTGGTGTCGGCCTCGATCGACGGGGCCATGCGCGCATTGCGGAAACTGAAGCGGTCCTCCGGCGCCATCGCATCCAGCGCCGCGAGTTGTTCGCGCACCCGCTGCAACGAGATGTCCGGTTCCAGGCGCAGGACCAGGTCGCGGTCGGGCTGGCCGGCGAAGGCGATGGTGACGAGCATGCGGAATCCTCGGTGGCGCGGTACGGGAGCTGCGGCGCGCGGCCGCTCACTCCGGGTCGACGACGAAAAAATGCACGCGCAGGCGGCCGAAGAATTCCCGCTCCGGATCGGCTTCGGCCTGCACCTGGATGCGTTCGAACACCTGCTCGGCGCTGTCGTCGGCCCAGATCACCCCGGCGTTGACCCGTGGCGCAGCGCCGTCGGCCGCATCGCGCAGGCCGCCGCGCCGGGTGTCGATGCCCGCGGCGGGTGGCGTCGGCCCGAAGCGCGGATGGCGCCGGGTGAAGACCCGCGCACTGATCGGCTCGAGGAACTGGTGCACCTCCCAGGCGGTGATGTCGCAGGTCCACAGCGCCTGCAACGCGGCCAGATCGTGCGAATGGCTGAGCCGCTCGCGCATCAGGTCGACGGTGATCAGGTTCGCCTCGCGCTGGAACCGGCGCACGGTGGCGCTGCGATAGCCCAGCGGATCGGGACGGTCGACCGCGTACAGGCGATCCACCACCGGCCCGGCGCCGGTGGCGATGCGGAAGCCGAAACCCAGCGGCGAGGACGAGTGCGCGCGCACCTGGATCGACAGCGCCGCGCCGCGGGTCACCGCGACCACGTTCGGAAACGTCCGGTCCGGCGCGGCCTGCGGCAGCGTCGCGTCGGCGAACATCAGCGCCTGCGCGCCCTGGTTGCGGCGGCGCGCGTCGGCGTCTTCCAGGTTGAGGCCGAAGCGCACCTGCAGTCTGCTGCCGTCGCGCAGCCAATCGACGGGCTGGCCTTCCAATGCGTGGGACGCGCCCATGGGCGAATGCCTCAGATGCGGTTGATCGAAAAGCTCAAGGTGGTGCCGCGCACGCTGAAACTGGCGGTGTGGCCGTTGGGCGCATAAGCCACCGACGGGCCGTTGCGGCGGGTGCCGCCGATCGCGCGCGCGCGGATGCGCACGCGGTCGCCCACTTTCAGCGTGCGGCCGTGGAAGCGCAGCGCGCCCAGGTCGACGCTGCGGACCTGGCCGGCCGCGAAGGTGCCGATCGGCGCGCTTTGGCTGATCACCCGCTCGCCGTCCAGACGCTGGACGACGAAGCGCATGGTGAACGCGGCGTTGTTGGCGCAGGCGATGTGCTGGACGAACAGTTCGGTCGGGCCGGATTCTGCGGGATTTGCGGACGGGTGCATGGCGGGCGCCTCGTGCGCCGAAGAAAGAAGGCGGAGGGATCGGTAAGAAGATGTCCTGAGGGGGCCGAACGTGAAGGCGCGCAAGGGGACGCCGCCGCCGGTGTTTACGGCGGGGCGGGCGCGCTCGACAATGCCAACGGATTTCCCCCGGTGGATCGGACATGCGCGTTGCAGTGGGCTTGTTGGCGGGACTGTTGCTGCTGGGCGGCAGCGGTTGCGCCGTGGTCAAGATCAAGGAGCGCGGGTTCGGCGAGATCGCCGCCGAGCGCAACCTCGACGCGCTCAGCGGCGGGCGCCTGAGCACCGCCGCGGCCTCGACGCTGAACTCCGCCGGCCTGGATCCGGCCGCGTGCGCGCGCGAACCCGATCCCTGCATCGCCCAGTTGCGCCCCTTGGCCACGGCCGAGGAATGGCTGGCGACCTCGGCCGAACTGCAGCTGCTGCGCATGAACGCGTTGCCGGCGACGGTGAGCAAGGCGGCCGAAGCCGCCGCGTTCTCGCGCCGCGGCGGCGCCCATGCTGCGCCGGCCGCGCCCGCGCCAGCGGCGCCCGCCACCGACGACGACCCGCGCACCCGCGCCGCGGTCGCCATCGCGCGCTATGCCTACGCCTACCTGTTCGCGACCGCGCGCACGCCCGAACAGCGCGTGTTCGAAGCGCGCCAGCAGCAGGTGCTGCAGTACTACAACCGCGCGGTCGAGGTGATCGCGCAGGCCGCGTTCGAGGCCAGCGCCGGCCAGGTCGGGGCGACACCGCTGCGGGTCGGCGGCTTGAGCCTCGAGGTCGCCCTGCACGGCTACGAATCCTCCGAAATCCAGCAGCAGCCCGAGGCCTTGCTCGCCTCCGACACGCTCGGCTTCGCCAACCTGCGCGCGGTGTACCGGCGCGACGGCTTCGGCACCGGGCTGGTCGCGGTGTTCCCGCGCCGCGGCGCTGTGGCTGCGGCGGGCGCAACGGCGAGCTCGACAGCGAGCGAGACAGGCAGCGATCAAGCGCAGCCCGCGAATCCCGCCGCCGCGCCGGCGAACCCGGCCGACGCGGTCTCGCGCGGCGCCACCGCCGTGGCTGGCGACGCGTCCGACGATGCGCCCTACCGCGACACCCGCTACCTGCCGGTCACCGCGACCCTGCGTTTCGACGGCGACGGCCTCGACGGCATGCTCGCCAGCACCGGCGCGCGCATGGACGTCTACAACCCCTACCGCATCGACAGCGAGACCATCGCCGGCCGGCGCATACCGCTGGCGGCGAACTACTCGGCCGCCTACGGCGTGTGGCTGGCGCGCTCGGACCTGGCGCGGTTGAGCCTGACGAGCCTGCTGCGGCCCAAGCAGGCGCGCGCGTTCCAGCCGCGCATCTACCTCAATCAGCCCTACGATCCGAACAAGCGCGTGATCGTGCTGATCCACGGCCTGGCCAGCAGCCCGGAGGCGTGGGTGAACCTGGCCAACGAACTGCTCGGCGACGAAACCCTGCGCCGCCGCTATCAGCTGTGGCAGGTGTTCTATCCGACCAACCTGGGCATGCTCTCCAACCGCGCCGCGATCGCTTCGGCGTTGCAGCGCACCTTCGCCCACTACGACCCGCAGGGCGACGACATCGCCAGCCACGATGCGGTGCTGGTCGGCCACAGCATGGGCGGGGTGATCGGGCGCTTGCTGCTGGCCGACAGCGGCGAGCGGGTGATCGACGCCTCGCTGGCGGGCCTGCCGGCCGACGCCGCGCAACGGCTGCGCGCCGACCCGATGGTGCGCGAGCTGACCGTGTTCCGGCCGATGCCGCAGTTCGGCCGCGCGGTGTTCATGGCCGCGCCGCAGCGCGGCGCGGTGGTCACCGACGGCTGGCCGCTGCGCATGGTGCGCAAGCTGATCCGGCTGCCGTTCGACGTGCTGCGCGATACCGCCGAGCTGATCCAGCGCAACCACGTGAGCGCGGACGAGCTCGAACACATCGGCTTCCGCAAGGGCCGCCCGCCGACCGGGCCGGACGATCTCAGCCCGAATTCGCTGTTCATGCGCAGCACCCGCGACCTCGGCGTCGAGCCGGGGCTGCCGTACCACGTGATCGTGGCCCAGCGCGATCCCAAGCTGCCGCTGGCGCAATCCAGCGACGGCGTGGTGCCGTACCCGAGCGCGCACCTGGACGGCGCGGTGTCGGAAAAGATCGTGGTGTCCGGCCACAGCGTGCAGGAAACGCCGCAGGCGATCGCCGAACTGCGGCGGATCCTGCACGAGGACGCGGACAACTACGAGAGCCGCGGCAAGCGCTGAGCGTCGCCGCCGCGGCGGCGCGCCGTCGCAGCGCGCGGCTTAGTGCTGGTGGCCCGGCAGAATCCCGCCGCCCTTGCCGTCGGGCACCAGCATGCGCACGTTCTGCATCATGCCGCGGTCCTCGTGATCGAGGATGTGGCAGTGCAGGACGTATTCGCCGATGTAGCGCTCATAGCGGGTGCGCACCACGACCCGATAGCCTTGTTTGACGAACAAGGTGTCTTTCCAGGTATTGCGCAGGCCGGCGTACTGCGGATCGTCCTTCTCGCCGGTTTCGCTCACGTCCTTGCCGCTGGGGTCGTAGATCGCCGCGACCTGGAACGGATTGACGTGGATGTGGAAGGGATGGCCGCCGACCAGGGACGTCAGGTGCCATTCCTCGGTGCGGCCCAGCACCAGGTCGCGCGCCTGGTTGGGCGCGTAGGACTTGCCGTCGATCTGGTACTCGTCGGCCTTGGTGATGTTGAACTCGAGCTTCTGGGTGCCGACGACGTCCTTCTCGGCGATGTCGCGATGCGGCGCGAACGCGCTGAGCTTGAGGTCGTCGCGCAGGTCGGCGAGCACGCGCGCAAGCACGTCGGCGGGCATGTTGCGCTCGGCCGAGGCGCTGAGCTGGCGCAGGATCAGCGCGCGCGTGTCGATCTGCTCGCCCAGGCCGGTGACTTCGGCGAAGCCGAGCAACTGGCGGTCCTCGGCGGCCTGGGTGACGCTGGCGCTGGCCGGCGCGGCGGCGTCGATCACGCAATAGCGGCCCGGCTTGGGGAACGCCACCAGCACGTCGCTGCGATAACCCGGCTGCAGCACGTTCTCGCGCTTCTCGATCATGCGCCCGTGGGTGAGGCCGTCGGAGGCGACTTCGAACTGGCTCAGCACCGGGCCGGTGCAGTTCTTGTCGACCCAGGTTTCCAGCGCCTTGCCGGCCAGCCCCGCCGGCACCGCGCTGCGGCTGCGCAGTTCGCGCAATTGCAGGTTGACGGTGTCGCGCACGCCGGCGTGCAGCAGGCGCCAACGCTCCAGGCGGCCGGCCTGCAAACCGGTGAAGGTCGGCAGCACCACGCCGTTGACGCTGGTGTAGCGGCCGGATTTCTTCCAGGTGCCGAAGCCGAACTGGTCGGCGTAGTTGTCGATGCGGCCGACGTCCTTGGGATCGCAGATCCAGCGGCCGTCGGGGGCGGTCTTGATATTGCCGGCGCCGTCGCGGCAGGCGTAGGCGACCTGCTGGAACATCACCAGGCGCTCGGGTATCGGCTGGTTGGACGCCTCGCGCAGCAGGGTGTCGAGATCGCCGTTGCGCAGCGGCGAGGGCAGGCGTTCGCCGCGCACGATCAGCGCGCCGGCCATGCCGCTGGAGACTTGCAGCGCGGTGGAGCCGTGCAGGTGCGGGTGATACCAGAACGTGCCGGAGGGATGGTCGGCCGGCAGGTTGTATTCGTATTCGAACGATACGCCCGGCCGCAGCGTCAGTAGCACGTTGTCGCTGTTGCCGGTCGGGCTGACCCACAGACCGTGCGAATGCAGGTTGGTGGAGTTGAAGCAGTGCGGCGTGTTGATGCTGGGCTGGGCGCAGTCGGGTTCGGGCTTGAGGTCGTTCTTGAGCGCGATGCGCACGGTTTCGCCGGGCGCGGTGACCACGGTCGGGGCAAGGAAGGGAATCGCCGGATTGGTGCCCGGGCTTTGGTAGGAGCGCAGCTCGACGGTGTCGTAGCGCGAGGTGGCCGGGTTCCAGATCTTCGAGGTGGTCACGCCGACGACCAAGTCGAGCTTGGCCTCCCGCGTGTCCAGCGGCCGCGCGCCGGCGGTGGTGAGCAGCTTCTGGGTGGTCTCGGCCGCGTCGGTGGAGCGCAGCATGCGCGCCAGCACCGGCGGTGCGGCGACGCGTTCGGCGGCGGCGGCGGGCGCGTCCTGCGCCAGCGCGGCGCCGGGCAGGGCCAGCGCCAGGCACAGCGCGAGCGCGGCGCGCGGCGGCGCGTGGAGGGAACGGAAAGCGGGAGTGTTCATGCGGAACCCCTGTTGGCATGAAGCGTGCCGTCGCGGCACGGTGGTGCCGATGCGCGCGCTGCGCTCAGGCGCGGCGCCGGATCGGCGGTGGGTGGCTCTGTGCTTACTGCCCCTGCGGCGCCGCGCTGCCGCTGCGGTGCGCATGCGACGCGCGAATGTGCGGGCGGTGCGTGGTCGAACGCGAACCGCATCGCACTGCGCGCGTCGCCACGGCGCCGAGTACGTGCCGTCTCCGGTCGCGCTCGCTTGATGAACGGCGAAAGCTTGTGCGCGAGGACAGCGCTTGCGGCGTTGTGCGTACGCGGCGAGCGCTGCGGCGCGGGTCTGGAGCGGGGTCCGGAGTTGCGCGAAGCTCGGATCGCGGAGCGCGTCGATCTCCAGGCCGGCGGTGGGATCGAGGGCGATGGCGCAAGCGCGATGGGGCGTCGGCGCAGCGCGCGGCTTGGCGAACGCGATTGCAGCGTCGCGCCGCATGCGGGCGGTCGTTGCGATCGGCGTGCGCCGTGATCGCGCGACGTCCGCTCGGCGCTACGGCGGTGACCGAACACGCCCAGGGATACGATGGCCAGCGCGCCCGGGCACACATCGCGCCTGCGACCGGCGGCACGGGTGGAATGCGGTTTGGCGCAAATCGGGCGCGCCCCGCCTGTTCAGGTTCGAGCCGCGGCGGCGGGCTCGTAGACGTAGGCGCGCGGACCGGTTCGACCTGTCATCGGTAACAAGCCTTGTGCCGCAAGGTTTTCGCGTTCGCGGCCCGATCCACGCGAGAGCGTTTCAAATGTACCGGCAAGTTCTGTTTTGCAGTGCAGCGTGCAAACCCAATAACGCTTCCTTCACGATCAGCCCGCATCCCGACGTGGGGGAGGGAGCAAGCCCGCAACCGGTTCATCCGGGAGCGGGCTTTTTTATTGCCCACGATTTTTATCGTTCGCGCCGCCCGCCCGCATCGACACGGCGCGCGAGCAGCAGGGCGCCGCGGCGACCCGGCCCAGGCGAGCGCAGTGCGCGCCGCATCGAACGCACTTTCGCCACTCGCTTCGCGCCGTCGCGCCCGCCGCCCGCCGCGCAAGCCGGCCCGCACCGCCATGCGATCATCCGCGCATGCACGATTCCGCTTCCGGCGCCGCCGCCGCTCCCGACTTCTCCGCCCTGACCGAACGCGCGCTCACGCGCCTGCGCAACGCATCCGAGCCGGCCCGCGCCGCGCTCGAGGACGCGGCGCTGGCGCAGCGCGTCGCGCGCGTGGCGGCGGTCAGCGACTTCGCCATCGACACCCTGGTGCGCCAGCCGGCGCTGCTGCTCGCGCTGGCCGCCGACGACGGCGCCCAAGAGCCGCCACCGCCGCAACTGGACGCCGAAGGCCGCGCCGACTGGGCCACGCGCCTGCGCCGCTACCGCGCCGCCGGTTCCACCCGCCTGATCTGGCGCGACGCGCTCGGCCTGGATGCGGTCGCCGACACCTTGCGCGGCAGCACCGAGCTGGCCGAAACCTGCCTGCGCCTGGCCCACGACGCGCTCGAGGACGAGTTCGAGCGCCGCTACGGCGCGCTGCGCACGCCGGCCGGCGAGCGCGTGCGGCTGGTGGTGTTCGGCCTGGGCAAGCTCGGCGGCGGCGAGCTCAATTTCAGCTCCGACGTCGATCTGGTCTACGCCTACGAGCACGACGGCAGCACCGAATTCGACGGCCGCGACCCGGCGCGCGCGCTGGATGCGGAGAGCTACTTCGCCAAGCTCGGCCAGCAACTGGCGCGTCTGCTCGATGAGCCCACCGCCGAAGGCTTCAGCCATCGCGTCGATCTGCGCTTGCGGCCGTACGGCAACGCCGGCCGGGTGGCGTGGTCGTTCGCGGCGATGGAGCAGTATTTCCAGCGCGAAGGCCGCGACTGGGAGCGCTACGCCTGGCAGAAGGCGCGGCCGGTGGCCGGCGATCTCGACGCCGGCGAGCGCTTCGTCGAGGCGCTGCGTCCGTTCGTGTACCGGCGTTATCTCGACTTCGGCGCGCTCGACGGCCTGCGCGCGATGAAGGCCGCGATCAGCGCCGAAGTCGCGCGCAAGGAACTGGCCGACGACATCAAGCGCGGGCCCGGCGGCATCCGCGAGATCGAATTCCTGGTCCAGGCGTTGCAGCTGATCCGCGGCGGGCGCGAGGCCGAACTGCGCGGCCGCCGCCTGCTGCCGGCCTTGCAGGCGCTGGTCGCGCAGCGCCAGATCGGCGAGGACGCCGGCGCTGCGCTGGCCGACGATTACCGCTTCCTGCGCCGCCTGGAAAACCGCCTGCAGATGCTGCGCGACGCGCAGACCCACGCTCTGCCCGCAGGCGAGGCCGAGCGCGCGCGCATCGCGGTGGGGCTCGACTATGCCGATTGGGACGCGCTGCGCGCCGAACTGGAACGCCGGCGCGAACGCATCACCGCCGAGTTCGATGCGCTGCTGGCGCCGCGCCGCCGCCGCGCCGCGCCCGATGCGCTGACCGCGTACTGGCGCGCGCTGCCTGAATCCGGCGAGGCGCAGGCGCTGCTGGACGCCGGCTTCGACGCCGCCGGCGACGCCGATGCGGCGCTGCGCGATTTCGCCCGCAGCCCCGGCGTGCGCGGCCTGTCGGATGCGGCGCGCGCGCGCCTGGACCGGGTGCTGCCGTCGCTGTTGCAGGCCGCGGCCGCTTCGAGCCAGCCGATGCTCGCGCTCAAGCGGCTGCTGGCGCTGCTGCACAACGTCCTGCGCCGCAGCGCTTATCTGGCCCTGCTCGATGAGCAACCGGCGGCGCTGTCGCGCCTGGTCGAGGTGGTGTCGCGCAGCGCGCTGCTGGCCGAGCGCCTGGCCTCGCATCCGCTGCTGTTGGACGAATTGCTCGACGCGCGCGTGGCCGGGCCGTTGCCGGACCGCGAGGAACTGCTCGCCGCCTGCGCCGGGTTCGACGCCGGCGGCGATGTCGAAGAGGCCTTGCAGGCGATCAACGAAACCCGTCAGGCGCTGAGCTTCCGCATCGCCATGGCCTTGCGCGACGGCCGCCAGTCGGCGCAGGACAGCGCGCGGCAGCTGGCGTGGCTGGCCGATGCGGTGGTGGCGCAGGTGCTGGCGATGGCGCAGGCCGAAGTCGCCGCCGCTCACGGCCGGGTGCCGGGCGCGCGCTTCGCCGTGCTCGGCTACGGCAGCCTCGGCGGCGAAGAGCTGGGCTTCGGTTCCGACCTGGATCTGGTGTTCCTGTACGACGCGCCGGCGGTGGAGGGCGGCGCCGCCTCCGATGGCGCGCGTTCGCTCGACGCGCCGCGCTGGTTCGCGCGGCTGGCGCAGAAGATCGTCGCCCTGCTCGGCGCGGTGACCGCGGCCGGACGTTTGTTCGATGTCGACGTGCGGCTGCGCCCGGACGGCGCCAAAGGCCTACTGGTGTCGTCGCTGGCCAGCTTCGCCGAGTACCAGGACGAGCGCGCCTGGACCTGGGAGCACCAGGCGCTGGTGCGCGCGCGCTTCGTCGCCGGCGACGAAGCCCTGCACGCGCGCTTCGACGAAGTCCGCGCGCGCACCCTGACCCGTGCGCGCGAAGCCGACAAGCTGCGCGGCGACGTCGCCGCGATGCGCGCGCGCATGCGCGCCGAACTCGACCGCAGCGACGCCGCGTTCTTCGACCTCAAGCAGGGCGAGGGCGGTCTGGTCGACCTGGAGTTCCAGCTGCAATACCTGGTGCTGCGCGACAGCGCGCGCGCGCCGGCGCTGCTGGCGCCACGCGACACGCCGGGGCTGATCGACGCGGCCGAAGGCGCCGGCGCGTTGGATGCGGCCACCGCGACGGCGCTGCGCGCGGCGCACCTGACCTTGCTCGCCGCTGGGCTGGAATGCACGCTGGATCGGCGGCCGCGACGCGTGGTCGAGACCGAGGAGATCGCTACCGCGCGCTCGGCGATCGACGCGGCGATGCGCGCGGCCGGCTTGCGCGAGGCGGCCGCCTGAGCGGCTGCCGCGCGCGCCTCACTTCTCGTCGAGGCCGGAGCAGCCCTTGAGCAAGGCCGCCAGCGCGTCGCTCTGCACCTTGCCGGCGCCGGCGGCCTCGGCCACGGCGCGATAGCACTTGTCCTGGCCGCGGTTGCTGTTGGCGTAGTAATCGCTGAGCCCGCGCGAAATCGTCTGCGACGCCACCCCGGTGGCGAAGATCTTGCCCAGGCCGATGCTGGCGCCCACGCCCGGGCTGGAACCGGCGGCGGCTTCGGCGCCGCTGCGCGAACGGAAGCTGCCGAACACCGAATACGAATCGCCGCGATTGGTCAGCGCCGAACGGGCTTCCTTGAACCGGTTCAACTGATCGGTCTCGGCCTTCATCGCGCTGGCTTCGCGATCCTTGAGCGTGCGGATGTGGTCGCCGATGTCGGCCACGGCCTTGTCGTACAGGCCCTGGCTGCCGAGGTTCGCGACCAGCGCCTGCTCCACGGTCGACAGTTGCTTGGCGTCGGCGCGGGCTTTTTGATCGTGGTACTTGTTCTTGTCGTCGTCGCTCGCGTTCGGGCTCAGCGCCTGGGTCTGCAACGGCGCCAGCGCGGCCAGTTCCTTCTGGTAGTCCTGCTGCTTCTTCCACGCGTCTTCCAGCGCTTTCTTTTGTTGCTCGGCCGCCGCGCGCGCCGCGGTCGCGGCCTGCGAAGTGGCCGCGGCGCTGTTGTAGCTGTTGAGCAACTGCTTGAGCGCGTCGTTGACCGCGTCGGTGTTGACCGGCGATACCGCGCCCGGCGAATCGCCGAGCTGTTCGCTGCCGCCGATCACCTTGACCTGGTGCAGGCCGGCTTCGCAGGTGGCGCTGTTGTTGTTGGTCTGGCAGGCCTTGGACACCGCCACCGGCACGTAGGCGGCATCGACCTGCTTGAAGCCCACGCTCATCGACAGCCCCGGCGTCTCGGTCGAGGTGGTGGCGATGTCCACGCCGACCGAGGTCTTGGACGAATACACCAGGGGCGCCTGTTCCAGCGTGGCGCAACCGCACAGCGCGAGCAGCGCCGCGGCCAATGGCGAATACTTCAAAACGTTCATTGCCTGGCTTCCCCTGTGTCGGTGCAAATGTCCGCAGCCTTGACCCCGCCCTGCTCCAGCACCTCGATCAGGCGCTGGGTCTGCTCCGGGCGTTGGCCGATGAGCACGACCCGGCAGGCGGCCGGGTCGGGTACGTAGAGCGCGACGCGCGAGTGCAGGCCCAGGCTCAGTTCGCCGGGGCCGGCGAACACGCCCAGGCCGCGGCTGCGCACCGCGAACGGCGCGTGCGCGTAGGGCAGCACGCGGGCGCCGAACAAGCCGCTCGCGCGGATCGTGCCGGCGTCGGTGTCGACGGCGACGGTGGCGCAGCCGGCGCCGGCCGCGGACAGGGCCAGCAGCAGCGAGGTCGCGACGGTGCGTGCACGCGCGGCAGTCATTGCCGTCGTTCCCGGTCGATGGCGGCGGCGCTCTCCGGACGCGGACGCCGCCTCAAGGCCGCGTCCGCGTCCGGACCCCTGGTGCAAGCGCGGCCCGATGCTCAGCTGAACGCGGCGCGGCGGCCGCGCCGGCCACCGCCGGCGTGGTTCAGTCGTTCAGCGACAGGCGCCGCCGCACTTCCGCCGCGACCCGCGCGGTTTCGCGCAGCGGGGTGACCGGATAGGCGCGCAGGTGCGGATCGAAGGCGTGCGCGCGGCGCAGGCCGAGCAGGCTGTCGATGAAGCGCCGCGGCCGCCCTTCGACCCGGTCGATGCCGAACACGAACAGCGGCGCGCGCGTGGCCGCGGCCTCGGACAGCATGTTGACCGAGTCGGCGGTGCAGACGATGCGGTCGGCCCAGCCGAGCAACCCGGGGTAGGGGTTGGCGCCTTCGCCGGGTTCGTACCACGACACCTGCGGCAGCGCGGCCAGCCGCTCGCGCAGGCGCGCGCGGATGTCCGCCGGGGTGCGCCGCGAGGTGGTCGCCAGCAGGCTGCCGCCTTCGCGGTCGAGCTGCGCCGCGAGCCGCGAGGCCAGCGCGTCGAAGGCGGCGCGGTCGAAGCGGGCGTGGGCGCTGGAGCCGCCCAGCAGCAGCGCGGTGCGCGGCCCGGGCAGCTGGCCGAAGGCGGGGAAGGTCTTGCGCGCGCCGGCCAGCCACAGGTCGTCGACCGGGTTGAGGCTGCCGAGCAGGGTGATCACGTTGGGGCCGCGCAGGCCGTCGTGCTCGGGCGCGATCACCAGGTCCCAGTGCGAGGGCGCGATGCGCGGGTCGAGGATCTGCACCGCGCGGGTGACGTCGCTGCGCATCAGCCGGGTCGCCAGCGCGGCCTGGCGGCCGCAGCCGATGGTCAGCTGCGGGCGCTCGCCGCGCAGCGCCTGGGCGAAATCCTCGCCGAAGGCCCGGTCCGCGCCGGGCAGCCGCCGCGGCGCCAGCCAGCGCCAGGGCGCCTGCGGCTGCAGCACCCAGTGCCGCGCCGCGCGCCCCAGGGCCAGCGCCAAGGCCGAGGCCTGGCGCTGGTTGCCGGCCAGCCCGTCGGTCAATAACCAGGTTGCAGTAGTGGCGTCATTCTTCGCCGAAATGCCGTTTCGTTGCACAGATGCAGGTAATCCGTTCCGGGGGTGTCGATTTAGCGGCCGGGTCGAGACTCTACACTTCCGTCTCCCGATCACCTGCCCAGCTTGGCAGCCCCATGGAGAAGAAGATGTCCAAGGTCCTCAGCGACGACGCCCTCGATCAGTTGTTCCGCAGCGCCCGCACCCACAACGTGCTCGGCGGCGAGATCAGCGATCAGACCCTGCGCCAGCTCTACGACCTGACCAAGTGGGGCCCCACCAGCGCCAACGGCTCGCCGGCGCGGTTCGTGTTCGTGAAGTCCGCCGAGGCCAAGGAAAAGCTGCGCCCGGCGCTGTCGGAAGGCAACCTGGCCAAGACCCTGGCCGCGCCGGTCACGGTGATCGTCGCCCACGACCTGGAGTTCTACGAAAAGCTGCCCTACCTGTTCCCGCACGACGACGCGCGCAGCTGGTTCGCCGGCAACGACGCGGCGATCAACACCACCGCCTTCCGCAACGGCAGCCTGCAGGGCGCCTACCTGATCCTGGCCGCGCGCGCGCTGGGCCTGGACACCGGCGCGATGTCGGGCTTCGACAACGCCAAGGTCGACGCGGCCTTCTTCGCCGGCACCAAGATCAAGTCCAACTTCCTCATCAACCTGGGCTATGGCGAGCACGACAAGCTGTTCCCGCGTTCGCCGCGGCTGCCGTTCGACGAGGCCGCGCGGATCGAGTGATGCGTGCGCGCCGGCACGGTTCCGCGCCGGCGTCCGCCCGGCGCCGCGCTTGCGGCGCCATAGTGGTTTCCCCGCAACACCGCGACATCCCATAACCAGCCCCACCCGACGACACTTTCGAGGAGTTCTCCAATGAAGCGCATCCTGCTCGCCGCCGCCCTGGGCCTGGCTTTCGCCGGCGCCGCCAGCGCCGCCCCGGTGACCTACAAGATCGATCCCAACCACACCGACGTGGTCGCCAGCTGGAGCCACTTCGGCTTCTCCAACCCGATCGCCCACTTCGGCAAGGTCGACGGCTCGATCACCTACGACGCGGCCAAGCCCGCGGCTTCGTCGGTGCAGGTCACCATCCCGCTCGACGGCCTGGATTCGCACGTGCCGGACTTCGACGAGCACCTCAAGAGCGCCGACTTCTTCGACGCCGCCAAGTACCCGAACATCACCTTCAAGAGCACCAAGGTCGAAGCGGCCGGCGCCAACAAGCTCAAGGTCACCGGCGACCTGACCGTGCACGGCGTGACCAAGCCGGCGGTGCTGGACGTGAACATCAACAAGGTCGGCGAGCAGCCGATGGCCAAGCGCGCGGCGGCCGGCTTCGACGCCACCACCACGCTCAAGCGCAGCGAGTTCGGCATCGGCAAGTACGTGCCCAACGTCAGCGACGAGGTCAAGATCCGCATCACCACCGAAGCGATCGTGCCGAAGAAGTAAGCGGCGCATGCGGCTGTCGGTATCGGCGACGGTACCGGCGGCCGGCCGGCGCGCGACCGCGCCGGCGGATGCGCGCCGCGCCTCGTGCGCGGCGCGCGTAGCGCCTAAAATGGCGCGATGATCATCCAACGCCCTTCCCACGACCGCGGCCGCGCATCGGCCGACGGGGTCGAGAGCCTGCTGACGTTTTCCGCGGGCGCCTATTACGATCCGGCGTGGATGGGGTTCGGCGCCTTGCGCGCGGTGCGCGAGCTGCGCGTCGATCCCGGCGCCGGCCTGGCGCTGCACCGGCACGCCAATATGGACGTCTTCAGCTATGTGCTCGAAGGCGCGATGGGCTTCGAAGGCGCATACGGCTCCGAAGGCGAGGACGGCGAACGCGGCACGGTCCGCGCCGGCGAGCTGCAATGGCTCGGCGCCGGCCACGGCCTGCGCCATCGCGCGTTCAACCCGGCGGCCGCTGCGCCGCTGCGTTTCCTGCAATTGTGGGTCCAGCCCGACCGGCTCAACGCGCGGCCGGCTTATGCGCTGTCGGCGGCGCCGGTGGTGGGCGAGGGCGGCTGGATCTTGCGCGCCTCGCGCGATGGCGCCGAAGGCGGCCTGCCGGTGCGCCAGGATCTGCGGCTGTATTCGCTCGATCTGGCGGCGGGCGCGCAGGCGCGGCGCGCGCTCGATGCGGGCCGTTCGTATTGGCTGCAGATGCTCGCCGGCGGCGCGCAGGCGCAAGGGCGAGCGCTGGCTGCGGGCGATGCGTTGGGCCTGATCGGAGAATCCGGCGAACTGGTCCTGGCGGCGGGCGCCGATGGCGCGCAGGCGCTGCTGCTGGAGCTGCCGTCGCTGGCTTGAGCGTGCGCGCGGTGTCCCATCCGCCCAGGGCGGAGCGAAAGGCGTCGGGGCTAAAGCCCCTCCCACAATCCAGGCACCCTGTAGGAGGGCTTTCAGGCCCGCCGCTTCTATCCTGTGAGAGAGCCTTCAGGCCCGACGCTTTCATCCTGTTAGAGAGCTTTCAGACCCGACGCTCCCATCCTGTGGGAGAACCTTCAGACCCGGCGCTTCCACCCTGTGGGAGGGCCTTCAGGCCCGACGCTTTCGTCTCCGCCGCGGCCATCCCCCCTCCGCCGAGCCGCGCCCAGCGCCGTTTGACCGCATCGGCCGCCAATCCCAGCCCGACGCGGCGGCTGCCTTGCCAGTCGCCGCCCACCTGCACGCGCCGCTACGCCCACGCTGCTAAAATGCCTGCCCGCGTCGCCACCCGTCGTGCCCCAATGACCACCGCAGCCAACGCCCACCCCACCCAGGCCAACGCCGATCAGCGCTACACCGTGACCCGCGCCGACCTGCCGCTGAGCTGCCCGCTGCCGTCGATGGCGCTGTGGAACTCGCATCCGCGCGTGTACCTGCCGATCGAGGCCGAGCGCGAATGCCAGTGCCCGTACTGCGGCGCGCACTACACCTTGGTCGACTGACCGCGCCGCCATGACTTCGCCGCAGCCGACCTCCACGCGCCGGCTGACGGCGATGCAGTTGCTGCCGGCGCTTGAATCCGGCGGCGTCGAGCGTTCCACCCTGGAAATCGCCGAGGCGCTGGTGCGCGCGGGTCATCGCGCGATCGTGGTCTCCGCCGGCGGCCGCATGGTGCCGCGGCTGCTGCAGCTCGGCGCCGAGCACATCGAACTGCCGATCGGGCGCAAGTCGCCTTCGACCTTGTTGCATGCGTTCAAGCTGCGCCGGCTCATGACCGAGCTGCGCGTGGACGTGCTGCATCTGCGCTCGCGCCTTCCCGCTTGGGTCGGCCTGCTGGCCTGGCGCGGCCTGCCCGAGGACGCGCGGCCGGCGCTGGTGACCACCGTGCACGGGCTCAACTCGCCCTCGCGCTACAGCCAGGTGATGACCCGCGGCGAGCGGGTGATCTGCGTGTCCGACACCGTGTGCGACTACGTGCTCCAACACTATCCCGACACCGACCCGGCCAAGCTGCGGGTGGTGCCGCGCGGGATCGACCCGGCCGCGTTCCCGCGCGCGCCGCGGCCCGACCGCGAGGCGCGCGCCTGGGCCGCCGCGCAGCATCCGGCGCTGGCCGGCGCCGGCCCGCTGTTGTTGCTGCCCGGCCGCGGCACGCGCCTGAAAGGCCACGCCGACGGCCTGCAACTGCTGGCCGACGTGCGCGGCGAGGGTTTCGACGCGCGCTTGTGGCTGCCCGGCGCGCGCGAAGCCGGCCGCGAGGATTACATCGACGAAATGCAGACGCTCGCGAACGACCTCGGCATCGCCGACGCGGTCGCCTTCACCGCGCCGACCGACGCGATCGCGCGCGCCTACGCCGCCAGCGATCTGGTGCTGCAACTCTCGCGCAAGCCCGAAGCCTTCGGCCGCACCGTGGTCGAGGCGCTGTCCTGCGGCCGGCCGGTGCTGGGCTGGAACCACGGCGGCGTCGGCGAACTGCTCGCGCGCCTGCAACCGCGCGGCGCGGTCGCGCCGTTCGATCCGCAGGCCTTGCGGGCCGGCGCTTGCGAATTGCTAACGCACGCGCCCGCGCCAGTGGATACGATGGCGTTTTCCTTGCGGGCCATGCAGGAGGCCACGCTTGCCGTCTATGCCGAACTCGTCGATGCCTGAGCCGGCCGCGTCGTCGCCGGCGGCGTTGGGCCCCGCGTCGGCGGGCACGATGCCGCCCGATGCGCCGCGCACGCCGCCGCCGGAGATCGTCGGCTGGCGCTGGGCGCCGGTGTGGGTGCTGGCCTACGTCGCCTTGCTGTTCGCGCCCGGCTTCGCCGAGGCGGTGCTGAGCCTGGGCGCGCTGACCATGTTGGTGAAGCTGGCGCTGGGCCGCATGCGCACCGGCCCGCGCCTGCTCAGCGACGCGGCCTGGGCGCTGACCAGCGCGCTGTTCGCGGCGTACTGGCTGCCCGAACTGGTCTCGGCGATCGACGCGGTCGACCCGGCGCGCGCCCTGCGCGAAGCCGCGGTGGACCTGCGCTACCTGCCGTTCCTGTGGCTGGTCGCCGCGGCGGTGGCATCGCCGCGCGGACGCCGCGTCACCTTCGGCGGTCTGGCGCTGATCCTCGCGCTGTGGATCGCCGACGCCTTGCTGCAAGCGCTGTCGGGCACCAGCGAAAGCCCGCTGTTCCGCGCCATCGACTCGGCCAAGCACGCGCTCAGCGGCCACGGCATGTGCAGCGCGGCCGAACTGGCGCTGGCCGACCGCCTCGGCGGCGTGCTCGGCCCGTGCAATCTCAAGCTCGGCCAGGTCATCGCCAGTTTCTCGCCGTTCCTGCTCTACGCCGCCGGCCGTCGCTACGGCCTGGGCGGCTGGCTCGGCGCGACCGCGCTGACCGGCGTGGTGGTGGTGCTGGCCGGCTCGCGCGCATCGTGGATCACCTTCGCCCTGGTGCTGCTGCTCAGCGGCTGGCGGTTGTTGGGATGGAAGAAGCTGCTGGCGCTGTTCGCCTGCGGGCTGCTCGCGTTGGTCGTGCTGGATCGCACCTCGACCCAGGTGCACGAGCGGCTGGTGCGCACCGCGCACATCGTCAGCGCCGACATGTCCGGCATCGACGATGCGCTGTCCGGGCGCGCGCGGATCTGGCGCGCGGCCGGCTGCATGATCGCGCAGCACCCGATCAACGGCGTCGGCGCGCGCGGTTTCCGCGAGGCCTTCCCCGCCTGCGATCCGATGCCGGGCGTCAACACCTCGTGGGGCTACGGCCCGGCGCTGCACGCGCATCAGCTGATCCTGGAAGTGCTCAGCGAAACCGGCGCGTTCGGTCTGTTGATGTGGCTGGCCGGCGCCGCGCTGGCGTGGCGCGCCTGGGTCTTCGCCGACGTGCAGGCGCGCGACCGCGCCCGCCCGGCGATGGTGGCGTTGGCGGTGACGGTGTTTCCGCTCAACACCCACCTGGCGTTCTATTCGACGTTCTGGGGCGGGCTGACGCTGCTGTTGGCGGCGTTGTATGCCGGCAGTTTGCTCGCGCAACCGCGCAGCGAGTGAGCGACGCAGGCTGCTTTTTGTAGGAGCGGCGCGAGCCGCGACCGCGACAACGCAACTGCGATGAGGCCTGCGGCGTAGCTGCGTTGTCGCGGTCGCGGCTCGCGCCGCTCCTACAGGCAGCGGTCGCGGCTTACGGTTGCTGCTTGTAGGGCGAAATCATGCCTTCCGGCCGGCGCTTGAAGCGGCGGTGGATCCACAGGTACTGGCTCGGCGCCTGCCGCACCATCGCCTCGATCTGGGCGTTGACCCGCGCGCTGTCGGCAGTGGCGTCGCTGGAGGGGAAATCGGGCAGCGGCGCACCGATGCGCAGCACGTAGTCGGCGCCTTCGCGGCGATGGAAGAACGGCACCACCGCGCAGCCGGCGAGGCGCGCGAACTGGTGGGTGGCGGTGATCGTCGCCGCCGGCACGCCGAAGAACGGCGCGAACACCGTGTCCTTGCCGCGCATGTCCTGGTCCGGCGCGTACCACAGGAAGCCGCCCTGCTTGAGGTGGCGCATCGCCGGGCGGATCTCTTCGTTGGTGAACATGGCCGCGGCGTAGCGCAGGCGCCCGCGCTTGACCGCCCATTCCATCACCGGGTTGCGGTGCTTGCGGTACATGCCGGCCAGCGGCAAGCGGTCGCACATCAGCCGGCCGCACATTTCCAGGGTCATGAAGTGGCCCGACACCATCAGCACGCCGCGGCCGGCGGCGCGGACCTCGTCGAGCAGTTCCACGCCCTCGATCCGCACCGTGCGCCGCATCGGTTCGACCCCGCCCCACCAGGCGCGGGCGAACTCGAAGAAGCCGATGCCCAGGTCGCGGAAGCTCTCGCGCAGCAGCGCCTCGCGCTCGGCCTGGCTCTTTTCGGGGAAGCACAGCTTCAGGTTGACCTGCGCCGCGCGCCGGCGGGTGCCGGCCACGCGCAGCGCGAACGCGCCGATCAGCGCGCCCAGCCCGCGTTGCAGCGCCCACGGCAGGCGCGCGCCGGCGCACATGACGGCCAGCGCCAGCCACATCGGCCACAGCCGCGGCGACAGCAGGGAAGGACGGGGGGGCAGGGCGGGTTCGGCCATGGCGATAGTTTATTCGTTGCGGGCCTGAATGCCCCGTGCGCGACCGCCCCCACCCCGAATCGCCGCCGCAGCCTTTATCCTTGGCGCCATGCGGAAGGATTTGATCGAGCGCCTGTTGCGCGGCCTGTATTCGGTCGCCCTGTACCTGTTGGCCCCGGTCACGGTGTATCACCTGATCTGGCGCGGCTTCCGCCAGCCTGCGTATTTCCGCGGCTGGCTCGAGCGCTACGCGGTCTACCGCGGCCCGGCTCAGACCCGCACCTTGTGGCTGCACGCGGTCTCGGTCGGCGAGGTCAACGCCGCGATCCCGCTGGTCAACGCGCTGCGCCGCGGCCGCCCGGACCTGCGCCTGTTGGTGACCACGATCACGCCGACCGGCGCCGACCGCGCGCGCGCGGCCTGGGGCGATTCGGTCGAACACGTCTATCTGCCCTACGACCTGCCCGGCGCGGTAGGCCGTTTCCTCAAGCACCATAAGCCGTGCGCGGCGCTGATCATGGAAACCGAGCTGTGGCCGAACCTGCTGTTCGGCTGCCGCGATCGCGGCATTCCCGCCTACATCCTCAACGCGCGCCTGTCGGAGCGATCGCTGCGCGGCTACCGGGTGCTGGCGCCGCTGGTGAGCCGCGCGCTGCGCACGGTGCGCACGGTCGCGGCGCAATCGCGCGCCGACGGCGAGCGCTTCGTCGAACTCGGCGCCGATCCGCGCCAGGTGGTGGAGACCGGCAACCTCAAGTTCGACGTCAGCGTGCCCGATGCGCTGGAGGCGTTCGCGCAGGAATGCCATCGCCACACCGGCGAGCGCCCGGTGTGGATCGCCGCCAGCACCCACGAAGACGAAGAAGCGGTGACGGTGACCATGCACCGGCACCTGCGCGAGCGCTTTCCCGATCTGCTGCTGCTGTGGGCGCCGCGCCATCCCGAGCGCTTCCGGGTGGTGGCCGAGAACGCGCGCAGCGCCGGCTGGCAGGTGTCCACGCGCTCGCGCGCGCGCTGGCCGCAGCCGGGCGACGATGTGTTCGTGATCGACACGCTCGGCGAGCTGATGAGCTTCTACGCCTGCGCCGACGTCGCCTTCGTCGGCGGCAGCCTGCAGCCGATCGGTGGCCACAACCTGCTCGAGCCGGCCGCGACCGGCACCGCCATCGTCACCGGCCCGCACCTGCACAACTTCGTCGAGATCGCCCAGCGCCTGGACGACGCCGGCGCGCTGCGCATCGGCCAGGACGCCGAGCAGGTGGAAGCGGCGGTGGGACGGCTGCTGGCCGATCCGGCCGAACGCGCGCAGATGGTCGCCGCCGGCCGCGCGCTGGTGGAAACCGGCCGCGGCGCGCTGACGCGGACGATGGCGCTGCTGCAACCGGCGTTGCCGCCGCGGGATTGAGCGGCGCATTCGCGCGGCGGTTCGATTGCTCGACCGGCGCCGCGTTGGACAGTGCGGGCGACGCGATCCGATCGGTCGCGCAAAACGATGACGACGATCGCCGCGATGCGACGACGGCGGACGCGGCCCGCGACGAGCCGCGTCCGTGCAGGTTGCGCCGGACCGAGCCCGGCGCAACCGTGCCGCTGGCGCCGGACTCAGACCTCGCCGAACTGCGGGCCGCCGTCGTCCGCGACCTGCTTGGTGCAGCTCACCGAGCCCAGGTACTCGTAGCCGACGATCACCACGTCGGGGCCGGCCTGGTTGGTGCCGAAGGCGCGAAAGAAGGTGGCGGTCGGCGCGCCTGCGGTGCGGCCGCCGGCGGACGTGCACTGCTGCACCGCGGCCTGCTTGGCGCGGTTGGCGGCGGCCGCCTCGGTGCTGCCCGAGCCCAGCGCGGTCGCCTGGAAGCGCTCGGCGCGGGCGTTGGCGGCGCCGGCGAACAGGACGGTGGACGCGGCGACGGTCAGAGCGATGCTGCGGATGTTCATGCGTTGTCTCCAATAGACGAAGGGGATGGTCGCTACACACGGAACTGCAGCGCGGGCCCTGTATCGGCGCGCGATGCGCTGCGTTCGAATGATGAGCGCCGCCTTCGCCGCGGAAGGTTGCATCGCACGCGGGGTCGATGCGCGAACTTGTGATGCGTTGATGGAAAGATCGCTGAATCAGACGAGTCTGATGTTTCGTGCGTCATTCATCGCGCAACGCACAACGTGATCGGCGCACAAGCGCAGATGCGCCGCCGCGATGCGCGGACTTGCGCTGCATCGACGGGCAGAACGCGGATCGCGCGGTTGCGATCGTTCGCGCGCGTCGAGCCTGCGTCCGCTGCGCCTGCAAGAAGATCGATCGCGACGCGCGGATTTGTGATGCGTCTACGAAAGCAATGTCCAGTCGAAAGAATTCGCTCGCTCGCACCGCACATCGCGCACAGCATTCGCGCGCGCAAAGAAAAAGCCGCCGGTTTCCCGGCGGCTCTCGGTTCGTCGCGGCGTGCGCGGCGCTGCTCAGCGCATCGTCGGCGGCGGCGCCAGGTTGGTAGCGGCGTCGGCGCTCAGCAGGCGGTTCACGTCCTGCACGTCGGCGATGTCGAGCGAGCCGGCGGATTGCTCCAGCAGCAGGCGGTTGAGCAGGAAGTTGTACTTGGACTGGGCGTAGGCCTGCTGCGCCTGCAACAGGGTGCGCTGGTTGTTCAACACGTCCAGCACGGTGCGAGTGCCCACTTCCAGGCCGACCTGCGAGGCGTCGTAGGCGGCCTGCGCCGAGACCACGGCCAGGCGGCGCGCTTCGACTTCGCTGATGCCGGCGACCAGGGTCTGGTACGCGTTGCGGGTGCTGCGCACCAACTGGCGGCGTTGGAATTCGTACTGGTCCTGGGCGGCGTCGCGGCGGGCCAGGGCCTGGCGCACGCCGGACTGCACCGCGCCGCCGGAATACAGCGGGATCGACAGGGTGATGCCGATGTTCGGGCCGTGGCCGGCGCTGGAGGGCTGGTCGTAGGTCTGGCCGAGGAAGCGGCGGTCGCTCCAGGTGGTGCTGTCGCTGTAGCCGCCGTTCAAGGCCAGCGTCGGCCAGTGGCCGGCGCGCGCGGTTTCCACGCCCAGCTCGGCCGATTCCACCGCCAGCTTCTGCGCGCGCAGCGAGGGATTGGCGTTGATCGCGTTCTCGACCCAGGCGTCGACCTGCTGGCTTTCCGGCAGGTTCGGCTTGAAGTCGGCCGGCAGCGCCTTGAGCGTGGTCACCGGCTGGCCGGTGATCTGGCTCAGCGCCTGGTAGTTATCCTCGACCGTGTTGCGGGCGATGATGGTCTGGGCGCGCGCGTTGTCGTACTGGGCGCGCGCTTCGTGCACGTCGGTGATCGGCGCCAGGCCGACTTCCAGGCGCTTGGTGGTGTAGTCGAACTGCTTCTGCAGCGCGGTTTCCGAAGCCACCGTCGCGGCCAGGTTCTCCAGCGCGACCAGCACGTTGAAGTAGGCCTGCGAGGTGCGCACGATCAGGTCCTGACCGGCGGCCTCCAGGGTGTAGTCGGAGGCTTCGCTGAGCTTGTTCTGGCTCTGCAGGCCCTTGATCAGCGAACGGTTGTACACGACCTGATTGGCGCTGACGCCGTAGCGGCGGCTGCTGCTTTCGCTGGTGATGTTGGTGCCGCTGGGAATCACCGGCGCGTTGGGATCGGTCGGATCGCTGGAGCCGCCGCCCGATTCGCTCTCGGTGCGGCTGCGGGTGAAGCTGGCCTCGCCGCTCAGCGACGGCAGCAGCCGCGCGCGCGCCTGGATGCGGTCTTCCTTGGTCGCCAGCCGGTTGGACTCGGCCTGGGCGAGCGTCGGGTCGCTCTGCCGCGCCTGCTCGTAGGTCTGCAGCAGGTCTTCGGCGGACGCGGCGGCCGGCAGCAGGCCAAGAGCGAGGGCAAGAACGAGCGGACGGCGGATCATGCGGCTTCCTTGGACTTGCATGTATTGATGGGTCCGCATGCTGGCACGCGGGCTCTTACGGTGGGCTGACGCTGGCCTGACAGGACGGTCAGAACTCGAAGGCGGGCGCGGGCGCGGCGCCTTGCAGATAAGGCAGATCGGTTTCGAACAACGACTGGATGCGCGAAGCGTTGACTTCGTTGCGCTCGCCGCCGCCGACCAGCACCGCTTCCATCGCCGGCGAACGGCCGCGCACGACGAACAGGCGGCCGCCCGGCTGCAGCCACTGTAGCCACTGCGCGGGAATCTGCGACACCGCGCCGGTGACGCAGATCGCGTTGAAACGGCGGTCGGTGCTGTAGTTCAGCGCATCGGCGTCGACCACCTGGGCGTTGAGGATGGTCTGCGCGGCCAGGCGCTCGCGCGCGGCGGCGGCCAGGTCCGGGTGGATCTCCAGGCTCACCACTTCGCGCGCCAGCCGGCCCAGGCAGGCGGTCAGGTAGCCGCTGCCGGTGCCGATCTCGAGCACGTCGTCGGTGGGATTCACGCCCAGCGACTGCAGGCTGCGGCCTTCCATCACCGGCTTCATCATGAATTCGCCGTGCGCCAGCGGCAGGGCCAGGTCGGCGTAGGCGAGGTTCTTGTGCGCGTCGGCGACGAAGGCTTCGCGCGGCAACGCGGCCAGCACGTCGAGCACGCGCGGGTCGAGCACGTCCCAGGGCCGAACTTGTTGTTCGACCATCAGTTCTCGGGCCTTGGCGTAATCGATCGTAGTCATGTGAAGGGTCTGCGGAATTCGTGCGCGGGACTGCGGATTCTACCGGGACCGCGCTTGTCGGCGGGAAAAAGAATTAACCAGCGCGCGGGGCGGGCTCAGTGCCGAAAGTCACCAGAACTCCTGGCAGGGCGCGCACTTACGCGCAGCCATGAGCGCGCCAGACCCGGCACAGTCAGCGCTCGCCACGGGCATAGGCGCGCAGGAACATGTCCACCGACGCCTCCAGATGGGCGCGGATTTCGGCCTCGCCGGGCAGCGGATAACCCAGCATCAGCAAGGCGTACGGCTCGCCCTTGAGCACGGCGAAGAATTGCCGCGAGGCGGTGTCGGCATCGTCCAGCGCCAGCTCGCCGGCCTCGCTCCGCCGCCGCAGCAGGCCGGCGAATTCTTCGTGCAGCCGATGCGGACCCACGTCCCAAAACAGCTGGGTCAGCGGCGACTGCGCCAGTTGCGGCGTGCACAGCAGGCGGTGGATGCGGATCGCTTCGGGCGCGGCGGCCATGTCGAAGAAGGCCTGGGCGATCGCCAGCAGGCGCTCGCGCAGCGGCGTGCCGGGCTCCGGCGCGAACAGCTGCGGCGGCAGGTGCTGCTCGCAATGGGCGCGCACGGCGGCGGCGAACAGCGTCTCTTTGTCGCCGAAGTGGCTGTAGACGGTGAGTTTGGAGACGCCGGCCTCGGCGGCGATCTGATCCATGCTCACGCCGTCGTAGCCCTGGATCAGGAACAAGCGCTTGGCGGCTTCGAGGATGGCGTTGCGCTTGCTCAGATCCTTCGGCCGCCCGGGACCGGCCGGCTTGGAGGCGGACGGCGGCTGACCGGCGGTATCGGTAGGGCTGGAGGGACGGGGCGAGACCATGATTGAATACTGGACTATCGGGTTTGATATTTATACAGTACTGACGAGTACATTAATTGCCTGAGAGGCCGTCCGCAATGCGCAGCCGGATTCCTTCCGCCTCCTATTCTCTCCCGACCGGCCGCCGTTGGTGGCTGGCCGCGGCACTGGGCCTGGCCCTGACCGCCTGCGGCGGCGCCAAGCCGGCCGTCGAAGCCGCCCGCCCGGTGCTGGTGGCCCGGCCCAGCGGCGCGGTGACCGCGGTGTCGGCCTATGCCGGCGAAGTCCGCGCCCGCGAGGAGAGCCCGCTGTCGTTCCGCGTCGCCGGCAAGCTGGTCGAGCGCAAGGTCGACGTCGGCGCCCATGTCGCCGCCGGCCAGGTGCTGGCCGTGCTCGACCCGGGCGACCTGGACGCCCAGACCCGCGCCGCCCAGGCCCAGTTGGCCGCGGCGGAGGCCGAGTATGCCCGCGCCCGCGCCGATCAGGTCCGTTACGACCAGTTGGCCAAGGATCAGCTGATCAGCCGCTCGGCCAAGGACGCGCAGGACGCCCAGGCCAAGGCCGCCCAGGGCCAGCTCAATTCGGCCCGGGCCAATTGGGAGGTGGCGCGCAACCAGTCGGCCTACACCCAGTTGCGCGCCCCGGCCGCCGGGGTGATCGCCTCGCGCAGCGCCGAAGCCGGGCAGGTGGTCGCCGCCGGCCAGCAGGTGTTCGCGCTGGCCGCCGACGGCGCGCGCGAGATCGCCTTCGCCGTGCCCGAGGGCGCGATCGCCGCGTTCAAGCCGGGCCAGCAGGTGCAGGCGGAGTTGTGGTCGATGCCGGGCAAGCGCTGGCCCGGGCGGGTGCGCGAAGTCGCGCCGGCGGCCGATCCGGCCTCGCGCACCTACGCCGCGCGCGTCACTGTCGACGCGCCGGCCGGGACGCTGGAGCTGGGCCAGAGCGCGCGCATCTATCAGGCCGATCCGGCCGGCTCGGGCCTGAGCGTGCCGCTGGCCGCGGTGCAGCAGACCGCCAGCGGCACCGCGGTGTTCGTGGCTGATCCGCGCGCCGGCACGGTCAAGCTCAAGCCGATCGTCGCCGGCCCCTACGGCGCCGAGCGGGTGCCGGTGCGCTCGGGCCTGGGCGCGGACGAATGGGTGGTGGTGGCCGGCGGCCATCTGCTGCGCGACGGCCAGAAGGTGTTGCCGGTGGACCGCGAGAACCATCCGGTGGAGCGGTGAGCGCCGTCGGCGCCGTCGCTTCGCGTGCGGCCGCAACGCGCAGCCGCTTCCGTTCCCGGCCCGGCCGCGCGCGCGATGCCGCGCGCCTCGCCCTAACGAGCTGACCCCATGCGCTTCAATCTTTCCGAGTGGGCGCTGCGCCACCGCAGCCTGATCGTCTACGCGATGCTGGTGCTGGCCCTGGCCGGCGCCATGTCCTACCTGCGCCTGGGCCGCAGCGAAGATCCGGCCTTCACCTTCAAGGTGATGGTGGTGCGCACGCTGTGGCCGGGCGCCACCGCCGAGCAGGTCTCGCGCCAGGTCACCGAGCGCATCGAGAAGAAGCTCATGGAGACCGGTCGGTACGAGTTCATCCGCTCGTACTCGCGGCCGGGCGAGTCGCAGGTGATCTTCGCCGCCAAGGACTCGCTGCGCTCCAAGGACATCCAGCCGCTGTGGTACCAGGCGCGCAAGAAGATCGGCGACATCCGCCCGACCTTGCCCGACGACATCGTCGGCCCGTTCTTCAACGACGAATTCGGCGACACCTTCGGCAACATCTACGCGCTGACCGGCAAGGGCTTCGACTACGCCGTGCTCAAGGACTACGCCGACCGCGTGCAGCTGGCGCTGCAGCGCCAGCCCGACGTGGGCAAGATCGAACTGTTCGGCGTGCAGGACGAAAAGATCTGGGTCGAGCTGTCGAACGTGAAGCTGTCCACCCTCGGCGTCCCGGCGCAGGCGGTGCAGGACGCGCTGAACCAGCAGAACGCGCTGGTGCCGGCCGGTTTCTTCGAGACGGGTTCCAGTCGCGTGCCGGTGCGCGTCGGCGGGCAGTTCACCTCGGTCGAACAGATCCGCGACTTCCCGATCCGCGTCGGCGACCGCACTTTCCGCCTGGGCGACGTGGCCGACGTGCGCCGCGGCTTCGCCGACCCGCCGCAACCGCGCATGCGCTTCATGGGCGAGGACGCGATCGGCATCGGCGTGTCGATGAAGGAAGGCGGCGACATCCTCAAGCTCGGCAAGACCTTGGAGACCGAGTTCGCGCGTCTGCAGAAGACCCTGCCGGCCGGCATGGAGCTGCGCAAGGTCGCCGACCAGCCCGCGGCGGTGGAGGAATCGGTCGGCGAATTCGTGCGCGTGCTGGCCGAGGCGGTGGCGATCGTGCTGCTGGTGAGCTTCTTCTCGCTGGGGTTGCGCACCGGCTTGGTGGTGGCGCTGTCGATCCCGTTGGTGCTGGCGATGACCTTCGCGGTCATGGACTTCTTCGGCGTCGGCCTGCACAAGATTTCGCTGGGCGCGCTGGTGCTGGCGCTGGGCCTGCTGGTGGACGACGCGATCATCGCGGTGGAGATGATGGCGATCAAGATGGAGCAAGGCTTCAGCCGCCTGCGCGCGGCCGCCTTCGCTTGGGAAAGCACGGCGTTCCCGATGCTCACCGGCACCTTGATCACCGCCGCCGGCTTCCTGCCCATCGCCACCGCGGCCTCGAGCACCGGCGAATACACCCGCTCGCTGTTCGAAGTGGTGACCATCGCGCTGTGCGTGTCGTGGATCGCCGCGGTCGCGTTCATTCCGTTCCTCGGCGACAAGCTGCTGCCCGATTACGGCCACGCCGCTGAGCCGCCCAAGCCCGGTTCGCTGGCTGCGCGCTGGAACGGCGCGCGCGAAGCGCTGGCGCGGCGGGTGCCGGCGCTGGCCGACGCGATCGCGCCGAAGCCGCCGATCGACGGCCATGTCCACGACCCGTACGCGTCCAAGTTCTACGTGCGCTTCCGCGGCTGGGTGCTGTGGTGCGTGCGCCGGCGCTGGTTGGTGATCGCGGTGACCGTGGCCGCCTTCGTCGGTTCGATCTTCCTGTTCCGCTTCATCCCGCAGCAGTTCTTCCCCGACTCGGTGCGGCCGGAGCTGATGGTGGACATGGAGCTGGCCGAAGGCTCGTCGCTGCGCCAGACCGCCGAGCAGGCCGCGCGGTTGGAAGCGATGCTCAAGCAACGCAAGGACCTGGCGAACTACGTCGCGTATGTCGGCACCGGTTCGCCGCGCTTCTACCTACCGCTGGATCAGCAGCTGCCGGCGGCCAACTTCGCCCAGTTCGTGCTGATGCCCAAGGATCTCAAGGCGCGCGAAACGCTGCGCACCTGGGTGATCCAGGAGGTCGCGCCGCGCTTCCCCGAGCTGCAGTTGCGCGTGACCCGATTGGAGAACGGCCCGCCGGTCGGCTATCCGGTGCAGTTCCGCGTGTCCGGCGAGCACATCGACCAGGTGCGCAAGATCGCCTACCAGGTGCGCGAGAAGATCCGCGAGAACCCGCACGTGGCCAACGTCAACCTGGATTGGGACGAGCCGAGCAAGGTGGTGCGCCTGCAGGTCGATCAGGAACGCGCGCGCGCCCTGGGCGTGAGTTCGGCGCAGCTGTCGCAGTTCCTGTCCAGTTCGCTGTCGGGCTCGCACATCAGCACCTACCGCGAGAGCAACCGCCTGATCGAGATGCTGCTGCGCGGCCCCGGCGAGGAGCGCATCCAGCTCGACATGCTCGGCAATCTGATGGTGCCGACCAGCAGCGGCCGCAGCGTGCCGCTGACCCAGATCGCGACCCTGGAGTACGGCTTCGAGGAAGGCATCATCTGGCACCGCGACCGCCTGCCGACCATGACCGTGCGCGCCGACATCTACGACGGCACCCAGCCGGCGTCGGCGATGGGCCAGATCTCGCCGACCCTGGACGGGTTGCGCGCGCAGCTGCCGTACGGCTATTCGATCGACGTCGGCGGCAGCGTCGAGGACTCCGCGCGCGGGCAGAAGTCGATCAACGCCGGCATGCCGCTGTTCCTGTTCGCGGTGTTCACCCTGCTGATGCTGCAGCTGCGCAGCTTCTCGCGCAGCTTCATGGTGCTGCTGACCGCGCCGCTGGGCCTGATCGGGGTGACCGTGTTCCTGCTGGTGTTCCGGGTGCCGTTCGGCTTCGTGGCGATGCTGGGCACGATCGCGCTGGCGGGCATGATCATGCGCAACTCGGTGATCCTGGTCGATCAGATCGAGCAGGACCGCGCCGAGGGCCACGAGCCGTGGAAGGCGATCGTCGATGCGACCGTGCGGCGTTTCCGCCCGATCGTACTGACCGCGCTGGCGGCGATCCTGGCGATGATTCCGTTGTCGCGCAGCGCCTTCTTCGGGCCGATGGCGGTGGCGATCATGGGCGGGTTGATGGTGGCGACGGCGCTGACCTTGTTGTTCCTGCCGGCGTTGTATGCGGCGTGGTTCAAGGTGAAGGTGCCGCAGGAGACGTAAGCCTCTCAAGTAGGGATATTCGCGGATCGCTGCTTGGGGACTTGTAACGGCGGCGCAGTATCAAGCGCCGCCGTCGGTGGAGCGATGCTATTGAGGTGTCTTATCCCTTATTCGGCGGCCTTACCGGCCCAACGATGACCTTGCCGCCGCAGTCGCCAAAGCATTCACTGCCACCGACACCCGTCCAGCCACCGCCGCTGCCGCCGCCGCCGCTACCTCCGTCTGGGCCGCCGCTGCCGCCGGTGCCTCGTTGTACTTTGGAAATCTGTTGCATCCCAGAAACGCCTCCCATGACCGAAACCATAAGATAGGTCGCACATGTACTGGTATTGCAGACGGTTACGGTGTCCTTTGCTTTCCACTGTTCGACTTTCTGGTTTACTGTGGAAACGATGAAGCTCACCGTCTCCGGATCGGGCGTTCCTCCCTCTAAAGTGCAGCCGCTCGTACAGTTGAACGTCCCATAGTTCGCTGCGATCGCAAGACCGATGCCGACGATACCCGCAGTGCCTAACAACCACTTCGATTTCATCTCGCGCCCCTCCGCTTGTTTGCATCGGCCGCGATGGCCTCTGCGCTCATTACTTGTTCGGTTGTCATATCCCGGCGCCAAAGGTCGAGATACTTCGTTGCCGAATCGACTCCGCCTCGTTGCTGCAGAAGTCGCATGTACGCGTAGGCCTTCACGGGGTCGCGCCTGGCCAGCGTTCCATCGTGATAATGATTCGCGAGATTGAAGATCGCCGTGCGGTTTCCCTTTTCGGCCGCCGAGGTCAGGTAGATCAATGCCTGGGTCTTGATTCGCGCAATTTCTTCGATGTTGGCGACCACTTTCTCGGGCGTGTCGAATTTCTCCGTCGCTACGGAGAAATATGCGAGTTGGGCCTCGGGCTGTCCGAGTCGGGCCGCGACGTCGATCCAGTGATCCCTTGTGGCCAGTTGTTCGTCGCTGAGGCCGGCGCACACGACACGATCTTCGGAAAGCGAAGCGACGATGTTGGAGACGAGAGCCTTGTCCCCGGACTCTGCGGCAAGCGCTTCCATGGCTTCTTCGCGAGCTTCAGCGGAAGCGCACCGCTTAAGGTCTTCGTACAACTGAAATGCCGCGCTCGCATCTCCCGATTCTGCCAAGGCGCTGAGCGCCGGGTAGCGGTCTGCGTACTTCGTCGTGGTTGCAACAATTCGTGCGGCCGCGATGGGGCGGCTACCTCCCTCGGTGGAAGGAAGGGCGCGCGATGCATTTGCATGCTGGCTTGCAGGTTCTGACTGGGCGAGTTGCGGCGGGGTGTGGCCCTCATCCTCCCGATGGCAGCTTGTTGCCATGAAGAGCATTAGAAGGAGAAGAGCGATGCGAGGAGTGCGCACGATCGAGCAAGATGTTGAAGAGCCGCAGGGGCTAGAGTCGATCTGAAGGGGCGAATTTTCAGAGCTATATGCCATGCGTTCGATCTTTTCCGTGCGTCGTCGCCTGGGGCAAAGCGTACTTTCCCTTCGGTCGCAAAGAAAAGGTAGAAAAAATGTGAATATGACTAAGTGTCGATAAACATTTATTGAGCCGTCTTGTTAGGGGCGGGGTGACGGTCATGCGTCCTTGAGGTGTAGAGCGCTGGATCTGGTGCGCGGTCGCGGAGAGACTGTTTACGAAGCTAAAGTCCTATGCGCATGGCAGTGTTGCAGGGTGCGTCGATGGTGGCCGCAATTTCCGTAGCCATGATCCGATCAATGTTTCGGGTTTGGTGATCGCAATATCGATTGCTTACGGCGCTTCTGCAGTTCCGGTGCGCGATAGTGGTCGAGGTGAAGGCGCCCGATGGTGCCGATCTTGCGGGCCCCACTGCGGCGCGGCCGGCCGACATTGCTCTGCTAGGACGAGATTTCTATCTCAGTCGGGTTTTCGCGCTCGCGGTTTGCTGCGTTCTTGTGGCGCGCTTCGACGGGCTCGTTTGCAATTGGAGCAAAGGAGTGATCCGTGGTTGCGGCAATTAGGCAGCCGTGTCCGTCTGCCTGCATGGTTCGATCGGCAGAGGTCGGAAAACGATTTAGGTATGACGAAAGAGATATTCGATGCCGGTCGTTCTCAGGCGTGCTCGACGCTGAACGCCAACGTCGCTTCGATCGCCCGCTTCCACCCGGCATACAGCTTCTCGCGCTCGGCCTCCAGCATCTGCGGCTCGAAGCTGCGCTCGACCTGCCACTGCTGCGCGATCTGCTCTCGGCTTTCCCAGAAACCGACCGCCAACCCGGCCAGATAGGCCGCGCCTAGCGCGGTGGTCTCGTTGACTTGCGGGCGTTGCAGCGCGACGTTGAGGATGTCGGCCTGGAACTGCGCGGTGAAGTCGTTGGCGATGGCGCCGCCGTCGGCGCGCAGCGAGGTCAGTTCGATGCCGGCGTCGGCCTGCATCGCGCTGAGCACGTCGCGGGTCTGGTAGGCCAAGGACTCGAGCACGGCGCGGATGAAATGTTCCTTGCTGGTGCCGCGGGTCAGGCCGAACGCCGCGCCGCGCACGTCGCTGCGCCAGTACGGCGCGCCCAGGCCGACGAAGGCGGGGACGAAATAGACGCCGTCGGTGGAGCGCGCGCGTTCGGCGTAGGCCTGCGAGTCGCTGGCCTTGCCGAGCATGCGCAGGCCGTCGCGCAGCCACTGCACCGCCGAGCCTGCGACGAAGATGCTGCCTTCCAGCGCGTACTCGACCTTGCCGTCCACGCCCCAGGCGATGGTGGTGAGCAGGCCGTTGTCGGAGCGCACCGCCTTCTCGCCGGTGTTCATGAGCAGGAAACAGCCGGTGCCGTAGGTGTTCTTGGCCATGCCGGCTTCGAAACAGGCTTGGCCGAACAGCGCCGCCTGCTGGTCGCCGGCGACGCCGCAGATCGGCACCGAATTGTTGAAGAAGTGGCGCGCGCCGGTGTGGGCGTAGACCTCGCTGCTGGAGCGCACCTCCGGCAGCATCGAGGCCGGCACGCCGAGCATCTCCAGCAGTTCCGGGCACCACTGGCGCTTGTGGATGTCGTACATCAACGTGCGCGAGGCATTGGAGTAGTCGGTGACGTGAGCCTTGTTCTCCGACAGGTTCCAGATCAGCCAGGTGTCGATGGTGCCGAACAGCAGGTCGCCGCGCTCGGCCTTGGCCCGCGCGCCTTCGACGTTGTCGAGGATCCACTTGACCTTGGTGCCGGAGAAATAGGCGTCGATCAGCAAGCCGGTGCGTTCGCGCACCATTTCTTCATAGCCGTCGGCCTTGAGCTGCTCGCAGATCTGCGCGGTCTGGCGCGACTGCCAGACGATGGCGTTGTGCACGGCCTGGCCGGTGTGGCGGTCCCAGACCACGGTGGTCTCGCGCTGGTTGGTGATGCCGATGCCGGCGATCTGCGATGCGCTGATCTGGGCCTTGGTCATCACCTCGATCGCGGTGGTCTGCACGCTGGCGAGGATCTCGCGCGGATCGTGCTCGACCCAACCCGGCCGCGGGAAAATCTGTTCGAACTCGCGCTGCGCCACGCCGACGACGCGGCCGTCGCGGTCGAACAGCATGGCGCGCGAGCTGGTGGTGCCTTGGTCGATGGCGAGGATGTAGCGCTGGGTCATGGTCGGCCGCCGGGTCAGGAGATAGCGGATAGGAGTTGGGAGATAGTAAAAGCGCCAGGGAGCGGATAGGGAGCGACTGCGTTCGCTAACGTCTGTCCGCTATCGCCTAGCCATAAGCGGCCTGAAACGCGAACGCCCCCAGCACCGCGCCGACGATCGGCGCGACCACCGGCACCCAGGCATAGCCCCAGTCCGAGCCGCCCTTGCCGGCGATCGGCAGCAGCGCGTGGGCGATGCGCGGGCCGAGGTCGCGCGCGGGGTTGATGGCGTAGCCGGTGGGGCCGCCGAGCGACATGCCGATCACCACCACCAGCAGGCCGACGCCGAGCGGGCCCATGCCGGGGGCGAGGGTGTTGGCGCCGATGGCGAGCGCGCCGAAGGTCAGGGCGAAGGTGCCGATGGCTTCGGTCAGCAGGTTGGCCTTGGTGTCGCGGATCGCCGGAGAGGTGCAGAAGATCGCGCGCTTGAGTTCGGGATCGTCGCTGACCCGCCAGTGCGCCAGATAGGTCAGCCACACCAGGGTGGCGCCGAGGAAGGCGCCGGCGACCTGGGCGAGCACGAAGCCAGGCACCACGGCCCAGGACAATTTGCCGATCGCGGCCAGGGCGATGGTCAGCGCCGGGTTCATGATCGCGCCGCTGGTCGGGCCGGCGATGTAGATGCCGATCAGCACCGCCAGGCCCCAGGCCGCGGTGATCACGCCCCAGCCGGCGCCTTGCGCCTTGGACTGGTTGAGCAGCGCGCCGGCGACCACGCCGTTGCCGAGCAGGATCAGCATGGCGGTGGCGATGAACTCGCTGAGGTATTGCGACATCGGTGAGGCCATTGCGGTGGATTTCCTTATGTCGCGGAGGTTGGGTATCTCCCTGTAGGAGCGGCGCGAGCCGCGACTGCGACATCGCATCTACGACGCAAGCGCGAGGTCGCGGTCGCGGCTTGCGCCGCTCCTACAGGGAGCAATCGAGAGCCCACGGCAATCATGCTGTGGCGCGCTGTGCGATGTAACGCTGCAAAGCGTCACGGCCGGCTGCGTCGAAGCGCAGGCCGAGCTTGGAGCGCCGCCACAGGATGTCCTCGGCGGTGCGCGCCCATTCGAAGTCGATCAGGTAGTCCACTTCGGCCTGGTAGAGGTCGGCGCCGAAGCGCTGGCCGAGGTCTTCCAGGCGCACGCAGCTCTCGACGATGCGCAGCGCGCGGCTGCCGTAGTTGCGGCACAGACGGTAGGCCAGCGGATCCGGCAGCCACGGCCGGCGTAGGCTGAAATCCTCGAAAAACCCCTCGAAATCGGCGTTCGGCAGGTCGCCGCCGGGCAGTTTGGAGGCGCCGGTCCAGGCCGGGCGGCGGTTGCCCAGCAGCGGCGCCAGGGTGTCGCAGGCCTCTTCGGCGAGCTTGCGCGCGGTGGTGATCTTGCCGCCGAACACGCTCAGCAGCGGCGCGCCTTCGCGGTCGAGGTCGAGCACGTAGTCGCGGGTGATCTGCGAGGCCTTGTCGCTGTCGTCGTCGAGCAGCGGGCGCACGCCGCTGTAAGTCCACACCACGTCTTCGGACAGCACCGGGCGCTGGAAATAGCGCGAGGCGGCGGCGCACAGGTAGTCGATCTCCTCGCCGGAGATGCGCGGCGCCGACGGGTCTTCGCGATAGTCGACGTCGGTGGTGCCGATCAGGGTGTAGTCGTGTTCGTAGGGAATCGCGAACACGATGCGGCGGTCGGGCTGCTGGAAGATGTAGGCGTGGTCGTGCTCGAACAGCCGCGGCACGACGATGTGGCTGCCCTTGATCAGGCGCAGGTTGCGCTTGTGCGCGACGTGCGCGACCCGGTCGAGAAAGCTCGCCGCCCACGGGCCGGTGGCGTTGACCAGGGCGCGCGCGCGGACCGTGCGTACCGCGCCGTCGGCGCCGCGCAGCTGCGCGTCCCAGTGCGCCGCGCCGCGTTCGGCCGCGACGCAGGCGGTGCGCACGGACACTTGCGCGCCGCGCTCGGCCGCGTCCATCGCGTTGAGCACCGACAACCGCGCGTCCTGCACCCAGGCGTCGGAATAGACGAAGCCGCGGCTGAACTCCTCGCGCAGCGCGCGCCCGGCGATGTGCTTGCGCAGGTTGACCGAGCGCGAACCCGGCAGGTCGCGGCTGCGGCGTCCGCCGAGGCGGTCGTAGAGGAACAGGCCGATGCGGATCATCCACGCCGGGCGCAGATGCGGCTGGTGCGGCAGCACGAAGCGCAGCGGCCAGATGATGTGCGGGGCCATGCGCAGCAGGCGCTTGCGTTCGGCCAGGGCCTTGCCGACCAGGGCGAATTCGAACTGTTCCAGATAGCGCAGGCCGCCGTGGATGAGCTTGGTGCTGGCGCTGGAGGTGTGCGAGGCGATGTCGCCCTGTTCGCACAGGATCACGGACAAACCGCGTCCTGCCGCGTCGCGCGCGATCGCTGCGCCGTTGATGCCGCCGCCGACGATCAGCAGGTCGGCCGTGGGTACTTCTGTTTCGGTCATGCGGCTTCGGGGCGCGTTCGCGTCTGGCTGCGGGCTGCTTGGCGCCGGCCCAGGGTGCCTCGGGATCATGGCACAGCGTGATGCGGCGATTGTTGCCTGGGTTCACATCAATGACGGGTGAGGGATCGATGTCGGTCGTGGACTGGAGGCACAAAAAAGAAGCCCGATGCGGGGGGGCATCGGGCGAGGGGATGGTGTTGCTGGAGAGAGCGGTGGGGTTCGCTTTGTTATGAGTGGCGGACCGTCGTGGTGCATGGAGTTCGCATCGTTCGCAGGCCATCGCGGCCGCGTCCCTCTCCCGCGCGGGAGAGGGACGCCGGGCGCGCTCAGTCGCGCAGTTCGGCGACGTGGCAGGGCAGGTCGAGCTGGGCCTGCACCGCGGCGGTGACCTCGGCGGTGGTCGCCGCTTCGCCCGCGGGCGCGAGGTCGGCGGTCAGCACGCCGGCGTCGAGCACCGCGGCCACGGCCTGTTCGATGCAGGCCGCTTCGGCCTCCAGGCCCAGCGAGTGGCGCAGCAGCAGCGCGGCGCTGAGGATGGTGCCGCAGGGATTGGCGATGCCGCGGCCGGCGATGTCCGGGGCCGAGCCGTGGATCGGCTCGTACAGGCCGACCTTGCCTTCGCCCAGCGACGCCGACGGCAGCAGGCCGAGCGAACCGGCCAGCATCGAAGCCTCGTCGGTGAGGATGTCGCCGAACATGTTCTCGGTGACGATGACATCGAACGCGCGCGGCTTGGCGATCAGGTGCATGGCCATCGAATCGACCAGCTGATGCTCCAAGGTCACGTCGGGGAATTCCTCGCGCGCCACCCTGGATGCGACTTCGCGCCACAGCCGCGAGGTTTCCAGCACGTTGGCCTTGTCCACGCTGACCACGTGGCTGCGGCGGCCGCGCGCCAGCTCGCAGGCGCGGCGCACCACGCGCTCGATCTCGGCCACGCTGTACTCGCACAGATCGCTGGCGCTGGTGTCGCTGCGCTGCTTGTCGCCGAAATAGATGCCGCCGGTGAGTTCGCGCACGACGATCAGGTCGACCCCGGCCAGCAGATGCGGCTTGATCGGCGAGGCGCCCAGGGTGGCCGCGTGCGGCTGCACCGGGCGCAGGTTGGCGTACAGGCCCAGACCCTTGCGCAGCGCCAGCAGGCCTTGCTCGGGGCGCACCTTGGCCTTGGGGTCGGACCACTTCGGGCCGCCGACCGCGCCGAGCAGCACGGCGTCCGCGCGCTGGCAGGCCTGCAGCGTGGCCGCCGGCAGCGGCTCGCCGGTGGCGTCGATGGCGGCGCCGCCGATCAGATGGCGATGCAACTGGAACTGATGGCGATAACGGGTGGCGACCGCCTGCAGTACCTGGACCGCGGCGGCGGTGACTTCCGGACCGATGCCGTCGCCTTCGAGAACGACGATGTCAGCGCGCATGGACTTGCTCCTGTGAAAACGATGCTTGTTGGGCCGCGGCGCGGCGTTGTTCGAACCCGTGGATGGCGTCGAGCTGGCGCAGCAGGTAGCCGAGCTGGTCGACGCCTTCGAGCAGGCAGGTCTGGGCGAAGGCGTCGAGCGGGAACGGCGCGCTGCGCCCGTCGGGCAGGTGCAGGCGGCGCTCGCGCACGTCGATGCGCAGCTCGATGCCGGGCTGGTCCAGCAGTTCGTCGAGCAGGTCTTGCTCGACCACGATCGGCAGCAGGCCGTTCTTGAGCGAGTTGCTGCGGAAGATGTCGGCGATCTCGCTGCTGATGACCGCGCGCAGGCCCAGGTCGGTCAGCGCCCACGGCGCGTGCTCGCGCGAGGAGCCGCAGCCGAAGTTGCGCCCGGCCACCAGGATCGCGGCGCCGGCGTTGGCCGGCTTGTTGAGTTCGAACTCCGGGTTGGGCGAGCCGTCGGCGAGGTAGCGCCAGTCGTTGAAGGCGAACTTGCCCAGGCCCTTGCGCTCGGTCGTGGTCAGAAAGCGCGCTGGGATGATCTGGTCGGTGTCGATGTTGCGTTCGCGCAGCACTACGGTGCGCGAGACGACTTCGGAAAAACCGGCGGACATTACGCAACCTCCTTCACAGCGTCGAGATAGTCGCGCGGATCGACCACGTGCCCGGCCACGGCGCAGGCCGCGGCGGTCAGCGGCGAGGCCAGCAGGGTGCGCGCGCCCTTGCCCTGGCGGCCTTCGAAATTTCGGTTGCTGGTGGACACGGCCAACTGGCCGGCGCCGACCAGGTCGCCGTTCATGGCGATGCACATCGAGCAGCCCGGCTCGCGCCATTCGGCGCCGGCCGCGCGCACCACCGCATCGATGCCCTCGGCTTCGGCGGCGCGCTTGACCTGTTCGGAACCGGGCACCACCAGCATGCGCACGCGCGGATGCACGCGGCGCCCGCGCAGCACCTGCGCAGCCTGGCGCAGATCGGACAGGCGCGAGTTGGTGCAGCTGCCGACGAACACCACGTCCACCGGCCGCCCGGCCATCGCCGCGCCGCCGTCGAAGCCCATGTAGGCCAGCGCCTTGGCTTCGTCGGCGTCGTTCGCCTGCGGCAGGTGCGCGTCGATCGCTGCGACCTGGCCCGGGTGCGTGCCCCAGGTCAGGGTCGGCTTGATCGCGCTGGCGTGGATGCGCACTTCGCGGTCGAACTGCGCGCCCTCGTCGGTCTTGAACTCGCTCCAGCGCGCGACCGCGCGCTCCCAGTCGGCGCCGCGCGGCGCGCGCGGGGTCTGCGCGAGGTAGTCGAAGGTGGTCTGATCGGGTGCGATCAGGCCGGCGCGCGCGCCGGCCTCGATCGACATGTTGCACACGGTCATGCGCTCGTCCATCGACAGCGCGCGGATGGTCGAGCCGCGGTACTCGATGACGTGGCCGGTGCCGCCGTTGACGCCGATCGCGCCGATGATGTGCAGGATCAAGTCCTTGGCGCCGACGCCGGGCGCCAGTTCGCCTTCGACATTGATCGCCAGGGTCTTGGGCTTGCGCTGCAGCAGGCACTGGGTGGCCAGCACGTGGCCGACCTCGCTGGTGCCGATGCCGAAGGCCAGCGCGCCGAACGCGCCGTGGGTGGCGGTGTGGCTGTCGCCGCAAACGATGGTCTGGCCGGGCTGGGTCAGGCCCAGTTCCGGGCCGATCACGTGGACGATGCCGCGATGGTCGCTGTCGTAATCGAACAGCTCGACGCCGTGGCGCGCGCAGTTGCGGCGCAGGGTGTCGACCTGGTTTTCGGCTTCGGCGGTGTAGTAGGGCAGGCGGCCGTCAGCGCCGGCGGGCAGGGTCGGGGTGGAATGGTCGAGCGTGCCCTTGGTCAGATCCGGGCGGCGCGGCGAGAGCCCGCGCGATTCCAGTTCGGCGAAGGCCTGCGGCGAGGTCACTTCGTGGATCAGGTGCAGGTCGATGTACAGCACCGCCGGCGCGGCCTCGGATTCGGGCGCGACCAGGTGGGCGGTCCACAGTTTGTCGAACAGCGTGGTGGGTTGAGTGGCTGAAGTCATGATGGAGGCGACTATGGCTCTAGGCGTTGAAGGTGTTTGATGCGTCCTTCTCCCGCGAGCGGGAGAAGGTGGCCCGAAGGGCCGGATGAGGGCGTGCCCTCACCCCAACCCCTCTCCCGCGAGCGGGAGAGGGGCTTTGATAATTCATGCGGTCGCGGCGACCTTGCGCGGCTGCGTCGCCGGCTCCGTCTGCCGCTGCGTGCGCACCAGCCGGTTCGCCAGCTCCAGCCAGGCCAGCGCGCTGGCCTCGATGATGTCGGTGCTGGTGCCCGAACCGGTCAGCTCGACGCCGTCCACGCGCGCGGTCAGGCTGGCCTGGCCTTGCGCGTCGTCGCCGGTGGTCACGCTGGAGACGTTGTAGCTGTCGATCGCCAGACGCAGGCCGGTGGCGCGCGCCAGCGCGGCGAACAGCGCGTGCACCGGGCCGTCGCCGACCGCGGCTTCGCTGATCGTGGCGCCGTCGGGATCGACCAGTTGCACGCTCGCGGTCGGCAGGCTGCCGTCGGCCACGCCGGTGCTGACGTGGGCGCGCACCAGCCGGTAGCCGCGCGCGGCCTTGGCATCGGCGCCGAGCACCAGCGCTTCCAGGTCGGCGTCGAACACTTCGCGCTTCTTCTCGGCCAGGGTCTTGAACGCGGCGAACACCGAGTTCAAGCGCGCCTCGTCGACGCTGAAGCCCAGCGCCTGCAGGCGGTCGTTCAGCGCGGCGCGGCCGCTGTGGCGGCCCATGACCATCTGCGACTGGGCCCAGCCCACGTCTTCGGGCGCCATGATCTCGTAGGTGCCGCGGTGCTTGAGCATGCCGTGCTGGTGGATGCCCGACTCGTGCGCGAACGCGTTCTGCCCGACCACCGCCTTGTTGCGCTGGACCACCATGCCGGTGATGCGCGAGAGCAGGCGCGAGGTCGGCACCAGCCGGCGGGTGTCGATGCGGGTGCTGGCGTTGTAGTAAGCGTTGCGCACGCGCAGCGCCATCACCAGTTCTTCCAGCGCGCAGTTGCCGGCGCGCTCGCCGATGCCGTTGATGGTGCACTCGACCTGGCGCGCGCCGCCTTCGATCGCGGCCAGGCTGTTGGCTACGGCCAGGCCCAGGTCGTTGTGGCAGTGGGCGCTGAACACCGCTTTGTCGGCGTCGCGCACGTTGGAACGCAGGTATTCGAACAGCGAGCGGATCTCGCTGGGCGTGGTGTAGCCGACGGTGTCGGGAATGTTCAGCGTGCGCGCACCGGCGGCGATCGCCGCGCTGCAGATCTCGACCAGGTATTCGGGCTCGGTACGCAGCGCGTCTTCGCAGGAGAACTCGACGTCGTCGACGTAGCGGCGCGCCTGCTCGACCGCGGCGACGGCGCGTTCCAGCACCTGCTGCCGGTCCAGGTTGAGCTTGTGCTGGCGGTGCAGCGGGCTGGTGGAGATGAACACATGGATGCGCGGCTTGGCCGCGCCTTCCAGCGCGCGCGCGCAGGCTTCGATGTCGCCGGGGTGACAGCGCGCCAGAGTCGCCAGCGACGAACCGCGCACTTCGCGCACGATCGCGCGCACGCCCTCGAGGTCGGCCTCCGAGCTTGCGGGGAAGCCGGCCTCGATGACGTCCACGCCGAGTTCGCTGAGCGCATGGGCGAAGCGCAGCTTCTGGCTGGCGCTCATGCTGCAGCCGGGCGATTGCTCGCCGTCGCGCAGGCTGGTGTCGAAGATGGTGACGTGCTGGGGGGCGTCGCTAATCGACGCTACCGGACCGGGCGACTCGTTCATGCGGGGACATCCTCTGTAACGGTGCGATGCGGGGAAGGGGAAGAAGAAGGGGGCGACGCGGCCGCGCGCGGCGGCGGCAGATTGGCGAGCTTGTAAATGTCCGCCTCGATGGTGGCGCCGGCACGCGACAGCGAGGTGTCGCGATTGCGACGGCGCGGCCGCCGCGGTGCGCGCGGTCGCACATCCGACAACAGCTGCGCCAGCACGAGGGCGTCGAGATTGCCGCCGGAGACCACCGCGCACTTGCGCTTGGCGGCGATGCGGCGGCCGGCGGCCAGCGCCAGCGCGCCGGCGCCTTCGGCGATGATGTGTTCTTCCAGCGCCAGCCGGACCAGGGTTTCGCGCAGCTCGGCTTCGCGCACGATCACCACGTCGTCCAGCAACTGCGACAGCAGGCGTTCGGTCAGGCGGCCGGGGTCTTTCACCCGCACGCCGTCGGCCAGGGTCGCGGCCGGTTCGATCAGGCGGCGGTCGCCGCGCAGCGCGCGCGCCATCGAGTCCACGCCTTCGACCTGCGCGCCGATGATGCGCACGCCCTGGGATTTCAGCGCCAACGCCACGCCGGCAGCGAGGCCGCCGCCGCCGATCGGCACCAGCACCACGTCGGGCGCGAACGCGGCCAGCTCCAGGCCGACCGTGCCTTGGCCGGCGATCACATCGGGGTCGTCGAAGGCCGACAGCAGGCGGTAGTCGTGCTGCTGCGCCAGTTCGATGGCGAAGGCCTTGGCTTCGTCGTAGGTCTCGCCGTGCAGGCGCACGGTCGCGCCCCAGTGGGCGACGCCGGCGATCTTGGTCTGCGGCGCGCAGCGCGGCATCACCGTGATCGCGTTCACGCCCAGGCGGTAGGCGGCCCAGGCCAGGCCCTGGGCGTGGTTGCCGGCCGAGGCGGCGATCACCGGACGGTGGTCGCCGCGTTCGCGCGCGGCCAGCAGCGCGTTGAGCGCGCCGCGCACCTTGTAGGAACCGGTGCGCTGCAGGTTTTCCAACTTCAGCCAGCAGCCGAAGCGTTCGGCATGATGCAGCGGGGTGACGGCGAGGTAGCGGCGCAGCCGCGCCTGCGCCGCCAGCAGATCGGCGGCGCCGACGGTCGTCTCGGTGCGTACTACGTCGCCGTCCATGCTCAGACCGCCGTCAGCCAGTGCGCGTAGCGGCCGTCCTGGCCGCGCACGACCTGGGCGTACAGCGCCGCCAGTTCGCGGGTGACCGGGTTGTCGCCGAACTCGCGGCGGTCCAGCACGCTGATCGCGCAGGCTTCGGCCGCGGTGCCGCAGACGAAGACTTCGTCGGCATCCAGCAGCTCGTGCAGGGTGACTTCGCGCGACTGCGCGCCCGACAGCGCGATCATGGTGTCGCGGGTGATGCCCGGCAGCGCGTCGCGATGCTCGACCGAGGTCACTTCGCCGTTCTTGACCATGAACACGTTGGCGCCGGTGCACTCGACCACATAGCCCTTGTCGTCGGTGAACAGCGCCTCGTCGAAACCGCGCTGCTTGGCTTCGCGCTTGGCCAGGATCGAATTGACGTAGGCGCCCGACAGCTTCAGCGGCGGCAGCGAGGTCGCCGGATTGCGCTTCCACGGCGACACGGTCAGGCGCGTGCGCGCGCCGCCCAGATGCACGACCTTGGCCAGGGTGGCGACCATCAGGTGCTGGGTCAGCGGGTCGACGTCCAGGCCGATCGTGCCGGTGCCCATCCAGGTCAGCGGGCGGATGTAGGCGTCGCGGTGGCCGTTGGCGCGCAGCGTGTCCAGCACCGCGCGGCCGGCGCGTTCGATATCGAACTCGATGCCGAACATGTCCGCGCCCTTGCGCATGCGCTCCAGGTGCTCGGGCAGGCGGAACACCGCCGCGCCGCCGTCGGCGGTGGCGTAGCTGCGGATGCCTTCGAACACCGCGGTGCCGTAGTGCATGGCGTGGGTGGTCAGCGGCGCTTCGGGGGCGTCGGCGGTGATGAACTTGCCGTCGAACCAAACGAGAGGTTGGCGTTGGGAAACCGGGACTTCGCTGCGAGCGCGGGACTCAGAGCTTTCTGCCGCATCGAAAGCCTCACCGCTGCGGCTCGGCGCCTGCGAACGCTCGCGCACGGCCGCAGCGGCCTGCGCCGGCGACTGCGCGGCTTCGGGACGTTCCAGAACTTCGGTGTTCATGTGCATGAGGAAACCTCGACAGCAAGACAGTCGTAGAGCTTGGCGAGCTGGCTCTGCAGCGCGGTGTCGGCGCGGTCGCCTTCCACCGTCATGCGCAGGTGCCAGCGGTCGCCGTCGGGTTGCGCCTCGCCGTCCACCGACAGGGGACGGAAGCCGCGGCGTTCGGCGGCGCCCAATACCCGGGCCAGGGCGCCTTCGGCCTGGCGCAGGGTCAGATCAAGCTGGTATCGCATGGGCGCTCTCCTGTTCGGCGGCGGGGGGCGTCAGGCTGACGATCGCGTCGGCGTCGTTGGCTTCCGGATCCAGCATCTGCGCGTTGTTGTGGTTCGGCGGAACCAGCGGCCAGACGTTGGCGGCCTGGTCGATGGCCACGTGCAGCAGCACGGGGCCGGGGGTATCGAGCATGTAAGTCAGCGCTTCTTCGACCGAATCGGCGCGGTCGACGTACATCGCCTTGATCCCGAACGCTGCGGCGATCGCGCAGAAGTCCGGGTTGTCGGACAGGTCGATCTCCGAATAGCGGCGTTCGAAGAACAGTTCCTGCCACTGCCGCACCATGCCCAGGGCCTGGTTGTCGAGCAGCACGATCTTCACCGGCAGGCGATAGCGGGCGATGGTCGCCAGCTCCTGCACGTTCATCAGGAACGAGCCGTCGCCGCTGACGCAGATCACGGTCGCTTCCGGATTTTCCAACTGCGCGCCCAGCGCGGCCGGCACGCCGAAGCCCATCGCGCCCAGGCCGCCGCTGGTCAGGTGCTTGCGCGGGTCGTCGAAGCGCCAATGCTGGGCGACCCACATCTGGTGCTGGCCGACATCGCAGGCGACCACCGCCTGCGGCGCGCGCTCGGACAGCGTGCGCAGCAGCGCCGGTGCGTACACGGTTTCGCCCGGCGCGTCGTAGCGCGGCGCGCACTCGCGCTTGCGCTGCAGGCAGGTATCGCGCCAGGCGCGGCGGGCGCCGCCGTTGCGGCCCTGCAACTGCGCGGTGATCGCCGGGGTCAGCGCGTCCAGCGAGCGGCGCAGGCAACCGCGCACGCCGGCGTCGGCGTGGCGCAGCTTGCCGATCTCGCAGGCGTCCAGGTCCATGTGCACCACCCGCGCGTTCGGCGCGAACTCGGCCAGCTTGCCTGTGGCGCGGTCGTCGAAGCGCGCGCCGACCACGATCAGCAGATCGCATTCCTGCACCGACAGATTGGCGGCGCGGTTGCCGTGCATCCCGAGCATCCCCAGGTTCAGGGCGTGATCGGCCGGCAGCGCGCCCAATCCCTTCAGCGTCAGCACCGCCGGAATCTGGCTGCCCTCGACGAAGGCGCGGAACGACTCGACCGCGCCGCCCAGCGAGATGCCGCCGCCGCCGTAGACCAGCGGTTTGCGTGCGTGCGCGATCAGCGCCGCGGCCTCGTGGTAGGACGCGTCCGGCGCCGCCGGAACCGCATCGGTGGGCAGCGGCGTGTGCGCGGGCAGATGCGAAGCGTCGGCGTTCTGCACGTCCTTGGGCAGATCGATCAGCACCGGACCCGGCCGGCCCGAACGCGCCAGCCGGAACGCTTCGCCGAGCATGCGCGGCAGGTCGTCAACGCTGCGCGCCAGGAAGCTGTGCTTGACGATCGGCAGGGTCATGCCGAACACGTCCAGTTCCTGGAACGCATCGGTGCCCATCAGCGAGGTCGCGACCTGGCCGGTGATGCAGACCATCGGCACCGAGTCCAGCATCGCATCGGCGATGCCGGTGACCAGGTTCGACGCGCCAGGGCCGGAGGTGGCTACGCAAACGCCGACTCGCCCGCTGGCACGGGCGTAGCCGTTGGCCGCGAAAGCCGCGCCTTGCTCGTGGCGGACCAGAATGTGCTTCAGGTCCGAGCCGTGCAGGGCGTCGTAGAAAGGCATGATCGTGCCGCCCGGATAACCGAACAGCGTATCCACGCCTTCTGCGGCCAGCGCTTGCGCCAGCCAGCGGGCACCGTTCATCAGGCGGCCTCTTCCTGTCGTTCGCCGCGCGACGCGGCCGGGGCGGCCGCCGGAGCGGCCGCGGTCTTGGGAGCGTTGTCCAGCCACTTCATGTTCGCGCGCAGCTTCTTGCCGACCGCTTCGATCGGGTGTTCCAGGTCGCCGCGCTTGAGCGCCTTGTAGTTGGCGTTGCCCGAGGCGTATTCGGCGATCCACTGCTTGGCGAAGGTGCCGTCCTGGATCTCGGTCAGCACCTTGCGCATCTGCGCCTTGGTGTTGTCGTCGACGACGTAGCTGCCGCGGGTCAGCGCGCCGTACTGGGCGGTCTCGCTGATGAACTCGTGCATGCGGGTGATGCCGCCTTCGTAGAACAGGTCGACGATCAGCTTCAGCTCGTGCAGGCACTCGTAATAGGCCACTTCCGGCTGATAGCCGGCTTCGACCAGGGTTTCCCAGCCGGCCTGGACCAGCTTGGTCGCGCCGCCGCACAGCACCGCCTGTTCGCCGAACAGGTCGGTCTCGGTCTCTTCCTTGAACGTGGTCTTGATCGCGTTCTGGCGCGCGCCGCCGATGCCGGCGCAGTAGGTCAGGGCGAACTCTTCGGCGCGGCCGCTGGTGTCCTGATGCACGGCGTAGACGCTGGGCACGCCGCGGCCGATCTCGTACTCGCGGCGCACCAGTGCGCCCGGGCCCTTGGGCGCGACCAAAACCACGTCGAGGTCGGCGCGCGGCGCGATCTGGCCGTAATGCACGTTGAAGCCGTGCGCGAACAGCAGGCAGGCGCCTTCGCGGATGTTCGGCTCGATCACGTCGCGATAGAGCTGCGCCTGGACCATGTCCGGCGTGAGCACGGCGACCAGGTCGGCGTCGGCGACCGCTTCGGCCGGATTCTTGACGGTGAAGCCGTCGGCCTTGGCCTTGATCTCGGTCGGGCCGCCCGGGCGCAGGCCTACGGTGACGTCGAAGCCGGAATCGCGCAGGTTGAGCGCGTGGGCGCGGCCCTGGCTGCCGTAGCCGACGACGGCGATCTTGGGACGGGAGGCGGTGCTGGTCATGGCGGGATCTCGTAGGGAGGAGTGAGCGGAGAGAAGTGAGGAGTGAGGCAGAGCGGGTCAGGCGGGTTCGGATGCTTCGGGTTCTAGAGCTGCGTTTTCGATCAAGGTCGCTTCGATCTTTTTCGGCGCCTGCAGCGGGCCGGGCGCGGTGACCGCGCCGCGCGAGGCCGAGCCGACGCTGCGCGCGTACTTGGCCAGCACGCCGGTGGTCACGCGCGGGGCGATGCGCGCGGGTTCGCGCGCGGCCAGGTCGGCGGCGACGCTCAAGGTACGGGTGGTGACGTCGATGACGACGCGGTCGCCCTCGCGCAGCCGCGCGATCGGGCCGCCGTGCGCAGCCTCGGGCGAGATGTGGCCGACCATGAAGCCGTGGGTCGCGCCGCTGAAACGGCCGTCGGTGATCAGCGCGACGTCGTTGCTCAGGCCCTGGCCGACCAGCGCCGCGGTCACCGCCAGCATCTCGCGCATGCCCGGACCGCCGGTGGGGCCTTCGAAGCGGATCACCACCACGTCGCCGGCGTCGATCTGCCGCGCCTGCACCGCGGCGAACGCCGCTTCTTCCGAATCGAACACCCGCGCCGGGCCTTCGAAGTGCTCGCGGCCGTGGCCGGCCAGTTTCAGGATGCAGCCTTCCGGGGCCAGGTTGCCGTAGATGATCGAGTAGCCGCCGCGCGGCTTGAGCGGATCGCTGATCGGGCGCACCACGTCCTGCTGCGCGGCCATCGTCGCCTCGCGCAGCTCCTGGAAAAAGGAACGGCCGGTGACCGTCGGAATATCCTCGATCAGACCGGCCGTCTCCAGCTCGCGCGCCACCAGCGCCGCGCCGCCGAATTCGAACATTTCCGCGGCGGTGTAGCGACCGCCGGGTTTCAGGTCGGCGATCACCGGGGTGTGCGCGGCGGCTTCGAATTCTTCCAGGTCGAAGGCGACGCCGGCTTCGTGGGCGATCGCCAGCAGATGCAGCGCGGCGTTGGTCGAACCGGCGGTGGCCGAGACCGCGCGCGCGGCGTTGCGCAAGGAGGCGGCGGTGATCAGTTCGCGCGGCGTCGGCGAACCGTCGCGCAGGCGCTGCATCACCAGTTCGCCGCACAGGCGCGCGGTTTCCGGCTTGTCTTCGTGGATCGCCGGAACATCGTTATAGCCCAGCGGCGACAGGCCCAGGAAGGTCAGCACCATCGCCATGGTGTTGGCGGTGAACTGGCCGCCGCAGGCGCCGGCGCCGGGGCAGGCGTGCGATTCGATCCGGTGCAGCTCGGCGTCGTCGATGCGTCCGGCCGAATGCGCGCCGACCGCTTCGAACACGTCCTGCACGGTCAGCGGCTTGTCCTGCGCGGTGCCTTTCTTCGACGGGCAATGGCCCGGCATGATCGTGCCGCCGTAGAGGATCACGGTGGGGATATCCAAACGCGCGGCGGCCATCGCCGCGGCGGGGATGGTCTTGTCGCAGCCGACCAGCAGCACCATCGCGTCCAGGCAATGGCCCGACACCGCCAGTTCGATCGAATCGGCGATGGTCTCGCGCGAGGCCAGCGAGGCGCGCATGCCGTCGCTGCCCATGGCGATGCCGTCGGTGACGGCGATGGTGTTGAACTCGATCGGCGTGCCGCCGCCCTCAACGACGCCGCGGCGCACGTGCTGGGCCAGATCGCGCAGGGTGATGTTGCAGGGCGAAACGTCGCTCCAGGTGTGGACCACGGCGACCAGCGGTCTGGCGATGGCCGCGTCATCCAAGCCGGTGGCGCGCAACATCGCGCGCGCGGGGGCTCGGGCCGGGCCTTGCTTGATGGCGTTGCTTCTCACGAACGGCGTTCCTTGGAGGCGAATCCTTCGCCGTTGCCGCACGTCCGCGTGCGGTGTTGCCAGGAACCCGAGGCCGTATAACGAAAAACCCCGCGCCTTTTGGGCGCGGGGTTCAGGTTCTTTCGACCTTCGGGTGGTGTGGTTTTCTACACGAACCCGTATCCCGCGCTGGTGAGCGAGGTAATAAGTACGAGGGCAAGAATAATGCTTGCGATGGCCGGAGCGGCCTTGAGCAGGGTGGCGCGGAGCTGCGCGGCGCGCGCGGATTCGTTCGAGGCCGCGATGGCCTGCGAATTCGTCCGGCGGTGGTTGCTGCGCTGCGTCATGGGTCGAGAAGACCATGCGCGCTCAGGGCTTGTCAATAGTTTCCTGGAAAACCATCGCGAAGCGTGAGGGCGATCGCCGTACGGCTTGCGGCGTGGTTTGCGGATCCAGCGCCTGTCGCGGCCCTATGCGGGCCGGAGCGAAATTGGGGGTCTAATCGCGCCGGTTCATACGTACCGTCCGGCCGGTGCCGGTCAGGTCGCGACGATCCCTGCCGGCCCGAGGCTGCGCAGCCTTGGGTTGTACGTCGCCGATATCGGCCGGTGTGGCGAAGGGGCTTCCTCTATCTCATTCATGCTGAGCCGCTCACCCGGTCGCACGGCGGTCCGCGACATCGCCGTGTGCACAGCGACCGCCCCGGAGCGATTGCGCCGATGCCGCTTACCCGCCGGCGAACCATCCGGTCCCGTCGATGCGGGCAATGCGTCGATGCGCATCGCGAAGGTTCGCGACGAGACCGACGGGGTGTTCGAGCATCGGCCCTTGAGCCAGACGGCGGAGAGACAAGCGCCTAGCGACGTCTCGCGGACCGGGCGATTTTGCGCAGAAAAAGTGCCTCCATGCGACTGTTTCGCCGATTGCCGCACCGGCGTGTCCTGCCCCGTCCGAGTTATCCGTTACGACCAGCATGCTGCAACCGACGCAACGGTGGCCGGCGTGATCGTCCGGTGAGCTACAGGCAGTGCGTCGCGCGGATTTTTGGGGATGTCCGTCAACGGCAAGCAAGGGAGTGTGCCATGCGTTGCGAGTACGCGAGTTTTTCCGCGATCCACCATCAGGTGGCATGGGGTTACAGGGGGCTGCGGGGCTTGTTGTTGATCTGCGCGCTGTGCATGAGCGGCTGTTCGCTTTTCAGCGTCAACCTGAAATCGCCCGTGTCGAGCTGCAATCTGGCGGGGGAGGCCGCCGGCGCGGGAACGGGAAACAACGGACAGCCGTCGGCCGGCGCATGCAGCGTGGATGAAGCGCTCCGCTACACGGCGGCATGGCGCAAGCAACACCTCAACGCCGCGGGCCAACATTCCGTCGCGCGCAATATCAACGCTCTGGTGGCGTTTCCCGCCGGCGCCGTCGGTGCGTTCTATGGCATCAGCGGCCATGGCTCGAAAGATCGCATCACCCGCCTGGCGCTCGGCTCGGCGGCGGTGTACGGAACGACCAGCTTCCTCGCGCCGCAAGGCAAGCAACGCGTTTATCTGGAAGGGGCGCTGGCCCTGAGCTGCGTGATGGACGCCACACTGGAGCTGCGGCGCGCGCAGGCCGAGTTGAACAACCTGTCGCGCAAGATCATTAAAACGCAAAGCGACCTGGTCGTTCTGGAATCGCAGTTGAGCGAACACGCGAGTGCGTTGTCGGCGAGTTCGCCGACGGTGTCGCGTGCGGCGGTAGCTCGCGACAATGCCTCGAACCTGCTGGCCCGGGCTGGCGCGATACAGCGCGTCAGCGAAAACGCGGGCCTGCGCGCAGCATTCGCCACAGAACGCATCGTCACCCAGACCGCCATTCTGGCCTCGCGGCAGGAAAGCAATCTCGACAGCCTGATGGCGATAGCTGGCAATCTGCGCGGCACTGCCGGCTCGTTCGGATTGAACAACTTGCCGCCGCCGCCGGCCGCGAACAACATAAAGGTGCAATTGAGCGGCAGCCCGAGCGCCTTAGCCGAGGACGCGATCAAAAAGGCGACCGACGCTCTGATCGCCAGCACGGCGGACCTGTTGGCGACCGTGCGTTCGTTGGAATCGCCGCTGGAAGCCAAGGACGCTTACGCCTTGTGCAACCCCAGCGACGTCGCGAGCGACTTTGCGGTCCTGCCGGCCGATGCCGCCCAATCTGTGAAAGTCGGCGCGACGCTGGACTTCCAGATCACCAACACCCAGAGCAACGCCTTCCCCAGCCATTCGGTGAGCGGCGGCAAGGCCGATGCCGTCACGACTAACGGTCCCTTGGTCAAGAACGGAAAATTGACCATCGTCGTGACCGGCGGCCAGCCGACCGGCGCTGAGCCGGTGACGCTGACTATCACCGACCCGACCGGCAAGGTCAGCAAGGCGTACAAGATCACGGTGTTGCCTGCCGCCGCCGCGCCGTCGACGAACGCGCCTGCGGCCAAGGCGACGCCCAAAACCGCCGCCACGGCTGCAGGCGATCTTCCGGCGGGTTTCAGCGGCAACTATTCGGAAGATGAAATCAAGGACCTGCAATGCCGGCTGGGGCTGACCGACGCGGACAGCGACGGGGTGATCGGTCCCAAAACCCAGGGCAAGCTAGTGGCCTTCGCCGGCGAGAAGAACATCCCGTTGGGCGCTCAGCTGTCGCATAAATTGTTTGACGCGGTCATGCAAGAGCCCGACCAATGCGCGCAGGACTCGCCATGAGCGCGGGCGATCTGAATCGGGTTCGCCGTGCCCTTCAACTGTTGCTGGGACAGCGGAAGCCCCGTGATCGTGCCGCGCGCGCTGCGCTGACCCGCGCGCGCAAGGCGGCGAATGCTTGGCTGAGTGCGACCTGCATCGAGGGCATAGCGGTGGGGCACCGGCGTACCGGTGGCATCGCGCAGCGGGAGCTGGCGATTATCGTGCACGTAAGCGCGAAGAAGCCGGCCGAGGAGGTGTGTTCGACCTTGATCCCGGCGGTGTTGCGCCTGCCCGGCGTCGCTGGGCCGATACCGGTCGACGTTGTGGAGGGATCCGCCATCGCAGCTCAGGCCTTTCGCTGCGGCGAAGCGCTGGCCAGCGAGCGCTCGCCCGAATGGGGCACGTTGGGCTGCTTGGTGATCGCCCCGGGCATATCCGACGAGGCCTTGGTGCTGACCTGCGCACACGTGCTGGATGGGCCCTTGCAAAGCAGGGTGGTCGGCCTGGGGTTCCCCGGTGGGGAGAGCAATCCCCGTGCCGCGCTGGGAACATTGGTCCTGCACGAGCCGCCATTGCCTTCCAGTGCCGAAGATCCCTGGCCCAACCTGTACGAACTGGCCCTGGTGAAGCCGAGTTCGGCCATCGATGAAGTCCCGAACAACGGGCAGGCGCCGATCGGCTTGCGCAAGACGTCCCTGGCCGAGCATGAGCCGGTGGTGCTGTTCGGCGCCAAGAGCGGCCAGCTGAGCGGCCGCGTCACGCAGATCGATTACAACGGCCGCGTCGAATTCGACGGCCAGGTATTCGGCTTCAGCGGACTGGTGTTGCACGACGCGCCGACCCAGGCCGGCGACAGTGGCGCCGTTGTCATGGACCTGCAGCGCCGCATCGTCGGCCTGCATATGGGGTCGATCGCTTCCGGCGAGGCGGTGATGATCCCGATCGGGCCGATTCTGCGTCGCTTCAAGCTGAGACTTCCCGAACGCTCAGTGGCGCCAGGAACCGAAGCGCTGATGCACGAGGACCGCGCCCTGGCGATCGACACCTTGGCGCGCACGATCTGGGGCGAGGCGCGCGGCGAACCGGTTCAGGGGCAGGAAGCGGTGGCCAATGTGGTGATGAACCGCGTGCGCAAGCGCCGCAAGCGCTGGGGCCTGACAGTGGAAGCGGTCTGCAGGATGCCAAAGCAGTTCAGCTGCTGGAATCCGGGCGGTGCCAATTACCCCAAGTTGATCAAGGTCGATTCGTCCAATGCGAGCTTCGGCGTGTGCCTGGATATCGCCCGGCGCGCGGTCAACGGCGAACTGGCGGACCGCACCGGGGGCAGCACGCATTACCACACGCGCACGGTAGCTCCGGAGTGGTCGCGGGGCCACAGCCCCGCGGCGGCGATCGGAAACCACGTGTTCTTCAACGACATCGATTGAATCGCGGCTATCGCAGCAAACGTTCGCGCAAGACGGCATAGTCCGCCGCGATCGGTTCCGCCGAGGCCGGCCGGGCCAGCGACGCCGCCAGGGCCGGCGGCGGCTCGACCGCGTGGCCGACCAGCGGCTCGACGATGCTGTCGAACTTGGACGGATGCGCTGTCGCCGCCACCGCCCACGGCCGTTCGTCGCCCTGCGCGCGCAGGGTCTCGAGCGCGCGCAGGCCGGTCGCGGTGTGCGGGCAGGGCACGATGCCGTAACGGGCCGGCGCGGCGCGGATGGTGTCGACGATGGCCGCATCGTCCACGCCCTCGGCCTGGATCGCCGCGCGCAGTTCGGCGTCGTCGCGGTGCCAGTGGCGCAGGCGTTCGAAATTGCTCGGCGCGCCGACGTCCATGGCGTTGGCCAGGGTCGCGCGGGTCGGCTGGGCGGCGTACTCGGCGCCGGCGAAGTAGCGCGGCAAGGTGTCGTTGGCGTTGGTCGCCAGGCGCAGTTCGCCGACTGGCGCGCCCATGCGCTTGGCCACCAGCGCGGCGCAGGCGTTGCCGAGATTGCCGGTGGGCACGATGAAGTTCAGCGGCTCGCCGTGGCCGGCGTAGTACTGCGCGGCGGCGTGGGCGTAGTACGCCGCCTGCGGCAGCAGCCGGCCCAGGCTGATGCTGTTGGCCGTACTCAGCGGCACCTGCGCGCGCAGCGCTTCGTCGCTGAGCGCCTGCTTGGCCAGGCGCTGGCAGGCGTCGAAATCGCCGTCCACGCGCAGCGCCTGGACGTTGTCGCCCCAGCAACCCAGGCCATGAGCCTGGCGCGGCGAGACCCGCCCATCGGGATACAGAATCAGCACCCGGAAGCCGGGCCGGCGGTGGAACGCCGCGGCCACCGCGGCGCCGGTGTCGCCGGAGGTGGCCACGACGATCGTGGTATCCGGCGCGTCGGGCGCGCGCAGGCCGGCCAATGCGGCGGCGAGAAAGCGCGCGGCGTAATCCTTGAACGCGGCGGTGGGGCCGTGGAACAGCTCCAGCAGCCAGCTGTCGGGCGGGCTCAGCGCACGCAGCGGCGCGTCGAACGAGAACGCCTGCGCGCACAGCTCGCCGAGGCGCCCGCGCAGCGCCGACTGGGCGAAGTAGGGCGCGAGCACGGTGTGCGCGGTTTCGGCCAGCGAGCCTGCGGCGAGCGGCTGCGCCAGCAGCGGGATCGATTCGGGAACGTAGAGGCCGCCGTCGGGGGCGAGGCCGGCGGCGAGCGCGGCGTCGATCGGCGTGGGCGCGGTCTGGCCGCGCGTGCTGAGGAAATTCATGCGTAGTCCGGTTGGGGGCGGCGCGCCGCGGTTCGGCTCAGGAACCCGGCGCGTTGCGGTAGGCGAAGGACGGATCGTCGCGGCGCGACGGCAGCGGACTCAGTCGAGTACCTCCGCGCGCGGCCCGGCCACCGGGGTGACGTAGGCGCGCGAGTCGAAACCGGCATCGGCGAAGGCCTGGCGCATCGCCGGCGCCGCCGCGGCCGCGTCGCTGCGCGAGGCGAACCAGGCGAAGCAGCTCGGCCCGGCGCCGGAAATGCTGGCGCCGAGCGCGGCGTGGTCCAGCGCCGCCGCCTTGACCGCGGCGAAGCCCGGAATCAGCGGCGCGCGCCGCGGTTCCACCAGCAGGTCGACCAGGCCTTCGCGCAGCAGCCCGGCGTCGCCGCGCTGCAGGCCGGTCAGGAACAGCGCCAGATGCGCGCTCTGCTTGACCACCTGCGCCAGCGGATACGGATCGGCCAGCACCGCGCGCGCGCGTCGCGTCTCCAACACTTGATCGGGATGCACCACCACCGCATACAGCCACTCGGGCACCGCCAGCGCAATCATCCGCGTCGAGGTCGCCATGACCACGCCGCCGAGCAGCATCGGCGCGACGTTGTCGCCGTGGCGGCTGCCGCTGGACACCGATTCGCCGTCGAGCGCGAATTCGTACAGCGCATCGCGCGACAAAGGTTTGGCCAGCACCGCATTGGCCGCGACCAGGGCCGCGACGCACGACGCCGCCGAGCCGCCGAGCCCCGAGCCGAGCGGAATGCCCTTGTCCAGCTCCAGCTCGAAGCCGTGCGCGAGGCCGAGTTTTTCCCGCAGCGAGATCAGCGCCTGCCCGGCGGTGTTGCGCGCGGCTTCCAGCGGCAGCGAATCCGCGCCCGGCACCGCGCCGCGGATCGCGCGGATGCGTACCGCCGGCTCGTCGATGCGCCGCACCGTGGCGACATCGCGCACGCCTTCGATGGAATGGCCGAGCACGTCGAAGCCCACGCCGATGTTGCCGACGCTGCCGGGCGCGAACGCGCGCGCCTGCTGTGCAGGAGCGTGCAGCGCGGGCGCGGCGTCGGCTTCGTCGGCAGCGGAAGGATGGGCAGCGCTCATGCACGGGCTCCGAGGGTCTGGGCGATGGTCAGCAAGTCGCCGAACACGCCGGCGGCGGTGACGTCCGGGCCGGCGCCCGGGCCTTGCACCACCAGCGGATTATCGGCGTAACGGCGCGTGCGGAACTGGATCAGGTTGTCGGTGAGCGCGCCGTGCAAGGCCGCGTGGCCCGGCTGCGGGGTGACCACGCCGACGCTGGCGCGGCCGTCGCGGTCGAGGCGGGCGAGATAACGCAGGCTCAGCCCGGCCGCGCGCGCGGCGTCGAAGCGCTGCTGCAGCGGCGCGTCGAGCTCGTCCAGGCGGGCGAAGAATTCTTCCTTCGATACGCTGCGCAACGACTCCGGCACCAGGCTCTCGACTTCGATCTGCTCCAGCGACAACGGCCGCCCGGCTTCGCGCGCCAGGATCACCAGCTTGCGCGCGACGTCGGTGCCGGACAGGTCGTCGCGCGGGTCCGGCTCGGTGTAGCCCAGCTCGTGCGCCTCGCGCACCAGTTGCGAGAACGGCGTGCGGCCGTCGTAGCGGTTGAACAGCCAGGCCAGGGTGCCCGACAGGATGCCTTCGACCTCGGTCAGCTCGTCGCCGGTGTCGAGCAGCGAGCGCAGGGTCTGGATCACCGGCAGGCCGGCGCCGACCGTGGCCTCGTAGCGGAACTGGCCGCCGTGGCGCGCGGCTTCGCGGATCGCCTCGAAGCGCGCCAGCGGGCCGGCGCCGGCGTGCTTGCTCGGGGTGACCACGTGGATGCCGGCGGCGAGCCATTCGGGATAGCGCGCGGCGACCGCGTCGGAGCCGCTGCAATCGACGATCAGCGCGTGCGGGATGTGCTCGGCGCGCACGTGCGCGGCGAAGCGCTCCAGGTCCAGCGCTTCGGACTCGGCCTCGAGCGCGTGGACGTCGTCGAACTCGAGCGCGCGCGGCGCCAGACGCATGCGCCGGCTGTCGGCGAGCGCGCGCAGGCGCAGGTCCAGGCGCCGCTGCGGGCGCGATTCGCGCTGGAAGCGCGGTTGCGCGGCGGCCAGCTGCGCGAGCAGCGCGCGGCCGACCTTGCCCGGGCCGATCACGCCGATGGAAATGCATTGCGGCGACAGCCAGAACGCCGAATGCGCCGCGCGCAGCGCGCGGGTGGCGTCGCGCGCGGCGATCGCCACCGAGATGTTGCGCTCGCCCGCGCCCTGGGCGATGGCGCGCAGGTTGACCCGCGCCTTGGCCAAACCGTCGAACAACTGCGCAGCCACGCCGGGCTGGCCGACCATGCCGTCGCCGACCGCGGCCAGCACGCAGACGTCCGGGGTGACCTGCACGTGTTGCGCCTGGCCGTCGGCCATCGCTTCGGCGAAGGCGGCGACGATCGCGTCGCGGCCGCGTTCGGCCTCGGCCGCGCGCACCACGCAGCAGATCGAATGCTCGGAGGAGCCTTGCGAAATCATCGTCACCGAGACGCCGGCCGCGCGCAGCGCGCCGAACAATCGCTCGGCCGCGCCGGGTACGCCGACCAGGCCGTTGCCGACCAACTCCAGCACCGCCAGATCGTGGACCAGGCTGAGCCCCTTCACCGGCGCCTGCCCGGGCTGCGCGCGCAGGCTGATCAGCGTGCCGGGCGAATGCGGGTTGCGGGTGTTGCGGATGCGCAGCGGGATGCCGCGCTGCTGCACCGGCGCCATGGTCTGCGGGTGCAGCACCTTGGCGCCGAAATAAGCCAGTTCGCAGGCTTCGGCATACGACATCGAGGGCAGGCAGACCGCATCGGGGACCAGCCGCGGATCGGCCGAGAGCACGCCGTCGACGTCGGTCCAGATGGTCAGCGCGTCGGCGTCGAACAGGTTGGCGAAGATCGCCGCGGAGTAATCGCTGCCGTTGCGGCCGAGCGTGGTGGTGTAACCGTAGCCGTCGCGGGCGACGAAGCCGGTGACCACCACGTTGGCCGCGGCGTTGCGTTTTCGCCACGTGGCGAGGTTGTCGCGGCTTTGCGCCCAGTCCACCGCCATGCCCATTTCGCTGGGGTGCACCACCAGCACCTCGCGCGCGTCCAGCCGCGCCCAGCCGGCCGGATCGCCGCCGAGCGCGGCGTGGATCAGATAGGACGACCACACCTCGCCCAGGCCGGCGATCGCTTGCGGGGTTTTTTCGTCGCGCGAATGCAGAGACTCCAGGGCGTCGCGCAACTGCACGAACTCGGCTTCCAGCGCTTCCAGCGCGCCGTGGCGGCGGTGCGGGTCGAGCGACAGCGCGGTGTCGAGGTGGCGCTTGCGCAGCGTGGTCCAGGCCGGCTTCCAGTCCTGGCCGCTCAATCGGGCGTCGACGATCGCGACCAGCGCATCGGTGACGCCCTGCATCGCCGAGACCACCGCGATGCGCTCGCGCGCGCCGTCGTCGAGCAGGCCGACCGCGACGCGGTAGCGGTCGGGATCGGCGAGGCTGCTGCCGCCGAACTTGTGCGCGTGGCGTGCGGGCGGGCCGGCCGCGGCCGCATGCGCGGCGGCGGCGTCGGCAAGAGGATCTTCGCCCGCGGCCGCATCGGGCTGGGCATCGAAAGCGGCTTGGGGTGGGGCGGACGACATGGCAGGCTCCTGGTGGAGCTCCGCGGGTCCGTCGAAGGTGGGGCCGGCAGCCCGCACCCTGGTCGGGTGCGGAGCGGCGTGGTGGTTCAGCTGGACACGCCCGTCCGCACCCTGTGAGGAGTGGTACCGGTACCGGTGGTGGTAATCGACATCGCCGCGACGGCCGATACCCGGCCGTGCGGCTGGGTCGAGACGGAGCGGGCGAGGGCGAGGGCGGCGTGCATGGGCTTAGCAATACCGTGCCGTTGTGCGGCGCGTCAAGAGGGGCCGCGCAAAAATGTGCGCGCGGCGCGAAGCCAATGCCGGCACGGGTTTGCGGTCGCGCCGATGGCGGCGACTCGGTGCCGGGCAATGGTTTCTGCGGTTACTTTCGGCCGCGCTTGGGCGCGGCCGTTTGCGCGGCGGTTCGGCGCGCGCAGGTGCGCGCGAGCCCGACCTCGAACTCACTTGGGCCGGCTGTACTTCACCGTGATGGTCGCGTGGCCGAGTGCATCGGCGCGGGCCATCGCGCCGCCCAGCATCGCCTGCGCCTTGGCATCGAGCTTGAGCTTGTCGCTCTTGAGCGCCCACACCGTGAACTCGTAGCGGTGGGTCTTGCCCGGCGGCGGGCACGGGCCGCTGTAGCCGGCCACGCCGAAATCGTTGCGCAGCGCCATCGCCCCGGCCGGCGGCTTGGCGCCGCGCGGCAGCGCGGCGGTGTCGGCCGGCAGGTTGACCAGGGCCCAGTGCCACCAGCCGTTGCCGGTGGGCGCGTCGGGGTCGAACACGGTGATCGCGAAGCTGCGCGTGCCTTCGGGCGGGTTCTTCCATTCCAGCGCCGGCGAGACGTTGCCGCCGGCGCAGGCCGGGAACAGATGCAGCGCCGGCACTGGCTCGCCTTCGCGCAGGTCGGCGCTTTGCAGGACGAATTCGTCGGCGTGGGCGAACGCGCTCAGCGCCAGCGCGGCGACGGCCAGAAGCGCTGCGGTTGCGCGGCGGCCGCGCGAGCGGCGGGCCGATGGGATCGGATCGGGGCGGTGCATGCGCGGCTCTCCTTGGCGTGCGGGGCGCCAGTGTCGCAGATGCGCATCCTCGATGCTTCGCACGTGCAGCGCGCGGCGCAGGCGCGCGCGGCAGCGCAACAAACCCGCGCCGCGGCGCGCGCATTGTGTGCGCTGCTCCCATTTGTGTTCATGCTCGCCGCGCCGCACTGCCTTCGCTTTGCGACGCGATCGCGCACGCGGTGTGAACCGCATTGAGGAATGGCCGTGCGCAAGCGCATGTACGGCCTCGATTTGAACTGCGTCGCACGACAGCGTCCGCGCCCGCGGTCAGAGTCCGGCCGCCCGCGGTATACGGACAGCGATCGCGGGGCTCCGCCGATGACGAACGGTCGTGCGCATCCATGCGCATGCGCCGTTCGCCGCTGCGGTTCCGGCTTCGCGGCCGCAGCGCCGTCCACCACTCTTCAAACGTCTTTCTCGGGAGCAGACCATGAAGAAGATTTCCAAGGCGGGACTGGGGCTGGCGCTGATGTGCGCGCTGGCGACGATCGGCGGCAACGCCAGCGCGCAGGGCCACGGCCTCAGCGGCGAGGATCTGGTGTATTCCTACGACGAGATGTTCGACTTCGACATCGACGCGTATCTGGCCAAGCACGCGCCGCATCTGCGCAAGCATTCGGAAGAGATCTCGCACTGGGCCGGCTACAGCGGGATCAGCCCGAAGGTATTGATCGCGCTGATGGAGCAGCAGAGCGGCGCGGTCAGCGCCAAGCGCGCGAGCAACCGTCCGTTCGGCAAGCTGGCGCGCGCCGACGGCTTCGGCGCGCAGACCCGTGAGGTCGCGCTGGCGCTGCGCGAGTCGTTGTACGAGCGCGATCCCGACGGCGCCAAGGGACCGGTGACGCTGGCCCGCGCCAATCCGCTGCAGGCGCTGTTCGAGCGTTCCGGCGACAACGAGCCGGCGGCCGCGCTGCGCGGCGACGGCGAGTTCCAGCTGGTCTACGGTCGCCTGTTCAACGAACCGCGCCAGGCCAAGGCGGCTTCGGACCGCTTCGCCAAGGCCGGCCCGGACGTGCAGCCGCTGTCGCCCAACGGCCTGCTGCAGTTCCCGTTCCCGCGCGGCGCCAGCTGGCATGTCGGCGGCGCGCACACCAACACCGGCTCGGGCAATTACCCGATGTCGTCGCTGGACATGTCGCGCGGCGGCGGCTGGGGCAGCAACCAGAACGGCAACTGGGTGTCGGCGTCGGCGGCGGGCTCGTTCAAGCGCCACTCTTCGTGCTTCGCCGAGATCGTGCACACCGGCGGCTGGTCGACGACCTACTACCACCTGATGAACATCCAGTACAACACCGGCGCCAACGTGTCGATGAACACCGCCATCGCCAACCCCGCCAACACCCAGGCGCAGGCGCTGTGCAACGGCGGCCAGTCGACCGGCCCGCACGAGCATTGGTCGCTGAAGCAGAACGGCAGCTTCTACCACCTCAACGGCACGTATCTGTCGGGCTATCGCATCACCGCCACCGGCAGCAGCTACGACACCAACTGCAGCCGGTTCTATCTGACCAAGAACGGCCAGAACTACTGCTACGGCTATTACGTCAATCCGGGCCCGAACTGAGGCCCTGCGGCATCGCCCGCGTCCTCAGCCGCCCCACGGCGGCGGGGGCGCGGGCACCGGCCGGGTCAGGTCGAATTCGATCCGGAACAAACGGCCGGGGCGGGCGAGTTCGTAGACGAAGCGCTGCGAATCGATCTGCACCGCCCACACGTTCGGCACCGAGACTTCGCGGCCCAGGCGCCGGAACAGCGCGCGGCTTTGCGGATCGGCCGGGAATTCGTAGCGATCGCCTTCGCCGCGCGGCTTGAGGTCGCCGCCGTACATGGTCAGCTCGTCCTCGCTGCCGTCGCGGTGGCGGTGGTCGTGCTTGAAGCGCAGTTCGCCGGCGCGGCGGTCGAACACCCAGGTGCGCGAGCGGTCTTCGCCGACCTGGAACGGGATGCGGATCGTGTCGGCCTCGCAGCCGCGCACGTGCATGACCAGGGTCTTGCCCACGAACGGGTCGTCGGCGCTGCGCGGGGTGTCGGCGACGATGCGCCCGGCGAAGGCCTGCCCGCACAGCGGCCGCAGGCGTTCGAACAACGCGGCCGCGCGCGCGTCGGTGGCGGCGCGTTCGGCCGCGGGCGTGGGCTGCACGGTGTGGCCTAGCACGCAGCCGCCGAGCAGCAGGGCGGCGGCGAGGGGCAGCAGGGCGAGCGGGCGCAGGATCGGACGGATTGGGTTCATGCGCGCACGCTAGCGGCCGCGCGCGACGCCGGCAAGACAGCCCGCGCCGGCCTGTGGCCGCGGTCGCCGCCGCGGGATTGGCGCCCGGGCCGGTTTCCGGGTCTAATGCGCACTTGAAGCGGGGGTACCGCGGCGGGCCGATCCGGCCGTCCGGTTGAGACAGTCCCTTCGAACCTGATGCGGTTGAGACCGCCGTAGGGAAGCTTCGCAGGACGCGATCGATGCGTCCGCGCGCCCGCTTTGTGCGAGCCCTCCGGCTCGCCGCGCTGCACCCGATGGTGCGGTCTTCCCCTCCAAAGCGGACGAATTCCCATGAACGCGGTTCCCTCCGAGCTGATCCAGCAAGCCGAGAAGTTGTCGGCCGACGTCACCCGCCCGATCCCCGGCTCGCGCAAGATCCATGTGCAGGGCTCGCGCCCGGACCTGCACGTGCCGATGCGCGAGATCGCGCTCGACCGCACGCCGACCATCTTCGGCGGCGAAGACAACGCGCCGCTGGCGGTGTACGACACCTCCGGCGCCTACACCGACGCCGACGCCAACATCGATCTGGCCGCCGGCCTGGCGCCGCTGCGCGCGAACTGGATCGCCGAGCGCGGCGACACCGAGCTGCTGCAGCGCCTGTCCTCGGAGTTCGGCCGCCAGCGCGAGCACGACCCCAAGCTCGCCCACGTGCGTTTCGGCAACCGTCCGCTGCCGCGCCGCGCGGCCGCCGGCACCAACGTCACCCAGATGCATTACGCCCGCCGCGGCATCGTCACTCCGGAGATGGAATACATCGCCATCCGCGAGAACCAGCGGCTGGAATCGATCCGCGAAGCGCACCTGCTGAACCAGCATCCGGGCCAGAGCTTCGGCGCCAACATCCAGAAGATCATCACGCCCGAGTTCGTGCGCGAGGAAGTCGCGCGCGGCCGCGCGATCATCCCCAACAACATCAACCACCCGGAAAGCGAGCCGATGATCATCGGCCGCAACTTCCTGACCAAGGTCAACGCGAATATCGGCAATTCGGCGGTGTCCTCGGGCATCGCCGAGGAAGTGGAGAAGCTGGTGTGGTCGATCCGCTGGGGCGCGGACACGGTCATGGACCTGTCCACCGGCAAGCACATCCACGAAACCCGCGAGTGGATCATCCGCAATTCGCCGGTGCCGATCGGCACGGTGCCGATCTACCAGGCGCTGGAGAAGGTCGACGGCCGCGCCGAAGAGCTCAACTGGGAGATCTTCCGCGACACCCTGATCGAGCAGGCCGAGCAGGGCGTGGACTACTTCACCATCCACGCCGGCGTTTTGCTGCGCTACGTGCCGCTGACCGCGCGGCGCGTTACCGGCATCGTCTCGCGCGGCGGCTCGATCCTGGCCAAGTGGTGCCTGGCGCACCACAAGGAGAATTTCCTCTACACCCACTTCGAGGAAATCTGCGAAATCATGAAGGCCTACGACGTGGCCTTCTCGCTCGGCGACGGCCTGCGCCCGGGCTCGATCGCCGACGCCAACGACGCGGCCCAGTTCGGCGAGCTGGAAACCCTGGGCGAGCTGACCAAGATCGCCTGGAAGCACGATGTGCAGACCATGATCGAGGGCCCCGGCCACGTGCCGATGCAGCTGATCAAGGAAAACATGGACAAGCAGCTGGAGGTGTGCGGCGAGGCGCCGTTCTACACCCTGGGGCCGCTGACCACCGACATCGCGCCGGGCTACGACCACATCACCTCGGCGATCGGCGCGGCGATGATCGGCTGGTACGGCACCGCGATGCTGTGTTACGTGACGCCGAAGGAGCACCTGGGCCTGCCCAACAAGCACGACGTGCGCGAAGGGCTGATGGCGTACAAGATCGCCGCGCATGCGGCCGACCTGGCCAAGGGCCACCCGGGCGCACAGGCGCGCGACAACGCGATGAGCAAGGCGCGCTTCGAGTTCCGCTGGGAAGACCAGTTCAACCTCGGCCTGGACCCGGAGCGGGCGCGCGAGTACCACGACGAAACCCTGCCCAAGCAGGCGCACAAGGTCGCCCACTTCTGCTCGATGTGCGGCCCGCACTTCTGCTCGATGAAGATCACCCAGGACGTGCGCGACTACGCCAAGGAACACGGCTTGGACGAGGGCGCGGCGGTGAACGAGGGCATGGCCGAGAAGTCGGCCGAGTTCCGCGCGCAGGGCGCCGAGGTCTACCACCGCGCCTGACGGCGCGGCAGGAGGTAGCGGTTAGGAGATAGGAGATAGACAAGGGCGGGCGGCTGGCCTGTGCCGGCGTTTTGGCTCTTACTATCTCCCAACTCCTATCCGCTGACTCCTAGCTCAATGGCCAGCTACGCCTCCCTAAAATGGCGCGCCCTCGCTCGCCGCCACCCGTCGGCGTTCCTGCTGGCGGCGCAGTTGTTGAGCCTGCTGGTCTATCCCTTGTTCGAACCCGCCGGCGGCGGGCGCGTGGTGTTCGGCGCGTTCGGCGTGCTGGTGCTGGCGCTGGCGGTGTGGGTGGTCAACCGCAGCCCGGCGATCAAGTGGATCGCCTGGATCATCGCGATCCCTGCGTTCGCGCTGTCGGTCCTGTCGGTGCTGTTCGCCAGCCCCGGCTTGCTGATCTTGTCTTCGGCGCTGGAGGCGGCGCTGTACTTCTACGCGGCCAGCGCGTTGATCGGCTACATGATGAGCGACCACAAAGTGACGGCCGACGAACTGTTCGCCGCCGGGGCTACGTTCACGCTGTTGGCCTGGGGCTTCGCCTACGCCTTCGTGGTCTGCCAGGCCTGGTATCCGGACAGCTTCGTCGGCGCGCAGCGGCCGGGCGAGCCGCGCACCTGGCTGGAGCTGCTGTTCCTGAGTTTCACCAACCTGTCGGCGGTGGGGCTGGGCGACATCCTGCCGATGTCGCCGGCGGCGCGGGTGCTGACCATGCTCGAGCAGTTCGCCGGCGTGGGCTATGTCGCCGCGGTGGTGTCGCGCCTGATCGGGCTGACCATGCTGCGCTATCCGCGTCCATAAGGCCCGAGCCGGCCGGCCGGCGCTGAACGAAGTTGAAATGACTCCGCGTTAAGCTGGCGGCTGTGCCAGGGCGAGGCAATCGTTGCGCACCCGATGCGTTACAGATAAGTACGCGGCGTGAGAGGCGTTTTGGAACGATACGTTCCGGCCCGATCGCGGCGAAAACCGCCCTGCGACGCTGCGGACCGGTCGTGGCGGCGTTCCCCGGCGCTAGAATAGGCGGCTAGAACAAGCAATGCCGGCGCGCCTTTCCGATCGCGCCACCGCGCCATGCCGGATATGTCGGTTGGTCCGTCTTGTGCCTAGGCGTTCAGGCACATGACCGACCGCGGGCAAGTGCGCACCATCAGCAGGATCCATGCCGCGAACCCACGAGCCATCGACGCCGCCCTTGCCCGCCGAGCATCTGCGGGTAGGCGATTGCCTGGTCGACATCCCTCTGCGCGAAATCCGCGCGCCGGGGGCGCGTCGGCCGCGCCGGATCACGCCCAAAGCGATGGGCGTGCTGCTCGTGCTCGTCGATCACGCCGACCGCGTGGTCAGCCGCGACGCGCTGCTGGCCGAGGTCTGGCCCGACACCCTGCCGACCGACGACGTGGTGACCCAGGCGATCACCCAGCTGCGCAAGGCCTTCGACGAAGACCGCGGCAACCCGCGCTACATCGAGACCATCGCCAAGAACGGCTACCGGCTGCTGGCCAAGGTGCGCTGGCTGGTGCCCGAAGCGGCCGCGGACGCCGCGCCGGCCGGCGCGGCCGAGAGCGACGCCGGCCTGGCCGACCCCGCCGCGGCCCCGGCGCGCGCGCCGGAGCGGATCGAACCGATCCCGCTGCCGAACCAGCCGCGCCCGCGCGGCACCTGGCGCTCGATCGTCGCCGCGGTGGCGGCGGTGCTGTGCCTGGTGGTGGGCCTGGTGTGGTGGTCGCTGGCGCGGCAGTCGCACGCGCCCGGCGCGGCGCCGGCGCCGGTCGATCCGGCGCGGGTCGCCGGCAGCCCGCGCCCGTACCGTCTGATCACCTCGATGCCTGGCTTCGAAGTCCAGCCGACCCTGTCGCCGGACGCGGCCCTGGTCGCCTACGTGGCCATTCCCGAGGGCCAGCGCGGCACCGCGATCCTGGTCCAGACCACCGACCAGACCCCGCCGCGCCAGCTCAGCCGGCCCAGCGGCCAGGCCGAGGACAGCACCCCGGCGTGGTCGCCGGACGGGCGCTCGATCGCGTTCCTGCGGGTCGACCCGGCGCGCTCGTGCAAGGTGCTGCTGATCGCCGCCAACGGCGGCGCCGAGCGCGAGGTCGGCGAATGCGATTCGCGCAACCCGCCGACCTTCGAGTGGACCCCGGACGGCCGCGGCCTGATCTTCGGCAGCATGCAGACCCCGCAGGGCATGGTCGGCATGCGCGTGCTCGACCTGGCCAGCGGCGAATGGCGCGCGGTGCCGTACCGCCCGGGCGCCGGCAATCTCGACCTGTCGCCGCGGTTCTCGCCCGACGGGCGCTGGATCGTGTTCCTGCGCAACAACCCGCAAGGCGACTTCTGGCGCCTGCCGGCCGAGGGCGGCACCGCCGAGCGGCTGAGCCAGCTCAGCGCCGACGTGCGCGGCTGGGACTGGCTGCCGGACAACCGCAGCATCCTGTTCGGCCGCATGATCGACGGCGACACCCGGCTGTTCCGCCTGGACCTGGAAACCGGCCAGGCCCGCGACCTGGGCATCGAGTCGGCGCAGTTCCCGGCGGTGGCGGCCTCGCGCCCGGCCGCGGCCTTCGTCCAGCGCAAGCCTTACTTCGGCCTGTTCCGGGTGGTGCTGGGCGACACCTCCAAGGGCGCGGTGCACGTGGTCGACCCGCTGTTCCCGTCCTCGGCCCGCGACATGCTGCCGGCGGCGGCGCCGGACGGGCGCCAGATCGTGTTCTTCTCCGACCGCTCCGGCAGCAATCACCTGTGGTGGGCCGACCTGGACCAGCCCGATTCGTTGCGCATGCTGCAGGGCGTGACCCCGGGCACCCGCTACGGCGCCTCGTGGTCGGCCGACAGCACCCGGGTGACCGTGGTCGGGCCGGACCCGGAAGGCCGCAACGCGGTGTTCGAGATCGTTCCGGCCAGCGGACGGGTGACGCGCCTGCCGGTGCCGGTCGAGGAGCCGATCCAGGCCATGCAACTGCCGGATCCGAACCGGATCCTGATCCTGGCCAGCGCCGGCGACGGCCGCCTGCGGCTGAGCCTGTTCGACCGCAGCGCCTCGCCGTGGAAGCTGCTGGCGGCGATCGACGACGTGTCCGAGGGCCGCGCCGACCCGGCCCACGGCCGCCTGCTGTTCGCGCGCCAGACCCAGGCCGGGCTGTGGCAGGCCGACCTGGCCCTGAGCCCGGCCAGCATCCGCCAGATCGACGACAGCGAACCGGTCGCCGACCGCTACCGGCTGTGGGATGTGGCCAGCGCGACCGGCGACCTGCGCTACATGGACCAGCAGCCGACCTGCCTGTCGCTGATGCGCCGGATCGCCACCCCGGAACTGCCGCCCTCGGCCCTGTGCCTGGACCAGAGCCGGCGTTCGGCGATCAACGGATTCAGCCTGAGCCCGCGCGGCGACACCGTGTATTTGGCCCTGGCCAAGTGGGACGGCGCCGATATCGGTTACATGGATCTGCCCGAGGAACCGAAAACCTTTGTGCCGGGCTGGCTCAACTGATTGATTCAATTGCGGAAAGTCCTTTCGGAAGTTCATCGGATGTGACATCGTTCCGAATTCGCCTAACTCTCCGTCAAATTTCCTGCGCCCGGGTTCGTTGCTCGCGCAAATAAAAACCTCATACCCCGCAAATGAGGTGGACCAATGGAGCAAGCATTGTGGGCGGATCGCGGACAGCTGCTGCAGCTGGACGCGCAGGATCAATCCGTTCAGGCAAGTTGCGTCGGCGTCTCGCGACTGGGCAGCGTCCAGTTGTCCGGCACTCACTTTTCGATTTGGGTGCAGTTGCGCGGCAGCTCGTGGGTTGAGGCCAAAGAAGGCAAGTTCCGACTCAAGCGCGGCGACTGGATCGCGTTCGAGCGAGACTCCAAGCCGGTGCTGCAGGCCGACCGCTACGGCGTCTGCGTCGGTCTCAACCTGACCCCGGACGCGATCAAGGCCATGGCCCGCCTGGCCGACAGCAGCCTCTACGCCGGTCGCGGCCGCATGAACCGCCACGACGCCCGCATCGCCCTGCGCCTGTGGCGCCAGGCCAGCGCGCGCAACGGCGAGGCCGACAACGGTTTCGACCTCAACGCCCTGCGTCCGATCCTGCTGCACCTGGCCGGCGTCCAGCGCGAGCTGACCGCGCGCATCCAGCGTTGCCCGGGCCGTTCGCGCAGCCGCAAGCGTCAGGTCTTCGGCCGCCTCCAGCGCGCCCGCCTGTACCTGGAAGGCAATTGCGACCGGGTCGTGCGCATCAGCGAACTGGCCGAGCTGACCAGCTTCTCGAGCTGGTACTTCTCCAAGACCTTCCACAGCCTGTACGAGGAGAGCCCGCAGGCCGCTTCGGCCCGCATGCGCCTGGAACACGCCGCGGACTTGTTGAAGAACACCTCGATGATGATCGGCGAGGTCGCTGCCGCCAGCGGTTTCGACAACTGCTGCAGCTTCGCCCGCGCCTTCCGCGCCCGCTTCGGCACCTCGGCCACGCGTTACCGCAGCGCCGCGGCCAGCGCCAAGGCCGAAGCCGCCAAGTCGGCCGTCATGCCCTTGCGCAAGTTGGCGATGGCGAGCTGATCGGGCGACGAAAGCGTTACGAAACACCGAAAGACGTTCCGAAACGGCCGAGGTCTGGCCGCGCAGTACGCTCCGAAACGATGTCGGCACCACCGTAAACGCAAGCTCCGAGCCCGCCGTATCCGGCCCGCCCCGATCCGACTGATCTTTTTCAGTCGCCGATCCGGGACCACCGCCAGGCCGATACCGCCAGCCGCCTCCCCCAACAGGCCGGACTCCGCATCACCCGCAGCAACGCCGAGGTTTCGACTGCGCGCATCGCGCGCAGCCGAGCCTCGGCGGCATCGGGCCGCCTCAGGCGGTGCGTCGATGCCGCTGCGTCGCGCGTGTCGCGCGTTCTTGTTCCGATTCCTTCTTATGTGTTCGTGCGTTCGCGTGCGTCGTGCGTCCGTGCGCGTGTCGGCGCTCGCGTCGATGCGGTGCGGTCGAAGCGTGCTCGTTGCCGAATGCATGAACGAGCGATTCAGTTTCGTGCGCGAGTGCGGCGAGCGAATGCAGCGCATCCGGCGTCGTGTCGATGCATGCATCGCGTCATGAACGAATCGTTCAGCATCGAACGCACTAGTCAGTAGCGCATCGACGTAGGCGCGTCGCATCGGCTTGGCGATAAGCGCGTAGCGATGCATCGACATCCGACACGACACGAATTCGCGCGTCTGAACGATTCGTTCAGTCAACGCCGCCGAATCCACTTTGCGATGCGCACTCGCGAACGACGCGACGAAGCCGCACGCGCACGCATTCCATAAACATGTACAGGCGCCGAAAGCGCGGCGAACGCGCCGCGTCGGCGCGGCTACGCGCGAGGTTTCGATACGCATCCGATTCCATGCGTATGCATCGCGCTACCGAAAATCAGCGGCTTCGCCGCGACCGGGCCGGTTGTGCAAAGACGCGATGCAAAGCCGTTGTGCGAATTCAGCAAGACGCGCGGCAACGCGAAGCAAAGCGATCACCGCGTCGCATCGCGAACGCGCGAGCGCGACGCGATCGGTCAAAAACACCTGAAATTCATCACATTTAACGCGCGCGACATGCGTCTTTCGTAGCGATGACAGTGGCCTCTACGACCGACTGCGCAAAGTCTCCCGCTGGCAACCGCAAAGCAGTGCGGGAAGTTGGAACGTACTTTTGCATGGCGTTTTAACACGCCCATAACGAGATTACTGGAGAGAGATAGATGAACCATCGTAGTCTGCGCCCCGCGGCGCGGTACGGCGTTCTGCCGTCCGCCATTGCCGCGGCGCTTGTGTCCGCTCTGGTCCCGGCGATCGCCGGCGCTCAAGAAGCCGATGCCTCCAAAAACCCGACCACCCTCGATCGCATCGAGGTGACCGGTTCGCGCATTCGCCAGGCCAACCTGGAGACGTCGCAGCCGGTCGTCACCATGTCGCGCGCCGAGATCCAGAAGCAGGGCTTCACCTCGGTCGCCGACATCGTCCAGAACATCACCGCCACCGGTTCGCCGGCGATCTCGCGCGCCGACGCGCTCGCCTCGGGCGAAGACGTGGGCGGCCAGTACGTCGACCTGCGTAACCTCGGTCCGCAGCGTACCCTGGTGCTGATCGACGGCAAGCGCATGGGCATCAGCTCGACCGGTTACTCGGATCTGGCTTCGATCCCCAGCTCGATCGTCGAGCGCATCGAAGTGCTGACCGACGGCGCCTCGGCGCTGTACGGCTCCGACGCCATCGCCGGCGTGGTGAACATCATCACCCGCAAGCGCTTCGACGGCCTGGAAGGCAGCGCCTACATCGGCCAGTACGGCCAGGGCGACGGCAGCAAGGAGGTCTACAACTTCGTCATCGGCCAGACCGGTGAGCGCGGTTCGGTGACCTTGGGCGCCGAGTACAGCAAGGAAGATCCGGTCATGGCCCGCGACCGCGACTTCACCCGTTACCCGAACGGCCGCGCCCATCCGTTCCCGGACCTCGGCGGTCCCGACGGCACGGTGCGCAGCAACGGCTGGAGCGGCATCAACCAATGGGGCACGCTGTTCGGCCCGAACGGTCCGATCACCGCCAACCGCGGCACCACCGACACCTCCAAGCTGTCGAACTTCCACCCGACCGACGGTCTGACCGACCAAGCCAACGCCAACGAGCAGATGTATCTGTCGACCGGCCTGGAGCGTCGTTCGGTGTTCGCCAACGCCGAGTTCGACATCACCGACAATCTGCGCGCCAAGGCCGACATCCTGTACACGGATCGCGAAGCCACCCAGCAGATCGCCGGCTATCCGTTCCGCTCCACCGGCTTCGACCGTTACTCGGGCGACCTCAGCCTGAAGGCCGACAGCGCGTTCAACCCGCTGGACACCGACGCCGACTTCTTCCGCCGCGGCTGGGAAGTTCCGCGTCAGACCAAGTCCGAGCTGACCACCTACCGCTTCAGCGGCGGCCTGGAAGGTTCGTTCGAACTGGCCGGCCGTACCTGGGATTGGGACGCGGGCTACCTGTACAACCAGAACAAGGGCGTCAAGACCGGCACCGGCAACCTGTTCCTGCCGAACGTCGAAAAGGCCCTGGGCCCGTCGTTCATCGACGCCAACGGCGTGGCGCGCTGCGGCACCGCCGCCGCCCCGATCGCGGGCTGCCTGGCGTGGAACCCGCTGCTGGGTCCGGACGTCAACGCGCCGGGTTCGCTGAACAACAAGGATCTGCAGAAGTTCCTGTACCTGCCGACCCACGACACCTCGACCACCAAGACCGAGGTCTACAGCCTCAACCTCAGCGGCACGCTGGCGACCCTGCCGGCCGGCGACCTCGGCCTGGCCGTGGGTTACGAGCACCGCAAGGAATCGGCGCACTACTCGCCCGACGCGCTGCTGCAGTCGGGCCTGAGCACCGACCTGGCCGGTAGCGAAACCCAGGGCGGCTACTCGCTCGACGAGTTCTACGCCGAGCTGGCCGTGCCGGTGCTGTCGGATGTGGCCTTCGCGAAGGAACTGTCGTTCAACATCGCCGGCCGTTACTCCGACTACAACACCTTCGGCGACACCACCAACGGCAAGTTCAGCCTGAAGTGGAAGCCGTTCGACGACCTGCTGATCCGCGGCACCTACGCGACGGGCTTCCGCGCCCCGACCGTGGCCGACCTGTACGGCGGCATCAGCGAAAGCTTCGACAACTACACCGACCCGTGCGACAGCCTGTTCGGTTCGGCCGTGCGCAACCCGCAGGTCGCCGCGCGTTGCGGCAGCGCGGTCCCGGCGAACTTCCGCCAGGTCGCCTCGGGCGGCAAGCCGGCCACCGGCCCGAACGCCCAGTCGGACAACCCGTTCCTGTCGGGTTCCAACTCGCAGCTGACCCCGGAAACCTCGAAGTCGACCTCGATCGGTTTCGTGTACAGCCCGAGCTGGTTCGGCGGCTTCGACATCGGCCTGGACTGGTGGAAGATCAAGATCGACGACGTGATCGCGGCTGAGACCGTCACCTCGATCCTGAACAACTGCTACGTGCTCGGCATCAACTCGGCGTGCAACCGCTTCGTGCGCGACGCCGATGGCCAGGTCGTGAGCGTGACCCGCAACCTGATCAACGGTGGTTACCAGGAGACCGCGGGTTACGACCTAAACCTCTCCTACCGTCTGGCCGACACCCGCTTCGGCAACTTCTCGTTCAACTGGAAGACGACCTACGTCGACTACCTGGAATACAAGCGCGACAACGAGAGCACCACGCCGGTCGAGCAGCGCACCGGTTGGGTCGCCGACGGCCTGAGCAACTTCCGCGTGCGTTCGAACTTCAACGCCGACTGGAGCTGGGGCGACTTCGGCGCGAGCTGGGGCATCCGTTACTACGGCGGCCTGAAGGAAGAGTGCGCGTACGATCTGGACGGCGGCAAGGAGTGCAACAACCCGAACTACCGTTCCTCGTACAAGGGCGCGGTGCCGGTGCGCGAAGTGGGCAGCAACACCTTCCACGACCTGCAGGTCCGCTACAACACTCCGTGGAATGCGACCGTGGCGATCGGCGCGAACAACGTCTTCGACCATGTCGGCCAGACCATGTTCAGCCAGCCCAACAGCAGCTTCAGCTACAACGGCAGCTTCGACATCGGCCGCTTCGTGTACATGAAGTACACCCAGCGCTTCTGATAGAAGCCTAGCGATACCGCAACACGACTACGGCCCCGCGAGGGGCCGTAGTTTTTTTGCGCCTGCGAAACTTGGGCGAACTGCCTGTAGGAGCGGCGCGAGCCGCGGCCGCGACAATGCCGTTGCGGCGCAGGTTTCGTCGTAGTTTTTCTGTCGCGGTCGCGGCTTGCGCCGCTCCTACAGGGGGCGGTCGTGTTCGCGCGGCGATGTGGCAACAAAAAAGGCCGCCCGGAGGCGGCCTTTTTCGTGCGTCGCGATGCGATGCGCTCAGAACTTCGGCTTGTCTTCTTCGGCCGCGTAGCGCTCGATCGCTTCGACCAGGATCTTCTTAGCCTCTTCGGCGTTGCCCCAGCCGTCGAGCTTGACCCACTTGCCCTTCTCCAGGTCCTTGTAGTGCTCGAAGAAGTGGCCGATGCGCTCGAGCCAGTGCGGGCTGACCTGGTCGATGTCGTTGATGTGCGAGTAGCCGGCGAAGACCTTGTCCACCGGCACCGCCAGCAGCTTCTCGTCGCTGCCGGCTTCGTCGCTCATGCGCAGCACGCCGACCGGGCGGCAGCGGATCACCGAGCCGGGGATCAGCGGCAGCGGCAGCACCACCAGCACGTCGGCCGGGTCGCCGTCGCCGCACACGGTGTGCGGCACGTAGCCGTAGTTGCAGGGATAGCGCATCGGGGTCGACAGGATGCGGTCGACGAAGATCGCGCCGGAAGCCTTGTCGACCTCGTACTTGACCGGCTCGGCATCCTTCGGGATTTCGATGATGACGTTGATCTCGTGCGGCGGGTTCTTGCCGGTGGGGACGTGGTCCAGACCCATGTGTGCTCCGACTGCTGAGGCCTGCCGGGGGGCGGGCCGGGTGGATGAAAGGGGCCTCATTTTACGCGTCTGGCTGTTGCGATGCAGCACGCGCTCGCTCGAATCTGGGGCCGGCCCCAGGGGCGGCCGGGCGGGGCGCAAATGTCGAACGGAGGCGAAGCGGCCGGCTTCGGCGTCGATCTTCGGCCCTGGCCGGCTTTCGCCGGGGGCGGGGACGCCGCCGGCCGGGTCGCGTCCAAATCCGCCAAATCGCATGTCCAACGCCTTCGGCGTGCATTTTCCACGCCCCACTTGAGACGCTGCGCCGGCCCTGGCTATATCGGCGCTGGATCGATCTAAAACCGGGAAAACCGATGGACCTGGGCTCGCAGGCCGTGCACGAACTGGTGGGTTTCTTCGGCCTGGGCGCCTTGCTGGAGCTGCTGGCCAGCGAAGGCTACCGCGGCCTGCTCAGCGGCGCTGGGGTCAAGGCGCTGTTGTTCCCGGTGATCCCGGCGCTGCTGGTCTACGAACTGCTGCGTACCGTGGCCCGGCGCCGGTTCCGGCTCGAGGACTACAAGATTCCGTTCCTCACGATGGTCGCCAACCGGCTGATCGGCGCGGTGCTGAGTTTCGGCGTGGTCGCGCTGTGCATCGCGCTGTTGCAGCCGTTGGCGCTGTTCCAGGTCGAGCTGAGCGGGTGGGGGCTGCTGTACGGCTACGTGGTCTGGGAGTTCGCCCACTTCGTCTACCACTACCTCGCCCATAAGGTGCGGCTGCTGTGGTGCCTGCACTCGACCCACCACGCCCCGACCGCGATGAACCTGTCGGTGAACTACGCGCACCTGTTCCTGGAGGCGCCGTACGCCGACCTGGTGCGCACCAGCATCTGCATGCTCGCCGGGGTCAGCCCGCCGCTGCTGCTGCTGATCATGCTGATCGACGGGTTCTGGGGGCAGTTCATCCACCTGGGCGAACACGCGCTCAAGGACGGGCGGCTGGGGCGGCTGCATCGCTGGATCCTCACGCCCGCGCATCACCGCGTGCACCACGCGCGCAATCCGCTGTACATGGACACCAACTTCTGCAACCTGCTCAACGTGTGGGACCGCGCGTTCGGCACCTACCAGCCGCAGCGCGAGGACATCCGCATCGAGTACGGCATCACCCGGCCGATGAAGCCCGGCAGTTTCCTCGACGCGTATCTGGGCGAATTCCGCGCATTGCTGCGCGATGTGATCGCCGCGCCGGGCCTGCGCAACAAGCTGCTGTATTTGCTGATGCCGCCGGGGTGGAGCCACGACGGCCGCTACAAGACCGCAGTGGAGAGCAAACGCGAATGGCTGGCGCAGCGGCAGGAGGCGGTATGAAGCGTGTGGGAATGGCGATGGCGTTGTTGCTGGTCGCGTCGAGCGCGATCGCCGCGGAAAACTTCGCGCTGCGCCGGCCGGTCACCGGCTCGCCGATCTGCAAGCCCGGCGAAGAGGCGATCAAGGCCGTCGACGGCCGCCTGAGCAGCAAGACCGAACACAAGTTCTGCACGTTGGAGAAACCCGCGTGGCTGCAGATCGATCTGCAGGCGCGCCGGCAGGTGCGCGAGCTGGTGGTCAAGCACGCCGGCGCGGGCGGCGAAGCGGCGGCGATGAACACCCGCGCCTACACGCTGGCCTTGTCCGAGGACGGCCGGCAGTGGCGGCAGGTAGTGTCGGTGCGCGACAACCGCGACAGCGTGCGCCGCCACGCCATCGCGCCGACCTGGGCGCGCTATGTGCGGCTGGAGGTGAGCGAGCCGGCGCAGGATCCGGCCGATCCGGCGACGCGCATCTACGAGGTCGAAGTGCGCTGAGCCGTTGTGGCAGGGCCTTCAGGCCCGATGCTTTTGTATCCGCTGCGATGAAGTCCGCAGCGAGCTGAGCGGAAAGCATCGGGCCTGAAGGCCCTCCCACAAAAAGCCCTCCCACCAGAAGCCTTCCCGCCACGGCATCGTTTGGCCTGGGGCCGACCCTAGCTGGGGTACGCGCTAGCTTGGACCTCGCCATACCTGTGCGTATCTAGGAAACCTCGTTTCCTCGACGCGCAGGTCCGCCCATGTCCGTACAGCTCGACGCCACCCGCTCCGCGCCGCCGCCGCAGGCCGATGCCTATTGGGACAACCCGGCCGCCTCCGACCCGAACCGGCAGGTGACGCCCGAGCCGATGGGCTTGCTGCAGACCGCGGCGATCGAGCCGACCGCGACCCTGGCCGCCGGCGGCACGGTCGAGATCGACGGCGGCGCGACCAACCCGCAGCAGCGCACCCAGACCAACACGGCCGACGGCAAGGCGGTGCAGGTCGATCCGCTGCACGATGGCGCCGAGGTGTCGATCGCGCGCGAGCGCACCCTGGCCGACGCCGGCGGCGGCCGCCAGTACATCAGCACCGACCAGATCGTGCTGACCACCGGCGCCAAGAACGACCAGGTCAACGTCACCCAACGCGACGACGGCACCCTGGATGTCGGCGTCAACGGCGAACGCTACGCCGTGCGCCTGACCGAGAACCAGGAACTGACCATCCGCAGCGGCGACGGCAACGACGTCATCGCCGTCGCCCCCAACGTCCGGGTCAATATCGTGGTCGATGCCGGCGCCGGAGACGATACGGTGACGACCGGCGCCGGCAACGACCGCGTCGACGGCGGCGCGGGCAACGACCGCATCGCCGGCGGCGACGGCCGCGACGATCTGTTCGGCAACAGCGGCGACGACACGCTCGACGCAGGCGCCGGCGACGATGTGGTCTACGGCGGCGACGGCGCCGACCGCCTGCTCGGCGGCGACGGCGTCGATTTCCTCGAAGGCGGCCGCGGCAACGACGAACTCGACGGCGGCGCCGGCCACGACATGCTCTCCGGCGGCCTCGACGACGACACCCTGCGCGGCGGCGAAGGCGACGACGCGATCTACACCGGCGCCGGCAAGGACACGGTCGACAACCGCTCGGGCAACGACACCGTCTACGCCCAGACCGCGATGGACCTCATCAACGCCGCCGCCGGCGCGCGCAACACCGTGGTCAACGTCGAGATCGGCGCGGCCAAGGGCGTGAGCGTGGAAGGCTCCGACGCGTTCAAGCAGCGCGTCGGCGCGGAGATCGACTTCCTGCGCAGCTCGCCCAACGGCCAGCAGATGCTCGCCGAGTTCGACAAGGCCGCCGCGCGCGGCAACAGCGTGACCATCAAGGAACTGGCCAACGAACAAAACGGCTACGCCCAGACCTTCAGCAACGACGCCGACATCGTCAACGGCCGTGCGGGCCGCGGCGGCGACGTGCAGATCAGCTACAACCCCTCGTTCCACATGGACGCGTTCCCGGCGCCGGTGGGCGTGCTGTACCACGAGATGTCGCACGCCTATAACGGCGTCAACGGCACCTTCCAGCCGGGCACGTACCGCGGCGCCGGCCCCGACAACGGCGAAGTGCCCAACGCCGAGCGCCAGGCGGTAGGCCTGGAGACCAGCGCGCCGGCCTACGACTTCGACGGCGATCCGGCTACGCCCAAGACCACGGCCAATCCCGACTGGCTCACCGAGAACGGCATGCGCGCCGAACTCGGGCTGCCGGACCGGCCGAACTACACCTTGTAACCGCGACGCCGGCGATCTTAGCGGCTTGGGGATAGAAGGCAGCCCGCACTCACCGCGGGCTGCCTTCGCATTGACCAGCGCGGCCCGAACCGATTGTGGGAGGGACTTCAGTCCCGACGCCTTTCTTCCCGATCGCTTCGAACCCCCAAGCCGCAACGCCATCCACCGGAGACGACCCATTCGATGGAAACGAATGCGTTTTCCCCTTGTAGGAGGGACTTCAGTCCCGACGCTTTTCTTCCCGATCGCGTCGAAACCTCCACGCCGCAGCCCCATCCGCCGGAGCAGACCGATCCGATGGAAACGAATCCGTCTTCCCCAATCCGCCGCAGCGCATGCGGCGTTTGCCTCGCCGCCGCCCTGCTCGCAAGCCCGCTCCAGGCCATGTCCGCCGCCAGCACCGACACCCAAGGGCAGGGCGCGACCCTGCACGCCGAATTCGCCTACGACCCGGCCCAGCGCAGGCTGCGGGTGGACTACCGCGTGCGCAACACCGGCGACGCGCCGCTGGCGGTGTTCGATCGCGGCGACCGCCACGCCGTGGCCAGCGGCCGCCAGCGCGCCGGCGCGGTGGGCGCGCCAGCGTGGAAGGACGTAGGCGACGGCGCTATCGAACTGAGCCACCTCGCGCAGCCGCTGCCGCGGCCCGCGCCGGTGTCGCCGCCGACTCCGCTGGCGCTCAAGCTCGCGCCCGGCGCGCAGGCGGCCGGTTCGTTCGAGTTCGCGCTGCCGGGCGAACTCGAACCCAAGCGCATTCGCTGGTGCCTCGGTGTGGCGGCATTCGAGCTCGATCAGCTGGACATGCCGCAGCGCTACGGTGAGGTCGAAGTCTGGCGCGCTTCGTTCGCGCTCGCGCAAACCCAGCAGCGCTTGTGCACGCCGTGGTTCGATCCGGTGCGCTCCAGGTTCGCGTCTTGAGTCGCGTCAGCGAGGCGACGGGCGATCCGAAAGGAAGGCGTCGGGCCTGAAGGCCCTCCCACAACAGCGCCTCAGCGCACCAGCGCGTCCAGTTCCGCGGGTTCGAACGCGATCGCGCTGCGCTCTCCGGTATCGGCCAGGATCTTGCGTGCGATCAGCTCGCTGGTCGGCGCCAGCACGCTGAAGTGATTCGTGCGCGGCACCGCGTACCAATGCGCCAGCGGGTTGCGGTTGGCCCGGCGCATGGCCTCGAGATCGTCGGTGTTGGCGTCGTGGTCGCCTTCGAAGGCGAACACCGGGCTGCGGATCGAGGCCAGCCAATAGGCCGGCGAACGCAGGCGCAGTTGTTCCTCGCTCAGGCCCGGCGGCACGAAGCGCCCGCCGTAGTTGGCCACGTCGGCGATCGGGCCGAACGCGAACACCGCGCGAAAGCGCGCGTCGCTCTGCGCCACCAGCAGCGCCAGGGTGCCGCCGGTGCTGTGTCCGCCCAGATAGATGCGCTGCGGGTCGACGTAATCGAGCTTGGCCAGATAATCGGCGGCGGCGAGTACGTCGCGCACTTCGCCGTAGAAACCTTCGCGCACGCCCGGGTTGTCGTTGCCGCCGCGCAGCGACGGGTACATCACTACCACGCCGGCCTCGCGCAGGGCCGCGGCGCTCTGGTCGTTGCCGCGCGGCTGCGGGGTCCATACATCGCCCAGCGTGTTGCTGTCGCCGCCGGTCAGCCAGACGATGGCCGGGCGCTTGCCCGGCTGCGCCGGACGCGGGGTCAGGTAGGCGGCCAGCTCGCCGGGTTCGGCGCGGTAATGCACCAGCTCCAGCACGCCCGGCGGCGGCGCCGGCACCGGGCTGCCTTCCTGGGTGCCGCGCGCCGTTTCGGCCGGCGCGGCGGTGCGCGCGGCGGCGAGGTCGGCGCCATCGCCGGCGCTGGCGGCGTTGGCGGTCGGGGCGCGGGAACAGGCGGCGAGTGCGGCGAACAACAGCAGCGGCAACAGCGGCAGGCGCATCGGGAGCGGTCCTTGCAAGGGTGGGGCGCCAGTGTGCGGCAAACCGGCGGCCTGCGCGCGCCGCACCAACGAAAACGGCGGCCCAGGGCCGCCGTTTCCGTTCCTCCGATAAGCAGGCTTACTCGACGCTGACCTCGACCCGCCTGGCTTCCTTGGCGTCGCCGCCGCCTTCGGTCACCGCCGGCTTGTCCAGGGCGATGCGCTCGGCCGCGATGCCTTGTTGCTGCAGCCAATGCTGGACCGCCTGCGCGCGCTGCTTGGACACTTCGGCATTGGTCGCGGCGCTGCCGGTTTCGTCGTGGAAACCGGAGATCCGCGCCTTGGCGTCGGGCTTGGCGTTGAGCGCGGCCAACACGCCGGCGAGGTCGCCGGCGGCGGTGGCGGGCAGTTGCGAGGAGCCCAGATCGAAGTAGAGCTTCGCGTGGTCGGTCGCTGCGAGCGTCGTGTCGCCGGCACCGGCATCAGCACCGGCGCTGGCGCCGGCAGCGGCCGTACCCGTCGCCGCCGCCGTGCCGGCGGCCTGCGCCGTAGCGCCGTCGGCGCCATGCTGCGCGGCCGACGCCGCCGCGACTGCCGCGGCCGCCGCCTCGTCCTGCCCGCGCACGTCGCCCACCGGCAGCAACGGCACCAGCAGCAGCGCGACGATGTTGATGATCTTGATCAGCGGATTGATCGCCGGGCCGGCGGTGTCCTTGTACGGATCGCCGACGGTGTCGCCGGTGACCGCGGCCTTGTGCGCTTCCGAGCCCTTGCCGCCGTGGTGGCCGTCCTCGATGTACTTCTTGGCGTTGTCCCAGGCGCCGCCGCCGGTGGTCATCGAGATGGCGACGAAGATGCCGGTGACGATGGTGCCGATCAGCAGGCCGCCCAGCGCCTTGGGCCCGAGCAGCAGGCCGACCACCACCGGCACCGCGACCGGCAGCAGCGAGGGCACGATCATTTCCTTGATCGCCGACTTGGTCAGCATGTCCACCGCTTTGTCGTACTGCGGCTTGCCGGTGCCTTCCATGATCCCGGGGATGTCGCGGAACTGCCGCCGCACTTCCTCGACCACCGCGCCGGCGGCGCGGCCGACCGCTTCCATCGCCATCGCGCCGAACAGGTAGGGGATCAAACCGCCGATCAGCAGGCCGATGATCACCATGTGGTCGGACAGGTCGAAGGCGAACACCTTGCCCGGATGCGCGGTCTGCAGGTTGTGGGTGTAGTCGGCGAACAGCACCAGCGCGGCCAGCGCGGCCGAGCCGATGGCGTAGCCCTTGGTCACCGCCTTGGTGGTGTTGCCGACGGCGTCCAGCGGGTCGGTGATGTCGCGGATCTCCGGCGGCAGCTCGGCCATCTCGGCGATGCCGCCGGCGTTGTCGGTGATCGGCCCGTAGGCGTCCAGCGCCACGATCATGCCGGCCATCGACAGCATCGAGGTCGCGGCGATGGCGATGCCGTACAGCCCGCCCAGCGCGTGGGAGGCCCAGATCGCCACGCACACCGCGATCACCGGCAGCGCGGTCGACTTCATCGACACGCCCAGGCCGGCGATGATGTTGGTGCCGTGGCCGGTGGTGGAAGCCTGCGCGACGTGCTTGACCGGCGCGTACTGAGTGCCGGTGTAGTACTCGGTGATCCACACGATCGCGCCGGTCAGCACCAGCCCGATCAGCGCGCACCAATACAGGTTCATCGCGCCATAGCTGGAATCGCGCATCAGTTCGGCGGTGATCGGATAGAACGCGATCGCCGCCAGCACCGCCGAGACGATCACGCCCTTGTACAGCGCGCCCATGATCGAGCCGCCGGCCTTCACCTTGACGAAGAACGTGCCGACGATCGAGGCGATGATCGACACGCCGCCGAGCACCAGCGGATACAGGATGCCGTTGGCGCCGACCGTGCTCGCCATCAGTCCGCCCAGCAGCATCGTCGCGATCACCGTCACCGCATAGGTTTCGAACAGGTCCGCGGCCATGCCCGCGCAGTCGCCGACGTTGTCGCCGACGTTGTCGGCGATCACCGCCGGGTTGCGCGGATCGTCCTCGGGAATGCCGGCTTCGACCTTGCCGACCAGGTCCGCGCCGACGTCCGCGCCCTTGGTGAAGATGCCGCCGCCCAGGCGCGCGAAGATCGAGATCAGCGAGGAACCGAACGCCAGGCCGACCAGCGCGTGCAGCGCCTTTTCGCCGGTGACGCCGAGCCTGGCCAGCACCAGCCAGTAGCCGGCCACGCCGAGCAAGCCCAGGCCGACCACCAACATGCCGGTGATCGCGCCGCCGCGGAAGGCCACGTCCATCGCCGGGCCCATGCCGCGGCGCGCGGCTTCGGCGGTGCGCACGTTGGCGCGCACCGAAACGTTCATGCCGATGTAGCCGGCCGCGCCGGAGAGCACCGCGCCGATCAGGAAGCCGATCGCGGTATGCCAGTTGAGGAACAGTCCGATCAGCACGAACAACACCGCGCCGGCGACGGCGATGGTGGTGTATTGGCGGTTGAGATAGGCGCGTGCGCCTTCCTGGATCGCGCCGGCGATCTCCTGCATGCGTTGGTTGCCGGCGGGTTGTGCGCTGATCCAGCGCGCGGACACGATGCCGTAGAGGATCGCGATGACGGCGCAGCCTAGCGCCAGGATCAAACCGTACTGCTCCAGCATGAAACCCCTCCCCGGTTGGAAAAGTGGACATCACGGGACAACGGATTCGACAGGGTGCCGCGAGCGGTCGTGGACCGGTGTTCCGCGGATCGCGTTTGCGCGCTGCGCGTGTTGCATCGCAGCGTGGCCGTGTCGCGTACACGGCGCGAACCGACTATCGCATAGGGACTGTGCCGGCGAAACCGGACGCGCGGCGGCGATTGCGCCGACACGCGCGGTACCGGCGAGGCTGCGACTGGAGTCACGGAACCCGTGCGTTTCATTGCCGGCTTCGGCCCGCGCGACGCTTGACGCGGCGACGGCGCGCGCGCAGCGCGACCCGCACGCGCATGTTGCGCAGCCGCAACGCCGTGCGCGCGTCGGGCTCGCGTGCGGCGTTGCGTGCGGCGCCGGTTTGACAAGCATCGCGCGGGCGTCCTTAGATCGAAGCGCGCGACCGCCCCGGCGGCGCGCGGCAGGGAATGCGGGCCGCGGGGGCGGCCAGGGCGGAAGGATCGCCCGGACGAGGCCGCATGCGGCGCTCGTCGCGTTCGACCACCCGCCGCGCGCGGCCGCCGTGGCGCGGCCTCGACGGGGCGGCGCATCCGGCGCCGCAGCGCCGCTCCGGCACTCTCCAGCACGGCGCCGACACGATCCGACGATCAAGGAGTTCACATGAGCAAGAAGCTGATGGCGGTGTGCATGTTCGTATTCGGCATGGGCCTGGGCGCGGGCGCGTCCGCAGGCGGCGCCAGCATCACCCCGGAAATGGCCCAGTGCATCTACGAGTGCAAGCTCGGCGGCGGCACCCAGGCCTATTGCTGGGCCTGCTGCGTGCACGGCAACTGCCTGATCCCCGAGCCGATCGAGTGAGCCGGGCGGGCAGCCCGGGCGGATCGTCCCGGCGCGCGCGCCGGTCCGGTACGCGGCTTGGCTGAACCCGGCGCCGGACGCGGCCGCGCGCCGCGTCCGGCGTTCGCGTGTCGGTATCGGCGGATCGCGGCGGCAGGGGTGAAGCGGTGTTCAGCCGATGCGTGCGAGGCTGCCCCGGCCCCGCAACCGGAGTCCTGCGATGCGCAGACTGACGCTCTTTTCCGCCGCCGCGCTGGCGCTGACCGCATTCGCCGCCATCGCGGCCGACCCCACGCCCGAGATCCAGCGCGCCGCCAGCGCGCCGCCGCAAGCGGCCGGCAGCGTGCACACCCTGCGCCAGATCCCCGAGGCCTGCGCGCGCCTGGAAGGCATGTTCACCGGCGAGGCGGCGCAGCCGTACAAGTTCGCGGTGGTGCGCTCCAGCCCGAACTGCCAGCCGCGCGCGCGCTTCGTCGACGCGGCCAAGGCGCAGCCGTCGGAAGCCGCGGGCTGGAAGTTCAACGACCTCATCCGCGTGCCCAGCGCAGCCTGCCCGCAGCAGCAGGCGGTGGTGCGGGTATGGCGCAAGCCGGCCGCGGTGGCGCCGCCGCAGCTCGACGCGCAAGGCCGCGCGCGCCTGTACCTGCAGGACGAAAAGGCCCGCGCCGAGGCCGCCAAGCTGGCCCAGGTGCCGATGTTCGCCGCGGCGATGACGGTCGAAGGCAAGCCCTGCGGCGGCTGAGCGCGGCGCCGGCCGCAAACGAAGAAAGGGCCGCTCGCGCGGCCCTTTCTCTTTTGGCGTCGCAGGCGCGCCGGCTTACTTCACGCCGACGCAGTCCTTGAGCTCGACCACGTAATCGGTCTGGTTGTACTCGTCGAAGGTGCCGGTGAGCTGGATGCGGTCGTTGGCGCGCAGGGTCAGCGCGTAAGCCTTCTGGTTCGGCGCCAGCGCGCAGCGCACGCGGGTTTCGAACAGGCGGCGGTCGCTTTCGACCAGGCCCGGCAGCAGCGAGCCGCCGCCGGCTTCGAAGGTCACGTAGTACTTGCCGGTCTTGCCGTCGCTGACGCCGGCGTTGGTGCCCTTGACCGTGTACTGGCGGCCCTTGTAGCGATCGGCGACGACCGCGGCGTTTTCCTTGGCCTGGGCTTCGATTTCCTGCGCCAGCTGCTGCGCCGACACGGCGATCGGCAGCGGCTTGGGCGCGGCCGAGCGCGGCGGCGCGGTCTTGCCCGGCTTGAGCGAGCCGATCATTTCGCACATCGACTTCTTGATGTCGTTGGCGCTGCCGAACGAGCCCTTGCGCAGCTTCAGCGACATGGTCACGGTGCCGGAGTTGTCGGCGGTGACCTGCATCGGCAGCGGGCGGTGCAGGGTCGAGGAAGGCTCTTCCAGCACCAGGGTGCCAGCGCTCAGGTCCTCATCGAGCACCGCCATGTTGCGGCCGATGCCGGCGTTGCGGACCTGGCCGATGCCGGCCGCGGCGGACATGCCCGGCACCTGGACCTGGGTGAAGTACTCCTGCCCCGAGAGCGGGTTGCCCTTCTTGGTGAAATTGTCTTCGCACTGACCGGCGACGGCCGAGACCGAAGGAACCAGCAGCATCAGCGGAACCAGAAACCTGCCTTTCATGACGACTCCCTGTAATGACCAACTAAGCGTTGCGTCCCTGCGCCCGCATGAACGCTTGCGGCGGCAGATTGCCGCAATCGGTTGGGCGGTTCAACGTTTTTCGGTTGGCGACCGGGCCCGGCGCGGGCATTGGCGACGTGGCGCACAGATGCGCGGCGGCTGGGCCGGCCCGCGGGCGCGGGCCGGCGCGCCGGCGGCGGGTCAGGCGCCGCCGCAGTCAGGATCGCGGTCGTAACGGCGCTGCATTTCCTCCGGATCGATCGCCTCGATGCTGTGGCCGATGTTCCAGCGGTGGCCGAAGGGATCGATCACCGTGCCCGAGCGCTCGCCGTAGAAATGGTCGCGCGGCGCCATCGCCAGGTGCGCGCCGGCGGCGACCGCGCGGGCGACCACGTCGTCGGCATCGTCCACGTGCAGGTGCAGGGTGTGGCTGTGCCCGGCGCCGGCGACCGGGCGCTGGATGTCGACCTCGGGGAACTCCTCGCACAGCATCAGCGTGGTGCCGCCCAGGTCCAGTTCGACATGACCGATGCGGCCGCCGGGCTCGACCAGGCGGAATTTCTCGGTCGCGTCGAACACCTTGCAATAGAACGTCACCGCGGCCTGGGCGTCGCCGACGCAGAGATAGGAAAACAGTTCGTGCACGGCCATGGCGGGCTCCTGGAATGAGGTGGACGCAGCGTGCGCCCGGGCACGCCGCGCGTATTGGACGAAATTTACCCCAAGCCGCCGGCATCGCCGGATGGCTCCCTGCCGGACGGCTCCCTGTAGGAGCGACGCAAGTCGCGACCGCGCAGCGTCCGCTCGCGCCGCAAGTCTGGAATCCGGACGGCACGCGCCCGGCCGCGGCTTTCGTCGCAAGCGCAGTGTCGCGGTCGCGGCTCGCGCCGCTCCTACAGTCGCTTCGACGAAGCGACCGGCCGAGCTTGCAGCAACGGTTTCCCCCCTGTAGGAGCGGCGCAAGCCGCGACCGCGCAGCAGCAGTTCGCGCCGTAACCGCAGCCGCCGAGCGCCTTACCCGCGCCCAGGCGAACGCATCGGCAAGTGATGCGGCGACACCGCCCGCGCGGCCAGATACGCGCGAGGCGACACCCCGGCGAACTCGCGGAACTCGCGGATCAGATGCGATTGATCGCAATAGCCGGTCGCCAGCGCCAGCTGCGCCCAGTCCGGCTGCGTCGTCGTCGCCAGCGCCGCCAGCAGGCGCTTGAACCGCAGCACCCGCGCGTAGCGTTTCGGGCTCAGCCCGGCGGCGTCGCGGAAGCCGGCGATGAAGCGGCGATGGTTGCGGCCGCTGGCGTGGACCCAGGCGGCGACGCGCTCGCCCGCATCCGCAGCCGGCGCCGCGACGCTGTCGAGCCGGCGCGCCGCGCGCAGGATCTGCGGATCCAGCCCGCGCACCGGCCGCAGCCGCGCGTGCAGGAACGCTTCGATGCGTTGCCGACGCTGGGTCGGGTCGGTCACCGCGGCCAGCCGTTCGTACAACTCAGCGGCCGCGGCCGCGCCGCACAGCGCGTCCAGGCCGACGTAAGCGCCTTCCAACTCGCCCGCCGACACCCCGAACAAGGCCAGCGCCGCACCCGGCCGAAGCACCGCGCCGACCGAGGCGGCCGGCTGCGAGGTGTCCTTGATGCAATAGCCGGCGCGCGCGCCGGCGACCACCGCCGGGCCGTGCTCGCGGCCGCGCGCATCGTCGGCGTCGGCGTACAGCCGCAGCGGCGGCCCGTCCAGGCGCACCGCCAGATGCATCGCGCCGCTGGGCAGCGAGTGCTCGCGCGCGTGCGCCGGCGCCGCGTCCGGGCGCGCGCAGGCCCAGACCGTTTCGATCCACGGCCGCAACGACGGCAGCCACGGCGCGCCGGCCGACACCGCGGCGCCCTCAGCCCTCGAACGGCGGCAGCTTGGCCTTCACCGCCGCGTTCTTCAGCGTCACGTACTGCGGCAGGCCGTCGCGCCCGTAAGGCGGCGGCGCTTCGCCGCGGATCAGCGGCTCCAGGTATTTGCGCGCCGCCGCGGTGATGCCGTAACCGTCCTTGCGGATGAAGTTCGCCGGCATCTTCTTCTCGCGGTTGGCGATCTTGTCCAGCGGCGCCGGCTCGATCTTCCAGCGGTACGGCGCGTCGGAGCTGCGCACGATCACCGGCATCACCGAGTTCATGCCCTTGAGCGCGTACTCCACCGCCGCCTTGCCGGCCGCGCGCGCCTGCTCGACGTCGGTCTTCGACGCCAGATGGCGGGCCGAACGCTGCAGATAGTCGGGCAGGGCCCAGTGCACCTTGTAGCCCAGTGCGTCCTTGACCCGTCCGGCCAGATAAGAGGCGACGCCGCCGAGCTGGGTGTGGCCGAAGGAGTCCTTGCCGCCGCCGGCGTCGGCGACGAAGCGGCCGTCCACGGTCTGGATGCCTTCGCTGGCGACCACCACGCAGTAGCCCACGCGCTCGACCGTGGCTTTGACCTTGGCGAAGAAGTCGGCTTCCTCGTACGGGCGCTCGGGGAACAGGATCAGGTGCGGGGCCGCGTCGGCGCCGTCGCCGGCCAGCCCGGCCGCGGCGGCCAGCCAGCCGGCATGGCGGCCCATGGCCTCGTAGACGAAGACCTTGGTCGAGGTTTCGGCCATCGCCGCGACATCGAGCGCGGCCTCGCGCACCGACACCGCGGTGTACTTGGCGGCCGAGCCGAAGCCCGGGCAGCAGTCGGTCACGGCCAGGTCGTTGTCCACCGTCTTGGGCACGCCCACGCAGGTCAGCGGATAGCCGTACTCGGCCGCCAGCTGCGAGACCTTGAGCGCGGTGTCGGCCGAGTCGTTGCCGCCGTTGTAGAGGAACCAGCGCACGTCGTGGGCCTGGAACACCGCCAGCAAGCGCTCGTAGCGGGCGCGGTCGGCGTCCAGCGCCTTGAGCTTGAGCCGGCACGAGCCGAACGCCCCGCCCGGGGTGTGGCCGAGCGCGCGGATCGCCGCGGCCGATTCCTTGGAGGTGTCGATCAGCTCCTCGCGCAGCGCGCCGAGGATGCCGTTGCGCGCGGCCAGGACCCGGACCTTGCGCGCCCGGGCCGCCTCGATGACCCCGGCGGCGGTGGCGTTGATGACGGCGGTCACACCGCCGGATTGCGCGTAAAGCAGGTTTCCGGCGATCTTGCCAGAGGATTTTCTGGCGGTTTTGGCAGTCGGCATGGGGATTCCAGGATTGGCGCCGGTTTGCGGTAAGCTGGCCGCAATATTCCGCCCGGCGGGTGGCAGGCCGCTTCGAGTGTAGCGCCGCCCCGCATCCAGGCCAGCCCAGCGCCGGCCGAACGGGCTCCACGGCCGCCGCCGCGCGCGACGGCCGTACGGATTTCATTTGTTTCTAGGAGCGATGTAGATGCGATTGGTACTTCTGGGCGCGCCCGGCTCGGGCAAGGGCACGCAGGCCGCACGGCTCAAGGACCACCTGCAGGTGCCGCACATTTCCACCGGCGATCTGTTGCGCGCCGAAGTCGCCGCCGGCAGCAAGCTGGGACTGGAAGCCAAGGCGGTCATGGACGCCGGCAATCTGGTCAGCGATGAGATCCTGCTGGGCATGCTCGAGGACCGTTTCTCGCGCCCCGACACCCACGGCGGCTTCATCCTCGACGGCTACCCGCGCAACCTGGCCCAGGCCGACGCGCTCGACGCGCTGCTCAAGCGCATCGGCCAGCCGATGGATTTCGCCGTGCAGCTGGAAGTGCCGACCGAACTGCTGGTCCAGCGCATCGCCGGCCGCGCCGCCGAGCAAGGCCGCAAGGACGACAGCCCTGAAGCCGTGCGCACCCGCCTGAAGGTCTACGACGAGTTGACCGCGCCGGTGATCGAGTACTACCGCCAGCACGGCCGCCTGACCGTGGTCGACGGCGTCGGCTCGCTGGACGAGGTGTTCACCCGCATCATCGAGGCGCTGGAGCCGGCGCCGACGGTGGGTTGAGCAACGCCTCGCTCCCTCTCCCGCGTGCGGGAGAGGGCTGGGGTGAGGGCCGCAAACGGTCGTCCCCCCGTTATCGTTCGAATTCAGATCCCGGTATTGAAGGCGCAGGCGCGGCGGTAGGATGGTTTCGTCGTCCGCCGGGTCGCGCGTGCCCTCACCCCAGCCCTCTCCCGCAGGCGGGAGAGGGGGAGTTGGTGCCAGCGGGAGTCGCTTCGTTGAGCATTCGCAAACTCTTTTGGAAACTCGGATCTTGAAGCTGCATATCTTGGGCATCGCCGGCACCTTCATGGGCGGCGTCGCCGCGCTCGCGCGCGAACTCGGCCACGACGTGGAAGGCAGCGACCAGGCGGTGTATCCGCCGATGTCGACCCAGCTCGAACGCCTCGGCATCGCCCTGCGCCAGGGCTACCAGCCCGAAAACATCTCCGCCGATTGCGATGAGATCGTGGTCGGCAACGCGCTCTCGCGCGGCAACCCGGCGGTGGAGCAGGTGCTCGACGACGGCCGCCGCTACACCTCCGGCGCGCAGTGGCTCAGCGAGCGGGTGCTGCCGGGCCGCGACACCCTGGCGGTGGCCGGCACCCACGGCAAGACCACCACCACCAGTATCCTGACCTGGCTGCTGGAAGCCGCCGGCCGCGCGCCGGGCTTCCTGATCGGCGGCGTCGCCGAGGACTTCGGCGCCTCCGCGCGCATCGGCGCCGGCCGCGAGTTCGTGGTCGAGGCCGACGAGTACGACACTGCGTTCTTCGACAAGCGCAGCAAGTTCGTCCACTACCGGCCGCTGGTGGCGATCCTCAACAACCTCGAATACGACCACGCCGACATCTTTCCCGATGTGGCCGCGATCCAGCGCCAGTTCCATCACTTGGTGCGCACCGTGCCGCGGCGCGGCCGCCTGATCGTCAACGGCGAGGACGCGCGCCTGGCCGAAGTGCTGGCGATGGGCTGCTGGACCCCGGTCGAGCGCTTCGGCCTGGACGGCGGCGATTACGAATGGAGCGCGCGCCTGATCGCGCAGGACGGCAGCGCGTTCGCGGTGCTGCATCGCGGCGCCGAGATCGGCGAAGTGCGCTGGCCGCTGCTGGGCCGGCACAACGTGATGAACGCGCTGGCCGCGTTGGCCGCCGCGAATGCGGTCGGCGTGGACGTGGCGACGGTGCTGCCGGCGCTGGCGAACTTCCGCAGCGTCAAGCGTCGGCTGGAAGTGATCGGCGAAGCCGGCGGCGTCACCGTCTACGACGATTTCGCCCATCATCCCACTGCGATCGAGACCACCCTGGCCGGCTTGCGCGCGCGCGTCGGCGCGGCGCGGATCGTGGTGGCGATGGAGCCGCGCAGCAATTCGATGCGTCTTGGCGCGCATGCCGAAGCGTTGGCGCCGTCGCTGCGCGAGGCCGATGCGGTGGTGTTTCTGCATCGTCCTGAGTTGGCTTGGGATGCGGGCAAGGTCGTTGCGGGTTTGCGCGGCGAAGGTGTCGCTGTGGCGGATGCGGATGCGTTGATTGCGGCGTTGCGCGAGCGGGTGCGTGCGGGGGACCATGTGGTGTTCATGTCCAATGGTGGTTTCGATGGGGCGCCGCGGCGGTTTTTTGCGCAGTTGCAGGGGCGTTGAGCTCGGCCGGATGGGGGCGATAGTTTTCGCTGGTTTCGGGCGTGCTGTTTCGATTCTTCGTGCGCGTGGGCGCGCTCTGTGCGGCGTGTGAAGCCTCGTCGTAATTGAACTGTCGCGGTCGCGGCTTGCGCCGCTCCTGCAGTCGGATACGGAACTTGCCGAAGGCCCCTGTAGGAGCGGCGCGAGCCGCGACCAACCGCAGCGACTTAGCTCCGCCGAACTAACCCGAAGACCCGAAACTCCCAACCCGTCATTCCGGCGAAAGCCGGAATCCATTTTGATCTGGCTTCTGCTTCTATCGTTGCTACGAGTGACGAC
>NZ_FNOG01000012.1:96257-112849 GCF_900106525.1 Lysobacter enzymogenes
CGCAAGCGGCCGGGTCACTTTCTTTGTCTTGCCAAAGAAAGTAACCAAAGAAAGGCGCTTTCCTTGTTTTCGAATCAAGAGCCACTAAGGTTCGGCGCTTGCGCAGGGATGCGCCACACAGGCCATCCATGGCCTGGGTGGCGCACGGCGCACATCCTGTGCGCCGCCCTATCGGGTCTACGACTGCCTGTGGCGAGTTCGGGGCGGCGGGGGAAGCGGGGGCAGCAGCAACGGCAATAGCTATAGCTGCGGCGGAGGAGCCGGTTCTACACATCTGTGCGACCGCAGTTAAACTCTCCCCATGCCACCCGATTCCACCGCCGACTCGCTGGGATTGTTTCCTCTGCACACCGTGCTGCTGCCCGGTGCGAGCTTGGGGCTGCGCGTGTTCGAGCGTCGCTATCTCGATCTGGTGCGCGAATGCGGCCGTCAGGGCCGCGGCTTCGGGGTGTGTCTGATCATGCAGGGCGAGGAGGTCGGCGAGCCGGCCAGTGCCGCCGCCTATGGCACCGAGGCGCTGATCGAGGATTTCGGCACCGGCGAGGACGGTCTGTTGACCTTGCGCGTGCGCGGCGCCCGTCGCTTCCGCGCCGAGCGTGCGCGGGTGCGCGACAACGGTTTGCAGGTGGCGCAGGTGCGCTGGTGCGAGCCCGATGGCGATGAAGTGGTGCAGCCGCAGCATTCGCTGCTGGTCACTTTGCTGGAGCGCTTGCTCGAGCAGGCTGGCGGCGAGCATGCACTGGCGCCGCATTCGCGTCTGGACGACGCGGCCTGGGTCGGTTGGCGTCTGGCCGAACTGCTGCCGCTGTCGTTGCCGCAGCGGCAGATGCTGTTGCAACTGGACGATCCGCACGAGCGGCTGGAGCACTTGCTCGCGTTGCTGCCATGAGCGCAGTCCGATCGCGATTGGCGACGCTCGCCTGCGAGCGCAGTGTCTCGAAGCGCCGCTTGCTTTAAGCGCGGCGCTCGATAAACGACCCGATCCCGAAAGCCGCCACGTGCCTAGAAGCCGCCGGCCTCAACCCGCAGCGCTCAAGGCGCCGCCTGCGGCCCTGTGTACTGCGAACGCAGCCGCAGCACTTCCACGCCGTTCTTCGGATGCGCCTGCTGCACGGTGGTGTAGCCGATCAGCGCGCGGCGCACCTGCGCGTGGGCGACGCCGTCGTCGGGCTGCGGCAACCACAGCGCCGCCGCGTCGAACGGTTTGTTGAGCTTGAGCGTCTGGGTGGTGCCGATCCACAGCGGAGTGCCGTCGGACAGCACCGCCGGCGCCGGCCACAGGCGCAGCGCGTACTGCACATCCGGGGTCGGGCCGTCGCGCAGCATCAGCAGCGATTCGGCCTGTGCGTCCAGCGTCGCCGGCAGCACCACTTGCTCGCGCGGCGGGGTGTCGTCGTCGAGCAGGGCGATGGTGTTGAGCCAGCCGGCCTGTTCCTGCACGCGCCAGCCGGCGGCTTCCAGGGTCGCGCGCAGCGGCGGCAAGGGGCCGGCGACCTGCAGGTCCAGCGGCCAGCGCCGGCGCGCGTCGCGCTCGTTGCGCTGCGCCGGCAGCGTGCTCCAATCGTGCTGCCACCAGCGCTGCGCGTCCAGCACCGTGCTCGGCTTGGCCGAGGCGAACTTGGCCAGCAGCGGGTCGGCCGCGCGCGGCGCGTGCCACAGCGCCGCGACCGCGAACACGCTGTAGAACAGCCACGCCAGCGGCCGCATCCAGAACGAGCGGGCGACGTGGCGGCGATAGGCGATGCCCAGCGCCAGCAGCCAGAAAATGCCGAACAAGGTGCCGCCGATCAGGTCGCTGGGCCAGTGCGCGCCCAGGTACAGGCGGGCGAAGCCGACCAAGGTGGTGATGACGCCGGCCAGCAAATACGGCCACACCCGCTGCCGCCCCGGCAGCTCGCGCGCGATCAGCACGGCGAAGAAGCCGAACACGATGGTGGTCATGGTCACCGCCACCGACGGGAAGCCGAAGCCGGCCGGCGCGGTCGGCGGGCGCGGCATGTCGATGGCCCATTCCAGCAGTGAGGTCAGCGCCAGGCCGAACACGATCGCCGCGACCCAATGCGCCGCGGCCATCCAGCGCCGCCGCCAGGCCAGGTAGGCCAGCACCGCGATCGAAGCCGGCGCCAGCACCATCGGATCGCCCAGGCAGGCCAGCGCCGCCATCAGCCGGTCGGCCAGCGGATTGCGCAGGGTCCACATGAACTCGTGCACGGTGTGGTCGATCTGCAGCGGCCCGCCGCTGGCCAGCAAGGTCGCCAGCAGGGTGAACCAGATCCAGCTGATCGCCAGCAGACACACCGCCAGCATCACCAGCGAGGCCGATTCGGGGCGGTTGGGATCGATCAGCGCGCCGGCGTAGCGGCCCAGGCGCGGATGCGCGCGGGTCCAGCGCAGCGCGCGCGCGAGCAGGTTGTCGGCGTGGTTGGCGAACCAGCGCCACGTGTAGAGCACCCCGGCCCACACCGCCGCTACCGCCACCAGCAACGCGCCCAGCACCCAGCCCGGGGCGAGGAACAGCGCCGACCAGGTCACGCAGGCGAACAGGCTGGGAATCGCGTAGCGGCGCATCGGCATGTGCAGCATGCCGGCGATGGCCGGCACAAACGGCCGCACCGCGCCGACGAAGCGCGCGATCACGATGCTCTTGCTGCCGTGGCGGTGGAACAAGGTCTCGCCGCGGTCGATCCATTGCGGATACTTCGAGAACGGCCAGCGCTGGCGCAGTTGCGGCCCCCAGCGGTGGCCGATCCAGTAGCTCAACCCGTCGCCGGCGAAGGCGCCCAGGGTCGCGCAAGCCAATGCATAGGGACCGTTGATGTGGCCCAGCCCGACCAGGGTGCCGACCGCGAACAGCAAGGGCAGGGCGGGGACGGCGATGCCGAGGATGATCAGGGCGTCGCAGAACGCAATCAGGAAGATCACGATGCCTGCGGCGATGGGATGGGCCGCGATCCATGCGGTCGCGCTTTCGAGCCAGGCGGAATCCATCGGTCGATTATAGGCAGGGCGGGCTGTGGCGAGGATGAAGCGGCGGCGTGACCGAACGCACTGGGCGTGACCGTCGGTGACGGCCTGTAACCCGGCCGGGAGCGGCCCGCCGATGCCCGCGCAGGGCCCCGTCGGGCCGGGCCGCGCCGGCGCGAAGTACACTTCACCGCATGTCGGAAGTGATCGAAGTGACCGCGCTGAAGGCCGATAGTTTCGGCCGCATCGCCCTGATGCGCGACGGCCGCGGCCTGTTCGTGCGCCGCGACCTGGGCCACGTGCCGTGGTGGCTGCGGCTGCCGGCGTGGTGGCTGGCGCGGCGCGAGGCGCGCGCGCTGCAGCGCATCGCCGGCCTGGAGGCGACCCCGCAGTTGCTCGGCTGGGACGGGCGCAAGCTCGACCGCAGCTACCTGGCCGGCGCGGCCATGTACCAGCGCCCGCCGCACGGCGACCTGGCCTATTTCCGCAGCGCCCGGCGCCTGCTGCAGCGCCTGCACCGGCGCGGGCTGGCCCACAACGACCTGGCCAAGGAAGCCAACTGGCTGGTGCTGACCGACGGCGCCCCGGCGATCATCGATTTCCAGCTCGCCGTGCGCGGCGACCCGCGCTCGCGCTGGATGCGCCTGCTTGCGCGCGAGGACTTGCGCCATCTGCTCAAGCACAAGCGCACCTATTGCCCGCAGTTCCTGACCCCGGTCGAGCGGCGCGTGCTCAAGCGCCATTCCTGGGTGCGCGAGCTGTGGTTCGTCACCGGCAAGCCGGTGTACCGCTTCGTGACCCGGCGCATCCTGCATTGGGAAGACAACGAGGGGCAGGGGCCCAAGCCCTGAGCGATGCGGCCGGACTCTCGCGCACGGCGCGCAAGCGATGAGGTCATCGACGACACGCATTCGAAGCGCGACGTTTCAAACACCATCGTTTGAAACGTACGGTCCGGCTTGCGCGACCGCGGTGGCGAACGCGCCCTACGGACCAGCGCCGCGTCCGGCATTGGGTTTAGGATGAGGCCGCACGCCGCGCCGCGCGCGCGGCGATCCGCGTTCCGGTCCCCTCTCGATTCCAGGCCGCTCATGTCCACTCTCCAAGGCAAGACCCTCTTCATCACCGGAGCCTCGCGCGGCATCGGCCGCGAGATCGCGCTGCGCGCCGCGCGCGACGGCGCCAACATCGCCATCGCGGCCAAGTCGGCGGTGGCCAATCCCAAGCTGCCGGGCACGATCCACAGCGTCGCCGCCGAAGTCGAGGCCGCCGGCGGCCGCGCGCTGGCGCTCAAGTGCGACATCCGCGAAGAAGACGAAGTGCAGGCCGCGATGGCGGCGACCGCCGACGCGTTCGGCGGCATCGACATCCTGGTCAACAACGCCAGCGCGATCTGGCTGCGCGGCGCGCTGGACACGCCGATGAAGCGCTTCGACCTGATGCAGCAGGTCAACGCGCGCGGCAGCTTCCTGTGCGCGCAGGCCTGTTTGCCGTATCTCAAGCAGGCCGCCAACCCGCACATCCTGACCCTGGCGCCGCCGCCGAGCCTGGACCCGAAGTGGTGGACGCCGCACACCGGCTACACCCTGGCCAAGATGGGCATGAGCTTCGTGACCCTGGGCCTGGCCGGCGAATTCGGTCCAACCGGAGTAGCGGTCAACGCCCTCTGGCCGAAGACCATAATCGCCACGGATGCCCTGAACATGATCCCCGGCATCCCCACCGACCGCTGCCGCAAACCGCAAATCGTCGCCGACGCCGTGCGCGAAGTGCTGGTGCGTCCGGCCAAGGACTTCTACGGCCATTTCCTCATCGACGAGGAGGTGTTGAAGGAAGCCGGCGTGACCGACTTCGAGCAATACGCGGTGGAGCCGGGCAAGCCGCTGCTGCCGGATCTGTTCCTGGATTGATCCGCGTCGCAGCCGGATGCCGCGCAAGAAAAAAGCCCCGCGGATGCGGGGCTTTTCTTTTTGCGGGCGACTTAGAGCGCAGGTTCCGGCAACGCCGCCAGATTCACGTTGGGCCGCGCGTGCGAACGCTTGCGGGTGAACACGGTGCCGGCGACTTCCGCGCGGCTGAAAAAGCCGGTGTTGCGCAGATAAAACGCCGGCGCGGCCGCGCCGCCGGTGATGTCCAGGCGCTGGCGGTTGCTCGCGGTCGCATCGACGGTGAAGCGCGCGGACGTCATTTCGGTCCAGGCGCCGGTGTTGCTCACCGCCCACTGATTGCCGTACCAGGCCTTGCGGTCCAGATAACCCAGGGCGGGGTTGAAGCATTCGATGAAGGAGTACACGCCCTTTTGATAGGTCGAGGCGCCGTCGTACTTCCAGGTGGCGATGAACTTCCACGGGCAATCGCGCCGGCCGTTCGCGCAAGGCAGGCCGAACCAGGCCGAATACAGCGTGCTGCCGTTGCCGTCCGGATGGGCGCGGGTGATGAAGCGGTAGGTCTGGCCGGGCTTCCAGTCGTAGCGCAGGAAGCTTTGGCCGCCGGTGCCTTCGCCGCCGAAATCCTGGGCGACGACGTCGGGGCCCTTCTTCAACAACGTGGTCTTGCCGGTCGGCGAATCCCACACCGAGAACAGCACGCGCCGTTCGCTGGCCGAGTTGACCTGGATGCCGGAATAGCCGCCGTTGAAGCCGTTGGCCATGAAGTAGGTGCCGATGTGGTCGTGGCCCCTGGGCACGGTGACTTCGCTGTAGAAATACTCGGTGTTGTCCGGCACCGAGAAGCCCAGGTGCCCGGACGGCCCGCGCCGCGACCAGTAGAAATTGGCCGGGTCGTTGGCGAACACCAAGCCCGCGGACGTGGCGCTGCCGCCGACTTCCAATCCGCTGATGTCGCCGTAGTAATCGCCGTCGCTGCGCACGCCGCGCAGGTCGACCTTGACGTAGCCGGGCCGCGACACTTCGAAGCGGCCGGCCGGGAAGGTGGTCGCGCCGCTGGCCAGCACGGCGAGCCGGCGCTGGCCTTCGACCGAAACCTCGACCGTGCTGCGGGTCGCGCCGTTCAAGCCGCCGACCAGGCTCAGATCGAGCTGGCCGGGCCGCTTGACGTAGAAGTAGACGCTGGCGACGGCCTGTTTCGAACTCCAGTTGTGCAGGCCGGTATCGTCGACGAGTTCTTCGCCGGCGGACGCGGTGCGGGTGATGAAGGCGTTGCCGCCCAGCGGGACGACGGTCTTGGTTTGCGCGAGCGACGCGCCGGACAGCAGCGCGAGCGGCAGCAGCGCGAGTGACAGCAGAAGCCGTGTAGCGGTGGATCGCATGGTCGTTCTCCGTGTGCGGGAGGGATCGCCGTCGGGCGGCCTGACGCGGCCGTCCGAATCCTGGGTGCGCATCGGCGCGTGCGGCGCGAGGATGCGTCGGCGGCGATTACTCCGCCGCTTTGCGGGCAGCGTCAATGCAGGTCGCGGCGTGTAAATCCGCGCGTCAACGGCGGCGCGGGATTGCGCCGGAACAATCGCGCCGTGAAAGTTTTCGCGCGCGCCGCGGACAGGGAATCCGTCGCAAAACGCGCGGAAGGGCGGTTGCGGCGAGGCGATGCGGCGAAGGGCAGGCGGAGAAAACGAAAGCCGACGCGGGCTCAAGCTTTCGATGCTGCGGCGAGGATAGGCGAATCCGATTCCCGCGGCGGCGCGGCAGGATTTCGCATGCGCAAACGCAGCGGCCGGCGCCGCGAAGGACGCCGGCCGCCGCGCTCGGATCGCTTATTTCTTCGGCTGCTTCAACGCATCCGACAGCGAATACAGCAGATCGACATAGAACCGCTCCACCTGCGCCAGCCCGGCGATCTTCGAGCCCTTGGCCGGCTCGACCACCATGTATTCGTTCGGCGCGTGCGCGCCGCTGCCGTGGCCGAGCCCGCCGGAAATCATCGGCAGGCCCAGGGTCTGGGTGAACACGTAATACGGCGCGCTGCCGGCGATGCGCGGCGCCACCGGCGGGGTTTGGCCGTACTTGCGGTACACGCTCAGCGCGGCCTGGGTCAGCGGCGCCTGCACCGAGGTCTGCGCCGGCGGATAGCCCGACAGCTTGCGGATCTCGATGTCCTGGAAGCCCTGGTCGTCCAGGCGCTTGCGGATCAGCGCCAGCGCCTGGTCCGGGGTCTGGTTCGGCACCAGGCGCGAATCGACCTTGGCCACCGCGCGGTGCGGCAGAATCGTCTTGACCCCTTCGCCGGTGTAGCCGGCGACCAGGCCGTCGATGTTGAGCGTGGTGTCGAACAGCTCCGCCGCGGTCGCATCGCGATAGTCGCGGCCGTTCTTCCAGCGCGCCGCGCCCAGCGATTCGAGCTGCTTGGCCGGCTCGGCGCGGTCGCGCACCACGCCGTTGAACAACTGCTGCTCCTCGCGGTTGGGCGCGCGGATCGCGTCGCGATAGCCGGGCACGGCGATCTCGCCGTCCGGCCCGGTCAGCGTCGCCAGCGCCTGCACCAGGCGCCAGCTCGGCGAATCGAGCTTGGCCGCGAGCGAACCATGCACCTCCGAGCGCTGCGGACCGCCGCTGGTCGGATTGCCCTTGGCTTCCAGCTCCATATAGAGGATGCCCTTCACGCCGAGGAACATCGACGCGCTGCCGTCGCGGTCCTGGGTGTTCATCGGGAAGAACACGCCGTCGGCCTTGCGCAAGGTGTCGGCGTACTTGGCCACCACTTCGGGATAGTGCGGCGAGCCCAGTTCCTCTTCGCCTTCGGCCAGCACGATCAGGTTCACCGGCGGCTTGCCGCGGGTCTTGATCACCGCGTCCAGGGCGTTGAGGAACGCGCGCTGCGGGCCCTTCTGGTTGGTCGCGCCGCGCGCCATCAACACCTTGCCCAGGCCGGGTTCGTCCACCAGCGAACCGGCGAAGGCGTCGACCTTCCAGCCGGTCGGCTCGATCGGCTGCACGTCGTACATCATGTACACCACCAGGGTGTGCTCGGCGCCGGCGTCGTAATAGCCGTACACGCCGGGGTGGCCCGTGGTCGGCACCAGCGCGGTGTCGCGGAAGCCCAACTGCTGCAAGTCCGCGCGCAGCAGTTCGGCCATCTGCGCGATGCCCTTGTTCTGCGCGCTGATCGAGGGCTGGCGAACCCAGCGTTGCAACTGGGCGAGGTTGTGCGCGCCTTGCTTGTCGAGATAGGCGTAGACGTCGGCGTAGTCGCCGGCGAACGGCGCGACCGAGGCCGCATCGAAGGCGGCGGTCTCGGTGATGGCGATCTTCGGCGGCGGCGCGGCGCCGGCGGCGGGAACGAAGCCCGCGAGCGCGACGGACAACAACGAAGCGGACAGCAGCGAAGCAGACAGCGGCACAACGGTACGGCGACGGCGCATGGCGTTTCCCCTCGGCATGGACGGTGTCGGCCCGGGGCGCCGCGCGCGGCTAGCCCATGGGCGTGGGCAGATGATGCCCGCAATTGCGGCAGAACAGCGCTTCCGGGTCGTGGCCTTCCAGCCCGCACTGCGGGCAGCCGCGGCGATCGAGGTGGCCGCGCTCGTGGCTGGCCTCGCGCAGGCTGCTGGCCAGCTCGGCGGTGTAGATGCCGGTCGGCACCGCGATCACGCTGTAGCCGATCAGGATCAGCACCGAGGCGATGAAGCGGCCCAGCGGCGTCGCCGGCGCGATGTCGCCGAAGCCGACCGTGGCCATGGTGACGATGGCCCAGTACATGCCGGTGGGGATGCTGGTGAAGCCGTGCTCGGGGCCTTCGACCACGTACATCAGCGCGCCGAAGATCACCACCACGGTCAGCACCGCGCTGATGAATACGAAGATCTTGCGCCGGCTGCGCCACAGCGCGCCGACCAGCATGCCGCCTTCTTCGACGTACTGGGTCAGCTTGAGGATGCGGAACAGCCGCAGCATGCGCAGCACCCGCACCACCAGCAGGCTCTGGCTGCCCGGGATCAGCAGCGACAGGTAGGTCGGCAGGATCGACAGCAGGTCGATCAGGCCCCAACTGCTCAGCGCGTAGCGCCACGGCCGCCGCACCACCGCCAGGCGCAGGCCGTATTCGATGGTGAACAGCACGGTGAAGATCCACTCCAGCCCGTACAGCCAGCCCGACCAGCGCGCATGAAAGCGCGGCACGCTGTCGCCCATGATCACCAGCACGCTGGCCAGGATCAGCCCGATCAGCAACAGGTCGAAATTGCGCGACGACGGGGTGTCGTGGCGGTAGATGATGTCGAACCAGCGCCGGCGCCAACCCGATTCGGTGGCCGGGTTGAGTTGCGGGTCCAGCAGAAGTCGCATGCCTGTCCTCTCCTCGCGGGCCGGTCATTTTGCCTCGCCCGCGCCAGCGCGGCGTGATGCCCGCAGCCGCGCCTGCACGCGCCGGGGCGACCTGCGACAATGGCGATTCTCCTCCCAGCCCACGCCTTGCCGCCCATGGACACCGCCTCGCTGTACGCCCTTTCCGAGCGCTACTACCTGCCCGTCTACCGCCCGCGCCGGATCGTGCTCGACCACGGCAAAGGCTCGCGGGTGTGGGATCTGGACGGGCGCGAATACGTCGACTTCGGCGCCGGCATCGCGGTCAACGCGCTCGGCCACGCGCACCCGGCGCTGATCGCGGCGCTGACCGAGCAGGCCGGCAAGCTGTGGCACACCAGCAACGTGTTCGTCAGCGAGCCGCCGCTGCGCCTGGCCGAACAACTGGTGTCGGCCTCCGGTTTCGCCGAGCGCGTGTTCCTGTGCAACTCCGGCGCCGAGGCCAACGAGGCGGCGATCAAGCTGGCGCGCAAGTGGGCCACCGGCGAAGGCCGCGAGCCCGAGCGCCGGGTCATCCTGAGCTTCCGCGGCAGCTTCCACGGCCGCACCCTGGCCGCGGTCACCGCCACCGCCCAGCCCAAGTACCACGAAGGTTTCGAACCGCTGCCGCCGGGCTTTCGCTACAGCGAGTTCAACGACCTCGCCGCAGCCGAGGCGGCGATGGCCGACGGCGCGGTGTGCGCGGTGCTGGTCGAGCCGGTGCAGGGCGAGGGCGGGGTGACGCCGGCCAGCGAGGCCTTCCTGCAAGGCCTGCGCGCGCTGTGCGACCGCCACGGCGCGCTGCTGATCCTCGACGAGATCCAGTGCGGCATGGGCCGCACCGGCGAGCTGTTCGCCTGTCATGCCTATGGGGTGACGCCCGACGTGGTGACCCTGGCCAAGGCGCTCGGCAGCGGCTTCCCGATCGGCGCGATGCTGGTCGGCCCCAAGCCGGCGCAGTCGATGCAGTTCGGCGCCCACGGCACCACCTTCGGCGGCAATCCGCTGGCGGCGGCGGTGGCCGGCGCGGCGTTGCGCGAGCTGCGCTCGCCCGAGCTGCTGGCCAATGTCGCCCGCCAGGCGCAGGCGATCCGCGCCGGCGTCGCCGCGCTCGACGCCGAACTGGGGCTGTTTTCCGAAGTGCGCGGCCGCGGCCTGATGATCGGCGCGCAGCTGCGCGGCGAGCATGCCGGCAAGGCCGGCGAAATCCTCGACCGCTGCGTCGAACAAGGCCTGCTGCTGCTGCAGGCGGGGCCGGACGTGCTGCGCTTCGTGCCGGCGCTGAACATCGGCGACGCCGACATCGCCGACGGCCTGCAGCGCCTGCGCGCGGCGCTGCTGCAGTTCCTCGGCCGCTGAGCCGGGCCGGATGATGGACTGCGTGTTCTGCCGAATGCTCGCCGGCGCCGCGCCGGCGAGCTTCGTGCATCGCGACGAACACGTCGCCGCCTTCGTCGACCTGCGTCAGGCGGTCGACGGCCACGTGCTGATCGTGCCGAACCGGCACGTGGAAACCTTGTACGAACTCGACGAAGACACCGCCGGCCGGCTGATGGCGCTGGCGGTGCGGGTGGCGCGCGCGCTCGCCGCCGACGGCGCGCCGCCCGGGCTCAACCTGTGGCAATCCAACGGCCACGCCGGCGGCCAGGAAGTCCCGCACGTGCACCTGCACGTGCAGCCCAGGCGGATCGGCGACGGCCTGATGCGCGTCTACCCCAACGGCGTTCCCGCGCCGACCCCGCGCGAAACACTCGACGCACTGGCCGCGCGCATCGCCGCCTGCCTCTGACGCAGCGCTCCGAAGCCCCCTGTAGGAGCGGCGCAAGCCGCGACCGCGACACCGCGCAAACGGCGCAAGCCGTGCGAACAGCGCAAACGGCCGCCCCGCGGCCGCAGCTCGCGCCGATCCCGCAGCGGCTTCGGGCGGCTACGAAACCCCGCAAATCCATGGTCTTTACCCGCAGCCACGATTCAAACGATAATAATTCTCGTTTGCCGTAGCCTCCGGAGCCACCCCCTCATGTCCCGCCGCCGCCCCTCCCTGGCGCCCCTGACCCTGGCCATCGCTTTTTCGCTGACCTTGCCGGCCTTCGCCGCGCACGCCGCCGAAGCCGCCCCGGCCGACGCCGACGCCGACCGCAAGGCCACCACGTTCGACCACGTCGTCGTGCAGAGCGTCGGCGACGGCTACAAGGCCGCCACCGCCGTCACCGCGACCAAGACCGAAACGCCGATCAGCGAGACCCCGCAGGCGATCACCGTGGTCACCCGCGAGCGCATGACCGACCAGGGCGCGCTGAGCGTGCAGGAAGCGCTCGGCTACGCCGCCGGCGTGCGTTCCGACGCCTATGGCCTGGATTCGCGCGGCGACTGGACCCTGATCCGCGGCAGCTCGCCGACGGAGTACCTCGACGGCTTGCGCAGCTCGTTCAATTACTACACCAGCTCGATGCGCACCGATCCCTACATGCTCGAGCGCATCGAAGTGCTGCGCGGTCCCTCGTCGATGCTGTTCGGCCAGGGCAGCACCGCCGGCGTGATCAATCTGGTCAGCAAGCGCCCGCAGGCGCAGGCGCAGCGCGAGATCGGCGTGCAGCTCGGCAGCTTCGAGCGCCGCCAGGTCAACGCCGACTTCACCGGCCCGCTGACCGCCGACGGCACCTGGCTCTACCGTATCGTCGGCGTCTACCGCGACAGCGAAACCCAGGTCGACCAGGTCGACGACGACCGCCGCCTGATCGCGCCCTCGCTGACCTGGAAGCCGAGCGAAGACACTTCGCTGACCCTCCAACTGCGCTGGCAGCGCGACCGCACCGGCTCGACCGCGCAGTTCTTCGGCTGGAGCGGCCTGCTGGCGCCCAATCCGAACGGCCGCGTGCCGATCGACCGCTACATCGGCAACCCCGGCGATCACTACGACACCGACCGCACCACCGCGGGCTGGCAGTTCGAGCACCGCTTCAACGAAAACTGGAGCGTGCGCCAATCCTTCCGCGCCGCACGCAACAAGGTCGACTACGTCAGCGTCTACGGCAATCCGTTCGCGAGCCCGCTGGCTCCCTTCGTCGATCCGCAGCAGCGCCTGCTGCCGCGCGAAGGCTGGTTCGCCAAGACCGAAGTGCGCATGCAGAACATCGACCAGCACGTCGAAGGCCGGTTCAAGACCGGCGCGGTCGAGCATCAGATGCTGGCCGGCCTGGACGCCTCGCGCTTCAAGCAGGACGAGGCGCAGATGTTCGACACCGTCCCGCCGATCGACATCTTCGACCCGGTGTACGTGCCCTATACGCAGCCGCCGCTGCCGGCGCCGGTCAAGAGCAGCCAGCGCCAGCTCGGCGTATACCTGCAGGACCAGATGAAGGTCGGCGAGCACTGGATCGTGGTCGCCGGCTTGCGCCACGACCGGGTCAAGAACGGCATCGTCGGACAGCGCGACGAAGACTCCAGCGCCACCACCAAGCGCCTGGGCGTGATGTTCCACGACTGGGCGGGCTGGTCGCCGTACCTGAGCTACAGCGAATCCTTCACCCCGCTGGCCGGCAGCAACGCCATCACCGGCGCGCGCTACACCCCGCAAGAGGGCGAGCAGATCGAAGCCGGCGTGAAGTTCGAACCGGCGGGCCGCGACCTGAGCTTCACCGCGGCGACCTACGAACTGCGCGAGAAGAACCGCCTGATCGCCGACCCGCGCAATCCGAACACCAACATCCAGGCCGGCAAGACCAAGGTCAGCGGCCTGGAACTCGAGGTGACCGGCCGGTTGACCGAGTCGTTCGACATCACCGCGCACTACAACTACCTCGATAACGATAAGCAGCTCGAAGCCACGCCGCGCCATCAGGCCGCGGTCTGGGGCAAGCAGCGTTTCAGCCTCGGCGGCCGCGAGGGTTTCGCCGCCGGCCTGGGCCTGCGCTACATGAGCGCCTTCGACAGCCCGCCGGCGCCGACCACGCCGTCGGTGACTCTCGCCGACGCGCTGGTGTCGTACGAAACCGGCGCATGGCGCTGGGCGCTCAACGTCAACAACCTGACCGACAAGCGCTACTTCAGCATATGCATGGGCCGCGGCGATTGCTGGTTCGGCGCGCGCCGCAACGTCGGCCTGAGCGCTACGTTCTCGTTCTGATCGATCCGGCGGTTGCGACAACAAAAAGGGCCGGCTGATCAGCCGGCCCTTTCGTTTGTGCGACCGCGGCGATGCGCCGCAGCGATCACAACGCCGCGAACGCCGCCCGCGCCGCTTCCAGCGTGTAGGCGATCTCGGCTTCGCCATGCGCGCTCGACACGAACCCGGCCTCGAACGCCGACGGCGCCAGATACACGCCGCGCTCGAGCATGCCGTGGAAGAAACGGTTGAAGCGAGCTGTATCCGAGGCCTTGGCGTCCTCGAAGGTTTCCACCGGCCCCTCGCGGAAATACAGGCCGAACATGCCCGGGGCGCGGGTGGTGTGGAAGGCCACGCCGGCCTCGCGCGCGGCCGCTTCCAGGCCGTCGCACAGCACATGGGTGCGGCGCTCCAGGTCGGCGTGGAAGCCCGGCGCCTGGATCAGCGCCAGCGTCGCCAGCCCGGCCGCCATCGCCACCGGATTGCCGCTGAGCGTACCGGCCTGGTAGATCGGGCCGGACGGCGCGACCTGGCTCATCAGCTCGCGGCGGCCGCCGTAAGCGCCGACCGGCATGCCGCCGCCGATGATCTTGCCGAAGGTGCTCAGGTCCGGCTCGATCCCGTACAAAGCCTGCGCGCCGCCGAGGGCTACGCGGAAACCGGTCATCACTTCGTCGAAGATCAGCAGCGCGCCGTGCTTGCTGCACAGCGCGCGCAGGTGCTGCAGATAGCCCTCGCGCGGCAGGATGCAGTTGGCGTTGCCGACGATCGGCTCGATGATCAGGCCGGCGATTTCGTCGCCGACTTCGTCGAACAGCTGGGTCGCAGCATCGAAATCGTTATAGGGCAGGGTGAGGGTGAGGTCGGCCAGCGCCGAGGGCACGCCCGGCGAATTAGGCAGGCCCAGGGTCATCACGCCGCTGCCGGCCTTGACCAGGAAGCTGTCGCCGTGGCCGTGATAGCAGCCTTCGAACTTGACGATGCGGCTGCGGCCGGTGGCGCCGCGGGCGACGCGGATCGCCGACAGGGTCGCCTCGGTGCCCGAGTTGACCATGCGCACCATCTCGCAGCTCGGCACGATCTTGACGATCTCCTCGGCCATCGCCACTTCCAGCGCGTTGGGCACGCCGAAGCTCAGGCCGTCGCGCATGGTGCGCTCGACCGCGGCGAGCACCTGCGGATGGGCGTGGCCGGCGATCATCGGGCCCCAGGAGCCGACGTAGTCGACATAGCGGTTGCCGTCGACGTCGTACAGATACGCGCCTTGCGCGCGCGCGGCGAAAAACGGCTCGCCGCCGACCGATTTGAACGCGCGCACCGGCGAGTTGACGCCGCCGGGCAGCAGTTGCGAGGCGCGGGCGAACAGTTCGTGCGAGCGGGCGTTATTCATGGGCAGGGTCTTCGAAGCAGGAAAGGTAGGCGCGCGCGGCGGCGGCCGGGTCGGGCGCGTCGAACACGCCGCTGATGACCGCCAGCAGATCCGCGCCGGCGCGCACGAGGCTGCGCGCATTGTCCGGGGTGATGCCGCCGATCGCCACCCGCGGCAGGCCCAGCGGCGCGGCCTGCGCCAGCAACTGCGGCGCGGCGCGGCGGGCGTGCGGCTTGGTCGGCGAGGGGAAGAACGCGCCGAAGGCGACATAACTGGCGCCGTGGGCGGCGGCCGAGCGGGCCAGGGCGATGTCGTCGTAGCAGGACGCGCCGACGATGGCCTCGGGCCCGAGCGCGGCGCGCGCGGCCGCCAGCTCGCCGTCGTCCTCGCCCAGGTGCGCGCCGTCGGCGCCGATCTGCGCGGCCAGCCGCCAGTCGTCGTTGACGATCAGCGGCACCGCGCGCGCGCGGCACAGCGGCAGCAGCGCCAGCGCCTGTTCGCGGCGCAGCGCGGCGTCGGCGTCCTTGTTGCGGTATTGCAGCCAGGCCGCGCCGGCGTCGAGCACGGTCGCCGCGCGCGCCAGCAGCCGCGCGGTGTCGGGCTCGTCGGGCGTGATCGCGTAGAGGCCGCGGCGCGGCCAGGAGGGGTTCATCGGGTCGGCTTCCGTCGCAGAGGGCGGGGTGGGACAATGCGCGTCCCATACGAACCGCATTATCCGCCCATGTCCGACGCCGCCGCGACCACCGCCTACCGCACCTGGATGTGCGTCGTCTGCGGCTTCATCTACGACGAGGCGCAGGGCCTGCCGGAAGAAGGCCTCGCCCCGGGCACCCGCTGGGCCGACGTCCCCGACACCTGGACCTGCCCCGATTGCGGCGTGACCAAGGACGACTTCGAAATGATGGAAGTCTGAGCGCCCGTCGGGAGCTCTCTGCCGGCGCGGCGCAATCAGCGACCGCGCCAGTCGATCTACGGCGTCGCCGCCCTCACTCGATTCCCGGCCCGAACTTCATTTCGGCTCCGTTTTCCAGCTTCAACCGCTCCGCCTGCCCGGCGTTGAGCTCCAGCACATACCGCGCCGGCGCCTCGCTCGGATAAGGCGGGCAGCGGTCGCCCGCCGAACACGGCGGCACGTTGCGCTGCTGCGACACCAGCCGCCGCTTGGAATCGAAATACAGGATATCCAGCGGAATCTTGGTGTTCTTCATCCAGTAGGCCTGCAGGTCCTCGCTGTCGTGCACGAACACCATGCCGCGATCGGCCGGCATGTCGTCGCGGAACATCAGCCCGCGCGCGCGCTCCTCGTCGGTCTTGGCTACCTCGACCGCGAAGCGCTGGCCGCCGACTTCGACCCAACTTCCGCCTCCGCTGCCGGCGCAAGCGGCGAGGCCCAGCAGGCAGGCGAGCAGTACAGCAGAGGTCTTCGACATGGCCGGTTCCTTGGGCGCTGGACGATGCGGCGAACATCGTCCAGCGGCCCGACGGCGTCAAGACGAAAGCGCCATGAAAATTCTTTTGCCGACCCCCTTCCCGAACCCGGGGCGCATCTGCATAATGCGCGGCCCGCCGACAGCAGCATCGATCGGCGGGACGCGCGGAAGGCGGCGGTTTCGAAACGTGTTGACGGATCGAAAACATGCTGTACGATGCGCGGCCCGCAAGCAGATCAGCGCATGCGGGAACGCGCAAAAACAGCGGTTTTCGACGAGTGTTGACGAATCGAAAGCAGGCTGTAAGATGCGCGGCCCGGCAAGCGGAACAGCGCTTGTAGGGAGCGCGGAAAACGGCGGTTTCGGTGAGTGTTGACGAACTGAAACGAAGCTGTAAGATGCGCGGCCCGGACGACGGATGGTGAGGTCGGACGGAGCGCGGTACGGCAGGCGGTTTCGACGGGTGGTTGACGAAACGAAACGATGCTGTA
>NZ_FNOG01000015.1:0-76964 GCF_900106525.1 Lysobacter enzymogenes
GCCAGATTGCGCGGCTTGTCCACATCCGTCCCGCGCGCCAGCGCCGCGTGATACGCCAGCAACTGCACCGGAATCGCATGCACCACCGGCGACAGCACGCCGACGTGGCGCGGGGTGCGGATCACGTGCACCTGTTCGGATTCGCCGAAGTGGCTGTCCAGGTCGGCGAATACGAACATCTCGCCGCCGCGCGCACGCACTTCCTGAATGTTCGACTTCACCTTCTCCAGCAGCTTGTCGTTCGGCGCGATCACCACCACCGGCATCGCCGCGTCCACCAGCGCCAGCGGGCCGTGCTTGAGCTCGCCCGCCGGGTACGCCTCGGCGTGGATGTAGGAGATTTCCTTGAGCTTGAGCGCGCCTTCCAGCGCGATCGGGTAATGCACGCCGCGGCCCAGGAACAGCGCGTGGTGCTTGGGCGCGAAGCGCTCGGCCCAGGCCGTCACCTGCGGTTCCAGGTTCAGCGCGTGCTGCACGCTGCCCGGCAGGTGGCGCAGCGCGTCGAGGTATTCGGCTTCCTGTTCGTCGCTGAGCGCGCCGCGCAGCTTGGCCAGGGTCGCGGTCAGGGTGAACAACGCCACCAACTGGGTCGTGAACGCCTTGGTCGAGGCCACGCCGATCTCGGCGCCGGCGCGGGTGTAGTACACCAGCTTGCTCGCGCGCGGGATCGCGCTCTCGGGCACGTTGCAGATCGAAAGGGTCTTGTCGTGGCCCAGCGATTTGGCGTACTTCAGCGCTTCCATCGTGTCGAGCGTTTCGCCGGACTGCGAAATCGTCACGATCAGCTGCTTCGGGTTCGCCACCGCGGCGCGATAGCGGTACTCGCTGGCGATCTCGACCTGGCACGGCAACCCGGCGATGGCCTCGATCCAGTAGCGCGCGGTCAGGCCGGCGTAATAGCTGGTGCCGCAGGCCAGGATCTGCACGCCCTCGACGCCGGCGAACACTTCGTCGGCCTTGGCGCCGAACAGCGACGCGCTGAAGCCGTTGTTGTCGATCACCGCCTCGATGGTGTCGGCGATCGCGCGCGGCTGCTCGTGGATTTCCTTCTGCATGAAGTGGCGGTATGGGCCCAGCTCCAGCGAGGCCAGCGACACGTCCGACAGATGCACTTCGCGCTCGATCTGCGCGCCGTCGATGTCGAACACCCGCACCGCGGCGCGGGTGACTTCGGCGGTGTCGCCTTCTTCCAGGAAGATCACCCGGCGCGTGGCCTGCACGATCGCCGACACGTCGCTGGCGACGAAGTTCTCGCCCTCGCCCAAGCCGACCAGCAGCGGGCAGCCCATGCGCGCGGCGATCAGCCGGCCCGGCTCGTTGAGGCTCACCACCGCGATCGCGTAGGCGCCGACCAGCTCGCGCACCGCCGCCTGCACCGCCGCGAGCAGGTCGTGACCCTGCTTGAGATAGGAATGAATGAGATGGGCGATGACTTCGGTGTCGGTCTGCGATTCGAACGCATACCCGGCCGCACGCAACCGCTCGCGCTGTTCATCGTGGTTTTCGATGATGCCGTTATGCACCACCGCCAGTTCGCCGAAGCTGATGTGCGGGTGCGCATTGGCCTCCGTCACTCCGCCGTGGGTCGCCCAGCGGGTGTGGCCGATGCCGATCTGCGCGCTGAACGACTCGGACTGCGCCGCCGCCTCCATCTCCGCCACGCGCCCGGTCCGGCGCACCCGGCGCAGCTGCGCGCCGTCGAACACGGCGATGCCCGCCGAGTCGTAACCGCGGTATTCCAACCGCTTCAAGCCGTCGATCAGGACCGGCACCACATCGCGATCGGCGATCGCGCCTACGATTCCGCACATGCTGGAGGCATCCGTGAAAATGTGACCGCATTCTAGCGGGGCGGCGGTCATGGCGGTGTCCGCGCGGACGCGGTGTCCGGACGGTCGGACGCCCGGACAGGCATCACCACCCTTATGAATCAATAAGTTGAAGTTGGCACGGGATGTGCTTGGTATTGGGCAGAGACCCCGACCGAGCGCCCCGATGAGCATCCGCGACACCTCCGCCCAGGACCAACGCCTCGCCCCCGCCGCCCAGCAGGGCCGGCGCCGCCGGCAATGGGCGCTGACGGCCGCGGTCGCCGCGGTGGTGCTCGGCGCTGGCGCCTGGGTCGCCTCCGGTTGGGCTGCGGGCGGCACCTCTGTATCGGCGCAGCGCCTGCGCATCGCTGAAGTGAAGCGCGGCGATCTGGTCCGCGACATCGCCGCCGACGGCCGCGTGATCGCCGCCAACAGCCCGGTGCTGTACGCCATCGCCGGCGGTTCGGTTGAGCTCAAGGTCGTCGCCGGCGACGCGGTGCGCAAGGGTCAGGTGCTGGCCGAGATCGACAGCCCCGAGCTGCGCAGCAAGCTCGCGCAAGAGCAGTCCACCCTGGCCGGCCTGGAAGCCGAGGCCAGCCGCGCCGAACTCGACGGCGAGCTGGCGCGTTCCACCGCGCGCAAGGAACTCGATCAGGCCCGGATCGACCGCACCGCCGCCGAACGCGATCTGGAGCGCTACAACCGCGCCTTCAGCGGCGGCGCGGTGGCCAAGGTCGACGTGGCCAAGGCCGAAGACGAATTGAAGAAGGCCGACATCGGCCTGTCCCACGCCCGCGAAGGCCTCGGCCGCCAGGACCGCAGCGCCGCGCTGGACGCGCGCAACAAGCGCCTGCTGGCGCAGCGCCAGCGCGCGATCGTCGCCGAAGCCCAGCGCCAGGTCGACGCGCTGACCTTGCGCGCGCCGTTCGACGGCCAGGTCGGTCAGGTCCAGGTCGCCCAGCGCGCCAACGTCGCCATCAACGATCCGGTGCTCAGCGTGGTCGACCTGGGCGTGTTCGAACTCGAGATCAAGGTGCCGGAAAGCTTCGCCCGCGATCTGGCCATCGGCATTCCGGCGCAGATCGCCGGCAACGACGGCCGCACCTACGCGGCCAAGATCTCGGCGGTGTCGCCGGAAGTGGTGACCGGCGAAGTCGCCAGCCGCCTGCGCTTCGACGGCGCGCAGCCGCCGGCGCTGCGCCAGAACCAGCGCCTGAGCGCGCGCATCGTGCTCGACACCCGCCGCAACGCGCTGATCGTCGAGCGCGGGCCGTTCCTGGAACAAGACGGCGGCCACAGCGCCTACGTCGTGTCCGGCGGCGTCGCCGCCCGCCGCGTCATCCGCACCGGCGCCAGCAGCTTGAGCCAAGTGGAAATCCTCGAAGGTCTGCAGCCGGGAGAACGCATCGTCGTCTCCGGCGCCGACCAGTTCGCCAACGCCGAAACCGTCCGCATCTCCGGAGAATGAACCCATGAACGCCTTCAACGCCGCCAACGCCTACGACTTCGCCCCGCACTGGAACGCCCAGGAACTGACCGACGCGGTGCCGCTGCGCCTGCACCAGCTGATCGACTTCAACCACGACGGCGAGCGCGCGGTCAGCGCCAACGCCGCCGCGCCGAAGCGCTCGACGCGCCCGCGCTTCGCCAGCGCCATCGCGCTGCCGCTGTTCTCGGTGCGCTGAGGCGACGCCGCGTGCCGCACGCGTCGCGCCGTCTGCGTCAGGACGTCGTCCCTGCGAAGGCAGGGATCCAGGGATTTATCGAGACGATACGCTGAAGTCTCTGGATCCCCGCCTTCGCGGGGATGACGATCCGGCAGGTCGCCTCGCCCGTTCGAACTGCGAATTCCCGATTTCCAATTCCGCTCCAAGGACACCGCCATGCTGCTGATGCGCCAGGTCACCAAGGTCTACCGCACCGAACTCGTCGAAACCCACGCGCTGCGTTCGCTGGACCTGCACGTGCGCGACGGCGAGTTCGTCGCCGTGACCGGGCCCTCGGGTTCGGGCAAGACCACCTTCCTCAACATCGCCGGGCTGCTGGAGACCTTCACCGGCGGCGAGTACAAGCTCGACGGCGAGGACGTGCGCGACCTGTCCGACGACGCCCGCTCGCGCCTGCGCAACCAGAAGATCGGCTTCATCTTCCAAAGCTTCAACCTGATTCCCGACCTCAACCTGTTCGACAACTGCGACGTGCCGCTGCGCTACCGGCGCATGCCCGCGGCCGAGCGCCGCCAGCGCATCGAACAGGCGCTGACCCAGGTCGGGCTGGGCTCGCGCATGCGCCACTACCCCACCGAGCTGTCCGGCGGCCAGCAGCAGCGCGCGGCGATCGCGCGCGCGCTGGCCGGTTCGCCGCGCCTGCTGCTGGCCGACGAACCCACCGGCAACCTGGATTCGCAGATGGCGCGCGGCGTGATGGAGCTGCTGGAGGAGATCAACGCCCAGGGCACCACCATCGTCATGGTCACCCACGATCCGGAACTGGCCGCGCGCGCGCAGCGCAACGTGCACATCGTCGACGGCATGGCCACCGACCTGCGCGCCGAACCGAGCCTGGTCAGCGCCTCGGCCCCCGCCGTGTCGACCGCGGCCGACGCCGCCACCGCCTGAGGCCGCGCCCATGTCCGGCAACAGCCAGTTCGCCTATTACCTGCAGCTCGCCGCGCGCAGCTTCAAGCGCAACAAGGTGCTGACCGCGCTGATGGTGCTCGCCATCGCGCTCGGCATCGGCGCGGCGATGACCACCTTGACCGTGTTCTACGTGCTCTCCGGCGATCCGATGCCGGGGCACAGCCAGAACCTGTTCCAGCCGCGCCTGGATCCGCGCTCGATGACCGGCTACATCCCCGGCTCCGAGCCGCCGGACAACATCTCGCGCTTCGACGGCGAAGCCCTGCTGCGCCAGGCGCGCGCCGACCGCCAGGCGCTGATGACCAGCGGCAACGTGGCGATCGAGCCGCGCCGCGACAACCTGCCGGCGTTCCGGCAGAACTCGCGCTACACCTCGGCCGATTTCTTCCCGATGTTCCAGGTGCCGTTCCAGTACGGCGCGGCGTGGAGCGGCAAGGAAGACGAAGGCCGCGCGCGCGTGGCGGTGATCGGCAAGAAGCTCAACGAGCGTTTGTTCGGCGGCGGCAACAGCGTGGGCAAGTCGATCTGGGCCAACAACCACGAGTTCCGCGTGGTCGGCGTGATCGACGCCTGGCATCCGCAGCCGAACTTCTACGACCTCACCGTGGAGCGCGGCTTCGGCGAAGCCGAAGAATTGTTCGTGCCGTTCAGCACCGCGCGCGACCTGCGCATGGGCGCGCAAGGCAACATCAGCTGCTGGGGCGACACTGCCGACCTGCCGGAAGGCAACTACTCGGCCACCGCCAAGTGCATCTGGGCGCAGTACTGGGTGGAACTGAACTCGCCGCAGAAAGTCGCCGCCTATCGCCAGTACCTGGACAACTACGTCGCCCAGCAGCGCAGCGCCGGCGTGTACGTGCGGCCGACCGCGCCCAAGCTCGACGGCCTGATGCAGTGGCTGGACTACAAGCGCGTGGTGCCGGCCGACGTGCGCCTGCAGATGTGGTTGGCGTTCGGCTTCCTCGCGGTGTGCCTGCTCAACACGGTGGGCTTGCTGCTGGCCAAGTTCCTGCGCCGCTCCGGCGAGATCGGCGTGCGCCGCGCGCTCGGCGCGACCCGGCGCGCGATCTTCGCCCAATGCCTGGTCGAGGCCGGCAGCGTCGGCCTGGCCGGCGGCGTGCTCGGCCTGGTGCTGGCCCAGTTGGGCCTGTGGGCGGTGCGCCAGCAGTCGGTCGGCTACGCCGCGCTGGCGCGGCTGGACCCGGCCATGCTCGCCACCACCTTCGTTCTGGCCGTCGCCGCCAGCGTGCTGGCCGGCCTGTTGCCGGCCTGGCGCGCCTGCCAGGTGACGCCCGCCATCCAGCTCAAGAGCCAATGAGGCCCGCATGGACATCCGTCCGATCCTGACCACCTTGCGCCGGCACAAGACCGCCGCGGCGCTGATCGTGTTCGAAGTCGCGCTGACCTGCGCGATCATCTGCAACGCCTTGTTCCTGATCCAGAACCGCATCGCCCGCCTGCAGCGTCCCAGCGGCATGGTCGAGAACGAACTGGTGGCGGTGCGCATCTCCAACATCGGCCGCGCGCAGGAAGCCGACGCGCTGACCCAGACCGACCTGGCCGCGCTGCGCGCAGTGCCCGGCGTGCGCTCGGTCGCCGTGTCCAACCAGGTGCGCTACGGCGATTCGGCGTGGAACTCCGGCTTCGGCCCGAAGCCGAACCAGCAAGTGCCCAGCGCCAGCGCCGGCGTCTATTACGGCGACACCCAACTGGTGGACACGCTGGGCCTGAAGCTGCTGGCCGGGCGCAACTTCCGCGAGGACGAGATCGTTCCGCTGTCGCAGCGGCTCAAGCCCGGCGCGCCGCCGATCCCGGTGGTGATCATCACCCGCGCCCTGGCCGACAAGCTGTTCCCCGGCCAGGACCCGCTCGGCCGTCCGATCTACAGCGGCGACGAGGACGGCGCGCGGGTGATCGGCGTGGTCGAACACCTGATGCGGCCGAACGAGTTCGACGGCCCGGCCTCGGCCGACTATTCGGTGATCTCGCCCACCCGCACCGACTACGACAGCGGCCTGTATTTGCTGCGGGTGACCGACCCGAGCCGGCGCGAGGAAGTGCTCAAGGCCGCCAGCCAGGCGCTGACCCGCAACGGCCCGCAGCGGATCCTGTCCAAGAGCAACGACACCGTCGAAAACATGGCCGAAGCCTTCAACCGCACCGACCGCGCGATGGTGTGGCTGCTCGGCTCGGTATGCGCGGCGCTGCTGATCGTCACCGCGCTCGGCATCGTCGGCCTGGCCAGCTTCTGGGTGCAACAGCGGACCAAGCAGATCGGCGTGCGCCGCGCGCTCGGCGCCACCCGCGGGCAGATCCTGCGCTACTTCCAGACCGAGAACTTCCTGCTGACCTCGATCGGCATCGTCCTGGGCATGGTGCTGGCGTTCGCGATCAACCTGCTGCTGATGAAGTACTACGAACTGCCGCGGTTGCCGGCGCTGTATCTGCCGCTAGGCGCGCTGAGCCTGTGGTTGCTCGGCCAGTTGGCGGTGTACGGCCCGGCGCGGCGCGCGGCGCTGGTGCCGCCGGCGCTGGCCACGCGCGCGGCCTGAGGCCGCGCCGCAAGCGCAACCGCAAGCGCGTTCGCCGTATCGGTTGTATCGACCCGTCGGCGAACGCGGCTTACGCAAGTCACCGCGCAAGCCTCGCATTCGTCAGCAGTGTCGGCGGCGCGTTCGCGGCATGCTTGCAGCGATCCACTGTCTGCTTCCTTCCGCTCCGTCCGGCCGCGCGCCGGACGGTCCGGGGCGCCGCGCCGCGCGCGCGTCCCCGCCTCATCGTCACGGAGTCGTCCATGAAATCGAGCTTCCCTCTGCGCGCCCTGGGTCCTGCGCTGCGCGTCGCCCTGCTCTCGGCCGCGCTCGCCGCGCCGGCGCTGCCCGCCTTCGCCGCCAGCGCGACCAAGACCACCGCGCCGGCGACCGGCGACGCGGGCACGGCCGATGTCGCCCGCCGCGTGGCCGCCTTCAACGCCCTGCTCGACCGGCAGTGGGAACAGTTGATGCGCTTGCTGCCGGAACAGGCGAGCTTCTTCGGCGACTACCGCTACAACGACGCCTGGGCGGACTACTCGCTGGCCGGCGCTGCGCACATGCAGCGCGAATACAAAAAGATGCTGACCGAGTTCGAAGCGGTCGACACCCGCGGTTTCCCCGAAGCCGACCGGCTCAACCAGCGGCTGATGGTGCAGTGGCTCAAGAGCGCGATCCGCGGCTACGAACTCAAGACCCACGAGATGCCGCTGGACCAGTTCGTCGGCGTGCACCTCAACCTCACCGCGCTGGTCAGCGCGTTCCCGTTCAACGATGCCAAGCAGTACCAGCAATACCTCACCCGCCTGCACGCGCTGCCCAAGCTGCTGCAGCAGGTGACCGGCGTGGCCCGCCAGGGCGCCAAGGACGGGCTGATGCAGCCGCGCTATCTGCTGGAGAAGGTCGCCTCGCAGTGCGACAACCTGGCCGCCGCGGCCGGCGCCGACAACGTCTTCGCCGCGTCGCTGAAGAAGATGCCCGAGTCGATCCCGGCCGCCGAGCGCGAACGCCTGCGCCGCGAGATCCTCGCCGCGGTCGACGGCGAAGTGCGCCCCGCGTTCCGCGAGCTGGCGCGGTTCGTGCGCGAGGACTACGCGCCGCACGGCCGCGAACAATACGGCGTGTGGTCGCTGCCCAACGGCGAGGCGCTGTACCGCTACGCGATCGAGCAATACACCACGACCACGATGGCGCCCGAGCGGATCCACCAGCTCGGCCTGAGCGAGGTCGAGCGGATCGAGAAGGCGCAGGGCGAGATCGCCGCGCGCCTGGGCTACGCCAGCCTGAAGGCCATGCGCGAGGCGGTCGCCGCCGATCCCAAGCACCACGCCCACTCGCGCGAGCAGATCCTCGACGAGTACCGCAAATACCTGGCGCAGATGGAGACCCAGCTGCCGCAGCTGTTCGGCACCCTGCCCAAGGCCAAGGTGCAGGTGCAGGCGGTCGAAGCCTGGCGCGAGAAGGAAGCCTCGATGGCCCAGTACATGGCCGGCACGCCCGACGGCAAGCGCCCGGGCCTGATCACGGTCAACACCGGCGAGCCGGAGAAGCGCCTGCTGACCACGATCGAAGCGGTGGCCTATCACGAAGGCGTGCCCGGCCATCACTTGCAGATGACCATCGCCCGCGAGCTGCCGGCGCTGCCGAAGTTCCGCACCCTGCTCGGCCAGCTCGCTTTCATCGAAGGCTGGGGCCTGTACTCGGAAGACCTGGGCAAGGAAGTGGGCTTCTACCAGGATCCCTACAGCGACTTCGGCCGGCTCTCGCAGGAGCTGATCCGCGCCAACCGCCTGGTGCTGGACACCGGCGTGCACTACAAGCGCTGGAGCCGCGAGCAGATGGTGCAGTGGATGCGCGACCACTCCGACATGGAGGAACCCAACATCCAGGCCGAAGCCGACCGCTACATCGCCTGGCCGGGCCAGGCGCTGGCGTACAAGGTCGGCCAGCTCAAGATCCGCGAGCTGCGCGCGCGGGCGCAGAGCGAGCTGGGCGCGCGCTTCGACGTGCGCGCCTTCCACGACCGCGTGCTCGGCGGCGGCGCGCTGCCGCTGAGCGAGCTGGAGGCGCGGGTCGACGAGTGGATCGCCGCGCGCAAGAACGCAACCGACGGCGCCGCCGCCGGCGCGCAATGAGCCCAGGCCGCGCGCGCATCCCGGCGATGCGCGCGTCCGGCCCGGCCGCATCGCCGGCCCTTCCCGCACTCACGCAGCGCGTCGCGCGCCGGCATCGCCGGCGCGGCGGCCGCCTGCACCCGCCCTTCGGCCTACGCCGCCCAGGTCGCGCGCTGGCATACTCGGCATCTGGAAAACGCGATTCCCGCCACGTTTTCCGCCGCCTCCACCCTCGCGTCCGCCCACGGCCCTCCATGCGCACCGTTCTGGTCATCGACGACAACCCCGCGGTCGCCACCGCGCTCGATCTGCTGTTCGGCCTGCGCGACATCCGCGTGCTGACCGCGCAATCGCCCGAGCAAGGCCTGGAGACGCTGGCGCGCGAAGACGTCGGGCTGGTGCTGCAGGACATGAACTTCACCGCCGACACCACCTCCGGCCAGGAAGGCGTGGCGCTGTTCCGCGCGATCCGCGCGCGCCACCCCGACCTGCCGATCATCCTGCTGACCGCGTGGACCCACCTGGACATCGCCGTCGACCTGGCCAAGGCCGGCGCCGCCGACTACCTGGCCAAGCCCTGGGACGACCAGAAACTGCTGGCCAGCGTGGAGAACCTGCTCGAGCTCGGCGACAGCGCGCGCGAGGTCAACCGCCTGCACGAGCAGCGCCGCCGCGCCCGCCGCGAGCTGGACGCGCGCTACGACCTGCGCGGCCTGGTGTTCGCCTCCGAGCCGATGACGCGGGTGGTGGAACTGGCCTGCCACGTCGCCCGCGCCGACGTGCCGGTGATGATCCTTGGCCCCAACGGCGCCGGCAAGGAGAAGATCGCCGAGATCGTGCAGGCCAATTCGTCGGTCGCCGCCGGCCCGTTCGTGACCTTGAATTGCGGCGCGCTGCCGACCGAATTGATCGAAGCCGAACTGTTCGGCGCGGATGCCGGCGCCTACACCGGCGCCAACAAGATGCGCGAAGGCAAGTTCGAAGCCGCCGACGGCGGCACCTTGTTCCTCGACGAAATCGGCAACCTGCCGCCGGCCGGGCAGATGAAGCTGCTGCGCGTGCTGGAGACCGGGCGCTACGAACGGCTCGGCTCCAACCGCGAGCGTCAGGTCAAGGTGCGGGTGATCAGCGCGACCAACGCCGACCTGGCGGCGATGATCCGCGACGGCCGCTTCCGCGAAGATCTGTACTACCGCCTCAACACCATCCAGATCGAACTGCCGCCGCTGGGCGAGCGCCGCGACGATGTGCTGCCGCTGGCGCGCCACTTCCTCGCCGACAACCCGCTCGGCGCCAGCAAGCGCCTGGGCGAGGACGCCGAGCGCGCATTGCTCGCGCACGCCTGGCCCGGCAACGTGCGCGAACTGCGCAACACCTTGCAGCGCGCGGCGCTGCTGGCGCGCGGCGACGCCATCGCCGCAGCCGACCTCGGCCTGCCCGCGGCGAGCGCCGCGAGCGTCGCCGTCGCCGCGGCCGCGCACAGCGGCGACGAACCCGACCGCGCCGCGATCGAAGCGGCGATCGAGCGCGCCGGCGGCGTGCTGGCGCAGGCCGCCGGCGAACTCGGGCTGTCGCGACAGGCGCTGTATCGGCGCCTGGACCGGCTCGGCATCAAACGCGACTGAGGAGAGCGAGCATGCGTCGCCTGCCCTTGAGTCTGGCCTTCGGCGCGCTCGCGCTGGCCTATCTGGCTGTCGGCGCAGCGGCGGCCTTGTGGCTGGCGGACTATCTGTCGCCGCGCTGGCTGGCGCTGCCGATCGTGGTCGCGGTGCTGGCGCCGCTGCTGCTGTACCACGTCGCGCGCCTGTTCGCGCCGATGAACTCGCTGTTCCGCGCCTTGGCCGGCTCGGTGGCGAGCTACCGCGACGGCGATTATTCCTTCAGCTTCAACTGGAGCGGCAAGGGCGACCTGGGCGAACTGGTCGCCAGCCACAACCGGCTCGGCGACACCTTGCGCGAGCAGCGCCTGAATCTGGTCCAGCGCGAGCTGCTGCTCGACACGATGGTGCAGAACACGCCGGTGGCGATGCTGCTGGTGGATCCGGCGCGGCGCGTGGTGCTGGGCAACCTGGCCGCCCGCAAGATGCTCGGCGAAGGCCGGCGCCTGGAAGGCCAGGACTTCGCCGAGATCATGCTCGGCGCGCCCACGCCGATGCGCGAGGCGTTCGAGCGCGGCGGCGACGGCATGTTCAGCGTCGGCGACGTCGAGAACGAGGAGATCTACCACCTCTCGCGCCGCCTCTTCCGCCTCAACGGCCGCGCCCACGAACTGGTGCTGCTGCGTCAGCTCACCGCCGAGCTGCGCCGGCAGGAAGTGCAGACCTGGAAGAAGGTGATCCGGGTCATCAGTCACGAGCTCAACAACTCGCTGGCGCCGATCGCCTCGCTCGCCCACTCCGGCGCCGAACTGCTGCGCCGCGGCCAGTACGAACGCCTGCCGACCGCGCTCAACACCATCGAAGAGCGCGCGCGCCATCTGGAAGGCTTCATCCGCGACTACGCGCGCTTCGCCAAACTGCCGGCGCCGCGCTTGCAGCCGGTGGAATGGTCGCGCTTCATCCAGCAACTGCGCAGCCAGGTCGAGTTCGCCTACGACGGCGTGTCCGCCGATGCGATCGGCCGGGTCGATGCGGCGCAGCTGGAACAGAGCCTGATCAACCTGCTCAAGAACGCGCACGAATCCGGCTCGCCGCCGCAGGAAGTGCGCCTGCAGTTGCGGCGCGCGCAGGACGCTTGGCGCATCGACGTGCTCGACCGCGGCACCGGCATGAACGACGCGGTGCTGGCCAACGCGCTGCTGCCGTTCTATTCGACCAAGCGCAACGGCACCGGCCTGGGCCTGGCGCTGGCGCGCGAGATCGCCGAAGCGCACGGCGGCCGCATCGCTCTGCTGAACCGCGAAGACGGCGGCTTGTGCGTGTCGATGGTGCTGCCGGACTGAACCGCCGCGCCGCGCCGCGCGCGGCCCGCGGTGCGACGAACGTTCGCGCCGCGTTTTTCCGACTCGTTTCTCACTCGCCCGATTCGCGAACGCGCGCATGTTATTCGCGCGCCGCTTGACCCAGGCTTGCGCGGCGAACCGCATCGCATCGCGCGCGAAACTCACGACGCCCGCCGTAGGGTGATCCGCCTCTTGGTTCGTTTCTAGCCAGGACGCGCGCGACCGGCCGCGTTCGCACACGCCAAATCGAGCTGATTTTCCAACTATTGGAAGAGGAGATTCGCCAATGCTTCGCCAACCTACGCTTTTGGCTTTCGGTCTAATGGCATTTATCGCGAGCTTCGCCGCGTCCGCGCGCAACGTCGTATTTCTGAACAATCCTTCGCCGCAGGACGTGAAGGACATCGGCCGCTACGTGGTCAAGAGCACCGGCAAGCCGTTCTTCTCCGACCTGGTGCTGTTCGCCGCCAACATCAACGGCAGCACACCGAACACGCCGGTGCTGTACTACAACGCGGAGATGACCGCGATCTTGAAGAACAACATCGATGCGGTGCGGCAGTTGCAGAACAAGGGCATCAAGGTGCAGATCTCGTACCTGGGCAACCACCAGAACGCCGGCTGGTCGTGCAACATGACCTCGGCCACCGCGACCAAGCTGGCCAATGCGATGGTGGCGGACGTGGTCAAGTACGGCCTCGACGGCATCAGCGTCGACGACGAATACTCCACCTGTTCCGGCAGCGCCAGCTCGTTCTATGCGGTGCTCAAGGCGATCCGCGCCAACACCTATTTCAGCGGCAAGACGCTGAGCAAGGCGCTGTGGTCGGATTCGAGCTATTTCCGCGCGCCGTACAACGCGGCCAACCAGCTCACCGAAGGCTATGAGATGACCTACGGCGGCAGCGTCAGCTACCTGACGCCGTACGTGGGCTACGGCATGGCCAAGAGCAATCTGTTCCTGGGCATCTCGCCGGAGTTCAGCTCGGCCTCGCAGGCCGGCACCATCGCCAAGAACGTCGCCGACGGCGGCTATCAGGGCGTGATGATCTGGGCGCCGAACGCCTTCCTCAACACCACCACCGCGGCGCAGTACTACACCGCCATCGTCAAGTCGCAGGCCAACTCGACCGAATCGGTGCAGTACGTGCCCTGAGCGCGGAGCGCGTACGCGGGACGGCGCAGCGCCGTCCCGCGTCGTGTGGCTTAAACACGCAGGCCCGGCGGCGCAGGCGGCGGGGTTTCAGCTGTGCGGGCCCGGCAAGCGCACAGGCTTGCCGATCCGCGCACCGGCCGCAGCGCGCGATGCGCGCCGCCGCTCACTTCTCCTGCGGCGTTTTCTTGACCGGCCGCTTCCAGCCTTCCACCGTGGTCTGGCGCGCGCGGCCCAGGGTCAGCTCGCCCGCCGGCGCCGGCCGGGTGATGACCGAGCCGGCGGCGATGGTCGCGTTCTTGCCGATGGTCACCGGCGCCACCAGCGACGAGTTCGAACCGATGAAGGCGCCGTCCTCGATCGTGGTGACCGACTTGTTGACCCCGTCGTAGTTGCAGGTGATGGTGCCCGCGCCGACGTTGACGCCCGCGCCGATCGCCGCGTCGCCCAGATAGGTCAGGTGATTGGCCTTGCTGCCCACGCCCAGGCGCACGTTCTTGGTCTCGACGAAGTTGCCGACGTGGGCGCCGTCGGCGAGCACGGTGCCCGGACGCAGGCGCGAGTACGGGCCGATCTGCGCCGCGCCTTCGACCACCACGCCGTCGAGATCGCAATGCGCGCGCACTTCGGTGCGCGCGCCCAGGCGCACGTCCTTGAGCCGGCAGAACGGACCGATGCGCACGCCGTCGCCGAGCTCGACGATGCCTTCCAGGACCGCGTCGACGTCGATCTCGACGTCGCGCCCCACCGTCACCGTGCCGCGCTGGTCGTAGCGCGACGGATCGGCCAGGCGCGCGCCCTGCGCGCACAGCGCGCGCGCGGCGCGACGCTGGAACGCGCGTTCGAGCTGGGCCAGCTGCCACGGATCGTTGGCGCCTTCGACCTCGATCGGGTCTTCCACGTGCACCATCTCGGCCGGGCTGTATTCGGCCGCGGCCGCGGCGAACACGTCGGTGAGGTAGTACTCGCCCTGGGCGTTGTCGTTGCCCAGCCGCTCCAGCCAGCGCCGCAGCGGTTCGCCGTCGGCGACCAGGATGCCGGTGTTGATGGTGCGGATCGCGCGCTGGTCCTCGTCGGCGTCCTTGTGCTCGACGATGCGGCCGACCCGGCCTTCGGGGTCGCGCACGATGCGGCCGTAGCCGGTAGGGTCGTCCATGTCGGCGACCAGCACCGCCAGCCGGCCGGGCGCGTCGAGCAGGCGCTGCAGGGTCGCCGCCTGGATCAGCGGCACGTCGCCGTACAGCACCAACACCCGCGCGTCCTGCGGCACGCCCGGCATCGCCTGCTGCACGGCGTGGCCGGTGCCCAGGCGCTGTTCCTGCTCGGCCCAGCTCAGGTCGCCCTGGCCCTGGAACGCGGCGCGGACCTGGTCGCCGCCGTGGCCGTAGACCAGATGGATGCCGGCCGGACGCAAGGCGCGCGCGGTGTCGATCACGTGGGCCAGCATCGGCCGCCCGGCGATCTTCTGCAGGACCTTGGCGGTCGCCGACTTCATCCGCTTGCCCTCGCCGGCGGCGAGAATCACGATGTGCAACTGGTTCATCGACTCATGAGCCATGTACGAAACCTTCCTGACCTGTTCGGTGCTTGACGTGGGCCCCCCGTCGGGTCCGAATCTTAGCAATTGCCTACGCAAGGACTCTGCATGCCCGCTGAGCGCGCCCCCTGGCGGACCGCCGCACTGGCCGCCCTATTCTTCATCGCCGTGGCGGTGATCGCACTGCGCCAGGACGCGAACTGGGATCTGCGCAACTATCACCTGTACACCCCGCTGGCCTGGCTGGAGGGCCGGCTGGCCCAGGACATCGCCCCGGCCCAGTTGCAGACCTGGCACAACCCGACCGTCGACATCCCCTTCGCGCTGATGGTCCGCGCCGGCCTGGGCGGGCTGCCGATCACCCTGTGGCTGGCCATTCCCAGCCTGCTGGCGCTGTATTTCGCCCTGCGCCTGCTCGACACCCTGATGCCGGCCCAGCGCAGCCGCGCGCGCACCTGGATCGCCGGCTTCGTGATCATGACCGGCGCGGCCATGTACCCGGGCACGGCGGCGATCTTCAACGACCACATCGTCGGCATGTTCGTGCTCGGCGCGCTGCTGTGGTGGGCGCAGTCGCAGGGCCGGCGCGGGCCGTTCGCGACCTGGCTGCCGGTGGGGCTGCTGGCCGGCGCGGCGGCCGGGTTCAAGCTCACCGGGGTGACCTACTGCCTGGGCTTCATCGCCGCGGCGCTGGTCGCCGGCCCACTGCGGCAGCTGCCGGCGCGCATCCTCGGGCTGGCGATCGGCGGCGGCGTCGCGGTGGCGGTGTGCTGGGGGCCGTGGGGCTGGTACGTGTGGAAGCTGCACGCCAATCCGCTGTTCCCCTACTTCAACCAGTGGTTCCTGTCGCCGGACACCATCGCCGATTCGTGGCGCGACGCGCGCTACGTGCCGCGCAGCCTGATCGACCTGTTCGACCCGCCGCTGCAGCTGCTGCGCCGCAGCCGCCATTACTCCGAGCCGCTGCTGGCCGACCCGCGCCTGCTGCTGGGCCTGTGCGCGCTGGGCGCGTGGCTGTGGCTGCTGCGGCCCGGCGCGCGCGCGGCCGAGCCCGTCGCCGTCGCCGATCCCGCGGCCGCCACGGCCCAGGCCAACGCGGTCGCGCTGCGCTGGCCGCTGCTGGCGTTCGTCGCGGTCAGCTACTTCGCCTGGGCCGGCGTGTACGGCATCTACCGCTATCTGCTGCCGCTGGAAGTGCTGTGCTCGCTGCTGATCGTCGGCGCGGTGTCGATGCTGTTCGCGCACAAGCGGCCGGTGCTGGCGATGCTCGCGGCGATGGTGCTGGTGGTGGTTCCGACCAAGCATCCCAACTGGGGCCGCGACTCGTTCCGCACGCCGATGATCGCGGTCAAATTCCCGCCGCTGCCGGCCGGCAGCGTGGTGCTGACCAGCACCGAGCACCCCATCGCCTACGCCGTCGCCTTCCTGCCGCACGAGGTGCCGGCGATGGCGGTGCGCAACAACTTCATGGACCCGCAGCGCTGCACCCGCCTGCAAGAGCGGGTCGAGCGCACCGTCGCCGCCAACCCCGGCCCGCTGTGGCTGCTGCGCCCGGTCCGCCCCGACCCGCCCGCCAGCGACCGCATCGCGCTGTACGGGCTTAGCGTCTCCGCCGCGTGCACACCGCTCGACAACAATATGGGCGACCTGGAACTGTGCCCGCTGGCGCGGGCGCCGTTCGCGCCGATTTGCGTCAAGACAGCGCAATGAGCCACGCCGCCGCACTGCAACGGGCGCGCGAAGCCCTGGAAGGCCTGTCGGTGGGCGACGCCTTCGGACAGTGCTTCTTCCAGCCGCCCGAACGCTCCGATCCTTGGCTAATGCAGCGCATCGCGCCGCCGGGCCCGTGGCCGTACACCGACGACACCCAGATGTCGCTGTCTGTTTTGGAAGCCCTGGCCGGCGGCGCGGGCATCGAATGCGACGCGTTGGCTCGCTCGCTGGCCCGCCACTACGACTACGACCGCGCCTATGGCCCGTCGATGCATCGGGTGCTGGCGCGCATCGAAGCAGGCGAAGACTGGCGCGAGGTCGCCGCCTCGTCGTTCGGCGGCACGGGCTCTTACGGCAACGGCGCGGCGATGCGGGCCGCGCCGGTCGGCGCCTACTTCCGCGACGACCTGGATGCGGTGGTGGAACAGGCCACGCGTTCGGCGCAGGTCACCCATCTGCATCCGGAAGGCATCGCCGGCGCGGTCGCCGTGGCCGTCGCCGCAGCCCACGCCAGCCGTTGCCGGCAGCGCGGGCAGCGTCCGGCGCATGCCGAATTCCTCGCTGCGGTGATCGAACAGTTGCCCCAGAGCGAGGTGCGCTCCAAGCTGGCTCGCGCACAGGCGTTGGAACGGGTCGCTTCGCTCGACCAAGCGATCGCGCTGCTCGGCAACGGCACTCTGATCTCGGCGCAGGACACCGTGCCCTACGCCTTATGGTGCTGCGCGCAATCGCTGGACGATTACCCGGCGGCGCTGTGGCTGGCCGCCGACGCAGGCGGCGACCGCGATACCTTGTGCGCGATCGTCGGCGGCGTGGTCGCCTGCTTCGTCGGCGCGCAGGGCATCCCTGTCGACTGGCTGGAACGCCGCGAGGTCTTGCCGCTGTGGCCGTTCGCAGCCCTCGCGCCGATCTGAAACGAACGCCTCAGCGGCCGTCGCCGCGATGCACGACCTGATCGGTGATCAGGCGCAGGATCTCGTTCGAACGCCGGTTGACCGTGTCCAGGATCAGCCCGGTCGCCAGCAGGATGAAGGCGGTCAGCGCCAGCGCCGCGGCCAGCACTGCGGTCGAGGGATGGGTGACCGCGCCGGTGCCGCTGAATTCGTGGATCACCACCGCGCCGAAGCCGAGGCTGGCCGCGCCGGCCAGCGCCGCGGCGGTGCCGAAGAACAGCAGCGGGCGCAGGTCCTTGTACAGGAAGCCGATGGTGCGCATCACGCGGAAGCCGTCGCGGAAGGTGTTGAGCTTGGATTCGCTGCCTTCCGGGCGCACGCCGTAAGGCACGGTGCGTTCGGTCAATACGAAGGCGTTGGCCATCGCGAACACGGTCATTTCGGTTTCGATCTCGAACCCGCGCGACAGCACCGGCATGGATTTGACGAAGCGGCGCGAGAACGCGCGATAGCCCGACAGCACGTCGCGCACCGGCTGGCCGAACAGACGGCCGATGCTCCAGCGCACCAGCTTGTTGCCGAAACCATGAAAACGACGGAACGAGCCCGTGTCGTGCTGTTCCAGGCGGGTGCCGACCACCATGTCGGCATGCCCTTCGATCACGTCCTGCATCAACGCGCGCGCATGTTCGGCCGGATAGGTGTCGTCGCCGTCGACCATCAGGTACACGTCGGCCTCGACCTCGCGGAACATCGCCCGCACCACGTTGCCCTTGCCCTTGGCCGGCACCCGGTGCACGCGCGCGCCGGCCTGCAGCGCCAGTTCGGCGGTGCCGTCGGTGCTGGCGTTGTCGAACACCCAGATGTCCGCCTCGGGCAGGGCGCGGCGGAAATCGGCGACCACCTTGGCCACCGTATGCGCCTCGTTGTAGCAAGGGATCAGTACCGCGCTGCGCAAGGATGCGCTCCGAGCTGTCTGGAATGGCGCGATGGTACAGCCTCCGCTGCGGCTCGTCTGGCTAGAATGCGCGCATGCCCGCCCCCGCCCCGTCCGCCGTTTCCTCCTCCCCGCGCCGCCGCCGGTGGCGCGCATGAGCCTGACCCGACAGGGCCGCAATTTCCTCATCGTCGGCGGCATCCAGTACGTCGTCGACTGGGGCGTCATGGTCGCGCTGAGCCACCTGGGCATGCCGGTGGAAGCGGCCAACCTGGCCGGCCGGGTCAGCGGCGCGTTGCTGGGGTTCTGGCTCAACGGCCGCTTCACCTTCGCCAGCGCCGAGTCGTCCTCGCTCGGCCGGCGCCAGTTCGCCCGCTTCATCGCCATGTGGCTCGGCACCACCGTGCTCAGCACCGGCGCGATCAGCGCGGTCAACGCCTACGCCGGCCTGCAATGGACCTGGCTGGCCAAGCCGGCGATCGAGCTGGTGCTGGCGGCGCTGAGCTTCACCGTCTCGCGCTATTGGGTTTACCGGCGCTAACGCCGCCGGAGCGAGCGCAAACCGCCGCGCCGACGCTCGCGCAGAGCCTGCGCGCAAAAACAAAAACGCCGGCGCGAGGCCGGCGTTTTCGCATCGCGGCGCGGTTAGGCGCCGAACGGTTGCGACTCAGTGCTTCATGTTCTTGCGCAGGCGCTCCAGCGCCTGCAGCTGCGCCATCGCTTCGGCCAGCTTGGCCTGGGCTTCGGCGATGTCCATCTGCGGGCCGCGGTTGGCCAGCGCGCGCTCGGCTTCTTCCTTGGCCGCGCGCACGGCGGCTTCGTCGATGTCCTGAGCGCGGATCGCGGTGTCGGCCAGCACGGTCACGACCTGCGGCTGCACCTCGAGGATGCCGCCGGAGACCGCGAAGTCGAGCTGCTCGCCGCTGGGCAGGGTCACCACGACCTTGCCCGGCTTGAGCCGGGTGATCAGCGGCGCATGGCGCGGCGCGATGCCGAGTTCGCCGATCTCGCCGGTGGCGACCAGCAGCGTCGCCTCGCCGTGGAAGATTTCTTCCTCGGCGCTGACGATGTCGCAACGGAAGGTGGATGCCATGTCTGTCTCGCTTTGCTCGTTCGACGGGAGTGCGGAATGGGGAGTCGGGAATCGGAAGACCGGCGAACGAACAAGCGCAGCGCGCGCTTACGATCCCCTACTTCCCGCTCCCGAATCCCGAGACGCCGTCAGGCGTCTCAGCCCACGCCCATCTTCTTGGCCTTCTCGGCGGCTTCTTCGATACCGCCGACCATGTAGAACGCCTGCTCCGGCAGGTGATCGTAGTCGCCGTCGCAGATGCCCTTGAAGCCGCGGATGGTGTCCTTCAGCGACACGTACTTGCCCGGCGCGCCGGTGAACACTTCGGCGACGTGGAACGGCTGCGAGAAGAAACGCTCGATCTTGCGTGCGCGGGCCACGGCGGTCTTGTCTTCTTCCGACAGCTCGTCCATGCCCAGGATCGCGATGATGTCCTTCAGTTCCTTGTACTTCTGCAAGGTCGACTGGACGCGACGCGCGGTGTCGTAATGCTCGGCGCCGACCACGTTCGGGTCGAGCTGGCGCGAGGTCGAGTCGAGCGGATCGACCGCCGGGTAGATGCCCAGCGAGGCGATGTTGCGGCTCAGCACGACGGTGGCGTCGAGGTGGGCGAAGGTGGTCGCCGGCGACGGGTCGGTCAGGTCGTCCGCGGGCACGTACACGGCCTGGATCGAGGTGATCGAACCGGTCTTGGTCGAGGTGATGCGCTCCTGCAGCACGCCCATTTCCTCGGCGAGCGTGGGCTGGTAGCCCACCGCCGACGGCATGCGGCCCAGCAGCGCCGACACTTCGGTGCCGGCCAGGGTGTAGCGGTAGATGTTGTCGACGAAGAACAGCACGTCGCGGCCCTTGCCGTTTTCGTCCTTCTCGTCGCGGAAGTATTCGGCCATGGTCAGGCCGGTCAGCGCGACGCGCAGACGGTTGCCCGGCGGCTCGTTCATCTGGCCGTACACCATCGCCACCTTCGACTTCGACAGGTCGTCCTGCACGATGACGTTGGCGTCGGACATCTCGTGGTAGAAGTCGTTGCCCTCGCGGGTACGCTCGCCCACGCCGGCGAACACCGACAGGCCGGCGTGCTCGGTCGCGATGTTGTTGATCAGCTCGAGCATGTTCACGGTCTTACCCACGCCGGCGCCGCCGAACAGGCCGACCTTGCCGCCCTTGGCGAACGGGCACATCAGGTCGATGACCTTGATGCCGGTTTCCAGCAGCTCGTTGCCCGAGGACTGCTCGTCGTAGGCCGGAGCGGAGCGGTGGATTTCCCAATGCACGTCGCTCTCGACCGGGCCGCGCTCGTCGATCGGCTCGCCGAGCACGTTCATGATGCGGCCCAGGGTCGCGGTGCCGACCGGCACGGCCACGGCGCGGCCGGTGTTGGTCGCGATCAGGTTGCGCTTGAGTCCGTCGGTGGAGCCCAGCGCGATCGCGCGGACGATGCCGTCGCCGAGCTGCTGCTGCACTTCGAGCGTGATGGCGGTGTTCTCGACCTTCAGCGCGTCGTAGACCTTCGGCACCGACTCGCGCGGAAACTCGATGTCGACGACCGCGCCGATGATCTGAACGATCTTGCCCTGGTTGCCCTGGCTGCTCATCTTGGATTCCTCAGTAACTTTCAAATGCTGCTGGTGGTCGCAGGCCGCAGGCCGCGCCCACCGGATGGGTTAGACCGCGGCGGCGCCGCCGACGATTTCGGAGATTTCCTGGGTGATCGCCGCCTGACGGGCCTTGTTGTAGACCAGGTTCAAGGTGCCGATCAGCTTGGTGGCGTTGTCGCTCGCCGACTTCATCGCGACCATGCGCGCGGCATGCTCGGAAGCCACGTTCTCCAGCACCGCCTGGTACACCAGCGACTCGATATAGCGGGTCAGCACGTGATCGAGCACGGTCTGCGCATCGGGTTCGTAGATGTAGTCCCAGTCGTGCTTGGCGACCTGGGTCTCCGGCGCCGGCAGCGGCAGCAGCTGATCGAACGCCGCGCGCTGGGTCATGGTGTTGACGAAGTCGTTGTAGCAGACGAACACGCGATCCACGGTGCCGGCGCTGTAGGCGTCGAGCACAACCTTGATCACGCCGATCAGCTGCTCCAGGTGCGGCTGGTCGCCCAGGTGGGTGACCGAGGCGAGCATGTTGACCTTGATCCGGCGGAAGAACACCGAGGCCTTCTGGCCGATGGTGACCACGTCGACCTCGACGCCCTGCTCCTGCCACTTGCGGAACTCGCCCAGCAGCTTGCGGAACAGGTTGTTGTTGAGGCCGCCGGCCAGGCCGCGGTCGGACGACACGATCACGTAGCCGACGCGCTTCACGTCCTTGCGCTCGACCATGTACGGATGCCGGTAATCGGAATTGGCCTGGGCCAGGTGTCCGATCACTTGCTTGATCACGCGCGCGTACGGGCGCGAGGTCTTCATCCGATCCTGCGCCTTGCGGATCTTGGAAGCCGAGACCATTTCCAGCGCGCGGGTCACCTTGCGGGTGTTCTGCACGCTCTTGATCTTGGTTTTGATTTCTCTGCCGCCGGCCATCTCTCGCTCGCTTTGTTCGCTTTAGGGCATGGGTTGTGGGTGGCGCGCAAACCGGCTCGGCCGGCTTGCGCTACGCGACCCGCCTTACCAGGTCCCGGTCTGCTTGAACTCTTCGATGCCCTTCTTGAAGGCGCCTTCGATCTCGTCGTCCCAACCGCCGGTCGAGTTGATCTTCTCGATCAGCGCGCCCTGGGTGTTGAGGAAGTGACCGTGCAGCGCGTCTTCGAAGGCGCCGATCTTGGCCACCGGCACGTCGTCCATGTAGCCCTTGTCCACCGCGTAGATCGACAGCGCCTGCAGCGCGATCGACATCGGCGCGTACTGCTTCTGCTTCATCAGCTCGGTCACGCGCTGGCCGCGCTCGAGCTGCTTGCGGGTGGCTTCGTCGAGGTCGGACGCGAACTGGGCGAACGCCGCCAGCTCGCGGTACTGCGCCAGGGCGATACGGATGCCGCCGGACAGCTTCTTGATGATCTTGGTCTGGGCCGAGCCGCCCACGCGCGACACCGAGATGCCGGCGTTGACCGCCGGGCGGATGCCGGCGTTGAACAGGTCGGTTTCCAGGAAGATCTGACCGTCGGTGATCGAGATCACGTTGGTCGGCACGAACGCCGAGACGTCGCCGGCCTGGGTTTCGATGATCGGCAGCGCGGTCAGCGAACCGGTCTTGCCCTTCACCTCGCCGTTGGTGAACTTCTCGACGTAGTCGACGTTCACGCGCGCGGCGCGCTCGAGCAGGCGGCTGTGCAGGTAGAACACGTCGCCCGGGTAGGCTTCGCGGCCCGGCGGACGGCGCAGCAGCAGCGAGATCTGGCGGTAGGCCACGGCCTGCTTGGACAGATCGTCGTACACGATCAGCGCGTCTTCGCCGCGGTCGAGGAAGAACTCGCCCATGGTGCAGCCCGAGTAGGCGCTGATGTACTGCATCGCGGCCGATTCGGAAGCGGTGGCGGCGACCACGATGGTGTGGGCCAGCGCGCCGTTCTCTTCCAGCTTGCGCACCACGTTGGCGATCGAAGAGGCCTTCTGGCCGATCGCGACGTAGATGCACTTAATGCCGGTGCCCTTCTGGTTGATGATGGCGTCGATGGCCATCGCGGTCTTGCCGGTCTGGCGGTCGCCGATGATCAGCTCGCGCTGGCCGCGGCCGATCGGGATCATCGAGTCGACCGACTTGTAGCCGGTCTGCACCGGCTGGTCGACCGACTTGCGCCACAGCACGCCCGGAGCGACGCGCTCCACCGGAGCGGTCAGGGTGGCGCCGATCGGGCCCTTGCCGTCGATCGGCTCGCCCAGCGCGTTGACCACTCGGCCCAGCAGCTCGCGGCCGATCGGCACTTCCAGGATGCGGCTGGTGGTCTTGGCCACGTCGCCTTCGCGCAGGTGCTCGTAATCGCCCAGGACCACGGCGCCGACCGAGTCGCGCTCCAGGTTCAGCGCCAGGGCGAAGGTGTTGTTCGGCAGTTCGATCATTTCGCCCTGCATCACGTCGGCCAGGCCGTGGATGCGCACGATGCCGTCGGACACCGAGGTCACGGTGCCTTCGTTGCGCGCTTCGGCGGCCAGCTTGACCTTCTCGATGCGGGTCTTGATCAGTTCGCTGATTTCGGACGGGTTGAGCTGGGTGCTTGCCATTGTCGTTTCCTTGGTCCTGCATCGCGACGAAGCGACGCGCGGGTGCTTTCTTTTAAACGGGAGCCGGGGGTCGGAACTCGGGAGTCGGAAGCGCGGCGCTTCGACGATTCCCTATTGCCGATTCCCCGTTCCCGGCTTTAACCGGCCAGCGCCGTCTGCAGGCGCGCCAGCTTGCCCTTGAGCGAGCCGTCGATCACCACTTCGCCGGCGTCGATCACCGCGCCGCCGATCAGCGAGGCGTCGACGGCCGTTTCGATCTCGACCTGGCGGCCGAAGCGCTTGACCAGCGCGGCCTTGATCGATTCGAGTTCGGCCGCCGGCAGATCGCTGGCGGAGGTGACCTTGGCCTTGACCACACGGTCGGCCTCGGCGCGCAGTTCCTCGAACAGGCCGGCGATTTCCGGCAACAGGGCGAGGCGGCGGTTGTCCGCGAGCAGGGTCAGGAACCGCTGCACGGACTCGTCCGCGCCGTCGATCGCGACCAGGGCGACCGCGTCGTTGGCGGTCAGGCGCGGATGGCCGAGCACCGACTGCACCTGCGGATCGGCGGCGACGCGCGCCGAGAAGGCGAGCGCTTGCGACCAGTCGGCGGTGCGGCCGGTTTCGCGCGCCAGCGCGAACGCGGCGCGGGCATACGGTCGGGCGAGGGTGAGGTTCTGGCTCATCGCGTGGGGCGTTCCGGTCAGATTTCCGCGGCCAGCTCGTCGAGCAGCGCCTTGTGGGCGTTGGCGTCGATTTCGCGCTTGAGCAGCTTCTCGGCGCCGGTCACGGCCAGCGCGGACACCTGCTTGCGCAGATCCTCGCGGGCACGGTCGGCGGCGGCGGCGATTTCGGCGTCGGCCAGCGCCTTCAGGCGCGTACCTTCGACCATCGCATCGGTCTTGGCCTGGTCGACGATCTGGTTGGCGCGCGAATGCGCCTGCTCGACGACTTCGTTGGCCTTGACGCGCGCTTCGCGCACGATTTCGTCCGCCTGCGCACGCGCCTGCTGGACGAGCACCTCAGCGCCTTCGGCATTCGCCAGACCCTGGGCAATCTTTTGTTGCCGTTCTTCGATCGCCTTGTTCAGGGGCGGCCAAATGAACTTCATCGTGAACCAGATGAGGATCGCGAACGTGATCATCTGGCCGAAGAAGGTCATGTTGATATTCATGACAGCTCCGATGGGACGCTGCGGGCGCTAGGGCCCGGGAGAGCCGCCCGCTCGCGCGGACGGCTCAGACTGCTCGCTGAGCGAGGATCAGCCGGCGGCGCCGGCAGCCTGCAGGGCGCCCAGCAGCGGGTTGCCGAAGGCGAACAGCAAGCCGACGGCCAGCGCGATGATGAACGCCGCGTCGATCAGGCCGGCCAGCAGGAACATACGGCCCTGCAGCATCGGCACCAGTTCCGGCTGACGGGCGGCCGACTCAAGGAACTTCGAGCCCATCAGCGCGATGCCGAGGCAAGCGCCGATCGCGCCGAGGCCGACCATGATGCCGATCGCGATAGCGGTCAGGCCCTGCACATTGGCGATGAATTCCATGGTTTTCTCCTACTGAAACGTTGGTTTGGCTAAAGGAAAGGGTGAAACGCGCAAAGAACTAAAAGGTGGAACCCGGGTCAATGACTCTCGTACGCGCCTGCGATGTAGACGACGGTGAGGATCATGAAGATGAAGGCCTGCAGCAGCACGATGAGGATGTGGAACAGCGCCCAGGCGACGTTGAAGATCACGCCGGGCAGGAACATCAGCAGGCTGCCGCCGAGCAGGCCGGCGATGAGCATGAACACCAGCTCGCCGCCGTACATGTTGCCGAACAGTCGCATCGCCAGGCTGACCGGCTTGACCAGGTACTCGATGACGTTGAGACCCAGGTTGGCAGGAGCGAGCGCGATCTTGGCGCCGGTGCCGTGAGCATGGAAGGGCGCTGTCAGCAGCTCCTTGCCGAAGCCCAGGCCGCCCTTGGCCTTGACCGAGTGATAGAGGATCAGGAAGAACACCGTGGTCGACAGCGCCAGCGTCGTGTTCAGGTCCGCGGTCGGAACCCAGCGGAAGTAGGTGTGGTGCGCCACTTCGGCGCCGGCGGTGGTCTTGACCACCCAGCCCGGCAGATCGAGCGGCAACAGGTCCATGCCGTTCATCAGCACGACCCAGACGAAGATCGTCAGCGCCAGCGGCGTCAGCGAGCTGCGATCGCCGTGGAAGCTGTCCTTCACCTGGTTGTCGATGAACTCCAGGATCAGTTCGACGAACGCCTGACCCTTCGACGGCACGCCGGAAGTGGCCTTGCGCGCGAAGAATCCGAACCAAGTAATGAAGATCAGACCCAGGATCAGAGAAACGACCCAAGTGTCGATGTGAAAAGCACCGCCGCCCAGCGAGATGGTGTTCTGCTGGAGGTGATGCTGGATGTATTCGTTCAGGCCGCCCGAACCGGTCTGTTCACTCACGAAAGACACCTATCGTTTCAAAAGATTGGCCAGTGCGAACGCCAGCGTTGCCGCCGACAGACTCACCAGCATTGGCAGGGGAGGCAGACGCCACACGGCCATTCCCAGGCCGAGCACCGTCAATACCGCCACCCATTTGAATATGACTCCGAGCAACAACCGCCCGATCGCCGACCCGGCCGGTTGCACGCCGCCCCCCAACGCCATCCTGGCGGCCGCAAGGTTGCCGGCCACCGCTGCGCCTCCTCCCACCGCGGCAGCCAACGCGGACGGCGCACCGAGGGAGTAGAAGGCCAGCGCGGTCAGCGCCGTCGCGCCGGCTTGCCAAGCAATCGCGCGCGACGCCAGCCGGCGGCCTGCGGACAAAGGATCGTGCACGCGGGTCTCGTCGGTCTGGGGTTGGCGCAAAGCGCCCGGTAGAGCCGCAAAAGTATAGAACGTAGGCGACTTTGCGGCAACCGGCGGCAGTCACGGCCGTCACAGCCCTGCCATAGGCGGCGTGTTGGGCGGCGATGGCGGCGGCGGTCTGTGCGTTCACGCCGCCGACTATGCGGCCAAGCGCTACAGCGTTGAATTACCTGGGAGGTAAGCCGCGGCGCGCGCCGGGGCCGAAAGATAGGCCGGAACTATGAAAGCGGTCGCATCTGTCGATTTGCTTTTATCTGTAATCGGCGTATTTTGAGAATCATTCTCATTTGAGGCCTGCGCCATGAGCAAGACCCTCAGCTTCGCCGGCGTCCACTTCACCGTCGCCTTCCTGGTCGGCTATCTGATGACCGGCAGCATCTGGGTCGGCGGCGCGCTGGCCCTGGTCGAGCCGGCCTGCAATACCGTGGCCTTCCACCTGCACGAGAAGGTCTGGAAGCGCATCGAGCAGCGCCGCGCTGCCGCAGCCGCCGCGAACGGCGACGGCCATTTGGCGACTTGATCGAAATCTTTGACGAACTGCGGAACCTTTGCGCGCCGCACCGGTCAGTATCAACGAACGCCCGCCGCCACTCTCTCCTCGTCAATGGCAAAGCAGCGGCGGGCACCCCGAAGCCCCGGCACCACCCGCCGGGGCTTCGCCTTTTTTGCAGCGGGCAGCTATCGACGACGCGCGTCACAGTTCTTCGGACAGGACTTTGCGCGTTCGGGCATCGCGGTTTTTTTCACGGTCACTCCACCTGAACGACGGCATCCATGTACGCACCAGTACACGAATGTGCTGACTTCCCCCGTATACGGAGTGACCTTGTGACCAACCGATTCCTGCCGTTGACGCTGGCGCTGTTCGCCGCCGGCGCCGCGTACGCCCTGCCCGCGCACGCCGAAGACGACCGTTTCACCATTCGCCTGGGCGCCATGTCGGTCGACACCAGCGGCGAATTCACCGCCGGCACCACCTTCCGCGGCAATCCCTACGAGTTCAGCCAGGACTACGATTTCGGCAGCAAGGAAACCGTGCCGCGCCTGGAAGGCCAGTTCAAGTTCGGCGACCGTCACCGCCTGCTGTTCAACTACTGGGGCTACGACAAGAGCAAGACCGCGCGCCTGTCGCAGGACGTGTCGTTCGACGACACCACCATCCCCGCCGGCAGCTTCGCCCGCGCCAAGACCAAGTTCGAACTGGCCAGCGCGATGTACGACTACGCGGTGGTGGAAACCGACACGGTCAGCTGGGGCCTGCAGATCGGCGTGGAGTACGCCAAGATCGAAGGCAAGCTGCGCGCCCAGGCCGGCACCGCCGAATACAACAACGGCCGCAGCGAGGACGGCTACGCGCCGGTCGTCGGCAGCCGCCTGACCTTGTCGCCGAACGAGCACTGGCGCTTCGTCGTGCAAGGCCAGTACCTCGACGCCGGCTGGGGCGACTTCGGCGACTACAAGGGCGACATCAGCCGCGCCAACGCGCTGGCCGAGTACCGCTTCACCGAAAACGTCGGCGTGTTCGTCGGCTACGACTGGTTCAAGATCAACGCCAAGCGCAGCCGCAACAACGTCGACGTCGGCCTGGACCAGCGCTTCAAGGGCCCGATGGCGGGCGTGACGTTCTCGTTCTGATCCGATGTCCGGGCGCGCGCCGCATCGCTGCGGCGCGCGCAACTAACGGCCGCGGATCGGCAGCCCCAGGCGCATGCTCGCCATGCGCAAACACACCTGGGGGTCCAGCAGCGGGTTCCAATCCGACAGATAGGACACGCCTTTGAGCCGGGATGCGAGGCTCCAGGCCAGGTTCTCGTCCAGCGCCGGCTCTCGCTCGAGGCAAAAATACAGCCGAGCGACGCAGTCCAAGGCATCGCCTCCCGGCGGAATGCGCACCTCGCCCGGATCTTGCGCCCAGAACGCCACGGCCATGGCCTGACGCCAGAAGCGGCGCAAGCCGTCGTCGGCCAGTATCGTCATGGCCTCGGCCAACGGCGTGGGCCAACCGATGCGTTCGACCAGCGCCTCCACGGCCTCACACAGCTCGTACCCGTCGGGGTCGGCCAGTTCCGCTTCCAGCAGCGGCAGCAATACGTGCATGGCGCTCGTTCCAGGGCGATGCGCAGCGCGTCCCTCCTGAGGGGGCTCGCGCTGCGCCGGCCGGATCAGCTCTTCTTCTTCGGGATGTACAGATCGGTGATGGTGCCGTCGAACACTTCGGCGGCCATGCCGACCGACTCGCTCAGGGTCGGGTGCGGGTGGATCGTATGGCCGATGTCGGCGACTTCGCAACCCATCTCGATCGCCAGCGCCACTTCGGAAATCAAGTCGCCGGCGTGCACGCCGACGATGCCGCCGCCGACGATGCGGTGGGTGGCTTCGTCGAAGATCAGCTTGGTGAAGCCTTCGGTGCGGCCGATACCAATGGCGCGGCCGCTGGCCGCCCACGGGAACTTGCCGACGCCGACCTTGAGGCCCTTGGCCTTGGCTTCGGTCTCGGTGACGCCGACCCAGGCGATTTCCGGGTCGGTGTAGGCCACCGACGGAATCACCCGCGCGACCCACTCCTTCTTCTCGCCCGCGGCCACTTCGGCGGCGAGCTTGCCTTCGTGGGTGGCCTTGTGGGCGAGCATCGGGTTACCGACCAGGTCGCCGATGGCGAAGATGTGCGCGACGTTGGTGCGCATCTGCCGGTCGACCGGGATGAAGCCGCGCTCGCTCACCTGCACGCCGGCCTGGTCGGCGCCGATCTTGGCGCCGTTGGGCGCGCGGCCCACCGCGACCAGCACGCGGTCGTACACGCCCGATTCCAGCGCCGGCGTCTTGCCGGCCTCGGCGCTTTCGAAGGAGACCTTGATCCCGTCCTTGAGCGCTTGCGTGGCCGCGGCCTTGGTCTTGAGATGCACGGCCACGCCCTGCTTCTTCAAGCGGTCGGCCAGCGGCTTGACCAGGTCCGGATCGGCGCCCGGCATCAGTTGGTCCAGGAATTCGACCACGGTGACTTCGCTGCCCAGCGCGCGGTACACGGTGGCCATTTCCAGGCCGATGATGCCGCCGCCGACGACGAGCAACTTCTTCGGCACGTCGGCCAGTTCCAGCGCGTCGGTGGAGTCCATCACCCGCTTGTCGTCCCACGGGAAGTTGCCGAGCTTCACCGCCTGCGAACCGGCAGCGATGATGCATTGCTCGAAGCGGATCAGCTGAGTGCCGTTCTCGCCCTTCACTTCCAGCTCGTTCGGCGACACGAAGCTGCCGGTGCCGACCACGGTGCGCACCTTGCGCTGCTTGGCCATGCCGGCCAGGCCCTTGGTCAGCTGGCCGACGACTTTTTCCTTGTACTTGCGCAGCGCGTCGAGGTCGATCGTCGGCTTGGCGAAGCTGACGCCGTAGTCGCTGGCGTGCTCGGCCTCGTCGATGACCGCGGCGGCGTGCAGCAGCGCCTTGGACGGGATGCAGCCGACGTTGAGGCAGACGCCGCCGAGGCTGGCGTAGCGCTCGACCAGCACGGTGTCCAGGCCGAGGTCGGCGGCGCGGAACGCGGCGGTGTAGCCGCCGGGGCCGGAGCCGAGCACGAGCATGCGGCATTCGACGTCGGCCTTGCGGCCGCTCGCGGCGGCGGCGGTCGGCGCGGGCGCCGACGATGCTGCGGATTCGCTCCTTCCCCCGCTTGCGGGGGAAGGCTGGGATGGGGGCGCGCTGGCCGCCGCGCCCTCACCCGCAGGCGGGAGAGGTGCTTTGGCGTCGCTCGCGCCGGCAGCAGCGCCCTCGGCTTCGAGGATCGCGATCACCGCGCCCTGCGAGACCTTGTCGCCGACCTTGACGCTGATCGACTTGACCACGCCGTCGGCCGAGGACGGCACTTCCATCGTCGCCTTGTCCGATTCGAGCGTGACCAGGCCCTGGTCCTTCTTGACCGTGTCGCCGACCGCGACCAGCAACTCGATGACCGGTACGTCGTCGTAGTCGCCGATGTCGGGAACCTTCACTTCGATGCTGTTGGCCATGACGCGGCAATCCTCTTGAAAAGCTTCGCTGGCGCGCGCGTGGGGCGCGCGCGGTGGGGCGCACGGCCGGGCCATGCGTGGCGACCGCCGCGGCGGTCGCCGGAAAAACGCCGGTGCGCGCGGGCGTCGTCGCCGCGCGCGCCGGCTCGGTTACGGTGCGGGCGCGGCCTGCAGCTGGCGTTCGAGTTCGTCCAGCGATTCGCCCAGCGCGCGCCAGCGGCGCTCGCGCTTGCCGGCGCTTTCGTTGGCCGCCTCGGTCAGCAGCGAGGCCTGCTCCATCAAAGTTTCGCCGACGCCGCAGCCGGGCCGCGCGCCGCTCACGCGCAGGCCGTCGACCACGAACAGCAGCTGTTCGCTGTCGCGGAACTCGGCCGCCTTGTCGGCCGGCACGGCTTGTTCGAGCGCGCGCTTCCAGCCGGCGACCAGGCGCTGGGCCAGCGCGGCCGGGATCGGCGCTTCCTCGTTGTCCACTTCCTGGTCGACGCGCAGTTCCAGCGCGCCGCCGCCGCGCGAGCGGCTCCAGCTCTGCACGCGCTCGTTGGGCACGGCGTGGCGCAGAGTCCAGTCGGCGTCGGCGGCGGCGCCGGGAATCAGCAGCAGGCCGCTCTCGGTGCCGCGGGTCGGCAGCAGGGTCAGGCTCAGGCGCGGTTCGGCCTTCGCCGCGAGCAGTTGTTCCACGGCCGAACCGTGGTTCTCCGTCGCCGGCGGCCAGCCGCGGCCGAGCGGCAGCGTGCAGCCGTCGGCGGCCTGCGCCAGCGGCGCGGCCAGCAGGGCGGCCAGGCCGAGCCGGGCCAGACGGTGGGAGACACAAACGCGACGCGGGTGACGGCTCATCGAAAAGAAGGTTCCTGGTGGCGGACGGCGAAGCGAACCGGGCGGCAGCCGCGCAGCGGCGCGCCGGACGGCCGCGCGCGGCGGCCGCCCCGGCCGTTACAGCAGCGAGCGGCGCATATCGGCGAGCAACTGCGCCAGATACGCGGTGAAGCGCGCCGCCGCGGCGCCGTCGATGACGCGGTGGTCGTAGGACAGCGACAGCGGCAGGATCAGGCGCGGCGCGAACTGCTTGCCGTCCCACACCGGCTTGGTCGCCGACTTGGACACGCCCAGGATCGCCACTTCCGGCGCGTTGACGATCGGCGTGAACGCGGTGCCGCCGATGCCGCCGAGCGAGCTGATCGAGAAGCAGCCGCCGCTCATGTCGGCCGGGCCGAGCTTGCCGTCGCGCGCCTTGGCCGCCAGCTCGCCGGTTTCGCGCGCGATCTGCAGCACGCCCTTCTTGTCGACGTCGCGCACCACCGGCACGACCAGGCCGTTCGGGGTGTCGGCGGCGAAGCCGATGTGGAAGTACTTCTTGAGGGTCAGGTTCTCGCCGCTGGCGTCGAGCGAGGCGTTGAAATTCGGGAACTTCTGCAGCGCGTTGACCGAGGCCTTCATCAGGAACGCGAGCATGGTCAGCTTGATGCCGGCCTTTTCGTTTTCCTTGTTGAGCGCCACGCGCAGCGCTTCCAGGTCGGTGATGTCGGCATCGTCGTGCTGGGTGACGTGCGGGATCATCGCCCAGTTGCGCGCCAGGTTGGCGCCGGAGAGCTTCTGGATGCGGGTCAGCGGCTTGGTCTCGACCTCGCCGAACTTGCTGAAGTCGACCTTCGGCCACGGCAGCAGGTTGAGGCCGCCGCCGAGCGACGGCGCGGCGCCGGCCGCGGCCGGTGCGGCGACGCTGCCCTGCATGACGCCCTTGACGAAGGACTGCACGTCTTCCTTGCTGATCCGGCCGCCGCGCGCGCTGCCGCTGACCCGGGTCAGGTCGACGCCGAGCTCGCGCGCGAACAGGCGCACCGCCGGGCTGGCGTAGGGCACCTTGTCGGGCATCAGTTCTTCGGCGGTGAAGGCCACCGGCGGGGTGCGCGGCGGCAGCGCTTCGGGGTCGGTGCCGGCGGTGGCGCCGGGCAGCGCGGCCGGGGCCTGCGCTTCGGGCTTGGGCGCCTCGGCCTTCGGCGCGGGGGCGGGTTCGCTCTTGGCGGGGGCCGGGGCTTCGGCCTTGGCGGGGGCGGCGGGTTTGGCGGCGTCTTGGGCCGGCGCCGGCGCCTGCTTTTCTTCCCCTTCGGTGGGTTCGATCAATGCCACCACACTGCCCTCGGCCAGCTCATCGCCGATCTTGACCTTGAGTTCGCGCACGATCCCGGCGAACGGCGCCGGCACTTCCATCGTGGCCTTGTCCGACTCCAGCGTGACCAGGCCCTGGTCCTGGGTCACCGTGTCGCCGACCGCGACCAACAGTTCGATGACGGGCACGCCGTCGTAGTCGCCGATGTCGGGGACGCGAGCTTCCTTCAGATCAGCCATGTTCGTGGGGCTCCGCAAATGCGCGAAAACCCTATTGTGGCGTGTGCGGGCGATGGCGCCAACCGCAGCGCGGCCGGTGCAGTACTAAAGGCCTAAGCGGCACAGCCCTTGCGCCGCCAGGGTTTGCGTACGCCCCAGTACTGAGCGTGGCGTCCACGGCGCGGCGGCTGGTCGAAGATCCGCGCCGGGCGCGGCTCAGCGCTTGCCGTCGCGCGGCGCGGCGTCTTCGGGCTTGAACTCGACCCGGACCAGATCCAGCGCGCGCCCGTCGAAACGGTAGGACAGTGCGTTCTCCAGCGCGTCGAGGTCGAGCATGCGCCGGCACAGCCGGTCGCTGCGGCGCCCCAGCGCGTCGGCGCGCGGCTGCACCGCGGCTTCGATCTGGGCGTCGAGGTTGTCCAACTGCTGGAAGCGCTGGGCGTCGCCGCTGAGCGCGGCGCTGACCGCGCCGCCGACCAGGTCGCCGATCACCAGCGGCACCGCCTCGCCGACCGCCTTGCCGATGCCGTCGCCGAGCAGCTTGCCGCTGAAGCGGGTCGGGCCGATCGCGTCGCGCAGGCTGGCGTCGAGCTGCTTGCGCGCTTGCGCGACCTTGGCCTGGGTGCGGTCGGGATGGTTGCCGAGCTTGGCCGCGACCTCGCCCAGCGCGATCAAAGCGATGTCGGCGGCCTCGCGGGCGATGGCCTGGGTCTCGGGCATGGCCGCGCGCGCGCCGCGTTCGAACTCGGCCAGGCGGCGCGAGTCGTCGGCGCTGAGCGCGACCCAGCGATCGTCGACGAATAGCCGGCCCTGGCGCATCACCAGCGCCTTGGGCTCGCCGTCCTGGCGGGTCAGGATCAGGCTGCGTTCGTTGAGGGTGAGCTGATAGGGGCTGTCGATCTCGCACCGCCCATCGACCTTGACATCGGCGAAGGCGGCGCCGCAGGCGAGCATCGCGGCGGCCGCGGCGGCGAGGCGGTACGGCAGGCGGAAGGGCGGGCGAGACGGCATCGTCGTGTCCTGGACGGTGGAATGGCCCCAGCTTGCGGCCGGCGCCGTCGGCGCGGCGCGTGCCTTTGGGCGGCATGACCTTCGTCATGGCGGTTGGCCGTGCCGATCCTGGCGCCTGGCGATTGCTTACGCGTTGCAAGCAATGCGTCGTCGCGCATGCATCGCCACGCGCATACACGCGGCGAACGCGCGCGAAACCGGGTTTCGGCGACGCGCCGAACAGGCAGGAAAACGCGGCATTTCCGATCCGTTCAAACAATCCTCGCGCGTTCGCGGCATCGCACGCGCGCCGCCGCGTGCGTTCGCGCTGCGCGCGATCGAGCCCGCGCGGGCGATGTTCATGCGCCGTCCATCTGCGACGAAACCCGTTTATTCAAGCGGTTTTCTTGCGCCATAAGGGTTTCAGCGCGAACTCGAGCAACGTTCGCGCAGACTCGAACGTCGGCGCGATAGCGACGTTATTGCGCGCTACCTGCTCGTTCATTTCATTCATTTTTGCCTTGAAAACAGGCCTCTAACACGGTTGTCGCGTGAAAAGTTCCTTCACGCGCATTCGCGCGGCAAGTTCGGTTCATGCATGCGTTGCTAACTTGCGTCCCGCCTCCCCCAAGGCAGTACGCAAGACCACAACAACACAGGAGTCCACTCCATGATCCGCTTCCGTCATTTGACCCTTGCCATGCTCGGCGCCCTGGCCTTCGCCCCGGCCGCCTTCGCTCAGGATGCCTCCACCGACAGCGCCAGCGGCAAGCGCTTCGCCATCGTCGGCGGCTACGCCCTGACCCAGCCGACCAAGAATCCGCAGATCGCCGGCACCCGCACCAATCTGGACGGCGACGGCGCTCCGACCCTCAGCGCCAGCTACTTCTTCAACGACAACTTCGCCGTCGAGTTGTGGGGTTCGGCCGACAAGTTCGGCCACCGCATCAACTCCAGCACCGGCAAGCTCGGCAGCGTCGACTCGCAGCCGGTCGCGCTGAGCGGCCAGTACCACTTCCGCAGCGCCGACAGCATCGTGCGTCCGTTCGTGGGCCTGGGCTACTACCAGGCCAACTACACCGGCGAGAAGCTCGAGAACGGCCAGCGCCTGGGCGTGGACAACGCCAAGGGCGGCATCGCCACCGCCGGCGTGGATCTCAACATCAACCCGACCTGGTTCGCCCGCGCCGACGTGCGCTACATGCAGGGCAGCAAGTCGGACGTGAAGCTCAACGGCCTGAAGGTCGGCGAGGCCGAGCTCAACCCGGTCACCGTCGGCGTCGGCATCGGCGCGCGCTTCTGATCGCGCCGCGCAGCGAGCAGTACGTAGTACGCAGTAGCAAGTAGTAGTAGCTGGTAGCAGTACGCAACAGGCAATACCGCAGTGACAACCGCTGTAGTGATCGACGGCGGTCGCAACACGCAACACCGTGGTAACGATGTTTCCGCAGTACGCAGTCTGAGCACTACCGCAAGCGCAGTACCGGACGGGCTCCCTCGGGGGCCCGTCTTTTTTTGCGCGGCGCTCAGGCCGGCGGGTCGCCGAAGAACTGGATGACGTAGAACGCCGCGCCGCGCGGGTCGGCCAGGCGGGCGATGCGCACGTCGCTGTTGGCCTCGAACGGCGCCGACTCGAGCCGGCCGCCCAGCTCCAGCGCGCGCTGCACGCAGGCCTCCACGTCCGACACCTGCAGGTAGATCGACCAGTGCGGCGCGAGGTCGCGCCATTCCGGCCGCATCTGCAGCAGGCCGCCGAGCATGCGCTGGCCGTCGGCGAACACGCGGTAGCCGTGCGGCGCGACCGGATGCCCGCGCAGGCGCCAGCCGAACAACTGCTGGTAATAGCGTTCGGCGCGGTCGATGTCGCGGGTGGCCAGCTCCGCCCAGCACACCGCGTTGTCCACGCCCAGCGCGTCGGCGCCGGGATGGGCGCGCTGCTGCGCCAGCGAGAACACCACCCCTTCCGGATCGGCGCACACCGCCATGCGCACGTGTTCCATCAGCTCGAACGGCGAGGCGATCATGCGCCCGCCCAGGGCGACCGCGCGCGACGCCGTCTTGTCGCAATCGTCGGTGCGGAAGTACACGCCCCAGTGCGGCGCGCCGATCCCATCGGCACCGGCGCCGCCCGGACCGGGCACCAGGGAATAGGTGCCGGCCACGTCGCGGCCGTCGAGCTGGAAGATGGTGTAGAGGCTGCCGTCGGGCATCGGCGTGCGCTCCAGGGTCCAGCCGAACAGCGCGGGGTAGAACGCCTCGATCGTCGGCTGGTCGTCCGTGGCCAACTCGAACCAGCACGGCGCGCCGGGTGCGTGGACGACTGCGGTCATGGCTGGCTCCCCCTACTACTGCGAACTACGTCACGACATTAACCCCGGGAGCGGCGGGCGTCATGGCGCGCTGCGGCGAGAAATCGCCGCCGCCGCTAAGGATGTTCAGCTTCGAGGTGAACGCGTTCGCGGCGCAGCAGGTACAGGCCGCTGGCGACGATGATCGCCGCGCCGGCCCAGGTCACCGAGTCGGGCAGCACGCCCCACAGGCTCAGGTCGAGCAGCACGCCCCAGATCAACGCGGTGTACTCCAGCGGCGCGATCAGCGAGGCCTCGCCGAGGCGGAAGGCCTCGGTGACCGCGTACTGGCCGAGCGAGCCGGCCACGCCCAGGCCGAGGATCAGCCACAGATGCTCGCCGCGCACCGGCACCCAGCCGGACCAGGCCAGCGCGCCGGCGCCGACGGTGATCAGCGTCATCAGCCAGACCATCATCGCCTGGGTCGTGTCGGTGCGCGCGAGCACGCGCACGGTGATCGCGGTGGCCGCGTAGCCCAGCGCCGCGCCGGCCACCGCCAGCGCGGCCAGACTGAGCATGCCCTCGCCGGTCGGCCGCAGCAGCACCAGTACGCCGATCAGGCCGATGCCGATGGCGACCCAGCGCCGCGGCCCGACCCGTTCGCCCAGCAGCGGGCCGGACAGCGCGGTGATCAGCAGCGGCGCGATGAAGAACACCGAGTAGGCGGTCGACAGCGGCAGCCGGTTCACGCCATAGACGAAGGACGCCATCATCCCCACGCCGAGCGCGCCGCGCAGCAGGTGCAGCGGCCAGCGCACGCGCAGCAGGCTGCGGCCGCCGCCGCTGAGCAAGGCCCAGGTCAGCACGAACGGCAGCGACGAGGCGCCGCGCAGGGTCGCCACCTGGAACGGCGGGTAGTGTTCGGACAGCAGCTTCAGCAGCGCATCCATCAGCGAGAACATCAGCACCGCCGCGAGCATGGTGAAGATCGCGCGGCGCGCGTGCGGGTGGGCGGCGGTCATGGGGCGGTGGCGCGTAGGGTCGACTCGAAACGGCGGGCCGCGCAGAGGATCGCTGCGATGCGGTCGGTGCTGGTGCGCTCGGCTTCGGTGCGGCCGGTTTCGGGATGAGCCGAGCCGATACGCGTGGCTTCGATGCGGGCGACGGCGATACTGTGCAACGACGGGATCATGGCGGCGAGAACGTGGCGGTCCGGCATCATGACCCGACGGGCGCGGCGCGTCATCCGGCTGCTGTCAGCGGATGTCACCAGTGAGCGGCGCGCGTTCGCGCAGGCGGTGGTGGCGGCGCAGGCGCCGGCGCACGCCGAGGGTGTAGATCAGGTAATAGCCCAGCAGCAATCCGCCGACTGCGAACAGCCCGCCCTGGCGCGGCAGCCAGCTGTCCGGCGCGTCCGCGCCCCAGGCGTGCAGCCCTTGCCACAGGCCGTAGCACAGGCGCGCGGCGATCAGCGCGGTCAGGCCCAGCGCGATCCAGCGGTTGGGGGTGTAGTACAGGCCTTTGGCCTCGTCCTCGAACCGGGTCAAGGCCAGGCCGAACGCGCCCAGCGCGAGACCCGCGAGCAGGCCGGCGCCGGCGTACAGCGGCGCGTCGGCGATCCAGTGGCCCGACACCCAGGCGCCGGCGAAGAACAGCAACAGCGAGAGCAGCGACAGCGTCGCGCCCAGACTCACCGCCCAGCCCAGCGCGCGGCGGCGCGCTTTGCCGTAGCGGTAGCGCTGGATCAGGCCGATCGGGATCAGCAGGACCCAGAGCAAGGCCAGGGCCAGCAGGGCTAACGGGATCAGGAGCAGCGGCATGGGGGCAGTCTACGGCGGGTGCGGGGACTGCGCTGCGGTTGAGGTCGGGTGTCAGGGCTTGGGGATATGCCTGGGTGAAGCCCTGGATGTTCGGCTTCGCCGAAGTAAAGCAGAGCCCGCTTTCGCGGGAATGACGGAGGGTCGGTTACGCGGCGTCTCTTCAAGATCGTCATCCCCGCGAAGGCGGGGATCCAGAGACTTCAGAGTCATGCTTCGGTGAAGCCCTGGATGCCCGCCTTCGCGGGCATGACGATAGGTAGGTTCCGCGACTCATCTCCAACCGTCATCCCCGCGAAGGCGGGGATCCAGAGACTTCAGAGTCATGCTTCGGTGAAGCCCTGGATGCCCGCTTTCGCGGGCATGACGTTAGGTGGGTTTCGCGGCTCCTCTCCCAACCGTCATCCCTGCGAACGCGGGGATCCAGAAACTTCAACGCGCCGCCGCGATCAAACCGCCTTGTCGAGGCTGGCGATGTCGATCACGAAGCGATAGCGCACATCGCCCTTCAGCATCCGCTCGTACGCCTCGTTGATCGACTCGATGCCGATCAGTTCGATGTCCGAAGCCACGCCGTGCTGCGCGCAGAAGTCGAGCATCTCCTGGGTCTCGCGAATGCCGCCGATCAGCGAGCCGCCGAGCTTGCGCCGCTGCATGATCAGCGCCCCGGCCGCGACCGGCGCGGGCTTTTCCGGCACGCCGAGCAGAACCATGGTGCCGTCGACCTTGAGCAGGCTCAGGTAGGCGTTGTAGTCGTGCTCGCCCGAAACCGTGTCGATGACGAAGTCGAAGCTGCGCGCCAGGCGCTTGAAGGTGTCCTTGTCGCGGGTCGCGGCGAAGGCGTGCGCGCCCAGTTCCAGCGAGGCTTCGCGCTTGGATTCGGAGGTGCTCAGCACGGTCACCCGCGCGCCCATCGCCACCGCCAGCTTGACCGCCATGTGGCCCAGGCCGCCCAGGCCGACCACCGCCAGCTCGTCGCCGGCCTTGACGCCGTAATGGCGCAGCGGCGAATAGGTGGTGATGCCGGCGCACAGCAGCGGCGCGGCGCGGTCGAGCGGGATCGACTCGGGGATGCGCAGCACGTAGGCCTGATCGACGGTGATGCGGGTCGAGTAGCCGCCGTAGGTCGGCGCGCCGTTGCCGCGTTCCTTGGCGTTGTAGGTACCGGTCATGCCCTGGTCGCAGTACTGCTCCTCGCCGGCCTTGCACTGCGCGCACTCGCGGCAGGAGTCGACGAAGCAGCCCACGCCGACGGCGTCGCCGGCCTTGAAGGTCTGGACGTTGGCGCCGACCTTGGCGACCCGGCCGACGATTTCGTGGCCCGGCACCATCGGGAAGATCGAGCCGCCCCATTCGTCGCGGGCCTGGTGGATGTCGGAATGGCAGACGCCGCAATAGAGGATGTCGATCAGCACGTCGTCCGGGCCGGGCTCGCGCCGGTCGATCGAGAACGGGGCCAGGGGCGAATGCGCGTTCTGCGCGGCGTAAGCAGCGGTCTTGAGCATGGGGAGTTCCAGGTGGCGTGGACGGGACGCGGCGAGGGCCGTGGGCTCCCCGGTCGTGGTCGGGGGCGGCGGTCGCCGGGGCGTTCATTCTAGGCACGCCGCGTTGCGCCGGCGTCAATCCGGCCGGCCCCGCAGCGCTGCGCCGCTGCAACGCTGCGTTGCGTATCGCCGCCGCGCTTGCGCTACCCTGTGCGGCGTTTCCCCCAAGTGCGAGCGCGCCATGCCTTCCTTCGACGTGATTTCCGAAGTCGACACCCACGAACTCACCAACGCGGTCGACCAGGCCAACCGCGAGCTGTCCACCCGCTTCGACTTCAAGGGCGTGGACGCCAAGTTCGTGCTCGACGACAAGCAGATCAGCCAGTCGGCGCCGAGCGAATTCCAGCTCGAACAGATGACCCAGATCCTGCGCCAGCGTTTGGCCGCGCGCCAGATCGACTCGCGCTGCCTGGAGTTCGGCGACATCGAGACCAACCTGGCCGGCGCGCGGCAGAAGATCACCGTGCAGCAGGGCATCGAGCAGAAGCTGGCGAAGAAGATCGCCGCGGCGATCAAGGACGCCAAGCTCAAGGTCGAAACCCAGATCAACGGCGACAAGCTGCGGGTCACCGGCAAGAAGCGCGACGACCTGCAGGCCGCCATCGCCCTGCTGCGCGCGGGCGACTTCGAGCGCCCGCTGCAGTACGACAACTTCCGCGACTGACAGCGCAGGAGCCGCCGGCGTGAACGAGCACGGACCCGACCCCGTCGCCGAAACCGTGCGCTGGCTCGAGCGCGCGGTGATCGGGCTCAACCTGTGCCCGTTCGCCAAGGCGGTGCTGGCCAAGCGCCAGATCCGCTTCGTGCTGAGCCATGCGCGCACGCCGGAACAACTGCTGGAAGAACTGTCGTCGGAGCTGGTGCTGCTGGAGCAGACCCCGGCCGAACAGATCGACACCACCTTGCTGATCCATCCGCAGGTGCTGACCGATTTCCTCGACTTCAACGACTTCCTCGACCTCGCCGACGAAGCGGTGGCGCTGCTGGACCTGGAAGGCGAGATCCAGATCGCCAGCTTCCATCCGGATTACCAGTTCGCCGGCACCGCCTTCGACGACATCGGCAATTGCACCAACCGCTCGCCCTACCCCACCTTGCACCTGCTGCGCGAAAGCAGCGTGGAGCGCGCGGTGGCGGCGTTTCCGGATCCCGACGCGATCGTCGAGCGCAATCTGGCGACGCTGGAAACGCTCGGCGCGGAAGGTTGGCGCAAGCTGTCGGCCTGGAATTTCAGCGACTGAGCGCGATCGCCGCGGCTCAGCCTGCCTGCGCCGCGTCCTTGTTCGCCAACACGCGCTCCAACAAGCTGCGCGCCTGTTCCAGCGAGGCCACGATGCGGTGGCCGAACGCGCGCAATTCTTCGCCCGGCACGACCAGGTCGGGCACCTGGATCGGGGTCGCCCCGGCCGCCAGCGCGGCGCGCACGCCGGGTTCGGAATCCTCCAGCACCACGCAGCGGCGCACATCGACGCCGAGTTCGCGCGCAGCCAGCAGATAGATATCCGGCGCCGGCTTGGGATGCTCGACATCGCTGCCGGCGACGATCGCGTCGAAGCGGTCGATCAATCCGCTCGCGGCGAGCTTGGCCAGCGCGCGCGGGCGCTGGGTCGAGGTCGCCACCGCCTTGGGCACGCCGCGCGCGTCGAGCAGGTCCAGCAATTCCAGCAGCCCGCGCTTGCGCGGCAGGCCGGCGGCGACGCGCGCGTCGTAGAGCCGATAGCTGGTGTCGCGCAGGCGGACCGCCGCATCACTGCCGAAATGCCCGCTGAGATGAGCGAGGCTGGCACGGTCGTGCATGCCCACCATCGCCAGCCACACCGCATCGTCGGCGGCGAGGTTCTCGGCCGCGGCCGCTTCGCGCCAGGTTTCCAGCATCGCCCGTTCGCTGTCGAGCATCAGCCCGTCCATGTCGAACAGCACCGCGTCGGGGACGAAATCCAGCGCTACGGACGCCTCAGCCACGAAAGTCTCAGCCACGGAACAAAGTCTCTAGATCGGTGGAATCGAGCGCGCGCCATTGCCCGCCCGGCAGGTCCTGCAGCGACAAACCGCCGATGCGCGCGCGGTGCAGCGCCACGACGTGGTTGCCGACCGCGGCGAACATGCGCCGCACCTGGTGATAGCGGCCCTCGGTGAGGGTCAGGCGCGCGCGCCGCGGCTCCAGCGTTTCCATCAGCGCCGGCGCCAGCGGGGTCTTTTCCGCTTCCAGCATCAACTCGCCGCTGGCGAACACCGCCGCTTCGTCGCCGCGCAGGTCCGAAGCCAGGGTAGCTTCATAGACCTTGCCGAGCTTGGCCTTCGGCGACACGATCCGGTGCAGCAGCGCGCCGTCGTCGGTCAGCAGCAGCAGGCCGCTGGTGTCGCGGTCGAGCCGGCCGACCGGCGACAGCAGCGGCGAGCGCAGGCGCAGGCGCGGCGGCAGCAGGTCGTAGACGACGCGGCCGGGGTCCTTGGTCGAGCAGGTGTAGCCGACCGGCTTGTGCAGCATGAGGGTCAGCCCGGCCGGCGGGTCCAGCGGCTCGCCGTCGACGCGGATCGCGGCGTGCTCGACCTGGTCGTCGGCGTACAGCACCTCGCCGTCGGCATCGGTGATGCGGCCCTGGCGGAACATCGCGGTCACGTCCTTGCGGCTGCCGTAACCGAGGTTGGCGATCAGCTTGACCAGTTTCATGCCCGCCCCCGCGCGCCGCGCGCTTCCACCACTTTGAAGCCGCCGTCCTGGGCAACGGTGCGGACCTCGCCGAAATGCTCGTCCAGCGCCTGTTCGTACGGCAGATGGCGGTTGGCGACCAGCCACAGGCGGCCGCCGCGCTCGAGCGATTGCGCGGCCACCTGGATGAAGCGGCGGCCGATGTCCGGGCGCTCCTCGCGGCCCTGCGCATGGAACGGCGGATTGCTGACGATGACGTCGTAGCGGCGCGGCAGGCCGGCGGTGACGTCGTGCCAGAACACTTGCACCGGCACCCGCGCGCCCTCCAGGTTGCGGCGCGCCAGCGCGACCGCGCGCGCCTGCGCCTCGAACAGGTCGAGCGCGGCGATGCGCGGGCAACGCGCCAGCAGTTCGGCGGACAAATAACCGTAGCCGGCGCCCAGATCGGCGGCATGGCCGCTCAGGTCGGCCGGCAGGTGCGCGGCGAGCAGGGCCGAGGCCGGATCGATGCGGTCCCAGGCGAACACGCCCGGGCGGCTGTGGAAACGCCCGCCGAGGATCGCGCGCGGCGCGTCCAGCGCGGCCCAGGCGCGCGCCAGCGCTTCGTCGGCCGGGCCTTGCAGCGGCGCGGTCCAGAACGCGCGGCATTTGCGCTTGGACAGGCTGCCGACCTTGCCGGCGAGCTTGCCCAGGTCGTCCTCGCCCGAGCGCGCGCCCTCGTCGTTGCGCATGCACGCCAGCACCCGCCCGCCCGGCGCGCAGCGCGCCACGGCCTGGGCGAACAGCGCGCGCGCTTCCTCGCGCTGGCGCGGCGGCAGCACCAGCACCAGCGGGAAGCGGCGCGCGGGGTCCAGCGATTCCAGATCGACCACGTCCAGGCCGCCGCGCTCCAGCGCTTCGGCGGCGGGCCGGAAATCCTGCTCGCACAACAGGCCCGGACGCGGCGCCTGGCGCAGGCCGACGCCGTCGCGCGCGCGCAGGAACAAGGCATCGCCGGGCCAGGGCCACAGGCCGTCGGCGAAAGGCTGGAACAGGGTCTCGAGCGCGTCGTCGGAGCGGTCAACGCGCATGGTCGGCAAGGTCGGTAACGGCGAACGGGGTCATCTTCATCGCGCCGATTTTACGCGGCCGCGGGTTAGGGTGTGGGCATCGCCATCGACGCAAGGAATGCCCACCGTGCGCCTGCCCGTGCTGATCGCGGCCGCCCTGATGCCGGCGGTGGCCTGGTTCTCGCAAGCCGGCTACTTCGGGCCCGACAACGGCGAAATCTCCGACCGCTACCCCACTTTGCTCGTGGCCGCCGGCTACGCCTTTTCGATCTGGGGCCTGATTTTCCTGCTCGACCTGGCCTTCGCCGCCTGGCAGCTGGGCGCGCGCCGGCGCGAGGACGACACCCTGCTGCGGGTGCGGCCGGTCGCGGCGGCCGGCTTCACCCTGACCGCGCTGTGGATGCCGCTGTTCTCGCAGCAGTGGTTCTGGCTGGCGCTGGCGACGATCTGGCTGGCCCTGGCCTGTCTGGCCTGGGCGGCGACGGTGCTGGCGCGCGACGCCACCCCGCTGCCGGGCCAACGGGTCTGGGCGACATTCGCGCTGTCGCTGCACGCCGGCTGGCTGGCGCTGGCGGCGTTCCTGAACACCGCGCAGGTGCTGGTCGCCTACCGGCTGGCGCCGGTGGACGCGATGCTGCCGTGGAGCCTGGCCCTGTTCGCGGCCGCGGCGCTGGTGCTGCTGGGCTTGAACGCGCGCATGCGCGGCAGCGCCGGCTTCGTGCTGGCGGCGCTGTGGGGACTGGCCGGGGTGTACATGAAGCAATCGGCCTCGGCGCTGCCGGGCGCGACGGTCGCGGCCTGGACTGCGGCCGGCATCGGCGTGTTGCTGCTCGCGCAGACCGCGTGGCTGCGGCTGCATCCCAAGCACCGGGTGTTTTCCGGGCATTTGTCGCCGGGCGAGTGAATTCGCGGCAAGCGCCTGGGTTTTTGTGGGTTTGTGGTTTTGTGGGAGGGACTTCCACACCGCGCAAACATCCGCTTCATCCCCAGCCAACACCGCCGACGCGAGGATGAAACCTCGCCCATCACAGGAGCCTTGCACGATGCGAGCCCTCTTCGTCGGCGGCACCGTCGACAACAGCGAACTCGACCTGGAAGGCGGCACGGCGCCGCGCCACTATCCGCCCGACACCGGCAGCGGCACCGCGCGCTACCGCCTGCATCATGTGGGACTGCGCGACGGCGATCTGGTCTATGCGGTGTATGCGGCGCAGGGGTTGGCCGACGGCGAGATCGAGCGGGTGGCCGAGGAGCGCGGGTATGCGCGCAGGTTCGAGGCCGAGCCGCAGTTGAGCGTTTGAGCGGTTTTGGCAACTGCTGCCCTCACCCCAACCCCTCTCCCGCAAGCGGGAGAGGGGCTAAAGAGTTCGGCGCCAATTGCCGTTCCTTCTCCCGCTCGCGGGAGAAGGTGCCCCGAAGGGGCGGATGAGGGCCGCCGCGAACCTCAGTTCTGCAACTCGCGCAACGTCACCGATGGCGGCGCATCCAACACCTTCCGCGTCGCGAACATCCCCGCCGCCAACGCCGCCAGCATGCCCGCCGCGCCGCCGGCCGCGGTCATGCGCCAGTCGAATTCCCACGGCAGGTCGAACACCTGCACCGCGACCACGCCGGCCAGCACCGACGCGGCGATCGCCGCGACCAGCCCCGACAACAGCCCGATCGCCGCGAATTCCGAGGCCTGGGCCAAGCGCAGCTGCCAGCGGCTGCCGCCGAGCACGCGCATCACCCCGCCTTCGAGCAAGCGCTCGTCCTGGCTCGCGCTCACCGCCGCCATCAACACCAGCAATCCGGCGAACAGCGAGAAGTAGAACACCACCTCGACCACCGTCGAGACCTGGTCGGCGGTGCTGCGCACCTGCTTGAGCACCTGTTCGACGTCGATCACCGACAGATTCGGGAAACGCTCGACCAGTTGCGAGGTGAAGCGGGTATTGCCCGCCGGCACGCTGATCGCGGTGATGTAGCTGGCCGCGTAGCCGTCCATCGATCCGGGCGATCCGACCACGAAGAAGTTCGGCCGGAAGCTCTCCCAATCGACCTTGCGCAGGCTGGTGATCTTGGCCGCGTACGGCTGCCCGGCGATGTCGAAGCCGATGCGGTCGCCGACCTTCCAGCCCAGCGTCTCGGCGAAGCCTTCTTCGACCGACACCTCCGGCTGCGCCAGCTTGCGCGGCGCCCAGAACTTGCCGTCGGTCACCTTGTTGTCGTCGCGCAGCGTGTCGGCCACCGACAGGTTGAACTCGCGCTCGGCCAGTTGCTTGGCGCGGTCGCCGCGTTCGGCGTAGCTGTCGCCGGTCACCGGCTGGCCGTTGTGGCTGACCAGACGCGCGCGGATCATCGGGAACAAGGTCGGCGCGCCGATGCCTTGCTCGGCGATGAAGCGGCGCACATCGGCCATCTGGTCCTGCTGCACGTTGATGATGAAGCGGTTGGGCGCGTCGGCCGACAGCGCCAGCTGCCAGCGGTCGAGCAGATCGGTGCGCACGAAAGTCAGCAGCAGCAGCGCCATCAAGCCCAGGCCCAGCGCCGAAACTTGGGCGATGCTGGCGCCGGCGCGACGGCTGACGTTGGCCAGGCCGTAGCGCAGCGCGCCGCGCAGGCGCGAGCGCAGGCGCCGCACCAGCACGATCAGGCCCAGCGCCAGCGCGGCGAGCACGGCGAAGGTGGCGATGATGCCGGTCAGCATGTACGCCCCGAGCATCAGCGAACCGGCCTTCCACCACAGCAACGCGGCCAGCCCGCCGAGGCCGGCGAGCGCGACCAGCCAGGCGCTGGGCTCGGTCGCGTCGAGATCGCGGCGCAACACCCGCAGCGCCGGCACCCGACGCAGCGCCAGCACCGGCGGCGCGCCGAACGCCAGCAACACCACCAGCCCGACGCCGAAGCCCTGCAGCGCCGGCAACCAGCCGGCCGGCGGAATCGACATCTTCAACGATTGCTCCAGCCAGCCGCCGATCGCCCATTGCAAGGCGAACGCCAACGCCACGCCGATCGCGCTGGCGAGCAGGCCCAACAGCACCATCTCGCCGACATGGATGCCGACCAACGTGCGCTGGCTGGCGCCGAGGCAACGCATCACCGCGGTGCCGGACAGATGGCGTTCGCTGTGGCGGCGCGCGGCCATCGCCACCGCCACCGCCGCCAGCACCACCGACACCAGCGCGGCCAGACCGAGGAAACGGCCGGCGCGGTCGAGCGCGGAGCGCACTTCCGGGCGCGCGTCGGCGATGGTTTCCAGGCGCTGGCCGCGGCCGAGCGCGGGCTTGGCCGCGGCGACGAAGCGCTCCACCGCCGCGGCCGGGCCGGCCACGACCAAGCGATAGCGGATGCGGCTGCCGGGCTGAATCAAGCCGGTCTGCGGCAGGTCCGCCAGATTGAGGAAGACCTTCGGCGCGATGTTGAAGTAATCCAGCGACGCATCGGGTTCCTGCGTCACCAGCGCGGCCAGGCGCAGGCGCGAATCGCCGATGGCGATCTCCTGCCCGACCTGCGCGCCGAGCGTGTCGGCGCCGGCCTGGCTCATCCACACCGTGCCGCGCTCGGGCACGCCGGGCGCGTCGCGCTCGGCGCCGCCGACGCGATCGGCGATGCGGAACGCGCCGCGCAGCGGGAAACCTTCGCCGAGCGCGCGCAAGTCGCCGAGTTGCAGGCGCTCGCCGACGCGGACCATCGTTTGCAGCTCGGTGGCTTCGGCGCGGCGCAGTTCGGCGGAGTTGGCCGCTTCGCGCAGCTTGCCGGCGATGGGTTGGTCGGCGCGCACCACCGCATCGCCGCCGAGCAAACGGTTGGCTTCGATCGCCAGCGCGCGCTCGGCGCGGTCGGTGACGAAACCGACCGCGGTCACCGCCAGCACCGCCAGCACCAGCGCGGCGAGCAGAATGCGCACATCGCCGGCTTTCAGGTCGCGGCGCAGCTGGCGCCACGCCATCGCGATCGTGCGGCCCATGTCAGGCCTGCACCAGTCGGCCGCTGTCGAGGCGGATGCGGCGGTGGCAGCGCTCAGCGAGGTGATCGTCGTGGGTCACCAGGATCAACGTGGTGCCGGCGTCGGCGTTGAGCTGGAACAGCAATTCGATGATCGCCTGGCCGGTATGGGTGTCGAGGTTGCCGGTGGGTTCATCGGCGAACAGCAGCGAGGGCCGGGTCACGAATGCGCGCGCCAGCGCCACGCGCTGTTGTTCGCCGCCGGAGAGCTGGCGCGGATAGTGATCCAGGCGCTGGCCGAGGCCGACCTTGTCGAGGATCGCGCGCGCCGGCGCCTGCGCGTCGCGGTCGCCGCGCAGCTCCAGCGGCAGCATCACGTTCTCCAGCGCGGTCAGCGACGGCAACAGCTGGAAGCTCTGGAACACGAAGCCGACCTTCTCGCCGCGCACGCGCGCGCGGCCGTCTTCGTCGAGCGCGGAGATGGTTTCGCCGTCGAGCACGACTTCGCCGGTGCTGGGCGAATCCAACCCGGCCAGCAGCGACAGCAGCGTGCTCTTGCCCGAACCCGACGCGCCCACGATCGCCACGGTGTCGCCCTTGGCGATGGAGAAACCGACCCCATCGAGAATGGTGAGCTCGCCCGACGGCAGCGTTACGTGCTTGCCCAGGCCGCGCACGTCCAGGGTGATCGGACGCGCGGATGCGGACGGCCGCTCGGTCTGCGCTCGTTCATCGTTTTGCGCGATGTCATCGGCCATGATCGGTGCGGCCAGGTCGGAAACTGCCATGATCGTCCTTCTGCTTGACTCGCCGCATCTTCGGGAGAGGTTATTAAATGATCTTTAAGACTTTCGGCGCGCGCCGCGACCGCGATGCGCGCCTCGCCAACGAAGGATATGCGGGACTGCGGCGCCGGCTTCAATGGGCCATAAGTCCGGCCGCGACTGCGGACACCTTTATGGGCACCGCTGCAATGGCCGCCTTGCTCGCCGCCGCCCTGCTCGCGGCGGCCGCCGCACCGGCAGCGGCGCAGCCCGCGCCGGGCGCCCGCCCCGCCGCGGCCGCGCCGGCGGCCAAGGCCCAGCGCACGGTGCTGTTCATGGGCGACTCGCTCTCCGCCGGCTACGGCCTGGCCGCGCCGCAGGGCTGGGTGGCGCTGACCGCGCAACGCATCGCCCAGGCCAAGCCGGGCTGGCGCGCGGTCAACGCCAGCATCAGCGGCGAGACCACCGCCGGCGGCGCGGCGCGCATCGCCGGCGAACTGCAGCGCAACAAGCCGGCGGTGGTGGTGATCGAGCTGGGCTCCAACGACGGCCTGCGCGGCCTGCCGCTGGCGCAGAGCCGGGCCAACCTGGAACGCATGATCCAGGCCGCGCAGGCGGCCAAGGCGCAGGTGCTGCTGATCGGTATGCGCATGCCGCCGAACCTGGGCCGCGAATACACCGAAGGCTTCGAGCGCAACTACCGCGAGCTGGCGCAGAAGTATTCGGCGCCGCTGCTGCCGTTCCTGCTCGAACCGGTCGCGGCCGACCGCAACAACTTCCAGAACGACAACCTGCATCCGACCGCGGCGGCGCAGCCGGCGCTGCGCGATCACGTCTGGACCAAGCTGGGGCCGATGCTCAAGTGAGCGGACGTGGCGCTCGATGCGGGTTCGCATCGGGTGGGTGCGGAGGGCGGGAGCGAAATGGATTCCGGCGTTCGCCGGAATGACAGAGCGGCGCTTTACCGCACCGCCCACCCGCATCGTCCAGGGTTGCGCGCCCGCCGCCTAATCGTCGTGCCTGCGCAACCCGCCTATCGTCATGCCCGCGAAACCCTCCTACGTCATGCCCGCGAAGGCGGGCATCCAGGGCCTTATCGCGACATGACTCTGAAGTCTCTGGATCCCCGCCTTCGCGGGGATGACGGCCTGAAAGAGGCGCGGTGAAACCCAACCGTCGTGGCGCAGCATCGTCGTGATGCCGGGCAACTCACTTGCCGTCATGCATGCGAACCCCACCTATCGTCATCCCCGCGAAACCCTCCTACCGTCATGCCCGCGAAAGCGGGCATCCAGGGCTTTATCGAGACGCTGCCGCGGTTTCCAGGCGTCTTCCGCTTCCGCGAGAAGCCGAGGCGAACGCAGCGGGTTTCGCCCTTCGCCAGACTGACGCTGACAAAGGCTGGCCGGATGGTGGCTGGATAAATCCCGCGAGCACCGGCCAGCGTAATTCGAGCGGACAACGCGCACCTCAGCGCGCGTAACGCTCGATCCCCAACCCTTCCAGATCGATCTGCGGCGCGCGGCCGGCGATCAGATCGGCCAGCACGCGCCCGGTGCCGGCCGCCATGGTCCAGCCCAGGGTGCCGTGGCCGGTGGCCAGGTACAGGCCGCGCAGCGCGGTGGCGCCGAGCAGCGGCGTGCCGTCCGGGGTCATCGGTCGCAGGCCGCACCAGAACTCGGCGCGCGCCGCATCGCCGCCGCCCGGGAACAGATCGCCGACCACGTGCGCCAAGGTCTGCCGCCGCGCCTCGTGCAGGCGCAGGTCGTAACCGGCCAGCTCGGCGGTGCCGCCGACGCGGATGCGGTCGCCCAGGCGGGTCACCGCGACCTTGTGGGTCTCGTCCATCACCGTCGATTCCGGCGCGCAGGCCGCATCGACGATCGGCAAGGTCAACGAATAGCCCTTCACCGGATACACCGGAATGCGCAGGCCCAGCGGCGCCAGCCAGCGCGGCGAATAACTGCCGAGCGCGAGCACGCAGGCGTCGGCCTCGAACGTGCCGGCGTCGGTATGGACGCGGCGCCAACGGTCGCCATCGGCCTCCACACCCACGATATCGGTGCCGAAGCGGAACCGCGCGCCCGCCGCCTGCGCCAACGCGGCGAGGTTCTGGCTGAACTTGAAGCAATCGCCGGTCTCGTCGCCGGGCAGGCGCAGGCCGCCGGCGAACTTGTCGCGCACCCGCGCCAGCGCCGGTTCGTGCTCGGCGCAACCGTCGCGGTCGAGCAACTGATAGGCCACGCCAGACTCGCGCAGGATCTCGATGTCCTTGCCGGTGTCGTCGAGCTGGCGCTGGGTGCGGAACAGTTGCAGCGTGCCGCGCTGACGCGCGTCGTAGTCGATGCCGGTGGCCGCGCGCAATTCGCGCAGGCAGTCGCGGCTGTACTCGGCCAGCCGCACCATCCGCCCCTTGTTGATGCGGTAGCGCGCTTGTGTGCAGTTGCGCAGCATCGCCAGGCCCCAGCGCCACAGCGCCGGGTCGAGGCCTGGGCGGATCACCAGCGGGCGGTGGCGCATCGCCAGCCATTTGATCGCCTTCAGCGGCACGCCCGGCCCGGCCCACGGCGCCGAATAGCCGGGCGAGACTTCGCCGGCGTTGGCGTAGCTGGTTTCCATCGCCGGCGCCGCGCGCCGGTCGATCACCTCGACCTCGTGGCCGTCCTGGGCGAGGTAGTAAGCGGCGGTGGTTCCGATCACGCCGCTGCCGAGAATGAGGACTTTGATGCGCGACTCCCCTGCCTGCCGCCGGCGCTTGCGAAGGCGCGGGCCGCAGGCGCGAACGGGCGCCCGCGGCGCCGACGCGGCAGGCTACCACCGCGCCGGCGCGGCCGGAACCGGCGCTTGTGCGAACTACGGGCAGGGTCGAGGAACGGGGCGGATCGTGGCGCCGAACATCGCTGGTACGGCGGGCTCATCGCCTCGCTAGACAAACAGCCGAACCCGCCTGCCGCCCCGCCTCATCCGCCGTGCGGCCGCTCCGGCGCCACCGGCTTGCACGCCGCGTATTCCTCGCGGCTGAGCTTGCTGTCGCGGTCGGCATCGCAGTGGACGATGCGCTTGGCCAGTTCCGGCGCGCGCACCGTCACCTCCGGCAGGGTCACTACGCCGTCGCCGTTGCTGTCGAGCGATTCGTAGCTAGGCAAGGTCGCAGCGGCTGCAGCGGGCTTGGGCGCGTCCTTAGCCTGCGCGGCCAGGGACAGCAGGGCGAGCGCGGCGGTCGCCGCGAGCAAGACGGGGCGAACATTCATCGGGGCGGCTCCGGTCGGGGGAAAACGCGGGAAGCGAACGCCGGAGCCGCGGCCCCGACGCGCGCGGTCACAGGAAGTTGTCGTAAACGCTCTGCACCACTTCGCCGCTACGCAGATCGATCAGCAGCGCGTCGGGCCCGTAGCGCACCCATTCGTAGCCGACCGGCGGAATGTCCAGGCCGAACAGCCAGAAATCGGCGAGCACGAACTGCGGCCCCCAATACGCGCGCGGCAGGAATTCGCCGTAGTGCCAGCGTCGGTAGGCGTAGCCCGGCGGCGCGCGCCACGGCCCGATGCGGTAGCCGCGATGGGCCTGGAAGTTGTGGGCGAAATAGCCGCGATCGAACTCGCGCGGGCGCTGCTCGATGCCGCGCGGCGGCTCCATGCGCTGATAGCCGTGCGGCGCGCGCTGGACTTCGGCCGGGCCGCCGCCGCGACGCTCGAACGCACCGGCGGACAGGGCCAGGGAGGGCAGGATCAGGGCCAACGCCGCGGCGGCGGCGAGGCGACGGCGATTGCAGGACAAGGCGAACATGCTCGGCTCCTTCTGAGGAGGCTGACGGGATGTCAGCGACGATCGCGGCTGCCGGACGCGTGCCTGTGATCCTCAGTCCGCCGGGCTGTCGTGGTGCTGGCGAGAGGATTAAAGAATTTCAATCGTAAGCCGCGCGCGAAACGCAGGTGTGGTTCGCGTAAGCGCGGCGCCGCGCTGGGGCGGCGTTCAGCGGCGCCGGTAGGCCGGCTTCAACCGGTATGAGTCAGCAGGGATGAGTCAGCGGCGGATCAGGAAGTCGGGTTGTTCGTTCAACGAACCGTCGGTCTCGATCACCACGAAGCGCTCGCCGTCGTCGCGGAACACCACCGGAATCGGATCGAGGAACAGCGGCCGGCGCACGAAACGCAAGCGCCAGCCGAACTGCTCCAGCGTCGCCAGCGCGTCGAGCTGGGCGCGGTTGAGGCCGGCGCGCAGGCCGACCGCGCTCAACAGTTCGGCATCGGCTTTACGGCGGTCGGGTTCGGTCATGGCGGCGGACGCATCGGCTCGGACCGGGCGACGATACCCCAATGCCGCGCGCGCGACCGCGCCGGCGGTCGCGCAACGGCGCCTTCAATCCTCGCTCAGAAACTCGATGCTCGCGCGTTCGAACGCATCGGCGCATTCGATGTTGGCCATATGCACCGCGGGCAATATCAGCAAGCGCGCACCGGGCACCGTTTCGGCGAGGAGGCGGCCGTGTTCGGGCAGCGTCACCGGATCGGATTCGCCGGCGATCACCAGGGTCGGCGCGACGATCAAGGCGGCGGTGCGGCGTAGGTCGGCATCGCGCACGGCGGCGAAGCTGCCGGCCAGGCCGTCGGCGCTCTGAGCGAGCAAGGCGGCGCGGAACGGCGCCACGCGCGGATCGTCCGCCGCGAGCATTGGCGCCGGAAACCAATCGCGCAGAAACCGCTCGCCGATGGCATGCATGTCGGTCGCCGCATGCACTTCGTCTATGCGCTGGTCGAACACCGCCGCCGGGCCCAGGTGCGACGAGGTGTTGCTCAGCACCAAGCGGCCGATGCGCTCGGGCGCGTGCACGGCCAGCCACTGGCCGACGAAGCCGCCGAGCGACAGGCCGAGGAAGTGCACGCGCTGCAGCCCGAGCGCGTCGAGCAGCTCCAGCACGTCGCGGCCGAGCCGGTCCAGCGAGTAGGCGCCGGCCGGCGCGTCCGAACCGCCGTGGCCGCGCGCGTCGTAGCGCAGCACGCGGAAATGCGCGCTCAGCGCCGCAATCTGCGCGTCCCACATATGCAGGTCGGTGGCGATGGAGTTGGACAGCACCAGCACCGGCAGGCCGGGGTTGCCGTCGAAGCGGTAGGCGATGCGCACGCCGTCGCCGGTGAGGATATGGGTGGAAGCGGTCATGGTCGGGCTCCTGGAGGATGGTCGGCGCAGCTCGCGCATCGCGGGGCGATGTCGCCGCATGCCGTGCATCCTGGTTGCCGGGGGCCCGGATTGATATTACAAAGATCGCAAGTTCTTTGTAGATAAACTGGAATATAGGCCGCCATGTCCGGATTCACCCTGCACGACCTGCAGTGCTTCGACGCGGTGATCCAGGCCGGCGGCTTCCAGGCCGCAGCGGCGAGCCTGCACCGCTCGCATCCGGCGGTGTTCGCCGCGGTGGCGCGGCTGGAGCGCCAGCTCGGCCTGGAACTGCTCGACCGCAGCGGCTACCGGGTCGCGCCGACCGCGGCCGGCCGCTCCCTGCACCGTCGCGCGCAGAATCTGCTGCGCGAATCGCAGCAGTTGCGCGCGCACGCCCGGCAACTGGCCATGGGCGAGGAAAGCGAGCTGCGCATCGTGCTCGGCGACTTGTGCCCGCGCCCGCAGGCGCTGGCGCTGCTGGGCCGGTTCTTCGCCCAGTGCCCCAACACCCGCCTGCATCTGCATTTCGAGTCGGTGAGCGGGCCGCGCGAGCGCCTGCTCGACGACGAGGCCGATCTGATCGTGCACCGCATCGACGACGGCGACCCACGTACCGAGACCATCGCCCTCGGCGAGGTCCGGATGATTCCGGTGGTCGCGCCGGGCTTCCTGCCCTTCCCCATCGACCGCGCGATCCGCCCCGAGCAGTTGCGCGGACTGACCCAATGCGTGATGCGCGACAGCGCGCGGCATTCTCCGCCGGTGGACTACTTCACCATCGACGGCGCGCCGCAATGCACGGTGGCCGATCAGCTGATGAAGAAGGATTTGATCGCCCACGGCCTGGCCTGGGGCCATATGCCGGGGTTCCTGGTCGAAGAGGAATTGGCCGACGGACGTTTGCTGTCGATCGCGGGGCGCTATCTGCCGGGACGCGGCGAGCGTTTGGTCGCTGCGCGCCGCAACGACCGCGCGCATGGGCCGGTGGCCGAACGTTTGTGGGCCTATCTGCAGGCGCAGGCGCCGCAGTTCCGGCGAGCGCTGTCGCCGGCCCCGCACGGCCGCGGGCGCAAGCCGCGCGGCTGAAGCGTCTGCGGGCGGTTTGCTGCGAACGGCGACGGAAGATCGCTAGCGCCGGATACGAAGCCGGACCGGCGAACCGGTCCGGCCATGCGGTGCGCGAAGGCGCGCCGCGAACGATGGATCGACTGCGTTACGCCGCCGGACGGCGACCACGCAGCAGCGAGATGACCGCCAACACCACGAACACCACGAACAGGATCCAGGCGATGTTGCTGGCGGCGCCGGCGATGCCGGTGAAGCCCAGCACCGCGGCGATCAGGGCGATGACGAAGAACACGACGGCGTAATGAAGCATACAAACCTCCTGCGGCGTGCTGCGCTCCGGGCGAATCCCGAGCTCGTGGATCGATCCTCGCGCACTGGAAGTTGCCATGCGGTGAGGATGCGCGATGCCGTGCATGCGCGCTTCAGCGTGGTCAGGGTTTCGTTAACGCTGCGTACTCGCCGCGTCATCGCGATTGCCGACGGTAGGAGCGGCGCGAGCCGCGACCGCGACACCATGCTTGCGTCGTAAGCGCGATGTCGCGGTCGCGGCTTGCGCCGCTCCTACAGGGGGGCGAACGATCAACGGCGCAGGTCGGGCGGGCACAGGCGCTCGGACTGGCGCTCGAATTCGGTCACGGCGAAATCGACCAGGGCGCGCAGGCGCGGCGTCTGCCGCATGTCGGAGTGGAAGCCGACCCGCACCGCGCGCACCACCGGTTGCGGGGCGAGGTCGAGACGCCGCAGCTGCGGTTCGCGTTCGCCCAGCAGGCACGGCAGCACCGCCATCGCCGCGCCGTCGCGCACCGCGGACAGATGCGCGCGCAAGCCGTTGGCGCGCAGCGCCACCCGCGCGCGCGGCGCCAGCGGCGGCAGCCAGGCTTCGTGCGCGACCGCGCCGGCGGCGTGGTCCATCAGCACCAAGGCGTGGCCGTCGAAACCATCGGCCGGATCGGGGCGGCCATGTTCGGCGAGATACGCTTCGCTGGCGTAGAGCGCGTAGGCGACATCGCCGACCCGGCGTTCGATCAGGTTCTCCTGCGCGAACGAGCCGAAGCGGAACGCCAGGTCGGCCTCGCGCCGGGCGAGGTTGAACACCCGCACGTCGTTGATGACTTCCAGCGCCACGCCCGGATGCAGGGCGCCGAAGCGCGCCAGCATCGGCGCGATCACCTCGTCGCCGAGCCAATCCAGGCTGGTCACGGTCAGCGCGCCGTCCAGGCCGGTGTCGCGCGCGGCGATGCGCCGCTGCACCGCGAGCGCGCCGGCGTCCATCTGCTCCAGGCCTTCGAGCAGACTGCGGCCGAGCGCGTTGGCGCGCATGCCGCCGGCTTCGCGTTCGAACAGCTTCGCGCCCAGGCGCTGCTCCAGCGCGTCCAGGCGGCGGCCGACCGTGGGCTGGGTACTGCCGAGCGCGCGCGCCGCCGCGCTGAGGCTGCCGTGGCGCGCGATCGCCAAGGCGATCTTGAGGTCGTCCCAATCCATCTTCGTCCTTTCGAGTCGGCGCGATGCGTTTGCGAATGGCGGCCATGCCGCTGCGGCGAATGGGCCCGCCATGCGGCGGCGCCTAGACTGCCACCGGCGCCGGCCGCGCAACAAGCGCGGCGGTGTCGCCTTCCACACCGATCGCCACGCACCGTGACCGCCATGCATCTGGACCACTTGATCCTGCGCGTCGCCGACGCCGCCGTGTCGGCGCGCTTCTACCGCGACACCCTCGGCCTATGCGAAGAACCCGGCCCCGGGCCGCTTCGTGTGCTGCGCGTGGACGCCGGCACCACCCTGGACTTGCTGCAGGCGCCGCCGCGCGACGCCGTCCACCTCGCCTTCCGCCTCGACCGCGCCGGCTTCGAACGCGTGCGCGCGGGCCTGGACGCGCGGGGCATCGCCTACGGCGCCTCGCCGTTCCAACGCGACGGCCGCAGCGGCTTGCAGCACGGCGCGATGGGCGCGGCCGAGTCGCTGTACTTCTCCGATCCGGACGGACACAACCTGGAAATCCGCAGCCATGAACCAAACGCCTGAACGTCCTGCGCCGCACGCGTCGGTTCCGGTCTTCGCCGATTTGCGCGGCAAGACCGCGCTGGTCACCGGCGGCTCGCGCGGCCTCGGCGCGGCCACCGCGCTGGCGCTGGCGCGCAGCGGCGTGCGCGTGGCGGTCAACGGCCGCGACCGCACCGCGCTGGCGGCCAGCGTCGGCGCGCTGCGCGAGGGCGGCGGCGAAGCCGAGGCCTTCGTCGCCGATTGTTCCGAACTGTCCCAGGTCGAAGCTTTGCGCGACGCCGTGTTGGCGCGTTTCGGCGCGCCCGACTTCGTGCTCGCCTTCGCCGGCGGCGGCAGCGGCCGGCCGATGCCGGTGCACGAGATCGACGAACGCGACTGGCGCTCCAGCCTCGACCACAACCTCACCGCGACCTTCTTGGTCGCCAAGTGCTTCCTGCCCGGCATGCTCGCGCGCGGCAGCGGCGCGCTGCTGACCATGGCCTCGGCCGGCGCGCGCGTCGTCGCCGGCGCGCCGGCCGGTTACGCCGCGGCCAAAGCCGGGGTGATCGCGCTGACCCGCCAGCTCGCCCACGAGTTGGGCCCGCGCGGCCTGCGCGCCAACTGCCTGTCGCCGTCGGCGGTGCTGACCGAGCGCACCCGCGACCATCTGTCGCAGGAACGGCAAACGCAGATGCTGCGTGCGTTCCCGCTCGGCCGGCTCGGCGAGCCGGCGGACGTGGCGGCAGCGTCGTTGTTCCTGCTCAGCGACGCCTCGGCCTGGATCACCGGGCAGGTGCTCGACGTGGCCGGCGGGCGGGTCATGCTCTGAGCGGCCAGCCGCGCAGCGCTTGCGCGCGGCGGCGCGCTCGCCTCCAATGGGGTTCCCCGCACCGGAGCCGCCCATGGACCCGCAGACCCTCGCCGCCTTTTTCGCCACCGCGTTGTTCCTGGCGGTGGTGCCCGGCCCGGACAACGTGTTCGTGCTGACCCAGTCCGCGCTGCGCGGCAAGCGCGCCGGCCTGTGGGTGGTGCTGGGCCTGTGCACCGGCCTGCTGGTCCACACCGGCGCGGTAGCGCTGGGCGTGGCTGCGCTGTTCGAGCGCTCGCGCCTGGCCTTCGACCTGCTCAAGTACGCCGGCGCGGCTTACCTGCTGTACCTGGCCTGGCAATCGCTGCGCGCGCCGGCGATGACGGTGGAAAGCGGCGAAGGCGAGCGCAGCAGCGCCGGCAAGCTGTACCTGCGCGGCATCGTCATGAACGTGACCAATCCCAAGGTGTCGATCTTCTTTCTCGCCTTCCTGCCGCAGTTCGTCGACAAGCAGGCCGGTTCGGTCACGTTGCAGATGCTGGCGCTGGGCGCGACCTTCATCCTCGCCACTGCGCTGGTGTTCGGCGCGCTGGCCTTGAGCGCGGGCGCGGTCGGCCAGCGTTTCGCCCGCTCCGCGCGCGCCCAGCGCTGGATGAACCGCGCCGCCGCGGCGGTGTTCGCCGGGCTCGCGGCCAAGCTCGCCACCGCGCAGCGCTGATCGCGGCTCACAGCAAGCTGCGCGTCCACAACACGGCCAAGCCCAGCATCAACGGCCACAGCAGCGCCGGATGCACCAGCGCGCGCGCCCAGGCGCGGCGCGGGCGGAAGCCGACGCCGTGGACGAAGCCCGCGCAGATCGCCATCACCAGCGGCGTCAGCAGGCCGTGCGCGCCGGGGCTGAGCCCGGCGCCGCGCATCGCCGGCAGGAACAGCAGCGCCAGCGACAGCGCCGCCGCCAACATCAGCGACAACGCGCGCGCCCAGCCCGCGCCTGCCGCGACGGCGACCGGTGCCGCGTCCATCAGCGGCCCCGCCGCGCTTCGCCGCGCGCCTGCTCCTCGTCCTCGCGCATCTCGAACCACATCGCGTTGAGCACGCCGAAGCTGCAGGCCAGGGCCAGGCCCAGAATCCAGGCGAAGTACCACATCAGTAACCTCCTTCATGGTCGCCCTGCGCCTGCACATGGGCGCGGGTGATGGTGCCGCGCATGACCCGGAACGCCCACGCGGTGTAGGCCAGGATCAGCGGCAGGAAGATCGCCGCGGCGACCAGCATGATCCCCAGCGTGCGCTGGCTGGACGAGGCGTCCCACACGGTCAGGCCGTGCGCGGGATCGGTCGACGAGGGCAGCAGGAACGGGAACAGCGACGCGCCGGCGGTGAGGATGATGCAAGCCACCGCGACGCCGCTGGCGATGAACGCCCACTTGCGCGAATGCAGCAGCGCGACCGCCAGCAACCCGGCGAACGCCAGGGCCGGCAACGCGATCAGCCACGGCTGCAGGGCGTAGTTCGCCAGCCAGCCGCCGTCGACCAGGATCGCGTGCTTGGCCAGCGGATCCGACGGCGCGCCGGTGTTCCAGGCGCCGACGATGGCCGAGCCTGGCAACGAACGCAGCCACACGCCGGCCGCGGCGAACGCGGCGATCGCCGTCGCCGCGGCGATGCGGGCGATGCGCCGGGCGCGCGCGCCGACCGGGTCTTCCACCCGCATCGCCGCATAGCTGGCGCCGTGCATGGCCAGCATCGACAGGCTCACCACGCCGGCCAACAGCGCGAACGGATGGAACAGGCCGAGGAAGCTGCCGTCGTACACCGGCAGCAAGACGTCGGTGAAATGGAACGGCACGCCCAGGAACAGATTGCCGAAGGCCACGCCGAACACCAGCGACGGCACCGCACCGGCGATGGTCAGCGCCCAGTCCCAGGCGCCGCGCCAACGCGCATGCGGCAGGCGGTTGCGGAAGGCGAAGCCGACCGGGCGCAGGATCAACGCCACCAGCAGCAGGAACATGGCGAAGTAGAACGCCGAGAACGAGGCCGCATACAGCAGCGGCCAGGCCGCGAAGACCGCGCCGCCGCCGAGGATGAACCAGACCTGGTTGCCTTCCCAGTTCGGCTCGATCGCTTCCAGCGCCATGCGCCGCTCCACGTCGTCGCGGCCGATCAGACGCAAGATCGCACCCAGGCCGAGGTCGTAGCCGTCGGTGAGGGCGAAGCCGATCAGCAGCACGCCCAGCAGCAGCCACCACAGTTCGCGCAACAGTTCGTAATCGATCATGGCCAAGTCCTCAGGCGGTATGCGCGGCAGCGGTGCGGGTCGCGGGCCAGAATTTCAGCTTGTCCGGCCCCGAGCGGATCGCGCGCAGCATCAGCACCGCATCGACCACGGCCAGGCCGGTGTAGAGCACGACGAAGCCGACCAGGCTGGCGATCACCTGGGTGGAGTTGGTCGCCGACACGCCCAGGAACGTCGGCAGCACGCCGTCGATCGCCCAAGGCTGGCGGCCGTATTCGGCCACGATCCAGCCCAGCTCCGCCGCCACCCACGGCAGCGGCAGGCTGTACAGCGCCAGCCTCAGGAACCAGCGCTTTTCCAGCTGGTTGCGCGTGGCCAGCCAGAACGCGGCGGCGAACAGGAAGATGAAGTAGAAGCCCAGCCCGACCATGATCCGGAACGACCAGAACAGCACCGGCACGTTCGGCACCGTGCTCCAGGCGGCGCGCTCGACGATCTCGTCGCTGGCGTTGGCCGGATCGGTGGTGTAACGCAAGGTCAGCAGGCCGAAGCCGAGGTCGTCGCGCAAGGCCATGAACGCGGCTTGCTTGTGCGGATCGTCGCGGTCGGCGCGCAGTTCGCGCAGCGCCTCATAGGCGCCGATGCCGCGGCGGATGCGGGCGCGGTTCTCTTCGACCAGCTCGTGGATGCCGGCGACTTCCTTGTCCAGCGAGCGCGTGGCGATCAGGCCCATCGCCCAGGGAATGCGCACGGCGTACTCGGTCTCGCGCTTGTCCATGTTCGGCAGGCCGAACAGGGTGAACGAGGCCGGCGCCGGATGGGTGCGCCATTCGGCCTCGATCGCGGCGACCTTCATCTTCTGGTTTTCCGAGGCGGTGTAGCCGCTCTCGTCGCCGAGCACCGCCACCGACAACGCCGAGGCCAGGCCGAAGCTCGCCGCCACCACCATCGAGCGCTTGGCGATCTCGACATTGCGCCCGCGCAGCAGATACCAGGCGCTGATCGACAGCACGAACATCGCGCCGGTGACGTAGCCGGCGCTGACGGTGTGCACGAACTTGGCCTGCGCGACCGGGTTGAACACCACCGCGGCGAAGTCGGTGATCTCCATGCGCATGGTGTGGAAGTTGAATTCCGCGCCGACCGGGTTCTGCATCCAGCCGTTGGCGATCAGGATCCACAGCGCCGACAGGTTCGCGCCCAGCGCGGTCAGCCAGGTCACGGTGAGGTGCTGCAGCTTGCTGAGCCGGTCCCAGCCGAAGAAGAACAAACCGACGAAGGTGCTTTCCAGGAAGAACGCCATCAGCCCTTCGATCGCCAGCGGCGCGCCGAAGATGTCGCCGACGTAATGCGAGTAATAGGCCCAGTTGGTGCCGAACTGGAATTCCATGGTGATGCCGGTGGCCACGCCCATGGCGAAGTTGATCCCGAACAGCACGCCCCAGAAGCGGGTCATCTGCTTCCAGATGACCCGGCCGGTCATCACGTAGACGCTCTCCATGATCGCCATGATCAGCGCCAGGCCGATGGTCAGCGGCACGAACAGGAAGTGATAGAGCGCGGTCAGCGCGAATTGCAGGCGCGACAGATCGACGAGGTACAGGTCCGGCATGGGAATCACCTTGCGTGCAGAAGGAGCCGGTCGACCGCGCCGGCATCGACCGGCGGACGGTGCGAAGGCGAGAAGAACAGCAGATACAGCGCCGTCAGCAGCGCCAGCTTGGCCGCGATGGTCAGCGCGATGCGGCGCAGCAGCGCCGCGCTCCAGCGCGGCGGCGCCGCGGCGGACGCGCCGCATTCATCGAGCTGCGCTCGCGGAGTTTTCACGGCCGGCTCCGGGGGAATCTGCGAGCATTTCAGGCCATCCGGGCCGGCGGCGTGTTGATCCAGGTCAAGCCGCCCGCCGATCGCCCCATCGATCCGGCCGCCGCCCTGCCCGCGACGGCCGCCCAGGCCGGAGCCCAGGCTCCGACCGGCCCAAGACGCCGCCCGCGCGGCGAACGCCGCCGCGGGTCACCGGCGCGGTTTGATCCGGGTCAACACCGCGCGCGCGAAGCCGGCCGTAATGCGGGCAAAGGCCCGACGCGGCCGCGGAGAAGACACATGTACAAGGATCTGACCATTGCGATGACCGGCAGCGCCGGCGACGCCGACGCGCTGCGTTTGGCGGTGAAGCTGGCCGCGCGCCACAGCGCGCGCCTGTCGGTGCTGGAAAGCGTCGACCTGCCGATGCCGATCAGCCACGCCTGGGACATGCTCCCCGACCCGACCTCCGGCGCGGTCTACGCACAGTTGCGCGACCGCGGCCAGCAGCGCCTGGCGGAGCTGAAGGCGCGCCTGGACGACGAGACCGTGAGCTGGGACGCGCGTGTGGTCGAAGCGCTTTACGCCGACGCGCCGCACACCGTCGCGCGCGAAGCCTTCGATGCCGATGTCTGCCTGGTCGCCGGCAGCGGCGGCGATGCGTCCAACGCATCGGCCCTGCATGCGTGGTTCACCGCGCTGCTGCTCGAATCCGGCCGCCCGGTGCTGGTGGTGCCGCCGAACAGCGGCCCGACCCTGCCGCTGCGACGGGCGATGATCGCCTGGCAACCCACCCGCCAGACCACGCGCGCCGTGCACGACGCGCTGCCGCTGCTGGCCGATGCCGGCCTGGTGGAACTGGTGCTGATCGGCCAGGGCGACGACGACCCGGCGCAGGAATCGGCGCGGCGCATGGTCGCGCATCTGGTCCGCCACAGCATTCCCACCGACTTGGTCAGCCTGCGCGCCGGCGACCGCGGCGTCGCCGAGGTGCTGCTCGACTATGCCGAACGCAGCGGCGTGCAGTTGCTGGTGGCCGGCGGCTACGGGCATTCGCGGTTGCGCGAATGGGTGCTGGGCGGGGTGACGCGCGAGTTGTTGACGTCGGCGTCGCTGCCGGTGTTTTTCGGGCATTGATGCGGCGGTCGGTGCGGGTGGAGGTGCCCTCGCCTGCTGCGGCGCGGCCGTTCGAGAATTTCGTCGCAGGCGAGGTGTCGCGGTCGCGGCTTGCGCCGCTCCTACAGGGGCTTCGGCGAGATTCGTATCCGACTGTAGGAGCGGCGCAAGCCGCGACCGCGACAATGGAACCACGACGAAACCAGCCACGCCCCTTCGCCATCCCAAGATCGCGAAACCGGCACCGCCGCCGTAACCGCCGCTAAGGCCGCACGCCCACCGGCGCATCGAGCCACGGCTGCATCGCCGCCGCAATCCGCCCCTGCGCCGCCCGCAATGCCTGCGGCGTAGCGCCGTACAAATCGCGCAATCGCGCATAAGCCGGCTCGATTCCATCGCTGGCGCCGTTGGCCAACCGCGCCAGCGACGGCTGCGGCCGCACCCGGGTCAGGCGCGCATGGCGACGGTTGCCCGCCACCGCATCGGCCAGCGCCGCGGGCAACTCGCGCGAGCGCCACCGTTCGCTCAACCCCGCCGCCTCGCCGCGGGCGCCGCGCTCGCGCGCCAGCCGTCCCGCGCCCTGCGCGCAGCCCAGTGCGAGCGAACGCGCCATCGCCTGCGCCTGCGCCGCAGCGGCGTCGCCGAGGTAATCCACGCCCAGCAGCGCCAACGCGTCGGCGACGCCGATCAAACCGACTTCCAGGCGCAGGCCGCCGGCGACCTCCGCGCCGAACGCCTCGGCCGCGTCGTCGAGCAGGCGCACCGCCAGCGCCGCCGTCGCTGCGAAGCGCTCGAAATCGAAACGCGCGCGCGCGCCGCCGGGCTCGATCACGAACGCGCCGGCGTTGAGCGCCGCACGCGGTGCGCGCAACGGCGGCACCGCGCGCTCGGTGCCGGCGCGGCGCAGCAGGCGCGGGTCGGGCAGCAACTGCCAGGCGCCGAACGCAGCCGCGTAACGGTTGCGCCAGTAGCCGCCGTCGCCGCCGCTGCCGCCCACGGCCGCCGCCACCCGTTGCCAGGTCGCGTCGATGGTGCGGTCGCGCAGGCGCTCGCCGCTGCGCCAGCGGAAGCGCCGGTCCCACAGGTCGACAGCATGCGGATCGGTGAATCGGGTCAGGCGGGTCACGGCAAGTCCGAGGGCTGCGGGGCGCACCCGCTCGCGTCCACTGTGCCCGCGTCGCACCGGGCATTCTTGATCGGGATCAAGTTCGCCCGCGATCACAACGCCGCGGTGCCTGGGCGCGACCCGCCGCTGCGCCGCAAAGGCCACAACACCAGCAAGCGCGCTCAACGAGCACGTCAAAACGAGCGCGTTACAAACCGTTACCGCTGGTTACCGCTTCCGCATCGGCGCGCGCCTTCGCGCGTCTAGCCTGTGCCCGGTCAAACCGCCGAACCGGAATCGCCGTCATGCTGCTCGAACACACCGTCTACGCCGACTCCGGCTTCGCCGCCGACAGCGCCGCCGCCCACTACGCCGGGGACGACGCGCTGGAACCGTGGCTGCAGCGCGAACTGCTGCGCCTGGGCTGGCCGCTGCAACGCCGCCGGGTGCGCGCCAAGCAGCATGTGTTCCGCGCCGGCCAGCCGCGCACCGCGCTGTACCTGGTGCATGCCGGCTGCTTCAAGACCGCGCTGGTCAGCGAAGACGGGCGCGAGAAGATCACCGGCTTCCGCCTGCGCGGCGATCTGCTCGGCCTGGACGCGCTGGACATGAACGCCTACGCCTGCGACGCGGTCGCGCTCGACACCGGCGAGCTGTGGGAAGTGCCGTTCGCGCGGCTGCGCAGCGAGCTGCCGCAGTTCCAGGAGCGCATCACCGCACTGCTTGCACGCGAGATCCGCCGCGACTGGACCTGGATGCTGGCGCTGGGCACGCTCGGCGCCGACCAGCGCGTGGTGACGTTCCTGTTCGACCTGGCCGCGCGCCTGCAGGCGCTGGGCTTCAGCGGCGAACGCCTGCAACTGCGCATGACCCGCGCCGAACTCGGCAATTTCCTGTCGCTGACGTTGGAAACGGTGGCGCGCTCGCTGTCGCGCCTGCAGGCGCGCGGGTTGATCGAAGTGGCCGGCCGCGAGATCGTCCTGCGCGACCGCGCCGCGCTGAGCGGGTTGCTCGCGGCGGGCGGCCGCGTGCACTGATAAACGACGACGCCGCGCCAACGACGCTCAACCGCCTGCCACCGTCCCGATCGCACGCGCGATCGCCGCGGCCACCTGTTCGCGCCGATACGGCTTGCGCAACAGCTCGAACGCCTCGCCGGCGTTCGCGGTTTCGGTCTCGTAGCCGGAGGTCAGCAGCACCGGCAACCGCGGCCGCAGCCGCCGCGCCGCCACGGCCAGCTCCTTGCCGTTCATCCCCTCGCCGAGCATGACATCGCTGAACATCGCCGCCGCCTCGCCGTCGCCGGCGAGATAACGCAGCGCCTCGGCCGCGCTGCCCACGGCGACCGCGTGATAGCCCGAGGCGCGCAAAAACGCCAGCGCGATCGCGCGCACCGCCGCGTCGTCCTCGACCACCAACACGGTCTCGCCGCGCCCGGGCTCGGGCGCGCCGCCCGCGGGCGCCGGCGCCGCCGCGGGCGCGCGCGCCGCGGGCAGGAACAGTTCCACCCGGGTGCCGTAGCCCAGCGCGCTGTCGATGCGCAGGTCGCCGCCGCTTTGTTTGGCGAAGCCGTAGACCATGCTCAGGCCCAGGCCGCTACCGCGGCCGGCTTCCTTGGTGGTAAAGAACGGCTCCATCGCCCGCGCCAGCGTTTCCGGCGCCATGCCGCGGCCGGTGTCGGCGACCACCACGCGCAGGTAGTCCCCTACCGCCAATTCGCCGCCTACGGCGTCGACGTCGCAGGCCGCAGCTTCGATCGCGATCTCGCCGCCGCGCGGCATCGCGTCGCGCGCGTTGAGCGCGAGGTTGAGCAGCGCCGCTTCCAGTTGCCCGGGATCGGCGTAAGCCGCCGCCAGCGGCTCGACGCAGTGCACATGCAGGTGCACGCTGTCGCCGAGGGTGCGCTTGAGCATGCTCTCGACATCGCGCAGCAACGCCGGCACATCGACCGCGCGCGGGCTCAGCCGCTGCCGTCGCGCGAACGCCAGCAGCTTGCCGGTGAGCTCGGCGCCGCGGCCCACCGAGCGCAGCGCGCTGGCGATCAGTTCGCCGGCCTCGGGCTTGTCGCCGCACTCCAGTTCCAGCAATTGCAGGCTGCCGGACATCACCGTCAGCAAGTTGTTGAAGTCGTGGGCGATGCCACCGGTGAGCTGGCCGATCGCGTCCAGCCGCTGCGAATGCGCCAGCTGTTCCTCGGTGCGGCGGCGTTGCACGAACGCGGCGGCGAGGTTGGCGACCGAGCGCAGCAAGTGCAGGGCATCGTGATCGAACTGGCGCGGCTGCGGCGCGCGCGCCAGCAGCGCGCCCATCGGCCGGCCGCGATCGAGCAGCGGCACCAGCACGCCGCTGCCTGCGGCGGCGCGCAGCGGGAACTCGTGCGCATCAGTACCGGCGAAATCCTCTGCCAGCCGGGTCTGGCCGCTGCCGATGGCGGCGAGCAAGGCCGTCTCGTCGAGCGCGGGCGCGTCCGCATCGCCGTCGTCCAGGCCGACGCCGGCGCGGATTTCCACGCTCTGGCGATCGCCGGACACGAACAACACCGCCACGGTCGGAATGTCGAGCGCGGCGGCCAGCAGCCGCGGCAGCGCATCGACCATGCCCGATTCGTCCTGCGCCTCGAGCGCCAGCTGGCCGATGCGCGCGGCCAGCGCGTCGTAGCGCGCGCGCACCAGCGCCTGGCGCGCGCGCTGGGTTTCGGAAATGTCGCGCACCGAGGCCAGATAGCGCGGGCCGTGTGCGCCGCCGATCGGGCTCAGCGCGATTTCGACCGGGAACTGGGTGCCGTCCGGGCGCAGGCCGATCAGGCTCTGCCCGCTCACGCCCATCGGACGCACGTGCGGCCGCGCCATGTAGTTTTCGCGGTAGCGCTGGTGGCGCTCGCGCGCTGCCGCCGGGATCAGCGTTTCCACCTCCGTCTGCAGCAACGCGCCCGGCGCGTAGCCGAACAAGCGCTCGGCCTGCGCGTTGGCCTGGACGATGCGGCCGTCGCCGTCGACCAGCAGCAGCGCGTCGGGCACCGCTTCGAACAGGCCGGCGAAGGACGCGTCCGCGCTCATGCCGCGCTCACCGCCGCAGCGAACAGATAACCGGCGCCGCGCACGGCCTTGATCAGGCTCGGCGCGGACGGGTCGGACTCGAGCTTGCGCCGCAGCCGGCCGACGGCGACATCGATGGTGCGGTCGTAAGGTCCGGCTTCGCGGCCGTGCAGCGCGCTCATCAGCTCGTCGCGGCTGAGCACTTGCTGCGGCCGCTGCAACAACGCGCGCAGCAACTGGAACTCACCCGTGGTCAGTGCGACCTCCGCGCCGCCGGCGTCGGTCAGGCGGCGCGAGGACAGGTCGAGACGGAAGCCTTCGAACGCCAGGCATTCGGCGGCCAGCGACGACGGCGGCGAGGGTACGCGCCGCAGCACCGAGCGTATCCGCGCCAGCAGTTCGCGGAAGTCGAACGGCTTGGCCACGTAGTCGTCGGCGCCGAGCTCCAGTCCGACCACGCGGTCGACCGCGTCGCCGCGGCCGCTGACCACGATCACCGGGCCGCGCCATTGCGTTTGCAGATGGCGCAGCAGCGACAAGCCGTCCTCGTCGGGCAGGCCCAGGTCGAGCAGGACCAGATCGATCCCGCCCGCGGCCACCGCCACACGCGCCTGCGCCGCGCTGGACGCGGCCGCGGTCTTGCAGCCGTTGGCGCCGAGATAGCGCGCCAGCAGTGCGAGGATGTCGGCGTCGTCGTCGACCAGCAGCAGCCGCGGCTGCGTGGCCGGGACGGCGTCGCTGGAGGGGGAAGACATCGCGCTCGCTCGCAGATACGGCCGGGCCGTGATGGGCGAAGCATGGAGCGATTCGCCGGCAGCGGCAATAGCGTGGCATGGCTGTTGCGGCCGCGCGCGGCGGACGATGCGGATACTTGATCCGGATCAATATCGGCGCGGTTCGGATCGGCTAGGCGCGGCGATGGTTCCGGTACATCGGGCGCGATGCGACGGCATCGGTGCGAACGATGCTGCGGGCGATGCCGGCCGGTCGCAAGCACGCGATGCGGCTTGCATCGTCCCGCGCTGCGCCGTTCGCGCTTGGGCCATGACGGCGCACGCCGCGGCTGACGGTACGCGGCTCGTTTCCGCGCACCGATGCAACCGCGACTGCGCCCGCAAACCCGCGCTCAAAAACTCGCGCGCACGCCCAGCGTGTACTGGCGATTGCCGGCGCCGAAGTCGGCCTGCGCGCTAGCGCCCCAGATCGGATTGAACTTGAGCAGCACGCCGGCGGCGCCGCCGAACTCGCCGTCGTAGACATCGCCGTCGGTGTAGCGCAGCTTGGCCCAGCCTTCCAGGTTCGGCGCCAGATCGCCGCGCAGGCCCAGCGACAGGCGCGCGTCGTCGCCGTCGCTGCGCTCGCGCAGCGCCAGCGGCTTGTGCTCGAACGCCAAACGGGTATTGAGCCAGCCCAGTTCGGCGGTCCAGTCGACGCGCTCGCTCAGCGCGGCGCGATAACCCAGGCCGAGCGCGACCTGTTGCGCGTCCAGGTCCAGCTGCGCCAGGGTGGTCGCGCCGGCGCGCAGATCGACGTCGTCGCGGCCCTTGTACAGCCCGGCGCTGGCGAACCAGTGTACGTTCAAGGCCAGCGAACCGGCGAGATAGCCGCCGCGCGCGTCGATGTCGTCCAGGCCGACGGCGTCGCCGCGCGGCGAGCGCAGCGACTGCGCCAGATAGCCGGCTTCCAGATAGGTGTAGCTGCGTTCCTGCGCGGCCGCGTCGAACGACGGAGCGAACGACAGCGCGCCGGCGAGCGCGGCGGCCAGCGTCCGCGCGATTGCGATGTTCATGTGGATTCCTCGAGGGATGCGATGGACGGCGCAGGCCACCAACGGCGGCGCGCCGTTGCATCCATCTCCCTGGCCCGGATCAGGCGGACATCGCGTGCGCGGCGGTGGACGGCGGGCGCTCACGCGCCCACCTCGCCGGCTCAGCGGACGAGGCGGGACCGAACTGTGAGGACCGGCGCGGGCCGCGCGCGCGGCCGGCCGCTCAGACGAATACCAGCCGCTCGATCTGGCGCGAGCCGGGCTGATCCTGCACGTGCAGTTCCTTGCCTTCCGCGCGCATCTGCTCGAGCAGCATGTAGATACGGATCGCGCGCCGGATCACTTCGGTCTTGTTGGAATTGCCGCGTTCGGCGATCTGCTCGAGTTCGGCCATTTCGCCCGCGTCCAGGCTCAGTGTCATGCGTTGGTGCTTCATCGATCGCTCCGGACAAACAAGACGTATGAAATCGATTAAACGCACACGATAGCGGCTTCCCCTACGTCGGCGACACGATATGGCGCAGTTTATTCATGAATTTTGTGCTTTCGAACGTGGTTGAACTGATTTAGTACGCACTGCATGCGCATCAAATACACATGAACGCGAGTGCGTTTTGCAGCCCCTGCCCTGCACCGCCGATCCGCCGGACGGATCGACGGCGATGCGCGAGGGCTGCAAGGCATCAAGCCGGCAGCTGCGCCAGCGAGGCGCGCAGGTCGTCGATCAAATCGGCGCTGCGCTCCAGGCCGATGTTGAAGCGCACCAGGTTGCGGCCGGCGCGCGGCAGGTCGCGGTGCAGCGAGAACTGCGGCACCACCAGACTGGTCGTGCCGCCCCAGCTGTAGCCGATCTTGAACAAGCGCAGCCGGTCGATGAAGGCGACCAGCGCGTCCTGGCTCAGCGCGGCGTCGAACTCGACCGAGAACACGCTGGCCGAGCCGGTGAAATCGCGCTTCCAGATCTCGTGCCCTGGGCTGCCCGGCAACGCCGGATGGCGCACGCGCAGCACCTGCGGCTGCGCCTGCAGCCACTGCGCGACTTCCAGCGTGCTGCGCTGCAGATGGTCCAGGCGCACGCCCAGGGTCTGCAGGCCGCGCAGGGCCAGGCTGCAGTCGTCGGGCGACACGCCCATGCCGAGCAGTTGCTGGGCGTCGCCGAGGGCGAGGTAGTGCGCTTCGTCGCGCACGGTGACCGAGCCCAGCAACAGGTCGCTGTGGCCGCCGATGTACTTGGTCAGCGCCTGCACGGCGAAATCGGCGCCGTGGCCGAAGGCGTCGAAGAACACGCCGGCCGCGTAGGTGTTGTCCAGCGCCACCGGCACGCCGGCGGCGTGGGCGGCGGTGGCGATGGCCGGCACGTCCTGCACTTCCATCGTCACCGAGCCGGGGCTCTCGCACCACACCAGCTGGGTTTCCGGCCGCAGCAGCGCGGCGATGCCGGCGCCGATCCTTGGGTCGTAGTACTCGGCGCGGATGTTCCAGCGGCTGAGCCAGCGGTCGGAGAACTCGCGGTGCGGGCCGTAGATGCTGTCGGGGATCAGCACATGGCCGCCGGCCTTGAGCACGGCCAGGTCGACCAGGGCGATCGCCGCCTGCCCGCCCGGGGCGATGAAGGTCAGGCCGCCGCCTTCGAGTTCGGCGATGCGCGCGGCCAGCTCCAGCGTGGTCGGGGTGCCGTACAGGCCGTAGGTGTACGGCGTCTCGCGCCGGTCCCAGTGGTCGTGCACGTGCGCGGCGCTGTCGAACAAGGTAGTCGAACCGCGGTAGACCGGGGTGACCAGGGAACGGAAACCGGCCGGCGCCGAGGCGTCGGGGTGGGCGAGTTTGGAACGCCAATCCAGGGGCATGGGGAGGTCCGGGGTCGAGGGCGGTCTGCGCGCGATGGCAGGCGCAAGGCGCAGTCGCGGCCGGCGCGGCGCGCGGCTCCCGAGCTTACACAAGCGCGGCGGCGATCCGCGGGGCGCGCCGGCGCCGTAGCCGGGGCACGACGCCGGAGTGCGAACTGCGACGCGAACCCGCGCGCCGGCGCCGCGTCCCGACCCGCCAGCGGCGGCGTACGCCGCACGCACCGGCGCCGGCTCGCGCCTCGTCGCCTCGCAAGGCCCCACAACGAACTGGGCCCGCCGACGCTAAGCATCGGCGGCCCCGCTCGTTTTCGCACTCCCGATCCGCTCCCGAGCCGAGGCCATGCGCGGCCCCCGCTGCGGCTCAGTAACTGCCGACCATGTTGAGGAACCACCCGCGGTGGTCGTAATCGAAGTTGGTCAGGTCGTCGCTGAACTCGGTGAAGTTGTAGCCCACGCCGATGCGGAAGTTCTTGCCGAGGTCGCGATCCACGCCGAGCAGCACGCCGGTGCGGGTGCCGCCGTCGCGCACGTTCAGCCAACGGTATTCGGCCAGCCCGTGCCAGACTTCGCGCACGCGGTAACGCGCCTGCACCGCGCCGAAGGTGGTGGCCGAGTCGGCCCACTCGCCCTGCAGCCGTCCGAACCGCACCTCGCCCTCGCGCCGCGCCAGCTTGCCGGCGAATTCCCAGCGGTGGTTCGGGTTGTAGACGCCTTCGAACGACAGCACCTGGGTGCGCTGGTCGTAGGTGGCGATGTCCGGCCCGACCTGATCCAGCGAGGACACGTCGTACAAGTACGTGTACTTGCCCAGCAGCGCCCAACGCGTGCTGTTGTACGGACGCCAGGCGAAACCGACATTGCCCTCGACGAACTTGGCGCCGGCCTGGGCGTTGAGCTTGTCCTTGGTCTGCGAGTAGTTGAACCGGCCGGCGACGCGGAAGCTGTCGTCGAACTTGTGCAGGAAGCGGTTGGTGCTGGTCCACTGCTCGCGCTGCTCGGCGCCGCTGTCGCGCCGCCATTCCAGCTTGCTCTGCCACTGCGTATCCAGCGAACTGCGGCCGCCGGTGAGGCTGGCGCCGCGACGCTGGACGTTGCCGAGTTCGGCCTCGCGCTCCAGCGTGGACTTGGTCAGGGCGAAGCCGAGGTTCCAGCCCTCGCCCGGGTAGAAGTCCATGCCGAAGGTGTGGCCCAGGCCGGATTCGTTCGGCGCCTTGAGGAACACGCTTTCGTTGAACAGGTTGACCTGGTTCGACAGGCGCCAGCGCTGGCCCAGGGTCCAGCCGGTGTTGAGGCGGTCGTCGAACAGCGGATCGTAGTCGCTGGTGTCGGTGGAATAGGTGTAGGCGCCGTAGATCGAGTGGTCCGGGGTCAGGCGGTACTCGGCGTCGAGCTTGGCCGCGTCGCCGCGGTCGCCGCTGCTGATCTCGGCGCCGACGCTGGACAGTTCGCCGAACAGGTACTTGCCGCCGACGGTGACCCGGTCGTTGTCGGCGTAGCGGCCCTCGTCGTCGTCGACGGTCTTCTGCGCGGTGGCGAACAATTCCAGCTGGGTGCCGATGCGCTGCTTGTACTGCACCGCGGCCAGCACGCCGGCGGCGTCGAGGCCGTTGGCGCGGTCTTCCTGCACCCGCCGCACTTCGGCGCTGAGCGTGGTCTCGTCGTTGAGCCGCCACTCGGCCGAGGCCTGGGCCTGGGTCAGCGACTGCTTGCCGCGTTCGGCCACGCTGTAGCGCGCGAACACGCGCAGGGCCGGGGTCAGCTCGCCGAAGACTTCGGCGCCGCGCTCTTCCACCGCTTCGTTGGTGTCGTAGCGGGCGATCGAATAGCCCTTGTCGACCCGGCGCCACCAGGCGCCGGCGGTCCACTCGCCTTCGCTCCAGCCCAGTTCCTTGAAGTTGGCGCGCGCTTCGACCGAGCGGGCGCGCCCGCGGCGGTCCTGCAGGCCGGAGTTGAGCTCGGAAAAGCTCAGGCCGCCGTTGTCGGAATAGAAGATCGGCGCGCTGGTGGCCTGGGTGCGGCTGTTTTCGAGCTTGAGGAAGGTGCCGCGGCCGGCTTGCAGGGTCACGTCGGCGCCTTGCAGGCCGTAGTCCTCGCCGGAGCGGTTTTCGTCGATCCAGGTGGCGCCGACGGCGAGGTGCTCGCCGAACCAGTGCTTGCCGCGGAAGCCCAGGGTGGTGTCGTCCGGGTCGAAACCGGTCGGCACGTACTCGTAATCGGCCAGCAGCACCTGGTCGAAACCGTCCAGCGGCGTGTCGCGGGTCAGGCTGGGCGCGTCCTGGCGGGTGATCTGGTCCAGACGCCGGCTCAGCAACACCCGGCCCTGCAGTTCGTCGATCTCGTAATCGGCGCCGCGCACCAGTTCGACCCGGCTCTGCACCCGGCCGGTGGTGCGGTCGCGCACTTCCACCGCGAGCTTGTCCGAACCCGGCAGCAGGTCGCCGTGCTTGAGGTAATACAGACTGCCGTTGGTGCCGAGCAGTTCGGTATGGCCCGGCGCGGTCTGCGCCTGCGAGCCGAACACGCGCAGTTCGCTGCCCGGCTCGCCCAGCGCGGTGCTGCGCCGGCTGCGCCAGCTCAGCGCGCCGCCGTACAGCGAGCGGTTGTACTGGGCGTATTCGGTGCCGGTCAGGCCGGTATCGAAGTTGCCCCACAGCGCCTGGTTCTTGTCCCAGTCCACGCGCAGGTACAGCCGGCCCATGGTGTCGACGTCGCGATAGGTCGTGGAATCGTCGCCGTAGACCGGGTAGTACTGGTCCGGATCGAGGCGGCGGAACACGTCCTGCGGGTCGGCGTCCCAGAAGCCGTTGAACAGTTCGCCGACCTCGCGCTCCTGGGTGTCGGCCTGGGCGGTGACGAGGTATTTGCCGCGGTACTTGCCCTTCAGATAGAACGCCAGCCGCCCGTCCACCACCAGGCTGTCGTCGGCCAAGCGCTTGTCGTTGGCGACCGTCTCGACCGAGCCGCTGGTGCTGCCCTTGTAGGCGGTGACGTCGGCCAGCGCGACCGCGAACAAGTACTTGCCGCTGACGTCGACATCGAGCGCGCGGCGGGTCGCGCCACCCTGGCCGCCGCCGACTTCGACCTCGAAGCGGTGCTGCCCGACCGGCACCAGGTATTCGGCGACGAACTTGCGTTCCAGGTCGATCGGATGCGACTGGCCGTTGATCTTGATCGACTCGCGCTCGGGGATGTTGCGCCCCCCGATGCGGATGCGCGAGCCGTAGATGGCGATGTTCTGCTGGCGCAGGCTGTCCTGGCCGAACACGCGGTCGACCTGGCTGCGCTGCTCGGCGTCCTCGACGCTGAACGCCGCGCCCTGGGTCTTCTCGAACTGATCGCGCAGCAAGCGCGAACCGCGTTCGGCCTCGCTCGGGCTGACCAGTTGCAGGCGGCGCGGATAGGTTTCGTCGACGCTGTCGCCCTCGCCGTAAGCGCGGACGATGTAGACCAGTTCGTCGCCGGGCCGCAGGTGCAACGCCGGGTCGAGCTCGCCGCTCCATTCGGTGTCGGCGACCGCGGCGCTGGGCAGTTCGACCCGCGCGATCGGCGTCACCAGGTCGGTGTCGGTGGCGCGGTACAGCAGCACCTCGGCGCGCTTGATGAAGGCCGAATAGTTGTTGTACGCGTAGAACCGCACCGGCTTGACGATGCGGCCGTTCTCGAACGCCAGCAGCGACGGCGCCGATACGGCCATGCGCGGCTGGCCGAGGTTGGGATCCTCGGTCGCCCACACCACGCCGCCGCCGGGCAGTTGCAGCGACCACTTGCCGACCGCGATCGCCTGGCCCGGCTGCAATTCGCCAACCCACTTCGAACGCGGCACTTCGGCCTCGATGGTGACGCGGCGATCGGGCTGCAAGGTTTCCGAGGACGAGCGCTCGCTGGTGCCGACCGTCTCGGGCTGGCGCTTGCCGCGCGTGCGCAGTTCGAACAGCACGCCTTCGCCATCGCTGCAGCCGTTGTCGCCGCAATTCAGCGGCGACGCGCCGGCGGCCTGGGCCGCGGCGGCCGGCGCGGGAGCCGGCGACGCCGTCGGGGCGGCCGCGGCCGGCGCGAGCGGTTGCTGCGCGCCGGCAACCTGGGAAAGACCGGCCAGGATGCCGATCAGGGTGTAGTCCAGTAGTTTCATCTTCATGGCGGGCCCCTTATTTCTCGCTCTTGCCGGCGGGGGCGTCCGGGTCGTTGCTGGTATCCACTCGCAAGTTCTTGCGCACCTGCGGACTGGCGTGGGCGACGATGGCGTCGTAGACCGCCTTGGCCCGGCGCATGCCGAGCGCGACGTTGTAGGCGTCGGACGCGCGCTGGTCGGTGTGGCCGATCACGACCACGCGGTTCCCCTTCAAGTCCTCCAGCACGGCCGCGATCTTCTTCAGCAGCGGCAGGTACTTCGGCTTGACCGTGGATTTGTCGGTGTCGAACAAGACCTCGCCGAGCTTGGGCCATTCGGCGAAGCCCACCACCATCGTCTTCGGATCTTGCGCGTCGGTGCGCACGCTGATCTGCAGCGCCTTGAGTTGCTCCGGCGTCAGCAGCGACTCCAGCGACTTGCGCACGGCCAGGGCGCGGTCCATCGCCAGCGCCTCGCTCTCGCCGTTGGCGGTGATCACGACTTCGCCGCCGCCGTACTCGCGCACCTTGGCCGCCATGTTCTCCACCGCCGGCAGGTAGGCGGGCTTGACCGCGGCGCTGCCGGCATCGAAGAACACCTCGCCGATGCGCATCTCCACGTCCTGCTTCGCGCCGGGGATCTCGCCCGGCGGCAGCTTGACGCCGAAGTCGAAGCGGACCGGCACGCCCGGAGTCAGACGGCGCACCAACGGGTTGTCGGTGGTGATCCGGCTGCCCGGCGGCAAGGTCGCCGGATCGAGCTTGAGGATGAAGTTGCGCCCACGCTCCCACGGACCGCCGGCCACGCCTTCCAGGTGATAGCGGCCGAACTGGTCGGTTTCGATCAACAGGCCCTCCACCGACGCCAGGCGCACGCCCGGGATGCCGCGCTCGTCGACGCCGTGGTTGCTCACGATGTAGTCGACGCGGTAACCGCCCTCGGCCTGCGCCACCCGGCGTTCGACCTTCGGGTCGGCGCCGGTGAGGCCCTTGGCGGCCTCGCCCGTGCGTTCCACCCGGGTGTTGCCGGCCGCATCCATGCGCACGGTGACGCCCTGCGCGTTGCTCAGCACGAAGTCGTCGGTGAAGCTCGGCTCGCGCAGCAGCTGGCTGATCGTCACGGTGTGCGCGGCGACCGGATCGGCGTCGGACTGGCGGCCGCCGATCTTGCCCAGGGCGATGCCGTGCAGCATCGGCGAACTCGCATCGGCTTCCGGTTTGGCGCCGTCGCCGCGATCGACCGTGGTCGAGTGGGCGATGTAGGCGCCCGGCGCGAAGCCGCCCTGCACGCGCAGGTCGGTCAGATCGGCCGGATCCTGCCAGCGGTCCTCGTCGCGGTCGTCGAACACGCTGCCGATCAGCAGCGATTCGTCGAGCAGCGGATCGGAGCTCAGTTCCACCGTCGCCGTGGCGATGTTGGAACGCTTGCCGCCGTCCTCGGCGTAGGCGCTGTTGACGTGGCTGCCCGGCCGCACCGATGCGCCCACGCGCAGCAGGTAGACCACGCTCGCCGATTGGCCGGCCTGGATGTCGAGGCCGTCCACGCTCACCGGGTAGGTGCCGACCAGGCGGCCCTGGCCGTCGCGGTCGGCGACCTGCAGGCTGCCTTCGACCAGACTGAAGCCGGCCGGCGGCGTGTCCACCAGGGTCGCATCGATCGCGTCGGTTTCGCCGACGTTCTTGATGGTCACGGTGTAGCGCACCAGGTCGCCGATCTTGACCCGCTGCGGACGCGCCTGCTTGCTGACGACGAGGTCGCTGTCCTGCTCCGGTTCGACCGGCATGATCGCCGTGCCGGTCGCGGTCGCGGTGCCCGAGGTCTGGCCGCCGCCGCCCCCGCTGCCGTAGCGCGCGGTGACCGTGACCACGTTGTCCAGGGTGCCGCCGCGGTTGGCTTCCTCGCGGGTGATGGTGTGGGTGTAGACCTCGCAATCGGTGGACTGGCCCGGCGCGAGCGTGGTGGTGCGGCACGCCAACCGGGTCGGCGCGTAGCTCGCGAGCACGTCGCTGGTGTCCATGTCGTGCAGGGTGATGTTGCCGGTGTTGGTGATGCGCACCGCGTAGCTGATGACGTCGGCGACGTTGCCCACGTTCTTGGTGCCGTTGTCGACGCTCAGGCTCGCGACCTTGACGATGGCCACGGCCGGACGCGCCTGGATCGGCACGGTCACGCTCGGCTTGCAGGACGCGTCGGTGGAACCGGCCGCGCAGACGTTCGGCGTGGTGGTGGTCACCGTCGCGGTGTTGACCACCGCGGCGGCATCGACATCGGCCTGCACGATCTTGTAGGTACCGGTCAGCACGCAGGTGCGGCCCGGATCCACGCTCGCGCAGGTGATGGTGTTCGGCGCGATCTTGTCGTCGGTCACCACCACGTCCTTCAGGGTCACGTTGCCGGTGTTGGTCACCGTGATCGAGTAGGTCAGGGTGTCGCCGACCGTGATCGAGCCGCTGCCGTCCTCATCGGCATTGCGGTCCATGGTCTTGACCGAGGTCAGGCCCGGGGCCTGGACCACCGGCACGGTCACGCTCGGATTGCACTTGGGATCGCTGCCACCGGCGACGCAGGGCGACGGCACGCCCGGCGGCGTCTCGGCCCGGACCACTGCGGTGTTGCGCACCGCACCGGCGTTGGCATCGGCCTGGGTGACCCGATAGGTGCCCGTGAGCACGCAGGCCTGGCCCGGTTCGACGGTCGCGCAGACGGTCGAGTTCGGCGTGATCCTGTCGTCGGTCACCGTCAGGTTGGTCAGCGCGATGCTGCCGGTATTGGTCACGGTGATCGTGTAGGTCAGCGTGTCGCCGGCCGTGACCGAACCGCTGCCGTCTTCGTCGGCATTGGCGGTCATGGCCTTGACCGAAGTCAGATCGGCCTTCTGCACGACCGGCGTGGTGACGGTCGGGTTGCACTTGGCATCGGTCGAGCCGGCCGGACACACGTTCGGCGTCGAGGTGCCGACGGTGGCCTTGTTGACGATCGAACCGGCGTTCACGTCGGACTGCTGGACCTTATAGGTACCGACCAGGTCGCAGGTTGCCGCAGGAGCCAGCGTGGCGCAGGTGATCGTATTCGGCGTGATCTTGTCGTCGGTGACGACCACATCCGTCAGGGTCACGTTGCCGGTGTTGGTCACGCGGACGCGGTAGCTCAGCGTGTCGTTGACGGTGATCGAGCCGCTGCCGTCTTCGTCGGCATTGCTGGTCTGGGTCTTCTCCGAGGTCAGGTTCGGCGTCT
>NZ_FNOG01000015.1:77704-78870 GCF_900106525.1 Lysobacter enzymogenes
GTCACCACCGCCGCGTTGACCACCTTGCCCGCGTCGGCATCGGCCTGAGTGACCTTGTAGGTACCCGACAAGATGCAGCTCGCACCCGGCGCCACACTGGCGCAGGTGATGCTGCTCGGCGCGATCTTGGCGTCGCTGACGACCACATCGGCCAGAGTCACGTTACCGGTGTTGGTCGCGGTGATCGTGTAAGTCAGCGTATCGCCCACCGACACCGCACCGTTCCCGTCTTCGTCGGCATTGCCACTGAGCGCCTTGGTCGAGCTCAGGTTCGGCGACTGGGTGACCGGCGTGGTCACGGTCGGGTTGCACTTGGCGTCGGCCGAGCCGGCCGGACACACATTCGGCGTCGAGGTCGACACGGTCGCCTTGTTGACGATCGAACCGGCGTTCACGTCGGACTGCTGGACCTTGAAGGTACCGACCAGGTCACAGGTCGCGCCCGGCGCCAACGTGGCACAGGTGATCGTGTTCGGCGTGATCTTGTCGTCGGTGACGACCACGTCGGTCAGGGTCACGTTGCCGGTATTGGTCACGCGGATGCGGTAGCTCAGCGTGTCGTTGACGGTGATGCTGCCGCTGCCGTCTTCGTCGGCATTGCTGGTCTGGGTCTTCTCCGACATCAGGTTCGGCGTCTGAGTGACCGGCGTGGTGACGGTCGGGTTGCACTTGGCATCGGTCGAGCCGGCCGGACACACGTTCGGCGTCGAAGTACCGACCGTCGCCTTGTTGACGATCGAACCGGCGTTGACGTCGGTCTGTTGGACCTTGTAGGTACCGACCAGGTCGCAGGTCGCACCCGGGGCCAGCGTCGCGCAGGTGATCGTGTTCGGCGTGATCTTGTCGTCGGTGACGACCACGTCGGCCAAGGTCACGTTGCCGGTGTTGGTCACGCGGATGCGGTAGGTCAGCGTGTCGTTGACGGTGATGCTGCCGCTGCCGTCTTCGTCGGCATTGCTGGTCTGGGTCTTCTCCGACGTCAGGTTCGGCGCCTGGGTGACGGGCGTGGTGACAGTCGGGTTGCACTTGGCGTCGGTCGAGCCAGCCGGGCAGACGTTCGGCGTCGAGGTGCCGACGGTCGCCTTGTTGACGATCGAGCCGGCATTCACGTCGGACTGCTGGACCTTGTAGGTACCGACCAGGTCACAGGTCGCACCCGGGGCCAA
>NZ_FNOG01000015.1:80686-81810 GCF_900106525.1 Lysobacter enzymogenes
GTCACATTGCCCGTGTTGGTCACGCGGACGCGGTAGCTCAGCGTGTCGTTGACGGTGATCGAGCCGCTGCCGTCTTCGTCGGCGTTGCTGGTCTGGGTCTTCTCCGAGCTCAGGTTCGGCGACTGGGTCACCGGCGTGGTGACGGTCGGGTTGCACTTGGCGTCGGTCGAGCCGGCCGGACACACGTTCGGCGTCGAGGTACCGACGGTAGCCTTGTTGACGATCGAGCCGGCGTTCACGTCGGCCTGCTGGACCTTGTAGGTGCCGACCAGGTCGCAGGTCGCCGCCGGCGCCAGCGTGGCGCAGGTGATCGTATTCGGCGTGATCTTGTCATCGGTGACGACAACGTCCGTCAGGGTCACGTTGCCCGTATTGGTCACGCGGATGCGGTAGCTCAGCGTGTCGTTGACGGTGATCGAACCGCTACCGTCTTCGTCGGCATTGCTGGTCTGGGTCTTCTCCGAGGTCAGGTTCGGCGCCTGGGTCACCGGCGTCGTCACGGTCGGGTTGCACTTGGCGTCGGTCGAACCGGCCGGACACACGTTCGGCGTCGAGGTACCGACCGTCGCCTTGTTGACGATCAAGCCGGCGTTTACGTCGGACTGCTGGACCTTGTAGTTGCCCACCAGGTCGCAGGTCGCCGCCGGCGCCAGCGTGGCGCAGGTGATCGTGTTCGGCGTGATCTTGTCGTCGGTGACGACCACATCCGTCAGGGTCACGTTGCCGGTGTTGGTCACGCGGATGCGATAGCTCAACGTGTCGTTGACGGTGATGCTGCCGCTGCCGTCTTCGTCGGCATTGCTGGTTTGGGTCTTCTCCGAGGTCAGGTTCGGCGCCTGGGTCACCGGCGTGGTGACGGTCGGGTTGCACTTGGCGTCTGTGGAACCGGCCGGACAGACGTTCGGCGTCGAGGTGCCGACCGTCGCCTTGTTGACGATCGAACCAGCATTGACGTCGGACTGCTGGACTTTATAGGTGCCCACCAGGTCGCAAGTCGCACCCGGGGCCAACGTCGCGCAAGTGATCGTATTCGGCGTGATCTTGTCGTCGGTGACGACCACATCCGTCAGAGTCACATTGCCCGTGTTGGTCACGCGGACGCGGTAGCTCAGCGTGTCGTTGAC
>NZ_FNOG01000015.1:83145-84251 GCF_900106525.1 Lysobacter enzymogenes
TCGGACTGCTGGACCTTGTAGGTACCGACCAGGTCACAGGTCGCACCCGGGGCCAACGTGGCGCAGGTGATCGTGTTCGGCGTGATCTTGTCGTCAGTGACAACCACATCCGTCAGGGTCACGTTGCCGGTGTTGGTCACGCGGACGCGGTAGCTCAGCGTGTCGTTGACGGTGATCGAGCCGCTACCGTCTTCGTCGGCATTGCTGGTCTGGGTCTTCTCCGACGTCAGGTTCGGCGTCTGAGTGACCGGCGTAGTGACGGTCGGGTTGCACTTGGCATCGGTCGAACCGGCCGGACACACATTCGGCGTCGAGGTCGACACGGTCGCCTTGTTGACGATCGAACCGGCGTTCACGTCGGTTTGCTGGACCTTATAGGTACCGACCAGGTCACAGGTCGCCGCAGGAGCCAGCGTGGCGCAGGTGATCGTGTTCGGCGTGATCTTGTCGTCGGTGACGACCACGTCCGCCAAGGTCACATTGCCGGTGTTGGTCACGCGGATGCGGTAGCTCAGCGTGTCGTTGACAGTGATCGAGCCGCTGCCGTCCTCGTCCGCGTTGCTGGTCTGGGTCTTCTCCGAGGTCAGGTTCGGCGCGGCGGCAATTGTCACCGTCTCGTCGTCGGTGTCGTTGACCGTACCGCCAGTCGGCGTGGTGCCCGTTCCGGTCGCGATGTTGGCGCGCGAACCGGTGTTCACGTCCTGCTGCGTCAACGTGTAGACGTTGCCCGCCGTGCAGGTCAGCGTCTGCGTCTCGCCCGGCGCCAGGGTCACGGCCGTGCACGCCAGGTTCGGCAGCAACGGATCAGTCACGTTGACGTTCGTCAGGGTGACGTTGCCGGTGTTTTCGACCGCGAAGGTGTAGGTGATCGTGTCGCCGATGTCGCCCGCGCCATTGGCCGGGGTGTCGGTGTCGGTGATCGCACCGGCCGTCTTGGTCAGCGCCATCGAGGCCGCCGGGGTGATCGTCACGGTCTCGTCGTCGGTGTCGTTAACCGTTCCGCCGGTCGGCGTGGTGCCCGTACCCGTCGCGGTGTTGGCGCGCGAACCGGTGTTCACGTCCTGCTGCGTCAACGTATAGACGTTGCCGGCCGTGCAGGTCAGCGT
>NZ_FNOG01000018.1 GCF_900106525.1 Lysobacter enzymogenes
GGGGTGTCGTCGCCCGGGAACTCGTACTTCGACAGCAGCTCGCGCACTTCCATCTCGACCAGCTCGAGCAGCTCGGCGTCGTCCACCATGTCGGCCTTGTTCAGGAACACGACGATGTACGGCACGCCGACCTGACGCGACAGCAGGATGTGCTCGCGCGTCTGCGGCATCGGGCCGTCAGCGGCCGAGCACACCAGGATCGCGCCGTCCATCTGCGCCGCACCCGTGATCATGTTCTTCACGTAGTCGGCGTGGCCCGGGCAGTCCACGTGGGCGTAGTGACGGTTCGGGCTTTCGTATTCGACGTGAGCGGTCGAAATCGTGATGCCGCGAGCCTTCTCTTCCGGCGCCGCATCGATCGCGTCGTACGCCTTGAATTCGCCACCGAAACGCTCGGCGCCGACCTTGGTCAGAGCAGCCGTCAGCGTGGTCTTGCCGTGGTCGACGTGACCGATCGTGCCGACGTTCACGTGCGGCTTGGTGCGCTCGAATTTACCCTTAGCCATGATTGTCTCTCTATTTCTGTGATTCGTGATTCGGGATGTGGGATTGGCGGGCCGAAGCCCTCCCATCCCTTACTTGTGTTCGCAATGGCGATCGCTCGGTGGACCGGGAGTGGCGGAATCCGCATCGCGGATCCCCAGCCCCACTCCCGAATCCGGCCGGGATCAGCCGCCCTTCTTGATCACCGTCTCGGCGATGTTGGTCGGCGCTTCGGCGTAATGGTCGAATTCCATCGTGAAGGTCGCGCGGCCCTGGGTCAGCGAACGGATCGTGGTCGCGTAACCGAACATTTCGCCCAGCGGCACCATCGCGTTGATGGTCTTGCCCGACGGCGTGTCGTCCTGGCCCTGCAGCAGGCCGCGACGACGGCTCAAGTCGCCCATCACGTCGCCGACGTACTCTTCCGGGGTCACCACTTCGACCTTCATCATCGGCTCCAGCAGGACCGGATCGGCCTTGCGGAAACCTTCCTTGAAGGCCATCGACGCGGCGAGCTTGAACGCCATTTCCGACGAGTCGACGTCGTGGTACGAACCGAACACGAGCTTGACCTTCACGCCCACGACCGGGAAGCCGGCCAGCGGACCGCTGGTGATGGTCTCGCGCAGGCCCTTCTCGACCGCCGGGATGAATTCCTTCGGAATCACGCCGCCGGTGATGTCGTTGACGAACAGGAAATCGTTCTCGACGTCCTCGTTGGCCTTGTCCTTCTCGTTCATCGGCGACAGCTCGATCACGACGTGACCGTACTGACCCTTACCGCCGGACTGCTTGGCGTGCTTGTAGTCCGACTTGACGTCCGACTTGCGGATCGTCTCGCGGTACGCCACCTGCGGCTTGCCGACGTTGGCTTCGACGTTGAACTCGCGCTTCATGCGGTCGACGAGGATGTCCAGGTGCAGCTCGCCCATGCCGGCGATGATGGTCTGGCCCGATTCTTCGTCGGTGCGCACGCGGAACGAGGGATCTTCCTGCGCCAGGCGGCCCAGGGCGATGCCCATCTTTTCCTGGTCCGACTTGGTCTTCGGCTCGACCGCCATCGAGATGACGGGCTCCGGGAAGATCATGCGCTCGAGGGTGATGATGTGGTCCTGCGCGCACAGCGTGTCGCCGGTGGTCACATCCTTCAGGCCCACGGCCGCGGCGATGTCGCCGGCGCGGACTTCCTTGATTTCGTCGCGCTGGTTGGCGTGCATCTGCAGGATGCGGCCGACGCGCTCCTTGCGCGACTTGACCGGGTTGTAGACCTGGTCGCCGGAGTTCAGCACGCCGGAGTAGACGCGGAAGAAGGTCAGCGAGCCCACGAACGGGTCGGTCATGATCTTGAACGCCAGCGCCGAGAACGGCTCGGAATCCGACGCCTTGCGGCTGTCTTCCTTTTCGTTCTCGTCGATGCCTTGCACCGGCGGACGATCCGACGGCGACGGCAGCAGGTTGATCACGCCGTCGAGCATGGCCTGCACGCCCTTGTTCTTGAACGCCGAGCCGCAGAACACCGGCACGATCTCGACCTTCAGGGTGCGCTCGCGCAGACCGGCGATGATTTCGACCTCGGTCAGCTCTTCGCCGCCCAGGTACTTCTCCATGAACTCTTCCGAGGCTTCCGCCGCGGCTTCGATCATGAAGCCGCGGGCTTCCTCGGCCTTGGCCTGGAGCTCGGCCGGGATGTCGCGGTACTCGAACTTGGTGCCCTGCGAAGCGACGTCCCAATGGATCGCCTTCATCTTCAGCAGGTCGACCACGCCCTCGAAGCCGTCTTCGGCGCCGATCGGCACCTGCATCGGAACGGCGTACGCGCCCAGGCGCGCCTTCAGCTGTTCGACGACCTTATCGAAGTTGGCGCCGGTGCGGTCCATCTTGTTGACGAACGCCATGCGCGGCACCGAGTACTTGTTGGCCTGGCGCCAAACGGTCTCGGACTGCGGCTGCACGCCGCCGACGGCGCACAGCACGAACACCGCGCCGTCGAGCACGCGCAGCGAGCGCTCCACTTCGATGGTGAAGTCGACGTGGCCGGGGGTGTCGATGATGTTGAAGCGGTGCTCGGGCAGCGACTTGTCCATGCCCTTCCAGAACGCGGTGGTCGCGGCGGAAGTGATGGTGATGCCGCGTTCCTGCTCCTGCTCCATCCAGTCCATCGTCGCGGCACCTTCGTGCACTTCGCCGATCTTGTGGCTGACGCCGGTGTAGAACAGGATGCGTTCGGAGGTGGTGGTTTTGCCGGCATCGATGTGGGCCATGATGCCGAAGTTGCGGTAACGCTCGATGGGAGTGGTGCGAGCCACGGGACCCTCTCGTAAGTTTTCGAATTCCAGATGGCCGGACGCCGCCTCGTGGGCGGCCTCCGGTTCGCAAGGCGGCTGTCATGCCGCCGCGGCAACATCCCATGTGGATGTTGCGAAGACCCTGTCGCCAGGGCGACTAGATCACCAGCGGTAGTGGGCGAACGCGCGGTTCGCTTCCGCCATGCGATGAGTCTCTTCGCGCTTCTTGATCGCCGCGCCGCGGTTCTCGGAAGCGTCCAGCAGCTCGGCGGCCAGCTTGCGCGGCATCGAGCTCTCGCCGCGCTTGCGCGCGGAGTCGATCAGCCAACGCATCGCCAGGGCCATGCGGCGCGAGGAGCGCACTTCGACCGGCACCTGGTAGGTGGCGCCGCCGACGCGGCGGGACTTCACCTCGACCGACGGGGAGACGTTGGTCAGGGCCTTCTCGACCAGCTCGAGGGCGTTGGGATTCTTCTCGCCGATGACATCCATCGCGCCGTAGACGATCTTCTCGGCGACCGACTTCTTGCCGCTCTGCATGACCATATTGATGAAACGCGCGATCGTTTCGCTGCCGTGCTTGGGATCGGGCAGGATCGAACGCTGCGGGGCGGAGCCTTTACGCGACATGGTGCGTACCTATTCTCGTGATTCTTGAACGTGCGTGATTGCGGGTGGCGGCGCCGAAGGCGCGCCGGGCATCGACGCGATTAGGACTTCGGACGCTTGGCGCCGTACTTGGAACGGCCCTGGCGGCGCTTGGCGACGCCGGCGGCGTCGAGCGAACCGCGCACGGTGTGGTAGCGCACGCCCGGCAGATCCTTCACGCGGCCGCCGCGGATCAGCACGACCGAGTGCTCCTGCAGGTTGTGGCCTTCGCCGCCGATGTACGAAATGACTTCGTAACCGTTGGTCAGGCGCACCTTGGCGACCTTGCGCAGAGCCGAGTTCGGCTTCTTCGGGGTGGTGGTGTACACGCGGGTGCAGACGCCGCGACGCTGCGGGCAGTTGGCGAGCGCCGGCGAGGTGCTCTTGTACGTGGTCGCCTGCCGCGGCTTGCGGACGAGCTGATTGATGGTTGCCATCTGGAACTCTTGTTTAAGGGCCGGGCGGCCGCTTCGTGAGAAACGAACGGCAAGCCGATAGCACCCGACCTGCCGAGACGAAAAAGTATAGCCCGCGCTTAACGTTTCCGTCAACGCAGGCAGCGCGAACAGGCGAAACCGACGCCCGGAGGCGGCAGTTTCCTTTCCTTATTCGATGATCCCGCCCTACCCTGGGCCGAACACTAGGCACTCCTTGTGCCTAATTTCGTGATCTGGGATGCGACCCATAGGGTCCAATCCGGTCGCGGAGTCTAGCACGTTTCCAGCCCCAGGTAATACATATATTACCTAATGCTTGACACTCCGCCTGTTTATGTAATACCGCGAGCAAAAACAAGGCGGGCATCGCTGCCCGCCTTGCCTGGAACTTCGCGATTGCGGCGCCGGCCCGGCCTGGCGGCCGGACCGGAACCCAAGCGGCTTACTCGGCGTCGTCGCCGGCGACCGTCTCGACCGCGGCCGGAGCCGGAGCCTCGACCGCCACGCTCACCGGACCGGCCAGCGCTTCCATCTCCGAGTCGGTCAGGCCCGACGCGTTCTTGCGGCGCTGGCTGTGGTACGCCAGGCCAGTACCGGCCGGGATCAGGCGACCGACGATCACGTTCTCCTTGAGGCCGCGCAGGTTGTCGCGGGTGCCGCGCACGGCCGCCTCGGTCAACACGCGGGTGGTCTCCTGGAACGAGGCCGCCGAGATGAACGATTCGGTCGCCAGCGAGGCCTTGGTGATGCCCAGCAGGACCGGATCGTACTTGGCCAGGATCTCGCTGCGGGCCTGCAGGCGCACGTTCTCTTCGATCAGGCGCTGACGCTCGACCTGCTCGCCGTTGAGGAACTTGCTGTCGCCGCCGTCGACGATCTCGACCTTGCGCAGCATCTGGCGAACGATCACCTCGATGTGCTTGTCGTTGATCTTCACGCCCTGCAGGCGGTAGACGTCCTGGATTTCCTTGGTCAGGTAGACCGCCAGCGGCTCCACGCCCAGCAGACGCAGGATGTCCTGCGGGCTCGGCTCGCCGTCCACGACCGTCTCGCCCTTCTCCACGTGCTCGCCTTCGAACACGATGATCTGGCGGTACTTGGGGATCAGCTCTTCGTGCTCTTCACCGTCGGCCTGCTTGATGATCAAGCGCTGCTTGCCCTTGGTGTCCTTGCCGAAGCTGACGATGCCCGACACCTCGGCCAGGATCGCCGGATCCTTCGGCTTGCGCGCTTCGAACAAGTCGGCCACGCGCGGCAGACCGCCGGTGATGTCGCGGGTCTTGGACGCTTCCTGCGGGATCTTGGCGACCACGTCGCCCACGCCGACCGGCGCGCCGTCCTGCAGGTTGACGATCGAACGCGGCGGCAGCAGGTACTGCGCCGGCAGATCGGTACCCGGGATGGACAGGTCCTTGCCGTTCTTGTCGACGATGCGCACGATCGGACGCAAATCCTTGCCCTGCGAACCGCGACGCTTGGGATCGGTGATCTCGCGCGAGGCCAGGCCGGTCAGGTCGTCGGTCTTCTCGATCACGGTCACGCCATCGACGAAGTCGATGAAGCGCACGAAACCGGCGACTTCCGAAACGATCGGGTGGTTATGCGGATCCCAGTTCGCGACCGTGTTGCCGGCCTTGATCTCGGCGCCGTCGCGGAAGTTGATGGTCGCGCCGTAGGGAACCTTGTAGCGCTCGCGCTCGCGGCCGTGCGGGTCGAGCACCGACAGTTCGCCCGAACGCGACACCGCGACCAGGTGGCCGCCGGCGTGGGCGACGTGCTTGAGGTTGTTGAACTTCAGCGAACCGGTGGTCTTGACGGTGACGTTGTCGATCGCCGCCGCTCGCGACGCCGCGCCGCCGATGTGGAAGGTACGCATGGTCAGCTGCGTGCCCGGCTCGCCGATCGACTGCGCGGCGACGACGCCGACCGCTTCGCCGTGGTTGACCAGGTGGCCGCGGCCGAGGTCGCGGCCGTAGCAGCGCGCGCACACGCCGAAGCTGCTGGCGCAGGTGATGGTCGAACGCACCTTGATCGACTGGACGCTGGCGTCCTCGAGCTTCTGCACCCAGGCTTCGTCGAGCAGGGTGTTGCGGGTGACGATCGGTTCCTCGTCGTTGCCCGGCAGGAACACGTCCTCGGCCACGACGCGGCCCAGCACGCGGTCGCGCAGCGGCTCGACCACGTCGCCGCCTTCGACGATCGGGGTCATGGTCAGACCCTCGACGGTGCCGCAGTCGGTTTCGGTGATCACCACGTCCTGCGCCACGTCGACCAGACGACGGGTCAGGTAACCCGAGTTCGCGGTCTTCAGCGCGGTATCCGCCAGGCCCTTACGGGCGCCGTGGGTCGAGATGAAGTACTGCAGAACGTTCAGGCCTTCGCGGAAGTTCGCGGTGATCGGCGTCTCGATGATCGAGCCGTCCGGACGCGCCATCAGGCCGCGCATACCGGCGAGCTGACGGATCTGCGCCTGCGAACCACGCGCGCCGGAGTCGGCCATGATGTAAATCGAGTTCATCGACTTCTGCGGGACCATCTCGCCCTTGGCGTTGGCCACGGTGTCGGTGCCGATCGCGTCCATCATCGCCTTGGCCACGCGCTCGTTGGTGCGCGACCAGATGTCGACGACCTTGTTGTAGCGCTCGCCCGCGGTGACCAGGCCGGACTGGTACTGCTGCTGGATTTCCAGCACTTCCGACTCGGCCTCGGCCAGGATGCCCTTCTTCTCGCCCGGGATGATCATGTCGTCGATGCCGATCGACACGCCGGCGCGGGTCGCGTAACCGAAGCCGGTGTACATCAGGCGGTCGGCGAACACGACGGTGTCCTTCAGCCCCAGCATGCGGTAGCAGGAGTTGATCAGGCGGCTGATGTTCTTCTTGGTCAGCTCGGTGTTGGCCAGCGCGTACGGCAGGCCCTCGGGCAGGATCTCGCGCAGCAGCGCGCGGCCGACGGTGGTGTCGACGACCGAGGTCTTCTGCGAACGGGTGCCGTCCTCGGCGATCACGGTCTCGGTGATGCGGACCTTGACCTTGGCGTGCAGCTGCACGACGCGGTTGTCGTAGGCGCGCTTGACCTCGGCCACGTTGGCGAACGCCATGCCCTCGCCCGCCTTGTTCTCCAGGGCGCGGGTCATGTAGTACAGGCCGAGCACGACGTCCTGCGACGGCACGATGATCGGCTCGCCGTTCGCCGGCGACAGGATGTTGTTCGACGCCATCATCAGCGCGCGCGCTTCCAGCTGGGCCTCGAGGCTCAGCGGGACGTGCACGGCCATCTGGTCGCCGTCGAAGTCGGCGTTGAACGCGGTGCAGACCAGCGGGTGCAGCTGGATCGCCTTGCCTTCGATCAGCACCGGCTCGAACGCCTGGATGCCCAGGCGGTGCAGGGTCGGGGCGCGGTTGAGCAGGACCGGATGCTCGCGGATCACCTCTTCGAGGATGTCCCAAACTTCCGCTTCTTCGCGCTCGACCAGCTTCTTGGCCGCCTTGATGGTGGTGGCCAGGCCGCGGCGCTGCAGCTTGGCGAAGATGAAGGGCTTGAACAGCTCGAGCGCCATCTTCTTCGGCAGGCCGCACTCGTGCAGGCGCAGGGTCGGGCCGACCACGATGACCGAACGGCCCGAGTAGTCCACGCGCTTGCCGAGCAGGTTCTGACGGAACCGGCCCTGCTTGCCCTTGATCATGTCGGCCAGCGACTTGAGCGGGCGCTTGTTGGTGCCGGTGATGGCGCGGCCGCGGCGGCCGTTGTCCATCAGCGCGTCGACCGATTCCTGCAGCATGCGCTTCTCGTTGCGCACGATGATGTCGGGCGCGTTGAGTTCGAGCAGGCGGCGCAGGCGGTTGTTGCGGTTGATGACGCGGCGGTACAGATCGTTCAGATCCGAGGTCGCGAAGCGGCCGCCTTCCAGCGGCACCAGCGGACGCAGATCCGGCGGCAGCACCGGCAGCACGGTCATGACCATCCACTCCGGACGGTTGCCGGACTCGAGGAAGGCTTCGACCAGCTTGATCCGCTTGGTCAGGCGCTTGAGCTTGGTTTCGCTGTTGGTCGAGGCGATCTCTTCCTTCAGCTGCAGCATCTCGGCCTGCAGGTCGATGGTGCGCAGCAGGTCGTAGACCGCCTCGGCGCCCATCGCGGCTTCGAAGTCGTCGCCGTGCTCCTGGCGCGCCTGCAGGTACTGCTCTTCGGTCAGCAGGTTGCCGCGTTCCATCGGGGTCAGGCCCGGCTCGGTCACGACATACGCTTCGAAGTACAGGATGCGCTCGATGTCGCGCAGGGTCATGTCCAGCATCAGGCCGATGCGCGAGGGCAGCGACTTGAGGAACCAGATGTGCGCGACCGGCGAAGCCAGGTCGATGTGGCCCATGCGCTCGCGGCGGACCTTGGCCAGGGTGACCTCGGTGCCGCACTTCTCGCACACCACGCCGCGGTGCTTCATGCGCTTGTACTTGCCGCACAGGCACTCGTAGTCCTTGATCGGACCGAAGATCGCGGCGCAGAACAGGCCGTCGCGCTCAGGCTTGAAGGTGCGGTAGTTGATGGTTTCCGGCTTCTTCACTTCGCCGAACGACCACGAGCGCACCAGGTCCGGGGAGGCCAGGGCGATCTTGATGGCGTCGAAGTCCAGCGCGGGACGCTGCTGGTTGAAGAGATTGAGCAAGTCTTTCATTTCTTTACTCCAATCGGAGGAATTCGTCGGGGAGAAGCGAGGGGGAAAACAAGAGCGGGAAAGAGGGGAGACCGGGGAATGAGGGGGCTGCGCGCTGCGCGGCCGTTGCCTTCATTCCCGGCTCCCTTCGTGCCCTGCCCTACCTCAGTTCTCTTCCAGCTCCATGTTGATCGCGAGCGAGCGGATTTCCTTGACCAGCACGTTGAAGGACTCCGGCATGCCGGCGACCATCTCGTACTCGCCGTCGACGATGTTCTTGTACATCTGGTTGCGGCCCTGCACGTCGTCGGACTTCACCGTCAGCATTTCCTGCAGGGTGTAGGCCGCGCCGTAGGCTTCCAGCGCCCAGACTTCCATTTCGCCGAAACGCTGGCCGCCGAACTGCGCCTTGCCGCCCAGCGGCTGCTGGGTGACGAGCGAGTACGGACCGGTCGAGCGCGCGTGCATCTTGTCGTCGACCAGGTGGTTCAGCTTCAGCATGTGCATGTAGCCGATGGTCACCGGACGCTCGAACGCTTCGCCGGTGCGGCCGTCGTGCAGCACGGTCTGGCCGCTGCTGGGCAGTTCGGCGAGTTCGAGCATGCGCTTGATCTCGGACTCGGCCGCGCCGTCGAACACCGGGGTCGCCATCGGCACGCCGTCGGTCAGGTTGCGCGCCAGACGCAGCAGTTCCTCATCGGTGAACTGCTTGAGGTCGACGCGTTGGCCGTGCAGCTTGCTGTCGTGGTTGTAGACGTCGTCGAGGAACTTGCGCAGCTCGGCGATCTTCTGCTGCGCCTCCAGCATGCGCTGGATCTTCTGGCCCAGGCCCTTGGCGGCCCAGCCCAGATGCACCTCGAGGATCTGGCCGATGTTCATACGCGACGGCACGCCCAGCGGGTTCAGCACGATGTCGACGGTCTGGCCGTCGGCGGCGTACGGCATGTCCTCGACCGGAACGATGGTCGAGACCACGCCCTTGTTGCCGTGACGGCCGGCCATCTTGTCGCCCGGCTGGATGCGGCGCTTGACCGCCAGGAACACCTTGACCGTCTTGAGGATGCCCGGAGCCAGGTCGTCGCCCTGGGTGATCTTGGCGCGCTTGTCGGCGAAACGACGCTCGAATTCCTTCGCGTGCACGTCGATCTGCTTCTGCGCGCGCTCGATCGCCTCGATCGCTTCCTCGTCCTTCATGCGCAGGGTGAACCAGTCGGACTTCTTCAGGCCGTCCAGCACCAGCGAGGTGACGGTGTCGCCCTTCTTCAGGCCGGCGCCGCCGTTGGCGGTCTTGCCGATCAGCTGCGTGCGCAGGCGGTCGTAGATCGCCGCTTCGAGGATGCGGAACTGGTCGTCGAAGTCCTTCTTGACCCGGCGGATTTCCGACTCTTCGATCTGGCGGGCGCGCTTGTCCTTCTCGATGCCGTCGCGGGTGAAGACCTGCACGTCGATGACGGTGCCGTCCATGCCCGGGGGCACGCGCAGCGAGCTGTCCTTAACGTCGGAGGCCTTCTCGCCGAAGATCGCGCGCAGCAGCTTCTCTTCCGGAGTCAGCTGCGATTCGCCCTTCGGGGTGACCTTGCCGACCAGGATGTCGCCGGCGCGGACCTCGGCGCCGATGTACACCACGCCCGACTCGTCGAGGCGGTTGAGCGCCTGCTCGGAGACGTTCGGGATGTCGGCGGAGATCTCTTCCGGACCCAACTTGGTGTCGCGCGCCGAGCAGGTCAGCTCTTCGATGTGGATCGTGGTGTAGCGATCCTCTTCGACCACGCGCTCGGAGAGCAGGATCGAGTCTTCGAAGTTGTAGCCGTTCCACGGCATGAACGCGACCAGCATGTTCTGGCCGAGCGCGAGCTCGCCGATGTCGGTCGAGGGACCGTCGGCCAGCACGTCGCCGCGCGCGATCACGTCGCCCACCTTCACCAGCGGACGCTGGTTGATGCAGGTGTTCTGGTTCGAGCGGGTGTACTTGATCAGGTTGTAGATGTCGACGCCCGCGTCGGTCACCGCGGAGATCTCCTCCTCGTTGACCTTGACCACGATGCGGCCGGCATCGACCTGCTCGATCACGCCGCCGCGCAGCGCGTTCACCGTCACGCCCGAGTCGCGCGCCACGGCGCGCTCGATGCCGGTGCCGACCAGCGGCTTCTGCGAACGCAGGGTCGGAACCGCCTGGCGCTGCATGTTCGCGCCCATCAGCGCGCGGTTGGCGTCGTCGTGCTCCAGGAACGGAACCAGCGCGGCGGCGACCGACACGGTCTGCATCGGCGAGACGTCCATGAAGTGGATCTCGCTCGGCGGCTTGAGCAGGGTTTCGCCCTGGAAGCGGCAGGCCACGAACTGGGCGGTGATCATGCCCTTGTCGTCCTGCGGCGCGTTGGCCTGGGCGATGACGTACTCGTTCTCTTCGATCGCCGACAGGAACTCGACGTCCTCGGTGACCTTGCCGTCCACGACCTTGCGGTACGGCGTCTCGAGGAAGCCGTACTTGTTGGTGCGGGCGAACACCGCCAGCGAGTTGATCAGGCCGATGTTCGGGCCTTCCGGCGTTTCGATGGTGCACACGCGGCCGTAGTGGGTCGGGTGCACGTCGCGCACTTCGAAGCCGGCGCGTTCGCGGGTCAGGCCGCCCGGGCCGAGGGCCGACACGCGACGCTTGTGCGTGACTTCCGACAGCGGGTTGTTCTGGTCCATGAACTGCGACAGCTGCGAGGAGCCGAAGAACTCCTTGATCGCGGCGGCCACCGGCTTGGCGTTGATCAGCTCCTGCGGGGTCAGGCCTTCGGACTCGGCCATCGACAGGCGCTCCTTGACCGCGCGCTCGACGCGGACCAGGCCGACGCGGAAGGTGTTCTCGGCCATTTCGCCGACCGAACGCACGCGACGGTTGCCCAGGTGGTCGATGTCGTCGACCACGCCGCGACCGTTGCGGATCTCGGTCAGGGTGCGGATGACGTCGAGGATGTCGGAAGTGTCGCCCAGCTCGTTGCGCAGACGCGCCGACTCGTCGTCCTTGCGGTCGGCGAAGTACTTGGCGTCGTACAGCACCGAGGCGCCGAGGGTTTCCTTGCGGCCGATGCGGCGGTTGAACTTCATCCGGCCCACGCCCGACAGGTCGTAGCGCTCGAAGGTGAAGAACAGGTTGTGGAACAGGTTCTGCGCGGCGTCCTTGGTCGGCGGCTCGCCCGGACGCATCATGCGGTAGATCTCGACCAGGGCCTCGAGCTGGGTCTTGGTCGGGTCGATGCGCAGGGTGTTGGAGATGTACGGACCGCGGTCGAGGTCGTTGACCCAGATGGTGCCGACCTGGTCGATGCCGGCCTTGCGGAAGGCCTGCAGCTGGTCTTCGTTGATCTCGTCGTTGGCCGTGGCCAGCGGCTCGCCGGTCTTGGTGTCGACGACGTCGTGCGAGAGGATGCGGCCCAGCAGGTAGCTGTCCGGCACGGCCAGGGCCGAGATGCCCGACTGCTCGAGCTGCTTGACGTGGCGCGCGGTCACGCGCTTGCCGGCTTCGACGATCACGCGGTCGCCGTCGGCCAGGTCGAAGTCCAGGGTTTCGCCGCGCAGGCGCTCGGAGACCAGCTCCCACTGCACGCCCTCGGGCATGATGTGGAAGGTGTTGATCTCGAAGAACTTGTTCAGCATCTCCTCGTTGCCGTAACCGAGCGCGCGCAGCAGCACGGTGACCGGCAGCTTGCGGCGGCGGTCGATACGGGTGAACACCGCGTCCTTCGGGTCGAACTCGAAGTCCAGCCAGGAGCCGCGGTAGGGGATGATGCGGGCGCTGTACAGCAGCTTGCCCGAGCTGTGGGTCTTGCCGCGGTCGTGGTCGAAGAACACGCCCGGCGAGCGGTGCAGCTGCGAGACGATGACGCGCTCGGTGCCGTTGACGATGAAGGTGCCGTTGTCGGTCATGAGCGGAATTTCGCCCATGTAGACTTCCTGCTCCTTGACGTACTTGATCGCCTTGGTCGAGGACTCGCGGTCGTAGATCACCAGGCGCACGGTCACGCGCAGCGGAGCGCCGTAGGACAGGCCGCGGTTGCGGCATTCGCGCTCGTCGAACACCGGGTCGCCGAGCTTGTAGCCCACGTACTCGAGCGCAGCGTTGCCGCTGTAGCTGGAGATCGGGAACACCGACTTCAGCGCGGCGTGCAGGCCGCGGTCGGCGCGCTTGGCCGGGTCGGTGTGCTCTTGCAGGAATTCGCGATAGGAGTCGACCTGGATCGCGAGCAGGAAGGGAACTTCGAGGATGGACTTGCGCTTGCCGAAGTCCTTGCGGATGCGCTTCTTTTCGGTGAACGAATAGTTCTGGGAAGCTGTGGTCATGGTGAGCTACCGCCTCGATTAGCTAATGGGCCGGGAAGGCCGCGTCTGGGCGCCTTCCGGGCGAACCGCGCGTCCGCGGTTCGGGGGACTAATGACTGAAAAGCAAAAATTGCCAGTGGGAAGTCGCTGGTATTGCCGGCACCAGCACGCCCTCTCCCGCTACTTCCGACTGACAACTCACGACGACGGGCCGCGGCCGACCGGAAAAACCTCGATCCGGTCCGAAACGCGCGATCCCGCTACAACGGCCAAAGGCCGGGGGCTCTCGCCCCCAGCCTTCGGTTGGTCGCCAATACGAGCCGGCGACGCAAGTACGGCTTACTTGACTTCGACGCTCGCACCAGCGGCTTCGAGGTCCTTCTTCATCTTGGCAGCGTCGTCCTTCGAGACGGCTTCCTTGACGTTCTGCGGAGCGCCTTCGACCAGGTCCTTGGCTTCCTTCAGGCCCAGGCCGGTGATGGCGCGCACGGCCTTGATGACTTCGACCTTCTTGTCGCCGGCGGCCTTCAGCACGACGGTGAACTCGGTCTGCTCTTCGACCGGAGCGGCGGCTTCGGCATTGCCGGCGACGACGACCGGAGCAGCGGCGGTGACGCCGAACTTCTCTTCGATCGCGCGGACCAGCTCCATGACTTCCATCAGGCTCTTTTCGGCGATGGCGTCGACGATCTGTTCGTTGGACAGGGACATTGTGTTTAACCTCAGGAAAATTTGATCTTACGAATCGGGTTCAGTGAAGCGGTCGCGAAGACGACGCGGCGATTACGCCGGTTCGGCTTCGGCCGGAGCTTCGGCTGCGACTTCGCCGCCGCCCTGCTTGTCGGCCACGGCCTTGACGGCGCGGGCGAACATCGAGGCGGGTTCGGACAGCACGCGGGCCAGCATGGCCAGCGCCTGGTCGAGGGTCGGCAGCGAGGCGAGGACTTCGACGTGGCTGGCCGGATAAACCTGACCGCCCACGGCGACGACCTTGGCCTTGAGCTTGTCGTTGCCCTTGGCGAATTCCTTGATCAGACGACCGGCGGCGCCGGGTTCGTCCACCGAGAACGCATACAGCAGCGGACCGACGAGCTGGTCTTGGACGCACTCGTATTCGGTGCCGGCGACGGCGCGCGAGGCCAGGGTGTTCTTGACGACACGCAAGTACACACCGGTTTCGCGAGCCTTCTTGCGCATCGCGGTCAGCTGACCGACCGTGATGCCCGCGTACTCGACTGCAACCAAGGAGTGGGCCTTCGCGGCGACTTCTGCCAGCTCGGCGACTACTTCTTGCTTCTGAGACAGATTGAGAGCCATTGCACTCCTCCGAAAGCCGGGACTCGGCAGTTTGGATTCGGTATTCGCCGAAGCGGCTTTCGCCGTTGCTTCGCCGATCCCCGATCCCGAACGGCCCATCCCGGCCTTATTGACTCCGCTCGCGGCTCCTGCCGCTTGCGGTCCTGGGCGGCGACGGTCCTTGTCGCCGGGGACGCCCGAAGGCATCCCGGGTGGTGGCCTTTCCTGAAAAAATTCAGTCAGGGGCACCATCTGCGCCGGCCCGGCTCCGAAGAGTCCGAATTAAGCGATCCCGCTTGCACCGACGGCGACTCCTTGCCGTGTCGAGCTTCCGTGCCCGTCGTCGGTACGCGCTGACCGCGCCTGCGGTCTTTGACGGCTATCGCTTCGGGGGTTGGCCCTGGGCGATGCCCTCAAAAATTTCGGCTTGCGGCGGTGGTGCTGCCGCTCGCCTTTTGTTGCTGGTGGACTTCGCCAAGAGGCGGAGCCCGGTATTCGTCGTTTGCGGCCAGAGTTCGGCGGCTCTGGATCCCCGCTTTCGCGGGGATGACGCAATGGCAAAGGCGCTCGCGCTTACGCGCGAGCGCGCCATTGCGTCACTTCAAGGTCAGCGAGGCCTGATCGACGATCACGCCCGGACCCATGGTCGAGCTGATCGAGATCTTCTGCAGGTACTGGCCCTTGGCGGTCGCCGGCTTGGCCTTGATCAGGTCGAGCAGCAGCGCCTGCAGGTTGTCCTTCAGCGAGCCGTCTTCGAACGAGACCTTGCCGATGGTGCAGTGGATGATGCCGGCCTTGTCGGTGCGGTAACGCACCTGGCCGCCCTTGGCGTTCTTGACCGCTTCGGCCGGGTTCGGCGAAACGGTGCCGACCTTCGGGTTCGGCATCAGGCCGCGCGGGCCGAGCACCTGGCCGAGCTTACCGACCACGCGCATCGCGTCCGGGGTGGCGATGACCACGTCGTAGTTCAGGTCGCCGGCCTGCATCTTCTCGGCCAGGTCGTCCATGCCGACGGCCTCGGCGCCCGCGGCCAGGGCCTCGTCGGCCTTGGCGCCGGCGGGGGCGAACACCGCCACGCGCACGGTCTTGCCGGTACCGGCCGGCAGCAGGGTCGAACCGCGCACCTGCTGGTCGGACTTCTTCGCGTCCACGCCCAGGCGCACGGAGACGTCGACGGACTCGACGAACTTGGCCTTGGTGGTGGTCTTGACGATCTTCACCGCTTCGTCGAAGGCATACGCCTTACCCGGAACGACGGCTGCCTTGATGGCCTTTTCGCGCTTAGTGATTGCCATGTCTTAACCCTCCACCACCAGACCCATGCTGCGGGCCGAACCCGCAATCGTCTTCACCGCCGCATCCAGGTCGGCCGCCGTCAGGTCGGCTTCCTTCTGCTTGGCGATGGCTTCCAGCTGGGCGCGGGTGACCTTGCCCACCTTGTCGGTGTTCGGGCGCTTGGAACCCGAGGTGATGCCGGCAGCCTTCTTCAGCAGCACCGAAGCCGGGGTCGACTTGGTGACGAAGGTGAAGGTACGGTCCGAGTAGGCCGTGATGATGACCGGGGTCGGCAGACCCGGCTCGAGCTTGGAGGTCGCGGCGTTGAACGCCTTGCAGAACTCCATGATGTTCAGGCCGCGCTGACCCAGCGCAGGACCGACCGGCGGCGAGGGGTTGGCCTGACCGGCCTTGACCTGCAGCTTGATGTAGCCGACTACTTTCTTTGCCATTGATGTGCTCTCCGGGTGCTAGCGCCTTGAACCGCAGGCTCCCCATCGGGCCGGAAATCGCGCGTTCCGGCATCGCGTTTTCTGTCGCACGCACAGCCGCCCGAGGACTTGGCCGGGGCGGCTGGTCGATTGTGGTCGCCACCCATCAGGGCAGCGAGCCGCACACTATATCAGATTTTTCGGCTTTGCACGGACCGGCGCCCGGGCACCGGCCGCGAGGCCGGCGCGGGCGCCCTGCCCGGCTCAGGTGGCCTTTTCGACCTGGCCGAATTCCAGCTCGACCGGGGTCGAGCGGCCGAAAATGAGCACCGCGACGCGCAGGCGGCTCTTTTCGTAGTTGATCTCTTCGACCACGCCGTTGAAGTCGACGAACGGGCCGTCGATGACCCGGACCATCTCGCCCGGCTCGAACAGCACCTTCGGACGCGGCTTCTCGACGCCTTCCTGAACGCGCTGCAGGATACGGTCGGCCTCGTTGTCCTGGATCGGCAACGGGCGATCGGCGGTGCCGCCGATGAAGCCCATGACCTTCGGGGTTTCCTTGATCAAATGCCAGCTCTCGCTGTCGATGCGGGGAATGCCCGCCTCGTCGTGAGTGGCGATCTGGACCAGAACGTAGCCCGGGAAGAACTTGCGCTCGGAACGGCGCTTCTGGCCGGAACGCATTTCCACGACCTCTTCGGTCGGGACCAGGACTTCGCCGAAGCGATCGGTCATCTCGAAGCGGACGATGCGGTCGCGCAGAGCCTGAGCCACGGACTTCTCGAAGCCCGAGTAGGCGTGGACCACGTACCAGCGCTTGTTTTCTTGCTTGTTCAAATCGGACGTATCCAAAACGGTCATCTCCTCAGCGTGCCAGCAGGAACTTGACCGCCGCCTGGATCATCCAGTCGAAACCGGACAGGATCAGGCTCAGGATCAGCACCGCGATCATCACCACCCAGGTGGTCTTGAGGGCTTCTTCGCGGGTCGGCCAAACTACCTTGCGCAGTTCGAAGCGCGACTCGGACAGGAACTCGCGGGTCTGCACGCCCTTGGCCGAGAGCATGAACACGGCGGCACCGGCGATCAGGCCGGCAACGACGACGCCCGCTCGCAGCGGGCCGCTCCAGTTCTCGAACCAGATGTAGGCGAACACGCCGCCGGCGGCCAGCAACAGGGCCACGACGTACTTGACGATATCGCCGGCGTTGCCGCCGCTGGATTTGTGGTGTTCGGCCTTGCTGTTCATTCTCGGGGCGATTCCCTCGCGAAAGCCCGCCCATCCCTGCGCGGCCCTTTCAATGGCTTGCCAGTCGCCGGATCGTCCGAACCGGCTCGGTGAAGTGGCACGCCAGGAGGGACTCGAACCCCCAACCTGCGGTTTTGGAGACCGCTGCTCTGCCAATTGAGCTACTGGCGTACGTCTGAAATCTTGGGTCCGGCCGGAATCTTTCAAGCCGGGCCCTTTCAAGCCGGCACCCTGCAAGGGGCGGGGTCGCCGGCCGGCCATTGTCTTCGAAATCCGGTCGCCGCGAAACACCTGTCGTGTTCGGGCGCCCTAAACAACGAAGGCGGACCGGGTTGCCGGCCCGCCGTTCGCGGCCTTGCGGCGACCTTGGGGCCGCCGCGAGGTTACAGCGATTACTTCAGGATCTTCGACACCACGCCGGCGCCGACGGTACGACCGCCTTCGCGGATCGCGAAGCGCAGGCCTTCGTCCATCGCCACCGGGTTGATCAGCGTGACCACCATCTTCACGTTGTCGCCCGGCATCACCATCTCCACGCCTTCCGGCAGCTGGCACGCGCCAGTGATGTCGGTGGTGCGGAAGTAGAACTGCGGACGGTAGCCCTTGAAGAACGGGGTGTGGCGGCCGCCTTCGTCCTTCGACAGCACGTACACCTCGCCCTCGAACTCGGTGTGCGGGGTGATCGAACCCGGCTTGGCCAGCACCTGGCCGCGCTCGACGTCGTCGCGCTTGGTGCCGCGCAGCAGCAGACCCGCGTTGTCGCCCGCCTGACCCTGGTCCAGCAGCTTGCGGAACATCTCGACGCCGGTGACGGTCGTCTTCTGGGTCGGACGGATGCCGACGATTTCGATTTCGTCGCCCACCTTGATGATGCCGCGCTCGATACGGCCGGTCACCACGGTGCCGCGGCCCGAGATCGAGAACACGTCTTCCACCGGCATCAGGAACGGCTTGTCGATCGC
>NZ_FNOG01000014.1 GCF_900106525.1 Lysobacter enzymogenes
GCGCAAGCTCCGACCCCTAGTGGCTCTTGATTCGAAAACAAGGAAAGCGCCTTTCTTTGGTTACTTTCTTTGGCAAGACAAAGAAAGTGACCCGGCCGCTTGCGGACGGAAGCTGTTGATGTTGGCGGGTCGTCGCTCGTAGCAACGACAGAAGCACAAGCAACATCAAAATGGATTCCGGCTTTCGCCGGAATGACGGGCTGGGAGCCTCGGGTCTTCGGGCAAGTTCGGCGGAGCTGCGTCGCTGCGGTTGGATTCCGGCTTTCGCCGGAATGACGGCATGGAAGCTTCGGGTCTTCGGGCGAGTTCGGCGGAGCTATGTCGCTGCGGTTGGATTCCGGCTTTCGCCGGAATGACGGCGTGGGGTTGCGGGCTACGGGAGATCACGGCGGAGCTAAGTCTCTGCGGTTGGTCGCGGCTTGCGCCGCTCCTACAGGGGGATACGAAACTGGCCGGAGACCCTGTAGGAGCGACGCAAGTCGCGACCGCGCCAACACACTTACGACGAACTTCTCCTAAGCCCGTTGGTTGCGACTGACGACAAGCCAAGATCAAGAGCTTCCGTCCGCAAGCGGCCGGGTCACTTTCTTTGTCTTGCCAAAGAAAGTAACCAAAGAAAGGCGCTTTCCCTGTTTTCGAATCAAGAGCCACTAACGGGCAGAGCGTGCGCAGGGATGCGCCACACAGGCCATCCATGGCCTGGGTGGCGCACGGCGCGCGTCCTGCGCGCCGCCCTTCGGGTCTACGGTTGCCTGTGGCGAGTTCGCGGCGGCGGGGGGAGCGAAGAGCAACGGCAACGGCAACGGCAACGGCAACGGCAAGATCAAAATGGATTCCGGCGTTTGCCGGAATGACGAACTGGGAGTTGTGGAACTTCGGGCGACTTTCGGCAGAACCATGCAACTTCGGTTGACTCGCTACATCAACCAGCCGTCATCCCCGCGAACGCGGGGATCCAGGGCTTCATCCAGGCAGACCGATCCGCCCGCGCGCGCACCGCACGAACGCCAAAACGAAAACGCCGCCGCGAATCCGCGGCGGCGTCTCAGCGACGCGAAGAAAAATCCGCGCTCAAGTCTGCACGCCATCCTCGATCGCGATGTTGTGCTCGCGCAGCCAATCCTGGATCGCGTCGAGATCGCGCTTGGCCTCGCCCTTGAGCAGGCGCTCATCGCTCATGTACAGATAACGCTGGAACGTCGCGCCCGCGCGGTCGCGCGCGTGCGGGTCGGCGCCGGCCTTGAGGAACGCCAGGACCGAGGCGGTGTCGTTGATTTGCGCGGCGATCAGCAGCGGCGTGCCGCCCTGGCGGTCGGCGGCGCGCAGGTCGGCGCCGGCGCGCAGCAGGCGCGCGATGTTGTCCTTGCGCCGCGCCTTCAACGCCGAAAACAGCGGCGGCGCGTGGTTGACCGCGTTCGGCGTGTTGACGTCGGCGCCGGCCTTGAGCAGGTGTTCGAGGAAATAGTCGCTTGAGGATTCCGCGGCGGTGTGCAGCGCGGTGTTGCCGCTCTCGTCGTGGCGGCGGTAGTCGGCGCCGGCGGCCAGCAGCGCGTCGAAGCCGGAACGGCTGCCGCTGCGGATCGCCCATTGCAGCAGGGTCACGCCGTGCTCGCCCTGGGCGTTCGGATTGCCGCCGGCGGCGATGAGTTCGCGCAGCAGTTGGGTGTCGCCCTCGCGCACCGCCTCGGCCAGCTGGGCGCTGCCGCTGGCGGCGAAGATCTTCTGGGTCATCGGATCGGGTCCTTGTCGTGCGCAGGCGGCGCAAGCGGCCAGCATCAGCGCGCCGAGCAGCGCGGCGCGCAGCAGCGGCGCGCGCTGCGCCGTCGCAGTGCGCGCCGGGCGGCGCTCGTCGGAGGCGGAGCTGGAAGTACGTCGGAGTAGCGGCATGGGCTCAGCATAGGTCAGCGCGCGCGACGGCCGCAACGCGGCGACCGTGCGCGTTCACCCAATTCGGGTGCGCAGGGGTTCGAAGGGTTTACCGGTCGCGCGGCCGTCCTCAGAACCAGCTCTTGACCCAGTTCACGCCGGCGTCGACGCCGTCGCTGATGGCTTCGCCGGTGGCCACGGCCACGTCGGTCACGCCCTGGGCGGCATCGCCGGCCAGGTCGACCACGCCTTCGCTGACCGTGCCCAGGCCGTCGGCGACCCAGCCGACCGCATCGCCGCCGAATTCGGCGACGGTGTCGACCACCTCGCCGGTGCCTTCGACGAAGCTGGCCACGCCGTTGAACGGCGTCTCAAGGCCGGTGAACTCGCCCAGGTCGCGCAGCACGCCGCCGCCGAAGTTGGCCACGTCGGTCGACAGATCGCCGACCAGGTTCAGCGTGCCCTTGCCCATGTCGCCGACGACGTTGAAGCCGCCTTCGATCACGTCGCCGGCGATGTCGAAGCTGCCTTCGACGTAATCGCCCTGGGCGAACTTGGTGTCGATGACGTCGCCGATGTCGTCGACCTTGTTGGAGACGCCGTCGATGACGTCGCCGACCATGGTCGAGCCGTTCTCCAGGATGCTGCCGAAGCCGTTGAACACGAATTCGGCGCCGCGCTCGAGGGTGTTGTCCTCCAGCTTGCCCGGATCGAAGAACATGTCGTCGGGGCGGTACGGGGTTTCGCTGCGCAGCGCTTCGACGTAGGAGGCGCCGTCGCCGCCGCCGCCGTGGGTCGCGGCCAGATCGAACGGCGAAATGCCGTCGGGGATGTCGACGCGGAATTCGCGGCCGACCGCATCGGGCGCCATGTTGAGGATCGGCACGTCCTGCTGGACGGTGTTGAGCGGCTCGTAATTGACCACGTAGCGGCGGATCTGGCCGCTGTCGGCGGTTTCGCTGCGCACCGCGTTGGGATTGAAGCCCAGGTCTTCGAGCGTGTCGTTGCTCAGGCCGGAGGAGTTGAAGGTGACGCCGGCCGAGTCGGTGGCGAGGGTCGCCGCCGAGGCCAGGCCGCCGCCGAGCGACTGCCCGGCGAACGCGACGTTGCCGTCGCCGAACACCGCTTCGGCGCGGCGGCCCAGCGCCATCGCCTGGCTGTATTCCTGGGTCTGGAAGCCCGCGCCCTGGCCGAGGTTGTCGTCGGAATCGCCGCCTTCGCCCACGCCCCAGTCGTTGGTGCCGGCGAAGGCGACCACGTACTGGCCCTTGTCGTTCTGGTAGATCGCCGCGCGGAAGCCGCTGGTGGGGTCTTCCAGTTCGGACGGATCGATCGGAATCTCGCGGCCCTGGTTATCGACCAGGTGATCGCCTTGCGGCTGCAGGCGGTCCCAACCCGCCGCTTCGAGTTCCTTGCCGGACTGAGTGCCGGTGGCGACATTCGTCCCCTGCACATCCGTGGGAATCTGCGTATAGACGTCGTTCGCCATCTGCGCGAACTGCAGGTCCGAACCCTTCTGCGGATTCTTCCCGGCGACCTGGTCGGCGAACTTGCCGTCGCCCGGGGGCAGCGGCGGCGGGGGCGGCGGCGGGACATAGACCGGCGGCGGCGGCGGGTTGTAACGAACCGAGTAATCCGCGTAGATCATGGCCTGAGCCCCTGTCCCGATGCGTGGTGGTGTGGTGCCACGATGCGCCCCTGCGCGGGGGTACGGAAAGCTGGGACGGACCCTAGGCCGAGCCGCCGCGGTTGCGACCGGCGCCGGGGTTCGTCGGGCCCCTCCCAGGGTCCGCCCGGGGTCGCACTAGGGTTAGCCGCAGGTCGGCCGGAACCAGCGGGCGCCGGCCACCGCCGCCGGCTCAGTCCATCAGCACCACCGGCTTGCCCAGCGCGCGCTCGCCGGCCATCGCAGCGATCGCGCGGGCGCCGTCGTCGAAGCCGTAGCGCTCGCCGATCACCGGCGCGATCCGGTGCGCTTCGAGTTCGTCCAGATAGGCGCGCAAATCGGCGAGGCTGCCGACGCTGACGCCGTGCAGGTTGAGCTGGTGGGCCATGATCGGGCCGATCAGATTGCCGGCCACCTGCATGCTGTCGAGGAAACCGATCAGCGCGATGTGGGCGTTGTCGGCGGCGGCGCCGAGCAGGCCCAGCAACTGCTGTCCGCCGACGACATCGACGATGCCGTCGACGCCGCGGCCATCGGTGAGCGCGCGCACCGCGGCCGCCAGGTCGGGCGTGGCGCGGTAGTCGATGGTCGCGCGCGCGCCGAGCGCGCGCAGCCGTTCGGCCTTGGCCGCATCGCCGGTGGTGGCGATCACGTCCAGCCCGCGCGCGGCCGCCAGTTGCAACGCCATCAGCGAGACGCTGCCGCTGCCCTGCACCAGCACGCTGGCGCCGGGCGCGAGTTCGAGCTTGCGCAGCGCGCTCCAGGCGGTGAGGCCCGACACCGGCAGGGTCGAGGCGGCCGCGTCGTCGAGGTAGTCCGGCACCCGCGCGATCGCCGCGGCCGGCAGCACGATCTTGCGCGCCAGCCAGCCATCGAGCGGGCCGCCGAGCTTGCTGAGGTGGTTTTCGGACTTGAACGGGCCGTCCAGCCACGCGGTCGTGTAGTGGCCGATCACCCGCTCGCCGAGGGCGAAACCGCCGACGCCGGCGCCGAGCGCGTCGATCCGGCCGACGCCGTCGGACAGCGGCACGAACGGGCGCGGCAGCTCGGCCTGGTAGCGGCCGGTGGCCAGGGCGTAGTCGCGGTAGTTGACCGAGGCGGCGGCGACGCGGATGCGCACCTCGCCCGGGCCGGGCTGCGGCTCGGGCAGGTCGACGCGGCGCAGGGATTCCAGGGTGGTGCCTTGCAGTTGGAAAGCGTCCATGACGGGCTCCGTGGGGCTGGGGGTCGGGACGCACAGGCTATTGTTGAGCGTCGAAGCGATATAGGATTTCGCCGACAACTCATCATTGATCCATTCTCAATAATGATCGGCGGCCTGTACTCCGAGCTCGAAGCCTTCGAGGCGATCCTGCGCCACGGCAGCTTCACCGCCGCCGCGCGCCAGTTGGAGGTCACGCCCGGCGCGATCACCCGCCGGCTCAACGCGCTGGAGGCGCGCCTGGGCGCCAAGCTGCTCAACCGCTCCACCCGCCGCCTGAGCCTCACCGAGGCCGGCCGCCACTACCACGCCGAGGTGGCGCCGGCGCTGGCGCAGATCCTCGCCGCCGGCGAGCGCGTGCACGACCGCGCCGCGCAGCCGCGCGGCGAGCTGCGGGTGTCGCTGCCGATGAACTTCGGCCGCCTGTACGTGATGCCGCGCCTGGGCGAATTCCTCGAACGCCATCCGGGCATCGCCCTGGACGTGCAGTTCGACGACCGCTTCGTCGATCTGGTCGGCGAAGGCTTCGACTGCGCGATCCGGATCGGCGCGCTGGCCGATTCGCGCCTGGTCGCGCGGCGCATCGCCCAGACCCGGCGCATCCTGGTCGCCACGCCGGCCTATCTGGCCCGGCGCGGCGCGCCGGCGGCGCCGGAGCAGCTCAGCGAACACGACTGCCTGCACTACACCTTGTTCCGCGACACCCCGACCTGGGAGTTCCACGGCCGCGGCGAAACCCTGCGGATCCCGGTGCGCGGCCGCCTGCGCGCCAACTACGGCGTGCCGCTGGTCGACGCGGCGCTGCGCGGCGACGGCATCCTGCAAACCGCGACCTTCGCCGTGGCCGAGGAACTCGCCGCCGGCCGCCTGGTCGAGGTGCTGCCGCAGTGGAGCCTGCGGCCGATCGGCATCCACGCGGTGTATCCGGGGCGCGAGTACCGGCCGCGCAAGGTCGAGGCGTTCGTGGCGTTCGTGGAAGAAATCATCGGCGCGCCGGCGGTCTGGGACCGCATCCTGGGCGCTTGAGCGCGCGCCGGCCCGCGTCGATGCGCCCGCTGCGCCGCGGTCCGTGATCGAAGTCCGTTACTCATCGATACGAACGCCGCGTGCGCCCATCATTCCGTTTTAGCGCCGTTTGCTGAAAGCTTTGTCCACCTTCGCCGTCCCCGCCGCATGAGCTCCCCAGCCAACGCCCCCGCGCCCGCCGTCCCCACCGCCGCTTCCAACAACTGGCGCCGCGCCCTGTCGATGCTCGCCAGCCTGGCGATCCTGGCCCTGGCGCTGCATGCGCTGGCGGGGGAGTTCAGCGGGCATGGGGTGCGGGCGATCAAAGAAGCTTTCCGGGCTATTGATTCTCTTCGTATCGCCTTGGCTTTTCTGCTGGGCCTCGCCAGTTATGCCTGTTTGGTTGGATTCGACGCGATCGGCCTGCGCCGCAACGCGGCCAAGGTCAAACCGGTGCGGCTGATCCTCACCGCCTTCCTCGCCAACGCGGTCGGCCACACCCTGGGCTTCGCCGCGCTCACCGGCGGCGCGGTGCGCCTGCGCGGTTACGGCGCGGCCGGGCTGTCGCTGGCCGACATCGGCCAGGTGGTGCTGATGAGCACGCTCGGCTTCGTGTTCGGCGCCTGGGTGCTGTTGGCTTGCGCGCTGATGTTCGAACCCGCGCCGGCGGCGCTGCTGCTGCCGCTGAGCGAGGACGCGATCCGCTTCGCCGGCGGCGCGGTCGCCATCGCCTTCCTCGGCCTGTTGATGCTGGTCGGCCGCGACGGCCGCACCCTGCGCTTCCGCGAACACGCGCTGTGGCTGCCCGACCGCCGCACCGTGCTCAGCGTGACCGCGCTGAGCGTGGTCGAGCTGGCGCTGGCCGGCGGCGCGCTGTACGTGCTGCTGGCGCCGGCGATTCCGGCCGGGTCGGGCACCAGCTTCGTCGGCTTCGTCGGTTTGTATCTGGTGGCGGTGTTGGCGGGCTTGGTGTCGAGCGTGCCGGCCGGCATCGGCGTGTTCGAATGGAGCCTGCTCAAGCTGCTGCCCAGCGTCGCCCCGGCCAGCCTGCTCGCCGCTGCGCTGGCCTATCGCATCACCTACTACGCGCTGCCGCTGGTGCTGGCGACCGTGCTGGGCGGGTTCAGCGCCGCGCGCGGGCCGGTGGCGCAGAGCGCCGGCGCGCTGCGCACTGCGTGGCTGGCGATCCGGCCGTGGCTGCCGCACGTGATCGCGCTGGCCGCGTTCGTGCTCGGCGCGGCGCTGATCCTCGACGGCACCCTGCCCAAGCCGCAGCACCGCCTGAGCCACGCGCCGCTGCCGCTGATCGAGACCTCGCAACTGCTCGCCAGCCTCGGCGGCGTCGGCCTGCTGCTGATCGGCCAGGGCCTGCAGCGGCGCAGCCATTCGGCCTGGGCGCTGGCGCTGGGCGTGTGCATCCTGCTGCCGCTGCCGTCGTGGCTGCGCGGCGGCCACTGGCTGCTGGCGCTGGCGCCGCCGCTGGTGGCGCTGGCGCTGTGGGCGGCGCGGCGCGAGTTCTACCGCCAGGGCGCGCTGCTCGACGAGGCCTGGTCGTGGCGCTGGCTGCGCAACCTGGGGCTGGTGCTGATCGCGGCGATCTGGCTGCTGTTCTTCGCCTACAGCCATGTCGAATACCGCAACGAGCTGTGGTGGGAATTCCTGGTCTCCGGCAACGCGCCGCGCGCGCTGCGGGCGATGCTGCTGGTCAGCGTGGCGGTGATCGCGTTCGGCCTGGCCCGGCTGCTGCACGCCGCGCGCACCGCGCTGCCGGCCGCGGGCGCGGCCGAACTCGACGCGATCCGCCCGATCCTGGCCCAGGCCGAGGACAGCCAGGCGCATCTGGCGCTGACCGGCGACAAGGCGCTGCTGGTCGATCCGCAACAACGCGGGCTGCTGATGATCCAGCGCTACGGCGGCTCGCTGATTTCGATGGGCGACCCGATCGGCCCGCCGGAGGTCGCGCGCGAGCTGATCTGGCGCTTCCGCGAAGAGGCCGACCGGCTCGGCGTGCGGCCGGTGTTCTATCAAGTCGGCGAGCAGTACTGGCAGACCTACCTCGACCTCGGCCTGACCCTGGTCAAGCTCGGCGAGGAAGCGCTGGTGCCGCTGGACGACTTCAACCTGCAAGGCCCCAACCGCGCCGACCTGCGCCAGGCTTGGAACCGCGGCAAGCGCTCGGGGCTGAGTTTCCGCATGGTGCCGGCCGAACAGGTCGCGCCGATCCTGCCGGCGCTGGAGGACATCTCCGACGATTGGCTCGAACTCAAGTCCGGCGAAGAAAAAGGCTTCTCGCTCGGCAGTTTCGACGAGGCCTATCTGCAACGCCTGCCGGTGGCGCTGATCGAGCACGAAGGCCGCATCGTCGCCTTCGCCAACGTCTGGAACGCCACCAACGGCCGCGAGCTGTCGATCGACCTGATGCGCCACGCCAGCGATGCGCCCAAGGGCACGATGGATTTCATGTTCGCCGAGTTGCTGCTGTGGGGCCGCGAGCACGGCTTCGAGCGTTTCTCGCTCGGCATGGCGCCGCTGTCGGGGCTGGCCCAGCATCGCCTGGCCGGGCGCTGGAACCGCTTCGCCAACCTGATCGCGCGCCACGGCGAGCGCTTCTACGGCTTCGTCGGCCTGCGCCGGTTCAAGGCCAAGTTCGATCCGATCTGGCGCACCCGTTATCTGGCCGCGCCGGCCGGCATGCACTTACCGGCGGCGCTGCTCGACGTGACCCGGCTGATCTCGCTGGACCCGCGCCGTCACGACGACGGCGAGCGCCTGGTCGCGCGTTTCCCCAGCAGCGCGCCGGCTCAGGGCGAAGGCGGCGCCGAGGCGGCCGCGGCAGCGATTCCGGCCGCCGCCAGCACCCGCGCGGCGACGCCGTCGTAATCGCCGTCGACGTGGTGGTCGCCGTGCATCTTCTCGATCCGCGCCCCGCCCGCGGGCAGATGCGGGCATAGCGCGTCGCCGTCTTCGCTGCCGTAGATGCACAGCACCTGCGCTGCCGGCATCTTCGCCACCTGCGGCGCGATCGGCAGGCCCTGGCCGCTGCTGCCGATCCAGTTGCTGAGGTGGAATTCGTATTCGGCCTTCTGCCCCGGCGACAGCAGCGCGGTCAGCCGCACCAGTTCGCGCGTGGCTTGCGGCAGTTGGTTGTAGCCGCCCGGCAACACATCGGCGCCCTGCGAGAAGCCGACCAGGATCACCCGCTCGCGTTTCCACTGCGCGCGGTAGTAGCGCACGATGCGGTCGAGATCGGCGCCGAAGCTCTGCGGCGTGCGCGGGGTCCAGAAATAACGCAGCGAATCCACCCCGACCACCGGCACGCCGGCTTCGGCCAAGCGCAGGCTCACACTCTTGTCCACGTCCGCCCAGCCGCCGTCGCCGGAGATGAACACCGCGAAGGTGTCGGCGTTGCCGCCGCCCTGCGCCGGCATCTCGTTGACCGGCAGCCCGGCCAGATCGGCCGGCGGCGGCGGCAGGCTGGCGTGGCGCTGCGCGCCGAGCGAGACCAGCGCCGCGCGCAGCCCCGGCAGCGCGTCGCCGCGCGCATCGCGCTTGAACGTGCGCGCCTGCGGCACCGCCTGAGCGAAGGCCTCGGCCTGCGCCGGCGCGCACGCGGCCTTGCCGCCGGCGGCCGCGGCCAGCAGCCACGGCACTTGCAGCGGCTGCGGCTGCAACTGCGCGCGCTTGGCTTCGACCCGCAGCTTGAGCGAACCGCTGGGACACAGCGCCTGCGCCGCACGCAGGCTCGGGCAGAAACCCACCGACGCCGCACCGGCGAACAGGCCCGCATTGCCCTGCGCGGCGATCGCGTAGGCGAACGCCGCGCCTTCGCCGTCGCCGACCAACAGCGGCAAGTGATACGTCGGCAAGCGGTAATACGCCTGCACGTAGCGCGAGAAATTCTCGACATCGCCGGAGGAGAAGTTGCACTGGCCGCCGTCCTTGCGCAGCACCGCTTCCAGCGCCGCCAGGTCGACCGTCGCCACCATCGCGCCGTCGGCCGCCAGCGCGTCCGCGCGCGCCTTGCGCGCGGCTGCGTCGACGCCGTCGGCGAACCACAGCACGAAGCGTTTGACCTCGCCCTGCGGCATCCGCACCGGCGTGCGCACGAAACGGCCGTGGGTGATTTCGCCGGCGGTCGCGGCCGCCGGCGCCGCGGGCTTGGCGGCGGCGGTGGCCGCAGACGCGGCGAACGTCGCGCACAAGCCGGCGACGAGAACGGTCGGAACGATAAGCGGCGCGCGCATGGGCATCTCCTGGGTGCGCCACCTTATACCGGTGCCGCTGTCGAGAGAATGCGTCGGCGCCGCAGCGGGCGCGTCCGCCGACACGTGTGTCGGCTCATCTGTCGGCACGTTCGTCGGCGCAGTGCGCCGGCAGGCTGCGCCGGCGCACGCGCAGGTCTCGTCCTCGTCCGCCGCAACCGGCGGCGTTTATGATCGAGCGGCCCGACCGGGCGCTCAGATCACGCAAGGAGCCCCCCTCATGCCACGCACGGCCGCCCCCGCTCTCGCTGCAATGCTGGCCGCGGCGCTCGCCGCGGCCGCGTCGCCCGCCGCACGCACAGCGCCCGCACAGCCCGCCGCCGTCGCCGCGCCACCGGCCGGCGAAACCGCCTGCGCGTTCGGCGCGTTCGTCGCCGAAACCGATCCGGCCGGCCTCAACGTGCGCGCCGGGCCGGGCACCGCCCACGCGGTGCTGGGCACGCTGCCGCCGATCCGCCGCAGCCACGACGATCCGCCGATCCAGGCGATGGTCGAAGTGCGCGTGGTCGCCGGCCGTGAGGGCTGGTTCAAGATCGAAGGCGCGCAGGACAACGACGCCTTGATCGAAGGCCCGCAGCGGCCGATGTTCAAGGGCGCGGGCTGGGTCAGCGGACGCAAGCTCACGGTCAAATCGCAGGCCGGGGTCGGCCGCCAGCGTCCGGACGCGAAGGCGCCGGCGGTGCTGATCGGCCGCGACGGGGTCGTGTTCGACAGCGACGCCTTCGTCGCGTCGGGCCGGCTCGCCGGCTGTTCCGGACGCTGGGCGCTGGTCGAATACGCCCCGATCGAGCGCGACGGCGACGCCGGGCTGGAGGTGAAACCCGCCGCCAAGGCCGGCCTCGCCAGCGGCCGCTTCCGCGCCTGGGTCGACCGCATCTGCGCGCTGCAGGAAACCAGCTGCGACGGCGTCTGAGGCCCGCAACTCCCTGGCCTCGGTTGCCTACTGTGGGAGGGCCTGCAGGCCCGACGCTTCCGGCTCCGGTCGCCGCGCCGCCTGGGATCGGAAAGCATCGGGCCTGAAGGCCCTCCCACATTCTTGCCTCGCGGCGGCGCGGTCAGCGCCGCGCCGCAGTTACAAGCGCACCGGCGGTTTGACCTCGCCGTAGACCACGGCCAGGGCGTGTTTGCGCTGCTGTTCGGCTACTTAGGCAGTTCCACCGGACGCCCCGGATCCCGTTTTGAGAGGACTACCGCCCGCCAAGCACAGGGCGCACCTCGCGTGTCCAGCAGGCACACGTCTTCAGCGGACCTTTCGATCCGCGCCTCAGATCGCGTTATCGGCTTGATAGAGTCGACAGAAACAAGCTTGATGCCTAAAGCAGCGCTGCGCATCGTTGGCAGCAGTCGCGGCTCAGGCAATAGCGCAGGCGAAGGGAAGGAGCGCACGTGACACACAAACCCATCGCCCCGACACCGGCAGATTCCGCTCTATTGCGAACGCGCGCGCTGCGGCCGCTACTGACGTTGGCCTTGGCTGGGTTGACGGCTTGCGCCGGACCTCCCACTGAATCGTCCGGCCACGCAACCGGAAACTCCCGCCCGGTCGCCACTTCCGTCGACGCTGCGGCCAAGGGCCAGCAACCGGTCGGTTACGACGTGCAGGAACTTGAGCGACGGGTGGTGAACTTGCTGGTGAAGTTGGACAGCTTCGACGACGTCCAACCGCGATCGGTGGCAAAGGCGTTCGGCCTGAAGCTGCGGCCGAGGGCCAAGCAGCCGCTCAGTCTGGAGGGCATTGGAACGTTGTCCAACGGCTGGGTGTTCAGCGTGTGGGCTTGGCAAAGTGAGCCCAACACGCCGCCGCAGGCGCCGCTGCAGCTCTTTTTTTACCCAGGCGACGACGTCGACCCCAACCTGTGGGTAGCTGCTCCGTGCTTCGTGGACACCGCTGGGATGCTCGCTCAGCTTCATGCCGCGGGCTACACGGTGCTAGATGAGCTCTCCAACTTCCCATTTCACTCGGTTCAACTTCGACGAACGACCTCCAAGGTCGACATCACGGCGCGCGTGGGGAACTACCAGATGCTGCATGGCCCTTTGGAGGGCACGCGGTGTCTCCGCGATCTCACCGTGACCGTGAGGCCCGCGTCTTCGTCGAGGTGATGTGTTGGAAGCAGTTGGTTAAGGAAAACGACGATGCGCGACCTTCCCCCCGAACTCGTTCCGCTATTGAACGGACTCCCGCCCGCCGCCAAGGCCGACGTGCAAGCTGCAATCGAAAGCTCCCCCTACCTATCGTCGACCCTGGTGGACACAACTCGGCAGAACCGCGTGGAACACATCGCGGTCACGACCACACCCCACCAAAGCGGGCACTACGACTTCGTTGAAAAAACCATCTTCATCAACGCAGACCAATTCGCGGAAAAGAACGCTGGCGCTCGAGTCGACAACATCACCGCGACGCTGGGGCACGAAGCCAGCCACGCCTACTTCAACGATCACCTCTACCAAGCGCTTGGTCGGCTCGACGCGGAAACAGCCGAAGCTATCCATGCGGCGGGTCCGGGCGGTCGTGTCGATCTGACCGACCCTTTCGAACGTTACTTGCTGGCCGCGCGCGAAGGCGAGGCGTTGGCCGAGATCGGCGGCATGAACGCGCTCGCCAGCCGGGTGCGCGAACAAAACGGCGGCACGTTCGACCGCAAGGAGTTTCTTGCGCGCGCGGAGGCCACCACCGACTGCATCAGCCCCGGCAAAGGCGGCGTCCCGGCCTTCGCCCGCGACATTCGCATGAGCGACGACGGGCTCATCTACGCGGGCAGCATCCCGCTCGTGGCGGACAAGCACAACCCGAACCCCAACCGCGAAGCCGTGGCTCTGTGCCATTTCGATCTGTCTGCGAAAGAGGCCGACCTGGGCCGCGCAGGCGGTTCGGACTATCAGAACTACTACGCGACCCGTGCCATCACATCCGCATCGAACATGCTCAGGGGTTGGGAAAACCCCGCGCAAGTGTCGCTCGACCTGGAACGACTGAAGCTCGACCCCGCATTGATCGAACGCAACGGGCTGGACCTCGGCGGTCCCGGAAAAGTCTTCAGTTTCATCGACACCAGCCAAGGAGGCATGGAGTGGAAGACGCTGCACAACACCAAGAGCGAGTCCTCGACCCTCTCTCCCGATGTAGCGCCTGAACCCCGCGCTTTGCGCGCAGACAGCCCTGGCCACCCCGACCACACCGCCTTCGAGATGTTCCACCGCGCCGCCCAGGTCGACGGCCGCTGGAGCCAAGCCGAAGCCCGCAACCTCGCTGCGGCCGGCCTGGCGGCGGCGAAGGCCGACCCGGTCGTGGGCAATCGGCTGACCGGCGCAGTGGTCGGCGCTCCGGATGCCTCGGGGAACGTCCACGTGTTCGGCTACTCGTCCCCGCACGGGCCGCAAGGGCCGCACCATCACGTCGGCATCGATGCCGGCGTTGCCGCACAGATCCCAGCCGAGCGCAGCCTCGATCGCGTGGAACAGTTGAACCAGCAACACCATGCTCAGCAGCAACAGGCCCGGCCACTCGAGGCCCCGCAGCCCGGCCTCAGCAGTTCCACACCCCGGCAATGACGCCCCTCTTCGTCCGCGGACCACGGCCCCCCAGCCGCCGCCAGCCAAAGCACAGGAACGGCAAAGCCGACGCGCCCGCGCCGCCCCGGCGCCCATGCCGACCGGCGTTGAGCACGCTCGTGCGCAGCCGCGCCCCGCCGCCGATCGCCGCAACGGCGCCATGCCGGGGACGCCGCCCGCTTACACTGGGGCCATGCGTTCCGACACCCAGCCCCTGCTGTTGCTGACCACCTGCCCCGACCAGGCCAGCGCCGACGCCATCGCCCAGAGCCTGGTCGAAGAGGGCCTGGCCGCCTGCGTCACCCAGATTCCCGGCGCGACTTCGGTCTACCGCTGGCAGGGCCGGATCGAACGCGCCACCGAAATCCAACTGCTGATCAAGACCCGCGTCACGGTTCACGGCGCGGCGATGGCGCGATTGGCGCAACTGCACCCGTATGAACTGCCGGAGATGATCGTGGTCGAACCGCGCGACGTCTCCGAGCCGTACATCCGATGGGTAAACGAACAGACTCCCGACCGATGACCTTTCTCTCTGCGTTCCGCGGCCGGCGCCCCTTGCGCGCCGGCGCCGCCCTCGTCTTGACCGCGCTCGGCCTGGCCGCCGCCGCGCCCGCGCTGGCGGTGGACGAAAAGGATCTGCTGCCGGTCGACGAGGCCTTCGCCGTCAGCGCGCAATCGCCGGCGCCGGACCGCATCGCGATCTCGTGGAAGGTGGCCAAGGGCTATTACCTCTACCGCCACCGCATCTCGGTCAAGAGCGACGCCGGCTTCGCCGCGCAGGCGCTGCAACTGCCCAAGGGCAAGGCCTACCGCGACCAGTTCTTCGGCGATGTCGAGACCTACCACCAGGACGTGGCGGCGACCCTGCCCGGCCAGGCCAAGGCCGCGCGCACCCGGCTCACGATCAAGTACCAGGGCTGCGCCGACGCCGGCGTGTGCTATCCGCCGCAAACGCGCACACTCGACGTCGCGCTGGCCGCGCCGGCCGGCGGCGGCGGTGGATTGAACTCGAGCCTCGGCGCGAATGCTGCGCCGGCGATGGATCCGGCGCCGGCCGCGGCCGCGCCGCTGGCCAGCTTCGGCGCGCGCGGCGGCGCCTCCAACCCGCTGCTCGGCGGCGCCGCGCCGCTGAGCGCGCCGGCCGCGGGCGCGGGCGCGGGCGCCGCCACCGATGCGCTGCCGCTGCCGCCGGAGCAGGCGTTCGGCTTCGAAGCCATCGCCAAAGACGGCGACACCCTGCTGCTGCGCTTCACCCCGGCGCGCGGCTATTACCTGTACCGCGACAAGACCTCGCTGAAGACCGACCGCGCCGACATCGCCGCCGGCAAGCCGCAGTGGCCGCGCGGCACCGCGCACCGCGACGAGCATTTCGGCAACGTCACCGTGTTCTTCGACCAGATCGACGTGCCGCTGCCGCTGCTGCGCAAGACCGCCGAGGCCGGCAAGCTGGTGCTGACCGCGGGCTTCCAGGGCTGCCAGACCGACGGCATCTGCTATCCGCCGATGACGCGCAAGATCACCGTGGACCTGCCGCGTGGGACGGTGACGGCGGATGCGGCGGCGGCCACTGCAGCGACTACCGCGACGGCCACCGCCGCAGCGGCCGCGACGGGCGCAACGGCCGCTTCTGCCGATGCCACCGGTGCGCCGACCAACGCTGCTGCCGATCCCAACGCAGCAAGCGCAACCGCGAACGACACCGCCGGCACCGACGCCATCCCTGCCACCGGCAGCACCAACAGCGACACCGCCGCGAACGCAGCCGCCGGCGCCATCGGCGCGCCGGCCACGCCGCCCGCCGCGCCCACCGACGCCGCCCCGCAGGCCGAAGACAGCCTGCTCGCCGCCTCGCTGGCCGGCCCCAACCGCTACTTCGCTCTGCTGACCTTCTTCGGCTTCGGCCTGCTGCTGGCGTTCACCCCGTGCGTGTTGCCGATGATCCCGATCCTGTCGGGCCTGATCGTCGGCCGCGGCCCGGGCCTGGGCGCGCGCCGCGCGTTCGCGCTGTCGCTGGTGTACGTGCTGGCCAGCGCGGTGGTGTTCACGATCGCGGGCGTCGTCGCCGGGTTGGTCGGCGCCAACTTGCAGATCGCGTTCCAGACGCCGTGGGTGATCGTGCTGTTCGCGGCGCTGTTCGTGGCCCTGGCGCTGTCGAGCTTCGGCCTGTTCGAACTGCAGTTGCCGCACAAGCTGCGCAGCCTGGTCGGCGAGGTCAGCGACCGCCAGCGCAGCGGTTCGTGGACGGGCGTGGCGATGATGGGCGCGCTGTCGGCGCTGATCGTCGGCCCCTGCGTGGCGCCGCCGCTGGCCGCCGCGGTGCTCTACATCGGCCAGACCCGCGACCCGCTGTTCGGCGGCGCGGCGCTGTTCTTCCTGGCGATGGGCATGGGCGCGCCGCTGCTCGCCTTCGGCGTCGCCGCCGGCAAGGGCTTGCCGACCAGCGGGCCATGGATGGTCGGCGTGCAGCGCGTGTTCGGCCTGGTGTTCCTGGGCATGGCGGTGTGGATGCTGTCGCGGATCCTGCCGGGCCCGGTCGCGCTGGCGCTGTACGGCGCGGTGCTGTTGGGCGCGGCGGTGCTGGTCGCGCTCGGCGGCGGCGGCGCGCAACGCGGCTTCGGCCTGCGCGCGCTGGCCTGGGTGGTGGCGCTGTTGTTCGGCGTGGCCGGCGCGGCGCAATTGTTCGGCGCGCTCGCCGGCGGCCACGACCCGCTGCAGCCGCTGGCCAACCTGCGCGGCGGCGGCGCGGCGCACAGCGCCGAGCTTCCGTTCCGCAAGATCAAATCCAACGAAGACCTCGACCGCGAAATCGCTGCGGCCCAGGCCGCCGGCCAGCCGCTGATGCTCGACTTCTACGCCGACTGGTGCGTGGCCTGCAAAGAGATGGAGAAGTACACCTTCCCCGAACCGGCTGTGCATCAGGCGCTGGAGGGCTTCGTCCTGCTCAAGGCCGACGTCACCGCCAACGACGAGATCGACCAGGCGCTGATGAAGCGGCTGGGCGTGATCGGCCCGCCGATGACGATCTATTACGCCCACGGCGCCGAACGCCGCGAGCTGCGCCTGGTCGGCTTCGAAAAGGCCGAACCCTTCGCCGCCCGCGCGGCGCGCGCGCGCGCGGCGGTTACCGGTTCGGCCGGCGGGGAGCGCTGAGCGATGGCGATCCCCTCGGCGGTGAAGGTGATCGCGGTGGCGGTGGCCGCCGGCGCGTTCGGCCTGATCGCCGGCCAACTGGTCGGCGGCGGCGGCTGGTTCGCCCGCACCGAGTTGGGCCAGCGCATGTGGCAGGCGGAAATGAAAATGCAGGCGCCCAAGCCGCCGGCCGACCTGGCCGTGGCCGAGCGCGGCCAGCCGATCCCGGCGCTGCGCCTGCCCGGCCTCGACGGCCAACCGGTCGAGCTGCCCAAGGCCTACGCCGGGCGGCCGCTGCTGATCAATATCTGGGCCAGCTGGTGCGGCCCGTGCATCAAGGAAATGCCCGAACTGGACCGCTACGCGCGCAGCCAGGGCGCCACCGGCACGCAAGTGGTCGGCATCGCGCTCGACAACGCCGAGGATGTGGGCGCCTTCCTCAAGCGCGTGCCGGTGCACTACCCGATCCTGCTCGACGCGCCGGGCCCGCGCGATTCCGGCGTGCAGCTCGGCAACCCCAAGGGCGTGCTGCCCTACAGCGTGCTGGTCGGCGCCGACGGGCGCCTGGTCAAGCAGCGGATCGGGCCGTTCGAGGACGGTGAGATCGATGGCTGGGCGGAGTGACCCGGCCCGAAGCGGTGGGAAGGCCTTCGGGCCTGACGCCTTTGTGCTGGATCGCAGCGATCCGACCGAAAAGTGTCGGGGCTGAAGCCCCTCCCACAAAAGCAGCCCCTCCACTCGTAAGCCGGAAGTCGGAAGTCGGAAGTCGGAAGCCAGAAGCCATTGTGGGAGGGCCTTCAGGCCCGATGCTTTTGTCCCAGGTCGCGGCGACCTGACCGGAAGGCATCGGGGCTGAAGCCCCTCCCACAAAAGTAGGCCCTCCACGCGCAAGCCGGAAGCCGCAAGCCGGAAGCCCTTGTGGGAGGGCCTTCAGGCCCGACGCCTTCATCCCCGATCGCCGCAAACCCAAGCCCGGCCAGCGAATCTCAGCCCCGCCGACATCCCCGAGCTGCGACCGCCGCCCGCAATCCCCGTGCCGGCCGCCCTCCCGCCGCGGCCGCCCCTGTGCTCGAATAGGCCGCAGCCCGCCGCGCAAGCGCGACGGCACGCGCGATCCGCGCGAGCAACGTCACGGCAACTGCGCCGATTCGGTGCCGATCCAGCGCCGAACATTCGCGTCCCGCCGCGAACATGCCGACATTTAGAGCCGCCACTCAAACAACCGCTTAAAGCGCGATAACTTCGCCGATTTGGCGGGCAACTCCTGGACAACCCGCCGGCCTTCACGCAAACTGCCGCCCTTTGAAGGCAACCGGTCCCGGTCTCGATGGCCAAGCTCCTGGTCCTGCACGGCCCCAACCTCAACCTGCTCGGCACGCGCGAGCCCGAGGTCTACGGCCGCACCACCCTGGCCGAGATCGACGCCGGCCTGGCCGCGCGCGCAGCCGAAGCCGGCCACGCGCTGGAGAGCCTGCAGTCCAACGCCGAGCACGTGCTGGTCGACCGGGTCCAGGCCGCGCGCACGGACGGCACCGCGCTGATCCTGATCAACCCCGCGGCGCTCACCCATACCAGCGTGGCGATCCGCGACGCCCTGGCCGCGGTCGCGATCGCGTTCATCGAGATCCACCTGTCCAACCCGCACACCCGCGAGCCGTTCCGCCACCACAGCTACTTCAGCGACCTGGCCGTGGGCGTGGTCTGCGGCTTCGGCGCCGACAGCTACCGCTACGCGCTCGAAGCGGCAATCAAACGGCTGGCATCCTGAACCCCCTTTCGCCCGGACCGCGTCTGCGCGGCCCGCACCCAAGATCCAACACCCAGAGGCCCGCTTCATGGACCTGCGCAAAATCAAGAAACTGATCGACCTGCTCGAGGAATCCAACCTCGCCGAGATCGAGATCAAGGAAGGCGAAGAGTCGGTCCGCCTGGCCCGCGCGCCCAAGGGCAGCTACGCCCTCGCCCCGGCCGCGCCGGTCTACGCCGCGCCGGAACCGCGCGCCGCCCAGCCGATGCCGATGCAGTCGCCGACCGAAGCGGCCACCGGCGGCAGCGCCAAGCTCGGCAACGACCTGCCCGACGGCCACATCGTGCGCGCGCCGATGGTCGGCACCTTCTACACCTCGCCGGCGCCGGACAAGCCCTCGTTCGTGTCGGTCGGCCAGACCGTCAAGGCCGGCGACACCCTGGCCATCATCGAAGCGATGAAGATGTTCAACCCGATCGAAGCCGACGTCTCCGGCACCGTGCTCAAGATCCTGGCCGAAAGCGGCCAGCCGATCGAGTTCGATCAGCCCTTGTTCGTGATCGGCTGAGGCCGCGACCATGCTGGACAAGGTCGTCATCGCCAACCGGGGCGAAATCGCGCTGCGCATCCTGCGCGCGTGCCACGCCCTGGGCATCCGCACGGTCGCGGTGCATTCCACCGTCGACCGCAACCTCAAACACGTCGCCATGGCCGACGAATCGGTGTGCATCGGGCCGGCGCCGTCGTCGGAGAGCTACCTCAACATGGCCTCGATCATCGCCGCGGCCGAGGTCACCGACGCCCAGGCGATCCATCCCGGCTACGGCTTCCTCAGCGAAAACGCCGACTTCGCCGAACGCGTCGAGCAATCGGGCTTCGTTTTCATCGGCCCGCGCGCCGAGACTATCCGCCTGATGGGCGACAAGGTCGAAGCGATCCGCGCGATGAAGGACGCCGGCGTGCCCTGCGTGCCCGGCAGCGGCGGCCCGCTCGGCGACGACAACGCGGCCAACATCAAGATCGCGCGCGAGATCGGCTACCCGATCATCGTCAAGGCCGCCGGCGGCGGCGGCGGCCGCGGCATGCGCGTGGTCCACACCGAAGCGCATCTCAACGCCGCGATCCAGACCACCAAGTCCGAGGCCAAGGCCGCGTTCGGCAACGACATGGTGTACATGGAGAAGTTCCTGGAGAACCCGCGCCACGTGGAGATCCAGGTGCTCGCCGACGGCCAGGGCAACGCGATCCACCTGGGCGAGCGCGACTGCTCGATGCAACGCCGCCACCAGAAAGTCGTCGAAGAAGCGCCGGCACCCGGCATCACCGTCGAGCAGCGCGCGGAAATCGGCAAGGTCTGCGTGGAAGCGTGCATCCGCATCGGCTACCGCGGCGCCGGCACGTTCGAGTTCCTGTACGAGAACGGCCGCTTCTACTTCATCGAAATGAACACCCGCATCCAGGTCGAGCACCCGGTGACCGAACTGGTGACCGGCATCGACCTGGTGCGCGAGCAGCTGATGATCGCCTCCGGCCGCAAGCTTTCGATCAAGCAGGAAGACGTGGTGCTGGAAGGCCACGCGATCGAGTGCCGCATCAACGCCGAAGACCCGGAAACCTTCATGCCCTGCCCGGGCCTGATCAACCACTTCCATGCACCGGGCGGCCCCGGCGTGCGCGTGGACAGCCACATCTACGAAGGCTACCGCGTACCGCCGAACTACGACTCGATGATCGGCAAACTGATCGTGCACGGCCCCGACCGCGAAACCGCGATCGCGCGCATGCGCGTAGCGCTGAGCGAGATGGTGGTGGACGGGATCAAGACCAACATTCCGCTGCAGCAGCGCATCCTGTCGGACGCCGGCTTCCAGCAGGGCGGCATGAACATCCACTACCTCGAGAAGCGGCTCAAGGAGCAGAAGGAAAAGACGATCGCGATCGTCTGATCCCTCCGCACCGCCGCCGCAACGACAAAACCCCTTCCGCAAGGAAGGGGTTTTTGTTTGCGACCATTGCTGTCGCCTTAGCTCTTAGCTCCCCCCGCCGCAACGAACTCGCCACAGGCAACCAGAGACCCGAAGGGCGGCGCGCAGGACGCGCGCCGTGCGCCACCCAGGCCATGGATGGCCTGTGTGGCGCATCCCCGCGAACGCACCGAACCTTAGTGGCTCTTGATCCGAAAATAAGGAAAGCGCCTTTCTTTGGTTACTTTCTTTGGCAAGACAAAGAAAGTGACCCGGCCGCTTGCGGACGGAAGCTGTTGATGTTCGCTGGTCGTCACTCGTAGCAACGATAGAAGCAGAAGCCAGATCAAAATGGATTCCGGCTTTCGCCGGAATGACGGCGTGAGGGTTGCGGGCTTCGGGAGGTTGCGGCGGAGCCGCATCGCTGCGGTTGGATTCCGGCTTTCGCCGGAATGACGGCGTGGGGGTTGTGGGCTTCGGGAGGTCGCGGCGGAGCTAAGTCGCTGCGGTTGGATTCCGGCTTTCGCCGGAATGACGGCGTGAGGGTTGCGGGCTTCGGGAGATCACGGCGGAGCTGCGTCGCTGCGGTTGGTCGCGACTTGCGCCGCTCCTACAGGGGCTGCGGCCAGTTCGTATCCGACTGTAGGAGCGGCGCAAGCCGCGACCGCGACAAGACCGATCACGGCGCCAGCAACACCATCCCTGAGCATGCAACGCCGCAACCCACGCCGCCGCCCCACAGGGAGCAAACGCCGCTCAACCAACCAGTCGAAACACCGCCGCCCGCAACCGCCCAGCGACCCGATCCATCGATTAACCGCGCCAGCCCGCGACCGACGCCTCGCGCCCGCGGCCTACACCCGCGACGCGCCCACCGCCTCACCGCGCGCGCCCTGCGCGCACGCATCCCGCATCGTCGCCATTGCAGCGATCAACGCACCACCACATCCATCCACGCAGCCATTTCCTGCACGTCCGCCTCGGTCAGCTCGGTCGCGCCAGGCACGTTGCGCGGCTGGCCATCGTCGCCCTTGCCGGCCTTCTTGCCCTTCGCCGGCACCTGCGTACCCGGGATCGGCTGCACGCCGCCGCTGGCCGATGGACTGACCACCATCACGTACTCGCTGGAACCGTCCGGCCAGACCACCTTGAAGGTGCTGCCCGGCGGCAAGGTCGAGAACGGCGCGCCGCTCTGGGCGCGATAGACCGCCGCGATCTGCGCCGCGCTCAACGAGCGCCGCTCGGATTTGGAGTCCACCGAAGTCACCGCGACCTGTCCCAGCTCGCGGTAGTCCGCGCCGAACACGTCGATCATCACGCCGGCCGCGCCGACCGAGTAGGCGCTCAACAACAACGCCCAGAACCCGATCTTGGCCGTGCGCTTGAAATGCTCGCGTTTCATTTGGTCCTCTCTTCGCCAGTCAGCGAATAGATCATCTCTTGCACCACTTCCGCCCCCTGACGCGGGATCGCCGCGTCGTACACGAAACTCGCGAAATCCTGCTGCGGGTCCTGCGAACAAATGCCGCCGTTGGCGCAGTAGGACGTCATCAGCGAACTGTCCGGCCCGCAGTCCTGGCCCAGCCGGCACGCAGCCAGCTTCCAGGCCAGTTCGGCGAACTGGGTGCCCGACACGCGCTGGTAATCGAAACCGGCGCTGCGGCCGTTGCTGGCCAGGCCCATGCCGCCGGACAGCGCCATGAACGCTTCCGGATCTTTGGAGCGCAACACCCGATCGATCAGGCCGCGGCGGTAGTCGTCGGTCTTCTCCAACGGCTTGCCGGCGCTCAGCAGCGAGGCCTCGGCGGCCAGGCTGCCGGCCTGCGCGGCTTCGACCCGCTTGACCAGGATCATCGGATAGCCGAGCGCATCGTCCGGGGCGAAGCGCGCGCAGCGCTCGCTGACCCGGTTGCGCGCGGCGGTCATCGCCGCCGCGCCGCGCACCTTCATCGCTTCCAGCGTGCGGGTGTCGTTGCGGTAATCCACCGGCGCGTTGGAATAGTTGGCGCAGTAGTCGTAGACCCGGGTCAGCAGCCACATCGCTTCGGGCTCGCCGGCCTCGGCGCGCAGGCGCAGCGATTGAGCGAACGAGTACAAATCGGGCGTCTGCTCGAACTGCTGGCGCAGCGGCGACGGCGGCCGCAGCGGCGCGCGCGCCGGGCGGCGCGGCGCGGGGCGGATCGCCGAATCCGAAGCGCGGTCGGCGCCGACGGCGCCACCGGCCGGGCCGATGGCCACCGGCGCCTGGGCCAGGTCGGCGTCGCCGATCGGCAGCGCTTCGGCGTGGCGGCGGTGGGCGTACACCAGCGCGCCGCCGAGCAAGACCAGCGCCGCCGCTGCCGCCATCAATCGCAGGCTCATGCGCGCACCCGCGCGCGAGGGCTGGCGCGAGTCTTGCGGATAGGCGGATGGGCAGGCATCGGACATCAAAGGGCGCGACTCGCGGCCGGACGACGAAGGTGCGGGAGGGCGCGCCGGCCCCGACGGGGCGGCGCGACGAAGCGTCGATGATATGTCAAGCGCCCGGCCGATGCCCGCCCCGGCTCACGAAGCGATGCAAATCACAGTTCTCAGTTGCCGGCGAGCCGGCCTCGGCGGCCCCGCCGCCGCTAGTCGCCGGCGGCGGGAGCGGCCGCTCCGGCGCAGGCGACCCCGGCGTGGCGCGCGTGCGGCCAGTATTCCTCGTCGCCGGGTTTTTCCGGGCGCGACAGTTCGCCGGCGCTGATCAGGGTCAGGCGGTCGCCGGCGTCGTTGCGGTAGGCGAAGCTGCAAAAGCCCTGGCCGGTGCCGGCGCAGTCCTCGACTTCGGGAAAGCCGGCCTCGACCAGACCGCCGACGAAGCCGGGCTCCTCGCGCTGCGGCGGCGCGGCGCGCCAGCCGTGCGCGAGCAGGCGCTCGCGCGCCTGCGGCAGGGCCACGCCTTCCACCCGCGGCACCGCGGCGCGGCCGCCGCAGTAGCGGTCGGTTTCCGGCAGCGCGACCAGGCGCAGCGCGCCGTCCTCGGCCCGCACCCGCGCGCGCTGCACCGCCCAGTCGAACACGCCCAGCGCCGCGTCGCCGCCGCGCAGCTTGGCGTCCTCGCCGTCGTCGAAGCCCTGCACGCCGCTGTCGCCTTCCTCGGCGCGCGCGCCGGGCTCGAACACTTGCGCCACCGCCTGGCCGTCGCGGAAGAACAGCAGCCGCCCGCCGCCGGCGGTGCAGCCCATCCCGGCCAGCACGCCCGGCGCGCCGGCGACGCCGACCACCCGGTAGCCCTGCCACTCGCGCTCGGCGAACACCTTCCAGCCGCGGATCACGGCGGCGCGGGCCTCGGCGGACTTGGGCTCGACCGAGCAGTCGCCGGCGACCTCGGCATTGTCTTGTTTCGGCAGCGCCGGCAACGCGCTCAGCCGCTCCAGGCGCAGACCGGCGATGTCGGTGGGCAGCGAGCCCGGGGCGGTGGCGTCGGGCGCCGGTCCCGCGACGGCCGGCGCCTTGGCCGGCGCGACGGGCGCGGCCGGCGCCGCGGCGGGCGCCGGATCGCGCGCACAGGCCGCGGCCAGGCTCAGGGCGATGCCCAAGGCGAGCGCGCGGGCGGCGGGAACGGGGGAAAACGGCTGGCGTGGGTAGGCGTCCATGTGCATCGCGACTGCGCGTCCTTGGGTCCGCAAAGCGCCGCACGCTATCTGATCGCGGCGAAACGGGTCAATAATGGCCGCCGTTTTCGCTCATCCGCGCCCGCCCATGCCTTTCCTGGAACTCACCCTGCGCTGCAGCGAGGCCGAACAGCCGCGCTTCGAGGCCGCGCTGGACGACGTCGGCGCGCTCGCCGTGACCATGCTCGACGCCGATGCCGACAGCAGCAACGAGCGCGCGATCCTCGAACCCGGCGTCGGCGAGACCCCGCTGTGGCAGTCGATCGTGCTCAGCGCGCTGTTCCCGCACGACGCCGACGCGCTGGTGATCCTGGCCGCGTTGGAATCCTTCGACCCGGACCTGGACTGGAGCCGGGTCGGCTTCGCCAACGTCGACGACCAGGACTGGGAACGCGCGTGGATGGACCAGTACGCGCCGCTGCAGTTCGGCCGCCGCACCTGGATCGTGCCGTGGAACCAGGACCTGCCGGCCGACGCCGACCGCGCCGACGCCGCGGTGGTGCGCCTGGACCCGGGCCTGGCCTTCGGCTCGGGCACCCACCCGACCACATCGCTGTGCCTGGCCTGGCTCGACGCGCTCGCCGACGCCGGCGAACTGGCCGGGCGGCGCGTGCTCGATTTCGGCTGCGGCTCGGGCATCCTCGCGCTGGCCGCGCTCAAGCTCGGTGCCGCCGACGCGATCGGCGTCGACAACGATCCGCAAGCGCTGATCGCCACCGCCGACAATGCCGAACGCAACGGCGAGGCCGCGCGCATGCAGGTGTACCTGCCGCAGGACGAACCGGTGGCGGCGTATCCGGTGGTGGTCGCCAACATCCTCGCTTCGGCGCTGATCGCGCTGGCCGACACCCTGGCCGCGCGGGTCGCGCCGGGCGGGCGCATCGCCCTGTCGGGCATCCTCGCCGGGCAGGAGGACGAAGTGGTCGCGCGCTATGCCGAGGGTTTCGACGCGTTGCAGGTCGAACGCCTCGAAGACTGGATTCGCGTCACAGGCGTGCGTCGTCGCTGAGCGCGCGGCATGGTTGAATAAGCGCGCATGTTCGTCGCCTGCCCTCACTGCGGTTACCTGGTCGCGCTGATCGTCGCCAAGGACGGTCCGGCGCGCGCCTGTCCGCGCTGCGGCGGCTCGCTGCAGAGCGAGGCGCCGGCGGCGATGGCCGCGCAGGCCGCGGCGGCCGAAGAGGCCGGCACGGCGCGCGACGCGGTGGCCGAGGCGCCGGCGGCTTCGCTCATCGACGACGCGCCGGTCGACGACGGCATTGCTGTCAACGCAGCGGCCGCGACGCCGGCACCGCCGGCGAGCGTGCCGGTGGGCGACGAAATCAGCCGCAGCCTGCGTCGCGCCGGTACTGCCGAAGCGGCGACACAGGCCGGGCATGCCGCTTCGGTTCGCGACCCGGCCGCGCGCGCAGCGCCGGCCGACGACGCCGCGCCATCGGCCGCAGCGAAGCCGCAGCCCTCCGCATCGGAACACGACGAAGCTGCCGCGTCGGCCGCCGAAGCGCACGACACCGCAGCAGCGGACATGGACAAGCACGCAGCGCAAGCCACATCGGCCGCTGCCATCGACACCGACACCGCCCGCACCGAACCCGAGCCCGCCGCGCTGCCTCCGCTCACCGGCGCTGCCGCGACCGCCGCCCCGCCCGCGCGCGGCCGCCGCCAACGCAAATCCGAAACCACCGTAACCTCGGCGCGGCGCGCGCCGAGCTTCGCCCGCCAGCAGGCGCGCGCGCAGGCGCCCAAGCCGCGCCTGCACTGGAGCGGCGCGCTCGCGATCGCCGCGCTGACCCTGACGCTGGCGCTGCAACTGCTGCTGGCGCAACGCGCCGAACTCGCCGCCGACGCGCGCTGGCGCCCGCTGGTGAGCGGCCTGTGCGGCGCACTGGGCTGCTCGGTTCCGGCCTGGCACGAACCGGCCGCGCTGACGATGCTCAATCGCAATGTGCTGCCGTTAGCGGAACGCGCGGGGGCCTTGCGCGTGTCCGCCGGCTTCCGCAACGATGCGCGCTGGGCACAACCCTGGCCGGTGCTGGTGCTGAGCCTGGAGGACGTGGATGGCCGCCGGGTCGGCCAGCGCGCGTTCGCTCCACAGGAGTACCGCCGCGGCCACCGCCCCGGCGACCTCATCGCCCCAGGGCAAAGCGCCGCGGTGCAGTTCGACGTGATCGAACCGGCCCCGCGCGTGGTCGCGTTCACCTTCGACTTCCGTTGAACGGCCGGTCGTCGCGTTGTCTCTAGCGACTCCGGCGCGCTAGACTCGCCGTCCCGTCGGTGCCACGCCTAGCGCGTCCCTGCACGTTCCGACGGTCGAATGCCTGCTACGGGGAAGCACTTGAACGCACTCAACGACCGCAACGATGGCGCACGCTCCGGACCCCGCGTCCCGCTGCGCGACCACGTCGCGACTTCGATCCGTCGTTACCTCGGCGACCTGAACGGAAGCGGCACCGAAAACCTCTACGAGATCGCCCTGCGCGAGCTCGAAATCCCGCTGTTCGCCGAAGTGCTGCAGCACTGCGACGGCAACCAGAGCCGCGCCGCGGCGATGCTGGGCATCCATCGCGCCACATTGCGCAAAAAACTGCGCGAGTACGGGCTGGAATAAGCCGCGCCCGCGCCACGCGCGCGACGCCGACGCCCGCTTTCAGGACTTCACGAGAACCGACATGGACGCCGAACGCGACCTCACCCAGGCCGGCGGCTGGCTGCGCCCGTTTCCCGACGCCGCCGACGTCTTCGCCGTCGACCAGCAACACCTGGCCCGGCACCTGCACCCCTTGGTCTCCATCGACCTGGCCGCGGCCGACCCGCAGTGGTCGGGCTGGCTGCACCTGCTGAGCCCGCTGGAACCCTGCGACGGCCTGGTCGGCCAGTACAGCCAAGTCGAGGACGGCGAACTGCTGCGGCCGAACTGGATCGGCTTCCAGGTCGAGGCCGACGGCCGCTATCGCCTGCTCGGCGACGCGCGCTATTTCCTGCTCGAAACCGGCGCGGAACATACGCCGGCCGCGCTGCAGGTATCGCGCCGCGAGCTGGAAGCGCACTACGCCGAACAAGAGGCCGCCTACGCCGCCTCGCGCGATTACTACCGCGCCCACGGCAAGCTCGTGCGCCTGGACCGCAAGGGCCGGCCGAGCTACGGCAACGAAGACGCGATCGAACTGGTCGAATACGTCGGCGGCGACCTGGAAGCCGGCGGCAACTGGGAAGAGACGGTCGAATTCCCGCTGGAATACGGCCAGGTCGACGGCGAAGAACGGGTGTGGCCGCTGAGCCCCGCCGGCCGGCGCTTCCACCACGTGGCCTCGGTGCCGGGCTGGAACTACCGCACCAGCGGCGCCGACTTGATCCTGTTGTTCTACGAACCCGTCGAGCGGCTGGCGCTGCTGAGTTTCGACTGGAGCTGAGGCGGCCCTGCCCTCGCCGCGTGTAGCCCGCAATCGACCGCAGCGATGCGGCGTCGCCGCCGTCGCAACGACCGACTCGTAGTTCCGGCGAAAGCCGGAATTCACTCGTTGTTGCTGTTGCTGTTGCTGTCGCTGTTGCTATTGCCGTTGCTCCTCGCTCCCCCCGCCGCCCCGAACCCGCCACAGGCAAATAGAGACCCGAAGGGCGGCGCGCAGGACGCGCGCCGTGCGCCACCCAGGCCAGGGATGGCCTGTGTGGCGCATCCCCGCGCAAGCGCCGAACCCTAGTGGCTCTTGATTCGAAAACAGGAAAAGCGCCTTTCTTTGGTTACTTTCTTTGGCAAGACAAAGAAAGTGACCCGGCCGCTTGCGGACGGAAGCTCTTGATGTCCGCTTGTCGTCAGGCGCAGCCCACAAGCGTAGGTGAGGTTCGTCGCAAGCTCATTGGCGCGGTCGCGACTTGCGTCGCTCCTACAGGGAGATACGAAACTCGCCGGAGACCCTGTAGGAGCGACGCAAGTCGCGACCGCGAAAGCGCGGTTATTGCGCAGGTTTCGTCGTAGTTGCGTTGGCGTGGTCGCGGCTCGCGCCGCTCCTACAGTCGGATACGAAACTGGCCGAAGCCCCTGTAGGAGCGACGCAAGTCGCGACCGCGCCAACCCACCTACGACAAACTCCGCCTAAGTTCGTTGGTTACACCTGGCGACAAGCGCAAGATCAACAGCTTCCGTCCGCAAGCGGCCGGGTCACTTTCTTTGTCCAAAGCAACAAAGAAAGTAACCAAAGAAAGTGCTTTTCCCTGTTTCGAGTCAAAAGCCACTAGGGGGCGGTGCTTGCGCAGGGATGCGCCACACAGGCCATCCCTGGCCTGGGTGGCGCACGGCGCGCGTCCTGCGCGCCGCCCTTCGGGTCTCTATTTGCCTGTGGCGAGTTCGGGGCGGCGGGGGGAGCCAGGAGCAGGGGCAACAGCAAGGACCACGGCAAGATCGATGTGGGTTCCGGCTTTCGCTGTAATGACGGTCTTGGGTTCTTCGTGACTTGCGTAATTCCACGCTTCAACCGGGTTTGCGGCCCCTCCGGCCTTCAAACCCACCAGTACCGAATCAGGTGGAAAAACACCGGCGCCGCGAAGCACACCGAATCCAACCGGTCGAGCACGCCGCCGTGGCCTTCGATCATGTGGCCCCAGTCCTTGATCCCGCGATCGCGCTTGATCGCCGACATCACCAACCCGCCGTAGAAGCCCATCAGGTTGATCACCAGCGCCAGCCCCGCCGCCTGCCACGGCGTGAACGGCGTGATCCACCACAGCGCCGCACCCAGCGCGGTGGCCGAGGCGACGCCGCCGACGAAACCTTCGACCGTCTTCGACGGCGACAGCCGCGGCGCGATCAGGCGCTTGCCGCACAACTTGCCCCAGATGTACTGCAGCACGTCCGAGGACTGCACCACGATCACCAGGAACGCCACCAGCAACAGGTTGCGGCCCTCGTAGCCGGGAATCTTGAGGTTGATCAGCGCCGGCACGTGCGAGATGCAGAACACGCAGATCATCAGGCCCCACTGCACCTTGGCCGTGCGCTCCAGATAGCGCGTGGTGTCCTCGCCGACGGCGGACAGGATCGGCAGCAGCAGGAAGGCGTAGACCGGGATCAGCAACGTGTACAGCCCGTACCAGTCGGTGTAGACCAGCCAGTACTGCAGCGGCAGCGCCAGGTAGAACGCGGCCAGCAGCGCGTAGTAGTCGCTGCGCCGGGTCGGGGCGAGGGTGATGAACTCGCGCAGCGCGAACAGCGAGACCAGGGCGAACAGCACGATCATGCCGACCCGGCCGAGGGCGAAGGCCACGCCGACCAGCAGCACCATCACCCACCAGGCGCGGATGCGCGCGACCAGGTTGGCGATCACCGCGCTGGGCCGCTCGCGCGTGCGCCAGCGCAGCCACTCGGAAATCAGCGTCGCCAGCAGCAGCACCGCGGCGACGCCGGCGAACAGCAGCACCGGATGCGACTGCGCGCGCACGAACTCGATCCATCGATCCATCAGGCCCGGCCTCCGCCGTTGTCGCTTCCCGCATGTTCCGACAGCGCCAGCAGCGCGCGCTGCGCGCGCGCCAGGAACGCGTCCTTGTCCTCGTCCGCGCCCAGACGCAGGGTGTCGCCGAAGGTCGCCGTGCACAGCAGCGGCAACGGCAGGATCTTGCCCTTGGGCATGACCCGGGCGAGGTTGTCGATCCACACCGGCACGAATTCCAGCTCCGGCCGTCGCCGCGCCAGGTGGTACAAGCCGCTCTTGAACGGCAGCAGCGGCTCCTCGCTCTGGTTGCGCGTGCCCTCGGGGAACAGGATCAGCGAACTGCCGTCGTCCACCGCCTCGCACAGCACTTCGATCGGGTCGTACTTGCGCGACAGCGGCTCGCGCTCGATCAGCACGCCGTTGAACACCTCGCGGATCAGATAGCGGCGCAGCGCGTCGCGCTGCCAGTAGTCGGCGCCGGCCACCGGCCGCACCTGCCGGCGCAGCGACGGCGGCAGCGCCGACCAGATCATGACGAAATCGCCGTGGCTGACGTGGTTGCCGTAGTAGACGCGGTGCTCGGACGAAGGCGAGCAGCGCCACAACGCGCGCGCACCGGTCAGCAGGCGGATCGCCGAGCTGAAGCCGGCAGCGAGCAGATTCGAAATCATCGGGACTCCAGTTCGCGCACGATCGCGCGCAAGCGCAAGGCGATGGTCAGCGCCGCGCCGGCGGCGACCAGCGCCAGCGTCGCCAGCAACAACCACGCCACCACCGACACGGGCGCCAGCGCCAGGCCTGCGGCCGCCAGCAGCGCCGCCCAGGCCATCGCCAGCATGCGCGTGCGCTTGGGCATCGGCCCCTCGCCGTGCTCGCGCAGGCCGCAGGCCAGGCCGAGCACGCGCACATAGGCCGTGCCCACCGCCAGCAGCGAGGCGGCCCAGCCCAGGTCCGAGGCCCACGGCACCCACGCCGCCAGGCCGTAGCCGACGCCGAGAAACACCAGCGCGTCGGCGAGCCGGTCGGGCGCGTCGCTGTAGACCTCGCCGGCCTTGCCGACCATGCCGCCGCGGCGCGCCATCAGGCCGTCGAGGCGATTGCAGACGATGCGTCCGGCCAGGCACAGCGCCGCGAACAGCAACAACGCCACGCCGTAATGCGGCGGATCGCGCAGGGCGAAGAAGAACGCCGCGCCAGCCAGCGCCGACAGGCCGACCGCGAACAGCGACAAACCGTTCGGCGTGGCACCGCGCGCGCGCAGCCATGCGGCCAGTGCGAGCCGGCGCTCATAGCGCGCGGCGCGGCGGGGAGAAACTTGGGGATCGCTCATCGTGGCACTCCGTTCAACCGCCGCCGCAACCGCCGCAGCCACCACCGCCGCCACCGCCGCAACCACCTCCGCCGCCACCGCTGCAGCTGCCGCTGCTGCCGGAACCGCTGTCGCCGCCGCTGGAACCCGGCGGCGTGCGCAGGATGTGATAGTCGGCGAAACCGCTGCCGTACAGACCGACCGTGCCCGACAGCGCGACATACACCGCCGGCTCGCCCGGCGTCGCCCGCCCGCTGGCGTCGTACAGCGCCCATTCGCCGGCGCGGGTGCGCCGCTGCTGGCGCAGCAACCGCGCCAGCGCGATCAGCGCGGTGAGCGCGACCAGCACGACCAGAAAGCCGACCGGCCGCTCGCGCGCGAGGCCGACGAAGATTTTGGCCGTTCCCAGCCCCGCCAGCGCCAGCAGCGGCGCGCTGCCGAGCCAGCGCAGGCGCACGTCGGCAGCGTGGCTGAGCCACCAGCCCTTGCGCCGCAGCTGCGCGCCGATCGGCTCGTACACCCGCACCAGCGCCGCCAGCGTGCGCGACAGGCTCTGCTCGCGCTCGGCCACCGCAGCCGCGTCGCGTACCGGCCGCGGCATCTGCGCCGCCTGCGCCTGCAGGCGCGCGGCGTCGATGCGCAGCCAGACCCGGTCGAGACGTCCGGCCGCCTGCAGCGGCGCGCCGCTGTAGTCCAGCCCGAGCACGTCGCGATGCATCAGCTCGACCAGGGCCGCGTCGGCGGCGCGTTCCGCCCCGCCGGCGAGGTAGGCCAGTTCGACCGAGTCCTCGACCTGGGCGGAGTTGCGCTGGTTCGGCCCACGCAGCGCGCGCTTGATCGCAGTGCCGACCAGATACGCCCACGGCAGCGCCGCCAGGTACAGGATCAGGAAGCCGCCGCCGTAGAAATCCAGCGGATTCGGCGTGCCTTGCGCGCGCACGCAGGTCAGGTAGATCAGCGCCAGCGCGCCGCTGGCCAGCGACACCGCCAAGTAACCGCCGCGCGGCTCCGATTGCCAGGGCGACAGCAGGCGCTGGCCCGCGCCAGCGCGCGCGGCCGGCGCTTTCGGCGCCGGCGGCGGCAGCGGCGGCGGCCACAGCAGCGGCGGCGGCTCGTCGAAAAAGCCCTGGTAGCTGGCGAGGGTCTGCCGGTACTGCGCCTGGTGGCGCGCGTCTTCGGCCTGCCCGCCCAGCGAGGGCGTGTGGTGCAGTTCGCGGCGCAGCACTTGCGGGCAGAAGCGCCCCCAGTAGTCGCGGGTGTCGGTGAGGTGGGCGTGCCAGACCTTGTCGATGCGCACGCTCGGGGTGACCGGATGGTCGGCGGCGACGGCGAGGAAGCAGAAACGCCGGTATTCCTCCAGCGCCGCCTCGGCGCCGGCGCGGTCGCAGCCCAGCGCATGCGCGACGCGGTCGAGGAAGGCCTCGGCCTCGTCGCCGCCGAAGCGGTACTCGCGCAGGCGCTGCCACAGCGCGCGCCGCTGCGCAGTCCATTCGACGTCGTGCTGCGCTTGGTCCGTTTCGTTCATGGCCTGGTCCTTCGGGCGTGCTGCACAGCGCGCGGAAACTACGCGCTCCCCAGCGCGGCCAGCAACGCCGCGCTCTGCAGGATCACCAAACCGGCCTGTTTGCGCAACAGACCGCGCGCGCCGCGCCAACGCTCGGGCCAGCCGCGGGTCGCCGCAGCCGGCTTGCGCAGGCCGAGCGTGGCCAGCGCGGCGTCGAGCCGGGCGGCGCCGCCGTCCGCATCGGCCTGCGCGTGCGCGGCCAGCGCCTGCAGCAGGCGCGCATCGAAATCCACACGCACGGCGTAGTAAAGCTGCAGCAACCCGGCCGCCGCCGCGAACCACAGCGCCGGGCGCCAGCCGCTCAGGCCAGCCGCCTCGAACAGGCCCAGCCAGGCCAGCGCCGTCAGCACCAGCGAGGCCGCGCACAAGGTCCGGCCCTGCGCCAGCAAGGCCGCCATCGCGCGCAATTCGAACGCGCCGAACCCGGCGACGGGCGGCAGGCCGGGCGCGCTCATGCGCGCTGCGTTCCGAGCCCGTGCGCCGCCGGCGCGGGCGCCGCGCTCAACGCCTGCAGCGCGCGCAGGTGCGGCGCGCGCAACACCACGGCCGGACGCGCACGGCGCAGCATCGCCACCGCCTCGTCCACGCTCGCCGCGCGGCCGCTGCGCAGCAGCCATGCGGCCACCGCCGCGGCGCTGCGCGAATAGCCCAGGGCGCAGCACACCAACAGCTCGCCGCGCCCCTGCCGCTGCGCGATCGCCTCGGCCGCCTCGCTGAGCTGCTGCGGCGTCGGCGCGACCAGATCGAGCATCGGCCGCACCGCATCGTCCGCGCGCGCATCGGCCAGCGACAACTCGGCGCTGACGTCCACCACCGCGGCGAAGCGCTCGCGCTCGCCGCGGCCGGGAATGCGGCCGAGCCAGACCCCGTCGGCGATCGCCACCGGCTGCGGCGCGCGCCGCGTCCACAGCCGCGAATTGATCCAGGCTGCGAGCAGGTACGGCGCGAACAGCCAGCATGCGGCCACGCTCAGGCGGCCGTCGTCGCGCTTCTGGAAGCCGGCCGGCCCGAGCAGCGCGTAGTTCAGCGCGACCAGCGCCAGCGACGACGCCGGCCACCACAGCCACAGCGCCCAGCCACCGAGCGCGCCCGCACTCAGCGCCGCGGCCGCCCACGCGCACAACGCCGCGCCGCCCAGGTACAGCGCCGCCAGCGTCCAGCGCTTGGAATCGCGCGCCAACGCCGCATCGCGCCACGGCGCGCGGATGCGCTCGGGCCACAGCCACACGCACAGCCAACCGGCCAGCAAGCCGGTCGGAACATCGATGAAGTGATGCTGGAACGTCGTCAGCACCGACACCCCGATCAGCGCGAACCAGCCGTGCAGCAGCCAGCGCCACGCCCCGCTCAAGTGATGGGCGAAGCGCACCCACAGTACGATCAGCAGCACGATGTGCAGCGACGGCGCCTGGTTGTAGGGTTTGTCGAAGCCCAGCAGCACGTCGAACAACCAGCCGAACACGCCGTCGCTGTCCGGCCGCACGAAGCTGTAGCGCAGCGGCCACAGCAGGAAGCAGCTCACCGCGACCACCTGCGCGGTCAACAGGCGCAGCGCCTGGGTGTCGAGCTCGCGGCGGTCGCGGCAGACGAACAGCGAGATGCCGTAGAACAGGTCGATCGACCAGTACGGCACGATGGTCCAGGCCCAGAACGGAATCGCCCGCTCCCAGGCGAAGGCCAGGCTCGGCACGTCCGCGCGCGCGGCCGCGACCGAGTTGGCGTAGCCGTAGCTGGCGAAGAACAGCGGCCCCAGCAGCAACAGCCACAGCGCCGCGCGCCCCCACGGGCGCCGCGCCCTGCCGGCGGCGGTCATTGCGCGACCCGCTGCGCCATCGACACGGTGAAGATGCCCCAGCGGTCGATGCGCTGGTCGACCTTGACGAAGCCGGCCGCGCGCACCAGCTCGTCCATCTCCTGCTGGCTGCGCCGGCGCATCACCCAGGCCGCGCCGCCGCGGTGGCTGGTCAGCGCGCGGGCGATGAATTCCAGCTGCGGATGCCAGGGCTGGCCGGTGTAGACCAGGAACCCGCCCGGCGGCACCGCCGCGGCCAAGCCGTCGAGCGAGCGCCGCACCTGATCGTTGTCGGGGAACAGTTCGTACAGGCCCGAGACCACCGCCAGGGTCGGCTTCGGGTCCAGCGCCGCCAGCGCGTTGCGGTCGAACGCATCGCCCTGGTCGAAGCGGGCGATCGCGCCGGCCTGCAGTTCTTCGATCAGGGCGCGGCCCTTGTCGACGTTGAGCGGGCTGTAGTCGCGCAAACGCACGCTGTCGGCGTGCGCGCCCTCGCCGGCCAGCGCTTCCAGCGCGTAGCGGCCGTGGCCGGCGGCGATGTCGACCGCGTGCACCGGCAACCCGGCCTCGCGCAGCCGGCGCATCGCCTCGCGCAGCAGCTCGTGCAGATGCAGGCGGCGCACGCGGATGCCGCGCCAGCCGATGGCTTCGAGATAATTGCGGTCGACCATGCGCCCGAGCGGGCCGCCGCCGCGGGCCTCGTTGCGATACACGTAATCCAGGCTGCTGCCCGAATCGAAGCCGGTGTCCAGGCCCAGGCGGATGCCTTCGGACATCGTGCCGCCGAAGCGCAAACCTGCGCGCACGAAGCGCCAGTGCAGATCCGCCAGCGACCAGCGCTGCGGCGGCCACGCCAGCTTTTCCGACTCCTCGAAGCTCGGCCCGCGCTTGTGCGCCTGGCTGAGGTCGGCGCGGCTCAGCGGTTCGGCGAAACGCGCCTGCACGAACGCGCGGATGCGGTTGACCGCGGCGACGCGGCCCTTCTCGCCGAGGGTGTCGTGGAAGAAATCCGCCAGCAGGTGGCGTTCCTTGATCGCGCTGCCCAGGCGCTCGTAGAACCGGTCCTGCGGGCCGCGGTGGACGACGAAATCGGCGCCGGAGACCAACAGCTGCGTCGGCACCGTAATCGCCTGCGCATCGGCGACGATGCGGTCGGCCGCCTCGTACAAGCCCAGCAGCACCCGCACCGAAATCGGCCGCGCGATCAGCGGGTCGGTGCGATAGCTGCGCACGCGCTCTTCGTCGTGGGTCAGCCATTGCGGCTTGACGTAGCTGTTGACGAAGAAATTGCCGCGCAGCTTCTGCATCAGCGCCAGGCCCGGCCGCGCCAGCGGCACGTACAGCTTGACCTTGAACGCCGGCGAGGCCAGCACCAGCGCGCGCAGGCGCGGGGCGTAATCGTGGACCCAGGTCGCCGCGACCACGGCGCCGACGCTTTGCGCGATGAGCGCGATGTTTTCGACCTCCACGCCGTGCTTGTCGCGGATGTGCGCGATGAAGCGGTCGAGATCGCGCACCAGCGCTTCGAACCCGGGCGCGTCGCCGCGCTCGCCGGGCGAGCGGCCGTTGCCGCGCGCGTCCCAGGCGAAGAAATCGCAGTCTTCCAGGCCCAGCTCCGGCACCAGATGCTCGACCCGGCCCGAATGCTCGTGGCCGCGATGCAGCAGCACCACCGCCTTGCGCGCGCCGACGCTGGCCTGGCTGGCCGGCCAATGCCGGTAGAACAGCTCGGCGCCGTCGAAGCTGGCGAACCAGCGCTCTTCGGCCGCGCGCGCGCCGCCGGACTTGACCACGACTTCCTCGTTCATTCCCGCTCTCCTTGTCGAACCTTCGCCGCATCCTTGCCCGCATCCCGAGCGGCGCCGGGCGCGGCATCATGCCGCAAACCGGCGCGCACGCGGCGGACCACCGTCCATGCGCACAGCATCGAAGCCAGCACCAGCACCAGCTCGACCGGCCACGCCGAAATCCATCCCAACGCCAGCGCCAGCCCCAGCGCGCCGATCACGAAGGCGCGGTCGCTCTTGCCCATCGGCCCGTCGTAGCGCCGCGGCGCGCCGACCATGAGCCCGAGCACGCCGGCGTATTCGGTCAGCGCCGCCAGCAGCACGAACGCCAGCAGCGGCGCCGCGTGCAGCCCGGCCACCGCCAGCAGCGACAGGTACAGCGCGCTGTCGGAGACCACATCGCACAATTCGTTGAGGTAGGCGCCCAGCCGCGATTGCTGGCCGAACTCGCGCGCCAGCATGCCGTCGATGGCGTTCAGGGCCATGCGCGCGAACATCCACAACGGCAGCAGCGCGAACAGCCACGGCCGCTGCGGCGCGCCCCAGTACACCAGCGCGGCCGCCGCCAGCGACACCAGCGCAGCGGCGACGGTGACCTGGTTGGCGCTGACGCCGGCGGCGTACAACCGCCGCACCAGCGGCCGCAACAGATCCTGGAAGCGTCCTTTCAAAGCATAGATCGAGGCCATCGTTACCCGTCTTCGTCCTTACTCGGCACGCCCGGCGATGGGGCGCCGCCGACAGCTTAGCCGCTGCGCGCGCGGATGCGCGCCGGCGCGGCCGCGGCGGCGCGGGTTTCGCCCGGGTATCGCCACAGTGGCCCGGCCGGGACGCGCGGCGGCACCTGCGCGCCTGCGTTGTGCCAAAGGCGGCCGCAAATGGGCGCCCGTTCGCGTCCGTACCGCCCTGAACGGGCGGCCCGGGCGCCGCGCGCGGCTATAATTCCGGCGCCCTTCCGCTGCCCTCCTCCCCGCAATGACCTCCGAGCTTCCGACCGGCCGACCGGTCCCGGCGTCTCAGCCGGTACGCATCCGTCGTGCCTTGTTGTCCGTGTCCGACAAGACCGGCCTGATCGAACTCGCCCGCGCCCTGGCCGCGCACGGCGTCGAACTGCTGTCCACCGGCGGCACCGCCAAAGCCATCCGCGACGCCGGCCTGGCCGTGCGCGACGTGGCCGAGGTCACCGGCTTCCCGGAAATGATGGACGGCCGGGTCAAGACCCTGCACCCGCTGGTGCACGGCGGCCTGCTCGGCCGCGCCGGGCTCGACGAGGCGGTGATGGCGCAGCACGGCATCGGCGCGATCGACTTGCTGGTGCTGAACCTGTATCCGTTCGAGAAAGTCTCGGCCGACCCGGCCAGCTCGTTCGAGGACGTGATCGAGAACATCGACATCGGCGGCCCGGCCATGCTGCGCTCGGCGGCGAAGAACTTCGCCCGCGTCGCGGTCGCCACCGACCCGGGCCAGTACGGCGAGCTCATCGCCGAACTCGACGGCCACGACGGCGCGCTCTCGGCCAAGACCCGCTTCTCTTTGTCGGTGGCCGCGTTCAACCGCGTCGCCCAGTACGACGCGGCGATCAGCAATCACCTGTCGGCCATCGGCGCAGACGGCGGCAAGCTCGAATTCCCGGCCCAGCACAACGCCAGCTACGTCAAGGTCATGGACCTGCGCTACGGCGAGAACCCGCACCAGAGCGGCGCGTTCTACCGCGACGCGCAGCCGCTGCCGGGCGCGCTGGCCAGCTTCGTCCAGCTGCAGGGCAAGGAGCTGAGCTACAACAACCTCGCCGACGCCGACGCGGCCTGGGAATGCGTGCGCCAGTTCGAGCGCCCGGCCTGCGTGATCGTCAAGCACGCCAACCCCTGCGGCGTGGCCGAAGGCGTGGCCTGCGGCGACGCGTACGAGCTGGCCTACGCCACCGACCCGACCTCGGCCTTCGGCGGCATCATCGCCTTCAACCGCACGCTGGATGCGGCCACCGCCAAGGCCATCCTCGACCGCCAGTTCGTCGAGGTGCTGATCGCGCCGGACTACGAGGACGCCGCGGTCGAATACGCCAAGAAGAAGGCCAACGTGCGGGTGCTGCGCATCCCCGGCGGCGACGGCCGCAACGCCCTGGATTTCAAGCGCATCGGCTCAGGGCTCCTGGTGCAGAGCGCGGACCTGCGCGAAGTCAGCCGCGACGAATTGAAGGTCGTGAGCAAGCTGGCGCCGACCGAAGCGCAACTGGCCGACCTGCTGTTCGCCTGGCGCGTGGCCAAGTTCGTCAAGTCCAACGCCATCGTCTACGCCCGCGACCATCGCAGCATCGGCATCGGCGCCGGGCAGATGAGCCGCGTGGTCAGCGCCAAGATCGCCGCGCTCAAGGCCGAAGAGGCCGGGTTGGTCGTGCCGGGTTCGGTGATGGCCTCCGATGCGTTCTTCCCGTTCCGCGACGGCATCGACGCGGCCGCGGCCGCCGGCGTCAAGGCGGTGATCCAGCCGGGCGGTTCGATGCGCGACAACGAAGTCATCGCCGCGGCCGACGAACACGGCCTGGCGATGGTGTTCACCGGCGTGCGCCACTTCCGCCACTGAGCCGCCAGCGGCGCGGGCGCCACGCCCGCGCCGCACTCGCGCCATGCCGCTGGAATTCAAACCCTATCCGCCGCCGGGCCAGCGCCAGCTCGGCCGCGAGCTGCTGCGCTCGCTGACCCGCAAACTGATCGTGCTGGCGCTGCTGGCCGCGGTGCTGGTGCTGTGGGCCGGCTGGCAGTATTCGCGGCGGCAATCGGCCGACAGCGAAACCCTGGGCGATTACCGCATCAACGGCGACGCAGTCAGCGTGCTGCTGGTCCAGCCCGACGTCTCGCTCGACCTGGGCACCGGCCTGCGCGGCGATTACACCGCGCAACTGGCGCGCGCGCTGGCGATGCAGTTCGAGCAACTGGGCTACCGCACTCGGTCGGTACCCGCGCGCAGCGACGAAGAACGTTTCGGCCAAGCCTCGCGCCTGGAAGACAAGGACGCGGCCATCGCCCATCAGGCGCAGATCGCGCAATCGCTGCGCGAAGCCGGCGCGCCGGTGCTGCGGGTGTCGCTGGACGGACTCGACAACGACGGCGCGGTCGTCACTGCCCACCGCTACAAGGTCGAATTGCTCGACCCGCGCACCCTGCAGCCGTCGTGGCGCGCGGTGCTGACCTGGCGCGAAGGCCGCTCGCAGTCCATCGCCCTGCTCTGGCACCTGCGCCGCAACCGCCTGCCGCCGCCGTTGTGGGACAGCCTGGCGACGCTGGCGGTGGAGCGCATGCGCGAAGACGGCAAGCTGCCGTCCGGCACGATCCACTGAACACCGGCACCTCGCGCCTGCAGCCCTGCGCTTACCGTCATTCCGGCGAAAGCCGGAACCCATTTTGCTGTGGTCGTTGCTGTCGTGGTCCGCTACCTGGGTCACTGCGCAAAAATCAAAATGGGTTCCGGCTTTCGCCGGAATGACGGCAGAGGGATGTCGGTCCGCTTCCTGTAGGAGCGGCGCGAGCCGCGACCGCGACATCGCAGCTGCGGCGCAAGTTTCGGCGTCGTTGCGGTGTCGCGGTCGCGGCTCGCGCCGCTCCTACAGGTAGTTTCCCGGCTTACGCACCGGGCTTGTGGCGCTCGCGCCAGATTTCGTGATCCACGCCGTAGCCCAGCTCGGGATACTGCGAGATGTGGAACTCCGGCGACTTGCCTTCGTCGAGCTGGCGGTCGTAGTCGCGGGTCAGCTTCACCACCACCTTCCACAGCAGCAGCACCGCGATCAGGTTCAACGTCGCCATCACCGCCATCGCCGCGTCGGCCGCGTCCCACACCAGCTGCACCTTCGAGAACACGCCCCACACGATCACGCACAGCGCGACGATGCGCAGCACGAACAGCGACTTGCGCCCGCCGCCGATGTACAACAGGCCGCTCTCGGCGTACGAGTAGTTGCCCAGGATCGTGGTGAAGGCGAAGAAGAACAGCGCGATGGACGCGAACCAAGCGCCCCACTCGCCGAAGAACACCGTCATCGCGCGCTGGGTGATGACCACGCCGTCGCCGCCCTGGCCGAGCACGCCCGACAGCAGCACGATCAGACCGGTCGCGGTGCAGATGAACATAGTGTCGAAGAACACGCCCAGCGACTGCACGAAGCCCTGGCTGGACGGGTGATGCGGCACCGGCGTCGCCGCCGCGGCGATGTTCGGCGCGCTGCCCATGCCGGCCTCGTTGGCGTACAGGCCGCGCTTGACGCCGTTGAGCATGGCCGCGGCCATGCCGCCGGCGATGCCGCCCGCGGCCTGGTCCAGGCCGAATGCGCCGCGCAGGATCAGCATCACCGCCGCCGGGATCTGGTCGTAATGCGCGACCAGCGCCCACACCGCCAGGCCGATGTAGCCGACCGACATGAACGGCACCACCCACTCGGCGACCTTGGCGATCGAGCGCAGCCCGCCGAAGATGATCGTGCCGGTCAGCACCACCAGCACCACCGCGACCGTGGTCTGCGAGAACTTGAAGGTCTCGCCGACCGACTGGGCGATGGCGTTGGCGTGCACGCCGTTGAACACCACGCCGTAAGAGAACAGCAAGCAGGCCGCGAACGCCCAGCCCATCTTCGGCGCGCGCAGGCCGCGGGCGATGTAGTAGGCCGGGCCGCCGCGGTACTGGCCGTTCTCGTCGCGCACCTTGTACAGCTGCGCCAGCGAGCTTTCCGCGTACGCGGTGGCCATGCCGACCGCGGCCGTGCACCACATCCAGAACAGCGCGCCGGGGCCGCCCAGGCTCATCGCGATGGCGACGCCGGCGAGGTTGCCGGTGCCCACGCGCGCGGCCAGCGAGGTGCACAGCGCCTGGAACGGCGAAATGCCGGCGTTGTCGCCGTCGGTGCCGCGGCCGATCACCTTCAGCATGTGGGTGAAGCGGCGCACCTGCACCACCCGCAGGCTCACGGTGAAGAAGATGCCGACCGCGAGCAGGCCGTAGATCAGCACGTAGTTCCACAGCACGTTGTTGATCGCGCCGATGATCGGAGAGATGGCGCGTTCGATCAGGTGCAGCAGCCAGTCCATGCGGTCGGTTCCGGGTTGAGGCGAAAAGGAGGTATCGGCGGCGCCCTGTCGCGGCGGCGCGGGCGTCCGCCGGCGGGCGCGCCGCGGCGCCCGTCCGGAGCGGACGCGAGCGCGCGAAATCGCTGCAAACCCGGGCCGGACCCGTTGCCGCCCCGGATCCGCCGCGGCCGCGGGGGCCGGCGCGGTCCCCTCCGTGGGCCGGGTCGAGCGTTCGAAACGGGGCGATGGTAACAGCCCGGTCGCCCCACCCCGCCCCCTGCCGTAAAATCCAAGCGGCATAAGCCCCACCCCATCCGTCATTTCCCCCATTCCCTGGAGTACGCATGAAGGTCCTCGTCATCGGGTCCGGCGGGCGCGAACACGCGCTGGCCTGGAAGCTCGCCCAATCCCCGCGCGTCGACGAGGTTCTGGTCGCTCCCGGCAACGCCGGCACCGCGCGCGAAGGCAAATGCCGCAACGTCGCGGTGGCCGCCACCGACCTCGACGGCCTGCTCAAGCTCGCCGCCGACGAAGCCGTCGCGGTCACCGTGGTCGGCCCCGAGGCGCCGCTGGTGGCCGGCGTGGTCGACCGCTTCCGCGCCGCCGGCCGCCGCATCTTCGGCCCCACCGCCGCGGCCGCCCAGCTCGAAGGCAGCAAGGCCTTCGCCAAGGATTTCCTCGCCCGCCACGGCATTCCGACCGCGCATTACGCGGTGCATACCGACGTCGACGCCGCGCTGGCCTACGTGCGCGAGAAAGGCGCGCCCATCGTGGTCAAGGCCGACGGCCTGGCGGCCGGCAAGGGCGTGATCGTGGCGATGACCTTGACCGAAGCCGAGGACGCGATCCGCGACATGCTCTCCGGCAACGCCTTCGGTGCCGCCGGCGCGCGCGTGGTGATCGAGGAATTCCTCGACGGCGAAGAAGCCAGCTTCATCTCGATGGTCGACGGCGCCCACGCGCTGCCGATGGCGACCTCGCAGGACCACAAGCGCGTCGGCGACGGCGACACCGGCCCCAACACCGGCGGCATGGGCGCCTATTCGCCGGCGCCGGTGGTCACCCCGCAGATCCACGACCGGGTGATGCGCGAGGTGGTGATGCCGACCGTGCGCGGCATGATCGCCGACGGCGTGCCGTTCACCGGCTTCCTCTACGCCGGCCTGATGATCGACTCGACCGGCGCGCCCAAGGTCATCGAGTTCAACGTCCGCTTCGGCGATCCGGAAACCCAGCCGGTGATGCTGCGCCTGCGCTCGGACCTGCTCGACCTGGTCGACGCCGCGCTCGACCAGCGCCTGGCTGCGATCCAGGCCGAGTGGGATCCGCGCCCTTCGCTGGGCGTGGTGATGGCCGCGCAGAACTACCCCGAGACCCCGCGCAGCGGCGATCCGATCAGCGAATGGGACGTGCCGCTGCCGGCCGACACCCACGTCTTCCACGCCGGCACCCAGCTCGTCGACGGCCAGGCCGTGACCGCCGGCGGCCGCGTGCTGTGCGCCTGCGCGCTCGGCGACAGCGTGGCCGACGCGCAGCGCCGCGCCTACGAAGTGGTCGCAGGGATTTCCTGGCAGGGCGAGTTCCACCGCCACGACATCGGCTGGCGGGCGATCGAGCGCGAGCGCGCCGCCCAGCCGTAAAACCGCACCTGCACGCAAAACCGAACGGCCGGGAGCTCACCGCCCCCGGCCGTCGTCGTATCCGAAAGCCCCCTGTAGGAGCTGCGCAAGCTGCGACCGCGAAACCACGATTACGTCGCAGGCGCGATGTCGCGGTCGCAGCTTGCGCAGCTCCTACAGTCGGACTTCGAACCTCATCGATCAATGCAGCGCCGTCGGCGCATCTTCCGCCGCCGGCTGCAGCGACACCGCCACCTCTTCCAGTTCCGCGATCTCTTTGTCCAGCGCGTCGTACAGCTCGCCCTGCCGCGTCATCAACTCCTCGATCCGCTGCGCCTGCGCGAGCTTCTTCAGTTCGCCGTCGAACAGCAGCCACTGCGCGGTCAGCTGCTCGACGTAGTTCTTCGAGTAATGGCGCATTTCCTTGAGCTGGCTCAGCGTGGCGTTGACGTGATCCAACGGCGTCTTGGCATCGGCGGACATGGCGACCTCCTCGTTGCACGGTGAGGCCTCAGGGTATCGGCACCAAGCTGGCTGACGGCGAAACGCGCGCGGCGACACGCATCGCATTTCACTTGGCGCCGACATTTCCGACTGCGCGAATACGGCGATCGCGGCGCCTAAAGCACCGGCGACATCATCGCCACGGCGTTTTGCACCAAGCGCGCGGCGAACGGCCAGGCCTCCGCCTCTTCCAGCGTGACCCGGTGCGATACCGAGAGGTAGGTCTCCTGCCGTTGCCGGATCGTCGCAACGACCTGCGCATCGGCGATCAGCAGGTTGTTCTCGAAATTCAGATCCAGGCTGCGCCGGTCCATGTTGGCCGAACCGATCAAGGCGATGTCCGCGTCCAGCGTCATCGCCTTCGTATGCAGCAATCCCAGCGGGTATTCGTAGACCTCCACGCCCGCGCGCAGCAGGTCGGCGTAGGCGCTGCGGCAGGCTTGCCCGACCAGCCACGAATCGTTGCGGTGCGGGAACACGATCCGGGTGCTGACGCCGCGGCGCGGCGCGGCGCAGATCGCGCGCAGGATCGATTCGTCCGGCACGAAGTAAGGCGTGACCACGATCAGCTCGCGGCGCGCGGCGTACACGCAGGCGACGAACATATCGGCCATCGCGTTGCGCCGCGCGATCGGGCCGGTTTCGAAGGCCTGGGCGATGCAGCCCGGCTCGAAGCGTTGCTGCACGACCGCGTCCGGGTACTGTTCCAGCCCGTCTTCGCCGGTCTCGGGAATCCAGCCGCTGAGGAACAAGAACTGCGCCTGCCGCACCACCGGCCCTTCGCAGCGCAGCAGCAAGTCGACCCACGGCGCATACGCGGGCTTGACCCGGAATTCGGCGTCGGCGCAGTTCTGGCTGCCGCAATAGGCGATGCGGTTGTCGATCACCACGATCTTGCGGTGATCGCGCAGGTCCATGCGGCTGAACGCCATGTGCTGCAGGCGATGGATGTCGTCGAGCGTGCGCAGCAGTTTTACGCCCGCCGCGCCGAGCTGTTTCCAGCGCTCGCCGGCGATGAAGGCGCGCGAGCCGAACGCATCGACCATCACCCGGCACGCGACTCCGCGCCGCGCCGCGGCCGCCACCGCATCGGCGACGCGGCCGCCGTTGCGGTCGTCCAGCCAGATGTAGAAGGCGATGTGCACGCTCTCGCCGGCTTCGTCGATGTCGGCCACCAAGCGATCGATGGCGGCCCGGCAATCGCGCTTGGGTTGATCGGCCGCGCTGTCCGGCGCGCCGAGCACGGCGATGCGGTTGCCGCCAACCGCGTGGAATCCGTTGATCGAACGCGCCAGTTCGAACAGCGCGGCCGCGTTGTCGGCCAGCGCGCGCGGCGCATTGGCTTCGTCGTCGGGCGAGGGCATGCGCTTGTAGGCGTTCTCGATGCGTTCGACCCGGGCGCGGCCGATGCTGGTTTCGCCGAGCAGCAGATACGCGACCATGCCCACCACCGGCGCCAGCATGATCACCGCGACCCACGCCGCGCGCGAAGCCGGCGTGCGGTTGGCGCGGGTCAGCGCGCGCGCGGCGACCAACAGATGCGCGACGAACCCGAATGCGGTCACGCCCAGGTTCAGCGATGCGGACAACCCGCTCCAGTCGAACGCCATGCGACCTCCCTGGGCTCCTGCTCGAACGATTCCTGCCTGAATTCGGCCGCCCCCGCAGCTTGCGGTGCGCCGCGTCGTCAAGCATCAGAGTGCCCCGTGGCGCCATGCCGAGTCCAGGCGCCGCGCGTTCATCGCCGGATAACGAAGCCTCTGTCTCACTTCGGCCTGGCGATGCCGGCCGAAACCGAATCCCGCCTGCGGATCGGCTAGGATCGACGCAGATGCATCCCAACGGCACGGCCGTGCCGCTCACGCGCTACCGGTCGCCCAACGACCGTCCATTCGACAGGGACATCACGTTGACCCATACCGACCTCGACCTGTCCACGCCCGAAAAAGCGCTGCACGTGCTGGAAGACGCCTGCCGCAACGACGACCGCGAACTCGCGCGGCGCTGCCGCAACTTCGAAGACGAAGCCGAACTGCTGCTGCACCACCCGCGCGCGCGCAGCAACGCGCCGATGCCGCCGGCGCAGACCCCGTCGGCCGATTTCGCGCGCGCGCTGCAACGCGAATGGGAGCAGACCGCGCTGCCCGACTTCCTCGGCATCAGCACCAGCGTCGCCGCGGTCGAGCACTTCGGCGGCAAGTTCTTCCTGGTGACCCAGAACGTGCGCAATGCCGACGGCCGCACCTTCGCCCAGCGCTTGTACATGTCGCACTCGGAAAACGGCTGGGCGCTGCTGCGCCCGGAGCCGGCCTATGAGCCGCCGGCGGAGCCCAAGCCGTGGTGGGCGGTCTGGCGCTGAGCGCCGGCGCGGTGTGAGTTAGCCGCGCCGCCGTTGCGGGTAAGGCATCGGCGCTGCGCGGCGCGCTGCGGTCGTAGTCCGCTGCTGGCGAGCCCGCCACCGGCGGCGCTATCCTGACCGCGCCGCCGCGCCGCGACCGGCGTGCCGACGAGAGCCGTCCATGTTCGATTTCCGCCGCGTGCTGTTCCTGATGATCGGCGCCGCCTTGGCGCTAGGCTTCACGCTCGCGGGCTGGCTGGGCTGGCAGCGCGCGATCATCGTCGCGGCCAACAGTTTCTTCTTCGTCTACCTGGCCTACGACATCCCCGCCTTGTGGCGCCTGAGCGGCGAACGCCTGCGCAAGGTCGCCGTGCGCAGCGACGTGCCGGTCTACGCGTTGTTCATGATCGTGGTCGCCACGGTCAGTAGCGCGCTGGCGGTGCTGTTCATGACCATCAACGCCGACGAGCGCCCCACCCCGGTCTGGCTGATCTTCGCGCTGCTGTCGATTCCGCTGGGCTGGGCCACCATCCACATGATGGCCGCCACCCACTACGCCCACCTCTACTGGCGCCCCGGCCCCAACCGCGCCCCGCGCGGCGGCCTGGACTTTCCCGGCGAGACCGAACCCACCGCGATGGACTTCATCTATTTCTCGTTCGTGATCGGTATGACCGCGCAGACCGCGGACGTCTCGATCACCGGACGGGCGATGCGGCGGTTCGCGCTGATGCACTCCATCGTCGCGTACTTCTTCAACGCGGTGCTGGTGGCGGCGGCGGTGAATGTGGCGGTGGCGGCGAATTGAAGCCGGCAGCACTGAAGCCAGCGCGCGGGTGGGTCACTCGTCCGCTGCATACCGACTCGGCGCCCGCCCCACCCGCCGCGCGAACGCCACGCTGAAAGCGCTGCCGGAGCCGTAACCGACGCGTTCGGCGATCTGCGCCACGCTCAGCTCGCCGCGGCGCAGCAGGTCCTTGGCGATCTCCATCCGCCACGCCAGCAAGTACTCCATCGGCGCCGCGCCGACCACGCGGGTGAAGCGCTCGAAGAAGGCCGAACGCGACAAAGCCGCGATATCCGCCAGTTGCGCGACGCTCCACGGCCGTTCGATCTGCGCGTGCATCCGCCGCAACGCCGGCGCCAGGCGCTCGTCGCCCAGGCCGCGCAGCAGGCCCGGCGGCGCATCGCCGGCGGCGGCCGAGCGCATCGCTTCGATCAGCAACATCTCGGCCAGCCGACTGAGCATGAACTGCGCGCCCGGCTGCTGCTGCGCGTATTCCTCGCCGACCATTTGCACCAACTGCATCAGCCGCTGCGAACCGGGCACGTGCACCACGCGCGGCAACAGCGACACCAGCAGCGAAGTGTCGGCGCGATCGAACGCGAACGCGCCGCCGAGCGAGCGTATGTCCGGCGGGCCGTGCTGTTCGCCGTGGCGCAACTCGTCGCCGCCGCCCGGGACCAGTTTGGGATCGATGAACACCGGCGGCGCCGGCGCGAAGCTCGACAGGGTGAAGGCCGGCGTGGTCGGCAGCAGGACGAAATCGCCGGCGCGGATCTCGATGGGCGCGTGCCCGTCCACCGCCAGCCGGCAATGCCCCTCCAGCACGATGCAGAACCCGGGCTGGCCGTACTCGGCGTAGCGCACCGCCCAGGCGCCGCGCCCGCTGATCAGGTTGGCGAACACCGCGCGCGGCCGCAGCAGTTGCACCAGTTCGGACAACGGGTCGGCCACGACCGGACTCCGGCTAAAGAAACATGGACTTTATCTTATCGAACATCCTGCGAGCGCGACCTAAGGTAGCGCCACACCCACCCGCTCCCGGAGCCCGCAATGAAGACCGTCCTGATCACCGGCTGCTCGTCCGGCTATGGCCTGGCCACCGCCCGCCACTTCCTCGCCTACGGCTGGAACGTCGTCGCCACCATGCGCAGCCCGCGCGCCGAACTGCTGCCCGCCGACGACCGCCTGCGGATCCTCGCCCTGGACGTGACCCGCGACGACAGCATCGCCGCCGCGCTGGACGCCGCCGGCCCCATCGACGTGCTCGTCAACAACGCCGGCCTGGGCCTGTTCGGCGCCTTCGAAGCCACGCCCATGACCACCGTGCGCGAGATCTTCGACACCAACACCTTCGGCGCCATGGCCGTCTGCCAGGCCGCGATCCCGCGCCTGCGCGCGCGCGGCGGCGGCACCCTCATCAACGTCACCTCCAGCGCCGTGCTCGCCCCGTTCCCGCTGGTCGCCGCCTACACCGCCAGCAAGACCGCGATCGAAGGCTTCACCGCCTCGCTCGCGCACGAACTGGAGGCCTTCGACATCCGGGTCAAACTCGTCCAACCCGGCTACGGCCCGAACACGCGCTTCACCGCCAACGGGCAGCAGCGCATGCAGGGATTGATTCCCGAGGTTTACGCACCGTTCGCCCAGCGCGTGTTCGCTGGGCTGGGCGAGGTGGCCGCGGTGACGCACGAGAAAGACGTGGCCGATGTGGTGTGGCGCGCAGCCAACGATGCGTCGGCGCGGTTGCGTTACCCGGCGGGGGCGGATGCGTTGGCGTTGGCGGAGCGGGCGGCGGCGTAAGGACCCGCGCAAGCGGGCGGCGCTGTGAACTCCAGCCCCAGCCCGATTCCGCAGCGGCTCGAACGGCCTATACCAGCACGGCCACCACCCAAGCCCTGATCAACGCGCCGCTGTCTTCTAAATCCAGTTCGATAGTGCTGAAGCCTTGGATGAGGCTGTCGGGCCGCAACAGCACTTGGTCGTAGATGATTCCGTCCTCGCTCTCGCGCTTTTTGGAATCGTAAAGCTTGAGGGTATATCGCCCGCTATCCTCGGGATCGCCGACTTCGCTGCGCTCCACCAGCACCATCCGCCCCTGCTTCGATCCACGCATCTCCGTGGAAAACAGCACCCATGATCCATCAGGTACGCGGCGGCTCATCGATTCGCCCTGGACCTGGGCCACGAAGTAGCCGGGCCGGATCCGGATATGGTCGGGCAGCGAAACCCAATCGGTGGCGTCGCTCTCGAGCGTCTGTACGTCGCTGAAGTCGCCGGCGGCGATCTTCAGGTCCAGCAGAGGCACGGCGTTTTGCCAGTGGAGCAAGTCGGCGGCGCGCACAACCTGGAATGGGCGCGTGTCGATAGGCTCCGATGCGGGCAACGCAGCGAGGCGCCGCTTGGCGATCGGTACCGGCTTGGGCGTATGACCGAGGTGTTCCGTCCGACTGCGAACGAAATTCTCGGTCTCTTTGTCTTCGAAATAGACGTAGCAACCCTTCATGCCGCGCGAGAGCAGTACGCGGTAAGTGTTTTTCACCAGTTCCAGGAAGCGCTCGCGCGCGTTGCGCACGGGAATGTCCTTGGAGATGGCCCGATCGCCGGACCAGCCCTCGCCCGGCTGATAGCGCAGATCGCTGCCCCAGATCACGCCGACGTAATCGAACTCGAAGCCTTGCGCGGTGTAGATGCAGCCCACTTGCTCCAGGCCGCCGGACTCGTAGGCCCAATGGTCGGCCTTGGGCACTCCCTTGGGCAGACCGGTCATGTCGGGGCGCGCATTCCAGGGACGTTCGAAGCCGTCGATCTTGACGTCGTTGCGCAGTTGCCCGTCTGCGCCGAGCTCGGTCGACCAAGGCCAGCAGTAGCCCGCGACGAGACGGGCGGAATGGCCCTCGCTGGCCTTGGCGCGGATCAGGGAGTCGAGGGCTTCCGGGCTGTCGACGATGCGGAATTCGAACACTTCCTGCTCTTGATCGAACAGGACGTTGGCGGTGCGGCGGATGTCGAGGGTGTTGTCGACCCAGTTGACGAAGCCATCGGAACCGGCGCAACGGAACTGGGTTTCCAGCCAGCTTTCGTGCAGCGCGCAACGGTGCTGCACGGCAATGTCGCGGATGAGCTGCGAGGAGCCGATTTCGTTGGGACGCACGACCTGCTGATCGTCGACGAAGAACACCGACACGCGCGCGGCTTCGACGATTTCCTGGATTTGCGGACGGTCGGAGCGTTGAGCGGCCTTGGTGAAGCGGTGGTTGCTGGTGGCGCGGATGCGGTGGGCCTCATCGCACAGCAGCACGTCGACATCGTTGGGCTTGGCCGCGCCGAACTGGTTGAAATAGCGGAACTGCTGGCCGGCGCGACGGCCGACGATTTTCTGCAAGGTGCTGGTAAAGGCTTTCGAGCCGGTGGCGTGTTGGGCGTTGTAGCCCTTGGCCGACAACGCGCCGAGCAGATTCAAAGCGAGTACGGACTTACCGGTACCGGGCCCGCCGTGGACCAGGAAGACGTGCTTGCGCTGGTCGGCCACCGCCGATTCCATCGCGGCCAGTACCTGGCTGAAGACCACTTGCTGTTCGTCCAGCAACACGAACGCGGGCTCCTCCTTCACCACCTTGCCGACGTGCTCGAGCAGTTTCTTGGCCGGGCGATAGCGGCTCTTGGCGACTCGCTGCATGACCCGCTCGCCTTCGCCCTCGCCCAATCGCTGGACAAGATGCTGCGCCAGTCGCGGCACGTCGCCGGCAGTGAAGACCGGCGCGAGTTGGCGCACGGCATCGGAACGCGGGTCGAACAAGGCGTCGTCGGGCTCGGGGCGATAGTTGTGCAGGTAGGCGCAGGCTTCCAGGGCGACCCGTTCGTCGCCGGGCTGGAAAACGCTGTGCATGTCTTCCAGATAACGACGGTACTGGTTGGCCTGCACCGAGGGATGCAGCACGTCGCGGTGCTGGCCGCCGACCCAGGTCTTGAGCAGGTCGTCGCCGCTGCCGGCTTCGGCCGTCTGCCATTGCTTGAGTTCGACCACCACGGCGCGGTCGCGCTGGCGGTCGCGGCCCGTCAGCAAGGCATCGATGCGTTTGGACGACAGTGGCAGGCGGAACTCGAGGAAGATGCCCTGCTCGGTCAGCTCGCCTTCGCGCAATACATCGGCGAAGGAGCGCAGCGAGTTCTGCCAGGACTGGTATTCGCCGTCGGACGGGTTGTAGCGGTAATGGGCCAGAAAAGCTTCTTTCAGACGCTGGGCGATGGCGTTCTGAGTCGTCGCCCGCAAAAAATCCGGTGTGGTGCCGGAGTACAGGAACATCGTGGCGTTTCCCTCGCTCGGCCGCGCCGCGCCGCGCGCGGCGGGTGGTCACAATTCGTCGTATTTCTTGGCCGATCCCCGGGCCTTGTCTACAGGATAGCGCTCGGCGTTGTTGCGTAGTTTGTCGGCCACCGCTTGTTCCAGGTCGATACCCAGGTCCGTAATCAGGTACGTCATCAGGATGGCCAGATCGGCCACTTCCTGCTCGATCAGCGGACGACGCGCGCGGACCACCTCGTCGAGCTCGGTATCCCGCGTCCATTGGGTGTGCTCGGCCAGTTCGGCCGCCTCCAGGACGATGGAGGTGGAAAGGGTGCGCAGGTTGTGGAACTGCTTCCAGTCGCGGGCGTCGCGGAAGGCGAGGATTTGGGCGGTCAGGTCGGGGCTGAGCATGGCGATCACCGGCAGGTTGCTTCCTCCCTAGGGTAAGGGCTGAAGCGAGGCGCCGCACTGCGGAGGCGATGACGGAGTTTATGGCCGGGCGGATCGCCTCGCGATTGCCCGCCACGCCCGAGAACGGCGAGCTAACTCGCTTCCCCTTACACTGCCGCCCCTGGCCATTATCCGAAAAGGCAAAACCGGCAATGTCTCCCATGCTCGCCCAGGCCACCTACATCGCCACCAAGATCGGCGAGGCCTTCGCGATCCTGGCCGTGGCCTGGCTGTTGACCACGCTGCTGCGGCAGCTGGTGCGGCGGATGTCGACGCGCTACGACATCGCGCCGGCGTTCGCGCTGGGGCTGCGGCGGGGTTTGAGCACGGTGATCTACATCACTGCGCTGCTGATGTTCCTCAACCGGGTCGGGATTTCCGGGTCGGTGGTGTGGACGACGCTGACCGGGTTCGTGGCGGTGGGCGCGGTGGCGTTCTTCGCGGCGTGGAGCGTGTTGTCGAACATCTTCTGCGCGTTCTTGATCCTGACCACGCGGCCGTTCCGCCTGTACGACTACATCGAGGTGCTGGAGAACGGCGACAAGCCGGGGCTCAAGGGGCGTGTGGTCGATATCAACTTCGTCTATACGACGTTGCAGGAAACCCATGCCAACGGCGACGACACGGTGCTGCAGGTGCCGAACAGCCAGTTCTTCCAGCGCACGACGCGGCGCTGGCGGCATGAACCCGAGTGGAGCCGTGTGGCGCGCGAGTTGAAGACGGCCGAAGGGGCGGAGTGGCAGGACGCGGGCGGGCGGTGAGCCCTGGCGAAAGCTACGCGATCGTCCTGTAGGAGCGGCGCGAGCCGCGACTGCGAATCCGGAACTGCGATGAAAGTTGCGCCGCGCGCGGAAGGGGCGCGGTCGCGGCTTGCGCCGCTCCTACAGGGGGCTGGCGCAGCATTCGTCAGAGTCTTGTCACGTCGATGATGGCTTGCGCGAAGGCTTGCGGGGCTTCTTGCGGCAGGTTGTGGCCGATGCCGCCGTCGATCTCGCGGTGCTGGTAGTTACCGGTGAACTTGCCCGCATAAGCCGACGCCGGCGGATGCGGCGCGCCGTTGGCATCGCCTTCCAAAGTGATCGTCGGGATCGCGATGTTCGGGGCCTTCGCCAGCCGCGCTTCCAACTCATCGAACCGCGCTTCGCCTTGCGCCAGCCCCAGCCGCCAGCGGTAGTTGTGGATGACGATGGCGACGTGGTCAGGGTTGGCGAAAGCGGCGGCGCTGCGGGCGAAGGTGGCGTCGTCGAAGCGCCATTGCGGCGAGGCCAGTTCCCAGATCAGGCGGGCGAATTCGTCCCGATGCTCGGCGTAGCCGCGTTCGCCGCGCTCGGTGGCGAAGTAGAACTGATACCACCATTGCAGCTCGGCTTTCGGCGGCAGCGGCGCCTGGCCGGCTTGCTGGTTGCCGATCAGGTAGCCGCTCACCGAGACCAAGCCCCGGCAGCGCTGCGGCCACAGCGCGGCGAGGATGCCGGCGGTGCGCGCGCCCCAGTCGCAGCCGCCGACGATCGCCGATTCGATGCCCAGCGCGTCGAGCAAGGCGATGGCGTCGACGGCGAGCGCGGCCTGTTGGCCGTTGCGCGGCGTGTCGGCGGACAGGAACGCGGTCGGGCCGTAGCCGCGCAGGTAGGGGACGATGACGCGATAGCCCTGGCGGGCGAGGATCGGCGCGACTTCGGCGTAGGTGTGGATGTCGTAGGGCCAGCCGTGCAGCAGCAGCACCGGGGTGCCGTGGCGCGGGCCGAGTTCGGCGTAGCTCACCCGCAGTACGCCGGCGTCGATCTGCTTGAGCGGGCCCCATGCGGCCGCGCCGGCGGGCGTGGGTGCGGACGCGCGCGGCGCCGCGGCCAGCGCCGGGGCGGCTGCGCCGAGCGCGCCTAGCGGGCCGGCGAGCAGGGCCAGGGCAGCGCCGCCGAGCAGGTTGCGGCGGCGGGCGTCGAGCGGGCGATCGGTCGGGACGGCGGTGGTCATGGCGGGTTCCGGGCGTGGCGGCGGGGTGGCGCCATTTCGCCGCGTCGTGGTATCGCCCAGGTGTCGGGCCGCCCGCGGTTTTGTATGCCAGCGTCGGCGCCGGGCACGGCGATACAGTGGGATACAAACCCGTGGCCGCAAACCGGCGCCCGCCGCGATCCGCCTTGCGCGCTCCGGTCTAGGCCCGCACCCTGGCCGGGCTACTTTCGCGCTACCCGCCTCGCCCCGCTACACCGGCGTCAGCCCCTTTTGCTAGGCTCCCAGCGCGAATCCTTCGCATGAGCCGCACATCGACGTGCGGACCCGACCGGACAGCAGGACGGCATGGCGCACAACCAGTTCGCGTTGCTCACCCAACGGCGTTTCCTGCCGTTCTTCCTCACCCAGGCCTTCGGCGCCTTCAACGACAACGTGTACCGGCAGGCGATCATCGGCCTGCTGTTCTACCTCGGCGTCAGCGACGAGCAGCGCACGCTGTACACCAACCTGGCGCCGGCGCTGTTCATCCTGCCCTACTTCCTGTTCTCGGCCACCGCCGGGCAGATCGCCGAGAAACTCGAGAAGCACAAGCTCATCCGCATCACGACCACGATGGAAATCGCGATCATGTCGCTGGCCGCGGTCGGCTTCCTGACCCAGAACATGTCGATCCTGCTGGTCGCGCTGTTCTGCACCGGCCTGCAGTCGACCCTGTTCGGGCCGGTCAAGTATTCGATCCTGCCCTCGGTGCTCAAGCCCGAGGAACTCACCGGCGGCAACGGCCTGGTCGAGATGGGCACCTCGATCTCGATCCTGGCCGGCATGATCTTCGGCGGCCTGATCTTCACCCTGGCCGGCAGCCACGGCCCGATCCTTGCGGCGGTGGCGATCATCGCGCTGGCGGTCACCGGCAACATCGTCAGCCGCCTGATCCCGCGCGCCGACGCCGGCGAGCCGGACCTCAAGATCAACTGGAACCCGATTCCCGAGTCGCTGAAGATCCTGCGCATGACCCGGCGCCAGCCGGCGGTGCGCAACTCGATCCTCGGCGTGTCGTGGTTCTGGTTCGTAGGCACGGTGCTGACCTCGCAGCTGCCGGGCTACGCCGAAGACAACCTCGGCGGCGGGCCGACGCTGTACATCTTCGCCCTGGCGCTGTTCTCCATCGGCACCGGCGTCGGCTCGATGCTGTGCGAGAAGCTGTCGGCGCGCACGGTCGAAATCGGCCTGGTGCCGTTGGGCGCGTTCGGCATGACCGCCTTCATGGTCGACCTGTATTTCGCCCATCCCGGCCTGGCCACGGCCAAGGGCCTGGACGTGAGCGGCTTCGTCCACAGCCAGGGCGCGTGGCGGATCATGCTGGACCTGGTCGGCATCGGCGTATTCGCCGGCTTCTTCGTGGTGCCGCTGTTCGCGCTGATCCAGAACCGCTCGCCCAAGAACGAGCTGTCGCGCGTGATCGCCGGCATGAACATCCAGAACGCCGCCTTCATCGTGCTGGCGGCGGTGCTGGGCGTGGTCGCGCAGCGCTTCTTGCACTGGACGATTCCGCAGGTGTTCCTGGCCTTGGCGATCGCCAATGCGCTGGTGGCGATCTACATCTTCACCATCGTGCCCGAGTTCCTGATGCGCTTTCTCAGCTGGGTGCTGGTGCGCGCGCTGTACCGGCTGAAGGTCGAAGGCACGCAGCGCATTCCCGACGAAGGCGCGGCGCTGATCGTGTGCAACCACGTCAGCTACATGGACCCGCTGATCCTCAGCGCCAGCGTGTCGCGGCCGATGCGCTTCGTCATGTACTACAAGATCTTCAAGATCCCGGTGATGAACTGGATCTTCCGCACCGCCAAGACCATTCCCATCGCCGGCGCCAAGGAAGACCCGGAAGTGCTGCGGCGCGCGATGGAGGAAATCGAGGCGGCGCTGGCCGACGGCCAGTTGGTCGGCATCTTCCCCGAGGGCGCGCTGACCAAGGACGGCGAGATCGCGGCGTTCAAGGCCGGCGTAGAACGGATTTTGGAGAAGAACCCGGTCCCGGTGGTGCCGATGGCGCTGCGCGGGATGTGGAGCAGCATGTGGAGCAAGCGCGATTCGCGCCTGCGCCGGATGCGCGTGCCGCGCCGCTTCCGCGCCGCGGTCGATGTGGTGGCCGACCCGCCGCGCGACCCGCACGGGCTGACCGCGCAAAGCCTGGAAGAACAGGTGCGCGCGCTGCGCGGGGACCGCGCCTGAGCCCACGCCCGCGCGCGGCCCATCGCGCTTCGCACGGGCCGCCGCCTCGCGGCACGCCCGGCGTGCCGCGAGCGCGCCGGCGCTGCTAGGATGCCGGCAACCGCCGCCGTTCCGGCGCGGATCTGCAGACTCAGGGGAGAGTCGAAATGAACCAGCCCGTCGCCGCGCCCTCGCCGTACCAGACCTACCTGCCCTGGTCGATCACCGTCACCGTGCTGGGCGCCTGCTTCTGCTGCCTGCTCGGCGCCGCGCCCGGCGTGGTGGCGATCGTGTTCGGCAGCCAGGTGAACAGCAAGTTCGCCGCCGGCGACGAAGCCGGTGCGCGCCGCGCGTCGGAGAACGCCAAGCTGTGGTGCTGGATCGGCACCGCGCTGGCCGCGCTGGGCATCGTCTGGACCATCGTGTCGTTCTTCATCAACGGCATGTCGTTCGTGCCGAACGGCGGTCTGGAAAAGCTGATCCAGGGCCACTGAGCCCGCACCGCTGCGCCCGGCCATGCAAGCCCCCGCCCGCCATTACGCGCTCGCCGCGACCGTCGCCGCCTGCGGCGCGGTCGCCGCGGCCGGCGCGTGGGTGCTGCAGCGGGTCGATCCCAACGCCGCCGGCAGCCCGCTGCCGGGCTGCGTGTTCTACCACTTCACCGGGCTGTACTGCCCGGGCTGCGGCATGACCCGCGCGCTGCACGCGTTGGTCCACGGCGATCTGGCCCAGGCCGTCGCCATGAATCCGCTGCTGCCGGTGCTGATGGCGACGCTGCCGCTGCTGGTGCTGCACAGCTTCGGCTATCGCCTGCCGTTGCCGCGGCGCGCGCTGGCGACGCTGCTCAGCGCGAAATTCTGGCTGCCGCTGCTCGGCGGTTTCTGGGTGCTGCGCAATTTGCCGTGGCCGCCGTTCTCGTGGCTGGCGCCGGGCTGAGCCGGCTCAACTCGCAACGCGCCGCTCAAAAGCGGTACATCGCGCTCAACAGGTAATAACGCCCGACCGGGTCGTCGTCGACCAGGCTGTAGCCGCCGCTGTTGTAGTCGTAGTTCACCGGGCGGCGGTCGTTGAGGTTGCTGATGTTGAGCCCGATCAGCCATTTGTCGAAGCCGCCGTACGCCAGGTCGAGATCGAGCAAGGTCGCGCTCGGGGTGCGGCAGCGCAGCGGCGCATCGAGGAACTTCTCGCAGGCCGAGCCCGGGGTGTCGCGCGAGACCGTCGCCGAGCCCATGTAGTGGGCGTTGAGCGTGGCGATCCAGTCGCGGTAGCTCCAGCGCACGCTGCCCAGCACGGTGCGGTTGGGCGTGCCGAAGCCGGCGTAGTCCAGCTCCGGCGCCAGCGGATGCACGCGGCGCAGCAGCCGGTCCATGTAGTGGCCGTTGATGCGGAAACCGAAATTGCCCCAGCGCTGGGTCTGGTAGCGGTACTCGGCGTTGAGCTCCCAGCCGGACACCTCGGTGCTGCCGTAGTTGCCGAGGTAACGCTGCGCGCCGACCAGATAGCCGTATTCGTCGGCGACCAAGGCATCGGCGAACAGCTTGGGATAAGCCACCGGCTCGATCGGCAGGATCTCGCTGCGGCGGCGGATTCGGTAGCGGTCCAGGCTCAGCGTGAACTCCTCGCTCGGCGTCCACACCACGCCGAAGTTGCGGCTGGTCGAGGTCTCCGGGCGCAGCTTTTCGTTGATGCGCGAGGTCACGTCGACTACGCAGTACTCGCCGGCGGGCACCGCGCACGGCAGCGGCGCGTCCACCGCCGGCAGGTAACCCTTGTTGTCGCCCATCGTGATCGGCCGGCGCAGCTCGGCCAGGGTCGGCGCGCGATAGCCCTCGCCGGCCGAGACGCGCAGGATCAGCGACTTGAACGGCTGCCAGCGCAGGCCGAACATCGGCGAGACCTGATTGCCGTAGCCGGAGCTGCGGTCCAGGCGCCAGGCCGCGTCCATCCACAGCTTCTCGTGCAACGGCACGTTGACCTCGGCGTAGATCGCCGAGGTGTTGCGGCTGGCGCGGCGCAGGTCGAACTCCTGCGCCAGCGCGACGTCGCCGTTGAGGAAGGCGTCGTCGGGACGGTTGGTCAGCACCTCGCGCCGCGCTTCGAAACCGGCGGCCAGGCTCAGCTCGCCGCCGGGCAGTTCGGTCAGCGGGCCTTCGATGCTGCCCGACAGCGTGTCGAGCACCATCTCGCCGCCGAGCGTGCTCAGCGGCGAAATGCGCTCCAGCACTTCCGGCGAATTGGTGTCGGCCTTGTTGAAGTGCAGGGTCTTGGCGCCGACTTCGGCCACAACCGCCGGCTGGCTGATCAGGCCGGTGATGCGGTTTTCGACCTTGTTGCGGCGCTGCGCCAGGCTCACGTCCCAGTCCCAGCGGTCGCGGAAGCCTTTGATGCCGACGGTGAAGTCGCGCGTGGTCGTGGTGGTGCGGCTGCGGATCGGCCCGACGTCGGCGAACCAGTAGTTGAGCCCGAGCCCGTAGAAGCTGTCGGGATGGCTGCTGGGCAGCGACACCACCGCGTTGAACGGCGCGGTCTGCACGTCCAGCCGCACCCGGGTCGCGCGCAGGTCGGCGTAGAACTCCTTGTTGTCGCCGAAGGGCTGGCGGAAATAGGTGTACAGCGCGTTGCTGTCGATGCCCGGCTGCAGGCTCACGTAACGCGGCAGGTCGAGCCGGCAGTCGGTGCCGAAGCGGGGATTGGTCAGCTCGTCACTGTCCTCGCAGCCCTGGGTGGCCTGGTACACCCAATAGGCGTAGCCGTCGCCATAACCGGCCTTGTAGCGGCCGTCGGCGCCGCCGTTGCTGCGCTGGTCCAGCGTCGCCCACGAACGCTGGCTGCCGATCAGCGGGTTGCGGATGAAGCGGTCGACGCTGACGAACACGCTGCCGCCGCCGGGCGTCTGTTCGCCGAAGCTGGCGTACTGGCGCTGCTGTTCGGCGTCGCCGCGCTGCGACACGCCGTAACTGGCGCCGACTTCGGCGCCGCGGTAGTCCTTCTTGAGGATGATGTTGACCACGCCGGCCATGGCGTCGGCGCCGTAGATCGCCGAGGCGCCGCCGTGGGCGATCTCGATGTGGTCGACCATGCTCAACGGAATGCCGTTGAGGTCGGTCAGCGCGCCGTAGTCGGTCGAGACCAGGCCGTAGTTGGCCATGCGCCGGCCGTCGACCAGGAACAGCGTCGCGCGCGGGCCCAGCGAGTACAGGCTGGCCGAGGCGGCGGCGGCCGAGGGCACTTGGCTGGCGCCGTTCTCGGTGGCGACGTTGCGCGGGTGGTGGCCGCTCATGCCCGGCATCAGCCGCAGCACGTCGAACAAGGTCTGGTGGCCGCTGGCGCGGATCTGTTCGTTGGTGATCAGGGTCAGCGGCAGCGAGCTTTCGAACGCGGCGCGGCCGATGCGCGAGCCGGTGACGTGGACGGTGTCCAGCTCGGTCGTGGTCGGCCCGCGCGGGGCCGGCGCCGGCGCGGCGACGGTCGCCACCGGCTGCGGACGCGGCCGTTGCCGCGGCGCCGGCTGCAGCAAGTAGACATTGGCTTTTACGGCTACCGCGGTGAGGCCCGTGCCCTCCAGCAGCCGGGCCAGTCCCTCGCGCACCGGCGGCTCGCCGCGCAGGCCGGGGGTGCGGCGCCGCGCCACCAGGGCCGGCGAGTAGCTCAGCTGCAAACGATTACGGGTGGCGAACGCGATCAGCGCGTCTTCCAACGCGCCGGGAGCAATGGTGTAGCCATCGGCTGGAATATCGCCTTGCGAGGCCGGCAAGGCCAAGGCCAAAGGCGAGAACGTCAGCGCGATGGAAACGATGAACGCATGGGAAATCTTGGCCATCCACCAACCGCATCGATCGGGCTACAGCTGAACCGGAGCGCCCCCTGTCGTTGGCGCTGTCCAACCATATCACCGCCGCGGCGGCCAGGGGGCTCAGCCCGGATTGCGATGCAGGACAATTTCGTCGTTCGCCGAGCGTTCGGCCTTCAACGACCAGCCCTGTTCCAGCACCTTGAGCAGGGCCGCCTGGTCGCCGGCGTGGAACACGCCGCTCAACGTGATCTTGCCCAGGTCCGGATCGGCCAGGCGCAGCTTGGTCGCCGAGTAGCGGTTCATCTCGGTCAGCAGCGAATCCAGGCGGCGGTCCTTGAACACCAGATCGCCGCTGGGCCAGGACGTAGCCAGGCCGACGTCGAGCGGCTCGGGCGGGGTCATGCGGCCGCTGTGGTCGTAGCTGAGCTGCTGGCCCGGCGACAGCGTGCTGCCGGTCTGCGCCAGCCCGTTGGAGACCACCACCGCGCCATCGATCAGGCCGACGTTGACCTCGTTGCCGTTCTTGCTGACCTGGAAGGTGGTGCCGATGTCGCGGATGGTGCCGGTGCCGGCCTTGACCGAGAACGGCCGCGCCGGATCGGCGGCGACCTGGAACTGGACGCGGCCGCGATCGACTTCGATCTCGCGGCGCTCGCCGCTGAAGCGCGCGAGGATCGCGGTGTCGGTATCGAGCATCACCTGGGTGCCGTCGGCCAGCCGCAGCGAGCGCTGCTCGCCGAGCGCGGTGGCGTAGCGCAGGCTTTGCGCCGGCGCCGGCGTGCGCAACCAGCCCACGCCGACCACGGTGGCGACCAGGAGCGATGCGACCATCGCGGTCGGCGCCCACCAGCGCGAGCGCGCGTTGGCGCGTCCGGTCTGGCGCCAGGCGATGCGCGCGGCGGCCTGCAGCATCTCGTCGCCGGCCAGTTGCGCGGCGGCCTGATGCGCGCGCTCGGCTTCGACGTAGGCGGTCACGTGGGCCGGCGAGGCGTCGAGCCAGCGCTCGAATTCGGCGCGCTCTTGCGCCGTGCATTCGGGCGAGTCCAGCCGCGCCACCCAGGCTTCCGCGCGGTCGTCGTGCGGACCGGGCGCGTTGGCGTTCGTCGATGTGGGCAGTGTCGTGTTCATGGCTCTTGCAAGGTCTCGTAGCCGCTTTCCTTCATGCGCGCGCGCAACAGCGCGAGCGCCCGGCCGATATTCTTCTCTACCGCCTTTACAGAAATGCCGCAGTGTTTCGCGATCTGCGTGTAACTCATTCCGTTGATGCGGTTGAGCAGGTAGATCTGACGGCTGCGCACCGGCAACTGCATGATCGCCGCGCGCACCAGCGCCAGTTCCTGCTCGGTCGCCACGCGCTGGTCGTGGCTGGGTTCTTGCGACGGCAGCGCGTGATAGTCCTCGTCCAGACTCACGTGCTCGGGCGCGTGGCGGGTCTTCTGCCGGCGGCCGCGATCGTTGAGCGCGTTGATCGCGATGCGGTACATCAGGATCTTCAGCGCATCGGCCGGCTGGTCGCGATAGCGCAGCATGCGCATCATCGTTTCCTGGGCGATGTCCTGGGCGTCTTCGTGCGAGGCCGCCGACTTGCGCAAGAACGCGATCAGCGCCTCGCGGTTGTCGCGCAGGAACGCGACGAAGCCTTCGTCCTGCGTTTGCGCCGTCGCGGGCTGGTTCGCTGCCGATGACTCCTCGCCCACGTCCACCTTCGCCCACGCCCCGGTTATCTGCTTCGATACTACCCCGGCCTCCGCGGCGGGGGGGCTGGCGAAGCTGGATTCGAAGCCCGACCGCTCCTGCGCGCCGCACGCCGGCGCCAATCCGATCCGGCCGATGCCGGCTTGATTCAAGCCGACTTGATTCGAACCTATTTGAAGCACCGAGGTGTAGCGATTCGCCAAATCCAACTCCTCCGCAAGCGTGATGACCGGCGCAAGACGCACATTCCGTGCCTACGTGGCACACGGGGCCCGATCTTCTCGCCGGGCTCCCGTGCACACGCAAAGCGCGTTCCTTCGTCGCTGTCGCCGTTGTCTGGCTGGCTGCCGTCGCGACCGCGCGCCCGAAGGCGGCGGCCCGGTTCTGCCCGTTTCGCGCTGCGCGGACCGTCCAGCCCCCTCGGCAGGACCGCCTGGAAACGCCGGGGTGGCCAGCGATTCAGGCTCGCGCGGCTCGCGATTTTGTGCAGAACCTGGACGTTCAAACGCAGTCCGGCGCGCGCCCCCCTACCCGCGTCCGTGCGCTAGCGTGCGGAAAGCGCGCGAAATGCGTCGAAACCGCGGTCAACGCGCGGTAGCGGCGGACGGACGGGGGAAATCGCCGGACCGGCGGCGCGGCCGGATCGGGCCGCGGCGGTTCAGGCCACAGCTCAGGCCACGAAGCCGGCGATCACGAACAGCGCCAGCACCGCCAGCCACACCAGCAGGCTGCGCCAGACCAGGCTCATCGCGTCGCGCAGTTCGGGCACCTCGCCGGCGACCACCGCCACGCTCTGGCCCGGCAGGCCGGATTCGTTGACGTAGTCGGCGGCCTCTTCGGCCAGCTCGCACTTCACGCTGGCGCGCGCGACCGCACCGAGGAAGCGATTGTCGAGGTTGAAGCGGGCGCCGCCGGCTTCGCGCCAAGCGCCGAGCACGGTGTCGAAATTGCCGACCAAGGCCATCGCCAGGGTCAGCAACTGCGCCACCGGCCAGTCCAGCAGCGCCAGCAGGGTGCGCGCGCCGGCCAGGGTCTCGCCCGACAGCCGCCGCGACGCTTCGCCTTCGGCCGCCAGGGCCACCAGCCGATAGCCGAGCGCGCCGACCGGGCCGAGCAGCAGGAACCAGAACAACACCCCGAACCAGCGCCGCAGCGCGCTGCGGAACACCGCCTCGACCAGCGACCCGCCATCGAGCGCGGGCGTGGCGCCGTCCGGCCACAGCCGCGCGGCGGCCTCGCGGCGGGTGCCGGCGTCGGACGCGGAGGCCAGCGCTTCCACGTCCAGGTCCAGATCGCGCGGGCCCCAGGCGTAGAACAGGATGAACACCGCGAACACCAGCCCGCCCAGGCCCATCAGCGGTTCGGCCAGGGCCAGTTGGAACAGGCTCACCGCCAGCAGCGGCGGCACCACCGCCACCACGATGCCCCAGCGGCTGCGCCAGAAGCTGCCTTCGGGAAAGCGGCTGTCGATCCAGCGCAGCCAATCGTCGTACCAACCGAAATGGCGCACGCCGGCGGCCAGGGATTGGGCGAGATGGCCGAGCACCAGAGCGACGACGGCGGCGATCAAGGTGACGGACATCGGGGCGACGCTCCTGGCGTGGCGAATCTGGCCCGGATTCTAGCGCGACCGCGTGCAGGCGCGGTCGCGCTGCGCAAGAGCGCTGCGGCGGGCACAAAAGCGTCGGGCCTGAAGGCCCTCCCACAACAGCACGCTGCGATCGGCTCGGAGGGAGAAGCCGCAACCTGTTTTTGTGGGAGGGCGTTCAGGCCCGATGCTTTGCGCTGCGAAGCCGCGCCCCATCACTTCGGTCAACGCCGCGCGCGTTGCTCGACGGCCATGCGCCATTGCTCGATCAGCCAGCGCGAAATCGAAATGCTGGGCGACAGCAGGAAACCCTCGCCGTCGTCCGCGCCGCCTTCGCCGCGCGCGGCGGCGGCGCGCACTTCCTCGAGGGTGAACCAACGCACCTGCTCGAGTTCGGCGCTGCTTTGCGGCTCGTCGGCATCGGCTTCGGCGGCGAAGCCGAGCATCAGCGCGCCCGGGAACGGCCACGGCTGCGAACCCAGGTAACGGCAGCTGCGCACGCGCACGCCGGTTTCCTCCAGCACTTCGCGCGCGACGGTCTGCTCCAGCGATTCGCCCGGTTCGACGAAGCCGGCGATCACCGAGAACCGGCGCGGCGGCCAGCCGGCCTGGCGCCCCAGCAACAGGCGTTCGCCGTCGCTGACCGCGACGATCACCGCAGGATCGGTGCGCGGATAGTGTTCGGTGCCGCATTGGCCGCAACGCCCGGCCCAGCCGGCGCGTTCGAACCCGACCGTGCCGCCGCACGCGCCGCAATAACGATTGCGGCTGCGCCAGAACTGCAGCGCGCGGGCCTGGGCGAACACGCTGGCGTGCAGCAGCGACCAGTGCGCGGCGGCGGCGCGCAGGTCGACCCGGCGCGGCGCGTCGAAGGCGACCAGTTCGGCGTCGATGCCGAACCAGGCGCCGCCCTCGCCGTCCAGGCCGAGGAAGATCGCCGCGCCCGGGCCGCCGGGGCCTTCGCTGAGTTCGCGGCCGAGCGGCGCGCGCAACGCGCCGTCGTCGTCGGCCAGCGCCTGGCCGGAGGCGTCGAGCACGATCACCCGCGCCTGCGGCCACAGTTCGGTCAAGGTGTCGGGTTGGTCGCGCAGATGATCGGCGCGGTCCAGCGCGGCGCGCCAGGCCGCGTCGGCTTCGACGAAGGCGAAGGGGCGCGCGGCCTGGGTCAGGGCGGCTTCGGCGGTGCTCACACGCGCAGCGTTCAAACGCCGAACGAAGAACCGCAGCCGCAGGTGGTCTTCGCGTTCGGATTGCGGATCACGAACTGCGCGCCGTGCAGGCTTTCGGTGTAGTCGACTTCCGCGCCCATCAGGTACTGCAGGCTCAGCGGATCGACCAGCAGGGTGACGCCGTCGGTCTGCACCGCCAGATCGTCTTCGCCCTGCTGCTCGTCGAATTCGAAACCGTACTGGAAGCCCGAGCAGCCGCCGCCCTGGATGTAGACGCGCAGCTTGAGCGCGTCGTTGCCTTCCTCGACGATCAGCTCGCGCACCTTGCGCGCGGCCGAGGAGGTGAACTGCAGCGGGCGTTCCAGCGACTGGTAGCCCGGTGCGGAGTTGAGCGTGGCGATTTCCATACGTTAAGGATAAGGCCGCGCGACGCGCATTCAAGCGCGCCAGACAAACACTGCGGGCCGCGGTTCGGCGCGATGGGATCGGCAAAACGCCGGGGCGGCGCGGGCGCCGGCTCCCGAGGGCCGGGCGGGATCAGCCGCCGGCGGGGCGGGCAGCCTCGGCGGAGGCCGGGGCGGCCACCGCGTCGCGGGTGGCGTCGGCCCAGGTGAAGGATTGCTCGACCGCGGCGCCCGATTGCGGGGTCAGCCGCACCGTCACCCGCACCGGGGTCAGCCCGGCGGGCACGAACACGTCGCCCTCGACCTGTTGGAAGTACTTGAACGAATACCCCACGCCCGGCGCGTCGGCCTGCTGGCGCAGGTCGGTCCAGGCCAGTTTCTCGAGCTTGCCGTTGCGGGTGCCTTCCAGGGCCAGGCTGAGCCGGCCGGCGCTGACCGCGCCGCGGTTGAGGTTCTGGGTCAGGGTGGTGGTGAAGTGCCAGGCCGACGGCGCGCCGTCCTGCGGCTGCATCTTCAGCGTGTGCACGGTCAAGCCGCGGCGTTGGCCGGTGGCGCCGACCAGGCGCTCGTAGAAGGCCACATCGGCGCGCAGGCCGGAAATCTCCTCGTCGCGCTCGGCCAGCGCGCTTTGCAGGTCGCGGTTGGCCTGGCGGCTGATCGCGTCGGAGCGGCCCAGGGTGGCCACGCGCTGGCGCAGTTGCTCCAGTTCGGCCTGCATCTGGCGTGGGGTCGGGGCGGCGGCGCTGGCCGGGGCCGGCGGCGGCGCGTCCTGGCCGTTGAACGACCGCCACAGCCCCCAGGCGCCGAAGCCCAGGGCCGCGGCCAGCAGCGCCATCGCCGGCAGGCGCCAGCGGTGCGACGGGTGCGCGGCGCCCGCCGCGGAGGCGGCGGGCGCGGGACGGGATTGACGGGTTTCCTCGCTCATCCGCCCCAGCGTGAGGGCGGCGGCGGCCGGGCTCAATCCACCAGGGCGGCGGCGGTAATCGCAGCTTCAGGCGGCGGCAACGCGGCCGTGGCGTCGGCGTGCTGGGCGTCGGCGTGGATCAGGCGGCCGGTCAGCTGCGAGCCGGCGGTCATCTCGACCACCTTGTAGTGGACGTTGCCCTCGACCCGCGCCTTGGAAGCAAGTTCGACCCGCTCACTGGCATAGACGTCGCCGTGCAGGGTGCCGTTGATGACCACCACCGGCGCGCGCACCTCGCCCTCGATGCTGCCGTTCTCGGCCAGGGTCAGGCTGGCCGGCTGGCCGTCGGCGGCGATCAGCTTGCCGATGATCCGGCCCTCGATGTAGAGGCCGCCGCTGAATTGCAGATCGCCGCGGATCACCACCTGCGAGCCGATCATGGTGTCGACCTGGCCTTCGCGCAGCGGGGCCGGTTTGCTGTTGGTCTTGAACATCTTTCAGGTTTCCCCAGTCGTTACGGTGACGCCGCTCTTCCAGGCGAAGCGCTGCTCGATCGAGGCGTTCTCTCCGCGCAAGGAAACGCGGATGCGTTGCGCGGTGAACCCGGCCGGCAGCATCACGCTGCCGTCGAGGGTCTGGAAGTAGCGGAAGGAGTAGTCCTGGGCGGGCGCCTTGGACTTTTGGTGCAACTCGTCCCAACCGATGCTGGCGAGCTTGCCGCCACGCACCCCCTCGACCTGGAACTGCAGCCCCCCGCTGCTCACCGCACCGCGGTTCAGGTTCTGGGTCAGGACGATCTGGTACCGCCAGGTGCCGCCGGCCTCGGGGTGGAACTCCACCGAGTGCACGTTCAGCCCCTTGGCCGGCGCGGTGGCGCCGACCAGGCGTTCGTAAAAGGCCACGTCGGCGCGCAGGTCGGAGATTTCCTCCTCGCGCTGGGCCAACGAGCTTTGCACCTGCTTGTTGGCGGCCCGGCTGATCTGGTCGGAGCGCTGCAGGTTGGCTTCGCGCTGGGCCAGCTTGTCCAGCTCGCCCTGGCGCTGGCGCAGCTCGCGCTGGGTCTGCTCGAGCTCGGACTTGAGCTTGGGCAGCTGCGGCGCGGCCAGCGACTGCGACCACCACCAGGCCAGCGCCAGCGACGCCACCCACGCCACGCCCACCGCCGACCAGATATAAGGTCGCTTGTCCGGCTGCTGCTGGACGATGACGAAGCGCGGCGGCGGCGTTTTGCTCATACGGGGACCTCGACGGCCCGAAGCCGCCGCTTTACCTATACTCAACCTTCAATCTTAACGGGAACGCCGCGATGTCCGAAGCGCACCTGTTCGCAGTTGGCGTAGTTCTGGCCTGGCTGTCGGGCGTGCGGGTCTACCTGACCGTGTTCGGGGTCGGGCTGGCCGGCATGCTCGGCTGGCTGGACCTGCCGCCGGCGCTGCAGGCGACCCAGTCGCCGTGGGTGCTGGGGGTCTGCGGCCTGCTCACGGTCGGCGAGTTCTTCGCCGACAAGATCCCCGGCGTGGATTCGGGCTGGGACTTGCTGCACACCCTGCTGCGGGTGCCGGTGGGCGCGTTCCTGGCCGCGGCGACGATGTCGCCCGACGGCCAGCTCGGCGCCGGCGCGCTCGCCGCCGGCGCCGGCGTGGCCCTGACCAGCCACCTGCTCAAGTCCGGCTCGCGCGCCCTGCTCAACACCTCGCCCGAACCGGTCAGCAACTGGACCGCCTCGGTGACCGAAGACGCCGCCGTGCTCGGCGTACTGGCGCTGGCCTTCGCCCACCCGTGGCTGAGCCTGGGCATCGTGGCGACGATCACCGTGGTCCTGGCGCTGATGCTGTGGTGGCTGTGGCGGCTGCTGTTCCGACGGCGCAAGCGCGAGGCCAAGCCGCTGCAGGCGGGCTGAAGCGCGAAGACGATCGATGTCCAACAAGCCGCCGGCCCGCGCCGGCGGCTTTTTCACGCATGCGCGTCGCAGCCGGAGCCCCTGTAGGAGCGACGCGAGTCGCGACCGCGGGCTTTCTGTTCGCGCCGGACTTTCGGCGTAGTTGAGTTTTCGCGGTCGCGGCTCGCGCCGCTCCTACAACGAGCAGCCGCAGCCACGCGGCGAGCGAAGCCGCCGGCCAGCGCCAGCGGCTTTTTCATGCCCCCGCGTCGTCGCCGAAGCCCCTGTAGGAGCGACGCGAGTCGCGACCGCGAACTCTCCGCTCGCGCCGGACTTTCGGTGTAGTTGAGTTTTCGCGGTCGCGGCTCGCGCCGCTCCTACAGCGAGCAACCGCGGCTGCACTGCGAACGGACAATAAAAAAGCCGCCGGCACAGGGCCGGCGGCTTGGGTTTCGTCTGGCTGGCCGGCGATGCGCATCGCCGTGGCTGGCTGGAGAAAGTCGCCGCTTGCGCGGCTGCGGTGGCTCGATCCGTCTGGCTGGCGTCGGCTGGCTTGTGGATCGCACCGCGGCGAGGGAGCGCGAGGCTCCCGCGCCTTACTCGTCTTCGATCTTGGTCAGCAGGTAGTTCTGCTCGCCCAGGCGGTTGATCAGCGCCAGCTGGGTTTCGATCCAATCGACGTGTTCTTCTTCCGAATCCAGGATGTCGGCGAAGAGCTTGCGGCTGACGTAGTCGCCGACGCTTTCGCAATGCTTGATCGCATCGCGCAGCAGCGGGATCGCCTCCAGCTCCAGCGCCAGATCGCACTCGAGCAGTTCGCGCGGGTTCTCGCCGATGCGCAGCTTGCCCAGCGCCTGGAAGTTCGGCAGGCCATCGAGGAAGAGAATGCGGTCCGACAGCTTGTCGGCGTGCTTCATCTCGTCGATGGACTCGTGGTACTCGTGATCGGCCAGCTCTTTCAGGCCCCAGTTCTTCAGCATCTTGGCGTGCAGGAAGTACTGGTTGATCGCGGTCAGCTCATTGAAGAGCGCTTTGTTGAGGAATTCGATGACTTTGGCGTCGCCCTTCATGGCCGGCTCCTGCGTTGCGATGGGCGGCACTTTAGCCCTTTCGCTCAGGCCATGACGAAACGCGAATCGTGCGCAACGGGAAGCGCGAATCGCTCGCAAAAGGCGCGGTTCGGATGGCTGCGGCGGACGCGAAAACGGCCGCGCGAGGCGGCCGTTCTTGGAAGGTTGCGAGCCGTGAAGGTCGCGGGCCGCGGAGCGGCCGGTCAGGCGGCTTGCTGCAACACCGACAGCGGCAGATCGCGCACGTTGCGGGCCTGCTCGAGCAGCGAGCCGGCCAGGTCCAGGCAACTGCCGCAATTGGCGCCGGCGCCGGTGCGCATGGTCAGCTCCGAAACGCTGCGGCAGCCGGCTTCGGCGGCCTGGCGGATATCGCGGTCGGTGACTCCGTTGCAGATGCAGACGTACACGGCGCTGGTCTTCGGTTGGCAGCCGGCTGGCTGCGGGACCATTCCGCCACGGATGAGAATGATTGTCAATTAATGGAAGCCGAATCCGTTACCGCGATCGCCGCCCGGCCTCAGCCGGGCCCGGACCGGCGCCGCCGGGGCCGGCTCAGGCGCCGGGTTCGGAGCCGCCGCAGGCCGACTGGCCGCCCGGGCGCGCCCGCGGCCGCTGGTGCTGGCGGCCGCCCAGGCCGGCCTCGCGGCGCGGATCGGGCACCGGGCACGGCAGCGGCACCGCCTGGGCGCCGGCGACGTGGCGGGCGAACGGGGCCAAGTGGCGCAGCGCGCTGGAATAGACGCCGCGCTTGAACATCACCACGTGTTCTAGCGGGTACCAGAAATCGACCCAGCGCCAATGGTCGAACTCGGGCTTATCGGTGGCGTCCAGGCGCAGGTCCGACTCCTCGCCGGTCAGCCGCAGCAGGAACCAGACCTGTTTCTGGCCGATGCAGACCAGCCGGTCGTTGCGCCGCACTGCCCGCTGCGGCAGGCGATAACGCAGCCAGCCGGGTGTGGCGCCGAGGACTTCGACGTGATGGGGGTGCAGGCCGGTCTCCTCGCGCAGCTCGCGGTACATGGCCTCGAGCGGCGTCTCGTCGGAGTTCATCCCGCCCTGCGGGAACTGCCAGCCGTCGCGATGCACCCTGCGCGCCCAGAACAGGCGGCCGTCCGGGTGCATCAATACGATGCCGACATTGGGTCTGTAGCCGTCCGGATCGATCACGATGCGGACTCCGAATTTCACTGTCTCCGACTCTGCCACGGGGTCGGCCAGAGGACAAGCCGGGCAAAACGCGGCGGAAGGATTGACAAGCCCGCCCCGGGCATGAAGAATGCGCGGCTCACCGTGGCTATGTAGCTCAGCCGGTTAGAGCACAGCACTCATAATGCTGGGGTCGGTGGTTCGAGTCCACCCATAGCCACCATAAGAAAACGCGCCGCAACACCGTCCAGGCCCGCCAGCGCAGCGGGCTTTTTCGTATCCGCGCTCCGCTGTCGCACCGCCCGCGTTCGCGCCGGCGCCCGCACTGCGCGATCATCGTCTTCCACGCGCCGGCGCCCGCCGGCACCGCTTCCGCATCGCCGCCATGCCCGCCATCGACATCTTCAAGGTCTTCACCCTGGAAGCCGCGCACCGGCTGCCGAACGTGCCGGAAGGCCATAAGTGCGCGCGCCTGCACGGGCATTCGTTCCGGGTCGAGGTGCATCTGCGCGGCGATATCGGCGAGCACAGCGGCTGGCTGATGGACTACGCCGACGTCAAGAAGGCGTTCCAGCCGATCTACGACCGGCTCGACCACCACTACCTCAACGACATCGAGGGCCTGGACAACCCGACCAGCGAGCGGCTGGCGGTGTGGATCTGGGAGCAGCTCAAGCCGGCGCTGCCGCTGCTGAGCGAGATCGTGGTGCACGAGACCTGCACCGCCGGCAGCCGCTACCGCGGCGAGTAAGCCCGGGCCGGCGCCTCGCGCCGGCGCCTGCGACGGGATCGGCCTTAGGCCGCGATTCCGTGGCGGGTCATGCGCGCGCCACGGTTCCGACATCCTCGTCCCGCAGTTTCGCGTAATGAGCCTTCGCGCGGCCTCGCCTTGGCCGGCCGCGGCGCTTTGCCTATTCAGCTTTCAACCCCGTAACTGACTGACCCCGCAGGCTTTCTGAACGGTTCAGCACCGCTCGTCGGCATCATGTTGCGCCGCAACAAATAGCGACTTATGCTGCAACGCACAATCCAGTCGCCCATCGGCTGGACGACCCTAAGGAGCTCAGCCATGTACCAGCAGTTCAACGAACAGTTCGCCGCCGCCACGCGCCAGTTCGCGGACACGGCCGCTCAGGTCAACCGCCTGGCCCTCGACAACGCCGAGGCCGTGTTCGGCCTGCAGATCGCCGCGATCGAAGACCGCGTCAACGCCACCTTCGCGTTCTTCGGCGAAGCCGCCGAGGCCCGCGACTTCGACGCCCTCAAGACCCTGTTCCCGAAGGGCGTGCAGATCGCCCGCGAGAACGTCGAGCGCGCCGTCAGCACCGGCCAGGAAGCCTTCGGCCGCACCCTGAAGACCAACGAAGCCATCGCCGAGCTGGCCAAGTCGCAGGTCGAGACCGCCGCCAAGGCCACCCAGGCCAACGTCGAGAAGGCCACCAAGGCTGCGGCCAAGGCCGCCGCTCCGGCCGCCAAGTAAGGCATCGCGGCCGCCGACTCTCTCCCGGCGGCCCGATCCGATGAAAAAACCCGGCAGCGCGAGCTGTCGGGTTTTTTCGTGCCTGCGGTTTGGGGCGCTGCGGTCGGGGCCTTGGGGATGGGCAATTTACGGCGGCGGCGCGATCGCGGCGGACGCTATCTGTCTTCGAATCGCCGGCCGCGGGGATCGGGGTTTCGTCGCGATCTGATGTTGCGCGGTCGCGGCTCGCGCCGCTCCTACAGGTAGATCGCGCGCTTCGGCCGCCTCTTGTAGGAGCGGCGCAAGCCGCGACCGCGACAACCCAACTACGGCGCAAGCGACGATGCGAACGGCCACTCCACGGTCGCGGCTCGCGCCGCTCCTACCGTCGGAATCGCAGCTTCAGTACTGCGGCCGCAACGCCGCCGCTAGCACCGCCGGATCCGGCTGCGCCGCATGCGGCAGCCGGCCCCAGCACGGCACCGGCAGGCGCGTGCGCAGGATCTCGAAGTTCTCGTCGGCGCGCGCCATGTGCGGGTCGATGCCGTTGGCGATCCAGCCGATCAGCTCGGCGCCGTCGGCCTGGATCGCGCGCGCGCTGAGGCGGGCATGGTTGATCGCACCCAGACGCAGGCCGACCACCAGCACCACCGGCAGTTTCAGCGCGCGCACCAGGTCGATCTGGTCGAGCCGCGCGCTGACCGGCGCGGCCCAGCCGCCGACGCCTTCGACCACCACCGTGTCGGCTTGCGCGGCCAGGCGCGCGTGCGCGGCCAGGATCGGTTCGAGCGCGATCTCCACGCCGGCCTCGGCGGCGGCGATTTCCGGCGCCAGCGGTTGCGGCAGCGCGTAGGGGTTGACGTCCTCGTAGCGCGGCCGCGGCTGGCTGGCCGCCTGCAGCAGCAGCGCATCCTCGTTGCGCCAGCCGTCCGGGCCGGGCTCGCAGCCGCTGGCGACCGGTTTCATGCCGACCGCGCGCGCGCCGCCGACGCGCAAAGCGTGCAGCAGGGCCGCGCTGGCGACGGACTTGCCGATGCCGGTGTCGGTGCCGGTGACGAACAGGCCGGGGAGCCGGCGCGCTGGATTCATGCGGATTCTCGCGGCTGGAGCGACCGCGGCGGCGCACGGCGGGACGCCGGCGCGGACGCGGCGCGGGTCGAAACGGGGACCGGCGCCTGTGACTGATCTCGCGCTTTCCCGGCGCGGCCCAGTGGGCATGGTAGTCGCGGCGGGTGCCGCTGTTACACTCCGAAGATGTTTACTGCCTCCACACTTTCGGGCGGAAAGTCCGAGCAATACGCCCAATTGGTCGAGCAGGCGCGCGCCTTGCTGGACGGCGAGCGCGACCGCATCGCCAACGCCGCCAACCTGTCGGCGCTGGTCAACCAGGCCCTGCCGCAGCTCAATTGGGTCGGATTCTATTTCTTCGACGGCACCGAATTGGTGGTCGGCCCGTTCCAGGGCCTGCCTGCCTGCGTGCGCATTCCGCTCGACAAGGGCGTGTGCGGCGCGGCCGCGTCCAGCCGCAGCACCCAGCGCGTGGCCGACGTGCACGACTTCCCGGGCCACATCGCCTGCGATGCGGCGTCGCGTTCGGAAGTGGTGGTGCCGCTGACCCGCGGCGACGAGTTGATCGGCGTGTTCGACCTGGACAGCCCGGTTCCGGCGCGTTTCGACGCCGAGGACCAGGCCGGCCTGGAAGCCCTGGCACAGGTCTATGTGGAGTCGTTGGCATGAGCGGAGCGAAACTGCGCAACATCGGCCCCAAAAGCGCGGCATGGCTGCGCCAGGTGGGGCTGCGCTCGCACGCGGACATCGCCGCGATCGGCACGGTCGAGGCGTTCATGCGGGTCAAGCGCGCCGGCTTCAAGCCGACCTTGAACCTGCTCTACGCGATCGAAGGCGCGCTGCTGGACTGCCACTGGCAGGAGATCCCCGACGAGCGCCGCCAGGAGCTGATCCTGGCCGCCGAAGCGGCCACCGCGCTGCTGCCGGCGCCGCGCAACAAGCCGGCGGCGGCGCCGGTGCATACCACGGTGCATCAGGAAGAGCGCCACGAGGAAGGCTTCGGCGGCTTCGACGGTGGGCGCGATGCGCCGCACGATGGCGATGAAGGCGGCGAGCGCGATCACCAGAGCGACGACGCTCGCCAGGGCGAGCGCGGCGAGGACGACGGGCGCGACTGAGCGGCCTGCCGACGGCCCTCATCCGGCCCTTCGGGCCACCTTCTCCCGCACGCGGGAGAAGGAAACCGATCGCGGACGAGTTCGCGTCCGCCGATGACCAACGACATTCCTGAGCCCTTCGCCCGCTGGCGGCAGAAGGGTTGGAGCGATGGCCGCCCTCAGGCAGCCCGTCCCCACTTCGCGTACACTGCGCCCCGCTTCGAGGTGACCCCGCGGCCAGACCGCCGGGTTGAAACGGGAAGCCGGTGACGCCCGACGGCGCGGATCGACGATCCCGCCGCGGCCAGTCCGGCACTGCCCCCGCAACGGTAAGCGCGTCCACAAGCGCGGCAAACGCCACTGTGCCACCGGCCTCGCGCCGCCGGCATGGGAAGGCGCCGCGCCGGAACCGGTCCGCCGGTTCGGCCCGCAAGTCCGGAGACCGGCCCCGAAGCCCCCAACAGGTTGCGATGCGGAGGGCATCGCGGCGGTCGCCGCGCCTTTGCGCCGGCTCGCCTGCGTTCGCCCTCCCCCGCCGCCGCCCTTCGCCGTTCGTCGTGCGCGCTGGATTGCGCGCGCAGGAGTGTCTTATGCGTCGTTTCAAGCTGCTGTCCCTCGCCATCGCCGGCGCCATCGCGCTGCCGGCGGCCGCCGTCGCCGCGCCCGCCGGCGAGGCCACCGACCTGGATCAGGTCGTGGTCACCGCCAACCGCACCGCGGTCAGCGTCAACGACCTGCTGACTCCGGTCGACGTGCTCGACCGCAGCGACATCGAGCGCAGCCAGGCGCGCGACCTCAACGACCTGCTGCGCGGCCGCGCCGGCATCACCATCGCCAACCAGGGCGGCGCCGGCAAGCTGACCACGCTGTTCCTGCGCGGCAGCGAATCCGACCACGTGCTGGTGCTGGTCGACGGCATCCGCATCGGCTCGCCGACCTCGGGCCTGGCGTCGCTGCAGGACCTGCCGCTGGAACTGATCGACCGCATCGAAATCGTGCGCGGCCCGCGTTCGAGCCTGTACGGCGCCGACGCCATCGGTGGCGTGATCCAGGTGTTCACCCGCCGCGAGCGCCAGGGCTTCGCCCCGCGCGTGCACGCCGGCGGCGGCAGCAACGGCACCGTCGAATTCGGCACCGGCTTCGGCGGCCGCAGCGGCCGCGGCTGGTTCGGCGCCGACTACAGCTTCCGCAAGACCCAGGGCATCAATGCCTGCCGCGGCGCCGGCTTCCCGGTGTTCGCCGGCTGCTTCACCGACGAGCCCGACCGCGACGGCTACGAAAGCCACGCGCTGTCGCTGCGCGGCGGCGTCGAGATCAACGAGCAGTGGAGCGTGGAAGGCCAGGCGCTGCGCGCCGAAGGCCAGAACGACTACGACGGCAGCTTCGTCAACTACTCCGAGACTGTGCAGCAGATGATCGGCGGCAAGGTCGACTGGCGTCCGTCGGAGCGCGTGCACGTGCAGTTGAGCGGCGGGCGCAATGTCGACAGCTCGGACAACTTCCTCGGTGCGCTGCCGATGGGGTATTTCAGCACCCATCGCGATAGCGCGACCCTGCAGGCCGATTTCAACCTCTCCGAAGGCCACGTGCTGACCGCGGGCTTCGATTGGCTGCGCGACGAAGTGCGCAGCGACACCGCCTACGACGAAAGCTCGCGCGACAACAAGGCCGGCTTCGTCCAGTACCAGGGCCGCTTCGGCAACCAGTCCTTCGAAGCCAGCGTGCGCCGCGACGACAACGAGCAGTTCGGCGGCCACACCACCGGCGGCGCCGCGTGGGGCCTGAACTTCGCCGAGAACTGGCGCGTCACCGTCGGCTACGGCACCGCGTTCAAGGCGCCGACCTTCAACGAGCTGTACTACCCGTTCTTCGGCAACGCCAAGCTCAAGCCGGAAGAGTCCAAGACCTGGGAACTGGGCCTGGCCTACCGCGGCGAGAACTTCAACGCCCGCATCGACGGCTTCGACACCCGCGTGGACCAGCTGATCACCTTCGACTCGGCGATCAACCTGCCCAACAACATCGAACGCGCGCGCATGCGCGGCGCCGAGATCGGCATCGACACCACCTTCGCCGACTGGACCCTGGCGGCGAGCGCGAGCTGGCTGGACACCGAGAACCGGGTCGGCTTCTACCGCGGCAACGACCTGCCGCGCCGCGCCAAGCACAGCGCGCGCATCGACCTGGACCGCGCCTTCGGCAAGTTCCGCGTCGGCGCCACCGCGGTGGGCTACGGCTCGCGTTACGACGACGTCGCCAACAACGCCCGCCTGGGCGGCTACGGCACCTTCGACCTGCGCGCCGAGTACGCCTTCAACGACGCACTGAGCCTGCAGGCGCGCGTGGCCAATGTGTTCGACCGCGAGTACGAGACCGTGTCGTACTACAACCAGCCGGGACGCGAGTGGTTCCTGACCTTGCGTTACGCGCCCAAGCCCTGAGGGCTTCGCGCTCCGGGCCGTTCGCGGCCCGGGCGTGAGCGATGACTTCGAAGCCCGGCTCCGGCCGGGCTTCGTCGTTTCCGAAGCCCCTGTAGGAGCGGCGCGAGCCGCGACTGCGGGGTGGCCGCTTGGGGCGTGAGTTTCGTCGCACCTGCGGTGTCGCGGTCGCGGCTTGCGCCGCTCCTACAGGGGCTTCGTTGCGGCGGCTCAGGCCATTGCGGTGAGTTGCTCGTCGAGTTCGGCCGAGTCCAACTCCGGTTCGTTGCGCTGGGTCCGCATCGTTTCCAGCGCCCATCCGCGCAGGCGCGCCAGTTCCGGCGAGCGCCACACCGCCATGCCGTAAGGACTGCCGCACACCGTGTGATCGCGCTGCGCGCTGCGCAGTTCCGCGTCGCCGCCCCACGCCGTCGCCGCGGCGCGACGATGCAACGCCTTCAGCTTGTGCGCGCCGCACTCGGCCGCATGATCGAGCGCGAGGACGAACTCGACCGGATCGGGATAGAACGGCGACAGGCTCGCTGCGCGCAAGGCGTCGTCGCCGGCCCAGCGCAGCGCGTCGGCGAGCATGCGCTCGGCTTCGCGCACGCCGGGCAGATGCGACAGATCCAGCGTCGCGAACAATGCCAGTGCGTTGGCGGTGGCGGTGCAATCGACCAGGTCGCGGCGCACGCCGTCGCGGCTCCAGGTGGCGAACACGCCGGGACGCAACCACGGCGGACGCAACAACGGAAAACTGGCGACGCGGCGCCGGGCGATGCTCAGGCAGGCGACGCGGCGCGCCTGCGCGCGGTCCACGCGGCCGGCGTGCAGCAGTTCCAGCAGCATGATCGCGGTGTCGTCGGCGTCGTCGGGCAGGTCCGGCGCCCACTCGGGTCGCGCGTCCTGCGGCCAGAAGCGGAACCCGCCGCGCACGGAACGACAGCGCTCCAGCGCATCGAGCAAGGCCGCCGGCACCGGCAGCCCGCGCCGGCGCAGCGCGCGCACGCCCAGCGCGGTGACGAAGCCGTTGCGGTCGTGCAGCCGCTGTCCGCCCAGCGACACTTCGCTGAGGATGAAATGCGGCTTCGCCGCGACGGCGGCGGCGAAAGCGCAGGGACGCGGCGCGTCGCTCATGTCGGCCGCACGCCGCATTGCACCCAGGCGTTGCCGGCGATGTCGGCGCCGACGCCGATCATGCCGTGGCGCCAGCGGCCGTCGGCCGGGCCGGCGGCGAGCGCGGCGTAAACCTGCGCCGAGCTTCCTTCGCCTTGCCCGCGCAAGCGGCGTTCGACTTCGGCATCGTCGCGGAAGATCGCCTTGGCGAAGGTGAACCAGGTCAGCGCGCGCACCTGCCCCTGCGCCGACAGCGCCAGGCTGATGCCGGACGGGCGCGGCAGGTCGTCGGCCGGCAGCACCTGCATCAGACGTTGCAACAGCGCCGCCTCGTCGCCGAGCGTCGCCCGCGCGAGCGTGCGCAACGCGGCCAGATCGAGCTCGTCCGCGCGCGCGTAGCACTCGACGCTGCCGTCGGGATTGACCCCGCACATGCGCCAGAACAGCAACTGCGAAGCGAACGCGGGATGGCGGCCGCGCCACTGCGGCGGCAAGCGCCCCCCGGGCAGGTCGGCGTAGAGCTTGGCGGCGAAATCCTCGCCGTGCCGCGCCGACGCCCAGGCGCCGAACTTCAGCCGCGCGCCGCGCTGATGATCGATCCACGGCTGCAGATCGCCGCACCAGTCCACGGCCTGCGCCGCGCGCTGCAGGCGCGCGGCGTCGTCGGCTTCGGGCTCGGCGACCTCGGCGGTCCAGCGCACCGCGGCTTCGCGCGAGGTCCAGGCGAACTCGACCGGCAGGCCGGTGTTGGTCAGCGAGCTGAAACTCCACGCCACCTGCGGCCAGCGCGAGGCCACCAGCGGCGCCAGCGCGCGCGCCAGCCGCGCCTGCGCTTGCTCGGCTTGCGCCGGCAACACCGCGTGCAGGCGCTGCAAGGTCGCGGCGACCGACGCGGGCAGGCCCGCATCGTTCGGCGCGCTCGCCCCGAGCTCGTCCATGGCCCTCGTCTGCCTGCATTGGCCGTCCCTGGCGATGTTCGCGTCCATGTCCGTTCTCTCCTTATTGCACCGCGATCAGTTCTTCGCTGTCCTCGACCCAGGCGCGCTGGTCGAACTGTCCCTGCATGCCGACGAAGGTGAAGCGGCGGCGGAACTTGCGCTTGTCGCCGTTCTTCAGCGCGATGCGCAGCTTGAGCGGATCGCTCTGGCTGCCGGGCATCTCCAGGCGCTCGCTGCGCTTGTACGCACCGTCCTCGTACTTCACGTCGATGTAGACGCGCCGCACCGACGCCGGATCGAACACCGGGATGAACTCCAGTTGCAGCGCGTCCTCGAAGCTGTCGTGGATCAACAGTTCGGGGACGTCGACTTCGACCGGCGGCGCGGCCGGATCGGGCTGCGCCGCGCCCTTGCGCCGCTGCACGATCTGATACGTGACGCCGCGATTCGCCGGCGCCGGCTTGGCCCCGCGCAAACGCCAGGTCTTCGGCCCGGACGTCGCAGTCAGGGTCAGCGTGGTCTTCGGCTCGGGCGTGGCGTAGCCGCGCGCCTGCAGCTTGACGTCGATGGCCTCGACCACGTCCCAGTCGATATCGCCCGGGGTCGCGGTGATCTGGCGGAACTCGACGTGTTCGTAGGGATTGACGAACAGCGTGCGGTCTTCGGTGCGCTCGGCCGGGATATTGTAGGAGCTGCGGTCGGCGGCCCAGTCCGACTGCGGATCGAAGTGGAACTGGTAGCCGGCCTGATAGCCGATATCGCGGTTCTGGCTCATGAACACTTCGAAGCGCTTGGCCGCGGTGTCGCCCGGGCCGAACACGAAGTCGGCGTGCTTGTGGTCGCGCGGCTTGCTCTTGTCGCCGTAGTCCAGCGCCAGTTGCACCGACTTGAGATCGATCGGCTCGAACGCGATCGGCAGGCTGGCCTCGACCGCGAACTGGCGGAAGAACGGATCGTCCAGGTCGATTTCCTTGAAGTACTTCGACTTGTCGCGCAGATCGCCGAGCATCAGGCCGAAGAAACCCTGCGGCGCATAGGTGCGGCGCACCGCTTCGGCGCGGTTGTAGCGCAGGGTCAGTTTCTTGCGTTCTTCCTGATGCACGAACTTGAGCTTGAGCGAGAGGCTGGCCGCGGTCGGCGGCGTCGGCAGGGTCGGGGTGACCGGCGGCGTCACCGGTGGCGTCACCGGCGGAGTGACGGGAGGCGTGACCGGCGGAGTGACCGGCGGCGTCACGGGCGGAACGACCGGAGGAACGACCGGCGGCACCACCGGCGGCGTCACCGACGCCGGCCGGCGCAGGCGCCCGTGCCAGCGGTTCGGCGTGGCGCCGGCGGCGCGGCCGGTGACGTGGACGACGCGGTTGTCCGGATCGCCGCCCATCGCCGAATGCGCGCCGGGCCGGCTGCTGGCCGGCACGTCGCCGTTGGCGGCCTGGGTGCTCACGGTGATCGGCACGCCGGCGCGGCGCGCCACCGCCAGCGCGACATCCAGGCGTCGCTGCGACAAGCGCTTGTTGTAGCGCTCGCGTTCGCTGTCGCTGGCGCCGCTGACGTGTTCGTGGCTGGCGTAGGCCTGGAAATTCAGATTGCGCGGCGCCGGCAAGCTGCGGATCCACGCCATCAGGCGCTCGGCGCCGCGCTCGCCGCCGCTCCAGTTGCCGTCGCCTTCGATGCGCAGCGTGCCCGAAGCATCGCGATAGCGCGGGTCGGTGGTGGTGTTGTCGACGTAGGCGCGGTACTGCGCCGACGGCGGATTGGTGTTCCAGCCGGCTTCGGCGGGTTTGTCGAAATCGAAGAACAGGCCGAAGGTCTGGTCTTGCGTGCTGGCCGGCCATTCGACGTCGATGCGCTTGCTGCTGTCGGCATCGACGGTGAGGGTGACCCGTCCCTGCGCGTCGGCGGCGACCACTTGGTCGTCGACCTTCACCACCGCGCCGGCGCCGCCGACGGTGATGGTTTCGGACAGACCGCTGGCTGCCGGCGTGTGGGTCACGGTCAGGCCCGCAGGCAGCGGCGAGGGTTCGGTCGAATCGACGGTCAGCGCGGCGGGCTGGATCTGCGGCGCGGGCGGCGTGGTGCCACCGGACGTACCGCCCGCGGTTCCGCCGGAACTGCCGCCCGAGCTGCCGGAGCTTGCGTCGGCGGCGCCACTGCGCGCGCTGCTGGCGGTGCTGGCGCGCGCGGTGCCGCCGGAGAAGGCGCTGGCGCCGCTCGAAGCCTCGCCGCTGCTGCCACCCGAGCTGCCGCCGCTGGAACCGCCGCTACTGCCGCCCGAACTACCACCGCTGGAACCGCCGCTGCTTCCACCTGAGCTGCCGCCGCTCGATCCGCCGCTGCTTCCACCCGAACTTCCGCCACTGGAACCGCCGCTGCTGCCACCCGAGCTGCCGCCGCTCGATCCGCCGCTGCTGCCGCCTGAACTTCCACCACTGGAACCGCCGCTGCTGCCACCCGAACTGCCGCCGTTCGATCCGCCGCTGCTGCCGCCCGAGCTTCCGCCCGAACCGCCCTGCCCGCTGTTGACCGTCGCCGGATCCGTCGCCAGCTTGCCCGGCACCAGGGTCGGCTCGAACCACTTGCTCAGCAGATCGTCCTTGAAGAAATCCAGCGCCCACTTCTCCTGGTCGCGGCGGTCCTCGGCGTCGGTGAAGGCTTCCACCTGGATGTCGATCACGCCGTTTTGCACCAACGATTCGAATGCCGCGTCGATGCCGGCCTTGAACCAGGCGTACTGCCCTTCCAGGCTGGCGCTGAAGTGGTTGTAGATGCGCTCGAAATCGGCGGTGATGGTGACCCGCAGCGCCGGGCGCATCGCCAGGTATTTGAAGTCGTAGATCACCCCGATCGGGGTCATGCCGTCGCTGAGCGCCTGCTCCAGGATGGTCGCGCCTTCCGCCGACAAGGTCAGGCTGAAAGCGGCGCGGTTGGCCGCGTCCATCGACGGCACCGTGGCGCCGAGGATGTGCTCGACCGCGTTGAACGTGCCCGGCGCGGCCGGCTGCGCGGACGTGCCGCCGCCGCCCTGCGCATTGAGCGCGATGCACTGCACCGTGCCTTCCTCGAACGTCGCGCAGGTCAGCCGCGCCGGCGGCACCACGCCGGGCTCGGCGTTGAGGCGGCCGAGGATCTTCGACTCCATCGACGAGGGCAGCTGCAAGGTGGTGACGAAGGTGACGAAGCCGCCGCCCTTGATCGCAGCCGAGGCGTCGGCGACGCGGTACTTGAGGAAGTTGAATTCCTTGCGGCCGTCGGCCTGGCGCTTGGCCAGATCGACCGGGCCGGGCAGATACCAGAACTGGCTCTTGTCGGCGTGGTCGCGGAACACGGTGACGCCGTCGACGGTGATGGGTTTTTCCAGGCTGAGCATGACGAACTCCGATGGCTCTGCGGTGGGCGCGCGGGGCGCGGCCGTTCCTTGTTCTTGGATCTTGCGGCGGACGACAGCGCCCTTCCCCTTTTCGTCATTCCCGCGAAAGCGGGAATCCAGGGCTTCATCGAGGCATAGCGCTGAAGTCTCTGGATCCCCGCCTGCGCGGGGATGACGTGCGGGAAGCAGGCGCGGCGACCGGCCGTGGCGTTGCTTGGTCTGCGCCGCCGATCAAGGCATCTTCAACACCAGATCGGTCGTATCGTTCGGCGCCCAGTTCACGCTCTTGTTGGTGCCGTTCTCGAGCAGATAACTGGCCTTGTACTCGTAGCGCATGCGCGCCGGGTCCAGATAGTCGTATTCGAACTCGCCGCTGGCCTGGGCGTTGTCGAAGTCGAAGTCCTCGGCGAACGACAGGCCGCCGGCGAAGTCCTCGAAGCGCAGCGAGACCTTGACCCGGCGCATCTTGCGCTTGGCGAAGTCCAAAGGCGGCTTGACGGTGACGATGCGCCTTCCCTTCATGCCGGCCTTGAGCATGATTCGATTGCTGTTGGTCACCGACTCGGGAATCTCTTCCACGTCGCGCCCGTCCTTGTAGAGGATGCTGACGCTGTAATAGACGCCCTTGACCTCGGGATTGCGCAGGTCCACCGCGAACACCTGCGAGGCCGCGCCCTCCTGGAACGACATCTGCATCTCTTCCAGGACGTTGTTGGCCTTGTCGCTGTAGCGCAGGTCGACGAACACTTCCTGCACGTCGTTCCAGTTGAAGTTCGGAACCACCTGCACCACGCGCCGGGTCGGGAACGGGTTGCGCACGCTGACCTGCGGCTCGTCCAGCGGCGCCCAGTCGCGCACGGTGTCGCCGCCGCTCAGGCCGTGATAGACGATGCGCACCTCATAGCCGGTCTTGCTGGCGTCCATCACGAACATCTTCCACGCGCCGGACGGCGAATCCTTGGTCAGGCGCACCAGATCGTTCTGGTTGATCTTGTTGGCCGGGTCGCGATAACGCAGGAACACGTCGACCGAGCTGTAGCGCTCCCACGGGAAATTCTCGGCCAGCACCGGCACGGTGTTGATCGCGTACAGGTCGCGCGGAATGATCTCGATGTTCTCCACATCGAAACTCTGCGGCTTGGACTTGAGCTTGGTCGGCCGCTCGGCCGCGTCCACGCCCTTGAAGCTGACCTCGTACTCGACCTGCACGTCGCGCTTCATCTGGCCCTTGTCGAGCTGGCTCAGCCATTCGAAGCTGGCATCGCCCTGGCTCGCGCCGAGCAGCGCGTTCTGCGCCTTGTCGCCGTAGCGCACCCGCACGTTGATGCTGCCGATGTCGTCGGCGGCCAGGTCCGCGCGCGAGATCACCTTGACCCGGCGCTTCTTGAAGAAATCGTTGTCCAGGCTGATCTGCTTGACCAGCCGGTCGCGCGGCACGCCGCCCTCGCGGATGGTCTTGAACAGCGCCGCCAGGTGGCCCTGCGGATAGATCGAACGCTTGACCGCGACGCGCTCGGAGAAGTTGACGTTGAGCTTCTTCTTGTCGACGCGCTTGTAGTCCATGCGCTTGTAGCTGAAGCTCGGCAGCAGCGCGCCGATCGGCCCGCCGGCGGCCATCGCCGCCGAACGCGAGGCGAACTTGCCCAGCGCGTCCAGGCCGGCTTCGAAATCGGACTTCTTCTCCGGCGTCCACGGCGGCAGGCTGGGCTGGAAGAACGCATCGGTGACCATGTTGCGCACCTGCGCCAGGGCGGCGTCGCGGCGGTCGATGATGCCCTTGGTGTCCTCGCTCTCGGCGACGAAGGTGTCCGACTCCAGCACGATCGCCCGGCTCTCCACCAGCTCGTCCACCGCCTTGCCGATCTCGGTGGAGAAGAAGATGTTGCCGCCGGAGAAGCTCTCGTCCATGTGCTTTTGCACCCGGTCCCAATCGATCTTCAGATTGATGTTGTAGGCCGGGCGCAGGCCGAGGAAGTCCAGCGAATAGATCACCGCCACCGGCAGGATCTCGCCGCCCAGGCACTGCTCCATCACGGTGTAGCCGTCCTGGTCCAGGCGCACCGAGAACGCGGCCTGGTTGGCGCCGTACAGCGCCGGTTTGGCCGACTGGTCGATCTTGAGCACGAACTGCGGCCCCGCGCCCGGCGTCGGCGCGGTGTCGCCGGTGGCCTTGCCGAGCATCATCAGCTTGACCGCGCCGTCTTCCAGCGGCACCGGCGCGATCCGCGGCTTGTTGCGCAGGTTTTCGCTGTTGGCGATCTCGCGCGCCAGGTCGTCGATCTGCTTCTGGCTGGCACCGAGATTGCAGTCGAAGTTGAGGAAGCCGCCGGTGCCGGCGTCGCCGCGGAAGCCGATCAGCAGGAACTGCGGAACGTCCAGGCCCAGCGCGTTGTCGCGCACCGTGGTCAGGTGCGGGTTGAGCGGCATGTAGTACCACTGCTCGGGATCGGCGTGGTCGGGGAAGACCGAGATGCCGTTGATCTCGCGGCTGCGGCTGTCGAGGAGAAGCATGATCGGACTCCTTCCGAATCAGGCGAAAAGAAGAGCCGGCGCGCGGCGGCGGGGCCGCGCGCGCCGGGTCGCGGCGGGCTCAGGCGGCCGGCAGTTCCAGGAACAAGGTCATGTCGTCCTTGGTCTGCGGGCCGACCACCTTGCGGCTGCCGTCGGTGAGGAAGTAGGTGACGGTGGCCTTGTAGTCCGGCGCTTCGCCGTCGGTCAGCGGCAGCTTCCAGCTCTTCTCCTCGTCGCCGGGCTTGAAGCGCAGGTCGATGCGCTTGGTCCCGTGCGCCAGCGACACGCTGACGAGTTTCAGCTCGTCCCAATTCAACAAGTCCGGAACCACCGAGACCTCGAGCTGGTCGAGCTTCTTGCCGACCAGGATGGTCGAGCGCGTGGCGACCTTCTCGGCCTCTTCCTTGCTGGTGCCGTCGGCGAACAGCGTGGTCACCGAGTACTTCACCTCGCCCAGGGTCTCGTCCACCACCGGGAAGGTCCAGTCGAACGAGGTCATCTCGCTGGACAAGGTGACGATGGTCTTCTGGTTGTACTTGTTGGCCGTATCGCTGTAGCTGGCATCGACGGTGATCGAGGCGATCTCCTCCGACAGGTTGCCGGCGGCGCGGAAGCTGACGGTCTTGGTCGAGGAGAACGGGTCGTCGACGTACAGCTCCTTGGCCTGCTGCTTGTCGGTCTTCTTGATCTGGCGGCCGTCGGCGAGCGTGTACAGGAACTCCAGGTCGATGTCTTCGGTGCGCGGCTTGCCGATGATCTTGCGCAGCTGGAAGGTCGGCGTGTCCTTGGTCATGTTGAACTTGGCTTCGACCGGCTGCTTGCCGTGCTTGTAGCGCACCGTGATCTGGGTGCGCGGCACCTGGGCGAAGTCGAGATCGCCCGGGCCGATGTCCAGCGCCAGCACGCCGAGGTCGTCGACGTTGATGGTCAGGTTGGTATCGTCGGTCTTGATCTCCTCCGACACCTGCTTGAACGTCGCGCCCTTGTAGTTCACCGTCACCTGGTAGGTGAAGTCGCGCTTGCCCTCATGCACGAACGCCTCGAACTTGGCGACGTCGTCGGGTTTAGTGAACACGAACTCCTGGACCTTCTTGTTCGGCCCGTACGGATAGCGGATCTTGACCTCGACGCTGTGGATCGGCAGGTTGGCGAAGTCGGCGTTGACCCGCATCACCACCTGCACGGTCTTGAGGAACTCGTCCAGGTTGATCTTGGAATAGTAGTCCTCCCACTTCAGCGGCTTGTTCTTGTCGTCCTTGAGCGAGGTGATCGTCGGCAGCATGCCCTGCGGGTTGCGGTTGACGATGACCGCCTTGGCCTCGCTCCACTCCACCCGCACGTTGGCGATCTGCGACTTGTTGATGGTGCGGCGGATGTCCTCGATGCCCGAGCCTTCGCGCAGTTCCTTGGTGTTGGGATCGACTTCGGCGATCTCCTTGAGCATGTTTCGCTGGACCGCCGCTTCGAGCTGCTTGTTGATGATCGCGCGGATGTCCGACTCGAGCTTGGCGTTGTCCTCGGCGCTGATGTTGGGCGCCTGCACGAACTCGAAGTGGGTCTTGGTGACGTCGTTCTTGTAGCGGCTGGAGTTGACGACTTCGGTGTAGCTGTCCTCGCTCCAGAAGTTGTCCTCGGTGTTGATGTCCTGGAAGAAGCTGTAGAACTCCGAAGCGTTCCAGGTGCCCCAGGCCTTCATTTCCGGCAGGCGCATGTAGCAGTTCATCTTGTAGACCACCTGCACAGCCGAAGCCGAACCGGTGCTCAGGGTCTCCTTGAAGATCGCCGTGCCCAGCTCGGACAGTTCGACCATGAAGGACGCGATGTTCTTGCCGTAGATCGAGGGCTTGCCGGCGCCGCGGATCTTCTCCACCAGCGCGCCGCCCTCGCTGAGCAGCAGCTCGACGGTGCCGTCGGTCCACACCACCGGCGCGATCGCGACCTTGGGCGCGGTCTTACCCTTGTACTTGTCGGCCAGCTTCTTCTGCAGCTCGTCGGTGATCTTCTTCTGCACGTCGGCCGGCACCGACAGCTCGGTGTCGAAGGCGATGAAGCCGCCGAACTTCTTGCCGCCGTCCTCGCGGATCTGGCCGTATTCGACGAAGCGCATGGCCAGGCCGCCGCTGGCCATCTTCGCGAAGGTCGGCGCGTTGGGCATGATGTAGTAGGTGAAATCGTTGGCGTCGTCGCCGTACACCACGTGGTCGAACAAAGTGTCGACATTGTCGATCTTAAGCATGGACTTGCTCCTTATCCAATGGTCCTGAAGCGTTGCGTTCCCTGGCGCGCCTTCCGTTGCGCCGCGTCGGTGTCGTGTCGGTCCTGGTCCGCTTGCGCCGCCACGACGCGGGCGAAGCGCGATTCGCGTTTGCCGCGCGATGCGATGGCGGCTCGATTCTTCCAACGCCGATCACAGTTCTCGCCGGACACACAAAAAAACAGGTTTTCCCGGAGGTTTTCGCGGTTTTTTCGGACGCGAATCCTCTCGCCGGCGCGCCCTCGCGACGGCGCGCCGCTTCTTTGGGACGAACTAATCCGGCGCGCGCCGAAAGCCGCCGGCCGCGTGTCGGGTCGTTCGTTGATGTCGCGGCCGATGCCGCCGGCGCACGTTCGCGCCGCTGGGATCCGCGACGCGGCTGCGTCGGCGTTCGCTCAGCCGATCCGCAGTCGCGCCGCGATCCAATACCTGCTTCCGCCGCGTCATGCGACGGATCGCTTCATGGCTTGGGCAGCCCCCAATCCGCGGCGTCGCCCGAATACGACCGCGCGCGCGGCTCGCCGCCGCCGCTGTCGGTTTCGATCTTCTCGCCGTAACGCAGCTGCGCGCGCAGGCCCGCTTCGCCCTGCGCGTCGCGCAGCGCCGTCTCCACGCTCAGCGACTGCTCGCTCTGCGCGCTGCTCGCCCGCCGCACCGCTGGCGCATCGAGGGTTTCGTATCTCAGCTCCAGCCAGCCGCGCTCGCCGCCGAGCGCCTTGCGCACCTTGGCCGCCTGCTCGGCGCTGAGCATCAGATTGAACGCGGCGTGGTACGGCGGCGCGCCCGACGACTGGGTCTTGGCCAGTTCCTCGAAACCGCCGGCGCCGTCGCCGAGCATCAGCCGCACCGTACCCACCTGCACCGGTTCGGGCGACAGGCTCAGCTGCGCCGGCGGCAGTTGCGCGCGCGCGGCCAGATCGGCGCGCACCGCATCCAGCGTCGCCGCCGGCACGCCCCAGCTCGCGGTCAGCGCGAGCATGGTCACCGGGCCGGCGGCGATCAGGCTGAACTGCGCGCGGCCATCGCCGCCGCGCGCCAGCCCCGGCGCGCGCGGGCGATAGCGCCAAGCGCCGTCCGCGTCGCGCGCGACCAGCACGCCTTGCACCTCTTCATAGCCGTCGTCGCCGGCAGCGACACCGGCACGACCGTCCTTGTCCGCATTCATGCGTTCGTTCTCCCCAGTTGCATCCACTAAAACTCAGTGCGTCGTCGCCGCCAGCGCGGCATCGCTGCTGCGCAGCCGCAGCGGCGCGTCGGGCTGCAGCACCGGCGACCACGGCGCCTGCGCATGCCAGCGCCAGCGGTAGCCGCCGCGGAACGGCGACAGCGCCAGCCAGCCGAAACTCTGCTGCGGCCGCGTGCGCAGGAAACTCACGCGCTTGCGCCGGGCCGGATCGTCGATGCCGTCCTCCGGCGCGATCTCGATCGCGCATTGGCGCGCGTCGTCGTCGAATTCGCAGCTCAGCGCCAACTCGCGCGAGCCGCTGCCTTCGAAGCTGAAAGCGTCCAGGCGCAGACTGTCGGCGGCCAGCGGCGTCATCGCCCGCTGCACGCCGTCGCGACGGGCGCGCGCGACCGCGCGGATCGCCGCATCGTCGACATCGAACGGCACCGCGAAGGCCAGCTCCGGCCGCGCCACGTCGAGCGTCGCGCGCGCGCTCCACGGCTTGCCCTTGCGCGTGCCGAAGCATTCGACCTCAATGTCGGCCTCGCCCAGGAACGCCGGTTCGGCCTCCACCGGCAGCCAGCGCAGGCCGAAATCGTCGATGCCGACCAACAGGTGTTCGCGCTCGCCGCTGCGCAGCGGGCCCTTCAAGGTTTCCGCGCGGCCGTCGCTGAGCAGCACCGCGTTGGCCTGCCATTGGTAAGCCAGCGGTTCGCTCGGCGACAGGCGCAGATCCAGCGACACCGGCTTGTCCGACGAGGCCAGCGGCGCGGTCGCCTTGAGCGTGAACATGCGCGCCGGCGGCTTGGCCGGCACCTGCACGTCCACTTGCGCCGCGACCAGCCCGACCCGGCGCGGCGGCAGATTGGCGCGCACGCTGAGGCTGCGCCAGCCGCTGGCCAGTGCGCGCACGTCGAAGCGGCGCACCACGCGGTCGTGCAGTTCGCCGGCCGGCAGCGTGCGCAGCGGGCCGAGCGGATCGGCCTCCAGCGTCAGCAGCCGCGGCGCCAGCAAGGCGTCGGCCAGATTCCATTGCACCCGGCCCGCGGCCATCGCCGCCGGATCGAACGCCAGGCGCACGCCGACCGGCGCATCCGCCGGCGACGGCCGCGGCGCGGCGAAGCGCGCGGCGATGCGGTCGAGCACGGCGTCGGCGAGGGTTTCCCTGGCGATCTCGGCCGAATTTTCGGACAGGCCCAGGCCGAGCAGATGCGGCGCATCGATCAGGCGCTGGCGCAGCAGCGCCGCGTCGATCTGGTCGCCGCCGCCGGCCAGCGCGCGCACCGCGGCGAGCAGGTTGGCCGGATCGAAGCTCAAGCTCAGCGGTACGCGCTCGGCCACGCCGCGCACGCGCAGCCAGGCGCTCGCGCCGACCGCGAGCAAGCCGCGCTGCAAGGCGGCGACGAACAAGTCGGTGCCGGCGCTGTCCAGGCGCACGGCGAGGTTCAGCGCGCCCAGGCTGGCGGCGTCCAACGCCAGCAGTTCGCCCAGCGCCGGCGGCAGGTCCAGCGCCTGCACCGCGTTGAGCCGCAGCCAGCCGCCGTCGACCGGCATCGGCGCCAGCTGCGCGCGCGCGCCCAGATCGAACGCGGCCTGGCGCGCCGCATCCAGGCCGAAATCGGCGGCGAAGGCCAGCGACAGAATCGAATAGCGCGCCAGCGCGTCGCCGCGGTCCTGCTGGACGATATCCAGGCGCAACGGCGCTTCGCCGTCGCCGCGGCTGGCCGCCAGCGCCTGCGGCGGTAGCAGGAAACGGCCGGGCTGGTCGTAGGCGGCATACGCGCGGCGTTGCGCGATGGCCAAGGGCGAACGCCAATCGGGGCGGGCGGCGAAGGACATGTCAGAGCGCCGTCACGAACAGCACGCCGGTGTCGTCGGCCAGCCACGGCGTGGTCGGCGTCTTCTGCCCGGACTTGTACACCACGGTCTTGCGGTATTCGTAGCGGCCTTCGCTGTCCTTGCGCAGCAGGATGTCCATCAGCGGCACCGGCACCTCGATGTCGGCGCTGACCGTGCCCGCGTTCAACACCACCCGGCGGTTGCCGCGGAATTCGATCACGATGCTGAGGATCTCGCCGCCTTCGCCGCTGGCGTTGGCCAGCACTTCCGGCGCGGTCATCACCGTCACCGCGCGCACGGTTTCCTGGTCGATGCTGTCGTCCAGGGTGTACTTGAGGATCGCCTCGCCGTCGGGCACGGCGCGCACCGAGGCGGTGTTGAAGATCGCGTCCGCCGGCAACGGGCCGGCCGGCGGCGTCGCCGGCTGGACCACGAAGTCCACGCTCTGCTCCGGCCCGATGTCCACCGGCTGGCTCAGGTCCAGGCCTTCGATGCGGCCTTCCACCAGGCCTTCGCCGCGGGTGATCCACACCGGCAAACGGGTGATGCGCAACGCGCTCTCGATCGCGTTGAGCAGCTTCACCGTGACCGCGCCGGTGACCGGGTCGGGCGTTTCGATCGAGCGGAACAGCTCGCCTTCCATATCGGCGAAGTTGAGCTTGACCGGCACGGTGACGTTTTCGTCGACGCCGGTAGCCACCACCACGCTGCCCTGCAACAGGTTGGACGCGCCGCCGGCGGCCATGAGCACGCCGAACACGTCCTGGAAATCTTTGAACTCGAAGCGCTCGTTGACGGTGAAGCCGTTGTCCCAGTCGATCGTCGCCGGCACGGTTTGCGAACGCACCGCGCCGTTGCGCAGCAGCGCCATCTGCAGGCTGGAAGCGGCGCGCAGCAAGCGCAGCTCGAATTCGCGCGCGGGATTGTCGGCGCTGGCCGGCACCTTGTCGGCGAGCGCGCGGCGCGCGGCCAGCAGGCGCTCGCCGTCGGTGACCGGGCGCACTTCGCAGGTCAGGTCGACCATCACCTGATCGGCGTCGGCGCCCTGGTCGACCTGGAACACCAGCGCCGGCGCATGCGGCGCATCGCTGCGCCGGGCCAGCTTGAACGCGTCGGGCAGGTAATAGATCCGCGCGGGGTCGTTCAAATCCTGGAAATAGGCGTGGGCGCGGCCGGTGTCGGCGGGATAGCGCAGCGAGTGCACGGCCCAGCGCGGCGCGCGCTGGCCGCCCGAGCTGCCGGCCGGATAGATGTAGGGATGCAGCTGCGGCTCGAACTGCAAGGCGATGCTGCAATCCTGCAGCTGCCGGGACACGTCGTAGCGCGGTTCCGGCGCGGGTTGCGGCTGCGGTTCGGGCTGCGGCTCCGGCTGCGGGCGCGGAATCGGGAACGGCCGCGGCTTGGGATCGAACGGCCGGCGCCGCCACACTTCATCGCCTTCGATGATCGACGCGCCGCCGCCCGGGCGCAGCCTCGCCGCGGCGATGCCCGGCGGCGGCGCGATCTTGGCCGCGGCGGCCGCCCCCGGCGGCGGCTGTATCGCGACGGCGCTGGCCCTGAGCATCGCCTCGGCCGCCGGCGCGCGCATCAGCTGCATCTGGCCCTTGACCATCAGCAACTGGCGCTTGGGCGCGTCCGGCGCCGCCGCGGGCGCAAGCGGCACCGCCACGGTGTAGCCGCGCGACACGATCAGCCGGCACTGGGTGTCGGCGCTCATGAACGCGCGCAGCAGGTTGTCGCGCTCGGCCAGGCTCAGATGCAGCATCGCCACCCAGCCGCCGCGCGGATCGTCGAGCAGTTCGGCCACCGGCAGGCGCTGTTCGATCGAGGTGCCCGCGGCGCGATACGCGATCACCGCGCAGCGTTCGATCGCCAGCATCGCCATCGTGCGCGCGGCCTCGGCGATTTCCGGCGCGGGAAACGTCTCCAGCGCCAGGCTGACCGCATACAGGCCGTCCTGGCCCTGGGCCTGCGCCACCGCGACTTCGTAGCGGCCGTTGGCGTTGCGCAGGCGCAGGCGCGGCAGCCAATAGCGCTGCTGCGGATTCTTCGCGTCCTCGAACACGCAGCGGTCGTCTGGCGCGGCATTGGGGCTGATCGGATAGGCCGAATCGGCGCGCACGAAACCGCCGCCGGCGTTGGGCAGCAGCCCGGGCCGCAGCGCATCCAGGCGCGGCCGCAGCGTGCGTCCTTCCAACTGCGCGATGATCGCCGGCTGCGCGCGCAGCAGTGCCGGATTCATCCGTAGCGCCGCGCCCGCGACGATAGCCGGCGTGGCCGCGCGCACCGGTGCGACCGCTACCGGAGCGGCTTCGTGCACGGCCGGCGCGGCGATGGGCGCGGCGACCGGCGTGGCGGCATGCACGGCCGGCGCGGCGATGACGCCGCCGGGAATGCGGATCCGCAATCCTGCGGCCGCGGCAACGGGCGCCGGCGCGGCGGGCTCGGCCGGCGCGGCGGGAGCGGGACGCACGCCGGCGATGATCTGATTGAGGTTGAGCAAGCGTCCCAGCGGCATCTAAATCTCCTTTTAAGGCGCAAAGCCTCGCCGTCGCCGCGCCGCAGGCGCCGCGTCCGTATCCTTGTGGTCGTCCCTGTGGCCGGAATCGACAGCGCGATGCGCGCCGGCCACCCCCGATCAAACGCCGCTGCCGGGTCGCTCAGGACATTTCAAAAATGAAACATGCCGCCGCGGGGGGCGGGTTCATCCGGCCCCGGCCAAGCCGTCGATGTGCTCGCGCAAGGTGGTCGGCCCGCGCCACGGGTCCTGGGCCAGTTCCAGGCCGTCGACGGTCGCCGCGGTCATCGCCGCATACGACTCGGCCGCCGCCTGCGAAAAGCCTTGCTCGCGGAAGCCCTCGACCCAACGTTCGCGCGGCACCTGCTCGACCCGCACGTCCCGGCCCAGCGCGCTGGCGAAGCAGGCCGCCACGTCCTCGGGCGAATAACGCCGCGGCCCTTCGGCGTAGCGCACCACGGACTCGGAGGCCGGCGCCGTCATCAGTTCGGCCGCGGCCCGGCCCAGGTCGCGCGTGGCGACCATCGGCAAGTGGAAGCTCGCGGGCAGGAAGCTGGTCACCACGCCGCGTTCGCGCGCGCTCGCCAGCGCGGCGTCCCAGTTGCTCATGTAGTAGGCGGCGCGGATCACGCTGCACGGGATCGGCTGCGATTCCAGCGCGCGCTCCATCGCGTACAGCACGCCCAGATCGCCGGCGCGCTCCAGCGGCTGCGCGCCGTAGGTGGATTCGGCGACGATCTTCTCCAGGCCCGAACCCTCCAGCGCGGCCAGAATCGAGGCCACGCTGGCCTTCTCGACCGCATCGGTGTCGGTGGCCGGATCGGCCGGCGGATTGAGCAGGAACAGGCGGCGCCCGCTGCGCAGCACCTCGCGCAAGCCGGCGCTGTCGCGCACGTCCGCCACCGCCACCCGCGCGCCGCGCGCTTCCCACTCGCCGCGCTTGTCCGGATCGTGGGTCACCACGGTCACCGGCTCGCCGCGCGCGATCAGTTCGCGGGCCAGCGCGGAGCCGACATGTCCGGTACCGCCCAATACGATATGCATGCGAGCCTCCGTTCGGCCGAAGATGCGCGTCAGCTTAGGAGTGCGACGGTAAGGCCGGCGGCACAAACGGGTGAAGAGAACGTAGCGTGCGCGTATGCGCGGCGCGGCATTGCGGCCGCCGCCGCGCCCCCGCGGCAGGCCCGCAACGGCGGCGAACGCACGCGTCGTTGCTTACCGGCCCGGCAGTTGCAGCGGTATCTTCGGCGGCGGGCCGTTGGGCCAGACCGGACGCGCTTCGTAGTGGTCCTTGAACAGGCTGCGTCCCTGCGCTTCGGCGGCCTCCCATTGCGCAGAGGTCAACTCGGTACCGTGGCGGCGCGGGCCATCGGCCCAGAGCGCGTCGAATTCGCCGCTGCGCCGCCCTTGCACCAGGTCGCGGACGTAGCGATAGGCCTGTTCCTGCAACGGATCGCGCGCATACAGACCGTTCTGGCCGGCGTAGGCGTCGATGTACAGATCCAGCGCCCGTTCCTCGCCCGCGGCGCGGCCCTGCTCCAGCCATTCGCGCGCGAGCGCGCGGCGCGCCGCGATGCGCTCGATGTCGGCGATCAGCGCCTCGCGGTCGCCGCCGCTTTGCTGCGCCCAAGCGCTGACATAGGCCAGCCGCGCGCCTTTCGCATCGCCGCGCCCGGCGCGCTCGAGCCAGCTGATGCCCTCCTCCAGCCCGGCGCGACCGATGCGCGCGCAGGCATCGTGCTGTTCCAGATCCTGGGCGAGCTGTCGCTGCACGTTGGCCTGGCGCGCGAGCGAGTCCGCATCGCTGCCTTCGCCGGCCAACGCCATATCCAGTTTCTCCAGCAGCTTCGCCGGCGATTGTTCCCGCAACGTGCTCAGGCAACCGCTCAAGCGCTGACCCAGGACGGCGGCGGCGTCGAGATCGCCCTGTTGCGCCGCCGCGAGCAGTTCGGGATAGATCCGGTCGATCGGCAGCATCCACCGGCGCGACGACGGATCGCGCTGCATCATCTCGGCGTGCCGGCGTTGAAACTCGGCCAGCATCGCCTGCGATTCCTTAGGCAACGCGGACAAGCGTTGCCGCAGCCGGGTCGCGGCATCCTGCGCACGCGGCGTGGGACTGGCGCCCGTCGCGGGCGCCGCCAGCGCTACCGGCGCCGGCACGGCAGCGCGCTGCGACGCGCCGCGCGCAACCCACCACGCCACCGCCGCCAACCCCAAGCAAGTCAGCGCAGCCGCCGTCATCATCGCGCGCCTCATCGCGGCGCCCTGCGCTGCTGGAACGCCTGCAGAATCTGCGCGGCGCGACGTTCTACATCGGCCGCCTGTGTCGCGTCGTCCGGCGCTGCCAGTTGTTGCTCGATGAAGCTCAATACGCCCGCCGGCATCCTGCTCCCCGCATCGGTGGCGCGATACGCCTTGAAGTAGGCCAGCGCCTGGGTCGTGTCGCGCCCCAGATAAGGTTTGTTGCCATGCGCGGAGGCCAGCGCCAGCAGCGCTTCGGGTTCGCCCGCCTGGAACGCGCGATGCAGGTAGGCGCGGGCGAGCTCGCGCCGGCGCGCCACTTCGGCGGCGTGGTCGAGCAGGTCGCCGTCGGAAGGCAGGTCTTCGAAGGCGAGTTCTCCGTAATCGACCATCGCCCGCGTGTGGCCTTGCTCGGCTGCCAGCTCCAGCCACGCGCGCGCATCGCCCGCGCGCGTCGACGCAGACAGGTCGCCGACGTCGCCGCAGATCGCGTCGGCCTTGTCCTTGAGGTACAGCATCACGTCGAGCAACTGCGGGTCGTCCAGGGTGCGCCCGCCGATGCGCAGATGCACGTTGCTCTTGACCATCGCGCGCGCGAGCATCCCGGTGAATTCGCCGCCCGGCATCGGCTGATAGTTGCGGCAACGGCCCAGCACTTCGCCCAGGCGATACGCGGCCTGCGCGTCGCCGGCGCGGGCGCGCGCTTCCAGGTCGGCGCGGATGTCCTGGAAGCGGCCTTGCGGCAACGGCGTCTGCCGCGACGCAGCGGCCGGCGCGGACGTGCCTGCGAGCGTCGAGGGCTCGGCGGCAGCCTGCGCATCGGCGCCGCTGCCTCGCTCGGCGGGCCGCTCGCGGCCCCACATCCACCACCCGGCCAGGCCCGCCGCAAACAGCAGCGGTGCCGCGATCCAAAAGGCGCTCGCACGGCGCTTGCGCGTGCTCGGCTCCATCTCCGCCCCCGGCGATCCCCTCGCCCTTCGTCCTTGCGACACTCGTCGGATGCGGCGGAGCCGGCTCATCCGGTTCCGCCGCCGCAGCTCACTCCACCGTCACCGCTTTCGCCAGATTGCGCGGCTTGTCCACATCCGTCCCGCGCGCCAGCGCCGCGTGATACGCCAGCAACTGCACCGGAATCGCATGCACCACCGGCGACAGCACGCCGACGTGGCGCGGGGTGCGGATCACGTGCACCTGTTCGGATTCGCCGAAGTGGCTGTCCAGGTCGGCGAATACGAACATCTCGCCGCCGCGCGCACGCACTTCCTGAATGTTCGACTTCACCTTCTCCAGCAGCTTGTCGTTCGGCGCGATCACCACCACCGGCATCGCCGCGTCCACCAGCGCCAGCGGGCCGTGCTTGAGCTCGCCCGCCGGGTACGCCTCGGCGTGGATGTAGGAGATTTCCTTGAGCTTGAGCGCGCCTTCCAGCGCGATCGGGTAATGCACGCCGCGGCCCAGGAACAGCGCGTGGTGCTTGGGCGCGAAGCGCTCGGCCCAGGCCGTCACCTGCGGTTCCAGGTTCAGCGCGTGCTGCACGCTGCCCGGCAGGTGGCGCAGCGCGTCGAGGTATTCGGCTTCCTGTTCGTCGCTGAGCGCGCCGCGCAGCTTGGCCAGGGTCGCGGTCAGGGTGAACAACGCCACCAACTGGGTCGTGAACGCCTTGGTCGAGGCCACGCCGATCTCGGCGCCGGCGCGGGTGTAGTACACCAGCTTGCTCGCGCGCGGGATCGCGCTCTCGGGCACGTTGCAGATCGAAAGGGTCTTGTCGTGGCCCAGCGATTTGGCGTACTTCAGCGCTTCCATCGTGTCGAGCGTTTCGCCGGACTGCGAAATCGTCACGATCAGCTGCTTCGGGTTCGCCACCGCGGCGCGATAGCGGTACTCGCTGGCGATCTCGACCTGGCACGGCAACCCGGCGATGGCCTCGATCCAGTAGCGCGCGGTCAGGCCGGCGTAATAGCTGGTGCCGCAGGCCAGGATCTGCACGCCCTCGACGCCGGCGAACACTTCGTCGGCCTTGGCGCCGAACAGCGACGCGCTGAAGCCGTTGTTGTCGATCACCGCCTCGATGGTGTCGGCGATCGCGCGCGGCTGCTCGTGGATTTCCTTCTGCATGAAGTGGCGGTATGGGCCCAGCTCCAGCGAGGCCAGCGACACGTC
>NZ_FNOG01000019.1 GCF_900106525.1 Lysobacter enzymogenes
CTTATCAGGCGCTCGATCCGGCGTTCGTCGCCGGCGCCGGCAACCGTTCGCTGATCGGCCGCGGCCTCGACGACCTGCGCGTGTACGTGCTCGACGCCGGCCTGCAGCCGGTGCCGCCGGGCGTGGTCGGCGAACTCTACGTCGCCGGCGCCGGTCTGGCGCGCGGCTATCTGCGCCGTCCGGGCCTGAGCGCGTCGCGCTTCGTCGCCAATCCGTTCGCGCCGGGCGAGCGCATGTACCGCTCCGGCGACCTCGCGCGCTGGCGCGAGGACGGGCAGCTGGATTACTTCGGCCGCGCCGACCACCAGGTCAAGATCCGCGGGTTCCGCATCGAGCTGGGCGAAATCGAGGCGGCGCTGGCCAAGCTCGGGCATGCCTACAACGCGGTCATCGACCGCGAGGACCGCAGCGGACAGAAGCAGTTGGTGGCGTACATCGTCGCGCCCGAGCTGGACGCGACCGCGCTGCGCCGCGGTCTGTTGGAGCACCTGCCCGATTACATGGTGCCGGCCGCGTTCGTCGCGGTTGCCTCGCTGCCGCTGACCGCCAACGGCAAGCTCGACCGCAAGGCGCTGCCGGCGCCGGAGCACGTCGCGGCCAGCGAGCGCGCGCCGCGCAATGCGCAAGAGGCCGCATTGTGCGAGTTGTTCGCCGAAGTCCTCGGTCTGGACAGCGTCGGCATCGACGACAATTTCTTCGAACTCGGCGGCCACTCACTGCTCGCCACTCAACTGGTGATGCGCTTGCGCCAGCGCTTCGCCGAGGAGGCCTCGGTGCGCGCCCTGTTCGAAGCGCCCAGCGTCGCCGCGCTGGCGCGGCGGATGCAACGCGAAGACGAGAGCAGCCGCGCGCGCGCGCTCGACGTGCTTTTCCCGCTACGCGCCAACGGCGAACGCGCGCCGCTGTTCTTCGTCCATCCGGCGATCGGCCTGGGCTGGCCTTACGCCGGTCTGATCCGTCACATCCCAGCCGATTGCCCGGTCTACGCCTTGCAATCGCGTGGCCTGGCCGGTGACGGCGCGGTCGAGGCGAGCTGGCGGCCGCGCAGCATGGACGAGATGGTCGAAGACTATCTCGCCCAGATCCGGAGCGTGCAGCCACGCGGCCCGTACCGCCTGCTGGGCTGGTCGCTTGGCGGCAACGTCGCGTATTCCCTTGCCTTGCGCCTGCGCGAACTCGGTGAAAGCGTGCAGGAACTGGTCATGTTTGACAGTTATCCTCCGCCGCGCGCCGGCCAAGCCACGCCGGACCCGGTGCAGGTCGATCCGAGGCTGGTGTTCGAGGATGTGCTGCGCGAGCTGCTCGGCCACGTGCCCGCGCAGTTCAACGCGCAGCCGTTCTCCTACGCCCTCGCACGCCGGCTATTGGCCGACAGCGCTTGGTCCTCCCTGAGCGAACGCAATCTGGAGGATCTGGTCGGCGCCTACCGCAACAACCTGGAGATCCTGCCGACCACCCGCTTCGGTCGCTACGACGGAACCCTGACGCTGTTCCGCGCCGATGCAACGGAAGACTTCGAAAAACCGCAGGCGCAGGCCTGGAGCGAACATGTCGCGCAATTGCAGGTGATCATCGCCGACTGCACGCACGGCGCGATGATGAGCCCGGCCGCGATCGCCGGATATGGCCCACGCCTGCGCGCCCTACTCGACGCCGGGCCGACCGTTTCGTGACCGCGGCCGCAGCCGCAGCGCCGCATCCCTTTATCCTTCTTCACCGCAACCGGAGCACGATGATGAGCAACCCCTTCGACGACACCAACGGCACCTTCCTGGTTCTGGTCAACGACGAAAACCAGCACTCGTTGTGGCCGCAGTTCGCCGAGATCCCGGCCGGCTGGCGCGCCGTGCACGGCCCGACCGAGCGCCAAGAATGCCTGGACTACATCGAAACGAACTGGACCGACATGCGGCCGGCCAGCCTGATCCAGGCGATGGAGCAGGACGCCGTCCAACGCAACGCCTGAACGTTCGCGATGATGCGGGCGCCGCCGATACACGGCGCCCGCACTCGCGTGTTCGCATGTGATGCGCTCCCATTACGACGTCTTCGCTACCGCGATGTGGACTGCCCTGGGAAGCGTAGCCCGCGGCCTGGAGCACCCTGTAGCTCGCTACCCACGCCAGAGCATTGATCGGCAGGTCGTATGGAAACCCCACCACCATTCTGCTTGGCGAGAGCCGGGCACGGGCAGGCATGTCCGCTAGATCGTTAGACTTCGCGTGACTCTCTCGATCCGCCGCGCCAAATGTATGCTGCGGCCCACTGGCCCCTGAAAGTTGGCGAGAGTCAGTACTTCCACAGCGGCGAACGCACTTTAACTTCCACAGCCACTTGGCCGAGTCGGCCGCCTCAGGGGACTCAACAAGGCATGGGTTAGCGCTGGTCGGCGATTCGAATCCCTAGTGTCATGGACACCGGATCCCGGCGCATCGAGCGCCCCGCGACCGCCCCACCGCAGGTCTGAGGCCCCGGCCGCGGCCCGCGATGCTGCTGCAGCCAAACCCGTGACGCGGGCAGGGTCACGGTGAAGACCGTCTTGCCTCGCGTGGATCGGTCGCAGCTGGCCCAACGAGTCGAGGAACACCCGCTCGGAGACGCGCTGCTGCGGAGGACGTGTGTATTGCGGGGCATGCAGCGCCGTTATCCGCGCTGTGTAGGGCATTTAGCGTAGATATGTGCGTCTGCTGGGGATGAAACAGAGGCATCAGCGGCAAGTGGGGCGGTTATGGCCGAAGTTCCGCTCGTCAACATCTTTAGTATCAGCTGCTTATCTAAAGCAGACTGGTCTGCGGCAGACAACATGCCGACTTTTTTGGCGCATCGATCCCTGAAGATGTGCTTGGCGATCGACAAGGCCGCACGACCTATCCGCCAGCCGCGGCCTTTGACCTGGTCATTTTCAACGGACCGGCGACGATCAAATTCACCGTGACCTACGAGGGCTTGGCGGGTCGAAAGCTCGTGACGCTGGACGGACGCCGCGTGCTTTTTGAAGGCCGGACCGCTCATCAGGACCAAATCACGCTGACCACGCACGTCGATGCGCAGTCCATCGGATCTAACCTGCCCGAGATCGTGCAGGCGTTACTGGAACCGCTCTACGCCCTCTTCGACTTCTTCGTGCTGCCCGCCAACCTGGTGACCGAAGAGCTGGCGCGCATGCGCTTGGGGAGCCGCTGATGTGCTCGCATCGCCGTGCCGTGCGTTCTGCAAGAAGCCCGATGCAATGATGCTGCCGAGGATCGACGTGTTCCGCGCACCATACGAGGTCAGGACCGACTTGTTTCGACTGACGGCGTCATCTGTTCGTCATGCATCGGCGATTAGGTGTCGTGGTCGCGAGTACTTCTTGATCATCTACGAAAGTTTGGATTGGCCGCTTTGGGGCGGGAGTTGCTCTCCCCTACCCTCGATAAACATCCCTGATCTTCTGTTGATGGCTGCTGACCTGGCCGGTGACCGCGGATCACCTTCTGGATGACGGCGCTGAAGCGCCAATCACCTGCCCCCTATCAAGCTGATCTGGGGTGCTGTGGTTTTTGGATTAGAGTTCTACTTGGTGGAGCGTGGGCAACCGGGATCCAACTCTCTTGATTACCCACGGTTATCCAGAGTTATCCTAAATCATGACCGTAAGCTAGAGCCAGCGGCGGCCCCGGGGGCAGAGCTGGGGACAGGCCGAACTCCCCAGTCTTGCCCGACGTCAAAACCTACTGACCGAGCGGTGCTCGAGGCGATGCGCCACGAATCCACCGCCCTCACCCGTCGACCAGGTTCAATTGGATCAGACAGCGATGTGCTGGGTCAGGAACAACGCAGCACGATCGAGCGCTTGATCGGCTTCCTCCAGCACCCCGTTGTCACCCTGGAAGACGTGCGGCACGTTCGCGGTCACATCCAGGATGACGTCCACCTCAGCATCGCGCGCGCGCTCAGCCAGACGAGCGGAGTCGTCAAGTAACACCTCATTGGTACCTGCCTGCAGGCGCAGCGGCGGGAAGCCGGTCAGATCGGCTAGGCACCGCGACAGACTGGTTGCAGCTCGTTGCGACCATTAGCCAGCGCGTAGCGTTGCGAGCATCTAAGGCCATAATTTGGCGGTATAGCGGCGTTAGATCCACCTAGTGGCGTTCGGGCTAGTCAGGTCGTGTAATCGGTAGTACGCGCCAATCCCTCCTGAGCATCCAACACAGCCAGGCGTTCGGTGAGCGCTTGCTTGATGTTTTCGAATGCATCCGATCCAAGCACCAAGCGCTTCGGCGCTGGTTCTTGGTCGACCGAAGCAATCATCGCCGCGGCCATTTTCGCCGGATCACCCGGCTGCCCACGGTATCCGTGTTCGATCAATCGCCGCACCGCCCCAGCGGGCGTATCAACGTAGGCCGGCATCGCAGGTCCGATTGCCGCACTTGACGCAGCAAACTCAGTACGTGCGCTACCCGGCTCGACCAATGTCGCCTGGATATTGAATGGTGCGATGTCGAGACTCGTCGCCTCAAAGAATCCTTCGATCGCCCATTTGCTTGTGTGATAGAGCGACAACCCAGGCATGGCCCATTGGCCGCCCTGACTGGATAGCTGAAGGATGCGTCCGCCACCTTGTGCGCGCAAATGCGGAAGTACAGCGCGGACTATCTGAATCGGCCCTAACACGTTGGTATCGAGCTGATGTCGGATCTGCTCATCAGTCACTTCCTCTGCCGCTCCGAAAAGACCGTAGCCGGCGTTGTTCACGATGACATCAACACGATCAAAACGTGCAAAAGCCTCGTTGACTACCCGCCTTATCATCGGCGTATCGGTAACGTCCAACGCTCGAAGCCAAAAGTTTTCAGGATAGGCGGCTACAAGATCTCGAACCGCGTCCAGCCTTCTCGCGGTACCAGCAACTCTATCTCCACGTTCGAGCAATTGTTCTGCCAGCGCGCGTCCGAAGCCACTGCTAACGCCGGTGATGAACCAAGTACGGGCACTCATAATCCTGTCCTCTGCGCGATGACGCTACGGGTATCGTGGGCCAGAGAGTACGCTGCACAATTGCTGCAAAAAATGGTTGTGTGGTATACGAGCCTGGAACCGGAGGTTCACAATCAATGATCGTCGACCCACTTGAAGGTCTCACTGTCTTCCTCACCGTAGCCGAACACCGTAGTTTCACGCGCGCGGCGGAAACGTTGGAAGTTTCCACTACAGCTGTCAGCAAGGCGATCCGCCTGCTAGAGAAGCGGCACGGAGTAGTGCTTTTCCAACGTACTACGCGCAACGTCACGCTGACCGAAACTGGGGCAGCTCTACACAGACGTTTGCGCCCCGCTGCAATTGATATCGGCAACGCGCTGGCAGGCCTGGCAACCTTTGGACAGCGCCCCATCGGGACGCTACGCCTGACGGTATCGCAGCCGGCTATGAAGCTCTTGATCGAGCCAATGATCCCGGAATTCTCTCGTGCGTTCCCCGAAATCACACTCGACTTTTCAGTGAACGAAGCAACTGTCAGTCTTGCCAGCAACTCCTACGACGCAGGTATTCGACTGGGAGAAAGTGTCGAGAAGGACATGGTGGCTATACGGCTTACCCCAGACTTGAAATGGAGTGTAGTAGGTAGCCCTTCATATTTTTCAAAGAAGAGCCCACCGAAGACACCAGATGATCTGCGCGAGCACGAATGTTTAGTCTATCGGTTTGTCAAGTCCGGCCAACGCTACAGATGGGAGTTCGACTGGAACGGGCGCGAAGTCAGCATCGATGTACCCAGTAAAGTCGTAGTCGATGATCGAACGACCCTTGTACGGCTCGCGGCCAACGGATTGGGCTTGGCCTACGTATCTCAATTCGAAGCGGCCGAGGAATTAGCGTCAGGGCGCCTCATCCCTGTGCTCGAACAGTACATCGCACCCAGTTCCGGATTCTTTCTGTATTTTCCTACACGCACACAGGACCAGCCGAAGCTGCGTGCTTTCATAGACATGCTTCGCCGCAAAATTCATAAGTAGCACCGGCATAGTACAGCGCAACCCCACTGATTAAGCGCCAAAGCTGCGTGACCGTATTCACGCCGGAAGCTAAGGCTCGTCAGTAGCGCGTGCCGAAAAACCAGTTCCGCAAGCTCGTGCGTCACGACGGCAGTCGATTACAGACCTGCGAATCGCTTGTCAGTGTCTGGCCATTATGAACCTTGGGTTCATGGGGCATCCGCGATCCGCCGGATGAAAGGCTGCCTACTGAGGGATACGATCAGTGCGGAAATTCGCCCGAAGGAGGGCGGGTTATAGTCTTAGTGGAGTGATGCCGTGTCCCTACCCCAATGCCTGATTGCAATCGTACTCGCTGGCACGAGCCTGGTTACTTACGCCAAAGGTGGCCATACGTCCACCGCAACTGCGGACAAGCCTGGTGTGACGCTCCCAGCCAAGAATCATTCCAGTCCTTTTGCATCGATGCGGGGCGGTCATGTTGGCCTCCGCGTAGCTGATTATAAGGCCGCCAAGCAGTGGTACGTGGAAAAACTTGACTTTCGAGTTGTAAAAGAATGGCCTTTCAATGGGCAACACTTGGCGTATATCGCTCCGGCAACGGACGATCGGTTTTTCATCGAACTGCTTGGAGACGGTGAACGCCCGACGCCCAAGCCCACTTTTAAAGATCTCAACGCCAGTGCTCAGGTGGCGGGATATCACCATCTGTGCCTCGATGTCGCAGACGTCGATAAGGCGCTGGCGACCTTGCGGAAACGCGGCGTCAAGGTTGTCGCCGAGCCGTTTTTGGTGCCGGACATCAAGCGTCGCCTGGCCTTTATCGAGGACCCGTGGGGCAATGTCATCGAATTGGCCGAGGAAGTGAAGTAAGCCAGCGCTGGCTACTGGGTGTTGTTGTAAGAGGAGTGCGGAGTACATCATGCTCAAAACATTTCTTACCATCGGTGCGGGGCCCGGCATTGGCTTTGCGACCGCGCGGCAGTTCGCCAAAGAGGGATATCACGTCGCACTTGCCTCTCGTAATCCTGTGCGCCTGCGGAAGTTGGCGGAACGCTTAGAAGCGGAGGGCCTATCGGCATCGGTCATTCAATTGGATGCCTCCGACCCACAGGCGGTCGGCCGCGTTGTCGCTGATATAGGTCACGATCTTGAGGTCCTGCACTACAATGCAGCCGCATTTCATTTTGACGAACATGGTGATGTTGTAACTAGGCCACTGGAGTTGGAGACAATCCAATCCCTTTCCTCAGGCATACAGACCAACGTGAGCAGCGCGCTCGCCGCGATACATGCATGCCTTCCAGCAATGAAAGCGAAATCAGCCGGCACGATCCTACTCACAGGCGGAGGATTCGGTGTCAGTCCCGTTGCCGATTTTCTCACGCTGAGTGTTGGCAAAGCAGGCATTCGAGCTATTGCACTCGCTCTTTTCGAACCTCTTAAGCAGCAAGGAATTCATATCGGGACCGTAACGGTTAGCCGGGGTATCTCTCCGAATTCTAAGCAAGCCGAAGAAGTAGCCATCGAGTTCTGGGCACTACATGCTCAGCAGCCTGACTATTGGACGGTGGAGAGAGTCTATACCTGATACTGTGGAGACGAGGCACGTGGTTCCGACTTTAGTGGGCCTGAGCAAGGTTCTCTTCGTCAGCCCCCTCCCCCGCGGCAAAGGGAACCCACGCCCAGCGCGAGCCTCTGTTGCAGTTTCTGGGGTTTGCTTGGCCTGTGTGAATGACTGACAAAGCGAATGAAGTAGCAGCCGCTATGGGCAGGGGACCATCACAGGAGGTAGGCGTCGCCTGGAGCGCTCGATCCCGAAGCTGCGTTGCGAGCGGTGTCGCAACCCACCGGTTCACAAAGAGGAGATGACGTTTGCAGTCTTCGCCTTCAGGCCTCTCTCGAAGCTGAAGCCAGATCTGCAGCGTTCGCCACAACGCCCTACTACGATCATTCAGGAGCTTCGATGAAGGCTTGGAAGTATTCTTGTCCTGCTCCGCAAGGATTAGCTTCCCGTCGCGCAACACAGCAACGTCGTCGAAATGCTCCACTGCGACAACATCTCTGCCGGACGTCGCCGTAGCAAATTGCAAATGGCGCGCACGTCGGTGATGAAGACTGCAAAAGGCGATTGAAATTGGCAACGAGATCGAGGCTCGCGAAGGATCGCGTGGCTCGAATCGTGCGATCTCAGTTCGCCGAAGATCCGGCCAGCGCGTCCTCCAGCCGCGAGCAATCGGTATTGAGCAAGCATTTCGCGAACAGGTAGAAGCAGTACGCATCTCGGAAGTTCGAGCCCAGGCCGAACGAGACCCGGATGGCGCCGCAATTACCCTTGTTGAGAATGTTGTCGTCGAAGGCCTTGCAGTCGAGGATCTTTTCCGTTTTGTCGAGTTCGCAGTGCTCCGCGCCCGCCGTGGTGTATGTAGCCTGCTGCACCGCGCCCAAGTTGCAGAAGCATCCGTTGCGCACGACGATACCGAAGGACTCGGCGGCCCGCTTGACAAGCGCGTGCGGGAATACGGCGTTGTAGCAATCGAAGAAATTCAGCATGACCGTAGCGCCCTTGTGCTCTGCCGGAGGACCGTAGACACGGCACAGCGGAGTCTGGCTCTTGATGTCGTGACGCAGCTCCTGCAGCCGCACCTCGAGCCACCTCGCCAACGCGCCTGAGCGCGCGCCTATGTGCTCCAGCCCGAGCCGGGAAATGAACTGGAATCCCTGGGCGATGGCGCCGAACGAGGCATAGTTCGGCGTACCTATCTCAAACCGTTTTCCGTCTTCGCGATGCAGCAGCCGGTCGGTGGGCGACCACGGCCCCGAGTAGTAGCACACCGAGCCTCCCGCGAACGACGGCGGGGTTAGCTCGCGCAGCGCGGACCTGCGGGCGATGAGGCAGCCGGCCCCTGTCGGATGGCCGAAGATCTTATAGAAGGAGATAGCGATGAAGTCCGGCTGATGCACCGAACAGTCCAGTCTGGCCTGGGGAACGAACGCGGCCGCATCGCACAGCACCATCGCGCCGCGCTCCTGCGCGAGCCCGATCCACTTCAAGTCGTGGCGGGTGCCCGTAGCATTGGACTGCGCCGGATAGGCCAACAGGTGCCAGCGCCCCGGAGCGAGCCGGTCCAGCGAACGCCGCATCGAGCTTTCGAGAATCCGAAGGTCGATGTCGAGCGGAATATATTTCACCGACGCGCCCTTGGCTCTCGCGTATTCGCGCAGGCCGTGTACCGATGTGTGGTTGTCCTTGGTGAGCAGTACTTGCGAGCCGCTTTCGAACGGGAACGATTCCGCCACCAGCCTGATCGCCCCGCTAGCCTTGGGCGTGAAAATGATTTCGTACTCTTCCGGCGCGCACCGGAAGAACCGGTAGATCTCCGCGCGGGCCTTCTCATGCGCCGCATCGGACGGCTTCGAGCCGCTGTGCGGGTTGCCGAGAATGCTGTTCTTGAGCGCCCGATAGTCCTGTTCGAGCAGGCTGTCCGGGGCGATGGTGCCGCCCACATGATCCAGGTAGGTAGCCTGCAGAGCGTCCAGCCGCGAGAACTCGCGCTTGCGCAGCGCTTCGACCTCTGCGTCCGGATAGGCCGGATGCTCGGCGAGGAAGGCCCGCCTCATCGTGCGATAAGGCCGCAGCAAGCGCTCGGCCTGCGGGTGCAGCGGGCTGCCCGCGGTGCTGCCGATGGGCGTCGCCGCCATTTTGCAAAACTCGCTCAGTTCGGAAAAATCGGGCGGCGGGCTCGGGGCGACCGACTCCTTGCCAGCCTTGTCGACCTCGCCGCGCAGAAGCCAGGCCTTGACTTGGTAGTTCCGGCTGGGAACCTGCGCGTGGAATTCCTGAAGCATCGTGTCCAGGGAGGCCTCGCGGGTGGGCGCATCGCACTGGTTGAACTCCTCGAGCAGGATGCAGGCGTTGAAGAGGAATTCGCGAGTGTCGAGGTCGTCCAGGAAGAAAGACAGGGCACGCGAGGACGCCACCTCGCCTACGCCCGGACTGAGGCCTTCGAGGGAAAAAGCGCTCGTGATGGCCGAGGGGTCGGTCAAGCTGAGGGCCGCGCCCATGATGGCGGATGGAGTCCCGAAGTGTTTCTGCGATTGCTTCAGGGCCAGATCGAACAACTCGTTATATTGGAAGACGGTGCCGTAGATCTTTCCCCCTGGACGCAGCACGCGCTTGAACTCGCGGGCGACCCGGACCTTGTCCGGCGGAAACATCAATCCGAAACCGCAGACGACGATATCGAAACTGTTGTCCGCGAACGGAAGAGCCGCCATATCCACATCGCAGTGAAACGCAACGTCGCGTTGCAGTTCCTCGCCGAGCACCTTCTTGGCCATCTCTATGGCGATCTTCGACAGATCCGTGGCGACGAGTTGCAAACCCAGCGGCTTGGCCAAGTCGTTGTAAAGAGCTGCGGTAATGCGCCCGGTTCCGCAAGCGACCTCCAGAATACTTGAGGGAGGTGCGTCCGGATCGATGTCCTGGCAGATCTCGTGGACCAGCAGCTCTCCGTAGGGCTTGAACAGCCGTGGCCCCAGCACGCGCTCGTAGAACTCCGTGAACGTACTCAACGACCACTTCTGTTCCGACAACGTCTTGCACGCTGGCTTCGCGGTGGTTTGCATCATGGACTCCAGACCACTGACCTTCGATGAAGGCTGCCGCCTCAACGCCAAGTCTTGCGCGATCGTGGCGCCGCACAAGCGACAGCGAGCGGGTTTCGCGGCTTAAGCTAGCGGCCCGAAGAAGAGCCGTTGTTGCGGAGACGCTCAAATAGAGCGAGAGCCGCCGTGATTGCCGGTGAGGAAACCGAAACCAGAGGCGGCGCTTAGCCCGAGTTCTTATGTGACAGCAACGACCGGCTGTACGAATCCTCTCGTCGCACAATTGAAACCAGGCAAGCCAGCAGAGGCGACGACCAACAACGCAAGCAAACTGCCTATCGGGGCTGCGACCGATGCTGCACGACACACCGGCGCAAAGCCGGGCAAAAAGCGCGCGCGATTCCGGCCGCGATGATCCCGCCGACAACCTCGTGCGCGCTCACAACCCCTCCTTGAACCAAGAGCAGCGCGGCCAATTGCTCATCTTGAATATTCGTGAGCATCGGTGAGCCGAATGCGAAGTGCTCGATGAGTTCACAGAACTCGACACTATCAATCGGTAATCAAGACACCCTTGCGATGGCATTTCGGCGAACGCATCTTGCTCTCATAGCGATCCCGCTGCCTGTCTGCAGGATTGACCTGTTCCGCCAAACCAGGTCCGAATGCATGTGAGTCGTTCGCATCAGGTAATTCGCTGCATTCGCGACCAAGATCCGCTCACCCCGGGGAGACGACAGATGTCCGTGACGCGCACGGTACTCGACCTATTCCGCATCCACGCGAAGCAGCGGCCGTTATCTCCGGCCGTGATCGATGGCGACCGCCCTGTGGGCTATGCCCAACTCGACCGCGACAGCGACACGATCGCAGCCCATCTCATCCGGCGCGGCATCGGTCCTGGCGACATCGTTCCCTTGATCTGCGAACGTTCGACCGGCCTCATCGCCGGACTGCTCGGCATCGTCAAGTCCGGCGCCGCTTATGTTCCGATCGACGACGGCTATCCGGATGCGCGGAAACGCTACGTCGTCGAGCGGACCGGCTCCGGGCTGGTGCTGTGTTCGCCCGGCGCCTGGGCCGACGGGAACCTCGAGGTTCTCGACATCGACCGGCTTGTCGGCGAGCCAATGCCGGGGCTCGAGCGCGACCCGACGGCTAGCGATGCCGCCTATGTCGTCTTCACTTCCGGCACCAGCGGGCTTCCGAAAGGCGTCGTCGTCGAGCACGCGGCGCTCGAGAATCTGATCGCCTGGCACAACCGGGAGTTCGCGGTCGACAGCGACAGCCGCGTGCCCCTGATGGCGAAGATCGGATTCGACGTTTCGCAGTGGGAGATCTGGTCGACCCTGTGCGCTGGCGCTTCGCTGTATCTTCTGGATCGGGCCGTGCGCGTGGACGCGGACGCGCTGGTGCAGTTCTATGCGCGCAATTCGATCACCCACGCTTTCGTTCCGACCGTTATGGTGCCCGATGTCGTCTCGGCGGCCCGCGGCGGCGCGACCGAGCTGCGATATCTATTCTGCGCCGGAGAAAAGCTCAATCCGGTCGATCTCGACGGGCTCGGCTGCCCGCTGGTGGATTATTATGGCCCTACCGAGGCGACCATCTTCGCCACTGCCCGCCGAGTGCCCTCGGCCCGTCTGGGCATGCCCTACTCCATCGGCACGCCCGTCGCCGGCGCCAGCGTGCGCATCCTCGACGAAGCGCTGAGCCCGGTTGCCCCCGGCGAAATTGGCGAGCTGTGCATCGGCGGCCCCGGACTCGCGCGCGGCTACCTCGATAACGATGCGCTTACCCGCGAACGCTTCGTATCGGTCGACGGGCAACGGCTGTACCGCTCCGGCGATATGGCGCGCGAACTTCCCGACGGTGACATCCAGTTCCTCGGCCGCCGCGATGAGCAGATCAAGATCCGGGGCAATCGGGTCGAGTTGGGCGAAATCGAGGCGGCGCTGCAGGTGTTGCCGGGCGTGCGCCAGGCCGCCGTCGCAGCCACCGCCCCGGACGATCCCGGCCGCAAACAGATCGTCGCCTTCCTGACCCTGGAGCCGAGCGACGAAATCCACGGCGAAGCTTTGCAGTCCGCCTTGCACGCGCAACTTTCGAAGACGCTGCCGGACTACATGATTCCCAGCGACTTTGTGGAAGTCGACGGATTCGCACTCACGCCGAACGGAAAGATCGACAAGATTGCCCTGCTGGACGGCTGGACCAAGCGCAGGCCATCCGGGACGGCCATGACCGACTGCACGCAGCCCCAGGCGCAGATCGCCGCCAGCTTCGCCCGCTTGCTCGGGCACAGCGATTTCGGTCTGGACGACAGCTTCTTCGCGCTCGGCGGCCAGTCGTTGCTCGCCGCCCGGCTGATCAAGGACATCGCGGAAACCCGGCAGGCGAAAGCCTATGTCCGCGACATCTACGACTTTCCCAGCGTCCGCACCCTCGCCGCGGAACTCGAACGCCGCTGCGGACGCGCCATCCCGGCCAGCGACGCCGAACCGGCCCGCGCACTGCAGGCCGATGTGCACCTGATCGAGGGTACACAGTTCGCTCCCGGATATGTCGCGAGCCAGCTCACCGACCCCAGGCACGTACTGTTGACAGGCGCGACCGGATTCGTCGGCGCCCACCTGCTGTGCGAGCTGCTGGCGTCCACCGCCGCAACGATCCATTGCCCGGTGCGCGCACCAGACGACCGCGCCGCTGGCGAACGGCTCCGGTCCGTGCTGGCCAAGTATTTGCTCGAACCCGATGGCGACAGCCTGCTGCGGGTTCGCGCGTATCCCGCTGATCTGGCCGAGCCGCGGCTAGGATTGGGCGCGTACGACCACGACTACCTGTCCGAAGCCGTCGACGTGGTCTATCACAGCGCCAGCGCCGTCAACTTCATCCAGCCTTACTCCTACATGCGCCGCGACAACGTGCAGGGACTGCGCGAGATCCTCGCCTTCTGCGCCAGATGCAGGACCAAGCCGCTGGCGTTGCTGTCGACGATCTCGGTGTACAGCTGGGGACACCTGCATACCGGCAAGCGGGTTATGCGCGAGGACGACGACATCGACCAAAACCTTCCGGCGGTGACCACCGACATCGGCTATGTGCGCAGCAAATGGGTCATGGAGAAGATTGCCGACTTGGCGGCGACGCTCGGCTTGCCGCTGATGACCTTCCGCCTGGGCTATGCGACTTTCAACCGACGCACCGGTTGCTGCGCCGACTACCAATGGTGGTCCCGCCTGGTACGCACGTGCCTCAGTCACGGCACGCTGCCCGAACTGCACGACCTGCGCGAGGGATTGACGACAGTCGATTACATGACCCGCGCCATCGCCCACATTTCGCGGAACCCAGAAGCGCTAGGCAAGAAGTTCAACCTCATCCATAGCGACGGCAACAACCTCACCTTGCTCGAATTCTTCGAAAAGCTGGAAGCCGCGACGGGACGGCGGCTGCGCCGTCTTTCTTATCGCGACTGGCGTGCGCAGTGGGAGAACGATCCGGACGCGCCTTTGTACCCGCTACTGAGCCTGTTCAAAGACAGCATGTACGACGGATTGTCGACGGTCGAGCTGTACCAGAACACTTACCGATGGGATTGCAGTAACGTCCATGAGTTCCTGCGCGGCAGTGATATCGCCGAGCCGTGTTTCAACGAAGAAGAGCTCTTGCGCTATGTGCGGCGTTCGATCGGGCAGGTGTCTATTGAATCTTTCGCCCCATCTCACTTTGAATCGCCGAGGCTTTTGTAAACGGTCCTCGGCCGCTTAGGGCGCAACGCTTTTCATGCTCTATCGGGGACAGCCTGTCATTGGAACTGTGCCCGCGCTTAGGGTTGTAGAACAGCTCGATGCAGTCGAACAATCGTCCCGCGCATTAGCGTGGCCGCTGTAGATCCGTTGCTTGATTCGAGTACAGGATCTGGCCGGCATCCAGGCGACCGGCAATGTGGCCTCGACCACCACTGAGTACCGCGGCCTGCCGACCAACGAACTGGCGGCGCGGTCGGTACCCGCGACCTGTCGATCACCAGCTCGGTTTTGAAGCTATTCAAGGTCCGGCTGGATTTCCTTGTTCACCGATTGGCTGTATGGAAGGCTTGCTCCGACGGACATCCCGACGAAACGCGGCAGAAAATGCCTCGCGTCGCATCCCGCCGCGCGATAGCCATGGCATTACGCCGATACACCAGCGGAACCAACGCGTGAGCGAGGGTTAGCGGCTGCATTTGTGCATTCGCTATCACAAACCCGTACGCAACGTCGGCAGTACTAGTACGCAGCGCGGAGAACGCCGCGCAGAAAACCCAGTCCCATTGGCAGCGCATCCGCAGCATCACGACAAGCTGCGGCCCGAACGGTCGCCCCGTCGATCGTTGTCGAGCCGATCCGTCTCCCCGATCCGCCCGGTCTTCAGGAGTCCGGCCATGACCCCGCACAACGCCGCCCAGTTCGAGGCTCTGGCCGATCTGTACGAAGACCTCAGCAACTGGCCGTTCCGCCGCTACATCGAGACGCCGAGCATACTCGCACACCTCGGCGATCCCACCGGCACCGACGTGCTCGACTTCGGCTGCGGCGCCGGCACCTACGCGCACCTGTTCAAGCGCGCCGGCGCGCGCCGCGTGGTCGGCTACGACCTGGCCGACGGCATGCTCGCCAGTGCACGCCGCCGCGCTGCCGCCGAAGCGCTGGACATCGAGTTCGTCTCCCGCCTGGGCCCCGAGCACGCCGGCGCTTTCGACACGGTGCTGGCGGTATACGTGTTGCCCTATGCGCAAACGCCGCCGGAGTTGGAACGCATGTGCTTCCAAATGCTTGCGCCACTACGCCCCGGCGGCCGCCTGATCGCTCTGCCGATCCATCCGGACTACGCGCCCGACCCGGCCTATTACGAACCGTTCGGCTTCCGCATGACCCCGCAGGACGCGCACGAGCCGCACCGCGACGGCGTCGCCATCCGTCTGGACCTGTTTTACCAGCAACGCCACGACGCCAGCGTGCGCGCCTGGTACTGGAGCCGCAACGCGCTGGAATCGGCGCTGCGCCTCGCCGGCGCCGCGTCGGTGCGCTGGCACCCGCCGCAACTGCAGCCGGCGGCGGAAGCGCCGCCGGAACTGGCCGCCTATATCCGCCGGCCTCATGCCGCCATCGTCGAGTGTCGCCGCGACTGAGGCGCCGCCACCCCGCCATCGCCCTGCCTTGCCGCGCACTGGTCACGGCGCGGACTCGGTCGCGTCGGAGGAACCCGCAGTGAAACCCAGAATCGAAGTGTGCGAAACGCACCTGCTGCAGATATTCGGGCCACTATCGGCGTTGTCGACGACGATCAATTCCTCGAAATAGGTCCCCTACCTCCCGCTCAGTGACGGCGGCATCGCGAAAGGTAGCCAGTAGCTTGGAGAGGGCGGCCATGCGAAGCGCCTGCGTCGGCGCCGTATGAGTACGCCGGCGGGCAATCGCTCGAGACCGGCAACGTCAGGCCGGAAAAACGGCGCGCTGAGGCTGAGCCGAACGAGCCATCTGATCGCACGAAGATGGCCCGTTCTGAGACGGCTACAGCTGTTACCACCGCCGAGGTCGGCAACGGAAAAGCGGTGACGGCAACGCAGACCAATGCGCAGGTCGCGCTCGATGGCACGGTAGCACCCTACGGTGCTACCGGCCCACTTCATAGTGAATTCGACGAAGGCGCACACGACCTCACAACGGGCATGCGCCTCCCAAGACGCTGCACTCACGCCGCGGCGCGGCTGGCGATAGCCTTGGCGAACGACATCGTGTTGCCTTCGCCGCCCAGGTCCGGGGTCAGCGAATCCTTGGCTTCCAGGGTGGCGATGATCGCTTCGCGCAGCTTGGCTGCCTTCTCGGGCTGGCCGAGATGGTCGAGCATCTGCGCCGCGCCCAACAGCAGCGCGCAGGGGTTGGCGATGCCCTTGCCCGCGATGTCCGGGGCCGAGCCGTGCACGGCTTCGAAGATCGCCGCATCCGTGCCGATGTTGGCGCCCGGGGCCAGGCCCAGGCCGCCGACGAGGCCGGCGCACAGGTCGGAGATGATGTCGCCGAACAGGTTGGTGGTGACGATGATGTCGAACTGCTCCGGACGCATCACCAGCTGCATGCAGGTGTTGTCCACGATCATCTCGTTGCACTGGATGTCCGGATACTGCTGCGCCATTTCGCGCGCGGTCTTCAGGAACAGGCCCGAGGTCGACTTCAGGATGTTGGCCTTGTGCACCACGGTGACCTTCTTGCGGCCGCTCTTGCGGGCCAGGTCGAAGGCGTAGCGGATGATGCGCTCGGAGCCGCGGCGGGTGATCTTCTGGGTCAGCAAAGCCGTCTCGCCGTCGTCCGACAACGACTGACCTTCGCCGATGTACACGCCTTCGGTGTTCTCGCGCACCGTGATCAGGTCCACGCCCGAGGGGAAGCGCGACTTGGTGTTCGGGAACGACTTGGCCGGACGCACGTTGGCGTACAGGTCGAAGCGCTTGCGCAGCTCGACGTTGATCGAGCTGAAGCCCTCGCCGACCGGCGTGGTCAGCGGGCTCTTGAGCGCGATGCGGTTCTTGCGGATCGAATCCATGGTCGCTGCGGGCAGCAGCTCGCCGTGCTTCTCCAGGGCGACGAGGCCGGCGTCGGCGAACTCGTAGCTCAGGCCGACGTTCATCGCGTCGAGCACGTGCAGGGTGGCGTCCATGATCTCCGGGCCGATGCCGTCGCCACGGATGACCGTAATCGTTTGCGTCATGAGGGAATTCTTCCAGCAGTGGGGCG
>NZ_FNOG01000016.1:0-46535 GCF_900106525.1 Lysobacter enzymogenes
CACCCTCTCCCTGGTGATAATAGCTGTGTGGAACCACCCGATCCCATCCCGAACTCGGAAGTGAAACGCATATGCGCCGATGGTAGTGTGGCTTAAGCCATGCAAGAGTAGGTCATCGCCAGGGGCTTTACCCTGAAGGCCGGATCCGAAAGGATCCGGCCTTCTTCTTTTGCGCGACATAAAACCCATCCGAGAGCGACGTGCAGTAACCCGCGCAATATCGAGCGGCGCTTGGCACTGCCGGCGTGGGCTACGGGCCGTTCGCGGGCGGGAATCGCGACGAGCCCGCCAACCGCTTCGGTCGGATGCAGATAATCCAGATAATCTGCGGAACTACCGCCGCTGCTGCCGGCGATACACCTCAGTGCGCGTTAAACCCAGTCCCTTGGCACAAAAATAAACGCACCCATTCAGCCCGCTTGCACATCTGAGCGCGCGACTGCGGGTACACTCGCCGGGCTGCTAGACGCCGGCATCGCGCCGCGCGCAGCTTGCCGGCCACATCGCCCCCGACGGGGCATGGCCGTGCCGCCGGTTCCCGCTGCGCCAAGACGCTCCGGGACCGGTTCCGTCGAAAGGAGAGGCGCACGATGAAGTTCACAATCACCGGCAAGGTCCGTCACCGCTAAGTCGGTGCGTTCGGCTCCGGATACGTTCCGGGCCGCGTTTGGCCGACCGTCGTTCGTTTCAGGCCGCTGCGGTGGCCGTGGATCGCACGTGCGCGTCCGCCGCCTCACTCCCGTTTATCGATCGGCGCCTCTTGGGCGCCCAGTCGCTCGCGTGCGTCGTCCGCCCGCGCCGGTTCCGGCGCGCCGCCGGACGAACGCCGCGGCGGGAGCCGTTCCAGTTGATAAGGCAACACTCTCATGATGATTTTTCGTTGGTTCGAATCGTTGATCGATCCGTTCCGCCCGGCGCCGGCGCAGATGCCGCCGCGCTCGGTGGCGCGGTTCTACTGGCACTTCATCCGCCAGGCCTGGCCGATCTTCGTGATCCTGACCGTGGTCGGCTTCTTCGCCGCCATCGTCGAAGTGATCATGTTCGACTACCTCGGCAAGGTGGTCGACCTGGTCAACACCACGCCCGCCTCGGAACTGTTCGCCGCCCACGGCGAGCAGCTGGTGTGGATGGCGGTGGTGATGCTGGTCGCGCGGCCGGTGTGTCTGGGCCTGCACGATCTGCTGCTGAACCAGGCCGTGCACCCGAACATGACCAACCTGGTGCGCTGGCAAACCCACCGCTACATGCTGCGGCAGAGCCTGAGCTTCTTCCAGAACGACTTCGCCGGCCGCGTGGCCAACCGGATCATGCAGACCGGCCCGTCGTTGCGCGAATCCACCACCCAGGCGTTCGATGCGATCTGGTACGTGGTCGTGTACTCGGCTTCGGCGATCTATCTGTTCGCACAAGCCGATGTGTGGCTGGTGGCGCCGCTGCTGGTGTGGATCGTGCTGTTCATCGGCCTGATGCGCTACTTCGTGCCGCGGGTGAAGCTGCGTTCGTGGCGGGCCTCGGACGCGCGTTCCAAGCTGATGGGGCGCATCGTCGACGGCTACACCAACATCGCCACGCTCAAGCTGTTCGCGCACTCGCGGCGCGAAGAGGAATACGTGGCCGAGGCGATGGTCGAGCAGACCCAGCGTTCGCGCGAGATGACCCGCATGACCACGCTGATGGGCGTGAGCATCACCATGCTCAACGGCTTTTTGATCGTCGGCACCACCGGCCTGGCGCTATGGCTGTGGCATAAGGGCTCGATCACGGTCGGCGCGATCGCGCTGGCGACGGGCCTGGTGATCCGCATCCACAACATGTCCGGCTGGATCATGTGGACGGTCAACGGCATCTTCGAGGATATCGGCACGGTGCAGGACGGCATCGAGACGATTTCGCGGCCGCTGACCGTGGTCGATCGCGAAGACGCCGCCCAGTTGCAGGTGACCCGCGGCGAGGTGCGCTTCGAGAACGTGCACTTCCATTACGGCAAGGACGCCGGGCTGATCGCCGACCTCGACCTCACGGTCAAGCCGGGCGAGAAGATCGGCCTGGTCGGGCCGTCGGGCGCGGGCAAGTCGACGCTGATGAACATTCTGCTGCGCCTGTACGACCTGGAAGGCGGCCGCATCGCGGTCGACGGCCAGGACATCGCCGCGGTGACGCAGGAAAGCCTGCGTTCGCAGATCGGCGTGGTCACCCAGGACACTTCGCTGTTGCATCGTTCGATCCGCGACAACCTGCTGTACGGGCGGCCGAACGCGAGCGAAGAGGACATGTTCGAAGCGGTGCGCAAGGCGCGTGCGGACGAGTTCATCGGGCAACTGGTCGACGGCGAAGGACGCTTGGGCTACGAGGCCCTGGTCGGCGAGCGCGGGGTGAAGCTGTCCGGCGGCCAGCGCCAGCGCGTGGCGATCGCGCGCGTGCTGTTGAAGAACGCGCCGATCCTGGTCCTCGACGAGGCGACCTCGGCGCTGGATTCGGAAGCCGAAGCGGCGATCCAGGAAAGCCTGGAGACGTTGATGGCGGGCAAGACGGTGATCGCGATCGCGCACCGGCTGTCGACCATCGCGCGGATGGACCGGTTGGTGGTGATGGACAAGGGCCACATCATCGAGACCGGGACGCATGAGGAGCTGATTGCGCGCGATGGGTTGTATGCGCGGCTTTGGAAGCGGCAGACCGGTGGGTTTGTTGCGGTCGAGGCGTAATTGCCCTCACCCCAACCCCTCTCCCGCGTTGCGGGAGAGGGGCTTTGATGGCTGATCTCAGGCCTCTCTTCCTTTGTGGGAGAGAGGCTTTTTTGTGGAGGCGCGGGGAACTGCGCTAGCGTCGTAGGTGCGGTTTCGCGGTCGCGGCTTGCGCCGCTCCTACAGGGGGAAACGTACCGAGAGAGAAAGCTCAGAACAGGGAGCCGGTGGTGCCGCGGCCGTCGTCATCGGGCGAACCTGCGCGCTTGCGCACCCAGCCGCCTACGCCCGAGGGTTTGTGCCCGGGCGGCTTCGCTTTCGCCGCGCCGCGTTCGCGTTCTTGCCGGTGCGCGCTTTCGGCCATCGCCTTGAACTGCCGTTCGCGCTGCAGCCACAGCTCGTCCATGCTCGGGTCGGCGACCAGGGCGGCGGCGCCGAGGTCGGCTTCGCTGGCTTCGTCGGGAATGTGCTGGAACGGGATGCGCATCGGTGCGGCGCCCTGGGCCAGCGCGTCCTGCATTGCGCCGAAGTACAGGCGGTTGTTGCCGTAGCGCTGGTTGACCTGATCGAGCACGCGGGTCAACGCCTGGTTGCGCTGGCGCTCGGGGAACAGCGCGGCGCTGTCGCCGGCGTCGGGTAGCAGGTCGATCAGCGACACCGCGACCGACAGCGGCGGATGCCGTTCGACCCGCCAGCGGCCGCTGGCGGCGGCGCGCAGCAGCGGTTCCAGCGCGTCGGCCATCAGGTGCAGCAAGGTCGGCGTGTCGTCGAGCGGGGCGAACGAGAGGTCGCGGCTGAAGCGTTGCTCGCGGCCGACGAAGCGCACGTGCAGGCTCAGGCCGCGGGCCTTGCTGCGTTCCTGGCGCAGGCGCATCGCCGCTTTCGCCAGCAGCTTGAACAGCACCGAGCGCATGCCGTCGGCGTTGCGCATCTGCGGATCGAGCACGTGCGAGTGGCCGACCGAAGCGACCGCGGCGCGCTGCCGCGGCGGCAATTCGATGCCGCGCAACTGCGCCCAGAAACGCTCGCCCTCGATACCGCCCCAGATCGCCTTGAGCCGCTCGCGCGGCGCCGCGGTGAGTTGCTCGACCGTGTCGATGCCGGCGTGGTTGAGGCGTTGCAGCATCGACGGGCCGACGCCGCACAGATCCTGCAACTGCAGGCCGTGCAGCGCGTGCGGCAGGTCGGCCAGTTCGACCACGGTGAGGCCGTCGACTTTGTCGATGTCCGACGCGGTCTTGGCCAGGAAGGTGTTCGGCGCGATGCCGACCGAGCAGCGGATCGGGTCGAGCCCGCGTTCGATCAGCGTGCGTTTGATCTTGCGCGCGATGGCGACGGCGTTGTCGCGCTCGCGTTCGCGGCCGATCAGGCGGCAGGCGACTTCGTCGATCGACAGCGGTTTGCCGTCGATGGGAATGCAGTCCTGGATCGCTGCGATCAAGCGATGGTGCAGTTCGACGTAGCGCGCCGGCCGCGCTTGCACCAGGGTGATGTCGGGGCAGCGTTCGACCGCTTCGCGCACCGGCGTGCCGGTCTTGACCCCGTGCACCTTGGCTTCGCGGCTGGCGGCGATGCAGCAGGTGCTGGCCGCCATCACCGGCACCACGCCGACCGGACGCCCGCGCAAGTCGTCGCGGTCGAATTGTTCGACCGAGGCGAAGTAGGAATTGAAGTCGACGAACAGGCAGCGCAGGGTCACGGCGGCGGGCCATGCTTGGGGCGTCAGTATCGCGCTGTGCGGAGCTGGGCGCAGCGACGCGGCCGGTCATCTTCGGCAGCTGTCGTCTCAGGTGGCGAGATTCTTTCTTATTTCAATGGGTTGCTGGTTTTTTAGGCGCGGCGACTGCGAAACCTCGCTTACGTCGTATGTGCGATGTCGCGGTCGCGGCTTGCGCCGCTCCTACAGGTGAGAAATCGGGGCGGCGCGATGGGCCGCCCCGATGGGTTCACTTCAGCCGGTCGACGGCCTGATAGATCGCGGCGAGCGAGTGGCTGCGGTTGCCGCTGCCGGCGACCGCGGCGATGGCGGCGTCGGCGTCCAGGCCGCGCTCGCCGGCCAGGCGGCGGATCAACACCGCGGCTTCGTCGAGCCGCAGTTCGCGCACGTCGACGTGGGCGAAGCAGCGGCCCGGCCGCACCAGCGCGTCGTCGAGATCGCCGACGTTGGGCAGGTTGGTCGAGAAGATGATCTTTCGCCCCTGCGCGCGCACCACGCCGTCGGCGATGGCGAGGAAGCGATGCAGGTGTTCGTTGCCTTCGGCGCGCGGACGCAGCAGATGATCGGCGTCTTCGACGACGAAGGCGTGGTCGTCGCCGGTGATGAACTTGACGTAGATCTCGTCGCACTCCAGCGCTTTCTTGTCGCCCGTGTACAGCGCCTGCGCGCTGCCTTCGTTGCGGCGCGAAATCTCGCCGAGGATCGCGCGGATCAGCCGGGTCTTGCCGGTGCCGGGCCGGCCCTGCAGCACCAGCACCGTTTCCTTGGCGCGCAGATAGCGGTCGATGAAGCCGGCGACGCCGCCGATGTCGGGATAGGCCTCGTCCAGCAGCACATCGTCGGCCAGTTCCTCGATGCTGGCGCTCTGCAACTGGCCGTTGCCGCTGAGGAAGTTCCAGTCGATGGAGAACATCGGTTCGCGGATGCGCACGGGTTCGATGCGCGCCTGCACGGCCTGCAGGACCGCTTCGGCGCGTTCGACCGAGTCGGCCCAGATGCCGAAGTAGAACGAACAGTAGTCGGCCTTGCTGCCGGCGTGGGCGTCGACGAATACACCCTCGCCGTCGAGCAGCAGGTTGCGGCCGTTGGGGCGGTGCGCGTTCAGGCCGAGCTGGGTGGCGAGGTCGTCGAACATGGCGTCGACCTGGGTGCGCGCGGCCAGCCGCAGCGAGCGGTGGATCGGATAGCGGGCGACGCCGCGTTCGAGCGCGTCGGCGAGGCGGGCGTTGAGGATCAGCGAGGACAGATCCCAGAGCTGATGGTTGAAGACAGCGCCGTAAGGCTTGTGGTCGGTACTCATGTCGATGTGGGCGAGTCGCCCGGGTTGAGGCCGCAGCGTCCGTTGCCGCGACTGGAACGCGCCCGGCCGGCGGCGGCCGGGCTGGCGCATTGTCCGGCCGTGGAGGGCCGGGTGGAACCGGGTGTCCGTTCGCACGCGACGAACGGAGCGGATCGTGCGGCCGTCGGCGCAGGCGTTCGATCGAGCGTTCTGCCGCAAGCGGCGCAGTTCGATCGGCTGATCAGCCGTATACGGCGAAACTCAAACGATTGCCCGGCCGCCAGCGGCCGGGCGCAATCCCATCGGCGGCCGGCAACGGCCGCAGCGGAAACTTACAGCACCACCGGCGGCTCGCCGCCGACGATGACCACATCGGCCTTGCGCCGCGCGAACAGGCCCACGGCGACCACGCCGGGGATCTGGTTGAGCGCGTTCTCCAGCTTGACCGGTTCGGCGATGGCCAGGTTGTGGATGTCGAGGATGACGTTGCCGTTGTCGGTGACCACGCCGTTGCCGGCCGCGTCCTGGCGCCACACCGGCTGGCCGCCGGTGATTGCCACGATCTGGCGGGCGACCAGACTGCGCGCCATCGGAATCACTTCCACCGGCAGCGGGAACTTGCCCAGCACCTTGACCTGCTTGGACGGGTCGACGATGCAGACGAACTTGGCGCTGGCCTCGGCGATGATCTTCTCGCGGGTCAGCGCGGCGCCGCCGCCCTTGATCAGGCATTTGTTCGGATCGCACTCGTCGGCGCCGTCGACGTACAGCGACAGCTGGCCGGCGCTGTTGAGGTCGAGCACCTCGATGCCGAGCTCGCGCAGCAGCGCCGTGCTCTGCTCGGAGCTGGACACCGCGCCCTTGATGCGTTCCTTGATGCGGCCCAGGGCCTGGATGAAATAGGCCACGGTCGAGCCGGTGCCGACGCCGACGATCATGCCGTCTTCGATGTAGTCGATGGCTTTTTCGGCGGCCAGGCGCTTGTGTTCGCTCATTGGATTCGGGCAGTTGGGAGGAAAGGTGGGACGGGAATCAGGGCGACGGCGGGAGCGGAGGAACTGGCGGAAAACCTGGGGTTTTCCCGTTTCCCCGCTGCCCTGGCCGCCCTGCGGTGGTCACTCCATCGCCAGCAGCAGCTTCCACTGCGCCGCCGACACCGGCAGCACCGAGAGGCGGTTGCCGCGGCGGGTCAGGGCGAAGTCCTCGCCGAGCTCTTCGGCGCGGGCCTTGATCTCGTCCAGGGCGATGGTGCGCGAGAGCTTGCGTTCGAAAGCCACGTCCACCAGCAGCCAGCGCGGGTCTTCGCGGGTGCTCTTGGCGTCGTAGTAGTCGGACTTGGGATCGAACTGGGTCGGGTCCGGATAGGCCTCGGCGGCGATGGTGGCCAGGCCGACGATGCCGGGCACGGCGGTGTTGGAGTGGTAGAACAAAACGCCGTCGCCGACCTTCATGCCGTCGCGCATGTAGTTGCGGGCCTGGTAGTTGCGCACGCCGTTCCATGGCTCGGTGCGCACGCGTTCAAGATCGTCGATGGAGAAAGTGTCCGGTTCGGACTTCATCAGCCAATAGCGGCGTCGTGCAGTCATGCGGGGGGCTCGCAAGGTTCGGATGCGGGGGCAGTCGCATCGCGGTTGGGGGATCAGGCGTACAGCGCGGAGCGGCAATCCACGGTGCCGGCTTCGGTGCACACGGCGTCCAGCGCGACATCCCAGTCGGCGGCGTCGAGGCGCTCGACGCGCTGCAATTCGAATGCGGCGCCGACCAGCCAGGGGGGGGCGGGGCGGCGTTGGCGGAAGGCGAGGCTGCGATCGTACCAGCCGCCGCCCATGCCCAGACGGTGGCCGCGGGCGTCGAAACCAACCGAAGGCAAGACAATCAGACCCATGTCCTCAGCCCGAAGCAGCGAGCTGTCAGCCAGCGCCGGCTCCGGTATACCGAAACGGTTGGCGACCAGCGGATCGCCCGGCCGCCAAGGCGCGAAACGCAAGCTTTTGTCGGCGTGCAGCACCGGCAGGCAATAGACGCAGTCCGCGGGCAGGCGCAGTTGCCAGGCGTGCAGGGCGATTTCGCCGTCGCTGGCCCAGTAGCCAGCGACATAGCCCGATTGCGGCGCGAACGGCAGCGACAGCAGTTGCGCGGCGAGCGCTTCGGCGCCGCCGATGCGCGCGGCGGCAGGCTGGGTGCGGCGGCGCTCGCGCAGTTCGCGGCGCAGGGTGGTGCGATCGTGCGTCATGCGTTCGGGGGGCTCGGCATGGTCGGGGCAGGGCCAAGGCGGCCTGGCGTGCATAAGGAAACGGGCGCGGTCACCTGGGTGACGTCGCGCCCGTTCCGGGAAAAGTAGTCCTCCGCCAATGGCGATGCTTGCGAAACGACCTTGAACCCGGGGTTCAAGTGGGAACGCTTGGACGCCTTCGGGCTTCCCGCTGCTAGGCGGACTTGCACTCCAGGCTTCCGGCGCGTCCCCGGTGTCGTCATTAAGGGACAAGGCGAATGTTTGCGCACGCCGTCGCGCACAGCAGAGGACGTGCGCGCAGTATAGCGCGCGAGTGCCGACAGGCGAATCCGCTCGTCGGCGATGCTGCGTTGCGGTTCATGCGCTCGATGCGCAGCGGCATGAACGGGGCGCGGCGTGACGCGCGTCGCGTCGGTTTCTGGCGCGTGCGCCCGGTATCGGCGTTGGCGTCGGCGCGGTTGCGCGCCGTTGCAAGGCGATGGCGCGACTCAGCGCGAGGCGGCCGCGTCGAACAGGCTGTCGAGCTTGCGGTGCAGGTCGTCGAGGGTGCGCGCGAGTTCGCGCTCGCGGCCGCCGCTCTCGCCGCGCAGCTGTTGCAGCTCGTGGGCGAAGTTGAGCGCGGCCAGCACCGCCACGCGGTCGAGCGCGGCCATGCGGTTGCCGCCGCGGATCTCGCGCATCTTGCTGTCGAGCATGCGCGCGGCGGCGAGCAGGTCTTCGCGCTCGTTGGGCTCGCAGCCGACCGTGTACTCGCGGTCGAGCAGGCGGATGCTGACGGCTTCGCTCGTCGTACTCATACGGGCAGGCTCATGGGCGAGGTCGGGGACGGCGGATTCGAAAGGGCTCAGGTGTGCTGTTCCAAGGACTTGAGCCGGGTGATCATGGCTTCGACGCGGGTGCGGGCCTGCTCGTTCTTGGCCAGCAGGGCCGAACGCTCGCCGATCAGTTGCTCCTGCTGTTGGCGCAGGCTGCGGTTCTCGTCGCTGAGCCGGCGCACGCGCTCGCCGAGTTCATCGACCCGGGCGAGCACGGCTTGCAGTTCGACGATGAGTTCGGCGCGATCCATCCCGGCACGATGGCAGGACCGGGCGGGGGCGGTCAAGGCGGGGCGGGGGCCGGTTGGGCTGCGGTCACACTGGCGCGCGGCCCTTCGCTGCGGGCGGGCGCCCGGGCGGCGCGGCGCGAACGGCGGATTTCAGCGGCTGCGGGCGCCGTCGCCGCGTCCGCGAAGACGGCGCGCCGCGCGGCCGGTGTGGCGTGCCGGGCCGCGCGACGCGCCGGTGGCGGACGAATCGCTGGGGTACTGCATCAAGGACGGGCGCGCCGGCCGCGCCGGCGCGCCCGCGGCGGCTCAGGGCCGCAGTTCGAACAGCGCCGGCAGCGGCGGCCGGTCGGAGGGGACTTTGCGGAAGCGGCTGAAACCGGCGGCGGTGGCCATCTCGCGGGCGCGCTTCTCGCCCATGAACGCGCCCAGCCCGGCGCCGTGGTGCGACAGCGAGCAGGTCATGCAGTACAGCGTGCTCTGCGGGTACATCACCCGGCCGAACAGGTTCATGTTCTCGTGCAGTTCTTCCGACAGGTTGAGCTCGACCATCAGGTAGGTGCCGTCCTCCGCCGTGGTCGCGCGCAGGTCGTGCAGCATCTGCTGCGGGTCGGCGGCGTCGTGGATGACGACGAAGGTGGTCACGAAGTCGAACTTCTGCCCGACCACCGCGTCCGAGTCGGCGACTTCGAAACTGACCCGGTCGGCGACGCCGGCGGCTTGCGCGTTGGCGCGCGCGCGTTCGATCGACGGCAGGTGGAAATCCACGCCGACCACGCGCGCGTTGGGAAAGGCCTGCGCCATCGTGATCGCGGCCAGGCCGCTGCCGCAGCCGAAGTCCAGCGCGGTGCCGCCGGCTTCGAGCTTTTCCTTGACCCCGTCGAGCGAGGGAATCCAGCGCTGCACCAGGAAGTGCTTGTACCAGGGCATGGTCATGCGCTCCATGCCTTGCCAGGTTTCCAGCGGGTAGGCCTCTTCCGGCGCGCCGCCGCCGTTGCGGAAGGCTTCGGCGATGCGCGGGGCCATGCTCACGAACGGCACGCTGAGCTGGAGGATGCCGCCGGCGAAGTACGGCGAGTCTTCGTCGGCCAGCACCGGCGCGTACTCGGCCGGCAGCCGGTAGCGGCGGGTTTGCGGGTCGTAGTGCACGTACTGGCCGGTGGCCATCGCGCCCAGCCATTCGCGCAGGTAACGCGCGTTGAGGCCGGTGTCGGCGGCCAGTTCCTCCAGCGTCACCGCGCCCAGGCGGGCCAGCGCCTTGAACAGGTCGAGCCGGTCGCCCAGGTAGAGCATGGCGCCGCGCAGGGTGTTGCCGTAGTCCTCCATGATCCGGGCCGAGAATTGTTCGACCTTGCTGTGGTCCATCGCGTTGCCTTCCGCCATTGCCGTGTCTCCCGGGCTCGTATGCTTGCTGGTAAGGGTGTGGTGGGTGATGCGCTCAGCGCCGGCGGCCGGCTTCGTTGAGCACGCCGTCGACGATGGTTTCGGCCATGCCCAGGTGCGCGCCGGGTTCGAACAGCCGCGCCAGCCGGCTTTCGCCGACCGCGGCGAGCACGCGCGGATCGGCCTCGACCGCCTCGCGGATCGGCACGCGGTCGCGCTGGCAGGCCTGGGTGAGTTCGAAGATGATTTCGTAGGCGCTGTTCTTGCCCAGGGTCTTGGACATTTCGAACACGAACGCTTCCATGCAGATCGAATCGCTGAAGGCCTGGGCGTTGCGCTCCATGCGCGCATCGTTGACGGTGAGGCCGGCGACGGTGTCGGCGAGCAGGCGGATCGCCATCAGCGCGTAGTGCGAGACGTCAGCGACCGCGCACCATTCCAGGCGGGTGCCGCGGTAGTCGCGCTCGTGTTCGAGGATCATCGCGTCCAGCGCCAGCATCACCTGGGCCTTGGCCAGCCGCGCCATCACCACCACCTGCTCGCAGCCTTCCGGGTTGCGTTTGTGCGGCATGGTGCTGCTGCCGATCTGGCCGGCGCTCCAGCCGACCTCGACCTCGCCGATCTCCCAGCGGTTGAGGGTGCGGATCTCGTCGGCCACGCGCGCCAGCGAAGCGGTGGTCATCGCCAGCAGGCTGACGAATTCGGCGACGCGGTCGCGGGCGACGTGCCAGCCGGCCAGCGGCACTTCCAGGCCGAGCCGGCGCGCGAACGCGTCCAGCAGCGGCATCGCCTTGGGGCCGAACGCGGCCATGGTGCCGACGCCGCCGAACAGCTGCACGACGAGCACGCGCTGGCGCGCCTGGCGCAGGCGGTCGCGGTGGCGCAGCAGTTCGTCGATCCAGCCGGCGACCTTGAGGCCGAAGGTGGTCGGCAGCGCCGGGATCGAGTGGGTGCGCGCGACCATCACCGAACAGCGGTGGCGATCGGCCAGGATCGCCAGCCGCGCCAGCAGCGCGTCGAGTTCGGCGTCCATCGCGTCGAACACGTCGCGCATCTCTAGCGATTGCGCGGTGTCCTGGATGTCCTGGGTGGTGGCGCCGTAATGCACGAACTCGCGCGCCTCGGCGCCGCACAAGTCCTGCAATGCGTGCAGCAGCGGCATCAGCGAATGGCCGGTGCGGGCGACACCTTCGGCGATGCGTTCGATGTCCATCGCCGGCAGGCGCGCGGCGCGCTGGATGTCCAGCGCCGCCGCGCGCGGCACCATGCCGACCTCGGCCTGGGCCAGCGCCAGCGCGGCTTCGACGTCGAGCCAGCGCTGCAGCCGGCAGCGGCTGCAGAAGATCGCCCGGGTCGCGGCGCCGGCGTAGCCGCCGCCGTGGGTCTGGGAGTCGAGGACGTGGCTGTGTTCGTGCCGGCAATCGTCGAGCGCGTGTTCGGCGCCGGTGGCGCAGTGCGCGGGCGCGGCGGGCGCGGCGAAGGGGGCCAGCGGAATCGGGACGAGCGTTTGGGGTTCCATCGCATACCTTCCGTTCGGGAGTGGCGGGGTGGAAACGCTTTGCGTGCGCGGCTGTGCGTGCGGCTGAGGGCTAGCCGCGGACCGCGATGTCGGCGGCCGCGATCTGCGCGGCCGCTTCGGTGGCAGTGGTGCGGTGGCGGGCGACGGCGGCGGTTTCGCCGGCGACCAGCTCCACCATTCGCGCCGCCAGCCCGGTGTAGGTGACCGGGTCGAGCAGCGCTTTCAGCGCGCCGGGCGCGAACGCGTCGCGGATGCGCGCGTCGGCCAGCAGGGCGTCGGCGAAGGCGAGCTCGTCGCGGCGCGCGCGCATCGAGGCCTCGTGCACCAGGTCGTGCGCGGTCTGCTTGCCGACCCGCTCGCCCAGCGCCAGCATCACCCGCTCCGACAGGATCCGGCCGCCGAGCAGGTCGAGGTTGTCGCGCATGCGCTGCTCGCGGATGTCCAGGCCCGCGGCCAGGGCCTCGTCCATGCGCGCCAGCAACGCGCCGGTGTAGACGAAGATTTCCGGCAGCGCCGCCCATTCGATCCGCCACGCGGTGCCGTCGCGTTCGTGCTGCTGGAAGGCGGCGTCGGTGAGCGCGACCATCTGCGCGCGGATCAGCCGCGACAACGCGCTGATCAGGTCGATGGTCGAGGGGTTCTGCTTGTGCGGCATGGTGCTGGAGCCGATCTTGCCCGGCGGCGCGGCCTCGCGGACTTCGTCGATCTCGGTGCGCTGCAGGTGATAGACCTCGTTGGCGATGCGGCCCATCGTCACCGCCACCTGCACCAGCAGCCCGGCGACGTCGAGGATGCGGTCGCGCGCGCTGTGCCAGCTGGTCTGCGGCGCCGCCAGCCCGAGCCGGGCCAGCGTGCGCCGCTGCAGTTCCAGGCCGCGTTCGCCGAACGAGGCCAGGGTGCCGACCGCGCCGGTGAGGTTGCCGGTCATGACCCGCGCATAGGCTTGGTCGAAGCGCTCCAGATGGCGGTCGATCTCGTCGACCCACACCGCGACCTTGTAGCCGAACGTGGTCGGCAGCGCCTGCTGGCCGTGGGTGCGCGCGACCATCGGCGTGCGCTTGTGGCGCAGCGCCAACTGCAGCAGCTGTGCGCGGATCGAGCGCAGCCGCGCCAGCGCGCATTGCCAGGCGTCGCGGATCTGCAGCACCAGGCCGGTGTCGAGGATGTCCTGGGTGGTCGCGCCGTAATGCACGAACTCGCCGCAGTCGCCGCGGCACAGCGCGGCCAGGGCGCGGATGGTCGGCACCAGCACGTGGCCGGTTTCGCGGCTTTGCCGGCCGAGCGCGTCGAGGTCGAAGGATTCGGCGTTGGCGGCGCGGGCGATCTCCCGCGCCGCCTCGTCCGGGATCATGCCCATCTCGGCCTGGGTCAGCGCCAGGGCGCGCTCCACGTCCAGCCACTTCTGCAATTGGTTGCGGTCGCAGAAGATCGCTGCGAAGTCGGGATCGGAGTAGACGCCCGCGTACAGGCGCGATTCGGTGGCGTGGCTGGGCATGGCAGCGGGCTCGGTGGCGGCGGGCTGGCGCGGGTGCTGCGGATCGGGCGGAGGGTTATGGCACGCGCTGCATCTCTTCCCAGACCGCGTCGTAGTAGGCGCGTTCGACCCGGAAGTGCTGCGCCAGCGAAGTCAGGAACGACTTCTGGAAGGCGTGGTCGGGCAGGCGCTTGGCGATCAGGCTCCATTCGCGCTTGGCCCGCGGCGGCACCAGGCTGACGTGGATGCGGTAGTACTCGGCCTCGTCCTCGCTCAGGCCGGCCTTGAGCAGCGCCTTGTAGAGCTTCTCGTGGTTGCCCGGCACGACGATCTCGGTGATGTAGAACACCGCCAGCCCCCAGCCCACGTCGGGATTGCGGAAGCTGCGCACGCGGTTGTTGAGGTAGGCGATCTCTTCGGGCAGCGTGCTGACCGCCTGGAAATCCGCTTCCAGGCCGATCGCCGCGAGCAGCTTGGCCAGCAGGCGCGGATGCGAGCCTTGCTCGCTCTCTTCGCCGAGCTCGCCGTACAGATAACGGCCCAGCGCCGCGGCCTCGTCGACGTCGACCAGATTCACCAGCAGGTCGGCGGCGTCGCGGTACAGGCGGAAGGTGCGGAACCACTGCCGACGCAGGAACACCTGCAACTGCGCGCGGCTGGCGCGGCCTTCGAAGATGTATTCCGACATCGGGTGCTTCTCGCGCGAGCGCGCGGCGACTTCCTGCTCGATGCGGGCGAGGAATTCGGCCTCCGACAGCGCCTGCGGCACTTCGGCGGCGGGGATGTGGCGCTCCTCGACCCGGTAGGCCTCGTTGGACAGCCAGCGCCGGGTCAGCGCGGTGCCGGTGTCGTCGCTGAGCGAGAGGATGTACAGCAGCTTCTGGTATTCCTCGTTGGCCGCGTCCTGGCCTTTGAGCGCGTCTTCGGCCAGCGAGGTGAGGGTCTTGCTGGCGGTGTGCAGGTGGGCGAACGGCGCTTCCGGGTCCAGTGCGCGCGCCAGGATGCGGGCGCGGTTGCTCTGCAGCGCGTCGAGCTGCTGCAGCGAATGGTTGCGGGCGGCGAGGGTCAGTGCGGGCATGGTGGCGTTCATGGCTGCGTTCATGGCGGCGGCTCAGTGGACGGAGGGGCTTTGCATCTGGCGCCACAACAGATCGAAGTAGGCGCGGTTGATGTCGAAGTGGCGGGCCAGCGACTGCATGAACGTGCGCTGGAAGGAATCCTCGTGCGCGTACTTGGCGATCAACTCCCACATCTCCTCGGTGTCGATCTCGTCCTGGGTGCCGTGCAGGCGGTGGAACTCGCTGGGTTCCTCGGGCACGCCCATACGCTGGAGCAGCTCGTAGATGCGCAGGTGGTTGACGCAGCTGACCGATTCGACCGCGTACAACAGCGACAGGCCCCAGGCCACGTCGGTGTGGCGCACGCAGCGGATGCGGTTGTTGAGGTAGGCCTTCTCCAGCGGGTGCAGCACGGCGAAGTCGATCTCCAGCGGGATCTCGAAGTGGGTCATCAGGTGCGACAGCAGCGCCGGATGCGAGCGCTCGGGCGTTTCCGCGCCGGCTTCGCCGTAGAGGTTGCGGTAGAACACCGAGGCGTCGCGGATGTCGGGGAAGCGGAACGCCAGCTCGGCCAGCAGGCTGTAGAAGTTGTACGAGCGGTTCCAGTGGTGCTGCAGGAAGCTGCGCACGTCCTGCTGCGACGGTTCGCCCTGGAACAGGTGCTGCGACATCGGGTGGCGCACGCGGGTGCGCGAGGCGATCTCGGCGTCGATGACGGCGCGGAATTCTTCCACCGGCACCGGGCGGAACTCGGGCAGGGCCGGGGCGAACTGGTCTTCGACCGAATAGATCTGGCTGGCGAGCCAGCGCCGGGTCGGTTCGCTGTGCGGCTCGCCGGGCAGGTGCAGGTCGAGCAGGATGGATTGGTACTGCGCGTAGGCGGCTTGGTCGCCGGACAGGCCCTGGCGCACCAGCGCCAGCAGCTCGTCGGCGGCGAGCGCGATCTGCGCGTTGGTGGCGCCCGGACGCAGGGCGTCGGCGAGGTAGTCCGGCGTGTGCGCGGCCTGGCGCGCGGCGCGCGGCGGCGCCGCGCTGGCGGGTTGCGGGTCGAGGATCCTGCTGGCGGTGCTCATGGGTTCCCCCTCGGGCTGGCGTGGATGGCTGCGCGCGCCGCAACGCGGGCGCGCAGGCGGACGCGCCGCGACCGTGCGGTCGCGACTGGCTGGATTGAGTTCTTGCAACGGCGGGCCGTAAACGCGCGGATCGCGAAAGCGCCGATCCGATGCGTGCGGCGTCGAAACGTGCGGCGTTGAAGCGCGCTGCGCAGAAGCGTGCAGCGCTGGGGCGTGCGGCTTCGAAGCGCGCGCTACGAAGCGTTCGTGCTGAAGCGTAGGACTACGGCGTGAGATCTGAGACGTGAGATCTGAAGCGACGCGAACGCCCGATGCGGGCCTCGCGCTACGGCCGCCCGGCGGGGGCGAGCGGCCGTTCCCCTGTCGGCCGGCGTCAGCGCGCGGCCGATGCTGCGCCGGTGTCCAGGAAGTCCTGGCGGCACTGCGCCGAGCAGAAGTAGTAGCCCACGCCGGCCTGCACCGCGTGGTGCGGCGTGGTTTCGATGTTCACCTGCATGCCGCAGACCGGATCGACCGCGCCGGTCGCGGCGTCGGTCTCGCAGGTGCGCGCGGCCGAGCAGCAACTGCGCTGCGCCGGCTGGGGGCCATCGGAGGGCTTGTCCAATGGATGCGAACCGCTCATGTGTTTCTCTCCTTCCAGTGCGTTGACGATCGGACAACATTCCACCGCGCCGCGCCCGGGGCAGGAGTCGAGCAGGACTTGCAGCAGATCGCGGATGTGGCTGAGTTCGGCGATCTTGGCTTCCACGTCGGCGAGCTTCTGCGTCGTCGCCGCCTTGACCCCGGCCATGTCGCTGCCGCGGCTGCCGAGCAGGGCCAGCAGTTCGCGGATTTCGGCGAGCGTGAAGCCCAGGTTCTTGGCCCGGCGGACGAACTGCAGCCGGGCCACGTCCTTGGTCTCGAAACGCCGGTAGCCGGACATCTGGCGCGTCGGCAACGGCAACAACCCCTGTCGTTCGTAGTAGCGCACGGTGTCGATGCCGACCCCGACGCGTTGCGCGAACTCCCCGATCTTCAAAGTCCACCTCCCTGTTCGTGGCGCTCGGTGTGCCGCCAGTGTTCGGTCTGGACCATAGTCCAGGGTCAAGCCTCCGGATCGGCGGCAGGTCCGGATGAACATTGACCGGATTGGCTAATCCGCAAAGTTCGGCCGATCCGCCGTTGCGGGGCGCGAATCGCGGCAATTTGTGCGGCATTGCGCCGCGGTCGCGACGTGACCGCGTTCGCGTTCGCACATAGGCCCTCAAGGAAGGTTCGCGGAGGCCCTCCCACAAGAGCGGGAGCCTCGGGCTTCAAAGCTTTCCCACAAAAACCGGCCTCGCCGAGGCCGGGTGCGGCGCTCAGAACGCCGCGCGCACGCTCTGCGGCGGCTGCCACTGCTTGATGAAGGCCAGGCAGGCGTCGGCTTCCAGCGGCTTGGCCAGCCAGTAGCCCTGGATTTCGTCGCAGCCGTGCGCGCGCAGGAATTCCATCTGCTCTTCCAGCTCCACGCCTTCGGCGACCACGTTCAGGCCCAGCGAATGGGCCATGGTGATGACGGTGGTGGTGATGGCTTCGTCGTCCGGGTCGCGGGTCAGGTCGCTGATGAATTCCTTGTCGATCTTCAGCGTGTTGATCGGCAGGCGCTTGAGATACGCCAGCGACGAGTAGCCGGTGCCGAAGTCGTCCACCGCCAGCGCCACGCCGAGTTCGCGCAGCGCCTGCATGGTGTTGGAGGTGTGCGCGGCGTTGGACATCACCACGCTTTCGGTCAGTTCCAGCTCCAGCCGCCACGGCGGGATGCCGCTTTCGCTGAGCGCGCGGGCGACCATTTTCGGCAAGTCGCCGCGCAGCAGCTGGATCGCCGAGACGTTGACCGACACCGACAACTGGTCGAGCCCGTGCTGGCGCCACTGGCGCAGGCGGTTGCAGGCTTCGCGCATCGCCCACTCGCCGATCTCCAGGATCAGCCCGCTTTCCTCGGCCAGCGGGATGAACTGGGTCGGCGGGATGTTGCCGTACTCCGCGCTCTGCCAGCGCAGCAGCGCTTCCACGCCGGTGATGCGCGCCTCCGGCAGCGACAGCCGCGGCTGGAACACCAGGCGCAGCTCGTTGCGGTCGAGCACCTTGCGCAGCGCTGCGGAGATGGTCGCGCGCTGGCGGATCTCGATGTCCATCGCCTCGGTGTAGCGCATGAAGGTGCGCCGGCCGGCGGCCTTGGCCTGGTACATCGCGGTGTCGGCGTGCTTGAGCAGGTCGGTCGGCACCTGCGCATGGTCGGGATAGACGCTGATGCCGATCGATGGCGAAATCGCCACGTCGTGGCGCTCGTCGAAGTCCAGCGGCGATTCGAACGCCTTGATGATGCGCCGGGCCACGTCTTCGGCCTGCTCGGGCGTGTCCAGGTTCTCCAGCACCACGGTGAACTCGTCGCCGCCCAGGCGCGCGACGGTGTGTTCGGCGCCGACGGTTTCCTGCAACCGCACCGCGGCGGCGCGCAGGATGCGGTCGCCGGCGGCGTGGCCGAGCGAGTCGTTGATGTCCTTGAACCGGTCCAGATCGAGGAACAGCAGGGCGATGCGGTGGCCGTGGCGGCGCGCGCGCACGATCGCCCGCGACAGCCGCTCCGACAGCAGGGTGCGGTTGGGCAGGCTGGTCAGGGTGTCGTAGTTGGCGAGGTAACGCAGTTCCTGCTCGGCGCGCTTTTGGTCGGTGATGTCGGTCAGCACCGCCACGTAATGGCCGCGCTGGCCGCTGCTGTCGAGCACGATGGAGGCCTGCAGCCAGCACAGGAACTCGTTGCCGTCCTTGCGCTGCTGCCAGATCTCGCCCGACCAGCGGCCGCTGCGCTGCAGCTCGTCGCGCATGTCCGAATAGAACTCCGGATCGTGCTGGCGGCTGTCGAGCAGGCCGGTGGTCTGGCCGATGACTTCGTTCTCGGGATAGCCGGTCATGCGCGAGAACGCGGGATTGATCGAGACGAACACGAAGTCGCGGTCGAACACCGCCACCGCCTCGGCCATCGAGCGCAACACCTCGCTGGCGATGCGGCGTTCGCGCTCGGCGCTGCGCACCGCGGTGACGTCGCGGCCGGTGCCGGCCACGCGCACCGGATGGCCTTCGCCGTCGCGCTCGACCACCCGGCCGCGCGCCCGCACCCAGCCCCATTCGCCCTTGGGCGTGCGCATGCGGTGCTCGGACAGGAACAGCGCGGCGTCGCCCTTGAGGTGCTTGCGCAGCAGCTCGGCCACCCGCGGCAGGTCGTCGGGATGGATCTCGTGATCGTCGGCGATGTCGGCCTGCACGCCGATTTCCGGCGATTGCGCGTTGTGGTCGTCCACGCGCATGCGGTGCAGTTCGCGCCGGGTCAGGTCGTAGTCCCAGAACTGTTCGCCGGAGGCCCACAGCGCCAGTTTCAGGCGTTCTTCGCGTTCGCGGATCTGGGTGAAGTAGCCGCGTTCGCGGATCTGGGTGAAGTAGCCGCGTTCGCGCTGGCGCGCGCGGTGCCAGCGCCAGCCGAAGCTCAGCAGCACGCCGAGCGCGGCCAGGGCCGCGGCGGCGATCGCCAGCGGGTGCCGCCACAGCGGTGGGTCGACGCTGACCGGGATGGTCAGTTCCTGGGTGTTCCACACCCCGTCGCGGTTGGTCGATTGGGCGCGGAACAGATAGCGCCCCGGCGGCAGGCGGGTGTAGGTGATGTCCTGGCGCGGGCCGTTGTCGATCCAGTCGCGGTCGAACCCGTCCATGCGGTAGCGATAGCGGATGCCGCTGTTGGGGCCGAAGTCGAGCGCGCCGATGCGCAGGCGCAGGATGCCGGCGCCGTCGGGGATCTCCAGCTTGGACGACTGCCACAGCGCGCTGGAGCCGGCGCTGGTGTCCGAACCGATCCAGGCGCCGAGCAGGCGCACCGGCGGGGTGTAGCGCGAATCGGCGATGCGCGCCGGGTCGAACAGGTTGAGCCCGCGCACGCCGCCGAAGGCCAGGCGCCCGTCGGCCAGCGCGGCGACCGCACCGGCGTTGAATTCCAGATCCTGCAGGCCGTCGGCCAGGCCGTAGCGGCGCACCAGCGAGGCGCCCGGGTCGAAGCGCAGGATGCCGTTGTCGGTGCCCAGCCACAGACGGCCGTCGGGGCGTTCGGCGAGGGTGAACACCACCGGCACCGGATGGTCGCCCAGCACCTCGGCCAGCGGGTGTTCGAAGCGGATGCGGCCGTCGCCGAATTCCACCACCCGGCTCAGCCCGGCCTGGGTGCCGACCCAGATCGAGCCGTCGGCGGACTGGTGCAGCGCGCGCACCGTGTTGCCCGGCAGGCTGTCGGCCTGGTCGGTGACGTGGCGGTAATGGCGCAGGTAACCGGTCTTGGGATCGAGCAGGTCCAGGCCGTCGCCGGTGCCGAACCAGATCCGGCCGGCGCGGTCTTCCAAGATGGCGTTGACGCGCGGGTGGCTGAGCCCCTTGGGATCGCCTTCGCGGTAGGCATAGCGCACCAGCACGCCGGTGTCGGGCAGGTAGTGCAGCGCGCCGATCTCGTCGCCGCCGAGCCACAGGCTGCCGTCGCGGGCGAAGCGCAGCGAGCGCAGGGCCGCGTCCTTGTAGCCGCGCAGGTCGACCGCCTCGATCCGGCCGGTGCCCGGGTCCAGCCGCAGCAGGCCGCTGGCGGTGGCCAGCCACAGGCGCCCGGGCGGCGTGGCCCTGCGCGCGGTGGCGGCGCTTTTTGCAGCGGCGCTGGTCGTGGCAGCGCCGTTCGCGGCCGCGCCGGCCGGGTCCGCCGCGTGTTCGGGTTCGCGCGCGATCGCGGTGATCCGGCGCGAAGCCGCCGGCAGCAGCGCGGTCATGTCCTGGAAGCGGTCGCCGGACAGGTCGTAGCGGCGCAGGTGGGCGTTGTCGGTGCCGATCCAGATCGCGCCGCTGTCGTCCTGGGCCAGGGCGCGGATGCTGGCGTCGGCGGCGGCGCGGTCGGGGCGCGAGTCTTCCAGGTCCAGCACGTAGCTGAAGCGGGTGCCGCGCGGATCGGCCACGGCCACGCCGCGGAACAGGCCGCCGGCCCACAGCAGTCCGCCCTGGTCGACCATCAGCGTGTCGATGGTGTCTTCCGGCAGGCTCGCCTCGACCCCGGGCTCGGCGTGGATGCGCTGGCTGTGGCCGGTCTCCGGGTCATAGCGGTACAGGCCGCTGCCGAAGCCGGCGATCCACAGCCGGTGGTCGTGCGCCTCGACCAGGGCGCGCGCGTCGCGCAGCCCGGCCAGGTCTTCGTCTTCGATCTTGACCAGCACGCCGGTGCGGCCGTCGAGCCGGTACAGGCCGTCGGCGCCGCCGGCCCAGAGCACGCCGCGGTGGTCGAGGGCGAGGCTGCGCAGCGCGATCGGCGCGCCGATGCGCTCGACCCGGCCATCGGGTTTGATTCGGTGCAGGCCAGCCGAGCTGGCGAACCAGGCGCTGCCGTCGCCGCCCTGGACCAGGCCCTGCCAGGGCGCGGCGCGGGCGGCCTCGCCGGGCAGCGCCAGCAGCAGCTCGCGCGCGCCGGTCTGCGGGTCCAGCCGCTCCAGGCCGGCGAGGGTGCCGATCAGCACCTGCTCGCGCCACGGCAGCAGCGCGACCACCTGGCGCCCGGCCTGCGCTTCCGGCGCGCCGTAGCGGTGGATGCTGCCGCTGGCCAGGTCCAGCCGCGCCAGATATTCCGAATGGGTGCCGATCCACAGCGCGCGCTGGCCGTCCAGGGCCAGCGCGGTGACATGGCTGTCGGGCAGGCTGGCCGGGTCGCGCGGATCGTGGCGGTAGGCGACGTAGCGCTGGCCGTCGTAGCGGTGCAGGCCGCCCTGGGTGCCGACCCAGACGAAGCCGTGCGCGTCCTGGGCGAACGCGGTCACCGAGTTCTGGCTCAGGCCCAGCTCGCTGCCCAGGCGCGAAAAATAGAAATCGCGGGTCGCCGCGGCCACGGGCTGCGGCCACGTCGCCACCCACAGCACGGCGGCGATCACAACAGCGGTCAGCAGGGTGGCGGGGGAGAAAGGACGCACGGACACCGTGGCGCAGGCACGCAAGAGCCGCAGTGTAGGCAGGCGCTGATGGCGGCAACAAGCTCTCGCGCGGCCCGGCCTTGCGGCGCGCGTGTAATGGCCTGCAAAACCGTGCGCTCGGCGCGGCCGCGCGCATCGTCCGTGTAGGCCGCGTGAGGATCGGCGCGGCGCCGGCCGCGCGCGCTAAACTGCCGGCAATCCCCCTTCATTGGCGTGCCCGTGCCCGCAAACCAACTTCCCCTGTTGTCCGAGGTCGAGGCCGAAAGCCAGGCCCTGACCCTGAGCACCTCCGCCTCCGAATTGCACGGCGCGCTGTGCGGCTGGCTCGCCGGCGGCGGCGCCGACGTGCGCGAATGGCCGGCCAAGGTGCTCGCCGACGCTTCCACCGCGACCCCGGCCGCCGACGGCGCGCTCGATCGCCTGCGCCAGGCCAGCGCGGCGCAGATGGGCGACGACGAATTCGGCTTCGAACTGCTGCTGCCCGGCGCCGAGGCCTCGCTGAGCGAGCGCAGCGGCGCGCTGTTCGACTGGTGCCGCGGTTTCCTCGGCGGCTTCGGCCTGGCCGCGGGCGCCGCGCCCAACCTGTCGGAGGAAAGCCGCGAAGCGCTCGGCGACCTGGCCAAGTTCGCCGCCACCGCGCCGCAGGAAGAGGGCGACGAGGAAGACGAAGAGGCGTTGACCGAACTGGAAGAGTTCGTGCGCATCGCCGCGCTCGGCCTGCACGGCGATGTGGTCCTGGCCGCGCGCCGCCGGCAGCGGTTGAACTGAAATGCAGGCCGCGCTGACCATGCCGGACAAGGCCTACGCGCGCCGGCGCCGGCAGTTGATGGAAATGGCCGGGCCCGATGCGATCGTGATCGTGCCCTCGGCGCACGAGCTGGTGCGCAGCCGCGACACCCACTACCCGTTCCGCCAGGATTCCGACCTGAGCTATCTCAGCGGTTTCCCCGAGCCCGAATCGGTGCTGGTGCTGGTGCCCGGCCGCGCCCACGGCGAGGTGCTGCTGTTCTGCCGCGAGCGCGACCGCGAGCGCGAAGCCTGGGACGGCCCGCGCTACGGCCCGGAAGACGCGGTCGAGGCGTTCGGCCTGGACGATGCGTACCCGATCACCGACCTCGACGACATCCTGCCCGGCCTGCTGGAAGGCCGTTCGCGGGTGTACTACCACTTCGGCCGCGACGTCGAGTTCGACCTGCAGCTGATCGGCTGGCTCAACCGGGTGCGGGCGATGGTGCGCCAGGGCGCGCAGCCGCCGCACGAGTTCCTGGAACTGGGCCACCTGCTCGACGAACTGCGCCTGTTCAAGGACCGCGACGAACTGCGCTTCATGCAGCGCGCCGCCGACATCAGCGTGCTCGCCCACGAAGCGGCGATGCGCGCGGCGCGGCCGGGCATGCACGAATTCGAACTGCAGGCGGAGATCGAATGCGTGTTCCGCCGCTTCGATGCCGAGCCGGCCTACGGCAGCATCGTCGGCACCGGCGCCAACGCCTGCGTGCTGCACTACCGCGCCAACCGCGCGCAGTCGCGCGACGGCGAACTGATCCTGATCGACGCCGGCGCCGAGTACCGCGGCTACGCCGCCGACATCACCCGCACCTTCCCGGTCAACGGCCGCTTCACGCCCGAACAGCGCGCGCTGCACGACCTGGTCGGCGCGGCCCAGGCCGCGGCGCTAGCGCAGGCGCGGCCGGGCGCGACCTACGAAGCCGGCCATAACGCCGCGGTGCAGACGCTGACCGAAGGCCTGCTGCGGCTGGGCCTGCTCAAGGGCACGCTGGAGCGCAACCTCGCCGACGGCCACTACAAGCGCTTCTACCGGCACAAGACCGGGCACTGGCTGGGCATGGACGTGCACGACGTCGGCGAATACCGCATCGACGGCGAATCGCGCCTGCTCGAACCGGGCATGGTGTTCACCATCGAACCGGGCCTGTACGTTTCGCCCGACGACAGCACGGTGGAACCCAAGTGGCGCGGCATCGGCATCCGCACTGAGGACGACGTGGCGATCACCAAGGAAGGCCACGAGGTCCTGACCGCGCGGCTGGCGCGCAGCGCCGACGAGATCGAAGCGTTGATGGCGCAGCGGCGGGCGGCTTAGGTCCGCGGACGGCCGGTTGCCGCGCAACTCAACCATCGTCATGCCCGCGAAGGCGGGCATCCAGGGCTTCACCGGTGCATGGCTCTGAAGTCTCTGGATCCCCGCCTTCGCGGGGATGACGGTCTGGAAGAGGCGCCACGAACTCGAAAGAGACCCCGCGAAACCCTCCTATCGTCATGCCCGCGAAGGCGGGCATCCAGGGCTTTATCGCGGCATGACTCTGAAGTCTCTGGATCCCCGCGTTCGCGGGGATGACGGGGTGAGAGAGGCGTCGCGAGGTCGAAAGAAACGCCGCGCGCACCCACCTAACGTCATGCCCGCGAAGGCGGGCATCCAGGGCTTTATCGCGACATGACTCTGAAGTCTCTGGATCCCCGTGTTCGCGGGGATGACGGGGTGAGGGGGCGCCGCGAACTCGAAAGAAACGACGCGCAACCCACCTATCGTCATGTCGGCGTGAAAGCAGCGCCTAGAGCGAATCGACAACGCAGCGACTGTAGGAGCGGCGCGAGCCGCGACCGCGACACCTCGCTCGCGGCGAAGGTTTCGGCGCAGTCGCGTTGGCGCAGTCGCGTTATCGCAGTCGCGGCTCGCGCCGCTCCTACAGGTCGACTTCCGTCATTCCCGCGGCCCCAGCGTCTGCATCACCAACTCCACGAACCGGCTCAGCTTCGGCACCGGCTGGCGGTCGCGCGGGTACAGCAGGTGCACCGGCCGCGGCGGCGGCAGGTCGTTTTCGAACAGCGGCACCAGGCGGCCGGCGGCGATGTCTTCGGCCAGCAGCACCTCGGGCTGCAGCACGATCCCGCAGCCGTCCAGCGCCGCGCGCCGCAGCGCTTCGCCGTGGTTGGAGGCGAACCGGCCGCTGAGCTGCAAGGCCTCGCCGCCGAGGCTGGCGAAGCGCCAGCCGGCGTTGGGATGCCACAGCAGGTGGTTGAGGCAGCTGTGCCCGGCCAGCTCGGCCGGGCTCGCCGGCGTGCCGCGCTCGCGCAGGTACGACGGCGCCGCGCAGACCATCATCCGGTACGGCCGCAGCGGCCGCGCGACCAGGCGGTCGGAATCGGCCAGCGGGCCGATCCGGATCGCCGCATCGATGCCCTCGGCGATCAGGTCGGTCATGCGGTCCTCCAGCGCCAGGTCCACGCTGACCTCGGGATAGGCGCGCAGATAAGCGGTGACCAGCGGCGCGATCGAGACCGTGCCCAGGGTCAGCGGCGCGCTGACGCGCAGATGACCGCGCGGACGCGCGCCATCGCCGAGCCGCTCGCTGACGGTCTCGGCGCGGCGCACCTGTTCCAGCACCTGCCGCGCCTCGACCAGGAACGCCGCGCCGACCTCGGTCAGGCGCTGCTTGCGGGTGTCGCGCTGCAGCAGCCGCGCGCCCAGGCGCTCTTCGAGCTGGCGGATGTGCTTGCCGACCATCACCGCCGACAGCCGCTGCGCCTGCGCGGCGGCGGCGAAGCTGCCGGTGTCGGCGACCGAAACGAACACCGCCATCGCGCGCAGCAGGTCCATGGCTAACTCAGGGTTAGGGGTGCGCGAAATGCTAGCGCATTCACCGTGCCCGGCCGGGCGCGCAGACTGGGCGCCTGTTCTCCTTCCCCCTAGGAATCGTCATGAAGATCCTGCTTGTCGGCGCCACCGGCACTCTCGGCCGCGCCATCGCCCAGACCCTGTCCCACCACGAGATCCTCGCTGCGGGCCGCAGCAGCGCGCAGTACCCGGTTGACATCACCGACGACGCCAGCGTCGAGGCGCTGTTGCGCAAGACCGGCAAGCTCGACGCCATCGTTTCCGCCGCCGGCGCGCTGCACTTCGGCCCGCTGACGCAGATGAAGCCGGCCGAGTTCGCCATCGGCCTCAACGACAAGCTGCTCGGCCAAGTGCGGCTGGCGCTGCTGGGCCAGCACTCTCTCAACGATGGCGGCTCGATCACCCTGACCACCGGCATCGTCTCGGCCGAGCCGATCCGCGGCGGCGTCAACGCCAGCGCGGTCAACCGCGCGCTGGAAGGTTTCGTCGCCGGCGCCGCCTGCGAACTGCCGCGCGGGCTGCGCATCAACGCGGTCAGCCCGAACGTGCTGAGCGAATCGATGGACGCCTACGGCGCGTTCTTCCCCGGCTTCGAGCCGGTGCCGGCCGCGCGCGCGGCGCTGGCCTACCAGCGCAGCGTCGAGGGCGTGCAGAGCGGGCGCACCATCGAAGTCTGGTGAGTCTCGCGGCGGCTCGGGCAGGCGCTGCGCGGCCTGCCCGGGCACGCAGCGCCAATCCTGCGGGGTGCGCGCGCAGGTGTCGCTATAACCGGCCTGCGAGCCCGAGGCGTTGCGCTCTTGTGGGAGGGCCTTCAGGCCCGAAGCTCTTCGCTCAGGTCGCGGCTATCTGAAACAAAAGCCTCGGGCCTGAAGGCCCTCCCACAAGAGCGGGCGCTGAAGGCCTGCCTGCAAGCACCGAAGCCGCTACTCGGCCCCGTCGCGCTTGAGCACCGCCTTGCCGCTGGCGTGATCGACCGGCGCGGAAGTGTGCTCGTGCACGATCTTCCAGCCCTCGCCGCGACGCTCCAGCACCAGGCTGATGCGGTTGTCGAGCGAGCGCAGGCGGGCGCCGTCGGCGGTGTGCGCCGCAAAGGTGAGCACGGCGTGGCCGTAAGCCAGCGCGCCGTCGGCGCGCGACTGCGCCTGGGCGTAAGTCACCGCCACCGTCTCCGCACCGAGCGAGGAGAACCAGTCCTGCGCCATCGCCCGCCACGCCGGCAGGCCGCGCAGTTCCCAGCGGCCCCACAGGTCGAACACGTGCACGTCGTCGGCGTAGAGCGCGGCGAAGGCGTCGGCGTCCTTGGCTGCGACCGCTGCGGCATATGCGTCGAGCGCGGCGAGGAAGGGATCGTGGGTATCGCTCATCGCGGCGCTCCGGTGGCAGTGGGGCGGGACGCGGCGCTCAGGCCGCGGCGAATCCTTCGCGGGTCAGGTTGATCGGCGCGTCGTCGGTGCAGACCACATCGTCCTCGATGCGGATGCCGCCGAACGGGCGGAACCCATCGATGCGCGCCCAATCCACGCTGTCGCGGTGCTCGCCGCGCTGCAGGCCGTCGAGCAGCAGATCGACGAAGTACAGCCCCGGCTCGATCGTCACCGCCATGCCCGGCTCCAGCACCCGGGTCAGGCGCAGATACGGATGCCCGGCGGGCTTGTCGATGCGCCCGCCGCGGTCGCTGGCGGCGAAGCCGGCGACTTCGTGCACCTGCAGGCCGATGCCGTGGCCGATGCCGTGCGGGAAGAACACGTTGCTGACGCCGTTGGCCACCGCCGCTTCCGGCGAGATCTTGAGCACGCCGAAGTCCTTGAGGATGCCGGCCAGGGCCAGATGCGCGTCCAGGTGCAGTTGCTTGTAGTCGAAGCCGGCGCGGACCTGCGCGCACATGCGCTGCTGGGCCGCGTCGACCGCGTCGATCAGCGCCTGGAACTCGCCGTCGGTATCGCCTGCGTAGGTGCGGGTGATGTCGCAGGCGTAGCCGGCGTGGCTGGCGCCGGCGTCGATCAGGAAGCTGCGCAGTTGCTCCGGCGCTTCGCGGCCGAGTTCCATGTAGTGCAGCACTGCGCCGTTTTGGTTCAGCGCGACGATGTTGCCGTAGGGCAGTTCGTTGGCGTCCTGGCGCGCGGCGGCGCAGTAGGCCAGGTGGATGTCGAACTCGCTGGCGCCGGCGCGGAACGCGGCCTCGGCGGCGCGGTGCGCGCGCACGCCCTTGCGGGTGGCTTCGCGCATCATCGCCACTTCGTAGGGCGTCTTGAACGCGCGGTGGTATTCCAGGTAGTCGATCACCGCCTGCGGATTGTTCGGCGCGTAATCGCCGAGCGCGCTCTGCGGCTCGCCGAGGATGGCGCAGCGCGCCGGATCCTTGGGCAGATGCGGCAGCGCGTCGGCCGGCTCGCGGATCACGATCACTTCGAAGTGCTCGACCCAGGCGCCGCTGGGCGCCTGCGGCACCACGTGCCAGTAATCGAAGGGCTGCAGGTAGATCAGCTTGGGCGTAGCGCCGGGGGTGAAGACCAGCCAGCTGCCGGGGTTGCGCACCAGCGGCACCCAGGCCTTGAACTGCGGGTTGACCGCGTAGGGATAGTCGCGGTCGTCGAAGACCTGGTAATGCAGGGTGCCGCTGGGGACCACCAGATGGTCGAAGCCGCCGCGTTCCAGCGCTTGCGCGGCGCGGCGCTGCTGTTCGGCGAAATGCTGCGCGTAAAGATCGGCGGGGGCGGCGGAAGCGGTCATGGCGGCGGGCTGGGTGCTGGCGGGGAGGCCGGAATCGCCATTTTGCCGCATCTGTGCGGGGTGGGGCTTGCGGGATTGGGTGTGGTTTGGGGGAGGCGCGGCCCTCACCCCAACCCGCGCCCCGGCCCGAACGCAGAGCGTTCGGGCGTTCGGTGCTGCGCGAGCCGATGGCTCGCAAGCGCAGCCCCTCACCCCGCAAGCGGGAGAGGGGCTCAAAAGCGAGGTGCCAATGGCTGTTCCTTCTCCCGCTCGCGGGAGAAGAGCCTGCCCTCGAAGCGCTTTTGATCGGGGGTGCCCCGAAGGGGCGGATGAGGGCCGCGACGCCCCCTTATTCGTAACTCCCACCCGGCGAATCCAGCCACTGCCGCAAATGCACCATCCCGTCCTCAGGCATCGCGATGAAGCGGAACCCGGCCCAGTTCTGCCCCGGCATGCTCGCGCTGTCCTGCCACAGCAGGTGCGCGCCGACTTCGATCGGCGCCTGCCGCGGCGCGTCGCGCAGGTCGAAGCGCAACTGGTACAGCGCGTCGTCGGTCAGCGCCGCACTGGCGATCATCATCATGCCGGTCTCCGACAGATTGCCGAGGTGGCCGATCACCTGTTCGGTCATGGTGTCGACCACCTGCACCGTGTCGACGATGCGGCGCCGGCGCGCGCGGCGGAATTCTTCGCTCATGCCCGCTCCACTGACGGCCGCCCCGCTCACGTGGGTTCGCCTTGCGCCGACGCGGCCTCGTCGCGGCCGCGCCCGCCGAAACCGCGCAGCGCGTCCAGCGCGGCATGCCAGGCGCGGTCGACCAGACGGCTGCGTTCCTGCTCGACCACCCGCGCCTGGCCGCGCGCCATCATCCGCGCCAGCGTGTCGAGCGAGTGCTCGGCCGCGCGCTGGCCGCGCTGATTGACGAACAAGGCGTTGTCGGTGACCGGGCTGAACCACGACAGCCGGCGCCGCACCGCGTCGCCCTGCTGGTTCTGCACGAATTCGAACCAGGTGCCGAACGGCAGCGCGCGCAGGCGTTCGAAGCAGGCCTGCTCGCGCTCGTCGCGCGGCGGCAGCGGCGCGCGCGGCGCCGCCGCGGTGGCGTTGTCTTCGCCCAGGCGGCTGCGCTGGCGCAGCTTCATCGCCAGCTCGGTGCGCGAGGCGGCGTCCTCGTTCGCGACCGGGCCGGCGGTGAGCTGGCGGGCGATCGCGCGCGCGTCGTCGCCGTGGTAGCCGACCAGGGTCAGCGCGTGTTCGATGTCGCCGTCCAGCCCGCGCAGCGCTTCGCTGCCGGCGCCCTGGTTGGCGGCGACGATCTGGCCGGTGATCTGCAACTGCCGCTGCCACGCCGGCGAATCCTCGCCGTGGCGCAGCTGGGTCAGGGTCAGCACGTCGGTCCAGGCCTGGTTGAGCAGGGTCTGGACGAAGCGCGGCAAGCGCTGGCCGGCGACGGTTTGTTCCAGCGCCTGCTGGGCGCGGCGCTTGGCCAGCTCCAGTTTTTCCTTGCCACGCGCGGCCTCGACGAAGCGCCGCTCGGCCACTTCGGCCTTGCGCGCCTGCGCGTGCAGGTGCTCCTGCAGGCGCTGGTTGGCCGAATCGAAGGACTGCGCCGAGCCGCGCTGTTCGACCACGTGCTCCACCGCCTGCCGCAGCGGCTCGTGCAGTTGCGGGTCGGCTTCCTCGTTCGGAGTCCAGCGCGCGCCGGCTTCGGCCACGGTGTTGAGCAGTTGCAGCGCCGGGTGGCCGTCGGCGGCCAGCAGCGAGCGGTCGCGCAGCGCGGCGTGCAGCAGCGGCGGCTGCAGGCGGTTGAGTAGGCTGGAGATCAGCGCGTCGCCGCGCAGGCGCTGTTCGATCTCGTCGAACAGCAGGCCCAGCAGCTCGAACGTGTCGCCGTCCTCGCGCGACAGCGCGGCGTCGGCGCCGGCGGCGCGGCGTTGGGCGAGCACGGCCTGGCGCAGGTCGGCGATCTTGCGCAGCGGCTGGGCGCCGCGCGCCGCGGCCTCGTCCAGGCGTTCGAGCCCGGCGACCAGTTCGGCGGTGGACAGCGGCGCCGGCGGCTGCGGCGCATCGGGTTGCGCGGTGCGCGGGCGCAGCTTGTCGACCAGGTCGCGGCGATCGGCCAGCCAGCGCTGCAAGGTGGCGAAGTCGGGCGCGCCGTCGGCGGCGGCCGGGGCGGTGGTCCAGGCGGTGTACGGGCGCGGACCGGCCGGGCGCGTATCGGCGTCGGCCGCGGGTTGCGCGGGGTCGGCGCCGCGCGCGGCCGTTTCGGCCGCCGGCGCCGGCTTGTCCTGCGCCTGCGGGCGCGTGCGCAGCGGCACGAACGACAGGCTGGGCAGCACGTTCTCGCGCACCAGCAACTGGTTCATCGATTCCACCAGCGCGGCATAGCCGAGCATCACCTGCTGGTCGAACACCCGGTACAGGTCCAGGCGCGATTCGGGCGAAATCTGCAGCGGCTGGCAGGCCTGGGCGAAGCCGCGGATCAGCCGCTGCGGGCCGACCGGCAGGCGCTCGCAATCGAACGCCGGCATCCCGGCGAGCACGCCGAAGCGCTGGCCCAGCAGCATCAGGCCGAGCCCGGCGCGCGATTCGTGGCGGCTGGACAGGCTGCGCAGCACGGTGTTTTCGTCGACTTCGCTGTCGTCGACCAACCGAAGCTCCCGAAACTCAGGCGCCGCAGTCGTAGCCGAGCGCGACATCCCTACCGCCGCCTCCCTGACCCCCGACAACGAAGCCTCCAACCCCGACAAATACCGAGGAATCAAATCCGAGCGCCGCAACCGCACCAGCCGCAGCGTCTCCAGATAGCCCGACTGCAACCCGGGGTTGCGGGCCTGGTCGGCCTGGCGGAACAGCTGCTGCTCGAACTCGGCCAGCATCCGTTCCATCTGCGGCGCGATCTCGTCGCTCACCAGGGCATACAACTGCTCCAGCAGGCGGCGCACGCGGCGTGGCAATACGGCCGTGGCCAAAGTGGCGCGCGGCGAAGCGTTCAAGGGATCGAACGTGGCGGGCATGTGCATTCGGAACGGACGACCGCGAAATATAACCACGCCTCCCCGGCGCCCGCCCAGCCCGACGGTACCGGGCGCAGCGAACGGCCGACAGGAGGCGACCATTGGCACAAACGCTTTGTCCCCGAAGCGCCGGCCAAACTCAGTCTCGGTGCCGGGATGTGTCTGAGCCGTGATGCCGCCGGTGCCGGCGGATTCAGTTTCCGGCGTGCGGGTCGGCCGGCTCGTCGGCGCCCAGGAACAAGGCCACCACGTCGTTGGTGAAGCGCTGGCCCAGCTCGGTCGGGCGGACCCGGTCGCCGTCGCGCTGCAGCCAGCCGGCGGCCTGCGCGGCGTCCAGCTGCGGCGCGATCTGCGCGCGCGACAGGCCGGTGGAGGCCTCGAACGAATCCAGCGAGAAGCCCTCGACCAGCCGCAAGGTATTGAGCATGTATTCGAACGGCCGCCGCGACGGCGCGATCCGGTCGTCGCCGCCGATCGCCTCGGCGCGGCCGGCCTGGGCCAGGTAGGCGGTGGGGTGCTTGAGCTTCCAGCGGCGCAGGATCGCCTGCTCGGCGCCGAGGCTGATCTTGGCGTGCGCGCCGGCGCCGATGCCCAGGTAGTCGCCGTAGCGCCAGTAATTGAGGTTGTGCTGGCACTGCCGCCCCGGCCGCGCGTAGGCGCTGACCTCGTACTGGCGGTAGCCGCGTTGCGCCAGCAGCGCCTGGCAGCGTTCCTGGATGTCCCAGGCGTTGTCCTCGTCCGGGATGCCCTGCGGCGGCCGTGCGGCGAACACGGTGTTGGGTTCCAGGGTCAGCTGGTAGTGCGAGATATGCGCCGGCTCCAGCGCTAACGCCCGCTCCAGGTCGTATTCGGCCATGGCCAGGGTCTGGCCGGGCAGGGCGTACATCAGGTCGAGGTTGAGGTTGTCGAAGCCGGCGTCCTGGGCCAGCTTCACCGCCGCCTCGGCCTCGGCGCTGCCGTGGATCCGCCCGAGCCGCTGCAGGCAGCCGTCGTCGAAGCTCTGGATGCCGAAGCTCAGCCGGTTGACCCCGGCCGCCTTGTACAGCTCGAAGCGGCCGTGCTCGGCGGTGCCCGGGTTGGTCTCCAGGGTGATCTCGCAGCCCGGGGCGAAGCGCAGGCGCGCGCTGGCCGCCTGCAGGAAGCGCTCGATCGCCTCCGGCGGGAACAGGCTCGGGGTGCCGCCGCCGAAGAACACGCTGTGCACGGTGCGGCCCCAGACCAGCGGCAGGTCGTACTCCAGGTCGGCGATCAGCGCATCGACATAGGCCGCGAACGGCGGCGCGCCGCGGGCCTCGTGCGAGTTGAAGTCGCAGTACGGGCATTTGCGCACGCACCAGGGCAGGTGCACGTACAGCGACAGCGGCGGGGGAACGAGGGCGACGCTCAATGGGCTAGGGCCGGGCGCAGGGCCCGGAACTCGAGGCGGGGAAGGCGGGCAGTTTACTGGGCCGCGCGCGCCAGGGCACGGCAGGGGCGCAGGGACAGGAAGAGACTCGGGGGCTGGAGGACGCGCCTGGAGGCGGCGTGCCCGCGGTTCTCGCGATATCCCCGACCTCTCGGGGCCGCCCGCTTACTCCTTCGCCCCGCCCCCGAACGTGGCGCCGAATCGCCGCGCCGCCAGGAGCGCGCGCAGATTCGTATCCAGCACCACCTCGGGCTTGGCCTCCACGACCTGGCGGATGATCGAGGCCAGCGGCTCGGCGCGGCCGTCGCCGGACATGTCGCCGTCGAACAGGGTCGCCGTGGTCCAGCGCCGGTGCGCGGCCGGGGCCAGGCGCAGTTCCAGGGTCGAGGTCAGGCGCAGGCGCCCGTCCTTGGCCCGGTGCAGGGACATGCTCTGCACCTCGGCCGGGTCGAAGGTGCGGGTGCGGTGGCCGCTGGTGATGTTGGCGTAGCGGATCGCGCCGCCGGCGGCGACGCCGTCCAGGCTGACCCGCTGCACCGCCGCCGCGGCGACCGCGGCGACCAGCGCCGCCAGCAGCCACAGCGCCAGTTCCAGCTCGCTGCCGAAGTCGGTGGCGCCGGTCTGCAGGCCGTCCTGGCGGATCCACACCGCGATCGGCAGGGCCAACAGGTACAGCACCGCCACCGTGGCCACGGTGTGGCCGCCGGTGCGGAACGCCCGGCGCGGCGCGGCGGCGGCGCGCAGCAGGCGGTTCACCCGCCCAGCTCCGGCAGGCGCGCGCGCAGCGCGGCCAGGGCGCGGGCGCGGTGGCTGACCCGGTTCTTGAGCGCGTCGTCGATCTCGCCGGCGGAAATGCCGTGCTCGGTATCCAGGAACACCGGCTGGTAGCCGAAGCCGCGGCTGCCCTGACGCTGGTGCAGGATGCGCCCGTTCCAGAGGCCTTCGGCGATGATCGGACGCGGATCGCCGGCATGGCGCAAGGCCACGATCACCGCATAGAAGTGCGCGCCGCGGCGCTCATCGGGCACATCCTTGAGCGCAGCCAGCAACTTGTCGATGTTGGCTTCGTTGTCGCCGTGGCGGCCGGCGTAGCGGGCCGAGTACAGCCCGGGGGCGCCGCCGAGCGCGTCCACGCAGATGCCCGAATCGTCGGCCAGCGCCGGCAGCCCGGTCACCGCACAGGCATGCCGGGCCTTCAGCAGCGCGTTCTCGACGAACGTGCTGCCGGTTTCTTCGATGTCCTCGACCCCCAGGTCGGATTGCGCCACCGGTTCGATGCCGGTGTCGCCGAGCAGCTCCCGCAGTTCCACCAGTTTCCCGGCGTTGCTGCTGGCCAGCACCAGTTTCATGCTTTCGGTTCCAGCAAGTCCCAGCGATTACCGTACAGATCTTCGAAAACGGCGACCGTGCCGTAGGTCTCGACGCGCGGAGATTCCAGAAAGCGCACGCCCTGGGCCAACATCGCGGCGTGGTCGCGGGCGAAGTCGTCGGTGTGCAGGAAGAAGCCGACCCGGCCGCCGGTCTGGTCGCCGACGCGCGCGCTCTGTGCCTCGCCCGCGGCCTGCGCCAGCAGCAGCGCGGTGTGCGCGCCGGACGCCGGCGCCACCCGCACCCAGCGCTTGCCTTCGCCCAGGTCGATGTCCTCGAGCAGGACGAAGCCCAGCGCGCGGGTATAGAAATCGATGGCGCGGTCGTAGTCGTCCACGACCAGGGTGATGCTGCCGATGCTGCGGTTCATGCCGATGCCTTGCGGAGGATGAGAGGTCTGCGGGGTGTCCGGACGCGAGCGCGCCGCGCTTGCGCGGCGATGCGCGCGAACGCGCCGGCCGGCGCCCGGCCGAACGTTTCGATTGAACGCGCACGCAGCGCGAAAGTTCAGCGCCGCGCGCGCGAACTGCGATGCAGTGCGCGCGTCGGCGCGGAACCGGCGCGATCGGCAAAATCGATAAAAAACGAACGGGCGGTGAGGAAGCACATAACGGGCGAAGGGCGCAGATCCCCTACTCGCCGTCGTCTCCCCACCGCCCGCAGGGGCGTGGCGCGCGCTTTAGGCGGCCAGGGCCTGGCGCTGCTTTTCCAGCAGTTCGACGATGCCGGCCTGGGCCAGGCCCAGCAGCGCGTCGAGTTCCTCGCGGCGGAAGGCGTGGCCTTCGGCGGTGCCCTGCAGCTCGATGAAGCCGCCGCCGTCGTTCATGACCACGTTCATGTCGGTGTCGCAGTCGCTGTCCTCGGCGTAGTCCAGGTCCAGCACCGGGGCGCCGCGGTAGACGCCGACCGACACCGCCGCGACCGCGCCGAAGATCGGGTCGCGGGTGATCTCGCGCCGCGCCTGCAGCCAGCGCACCGCGTCGACCAGGGCCACGTAGGCGCCGGTGATGGCGGCGGTGCGGGTGCCGCCGTCGGCCTGCAGCACGTCGCAGTCCAGGGTGATGGTGCGCTCGCCCAGCGCCTTGCGGTCGACGCAGGCGCGCAGGGCGCGGCCGATCAGGCGCTGGATTTCCAGGGTGCGGCCGCCCTGCTTGCCGCGCGCGGCCTCGCGGTCGCTGCGGGTGTGGGTGGCGCGCGGCAGCATGCCGTACTCGGCGGTGACCCAGCCCTCGCCCTTGCCGCGCAGGAACGCCGGCACCTTGTTGTCGACGCTGGCGGTGCACAGCACCCGGGTCTGGCCGAAGCTGACCAGCACCGAGCCCTCGGCGTGGCGGGTGTAGCCGCGCTCGATGGTCACTTCGCGCAACTGGTCGGCCAGGCGGCCGCTGGGACGGGCGACGGGGCCGGCCGGAGCCTGGGCAGGGGCGGCATTGGGACCGGTCATGGCGCGGCGTTACCGTTTTGAGGGCCGGCGAGTTTACCATTCACCCCCCGTAAGGCTCGGAAACCGGCGAATGATCCGCAGCATGACCGCCTTCGCCAGCGGCGAACGCGCGACACCCTGGGGCACGCTCGGCTGCGAGCTGCGCTCGGTCAACCACCGTTTCCTCGAACTGGGCGTGCGCCTGGCCGACGAGCTGCGCGTGCTGGAGCCGGCGCTGCGCGAGCGCATCGGCGCCCGCGTCGGCCGCGGCAAGCTCGACCTGACCCTGCGCCTGCGCGCGCCGGAAGGCGGCGACGCGCTGCAGCTCAATCCGACCCGTCTGCGCGAACTCAGCGAGCTGGCCATCGACTTGTCCGCGCGCTTCCCGGCGCTGCGCACCGAGTTCACCGAGCTGCTGCAATTCCCCGGCGTGCTGCAGGCGCCGGCCGCCGACCCGGCGGCGTTGCAGGCCGAAGCGCTGGCCTTGCTGGACAGCGTGCTCGACGAATTCGTCGCCTCGCGCGAACGCGAGGGCTCCAAGCTCGCCGCGGCGATCGGCGAGCGCGTGGACGGCATCGAGCGCATCGCAGGCGAGGTCCGCACGATGATGCCGGCGATCCGCGCCGGCCAGCGCACCAAGCTGGAAACCCGCCTGGCCGACCTGGCCCAGCCGGCCGACAACGGTCGCCTGGAGCAGGAATTGGTGCTGTGGTTGCAGAAGCTCGACGTCGACGAAGAGCTCGACCGGCTGCAATCGCACGTCGCCGAAGCCCGGCGCGTGCTCAAGCTGCGCGAAGCGGTCGGCCGGCGCCTGGATTTCCTGCTGCAGGAATTCAACCGCGAGGCCAACACCCTGGGCTCCAAGTCGGTCGACGCGCGCAGCTCGTCGGCGGCGGTCGAGCTGAAGGTGCTGATCGATCAGGCGCGCGAGCAGATCCAGAACATCGAGTAACGCGCCGGCGCAAACGCGGGACGGGCGCCGTCGCTCGTTGCCGTTTCCGCTTCGCCCGTTCCTCCAGTTTTCACCGTTTTCATTGTCACAGGCCGGACCGACCGACCCCATGCGCGGAACCCTCTACATCGTCGCCGCTCCCTCCGGAGCCGGAAAATCCAGCATCGTCAACGCGGTGCTCGCGCGCGACCCGAACATCCGCCTGTCGATCTCGTTCACCTCGCGCAAGCCGCGGCCGGGCGAGCGCCACGCCGAGCACTACCACTTCGTCAGCGAGCAGGAGTTCGAGGCGATGGTCGCCGAAGGCGATTTCTTCGAGCATGCGCGCGTGCACGGCGACTGGAAGGGCTCGGCGCGGCAGTCGGTGGAGCCGTTCCTGTCGGCCGGCAAGGACGTGCTGCTGGAGATCGACTGGCAAGGCGCGCGCCAGGTGCGCAACAAGGTGCCCGACGCGGTCAGCGTGTTCATCCTGCCGCCGTCGCGGCAGGCGCTGGAGTCGCGCATGCGCTCGCGCGGGCAGGACACCGAGGAAGTGATCGGCCAGCGTCTGTCCGCCGCGCGCGAGGAGATGTCGCACTACGGCGAATTCGACTACGTCATCGTCAACGAAGTCTTCGACACCGCGGTCGACGAGATGTGCGCGATCTTCACCGCCAGCCGACTGCGGCGCGAACCTCAGGTGGCGCGGCATTCGCGGCTGATCACGGCGTTGTTGGCCGACGAGGGCTGATCCGGGCCGCGCAGGGCCGACGTCCGACTGTAGGAGCGGCGCGAGCCGCGACTGCGGGCTTCCGGTCTTGCGTCGTATGCGCGATGTCGCGGTCGCGGCTCGCGCCGCTCCTGCAGGGGGCATCCGCTTGATTCGTAAGGGTTAATTATCGAAAACCTTGCGTTTCGGGGCGGCTGCGCCTAGACTTCCCGGTCCCCATCCGTTTGCAAGACGGCCGACCCGGCCGCAGGAGCCCCATGGCCCGCATCACCGTCGAAGATTGCCTGGAAGTGGTCCCCAACCGCTTCGAACTCGTCATGCTGGCCGCCAAGCGCGCCCGCCAGCTGGCCAACGGCGTCGAGCCGCAGCTGGACAACAGCGAAGCCAACGACAAGCCGACCGTTTTGGCGCTGCGCGAAATCGCCGCGCGCCAGGTCAACCCGGACTACATCGACGCGGTCGAGAAGGCCGAGCGCGAGCGCAAGGAACGCGAAGCCCTGGAATGGGCCGCGGCCGAAGTGGTCGCCGACGACGACCTGTCCAAGGGCGACGACTGAGTCTCCCGGCCCGCCGCGTGCGGGCCGCGCGAGCAGCGGTTCGCGCCCCGTCGGGCGCGGGCTGCGACCGGAAAACGGCTCCGCCTCGCGGGGCCGTTTTCTTTTGCGCTTCAGCCATGCCGGCCAGGTGGACCGCCCAGGCCAGCCAGCTCTTGTGGGAGGGGCTTCAGCCCCGACGCTCTGCGCTCGGATCGCCGCGACCGGACACAAGAGCCTCGGGGCTGAAGCCCCTCCCACAACAGCCCAAGCGCCTGCGCATCCAGCGCGAGCCCGGCCCCGAACCTGCCGCTTTCCTGAACCGGATCGGCGCCCGCGCCCCCGTCGCGCGCATCATTGCTTGCGCCCCATCGCACCGCCGCCACATTCAATGCAGGCCGATGCGTTGCCACTGACCGTGCCGCGCGCGTAAATTTCCGTTATGACTCCCGCCGAGCCCGCATTGAACACCTATCCCGCCGCTGCCGACGACACGGAGCTGCCGGACTACGTGCGCGAGCTGGAGCTGGCCGCGCATTACCTGCCCGAAGCCCAGCGCCAGCAACTGCGCCGCGCCTGGGCGGTCGGCGCGGCCGCGCACGCCGGGCAGACGCGCAAGTCGGGCGAGCCGTACATCACCCATCCGGTGGCGGTGGCCAAGGTGCTGGCCGAGCAGGGCTTGGACATCGAGACCCTGATCGCGGCGATCCTGCACGACACCATCGAAGACACCCCGGTCACCCGCGAGTGCCTGTCCACCGAATTCGGCCCGACCGTGGCCGAACTCGTCGACGGCGTCACCAAGCTCGACAAGCTGCAGTTCCGCGACCGCCAGGAAGCCGCCGCGGAGAGCTTCCGCAAGATGCTGCTGGCGATGGCGCGCGACCTGCGCGTGATCCTGATCAAGCTCGCCGACCGCCTGCACAACATGCGCACCCTCGGCGCGCAAAGCATGGAGGCGCGACAACGCATCGCCCTGGAAACGCTGGAGATCTACGCGCCGATCGCCCAGCGCCTGGGCATGAACCTGATCAAGGCCGAACTGCAGGACCTGGGCTTCCGCGCCATGCACCCCTGGCGCCACGCGGTGATCGAAAAGCGCATCCGCACTCAGCCGGTGGTGCGGCGCGAATCGCTGGTGCAGATCGAAGCGCACCTGGCCCAGCGGCTGGCGAAAGAGAAGCTGCCGCACCGGCTGATCAGCCGGGTGAAGTCGCCGTGGAGCATCTACACCAAGATGCACAACGAGCATAAGAGCTTCAACCAGGTCATGGACGTGTTCGGCTTCCGGGTCGTGGTCAAGAACGTGCCCGACTGCTATCACGCCCTGGGCGTGGTGCATTCGGCGTACAAGCCGCTGGACGGGCGCTTTCGCGACTTCATTGCCATCCCCAAGGCCAACGGCTACCAGTCGCTGCACACGGTGCTGTTCGGCCCCTACGGCTCGCCGGTGGAAGTGCAGATCCGCACCGAGGACATGGACCTCGTCGCCGAGCGCGGCATCGCCGCGCATTGGTCGTACAAGCACGGCGGCGAAGGCCCGAACAGCGCGCAGTCGCGTGCGCACAGCTGGATCGCCAATCTGGTCGAGTCGCAGCGCGCCACCGGTTCGTCGCTGGAATTCCTCGAGAACGTCAAGGTCGACCTGTTCCCGGACGAGGTCTACCTGTTCACGCCCAAGGGCGACATCCTCTCGCTGCCGCGCAATTCCACCGCGCTCGACTTCGCCTACGCGGTGCACACCGACGTCGGCAACCGCGCGGTGGCCGCGCGCGTGGACGGCAAGCTGGTACCGCTGCGGACCAAGCTGGCCAGCGGCCAGCGCGTGGAGATCATCACCGCCAAGTCGTCCTCGCCCAAGCCGCAGTGGCTGGAGTTTGTGGTCTCGGGCAAGGCCCGCACCTCGATCCGCCAGCAGCTCAAGCAGCTCGAACACGAGGACGCGGTGCAACTCGGCCACCGCATGCTAGACCGCGCGCTGGAGTCGCTGGAGACCTCGCTCGACCGCACCCCGGCGCTGCGCCTGGAGGCCTACCTCAGCGAGAACCGTTACCCGCGCCTGGAAGCGCTGCTGGCCGACATCGCGCTGGGCAACCGCATGCCCAACCAGGTCGCGCTGGCGCTGGCGCGCGAGGCGCCGGGCAAGTCGCGCGGCCGCGCCATCGACCGGCCGCGCCTGCCCGAGGACAAGATCCTCATCACCGGTTCCGAGCGCGGCGTCATCAGCTTCGCCAACTGTTGCCTGCCGCTGCCGGGCGACGAAATCATGGGCTACCACACCGCCGGCCGCGGCATCGTGGTGCACCGGCTGGACTGTCCGAACGTCGCCGACTACCGCAAGTCGCCCGACCGCTGGGTTTCCATCGGCTGGGACCGCCAGGTTTCCGGCGACTTCGCCGCCGCGCTGCGCATCGAGGTCGACAACCGCCCCGGCTCGCTGGCCCAGGTGGCCGCGGCGATCGCCGAGGCCGAATCCAACATCGACCGGGTCGAATACCTGGAACGCGACGCCAACATCGCGGTGATGCGCTTCGCCATCGAAGTGCACGACCGCCGCCACCTGGCCGATGTGATGCGGCGGGTGCGGCGCCTGACCGTGGTGCTGGGCGTGCAGCGGATGTAGCGGCCGCGGCGGCTTCGCTTTCGCTGGAAGCTGGGAAACCGGGAAATCAGAACAGGAAATCGCCGAAGCGGGCAGGGCGCTCTTTCGCGTCGCCGTGTCCTGCCTTTACGATCCCCTTCTCCCTTCCCTATCCCGGCCCCGACCCATGTCCCGCGAAATCATCCAGACCGACAAAGCCCCGGCCGCCATCGGCCCGTACTCGCAAGCCGTGCGCGTGGACAACACGGTGTACCTGTCCGGCCAGATCGCGCTCGACCCGTCCAGCGGCCTGGTCGTGGAAGGCGACATCGAAGCGCAGGCGCACCGCGCGTTCCAGAACCTGCAGGCGGTGTGCGAAGCCGCCGGCGGCTCGCTGGCCGACATCGCCCGCCTCGGCCTGTACCTCACCGACCTGGGCGCGTTCGGCAAGGTCAACGCGGTGATGGGCGAATACTTCAACCCACCGTATCCGGCGCGCTCCACCGTCGAAGTCTCCGCGCTGCCGCGCGGCGTAGCCTTCGAAGTCGACGCGATCATGGTCCTGCGCTAAACCGCATCGCCATCGCCAAACAAGGCCGCCCCCGAGGCGGCCTTTTTTATTCCCGCCCGCGCTGTCCCGGTCGCCCCCTGTAGGAGCGGCGCAAGCCGCGACCGCGCCAACGCAACAACGGCGCCGGCTACCCGCCAGCGTCCCCGCGAACCCCGCGACGCAGCCCACGTTCGCCCCAGTCACCCCGGTGCTTCCCAGGCATCCGCCCGAATCCCAGGCGCGCCGCCCGCTCCGCGCCGCCGCTCGCAGCGAACCGCCCCGCGGCTTAAGCCCGAAGCCACCAATCCCCGCCCGACACCCGCGATACCGCGAGCCGCCTGCGCCCGGCAGCCTCCTCACACACCTCACCACCGCGACCAGCGCCGCCCCCGCCGAACCCGGCGACGTGCCGCGAGACCGCCACCGCAGCGCGCAAACGGGCCGCTGCGGGCGCCGTCTTGTCCGCCTCCCGGGGCCGAGCGCGATTGGACGAATGGTTCAACACAGCGAGCAGGCCGGCGCGCCCGAGCGCACCGCATGCCGCCCTGACAGAGCCACCAGGAAACGTCCAGCCGTGGCGCAGGCGCCGCCCGGACCGCTCCGTCGCTACCGCCGCCGAATCCGCACCGGGGACATTCGGGCCGGCACCCTAGGAAAAGAAGATGAGTGAAGTGTCGATCGGGCTGGATGCGGTTTCAGGGGCGGCGCCATGCGCCACGGCCGGCGGGCGGGTCCACGAATTTTTGGGGCGTGATTGAGATGCGCATGACTAAGTACAGCCAGTTCGCCGGCCTGCTGTCGCTGGCCCTGTCCGGCATCGCGCTGCCTGCCGCGGCGCAGACGGTGATCTTTCAGGAAACCTTCGACAACGGCAACGTCGTCGGCCCCACCTTCGCTACGCGGGACATCCCGGCCTACATCGGTCCCGCGCCGCTCAACATGACGTATACGGCCGATCCCTCCTGGAACGGTACGATAGGATGCAACGGCATCGTCGGCGCTTGGGCGAGCCCCGCGGCCGATGCCAATGCCGCAGCGAGCTGCGTGGGAGCGGGGTCTCCTCAGCCATTGAGGATTTGGGGCTCGGCGCAGATAAACCTGCTCGCGCTTGGCGCATTCAACGCCGGCCGGCCCGATGGCTTTGTGCCAACAGTCGACAACGCCACCGCGACCAACGCCGAAAAGCAGAACATTGGACTGACCGCCTATACCAATGGCGATCCGGGCGCACCCAATACCATTATGCAGAACGCCACGCCTATCCCGTTTCCGGGTGTCCCGGCAGGCGGCAGCGGCCGTTTCATCAGCTTCCGGTTCACCGCTGCTGTCGTCAATTGCGGGGGGGGCAACGCTTCGCCGCTGGTCGTTGTCAACCTCAACGGGACGCAGATCGGCAGCCAGATGAATCTCTGCGCCCCGCCGGCGGGCTCTCGCGGTTACAACGTTTCAGCGCGTCCCGACTCGCCGGTCGTCGCAGGTTTCACCCTACAGGTCCGAGTCTCCAACTATATTCCGACGGGAGCCGGCTCGGCCCCGCTGATTACCGGCGGAGGGCTGACCTTCGCCATGATCAATCAACAACCGTTGGGCGGCGGTAACGACTGGGCTTTCGACAATTTCGCCGCTATCGACGTGAGCCCCAGCGTGACCAAGGCGGTGGACATTGCCTCCAATCATGTCGGCCAGGTCAAGCGGCTCACCTTCACCGTCACCAACACCAGCGGTGACAACAATGCCAAGGTCGGCTGGGGCTTCACCGACACGCTGCCGACCAATGTGGTCATCGCCCCCACGCCGAATGCCACCACCACCTGCGGTACGGGCACCACGCTGACCGCCACCGCTGGCGCGACCACGTTCTCGGTCGCGGGCGGCAATCTGCCTGCCGGCACGCCGGGAGGCAATGTGCCGGGCGCCGCGGCGACCACCTGCACCATCAGCGTCAACGTGGTCAGCAATACGCTGGGCACGTTCACCAACACGCAGGCCAACTACACCAGCTCGACCGGCTTGAACATCCCGAACCAGTCCGTGCCGATGACCTGGGTGGCCAACACCGTCACCGTCACCAAGATCAGCAACGGCGGCACCGGCACGTTCAATTTCAGCGGCAGCAACGGCATCGCCGGCCATGCCATCGCGACGACGGCGGACGGCGGGGCCGGCACCCAGGGCGCGCGGCAGACCTTGGTCCTGGCCAGCACCACGGGAACGACTACGTTGACCGAGGCGGCCGCCGCCGGTTGGCAAGTCACGGGTACGCCGTCGTGTACCGTCAACGGCGCGACGCTGGCCGGAACAAGCTACAACGCCGGCACGCAGACGCTGACGTTGCCGACGCTGCCGCTGGTCGCGGGCGCCGGGCGCAATGTGGTCTGTGTGTTCACCAACGCCCGCGTTGCAACAACTTTGGCAGTGACCAAAGTTTCCAACGGCGGCACCGGCACGTTCGGCTTCTCCGGCAACAACGGCATCGCTGCGCATAGCATCACGACGACGGCGGCCGGTACCCCCGGAACCGTCGGCGCGCAGCAGTTGCTGACGGCTTCCGGCACGGCGACCGCGATCAGCGAAGACGCTCCGCCCGCCGGATGGGCGCTGTCGAACGCGGCCTGTACGGTTACGCCGCCCAACGGCACCGCCGCACCCGCGGCGGGCACGTTCGACTCGGCGACGCGGACGTTCAATTTGACCGCGGCCGATACGGCAGGCGGCAACGCGATCGCCTGTACGTTCACCAACGATCGATTGCCGGTGCTGACGCTCGCCAAGACGGTCGTGAACGACAACGGCGGCGCCGCCGTCGATACCGCCTGGACGCTGACCGCGACGGGCCCGGCGACCATCAGCGGCACGGAAGGGCAGGCCGGCATCACCGCGGCTGCCGTTCCGGTCGGCACCTACACGCTGTCGGAAACGGGCGGTCCCGCGGGTTACGCGCTGACCGGCTGGGCTTGCACCAACGGCGTTACCGTCGACGCCAGCAACCGGATCGTCCTGGCGCTCGGCCAGACCACGGTGTGTACCGCCACCAACGACGACCAACCGGCGCGGTTGACGCTGCGCAAGACGGTCACCAACGACAACGGCGGTGCTGCGGTCAACACCGCGTGGACGCTGACGGCGACGGGCCCGACCAACCTCAGCGGCGCGCACGGTGCGGCTGCGGTGACCAACGCTGCGGTGAATCCCGGCACCTATACGCTGGCGGAAGCCAACGGCCCGGCCGGCTACGCGGCGACCGGTGCCTACAGCTGCGTCGTCAACGGTGCCGCGGCGGTGGTCGGCAACAACCTGACCTTGGCCGCGGGCGACAACGCCACTTGCACGATCACCAACGACGACCAGCCGGCGCAACTGACGCTGCGCAAGGCCGTCACCAACGACAACGGCGGCACCGCGGTCAACACGGCGTGGACGCTGACGGCGACGGGCCCGACCAACCTCAGCGGTACGCACGGCGCAGCGGCGGTGACCAATGCGGCGGTGAATCCTGGTGCCTACACGCTGGCGGAATCCAACGGCCCGGCGGGCTACGCGGCAACCGGTGCCTACAGCTGCGTTGTCAACGGCGCCGCGGCGGTGGTCGGCAACAACCTGACCTTGGCCGCGGGCGACACCGCCACTTGCACCATCACCAACGACGACCAGCCCGCGCAACTGACGCTGCGCAAGGCCGTCACCAACGACAACGGCGGCGCCGCGGTCAACACGGCGTGGACGCTGACGGCGACGGGCCCGACCAACCTTAGCGGTACGCACGGCGCAGCGGCGGTGACCAATGCGGCGGTAAATCCTGGTGCCTACACGCTGGCGGAATCCAACGGCCCGGTTGGGTACGCGGCGACCGGCGCTTACAGCTGCGTCGTCAACGGTGGCGCAGCGGTGGTCGGCAACAACCTGACCCTGGCCGGGGGCGACAACGCCGTCTGCACGATCACCAACGACGACCAGCCGGCGCGGCTGACGCTGCGCAAGACCGTGGTGAACAACAACGGCGGCACGGCGACGGCCGCCGCGTGGACGCTGACGGCCGCCGGGCCGACCAACCTCAGCGGCGCGCATGGCAGCGCTGCGGTGACCAACGCTGCGGTCGCGGTGGGCGCCTATACCTTGGGCGAGACGGGCGGTCCGGGCGGCTATGCGGCTTCGCAGTACAGGTGCGTGCTCAATGGCGCTGCCGCCGTGGCCGGCAACAGCCTGACCTTGGGACTTGGCGACAACGCGGTCTGTACGATCACCAACGACGACATGGCCACCCAACTTCGGATCACGAAAGTCACCGAAGGCGGAACAGGGACGTTCGGGTTCAGGATCCTTGTCGCCAGCGGCGCGCTGTTCAATCAGTCGATCACCACCACTGCGGCGGGAACTCCGGGAACCACCGGCCCGACGCTGCAGGATAATTCGCTCAACAACAGTGGCATGGTGGTTCAGGAAACTGTGCCTCCCGCGGGGTTTGTCCTGCGCACCGCGAGCTGCACGGTCACGCGCCCGGATGGCACGACCGCTCCGGCCGGAACCTTCAGTGCCGCAGGCCGTTCGGTGAACTTGTCGGCCGCGGATGGCGCGCGCGGCAACCAGATCGCCTGTACGTTCGTCAACCAGCGCCCACCGACGGTGCGGGTGACGAAGGTTTCGAACGGCGGAACCGGCACCTTCCAGTTCGGCGGCAGCAACGGCATCGCCAATCATTCGATCACCACGACTGCCGACGGCGGAACCGGTACGCAGGGCGCCGTGCAGACCCTGGCGGCGGTCGATACGGCAACCGCGCTGACCGAGACGGTGCCCGCGGGTTGGTTGCTGGCGGGGGCCGCGTGTACGGTGACTCCCGCCGGCGGCAGCGCGGCGCCAGCGGCCGGCGCGTTCGATCCGGCGACGTCGACCTTCAACCTGGCTGCTGCGGACACTGCGGTCGGCAACGCGATCGCCTGTACCTTCACCAACCAGCGCCAGTCCAGCTTGCAGCTGGCCAAGGCCTGGGCGGCGGGCAGCATCGCCGGCGACCAGGTGACGATCGGCGCGACCACCGGCGGCAGCAACAACACCGCCTCGTTCGGCGCCACCGCGCCGACCGCGGCCGACAGCGGCGCGGCGGTGATCGTCAACGTCGGCGACAGCATCACGCTGCCGGCGGAGACGGGCGCGAACCTGGCCAACTACACCACGACGGTGGCGTGCAGCGGCGGCCACACCTTGTCGGGCAGCGACGGCCAGCAGAGCAATACGCTGACCATCACCAGCGGCACCGCGGCGGTGTGTACTTACACCAACACTCCGCGCACGGCCACGCTGCAACTGGCCAAGGCTTGGGCGGCGGGCAGCACCGCGGGGCATCAGATCAGCATCGGCGCGACCACGGGCGGCACCAACAACACCGCCGCGTTCAATGCCACGGCGCCGAATGCGGCCAACAGTGGTGCGGCGGTGTTGGTGACCATCGGCGACACGATCACCTTGCCGGCGGAAGCGGGTCCGGACGTAGGCAACTACGGCACCGTGTTGACGTGCACCGGCGGCCATGAGCTGGTCGGCACCAATGGCCAGGAGGCGGACAACACGCTGACCATCACCAGCACCAACCCTGCGGTGTGCACCTACACCAACACCTTGCGCACGACCGATCTGTCGATCACCAAGACCAACACGCCGGCCAACGGACCCAGCGATCAGGCCGGGGATACGCTGGTTGCGGGCGCCACCACGACATATCAGTTGGAAGTGACCCTTCACGATTCGGTGTCGGTGACCGGTGCGGTGGTTCGCGACACCCCCGCGGCCGGCCTGAACTGCCCGGCCAGCAACCCGGTGACGTGCTCTGGGCCGTCGGGCTGTCCGAGCATCGCGATCACCGTCGGCGATCTGGCCAGCGGGGTCACTCTGGACACGTTACTGCCGTCGATCCCGGTGACGTTGGAGTTCAGCTGCACGGTGCAGTGATGGGGACGGCCTCGCCGCCGCGGGAGGGCGGCGGCGAGTGCCGAATATCGTGAATGGCGTGGGGCGCGTTCGCATTGCCTCGCCCCCGCAAGCGAATCCGTCCGTAGCCCCTGTAGGAGCGGCGCAAGCCGCGACCACGCCATCGCGGCTACGCCGAAAGCTTCATCGCAGTTGCGACCTCGCGGTCGCGACTTGCGTCGCTCCTACAGTCGGAATCGAAGCCGCCGAAGCCTCCTGTAGGAGCGGCGC
>NZ_FNOG01000016.1:46545-77766 GCF_900106525.1 Lysobacter enzymogenes
CGAAGCCGCCGAAGCCTCCTGTAGGAGCGGCGCAAGCCGCGACCGCGCCATCGCGGCTACGTCGAAAGCTTCATCGTAGTTGTGGCCTCGCGGTCGCGACTTGCGTCGCTCCTACAGTTGGAATCGAAGCCGCCTTAGCCCCCTGTAGGAGCGGCGCAAGCCGCGACCGCGCCATCGCGGCTACGTCGAAGGTTTCATCGCAGTTGCGGCCTCGCGGTCGCGACTCGCGTCGCTCCTACAGTCGGAATCGAAGCCGCCGTAGCCCTTGTAGGAGCGGCGCAAGCCGCGACCGCGCCACTCCGATCACGGCGTAGCTCGCCCACCGCCGGAACCAACCACAGCCAATGACAGGCGCTACCTACGCTCCCGCGCCATCTCCGCCCACAGCTTCTCGCGCAAGGCGCGCGGCGTCTCCCCGGTCAACCGCTTGAACGCGCGCCGGAAATCGCGCGGGTCCTTGTAGCCGATGGCCGCGCCGACGCTGGCGATGCTCGGCCCGCGCTCGCGCAGCAGCGCGTAGGCGCGGTCGATGCGCAGGCGGTCGTGGATCTGGTGGAAGCTGGTGCCTTCGCCGGTCAGCTGCCGGCGCAGGGTGCGCTCGCTGACGTGCATCTGCGCGGCGATGTCGGTGAGCTTGGGATCTTGCGGCAACTGCGCGCGCAGCAGGCGCTCGACCGCGGCGGTGGCTTCGCCGGGCACCGCGCCGGACGGCATCTGCGCTTCGCACAACGCCAGCACCTGTTTCGAGGCGATGGGGTTGTGGGTCGGCAGCGGCGCGGCCAGCCAGTCCACATCGAGCACCAGGCGATCCTGCGGTTGGTCGAAGGCGAGCGGGCACTCGAACACCGCTTCGTATTGGTCGCGGTATTCCGGTTCGGGATAGCTGAACTCCAACCGCTGCGGCCGCAGCTTGTCGCCGACCAGGCCGCGCGCCAGCGCCAGGCAGCTGCTGAAGAACTCTTCGGTGACGAAGCGGTGGATCGACGGGAAGGCGATGGTCATCTGCCCGGCCAGCGCCAGCGTGCCCGACTCGGACGCGCTTTCGACGAAGCGCATCAGGCTGCCGACCACCGGCGTGAAGCGCAGACCGATCTGCAGCGCCTCGCCGAAGGTGGCCGCGGTGGTCATGGCCAGGCCGAGCAGGCCGAAGTTGCCCACGTGCTGGACCCGGCCGATGTCCAGACCGATGCTCGGCGGCAGCACCTTGAGCGCGCGCTCGATCACGATCGCGGTCGGCCGGTCGGGCAGGCGCACGCCCGGGTCGCTGACCTGGGCGCGGCTCAGGCCGGTGCCGGCGAACCAGTCGTCGCTGGGCGCGCCGATCCGGTCCGCGGTTTCCAGCAGACCCCACAACAGGTTGGGCGACATCAGCGCGACGTCGCCGCCGCTGGCGTCGGTGTTTGGTTCGGATGGCTGACGCATCGCCCCTCACGATACTTGGCCGCACGGTTGACCGCGAATGCCCCCCTAGTGTGCCGCAATCGCCCTCGCGCGCGCTCGCGCAGGCGGCGGAGACTCATCGCTTAGCCACCGTCGGCATGCCGCGCTGCAACACGCGCGCCACGACGCCGCCACCGTCCCGGGGAGACTTATGAATCAGCCGAAGTTGCCGTTGCGCGCTTGCGTCCTCGCTCTGGCCCTCGCCGCGGCCGCCTGCGGCCCCGAGCAGGCCCAGCACACGCCGACCGCGCAAGTCGCCGCGGGCGATGCGGGCTTCGCCGACGCCTTCCGCACCAAGCTGCTCGACGCCAAACCGGGCGACGTGATCGAGGTGCCGCCCGGGCGGTACAGCTTCGACCGCAGCCTGACCCTGCGCGTGGACGGCGTGACCATCCGCGGCGCCGGACCGGACAAGTCGGTGCTCAGCTTCAAGGGCCAGAAAGCCGGCGCCGAAGGGCTGCTGGTCAACGCCAGCAATTTCGTCATCGAGAACATCGCCATCGAGGACAGCAAGGGCGACGGCCTCAAGGTCAACGAGGGCGAGCACATCACCATCCGCAACGTGCGGGTGGAGTGGACCGGCGGGCCGAGCACCAAGAACGGCGGCTACGGGCTGTATCCGGTCAAGACCCGCAACGTGCTGATCGAGAACTCGGTGGCGATCGGCGCGTCCGACGCCGGCATCTACGTCGGCCAGTCGCGCGACGTGATCGTGCGCAACAGCCGCGCCGAGTTCAACGTCGCCGGCATCGAGATCGAGAACACCGTCAACGCCGACGTCCACGACAACATCGCCACCAACAACACCGGCGGCATCCTGGTGTTCAACATGCCGGCGCTGTCGCAGCAGGGCGGGGCGATCCGGGTCTACAAGAACCAGGTGTTCAAGAACAACACCGCCAACTTCGGCGCCAAGGGCACGCCGGTGGCGAGCGTGCCGGCCGGAAGCGGCGTGGTCATCAACTCCAACGACGATGTCGAGATCTTCGACAACGACATCAGCGACAACGCCACCACCAACATCATCGTCTCCAGCGTCTACTCCACCGGCTACAAGGACGACAAGGCGTCGAAGGACTTCGATCCCTATCCCGAACGCATCAACATCTACGGCAACCGGCTCAAGGGCGGCGGCGAGTCGCCCGACGGGCTCGACCTGAAGGCGCTCAAGACCGCGCTGTACGGGCTCAGCGGGCATTTCCCCGATGTGCTGTGGGACGGCTACGCCAACGCGCAGCGCAAGGAAGGGCCGCAGATCTGCATCCGCGAAGTGTCCGGCGTGGTCAACGCCGACGGGCCCGGCGGCTACAAGAACCCGAGCCAGGACACCAAGCCCTACGCGTGCGAGCTGCCGAAGCTGCCGGCCATCGACCTCAAGCGCGGTTGAGCGATGTCGGGAATGTCGATGCGTTACGTCTTCGCAGTGCTGTTGTCGTTGCTGGTCGCAGGGTGCAGCAAGCCGCAGGAACCGGCCCCGACGGCCAGCGCCGACGCGCCGCTGGCCGCCGACGCGCCGTGGGCGCCGGTGCGTTTCTTCGCCGACGGCCAGCCTGCGGACCTGGCCGAGTGGAACCTGCTGCGCGTCGCCGGCGGCCGCCTGCAGCTCAACCGCGAGGTGCTGCCGTACGACCTCAACACCGCGCTGTTCTCCGACTACGCGCATAAGCTGCGCACGCTGTGGATGCCGAAGGGGCAGGCGGCGAGCTACGATCCCGACAACGAGTTCGATTTTCCGGTCGGCACCGTCTTCAGCAAGACCTTCTATTACCCGCGCGGCGAAGGCGACGCGGTGCTGCGCAGCTACGACGACGGCCCGGACCTGCGCGGCGGCGGCCTGGAACTGAGCAAGGTGCGGTTGGTGGAAACCCGTTTGCTGCTGCGCCGCGACAGCGGCTGGGTGGCGTTGCCGTACGTGTGGAATCGCGAACAGACCCAGGCGAAGCTGATGCGCGGCGGCGAACTGGTGTCGCTGGAATTGGTCGCCGCCGACGGCGGCCGCGAGAGCGCCGACTACGCCGTGCCCGATCAGAACCAGTGCGCCGGCTGCCACGGCACCGACATGAAGTCCAAGGCGCTGCATCCGATCGGCCCGAAGGCGCGCCACCTCAATCGCGATTTCGCTTACGACGACGGGCTGCAGAACCAGATCGCGCGCTGGACCCAGGCCGGCTACCTCAAGGGCGCGCCCGCGCCGCAGCAGGCGCCGCGCGACGCCAACTGGCGCGACCCCGCCGCGCCGCTGGAAGCGCGCGCCCGCGCCTACCTCGACATCAACTGCGGCCACTGTCACAGCCCCAAGGGCCCGGGCAACACGTCGGGCCTGTGGTTGAATGCGGCGACGCAGGAGCCGCTGCGACTGGGCCGGTGCAAGCTGCCGATCGCGGCCGGCCACGGCACCGGCGACCATCGTTACGGCGTGGTGCCGGGCAAGCCGGACGAATCGATTCTGATCTACCGCATGCGCAGCGACGATCCCTCGGTGATGATGCCCGAGCTCGGCCGCAGCGTGGTGCACGAGGAGGGCGTGAAACTGATCCGCGACTGGATCGCCGCGCAACAGGGGCAGTGCGGCTGAGCCGCGGTCCGCAGGACAGGGGGAACCACCGCAACACCGCAGAAAAACAGGCGCCTCGGACGAACGCGCCGCTACGAACCGACGAACGCAAGAACGAACGAGAGGGGAGAGCTTTCGATGTCGTTGCGCAAACACCGCTTGGTCATTGCGACCCATGCCGTGCTGTCCGCCCTGTGCGGCAGCGCTTTCGTCCTGGCCGCACCGGCCGCCTTCGCCCAGGAGGCCGGGCCCAAGGAACTGGACAAGATCACCGTCACCGCGCAGAGCCGCGAGCAGGAACTGCAGGACGTGCCGATCGCCCTGCAGGTGGTCACCGACAAACTCATCGACGACGTCGCCGCGCAAGACCTCGGCGACCTCGACAGTTTCGTGCCGGGCCTGGTGGTCGACAGCCTGCAGCCGACCCAGCCGAGCTTCGAGCTGCGCGGCATCAGCACCGACGACTTCGGCATCGGCACCGATCCGGCGGTGGGCGTGTACGTGGACGGCGTCTACGCCGGCCGCGGCGGCGGCGTGCTGCTGCCGTTCACCGACGTGGAGCGCATCGAAGTGCTCAAGGGCCCGCAGGGCACCTTGTTCGGCCGCAACACCGCCGCCGGCGCGATCTCGATCATCACCCGCAAGCCCGACACCGCCGCCACCGAAGTCAAGGCCAAGCTGCGCATCGGCAACTACGGCAAGCAGTACGTCGACGGCATGCTCAACCTGCCGGTCAGCGAGGACTCGGCGTTCCGCTTCAACGCCCTGGTCAACCATGCCGACGGCTGGATCCAGGACGCCGAAACCGGCCGCGACCTCAACCCGGAAAACAACTGGGCCACCCGCGCCGCGTTCAAGACCCGCTTCGGCGAGCGCACCAGCGCACTGATCAGCTGGGACCACGAGAGCCTGGACCAGCTCGGCCAGGCCACCACCGGCATCGTCGCGCTGCCGACGGCGCCGGGCCTGCCGCCGCTGCCGGTGAACGAGCGCGCGTATCTGGACCCGCGCAAGATCGGCACCGTCAGCGACGCCGTAGGCAACGAGGAATCGCGCCGCTTCGACGGCGTGACCCTGATCGTCGACCACGGCACCGACTGGGGCGGCTTCACCTCGACCACCTCCTGGCGCGACTACGACTCGGTCAACCGGGTCGAAGAGGACGGCACCAACCGCCGCTATCTCTACGTCGACTCGACCAACACCGAGAGCAACCGCAGCTTCTACCAGGAGTTCAAGTTCAACGGCAGCACCGACAAGCTCGACTGGGTCGCCGGCGCCAGCTACTTCGACGAACGCGCGCGCCAGACCAGCGAGGTCAATGCGACCACCGATTCGGTCGATACCATCGTGCACAACCTGGGCATGGCGCCGACCCAGTCCGGCTACCTGTTCGGCGAGGTCGACGCCGGCCTGGCCGCGCTCGGCATCCCGATCCGCCTGCGCGGCCACGACTGGAACGAGACCTTCCGCAACACCCTGGACACCAAGGCCTACGCGGTGTTCGGCGACGTCATCTGGCACGTCAACGACAAGCTCAACCTGACCGTCGGCCTGCGCTATACCCGCGACGAGAAGAAGTTCAGCTGGCTCAACAACCACCGCTCCGCGCCGGGGCTCGACGCTGCGCTGGACCAGCTCCAGGCGCTGGGCGCGTTCCAGGTGATCGGCATCCCGCGCGACTTCTTCGTCTTCGATGTCGCCTTCATCGACCCGCCGGCGATGATGAACAAGGGCATCCTGCGCCGCACCTCCAACAGCTGGAGCGACCTGAGCCCGCGCTTCGTGGTCGACTACCACCTCAGCGACGAGACCATGGTGTTCGCCTCGCTGGCCAAGGGCTACAAGGCCGGCGGCTTCAACTCGCTGCAGATCGGCAGCAGCTTCGAGAACGAGGACGTGTGGAACCTGGAGACCGGCATCAAGACCTCGTTCCCGCAGCACCGCATCCAGCTCAACGCCTCGCTGTTCTACTACGTCTACGACAACCGCCAGGCGGTGCGGCTGGACAGCAGCACCGACATCCCGCGCTTCGTCATCGACACCTCGGACCTGGAAGCCTACGGCCTGGACTTCGACATGCGCTGGCAGGCCACCGACAACTTCGGCCTGGACTTCAACGCCAGCTTCATCGACTCGACCTACAAGAACTACGTCACCTCCGACGGCATCGACGCCAGCGGCGATCCCACCGGCCTGCCGTACTGGTCGGCGGCCGGCGGGCTGTACTACCGCATCCCGATGGAGGCCAACGGCGACATCAACGTGTCGCTGCGCCACTCCTATCGCGGCAAGGTGCGTTGCAGCGAGGAGTCGCGCGCGCAGAACCGCTGCGGGGTGAGCCCGGCGCTGGACCTGGGCGAGGCGCAGAACCGCACCGACCTGCGCATCGCCTGGACCTCGCCGCAGGACCGCTGGGGCCTGGCGGTGTACGGCAACAACCTGTTCGACAACCAGTACATCAACTCGCTGGGCACCTACGGCAAGAACGTGCTCGGCACGGTCGGCGCGCGCGTGACCGAGCCGCGCACCTACGGCGTGGAGTTCATGGCCAAGTACTGAGGGTTCTTGTAAGGTCGCCGCGACACGGCACGAGGCCCGCTCCGGCGGGTCTCGCGCTGTTCCCTCCGACAAGGACGCGCGCGCGATGAAAGCTTTGAAGGTATGGGGCGCCCACTTCGCCATCGTCGCTTGCGCGGCGCTGGCGGTGTTGGCGGTGGCACTGCGGGTTCCGCCGCTGCCGGCCACCTCGGCGTGGATGTACGGCGCGATGGCGGCCGCGGCCTGGCTGTCGTTCCTGGTCTCGCGCGGGCAGGGGCGGGGGCTGTGGGCTGCCGTAGCGGTGGCCGCGGCGGTCGCCGCGCTGGCGATGCTGGCGTCGCTGGGATTGGTGTTGAACATCGTCGGCGCCTGAGCCGGGCCGACGCAGGCGCGCAAGCTCGGCGCGGGGGATCCGCGATCCGCGGCCCGCAAACGCCGCCGCCGGCCGCGACGCGCCACGCCGCGTAAGCCCCGCGGGGTTTTGGTTTGCGCGCGTTCTCGGCATCCTTAGCGCATGGCAAGACACCCGGACGGCCCTGCCGTCGATCTGCAAACGCAACCGCTGCCGCGCATGCCCGGGGTCGGGCCGCGCCTGGCCGAAAAACTGGCGGCGCGCGGGCTGCTGACCCTGCAGGATTTCTGGCTGCAACTGCCGCGCCAGTACGAGGACCGCACCCAGCTCACCCCGATCCGCGGCCTGCGCCCCGGCGTGCCGGCGCAGGTGGAGGGGCGGGTGGAAGCGGTCGAGCGCGGCTTCCGCTACCGGCCGATGCTGCGGGTGGCGGTCGGCGACGACTCGCACGGCAACGTGGTGCTGCGCTTCTTCCATTTCCGCGCCGCCCAGGTCGCGCAGTTCCAGGTCGGCGCGCGGGTGCGGCTGTACGGCACGCCCAAGCCCGGCCAGCACGGGCTGGAGATCGTCCACCCCAGCTACCGCATGCTCGGCGACGACGACGAGGTCGAACTCGGCCAGTCGCTGGACCCGGTCTACCCGGCCATCGAGGGCATCGGCCCGGCGATGCTGCGCAAGCTGATCGGCTACGCGCTCGACCGCCTGCCCGACGAGGCCGCGCTGGAACTGCTGCCGGACGAACTGCGCCGGCGCCTGCAACTGCCGACCCTGCGCGAAGCGTTGCTGACCGTGCACCGCCCGCCGGCCGACGCCGATGTGGCCGCGCTGATCGACGGCCGCCATCCGGCGCAGCGGCGGCTGGCGCTGGAGGAATTGCTCGCCCACCACCTGAGCCTGCGCCGCCAGCGCATCAGCCAGCAGGCGCACAAGGCGCGGCCGCTCAAGCAGGTCGCGCTGGCCGAGAAGCTGCGCAAGTCGCTGCCGTTCAAGCTCACCGGCGCGCAGCGGCGGGTGTTCGACGAAATCCGCGCCGACCTGGCCAAGCCCTCGCCGATGCTGCGGCTGGTGCAGGGCGACGTCGGCAGCGGCAAGACCGTGGTCGCCGCGCTGGCGGCGATGCTGGCGGTGCAGCACGGCCGCCAGGCCGCGCTGATGGCGCCGACCGAACTGCTGGCCGAGCAGCACCTCAACAATCTGCGCAAGTGGCTCGAGCCGCTCGGCATCGGCGTGGTCTGGCTGGCCGGCAAGGTCACCGGCAAGGCGCGCAAGCAGGCGCTGGAGCAAGTGGCCGACGGCAGCGCCCAGGTCGTGGTCGGCACCCACGCGCTGATGCAGGAAGGCGTGGCCTTCCACGATCTGGCTTTGGCCATCGTCGACGAGCAGCACCGCTTCGGCGTGCACCAGCGTCTGGCGCTGCGCGACAAGGGCGCCGGCGGCGCGGTCGGCGAGGACGCGATCGTGCCGCACCAGTTGGTGATGACCGCTACCCCGATCCCGCGCACGCTGGCAATGACCGCCTACGCCGACCTCGATGTGTCGGCGATCGACGAACTGCCGCCCGGACGCACGCCGGTGCAGACCGTCGCGCTCAGCGAAGAGCGCCGGCCCGAGCTGGTGCAGCGCATCCGCACCGCCTGCGCCGAAGGCCGCCAGGCCTATTGGGTGTGCACGCTGATCGACGAATCCGACGAAGTGGTCGCGCAGGCCGCGCAGAGCACGTTCGAAGAATTGTCCAGGCAACTGGCGCCGCTGCGCGTGGGGCTGGTGCACGGACGGATGAAGGCGAAAGAAAAGCAGGAGACGATGCGCGCGTTCAAGGACGGCGAACTCGACCTGCTGGTGGCGACCACAGTGATCGAAGTCGGCGTCGACGTGCCCAACGCGTCACTGATGATCATCGAGAACGCCGAGCGCCTGGGCCTGGCGCAGTTGCATCAGCTGCGCGGACGGGTCGGGCGCGGCAGCGCCGCGTCCAGTTGCGTGCTGATGTACCGATCGCCGCTGTCGGGATTGGCGCGGCAGCGCTTGGAGACCATGCGCCAGACCCACGACGGTTTCGTCATCGCGCAGAAGGATCTGGAACTGCGCGGCCCCGGCGAACTGCTCGGCACCCGCCAGACCGGCCTGGCCGGTTTCCGCGTCGCCGACCTTAGCCGCGACGCCGACCTGCTGCCGCTGGTGCAGGAACTCGGCGAGCGCCTGTTGACCGAATCGCCGCAACTGGCCGACCGCATCGTCTCGCGCTGGGTCGGCGGCGCGGCGCGTTACGCCTCGGCCTGAGCCTCGGCGCGGCGTCGCGCTCGGCGAACCGATGCGCCGCCGCGCCGGCGGCGCATCGCGCGATGTAGTCGCGGCAAGCGCGGCCGTCGCCTGCGCCATCGCGGCCTGTCCTCACCAGCTCGCGATTTTCTCCTTTAGATAATTTTTTCTGATCGCCGCGAATCTTCCGCGCAGCGCAATGCTCGTCGTGCGTTCGCGAACGCTGGCCGTGCCGTCGCCGCCGATGCGCGTCAGCGGCATTCGCGTAACAGGGCAGGCGTCGGTTGGTGCGCGCAATTTTCGAACGCCGCACGATTGATGCAGTGCAGCGCGCGCTCCCGATCCGCGCATTCAGCAAGCACGTTGCATCGTTCGCGCGCGCGCAGCGTCCGGTCGTTCGCGTTTTTGTCGTCTACCTCACTCGCGGGGCGATGAGCGAACGACGAAGCCGGTTGCAGCGTGTCAACGCGCGTCGCCGCCAATCGTTGCTGCGAAGTCGGACCTTCGCGACGACACGGCGATGCGTGATAGCGCTCACGTTGCGGAAGTGATGGCGACTGGCGATCGCGATCGCGGCGGCCTGAATCGAGCGCTTGTGCGTGGCTGTCGCAGCTTTGGAAACAATGCCGAGGCAGAGTCGTCGTCCGTAGTCGTTGCGGCGTGACAGTACGAAATCATGTTCGCGTTGTGGGCACGGCGTACAAGCGATAGCGCTCTTCGTCGCAGATCGTCGATCCGATTGCGATATGAATTAGCTGAAGACAAGTGCGTGATAACGCTCACAATGCGGCGGTGATTAGCAACGTCGTTCCTTGTGCGTCGAAGAATGACGGGCAAGGTCACATGGCGCGAAAACCGCTGAAAAACAGGCGTTCTCGCGATGTTCGTTCATCGGCCTGAAGCGCGAACGGATTCGCAGAACGACGGTATACGAAACAGGGACGTTGGATGAATCAGGCACGATCGCATCGCAGTGAACACGCTACGTACCGCACCGTGTGCAGTGCTTCGACATCACATCGATTGCGGGTTCAAGCAGTGCGTCACACAAAGACGTTGCACAAAAGATACTCACCTACCTTGCACACCTTGGCACTTCGAAGCATCATCATGCGACACCGATGCTGCTTCGAATGAGCACTCGGCTCGCAACGGAATACAACTGCGTCGCACGTATTCATTCATGTGAAAAATCTCTGAGGCCGAGCCCGCACGCTAGTGCGCGCACGGCGAGGTTTTCCTGCGCGACGAAGTTGCGAAGCACGCGTAATGCCAGGCAGTGCCGTCGTTACCAGTAGGAGCGGGCTTATATGGAAGTGCGTTTGCGTTCTTGCAGTTCTTGTCGTCCTTGTCGTTCCAGCGCGCACTCGGGTCGGGCAGCAGCCAGACAGCAGCACGGCGGTTCTTGCGGACATGCGATCGCGCATGCCGACGGCCGCGCCGGCCTCAGCCGGCATCGGGTTTCGCCCGGGGATTTAGCGGATTTCCCTTGTTTTCCAGGCTTTCTGTCCGAAGCTGGCGGTGCCGCGACGCGCGCATCGGCCGAGTGCGGGCGCGTTGCCGTGGCTTCGCGCCGGCGGATGCATGCGTCGGCGCGGCGATCCTTCGCCATCGATCCGGCCGCCGACGCGCATGCGCGCTGGCGCGACGGGCGAACGCGGACGGCATCCGGACCGGCGCGCGTCGGTCCTTCGATCTAGATAGCAACCATCGCTGAATTCGAATCGACGAACCCCAGGCGCAGCTGAGGATGTAGCGCCGTGTTTGCGGAGCAGGGAGCTTTCCAGTGCAGACGTGGTTACCGCTGACATCGGCTCAGTCGGGCATCTTTCATCATCAGTGCCGCAACGAAGGCAACCCCTTCTATAACGTCGGCGGCTACATCCGTCTGGAGCGTCCGGACCTGGAGCGCTTGCGCCACGCGCACGCGCGCCTGGTGCAAACCTTTGAAGCGTTCAAGCTGCGCATCGCCGTGGACGAAACCGGCGTGCGCCAGACCCACGCTGCTGCGGTCGATACCGATCTGGCGCTGATCGATCTGTCCATGCAGGACGATCCGCAGCGCACCGCGCAGGCGTGGCTGGACGAATTGTTCTGCGCGCCGATCGCGCTGGAAGACGCCGCGTTGTATCGCGCCGCCGTGCTCAAGCTCAGCGACGCGCTGTATTTCTATGTCGGCATGGGCCATCACATCGCCCTGGACGGCATCGGTTTCGTCAACTGGGGCGCAGCGTTGGCGCGCTTCTACGACGATCCCGCCGGCGACTGGCTGGCGACGCATGTGGAAGTGAACAACGCCGAACTGGTCGAGCGCGACCGCGCTTATCTCGACAGCGAGCGTTGGCGCAAGGATCGCGATTACTGGGCCGGGCAGGTGCGGCGCTTCAACGATAGCCTGTTCACTTCCGTGCCGGTCGACGCGCCCGACTACCTGCGCGACCGCAGCGAGCGCGCAAGCTTGCCGATCGCCCCGCCGCTGCACGCCAAGCTGTCGGCGCTGAGCGCGACGCTGGGCGTGGAGCGACATCAACTGGTGCTGGCGGTGCTGGCGGTCTACTTCAGCCAGAGCTACGGCTCTGACTCGGTGGTGGTCGCCATTCCGCTGCACGGCCGCCAGAGCGAGGCGGAGAAGAACAAGATCGGCCTGCTCACGCAGATGCTGCCGCTGCTGATCGAGGCCGACGCCGCCGGCTCTATCGCCGGCGTGCTCGACGCGATCCGGCGCGGCCAGCGCGAGCTGCTGCGCCACCGTCGCTTCCCGGTCATGGACGTGGCCAACCACGCCGACAATCCGCGGCCGAAGGACCGGCTGTTCGACTTCGGCTACAGCTATCTGCCGGTCGGCGAGGATCCGCGCTTCGGCGGCGCGCCGGGTCGGCTGGTGTATTGCTCGCACCGGCACGAGCAGATGCCGCTGCTGGTGACCTATTGGGACGCGCAGGGCCGCGACGGCAGCGCGCTGTTGTTCGACTACAACCTCGGGCATTTTTCCGCCGCGGACATCGGCGCGGTGATGCGGCGCTTCGAGCACCTGCTCGACCAGCTCGCGCAGGACGCGCAGCGGCCGCTGGCGCGACTGGATTGCGTCACCGCGCAGGAACGGCGCGAACTGCTGGCGCTGGCCGAAGGCGAGTGCGAGGCCGAGGCCGGCATCGCGCTGCCGGGCTTCCATCTCGACGAACGCCTGGCCCGGCAGTTCGCCGCATCGCCGCAGCGCATCGCCCTGGAAGGCGAGTTCGGTCGCGTGTCTTATGCCGAACTGGGGCGGCGCGTCGACGCTGTCGCCGCGGCGTTGCGCGCCGATCACGCCATCGCGCGCGGCGACCGGGTGGCGGTGCTGCTGCCGCATTCGCCCGAACTGGTGGTCGCGCTGCTGGCGCTGATCCGCCTGGGCGCGGTGTACGTGCCGATCGATCCGCACAGCCCGGCGCTGCGCACCCGCCACATCCTCGCCGACAGCGGCGCGCGGCTGGTGCTGTGCAACCGCGGCCCCGAGACCTCGGCGGAAGAAGCGGCGGCGGTGTCCGCCTGGGCCGAGATCGAACCGCTGCAGGCGGCCACGGGCGTGCATGCGCCGCTGCCCGCGCCGGTGGGCGCCGACGATCCGCTGTACATCCTCTACACCTCCGGTTCCACCGGCGTGCCCAAGGGCGTGCTGATCGCGCGCGGCGCAGCCGAGAACCTGCTCGGCGGCTTCGTGCGCCGGCTGCGTCTGGGCGATGGCGGCCGCTGGCTGTTCATGTCGAGCGTGGCCTTCGATATCTCCATCGTCGAATGGCTCGGCTGCCTGGCGCTGGGCAATACCTGCGTGCTGCCGACGTCGGCGCAGCTGGCCGATCCGTTCGCGTTGGCCGCGCTGGCCAACGCGGCGGACGTCTCGTTCGTGCAGACCACGCCGTCGCGGCTCAAGCAGCTCTACAACGCCGGCTGGCGGCCGCGCGCCGGGCAGTGCGCGGTCAGTGCCGGCGAACCGCTGCCGGCGGAACTGGCCGACGATCTGCTCGCCTGCGGCGTGGAGCTGTGGAACGGCTACGGCCCGACCGAGGCTACGGTTTATTCGCTGGTCAAGCGCGTGCGCGCCGACGAGCCGGCGCCGATCCGCACCGCCATCGGCGCGCAGCTGCCGGGTTATCGCCACTACGTGCTCAACAAGCATCTGGCGCTGGTGCCGCCGGGCCTGCCCGGCGAGCTGTGCATCGCCGGCGCCGGGCTGGCGGTGGGCTATGTCAACCGGCCGGAACTGACCGAGCGCCAGTTCGTCGCCGCCGCCGCGCTGCCCGAGGCGCGGCTGTACCGCACCGGCGATGTCGTGCGCCGGCTCAATGATGGCTGTTTCCAGTATCTGGGCCGCAACGACGACCAGATCAAACTGCGCGGTTACCGCATCGAGCTGAGCGAGATCCGCGCCGCATTGCTGCAACTGGGCAGCGTGCGCGACGCCGCGGTCGTGCACCGCAAGGCCGAAGGCGAGCGCCCGGCGCAGTTGATCGCCTACGTCTGCCTGGGCGCGGCCGAGGACGGCGCGCTGGCGCGGGTGCGCGCCGAACTGGCGCGCTCGCTGCCGGGCTACATGGTGCCGACCGCGTTCGTCGCGCTCGACGCGCTGCCGGTCAACACCAACGGCAAGCTCGATAAGTCGCGCCTGCCGGCCGCCGACGACGGCGACGCCGAAGCGCCGGTGGCGCTGGCGACGCCGCGCGAGCGGCAGGTCGCGCAGGTCTGGTCGGAACTGCTCGCGCCGGCCGAAGCGCTCGGCGGACACAGCGATTTCTTCGCCCTCGGCGGCGACTCGGTGCTGGCGGTGAAGATGGTCGCGCGACTGCGCAAGGCGAGCGCGCGCAAGGTCGAAGTCGGCGACCTGTTCGCGCATTCGCGCTTGTCCGAACTCGCGGCGCGGATCGACGCGCTGCCGCCGTGGCAGGCGTCGGCGCAGATGCCTGCGCAGATTCCGGTGCTGGCGCGTGATGCGCAGTCGTATCCGGCGTCGGCGGTGCAGCGCCAACTGTGGTACCTGTGCGCGCAGGAGCCCGAAGCCGGCCGTTACAACATGGCGGTGGCCTACCGCATCGACGGGCCGCTGCAGGCGACGACGATCGAGCGCGCGCTGGCCGCGCTGCTGCAGCGGCACGAGGCCTTGCGCACGGTCTATCGTCACGGTGACGAGGGTCTGCGCCAGATCGTGCTGGCCGCGCCGGCGTGGCGCCTGGACAAGATCGACGGCGCCGGCTGGAGCGAACACGAGCGCGACGCGCAGATCGAGGCGGCGCAACTGCGCCATGCGCAGGCGCCGTTCGATCTCGGCCACGACTTGCCGCTGCGCGCGCAGTTGATCGGCCTGCACGACGGCCACGCGGTGTTGCTGCTGAACCTGCACCACATCGCCGCCGACGGCCAGTCGATCCGGGTGCTGTTCGACGAGTTTCTGACGATCTACGCCGCCCTGGTGCGCGGCGAGTCGGCCGACTTGCCCGCGCCGCAACGGCAGTACCTGGATTTCGCCGCATGGCAGCAGGCCGCGCTGGCGCAGGGCGCGTGGGACGGCCAGCTCGCGTATTGGCAAGACTTGCTCAGCGACGCGCCGGCGCAGCACGCGCTGGCGCTGGATGCGCCGCGCTCGGCCCGCGCGGCCGCGGCCGCGCAACCGCTGGAATGCGCCATCGCGCCGGCGCTGGCGGCGCGGCTGCGGCGGCTCGCGCAGCGCATGGCAGTCACCGAATTCAGCCTGCTGCAGAGCGCGTTCGCCCTGCTGCTGTGCAAGTGGAGCTACAGCGACGAGGTGACCATCGGCAGCCCGGTGCTCGGCCGCGGCGCGCCGGAGTTGGACGCTTCGGTCGGCATGTTCGTCAATCTGCTGGCCTATCCGCACCGGTTCCGGCCCGAGCAGCGCTTCAGCGACTACCTCGCGCAGTTCCAGCGCCAGGCGGCGGCCGCGCTGGACAACCAGGACATTCCGTTCGAGCGCGTGGTCGAGGCGCTGCGGCCGCAGCGCGATCCGGGCCTGCATCCGATCTTCCAGGTGCTGTTCGCGTTCCAGGACGACCTGCCGCAGCGGCGCGAAGCCGGCGGCCTGCGCCTGGAGCGCCTGCCCGAGCGCGCGCTGGCGACCAAGTTCGACCTGGAACTGCTGATCGCGCGCCGTGAGGACGGCTGGCAATGCCGCTGGGTGTCGGCGCCGGCGCTGTTCGAACGCCATTCGGTGCAGGCGCTGGCCTCGGCCTATGTCGAGCTGTTGCAGCAACTGGCCGACGCGCCGGAGCGCTGTATCGGCCAGATCGCGCTGGCGCCGGCCATCGAGGCCGATGCCGGCGCCAGCAGCGCGGCCGCCGACGTGCTCGGCGCGCACCAGTTGGTGGAGCGCCGCGCCGCGCAATGCCCCGACGCCGTCGCCGTGCGTTACGGCGAGCAGGCGCTGAGCTACGCCGAATTCAACCGCAGCGCCAACCGCCTGGCGCGGCTGCTGCTCGCGCGCGGCATCGCGCCCGGTTCGCGGGTGGCGCTGTGCCTGCCGCGCAGCATCGACCTGATCGTGGCGACGCTGGCGACGCTCAAGGCCGGTTGCGCTTATGTGCCGGTCGATCCGGCGTATCCGCCGGCGCGCCGCGCTTACCTGCTGGCCGACGCCGATCCGGCCTGCGTGCTGACCACGCAGACGTTGGCCGCGGACAACGCCGAAGTCTTCGCCAAGCGCGCGCTGCTGTGCCTGGACGATGCGGCGCTGCCGGCCGAGCTGGCCGGATTCGACGCGGACGATATCGCCCCGGCCCGGGTCGGCCTGTCGCCCGACAGCGACGCCTATGTGATCTACACCTCCGGCTCGACCGGGCAACCCAAGGGCGTGCTGATCGCCCATCGCGGCCTGATCAACCTCGCCCTGGCGCAGTCGCCGGCGTTCGGCATCGACGAGCGCTCGCGCGTGCTGCAGTTCGCGTCCTTCAGTTTCGACGCCGCCGTGTCCGAGTGGAGCACCGCGCTGGCCTCCGGCGCGGAGCTGGTGCTGGTGCCCGAGGACACCGTGCCCGATGCGGCCGCGCTGACCCAGTGGGCGGCCGCGCACCGCGTCACCCACGCGACCCTGCCGCCGGTCGTGCTCAAGCGCCTGCAGCCGTCCGCGTGGCCGACGCTGACCCACGCGATTTCGGCCGGCGAGGCGATCTCGCTGGACGAGGCGCGGCGCTGGTCGGCGCATTGCCGCTTCATCAACGCCTACGGCCCCAGCGAATCGACGGTGTGCGCCAGCATCGGCGGCATCAACGAAACCTACGGCCGGCTCAGCATCGGCCAGGCGATGGACGGGCTGGGCTTGCACGTGCTCGACAAGAGCTTGCGCGCGCTGCCGCACGGCGCGGTCGGCGAGTTGTGCATCTCCGGCGCCGCCCTGGCCAAGGGCTATTTGAACAAGCCCGAGCAGACCCGCGCGGCCTTCGTCGAGCTGACCCTGGACGACGGCCGCCGCCTGCCGATCTATCGCACCGGCGACCGCGTGCGCCGGCTGCCCGACGGCGACCTGCTGTTCGAAGGCCGCATCGACGAACAGGTCAAGATCCGCGGCCACCGGGTCGAATGCGCCGAGGTCGAGCAATGCATCGCCGCGCAGGCGGGCATCACCGAGGTCGCGGTCTGCGTCAGAACGCTGGCCGGCGACGAGCGCGTGCTCGCGGCTTTCGTCGTTACTGCAGCGGACGCGGATGCGACGCTGGCCGACGACCTGCGCCGGCAACTGGAAACCAAGCTGCCGGCGTACATGGTGCCGAGCTTCATCGTCGCCCTGGACGCGCTGCCGTTGAACCGCAGCGGCAAGATCGACCGCAAGGCGCTGGCGGCGCTGGAACTCTCAGCGCCTCTGCGCGCGCCGGCGCGGCCGTTGAGCCCGACCGAACAGGCGGTCAGCGAGGTCTGGACCGCGCTGCTCGGCGCCGGCGAGGCCGATCCGGACCGCGGTTTCTTCGAGTCCGGCGGCTATTCGCTGCTGATCTCCGACGTGCTCACCGCGATCCATGCGCGCTTCGGCGTGCGCCCGAGCTATCGCCAGTTCTTCGACCACGCCAGCATCGCGGGGCTGGCGCGCTTCATCGACGCCCAGCTGCGTGAAGCCGGTCCCGCCGCCGCTGCGCCGGCCGCGAGCGAACCGCGCCGCCGCGAAGGACGCGAGCATCCGCTGTCGTTCGAACAACAGCGAATCTGGTTCATCGATCGGTTGGAGCAGGGCAGCCGCCACTACAACATGCCGGTGGCGCTGCAGCTGACTGGGCGGATCGAGCCGGAGCTGATCGAAACCGCGCTGCGCCGGATCGTCGCGCGCCATGAAAGCCTGCGCACGGTGTTCGCGGTCGATGCCGGCGACCACCCGGTGCAGATCGTCGACGAGACCGCGACCCTGACCCTGGAGCGGCTGTCGGCATCAAGCGCGGATCGCGACGCCGAAGTGCGGCGCCTGCGCGAGCGCGAGCAGAACGCCGCGTTCGACCTCAAGCGCGATCTGCTGCTGCGCGCCGCATTGCTGCGCACCGGCGACGACGCGGCGGTGCTGTTCCTGACCCTGCACCACATCGCCGCCGACGGCTGGTCGGCGGACCGGTTGATCGCTGAGTTCGGCGAGCTCTACGCCGGCTTGCTGGAAGGCCGCGAAGCCGAGCTGCCGCCGCTGCCGATCCAGTACAAGGACCACGCCGCCGACCAGCGCGAATGGGCCGACGCCGGCGGCCTGGACGAAGGCGTGGCGTTCTGGCGCCGCCAGCTCGACGGCGCGCCGCAATGCCATTCGCTGCCGCTGGACTACGCCCGCGGCGACGCGCCGTCGCTGCGCGGCCGCAGCTGGACGACGCGGATCCCGGCAGATCTTACCGAGCGGCTCAAGACCCTGAGCCGGCGCCACGACACCACCTTGTTCGTCGCGCTGCAGACCGCGTTCGCGCTGCTGGTCGCGCGCTGGAGCGAACACCGCGACGTGCTGATCGGCACCCCGGTAGCCAACCGCCACCGCGCCGAAACCGCGGCCTTGATCGGCTTCTTCGTCAACACCCTGGTGCTGCGCACCGACTGCCGCGAGAACCTGAGCTTCAGCGAATTGCTCAAGCGCGGCCGCGACGGTTTCCTCGGCGCGTTCGAGCATCAGCACATCCCATTCGATGCCTTGGTCGACGAACTGACCGAGGTGCGCAACCCTGCGCATGCGCCGCTCATCCAGATCCTGTTCTCGCTGCAGGACGACCCGGCGCGCAAGCTGGCGAAGCTCGATCTGCCCGGACTCGCGTTCCGGGTGCTGGACGAAGACGGCGAACGGCCGGTGAAGTTCGATCTGGAGCTGATGCTGTCCGAGCAGGACGACGGGTTGGCCTGCCAGTGGCTGTACGACACCGCGCTGTTCTCGCAGCAGACCATCGCCCGTCTGTTCGATTCGTTCGTGCTGCTGCTGGAAGCGGTGGCCGACGACGCCGATGCGCGCATCCACGAGATCGAGTTGGTCGGCGGCGCCGAACGCGAGGCGCTGCTGGCGCCGCCGCGCGCGCTGCCGGCGCAGCTCGCGGCCGGCGGCCTGATCTGCGAGCGATTCGAGCAGGTCGCCCAGAGCCAGGGCGATGCGCTGGCGGTGATCCACGGCGAGCGCCGGCTGAGCTACGCCGAACTGGACGCGCGCTCGACCCGCCTGGCCAACTGGCTGATCGCCAACGGCTACGCCGGCGGCCGGCCGGTCGCGATCTACATGACGCGCGGGATCGAGCTGGTGGTGGCGATCATGGCGATCATGAAGTCCGGCTCGCCGTATCTGCCGGTCGACCTGGGCTATCCGGCGCAGCGGGTGGACTACATCCTGCGCGACTCGGACGCGGCGCTGCTGCTGTGCGACCGCGAGTCGCTCGACAAGCTCGACCAGCGCGCGCCGGAACTGGCGATCGGCTGCATGGACGACGACGGCTTCGACGCCGATTACCAACGCTATTCCGACGACCCGGCGGTGCTGCGCGCGACCCGGCGCCTGAACCCGAAGAGCCTGGCCTACGTCGTCTACACCTCCGGCTCCACCGGCCAGCCCAAGGGCGTGATGGTGCGCCAGGAGAGCTTCCTCAACCTGGTGTTGTGGTACCTGCACGACTACGGTTTCGGCGCCGACGACCGCTGCCTGCTGATCGGCTCGATCGGCTTCGACATGACCCAGAAGAACCTGTTCGCGCCGTTGCTGGCCGGCGGGACGCTGGCGATTCCCGACGAATACTTCGACCCGGCCGCGATCGCGGCGCTGATCGGTGCGCAGCAGGTGACGGTGATCAACTGCGCGCCGAGCGCGGCCTATCAGCTGGTCGAAGCGCCCGAGCGCTGGCCGGCGCTGGCGTCGCTGCGCCTGCTCGCGCTGGGCGGCGAAGCGATCCGGCTGAGCCATCTGCGCGCCTGGCTGCAGAGCGCGCAGTGTCGGGCGCGGCTGTTGAACATGTACGGGCCCAGCGAGTGCACCGACATCGCCATCGCCGCCGACTACGCCAAGGACGAGGCCGCCGGCCACGCGGTCACCGTGCCGATCGGCCGGCCGATCCACAACTGCTCGGCCTATGTGCTCAACGAGCGCATGAAGCTGCAGCCGCGCGGCGCGATCGGCGAATTGTTCCTGGGCGGGCTCGGCGTCAGCAACGGCTACGTCAATCTGGACGAACTGACGCGCAAGAGTTTCCTCGACGAGGTGCTGCCGGGCGCGGGCCGCCTGTATCGCACCGGCGATCTGGCGCGGATCGACGCCGACGGCGTGTTCCATTACGTCGGGCGCGCCGATCATCAGGTCAAGATCCGCGGCTACCGGGTCGAAACCGCCGAGATCGACGCGATCGTCGCCGGCTGCGCACAGGTGCAGCAGGCGATGACCGTGGTGCGCGAGGACGCAGGCGGCGAGAAGTCGCTGGTCTGCTTCGTGGTGGCGCGCGCCGGCGGCGCGGGCGAGGGCGATGGTGCCGACGCGGTGTTCGCGCAGGTGCGGCAGACCCTGACCGGGCGGCTGCCGGGCTTCATGATCCCGGCCAAGTTCGTGCTGCTGGACGCGATGCCGCTCACGCCCAACGGCAAGATCGACAAGCGCGCGCTGGAAAGCCAGGCCGAGGCCGCACCGGGCTGGCGCTTCGCGCGCCGGCTGCGCGCGCCGGAAAACGAAACGCAAGCGCAACTGCTGGCGCTGTGGCGCGAGCTGCTGGGCCAGGACGAGATCGGCATCGACGACGACTTCTTCGAACTGGGCGGGCATTCGCTGCTGGCGACCCGGTTCGTCGCCAAGGCGGTCAAGGCCTTCGAACTGGACGAGGCCTCGTTGAGCGTCAAAGAGTTCTTCCACCACCCAAGCATCGAAGCGACGGCGCGCCTGATCGACGCGAAGCGGCGCTACGGCAGGCTGCTGGCCAAGGAAAAATCCATGCTCGAATCGGGCGCCGGCATCGAAGAGGGAAGTTTCTAATGTCACCGGAAGCAATCATCGAGAAAGCGCTGGGCATGGAAGTCGTCCTGTTCCTCAAGGACGGCGGTCTTTCCTACCGGGCGCCGGCCGGCAGCGGCGTGCCCGCGGCGCTGCGCGAGGAAATCGCCGCCAACAAGGCGGCCATCGTCGATTACCTGCGTTACCTGGAAGCCCAGGCCGGCGCTTCGCCGACGCTGCCGCCGATCGTGCGGCGCGAGCGCGAGAGCGACGCGCCGCTGTCCTACGGGCAGCAGCAGCTGATGCTGGTCGACCGCCTCGGCGGCGGCAGCCGTCAGTTCAATATCCAGGGCGTGTTCCGCGCGCAGGGCGCGCTCGACATCGAAGCGCTGCGCAAGGCGGTGGCGCGCATCGTCGAGCGCCATGAGGTGCTGCGCACCAACATCGTCGAACTCGACGGCGCATTCTTCCAGTTCGTCAACGCCCAGTGCGAGCCGCCGTTCGCCTTCGTCGACCTGTCCGCGCAGCCGCCCGCGCAGCGCGACAGCGCGCTGGCGCAGTGGGTGCGCGAGGACGCGCAGGCGCCGTTCGACCTGGAACAGGGGCTGATGCTGCGCCTGCAGGTGGCGAAGCTGGCCGAGCGCGAGCACGCGATCGTGCTGTGCATGCACCACATCGCCTCCGATGGCTGGTCGCTGGGCGCGTTCGTCAAGGAACTCAAGACCTTCTACGCGCAGGCGCTGGCCGGCCGCGACGAGGCGCCGCAGGCGCTAGCGATCCAGTACGCCGACTACGCCGGCTGGCAGCGCGAGCTGCTGCAAGGGCCGGCCAAGGCGCGCGCGGTCGAGTTCTGGAAGGACTACCTCAAGGACATCCCCGAGATCCACTCGCTGCCGCTCGATCATGCCCGTCTGGCCGAGCCGGACGTGGCCGCGGTCCGGGTCGAGCAGCGCATCGATGGCGCCCGCCTGGGCCGGCTCAAGAGCGTGGCCGGCGCCCGCGGCGCGACTTTGTTCATGCTGCTGCAGACCGCGTTCTCGCTGCTGCTGCACCGCTTCAGCCACGAACGCGACATCGTCGTCGGCACGCCGATGTCCGGCCGCATCGACGCCGCGCTCGAGCCGCTGATCGGCTTATTCATCAACACCGTGGTGCTGCGCAACCGCTTCGACCCGCAGCGCAGCTTCGCCGAGCACCTGCGCGCGAACAAGGACCAAAACCTGTCGGTCCACGAGTACCAATATCTGCCGTTCGAACTGCTGGTGGAGGAACTCAATCCGCCGCGCAGCGCCGCCTACAACCCGCTGTTCCAGATCTGGTTCGTGCTGCAGAACAACGAGCAGGTCGCGGTGGAGCTGTCGGGCTGCACGATCCGCGCCGACGACAGCGCCCAGGTCGACACCGCCAAGTACGAGCTGAACCTGTACGCGAGCGAGGAAGACGGCGGCCTGAAACTCGCCTGGGTGGCGCGCGAGGCATTGTTCGAAGCCGACACCCTGGCTTACCTGAGCCGCCAGTTCGAACGCCTGCTGGATGCGATCGCCGCCGACCCGGACCGCCGCATCGTCGATTACCCGTTGTTCGACGGCAGCGAAGCGGCAGCCGTGCTGGATCGCAGCGAAGCGCAGGTCGATACCACGACGGTGCTGGAGCGCTTCGCGCGCCAGGTGGCGCAGCGTCCGGACGCGGTGGCGCTGCGCGCCGAGGGGCGCGAAATCGGCTATCGCGAGCTCGATGAGCTCAGCGATGGTTTCGCCGGCGTTCTGGCGGCGCACGAATCGTCTCGCATCGGCCTGTGCCTGAACCACGGCGTCGACATGGTCGTGGCGATCTGGGCCTGCATCAAGGCGGGCAAGACCTATGTGCCGCTGAATCCGGACTACCCGCTGGAGCGCCTGCGCTACATCGTCGAAGACGCGGGCATCGGCCAGGTGGTCAAGAACGCGCGCACCCAGGCGGTGGTGGCCGATCTGGGCGCGGTGGAGTTGATCGACATCGGCGCGCCGCGCGGCGACGTGCCGCCGCTGACGCAGGCGCGGCAGGCCGAGCTGGCCTATGTGCTGTACACCTCCGGCTCGACCGGCAAGCCCAAGGGCGTGCTGCAGCGCCATCGCCACGTCGCTTACTACGTCGATTGCTACGTGTCGCAGTTGCAGATCGGCGCGCACGACCGGTTGCTGCAGGTCGCCTCCTTCAGCCACGACGCGGCCGTGCTGGACATGTTCGCCGCGCTGACCAGCGGCGCCTGCCTGCAGCTGATGGACCTGAAGAAGAGCGCGGCGGACGAGGTGCTGGACGCGATCGACGCCGGCATCACGATCTATCACTCCTCTTCCAGCGTATTCAAATACCTGTTCGCGCAGGCGCAGGGGCGCGCGTTCCCGGCGTTGCGCGCGGCGGTGTTCGGCGGCGAAGCCCCCGACGCAGCCACGCTGCGCCTGGCCGCGCAATGCCTGCCGCCGCAGTGCGAGGTCGCCAATCTGTACGGCAGCAGCGAAGCCACGCTGGTGTCGCTGCATTCGCGGCGGGTGAGCGAAGGCCTGGAGGCCTGTCGCTATCTCGCCGATGTCGTGCCGGGTTCGCGCCTGCGCGTGATCGCCGAAGACGGCGAGGCCGCCGACGCTTACGAGCCTGGCGAGTTGGTGGTGGAAAGCCCGGCCCTGGCCGAGGGCTACCTCAATCTGCCCGAGCTGACCGGCGAGCGCTTCGCCGCCGTCGGCGCGCAACGGCGCGCCTATCGCACCGGCGACATGGGCTATCTGCTGCGCGACGGCTCGATCCGCTTCCTCGGCCGCCGCGACAACCAGTTCAAGTTGAACGGCCAGCGCATCGAGCCGGAAGAGATCGAGACGGTGCTGCTGGACTGTCCGCAGGTGCGCGCCTGCGTGGTGGTGCCCAAGGCCGCTGAGGCCGACGACGGCGAGGCCTACGTCGCTGCGTTCGTGGTCGTCGAAGGCGACAGCGACGCCGCCGCGTGGCCGCAGCTGGAGCGCGCGATCCGCCAGCGCGTGGCCTCGATCCTGCCGCCGTACATGGTGCCGGCGGCGATCTCGGCGGTGCCGGCGTTGCTGTACACTGCCAGCGGCAAGATCGACCGCAAGAGCATGCGCGCCTGGGATACCAGCCGCGTGCCCAAGGCCGCCGCGGTGCTGCCGCGTTCGCAGCTCGAGCGCGAGCTGGCGGCGATCTGGGCGCAGGTGCTCGGCGCTGAGGACGTCGGCGTCGAAGACAACTTCTTCGCCCTGGGCGGCAACTCGTTCAAGTCGCTGCAGATCATCACCGCGGTGGCCCGGCGCTTCGACGCCGACCTGTCGCTGCGCGAATTCTTCGACTCGCCGACCATCGCCGGCTGCGCGCAGCTGATCGAAACCAAGCGCGGCAGCGACGCCGGCCACCGTGGAGAATCGGCCGCACTGAAAGCCGATCCGGCTAATCGCCACGAGCCGTTCCCGCTGACCGCGATCCAGCAGGCCTACTGGATCGGTCGCAGCAGCGCGTTCGAGCTGGGTAACGTCGCCACCCAGGGCTATGTCGAACACGACATCGCCGACTACGACCACCCGCGCATGGCCGACGCCCTGCACGCGATCATCGCCCGCCACGACATGCTGCGCGCGGTGATCGGCGACAACGGCGAGCAGCGCATCCTCAAGAACGTTCCCGACTACCGGATCCAGCTGTTCGACTACTCCGACCGGCCGGAGCCCGCGCTGGAGGAACACCTGCACGGCCTGCGCGAGGAAATGCGCAGCCAGGTGCGTTCGGTGCACCGCTGGCCGATCTTCGACTTCCGCGTGACCCTGCTGCCCGGCGGCGTGAGCCGCCTGCACGTGTGTACCGACGCGATCATCATGGACGCGCGCAGCCGCGCGATCCTGGTGCGCGAGCTGCTGGAGCTGTACCTCGATCCGGCCGCGTCGCTGCCCAAGCTGGAGATTTCCTTCCGCGACTACGTGCTGGCCGAAGCGCAGCTCAAGCACAGCGAGGCTTATCGCGAAGCGAGCCGCTACTGGATGGAGCGGATCGACACGCTGCCGCCGGCGCCCGAGCTGCCGCTGGCGCTGGACCCTTCGCAGCTGGACAAGCCGGTGTTCGTGCGCCGCAACCACCGGCTCGAACGGCAGACCTGGGAGCGGCTGAGCGCCTGCGCCGCCGAGCTGCGGGTCACGCCGATCTGCCTGCTGGCGACCGCGTTCTCCGACGTGCTCGGCTATTGGGGCGCGCGCCGCGATTTCACCTTGAACCTCACCTTGTTCAACCGCCTGCCGCTGCATCGCGACGTGGAGCGCCTGATCGGCGACTTCACCTCTTCGAGCCTGCTGGAGATCCACACCACGCCGCACTCCAGCTTCGTCGAGCGCGCCGCGCAGACCCAGCGGCAGCTGCTCAGCGACATCGACCATCGCCTGTTCAACGGCATCGACGTGCTGCGCCAGCTGATGGGCCGCGGCAAGTCGGCCGGCGCGGCGCTGATGCCGGTGGTGTTCACCGGCCTGGTCGGGTTCCGCCAGGCCGAGGAACTGGAAAGCCGCGCCCAGCAGCTGATGAACAACGGCTCGACCTCGATCGGCGCGACCCAGACCTCGCAGGTCTACCTCGATTGCCAAGTCTACGACGACGGCGACAGCGTCGCCATCACCTGGAACTGCGTGGACGCGCTGTTCTTCCCGGGCGTGCTCGACGACATGTTCGGCGCCTACGTCGGCTGGCTGGAGCGGTTGGCCGACGAACCCGAGGCGCGCGCCGCGCGCACGTTGGCGCTGCTGCCGCCGCATCAGCGCGCGCTGATCGACGCCAGCAACGACACCGCGGCGGAGCGCGAGCCGCGTCTGCTGCACGAGCTGTTCGTCGACAACGTCGCGCGCTTCGCCGACGCGCCGGCGGTGATCGCGCCGGACGTCGAGCTGTCCTACGCCCGGCTCGACCACGAGAGCAACCTGCTCGCCGCGCGCCTGCGCGCGCACGGCGTAGTCGCCAATCAGCACGTCGCCGTGCTGATGCGCAAGGGCTGGCAGCAGGTCGTGGCGGTGATGGCGATCCTCAAGGCCGGCGGCGCCTACCTGCCGATCGACGCCAGCCTGCCGCAACAGCGCATCGACTACTTGCTGGAACAGACGCAGACGCGAGTGGTCCTGGTGCAGGAATCGACCGACACCGGCGCGCTGGCTGGGTCGCTGCAGGTCGAGACCGTCGCGCTGCATACGCCCGAGGAGCTGGCCGGCTACGCCGAGCGTGGCAAGACCGTGCAGCAGGCCTCGGACCTGGCCTACACCATCTTCACCTCCGGTTCGACCGGTCAGCCCAAGGGCGTGATGATCGATCACACCGGCGCGGTCAACACCATCGACGACATCAACCGGCGCTTCGCGGTCGGGCCGGACGATCGCGTATTCGCGATTTCCGAGCTCAATTTCGATCTGTCGGTGTACGACATCTTCGGCGCGCTTGCCGTCGGCGCCGCGCTGGTGATGCCGGGCGCGAACCACACGCGCGATCCGCAGGCCTGGCGCGAACAGATCCGGCGCCATCGCGTCAGCGTCTGGAACAGCGTGCCGGCGCTGGCCAAGCTGCTGTTCGACGAAATCGAACGCGACCGCAGCGGCGACGATTCCTCGCTGCGGGTGGTGATGATGAGCGGCGACTGGATTCCGCTCGACCTGCCCGGGCAGATCCGCGCGGCGCTGCCGGCGGCGACGATCTACAGCCTGGGCGGCGCCACCGAGGCCTCGATCTGGTCGGTCGGCTACCACGTGCAGGAGATCGATCCGCAATGGCGCAGCGTGCCCTACGGCCGCGCGCTGGAAAACCAGAGCATGCACGTGTTCAACGTCGAAGGGCAGCCGTGTCCGCTATGGGTGCGAGGCGATCTTTACATCGGCGGCATCGGCGTGGCGCTGGGCTATTACGGCGATGCGCGCAAGACCGAAGCCAGCTTCATCGCCGCGGCCGACGGCGGCCGTTTGTACCGCACCGGCGATCTGGCGCGCTGGATGGGCGACGGCGATCTGGAATTCCTCGGCCGCGAGGACAGCCAGGTCAAGATCAACGGCTATCGCATCGAGCTGGGCGAGATCGAGAGCCAACTGGTCAAGCTCGATGGCGTCAAGGAAGCGGTGGTGATGACGGTGGGCGAGAAGAACGAACGCCGCCTCGTCGCCTATGTGGTGCCCGCGACGGCGGCCGCACTGGCGACGCCGCGCTGGAGCGATGCGGCGCTGGCCGAGTGGATCGGCACCGGGCTGCGCGAGTCGCTGCCGGCGTACATGGTCCCGGACCTGTGCATCGGCCTGGAGTCGATTCCGCTGACCGCCAACGGCAAGGTCGACCGGCGCAACCTGCCCACGCGCGATTTCGCCGCCGCGGCCAAGAACGAATACGTGGCGCCGGCGAACCGCTTCGAAGAGGGCATCGTCGAGGTCTGGCGCGCGCTGCTGCAGAAGGAAACGATCGGCGTCACCGACAATTTCTTCGCCCTGGGCGGAAATTCGATCCTGGCGGTGCGGGTGATCACCGCGTTGCGCGAGAAATACGGTCTCAGCGGCGAGAATTTCCAGTTCAACGACTTCTTCTCCGCCGCGACCGTGCGCGGCGTGGCGGCGATCGTCGAGCGGCTGGTCGAAGACGCCGAGCGCCGCGAGCAGGAAGAGTCGGTCGACAGCGACGAGTACGCCGAATCGGGGTTGGTGTGATGGACGCCGCCGGGATCGTCAAGGCCGCGCTGGACGCGGGCGTGGTGCTCTACCTCGACAAGGGCCAGCTGGCGTTCAAGGCCAAGCCCGGGCAGTTCACTGCCGAGCTGCGCGAACGCGTGCGCGAGCATCGCGATGCCGTGGTTGCGCATTTGGCTGCGCGGTCGCGTCCGAGCGGCGCGATCGCGGCGCTGGCGCTCGATCGCTATCCGTTGTCGCACACCCAGCGCCGTTTGCACTTCCTGACCCAGCTCGAAGACGGTAGCTCGCACTACAACCTGCGTGTGGGCTTGGCGCTGGACGGTGTGTTGGATCACGACGCGTTGATGGCGGCATTGAATGCGCTGGTGGAGCGTCACGCGATCCTGCGCACCACTTACGTCGCTCAAGGCAGCGACGTCGAGCAGCGGGTGAACTCGGCGACGCCCGTGACCCTGGAGCGCGTCGATCTGAGCGGCTTGGCGCCGCAAGCGCAGGACGAAGCGCTGCAGATGCTGATGGCGCAGGAAGCGCGCCGCGAGTTCGACCTGACCGCCGACGGCGTGATGGCCGGCCGCCTGGTAGCGCTGAACGCGACCCGCCACGCGGTGTTGCTGACGATCCACCACCTCGCCACGGACGGGACGTCGATGACGATCCTGACCCGCGAGTTCATGGCGCTGTACGACGCTTTCCGCAATCGCCAACCGAATCCGCTGCCGGCGCTGCCGTTCCAGTACGGCGATTACGCGGCCTGGCAACAGGGCGCGCTGGGCGAAGCGGTGCTGGGCGAGCAGGTCGGCTATTGGCGCGAGGCGCTGGCCGGCGTTCCGGTCGTGCACGGTCTGCCTTTGGACAAGCCGCGTCCGCCGCAGCCCGATTACGTTGGCGCGGTGCATCGCCAACGCCTCGACGGCGAATTGCTGGCCGGCCTGACCGAGCTGGCGCAACGCCACGGCTGCACGATGTTCCTGGTCGTCAAGGCGCTGTTCTCGGTGCTGCTGGGCAAATACGCCGGCAGCCGCGACGTGGTGATCGGCGTGCCGGCCGCCGGGCGCAACCAGCCGGGAACCGCGGCGTTGGTTGGGTTCTTCGCCAATACCCTGGTGTTCCGCCATCAGCTGGCGTGGGAACAGGATTTCGCAGCGCTGCTGGAAGCGCATAAAGCACAGGCCGCGTCGGTGTTCCGGCACCAGGACGTGCCGTTCGAGCTGCTGGTGGAAACGCTGCAGGTCGAGCGCAACCTGAGCCATCACCCGTTGATCCAGGTGTTCCTGGCGTTCCAGAACTACGAGCAGCAATCCTTGGTCCTGGACGGCCTGCGGGTGGAGCCGCTGGCAGCGAACACCCACAACATCCGCTTCGACCTGGAGCTGACGGTGCAGTCGCGCGGCGACGCGCTGGAGCTGCAGTGGGGCTTTGCCACCACGCTGTTCGAACGCGCGACGGTGGAGCGTCTGGCAAGCGGTTTCCAGACCCTGGCGCGGGCCGCGGTGGCCGACAGCCGCCGGGCGCTGTCGTCGCTGAGCGCGATGTCGGATGCAGACCGCGAGCAGTTGGCGGCGTGGAACGCGACGGATCGAGACTACGGCAACCTGCCGCTGCCGGCGCAGATCGCTGAGCAGGCGCAGCGCACGCCGGACGCGATTGCGGTCGATGACGGTGAACAGCGTCTCGACTATCGAAGCTTGTTGGCGCGTGCCGATGGCTTGGCGCAGGCGCTGCGGGCGAAGGGAACAGGGCCGGGCAGCCTGGTCGGCGTGTACCTGCCGCGCACGGTGGACATGATGGTCGGCCTGTTGGGCATCCACCGCGCCGGAGCGGCGTATGTGCCGCTGGATCCGAGCTATCCGGCGGCGCGGTTGGCTTACATCGTTGAAGACAGCGGGTTGCAGTTGGTAGTGACCGAGCGCAGCTTACGCGCCAGCCTCACCGAGTTGTCTGAAACCGTTGGCGCGATCTACATCGACGAAGTCGGTGAGCACGACGGCGGTTTGCAAGAAGTGGGCATCGACGGCGCCGATCTGGCCTACGTGATCTACACCTCCGGTTCGACCGGCCGCCCCAAGGGTGTGATGGTCGAACACCGCCAACTCAGCAACTTCCGCGCGTCAATGCAGGAGTGCCTGGAACTGGACCGCGGCGTCTGGCTCGCGGTCACCGCCTATTCGTTCGATATCTCGATCCTGGAGTTGCTGTGCCCGCTGGCGCAGGGCTTCACCGTGATCATCGGCGATCACCAGCGCCACGCCGAACCCGGCCATTCGTTCGCCGCGCTGATGGCGCGCTACGACGTGACCCATCTGCAATGCACGCCGTCGTTGTTGCGCATGTACATGGAGCTGCCGGAGTTCTGCGACGCGCTGGCAGGCCTGCAGTTGCTGATGGTCGGCGGCGAAGCCTGCCCGGCGCCGCTGATCGAGCGCCTGGAGCGGCACACACAGGCGAAGATCATCAATCTTTACGGACCGACCGAAACCGCGATCTGGTCGTCATACGCGCAATTGGGCAGCGACCGCGCGGTCAGCATCGGCCGCCCGATCGGCAACACCCGGTTCTACGTGGTGGACGAGGCGCTGAACGAAGTGCCGGTCGGCGTGCAGGGCGAACTGCTGATCGGCGGCGACGGCGTGAGCCGCGGCTATCTGGGCCGCGACGAGCTGACCGCCGAGCGATTCGTGCGCATGAGCAACGGCGAGCGCGTCTACCGCACCGGCGATCTGGTGCGCTGGCTGGGCCACGGCGAGCTGCTTTACGTCGGCCGCTGCGATGCGCAGGTCAAGATCCGCGGCCATCGCGTCGAGCTGGGCGAGATCGAGGCGCGGCTGTGCGCGCTGGCGGGCGTGCGCGAAGCGGCGGTGACGCTGCATGAGCCGGTCGGCGGCGAAGCGCTGCTGGCGGCGTACCTGGTCGCCGACGGCGAAATCGGCGACGAAGCCGAATGGGTGCTGGAGTGCAAGCGTCAGCTGGCGCGCGAACTGACGGGTTACATGATGCCGTCGGCGTTCGTGGTGCTGGATCGTTTGCCGATGACGCCCAACGGCAAGATCGACCGCAATGCCTTGCCGGCGCCGCAGTTGCAGGCCGATGAGACGATCGTCGCGCCGCGCACGCCGACCGAACAGCAGCTGCTGTCGATCTGGCAGCAAGTGCTCGGCCGCGCCGACCTGGGCGTTCGCCAGAACTTTTTCGCGGTCGGCGGCCACTCGCTGTTGGCGACGCGGCTGGTGCTGGAGATCAACACAGTGTTCGGCCGCCAACTGCGGCTGGCCGATGTATTCCTGCATCAGACCATCGCCGAACAGGCGGGCTTGCTTGGCGACACCACGGCCGACCTTGGCGCGCCGCAGGACGTAATCACGCCGCTGGATCGCGACCGCTATTCGCTGTCGCACACCCAGCGCCGTCTGCACTTCCTGACCCAGCTTGAAGACGGTAGCTCGCACTACAACCTGCGTGTGGGCTTGGCGCTGGACGGCGCGCTGGACCACGACGCGCTGATGGCTGCGCTGAATGCGCTGGTGGAGCGTCACGCGATCCTGCGCACCACTTACGTCGCGCAAGGCAGCGAAGTCGAGCAGCGGGTGAACTCGGCGGCGCCGGTGACTCTGGAGCGTGTCGATCTGAGCGGCTTGGCGCCGCTGGCGCAGGACGAAGCGCTGCAGATGCTGATGGCGCAAGAAGCGCGCCGCGAGTTCGACCTGACTGCCGACGGCGTGATGGCTGGCCGCTTGGTGGAGTTGAGTCCGACTCGCCACGCGGTATTGCTGACGATCCACCACCTCGCCACGGACGGGACGTCGATGACGATCCTGACCCGCGAGTTCATGGCGCTGTACGACGCGTTCCGCCAAGGCCAACCGAATCCGTTGCCGGCGCTGCCGTTCCAGTACGGCGATTACGCTGCCTGGCAACAGGGCGCGCTGGGTGAAGCGGTGCTGGGCGAGCAGGTCGGCTACTGGCGCGAGGCGTTGGCCGGCGTTCCGGTCGTGCACGGTCTGCCTTTGGACAAGCCGCGTCC
>NZ_FNOG01000016.1:79691-81179 GCF_900106525.1 Lysobacter enzymogenes
CAGGTCAAGATCCGCGGCCATCGCGTCGAGCTGGGCGAGATCGAGGCGCGGCTGTGCGCGCTGGCGGGCGTGCGCGAAGCGGCGGTGACGCTGCACGAGCCGACCGGCAGTGAAGCGCTGCTGGCGGCGTACCTGGTCGCTGACGGCGAAATCGGCGACGAAGCCGAATGGGTGCTGGAGTGCAAGCGCCAACTGGCGCGCGAGCTGACCGGCTACATGATGCCGTCGGCGTTCGTGGTGCTGGATCGTTTGCCGATGACGCCCAACGGCAAGATCGACCGCAATGCCTTGCCGGCGCCGGAGTCGCGGCATTTCTATCGTCAGAGCCACGTCGCGGCGGAAACCGAACTGGAAATGCGGGTGGAAGCGCTGTGGCGCAGCCTGCTCGGCCGCGAAGGGATCAGCGTCACGGTCGGCTTCTTCGAGGCCGGCGGTCACTCGTTGTTGGCCACGCGTCTGGTCTCTGGCATCCGCGACGAGTTCGAAGTCGAAGTGTCGCTGCGCGAGGTCTTCGAGCATCGCAGCATCCGCGAGCAGGCCGCGTTGATCGCCACCAAGCCGGCGGCGTCTGCGGCGCGCGTGCGCGCAGTCGAGCGGCCGGAAAAGCTGCCGCTGTCGTACGCGCAGAAGCGGATCTGGTTCGTCGCCGGCGACGGTCGCGCCGATTCCAGCTACAACATCGCGCTCGGCCTGTCGCTGACGGGGTGGCTGGATCGCGCCGCGTTGACGCGGGCTGTGGGCGATCTGTTCGCGCGCCACGAAATTCTCAGGACGACGTATCACGCCGATGCCGACGGGCTGTGGCAGCGGATACAGCCCGATGCCGTCGCGTCGATTTCGCAAGTCGACTGGCCCGGGCTGGATCCGTCGCAGCGATCCGCTGAGCTGGATCGTGCGCTCGCCGAAGAAGGCGCCAAGCCCTTCGATCTGAGCCGCGACCCGATGCTACGCGCGACGCTGATCGCGCTGGGCGACGAAGAGCACGTGCTGATCCTGACCCTGCATCACATCGCCGCCGATGGCTGGTCGATGGACGTACTGGTCGAAGAGTTCGGTGTTCTGTACTCGGCTCACAGCCAAGGCCAGCCCGCGTCGCTGCCGGCGCTGCCAGTGCAATACGCCGACTACGCGCTGTGGCAACAGGCGCAGGTCAAGACGCTGGCCGACGGCCTCGACTATTGGTCGCAACAACTGGCCGCGGCGCCGGAACTGACCACGCTGCCGAGCGATCGCCCGCGTCCGGCGCAGATGTCGGCGCAGGGGGCGAACCATCGCAGCGAGTTGCCGGCGGAACTGATGCAGCGCACGCGCGCGTTCTGCCAGGCCCGCGATGTCACCCCGTTCATGCTGCTGGAGTCGGTGCTGGCACTGCTGGTTGGCCGCTACGGCGATCAGCGCGACGTGGTGATCGGAACGCCGGTCGCCGGTCGTCTGCAGCGCGAAGTCGAGCCGCTGGTCGGTTGCTTCGTCAACAACCTCGCGCTGCGC
>NZ_FNOG01000017.1 GCF_900106525.1 Lysobacter enzymogenes
CGAACGCCGGATCGAGCGCCTGATAAGTGACGTGCACCGTGGTCTCGGTGATGCCGTACATATTGACCAGGGTCGGCGCATCGGCGGCATGGCGCTGGTACCACTCGGCCAACGGCCGGAAGTCCAGCGCTTCGCCGCCGAACACGACATAGCGCAGCGACAGCTGCCGGCCCAGTTCGGGGTCTTCGCCCTCGGCCTGGAGCAGTTGATAGAACGCCGACGGCGTCTGGTTGAGCACGGTGACGCGCTCGCGCACCAGCAGCTGCAGGGTCTCGCGCGGCGCGCGGCTGACGAAGTAGGGAACGATGACGAGGCGTCCGCCGTGGCACAGCGGCCCCCACAGTTCCCAGACCGAAAAGTCGAAGGCATAGGAGTGGAACAAGGTCCACACGTCGTCGGCGCCGAAGCCGAACTGGCCGGTCGCGTCGAACAGGCGCACGACGTTGTGGTGCGGAACCAGCACGCCCTTGGGCTGGCCGGTCGAGCCGGAGGTGTAGATGACGTAGGCCGGATGCTGCGGCCGCAGCGGGCGGCGGCGGTCGGCGTCGCTGGGGTTGTGCTCGGCCGCGGAGCGGTCGTCGACGCGCAAGGTCGGCAGGCCCGCGGGCAGGTCGAGCGTGAGCGAAGGATCGGCGATCAGCGCCACCGGTTTGGCGTCGCCGAGCATGTAGACGAGACGGTCGGCGGGATAGTCGGGGTCGAGCGGCAGATACGCCGCGCCGGCCTTGAGCGTGGCGAGGACGGCGACGACGAGGTCGGGCTCGCGCGGCAAGGCGAGGGCGACGATGTCCTCGGGGCCGACGCCGGCGGCGATCAGGCGGTGGGCGAGACGATTGGCGCGGCGGTTGAGTTCGGCATAGCTCAGGTGCCGGTCCTCGAACGACAGCGCGATGGCGTCGGGCGAGCGTTCGACTTGCTGCTCGAACCAGTCGGGCAAGGTCAGCCGCTCGTCGAAGCGGGCGGCGCCGTTCCACTGCGTCAGCACCCGCGCGCGTTCGTCCGCGTTGAGCAGATCGACCTCGCCGATCCGCTGCTGCGGACGCTGCGCCATCGCCCGCAGCATCCGCTGCAGGCGTTCGCTCAGCCGTTGCGCGCCGGCTGCGTCGAACAGATCGGAGGAATATTCCAGCGAGCCGTACAGGCCCGCCGGCGCGCCGTCCGCATCGTGCGCCTCGCCGAAGTCCACGCTCAGGTCGAACTTGGCGATGTCGAGATCGAACCCGGCCTGGCTGCAGCGCAGCCCCGGCAGCGCCAGTTCGGCGGAGGCGTTGTTCTGCAGCACCAACATCACCTGGAACAAGGGGTGATGCGACATCGAACGGGTCGGGTTGACCGCTTCCACCAACTGCTCGAACGGCAGGTCCTGGTGTTCGTAAGCGGCCAGATCGGTCTCGCGGACGCGCTCGAGCAAGGCCTCGAAGCTGGGGTCGCCCGACACGTCGGTGCGCAGCACCAAGGTGTTGAGGAACAGCCCGACCAGCGGCTCCAGGGCCGGATCGGTGCGGCCGGCGATGGGCGTGCCGATGGGGATGTCGGTGCCGGCGCCGAGCCGGCACAGGGTCGCGGCCAGCGCGGCCTGCAGCGCCATGAACAAGGTGGTTCCGCGCCGGCGCGCCAGCGCCAGCAAGTCGGCGTGGGTGACGGCGTCGAGTTCGAACAGCAAGCGCGAGCCGCGATAGCTCGCGACCGCCGGGCGCGGCCGGTCGCACGGCAACGCCAATTGTTCGGGCAAGCCGGACAACGCGCGCTTCCAGTACTCGATCTGGCGCGAGATCGCGCTGTCCGGATCGCTGTCGTCGCCGAGGGTGCGGCGTTGCCACAAGGTGTAGTCGGCGTACTGCACCGGCAGCGGCGCCCACGCCGGCGCCCGTCCTTGCAGGCGCGCGGCGTAGGCGGCGGCCAGATCCGCCGCCAGCGGCGCCATCGATGCGCCGTCGCCGGCGATGTGGTGCAGCAGCAACAGCAGCACGTGGCGCTGCGGCGCGAGCGCGAACAGGCTCGCGCGCAACGGCAGATCGGCGTCGAGGTCGAAGGCATAACCGGCGGCGCGCGACAACGCGCCGCGCAGGTCGGCATCGTCGCAGCTCAGGCGGTGCAGACGCAGGCGCGCGCCGTCGACGACTTCCTGCCGCGGCGGGCCCTCGGCGGGGAAGCGGGTGCGCAGGCTCTCGTGCCGTTGCAGCAGATCGTCGAGCGCGGCCTCCAGCGCGTCGGCGTCGAGCTCGCCGTCCAGTTGCAATGCCAGCGGGATGTTGTAGGTGGCGGTCGGCCCTTCCATCTGGTGCAGGAAGTGCAGGCGCCGCTGCGCGAACGACAACGGCAAGGCGTCCGGCCGCGGCTGCGGCGCCAGCGCCTCGCGCGCGCGCGCGCCGCCGCTCAGGCGCACCGCCAGCGCGGCCACGCTGGGCGCTTCGAACAGCGCGCGGATCGGCAGTTCGATCTGGAACGCGGCGCGCACGCGCCCGATCAGACGGGTGGCGAGCAGCGAATGTCCGCCCAGCGCGAAGAAGCTGTCGTCGATGCCGACCTGGGGCAGGCCGAGCACGTCGGCGAACAAGCCGCACAACACCGCTTCGGCGGCGTCGCGCGGCGCGCGCAGCGCGACACCGGCGGTGTCCGGCGCGGGCAGCGCCTTGCGGTCGACCTTGCCGTTGGCGTTCAGCGGCAGCGCGTCCAGCGCGATCACCCGCGCCGGCACCATGTAGTCGGGCAGGCGTTCGGCCAGCGCCGCGCGCAGTCGCCCGGCCTCCTCGGCCGTGGTCGCCGCGTAAGCGACCAGTTGCTTCTGGCCGGGCCGATCCTCGCGCGCCAGCACGATGCTCTGCGCGCAGCCCAGCGCGGCCAGCGCCGCCTCGATCTCGCCCAGTTCGATGCGGAAGCCGCGGATCTTGACCTGCTGGTCGACGCGGCCGAGGAACTCGATCTGCCCGTCCTCGCGCCACTGGACCAGGTCGCCGGTGCGGTACAGGCGCGAGGCGCGGCCGAACGGATCGGCGACGAAGCGCTCGGCGCTCAGGCCGGGACGATGCAAATAACCGCGCGCGAGCCCGTCGCCGCCGATGTACAGCTCGCCGGGCAGGCCCGGCGGCAGCGGCCGCAGCGCGGCGTCGAGCACGTACAGGCGGGTGTTGTCCATCGCCGCGCCGATCGGCACGTTGGCCTCGGCGCGGTGCGGCGCTTGCATCGGGTAGCAGGTGGCGAAGGTGGTGGTTTCGGTCGGGCCGTAGACATGCACCACGCGCAGCCGCGGATGCGCGTCGAGCACGCGCTGGAACGCCGCGCTGGACGCGGCTTCGCCGCCGCTCCAGACCTCGCCGACACCGGCGAAACACGCCGGATGGTCCTCCGCCAGCAAGCGGAACAGCGCCGTGGTCAGGAACAAGGCCTCGACCCCGCTAGCGGCGATGGTGCGCGCCAGCGCGGCGGCGTCCAGTTCGCCCGGCGGCGCGATCTCGATCCGGCCGCCGCGCAGCAGCGGCACCCACATCTCATAGGTCGAGGCGTCGAACGCGTGCGCAGAGTGCATCAGCACCCGGCCGTGGCCGCGATCGTAGCGGCGATCGAAGGCCAGCGCGACGATCTCGCGCTGGGCGACCGCCACGCCCTTGGGCTTGCCGGTCGAACCGGAGGTGTAGATGACGTACGCGAGCTGGCGCGGATCGGCGACGGCGACGGGATCGTGCGCGTCGTCCTCGCCGTCCTCGCCGAGCCGGTCGACCCGCAGCATCCGCGCAGCCGGGACGATGCCGCGTCCGTCTACGCTGTCGTCGCACAGCAGCACCGCCGCACCCGTATCGGCGAGCACGAAATTCAGGCGCTCGTCCGGCGCTTGTTCGTGCAGCGGGACGTAGAAGCCGCCGACCAGAATCGTCGCCAGCGCCGACACCACCAGCGCCGGCGAACGCCGTTGCAGGATCGCCACGCCGCGTTCGGGGCCGACGCCGTGCGCGCGCAGGCGGCGCGCGAGCCGTCGCGCGGCCCGGTCGAGTTCGGCGTACGTGAGCGTCTGGTCCTGCATCGACACCGCGACGGCGTCGGGCGCGCGCGCGAGCTGGCGCGCGAACGACTCGGCCAGGCCGATGTTTTCCAGCGCGTTCCCGCTGCGGTTCCACGCTTCGAGCAGGCGCTCGCCGTCGGCATCGAGCAGCCCCAGGCGGCCGACCGCGCGGTCGGGATGCTCGACCCATTCGCGCAGGATCTGCGCATACGCGTCGAGGATGCGCCGGGCTTGCGCCGGCGCGAACGCGTCTTCGCGATAGCTCAGGCTCAAGCCCAGCCGCGCGCCCGGCAGCACCGCCAGACCGAGCGGGTAATGCGAGGCGTCGCCGCCGTCCTGGCGGTGCGAATCGATCCGCAGCACGCCTTCCTGCTCGCGCAGCGCGGCCTCGTCGACCGGATAGTTCTCGAACACCACCAAGGTGTCGAACAACTCGCCGTGACCGGCCAGCGCCTGCACTTCGCTCAGGCCCAGGTGCTGATGGTCGAGCAAGGCCGATTGTTCGCGTTGCAGGCGCTGCAACAGCTCGCGCGCGCTTTCCTGCGCGCGCAGGCGCAGGCGCAGCGGCACGGTGTTGATGAACAGTCCGATCATGCGTTCGCTGCCGGCGACCTCGGGCGGCCGGCCGGACACGGTGGCGCCGAACACCACGTCGTCGCGGCGGGTCAGGCGCGAGAGCAACAGCGCCCAGCTCGCCTGGATCGCGGTGTTGAGCGTCACCGCGGACTCGCGCGCGAGCTGCGACAAGCGCGCGCTCAGGGACTCGGGCAGGCGTTCGAGCAACAGCTTCGGCGCGGCCGTGCCGGTCAGCGCCGGCGCGACCCGGGTCGGCTCGTCCAGGCCGGCGAGCGCTTCGCGCCACGCCGACAGCGCCGCGCCGCGGTCGCGGCCGGCCAGCCAGGCGAGGTGGTCGCGATAGGCCGGCGCCGGCGCCAGCGCCGCCGCGTCGGCATCGGCGTGGTACAGCGCGAACAGTTCCTCCAGCAGGATCGGCATCGACCAGCCGTCGAGCAGGATGTGGTGGCAGGTCAGGACCAAACGATGGCGGCGTGCTCCCATGCGCGCCAGCGCCCAACGCAACAGCGGCGCCTGCGCCGCGTCGAAGCGCCGGCGCTTGTCGGCGCTGAGCCAGCGATCGAACTCGGTCTCGCGTTGTTCGGGCGTACCGGCCGGTTCTAGGTCCTGCCACGGCACCGCGAGCCGGCGCGCGATCGCCTGCACCGGCGTGCGCAGCCCTTGGTGGACGAACGCGGCGCGCAGATTCGGATGGCGGTCGAGCAGCGCCTGCGCGGCCCGGCGCAGGCGCGCGCCGTCGAGCGCGCCGTCGATGCTCAGGCTCATCTGCACCAGGTAGGCGTCGTCCGCGTCGGCACCGGCGTCGGCGTACAGCGCGTGGAACAGCAGGCCGTGCTGCAGCGGCGACAACGGCAGCACCTCGGTCAGATCCGGCCGCGCGGCTTGGATGCGCTCGATCTCGTCCTGGTCCAGGCTCAGCAGCGGCAGATCCGACGGCGTGAACACGGCGCCTTCGCTCGCGCCGGCCGCTGCGGCGATCCGCGCGAGCGCGGCCGACCAGCGCCGGGCGAGGTCGGCGATGTCGTAGGCGTCGAACAACTCACCGGCCCAACTCCATTGCGCATGCAGGACCGGGCCGTCGGCGCCGTCGTAGGTGGTCGCGCTCAGGCTCAGCGCGTGCGCCAGCGGGCGCAGCGCGTCGCTGTGGTCGTCCAGCCGCGCGGCTTCGGCCGAACCGGTCCAGGGGCGCGACTGGCCGTCCTCGGCCAGTTCGAAGCGGCCCAAATAGTTGAAGCCGATCTGCGGCGCGGCGTGGCCGCCCAGCGCGGCGCGGCCTTGCTCGCTCAGATAGCGCAGCAGGCCGTAGCCGACGCCGTTCTCGGGCAGCGCGCGCAGTTGTTCCTTGACCGACTTGAGCGCGCGTTCGAGTTCGCGGTCGTCCCGGCCGAGCGCGCGGCGGCGGTCGATGCCGGCCAGCTCCAGACGCAGCGGGAACTGGCTGGTGAACCAGCCGACCGTGCGCGACAGGTCGCTGCCGGGCACCAGCGCGGTCTCGCGGCCGTGGCCTTCCAGTTCCAGCGATACCGCATCGCCGTGGCCGCCGCGGTCTTGCCGCCATTCGGCCACGGCCAGCGCGAACGCGCTCAGCAGCACGTCGTTGATGCGGCCGTGGATGCGCTCGGTGGCGCGGGTCAGCAGCGCGCGCGTGGTGTCGCGGTCCAGGCTCAGTTCGAGGCTGCGGCGGGTGGCGACGGTGTCGCGCCGCGGGTCGAGCGCGCGCCGGCCGAGCGCGGGTTCAGCGCCGGCGTGCATGCGCTGCCAGAACGGCAGTTCGCCGATCCGCTCCTGCGCCGCCCGCGGCAGCGCCAGGGCCCAATGGCGCAGCGAGGTCGGCACCGGCTCCAGCGCCGGCGCGCGGCCGGCGCTGCGCGCGTCCCAGGCCGCGCGCAGGTCCGGCGCGAGGATGCGCCAGGACACGCCGTCCACGGCGAGGTGATGGATCATCAGCAACAAGCGCGAGCCGTCGCCTTCGTCGTCGAACCAGACCGCTTCGAACATGTGCCCGGTTTCGGGCCGCAGGCGCGCCTGCGCGGCGTTGCTGTGTCGTTGCAGGGCCTGCGCGCGCTCCGGCGCCTGCAGACCGCGCAGATCGACCCGGTGCAGCCGCTGCGCGGCGTCGACGGCGTCGGCCGGCAGCACTTGCACAGAGCCGTCCGCGTCCAAGCGCAGGCGCAGCGCGTCGTGATGCTCGACCAGGTCCTGCAGCGCCGCGCGCAACGGCGCTTCGGCCAGTCGCGGCACCTGCAGCAATTGCGACTGGGCGAAGCGCGCGAACGGCGCGTCGCGTTCCAGCAGCCAGCGCACGATCGGCGTGGCGGGCAGGGCGCCGACCGGATCGGCCGCCGCGACCGCGGGTTGCCCGGCGAGTTCGCGCGCGACCCGCGCCAGCGCTTCCACGTCGGGATGTTCGAACACGTCGCGGGCGCTGATCGTCAGCCCGGCGCGGCGCGCGCGCCCGACCAGCTGGATCGAGCCGATGCTGTCGCCGCCGAGGGCGAAGAAACTGTCGTCGATGCCGACCGCATCAGCCTCCAGCCCCAGCACCTGAGCGTACAGGTCGCGCAGCACGCGTTCGCGCCCGCTGCGCGGCGCGCGCGCGGCGCGGGCGGCGAAATCGGGTGCGGGCAGCGCCTTGCGGTCGAGCTTGCCGTTGGCGGTCAACGGCAGCGCCGGCACCGCGATCAGCGCGGCCGGCAGCATGTACTCGGGCAGGCGCTGCGCCAGCCGTTCGCGCACGCCCGCGCCGTCGAGGGTGTCGGCGACGACGTAAGCGAGCAGTTGCTTGCGGCCGGCGCCGGCGTCGTACCCGACCACGGCGCTGCGCGGGTAGCCGCACGCCGCCAGCGCGGCCTCGACTTCGCCCGGTTCGATGCGGTGGCCGCGGACCTTGATCTGCTGATCGGCGCGGCCGAGCAGTTCCAGCGCGCCGTCGGCGCGGCGGCGGACCAGATCGCCGCTGCGGTACAGGCGCTGGCCGGGTGCGAACGGATCGGCGACGAAGCGTTCCGCGCTTTGCCCCGGACGGTCGAGGTAGCCGCGGGCGAGGTTGGCGCCGCCGATGTACAACTCGCCGATCGCGCCGGCGGGCAGCGGCCGCAGCGCGGCGTCGAGCACGTGCAGACGGGTGTTGTCGATCGGCGCGCCGATCAGGTTCAGCGGCGCGTCGCCGCCGAGTTCGGCCGACGCGCACCAGATCGCGGTTTCGGTCGGGCCGTATTCGTTGTAGAGGCGGGCGTCGCCGCAGGCCTGGGCGTGGCGCTGCGCCAACTGCGGCGAGATCGCTTCGCCGCCGAGGATCACCGTGCGCAGGCCGCGCAGCCGGTCGTCGGCCTGTTCCAGCACCGCGGCGTACAGCGCCGGGCCGCTGATCCAGGTGCGCGCTTGCGCGGCGCGGACCAGTTCGGCCAGTGCATGCGGATCGCGTTCCAGGCCTTCGCCGGGAAGGATCAGGGTCTGGCCTTGGCTCAGCGCGCCGAACACCGCCGCCAGCGATGCGTCGAACGCCAACGGCGGCAGCAGCAGGGCGCGTTCGTGGGCCGGATAACGCGAGGCGCGCGCGCGGATCGCATTGACGATCTGGCGCTGTTCGATCATCACGCCCTTGGGCGCGCCGGTCGAACCGGAGGTATGGATCACGTAAGCCAGATCGGATGCGCGCAAGGCGCGCGGGCGTTCGGCGTCGGTGGGCACGTGCGTGGGCGCGGCGGCGAGGCGCGCGCGCGCGGACTCGCTGTCGAGCGCGAACGCCGGCGGCAGGCCCGCGTCGGGGCCGCGCGCGGCCAGCCAATCGGACGGCGCCAGCAGCGCCGCCGGCCGCGCCGCGGCGAGCACTTGGCGCAGGCGTTCGGCCGGCAGCTCCGGGTCCAGCGGCAGATACGCCGCGCCGGCATGGATCACGCCGAGCAGGGCCAGGATCGCCTGCAGCGAACGCGGCAACGCGACCGCGACGCGGTCGCCGGGGCCGATGCCGTCGGCGATCAGCGTATGCGCGAGCTGCGCGGCCTGGCGTTGCAGCTGCGCGTAGCTCAGTCGCTCGTTCGCGCATTCCACGGCGACCGCATCGCCCGCGGCCGCGGCCGCGCGCCCCAGCCATGCGCTCAGCGTTTCGCCGGCGTGCCCGGCGTCGGTGGCGTTCCAGCCGGCCAGTTGTTCGCGCTCGGCGTCGCTGAGCAGGTCCAACTGCGCGAGCCGCCGTTGCGGCTCGGCCGCGATCGCCTCCAGCGCGCGGACGCAGGTGGCGAGGATCGCCTCGGCGCGGTCGTCGTCGAACGCATCGGGGCGGTGGGTCAGGCTCAGCTTCAACTCGCGGCCCGGCATCGCCGCCAACCCCAGCGGGTAGTGCGAACGGTCGCCGCCGCTGCTGCCGTGCGCGCTGGCGCGCAGCGCGCCGCCGTCGTGCTGCAACCGCTGTTCGTCGACCGGGTAGTTTTCGAACACGGTCAGGGTGTCGAACAACTCGCCGGCGCCGGCGGCTTTCTGGATGTCGGGCAGGCTCAGGTGCTGGTGTTCGAGCAGTGCGCCCTGCTCGCGCTGCAAGCGCTGGGCGAGTTCGCCGAGGCGCTCGCCGGCGCGCAATCGCAGCCGCACCGGGACGGTGTTGATGAACAAGCCGATCATCCGTTCCATGCCGGCCAGTTCGGGCGGACGGCCGGACACGGTGGCGCCGAAGACGATATCGTCGCGGCCGGTCAGGCGCGCGAGCGTCAGCACCCACGCCAGTTGCACCAAGGTGTTGAGGGTGACGCCCAGGCGCCGCGCCTGCGCGGCCAGGGCTTCGCTGCGCGCCTCATCGAGCCGCAGCGAGCGCAGCCGCGCCGGCGCCTGCAGGCGCAGTCCTTCGGCGACCAGGGTGGGTTGCTCCAGGTCCTCCAGCGCTCGCCGCCACGCCTCGCGCGAGGCGGCGCCGTCGCGGCGGTCGAGCCAGGCGAGGTAGTCGCGGTACGGCGCCGGCGGCGGCAGCGGCTGGCCGCGGTACAGGGCGAACAGTTCCTGCAACAGCAACGGCAGCGACCAGCCGTCCATGAGGATGTGATGGTGGCTCAGCGCCAGCACGTGGCGCTGCGCGCCGATGCGGGCCAGGGTGAAGCGCAGCAGCGGCGCGCGGGCGAGGTCGAAGCGCCGCTCCCGGTCGCGTTGCAGCAGCCGTTCGAGCGCGGCGTCGGGATCGGCGTGCGCGCGCAGGTCGACTTCGCTCCACGGCAGTTCGACCTCGCGCGCGATCGCTTGGACCGCGCGGTCGAGTCCCTGATGCAGGAACGCGGCGCGCAGATTGGGGTGGCGCTGCAATACGGTTTCGACCGCGCCGCGCAGCGCCGCCGGATCGAGTTCGCCGTCGAACGCCAGCGCCAGCTGCACGCTGTAGTCGTCGCCGCCGGCTTCGTCGTACAGCGCATGGAACACAAAGCCGTGTTGCAGCGGCGCCAGCGGCAGGATGTCCTGCAACGGCGGCTGCGCGGCTTCGATGGCCTCGATCTGCGCTTGCGGCAGCCGCGCCAACGGCAGGTCGGACGGCGTGAACGCGCGCGTCGGCCGGCGCGCGGCGAACGCGACGATGCGGCGCAGCGCGGCGAACCAGTCTTGCGCGAGTTCGGCGACGTCGGCCTGGTCGAGCAACTCGCCGGCCCAGGTCCAGTGCGCGTGCAGCACCGGGCCGTCGGCGCCGTCTACCGCGGTGGCGTTGACTTCCAGCGTGTGGTTGAGCGGACGCGCGGCGTCGGCGCTGGCGGCGATGGATTCCTCGCTCGGGGTCCACCCGGCGGACGCGCCGGCGTCGGCGCCGAAGCGGCCGAGGTAGTTGAAGCCGACCTGCGGCGCGGGCCCGGCCAGACGCGCGCCGTCCTCGCGCAGATAGCGCAGCAGGCCGTAGCCGGCGCCGTTGTCGGGCAGCGCGCGCAGTTGTTCCTTGACCGACTTGAGCGCGCGTTCCAGCGCCGCGTCGTCGTCGCCGTGCGGTAGCTGCAGGCGCAGCGGGAAGGCACTGGTGAACCAGCCGACGGTGCGCGACAGGTCGGCGCCCTCGACCAGCCCGACTTCGCGGCCGTGGCCTTCCAGGCCGAAGCCGGCGTGGCTCGCGTCGCCGCGGCCGCGCTTGCGGTTCCAATGCGCCAGGGCCAGGGCGAAGCCGGTCAACAGCACGTCGTTGACGCGGCCGTTGATGGATTGCGCCGCGTCGGCAAGCAACGGCCCGGCGACCTCGGCGTCCAGGCGCAGCGCGAGCTCGCGGCGGGTGGCGACGGTGTCGCGGCGCGGGTCGAACGCGCGCGCGCCGAGCGGCGTTTCGTCGACGGGCAACTGCGCTTGCCACAGGGCGATTTCGGGCTCGCGCGCCTGCGCGGCGCGCGACAGGCCCAGCGCCCAATGCCGCAGCGAGGTCGCGACCGCTTGCAAGGCGGGCGCGCGGCCGGCGGCGCGAGCGTCCCAGGCGGCTTGCAGGTCCGGCAGCAGGATGCGCCAGGACACGCCGTCGACGGCGTAGTGATGGATCGCCAGCAACAACCGCGGCCGGGTCGGATGGGCGAACCAGACCGCCTGCAGCAGGCGGCCGGCCGCGGGGTCCAGACGCCGCTGGGCGGCGTCGGCGTGTTCGCGCAGCGCGGCGGCGCGGGCGCTGTCGTCGAGGCCGGCGAGGTCCACGCAGGTCAGCGCGTCGCTCGCCGCGACCGCGCCGGGCGCGCGGATTTCGAAGCGGCCGGCGTCGATCCGGCGCAGGCGCAGGGCATCGTGGTGGTCGAGCAGATCCTGCAGCGCGGCGCGCAGCGGTTCGGCGCGCAGCGCCGGGACGTCGAGCAGCAGCGACTGCTGGTAGTGCGCGCCGGCCTCGCCGGCGTGTTCGTCGAACCAGCGCAGGATCGGGGTCGCCGGCAGTTCGCCCAGCGGCGACTCCTGCGCGGGCGCGGCCTCGCCGGCGGCCAGCGGCACCGCCACGGCGGCCAGCGCGGCGACGTTCTGGTGCTGGAAAATATCGCGCGGGTGCAGCTTCAGGCCCTGGCTGCGCGCGCGCCCGACCAACTGGATTGAACTGATGCTGTCGCCGCCGAGCGCGAAGAAGCCTTCGTCGATGCCGACTTCTTTCAGGCCCAGGGTCTGCGCGAACAGTTCGCACAGCCGCCGTTCCATCTCGTCGCGCGGGCCGCGGCCGGCCGCGGGCGCATCCGGCGCCGGCAGCGCCTTGCGGTCGAGCTTGCCGTTGGGCGCCAGCGGCAGCGCGTCCACGCGTACGATCGCGGCGGGCACCATGTAGTCGGGCAGGCGCGCGGCCAGATCGGCGCGCAGCGCGTGCGCGTCGGGAAGCTCGCCGGCGGCGCCGGCGATGTAGGCGACCAGTTGCTTGCGGCCGGGGCTGTCTTCGCGCAGCACCACGGCGGTGCGCGCGCAGCCGAGCGCGGCCAGCGCCGACTCGATTTCGCCCGGTTCGACCCGGAACCCGCGCAGTTTGATCTGCTGATCGACCCGGCCGAGGCAGTCGAGCTCGCCGTCGCCGCGCCAGCGCGCCAGATCGCCGGTGCGGTACATGCGCGCGCCGGCGTCGAACGGATTGGCGACGAAGCGTTCGGCGCTGAGCGCGGCGCGGCCTAGGTAGCCGCGGGCGAGCGCGTCGCCGGCGATGTACAGCTCGCCGGGGACGCCGTCGGGCACCGGCTGCAGGCGTTCGTCGAGCAGGTAGACCTGGGTGTTCCAGACCGGCCGGCCGATCGGCACGTGGCCGCCGGCGCCCGCGGCCGCGTCGGCGGGGCGTTCGTAAGCGACGACTTGGATCGTGGTTTCGGTGGGGCCGTACAGGTTCACCACCGGCACGCCCCACTCGCGCGCGGCGCGTTCGGCCAGTTCCGCCGGCAGCGCTTCGCCGCCGCAGAACAGGCGCCGCAGCGCCGGTTTGCGCGGCGCGTCGAGCAGCGCGGCGAGCATCGACGGCACCGCCTGGGCCACGCCGATGCGCTGGCGCACGCAGTAATCGACGACGCCTTCCAGATCGTGGCGCAAGCGGTCGGGCAGCAGGCAGGCGGCGGCGCCGGCCAGCAGCGGCAGCCAGATCTCCCATTGCGCCGCGTCGAAGTTGACCGTGGTGCGCAACAGCACGCGGTCTTCGCCGCCGAGCGGGAAACGCGCCTGCATCCAGGCCATGTGATTGGCGAGCTGCGCGCGCTCGACCAACACGCCCTTGGGCGTGCCGGTCGAGCCGGAGGTGTAGATCGCGTAGGCCGGATGGCGCGGATGCGCGGGGCGCACGCGTTCGGAGTCGCTGGGCGCAGCGCAGGACGCGGCGTCGAGTTCGCCGCGCACGCGTTCGTCGTCCAAGGCCAGCCAGGCGTCCTGCGCGGCGTCGCCGGCCAAGGCGGCGATGCTGGCGCGGGTACCCAGGCCCAGGCGCGCGCGCGCGTCGGCGAGCATCGCGCGCAAACGCGCGGCCGGGTAGCTCGGGTCCAGCGGCAGATAGGCGGCGCCGGCTTTCAGCGCGGCCAGCATCGCCACCACCAGGCTCGCGTCGCGCGGCAGCGCCAGCGCGACCCGGTCCTCGGCGCCGACGCCGCGCGCGATCAACACCCGCGCCAGCCGGTTGGCGCGACGGTCCAGCTCGGCGTAACTGAGCGTTTCCTCATCGCAGACCAGCGCCACGGCGTGCGGCGTCGCCGCCGCCTGCCGCTCGAAGCGCGCCACCACGTCGGCCTCGTCCAGCGGCGCGCCGGTGTCGTTGCGCGCGATCAACAGCTGCGCGCGTTCGGCCGGCCGCAGCAGATCGACCGCGCCGATGCGCAGCGTTTCGTCGGCGGCCACGGCCTGCAAGAACAGCCGCAGGCGTTCGGCCACGGCCTGCGCGCCGGCGTCGTCGAACAGATCGCGCGCGTACTCCAATGCGCCGTGGAGCCCCGCCGGCGCGGCGCCGGGCGGGTTACGCTCGGCGAAGGTGAACGCCAGATCGAACTTGGCCACGTCGTTGGCCAGCGCCGCGGCGCGCACGCTCAGGTCGGGCAGGCGCAGTTCGGCCGCGTCGGTGTTCTGCAGCACCAGCATCACCTGGAACAGCGGATGGTGGGCCAGCGAACGCTGCGGGTTGAGCAGCTCGACCAGCCGCTCGAACGGCAGGTCCTGATGCGCGTAAGCGGACAGCGCGGTGTCCCTGGCCCGCGCCAGCAACTCGGCGAAGCGCGGATCGCCGGAGGTGTCGTTGCGCAGCACCAGGGTGTTGAGGAACAAACCGACCAAACCGCCGAGCGCTTCGTCGTCGCGGCCGGCGACCGGCGTGCCGATGGCGATGTCGTCGCCGCCGCCGAGCCGGCTCAGGGTCGCCGCCAGCGCCGCCTGCAGGACCATGAACAAGGTCGCGCCGTGGCGCTGGGCGAGGGCGGCCAGGGCGGCGTGGACGTCGGCGTCGAGGTCGAGCGCGCAGACGCCGCCGCGATAGCTCGGCAGCGGCGGACGCACGCGCTCGGCCGGCAGCGCCAGTTGCTCGGGCAAGCCGGCCAGGGCGCCGCGCCAGTAGTCGATCTGGCCGCGGATCGGGCTGTCGGCGTCGTCTTCGTCGCCGAGGGCCTGGCGCTGCCACAGGGTGTAATCGGCGTACTGCACCGGCAGCGGCGCGAAGTCCGGCGCGCGGCCTTGCGCGCGCGCGGCGTAGGCCTGAGTCAGATCGCGCGCCAGCGGCGCCATCGACGCGCCGTCGCCGGCGATGTGGTGCAGCAACAGCAGCAGCGCGTGCCGGTCTTCGCCGAGGCGGTAGACCGTGGCGCGCAGCGGAATCTCGCGGGCGAGGTCGAACCCGTGCGCGGCGTCTTCGGCCAGCGCGGCGCTCAGCGCATCGGGCGCGATCTCGCGTTCGCGCAGCGGCGGCGCCAGCGGCGCGAGCACGAGCTGCCGGGCGATCTCGCCCTCGGGAAACATCGTGCGCAGGCTTTCGTGGCGCGCGACCACGTCGGCGAGCGCGGCGCGCAGCGCGGCGCGGTCGAGCGCGCCGTGCAGCTCCAGCGCCAGCGGCAGGTTGTAGGTGGCGCTGGGCCCTTCGAGCCGGTGCAGGAACCACAGCCGGCGCTGGGCGAACGACAGCGGCAGCGTCTCGGGGCGCGGCTGCGGCAGCAAGGCCGGGCGGCGCGCGCGCCGCGGGTCCAGCGCGACGGCCAGCGCGGCGACGCTGGGCGCCTCGAACAAGGCGCGGATCGGCAATTCGATGTCGAGTTCGGCGCGGACCCGGCTGATCAGGCGGATCGCCAGCAAGGAATGCCCGCCGAGGGCGAAGAAGCTGTCGTCGATGCCGACCCGTTCCAGCCCCAGCACCTCGGCGTACAGCGCGCACAGCGCGCGTTCGCGTTCGTCGCGCGGTTCGCGCGCGCTCAGCGGAGCGTAGTCGGGCGCCGGCAGCGCCTTGCGGTCGAGCTTGCCGTTGGGCAGTTGCGGCAGCGCCGGCAACGCCAGCAGCGCGGACGGCACCATGTAATCGGGCAGGCGCTCGGCCAGCCGCGCGCGCAGCGCGTCGGCGTCGAACTCGCCGGCCGCGGCCACGTAAGCGACGATCTGGCGCTGACCGGGCCGGTCCTCGCGCACGATCGCGGCGTTGCGCGCGAAGCCGGCGAGCGCCAGCTGCGCTTCGATCTCGCCCAGTTCGATGCGCAGGCCGCGCACCTTGACCTGATGGTCGGCGCGGCCGCGATGGACGATGACGCCGTCCTCGCGCCATTGGGCGAGGTCGCCGGAGCGGTACATGCGCTCGCCGGCCGCGAACGGATCGGCGACGAAGCGTTCGGCGCTGAGCGCGGCGCGGCCGAGATAGCCGCGGGCGAGGCAGTCGCCGGCGATGTACAACTCGCCGACCGCGCCCGCCGGCACCGGCCGCAGCGCGCTGTCGAGCACGTAGAAGCGGGTGTTGGCGAGCGGGCCGCCGATCGGGATCGGGCCGTCCTCGACATCGCGGCACGGCCATGCCGCCACGCCGATCGAGGTCTCGGTCGGCCCGTAGGAATGATGCAGCGGCCGCCCCAGCCGCTGCGCCACGCGCCGGCGCAGATCGGCCGACAAGGCTTCGCCGCCGCAGATGATGCGGCGCAGGCTGGCGCATTGCCCGGCGTCGGCTTCGAGCACGAACAGCTCCAGCATCGAGGCGACGAAGTGGACCGTGGTGATGCGCTCCTGCGCGATCAAGCGGGCCAGATACGCCGGTTCGCGATGGCCGTCGGGCCGCGCCAGCACCAGCCGCGCGCCCTGGGTCAGCGGCCAGAAGAATTCCCACACCGAGACGTCGAAGCTGGCGGGGGTTTTCTGCAGCACCGCGTCGTCGGCCTGGAGCTTGTACTCGCGCTGCATCCAGTCCAGGCGGTTGACGATGCCGAGATGCGGGATCGCCGCGCCCTTGGGCTTGCCGGTCGAGCCGGAGGTGTAGATCACATAGGCCGGGTGCTGCGGCCGCAGCGGCGCGGTGCGCTCGCCGTCGTCCGGCGCGTGCGCGGGCAGGGCGGCCAGGCGCGCGCACAGCGCCGCATCGTCGAGACGCCACGACGGCGCAGCGGCGGGCAGGCGCGCGGCGACGTCGCCGCGCGTCAACACCCGCGCCGGCTTGGCGTCGGCAAGCATGTCGGCCAGGCGCTCGGCCGGGTAGTCGGTGTCCAGCGGCAAATACGCGGCGCCGCTCTTGACCACCGCGCACAGCGCGACCGGCAAGTCGAGCGAGCGCGGCAGGGCCACGCCGACGATGGATTCCGGGCCGATGTCTTGCGCGATCAGCGCGTGCGCGAGGCGGTTGCTGCGCGCTTCCAGTTCGGCGTAGCTCAGCGACTCGCCCTCGAAGCTCAGCGCGATCGCCTCGGGCGTGCGCGCGGCCTGCTCGGAAAGCCGCTGCGCCAGCGTCGCCGGCGGCAGTGCGTGCGCGGTGGCGTTCCAGTCGCGCAGCACCTGCTGCGCTTCGTCGTCGTCGAGCAGGTCGATGCGGCCCAGCGGCTGCTGCGCGTCCGCGGCGAAAGCTTCGATCAGGCGTTGGTAGCGGCGGCCCAGGCGCTCCACCTGCTCGCGTTGGAACAGGTCCGGGCGGTAGCTGAGTTTGAGCTGGTAGGGGCGGCCCGGGATCAGCGCCAGGCCGACCGGGTAATGCGAGGTGTCGCCGCCGTTGTGGCTGTGCAGCGAAATCTTCAGCGCGTCGGGGTCCTCCTGCTCGTCGCCGACCGGGAAATTCTCGAACACCACCAGGGTGTCGAACAGTTCGGCGTGGCCGGCCAGACGCTGGATTTCGGCCAGTCCCAGGTGCTGGTGATCGAGCAGCGCGGCCTGTTCGCGCTGCAATCGGGTCAGCAGCGCGGCGACGGTTTCGTCGGGCCGCCACTGCAAGCGCAGCGGCAGGGTGTTGATGAACAAGCCGACCATGCGTTCGACGCCGGGCAGTTCCGGCGGCCGGCCGGAGACGGTGGTGCCGAAGGCGACGTCGAGGCGGTTGCCGATGCGTCCCAGCAACACGCCCCAGGCCGCCTGGACCACGGTGTTGAGGGTCACGCCGAGCCCGCGCGCGAGTTGGGTCAAACGCTGGACCAGCGCGTCGGGCAGATCGATGCGCAAGGTCTCCGGCGCGGCCGGCGCGGTGCTGGCCGCGGCGATGCGGGTGGGTTCCTCGAAGCCCAGGAACGCGGCGCGCCACGCGTCGCGCGCGCCGGTCTGGTCGCGCCCGCCGAGCCATCGCATGTAGTCGCGGTACGGCGCCACCCGCGGCAGCGCGTCGGCGTCGGCGCCGTTGCGGTACAGCGCGAACAGTTCCTGCAGCGCGATCGGCGAGGACCAGCCGTCGAGCAGGATGTGGTGGCTGGTGAAGATCAGATAGTGGCGCCGGGCCGATTCGCGCACCAGGACGAAGCGCAGCAGCGGCGCGCGGGTGAGTTCGAAGCGTTGTTGCAGATCCTCGGCGATCGCGCGTTCCAGCGCCTGCGCGCGCTGCGGCGGCGGCAACTCGGACACATCCAGCTCGCGCCACGGCGCCTGGACCTCGCGCTGGATCACCTGCACCGGTTCCTTGATCTTGTGGTGCACGAACGCCGCGCGCAGGCTGGCGTGGCGCCGCAGCAGCGCGTCGGCGGCGGCGCGCAGGGCCGCGGCGTCGAGCGCGCCGTCGAGGGCGAAGGTCATTTGCACTACATAGCTGTCTTGCACCTTGTCGTCGTACAAGGCGTGGAACAAGAAGCCGTGCTGCAGCGGGGTCAGCGGCAGGATGTCTTCAATCTGCGAGTTGCGCATAGAGCGATTCCAGGAGTTCGATGTCGGACTGGTCGAGCGCGACCAGCGGTACGTCGGACGGCGTCAGCGCGGCGCCGTCGGCGTCGCGGGCGAAGGCGGCGATGCGCGCGAGCGCGTCGAACCAGGCCTGCGCCAGCGAGCGCACCGCGGCCTCGTCGAGCAGTTCGCCGGCCCAGTTCCAGTTGGCGTGCAGGCGCGGGCCGTCGGCTTCGTCGCGGACCAGGGCGTTGAGGTCGATGGCGTGCGGCAGCGGCTGTTCGGCGTCGCTGCCGCCGCCGAAACCGCCGTCCTCGCCGACCGGGTTCCAGTCGGCGTCGGCGGCCTCGCCGGCGACCGCGAAGCGGCCGAGGTAGTTGAAGCCCAGCGTCGGCGGCGCAAGCGCGCCCAGCTCGGCGCGCGCGTCCTGGTCGAGATGGCGCAACAAGCCGTAGCCGATGCCCTGGTCGGGCACTTGCCGCAGCTGCTCCTTGACCGATTTGAGCGCGCGCTCCAGCGCCTTGCCGCCGGCCAGCGCTTCGTCGAGGTCGAAGCCCGAGGCGTCCAGCCGCACCGGGAACAGGCTGGTGAACCAGCCCACGGTGCGCGACAGGTCGGCGCCGTCGATCAGCCCGTCGACCGCGGCGAGTTCGCGGCCGTGGCCTTCCAGGTCGAAGGTCAGCGCCTGCGCGCCGGCTTCGCCGCGTTCGCGCCGCCATTGCAGCATCGCCAGCGCGAACGCGCTGAGCAGCACGTCGTTGATGCGGCCGTTGATGCGCTCCGGCGCCTGGGTCAGCAGGACGCGGGTGGTCTCGGCGTCCAGGCTCAGGCTCAGGGTACGCAGGCTGGCCATGACGTCGCGGGCCGGGTCGAGCCGGCGCGGCAGCCACGCGCCGCCGTCGGGCGCGAGCATGCCGCGCCACAGCGGCAACTCGTCGCGACGGCGTTGCGCGGCCTGCGGCAGGGCCAGCGCCCATTCGCGCAGCGAGGTCGGCGAGGCGTCCAGTTCGATGCTGTGGCGGCCTTGCAGCGCCTGTTCGTACGCCGAACGCAGATCCGGCAGCAGCACGCGCCAGGACACGCCGTCGACGGCGAGGTGATGGATCACCAGCAACAGCCGCGATTGTTCGCCGGCGTCGAACCACACCGCTTGCAGCAGGCGGCCGGCGGCCGGGGCCAGGCGCTTTTGCGCCGAATCGGCCAGCCGCGCTACCGCCGCCGGCGCGGGCGTGGCGCCGCTTATCGCCAGCAGGCAATCGTCGGCGCGCACCGCGCCGGCCGGCAGGATTTCCAGGCGCTCGCGATCGAGCACGCGCAGGCGCAAGGCGTGGTGGTGATCGAGCAAGGCCTGCAGCGCCAGGACCAGGGCGCGGCCGTCGAGCGCCGGCACCTTGAGCAGCATCGACTGCTGGTACTGATCGTACGGCGCGTCGTGTTCGAGCAGGTCGCGCACGATCGGCGTGGCCGGCAATTCGCCGACCGGCGCCACCGAGGGCGCCGCGGACGCCGCGGTTTCCGGCGTCGCCACCGCCGCCAGCGCGCGCACGCTTTGATGCTGGAACACGTCGCGCGCGCTCAGGCGTAGGCCGGCCTGACGGGCGCGGCCGACCAACTGGATCGAACTGATGCTGTCGCCGCCGAGGGCGAAGAAGCCCTCGTCCAGACCCGGCGCGGGCAGCCCCAGCACTTCGCCGAACAGCGCCGCGAGCAGGCGCTCGCGCTCGCTGGCGCCGGCCTCGGGCGCTGCGGCGGCTTCGACCGCCGGCGCGGGCAGCGCGGCGCGGTCGAGCTTGCCGTTCGGCGTCAGCGGCAGCGCGGGCACCGCCACGAACGCGGCCGGCACCATGTACTCGGGCAAGCGTTCGGCCAGTTCGCGGCGCAGCTGCGCGGCGTCGATTTCGGGCGCGACCACATAGCCGACCAGGCGCTTGCGCCCCGGCCGGTCTTCGCGCGCGATCACCGCGTTGGCGCTGTAGCCCAGCGCCGCCAGCGCCGCCTCGATCTCGCCCGGCTCGATGCGGAAGCCGCGGATCTTGAGCTGGTGATCGGCGCGGCCCAGATGCTCCAGGCGACCGTCGCGGCGCCAGCGCACCAGATCGCCGGAGCGGTACATGCGTTCGCCGGCAACGAAGGGATCGGCGACGAAGCGTTCGGCGCTGAGCGCGGCGCGGCCGAGGTAGCCGCGGGCGAGTGGGGCGCCGGCGATGTACAGCTCGCCCGGCACTCCCGCCGGCACCGGCCGCAGCCGCGCGTCGAGCGCGTACAGGCGGGTGTTGCGCAACGCGGTGCCGATGCTCGGGCGGTCGCCTTCGTCGATCTCGTCGATCGCCACGTAGCTGGCGTCGACCGTGCATTCGGTCGGGCCGTAGCAGTTGTAGCCGCGCACCGGATGCTCGCGCAGCGCCCGCCATTGCGACTCGCCGACGGTTTCGCCACCGAGCACCACCGTGCGCGGATACGCCCGGCCGGCGTCGAGCAAGCCTTGCGCGCGCAACTGCTCGAAGTGCGCCGGGGTCAGATCGACCGCGTGGATGCCGTGCGCGTCGATGTACTCGATCAGCGCCTGGCCTTCGCGGCGGGTTAGATCGTCGACCACGTGCAGCTCCTGCCCAGCGCACAGCCACAGCAGGCCTTCCAGCGAGGTGTCGAAGGCGAAGGTGGCGGTGAGCGCGAAGCGGATGCGCTCGCTGCCGCTGTGCGCGACCACGTCGGCGAACATGCGCTCGCGGTGTTCCTCGAACAGATTGGCGACGCCGCCGTGCACGGCCACCACGCCCTTGGGCTTGCCGGTCGAGCCGGAGGTGTAGATGACGTAGGCCGCCTGCTGCGGATGCAGCGGCGCGCGGTCGGCGTCGCCGGGATCGCGCTCGGGCATCGCCGCCAGTTCGGCGCGGCCGGCGTCGCGGTCCAGGAGCAGCGCCGGGCCGGCGTGGCCGAGCGCGTCGCACAGGCCGGCGTGGCCGAGCAACAGCGCGGGCGCGGCTTCGGCCAGCAGTTCGCGCTGGCGCGGGCCGGGGTGCTCGGTGTCCAGCGGCAGATAGGCCGCGCCGGCCTTCAGCGTCGCCAGCATCGCGCACACGGTGTCGAGCGAACGCGGCAGCGCGAGCGCGACACGGTCCTCGGCCCCGATGCCGCGCGCGATCAGCGCGTGGGCGATGCGGTTGGCGCGGCGGTTGAGCTGGGCGTAGCTCAGCGACTCGTCGCCGCAGACCACGGCGACCGCATCGGGCGTGGCCGCGGCCTGACGCTCGAACCACTGCGGCAACAGCAGTCCGGACGCGGCGACCTGCGCGCCTTGCGCGTCGCGCAGCCAGCGGCCGCGTTCCTCGCCGTCGAGCAGTTCGATCTCGCCGACGCGGCGGCGCGGATCGGCCGCGACCGCTTCGAGCATGCGCCGCAGGTACAGGCCGATGCGCTGCGCGGTGTCGGCGTCGAACAGATCGGCCGCATATTCGATGCCGGCGAACAATCCGGCCGGCGCGCCGCGCTCGTCGAAGGCTTCGCTGAAGTCGAAGCTGAGGTCGAACTGGGCGATGTCCAGGTCGAACCCGGCGCTCGGACGCACGCGCAGGCCGGGCAGGGCCAGCTCGCCCGCGGCGTTGTTCTGCAGCGACAGCATCACCTGGAACAGCGGGTGGTGGGACATCGAACGGGCCGGCTGCAAGGCGTCGACCAGACGCTCGAACGGCAGGTCCTGATGCTCGTAGGCGGCCAACCCGGTTTCGCGCACGCGGCCGAGCAGCTCGGCGAAGCTGGGGTCGCCGGACAGGTCGGTGCGCAGCACCAAGGTGTTGAGGAACAGGCCGATCAGATCGTGCAGCGCTTCGTCGCCGCGGCCCGCGATCGGCGTGCCGAGCGCGATGTCGTCGCCGGCGCCGAGCCGGCCGAGCGTCGCCGCCAGCGCCGCCTGCAGCACCATGAACAAGGTCGCGCCCTGACGCTGGGCCAGCGCGGTCAGGCGCGCGTGCAGCGCGGCGTCGAGCTGCAGCGGCAGATGGCCGCCGCGGTAGCTCGATTGCGCCGGGCGCGGCCGGTCGCCCGGCAAGGCGATGCGTTCGGGCAGATCCGCCAGTTGCCGCTTCCAGTAATCCAACTGCTGCGACAGGCGGCTGCCGGCGTCGGCTTCGTCGCCGAGGGTGCGGCGCTGCCACAGGGTGTAATCGGCGTACTGCACCGGCAGCGGCGCGAACGCCGGCGCGCGGCCGCGCAGGCGCGCGGCGTAGGCGTGGCTGAGATCGCGCGCCAGCGGCTGCATCGAGGCGCCGTCGCCGGCGATGTGATGCAGCAGCAACAGCAGCGTGTGGCGCTGCGGGCCGCGTTCGATCAGGCTCGCACGCAACGGCAGCTCGCGGCTCAGGTCGAAGCGGTGCGCGCAGGCCGCCGACAGCGCGGCGCGCAGGCCGGCCTCGTCGCTGCGCGAGCGGTGCAGGCGCAGTTCGGCCTCGGCCGCCGGCAGCACCTGCTGGCGCGGCGCGTCGCCGGCCGGGAACAGCGTGCGCAGGCTCTCGTGGCGCGCGACCACGTCGTTCAGGGCCGCAGCCAGCGCGTCCCCGTCGAGTTCGCCGTCCAGTTCCAGCGCCAGCGGGATGTTGTAGGTCGTGCTCGGCCCCTCGAAGCGATGCAGGAACCACAGCCGCTGCTGAGCGAACGACAGCGGCAGCACAGCCGGCCGCGGCTGCGGCGCCAGCGGTTCGCGCACCGTGCCGCCGCTGGGCAGGCGGTGCGCCAGCGCTTCCGGCGTCGGCGCGTCGAACAAGGCGCGGATCGGCAGCTCGACGTCGAAGGTGGCGCGGATGCGGCCGATCAGGCGGGTGGCGAGCAGCGAGTGGCCGCCGAAGGCGAAGAAGTTGTCCTCCGCGCCGATCCGCTCCAGCCCCAGCACTTCGGCGAACAGCGAGCACAGCAGTTGCTCGGCGGCGTTGGCCGGCGCGCGCGACAGCGCGTGCGCGTCGAACTGCGGCGCCGGCAGCGCCTTGCGGTCGAGCTTGCTGCCGTTGGCGGTCAGCGGCAGCGCGGGCAGGGCGACGAACGCGGCCGGCACCATGTACTCGGGCAGGCGCTGGGCCAGCCGCTTGCGCAAGGCCTCGCCATCGACCGGTTCGGGCGACACCAGATACGCCACCAACTGCGGATGCCCCTGGCGGTCTTCGCGCACCACAGCGGCGTTGCCGGGATAGCCGCATTGGGCCAGCGCCGATTGCACTTCGCCCAGTTCGATGCGGAAGCCGCGCAGTTTGACTTGCTGGTCGACGCGGCCGAGGTAATCGAGCTGGCCGTCCTCGCGCCGCCGGGCCAGATCGCCGGAACGGTACATGCGCTGGCCGACATGGAACGGATCGGCGACGAAGCGTTCGGCGCTGAGCGCGGCGCGTTCGAAATACCCGCGCGCCAGACCGGCGCCGGCGATGTACAACTCGCCGGCGACGCCGGCCGGCACCGGCCGCAGCATCGCGTCGAGCACGTACAGCCGGGTGTTGGCGACCGGGCGGCCCAGCGGCGGCGCCGCGCCGGCGAGGCCGGCTTCGTCCAGCGCCGGGCTCATCGCCGCGCAGATGGTGATTTCGGTCGGGCCGTACGCGTTGACCAGACGGCGGCCGCCGCGCGACCACGCCGCGGCCACGTGCGGCGGGCAGGCTTCGCCGCCGACGATCAGCGTGCGCGGCCATTCCAGTCCGGCCGGGTCCAGGCTGCCGAGCGCGCTCGGCGGAATCAGCGTATGGGTGATGCGCTGCGCGCTCAGCGTGCGCGCCAGCGCGTCGCCGAGCAGCAGGCCCGGCGGCGGCAGCACCAGCCGCGCGCCGGCGGCGAAGCACATCAGCATTTCCATCGCCGCCGCGTCGAAGCTCATCGAGGCGAACTGCAGCACGCGGCTGTCGGCGTCCAGGCCGAAGCGTTCGATCTGGCTGTGGACCAGGCTCGGAATGCCGGCGTGGGTCACGCACACGCCCTTGGGCCGGCCGGTCGAGCCGGAGGTGTAGATCACATACGCCGGATGCTGCACCGACAGCGGCGCCATGCGCTCGGCGTCGTCCGGGTCGTGACCGGCGGCATGGGCGATCTCGTTGCCGAAACCGGCCGCCTCGTCGATCAGCAACAGCGGCGCGTCCTGCGGCAAGCGCGCGGCGGTGGCGCGGGTGGCGAGCACGTGGCGCGGGCGCGCGTCGGCGAGGGTGTAGCTCAGCCGGTCGAGCGGATGGTCGGCATCGAGCGGCAGATACGCCGCGCCGGCCTTCATCACGCCGAGCGCGGCGACGATGGTGTCGAACGAGCGCTCGATCGCCAGGGCGATGCGGTCCTCGGGGCCGACGCCGCGCGCGATCAGCGCATGGGCGAGGCGGTTGGCGCGGCGGTTGAGTTCGGCGTAGCTCAGCTCGCCGTCGGCGCCGGCGAGCGCGATCGCGTCCGGGGCGGCGGCGACGCGTTGCTGGAACCACGCCGGCACCGTCAGCGCCGGCAGCTCGCGTTCGCTGTCGTTGCAGTCGTACAGCACCCGGCGGCGCTCGCGGTCGTCGAGCAGGTCGAAATGCTCCAGGCTGCGCTGCGGGTGCGCGGCGACCGCGTCGAGCAGGCGCGACAGGCGTTCGGCCAGGCGCTCCACGCTCAGCGCGTCGAGCCGCGCCGGGTCGAAGTTGAAGCGCAGCGACAGGCGATGGCCCGGGGTGACCAGCAGGCTCAGCGGATAGTGGGTGGCGTCGCTGCCGGCGAAGCCGGCGATGCTGAGCTCGCCGAGCGCGTTGGCGAGGCCGTCGTGGTCAACGGGGTAGTTCTCGAACACGTACAGGGTATCGAACAGCCGCTCGAAACCGGCGTAGCGCTGCAGCTGGGCCAGATCCAAGTGCTGGTGATCCATCAGCGCGGTCTGCTGGCGCTGCAGTTCCAGCAACAGGTCGACGAAACTGCGCTTGGGGTCCAGGCGCAGGCGGGTCGGCACGGTGTTGATGAACAAGCCGATCATGCGCTCGACTTCGCCGAGTTCCGGCGGGCGCGCCGACACCGTGGTGCCGACGACCACGTCGTCGCGGCCGAGCATGCGGCCCAGCAACAGGCCCCAGGCGCCTTGCACGAGCACGTTCAAGGTCAGGCCGTGGCGCCGCGCCAGCTGCGCCAGCGTGCGCGACAGGCCTTCGGGCAGTTCCCGTTCGTGTTCGCTCTGGCGGCCCGACGCGTGCGGTTGCGACGGCAGCAGCAGGGTCGGCTCCTCGATGCCGTCCAGTGCTTCGCGCCAGGCGGTTTCGGCCTGCCGCGGATCGCGCGCGTGCAGCCAGCCCAGGTAATCGCGGTACGCGGCCGGGCGCGGCAGCGCGGCGCCGGAGTACAGCGCGAACAGCTCCTGCACCAGCACCGGCATCGACCAGCCGTCGAGCAGGATGTGGTGGTTGGCGATCAGCAGGCGATGGCGGGCGCGGCCGTCCTCGCTCTGGCCGAGCGCGATCAGGGTGAAGCGCAGCAGCGGCGCGCGGGCGAGGTCGAAGCGCCGGTTGCGGTCCTCGTCGGCGAGCCGCGCGGCTTCGGCGTCGCGGGTCTGCGCCGGATGCGCGCAGAGGTCGATCCGGCGCCAATCCAGCGGAATCTCGCGCGGAATCACCTGCACCGGCCGCTCCAAGCCGCGGTGCGCGAACGAAGCCGACAGGTGCGGATGGCGCCGCATCAGCGCGCGCGCCGCGTCGCGCAGGGCGCGTTCGTCGAGCGGGCCGTCGAGGTCGAAACGCACCTGCACCACGTACGGGTCCGGGCCGTCCTGCTCGTACAAGGTGTGGAACAGCAGGCCGTTCTGCAGCGGCGTCAGCGGCAGCAGGTCGGCGACGCCGCCGGCCTCGAGGTAGTCGCGCTCCAGGCGTTCGATACCGTCCTGGTCGAGCGCGGACAGGGCCACGTCCGACGGGCTCAGGCCGCCGCGTCGCGCGTCGCCCGCCAGCGCCGCCAGCGCGCGCAGGGCGCGGGCGAAGGTCTGGGCGAGGTCTTCGATCTGTTCCTGCGAGAACAGCGCCAGCGGCCACGACCAGGTCGCGACGAACTCGGGGCCGTCGTCGCGGTCGTGGGTCAGGGCGTTGAGTTCGATCGCGTGGGCGATCGGCAGCGACTCGCCGCCGGCCGGCGCCGGGCTTTCGCTGGCGGCGCTCCAATCGGCGTGTTCGCCGGCGCCGAAACGGCCGAGGTAGTTGAAGCTGACCTGCGGCTGCGGCAACGCCGCCAGCAGCGGCGCGGCGTCTGGGTTGTAATAGCGCAGCGCGCCGTAGCCCAGGCCGTAGTCGGGCACCGCGCGCAGTTGTTCCTTGACCTGCTTGAGCGCGCGTTCGAGCTCGCGTCCGCCGCCCAGGGCCTGGCTCTGGTCGATGCCGTCGAGTTCCAGGCGCACCGGATACAGGCTGGTGAACCAGCCGACCGTGCGCGACAGATCCAGGTCGCTGAGGCCGCTGTCGCGGCCGTGGCTTTCCAGGTCGAGCAGCACCCGCTCGCACGCCTGCCCGGTGTGGCGCCGGCGCCAATCGCCGAGCGCCAGCGCGAACGCGCTGAGCAGCACGTCGTTGATGCCGGCGTGGAAGCGCGCCGGCAGCGCGGTCAGCAGCGGCGCGGCGACCGCGGCCGGCAGGCTCAGGCTGTAGTGGCCGCACGCCGCGCCGAGGTCGCGCGACGGGTCCAGCGCGGTCGGCGACAGCGGCGGGTCGAGGCCTTCGGCCAGGGCCTGCCAATGCGGCAGCTCGGCCAGACGCGCGGGCGAGGACGCCTGTTCGCGCAGTTGCGCGGTCCACGCGCGCAGCGAATGGCTGCGCGGCGCGAACGCCGGCTCGCGGCCGGCGGCGAGGGCGTCGACCGCGTCGCGCAGGTCGGGAATCAGGATGCGCCAGGACACGCCGTCGACGGCGAGGTGGTGGATGCACAGCAACAGGCGGCCGGGCGCGGCGTCGCCGGCGTCGAACCACACCGCTTGCAGCAGTTCGCCGGTGTCGGTGGACAGCGAACGCGCGGCCGCGGCCGCGGCCTCGTCGAGCGCGGCTTGCAAGGCATCGTCGTCGAGGCCGGCGATGTCGACGCGGCGCAGGCCGACCTCGACCTGCCCGGCATCGGGCACTTCCAGCGCCCATTCGCCCGCTTCGCGGCGCAGCCGCAAGCGCAAGGCATCGTGATGGGCCGCCAGCGCGGTCAGCGCCTTGCCCAGCACCGCCGCGTCGAGCCCGCCGGGCACGCGCAGCAGCACGCTCTGGTTGAAGCCGTCCAGCGGCGCCTCGCGGTCGAGGAACCACTGCAGCACCGGCAAAGGCGCGACCCGGCCGACCGGCTCGTCGGCCAGCGCCGGCGCGCCGGCGTCGGCCTCACGCGCGATCCGCGCCAGCGCCGACACGCTCTGGTGCTGGAACACTTCTCGCGGGGTGATCAGCAGCCCGGCCTTGCGCGCCAGGCCGACCAGTTGGATCGACAGAATGCTGTCGCCGCCGAGGTCGAAGAAGCTGTCGGCGACGCTGACCCGCGGCAGCCCCAGCACCTGCGCGAACAGCGCGGCCAGGGTCTGTTCGCGCTCGTTGCCGGCCGCGCGGTGCTGGCCGGCGGCGAGGTCGGGCGCCGGCAGCGCCTTGCGGTCGATCTTGCCGTTGGCGTTCAGCGGCATCTGCGGCAGCAGCACCAGCAGCGGCTGCATGTAGTCCGGCAATTGCGCGGCGATGTGGCGGCGCAGGTCGGCGAACTGGTCGAACGTGGACGGCTCGTTGGTGCACGCCGACAGCTCGCGCACCGGGGCGGCGCGGTGCAGGTCGGCGATCGCGCGGCCGTCTTCGCGCCAGAACAGCAACTCCAGCGCGGCATCCTCGCCGTCGCCGGCCCAGGTGCTGGCCGCGCGCAGGCCCAGTTGCGCGGCGACGGCGATCAAGCCTTCGCTGCGGGCTTCGACCGTATCGGCGACGTCGACCAGACGCGCGCGCGCGGCGGCGACGGTTTCGCCTTCGGCCAGCGCGCCCAGCGCCGCGGTTTCCGGCGCCAGATGATCGTTGGGCACGCCGGTCAGGCGCAGCCCGTCGCCGCGCTCGCGCAGCAGGCGCGCGAACGCCTCGCCGTCGCCGAGCGCGGGCGTCCACGCCAGCGCCGGCCACGCCGCGGCCGAACGCAGCGGCAGCGGGCCCTTGCGCAGCACCACTTCGTAGCGGTGGCGGCTGAGTTCGTTGCCGTACGCGCTGCGCTTGGTCTGGATGTCGACCGCGCAGATCGCCTCGATCCGGCGCGGCAGTTCGGCGAAGAACTCCGGCGCGACCAGCAATTCCTTTTCGGCCAGCCGCAGTTGTTCGGCGCGGCGGCGCAGGCTCGCCGGGTCGGTGTCGGCATCGCTCTGGTGCAGGGCGATGGCGTTGGCGAAGCTGCGTTGCAGGCGCAGGTTGCGCACGTCGCCCAGGTACAGCGCGCCGCCCGGCGCAAGCAGGCCCATGGCCTGACGCACCACCTCGGCGAGGTAATCGCCGTTGGGGAAATACTGCAGCACCGAGTTGATCACGATCGCGTCGAAACGCTCGCCGGCGTCGAGGCCGGCGTCGAGGCCGTCCATCTCGTGCGCCGGACGCGCGTACAGCACGACCTTGCCGTCGAGCGCGGGCTGCTGCGCGAGCTCCGCGCGCAGCCGCTCGACCGTGGCCGCCGACAGGTCGGTGCCGTGGTAAGCGTCGACGTGCGGCGCCACCTGCGACAGGATCAGGCCGCTGCCGACGCCGATTTCCAGCACCCGCCGCGGCTTGAGTTCGAGGATGCGCTGGACGGTGTTCGCGCGCCATTCGCGCATCTGCTCCAGCGCGATCTCGGTGCCGTCGTAGCTGCTGTTCCAGCCGTGGAAGTTCTCGCCGAAGGCGTAGGCGCCGTCGAGCGCCTCGTCGCCGTAGAGGTTTTGGTAAATGGTTTCCCATTCGCCGATCTGGCGTGCCTCGCGGTCTTCGTCGCGCGCCTGCGGCTCGCGTTCCAGCACGACATAGGCGACCAGCTGCTTGTGGCCCGGCACGTCCTCGCGCGCGACCACGATCGACTGCGCCACCGCCGGATGCCGCTGCAGCGCGCCCTCGATCTCGCCCAGTTCGATGCGGAAGCCGCGGATCTTGACCTGATGGTCGACGCGGCCGAGGAACTCCAGCTCGCCGCGCGCGTTCCAGCGGGCGAGGTCGCCGCTGCGGTACATGCGTTCGCCGGCGGCGAAGGGATCGGCGACGAAGCGCTCGGCGCTGAGCGCGGCGCGGCGCAGATAACCGCGCGCCAGCCCGGCGCCGGCCAGATACAGCTCGCCCGCCACGCCGGCCGGCACCGGCCGCAGGCCGGCGTCGAGCAGGTACACGCGGGCGCCGCGGATCGGCGCGCCGATCGGCGCATTGACCGCGCCGGCCAGCGGCGCGCTCATGGTCGCGCAGACCGTGGTTTCGGTCGGGCCGTAGGCGTTGGTCATGCGCCGGCCGCGCGACCACGCGTCCACCAGCGGCGGCGCGCAGGCTTCGCCGGCGACGATCAGCTCGCGCAGCGACGGCATCGCCGCCGCGTCGAGTACCGGCAACGCGGCCGGCGGCAGGGTCGCGTGGGTGACGCCGTGTTCGGCGACGAGCGCGGTCAGCGCTTCGCCGGGGCGCACCTGCTCGGCGTCGCCGATCACCAGCGCGGCGCCCGACAGCAGCGCCATGCACAGTTCCCAGAACGCGGCGTCGAAACTCAGCGAGGCGAACTGCAGCACGCGCGAGCCCGGGCCGACCTCGAACGCCGCGGTCTGCGCGGCGAGCAGGCTCGGCACGCCGGCGTGGCTGACCACCACGCCCTTGGGCCGGCCGGTGGAGCCGGAGGTGTAGATCACATACGCGGCCTGCGTCGGCGAGGCGATGCGCCCGCGCGGCGGGTCGACCGCTTGCGCGGCCAGCGCCTGCGCGGTTTCGGCGGCGTCGAGCAGCCACGGCTTCACGCCATGCTCGGGCAGCCGCGCCTCGATCTCGCGCCGGCTGATCAGGCGCGCCGGCTGGGCGTCATCGAGCATGTAGGCCAACCGCTCCGGCGGATAGTCCGGGTCCAGCGGCAGATACGCGGCGCCTGCCTTGAGCGCGGCCAGCGCGGCGATCACCATCTCCGGCGAACGCGGCAAGGCGATGGCGACGCGGTCCTCGGCGCCGACGCCGTCGGCGATCAGCGCGTGGGCGAGGCGGTTGGCGCGGCGGTCGAGTTCGGCGTAGCTCAGCGTGGCGGCGCCGTATAGCAGCGCCGGCGCGTCGGGGTCGCGCGCGACCTGACGCTCGAACAGCTCGACGATGGTCGCCGCCTGCGGCAACGGCGCGCCGTCGCTGGCGCGCCGGCGCAGTTCGGCGCGTTCTTCGGCGTCGAGCAGGTCGATGTCGGCGATCTTGGCGCGCGGATCGGCGCAGGCCGCCTCGAGCAGCCGCAGCAGCCGCCGCCACAGCGTCGCGACGCTGGCTTCGTCGAACAGGTCGGTCGCGTATTCGATGCTGCCGTCCAGGCCCGCGGGCGCGCCGTCGGCGCTTTGGCGCTCGCCGAGGTTGAAGAACAAATCGAACTTGGCGGTGCGGAAGTCGGCCGGGTAGTCCGACACCTCCAGCCCCGGCAGTTCCAGCGCGGCCTCGTCGACGTTCTGCAGCACCAGCCCGACCTGGAACAACGCGTGGTGCGCGGTCGAACGCACCGGGTTGAGCAGTTCCACCAGACGCTCGAACGGCGCGTCCTGGTGGGTGTACGCGGCCAAGGCGGTGGAACGCACGCGTCCGAGCACGGTGGCGAAGTCGGGGCGGCCGGACAGGTCGGCGCGCAGCACCAGGGTGTTGACGAAGAAACCGACCAGATCGTCCAGGGCCTGATCGTTGCGGCCGGCGATGGCGCTGCCGACGGCGATGTCCTCGCCGGCGCCGAGCCGGTGCAGCAGCGCCGACAGGCCGGCCTGCAGCACCATGAACAAGCTCGCCTCATGCCGATGCGCGAGATCGAGCAGGCGCGCGTGCAGCGGCGCGTCGATCCGCAAGGCCCACTGGCGGCCGCGCAGGCTGGCGATCGGGGGGCGCGCGCGGTCGGCCGGCAACTCGATGCGTTCGGGCAGGCCGGCAAGCTGTTCGCGCCAGTAATCGAACTGGCGCGCGATCAGGCTGTCGCTGTCCTGCTCGCTGCCGAGCAGACGCTGCTGCCACAGGGTGAAGTCCGGGTACTGCACCGGCAGCGGCGCCCAGTCCGGCGCCGCGCCGCGCAGGCGCGCGGCGTAGGCGCGGCCGAGATCGCGCGCCAGCGGCGCCAGCGACGAGCCGTCGCCGGCGATGTGGTGCAGCACCAGCAGCAGCACGTGTTCCTCGTCCGATTCGCTGAGCACGCTGACCCGCAGCGGCAGCTCGGCGGCGAGATCGAACACGTGCAGGGCGCGGGCGCGCAGCGCCTCGTCGAGTTCGCGCGCGTCCACGCGCGCGAACTCGAGCACGTTGCGCGCGTCCTCGGCCGCGACCACGTGCTGGTACGGCACGCCGTCGGCTTCCGGGAACAGCGTGCGCAGGCTCTCGTGGCGCGCCAGCACATCGGCGACGGCGGCGTCGAACGCGGCGCGGTCCAGCGTTCCGCGCAGGCGCAGCGGCATCGGGATGTTGTAGGCCGCGCCGGCGCCCTCGACCGCGGCGTCGTGGCCGGACTGGCGCTCGAACTGCTGGATGAACCACAAGCGGCGCTGCGCGTACGACAGCGGCAAGCGCGGCGGCCGCGCCTGCGGGCGCAGCTGCGGACGCGCGCTCTGCGCGCCCGGCAGCGCCCGCGACAGCGCGTCCACGGTCGGCGCTTCGAACAGCGTGCGCAGCGGCAGTTCCACGGCGAGCTCGGCGCGGATGCGGCTGACCAGACGCGTCGCGAGCAGCGAATGGCCGCCGAGGGCGAAGAAATGATCGTCCAGGCCGACCCGTTCCAGCCCCAGCACCTGCGCGAACAACTCGCACAGCAAGCGTTGTTGCGGCGTATCGGGCGCGCGGTAGGCGTCTTGCCGGCGCTCGGGCTCGGGCAGGGCGAGGCGGTCGATCTTGCCGTTCGGAGTCAGCGGCAACGCGGGCAGCGCGACGAAGACCGAGGGCAGCATGTGTTCGGGCAGGCGCGCGCCGAGTTCGCGGCGCAGCGCCGCGGCGTCGACGGACTCGGCCGCGAGGTAGGCGACCAGACGCTTGAGCCCGGCCTGATCCTCGCGCGCGACCACGACGTTGCGGGCGTGGCCGAGTTCGGCCAGCGCCGCTTCGATCTCGCCCAGCTCGATGCGGAAGCCGCGGATCTTGACCTGATGATCGACGCGGCCGAGGAAATCCAGACTGCCGTCGGCGCGCCAGCGGGCGAGGTCGCCGGTGCGGTACATGCGCTCGCCGACGGCGAAGGGATCGGCGATGAAGCGTTCGGCGCTGAGCGCGGCGCGCTGGAAATAGCCGCGCGCCAGGCCGTCGCCGGCCAGATACAGCTCGCCGGCCACGCCGGTCGGCACCGGCTGCAGCGCGGCGTCGAGGATGTAGACGCGGGTGTTGTCGATCGGCGCGCCGATGCGCACCGGCTCGCCGGCGCGGACCGGGCCGGTCAGCGACCAGATCGTGGTTTCGGTCGGGCCGTAGAGATTCCACAGCGCGCCGGCGCCGGCGGCGAGGAACTGGGCCAGATCGGCCGGCAGCGCTTCGCCGCCGCACAGCGCGCGCAGGTCGCGCTGCGGAGTCCAGCCGGCGCCGCGCAGCATCTGCCATGTCGCGGGCGTAGCCTGGATCGCGCTGGGCCGGGTCTTCTCGATGTGCGCTCGCAGCCGGTCGCCGTCGCTGGCGAGTTCGCGCGTGGCGAGGTCGACTTCCGCGCCGCACAGCAGCGGCAGGTACAGTTCCAGCCCGGCGATGTCGAACGACACCGGGGTCAGCGCGAGCAGCCGCTCGTCGCCGCCCAGGCCGGGCTCGCGGCGCATCGCGCAGAGGAAGTTCTCCAGCGCGCGGTGCTCGATCTGCACGCCCTTGGGCCGGCCGGTCGAGCCGGAGGTGTAGATCACATAGGCCGGGTGGCGCGGATGCAGCGCGCGCACGCGCTCGCGGTCGTCGGGCGCGTGGTCGGGCTGGCGCGCGAGTTCGGCCTGCGCGGCCGGATCGTCGAAGGCCAGGCGTGCGCAGTCGCCGGTGTCGAGCCGCGCCAGCGTCGCCGCGTCGCCGAGCGCGCAGGCGGGGCGGGCGTCGGCGAGCATGTAGTTCAGGCGCTCGGCGGGGTAATCCGGGTCCAGCGGCAAGTACGCCGCGCCGGCTTTCATCGTGCCGAGCAGCGCGGCGAGCAGATCGAGCGAGCGCGGCATCGCCACCGCGACGATGTCTTCGGCGCCGATCCCGCGCGCGATCAAGGCATGGGCGATGCGGTTGGCGCGGGCGTCGAGCGCGGCGTAGCTCAGCGAGTCCTCGCCGCAGCGCGCGGCCACGCGCTCGGGCGTGCGGCGGACCTGCGTTTCCAGCAAGGCCGGCAAGGTCAGCCCGGGCTGCACGCGTTCGGTGGCGTTGGCGTCGGCGAGCAGGCGGCGGCGTTCGTCGGCGCCGAGCAGGTCGATCGCGCCGATCCGCCGCGACGGCGCGGCGGCCACGGCCTCCAGCAGGTGCAGCAGGCGCTCGCCGAGCGCGCGGGCGCTGGCTTCCTCGAACAGGTCCAGCGCGTATTCCAGCGTGCCGTCGATGCCGGCCGCGGCGCCGTCGGCGTCGTGGCGTTCGTTGAAGTCGAAGCTCAGGTCGAACTTGGCGCTGTGCGAGGGCAGGCCGTGCTCGCTGCAGTCCAGGCCGTGCAGGCGCGGCTGCGCGGGCGGGTTGTTCTGCAGCACCAGCATCACCTGGAACAGCGGGTGATGGGCCATGGAGCGCACCGGGTTGAGCGCTTCGACCAACTGCTCGAACGGCAAGTCCTGGCGCTCGAACGCGGCCAGATCGGCCTCGCGCACGCGCGACACGAGTTCGTCGAAGGCTGGATCGCCGGCGGTGTCGGTGCGCAGCACCAGGGTGTTGAGGAACAGGCCGACCAGCGGCTCCAGGGCGGCGTCGGCGCGGCCGGCGACCGGGCTGCCGATGGCGATGTCGGTGCCGGCGCCCAGGCGGGTCAGCAGCGCGGCGAGCGCGGCTTGCAGCACCATGAACAAGGTGGCGTGGCGCTGCGCGGCCAGTTCGCTCAGGCGCCGGTGCAGCGCCGCCGGAACGGTCAGCGGCAGGCTGGCGCCGCGGAAGCTGGCGCGCGCCGGGCGCGGACGGTCGCTCGGCAGGCTCAGCTGCTCGGGCAGGCCGTGCAGGCGTTCGCGCCACCAACGCAGTTGCTGTGCGTGCAAGCCGTCGGCATCGTCGCGCGCGAGCAGGTCGCGTTGCCACAGGGTGTAATCGGCGTACTGCACCGGCAGCGGCGACCACTGCGGCGCGCGGCCGGCCAGGCGGCCGGCGTAGGCGCGGTCCAGATCGTCCATCAGCGGCGCCAACGAGGCGCCGTCGGCGGCGATGTGGTGCAGCAGGATCAGCAGGGCGTGGTCGTCCTCGCCGAGCGCGAACACGGTCGCGCGCAGCGGCGCCTCGCGTTCCAGGTCGAAGGCGTAGGCGGCGGCCTCGCGCAGCGCCTCGTCGAGCCCGGCGGGCGCGCAGTCGACGCGATGCAGCGCGACCGGGCCGTGGTCGAGCACGCGCTGCTGCGGCGCGTCGCCGCCGGCGATCACCGTGCGCAGGCTTTCGTGGCGCGCGGCCACGTCTTCCAGCGCGCCTTGCAGCGCCCGCGGGTCGAGCGCGCCGCGCAGGCGCAGCGCCAGCGCGATGTTGTAGACCGCGCTCGGCCCTTCGAACTGATGCAGGAACCACAAACGCTGCTGCGCGTACGACAGCGGCAGCGTGCGCGGGCGCGGCTGCGCCGACAGCGACGCGCGGCCGCGCTCGCCCTGGCCCAGGCGCTGGGCGAAGGCGGCGACGCTCGGCGCCTCGAACAGGGCGCGGATCGGCAGTTCGACGTCGAAGGTGGCGCGCACCCGACCGATCAGGCGGGTGGCGAGCAGGGAATGGCCGCCGAGGGCGAAGAAGCTGTCGTCGATGCCGACCCGTTCCACGCCGAGCACCTGCGCGTACAGCGAGCACAGCAGCGCCTCGGTGGCGTCGCGCGGGCCGCGCAAGGAGGCGGCCTTGACGCCCGGCGCGGGCAGCGCCTTGCGTTCGAGCTTGCCGTTGGGCGAAAGCGGCAGCGTGTCCAGGCGCACGAACGCGGCCGGGACCATGTAGTCGGGCAGTTCGCGCGACAGCCGCTCGTGCAGCCCCGCTTCGTCGAGGGCGGGCGCGGCGAGGTAGGCGACCAGGCGCTTTTCGCCGGGACGGTCCTCGCGCGCGATCACCGCGTTGTGGGCGTAGCCAGCGCGCGCCAGCGCGGCTTCGATCTCGCCCAGCTCGATGCGCAGGCCGCGGATCTTGACCTGATGGTCGACCCGGCCGAGGTATTCTATCGCGCCGTCCTCGCGCCAGCGCGCGAGGTCGCCGGTGCGGTACATGCGGCTGCCGTCGCCGGCGAAGGGATCGGCGACGAAGCGTTCGGCGCTGAGGCCGGCGCGGCCCAGATAGCCGCGGGCGAGATTGACGCCGGCCAGATACAGTTCGCCCGGCACGCCCGCCGGCAGCGGGCGCAGCGCCGGATCGAGCACGTACAAGCGGGTGTTCCAGATCGGCGCGCCGATCGGCACGCCGGCGCCGCGCTCGTCGTCGCGGCAGGCCCACGCGGTGACGTCCACCGCCGCTTCGGTCGGGCCGTAGAGATTGTGCAGCGGCCGGCCGATGCGTTCGCGCACGCGGTCGCGCAGTTCGCCGGGCAGGGCTTCGCCGCTGCAGACGATGCGGCGCAGGCTGGCGCAGGCCGCGGCGGCGTCGCCGCCGCGTTCGTCGAAGGCGTGCACGAACGCGTCGAGCATCGACGGCACGAAGTGCGCGGTGGTGATGCGCTCGCGCTCGATCAGTTCGGCCAGATACGCCGGGTCGCGGTGGCCGTCGGGCCTGGCGACGACCAGTCGCGCGCCGTGCAGCAGCGGCCAAAAGAATTCCCACACCGAAACGTCGAAGCTCGACGGGGTCTTCTGCAGCACCGAGTCGTCGGCCTGCAGGCCGTAGGCGTGCTGCATCCAGGCCAGGCGGTTGACGATGCCGCGATGGCTGTTGACCACGCCCTTGGGCCGGCCGGTCGAGCCGGAGGTGTAGATCACATAGGCCGGATGCTGCGGCAGCAGCGGCGCGCGCAGTTCCGCGGCGGCCACCGGCCCGGCGGCCAGCGCGTCCACGCGCGCCCGCACATCGGCCGCGTCCACGCACAGCGCGGGGGCTTGAGCCGGCAGGCGGTCGCGTACGTCCATGCGGGTGAGCACGCGCTGCGGGCGCGCGTCGTCGAGCATGTAGGCCAGGCGTTCGGCCGGATAATCGGTATCCAGCGGCAGGTACGCCGCGCCGGCCTTGTGCGCGGCGTACAGCGCGACGATCAGTTCCAGCGAGCGCGGCAGCGCCACGCCGACCACGCTTTCCGGACCGATGCCCTCGGCGATCAGCAGGCGCGCCAGCCGGTTGGCGCGGGCGTCGAGTTCGGCGTAGTTCAGCGAGCGGCCGTCGAAAGCGACCGCGACCGCATCGGGCGTGCGCGCGGCCTGTGCGGCGAACAGCGCCGGCAGCGTGGTCTCGGGGACCGCATGCGCGGTGGCGTTCCACACCGCCAGCGCCTGCGCGGGCGCGCCGTCGCCGAGCAGGTCGAGCGCCGCGACGCGGCGCTGCGGATCGCCGGCCAAGCCGTCGAGCGCACGCTCCAGGCGCTCGGCGATGGCTTGCGCGACGGCGGAATCGAACAGGTCCGGGCGATAGCCGATCTTCAGGCTCATGCGTTCGCCGGGCACCGCGGTCAGGCCCAGCGGGTAATGCGAGGCGTCGCCGCCGCGATGGCCGTGGAAGCGCGCGCGCAACTGCGGGCCGGCGTCGCCGGCGGCATGGGCATCGCCGCCGATGGGGAAGTTCTCGAACACCACCAAGGTGTCGAACAACTCGCCATGGCCGCTCAGGCGCTGGACCTCGCTCAGGCCCAGGTGCTGGTGATCGAGCAGGCGCGATTGCTCGTCCTGCAGCCGGCGCAGCAACTGCGCCACGCTTTCTTCCGGCCGCACGCGCAGGCGCAGCGGCAGGGTGTTGATGAACAAGCCTATCATGTCCTCGACGCCGGCCAGCTCGGCCGGCCGGCCGGACACGGTGGCGCCGAACACGACGTCGTCGCGATGCGCGAGCTGGCTCAGCACCAGGGCCCAGGCCGCTTGCACCACGGTGGCCTGGGTCACGCCGAGACGCCGCGCCTGCGCGTCGATGCGCGCGCTCAGCGCGGCGTCGAGCCGGTGCGCGAGCACGCGCGGCGCCGGCGCGACCGCGTCGGCGCCGGTGACCGGCGCGATCCGGGTCGGTTCGTCCAGGTCGGCTAGGGCCTCGCGCCATGCGGCGGCGGCCGCCTCGCCGTCGCGCGAACCCAGCCAGCGCAGGTAGTCGCGGTACGGCCTGGCCGGCGCCAGCGCGGCGTCGCCGTCGTGGCGGTACAGCGCGAACAGCTCGCGCATCAGCACCGGCGTGGACCAGCCGTCGAGCAGCAAATGGTGGCTGGTGAAGGCGAGCAGATGGCGCTCGCGCTCCAGCCGCAGCACGGTGAAGCGCAGCAGCGGCGGCCGCGCCGGATCGAAGCCGCGTTCGGCGTCGTCGGCCAGCAGCGCGTGCAGTTCGGTCTCGGCGCGGCGCGGGTTCAGCGCGCTCAGGTCGATCAGTTCCCACGGTGCCGGCGTCTGCCGCGCGATCCACTGCACCGGCTGCGCCAGCCCGGCGTGGGCGAAGCCCGCGGCCAGGTGCGGATGCCGCGCCAGCAGCGCGTTGGCGGCGCGTTCCAGGCGGTCGACGTCGAGCGCGCCGTCGAGCGCGAACAGCATCTGGGTGAGGTAGGCGTCGGGCGCGGCGCGGTCGAACAGGGCGTGGAACAGCAAGCCGTCCTGCAGCGGCGACAGCGGCAGGATCTCGCTGAGCGGGCGCTCGCGTTCCAGGCGTTCGATCTGGCCTTGATCGAGCGCGACCAGTTCCAGGTCCGACGGCGTCAGGCACGGCGCCGCATCGTCCGCGGTCAGCGCGACGATCTCGCGCAGCCGCTGGAACCACGCTTCGGCGACCGCGCGCACTTGCGCCTCGTCGAGCAGGTCCGCGGCCCAGGTCCAGTGCGCGCACAGCTCGGGGCCGTCGTTGCCGGCCGCGGTCAGGGCGTTGAGTTCCAGCGCGTGCGCCAGCGCCTGCAGCGGCTCGCCGCCGCTGCCCAGGCCGGCGCCCGCCTGCGCGCTCCAGTCGCCGCCGCCGTCGAGGTCGAAGCGGCCCAGATAGTTGAAGCCGACCGCGGGCACGGCGTGCGCGGCCAGCGCCGCGCGGCCGTTTTCGTCGAGATAGCGCAGCAGGCCGTAGCCGACGCCGTGCTCGGGCACCGCGCGCAGTTGTTCCTTGACCGACTTCAGCGCGCGCAGCGTGTCGCCCGCCGGCAGCTGCAGGCGTAGCGGGAATACGCTGGTAAACCAGCCGACCGTGCGCGACAGGTCGGCGCCGTCGAGCAGCGCGCTCTCGCGGCCGTGGCCTTCCACGTCGATCAGCGCCTCATCGCCGCCGTGCCAGCCGGTCAGGGCCTGCGCGAACGCGGTCAGCAGGACGTCGTTGATGCGGCCGCGCACCCGTTCCGGCGCGCGGGTCAGCAAGGCGCGGGTGGTGGCGGGGTCCAGGCGCAGGCTCAGGCGGCGCTGCGCGGACAGGGTGTCGCGCAGCGGATCGAGCGGGCGCGGCAACGGCGTCGGGTCGCCGCCGGCGTGCGCGGCGGTCCAGTAATCGAGCTGCGCGCGGCGTTCGCTCGCGGCGCGAGGCAGCGCCAGCGCCCATTCGCGCAGCGAGGTCGGCACCGCGGGCAGGGCGACGGCGTCGCCGCGCGCGGCTTGTTCGTAGGCGGCGCGCAGGTCGGGGACGAGGATGCGCCAGGAGACGCCGTCGACGGCGAGGTGATGGACGCACAGCAACAGGCGCGAGTCGGCGCCGCGGTCGAACCAGACGGCTTCGAGCGCGCGGCCGGCGTGCGGGTCCAGGCGCTCCTGCGCGGCCTGGGCCTGCCCGGCGAGGCTGCGTTCGAACGCGGCGTCGTCGAGCCCGTGCGCGTCGACGCGGCGCAGCGACGGTGCGCTGTCGGCGGCCGCGACGATGCGCGGCGCGCGGTCCGGACCGAGCCGCAGGCGCAGCGCGTCGTGACGCTCGCTCAACGCGCGCAGCGCGGTGTCCAGCGCGGCGGCGTGCAGCGCCGGCACCCGCAGCAGCAGGGACTGCTGGAACTCGCGGTAATGCCCGGTTTGAGCGAACAGTTCGGCCATCGCCGGCAGCGCGGGGAACTCGCCTTCGGCCTCGACCTGCGCGCGCGTCGGCGCGGCCCGCGCCGACAACGGCACGGCGACCGTCGCCAGCGCGCGCACGCTCTGGCGCTGGAACACGTCGCGCGCGCTCAAGCCCAGCCCGGCGTCGCGGGCGAGGCCGAGCAGTTGGATCGAACTGATGCTGTCGCCGCCGAGGGCGAAGAATCCGTCGTCGATGCCGACGTCGCGCAGGCCCAGCACCTGGGCGAACGCGGCCGCCAGCGCGCGCTCGGTGTCGTTGCGCGGCGCGGCGCCGCCAGCGCCCGCGCGTTCGAAGTCCGGCGCGGGCAGCGCCTTGCGGTCGAGCTTGCCGTTGGCGGTCAGCGGCAGCGCGTCCACGCGCACCAGCGCGGCGGGGATCATGTAGTCCGGCAGGCGCTCGGCCAGCGTCGCGCGCAGCGCGTCCGGGTCCAGCGATCCGGCCGCGATGTAAGCCACCAATCGCTTGCGCCCGGCGCGATCGGCCAGCGCCAGCACCGCGCTGGAGCCGAAGCCCGCCGCGGCCAGCTCCGCGCGCACCTCGCCCGGCTCGATGCGGAAACCGCGGATCTTGATCTGCTCGTCGTTGCGGCCCAGCACTTCGATCGCGCCGTCGGCGCGGCGGCGGGCGCGGTCGCCGGTGCGGTACATGCGCTGGCCGGGCGCGAACGGATCGGCGAGGAAGCGTTCGGCGGTGAGCGCAGCGCGGCCGCGATAGCCGCGGGCGAGGCCGGGACCGGACAGATACAGCTCGCCGGCGGCGCCGTCGGCGGCCGGACGCAGCCACGCGTCGAGCACCACGGCGCGGGTGTTCGACAAGGGCCGGCCGACCTGGACGCGCTCGCCGTCGATGACGGCGCAGGCGGCGTCCACGGCGTATTCGGTCGGGCCGTAGGCGTTGTAGCCGCGCACCCGCGGATGCGCCGCCAGCCGCGCCCACACATGCGGCGCGACGGCTTCGCCGCCGAGGATCACGCTGCGCGGATGCCAGTGCGCCGGATCGAGCAGGCCGCGTTCGTGCAATTGGTCGAAATGGCCCGGGGTCAGGTCGACCGCGTGGATGCGGCGTTGGCGCAGGCGCGCGATCAGCAGTTCGCCGTCGCGGCGGGTGTCCTCGTCGATCAGGTCCAGCTCGTGGCCCGCGCACAGCCACAGCAGGCCCTCGATCGCGGTGTCGAACGCGAACGGCGCGGTCAGGGCGAAGCGGATGCGGGGTTCGCCGGCGTCGTCGGCGACGCGACGGAACAAGGTCTCGCGCTGATGCTGGAACAGATGCGCCAGCGCGGCCTGGGCAACCAGCACGCCCTTGGGCTTGCCGGTCGAGCCGGAGGTGTGGATCAGATAGGCCGGGTGCTGCGGCCGCAGCGGGCGCACGCGGTCGGCGGCGGTGGGCGCGTGCGCGGGCGAGGCCGCGATGCGCGCCTGGAATTCGTCGCCGTCGAGCACCAGAGCGCGCTCGCGAAGATCGAGCGCGGCGGCGCTGGCGCGGTCGGCGAGCACCCACAGCGGCCGCGCGTCGGCGATCAGTTCGCGTTGGCGCTCGCCTTCGCCGTCGACTTGCAGCGGCATCCAGGCGGCGCCGGCCTTGGCCACGGCGAGCATGGCGACGACGGTGCCGACGCCGCGCGGCAAGGCCAGCGCGATCAGGTCTTCGGCGCCGGCGCCGGCCCGGATCAACGCATGGGCGAGGCGGTTGGCGCGTTGTTCCAGTTCGCCGTAGCGGTATTCCTCGGCGCCGAAGGTCAGCGCGACCGCGTCCGGCGTCGAGGCGGCCTGCGCCTGGAACGCTTCGGCCAGGGTCAGGCCTTCGTCCCAGGCGCGGACCTCGCCGTGCGAATCGGCGAGCCGGCGCAGCAGCTCGGCGCCGTCGTCCAGGGCGACATCGCCGATGCGCGCCTGCGCGTCGGCGGCCAGCGCCCGCAGCGCGCGCAGCATCGACTCGGCGATCGCGGCGGCGGTGGTTTCGTCGAACAGGCCGGTGGCGTATTCGAGCAGGCCGTCCACGCCGGAACCATCGGCGCGGGCGACGAAATCGAAGCTGAGGTCGAACTTGGCGACGCCGGCGTCGAACTCGTACAAGGCGCACCGCAGGCCCGGCAGTTCCGGCGCGGGCGGCGCGCCGACCTGCAGCGACAGCATCACCTGGAACAGCGGATGGCGGCCGACGCTGCGCGCCGGATTGAGCGCGTTGACCAGATGTTCGAACGGCAGCTCCTGATGGGCGTACGCGCCCAGCGAGGAGGAGCGCACGCGCTGCAGCAGTTCGCTCCAGCGCGGATTGCCGGATGCGTCGGTGCGCAGCACCACGGTATTGACGAACATGCCGATGCTGCGTTCCAGCAGCGGATCGTCGCGGCCGGCGACCGGCGTGCCCAGGGCGATGTCGTCGCCAGCGCCGAGCCGGCACAGGGTCGCCGCGAGCGCGGCCTGCAGCAGCATGAACAAGGTCACGCCGTGACGGCGCGCGACGCCCTCCAGGTCCGCGTCCAGGCGCAGGCGCAGACTGCGGCCGAGTCGGCTCGGCGCGTCGCCGGCGTCGCGGTCGCGCGGCAGTTCGGTGTATTCCGGCAAGCCGGCGAGCGCGTCGGTCCAGTAAGCGATCTGGCGCGCCGACCAGGAGCCGGCATCGGCGGGATCGCCGAGCGCGTCGCGCTGCCACAGCGCGTAGTCGGCGTACTGCAGCGGCAGCGGCGCGAACGCCGGCGCGCGGTCTTGCTGGCGCGCGGCATAGGCCTGGCCGAGATCGGCCGCGAGCGGCGCCAGCGAAGCGCCATCGGCGGCGATGTGGTGCATCAGCAGCAGCAATACGTGGCGTTGCGGCGCAAGCGCGAACAGCGTGGCGCGCAGCGGCGCTTCGCGGCTCAGGTCGAAGGCGTAGTCCGACGCGGCGGCGAGCGCGGCGGCGAGTCCGGCGTCCTCGCAGCCGACGCGGCGCAGCTCCGGCGCGAACGCGTCGAGCACGCGCTGGCGCGGCGGCCGGGCGTCTTCGAATACGGTACGCAGGCTTTCGTGGCGCGCGCAGACATCGGCGATCGCGGCCTGCAGCGCGGCGAGGTCGAGTTCGCCTTCCAGGCTCAGCGTCAGCGGAATGTTGTAGGTCGCGCTCGGGCCTTCGAAACGGTGCAGGAACCACAGCCGCTGCTGCGCGTAGGACATCGGCAGCGCATCGGGACGCGAAGGCAGCGGCAGCAACGGATTGCGCGCGCGTTCGCTGTCGCCCAGACGGCGGGCGAGGGCGTCCACGGTGCGCGCTTCGAACAGCACGCGGATCGACAGTTTCAGGCCGAACTCGGCGCGGATGCGGCCGATCAGCCGGGTCGCCAGCAACGATTGGCCGCCGAGCTCGAAGAAGTCGTCGTCGATGCCGACGCTGTCCAGACCGAGGACCTCGGCGAACAACTCGCACAACGCGGCCTCTTGCGCATTGCGCGGCGCGCGCTCGCTGGCCGCGACGTGCTCCGGCGCCGGCAGCGCCTTGCGGTCGAGCTTGCCGTTGGCGGTCAGCGGCAGCGAGGCAACCGCGACGAACGCGGCCGGCACCATGTAATCGGGCAGGTGCTCCAACAGACCGCGGCGCAGCGCGGTCGCGTCCAGCTCGGGCGCGACGATGTACGCCACCAACTGCTTCTGTCCGCTGCGGTCCTCGCGGTCGATGACCGCGTTGTAGGCATGCCCGAGCTTGGCCAGCGCCGCCTCGATTTCGCCCAGCTCGATGCGGAACCCGCGGATCTTGACCTGGTGGTCGGCGCGGCCGAAGTAATCCAGCTGCCCGTCCTCGCGCCAGCGCGCAAGGTCGCCGGAGCGGTACATGCGCTCGCCCGGCGCGAACGGATTGGCGACGAAGCGCGACGCGCTCAGGCCCGGACGGCGCAGATAGCCGCGCGCCAGACCGGCGCCGGCGACGTAGAGTTCGCCGACCACGCCCGGCGGCACCGGCTGCAGGCCGGCGTCGAGCACGTACACGCGCAGGTCGTCGAGGCCGCGGCCGATCAGCGAACGGTTGCCGGCGCCGGCGACGAACGCCGGATCGAGCGCCTGATAAG